>NZ_JOKH01000031.1 GCF_000722635.1 Endozoicomonas numazuensis | reverse complement strand
AGCCTTGTCGATAAACTTTGCTTTTTTAAGGCTTGGCTCACTTGTATTCAAGCTCTCGTGACGGGGCTCTTTTCCTTGTAGATTTACTAGCATTGCTTCTTCTCCTCTCCCTTCTAACGATTTCAACTGGCTTATTTTCTTGGCTCAATAAGAGTAAGTTGGATTTCCTGGTGACCGTTAAGTTTCTGCCATAGAGTAACAAGCTGGTAAGAACACATAACAAAAGTTTCCAGGGACTGCGCCTGCGGTGCAGCCCCTGAAATTGGCGTTATGCATACAAAACCATAGAGTTAGCTTTCACAATACTTTTTGTATTCGTACCCTGATTTTACAAACCCACACTTTTCTAAAGAACGAACTGCTGCTACGGAAATAGGATCAGAAGTAAACCCTGAAAAACAATCTGCTTTATTAACCCGTTCTAAAGATCTCAGTGCAGATCGTATTATTGGTCCAAAATCATTGGGAAAAGTTCTTGTAACTCTAAAAAAATGATCAGTATCACTAAAATCTCCAACGGAAAAATATCCTTTAAACTGAATCAAATCAGATGTCTTTAATAATTCTTCAGCTATATTAAAAACAATTTCTTGAATTCGTGATTTTAAATTATCTCTATCAATTTCAGGAATAGGCATTCCTCTAAATTTTTTATAGCACTCAAATATTGAGAGCAAAGCTTCTGAGCCAAGACCTCTGCCTGTATAATTCTTAAGAAGGTGACGACTAATAGCCAAAAAAAATAAAAAAAAGAAAATAAAAAAAAGAAAATAAAGGAAAAAAAAGAGGAAAAAAAAGGACATCCATAAAATCCCATACAACCAGCAACAAACTTGAATACCGCCCTAGCCCAAATTTCCCTGATCAGCTCAAATCTTTCTTACTGGAATATCTGTAAAGACCATTAAACAATGGTTAAAACGCTGAAATCACTTTCAAAAAAAAGGACATCCATAAAAAAAAAGGACATCCATAAAATCCCATACAACCAGCAACAAACTTGAATACCGCCCTAGCCCAAATCTCCCTGATCAGCTCAAATCTTCCTTACTGGAATACCCGTAAAGGCCATTAAACAATGGTTAAA
>NZ_JOKH01000030.1 GCF_000722635.1 Endozoicomonas numazuensis | reverse complement strand
TCATCATGCTGGATGATGGCTTTCTCCTGCCATTGACCGTCGACAAGCCCCCAGATTTTGGCAGTATTATCTTCAGAGGCTGTCACAAGGTGGTTTCCATCGGGGCTGAAGTTGGCACTGTTCACCCACTTAGAATGCGGGATGGTGGCTTTTTTCTGCCATTGACCGTCGACAAGCCCCCAGACTTTGACGGTATCATCGTCAGAGACTGTCACAAGGTGGTTTTCATCGGGGCTGAAGGTGACACTGTTCACCGAGCTAGAATCCTGGATGGTGAATTTTTTCTGCCATTGACCGTCGACAAGCCCCCAGACTTCGGCGGTATGATCGTCAGAGGCTGTCACAAGGTAGTTTCCATCGGGGCTGAAGCAGGCATTGTTCACCGGCATGGAATGCTGGATGATGGCTTTTTCCTGCCATTGACCGTCGACGAGCCCCCAGATTTTGGCGGTATTATCCTTAGAGGTTGTCACAAGGTGGTTTCCATCAGGGCTGAAGCTGGCACCGTTCACACAGTCATCATGCTGGATGGTGGCTTTTTCCTGCCATTGACCGTCGACAAGCCCCCAGATTTTGGCGGTATTATCGTTAGAGGCTGTCACAAGGTGGTTTCCATCGGGGCTGAAGGTGGCATTGTTCACCCAGTCAAAATGCGGGATGGTGGCAACGTTTTGGCAGGTCAACTCTTTTGCTTCTACTAATACTTTGGCAATGGAGAAAAATAATATCTCGGGAAAGTGTTCATGGTGCAAAACGTTATCTAACTCCTCTGCCAATTCTCCACCCATATTGCTAAATCCTGTTAGCCAGCCTTGAATGGATGATGTATAGCACTCGGCGGTTAGTGGACTAATTCGATTTGAAAGGTGGCAATCACGGAAGAAGGAGCGAGCAATTATGTGATGAGTATCAATAAGTCCTTTCCAATCGCGGTGCACCTTCCTGCAAACAGCAAGGTCCCTTGTATCCAGATAGGAAAAAATTTTTTCAGTCATTTCATCTGGGATGGGGTTTATAGCCTTGTCGATAAACTTTGCTTTTTTAAGGCTTGGCTCACTTGTATTCAAGCTCTCGTGACGGGGCTCTTTTCCTTGTAGATTTACT
>NZ_JOKH01000029.1 GCF_000722635.1 Endozoicomonas numazuensis | reverse complement strand
TCATCATGCTGGATGATGGCTTTCTCCTGCCATTGACCGTCGACAAGCCCCCAGATTTTGGCAGTATTATCTTCAGAGGCTGTCACAAGGTGGTTCCCATCGGGGCTGAAGTTGGCACTGTTCACCCACTTAGAATGCGGGATGGTGGCTTTTTCCTGCCATTGACCGTCGACAAGCCCCCAGACTTTGACGGTATCATCGTCAGAGACTGTCACAAGGTGGTTTCCATCGGGGCTGAAGGTGGCACTGTTCACCGAGTCATCATGCTGGATGATGGCTTTTTCCTGCCATTGACCGTCGACAAGCCCCCAGATTTTGGCGGTATTATCCTTAGAGGCTGTCACAAGGTAGTTTCCATCGGGACTGAAGCGGGCACTGTTCACCGAGCCATCATGCTGGATGATGGCTTTTTCCTGCCATTGATCGTCGACAAGCCCCCAGATTTTGGCGGTGTTATCGTCAGAGGCTGTCACAAGGTGGTTTCCATCGGGGCTGAAGTTGGCATCGTTCACCCAGCCAGTATGCTGGATGATGGCTTTTTCCTGGCATTGACCGTCGACAAGCCCCCAGATTTTGGCGGTATTATCCTTAGAGGCTGTCACAAGGTGGTTTCCATCGGGGCTGAAGATGGCATTGTTCACCCAGTCATAATGCGGGATGGTGGCAATGTGTTGGCTGGTCAACTCCTTATCATGATTCTCCTTACTTTTTAACACCCAGACTTTGGCGGTGTTATTGCGAGGGGTTGTCACAAGGTGGTTTCCAACGGGACTGAATCTGGCATTGAACACCCAGGCATCATGCGGGATGGTGGCTTTTTTCTGCCATTGACCGTCGACAAGCCCCCAGACTTTGACGGTATCATCGTCAGAGACTGTCACAAGGTGGTTTCCATCGGGGCTGAAGATGGCCTCCCTCACCGAGTCATCATGCGGGAGGGTGACTTTTTCTTGCCATTGACCGTCGACGAGTTTCCAGACTTTGGCGGTCTTATCGAAAGAGGCTGTCACAAGGTGGTTTCCATCGGGGTTGAATCTGGCACTGTACACCCTGTCATCATGCTTGATGATGGCTTTTTCCTGCCATTGACCGTCGACAAGCCCCCAGACTTTGGCGGTATTATCGTCAGAGGCTGTCACAAGGTAGTTTCCATCGGGGCTGAATCGGGCACCGTTCACACAGTCATCATGCTGGATGATGGCTTTCTCCTGCCATTGACCGTCGACAAGCCCCCAGATTTTGGCAGTATTATCTTCAGAGGCTGTCACAAGGTGG
>NZ_JOKH01000028.1 GCF_000722635.1 Endozoicomonas numazuensis | reverse complement strand
TCATCATGCTGGATGATGGCTTTCTCCTGCCATTGACCGTCGACAAGCCCCCAGATTTTGGCAGTATTATCTTCAGAGGCTGTCACAAGGTGGTTCCCATCGGGGCTGAAGTTGGCACTGTTCACCCACTTAGAATGCGGGATGGTGGCTTTTTCCTGCCATTGACCGTCGACAAGCCCCCAGACTTTGACGGTATCATCGTCAGAGACTGTCACAAGGTGGTTTCCATCGGGGCTGAAGGTGGCACTGTTCACCGAGTCATCATGCTGGATGATGGCTTTTTCCTGCCATTGACCGTCGACAAGCCCCCAGATTTTGGCGGTATTATCCTTAGAGGCTGTCACAAGGTAGTTTCCATCGGGACTGAAGCGGGCACTGTTCACCGAGCCATCATGCTGGATGATGGCTTTTTCCTGCCATTGATCGTCGACAAGCCCCCAGATTTTGGCGGTGTTATCGTCAGAGGCTGTCACAAGGTGGTTTCCATCGGGGCTGAAGTTGGCATCGTTCACCCAGCCAGTATGCTGGATGATGGCTTTTTCCTGGCATTGACCGTCGACAAGCCCCCAGATTTTGGCGGTATTATCCTTAGAGGCTGTCACAAGGTGGTTTCCATCGGGGCTGAAGATGGCATTGTTCACCCAGTCATAATGCGGGATGGTGGCAATGTGTTGGCTGGTCAACTCCTTATCATGATTCTCCTTACTTTTTAACACCCAGACTTTGGCGGTGTTATTGCGAGGGGTTGTCACAAGGTGGTTTCCAACGGGACTGAATCTGGCATTGAACACCCAGGCATCATGCGGGATGGTGGCTTTTTTCTGCCATTGACCGTCGACAAGCCCCCAGACTTTGACGGTATCATCGTCAGAGACTGTCACAAGGTGGTTTCCATCGGGGCTGAAGATGGCCTCCCTCACCGAGTCATCATGCGGGAGGGTGACTTTTTCTTGCCATTGACCGTCGACGAGTTTCCAGACTTTGGCGGTCTTATCGAAAGAGGCTGTCACAAGGTGGTTTCCATCGGGGTTGAATCTGGCACTGTACACCCTGTCATCATGCTTGATGATGGCTTTTTCCTGCCATTGACCGTCGACAAGCCCCCAGACTTTGGCGGTATTATCGTCAGAGGCTGTCACAAGGTAGTTTCCATCGGGGCTGAATCGGGCACCGTTCACACAGTCATCATGCTGGATGATGGCTTTCTCCTGCCATTGACCGTCGACAAGCCCCCAGATTTTGGCAGTATTATCTTCAGAGGCTGTCACAAGGTGGTT
>NZ_JOKH01000027.1 GCF_000722635.1 Endozoicomonas numazuensis | reverse complement strand
CATCAGGATTACCCATAAAAAATCAGCCACCCGTATCTTTAAATGCAGTCCCAGACCCAGGTGGTGAGGAGTCACCACTGAAGCGCATTGCTTTAACTGAACCGTCTGCTCCGCATCAAGTAAAATCTCTTGCTATAAGGTCTGTAACGAATATCACTTCATTTCACAGAAGCCTCCACCAGAGTATTCTTGCAAAAGATGTAGAAAGTATCAGGCGGCAGCTTATTCCACTTCCTGTAGAGTTCAGGGCTCAACTGGGTGAGCGGAAATACCTCCATGAAGAAGAAAGAGGCAAGTACAACTTAGAGGCTGACAAGAGCTTCTCGCCTTTAACGCTGGCGCGTATTTATGGTAATGACGAGATTGTTGCGCTCATTAAGGCTCAGATGCCTGGTAGAGAGTATTACCTGAAACTTGCTCAGGACATCATCAGGGAAGACCGTCCCGACCTTATAGGCGTCATTGACCAGGGTAGCTGGGATAATATGGCCGATGCCTTAAAGTTTGCTGGCATTAATAGCCTGGAAACTGCCAGGGACATGAGCCTGAAAGTCTGCCCTCCTGTAGCTCAGTTTTATACTTGGACGGCTTTGAACGGCACCACGATTTTTAATGGAGTTAATAACACAAAATACAACTATGTTGAACGTATAAGTCAGCAAGCTGAACAAATGGCTTTGTTTGGTTTGCCAGTACTTGTTGTATTTTCTGAGTCTGACATGAGCTCCGAGCAAATTCAGGAGATGCAACGGGTATTTATCAAGCACCCTAATATCGTCACTCTGAGTCTTGAATCTAATCTGGGGTTCGATATGGCTTCAGGTATGGGGAAGTGGTACCAGGGAAAAATTGGTCTGAGCGCACGGGATAGTCTGCTGTACATGGATTGTCTCAGGCTATGCGTTGCTCACCATGTTGAGAAGACGTTAGATACTGCTTTGTCTTGCGCTAAAAGTCAGGATAAAAAAGAATTGGCTAAACGTTTGGAAATGGTAGGTAAGAGTGGCATATTTTTTTCTGATGTAGATAATGGATGGTTGCAGAGGCCATCCTATATGCTAGCCAGTGACGGTTGTTTCACTCAGCCGGCTTATTCTATCCTGTGTTCGAAAATTGTAAATTCAAAACATTGCGCTGAATCTGAGGGTAAGATTGTTGAGGAGCTCAATGTTTTAAACCAAGAACTAAGGCGAGGTTGCGGATATCCTCTCTCATGGCAAGAACCTATGGTGAGAGCAAGGCAACATTGTTATGACTATTTGGTCACCGGCAAGGCCGAGGATGATTATTATCACTTGGTAAGAAAGTATGACTCCA
>NZ_JOKH01000026.1 GCF_000722635.1 Endozoicomonas numazuensis | reverse complement strand
TCATCATGCTGGATGATGGCTTTCTCCTGCCATTGACCGTCGACAAGCCCCCAGATTTTGGCAGTATTATCTTCAGAGGCTGTCACAAGGTGGTTTCCATCGGGGCTGAAGTTGGCACTGTTCACCCACTTAGAATGCGGGATGGTGGCTTTTTTCTGCCATTGACCGTCGACAAGCCCCCAGACTTTGACGGTATCATCGTCAGAGACTGTCACAAGGTGGTTTTCATCGGGGCTGAAGGTGACACTGTTCACCGAGCTAGAATCCTGGATGGTGAATTTTTTCTGCCATTGACCGTCGACAAGCCCCCAGACTTCGGCGGTATGATCGTCAGAGGCTGTCACAAGGTAGTTTCCATCGGGGCTGAAGCAGGCATTGTTCACCGGCATGGAATGCTGGATGATGGCTTTTTCCTGCCATTGACCGTCGACGAGCCCCCAGATTTTGGCGGTATTATCCTTAGAGGTTGTCACAAGGTGGTTTCCATCAGGGCTGAAGCTGGCACCGTTCACACAGTCATCATGCTGGATGGTGGCTTTTTCCTGCCATTGACCGTCGACAAGCCCCCAGATTTTGGCGGTATTATCGTTAGAGGCTGTCACAAGGTGGTTTCCATCGGGGCTGAAGGTGGCATTGTTCACCCAGTCAAAATGCGGGATGGTGGCAACGTTTTGGCAGGTCAACTCTTTTGCTTCTACTAATACTTTGGCAATGGAGAAAAATAATATCTCGGGAAAGTGTTCATGGTGCAAAACGTTATCTAACTCCTCTGCCAATTCTCCACCCATATTGCTAAATCCTGTTAGCCAGCCTTGAATGGATGATGTATAGCACTCGGCGGTTAGTGGACTAATTCGATTTGAAAGGTGGCAATCACGGAAGAAGGAGCGAGCAATTATGTGATGAGTATCAATAAGTCCTTTCCAATCGCGGTGCACCTTCCTGCAAACAGCAAGGTCCCTTGTATCCAGATAGGAAAAAATTTTTTCAGTCATTTCATCTGGGATGGGGTTTATAGCCTTGTCGATAAACTTTGCTTTTTTAAGGCTTGGCTCACTTGTATTCAAGCTCTCGTGACGGGGCTCTTTTCCTTGTAGATTTACTAGCATTGCTTCTTCTCCTCTCCCTTCTAACGATTTCAACTGGCTTATTTTCTTGGCTCAATAAGAGTAAGTTGGATTTCCTGGTGACCGTTAAGTTTCTGCCATAGAGTAACAAGCTGGTAAGAACACATAACAAAAGTTTCCAGGGACTGCGCCTGCGGTGCAGCCCCTGAAATTGGCGTTATGCATACAAAACCATAGAGTTAGCTTTCACAATACTTTTTGTATTCGTACCCTGATTTTACAAACCCACACTTTTCTAAAGAACGAACTGCTGCTACGGAAATAGGATCAGAAGTAAACCCTGAAAAACAATCTGCTTTATTAACCCGTTCTAAAGATCTCAGTGCAGATCGTATTATTGGTCCAAAATCATTGGGAAAAGTTCTTGTAACTCTAAAAAAATGATCAGTATCACTAAAATCTCCAACGGAAAAATATCCTTTAAACTGAATCAAATCAGATGTCTTTAATAATTCTTCAGCTATATTAAAAACAATTTCTTGAATTCGTGATTTTAAATTATCTCTATCAATTTCAGGAATAGGCATTCCTCTAAATTTTTTATAGCACTCAAATATTGAGAGCAAAGCTTCTGAGCCAAGACCTCTGCCTGTATAATTCTTAAGAAGGTGACGACTAATAGCCAAAAAAAATAAAAAAAAGAAAATAAAAAAAAGAAAATAAAGGAAAAAAAAGAGGAAAAAAAAGGACATCCATAAAATCCCATACAACCAGCAACAAACTTGAATACCGCCCTAGCCCAAATTTCCCTGATCAGCTCAAATCTTTCTTACTGGAATATCTGTAAAGACCATTAAACAATGGTTAAAACGCTGAAATCACTTTCAAAAAAAAGGACATCCATAAAAAAAAAGGACATCCATAAAATCCCATACAACCAGCAACAAACTTGAATACCGCCCTAGCCCAAATCTCCCTGATCAGCTCAAATCTTCCTTACTGGAATACCCGTAAAGGCCATTAAACAATGGTTAAA
>NZ_JOKH01000025.1 GCF_000722635.1 Endozoicomonas numazuensis | reverse complement strand
TTCCATTTCTGAGTGTGAGAGCTACAGAATGTACCAGCAGCTGGCTCACATCTGAAATATCAGTCGATTGCACTTATTGTATTAATCCAGCTTTATCTCTCTTTGAATTTCTCTCTTCTTCTTGAGCATCCTGTAATTCTGACAGCATTCTAACAGAATCAGGACTATAGCGAGTTCTACACAATTCAAGACTCTGTATTTGTTGACGCAAATTTTCTATATTTACCGAAGCTAAGTTAGTCTTATAACCTACTATTGCCTCTCTAGCTTTTGTTATTGTTTCATTACAAGTATCGACAACACTTAACAGTTCTTGCCAGTAAGTATCTATTTGCTGTTTGTCTGTGTCTTCACCTATAGACTCAAGAAGCTGTGTTTCTTTCTGTTGTCTTAATTTTGTTAGCAAACCTTTAATTTCAAGGAGTAGCTGTCTTGCTTTAGACTCATCAAAAACAGGAGGCTGGATATCAATATGTTCCTGCCAACCATCAATTACTGCACTTGCTGTAGTAAAACTCGATTTCAAAGTTTCTATTATTGATTCTGAACAAGCTGTAGATATTGCAACTTCTAATTTTGCAACATCAGATTTTAGCTTGTTGTAATCTTGGTTGAAATAGCTTCGATACGCATTTATTAAGTCTAAACCCTCTAGTGACTGGTCGCAGAAAGGACAGTTTTGTTCACCATATGCAACCCCATCACTAATCCATTTCTCATAACCTGGTTTACTATGAGAATCTATAAATGCCTTTACCTGCTCTTCAGCGGCCAAGTCTATATTATCAAGTGAATTTTCGAATATCTCAAAGATTGAATCAGTTTTTAAGTTTGGTTTTATTAATAATTTAGGCGAAGCTTTCGCTTGAATAAGATCAATGTTTTGTGCCTCAACAATTTTTTCATTTAGAGCATTGATCTGTGAATCAATATCAGTAACTTCTTCTAAAGCCTGAAACTGAGAAAGAGTTAACCCCCTATGAAATGCGCTAAGTTGAGATATGATATCACGAACGTTAGCAGCTGCTGCTTTTGTATCTTCATCTGCTTGGTCGTAAACTCTTTGTGCATTGACCGCACTTTCACCAAGTGCAAATTGCAATAAATTTTTTCTTTGATCTGATGTAACCTGACCCCCAGCATAAACGTTTTGTTCTACAAAATCGGAGTCAAAAACTAATAGCTCTGAGTGCTCTTGACTCCATACACCATTTTGAAACGTAGATCGTTGGCCATTGTTAAACTGAAAATCAACTTCAGGAGCATTGTTTCCATCAATAGTTCTTCGATTGATAATAAGTTCAGGTTTGTTTACTGAACATGAGCGAAAAATTGATGCTAGCGTAGACTTTCCTCTTCCATTATCTGCGTAGATGAAACTTGCTTTTTTTAAAGAATGAGATCTTGCATCAACATCGTGTAGCAAACCTATTCCTTTAATCCGATGTATTCTTACTAACATCTAACTTCCTAAGATAACAACTTTTAATATTTGAGAAGAAAATTGGGGGATTAACTCTTAGCACATAACGCCTGCTTCAGCCGCGCCGCCGACGGCGGCGTCGGGTGGAGGGGCGAAGCCCCGGAACGAACTGGAAGCATTTGTTAGGCTGAAAATTGTAAAAATCTTTCTTTTATAATGCTAATTTAGAAAAATCTATGCTACAGCAGCATTGATTACATTCTCTAAAATTAAGTGTTTGAAGGAGTTTACCTGAAAACTCAAGATCAGGATTTAACTTCACGCGAAAATAATGCATTAGTTTTTCTTTTAGCTTTTCTTTGTAAGAATTGTGCCAGATATATATTATTGAATCTTTCTTTGCACTTTTAGCTACGAAAAAGCTTCTATTTCCGTTTATATCAATAGTGTTTTGATGTACATCTGATTTGAAATAAAACAACTTGGCTTGTTCCATAAGTTGATCTATTTCATCCTCTAGGGTTGAGATATTAACATCATTGAATTCTACAATACCGCTATTTGAGCCAGTTACTTTATTCGGAGGATTTTGTAGGAAAAATGTAGCTTGCAATCTTGATAAAAATCTATTCTGATTATCTTCATATAGTTTATGATTGCTCTTAAACCACTTCCTGAATCTTTCAATCTCTCTATCACCTTTATGTATGATTTCTTGAGGTATTTCAAAGTTGTTATAGTTGGATTTTATTCTATCGCAGTTCTTATCTTCATGATAAGCAGGATTATTTCCTTCATACACAAA
The DNA here is from genome assembly GCF_000722635.1 of Endozoicomonas numazuensis. Lineage (GTDB taxonomy): Bacteria > Pseudomonadota > Gammaproteobacteria > Pseudomonadales > Endozoicomonadaceae > Endozoicomonas_A > Endozoicomonas_A numazuensis. The sequence continues at coordinate 421 of NZ_JOKH01000025.1, read as the reverse complement.
TTTTTTGGTATCTATCGGGCTGTTCTTTACATAAGCTTCTTTTAAGAATGCTGATGGATCATCGAATAGCAATTTTGCACTAGCAAGCCATGCTTGCTCTTTATACGATAATATCCAGATATTTTGTTTATAAAGTTGATTGAAATGTTTAGGATCAATTTTCTGATAATCCACACTTCTTAGTATTTTTCCGCAATTGTACTGTGTTATGAAAGGCATTTTAAATAAACCACATAAAATTTATCTTCACTGTACATGCGGTTTCTTACTTTGCAATTCGCATTTACCGAGCCTTTCTTGATATTTACTAAGGTGTTTCTTTTTCAGCCTAACGCTTGCAGCAGGGGCGGCGAACACAGTGAGGCGTCCCTTTTGCCTGCACTTGTTAAGTGGCCCTGGCCGCTACGATGGTTGGGCTGGC
>NZ_JOKH01000024.1 GCF_000722635.1 Endozoicomonas numazuensis | reverse complement strand
CTGACCGAGAATAGCGTCCGAGCATAAAATTCAGTAGAACGAGTCAGCTTTTTCACTGAATTTGTGCGAATAGTTGACCTATTTAAGCAAATTCAACGGAAAAGATGGCCGTTCTTTCTGGATTTCAGACCGCAATTGTCTTAAGTCCGACAGGCTCCTATTGCTGTATACGATGTTTAGAGTATTTCCACAAACATAAGATATGACATGATGTGACCGTCGTTCGTCGCAAAGTATTAAAATGATGAGCAAGGATTCGATACATTTTTGCCATGCCAACGGGTTTCCTGCTCCGGTCTATCGTCAGTTTCTGAACCCTCTGGAGGCTCAGTTCCGGATTCAGTATCTGGAGTGTCATGGCCATAATCCCGATTATCCCGTCAATAATCACTGGGAATGCCTGGTCGATGAGCTGATTGATCAGCTGGAACGTCGATATGATCAGCCTGTTATCGGCCTGGGTCATTCTTTTGGTGGAGTGCTGACCTGGTTTGCTTCCCGAAGAAGGCCGGATTTATATAAGGCCGTCATTTTACTCGATGCGCCCTTGATGACTCCGCTGGACAGTGGTTATATCCGGTTGGCAAAAAAGCTCGGGATTATGGGTCGTATTACGCCTTCTCAAAGAGCTTCTGAAAGAAAAGCAGTATGGTCAGAAAGACAGGAAGCTCTGGACTATTTCCGGTCAAAAACGCTTTTCAACCAGTTTGATGAACGTTGTCTGGAAGATTATGTGGACTTTGGGCTGGATAATAGAAACGAGAGTCTGAGTCTGAAGTTTGATCCTGCGGTTGAGGCCGCAATTTTTTCTAACCTGCCAGACCGTTTTCCCCGTGCACAGAAGCCTGGAGTGCCATCATCCATGGTTTATGGTCAGAGCAGTGATCTTCTGTCAAGAAGACGAGTCTTGGTTCATCGCTATCTAACAAGGTTGGATATGCAAAGTACGCCTGGTGGACACCTGTTTCCTCTGGAGTTTCCGGAAGCAGCAGCAAAGAGTGTTCTGCAAATGATAGAGAGGCTTACAGGAGAGCATTATGGAGCCTAGGGACATTGAAATCTGCATCGGGCGGATGAATTTCTCGGGTCAGGAATGGGGTGACCCGAAAGGAAAGCCTTTGATTGCCCTTCATGGCTGGTTGGATAATGCCGCGAGCTTTGCTCCATTAGCCCCTTTTCTGAATGGTGTCCGGCTAATCGCTATTGATCAGGCCGGTCATGGGCGCTCGTCTCATCGACTGGACGAAGTGGATTATTCCATCTGGCATTATGTAGAGGATCTGGCTGAAATTGTCGATACTCTGGAGCTGGAGTCTTTCAGTTTAATTGGACATTCAATGGGGGCAATTGTCTCGGTGATGGCTTCCGCCATACTGGGAGACAGGGTTGAGAAGGTTATATTACTGGATGGGCTTTTCCCTATGCCCAGGAAACCAGAAGACGCTCCCAATGCATTGGCAACTTATATTCAGGAACGAAAGTCCTTCCGTAAAGGTAAGCCGGTTAACCGCTATCGCTCATTGGAACATGCCGTTAGGGTACGTTGTCTGGGGCAGTTTCCGGTGACTCGTGATTCTTCTGCCTTGTTAGTAGAGCGTGCGTTATACCAGGATGGTGATGCCTGGACCTGGAGAACAGATCCTCGCCTTAATCTGCCTTCACCCACTCGATTTACAGAAGATCAGGCATTGGCCTTTGCAGAACAGATGAGTTGTGATGCTCATATGCTCTATGCAAAAGAAGGTTATGTCGATGCACTCATAGAGCCTTATCGTGAACGTCTGGAACATATCCACTTTTACCCGATGCCTGGCTCTCATCATTTTCATATGGATGGTGAAACTCAATCGGTAGCGGATGTGGTGAATACTGTTATGAACTCTTGACTGTGTTAGGCTTGAAAGCTTATGGGAGCTGGAGCTTTTCTAATGAAAGCTCCTGATGGCTTCTTTGGTGATTCTTTAGCCATTTGACGCTAATACCACTGATTCAAAATAGGCGGCTGGATAACTTCCAGTCGATTAAAATACTGAAACAGTGGTATTTCCTGTGTCAGGAGTGAAATGCAATCTATGGCCATTTTCCATTCTTTTTTAAGACGAACGTCTTCTTTTATGTTGGCAAGTGCCTTTTTCCTGCCTGCCACTGTTTTTGCCGATGAAATAGCTCCATTTCCGAACGCTACTCTTGATCTTCAGCTCAAGCAGTCAGTGACCAGCTATCCGGTCATCAGCAGCTCCATGAAGAAAGTGAATGGTATCGTTACTGCTGATTCAGAGCAGTGGCTTGATGGCTCTCTTGACAGAAAACTTTATCTTCTGCCCAGTGGTAAAAGCAGTGATGAAGCGTACCGCTTTTTTACAGAGCAATTTAAAAAACTGGGTGTCACTCCTGTATTTAGTTGTGAACGCTTCAGTTGTGGTGGCAGTAATTTCTGGGCGAATAATGTATTTGATATCGCCCGACTTTATGGTCTGGATAAAGAGCAGGCTTACTTTCTGGGTCAAAAAGAGGTTGATGGAAAAACGGCTTATTATCTGACTTATACGGTAAGAAGAGGCAACAAAAGGGAGTACGCTCTGGTTGATATTTTCACGGCAGGTAAAGCTAAAGCGCTTAAAAGAAATCAGGTTGTGTTACCAACGTTACCTGGCAGTTTATCTGCATTAGCCAGCTCAGACGCGTATAAAGCATTATTAAAAGCTTTTGAAAATCAATCCAGACCCTTGTTGATTACTGTTGAGTCTGCTTCAGCAGGAAGAGTTTCAGAGGTAGATAGCCTCAGCCGGCAATTACAAGAAATTCAGACACTTCTCCAGTCTAAATTGCGTGAAGATGCCATCAGTTCCAGTCGATATCGTATCCAGTCAATTGTGGGTGATCAGGGCGAAGGTACTCTGCATTGGCAGGTACTCCAATAAAATAAAAGACAGATGTTCTGTGATCACCTTGGCAGCCATGATGATGTAACGTTCTTTCGTTAATTATGGGGGCAGGGTGTTCCACTGTTGAGTCAATAGAGTTTGGGTTGATCAGCAACTGTCGTTTTTCTACTTCTTCTAAGGAATAGTCCCAAAATAACTTCCTTATTCAAATCTGCTCAAAATCCGTTCGGGCTGAGTTTGTCGAAGCCCAATGCTATAACCCTTCGACAAGCTCAGGGCGAACGGGGTCCGGGTGAAAATCGGGAAGTTATTTTGGGGCAAATCCTAAACCCGACATTCACCACCTAACCTGACATTTTCCTGAAGTCTGCTATTTATCAGATAAGCAAATATCAGGAAACCGTCTTATGCCTCCTGTTCAGT
>NZ_JOKH01000023.1 GCF_000722635.1 Endozoicomonas numazuensis | reverse complement strand
AGAACGGCCCATTTTTCCGATAAATTTGATTGAATAGGCCCACTATTCGCACAAATTTATCGAAAAAATGGCCTCGTTCTACTGAATTTTATTCTTGACCACTATTCTCGGTCAGCCTCCTAGAGTCATGGACACAAAAATCATTTCTCCTCAAAAAGAGAGAAATGATTTTTAACACAGATAGAATTAAGAACTGAAATGCAGGGAAAATCTGACTTGCTCATTCACCCCAGATAGTCGACCAGAGTTTTGAACAGGTTGTCACGATCAATAGGCTTGGTTAGATAATCATCCATGCCTTTGGATAACGCCTTATTTTTTAACTCATCGATGGCATGGGCACTGAGGCCGATAATGGTATGCTTTTCTATTCCAGCTTCCTGCTCAAACTGTCTGATCGCTTCGGTAGCAGAATAACCATCCATAACAGGCATTTCACAATCCATGAGAACCAGATCCCAGTTGTCCGGATTCTCCTTGTACTTGTCCAGAGCTTCCTGGCCATTTCCCGCAAACACCGGCTCAATATTCACTTTCTTAAGTAACTTTTTCAGCACCAGCTGATTGGCGGGATTATCTTCAGCCACCAAGACCTTCTTGTTATTCAGTACGCCTGACTCAGCGATTTGGGAAGCATCCATGATTCAACCTGCTTAAAATGATTACCTTACTTTCAGATTAGCGGTTAACCCAACGATTACATTAATACATCCAAGACTCAGTCACTGTTGATTAGTCTTAATACACCCCCATATATACCCATTGGATTTCAAGATGCTACTAGGCGACAAGTGAGCGAAGCCCTGTGAGCCTAAAAATAGTAGGTGATCAGGGTGAGCGAACGCTGGCAACAACGTAGCATCTTGAAAGTCGATGGATATACAGTACAAATTCGCTTTTTCCTCCCCGTGTTCTACAGGTAATGATATGTCTCAGCCTCTTCAGATCGCATGCCCCAAATGCAGCACACCCAACAGAGTACCCAAAGAACGTCTGTCAGAGGGAGGCATTTGCGGCAAGTGCAGAAACAAACTCTTTGACGGCAAGCCGGTAGAGCTCAACTCTGGTAATTTCAAACGCTTCCTGGCCCAAACCGATGTACCGGTAGTGGTAGACTTCTGGGCCCCCTGGTGCGGCCCTTGTAAGACCATGGCTCCTGCATTCGCAGAAGCCGCCCGTGAGCTCGAACCGAATATCAGACTGGTCAAGCTGGACACCCAGAAACACCAGCAAATTGCAGCCCAATTGAATATTCGAAGTATTCCTACCCTGATTGCATTCAAAAACGGGAAAGAAACCAGTAGAACTTCCGGAGCGCTGCCTGCAACACAGTTGAAAAAATGGATTAAGAATGCCGCAAAAAAGCCGTAGCGAATAAAACTAACAGCGATAATAAATAGATCAACCATTCTCTTCGACTATTCTTAAAGAACGACGAAAAACAGCATACAGGGACAGTATGGGTTTGATCGACAAAACCTCAGGCCAGGGTCCACAGTGGGTGCAACCTGAGGGCATCAAGCGGGTTTCTAACGGTGGCAGAGTCCAGGCGCTGCGTGACATCGTCAACAAAATGCCCTTTTTTAAAGACCAGATGACCCCAAAAAGGAAATCCATCCATGAGCGGGGCATAAAAGTTATGCCACCGATGTCAAACCTGCTGACTAAAGCTTCAACCAAACCTCGCAGACCTGCACCGCCGCCTGCTCCAAAGCCAGAACAACAATCAAGCATTCAGCAGAATATTCCCCACAGACCCAGGAGCCAGGCTCTTACAGAAAGTCCACTGGCCGCTAAAACGCTTTTAAGCCGAGCGGTGAGTCAACCTGAAACGCCCATAACAAACACATTGCCTCAAGCCGCCTCTATACAAAAAGCAACTCGTAACCTGCTTGACCATCACCTGCCTAAAATAACGTCAGCAACTGACCCGCAAGCACAATACCGGGAACTCATAAATTCCTTCAAACCCAGTACTTGCGTTGAAGGTGATGACGAGTTTTCAGAAGTACAGTCTGCCCTCAGGCATTCAGCTCAAGAACTTGGAAATCCGAAGCTTGCAGATGATCCTGCTGTAATGAAAGATCTTCAGAAACACTTTTACCGACGCCTGGTGACAGAAGGCGCGAAACTTCTAACGTCAGAAAGTTCTGGAAGAACCGTTAAAAAAGCCCCGCCAACACCACCTGTTCGTACCAGCTCATTACCGGGTTATGTACCTCCGGCAGCAAAAAGTACACAGCCACCGGGCATGCAGAAGACTCCGGTTGCACCCACCGAGAAAGACGTTATTCCCACTCTGGAAAAAACTCTTTCCAAGCCTGAACAAAAAGCAACGTCTCCATCACCCAATCCCATTGAGCCAGAAACGCCCGCCCCAATCAGTGAAATTTCTCTACCAGGTAAACGTCTGAGAAAAAAACGAGCGGCTCTGGATGCGCCTGCTAAATACATGTCAAAAAGTCTTACCCGACATAAGGACACACCATGGAAAGAGCAGATGCCCAAATTCTTCACCCGCTATGTAAGAGCCATGGCACTGACAGGTGCCTCTGAAAAAGCTAATGTCGATAAGCAATGGTATAACCATGAAGTGCCGGGGGCTTCATTCTTCAGTAAGAACAGCAGTGCCTCAGATACCCAGAAAGAACTTCGCCATCGACTGGAAGACATCGCTTTTCAGGAGGGTAATTCTCTGACAGGTTTTTATCGTTTCTTTGATCAACACCAGCTTGGCAGAAACGTTCGGATGGCAGCGGTCAGCCAGATGTTGTTACCTTTATCAGAGCACGGTCACCTGGACCCAATGACCCTGCAAGACCTTGAACCCAATTCAGGCACTGAAGTATCGCAATGGTTGAATCAGCAACTGGATGGTATTTCCCAGCAGGAATACCAAAACTACGCGACACTGCTGGGTAGCCTAAAAGACAGAACGGAGAGTCAGTACAGAGTACACCTTAATAACACACCATTTGGTGAAGTACCGCTTGAAAGCATTACGGTCAAAACTCATGGTAAAGGGGTATTCAGAGTAGCTCGAGTCAACAGCTTTCAGTACACCCTCAATCATTGTACGCCCTGGTTAGCATCGGCCCATCCCGTCACTGACCGATTTGCTGAGTTACGCCTGAGAGATACAATGGGTGGAACCAGCCAAAAACTCACTGCCGACCAGCTCGAAGACTTGAATAGTCAGGCTAAACAGTTATTGAATGAAATGAGCCAGATGAATATGAACAAGGTACCCAAGAGTGTTCAGGACACCATGGCTACAGAAAAGAAAAGTCTGGAGAAAATCGTCGAGAAATACCAACAGCTGGCAAAGTAATACGCTTTCTGACACTCATCCCCCTGCATTCATCACCGATATATACCCATAGGCTTTCAAAAAACATCAGAGATACCTGGGTGTAACCCGCAGCTATTTACACCCGGGTCTTTCAATGCCTCTTTCACTATGAACTTCAGATTCGGAAAACTTGAAATAGCAATACATATAAATCTGTTCAGACCTGCTCTGAACGTTCACTGGAACCTGCCTGAAAAAACAACGAACAGCTCATTAACCAGAGCATGAAAATGGGAAGTCCTACTGCAATTAAGCTGTGCAAGATCCAACTTTCCTTACGTTCTTGAACTGCTGGATCGCTATCAGGATTATGACGTTTCAACAGAACGATTCGCACACAACCTGACCACTGTCAGACTGTTGTCCCCCCAGAGCAAACAATGGGTACAAGGCTGGCTTCAAAAACAATTAATCAGACAGTTGTCACTCAGTGCTTCACCTGATTATTTCCTGACGTTGCTATCCACGCTCCATCATCGGGATAAACACTGGACTGATGACATGATCCTCTGGATCTCCGAACAATCAGAGAGATGGCCAGGAGCCTGACCGAGAATAGGCAGGTCGGCCTAAAATCCAGAAAGAACGGCCCATTTTTCCGATAAATTTGATTGAATAGGCCCACTATTCGCACAAATTTATCGAAAAAATGGCCTCGTTCTACTGAATTTTATTCT
>NZ_JOKH01000022.1 GCF_000722635.1 Endozoicomonas numazuensis | reverse complement strand
TAAATTTGATTGAATAGGCCCACTATTCGCACAAATTTATCGAAAAAATGGCCTCGTTCTACTGAATTTTATTCTTGACCACTATTCTCGGTCAGCCTCCTAGAGTCATGGACACAAAAATCATTTCTCCTCAAAAAGAGAGAAATGATTTTTAACACAGATAGAATTAAGAACTGAAATGCAGGGAAAATCTGACTTGCTCATTCACCCCAGATAGTCGACCAGAGTTTTGAACAGGTTGTCACGATCAATAGGCTTGGTTAGATAATCATCCATGCCTTTGGATAACGCCTTATTTTTTAACTCATCGATGGCATGGGCACTGAGGCCGATAATGGTATGCTTTTCTATTCCAGCTTCCTGCTCAAACTGTCTGATCGCTTCGGTAGCAGAATAACCATCCATAACAGGCATTTCACAATCCATGAGAACCAGATCCCAGTTGTCCGGATTCTCCTTGTACTTGTCCAGAGCTTCCTGGCCATTTCCCGCAAACACCGGCTCAATATTCACTTTCTTAAGTAACTTTTTCAGCACCAGCTGATTGGCGGGATTATCTTCAGCCACCAAGACCTTCTTGTTATTCAGTACGCCTGACTCAGCGATTTGGGAAGCATCCATGATTCAACCTGCTTAAAATGATTACCTTACTTTCAGATTAGCGGTTAACCCAACGATTACATTAATACATCCAAGACTCAGTCACTGTTGATTAGTCTTAATACACCCCCATATATACCCATTGGATTTCAAGATGCTACTAGGCGACAAGTGAGCGAAGCCCTGTGAGCCTAAAAATAGTAGGTGATCAGGGTGAGCGAACGCTGGCAACAACGTAGCATCTTGAAAGTCGATGGATATACAGTACAAATTCGCTTTTTCCTCCCCGTGTTCTACAGGTAATGATATGTCTCAGCCTCTTCAGATCGCATGCCCCAAATGCAGCACACCCAACAGAGTACCCAAAGAACGTCTGTCAGAGGGAGGCATTTGCGGCAAGTGCAGAAACAAACTCTTTGACGGCAAGCCGGTAGAGCTCAACTCTGGTAATTTCAAACGCTTCCTGGCCCAAACCGATGTACCGGTAGTGGTAGACTTCTGGGCCCCCTGGTGCGGCCCTTGTAAGACCATGGCTCCTGCATTCGCAGAAGCCGCCCGTGAGCTCGAACCGAATATCAGACTGGTCAAGCTGGACACCCAGAAACACCAGCAAATTGCAGCCCAATTGAATATTCGAAGTATTCCTACCCTGATTGCATTCAAAAACGGGAAAGAAACCAGTAGAACTTCCGGAGCGCTGCCTGCAACACAGTTGAAAAAATGGATTAAGAATGCCGCAAAAAAGCCGTAGCGAATAAAACTAACAGCGATAATAAATAGATCAACCATTCTCTTCGACTATTCTTAAAGAACGACGAAAAACAGCATACAGGGACAGTATGGGTTTGATCGACAAAACCTCAGGCCAGGGTCCACAGTGGGTGCAACCTGAGGGCATCAAGCGGGTTTCTAACGGTGGCAGAGTCCAGGCGCTGCGTGACATCGTCAACAAAATGCCCTTTTTTAAAGACCAGATGACCCCAAAAAGGAAATCCATCCATGAGCGGGGCATAAAAGTTATGCCACCGATGTCAAACCTGCTGACTAAAGCTTCAACCAAACCTCGCAGACCTGCACCGCCGCCTGCTCCAAAGCCAGAACAACAATCAAGCATTCAGCAGAATATTCCCCACAGACCCAGGAGCCAGGCTCTTACAGAAAGTCCACTGGCCGCTAAAACGCTTTTAAGCCGAGCGGTGAGTCAACCTGAAACGCCCATAACAAACACATTGCCTCAAGCCGCCTCTATACAAAAAGCAACTCGTAACCTGCTTGACCATCACCTGCCTAAAATAACGTCAGCAACTGACCCGCAAGCACAATACCGGGAACTCATAAATTCCTTCAAACCCAGTACTTGCGTTGAAGGTGATGACGAGTTTTCAGAAGTACAGTCTGCCCTCAGGCATTCAGCTCAAGAACTTGGAAATCCGAAGCTTGCAGATGATCCTGCTGTAATGAAAGATCTTCAGAAACACTTTTACCGACGCCTGGTGACAGAAGGCGCGAAACTTCTAACGTCAGAAAGTTCTGGAAGAACCGTTAAAAAAGCCCCGCCAACACCACCTGTTCGTACCAGCTCATTACCGGGTTATGTACCTCCGGCAGCAAAAAGTACACAGCCACCGGGCATGCAGAAGACTCCGGTTGCACCCACCGAGAAAGACGTTATTCCCACTCTGGAAAAAACTCTTTCCAAGCCTGAACAAAAAGCAACGTCTCCATCACCCAATCCCATTGAGCCAGAAACGCCCGCCCCAATCAGTGAAATTTCTCTACCAGGTAAACGTCTGAGAAAAAAACGAGCGGCTCTGGATGCGCCTGCTAAATACATGTCAAAAAGTCTTACCCGACATAAGGACACACCATGGAAAGAGCAGATGCCCAAATTCTTCACCCGCTATGTAAGAGCCATGGCACTGACAGGTGCCTCTGAAAAAGCTAATGTCGATAAGCAATGGTATAACCATGAAGTGCCGGGGGCTTCATTCTTCAGTAAGAACAGCAGTGCCTCAGATACCCAGAAAGAACTTCGCCATCGACTGGAAGACATCGCTTTTCAGGAGGGTAATTCTCTGACAGGTTTTTATCGTTTCTTTGATCAACACCAGCTTGGCAGAAACGTTCGGATGGCAGCGGTCAGCCAGATGTTGTTACCTTTATCAGAGCACGGTCACCTGGACCCAATGACCCTGCAAGACCTTGAACCCAATTCAGGCACTGAAGTATCGCAATGGTTGAATCAGCAACTGGATGGTATTTCCCAGCAGGAATACCAAAACTACGCGACACTGCTGGGTAGCCTAAAAGACAGAACGGAGAGTCAGTACAGAGTACACCTTAATAACACACCATTTGGTGAAGTACCGCTTGAAAGCATTACGGTCAAAACTCATGGTAAAGGGGTATTCAGAGTAGCTCGAGTCAACAGCTTTCAGTACACCCTCAATCATTGTACGCCCTGGTTAGCATCGGCCCATCCCGTCACTGACCGATTTGCTGAGTTACGCCTGAGAGATACAATGGGTGGAACCAGCCAAAAACTCACTGCCGACCAGCTCGAAGACTTGAATAGTCAGGCTAAACAGTTATTGAATGAAATGAGCCAGATGAATATGAACAAGGTACCCAAGAGTGTTCAGGACACCATGGCTACAGAAAAGAAAAGTCTGGAGAAAATCGTCGAGAAATACCAACAGCTGGCAAAGTAATACGCTTTCTGACACTCATCCCCCTGCATTCATCACCGATATATACCCATAGGCTTTCAAAAAACATCAGAGATACCTGGGTGTAACCCGCAGCTATTTACACCCGGGTCTTTCAATGCCTCTTTCACTATGAACTTCAGATTCGGAAAACTTGAAATAGCAATACATATAAATCTGTTCAGACCTGCTCTGAACGTTCACTGGAACCTGCCTGAAAAAACAACGAACAGCTCATTAACCAGAGCATGAAAATGGGAAGTCCTACTGCAATTAAGCTGTGCAAGATCCAACTTTCCTTACGTTCTTGAACTGCTGGATCGCTATCAGGATTATGACGTTTCAACAGAACGATTCGCACACAACCTGACCACTGTCAGACTGTTGTCCCCCCAGAGCAAACAATGGGTACAAGGCTGGCTTCAAAAACAATTAATCAGACAGTTGTCACTCAGTGCTTCACCTGATTATTTCCTGACGTTGCTATCCACGCTCCATCATCGGGATAAACACTGGACTGATGACATGATCCTCTGGATCTCCGAACAATCAGAGAGATGGCCAGGAGCCTGACCGAGAATAGGCAGGTCGGCCTAAAATCCAGAAAGAACGGCCCATTTTTCCGATAAATTTGATTGAATAGGCCCACTATTCGCACAAATTTATCGAAAAAATGGCCTCGTTCTACTGAATTTTATTCTTGACCACTATTCTCGGTCAG
>NZ_JOKH01000021.1 GCF_000722635.1 Endozoicomonas numazuensis | reverse complement strand
GTCGTTGTAATGTGGTAGCGGGAGCCGGATTCGAACCGACGACCTTCGGGTTATGAGCCCGACGAGCTACCAGACTGCTCCATCCCGCACCGAAATCTTTTCAACAGCTCTCTGGTAAATAGGCTGTTGTTGTAAGTTGGTAGCGGGGGCCGGATTCGAACCGACGACCTTCGGGTTATGAGCCCGACGAGCTACCAGGCTGCTCCACCCCGCATCAACGAGGAGCGCATAGTATGGACGATGATGCTTAAAGTCAATAAAAGATTAAAATGCTGCGGTTAATAACTAGAGGTTTGAGTGGGTGGCATTCAATAAAGTAAATAGGGCTCTGGGTTACAGGGCCCTTTTGGTGTTATTGAAACCTGTATCGGAGACAGTAATCAGCCTGCTAATGTGCGGTCCTTGATGAGAGATTCGACAACGCCAGGGTCAGCCAGTGTTGAAGTATCTCCAAGGTTTTCGTATTCACCGGATGCAATTTTACGCAGGATTCGGCGCATGATTTTCCCTGAGCGCGTTTTAGGTAGTCCTGGTGCCCATTGAATGATATCCGGTGAGGCAATGGGACCAATTTCCTTGCGCACCCACTGTCTTAGTTCAGTCTTTAGCTCATCTGAATATTCAGATTCAGCCGTTAGTGTTACGTAGACGTATATACCCTGTCCCTTGATATCGTGAGGGAAGCCAACAACGGCCGCTTCAGCAACATCGTGGTGGGAGACCAGTGCAGATTCAATCTCTGCGGTGCCCATACGGTGGCCGGAGACATTAAGTACATCATCGACCCGACCAGTGATCCAGTAATAGCCATCTTCATCCCTGCGTGCGCCATCGCCCGTGGTGTACATGCCTTTGAAGCTGGAAAAGTAAGTTTGTACGAAACGTTCGTGATCACCAAAAACGCTGCGAGCCTGTCCGGGCCAGCTGTCGAGAATTACCAGGTTGCCTTCTTGCTTGCCTTCAAGGATTCGACCCTCGTTATCTACCAGGGCCGGTTTGATGCCAAAAAAAGGTCTTGTTGCTGAGCCGGGTTTCAGGTCTGTAGCGCCCGGGAGGGGGGTCAGCATGGCACCACCGGTTTCAGTCTGCCACCAGGTATCTACAATCGGGCACTGCTCATTACCAATCGTTTTGTAGTACCAGCTCCAGGCTTCGGGGTTGATCGGTTCGCCAACGCTGCCCAGTAATCTCAGACTGGAGCGATCCGTTCCTTCAACAGCGGCATCACCTTCCGCCATCAGTGCGCGTATTGCTGTTGGGGCAGTATAGAGAATATTAACCTGATGTTTATCGACGATTTTGCTGATTCTATTGCTGGCAGGGTAATTAGGGACGCCTTCATGCATTACCATGGTGGCACCATTTAACAGTGGGCCGTAGGTTACGTAGGTGTGGCCCGTGATCCAGCCAACATCAGCATTGCACCAGAAGACTTCGCCGTCTTTATAGTCAAAAACATACTGGTGTGTCATCGAGGCATAAACCAGATAGCCTCCAGTCGTGTGTAATACTCCCTTGGGTTGGCCTGTTGAACCTGAGGTATAGAGAATAAACAAAGGGTCTTCTGCGTTCATTTCTTCCGCAGAGCAGTTAGGGGAGGCCAGTGCTGTCAAATCATGCCAATTAACATCGCGTCCTTCCTGCCAGAATATTTCCCCATGGGTGTGGCGTAAAACAATGACTTTTTCGATGCTGGTCACAGCCTGGTTTTCAAGTGCCAGATCAACATTCTTTTTCAGGGGGACTTTTCGTCCTCCGCGAATACCTTCGTCGGCGGTAATCACCAGTTTGGCGTTGGAGTCTATAATTCGGCCAGCCAGAGCTTCGGGTGAGAAACCACCAAAAACAACGGAGTGTATTGCGCCAATACGTGAACAGGCCAGCATAGCTACAGTCGCTTCAACCACCATAGGCATGTAAATAGCGACCACATCACCTCTGCCAACTCCCTGACTCTTCAGGCCGTTAGCGAAACGGCATACTCTTTCATGGAGTTCTTTGTAAGTGACCTTAAGGGAAGGTTTATCTTCTTCATCAGGTTCCCAAATAATGGCGACTTGATCAGCCTTGTGCTCTAGATGGCGATCCAGACAGTTGTAAGAGGCGTTGGTGGTGCCGTCGAAGAACCAGTTGATGTCGACATTTTCATGGTCGAATGACACATCTTTGATCTGCGTGTAAGGGGTAAACCAGTCAATCCTCTGGCCGTGCTCTCGCCAGAATCTTTCCGGGTTAACGACAGACTGCTGGTACATTTCAAGATAACGCTCGTTATCTGCCAGAGTATTTTGTCGTTGGGCCTCGGTTACTGGATACACGCGTGCTTCAGTCATAAGGAGTCCTTAGAGTTTTTCTAATAGTTCTTCAGGCAATGCACTTATACGGTTTTTGTTATAAGTGGCTGTCGACGTCTACAGATTTTGGCATTGCGGTGCCTGTCCGTCATCTTAAGACGATACTTCTTTCAGGAAATTAGACTTTGGTAACAGGAATCTATTGTGAGCAGGTGGCAGGGTGGTTTCAAGTAATAGATAACGTCCCGTGTTTGATGGATATCTTCTGAAGTGAGTCAATCACTTAAAATGAGACTGTGTTCTTAAAAAAGACAGGGGGCGGCCCCAGTCATGAGCACGTATTTTAAAATTCTGGATAGCGCTGTTCTTGCAGAGACAAGCCAATCATCACGACACTCCTCTGCGAATCAAAAAACGGCACTGGGCTAATACCAACCGTACTTTCTAGTTACGCTATTGCGCTGGCAATCTGAACACCCGCCCTGCATTGGAACTTCTCGCAATAGCTGGCTATTACTCGTCGTTCCGCCTTGTTCTGTCGTCCAGCTTGCCATGCTCATTACGATAGTTAGAAAATGCGATGGGTATAATTTTGTGTAAAGCCTCCATCTGTGGCCTTGAACAGGGTGTTCGAACCTGGGGGCAGGCAGGTTTAACAGGTAATAAGTGGGAAAACCGCGCTATCCTTCGGCTTTTTGTTTTTATTCAGGAATAGTTGGAAGCGGTTGCTGGATTTTTGGCTGGTACATCGGGTTTGTATATACAGAGCCTTCTATTTCTCTCTGATTGTAGTTGTACCAAGGGATGGGAATGAAGCCGCAGCTCAGACAGTAACCTTTTGTGCAAAAATTTGCGGAATAAATCACAATGTCTTGTAGAGCTGTAAACCCCAGAGTTAAGCCATAGGAAAAAACTTTTATTGCTCTTAATGCTATACGCCAGGAGAGTGGTGTATTATTTGGTGTTCTTAAACTTCCAAGGCCCCACATGATTTCACCCACAGCAAAAGCTATAACATATGAGTTGATCATACCCACTGCTGTGCCCGCACTGATGTGGTAGTTGGTGGATGTGGTATTGGGAGGATTTATTAATGGGTCACTATGCCTTTTCTGGATTAGATGAATGTGCTCCTTCAAGACCACCACTTCATAACTCTTCGCCGAGTTCAGCAATTTTTCATTTTTACTGAGAAGGATATCCGGAAAGCCATCAAGATCACCTGCAAGCCTGAGTCTATATCGATGTGTGCCTGCGTTGAATGATAAATAGGCCGTATGCCTCCAGCTCGAAGAAGGGAAGGGTGCTTCCTGCTCGTTTTCTATCTGAATCTGCGAACTTATATCCAGCCCGGAAGTATCGATGGCTAAGAATGAGTGAGCTCGAGTATCAACAAGTTGTTGACTGATCACCTGCTCTTGTTCCCCAAGTTGGGTCAGTTCCACGGTGACAGTGCTGTTAATCTCCGGGCATGGCAGATCGGGAATAATCAGCTGAGAACTCACTCTGGGATCAATAAGCTGCTGTTTTTCACTGGAAACAAAAACAGCGTCTGGTTTTATGCTTTCTGCAGTAAATGGTGCTCTGTGGCAATCAGGTAGTGATGAAAATTGCAGCGACAACGCTCGTGTGGAAAAAAATAGTGCACAAATAGAGGCCTTGACAATTAATATAGCTAAAAGTTTCATGAAATCTTAATACATCTAATAAGTCCTGCTTTGAACATAGCAGCTTCCAGCTTCTTGTCAGCAATTCCCGCTTAATTGATTCCGATCAATAGTACCAAGGGATTCAGGCTGACTCGACAATCAGGAAATTGTAAACTTTCAACAAGATTATTCCAGATTTTATGTGTGTTGTTATTTTACTGTGCCGCCATCCAATCGAA
>NZ_JOKH01000020.1 GCF_000722635.1 Endozoicomonas numazuensis | reverse complement strand
TGGCGGCGGCGATATTGAGGGGAACACGGGAAATGAACCACTGCCCTTGTTGATCCAGTTTTTGAAGCGTTTCTGCTACATACAACGCAGCATCAGCAACGAAGTAACGGGCTTCCAGTGCGGCCTTGAAACTCTTCAGGTGCTGGGATACGACCCACTGAAAACTCGTCTTGTCGGTCACATTGCCGCTGGCAGCGGCCATAAACATGGGAATGCCCGCTTTGTTTTCGGTCATCAGAAGCAAAATGGCCTGGTTCAGGTCTGGCCGATGGTCACGGCTGTAGCCTTTGCAAATCCTGATGCAATTAAGGTCTTCGTCGCTCTCCTCGCTGTCGCTATTATAACGACCATCGACGTGTAGGCTTGTACCGTCAAGGTTTAACGCCTCGCATGGCAGCTTGAGGCTCTTTGCTACCTTGATAGCCAGCTCGAAATAGACTTTACTGACATCCAGGTTGAACATCTCATCCAGTGCTCTTCCGAGCACTTTGTCGTTTAAGTGCTCAGGTTCGACTCCCTCCCTGATCAGCTTGTCGAGGGGTTTGTTGTCGAAAAACTGCGGAAACATATGGAGAGATTGCCCAACGAACCCCAAGCCATTGAGAATCATGGCGAGAATGCACTCACCATGAGAAACCTTCCACTCGTCGGACTGCTTTGGGGCACGCTGGTCAATGTGTTCGACGATCCCAAGCTCTTTGCACATTCCTGCGACTAAGCCGAGGTGATCCATGACCTGAGTGCGGTACTGAACAGGAGGCATAAGACGGTTTCCTGATATTTGCTTATCTGATAAATAGCAGACTTCAGGAAAATGTCAGGTTAGGTGGTGAATGTCGGGTTTAGGATTTGCCCCAAAATAACTTCCCGATTTTCACCCGGACCCCGTTCGCCCTGAGCTTGTCGAAGGGTTATAGCATTGGGCTTCGACAAACTCAGCCCGAACGGATTTTGAGCAGATTTGAATAAGGAAGTTATTTTGGGACTATTCCTTAGAAGAAGTAGAAAAACGACAGTTGCTGATCAACCCAAACTCTATTGACTCAACAGTGGAACACCCTGCCCCCATAATTAACGAAAGAACGTTACATCATCATGGCTGCCAAGGTGATCACAGAACATCTGTCTTTTATTTTATTGGAGTACCTGCCAATGCAGAGTACCTTCGCCCTGATCACCCACAATTGACTGGATACGATATCGACTGGAACTGATGGCATCTTCACGCAATTTAGACTGGAGAAGTGTCTGAATTTCTTGTAATTGCCGGCTGAGGCTATCTACCTCTGAAACTCTTCCTGCTGAAGCAGACTCAACAGTAATCAACAAGGGTCTGGATTGATTTTCAAAAGCTTTTAATAATGCTTTATACGCGTCTGAGCTGGCTAATGCAGATAAACTGCCAGGTAACGTTGGTAACACAACCTGATTTCTTTTAAGCGCTTTAGCTTTACCTGCCGTGAAAATATCAACCAGAGCGTACTCCCTTTTGTTGCCTCTTCTTACCGTATAAGTCAGATAATAAGCCGTTTTTCCATCAACCTCTTTTTGACCCAGAAAGTAAGCCTGCTCTTTATCCAGACCATAAAGTCGGGCGATATCAAATACATTATTCGCCCAGAAATTACTGCCACCACAACTGAAGCGTTCACAACTAAATACAGGAGTGACACCCAGTTTTTTAAATTGCTCTGTAAAAAAGCGGTACGCTTCATCACTGCTTTTACCACTGGGCAGAAGATAAAGTTTTCTGTCAAGAGAGCCATCAAGCCACTGCTCTGAATCAGCAGTAACGATACCATTCACTTTCTTCATGGAGCTGCTGATGACCGGATAGCTGGTCACTGACTGCTTGAGCTGAAGATCAAGAGTAGCGTTCGGAAATGGAGCTATTTCATCGGCAAAAACAGTGGCAGGCAGGAAAAAGGCACTTGCCAACATAAAAGAAGACGTTCGTCTTAAAAAAGAATGGAAAATGGCCATAGATTGCATTTCACTCCTGACACAGGAAATACCACTGTTTCAGTATTTTAATCGACTGGAAGTTATCCAGCCGCCTATTTTGAATCAGTGGTATTAGCGTCAAATGGCTAAAGAATCACCAAAGAAGCCATCAGGAGCTTTCATTAGAAAAGCTCCAGCTCCCATAAGCTTTCAAGCCTAACACAGTCAAGAGTTCATAACAGTATTCACCACATCCGCTACCGATTGAGTTTCACCATCCATATGAAAATGATGAGAGCCAGGCATCGGGTAAAAGTGGATATGTTCCAGACGTTCACGATAAGGCTCTATGAGTGCATCGACATAACCTTCTTTTGCATAGAGCATATGAGCATCACAACTCATCTGTTCTGCAAAGGCCAATGCCTGATCTTCTGTAAATCGAGTGGGTGAAGGCAGATTAAGGCGAGGATCTGTTCTCCAGGTCCAGGCATCACCATCCTGGTATAACGCACGCTCTACTAACAAGGCAGAAGAATCACGAGTCACCGGAAACTGCCCCAGACAACGTACCCTAACGGCATGTTCCAATGAGCGATAGCGGTTAACCGGCTTACCTTTACGGAAGGACTTTCGTTCCTGAATATAAGTTGCCAATGCATTGGGAGCGTCTTCTGGTTTCCTGGGCATAGGGAAAAGCCCATCCAGTAATATAACCTTCTCAACCCTGTCTCCCAGTATGGCGGAAGCCATCACCGAGACAATTGCCCCCATTGAATGTCCAATTAAACTGAAAGACTCCAGCTCCAGAGTATCGACAATTTCAGCCAGATCCTCTACATAATGCCAGATGGAATAATCCACTTCGTCCAGTCGATGAGACGAGCGCCCATGACCGGCCTGATCAATAGCGATTAGCCGGACACCATTCAGAAAAGGGGCTAATGGAGCAAAGCTCGCGGCATTATCCAACCAGCCATGAAGGGCAATCAAAGGCTTTCCTTTCGGGTCACCCCATTCCTGACCCGAGAAATTCATCCGCCCGATGCAGATTTCAATGTCCCTAGGCTCCATAATGCTCTCCTGTAAGCCTCTCTATCATTTGCAGAACACTCTTTGCTGCTGCTTCCGGAAACTCCAGAGGAAACAGGTGTCCACCAGGCGTACTTTGCATATCCAACCTTGTTAGATAGCGATGAACCAAGACTCGTCTTCTTGACAGAAGATCACTGCTCTGACCATAAACCATGGATGATGGCACTCCAGGCTTCTGTGCACGGGGAAAACGGTCTGGCAGGTTAGAAAAAATTGCGGCCTCAACCGCAGGATCAAACTTCAGACTCAGACTCTCGTTTCTATTATCCAGCCCAAAGTCCACATAATCTTCCAGACAACGTTCATCAAACTGGTTGAAAAGCGTTTTTGACCGGAAATAGTCCAGAGCTTCCTGTCTTTCTGACCATACTGCTTTTCTTTCAGAAGCTCTTTGAGAAGGCGTAATACGACCCATAATCCCGAGCTTTTTTGCCAACCGGATATAACCACTGTCCAGCGGAGTCATCAAGGGCGCATCGAGTAAAATGACGGCCTTATATAAATCCGGCCTTCTTCGGGAAGCAAACCAGGTCAGCACTCCACCAAAAGAATGACCCAGGCCGATAACAGGCTGATCATATCGACGTTCCAGCTGATCAATCAGCTCATCGACCAGGCATTCCCAGTGATTATTGACGGGATAATCGGGATTATGGCCATGACACTCCAGATACTGAATCCGGAACTGAGCCTCCAGAGGGTTCAGAAACTGACGATAGACCGGAGCAGGAAACCCGTTGGCATGGCAAAAATGTATCGAATCCTTGCTCATCATTTTAATACTTTGCGACGAACGACGGTCACATCATGTCATATCTTATGTTTGTGGAAATACTCTAAACATCGTATACAGCAATAGGAGCCTGTCGGACTTAAGACAATTGCGGTCTGAAATCCAGAAAGAACGGCCATCTTTTCCGTTGAATTTGCTTAAATAGGTCAACTATTCGCACAAATTCAGTGAAAAAGCTGACTCGTTCTACTGAATTTTATGCTCGGACGCTATTCTCGGTCAGCCTCCTAGAGCGCACTTTCATTGCCCGACAGGTTCATTTGTACGAGGTACAGAACGAAACCAGATGAATGAAAGCCCCTTAAAAAACAGTCCGAAAAGCTATCAGGATCTGCAGAGTAAAGCAAATTGGAACTGTGATTTCAGCGAGCTAATATGATTGTATAAAAGGAGAAGTCTACCTCACTGACCAGAAAGGCTATTCGATTCCGGGAAGGTCAGTAACAGCCTAAAAGGCCAGAGGCTAAGCGTCGACCTTATCCTGCTTCAACATTTTTACCCGCATATAGCCATGCCTTCACTTTACTGTAAATACTGATCATCCCTGTTCACAGGAAGAGCATTTATACGCTTTAGAATACGGTCCAGCATGGCAGGATAAAGAGGGTGTTTAATCAGGTCCTCGTAAGCAGAAGTGGTCAGCCCCTGGGGTAACCCACGATATGAGACATCCATTCTTCAGCATGGGCATAGGAATCTTGACCTGCCCCACCCTCATATCGAATCTCAGGCTCTTCAGAGATAGCCAGCACCAGGACAAT
>NZ_JOKH01000019.1 GCF_000722635.1 Endozoicomonas numazuensis | reverse complement strand
TATTCAGTTGAATATCTGAACGGTCACGCTCCAAAGCCTGCTTGGTAATCTTCAAAGCCTCTTCTTCGCGACCTTCACGCATGAATATCAAACCGCCAGAAGAGCCAGAAGAGCCAGTGTAAGAAAGCCTTCGCCAGAAATCATGCTGCCCAGAAGCAACTCGCAGAACGTTGGTGCAGCAAGTAATGATAGCGCTCCTGTAAGAAATATCGTAGATAGAGAAAGCTCTCGGAGGATAACTTTCTGTTCTGAAGTGAGCATGGCAACCGTTTTTTTGTGATGATTGAAACGGTTGCTTAACCTTATTCGAGTTCGAAAAATATAAAACTTTAGTGCTTATAATTCTCTAAAGTCGAGCACAGAATACTCACCGTGGAAGCGATTTTGTCGTCCCAGCCCCGAGATGGTAAGGAAAAAATCGGCTCCTTTAGGCTCATTTCATATTGGAGAAGACTGACAGTGGACATAGCGTCCAAAGCGCTCTTTACTATGCTTCCATGAGAGAAAAATATCAGCGGGCAGAGGGTTACGTTTCTCTATTTTCGCTGATTTCTCTCATGGTCAAACTCTCAGAAAAATTGTCCGAAGTATTGCAATAGCAGATATCTAATAAATATCAGGTTATGTGGTGAATCTCAGATCTGGAGTTTTGCTAATGAGTTTCTTTTTGAAAAGAGCTGGTAGTCGCAAGCAACTAACCATGAGTGCTTTCACTCTCTTTTACATGTGGAGCCTTGAATCGGTTGAGGCAAGCGAGTTTCAATCTTTATACAATCACAATATCAGCGAACTTTACCTTCAGCCCTCAGGTTTTTTCCGCCTTGCGGAAAATATCAACGGCTCGTCGCTTGTCATAAATGAGCGACCGGAAAAATTTACTGGCTGGCTTGATGGCAATAATCACGCTTTTTTTCAACTAAACCTTAGTGCTCGCAGCATATCTCCAAATCACTATGGCGGTCTATTTCATCGCACCCAAAACTCTCATATTGGCAATGTGACCTTTTACGACAGCGATATTTCTGGTTTTGAATACTCAGGGCTGCTGGCAGGGGAACTAGTGAATAGCGTGGTGGAAAACGTGCGGGTAATGGGTGGTATGATTATCGGGCTAGCAGGCAATAGCTCGACGCCCTATGCTGGCACTCTTGCTGGTAAGGCAACCAATAGCTCATTCAGTGACGTTGAAATCGCCATAGAAGTATTTGGCGGTAGAGGCAAGACTGGGGCGAGAGGCTTGAATGGTAATAAGGGATCGACTGGCACGTGGTGGAGTGGTGGTAGACGTGGTACTAGTGGCACTATAGGAGGCAAGGGCGGAGACGGTGTCAGTATTGGCGTATTGGTTGGTGACGCTGAAGGTACAACTTTTGAACGCATAGTAGTGAGAGGTAACAGCACACTGCTCGGAGGCATAGGAGGAACGGGTGGCAACGGTGGTAATGGAGGATCTGGTGGTACTGGAGGAAACGCTCCCGACTGCTGCAACAGTATAGGGGGACAAGGAGGTAATGGAGGTGATGGAGGGGATGGAGGTGATGGAGGAAGTGGCGGCAATGTCGGTTTGTTTGGTCGTTGGAATGAGACAGTCCTGCGAGATTCACTGTTACTGAATGCCAATTTTTCCGTTGATAAGGGAGGGATGTACGGCATAGCTGGCAGCGGGGGGCCCGGAGGCTCAGCTGGTAGCGGAATGGTCAAAGGGTTTAACGGGAAAAATGGTACAGCAGGTTCTAACGGCTTGGTCGGTGAAGGCGGCTTTGTTAGTCTGACTGAAACATTGCCGTCTTTTGCCGGCTTATCCAATTACTTCCACAAAGACCTTGTCAATACCAGTGATGGCTATTCATCCGAGCAGCTCAAGCAGCCTGCAACCTTTGCCAATTTAGGCAAGGAAGACTGGCGCCTTCAAGAAGGATACTATCCATACCCATTAGCTCTGGGACCTTTGTACATCCCCGCAGAACCCTATTTGAATTATGGTAATGATTTCGCCTATCCACGTGTTCCTGAGTATAAACTGCAACCGAGCATAGATCAGCCACTTGACAATGGTACCAACTGGGCGACAGTTTTAGCAGGCTATTTTGCCGATTTCCTCCGACCTATGACCGATGGCAGCCCATCAGTCATTAGCACACAAGCTCCTGCTCCTGACTCTGTCTTTAATCAGTGGGCTCCAGAAGGGCTGTTTATTACAGCCCACAAAACAACTAACGACGGCAGGCACTTTTTGCTTTGGCGCTCTAAGGAAGGCGATACAAGTCGTTTCACCGATTTTTTTCGAACCGATGATGATTCAGCCCCATTTGAGGCAGGTGATCTGAATTTTACCCTGCCCTCGCGAGGAATTGACCTGCTCCTTTGGAAGAAGCAGGTGCTATTGTTCAGCGAGAATACTTTCTGGTTACTGACCCCGAGCAACAAGCTTATCCCTCACATTATTGATAACGGGTACCAAATAGAGCGAGTACTAACCCAGCTTAATAACCAGCTCTGGCTACTGACTCGTCAGGAAGAAAAGCAGCAACTGCTCAAATGGAGCTATGAAGAAGTAACAAACCTCTGGCACCAGCAGATCGCCCTATCCTTACCTGAGCCCCTGCATAATGTCCAAGCTGTAATAGCTGAGCAGTACCTTTATATTCTTGGCCAGAATGCGGATGGTGATACCCCCATCTACCGGTTGGATAGTTCTGGCAATGCTGTGAAACAAATAATATTAACAGACTGGCTAGCAGGAAAGGTGTCCTTCGACACCATTCGGCTTTTCTGGTATGAAAATACCCTGCATGTGGTCGGCCATAACAACAACCAGATTACATTGCTGCCATTGACAGAGCAGAATGAAATCATCCGTACTGCTGAGTTTATGCCTGATGGTCTTGAGAAAATTACTGGTCTTGAGGCAGCAGGTGCTGGGTCGACGCTTAGCCTCTCAGTGACAGGAATTGGTACCAGAGGCAATGTTGATAACTGGGATATTTTAACCACTCTTCACCTGCCTGTTTCCTCTCTTAAAACTGTATATCAGCTTACGGGGGTAACTCAGGATCCGATTTACAACCATAACGTTTCCGAAATCCATCGAAACCCAGATGGTCATTTCTATCTGGCAGAAGATATTTACGGATTGCACAATGCGGATCAACGTATTGAAGAGTTCAGGGGGAGGCTGGATGGCAGAAATCACGCAATTTATGGACTCAATTATACCGGCATCCCACCTCTGAATGGTGGAGGGCTTTTCCACCGCACTGTCAATGCCAGCATTGGCAACCTGACATTCTATGATTCTTTCGTATCAGGATTCCCATACAGCGGGCTGCTGGCAAGCGAGTCAAAAAACTCCCTGTTTGAAAATTTGCGTCTTATGGGAGGGATAGTACTTGGCAAAGCTCTGAACGGCAAAGAATCCTGGGCATCTGCCTTGGTAGGGCTTTCCGAATCTGATCACTTCCGGAACATAGAAATTGCTACCGATGTCTATGGCGAAAGCGGATTGAACGGTATGAATGGTTCTGAGGGTATGGACGGTTCTCAGCCTGCTACGCCCGCTCCTCCTCCAGCTATCACTCCTGAGGTCGAACCCGGGATAATAGAATCCCCGAAGGGCTACATTGGCTATCCAGGTAACAATGGCACGGCTGGCGAAGCGGGTGCTTCAGGGTCCCCCGGGGTGCACAGTAGTATTCTTTCAGGCGTATCCAGTAAATCCGAATACTCATACGTGGTTTCCCATAATAATGTTTCCGTCACTTCTGGTGATGGCGGAAATGGTGGGCATGGAGGCTCAGGGGGAGATGGCGGTATGGGGGGGCAAGGTTCGATGGGGGGCTCAGTGCTTTTTAACACAACAGATTATCAGCCAGATTATTTGCCCGGTTCCGGAGGCGATGGAGGTCGTGGCGGTAATGGAGGGGATGGAGGCAACGGCGGCCAATCTGGAATGCCTGGTCGGATAGGGTTGATCATACATTCCAATAACGACACCCTGCACCAACTGGTGATTGGCGGTCAGTTCGTTCAGGGTTACAACAAACTGGGGCAGCCCGGTCTGGAAGGGTATCCGGGAAAGCCTGGTGAGGGTGGTCAAGCAGGAGAGCCCGGACTTGTTTTATTTGTCGAGGATAAGCAGCCAGATAACTTTACTCAACCTGACATTAAAAATACAGCAATTGCAGGAGAACAGGGGTTGTCTGGCAACTACGGTGAACCAGGTACGTTCACGAAGGCGCCTGGCAGCGCCATTGACTTGCCAGCTATCATCTTCAGCGCAGACCATATCCAAGAAGGGCTGGCAGATGCAGACCTACGAAACGCAAGCAATTATAAAGGACTCAATTTTGAGCTGTGGCATATTAGAGAGCACTGCCAACCCTATCCGGTTAAACTGGAAGCGCTGTATTTTGCTCACAATAATGACGGTGGCGATTCTGGTGATGACTCACTCTGTTATCCTCGCTGCACCTCGGAACCACAGCGGATTAGTCGACATCAGGCTCTTTTGTATAAGCGACTCTGGCATGACACCCCCGATTGCTTCACTCACTACCGGGTCAGCCCTGAGTCTGTTGCGGCCTTTCACAACGACACCATGCTCTCTTTAGAACCTCAGTCCGATAATAGTACTACTCATCATTTGCATACTTTCCGCAGGGCAACTGTGGGAGACAAATCTATCCTGATTGAAGCATCGCCGGCAATTGAGATTGATTCGCTTCCTTCGAGCATAACATTTCACGAAGGCTATTGGTTTCTGGTCAGCGAAAATAAAGTTCACCGATGGAGTGAAGAGGCGGGGTTAACCATGCTGCCTTCTCTGGGATCGTTTAATCGTAAATTCATGCTACTCAACCAAAGAGGAGGGGATCTATACTTGTCGACTCGACACAACAATGTACTGCTCAGCTACCAATTGGACGACAATAAACAAAGCTGGAAACCAAAACGGATTAAGTATTATTTTGTTGGCAAAGCTCTGGCGGGTGTCGTCAGTTTGGATAGTTATTCATTGCTTGCTCGTAGCAATGGCGAGTGGTGGCTAAATTGTGGATTTTTAAATCATACTGAATTGTCAAACTATCTCTTGAGTGTAAAAGATTACCCCTCTTATCTCATTGATGATTGGTTAATGGATCAAACCATTGAACAAGTAGAAATAACAGAAGACCCATACAGTGAGCCTTGGTTGCACCTCCTGATTAGAACTGATGTTGCGACACATTGGTTTCGATTTGATCCAGTCAATAATATTCTGCATAAGAGTGCAACCGCTCTAAATGTGTTGAGTGAAATCATGGGGTTTGATGTTGATCCTGTTAATAAAACTGTACAAGCCTTTGCTATAGAGGGTTTGAACGCCGACAGTTTGCAGGTTTGGTCGGCCAGCGAGCAGGATTGGTTAACACAATCGAATCTGGAGTCAGATAGCTCCAATGCAGGCTGGAGTGACGCCGAGATAGGTGGCTTTGTCGGTGGCCTTGTCGGTGATTTTGCAATCTTTGGAGCAGTTGTTTTAACTTTTGCTGGCATTTATAAATATTGCATCAGCAAGTAGTTTCTTCCGTCTGAGGCACAGATGACAGGGCGATTTCATTTAGCACTAACTTCCCCCTGAAATCGCAGGTTTTTGGAGTCACATACAAGCCAAAAACTCGCTGTTAAAGCTCCAGGGTCATATCTGGTCCGCCCCGCGATGCAAGGAAAAGTTTTGATAATGACCTTAAACTGTCATTCAGCACTTAATCTAAGACTTTTCCAAAACCATCTAAAATGTAAAAAATTTTCAGACTGAGCATATGTCATGCAACCTCATCAATTTCACATTCAACGCATCGACCCCATACAGGTCTAGTGACCGGGATGTGCAAGGAGCTCGGAATCGCTAATCTGCTGGATTCTCTGGCTCCCAACCAATCTGAAAACAGAAAGATTTCCTTCGGAGAAACCGTTGTCTCAATGCTGCTTAACGGGCTGGGCTTCACTTCTCGTACACTACACATGTTCCCTGAGCTCCACGCCGACAAGCCACTGGATAAACTTATTCGGCCAAGTATAGAACCAGAACATATCAACGAAAGCGTGCTCGGCAGAGCTCTGGATCAGATCTTTGAACTGGGTGTAAGTGAGGTCTATTTGTCACTGGCTGTCAAGGCCGTTAATGTCTTAAAACTGCCGTGTAATGCTCTGAACCTTGATTCAACCAGCTTTCATGTGGATGGCCATATACCCATTGGATTTCAAGATGCTACTAGGCGACAAGTGAGCGAAGCCCTGTGAGCCTACAAGTAGTAGGTGATCAGGGTGAGCAAACGCTGGCAACAACGTAGCAACTTGAAAGGCGATGGGTATAACAGTGAGTCGGAAGTCGATGAAGAAGACCTACACTGCAATAAAAGCTTCCATCAGCTGACTCTGTCCATTATTAAATTACCCAGAACAGAAGCAAACATCACCCTACTCGCCTCAATCAGCCCTTCTTATTGCGAATCTCCAACACTGCTTAAAAATGGAAAACTGAGCGCATTCTGGGT
The DNA here is from genome assembly GCF_000722635.1 of Endozoicomonas numazuensis. GTDB lineage: Bacteria > Pseudomonadota > Gammaproteobacteria > Pseudomonadales > Endozoicomonadaceae > Endozoicomonas_A > Endozoicomonas_A numazuensis. The sequence goes on along the minus strand of NZ_JOKH01000019.1, from coordinate 292 downwards.
CAACCGCCTGATCAAATCGAATTACTACTCCGAGGCTTTTCACGTTATTCAAACAGCCTTTGCCATCACAGAGGAGAAAGAGAGCCTGATACCCTGCATAGAAGAGCTGGCCAGCCACTATCGCGGCAAGAATGACCAGCGCTATCAGAATCTGATCAAGCTTCTGTCGTCGCTGACAACGACTCAATAACTTTCCGGTACTCCCAGGCTTCTTTAGCAATACGGTGGTCAGGAAATTTCTGAATAATGAACTCCAGATACTTATTGGCCTGCTCATCATTATTCATGTTTT
>NZ_JOKH01000018.1:15085-19259 GCF_000722635.1 Endozoicomonas numazuensis | reverse complement strand
TCCTATCAATAACTCAGCGACAAGCCGCACGGCACCCTTTCTACTATTACCCTGGGTGACCGCTCTGTATGCAATCTATTTGAAGTAGGCATTAACCTGAATTCAGCGTTGGTATCGAGCTCAAAGCTCTCGCCCCATCTCCGGTCTGTAAGATTTTCAGTCGTAATCACGAAAAGCCTTTTCTGATCCCGATGGTCTCAGGACTGCCTGACAGATGTGTCAGTATAAATAACAAAGCCCGGTAGTTAGTGAACCCTCAAACCCGCCAAATGTCGAAACACAGAGCAACCTAAGTTTTAACGACTATCCAGCGAAATGAAAACATGCAGGGAATAAACACACCGAATCCGGGAGTTAATGTCTTTGGCAGTGACAAAGATAAGCAGACGTCAGAAGATTTGCCTGCTCCTCATTGCATAACAAAGCCAGCGTTAACAAGCCTATCTCCTCATATCTATGGCAAGCGCAAGCGGGTAGATGAGCGCAACGTCGACTCTACTCCAGTCAAGCGAGTACGAATCACTCAAGAAAGTACAACACCGCCACTACTCAATCGACTCACACATTTTTTAAAATCGATCGAAACATCCTACCTTGAAAAGATTGCACATAACCACGCGAAATATTCAATATTATTTGAAAAGTTAAAAACCGAAGGTCCTGAGTCCGATAGTTATTTTTCCACAGACACTTGTAACACGCTTTATTGGGCGTTGGCCAATAACCAACTCAGTGAACATCAGTTTATGGATCATTACCATTACCTTATGCACCGACTGATATTCAGAACGGATTTAACGACGGGTGAACATGTTTTTCCAGGCTTTCCAGTTCTGGCCAAAAAATTTGAAGTGGTCAGTACCACAGGCAATCCGATCACTTGGGCGAACCTTCACGAAGCTCAGTTTAATATCGAAGTATTACCAGACTTCAAAAAAGCACTGGAAGTCGCCTATGATAAACGCCCAGAGCCAACCTCTGACCCTGTGGATACCCCGCAGGTCCAAGAAAGGCATTTATTCCTTTGGCTGGATATATTAGGAAGTAGTTTCTACGGAAGACAGAATAATAAGATGGTTCTACAATCCTTTTCACAACTGCAAAAAATCCTTGAAAAAGAGCCATCACCAGTATTGATAAAACCAACATTTGGCTTTGGTGATTGGAATAAACTTAAAAAACTTCGCTTAAAAGAAGAACACCCTATGGCTTTGTGGCATCCCGAACTGCCATCTATCTCACAACCAGATGGATATTGGGCTGGTACGCTGAGCCATATGCATGACCTTTACCACGCAGAAATTCTAAATAGAATCCCGAAAGATACGAGAGACGCAAGTCTGGAGTTTGACAGTCTCTTCATTACGCCTTTCAACCATTTTTTAAAGAGAATAGAGCGTGAATCACTGACAGCTGAAGATCAGCTGTTTATACATCACTTCACCTGTTTGTGTAATGAAGTGCTGTTGGAGAGTGACAGCAGCCACTGCGCTCAAGAACCGTTCACAACAAAATTATTTCCATGGGGCTATGATACACAGGCTTATAGGGAAAAATTAATGTCACGCAGGACGTTTGTTGATCAGGAATTCAATCATGATCCTGACCTGACCTTCCCACTGCACGTTGATATAGTCATCCCCAGTCTCGAAATATTACGCAAAAACCATTTCCATGAAATATTGGCAAACAGCTACTTCATCTTTTCCATGGTAAAGATAGGCCGGGAGGATCTTATAAAAAAACTTTTACGCATTGACATAAAGCCTGATCCCGTTGCAGAACGTAACGCCAGCTTGGTTAAAAACTTTCAAGGGACTGACGTAGACAAGAGTTGCTTAAAGTTTAAGCTTGATTTTCTCTTAGAGAAGCACTGGACTGGCCACTTTTGGCACCAACAACTCAAAGATAAAGCGATAAAAACAGGAGCAATAGCTATTGAGCCAGCTTATGAAATGCCCCTCTGAGTCAGGGTAGATGTCGCCTCTGTTGATTCATAACTCTCTGTAACAGAGAGATAATCGAGAGAGGCTATTATGGCGCGTTACTCCATAGAAATGAAAGAAGCCATCATCCAAAAGATGCTGCCCCCCCAATAATGTTTCCGTGGCTCAGCTTAAAAGAGAAACCGGCATTGCTGACGCAACCCGTATACTTGGCGCAAACAAGCAAGAAATCAAGGTGTACCCGTGGCCGGTGATGGCAAAAATCCACAGCAGTGGAGTGCTGAAAACAAGGTCGCGGTTCTTATCTGGGGGGCGCGAGGACGACTGATTCCTCTCCCTGATCGCAAGAAAGCCGTTGTTTTAATCCAGGAAGAGCAGCCATCTTTTCCATTGAATTTGCTTAAATAGGTCAACTATTCGCACACATCCAACGAAAAAGTTGACTCGCTCTACTGAATTTCATGCTCGAAAGCTTAAGTCCCAGAGGCGCCTGGATAATTTATGGTTGACGACATAGTCACTGGCTATACCTATACTTTGCACTACTTGATAGGTGGATTATGACAATGATCTTTTGGTGTTGCAGGTTTTTTATATTGATTACAGCCTTCATGATTAGCATAAGAGCTGTCGGTACTGACCTGTTGGAGGTTCGTATTCAAATAGAACAACTGAATATAGATGATGCAGGTACTACAACTGGATTGCTTCAAATCCCGGTTGCACCAGAGCAAGTGGCTACTTTTCTCGGACAGCAAATAATCCCTCATGCTGCTCCAGTGGTAATACAGGCATTAACTACCCAACATGTTCAACACCAATCGGTGAGTAATAAAGCAGCAGTATCAGTAGTAGTAGCAGCAGCAGTAGTAGTGGTAATAGTAGGAGGAGCTGTTGTAGGTGGTTTTATAGGATATGGCTTTGAGAAAGCCATATCTGTTGTAGGTGGTTGTATAGAATATGGCTTTGAGAAAGCCATAGCTGTTGTAGGTGGTTGTATTGAATATGGCTTTGAGAAAGCCATAAATGAAGATATCGAGTTTAAAAATAGCATTGGAATATCATCGGAGTAGGAATAGGTACAGTGATAGGTCTAGTAGTGGTGATGATAATAAGGTGTGTAGTGGTCAAGTGAAAACGGACACCTGGTTAAGATACTTTTTCCAATCTCTGCTGCTCAAATTCCACTGGACTTACATAGTCCAGATATGAGTGCATCCAGTGATTGTTGTAGAACAGGATATAATCAATCACATCCGCTTCAACTGCTGACCTGGTATCGTAATATAGTGGTCTGTTCTCTCTCTTCAGGCTGCCAAAGAACCGTTCTATCACCGAGTTGTCCCAACAGTTTCCTTTGCGGCTCATGCTACAAACCATCCCGTATGCCTTTAGCTGTTTCAGGTATTCACGCGATGCGTACTGACACCCCTGGTCAGAGTGGTGCATAACTCCTTTACCCGGTTTTCGGCTCCAATACGCCATTTTCAAGGCCTCTAGGAGGCTGACCGAGAATAGACAGCCCGGCCTAAAATCCAGAAAGAACGGCCATCTTTTCCACTGAATTTGCTTAAATAGGTCAACTATTCGCACAAATTCAGTGAAAAAACTGACTCGTTCTACTGAATTTTATGCTCGGACGCTATTCTCGGTCAGCCTCCTAGTGGCAGCTCCGTTGTCATCCTACTATTCAGGGACCAGCCCACAACTTTCCTTGAAAACAGATCTACGACAGTCGCCAGATACGCCCAGCCCCAGTTGTCGCATCAGGCTTCTGGCCTGGTAACGCCCAGTTTTGTACCCCTTTTTCCGCAAGGCTTTTTGCTCTTCATGTTGCCGAACCCAACGACGCAGATTGCCTGCACTGACTCCAAGGCTTCTAGCTACTTCTGCCGGAGACTGACCTTGCTCAACTATCAGTTTCACCGCCTTGAGTTTGTACTCCTGAGAATAATTCTGTCGCTTTGCCATTCGTAACCTCGTTGCTGATTGCACAATTGTGCTTAACGAGATGTTCGGAGTCATTAGACCACTTCAGTCTATGAGGGCTTTAAGATTCCTATACATACATTTAAATGCTCACTGGCTTTTTTACTTTCTTTCCGCAAAGCCCTGTATATGCTTAACGGTCAAAGGAGGCGCCTATGAAAACCTTGCTATCCTGTCTGTTTATCACGGATATCTGGCTAAAAGTAATGCGGCGTTATCTGATTGTTCTGGTTTATCCT
>NZ_JOKH01000018.1:11864-13192 GCF_000722635.1 Endozoicomonas numazuensis | reverse complement strand
TAGCTCAGTTCCTGTTCGCTCAGGAGGTTTTGCTCCCCACTACTTACTTACCAGAGGTAGATGCTTATGGCGAGATTTCCTGCTCTCCGCCGCTGTTAAGTAGTAGCAGTGCATCAAACCGTTGTGATGATTCGCTGGTTATTGAAGGCAAAGCATTTAATGGGATTGGTTTGGCTTTCAATTTAATTCTAATTGATGGCAATAGCTTGGCTGACGGCAAAATGTACTTTTGCCCGAATACGCCCGAAGGGAGTTGTATTCTTGCTGTAACCCATATGACTTTTGCCGGTTTGAGGGAGTGGTTGAGATCCTTTCCTACAGAATCGTTTTTTGTTGTTATTAATGTTATTAAATTTGATGGAGAAACCTATTGGGTTTGTAGCCTCTCTGCCAATGTCTTTTGGCCTTATGCGACCACCTCACTTTCATGGATAGGCACTGATTTATCCCCTGCTGCCTCCCTGGTTCTCAAACATCAGCCCGAAGGTTCGGCCAGTGGTTATCAGGAGTTCCAGTTTTATCAATGGCAGGAGGAACCTGAGCCAGGGCTACCGTCCGCCCTGTTTGAATTTGATCTCAGTGTGTTAGCACAGGGCGCAGTTCAAAACATTAGTATTCTTTTTACAGTCAGTAAAGCAAAGCTTCGTCGGCCCGAAGATCATATAAAATCGTTTATTGTCAATGTTGATCCGGAGTTAATGGCTTTAGACTCTGTGGTTCATATTTTGGTCCATCCGGTTCTTAGAGGAACACAAATTAAAGCCCATTACCCCGATGCTTGCTTTACGGGCTCGTCGTCTCTGGTCGGCGTGAATCGATTTGAAAGCCTGAATGGTTTCAGGAAGGTGCTGTATCCTAAGCCAATGATCCATTTTCAGTGGCGCAACGTTGCTTTTCCCGAGACTATTGGGCCCGTTTCGGCCATCAGCTCAGAAGGAGAGGCATTGAACGTTTTGTGTCATGAGGATTCACAAGACCGAATGAATTGCCGTATTGATATGAGTGGAGTCCCCCCGCTTCAGTGGATCGAAATTCTGGGCGGGGACCTTCCTGATGCTCAGTGTGACCGGCTCCATGATCTTGGCGTATTCTGGCAACTCGGTGAGCTCTCAAGAACAGCGGATAAACAAGGTGTCGTTCATGTTGTCTGGCAGGCAGCAGATATTAAAGCTGAAGCCTACCAAGTATCGATAGCTTGTACACATAACGAACAAGTAAAGATTGTCAGCGTTAATTTCCTCGAAAGTAATCAAACCCAAAAAGAGCAGGGTTGCCGCTTCTACTGTTCTATTTCTGTGACTCCTTTTTATAAGGGAGAGTTGCAGCCG
>NZ_JOKH01000018.1:0-1609 GCF_000722635.1 Endozoicomonas numazuensis | reverse complement strand
AGGAGGCTGACCGAGAATAGCCAGCTATGACTCATCACGCCTACTTGCCCAGCTACTCCAAACGGTTTGTTCATAATCATATTTAGAAGACGGAATGGGTATAAAAGGTGTAAAAATGCTCACTGGCTTTTTTACTTTTGCTGGGGTGGGTGTCATTGATTTGCACCATCACACTGGATAACGGAGGCGAGTTTGCCGCTCATAAAAAGGTATCAGAAGCATTGAATGCCGAGGTATTTTTCGCTAAGCCTTATGCCAGTTATCAACGAGGTACTAACGAGAATACCCATGGCATTATTCGTCGAATCTGGCCTAAGAAAATGGCTCTCGGGGATCTGACAGAAGCGGAGATTCGAGAAACTGAATGGCTGATCAATACCATACCGAGAAAAGTATTGGGCGGGTGAACTCCGCTCGAAGTCTACACCGGGGAGTTGCTTGCACTTATTGCTTGAATCCAGCATCCAGCTTTGTTATGCGCTGAAATTGAAGTTATAACTAATCTACATCAGTTATATCCTTTAAAGAAGTGCCTTTATATAATAGAACGCTTTTAATTTCCTCATGAGAGTATGAGTCGCCTTTTATGGAGCAGCCAACAATATCACTTATATCATCCATTACCCGGATGAAGAATCTTGAATAAGTTTCTCTTTTATACTTTTTCCAAGTTGCCTGAGTTCCAGCTGGATCAAGGAAAATTATATACTCATTTTCATTTTGCAGAGACCAGGAAATAACAAAATTATGTCCTTGAAACTCTCTGTTTTTACCTAAGCCTTGAAGAATTAGCAGGGTGGAACATTTTGGTAAAAGAAAAAACGCTTGTGATAAAGGAGCAAGCATGGATTTTATATGTTTAAAAGAATGTGGTTCGACATCAATATTAATTCCCTTGCCATTCATTTTTCTAGAAAGAAATTCATAAGTCAGATCAACGCATTTTTTTTTCTTATTATTTAAAGTGTCTCGTCTTTCAGTTGATTCAATACCACTCCAATATTCATGGTGTAATAATCTAGCTCTCTGATAATTGAAGCTACCGCTAGCGGGCTCTAGAAAGTTTTCTATCCATTCAACGGAAACTCCAAGACAACAGTTATCGGGAACTTTTATTATACTTGTATGTTGCTTCGTTAATACAGAAAAGGCTCTTTTCTCTAGTTCTTTATAATTAATAGAGCTATCTGTACTTGTAGAGATATATTTTTTCAAACAATTTTCTGATGCTGATACAAGACTATCTGAACTAGAGTGGCCTGAGACTTGTTGTGAGCTTCCTACGCCTGAAATCATGTCGACCTCCTTTTGATTATTTGTAATATGGACAATAGTGGCCGCATTAAGTTCAATCTTTATTTGGTTCTTTTGAATTCCTATTGGTAAAGAGCCGTGTTTTTAAATCTGTTCAGCTATTTTGTGGTGAACTGCACGCACCGGAAGTGTAAAGCTTGATGTCTTGGGCTATGTTGCGCTTAAAGGTTGAAAGCGGAGAAACTCCATAATTTTATTACCCAATCGATCAGGTGTTAGAGTTTGAATCCCGGTTAAAGCTCTACGCCAGCCCAGGTAATGTGGTAAGTATTTTGTCGCAACCCCATGAAAAATC
>NZ_JOKH01000017.1:18061-25534 GCF_000722635.1 Endozoicomonas numazuensis | reverse complement strand
AGTATCGCTATGAAAACATGATGACACCCTACGAAAAATTCAGGAGTCTCCCAAACAGCAAGAAATATTTGAAAAAAGGGATCACTCTTGAAGAACTTGAAGCAAGAGCTACAAGCATGGGCGATAATGAAGCAGCAGAGCAGCTACAGACTGCCAGAGAATCACTGTTTCAATCAATTTTTGAACGAAAGGCCTGAAAGCACTGGCTTGACGCTTCCTTCAGGCTCATTTTGGGATTAGAAAATACTTTTCTCAAAAAACTTTTATTTGAAACTTCTGGGAATTCTTCCGGTCTTAAAACCATTACGCCAGCTTGGTTTAAACTTTCGCCTCGTCAGTAAAATCTGTGGGTCATTTCTGGTTCAGGCAGCTTGCCAAGTACGTGATAAGTACCCAAGCATATGAAATCATATTTTCTAACTCATTGCTCAGGCACTCTGACTGCGTTGCAACTCTGGTCACATAGCTTGCTATGCTCCCGCCATTGCGCCTTGCATAGCACCTGATCAATGAGCCAGAAATATTCGATTCCATATGCTTGAGTACTTGTAAAGAAATTTGGCTCTTCGTCGTTTTTCTTCCTGAGCAAGCCTTGGTATTTCAGGGATTTTGTCTTAAGTCAGTGCCATTGGGTTAAGGGGTCTCACTTTCCGGTTGTAAAAGTTGTTGTTGCCTTAACTCCCGGAGCTCCGTATCCAGAAACACAAACTCAAACACCCCTGAGAGAAATGGCAGAGGCATCCAGAAAAAGGGAAGAAGCTCCTTCTTCACCAAAGCATACGTTGTATGTATAACAATATCCTGCAAAAGAGTGATCCCTCCCGTAAACAGGTACGTTACCAGCCTGGATGCACACACAAATACTTTGACCCTCTTGGGAAAATAGCTTTGCCCAAGAATTTTCGCAGAACTAAGCACCCACGCCACCTCGGTTAAACCGAATATGATTGGGAATAATACGCTAAGCCCAATGGTGTTCATGGTATTCTGCTCTCCACCGCCTAGCTCCAGCGTGTTAGAAGCGGTTGAAGAATCATCAGCCAGCTGATTGATCAGTATTTTCAGTTTAATGGTCTGAGGAAGGTTTGTTGATTGCTTATCATACAGAACAATATCGGGTGACAGAGAACCGTACGTTGCAACGAGGAGCTGATACTGTTGCTCTTCAGTTCTAAAATGGATCTCACGTGTTTCATGCCATAATGAATCTGAGGTACCAGCAATACTGGTGACTTGCACAACATCATCAACGACTACATCCTGAAACGACAACAAAATGCTTTCTTGAGCCTGAACAGGAATGACTACTTCCTCCTGAAAAGAAGAGCTAGCCAAGGTGATTAAACCAGACTGCACATCGGTAGAACACGCCAGCCCTGAGGTAATAAGTAATGGATAGCCTTCATACTCAAGACTTATGGTTTCATTGCCAGGCAACAGATTTATCTCAGTATTTTCAGCGATAGATGCCGGGATCGCATCAATGTGACAATGATCAATACCCCCACCTTGTGAGTACATACTTAGGGAAAACAGAATAGCAAACAATATTGCAGATAGACCAAACAAATAAAATCGGCTTAATGACATAACTACCTCGCGAAGAACTCTCGAAGCTATCCATACAGAAAAACCTTCATAAGATAGCATTTATTCATCTGCTGACTTTGCGCTGGTCGCAATTTCAGTAGAGGCTGGTATGAGCGATCTATACCCAAACGAATTCAAGATGCAGGGTTCCGACGATGAAAATTATCATTGATTCTACTGATCAAAGAATCCGCAATTTCAGGCAAAGTCTCTTCGAAAAAATGGTTTATTGTTTTCCAAAATTCCTTGGCTCTTCGCTGTTTGCTATGGATTTCGTTCTGATATCTGACCGATAATACCCGACCCGGAAACTCACAGGTTTTAGTAGTCATGGACGGCAACCAGATATTCATGCTCGGCCTTGGTCTGCAGGCACCTTGGGAAATAGTTGGTCAGAACCTTGATAGAACCACTAAACCTAAGGAACTGTCTAAAAATAACTTCCCTGTTTAGCGCTCTTGAACTCATCATTTCTGCGAAGGCGGCAATCTACCACGAACCGAATATAAAGGACAGCCACCGAATATAAAGGACAGCCACAAATTTGTTCCATCAAACGCTGCTGGAAGCAGCCGGTAACTGGCTTGAAGAGAAGATCGCCAGTATGTTGGAGATAATCGGTCAACATGTTGCAGAACCAAGGGCTGTAAAGAAACGCCCAAAGCCGCACAAAAGGCTACAACACCCAAGAGCGCAGGCCCGCAGACTCAAGAAATACCAAGGGAAGGCGGCTTAAGTCAGTGCCATTGGAGTCTGCCACCTGTTTGAACGCTTAGAGCGCCGAGATAAATCGGCAAGATGTTAAGGGTGAAAGTCCCTGTGGGGTAAGGCAGGCGAGCCGCCCCAGCCCCGAGTCATGCGCCTGCTACCGTAAGGTAACCGGTGAAGCGTTGACAGGGGTGCCAGTAGGCTAAGTATTGAGCTGCGAAATCAAATAGTTTGAGGTGCTGATGTTGTTATGTTCTGCAGAAAGCAAAATCACCAATTGCGCTAAATCGCAAGTGGCTGGTGAACCTCACGCAGTCGTAGACCTTGTGCATGCGGGTACGCATCTTGTGCGGAACTCGGGAGATCCTGCCGGTTTCTCCTGTAATAGCCATGGGAGACGCAATGGGGAAGGTTAAAAACCACACGCCTATTGTCGTCGGCAGGAAGTCGGACAGGCTAATAGTACCTGAGAAGCAGCCGAACAAAGCAGGTCACCTGCGGCGGAGGTTGTGGAGGAAAGTGGTCTGACCAAGAGGAATATCCAGCAGGGTGTCGGTGGCCGGACTCAGAGCCGGACTAACACCTCGTCCAACCTGCCGGGTATACGTCAAGCAGCGGCGAAGGACAGTCGCTTACAATTCACTGCTTTGTTTCATCACCACACTCTGAACCTGCTGAAAGAAAGTTTCTTTCAACTGAAACGAAACGCATCGGCGGGGGTCGATGGCGTCACTTGGCAGTCCTATCAGCAGGAGTTGGATGCCCGGCTGAAAGCTTTGCACGAAAAGGTGCATCTAGGGAGTTATCGGCCTCGTCCAGCCCGAAGGGTCTGTATCCCCAAGGCAGACGGGAGCGAACGCCCCTTGAGCATCCTGTGTCTGGAAGACAAAATCGTCCAACAGGCTGTAGTCAAGGTACTGGAAGGGATTTATGAGGAAGACTTCCTCGGTTTCTCTTACGGGTTCCGCCCTGCGAGAAGCCAGCACGATGCACTGGATGCACTGACTGTGGGAATCAAAAGAAATCCTGTGAATTGGGTGCTGGACCTGGATATTCGGAAATTTTTCGATCAGGTTGACCATGAATGGCTAATCAGGTTTTTAGAGCACCGGGTGAAAGACAAGCGCATTATCCGCTTGGTAAAACAGTGGATAAAAGTAGGATACTATGCCGACGATGGTCGGCATGTCCGAAGCGTGGCAGGTGTAGCGCAGGGATCAGTGATATCACCTTTGCTATCCAATATTTATCTGCATTACGTGTTCGATCTATGGGTTAATCAATGGCGTAAAAGGAATGCGCAGGGCAAGGTTATTGTTGTGCGCTACGCTGACGACAGTGTGCTGGGTTTCCAACTGGAATGGGAAGCACAGAGGTTTCTGCAGGAACTTGGTGATCGACTAAAAGAGTTCGGCTTATCTCTACACGAGAATAAAACCCGGCTTATTCGTTTTGGGCGATTTGCCAAAAAGGACTTGCAGAGACTGGGAGCAGGAAAGCCAGAAACCTTTGAGTTTCTCGGCTTCACCCACTTCTGCAGTGTGACCCGAAGTAATGAACGCTTCACAGTCGTCCGAGAGACCAGCAAGAAGAGAATGCGGACAACGCTGCAAGGCATTAAAGACCATCTTATGAAGCACAGGCATGAAGCTGTGCCGGAACAGTTGGAGTGGTTAAAACGTGTCATTCAAGGGCACATGAACTACTTTGCTGTACCGGGTAATAGCCGTAGGATAAATGCTTTCAGAACTGCAGTGCAGAGAATATGGTACAAAGCCCTTAAGCGGCGCAGTCAACGAAGTCGCCTGAACTGGAAGAAGTTTGGTGCCTTCGTAAATACTGTGTTCCCAAAGGTCAAAGTCCTTCACCCATGGCCGGAGCAGCGGTTTGGCGTCAAATACTCGAGGTAGGAGCCGTATGCGCTAGCAGTGCTTGTACGGATCTGCGCAGGGGGGGCCGGGTGACCGGCATTCCTACTGTGACCCATCATCCTGACCTCGAATAAAAGCTTTGTTGATTGGGGTGAAATCTTTGGTGATCAAGCTATAGCTACAGCGATACTTGATCGGTTGTTGCATCACGCGACGACTCTCAATATCAAAGGTGAGAGTTACCGCCTGAAAGAGAAGCGCAAAGCTGGGTTACTCAAAGGCACTCCTTCCAAGAAATAAACCTGAAACACACAGTGAACTTAACCGTTGAAAGCGGGTCAAAAGTATTGCTGAAAATGGGTCATCTCAAACCGGTGGAAGAAGGTCATTTCAAAGCGGAGTTAACAACAGGCCTTGGTGTTTATGGGTCTGGTGAATGTCGTGTTTCCCTCAGATAATATGTTATGTGTCAGTACTATAAATAAGGTCACTATAAATAAATTTAAGGAGTCTTAAAAATATTTAGTGTGTCGCTAAATTATTTTATGTATGATGCAGCTGAAGTTTATTTATGAGGTTGCTGTAATGCTAAAAAGACATAGAGATCAACTTTGGGCACGGTTAGATGAGTTATACGCCAATGGTTCAACTTTCATAAGTTGGGGAGAAATATATCATTGGTATAGTATTGAGAGGATAAATAAGAAGCCTTGGCGTGATATAGAAGCTCGTTGGAAGGAATTATTAGAAGAAAAAGAAGAAAGGTATCTTAGCCCCCAAACAGCAGAGGTTGGTGGTGGAGTTACATTATTCTATGCAAAAAAACCAAGACCATTAAAAGAACTAGCAGCTTAACCTACCAAGACACATAACAAGTGGTTCCAGGTGACGCCTACGGCGCACCTGAACCAAGCGTTATGTGAGCAAGGAGCATCATGCAAATTTCAGAATATTCCGAATCATATGAAATCGCAGTTTCTCCTTTTGGAAAACCATCGATTTACGCTCTTGTTGATCCCGACAGTAAAGAAATTAAATACATTGGCAAAAGTGTCCAACCTACTGTCAGATACTACAATCATATTTCTGATAGTTTTCGAAAAAAAAGTGCTGTCTATATTTGGATAAACAAGCTACTTGAGTTAAATAAATATCCAAGATTGTTTATCTTAGAGGAATGTGCTGAAGAAAAACTAGAAGAATTAGAGAAGCATTGGATTAGAAAACTTAATAATGAAGGAGTAAATCTTTTAAATTTTGGTGGTCGCCGTCACTATGTCTATACACCAGAAAAATTATCTGAAATAGCACAACGGTTCGGAGGAGAATATCTTTCAGCACATGATACTGCCAACGGTATATGGAAATGCTATGAGCATGGAGACTTCAAGAAACTTTTTTCTGGTGTTACAAAAGGTCAGTGGTGTAATACCTGTACTAGAATTGAGTCTCGCAAAACTGGGAGAAATAAAGAGCAAATAAATCAATGTCGGTGTGCTCTAATACAAGATATTGTGCAAACAATGCTCACATAACAAAGCCTTCCAGCAGACCGCCTACGGCGGCTGCTGAAGGCGGCGTTAGGTGCTACCACATATTGGAGGTAATATTGTCATATCCATTTGATGAAAATCCATTTGAAAAGTACTTCATAGATTTACGACACTGGAGAGGAATAGAACTCGAATTATATAGAATTTTAGTAAGAACAACTGTAAGTGATCCGAATCGTAGAGAGCTAGTAGAAAAATTCAATAATGCAAAGAAAAAATCAAAAAGAGTTATTGATAGTAATCAATTAACCCCAAGAGAAATAGATGTATACCAGGGAGAATTAGATTTAGCATTAGAAAGATTCAAAGCCGAATTTCCTCAACCAGAGAAACCTGATCTCTGCTTACATGAAAATCATTCTCTCAAACTCAAAACACATGCTGACAATACTACACACATAGTAAGTCAATGCTCAAGTTGTGGTTGCATCGTCAAAGATCATAGAAAAGACTCAATTATAAATTGGGAGAATCTACCTTCATTTAAGGAAGATTTAAAAAGAGATGAAGATATAGAATATCAACGTTGGTGGAATTTAAGAAACCAAATCATAGATAGAATTACAGGTGAAGACGGTAAAATACCCAATTTTGATTGGGATGGTTTTAATGCAGAATATGAAAGTAAAAAACCAAAACCAATTTCTCCATCGGAATGTAAACATCCTGAAACATTAATAACATATCGGCAATACGATGAAAAGAGTAATTGTATTGTAATTCAGTGTTTAGAATGTGGTAAACACATAAAAAGCATTTCAAAGAAAAAAGTAGAAAACATCTATCAGCTACCCGATTTTGATCCAACAATTGAAGAAAGAAGATGGAAAGCATGTGATATTTGGTATAAAGGTTATTCTCAAGCATTGGATAAAGCTAAAAAATCATATAAAGAAAAAATTTATCAAGAAATTGTATCTGGTGAATTAAAAATAGTAGATAAAACTACTTTCGGTTCTTACTACGAATCATCAGAATGGCAAAAAACAAGAAGTCGAATTCTTGTCCGAGATGGACGTAAATGCCAAGCTTGCAATGAAAAGGCTGAATGTGTTCACCATTTGATTTATGATCGTATAGGTAAAGAAAACGATTTAGATTTAATTTCTCTATGTAACTCATGCCACAATGAAGTGCATACTTATCAAAACTCAATGGGGCCAAGCTACAGATTAACCCCCAATGAAATCAAAAGCCTCGTATTCAAGCGGATACAACGCACCTAACAAATGGTTCCAGTTCGTTCCGGGGCTGCGCCCCTCCACCCGACGCCGCCGTCGGCAGCGCGGCTGAACCAGGCGTTAAGTGGCAGGGTGCATAGATTGGTTAGTAATCTGAAAGTGCCGTACAAGTAGAAAGAAGAAGGTGTGTACCATCTGGCGATCAAGATCAGGTGTATTATCCTTCTTGCAATGCCAGCGTAAGCAGTATGCTGTTTCTCAATTTTGGGCGGAGCTGGCAAGAGGTTTCAGGTTTTCTTTCCTTGTGCCACGACAGTACAGAGTTCGGAGTCCTTCAGTTCTGAGCAATAGACAACCATTTACAAGTGCTTTGCTTTTTTTTCTCCTCAGTGACTCTGAATCAGTGCTCAGCAAAAAACAGAAAATAGATTAATCTGCTGGCGGTGAGGTCAGGTGCCAAAAATATCAATGGAGTCTCGCCAGCCCAACCATCGTAGCGGCCAGGGCCACTTAACAAGTGCAGGCAAAAGGGACGCCTCACTGTGTTCGCCGCCCCTGCTGCAAGCGTTA
>NZ_JOKH01000017.1:9251-13410 GCF_000722635.1 Endozoicomonas numazuensis | reverse complement strand
GCCCTGCTTTCCCATTCATAAAGAGATTTTTAAATCTTAACAACCGATTTCAAAAACAGCAGCCTGTAGAAGTAGTTTTACTATCAAGAAACTCAGCAGCAACAGGAAAAAGAGTTTTTAGATCAATCAGCCATTACGGCCTTAATATTACCAGAGCCGCTTTCATGGAAGGTCGTTCTCCCTACGAATACATTCCCGCATTCAATGCATCACTCTTCCTTACTGCCAATGAAGGTGACGTTCTAAGTGCAATCGATGCTGGTTATCCCGCTGGAATTGTACTGCCAAGCAAGGTGGTGAATGATGATTCTGACGAAGAGCTTCGGATTGCTTTCGACTTCGATGGAGTTATAGCTGATGATGAATCTGAAACTGTTTTTAAAGATGGAGATTTACCAGATTTTCACCAGCATGAAACGGATAAGTCTCACATACCTCATAAACCAGGACCATTGGCAGACCTTTTCAAGAAATTAGCCTTTCTCCAGAAATTAGAGGAACGGGAAAAAGTTAGGGATGGAGAATATAAACAAATCATAAGAACAGCTATTGTCACTGCTAGAAATGCCCCATCACATGAAAGAGTGATCACAACACTTGAGGATTGGGGGGTTAGTGCAAATGAAACCTTCTTCCTTGGAGGTATGGTAAAAGACAGGATACTTAGCCGCTTGCAGCCTCATATGTTTTTTGATGACCAAAGAAGCCATCTAGAGTCTGAAGCAGGTGATATACCAATGGTTCACATACCCTTTGGCATTGCGAATAAACGTCATTGAACAAGTGCTTCAAATGGGACGCCTACGGCGCCCCTTAAGCAGGCGTTAAGTGGCAGGGTGCATAGATTGGTTAGTAATCTGAAAGTGCCGTACAAGTAGAAAGAAGAAGGTGTGTACCATCTGGCGATCAAGATCAGGTGTATTATCCTTCTTGCAATGCCAGCGTAAGCAGTATGCTGTTTCTCAATTTTGGGCGGAGCTGGCAAGAGGTTTCAGGTTTTCTTTCCTTGTGCCACGACAGTACAGAGTTCGGAGTCCTTCAGTTCTGAGCAATAGACAACCATTTACAAGTGCTTTGCTTTTTTTTCTCCTCAGTGACTCTGAATCAGTGCTCAGCAAAAAACAGAAAATAGATTAATCTGCTGGCGGTGAGGTCAGGTGCCAAAAATATCAATGGAGTCTCGCCAGCCCAACCATTGTAGCGGCCAGGGCCACTTAACAAGTGCAGGCAAAAGGGACGCCTCACTGTGTTCGCCGCCCCTGCTGCAAGCGTTATGCGCATCATCGGAGTAAGTACAATTGAAAGAAGTAAAATTGCTAGAGAAGTATTGCGAATATGAAGAGCACTTCAGGATAATCGAAGAAAAGTCAGAAGTTGTTTCTAAAGTATCTGAAGATGAATACTTATGTATTCGTTTAGATGGAATCGGTTTAAGCAAGAAATACTTAAAAGATAGTATCAAAGATAACCGGTTCACTGGGTTAATGTGGGAAGCTTTAGAGTCCACATATAATGTATTACATCGTAAAGCTCCTACTGATGCTCAAAATATATTCTTATGTGCGATTATTTGTTCAGATGAAGTGTCAATTATATTGAATAGCCAAACAAACTATTTTGAAGGTAGGCTCTTTAAAATTGTAACAACAATTGCATCAACATTTTCATCATTCTTTACAGGTGGTGGCTTTTCTGCGAAGCGAAAAAAAACAGAGCAAAGAATAGGTGGATCATTTGATGGTCGTCCATTGATTTTATCAAACACAAATGAAGTTTCAGATTACTTGGCATATAGATTCGCTACATACATTAGGAATAAAAATTCAAAACTATTAAGGATTGAAGGTATCTCTTCTGATGAACTCTATTCCGATAAAAACTATAACAATATCTCTTTCTATGAAAGCATGATAAAAGAGCTTAAACTTCAAGAAAAATCTGATGTCATTCCTAATGAGCCAATAATTTTTATTCCAGACTCAAGCGGGAAGCTAACAAACTATAGGTATGAATCTCTGAATGAGTTCTTAGAAAATACACCACAAAAAATATCAGAGTTTGATGCTTGGGTTCGAGCAAAATGCGCATAACAAAAATTTCCAGTTCGTTCCGGGGCGTTGCCCCTCCACCCGACGCGCCTGGCGGCGCGCGGCTGAAATTGGCGTTAAGTGGCAGGGTGCATAGATTGGTTAGTAATATGAAAGTGCCGTACAAGTAGAAAGAAGAAGGTGTGTACCATCTGGCGATCAAGATCAGGTGTATTATCCTTCTTGCAATGCCAGCGCAAGCAGTATGCTGTTTCTCAATTTTGGGCGGAGCTGGCAAGAGGTTTCAGGTTTTCTTTCCTTGTGCCACGACAGCACAGAGTTCGGAGTCCTTCAGTTCTGAGCAATAGACAACCATTTACAAGTGCTTTGCTTTTTTTTCTCCTCAGTGACTCTGAATCAGTGCTCAGCAAAAAACAGAAAATAGATTAATCTGCTGGCGGTGAGGTCAGGTGCCAAAAAATATCAATGGAGTCTCGCCAGCCCAACCATCGTAGCGGCCAGGGCCACTTAACAAGTGCAGGCAAAAGGGACGCCTCACTGTGTTCGCCGCCCCTGCTGCAAGCGTTATGCTTACTCCAATAAGGCTGAGTTAAATTTCCATGTATGGACCTTCGATGTATTGCTCATCTTTAGCTTCTTTATCAAGAAAATCTTTGCTTCCTCCATTTTGTAAAAGACTACCATCGATGTAAGAAAAACCAGGTTCATTTGGTTGTTTCACTAAGTGGCTGACGCCTTTAACAAACTGGTCATGATGATAAGGCTCAAGATTTGAAAGATTTATCGCTTTTATTAGAAGCTTTTTAAAAGTTCCATTTTCTAGATCGGATATATTACAAGAATAATGCACATGCTCATCTAAAGGGTTAAGTCTTTTGTGAAACTTTATTTTATGATCTGTATCTTGATGCCATATAACATGGTCATATAAATCTCTAATTTTTGGGTCTGCATGATAGAAAGAAAAGTGCTTATCTCTCGGATTGTAATAAAATGTTATAACAATTCTTTTTTCTAAAGGTACTGTAGAGAAACCAATAGCATTAATTTTTGACTCCGCTTTCGTCACAGGAAAGTAAGTGCAACTTAAATCTTTAGTTTTACTGACACTTAATCCATTGAATAAAAGCTTCTCATTAGCCGAAATATTGCCTTCTTCTGTGTAGCGCAACATGGAAGAGACTGATGGAGTATTTTCTTGGCTTATCATGGCTGTACCTTTAAAAAATAAATTCACTTAGTTTCATGTTTCTGACATTATTTATTACTCATTATTGCCAAAAAGTTACATTATCAAACATAGTGGTTAGTAAGCATAACAAATGCTTCCAGTACGTTCGCTTCGCTCACCCGACGTGCCTGCGGCACGCGGCTGAAGCAGGCGTTAGTTGTACCCAAAGCCCGCAAACAATGCTGCTGGATGAAAGAATTTCAACTCATTGCCGTTTGACACAGACACGCTGAGTATCCTGAATTGTGTTTTCAAAGAAAACTACTACTTTTCCTCTAACACTCTCTGTCATGATCAAGTCAATGTATGCAGCTCTACAGTTCCAGTAAAAGCACTGTTTGTTTTATGTTATTAGTGCCAATTTTATTACTGGTGCTATCAAGCCTGTCTGCCAACGAGATAGAACTGGTTTTCTCCGGCTATCTCAGCGACAGCGGCAGCTCATGCAAGGTTGCCGATAACACACCTCAGCCCCTTGAGTGTTTCAAACAGAACACCCGCTTGCTTTCATCAGAAAACGCCAGCGAAGGCATCTGTCTGGGGTTGGCCTGCGCCTGGTTGCAGGCTGTCGTCGGTCAGGAGGACACCCGTCTTCTTCTAAGTCAGAGGCTGCACACCTGTAGTCGGGATTCAGCCCAGGGCTGGCAATACAACAACCATTCATTCAATGATCTGGAACAGACCTTTCTTTTTGCGCAAGAGCGTTATCATGCCTATCGAACTGCGAATGGTTTGCTTGACGATCCTTCCACGCTAAAACACTTTGCAGATCAGGATGCTGAGTCCGCCGAACTGCTGGCAACCAGCACCTGGATTCAATGGCTTTACCGGGAGCAACAGCGACAACAAGGCTGTTCCTCTGAGATTACTTCCAACCATG
>NZ_JOKH01000017.1:0-1982 GCF_000722635.1 Endozoicomonas numazuensis | reverse complement strand
TGAAAGTGCCGTACAAGTAGAAAGAAGAAGGTGTGTACCATCTGGCGATCAAGATCAGGTGTATTATCCTTCTTGCAATGCCAGCGCAAGCAGTATGCTGTTTCTCAATTTTGGGCGGAGCTGGCAAGAGGTTTCAGGTTTTCTTTCCTTGTGCCACGACAGCACAGAGTTCGGAGTCCTTCAGTTCTGAGCAATAGACAACCATTTACAAGTGCTTTGCTTTTTTTTCTCCTCAGTGACTCTGAATCAGTGCTCAGCAAAAAACAGAAAATAGATTAATCTGCTGGCGGTGAGGTCAGGTGCCAAAAATATTAATGGAGTCTCGCCAGCCCAACCATCGTAGCGGCCAGGGCCACTTAACAAGTGCAGGCAAAAGGGACGCCTCACTGTGTTCGCCGCCCCTGCTGCAAGCGTTAGCTTGCTCAACATCGTCTATAATTTCAGCTCTAAATTCTATAGCGTGAGTTTATGTTGAATGCATTTGTATAATATATTCCTAGTTTGCATATTGCTTTTAATTTCTGGGATAGCTTATTCAGGCAATGAAGCTCTTATGGATGCAATAAAAAACAATGATATACGAGCGGTAAAAAGGATCATACGAGAAGGTGTTGATCTCAATAAAGCGGTCGATCCAGATGGGTTGTACACGCCATTGCAATATGCAGCATTAATTGGATCGGTAGATATTGTAAAGCTTTTTTTAAACTCTGGATTAAGTGCAAATTGTAAAAGGCTAAACCAACCAAAACGATTTGGCCCATATGACTTAAGATGTAGGCCGAAAAAACGGTTTTTACAATCAAGTTGTGCCTCGCAATATTATCAAACTGTTATTGAACATCCACCATTACATCTAGCTGTTAATAGTGGAAATGCCTTGTGTGTCCAATCATTAATTAATGCTGGTTCAAATATCGACCAAGTCTCAGATGTTGGCTGGGGATTGAATACGGTATTATGTTCAGCAGCTGCTAGTGGAAATGTGGAGGTGGGTAAAATTATTCTCAACGAAAATGACAACCTTATTAATTTTATTCGGCCTCCTGGGCATTCTGCTTTATATGTGGCTTTTTATAACCATAATTTTGATTTCTTCTTGTTCCTGTTACAATCTGGAGCAAACCCAAATATAGAGAATTTTTCCGGCCAGTCTTTTTTACATAATGCTGTCGTAAATTCAAATTTCCCATATACATTTGTAATAGCTTTAATACAACATGGTGCCCAATCGTCTACGACTAACAGTAATGGTGATATACCATTAGATTTAGCGCATAGTAATAATGACAATTATTTAATTGGAGTTTTAACACCTGCGACTATATGCTGTTCAGGTTCAGCTACTAGTAGCAAACACGTTGCATTACCATCGTTGCAAGAATGGAGTGCACACTATATTAGAATATTTTTCTCATTTCAGCAGATACTTCAGTCACCATTACCACAGCATTTAATAATCTACATTTTGGGTACATATGGTCGCAGGAACGCAAGCTAACAAAGCCTTCCAGCCGACGCGCCTGCGGCGCGCGGCTGAAGGCGGCGTTAAGTGGCAGGGTGGATAGATTGGTTAGTAATCTGAAAGTGTCGTACAAGTAGAAAGAAGAAGGTGTGTGCCATCTGGCGATCAAGATCAGGTGTATTATCCTTCTTGTAATGCCAGCGCAAGCAGTATGCTGTTTCTCAATTTTGGGCGGAGCTGGCAAGAGGTTTCAGGTTTTCTTTCCTTGTGCCACGACAGCACAGAGTTCGGAGTCCTTCAGTTCTGAGCAATAGACAACCATTTACAAGTGCTTTGCTTTTTTTTCTCCTCAGTGACTCTGAATCAGTGCTCAGCAAAAAACAGAAAATAGATTAATCTGCTGGCGGTGAGGTCAGGTGCCAAAAAATATCAATGGAGTCTCGCCAGCCCAACCATCGTAGCGGCCAGGGCCACTTAACAAGTGCAGGCAAAAGGGACGCCTCACTGTGTTCGCCGC
>NZ_JOKH01000016.1 GCF_000722635.1 Endozoicomonas numazuensis | reverse complement strand
CTGACCGAGAATAGTGGTCAAGAATAAAATTCAGTAGAACGAGGCCATTTTTTCGATAAATTTGTGCGAATAGTGGGCCTATTCAATCAAATTTATCGGAAAAATGGGCCGTTCTTTCTGGATTTTAGGCCGACCTGCCTATTCTCGGTCAGGCTCCTAGTTTGCTGTTCGTTTGATATACTTCTGACAAAATGTAAGGACGACCTTACCTTTCCACCTTCCAACGGGGACGACCTCGACAACAGCGGTGCTGTTATGAACTGGTTTCTATTGATATTGGCTGGCCTGCTTGAAGTGGGCTGGGCCATTGGGCTGAAATACACCGAAGGGTTTACTCGTCCCCTGCCTTCAGTCCTGACGGTAGCGGCCATTATTCTGAGTATGGTTTTTCTGGGGTTAGCTCTGAAAACACTGCCTGTAGGAACGGCTTATGCTGTCTGGGTGGGCATTGGCATTGTTGGCACATTCTTATTGAGTGTCATTCTGTTTAATGAGCCAGCCAGCGCGCTGCGTATTCTCAGTGCATTAGTGATTGTGGCGGGTATTGCGGGACTTAAACTGACCTAAAACAGCTAAATGCCTGACAATCATGTTATCTGTAATAACAAAATACTGAATCTGCGTGTGTTTCTCTTGTCCAACGGTTGAAGAAGTTTTCTTCGGGTTCTATTTGGCATTGGGCAAGAGGTTTCCAGTATGTTTGGATCAGCTACGAATAAGTCACAGGCTCTTGAGTTACGAGAAGAGGTGGTGACGCCTGCCCTTCTTTCTGAAGATCCTCATTCTGACAGGGAAGAGACTTCAACCGGTGAGAAAATACATCACCGAAAAGTTGAACGGGCTGCGGTGTTTTCAGGTTCTGAAAGTCGTTTGGATACCCATGTATCTGAAGGTCTGGCTCGTCTTCGCAATTACCCTGAGCAGGAACTTCCCAGATTACTGGTGGACGGCACTCTTTTATGTCGGGAGCAGGGGGTTGATGCTTATGAGCAAAGAGAGCCGGGTTGTCTTAAAACCTTGATCAATGGTTGGCAATTCATTATCCAGAAGCTGAAAGAACTGAAGCCAGGTGCAGTGCCGGAAGTTGATCTGCAGTTTTTACTGGATCTGCATCGAATAGTGGCAGGTCATACCAGTAACTGTTTTAAAGGCGAGTTGTATTGTCCCATGCCTGCCGCCAATTTTTTTATTCCCTTGACCCATTATGATCACCCTGATTTCTGGTATTGCGATAAAGAAGGCATTCTGGAAGCGGATGAACTGCATCAGAAACATTGTGATCTGGCAGGGATCGCGAAGGATGATATGGCATCACGAGTACCTTTCTATTTGTATATCAGAGCAAGATCACTGTCCTTTCCTGCTTGTCTTCCATTAGAGGCAGACAGAGTTCTGAAGCTTTTAGAGTGCCACTCTGAGCCAGAAGCGTTTTATACGACATTGCATGAACAGTTAAGTCTAAAAAATGACTTAAAGCCTTTAGTTCAGCTGTTTTACAACTGCATGTTTAAAGCTTACAAGGCTGGGAATAAAAAGGTATTTGAAGGGATTACTGACAAGAAAGGTCAGCTAATAGTATTTTTTAAAATGTTTTATGAAGAGGCTCGAAAAAGTTTCAGTAGAGTGATTCATCGTTATACGGTACCCACTACGGTTTCAGAAAAGCTGGTAAAGCATACACTGGAAAGTTTGAATAATAGCCTGTCCAAGTGCATAGACAAAGAAGAGCTGTTCTCAATTATTACAAGCCATGTTGCCGAATTGGAACAGCTGCATTCGTTCAAATCTGTCAATGGAAGAACCTATACCCTACTCATGCAGTACTTGCTCATGGCGTATGGTTTTCCTCCCGCTACGCTTGAAATGCCAGAAATGTTCTCAATGTTTGGCAAGGCGAGAATGATAGAGGCTCTTAAAGAAGGTCTTAGGGATTCACAGCTTTTGGAGGCTAATGCTGAAAGTGGTCTGAAAGTTCAACTTCATGGTTACCTCTATGATCGCAATGACAGCAATTATGGCGGAGTGTGTCGGGAAATGAAAAATATGATCGATACAGAAACGGCAGAGCCAAAGCAGCGAGAACAATAAGCAGTGATTGAGGTCGTTAGAAAATACGACTGGTATGATGTGCAGCGAGAAAAGAATTCAAGATAAAAAAAGGCCAGCATTTCTACTGGCCTTTTTAAATTGTGACGGTCGCTAACTGGTCAGTTGGCGACAATATTAACCAGTTTACCCGGAACTACAATCACCTTGCGAATAGTTTTACCTTCGGTGAATTTAGTGACGTTCTCCTGCTCAAGTGCCAGCTTTTCAATGGCATCTTTATCCATGCCTGCTGGAACTTCCAGCTTTGCACGAACCTTGCCGTTGACCTGAATCACCATAATGATGGCGTCTTTTTCCAAAGCTGATTCATCCACTGCTGGCCAGTCAGCCTGAACAACAGGCCCTGCGTGTCCCAGAGCATTCCAGACACTGTGCATAGCGTGAGGAGCAATAGGTGCCAGCATCAGTGTGGAGGCTTCCAGGGCTTCACGCAGAACCGCACGACCCTGATCACTGGTGTCTTTGAATTTTGCAATTGCGTTGTTCATTTCCATGATGGCAGCAATAGCAGTATTGAACGTCAGACGGCGTTCGCAATCGTCAGAAACCTTTTTGATAGTCTCATGAGTTTTACGACGAAGGTCTTTTTGTTCTTTGCTCAGGGCTTTGCTGTCCAGAGCAGGAACATCACCAGTAGCAACATGCTCGGACACCTGCTTCCAGAAACGACGCAGGAATCGGTGAGCACCTTCAACAGCGCTTTCAGACCACTCCAGTGTCTGTTCGGGAGGCGCTGCAAACATGGTGTACAGACGAATAGTGTCGGCACCGTACTTGTCAATCAGCTCCTGAGGATCAATACCGTTGTTCTTGGACTTGGACATTTTGCTCATGCCCGCATGCTCAACGGCTTCACCGGTTGCTTTCAAGGTTGCTGTAATTAATCGGCCTTTGTCGTCCAGTTCAAAGTCAACATCGTTAGGCGCAACCCAGTGTTTCAGTCCTTTTTCATCCAGTGTGTAGAAAGTGTCGGCCAGAACCATACCTTGACACAGCAGCTTTTTGAACGGCTCATCACTGTCTACCAGTCCTGCATCACGCAGCAGCTTGTGGAAGAAGCGGGAGTAGAGCAGGTGCATAACAGCATGTTCAATACCACCAATATACTGGTCTACAGGCAGCCAGTAGTTGGCAGCTTTTGGATCCAGCATTTGATCATCTGATTGTGGTGAACAATAGCGAGCGTAGTACCAGCTGGATTCCATGAAAGTATCGAACGTATCGGTTTCACGGGTAGCAGCTTGACCGTTGTGAGTGGTTTTTGCCCACTCAGGATCTGCTTTGATGGGGGACTGAACGCCGTCCATCTCAACATCTTCTGGCAGCAGTACGGGCAGGTCTTCCAGAGGGACTGTTACTTCAGTACCGTCTTCCAGATAGCGCATTGGGATCGGAGCACCCCAATAGCGTTGACGGCTCACACCCCAGTCACGCAGACGATAGTTCACCTGCTTTTCGCCTTTTCCTTCTGCAATCAGCTTGTCAGAAATAGCATTGAAGGCATCCTGGAAAGTCAGGCCGTCAAACTCTCCGGAGTTGATCAGCTTGCCTTTCTCAGTGAAAGCTTCTTTGGAAAGATCGCATTCTTCGCCATTGACCGGTTCAATAACCTGTTCAATGGGCAGTTCGAAGCGGGTAGCGAATTCATAGTCGCGTTGATCGTGGCCAGGAACCGCCATGACAGCACCGGTACCATAATCCATCAGTACGAAATTGGCTGCCCAGACCGGTACTTCTTTACCGGTAATAGGATGAATGGCGCGAATACCGGTATCAACACCCACTTTTTCCATGGTGGCCATTTCTGCTTCGGTCACACCATTGGATTTGCACTCTTCTATGAAGGCGGCCAGTTTGGGGTTGTTGGCAGCTGCTGCTTTGGCAATCGGGTGCTCAGCCGCTACACCTACGTAAGTGACACCCATCAGAGTGTCTGGGCGGGTGGTGTAGATCTGGAATTCTTCGGGTGAATTTTCGATTGGGTTGGCCACCTTGAAGGTCATCTGAACACCTTCAGAACGGCCGATCCAGTTGCGCTGCATGGCTTTAACCTGATCGGGCCAGTCTTCCAGCTGATCCAGGTCAGCCAGCAGCTCGTTAGCATAAGCGGTGATTTTCACAAACCACTGAGGCAGCTCTTTACGCTCAACCAATGTGTCGCAACGCCAGCAACGGCCATCTTCTACCTGTTCGTTAGCTAGAACGGTGGCGTCATTTGGACACCAGTTCACAGAAGACATCTTCTTGTAAACCAGACCCTTTTCGTACAATTGAGTGAAGAACCATTGTTCCCACTTGTAGTAATCAGGCTTACAGGTAGCCAGCTCACGCTGCCAGTCATAACCGAAGCCAAGACGCTTCAGCTGACCTTTCATGTAGTCGATGTTTTCGTAGGTCCAGGGGGCTGGTGCGGTCTTGTTCTTGATGGCAGCGTTTTCTGCCGGTAGACCGAAGGCATCCCAACCCATGGGCTGCAGGACGTTTTTGCCTTGCATGCGTTGATAGCGGGAAACCACGTCACCAATGGTGTAATTGCGAACGTGGCCCATGTGCAGTCGGCCACTGGGATAAGGGAACATGGACAGGCAATAATATTTCTCCTTGCCGGCCTCTTCAGTGACAGCAAAGCTGTCGTTCTCTTCCCAATACTTTTGGGCCTCGGTCTCAATCTTATGCGGGTGGTAATGCTCTTCCATCATGGCTCTTTGCGAGAATCTGGATTTAAAGGGTTTTTAGGAGTCTGTCGTACTTAAGACAATTTAGGCCTGAATTCATCGAAAAACTGAGCCGTTCTACTGAGATTAATGCTCGAAAGCATAAGTCCGACAGATTCCTGACTCTGCAATTAATGGTTTGCACAAACGTACAAACTTACAGAGCGGAGGAAAATACTAGTGCTTAGTATAACCCCCGAAGGATACATGACTGAGGGCGATGGGGGTAGGGTTTTCATGAATTGTGAGAAGGGGGAGCGGGTGAAGCCAGATCAAAATTCTTTGACTCTGCTCTTAACTCGCAGCTTTGCAGGCTTCCTGCGTGCAAGACAAATATCAGTAAAATAGGGGCGCGAAAAAGCCATGTCTGGACATCTTAAAACGAAGGGGAGACCCTTTTTCTTCCTGTAGGCCAAAGGGGAAAAGTGCAGATATGCTGGATTATGGCTGCAATGCCAGAGCAGAGATTTTTTACAGAGTTTCAGATTGATCAGGGTCAAATACTGACCCTGAAACTTTATGAAGTCGTCTTTGAGCGGGCAAGCGTTTCTATTGATTCAGCCACAACCTTGCCAGTATTCCAGCCTTGGTTGTATAGCCAGTGGTGATCGACTTGATTTCACCCTTTCTGATAATGAAGATCGAAGGAGTGACGCTGACATTCCAGGCTTTACTGATAGAGCCTTGTAGATCATTAATGACCGGAAAGTTAAGGCCTTTGACGTTGAGGTATTTTGCCACTCTTTCATTATCGCCAGACGCTAATGCAACGGTGACTACCTGATAATCATCCGACAAATCGCTAACGGTAGGGCTGACCCAATGGCAAACTCGGCACCAGCTGGCCCAAAAATAAAGAAGGACAGGCTTTTGTTCAGACAGTTTGTAGAGGTCGACTTCTTCCCCGTTAACAGGCATTGCACGCAGTTCGGGAGCCATACCAGAAGGCATGTCTTTTTGCAGATAGACGTTATATGTCGTCATGACTGCAGCACCGATTAGCAGGGTGAAAAAGGCTTCCCTAATGAATTTGCCGAGACGTTTGCTCATTGAAGTCCTGAGTTTTGAGTAAGTGCCGGGAACCTGTCGGATTTAAGCGTTCGAACATGAAATTGTCTTAATTCCGGCAGGCTCCGCGTATCAAGCCAGTGCTTTCTGGATCAAACTCAGCGCTTCAGCCGGTAGATCCAGAGCAAGGGCTTCCTGGTGAGCCTGTTCTGACATTTTGGCCCAGGTCTTCTGGACTATACGAATAACTTTCTCTTCCGGATGCTTCTCAGCAAAATTAAGGAAGTCTGTTTCTATAAACACCAGGCAAGCACAATCTTCCAGTGTCTGGGTTTCAGTATTACGTTTGATACCCAACTTACGAATGATGCTCTCGGTCTGCTGGCAGCTTTCTTTACTGTAGCCCTGAGTTTGCATGATCTCTACTGCTTTTCGAGCATGCAGTTTACCCAGCTCCGTCCGCCACTTGAGGTAGCCCGGTCGATCCATGGGAAACTCTGAGCGTGGGATTTCCCAGCGACACAGGTGCTGACTGCGTACAGCAATGTTCAGCTCGTCAGAGGCATCAGCGTTTAATTTCTCCAGCCATGCGGACATATTTTCTGCATAGATGAGTTCTTTTGCCTTACCTTCGACGGTTTCTGGATCTTGTGCATGCAGCGCATCAATGGCTGCCAGGGTTTGCTGTATACGGCTCATGGGCTTCTGTTGTTCTTGTTGGTGGGAAGAAAGTTTTGTACTAACGGGTCAGGGTTATTGCGGAGCACAGGTCGTTAACCTGAACTCCGAAATGCCTTTTATCAGGCAGCTGTCTCTGCTTCTGGCAGATTGACTAAAGTACCGTACTGCTGCTGGGCATAGATCAATGGAGTTGATCCTGGAGAGAGGCGAATCTCCCGGACATGACCAATACAGATATGGTGAGTGCCAGACTCATTAATTTCCTGCAGTTCGCAGACGACATTGGCCAGGGCTCCATCCAGCATGGGGGTTCCAGACTGAGAAGGTGTCCAGCATCCTGCTTCCTGAAATCGCTGCTGTCCCTTGGCTCCAGAGCGCCCGGCAAAGACGTCTGAAACCGCTTGCTGCTCTGAGTTCAGGACATTGATGCAGAAAAAACCACTGGCCCTGATCTCAGATAAAGCCTGCACATCTTTGTGAATACATACCAGCATTGAAGCAGGTTCCATCGATAAGGAGCATACGGCTGTTGCCGTAAGACCATTACTTGATTCGCCATGTTGGGTGGTGATGACGTTGACGGATGCTGCCAGTTCCTGCATGGCCTGTCTAAAGTTCAGAACCAGAGACTGATCACTCATTGACTGCTCTCCTGTTACCCTCGGCCTTTGAAGGGAACGTATGAAATAAAATGGTGACACAGTGTTTATGTCAGATTGAGTACTATGATACCAATCTGGCGGAGAGGTCGATAGTGAGGGGAGAGAGACCTGCCGATGTCTTCAGCAGGTCAGAGTGGTCATTCGTTGTGGAAAAAGTCGTTTAGCTTGGTAGCCAGCATCATATTGCCTTCAGTACGAATCTTTCCGGTCATGAAAGCCTGCATGCCATCCAGTTCGCCGGTCATGATACCGACGAAAGATTCGCTGTCTGTGATCATTGTGACACTGGGATCTTCACTGGCACCTTTAATAACACGACAAGTGCCATCATCAATAGCGATGTGATACGTTTCCCCATCAGTAATATCAAACTGAAAAATGAGCTGTTGTCCTACTGCAGTAGTGGCATCAAAACGGCTGGTTATTTCATCGAAGATTTCTTGCACCGTGGCCATTATTATAACTCCGTAAGAATTTTCCCGGGGGCTCTTCAAGCTGGTCAGGCTTTCAATGTCCTATATGATTTCCAGCGATCATATCTGATTTTTACATAAAGCTCTCATAGATATTACTTTGATTTACATTCTTTCTGAGCTTATGGGAGGGGTTGGCTGTCAGTCTGGAAAGCCCTCCCTAAAGGGTCAGCTCATTAGACTTAACACATTAATGATACTGCGGATCATCATGTACCAGAGAGCGGCTGAAGCAACGATATAGGCAGCAAATCGAAGGTTTACATTATTAAAGGTGCATTGAACAAAACTGTGTAAAACCCTGAAGCCAAGGAAAATGTAGGCAGCGTATAAATAGCCTGTGTCGACTTGAGAGGTCAGGTAAAGATAAATGCACAGTGCATAAAACAGCAGGGGAAGTTCAACCAGGTTTCTCAGGTTATGTCCCGGCGCGCAAACAGGGTCTGGAACCATCGCGTTGAATTTGTCAGGTGAAATGGCTCGTTGTGGATCTATGTTATTGGCGGTCATATACACCAGCCTTTGAATAAACATATAAATCCAGACTATGAACGTAAGTAGCATCATTCCAAGAAATGGAATGAATATAGAGTCCTGAGTCACAGCTAAATCCTTATTTTATTATTATTATCATCCATCAATGCCTCTGGAAGCTTTGCTCAAGTCTGTTATTTCTTCCTTGATGGCAGAAATACAACGCTTGACCAATACAGGTGGTTGATGTCCAAAGGCGTGAATAGCATACACAGGAACCGATGAAAATGTATACTCCGGCAAAATGTTAACCAGCTGACTTTTTTCCTGTAATGGAGCACATAAAAAGTCTGGAATCAGGGCTACACCTGCCCCCGCTTTTGCCAGGGCTGCCTGACTGATCGAGCCGCTTTCAACGATCTGTACAAACACGGCCATATGGCGAAGATATTTCATCATATTGTTTGAAAATTCAGAACAGTCTTTTCGAAATTATCCGGTTTTTCATAGCGCATAGACAGAGCTATGCTTCAGTCAGTTCGATGAAACATTAGGATGAACAATGCCGGTGGTGTCATTCATAAAGAACTGTGGGTGCTTCAGGCTGATGGTCGGGCCCTGTTGAGAGAAGATGACTTTGAAGCCAAGGGCTGATTGTTCGGTACAGACAGTTTGCCTGAGTGATATGGGCGACCTATGTCTCCATCTACATAGCTTTTTTCAGTGGCGTTAGTTTCTATGTAAATTACGTACTGGCGCAGTTCAGCTCTTGTGCGACAATTGTTCACTATAACTCTTTGTCGCTTTGGCATTCGTGTTTCGGGAGGTCTCATGGTTTCTGAAATTTTCAACCCTGATCATTGGCAGCAAGTGGATGGCTTTGTGTTTGAAGACATCACTTATCACCGGGCCAAAAATCAGGGTACAGTGAGAATTGCCTTTAACCGACCTGAGTGCCGCAACGCGTTTCGGCCCAGAACAGTCGATGAACTGTTTCAGGCGCTTGAACATGCGAGAATATCCAGCGATGTTGGCGTTGTCATACTGACAGGGAATGGCCCATCACCCAAAGACGGTGGTTGGGCTTTCTGCTCAGGGGGAGATCAGCGTATTCGTGGCAAGGATGGCTATAAATATGAAGGTATGCCTCAGGACGAAGTAGATCCTGCTCGTTTGGGGCGTTTGCATATCCTTGAAGTTCAACGGTTGATACGTTTTATGCCCAAGGTTGTCATGGCGGTTGTACCCGGTTGGGCCGCAGGTGGTGGGCATAGCTTGCATGTGGTTTGTGATCTGACACTGGCGTCTGCAGAGCACGCCGTTTTCAAACAAACAGATCTGGACGTGGCCAGCTTTGATTCTGGTTATGGATCTGCCTATCTGGCCAAAATGGTGGGGCAAAAGCGGGCTCGTGAAATCTTTTTTCTGGGGCTGGATTATTCTGCTCAGGAAGCCTTTGAAATGGGCATGGTTAACAAGGTTGTGCCTCACGCCCGATTGGAAGAAGTGGCCCTTGAGTGGGCAGGCATGATTGGCGAAAAATCTCCTACAGCGGTTCGTATGATGAAATTTGGCCTGAATATGACCGATGACGGCATGGTTGGTCAGCAGCTGTTTGCAGGTGAGGCTACTCGTTTGGCTTATGGAACGGAAGAAGCCAAAGAAGGCAGGGACTCCTTTCTGGAGAAGCGACCCAAAGACTTTTCTCGTTTCCCCTATCACTATTGAGGCTGGGTTAAATCGTGTGTCTGTAGTTTCGGAGGGGGGGCGAAGTCTAACAGGTAGTCACCAATGCCGAGTATCGGCATCCATGCAGTCATCACACTATTAAGATCAGATAAGCTCAGATAAGCTCAGAATCAACAGCCGCTTTATGAAGCTGGCTAAAGAGAAAAAGCTTTAATACCTCCTTCCGACAATCTAATAGTTATGAAGTTTTCAACTAGCCCAAAAGGGTTAACCGAAGTGCTGGTAGGTATAAACGACAATATTTAGGTATCTGTACTTATATTTTGGTTTAAGTCATGTGTATTAATCTGTAGCCGCGCAGCGAGGGAAACTCTTCTGGAAGCAGCGTCTACCAAGACCTGAAAATATTAAGAGTCTTGCTGGTCAGATGGTTCAATCATGCATGCCTGTAGATTTTTTGCAGGTAGATGAACAAAAAGAACAACGTAGATTGAGTCTGGGTGCATATGGAGATCCAGACTGGTAGAGCCGGAAGATTTGCCATTTTATCGGTTCTGTCGACTCAGGGAAATAACAAAAACGTTAAGTAGTACTGAGAAAAAAAATGAAAAAGAAGTTATTGGCTCTCGCAGTTTTAGCAGCCTCTACCGGTGTCATGGCTAGTGACACTATGATTGAAACACCTCGTGTTGGTGTCTATGCCGACACAGAATGGGCTACCGCTCACGGTGGTCCAAGAAACGACGACTACATTTCGTCGATCAAGGAACTGCCTCGTTACTACGAGCAGTCTGCAGAAGTTCTGGAAGGAGCGGCGGTTCTGTTGGGCCCTACTCGTGGACCTAATGGTGACTTTTACGCAACGACTGCACTGGACAAAGGGCAATCTAACCTGACTGCATTTGATGGCGAAGGCAATATCAAATGGCAGACGCCACCTTGGCAGGGTGCTGATGACTTTGATCCAGGTGGCGTTATCGCTGCTCCAGTGGTTGACAACAATGGTAATGTTTACATCAGTGATGCTAACCAGATGTGGTCGTTCTCTGCTGAAGGTGAAGTAAGATGGGTAACCCCTCTGCCTGAGCCAACTGTTGATGTTGACGGAGTTTTTGATGGGCTGAACCTGGGTATGGAAGCAAACTCCATTACCAACCCATTCTTTACTATGCCGGTTAATGGCGATGAATCTACCGCTTATGTAGGTGGTATCACCATGTTTGGTGACGTCATGATTTTTGATCGTGAAACCGGTGAGCGTGTGGCTGGGCCAGTCAATATGCCTGGTGAGTTTGAGACCCATGTTCTGTCTCCGGCACCGGGTGCGATGAGTCCTCCTTATGTAGCTGAAGGCTGGGGATCGGTTATCTGGACCTACTTCCACGGCGGTGTAGAGTCTGCAAACGTACCAGCGGTACATCCTGAAACAGGAATGATCTACGCGACCGGTACTTCCAGCAAGACTTATGGCGATGGTGCGGTTCATGGTTTCACTTTTGACCCTGAAACCAAGAAAATTGAATTTGTTTATGAAGCTCAAATGGGACCCGGTAGTGGCTCAAGCCCTGCAATTTCCAGCGACCTGAAATACATGTATGCCAGTGATGCTGATGCCACACTGTATAAGTTCAAGACCGACTCGGATAAAGAACCGGTATGGACAACAGACGTAGCGGGTCGACCTGCTTCCGCTTCTTTGGGTGGTCCGGGTGATGACAAGATCTATGTATACGACGAACGTTATGTCTATGCAGTACAGCCTGATGACAAAGAAGTAGCATGGAAAATCGACATGCTAGAATTCGCCAAAGACTTGCTGCCTGAGAGCCCAATTGATGATCCTCAGATCTGTGGCTTCAGTGGCTTCCACAACGGTATCGTAGTAAGTACTGCGAATGAACTCCTGATTACGGGTGTTCTGGGTTACGAGTTTGGTCTGACGGGTTGCCCAACCACTGATGCGGGAGAAGGTGTTGCTCAGACTGAAGGTGGCATGGTTATTCCTACCGCACAGATCCAGGGTGTATGGGCTGTAGATCCTAAGACAGGTGAAATTCTGCGTGACGGTCAGATGATTCCGGCTGAAGACACTAACGAAGCGTTCACCGTTCCAACTACCGATGGCTACTTACTGATGGATCGTGGTGTACTGAGCTCTGGTATTAACAAGGCCTTCTACCCGCTGACACAGGCCAAGTTTGGCGATGACAACAAGCCGATTGCGCCACAGGGTGGTATCGAAGTTCTGCAGGGTAAAGATGATATCAAGATCACTGCAGCCATCTCTGGTCGAGTGATGTTTGATGAGTCCTTTGCTAAAGAAGACTCTACCCTGCGTCTGGAAGGCAAGGGCAACAAAGGCAAGCTGGAACTGAAAGGTGAGGCTGAAGGTAAGCGTGATGTTACTTACAAGGTGAACATCAAGTCTAACAAGAATGGTCGTGATGTCGATGGCGACATCGAAATCAAGAAGGATAAGAAAACTATCCACAAGATCAAGATTGGCAAGGCACGCTTCAATGACCGCAGTGTAGAAGGCTACGGTGTTGACAAGAAGACCGGTAAGAAAGTGAACTTCTACATAGCTGACTGGAGAGCTTCTGGAGAAAAAGGCGACAAGTAACAGTTATCCACTGTAGCTTGCTTGCACAGGCCTGCTGATTATCCTCAGCGGGCCTTTCTTGTTTTTTAAGAGAAGGATTTTTTGGCCTGGCACTTGCTGAGGTGTTCATGCTCATCTTTTTATCCCCATCGCATTTTCTAACTACACTATTGCGCTGGTTAGCTGAACATAATTCCAGTGTTGGAACTCCTCGCAATAGCTAGCTATTACTCGTCATTCTGTTTTGGTCTTATGTCCGGCTTGCCATGCTCATTACGGTAGCTAGAAAATGCAATAGGTATTACAAAGTAACGAGACTTCATGGAATTAACCAATATAAACAACAGTAGTCGGGTTGATTTTATAGAGTCGGCTTTTTAGAGTGTTAACTGGTGTTTTAACAGAGAGCATCTTCCAGGATGGAGCAATTCAAGAGTGAAGGTATAACGATTCTGGGGGCCGGCTGCATAGGCTGCTATCTGGCGGGCCTTTTCATGGCTGAATCGATCCCCGTGCGAATGATCGGTAGGGAGTGGTTTGCCGACGAGTTATCCAAAAATGGTCTTACTGTCGCCCAGACAGATGGCAGCCACCATTCGTTTTCCCCCGATGTCATTGATTTCCATACCGATCCTGAAGCGATTAAAGGCAGTCGCCTAATTTTGCTCTGTGTAAAACATTCAGGGTTAGAAGAAGCTGCAACACAAATTAAAAAGTATGCCCCACAAGCAACCGTCATCAGTTTACTGAATGGACTGAACAGTGCAGAACGTTTGAAAAAGTATTTGCAGCCGGAGCTTGTTATTGCCGGGCTTGTCGCTTACGGGGTGACTTATCTCCAGCAGGGCGTCTTCAAGAAAACCAGTGAAGGTTGTCTGCATCTTGAGGCTCATGATGCTCTGAAACCCTGGTTGCCGGCACTGGACCAGGCGTTGGGCAAAAGCCGTCTGCACGATGACATTCTCTCTGCACAGTGGAGCAAGCTTCTGCTAAACCTGAATAACTCGATCAATGCCATGAGTGGCGTGCCTTTAAAAGCGCAGTTGCAACAGAGACGTTATCGAAAGCTTTGGGCTAATTGTATGAATGAAGGACTTTCGGTAATGAAAAAAAATGGCCTCAAGCCCGTTAATATTGGCACCGCGATTGCTCTTGAAAATATGCCATTTGTTCTAAAACTGCCCGACTTTTTATTCAAGCTGGTAGCGGCAAGAGCTCTGAAGATTGATGACAGAGCGAGAATGAGTATGTGGGCTGATCTCCAGAGAGGCCGGGTAACAGAAGTGGACGAATTGAATGGTGAAGTACTGAAGTACGCCCATAAGTTTGGTATCAAGGCCGTTGCTAATCAGAAAGTGTATGACGAAATCAAGCGTATGGAAAAAAAGGCTCAGTAATTCACCAGAGGGATGGCTTGCTGCATATGAATGTGCCAGGGGCTAGTGCCTGAATAAATGGAAATAAGTTCAGGAAGTGTCTGGACTTTAATTTTCATTTCACTGCCATGAACCGAAAGATAACTAGGAGGCTGACC
>NZ_JOKH01000015.1 GCF_000722635.1 Endozoicomonas numazuensis | reverse complement strand
GTTAATCAATACCATGCCGAGAAAAGTATTAGGTGGGCGAACTCCGCTCGAAGTCTACACCGGGGAGTCGCTTGCACTTATTGCTTGAATCCAGCTGCCTACGAACAAGTGATGCAATGCAACGTGCATCAGCTCCCTGCAGCAGAGGAGCCTTATCTAAACGAGCGTTTTTGCCCGGAAGATATGGAAACTGAAGACAGTGATTCAACAGAAAGTGATTCATTAGCAGTCAGGGCGTATCAACTTTCTTTGCAGGGGCTGTCACAGCGTGAGATTGCTAAAGCTCTGGAGATAAGTCAGTCGTCGGTATACAGGGCTCTGAAGAAGGCAGAATTGTCATGAACAGGGTGATTCAGAAGGTGATTCCTGGGGGCTTAAATGCAGCAGGTACACAGATTATGTACCAACTAGACCAACGTTCTCTCACAAGGGAACGGAAGAAATCAAACCCCTTGATTCAGGGTGAATCACCTTGGCACGTTTTTGGCACGTTTTGATGCGCAAATACACGCACTTTTACACACCTGAATGAGGAAAAAAATGAAAACCTGACTGAGAGGATAAAACCATGAAAACTGTGTCAAGCCTTGATATTAAAGGGATTCTGCATTTTCTACAGCCAAAAAGAAACCCGCGCCTCTGGGGGAAGAGTACGCGGGCTAAGACCATTAGGAGTGAAACATAGGTACACAATCCAAGTACCAAGGTCATTTTACTGACCCAGGCTGATTGGCCGTAGGGGGAAGTCGACCGAATCAGCACGTGTAATTATGGTTCAGAATCTTCCTGCGTCCACTAAGTTATAAGATCAATTCAGAATAATTAACTTTGTTGTTACGCTCGATCGATTTTCCTGCTGATGCTTAGCGGGCTTCATTCAATTTAAAGTATTTCTGTTACCCAGATTTTCAGAGTCAGTGCCGCTATTCAAGCCCATCTGTTGCAACTCTTTCATCTTATCTGTGGTGATGTAGAGGTCACCTTCTCGTCCTTCCAGTGCGCCATGTCCATGCCAGGGCAGTAATTTGTAATCTGAGTGGTGGGTATAATCCAGGAAAGGATACTTGATGATCTGGAAATAGGGTGAGTAATCAAAGTCACTGGGAGTGCAGAGCTTGGGGTTTCGCTGAAACAGCTGAACGCCATTTTCTCCGTTCAGTTTAACCAGAGGTAAAATGGGGAAGTGAATAAAGCTGAATGCTTCTGCAATCATACTGGAGCAGACTGTCTTGGTTTCATCCCCGGGAGAATGTTGAAACAGTGAAGAGCGCCACCGTCTGGGCATAATGGAGTAGGGGAAGAAAAAGCGGGCAAGATCCAGAACATGGCGGACATTATAATCAAGGCCTAACCGACTGACTGCGTAATGAATGACTTGCTGGCTGTCGGAATAGTTCAGCCCATTTGGTCGACAGATTCTCAGGTGATCACCTTCATAGCGGCTCAAGGGGTGAACAACGGTACCGAAGCCCAGTTCGCTTTCTATGATCAATTGATCATCGGGTGAACCATCGTAAGATTCTTTGACTGTCTGACGTATACGATCATCTTCAATATCGTGAAGGCGACCAATATAAAGCATCGCGTGGGACCAGGGACTCTGAGTAATCTGTTTAATGACATTGCTGACCCTGGACTTTCCTTCCACTAAGATAACATCGCAAGGCTTGAGCTCGTGGCGAATACGCTCAAAATCACAGAGTTGTCGATTGGTGTCATCAGGCTCCTGCATAAGCCATTTTGTCAGTAAGCCAGCGAGTGACTTGAGGAGCTGCATGATTCTTCCCTGTTGTTCTTTTACTGTCTCAAATAGTTTTGAGCGAAAACTGCGGCTCGTTTTGAGGCTTGAGGTAATGACATGCTCAATGGATTTCCCTATAAACAGCCTTGAGCGTTTCTCTATAAAGAATAGCATCGGCCAACTCCCTGATAAGATGATCAGCAGCTCAATCCAGGCTCTATCCTTACACTGAATCCGTTCTGTATCCGATAGAGATAAATCAGACGGCCTCCTTATAGAGACGATATAATGGCTGTGTTGCACACATGTTTCATCGCAGTGCTGATTTTTCGCTAGAACAATGACAACAGGCAGAGGGTCTGAATTATGAGCGACCAACCCGTTTCACCCGGAAAGCTGGCTGAGAGCCTGAAGTCACTCCAAAAACAGAAGGGCTTGCCTCCTGTTCATTTGTGGAATCCCGACTTTTGTGGAGATATTGATATGAAAATCTGCCGGGATGGCAGTTGGATGTATATGGGATCACCCATAGCTAGAGAATCTATGGTGAAACTGTTTTCAACCATCCTTCGACATGACGATGACGACTGTTTTTATCTGGTTACCCCGGTGGAAAAAGTACGGATTCAGGTTGAGGATGCTCCATTCGTTGCTGTTTCGGTTGAGAGCAAAGAGAGTGGGATGGTTTTTACCACTAATGTTGGAGATGAAGTCATTCTGAATCAGGAGCATCCTTTATGGGTAGAAGTTGATCCGTCTACCGGTGAGCCTTCTCCCTACATCAGAGTCAGAGCGCAGCTGGATGCGTTGATTCATAGGAATGTTTTTTATCAGCTGATAGAAATGGCCGAAGAAAAGACAACCGATGAGGGTGTTGAGCTCTTTATCAGTAGTCATAGCCAGTCGTTTACTTTGGGTACCCTTGGAGATCACTGATGGCTAAGACATTGTCAGTCGTCATCGACATAGACCCTGGAATTGATGATGCCGTTGCTTTGTTGCTTGTCTGGGCAAGCCCTGAACTCAATATTTTGGGTATAACAACAGTGTCAGGCAGTGTGGAGCTCGAAGTGTGTAGTAGCTTGCTCCAAAATGGGTATATAAGAGAGTGACACCCAGATAAGGATTTGCCCCAAAATAACTTCCCGATTTTTACCCGGACTCCGTTCGCCCTGAGCTTGTCGAAGGGTTATAGCAGATTTGAATAAGGAAGTTATTTTGGGACTATTCCTAAGGTGTGGTTACACCCATTCCACTGACGGCAGCCCAGGATGCTCCGAAGCTGAAAAGTGTGCAAAAAAGAGTACTGTAGAAAATAAACACGAAAGGGCTGACATAGGGAGTGGACTCTTTGACACCAATAGCAAACAGCGCGTTTCCTGTTGCTGCAATCAGGGCATAGGTCAGGGGTGGATGAGTGAATGCAAAGAAGAAAATAATACCTGGCGGGTCACGTCTTTAATGCATGGTGAAAATCCACGTCCTATGGACGTGGTCATGAATGGTTGGCTCCGCCTGCCATGAACTACCCATGCTACTCCTTATCTCTGAGTTGTCCCCACAACTACTAGAGATAGGAAGTAACATGAGTAGATTTGAGAAGTTAACGCATGTCATCTGGCATTGCCAATACCACATAGTTTGGGTACCAAAGTATCGGTTTCGTGTCTTAACCGGAGCTGTAAAAGCTGATGTTCACAACAGCATTCAGGTATTTTGTAGTCAGCTTGGTTGTACGGTAGTTGAGCTGAACATCCAAAATGACCATGTACATTTGCTGGTGAAGGTACCTCCGAAGGTTTCGATTTCAACGCTTTTGGGAACGGTGAAGGGTCGTACGGCTCTGAGGCTGTTTTCGAAATTCCCGTATTTGAAGAAGAGGCCATATTGGGGCAATCACTTTTGGGCTAAGGGATATTGTGTTGATACCGTTGGTGTTGATGCAGAAATGATACGCAAATATGTGAAGTATCAGGAGAAAAGAGAGCGTCTCCAGCAGGAGATAGATTTCAGGAAATAATTTTCAATCTTGGGACAACTCTCACCAGCCTTCTCTGAAGGCTGGCGGTATTAGCCCCCTTTTAGGGGGCATAAAGCAAAACCACGTTCTATGAACGTGGATCATTTACTTGTTCGAATTATTACAGGCTTTCTTTCCAGTCAATGTCCCAAATAAAAGTATTCAGCCCATAATAAAAGGAGCCAGTAGCGGCTCCTTTTATTCAATCATTAAGGTTACATATTCGGATAGTTTGGACCACCGGTACCTTCCGGAGCTACCCAGGTAATGTTCTGAGCAGGATCCTTGATGTCACAGGTTTTACAGTGAACACAGTTCTGACTGTTGATCTGGAACTTTTGCTCACCAGACGTTTCATCTGCAACAATCTCATAGACCCCCGCTGGACAATAACGCTGAGCAGGTTCGTCGTATTTAGACAAGTTGTCTTTCAGAGGAATTGAAGCGTCTGCCAGTTTCAAGTGGCAGGGCTGATCTTCTTCATGATTGGTGTTTGAGAGGAAAACCGAACCCAGACGATCAAAGCTGATAACACCGTCAGGCTTTGGATAATCTATCTTTTTGCTCTGAGCTGCAGGCTTCAGAGTGGCATAGTCCGGTGTCTTGTCACGCAGGGTAAACGGCAGTTTGCCACCAAAAACATTTTGGTCCACAAAAGCAAAGCCAGCACCCAGGAAGTTGCCCCATTTATGCATAGCAGGACCAAAGTTTCTTTGAGCCTGCAATTCATCACCCAGCCAGGAGTTTTCAAAAGCCTGAGCGTAAGTAGTAAGATCTTCTCCACCTTCAGAACCATTGCTGATGGATTTAAAGACTTCATCTGCAGCCAGCATGCCGGACTTCATAGCGGTGTGTGAGCCCTTGATCTTGGCTCCATTCATAGTGCCAGCATCACAGCCAATCAACATACCGCCCGCGAAAGTCATCTTGGGTAGAGATTGTGGTCCACCCTTGGCCAGGGCTCTTGCTCCGTAAGAGACGCGCTTTCCACCTTCAAGATATTGTTTGATGGTTGGGCTTTGCTTATAACGCTGGAATTCTTCAAAAGGGCTGACATGAGGATTGGAGTAACTCAAGTCGGTAATCAGGCCCAGTACTACCTGATTGTTTTCTATATGATAAAGAAAGCCACCGCCTGTTGATCCACTTTCATTCAGAGG
Organism: Endozoicomonas numazuensis; assembly: GCF_000722635.1. Classification (GTDB taxonomy): domain Bacteria; phylum Pseudomonadota; class Gammaproteobacteria; order Pseudomonadales; family Endozoicomonadaceae; genus Endozoicomonas_A; species Endozoicomonas_A numazuensis. The sequence continues at coordinate 10,098 of NZ_JOKH01000015.1, read as the reverse complement.
CCAGCCTGCTGTGTGAACAACCAGACCTTCCGAATGGTTTTCAGGTGCGATATCCCAGAGTTCCTTGATACCAATGCCGTAATGTTGAGGATCTTTGCCTTCATCCAGGTTGAAACGGCTGATCAGTTCTTTACCTAACTGACCTCGGCAACCTTCAGAAAACAGGGTGTATTTAGCATGCAGTTCCATGCCGGGCATGTAACTGTCTTTCTTCTCGCCATTGGCAGAAATGCCCATATCCCCTGTGGCAATACCCTTGACGCTACCGTCTTCATTAAACAGAATTTCGTTGGCAGCAAAGCCAGGGAAAACTTCCACACCCAGGCTTTCTGCCTGTTCGGCTAACCAACGACAGAGGTTACCCAGACTGATGATATAGTTGCCTTCATTGTGCATGGTCTTGGGAACAAAGACACCGGGCACTTTCATGGCCTTTTCCTGGGAACTCAGCCAGTAGATATCATCGGATACGACTTCAGTATTGAGTGGTGCACCTTTTTCTTTCCAGTCAGGAAAGAGTTCGTTCAGTGCGGTGGGTTCAAAGACCGCACCAGACAGAATGTGGGCTCCCACTTCAGAACCCTTTTCGACCACGCAGACAGAGAGTTCCTGACCTGCTTCTTGTGACCGTTGCATCAGACGACATGCGGCAGACAAACCGGATGGTCCAGCACCCACAATTACCACGTCAAATGGCATAGACTCGCGTTCCATGATGGATCCCCTCCCTCAGCCGGGTTATCACATGGTGATTCTCATACCATGTTCTTTTATCTGCCTATTTTCTGGCTTGTAACCTTGGTTGCCCAGCCATTGATAGTCAGAAGAATCTTTTACTATGAGAATCAAACAGTTGTTTGAAATTTTTCTGCATTATACCGGCACTTACGTAAATGGCCAGCATTCGCTGTGTTGGAGCCAGTATGAACCGAAGCTATAGAAGCTGGTTTTAAAGAAACTCTTGCAGAAAAATAATTTTCTTTCTTGCCTGAGAATCGAATCAATCAGCTTCACTGAAAGCTAACAGGTTATCGTACCGGAACAGCCCATATTGGTTGGGTATTCTAATGAAAGGCGATGGTCTGACACATAGTTCGTTACGCCTATTTGATAATCACCAATCTTAAACATAGGTTTGAACCCTTATTGACGTGCTGGTAGACTGCCCACACGCAGCGCTGTGAAACAATGATAACAATTGATGCTCCGCGCGATGTTTTCGGAGATTTCATGCCCTGCTTCACAACCAAGTATCCAGTCATAGTATAAATAAGGAAGGCTGCGAACCCATGAAAATACTTGTAGCAGTCAAGAGAGTCATCGACTATAACGTCAAGGTTCGTGTAAAAGCGGACCATAGTGATGTCGATCTGACAAACGTAAAAATGGCTATCAACCCATTCTGTGAAATCGCTGTTGAAGAAGCAGTGAGATTGAAAGAGAAAGGTGTCGCCACAGAAGTCGTAGCTGTTTCCCTCGGTACTAAAGAGAGTCAGGAGCAGATACGCACCGCTCTGGCTCTGGGTGCTGATCGTGGCATTCTTGTTGAAACCGATGAAAAACTCGGTGCTCTCTCTGTCGCCAAACTTCTGAAAGCCATTGTTGATGAAGAAAAACCTGACCTGGTGATCCTGGGTAAACAGGCTATTGATAGTGACAACAATCAGACCGGACAAATGCTTGCTGCTCTGGCTGGTCTGCCACAGGGAACATTTGCTTCTGAACTGACCGTTGAAGATGGTAAGGCCAGTGTTACCCGTGAAGTAGACGGCGGTTTACAGACAGTTTCCCTGTCACTGCCCGCTATTGTCACCACCGACCTGCGCTTGAACGAGCCTCGCTATGCTTCTCTGCCGAACATCATGAAGGCTAAGCGTAAGCCTTTGGACACTAAAACACCTGCTGACCTGGGTGTGGAAGTGGCTTCCAGCCTGACCACCCTGAAAGTTGAGCCACCTGCAGAGCGCAGTGCTGGTATCAAAGTGGGCAGCGTTGATGAGCTGATCGAAAAACTGAAAACTGAAGCGAAGGTAATCTAATGGCTATTCTCGTAGTTGCAGAACATGATAATGCAGCCTTGGGCTCAGCCACACTGAATACCGTAGCTGCAGCTCGTCAGATTGGCGATGAAGTTCACCTGCTGGTCGCTGGCTCAGGTTGCGGTTCAGTTGCCGAAGCCTCTGCAGCGATTGAAGGTGTGAGCAAAGTTCTGGTTGCAGATAATGCAGCCTACAGTCATCAGTTGGCTGAAAATGTCAGCTTACTGGTTGCAGAACTGGGTAAAGGCTATAGCCACATCCTGACTTCTGCCAGCACTAGTGGCAAAAACTATCTACCTCGTGTAGCGGCTCTGCTGGATGTTGATCAGATCTCTGACATCATTCGTGTAGACAGTGCAGATACTTTTGCTCGCCCGATCTATGCCGGTAACGCTATTGCTACCGTTCAGAGCAGTGCACCTATCAAGGTCATTACTGTTCGTAGTACTGGTTTTGATCCTGTTTCAGCTACCGGTGGCAGCGCCGCAGTAGAGCAGCTGGACAGTGCACAAGATGCAGGTATTTCTTCCTTCGTTAGTGAAGAAATGGCGAAGTCTGATCGCCCTGAACTGGGTGGTGCTGAGATCGTAGTCTCTGGTGGTCGTGGTATGGGTAACGGAGAAAACTTCGAAATCCTGTACAAGTTGGCTGACAAACTGGGGGCAGCAGTGGGTGCCTCTCGTGCAGCTGTAGACGCCGGGTTTGTACCTAACGATATGCAGGTCGGTCAGACCGGTAAAATTGTTGCGCCTAATCTGTATGTTGCTGTGGGTATTTCCGGTGCGATTCAGCATCTGGCAGGTATGAAAGACTCAAAAGTCATTGTTGCTATCAACAAAGATGAAGAAGCGCCTATCTTCCAGGTAGCAGACTATGGTTTGGTAGCTGACTTGTTTGAAGCCGTACCAGAACTGGAAGGCAAACTCTGATATCAGAGTGGTGAAACGCTACCGGTCTGTTTTCAGGCTGGTAGTCATTAAGTCTGTTGATTAATGAATATTATGAACGCAGGCTTTTTTCTGAGTGAAATCACATTGGAGTGATTTGCCATCAGGGAAGTCATATGTACTCGGAATCTATTTATTTATCCTGTTCTTTGTTAGAGAGAAGTTAGAGAGAAGGCTGAGCGCGAAGGCCTGAACAGGGTATATACATAGGTTTCGAGTGCCGGATGGATTAGGGAAATAATAACCATAAAGATGCAGGTTGGAGTTTGTCATGATTCGCGTACTGATTGCTGACGATCATGATCTGGTAAGAACGGGTCTGTCCCGTATGCTGTCCGATATACAGGAATTGATCATTGTCGGAGAAGCCTGCAGTGGGGAAGAGGCTATTGAAAAGTGTCGTAGCCTTCAGCCTCAGGTTGTCCTGATGGATGTCCGCATGCCAGGTATTGGTGGTTTAGAAGCTACCCGAAAGATCAGTCAGTCATTCCCTGAAATACAGGTAATTGCTGTCACAGTTTGCAATGATGAGTTGTATCCTACCAAGTTGATGGAAGCGGGTGCTGCCGGATATGTTACCAAAGGCATCAGTATCGACGAGATGGTCAGTGCCATCAAATCGGTAGTCATTGGCAAGCGTTATATCAGTCCCGATATTGCTCAGCAGATGGCTCTGAAGTCCTTGCAGCCTTCCTCCGGTTCTCCTTTTGAAAAATTGTCCAGCCGGGAAATGCAAATAAGCCTGATGATTGTTAATTGTGAAAAGGTGCAGGCCATTTCTGACAAGTTATGTCTGAGTACTAAAACAGTAAACAGTTATCGATATCGTATTTTCGAAAAGCTACAGATTAACAGTGATGTCGAACTGACTCATCTGGCCATTCGTCATGGGTTGATTGAAGCGGGTCAGGATGTAGTATCAGCCTGAAAGCCATTGCCTCTGAGATGAATATATCAGTAGTTCTGAGAGCTTGTTTATCAGTATACTGTTCGAAATTAATCGACAGTATTTGTGATCCATGACAGGCTCAATGGCTCAGGATGAAGAAAAAGAACGCTTCAACCACAAGGCTTTTCTGAAACAGGCACCTAAGCAACCCGGTGTCTATGATATGAGAGACAGTCTGGGCAATACCCTTTACATAGGAAAGGCGAAAAACCTTAAAAATCGTCTGGCCAGTTACTTCCGTCCTACCGGTCTTACCACCAAAACTATGGCTTTGGTGAGCAAAATTTACAGCATAGAGGTCACCATTACCAACTCGGAGTTGGAGGCCTTGCTGCTGGAACAAAATCTGATTAAAGACCGGAAACCTCCTTACAATATTCTTCTTCGAGACGACAAATCCTACCCCTTTATTTATCTTTCAGTAGAGGATGAATACCCTCGGGTTGATTACCAGAGAGGTCGAAGCAAAAGTAAAAAAGGACTGTTCTTTGGGCCATACCCCAGTGGTGGAGCAGTAAGAGAGAGCTTAAGCCTGCTGCAAAAAGTTTTTAAAGTCAGGCAGTGTGAGAACAGCTATTTCCGTAATAGAAGTCGGCCCTGTCTTCAGCATCAAATTCATCGCTGCAAGGCTCCTTGTGTCAATCTGGTCAGTCAGGAAGAGTATTTACAGGATGTGCAAGACACCCGACAGTTTTTGGAAGGTAAAAGCCAACAGTTAATTCGTCGTCTGATCCAGAGGATGGAGAAAGAATCAGAAGCTTTAAGGTTTGAGCAGGCAGCTGATATTCGGGATCAGATCAGTCAGCTAAGGCACGTTCAAGAGCAGCAGTCGGTTACTCGAAGTACTGGCGATGCTGATATTGTGGGTTACAGCCACCAAATGGGAAAAACCTGCTTTGCCGTGTTATTTGTGCGGAATGGTCAGCTACTGGGCCATAAAAGCTATTTCCCGAATTTTCGCCTCGATAACCAGCCTGAAGATAATCTTTCAGAATTTCTGGCTCAGTTTTATATCAAGCTGGCAAACAGTCGCAACTTTCCATCAGAAATTATTCTTCCTATGACTTTGGAAGACCTTCAGGTTCTTGAGCAAGCTATAAGTCAAGTGTCTTGTAAAAGCGTAAAGATTAAAAATAAAGTCAGGGGAGAGCGGCAGGACTGGTTAAAACTGGCAGAAAAAAATGCTGTGATGAGCTTGCAGACTGAACTGGCAGGAAAAACCCATCAACGCAAACGTACAGAGCAGTTGGGTCAGTTGCTGAAATTGAAAGAGCCGTTAACCCGATTTGAATGTTTTGATATCAGTCACACTATGGGCGAAGCCACCGTAGCATCCTGTGTTGTCTTCAATCAGGAAGGACCTGACAAAAGCCAGTATCGACGCTTCAACATCTCAGGCATTGAGCCAGGTGATGATTATGCAGCGATGAAAGTTGCCTTGCATAAGCGTTATAAAAACCTGGCAGAACATCCGGAGAATACGCCTGACCTGATCCTTATTGATGGCGGTAAAGGGCAGCTGAGTATGGCAGAGGAAGTCATGTATGAACTTTCTCTGCAGCATATTCCTTTACTGGGGGTCGCCAAGGGCGTTTCGAGAAAACCTGGCCTTGAAACGCTTATCTACCAGGGTAAAGAGCTGTCAGCCCTGGAGAAAGATGGGGCGTTGCTTTTGATTCAGCATATCCGCGATGAATCTCATCGCTTTGCTATCACAGGTCACAGGCAAAAGCGCAATGCTGCAAGAAAACGTTCAACACTCGAGGATATCCCTGGTGTAGGGGCTAAACGTCGGTCATCGTTACTTAAGTTCTTTGGAGGCCGTCATGGCGTTCTGAATGCGCCGGTTGATGAGCTGGTCAAGGTTGAGGGTATCAGTCAGAGCCTGGCGGAGCAGATTCATGCTCATTTGCATGGATCATAGTCCGTAAGGTGAGAAAGCTCGCCAGAGGCTGTAATTCAATAGCTAATTTGTACTCTGACTCCCGACTGTGTAACTTATGCGCCTGTAACGATTTTCAATGACAGTCTGCACCCTCGTATCTCCTTATCAGGAGAGGGCAGGGATAGGATCGTAATGGGCTGTTTTCACACACGAATACAACGGGTTGGAGAGTGTTAAGTCGGGGTTCAGTGAATGATCTGCATGCTCAAAGGCTTCTCCAACTCATCATCATGGTTAGTAATCTTTTACTATGAATATTCCTAATATTCTGACATTGCTGCGCATTGTCCTCGTTCCCTTTCTTGTACTGGTCTTTTATCTGCCCATTGAGATGCGCTACACCATTTGTGCCGGTATCTTTGCCGTGGCGGCTGTAACAGACTGGTTCGATGGATACCTGGCCAGACGTTGGGATCAAACCACTCCGTTTGGTGCTTTTTTTGACCCGGTAGCGGATAAAATTATGGTGGCGACAGCACTTTGCCTGCTGGTCGAAGAATTTCGTGCCGTTTGGATGACGATTCCTGCCATGATTATTATTGGTCGTGAAATTGTCATTTCAGCATTGCGCGAGTGGATGGCGGAATTAGGCAAGCGAACCAGTGTGGCTGTCAACATGATCGGCAAGTTGAAAACCGCAGGACAAATGATGGCGATCACTCTGCTGTTGTTCGCGCCAATTCCATTAGAGTCAGTGATTGGTTATGTCGGTTTGGCATTGCTTTATGTCTCTTCCATCCTGACACTCTGGTCTATGTATGTATACCTTCGTGCTGCATGGCCGGATCTGACGCCATTCTCTAAGGCTGAAAACTAATTCGTTGCTGTAATCTATTGACACAAGACGAAATATTCTTAAACTACGCAGCATCTTCGACGGACACGAAGCCCAAGCGCTTCAAGTGCTGACGAAGATGAGTGAGGAATAGCTTTGTGGTCGAAATACAACCTTACCAAGGTTGGGGTCGCTTCAGAGTTAAAGAGTGAGTCTCGTTTCCTGCTCCTGACGTTGAAGGCGTCATAAAATAACTTCACTGCGGGAATAGCTCAGTGGGTAGAGCACAACCTTGCCAAGGTTGGGGTCGCTTCAGAGTTAAAGAGTGAGTCTCGTTTCCTGCTCTTGACGTAGAAGACGTCATAAAATAACTTCACTGCGGGAATAGCTCAGTTGGTAGAGCACAACCTTGCCAAGGTTGGGGTCGCTTCAGAGTTAAAGAGTGAGTCTCGTTTCCTGCTCTTGACGTAGAAGACGTCATAAAATAACTTCACTGCGGGAATAGCTCAGTGGGTAGAGCACAACCTTGCCAAGGTTGGGGTCGCTTCAGAGTTAAAGAGTGAGTCTCGTTTCCTGCTCTTGACGTAGAAGACGTCATAAAATAACTTCACTGCGGGAATAGCTCAGTTGGTAGAGCACAACCTTGCCAAGGTTGGGGTCGCGAGTTCGAGTCTCGTTTCCCGCTCCAGTTTAATACAGAGAAATCTGTATGATCGTGATATTTGGATCATCTCTTTACAACAAGAATGAATCTGATTTTTCGATCAACTTATTAAAGAATAAAGGCGAGTTAGCAAAGCGGTTATGCAGTGGACTGCAACTCCATTTAGACCGGTTCGACTCCGGTACTCGCCTCCAAACCCTGAAAAACAAGCCATACAGCCTGTTTTTCTACGGCGCGAATAGGTAGACTATTTGTGTCGCCCGGGTGGTGAAATTGGTAGACACAGCAGACTTAAAATCTGCCGACTGAATAAGTCGTGCCGGTTCGATTCCGGCTCCGGGCACCATCTTCGAAAAGCCTTCCAGAAATGGAAGGCTTTTTTTGTATCTGTTCCCCACGTTTTCTCACTATACGTCAACTGCGCCAAGGCGTTGCGCTCAAATCTCCCTATATAACCATTTCTTTTATTGATCATTCTTCATCTTGCTAAACTTTGCTTGTGTCATTTGTGCCACTGATTTTTGGCACTGGGATTGGCACAGATTTCACGCAGTGTTTGCCGTCCTCAAAAAATGCGGAGTTGTTATGGCGAGGCTCGAAAAGAGAAAAGCAGGCTGGTTGGCCAGAGTCAGAAAAAAAGGCATAGATCAGGCTCGGACATTCGACACAAAAAAAGAAGCCGCTGAGTGGGCTTCCAGTCTTGAGCGAAAAATTGATGAATATGGAAATAATGCTGAGGAGGTGACGCGACATCGGTTGTATCGAAAAACGCTGAGAGAGACGTTTGTTCGGTACGTTGATGAAGTCAGTCCAAGAAAGAAAGGCAGGGAAACTGCATTACGGGAAAATCAGCGGTTTCAGCAGATGGCGACCAGCCAGAACCATTCCCCTCTGCCTGACTTGATGGATAAACCCATTTCTTCCATCAAAAGCTTTCATATTGCAGAGTGGAAAATGACCCGGCTCAGTACGGTCAAAGAAAGCTCGGTGGCCAGGGAGAAGAACTTTCTGTGTAATGTGTTTACGATGGCTCGGGAGTGGGGTTATATCGAAGAGTCGCCTTTTTCCAATGTCAAATTTGCCGATGACCGTTCAGCTTCAAGGGATCGCAGAGTTTCAGAAGAAGAAATCGAGCAAGTACTTTTTGCGCTAGATCACTGGGAAGATCATAAGGTGCCTGAAACACCGGCTCAAACGGTGGCCTTGTTATGGAAGCTGTGCATCGAAACGGCCATGAGACAACAGGAAGTGAAATATCTGGTCGCCAGTGAAATTGATTTTGATCATCGGGTGATTAATCTTGCGGCGGAAAGAACCAAAGAGAAGAAAAAAAAGACGCTGGCACTGTCCAGTGAAGCAATCCGGTTATTGAATTTAGGCAAAACCGATGACGACTACTGGTTTGCCAGCTCAAAGTTAAATGTAAGCTCTATATTTAGCATCGCTGTGAGAAAAACGCTGATCGACGATCTTGAGTTTCGTGACTCCAGGCATGAAGCTCTTACCCGGTTGTCTGAAAAGCTGACTCCCTTTGAGCTGGCAAAGCAGGCAGGGCACACCGATATGAACAGAACACTGAAATATTTCAGAAAAACAGCAAAGGACTTTTCCTGTAAATTAGCCTGAAAATCAACCGGTTCAGATTCGAAGTTTATCTGATACTTTTCTTTTGCGTCCTCGTTTTGCAGGCTGTCTTTCTTCCATTTCAGATTGGGAACAGTATTCCTGACTGACCCATTCACTGATTTCCGTATCGATCCAGCGTGGTTTGCTTTTTTGTTTTTTCCCATTGACCTCGATGATTGAAAATCTTGGTTCGGGAAAATTTGCCTGCTTTACAATGACATTTCGTGTGTAGTTGACTGAAAGATCAAGGAAATCTGCGATTCGCTTGATAGACCAAAGCTGTTTTTCAGTGTTCATTATCAATTTCACCTATTGAATGATGTTTTTGAATTTGTCGTGTATGGGTGGGGCTGGGCTTGTGCTGGAGTCATTCCAGACATCCCGTATGATTAAAGTGCTTTTGTAGTCCTGCTCACTAATCCACTGGGCTTCATGAGCTGCGTCAAGAATACGGTTGTGCAAATCAATATAAGAGCTGACTCCCTGGCGGAGCTGAATGATTTCATTTGGTGGTTTCATCAAGAACAGGGCTGGGTAGGTTTGTATGTTGAGTGTTGGATTAGGTTGTCTTTCGATACGGCTGTCAGCCAGATCAGGAATCAGTTCTCCGTCAGTAGAAAAGGAAATTAGCTTGAAGCCGTACTGTTGGCTTAATGCCATTAAAGTCTGAGCCTGTAGGTGGCAAAGCCTGCACTTTCCCTGATAGTAAAAAACAACTCCGGCGACTTTCGCTATTTTCTGTAAAACCTGTTCTCTGGCGTGTTGCACCATGTCGTCATTTATTTTGGCGGCAGCAGGAGATATAGGGCGCCGGACGTTTTCATCCAGCATGGGGTCGCTTTCCATCACTTGTTTCCCTATCCGGGAAAAGCGTTCAGCTTTTTCTTTTACCAATCTATCAAGGTAGAGATAGTTGCTGACATTTTCTTTGCTGGGATGGTCGATGGCTTTGTCCAGATATTGACCGATATTATCTCTGATCCATGCTGTTGTGAGTGGCTGATGCCTTTCGTTTTGGTCGTTGATTTTATTCTCGTCTGTTTCTGGCTCGGCAATGTGTTCATACCAGAACCAGCCTTCAGAGTGGCGGTTAAACCATTGTGAATCTGCTGCGACACTGGTTGAAAATAATCCCATTAACAGAAGAAAGAAC
>NZ_JOKH01000014.1:32758-33706 GCF_000722635.1 Endozoicomonas numazuensis | reverse complement strand
CAACAAACTTGAATACCGCCCTAGCCCAAATCTCCCTGATCAGCTCAAATCTTCCTTACTGGAATACCCGTAAAGGCCATTAAACAATGGTTAAAACGCTGAAATCACTTTTGCAGGAACAGTGAACCTTCTCACCAAAAGATTTCAGCAAGAATTCGACGCATGAGACTTAAGAATTGAGTCAGCACGCCTTGAATAAACGACTGCAGATATGTAACCCCTGGAGCCATTGCTGCCCTGTATTGAGTGCGTAAGCCTTCATGGCTTTGAGTCTACCTGCCGCTCGATAGAATCGATTGTTCCAACTCATGGTTTTCAGCCATTCATCAGAATCGATTTCGAGCCTGGTCAGAATAGGAGGCGCACCCTCTGGAATAGAGCCTTTCTTATCGGCTCTTACCGCTCTGCCACTCCAGTCGACCAGCTCCAGATAATCATGAAGAATATAAGGCAAAGCCTCATCCGGATTTTGTCCCTGACACTGAAATGCTTTCAGCATAGAAGGCTGCTTGATGTCTGCTGCACCAGCAGTTTTTCCGATGCGTTTCTGAATAGAGGTATAGTCTGACTGCTCAGGCGTGGGTGCCAGTTTTGCCCGAATAGGATTCAGATCAACATAAGCCATACAGGTCAGTAATGCTGCCTCATCCAGTAACGCCTGACTTTTAAAGCGCCCTTCCCAGAATCGACCTTTACAACCATCTTCCTTATTGGCTTCACGAGCCAGGTGTTCGTTTAGACAACGCATAAACCAGCTGACACTCTTCAAGCGGAGACGATACTCATCCACATATTCGTCAACACGGCTGAGTTCTGAGCTGCTCAGACTGGCTCTGCTCATATAACGTTGTACCAGCACCGGGCCAGCAAAAAGTGCAGTCCAGCGCTGCAGCACTTCATCACGGCTCCAGCTTTCAACATCTCTGCTGTTGATGTGAAGTACCACAT
>NZ_JOKH01000014.1:8565-27990 GCF_000722635.1 Endozoicomonas numazuensis | reverse complement strand
CGGCTTGTCACGCTCTTTTTGACGGTTAGTTCCCTTCGCTCCACCGGCTCCGCCGTGGTCTGGTGTGTTTACCTGCACTTTGTTCGCCAGTTTCCTCACTACTATGAAACTATCTGACTCCCTGCTTGCGTAAGCGTCCAGTCTTCGTCCACAGACTTCACCGAACCTGACCCACATGGAAAAGTGTGAATCACAGACAGGGTCTCCCGAGTTCCGCGCAAGAGACATCGATACATGCACCAGGTCTAACGACTCCGGAGAACCAACAAGGGCACTTGCAGTAACGCACTCTTGTTGTATTGCCTTCCCAATCACCCAACGTGGTCGGCGTTCTCGATAATGGTTTCGGAGCTCAATACTGAGCCTGCATCTTCCCCTGTCAACGCTTAACCATTGTCATTACTGACAACCGCCCATGACTCGGGGTTCCGGCGGTTTGCTAGACCTTACCGGATGAAGGGCTTTCACCTTCAATTTCTTGCCGATTTATCTCGGCGCACTGGGTGTCCCTTATATTATATTTGCTGCCCAGTCAAGGCGCTTTTGCAGCATGTGACCGAGGTCTTTTGCCAGATGCCGATACTTCGACCGGGGTAAGCCGCTTTATAGAATCCAGTCAGGTCAGATAGCAACCTAATGAAAGAGCTTTGGGGATTGTTTTTATCCCGCAAAAGCAGAGCTGGTTGATAAACAACCAGTCTAAAGATGAATCCGGGGTATGACGCCTTTCCCATGGCGAACAGAGCAGCAAATCCACGGAAGAAACCGCAATTAAAAAATCTGACCGGAGACTGCTGCTGGTTTATGAAATATTCGGGCTAATTATATATACCAAAGGGGGAAGATTTTTGTATTTCCAACAAATGACTTATCAAACCATCAATGTCCACCTTCATGTTTCCATCACTATCCTGTTCAGAAAACATAAAAAAAGCATCCAGAAAATGCTTGATGGTACAAGGATTTGCGTCAAGAAAATCTACAATCGTCTGAACCTGATCATCATCTATATCGTTCTTTTGCAGCAATGCTCGAGCTTGACCCTGCTCAAGATGGGTTAGTTTAAACTTGCTTTTAAAGCGAAGACCCTCCGATTCTGACACACTTTCCTCTCCCGGATTAATGCTTTCTGTGGCCAGTATTGCCATGCTTCTCTGACATGAGCTCGAGTTATCCAGAGGAGTATTGATATAGTGTCTCACCAGTTCAAATATTGAACCGATTTTTTGAAGCTCACGAAGACTATCAACAATAATTAGTGATGACTGGTAGTTCTTAGTACTTTCAAATAAATTTCTAACCTGTTGGATTTTATTGGAGTCTTGGATAAGTGACCGTGTAGAAAGTACTTTTATCATATCAAATGAACTATTTTTGGCTATCCATCTGGCATAAGCACTTGTGCCTGCTCCCTGAGGGCCAGATAATAAAATGGGCATATGTCTGACCCGCCCTTCCAGTACCTGCCTAAGAAAACGATTAATCTTAGGTATTGGTTGGTTCTCCCCAAAAGAAATAAACTCATGCTCCATCGGGAGATTAGCTAACTCAATATCCCACTTATCTTCCCCTTCTTTGTCAATAATCGCTTTTAGAATTTCATCTTGACTTACCTGACAATCAGCCTTTCCCGCCATAGACTTTACATCATCAGCCGAAAGGGTATCTACTGAGCCCAATATCTTTGCTATAGAAAGTCTTGTCGCGCGCCTCAGAAGCTCTCTTAAATCAGCTCCCGTATACCCTGAAGTCTTTTCTGCCAGCATTTGCCAACTAATGCTCTTATCAAACTTACAGCAGTCAGAACTGATTTGTTTGGCCAGAACTTCCAAAATATGCTGCCTCTGTTTCTGTTCCGGTGGTTTTATTTCCAACAGCAAACCAAATCGGCCAGATCTCTTAAGAGCTTCATCAATCTGGTCTATGTAATTCGTACTCCCGACAATAATGATGTTTGGTAAAGTGTGGATTCCATCCATAACAGCATTGAGTTCATTCACAATATCGCTTTTAATGCTATCAGATAGAACTGTAGCCGATCTCTTTTTAGCCAATGATTCGAATTCATCAAACACATATAGATATAACTTTTCCGGATTTCTCTTTGCGGGGGCAAATAGTTTTCGAACGTTCTCCTGTGACTCTCCGACCCACTTGCTCATAACTTCAGCTCCGGCCACAGTCACAATGCGATCGTCAGCTATGCCCATTGCTGGCCCAATGGCTTTGGCTATAGAGGTTTTTCCTGTCCCGGGAGGACCGTGAAGAATAATTCCTCTGGAAGTCTCTTGTTTTAAAAGTGCTGGTATAATGACCATTTCGATAATTTTATGAAGGGCATCATCAACGCCGCCTACGTATTGATGGAAAGTCTGCATCATACTCATTCCAGAAGAAGCTTCTTGCGCCTCACTTATAACCGTTCCCAACGTGTTCACGAGGGAGAAATCATCACTGGATAGTTGGAGAACAGTATCTTCTGTAATTGTAAAAATGGGGGAAGGAGGCGCAGGGTCGGAGACAGGATCCGAAGATGTCTCTGAGCCATGAACAGACTCTATTGTTATGGCTATCAAGCCATTTTTACTGGAGCTCAACTCGTTATCAAACAGAGACACCTGATAATCCATTCCCGACTGAATAGGAGTATCAGCCATTTTTTCAGCTATACGTTTCTGGGTATCGTCCTCTTTCAGCTCTGTTACTTTTCGCTTTTGTTTAGGTTCCAGGCTCTCTATTTTTAACGACGCAAAAGCAGCCGGTTGAATTAGTTTCTGCTGCTGAGAGGTGTCAAACCTCTTTATAAGATACTCTGCAGCAACACTATCTTTCGGCACCCCCAGCTTCCATGCGGATTTGAAATTGATGGAAGGGCGTGTATCTTCTTCAGTAACTGCAACCTTAAACACACAGTTGTTACCAGTAGGGCCTTTACCAGTAAGCCCAATCATAGGAGTGGGATCCTTGTGGAGCCCCAATCGAAAGAATATCTCTATCGGCAATAACATCATATTGCTTCCTGGCAGATTGGGAGAAGATTTCACGAATGCCTCGATACCACTTTCAGTTTCGGATTCACTCTCTTCGCTTGAGCATAGGAACTTGATTGAAGGCTCTTCTTTTAACTGCAGTCTGGTCTTTTTCCCGATAAACTGTAAATCCGCTGTTTTTTGGCCAGTGACAGTGACTCGTAAGGGATGCAGAATTTGCCCATACACTTCTTTGCTTCCAGTTCTTTCACTATCATATGCGTAACAATAATTCACACTTGGCACAGGGGTTTTTTCAAGGCACTTTTGTAAGGATTCAATTATTTCCCGACGTATGAAACTGACAGGTGACTTATCTTTATTGTCGTGAATTAATTCTATGCGCAAATCAGCCTTATTCGCTACACTTAAAGCCCCTTCAAACATCGACAGTTCAACCGTGTGTAAAGAATCACCATTTTCTGGGGAGGTTTCTGCCCGTGAATCATGGTTTGGGTGAAGTTCGATCTCTCCCTCATTGACATCATCACTTCCTTTGACCAGAGAAGGTTTATCATTAATCAGTAATATAACCGCCTTATCATCAGCATGTTTACCCATTAAGTCATCCAGTGTTATGAAAGAGACTCTGGATGAGTTATTGGTGTAAAAATTGCCACGAAATGGTTTGACTTTCAGAGTTTTCTTTCTGGCCGTTATAGGTATAGACTCAGTTTTTCCTGTTCCGGAGGGGGAAGAGTCGGTTGAGGAGGGTGGTTCTGGCGAATGACCTCCATCTCCACTTGGTTGGTTCGAGTTGCTCTCTGGTATAGTTCTTGGCTTTACTGATTGATGATCAGCTAACAAGCCAGCAGAAGTAGGAGAATCTACTTGATTGAGACCGCCAAGAATGGACAAGCCATCTGACTCTGTCGCCGCGCCAATATAGGAGCTTGTTTCTACTTCTTCTCTTTTAAGCTCATCATTAATTATTATTATTTTTTTGAACATAGGTTTTACTTTAACTTCCTCCAGGCTGTATTCTGGATCTGGTTCACGTATTTTTATTTGTGGTTCAAGCTCCGGTTCAAGCTCCTGATAGATGCCACCCAGAATCTGTGGTCCATTTTTTTGCCTGACATAACTTAAACCCGGAGTGTTAAAAATAAGTGGCACTACCTGTAGCTGTAGCAGCTCCGTGAATGGCTTAGCAAAAAGCAACAGCGGAAGAGAGAGCGACCCAACATTATTATTACCACCACCTACAGCCGGTAAAGTAAAAAAAAGCAGCAGATAAAAATACCCACACCTCAGCATTCTGTTATTCATAGTTGAAACACTTCTCCTTTTTTATCGTTTTTTTTCTCGTTCAAGAAAATTCTAAAACAAATATTATTGCCGTCATTGACCATTTTTTTGAGATTTACCCTACCCCTGTAGCGCAGTAAGCGGACAAACAGCGAAGAGACTACCCCTAATTGTCCAGAGGCGCTTTTAACGGATTTTTCCCAAAGCGGTCTTTCCAATTCCGGGGAATCAGCTCATCAATTTGTCGGGCAGGGTGAAGGCTGACTCTCTGAAGAACGTCAACCAGATATTTGTAGGGATCAATATCCCGTAATCGGCAACTGACTAATAAGCTCTGGATAATGGCAACGTGTTCTGCACCTGTTTCTGTCCAACAGAACATCCAGTTCTTTCTTCCCATCGGGATACACCGAAGTAAACGCTCGAGATGATTGGTATCCATCTGAACATCGGGATCATCCAGAAACACTCGCAGAGAGGATTGGTGATTTTGTGCGTAGGCCAGTGCTTTGCTTAAAGGGTTTGTTTTGGTCAGCTCCGGTCTTTGCCGTTCCTGGTAGCACCAGTCAAAGAACTCATCTACCAATGGTCTGCTTTCTTCATGCCGAATTTGTTTTTTCTGTTCCGTGGAGGCGTTTGAGTCTCTGATACGCTTTTCAATACGGTAAAGTTTTCCAATCAGCCCCAGCGCATGGCTGGTAGCCTCCGGCTCATCGTCATTCGCCCGGTCAAAGTATCTGCGGGTGTGCACCCAGCACTGGGCTTGCGTGATTTCAGGATGTTTCTTGCAGTAACTGTCGTACACACCATAACCATCGGTGAGTAAAACGCCCTCAAAGTCTTTCAGCAGAGGTTCGATGTGCCGGGTGGAGCGGGTCAGTGATAACGTAAAGGCAACTTCGTCCCGCTCGCCATACACCGGCCAGAACCAGGCTTTCTGCATTTTGCCTTTTTCTTTACGTCCTGCCTTGCCCGGTGTTTCGTCCATCGCCAGTACCCGGCTTTCAAGGACGCTTTGTAGCAAGGCGTCATGAACCGGGCGCAGAAGTTCAATGGTTCTTTTCACAAGACCGGTCAGTGTGGCGCGACTCAGGGTGACTCCGCCCAGCGCCATTCTCTGATGCTGCCAGTGCAGAGGAAGATGAAAAACGAATTTGTCGATGAGCATGCCTGCTAACAGACTGACGTCGGCAATGCTACGGTCAAAAATGCCGGATGGAACGGCTACTGTACTCAGGGTCTGGGTTGGTTTATGTCTGACCACCGGGCGACGCTGTTCATGAATCACATAACTGCCGGGGCGCTGCGCCAGCCTGCGGGTTACCTTGTAATCAATGATTTCATATTGATCAGCGTTTTCACCCTGCAATTCGGGGGCAGGCAACTCAGTGACCTCTACCGGGACTCTGTCGTCAAAACGCAGACCTTCATCAGTGACGCAATCTTCAGGGCGCTGCTTCTTGCGCCGCTCATAGGTTATTATTTCTGTTTCTGGTGGTGGTAGGTCAGACGGGGCTTTAAATATTTCACCCAGGTTTATCTGGTCGGGGTTATCAATGGTCAGCCGTTTTTCAGACTTTTCACCAAACAGTTGCCGTTTAAACCAGTTGAGCTGTTGCTCAAGGGATTCTATTTTCTGAAGCGATGCATCTAACGCGGACTGTAACTGCTGGTTTTGCAGTTGCAGGTCAACGGGTGCGGTGGCTTCAGAATTATTCATGGGTTATGACTATAGCGGCTTTCTGGATTTTTGCTGTGTATGGTCATAACGTTTGCGTTTTTGGACAGAGCTCAGGTCTATGCCTTCGAGCAGCATGTTCAAATCGGTCCAACACAGAGAGTGCTTAACAGCATCCCGCCAATGATGGCGAAATGTACCCTGCTCCAGTCGTTTGCTCCAGATGCAATAACCACTGCGGTCAAAATAGAGTATCTTTGTCTGGGTGCCCCTGCGGTTGATGAACACAAACAATTGGCCGCTAAGTGGATTTTCCTGAAGCTGGCTCTTGACCAGCGCTGAGAGTCCGTCGTAAGACTTTCGCATATCGGTAGGCTGGGTGCATAACCACACCCTGACACCGGATTCGGGTAAGAACATGTTACTGACGCATCCTGAGGATGACATTGCCGGGCAGTTCCAGCTCGATGTCCCAGGTTTGCGTTGGGAGGGGTTGGCTGATAGCAGTAAGTTCTACCCATTGAGGGTTGGTTTCGGAGGTGCTTTTTTCAGGGGCGTTGAGTTTGCGCTTCCAGTTATAGAAGGTAGCGAGGCAAAGTCCTTTGGATCGGCAAAACTCGGTCTGGCTCATGTTGCTGCTTTGTTGCTCAGAGATGAGTTTTTGCCACTGTTCTTTGGTCAGTCGTTTTACTGTTTGGGACATGGTGAGCTCCTGTGAATGATTGCAGGAGTAGCATGGTCATAAATCAGCAGGTTTTATAGACGTCCTCAAATGACCGGTTACGTTGGTATTTCATTTGTTCCTCTCTGATAGCCGGCATAAGGCTTGGCAAAAAATACATCAGGATGCACGGCTTCTGACACCTTTTCATGTGCGGCAAATTCGCCTCCGTTATCCAGTGTGATGGTGCAAATCGATGGGGTGCAGTTCTTTCCCTACGACACCGCAACCCCGATATATCGGTCACTTTGACGACCAGGGGCAAAGAAAAAAGGGCTGTTCTGTGGTGATATACAGTCGTCAAACAAACAGCACCAGAAAAGCAGCCCTTCATGAACGCATCTTACGCAAATACACTCGACTTTCAATTTTTTTCTCCGGCACAGTATTTTCTAATCCCAAAATGAGCCTGAAGGAAGCGTCAAGCCAGTGCTTTCAGGCCTTTCGTTCAAAAATTGATTGAAACAGTGATTCTCTGGCAGTCTGTAGCTGCTCTGCTGCTTCATTATCGCTCATGCTTGTAGCTCTTGCTTCAAGTTCTTCAAGAGTGATCCCTTTTTTCAAATATTTCTTGCTGTTTGGGAGACTCCTGAATTTTTCGTAGGGTGTCATCATGTTTTCATAGCGATACTTTTTTCTTTCTTTTCCCTTTGCATCTATTTCTGTTTCCGCAAAAAAACATGGACGATGAAAGTTCAGGTAAGGGGTGAGATGGTTTCTGTTAAACTCATTGATTTCTGTCGCATACTCTTGAGGAATATGAGCGTAACCAAGCATCTTTCTTATGATTGCTCCGTTTTTGCTTTCTACAAGAGCATTGTCGTTTGTTTTTCTTGCTCTTGATTTTGTGAAATTTATACGAAGTTTTTCAAGTAATTCAGATACACGACCATTGATGTATTTAGATCCGTTATCTGAGTGAAAACCCCTTAATTTAAAGGGGAGTGCGGCCAACAGCTCTTCCAGAACAGGAATCAGAAATGTTTCGCTGATCTTCTCAACAGAGCAAACCATTTGATATTGTGTGACCTCATCGACAGCGTTGATATGGTACACACCTTTTTACTCTGTCTTGATCACCCTGATGAACCGTATCGATGCGTATGAACCCCGGTTGTCCTTCTGGTCTGGGCTTTTGTCGCACGCCAATTGCCCTGTTTGTCGGTCTGGTGACGTCTTTAGGCGTTCGGATGTTTCGGTATGTCTTTGACTTTCTCAGGTTGTATATGTGCGAGACAGAGATACCCTTCAGTCGTTTATACTTCTGATCACCCTGTTCGTAAGCCCGTTCACAGAGCTTCTTGATAGCCGCACCATTAAGGCCGTTGTGGAGGCGATCTGTAGCAGCCAGAAGTCTTATGTCGGCTTTGGTGTACTGGCTACTGAAACCATTGATCGTGCGCTGTTTTCGCCTTAAATGGCCTTCAGCAAGGTAAGTGTTGATAAGGCGGGTGATTTGAGCCCTTGAGTAGCCTGTAGCGACTGTCAGGTAGCGCTTGATAAGCCCTTTATCTGGACGGAGAAGAGTTCGATATCGGAAGTGCCTTAAAATCTCTTCAATCCATTGATAACACTCGTCTTTCGACTCCCAGCCTGGTTCTATTACTGGTGCCTGTTCGAGTAATTCTCGGACCTGCTGAAGGGTCTTAATGAGCCTCGTATTCATAATGATTTTCATCCACTAATCATGGACGAAAGACCTAAAGGCGTGAGGCTCATTTCATATTGGAAATAAGAGGCTCCTTTAGGCTCATTTCATATTGGAGAAGACTAGCATTTGTTATGCGCCTTGGTTTAGACTATATTGATGCGAATTGAGAAAATACAGCTTGATTTTCTATTTGTAGCACACCAGATAGTGGCTAAAAGAACAGCACAAAACCACCCATAACATTGGCTGCCGAAACCGTTCTTCACTTTGCTTATGAAAATATTCGCATTAACAATTCTTATTCTTTTATCTGAATCATCATATAGCCAAAACTATCAAACTAGAGATATTAACAGAGCAACTATAATTGCAAGAAATTTATTTATAAGAGCTGTTGCTGGTTTAAGTTCTGAACTGGCCTTGATTGCCAATTATGTGTTTCGAATAGAAGAAATAACTAATAACCCTCTTAAGCTGTTAATTCTTGATAGAATATTTCTAGATGAAGATAATTTTATTGCTGTTTATGATTTATTTTTACATCTAGGTTATGAAAATACAATTATTGCTCTGCAAACAGTTATTAATACTCTGTTTGAATCATATTATGATGTCAACAATATTCCCGACGATGTAATTTTGTTTAGACTTGAGGACTATCTTTAGCGCATAACAGCTTACATATACGACTCAATGTCGCATAACGCCTGCATGTGAGGCTGAGCCGTAGGCGCAGTCCCTACGATGCATTTGTTATATTTCTTTCGAGAAATTTATGATTTATTACCTTCTAATAGCTTGGCTTTTGCATCTTCGAACTGCTTGTCGGTGATTACACCATCAACTTTTAGTTTTGACCATTTTATCAGCTCATCTGCAACTGAATAATTTTTTAAGCCTTCTCCTCGTATGATACCCACTGTTACATTTGATTCATTTTTAACGATCTTTGGTGTTGTAGAAAAAATACCATCATGAATTACCCAGCTGGAATGTTTCTTTAAGGGCATGTAGAAAAGATAACTAACAAGCACTCGGTAGAAAAGTGCTGCTACGCTAAATATCGGCTATGTTTCGCTAAAGGGTTGACAGGACTAAACTGTCACGAGGTTCTTCAACCGGAGGCTAGGTTATGCAGTCTCAGCAGTTTCAAGAAGTTCTTAATGCAATTTCGTTACTGACAAATCAACAGAAAAATATTCTGCTTAATGCACTATCGGATCGACATTCCCCTTCCGATATTGCTGTCTCCATCGAAGAGGGCTTTATAAAGGCACCAATATGCCCACACTGCGGTTCTGAAGATCTACAGCGGTGGGGTATTCGCAACCAGCGCCAGCGTTTTCGTTGCAAGGATTGCCATAAAACTTTGAACTCTTTTTCCAAAACACCATTGGCTCGACTCAGGCACCCCGAAAAATGGTCCAGTTATCTTGAAGGAATGACTCATTCTCTCACACGCTTCGTCCGGCTGCCAAGCAGTGCCAAATATCGCTTGGAACTTCATTCCGCTGGCGTCATCGCTTTTTGCAAGCCATTGAGCATGATCAGGCACCAGAGCTTGGTGGTATAGCGGAAATCGACGAAACATTCTTTCGTGAGTCGTTTAAGGGGCAGAGGAAAGGTCTGCCTAGACCTGCTCGCAAAAGAGGCTCCGATAAGAAATCTGAATGCAGGAAAGTCCCAGTCATGGTAGCCAGAGATCGCAACTGTCACACTGTAGATGGTATTCTTGATAACGAGAGTGCAGACGAACTTTGTCGTCATTTGAATGGTCGAATCAATATTGAAACTGTTGTTTGTGCTGATGCAAGCCTCGCTCACGAGAAGCTTGCGAGGAAGCTGGGATTCACCTTCAAGGAGCTGGTGACATCATCTGGCAAAAGGGTTTTAGATGGAATCTTTCACTTACAACATGTCAATGCATATCATGGCCATCTTAAGGGCTGGATAGAAGGGATTTTTCATGGGGTTGCGACAAAATACTTACCACATTACCTGGGCTGGCGTAGAGCTTTAACCGGGATTCAAACTCTAACACCTGATCGATTGGGTAATAAAATTATGGAGTTTCTCCGCTTTCAACCTTTAAGCGCAACATAGCCCTAAATATCGTTGCCAAAAACAGATCGGATTTCTCGTAGAATTGCTCATCTAAAAATACTTGATATGATAATGCGGCAGCAGTGATTGTACAAATCAATAATGCAACGGATGTGTATATTTTGAAGATTTTTACAGCAGTCTCTACATAAGAAAAATCTTTATTCCTATGCATCATGTACAGCCCAAAGGCTATGAATATAGTAGGTATAATCCCGACAAGACAGATGATGCTTGGGATCAAAAGTAATCAAAATATTAGGATTTTGATTTGCTCATTACTGCTGAGAGGCTTTTCTTTCATTGAGGACTCCGTTTGAAATATAACGCTTGGTTCAGGTGCGCCGTAGGCGTCACCTGGAACCACTTGTTATGTGTCTTGGTAGGTTAAGCTGCTAGTTCTTTTAATGGTCTTGGTTTTTTTGCATAGAATAATGTAACTCCACCACCAACCTCTGCTGTTTGGGGGCTAAGATACCTTTCTTCTTTTTCTTCTAATAATTCCTTCCAACGAGCTTCTATATCACGCCAAGGCTTCTTATTTATCCTCTCAATACTATACCAATGATATATTTCTCCCCAACTTATGAAAGTTGAACCATTGGCGTATAACTCATCTAACCGTGCCCAAAGTTGATCTCTATGTCTTTTTAGCATTACAGCAACCTCATAAATAAACTTCAGCTGCATCATACATAAAATAATTTAGCGACACACTAAATATTTTTAAGACTCCTTAAATTTATTTATAGTGACCTTATTTATAGTACTGACACATAACATATTATCTGAGGGAAACACGACATTCACCAGACCCATAAACACCAAGGCCTGTTGTTAACTCCGCTTTGAAATGACCTTCTTCCACCGGTTTGAGATGACCCATTTTCAGCAATACTTTTGACCCGCTTTCAACGGTTAAGTTCACTGTGTGTTTCAGGTTTATTTCTTGGAAGGAGTGCCTTTGAGTAACCCAGCTTTGCGCTTCTCTTTCAGGCGGTAACTCTCACCTTTGATATTGAGAGTCGTCGCGTGATGCAACAACCGATCAAGTATCGCTGTAGCTATAGCTTGATCACCAAAGATTTCACCCCAATCAACAAAGCTTTTATTCGAGGTCAGGATGATGGGTCACAGTAGGAATGCCGGTCACCCGGCACCCCCTGCGCAGATCCGTACAAGCACTGCTAGCGCATACGGCTCCTACCTCGAGTATTTGACGCCAAACCGCTGCTCCGGCCATGGGTGAAGGACTTTGACCTTTGGGAACACAGTATTTACGAAGGCACCAAACTTCTTCCAGTTCAGGCGACTTCGTTGACTGCGCCGCTTAAGGGCTTTGTACCATATTCTCTGCACTGCAGTTCTGAAAGCATTTATCCTACGGCTATTACCCGGTACAGCAAAGTAGTTCATGTGCCCTTGAATGACACGTTTTAACCACTCCAACTGTTCCGGCACAGCTTCATGCCTGTGCTTCATAAGATGGTCTTTAATGCCTTGCAGCGTTGTCCGCATTCTCTTCTTGCTGGTCTCTCGGACGACTGTGAAGCGTTCATTACTTCGGGTCACACTGCAGAAGTGGGTGAAGCCGAGAAACTCAAAGGTTTCTGGCTTTCCTGCTCCCAGTCTCTGCAAGTCCTTTTTGGCAAATCGCCCAAAACGAATAAGCCGGGTTTTATTCTCGTGTAGAGATAAGCCGAACTCTTTTAGTCGATCACCAAGTTCCTGCAGAAACCTCTGTGCTTCCCATTCCAGTTGGAAACCCAGCACACTGTCGTCAGCGTAGCGCACAACAATAACCTTGCCCTGCGCATTCCTTTTACGCCATTGATTAACCCATAGATCGAACACGTAATGCAGATAAATATTGGATAGCAAAGGTGATATCACTGATCCCTGCGCTACACCTGCCACGCTTCGGACATGCCGACCATCGTCGGCATAGTATCCTACTTTTATCCACTGTTTTACCAAGCGGATAATGCGCTTGTCTTTCACCCGGTGCTCTAAAAACCTGATTAGCCATTCATGGTCAACCTGATCGAAAAATTTCCGAATATCCAGGTCCAGCACCCAATTCACAGGATTTCTTTTGATTCCCACAGTCAGTGCATCCAGTGCATCGTGCTGGCTTCTCGCAGGGCGGAACCCGTAAGAGAAACCGAGGAAGTCTTCCTCATAAATCCCTTCCAGTACCTTGACTACAGCCTGTTGGACGATTTTGTCTTCCAGACACAGGATGCTCAAGGGGCGTTCGCTCCCGTCTGCCTTGGGGATACAGACCCTTCGGGCTGGACGAGGCCGATAACTCCCTAGATGCACCTTTTCGTGCAAAGCTTTCAGCCGGGCATCCAACTCCTGCTGATAGGACTGCCAAGTGACGCCATCGACCCCCGCCGATGCGTTTCGTTTCAGTTGAAAGAAACTTTCTTTCAGCAGGTTCAGAGTGTGGTGATGAAACAAAGCAGTGAATTGTAAGCGACTGTCCTTCGCCGCTGCTTGACGTATACCCGGCAGGTTGGACGAGGTGTTAGTCCGGCTCTGAGTCCGGCCACCGACACCCTGCTGGATATTCCTCTTGGTCAGACCACTTTCCTCCACAACCTCCGCCGCAGGTGACCTGCTTTGTTCGGCTGCTTCTCAGGTACTATTAGCCTGTCCGACTTCCTGCCGACGACAATAGGCGTGTGGTTTTTAACCTTCCCCATTGCGTCTCCCATGGCTATTACAGGAGAAACCGGCAGGATCTCCCGAGTTCCGCACAAGATGCGTACCCGCATGCACAAGGTCTACGACTGCGTGAGGTTCACCAGCCACTTGCGATTTAGCGCAATTGGTGATTTTGCTTTCTGCAGAACATAACAACATCAGCACCTCAAACTATTTGATTTCGCAGCTCAATACTTAGCCTACTGGCACCCCTGTCAACGCTTCACCGGTTACCTTACGGTAGCAGGCGCATGACTCGGGGCTGGGGCGGCTCGCCTGCCTTACCCCACAGGGACTTTCACCCTTAACATCTTGCCGATTTATCTCGGCGCTCTAAGCGTTCAAACAGGTGGCAGACTCCAATGGCACTGACTTAAGCCGCCTTCCCTTGGTATTTCTTGAGTCTGCGGGCCTGCGCTCTTGGGTGTTGTAGCCTTTTGTGCGGCTTTGGGCGTTTCTTTACAGCCCTTGGTTCTGCAACATGTTGACCGATTATCTCCAACATACTGGCGATCTTCTCTTCAAGCCAGTTACCGGCTGCTTCCAGCAGCGTTTGATGGAACAAATTTGTGGCTGTCCTTTATATTCGGTGCACAGACTTCACCGAACCTGACCCACATGGAAAAGTGTGAATCACAGACAGGGTCTCCCGAGTTCCGCGCAAGAGACATCGATACATGCACCAGGTCTAACGACTCCGGAGAACCAACAAGGGCACTTGCAGTAACGCACTCTTGTTGTATTGCCTTCCCAATCACCCAACGTGGTCGGCGTTCTCGATAATGGTTTCGGAGCTCAATACTGAGCCTGCATCTTCCCCTGTCAACGCTTAACCATTGTCATTACTGACAACCGCCCATGACTCGGGGTTCCGGCGGTTTGCTAGACCTTACCGGATGAAGGGCTTTCACCTTCAATTTCTTGCCGATTTATCTCGGCGCACTGGGTGTCCCTTATATTTCAGGGGCAGATAGCAGTAGTCCTGGTATTTGGCGTTAAACAGGTTCAACTGCTGAGCTCCGTGAGTGATGGCTGGTGTGTGGTCGAGGTCAATAACGATCGCAGCAGGTGGCAGCTTGTAACTGCTGATGAAGTGATCCGCAAAGGCCTTGGCCAACCTGTAAATATCTGTCCGGGTCATAGATTGCCCCAGTCTGGTAAAAGTGGGGGCTGATGCGAGGTGGTTATCATTGCCCAGAGGGTTGCGCCCTGTAGCTAATTTGAACATAGGGTCTTTACGCAGACGATTACTGTCGTTGGCATCCTCATAACCGCAGGCCATTTGCAGAATCCGCTGAACCAGAAGATCCTGAAGAGAATAGTCGATATAGGACTGGTGACGATTGTCGTGAATAGCATCGGTCAGTCTGTCAATAAGACCGCTATGAAGCATGGTTTCTCGTAGCAGCAGAGCACCAAAGTCAGAGGATAATTCCCCACCATTGAAGTCGGCACGGACAGTTTTGCTATTGGATGGGTGAAAACGAAGGTGTTTTTGTGTAGATTTGGGCATGGCAAGTTCCGCTTTGCTTTTTCCGAAGCATTTTTTTGGTCGACCCAATTATATCAAGTGATTGGGCGGAACTTGCCTTCTTTTATGAAATTTCCGGGCTAGTAAAAGGGTTTCAAGAGATAATGTACTCAAGGCTTTCCAGAAGCTGCAAATACGCTTTCAGATTGAACTTAATACGATCAATACAGCAACAAAAGCAAGGCGGGGAACGCCACTTAGCAGTGCTAATCGAGCCATAAACATAGCCAGAAGCAGCCGTAATATCGCCAGTCTTAATGTCAGCTCACAAATTCAGGCCAGTAGCCTGAGCAGACTGGCTCAGCAGACAAAGTACCTGGGTAATGGTCTGGCCGTCATCGACTTTTCCAGCCGGGTAGGCAATATCCATAACAGTTATAAGGCTGGCGGTAACTGGGAAAGGGAGATGTTTATTGAGTCACTTGGTTTTGCCGCTTCCGCAGGAACAGGTATTTTGGCCGCAAAGGCTGGTGCCGCTGCTTTAGGTTTTCTAGCTGTTGCTACACCAGTGGGATGGATCGGGTTGATTATTGGCGGTCTTGCTGTTGCAGCAGGTGGTGTGGCTGCCACAACAGTCATCAATAACCTATCCAAGAACAATAGTGGCGATCTGTACGATGGAATAATGAAGGCATTGAATTAAGTATGAGTATGTTTACGACGCTATTCGGTATTGCCAGTTTTACAATGATTCTTGCCTGGTGTTTTTTCCTCGTATTTGGGCAGGTAACCGTCAAAAAGCTAAGGAAAAATCCAGAAACAAAGGATGCTCTCGGGGTAGAGTACATGAGCGGACTGGATACCCTTAATGTTGCGGAAGCACTATCAACACCAAGAGCTCTGAACAAGAAACTGGAAGCCAGCCCATTATCAATGTTGCATGCAGACTCTGAACTACTGTACAGACATACTACCCTTCTGGATCGAATACTGGCGCGAATACTCTTTGTGTTGTTTTATGGATCAGCAACAGCTCTACTTAGCCTGGCTGCGGCTGAAGCTATGGGATTATTTTCATAGAGAGATATATTAAGCACTACATTTGTAGTGTTTTTTTCTTTATGCAACTCTATTTTTTTTCAGAGTATTGAACGTCACACCAACAAAAAACAGCGCAGAAAGACCCAGTAAGCCTGGTACTAAATAAAACAGCCAGTCGATGTGCTTCAGTACACCGAAAGCCGAATGAGTAGCCGCTTCAATCTTTTCGTTAAGTACCAATGACCAGGAAAGGGTCTGGTAGGTAGCTAATGCCAGCAACAGACTGATAACGGCTCCTGCCTGCCAGTACACAGTGATCAGGCCTATAACGGCAGACTCTGTACTGATATCGTTATTTCTTCTTCTAACCATCACTTGAACTCCCTGTATTAGCTTCTCGATATTCGCTTCTTAGCCCGGATAATTCATAAAATAACACTGCTGTCCGGTTAAACATATCCAAGCTCCAGCTTTCCCTGATTCTGGAGCAAGCTGCCCCCGCTTTTCTCCGGAGGATCACTGAATAACTCCAGAAGAGAACGACGACCGGTCAGATTAAGACTGATTCTCCTGGCTATTTGCTGTAACGACAGCTGGCAGCGTGTTGTGATCTGGGCCAGGCGTAGTAGAAGGTAGGCAATCATTGCTGTCAGAACCTGAATTTTCACTGCGTTCTCACTTCTGCCAATGAACCGCTTAATCTTCAGATTCTGTTTAATCCACTTGAAGAACAGTTCAATCTGCCAGCGAGATTTGTACAGGGCAGCAATTTCAACCGCTGTTCTCTTCAGGTCATTACTGATAAATACCAGTACTTTGCCGTCTTCCTCACGGTGAATTTTGACTCGTCTTAGGTAGGTTGGACAGTCTTTACGGCCTTTGTCAGAAGAAAGCCTGATGATTTGATCTTCAAGGATAAAGTTTTCCTTCGTTGCACGAGTTTCAATGACTTCGTAGACCGCAGAGCTCTTCATTCTGCCAACGAAAAGAGTACCCTGGCAGGTCATCTCGTAATACCAGCTGTAGTCATCATAGGCCCGGTCAAAAACATAGGTAACACCCGCCATAATGGGCAGGTTCTGAGCGGCTTTACGATCATTCACTTTGGCGCTGGTCAGTTCGAAGAAGGTCGGTGTATCTGCCTCCGGGTCATAAACCGTGTGCAGCTTTATGCCGCCCTTGGTTTTCCTGAAATGAGCCCATTCAAACTGGTTTACATTCAAGTCGATGGTTGTGGAGTCAATCAGACGTACCATGTCACTGGCCGCTCCCCGTGGCAGATGGCTTCTGACCTTTTGCAGCAGAAAGAAAAAAGTCTCTGAGAAAATGCTGGCGGACCGATGACTGTTGGCGTCCGACAGTGAAGAGCGCTTTATGCGAGAGACGCCCAAATGGTAATGGTGGCTGTGGCAGGTGTTGAAGTTCTCAACTAAATCCCGAATCGAGACCCGACTGGCCAGTTGAGCAAACATCATGGCGACCAGCTGAGTCCAGCATGACAGAGTTCTGATCCGATGATCACCATTGTGACGGTCAACCACCTTCTGGAATTGGTGGCGGGGAATGACTTTGAGCAACTGTTGGAAAACGCTGTTATGATGCTTCATGCCTGTCTCTCTTGGTCTGTGAAATAGCTGTCTCGACAACTTCTATTTTACTGTAAACCAACAGGGACAGGCACTTCCCAGTTATTCCGGATTTTTAACCGGACAGCAGTGATAAAATAAGCAAAATTTGCCCTCAGCCCTTGATATAAATGACATTGCCACCAGAGTATTCCGGACACACCAGTTCGGAACTTGTGATGGATCAACCTGCTCAAGAAATACTCAAATTTCATCCGGTCAACGGCAAAACACTGAGAGCTGATTTTCAGGGTGGCGAGTTATCATCTGATTTTGGGACCATTTTACTGCGCGAAACCATGCTGCATAGCGGTCTCATTTCCAAGCTGTCCAACGCGATTGATGATAAACGCCACCAATCCTACATCGACCATCCCTTGCAAGACCTCCTGACCCAGAGAGTTTTGCAGATGGCCTGTGGTTATGAGGACGCCAACGACAGCAACTATTTGCGCAAAGATCCTATGTTCAAGCTTGCCGTTGGACGAAACCCGCTGAGCGAAGAGGGTCATTTAGCGTCAGCTCCGACGTACACCAGGCTTGGGCAGTCAATGACCAAAAAGGACATCTACAAGGTGGCCAAGGCTCTTGCTGAGCATTTCATCAGCAGTTACGAGCTACCACCGATGGCAGCCATAATTGATCTGGATCACACGCCGACCATTACCCATGGTGGTCAACAAATGAACCTGTTCAATGCTAAATATAATGACTACTGTTACCTGCCATTACTGATATTTGAAGGACTCAGCGGCAAGTTGATTACTGCTGTCTTGCGTCCGGGTAAAACACCTACAGGCAAAGAGAACGCCGCCATTCTTAAGCGCGTCATTCAGCTGATCCGACGGAGGTGGCCGAAAACGTATTTGCTGGTTCGGGGTGATAGCCATTTTGCCCAGCCTGAGCTAATGCGGGTTGTTCAGGATGATCCGCATTCCGACTATGTGCTGGGCAAAGGGGCAGGCCATAAAACAGCTCTACGACCCAAAGCCAAAGAGTTACTGGATGAGGCTCGACAAGCACTCAAGGTCAAGACCGGCCTGGCCAGATTAAACAATATGCCAATACCCGAGCGGCTCAGGCTTTACGGAGAAGCAGAGTATCAGGCCAAAAGCTGGAAAGGCCTGGATACACGAATCATCTACAAGGCAGAGGTCAACCAGAAAGGCGACAATCCTCGTTTTATTGTGACATCGATAAAAGAGGCTTCTCCTGAGGTCATTTATGAAGAGCTTTACTGCCCAAGAGGCCAGGATGAGAACTTCATCAAGCATCTGAAAAGCGACCTGTCTGGTGACAGGCTATCAGACCAGGGCTTTCTGGCTAACCATCTGAGGATGTTTTACGCCTGTGCTGCTTACGTTATCCACCATGAGTTAAGAACCAAGGCCCTGAAAGGCACAGAACTGGAAAAAGCTCAGCCCTCAACAGTGATTGCGAAGCTCTGCAAAATTGCAGTGAAAGTGGTCGAATACAAAGATCCGATCAAGTTACATCTACCTCGTAGCTGTCCATTCAGGGGGCTTTTGCGGCATGTGACAGAAGTGTTTTATTCGATGCCGCCACCCCGACCGGGATAAATGACTCTGCAGGCACTCAATTGAGTCAAAAAGCGACCAGATGAAAGAGCTCTGGGGGGGGCGTTTATTTGGAATTGGAGGTTTAGCGATAAATCTATCAGCCAAGCGTGCGTCTTGCTTGAAAAGTTGGTGCAGGAGGTCAATTGAAAAGTAGTCCGGCCAAAAAACTCAGATCCAAGCCCCTTGGCAAAGGCTCGAACCTTGTTTATGAAATATCCGGGATAGTCTGACTGCTCAGGCGTGGGTGCCAGTTTTGCCCGAATAGGATTCAAATCCACATACGCCATACAAGTCAGTAATGCTGCCTCATCCAGTAACGCCTGACTTTTAAAGCGCCCTTCCCAGAATCGACCTTTACAACCATCTTCCTTATTGGCTTCACGAGCCAGGTATTCGTTTAGACAACGCATAAACCAGCTCACACTCTTCAAGCGGAGACGATACTCATCCACATATTCGTCAACACGACTGAGTTCTGAGCTGCTCAGACTGGCTCTGCTCATATAACGTTGTACCAGCATCGGGCCTGTAAAAAGGGTAGTCCAGCGCTGCAGCACTTCATCACG
>NZ_JOKH01000014.1:0-2765 GCF_000722635.1 Endozoicomonas numazuensis | reverse complement strand
TTGTAGGTCAGTGCACCAAGACACATGACAAGATCATTCGTATCAAACTTACCTGAAGGCAGTCTTTCCAGATCCATGTCAGTCTTGAATTCACTATGAAACTGTTCGCTGGTCGCATGGTCTTCATAGAGTAATATAACATTATCATTATCGTATTCAGTTTCATCCAATGTCGTCCACCAACCATCCAGCTCGTAGTCTGGTGTTAAAAAATACTGACCCACCGAGTCAGTAGTACGCTTGATAATACGGATGATTAGTCGCTGTCTGCCGTAGTCGGTCTCATGGATAACTGAGTGTGTCGCATACGTTTTTCCGGGGCGAAGCTCTGTCCACTGAACACTGGCTGTCTCAAAGGCTTGCAGCCAGGCTGTTACGGCATACTGCTTACGTGGATTGAGTTTGATGATGTGATCCACATGGTTGTGATCGGCAATCTCTCGGCGAGTGTCTTCTGCATCATGGCCACTGTCGAGTCGCAGCAATACCGGAGCTTGAGTAACACGACGAAGTCTGTGTAATACGGTATTCAAGAAGGGTACGAAGTCGTTTTGTGAGTGTTGTGAACCAGGACGTAGTTCAGCGCCTAGACACCATCCCTCGGTTCCCACATAAGACATAATGGGGGCAAAGCCATGAAAGTGCTTGTAGGTCCATTGCACACCTTCTTTTTGAGTTTTGCTGTTATCCTGCGGAGTAACGTCTATATCCAGCGGAATGTGCTGAAGGTGATCGAGTTCTTTTGAAAGTGGAGAGATCGGTGCATCCAATTCGACCAATAGCTCGGGGAGGGCTTCTTCAATTAAGGGGATCAACTGAGTGGCATCTTCATTAAACCGCTGGCGCAAGCGACTGGCGGAAGGCATTTGTTTAATGTCCATACTGCGCTTGAACCAGTCATCATGGCGATAGTTATCAATAGCATCAAAATCAGTTTTACCCAAAGCCAATAAGCCGACAAAAGCCCGCACCAGATCAATATTAGGAATGCCGTGACGTTTCTTGATAGAGCGCAGCGATTTCCTTAGAGATGTTTTCTGGTTCAGGGCATGACCGACAAAACAGAGACCGGCTGCCGGCGTATAAAACTCAGTGTCAGATTGCTCAAATTTAAGTTCCACAAAAATGCACTTATAAGGTGAAAATAGGGATGAGCAAATATTAGCCTACAGGTACTGGTACGACTGAGTTTTTAGTGGATTTAGTGATGGTAAACTCACGGATTCAGGTCTGAATAAACGCTATTAATTATGAAGAATCAACGGTAAAACGGATCAGGTAATGTTATACCAATCTCACCGAGATCATATCGCTGTAAAAACCTATTAACTGACAGAAACAAAAACCTCTTGACTGAATACAGATTGACCAGATCGTAAAGCTGCTTTCGTAGAGGGGATATTATCTGAATCAATATCGCAAATTAAGTATTCTGCATCTAGAAGAGCAATAAAGCTTGATAAAAGATTATTGGCATAACCTTTCCCTCTATAATTATGAGCGATCAACAGCTCATTTATATAAATCGATTTTTCATCCAGAAAGGTATCATTTTCTCCTGCTATCAAGCCTAATTTATCTACACCTTGAGTATATAAATATAACAACCCTTCTTTCTGGCTACTATCCATCACTTCTTTACTGTTAACTTGAATACGGTTTATGTACTCTGGATTATCTTTATGAAATTGATCGTATTCAGATTTATACCACTCATAGTAACTTTCAGGCTTCAAAAGAAAAAAATCACTTTTATGCATTTCAGCGATTCTCCCTATAAACCTTTGTTGAACGACCACTTCACCTGAGTCATTACAGTCAGGCCTGGACCAGTAACAATAGTGATCGGGCTTAAAGATTTCAAAATAAGGTGAGATATTATGAATGATTTTTCTAATTGAATTAATTTTGAATGATGGCCAAACAAATACAAAAGGCTTTTCTTTATCACCGCCTAAATGTCTGATACCCGCAATTACACTGCCTTCATCTGTTTCTATCAAATGGTTCAGGTAATCTGAAGCCTCACCTATACCAATATAATCCAACCTACTGAGCAAGACAGCTGAATCATTAAGCTCCAAAAGCTCATCAAATTCTTTAGTCACCTGACTCTTAACAGACGAACGCGGATACTGATCTAACTCGTAGATGTAATTCATGCCAGCATTAATAAATTTATCTTTATCTATTTTCATTCTTACTCTATAAAAAACGACTTCAAAAGAAGGTATGAAACATGGAGAATTGCTCCTCCTGTTCAATAAGGAAAAAATAAAAAAAACAGGAGAGCAATGTCTAAGCTAACAGGTTAGTCTAGAAAAAAAAAGAAAAAGGAAATCCATAAAAACCCCATACAACCAGCAACAAACTTGAATACCGCCCTAGCCCAAATCTCCCTGATCAGCTCAAATCTTCCTTACTGGAATACCCGTAAAGACCATTAAACAATAGCTAGAACGCTGAAATCCCTTTTTGCAGGAATAGTGAACCCTCTCACCAATATATTTCTGCAAGAATTCGACGCATGAGACTTAAGAATTGAGTCAGCCAGCCCGGAATAAACGACTGCAGATATGTAACCCCTGGAGCCATTGCTGCCCTGTATTGAGTGCGTATGCCTTCATGGCTTTGAGTCTACCTGCCGCTCGATAGAATCGATTGTTCCAGCTCATGGTTTTCAGCCATTCATCAGAATCGATTTCGAGCCTGGTCAGAATAGGAGGCGCACCCTCTGGAATAGAGCCTTTCTTATCGGCTCTTAC
>NZ_JOKH01000013.1:39809-41412 GCF_000722635.1 Endozoicomonas numazuensis | reverse complement strand
GGCAGCAAGACTTACATTGGTGGGGCTTCTACCATCGATACCGTGACGGATAATACCGTTAGCGCCTGGGATCTGACGGGTAATCAAGCGCTCAGTAACGGCACGCATAACCTGAGCCATGTCGACCAGCTGAATACTAGCGGTGATATTACCGATAAAAACGACGGTAACTGGTCGGTGTCTGGCAACAAGATAGCCAGTTCAACTAACTACAACGTAGTGATTGACGGCACTGGTCGTATTGTAACTGCCGGGTCTGTAACCAATACATCCACTTCAGATCAGACTGTCGAGCTTAATGCCAGCAGTCTGAAGGTGGCTGAAATCACCTTTGATGGCAGCAAGACATACATTGGTTCTACTACTCAGACGGATACGGTTGAAGATACTACCGGTGCTGACTGGAAAGTCACCGGCGTTAAAGCCTTAACCGATGACAGCCGGACGTTGAGTAATGTTGATCAGCTTAATGCCAGTGGTGACATTACTGATGAAGGTAGTACTGCCTGGTCGGTGGATGGTAAGAACCTGATCTCTTCTGCGGATCAAGAGCTGACCATTTCCGGTACCCGCCGTCTCAACACTGCCGGCGATATTACCGACAAAGACAATACCGCCTGGTCGGTGGATGGTAAGAACCTGATCTCTTCCAGTACTCAGGGCATTACCGTTTCGGGTACAAAGAGTCTGACGACTCAAGGCAATATTACGGATACCACCAACAAAGGCTGGGCGGTGCAGGGTGATAATGTTGCGTTCTCCAGTGACAATGCCCTGACCATTGATGGCACTGGTCAAATCACCACAGTCGGTGGCATTACCAATGACAGTGGCGAAACTCAGACGGTCAATCTTAACAGCAATAACATCTCGGTAGCCGGCATCGCCTTTATGGGCAGTACGGCTTACACCGGTAGGGATGCCAACGATGACACGGTGGTTGATAACAACAAAAATGACTGGTCATTGACTGCTCTGAATACCGCCAATGATGGTAACTATTACCTGAGCAAAGTCGGAGGCCTGACCAGTACCGACAGTACCGTAACCAGTAGTATGGGAACTCAGGAAGTCACGATTAACAGTGATCACCTGTTAGCCGGTGATATTCAATTTAAGGGTATTAACACTTACGTGGGCTCCAGTGCTTACGACAGTGTCAACGATACCCAGGTCAGCAACTGGTCGGTGACCGGTGATTATACGGCTAACAACACTACCTACAGTTTCAGTAATATCAATGAAGTCAACACTACGGGTGAAGTGACCAATAATATTAACGCTGACGATCAGCAAGTCACTGTTGATGGCGACAGTATTTTCCTGGCGGGTATCGACTTTATTGGCAGCCGTGTGTTTAACGGCTCAGCTGACTACAGTGAATTGGTCATCGACAGCAGCAACCGTGACTGGACACTGGCGGCTGCGAATCAACTGACCGGTAACGGTTTTACCCTGAATGAAGTGGACCAGGTTACCACGGAAGGTGGTATCACCGATGGTCTGGATTCTAACTGGACGCTGCAAGCGACAGGGCAGGGTGAAACATCCAAAGCTAATTCTGTAGACGCTGGCATCACTTTGGTGAACAGTACCAGAATCA
>NZ_JOKH01000013.1:0-39085 GCF_000722635.1 Endozoicomonas numazuensis | reverse complement strand
TTCTGGCTCTGACTGACA
The DNA here is from genome assembly GCF_000722635.1 of Endozoicomonas numazuensis. Taxonomy (GTDB): domain Bacteria; phylum Pseudomonadota; class Gammaproteobacteria; order Pseudomonadales; family Endozoicomonadaceae; genus Endozoicomonas_A; species Endozoicomonas_A numazuensis. Next base: position 39,067 of record NZ_JOKH01000013.1, on the reverse strand, counting down.
GTACCGGTTACTCCGTTGCGGGCATCACGTTCGACGGCAGCAGTGTCTATATCGGTGGCGGTTCCGATACCGTAGTCGACAACTCTACCGTGGTTGATGACAAGGCCTTCGATCTGACCGGTGCTGGCGAAGTGACCTATAAAGGCTACAGCTTCAGCAAGATCAACCGGGTAGAAAGTACTGCAAAAGTTACCGATAACGCCAACACGGGTAACTGGACCGTAGACGGTAATACCATCGCTACTGGCGGTTCGATTACCTTTGACGGTGTCAGTCAGGTGACAACCACTCAGGGTGTCACCAACAACACCAGTGTCAGCCAGGCGGTTGAAATGGGAGCCTCTGCCATTGCTCTGGCAGGGATTACCTTCACCGGCAGTCAGAGTTACACCGGTTCGGACGGTAATAAAGACACGGTTACAGACAGCACCAACGGAGCCTGGAGCATTACCAGCAACCGGACACTGACAGACAATACCCGCAACCTGTCTAATGTTGAACAGATCAATACAGCAGGCGATATCACCGACAATGGCAATACCGTCTGGTCGGTGGATGGTAAGAATCTGATCTCTTCTGCGGATCAGGGTATTACTGTATCAGGTACAAGCAAGCTGACCACTGAGGGTAATATTACCGATACCACCCACCAGGGGTGGGCAGTCAAAGGTACCAACAGTGCTTACAGCAGTGAGAATGACCTGACCGTTAATGGCAGCCGTCAGATTGCTACGACGGGAAGTGTGACCAATGACAGCGATGCGAATCAGGATGTTGATTTAAATACCAACAGTCTGGTTCTTGCAGGTATGACCTTCGCAGGCAGCAAGACTTACATTGGTGGGGCTTCTACCATCGATACCGTGACAGATAATACCGTTAGCGCCTGGGATCTGACGGGTAATCAAGCGCTCAGTAACACCACCCATAACCTGAGCCATGTCGACCAGCTGAATACTAGCGGTGATATTACCGATAAAAACGACGGTAACTGGTCGGTGTCTGGCAACAAGGTGGCCAGTTCAACTAACTACAACGTAGTGATTGACGGCACTGGTCGCATTATTACAGAAGGTTCTGTGACAAATGGCACAGATTCTGACCAAACAGTGACATTGGGTGTTTCGAGTCTGTCATTTGCGGGTATCAACTTTGATGGCAGTACAACTTATGTAGGGTCCACTACTCAGGGTACAACTGACACTATTGTTGATAACAATAATTCAGCCTGGAGTCTGACTGGCAAAAATGCCTTGAGGAGTTCTACACATACTCTGTCGAATGTTGATGTTGTCAGTACGACTGCTGCAATCACTAATGTCTCAGGTAGTACTCAAACAGCCGAAATTAACGGTAGCCAAAAAGTCAATGTAGCCGGTATTCAGTTTGAAGACGTTACCGCTTATACAGGCGGGTCTGATAATACCGACATTGTCTCAGGAACAGATCTGATCTGGCAGCTTCAGGGTAATAATAATTCTGTTGCTGCAGCAGATATCAGTATGACTAATGTCGGCTCCATTGTTGCCAATAGTGCCGATACTGATAGTGAGAATAGTCAGCTGAGAGGTATCAGTAGTAACGAAACCTACGAAGTCACAGGAGAGGCAGCTCTTACCACTAAAGGTATGGATATTACTGGTATTCGTATGATCTATGCCGGAGACGGGGTTGATCAGATTATCAGTAATAACAGTGCTGAACAGTGGACGTTGAATGGCGATAACCAGATCATTGCCCAGGGTATGACGTTCCATGAAATCGAGCAGGTCAATGATCTGGCTGCTAACGGAACAGTCAAGGGGTCTGATGGTGATGATTCCATTACCTGGACCGGAAACAATACGCTCAGCAGTTACGGTGTTGATTTCACTGGAATCAAGAATATCGATACCGGGGCTGGTAACGATACCGTATACGTCGACAGTGCTTTGAATTCATTGAATACCCTGATGGGTGGTGATGGCGAAGGTGATACTCTCGTTAACAGAACAGAGGGACTCAGCTGGGAGTTGACCTCAGCAGCTTCTAAACTGGGTGGATTTGCCTTCAGTAGCTTCGAGAACCTGACCCATACATTGAGCACTCTGGATCTGGCTACAGATTCTGCAGTCAACCTGTCTGTAGGTTCTATTGGAACGCCAAGCGCTATCAACAAGTCCATCAGCTACACCAGTCCTTTGGATTTGTTGACTCTGGTTACAACGAGTAGTGTCAGTGGCACAACTGATGTTTCCAATATTGATGCGACTGCAGGTGGAAATATCAATGTCACATCAACGGATACCCTGACCATTGACAATGCTGTGAGTCAGTCTGGAGATGTAGCTTTTACAGCCAACTCTGGTGATCTTAATGTTAATTCTATAGAGGCTAACGGAGGGGCTGGTACGGCAACCCTGACCAGTAATACCGGTAACATATTTGCTGTAGCTAAAGAGACTGCTGAGCCACATATAATAGCCAAAACAACCAACTTTACAGCTTTGCTGCAAGTCGGTGATCAGGTGAATCAGTTTGTTATCGACAGTACGACAGATGGGCAGGTGAACATTATTTCTACCACGTTTGTTTCACCCATTTTCACTGATGCGACTCCGGAAGTGGTCAGTGTGGGTGACAAGCTCCTGTCTATTAATGAAGCGGTAGCTCTGTCAGCTTTCAGAACGACTTCTCAGCAATTAGCGGATGAACTGGGCAGTGTTGACCCGGCCATCTTTACCCAGTTGAACAACTTTAACGTGGCGGCTGAAAGTGTAGCGACTCCGCTTGAAGGTGACTTCCTGCTGGTAGAGAACGGCCTGACTTCTATCCAGGCGCTGCCATCGGATGCGACGGCTGCGGGTGAAGAGGAGGAAGAAGTTTATTAATTAACCCTGTTCAGTAACCGAATAAACCCCCTTCAGGCTTATTGTCTGGAGGGGGTTTTATTTTATAAGGCTTGTTTTCAAAGGCATGACGGGAACCCCGTCCTTGATGGCAAAAAACTCATCAATACCTTCAATATATAGCCTGAGTACAACGGGTGGTTCCTTGCGGACAACATGAACCCAGACTTTAATGTTCTGCTTTTCTAAAGATTCTTTCAAAATGTTCAATGTGCGCAGACTATAAGGGGACTCATTGCTCCCTTGACCATGAAAACTTTCACTTTCTTCTGTCGATTTGAAATCGATGTCTATACAAGATTTTAATGCAGGCCATTCTTCGAGTTGTTTACAGGCATTGTCATACTTTTGATGCTCTTCCTGACCGTAGATAAGAAAGTATTCCAGCATTTCTTCTGTTTCGAGTAATGATCGAAGTAATGCATGCTCTTCGCTGATATTTGCACCTTTTCCTGAAATTCGTGGCCTCGTTTGTTTGTTGGCAACGCTGATATAAGCTGGAATATTAAATCGGTTTGGCATACTGAAGCTTGCAATATGGCAGCCATGGTTACGTTCAATGCGAGCTTTTATCTGCCTGGCTTGCTCTGGCAAAGTTGTGGTGAGTAATGGTGATGCTGGCGCCTGATTCAAACAGTGTCGAATCATAAATCCAGCCAGAGCATCTCTTTCAATCAGTTCAGTAATGCCATGAATCCAAGCGTCATTATAATTCAGGCCACTGGCTACCCCGCTGGTTGTCGCCATAAACAGATAATTAGCGTAGAAGTCATTCATAGTGGAGGAACAGTGAGATGAATAACTCCACTCTGCTGCGGCCATGGGCATGAAGGCTGTTTCAGTCTGTCCGTTATGCCCATTTTCGAAAGGCAAGAATGGAAGGGGCTTTGAATAGAAGGGGTTATTACTGTCCAGAAACTCAGAACAAAACCGTTGAGGTGATCCAAGCAGTCTGGCTTGAATACTTTTTAAATTTTGAAGGGATAATGATTGAAGTTGGTGGTGAGGCTCAAGGCTTTGACGTTGGCACATTAACAACTCAAACGCTTCATAAGATGCACTGACCCTTGCCTGTTCTTTAGAAATGCCTTTACCGCTGCCTCTGACTGATAAGCCTGATTCCGGGTCGGTGAGTTCCACAATTGAGCATTGCCCTGCATCACGACAACGACTGACCCATCCAAGTTGCTGGCAAGTGTTTTGCCAGAGAGTGAGGGCACCCTGACTTGTACGATAGTGGTTGTTCAATGGTCGGATATTCTTGGGGACTTTTAGAATAACTCTTTCTTATTGCAGAGTTGATTCAGTGCCTGTTTCCTTCGATGGGCAGGGCTATTTGAAGAAGATGAGTGACCGCGAGTTTTTTCGTGGTTCTGATCGTTAAACTCTTTTGAGAAAAAGCCGACATGACCGACCAGGGAAAGAGGTGATGTGTTCATAGTGCTCTCCGGTTGTGACAGTATCATTAAGTACAAATTATTATCAGAGAGTGAGTAGGAAGTTAAAAAGATGATTTCGAGATATTCAGAGTGTTATCTATGAGGTATTAGATGGATGGGACAAAAAAGAGATAAGTCTTTAAATTTACTTTATTGATAACTGACCTGTGCCGCTTGTTATTCTTCCCTGATCAATCAGGCGGCAGTTTCAGAATGAGAGTCAGGCAGAGTAGGGGACTGTTTTGTCACCTTGAGGTTCAATATTCATATCCTGACCGACCTGACAGCAATCAGCAATCGCAACCGTAATATTATCTTTGCCACCTAATCGGTTGGCTTCTTCAATAAAACGGTAGCAGCATTCCAATGCCGGGCGGTGTGTAGAGAGAACATACTCGATCTCATCGTTATCAAAGTATTCAGTCAAACCATCACTGCATAATAAAAGAATACTGTCGCCGGTTAGATCAAACTCGGCAATTCTTGGGTCAATTTTGGGACCAATACCCAGTGCCTGGGTTAGCTGGTTTCTGACGTTGCTGGTTCGGGCATCTTCTTCAGAGAGTGCGCCACTGTCTATCATATTCTGAACAACTGAGTGATCCCGGGTCAGTTGCTTCAGGCCATAACGGCTGTCCCAGAGATAAGCTCTGGAATCACCGATATTGGTAACCACCAGTTTGTTCTGCCAGATAACAGCCACCACAATGGTTGTGCCCATTTGTTGTAACTGAGGATTGGCTACTTTTTCTTCGAGAATACGCTGGTTGGCTTCTGTAATAGCCTGAAAAATTTCAGACTTGAGAATCATGGGTTGTTGCTGGGGAGTGCAAGAAGAAAAGGTACTGGACTGAATAGATTTTAATCGCTGGGAGATGATTTCAACGGCCAATTGGCTGGCTCTGGCTCCACCGTGATAGCCTCCCATGCCGTCGGCAACGACAATCAGCGAGAAGGCGTCTTCATTACTGGTCTGCCAGTATAATGAATCTTCGTTCTCTTCCCTTATACGGCCTATATCACTTTTGCCGTCAATGGCTATCCGAAACATTTTTATTATTGATCCTGTGTGAATTGCATGATCACACTCACCATTTTACATGGAACAGGATGGAAAACCACTGGATTCTGACCTTCTATTCAACAGTCGTTGTTTGTCTGTAAAGTGCATGGCACGTTCGAAGAACAAGTCATTAAGCCAGCCCGTTATATCTTGCAGTTTTTACCAGGAGCCTGTCGGACATAGCCGACAGGCTCAGGGCGAACGGAGTCCGGGTGAAAATCGAGAAGTTATTTTGGGACAAATCCTAAGGCTGTGGCGGTCAGCATCCAGGCCGTGTGGCCAGAATCGGGCTCACCAGCCATGGCGACTGCTGGCAAAATAGCAGCAGCCAGGCAGAGAAATATCTTATTAAGGGTGTTCATTGTTCTTTCCGAACTTATTCTTTTTTAATGGCGACAAATTTGGTGGGATTAAATGGCGTCTATGCCGGTTTCCCCCGTACGAATACGAATAACCTGCTCGAGAGGGCTGACAAAGACTTTTCCGTCACCAATCTTGCCTGTGTTCGCAGCATTAATGATGGCTTCAATAGCGCGTTCAACCAGATCATCAGAAACAGCCAGCTCGAGTTTAACCTTGGGCAGAAAGTCCACCACATACTCTGCACCGCGATAAAGCTCAGTGTGACCTTTCTGGCGACCAAACCCCTTAACTTCAGTCACGGTCATACCATCTATACCGACTTCACTGAGAGCATTGCGTACGTCATCCAGCTTAAAAGGCTTGATAATGGCGGAAATCATTTTCATGTGTTTCTCTCCTCTTTTTACCATGAATAATTTTTCCTCTTTGAGGGCGACGAAAAATTATTAAAATCTCTCATGGTGTTTGCTGCACTATAGTAGTGCTTTATTCTTGAGTGGCTTTACACCTGCACAAAGCTGGGACATTTTACTTGATTCAGTCCCTGAAACTGAAGCATTACCACTATTTAATGCACTGGTTTGTGGAAAAAGATGACATCTTTCGCTTCAAAACTGAGCAAAGCACCCCACTTGTCTGCCAGAAACTGAAAGGTCTCAACTGAGTAGAAACAAACATGGGTAGGGTCATTTTTATAGTGCCACCCCTTGAATGCTGTCTGGTCGATGACCAGTTTGGTCATGAATGCGAGCGTTCCACCGGGCTTGATCATATTCCAGAGTTTGGGTAACCAAACATCCGGATGATGTATATGTTCAATGACTTCAGTTGCAGTAATGAAGTCGTAGGACGTTTCCAAAGTACTCAGGTCTGGGTGAAAAAACGGATCGTATAAAGCCATCTCCCAACCCGCTTCGGCCATTATTAATGAGAGGGTGGGGCCAGGACCGCATCCAAAATCGAGTCCTGTTGCGTTCGTTGAAAGTACTTTCTGCAGAGGGGCAGAGATCCTTGACAGAAAGGTTCTATAACCGGAATCCGATGCATCATTCTCATGAAGTTCATATTCTGAACGCTCCAGCTCAGGACTTGGCCATCCAGATGGATCAGCAAAAACAAGCGCACACTGAGAGCATTGAAAGTACTCTCTTCGCCTATCACTGGCATAAATATTGGTTGGTGCATGGCACAGTGGGCAATCATAATCTGAGTAATCTTGATTGGATAAAAGCTTGTTGCTCTGTTTCATGACAGCAGTCATTCCCACTTTTCAAAATTGTCGATTTATGTCTAGGAGGCTGACCGAGAATAGACAGCCCGGCCTAAAATCCAGAAAGAACGGCCATCTTTTCCACTGAATTTGCTTAAATAGGTCAACTATTCGCACAAATTCAGTGAAAAAGCTGACTCGTTCTACTGAATTTTATACTCGGACGCTATTCTCGGTCAGCCTCCTGGGAGCCTGTCCCGATTTCACCATAGAAACAAGGAGGCGAGACAGTAACTTAATGGATTAACGGTGTGTTTTAGCATCGCTAACAACGGGAAATATATAAATTCGTATTTATCTTTTCGACCTATCCTTATCAGTCCTATTTATGACTTTCTCATGTCTGGACTGTATCAATGTTAAATTTTTATATGAGACGATTTATGTGTGCCACGGCTCTGCTGGCGACCAGTATGGTTTCACTGGCATCAGAGCCAGAGTCCTTGGCTATTTCCTCCCCTTTGGTATCCCAAACGCCTGCAATGACAGGAGGTGCCCTTTATCAAAGGGCCTTCTGTGGTGATAATCCATGTGTCGATCTGACGATTAAGGGGCATACCTTCACATTCCTGATTAATACGGGTGAATATTATACGGTTGCTGAAAGTGAAGTGATTAATTTACTCTCATCAGAACCTAATGAAGTGGATGTGAAAGACTTTGAAGGAAGGCCTGTCCAGCTTTCATTTTATAAACCTGCAACCATGCGCCTGGGTGGCACCAAGCCACTCCGTTCTTCCTACCCGATTGCCAGCAAGGGCCTTGGAGGATATAAGGAAAACTATGGAATCTCAGGAATCCTGGGAGCCAGAGATCTGATGGGGCTGATCTGGGATATCGATTACGAGAATCAGACACTATCTGTCTGGAGGACGTTTAATGAAAGTAAGGAATCCTTTCCTGTTCGCTCAGCTATTCAGGGAGTAGGTGTTGCCAGTAAACCGTTACCCAGCACGCAAGTGACACTGGCAGGGCACACATTTATTCTGGAGTTGGAATTATTGGAGCCTGAAGACATTCAGATCAATCATAACTTTATTGATATTCTGCAAAAAGCGTCAGCCATCGAAATTAAAGGCTCGAGAGTGTTGGGACGTTTCTTTGAAAATGGCTATAAAAATGGAGCCCTCTACACCATGTCCGAAGGGAAACAAGATACAACGCTTGGAGGACATAATTACCACAATATATTTACGGTGTCGGCAGGTTATGATCAACACATAGGTCGAGGTTTTTTTAGCCGACAAAAACGTGTGATTATGGATCTGAAAAGTAACCAGCTTTGGATGGTTCCTAACCCGATCTATCATAACTGTCTCGCTGAATCTGAGGATAATGACACTGATTAGTCTAGGCAGGAGGCTCTAAGCCTCATTCAAACGGGTGATAAGGTTACGTTAAAGGTATTTGTAATGACGGGGGAGAAAGTCAGGTAAACCAGACTTCTGGACGGTTTCTGACCCCAAAAAGAAGCCCGCGCCTCTGGGGGAAGAGTACGCGGGCTAAGACCATTAGGAGAGGGTATGACCCTCTACGTGGCTGTAGGTCTGGATAGGTGGGTCAGGTGGTTTGGCACAGTTCTGGCACGTTTTTAACGGTTCCCGGCTATTTTATAGCGAGTACTTCGTCCTCCGCCCGGAAGCTTCTCAATACACCCCTTATCTAATAAATCCGATAAATGCCGTGTCGCTGTTGCTTTACTCACCCGGGCTACTTTCTGATACTGGGATGCGCTGATGCCTGACTCAAACCCTTTGTCACCACCATCCAGCAACCGATTAAGCACCTTAATTTGTTCATCAGATAATCCGGCACTGTGAAACTGTTGCCAGAAGCGGGTTTTCTGGAGGGTACGGTCGATTTTGGTCAGAGAGACTTGGATGGTTTCTTCCAGCATCTGCAAAAACCAGGTCAGCCACTCGGTAATATCGGTATCGCTGCGCTGGCTTTTTTCCAGAATGTTATAGTACGCCTTGCGGTTTTCCAGGATGACACTGGACATGGCATAGAGTCTGATACTCTGGGCGTCAGCTTGCGCCAAAGCAAGATCAGTAATGGCTCTGGTCAGGCGGGCATTACCATCATCGAAAGGGTGAAGTGTTACAAACCAGAAATGACTGATCGCGGCACGAAGCAACGGATCGCATTTTGGATCGTTCCTGCTACGGTTGAACCAGTCAAAAAAACGGCTTAATTCCGGTTCCAGCCTGTTTCTTGGTGGTGCCTCAAAATGAACCGTAGGACGGTCGATTCGTCCGGAAACCACTTGCATGGGTTCATCTCCACGCAATTGCCCGGTTTGAATGGAATGAAGAGAAAAGCCGGCATTGGGAAACAGCCACTGATGCCATTGACAGGCACGCTCCAGAGTAAGAGGGGTTTCCAGGTTTGTGATGGCATCCAGCATCATTTCAGCCAGACCTTCTGTCCTTTCCGAAGTAGGATACGCCACCTCATCTGAACCCGATAAGTCCAGACGCTTTGCGAGAGATGAGCGAACTGACTGAACATTGAGGCGCTCACCCTCAATAGCGGATGAAGTAATGCTGTTTTCCAGCAGGGTGTTCAAGACGGAGCTGTTTTCACTGATATCTGCACATGAGCTACTTTTTCCCAGAAGTATGCCCAGACTTAACCGGGTACTTCTGAGTAAAGGAAGAACGGCTTATTCCTGCCAATGGAAATCCGGCCAGTCATCCTCTTGCCAGATCCATTTTATGGACGAATATTCATGCACTTAGCAGTCCTCATTCTATCAGTGAGCCAATTAATATCGATATTCAGCTCAAATTATGAGCTAAATACTAGTATTAATTGGCTCATCTGACAATGAAAGTGACTTAAAGCATAAAATTGGACTTACTTTCTGGGCTTCCATAAAGTTCAGTTTTTAACTGACCAAGCAGTTTGGAGAGAGAGCTGCTGAGATAGCCTGAAAACTTTTCTTTTCCCAATGTACGGTCATATACATCGGTTGGGAGAAATCGCTTCATCTCAGTCTGAAGTTTGCCTTCAGCCAGAACCCCGACCAGCGAGCTTAGCCTTTGCTCCAGAGCCTGCTCAAAATCGTTCAATCGATAATCTTTGATTTTTTTTGCCACCAGGGATGAATCCAGCTCTGCTCCCTGCTGTTGCAACCAGACCAGATCCCAAATATCACGGTAACGTACATAGCGTTGTGTCGCGGGCAGGGAAACCAGTTTATCTGCCATGACTTCATTGAGCGTTTCAACATAGACGAGTGTATCCTCATACCCGTCCGGCAAAAAATCATAATTTTTTAAAAGGGGCAGGGTGCTTCGGGTATAGGCAGGAATATTGGCTACTTCGATCTTGACTCGTTGCCTGGGAATATCTTTTCGATCAGGTGCGGTAATAATGGAAATCTGCCATTTATCAATCTTAAGCTCTGCGTACTCAGGCTCCTGTTTTAACAGGCCTGGCTCTTTTACGGAGACTTCCAGCCCATCTCGTTTGCCGATATAGTCCTCAATGCACTGTTTAATGGTTTTCAGTTTTACTGAAGAAAAATCAGTACCGCCCGCAAAATCCAGATCTTCGCTGAACCGATTACCACCATAACATAACCTCAGGGCGGTGCCGCCCTGAAATACCAGTTCATCCAGTACTCCAGTCTGGTCCAGGCAAAACAGAATATCGTAATGCAATAACTCTTTTTCAATGACCGGACGCATGCTGGCGACATGGCTACTGGTTAATGCCTGTTCAACAAGATAATTAAAATCTGCTGGATTAATCTTCATAAACCACCTGCTCATCAACAAGGTGTGTGTTTCTGCCAACACGCTTTAAATCTCGCCAGGCAGTCTCTTTTGTTGCCAGACGTAAGGGACGTCCGATGGAATGAATGCTGTCAATAATCTGAGATATCGGACGTTTGGTATGGGTGAACTCAATAGTTCCAAAGGGTGTTGCGTATTCCCCCTTGCGCCCGGTGGTCATCACTGTCAACCGATCGATAGGAATCTGTGAGATAACTCCATACTCTGAAAGAGCGGACTCGAGACTCAGATAGTTGTACTCACCTCGACGCATGGTTTTGGCGATGAGCTCCAATGTGTCTTTGCCTTTTTGTTGCGAAAGGGCAAAGACATAGATGCCTTTGATGGCCCTGATCAGGAAGCCCTGCTTGACCAGTCGGTTTAGTCCGGCCTTTAAGGTTCTTGTACTGTCTTCAGGAAAGACTTTGGCAATATCCTGATAGGCGAAAACATAGCGCCCCTGCTGATCGAGAGCAGACAGACGCTCAATGGCTAATGATTGGTTCATACGTAATAAGTATACACAAAAAACATATATTGATGTCTTATATGTATACATGATACCAAAACTTGTCAAGTGTACGCAAAAGTCACTTATAGGTGTCTTATCAGTATACCTCTTGTTAATTCCCATTACTCAAAGTCTGTTGGGCTTATGTCGTGAAGATATGGGCCCTCAATCCACTATGGGCAAACCTGCTTTCCATCGTTGGTAATCATGCCAATAAAAGCCAACAGATTTATCTTCGTTGATGGGGACAGTCTGACCTCGCAGCCAACGCTGGAATGGAGTGTGTTCGTGTTCTGGCAGGTCATCTTTGATAACAGGCCGTTGTCTCTTTTGGGTATTCATTGGGTTTTTCTTACTTTGCTTTTATTACAAAGAAACCAGTTCTCTGATTTCCTGATCCGACAACTCGGTAATCCATTGCTCGCCGCTTGCAACCGTCAGGTCAGCCAGCTCTTTCTTGCCCTGAATCATGGCATCAATCTTTTCCTCAAAGGTGTTTTCAGTAATCAGGCGATGTACCTGGACATTGCGTTTCTGGCCGATGCGATAAGCCCGGTCTGTTGCCTGAGCTTCCACCGCCGGGTTCCACCAGAGGTCGTAGTGAATAACCTGACTGGCCGCAGTGAGGTTTAAGCCGGTGCCACCGGCTTTCAGGGACAGGATCATGGCGCGGGTGCGGCCGTTATTCTGGAAGTCTTCGACGATGTCATCCCGTTTCTTACGGGACAGGCCACCATGCAGGAAAGGGACATCCAGTGACATTTCCTGTTGCAACGTGTTGGTTAATAACCCCCCCATAGTCGTGTACTGGGTGAAGATCAGCACTTTCTCGTCGGCATCCATCGCCTCACGCATCAGCTCCATAAACAGCGCCAGTTTGCCGGATTCTTCCACACTCATCTGGTCGTGGTTCAGGAACTGCGCCGGAGCATTACATATCTGCTTCAACGCATTGAGCAGTTTGAAAATAATGCCTTTGCGTTCAATGCCTTCTTCACTGGAGTTCAGGTCTTCCATGATGGTATTGACCGTACTCTGATAAAGCGATGCCTGCTGTTTGCTCAGGTTGCAGAAACGGTTGCTTTCCACTTTATCCGGCAGGTCGCTGATGATGGTTTTATCGGTTTTCAGTCGTCTGAGAATAAACGGGCTGGTGAGTTTGCGGAACCGGTCCAGACAGTTCTGGTCACGGTCTTTTTCAATGGGTGTGGCTAGCTCTTCCTGAAATTTCTTCTGGGTGCCGAGATAACCTTTATTGGTGAAATCGAACACGCTCCAGTATTCCCGCAGACGGTTTTCAACGGGCGTGCCGCTCATGCCAATACGAATATCGGATTTGAGCTTTTTGATGGCTTTGGTCTGCTGGGTACCAGGGTTTTTAATGTTCTGGGCTTCATCAATCACCAGTGTGCGCCAGCGGGGTTTGCCCAGAGTAGTGCTGTCGGTTCGGGCAAGACCGTAACTGGTGAGGATAACGTCATGGTCACTGATCTTTAACTGTCGCTTGCTGCCGTGATAGACCTGTACTCTCAAATCCGGGGCAAAACGTTCGATCTCCTTGCGCCAGTTGGTCAGCAGGGACGTAGGAGCAACGACCAGGGCTTTTTGTTGATCAAGCTGGCGGTTTTCTTTCTGATGCAACAGCAGGGTAATCACCTGCAGGGTTTTACCCAGACCCATATCGTCCGCCAGCAACGATCCAAAGCCGATACGGGCATTCTGTGCCATCCACTCGTAACCCCGTTGCTGATAGGGACGTAGCTCCGCATTCAAGTTTGCAGGCAGTGGTGCGGGTTCACCTTTTAACAGCTCTTCAAACAGTTGTCGGGCACTGTCGCCTAAGTCCACTTTGGCACCATCCAGTTCACCGGACAGACCGGCTTTTAACAGGTCAATACGTGACAGGGTTTCCGGTAAATTCGCCAGTTTTTTAAGCAGTTGCTGCAACTTGCTGTCATCAAGCATGACGTACTGATCCAGCATTTTCACCAGACCGTCTGCGCCCTGAAGCAACTGGTTGAACTCATTGACCGGAATACGCTGGTCGCCCAGAGCCACCTGCCAGTTAAACTGCAGGAGTTGGTCAAGGTTCATATAACTGACCTCGCTCTCGTTGCCACTTTTTGACAATGACAAACTCAGCTGCGGGTACACCAGTTTTCGTAATCGTTTAGGCAATACCAGCTGGATACCCAGCATTTGCAGGGCAGGGAGGATTTCCCGGAATATGGGCGTGAATGCCTGTAACGTGTAATGCAACGGGCGGTGTTTCTTTTGGGTCTGGTAAAGCTGTTCAATGGTGGGCATATAATCAGCCAGCAATGCCAGGTCGGTCAGCACGCTGACTTTGGTTTCAGATAATGAACCGTCCTTAAACAGTTCCGGCAGCGACAACATGGTTTGCTTCTGCTCGACCCGAATATCCACGGACAACTGATCAGTCATCTGATCGTCTTCTTCGGGAATATCTACCTCTTCAACCAGAAGATGCAGACGGTGCTCCCGCTCTCCCAGCGATAACCGATTCAGCCAGTTACGAATGACTTTGGGGTAAGCAATGGTTTCAAACTGTTTAAACAGGCAGGGTGATCCGGCAAAAAACAAACGGCAGATATCTTCTTCCCAGTATTTAGCGGGGGCTGCTTCCATGGTGTGTTCCATAAAGAAGCTGATAATGGCATTGATGGCCAGGTGAATCTGGGTTTTGCTGTCTGCATAATGCAGCTGAGGCTTTTTGCGGTTTTTCGGCGTGGTTTCCAATACCACAAAGTCTGGCGGACACAGGTCATAGAATATCTGTAGCTGGCATTTCACCGGCTCACTGAGCATTGCCGGTTGCCACTGTATCAGCGTCCAGTCGTCCTGTTGCATAAAAACTGCCGGAATACAGGCCTGTTGCTGTACCAGCTTGACGCACAAACGATAGAGCCATTGCCAGAGCAGGGCTGTATGGAAATACCGGCTACGCTCAGGGCTGTAGGTATTGCGTAATGAACTCAGCAGACTGATCCACTCATCCGGTTCATGCAAAGCCTGTTCATTATCCGTGCTTCGGACTGAGTGAAAACGACCGTTCTTGTCGACCACCATTTGAGTCAGTGTGAAGTCGGCAATATCAATGTCCAAGGTGTTTTCTGTGACCTGCTGTTTTTCATACTGGCTGACATAACGGGAGCTGCGTTTATAAAAGTCAGCCAATACCGTTTTGAACTCTTTGTCATAAAACAAAGGTTTTGGTGTGAGTATGCCCTGAATCCTGTCTCCCAGAGGATCAATGGTGCTGAGATCCAGCGATTCAAAGGTAGGGGTTTGAGGTACCTGCCAGTCTTCAACCATTAGCTTGCGTTGCCAGAAGGACATCACCTGTGGCGGTGTATCGGCTTTTGCCAGAGACATGCCCGTCTGTTTTTCAATGGCTCCGGGCAAATCCATACCATGGAGCCGGAACACCATAAACGGGTCTTTATCTATCTCACTGGCGATCAGGTAGATGACGGCGGCAATATGTTTGCAGGGCATCGCCCAGTCAGGACAGGAACAACTTGCTTCCATATCATCCCAGTCTTTTGGGAACAGAAGGATTTTTTGCTGTTCCATCAGTTGCAACATCTGCACCGGCAGCTGCCGGTTCAGCAATTTCGCGAGCAGAGCCGGACTCTGGCTGACAGCCGTTAAAATACTCTGTTGCTGCTTAACGGTAAAACCGGGCAGATGTACCTTTACCTTGTACGGTCTGGGTCGTCTTCCCTGAACATTCGCATGGGTCGAAGTGCCTTTAAGCTCAATATCCGATACCGAACCGTTACCGGCGTAGCGACGCCCACGGGGCAGGCGGTTGCTATAGTCAATGCCGTTAAAGGCTTCGAGCCATTGCTTGCCCCACCAAGTCTGGCCGTAGTTTGCTGCCATTGGCTTGTCATCTCATCATAATCCAATGGGGTTACTGTAACGGTTTTGGTACGTTTTGCACCTTTTTAACGTCCCTTTTGTACTTCCTGCCAGTGTTTAAACTGGGACGGTCTTAAGCCATAACGGGCCAATACACCTTCGTGTAAACGGCGTAACTCTTCAATAATCAGCGATGACAAATCTGAGCGTGAGGTTTCCTGAATATCTTCTGGTAGCAGGGCTTCAATCAGATCGATAGGGTCAGAATCCGGACTGAGAACAATTTCATTGACCATTTTTTTAATCAGGTTTCGGTGTTGGAGCCGTAATGGGTCAGGCTCAGCCAGCTGTTGCTTGATGGCCAGGTATTCCTGCGTTGAGCGTTCATAAGCCCACAGATAGAGATCACGTAATAATTCAATCCGGGTCATTTCATAAACACCCAGCGTCGCACGGCTATAGGCTTGTTCCGGGACATCCAGAAAAGTAAGAGGGCAGAGGTTCGTCCGGATTAATGGCAGGTTGGCTGCCAGACGTGAAGTCCGTTTGTTCACATCAGCAAAGGGTTGCAGATAGGGCAGGTGGACCATCATAAAGAAAGACTGTTCAAACGGGTCTTCAATCCGACTGGCTTTTTGCAACAGAATATCGAGTAACTCACTGATAAGCACTTCGCCTGCCAGTGGCCTGAAAACACTTTTCCCGATTTCTACCTGATGCTGTCGAATCCGGCCTTCATCGGCAGGATTCGGCAACAGGTTTTCGGACAGTAAACTGTGAAGGTTAAGCAGGGTAAAGCGGTTGTATGATGCGGTTTCAGCATTATCAACCAGCAACTCTATGGCAGACTTATGATTCAGAATCATCTGAGTTTCGATAGCGGCCTTACCTTCCGCAGCATGCCCTTCCTCAATAAGTCGGACAGTATCAAGGCGGCTGTAGGTATTGCCTTCCAGATGACTGGATGCCCAAGATAAGTCAATCAGAAAGCGATCCAGGATTGCACGGCCATAAGTGCCAGCGGGTTGCGATGTCTGTTTGGTGTCACCCATGCGCCAGAGCTGCTGGCGAATGGGGGCTGATAAGTAATAGGTTTCGTTGGGCTGGTAGGCATCCAGAAATTCTCGCTGATAGCCGACGGGGTGTCTGGACTCTACTGGTTGCTCTATATACGCCAGAATATCTTTACTGTCTGCCGACAGTGGAATAAATGCAGGAAAATCCTCAGGCTGATAATCATTCTGGCTTGCCTGGGACAAGCTCAATGCCTGATATCGCCTGCCGCGCCCCTCACCAACAGCAGCGATCTTATTGTCGGCCAGTAAGTTGTTTAACCAACGCTGGGTTGTACGGCGGGTAAGGTTTGGATGAGCGGCTAGCAGTTCAGAAATAGAGACTGGCTTGTTGGCTTGAACAATAGCTTGGTATAAATCAGAGAGAGTATTCATGGATGTGGCGCAATTCTGAAGCCCTTTGGCACAATTATGGCGCATTTTATCTAATTGCGCCATAATTGTGCCGCTCGTGTGGCGCGATTCGCTCTTATCTTATGGGTTAAATACCTGAATCTGAATCTGGAGCTGGAGCTGGAGCTGGAGCTGGAAGAGTAGGAGTATGAACCAATGGCACTGACTTAAGCCTTCCTCCCTGAAATACCAAGGCTTGCTCAAGAAGAAAAACAACTATAAAAGTCATATGAATTTCAACCCTCCCCGAGCAAGCCATGACCAAGTTTAGCTCAGAATATCTCAGCCTCGCTGACGAATTCCTCAGACAATACGCACTGACTGGCTGCGACAAGCTCTCTGACATACTCACCAAAGAGAACCTTGATATTTTTCAGTCACAGTACACAGGCGGCAGAGTCAGAGACTTCCCGCCACTAAAGACCCTCAGCCTGTTTATGCACCAGGTAGCCAGTGAGNCTGCATCATGGCCACTGTCGAGTCGCAGCAATACCGGAGCTTGAGTAACACGACGAAGTCTGTGTAATACGGTATTCAAGAAGGGTACGAAGTCGTTTTGTGAGTGTTGTGAACCAGGACGTAGTTCAGCGCCTAGACACCATCCCTCGGTTCCCACATAAGACATAATGGGGGTAAAGCCATGAAAGTGCTTGTAGGTCCATTGCACACCTTCTTTTTGAGTTTTGCTGTTATCCTGCGGAGTAACGTCTATATCCAGCGGAATGTGCTGAAGGTGATCGAGTTCTTTTGAAAGTGGAGAGATCGGTGCATCCAATTCGACCAATAGCTCGGGGAGGGCTTCTTCAATTAAGGGGATCAACTGAGTGGCATCTTCATTAAACCGCTGGCGCAAGCGACTGGCGGAAGGCATTTGTTTAATGTCCATACTGCGCTTGAACCAGTCATCATGGCGATAGTTATCAATAGCATCAAAATCAGTTTTACCCAAAGCCAATAAGCCGACAAAAGCCCGCACCAGATCAATATTAGGAATGCCGTGACGTTTCTTGATAGAGCGCAGCGATTTCCTTAGAGATGTTTTCTGGTTCAGGGCATGACCGACAAAACAGAGACCGGCTGCCGGCGTATAAAACTCAGTGTCAGATTGCTCAAATTTAAGTTCCACAAAAATGCACTTATAAGGTGAAAATAGGGATGAGCAAATATTAGCCTACAGGTACTGGTACGACTGAGTTTTTAGTGGATTTAGTGATGGTAAACTCACGGATTCAGGGGTTAAGTAATGGAATGGATAAAACTTGTTGATTGCAATATGGACTGGTTTCCACATGGCACTGTTTTCAGGCTACCGGGAAAATATCCTTATGAAAATTTGGTCGACTTTATGGTTTATGACCCCGCTATAACAGACAGAGGACAAGGCTTAATGGTTAGCTCTGGGTATAAGGCAGGCTTGATTCTAGTGTTACTACCAAAAGAATCATCAACTAAAGGTGACCTTTACAGGCACTCTATCGAGAAGAACTGGCTCATCAAGAACTGGTCCCAATGGGTATACCCTGAATGTCCTGTATCAGAGGTTTATGTATCTGAAGGCTATAATGCAGAGCCTATATCAATGGCACTGACTTAAGCCTTCCTCCCTGAAATACCAAGGCTTGCTCAAGAAGAAAAACAACTATAAAAGTCATATGAATTTCAACCCTCCCCGAGCAAGCCATGACCAAGTTTAGCTCAGAATATCTCAGCCTCGCTGACGAATTCCTCAGACAATACGCACTGACTGGCTGCGACAAGCTCTCTGACATACTCACCAAAGAGAACCTTGATATTTTTCAGTCACAGTACACAGGCGGCAGAGTCAGAGACTTCCCGCCACTAAAGACCCTCAGCCTGTTTATGCACCAGGTAGCCAGTGAGAATAAGTCCTGCCGTCACGCCCTGATTGCTGATGCAAGAGACCAGATAGCCATGGAGCGCGAACCCAATAAAACGAGCAACAGTGGTTACTGCAAAGCCAGACAGCGTCTCACCGAAGAGAGTCTTATGACGCTCTTAACCGAGTCCGGTCAGAACCTGGACAGTGCCAGCCCTGAATCGTGGCTCTGGTTTAATCGTCGAGTCGTCATCGCCGATGGCTCGACACTCTCCATGCCTGACACGGATGAAAACCAGGAAGCGTACCCTCAACACGGTTCGCAAAAAAAGGGGTTGGAAATCCGCTCCTGAGAATCGAAGTCCTCACGACATCAGGCAGTGGTGCCGTACTGGGCTACGCTATTGCCTCTTACAAAGGCAAACAAACTGGCGAAAACGCCCTGCTCAGACAGCTTGTGGGGCAGCTTAAAGCCGGAGATATTTTTCTGGGTGATGCCATCTTTGAAAATTATTTTCTGCTCGCATTTCTTCAGATAGAGGGCATTGATGCGGTCTGTGAGAAAAATGGAGCCCGACATGTAGACTTCAGGCAATGCGACCAGAAGCTGGGGAAAAAAGACGGACTGATCCGCCTGACAAAACCGCCCCGGCCAGAGTGGATGAGCCGTGAGTACTATGATCGGTGGGTGCCTGGTGAGCTGACAATCAGGGTGGTCAAGAATAAAAAACGTATAATCGTCACTACGCTGCTGGATGCAGAAAAGTATCCACGATCAGAAATCATTAGCCTTTATCTGGCGCGCTGGCATGTTGAACTGGATTTGAGATCCATCAAAAGCCTCATGAAGATGGATGTACTACGTTGCAAAACACCAGAGATGGTCAGAAAAGAAATCACCGTACACCTGCTGGTTTACAACCTGATACGTGCATTAATGGCACGCGCAGCGACAGAGTTGAAGAACCAGCCCAGGGAGATCAGCTTCAAAGCAGCACAGGAAACCCTTCAGGAGTTCCACGTTCTCCTGCTACAGGCAGAGACAGCCTTGTTATCAAAGATGGTAAAGCACATGGTGCAGATCGCATCAGAGCATGTTGTAAGGAATCGGCCAGGTCGAAGTGAGCCCAGAGCGGTAAAAAGACGACCAAAGCCTTATAAAAGACTCCAGCATCCAAGATCGCAGGCTCGTAGACTCAAGGTATACCAACGAAAAGCGGCTTAAGTCAGTGCCATTGAAGTCAGGGCGGGTCTCTACGGTCAGGTAGAGATGGCCTTTCAGGCTAAAGCCCACACGGTTATGGATGGTAGCGCCCAGGGTATGGACTTCGCCCGTGGTCGGGCTGGTGAGTGCAACTTTCATGCTTACCTCATGTTTGTGAAATTGCCAGCAATTCCCGCTGACCATTAATAAATGTTCGATCCAATAGATTATTTTGATGCCATTTATTCGGGCCGAACAACACCCGACTGCTTAATCAGCCAATCTGTCAGCAAGTTCTAAACACAGGAAATCAGGGCCACCAGTATCTTTGCTACGTGGTATCAACTACCAGGTGCTTTAAGCTGGCACTCCTGCCTTCAGTAATCGCTGCAAACACGTCTTCCCAGTTTTCGATGGTGAACCAGTCAAATAATCCCCTGATCGCATGCCATAGCGCTTTTTTGGACTTCTTTGCTTCAAGAGCCTGCTGGAAGAACTTGCAAGCCAGCTGCTCTATCTGGTCGATGAGGAAGGCGCTGAACGTCAGGCAGGCCAGATTGGTCGCCAGATGTTGCTTTCCGTGCCCGTAATTGTGTTCGAGGTGGTAGCCCTGTGTTATTAGCGTGTTAAAGGTTTCGTTCTCAATTTTCCACTTAGCGCGGCCTCCTCGCATGACTTTCGCCACATTCTCCTGAGTGAGTTGAATATCGGTTATCCATGTGTTGACGTATTTTTTGCCTTTCGGATCAGTTTCGACGTATTCGAGGTAGTTGATCAGTGTCTTTTTATGAGACTTGTTGATGGAGACGTTGTTCACGAACCGGAACCAATGCTTATGACCCTTTTCATCGGTAAACTGATAGCGTTTCACTTTGTCAGCCTTATCCAGTTCGTCAACCGATTCATAAAGCGACGTATGCGAAGTGTCCTTTGCCACCATGATGAAGCTGTATCCGTGGGATTTCACCAGCTTGATGGTCGGGCCGTCGGAGTAAAGATCGTCGAAGTTCAGAACCAGCTTAAGGTGTGGGTGCTCTCTGGATATGTTTGACAGAAGTCGTTTCAACGCCTTTTTTTCACAGTCATTCTTTGAGGCATCCACCTGCTGAATAATGGGTTCCGGCATTAAAGGGAGTACTTCCTTTTTGCCCGGCTTTACCAGACAGCAAGCTAATAGCTGGTGATAGTACTGAGGATTCTTGCTACCTGGCTTTTTTACGCAGCATTCCGGGCAGTCAATTTTACCTGAGCTGAAATGTCCAGTTCCATCAATTGGCGCGAGATAGCCTTCGTCAAAATATTCGAACTGCCTGAGGCGCCCGGAGCGTTGCACAAAAGCAAACAGCCGGGTAAAGAACTTGCGGAAATAGCGAGTTTCAATGGGGTCAAGCATCTCCCGAAGGTAGGTGTCACAAGGGACTTGTCCAACTCTGTATAACGATTTCAGGTTACGTAACTTATCCGGTTTTTTTACAGAATCACGGTCAAACTGAAGCAGTGACGGATACTTCAAGTGCATGACGGCAAGACCGCTCATGATGGCGTCATGAAGTGGAATTGAATCCTCATTGATTCTTTTGCGAAAATCAGGAATTTTCGAAGCTTCTTTAGAGACAATGGTGATCAGTTTTTCAGCAACAGTCTTTCGATTGGATGGCGGCATAGTAAAATAACAACACACATAAAATCTGGAATAATCTTGTTGAAAGTTTACAATTTCCTGATTGTCGAGTCAGCCTTAATCCCTTGGTACTATTGATCGGAATCAATTAAGCGGGAATTGCTGTGAAATTGCACTACCAATTATAGTATTTTTGGTTATCCAAATTATAATGTTTTGGTTTGTAGGTATCAGGCTTATTGCAGATGGGAGTAAGGCTGTTTGCTTTTTGTGTCTCTTTACATTTGTATGTAATTATTTTCACAAACAAGTCTGTCGGTGTCGTTTTATTTTTTATAGTCACAATGTGACTTTAATAGTTTCAGGTCTTTAGTCTGGTGCCGGGCTGTCCATGGCTACTCCCCACCCGCCCGGCATCCCTGGCACCCCAAAGACAGGCTTCCAGCCGACGCGCCTTCGGCGCGCGGCTGAAGCCGCTTGCCTTGAGTTGTGTTGGTCAGATGTCGTCTTTGCGAATAAATAAGGTAAATAACAATGTTTCGCAGAACCCTGCTTGCCGCTTCCGTCTTATCGCTTTCCGCCTGTGTCAGTCTAGCAATATCAAGCCATTGCGAGCGATCTGGCTGCATGCCCCAACTGCCGGTCATGCCTCTTATTTGTCTTTTTTTTTTGATTTTATTGAATTACAGGAGATATTGAACTAGAAACTAAACGTTCTAACATGTCGTTAGATTAATAAATGCGTAGGATTAATAAATGCAATCTACAGCTCAAAAACTTCATCAGCCTATATTTTCTCGTAATCCGCAACCAATCAAACTTTTTAAAGCCACTCCAAATGAAGTGTGTTTCAGCTCAATTAACAAGATGATTCAAGGTAGAATTAAACGCGATGCGAAACTACTAATGAGCATTAGTGATGGAAACGCTCACATTTAATATTTTTCACTTATGATTCAGGAGCGCAGTTGCGATATATTGCGAACAAAATAATTGGTATTTAGATACAATGACATGCTTATTATCTAAAAATTGATCGGTATTTTAGAGTGTACTTGCTGCAAATACACTCTATTTATAGAAACAAAAGTACCATCAATATAAAAGGTTGATATATCTATCTAATAGATTTCTTGGCAGTTATTTGAGCAGGCTTCTCAATGAAAAGAATGAAAAAACATGAATCCAGTTAAAGTGTTACTAAAAGATAGACTTGATCAGGTACATGCTCTTAATGCGGTTGCCGGCACCCCGTTAAGACAATTTTTAAAACAAAAGTACATCCCTAGGGACTCAATAATCTGTTACGTTAACAATGAAATTATTGATGATCAAACATATATCATCAAACAATCAGAAGAAGTAGTGCTTGATATGGTGAGGGCTTATCAGCTTCCAGAATATTGTCGAACCCTCAGGCTTTGGGAGGATGGAAGCGTTGAAGCAACTCCAGAAAATTCGGAATCCGTGTACACCAAAAATGTACTTTGGTTCAATGATTCCGGCATCTGCGATCTTAAAGAAACCCAATTCAATAAAGAAGAATTTATTCAATATGTCAACGATATGTTTGTTCAAGGAGTAATGGATAAATCTCTCATTAAAGAGGGAGGGAGTATTGTTCTAGCGCTATCTGGTGGCAGGGATAGTCTAGCTTTGTTATACCTTCTCCGTATAAACAAAGACAGGCTTCCAAAACATCACATTATCGGCGTCACTGTCGCTGAAACAGTAGCTGCACCAGAGGACATGAAGAGGGCAAAAGAAGCGATCACGAATCTTGATGTAACTGACTACACAATACTTCCATTGGAATATGTTAATGAGACAATGCGGTTCAAGAACGGCTTTGGAACTGCAATAGAAAAAGTATTAACCACCGAAGGGCGAGGTCACTCTATAACACTCTGGCATCATGTTATGCGCTCCTGTATTGAACGATTCGCTAGAGAGCGAGGCGTATTCAATATTTCATTTGGTTACCACTTTGAGGATCTTCTTGCTAGTGTATTTCGCTCATATACACTAGGCACTTTAATTGGCGAGACTGCTCCAATAAGGACTTGGGGAGAGTTTACGCATGTGTCCCCTTTATGGACAATTACCAAGAAAGAGTTAACGCTTTACTTGAACTTCGTGGCACCAGAGACACACTCTAAACAGGGGTCACCTACAGATTATGACAGAGGCGATCATAATAGAGATATCAATTACTTCATGACCGATTTATTATCGTCTGTATGGCCTGGTCTAGGTTTCAATATGTTCGAATCTCTTGAAAGACTGACCGATAACTATGCAATCAAACAACCCAGATTCGATACATGTGAAAACTGCAATATTACCTACACGCATGCGTATGGAGAAGATGTCGATCAGCGTAAATATAAGCATGTATGCAACCACTGCTCACACTTGATTGAGGTTGGCGAAATTTCAATACTTAGGCCAGTAAGATAAAAGTATGGAAAGTAAAAACAAGCTATTGGCATCAGATACCTTATCTGTATTTGGTGCCACTATTAGTGATATAGGCATACTCAGCTTGGCCTATGCGATTACAAGCTCAGCATCACAAACGACGTTGATTATATCTATTCGTCTTCTCTCTAGTATGCTTGTTTTTGTTTTTTTGCCTAAGTTGATTGGTTTTTTAACTAATAAAGTTTTGTGCATAACGCTAGATGTACTTCGAGTTATTACAATTTTATCAGCCATTCTTTGTACAAATATATACCAAGTTGTTGTCATTACGCTTATCTTGTCATTTTGTTCTGGTCTAAATAGCGCCATTAGAGGAAGTGCATATCAAGAATTATTGGTATCAGAAGAAAGGGTGCAGTTCATATCCAAACAACAATCTATATTTGTTATCTTTAGTTTACTGGCGCCTTTTATCGCAGCAATAATTATTAAACTGCTATCTATAGAAATTTTGTTTGGTATAGAGGCTATATGCTTCTTTCTTTCTGCAGTAACTTTACTTTTTATCAATGATTGGGGCAAAAAAACAAGCAGCAACAGTAGCTATAAAGGCGTTAAATTTCTATTTAAAGATAAAACTCAGCGTAATATTTTAATGTTCAGGTTATTTATACTGACAACAATGGTTGCGTACCAAATTCTTTCAACATTCATAATTACCAACAATTATGAGTCCGTTGTGTCTATGATAGACCTGTCTTTCATATCGAACTACTCAGATATACTCGCCTACTTTTCAATAGTGTCATCCTTTGCACTTCTGGTAGGTAATGCTGTAGCAAGCAAACTATTTAAAATAGCTCAAATAAACCAACTATTTACATACGGCGCTATTTTAGTGTGCTCTGGGACATGTATATGGGGTCTTGGGGCTGGTAGTTACCAGTTAGTTTATTACACGTCAGGTACTGTCCTTATTTTTATTGGTTTGTCATTACTGCGTATTGCGCTTTACACGTCAGGCCAGGAGCTGACACCTTCTGAAATGTTTAGTGAAATTATTGCAGCGTCAGATTTGATTTCAAGAAGCTACCAAGCGTTATTAGGAGCATCACTATTGTCTTTGGTGTCGTTATTTACATCAAGTGGTTTGTTCTTAATTCTAAGCTTCTCTACCCTATTATCAATTTTTGTCAGCAAAAGTATCAGTAAAAAACTCGAAGAGGTTCGGTCACATCAGTCGGTGGAGCGGGTTGAGTGAGGGTAGAGGCGTAAAGGGTTAATCGTGAAACTTTGTGGGTAATCATTTCGCGAGTTTCGTTAAACCTGCTTGGGCGACTGGGCAGGTTTACTCATCCAAACCACCATAATTGTAGCCGCTTGAAAACAAGATAGCCTCTGTTTGAAAACAGAGACTATTCCAAGAGACTTGATGCCGTCCATAAACATAAAGGGACACCCAGTGCGCCGAGATAAATCGGCAAGAAATTGAAGGTGAAAGCCCTTCATCCGGTAAGGTCTAGCAAACCGCCGGAACCCCGAGTCATGGGCGGTTGTCAGTAATGACAATGGTTAAGCGTTGACAGGGGAAGATGCAGGCTCAGTATTGAGCTCCGAAACCATTATCGAGAACGCCGACCACGTTGGGTGATTGGGAAGGCAATACAACAAGAGTGCGTTACTGCAAGTGCCCTTGTTGGTTCTCCGGAGTCGTTAGACCTGGTGCATGTATCGATGTCTCTTGCGCGGAACTCGGGAGACCCTGTCTGTGATTCACACTTTTCCATGTGGGTCAGGTTCGGTGAAGTCTGTGGACGAAGACTGGACGCTTACGCAAGCAGGGAGTCAGATAGTTTCATAGTAGTGAGGAAACTGGCGAACAAAGTGCAGGTAAACACACCAGACCACGGCGGAGCCGGTGGAGCGAAGGGAACTAACCGTCAAAAAGAGCGTGACAAGCCGATCCAGACTGTAACACAGAGTGCAGAAGGATGGACGACAGGGCTATCACGTCTACATACAGCAGCAAAGCGGGATCGGTCGCTGCAATTCAACAACCTGCTTCATCATATTACCCCTGAGTTGCTAGTGAAGGCATACCATCGTCTGAACCGGAAAGCGTCCAAAGGGGTCGACGGTGAAAGCTGGCAATGCTTTGGCCAAAATCTGGCTGAACGAGTGCAAGCACTTCACACACGCATTCATACCCAAGCCTATAAACCCCAATCCGTGCTTCGAATCTGGATACCCAAAGCGGATGGCGATCGTCGTCCAATAGGGATAACCACAGTAGAAGACAAGGTGGTGCAGCAGGCGTTGGTCTGGGTGCTGGAAGCAATCTACGAAGCAGACTTTCTTGGGTTCAGTTATGGCTTCAGGCCGGGACGAAATCAACATCAGGCACTGGACGCAGTGTACATGGCGATTACCACCCGAAAGGTTAGCTGGATAGTGGATGCGGACATCAGCCGGTTCTTTGATCAAATCGATCATGGCTGGATGATGAAATTCCTGCAGCACAGAATTGCAGACAAAAGAATACTCCGGCTCGTAGAGCAGACGCTCAGAGCTGGAGTCGTCGACGATGGCCGAAAGATCAGAACAAGACTTGGAACACCTCAAGGGGCGGTTATTTCCCCATTACTGGCGAATATCTACCTCCACTATGTTCTGGATCTATGGGCTCACCAGTGGCGCAGGAAGCAGGTCAGAGGTGAGGGCTACATCGTCCGTTTTGCGGACGACAGTGTGATGGGATTCCAGCATCGGTCAGACGCGCTCCATTTTACGGGGTTACTGCACAGACGACTGGAAAAGTTTGGTCTGAAGTTGAATAAAGGTAAAACTCGATTACTGGAGTTTGGTCGATTTGCGACAAGTAACAGAAAGCAGAAGAACCGGCCAAAACCGGAGACATTTGACTTTCTGGGCTTTACGCATATCTGCTCCACAAGGCGCTCAGATGGGGGCTTTACGGTAAAACGATTTACCAGTGCGAAAAAGCTGACAGCCAAGCTGAAGGAGATCAAACAGATCTTGCTGAGAAATCGTCACAGGGATGTCTTCGAGCAGGGGAAGTGGTTAAAAAGTGTCGTACAAGGACACAATAACTACTTTGCGGTGCCCGGAAACCTGAAAGCGATAAACCTCTTTCGGAGGGAAATCTGCCGCTACTGGTTAAGGGCTCTGCGAAAGCGCAGCCAGCGCCACACCCTGACGTGGACAAAGATGACGAAGCTCATCAAATACTTCATCCCGAGCAGCATGCTTACACACCCATATCCAAATCAGCGACTGTGTGTCTGATTGACGGTAGGAGCCGTATGCATTAGCAGTGCATGTACGGATCTGTGTCGGAGGGGTGATGAACTGAAGGTTTTCTGAAAACTGTAGGTGAATCAACCCTTTACGGCGATCACACCCGAGAACAACTGACCGGCAACACAGAGGCCTGGTTAGCGGGATTTATTGAGCTGCTTAATAGCGATGTCGCCAGTATCTATCGAGCAGACTGGAGAGCAGAAAAGATTCGGGAATCCCGGGCAGCACTGGCAGAGATCGAACAGGCAAAGCAGAAAGTAGCCGCTGCAAACGCCCACCTTGAAGACCTGGAACAGCAAATAGCGGAACGAGACGCAGCAGAAACACGACAACGTGAAGAAAACAAACAAAAGCCCCCGATGTCACAATCGCCCACCCATGCTCCTGCAAAAACAGCCCCTCTGACACCATCAGCTAACCTTGACGAGTTTGATATTGACGATGACTGGGAGGTGCCCCCACTCGCAGCAAATAAACCAGAACCTGACGCTCACCTTCTCTTCACTGCCCTGGAAACTCTGGGCCGGGGCGAAGACCCACTAACCCAGGGCATTGAGCAAACCACAAACAATCTGGCCAGAATTTCCTACCAGCACTTACCAGAAGGCGGGGATCCACTGTTAGTGGTGGATTCCCACCTACGTGGGAATGACGGAAACACGGAAGTTATTCCGGGACTATTCTTAAGCCATTACTAGCTGCTGAAGTCGTATGTCATAGACTCCAGAGGGGGCTGCAGGTAGTGCCCCTGCACATAATCAACGCCCAGCTGCCAAATACTGGTCAGCGTTTGGGCATTTTCCACTCTGGGCATGATAATAACCTTGTTCAGGCTCTTGAGATTATTGGTGGCTTTCTTGAGATAAGAATCGTCATTGCGCTCTAGCTTTT
This sequence comes from Endozoicomonas numazuensis, assembly GCF_000722635.1. GTDB lineage: Bacteria > Pseudomonadota > Gammaproteobacteria > Pseudomonadales > Endozoicomonadaceae > Endozoicomonas_A > Endozoicomonas_A numazuensis. The sequence continues at coordinate 11,099 of NZ_JOKH01000013.1, read as the reverse complement.
CTGTGAACAGAGAGTCCAGCCTCACAAACATCAGATCCAGATGTTCCATGATTTTCATGGAGCGTGACTCACCGGAAAACTGAGTCATAGAAAATTTGCAACCCACAGGCTTTAAACGCTCAGCAAACGTCATAACCTGATTAAGATGTTGGTGAATCAACCTTTCGGTCATTTGCAGAATGATCATATGACCAGGAACGTCGGCTGCTTCTAATAAACGGGATAAGCGGTCAGCAAACTCTTCATCATCCAGGCTGGCCTGACTGATGTGAATCATCAGACGGGTATCATCACCATTTCTAAGTTTTCTGGAGAGCAGTTTCACAGACTGGCGGATAACCCAACGATCAATGAAAGGCATCAAGTCACTGTCTTCTGCAGCAGAAATAAATTCACCCGCAGGGACTTCTTTGCCTTTTTGATCCAGAAGACGCAGCAAAACTTCATAATAGCCCTGACCATCACCGGTTACGCTAATCACAGGCTGGAATAGCAAACGGAAGCTGTCGTTTTCAAGAGCCTGACGAATGATAGCAACTGTGTCGCCATTGCTGGCTTTCTGGTTATCAATCGCACTTTGGGAGAAGAACTCGAGCTTATTGCCGCCGTCGTTTGTTGCCATCTGGCAGGCAAAACAGGCGCGCTCCAGTAATGTCTGGCCATCGCACTCCTGGCCTCTTTCGGCCAGTCCAATACTGGCTGTGGAATAGAGTGTCTGCTGTCCTGCAGTAATCAGTTCTTTTTCAAGAGCTTCCCGTAAGGGCTCTAGGGCGGCAATATTCTTTTCGTGAATATTAATCAGATAAACTTCGTCGCCATAGTGCGTTGCGGTGCTGTCAGGCAGCAGCTCATAAAACAGCCGGCTGATGGTTTCCTGAACCGCTATGCTGCCATCAATACCAATGTTTTCTCGAATGGAGTCGTAGTTATCGAGTTTGAAATAGGCGAGGGTTTCTGGTTCCTGATCCGTGTTCAGATGAGCAGTAAATAGCTTGCGGGGCACCAGAATGCTCCCTTCTTCCTGGTGAGCAACCGTCGTGGTTACAGAAACAGGAGTACTGGCTTTGACCAGAACCTGAATGCACTGTTCATCATCAAATACCGCATCAGATAACAGCACGGTTGCCGGAAATGCCTGACCTTCAGCGCTCATCAGCTGGCATTCCACGGCGGGCTGTTCATCTCCCGGTTTGAAATGTTTTATCAGGTTTTTAAACAGAGGTTGATCCTGGGTGGCAATCATATCAATCAGTGGCATACCGGCCAGATCGTCAGGATCTTCATAGCCAAACAGTTCGATATAGGATGGATTTGTATCAATGTGCATGCCTTCATGAACATAGGCAATAGCCTGAGAGGCGTTATCCATCAATAGCTGGCAGCGTTGCTCCAGATCGCTCAATTCTTTTTGAAGTTTTTGTAATTGCTGCCGGCTTTCCTGACCGGTTTTTTCTCTGAGAATGGCATGCAACATATGTTCTTCATGAGTGTGATGAATCGCATCGCCAGCGCCTTTTTCCAGCCAGTGCCTGATCACGTCGGGTTTGCTGTCCTGAACAGAAACGATGACCGGGATGTCTAATTTCAATCTTTGAACGCTGGATAAAACCTGTTCAGCGTTCAGCATAGGGGTTTCTTCAACGGTGAGCAGCAAATCCCACAGGCCCGTGGTCAGGGCCTCTTCAAGATCATCCAGAGTGTCTATTTGTTGTACCCTGGCCGGAAGGCCGGAGTTGCGGAAAAGTTTGACCCAACGCTCAGCCTCGTTCCTGGAAGTCTCAAGGGTCAGTAGGCGTACTGGCTGTTTATTATTGTTCATGATGGCAGCGCTTTTAATTATTGAGAAATCTTTTTGAATGACAAAAAAAGATTTTTCTTACTCAGTCTGACAGGCTCCTTGCTTCTGCGTATTGCATCCATTCTGCACAAAACTCCTTCCAGAACGCACTGTTTTGATACGGCACAGAACTGGAGAAGTTATCTTACTACGGGTTTACCTGCTCTGTCATAAGTAGTGTGGAGTGGGTTAATCAGCAGGCGGGATGTTACAGGGCTGCTTTATTCTTGAAAGTATGATTTTTGGTTGGAAAATAATCAGGTACAAAGAAGGCAAATCCATGCTGGCGCTCAGTAGAGTGTTTGAGCGTAAGACGACTCAAGGCTGTTTGATTTTATCCATTGAGATGGACTGCCAGTGTGGGCACCCTGTATACCGCCAGTTTTGAATGATGCCTGTAGAAGATGTAGTAAACGACTGGCGACAAGTGCTCATCAGATAAGCAGAACCCCAGTTGGAGACCCAGCTGTACACTTTTTTGCCATCTTCAAGCTGAAGCATGGAGCCGGGAGCCCCCCAGTTGCTGATGACCTGTTCGATGTGACGACCCTGCCAGGAATCCATAACGTCCTGGGTGGTTGTACAACCGGTCAGGAGAAAGAGAAAGAGAAATAGAAAAATTAGCAAATACTTCGAAGAATGGTTTAAGAACACCCGTCCGCCTTGTTTCGATCTTCTGGGTTAAATCGAAGAAGTATAGAAGCTATTAGTTTGGAGCAGACAGTTCTTGCTTGGCAGTGACTGGATGTCAGTGTTTAGGAACTCCCCCTTCCCTGGGGGGCTGACCGAGAATAGACAGTCCGGCCTAAAATCCAGAAAGAACGGCCATCTTTTCCACTGGATTTGCTTAAATAGGTCAACTATTCGCACAAATCCAGTGAAAAAGCTGACTCGTTCTACTAAATTTTATGCTCGGACGCTATTCTCGGTCAGCCTCCTAGTATTGGTTTTCGAGTAATCGAAACTTGAACTGGTTGTAGCCCGGTGAGCTGGAGACGCATTCCAGTAGTTGCCCCTTTCGACTTCTTCCTCCTTGGATAAGAATGAATTTTAGTCCGTTTTTGAAAGAAACTCTGGGTGTGATCAAAGTAGGCATATCATTGATGGGGGGTATAGCGGGTAGTAGGAATGCCCTCTGATAGTGACTGGAGTCCATGGTTTTCTTCAGTGGTGTAATAGCACAGGATCTGGTAGAGGCGGAAAGGAGCTCCAGGCCCAGAACAAGGCCTTCTTGATCATTAACCTGAACCCAACGAACGGCAGCCAGTAACCAGTTCTTTTGCCCGGATTCTCTGATAGCCAGAAGCTCCCCGGTGCGTAGTTGGCGTTCAAGACCTGCACTGGTGCTCAGGCAGTAGCCACCTGCACAGGTGTTGATGATTGAGCAGTTATAAACAGGATACAGAGCGCCCTGGTTTCCAGATCGAGTAAAGTGAATGGGTAATGGGCTGTTGGTAGTTCTTGCATCTTCATCCGGGTGAGCGTCGTGTGCTTCTGACCAGGCATCACTGTTGTTCTTGGAGGAGAAACGACTTTTACTGGATTGGCTCTTAGCCGTATGCCCGGAAACCATTTCATCAAATGTTTGTTGATCGTGTAAAAAATAGTGAACAGCACTGAATCCAAAACAGATCTCACAGGTGTTTGAGCTGTTGTGCCGTTTATGTTTGCGCTGCCCCGGAGGACTCCAGGCCGTGGCCAGATGATCAACGACTCGTTTGGGAAGGGCTCCGGGTTTTTCTTCTGAAACAGATTCGCTCAGTTTTTTCAGGTGTGCTGTCAGTAGTCTTGCGTCCAGTGCCAACAGATGATCATTTTTCTCTCCATCTTGTAGAGAGCTATAGAGCAGTCCTTCATCCGAATCCAAATTGACTACAAAGTGTGACCGATTATTTTCTACTGCTTCCAGTTTGCTATGGGGAGCCCAAAGGCAGAGAGCCTTAAAAATCTGTCTGGTTTCCTGAGGTCTTAGCTGATTGGATCGGGAGCGACTCAGTAACAGTACGCGTTTATAGATATCTGAAAGAGAGAGCTTTCTGGCTTTGGTGGTGATGGAGTCTTCGAGACTGAAAGTATCCAGATGCTGTGTTCTGGCAATAGAGTATAGGGTGTGCATTTCCAACCAGAAACGGTCAGGAGCGGGCCGATAGTATTCACAGGTAAAAAGCAATATAGAGGCACTTTCAGCTAAAGCCCTGTGTAGTGCAGCAGCAACAACAGGGCTGCTGGTATCTCGTTGATTCAGACTGATGCCGACAATGGTTTTGTAGACCGTCAGCAGTTTCAGTAGAAGCTCCAGACAGGCGGTGTATTCTTCCAGCTGTGAGTTATTAAACGTGACCAGATTGTTCAGAATCTGGCTTTGACTTTGATGGATTAAATAATGAACGACGGGTCTAAATTGCTCGACCAGAGACCAGTGCATCGAAGGGGGTACTTTAAGGCGAGCCAGTTCATCCAGAGCCTGTCTCATTAATTTGAACGACAAAGGGCTATTTGTTTTAGAGAGCTTGCTGAGCCATTGATGAACCGCATGCACATCCGTTTGACTGAACGATAAACTGTTCAGACTTTGAAGAGGGAGCTGCAGCGGAATCCTTTCATTCTGCACGTCCATGGAATTATCCTGAATATCTGCCCGTTTAAAACCCTTTAGGGCTAGCCTATATACTAAATTCAGAGGCTAAAAGAATCCAGTTCGATTCGAGCAGAATTACAGACAGATTTTGTGAGATATTGTCGGCTCTGATTATAGGTTTTCATCTTCCTCGTCAGGTACTGCTTATTGAAGTCATCTATCCAACCAGGCTAAATAATGAGTCATCTGTTTCGCGGTGCATTGTGAAAGCAGGCAAGGCTCCAGCCACTTGTCGTGCTAATTCCAAAATAGAAAATGAGGATAGAAGAAATTGTTTAAGGTCGTCAGGTAATAAACAGTTATTCTTTCAGGAAACGGGCTCATTCCAGTTGACTGATTTTCTTAAGTTCCAAGCCTCATTAATACGTCTTAGCCATAGTTGCTTTTCTTCTTTAGGAAGGTCTTGGGTGCTTTTTTGCCAGTATCCAGGCTTTTGGCTCGTTCAGTAGCTTCTTCCAGACGGCTTTCAAGCTCCTCAGCTTCCGGTGTGGAATCAAAAGCGGTAGCCATTTGTTGCACAAGGTATTCGTGATCCAGTTTATCCAGCAGCGGCTGGAGATATTTGACCGGATTTTCGCTATAAAAGCGGCGGAGATAGAGAATGCATTGTTCTACGTCGCCATAATTAATCATTAGGTAAACCCCCGGCTATGTCGGGGAGACTCGCATAGGTTATACCGAGGCTTCGGTAGCTAACCTCGATGGTTCCGCCAAGAACCAAGAGGTTTAACTTATGCCAGACTACAAAAGTCTGACCCATACTCGATGGGATTGTAAGTATCACGTAGTTTTTATTCCCAAAAAAAGGCAGAAGGCCATTTATGGAAGCTTGAGAAAGTTTTTGGGGACAATATTCCACGAACTCGCTAAGCGAAAAGAGTGCGAAATTGTAGAAGGGCACTTGATGCGAGATCACGTACATATTTGCATCAGTATTCCACCAAAATATTCTGTTTCCTACATCGTTGGTTATCTGAAAGGAAAATGTGTAATAGCTGTTGCGAGGCACTTCAAAGGTAAGCAACGGAATTTTTCTGGTGAGCACTTTTGGGCAAGAGGATATTTCGTCAGTACCGTCGGTCTTGATGAAGATATGGTTAGGGAATATATCCGGAATGAAGAGAAAAATGATGAATCACGTGATCAGCTAAGGTTTGGTTTTGAGCCGCGCCCTCGGGCGCAATAAAAGCCCTTTGAGGGGGCGTCATCTAATAAGCCTCCGGCTCTGCCGGAGGTCAGTTAACTAATCGGTATGGGTGTTTTACTAGCCTCTCCGGCTACTTCTCTGACTAATCTGGGAACCAGATATCCTGGACACTGATGCATCAGCTCAGTGATCAGCACTTTGGCTCTTTCTTCCGGTACGTCAAAGTGGGCGGCTCCCTGTACCCGGTCCAGAAGGTGAAGATAGTAAGGCATGACTCCGGCAGCGAAGAGCGCGTGGCTCAGGTCGGCCAATGAGTCTGAATTATCGTTGACGCCTTTGAGCAAAACCGTCTGGTTTAGCAAGGTGGCTCCCGCGTTTCTGAGTTTTTTCAGCGCCTGTTCAACCTGTTCATCGATCTCATTGGCATGGTTGCAATGAATGACCATGACGGGCTTGAGCCTTCCTCCACAAAACCATTGGAGCATTTCTTCAGTGATTCGTTGGGGAATCACAACAGGCAGACGCGTATGGATACGGAGCGTTTTGACATGCGGAATGTCAGACAGTGCATCCACCATCCGAGCAAGCCTGCTGTCTGTGGCGGCCAGTGGGTCACCACCACTCAAAATAACTTCATGAATACTTTCTTGTGAACGAATGTACTCCACAGCCTGCATCCAGTTGTCACCGCCCAGTTGATTATCTCCATAAGGGAAATGTCTTCGAAAGCAGAAACGGCAGTTAATAGCACAGGCACCACTGACTATCAGCAGCAGTCGCCCCCGATATTTATGAATGATACCTTCAGCAGGATTTTGAGACTGCTCTGCCAGGGGATCCAGACTGAAACCGCTGACGTCCTCACACTCCTCCCCCAGAGGCAGAACCTGTCTGAGCAGGGGGTCGAACTGGTCACCTTTTGTCATCCGGTCTATATATGGATGGGGAATGCGCATGCTGAAACTGTTACTGCCATTAATTGCTCCAGACAGAAGAGATTCTGGCAAACTCAGGATTTTGAGCAGCTCCTCAGGCTCTGTTACAGAATCTGATAGCACTTTTTTCCAGCTTGCAGTTCGCTCTTCAGGGAGCAAAAGACGGGTTGATAGCTTGTCAGTATGCACACCGCCCTCGTAACGGGTTATCATAGGGGTTTTCATTTTGCTGGTAGTGTCCGATGGCTAGTTATAGTACCAACGAATTTCGTTCAGGTCTCAAAGTGATGCTGGAAGGTGATCCTTGCGTCATTATTGAAAACGAGTTTGTAAAACCAGGTAAAGGTCAGGCCTTTAACCGGGTTAAGTTCCGTAACCTGATGAGTAATCGTGTCTGGGAACGTACCTTCAAGTCTGGTGAAAGCATCGAAGCCGCAGACGTGATGGACTATGACATGGAGTACTTATACGCCGACGGTGAATTCTGGCACTTCATGATGACCGACGGTTCTTTCGAGCAGCACGCTGCCAGTAAGGATGCCGTGGGTGATACCATCGACTGGCTCAAAGAGCAGGAAGTATACTCTGTAACCCTGTACAACGGATCCCCTCTTTCTGTTTCTGCGCCTAACTTTGTTGAATTACAGGTAGTAGAAACGGATCCGGGTCTGAAAGGTGATACCGCTCAGGGCGGTTCCAAGCCAGCCAAGCTGAGTACTGGTGCTACTGTGAAGGTGCCACTGTTTATTACTGAAGGTGAAGTGCTGAAGATTGATACCCGTAACGGTGAGTACGTGGGTCGTGTGAAGTAAGATAAGCGACAGGGTCGAAAGCAACGGCTATCGACCCTGATCATTAGCCGTTATTGTTTAAACAGATCAACCGTTGCATCATTCAGAATGGTATTCTCTTCACCCAGCTTGATGCTGCCAGTCAGGTAATTTCCTTCCTCTTTATATTCCAGACGAACTTCACCCATCAGGTCTGACGGATTGGCAATGGCAATATGACCTTCTCCAAAATTGAAGTTGACGGTATTTCCACGGCATAATTTGGCTCCACCCTGTCTGCCGTGAAAGCCTCTATGCTTCTCATGACCATGCCCTTTGCCCTTCTTGTTATGACGCATAGGTCTGGCATCGGATTCGTGGATCCGATTTCGGGTAATCAGATAGTCACCTGCATTATTGGGTTTGGTACGATCTTCGATCACCATATTCACCTGACAGCCTGTTACCCACAGTGTGGCGGAATAGCGATCTGAATCTCCCAGATTGCCTGAAACGATGTAACGGCCTGATGGTACAGAGCATTTGTTATGACCCATCGCTTGGGCATCTTTATAGCGTTCACAGGCTATAGTGGCGCTTGTGATAAGAGAAAAGCCGGCAACAGCCAGAATTTTTGTTACTGCTTTCATTGATTACGTCCTTGTCACGGTTAACAGTGACTTCAGTATAGAAAGCCTGAGAGGGGCTTATTTCGACCAATGGAGTGTGACTTGCATGTCATCCGATAACTGGAAACCCTCTGCCTCAATCTCGACACTGCAGAAAAGAGCTCGGCTGCTTGGCAGAGTTCGACAGTATTTTGACGAGCAAAATGTGATGGAAGTTGAAACTCCCATGCTTTCTGCCAATGCCACAGTCGATCTGTATATCGACAGTTTCGAAACCCACTTTTTGCCTATTGGTGGAGGTAAAGAGCAACCCTGCTATCTGCATACTTCGCCCGAGTTTCCAATGAAGAGGCTCCTGGCTGCAGGCAGTGGTGATATTTATTCTCTGGGTCGGGTGTTCCGCAATGGTGAAGCGGGCGGACGGCATAATCCTGAATTCACCATGCTGGAGTATTACCGGCTTGGCATGGATCAGCATCAATTAATGGATGACATGACGGCACTCCTGTCTTCAGTTATAGGTTTTCAGGAGGTCGGGAGAGTCAGTTATGGAGAGGTCTTCCAGGAAAAACTGAGGCTGAACCCTCATGCTGCATCGGATGATGAACTCTCAGCCTTGGTTAAAAAGCATATAGATGAAGGGCTGGTGGGGCTGGAAAGAAATGACTGTCTGGATTTGCTGTTTTCCAACATGATTGAGCCGGAGTTGGGTATCAGTGAGGCCGGTGAATTGAAAGGCGTATATGTCTACGACTATCCAGCCAGTATGGCTGCACTGGCCAGGCTTCATACTAATGATCAAGGTGAGCAGGTGGCTGCTCGATTCGAACTCTTTATTAATGGTGTTGAACTCGCTAATGGATATCACGAACTGACCAATGCTGAAGAGCAACAGACACGTTTTAAAGCAGAGCAGTTTAAACGTAAAGAGCAGGGCAGACCTGTTTATCCATATGATCACTATCTGGTGGAAGGCCTTAGGTCAGGCATGCCAGATTGCGCTGGCGTGGCCATGGGGGTCGATCGCCTACTGATGTTGATGCTGAATAAGAAGAAGATTGCTGATGTAGTGGCATTCGACTTTCTCAGAGCTTGAACAAAAAGATTGTCAGGCTGAAGCACTCTGTCTGAATAATAATGAAAAATGACTGTTTTTTCGCTGGTTATTCGCACGCTCCTGCTTGCTGCTTTTCTGGCTATTGCTGCAGGTCAGGAGTGGCAAAAAAAACTGGGCATTAAAGCAGTACTCAAAGGGTATGAAAGGCAACATTATTATCAAACCCTCAACAACAAGGACTATCAGATTGCCGTTGTTCAATGGATTGGACCTTATAAAGATCCTGCTGCTTTATTGAGCGTCTTCCACAGTCAGGCGGTGAGTAACAGAAGCCTTTACAACAGTGAAGAGTACGATCAGTTGTTAACGCTTGGTAGAGGTTTTCCCGGAAAGTCGGCAGAGAGAATGGCTGTTTACACTGAAGCCGAAGAGTTAATAATGAAGGATGTTCCCGCTATTCCCCTGATGCATCATCAGAATGTTCGTTTGGTGAGCCCGAAAGTGAAAGGCTACACAGGGGAAAACTTGATGGGGCGAGTCTACAGCCGGCATTTGTCGCTGGAGTGATCAGTTGTCTATATCCGTAGAATGAGTATTAGGTATTAACCCTCTATTGTCATAGTTGGTTTCAGCCGTATAATTCGCTCCACTTCTCCGGCGCAAACTTCCACTGCTAAGAAGCAGCAGACGCAATTAACCAGAAATTGATTGACAGTTTGATGCAGCAATGTAAAATGCGCCGCCGCTGAACAAGAAAAGCAACACTGATTAAGTGTCAGGGTTTGCAAGTTTGGTGGGTTGAAAGCGGCTTTAACTCTTTAGTAGAGACAAGCGCTTGACAACGAAAACGGTCGCGGTAATATAGCGGCCTCGCTGAACGGCACTGACTGCTGCTTCAGCCGATTAAAACCTTCCGGTTCTAATCCAGTTCTTTAACAAATTATCAGACAATTCGTGTGGGCGCTTGTGCGAATGGCATCAGTCAACAAAAGTTGTTCTCAATAGAGAGCGCTTTTGAATGATTTAAAATGCTGATCAAGCAAGTGAACATACTCGTTAATTCAGCTCTCTCACAGAGAGTTAAATAAATGTGACGTTTAATTGTAAGATTGAGCAGTTTGGCTTCGGCTAAACAACACGATTTAAACTGAAGAGTTTGATCATGGCTCAGATTGAACGCTGGCGGCAGGCCTAACACATGCAAGTCGAGCGGTAACAGAACTAGCTTGCTAGTTGCTGACGAGCGGCGGACGGGTGCGTAACACGTAGGAATCTGCCCAGTAGTGGGGGATAGCCCGGAGAAATCCGGATTAATACCGCATACGCCCTAAGGGGGAAAGCAGGGGATCTTCGGACCTTGCGCTACTGGATGAGCCTGCGTCGGATTAGCTTGTTGGTGGGGTAAAGGCCTACCAAGGCGACGATCCGTAGCTGATCTGAGAGGATGATCAGCCACACTGGGACTGAGACACGGCCCAGACTCCTACGGGAGGCAGCAGTGGGGAATATTGCACAATGGGCGAAAGCCTGATGCAGCCATGCCGCGTGTGTGAAGAAGGCTCTAGGGTTGTAAAGCACTTTCAGCGAGGAGGAAAGGTTGTACGTTAATACCGTGCAGCTGTGACGTTACTCGCAGAAGAAGCACCGGCTAACTCCGTGCCAGCAGCCGCGGTAATACGGAGGGTGCAAGCGTTAATCGGAATTACTGGGCGTAAAGCGTGCGTAGGCGGCTGATTAAGTTGGGTGTGAAAGCCCCGGGCTCAACCTGGGAACTGCATCCAAAACTGATCAGCTAGAGTGCGGAAGAGGAGTGTGGAATTTCCTGTGTAGCGGTGAAATGCGTAGATATAGGAAGGAATACCAGTGGCGAAGGCGACACTCTGGTCTGACACTGACGCTGAGGTACGAAAGCGTGGGGAGCAAACAGGATTAGATACCCTGGTAGTCCACGCCGTAAACGATGTCTACTAGTCGTCGGGTCTCTTGCAGACTTGGTGACGAAGCTAACGCGATAAGTAGACCGCCTGGGGAGTACGGCCGCAAGGTTAAAACTCAAATGAATTGACGGGGGCCCGCACAAGCGGTG
>NZ_JOKH01000012.1:48389-50117 GCF_000722635.1 Endozoicomonas numazuensis | reverse complement strand
GACGTGATAGCCCTGTCGTCCATCCTTCTGCACTCTGTGTTACAGTCTGGATCGGCTTGTCACGCTCTTTTTGACGGTTAGTTCCCTTCGCTCCACCGGCTCCGCCGTGGTCTGGTGTGTTTACCTGCACTTTGTTCGCCAGTTTCCTCACTACTATGAAACTATCTGACTCCCTGCTTGCGTAAGCGTCCAGTCTTCGTCCACAGACTTCACCGAACCTGACCCACATGGAAAAGTGTGAATCACAGACAGGGTCTCCCGAGTTCCGCGCAAGAGACATCGATACATGCACCAGGTCTAACGACTCCGGATAACCAACAAGGGCACTTGCAGTAACGCACTCTTGTTGTATTGCCTTCCCAATCACCCAACGTGGTCGGCGTTCTCGATAATGGTTTCGGAGCTCAATACTGAGCCTGCATCTTCCCCTGTCAACGCTTAACCATTGTCATTACTGACAACCGCCCATGACTCGGGGTTCCGGCGGTTTGCTAGACCTTACCGGATGAAGGGCTTTCACCTTCAATTTCTTGCCGATTTATCTCGGCGCACTGGGTGTCCTTGTATATTCCTTGGTTGGATGGTTGCCTTCAGGCCTGTGTTAACTTGCCTACGAATTCTGAGCAGTGACGGAATGGGTTAATTCATCTTCAAATTGAGCTATTACCTCAGAGAATACATTAATAGGGACTTTAGCAAACTGTATATCTTTCGGATAATTTATATATGTAAAGAAAGGGTGATCGAGTAATATCCATATAAAGCACATAAAACCATCAAGAAAATAAGCAACAATTGAAAAATCATCAAATGATTCACCGAAAGACATAAAATATCTATCAAGCTCTAAATTGTTGTCAGATTTTATAGTCTGATAAATTTGACTTTCTTTTAGCCCTCTAAACTGTGTACCATCAAGCATGACAGGATTCATTTTCTTTAATTGATACAGTGTCACGCTTAAGAGGTTGGTATCGTCAATTGTACCTATGCATGTATTTCCAACCCATAAACATACACGACCCATGATGCTAGGACTAACAGACTCAATCTCATAGTTAATTGCAAATGTGTACTTGTTTCCTATAACTTTTTCATTCACCATCTTTGAACCTCAGTTGGAACATTGCTGATGGAAATTTCACGAGTTTCACCACTTGCTGTTTTTCCATCAGTTGAACCATTCCAGTGCCAATTCCCATTTCCATCATTCTGAAAACGATGATAAACAGCCTTTTTTCCATTGCCTATTTTTGTCCACCTGTTTCCATCTTTTGCCAAGGTACTCTTTTTCCAAAGCTGCTCATGGTTTTTGGGTAATACGCTCTTCGTTCTATTATAACGATTTGATTTATCTTTAGGATCATGATGCCCAGGGTTTTCATAGATTTCCCGCCCTCCATAATGCGCCTGCCACTCCTTATGCCGAGCCTCCACACTATCCGGATGCCAACCGTCTTTCTTCAGGGCAGGTGACGGCGCTCTAGTCAGCTCAGCCAAAGTCTTAACCCTGGCAACCGGCACCAGCACCGACAGCACCTTCCCAGCTCCCAGTATACGAGCCTGAGTTGTTTCGTCCAGTTGTTGCCAGCTAGCACTGACCCGGTTTTCGGTGCTGTCGTCGATAAACTCTACGACGGCATCAATACCACTGTTGATATGGTTTAGTGCATTGAGAACCTGTTCCGTGCCTTCTGGAAAGTGCTGGTAGGAAATTCTGACCAGATT
>NZ_JOKH01000012.1:11046-47949 GCF_000722635.1 Endozoicomonas numazuensis | reverse complement strand
AGATCAATAAACCCCGTAAACCAGGCCTCTGTGTTGCCGGTCAGTTGTTCTTGTTGATTCAGTTCGTCCAGTCTCTTTTTATAGTGCCCTTCCTTGTCGCGCCTTTCCTGCTTTGCTTGTTTCTCTGCTCTGAGTTCATTTAATTCTGAAAGAAAATAGTTTCTCTGGGCTGTTCGGCTTTCTGCCGCCAGGGACTCTCCGGCCTCGCTGTTAACCAGGGTAAGCAGGTCTTCAAGGGCCGTTATGGGGTTGTCATGAAAACGGCGGAGAATGGCTTCTTTCTGCTGGGTATAGGTTTTGTACAGCCTGTCTAACCGGTTATTGTGTTGTGCCTTCTCGAGCCAATGAACTACTGTGACTCTCAGGTTCAGTCTGCTCTGTTCGGTGAGGCCGGTGCGGGCATCCTGACCGTCAATCAACGACAGATATTGAGAGATCAAAACTTCATCATTGGGGGCTTGTTCAATCCGGGCAGTGAATGTTTGCTGTTGTGTCTTGAAGCGTTCGAAGGCTTGTTGTGACTGATTGTCTTGTGTTTTGACGGTCTGTATCTGGTTGAGTCTCTGAGCGGAATGCTGGACGGCATTCTGGACGGTTTGCTCGCTGGCAAAGTCGGTCAGGTGGCTCTGGAATAGGTTCAGCTTGTTTGATTCCCGAACTTCAGGGTCCGTTATGCTTTCTACCTGGTTCAATTGGTCTAAGAAATCCTGTTGCAGGGAGCCTACCACTTGTTCTTTAAAGCCCGCTACTTCATTAAATTCAGCCGTCAGCAGCTGGTATTCGTCACTGCCTGCATTCCACTCCCACATGTCTCGCCAGGGCGCGCGACGCTTGGCATTTTCGCCCACATAGAGCAGGTCGTACAGGGTGACTATATTCTGTCGGGCGGCCTCAAAAGGGACCAGGCAGAGGCGAAACCGGAACATTTGGGGGTTACTGCGAGCTTTGTAAAAACAATTAATGGTGACTGCCAGCGCTTGCCAGGTAGAGCTGATGGTGCTGGCCGCTTTGCCCTGGAAGCGTTGGTAAGCCCAGTTTTGCCTGTCTATTATGTCTTGCGTGGTCATGTCGGCGCTGGCGCCGGGCAGTAGCCAGCTACCAGACGGCAGTGATTCGGGCAGTTCTTGATCATACCGTTCAAAGAGTATTTTTCTATAAACCGTGAGCAGGTCAGCCAGAAAAACCTGTTCATCGTCTTCTAAAGTCTGAAGGCTCTCAGTAGGCTGAAGACTCTCAGTAGGCTGAAGGCTCTCAGTAGGCTGAAGGCTCTCAGTAGGCTGAAGGCTCTGTTTTTCTCGCAGCAGATAATGGTCAGCGGTAGCCAGACCACCTTCTGGCATGTGGAAATAAAGCAACGATGCGATCCAGTGTTTCAGGACGACAGGGATATCCCCAATAGAGGCCAGTAGCTGTTCATACTGTTGTTGAACACCGCTTACGGTTTGTCCAATGGTTCTATCAGATCCTTTAAGCAGATGCCCGGCATGAAACGTCAGTAACTGATCCAGCCAATACAGGGTTTGATAGACATGACCGGTTTCGGGTGTATCGCTCAGGCTGAGGAAAAAACCGGCTCGTTGTTCAAAGGCCTCATGCTTTTCCATTAATCGCCAGTACAGTGGTACTAGTTTGTTAAGCGATGCAACGTCAGTGGATTGGCTGGCAATGAGTTGTTCGTAACCCTGGATGGCCAGTTCTATGGCATCATTTTGTTCAAGAACAATAATACGGCTGAGTTCGTTTGCCCAATCAACGTTTTCCTGTTCTGCCAGCCTCAGCATGGATTCCCGGCTGTCGGCTACTGTCAGAGACAGCCAGGGGATTGGGGCAGCGGATAAGACCGGGGCCACGATCCAAAGCAAGAAAAACAGCACACATCGAACTCTGGGCAACATCATCCACTTACAGCTTGGTCAGGAAATGAGTTTTTTAAAGTAGATAATGTTTGGAGGTAGGGCAAAGTTCGCCGATAGAAGGTTTATCAGCCAAGCAGCCATGAGCGGAAAAGAGCACATTATCATGAGCATCGGCAAACCCGGACAGTCGGTTCCCAATCAATACGTTGACCTGAAGCCCCAGGGGCCGTCGGATAAACCCAAGGGCATTGCCAGTCATCCCGCAAGAAAGTTAATCACTGAGTCCAGCAAAGAACATCATCATAAGAAATCGGTGAAAGATCGGGACACCGAAGTTATCGCTGTGCCCAATGGGGCTTTTGCCCGGCTAAAGGCCTTTATTCTACGACGCCCGGAACCGGCTGAAATACATCGCACCCAGGAACTGATTGAAGCGCTGTCTTCCAAATCAGACGACCTCTCGGCGCCAATGACTTTCAAAGATCGCTCCGCAACCATTGATAAAGGAAGCCCGGTGCATGCTGCCTGCGCATGGCTGGCAGAGGTAGGTTTGCTGAAAATGGCACCCTCTCCCTCCGGAGAAGTGACAGTAAAAATGCTCAGGCCCCGAAAGCTAAAGGTTCAATCTGAAACGGCAAGAAAACTCAGCGAACTAATGCCAGCGCAACTAGGGAAAGACGGTACTCTGCAACTCAGAAGTATGTTGAGAAATGTAGAACATCGAAGACTCAATGATCTTCAGATCTCAGGACTACTGACCTTTGACGCCTCCAGACAGAAGCACGTTGTTAACGCCAGATCCAGGCAGCTAATGAAGTTCGATCGCTGTCAGGACCAGTTCGACAATCGTATGGCTGCTCCCAGAATGTACTGGGCAGGTCGATTCCGGGCTTTGGCCAACTCAGATAAGTACGATGAGGAAGTCAAACCGAGTATTCAGGAGATATCCAATAAATTCCGCAATAACACAGGCAACAGACCGGCCTGGATCAATAAACAGGATGCGGACAGTCAAGCAGAATATTTTCGGGAAGCAGGCTGCCCAGAGCTAGCCAGCGAAGTACTGCAAGCCAAACAAGATTGCCCTTAGCGCAACCCCCACACCTGTGCACTGAGCAGTCGCAATGCATTACCAGCAGCTCAGGATGAACGAAGATCGTTATGGTAATAACGCTTGGCTTCTGGAAACAATTAATCATAACTTGATCGTTTCACTGGCCTCTGGAATATCTGCCTGATCGTGAGTGACCATAATGACAGGAATCGATAATTCCGAAACCCGATTGAAGACAAACTCTCTGAACTGCTGACGCAACTCTGGGTCCAGTTTTGAAAAAGGCTCATCCAGTAACAAGACTTTCGGCTCTGAAAGCAACGTTCTCATTAAACTGATTCTGGCTCTTTGTCCTCCTGACAAGGTCAATGGGTTATTCCTGCCAAAATTGGGAAGCTGACATTCACTCAAGGCTTTTTCAATCTTTTGCTTTCGTTCACTTCGGCTATAAAAAGAGGGGATTCCAAAAGCCAGATTCTCACTGACGGACAGATGAGGAAACAACAAATGATCTTGTAATTGCAGCCCAATACCACGTTCATGAGACGGCCTACTGGTTATATCCCTGTCATTCAGCATGATCGTCCCTGAACCCTGAAAGCTGCCGGGCAGAGTGCCACAAAGAAAATCAAGAATAGAGGATTTCCCACAGCCACTCGGCCCCGTGATAGCCAATACCCGACCTGCTCTGGCAATAAAGCTCAGATCAGAAACCAGACGCTTTCCTGCAACCGATAAAGCAAGATTTCTGACTTCCAGTTTCATACCCATCTCCTGATTGGCCGCCAGCTTTTGATCCTCCAGGCACTCAGCAAAACCATCAGCCCGTACATCAACATTGGCAGTAGCATTTGCACCAGTGCGTATACCGCCATAATTTTTCTATTTCCGCCGGAAGCCAGTGCTACCGTTTCTGTCGTGACCGTCGTTATTCTTCCTGCACCTGCAAACAGTGTTGGCAAATACTGAGCAATACTGACAGCAAAACCCAGAGCAAAGCTGGCCAGTAACGGCTTCAGCAGAATCAAACACTTCACTTGAAAGAAAGCACGGACAGAAGAGCCCGACAGCATGAGAGCCTGCGCTGTATGACGGTCATCATAATGCCGCCAAGGACCTGAAAGACTGAGATAACAGTAAGGCAAAACAAAAAGCAGATGCATCAAGGCCACTGATAACCAATGACCTTCAGCATTTGAGCGTATCAGCCAGACCTGGATACCAAAAAGAAATGTCAGTTGAGGCAACAATAATGGCAGATACATCGCTCTGCCTATTAGTCTGTGCATCTTTCTCAGAAAAGGTGATTCGGTCTGACTTTTCCTGCCCGCCTCTAATATCAGTACCGAAAATATCAAAGCGAGAAAGGCCGACACGACACCGATCAGCAAAGCCATTTCCAGAGGCTCCAGAAGTCTTGGCCAAGCCCTTTCCCAACCCTTGAGAGACCAGCTTTGTGGGAAGAAAGCAGGAAACCGCCACCGCCAGACAAACGACCAGATCAGCAACATTATGGAGCTGCCTGTAAATACGACCAGAAGCGTCTTCCAGCTGATAATGGACAGAGCGCTCCAAAAACACCCCCCAGCGCCTCTGTAACCCGAAGTTAGCCAGCCCCTGAGCAAAGAAGAGGCTAACTTTTCGAGCACAATGATCAATGCAATAGCAGCCAGCACCAGAAGCAATAACAGAACGCTCCCCGCAGAAGCCAGTGCCTGAAATTCAAGATCAGGATTCTGAAACCAGTTCAGCACCTGTACCGCAAACGTGGGAGGAGTGGCTGGCCCCAATACAATGGCTATATCCACCACGGACAGGGAAAAGACCAGCACCGTCAGCATGGACAGGCGTGTTCTTGAATACAGCTGAGGCCAGATCAGCTTTACCCAGACTGTCCAGGATTGATAACCCAGCCCTAATCCTGTTCTCAGAATTTCTCTGACAGGTAGTTGTCGGATAGAGACCATCAACATCAGAATCAGAAAGGGCGTTTCTTTCAGGATCAAGAGTGCTGTTAATGACAACGCCCAAGGATCTTGTACAGTGTGCCAATCAGGTGGTCCTTGCCAATCCATGAAGGGTGACAGTCCCCTGGCCAGAATGCCACTGGGCATAATCATGAAGATCAGTCCCACAGATAGCGCCAGGTGAGGCGTTGCCATGATGGGAGACAACCAGCGCTCGGCCTGATGCCAGAACCGACTGCCCCATGCGGCACTGACAAAAGCCAGCGCCAGCAGCATAGAAACGAGTGTTGCGCCCACACCTGAAAAAAACGACCACCAGAGCATCTCTGCCAGACCAGGCGTTTCCCATAATTGCAGCCACGGGGCAAACGACAGGGTTGTCATGCCCAATACCGGTAAATAACCAAAAGCGGGGAGAACCGCACTTACGGTACCTAACAATACGACAGCAAAAAATAAAACGGCGACCAACGTCGCAGCAAGATGCATGCTAAAACCGTTTCTGAAGTTCAAACCGGTTTACTCACTGTCGGTAACGCTTTTGCCATTCAGTTTCCAGCGCCATTGACCAGGAACTGTGTGGTTCCGGTAAAACCTTGCCCAAAGCTTCCGGGCTGAGAGTAGCGATCCCCAGGGGCAGCTCATTGAATCGTTGTTTATCCACAGTATTGAGTTTACCCATGCTTAATACCGTAGGATCTCCCCAGACGTTCGGGTCAGCCTTATGTAATTGAGCTTCAGGAGACATCAAAAAGTTAATCACAACCTGAGCAGCCGCTTTTGCATGGGCATTATAGGGAATAGCCAGAAAGTGGGTATTGCCAACCGTTCCTGCCGTATTCACATAAGTTCTGACACTCTCTGCCAACTCACCATTGGCAATAGCAGAGCTGGCATAAGATGGGTTAAACGTCATCGACAACATAATTTCCCCATCATCAAGCAACGGTGTCAATGCCAGATTGTTTTGAGGAAACGTTTCTCCCTTACGCCACAACAATGGGTGCAGCTCATCAAGATAGCGCCATAGAGAGGCTGTTATTTTTTCAAAGCGGGCCCTGTCAACCGGCTTGAATAATGCAGGGTCTTGATCGGTCAACTCCAGCAGCAGTTGTTTAAGAAATGTGGTGCCAACAAAATCAGGGGGGAGCGGATAGGTCACCCGGCCAGGATGCTTTCTGGCAAACTTCATTAGGTCTTCCGCACTTTTAGGAGGCTCCTGAACACTGTACTGATCATAGATAAAAACCAGCTGAGCCATTCCCCATGGGGCTTCCAGACCTTCTACCGGTTCACCAAAATCAAGCTCTGTTGTAGGCTTTTCCTGTGGGTCTATCCAACGATAGTTGGGGAGCCGATTAGAAAATGGACCAAAAAGCAGGCCATGATTTTTCATGGACCGAAAATTTTCGCCATTGATCCAGATCATATCCACAGTTCCCCGGGTATCCCGACCGGCCTGCTTCTCAGCTAATAGACGACTCACAACATCTGCTGTGTCACTGACTTTTACCTGCTTCAGTTCAATGCCATAACGCTGGCGTACCTGTTTGGCCGCCCAGCGGATATAGTCATTAATCTGCTGACTGCCACCCCAGGCATTGAAATAAACCGTTTGCTCTTTGCTTTCCTTGAGAATCTTCTGCCACTCTTTATTCGCTATAGGCATTGGGGAAGATTCTGGGAGAGGAGCGGCATAACTGTTTAAAGAGAACAGAGATGCCAGAACAGCCAGAATGTGTATGACCGGTAAAAAGCGTCTCTTTATAATGAACAACTTTTCGCCTCCAAAAGAACCGAAAAGTTGTTTCCATCGCTCATGGCTGTTAACCATTGAACGCTCTCTCAAACCTCGAAACATCCTTAACTTTTATCCTGATTCAATACTTGCAGGTCTTTATCACTAAAGCCCAGCAGGTAGAGTATGCTATCCAGACCCAATGTTGAGATGGACTGTCTGGCGCTTTGTTTGACCAGTGGCTTGGCCCGGAACGCAATCCCCAGCCCAGCTACACTCAACATGGGCAAATCGTTGGCCCCATCACCTACTGCAATGGTTTGCTGCAGAGAAACCCCTTCGCTCTGAGCAATCTGTTTGAGCAGGGTAGCCTTGCGTTCGCCATTGACGACCTCACCTTTCACTTCACCGGTTACTTTGCCATCGACAATTTCCAACTCATTGGCAAAGATATAGTCGATCCCTAATCGCTCCTGAAGGAATCGGGCAAAGTAGGTAAAACCTCCTGACAGAATGGCTGTTTTATAGCCCAGTGCATTCAGACTTTTAAGCAGTTTTTCTGCGCCTTCGGTCATGGGCAGCTTTTCTGCGATACCTGCCAGAACAGACTCATCCAGCCCTTTTAGCATGGCCAGTCTTTCACGAAAACTTTCGTTAAAATCCAGTTCGCCCTGCATCGCCCTTTCGGTGATCTCAGCCACCTTGTTACCCACACCGGCCGCCTCAGCCAACAGGTCAATAACTTCAGCTTCTATCAGGGTTGAGTCCATATCAAACACCGCCAGCCTGCGGTTACGGCGATAAATGCTGTCTTCCTGAAAGGCGACATCGACATCCAGCTCAGAAGAAATGTGCAGAAAATCTGCTCTCAGTTTGCCCAGATCAGGCGAAGTGCCACTGACCGAGAATTCCAGACAGGAAGATGTACGCTGCTCCTGAACTTTGTCAGACTCAAGGCTGTCCGTTTTCAATGATCGACGACCCGAAAGGCGTGTGATTTGGTCTATGTTCAAACCATGATCTGCCGTGATATTAGCAGCACGGGCAATCTGTTCTGCAGTGACATTTCTGGAAAGCAGGGTCAGGATATAACGGTTCTTACCCTGTTCAGATACCCACTTTTCATAGTCTGTATCGGAAATAGGCTGATAGTTGAACTGAAGCTCAAGCTCATGAAAATGAAACAGCAGATCTTTGAGAACCGGAGCAGCCTCCCGCCCTTCAGGTAACCGAACCATTATACTCCATGCAAGAGCCCCCCAAGTCAGGGTGTCATGAATAACCGACTGACCGATATCAAGAATTTCCAGCCCACTCTCTTGATGAGAACAAGCGTTCATGATAGACGTTATGGAGGCCGTCAGACCGGGTTTGTCCCGCCCTGTCACGTTGATCAGCAGAATCTCGCTCACAGTACACCTGGCTTCTTATCGTTTTGACTGAAATATTTTACTTCGCTCATGGTTGTTCATGCCTCAAGCGATAAAGCGCTTGGTTTATCGCTCATGGCTGTTAACCGGCGCTATTGTAACGCATAGAGAAAGGCTTTCGTTGAAAGCTGAATGATTTTTCAATAAAGTTCAGGGACAAAGTATCTGCTTTAGCCCTCGGATCTCTGGCATAAGGCATAGCAGTAATAAGAAGTAACAACGAAGTATCAAGGAAGAAAGCAGTGACGTCGTTCAATACTCCCGTCAAAACATTCAGTTCGTATATCTTTTTTGACAGACAGACCCGAGGTGAAGATGGCCGAAAGGTTTACATTGATCCTGGCTTGGCCACCCGCTTTGTTGAGCTGATTAATCCTACCACTCTGCCAGGTAAACAGAGCCTTCAAAAAATGATTGATCTGAAGAACTCTGCTGCAGGCATCACCAGCCAGTCTAACCAGGGCAAGTCAACACAACACCGTGTAGATTGTGGATCTGTTATCGTAACGTACTCGGTATTACAGTCAGGCTCTCCCGATAGCCATGGTGAAGGCGTTTATATCACCAATATTCAGGAGTCACTGAATGCGGGAAAGGGGCATTTGCCAGGGCTTTACCTTGCAAAGAACCGCTCGCTCAATAGAGGGCAGTGGCATGCCGAGAAATTCAATGACCAAAAAATCTCTACCTACATTGGTGCCATAGGCTCTGTCCTGGAACCTAAGCATCGTGCTTATTCCGTAGAAGCGACTGCAAATAAGTTTGGCAATATGTTTCTGGAAAACGCCAATACTAAAAATATGGGAAATTCATTTTCTCTCTATTACACGCCAAGTTTTGTGATTGATGACCTTGGCACATGGCGAACTCCGGAGCAGAAGATCATCAAGGAAGGTAATGGCGCCTCAGAGCTTGCCCAAGTATTAATCGAAACCGAGAAGCACTACTGGTCCGATATGGGGGAACACCAGCACCACTGGTATGTATTCGATAATGGCGCCAAGTTGTTGTCCGATGCTCTCAAGAAGATAAGAAATTCAGGACAAAAATCACTGAAACATCAAAAATTTGAGTTTATTAATCCCAAAACGGATCTGGGGTTGTTGCTGGAAAACCTGGATCGCTTGCAAGCTGAAGTTATCAATAAGATGGGCCAGACAGAAGGCACAAGCCTCGTAACGAGACTGCATCAGGGCATGAATAAAAAACTGGACAATCAAGTCAGAGCCCACCCGATGCAGTGGAGTCCAAGCTCAACCCTAACCGCTGATACCAATACGATTAAACAACTTACCGACAAGCTGAACGCTTCTTTGAACAATGGAATGGCTCATCAGCTTCCGCCCTTTACAGGTTTGATTAAAAAGCTAAGCACAGTGTTAGGTGACTGGTAAGGAGGCTCTATGACAGACTTGATTGACCAGCACGAACATCTGGAATGGTGCGCGTTTGAAGATGATCCACTGCATTGCTACCAACTGTCACAGTTTCAGTTGGTATTTTCTGGCTGTCTATATGAACTAGAAGTCGATGGATTCCCTTCTTCACCTAAAACACCTCACAAGGTGGATCTTTATGATCGGTCATACTACATGAATTACGGCGGTGACTACCCCGGTGAACTGTATGACGGTTATATGCAATTTCACCCTATGACCTTGTCTACTGTGTATTGGAAACATCTTGTGCCCTATGGACAGGAGCTGGCTATGGTAGGCAGCTGCAAAATTTTGATTACTCCCTTCTGGATTAACGTAAATAGTTTGGAAAATATCACAGACCTGCGAGACCCGGACCAACTTGAAAAAACTCTTCTGTATTGGCTACCGAAGGGGTATGAGAATGATGACTCTCATTGGATTTACCCAACAAGCCCGGATGATATTTCAGTTCATCATCTAAAAGATCGAATTTGGCTTGAATTCCTTCACGGTGGCAAGAATGGAAGCCGCAGCTACGAATTTTGTACAGCAATCACGCCCGAACATATAATATCCGTTGACTTTCAACCTGAAGGCCACTGGGAACAGGGTAAAGAACCTTGCCCGGAACTCCTGAAAAAAGTATTCCGATCTTTCTGGGCCTTTATGGACGGACTCTCCATTATCGAGTCACCAGAAGAGCAAGCCTTGGCACCCGGCATACATCGTCTTAAAGATCCCGAGCAGAAAGACGAAGAAGAATTTGTTTGGGAGATAGAGCCCGACGATGACCCCAATGGCTGGTAACAGCTGCAAAAAAAACCGGCACTGTCCATGCCGGTTTTTTTATACTCTTTAAACCGCTTTAGAACCGATAAGCGACATCAATACCATAACTTCTGGGATCACCATAATAATTGGCAGCTCCTACAAAGTTACCGTTTTGATCAGCCACCGGCACACCGTTAACCCGGTACTCTTCATTGGTCAGGTTCTTGCCCCAAATGGCCACTTCAATAGACTCATCCGTACCGACCTGAATATCCTCCAGAGCGATGCGAGCATTCCAGAGGCGGTAATCTCCGGACTTTGTCAGCTCTGCAGTGGCAGGCTCATGATAGACGTAGTACTTGTCCACCCAGCTGTAATCCAACCGGCCAACAAGATGAGCAAAGCCCAGGCTTTGCTTGTATT
Source organism: Endozoicomonas numazuensis (assembly GCF_000722635.1). Classification (GTDB taxonomy): domain Bacteria; phylum Pseudomonadota; class Gammaproteobacteria; order Pseudomonadales; family Endozoicomonadaceae; genus Endozoicomonas_A; species Endozoicomonas_A numazuensis. The sequence goes on along the minus strand of NZ_JOKH01000012.1, from coordinate 37,289 downwards.
CCAAACCTGCAGAGATTTTGGTCTTGGGTGCATAAGGGAATTTATTGACGTCTTTCAGTTCATTGCCAGCCTGATCTTTGAAGCTGTCGTATTTTGGATCCAGATACCCGTAGTTCAGGTTCGCTGTCAGGCTATCCGTGAGTGCCGCCAACACTTCCAATTCCAGTCCTCTAACCGTGGCTTCACCGGCATTCTCAATCAATGAATAAGCCCCAAGGTAGTTAGATAACTGCATGTCTTTGACATTGTTCTGGAATACAGCGGCATTCAACTGCAGACGATCCTTCATCCAACGAGATTTCAGACCCAGCTCAAAGGCTGTCACCGTTTCTTCGTCGTATGACTTCTTAAAGATATCTACATTCTGGGCTTCACCATTAAAGCCACCAGCCTTCCACCCCTTTGACACTTTAAAATAAGCACTGGCTTCATTAGAGAAAGCATAAGTCAGCACCGCCATAGGTGATACATTAGTCCAGTCATCTTTGGCTTTGGTTCGGGGAATGTTGCCACCAAAACCAACACCAGTTCCATCTACTCGTTCTATGTAGGCTTCTTTCTCTTCTTTAGTCCAACGGGCACCGCCTGTCAGAGTCCATTGGTCAGTCAAATAATAATCAGCCTGCCCGTAAAGCGCATAGGACTGACTGTCAACGCCATAGCCATTTTTGACCAGCCCTTCCACACCACCTATATCAAAGGGGTTTTTGGCGCCCGACTCTTCCTTAAAGTAAAAGGCACCCAGCACATAATCGAATCGATCCGCATTGCCTATTAGCTGAAACTCCTGAGAAACCTGATCAGAATCGACATCCCTGCGTGTATGAAAACCAGCTACGCCTGTTCCGTCATAATCCCCCGCATCTTCAAAGCTCATTGAGCGATAGGCCGTAATGGATTTAAGCGTAATGTTGTCGGCCAGATCATAAGTAAGATGTAAGGCATGCCCACTCGTTGACGAGCTGTCTTCTATCGAGCCGTCATTGGCCCCTTTATCTTTTTTCTCGAATGAACTGCCTGCTGCATCAAACTGCCCAAAGGCCGGGGTGTTATCTTTTTTGCTCTGATCAAAAATGTAATACGCTTCAAGACGATCAGTAATGTCAAAAGAACCGGCTATTCTGGCAGCTTGAGTATCGAGTTTTTTATAGTCATCAACTGCGCCGGCTGCAGTGGATGTATTTTCATAGAAACCGTCGCGTTTTCGTACATTCAACGCCACATTAAAAGCCGCTCTATCAGCAAGCCTGCCGGTATTCAGGCTAAAAAAACCTTCCTTGTAGCGGTAGTTACCTGCAGAGATTTTCAGAGTTCCTCCAAATTCTTCGGCAGGCTTTTTAGAAATCAGGTTGATCGCACCACCAATGGTGTTTTTTCCATAGAGCGTTCCCTGGGGTCCACGAAGGACTTCGATTCGCTCCAGCTCAGCCACATCAAACAATCCGCCCACGTTCTTGGCAACAAAGACACCATCAACATAGATGCCGACCGGAGGCTCCCAGGTCACTGCAGGGTTGATGGAAACAGAACCCCGAATACTGATCGTAGCTCCGGTGCTGCCACCGGGTGTCTCAGCAATTTCAACATTGGGAACATACTGGCTGACATCAGCCACATCCTGAATGTTTTGATCAGCAATAGCGGCTGCACCAAAGGCTGAAACAGAAACAGGGGTATCCTGCAGGTTTTGTTCACGCTTCTGAGCAGTAACAATCACTTCTTCCAGCGCCCCTGCTTCTGCATAAACCTGTCCTGAAGACAAAGCAACGGCAACAGCCAGAGCAAGAGGTGTCCTGACAGTGGGTTTTAACATGTGTGTAAGTCCCGGGTATTTATTTTTATTATTTCCCGATGGGTACTGCCGGGAGTCTTTCGGCTTGCGACGAGCTCCTGAAAACCATCTGAAGTGTGGTCGAAAAATTATCGTATCACTGTGATTTTTTTCGCTTATAGTCCTTTTGAACTAAGTAACCGTTCTCTCAAGATCAGACATGTCTGTAGTATTTGCCAGAGCCTCCCGCTAAGATTCCGCTATTACCTGTATTTAATTTAAATGAAGAATGATACTCGACAACGCTTCGGGAGGTTCGGCCTTGTCATTGCCGAAAAAAATAATCAACCTGTTTGCCAGGCAATCAGAAGCTCTGTCTCTTCGTCAGCAATTGCTGCTGCTTTTTGGCGTCCTTTTCTCTGCTCTGACTCTGTCTACCGGTTTTCTTGTCAGCAGTGAACTGGCGTCGGCCAATCGCCATCAGGCAGACTCTATTGGCAACCTTCTCAGTGCCCAGACGGCCAGCGCGGCTACAGATATGCTGGTCACTGGAGACAGGCTCAGTCTCAATGTTCTGCTGGGGCAACTGGTTCAAAACCCCTATGTTGCCAAAGCTGCTATTTACAGTATCGACAATCGCGAGATAGCGTCTTCAGAAAGTGATCGAGTGGGTAAGAAGGGTGAAACCTATTCGTCTCCTATCCATTATCAGGATGTGATCGCGGGCTATGTTCGCTTGCAGCTGGATAAAGGTTTACTGACTCGAAACCCTGGTGATGCTCTGACACTGATTATTACCATCAGTGTCATCTTGCTGATCAGTGGATTGTTATTACTCTACTTCTTTGCCTCCAATGTCACACTCAGACTCAGCCTTATTGAAAGACAATTGCATTCCATCTTGCAATCACCTGCGAACCCGATTTCCTGTCGTAATGAAATTATTCGGCTCTCTGGTTTTGTAGAAAAGCAGCTGACCGAAAAACTGATGGGCTCTATTGAACCGGAGCCCGAGGAAGAAGAAAAAGAGGAAGTCTCAGCCATTATCAGTGTCCGCAATAAAAATATGACCCGGTTGCGACAACTGCTGGCGCCTCATGACCTGATGCACATTATTGAGACTCACAGTGAAGCACTGGATCGTGCGGCTCAACAGTATCAGGGAGAATTGAGCTATACCCCGGATGGTACTGCGTATATTCGATTTTCCAGTCTGGAAAGTGCTTCGTTTGCCATGGATGCACTGAGCTGTGCCTTGTTGATACAAAGCCTTAACCGGGTCGTTGGTGAGCAAAATATTGCTTCACTGGAAATGGGCGTCGGTGTTTGTGTCAGTGACGGTATCAATGATTTTCCTGGTACAGAGCACCCTTCACAATCTGATAGCGCAGCCAGTAGTGCACTGATGCTGGCCAGTTTGCCTGGGCCAGAAAACATTCACATGTTTCGCGATCAACTCAACTGGCTGCCAGCCGGAGAGCCTGAAATAAAGATCAGTGAACACGGTGAAGATATTGTGGAAATAACCGGGATACCTGCTGAGCAGCAGGAAGCGATACAACAGGAGGCTTATTCCATCAGTCGAGAACTGGAGCAATAATCGATGATTCTGTTATTTTCGCTCATGACTGTTCTCTTCACTCATAGCTGTTTAAAATCTATTCAGGAGGGTGGTCAATGAGTCTAAATCCGTTTCAAAATGGTAGCCAATGGTTGAAGGCAGATTTTCACCTGCATACGCGAGCAGATAAAGAGTTCCGCTATACAGGTGAAGATAATGATTACCTTAATCAATATGTGAAAGCTCTGCTGAGTGCAGGCATTGGTCTTGGGGTAATTACCAACCATAACAAATTTGGTCTCGTTGAGTTCAAGGCTCTGCGAAAGAAAGCCAAAAAGTCCGGTATTGGCTTATTGCCAGGTATCGAGCTGTCAGTCAAGGATGGGCAATCAGGTGTACATACCCTGGTCGTATTTTCTGACGAGTGGTTTGACAACAAAGAGCAAACTAATCATATACAAACTTTTTTAAATCTGACGTTTGCAGGAGTTGCTAACTTTGAAGATGAGAATGCCCGCTCTAATCACGATATAGTAGAAACTGTCCGGGAACTGGATAAACTCCAAAAAGACTATTTGCTGATTTTTGCCCATGTAGAGGCACCCAATGGTTTGTGGGGCGGACTATCACCAGGCCGAATTAAAGAGCTATTTAACAATACTGCCGTTCAGCGCAGGGCTTTGGCATTTCAAAAGGTGAGCACCCGAGATAGTCGAGAAAAGATCCAACAAGCATTGGGCACTCTCTACCCAGCAGAAGTCGAAGGGTGTGATGCTAAGCATTTGGCAGATATGTCCGCCAGAAAACAGGCTAGTTTTTTAAAACTAGGAGCTTTTAGTTTCGAAGCTGTTAAGTTTGCCCTCCGAGACAAAGAAGCCAGGGTTAGTTCTGTTAGACCGGAATATCACCACTCCTATATTAAGAAAGTCAGCTTTGAAGGTGCTGGCACCTTGGGTGGTACTGAAATATTTCTCTCGCCTGAACTAAATACTTTAATAGGCATTCGAGGTAGTGGGAAATCATCAGTTCTTGAAGGAATTCGCTATGCATTGAACATTCCCTTTGGAGCAAAAGCCTCCGATATTGATTATAAGGAAGGTCTTGTTAAGCACCTGTTACATAGTGGTGGAAAAATAACCATTGATGCCATCGACCGCCGAGGCCAGCCTTATCAAATTCGCAGGATTCTAGGCGAAAGACCGGATGTTTATGTCAACGGGCAATTACAGCCAGGAGTTTCTATCCGAGAAACAGTCCTCCACCAGCCCATCTATTTTGGCCAAAAAGACCTTTCCAGTACCGGTGCAGGGTTTGAAAAAGACCTGATCGAAAAACTGGTAGGAGAGTCACTTGTCCCAGTCCGTGAAAAAATTGAGCAGGGTCAAAACAATGTGCTGGATGCTATTCGTCAGATCAAGAGGCTTAATCGAGCAGTATCTCAAAAACAGGAGTGGACACAGAAAAAGCAAGATTCTGAGTTTAAATTGAAATTTTATCAGCAACATGGCGTCGAGACCAAGCTACAAAAACAGATTGATTTTGATCGTGATGAACGAAAAGCACAACAAGTTATTCTGGGTGCTGATGATTACTTATCTAGATTGAACAGCTTTATAGCTAATTTTGAAGATGAGATAAAAAATCAGACTCTGTATAAATCACCACAGAATCAGCCGTTTTTTGATGACTTTTTTACCGCCTACCAAAGACTATTAACTGACTTTGATGGCATAAAGCAGGTAGCTACTGATGGTCAGGCTACATTGCAACAATTGCGAGACAAACTTACTGCCTTCAGTGAGCAAAAACTGGCCCTTAAAGAAGAGTTTGCAGAAATAGAACGAAAGCTTGCCGGAGAACTCAAGCAAGCAGGCGCACAGGCGATCAGTCCACAAGAGTTTAAGCAGCTAAAATCCTTACTGGACCAAGCAGAACAAATGCTAGAAGTATTAGCCAAGAGTGAGCAACAATATGCCGATCTTGGTCAAATACTTGTGAAGGAATTGGCTAGTCTCAATAATTTATGGCTAGACGAGTATCGTGCTATCGAACAAATCCTGAATAAAATTAACCAAGTTGACTCTCCTTTGAAAATACTACCAGATTTCAAAGCCAACAAAGCTGCTATGCTCAAGCATATTCAGGACTTGTACCGAGGGAGTCGTATTCGTGAGGCAACACTCCAAAGCGTAGTGGATGAGTTTAGCGACTTTGGAGCCATGTGGCGTGAAAAAGATAAACTACAATCCATTCTGGGTGGCTCGTTTGATACTTTTTGGCAGTACTTTGAGGATAAATTAGATGTACTACTCACGTGGCAGGTGCCTAATGTTTATACCATTAAATATCACAATAAGCCCTTGTCTCATCACTCTTTAGGCCAGAGAGCCTCTGCACTCATGCTCTTTGTTTTAAGTCAGAGAGAAAATGATGTTGTTATCATAGATCAGCCAGAAGACGACCTGGATAACCAAACTATCTATGATGATGTAATCAAGTTAATACAGGAATTAAAACCAGAAACTCAGTTTGTCTTTGCGACACACAATGCAAATATTCCGGTATTGGGCGATGCAGAACTAGTCATTGCTTGCGAGTATTTGGATGATAAGGTCCAGTCTATTAATGGAAGTATTGACTGCTCTAAAATACAGCAACGAATTGTTGGAGTCATGGAAGGCGGAGCAGAAGCTTTTGAGAAACGTAAACAGGTATACGAAGCATGGAAACCGAAGAACTTTTAGGCATTATTGCCAATGGTGAAGATTCCAGGCACCAGTTTAAAGCAATTATAAACAACGTTAATTCGTTAGCATCGGAAATGGCTGCCTTTAGCAACTCAAAAGGTGGACATATTCTCATTGGTGTCAATGATGATGGCACTATAACAGGGCTTTCTGATGATCAGTTACGAAGAATAAATCAAGATATTGCCAATGCTGCAACAAACAACGTGAAGCCATCAATTAACCCTATGACCCAGAATTTTTCCCTTCCTGCCGGAAAAGTTCTCGTACTGACTGTAGAAGCCGGTTTAGTCAAACCCTACATGGACTCAAGTGGTTACATTTGGGTAAAAAGTGGTTCTGATAAGAGAAGAGTCACAGCTCGAGAGGAGTTGCAGCGGATGTTTCAGGAGGCAGGGTTAGTGCACGCTGATGAATCATCGGTGCAAAACTCTTTTACAGCTGAGATTGATGAAGAATCTTTTGATGCCTTCTTTGAACGAGAATACGGAGAGTCTATCGAACAGCAGCATGTTCCACGCTCACAATTATTGGAAAACATGAACCTGGCGAAAGATGGCTTACTGAATATTGCAGGCACATTGCTATTTTCCTCTCGCCCGCAAATTCGGCTACCTGTTTTCATCGTCAAAGCGGTTGCCTTTCCGGGATTATATATTGAGGATGATCAATATATTGATAGCCAAGATGTTAAGGGAAAACTAACCGATGTTTTTCAGCAATCTCTAGGGTTTGTGCTATCGAATCTTAAACATATTCAAAAAGAACAAGGGTTTAATTCTACTGGCGAGCCTGAAATACCACGAATTGTTCTTGAAGAACTCATTGCCAATGCGCTAATACACAGAGATTACTTTATCTCAGCGCCTGTAAAACTATTAGTGTTTGCTGATCGAATTGAAATTATCAGTCCAGGACACTTACCGAATAATCTGACGGTAGACAATATAAAAATGGGGAACTCTAATGTCCGCAACCCCATTCTTGCATCATTTGCCCCCAAGTTATTGCCATATCGTGGTCTTGGTAGTGGAATCAAGCGAGCAATCAAAGCTTATCCACATATAGATTTTATTGATGATCGAGATTCAAACACCTTTAAAGTAATCATTTTACGTAAAGAAAAATAGAACACCTTAGAACGATGGAAGGAAAGAGTTTAATCTCTTTCCTTCCATCGTTTCAGAGTCTCATCTCAATGCCATGTTTAGCCATATACGCTTTGGCTTCAGGGATAGAGTACTCGCCAAAGTGGAAAATGCTCGCAGCCAGAACGGCATCAGCTTTACCTTCTTTCACACCTTCAACCAGATGATCCAGGTTACCAGCACCACCGGAGGCGATCACAGGAATGTCCAGCGCTTCAGAAATAGCCCGAGTCACGCCAATATCGTAGCCATTTTTTACACCATCCTGATCCATGCTGGTCAGCAGAATCTCTCCAGCGCCAAGCTGTTCCATCTTAATCGCCCACCCCACCGCATCAAAACCAGTGGGTTTACGGCCACCATGGGTGAATATTTCCCAACGATCAGGTTCTCCCGACAGGCTGACTTTCTTGGCATCGATGGCGACCACAATACACTGGGAGCCAAAACGATCTGCTGCTTCCTGAACAAACTCTGGATTAAAGACAGCCGCCGTATTGATACTGACTTTGTCTGCGCCGGCATTCAGCATAGTGCGAATATCTTCCACCTTGCGAATACCACCACCTACTGTCAGAGGTATAAACACTTCACTGGCCATGCGCTCAACGGTATGTGCCATGGTGTCGCGATCTTCATGGCTGGCTGTGATATCCAGAAAGGTGATTTCGTCAGCCCCTTCTTCGTTATATCGACGAGCTACTTCGACGGGATCACCCGCATCACGAATATCGACAAACTGAACGCCTTTAACCACCCTGCCATTATCAACGTCCAGACAGGGAATAATTCTTTTCGCTAAGCCCATTGAATGGCCTCTCTATTTATAGTGAAAAACACTTTGTCTCTTCTCTTTTAATCATCGAAGGTCAGACAAAATGTTTTTCTTCGCACATGCTGTCATTTCACTGAACCACTAGGAGCCTGACCAAGAATAGACAGCCCGGCCTAAAATCCAGAAAGAACGGCCATCTTTTCCGATGAATTTGCTTAAATAGGTCAACTATTCGCACAAATTCAGTGAAAAAGCTGACTCGTTCTACTGAATTTTATGCTCGGACGCTATTCTTGGTCAGGCTCCTAGAAGGTTCAATTGACCAGACGCAGACAGACTGGATAACGATATTCGTCACCACGACTGGCTTTTATGCTGGCACGGATCACAAAGACCAGCGCAAAAACAACAGCAAACGGAATCAAGGGAAGAAAAATCAACCCAATCAACACGGCACTCAGTAAGCCCCATGCCGCAATAACGAGCAAAACTGTAATCTGGAAATTCAGGGACTCTTTAGCATGCAATGCTATGAACGGAGACTTTTCCTTTTTCTGATACCAGATCAACAGAGGGATGACCACGTTGATGCCGGGAATAAAACAGCCAAACAGTGTCAGAATATGAGAGAACATCGCCCAGTTTTTCTCATCAGAATCAGGCGTTTTCATAAGCTGATGTAAAGAGTCTCTGTCCATGAACTCTGTTCCTAAGGATTCCAGTTCAAAAAGTTTTCAAGCAGCTTCAGGCCGCTTTCAGCGCTTTTCTCAGGGTGAAACTGCACAGCAAAAATAGTGTCCCGGGCCAGAGCCACATCAAAATCCACATTGTAATGACAACGACCCACGGCCATTGCATCGTCGTTGGCATGAGCATGGTAGCTGTGAACAAAGTAGAAACGGGAGTTGTCTTCTATGTCTTTCCAGAGGGGGTGATCACGATGCTGCTGAACCGGACTCCAGCCCATATGAGGAACTTTCAGTTTTTCACCGGATTCATCCACCAGCCCCTTGCCAAAAAACTTGACCCGACCAGGCATCAGACCCAAACAATCAACACCACCATTTTCTTCACTGTGATTCAACATGACCTGCATGCCGACACAAATACCCAGCAGCGGGCGCTGACTTTCGACCACTTCCCGCACCACATCATCAACACCCTTGGCTCGAATTTCGGCCATGCAATCACGGATAGCACCAACACCTGGCAGCACTACATGATCAGCCTGCTGAATAACTTTTGGATCAGAAGTCACTTTCACACGGGTATCACTGCTGGCCACGTGCTCCAGTGCCTTACTGGCAGAGTGAAGATTTCCCATTCCATAGTCGATGACTGCAACCGTCTTCAATCTCTTTACTCCCCGGACAGTTTATAGGGAAAAATATTGATTGCGTCGCTTTTCATTTTTGACAATGACGCAAACTATTTTTCGATGCTCATGGCTGTTTACCGTGAAAACGATCTCCCTGTTTGTGAAGAGATCACTTTCGGGTTTGAGGCTATTTACAGAGCCCCTTTGGTGGAGGGCATCTGGCCAGCCATACGGGGATCCAGTTCCAGAGCCATTCTCAACGCCCGACCAAAAGCTTTGAAGACTGTTTCTATCTGGTGGTGAGCGTTGCGGCCACGAAGGTTATCAATATGCAGCGACACATTAGCGTGATTAACAAAGCCCTGGAAGAACTCATAAAACAGATCGACATCGAACTTGCCAATCATGGCCCGGGTAAAATCAACATTAAATTCGAGTCCCGGACGTCCGGAAAAGTCGATGACCACTCTGGAAAGGGCTTCATCCAGCGGCACATAAGAATGGCCATATCGGGTCAGCCCTTTCTTGTCACCCAGAGCTTTGGTAACAGCCTGACCTAAAGTAATACCGATATCTTCTACTGTATGATGATCATCAATTTCGTTGTCGCCCACAGCCTTTATGTCCAGATCAATCAAACCATGACGGGCGATCTGGTCCATCATATGATCAAGAAATGGAACGCCTGTATCGAACTGACTCTTGCCAGTACCGTCCAGATTGATATCAACCCTAATCTGGGTTTCCAGCGTATTCCTTTCAACACTGGCCTTGCGCTCAACCATGATGATCTCCGATTATTTCTATTCTAAGCATGGAGTCTGACGAGACATTATTGCCAGACTCCAAGAGCCAGTCGGACATATGTTCAACGAGCTCCTCGACCATAACCCAGCCATTATACGGAGCTGCCTTAAAGCAGGCGAGCTATTCATCCCGTACTTTCTCGAAAAGTCCTCCTTCCAGCCTTTCAAGCAGCTTGTTAATCTGCACTCGCTTATTCTGAACTAACTCGCCGCCGGAAGGCCTTTCCCGGTCATTGGTCCAGTTTTCTGACCAGCCGACCGTAGTATCTACACACTGCTCAGCAAACTGGGGAAGCGAAAAAGTTTTGGATTGTTCTAAACAGCCAGTCAGGAAATTATCCACATCGGACTGCTGAATGGGGTACTTGCCAGCAGGCTTTGCTTTATTCTTGGGCTTGACGACATATATCCAGATTTGCCCTTTCTCAGGCAGTTGACCGCCAGCCATACTATTGAGCTGTTTAACATCAATCAGCGTTCTGCACGTCCGGTGTTCATTGCGATCCAGGCTGCTGATCTGACGATCTGAAGAAGCCAGCAAGAGGCCATTAAACAGCTTACCCTCATCCTTGCTGACCCCCAGAACAGTTCTTTTGGGGGCTTTTTCAACAACCCGGACAAACCAGCCACGCTCATAACCACTGACCCACACTGGCAACTCAACCTCAGCCTTATTCAGTTTTTTTTCTCTCGAAGCTTCCAGCATCAATGTTCCCGAGGCCACCAGGTACTGAGGCTGACTGGTATCCACTTTGGGGAAACACGTTGAATCCAAAGCCCATAACTGACCCGACAATCCCAGACTCAATGCCACTATCAGCCATTGCTTAATGGTCAGTACCCCCAAACGTCCAAATTTCTCCATAACCTGCTCCTCAGATATTCAAATGACAGAGGTGGCAAACATCTCCAGTCAGAGTCATACAAACAGCCACTTCGCTTGAGCTGAAACGTTTCAACGCAAAAACTGTCATACCCAGGTCGACGAAAGGCGACTTTAGTGCCCATGGCTGTCTGAAAAAAACCACACATCCATAATAGTCGCTGAAAAGCATGCCATAGTGAGTGGTTGCCTATTCCTTAAGACTGATTTAATTTCTTGAGAGTTCCTGCGTGAATACTACAAGCCCTTTATTTTCATTAATTAATAGCCTGATAGCACCTCACCATCAACACTCCCTGGCATTGAGTATTGCCAGCCTGTTCTGCTTTCAATGTAATTTCATGGAAGTTGGTTGTATGACTGCACAAAATACATTCCCTGAGTTTCAGGAAGCAGCCTGTATACGGAGAAGGAGTTGGGAAGAAATTGAAAGAGAAGTCAGTCACCCTATCTGGTTTCCCAAAGTCGGCTCGCCACCTTACTCTACGGTCATTTTGCTACACGGTAGCTCTCCGGCTTTCTCAAAAAGCATGCAAGAACGGCGAGATTTTTTTCTTTCCCATGGCTATGCCGTGATGATTGTTAACAGTTTTACTCGTATACGTGCTCTTAAATTTTGCTTTGACAAGGATCAGCCTTGTCATGCCTACCAGCAAAAGGGAGGGGCTTCCCATGATCAGGCTATAACGCTGGATCTCCCGGAAAGCGATCTATTGACCGAGATCCGAAAGGAGATGATAGACACGGTGACAAAGGGCTACTTTCTACTGCCAGCCGAACGAATGGCAGACCTTGTCATTGCGCTCAAAAACATCCGGGGTTACCAAAAAGTGGATAGCAACAACCTCCACATCATCGGATACTCTCACGGTGGCTCTGTTGTACTGGATGCCATGACCATGTCCAATAACAACCTTTCTGTTCCTGCAACGGGCTCTCTGCCTGCAGACGCTTTTAAAGGTGTCCGGTCGGTCACTGCCTATTACCCCAACTGCGCACCGGGCACTTATTACCAGCACTTTATGTCCACCCCTACCACCATTCCTACTCTGTTGGTGCTTGCTAAAAAAGATACCGATGTGAAGCCGGAAATCTGCTCAGATATTGCCAGACATGTAAACCATCACTCTTTCTGGAAGCCCTATTATGTGGAAACATTCGATGAGGGACATGCTTTTGATATGGAAGAATATCCTGATACCTATAGTGTCCAGAGCAAACAGTCTGTCATGCAGAAAACATTGACGTTTATTCAACGGAGCCAGGAACGCCCCTCCCTACTTGACTCTGCTTACCGATGGTTATTGCATTCAGTCAACCCCGATCAATAGCCCACACCATATTGAGTGTTTATTGATAAATTAAACACAACACTTGCAATTGGCATACAAATCTGATTTGTTAAAAGCAATGGTCAGAAGGATCTGATTCATGTCAGTTCGAGAGTTGTTTATGGATAAACCGCTCAGGCTTGGAGTTATTGCAGCCTTGGCAACACTCACTGCTGTTTCAGCGGAGGCTCTCCTATTACCTCCAAAACCTCTGGCCCTGAGCTCAACCTGGGACTGTCGATCTGGACCAGACAGTGACTGGCTATGCCGAAGCAGTCAGACAGACGAGTACGAAAAGCCTCTGGAAACCGCTGCTTACTCAGCTCCAGAGAGAAATAATGAGTACCCGGATTACAATCCTCAAAAGCGCACTCGTCCTGTTGAGGCAGAACCAGAACCTTACTTCAGACAAGAAGAAGCACCACAGCCTTCTCGGCAACCAGATAACTATTCCGACCCCTATCGACAAGCGGCTCCGCAACAGCAGACTCAGCAAAGAGTGACACAACTGTTAAGCGCGGAACATGGCAGCTTTGTTATCCAGTGGTTAGCAACTCATACCGAAGAGCCATTGAGGGATTTGCAGCGTCGTTTCCCAGTGCTGCAACAGGCGACTATTGTACGCTACCAGCGTAAGAATAAAGACTGGTTTGTCCTTCTCGACGGACCTTTCCTCGATCGACAGTCCGCTATGACAGCGCTCAGTAGCCCACCCCGGTTACTGATGACAGACAAGCTATACCCCTGGACACGTTCTCTCGCCAGCATTCAGAAGCTGAATCTGATTATGCCCGGAGAGCTCAGAGAACCCGGCGATCCATCCCAACCAGCAAACAGTCAGCGCTATGCTTATGACCCGCCGATCAGACCCGACAGTAATCGACTATTTGCCAGTATTGCACCGGCCTACCCTCAGGTGCAGCCGCAGGAACCCTATCGGGATTACAACACTGACCCTTACCAGGTTGCGGAACCTCAAATCCGATCTTCTTATCAGTCTGATCCCTATGCAGAAGAGCCAGACCTTAATTACCAGGAACCACGCCAGCGTTATGCTCAGATTACGCCGGAAGTGGATCGATCCGGGGCAAGAAAACACTATCAGCAGGATGGTTATTCTGCCTATTCAGCCCAGGAAGAGGTCAGTGAGTATCGTCGTTCAAGAGAAACCAGAGAATACCGTAAATCCGCCAAACGCAGCATTCTTGAAGCCTCCCGGAACAGTTACGCTATCCAGTGGCTGGCAGGGCCCAGAAGGGATACGCTCGAAAGAGTCCGCAGGCGCTATAAGGAACTGAGTGATGCCCAGATCATTCACTACAGAAAAGGCCGCCGTGACTGGTTTTTACTGGTAGGCCCTCCTCACTCAAGCAAAAGCAAGGCCAACAGAGCCCTTTCGACCCCGGAACTGGCGCGTGCTTCGACACGCCTTTATCCCAGGGTAAGATCTGTTAATGAGTTGCAGAATCTGGTGACAGGCAAGCCCAAACAGGCACGACAGGTTCGTTCTGAAGTCGTAGCCAAACCACAAGGAACGATCATCAGTGGTCCGGGTAAAAGTTATACCATCCAGTGGTTTGCAGCGAATAAGCCTGAAGCCATTGAAAAGATGAAAAAGAGATTCCCGGAATTAAAGTCTGCTGTCACCGCCCGATATCGTAAAAACCAGAAAGACTGGTATGTACTGCTGCAGGGACAATTCACCAACAGCAAAGAAGCCCTGGCAGTGATCAAGTCTCCCCAGCTGAAAGACGCTGCTCGAGTACTTCATCCCTGGACCCGTTCGGTTAAATCTTTGAAGAAGCTTCAGGCCTGGGAAAGTTGAGCCAACTAAAATACCAAAGCTGACCCATGCACCCCTTCCTCACTCTCCCAGCACTTAAGCCAAATTCACAATTTCTCCATTCTGCCAAAACTTACTGATACACTATCCTGAACAAGGAATAACAACGCACTTTATGCCTTACGTGCCCTGAGACCCCGAGGCCTCCCATGAATCGTCTAATTAAATTCATCGCCTTTGTGGTGGCTGGCATTATTGTTCTTGCCGTTGCTGCAGCCCTGATTCTACCCAAAGTAATCGATCCCAATGACTACCGGGACGATATTTCTAAGCTGGTGTACGACAACACCGGTCTTACCCTTACCATTGATGGCCCTATTGGCTGGTCGGTTTTCCCATGGCTGGGTCTTTCCCTTGAACAGGTGAATGTCAAAGGTGCAGACAACTCCGAACTGGCCAAACTGGGCACGGCTGAAGTCAGCGTTAAACTGCTGCCTCTGTTAAGCAAAAAAGTGGAGATGCAGACAGCCAAACTAGTAGGTCTGGAGCTAAGTCTGGTTAAGAACCAGTCTGGAAAAGGCAACTGGGAAGCCCCTAAAAAACCGGGAACTCAGCCAACGGCTACCGAAACAACAAAGGTTGAAACGCCTGAAGGCACTACTGACTCTGCCCCTCTGGAGCTGGATATCGCCAATGTCACTGTTGAAGGTCTGGTAATTCGGTATGACGACAAGAGCACAGGTAAAACCTACCTTGTTGATCAGGCAGGGCTGGAAACCGGCGCCGTTCGTAATAATGTGCCTTTTGACTTTAACCTGAAAGCCCGTATCAAAAGCAGTGAGCCAGACCTCACACTGATGACCGGTATTAGCGGTATTTTAAAATTCAACCTGAAACAGGGTACTTATGATCTGAAAGATCTGAAGATCTCTGCCAATCCAGCAGTGGACAATGCTGAAGCCTTACAGATTGTTGGTAATCTGAATGTTCAGCAAAAACCTCTGATGATCAAGGGTCATCTGGATGTAACCCAATTCAACCCGGGCAAACTGCTGAATGAGATCAAGATCAAGCTTCCTCCCATGGCTGATCCCAAGGCGATGACTCAAATGGCTTTCAAGAGCAGCTTTACTACCGATGGTAAAAGCTTTTCTGCAGACAAGCTGGATCTCACTCTGGACGACTTCAATATCGATGGTTTCTTCAAAATTGCAGACCTCGAAAGGCAGGACATGACCTTTCAGTTCAAAGGTAATGATCTGAATCTTGACCGTTACCTGCCACCGGCGTCAGAGCAAAGTACCTCCAAAGAAAAGTCAGAAGGCAAGACTGAAGGTGTTCAAAGCACTGAGCCTCCAGTTGTTGCTTCAGGTTCAACAAAAGAGCTCCCCCTTATTCCAGAGGATGTTCTGCGTCCTCTGAATATCAAAGGCTCTCTGGAGCTGGCTTCTCTGACCGTTGCCAAGCTCATCTTTAATAAGCCCACAGTCAAGCTCACTGCTCTGAACGGACGCCAGGAGATCAAGCTAACCTCCGGCTTTTATGAAGGCACCATTGATCTGGACGGCAAGCTGGATGTTCGCAAAAAAGGCGATCCCAGAGTTCAGACTACAGCAGACCTGAAGGGTATTAATCTGGAAGCTTTGGCGCAACCAATCCCAACGCTGAAGTCTATCGGGGGTAAAGTGAATGCAGACCTGAATCTGACGACTAATGGTCAGCTGCAGAGTGTTCTGACTCGTAACCTGAACGGCAAAGTCGATTTCAAAATAGACAAAGGAGCCTTTACCCAGGCTAACTTCGATAAAATGGTGTGCGAGGGAATTGCCAAAATTCGCAAGAAAGACCTCCAGAAAAAAGACTGGGGTAACGCCACTCAGTTCACAAACCTTGGTGGCAGCTTTATTGTTCGTAATGGTGTAGCCAGCAACAAAGACCTGACTGCCGCTCTGACCAACCTGAAACTGCAAGGCGACGGGGATATCAACCTGGTCAAACAGACTCTGGATTACCATGTTGGCCTGAACATCAGTGGCGACCGAGCGCCTGACAGTGATCCCGCCTGCCAGGTTAACGAAGACTATGCCGATGTCACCTGGCCCGTTCGTTGTCAGGGCCAATTGGGTCAGCAGGAGTGCGGTATCGATACTGAACGTCTGGCCGACACTATTGCTTCACTGGCCAAGCAGGAAGTAAAGAAACGTCTGGAAAAAGAGATTGAGAAAAAAGCCGGGCCTCTGAAAGATGCCCTGAAAGGTCTCTTCAAGTAAATACTATCGGGCGCAGCGAACGCTGCGCCCTTCTATAGTTGCCTCTCGCCTTTTATCCCTTCAGAATCAACAGCAATAATAATTTTAAGCACAATCTCGCCAGGGGATGGCATGGCTATACCAAGCAGAACAAGTTCTAAAATCGCACGACGTTTTAATCATAAAGCCCGAGGCTTCAGCAAGGTCAATATGGCTTGTCTGGCCAGCTGTTCCAATATCGCCTACCGAACTTCCGACCAAATCAGACAGGTTCTGGAGTTTGAGGGGTTTAACCTCAGCGGTCAGGATGTGTTCTTTGAATATCGAAAAGACAGTATGAACCCGGATATTCAAGGTTTTATCGTCGGTGACAGCAACAAGATTATCATCAGTTTCCGGGGAACAGAGTCCAAGTTTCAGGACTGGAGCCTGAACTTTGACATCATGCGGGAAGACTGGACTCCCGAAAATAACCTCGGCTCAGTTCATCGCGGGTTTGTTGAGGGGCTCGATTCTGTCTGGACAACGATCAAGGAGCGCCTGACAAGGCTTCGTAACAATCATCAGAGTATCTGGATCACCGGTCACAGCCTGGGGGGTGCGCTTGCCACACTGGCCGCAGCCACTCTGGAATTTCAGGAGAACCTACCTGTTGCAGGCGTGTACTCCTTTGGCCAACCTCGCTTGGGCAATAGAGAGTTCTATCGAAATTTTCACGATAGTGAGCACAATTCTGCTCCCAACCTGTTCGAAAAATCTCTTGGTAAAAGAACCTTTCGATGCGTCAACAACTGCGATCTTGTCACTCGGGTACCGCCTCAAATTACCGGCTACCGTCATGTCGGCCATCTGATTTATTTTGACCATGATGGCCATTGCCATACCAGCGGTAACCTGTCTCGTTGGGCTACATTCTGGGATCGTTTTGCAGGCAGAGCTGAGGATGTTCTCGACTTTTCCGATGGCCATCCTCGTTTGTTAATTGACGAAGATCTGGAAGATCACAGCATTGATGTTTATGAATTACTGTCTCGCCAACTGGCCGGACTGGCAACCTCTGGCGATGAAGCCTGGCGGGATATGGAGTAGTACCAATCGCATGCTCATTACGGTAGTTAGAATATGTGATTGGTATTATGCAGATATTATAGATAATACCTCTATCAAAGCCGCTACCGTTAACGAAAAGGGTGTCGTTACAGAAGTTCTTAACACTAACGTAGTATCCATTGGTAACGGTATTATTGAGCCTGTCATTGGGAGCATCAGAAGAATTTCTCAGTTCAGTTTATATTAGAGATATCTTGTCTATATGCGGTGATATCAGCCTATAACGGTGGTACCGGCAATGTGCTGAAAACCTTCCATAATGACCGGACACGGGCTATGGAAATTCTGAACAAGATGCGTCCGGAGCAGGTTTACCGGGCACTGACCCAGCGTCATCCAAGGGAGGAGTCGAGGAATTACCTGAAGAAAGTGACGACGGCGCAGAAGGATTTTTATGCGAGGGACGTTTAGCATCCTTCCTTAATAAAAACAAAAGGGACTGGAAATCTTCAGGGAGCTTGGAAGTTACATCAAGACTATGATTATAACGAGGGTGCTTGAAGCTGATGCGCCTTGAATGTAAGGCTTGCCGACAAAAGCTATTTACATAGCGTCCTAACTCCAGCGCTCCCTTTTCATTGGATACGGCGCATGACTTATACCTTGGATTATAAAGCCTGTCTCCAACAAGTGGATGATTCATGGCCTTTGCCATATGCGCCCGAATCTGGTGACGACGGCCAGTTTCCAGACGCAGTAGCACATGGGTAAAATTTTTGAATCGCTCTATCACTGTAAATCGGGTGACTCCATTTAACTGCTTGCTCTTTCTCCAGAATGGTGTATCAACCTTGCAGTCGATAACACCAGAATCAGATTCGAGCCCCCCTTCAACGATCGCTTCATACTCCCTGATACACTCGTGACGACTGATAATGTCTATCAAGTGCACCAAAGATGCGTAGTTTAGCCCTATGGCAAGATTTCCACTAGAGTCTCTATCCAGGCGATGAGCCAGACCACCCCGGGGCAGACTCCTGTTTTCCGGGTAGTGGTGCAAAACCACGTTCATAAGACTATTGCCCGGTACTTCTGACAAGGGATGTGATAGCTGGTATGGGGGTTTACAGACAATAAGAATATCGTCGTCTTTATACAGAACGTTTAGTGACTTATTTAACGTATTAAACTGACCATAACCAATGGCAGCCGCATTACGTTCAAACATCTTTTTAATTGCGGGAGATGCCCACAAGTCGAGAGTCCGGGACTGCACTTCCCGGTCTTCGGGAATATCTGAGCTGGCGTATAATGCAGCCAGAACACAACGAAGAACACCCATGGAATGGTACAGGTTTATTGCCTTCGAGACTTCCTCTTCAGTGGCCTCCAATGCAAACTGTTCTAGCAGGTCACTCAAATTCTTCGTTTGTAGCGTAGGGACTTTTTCCTGAATCAATCTATCAGCCCATAAGCCACAAACCGTTAAAAATTTTTGACCTTCTACAGAGCGGCATAACCGTTCATTGAGTTTAGCCAAGCCGGTGAAATCAAATGAGTAGTCAGCAGGTGGACATGGCGAAAAATACCTTACACATTTTTGCTCAGACTCACACGCCTTAACTTCGCTTAAACCCGGCAGTTTTCCTGTCTCTTGCTGGGTGGCGAGAGCTGCTAATGGGAAAATCATCCATAACACCTCATCAATCCATGATAGATATGAGACAAGCACATAGCGGATAAAATCCTCAACCTGTCAGCAGGACTAACCTGTTTGACAGGTATTCTGCCTCAAATCAGGTCCCGCCCTTTATCCGCCGCAATCCGCAGCCGCAGTGCATTCAGCTTGATAAATCACGCTGCATTGAATTGCAGCTCAGCCAGACGGCTATATAGCACAGAAGTTTCCAGCAACTCTTCGTGCGTTCCTGTGGCTACGAGCTTGCCTTTATCCATCACTGCAATACGATCTACGTGGGTAATCGTCGCCAGTCGGTGGGCAATGATCAGCGTTGTACGGTCTTTCATTAAACGATCCAGAGCCTGTTGCACCAAAAATTCACTCTGAGCGTCCAGGGCACTGGTGGCTTCGTCCAACAACAGTATTTCAGGGTCTCGCAGAATCGCTCTGGCAATAGCCAGTCTTTGCTGCTGACCACCAGAGAGTTTTACACCACGCTCACCCAGATAGCTGCTGTAACCCTGTGGCAGTTGCTGAATAAACTCATCCGCATGAGCAGCTTTTGCTGCAGCAATCACTGCTTCATCTGTTGCATCGGGATCGCCATAGCGCAAGTTCTCCCAGACGTTGGCAGAGAACAAAACAGGATGCTGAGGCACCAACGCATAATAGCTGCGTAACCGTGACGGTTTCATTTGATGAATGGGCACACCATCCAACATTATCTGTCCAGATAACGGGTCCCGAAAGCGCAGTAGCAACTCAAAAATAGTAGACTTACCCGCTCCAGAAGGTCCCACCAGGGCAACTCTTTCGCCAGGCTTTATATTCAGAGACAACGCTTCAATGGCAGGCTCATTTAATCTTGATGGGTAGGCATAGGTCACCTGATTAAACTCCAGACTACCACCCACTTTTTCCGGGGCAGAAGGAGCCTCAGGCTCGGTGATATCGGACTTCCAGGCCATCAGTTCACGGATACGATCAACCGCTCCTGCCGCTCTTTGCAACTCACCATACACTTCCGTTACAGCGGCCAGAGAACCCGCCACCATGATGGCGTAGAAGACAAATGCCGCCAGATCGCCACCACTGAGGTGCCCTTCGACAACATCACTACCACCGACATACAACATACCACCTACTGCGCTGAGCACCAGGAGCATCACGAGACAAATCAGCAGAGCGCGTTTCTTGATTCTCTGGATAGCAACATCAAAGGCTGTTTCAGCCGCTCCATTAAACCGTCTGACTACCACGTCTTCCCGGTTGAAGGCTTGAACCACTTTGAGGTTTTGCAAACTTTCGCCCACCCAGGCTCCAGCATCCGCTACTTTCTCCTGACTTTCACTGGAAAGCTTGCGAATTCGTCGGCCAATGTGAATCAAAGGGAAGATAATCAGAGGAACTGCCACCAGCACCATCAGCGATAGCTTCAGGTTACTAAGTAGCATCAGAACCAAACCGCCCAGAAAAATAAGAGAGTTTCGAAGAGCAAAAGAGATTTCTGAACCAATAACCGACTGAAGCAGAGTCGTATCTGTGGTTACACGACTCTGGATTTCACCCGAATGATTGTCGTCAAAAAAACCGGGGTGCAGTTTGACCAGATTGAGATAAAGATCTTTACGGATATCCGCAACGACACGTTCTCCCAACCAGGATACGAGGTAAAAACGACAGTAGGCACCTAATGACATGGCGACGACCAGCACCAGAAAGATCTGCAGAGACTGCCAAAGTCCATCTACAGAACCTTCAACAAAGCCCTGATCAATCATCAGCTTCAGACCCTGACCCAGGCTCAATGTCATTCCCGCAGTAAACACCAACGCAACAAGAGCTGCCAGGAGTCGGAGACGGTAAGGACGAATGTAGTGCCAGAGCCAAGTGAGCATCGATGCATCCCAGTCTTTTATAAATAGTTCACTGTCACTGCTTCAACAGAATGAAAAGCAGGCTCTCGATAGGCTACTGACAGCTGTAATTAGAAGCAATTGAAATAAATAACATTATTTTTAATTTTCATTACTCTAAACCCCCTCACTGATTCGTGCTGATACCAGCAAGGGAAACGTCTTGGGCTATCAGGCAAAGGCAGATACGCTGAAGTAAACAACAAAGATACTGATAATGTTCAACACCATACCTGCTTTCAGCATTTGTCCCTGTTTAACTTCACCGGTTCCGTATGCTAGAGCATTGGGAGGCGTTGCTACGGGCAACATGAAGGCACAGGTAGCCGCTACACCTACACCAAACACCAATGAATAGGTAATGGCAGGGTTAAACTGATCGGCCAGTGCAATCATCACTGGAATAAGAATGGCTGCAGACCCGGTATTGGACGCCATTTCTGTCAGGAAAATCATAAAGGCAATACAAGCAATAATCAGCAGCCAGCTGGGGGCTTCACTCAGCGATGTCATGATATTCCCTGCCAGCCATGCGGAAGTTCCAGTGTCCTTGAGAATCATGGACAAGCAGATACCCCCACCGAACAGCAAAAGAATGCCCCAGTCGATTTTCTTTTCCAGCTCTTTCCAGCCAATCAATCCAAGAGCAGGTGCAGCAGCGGTGATTGCCACTGCAATCAGACGATCAAAGCCTTTTACATCCAGGAATTGGCCGATAGGTTTAGCGAAAATCCAGCAAACAACCGTGAACACAAACAGGGCAATTGCACCCTTTGCCTGTGGGCTCCAGTCCATTTCAAAACCGTTGCCACGGCTCTGATTTACTTGAGCATCTTTCTCAGGGCGAATAATCAGCCACATGGAGAACAATACCGCAGGGAAGAGCATCACAGTACTGGGCAGACCCACTTTCATCCAGGTCAGGAAGTCCAGGTCGAGCGCTTCAGCCGCAATACCGTTGGGAGGTGAGCCAACGACTGTTGCCAAGCCACCAATATTGGCCGCATAAGCTGTACCCAGCACAACAAAAGTACGCATTCTTGGGTATTTTTTGTCAATCAGTCCAATAGCAATGGGCAACATCATTGCTGTTGTGGAAGTGTTGCTCATCCACATCGACAAGAAGGAAACCACAGAAAAAAACAGAATGACTGAAACCCATAAACGACCACCGGCCAGATAGGTCACACGTTCAGCCAACCAGCGATCTATACCGTAATTATTCAATAGAGCGGCAAGGGTAAAGCCCCCCATGAACAGGAAAATAATGGTTGAGGAAAAGTTTGACATGCCCTTGGCAAAATCAAGCACTTGTATCAGAGCTGCGACAACGGGGACTAAAAGCGCCGAGATAGGCAGAGGGACAATTTCTGTCATCCATAACCCGGCAAAAAACAGCAACATGAACAAACCCAGCTGGGTATCCGGTTGTTCTACCAGACCCTGACCCAGGAAATAACTGACTACGGCCCATACTCCAATAAAGGCGAGCCTCAACGGAAGAGATAGAGTATTAATTGCAATATTCCTATTAATCTTTATTGGTTTTTGATGGCGGCAAGATTAACGACTTATCCGCCACCTTTTGTTGATTAATGTCACTTAAAAGCAAACTTTGTTCGCTATTGTTTTTATTGATTCTTTTTATTTTTCAGGTTGCAGGTTGCAGGTTGCATTTAAAGTGCCCATGGTAAACCTACTCACCGTTATTCGGGTCATTTGAATCGCTTTGTTTCTGGCAATGAATCAGACCCAGACTACAAATGATTCATTGATCAGAATAAGTCCGCCTGTTCATTCAACCAGTGTCTATAATAAGCCTTATTTTTCAGGCAGACCTTCTCTATGTCATCTCTCCACTCCCCTCTGACCTACGCAATGATTGCAGCCGTTGGCAATGCACTGTTAGCCTTTGGTGTTAAAGAAACCACCAACACGATCAACCCATTTATTTACATTGTCTTTGTGACTATTTTTTGCACAATATTCAGTTTTGCCGCTTCTCTATTTATAGAAAACCCGGAATACCTTTTAAGCTTTAAAAAGAGTTATGTCTGGGCCTCAATCAGTGGACTGGGCATGGCAATAGCCTGGCTGGGGGTGACCATTTTATACATGAATTTTGGCGCCAGTTACTACACGCTGTATGCGGTTCTTTCCATTCTTACCACATCGATCATTGTGGGGATTATTATATTTCGTGAATCATTAAACCTTTGGCATATACTGGCATCAATTGCGGCACTGGCGGCTATTTTTCTTTTTCACCTTGGTAGCCGCGCGGGCCGATAAAACAACCCTGTTGACTGGCAGACATTAATGATTTTGTGACCAGGAGCCTGTCGGACATAGGGCATCGACTCACCGGTTTGATAATCCTGATGGGTAGAGATGATCGCGAGCTGAACCTTAGTTCTAATCAAGACTCCAGCTCTGTTCCAGCATGCCAGGGCCGACAACAGAAATACTGATAAGGGGTTCCAACTGTTTGAGTTTTCTGAATATCAATGTCCGGAGCCCAGGGGCAAACCAGGGAAACATAGAGATGATAACGCCCGGCTTCAGACCTGAATTCCGATGAGTCATCTTGGGTAGTCCAGTAAAAGCATCAATGAGTTCGATTCATCCTGCCGGCCATCAGCATAGAAATGCTTGAAAGAAATGCTATGTTATAACATCTAGAAAAATAACAAATATCGACTAAATTTAGATCACCATACGCAGTGATTATTCAACACACCAAGGAGCCTTTTGTGCCTGGAGTATACTCGCCGGTTATGTCCACTGACTTCCAATGCGCGTCTTTCTGTAAGAACGCTATGGCTTATAAAAAGCCGTCTCTCAAGAGATGGGCCTACAGCAAAATGGTCAAAGCACTGATTCTGGCTGCTGTCTCATCAACCGCTATCGCTGAAGATTTTAAACCTAACTTCAGTCTTATCCTTGATGGCCACTACAAATCATCCAACAGTGCCTTGAGCGAATACGAGAAGGGCTTTGGTCTGGGGCATGTTGAATTAGGTGTCAGCGCTGCTATTGATGATCTTTTCTATGGAAAGTTCACCGGTGTGGTGCATGAGCACGACAACAAAACCGAGTTTGAGACTGAAGAAGCTTTCATCCAGACTCTGGCTCTGCCTGGTGGCTTTAGTGTTCGTGCAGGCCGCTTTCTGTCTGATATCGGATACCTGAACGGCCAGCACACCCACTCCGATTCATTTGTTGAAAGACCTGCTGTATACCGTGCAATGCTGGGGTCTCACTACTATGACGACGGTGTTCGCCTGAACTATGTCATGCCAACAGATACTTTCTGGACTATCGGTACTGAGGCTTTTGGCGGCAACAAGATGCGGGCTCAAGGCCTTAATGACCCGAAATCAGTAGGCGTCTACACCGCATTTACCAAAATTGGAGGTGACTTCAATGAAGAGAACAGTTGGCAGCTAGGCCTCAGCTACCTGAGGAATGAGAACGGCGCCAGTATGACCAGCGGGCACGATGAACATGACCACCATGATGAGCACAGCCATAGCCATGACCACAGCCATAGCCACAGTCATGACCACGGCAACGCTCACAGCCACTCCCATGATGCCCAGTTTACGGGCAAGAATACTTATATTGCTGAGGCGGTTTGGAAGTGGGCACCTGACGGCAATTACAAATATCAAAATCTGACGCTTTCAGGTGAATACTTGCAAGCAGAAGACATCAGCGAAACCATCAAGGGTAATCAGAAAAACGAAGGTTTCTACCTGAGCAGTGTTTTCCAGATGACATCCCAGTGGGCAGTGGGTGCACGCTATGGAGAATTTAAAGGTTACGAAGCGCACGGTGACCACTTTCATGAGCAGAAGTTGAAAGAAAGTGAATTCATGGTTTCCTGGAGTCACTCTCATTTCTCTACCGTTAGATTGCAGTACACACGTCAGACAGGCGATGGTTTTGAAAACATTAAGAATGACATCGTAACCCTTCAGTATGTTATGTCTCTTGGAGCCCACGATGCGCACACTTTCTAAACTGCTATTAACATCCGCTCTGGTATTTCCTGTATCCAGTCACGCAGCGTTGACTGTTTTTGCCTGTGAACCAGAATGGGCGGCTTTGGCCGAAGAAATTGCACCAGGAGCAACGACTTATACCGCAACTACAGCGAGACAGGACCCTCATCATATTCAGGCTCGTCCCGGACTTATCTCGAAAATGAGAAAAGCTGACATAGTCGTTTGCTCCGGTGCTGAACTGGAAACCGGCTGGCTGCCCGTTCTACAAATGAAGTCAGCCAACCCTAACGTTCAATCCAGAAACAAAGGGTTATTCTTTGCTGCAGACCAGGTGGACACCATTGGCAAGCTGGAGAAGGTGGACCCGACCATGGGTGATGTCCACCCTGAAGGAAACCCTCACCTGCATCTTGACCCTTATAGGATGGTAGAGATCGCTCAGGCTTTGGCAGAGCGTATGGCAAAGCTTGATCCAGAAAACAGGGACACATACCTGGCCAATGCCAAGAAATTCTCGGAAAGCTGGGAAACCAACATCAAGCGCTGGGAAAAGGAAGCGGCTCCGCTAAAAGGCAAAAATCTGGTGACCTACCACAGTAACTTTGACTATCTGCTGCAATGGCTGAGTGTCAATGTCGTGGGCGATCTGGAACCCAAACCCGGTCTGCCGCCTTCAACCCAGCATCTGGCATCATTATTGAACCTTTCTAAAAAGACGCATATCGATGCCATCGTGTATGCCTCCTATCAGGACAAGAAAGGAGCAGACTGGCTAAGCCAGAAAGCAGGAGTACCCGCTATAGAGTTGCCCATGTCTGTAGGTGGTAGTGCACAGAGTAATAATCTGATCAGCCTCTATAACGACTTGATTAAAAAGCTGCTGGAGGTGACCAGGCGTCCGGAAAATTCATGATGGAATGGGATCTTCTTTCAATACTTTTGCCTGCCCTCGTGGCAGGCATCATTGTTTTCAGCACTCATCTGATTCTGGGGCGGCAGGTTCTGGAGCGCGGTATTGTCTTTATGGATCTGGCAATTGCCCAGATTGCTGCCATGGGGGCTATCATCGCTCATATTCTTTCGATGATGCATGCTCACAGCCATGATTTCCACAATGGTTCCAACGGGCTAGCGGTGCTCATGCCCTACCTCTTTTCCATTGCCGGAGCAGGTCTGATCGCACTGCTGGCAAAGTATGCAGAAAAAGAGCTGGA
>NZ_JOKH01000012.1:6029-10864 GCF_000722635.1 Endozoicomonas numazuensis | reverse complement strand
ATCACCAGACCACAAATCCTGAGCGGTAGACTCTTTTATCCCATCTTTGCGCTGATGGTTACACTGAGCGTAAAAATGGTAGGGGTCTACCTGGTATTCAGTGCCTTGATTATGCCTGCTCTGGCCATCAATCAATTGTCAGGCAGGAAAGCGCTCACTCTGGGATATATAGCAGGACTAGCGGGACTGATTCTGGGACTGGTACTGTCGAGTCTTTATGACTTGCCTGGTGGGGCGACGATTGTCGTTAGTTTGGCAATTGTCTGTCTGGTTTTCAGATTTTTCCAAAGATAAGCAAGTGTCGATTACTGGGAGGCTGACCGAGAATAGCGTCCGAGCATAAAATTCAGTGGAAAAGATGGCCGTTCTTTCTGGGTTTTAGGCCGGGCTGTCTATTCTCGGTCAGGCTCCCAGGTCAAAGACCCAGTAATCGAGTTATCGTAAAGAAGTAAATCAGCATTCCGGTGATATCGACTACAGATGCCAGAACCGGGCTCACCAGAACGGCTGGATCCAGCCTGAATCCTCTGGCCACCAGCGGCAACAAACAACCCAGTGTCGTATAAATAATAACCTGAACAGAGTTCGGACTGAGCTTGTTGAAGCCCAATACCAAAACCCTTCGACAAGCTCAGGGCGAACGAAGTCCGGGTGAAAATCGGGAAGTTATTTAGGACAAATCCCTAATCTGTAGCTTCAGGGGAAATCAGGAAGTTATTTCAGGACTATTCCTAAAAGCTTCTTCAATACCCTTGCCATATCCGTCTGGAAAAAACGAACGTTTTTCCAGACGGATATGGCAAGGCAAGATTTAATCTACTGGGATACTTGCTTTCACTTCTTCCAGCTGTTGGATTAAGCAATCTATTGCCTCTCTTTTTGTCTCATTGCTTAATTGATCCATTGCAGCCAGCTGAGCACCAATATCATCAATGCCATTACTTAACTCACGTATTTGAAGCGATAATGACTCCTGCTCATCGACAAGTTGAGCCACAGTGTAAGGTTTTTTTACAAGTAAAGGCCTGTCGGGTTGATCCTCATTCAAGTGGGGCCTTTTGGAGGAAGAGGAATGCCCTTCCTTAACTTCTGGGTCAGCAAAAGAAACATTCAGCGCATCAGTATCATCACTCAAGCATCTCTTTTTTTGGACTACAGTTCTTGATGTGGAAATATCACCCATATGATGAAGTTGAATGGGTGTGAATGGAGTTGAGGGGCCCAACGAACTTTCTGGCATTGTTCTCGATACTTCTTGTAGATCCTTGATATAACGAGTAACGCCCCGAATAACTTCCACTTTGCTTAATTTTTCTCCTCCCTCTGGTATTTTTTGTCGAAGGGTATCAAGAGCTTTATTAATATCTGAAACTCGCTGTCTTTCGCGGGCACTATTTGCCATTTTTATTGGGTCTTGTTTGCTGCCAATAATCGGTTTAGAAGTCGGAATCATAGCTTACATCCTTTTATTTAGTATTTTCTAAGCATCCTTTGATGCTTTTGATGCTTTGTTTAGATGAAAGTTTCTTTTGATGCTTTGTTTAGATGAAAGTTCCTTTCGATGCTTTGTTTAGCAAAATCGTCGTAAACCCTCACCCAATCGGGCAGGGATATAAGACGGGAACGCGCAGAGCGTTCCGCCTTCAAGTGGGTACAGGTCATTCGGATGTGTTCTGACTGTTCTCCAGCGCTACAGGCAAAGTAAGGCCGTACGCATTTATCAAACACCAGAACAGGCTGATTTTCTCAATCGTCAGTTGGGTGCTGTGCGCTTTGCGTGGAACAGAGCGCTCGCGATCAAGACTCATTACTACAAGATACGGGAACAGAACCTCTCCCCGAAAAAAGACCTGAAGCCATTGCTGGCGACTGCCCAGATTGCTGTCATGGGGGCTATTGTCGCTCATATTCTTTCAATGATGCATGCTCACAACCATGATTTCCACGATGGTTCCAACGGGCTAGCGGTGCTCATGCCCTACCTCTTTTCCATTGCCGGAGCAGGTCTGATCGCACTGCTGGCAAAGTATGCAGAAAAAGAGCTGGAGGCCATTATTGGCTGTATTTACGTGGTCTCTGCAGCGTCCATTACCCTGCTTCTGGCCAGTGATCCACATGGAGCTGAGCATATTTCCAGAGCGTTGAACGGACATATTCTCTGGCTCAGCTGGCAAGATATGCTGATTCCCGGAGTGGTGAGTCTTGTGTTTCTGGCCGGTGCTATCACCAGACCACAAATCCTGAGCGGTAGACTCTTTTATCCCATCTTTGCGCTGATGGTTACACTGAGCGTAAAAATGGTAGGGGTCTATCTGGTGTTCAGTGCCTTGATTATGCCTGCTCTGGCCATCAATCAATTGTCAGGCAGGAAAGCGCTCACTCTGGGATATATAGCAGGACTAGTGGGACTGATTCTGGGACTGGTACTGTCGAGTCTTTATGACTTGCCTGGTGGGGCGACGATTGTCGTTAGTTTGGCAATTGTCTGTCTGGTTTTCAGATTTTTCCAAAGATAAGCAAGTGTCGATTACTGGGTCACAGGCCCAGTAATCGAGTTACCGTAAAGAAGTAAATAAGCATTCCGGTGATATCGACCACAGATGCCAGAACCGGACTCACCAGAACGGCTGGATCCAGCCTGAATCCTCTGGCCACCAGCGGCAACAAACCACCCAGTGTCGTAGAAATGATGACCTGAACAGAAATAGCCAGACCTATCGCCAGCCCGATACTGTATATATTCATGCCTTCAGGCAGAGGTACATCTCCGCTGAACAGGACTACCCGTCCAACAATGACTGAAGCCAGAACTCCGGCAATCAGAAGTGAAATCCTGAACTCTTTCCAAAGCACTTTTGCCCAGTCATTCAGTGTAATGGCATTTGTCGCCAGAGCCCGGACTACCAGTGTGGCTGCCTGAGAGCCAGTATTTCCACCCGCTGCAGCGACAACAGGCATATAGACTGCCAGCAGAATTAAAGCGCTGATAGCATCTTCATATTTGGAGATAATTAAACCGGACACAATCCCCATCAAGGCCAGGCCTACAATCCAGCCGACTCTCTCACGCACATGAGAGAGAACACTGTTGTCCAGATAGCCACCTACAGGTTCGGCTTCGCTANTTCAGTGCCTTGATTATGCCTGCTCTGGCCATCAATCAATTGTCAGGCAGGAAAGCGCTCACTCTGGGATATATAGCAGGACTAGTGGGACTGATTCTGGGACTGGTACTGTCGAGTCTTTATGACTTGCCTGGTGGGGCGACGATTGTCGTTAGTTTGGCAATTGTCTGTCTGGTTTTCAGATTTTTCCAAAGATAAGCAAGTGTCGATTACTGGGTCACAGGCCCAGTAATCGAGTTACCGTAAAGAAGTAAATAAGCATTCCGGTGATATCGACCACAGATGCCAGAACCGGACTCACCAGAACGGCTGGATCCAGCCTGAATCCTCTGGCCACCAGCGGCAACAAACCACCCAGTGTCGTAGAAATGATGACCTGAACAGAAATAGCCAGACCTATCGCCAGCCCGATACTGTATATATTCATGCCTTCAGGCAGAGGTACATCTCCGCTGAACAGGACTACCCGTCCAACAATGACTGAAGCCAGAACTCCGGCAATCAGAAGTGAAATCCTGAACTCTTTCCAAAGCACTTTTGCCCAGTCATTCAGTGTAATGGCATTTGTCGCCAGAGCCCGGACTACCAGTGTGGCTGCCTGAGAGCCAGTATTTCCACCCGCTGCAGCGACAACAGGCATATAGACTGCCAGCAGAATTAAAGCGCTGATAGCATCTTCATATTTGGAGATAATTAAACCGGACACAATCCCCATCAAGGCCAGGCCTACAATCCAGCCGACTCTCTCACGCACATGAGAGAGAACACTGTTGTCCAGATAGCCACCTACAGGTTCGGCTTCGCTACTGATTAAGCCTAACGCCAGACTGATCTGTCTGGCTCGGACTTCGTGCCCCGTCTCTTCAAGCTGTTCCAGAAGTTCATTAACAACACTGAAAGGCGTTTCAGACAAAACGTCAGTCGCCTGATTCAAAGTAAGACCGACTAGAAATTCAGTACGATCCTCCAACGACAGCCGGCGCATGAAAGCCAAAGCCTGCTGGAGATCGAATTCTGTGTCACTTACTACCGGCTGTTCAAATACAGCCATATCTACTGCTGCCATAGCGATCCTCCCGGATAGGCAAATAGATACCTCATGATAACCAGCGAATGACAAACGAGTGTCACAGCAAAAGTCTATAGAACAGCTAAGGTCCAATACTTTAAAGCCAGGGGCTGGTTTCTAATGACTGAGTGAGTAAGAAGTGAGACAGAGAAGGGAATTCATTGCCGAAGTTCTGGTAGCTCCGACTGAATGCAGGATACCGTCAGAAGTTCAATTCACTCCTTACTTTCGTACTCGGAGGTTGATCGGTATCCATAATGCATCCTGATAACTTTAACGGGAAATAACTGCCAGCTGAACCCACTTATTTAAGTGGGAGTGGCTAATGGCGGAGGATCATACTCCTGAAGAAAAAGACTGGCAAGATCGTACTAGTACTAGGAGGCTGACCGAGAATAGCGTCCGAGCATAAAATTCAGTAGAACGAGTCAGCTTTTTCACTGAATTTGTGCGAATAGTTGACCTATTTAAGCAAATTCAGTGGAAAAGATGACCGTTCTTTCTGGATTTTAGGCCGGACTGTCTATTCTCGGACAGGCTCCTAGGAGGCTGACCGAGAATAGCGTCCGAGCATAAAATTCAGTAGAACGAGTCAGCTTTTTCACTGGATTTGTGCGAATAGTTGACCTATTTAAGCAAAT
>NZ_JOKH01000012.1:0-4567 GCF_000722635.1 Endozoicomonas numazuensis | reverse complement strand
CTCCTAGGAGGCTGACCGAGAATAGCGTCCGAGCATAAAATTCAGTAGAACGAGTCAGCTTTTTCACTGGATTTGTGCGAATAGTTGACCTATTTAAGCAAATCCAGTGGAAAAGATGGCCGTTCTTTCTGGATTTTAGGCCGGACTGTCTATTCTCGGTCAGCCTCCTAGGATCACGCCAGTCAGTTTCTTTTCAGGTTATGCCATTTTTGGACGAGGCTTCAGGTAAAAAACAATATAGCGAATGGCAACATAGGTCACGATGGCTGTGGCCACCCACAGTTCAATGCGTCCCAGCTGATGGAAGAGATCAGCAAACACGCCATCCACTTTACCTTCCAGTTTCAGCAGTGCTGTTGCGCCAATCACCATTGGGAAGGTGAAGGCTGCATAGCCAGGAGAAAATGGCAGTCTTAACAGTTTGATGAAAGCCATATACACCATGGCAGTCATGAAAATAGCCAGAGGCGCCAAAATACTGATCATAATCAGACTGGGGTTATCTGTGATGGTCAGATAGCCTGCCAGTGACAGACTGGCTGGAGCGCCCATAATAGCGAAAGTTGGCAATGCCGCATCAGGAATAGTGCTCTTGAAAATCAGGCGGTAGAGCATGATGGGCAGCTTCACAAAGTAGCAAAACAGTCCAAAGACAAACAGAATATTTACCAGAGGTTCAAATCCCATGCCCGGGCTGGTGACAGCCGCCACAATGATACCCACAGGAGGTACAAACCAGCTGGGCACCATATGCTCAATATCAAAGTCTCTGGCCCTGTGAGTGATAAAACCTACCAGCAATATCAAATGAGTAACAACCGCAGCCACCCAGAGTGCTCGTGCCGCAAACTCAGATATAGGCATGAGAGCTGAAGCAATGACCATAATAGCCATGGCGCAGGTAGGCATTACACTGCTGACGACTGGGTGGGACAGGTCTTCACGAATCAGGTGAGGATGCAGAATAAACTTCAGCACCACTTTAAGAACCAGAATTGCAGCAATAATAGCAGCCGTTAATTTCAGTCCCTGTGACTGATCTGGCATGATCAGAGACCAGGCGCCGCCCAAGCTGGCGATGCCCAGAGCAAGGCCTCCAAGAGGAGTAGGAACGCGGCTTAGTCTTGATACCAAGCCAGTTGTGCGACCAGGATTTTCAGTCTTATTCATCTTGCTTATTACCGAGAGTGTCTATCATTCGCTCATAATGTTTTGAGCAATTTTTTAAAGGGTGTATGAGTAAAATAGCGTGTTTAGAGAATAATAAAATTCAAACTTTTACATGACATAGATCAATAAAACTTATACTAAAGAGGGTTCTATGCCCCACAGCAATAAATGGACTGAGCAGAACAAATGGCAGGATCAAAAATAAACTGATTGGGATAACCATTCACAGTACAACCCTATACAAAAACTCTGTGAAGTCAGATTCAGTGAACATTTCATAGTAAGATGCATCGCTCAACAGACAATCCAGACATTATTTATGTCTTCAGACAGCCATCGCCGGAGTTCAGAGCACTTGAGCCAGTCAGAGAATGAAAGTGAAGCCTTCAGTCAGCAAGTACTCGAATGGTTTGATGAACATGGCCGCAAAGACCTGCCATGGCAACAAAGCATTAATCCTTACCGGGTATGGATCAGCGAAGTTATGCTGCAGCAAACTCAGGTAGCCACAGTGATTCCATACTTCGAAAACTTTATGGCGCGCTTTCCCACTGTCGCAGATCTGGCTTTAGCCGAGACGGATGACGTGCTTCATCTGTGGAGCGGGCTGGGATATTACAGCAGAGCCAGAAACCTGCACAAGGCGGCAAAGATGGTTATGGAAACATTTGCCGGAGAGTTTCCCCGCTCTGTTGACGCATTAACTCAATTACCGGGCATTGGTTTATCCACAGCCGGAGCGATAGCTTCTATCAGTATGGGTATTCGCGCCCCGATTCTTGATGGCAATGTAAAAAGAGTATTGGCTCGTTATCGGGCTATTGCTGGATGGCCCGGACAGTCCAAAGTCGCAAAGCAGCTCTGGAGTATTGCTGAAGAGCTCACTCCAGATCACCGTAATGCTGACTACACCCAGGCAATGATGGACCTGGGAGCAATGATTTGCACCCGAGCCCAACCTTCCTGCCTGATTTGTCCATTGCAGCAAGACTGTCTGGCCCACTCAACCAGAGAAGAAACCCGTTACCCAGAACCTAAGCCTAAAAAAGAAAAGCCGGAACGATCAGTAAGAATGCTGATGGTGATCAATGAGTTTGGAGAAGTTCTGCTGGAGAAAAGACCGCCCACTGGAATTTGGGGAGGGCTTTGGGGTTTTCCGGAAATCCAGAGCAATGAAGAGCTGTCAGAAGCAGCTCAAAACAAAACAGGGTTAGACCTGGATGAATTTGAAGAATGGCAGGCATTTCGCCACACTTTTAGCCATTACCATCTGGATATCACCCCCATTAAAACATTTGCGGCACAGACATCATCCGTAGCTGATGGTGATCGTTGGCACTGGTTTCAGCCCGATCAGCCTTCAGAGCTAGGATTAGCAGCTCCAGTCAGCAAACTGTTAACCAAGATCAGGCGGAGTCTGTAAAGCTCTGTTCTGGCGAACCCGAGAAGCTAGCAAAAGAGTTTATGACGGTAAAAAAGGAGAGAGGTTTTTGAGGATGAACTGCCGTTTAAGAGCCCTCTACGATGGAGTACGGTTGTGATAGGACTCTCAGTAAATCCTGTTACCAGACAGTCTGTTGGCCAGATTTCCGGCCCTTCCCAAGGGAGATGCACATCTGGTTTGCAAGTTTGACCACTCCCCACCTGTGTAATGCCGTTGCCGGCACAGGAAATAAGAGTATGGCAACTTGGTCTGTGCAGACCCAATGAGCATAGAGGCAAGAAAATTTTTCTCTTCCTTAGAGATGAAAAAGATTTCAAGTTAAACTACGAGCTCTTAGCCAACCTCAATGAAAAGAACTCAAAAATCCAACATGATCGGCACATTTAAAGAATATTTCACAGGGTTACTGTCTCTTTCCATTCTGATGATCAATACCCTGTTACTCAGTCTGCCTCTACTCTGTTTCTCTCTCTTAAAACTCATCATTCCCTTGAAGGGCTTTCGCCGTCTGATGGGACGTATGGCCAATGCCGTTGCAGAGCTCTGGATCAGTATCAATGCTATTTGGATAAAAGGATTATTGGGAATAAATCTGAACATCACCGGCCTGAGCGGACTGAACCCCAATGGCTATTATCTGGTCACAGCTAATCATCAGAGTTGGGCTGATATTCTATTGATGCAACATTTGTTGAACAAAAAGATCCCCTTTATGAAATTCTTCCTCAAACAGGAGTTGATCTACGTACCTGTGATCGGTCTTTGTTGGTGGGCCCTCGATTTCCCATTTATGAAGCGTTACACCAAAGCTTATCTTGAAAAACATCCGGAAAAACGCGGTAAAGATCTGGAAAGCACCCTGAAAGCCTGTGAAAAGTTCAAGACCATGCCGGTATCCATCGTCAATTACCTTGAGGGAACCCGCTTCACCGAATCGAAACACAGTAAGCAACAATCCCCTTTCAAGCATTTGTTGAAACCCCGCGCTGGCGGAATCAGTTACGTGATTGGAGCCTTGGGCGAACAGGTAAGAACCCTTCTTAACATTACCATCGTTTATCATAAAAAAGGCCAGATGGGCTTCTGGGACTTCCTGTGTGGTCGAATTAGCAACGTCAGTATTCATATTGAACAACAAACAATTCCAGAGTCTTTTATAGGTCGCAGCTACCAGCAGGACGCTGAGTTTCGCAATGATTTCCAGGCATGGGTCAATAAGCTGTGGGAAGATAAGGATCAAGTCATACACCAACTGAGCCATCGCCAAAAAAGAGTGGTAACGTCTCCTACCGCTGAGTCTGCCTCCAAGTCTCAGAACGAAGTCGTATAACCGCTACTAAAAACCTACGACAATCACTGATTACCTGGGTTTATCTACACCGTCAAAACGGCTGCATACCGAAGTATGTCTTACGCCACTCTTGTGTAGGGTTTAAGGTCGAGCTGTAACGTGTCTCGACCATATCTATCTAAATTAACTGAGGCGTTGAAGTCTCGGTTATGGTGGGCTTTACAGCTTGGGCAGCCCCACCACTGGACACCAAGAACCACAGCATCATTTTTATGACCACAGGCACTGCATGTCTTGCTGGACGGGAAGAGCCTGTCAGCAATGACCACTTCGCGCTGCCGTAATTCGGCCTTGTATTTAATGAACTGGCGCAACATTCCGAAACCTGCGTCGTTCACAGCCCGGGCCAGTTTGTGATTCTTTGTCATGCCACGTACATTCAGGTCTTCAATAGCGATAACGCTGAAGTTTGCCGTCAGATAATCACTGACCTCATGCAGAATGGCTAGACGTTGGTTGCTGATGCGATAGTGAAGTTTGGCAACCGCTTGCTTGGCTTTCGCACGACGGTTGCTGCCTTTCGTTTTGCGGCTCAATGCTCGCTGTTTGCGAGCCAGACGTTTCAGGGAGTGCTTTAACTTCTGGTTAGCAGCAAAGGTTTT
>NZ_JOKH01000011.1 GCF_000722635.1 Endozoicomonas numazuensis | reverse complement strand
CATTTTCTCGTCATATTCATGCTTATTGCATGGATCTGACGAGAAAATGCTGTCACGGCGGAGAAAGAGCTAGCGAGAAGCCGACGAGCGATGTTCGTTTCTTTTCGTTCACATCAGCAAACGAATATCTCAGTATTTCCGCAGTCTATAGTCTGACTGGAGCGGCTTTATGAATTTTCCGGGCTAGTGCCGCCAAGCTAATTTTCCTACGAACCCCGTTCATCCTGAGCCTGTCGAAGGATACTGGTAATGCGCTTTGATAGGCTCAGTGCGAACGGATATACCCATCGCCTTTCAAGATGCTACGTTGTTGCCAGCGTTCGCTCACCCTGATCACCTACTACTTTCACCTACTACTTTTAGTCTCACAGGGCTTCGCTCACTTGTCGCCTAGTAGCATCTTGAAATCCAATGGGTATAGAAAATCACCTGACTCCTGGATTATTGTTCTTTTCCGATAATCATATCCAGTCCACGATTATAGAATTCAAGCCAGTCGTCCAGAACGGCTTTGACATCTTCTTTGGTGACTTCATCGTTGTCTGATTGTTTATTAATGCCCTTACGAAGCACTTCGCCTTCCAGTTTTCCAGTACCACCGTCTCTTAATTGAACTTCCATATAGAGAGCAACGATATAATCCAGACGATCTGTTGCGGTTTTAATCAATGTTCTGGCAACAGCAACAGGCAGGACAAATTGTCTGGGTTTGAGGTCTTTCATTTCTGAAACAATACCTGTGATAGCGGGTTGTATCACAAGTACGCCAGGTCCTGGTTTTTCAGCCAGCATGCCACGTTTCTTCAGGCCTTCTTTAAAGCCATTGTTCAGGTAGTCTGCCACTTTGGTGGCTACTTCACGCTGTGCGTCATTCGTGGCGTTGTAATTTGGGAACAGTTTGATGGGCTCAACATAGACTTTTTTGTATTTCTTCAGATCGCCACTGACCCAGCGCATGGCGGTATCGTCATCAATAGGAGTGAGTTTTTCATAATGTTCCAGATAGCCGCTGTAGGGTTGTTCTTCAGTATCGATTTTCTGTTGTGTTGAGCAGGCCGTCAGTAGCAGGGCGCTGATCAGCACAACGGGCAGTGCGAGAAGTCGGCGTGTTTTTTTGTAAGCTGTCATGGTGCGAGTCGTTATGTGATTAAGGGAGTTTTTTACTATGGAAATGCTGCTCTATCAGACCCTGAAGCCATTTTCATGGTTCGAGGTGAGCAGCATTTCCCGCTCATGGCTGTTTAGCTCATGGCTGTTTAAATGAGCAAAACGAAATGTTGGCTCAAAGAAAGGGATAATAGGCTTCTTCTTCTAAAAGAGTCCACCTGATGTCGTTCTTAGTGGTTCAGGCGCATCCATCACCCTGGGCCAGCGATGACTTTTATGACAGCTTTGTTCGTTTTCTTCAGTCACAACATAAAGCCGTGTGAAAGGGCCGTCTGTAGCAATCAGGCCCTGAATAAACTGCTGATTTTCCAGCATGAACCAGTGGCTTTCACCGGCGTCATCTTTTTCCATAAACGCATCGACACTGATCTTTACAGGTCTGGGGTTAAAACGGCTCCAGATGCCACTTTTTACGGACTCAAGTCTTGCCCAGCCTCCCTGAGGGGCAAGGCCTGGCTGACTTTCACGGCGTCCCCAGGGTACCAGGACCTGCTGGCCCTGCCGGGTCAATACCGGCAGTCGGGCTTTAGGGTTCGGGAAAAAGGTTTTGATGGTCTGGCCATCCAGATCGAATTGTACACCGCCGCACACGTCCAGGGGCTCTCCATTGTTGACTGTGAAGGATTCTCATTCCTGATGGCGATGACAATCTGCTTCAAGCGCTCATGGTACGCAATAGATTATTAATGTTTGAGCGCACTTAGCGTTTGCTGCCACCTTTGCAGTCCGGGCTATCAGGTGCCTGCTCTTGACGTTCATGCCACTCACCGGGTGTATAAGTGTGGAGAGCCAAAGCATGAATCCCACCTTGCATTTCTTCAGACAGAATCTTGTAGATCAGTTGATGCCGTTTAACGGGCATTTTGTCTTCAAACTCCTGGCTGACCAGTACCACTTTAAAATGGGACTCCGAGCCGGGAGGCACGTTGTGCATATGGCTTTCATTGAAAATTTCAAAGTGTTGGAGTTCCAGGGCAGCTGTCAGTTTTTTACTGACCCGATCTTGCATACTCATACTTCCATTTCCGCCTTTTTAATCTTGCTTACAGAGTCAGGTTTATAGCTTTAGATTAACAGGAATGCCGAGGGTTGCGAAGGGAAAACCGGATTAGCAAAGTTCACTGCTGAGGAGAATGCATTTCGCGTTTTTTCGATCGGTACAGTAGTCCTTTATGGGGGTGCTGAAGGGTGCGTCCCCTGCACAGATTACTCTGATTGGTGAGGGCTGAGGTCGGGCAGATTGCAGCCACTGTCCATAATCCTGTCGACCTGTAGTCAGGGTATAACTGAATGAGTCGAGTTGGGCGAGGGCCTCCAGTTGTTCAATGCAGTAATGATTGTCACTGCTGGATGCTTCTTGTATCAAGTGGATTCTGGTGTGGGGTGAAGGGGTTGTAAGGCTCAGAGTATCACGGGCATAGGCCAGTAAAGGAGCCAGAGAGCCTTCTTGAGCAATAAGTATTTGGTCAGCGGTGTCTGGCAGATTTCCACAAAGATGCAGTCCGCGGGGGCTGCTGAGGCTGACTTTTTGGCCGACTTCGGTAGAATCGTGAGCCCAGGCGCTAAAAGGCTCAGCTACCTTACGCTGAACATGGATGACCATTGACCGATCCTGTGACGGTACAGAAGCAAGATAGCATTCTTTTTCAAGATTAAGGCCGGTATCGACTCTAATGTGCTGACCGGGAAAGTAGTTTACCGGGTGTCGTGCAGCCAGCTCCAGGGCGACAACGGTGGGGCTTAAAGATTGTTTGGCCGTAATGATGGCTTGTGTGTGTTTTCTGCCTGGTAATGACACGGTCATATCGCTTTCGGGTAGACACTGGCAGGCAAGAAAATAGCCTTCATTAACTTTTTCACTGCTCAAGTATGTCTGGCTGTCTGCTGGAGGTTGACCCATATCGGCTTTCAACATACAGGCGTGACAAATACCTGAACGGCAGGAATAAGGAATTCGTTCTCCCTTTTCCAGTAAAGAGTCCAGCAAGCACTTGTCGGTATTGACCGGGTAAGCCCGATTAGAGAGTGTGATAACAGGCATGGTGGTATCTTACCTTGGTGTTTTTTACCGTGGAAGCCATTTCATTGCCATAGCGGTTTTAAACGCAAGCTATGAAATTCTTCAGGCTCCTGGGGCTTGATACTTAATCTCTAAGCCTCGTCTGTCGTTTGTTTCGGCCAGTCGCGATAAAAAATGAAAGGCTCTGTGGTCAATCCCTGATTATCGTGAAAAACAGGCATCTGTATCGCTATTAAAGTTTGGAGATGTCACTAAATGTTTTTCTACGCTCATGGCTGTTTCCTGAGGAAAGCATTGATATACTCCACGGGCAAATGAGGAGGGGAAGCCCGAAATGAAGCCAGAAAACAGTCAGGTTTCAAAAGGGTTCTTCATTAAAGTTCTGAATTGTGCAGTGAGCCATCAGAGCAAAAAACAGAGCCAGATTGCTGGCCGGGATTCTGAAGGCTGTTCTTCAGTATCTGTATCGTTTGAAGATTGCAAAGCTGGCAGTCTGCCGGATCTATGTATGAGTTTGGCAGGCTCCTGGACCGATCATGGGAGTTGGGGAGCGTAATGACACTAATTCGTGAAGAGGATCTGATTGAGAGCGTAGCTGACGCTCTGCAATTTATCTCCTGCTATCATCCGCTGGACTTTATTCACGCCGTCCATGATGCCTGGAAAAAAGAGCCGTCCAAGGCCGCTAAAGATGCTATGGCCCAGATTCTGATCAACTCCAGAATGTGTGCCATGGGTAAGCGACCTATTTGTCAGGACACGGGTATTGTAACGGTGTTCCTGAAGATCGGTATGAATGTCCGCTTCGAAAGTGATCGAAGTGTTGAAGACTTGGTGAATGAAGGTGTTCGTCGCGCCTATACACACCCTGAAAATGTTCTGCGTGCTTCTGTTCTGGAAGACCCGGCTGGAGCGCGTAAAAACACCAAAGATAACACGCCAGCGGTTATTCATATGACTCTGGTGCCGGGTGATACCGTCGACGTACAGGTGGCAGCAAAAGGGGGTGGCTCAGAGAATAAGTCCAAGCTGGCCATGTTGAACCCATCTGACGATATAGTGGAATGGGTGAAGAAAACAGTTCCTACTATGGGAGCGGGCTGGTGTCCTCCGGGCATGCTGGGTATTGGTATTGGTGGTACGGCTGAAAAAGCTATGGTACTGGCCAAGGAATCCCTGATGGACCCCATTGATATTCATGAGCTCAGAGAACGCGGACCCAGTAACCGGGTAGAAGAATTGCGTCTGGAAATCATGGAGGCAGTAAACAGTCTGGGTATTGGTGCTCAAGGGCTAGGCGGACTGACCACGGTTCTTGATATCAAAATTAAGGACTACCCAACTCATGCGGCTTCTTTGCCTGTTGCTATGATTCCAAACTGTGCAGCTACA
Source organism: Endozoicomonas numazuensis (assembly GCF_000722635.1). Classification (GTDB taxonomy): domain Bacteria; phylum Pseudomonadota; class Gammaproteobacteria; order Pseudomonadales; family Endozoicomonadaceae; genus Endozoicomonas_A; species Endozoicomonas_A numazuensis. The sequence continues at coordinate 44,883 of NZ_JOKH01000011.1, read as the reverse complement.
CGACATGCACACTTTGTTCTAGACGGCAGTGGTCCTGTTATTCAGGAAGCGCCGAGCCTGGACGATTACCCTGAAGTCGCTCTGGATTTGAGTGAAGGTGTTCGTAAGGTCAATGTTGATGATATCTCTAAAGAAGAGATCAAGACCTGGAAGCCGGGTGATACGGTTTTGCTGTCGGGTAAAATCCTGACCGGTCGTGATGCCGCACACAAGCGTATGATCGATATGATGTCCCGTGGAGAAGAGTTGCCTGTGGATCTGAAAGGGCGCTTTATCTACTATGTTGGCCCTGTCGATCCCGTTCGTGATGAAGTTGTGGGTCCAGCGGGTCCGACCACCTCTACTCGAATGGATAAATTCACCCGGACTCTGTTGGAAGAAACTGGCCTGGCTGGGATGATTGGCAAAGCTGAGCGTGGTGATGCTGCCATTGAGGCCATCAGAGATAATGAGTCTGTCTATCTGATCGCTGTGGGCGGTGCCGCTTATCTGGTTTCCCAGGCGGTTAAAAAGGCAGAAGTGATTGCCTTTCCTGAATTGGGAATGGAGGCCATCTATGAATTTGAAGTTAAAGACATGCCTGTGACGGTGGCAGTTGATCATACGGGTGATTCCGTACATAAAACCGGCCCGCAGATCTGGAAGCAGAAAATCGAAGAGCAGATATTGGAACTGAAATAAACGGGTAATTACTATTGTGAAAATGATTCCATCCCGAGGGTTGGAATCATTTTCTTAGCTACGGGGCTGTAAAAAGTACAGGGTTCCAGTGCTCAATGATATTGCCCGATAGCTGGATTTGATACTTTTATCGCTCCAGCCTATACTTCCGCAGCCTTTTGTCTTGGCGTCAGCTTATTTTCTTGAAAAGGTTAAGTGTCCGATCTTCAGGAGTATCTTTCATGATATTTATGTCCGAATTTCCACAGAACCCTGTATGTATTCCTGCCAGTCAGTTTTTAAGAGATAACCCTCCTCAAACTCGTGCAATTACTGAAATGACAATGTCGTTCAGTGACCTTGATAACATGAATCAGTGCTTGAAAGCATTACAGGAGTCTGATGAACGACTTTTGTCAGTGTCGGATAGTGAAGCTAAATACGATTGGCGTAATATCACCGTTAAAGGTCGGTTAATCTGTTTTGGTGTACAGCTGGTACGACGAGTCTTTCTTTCATGAAAAGAAAGAGGTTTACGCGGATGAAAAGCATACTCGTATTATGAGTCAATTTGGCATATCCCCTGATCAATACTCAGTCAATCATTATTGCCTGGCAGCTTGATGAGTCGAATTCAGCTGCCATTAATTCTGCTCTTGAATGAGATTATTACTTTACTGGCAGGTGTATTGATTTTTATTGTAGGTGCAGCCATTGCGGAAACCCAAGGCAATGCAGGCTATTCTAGCTTGTATTTGTCTCTGGCTGTACCTGGTGTCCTTTTTTCCACTGTAATTGGCTCTGCCGTTTCTTTCTTTAGCTCGGTGACCATTCTGCGTGTATCGTCAATTTTGTCTCTGGTGCTGTCCAGCTTTTTAATAGATGTAGAAATGTCATTGGCCGTTGTCATGGGTATAGCCTTTATTTTTTCGATTCTCAGTCAGGCCAGAAGCATTGCGTTCTTTTCCATTTGTTCATGCAACGTTCCTGACCAACAACAAACTATTTTTCAAGGAAAAATAGTTTCCCTGAATTCTCTGGTTAGAATTACGACGCCTGCTATTGCATTGTTTCTATCCAACGGTATAAGTGCCGGTGATTTGCTGGTATTGTTCAGTACGATCAATGTAATTGTCGCAGTAGCTTTGTATTGGTCAACCCTTAATCTTGTCAGAGAGTCCTCAGGTAATATTCTGGTTTCGATAGTCACTCATTTACCAAAAGGTTATCCTTGGAAAGCACTCTTTATAACCTATTATCGTTGTGTACAGACTATTATCGTCACTACCGTATCCGCTGAGTGGTTATTACTTGATAATTATCAACAGGCCTCTTTCAACTTTGTATTGATGGGGGTGGCTGTCACTATGGTCGGGGTATTGATGGTTTATAATTGTCGAAATATTCCAGAGATCCCGGTTCTGGTTATCTATTCATTATTGCTTGTTCTATTTTTGGTATTGAAAGCCAATGCCTGGCTGGTTTTTGTTACGCTCTTTCTTTATACGCTCTATGAATCGATTCTGGCTTCAAAGATAAAAATAATGGCCACACCCGATGATGCCCCGTACTTTGCTTCCTGGTTTCAGTGGAGCACAGGAATGGGGATGATTATTGGCTATGTTGCCGTGATTATAAATCCAGATTTTTTCCAGACAGGAAATCTTTTTTTTATTCTGCCAGTGGCAGTAGCAGGGTGTCTAATTGCTGTAATCCTGAGAACCGAGTCCTTTAGAATTTCGTGAAGGTGTCAATATTCGGTCGATTGGCCGCAGGAACAGAAGTTCTATAATCAGTTTATAAGACCAGGCAGTAAGGACGCATTATGGTTGACGATTCTGATCAGACTCAAGACGCTGCACCCAGAGGCAATAATCGTATAGCAGTTGCGTTGTTTTCCTTGTGGCAAAAGCTCTTGGCAAGGATGAAGCCATGTTTCTCCAGGTGGGGAGAAGAAGAGAGTGTTGGAATTGATGATGATTCCCGAATCGTTAGAGCTAATCTACTGAGCCTTCAGATTGAGGACCGTTTTGAGCACTTCTGGATTGAAGAGCGTGCTCAGGAGATTGAAGAAGATAATGATTCTGAAAGCGTAGAAGGGGATGAGTTGTTTTCTGAGTTGTTAGCTGCTGAAGAAGAGTGGGCCCGATTGCAGCAAATTCGAGATCAGTTTCGTAAGAACAACGATTAGAAGTATGGCCTGTCTATTATCGGTCAGGCCATGGAAACATGGTTAGTCATGCTTGCAGTCTGGTTAGTTTCTTTTCGATAGTCTTTCCTCATCATGAGGTTAGCGAAAAAAGGATTGAGTCAAAGGAGTGATTCATGGCCGGGATATTGGAGACAGGGCAGTCAATTGCCAGAGGCACACTGAACGGAGCTGTCAGAGGTGCTTTATTGCCCGCAGAGCTTTCATATAAGGCAGGGAAGGCGGTGGGTTTGGCCTTCGGTAAATCCGTTGCTGCTGTTGTTGGGTTGCCAGGCTATCTGGTGATCAAAGGCGTGAATGTCTTTCGTCCACAGAATAAAAAATTTGATGCTTCTGAAGCGTTCAATATTGTCCCGGTCGCTCCTTTTAAATACATTGGTGCCGGTCTTGCTCTGACATCTACTTCCCCTGCATTGATTGCGCTGACTCCGCTTGCTGCCATTGGTGGAACTGTCTTTGGTGCAGTATTTACTGTTACAAGACAAGGGGGTAAGAAGTTGGTGGGGTTGATCGCTTATCGTCAGCAGGGTGAAGCGGCCAATGTTCAGCAAATTCGCCAGCAGTTGATGGACTTGCAGCGTCGTATCGTCGAAAAACAGGGTGATGCCAATCCTGCTGATCTCGAGGATTTAGTCCGGGAGTTTAATCATATGGGGAATGATGACCAGATTCTGATCATGGAGCATGTTCAGGGCCTGACTAATGCAGCGGGTGAACCTATTCCTGTCACTGATGAGAATATCGTTGAAATCCTGAATATTATTCATGAGATAAGCCCGGAAGGTGATTTAGCTCCTGTGTTTATGGATCGGTTAATGAGGTTGATCAAAAATCTGGGTATTGAAGATGGGGATGAGCTTTGTGATGGGCTTAACGCCTACAAAAGCTTTTTGCAGCTTCAGACTGTTCAGCATAATCAGGGTGCTGAGGTATTTACTGGCAATGATTTCAAAGGGCTGGTTGAGAGTGGAGCATTGAATAATCCTGTGGTGTTTCAGGCGCCAGTGCATACCATTGAAGAAATGACTCAGGAGCAAATTGAGCACTTTGGAACTCTGGATGCTTACCTGAATTTTGAGCGTGAACGTTATTTGACAAGAAGGCTCAATACAGCCATGCAGGCATTGCAGGAATATCAGCAGGGGCAAGGTTTAGCTCCCTGATGTTCAGGAGATCATTAAAAAAGGCCTGACTGAAAATCTGCAGTCAGGCCTTTTTATATTCAGGTCAAGTATTTGCTCAATTCAACGTTTACCGCTTAAAGAGCTTGAATAGCTTTGAGCTGTTCATCCAGACGTTCTTTGGCAGCCTGGGCTTCTATCAGCTTACTGCGTTCCTTCTCAACCACTTCGGCTTTGGCATTGTTGATAAACTTCTCGTTGGACAGCTTGCCTTCAAAACGCTGAACTTCTTTATTGAGTCGTTCAACTTCTTTACTGAGACGAGCTATTTCTTTGTCTTTGTCGATCAGACCCGCCATGGGTACGAGCACTTCCATCTTGCCAACCAGCTGAGTGGTCGACATTGGGGCTTCCTCGTCGGAGGCTAGAACACGAATATCGGTCAGCTTTGCCAGTGACTTCAGGAAGGCAGTGTTCTCATTAAGGCGACGCTGGTCGTCAGAAGAAAGATTACGCAGCAGTACGCTCAGCTCGCGGCTTGGGCCAATATTCAATTCAGCACGAATATTACGGATGCCGGTAATAAAGCCTTTCAGCCATTCGATATCCTGCTCAGCAGTCTCGTCTAGCTTGCTTTCATCCAGAGTCGGGTAGCTCTGGAGCATGAGTGTTTCGCCCTCAACGCCAGCCTCTTCCTTGATGTTCTGCCAGATTTCTTCAGTAATGTATGGCATGAACGGGTGGGCCAGACGCATGATGGTTTCCAGAACTTTGACCAGAGTACGACGAGTACCACGTTTCAGAGCTTCGGAAGCGTCTTCATCCCATAAAACAGGTTTGGACAGCTCCAGGTACCAGGCGCAGTATTCATTCCAAATGAAGTCGTACAGGTTCTGGGAAGCATGATCAAGGCGGAACTCGGCCATGTTCTTTTCAAGCTGGGCTTCCAGGCGCTGCAGCTGGGAAATAATCCACTTGTCCGCCAGAGTGAGTTCGACTTCGCCACCGTTCTGGCCACAGTCTTCACCTTTGGTGTTCATTTGAACATAATTGGCGGCGTTCCAGATCTTGTTACAGAAGTTTCTGTAACCTTCCAGGCGCTTCATGTCCCAATTGATATCGCGACCGGTTGAGGCCAGAGAAAACAGTGTATAGCGTAAGGCATCAGTGCCGTGGGCTGTAATGCCTTCAGCAAAGGTTTTACGGGTGCGTTTCTCGATCTTTGCGGCCTGTTGAGGCTGCATCATATTACCGGTGCGCTTCTCCACCAGGCTTTCCAGATCGATTCCATCGATCATGTCCAGAGGGTCCAGAACATTGCCCTTGGATTTGGACATCTTGTCTCCGTTCTCGTCACGGATCAGACCCGTGACATAAACGTGTTTGAACGGAACCTGTGGGTTGCCATCTTCATCTTTCATGAAGTGCATAGTCATCATAATCATCCGGGCAACCCAGAAGAAAATGATGTCAAAGCCGGTTACCAGCACATCGGTAGGATGGAAGGTTTTCAGGCGTTCAGTGGTTTCGGGCCAGCCCAGAGTGCCAAAGGTCCAGAGTGCCGATGAGAACCAGGTGTCCAGTACGTCATCGTCCTGCTTAAGGGTAACGTTGGCTGGAATGTTATTCTGTTCTCGTACTTCTTCTTCGTTGCGACCTACGTAGACGGCACCGTTCTCGTCGTACCAGGCAGGAATGCGATGTCCCCACCACAGCTGACGGGAGATACACCAATCCTGGATATCTCTCATCCAGGAGTAGTACATGTTTTCATATTGCTTGGGTACGAACTGAATGCGGCCATCTTCTACCGCTTCCAGAGCTGGTTTGGCCAGAGGTTCGGCACGGACAAACCATTGATCGGTTAGCAGAGGTTCAATCACAACACCGGAACGGTCACCGTAAGGAACGGTCAGGTCATGATCTTTGATTTCATCCAGAAGCCCGGCTTCATCAAAATCGGCAACGATCTGTTTGCGCGCAGCAAAGCGCTCCAACCCCTGATATTTTTCAGGGATAGGTGCAGTAATAGTGTCGTTTACAGTGCCGTCATTGTTGTAAGTGTCGCCTTTCTCTGAAATGAAGCCTTCCAGAGTCATGATGTTGATCATGGGCAGACCACAGCGCTTGCCAACTTCATTATCATTGAAGTCGTGAGCGGGGGTGATCTTGACGCAACCAGTACCTTTATCCATGTCGGCATGATCGTCAGCCACAATGGGAATACGACGATTCACCAATGGCAGAATGATGTCTTTGCCGATGAGTGCTTTATAGCGCTCGTCTTCAGGGTTAACTGCTACACCTGTGTCACCGAGCATGGTTTCAGGGCGGGTGGTAGCGACAACAATGTAGTCTTTGCCTTCAGCCGTGGTTTCACCGTCTGCCAGAGGGTAGCGCAGGTGCCACATGTGGCCTTTAACGTCTTTGTTCTCCACTTCCAGGTCGGAAATGGCGGTGTGCAGTTTAGGATCCCAGTTGACGAGACGCTTGCCACGATAGATCAGATCGTCTTTATATAGGCGAACAAACACTTCCTGAACCGCTTTATAGAAACCGGGGTCCATAGTGAATCGTTCATTTTCCCAGTCGACGGATGCACCCAGCCGGCGGAGCTGGCGAGTAATGGTGTCGCCAGATTCTTCTTTCCATTCCCAGATTTTGTCAGTGAATGCTTCGCGACCATAGTCATGGCGCGTTTTGCCTTCTTCTGCCTGAATCTTGCGCTCTACCACCATTTGGGTGGCGATACCGGCGTGGTCAGTACCTACCTGCCAAAGGGTATTGCTGCCTTTCATGCGCTGGTAACGAATCAGGGCGTCCATAATGGAGTCTTGGAAAGCATGACCCATATGCAGACTGCCGGTGACATTGGGCGGTGGAATCATGATGGTATAGGGTGAGCCTTCGCCTGAGGGGGCAAAGTAACCTTTTTCTTCCCAGGTCTGATACCAGGTGCGCTCAATCGCGTGAGGGTTAAACGTTTTTTCCATAACTTCAGGATTCTGACAGGTTCTGATCTAAACCGCGTAGTATACACGGAACGGTCAGAGCAGTGTTAATAGGAGTCGCCATTCGGGTTGAGTCTACATCGAGAGCATCAATGACTGAATGACAAAAGGCGTCAATCTGAAAGATTTTCAGGCATCTGGTCCAAAAGGTGATCCAGATAGTGGTTCAGTTCGCGGTTCAGCTGGGCTTCAACCCTGACCAGTTCTTCATCAATGATTTCCTGAATGAACAAACGGGCCTGTTTACGTAAACGGGATTTTAGTTCCGATTCTGAAACGCCAGAATGGATGACGGGCGAAAGCGTAGGGGGCTGAGGATGACTTTGCTGGTAGTCCCCTTTGACGTTCAGCACCGCGACAGTCTGTCTGGAGTCTTCCTGATCTGCCAGGTCGGTAAGAACAGGAATGTGTTGATTGAGATGATCGCTACGATCTTTCTCTTCTTTCAGAAGGCTTCTCAGTCGTTCCAGTTCATCCAGTAGACCTTCTGTTTTTTTCTGGCTCATGGGGCTTATCCTGCAATCTGGATTCGGTGAGTTTCCGGCTGGATGCCGTCAGCAATATAAGCCCTGAATTTATCACGGAGCACCTCGACCGGGCCTGGACTCTGATCAACAATTTCACAGGTCCGGACAAAGTGTTTATAAAAGTCCGGAATTCGACTGGACAGGTTAATCAGTAGAGTATTGTCGTGCAATGATTCGGGTTTCTCTATGCCAAGAGTGACAGGAGCGCCCGATGTCTTGCTGGTGATTATCTGATGGGGAAGAAAGCTGTCTTCTCGCCACTCCCAGAGCAGGCGATCCAGGGTTTCGCACTGGATGTCGTTATCCGTATGAATATGTACAGGCATACCATTACGCCACGCTTTGTCGGTAAGTCGACAGGCGAATTGCTTAACGGCTTGTGCGGACTGCTGTTGCAGCAAATAGAAGGTTACTCGGGACATGAAGCTGAGTGTAATGGGAAATGGCTCTGGTGGAAAGGTTGCAAGTCATGGATTTAACAGGGCTTGTGTGAAAATTGAAAGCAGAACGGGTCAGGTATGACCCGTTCTGGCAGAGACTTACAACTGGTTGATCAGATATTGAATCAACATGGGGACAGGGCGACCGGTTGCACCCTTGGCTTTTCCGGAAGTCCATGCGGTACCGGCAATGTCCAGGTGGGCCCATGGATAGCTTTCAGTAAAGCGAGCCAGGAAGCAGGCGGCAGTTATGGTACCTGCTGAACGACCGCCAATGTTGGCCATATCGGCAAAGTTCGAATCCAGCTGGGCTTGAAACTCTTCGCCCATAGGCAGTTGCCAGGCTTGGTCGGAAGCGTCTTTTGAGGCTTTGAGCAACTCACCGGTCAGCTCATCATTATTACTCAGCAGGCCAGTGATATGATGGCCCAGGGCAATAATGCAAGCTCCGGTCAATGTGGCTACGTCAATCACTGCTTTTGGCTTATAACGCTCGGCATAAGTCAGGGCGTCGCAGAGAACCAGACGGCCTTCGGCATCTGTATTGAGGATCTCAATGGTTTGGCCAGACATGGAAGTGACTATGTCACCGGGACGGCTAGCATTACCGCTGGGCATATTCTCGGCGGCGGCTACCATGCCGACTACATTGATGGGCAGATCCAGAGCAAGGATGGTCTGCATGGCACCAAAAATACTGGCTGCACCACACATGTCGAACTTCATTTCGTCCATGGCTGCACCAGGCTTCAGAGAAATGCCACCGGTATCAAAGGTGATGCCTTTGCCCAGCAGGACAATAGGCTTTTCGCCACGCTTGCCACCTTTGTAGTCCATTAGAATCAGCTTGGATTCCTGATCGGAGCCCTGACCTACGGAAAGCAATGAATGCATGCCCAGGTCGGACATCTGTTTTTCGCCCAGAATCTTGGGGGTCATTTTGGCATGAGATTTTGCCAGGGTTTTAGCCTGATCTGCCAGGTAGCTCGGGTGGCAAACGTTACCAGGCAGATTGCCCAGTGTCCGGGCCAGGTTTCGGCCTTCACCAATGGCCTGACCTTCTGCAATGGCTTTTTTCAGAGCTTCTATATGTTTGCGGTCTGCCAGAAAAGTGATTTTCTTCAGTGCCAGTGCATCGGCATTTTTGCTTTTGAATTCGTCGAACTGGTAGAACGCATACACTATGGCTTCGACCAGCTGGCGTGCTTTCCAGCTGTGATCTTTGTCTTTTACCTCGATATCGTCCAGTGTCACCAGGGCATCTTTGGCAGAAGCTGCTTTCAATTCAGAAGCCACCGATTGAGCCAGTTTGATGAACTCGCTTTCATTCAGGGCTTTCTTGCCTTCGCCCGTTGCACAAAGCAGAATTCGCTCAGGGGCAATTTCCGGAACATGTTGGAGCAACAGGGTCTGGCCTGCCTTATATTTGAGGTCGCCTCGCTTGAGAATGCTATCAATGGCACCTTTGCTGGCTTCGTTAACGGCTGACGCAGCAGTGGTAAGCTCTTTCTTCTGCACACCCAGTACCAGGCAGGCAGTTTTCTGCTTCTCTACCGCTCCGCTTTTTACGATAAATTGCATGGTTGCTCCCATAGGACACTTGTCCGGTTATAACTCTCGGGGATGACCCGATCTCCTGTTAATCTTTCTGACAAAACCTGTAGCGCTTCGCTCTGGCTGTTGGTCAACGGCTCTGGCCTGATGTCAGGAAGCTGGCTGAGAAGAAATGACCCGGTCTAAAGTTCACCAAAGAAGTGGTTTCTCTGAGCTTTGTCTGTGAGTGCAATTCCTGTCCAGTTTTCCGGAGTAAGCCTCTGACCAATACATTTGCTTCGGTCAGGGGCTGGTATAGCCATGAGCCGAATTGCATTCTGAACCGACAGATACTCGAGTAAGCCCTGTGAACTCCTTCAGGTCACATCCGATTTTTGCAAAAGGAATGTAAATGATGCGACTTCTCTCATCTGGGCTATAAACTCGAATAGGTTTGTTGGATAATTGTCAGATCGGGTATTTGAACAGAGCTTGCGCCAGAAGTGAATTCCCGCAAGGCTTTCAGAGACAGATTCTAGCCCGTTTATTGTGTCAGTGTGTCGACAAATGTCTTTCAGGGCAGAAAAAACATGTTTTGATGGTCGATATACTGCCTGAAGCTGCTTTTTTGTTTTGTCTGATTCAACAAGTGTCTCGTTGTATGCCATGAAAAAAAACAGCTCAGATGTTTGAGTCATTACATCATTCATTCGCCTTGGGTGCCTGAATGACATTTTTTATGAACTATCGGAAACAGTAACACCAGATCATGCCTTCGATCCTTTTTCGATACCTGGCCAAAGAAATGCTCAAGGTCACATTTGCCGTCACCGGTGTTGTGCTGTTGATCATTATGAGTGGCCGCTTTGTGAATTATCTGGCACAGGCCGCCAACGGCTCGCTGAATGCCGACTTCCTTTTTGCCATCATGGGTTACAGAATGCCCGAGTTCCTGGTGATGATTATTCCTCTGGGACTGTTTCTGGGCATTATCATGGCTTATGGAAGGCTCTATGTAGAAAATGAAATGACAGTGATGGGAGCCTGTGGAGTAAGTCAGGGGCGGCTGTTGCGTATGACAATGATCCCTGCACTGTGCATTATGGTTGTCGTTGCTCTATTGAGTACCATGGTGGCTCCCTGGGGGATAAAGAAGGTAGAAACTATTCTTTCCCAGCAAGATTCCATGACTGAGTTTGACACACTGGTGCCCGGAAGGTTTCAGAAGTTTGAAGGGGCCAACCGGGTAACCTATACCGAGTCGCTGACAGACGATAATCAACAACTGGAAAAAGTGTTTATTGCTCATCAGTCCAGTGCTTCAGATAGCTCGGAAATATCTCTGGTGATGGCAGAGAGTGGTCGCATATCTACGACGGAAGAAGAGGGGCAGCGTTACTTGATCCTTAGTGATGGCTTTCGCTACGACCTGGTTCCAGGTGCGCCAAAAGTAAGGGTTACCCAATACGAAACCTACGGTATTCGGATGGAAGAAAGTACTGTGGCTGATGAAATCAGCAAAGAGCAGGCTTTGCCTACGTCAGTATTAATAGGCTCTGATAATCCGTCTTACATTGCAGAGCTTCAGTGGCGTATCTCCTTGCCATTATTAATCCCTATTATTGTACTGCTGGCGGTTCCACTTTCTAAAGTTAATCCTCGACAGGGACGGTTCGCCAAGTTATTACCGGGAGTCCTGTTGTATCTCCTTTATCTGGCTTTGCTGATTTCAACCCGGGGGATGGTAGATGATGGTCGTTTATCTCCGCAGCTGGGTGTCTGGTGGGTTCATGGTGCCTATTTGTTACTTGGATTAGGGGTCTATTTTCAGGAGCCTGTACAGGTCATGATTGCCAAACGGAGAGCTGCTCGTGCGTAAGCTGGATCGTTATATCGCATGGAATGTTCTGGCATCCATGGTCATGGTGCTTGTGATTCTGGTCGTGCTGGAATCCATGTTCGCATTTTTGGGTGAACTGGATAATGTCCGTGGTAACTATCAGATGGTGGATGTGGTCGTTTATATCCTGCTGCTGATTCCCAAAAAAATCTATGAATTTATTCCGGTTTCGGCTCTGATCGGTTGTCTGGCCGGCCTGGGTAGTATGGCTTCCAACAGTGAGCTGGTGGTCATGAGGGCTGCAGGTGTGTCACTTTGGCGTATGGTCTGGTCAGTCATGAAGCCAGCGCTGGTACTGATTTGCGTAGGCATCGTAGTAGGGGAGTACGTAGCGCCCACCACCGAACAGATTGCTGAAACCCGTAAGAATATCGCACGATCTTACAACGGAGAATATTCTGGTGAGGGGGTCTGGCATCGTGAAGGCAATGAGTTTATGTATTTTAACGCGGTAGAGCCCAATGGGGTGCTTTACGGTGTGAGCCGCTATGTATTTGATGGTGAGATGAGGCTCAAGGAAAGCTCCTTTGCTAAAAGGGCTATTTATCAGCAGAACCATTGGATATTAGAAGATGTGACCCGTAGCCGTGTAGAAGGCAATAAAGTTGTTTCTGAAAAAGTGAATACAGAACCATGGAATACCAGTCTAACGACAACACTCTTGAAGGTCGTTGTCGTTAAGCCTGACGGTCTGTCTATTTCAGGATTAAACACCTATACCAATTATCTGGAGGAGCAAGGGCTTGATACCGGTGAGTATGCCCTGGCTTTTTGGACCAAAGCCTTACAGCCTTTGTCTATCTTCTCTCTGGTGTTAGTCGGAATCTCTTTTGTTTTTGGTCCCCTGCGCTCGGTTAGCATGGGGTTGAGGATTTTCTCGGGCGTCATTACCGGCGTGGTGTTTATGATTGTTCAGAACCTGCTGGGGCCTTCCAGTCTGGTATTTGGTTTCCCGCCTTTATTGTCTGTGCTTCTGCCCGTTCTGATCTGTATCGGTATAGGGTCATTGCTATTATATAAGGCGGCCTGACGACAGGGTGTTATCTTGACAGGTAATGCCCGTATACAAGTATCGAAATTCAGGGAAGAGATGAAAGAGCCAGTGTAAAAGCTGGCTCGATGGTGTTTAGTGGTGCTTCGAGCGTTTTCGTGAATTTTTCTCTTTTTCTACAGGAATATAAGCTCTGGAGAGTTGTTTTTGATTCTGCACGGGCTTCATGGAGGCCAGTATTTTTGTCACCAAGCGAGTCAGCTCATGGAACAACAGGATATTCATAGTTTTGTCCTGAGTGTAGAGGTACCAGATAATAAATTCACCGGTTCCAAGCTTCAAAAGACGCCATAAGATGTGGCGGACTTCGGTTATATTAACTCATATAGGTAAAAATACTAATAAGCATTTCGGAAACTATTTGGTTGTTTTAAGTGGAAAGGGAATATCAAAACAGCAGGTTGAGGCAGGTGTTTCGTGGGTTTGTATGGCAGTCATCTCAATAAAAGTTGGTTGACTGCCTGCTATCGAGTCAGGATTATTGTTTGGGAATATACAGGGTTTTAGAGCTTGATAGGCGGTCCTGCCAGCTAAGGCTCTCTCGATCCCACAGGCACCAAAAGACACCCAGCCCGCAGAGTGCGAGTGAGGGAATAGCGGTGAGTACTCTGATCAGGCATTGGCCAATGGATATAAAGCCACCCTGCTGATCCAGGACTCGAATTTTCCAGGCCTGCATGCCGAGAGTCTGGCCGCGACGGGACCAGAAAAAGGCAAAAAAACTGAAAATGCTCAGAAACAGAGCCGCATAAAAGAATGGACCGCCTATTGACTGTCCGCTGTCTGTCATAGCTTTAAGCTCTTCTGCTCCATACACCTTCATTTGAATGCCCAGGTTGATAAAGCCGACCAGGAACATAATGGCTAATACCAGAAAGCTGTCGTATATAATGGCGGCCAGTCTCCGCCAAACGGGGGCGGGTTGTGCTTGGTTCTGTTTAGATGTGTCTGACATAAAAGCTCCTGTAACAGGTTGCGGAGTTTATCAGTTTCTATGGGGTTGGGCAGTAGCTGTATGAAGGTTTCATGAGCTTGATAGTGAGCGTTAAAAGGTAGACAGGATGAGAAACTCAATACTTTATGAGATCTCAGAGCTGAGAAACCTTGAGATCCTGAACGCCTATGAGACAATCATGGCTCAATTGAAATAATGGAATAAGAGCATTGGCAGGGCGACCAAGTTCAGTTCAACGTTTGAAGAAAGCAGCAATTCGACTATTGGTGAAAAAACCGGGGTCGAGTCTGGCTGAGTTGGCAGCAGCTGCCGGTATTGGCAGGGCGACACTGCACCGACATTTTACCAGTCGTGGGCAATTAATTGGCTCTCTGCTAATGGATTGTCTTCAGGCAGTAGAGCAAACCTATATGGCTGTCGAAACTCAATACCCTGATGACTATCGAGAGCAGCTCCTGCAGATGATAGGAGGCTTTGTTGAGCTTGAAAGCGAGTATTGTTTTTTGCTCAGGGACTGGGGTGTTTCAGATACTGATGAGATCTATGTGAATCTGGCCAGACAACAAGCGGCATGGGACGCGTATCTCCAGTTTTTGGTCAGTGTAAATGTGTTACGACAAGATCTGCCTCTGGCCTGGCATAAGTCTGGGATTGATGGCCTGATTGGAGGAGCCTGGATGGGGATTGAAGATCAGGAGATCGGAATCAAGCAGGCAATACGATTGACTCGAGAGTCAGTGGAAAAGGCGTTTATGGTGCCACTTGAGCAGTCAGGGAAAAAATAATTTAGCATTGTCGTATTGTTGTTAAACTTTGCTGATGTCTTGTATGAGAATTTGCAGATGTTCTCCTGAAAAGTAAATTAATAAAGCAGGTTTGTATTTGAACTAGACTCTTAACATTTGTGGGAGAATGTACCTATGAAGAAGAGTCTTTTTTTCGGTTTGTTCATCTGTTTTGTGCCCTATTCGCTGGCTCTCCCGGTGAATACAGAAGGCAGTCCTCCTGTAAAGGATGTGTCTGATTGCAAAACTCACTTCAATTACACCGTAAAGTCGTCGTCTGGTGAGTGGCAAACCTATGTGCATTTTGCGGCTGAAGATGGCACATCTGTTCTTCCAGAAAAGAACTGTGAGAAAGTGGCCTGGTTTGAAAAGGATGACGATGATCCGATGAAAGTCAGGCAAATCCAGCTTCCCCTTGTGGTGTCAGAAGGGGATAGCGAGATTCTGGGGTATCAGCTGGGGACAAAGTCTGACTTTTATGGCGTGCTGTCAATTACCATGGTTCAAATGCCAACTGAAGGGTCAAGGCTTCGTGAACACTACAAGCTCTATGAGTTGTTGGTAGATAAAGCATACTCACTAAAGAAGGCTGAGAGTACTCCGCCGCCAGCGATGTGCTCTTTTGTCATTGCTGCTAGCGGGCCGGGTAAGCCCGTGGTGACTCCCTTCAGTTTTCACGGTGCCGTTTGCAACATTGATCCGAATACCCTGAGTATTAACGCCAGTCTAAAAGGAATTGATCAAATGGTAGGGATTCCGGGGTTCTAATACGTCCAGGAGCCCGTTCGTACTGAGTCGTCGAAGTGCGGCCCTTGGCCAGGCGAAGTGTGTGCGTAAAACGCACTTGTTAAGTTACTCTTTATGATCGGCAGGATTGATTTTGGAAGTCAGAATATGATCCTGCCACTTTCCGGCGATCTTGAGGTAAGACTTGGCTCTTCCTTCTTCTTCAAAGCCCAGCTTTTTAAGTAGTGTTGCACTTCGATGGTTGTCAGGAATGTAGTTCGCCATGATGCGATGAAGTTTTGCTTCCTGAAAGATGTAGTTCATGCCAGTGGAAACAATCTCGTGCATTAATCCCTGACCTTCGTATTTTTTCGAAATAGAGTAGCCTAGGTGACAGGCTTGAAAAACACCTTGGATGACATTGTTAAAGTTACATAAGCCAATGACTTCTTTTCTGTCAGGTGTCAATGCTGTGAGCTGGAAGCCGGTACCTTCCTTGAAGCTTTTACACTGTGCTGTTAGCTGGCGCTCACACTGTTCCAATGTATAAAAACTCTCATTTCGCACAGGTTCCCACGGGGTCAAGTGATCCCGGTTAGTCAGTCTGTATTCTAAAAGCAAACCGGCGTTATTGGGTTCAAGAATTGTCAATTCAGTTCTTGGTGATTTTATATTGATCATATTGATTCCATAACCAATCTTAAGAGACTTACTGCGTCCTCTATTTAGTACCTATGATGACAGGCTGGTAGAAGACGTTATCAAGCCTCTGTACATTCTTAAAGCCTGCTTCTCTCATCAATTCACAAAGCTGGTCTGTGGAGATGGCATAGTAACGAGAGTGAAGTGTGTGAGTGATTGCTTTGCCTGTAGAAAGGTCTTCTTCAACCAGGTGAAAGGCAAGACTGTACTGATCGCCTTCAAAGTCCCAAACTTGAAACAGGATGTATCGTTTGTTGCCTTCAACCCGGACGCCATAAGGTTTTAACAGGTTTCGGCCACGTTCTTCCTTTTCATAATCTCGAACAGTGATCAGACAGCCACCACCCGATTTGAGACAAGCAAACATTTGTTTAAAGGCTGTAAGGATATCATTGTCGTTTAAGAGGTGAGGTACAGAGTTATCCGCAGAGATTACCAGATCAAAACCAGACCCATGATGATCAAAAGCCTGTCGCATGTCGCAGACTGATACATCTAAATTCAGGCTGCGTTCGTCTGCTTCTTGTCTTGCGCGCTCAGCTTCTTTTTCTGAAAGATCGGATGCTGTGACTTTATAGCCCTTCTGAGCCAGTCCTATGGCTTGGGTGCCAATGCCGCAGGAGACATCAAGAACTGATTCGGTGTCGGGCCAGAATTTCCGAATCAGCGCATGAAGTTGGTTCGACTGTTGCTCAATGCTGTCATCCCAGTCTTCGAAAATAAGAGGGTAAAAAGGGGTGAGCTGATCGTAAAAGTCATTCATGCCGAAGAGTGTATCGTCAAGTAAGGGATGTTAATCAAACAGTGAACTCTGTTGATAAGGGAGTCCACCTTCAAGGTTTAATAGCTTTTCCTTAACGGGTTTGCCACCGGCATAGCCCTGAAGCTCACCATTGCTCGCAATAACCCGGTGGCAGGGAACCAAGATTGAAATTCCGTTGGCACCATTAGCATTGGCTACGGCTCGGAGGGCGTTTTTGTCTCCCATGGATTCAGCCAGTCCTGCGTAGGTGGTGGTCTCTCCGTAGGGGATGTCCAGCAAGGCTTGCCAAACGCGTTTCTGAAAGGCGGTGCCTGCCAAGAGCAGCGGCACTGAAAAGACATTCCGTTCTTTACGAAAATACTCTTCCAGTTGTTGACGAGCGAGTTCCATAATTTCGTCGTCTTTCTCGACATACTCAGCTTTGAGCCCGTTTTTGACGCGTGCGTCGACTCTCAATCTTTTCTTTCGATAACGCCAGTCACACAGGCAGAGCTGCTGGTCATAGGTGCCAAGCATCAGCTCGCCAACCGGCGATTTATAGTATTGGATGTTGATGGTGTTCATGGGGAGGGTTTATATCATATTTTGCTTGCAGAGCATTTGGGGGCTGCTGTTATTTTTTGAAAATATTAGCGGTGCGGCAGTAGCGTGTTAATTTTTGTGGGTGTCAGATAACAGGTATTCTGTTGCCGTTTGTTATAAACGGTATGGTTAGATGCTTGGTATTATTGGCGTATAAGATATAGGAATGATTGTGGCTTGTAGATAAGAGACTCTCAGATAGCTGGATTCTCTGTTGGTCTTTGAGTGGAGATAAATTGAACTTGGTACCGGTGGGCGGACTCGAACCGCCACGCCCGTGAAGGCGGGGGATTTTGAATCCCCTATGTCTACCAATTCCATCACACCGGCACTGTTTTTCAGGACTGGGCTGTCCCGAGAAGATGTGGCGTAGTATACATAAGCCCGAACTGTTTTCAACTGTCGTTTTAGTCCCTGAGTTTGAACCTGTCTTTTCTGATCAATCTTTCATCATAATCGATGTGTCAGGCGGAATGTTTTGTCGCCTGACAGAGACTCGGTTTTGCAGTATATTGACGCGTTTTTTCAGAAACGGTCAGCTCTCCAGACCGCTGAATGGCTTATATTGATGTTGTTTTGATGTTGTTTTGATGTTGTTACAGACATTTTCATGAAGGGAGTGATACTTTCATGAAGCTGGATGGAGTCGTTGAGCGGCTTATGGCTGTTTTATTTTCAGGTACCAGACCACACACCTATTATGCGCGTCAGTGATTTTGATTTTGAGCTGCCCGATGAGCAGATTGCCCGGTTTCCTGCTCAGGAACGTACCGGGAGTCGTCTGTTGCGGCTGGATGGTCCAACAGAGACCATAACCCATGGCCAGTTTGCCGATGTAGAAAGCCTGCTTGAGCCTGGCGACCTGCTGGTCATGAATAACACCCGTGTCATTCCGGCCAGACTGTTTGGCCGCAAAGAAACCGGCGGTAAACTGGAGGTTTTGATAGAGCGAGTGCTTGAAGAACGTAAGGTATTGGCTCATGTTCGTTCCAGTAAGGCGCCTAAGCCCGGCAGTCGTATCTTTCTGGCGGATGACTGTATAGAAGCAGAAGTGACCGGCCGACAAGGGGCTCTGTTTCTGATTGATTTTGATGAGCCAGTACTGCCGCAGTTGCAGGAACATGGCCATATGCCTCTGCCTCCTTATATAGATCGTGAAGATGGCAGTGCTGATCGTCTGAGGTATCAAACCGTATTTGCGGAAAAAGACGGTGCAGTAGCGGCGCCTACAGCTGGTCTTCACTTTGATGAGGCTATGCTGCAGCGGTTGAAAGAAAAAGGCATTGAGCAGGCGTTTGTTACTTTACACGTTGGTTCGGGGACTTTTCAGCCCGTTCGGGTTGATAATATCGCTGACCATGAAATGCATTCTGAGTACATAGAAGTGCCCGAAGCGGTTTGTGCAGCGGTCAAGGCTGCTCGTGCCCGAGGTAATAAGGTGGTGGCTGTAGGGACGACTTCGGTTCGTTCTCTGGAGTCAGCTTCCCGTGACGGTGAGATCAAGCCCTTCTTTGGTGATACGGATATTTTTATTTTTCCGGGCTATGAGTTCCGCTCTGTGGATGCCATGATCACAAATTTCCACCTTCCTCAATCCACACTGCTGATGCTGGTCAGTGCGTTTTCGGGTAAAGACGCCATTCTTCGAGCCTATAACGAGGCGGTGAAAGAAGGGTATCGATTCTTCAGTTATGGCGATGCCATGTGGTTGACTCGTAAATCCTGAGCAGATTGTAAGAAAGTCGGAGATCGGGCTTGAAAAAGCCCTGATGCGCTCCCACTTTAAATTTAATTCTTTTTTAGAAATGTTGTCGGATGGGTGCAGGCTGCTGTGCCCTCTGAATTGAGAGGCTCATGAGTAGAGAAGAGTGCTTCATGCAGTTCGAAGAGCTGGCCACTGATGGTGAAGCTCGACGTGGACGTCTGACCTTTCCCCGGGGAACGGTTGAAACACCGTGCTTTATGCCGGTTGGTACCTATGGCACCGTGAAAGGCATGATGCCCAAGGATATTGAAGATACCGGCGCGGAAATTATTCTTGGGAATACTTTTCACCTGATGTTGCGTCCGGGTACTGAGATTATTCAGGAGCATGGCGATCTGCACGATTTTAATCAGTGGCAGGGACCGATTCTGACAGACTCAGGTGGCTTTCAGGTATTCAGCCTGGGCAAGCTGCGAAAGATTACCGAAGAAGGTGTTTCTTTCAAGTCACCGGTCGATGGCTCTCCAGTCTTTTTGAGCCCGGAAGTGTCTATGCAGGTTCAGCGTGAACTGGGTTCTGACATCGTCATGATCTTTGACGAATGCACAGACGGTGAAGCGACCGAAAAAGAAGCGGAAGACTCCATGGAGTTATCGCTGCGCTGGGCGAAACGATCCAAAGAGGCTCATGGTGACAATCCTTCGGCTTTGTTTGGCATTATCCAGGGTGGAATGTTCGAACATCTGCGTGATCGTTCTCTGGAAGGCCTGGCTGAGATCGGTTTTGATGGTTATGCCATTGGTGGCCTTTCTGTGGGTGAAACCAAGGAAGATATGATGCGTATTTTGTCACATATCACCAATAAAGTGCCTCAAGGTTATCCCCGTTATCTGATGGGGGTGGGTAAGCCGGAAGACATTGTTGAAGCCGTTCGTCGCGGTGTGGATATGTTTGACTGTGTAATGCCAACTCGTAATGCCCGTAACGGTCATTTGTTTGTGGATGAAGGTGTCATTAAGATCCGTAACGCCGTTCATAAGCGGGATGCGAGCCCATTAGAAGAAAGTTGTGACTGCTATACTTGCCAGAATTTTAGTCGCTCCTATCTGCATCATCTGGATAAGTGTGGTGAGATTTTGGGCTGCATGCTCAACACTATTCACAATTTGCGCTACTACCAGAGAGTTATGGCGGGTTTGCGAGACGCCATTGAACAAGGTAAATTGGACGACTTTGTCGAAGAATTCTACCGAAAGCGTGGACTTCCGGTGCCGGCTCTGTGAGAGCCTGACAGAGATTAGTGTCCGAATATAAGGTTTTGGAGAGCGAGAGAACGTTTTCACTGGATTTGTGCAAATAGTTGACCTATTTAATCAAGCTCAGTGTAAAAGTGATCGTTCTTTATGAGCTTTAGGAAGGGCTGTCTACTCTCGGGTCAGACTCTTGGAGTGCACACGATCCTGCTTTTTGTTGTGATGGAATTTAACTGTTTATTGTCTTTAAGGAGTATTTGAATGATCCCATTTATCAGTCCGGCATTTGCTGAAGCGGCTGGCGCAGCCTCTGCGGGTCCAAGCATGTATGGGCAGCTGATTATGCTGGGCGGTTTTGTCCTGATTTTCTGGTTGCTGATCTGGCGCCCACAATCCAAGCGAGCCAAAGAGCATAAGAATCTGCTTGGAAACCTGTCCAAGGGTGATGAGGTTGTGACCACAGGCGGTATTGTAGGCAAGGTAGTGAACACTACTGATGAGTTTATTACTCTTCAGGTTGCTGAGAATCTTGAGCTGAACTTCCAGAAGTCTTCAGTTGCAGCTTCTCTGCCCAAGGGCACTATAAAAGCCATTAAATAACAGCTGTTAGCTGGGAGCCTGTCGGACTTAAGACAATTTCGGCCTGAAATCCAGAAAGAACGGCCATCTTTTCCGTTGAATTTGCTTAGATAGGTCAACTATTCGCACAAATCCAACGAAAAGCTGACTCGCTCTACTGAATTTCATGCTCGAAAGCTGAAGTCCGACAGGCTTCTAGGAGGCTGACCGAGAATAGACAGCCCGGCCTAAAATCCAGAAAGAACGGCCATCTTTTCCACTGAATTTGCTTAAATAGGTCAACTATTCGCACAAATTCAGTGAAAAAGCTGACTCGTTCTACTGAATTTTATGCTTGGATGCTATTCTCGGTCAGCCTCCTAGGGAAATAATTTTTCGCACTTTTGATGATTGAAAATTATTTCACGATAAAAAAGCGCGACCGGACATCGAAGACGGTTTCCGGTTATCTCTGGAGAAACGGATTTTGCCTGGGTATCAGGGAGAATATTCGTTCCCTGAACAGGCATTAGGAGCCTGACTGAGAATAGATCATCCGGCCTGAAATCCAGAACGAACAGCCGCAGCTTTAAGTGGTTCTAAACAGCTCCGTTGAATTTGATTGAATAGCTGAACTATTCGCACAAATACAACGAAGCTACCCAGAACGTTCAAGGCTGTGTCTGGTTCTACTGAATTTTATGCTTGTGCACTATTCACGACCAGACTCCTGATCCAGGCATTTAATATATAGAACAGGAACCGGTGGGCCATGCTCAATCGATATCCCCTGTGGAAGTACCTGCTGATTGCAATGATTGTTGCACTTGGTTTTGTGTACGCTCTACCTAACTTGTACCCCGATGATCCTGCTATACAGATATCGGGCGCTAGCTCATCAGAGACGATCACTGCTGGTGTGCAGGCAAAGGCGCAAAAAGCACTGGATGCGGCCAATATAGAGGCCAAAGCCAGTGATACTGAAAATAATGCCTTGTTGATTCGACTGAAGCATGCTGATCAGCAGCAGCTGGCGAAATCAGTTATTAAAGATGCTCTGGGCGATGATTATATTGTTGCGATCAACCTGGCTCCGACTACGCCAGATTGGTTGACTTCCATTGGCGCTTATCCCATGAAACTGGGTCTGGATCTGTCAGGTGGTGTACATTTCCAGTTGGAAGTGGATACCGATCGGGCTGTTAAGACCAAGCTGGATATATCTAATACAGAAATCAGAGCGCTTCTGCGAAAGGAAAGGCTGCGTTATCGTACTATGCCTGACCGTACAGACGGAGCCCGTCAGCTGGCCTTCCTGGATGAGGCCACTCGTGATAAGGCTGAACGGAGAATCAAGCGAGAGTTTCCAGATTTGCTGGTAGAGACAGAAGATCTGGGTGAGCGTTATGTGGTTTCCTACCGTTATTCAGAACAATATATACGTGAACTGGAAGATTATGCGGTCAAGCAAAACCTGACGACAGTTCGTAACCGTGTCAATGAACTGGGTGTGTCTGAGCCTCTGGTACAACGTCAGGGACGTAACAATATTGTTGTTGAACTGCCTGGTGTGCAGGATACCGCTGAAGCCAAGCGTATTCTGGGTAAAACCGCTAACCTTGAATTCCGCCTTGAGGCTTTGGCAAACGCTTCTCGCAGTAATACTGAGTCTTTTGACTATCGTGGTCGTTCAGTTAATCTGGAACGCGACATCATTATTACCGGTGAGCGGGTTTCCAGTGCTCAGTCCAATTTTGATACCGAAAGTGGTCAGCCGCAGGTAAACATCAGTCTGGACAGTACTGGTGGTAAGAAGATGAATAATGCTACCCGAAATAATATCGGGCGAAGCATGGCGGTTATTTTCATCGAGCAGAAACCTGTGACGCGTACTGAGACCCGTGAAGTTGACGGAGAAAAGGTTAAGGTCAAAGTGCCTGGCTTCCGTGAAGAAAGACGGGTAATCAGTCTTGCAACCGTTCAGTCGGCACTGGGTAACCAGTTCCGTATTACCGGCCTGGACTCCTCTGGAGAAGCTTCTGAGCTGGCGCTGTTGCTGCGTGCTGGTTCCCTTGCTGCTCCTATGTACTTCGTTGAAGAGCGAACCGTAGGTCCGAGCCTGGGTGCCGAGAACATCAAGATGGGGGTGGACTCCACATTGATGGGCCTGGGTATGGTTGTCATGTTCATGATGGTGGTATACCGGGTATTTGGTCTGTTGGCTAATATTGCTCTGGCTATCAACCTGATGCTGTTGACCGCTGCGATGAGTATCTTTGGTGCAACACTGACCATGCCGGGTATAGCCGGTATAGTGCTGACACTGGGTATGGCTGTAGATGCCAACGTTCTGGTGTTCTCGCGAATACGTGAGGAAATCAAGTTGGGTCGGCCGGTTCAGCGTGCTATTCACGATGGTTATGACCGGGCCTTTGTTTCGATCTTTGACGGAAACATTACTACGCTGCTGGTGGGGTTGATCCTCTTCGCAGTGGGTACAGGTCCGATCAAGGGCTTCGCTGTGACTCTGTCTATCGGTATCGTCACATCCATGTTCACTGCGATTATGGTAACCCGTTCACTGGTGAATCTGGTGTATGGCGGTCGTCGTGATCTCAAGAAACTGAGCATTTGAGGTGGTCACAATGGCAGATCAAAAAACAGCCTTGGGCGATAAAACAATCAATTTTATGAAGTTGCGTACTTACGCAACCATTCTTTCCATTGTGATGATCGTTGGCTCCCTGGCTTCTCTGGCCACCAAGGGAATTAACTGGGGGTTGGATTTTACCGGCGGTACCCTGATTGAGCTTGTCTATGATAAGCCAGCTAACACGGAAAACATTCGTGGGCAGTTGGGTGAGGCAGGATACGGTGATGCAGTGGTTCAGGAGTTCGGTTCAGTCCGGGATATTCTGGTTCGAATTCCTGGCGATGATCCCGCTCTGGGTCACAATATTGCCAAGCTGCTTGATCAGAATCACGATGGCAGTGTTGTCGTTAAACGGGTTGAGTTTGTTGGGCCTCAGGTAGGTGAACGACTGCGAGAGCAGGGCGGTCTGGGAATGCTGATGGCGCTTGGCATGGTTATGCTTTACATCGCTTTCCGCTTCCAGTTTAAGTTCTCTGTTGGCGCGGTTTTGGCCTTGACTCATGACTCTATTATCGTGCTTGGCTTGTTTTCCATGCTGCAGTTGCAGTTTGACCTGACCGTTCTTGCGGCGATTCTGGCAGTGATAGGTTACTCGTTGAACGATACTATTATTGTGTACGACAGGATTCGTGAAAACTTCAGGAAGCTGAGAAAGGGGGATGCCGATGAGATAATCAATGTTTCCCTGACTCAGACTCTCGGTCGGACATTGGCAACCTCTGGTACCACTCTGATGGTGCTGCTTTCACTCTTCCTGTTTGGTGGTGAAATGATCAATGGTTTTGCCACCGCACTGATAGTCGGTATTGGTGTGGGTACTTATTCCTCCATCTACATTGCCTCCAATCTTCTGATCTACATGAAGATCAGTCGCGAAGATCTGATTGTTCCTGTTAAGGAAGATGATGTTGATCAGACGCCTTGAGAATACTGATTGATATGCTTATCTTTTAAGTGCTTAAACGTTTGATAGAAGCCGGCCCGTAAAAAGGCCGGCTTTTTTATGCAAGCCTTTCCTGTCTTTTGAGTGACTACCTATCAATTAAACTTACTTCGTTTCATTTTTATTCGTAACTACCCAGCCTGATGGAATCGAATGTTTCTGGCTTATTGAGCAGGTATCCTGCAAGACGTAACGGCGGGAGCATAACCAGCTATGTGACTAGAGTTGCAATGCGGGAGTAGTTGCCGAGGTTGCCAGAGCAATGAGTCAGAAAGTATGATTTATACCCATCGCCTTTCAAGATGCTACGTTGTTGCCAGCGTTCGCTCACCCTGATCACCTACTACTTGTAGGCTCACAGGGCTTCGCTCACTTGTCACCTGGTAGCATCTTGAAATCCAATGGGTATATAGGGTTGGGTACTTGCAGTACCGATCCACGCTCACTTACTGATTTTTTCCGGTTAGCGGCAGTTCGCCAGATATAGAGCTGAGATTCTTGTCGTTCAAGCTCTTTAGCAGCAGAAGATGCTCTGGTTTTTTCGGCCAGCTTCAATGCCTTAGCTCTGAATTCAGGGGAATGGAACTTTCTATTTTTCCTGGTAGTCATTGGTCACCTCTCAGAGTGATTTTACTCTCTTGGAGAGATGCCCAGAACTACTGCCTTACATTAAGTTCGAAAAACTGAATCAGACTCAATCCTTTCTGAAACTGAATCTTATTCTTGGCCTAGACACACCTCATTCAGGCTGAAAACCATTGTCGCCAGTTTAGACGGTTATCTGGCATTGGGTGGGCTTGGGAAAGGTGGTAAACAGGTAGAGGTTTGAATATGTTTTTAAAGGAAGGTTTATTAAACTAGAGGCTTTATCTGCTTAAGGTATCAATATGCTGAGTCGGAATAATACTGCTCTGGTGGTAGTGGATGTGCAGGGTAAGCTTGCCTCGTTAATGTATAAACAGGAAAGGATGCATGATGCCCTGGTAAGAATGGTCAAAGGGGCTCAATTGCTGGAGCTGCCTGTGTTCTGGTTAGAGCAGTTGCCAGAAAAACTTGGGCGTACGACTCCCGTGTTGGCTGAGGCGTTGAAAGGCGCGGTCCCTATGGCTAAGGCTTCATTCAGTGGTTGTGGGCAGCCGGATTTTATGGACTCATTAAAGGCTTCAGGTAAAACTCAAGTATTACTGGCAGGGATAGAGGCTCATATTTGTGTCTATCAGACGGCTCTGGATTTAATGGAGCGGGGTTATGATGTTGAGGTGGTAGTGGATGCAACTTCGTCCAGGTCCAAGCATAACAAACGACTGGCGTTAGATAAGTTGGCAAGGAAAGGTGTTGAGCTGACCAGTGTAGAAATGGTGCTCTTTGAACTGATGAAAACAGCAGAGTGTGATGTGTTTCGGGATGTGGCGAAATTAGTGAAGTGAGTATGTCTGGAAAAAGGCCTTATCCCCGGAGGGTAAGGCCCTAAGGGGTCAGCGTCCCATGTTTTCATTCGCGAATGGGCGAATGCGCTGAAGTACTTCTTTGAAACATCTTGGGTTGGCGGCAACAATCTGGCCTTTGTCCAGGAAGTCGTGCCCGCCATTAAAATCGCTGCACAGACCTCCAGCTTCCTGAATCAGCAGGGAGCCAGCTGCCATGTCATACTTCTGCAGTCCGAATTCCCAGAAGGCATCCAGGCGACCGCAAGCTACATAGGCCAGGTCCAAAGCGGCGGCACCTGCACGACGGATACCGGCAGTGTCTCCCAGCAGGGAGCGCATCATGTTCAGGTAGCCATCTACATAGTTGAGATTACTGCCAGAAAAAGGAATGCCGGTTCCAATCAGTGCGCCTTCAAGGCTTTTGCGTCCGCTTACGCGAATGCGTTTACTGTTCAGGGTGGCACCCTGTCCCCGGCTCGCGCAGAAAGCTTCATCGTGAATAGGGTCGAGTACAACGGCGTGCTCGATCCGGCCGCGATACTGGCAGGCAATGGAAATGGCAAAAGTTGGGATGCCACGGATGAAGTTGGTAGTACCATCCAGTGGATCAATGATCCAGAGGTAGTCCTTACCATCACCTTTTCCTTCAGTCATGCCGGATTCTTCACCGTAGAATCCGTGGTCGGGGTAAGCTTTCATCAGAGCGCCGATGATCGTTTTTTCGGAGGCTCTGTCTACTTCTGTGACAAAATCATTCCGGTCTTTTGCCTGAACCTTGAGACTCTCGAGGTCCTGGTGGGCGTGAAGAATAATTTCGGCGGCCGAGCGAGCTGCTCGCAGGGCCATGTTCACCATGGGTTGCATAGGCTGGACTACGTCTGACTGTGAAAGATCAATATGCTGACCGAGGGGTGCGGCAGCCTGGTACAGACTGGTTTCCTACTCCGGAATGAAAAAAAACCGGGTATTAGGCCAGTGACTGGAAAATAGTCGGCGGAGTATAACAGATGTTATTTGCGGTTAGAAACCTTTCGAAGCTGCTTCGATGAGATCGGTGGTTTTTCTGTTGGCAGGGCGCTCACAGGACTTGTCTCCACCTTCTCTAAAGAGGGACAGGTGTTATCTGCTTTACTATTGATGGTGTGGAACGTCTTCAGCTCATGGCTGTTGAAATCGGATTAGGTTACACTTGCCGATTCGATTGATTTACGCCGTGAAAGCCCCGCTTGATGCAGGTTCTTAGTGGCTTTCATGATTTTGATGAGCTGATTATTGGCTCCTTGTTGTTGATCCAAGCGAGATTTCCCCCAGTGAGTGACGCAGTCGCAATTGAGCCGTCGGTGCTCGACAATATTTCCATTGTTCTGATTAACACCACCCATCCGGGCAATATCGGAGCGGCGGCAAGAGCTATGAAGACTATGGGGCTTAGCAGGCTGGTTCTGGTTGAGCCTCTGGAGTTCCCGTCGGGCAAGGCTTTTGCACTGGCATCCGGTGCTGATGATTTG
Organism: Endozoicomonas numazuensis; assembly: GCF_000722635.1. Taxonomy (GTDB): domain Bacteria; phylum Pseudomonadota; class Gammaproteobacteria; order Pseudomonadales; family Endozoicomonadaceae; genus Endozoicomonas_A; species Endozoicomonas_A numazuensis. The sequence goes on along the minus strand of NZ_JOKH01000011.1, from coordinate 17,871 downwards.
TTAGCCAATGCCAAAGTGGTCGGTACGTTGGAAGAAGCGGTGGCGGACTGTCATTTTGTAGTGGGTACCAGTGCCAGAGTGCGTGGGGTGTCGTTACCCTTGGTTGACCCTCGAGCCTGTGCCAGCCAGATTCTTGGAGAGGCGGGAGCGGGGCAGATTGCCCTGGTATTTGGAAGAGAAGATCGCGGGATGACCAACGAAGAGCTTCAAATGTGTCATCTGCAGGTGCATGTTCCTACTAATCCGGATTTCAGCTCTCTGAATCTGGGGGCTGCCGTTCAGGTTATGGCTTATGAGTTGAGAATGGCCTGGTTGGCAGTGACGCGAGGAGAGTTGCCGCTGCCTATCCCGAGGTCGCATGATCTTGCGAGTCAGGAGGATGTTGAGCGATTCTATGAGCATTTATATAAGACGCTTGTACAAATAGGCTTTCTTGAGCACAGCAGTCATGAGAAGATCATGGCTAAGCTCAGGCGCATGTATGGGCGCATTCGTCCTGATCGTGTCGAGCTGAACATTCTTCGAGGTATTTTGTCCGAAACCGGAAAGTGTGCTGAGAAGGCTGACCAAGCAGAAAAAAGTGAAAGTGCTCAGAAGACATAATAATGTGGTTGTGCCGCTCTGAGTGACGAGGAATGTTTTGTGTTGCCGCTCTTGTTGAAAGGGTGATGCTGCAAGATGTTTTTCAGGATAAACAGCCATGAGCAGGAAGTGCACCTCACCCCGAAACATGAAATGGTTACAGGGTTTAATAGAGCTGCATTTTCGTAGTAAAGAATAACAATCTGTGGAATCCAGAAGAAGCAAGTGACGATTTGACCCATGTTTGAACGTTTAAAAGAAGATATAAGAACTGTTATGGAGCGTGATCCCGCAGCTCGGGGCACCTTTGAGGTTCTTACCAACTATCCGGGACTTCATGCTTTATTATTGCACCGTGCAGCACACAAGATCTGGAAGTCAGGGTTCTGTTGGCTGGGTCGAACACTGTCCACATTCAGTCGCTGGCTAACGGGTATAGAAATACACCCGGGTGCGACTATTGGTCGACGTTTTTTTATAGATCACGGAATGGGTGTAGTCATTGGTGAAACCGCCATTATTCATGACGACGTAACACTTTATCATGGAGTGACTCTTGGAGGGACGTCGCCTAACAGGGGTAAGGAGCACCCTGCCAACCGAGGTAAACGGCATCCGACTCTTATGGAGGGTGTTGTAGTAGGGGCAGGGGCTAAAGTGTTGGGCCCCTTCGTTGTAGGGGCAAATGCCAAAATTGGTTCAAACTCTGTTGTTGTTCGTGAAGTGCCTGACGGTGCGACAGTAGTTGGTATTCCCGGGCGTATCGTTAAGAAGCGTGAAGAAGTGGACTGTCGACGCCAGAAGATGGCTGAAAAAATAGGTTTTGATGCCTATGCCGTCACTGAGGATATGCCAGACCCGACCGCTAATGCGATCTCGGCAATGCTGGATCATATGCAGGCGGTTGATGGGCGGATCGAAAAGCTTTGTCTGACGCTCAGGGAGCGAGGTCTTGACTGTGGTGACAAGCAACTTCCAGAGTTGAGAGAAGAGGATTTTGCAAGCGTGAAGTCAGACGCTGAGGGTGAAACGGTTTCACATCCGTGATTTTACTTGGATGCGTAACACCTCTTGTATACAATAGCGACGGCTTATAAGCCGTCGCATTTTTAGAAGGCTTTTTAGTATGAGGTGGCTCGCCAATACTAAATAGTGGTATCTGTTAGCGTAACTTCATTCGTTGACTGACTCTTCCCATCCCCTTTTCATTTCAGCCTTATTTTCAGGCGAAAATGGCCCTCTCACGCTATCATTTATAATACTTGACTAAATTACTCAGGTATTTCATAATCCGCTCGAATACTCGTCCTGCCCTGGTTTTTGGTTCACGTGGGGCGAAGCTGCTGCGGGGACAAGTGGCAGAATCAGTAGATTGGATTCTTTAGATAACGCCGGCTCTGGTCGGATGGTTCGGAGATGGTGCCAGCATGCGATTAACAACGAAAGGGCGTTATGCCGTGACCGCTATGTTGGACCTGGCTCTTCATGCAGGTGAAGGTCCTGTGGCTCTGGCTGATATTTCCGAGCGTCAGGGTATATCGCTGTCTTATCTGGAGCAGCTGTTCTCACGGCTCCGTCGAGGAGAGCTGGTGTGCAGTGTTCGGGGTCCTGGCGGTGGTTACCGTCTGAGTCGTGATGTTGATGAAATCTATGTGGCTGAAGTGATTGATGCGGTCAACGAATCGGTCGATGCCACCCGATGTCACGGCAGTGGTTCCTGTCAGAAGGGGGTCAAATGCCTTACCCATGATCTCTGGCATGACCTCAGTCAGCAAATCCACGAGTTCCTCAGTGGTATCAGTCTTGCTGATCTGGTAGCCAGACGTGAAGTTCAGAATGTTGCAGTCCGCCAGGATGAACAGCAGGAACTGAAAAACAAGAGCGCGATCAATAGTCTTCTTTGATGAGGGGATAGCTTTTTGATCGCAGGGACAAACAGCCTGAGCGGCTAAACACCTTGAGCGACTCGAACGACATATGGCTTCGAGCGCCTGGAGATGTACGGGATGAAACTACCTATTTACCTTGATTATTCAGCGACTACTCCGTGTGATCCTCGTGTTGCTGAGAAGATGAGTCAATGTCTGTTGTCAGAAGGCAACTTCGGTAACCCTGCATCCCGTTCACATGTATTCGGCTGGAAAGCAGAAGAAGCTGTTGAGAATGCACGCAGGCAAGTTGCTGATCTTCTGAATGCTGATCCTCGTGAAATTGTCTGGACATCAGGTGCTACTGAGTCTGACAACCTGGCCATCAAAGGTGTTGCCCACTTCTACAGTAAGAAGGGCAAGCACATCATTACTTCCAAAATTGAGCACAAAGCGGTTCTGGACACCTGTCGTCAGCTGGAGCGCGAAGGTTATGAAGTTACCTACCTTGAGCCAGACTCTGAAGGGGTGATTACCCCTGAACAGGTCAGTAATGCGCTGCGTGATGATACTATTCTGGTCAGCCTGATGCACGTCAATAATGAGATTGGTGTGGTCACGGATATTGAAGCTATTGGTGAACTGACCCGCGCTAAAAAAATAATGTTCCATGTGGATGCAGCTCAGAGTGTAGGTAAGCTGCCGATCGACATGGAGACACTCAAGGTGGATCTGTTGTCAGTTTCTGGCCATAAAATGTATGGCCCTAAAGGCATTGGTGTGCTTTATGTGCGACGCAAGCCGCGTGTTCGTATCGAAGCACAGATTCATGGCGGTGGTCATGAGCGAGGCATGCGTTCAGGCACTCTGCCAACTCACCAGATTGTGGGTATCGGTGAAGCAGCCAGAATTGCCAAAGAAGAAATGGCGATTGATAACGAGCATAGCCTGATGCTGCGTCAGCGCTTCTTAAACAGTATTTCTGATATGGAAGAAGTGCATGTGAATGGCAGCCTGGAGCGTCGTGTTCCCGGCAACCTCAACGTCAGCTTTGCATTTGTTGAGGGCGAGTCTCTGATCATGTCTCTGAAAGACATTGCAGTATCTTCCGGTTCGGCTTGTACTTCTGCCAGTCTGGAGCCGTCCTATGTGCTGCGTGCACTCGGGGTTGTCGATGAATTGGCTCACAGTTCCCTGCGTTTCAGTTTTGGTCGTTTCACAACGGCTGAAGAAGTGGATTATGCCGCCACCCAGGTAAGACAGGCCGTAGAAAAGCTGCGTGAGTTGTCACCTCTGTGGGACATGTATAAGGATGGCGTTGATCTGAACACTGTTCAGTGGGTAGCGCACTAATATCGATTTGGGTGGGAGGAAAATATCATGGCTTACAGTGAAAAGGTTATCGATCACTACGAGAACCCTCGCAATGTCGGCAAGCTGGATGACAAATCTGAAAAGGTAGGTACCGGCATGGTCGGCGCACCAGCCTGTGGTGACGTTATGCGTCTTCAGATCCAGGTCAGCGACGAAGGTGTGATTGAAGATGCCCGTTTTAAAACCTACGGGTGTGGCTCTGCGATTGCTTCCAGCTCTCTGGCAACGGAATGGATGAAAGGCAAGACGCTGGAAGAAGCAGCCGATATCAAGAACACGGATATTGCTGAAGAGCTGGCTCTTCCTCCTGTGAAGATCCACTGTTCAGTACTGGCTGAAGATGCGATCAAGGCGGCGATTGACGATTATCGTACCAAGCACGACGAATCTGCAGCCTGATCCACGGATGAGTTGCATTCATTCGTGAATGATCTGATCTATTGGACTTATGTATTGAGTTGGAGTATCTCATGGCGATCACCATGACAGAAGCCGCAGCCCGGCATATAAGGGATCAACTGGAAAAACGCGGCAGGGGGGTTGGTATCCGTGTTGCGGTGCGCACCTCTGGCTGTTCGGGCATGGCTTATGTGCTGGAGTTCGTAGATGAGGCGTCAAATGATGAGCTGGCTTTCGAGAGTCAGGGCGTCAACATTTACTCTGACCAGAAAAGTCTGGTCTACCTTGACGGCACAGAGCTTGATTTTGTCAAGGAAGGGTTAAATGAAGGCTTTCAGTTTAACAACCCGAACGCATCCAGCGAGTGTGGTTGTGGTGAGAGCTTTAACGTTTGAACTCCGACGTACAGTGAGATACATGCAGCTTGAGCCCGCTCGTATTTGAATACGCTTAAAAAGTCTTTCGTCACTCAGGTGATGAAGGACTTTTTGTCGTTGAAAGGTAGGAGTGCTGACCGCTCTTGGCCAGTTTTCCAGGCTGCGAAGCAGAATAACTACCGGGATATCTGTTGCTGTTCATCAGGCAGCGTTGTTCCGGCCTCCACTCATTCGGAATGTCCGGTATCGTGGTCGATTTAACTAAGAATTTTTTCGAACTGTTTCAGTTGCCTGTCGAGTTTCAGGTCAATCAGGCGTTGTTATCCGAGCGGTATCGTGAGCTGCAGAAGTCAGTTCATCCTGACCGTTTTGCGGGTGAGGGTGAGCGACAACAGAGGATCGCAGTCCAATATGCGGCCTATGTTAATGAAGGGCTTGAAACCCTGAAATCACCCCTTAAACGTGCACTCTACCTGCTGGAACTGGCGGGTCACCCCGTTGATCTGGAGAATAATACGGTGATGGATACCGTATTTCTGATGGAGCAAATGGAGCTGAGGGAAGCTGTCAGCGAAGTGCGTGAGCATCAGGACCCGGAGGCAGAACTGGATCGGCTGATGGCTCAGGTGGATCAATCCGTCACTGATTATCAGAATGATTTTGCATTCCTTTGGCAAAAAGGGGATGAGGCTTCTCTTAAGCAGGCTTCGGCTGTCGTTCAAAAAATGCAATTTATGGTAAAGCTGTCTAACGAACTGGAACAGCTGGAATCCGAGCTCCTGGATGATTGAGAATCGAATATGGCACTTCTTCAGATATCTGAACCCGGGCTGGCTCCGGAACCTCATCAGCAAAAACGTGCAGTAGGCATTGATCTGGGTACTACCAATTCATTGGTGGCAACGGTCAGGTCTGGTTCTGCAGAAACACTGCCAGATTATGATGGTCAGCACATCCTGCCTTCTATTGTGCGGTATTCAGAACAGGGCGTGGAGGTTGGTTTGGTCGCCAAGCCTCACGTAATTGACGATTCTTTCAATACTATCGTTTCTATCAAACGATTGATGGGGCGTGGTCTGGAAGATGTTAATACGTTGGGCGAAGTGATGCCTTATCACTTTGTTCAGTCAGAAAGCAGCATGCCTTTGATTGAAACCCGTCGCGGTGCAGTCAGTCCGGTTGAAGTGTCTGCTGAGATTTTGCGTGCTCTGGCTGAGCGCGCCAGAGACAGTCTTGGTGGTGAGCTGGATGGTGCGGTTATAACTGTGCCGGCATACTTTGATGACGCTCAGCGTCAGGCAACCAAAGATGCAGCAAAACTCGCAGGTTTGCACGTTTATCGTCTTTTAAATGAGCCTACTGCTGCGGCAGTTGCCTATGGTCTGGATGAAGGGACTGAAGGTGTTATTGCTGTTTATGATCTGGGAGGGGGGACGTTTGATATCTCTGTTCTAAGATTGCAAAAAGGTGTGTTTGAAGTCATGGCGACCGGTGGTGATACAGCGCTGGGTGGTGATGACTTTGATAAGGAGGTGGCTCAATGGATTCTGGAATGTGCTTCTGTTGCTGAAAGCGACCTGGATAGTGGCAGCCACAGGGCTGTCATGATAGAAGCCTGTCGTGTAAAAGAAGCCCTGACGAATGCTGACAATGTTGAAGTAACGTTTAATGGTTGGCAGGGGGAGTTGTCACGCGTTCAGTTTAATGAATTAGTTAAGCCTCTGGTCACCAGAACCATCAGATCTTTCAAGCGCGCTCTGCGTGATGCGGGTATCAAGGCGGAAGAAATTCACGAAGTGGTCATGGTGGGTGGTTCTACCCGTGTACCTTTGGTTCGTGAATCGGTCGCTGAATTCTCCGGTAAAAACCCTTTGACGTCCATTGATCCGGATCGGGTTGTAGCCATTGGAGCGGCTCAGCAGGCCAACGTCCTGGCAGGAAACAAGTCTGCCGAAGATATGTTGCTGTTGGATGTGATTCCTCTGTCCCTTGGCCTTGAGACAATGGGCGGGCTGATGGAAAAAGTGATCCATAGAAACACAACAATCCCTGTGAGCAGGGCCCAGGAGTTCACTACTTACAAGGATGGTCAGACTGCTATGGCTATTCAGGTGCTTCAGGGAGAGCGTGAGCTGGTAAGTGATAATCGTTCGCTGGCGCGCTTTGAATTGAGAGGTATTCCGCCTCTGCCAGCAGGTGCCGCCAAGATCCGTGTAACGTTTCAAGTTGACGCTGATGGTCTGTTGGATGTTTCGGCCGAAGAAATGGCGACGGGTGTCAAAAGCAGTGTGCAGGTTAAGCCCTCTTATGGTCTGACTGATGATGAAATTGCTCGCATGCTGAAAGAATCCATGACCAGTGCTGAAGAAGATCGGGATGCCAGGAAGCTGCGAGAGCAGGAAGTTGAGGCTGATCGTCTGGTGGAGGCTCTGGATACGGCGCTCAAGGCAGATGGGCGTGAACTGTTAAGTGAAGATGAGTTTAACCGGCTGGTGGCTGACCTTGAAAACCTGGGCGAAGTGAAACGTTCGGGCAGTGCAGAGGCAATCAAGCTGGAAATTGAACGTATCAGCAAGGCTAGTGATGAGTTTGCTGCCCGTCGAATGAATTCGGGTATTCGTAAAGCACTCTCGGGTCACAAGATTGACGAATTCAAGGAGTCCTGAAAATGCCGCAGATCGTATTTCTGCCCCACGATGAAATTTGTCCGGAAGGGGCTGTGATTGAGGTAGAGCCGGGTGTGACGGTGTGTGATGCCGCTCTGGCTAACGGTATTGAGATTGAGCATGCCTGCGAAAAATCCTGTGCCTGTACGACCTGTCATGTGGTTGTTCGTGAAGGTTTTGACAGCATGGATGAGGCTGATGAGCTGGAAGAAGATTTGCTGGATAGAGCCTGGGGTTTGGAACCTGAGTCACGGTTGAGCTGTCAGTCGGTGGTTTCTGAAGAAAACCTGGTGGTAGAAATTCCAAAGTACACCATTAATCAGGTGTCAGAAAAGCACTGAATTCTGTTCGATTGGTAAAGAGGCTCTATGAGTCTCTTTTTTCTTATCTACTGTGTTGATTGTCATTTATAAGAAGGAAGAAAAGCTATGAGGTGGACAGACATCTACGATATTGCTGCTGAATTGGCTGATATTCACCCGAGTGTTGATCCCAAATTTGTTAACTTTGTCGATTTGAGAGCGTGGGTGATTGCTCTGGAAGATTTTGATGATAATCCGGAACGCTGTGGCGAAAAAATTCTGGAAGCTATTCAGGCGGCCTGGATTGAGGAAGTTGAATAGCGTCTTGAATCTTGATAGATGCGATCAGTTTTATCTTGGCTGATTTTGCGGATAAGACTGACAGTGGGATAGTGATCGTTTACAATGCGGCCCAAGCTCCCCCAATGACTGGTGGTAGCGCTATGAATTATAAACTTGACCCATTTTGGGCCAAAAAAAGAACGTTTGGAGAGTGTAATGGCCGTAGAGCGCACTTTGTCAATTATCAAGCCTGACGCTGTTGCTAAAAATGTCATTGGCGAGATTTATAGCCGATTTGAAAAAGCCGGCCTGAAGGTAGTTGGATCCCGCATGGTTCACCTGAGCCAAGAGAAAGCAGAAGGTTTTTATGCTGAGCATAAAGAGCGTCCTTTCTTTAAAGATCTGGTGGCATTCATGACTTCGGGTCCAGTAGTTGTATCTGTACTGGAAGGTGAAAACGCCGTAGCTCATCACCGTGATCTGATGGGTGCTACTAACCCTGCTGATGCAGCTGCCGGAACTATTCGTGCAGATTTTGCTCAGACTATTGATGAAAATGCTGTGCATGGTTCGGATTCTCCGACTTCTGCTGCCAGAGAAGTGTCCTACTTCTTTGAAGAAGCGGACGTTTGTCCTCGCACCAGATAATGACATGACAGGGTATACGTCCTGAACCGCAGGGTTCGGGCGTATGCCCTGTATTTTTATCTATGAAAATGCCGTGGCTATTGTGGTTTAATGGCGCTCAAATTTTTTATCATGAAAATGCAGCCATTTCAGGTGTGCATATATTTCCATATTCAGGAACCGTGCATTTCCGCCCCTTGGCTGTTGGGCGACATTTAACGCTCATGGCTTTTTGAGGTATTAAGATGTCAGAATTGATCACCGTAAGTGCTGAGACCGGTGAGGTTCAGAATACGCCAGTCAACCTGTTGGATCTGTCCCGCAGCAAGATGGTGGATTTTTTTCTCAGCATTGGTGAAAAGAAGTTTCGCGCCGAGCAGATGCTCAAGTGGATTCATCACTATGGCGTTGATAACTTTGATGAAATGACCAATATCAGCAAAACTCTGAAGCAGAAGCTGAAAGAAGTGGCTGAAGTTCGTGGGCCTGAAGTAGTCAGTAGTCAGTTTTCTGAAGACGGCACCTGTAAGTGGGTGGTCAGGGTAACCAGTGGCAGTTGTGTTGAGACTGTCTACATTCCGGACGGAAAGCGAGGCACTCTTTGTGTGTCTTCTCAGGCAGGGTGTTCTCTGGACTGTAGCTTCTGCTCTACCGGAAAACAGGGCTTTAACTCTGACCTGACGGTCGCGGAAATTATTGGTCAGGTCTGGATTGCTGCGCGTCATTTCAATAATGTGCCTGCCAAGAAGGATCGCTCTATCACCAATGTGGTGATGATGGGTATGGGTGAACCCCTGATGAACTTTGATAATGTCGTGGATGCCATGAATCTTATGATGGACGACCTCGGCTATGGTTTGTCAAAGCGAAGGGTGACACTAAGTACATCGGGTGTTGTTCCAGCTCTGCGCAAGCTGGGTGAGGTGACCGACGTGTCCCTGGCTGTATCTCTCCATGCTCCCAATGACGAATTACGAAATGTATTGGTACCTATCAATCGCAAATATCCTCTGGCTGAGCTGTTGGATGCGATAGACCAGTATATGAGCGGTCTTCCCGACAAGCGTGTTGTTACTATCGAGTACACATTGATGGCTGGTGTGAATGATCAGCCTGAGCATGCAACTCAGTTGACCCAGCTGTTGAAGAACGTTCCTTGTAAAATCAACCTGATTCCTTTTAATCCGTTTCCGCACTCTGGTTACGAGCGTCCAAGTAATAATGCGGTACGTCGTTTTCAGGAACAGTTGCAGGAAGCAGGTTTTAATGTAACTGTTCGCAGGACTCGTGGTGACGATATTGATGCCGCTTGTGGGCAGCTGGTGGGACAGGTTGCCGATAAAACACGAAGAAGTGAGCGTTATATCGCTGCTCGTCAGTCAGAGGCAGGCTGATTCAATCAGGCTTGAGCTGATCGTGTTGGCTGAAATATAGATGTCAGGGCCAGATTTCTGTGGCCTTGGCTATCCCGGTTCACTTAGTATGGTGATATTGAGGGAATGTGTTGGTGCTGGCGTGGTGAAATAGTCATGACGCTGTGCACTCGGAGCCTGTCGGACTTAAGGCAATTTCGGCCTGAAATCCAGAAAGAGCGGCCATCTTTTTCGTTGATTTTGCTTAAATAGGTCAACTATTCGCACAAATTCAACGAAAAAGCTGACTCACTCTACTGAATTTCATGCTCGAAAGCTTAAGTCCGACAGGCTCCTCGCAAAGATAGTTCCTGATCCAGAATGAAAATGAATTAATATTCCGTTACCAATCGCTGGAAATGACACTCTCTGGGCGCTGTCTGCTTATAGATAGTCTCCTGAGTAGTTAGCTCTATGAAGTACTGGCAAGTGATCTGCTGGAGTGGCGTTTTCCAAGTATAAATGTGCCAGATGATCAAAACGATTAAATGACGGGGAGAAGCATGATCGCAAAACTGAGAATCAGTGCAGTTTTGTTCAGTATCATCCTGAGTGGCTGTGTGGCGACCGGTGGACCTGAGCCTGTCAACGAGGGCGATGCCGTCCGTAGCTACCTGGAACTGGCCAGGGGATATGTACAACAAGGACTGACCGAAAATGCGGTCAAACCGATCAATCGGGCGTTGGAAATTCAACCCCGATCTGCAGATGCCTATGGCATGCTTGGGCTGGTTTATCAGCTCCAGGGAGAAGCCAGTCTGGCAGAAGAATCCTTTAAAAAAGCCCTGTCTCTGAACTCTGACTCTTCTGAAATACATAATAATTTTGGTGTTTTTCTATTCAGCCAGAACCGTCTGGCGGATGCCTATCGCGAATTTGAAAAAGCCGCTGAAGATGTGCGTTACGGCAGTCGAAGCCGAGCTTATGAAAATCTTGGGCTGGTGGCTTTGCGGCAAGGGCGATCATCTCTGGCAGCAGAGCATTTTGACAAAGCTCTGAAATTGAACAGTAATTTACCCCGTGCAAGTCTGGAATTAGCAGCAATACTTGAGGAGCAGGGCAGGTTTCGTGAAGCCTGGCAGTCCTATCAGGTCTTTACCCGCCTCTCTCGTCAGAATGAACGATCCCTGAAACTGGGGATTCGCCTGGCCAGAAATAATGGCGATCAGGATGCTGCAGCCAGTTATTCTTTGCAATTAGGGCGTTTATTCCCTTCTTCCACCGGAGAGGGAGTGCGGAGTAGAAGCGGTTATGAGTACTGATGAGCGAAACAGTCAGAAAGGCCAGGAGACGGCTTCAGAAGCCTCTCCAGGTCAGGTACTGGAAGCGGCAAGGCTTAAAACAGGTCTTTCTGTAGAAGAGGCGGCCGACCGGCTTAAGGTGCCAGAGTCCTACATACTGGCTATTGAGCATAATGAATTTGAAAAACTGCCAGGGCTGGTTTTTGCCCGGGGTTATGTCAGAAGTTATGCCCGAATTCTTGAGTTGGTAGATAATGAACTGGTTGATCACTTCGATCGTTTTACCGGAAATAGTGGCGTCGATACACCTCACTTGAAAGCCGGCGCACCAGTAACCAATCGCAGGCACATGTCTCCGGTTATAGCCTGGGGGGCGACTCTGCTCACCGTGATTCTGGTGGGGGCAGGCAGCTATTACGGATGGAACTCCGACAAGCGTGCGTCTTCAGAGTTAGAGATAACCTCACAGGAGCAAACTCCGGTGATCATTGAGCCTGAAAGTCCTTCTGAAGAAGAGCTTTTGCCTGCTCAAGCTGATTTTGACGAATCTGAAGTTGAAGTGATTGAGCCAGAGTTGGATTCAGAACTTGAGTCTCAAGTGGATTCGATGCCTGAAGAGGCAGAAGATCCAGGCCTGGCGGAATCGGTCAGTGCGGAAACAATTCTACCCCCTGAGACTCTGCAGGATACTACAGAGTCTCTCCCCAAGAATCGGGATTCTCTGGTCAGGTTGGCCATTCAGTTTGCTGAAGACTGCTGGGTTCAGATTAAGGATATGAGCGGCAATGCTCTTTATACCGATGTTCAGAAAGCCGGTACTCATCTGGAGTTGGAAGTACCTTCGTCTGTTCAGGTCCGGTTTGGTAATGTTAATGGGGTGGCTGATCTCAAGTTTGATGGCAGGGAAGTGGCGGTCAAAGTGCCTGAGCCTGGTCGCAAAGTAGCCAGCCTGTATTTGGATGCCAGTTGATTGATAACCTGTAGAGGTATCATCCCTAGGAGGCTGTCCGAGAATAGACAGTCCGGCCTAAAATCCAGAAAGAACGGCCATCTTTTCCACTGAATTTGCTTAAATAGGTCAACTATTCGCACAAATTCAGTGAAAAAGCTGACTCGTTCTACTGAATTTTATGCTCGGACGCTATTCTCGGTCAGCCTCCTAGTAGATTCATCGGCCATGTACTCATGGCTCCGGAAAAGTTATAGTTGGCGTTTTTGCCGTTGGAATAACCTTTTTGGTGCAGACTTGATGCCAGATCTATATGAAGGCTTCAGGCATTATCTGCCATAGTTATCTTCACCAGCGGCGACGTAGAGGATTGAGAGGACGTCAGAACTTGGCAAAGCAACTTCAAGCCATTCGCGGGATGAACGACATCCTGCCAGAATATAGTCCTGCCTGGCAGTATCTGGAATCCAGACTCCGCAACCTGATGGCGACCTACAGTTATCGTGAAATCAGGATGCCTGTCGTCGAGCCAAGCCCACTGTTCAGTCGTGGGATCGGTGCGGGTACGGATATCGTAGAAAAGGAAATGTATACCTTCGAAGACCGCAATGGCGAGAGCCTTTCGTTGCGTCCGGAAGGGACTGCTGGTTGTGTGCGTGCTGGTATTCAGCATGGTCTTCTTTATAACCAGACACAAAGATTGTGGACGATGGGACAGATGTTCCGTTACGAGCGTCCACAGAAAGGTCGCTATCGCCAGTTTCATCAGTTCAGTGTTGAAACTTTTGGTATGGCAGGCCCTGATATTGATGCAGAATTGATTTTGCTGACGGCTCGTCTCTGGAAAGAACTGGGTATTAATGAACATGTTCGCCTGGAGCTCAATACTCTGGGTACACTGGAAGCTCGAAAGCACTATCGTGAAGCGCTGGTTGAGTACTTATCCGGGTTCGAGCAGGAGCTGGATGAAGACAGTCGAAACCGGTTGTCTATCAACCCTTTGAGAATTCTTGATAGCAAGGACAAGCGTACTCAGGAAATTGTTGCTGATGCCCCGGTATTGCATGACTATCTGGATGCCGAGTCTGCTGAACATTTTGAAACACTGAAAAGCATCCTCGATGCGGCAGGTGTTCGCTATGTTGTAAATCCTCGTCTGGTTCGTGGGCTGGATTACTACAGTCGAACCGTGTTTGAATGGATAACAGACAGTCTTGGCGCACAAGGAACGGTCTGCGGTGGTGGCCGATACGATGCGCTGGTTGAATTGCTTGGTGGCAAGCCTACTCCAGCGGTTGGTTTTGCCATGGGACTCGAGCGTTTGGTATTGATGCTGGAAACACTGAACCTGATTCCTGAGTCGGTTCAGAAAACAGTTGATGTTGCGGTAGTGACTCGTGGTGATGGCGTGAGTGCCAAAGCTCTGCCTATGATTGAACAGATCAGAACGGGTCTGCCAGGTGTGCGCATTCAAGTGAATTGCGGTGGAGGTTTCAAAGGTCAGATGAAACGGGCCTTTAATAGCGGGGCTGATTATGCCTTCATCATTGGAGAAGATGAACTGGCCAATCAGACAGTATCCGTTAAACCTCTATTAACAGACGGTGAGCAGGAAAACATGGATATTTCTGCTGTGATTGAATTTTTGAAAAAGCGAATTCAGGAGTAAAGAGTGAGTCGCTCAGATGAAGAAGAAGTAGAACTGCTCAAAAATCTCTGGCAGGAATACGGCAAGCCCGTTGTTGCTGGTGTCGCTATTACGGTCGTAGCCATCTTTGGTTACAAGGCCTATCAGAAGAATCAGCTGGAAACAGCTGCGGCTTCGTCACAGCTTTATCAGAGTCTTCTGGATGCTACCCAGACAGCTCAGGGGCAGCCACTGTCAGATCAGCAGAAATCCACGGTGAAACATGTTGTGGAGACACTGCAATCTGATTATGAAAGCTCTCAGTATGCCGCTTTCGCTACTCTGTTTCAGGCTCGTGAACAGGTGATGGATAATGACCTCGAAGGTGCAAGGGCCTCTCTTGAGTGGGTTCTGGGTCAAAAGCCGGATCAGGAAGTAGAACTGCTGACTCGTGCCAGACTGGCCAGAGTGATGTTGAGTCAGTCTGCGGATAATGCTCAGGCAGCATTGGATGTTTTGGCTAAAGCCAAGTCAGAAGCTGGTTTTGTAGCGACCATTGAATCTGTTCGTGGTGATGCTTTCCTGGCCATGGGCCAGAAAGATAAAGCACGTGAATCCTATGAAAAGGCACTGGACGCTGCCCGTAACAACGGAGAGTCCCGGCCTCTGCTGCAGTTCAAATTGGACGATCTGGCAGCTAACGTAAAAGAGGGCTAATGGATGGAGAGGATAATCAGATCACTGTTGATCGTTTTCCTGGCACTGGGACTGGCTTCTTGTAGTTTGTTTTCCGGTGATGAGGAAGAAGTCCGAAAGCCAAAAACCCTGACTGAATTCAAACCGGATGTTGAGCTCAAAGAGGTCTGGTCCAAGGGAATCGGTAAAGGTGTTGAAGACAGTTATGAACGACTGGTGCCTTCTGTGTCAGGTGGCGTGATTTATGCTGTTGGTGCTCAGGGTAATGTAGTGGCTCTGAACCGTGAAACCGGTAAGGAAATCTGGAAGAAAGAGCTGGAATTACCTGTCGGTGGTGGTATTACAGCTGACTCCGGAATGCTGCTTCTGGGAACGTTGGACGGTCATGTCATTGCCTTGAAGGAAGAGGACGGCAGTCAGCTTTGGAAAGCCAGAGTCAGCAGTGAAGTGATTTCTTCTCCACAAACCAATGGTCGTGTTGTTCTGGTGCAGAGCATTGACGATACCATCACCGCTCTGGATGCTGAAACCGGCAAAGCGCTCTGGAATCAGGAAAACCTGCAGCCAGCTCTGACATTGAGAGGGTCAAGTACTCCTCGTATTGAAGGTCAGGCGGTCTTTGTAGGGCTTTCCAACGGTGAAGCCAAAGCGTTCAGAATATCCGATGGAACTCCACTGTGGAACAGTCGTGTTTCCATTCCAAAAGGTTCTTCTGAACTGGAGAGGATGGTTGATATTAAGGCTGAGCCCCTAATCGTGGGAGATAATCTCTTTATGGTCAGCTTTCAGGGCAATGCTGCCGCTCTGGATATGTACAGTGGCCGGGTTCGCTGGACTCGTGAGCTATCCAGCTACAAATCGATTGCGGAAGGCTTCGGATCGCTCTATGTGACGGATGAAAGTAGCTATGTCAGCTCTCTGGATCAACGGAGTGGAGCGGTAAGCTGGAGGCAGGATCAGTTGGAATATCGTCTGGTGACGGCTCCTGCAACCTTTAGCAGTTATGTGGCAGTTGGTGACCTTGATGGTTATGTGCACTTGTTGTCTCAGGTAGACGGGGGTATGGCGGGCCGCTTTAAGGCGGGCTCTTCAGCCATTAAGGCGCCTCCTGTAGTCTCCGGAGATTACATGTATGTACTCAGTGCCAACGGTACATTGACTGCACTGAAACAAAAGTAAATTGCTGAATTAAATCGTTAGTTTGGCAAAGAATTAAAGCCGGGCTGAACCTCAGGGTTCAGCCCTTTTTCTGTTATTAGAATGCTAGGAATCGGGTCGGTTTCAGGTCGCAAGGTCTGAGCCAGGCAGATTCCGGGACAGACGGCTCCCTCTGAATTGGTCGTTTGTCTGAAACTGGCTAAAGCTTTGGGGGTATCCTATAGCCCCTGTGGAATGAAGTGTATGGTTCCTGTAATTGCCCTGGTGGGGCGTCCCAATGTCGGCAAGTCTACGCTGTTCAATCGATTGACTCGCTCTCGTGATGCTCTGGTTGCCAATGTGGCCGGTCTTACCCGTGATCGTAAATACGGGGAAGGCAGAATGGGCTCCAGGCCCTATATTGTTGTTGATACTGGTGGTATCAGTGGCGATGAAGAAGGTATAGATTCGGCTATGGCTGAGCAGTCGCTGACGGCTATCCAGGAGGCAGATATTGTTCTGTTTCTGGTGGATGCCAGGGCTGGACTGACCGCAGCAGACGAAATGATTGCTGCCCACCTTCGTAAACAAAACAAGCAATACCATCTGGTACTGAATAAGACTGATACAGTTGATGCTGATCAGGCAGAAGCAGACTTTGCTGTTCTCGGATTTGGTGAGGCTTTTCACATTGCCGCCGTTCATGGTCGTGGTGTCAAGGGCATGATCGAAGGCGTGCTCGAAGAAATCATGGGGCCTGAGACTGAGGAGTCTGAAGAAGATGAGTCAGAAGAGGACAAAGCCAGAGGCATCAAAATTGGTATTGTTGGACGACCGAATGTAGGTAAGTCAACACTGGTCAATCGTCTTCTGGGTGAAGAGCGTGTTGTGGTCTATGACCAGGCGGGCACTACTCGTGACAGTGTGTATATACCTTATGAGCGTTTTGGTAAGGATTACACCCTGATTGATACTGCAGGCGTCCGTCGTCGTGGGAAAGTGCATGAAGTGGCTGAAAAATTCTCAGTGATCAAAACCCTGCAGGCGATTGAAGATGCCAATGTTGTGGTTCTGGTCGTTGATGCCCGTGAAGGTATAGTGGAGCAGGATCTTCATCTTCTGGGCTTTGTACTGGAAGCTGGGCGTGCCGTAGTGATTGCCATTAACAAATGGGATGGCATGAAAGAAGAAGAGCGCAAAAAGGTGAAGGAGGAGCTTGGCAGAAGACTCGAATTCATTAATTTTGCTCGTATTCACATGATCTCTGCCAAGCACGGAACTAATGTCGGTCACCTTTATGAATCCATTGATGAAGCTTATGAATGTGCAACGCGTAAGCTGTCTACCAATCAGTTGACTCGAATTCTGGAAGATGCCACCAAAATTCATCAGCCGCCAATGGTTCGCAATCGTCGTATTAAGCTGAGATATTGTCATGCCGGTGCCATGAACCCTCCTACTATTATCATTCATGGTAATCAGACCGAGGAAGTTCCTGCTGCCTATAAGCGCTATCTGGAAAATACATTCAGGAAGGTGCTCAAAATTATGGGTACTCCTATTCGGATTGAGTTCCGTTCTTCAGAGAATCCTTATGCAGAACGCAAAGCGGTTCATAAGAAGAATCCGGGTGGAGAGCGCAAGGTGACTCATAAACGTCGAGTTATTGAGCTGAAAGGCAAGAAGAAAGACGATAAAAAGAAAAAGCAGAAATCCCGCCGATAAAGTTTCTGCTTAAGCGGATAAAAGGCCTCCGAATTGCAGCTCTGTGCTTCGGGGTTTTTTTATGCCTGGTCGAATTGTCATCTGGTAGACAAAAGAAGATCTGGCTGATTGGCGGAGAGTTTCTAATCACCCCTAGTACAAAAAAACAAATTACTTGTCTTATGACAATGCCAGAATTTCCCATTCTGGCATTCTTCCCTGACACAGTTCAGGACTTTATCCATGCCAGCTCGTTATCGCATACTCTTATCCCCCGCTGAGCAACAACAGCTCAAGGACATCATTCATCAAAACAACATTGCAAAACACAAACGCATTCACGCCCAAGTCATTTTGGCTTTGGACGAAAATGGATCAAAACTTACAGAGCTGCAAGTCAGTCAAACCTGTGGTGTCACAACAAAAACCGTGCAAAGAACTCGAAAGCGCTGTGTGCTTGAGGGGCTGGAAGTTGCTGTAAACAGCAAACGTAATGGTATAGCCCGCCCTCGAAAGCTCCAGGGAGTCCAGCAAGCCAGCAATTCCCGCTGACCATTAATAAATGTTCGATCCAATAGATTATTTTGATGCCATTTATTCGGGCCGAACAACACCCGACTGCTTAATC
>NZ_JOKH01000010.1:186154-198783 GCF_000722635.1 Endozoicomonas numazuensis | reverse complement strand
CTGAGGTCGCTCCAAAGGCCTTGGTGATGTCCCAACGCCCGGTACCGCTGCTGTCGATGATGTTATCGGTATTGTCTGTGTAACCCGTGTATTTTTTACTATCAGTAAAATGAATGCCCGCTACAACTAGACCAGATGCATTCAATGTGACGTCTTTACCTGAACCGGAAGCATTCTCCACTGAGCCTGTTGTACTAACAGTTTCCACATTGAGAACTTCTATTGAAGCATCAGCTTTTGACGCACCGGACTGGGTTAGTTTCCAGTTACTGTCTAGAACACTATCATCAACAGTATCCCCCGGCCCATCAGCTCCCTCATCGCTCTGACCATCGATGATCTTTATACCCTGAAAAGTAATGCCCTTACTTTTAATGGCTCCTGATGCATCAATGATTTTAAATGTATCATTACCTAAGGTTCCGGTTAGAGTATCTGTTCGATCAGAAGCTGAGTTAGCAACAACCTCAATTGCATTAGCATTTTCAGCTGTTGGATCAAAAGTTAATTCACCAGAAACCACTACTTCGACATCTTTAATAATTACATCTTTGACTTCGGGATTTTCTAACTGACCACTAAAAACTGACAGGGTAATTTCATTATCTTCGCCGCCAGTGAGCGCTATATTCCCACCATTTTGGACAAAGGTATCATTACCCTTGGCATCAACATTTACTTTGTCAAAACCTGTTATCCTTCCAAGCTTGTTAAAGCTGTCACCACCACTACTGCCTACTTCGATGTTAGCAATACCAGATGATTTACTTATACCTGCAACATAACCTGATAAGTCAATTACTCCATCGTTAATAAAGTTTTGAGTTGTGATATCTAGAGTGCCACCAGCAGTATCAATTTTTCCTAAGGAAGTAATGTGGACAGTATTTTGAGCATCTAAAGTAACACCAAAGTCATAATCATTCTTAGATTCAATTGTGGCATTAATAATGATGTTATTATCCGCTATAAGTTCTAGTTTTGTATCCTGGTAAAAGCGATTGTTGTAAATAATATCAGTATCAACTGTGATATTGCCCAGATTATCATTCGCCAAATCATTATCAGCTATATCAGCATCATCTAATGTGGTTTTTATCTTTATGCTTGACCCGTCTCCTAAAGAAGACTCAAGTGAACGTATAGTAACAAAACTACCATCTTCTTTTTTCCCACGCTCATCAACCATCGACTCTTCAGATACAATACTTATATCAGTTGGATCCAACAACCATTTACCATTTTCACCCTGATCCGCCCCAGTATCCACAGTACCCGTAACTTTCAGAAGCTTCTTACCAGAAGTCTCAACAAAACCACCATCACCACCATTTTTGCCACCACGGGCGGTGATTTCGCCGTGAAATTCAGCGGTATCATCTGACCAGACAATAACTTTTCCGCCGTCACCGTTTTCTGTTGCGCTGGCATCTATGGTGACATTTTCATTAACGGTTACATTTTTGGCGTTATAGACATCGGCGTTTTTACCTTGGTAGTCGCCACCGATAAGAACAGTGCCCCCACCGTTCTCGCCGGTTGCTACAATACTGGCGTTACCCGTCAGGTTAATGGTATCGCCTTCAATCAGAACCTTACCGCCTTTACTGCCAGCGCCCTCACCCGACACATCAATTTTTCCTGAATGAGCAACCTGAGCACCAAAGCCTCCTAATCGTACGACACCACCTTCGGTACTGATTCCTTTGGCTTCGATAATGCCAGTGTTGTTGACGGCGTTATCAAACAGCCCTTTTGCAACATCTGCGGTTAACAGGACTTCGCCGCCATTCAACGTTCCTTCATTAAGAACGGCATCTTTAACACCCAGTTTCTTTTCAAGAACTTCCCGGGTCACTTTAACGCCAATCAGCTTATCGGCATCAAAAGTAACGACAGCTTCATCACCTGCCGCCAAAGCGACCAGACCACCAGAAATAAGACCTGTATTCTGAACGCTCTTACCCTGTAACACGGCGCCACTGATTGCCGATATCGAACCTTTGTTGATGACGTAACCTTCAGTTCCAGCTTTGCCTTCAAAAATATAATTTCCATTCATGAAGTCTTCTGTCTTGATATCAAGACCAGAGGCAACAAAGCTGTTGACGTTTATCTGAGAGGTTTCAGTGAACAGAAGCCCTCTTGGATTAACCAATAGAACATGCCCTTTGGCATCAATGGTTCCAAAAATGGCACTGGGATTTTCATCCAATATTCGGTTCAACACCATGTCCGAAGACGATGACTGAATGAATCGCACCATCTCATCCGCATCGACATTGAACGAGTCCCAGTCTATCGCCAGAAGATCCGATACCTGGTCAACATTGGTAATTTTGCCATCAACACTGATCGAGCCATCACCGCCTACAACTACACCACCTTGTGGTGCAGCAAGCACTGCTTCTGAACCCAAAAATGAAAGTGCAAGCGCACCTCCAGCCAGAGCTCGACGTTGAAGAGCGAAAGAGTATGAAAGTGGATTCAGTTGGAATGACTTCTGTATTCCACGATCTTTCTGTCCGGTTATTGTTTTGGTCATATTGCTTTCCTTGCGTATCCTGTGGGGCTGTCAGGAAGTATCGCTACAGCCACGGAAATCAATGTTCAGTTCAGGTAATAAGTAAAATCAGCTAACAGTTGCCACTCGGCATCATTACCCACCGAGCCTGTGCTTGATTTGTCTGACACCGGCTTGGAGAAGGTTAAAGTAGAAGCAAACTTATCCATCCAGTTCAGCCTCATTAGCAACCCGATCCCAGCCAGATGAGCCCAGGGGTCAACAGGTCTTTCATCCACTTCATTGGATTTATAAGCGTTTTCGATACCGTAGGCCGCGTCGGCAATAATGGCGTACTGCACAATGTCACTCAGGCGATAGCCGCCATAAACATCAAAGTCGAACCGTTCAGGTACATCAAAATACATTTCTGCGCCCAGATATACGCCTGTATCTGCAGAGAATTCGCTGGGGGAATAGGCACGAACACCACTGGAACCACCCAGTGAAAATTGCTCAAATGCAGGCAGTGCAGTATTGCCGTAACGGAGCTTAGTTTTAAAAATTAAACGCGACTCACTGTCTGTCATAGGTAAAGGAATAAAAAACAGCGAGTTGCTGTTCAGCGCGATCTTATAGTAGTCATCACCACGGGCATCATCGACTTCATTCTTAAAGCGTCCATACTGGATCCCCAGACGCCCCATATTCAGGGTTTTAAAGCGAGTACTTAAATGATCCCCTTCAAAAATCATTTCTAATGCTTGAGCTTTATCACCTTCTGCCAGGAAATCTTTTACAACAGAATTTCGATCAGACTGCTTATCACTCAGCCTTAAACCCGCTGCAAAGTTTTCAGCCCTGGATCGTTTAAACTGGTGCATAGCTGTCAGGCTGTATGTGGTATTACTGCCAGATATACCCAGAATATTGATGGTTTGTTCATCTTTAGAAGTAACTTCGTAATCATTCTGTTCAAAAAAGAACTCCAGACGAGTTCTAGAATCATAAACGGGTAGGCTGTAGCGAAGCTGGTAAAGATCTGCGTTATCCGGATTAAAAGACTTTAGACCACCGAGGGAAAGTTGATCACCTATACCGGTAGGGTTCATCCAGTCGCCCTGGATAAAGAGTCTGTTTTCACCCGTGAATTCAGGGCCATTATTATCGGCGCGAACGGTTAACTGCCACTCTTTCTCATCTCTGACCTGGAGATTAAGGTTGGATTCACCCAGGTTGTCGCCTTTTTCAAAGAAACCATAGACATTCAAGCCTGGCAAATCATTCAACAGGTAAATGCTCTCCTCTACCTTTTCATTGTTGACCAAATCTCCGACTTGACCTTCAAAGGCTTCGGACAACTGCTCATCACTGTACTTCTTACTGCCTTCCACTACGATTTTACCGAGAGTTCCGGCAACAATATCAAGCTGAACAATACCTTGTTTTACATCCTGGGGAGGTATGAATACTTTTGCCAGGAACAAACCCCGCTCACGGTAAAAGCGGGTTATTTCTTCTGTTATAGCAACAATATCGGTATAGGTAAGACCCCTTTGGGATCGTTGCTTGCGGAGCAGTGCATTTAATTCATTAAGATCGGCAATAGTCAGATCATCAGATCCCTGCTCACGTTTCTGTTTAAGAAACTGACCCAGCTGTTCAAGGTCCTGCTTTAAGAAGCCACTGTCCAGAGTGTCTTCAACCCTCATAAAATCCTGACGCAGATCTTCTGTAAGCTTTTCGATCACTTCACGGGTGATCCCTGCTTCCGGATATTCAGGCAGATTTCTAAAAGCAAAGCTACTGACAGCAATATGGGGTTCATTACCGTATTCGTCTTCTCCTGCAAAAGAACCTTCCGTTTCATCAGACAGATCACTTTTACGCTCATCAAACTCTTTTTCAATATCCCTTGGGTTAATATCGGGCGCTTCGGGAATCAGGCTTGGCGTAACAGGTACATCAATCGCGTACACTTGGGCACTAACAGCCAACATATGGGCAAACAGAGGGGCGAGCACAAAAGGCCGAATCATTCGACCTCTTTTATGGTCTCCATTACGGTACTGCCTTACATTTCCGTTCACTGCTTCAATCCTTTTTATTATTCTGTCAGCGCCACCCTGATGCTGGATAGCAAAAATCCTGTTAAAAGAGCATCTTATTTTATTTATGATTATTGGCTCTGTAACCCATGCTTGTTTTTTTAACCTAATTACAACGGGGTTACCTACTCCACTTAGGTGATCTAGTTCAAACTTCTTACCACTCGAAAACCGGTCACATCATCCGGTTGTCCCGAGTGATTAACCTGACTGGTCACCAGACAGCGTTTAAGGGGGTCTTTTCGACTCCCTCCCATGGCCATTAATTGACCACCACTATCAAATGCCCACTCACGAACATTACCGACATAATTGATCAATCCGTTATCGTTAGGCTTGCCTGTCGTTGCTTTTACCAGATCCGCACCTTTCTGCAACGAGCCAAACTTGATAAAGCAGTTTCGGTCTGGATCAGCACCGTTACGCTCAGCGTTCGATACACTCATCCATTCATTCAGGGTGGGAATACGATAGTTATAACCTGATTGCTGACTTAGCCACTGAGTGTAGGCCTTGGCCTGAGCAATACTGATATTGCTGGCGGGCATTCCAGCATCACCAGAAAGCGCGGAGCATTGACCTGTTTTCTTACAATAGTGATTAAAATCACCCACCGTGATTTCATAACGACTGACCGCTAATTTTTTATTCGTTCCTTTAGCCACTACCAGAACCGGGCTCTTGCCTCCACTGGTCAGGTAATCCTGACAGAAGTATCGTCGCCCCTTACTGCCTGAACCAGGTCGTAAGTGCGCACACATATCAATGGAAATAGACGCCAATTGATTTGACTTGGGAAACAAAACGACAGAATCAGACTTTATGCGCCTTGCAGAAGCCGGACTATGTCTTGCAACGGTCTTAATGCAGTTACCTAAACTATTGATAAATCCTTTTTGTTCCTTGTTATAACGAGCTTTACTAATCTTTTCTAAAGCATTGATTTTAGATGATAAATCACCTTTAACGTCAATCCTTGCACTGCAAGACAGTGAGTCTTGAACCGCAACCACAGCTGCATTAACTTTTCGCTGCTGAGCTTCACTGGCTAAACGCCGCTCTCTCGCTTTACGCTGCTTTTCAATCTGAATTTGTTCCTGCTTTCTCGCTTCTTCTAATCTCTCAGCCTCAACTTTTGCAGCCAGACGCTGCTCTTGCTGCCTTTTTATTAACGCTTCTTCAGCTGAAGCCAGCAAAGAAGCTTCCTGCTTAAGCTGATCGGACTCGTTCTGCCAAAGCCCTGCCTCATCCAATAATCGTTTGGCTTCTTCAAGCCTCCCTGAGGCTCTGGCCGCTGAAGCCGCATCAAGATAGACAGACATGGCTTTCTGTCGGGCCTGCACAATACTTTCGGAATCATCAGGAGCCAGGACCATGTACTCCCCAATCAGAGTATGAACTCTATCACTCCAGTGATCATTCAAAGGTTCTGATAATGCCTCATTCAAATTCTCAAGAGATATTCTCTGCTGCATCTCCAGCTCAACATTGGCACGAATGTTAACCTGCATCTCTTCCTGCATTTCTTCCTGCAGCGTCTCACGCAGCTGAGTTTCATCGACCAGGTGTGTTTGTTGATACACCAGCCCCGCAATCACAGAGGCCGCCAAGGCTCCGCCACTCAGATAATAAGGTAATTTGGATTTACTGAAAAATGCGGTTTTAAAGGCATCAACCGTTTGAGTGCGTTGATCTCCTTTCAACTGCAGGGCTTTTTCCAAAGCTTTCCATTGACGCTTTGTTAAACGCTTGATTCGAGCAGGCTTCAGCT
The DNA here is from genome assembly GCF_000722635.1 of Endozoicomonas numazuensis. Taxonomy (GTDB): domain Bacteria; phylum Pseudomonadota; class Gammaproteobacteria; order Pseudomonadales; family Endozoicomonadaceae; genus Endozoicomonas_A; species Endozoicomonas_A numazuensis. The sequence continues at coordinate 192,401 of NZ_JOKH01000010.1, read as the reverse complement.
TTTTCTCAAAAGCCTGATCTGCAGGTGTTTTGTCATAAGGGTGCCTGCCTGCAAATAATTCATAAGTCACACAGGCCAGAGCATAAACATCATCACTGGGTGACGGCTCTTCACCTTTCAGCATTTCATAACTGGCATAGGTCGGCGTTAAAGCACTGAGACTACCCGCATCAAAAATTGTTTTATCATCACCTGAACCACTGCTGATGCCCGTTGATGACACAGCTCTGGCAATACCAAAGTCAAATACTTTGGCAATCTTGTTTTTGGTATAGAAGATATTTCCGGGTTTAAAGTCAGAATGAATAATACCTTGCGAATGTGCATAGGCGAGTGCTTCAGAAATATCTTTAAAAATACCGTAAGCTTCTTCCTGATCCAGGCCCGCTCCGACACATTGACGAATAATTTCATCAAGAGGAGCACCTTCCATAAACTCCATGGTCATGAAAACCATGTCACTGTCCCGGTCAAAGTCATAAACCGTTACAATATTCGGATGAGCAAGATTTTGAGACTTTCTGGATTCTCTTTGTAGCGAGATAAACGCATCTGGATGACGTTTAAAGTCATCATTCAAAAGCTTTACCGCAACGTAGGGGTTACGGTCCTTTGCTTCTACTTTTCTGAGATCAACCGCCTGATAAACCGCTCCCATTCCCCCTGAGCCCAGCATTTTCTTCAGCTCAAAACGATTTTTGATTAACGATTTTTTTTGCTGTGGCGGTTCTTGTGAAGCGGGTGTCGATGGAGCAACAGGTGACGACTCTGCGATTACCGTTTTATCCTGATCAACTGACATATCATGGTGTTGACCGGTCTGTGCAGCTAAAACTGTGGCATCATCAGAAGGACTGACCGAATCAGTTGCTGATTCATTACCTGGCTCATTACCTGGCTCATTACCTGGCTCATTACCTGGCTCATTAAATGAAGAGTTACTTTGATTCTCAGTGACAATTCTCGTCTTATCATCAGCACTCATATCTTTCCCTGTACTTCTGCTGTGTAATTGCTTCTATGAAAAGGCGCACTCAGGTTAAAGCTCGTTATTCTTCTATAGCTAAGCTCATGAAAGACTTTTTCATATAGCCGAAAACCTGTGAACTGATACTAATTTTTATTGCCTGATCAAACAAGCATCGAAGCTTAATTCCCTGAAGATTTTTCATTCGCTAATTACATCAACAGAAAATCTAATCCATTTGAACTATACATACCAAAATAGTGAACTCCCTACTCTTCACTAGTAAAACATTTTTATCAATCGGATCAATCAATTGCAGAAATATCTCACAAGAAGACTCTAGCCAAGCTGGCTACGAGTGGGCTAATATCGTCTTGCATGCCAGATCATGCTTTCCAGTGTGAAAGTGTTGATTATTTATGGATGAAAAAATTAAGTTAACGCAGTTTACTGGAGCCTGGTTTCTTCCAGACCTGTAAATTAACAAAACAGGCTTATAACAAGGCCATAAGTCTATCAAACGGTGACCAACAGAAAAAAGACAGTGTCATGCACTTAATGCCTACTGATATAAGACAAGAAGCCGGCATTTTTTTATTACTGTATGAACACTGCATTATCATTCTCACTTCTTGAACCTTACACTCTGAGTGATGAATGCGTTAAGGATTTAAGCCAAAGAGGGAATGCAGCTTCCCCTGAAGTATTTAAATGGCTACAGAATAAGAAACAGCTGCACCTTTATAGTGGATAAGAGTGGCCCCAGTATGGCAGAAAATCTTGTATTCAAGGTGATTGACAGCCCGGCAGAAACCAACATGACCGGCCATACCAAAACCTTCTCTATGGCAGGAGGCAGTATTGGCCGTTCAGACTCTAACAACTGGGTTCTACCCGATATCGAACGTATCGTTTCGTCAACGCATGCCCAAATTGTATTTCAGGATAATCTGTATTTTCTGATGGATCAGAGCACTAACGGCACCTTCCTTAATGGATCTGATAAAGCTATTGGTAATGGACAGCAAATACAGTTAAACGACGGTGACGTTGTCAGCATGGGGCATTATCAGCTAAAAGCCGTATTAAAAGTAAAACGGAAAGATTTGCCTGACGGCCTGGAGAGTGTCGATTTTCTGGACACTTCAGATAAGACAACGATTGGCTCTTTAGCCGATATGCCTGCTTCCCCTGCTCAGGAAAGTCCGGCTTTTGATGAGTGGCTCGATGCACCGCAGACCAGTCAAGCCCAACAAAACAACTGGGGAACGGTAGACACTTCATTAGGCAACGTTGATATCCAGTCACAATCTCTGGACCCATTAGCGGCAAGCTCATCAACAACCGATGATTTTTTCAGTACCTCTTCTTCAGAAGCCTCAGTTGACCCATTAGCGGCTTTTTCAAGCCAACCCTCCAGTATCGATCCATGGGCTTCCGTTGATTCTGGGCAGAACAAGGACTGGTGGCAAGACAACTCTCAGCCAGACAACACACCGGCCATACAACAGTCTATTCAAACACCAAGACCTGCCAAACAGGCCACAATACAAGAGCCTGTACCTCAGCCTGTCACCATGAGCGATGTAAGTCTTGACCAGTTACTTTCAGAGCCAGAACCTCTTGCTCAGCAAACGCCTGCTTTTCAACCAGAACCTCAAATGGCTACTCCACAGGAAAACGCCCTTTTTGATCAGTTTCTGGCTGAGCCAGCCATCCCTGATATTCAACAGCCTCCGGCAGCACAACCAGAATTAATGGTTCAGCCTGCAGAACACGGCTTTACCGAGCCACCAACACAGAATCGGCCGCCAGTTCAGGCTCAAGTTTCACCCTCCATTGAGCCTGTTCGCATACCCGATAGTCAGCCGGTACAACAAGCACCTTCCAGCACCAGCCAACAGTTGGCCCAGAAGCTGGGGGTAGAAGTTAAAACACAAAGTGACCTTGAACGGATAGATCAGGAAGCCGCACTGCTGATCAAAGAAACAGCCAGTCGACTAATGGATCTTCTCAGAGCCAGAAGCACCGTCAAGAATGAGCTCAGAGTTGAGCGTACGATGATTGAGAGTCAGGACAACAATCCATTGAAGTTTTCAGCAACCGTTGAAGATGCACTCAACATGATGTTTGGCCGAAACAGCAATGCTTTCATGTCACCATCTGCTGCGATCAAAGACAGCTTTGACAATATTTCTGATCACCAGATAGCCGTTCTTGTTGGCATGCGAACCGCTTATGACGCGATGTTTGCTCAGTTTTCTCCTGACAAACTCTCCTCTTTGTTCGAGCGAATGAATGGCAAGGGCCTTTCAATGAATCGTAAGGCCAAAAACTGGGAAACTTTTCAAAAGTGGTTTTCTGATCTTCAGTCAGACCCTGAAACAACTTACAACCGAATATTCGGCGAAGTGTTTGCAGAAGCTTATGAAAAGAAACTGGCAGAATTAAAATCGGTTCGTAGCATGCAGCCATGAGCAGAAACATGAGCTTTCACAGTAAACAACGTAACTAAATCGTTTAAGAAATGGAGTTTGAGATGATCTTTACTAAACCTATAAAGCTATTGACCTCCCTGGTATTCATTGCACTTATAACAGGTTGCAGCACCAGCAGAGAGGTTCTTAACTTTGATACCAGTGCAGAATTAAGCCTTCAGGCGGCCAGTGACGTCAACCTGGATTCAGATGGACGTCCTTCCCCGCTAGTTATACGGATATTCAAACTCTCAGATGCTCGCCAGTTTGAAAGAGAAGACTTTCTCACGCTTTATGAGCAGGCCGAAGACCGTCTGGGTAAAGACCTCATTGGTACCGTTCAACTGAAAGAGCTGGCTCCCGGAGAGAACCGCCTTGAGACTTTTGAGCTGACCCCCGACATACGCTATTTAGGCATACTGGCTGAATACTCACGCTATGACGAAACCACAACCATGCTGGTTTTACCGGTCAGTGCCCATTACAGCAACGACTTCAGTCTGATTGCCAGTGAGAAAGGACTTTCAGAGCAGCAATGAGCTTATCCTGTAACCAAAGGCCACTACTGCGTAGTACTCAGAGCAAGGATTCTTGATCAATGTCCAACAATAACAAGGTCATCTGGTCTGAAGGCATGTTTCTTCGGCCACAGCACTTTCAACAGCAGGAAAGGTACTTTGAACAGTACATCGAACATCGTACCCGTGCCTGCGGTGCTTATTTTTGGGGTCTGAACAAACTCAGAATCGATATTGAACTGCTAAAACTGGGAAAAATCTCCATTATTGAAGCAGAAGGTGTGTTCTCGGACGGCACTCCTTTCTCTCTGCCGGCAACAGAACGTGCTCCGACCATTCTGGACGTTCCCGTTAATACACGTCACGAAGTGGTATACCTCTGTCTACCTCTGCGAAGCCCTGGCAGTCGACAGAGCACCCGACAAACAGACGACTCTTCACAGATACGTTTCTTCAGTGAAAGTTCTGAAGTCCGTGACAACGCTTCGAAATCTGCTGAACAGGCTGCCGTAGAAATCGGTCATATGACCCTGCACCTGAAGCTGGAATCAGAGGATAGAAACGGTTTTGCCTGCATTGGCATTACCCGGATACTGGAGAAACAACCTGATCAACCGGTAAAACTGGATAATAGCTACGTTCCGCCTTTACTGGACTGTCAGCTCTCTCCCGTTACCAGTGGTTACTTCGAAGAGCTACTGGGCCTTCTTAAACAACGGGGCGATGCTCTTGGACATCGTCTGGCTGACAGCGGGCGATCAGGCTCTGCAGAAATCGCCGATTATTTGCTGCTTCAGGTGATCAACCGCTATGAACCACTGATTATCCAGCTTTCCCGACAAGAGCAACTGCACCCTTTTGAGTTCTACAAAGAGCTGCTGCAACTGGCCGGTGAGCTGGCAACCTTTACTCACTCGGCAAAACGAGCTGACCGATTCCCCAATTATTCTCAGGAATCACTGGGAGATCTTTATGCGGCGTTGTTCTCCAGCCTGAGACAATCACTCAGCCAGGTTCTGGAACAAACAGCCATTGCCATGGAACTCACCAAACACAAGTTTGGAATTTTTGTTTCCCCCATCAAGGATCGCAGCCTGATATCCAGTGCCAGCTTTTACCTTGCCGTTAAAGCAGATATGCCGGGTGAACAGTTAAGAAACAACTTCCCGGCTCAGGCCAAAGTCGCGCCGGTTGAAGTCATCCGGGAACTGATCAGTGCTTCCATGCCCGGAATTATGGTGAGACCTTTGCCCGTTGCACCCAGACAGATCCCTTATCATGCAGGCTTCGCCTACTTCGAGCTGGAACGTTCCGGTAAAGCCTGGAGCGCCATGCAAAATTCAGGGGGGTTTGCTGTACATCTGGGAGCAGAATTCCCACAGCTGGAACTGGAACTCTGGGCCGTCAGAGACTGAGAGCAGCCTTGAACCGGAACCAATAATGGACTGAATCATGACAGATCGTACGGTAATTATTCCAACACCTGGCAGCATGCAGCAACCCGCCCAGGCCCCTGCAGCTTCAACTCAGCCTTCCCCTGCTCCAGACCTGGGCAGGGTACATGAGGCTATTCAAGTGCAGTCCGGGCTCAACCCACTGGTTCGTGCCGCATCCACTTTGCTGACACTTATCATCAAATTGCGAACCACAACCGATTATGGGAATGCCCCGCAACTTCATCAGCGAATCACACGGGAACTGCAAAAGTTTGATCAGGAGATCAAAGGTCAGGGCGTCGCTCAGGAAACAGTACTGGCCTCTCGATATCTGCTCTGCACAGTACTGGACGAAACAGTCATGAACACGCCCTGGGGGGCACAGTCTGGCTGGAGTCAACGATCCCTGTTAAGCATTTTTCATAAAGAAACCTTTGGTGGTGAGAAATGCTTCCTGATATTGCAAAGGCTTCAGGAAACCGCCAATCAGAATCTGGATGTACTCGAACTCTACTATCTCTGTCTGAGCCTTGGTTTTGAAGGGAAGTTCCGACTTGCTCCTAACGGACATGCCCAGCTGGAAACCATAAGAGATAACTTATACAACACTATCCAAAATCATCGTGGTTATGTCGAAAACGATCTATCCCCCCGCTGGGAAGGTAAAGGTCGTAAAGCTAATGGGCTGATGCATTACATTCCACTGTGGGTCTTTGCAGCCTGCACTATGGCGCTTTTGATGATGACCTACGCTGGCTTTTCTGTCTGGCTGTTTCAGGGTAACGAACCTGCCATCGAGATGATGCAGCAGCTAATGTCTGTAATGCCTGCTGAAATCACTGAACCCAA
>NZ_JOKH01000010.1:178051-185378 GCF_000722635.1 Endozoicomonas numazuensis | reverse complement strand
GCTGGATAAAAAGTGTGGAAAAAGTCATGGTGGCTGAGCATTGTGTTATGGGCTTTATCTTCTTCAGGTGTGGCTATGTCGATTTTTGATGTTGGGAAAATGTGCACTTTCTCGAAAATATCGGGGGTTATTCTCAATAACGGTCAGCCGGTAGCTGGTGCCAAAATCATTCGGGAAACGAGATACGAGAAAACCTTCTCTGACCAGGCAGTTACCGATGACAACGGTTATTTTGAAATGCCTGCTCTGTTTGTAAGATCGATTGCCAAGTTTTTACCCATGGAGTTTGGTGCGTGGCAGTCAATGAAAATTGTACTGGACGGCACGGAACATAAAATCTGGGGAGCAACAAAAACAAGTAAAGAAGAAAACTCCGAGTCTAAAGGCAAACCCTTAATTGTTACTTGTGATTTATCTGATGATGAGCAGGTGTTTCAAGTAAGTGGCGAAACATTTTTTACAAAATGTAAATGGGATGTTGAAAAGGATGAACCCTTGTTTTCTGATGGAGTTTATTTTGATGACCAGATAAAAGACGATAATAGTGAGGATGTAAATTAATGGGAAGGGAAGTTTCTCCTCAGCTCGCAGCAACTATAACAAAGGCTGTGTACAGATTAACCGAAATACCAACTATAGAGGAGGCTATTCAGTCACTGAACTCTCAGTTTTCAGGCAGTTTGATCTTCTCAGAATCCAACCTCCTCAAAGGCAAAACCGGCGGCCCCGGTTTTATCAAGGTCAGAACCGCTTTTGGTTTTGTGCTGGAAGGTAAAAAGCAGCTGGAAGGCCACACCTTTATCGTCTTTCGTGGCACTAAATATCTGGCTGACTGGCTCACTAATCTTAATGTACTGATTGATCCCTCTATAGCAGGTAACCCGGCTCATGAAGGATTTATGAAAGCCTTTCGATCCATGCTGCCCCAGCTCAGGGAGTTTACCGGACAACTGTCTAATGGTTCACAAGTTCACTGTATCGGCCACAGTCTGGGGGGAGCCCTGGCGACCATTGCCTCTGAATGGCTGAATATCGAAAAAGGCATTCAGCCCAAGCTTTATACATTCGGTAGTCCAAGGGTGGGACTACCGGACTTTGCTCGTAAAACCACCCACCGACTGGGCAGTGAGAATATATTCCGGGTCTGGCATAAAACCGATATCGTCCCCTGCATACCGATCTGGCCTTTTGAGCACACCCCCAGTTCCGGGAAAGATTATTTTTTGCCTTCACCCGGATTCTTCCCCGGCGCTGAATGGCACTCCATGGATCATTATATCCAGTCAGTCGGCCGGAAAAACTGGAAAACGATTTACGCTCTGAGAGAACAACAACCGACAGAGTTTAATATCAGGCAATGGCTGTCTGACAAAACAATATTGGGCTGTACTCTGGCAGCCGTAAAATGGCTGCAACACGCTCTAGCTTATGTGGTTAATAAATGCCTTTCAGCAGTGAGTGGCAGTTACCAGTTGTTTCTATCCACCAGCTCGACCATTATGGATCGCCTGGCCTGGATTCTCAGCCGAGGTATCACTTTTGAAGAAAACCTGTCTGGTTGGGTCGTGCACTTAATGCGCAAGATTTCAGAATTTCCGGGTATGCATCGGCACTTGAATACTGAGAAACCGGGGAATACTGAGAAACCGGGCAAGTCACTGATCCGGTATCTCCTTGAACAGTTATCCAACAAAGTCAACCAAATGGCCAAAAACACTCTCAGTCAAGCGCTGGCTGACGGTCGAGCCCTGTAAATAAACAATTATTCCAACATTATAAAACTGCACAGCACGTTTTATTCAGAAAGGAATCGAGGTACAAGATGAGACGGGTATTAACGTTTCTGGGAAATCCCTGGGTTATAGGCATTATCGGGCTATGTGCCTTCGCTCTGACCATCTGGTTGGGTGCCGACTATGTCAAGTTTGGCGCGGACAACACGGCTATCAGTTATAGCACTCGCCTGATCATTATTCTCAGCACGGCCTTCATCTGGGTCATCTGGCGCATGTTTGTCCTGCTCAGAGAACGTAGCCAGAACAATCAACTGCTCGATGGTATTCAACAGGCTCAGGCTGAAGATGACAGCCAAAAACAAAACGAAGACACCCGTACTCGTGAAGAACTCGACGTACTTAATTCACGTTTTCGTGATGCGGTATCGGTTCTGAAACAGTCCAATTTTAAAGTGTCAGGCCGGGGAAAATCTTTGTACCAGTTACCCTGGTATATCATCATCGGACCTCCAGGCTCGGGGAAAACAACAGCCCTGGTTAATTCCGGACTTCAATTCCCACTGGCCGACAGTCATGGCAAAGGGGCCCTTGGCGGCGTGGGTGGCACCCGTCATTGTGACTGGTGGTTCACTAACAATGCCGTACTTATTGATACGTCCGGCCGTTACACGACCCAGGACAGTCACAGGGTCGTTGACAATGCAGCCTGGACCGGCTTTCTGGATCTGCTCAAAAAGTACCGTCGTCGTCGCCCTATTAATGGCGCTATTATTGCCATCAGTCTTCAGGATTTGATGGTTCAGACAGAAGAACAACGTAATCAACACGCCAAAGTGATTCGTGCCCGACTGGACGAGCTTCATGAAAAGTTTGGTGTACAGTTTCCGGTTTACCTGACCTTCACCAAAGCTGACCTTATTGCTGGGTTCAGTGAGTTTTTTGCCAACCTGACAGCTAATGAGCGTGAACAGGTGTGGGGTACCACTTTTGAATTTGGTGATGGCAAGGACAGTACCGCAGCTCTTGCTAACTTTGATAACGAATTCCAGGCGCTGCTCAATCGCCTGAACGAGCGTGTTTTAAGGCTGGTTCACCAGGAACGTGACCTTGAACGTCGCTCTCTGCTTCAGGGCTTTCCTTCTCGCATGAGCAGTCTCCAGGGCAACATCAGAGACTTTCTGCAACAGACATTCAGTTCAAATAATTTCAGTACGACTCCTCTTATACGCGGTTTCTATTTTACCAGTGGCACTCAGGAAGGAACCCCTATTGACCGGATGACCGCATCCATCAGCGCCAGCTTTGATCTGCCACGATCGGTCGGCAGACAGCAGATGAATACGGGGAAGAGCTTCTTTATCAGTCGACTGCTCAACGACATTATTTTTCCTGAGTCGGAGTTGGTAGGCGTTAATCGACAGTTTGAAAACACTCTGCGCTGGATTCGCAGAACCTGTATAGCAAGCATGGCTGTAGTACTGGCGGGGGCTGGTATCGTCTGGACAGGCAGTGTCACCAAGAACAAGCAACTGATTGGCTATGTTTCAGAGAACGTATTGGCTTTTGAGAAAGTAGTCGCCGATACAAATGCCCATAGCGAAATAGATGCCCATAGCGAAATAGATGCCCATAGCCAAATAGATGCCCATAGCGAAATAGATGCCCATAGCCAAATAGATGCCCATAGCCAAATAGATGCCCATAGCCAAAGAACAGTCTTCAAAGATCCCGTTGAAACCCTGCCGGCTATGGACGCACTACTGAATGCCAGTAAAGTCTACGATCAGCAGGAGCATCCCTGGCTCAACAGTCTCGGCCTTTATGATGGCAATGTCGATACAACCGCCAATGCACTCTACGACGAAAAACTGTTAAGTATTTACTACCCGGCTCTGCTTCAGGACCTTGAAAACCAGCTGCGTTATGGCGGTTATGACAACACACAAGTGCTTGAACTGCTAAGCATTTACCTGATGCTGCTCACCCCTGAAAAACGTAACCCAGAGCAAATCACTCAATGGGCTCTATCACACTGGGAAGAGACATTATCAGGCGAAGCCAGTAAGCAACAGCTGCTTAAAGAACATCTGAGTCGTCTGTTAACTCTGGATATTCCAGCCTCAGAAGGTAATGCCAGAGTCATCGCACAAGCCCGTCAACAGATCAAGAGCATTCCTATTGCACAGCGTCTCTATGGTCAGTTAAAGGATGCCGATTCACTTAAGGGTCAAGTCGATCTGTACAGTGTTATTGGAGGAGATACCCGCAAGATATTCGGTTTAAACTCTGACAGCAAAGCCTTTGCCATGCCGGCCATTTTCACCCGTAATGCCTATGAAAATGCCGAGTACGATGCTGAGTCCAGCCTGCTTTCAGACCTGGATCAAAATCGTTGGCTATACGGCCAAACCGATGGCGATGATTTCAGTAAAGCAGACAAGGAGAAGATCTCAGGTCAGATCCAGCAACTCTATCTGACTGAATACAGTCAGAACTGGCAGACGTTTATTCGCCAGTTCCATATTGTTCCTTTCAAGAATATCTCTGATGCCACGGCCACACTTAAAGTACTGTCTGACCCGGTCTATTCACCGTTGCAGAACGTACTGGAAGTATTGGCAGACAACACTGAACTGACTCGCCCTGTTGCATTACCTTCCGCTGCCTCCAGCGTGGTTCCGGGTGCCGATAAAGCCCAGGAATTGTTGGCCAGAAAACAAAAGCCTACTGTTGTTGACCTGCAGTTCAGAGATATCCAGGGATTGGTTAAAACTCAAAATGTGCAATCCCCTGCCCTTCAGGAAACATTGTCGCTGGTTCGTGAACTTCATGATTATCTGAACGAGATCAGCCTTTCACCCGACCCTGAAGAACAAGCTTTCAAGGTGACTCGTGCACGATTTGCCAACAGTGGCAATGATGTCATTAAGCGGGTTCGCATCAAAGCCTCCCAATCTCCCGAACCGGTTAAAAGCTGGTTGAACGAAATGGCAGACTCCAGCTGGCAGCTGCTGTTAAGTGACAGTCGTCGTTATCTCAACAAAGCTTGGAAAGAACAGGTCTTTAACCCTTATCGCAAGAGCCTTTACGACCGCTACCCCATGGCCGCTAATGATGATCGTGAAGCGCCCATGCAGGACTTCAACCGTTTCTTTAAGCCTAATGGTATTGAACAGCAGTTTTTCAACGAATACCTGAAGTCATTTATCAATACCCGTACCTGGAAGACTCGTAAACTGGACGGACGTGGCCTGAGCTTATCCAGTCAATCACTCAGACAGTTTATTACTGCCAGTAAAATCCGTCGCTCTTTCTACCCTTCCAGTAGCGAATCCAGTAGCGAGCCAGCGGTTAATTTCCGTTTACAACCCACCAAAATGGACTCAGATGTCAGAATCTTTTCCATGGAACTGGGTGAACAGCGTATTCGTTACTCTCACGGCCCCAGGATAGTTAAAAAATTCACCTGGGATGCCAGTGAAAACAATCGTGCCCGTATCGTCTTTGAGGATCTCAATGAAACCGTGAATCGCAAACAGTACGAAGGTGACTGGGCGCTGTTCAGACTACTGGATAAGTCGGAGTTGATTGGCACAGCGGATCCTCGAGAATATAACCTGACGTTTAATGAACAAGGGCGCAAAGCAAGCTTTAAGTTGATTGCCGACAGCAGTTCCAACCCGTTTAACCCTAAGTTGTTGCGTAGTTATCAGCTGAAGGGAAGTCTGTAATGGTTACAACAAGGAATAGAAGTTATGACCGTTTTACGACAACACCCCACCCTGCAACAATCCGGACTTAATTGTATGGGGGACAGTCACTCGGGCTATATGCTGATCTCAACCTCCGAATGTGGCCGCAAGGTCTATATCCGGGGGGACGTAGCGAAAGATTTTGCCGGGCTGGTGACCGGCAGTGCTTTCAAGGGCCAGCGGGTGGTTTCACGACTGATCCAGCTCAGGGCTAACGCTGGAGGCATGCAAAGCTTCAGCAACCTGAACTCCGCCTTTGAGCATATGGATATTGTCGAGAACCTGCAGATTGGCTATAAAATCCTGCAAACCAGCCGGAACCAGCCGGGCGGGGTATATATAACCTCTATTGGTTTTGTGGAGCAGAATGCTGAGGAAGTCGGGTCGGGGTTGTATAAAGTAGATTATATTAAGGGGCCGAACAAGTGGAGACTCGATACTGAGGCAAAACCCTCAATTACAACTAAAAATGCCGCCATCAACGGCCTTTGCAAAACTGCCAAGGTAGCAGCCCAGGATATCATGCCAGAGATTGTCACCGGTGCTAACCAGAATGACCGGGGCAAGCAGTTTATCCTGGACGACGGCTATACCCTCTATTACAACCCACGCTCTTTTTACAGCCGCAAAAAAGTCTGGAAAACCCCGCAACAAAAACAAAACTGTTTTGAGTTTGCCGCCAACCAGCTGGGTAATGTGTTGCTGAATGCCCAGTATCGCCAGCAGAAAATCCAGTGGACCGTACACGGCGACGGTTCAAGACTGCTGAAGCGAGCGCTGATGCGACTGCAAGGACAAAACCTGGACGGCCATACCGTCTTTTTTGCAGCACCCACCGAATGGATGGCGGGTTTATTGCCGCTGATGCGCAAGTGCGGCATGAAATTGCACGACGAGGTCATGGCGTTTAATGCCGATGACTGGCGCGCACCGGGCAACCGGCTGGACCCCAGAATTATTACCGAAATCCAGAGCTTTGGTCCGGCCTACCGGCAGGCCGCCCAGAAATACAAACAGGCCATGCAATCGGATATGATCACCGCTTTTGGCTGGGGCACACTGGCGTCTACACCGCTCACAGGCAGTTTTATTGACAGCCTGATGGACGGCCAGTTCCTGGACACTATGGGACCCAGAGAAACAGCAGGTGTGCTCGGAGGTATTAGCCTGGCCGTAGCCCGCCGGGGCCGAAGTCTTCGCAATATGACGGCCAACCGAGCCAATGACCCGGCCCTTAACCCCCATATGCACCCGTTCAAGAGTGCCAGCAGCTTTAATGCCCATGTCGCCCAAGGCAATGGCGGTGAGTTCAAGTCGTTCCTGGCTATCTGCAAAAGCTTGGGCAAGGAGTACGCCTGATGATCAAGCGAGCGATTAAATGGCTGTTGCTGGAAACCCCACTGCGGACAAAAATGCCGGAAGCCTGGAAAGCTAACCGACAAAATCTCTACAGTGTGAACTTTGACAAAGCCCCCTGGAAAGAGATAGACCTGTCAGGCACCCAACTGCGTTTTAAACATGCTCGCCAGACGGCTATGTTTCCCAACGACCTTTGGATCGAAGCGGTCAATATTTGGGTTACCGATGAATTCAACCCCTGGGACGGAGGCATGACCAAGGTGCTCTACCGGAATGGCTGGAACTACACAGACGGCCTGTTTGGTGATGACTACCTGGGAGGGGGGGTCTTGCATATGATTATCCAGCGAATTGATCTGAAAAAAGCAGGCGTTGAATCACTCCTGAACCCCGAAAGTGCTCGATCCTATCTACTTGAGGAGATCAAAACAGAATATAAAGCCGAAAATCATAAACGAAAAACAGGCGACTATGTCTACC
>NZ_JOKH01000010.1:126942-176602 GCF_000722635.1 Endozoicomonas numazuensis | reverse complement strand
GCCATCAGTCATGAGCACCTGATCCGATTTTATTACAGTATGAGCGCCAGATCTTTTGACCCCAAAGCCAAAGAATACAACTTTCTGGAAGCCGCAGAAAAAACCTTCCTGGCGTTTGCCAACACCCTCCATATCGACCTGTCGCCGGATGCACAAAGGCAGCTGGCAGAAGTACAGGCACAACCTCATGACCGGAGCCGTCAGTATGCAAAATCCGGATAACAAAACAGTATCAGCATTGCCTGACAACCGATTGCCTGGTATTTACGGCAAACTGCCCGCTCATGGGGACTTTGTTGACCGTGGTTTGTCGGTGACGTTTATCAAACTATGGGATCAATGGTTGCAACAGGCTTTTGCAGGCAGCAGAGAAGTGCTGGGAGATGACTGGTTAACCACCTATCTTACCAGTCCTATCTGGCGTTTTGTACAGTCCGAAGGGGTGATTGATGGACATGCATGGGCTGGTATTCTGGTTCCAAGCGTTGATTCTGTGGGCCGGTACTTTCCATTGACCATTGCCATGCCCTTGCAGTCGAATGAACGACCTGCAAGCTTTCTGGCTGAAAATACCGATCTGTTCACATTCTGGGAATCCACCGCCATGCAGGCTTTGCAGGAAAGCCTGAATGCTGATGCACTGTCTAAACAATTAAACGACTCTGCTTCTGCATTAACACATTCAACAGAACCAGCGGGCCGACATACCCTGGTTCAGGGACAGGCCGTCTCTTTGAACACTACCGCTCCCTGGGCGAGATTGCTGGATGCCCAGATGAGTCAGCAGGATCACAGCTACACCTTATGGTCCTGCACCGGTTCCTGCTGTATGCCTCCTATGCTGTTGCAGACCCGGGGTCTACCAGATCCAAGAAAGTATACGGCCATGCTCAATGGTCAATGGCAAACGTTAGGGTGGAGCACATCTCAAGGATGAAAGCGAACCCTGACAGCCTTTATAGAAAGAATATATTATTGATTCACACCATTATCGTTTATCAAGACGCAAGGGAATGATTGAATGGCATCTCCACAAATCATAGATATAGATAGCCTGCTGGAACCGATCTCGGAGGATCAGCCCCAGGGAGAAGATATCCGTGAAGATCGTTCTCCTACATCGGATTACTACACCATTAAAGATGCCCGTAACTCAGCACGGGCAACTGAACGTGGTGGGCTGTTTGATGCTGATGCCCGTTCAGAAGCCCTCTCTGAATGGTACCCGGTCCTTGAAAAAGGGAAGGAAATACTCAGCACTAAAAGTAAAGATATTGAAGTAGCCTGCTGGATGATTGAAGCGGCTGTTCGATTGCACGGATTTAACGGCCTGAGAGACAGTCTTACTGTATTGCGACGACTGGTCGATGATTTCTGGGACGGCCTTTATCCTGAGCCTGATGAAGACGGCATCGAAACCAAAGTGGCCGCTATTACCGGTTTAAATGGTGATGGTAACGAAGGCACCCTGCTCGCTCCCATTCGTAACTGTGCCATCAGTGAAGACAGCACTATAGATGCGTTCAGCTTTTTCAAATACCAGCAGGTTTATGACGCCAGCAAGATTGCTGAAGAAGAGAAAAAAGCGGAACGATATGAAGAGATCGGACTGACCCTTGAAGAAGTGGAACGGACGGTTTCAACAACAGGAGATCAGTTCTATCTTGATCTGGTTGATGATATTGAAACCTGTAACGAAGAATTCAAGCTTGTCACTGAAAAGCTGAGTGAGCTCTGTGGCTATGATGCTCCCCCCAGCAGCCAGATTTCGACTTTATTAGATGAAGTCCTGAGAACGGTTCGATTTCTCTGTCAGGAAATTCTTGCACGAGCACAAGCTCAGGCTGAAAACGAGCAAGCCTCTGAAGGCACTGATGCAGAATCTGATAGCAATGTTTCAGCTGAGCATGTATCAGGTCATTCGGTGACTGTTCAACATGCTTTCGTGGCCGGGGGTGAGATTACCAACCGGGAACAGGCTCTGGATCAACTCAAAAAGATCGCAGATTACTTCCGACTTTACGAACCTCAATCTCCCCTGCCCGATGGCATTGATCGCCTGGTGCGCTGGGGACGCATGACCGTTGCCGAACTGATGATGGAGCTCATGCCAGAAGAAAACTCCAGAGGCATTTTCAGTCAGCTGACCGGTGTTGCAATGGATGGTACTTCAACCAACACTTATGTGGCTCCGCCTACTCCAGCAGCACCTGCCGTTGCTAACAGCAGTTCTCAGGAAACAGTTGACGAATCCGTTCAAAACGATGAAGGTTGGGGAGGGTCAAAGGAAACTCAAAGCAACGATGTGGGTTGGTAAAGCCACAGCAGTCAGGTCGTATCCATTTCTTTTTTAATCAAGGGTTTGAAAAGAAACGGGTAACAATAATGAAAAGGCCGTGAGCCTGAAATGGAAGTCGTGTTCATCATCAACGATGCAACACACAAATAACAATCACGTAAGTTAAGGAATACTTTCATTCTCTGTTGAATCAATAGAAAGAGAATGAAAAGAATTTCATAAAAACAGCCATGAGCGGCTTAAATAATTTTTCATCACTGGCGGTGATAAAAATTATTCACAATAAAAAGGGAGATGATCATGTCTGACAGTATCCACGACAAACTGAAGCGGGTTCGTAAACCCCGCGTCCACATCACATATGACGTCGAGACCAACGGCGCTGAAGTGGTTAAAGAACTGCCTTTTGTGGCCGGTGTTATGGGGGATTACTCAGGAGATAACACCGAAGGCAAGAAAGCCATGAAGGAGCGGAAGTTTGTCCAGATCGACCGTGACAACTTCAACCAGGTGATGGGAAAAGTAAACCCGAAACTGAACCTGAAAGTCCCCAATACCCTGGCGGATGATAATAGTGAAATGGCGGTTGATCTTGATTTCAACGCTATGGATGACTTTGATCCGGAAAAGCTTGTGCAACAAGTGCAGCCACTAAAAGAACTGATGGCCGCACGCAGCAAGCTCAGAGACCTGATGAGTAAAGCTGATCGCTCTGAAGATCTTGAAGAAATCCTGGAAAACATTCTCAAAAACACAGACGAAATCACCAAAATCTCAGAGGAACTGGGAATGGGTGACAAGGACGAGGGGGACGCCTGATGAGCACAGAAACTGAAGGTGCAGTATTAGAAGCAGCAGAAGCACAGGAAGATTCTCTCAGTCTCTTGGAGCAGGCCATTGGTGCCACCAAGCAGACTGAACGGGATGATGCCAAAGACCTGTTGGAAAACCTGACCAAACAGGTACTTGATGGAACGGTAAGTTGGGATCGTAACCTGACTAAAACCATCAACTCTGCCGTTGATGCTATTGATGCAGCCATTTCGAAACAGCTGTCAGCTATTATGCATCACGAAAAATTCCAGAAGCTGGAAGGCTCCTGGCGTGGATTGAACCACCTGGTTATGAACAGTGAAACCAGTGCCAATCTGAAGTTGCGTATGCTAAACGTCAGCAAGCGTGAACTGTTCAAGGATCTGGACAAGGCAGTGGAATTTGATCAGAGCCAGACCTTCAAGAAAATCTACGAAGAAGAGTTTGGTATCGCCGGTGGTGAACCTTATGCCTGCATTATTGGTGACTATGAGTTCACCAGCCATCCGGAAGATATTGATCTGCTGACCAATATGTCCAATGTGGCTGCAGCCGGATTCTGCCCATTTGTCTCAGCAGCCGGTTCAGAAATGTTCGGTTTTGACGACTATACCGAACTGTCCAAGCCCAGAGATCTGGCCAAGATTTTTGAATCTCAGGAATACATCAAATGGCGCAGTTTCCGCGACAGCGAAGACTCCCGCTTTGTTAACCTGGTCATGCCCAGAGTACTGTCCCGTCTGCCTTACGGTGCCAATTCCAAAACAGTAGAAGCGTTCAACTTTGAAGAGCTTCCTCTGGATGAAAGCGGCATGGCTGCAGATGTTGAGCACGACCAGTACACCTGGATGAATGCGGCTTACGTCATGGGAACAACCCTGACCAAATCTTTCGCTGAAAATGGCTGGTGTACTGCCATTCGTGGTGCTGAAGGGGGTGGTAAGGTTGAAGGTCTGCCCAGTCACGTATTCAAGAGCGATGACGGCGACATGGACCAGAAATGCCCTACTGAAATCGGTATTACTGACCGTCGCGAAGCCGAACTCAGCAATCAGGGTTTCCTGCCCCTGTGTCACTACAAAAATACCGACTACTCAGTATTTTTTGGTGCTCAGACAACCCAGAAGCCCAAGGTTTTTGACAACCCTGATGCCACAGCAAACGCATCCATCTCTGCTCGCCTTCCCTACATCATGGCGACCGGCCGTATCGCTCATTATCTGAAGGTAATGGGTCGTGACAAGATTGGTTCCTTCATGGAAGCCAAGGATGTTGAACGTTGGTTGAATCAGTGGATTGCTCAGTACACCAATGGCAACCCTGATGCTTCTGCCGAGATGAAAGCCCGTTACCCGCTGGCAGAAGCTCGTGTTGAAGTAAAAGAGAACCCAGGTGCACCGGGTTCCTACAGTGCTGTCGCTTATATGCGTCCCTGGCTGCAAATGGAAGAACTGACTACCTCTTTGAGAATGGTCGCGAATATTCCTTCTGCCGGCTAAGACTCTGTTTTACGACAGTCTGTCAACCCTGCCATTTCCGCACAGCGGGAATGGCTTTAAACTTCCAAAGATTACCGACAACCTAACATTTAATTTCCGCCGCTTGAATCAGGAAGCAATTGTGTCTGAAGATCTGGCTACTTTGGCGATACCACCAAAAAAGCAACAGCAGACTGAGCCGCCGTCAGTATCAGAGCCTATCAAAGCCAGACAGACGAAAGCGGATTCACTGAAACGATTTCTTAAAGAGCCGGATGCAAACCGTGCTCTGTTTATCTGGTTAACCGAACTCAGTTCTCCGTCCACTTCATTAAGGCAGGGTCAACTGCAGGATTTTATCAGCTGCCAGATAGCCGCTATTGATGAAAAAATTAACGACGCCCTGAACGCTATTCTCCATCATCCGCGTTTTCAGCAGCTAGAGAGCAGCTGGCGAGGCCTCTGGACTTTAGTGGATCAATCCAGTCAATCCCGAATGACTCGGGTTCGACTGCTCGATATCAGCTGGCGTGAAGTCAGCAAGGATATTGAGCGAGCACCGGATATCACCCAGACCACTCTGTTTCGCCTGATTTACAATGAAGAATTTGGAATGGCTGGCGGGGAGCCCTATGGCGTTCTTCTGGGTGATTACCAGGTCGCTCACCGTGCCTATCCGGGGCATTCCTACGACGATATCACCACATTACAGGGACTCTCCCAGGTAGCCGCCGCAGCATTTGCGCCCTTCATTTGTGGTGCCGCGCCTCAGCTGTTTGGCCTTGATAGTTTCGATGAGCTTGGCCTTCCTCTGAATCTTGCCAATCTTTTCCAACAACAAGAATACCTGCGCTGGCAATCATTACGCCAAAGTGAAGACAGCCGATTTCTGGCTGTGACATTACCCGAAGTGCTGTGTCGGGAGCCTTGGGATAAAAACATCTCCGCAACCAGGCAAGATACGCTTAACTTCAAGGAAAATGCCCGGGAAGAAGGCCTTTCAGGCTACCTCTGGGCCAATGCCTGTTACGCTTTTGGTTGCAACTTGCTCCGTGAGTTTGGCGATGTTGGCTGGTTCGCTCATATCAAGGGTGTGCCCAGAGACTATCTGGGTGGAGGGCTGGTAACGTGTTACCAATCTCAGGATTATCAGACCGATAGCCCCGGTACCGTTCATAAAATTCTGACACCGGTTCTCATCACCGATACCGTTGAACGTGAACTTTCGGACCTGGGCCTGATTGCCCTGAGTCATTGCCATGATACCCCTTATGCCGCTTTTCACAGCTGCCCTTCCTTGCACTTGTCAAAAAAGTACAAGAGTAAGTCCACTACCGCCAATGATCGAATCAGTGGGATGCTTCAGCAGGTTTTATCCGCTTCTCGCTTTGCCCATTACATCAAGATCATGATTCGTGAGAAAGTAGGACAGTTTATTACGGCGAAAGAATGTGAGCGTTATCTTCAGGAGTGGCTCAACAAGTATTGTACCGGCCGCGAGGATTTGAAATGGGAGATGCTCGCTCGTTATCCTTTGCGTGAAGCACGGGTAGAAGTCAGAGAACAACCGGGCAGTGCCGGTGCCTACCACAGCACTATTTATTTGCGGCCTCATTACAGTGCCGATCATCTGGTTTCAGAACTACGGCTGACCACAGAGCTCAGCAGTGGTCACAGTTAAAACGGATATTTAACGATGTATACCCATAATAACGATAAAAAACTGATGGCACCGGTTCTGGATCGACTACTGGAACCTTCAGATGACCGATCAAGGCAGAATTTTCTTGAACTTCGGCAGTTGCGTGAAAGCGTACGGAGAGATCTCGAATACCTGCTCAACACTCGTTTTTGCGTTATTTCTCCACCCACAGAACTGAAAGAAGTAAAAAAAGGTCTACCCAATTATGGCTTACCTGACCTTTCAACCATCAATCTGAATTCATCGGAAGCACTCAACCAATTCTGTCGTCAGGTGGAAAAAACCATTCTCCACTACGAGCCTCGTATTCGCTCGGTAAAAGTGGAAAGTAAAAGCGCCATTGACTCAGAAGATCCAACAGTAAGATTTCGAATGGAAGCAGTACTACACGCCACCGCTGCTCAAGAGCTGCTGATTTTTGATTCGGCACTGGATCCGGTAAACCAGACAATAGATATCCTGGAGATGCAGTAAGCGTCAGGAAGGAAGCCCGATATGAGTGATAAATTACTCCCGCTGTACGAAAAAGAATTGGCGTTTGTCCAACAGTCTGCTGGTGAGTTTGCCCAGCGTCACCCTGCCATCGCCGGAGCTCTTCAGTTAGATACCAACACCGTTGATGACCCCCTGGTGGCTAAATTGCTGTCCGGTGTTGCATACATGAATGCCCGCATACAGCAGAAGCTCGATGATGAGTTCCCTGAGTTGACAGAAGCCATGCTGGAAACTTTGTATCCTCATTACCTGCGCCCTATTCCTTCAATGACCATTGTTCAGTTTGAACCTGAACCCCTTCTGGATGCACCGGCCAGTGTACCCTCAGGTAGCTGGCTCGATACCGATCAACACTCAGGTAACAGTTGCCGGTTTACTACCTGCTACGATGCCCGGGTTCCGGCTATATCCGTTAAATCCGCCAACCTGATGCCAAGACCTTTTATTGCTCCTGGTTCCAATAAGGTCACAGATGCCAATGCAGTCATCAAACTGGAATTTCAGGCACTGGCAGAAGAAGCCGCGATAGAAGAAGTGATTGACGACACCCAACGCTTTTTTCTCAGAGGACAACCCCAGCACGTTTATCCACTTTATGATTTACTGCTGACCCGCACCGTTAAACTGGTTATGGCACGCAGTGATGATGACCCTAACCCTGTGTACCTGGACAGCCATGAAATCAAGGCAGTTGGGTTTGAAGAAGACGAAGGCCTGATCCCCTACCCCGATAATGCTTTTCTGGGCTATCGTCTTCTCACCGAGTTTTTTGTCTTCCCTGAAAAATTCCTTTTCCTGGATATTTCTGGATTCAAACAGGCATTAGAAGGCAATATTTCCCAGAAATTTAATCTCTACATCTACCTCGAAGACAGCAATGAAGAGCTTGAACACCAGCTCACAGCCAGTATGTTCGCCCTGGGATGCACTCCCGCTATCAATCTCTTTCCCATGCGGGCCGAACCTGTTTCACTGAACCATACCGAATATGAATACCCCATTACGCCCGACATCCGCCGTAAGGGTGAGCTTGAAACCTGGTCCATTGAAACCGTTGCCTGTACTGATAATGAAGGGAATAAAAGAGAGTTCACGCCTTTTTACAGTTACCGGCACCATCAGGTGGAAGCCGGACAGACTGCTTTCTGGAGTCCAAGGCGTAGAGAG
The DNA here is from genome assembly GCF_000722635.1 of Endozoicomonas numazuensis. Taxonomy (GTDB): domain Bacteria; phylum Pseudomonadota; class Gammaproteobacteria; order Pseudomonadales; family Endozoicomonadaceae; genus Endozoicomonas_A; species Endozoicomonas_A numazuensis. The sequence goes on along the minus strand of NZ_JOKH01000010.1, from coordinate 168,648 downwards.
GTGGTAGAAGGAGAACACTTTAATGAACAGGCCAGCGAATGCTCCATTCGACTGGTTGATCTTGAGATGAATCCTTTTCAGGCTAAAAATAGCGTCCTGCACCTTGACCTGATGTGCACCAATCGAAATCAACCCAGAAAACTGCCAACCGGTGGAGGTCAGCCTCTGTTCTCTATTGTTGATGGCGACGCTCCAGCTGCCAGAATCAGCTCTGTCACGTCACCGACTACTGTCGTTAGACCTCCACTGAAAGATGGCGCGTTCTGGCGTCTGATTTCACACCTCAACCTCAATCACTTGTCGCTGAGTCGAGGTACTGATTCCTGTGAAGCGTTCAAGGAAATCCTTCGCCTTTATAATTTCAAGGATTCAGCCAGTACCCGGAATCTGATAGAAGCGCTCAGAACCATGAATACCCGGGCTATTACCGCCCCTATATCTATTGATAACACCGTAGTACTTTGTCGCGGCACCGAAGTAGAGCTGCAGCTGGATTCTATGATGCTGACGGGAACCAGTCCTCTGCTCTTCAGCTCGGTCATTGAACGATTCCTGGGCGTGTATTGCACCATTAATTCTTTTGTTCGACTGATTGTTACCCTCAGTGGCAAGGACGGTGAGTTCAAGCGTTGGCCACCCAGAGCGGGTGAAAAGGCCCTGCTATGAAGCGTTACGAGGAAGGATTATGAGTAGTGAGAAAAGCCTTTATGATCGCTTGAAAGGTAACCCACAGCAGTTCGATTTTTTTCAGGCTGTTCGTATGCTGGAGCTCGTCAGCCAGACCGACCGAGCCCGGGAAGAAAACTATGCCAACCAGCCTGTTGCCGAGCTGGCTCCACCTCACAAGGAGCTGGTGAGATTCACCGCATCTCATAGTTTCGGGTTTGCTGCTTCTGACATTACCCGCCTGAAACTCAAAGAGCAGGATGATGTACAGGATCCGTCTTCAAGACACCAGTGGTCCATGGAAGTCACCTTCATGGGATTGATAGGCTCACAGGGTGTCTTGCCCCAGCATGTAGGGGAAACGGTACTTAAAGAACTGAAAATGAGAAACCGTGGCCTGAGGGATTTTCTGGATATTTTCCACCACAGGACACTTTCACTTTTTTATCGAGCCTGGCGCAAATATCAGCTGCCAGCAAACTTCGAACGCACCAAACTTGAATCTCTTGAAAAAGAAAGCCTGACACCAGAAAACGACGCATACAGTTTGGCTTTAAAGTCTTTAGCAGGCCTGGGTACAGATAAAGTTCAGAATCGCTCAACGGTACCGGATGATATTATTGCAGGCCTGGGCGGCCTTTTAGGTAGAACCACCCCTACAGCCAGTGCATTAAAAAGCTGCCTATTGCATCACTTTGGCCTGAAAGCCAGCATTGAACAGTTTATAGGCGACTGGTATCAAATACCGGAAGACCTGTGCACCCAGTTACCCGGCAAGATCAACCGTTATCAGGGCGTCAACAATGTTCTTGGGCAGAATATGGTGCTCGGATCCCAGAGCTGGCAGATACAAAGTCGATTTCGGGTCGTACTTGAACCCATGAGTTACAAGCAATACATGACGATCATGCCCGGAACCCGAAAGCTGGAGTCCATGAAAACGTTGATCCGGATGATGGCAGGAATAGAACTGGACTTTGATATCTTCATCCAGGTCATGGAAAAGGAACTCCCTCCTTTGCAATTAGGTCAACGAGCAAATTACTACCCGATGCTGGGCTTAAACAGTCGATTGCAGGCTGATGAAGCTCGTGAGCAGTTAATTACGGTAACCGTTGCTGGTTGAAGACTTTGTAAAAAGGCTGTTTTTTTAAGTCAACATTCATAGAATATCATTCTCTCAAGGAAGCTCATTTACAGTTGAAGTTAAAGGAATAAAATGACTGTTCTAAAAACAACACATAACACAATCATTGCTGGTAAGTATTGTGGTAAGCCTGTTTATTGTTCGCCTAATGCCAATAACATCTATCAGGAACTCCTGAATCTTGCCAGGAGTGGAAACCATTGGGCTAGAGTAACCGTCGAGGGAGTACAGTCACTTGCGTCAGGCAGACTTCATCAGAACAATATCTTTGTTCAGCCTAACCATCTTGCCCGTGGTGGTACAGAAGAATTTGTTATGATTCTTCCTGGCTGTAAGGTCTCTGTTGAGAAGCTGCCTAATGATGAGTTTAAAATCTTGCATTTTGATGCTGATTTGAATTTTTCTGAGCTTCAGGCTGCACAAAAGCGAGCTGGACTATATAGATCGGAGTTGATCGAGGGACAATGGGATACCAAGTTTCAAGAAAAAGGTAAAATTCTCGAAGAAAAAAATAGAATAGTTGCAATATCTGACAGAAGACGTGAAAAAGTAGAGGATATAGCTCATGAAGTCGCTGACTATGTCTCTGACGCCCCCATGTCAGGAGGAAGCCTAAGAGTTAATGCAGATGGTTTTGATCTACACATCACTCCTGGCAAGAAGAAGATTGGAGGCTTGATGAATTACCGGGAAGCAATCAAACCTACTCACATCTCAAGTTTGAATGAATCAGCCTACTTACTTGCCAAAACCATGTACGATGCCAAAAACATCCAAGGAGTGAGCTGGATCTCAGAATTTGGTGGGTCAGCAGTATTAACACAAGCGATGAAGATTTTAGCTGATCGTAATGTAACTCTTGAGAAGCATACAGTTTTCCTCTACCGACCCAGTACATCACCCAATGTAGCCGTTCAGATAGCACATCAGCTTAACCTCAATCTTGATAGAAAGTTTATTCATACTCACCCACTTGATGCAATTGGCAATCGAGATCAGCTTGAACTCATTGCGAATAGAGTGAGAGCAAAAAATGATACTTACAAGTTAAAAAATGCACCATGGGATGCGTTAGCTTACGGTACAAAACTTCAAGGGGCATCTACAGCAGCACTGACAATCGCTGGTGTGTCTACTTTAGGAATTTCTAACCCTCAAGCCCTTGCATTCGTTACTGCTGTTGGCACCGTCGCAGGTCTGGGAAAACTCGGAATGAACCTGGCAGAAGGCTGGACTCCCAGACTGCATAAAAAAGCCAATAAGCTGTTAGGAAAAAATTATGATGTTCGACCTGATTAAGTACTCTTCAATACAGTTGAGAGACATCAAAGAACCTGCAACCCCCAAAGGTCCAGATTTCAGTCTCTGCGGATTAGTCAAACATGATTTAGCCGGTAACATCCTTTCATTCAGGTCACCTAAGCATTGCCCAAAAAACTCATATTCCAAGGCAATCTATGAAAGGCGATTTAAATCGATGGAATTCTATACACGCTTATCTAATGAGCGTGTTATGCCTGATCAGAAATGGCGACATAGAACTATTTTTGCTAGAACCTGGGCCTATTGCGGACCCTGGTTTACAGGAAAACTTTATCAGCAAACTATTTCCATCAACATAATCGAGCCCGAAACAGTTAATAATAATATCTCATTTTTTCATCCAAGAGCTTTCGAAAGTACAATATTACGGTTACTCACATCTTCATACTCTCATAATGATGAGTCGAACCAACATATAGCGCCAGTCGACTGGAAACCCTTAACATGGTTACCAACCCCAGGAGCGGAATTTTCAATCACTGAGCCACGAGGTAGGCCTGACAGTGCTAAACAAGTTGTTATACTTCCATTTTCTGATCATCACCTCTTAAAGATTTCTTTTAGCTATGGTAGAAATTTCTGGAATGAAACTGATTTACCGGACGATGAACTAGTAAGCACACTACCTCTTATAAAATTAAGAAATAGCATTATTGATAGCATCCATCTTGAATTATCACCTGAATCACAAGCTCAGCTAGACAAAGCCACTGCCGAATGTTCTGGCGTGAAGCTTACAGAAACATTCCCTCCCATAGACTGGTCAGCAACTAAACCTAATACCGAATTATGATGCCACTAACTTGCTTTAAATTGTCGGCTAGTAACTGCCCGTAACATCTGGCAAGCTAATAATCACTTGGCTTAACCACGCCTAAAAAGGCTGAAGAAAAGAACAAGAAAAAGGACGAAATAACAATATGATATCTCATAACCTTAAGGCTCTGGTGGAGAAGATGTCTCCCGCCCTTCGCGAAGCGTTGGAAGGTGCTGCTGGTCTTTGTCTGGCTCATAACCAGTACAATGTTGAACTGGAACACTGGTTACTGAAACTACTCGATCGCAGCGATACCGATTTTTACAGCTTGCTCGAGCTTCATGAAGTTAACCCGTCTACGCTAGCTAAACAATTGGCGAGCTCTATTGCCAAATTCAAGGGGGGAAGCAGTCGTCCAGCAGCACTTTCGCCTTCTATTGTCGAAGGGGCTAAAAATGCCTGGATGGTAGCATCGGTTGATTGTGGCCATGGCCAGATTACTTCAGGGCACCTTTTAGCGGCACTGCTACTGGATGACCAGTCAAGAAGACAATTATTGGAAAGCCTGCCCGTACTTCGGGATGTAGCACCAGAATCGATCAGGGAAACTGCAAGAGCACGGGTGGGTACTACGGCAGAATCTGCATCCACGCTTTCTGCATCTTCAGATTCAGGTGCAAGCACTCTTGATGCCAACGCAAAGCCTACGAAAACACCTTCACTGGACAAATACACCATCAATCTGACAGAACGTGCGGCTAATGGCGAGATTGATCCTGTACTTGGACGTGATGAAGAAATCCGACAGTGTATTGATATTCTTCTGAGAAGACGGCAGAACAACCCTATTCTTACCGGTGAAGCCGGTGTCGGTAAAACAGCAGTAGTGGAAGGTTTTGCACTGCGTATTGCCAGCAAGGATGTGCCAGATCCTCTGAAAGGTGTTGTCGTTCGCACTTTAGATCTGGGCCTTTTGCAAGCAGGAGCCAGTGTTAAAGGCGAATTTGAAAATCGATTGAAGTCTGTCATTGAAGAAGTGAAAGCTTCGCCCACTCCGATCATTATGTTTATTGACGAAGCCCACACTCTGATCGGAGCCGGTGGTAAAGAAGGCCAGGGCGATGCAGCCAACCTGCTGAAACCTGCCCTTGCACGAGGAGAGTTGAGAACAATTGCTGCTACGACCTGGGCAGAGTACAAAAAGTACTTTGAACGGGATCCTGCCCTGACTCGTCGCTTTCAGGTGGTCAAAGTCGAAGAGCCCGATGAAGAAAAGGCCATCGATATGATGCGTGGTATTTCTTCCTCTCTTAACAGTCATCACAAAGTCAGAATACTTGACGAAGCCATTGTAGCGTCAGTGCTTCTGTCTCATCGCTACATCCCTGGACGACAACTTCCTGATAAATCTGTCAGCCTTTTGGATACTGCCTGTGCCAGGGTAGCACTGAGCCAGACAGCTACACCTGCTGCCCTTGAAGATGCGCAGCGTAGAATCCAGCGCTCTGAAACGACCATAGCCATGCTTGAGCGAGAGCATGCTGCTCAGGAAATTCATACTGACAGACTGGCCGCTCTGCAAGAAGAAAAAGACAACGCGACGGAAGAACTCACTCTCCTACAGGCTCAGTGGCAAAAAGAACTGGAGTTGACCGGTAAGATAAGGGATATACTGGCGCAAATTGACAGCAACTTCCTTTCAAGTCAGCAACCTGTTGAAGAGCCAGAAGCTGCAGAGAACGCAAGTGCTGAAGCAACAGATAACAGTTCTGAGACCACAGAAGAAACCTCTGAAGAAAAAGCAGAAGAAAACCTTTCAGATCAGGATTTGGCCGAGCTGAGAGAACAATTGCAAAAACTCACACTCGACTTGAAAGACATTCAGGGCGAACAGCCTCTGATGCAAGCCAGTGTCGATGAGCAGGCCGTAGCTGAAGTGGTGGCAAACTGGACAGGGATTCCTGTGGGCAAGATGGTCAGTGACGAAATCAATGCCATTCGTGAACTGGCCAACCGCATGAAGACCCGTGTTATTGGTCAGGATCATGCCATGGAAGCCGTCGCTCAGGCGATCAAAACTTCCCGCGCAGGTTTAACTGACCCTCGCAAACCTGTTGGTGTTTTCCTGTTTGTCGGTACCAGTGGTGTCGGTAAAACCGAAACTGCGTTGACCCTGGCCGACCAACTCTATGGGGGTGAGCAGAATATTACTGTCATCAATATGTCGGAGTTTAAGGAAGAGCACAAAGTATCCATGCTCCTTGGTTCACCTCCCGGCTATGTTGGCTATGGTGAAGGAGGGGTTCTGACCGAAGCCGCTCGTAGAAAGCCCCACTCTATCATCCTCCTGGATGAGATGGAGAAAGCTCACCCGGGTGTTCAGGATATTTTCTACAACCTGTTTGATAAGGGAACCATCAAGGATGGTGAAGGCCGTGATATCGACTTCAAAAACTGTGTCATCATCATGACCTCAAACGCTGGCGAGGACGCTATCAGAGCTATCTTTAGTCAGGTTGAAGAGAAGCCCGAGCCCGAGGTACTGCTTGATAACATTCGTCCTCACTTGCTCCAGCACTTCAAGCCAGCCTTTTTGGGACGTACTAACCTGATCGCCTATTATCCTCTGGATGATGAGAACCTGATGAAGATTTCTGCGATCAATATGCGTCGCATTGAAAAACGAGTTACCGAACATTATGGGGCTGAATTCAGCTACGATGAAGAGGTGCTGCTCCACATTGTGGCTCGCTGCCAGGAATCCGATACCGGCGCCAGAAACATCGAAAATATTCTGACCCGCTCCGTTTTACCTGAACTGGCCAGTGTCTGCCTTGCTCGCATGGCAGAAGACCAACCCATTTCCAGAGTACACATTGGTGTCAATGAAGATGGTGAGTTTGAATATCAGTTAAGTTAAGCCTTCACTGGAGTGGACTGTTTCTCAGTCCACTCGAACTTACGTGACATTTTTACTGTTACGGACACATCTCAACCGTTAAATTCAACAACAGCTGTTGTAAGCTAGGAACCTGTCGGGCACTGGCTTCAGGTTTTAATCGTCACTGAATTCAGCAGACCCAATTCAAACAATAAACCCCGGATCGTTCCCATGATAAAATTATACGGCTTTAGTCAATCACGCTCTTTTCGAGCACTCTGGGCTCTAGAAGAGGCTGGAATAGAGTATGAATACAGCAATGTAAAAATAGGCAGTCCGGAGGAAGGAGGAACGCAGAACCCCTCTTACCTGAAAATCAACCCTCAGGGAAAGGCTCCTACTATGGTCGATGGTGACCTGGTTCTGACTGAAAGCGCTGCCATGCTCAGCTATATAGGCTCACTGGCTCCAGAGAAAGCACTGCTACCCGGACACACTCCGGCAGAAAGAGCCCGGTACGATGACTTCTGTTTTTTTGTGCTGTCTGACCTGGAGCAACCTCTCTGGTCAAAGGGCAAGCACTCTTTCGTGTTACCAGAGGAGCGTCGTGTCGAAGCTATATTTGAAACCGCTAAATTTGAGTTTAAACGCTCTCTTAAAGCGCTGGATCACTACATGGAAGGAAAAGAGTTTGTATTAGGTGATCAATTCACATGTGCCGATATTCTACTGGCTCAAACTCTGAACTGGGCTAATCGATTCGAATTTGATGTACCTGAATTCTATCTTGAATACAGAGATAGACTGTATAAAAGACCTGCTTGTCAGAAGGCTATTGCCGCAACAAAGTCAAAATAAAAAATTATTTGGGAAATGTATCAAACACGCAGAGAACCCCCGCCTTCGCGGGGGGTGACGATACTGAGTAGTTATCAATTCTTTTAATTCATGTCCCAATATTGTCTGTCCATGAGATCATTATGCGTAGCGTGTTCGCAGTGGAACGCCGGCATCCTGCCTTATCTGGTTTTCACTGATCGCTGCACCATTCCACGGGCCCAGTCCAACACACATGTATTCGTATAAAACGGTTGAAAAGTGTGCCGAATCTTCACTGTGACTGACCTGAGCACCCCGCATGTTGTAATAATGATGAATCAACTCATGAGCCAGTCCAATATACGCAGGCCTTAAACCTACCGAATTGAAATTTTTTCTTGGATCGTAATACACACGACTGTTTGTGCCAGGGCCATTAACGACGGGCATTCCACCGTTAGTAGCCAGAAAAATCATAATGGCATTTTTCATGTCGTCTTTATCACCATTGGCTAATCCATGATAAAGAGGACGCTGGTAGGTCAACCAACGTTCAATATCAAGATCCAGCACTCCCATGTTGTTAGGGGTATTCGCAACCAGCCCTCTCAATCGATAACGGGGAACAGCTCGCAGCTGATTCTTTAACCAGCCATAATCATTCTGATGCCCCATAGACGTGATCTTGATTTTCAGAGCATTGACCAGTGTATTGGTATCACCCGACCCTACCGCAACTGCAGCTCTGATTCTGGCACTATCTCCGCCTAGACAGGCACACTCATTACTACCCCAACCACCATTCCAGGAACGGGGTGCAACGATGCCTAATCGTTTACCATTGCCCACCCCCTGTAAAATAGCGGTGATCAGGTTTTGGCCTGTAGGCAGAGCATTAATACTGGTCAGATCCTGTGCGACTCTGGATTGAAAATTGGGAATCTGATGATTACCCAAGGGGGATTCGGCTATACCAATACCATTAGAATTACCTAATGGCAAAAAGCCTTCAGCATCTGCTGCATGCAGGGTGGGATTCCAATATTTCGCAGGCATGTTGACGTCCTTTTCCAGGAAGCACACCCGGAGCACTTCTTTCAACCGGGTTATTTGTACGTTATAAATCAGCCAATCAGTACGGTGGGAGCACCGGCTACAATCTTGCCGCCATGGGCTGTACTGTCACCCAGCCTGGCTGCGGGCTTACCACAGATCATCACGGTACCACTTCCTGCTGAAATACTATCCGGAGGCCCTACACAGACACACATACTGCCCACTGTTGCGGCAGGCATATTCGCTATCAATACCGTTGGACCACCGGGAGTGACAACAGGGCCACCAACATGAGGAACGGGACCTGGTTCTACTTTTGGACAGACATGCATGTCTGTCACTCTTGCTGCAGGCATTCCCATAGTCGTCTCCTATTCTTATTGATATTCCTTAACGGAGGTCAGTTAACAGCCGTCTGCTCACTTTCTTCTGAGAGCAGAAAATTCAGCGGATTTTCATGCACTTTACCCCGCCCGCCGGTCGCAAGATCCAGACCTTGCCCAATAAATCTCAAATAGCGCTCATTGATATCATCTTCAGAGGTATCTGCCGCTGCCAGACAAATGGCACCCGTCACTGCATGAGCAAAAAGATAGGGAGGAGGAGGCACAGGAAAACTGTCACTTTCATTAACTGACCCGGTACTCCAATAAGCTGCCATCGCTGCCCAGCTATCCGGTGTTTTATGTTTTGCCTTCTCTGCCAGTTTATAAGCCTGCAAACGATATTCATCTGCGGGCTGTTTCACCCAGGCTTCAGTGACAGAGAGTGTTTGCTGCCGGAGGCTTTCAGTTTCTGGTGTATGGGTATAGCGAGTGGCCAGACAAGCCCACCAGACGGCTTCCCGTTTTGGCAATCCGTGGGCTATAAATCGGACACAATCAAGATACTGATTTTCTTCAAGCAGCTTCTGTATAAAAGAGACTGGCTGAATACCGGGGGTCAATAAGGATTCAATGTCTTCATCCAGCTCATAACGTCCGGTGACTTCTGCTGCTGTTTCTGCGCTGATCTTAACCAGGTGTTTCATACAACCAGTGTCCTCCATGAGATGTCCGGGAGATAACATCTATTTTATTCAAGCTAAAGGTCGCTTGATAAATGCAATGTCTGCTCCTGACGGCTCAGTTAATTTTGACCAGAGAGCCCTTGATATTTAACAGTGCACTTGCCTTGATATCCATCATGGCACCTGCTTCTACCTTGGTATTGGCTGAAGACTTGGAATTAATCATGGTGCCTTTGAGCGTGATACCGTTGGGATCAATAGTGATTGACGATGAACCAACCTTCAGAGTTATTTTGGTTTTGGATTCAATCGTAATATCACTTTTTGCTGTCGTTGTCTGGGTACCACCAATATCCTTGGTTTCATTACCATTTTTAACAGTGACGCTGCGATTTTCAGTCACTGTAACATCCTGATGCCGCTCTATGGTCTCGACGTTATCGTTGTGCACGACCACATTCCAGTCCTTACCGGCTTCAAAATAAATCTCTTCACTGCCTTTCTTGTCATCCAGACGCAGCTCATTAAATTTACTGCCTTCAAACTGACTTTTAAAACCACTTTGTGTTTTGGAATAACCCGGACCAATGTTGTCACTGTTATAGAGTGCGCCGGTCACAATAGGACGGTCAGGATTACCACTCAAATACTCTACGACTACTTCTTGACCAACCCTGGGCACAAAGCTGGCTCCCCAGTTATTACCGGCATAGGACTGCACCACTCTTAGCCAACAACTGTTTTCGTTACTCTTCCAGGGAAACTGAACCTTAATCTGAGTATATTTATCCGTGCTTCCCTGCTCTCCTGCCGCTTTAACATCCAGGACTTTAGCAACATCAGGACTACTGACTACTCTACGAAAAGCATCAGAATCCGGTGGCGTATAAACAGAATCGGGAACACAGGTAAACGCATTGGAATAACTGGCTGACTGGCCATTACCATCAGCAGCCGTATGGGTGACGGATGTCACCAGGTACTTACCCGATTCTGAGTCAATAGTGTGATCAATTTCGAAAATACCCCCAGCAAAAAGCTCCGGGCATGCACTGCTGCCTTTGGCCCAGTCGGACAGACCTTCCTGTGCCAGCATAGTATTTCGAACTTTCTGCTTGCCGTTGGATTCTGTTAATTTATCTGTATGGTCTTCCTGCTTCTCATAATGAAACCGCCCATAATATTCTTTAAGTGGTTGCACACCTTTCAACGCCTTATTGGTGGTCTTTTCTGTGGTGGTTTTCTTGAGCCATTCTGAAGCCGAGAACGGCAGGTAATCCCTGAACTCTACTTGGGCAGTATGGTAACCATAGTTTCTTGTCCAGCTACTGATGCTGTTTTCCAAAGGGTTGCTCCCCCCTTCGGAATAGGTAATGGCCTTGGCCAAGGCTGTGGGGTAGGACCCCGCCTTGTCTACCAGACAAAAAGTATGCTGACCATCGGCTTGCTCAAAAAAGTAACTAACGCCCTCCTCAGCCAGCAATCGGCTGACAAACTCAAAGTCACTCTCTTCATACTGGACACAATAGCGCCGCTTCAAATAAGTGCCCGTGGTACTATTCTTCATTTGCACCGCACTGTAGCCTTTCAGAACATCGGCAATAATGTCTGAAAAGCTCATATTCTCATAAATTCGGTTCTGCCCACCCAGGGTGGTAAACCAAAGCCCCGGGACAAGATGAGCTTCATAGTGTCGTTTGTTACCGTCATAGGTATCAAGCGCTGAAAAGTGGCTAATGTGACCATGAAAAAATCGGTCTGCATCCGATGCGCCACATCGCAGAGCCAAGGTAACAGGCTTTCCCAAAATATTATCCGCCGTAATATTCAGATCTTCCGATATAAGCGTCAGAGTAAAATCGTACAGTCGAGACAAGCTTTCCTTTCCATCAAAAGCCTGAACTATAAAGACATCTTTGCCTAAGGGGGTATTGATCGTGACAAGGCGATTTTTCTGGGACAATGAAGACATTGACTAAACATCCATGATGACTTTCGTTATTCTTATCCAGCTTTATAGAGCCTGAGACCTTCATAATACCCCTTATCTTGAGGAAAACAAAACTTATGAAGCGTATTTAAGGAGAGCTGGTAATGCTTCATGTCTCTGGAATCGTTTGCTCAAAGAGGTTAATATCGCATCATCAAAAAGGCGACAGTAGTCTATGAATTAATCTGTCTTAGCCAGGGAATACAAGGAGTAAGGCGTGTCTGGACGGAACCTTTCATCGGAATTGCCTGAACAATCTCTATACAACCAGAATAAAGATCGTTTCATACTGACCACAAAGCGTACTCATCCGCGTTATGAACGTCTTCAATTTCAGTCAAGCAGACAAGCCTGGAGCTTTCTGTCCGACCTTGCAAATAATCAGTATTCAGAACTGGAACAGTCCCTTAAGGGTCACCTGATTCTCAAATCCATTCATTATAGAGATCCTTTACATCTAATCAGGGAGGCCTTAGTCAATGGCGACCTCAGGGTGTATGTAGCTCACAGAAATCAGACACAAAATCTTAAAAAGATCGAAGCACTTTATGACCGGATCAAACAGAAACTTCAGCAGATTATAGCCAGCGAAAAGGCTGAAGCTGCTGTCGCCGACCAGCAATACCAAGCCATGACGGCGTCAGAAAAAAAACCGCTCATGCCAGTAGCTTTGGTAAAGGACTTAAAGAAGGTGGCCTTTCCTTTCTGACCTGGCTAAAAGATGTTGCCGAAGTGACATCGCCACACCTTCGTTTGTGGCGGCGCATTAAAGCCTTTCACGAGACCCCCTTCGAAGGTTCGGTCCATGAATGGCTTGCAGAGGCCAACCAGACTTATCATGAAGGTGAATACCGAGAGCTGATCGAGGCCTTGGGCTTTGACCCTCGAAAGGTGGAGACTGATCAGTTCAGGGAAGCCTGGGAACTCACCCAGATCATCTGGGACGATAAACAATGCCAGACACTTCTAACCCAGTTCGCCAAAGACTACTTTCGTGCCCAGCACCCTTTGGAGGCCAGTGAGCTTGCCGGAACTGCTGCCTTTGAGATTCTACTGACAATAGTACTGACTTTCGCAACAGCCGGTGCCGGAGTCGCTGTACAAATGGCCAGCAAGGGACGACTGATCCGGCAGATGAAACAGCTGGGTGAACGGTTTAAAGAACTAGCTAAACTCAAGACAGATGTGGATCGATACACGCCAAAAACGACGATACACAGTCGTTCATCGGGGAATATGGTTGAGGATCTTCCGGTTGATGATAGGCCTGCTGTTAGGGCTTCGCCTCCGCCTAAAGGAATAAGGCAAACTGATCAGAAAGTAACAAGCGATCAGCTTCCTGAAAATATTACCCCAAACTTTACAATGAACGCTAACGATGGGCCAGCAATTCCCGCTCAGACAGAAAGTCCTTTATTTTAAAGGGCTGTAGAGGTTTTTTAACATTAGAGTTCGCAGACTTTTTTTCTTCAGACTTGTGCATAATTTATGCAAACTTTGAAGATGCCCGGTTTTCAAGGGCTATAGAATCCTCATTAATTAGCTTGAAAAACATACAATTAAATTGAGCGGGAATTGCTGACGATGGGCCCCAGTTACCACAATTAAGCACGTATAACGAAAGGATAAATCAGACACCAGTTGCAGGCACTTGGTCTGGGCAGCGAGGTGAATCTCTCTTCTATTCGAATAAACCTGAGGTAACAGACTATATCAATGAGGGAATCAAATATAAAAATGGTTACCCAGATTTATCTCCAATTACGATTCATGAAGTTAGAGTTGGAAAGATATCTTCGGATAGGAAAGCTAACTTTAAAATGGCAGATGAAGCATTAGCCCAACAACTGGGAGTATCTCGAAAGGAAGTCACTCAGATGAGAAAAAGCCAGGACTTGACTTTCCATGAAGTAGAGGATATGAGAACTATGCAGCTTATGCCTTCAAAGCCTCATAGCAAGCTAGGTCATTTAGGAGGAGTTGGTGAAGCTAAAAGACTGGAAGCCTTACAATAGTTACTTAGATCAGGTCAAGAAAATGATAGAAATTGATGACAATGTATTTGGCAGAATAGTATACGACCTCTACTGGAAGAGATCGTATACGCTTTCTTTCCTTAATAAAGATCGAGACATCACATTAGTTATCGATGGGGATGAAGATGGAGATTTTGAGGATAGCCAGTATAAAGCTTTTCAGAACTTTGAAGCGATAAAGACTTCCTTGATACCTGATGTAGAAGACAACCTGTTTAAGTATTATTTAGCTAATATTAGTGAAAATAGAGACAAGTTTGGAATACAGTCAGATAAAATGGCCCCACTTATTTTCAACAAAGAGGGGCTAGATACCTTACTAGATCTAAAACAAGTAGTTGTTATAGAGTCGTTTGATTCTAACGACCTGAACATCGGGCTTGTATTCGATGCAAAGTGGGAACCAGAGCTTGGTATTGGCGTTAAATTAATTAATGGCAAATTAGTAGAAATAGGTTACCAGGACATTGTTTTGTAGTAACAGAACTTAGCCGCACCTTCGTTTGTGGCGGCGCATTAAAGCCTTTCACGAGACCCCCTTCAAAGGTTCGGTCAATGAATGGCCATCAGAGGCCAACCAGACTTATCATGAAGGTGAATACCGAGAGCTGATCGAGGCCTTGGGCTTTGACCCTCGAAAGGTGGAGACTGATCAGTTCAGGAAAGCCTGGGAACTCACCCAGATCATCTGGGACGATAAACAATGCCAGACACTTCTAACCCAGTTCGCCAAAGACTACTTTCGTGCCCAGCACCCTTTGGAGGCCAGTGAGCTTGCCGGAACTGCTGCCTTTGAGATTCTTTAGCATCAAAAAAAACGCGCAGGGCCATACAGCCCTGCACGTTTCTGATTCCTATGCCACCTTTCTTGATTAGGGTGACTGTCATAAAGACTACAGGAATTATAAAGGCTCAGCAGTGGTCAGATCGTAGCCCACTTTGAGGTTCTTCTTGTTCTTGTGAGTCTTGTCAGCATGGCTCAGATCAGCAACGATCTTGGCAAAGCTCAGAGAGATGGTTTCAGTTGGAGCACCACCGGCTGATGCACCGATGCTGTATGAAGAAACCATGCAGTCTTCCAGTGTATAACTGGCATACTTTTGTACGGTGTTAGTACCGGTTTGAACGATATCAATCTGTACAGTAGTACCTTCGGAACCCGTTACAGACTCCTTGAACAATCCGCCAGAGGCAGCATCAAGCAATTTGGTCACGGACACTTCACTCAGTGATGGACGACCAGCCTCACGGTTAGACATGGCACCGGCTTCCATCGTGATGCTTCGGCCAACACCAAAGGAGAAGGAGTCGACTTCAATCCAGTCTTCGTAACCTTTTGCAGTAACGTTACCTGCAGGTTTCTTACTGTTGAAGTTCATGTAGATAGCCATCGATGAAATCCTCTTTCATTGTTGTTGTAAAATGCCTTAAGTGCATTCTTGGCTGAGAACGTAGCCAACAAAGAATTCCTCTGGAGTTTCTTGTTAACCCTGAGGGCGCTTCATAACAGCTGAGGGCTTCGTTGTTGTCTGACTGCATTAAAACAAAACAAAATTCTGCTGCAAAGCCAAAATTTCATTTTTAAATTCCACTCTGACACTATTTAATTTTTTTGATAACGTTCTGAGAAACCTTACCTTATTCCCCACTCCAGCAGCCATAATGCTGTCTGGGAAGATTTCACATCCAGTGAGATATGTCCTCTGCTTTTGACTCTGACACCAATTTTTTTGTACTGATCGATATTCTGGATTAAGTCTGACCTTTGTATTAATTTTGTTCACAACTCAGCTGCTCAAGATATTGTGTTGTTACCTGGGCCAGCTCCCAAAAAATCAAGCAATCGAGCAAAGGGAGAACAAATCATGGCCTTTAGAATACAGGCGGCCAACGGAATATCAGGCAAAGACGCACTGGATGCCTTTTCCAAAGCCTGCAAGTTTCTTGAGAAATCGAATCTTGCCAAGGAGATCATCAGTGACCTGAGGGATCACAACAAAATCATAACCATTAAGGTTGGCCCGGGCCTCGTTGATAAATATCGACATCCTACGCAACCCACCGACTCAGCTTTTGTCGGCACTGTAGAGTGGGATCCAGGCTATGCGCTGAACGTGGTAGATAAAGTCAAAAAGCGCCCCCAACAATCATGGGTGCCCAACAAGAAAGAAAGCAAACCTTTCTGGGCCTGTTGCGGAACTCGTGCCCCTATTGATCATTATGGGACTATTCCTCCAGAGGTATGCCTGATGCATGAATTGGGTCATGTCCTTCAATATCTGTCTAACCCGGATGAATTCAGGGGGCTGTTCAGAAAGCCTGATGGCATGGAAAATGTTTTAGGCAAGATGGAAGTTGAGGACATCAATACAGCGGCGGTAGAGCAGCCTGTCATTCTTGAGTTAAGGGCAGCCGGAGTTAATATGGGTATCCGTTGGGATTATTACCATACAGCGGACTAAGCCGTCACAAGAGAAAGCACAACGAGTGACATTGATAGCTGAGAAAGAAGTCTTTAAACATTCAAAACAAGAGCTCTTGTATCAAGAGCTCTCTTCTTCCAGCTCAGCTTTTTTCTTTCTAGGGCGCCCTCGCTTCAAGGGTCTAACTCTGTGATTTGCGACTTTTTCAATTTTTTCCTTGAAAGCATCACCACCTAGCACCTGACCCATATTGACGGTCTCTGCAACATAATTCAGCAGCCTTCGGTCAAAACGATATCTGAAAGATTCACTGTAAGCATTACACCGTTCTTCACGGTTTTCGCCTTGCTGAAGATACAGCCGATGATCTTGAATCAAACTGCAAACCTCATTACCACAATGATGATGGTAACTTGACCATCGATACTCACTCAGCTCATCGACTAAGCCTAAATGTAATGGCCTTAATTCAAGGTATCGATAACAGGTTAATAAAAAGTTTTCTGAATCGATCAGACTGGATTTGAAGCGACCTTCCCAAAGGGTTCCAGAACGCTTATAACGATGATTAACGTACTGCACATACCGCCGGCCCAAAGACTGCATCATCGACGACACACCTTTGTCTATTCTGGGTGTCGCTATG
The DNA here is from genome assembly GCF_000722635.1 of Endozoicomonas numazuensis. Lineage (GTDB taxonomy): Bacteria > Pseudomonadota > Gammaproteobacteria > Pseudomonadales > Endozoicomonadaceae > Endozoicomonas_A > Endozoicomonas_A numazuensis. The sequence goes on along the minus strand of NZ_JOKH01000010.1, from coordinate 151,895 downwards.
ATTTGGATAGCATTGGGCAACAGCACATAAGCATGCACTTCAACCTGATATTGATCAGATGCAGCTCTCAAACTTTTTAGATAAAACTCATAATCTTCGTCATCAAAAAAACAGGGGAGTCGATTGTGTCCTTTCTGAACAATATGCTGGGGAATGCCAACAAGATTAATGCGCGCTTGTCTCGGCATACTTTAAAATCCTTTATTACGGCATAATAAGGCCAGATAGCTCTGCACCTAAAAGTTCCCTTACTGATAAAAGCCCTGTACAGCTATCGCCAGCCTAGAATCATAATTTTGATCCTTAGATCCGCACTTAAACAAGCCATAACCTAGCTTCCGTTATTTTTTACTTGTTTTTTGTCATCACCAATAAAGACACTCATTATTGTGTCCTTAAAGAAAACACTGAAATCAGTGATTAGGCCAGTGACATAAACTGACCTTGATGATAAGCAAAATATCGCCCCCTGCGCAACGTCAAGACAAGAGTAGCTAAACAATTTTTTCACATTGTCCATCTTTAAAAGAACACCTACTCCACCTGCAGGGAGTAATGAGATATGACACAGGACTCCTTACAACCCACTGCAATAATTTCAGTGACTGAGTTCACAAATTAAAGCTTCTTGGAAGCAAGCCCTCATAAAAATCGCTAGCATCGCGCCTTTCGACTTCAGGATTGCAATGATGAATGGATTCTTCAACTCTCTATCCTCCCCGCTGATTCTGGGCCATCGTGGAGCCCCGACTCATTTTCAGGAAAACACCCTCGCAGGCTTCAGAATGGCGAAAGAGCTTGGCGCTCATGGGGTTGAACTGGATGTCTACATGACAAGGGATGAGAAGATTGTCGTCTTTCATGATGAAGACACAGAGCGCCTGACGGGTGAAAAAAACCTTATCACCCAGATGACATGGGATGAGGTGTCCAGACTTAATATTCAAAAGTCCGTTGACCGCGGTGATGGCACCTCTGCCAAGTACCTCAGAGAGCATAAGATCACATTGCTTGAAGAAGTTATCTGGGAACTACCGGACGACTTTCTTATTAATATAGAAATGAAAGCATACGCTCCTGACTGGAGTCGAAGGCATACCGGCACTCATATTGCTGAAATTATAAAGAAAACCGGCTCCCAGGACCGAGTAATCGTCACCTCTTTTGACTTTTTCATGCTGGACTACCTTGAGAAGGCCTGCCCTGAAATACACAGTGGGTTCGCCTACGACGGCAGCATGCTGGGTGGATTAGGTGAATGGTTAAACCGTTTCAGCCACTTGACTGAGATGCAAAGTAATCATTCTGAACGAACAGCTTCCGATAACTTTCTAAACATGCTCCTCAAGCACAACCTGGTGGGGCAGTTCGTGCAATCTTCGGTGGTAGACGCTGAATACAAACTACTGGACTCTGACACTGTTACAGCGTTTCATGACCGGAACATGCTGGTTGGAGCATACACACTGTTCCCGGAAGACAAACGCTATTCAGGAACTGGGGAATCTCAACATGAACTGGAAGCTTTACGCCTGGTCGAAGCCGGTGTTGACTGGATCGAATGTGATGATATAGCAAGGTTACTGGAAATTATCTAGCATGCGGGACATAATGATCACCTGCCGGACAATTACTTTAATAATGTCGTATAGATCAATCCTGAATGGACAAACAGGGCTAGTTCCAGAGTATTATCTCTTCAGTTTCAGTAATGAAGGATGATTTTCGACAAAGCAGGATGGATACTTTTTTACAGGCACCATGATGACCGCAGTCAAGCCAGGGATAGTCACCTCTTTTCTTTTCTGTATCTTTCTTTCTCTTTTTATAGAAGGAGCAACAGCTAACGGCTCTATAAAAGCCGTGAAAGCTGACCGTAGTCTGGAGTTTATAGACCTGACACCTTATCTGGAATTATTTCGAACCAAGGATAAGAACCTGGATGTCCACACTTTAGTGGACAACCCCCTGATTCGATTTAGCCCCGTTACTGAGAAATACATCAACCTTGCCTACAGCAATGATCGTATCTGGTTAAAATTCAATGTAAGAAATGAAAGCAACAAAACCATCGACTTGTTTGTTGAGTCTGGCTTTTCTCGGCTGGACTTTGTCTCACTGCACTTTAAAAACGATAACGATAAATGGCAGACACTATCGAGCGGTGACCGATTCCCCTTTGAGCAGCGCCCACTGGACACCCAGCAACTGCTTTTTCCGATTACCGTCCCAGCTCATTCGTTGCAAACCTATTATATTGACATACAGAGTTCCAGCTCTCTTCATATTCCTCTGTACCTGACCAGCGCTCAAACCCTGATTGAGATTTCAGAACAAAGATACTGGGCAGACGGGCTGTTTTACGGAATTTGCCTGATGGCTATTCTCGTGGGTATTTCTGCCACATTAATTTTTAAGCAGCGGCTGTTTCTGTATTATTTCTTGCAGGTCGCCAGCGTTACACTGGCCATTATGTCTCTGGATGGCAGTGGCTTTTCGCTCTGGCCCAATGCCCTGGAATTCCAAGAGATCTCTGTGGTGGTTTTTCAATGCCTGGCCGGGATCTTTATTACCCTTTTCGCTCGCTCCTATCTACACCTGAAGAAGGCCTTTCCAAAAGCAGACCTGGTGAACCGCCTGTTCATTGGTTATGCCATTTTTGCTTTAATTTCCTCCCCGTGGCTTCCTTATGTGATCGCTTCATTTTCAATCATTGTCGTCGAATCCATAATGGTTGTATGGATACTGGCCCAGGCAATAACCCGAGCCTTTCAAAAGTACAAACCTGCTTATATCTTCATCGCTGCCTGGACACTTTTTGTTTCAGCCATTCTTTTTGTCACTGTTGCAAACCTCGGGATCTCTCATAACTACTCCAGCTCAACCTACGGCCTCAAAATTGCCTTTGCTGCTCAGTGCATCATACTGTTAATGGGCATGGCATATCGTCTCCACCTTTATAACAAGCAGCAGGAACGAATCAGACAAGCAGCTCTGGTAGCCAGAACCGAAATCAAAGCCAAGAATGAATTACTGGCAAAAGTCAGCCATGAAATCAGAACCCCTCTGAATGGCATAATGGGTGTCGTTGACCTGCTTTCAGAGACCGGGCTCAACAAGTCTCAACTCGATCATATCGCCACTATCCAGTACTCCGGCAATGCTCTTCTACAGATCTTGAACGACATACTGGACCACTCAAAAATTCGATCAGGCAAACTGCACATTGAACACATGGAGTACTCTCCAAGAGAAGTTGCCACTAAAGTCATCGAGATCTTTACGCCACTTGCCAATCAGAAGCACCTTGAATTTATTGATTTCTTTGATGAGCGCGTGCCAGATAAAGCATGGGGAGATCCATCGAGATTAAGGCAGGTACTCATCAACCTGATCAGTAATGCCATAAAATTCACCCACTCTGGCACCGTTCAGCTGAGAGTCAGGTTCAATACGGATATAAATCACACGCAACGACAAACTCTGCAGTTTGAGATCGAAGACACCGGGCCGGGAATAGCGGGAGAAATAGAAAATAAACTCTTTGAGTCGTTTACCCAAGGTGCCCCATCTGTATCCAGAGAACACGGAGGTTCTGGACTAGGCTTGAGCATTTCAAGACAACTCATCGAGCTTATGGGAGGGGAAATAGGATTCAAGAGCCTTAAAACAGGCAGCCTGTTCTGGTTCAGCCTGCCGGTTCAGAAACAGTCATAGCTGAATATCACCCGATACATGCTTTACCTGAAGAAGCTCGAATAGCCTGTCAGTCTCTTGTGCAAGGTGACGATCTCTGGCAAGCACACCAGAACCCTCCTCAGATTCATGAGTACCCCAGGCAACAGTTACCCTACCCCATTCTATAACCATTCTTGGATGGTGCACATAGGATTCTGCAAGACCTGCCACTGCATTGAGAAAACAGAGTGACTTAGAATATTTTTTGAACGAAAAGGACTTTTCAAGGTGATCAATACCTTCATACTGACACAGTGTCCAGCTACTCATAGATTATCCTCTTGACGGTTTATAGCTCGACTAAAAGCATCTCGACGATGTTATAGGAGCTTATTCAGATAACTCCAAAAGGATAAATGAATTTCAGGTGATGATCGAATTTCCTATAACCAGAATGTATAAAACTGGAAAAATAACTATCAGAATCAGCAAGGGCCATACAGTATATATCTGTTCAAGACATAACTGCCTGATGGCGTGAGCCACATATCCATACGCTGCACAGCCTGCTGCAACTATCAAGAGCCTTTTTATCAGCTCTCTTCACTTCCTTCTTGCTCAGCCTTTTCAGCTTGAAGCTGCTCCAACTCCTGCTTGCTGGCACCAAGCTGCTGAGTCAATTGCTTCTGCTTGGTTTTCAGAGTACCGTTTTCTGTGGTCAGAGTACGGTTCTGTTCCTGCAGTCGCTTGATCTGTTTTTTCATACGATCAGGATTGCTTGCACGCAGCGTTTTAAGCTCGTTATCAGCGCTCTTGACCTGCTTATTCAGCTTTTCAGCCTTCTGTTCAGCAGCTTCAAGACGTGACTTCAGCTGAGTCACTTCTTTGTCATGCTGATCAGTGATTTCTAAGAGAGCTTGCAGGCGCTGTTGCTCAATGATATCCAGTTCTTCATTTTTAAAGAAACGGCCTCCCGCGCTCAGGGTACCCATATTAATTACCTACCTCCGGAAAGAGTTTGAAATGACAATAGGAAACAGCCCTTGCCAGCGCAGGGCATCCACATATAAACGATGGGATCTTTGATATTTGAGATGAATTGTTCTTCATTCAATGGCTGGCAAAAGCAGACTGACTGTAGACGGAGGCAATTTTATTACACTTGCCTCCCATAGGAAAGCGCAATTTACACAATTTTTTGCAATGTTGCCACTTTATTTACTCATAATGACTTCGTTACAGGTCAATCAGGCTTCGGGGATGGCCTCCAGCGTTTTCACCAGGTAGTTCCAGAAATTCTCAACGGCCGGAATATGGACCTTTTCATCGGGAGAATGAGGGAACTGAATAGTGGGACCAAACGAAATCATATCCCAGTTCGGGTAAGCACTCCCCAACAATCCACATTCGAGACCGGCATGAATCACTTTGATCTCGGGCTTATACCCAAACAGCTGCTCATGGATATCCACCATAGTCTTCAAAATAACGGACTCTGTATTGGGCTTCCAACCAGGATACGCGCCCTGCTTTTTCACCTCAGCACCGATCAATCGATAGAGACCGGCAATGCTTTCAGCATGCTCTTCACGAGCACTGTCAATCAAACTCCGCACCATATTTTCGACAGCAATTTCACCGTCCTTTATTTTAATGACCGCCAGGTTGTTAGATGTCTCCACCACGCCATCTACACTCAGGCTCATTCGATGAACACCATTAGGAGACACATGTAAAGTATCCAACCACTGGCTTTGCCCTGCACGGCTCATAGCCTTATGAGCAGGCTCTGACTCCTTCAAAACAAGACTCAGATTTGGTTCAACTTCGGCCAGCTCTGCACAAAAGATCCCCAGGTACTCATCTACAACACGGACAACTTCGGCCTGATGCTCGGAGGGAATAGCTATTCTGGCAAAGGCTTCTCTGGGAATAGCATTTCTCAGGGTACCACCTGAATATTCCACCAGACGAACATCCATAGCAGATAACGCCTTGAGCAACCTGATCATCAGTTTGTTGGCATTACCCCGCTGCAGCTTGATATCAACCCCTGAATGCCCACCTTTTAATCCTTTCAGAGAAAGCTGAAAACTGTTGTAGCCCTCTTCCAGAAGCTCTTCTTCATAACGGTGCGAAACAGAAACATCGACACCTCCAGCACAACCTACGTAGAGCTCCCCCTCATCTTCAGAATCCATATTGAGCATAATCTCACCCTGAAGTATGCCTGACTTCAGTCCGTGAGCACCTGTCATGCCACTCTCTTCATCTATGGTAAAGAGTGCCTCAAGGGGCCCATGAGGAATGTCGGTAGACTCAAGCACAGCCATAGCTGCAACCACACCGATACCATTATCCGCTCCGAGCGTGGTTCCCTCAGCCGTAACCCAATCACCATCGACATAAGCCTTGATAGGGTCTTTAGTAAAATCATGGTCTGTATCAGCATTTTTTTGAGGTACCATATCCAGATGACTCTGAAATACAACACCACGACGGTTTTCCATACCGGGCGTAGCGGGCTTGCGGATAATCAGATTTCCAACTTCATCCACCATCGTCTCAAGACCAAGGTTTTCACCAAAGTCCTTTACATACTCTCTAACTGCATCTTCATACTTGGAGGGGCGGGGAATCTTGCAAAGTGCCTGAAAGTGTCGCCAAATGGGCTGAGGGGATAATTCAACAAGCTGGGTCACAGCTATCTCCTGTTGATGAGGGGGTAGGAGTCTATCAAAATAGTCTCTCAGAGAACGAACGCCCAGTAGTGAATACACCAATCAGAATCCGAGTTTACCGTATTCATCAACAGCTTGACCGAAACCCTATTCTATTTTTTAACCAGACTGTTCAGATGATGCGCAAAACCATTCCCCTGCTTGACCCTGACAAACCTGAATTCCCAACCGCCCATGAGGCCTTGGAGTATCCAGATGGACTACTGGCCATGGGTGGCAACCTAAGACCTGAAACGCTATTCAGCGCTTATCAGAGTGGTATTTTTCCATGGTTCAATGAAGGCGAGCCTATTCTTTGGTGGTCACCCAACCCACGAATGGTTCTTTATCCTGATGAACTACACATCAGCCGATCCATGAATCGCTTCTTGAAAAAGCACACTTACCGAGTCAGTTTCGATGAAGCGTTCAGCGAAGTTGTGGAAGCCTGCTCCTCACCTCGAAGTAAGCAGGAGGGCACCTGGATAATCGACGAAATGAAGAGCGCTTACTCAGAACTGTTTAAGCTGGGACTGGCCCATTCCGTTGAAGTCTGGTCAGATGACCGATTAATGGGCGGACTATACGGCGTAGCAATAGACAAAATTTTCTTTGGGGAGTCGATGTTCAGCTTTGCGACAAACACCTCCAAGCTCGCTATGATTCACCTGTGCAAAGAACTACTGAGCCGTAATTTCCACCTGGTTGACTGCCAGATACACAGTCCACACCTTGAGTCTCTGGGAGCGAAAATGATCAGCCGGGATGCATTTCTAAAGGCACTAAAAGACGGTTGCCGAATGCCTTCAACCAGTGCACACTGGAATTTAACAGGGCAATGGACGGCCGGACCCGATGAGCGCACTTAAAGATCTCAAATTCTATGCAACTCAGCCTCACAACTGTAGCTATCTTGAGGACAAACAAGCCATTACGCTGTTTATGGATCCTGACAAAGATCTTGACCCCGCCCTCTATCGACACTTGGCAGACATAGGTTTTAGACGCAGCGGTCGCCATATCTATAGGCCTCATTGCCAGGGATGTAACGCCTGCATTCCTGCAAGAGTCGTCGTTAACCTGTTTGAACCAAAACGCAATCACAGAAAACTATTCCGGAAAAACCAGGACATTGTAGTGACCCGCTCGGAAGCGGAATACGACGATGAAACCTACCAGCTTTATAAAAAGTACATATCTACACAACATCGTGATGGCGACATGTACCCTCCATCCATGGAGCAGTTTCAATCTTTCCTGGTAGGCAGCCCTGAGTTTTGCTGCTATTACAAGTTCTGGCTGGATGAAAAGCTGGTAGCCGTGGCTGTCACCGACGAACTGGCTAACGGACTTTCTGCGATCTATACCTTTTATGACCCAGAAGTCAGCCAGACCCGAAGCCTTGGAAGTTACTGTATACTCTGGCAGATTGAAGAGACCAAAAAGCTTGGACTTAAGTACCTTCACTTGGGCTACTGGATCAAGGATTGTAAAAAAATGAGTTATAAGATCCAATATCGTCCACTGGAAGTTTACGTAAACAATCACTGGGTTACGTTGAAATAAACCATCCCAACGATACATCTGTGCACCCTGACAGAGAGGCTATAGCTGCTCTACAACCTCTTTTTAAATAGCGTTATCATTTATTCTGATTTTACGACAGGATAGAAATATCGCTGGAAACAGTGACAGAGAATGATTTTCAATCGATAACTACGGTTCACTTTGCTTTAAATCTGGTTTTCAGGCAGAATGCCTGCCAGATTTATTCAGCTAACGCTCTATTCCTGAGGTCAAACTTTATATGGCGAAAGAAGAAAGTCTTGAAATGGAAGGTGTTGTCATTGACACCCTGCCAAACACCATGTTCCGTGTAGAACTGGAAAACGGCCACGTTGTGACCGCTCATATTTCAGGCAAAATGCGTAAAAACTACATTCGTATTCTGACAGGTGACAAGGTCAAAGTTGAACTGACTCCATATGACCTGACCAAAGGCCGCATCACCTACCGTTCCCGCTGACAGGGGCCTAACGCCCCTGTCCCTCCTGGCACCTTCAGCCTTGCTCACCATCCACCGCTTCGAGATCTGAAGCCCGGCTTTTAGCAGGTTCGAATTTCAGGAACAGCTCCCCTTTCTTGACCGTCACGCGAACAAAACCTCCGTTCTCAGACAACTTGCCAAAAAGGATCTGTTCCGCCAGGGGCTTTTTGAGATGCTCCTGGATAATCCGCCCCATGGGACGAGCACCCATTGCACGATCATAGCCTTTCTCAGCCAACCACTCCCGCGCCTTGTCATCGACATCAATTTGAACCTTTCTCTCATCCAGCTGCGCCTGCAGCTCAGTAAGAAACTTGTCAACAACATGCTTGATAGTATCTTCTGTCAACGAGTCGAACGGAATAATAGAGTCCAGACGGTTTCTGAATTCCGGAGTAAAGGTTTTCTTGATAGCTTCCATACCATCTGTCGTATGATCCTGCTCAGTAAAACCAATCGAACTGCGTGTCATGGTTGCTGCCCCGGCATTTGTTGTCATAATCAAAATGACATTACGGAAATCAGCTTTACGACCATTATTGTCAGTCAAGGTGCCATGATCCATCACCTGCAAAAGCAGGTTGAATACATCTGGATGGCCTTTTTCGATTTCATCCAACAGCAGAACACAGTGAGGCGTTTTGTTAATTGCCTCAGTTAATAGACCACCCTGGTCGTATCCTACATAACCCGGAGGTGCACCAATCAGTCTTGAGACAGTATGAGCTTCCATATACTCAGACATATCAAAGCGAACCAGCTCAATACCCATAGACTTGGCAAGCTGACGACAAACTTCAGTCTTACCAACCCCCGTAGGTCCTGAGAATAAGAAAGCGCCTACGGGCTTATCTGGCGCTTTCAAACCGGCACGTGACAATTTGATAGCTGTTGATAGTGAGACAATCGCAGGGTCCTGACCAAACACTACCATTTTCAGGTTTCTTTCAAGCTTGGAGAGGAGCTCTTTATCAGAAGAGGAAACAGACTTAGGCGGAATCCGTGCAATCTTGGCAACAATGCTTTCAACATCACCGACTTCAATCGTCTTTTTACGCTCATCTTCAGGCAGCAGTCGCTGATATGCACCGGCCTCATCAATAACGTCAATGGCCTTATCAGGCATATGACGGTCATTGATATAACGGTTAGCTAATTCTGCAGCCGCTTTCAAGGCGTCATCAAGATACTCAATGCTATGATGCTCCTCAAACCGACTTTTCAGACCACGCAGTATATCCACCGTATCGTCAACACTGGGTTCGCCAATATCAACTTTCTGGAAACGTCGAGCCAGAGCCCGATCCTTTTCAAATATACCCCGGAACTCCTGGAAGGTTGTCGATCCTATGCAGCGAAGATCTCCAGAAGTGAGCAGAGGCTTCAGCAAGTTAGAAGCATCCATGACACCACCTGACGCCGCTCCGGCACCAATAATGGTATGAATTTCGTCGATAAACAGAATGGCATGATCAAGCTTCTTCAGCTCACTTAACAGTTTCTTGAAGCGCTTTTCAAAGTCACCGCGATATTTGGTGCCGGCTAACAACGAACCCAGATCAAGAGAATAAACAACCGCTTTGGAAAGTACCTCAGGTACTTCTCCGTCAACAATTCTTTTTGCCAGACCTTCAGCAACGGCTGTTTTACCAACACCTGCTTCGCCCACCAATAACGGGTTATTCTTGCGGCGACGCGTCAGGATTTGAGAAACTCTCTCAACCTCTTCCTCTCGACCCACCAGGGGATCAATTTTACCGATACGCGCTTGTTCATTCAGATTTGTAGCATAATTTTTAAGCGGATCTTTTCCAGCAGCGTCGGAGTCAGTGGTTTCCTCCATAAGCTCACCGCCCAACTCTTCCAACTCATTGCCCGGCATTTTTGAGATACCATGGGCGATATAATTGACGACATCAATTCGGGCGACATCCTGCTGTTTCAAAAAATAAACAGCCTGGCTTTCCTGTTCACTGAAAATAGCCACCAGAACATTAGCACCGGTTACTTCTTTCTTGCCCGAACTTTGTACATGGAAAACAGCACGTTGCAGAACTCTTTGAAAGCCGAGTGTCGGCTGCGTTTCTCGCTCTGTATCGTTGGCAGGTATTAAAGGTGTTGTTGAATCAACAAATTCAACCAACTCCTTACGTAGCTTTTCAGTTTCAACTCCACAAGCTGCCAACACTCTGGAAGCGGATTCATTATCAAGCAGTGCCAGTAGCAGATGTTCCACGGTCATGAATTCATGCCGCTTGCTTCTGGCATCACGGAAAGCACTGTTAAGCGTAAGTTCGAGGTCTTTATTGAGCATATAATATTACCCTGAGAACACTAATCGGCCTTAATTGTTTTGCACAACAGGGGATGCTGGAATTCTCTGGAGTACTCGTTGATTTGCCGGGCTTTTGTTTCAGCCACATCCTTGCTGAAAACTCCACATACAGCTTTGCCTTGCGTATGAACCATCAGCATGACCTGTGTTGCCTGATCAGTACCCATGCTGAAAAATTTCTCCAGGACCTCAACTACAAAATCCATCGGTGTAAAATCATCATTTAAGAGCAGTACCTGATACATAGCGGGCGGTTTGACTCTGGCTTTAGCTGGTGCCAGGGCGACATCATGATCGCCTTCCTGCTCTGTCCCTTCATTTTCTAAGCTTAGACGAAGCCACTCAAAATTACTCATGTATTGATGAACTGCTATCTGCTGCATTGCACTCGCTTCCAGGTGAATTTACAGCTGAATTAACCAGGCTCTGGACTGCCCATAATCAGGTGTCGACTGACGTACAACCGTCAAAAGCACAACGCCCTGAATACCATTCTAAACACGCACGGACCAAAGAAAAACAATTTACGTCACTCACCCGAAGAAAAGCAGATCATTTCATAAATTTATTCGACAACAAGCTTGAAAAAACAAGTCAAAAAAACAGAAATATGAAAAATAAATATCTGAACTGCTGCTTCAGAGCACTTCTAATACGTTAATCTTTTACCCTTAACATCACATTACCACGTGATTCGCTCTGACAACATTACCTGTATTCAAACTTGAAAAATGAACAATCTGCCATCCAGAACTTTTGAGGCAGCAAGTAAAACACTTACCTGCTGTTAAAAATAAAAATGGCCACAGGCAGAAGCCTGCAGCCACTTAATAGACAAGCATTCAATGATCTGCGATTAAATCAGACCATCAATTGCCTTATTAAAGGTAACACTTGGACGCATAGCTTCAGCCGCTTTTACCGGAGTTGGCTCATAGTAGCCACCCAGCTCAACAGCATCGCCCTGACAATCAGTCAGCTCGGAAACAATCTGACTTTCTTTTTCAACCAGCTCTTTTGCCAGGCCTGCAAATTTGCTGCTGAGTTCCTTATCTGCATCCTGAGCAGTTACGGCTTCCGCCCAGAACTGAGCCAGGTAGAAATGACTACCACGGTTATCCAGCTCTTTAACCCTGCGGGATGGAGACTTGTTGGCATCCAGATATTTACCAATAGCGGCGTTCAACGTGTCAGCCAGAATCTGGGCCTTGGCATTTTCGGTTTTAACCGCAATATCTTCCAGAGACACCGCTATTGCCAGAAACTCACCCAAAGAATCCCAACGCAGATGATTTTCCTTAACAAACTGCTGCACGTGTTTGGGAGCAGAACCACCAGCACCGGTTTCAAACAAACCGCCACCCGCCAACAAAGGTACGATGGAGAGCATCTTGGCACTGGTACCCAGCTCCAAAATAGGGAACAGGTCAGTCAGGTAATCACGCAGAACGTTACCGGTTACGGAGATAGCGTCTTTACCGGCTTTGATCGTTTCCATGCTAAGACGGCAAGCATCTACTGGAGACAGGATACGAATATCGAGACCATCAGTGTCATGGAATTTCAGGTACTCATTAACCTTGGCAATCAGGTTAGCGTCATGAGCACGGTTTTCATCTAGCCAGAAGAGAGTCAGAGCGCCTGTTGCACGAGCACGGTTTACAGCCAGTTTGACCCAATCGCGAATGGGCGCATCTTTGGTCTGGCACATTCTCCAGATATCACCTTCTTCAACATTGTGTTCAAACACAGTGCTGCCAGACTCTTCAACTACACGGATTACACCGTCAGCAGGAGCCTTGAAGGTCTTGTCATGAGAACCGTATTCTTCAGCTTTCTGAGCCATCAGACCTACATTGGATACATTACCCATTGTGGTCACATCGAATGCACCGTTTTCTTTACAGAAATCGATTACTTCCTGATAAACACCGGCGTAGCAACGATCCGGAATCATGGCCTTGGTATCATGCAACTTGCCATCAGGTCCCCACATCTGACCAGATGAACGCAGAGCTGCAGGCATGGAAGCATCAATAATAATGTCGTTAGGTACGTGCAGGTTGGTGATACCTTTATCGGAATCCACCATTGCCAGCTCAGGGCGGGAGTCGTAAACAGCCTGGATGTCAGCCTTTATTTCTTCCTGCAGTTCTACCGGGAGACCGGAAATCTTAGCGTAGACATCACCCAAACCGTTGTCAGGATCCACACCCAGCTCAGCAAATACAGAAGCGTGCTTCGCAAATACTTCCTTAAAGAAAACCGTTACGGCATGACCAAACATGATGGGGTCAGAAACCTTCATCATCGTGGCCTTCAAGTGCAGTGAGAGCAGGACATTCTGCTCTTTGGCTTCCTGAGCAGAAGCTTCAATAAATGATCTCAGAGCCTTCACATTCATGACAGCACTGTCGATCACTTCTCCAGCCAGCAGGCTGGTGTTTTGCTTCAAAACTGAAACAGCTCCATCTTTACCAACAAACTCGATTCTTACATCAGTAGCTTCTGGCATACCTGCGGACTGTTCACTGGAGTAGAAGTCACCATTCTGCATATGTGCAACATGAGACTTGGAATCAGCGCTCCAGGCTCCCATGGAATGAGGATTCTTCCTGGCATACTCTTTAACTGGAGCCGCAACACGTCGATCAGAGTTGCCTTCACGAAGAACCGGGTTAACAGCGCTGCCCAGTATCTTGGCATAACGTGCTTTGACCGCCTCTTCTTCTGCATTCTTAGGTTCTACAGGAAAGTCAGGGATGTCATAACCATGCGCCTGCAGTTCCTTGATAGCATCCGTCAGCTGTGGGATAGAAGCACTGATATTAGGCAACTTGATAATGTTGGCCTCAGGCGTCTTGGCCAGCTCACCCAGCTCAGACAGGGCATCACTCTGTTTCTGATCTGCAGAAAGCTTTTCAGGAAAATTGGCAATAATACGACCTGCCAGTGATATATCCTTGGTTTCAACAGCTACATCAGCCGCCTGGGTAAAAGCCTTGACGATTGGGAGCAATGAATAGGTGGCTAAGGCGGGAGCTTCGTCGGTAATTGTATAAATAATTCTGGTTGTATCTGTTGTCATGTTATCTCCAAAAAACAACTGGCTGTGGTGCCTCTGCGGAGGGGTTTTAAGTGGAGCTTGACGACCACTATAATTCGCTCAAGGCTATTTATCACGTTATAAGCACAGCCCCATAACGCTTTTGGCATTTTTTGCATATAAAAAGCGGTCTATAAGATATACCAATGAGCGTAAGGAATAAATGTAGTTTTGCTACATAATCCTCTATTTGTACTTCGTAGTCTTACCTGATAAAGACTATATAGAAGTCATATCGCCAGACAGGTACAATGTCCGGCTTCCTGATTCAGCTATACAGTTACCATGACAGACTCTTCTGCAAGTTTTTCTGACAAAAGTCCTCAAGATACCCGCGTAATCGTTGGTATGTCCGGCGGTGTAGACTCCTCGGTATCAGCCCTTTTGCTCAAGGAGCAAGGGTACCAGGTGGAAGGTCTATTTATGAAAAACTGGGAAGAAGACGACGGCACTGAGTACTGCACTGCCATGACCGACCTGGAAGATGCCCAGGCGGTCTGTGACAAAATTGGAATAAAACTACATAAAGCCAATTTTGCCGCTGAATACTGGGACAATGTATTTGAACACTTTCTGCAGGAATATAAAGCCGGGCGCACACCCAACCCTGACATTCTCTGCAACAAGGAAATCAAGTTCAAAGCCTTTCTGGATTACGCCCAGACACTGGATGCTGACTATATCGCCATGGGCCATTACGCCCGCAGGGATAGCGTTAATGATCAGGCCTGCCTTAAAAAGGGACTTGATCCAAATAAAGATCAAAGCTACTTCCTGCATCAGGTCGGTAAAGAACAACTGGTCAGAACCCTGTTCCCTGTTGGCGAAATTGAAAAGCCTGAAGTACGCCGCATTGCAGAAGAACACGGCCTGATCACACATAATAAAAAGGACAGTACAGGCATCTGTTTTATTGGTGAACGTCGCTTCCGTGACTTCCTGAAACAGTATCTGCCAGCCCAGCCAGGCGCCATTGTGACTGATCAGGGCGAAGTGATTGGTGAGCATTCAGGCTTGATGTACCACACCATCGGTCAAAGACAAGGCCTTGGCATTGGTGGACTGAAAGGAGCTTCAGAATCTCCATGGTATGTTGTTGAAAAAGACCTCAAGAACAATCAGCTCATTGTTGCTCAGGGCAATAATCATCCCATGCTGTTTTCAGAAGCACTCACTGCCTCTGAAATTTTCTGGATATCTGGCTCAGCGCCCGAACTGCCAGCCCAGCTGACCGCCAAGATCCGCTATCGTCAGCAGGATCAGGCCTGCCGCCTTGAGCAAACAACTGATGGGCGTTTTCTTGTCATTTTCAACGAACCCCAGAGAGCAGTCACACCGGGACAATCTGTCGTTTTCTACCATAACGATATCTGTCTGGGTGGTGGCGTGATTGAAACCAGACATCACTCCCTGAGCAAAATAGAAAATAATTAAGCCATCAATGACTCATTGAGGCTGAACCACCCCTTTCGCATCCGGGACCCAGCAACCTCCCGGATAGAGAAAAGCACAAATGCCTATAGCGAGAAAAAGAGGTAGAGAAACTCAGGTGCAATACACAGCAAAGGATCAGGCAGCAGCCCTGTCAGCAATTTTTCAGGCTGCTGGCTTGGTAGAACGCCTGGCTAAAAGCGGGCAAATCAGCGAAGACCAATTGGAACCACTGATTAGCAGCCTCTTTGTGACCTCCCCCGACAATGTCGAGGATGTCTATAACGGCTACCACAATTTGTTCACTGGCAGAAAAATTCTAAAGGACGTCCTTCAACGTCAGGCCGATACCATCCAGGCCGACACCGTTCGCTATGCCCTAACCCTGATCCATCTTGAACGAAAACTGTCCCGCAATCGTAAAATGCTGTCTGAAATTTCTCAGCGCCTGGAGCGTACCAAAGAACAAGCCAACCATTTCAGCATGCTTCACGAGAATGTCATTGCCAGCCTTGCCAGTATCTATCTAGATACCGTCAGTACGTTCAAGACAAGAGTACAAGTCTCTGGCGACCTCAGGCACCTGCAAAACCCGGGTAACGCCGATAAGATTCGTGCCATCCTGTTTGCAGGCATTCGTGCAGCCATTCTCTGGCGACAGACAGGCGGCAGTCGATGGCAGCTGCTACTCAGCCGAAAAAAACTATTGAATGGCTTAAGCCAGTTATAGACCGATTCATCCACCCTGCATCCTGACCGGTTTTCCGGTATGATGCGCCCTTTCTACGAGCATAAGGCATGTTAAACATGGAGCTGTCTGCACTGACTGCTGTTTCCCCTGTCGACGGTCGCTATGGGGACAAAACCCAGAGCCTGAGAAGCATTTTCAGTGAGTATGGCCTGATCCGCTTTCGGGTAACCGTTGAAATCAAATGGTTACAGGCACTGGCCAGCCACCCTGAAATCAAAGAAGTTCCCACCCTCTCAGACGCGGCTAACGCTTTGCTTGACCAACTGGTTTCCGGTTTTTCTCTGGAAGATGCCCAGCGAGTCAAGGAGATAGAACGCACCACCAACCACGATGTAAAAGCGGTTGAATACCTGATCAAGGAAAAGGTGCAAGATAACAGCGAGCTGGCAGCCATCAGTGAATTTGTTCACTTCGCCTGCACCTCTGAAGACATTAACAATCTCTCCCATGGTCTGATGCTAAAGACCGGCATGGAAGAAGCAGTACTGCCTCCCATGCAGAACATCATCAAAGAGATTGAGGCCCTGTCTCATCAGCATGCAGATCAGCCCATGTTGTCCAGAACTCACGGCCAAACCGCCTCACCCACGACACTGGGTAAGGAAATGGCTAACGTTGCATATCGTCTGCGTCGACAGATTGAGCAGATCAAAAAAGTAACGCCTCTAGGCAAAATCAATGGCGCCGTAGGTAACTATAACGCTCACATTTCCGCTTACCCTGAAGTGGACTGGCAACAACAGGCGGAAAAGTTTGTCACCAGCCTGGGCCTTGACTGGAATCCGTACACAACCCAAATTGAGCCACACGATTACATTGCTGAACTGTTTGATGCCATTTGCCGTTTCAATACCATTCTGATCGACTTCGACCGTGATATCTGGGGTTATATCTCACTGGGATACTTCAAGCAGAAAACAGTTGCAGGGGAAGTAGGCTCTTCTACGATGCCTCATAAAGTTAACCCAATCGACTTTGAGAACTCCGAAGGTAACCTTGGCATTGCCAATGCAGTGATGCAGCATCTCGCCATGAAGCTACCTGTATCCCGCTGGCAGCGAGATCTAACCGACTCTACCGTTCTGCGCAATCTGGGTGCAGGACTGGGCTATAGCCTGATTGCTTATGCTTCAACCCTGAAAGGCATCAGCAAGTTGCAAGCTAATGCTGACTGCCTGAATTCAGATCTGGATAATGCCTGGGAAGTTCTGGCAGAACCCATCCAAACTGTGATGCGTCGCTATGGCATTGAGCAGCCCTATGAAAAACTGAAAGCACTGACTCGTGGTCAGGATGGCATCACTCAAGCCACGCTGGAAACCTTCATTGACAATTTGGACATGCCAGCCGACGTCAAAACGGAACTAAAGAAGCTGACACCGGCCAACTATGTAGGTAATGCTGCCACTCAGGCCAAAGCGATCTAGTAGAACAATAAGAAAAACCAAAAAAAAGCCCTCAATTTGAGGGCTTTTTTGCAAAGCTCTATCCTTGTATACGTGCTTTAAATTCCCGCCTTCTTTCATGCAATACAGGCTCGGTATAACCACTGGGCTGCTGACAGCCCTTCAAAACCAGATCACACGCCGCCTTAAAAGCAATACTGCTATCAAAATCTGCAGTCATAGAACGATAAGCCGGATCACCTGCATTTTGTTCATCAACAACTTTTGCCATACGTTTCATGGCATCCATAACTTGATCTTGAGAACAGATACCATGTCTCAACCAATTTGCCATATGCTGACTGGAGATTCGTAACGTCGCACGATCTTCCATCAGACCCACATAATGTATATCAGGCACTTTGGAACAACCTATACCCTGCTCTACCCAACGCACGACATACCCTAGAATACTCTGAGCATTATTATCCAACTCCTGCTGAACAGTCTCTTTAGCCAGCGAAGAGACATCTTGCAGCCCTGCATTCTCAAGAAGGGGAATACTCAAAAGATCATCCAGACTGGCTCTCTGACGCTCAGCTACAGACTCCTGAACTTCGGTTACGCTTACGGAATGATAATGAGTAGTGTGCAACGTTGCAGCATTCGGCGAAGGCACCCACGCTGTATTTGCTCCGGACTGTGGATGACCGATTTTAGTCGCCAGCATCTTGGCCATTTCATCCGGCATCGCCCACATACCTTTACCAATCTGAGCACGACCGGCCAGACCACAATCAAGACCCACCTCAACATTCTGATCTTCATAGGCATGGATCCAGGCAGACTGCTTCATTTCACCTTTTGGAATCATTGGACCGGCTTCCATACTGGTGTGTATTTCGTCACCGGTACGATCAAGAAAGCCTGTATTAATAAAGACCACACGATCTCTGGCAGCTCGGATACAGGCTTTGAGGTTGACAGAAGTACGACGCTCCTCGTCCATTATGCCTACCTTCAAGGTATTTCGCTCAAGACCCAGAACATCTTCAATCCTGCCAAACAACTTATCGGTGAAAATCACCTCTTCCGGCCCATGCATTTTTGGCTTAACAATATAAACACTGCCGGTGCGGGAGTTTCTGAGACCTTCCTGCTTTTTCAGGTCGTGCATGGCGATCATGGAAGTAAACATACCATCCATAATACCTTCCGGAATTTCATTCCCCTCACGATCCAGAACTGCATCTGTTGTCATCAGGTGACCGACATTTCGAACAAACATAAGACTGCGGCCATGTAATGAAAACTCTCTACCTGCAGGAGATGTGTAACTGCGATCAGCCACCAGCTGACGGGTTAAGGTTTTATCACCCTTAGTGAAAGTTTCCTGCAAATCAGCTTTCATTAAACCGAGCCAATTTTGATAAACCAGCGCTTTATCTTCTGCATCTACAGCTGCCACGGAATCCTCACAATCCATAATGGTTGTCAGGGCAGCTTCTACAACCAGATCTTTCACCCCTGCCGAATCGGTCTTACCAATAGGTGACTTACGGTCAATTTGAATCTCAATATGCAGCCCATTATTTTTGATCAGGACAGCAGCAGGATCATTTTCATTGCCGGTATATCCCACAAACTTTTCAGATTGAGCCAGAGCAGTAACGCTACCGTCTTCCAGAGAGAGAGCCAGCTTCCCCTCTTTGACAGCATACCCTGTTACCTTGGAATGATTACCCTTCACCAGAGGAGCTGCCTGGTTGAGCAACGCCTTGCCAAATGCGATGACTTTTTGACCTCGAACAGGGTTATAGCCCTTACCACGCTCAGCTCCATCACTTTCCGAAATAGCATCGGTACCATACAGAGCATCGTAAAGGCTTCCCCAGCGGGCATTTGCTGCATTCAAAGCAAAGCGGGCATTCATTACCGGGACAACCAGCTGCGGCCCAGCCTGGGATGCGATCTCAGTATCAACATTCTCTGTCGTGATCTGAAAGTCTTCCCCTTCAGGCTGCAGGTAACCAATCTCAAACAGGAACTGTTTATAGGCAGAAGGATCACGGGGCTGTTGCTTATGCTCTTTATGCCACTGATCAATTCGACCTTGCAGAGCTTCTCGCCTCTCCAGCAAAGCTCTGTTCTCAACAACGCACTCATCCAGAACACGCTCAAAGCCTGACCAGAAAGCTTCTGGAGTCACTCCAATGCCCTCAATAGCTTCAACTAACAGATTATGGATAGGGGCTGCAATCTGCAAACCTCCGATCTGGATACGATCAGCCATGTGCCTTCCTTCTATACGCTGTTATTCTTGGAACAAACCACCAGTCTTCGAAAGGATGAAAAGGCGGTTCAAGACTGACACTATTCTCTTTGAACCGGAAATGGATGACCAATTCAACTCACTTATATACGACATTCTCTGAATAAATAACAAACATTCACAGAATTTATGCATAAAAAAAGCCGCACAATGGCGGCTTTCTAGAACTCTGTATCTCAATCGTCCGGATGAGATTCCTGCTTCTGCTCAGCAATAAGCATGTAGTAGCTTTCAGACATGTTCTCAATACATTCTTCAGCTACTTCGTACAAAGTATGTTCTGTGTTCAGTTGTGTTAACCAGTTCATTTTTATTCTACCTTCCGGTGGATCTTGTATGGGTATGACCAAGACTGCTAAACATCGACAAACAGGCAGAGCACCAGGCTATGCGTTATCGCTCAAGTACAACCAGAGATTAACATTTGTGAACACTATTTTCTACACCCTTTCACAACCATTTTCACACAAGATAACACCCATTATCATACAGGCACAGCTAACCGAATGGACAACTAAACAGACGCCTCTGCTTTTATTACCTGCCTGAGCCAGTTATGCCCTGCATCATGATGCAGCAGTGGGCTCCAGGCCATACGTAACTGGATAGGCTTAATTTCAAAAGGAGGCGGTAATACCACCAACTGTTCTCGATGCTGATGCTGTTCAGCCAGCCGGCTGGGAAGTGTTGCTATCAAATCATTCTGTGAGGACAGTAGCATGGCTACCTGATAGTGCCGGGTCAACACCCTTATCTCTCGCTTACAACCGAGAGCAGACAGCGCTTCATCAACCCAACCCAACTGCTGAACATCTTTCGGGTCAATACCTACCCCCACTCCCATACCTGTTTTACTGGCCCATATATGTTGAGCTGACAGGTAGTTCTCCAATGTGAAGTTTTCAATAATAGGATTATCCCGACTCAGAACACAGGAAAAAGAGTCTTCCCAGATTAATGATTGATGAAAGGACTGAGGCATATTCCTGAAACGGTTGATCGCCATATCAACACGACCGTGTTCAACATCATGAAAAGTCACATCACTAGGGGTAAGGATATCCAGTGTGATACCTGGCGCTTCAGCCCTTAATCGTTTCAACACCAGAGGAATCAAGGTCGACTCTGAGTAGTCACTGGCCATAACGCGAAACACCCGGGAACTCTCTCCCGGATTAAAGGCATCTCTGGGCAGGACTGCCTGTTCGAGCAGCTTCAGAGCATCAGCAATCTGAGGTTTCAGGGCCAATGCTCTTTCAGTAGGGGACATACCTTCACTGGTCCTCACCAGCAGAGGATCATTAAACAAACTCCTGAGCCTTTTCAATCCGTTACTCATGGCAGGCTGGGTAATACCCAACTGCTCAGCAGCTTTTGTAACGCTTCTTTCTCGCAGAAGCACGTCCAGATAAACCAGCAGGTTCAGATCAACACGAGCCAAGTTCATATTTTTATTCACGTCCTGAAGCGGGTCGCTAGAAACCCAAGAATAGAGATAAGCAGAACCCAAATCAAACAGGTGTTTGATTATTTCACACTTCAGTCAAAGAGAATGAGATTCATCTTCGAAATAACCATCATAAAGATAATAAATTATCAGGCTTGTTATCTTTTGTTATAGATTGAAACTGCCTTGACAAACAACCGTTTGAATTTCAGGAGAGGCGATACAATGTCTACTTATAATCGCGCTGAAGAAATTGCCCGCATTGAACAGGACTGGTCAGAAAATCCTCGTTGGGCCAATGTAAAACGCACCTACAAAGCTGAGGATGTCGTTCGTCTGCGCGGTTCCATCAAGGTAGAAAATACCTTTGCACAGATGGGAGCAGACAAGCTCTGGGCATTACTCTACGAAAATCAGTCTCGCAAGGGGTACGTAAACAGCCTTGGCGCACTCACAGGTGGCCAGGCTCTGCAACAAGTAAAAGCCGGACTGGAAGCGGTGTACCTGTCAGGCTGGCAAGTAGCCGCTGACAATAACTCAGCCAGCTCTATGTATCCGGACCAATCACTTTACCCGGTAGACTCTGTTCCAGCATTAATAGAAAGAATGAACAATAGCTTCATGAGAGCCGACCAGATTCAATGGAAAAACGGTATGGGTCCCGGCGATGAAGGTTACACAGACATGTTTGCCCCTATTATCGCCGACGGTGAAGATGGCTTTGGTGGTGTTCGTAACACTTATGAACTGATGAAAAGCATGATCGAAGCTGGCGCTGCAGGCATTCATTTTGAAGATCAGCTGGCTTCTGTCAAAAAGTGCGGCCACATGGGCGGTAAAGTTCTTGTACCTACCCAGGAAGCTGTCGACAAATTGATTTCTGCTCGACTGGCGGCCGACGTGGCAGGGGTCCCCACATTATTGATGGCAAGAACAGATGCCAGTACTGCCGATTTAATTACCTCGGATATTGATGACTACGACAGACCCTTTATGACCGGAGAGAGAACCAAAGAAGGTTTCTACCGTACCCGCAAAGGTATTGAGCAGGCTATTGCAAGAGGTATGGCTTATGCACCTTTTGCCGACCTGCTCTGGTACGAATCAGCAACACCAGACCTGGATGAGGCCAGAACCTTTGCCCAGGCTATTCGCTCCGAACACCCAGACCAGTTACTGGCGTACAACTGCTCTTCATCCTTTAACTGGAAAAAGAACATGGACGACAAAACCATCGCCCGATTCCAGGATGAACTGAGTGATATGGGCTACAAATTCCAGTTCATCACGCTGGCAGGCATTCATAGCATGTGGCACAACATGTTCGATCTGGCCTATCACTACAGCCAGGGACAAGGCATGAAACATTACGCAGAAATGGTTCAGCAACCCGAACAGGCTGCGTATGAACGAGGTTATACCTTTGTATGCCCCCAGAAAGAGGTAGGCACAGGGTACTTTGACCACATCACACACGTAATTCAGAAAAACCGATAACCCCCTCTTATCGGTTGGCACCTGACAGTGGGAAATTTTGTAGTTTTCCCACTTTTTTAAACCTTGAAACAGCTCTTATCAATTTGTGAAATCGAGAGCTGTTTCATGCCCCACACCCACTTCCCCCACCAAATTGGCTCGTTCCTACGCTCCCGCGTGGGAATGCATACGTGACTGCCAAGGCAGACATCAATTGCATCGTTCGAACCTCCAAGAGATAAGGGCTTCAGTACTTTCTACCCCGTCCCTGGAAAATTGGAAAGTGTTCACTAAAAAACGGGGTTTTTGAACCATGCCAAATTTTTTAAATTCAATTCGAAGTCGCAAGCAAACCGCTGTCAGCCACACAAAGTGCCGCCACCTGAGCAAATGTGGGATCCTCTCTCCTTTGATCATGAATGGCATCTTTGTCCGTCCAGTAGTCCAGGCAACGAGTAAGATAACTTACCGTCAACGGAATTCCCTTCTGATCGCTTGCCTGCCGACTGAACTTCTCGGCCAGGGCAGCCCTGTCGCCCTCAGACATCTCAACCCACTTAAACACGACCTGATTCTCAGGAGACTCCTCCCCTACACCCTCAAAACCCAAACGCCTGGATAAGCGACTTAGAAACGGATGATCACCCGGGTGCGTAGCAACACTAAAAGACGCACGCACATCATCCGCCTTTGATACTGTGTCATACTGCTTTGAGAGCAACACACTGGCCAAGATGAAGTTTCCACACGGAATTTCGTAAGAACCCGCTTCAGCACATTTCTCAGAATGTGCCGGCCGATAAGGCTCACCCTTCTTCTCCTGCGCAGCCAACACAACCTGACCCAGCACCAGAGAACCCAAAAAAAGTACCCACCGCAACTTCACAAAGACCTCTCCTCAATCGAATACAAATACATCCAGCACATGTTAGACCAACAACCAGTAACGGGGTTTAGGGTGAGTAGACCTGCCCAGTGACCCAAGCAGGCCCCTCCTCAGAACCGGACGTGCGGAACTACCGCATCCGGCTCCCGATAGACCAGTGTCTTCACACATATTCAGGCATGGTTCAAAAATAGCAGTTTCGGCCTTGGTTCCCATACTCCTGCGTGGGAACCCATACGTTATCTCAAGCTATAGTGACTAACTTTCAGGGGTGATCGGGATAGGGCGTAGCCTCACGGCTACGCTCCTCCCACAACACCACAGCATACGGGTCCGTACTGGGCGTTTCGGCCAGTTAAGCGACCAACAACCTGATCAAACCTTCTTCAGGTTATTGAGATGAGCGATGCGTGCCATCAGGCTTGCATCGCTTGTCGGGCTTTCGTAATCCTGTGATGCCGACACAACCTCAGCCCTCATAACGTCGCAGCCTCCGGTTCCGCCGTGACCACTTGGCATGAGTTCCAGTGTTTGCTGGATTTGTCTGCGTCCGGTGTATCGAATAACAGAAACTATTCACCACTCTGTACCGTTCAGGCCTTCACTGACATTCGCCAGCTACTATGCCGTCTGCTGACTTCTGTATGGCGATCAGGCCACCTTACGATAGCCTCAGTCCGAAATATCAGACACCACACAGACCTCCCGAGGTAAGTCACACCGCCTTCGCCGCACAACCGCCAGATCTACTGCCTGAGTGTCCGGATGAGTATGGACTTCGTCATCATACGCTGACTCGTCCTCACGCAGACAGCCTCATATCTGGTTTCTGTTCGTCGGCTCGCGGTTTTGCTCCACACTGCCTTCAGCCTGCATCTCACGATACAAACCTTGTGCTTCGCTAGTCCTTCGCCCTCATCTGGCTGGACAGGGGACTTTCACCCCCGAGCTGTGTGACATGCTCGGCACACATCGGGATAGGGCGTAGCCTCACGGCTACGCTCCTCCCACAACACCCAGCATACGGGTCCGTACTGGGCGTTTCGGCCAGTTAAGCGGCCAACAATCTGATTAAACCTAACTTATCAAACCAACTATTGGGTAGCGCCATGTGTAACGCAGGACTCCGGCTCACTCGCCAATGTCCTTTTCCTGAAGCTACCGTTTGCCTTGTCAGTTTGTCACTGATTCCCTGCTTTCGCAGTTCCTTGTACCGCTTTGGGCTTCTCTTCCATTGATACCAGAGCAGACTTCGCAACCGCCTTCTTATCCAACAGTCAAAGTGTTCAAACTCTGTGCGGGTTTCTACTTCTCGGAAGTAGTTCTTCCATCCCTGCAAGTACCTGTTGAGTCCTTCCA
>NZ_JOKH01000010.1:106922-125920 GCF_000722635.1 Endozoicomonas numazuensis | reverse complement strand
TTCAGTTTCATTTTACCCTCGATCAGCTTGACCAGACTGGCCATCACCCTTTCCCCTGCCTTCTTACTTTTAACAAACACACGACAGTCGTCAGCGTACCGAACAAATCGCAGACCTCGATTTTCGAGCGTTCTGTCAAGTTCGTCCAATACTATGTTTGAAAGTACAGGAGACAGGGGACCTCCCTGTGGCACACCCTCCGCTTGCGGTTTTACCAGCCCGTTTTCCATCACTCCGGACTTCAGGAATCGACGAATCAAACGCAATACATCCTTGTCCTCTATATGCTCTGCCAACTTTGCCATCAGTCGATCATGGTTGACCCGGTCGAAAAACTTCGACAAATCAATATCCACCACCCAGTTGTAACCATCCTTCATATACAACTGAGCCTGACTGATAGCCTGATGTGCAGACCTATAGGGCCTAAATCCGTAGCTGTAAGCCGAGAACCTTGGCTCCCACTCTGCCTGCAATACTTGTTGTATTGCCTGCTGCACCATTCGATCAAGAGCTGTTGGTATACCCAACTTTCGCTCTCCTCCGTCCGGCTTGGGAATCAGAACTCTTCTTACTGGAGTGGGTTTCCACAACCCTCTGCTCAAACACTGCCTCAGTTGACGACCATGCCCTTGTAAATACGTGAACAGGTCTTCCACTGTCATGCGGTCAATGCCTGCCGCTCCTTTGTTGCGTTTTACTCGCTGAAAGGCTTTCTTCAGATTATTGGGGTGGGCGATACGTGCCATCAAGCCTGTATCGCTTGCCGGGCTTTCGTAATCCTGTGATGCCGACACAACCTCAGCCCTCATAACGTCGCAGCCTCCGGTTCCGCCGTGACCACTTGGCATGAGTTCCAGTGTTTGCTGGATTTGTCTGCGTCCGGTGTATCGAATAACAGAAACTATTCACCACTCTGTACCGTTCAGGCCTTCACTGACATTCGCCAGCTACTATGCCGTCTGCTGACTTCTGTATGGCGATCAGACCACCTTACGATAGCCTCAGTCCGAAATATCAGACACCACACAGACCTCCCGAGGTAAGTCACACCGCCTTCGCCGCACAACCGCCAGATCTACTGCCTGAGTGTCCGGATGAGTATGGACTTCGTCATCATACGCTGACTCGTCCTCACGCAGACAGCCTCATATCTGATTTCTGTTCGTCGGCTCGCGGTTTTGCTCCACACTGCCTTCAGCCTGCACCTCACGATACAAACCTTGTGCTTCGCTAGTCCTTCGCCCTCATCTGGCTGGACAGGGGACTTTCACCCCCAAGCTGTGTGACATGCTCGGCACACGTATGCATTCCCACGCGGAGCGTGGGAACGAGGCAAGCTGCACCAGAGCAGCTCCGGTTAATTCAAGGCGATCAAACTCGGGCGGACTCACATTCCTTTTTGCAGGCCAGGGCCCGACACGATGGGATACGATGTATTCCTTGGGAGAGAATGAGTTGAGGCAATATGAAGTCAAAAACAAAAGGGGCGGAGAGCCCAAGCGTTTACACAATTTGAATTACAGGCTCTGACTAAGGAATAGTCCGTAAATAACTTCCCGATTTTCACCCGGATTCCGTTCGCCCTGAGCTTGTCGAAGGGCTATGGCATTGGGCTTCAACAAGCTCAGCCCGAACGGATTTTGAGCAGATTTGAATAAGGAAGTTATTTTGGGACAAATCCTAAGTGGCGTGATAGCTCACCCTGGCATGTTGTGTATTTTATATTGGAGTTCCGGGTATTCCTGACAGGCTTTCTCTGTCACCCTGTCCAGCAGCTCATCTGTGACCACGGGCACCTCTACCAAGTATGGAGCAAGCCCGGTCTGCATCAGGGGATGATCCAGCTCCGGATTCTCCAGACCAATATCCTCCCGCAAACGGAACACCATAAGAACCTCTACAGGCCATCCAAAGAAAGAATCGTGACCAAAATCTTTTTGCTTGGTGATACTGTTACTACGCTCAAAACATTCATGGGTATGCTGGTCACAAACAGCCAACAATAAATCGTTTAACTGATTAGAATTCGGTTCCCGCCACTGTCGCAATAACTCATCGTATAAAGGGGCAGGATATCTTTCCGGTTCAAACTTAGTCTCCATACCCTGCCAGTCTGCAAATAGCTTGATATAAAACCAGTTGGCGCGGTTTCTAAAGTCAGGATCAGAATCGGTATAGTATCCAGATTTAATTGCTTTAATAATATGTTTGCCAAACTCTAGTGACGGTGTAACCCAACCCAGTGACAATATCATCGCTAATGCTTCCGTTGATTTACGAAAGGCAATGGAGTCGTTCTGCTGTTCCGCAAAATACCGGTCCTGAACTGCTAGATAAAACTGTTGGCTCCGCAGCCAGTACATCACGGCCAGCGACAGACGATCCAAGTCCGGCTTGCCTTCCGTTAGTGACTTGTGCGCAGCGTGGCGAAGGTGGTACAAGCCGGTGAGGTATATATCGAAATCACAAAGGTTTAACTTTCCTGACAAATAACCTTCTATTTTGGATTTGTATCTTGGCAGATCGTCCTCTGCACCTTCCACGAAAATCCGTTTTTCGAGCTCTTTGACCAAGCGTTTGTGCTTCCACTGTTTATATACACCCAAGCGTTCCATTAGCGCCACTCCTTGAGTGTCAGGCTGGGAATTCCAGACTCACTGGTTTTGGGAATAGCCACTTCCATTTTTATGCCTCTGACAGTGGCCGGTGCTCCATATATACCCCTGATCCTGTCCACAACTTCTTCACCATCTGCCTTAATCCCCGGCGGCGTATTTTTGGGGTCCCAGAAGCCTTGGCCTCCTGCTGCTTTGTCGGCTTGAGCACTTAAATAGGCTTTTGGGCCTTTCTGCTGATCCTTGGACAATCTATAGTTTCCTGCCCATGAACTTTTCACCTCAATCACCATGTATTCATTCTTCACCGGATCGTAATGGTACAAGTCTACGCCATGTTTCGAGTTGTTTTGCAGTACTTTGACGTCCAGACCCAGCTCCCTTGAAAGTTGCTGCACCAGCTGCTCTCCCAGCACCCCATCGTTGCGATGCCAAATAGGGCTCAATGCCGGTAATTCAGTCGTACGCCCCTGTCTGGCCTGTTCAAGAATATCATCATGTAAGGTGGTATGCCCGTAAGCTCCAGTCCCCTGAGTGCCAGTGGGGGTTTCTACCTTTTCCTTCTTAACGACAACCAGCCTTCTGCGTGGGCCTTCCGTCTGTTCGCTGTCCGCCTGACTCTACCCGGCCTTCGGCTCCGGCACTTCCGTTGCTTTCGCCAGTTTCAACCCCAGCTTCATCACCACCCCGGCCGCCAGGTTCTCACCCATCACCCAGGCCAATGCGCGCCCCCGTTCCTTCACCAAACTGCGTTCCCCTGGATGGGTGTCGGGATCAAAAGAGTCAGCCACTCGCTGGGCCGGGTCTTCCCGGTTCGGGTGGTTCCATTCTTCAGCGCCCTGTTGCGCTTCTGCCAGGCCCAGGGTGCTGCCAGTGGCCGCCAGGGCCAGCCCCGCCCCACAACCCACGCCAACTGTAGCGGTGCAGACACTGGCTCCAGTCAACCAACTGCCAGCGACAATACCGGCCCCTGATAGCATTCGGGTCAGTCCGATAAACCGCTGGAGGCCTTCGTCGTACTGACTCAGCCCGTCTTCGATCCGGTCCCGAGTTGTATAGGCTTCAAAGCCAGCGGCGTCCAGCGCGTCCAGCTCTTCCGTGTAAGTGTGCCCGGCCTGCTCCATTGCCGCAAAAGCAGGGTAGGCCGGGTGATCTTTGGGAATGCTCTGGGCGCAATGCGCCCGGGCACAGGCCGCCGCCAGCCAGCGGGCCTGTTGCTCTTCATCCGAGTCTTGCATCAATTTTTGGAGTTTCTCAGCCTCCTCCCGGTGCAGTTCCCGGTTATACCAATGCCCCGCCTGACCCACTCGTGCCCCCAGGTTGGGGTCCGCTCCCGCCAGGTGCGCTGCCACCGTCCCGACCATCGTCGCCGCCAGTTCCTGGAGTTTTTGGTGGGCGTCGGGTTTGATCCCGCTGACGGCTTCCGAGGCCGCTCCCGCCAGGGCTCCGGCCCAGGGTTCACCCGCCATGACCTGCCCCGCCAGGGCCCCCACCGCCCCGTGCAGACCCACTTTCAGCAGACCCCCTTCCTGCCAGAACCGGGCAGTGACCCGGTCACCCCGCACCAGGGCGTTGCGTTGCTGCTCCAGGGCGTAATCCCCGGCCAGGCTGTAACCCTGGGCCATCACCTGCTCCAGTCCCTCATAGCTGAGGCTGTCCAGCCAGTGATCCATCATCGAACCACCTTCAATCACCGTACTTACGGTCGTTTTTGTGGTCGTTCTGACAACGGCGTCTTTGAGTTGCTGATTGATCGGTGCACTCGGATCAGCTCGATAGCCTGTATCGAATACTCCCTGGGTAATGACTGCAGTCACTGTGGCAACAGCCAGTGATTCCAGATGCTCTTTAGAGCCCAAATCCTCCAGAGTCCGTCCAATATCACCTTGATTGTTCACCAGACTGATTGAGGCAGTACTAACCAGTGCGCTAAAGCCAGCATCCATTGCCGCGCTGGCGGCGACACTTTCAAATCCACCTGCCATGGCACTGCCATAACCTGCGGTTACACTGCCAACGGCCACCGCAATCAGAGCCGCTCCCAGTGACGTGAGCCCCTGAGATTTGTGATCCCAACGCTCATGGGCCGCTTCCACCGCTTGCCACTGAATGTCGTTCTGTTCTGATAGCTTCGACAGCCATGCCAAACGTGGATTCTCGCTCAGGGTCATGAGTGCCTGATTCAGCGATGCTGGTCGACTGCCTAGAAGTTGCCGATCAAGCTGCACCAGAGCAGTCCCGCTTAGTTCAAGGCGATCAAACTCGGGCGGACTCACTGTGGTATGGCGCTGGCCTTTTTTCCGAGAGGACGTCCAAAGAAGGCTATTCTGACTGGCCTCCGAAACTTCCATGGCCTGGTCACTGGCGACCAATAATTGCACCGGTTGATCGCTGTTCAGTATCGCCAGCCCCCGTACCCGGGTACCTTCCAGAACCAACCGGGCTTTACCGGTCAATCGACTGCCATTCGTACTTTTCAGGACTACAGGTAGAGCCGTGACAGTGTGGGATTGCTGATGAGAATGCTTGGAGGTGCCCCAGGTATTGCGCTTGCGTACATGGGATTCTCGATGACTTTCTTCATAGGCTGTCAGGAGTGACAACTCCATGGCTTGAATATCGATCTCGGGAGCACTGATTTCTATTGCCTGAAGGACTGCACTGAGGGACTCGATGGCCACCGGCCCACTGGTTTCTATGATGGTGGGTAGTTGCGAGATATGGCGTTCGCTGCTCTGGCCGTGCCGGATCGATTGCGATTGTTCTCGTGAGGCAGCCACCGGACGCATTGTCAGTTGCCCGGCTCGTATATCCAGTCTGCCACCTCGAATCTGGGTCCCTTCCAGCAGAATCTCATTGCCTGCTATTGTCACGCCTTCAATGCCGGTGAGCCAGGTGGGTGTAGCTGTTTCCTGCTGGCTTAAGCCCTGCCGTTCATGCCAGGGTTTGTGATCGATGTGGATGGATTGGCTGGCGATGCCCAGCTGGCCACCAGCGATCATTACCCCTCCACTTTGACTCAAGCTGGTTCTGCTGGTCACGGCTAGATTGTCTCCTGACTGTCAGTGTCCTTCGCTCTTGAAATGCTCTGATTTAACGCTCAACACTTGGCCTGCAGCCAGCTTGGCGGATGGACTAACCTGTACTGAACTCAGTTCCAGGTTCATAGTTTTACCGGCCAGTAGGTTCACACCACCCGGTCTTTTGGCGAGATACAGTGCTGGGGCAAGCAGGGTTTCTCCGTCAAGCTCCAGGGTTTGATACCAGAGAATGTCTTTTTCAAGCGATTGGATCTGCTCAGCGGATAACGGCATGGCCGGGGCTAGTCCGAGACGCTGCGACTCGTCCCGGGCATTACTGACCAATCGTCGAACCTGATCGTCGTCGCTGTCAATATCCGGTGCCAGAAAACGCATGCCTGTAGCGTGGGTGATCATGGTACGAACCAACAGACGGTCGCCGGCATCATCTGCCAGGCGCCGGTAAGGGTTCCATGGCAGACTCAGAGGGACCAGGCTGTTGGCTCTGACATGGGCCATTGGGGTGATGCTGACAAAACGCCAGGGTTGACCGTCCTGTGCAGGGCTTAAAAAATGGTGTAATCCCGGAAGGTCTGCCGGCGTCCATGCCTGTCGGCCAGAGCCATATTGTGCAGCTCCACCAAATGCTTGGACAGGGAAAGTGTTGAACTGAGGTGAGTCTCTTAAGCCGGCTCGTTCCGGCTTCACCGGACGATGTGACAGCCCAGCTGCCAGTGTTCTGCCATTAAGAACGACGGATTGCCCACCCTGTAGTGTGGTGGCCAGTAGTGGAGCGCCCTGCTCAAAAATCTTCTCACCGGCAAGTGATAGACGGTCAGGAGTTGATATCGAAGACTGGAAAGATCCGCCCGCATCCAAGGGCCAGAAGTAGCTGGGCACTGTCATTGAAGCAAATGTGCCGTAGTAGTTAACCCAATAGAACAGCCGCTGAAAGTCCCCCTTTCTTAAGCGACTCCCACGGTAATGCTTTTCATGAACTGTCTGTAAGGCATGGCTACTGTCCAGGGAAATATCATCAGAACGAATGGATAAGTCGGTACCGGCACTGATCAAACCGCCCTCTGACTTCAACCTTTGACTCTTCAATGAGAGTTTATTGCCTGACAGTATTTGAGGCATGGTACCCGGTGACTTCTGAGTACGCTGCCACACTTTGCGGTGAGTAAAGAAGCCAGCCCGGTGGCGGCCTTTGCAGTCGTCACATTGGCCGTGCAAAGTGTCGGTCACCAATGACCTGTCAAAAACGACTTCACCTTGGGTATTTCGAATCAGGCCAACCTCAATTCTGGCGGACCCCAATGCTTCGATACGACCGGATTGGTTGTCCAGCCAAGTCTGGCCTCTTCCTTTGCTTCCAACATCGGTAACGTCTAACTCCCTACCGCTGAATACCGTGGCTTCTGTATTGTCGAGCCGGGTCGCAAGCCACTGATTACCAGTTGAAGCGATCATTGCCCCAGGAGAATTTGTGGTCAGTCGCGCATGAATGGAAAGCTCTCGGTCGCTATTGATGTGATGATGATTGACTACTTCTTGCGCTTCGATTGTCAGATCATCATGACTTTCAATCGAACCTCTATTTTCAATGTGTTCTGTAATAGCAAGGGACGTCGCTCCCTGTGAATGGATACCGGCGGATTGAGCAACGTTCAGACTCGCTGCCTCCATCGTGAGGTCACCCGGTGTATTGAACGGACTGACCACTCGTATCCAGTGTTTCGCCACGAGCGATAGCTGTTTTTCTCCTATCACGTTATCGTGCTTTCCAAGGATTAGATCCTGCAGCCGAAGCCTTAATGTGCCCGGTGTGTTCAGTCTTCCCTTGTTGTTTTTAAAGTGCGTAGTATCCACCAGGACTAAATCGCCTTGGTGCTCAACCAACCCATCGGTATTATCAAAATTCGATGTTGTAATGAGCAGCTCTGGCGCCTGGACAGAGATCACGGCTTGCCGGTTATCGAGTCTGCCCTTGGCTGTCATTCGAACCGGTCGTGAACTGTTGGCCAGAAGAAAACCATTTTGAAGTGAAAGCTGGTCTTTAACCATTAGTGACAGCCCCTGACTGGCTTCTATTCGTCCATTGTTACTATTGAGATTTTTCAGGACGGAAAGGTACAGCCATTGACCCCCCAGTGTTCCATTCTGGTTGTCCCAGTCAGACAGGCTTAGCGTAATGTTGCCCTGGCAGTCGATGAGACCACCTTGGTTATTGAGCCAATCAACATCTAGCCAAGGTGTCCCGGTCAGATAAAACTGGCCTCTGTGTGTCCAAGATTCGGTAGTCAGATCCAGCGGACAGGGTTCGTGAAAGGCATGCACCTCACCTTCTTGAGTAACGCTGGGAGCATCCATGGCCAGAGGCCCGACACTGGTAATAGGTCCCTTGAGTTCTATGCCCTCTAGAGCAGTTATGCTGAGCTTGCCCCCTGCATAAGCCTGGCTCAGTGTTGCCGTCCCTCCACTGTGCAAACTCAACCCTTTCGCAGCATGCAACCGGGAGAGACTCAGGTTGCCCTGCGTTTTGATAAGCAGGTCACCCTGGTGAGTCTGGATCGGTTGGTGCCAGTCTATCCAGCCGTTGGGCGCATTCAGTATCAAACTGTCTGCACCCAGGCTACCGGTGCCGGTTAGTACCGAGCCCGCCCCTGTGAGTGTTAATCTCAACTCTGGGGACACCCATGGCGAGGTGAGATGAAGTGTCTCCGCGCGGAGACTTTGTTGTTTCAGGCTTTTATCTAGAAGAGTGCCTTCTCCCAGAATATGCATCTCACCTTTGACCTGAATATCAAGTGCCTCGGCATTAACCGTGCCGCAGCCATCGCAAACCAATGAGCCTTTTGTTATCAGAACAACCCGGGCAGCCTGCCCGGCCACCTCAATGAGTCCCTCCCATTTCAACAAGCCCCGGGCATTCATGTGTAGCACAACGGTTTTGGTTGGGTGCCGACCGAGAACCTCGTTAGTCGGGAGCCCGGGCACATCAGATCTTGTATTCACCTGGTTATTGAGTATCAGGCCCGCTTTGCTGATGGAATCAACGGATAGGCAGTGATGGCTAACGCCATTGGCATCACCGGGATGCAGATCCAAAGCCATAACCCCACCTGGAAGAGTGTGGAGTTCATCGTTGTACTGACAATCAAACTCGTATTCGCCGGTATGACCTGACTCTTCAAAGTGAGGATCGGCTGTTGAGGCTTGTGATGATGCCTGCAGCTTTAACTGCAGTTCTCTGATTGATTCCCGGCATTCACTGACAAAATCTTCTACTACCCAGTCATCCTCCAGCTTCGGTGACAGTGGGATCAGTTCCTCTTCAAGAAACCGCAGCCGCTCCTGCCAGCTGGCCAAGTCCTGGGGGGTGTCATAGTCCTGTAGAAACTCGCGTTCAAATTGCTGGAGAATCTGCTCCATGCGATCTGCCCCTTGATGTTGTGATGGAAAAACCAAGATGCAGAGGCAGGCAAGCAAGCCAACCATAGATGAGGGGATGCGCAACGCGTTTATCTCTCTTATTGTGTGAGTGGATCCCAAGCTAATCGGACCCGATTACAGTATTAATGCAACAGCGTTCCGTTTAATTGTTCTAGCGGGGTTGTTTATAGAGGAGTCTGTGCATGTTTGGAGATCACAGTAAAGACAGCGCATTAGCGAGTGTCCAATGGAAGTGATAACTGGTTTTAATCTGACTGATAAACATATACCCATCGCCTTTCAAGATGCTACGTTGTTGCCAGCGTTCGCTCACCCTGATCACCTACTACTTTCACCTACTACTTTCACCTACTACTTTCACCTACTACTTTCACCTACTACTTTCACCTACTACTTTCACCTACTACTTTCACCTACTACTTTCACCTACTACTTTCACCTACTACTTTCACCTACTATTTGTAGTCTCACAGGGCTTCGCTCACTTGTCGCCTAGTAGCATCTTGAAATCCAATGGGTATAGAGACTGCTATCTCGATAATCTGCAGACAAGGAACTACAGCCTACCCTGAAGTGTCTATCCTGTACTGAGCTGTACAATACGGAACCCCCATGTCGACCCTTCAAACTATCCCTGACCTGAAAACGCTTAAGGACATTTATCAAAGTCAACAGGCTTACACACGAGTCACCCCCCTGATTCCCTGCGAA
Source organism: Endozoicomonas numazuensis (assembly GCF_000722635.1). Lineage (GTDB taxonomy): Bacteria > Pseudomonadota > Gammaproteobacteria > Pseudomonadales > Endozoicomonadaceae > Endozoicomonas_A > Endozoicomonas_A numazuensis. Next base: position 116,115 of record NZ_JOKH01000010.1, on the reverse strand, counting down.
GAGCTGGGAGCCATAGTACAAGGCAATGTGTTTGTGAAAGCAGAATCCCTGCAGAAAACCGGCGCCTTTAAATTCAGAGGCGCTATCTATCGACTGCTGCAGCTATCCGAACAGGAAAAGTCACGGGGCGTTATTGCTTATTCCTCAGGCAATTTTGCTCGAGGGTTGGCCACTGCAGGAGAAATCCTTGGTATTGATGTCCACCTGGTTATGCCAGCTGACGCCCCCAGTAACAAGATAGAGAATGCCCGAGCTCATGGTGCAGAAGTCAGACTCTGCTATGAATCCGAGCCTTCCAGAGAAGAAGCTGCAGCTGCACAGGCGGCCCAACTCTCCCAACAACACGGTTACTCACTGCTTCACCCATTTGACGATAACACTCTGATCCAGGGGCAATCCGCTGTTGCCGTTGAAATTTCCGAACAACTTGAACAGCTGGGAGAAACCTGTCACTTCCTGCTTTGCCCAACCGGCGGTGGCAGCCTGGTTGCTGGTTCCAGCATGGTCTTTAACACGGACTATTCCCCAAACACTCAGGTTCTGGCTATTGAGCCGAAAGGATATAACGGTATGAACCTGTCAATTCAGGAAGGGCATAGTGCCAGAGCAAACGGAAAACACTCCAGTTCCTGCGACGCCCTCCAGGCTTTAAGCCCCGGTCATGCCAATTTTGCCATCATCAAACATTCAGAAGTCAGCGGACTGACTGTCGACGAAGCCTTTATTAACAGAAGCATCAGGTTTGCAGCTCATAGTTTGAAATTGATTCTGGAACCCAGTGGAGCCATAGGCCTTGCAGCCCTTTTACAGCATCCAGAAAGATTCAGAGGGAAAACAACGGTTATCATTGCGTCTGGAGGAAATATAGATATCGAAAACTATGCACACATTGTTAATCAATGAGCCAGCCAGCGCTGCAGGTGATCAAGCAACAAGCTGGTTTCAACCGGTTTAGAGAGATAATCATCTGCCCCTGCGGCTCTGCATTTTTTCTCATCTTCCGGAGCGGCACTGGCTGTCAACATCACGACCGGCAGCATTCTTAAATTCACTCGGCCACGAATTTGTCCTAATGCTTCATAACCATCCATGGTCGGCATCATTAGATCCATCAACACAAGATCCACATCCAGGTCGTCATTTAACATCTCTAATGCCTGGCTACCATTTTCCGCCAACACCACATTCAGCCCCTGCTTTTGCAACAGACAGGAAAGAGCAAAACTGTTTCGCAAGTCATCATCCACCAGCAGAACCGTTTCATTATTAAACGACTTCTCAGTTTCCGCGCCTCCATCCAGGAAGAATTCATTTTCCTCGTGATCCAGATGGCTCGCTGGCTCATCGGTCATCAAGGTTTCTGGTGGTAATTGCAGTGTAAATGTTGATCCCTTATCAACCTCACTATTCAGAAACAAGTCACCCCCCATTAACTGGGCAAGGTTGCGTGAAATAGCAAGCCCCAGACCCGTCCCCCCGTATTGCCGACTGGTACTGCCATCTGCCTGTTTGAACATCTGAAATATCGTTTCCTGTTTCTCAAAAGGGATACCGATACCGGTATCCACGACCTTGAACTCCAAACCTTCAGAAGTCGATTGATCTTCCATGGTATGAACTGACTTACTAATTCTGAGTTTCACAACCCCCTTCTCAGGAGTGAACTTGAAAGCATTGGAAATGAGGTTTTTTAAAACCTGTTTAAGCCGCTTTCGATCAATATGCACCCATCCAGGAAGGTCATCAGCACACTCAATACTGAAGTTAAGATTCTTTTCCCTCGCCAGAGGATGAAACTGATCTTTCAGGCTTAACCAGATATCAGAGAGTCTGAAGTCTTCACTGTGAACACTGAGTTCGCCAGCCTCTGCTTTGGACATATCAAGAATATCTTCAATAATCTCCAGTAACTCATTGGCATTGTTATAAATTATGCTAATTGAATGAAGATCATCCTCAGTAAAATGACCCTCGGAGTTTTCCAACAGAAGTGTTGCGAGAATCATCAAACTATTGAGTGGGGTACGCAACTCATGGGAAATATTGGCAAGAAATTCTGATTTATACTGGCTGACTTTCTCCAGTTCAACTGCCTTTTCTTCCAGCGCCTTGTTGACCTCCTTCAACATGGCCTGCTTTTTTCTGAGTTCATCCCTGTTGGTTTTCAGAGTAAGGTGCTTCTGCTCCAGTTCTGAAGTACGTGCTTTAACCTGTTCTTCCAGGCTTTCAGCCAGAACCGTCAACTCCTGGTTACGGAAAAAAATTTCACGAGTCTTATCTTCTGCGATCTGCTCAGCCACTTTTCGAGCTTTCTTTTCCCGCTGATAACGTTTTTTCCAGGCTTCGGCATCCATACCAGTGACCTCAGGCTACTTTCACCAGGTGAAAGCGGGCTTCTGTTCCCGGCCCAGTACCAGGTAATGCATCCATAGAAACTTCTATCGTTTCTTTAAACCAACCGGCACACCCCTGAATCAACCCTTTTGCCAAGGGTGCAAAAGGCCTGTGTGAGGCATAATGAAGAATCATTTCATTGTCTGCGATTCGGTTACAGCTCAACTTGGGAGGAGTTGCTTCGGGATAAAGCTTCTGCACCTCAATATGAATGTAATCCTCTACCTTCATCATGAAGTCCAGTGAACCTGATACATTGTCAAAAAAATCGGCATGAACATCTGCAAACCGACCAAACAAATATTCCCCAAAGGCCTGAACCAGATCCTCAACTTTCGCACCACTCACCTGGCTCAAGCACGTAACAAGATTTAAAACCTCAGCATGGGAGTAAGTTCCAAGGGATGTATAGGCACCACCTGATGGCAAGTCGGCCAGCTCGATAATCTCTTCCACTACCTCTTCAGAAAAACGGTCTTCGACCATTTCCATAAATTCAGTAAAGATAATCCCTTTCATAACCCCTACCTTGGTTGATTCCCTTCACCTTGGTAACGGCCATCCTAACGTTTTTTTGAACAGGAATATCCGCTGAGAAAAGGCATAAGAATATTATTTACTGCCGAGCTTCAGATCAGGCGCTCCTGAGAGAACAGAATCCCATTATTATCGGCATAAACATAGCCCTCAGGGACAAAATCAACACCATAAAAAGTGACTGGAACATTACTCTCACCCACCCCTTTTTTCTCTGTCTTCATAGGGTGACTGCCTAATGCCTGAACACCCAGCGACAACCTGGCAATAATGTCGACATCCCTGATACAGCCATAGATTATGATACCCGCCCAACCATTTTCGACAGCGCTTTCGGCCAACATGTCGCCCAGCATAGCTCTGCGCATTGAGCCACCACCATCAACGACCAGCACCTTTCCTTCCCCCGGCTGACCTACCCACTCACGAACCAAAGAGTTATCTTCAAAACATTTTAAGGTCACGACCTGACCATAAAAGGCATCCAAACCACCAAAACTCCGAAAGCCTGGCTCAACAACAGAGACCTGCTCCGGAAACTCATCACAAAGATCGGGGGTCGTAAACTGAGTCATTCTTTTTCTCCTCATTTATTTTGGCTGTGGAATTTGTAACCACATCGTATTGAGAGTGAGAAAAAGTCTACAGGAATCAAGGCGCTGAAGAAGACAAGGGAAGTGAATAGTGAATATAAAGAGAAATGATAGAGCCCACATTGCGGGCTCTGATACGATCAATTGTCGGCGAGATACAACCAGGTTTCCAGAACAGAATCCGGATTCAGAGATACGGTCTCTACACCTTCTTCCATCAGCCATTTGGCAAAGTCGGGATGATCACTCGGTCCCTGACCGCAAATACCGACATACTTGCCCTGCTTTCTGCAGGCCTGGATGGCCATGGACAACAACTGCTTGATCGCTGGATTACGCTCATCAAAGAGATGAGCAATCAAACCAGAGTCGCGATCCAGACCCAGAGTCAGCTGAGTCATGTCATTGGAACCGATTGAGAAGCCATCAAAATACTGAAGGAAGTCTTCCGCCATCAATGCATTGGAAGGCAGTTCGCACATCATAATGACTCGCAGACCATTCTCACCACGTTTCAGACCAAACTTCTCCATGATAGAGATGACCTGGGCCGCTTCATCAGGCGTTCTGACAAAAGGCACCATTAACTCAACATTGGTCAGCCCCATTTCATCACGGACCCGCTTCATAGCCCGGCATTCCAACTCAAAACAATCCTGAAAGTCTTCAGAGATATAGCGGGAAGCACCCCTGAAACCCAACATGGGATTCTCTTCATGAGGCTCGTAGAGACTTCCCCCTACCAGGTTGAAGTACTCATTTGACTTAAAGTCAGACAGTCGAACAATCACTTTTTCCGGTGCAAATGCAGCCGCAATCGTAGACACCCCCTCCACCAGCTTATCAACATAAAAGTCGACAGGACTGCTGTAACCCGACATGCGCTCACCGACCTGACGCTGCACGTCAGGGGGTAGCTTGTCAAAATTAAGCAGCGCTTTTGGGTGGACGCCAATCATCTTGTTGATGATAAACTCAAGTCTTGCCAGGCCCACCCCTTTATTAGGCAGTCTGGAGAAACTGAAAGCACGATCAGGGTTACCCACGTTCATCATCAACTTAAATGGCAGCTCAGGCATGACATCCAGGTCACGCACTTTGTGCTCAAAGTTCAGCAAGCCTGCATAGATAAACCCGGTATCACCCTCGGCACAAGAAACAGTGACTTCTGTGCCCTCTTTCAATCTGCGAGTTGCATCGCCACAACCCACTACCGCCGGAATACCAAGCTCACGGGCAATGATTGCCGCATGACAGGTTCTGCCACCCCGGTTGGTCACAATGGCAGAAGCCCGTTTCATCACCGGCTCCCAATCAGGGTCGGTCATATCGGTGACCAGAACATCCCCTTCCTGAACCCGATCCATCTCATCAAGGTCTTCAACCAGTCGAACTTTACCCTGACCAATTTTTTGACCAATGCTTCGCCCTTCCACCAGCAGCTCACCTGCTTCTTTCAGGAGGTAGCTTTCCAGCTTTCTGCCACTGCTCTGGCTTTGCACCGTTTCTGGACGTGCCTGAACAATATAAAGCTGCTGATCATCACCGTCTTTTGCCCACTCAACATCCATTGGGCAGCCGTAGTGTGCCTCAATGGCCATGGCCTGACGGCATAGTTCGGTGACATCCTCATCATTGATAGAGAACTGCCCTCTGGCATCCAGATCCACATCAACGGTTTCTACTGAACGACCTGTAGAACCCGTGCGACCGTATACCATCTTGATCGCCTTGCTGCCCAGAGTACGTCTCAGAATACCCGGACGTCCTGCTGTGACCGCAGGCTTGTAGACGTAAAACTCATCTGGATTGACGGCACCCTGAACGACTGTTTCACCCAAGCCGTAAGAAGAAGTAATGAAGACCGCCTGATCAAAACCGGATTCAGTATCCAGAGAGAACAGAACACCGGAAGAACCTGTCTCACTGCGTACCATTCTCTGAATACCAGCAGACAGAGCCACCCCCCTGTGATCAAAGCCTTGGTGGACACGGTATGCAATGGCACGATCATTAAACAGAGATGCAAACACTTCACGAACAGCAATCAGCACATTTTCTGCGCCACGAATATTCAGGAAGGTTTCTTGCTGACCAGCAAAAGAAGCATCGGGAAGGTCTTCGGCTGTTGCTGAAGAACGAACGGCCACGGGCAGGTCATCGCCACCATCGGAAAGCAACTGGTATGCCTTGACAATGGACGCTTCCAGTTCAGGTCTGAAAGGCTCTTCCATAATCCAGCGACGAATTTTAGCACCCGCCGTTGTCAGCGCCCTGATGTCATTAATATCCAGATCATCGAGCAGTACATGAATTCTTTGATACAGCCCATTGGCATCAAGAAAATCCCGATAAGCCTCTGCAGTTGTTGCAAAGCCTCCGGGTACTTTTACCCCCGCTTTGCTCAAGCCACTGATCATTTCTCCCAGAGAAGCGTTCTTTCCGCCGACTTTTTCGACGTCGCCCATGCCCAGAGTTTCCAGGCCAACTACAAAATTATTCAAAGCAGCATTCCCCGCTCTTTCTATCTGCTTATGGCTGTTTTAGTTTGTCAGGTGCGCTTGTATGCTTGTGACTGTCACAGGAGATTGTCGAAATCTTAAGTCCGGCAGGCTCCAAGCTCTTGGCTTTTTTTGTAATAGTGACAGCCATCTGATATACCGGAGCCAATCCGATCTATCGCTTCCGTGTTTCGGTAGGCACACTATGTTAGATTTTGTTAGAAATTGAAATACCTCGAAGGAAAAAAAGTGCAAAGAACGGTATTTTTCGTCTCAGACGGTACAGGAATCACTGCAGAATCTTTTGGGCAAAGCTTGCTCGCGCAGTTCGAAGGCTATGAGTTTCAACATGTTACCTTTCCTTATATCGATTCCACTGTAAAAACGATTCACTTGATAGAGAAGATTCACAACATTCACAAAGTTGAACAAATAAGACCTGTCGTCTTCATGACAGTACTGAACGAAGAAGTCAGTCAAATGCTCCATACCAGCGGCGCTTTCATAATAGACCTCTTCCAGACTTTCCTGCCGGGCCTTGAACATGAGTTTGGACAACATCCCTTATATAGAACGGGTAAAAAGCGCTCCACCACTCATAGCCATAGCTACCATCGACGTATAGAGGCCGTTCAATTCGCATTGGATAATGATGATGGTGCAAGAACAAGAAATTATGACAAGGCTGACATTATTCTATTGGGCGCCTCCAGAAGTGGTAAAACCCCATCATGCATCTATCTGGGCCTGCAATTTGGCATCTTCGCCGCTAACTACCCTATTACCGAAGAAGACCTTGATGAACCTCTGAAGCTGCCCAAGCCTTTGCAGCCCCACAGAGAAAAACTGTTTGGGTTAACTATTCATCCTGGTCGGCTGGCTGGCATTCGCCATGAAAGACGCCCTCACTCACGCTATTCATCCAGTCAGCAATGCCAGCTTGAAGTGCATACTATTGAGCAAATCTACCGTAAAGAACACATCCCATACATCAACAGCACTGATTACTCGGTAGAAGAAATATCGACCCGAATCATGGACCTTGCCCATCTGAAACGACGACTGAAGTAAATGGGCGGAGCAAGCCGTTGTATCGGATGAATTCTGTTCAGCTCTGTTTGAATGGTCTCTATACCAACTCTGGGATCTAAACAGACAGAGCTGCCTTTTCTTCTCTCAGTTTTTCCGGGCATTTGACTACCCCTGACACTCTTGCCCAAATCGTAACTGCTCAAAATTCGTAGGCGAGTCAACTCATTGAGATCAATGCTTTGATTGTTCGAACCGGGCATAATCATACCTTATGAAGCCATCCAAAACCTCAGCTCTGGAAACTGAAGTCAGCGAACTCAAATCCCTTGTTAACAACCTACTCAACAAGGTTGAGAAGCAAGATGCCCTGATTCGCAAACTAACCGCAGAGAACTCATCTCTGCATGAGGAAGTACGGCACCTGAGAAGACTTAAGTTGTTGCTGATATTGGAGCACCCGTGGCTACCTCTTCATAACAACCTGAGTGAGCGGCAGATTAGAGAATATGTAAAACGGCGAAAGATCAGCGGTGGTACTCGAAGCATTCTCGGTCGAAAGTGCCGGGATACATTTGCAAGCCTGAAAAAGACGTGCAGGTTGCATGGCGTGTCATTCTCCAGATATCTGAAGGATCGAATATCCGGGGAAGGAATGATTGCTCGGCTATCAGACATGGTGCGGGAAAAATCTGCTCAGCTTATGAGCACTCCTGCCTACGAATTCTGAGCAGTTACAATCTTTTTAAAATCGCCTCGTCAGTAAAATCTGTGGGTCATTTCTGTGCACTAATGATAGAAATTTCTTCTTCTGATGGCGGTCTAACATACGTTAAGAAACGCTTATCACTTGCACCATATTTCTTATAATTTTCTTTAGCTTGATTTAAGCTAATATCATTGGCTCCACCTTCATAATCAGGATTTTCATTTTGAATGCAATCATTTTCCCAATAACAAACTGGGCAAATATCAAAAGATGAATCAGAATTACTGCTTAGAGTAAGGTAGTTGCAGCATGAGCATTGATATCTTTTACTATTCATATTTCTTAACCTGATCATACCAATAATTGATGCCTCGATCAGGCTTAAATAGAGTCTCTATTGTGCCGTCAGGTTTAGCAACTGAAAACTCATTGGTACGAGAATTATATTTAAACAACCAGCCGTCTTTGTTTGTGAATCCTTTTACATCGCCCCCAATATTTGAATTTAACAACTTTTCTGCTTTGGCCTGATATTCTGAGAGTGAAGTTATTTCTCCGTTTTTCCACTTATGCTGATGCTTATTGAAATGCTTTTCAAGTTTACTAGGATTAAATTTATATGCAGTCCACTTTAAAGCAGTTTTTAACTTTCCTGGCCCCGCCATAGCCAAATAGACTTCACCGGCAATATTGGTAAAATCATCCAACGCCGCCTGTGGAAAACCCAGCTTCAGACAGTTATCGGCACGACAGTGACCGGCTACCGGCTGGATGCTTTCCAGCTCTTCATGCATTGTTACTATGCGCGCTCTGAGATCGCTTTTTTCTTGAAGATAAGTTTCATAGTCTTTATTCAGGTCTGCTTTTTCTTCATTCAGCTCTGTCTTCTGTTTTGAAAGATCACTTAATCGACTCTGGCAGTCTTTCAATAATGCCTGCGAGACACTTTTCTCGTCACGACATTGGGCATTTTGTTTTGAGGCTGACGATTCCAAGCCCAGACATCGGGATTTCCAGGTACTCAGTGCATTACGTCGTTGGTCACAGACTTGGCTCCAATAACTGACTTCTGATTGCCAGGTATTGTACTCTGTCTTCCATCCGCCGTGTTCATCCAGCCACAATTGCTCCGTGACGGCCCATTGCCAGCAACCGTGATTGGGGATATCAAAGGGGTAGCAGATTCGAGCCCGACCATTGGGGCATGGGTAATTCCAGCCACTGCAACGCTGCCACCAGTCAAACATCAGGTTTTTTCGTTCTGCCTTGACTTTATTTCTGTGGCTTACAATCCGGTTTATTTCGGCTGTCTTTTTATTTTGCTGGTTGCATTCATTGATTCCAGGAGCATGATTTCGGTCATATTCGTCGTTACAGGTGTTAATCTGCTGATTGTTGACCCTTATGACCTCTTTGCAACGCTGATCGAG
>NZ_JOKH01000010.1:0-106028 GCF_000722635.1 Endozoicomonas numazuensis | reverse complement strand
TTTAATCTCTTCCCTGATCAGTTTGTCGAGGGGCTTATTGTCGAAGAACTGGGGAAACATATGGAGGGATTGCCCTGTAAACCCAAGGCCGTTGATGATCATGGCGACAACAGCCTCGCCATGAGACACGTTCCATTCGTCGGACACCTTTGGGGCGCGCCTGTCTATATGCTCGGCGATCCCCAGCTCTTTACACATACCCGCCACCAAACCGAGGTGATCCATGACCTGAGTGCTGTACTGAATAGGAGGCATAATACGGCTTCCTGAAGTTGGCTTATCTGATAAATAGCAGATATCGGGAAAATATCAGGTTAGGTGGTGAATGTCGGTGGTTACAGAGGCATGACATATTATTATCAGGTCAGTAGTGTACTCTCAATAGCACCAATATTTTTCATTACGCTTAATATTGGCTTTCTTGAATTCCGCTGTCTGCTCAGAAGTCAGTCGTTGATAACGGGCACTCTTAATAAACTCCCAACCCTGCCTCATGGATCGGTAAGGCATGGTATGACCCCGTGCCTGTTCACAAACCATGACTTCATGGAATCCACGCCAATCCAGATATCCCACCAGACTCTCACTGGTATCAGCGAACTCCACCAGCGGGACTTTATCTTCTCCCCGGGTACCATAAGTGATGTAGGCACGGTAATAGTTATCAGGAGCCTGACTGAACAGAAGGGAAAACCAGGGTAACTGCCCTCCTGAATAACTGGCTATTGCTGCAATATAGTTAGATCGCAGCCTGCCCATTGCTGCACTCTGAATACCTCCGGCACTGAACCCCATGCTGTAGATCCGCTTTTCATCGATGTCGTACAGCTGCTCTGCACAGGCAGCAATTTGATCCGCCAGAAAATAATCATTTTCCAGACCCGTCGTTGCAGGATTCATGATGTACCAGGGTAACGCAGCTGGTGCACCGGCATGTGGCGCGACGACAATCCCGCCTTCACGAACAATTTCATCAATGACAGAATGACCTAAAACACGATAAATCTGTGACCAGTCTTCATTGGAGCCATGCCAGTAATACACCAGCGGACCCTGCTTTTCTTTCGCCTTCACAGGGTTCAGAAATATCCTGACATCACGCCAGTAAAGCCAGCCGTAGCGAATCGTATTATCCTCGTCATTCACAAAGTCGTAACAGCTCCAGGAGGGCTCTGGCAATATAGGCCCGGTATCGGCACTTTGCGCAGCGGCAGACTGCAACGGTTGACTGGCCGGATTCCATTGATGCATATAGTCGGCCAATAACTCTTCTGATAACCGACCGGAAGAACACTCCAGCGAACGGGTTAAACACCATCGGTTAAAATTTTCCAGGAAGATTTCCCGGTGGTTCAGAATTTTGCGGCCCCATTCAGTGTCTCTGAATTTATTCAACACACGATCAAACAGAATTTTGAGTCGGATATCTGAATCATTTTTATTCATTAATGTGGCAAATGCAGAAAGATCATTAACACTTAGAAGCTCTGGCTTACATTCTGCCTGCTCCATGCACCAACCCTCGATACCGGTAATCATCTGCTGACGGTATTGCCCGATCTGCTCAGCCAACTGTCGATCTTCCAGACCACCCAGTATCTGATCAATTCGATATTGAATTTTTTCCTGAGCAAACGCGGAGGTAACCAGACAAACACCTGCTAATAAGCCAACTCCTATAAACCTGACCATTTTCTCCCTCCCTGGAGATAGGTAAATCAGAAACTCAGCCGCCTGATGTTTTCCTTCATGCAGGCATTGTACAAATCACCGTCCTCCGGAAAATCCTGAAGGATGATATTGGCTCTTCGGCCTGATAACTGTGCTGAATTATTGATGTATTGAAACTGTCCTGACGGGTATCGGATGGTAGCGACCAACTGCCTCAGGTTTTGTGGCCATCCGGGTAATAGCATGGTTTTAAAGTCACTCTCTGCAGCCGTCAGAATCAGCTGGGCAACATGAAACTGACTGTTACTTCTTCGCTTTATCTCCCCAGCTACTTCATCCAGCAGAGGATAAGGCTTGTTTTGATCGTGCCAGGGATTGCTGATAGCGCTCCATTTCGACCAGTTGGGAAACCCTCGACTCCAGAAGCCGGAGACAAAAACCACCTGATAACCATTATTCTGGAACTCACTGATCGCAGTTGACGGAGAAAGGGATTCTGGCGCCAGACGCCCAGAAAAGTTAGCTTCCATAAGTGCGAACAACTCTTCTTCATCGGCTCGGGTCATGCCATGGGAGTCGTGAACATGAAAGATCACAATTTCACCAGGCCTTTCATCGAGAAAGCGTTTCAAATCAGCCACTACTGAAGCCATTGATGCACCTTCAAGACCGTGAGCTGTCACCAGCTTGCCATTAATCTTTCTGGCTCGAATATCAAGATAGCGCGCCCCTGAAAGCAGCTGGTTATAGACAGTCATGGACTGAGTGATTCCCCACCATTTCATTACCTCCTTGATAGGCAAAGCTAACAATACGCCCACCTTGTCGAAGATCTCCTTAATCGGTTTATCCATATCGGGATCCCGGGCTGACAACAATGAAATGGCATAGCTGCCCGCATTATGTGTACCCAACATACAAATCTGATTTAAAGGCGTGGATTGGTTGGTGTAGAGATCTGTCATCCAGCGAGACGAGTCTGGAATACCCTGAGTATCGGCAGGCCTCGACACCAGGTTAATGCCATAATTTTCATCGTAACGACCCGCTTGCTCCAGCCTTATATCAATGGCATTCAACAGCGACGTTGAGAATGTTTTTTTGCTGCTCCAGCTCCCCCAATAAGAAGCTTCATGAATGACCAGTTCTTCTCCCTGATTCACAGGACGACACCAGGTACTACCCCAGCCTAACTCATGAGGCTCACCGGACTCTGGAAAGACAGTGCGCCCATTCTTCTCAACGGTTAATCCAATGCTGATATAGTTGACGACTGCGTAGAAAACGCCATAAAGGTTGTTTTCAACACAGAACTCCCCTCTCTGCGCCCCATGACTATTTACAATAAAAATGCACAGAAAAACCCCTGTAAGAACACGTCTCATGCCCCGACCTATTAGCAATCCAGCTATCAGGGTTATCGGCCGCTGACAAAACAGCCATAAGCCTTTTCATAAACTAAGGAGAATTCTTCAGAGTAAGACGCTGTTGATTAAAGCAAGACCGCAGGAGAACCCTGCAGCCTTTGGGATGAGAAAAATATTAATACGGGCAGGTGTTAGAAAGAATCCCCGGGCACTCTTACCCAGCCTTCCATAAGAACCCTCGCACTGCGGCTCATAATGGCTTTTGTTACAGACCACTCGCCATCAGCCTGCCTCGCTTCAGCACCCACTTTCAATGTACCTGAGGGATGGCCAAAGCGAACAGCGTTACGCTCACCCCCACCCGCAGCCAGATTGACCAGTGTTCCGGGAATAGCTGCTGCAGTACCAATGGCTACTGCAGCGGTTCCCATCATGGCATGGTGAAGCTTGCCCATGGAAAGAGCACGAACCAGAAGATCGATATCTTTGGTTGTCACTTGCTTGCCACTTGAAGAAAGGTAATCTTTTGGCTTGGCAACAAATGCGACCTTGGGAGTATGCTGTCGCTTGGCTGCTTCATCAATATGCTCAATCAGCCCCATTCGAACCGCCCCGTGAGCACGAATCGTTTCGAACTTCGCCAGCGCTTCCGGATCACCGTTAATAGCTTCCTGAAGCTCGGTACCGTTATAACCAATTTCTTCAGCATTCAAGAAAATAGTGGGAATGCCTGCATTAATCATGGTGGCGTTGAACGTACCTACACCGGGGACTTCAAGATCATCTACCAGATTTCCGGTAGGGAACATAGCTCCATCACCATCGGCAGGATCCAGAAACTCAACCTGAACCTCTGCTGCCGGGAAGGTCACACCGTCCAGCTCAAAGTCACCGGTTTCCTGAACTTCGCCGTTAGTCACAGGTACATGGGCAACAATGGTCTTTTTGATATTGGCCTGCCAGATGCGTACGACAGAAATACCATTTTCGGGCACACGACTGGCATCCACCAGACCTTTGCTGATGGCAAAAGCACCCACTGCTGCGGTCAGATTGCCACAGTTCCCGCTCCAGTCCACAAATGGCTTATCAATGGAGACCTGACCAAACAGGTAATCCACATCATGATCTGGCTGACTGCTTTTCGACAAAATAACGGTTTTACTGGTGCTTGAAGTCGCACCACCCATACCATCGGTCTGTTTGCCATAGGGGTCAGGGCTACCAATCACACGCAGCAACAGGTTGTCCCGGGCCTGGCCCGGAACCTGTGCGCGCTCAGGGAGATCTTCCAGACTGAAGAAGACCCCTTTACTGGTACCACCACGAATATAGGTAGCAGGCACCTTGATCTGGGGGACAAATGTCGCTTTCATATTTTTTTCAACATCCATTATAACCAACCACTCCTGAATTCAATTAATCAACCCTGAACCTATCCAACTTATGACTCTCAAGATGCAATATGTTATGATTCTTTTAAACGATACTCGCTAATCAATTTCATAATTTCCTCTCTGTCTCGACCTGAATCTTTTTCCATAAGAAAAATCACATATTCAAAAGCATTCATATTATTTTGAATATCTTTTATATTCAGGTTTGCTCCACTAGCAATTAAATAACCAACCAACTTGTAATCGGAGAATAATATAGCGGCATTGATTGGGGTTAATCCATCAACATTTGAGGGTTTATCTATATCAGCTCCACTTCTTATAAAGATATCTAATATTTCATACCTTTCAAACTCGTCTTCAGTTCCAAACAAATATGAAAGACCATATGTTTCGTCAAGCTCTTTAGCATCATTTTTACTTGTAAAATTATAAAGATATAGTTTGCATAAAGGCTTCGGAATTATAAATGCATTGTTATCAACTGAGCAAATGATCCTTTCATTAATGCTTAACGAAGATATGTAAGTAAAAATAAATCCAAATATAAGTATTGGGGTTAATGTCACCAATAAGATAGCCTTTTTCATACTAACCCCAAATAATAGAATTTTCTTTATTAGTGTCGTATGTTATGAACCCTGAGAAAATACCCCTATTTCTCGCTGTGCCATTAAGATGCATAATTAGAATACTAGAAAACGCTCTTTCTAAATCTCTTCTAACGATTTCATAGATTTTAACTTTTAATAGATCACTTGCAACTGCATGACCGAACCAATGCTTAAAAGACTCTTTGGCAAACTTATCCATAGCCTTTTTCATTGTTAGACTTGGCTGCGTCACAGATTTAAAGAGAACATCAACAAAACCTAATGCATAGGAAGCATCTATGGCTTCAAGTAAAAGCCCTTGAGCAAAGCTTCTCATCCGATTATTTATTGCTAGTTGATCGACAATATGCTGCTTTGATTTAAAAATAAACTTGAGTACTGCAATTTTTTCTTCGTTATTTAGTATGAGCTCACTGTCATTGAATGTTTTTAGTGTGATACATTTTCTCATACCTACCCCTTTTCACTCTTTTTTGTGCAACACATAAGGTTGACTTTAGGGACGCCAAAAGGCGTCCTCTTGAAAGCTTTTTTTGTGGAGTATATGGAAAAGTGGTTATCTAAACCACACCTTCAGCCAAAAAATCCTTGGCAAACCGCTGCAGTACACCACCGGCCGCGTAAACAGAAACTTCTTCTGCAGTATCCAGACGACAGGTCACAGGCACTTCCAGCGTTTCACCATTGGCACGATGAATCAGCAGCGCCAGAGTAGCTCGCGGTGTACGCTCACCAATTACGTCATAGGTTTCAGTACCATCCAGACCCAGAGTCTTACGGGTGGTGCCTTCCTTGAATTCAAGAGGCAGAACCCCCATACCGACCAGGTTAGTACGGTGAATACGCTCAAAGCCTTCGGCTACAATCGCTTCAACACCGGCCAGACGAACACCTTTTGCCGCCCAGTCACGAGAAGATCCCTGACCATAATCCGCACCGGCGACAATGATCAGAGGCTGCTTACGGTTCATGTAGGTTTCAATGGCTTCCCACATACGAGTCACTTTGCCTTCGGGTTCCACACGAGCCAGAGAACCCTGAACAATCTCCCCATTCTCCTGAACCATTTCATTCAACAGTTTAGGGTTGGCAAAGGTAGCACGCTGAGCAGTCAGGTGATCCCCACGGTGTGTTGCGTAAGAGTTAAAGTCTTCTTCCGGAAGACCCATCTTATGCAGATAGGCACCTGCTGCACTGTCCAGCATAATCGCATTAGATGGCGAGAGATGGTCAGTGGTGATGTTGTCACCGAGCACTGCCAGAGGACGCATACCTTTCAACGTGCGCTCACCGGCCAGAGCACCTTCCCAATAAGGAGGACGACGTATGTAAGTACTTTGTGGACGCCAGTAGTACAGAGGACTCTCTGCTTCCGTGGACTTACCCAGATCAAACATTGGGATGTACACTTCGTTGAACTGCTCAGGCTTCACACTCTCAGCAACGATAGCGTCAATCTCTTCATCGCTTGGCCAGATATCTTTAAGGGTGATCGCATTCCCTTCCTTGTCAGTACCCAGCACGTCTTTTTCAATATCAAAGCGCATGGTACCCGCAATGGCATAAGCTACGACCAGAGGCGGCGAAGCCAGGAAAGCCTGCTTGGCATAAGGATGGATACGACCATCAAAGTTACGGTTGCCGGACAACACAGCTGTTGAATAGAGATCGCGCTCAATCAGCTCTTTCTGGATTTCAGGATCCAGAGCACCACTCATACCATTACAAGTAGTACAGGCGTAGCCGACGATACCGAAACCAAGCTTCTCCAGCTCAGGCAGCAGCCCAGAATCTTCAAGATAGAGTCGGGCAACTTTAGAACCCGGAGCAAAAGAGGACTTAACCCAAGGCTTACGAACCAACCCCAGCTCGTTGGCTTTACGGGCTACAAGACCTGCAGCCACAACATTTCGTGGGTTACTGGTGTTGGTACAACTGGTGATGGCGGCAATAATAACAGCACCGTCAGGCATCAGGCCTTCTTTCTCTTCTGCCTGTGCTTTGTCCAGATCCACAGCAATGCCGCGCTCTGCCAGATCAGAAGTAGGCAGACGACGATGGGGATTGGATGGCCCCGCCATGTTACGAACCACCGTAGACAGATCGAACTTGAGGACACGCTCGTATTCAGCAGCCTTCAGATCTTCAGCCCAGAGGCCTGTTGTCTTGGCATAGTTTTCAACCAGAGCAACCTGCTCTGGCTCACGCCCGGTCAGCTTCAGGTAATCGATGGTTTGTTCATCGATGTAGAACATACCCGCAGAAGCACCAAACTCGGGCGTCATATTAGAGATAGTGGCACGGTCACCAATAGTCAGGTCCGCAGCACCGTCTCCGAAGAATTCAAGATAAGAGGAAACAACCCGCTCTTTACGCAGGAACTCAGTAATGGCCAACACAATATCAGTGGCCGTAATACCAGGCTGACGCTTGCCTACCAGCTCAACACCAATGATATCCGGCAGACGCATCATGGATGGGCGACCCAGCATAACGGTTTCTGCTTCCAGACCACCTACACCAATGGCGATAACACCCAGTGCATCTACATGAGGTGTATGGCTGTCTGTACCGACGCAGGTATCCGGGTACGCAATACCTTCACGAGCCTGAATCACCGGAGACATTTTCTCCAGGTTGATCTGGTGCATGATGCCGTTACCGGCCGGAATCACGTCAACATTTTTAAACGCAGTTTTGGTCCACTCGATAAAGTGGAATCGGTCTTCATTACGACGATCTTCAATCGCACGGTTCTTTTCAAAAGCTTCTGAATCAGAGCCACCGTGTTCAACAGCCAGGGAATGATCAACAATAAGCTGGGTGGGAACAACTGGGTTAACTTCAGAAGGGTCACCGCCCTGCTCTGCAATAGCATCACGCAGGCCAGCCAAATCTACCAGAGCGGTTTGACCGAGTATGTCATGACACACTACACGGGCAGGATACCAGGGAAAATCCAGATCACGCTTGCGCTCAATGATCTGTTTCAGGGAGTCTGTCAGGGTTTCAGGATTACAGCGACGGACGAGCTGTTCAGCCAGTACTCGTGAAGTGTACGGCAGTGTTGCGTATGCACCAGGCTGGATAGCTTCGACGGCTGCACGAGTGTCGAAATAATCCAGCTGGGTGCCCGGTAATGGTTTGCGATGTGCAGTGTTCATAACTTCAGGAACTCATCGAAAAGTAATAGCAAGATAGTCAACCATTGCTGACTATCTCTTTTTTATTGTATTTTTTGCTTACAGCCCGACCTCACAATCAGGCTTCCATCCTTATGGACGATCTTCGATCGCTACCCACTCAGACGTTTCAGGGCCAGTGTAATCAGCAGAAGGACGAATAATACGATTATTAGCGCGCTGCTCCATGACGTGAGCAGTCCAGCCAGATACACGTGAACATACAAAGATCGGCGTGAACAGTTTGGTTGGAATATCCATGAAGTTATAGGCTGAAGCGTGGAAGAAGTCAGCGTTACAGAACAGCTTCTTTTCGCGCCACATGACAGCTTCAACACGCTCGGAAACAGCGTACAGATACTCATCACCTACCTGATCAGACAGTTTCTTGGACCACTCTTTAATAATAGCGTTACGTGGATCAGACTCACGATAGATCGCGTGACCAAAGCCCATAATCTTGTCCTTACGAGCCAGCATGCCCATGATCTTTTCTTCGGCTTCATCAGTAGAACGCCAGTTCTCGATCATCTCCATAGCTGCTTCGTTCGCTCCACCGTGCAGAGGTCCACGCAGGGAGCCAATAGCACCAGTGACACAGCTGTGAATGTCAGACAGAGTGGAAGCACAAACACGACCGGTGAAGGTAGAAGCATTGAATTCATGCTCAGCGTACAACACCAGAGATGCGTGCATTACTTGTACGTGCAGAGGCTCAGGCTTTTTGTCATGCAGAGTCCACAGGAACTGTTCAGCAATGGAATCCGCTTCGGTTTCTACATTGACACGCAAACCTTTGTGACTGAAGTTGTACCAGTAGTTGATCATGCCCGGGAAAATGGCCAGCAGGCGATCAATGTGGTCCAACTGCTCAGAGAAGTCAGCTTCAGTTTCCAGGTTACCCAACATGGAGCAACCGGTACGCATAACGTCCATTGGGTGCGCATCGGCAGGAATCTGTTCCAGTACCACTTTCAGGGCATCTGGCAGCGCACGCATACCTTTGAGGCGAGTCTTGTACGCATCCAGTTCAGCCTGATTTGGCAGCTTGCCGTACAACAACAGATACGCCACTTCTTCAAACTGAGCTTTGTCTGCCAGTTCCTTGATATCAAAGCCACGATAGGTCAGGCCTGAACCGGTTTTACCAACGGTACACAGTGCAGTTTCGCCAGCTGACTGACCACGCAGGCCAGCACCACTTAATTTCTTCTCTGCCATGATAGTTCTCCGTTCTTTTTATTGAATGAGTTTGTCAGGTAGATGATAAAACTCATTGTGGTGATCAATGGTTTAAACAGTTTGGAGGTTGCCGGGCTCAAGCCTTTACGACAACCTCCTCTGCATTTATGGATTTAAAAACTCTTTGGTTTTAACCAGCAGCTCACGCTCCTGGAAGGTCATCATGCCGTCAGCAATAGCGCCACTGTTACCGTCACGCTTTATGACATCAAGCACTTCTCGCATGGCTGTCACCGCTGCACGCTGCAAATCTGAAGGTATAATGATTAACTGATAGCCCATCGCTTTCAGATCATCAGTCGGCACCAGTGGTGTCTTGCCACTGTAGAACATATTGATCAGTTTCGGGCCTGGGGCCTGCTTGGCAATCTCTTCAATTTGTTCAATCGATTGTGGCGCTTCAACGAACAGCATGTCTGCTCCCGCTTCAACATACGCCTTGGCTCGTTCGATAGCATCGTCAAAACCGGTTACAGCGATAGCATCTGTTCGAGCAATAACGGTTACATTACCTGCATACTTGGCAGCGACGGATACTTTCTTGCACATTTCTTCAGTCGACACCAGGGACTTCCCATCCAGGTGACCACAGCGCTTTGGAAACTCCTGATCTTCCAGATGGAAGCCACAAACACCTGCGCTTTTGAATAATTCAACCGTGCGCTTAACATTAACCTCATTACCGAAGCCAGTATCAGCATCAGCAATAACGGGAAGTGAAGTCGCCTCACAGATTTGACGTACACGATCGACTACTTCTGTCAGAGTCAGCAGTCCAATATCAGGTACACCTGTGCTTCGAGCTATTGCACCACCGCTGCCGTACAAAGCAGAAAAACCGGCCTCTTCACCCAGACGAGCAGAGATTCCGTCGTATACACCCGGGGCGGTCACAATGCCTTCTTTGGCAATCAGTCGATTTAGGGCGTTATCTTTATCGCTCATTTCACTTCCTCTTTTTATCTTGAAAATTTTTTTATCCCTGTGGGGGCAAAAAATTATTTCATTCGCTCACAGCTGTTTATTATCTCGAGCGTACTGCACGGACAGTATGTCTAGCTCATGGGCTGGTTATTGGAATCGATAAACTGTTCAATCTCTCTTCTGGCTCTCGAAATATGCCTGCGCATCAGCATTTCAGCTAATTCACCATCCCGGTCCTTGAGAGCCTTGAAAATCATTTGATGCTCAGCCAGTGCTTCTTCAGGCCGAGCACGACGTCCTGATGTTTTTCGATACATTTGAATCAGGTGATAGAGCTCATCACAGAGTGATCGGATCAACCTTTGATTGCAGGAACCATTAATCACACGGTAATGGAAATCCAGATCACCTTCCTGATCTATGTAGGACTGACCACTGTGCTCATGAATATGGCTGGCGTGTGTTTTCAGCAAAGACTCCAGATCCAGTAATTGCTGATCAGACATGCGAGTAGCCGCCAGACGAGCGGCCATTCCCTCAAGTGCTTCTCGAACTGCGAAGATTTCTGACAACTCGGTTTGAGTAAGAGTGACAACCCGGGCGCCAACATGGGGGGCTCGAACCACCAGGCCCGCTCCCTCAAGCTTTAAAATGGCCTCACGAAGAGGGCCACGCCCGACTCCGTATTTTCTCGAGAGCTCAGGCTCGGAGATTCGGCTGCCCTGACTTAAACGACCTGAGATAATATCCCCGATCAGCAGGCCTGCCACCTCCTGTGCTTGTGTGCCGACACGTACAGCATCGTTTGTCGAGTTCGTTTCAGCCATAGAAATTGTTTACAATATTTTTGTTTGGAGCCATTTATACATTAATTCAGCCCCTTTTTACAAATTATTGTTAACAATCTGACAAATGCAAACATTCATTGATCTGAATACAGGACTCAACTGAATAAAAGCGCACCTTTTATAGTCTGTCTGACAGTTGACAACGGCCTGCCAACAGCAATAAAACTCCAGAAAAGCCCGTAGCGCCGGTGGAACTCTGAAGGTAGAATGCGCGTCTGATCTGACCCAGGATTTTTATGCCTTTTATGAAAGAGCTATTCATCGTTGAACTGGACTACCTGAGTGATTCCAGCCCCTATTTTGAACCTTTTAGCGAGCAACCCTGGGCGTGTTATCTGGACAGCTGCTCTTCCTCTTTCAAAAAAGAACCCCACAATCGTTATGACATTATTACTGCCAACCCATGGGCCGTGGTCACTGTAGACGACAAAAATTCAATAAAAGTCATAAACCATGTAACCGGTGAAACCCACCTGAAGAATAATCAGTCCCCGTTCACGGTTCTGGATGACCTATTAGGCACCATGACAAAAGTAGACGATACCGAACTGCCTTTCACTGGAGGGGCGCTGGGATTCTGGGGATATGAACTGTGCAGCCTGATCGAGCCTGAAAAGATTCAACCCAGACAGCTGGAGACACCGCTCATGAGTGTAGGGCTCTATCACTGGGCCATCATTTGTGACCACCACCAAAAGAAAACGATCTTTTTCAGCCATCCCGATATGCCTGAAATTGATCGAGACAATACGCTTGCCAGGATTAAAAAATCCACTAGAGCAAGAACCACCACATTCCAGCTTCAGGAAAAGTTCTCGACCACCATCAGTGAGACAGAATATGAAGAAGCATTTAACAAGGTGCAAGAGTACATATTGGCAGGTGATACCTACGAGGTGAATCTGACCCAGGAATTCACCAGTCGTTACAGTGGCGATTGCTGGCAAGCCTACAAGCATCTCAGAAAAGTAAGCCCTGCCCCCTATTCAGCCTATCTTGCTCACCCTGGCATTACGGTATTAAGCCACTCTCCTGAGCGATTTATCAGAGTAACCAATCGCAACGTAGAAACTCATCCCATTAAAGGTACCAGACCTCGCGGACAGTCACCGGAAGAAGATCTGGCGCATGCAGAAGAATTGCTGGCCAGTGAGAAAGACCGCTCTGAAAACCTGATGATCGTAGACTTACTGAGAAATGATCTGGGTAAAGTCTGCAAACCTGGTAGTATCAGAGTCCCAAGGCTGTTTGAGCTAGAAAGCTATACCAATGTGCATCATCTGGTCAGCACGGTAACCGGCGAACTCAGCGAGAAACACAGCATTCTGGAATTAATGGAAGGATCTTTTCCAGGAGGGTCAGTGACGGGAGCACCAAAAATCAGATCTATGGAAATTATCCGGGAACTGGAAGCTACCTCTCGTAATGTCTATTGCGGCGCTATCGGATACATCAGCTGTAATGACAAGATGGATAGCAGCATTACTATTCGAACACTTGTCGCACAGAATCACAAACTGCATTGTTGGGGGGGAGGCGCCATTGTCGCTGACTCAGACTGTCATCAGGAATATCTCGAATCGGTTACCAAGGTAAAAAACCTGATGACAGCGCTTGAAAGCTTCTGCGAATAATCGGCCCGCAGGAGCCTGTCGGACTTAAGGAATAGTCCTGAAATAACTTCCTGATTTCCCCTGAAGCTACAGATTAGGGATAATAGCCACAGCAATACGAAGTACAGGAAATTACCTTGAGCCATTATTCTCCAGCTGTCGCTATTCAGATGATTCGTTTCTACAACACCCTCAACGAGCGTGATCGCAGACGTTACGCCGCTGTTGAAGCTGTTAAACTTGGACATGGTGGTATCGCATTCATATCTCAGTTATTGAACTGAGATCCCAAGACCATCAATCGTGGTGTTTCTGAACTGGAGTCAGAAGAACAGATGGAGTCTGCCCGTCAGAGAAAAAAGGGGTGGACGGAAATCTCTGATTGAAAAAAATCCAAAGATCGTTGATAACTTTCATCAGGTTTCGCGCGACCACACGGCTGGAGACCCGATGCGGGAAGCCGTGAAATGGACGAACCTTTCCCGACGTAAAATCTCGAGTAAGCTTAGTGAACTGGGCACTCCAGCAGGTAAGAATATCGTTTCCCGCTTGCTTCACGAGAATGACTACCGTCGTCGTAAACCACAGAAAAAGCGTACCATGGGACAGAATGCTGATCGCAACGCTCAATTTGAAAATATTACCCATTTGAAAAAAGAGTATCTTAATGCTGGCAAGCCAGTGATCAGTATCAATACCAAAAAGAAAGAGTTGCTGGGTAATTTTTATCGTGAGGGAGTGGTTGATTCGGTAGACCCCATTATCGTTAATGACCATGATTTTCCCAGCGTTAGTGACGGCAAAGTCATTCCCCATGGTATTTACGACTTGGGCAAACATACAGCCTCCTTGCATCTTAACGCGAGTCATGACACGACTGAATTTGCCTGCGAAAGCATCGAACTATGGTGGAATGAACAGGGAAGAGTGGACTATCCCGATCAGGATGAATTGCTGATTCTGTGTGATGGTGGTGGCAGTAACAGTGCGACAACGTACATCTTCAAGGAAGACCTTCAGGCACTATCGAACCGTTTGGGGTTGAAAATCCGAATAGCACACTACCCACCGTACTGTTCCAAATATAACCCCATTGAGCATCGTTTATTTCCCCATGTGAAGCGTGCCTGCAAGGGGGTATCACTGGAAAGCATCGAAACAGCGGCGCACTACATGAGTAAAACAGAGACAAGCAAAGGCCTTGCCGTGACAGTCAGGATCATCGACAAAGTGTTCAAAACGGGCCGAAAATATGCAACTAACTTCAGGAAAAAGATGACCATTCAGTTCGACAGACTCTTGCCAAAATGGAATGACAGAGCTGTCCCCGTAACTGAGTGAAATACGGAAGTTATTTCAGGACTATTCCTAAGAGGCCGTTCGTTGCCATCTGCCTTTGGAATGAGCACTCCTCGGGCAGGGCGAGGGCGATAGCTTCCTTTATGCACTCGTTCATGCAAGGATTTCAACCGGATTTCCAAATCCTGCTGATAGAAGCACCATGTAACACCATCTGCTCCCGCCGCTGAATTCCGTTTCAGCTGAAAGAAACTCTCCTTTAGCAGGTTCGGGGTCAGATGATGAAACAAAGCCGTAAACTGCAAACGACTGTCCTTTGCCGCTGCCTGACGTATACCCAACAGATTGGACGAAGCGTTGCTCCGGCTCTGAGTCCGGACACCGACATGCTGTTGAATATTTCTCGTGGTCAAGCCACTTTCCTCCACGACCTCCGCCACAGATAAATCTGCTTTGTTCGGCTGCTTCTCAGGTACTATTAGCTTGTCCGACTTCCTACCAACGACAACAGGCGTATGGTTATTAGCCTTCCCCATTGTGTCTCCTCTGGCTAATACAGGAGAAACCGGCAGGATCTCCCGAGTTCCGCACAAAATGCTTATCTGCATGCACAAGGTCTACGACTGCGCGAGGTCTACCGGTCACTTGCGGATTTATGCGACCTGCAGTTTTGCTTTCTGCTTCAGTTAACAACATCAGCACCTCGAATTGATTGATTTCGCAGCTCAATACTTAGCCTACAGACACTCCTGTCAACGCTTCACCAGATACCTTACGATAACAGGCGCATGACTCGGAGCTGGGGCGACCCGGCAGTCTTACTCCACAGGGACTTTCACCCTTAACATCTAGCCGATTTATCTCGGCACTCTAAGTGCTCATTTTTTATAGGAAAAAGCGTTGACTTCGAGAATAGCCCCTTGACTTTACTGGGTTGTAGCTATTCGGCTCCAAAATTCGCCTACAAAAATGAGCAGTTACGAATTTTGAGCAGTTACGAAAAAAAGATACTCGTCGCTTATTAAAGTAAAACCCCAGTACAGCTTCCCAGCAATATCATTGTAATAACTGATTCACATTCTATACTGCCCTCACTGCAAATTTTTAACAGAACGAATAATCACAAAATTTGGAAGTTAATACTTGTGAGTCGAATGTTTTGTCGCCTTGTTTGCGCCTTATATTTACTGCCTGTTTTAGCTCGGGCAGAAATCATTCCAGCGGTTAAAGAGGTGGGTGATATCTATCTGAAGTCCTTTAACAAGGATATGGAAGAAGATGCACCGGATCTGGTTGATCCTGCCAATGAACGCTTTGTATCCTTGATAAATGATCCATCAGGACTCGCTGAACAAAAAGCTATAAACAAAACGGAATATCAAAAAAGAGAGGTTCTAGTAAGGCTGCTCGCGGCACAGATCAGCAAAATACCCAAGCCCGTAAAACTCAGCCCGAGGATCTGGGAAGACAACCGTGTTGTAGGAGATGAAAGGTCTGAACGTCCTTCTCTGTTAGATAACCTGTTTCCCAGTAAAACATTAGCCGGGGAGATTTACAGAGCGCTGATACTGGCGCAACCAACCAGTGACCACAAGGTTCTTCAACATCAGCAAACATTGGTAAAAGAGGCCAGTCAGGCTGCGCCCACACGAAAAAAAGCACTGGCAACCCTTGAAGAACTACGTCCTCACGAGCCTGAAATTACCAGCTTTTTTGACCCATCAGACATTATTTACAGCACAGCCATGCAAGAATCTTTGGCGTCATATGGTTATCGTTCTGTTCTGCAAAAAATATACGACGGCTCTGCTTACGCACTGTCCTGGACCCTGTATATTGCCCTGAAAACCTGGTTTGGTATCTCCACAGCCAACGTGATTACAGCCCCGTTTCTACTACCGCGCTATTTATCATGCTCATTTGTTCTTTCCATAACTTACGTAGGCTTTTATATCAGTTCAGCTATTGCTCTGGAAACTTTCGAATACACCCTGCGACAGCTAAATCAGAAAAGGAATATGACGATTTATAAAGCACTCAGAGTTCGCCTTGATGCTTTATCTCAATACCTGCGCATTGCCATGAGGCTCAACGATGAAACTGAATTGCCTGAAGCGTTGAGATTGGATCTGACCTCCTATGAAAAAGAAGCCATTGACGCCTTTCTCTATGATTCCGAATGGCTCATCTACAAAGACCCAACGGCCAGCAGATACTACATAACCAAGGCCGCAGAGACGCTCAGACAATCCATTGAACTGAAAAAGACGATTGCCAAAGTCCTCTATCAGACAGCAAAGATGGATCTCTATCTTTCCATTTCTGAACGGATGGACTCTGATGCTGAAAACCAGCCTGGAATTACATTTACAGAATTTTCAGACCAGCCAGCCTTTATTCGTGCTCTTGACCTCTGGAACCCGGCTGTTGATCCAGACAATGCGGTCACAAACAATGTGTTGCTTGGTACAAAAGGCTCAGCCCCTTCACCAATCTGTTACTGGTCCCCAACTCCAACCACATGCAATGCTGAATCAGAAGTCGCACCAAACGGTCTTATCCTTTCCGGCTCAAATGCCTCGGGCAAGTCGACCTTAATGAGAGCCCTGACAATCAATGTGCTGTTTCTTTCCCAGGTGGTCGGCATAGCGACAGCAAAAAGTTTTGAGACCAGTTTCTTTCATGCAGCCCATAGCTATATGGATAAAAGCGACAAGACGGGAGACTACTCCTCCTACAAGGGAGAACTCCAGCAAGCTTTAGCGGTTTTAAAGCAAGCTGAATCCATGGGAAATAAAAAGAATATGCTCGCCTGCTTTGATGAGCTTTTAAGCAGTACCAACCCAAGGGATGGCCTGAAGGTTATCAAAAAAGTGCTGAGAGCCTTGTCTCGTCAGTTAACAACTCTCTCTATAATCTCTTCTCACTATGATCTGAAATCCCTGCTCACCCCGGAGGCCAGAGACTTTGCCCTAAAACATATGCATGTAAAAAAAACAAACGGCACTCTGATCAGAACTTTCCAGTTAAGGGATGGGCAGAATGAAGAGAACAGCGCCCTCTACCAACTGATGGAAGAATTTCAGTTCATCCCTGAAATCTACGAAGAAATAAGAAACATTGCTGTAGCTGAAGGTGAGATAGATGAATAAGCGGCTATGGAATCCCCTTTTTACTGCCTTATTCCATAACTTATTCGGTAACAAGGCTTCATCCTCAGTAGTGACGAAATATTTTCTGTCACTTCTGCCTGCTGTTCTTCTAGCCAGCATCCACTGCGCGTATGGCATGGAGATCGATCGACAAGAGATCCTGAAAAAATATTACCTTTCTAAATTTACAGACCTTGAGCACAATGCCGTTTCTACCCACGAAAAGCTCTCTCCTTTACGAACAAGAACCATGTTGGAACACTATTTACTGCCTGAATTCTGTCCTGAATGTGACACACACAACACCACCAACCGATCCGTTCAGTTTCATACTGATGTCTGGCAGGATACACAGGTCTTTCAGACCCCAGGAAAAGCTCACGTTTACGATATGGCCTTTCCAGGAACAAGCACTCTGGGCGAATTTTATGGAGCCTACCTGCTGGTTTATGGAGCCACCTGGAGTGACTCAAAAATCAGTCATCGGAAGAATTTGATTAAAGCCCTGAAAGACAACAACCTCCGCCGAAATCTTCAGTCCAATCTTAAAACGTTGAATCAACATTTAGACAAAGGCCTAGCCCTGTTTATCAGAGAACATCCATTCAACCATCTTCTGGATGCGTCAGCATTAATCGATGAAAGCATTCCTGTCAAGCTTTTGCAAGACGATAATTCTTCAAATATTCGGGAACCCTGCTCTGGTTTTAGCGAACTCAATGGCTACAAGAACATCACAAACCCAAATATCTGCAGTCTTTTGGATTACAACTTTAATGGTCATTACTCTTTACATTTTCAGTATATAGCCTATGCGGAAAGTCTCCTCGCCGTCAGCTCTATTTGTTTCAATTACAGGTTCAAAAAAAGATCAAGAGAACTCAATTATTATTCAGAGAACAACAAGCTTCACGGAATAGTGAATTGGCTGATATTTTCCGCCAAGGCAGATAGCTGGGCTGATCTGGCCACGATACCGCTGAGCCTTGCACTCTCCATACAGAGAACCTACGAGCATCATTGGGACAAAAAAAAACTTAATGAAGATATGGCCAGAAGGTTGCTGGAGTTCAAACCTTTCATTGAAGCTTTATTCAATTTCTATAGTTTTCAAGACCTTCCTGACATCAACTTTTTCCTGAACAAAAGTGAGATAAAGTTAGTTTCTGAACTACGCATATACATGAATCAAATTTCAACTGGTGGTCATTTATATCAGCACAACCTTGCGCGCATTGTGGCCTCTGTTCGAAGAATCCTGGCTCTTCGAGAAACCATAATCCGACTACTGGCCAATGCTGCCAAGCTGGATTTTTATCTTTCTGTTGCGGAAGGCATAGGCAACCACCGTCGTTGGAGTTTTGTCAAATTTGATAAGAATGATTATGGACGTATTCAGGAAGGTCCTGGAATTACTGCGAGAAGTTTATGGAATCCGTTATTACCGGCTCATCAGGCAGTAGCCAGTAACCTGACATTAGGCGATACTGCCCCGCGCAACATCATTCTCAGTGGTGCCAATGCATCAGGCAAATCGACCTTCCTCAGAAGCGTTGGTATCAACACGATCTTTTTTGCCCAGACTCTGGGCATAGCGGCGGCCAAGACGTTCCATTTTCGTCCCTTTACTCATTTTGACAGCCTGATTGATAAGAGAGATCAGAAGGGTCGCTCATCCTACGAAGGAGAAAAAGAAACGGTAGGAACTGTCTGGAAATACAACTACCAGCTGAAAGAACAGTCGGCTGAAGGTAAAAGAGTTCTGGTTATCGCTGATGAGCTCTTCAGAACAACCAACCCGCATACTGGTGCAGCAGTATCCAAGAGACTGGTTGCAAAGCTAGGAGCCATGCCTCACACGACCGCTCTCATATCAACTCACTTCGATAAACTGCACGAGTTGGGAGAGGAGCACCCTGAACTCTTTGCCAATAAACACATGAAAGCCGATTATGATGAGCAGGCTGGTGGGATTACCTCTATGAGATTTCAACTGACCGATGGCGTCTGTCCGCACACCAATGCGATTCAGATGTTTGAAGAAGAGCTGGAACAGAACTATCCAGAGCTATTTGAATATTAAACTCCCTCTCTGCCTGAACAGCGGTGTTTGTCAACAAAGTTGTCGCCTCCACCTTACGCCGCTTCTTTAACAAGTGGCTTAATACAAGCTTCTGATCGTTCAGGGTTTAACCAGACCTCATCCTGAAGTGACCAGTCCCGTGTTGATCGGCTACCCCATCTTTCAGGGTTTCTGGCTTTAGCCTGCTCCATCAGCTTCTCTCGCTGGGTCAGACACTTTTTAGCCTCACCATAGTGCCTTTGTGAAGGTGTGACGAACTTCAGGCTGCTATGCTTGTGCTCCTCGTTGTACCAGGTCACAAAACCTGACGACCACTCTCGTGCTTCCGTCAGACAGCCAAAGGGTTTTGTTGGGTAATCAGGACGGTATTTCATGGTTCGGAACGTAGACTCTGAGAACGGGTTGTCATTGCTGACTCTTGGCCGGCTGACTCTTGGCCTGCTGAATGACGGCACAATGCCCAATCGTTGCAGGGTGGACAGCATGGTTGCACCCTTCATCGGACTGCCATTGTCTGAGTGCAGGACAAGCAGGTTATCCAGTTGGCCAATGTCATGTTTCAGGCAGGCTTTGCTTATCATCTCTGCAGCATGATCTGCAGACTCTGTTTCATGGATTTCCCATGCAACGATCATTCTGCTGAAAATATCTTCGACCATGTACAGGTAATAGAACTGCCCTTTGATATTTGAGCGAACG
Source organism: Endozoicomonas numazuensis (assembly GCF_000722635.1). Lineage (GTDB taxonomy): Bacteria > Pseudomonadota > Gammaproteobacteria > Pseudomonadales > Endozoicomonadaceae > Endozoicomonas_A > Endozoicomonas_A numazuensis. The sequence continues at coordinate 85,937 of NZ_JOKH01000010.1, read as the reverse complement.
TAAGTGATATCCCAGGACCATACTTGATTCGGCCCTTTAGCTACATACGAGGTAGGTTTGCGCCCTCCAGAGGCATTAACCCGACCACGGCGGTGTTGCTGGCCTTTCGCCTTGAGAACTCGGTAATACGAAGATACAGAGGCAATGTAGCGGCCCTCATCCAACAAGGTTGGCACGATCTGGCTGGGTGGCAGACTTTGAAAACGAGGCTCGTTACACGCCGCCAGAATGGCCTGACATTCAGACTCGGTAAGTTTGTTAGCCGGAGCAGGTCGGTTCGCTGTTTTTCTGCCATCCACTTTCACATTATCCTCCTGTTTCCATCGCTGAAAGGTGCGTACAGACAGTCCCAGAACCTGACAGGCAGCAAGTTGTCTGGCTCCTTGTTCCATTGTTTGTTCAATCATGGTTTACAGCATTTTTGTGATCTTGGAGGCTGATCAATCGTCCTCGCGCTCCCCCCAGATCGCGCGGGCCTTTTTTGCCAGTACCAGCAAGGCAGCGGTTTCAGCCAGAGCCTTGTCCTTGCGATTGAGTTCACGTTCAAGGTTCTTGATGATTTTCTTGTCTTGTTTGCGTTCTTCAGCAAGCAGTTTACGCTGTTCGGCAGCTTCAGCATTGGCTGTCAAACAGGCGGTTTCCCATTGTGCTATTTGCTCAGGAAACAAGCCCTTTTTCCGACAATATTCGGACAGTTCTGTTTCTTTCACCACATTGGGCGGAAAAATATCTGGATCGTTGGTGTACAAGAGTCATGCGATCAAAGATAGAGCCGATGAAAAAAGTTGCTAAAACTGTTCGACGACACAAGCCTCTCATCCTGAACTGGTTCCGGGCAAAAAAGGCGTATTCCAGCGGTATTGTTGAGGGTCTGAATACCAAGATAAAACTCACTACGAGAAAATCATACGGATTCAGAACCTATATCAGAACCTATAAATGCGCAGAAATCGCTTTATATCATGCACTCGGCAAGCTGCCTGAACCGGAAATGACCCACAGATTTTACTGACGAGGCAAAAAAGAAAGCCTGAACGAATATTTTGAGACCCTGACACCCGAGCAAAAGGAAGGCATTGAGTGTGTGGCTAAGGACATGTGGAAGCCTTACATTAATGCGGTTATGCATCATGTGCCTGAAGCTCATACCAAGATCGCTTTCGACAAATTTCATGTCGCCCAGCACTTGGGGAATGCCGTCAACAAGGTACGGCTGGAAGAGCATAAAAGCCTGATGACAATAGGCTCTGGTGTGCTAAAGGGTACCAAGTACGACTGGTTAACGAACCCTGACAACATGACTGACGAGAAGTGGGACGCATTCGAGTCATTACGGTATTCCAACCTGAAAACAGCGCGAGCCTGGTCGATCAAGGAAACAGCGATGTCACAGTGGGATTACAAGTCACGAGCCTGGACTAAAAAGGCTTGGGCTCGTTGGTTAAGCTGGGCGCAGAGATGCCGTCTTGAGCCAATGAAGAAAGCAGCAAAGACAGTCAAAGAGCACCTGTGGGGCATCATTAACGCTATCGTTTTAAAAGCCGACAACGGTCGTTCAGAAGGGTTGAATGGCAAAATTCAGAGGCTTAAGGGAAGAGCGTACGGCTATAGAAACAGAGAGCGATTCAAAACAGCAATTTACTTTCACTGCGGTGGTCTTGAGCTTTACCCGGTGACAGCAAAGCGCTGAAAATTACCCACATGATCTAATGATGATCCCATCTGGGTAGCTCATTTTCATGTTCTGTATGAGCTGTGTTTGCAGATTGATACCCAGATCCTGACAATCGCTTTTAAACTCAAGCGTACCTCCTCCTTGTCGCTATCAGAGTTTTGACGGTGAACTCGTTTGAGGAGAAGTTGAGAAATGAGATAAAGGTACAAGTCGTTGATCAGACAAAAGCTAGGAGGCTGACCGAGAATAGCGGCCGAGCATAAAATTCAGTAGAACGAGTCAGCTTTTTCACTGAATTTGTGCGAATAGTTGACCTATTTAGTGCCTGAACGAAAATCCTCGAATAGCTTATAGATCAAGACGTCTACGTCATATTTACCGTATGAAGTTTTTCCTAAAGCTTGGCTTTTAACGCTAGAATAGCCCTAATCATGTCTATTTCCTTCATTCTTCGGCTCAAAAATAATCATGCGACAGGTACAATCCAGACAACTTCAGATCGGTGAAGTGGATATTGGTAGCATTGAACTCGATCATCGGTCCCGTGATGATATTCCCCAGATCCTGCTTGGCTTACAACACCTCTATTTGAATGCCGAAGCCCGGGATTTAGTCTTTTCTCTTCTGGAGCAGGCTGTCCCTGAAAATATCAGCCCTGACAGGGGGCGACCAGGAATGCAGCTGTGGAAGATCCTTGTTCTGGGTGTACTCCGGTTAAATCTTGATTGGAACTATGACCGGCTTCGGGAAATGGCCAACCAACACGCCACCATCCGGGCAATGCTCGGTCACGGGATGTATGACCTGTATGAATATAAGCTCCAGACGATTAAGGATAACGTCTCACTTTTAACCCCCGAACTGCTCAATCAGATTAATGAAGTCGTTGTGGCTGAAGGCCATAAAATAGTTGGAAAAAAAAAGAAGATCCGCTGAGAGGTCGCTGTGACTCTTATGTTTTAGAAACCGATGTTCATTTCCCGACAGATCTCAACCTTTTGTTTGATGCAGTCAGAACTGTCGTTGTTCTTACTGCACGCTTTGCAGCCAGGGCTGAGGTAAGTGGTTGGCGACAGTGGCAATACAACCTGAATCAGTTGAAAAAAATGTATCGTCGTGTACAGATATTACGACACTCTACTTCGAAAGATCCTGCCAAAAAACTTCAAAGGGACAAGGAAATCCGACAAGCCTGTCAGAACTACCTGAATGGCAGTCAGGCATTGATTAACAGAGCTGAAGAAACACTTCAGGACAAGGCGTTCATTACGATATGTCCAGCGAATAAATACAGTTCTATCCAGAAGTTTATCGATCATGGTAAGCGGCAGGTGGATCATGTTAAACGTCGATTGATCGACCATGAAAAAATCCCTCATGATGAAAAAGTATTCTCGCTCTTTCAGCCGCATACTGAGTGGATCAATAAAGGTAAAGCAGGTGTTCCGGTTGAGCTTGGCGTCCGTTTGGCGATTGTTGAAGACCAGTATGGTTTTATTCTGAACCATCGGGTCATGGAGAAAGAAACCGATGAAAAGGCTGCCGTTCCGATCATCCGGGCAACCAAAGCCGCCTTTCCATCTTTGAGCGTTTGCAGTTTTGATAAAGGGTTTCACTCACCATTCAACCAAAAAGATTTGCTTAAATACCTTACTATGGTCGTATTACCAAAAAAGGGATTACGAACCCGGGCCGAGCAGGAGCGGGAAAACGACCCGGAATTCAAAGCGGCTAAAAGAAAGCACTCGGCGGTAGAATCAGCGATCAATGCACTTGAGTCTCACGGGTTGGATAAATGCGCGGATCACGGAATAGATGGACTGAAACGCTATGTTGCTCTCGGAGTTCTTGCCAGGAATTTTCAGAAGATGGGGGCAGAGCTTCAGAAAATAGAACGAAAGAGCGCAAAAAAACGACAACTTCGACTCTGTGGCTGAAAGCACTGACGGTTAATTCGAAAAAAGAATAAAATCAGTAAAGACTGAGGTCGTCGCTTGTCTTGAAATTGCAGAAATGACGAGTTTGGTAAGAAAATTACGATGAAACTGGCAAATCAGAAAGTCTATTGATCGATTATTCAAATATCTGGCTTATGAAGGCTGAACTTCGAACAGAAAAGAGCATTTTCCGTTCGGGCACTAAATATAAAAAAGTCCCATTACTGAATTGCTGTGTAGATGAAGATACCTTAATACCAATGATGGCGTTTGCATCTGAAGGGGCTAACTTAGCAAGTGCATCCAATGCCTCCTTGTACTCATTCTTATTTCTCTCAAGAATTTTTCTTAAAAGGTCTTTATTGGAAATCTCGACGGTGCGCGTGAGTTGAACCATATGGTACATCTCTTTGATAGCGCAGCCTTCTGGCAGGGTCTCTGTACTTGATAGCAGCATTATTTTTATTCTCCACTAGCACCCAAGGCTATGTTGCGCTTAAAGGTTGAAAGCGGAGAAACTCCATAATTTTATTACCCAATCGATCAGGTGTTAGAGTTTGAATCCCGGTTAAAGCTCTACGCCAGCCCAGGTAATGTGGTAAGTATTTTGTCGCAACCCCATGAAAAATCCCTTCTATCCAGCCCTTAAGATGGCCATGATATGCATTGACATGTTGTAAGTGAAAGATTCCATCTAAAACCCTTTTGCCAGATGATGTCACCAGCTCCTTGAAGGTGAATCCCAGCTTCCTCGCAAGCTTCTCGTGAGCGAGGCTTGCATCAGCACAAACAACAGTTTCAATATTGATTCGACCATTCAAATGACGACAAAGTTCGTCTGCACTCTCGTTATCAAGAATACCATCTACAGTGTGACAGTTGCGATCTCTGGCTACCATGACTGGGACTTTCCTGCATTCAGATTTCTTATCGGAGCCTCTTTTGCGAGCAGGTCTAGGCAGACCTTTCCTCTGCCCCTTAAACGACTCACGAAAGAATGTTTCGTCGATTTCCGCTATACCACCAAGCTCTGGTGCCTGATCATGCTCAATGGCTTGCAAAAAGCGATGACGCCAGCGGAATGAAGTTCCAAGCGATATTTGGCACTGCTTGGCAGCCGGACGAAGCGTGTGAGAGAATGAGTCATTCCTTTAAGATAACTGGACCATTTTTCGGGGTGCCTGAGTCGAGCCAATGGTGTTTTGGAAAAAGAGTTCAAAGTTTTATGGCAATCCTTGCAACGAAAACGCTGGCGCTGGTTGCGAATACCCCACCGCTGTAGATCTTCAGAACCGCAGTGTGGGCATATTGGTGCCTTTATAAAGCCCTCTTCGATGGAGACAGCAATATCGGAAGGGGAATGTCGATCCGATAGTGCATTAAGCAGAATATTTTTCTGTTGATTTGTCAGTAACGAAATTGCATTAAGAACTTCTTGAAACTGCTGAGACTGCATAACCTAGCCTCCGGTTGAAGAACCTCGTGACAGTTTAGTCCTGTCAACCCTTTAGCGAAACATAGCCAGCACCCAATAAGTCACTTACAAAGTAGTATTTTCAAAGCAAGAAATCTGACTACCGAAAATAGAAATAGCCTCTTTTTCCAACCTCTCTTTCAAGCCTTTTGCTTCCAAATAGTCGTTGCCAGCATCTGCAGCTTCGTCTTCATCCTCAGACGTATCACAAATAGCCTTCAGCCTGGCCAGCTCTTTATCTAAAGATTCCAGGAGTAAACGAGTTTCCCAGTCCAGGAGGGCCACATTCATTTCACGGATAACAGCCATTATACAACCTGCTTTTTAAAAACTTTCTGGCACTTCATCGCCATTTTTGACAGTAAACCCTTGAATTCATCAAGAGGCATATTAGAGACTGGACAAAGGCTGTAATGGCCAGGTCGATCATTAAGCAACCTCAGGCCAGAGGGTACTTGAACCCCTTTTGGTATTTTCCAAACCCAGCCTGACATTGGAGCCGAATCAAGCCGCTGCTTTGTCGAAAGCGAGATACCTTTTCCATTGGCAACTACCACCGCAATACCATTGACGTCTATAGTGTCTACATCTTTTGGCCGCCTGATGTTTGTCAGCCTAGGACTTGTAGAATTTCCAAGCCTATACAGATCCTCAGGAGCTAGGAATAAATCTTCTACCTGCATTCCATGTCACCTTCTCTTTTTATTAATTTCCTTGTTATAGAAGTAATATCAGCCTGTGACAGAGCTAGATATACAGGATACAAGAATCAATGTATAGCTATAAGTTATGACATTTCTTGAGTGTGAGTACACAAATCATACAACAACTCAATAGCGGATATTATCTCACCAAAATATGGACAAATAATGTACAGCAATAGGACCATAACGAGACAAGACAATCCAAAAAAATATAAAAACCCTGCACTGTAGAAACACCTACCCCCCCGTGAACTCTAAGCCGCAAGGATCATAAGACAGCAACCCCCACAATGGGGTTGTGGGGGTCGGAGGTTCGAATCCTCTCACTCCGACCAGACATAAAAAAACCCGATCAATCGATCGGTTTTTTTTATGTCTGTATTAAAGGTTGTTCTTCAATCGTGATGGCCTTTCACATCATAAATCACCACGAACGGCAGAACAAAAAAGGGATTGATACTGCTCCACCGAGAGTGGCAGCGGATTACCCGCAGCAGATGGATCTTCAAAAGCCATCAGACCCACTTTGGCAGCATCATTCTCGCCAATGCCCAGTTCTGATAACGTATGCGGAATACCCAGATCTGAGCGAAGCTGTATCACCCAGTCAAAAAAGGCCCCAAACCCCTGCCCGGGCAACTCAAGATACAAGGATAAACGACTGATTCTCTGCTCAATAACGGATTGGTTCATCTTGAGCACATAAGGCATCAGCACCGCATTCAATAAACCATGGTGTACGTCATAAAGCGCCCCAAGAGGATGAGCAAGCGCATGCATTGCCCCCAAACCCTTTTGAAAAGCAGTGGCTCCCATGGTCGAAGCGACCAGCATATGAGTTCTAGCCACTAGATTAGATCCCTCGACATATGCCAGAGGCAGATTTTCTTTAACTAACCTGATGCCTTCTACTGCAATACCTTCAGCCATAGGGTGAAAGAACGGCGAACAATATGCCTCGAGATTATGAGAGAGAGCATCCAGCCCTGTTGCGGCAGTAATATTGCCTGGCAACCCTGTGGTGAGCTCGGGATCAAGAATAATAACCTGGGGCATCATATCCGGGTGAAATATGATTTTTTTAACATGCTTTTGAGCATGAGTAATAACAGAGGCTCTCCCCACTTCTGACCCTGTACCTGCAGTGGTAGGTACCGCAATGACTGGAAATACGCCTTCTCTTTTAACTCTTTTCCAGTTGTCACCCACATCTTCAAAATCCCAGATGGGACGATCCTGACCCACCATCAATGCAATCGCCTTAGCCGCATCAAGTGCGGAACCTCCACCTATAGCAATGACTCCGTCATGGTTACCCTGCTTAAAAGCAGCTACTCCAGCCTCGACATTTTCCCCGGTAGGATTGCCCTTAATATCTGAAAAAAGATGACACTCAAGTCCTGACTCATGGCAGCTGATCAATGCATTCTGCAACATAGGTAAAGCTTTAAGGCCCGGGTCCGTCACCAAGAGAGGCGCTTTAATACCCAACTCTAAACACACATCGGGCAGTTCCTTGATACGCCCCACTCCAACTCTTATAGAAGCAGGATAATTCCATTGCATCGTGAATGACTCAAGCTCAGACATAAAACGCTCCCGCTATAGATATCCCGACAAAGCCACTTCACACACACTCAAACCTGCTTAACATGATAAGACTTGGGACGAGTAACAGCCTCAAAACCCAATTCTGATAATGTACATCCCCTCCCGGACTGCTTCACGCCAGTCCAGGCTAAAGAAGGGTCGAGATAGTCACACCGATTGATAAAAAATGTGCCTGTTTCAATCTGATCACCCAGCTCCACCCCCTTCTCCAGGTCCTGAGTATAAATTGCTGCAGTCAGACCAAAATCACTGTCATTCATTAACTTCATTGCTTCTTCATCAGAAGAGACCTTCATAATACCCGCAACCGGCCCGAAGCTTTCCTCATGCATAATACGCATGGAATGGTTCACATTAACCAACAGCTGGGGAGCAAGATAAGGCGTTCCCGAATTTGACTGAGGGAATTTTTTCTCATTAATCAGCTTTTGAGCGCCCTGTTCTACAGCCTCTGCAACCTGCTGCCTGACAAACTCCGCAGCACTGGTTCTGACCATGGGGCCCAATGTGGTTTCAGGATTGTGAGCAGGCCCCAGCTTGTATTGATTCACAAACGTTTCAGCTCTCTTGAGAAAATCGTCGTATATGGACTGATGAACATAAATCCGCTCAATGCCACAACACGACTGCCCGGAATTGAAAAATACACCATCAAGGACAGATTCAACCGCAACATCCAGATCAGCATCTTCACGAATATAGGCAGGGTCTTTCCCCCCCAGTTCGAGGCCTACACTAATAAACTGGCCAGCAGCAGCCTTTTCTATCTCTTTTCCTGCCGGTACTGAACCAGTAAAAGCGACATGTCGTACACCACCCGACTGAATAAGGTGTCGTGTTTCTTCATGAGACATATGAAGGAACTGAAACACACCTTCAGGCACACCTGCTTTAAGAAACGCCTCAACCATTCGTTCAGCACAAAGAGGTGTTTGAGCTGAATGCTTTATGATGACAGCATTACCGGCGACTAACGCCGGTACGATTGAATTCACAGCGGTGAGATAAGGATAATTCCAGGGAGCTATGACCAGAACCACTCCCAAAGGCTCCCTTTTAATATAACGATCAAACCCCCTTCGCTTGGGCAAGACAATGGGCTTTAAAGCAGAACTTGCTGCATCCAGCATAAAGCGTGCACGCTCTTCAAAACCTGAAACCTCACCGCCACTAAATTGAATAGGTCGACCCATCTGCCAGGTAATTTCATCCGCTATTTGATCTTTATTATCAACAAAGCAGTCTACAGCCCGACTACATAGAGCAACCCTTTCTTCCAGCGGTAAGCTTCGCCATTGCTCTTGAGCACTCAGAGCACGCAGAAGGGTTTTATCGACCTGGTCGCCGCTGGCCAACTCACGCTCTACATAAATTGAGCCATCTACCGGAGAAACAGTTTTCTGGATTGATTCCATATTCAGCCCGAGTCATATGATTTCGAAGTAACGATCCAATTCCCAATCAGTAATATGTTTTCTGAATTCCCTTTCTTCCCACTCTCGGGAAGCCGCAAAATGATCAACAAAGGCATCACCCAGCCACTCACGGGCAAAAGACGATTGCTTGAACTTTTGTGACGCCTCCCAGAGTGTCGAGGGTAAGGCTAGCTCAGATGAATGATTTTGCTCGTAGGCATTGCCTTTAACCTGAGGCTCTGGCTCCCACTCATTGGCGATACCTCCCAAACCCGATGCCAGGGCTGCAGCAAGAGCGAGATAAGGATTAGCATCGACTGGGGCAACACGATATTCAATGTGTTGAGAATGCTCAGAACCAGAAATTACTCTGAGTGCCGTTATCCGATTCTTGACTCCCCAGGTAGCATGGGTTGGAGCCCAGAAGCCAGGAACCATTCGGGTATAACTGTTAACGGTAGGAGCAACCATACAGAGGTAATCAGGCATGAGCCTCTGCTGACCAGCAATAAAGTGTCGCTGGAGTTTGCTGATCTGATGGGGATTGGAAGGATCATGAAAAACAGACTCGCCGGACTGAGTGTCTTTCAAAGAGATATGGATATGACCACTCTGCCCTGGGTAATCTGCCGACCACTTCGCCATATTCGCCATAAAGGTAGCCATCATTCCATTGCGCTGGGCGAGTACTTTCAGAAAGGTTTTAAAAAGAGCGGCTTTATCGGCAGCATTACGAGCAGAATCGACGGTAATCGCAGCTTCAATCACCCCTGGTCCCGTCTCGGTGTAAATCCCCTCAATGGGAAAGTCCATCACCTCCGCCATATCAAGAATCTGATGATAGAGCTCCGAATGAACGGAGTTTCTCAACACTGAATAACCAAACCAGTCCGGAGTAATAGGCTTTAGATTTTGAAAACCTTTCTCACGAACCGAATCAGGGGTCTCTTTAAATAGAAAAAATTCGTACTCAAAAGCAGAGCTGACTTCAAAGCCCAGATCTTCCGCCTTTTCAATGACCCTGCGAAGGGTGCCTCTTGGGCAGAGTGATTCAGCGTCACCCGAAAATTCGGCAAGAAAGAAAAGCATGCCGTTCTCAAAGCGGTAGTTCGCGACAGCTTTCAGGCAAAATACGAACAGGAGCATCTGGATAACCCGTATGCCAACCCGTATAGTAGACATTGTCGTACAATTGATCCTTGGTATCCCATCCAAGAATCACATCACAAAAAGAAAAACCTTTCTCCAAAGAAGCAAAGAACTTGCCTTTGCTCATGTACTTACCCAAAAGCACACCATAGTTATCGAAAAGGCCCACTTTGACATGAGTCAGCCTCCTAGCATCCTCTACCGTCCTGACATCCCTGGGGCTTGGCATGGGGCGCTCCGATTTAGTATTTTTATTCCTTTCTTTTTATCAGAATTTAAATATCAGTGGTAGATAAAAACAAATATATCAACAACTCATTTTTATAAGATTCCACCTCTTTAAAAAATATCTAAGTATACTTTTTAAATGCCAATAAAAATGCTTGAAAAATACAGATTGACTTACTCTTTGTACAAAATGAATAGCCTTTATTTGAGGAAAAATATGAATTCCCCCCTAAAACAACATCAGAGCGACCTTTAAACTGATTAGAGCAACAGACAGCTTACCTTTGAACGTCTAAAAACTCACTTACATTACACGACGATTTGTTGTTATATTCACAAATTCACAGTAGTATCGTAAATCATAGATCTATAAAGACGACAGCACTTGCATTAGGTGTACATGTCGTATATATTCCGCGACAAATACTACTGCATTCTATGGAAGAGAATATGATTCAGCGGATAAAGGGAACAAAAGATACACCACCTATTCGTAACCTCCTTTTTATTTCAGGCTCAATTTACCCTGAAAACCATCTTTTATCACAAGTAATACGACAGACGCACATATTCACATATTAAACAACTGCGAAAAGACACTATTTCCTAATTAGGTCAAATAACTTAAATTTGCGCCAAATTTATTGCTGCGCTGTTTCTGCATATGCGCGTCCTTTTCGAACACTTTAGCGACCAGGACAAAGACTGATGGGCGGTAGCGTGCCCAAATATGATTGCCGTGCTGCCGCACAGGCCAACCTTTACTTAAAACATTCCCGCTCCTCATTATTAAACAATGGCCTGAGCGAAACCCCCTCAGATCTAAATTCAATATGCAAGCCAGATCACCATTAAAAATTCAAATCGCAGTACTTCATGCACTACTGATCAGGGAGCTCAAAACCCGCTTTGGTGCATACCGGCTTGGCATTGCCTGGGCCTTTATTGAGCCGCTGCTTCAAATAGCCGTTTTCATGGGGCTCTTTTACTTTGGTGGAAGAAGCTCTGTCGGAGGCCTGGAAATCCCACTTTTCCTGGCAACAGGTATTGCACCTTTTTTGTATTTTAAGAAAGTAATAATGCAGTCAATGAGTGCAGTCAACGCCAATAAAAATCTTCTTATCTATCGGCAAGTCAGGGTATTTGATACATTCTTAACTCGTTTCGCTCTAGAATTTGTTACATCATTTATTGTACTGGTTGTAATCATACTGATTACCTGGTGGGTAGGATACAAAGTCAGTCTTGTGAACAGCCTGATTTTTATTTACGCCTACATTCTGCTCAGCATCATTGCATTCGGTTTAGGTTTAATATTCGGTGTAATCAATACGCTTTACCCCGAACCGGGTAAATTCATACCGGCCTTACTCAGGCCGCTGATGTTTATTTCCGGTACCTTTTTCTCCATCAATGAACTTCCTGCGAATGCACAAGAGCTTTTGCTATGGAACCCATTGATCCATGTTTTTGAGTTCATGCGCTCCAGTTTTTCATACGATTACGATACCAGCTTACTTAGCCTTGAATATCTGGAACTATGGGCATTGGCATCCTTGACTTTGGGCTTATTAATGCTCAGAGCGAATTGGCGCAAGATGTTAACTCAATGATCACTTTCAACAACGTTACTAAATACTACCCTACCCCTCAGGGTCGGCATTACATACTTAAAGATATTAATCTGACCCTGCCTGGCGATAAAAACATTGGCGTGTTTGGCGCCAACGGCAGCGGCAAGTCTACTTTAATGAGACTCCTTGCGGGTGTTGACTTTCCAAATAGGGGTTCCATCAAAATCGAAGGCAATGTGTCATGGCCACTTGGGCTCTCTGGTTATCAGGGAAGCATGACAGGCCGCGAAAACGCTGAGTTTATTTGCCGGATCTACGGAAAAGACAAGTCAGAAATCAGAGAAAAACTTGACTACATTAAAAGCTTTTCTGAACTAGGTGACTTTTTTGAGATGCCCCTTAAGAGTTACTCATCAGGGATGCGTTCAAAATTTTCTTTCGCAGTCAGCATGGCTTTTGACTTTGATTACTACCTAATCGATGAATTGACAGCAGTCGGTGACAAACGATTCAAGGAAAAATGCAAAAAAACCTTCGACGCCAAAAAAGGTATTGCTAACTTTCTTTTTGTCTCACACAACATTAATGAGCTAAAGCGGCAGTGCGATATTGGCATTTTTATAAAAGATGGATCGATCCATGTTCATGACACAATAGATGATGCCATTGACGCTTATAACTCCATGTAACTCCTTATCCTGACCACTATAAAATGCCAGACACTATTCAAGCTCCGCCAATACAAGAAAACACTTCCACGCAAGGCAAAGGCCCCGCACCTGAAACCAAGAATAGAGACTCTTCTAAACCTCTTTATCGTATTGAGAAAAGGTTAAAGAAGCTAAAGCCTGTTCAAAAACTAAGGGCTGCCTTGCTACAACATCAAACAGGCCGGTGGTTTACCGCTATTGTTGTTATCCCCTGGTTACTCTGTGCCTTTTATTTCACAATTATTGCATCTGATCGCTATGTGTCGGAAACCAGCTTTCTGATCGAGAAAAGTGACTCAGGCGGCGGCTCCATTGAAGGCCTGAGTTTGTTTGGTGTTACCCCGCAGGCCAGTAATGACCAACGGATTCTGGAGACCTTTATACAGTCACCGGATATGCTGGATTACCTTGATGAAAACATCGCCTTGAAGCAACACTACATTGAATCTGCTGACTGGATTTCAAGACTTTCGCCGTCTGCCAGTCAGGAAGACTTTCTTGACTTTTATCGCACCCATATCAATGTTCGATACAATGATACCAATGGCATGCTGGATATGGAGGTTCAAGGCTTTGAACCAGAATTCACCAAAGAAGTCACCGACCTGATTCTCTTGAAGAGTGAAAGCTTTGTAAATGAAATAAGCCATAACATGGCCAATGAACAACTGAAATTTGTCCGTTCAGAAGTTGAGCTGGCAGGACAAAGGCTCAAAGATTTCACTCGCAGGCTGCTGAACTTCCAGAACGAAACCGGATTATTAAGCGTTGAAGAACAAGGTGCTGCCCTTAGCGGCATTATGAATGAGCTTCAAAGTGAACTGATCAGAAACCAAACCGAGCTGCAGACACTGACTTCTTACCTGAATGAAAATTCAGTACAAGTCATCACATTGCGACAGCGGATTCGGGCCCTTCAGTCACAGATTACGACTGAAAAAGACAAACTGGTTGACGGTGATGCCACATCAATCAACGACCTTGCAGCCAGACAACAAGAATTACAGTTGGACCTTGACCTGGCGACTCAAGCCTATACCTCTGCACTGGTTGCTCTGGAAAGCACCCGTACTGAAGCCAGCCGTAAGCTCAAGCAACTGGTTGTAGTCAGTAGCCCCTACCAGGCTCAAGATGCCAAATACCCCAGAGTGGCCTACTCCCTCACTAACCTATTACTGATTCTGCTTATGATTTTTGCCCTGGCTCGTATGATTCGTGCCACGGTCTACGAACACCGAGACTAACGATATTTTAATAATAAACATTTCGTTAAAGCACTTTCGCCTTTCCAGATTATAAAATTATGAAACTTACACTCGTTACATCAACAGCCGCTCTTATGCTGAGCATGGCTGCTTCTGCCACTTCTCTTGCCACTACAGCAATCCCCAAATCTTCTGACACGGAAACAGCGGGTCCAGAACTGGTTGAAAACGTTACACAGCGTCCAGTGTTCGGACAAAATTTATTTGCAGGGTTCAAACAAGCAGAATTTAAAGGATTCAACCCGGAATACACTCTGGCAATTGGCGATCGTGTGACTCTGCAAATGTGGGGGGCCTATGAAGTCTCAGTAGAGCTCACGGTTGATGCTCAGGGTAATGTTTTTATTCCCCAGGTCGGCCCAGTCCAACTGCAAGGTGTTGCCAACAAAGACCTCAATAAAGTTATTGAGAAAAAAGTGCGTAGCGTTTACCAGAAAAACGTGAATCTATACGCCAGCTTGAATGCAGCAGAACCGGTAAAACTATTTGTAACCGGGTTTGTTAAGTCACCTGGGCTGTACGGCGGATTTTCATCCGATTCGATATTAGCCTTTCTGGCAAAAGCCGGAGGCATTCGTCCAGAGTCTGGCAGTTATTTGAATGTCGAATTAAAACGAAACGGCGAGACAAGAGCTACCTTTAATCTCTATGAATTTCTGCTGTCTGGCAGTATTGAACAAGTTCAATTGGGTGATGGCGATACGCTTGTAGTCAAAACACGACAAGGTGTAGCTGCCTTTGATGGACTCGTGGAAAACCCGGTTCAGATTGAGTTTGCCGATGGTCAAACCTCCCTCAGAAGTGCCCTGGACATGGTGGGTGTACTCCCTGAAGCCACCCACGTTCGTATTGCCAGAAATCAAATGGCCAAACGCAACGTTGAATACCTGCCCATTACAGCCACCGCAGAAGTTCAGCTTCAGAGCGGTGATGAAGTCACCGTTGTTTCTGACAAAATGCCTGGCACCATCAGCGTTTCTGTTGAAGGAGAGCACAATGGTCAGGCGATCTATATCCTGCCTTATGGCAGCACCATTAAAGACTTAATGTCACGCCTTACACCTAACGACCGCTCCAATATGGAAGCCATGCAATTGTTCCGGGAGTCCGTAGCCAAACGTCAGAAGGGCATGTTAGAAGTTCAGTTACAGCAATTAGAACAAGCTGCGCTGTCTGCAAGAAGCAAGAGTATTGGTGAAGCCAACTTGAGGAAAGCTGACGCAGAATCCATTTTGCAATTTGTAGAAAGAGCCCGTAAGGCTGAACCTCGTGGTCAAGTGCTCTTGGGGCAGAACGAAACTCGCCTGGATGTGCTGCTAAAAGATCAAGACAAAATCGTTATTCCCAATAAAACGGTTTTGATCCAGATTTATGGCGAAGTCATGTTCCCTAACGCCATGGTCTTTGACAATGGCAAAACGATTAACGATTACGTGTCTGCAGCGGGTGGTTATTCTCAAAAAGCTGATCAATCCCGTGTATTGATTCTGCACCGTGACGGTACCATTTCACGTATAGAGTACAAAGACGGCTGGTTCAGCAGCGGTTTAGCACAATATGATGTTAAACCCGGCGACGAGATTCTTGTCATGCCACAAGCTGATGAGAAAACCATGCAGTACACCAGTGATATCATGCAGGTTATCTACCAAGTGGCCATGAGTACTGCAGTGGTACTGAGCCTTTAACATAAACTTCTGCAAATACCTGATTTCAGCTGAGATGGACAAAAGTCTACCTCAGCTTTCTCCAAACGGCTGTGTTTATAATAGTGACAGATAGCTCAGTGGGCTCTATTGCCCAATAGACGTTATAATCCCACTCGAAATTGCAAACGTCCCCTCGTTAGATAAGGCAAAATAGAATGAAAGTCAGCGAAACAGGCATTAAAGGTCTGAAAATTATTGAACCTCAGGTGTTTGGTGATGAACGCGGCTTTTTCATGGAAACCTGGCAGGCCAAAAAGTTTGAAGCACTTGGACTTCCCAGCCATTTTGTGCAAGATAACCATAGTCGATCCAAACAAGGCATATTAAGAGGCCTGCACATTCAGACTCAAAACACTCAGGGAAAGCTCGTGAGAGTGATTCACGGAGAAGTCTTTGATGTAGCCGTTGACTTGAGAAAAAACTCTGAAACATACGGACAATGGCACGGCGTTTATCTTTCTACAGAAAACAAACGCATGCTCTGGGTACCAGAAGGTTTTGCTCATGGCTTTTATGTCACCAGCGAAAGCGCTGACTTTGTTTACAAGTGTACCGATTATTACGCACCAGAACATGACATGAGTATTGCCTGGAACGACCCCGACCTTGCGATAAAGTGGCCATTGGCCAATGGTGAAGCACCTCTTTTGTCTGGTAAAGACGAAAATGCCATAGCGCTTTCAAAAGCTGGAAGCTGGAAGTTGAAAGCCGGAAGCTGGGCAAGGGAAGTGTAAAGATGAGAGTTTTAATTACGGGTGCTAATGGGCAATTAGGCTATGAACTGCAAAGAACAGTGCCTGATAACATAGAGCTGTTGTGCGCTGATCGAGATCAACTGAATATTACCTCTCAGTCTTCTATCAATGCCTACTTTGATGAGCATAAACCAGAAGCTGTGATCAATGCAGCGGCTTATACTGCAGTTGATAAAGCAGAAACAGAGGTAGAAGCGGCCTTTGCGGTGAATGCTCATGGCCCAGCATTTCTGGCTAATGCTTGTTCAAAGCATGATATCCCGATGATTCAGGTATCTACTGATTTTGTCTTTGATGGCACTCAGTCAACGCCGTATAAAGTTACGGATAAAACCAGCCCGGTCAGTGTCTATGGAAAGAGCAAGCTGCAAGGCGAACAACAGGTTATTGAAATACTGAGGAACAAGGCTGTAGTCATTCGAACAGCCTGGGTCTATTCTTCTCATGGCAACAACTTTGTAAAAACCATGCTGCGCCTGATGCAGGAAAAGGAAGAGCTGGGAGTTGTTGCCGACCAGACAGGTACTCCGACTTCAGCAAGAACGCTTGCATCCTGTTGCTGGCAAACTTTATCCAGACTCCAATCGACTCACTTCCAGCTACCACCTATCCTTCATTGGACTGATGCAGGAGTAGCAAGTTGGTACGACTTCGCTGTAGCCATACAAGATGAGGCTATACAATTGGGGCTTTTGGAAAAAGGCATACCCGTAAAACCGATTCCATCATCAGCCTACCCTACACCTGCCAAGCGGCCATCCTACAGTGTACTGGACAAAACTGAAGCTCAAATTCAAGTAGCACTCTCTCCTATACATTGGCGTAGTGCACTTAAATCAATGCTACTAGAGCTTGTGGATTGAAGTCGTAATTTGTTAGTTGAGCTGTATATAACTCATGCTCTCGTGATAAGTAATAGTTCGGCAATAATCACCTGATTTTACCAGACCCCGTTGAGGCTGAGCCTGTCGAAAAGCTATCACCCTTCTACAAGCTCAGGCTGAACAAGGTACGTATATTGATCAGGCATTTATTTCAAGACAGATACTAAGTGCATGAGCTGCCTCTGTCAGAGCTCAAGTCCTTATGATCGGCATAAAATGTCACTAAACACTTAAATCAAACACATATAGCCATCACAAGCAATTAACCATTTGCCCATAAGGAGTTGGGGATGAACCAAAAGAACTATTTGAAAAAAATCATAATATTGCTGAACAGCACTTAAATAGTGAATACAGACAAAGGCCTTTCAATAGTAATAAATTGCAATGGTCTAAGAAAAAGACGAGCTTTTTAGCGAACACTACTTTTCCAAATAATTTTTACAGTTCTGAAGTTACCCAGTTATGACCGAGTTAAAAAATATAATTGATACCAGCAATAGCATTTTGCCTACATTATCTTCCAGGGCCATGTTTTGGCGACCCAGATACCTGGAAGAGTCCGAGTGGCTGGAACACATCCCATTTTATTTTTGGCTGACAGAAGCCCTTGAGCCGGCAAACATACTTGAAACAGAGATGTCTTCTGCAAGCTCTTACTTCGCTTTTTGCCAGGCAGTAGACAAGCTGAATCTTGATACACTCTGTCATGCAACCCTGAGCAACACTTGTAATCATCAGCAGAAAATCAATGACTATAATCATGAGCATTATCAGGAGTTCTCACTGATCTCTGAAGAGAACAGTAAACAACTGATTAATGACTATGAAGACCGCTCCATTGATCTTTTGCTGTTAAAATACAATGACTCTATTTTGTTCGATAAGGCATTAATGGATAAGTGGCAAAAAAAGCTGTCACAAAAATCCGTTGTCCTGGTTCACGGCAGCCAGAAAAAAGAACTCAAGCCGATTTGTAGAAAACTGAAAGACACCTACCCTACTTTTGAATTCACTCATGGTAATGGGCTACTGCTCGTTTGTTTTGGTCAGGAGCAAACAGCTCGAGTACAGTCACTCTGTAACCGAGGATCGAACGATTCCAGTAACCGTGTCCTACATGATGTTTACAGAAGGCTGGGCAGTGCTTGTTATGAAGGTTGGCTTAGTCAGACCAGTAAGGCGAGACAAAAGCAATTGAATGATAAAATCATTCAACAACAGGAAAAACTACTATCTGTTGATAGTGAAAAAACTGCACTGCTCGCACAACTAAAAGAAGCTGAAAAACAAAGAATTCATATTGAAGAGAACCTGAGTAGCCTAGCTGACGAGAAGACATCTTTTGAGCAGCAACTCTCATCCGTAAAAAATGAAGCTCACAGAAGTCAGCAAAAAATTGAGACATTAAGCAGTAATATCGAACAGTTAAAGCAACAAGACTCAAAAAACAGAGCAGAAAAGAAAGCTCTTGAAGATTCGGTTAGCACACGATTTGACGAACTGGCAGAACTGACAAAGCTACTTCACCAGTCAGATCAAGATAAAATTGCGCTTGAAAAAGACCAGCAAAAATTAAAAGCCGACCTGTCACAAACACTTCAAAGTGCAAAGCAGGATAAAGCTTCTCTTGAGAGTACATATCAAGAAACAAAAGCTGAATTAAGCCAGGCTCACAAAGCCATTGAACAACTGAAGACAAACAAAAATAAAAAGCCTGAAGATTCTACAAAGATTGACGGCGAAAAAGATCTGGTTATTACCAAGCTTCAAGAAAACAATAAACTTCTTGAAGAAGATCAGGCTGCCGCAGCCAGGATCATTGAAGACCTGAAGAAAGAAAACCAAAAGCTCGAAAGATCATTAAATGAGCGATTTGATGAGCTGGCAACACTCACCAAAATACTGGAAGAAAAGAGCCAAATTTCTACCCCCCTAAAATCAGAAGATGCATCGATTAAGCTTAATAATAAACAATCAGTGTCATTCAGTTTCAATAGACTAAAGCCCATTTCGCGACTTTCCAAGAAACAAAAAAAAGATTATGAGTTCTTAAAGGAGTCAGAGTATTTTAGTGCTAAATGGTATCTAAGTGAGTATCCTGAAGTAGGAAGGTCAGAGAAAGAAGCTCTTATGCATTTTATACTTGTAGGTGCAGGCAAAGGATACAGTCCATCTTTCAGATTTAACACAAAAAATTATATTGAAGACTACCCTGATGTTAAAGAGTCAGGCATAAACCCACTCATTCACTATATAAAGTTTGGAAAATCAGAAGGACGATCAATTTCAAATGCAAAAAATTAAAAAATTTCTACCCACAAAATGAGCAACATTATTATTTGGATTTTTTATGCAAAATGATATTGATTTCCTAAAAAAGAAACTCAAACATACTTTAGAAGAATTAGAGTATTGTCAAAACATAATAAAAAGATATGATTTAGAAAAAAACGAAAAGAAAATTAAGTTTCTGGAAAATAACATAAATACATTTGATGAAGAATTTTATTTAGAAAAATATCCAGACGTTAAAAAATCCAGTTTATCACCCTATGAGCATTATGAAAAATACGGAAAGATCCTTGGTAGAATAGCTCACAGAAAAAACTAAAAAAGTACCAAATTAAAATCTCACATAAACTTTTATAATATTATTCCTCAATGAAAACGATAGCATTTTGCGCACCATTTATGAATAGAGATGACGATCTAAAAATGACGTTGTCACACAATCTAAATGTATTATCTAAATATGACAGTCGTGCGACTCTATATGCAAATATATTTGATAGTTCAAGCTTCTTGTCTGACTGGGTTATTGATAACTATAAATCTGAAATCAAACTAGGCATACTAAAAGTTAGAAAAATATCACCATTACTTTATTGGCATTTTTCGTGGGCAAAAAACTCGTTTAAAGATTGCATTGATGAAGATTATTACTCCAGTTTAGATGGAGATAACTTTCTATCAGATGAATATGTCCAGCTACTTATTAGTTTAATTGACAACAATGAAAAAGTTCTTTTCCATGGCTTTTCAGGAACTTGGGGGGATGGGACAAGCGGCCAAGTTACTTTACCAGTAGAACTATATAAAAAATATGGCTATTTAGATCAAATTTATCCAAGACAATATGATGAGAATGGACTTATTGCACGTGCTCTTTATGGAGAAAATGATTTAGTTTATGCTAGCTATGATGGTGTAGATATTAGAAAAAAAAGCTCAGCATTCAAAAAAGCCTGTGAATTTAGAGAAAATAAAAACACACACATTCAACTTGAGAAGATTTCTAGTGAAAACCCTCTAAATCCAAGAGGATCAGGTTATGTTCAGAAAGATAATTTATTAACTTACTATCAAAACTTTAATGAATCTTATACTTTCTTAAAATGTATTGACGAAAGTGAGTCACAAGAATTTCATCGTAAGAAAATGTTTAATTCATTGACAATGCTAAATGAGTCTAATATTACTAGCGTTATAAAAAATACTTTTTATACCTCTAAAAACATTAATATATCATCCAAATTAACTGTATTTTCTGTAATTAAAAATGATAAGGTATTTTTAAATGAGTGGTTAACACACTATAGATCTTTGGGTGTTGAAAGATTCATCATAGTGGATGATCACTCTAAAGATGGTCTAGAAAATAACATAACTGATGAAGATGTTTTTATTCTTAAACCAACTGTAGGTGACTTTAAAAACTGTAAAGTATACTGGTTAAAACTTCTTATGATAGCATTCCAAACTGTAGAAAGTTGGGTGCTAACCATCGATTCAGATGAGTTTTTAGATCTCGGAAACAAATACTCTAACTTAAATAATTATATAGAGGTATTACATAAAAAAAACATAAAATATTCACCAAGCATTCTTCTGGACATGCTGCCAAATGAAAAATTCGATTCAATAACATTTGACGGTACCAATTTCAGAGATTTATTTTGTAACATTTACATTAGGCCATTCGGAAAAGATGACTCTTACTTTGATCACCACTCAATAAAATGGGGTTTTGGTCAGTATAGTGAATACTCCTATAGACTTGATAGTAGGTGGCGTTTTTTTTCGACATTCGATTCTTTAAGAAAAATACCTATATTTAAATATAATAAGTCAATTTCTATGAATCAGGGATTTCATACACTAGCTTACGGAGATAACTTCATAAATGCTGACAAAATATTTTCTTATCCAGATTTAATCCTACCTTTAAAACACTACAAATTTGTATCATTCTTCATAAACAAAGAAAATAAAGTTAAAGGTTACCATCAACGAACACAGAAAAATCTAAAGAGAATCAATAGTACAAAGAGAGATGAATTTCTTAAAGAAATAAGGCTAAGCCCATTTATAAAGCCATATAGCGAGAGTACATTCAGGAGTGTTTTATTTAAACCCATTGGTTTATATAGAATTATCGGAAATGACATCGGTGGTTTACATAGTGATGAACAAACATTCGAAAATTTAAAATTCATTCTTCAGAATGAACCCGATTTCAACGATGTCGAGAAGATATTCATCTTAAATAGAATTTCAGACGAGAAAAAACTAGCTAAATACAGAGAGTTACTAGAAATTTATCAGGCTAAATATATCGTCATCGATTTTGAATTAAATGTATACTCCAGCATTACTTTTGATGAGTCATCTGCACCTTCTTGGTTTGAATTAAATACTGACTGGAAAAAACTTTGCTACGAGATATCACGAAGAGAATCTAAAAACAAATACTCCATTCATAATAATGGAGCAAGAAACTTTGCACTAAACCATGGAAAGAAAAGGTACCAATGGATTTTACCTTGGGATGGGAACTGCTTTGTAAATAAACAAATAATGGATGAAATAAAAAGTACGATTTCTAGGGATGATTGCAAATACATTATTACTCCTATGCAAAGGCTTCTTGATAATAATTCTTCAAAAATCATTGATAGTTATCCTGATAATGCAGATGAAGAACCACAAATTGCATTTCGCTATGACTCAAAAGAAAGTTTCGATGAAAACAGGATATACGGTTTTCAACCAAAAGTTGAACTTTTGAAGAGGCTTGAAGTCCCAGGAGTTTGGGATAATTGGGATAAAATATATCCATGGTTAAAAAGTGAGTTATGCAAGCGTGAAGATGCTGGTTCTTTTAGCTTTTCTAGTTCAGTTTACAGGTTGGCATCAGGAAATAAGAACACATCAGAATGCAGCACCAATCGTTCTCATTTAAGAGCTAAAGGAATAATTGATTATTTAGACTCATTAGCTTGAGTCTTCAGAATTTTTAAAATATTTTTTATAACCAAAAACCTGTAAAAAAATAAAACCAACTCTACTAAGACAAGATTCATAAAATTTCTAATTGGATACATATCTACTTTTTGATTAATTCACAAATAAAAATAAACTTTAATCATATTCTTATCTTATTTAAATTGATAATATTCGGCTTTAGAGCATACTTTTATGATGGTTTTTTTTGTTGCAACAAAACTAGTGTAGTTTTTATATGTCTACGTGAGTAAGCTATGTCTTTAAGTAACACTTTTATATTATCAAAGTCAGATATCAATAATCTTCAAAATTCAAAGTTATACGGCTATGCTATTTTTGAAGATTCAGTCGTATTTGGGACAGATGGATTACATAAATTTTATGCAGATAATAACAAGGCTCTAAAACCTGAGAATGGGCGATTTGCTGGATTTTTTATTGAAAATGAAAAGCATCTTACGATAAAAACAGATATTACTGGTCAAGAACTTATATACGTTTATGACAATGGTCATGACTGGCTTATTTCAAATTCATTTTTCCAGTTAGCGGATAAAGTAGCCGAACTTTATACAATAGAATTATATGAGCCGGCTATTGTCAGCTTCCATATAAAAAATGGCCGTCAACTTGGAGAGCAGTTAATATCTCATAAAACACCAATTCACAACATTAGACTACTTCCTTTAACTTGGGAGATTCGAGTGGATAGGTACACAGGTGAAATAGAGTATGTAAAGGAAGATTTTTTCTCAAAGTATTGTATTCCAGAGGACTTCTCATATGAAGACGAAATTCTGAACTTCATACAGCAAGGAGCAGGCCTTATCTCTGCAATTTCAAACTTTTCAGTTCCTCTCGTACTTGATTTATCTGGCGGTTACGATAGTCGCATTGTTTTAGGAATGATGGAATCATCTAATATACCTTCTAGTCTCAAGTTCATAAAAAGCATTGAACACCAGAAAGGTGATTTCCGCTCAGCTACAGCATTGTGTGAAATATTCAAACTACCAATCAATACCTATATATATCCACAAAAAGAACAATATTTATCAAGCTCTGACTACCTGAGAACTTACTTCTCAGGTAGCGGTGGATCTTACTTGCCAATAAACCACTATAGCGGCTCAGAACTATTTAAAAACTTTCACTTTAGGTTGACAGGTTATCAACCAACAGGTTGGGATGCTGCAATAATGGGTACACCCGAAAAATTAGCAAAAAGCATTCTTTTTAATATGGAAGATAGACCACATAAAGAGGCTGTAAAGGAGGACTTTTTAGAAACATTGAGAATATTAGGGGTTGACTCAGGAGGAGAGGCGGCTATGGCCGCTTACTATTGCGCCTTGCGTTCTAGATTTCACTATGGAAGGTCAAGCTTTAAAACAATTGGTCACTCTTATTTAGTTACACCTTTAATGTCCAAAAGCTTTTTTCTCCTTGATATTCATAACAGACGAAATGGCTTTCCACCACAAAAGATTTTTGTTGATATTTATTCTGCGCTAGGTAAATGGGCATCAGAAACTCCTTTCGAGCATGAAGGAAAACAGTTTACTCCTGACTTGATTCATAAAGCTATCTTTTCTTCAGCAAAAAAAATAAATCCAAATGTATTCAAAATTTATGGTCACCCACATGACAGAGTTACCGATACAAAAGAATCTCAATTTTCAACCATTTTAGACTTTGATTCTGCAACTGAAAATGTAAAAGCGGAAATGGCACATTTATATAAAAGCTCTTTCAGAGCTAGAAGTAGTGGGTTGTTCAACTCAAATGATTTCAAGCTGATCGAAGCTGAAATTAATGATACTAATAAATCTTTAACCCATAGCGTAAGGAAGCTAACTCATTTTGTAACGACTGATGCAATACTACGAATTATCGAAAAGTCTAAACATAGATAAGTTATCAATTACCATATGTTGTATTAATTACTTTCGAGTATAGTTGCTAACACTAGAGAACCTACGAATAAGCCTTAGTCATGAGATAATACTGTCAGAAGCATTATCAACGTCAGCCTCAGATTTACTTTTTTTAAATGTTCGCGCAGAACTTCGGGGTCAGCGCAGAACTTCGGGGTCAGTTCTTGCATCGTGCATAAAACCCACTACTTTTAGTAACTCATTCTACTAAAAGAGTCTCTATTATGAGTCGCCCTCTACGATTAGAGTACGCCGGTGCTTTATATCACGTCACTTCCAGAGGTAATGAGCGGAAACCCATTTTTCTGGAAAAAAAGGACTTTGAACTGTTTCTTGAAGTACTTGATGAGGTATGCTTTCGCTTTAATTGGGTGATTCATTCCTGGTGTTTGATGACCAATCATTATCACTTTCTGGTTGAGACACCTGATGCAAACCTGTCAGCTGGTATGCGACAACTAAATGGCGTTTATACCTTACGGTTTAACCGTCGCTACGGGCGGGTTGGTCACCTTTTTCAGGGGCGTTACAAGGGTATACTGGTGGATAAGTCTTCCTATCTGTTGGAATTGAACCGCTACATTGTTCTTAACCCGGTCAGGGCAGGCATGGTGGATAATCCTGAAGCCTGGCTATGGAGCAGCTACCTGTATACTCTTGGGCAGATGGAAGCACCTTCGTGGCTGGCGGTTGACCAGACTCTGTTACTGTTTTCTCCAAACCGGAAGCAAGCCTGTGAGCACTTTATTCGCTTTGTTGCAGCCGATTCTGGCATTGATGTTTGGCAAAATCTGATCCATCAAATATTCCTTGGTAATGAATCTTTCGTTGCGGAACAAAAACTGATAATTGAAGAATTACAGCTCGACCTGAATGAAATTCCACACAAACAAACACGCCCTGTGTGCAAAAGTCTCGATTTTTATGAATCTAGTTATTCAGACCGTAAGCATGCCATGACTGCTGCCTATCATTCAGGTGGCTACACTATGTCAGACATCGCAAATCATTTTGGTGTACATTATTCAACGGTTAGTCGGGCTTGCACGCAATGCAAGAACTGACCCTCCGCCCCCTCTAATAGCGCTATTTGACAGAATAAGATGAGGCATGCCATGTCCTATAAAATCAGTCATTCACTCATTACACCGGAAGCTTATTTTTCCCATGAAAAAGCTTCACTGAATACCCGCCATGAATATATTGACGGGTATGTTGTGGCTATGGCTGGCGGCACCATCCAACATGGAAAGATGATCACCAATATAGCCAGGCTGCTGGGTAATCACCTGGTGGGTAAGCCCTGCGACGTGTTTTCATCGGATGTTAAGCTCAGGGTCGAATCTGCGTTTGTTAAATCTTTCCGCTATCCAGACGTTATGGTGTCCTGTGAGCAGAACCGAACCTTTGAAGATATGTGTGAATCGGCAACGGTACTGGTTGAAGTACTTTCACAAAGCACTGAACTGACTGATCGTGTGTATAAATCTGCTGAGTATGGGCATGTCCTTAGCGCCACTCAGGGTGAGTATCTGGTGGTGGACCCGGATCACCCGGTTATTGAAAAACGTATGTGGAATGAAGGGCGCTTTGAGGTGGTTGCAACCTATGGCCCCGGAGAGGTTGTAAAGCTGGAGAGTCTGAAGCTTGATCTGTCAATGGATGAACTTTATCTGTAAGCTGTTAACGACTTTTCAGAAAGAGTCGAATGTTGGCAGAGTATTCCGCTGCCACTTCATTAATATTCAGCTCTCCCAGTTTTTTCTCCCGCTGGGCTTCTGGTGGGCATCAAAGACCAAACAAAATTGACTCTCTTTTGTATATACCAGGTTAAAAAGTCAGGCCGTGTCAAAAAAACTCAGGATCTATGCAAGACATCCAACTCATTAAAACCTCAGACTATTTTGATCAAGAAAGCTATCAGAAGAAGCACCTAAAAGAGGCCAAAAAGGAGTTAGCGTCAGCTGAGCACTTCTGCACGGAAGGCTGGCTCAAGGGCTTTCCTCCCTCTCACCGTTTCTCCACTACGTGGTATTTGGAAAACTACCCTGATGTTAAAATATCAGGCATAAATCCATTGGTTCATTTTCTGCGACATGGCAAAAAGGAAGGCCGACTGCCAAGGTCATTGAAAGCCATAGAGTTTGAAAAGCAGTTGTGGGAAAGTACTGATCATGTTGATTCGACTATTAAAAAGCTTGTTCAGTTATCAGCCCATGATTGCAATGCAGAAACACTTTACTCGAAATGGGCTCTGACAAGATGGTATGCCAGTCAGGGGCAATGGCAAGTGGCTTTGCCTTTTGCAAAAACTTTTCAGAAAGCCATTCAAAGTGATGATTTCCAGGAAGCACGTGAAGATTTTCTGGCTCATGACGGTCCTTTTATACTGATATTCTGTGTATTGCTGCAATGTGGTGATACGGCTAATGCCAGAAAGTTGTTGGATAAACTTCAGACGACATTAAAACATCAGCCTGATCTTGCATTAATGCAATGCTCTCTTGAACAGAGTGACCCAAACAACAAACTTGATGGCCTGTCTGGATTAGTGCGTTTGTACCGATCAAATACGTTGCTGGTACCTGATTACAAGAATCTTAACTCAGACTTTAATCTTGATAATTTGACAACTAAATCTAGTCGTATTGATCAATGCTCTGAGCAGTCTTTGGTGACAGTGATCGTACCTGTATACAATGCTGAAGAGACACTGCCTACGGCTATTGAATCTCTGATCAATCAGACCTATCAGAACCTCGAGATTCTTATTATTGATGATTGCAGTACTGATGGTTCTTTAAAATTGGCTCAGCTTTTCTCTGAGCAGGAAACTAGAGTTAAAGTCATTCAGCATCATTGCAATCAGGGAGCCTATGCTGCGAGGAATACAGGCCTTAGAGTTGCTCGTGGTGATTACATAACCACTCATGATAGTGATGACTGGTCTCATTGCCAGAAAATAGAGCTTCAAGTAAAAGCCTTTAGAAACTCCCCCGAAATTAAAGCGACTACTTCACACTGGGCACGCTGTTCAACTGATCTTGTTTTTGGTACATGGCGACAGGAGTCCAGCTGGGTTCATCGCAATGTCTCGTCCTTGCTGTTTCACCGAACGGTTTTCGAAACACTGGGCTATTGGGACAGAGTTTCTATCAATGCAGATACTGAATACTACTATCGAATAGCCAGTGAGTATGGTGCTGACAGCTTGCATGAAGTGTTGTCTGGTATTCCATTATCATTCGGAAGATGGTCAGAGAACAGTTTAACGGGGTCGACCAAGACTCACTGGCGAACACAATTCGGTGGTATCCGTAAGGATTATATGGATACTGCTCATAACTGGCATGAAAAGGCAAAAAAAGACGGCTCATTGTATATGGCGTTTAATCCGGAGCACAGAGCTTTTACAGCCCCTGAATCCATTCAGCGCCCTGGCTTATATTTTGGCAAAGAGTCATACCCAGTTCATCAGGGCAGTCAGAGTGTATGTTCTGAGAGACCCACTGTTTTACTCTGTGCTCATGCCGCTGGTAAAACGCTTTTTGGTGCTGAACGCAGCTTTCTGGACCTGGCTAAAGCCATCAATCAGAATAACTATCGCTTGATCATCACGCTCCCTGAAGCAAGCAGTCCTGAGTATCTGGAAGCCTTAAAGGTCTTCGCCAGTTTCATTATTGTCATGCCCTATTTCTGGTGGCATGAAAAAAGACCGGTAAACACTGAGATTGTTGATCGATTCAAAACACTGATTCAAAAGTATAACGTCAACCTGTTGCATGCCAATACGCTAGTGCTCAGAGAGCCATTACTGGCAGCGAAAGAAGCTGGCATCCCCGGCCTGATGCATGTGAGAGAATTACCGGAACTGGATCATGATCTCTGCCGGGCACTTGGTACAAAGTCCGAAAGAATTAGAATCAATATCAGCGAGTGGGCAGACGGTTTTATCGTTAACTCACTCTGCACATCCCGCTTTGTCGCTGCAGAAGAGAGAAGTCAGCTGTTATACAATACGGTGGATAAATGCACTACACCCTATTCACCAGGCGATGACAAAGTTGTTCGTTTTGCTCTGATCAGCAGTAATATACCCAAAAAAGGAATCGATGATTTTATTCGTCTGGCCAGGAGGGCTGAAAACACCATCAAAAACGCTCAATTTATATTGATAGGCCCAGAGAATGAACACACTGAGGCCTTACTGAACTGTAGAAAAAAACCTACGAATCTTATTTACCACGGCTATACAAGAACCCCCAAAGAAGCAATAGAAAATGCAGATATTGTTTTGAACCTCTCATCTTTTCAAGAATCTTTTGGACGTACCATTGCTGAGGCTATGGCCTCTGGTCGAGCCGTTATAGGCTATCGCTGGGGAGCCATCCCGGAACTTATTGATAATGGTCGCAATGGGTACCTTGTTCACCTGGGTGATATTGATGGCTTATTGAAACGTGTCGAACTCCTGACTCGCTGCTCCGAACACAGAAGAGCTTTGGGCTTAGCGGGCATCCAAAAAGTATCCGAGTTTTTTTCATTTAGTTTATTTTGCCAGCAGTTGGATTCAATCTATTCCAGCTGGATAGATAATGACCACTATTCACCTGATCTAAATTCTATACCAGTGAGTGACTAATAACGTCCACTCCATTATGGCTGTTATATCTTATGTCTATTAAAATTGCAGTTGCAGGCACAGGCTATGTAGGCCTGTCCAACGCCGTACTCCTTGCTCAAAAGAATGAAGTTAAAGCCATCGATATTGTACCCCGCAGGGTAGATATGATTAACGACAGGCTTTCTCCCATTGCTGATACCGAGATCGAGAAATTTCTGGCTAACAAAACACTGAATCTTCGGGCGACAACAGATCCTCGCGAAGCGTATGAGAATGCAGAGTTTGTCATTATTGCCACTCCAACGGATTACAATCCTGAGACTAATTTCTTTGATACCAGCTCTGTAGAAGCGGTGATTAAAACCGTCATGGCTATCAACCCAGAAGCCACCATGATCATCAAGTCTACCGTTCCAGTGGGTTACACAGAGAAAATCAAAGATAAACTGAACTGTGAAAATATTATTTTTTCACCTGAGTTCCTGCGTGAAGGCAAGGCATTGTACGACAATCTACACCCTTCCCGAATTATTGTGGGAGAGCGTTCTGGCCGTGCCGAACGATTTGCACAACTGCTGATTCAAGGTGCAGAGAAAGAAGATATTCAGGTTCTGTTTACCGATTCTACCGAAGCAGAAGCCGTTAAGTTGTTCTCTAATACGTATCTTGCCATGCGTGTCGCCTACTTTAATGAGCTGGATAGCTATGCAGAAAGTCATAACCTGAATGCTCGACAGATTATTGAAGGTGTTGGCCTTGATCCACGTATAGGCAGCCATTACAACAACCCTTCCTTTGGTTATGGCGGTTATTGCCTGCCAAAAGATACCAAACAGTTGCTGGCTAACTATCAGGACGTGCCTAATAATATGATCCGGGCAATTGTTGATGCCAATACCACCCGTAAAGATTTCATTGCTGAATCCATATTACAGCAAGACCCTAAAGTAGTAGGTATCTACCGTCTGATTATGAAAACAGGGTCTGATAATTTCCGCGCCTCATCCATTCAAGGTGTTATGAAGCGGATTAAAGCTAAGGGGGTTGAAGTCGTAGTTTATGAACCTGTGCTGGAAGAATCCGAGTTTTACCACTCCAGGGTGATTAAAGACTTTGAAGCCTTTAAGCAAATGTCTGATGTCATAGTTTCTAACCGTATGGTAGAAGAACTGTCTGATGTCGCTGATAAGGTTTACACACGAGACCTTTTTGGTTCTGATTAAAATTACAGCATAATTTCAGAAAAATAGCTCTAATAGCCTTTCAATGATCTCAGTCAATTTTCGCTCATTAAGCGCTGCTACTTCCTTTTGAATAAGACTGTTATGAGCTGTGAAAAGTTTAGATGGTCGAGCAAAGCTGACCCTGTTCAAGCTACCGCTATTGAAAAAGCTACGGGGTCAGAAAAAGCTACGGGGTCAGTTCTTGCATTGTGCATCACCAAAAGCTACGCAAAAGCTACGGGGTCAGTTCTTGCATTGTGCATCACCAAAACTTAACTCGTTCCCACACTCTTCGTGGGAATGCATACTGTAGCTATTTCACACTCATGCATGGAAATGGGAGCGAGACAAGATTTATAGTCGCAAACTGTTGTGCCGCTAACCAATTTTCAAGACACCTTCGTCTCGTTTGATAAATGATTTTATAATCGCTTCGTTTTCTACCAGAATGGATTCTATAACAGCCAGTTTCACATTCCCTGTTGTAAGGTAAACCAGTTTTGGCGGATAGCCATACTGGGTGGCGTAGTGCAGAAAATCTTTGTCTTTGGTAACAATGGTCATCTGGTGTTTTTTTGCATAACACCAGATCTCAATATCAGGCGAGTTGTCCAGCTTTGAATGCAGAACATGCAGGCTTCCTGGATAGGTGTTATTGATTCTTGCAACAAGTTTTGGTGAAAGGTTTTCGTCCAGCAGTAGCATCAGGCGGCACCAGGTAACTGATTGGCTGCGTAGATCAATGCAGCCTTAATCTGTTCGGCCTGAAGATTAGGGTGTTCATCCAGTATTTCTGCTTGCGACATACCATGTGCCAGCATTTCAAGAATGTCAGTGACCGTTATTCGGGTACCCTTAATGCAGGGTTTTCCAAACCGTTTTACCGGATTAACTTCTATATGCTCTAAATAATCTTTCTTATTCATGGTTATCTCCTGGATGAGTCAATAAGCATTCTACAACGAGCCAGTAGCTCATATATCGTCTTTATATTTTAAGCACAGCACTACACAGCCTCTCCTATTCTAGTTGGAGTTGTTGAAACATTCCAAGTATGAAAGCGGAACTCCGGGGTCAGTTCTTACATCGTGCATAATCGATTAAATGAACCCCTTCACCACCCGAAAAGACTTTATTGCTGAATCCATATTACAGCAAGACCCTAAAGTAGTAGGTATCTACCGACTGATTATGAAAACAGGGTCTGATAATTTCCGCGCCTCATCCATTCAAGGTGTTATGAAGCGGATTAAAGCTAAGGGGGTTGAAGTCGTGGTTTATGAACCTGTGCTGGAAGAATCCGAGTTTTACCACTCCAGGGTGATTAAAGACTTTGAAGCCTTTAAGCAAATGTCTGATGTCATAGTTTCTAACCGTATGGTAGAAGAACTGTCTGATGTCGCTGATAAGGTTTACACCCGAGACCTGTTTGGATCTGATTAAAATTACAGCGTAATTTCAGGAAAACAGCTCTAATAGACTTTTAATGATCTCAGTCAATTTTCGCTCATTGAGCACTGCTACTTCCTGTCGAATAAGGCTGTTATGGGCTGTAAAAAGCTTAGATGGACGAACAAAGCTGACCCTGTTCAAGCTACCGCTATTGAAGTCTGCCTGTTTAATAGAAATAGCGGTTGGATCAGAGTACGGTTTGCTGGTTATCTGGCATAGGATAACGTCTCCTTTACTGACCTGCGCCAACACCAGTGCGGGGCGACGTTTGGTTGCCGTTAAATCCGAAAAGGCTTTGGGGTCAGGGCTTTGGGGTCAGAGGGCTTTGGGGTCAGTTCTTGCATCGTGCATAAAACTCACTACCTTTAGTGGCTCATTCTATTGAAAGAGTCTTATTATGAGCCGCCCTCTACGATTGGAATATGCCAGAGCTTTATATCACGTCACCTCCAGAGGTAATGAACGGAAGCCGATTTTTCTGAAGGAAGATGATTTCAGGTCGTTTCTTGCAGTGCTGGATAAAGTGTGCCAGCGCTTTAATTGGGTGCCCCACTCCTGGTGCCTTCTCCTCTTCTCAAGAGTCAAGGCTTTCATCAGACATTCGCACCATAAACTCTTCAGGAGTAAAAACCGGGAGTTCCGATAATGCAAAGTCTTTTATGTTTCGGGTGATAATGGCATCCGCTCCGGCCTTTATTGCGGCACTGTGCAGTACGCTACCTTCGTAGTCTTTGAACCCGCTATTCAGGGCAAGAAGCAATACCTGATAATCCACCGCAGCAATCTGATAAATTTGAAGCAGCCTTTTGATAGCGACAGTACCTTCATCTTTGCCAATGTTTTTACAAGCCAGATAATGAATGGTGGTCAGGGTGGTGGCACAGAGCATGCCGCTAACTGCTCTGCGCTCAACTTTGCCCATGATCAGGGTTGAGTTTTCAACAAAGGGAGCCCGGTCAAGAAGTACATCCAGAATGACATTGGTATCCACCAGAATATTCACAGGTATTTGTCCTCCAGATGTTGTTTGTAGCTCTTTTCATCCAGATCTTTGCCTGTGCCGGACAAAATGCCTTTGAGGCTTTGGGTTAAAGGTGGAAGTTTTTCTTCGGTACCGGATTGATTGGTCAGTTCACTAAAATAATCGGCTACCAGCTGAGACAACGACTTGCCGTGTACTGAGGCATAAGCCTTGGCACTTAGTACCAGCTCAGCTTCCATTCTCAACGTCAGTTTTTGCATGTTTATCACCTTGCCGTATAATTTTTTAAAAGTATACGTCATGCTATGCAGACAGGTGCTGAATTTTAAAATTTTTATTGTTTTTATGTGTGGAATCGTAGGCGCAATCGCGGACTCCGGGGTCAGTTCTTGCAAAGTGCATAGACTGTTCACCAGAGTTTCAGTAGTGGAAGCGACATTGCAGTATAAAAAGGTTTTCGCTGTTGTAGGAATAGACCAGTCTATGCTCCTGATCTATTCTTCGCGACCAGAATCCTGAAAAGAATCCTGAAAAGTTATCTTTCAGGGGTTCCGGTTTCCCAGTCCCCTCGAAGGGTGTGCGCATACATTCTTTAATGAGCTTTCTCAGTTTTCTGGCCTTTTGTTTGTCGTTATCCATCCAGTATTGAGAGTCTACCCATGCCTCTTCAGACCAGCTTAAAGTGACTTTTTTTGTTGTGCTCATAATTCAGGCAAGTCTCGACGGATACCCTTATTTGCCTTAAATTGTTCTGCAGCAGATTGTAAGCGTCGGGCATTTTCAGAAGAAGATAGCAGATACAGCGTTTCCATAAGACTGTCGTAACTTTCTTTCGACATAACGACCGCGTCTTGCGCATCACGCCTGTGGATTACGGTGTGGGTCGCATCATTAACGACGCTGTCCAAAACGGATTTCAGGTTTTTCCTCATTTCTGTGTAGGACACTACGTTCATTGTTTGCCTCTCCATACTTGTACATAATTATGTACAAGTATAAGTGACTTTTATTTTCTGCAAGTCCTGTACTCCGAACTCCGGGATCAGTTCTTGCATTGTGCGTAATCATAATCATTACTTGCCCCAAGTTGCTTAAAATACAGTCGCTCTATGGAACTTATGTCATAAATGATAATACCAGTTGATGGTAAGGACGTTGGCAATAGTAGTCATCAGACCAAAAAATGTGATGATGTACTGTCGGTTAATGGACCCCATTTCTGAGCGTACCCCGGCTATTTCGGTGTGCAGCTCTGAACGCAGGCTGCTTATTTCGGTACTTAAAGCCTGATAACTTCGCTCGCTCTGTAGCTGCACCTGTATAATGGCCTCTTGCATCACCAGAACGTCTTTCTTGCTGGCGTTGTAGTCAGGATCAAGTGAAGCACTGACTTTTGCTGCCAATTCATCATCAATGCCTATGCGTTTCAGTTCCGAGTAGAGCGAATTTTCCATAACTACCTCAAACATCACAGAACCACAGCATAGATCAGGTGTGAGATTATGACCTCCTGACAACAGGCACTCCGGGGGCAATTTTTGCACAGTGCAATTGATTGAATGATTACTTTCACCACCCGTAAAGACTTTATTGCTGAGCCCATATAACAGCAAGAACCCAAAGTAGCTGGTATCTACCGTCTGATTATGAAAACAGGGTCTGATAACTTCCGCGTCTCACCCATTCAAGGTGTTATGAAGCGGATTAAAGCCAAGGGGATTGAAGTCGTAGTTTATGAACCTGTGCTGGAAGAATCTGAGTTTTACCACTCCTGGGTGATTAAAGACTTTGAAGCCTTTAAGCAAATGTCTGATGTCATAGTTTCTAACCGTATGGTTGAAGAACTGTCGGATGTTGCTGATAAGGTTTACACCCGTGATTTGTTTGGCTCTGATTAACGTTCACAAAAAGTCTTCAGGTTTTGCAAACAATTGTACAGGGATGTGTTTTTGATAATGAGTAAAGTCGTTGTCGGTAGTCAACACAGGGATATGGTATTTTATGGCTACTGTGGCAATCAGGTAGTCTGTATGTGAGCCTTGAATACCCTTGCTTCTGCACATATTTGAGTAGATCGCCGCCTGTATGTAATCAGCAGGTTCTATGGACAGTAGCTCAAAGGCTTTCAGCTTGGTTTGCAAACGGGTAAATTGCTCTGTATACCGTATTCCTGTTAACACTTCTTGCAAAACAGGGCCAATCATGACTGCACGGTGCTGCCTGATCAGTCTTTGTAGAATTAAAGCTTCTTCTGATAGAGGGGCATCTGTTTTCTTCCGCCTTAAGGCAGCAGACCAAACGCAGGTATCAACAAGTACCATGATTAGCGACGTGCCTTTTTATTGTGTTGGTCAGTTTCATAGTCAATTGCCCCAAAGTCATCCAACAATTCAAGCTGTTGTCTATGTCGAACAAATTCTGCTAATGCTTCGTTAACCGCCGCTTTTTTTGTTTTGTAGCCACCTAATTTTTTTACCTGTGCAATCAGGTCATCATCAATAGCAAGGTTGCTTGGCATGAATTTATCTCCTGTATTGTTTACACATTGCTTTACACACTTTCAGTTTAGTCCTGTCAGACCTCAGATTCCAAGTTTTCGTACATAATCCACTTTTGAATGAGTCCACCCTTATGTCAGAACACATTAAGAAAGCCGTATTCCCCGTAGCAGGAATGGGCACTCGTTTCCTGCCGGCTACCAAGGCGTGTCCGAAAGAGATGCTGCCTGTAGTCGATAAACCACTGATTCAATATGCTGTAGAAGAAGCTATTGCTGCAGGTATCACTGATCTGATCTTTGTCACTTCCTGGACCAAACGCCCTATTGAAGATCACTTCGATAAAAACTTTGAGCTTGAATATAAGCTGGAAGAAGCAGGAAAACAGGAGCTGCTGAATACGGTAAGAAATATATTGCCAAAAGGCGTTAACTGCTTTTATGTCCGCCAACAGGAAGCTCTTGGTTTGGGCCATGCGGTTTTGTGTGCCAAAGATATCATCGGCAATGAGCCTTTCACCGTACTTCTGGCTGACGACATGATCTACTGTGAACACACACCTTGTCTGAACACGATGATTGCATTGGCTAAAGACGCTCAGAGTTCTGTCGTTGCTGTTGAACAGGTACCGATGGAGCGGGTGAATAAGTATGGTGTGATTGACCCCATTAACGTCAGTGACCGTCTGTATAAACTCAAGGGCGTTATTGAAAAGCCTGCTGTTGAAGAAGCGCCTTCAAATCTTTCTATTGTGGGCCGTTATGTCCTCCAACCCCGTATTTTTGAGTTACTCGAGAATACCCCGCGTGGCGCCGGTGGTGAAATTCAGTTGACTGATGCTATTGCCGCCCTGATAAATGAGCAAACTATTCATGCTTATGAGTTTGACGGTATCCGTTACGATTGCGGTAGCAAGCTGGGGCATATGAAAGCAAATGTTGAGTACGCTTTGCGACACCCTGAGCTGAATGGTGCGTTCAGAGAGTACCTCTACTCGATGTTAGAAACCGATTAATTTAATTTTTTAGCTGAATCACCACTGTAAGTATGAAACTAGCCATAGCTGCAATATTTAAAAATGAAAAGCCCTATATCCTGGAATGGCTGGCTTTTCATCGCCTGATGGGGGTCGATCAGTTCTTCATTGCTGATAACATCAGTGATGACGGCTCGACAGAACTACTCCTTAAGCTACACGATGCAGGTCTTATAACTCGCATTCCATTTCCTACTGTTGATGGAAAAGGGCCTCAGTTACCAGCTTACAATAAAATTCTTGGTAATTATTGTGAGGATCTGGACTTACTAGCGTTCATTGATGCTGATGAATTTATAGTTCCTTCAGAAGGTATGAGTATACGTCCTTACCTAGTACCTTTGCTCAAGGATGAAAGTGTAGGGGCTATAGCTTTGAATTGGGCAATTTATGGCTCCTCTGGTCATATTGAGTATGAAGATCACCC
Source organism: Endozoicomonas numazuensis (assembly GCF_000722635.1). Lineage (GTDB taxonomy): Bacteria > Pseudomonadota > Gammaproteobacteria > Pseudomonadales > Endozoicomonadaceae > Endozoicomonas_A > Endozoicomonas_A numazuensis. The sequence continues at coordinate 49,379 of NZ_JOKH01000010.1, read as the reverse complement.
TGTTATTGAACGTTTTACCCATCGTGCCAGACAGCAGACCGGAACAAACCGGCATATCAAGTCTCTGCTTAAGCCTGCGTATTGTGAAAGAATGCTAAACCCTCATAAAGTTCAGTTGAAAAGAGGAAAATACGTTAAAGCAAATGGAAGTACATTTTCTTTTTATGAAAAAAACAGGCATGGCTCTAGCGATAGCGTGGACTGGGAGCCACTACGCGTTAACCATTATGTCATCAAGTCATTTGACGAATTCAAAAACCGCAAACAGCGCCGTGGCAGGGCAACGGTAAACGAATTGAGACGAGATGGCTTTTTTAAGGCCCATGATATGAACCATGAACCTTGTAAGGACATGGATCGATTCTATGAGCCTGTCAAACGTGAAATGCAGAACATTCAATATCAGCTGGCGTTGGCAGAGTATTCCAACAGTAACAAAAAAAAACCTGGTTTTTTGAGTAAAGCCTGCAGGAAAACAGGAGTCATTGGTCGCTGGGTTGACCGGAAGCTGGAATACACACTACTACCTTGCTCTGATATTAAACCTTCAGAATCTACAAGGTTTAACTGGCAGGCAGTTGGCAGTGACCCTGGATTTATGGCTAAGCGCCATGGAGCCTTACCCAAAGGCTGGTACATGCTTACTGTAAAAGTAAAAAGTGATAAGGCTCGTTTGAATGGCAAATTGTATGTCAATTATGGATCAGGGATGTCTGAAGAGACCGCTATAAACCTGCCACTTAAGAACGGAGCTTTAATGAAAAAGGTTTGCTTTTTCCCGGAAGCAGCCCGATCTATTCGCTTTGATCCTGCTGATGAAGCATGTTGTTTTAACATTGAAGTCCTAGAGTTTTCAAAGCTTACCAAAAATTATGCTCGTAAGTTGATACTTAAAAAAATCAAATCTGTCAGAATGAGTACTCTTCCATCTAATCTAAGTCATATAGATTTGTTGAAAAGTTATGAAGAGCTTTTCATTTTTTCCAGAAGATTAGAAAACTATTCTGAATGGGTTCAGCTTAACGAAGTTTTTAGAAAAAATTCTGAATTTATTGTAGAAAAGCAGAACTCCTTAAAAAAAAAGATAAAATTTGATCTAGCCTTAATTTTTCATGAATCTGATGAACCATCAAGCAGTGTTATCGATGCAGTTGTAAATCAGAGTTATAAGGATTTTCGACTTTCTATTGTTCATAATAATCAAACTGAAAAGCTATCAAAGCTCTATAACAAGTTAACGGATGAAGAAATAAACTACTTCCCACATATAGTACGGAATGGTAATTTATCTGCTTGCCTTAATAATCTTATTTCTGATTCAGATAGTGATTATCTAACAATACTTGACTCTCGAGATACTATTTCCAAACATAGTTTATTATTTTTAGCGGATAAAATTCAGAGAGAACCCGATATTCAAATCCTCTATACAGATGAAGATCTAATTGATAAGGATGGTAAACGCTCTAAACCTCACTTTAAATCAGATTGGAATCCTGATTTATTTTACAGTGATGATTATATTTCTGATTTTGTAACTTTTAAAATAGAACAGCTGAAAGCCATTGGTGGTTTCAGGACAAATCTGGAGAGCTTATATATTTATGATGCGATATTACGTGCCTCTGACAGCCTGGACTCTAGCCAGATAGCTCGAATACCAGAGATCTTAGTTCATAAGAAAAAAAATAAAGAAAGCCATCTTTCACATGCTGATCTGATAAAATCAGGCCAAAAGAGCAGATCTGATTTTTTTGCTCAGAAAAAAGAAAACATTAAAATCAGCTATCAGAATGAAAAAGCAAACTATCGCATTCAATGGCCAATACCTGAGAATAAACCTCTAGTTAGCCTACTGGTTCCTACACGTGATGGCTACGATATTCTAAAACAGTGTATCGACAGTATTCTGTCTAAAACCAGCTATCAAAACTATGAAATCATAGTGCTGGACAACCAGAGTGAATGTTTAAAAACTCTGAGTTACTTTCATGAAATCAGCTTGAATGACAAGGTCAGAGTGCTGGCTTATGACTACCCTTTTAACTATTCAGCTATTAATAACTTCGGTGTAAAGCATGCTAAAGGCAGTATAATTGGGCTGATCAATAATGATATTGAAGTCATCTCAGGTGACTGGCTAACTGAAATGGTCTCGCATGCAATAAGACCTGAAATCGGATGTGTTGGAGCCAAGCTGTACTACGCTAACGACACTCTACAGCATGGAGGGGTAATCTGCGGGCTTGGTGGAGTTGCCGGGCATTCGCATAAGCATTTCAAGCGAACTGATTCTGGTTACTTTAACCGATTAAACTGTGTTCAGACCTTATCTGCTGTTACTGCTGCAGTACTTCTATTGAGAAAAGACATCTTTCTTGAAGTGGAGGGACTGGATGAAAATAACCTGGTCGTCGCTCTGAATGATGTAGACCTATGCCTTAAAGTCCGTGAAGCAGGTTATAGAAACCTATGGACGCCCTACGCAGAACTCTATCATCATGAATCCATTAGCCGTGGACTGGATGATACGCCTGAAAAGAAAGCTCGATTCGAAAAAGAATTTGCTTTCATGCAAAAAAAATGGAAAGGAAAAATAGAATCAGATCCTTTCTATAACCCTAACCTGACTCATACAAAAGAAGACTTCTCTCTTAGAATCTAATCTATGCTAATCAGATTCAGATCCAAACCAATTCTTTTCACTGCATCAAAACAATATTCTGCAAAGTGGAACGGAGAAGTGGTTATTATCGGCAAATCTATTTCTCCAACGGTTGATTTCTATTTTCGAAACAGAAGTCATCAGGTTCAGAAATATACAGAGATTGATGTTAGCCGAGATGACTGTCTGTCACAGGTAACGGCTTCAATCACAGCCGGCTGTCTAATTGTTCTGGTCAGAGATGTTCCTCTCAGTATTTTAGAGCACCTAACAGATGCTTCCGTAATGTGCTCAGGCGTCATCTGGTTTATTGACGACGATATACCGGGTTCGCATCTGGATCACACTCTTCCAAAACCTTACCGTAAGCGTCTATCTTCATGGTACAAAAAGGCAAAGCCACGGCTAGAAGCTGTTTGTGACAAAATCTGGGTTTCCACTACTCATCTGGCAGAGAAATATCAGTTACCGGCAGAGGCGGTCCTCTCCCCTTCCCAGATTGACAAAGAAAAACTGCCGTTGATTCGATGCTTTTATCACGGTAGCAGCTCCCACCGGGAGGATTGGAAGTTTGTAATGAAGGTTATTCAAAAAGTCCAGTCACGTAACCTGAATACCTGGTTTGAACTCATCGGAGATCATTCATTATATAAAGCGGCAAGAGGTATTCCTCGTATACAGATTCTGCATCCCATGCCCTGGCCTGACTATCTGACCATGACGTCTACCAGAACCATGGATATTGGTTTAGCTCCTTTAATGGACACCTCATTCAATCTGTCCAGATCCCATACTAAAATGTTGGATATTTGTCGCCAGAACGCTGTGGGAATATACTCTTCTCGCTTCCCTTTATCTGATCAAATAAGGGACAACAATGCAGGCCTCATTGCTGAAGATACGGTAGATGCATGGGTAGAGGCTATTGAACAGCTTATGGTCATGGATAAGCAGGATGTACTGACCAATGCGAACCGAATGATTTTGAACATTGACTCTTCAAGCCGCGTTCTTAATCAAGCAGTCTGAGCACTTCGGGATATAGATCGATATTAGTGATGCGCACTCTAATTCTCGACAATCTCGACAATACTGTACCTACTTTCTCCTTACAAAGTATTCATCTGCCTTCTAATTTTATTTCTATCGAGTATCAGTGACTTTCTTGCAGCCTTCTTCAATGACAGACCCGGCTTTTATCACACTTTCTCGCGGCATCAGTAAAGCAACTGAGTTATCTGCTCTCTTACAATGCAATCAGATAGAGCAGAAAAAGCCGTATTCAAAGATCCAGTCGTCTCATGTTGTACTTGGCTGGGGGAAGAAGCCCAACACGACTAAAGCTATTGCACTGGCAAGTCAGCATAATATTCCCTATTGGCACCTGGAAGATGGCTTTATCAGCTACCTGGGCCACCCTGCCCTGGGTGATAAACGCTTTTCACTGATCGTTGATAAAAAAGGCATCTACTACGACGCTACAGCCTCATCCGACATCGAAGATTTGCTGAATAAGCCTGATTGGCTCACGCCCGAACTGGAACAACGTTCAGTCAATCTTCTGGATCAGATCACCCGTAACAGGATCAGTAAATATAACCATGAGCCTAATCTTTCTGATTCATCAATTTTTGAACCAGAAATGCCCAGAGTGCTCGTTGTCGATCAAACCTATGGTGACTGTTCGGTCACATTTGGTCTGGCAGACGACGCCAGCTTTAAGGAAATGCTAGAGGCTGCTCTTTCAGAGAACCCTGATTCTGAAGTCTGGGTTAAAGTTCATCCTGATGTTGTTCTGGGTACCAAAAAGGGTTACCTCGGTAACAATCTGCCAGATCACCCAAGAATTCGTATTCTTTCCGACAGGGTTAATGCTCAGTCTCTTTTCCCCTATTTTGAAAAAGTCTATGTGGTAACCTCTCAACTGGGGTTTGAAGCACTCTGGCACAATAAACCCGTCGTTTGCTTTGGTGTACCTTTTTATAGTGGCTGGGGGTTAACTGACGACCGGGTTCCCTGCCCTCGTAGACAACAAACGCATACTATTGAGAGTCTCTTTGCAGCCGCCTGCCTGAAATACACCCGTTATATTGACCCGGAAACATTTGAACGCTGTGAACTTGAAGATATTCTCGAACTTATCCCTCTGCAGAGAGCGTTACGAAACCAACCGGTTAATACGCTTTATGCTGTAGGCTTCAGCCTCTGGAAACGAGCGTTTCTGAAGAGCTTTACCCAGGCTATTTCAGAAAAAATTCTGTTTGTGAAATCACTGCAGCAAGCTGAAGCAAGGGTAAAACCTGGGGATGGTATTCTGATTTGGGGTGCCAAACATCATGACTACAAGCCTGAACCACACATTCAACTGTTTAGAGCGGAAGATGCCTTTATTCGCTCAGTAGGCCTTGGTGCAGAACTTCGCAGGCCCAGTTCTTTAATTTTGGATCAGAGCGGTATCTATTTTGATGCCTCACGTCCCTCTGATCTTGAGACAGCGATCAATTCTATTGATCTGGACAAACAGCAATTAGCTCGAGCAACGGCTTTACGTAAAACATTAAGAGATCAGCGAATCAGCAAGTACAACCTTCAAGGTTCTCAACAAAGTCTATTTAAAGCTTGTAGGTGCGATCAACGAAAAATACTGATTACGGGTCAGGTGGACAGCGATGCTTCCATTCAATGGGGGAGTCCTGAGCTCTCCTCCAACCTTGAACTGATTCAGGCAGTTAGGGCTTATGCACCTGATGCATTCATTGTGTACAAGCCTCACCCTGATGTGCTTTTAGCAGGGAGAGAGGGGCATATTCCTGAAAATACCGCTTTGAATTGGGTTGATCATGTGGTCACTGATGGTGATATTTTTGACTGTATTGAACAATGCGATGAGTTGCACGTAATGACATCTCTGGCAGGTTTTGAAGCCTTGACACTTGAGAAAACGGTCCATTGCTGGGGCCAGCCGTTCTATGCAGGCTGGGGGATTACTATTGACCATTTAACCTGTCTGAGGCGTCATCGCAAACGAACCTTAGATGAATTGATTTACTTTGCTCATTGCTATTACCCCACCTATATCAATTGGAAAACCAGACGATATACAACACCTGAGAGGGTTATTCGATTGATTCAGTCCACCCGTACAAGGGGTAAAAAAACATCCAGTAACTGGCTGGATCGTAACCTTCGCAAAGCCCGATACCTGCTCGAAGCTTTTAGACATTAGAGCACTCACTTACTCAATTCATTATTTTATACGCCGACTCTCCCACTACCCACTACCCACTACCCACTACCCACTCGATTATAGATTTATAATCAATTATGCTAAAATCTGCACATTACACGACTATAGATGAACGACTAAGGTCAAGCACAGGGACCATGCTCAGGCTATGACTGAATCCGCTGTACTTTTTTTGCAGGGTCCACTGGGACCGTTTTTCAAGCAGTTGGCACGCACCTTCTCAAAGGCCGGTTACACTACTCATAAAATCAACTTTAATGGGGGCGACCGGCTTTTTTCATGGGCCCATGTTCAAACCCAGTATAAGGGTAAGCCCGCTGACTGGGCTGCATTTCTCAAACAATACCTCATTAAACATTCTATCGAAGCGGTCTTTCTCATGGGAGATTGCCGTTATTATCACAGAACCGCCAAACCGGTTTGTGATGCACTCGGGGTAAAATTCTGTGTGTTCGAAGAAGGTTATTTAAGACCTGATACCATCACCTTGGAACCCCAAGGCGTTAATTCGTTGAGCCAGATGGCGCTTAATCGTGAAAAGCTGGAAAAAGTAACCCCTTGCTCTGCTAAATCCAGTCAGTCCATAGGCGGTACAATGAAGCGAAGGACTGTCTACGCTGCTTTTTATTATTGGGCCAGTTGTTTCTTCAGGGACGAGTTTTCAGAATACCGACACCACAGAGCATCTCATCCAGTTAAAGAAGGTTTTTACTGGCTAAGAGGTTTTGCCAGAAAATGGCTTTTTAAAAGCTACGATCAGCAAATGCAATTTCGTCTGGATAACGAGTTTGATCAGCGATTCTATCTGGTCCCGTTACAAGTTCACGATGACTCCCAGATGATTTTTCACTCACCTTATGAATCGGTAAAAGCCTTTATTCAGGAGGTAATGACCTCGTTCTGGAAGTATGCCGATTCCGATAAAATTCTCTGCCTGAAGCACCACCCTATGGACAGGGGTTACACCGATTACGGTCAGTTCATTGAATCGCTGGCTACACAGCTGGGGATTCAGGACAGGGTTCTTTATTGTCATGACATCCCACTACCCGACTTGTATCATCATACCTGCGGAGTCATCACGGTAAACAGTACGGTGGGGATCTCGGCATTACTGCATCACTTACCCACCAAGGTTATGGGCAGAGCCTTTTATGACATTGAAGGCATTACTCACCAGGGGTCACTGAAGTCCTTCTGGAGCAACCCTCAACCTGTAGACCGTCATTTGTTTAAACAGCTGCATACTTTCCTGTTTCAGAAAACACAGATCAACGGCAGTTTTTTTAAATACTATGATCTCACATGCAAAAACAGTCTTGCTTTTTACGAAGCACACCTGAAACCAATTTCAATCACTCAACACTCTGAGCAAGACACTCACTCCCCCTCCACTGTCGCCCCTTCAACATCATCTCCATACAGCAGTGCTGCCTAACAGCACTGCGACCTGTTCTCCTCATAATCATCCCTATTCATTACTCTCCGATACTATTTCTATCTACAGCCATAACCAGGCTGTAATCGATCACGCCATTCTACCAAGCCCCCTGTCTGGCAATAGTCTATTTGGCAATCTCTTATAAAGTTCCGACTTTGTTGAGCGATACCCAATGCATGGACGCCACCAAGATAATAATATCCAGGGGGAAGTGTATGAATAGAGCGTTTGCCAGCCTGTGCTTATCAACCATGCTGTTGATCCAGACACAGACCACTCAAGCAGAAGACCTTGTTCCTGATGGCGTCAATGTAACCTATGGCCAGTACCTTGCTGTTATATCAGGTCGCTCTGCGGACTACACCAACCTGCGTCTGGGCATTACCTGGGACTGGAAAAAACATTTTTATCAATCAGAAAGCCTGTTGCTGAGCAGTTATTTCGAATTGGCTGCCAGCTCCTGGAAAAGCAATCTTACGGCAAAAGACAATCCCAGCCCCGATGGCAAAGATAAAGCGACTGCAATCAGCTTTTCTCCGGTATTAAGAATGGCATTTCTTCCCAATGCCAGCTTTCATCCGTTTATAGATTTAGGCGTTGGGGCGGCCTATTTGTCTGAAAAAGACCTTGAAAAAGAGAAGAAATCCCCCATTAACATGGGCGGCCACTGGCAATTTGAGATTCGGGCCATGGCCGGGGTTGAATTCGGTTCCGATCAGCAATATGAAATCAGCTACGGCTGGTATCATTACTCCAATGCCGGAACCCAAAGCTTGAATGAATCCGTTGATTTTCATGTGATCACACTTGGCTACAACTGGTAGCCACTCAGTCAGCAGCATTCTGAATCAGTAGCTAGAATGGATACATCACGAAGTTCTGGTGTATCCCTATGGCTGCTGGTTTATCGACAATTATTGGTTTTTTTGCTGCTTGGATGCCTCACGAATCTCCCTGGGTAGAAATTGCTACCAACACCCCGGAGGATTTCAACCCTCAGTGTCGCTATCAGGTGGAGTTAGACCAAACCTGGTTCTTCGCAGCGGCCGTCAACAAAGATGCTCTTTTACTTACCCCCTATGGCAGCCTGGAAAATGCCGAGGCCTATGTACTTAAAATTGCTGCCGCCCAGAAAAACTCGTTAATCATAGAAAGCAGCAGAAGCACAAGTGAACAACCCCTTGGCTTTGAAACCATTCGCAGATGGTGCCCCTCTACCCCTGAAAAAGTAGACCTCAATAGAAACAGCAGCTTTAATCTTGACTGTTTCCACTGGATCAACGAGGAACAGGCATTTTACAATTACCTGCCCACCAGCTACGACAAAACCCAGCTTGAACTCATTCCCAAAGACTTCGACAGTCTTAAAACCGTATTGAAGGCCAACATTCAGTCCGACAGAAAAAATACCACCGTTGTTCAGAAAGCGGATGGGCTACCCAGCACAGTGCGCACCAACACCATACTCAGTCAGTGTCAGAACGTTGAATGGAAGGAATTTCCTGATCATGACTCGACCAAGAAAGTGATTGAAGAAGCCAAGGACGGAAAGCTTCAGGCAAGTAGCTTCAGCCGGGATTGCTTCTATCGGGTACAGCTGGACAACGACCCAAGCTGGCAAACCGCTTTTGGAACCGATAATGGCGGCTTCACGCTCTATATCAACACTTATTTCCCAGACTCAGTGACGGGCACCCAGAAAACCATTGACTGGATGAGTGCCGACCAATACACCCGAACACGAAAAGGAGAAGAGAAAACCACGGGCAACGTTAAACGCATTCAATACTTTTGCCCTCAGTAATCCATAGCGTCTAAAGCAAAATCTCAGAGTTCAAGCTTACGCCGGCCTGCCAATGCGTGAGCCAGTGTGCCTCCATCGACATATTCCAGCTCACCACCCAGCGGCACACCATGGGCTATCCGGCTGGCTTCTACGCCCATACTCTTGAGTTCTTCTGCAATATAATGCGCCGTTGCCTCACCCTCAACAGTGGGGTTTGTAGCAAGAATCACTTCTTTAACCTTGTCTTCAGCGACTCTATCCAACAAGTCGGTAATCCCAATGTCGTCAGGCCCAATACCATCGATAGGGGACAGGTGCCCCATCAGAACAAAGTAGCGGCCAGAAAAACCGCCAGCCTGCTCCAGAGCCATTACATCCGAGGGGGTTTCTACCACACAGAGTGTTGCTTTTTCTCGACCAGGGTGACTGCAAATATCACACAATTGACTCTCACATAACGTCCTGCAGGAATGACAACGCCCCACTCCTTCTGCCGCTTCGATCAATGCTTTTGCCAGACGAAGTGCTCCATCCCGATCTTTTTCAAGCAGATGCAAAGCCATTCGCTGAGATGATCTGGGACCCACCCCGGGCAGACAACGCAGGGATTCCATCAATTCCTTGATTAGAGGACTGAACATAGATGCACTCAAACTCCTGACAGGGCACACCCAGGATGGATAAGCCCTGAAATCAAACGACTATCGATTGATAGCTATCCCCATCGCCTTTGGGTATATAGCTCATGAAACCATGAATATTTAGAAAGGCATTTTGAAACCGGGAGGAAGTCCCATGCCCGAGGTCAGGCCACTCATTTTATCCTTGCTGTTTTCTTCCACTTTACGCACTGCATCATTAACAGCAGCAGCCAGCAGATCTTCCAGCATTTCCTTGTCTTCTTCCATCAGGCTGGGATCAATATCCACTCGCTTGACATCATGACGACCGGTCATAACCACTTTCACCAGGCCTGCACCAGATTCACCAGAGACCTCAGCATTAGCCAGTTCTTCCTGGATACGCTGCATGTCTTCCTGCATTTGCTGGGCCTGTTTCATCAGGTTACCCATACCGCCCTTAAACATAAGAACTCCTTTACGTTAACGTTTTGCTCATCGACTCAAAACTGTCATGAGCTGAGAAAAGCGATGAACCAAAGATACTCAAGGCTATCTGGATTATAGAAATCCGACAGCCCATCACTTAATGACATTACCAACAGGCTGAATACTGTCTTCAATGACTACAGCCGAAAACTGATTAATCAGACTTTGTACGTGCTGATCATTAAAAATACTGGCGTGAGCCTCAGCCATTCTTTCAGCAATCTTACGCTCTCGCCAGACAGCAGGTGTTTCTGCCTGTACCTGACCAATCTCAACCTCCAGCCTTAGAGGTTGTTCAAAATAATCACTCAGTGCTTTTTCAACACGCTGACGATGAGTGTCGTTGTATAGCGTACTTCTTCCGCTATCCAGGCGCAGATTAATCCTGCCTGCTGAATGATTGACGTACTCACAATGAGACGCAATAGTTCTCGTCACACCACCCAGGGGCAGATTTCTGAATACAGGCACCCAGGATTGAACATCCAGATCCGCCAAAGAAACCCTTTCTTCAGGAGACAAGCTCTGAACAGGCTCTTCTTCTACTGATACCGATTCAACCTTTGGTTCAGTAACGACTTTTGATGCCAGTTCAGATGCATAGGCTTCATAGGTTGATACGGGTGGAGGAACATCGTCGTCTCCCTCTGCATCCTGATAGGCCTCTAATGGAGGCAGAGCCTCAGTCACGCTGTTAAGTTCAGGCCCAAACTCTTGAACGGGTGCTGGTGCTGGTGCTGGTGCTGGTGCTGGTGCTGGTGAAAAATCTTCTGGTAATGGATTTTCTGCAACACCCGTCACTGCCTGCTCTGAGCTCACAGGAACAGGCGCGCTTTCTGCAACGGGAGGACGCATTACACTGCCAGAGTCACCCGACTGGTAAGCCATTGCGTCTGATTTCAGACTCGTAGCCTGTTCAGGTTTGGCAGGCTCAGGCTCTGGATCAGGCGAAGAAACGACAGGCTCAGAAGCTTCCGATTGACCCACGACTTCACGCTGAATACCCTGTGACGCTGGAATGGCAACAGGTTCTGGCCTGAATGCCAGCATCCTGAGCAAAGCCATCTCAAACCCACCTCGTGGATCAGGAGCCAGTGGCAAATCTCTTTTTCCGACCAAACCTACCTGATAATAAAGCTGCACATCTTCAGCCAGCATATGACCAGCCAGCTCAAGTACCTGCTCACGGTCTCCCTGACTGTTATCAACCGCTTCCGGAACAGCCTGTGCAATAGCAATCCGGTGCAACATGGAAAGCATATCGTCCAGTACCGCAGCATAATCAGGGGAATGTTCTGCAAGCGCTGCCACTGCATTCAATACTTCTGGAGCACCTCCGGAAGACAGAGCCCTGACCATTTTCATGACCTGGCCCTGATCGATGGTGCCGAGCATGGCACTGACTTCCTGCTCGCTCACCTGCCCATTACCAAAGGCAATAGCCTGATCGGTTAAGCTGAGAGAGTCTCGCATGCTGCCATCTGCGGCTCTGGCCAACTGCCAGAGTGCCGGACCGTCGAAAGGTATGGACTCCTGACCCAGAATATTTTCCAGATGGCCAACGATCCTTTCCGGCGTCATGTTTTTCAGTCCAAACTGCAGACAGCGAGAAAGAATGGTCACAGGAAGTTTCTGTGGATCAGTGGTCGCCAGCAGAAATTTTACATGGGGAGGAGGCTCTTCCAGCGTTTTAAGCAATGCATTAAAACTGTGCGCCGAAAGCATGTGCACTTCGTCAATCAGATAAACTTTATAACGACCCCGGGTGGGTGCGTACTGAACGTTATCTAACAACTCCCGGGTGTCTTCCACTTTGGTTCTGGAAGCCGCATCGACCTCAATAAGGTCAACAAAACGCCCCTCATCAATTTCACAGCAGGCAGCACACTGCCCACAGGGAGTAGAACTGACCCCCGTCTCACAATTGAGACATTTGGCAAGAATCCGGGCAATAGTCGTCTTCCCTACACCCCGGGTGCCCGTAAAAAGATAAGCATGATGAAGCCGATCCTGGTCTAACGCGTTGACCAGAGCCTGCAATACGTGAGTCTGGCCTACCAGTTCTTTAAAAGAACGGGGTCGCCATTTGCGCGCAAGAACCTGATAGCTCATTGAAAAGCTTGGATACCGGTAACAGAAACTGAGGACTCTATGCTAACCAAGATAACGAAAGAATGCACGGCTCACAGGAATCATATAAGAGATATTACAAAGGCAGGATAAAGAAGATCAGACAACGTCCAAAAATTTTATACATATGGAGGCAAACCCTGCCAGCCACACCCCGGCACATGGTGTCACTGCTACCGTTGCTCCCTTCCGGGCCTGGCGGAGTTCACAGTTGACCATTGCGAGGGGACCGACAGGGCCCACCACAAACAGACGTCTCGTCTGGATGCAGCGCATTTTCCACAAAACACCCTGCCTCGTCAACCACTTATAACGACTCATGCCCTGAGCCACGGTCATAAACATCAACCCAGCGGTTCACATGGGTCAATAGTACTGCTTTGTACTCTTCAGTCTGCCGATGTCTGACTGTGTAAACCATCGACAAAGAAAGAACGTTCTTTTTACCTCTGGAAACAGAAGGCTGAACGAGAATAGATAACTCGGTCAGTCTTCTGGTCGGGCTTCCTTCAAGAGAACACTGTTTTCAACTGCTGAACGAAATCAGGATCCTGGCACATAATCTTTTCAGGATTATCCGATAACTTGGCGACTGGAAGACCATTCACTTCTACCAGCTTGAGAACGATATTGGGTGCAGAGAATCCGAGGTCATTGGTCAGGTATGTGCCTATCCCAAAATTAACATTCACACGGCCTTCAAAATGGCGATAGATAGACACCGCTGTTTCAAAGTCCAGCTTATCACTGAAGACAAATGTCTTTGACCTGGCGTCAATACCCAGCTTTTTATAATGAGCCAACGCCAACTCTCCCCACTTTACCGGATCGCCTGAATCATGCCTGATTCCTGCATAAGCATGAGCCATGGTTTCATCAAAATCAGCCAGAAAAGCCTTCATACTGATGGTATCTGTTAAAGCAATCCCTAACTGATCGCCGTACTCATCCAGCCAAACCAGCAACGCCTCTTTCTGGCTATGCAGCAGACTACTCCCCACTGCCTGATGTGCCTGCAGCCATTCATGAGCCATTGTGCCTACAGGTTTTAATCCCAGCGTTCTGGCCAGATGCAGATTACTGGTGCCACTAAAACAATCCAGCTCAGTCATCAGCTTTTGTACGACATAAGTATGCCATGGTCCTGAGCACCTGCGGCGGGTACCAAAGTCCACCAGCCCAAAACCTTTTTTTGAACTAAACAGTTCCCGCTTGAGAAAATGAATTTTATCATCCAGTCGATGCTTACCTTCATGCTCAAGCTCTCTATTCAAAAAGCTCCGGCTATGCAGCTCACTGACTATGGCAAGTATGAAAATCTCAAAGTGTGTAATCTCTGCCCAATTACCACTCACTTCAATACTGAGTTCTCCTCCAGACCCGGAGATACTTACCTGCTCAGGATCAAGACTAAAATCCTTTAGCCACTGAACAAACTCAGGCTTTATAAAAGGAAGCCCTCCCAGCCATTGAAGCTCTTCGTCCTGCAACCGCAGATGCTTCAGAGCATCCACCTCTCTTCTCAGATCGACCAGAGAAAAATTCAAGCGACCTGAGCGACAGCGAAAAGCCATTTTTGCTTGCGCTTCAGGATACCTCAACCTCATCGCTTGCTGCATGGTGTACTTATAAAGGTCGGTATCCAGCAGACTGGTTATAATCGGTTGCAGAACTTCCACTCAATGACTCCAGTTTGAAAGGCATGGTTCATCCACGACCTTAATCTCATCACTATTGTTAACAAAAACCGCACCGGCAGATTGCATTTCCTGACAGGCTGAATGACCGGTATCAGATGACAACATTCGTGTAGCTGCAAGATTGACAATAACCCTGAAGCCTGACCGCAATAGCTGAAGCACAGTTACTTTTACACAGTAGTCCAGAGCCAAACCACCGACAACAACTGTCTTGACCCCTTTGCTGAGCAGAAACTCAACGACACCTGTTGAACGCTTTTCGGCATGATCATGAAAGCAGGCACCATAGGGGTGAATATCAGGCTCTATGCCTTTCCAGACAAAAAAATCATACTCAGTAACCGCAGGCAGACCTTCCAGTAATTCAAAACCAAAAGTGCCCGGCACCGCATGAATGTTCCAATGCAAATCAGAATTTTCGAAACCCACGACAGGAGAGAGCTGAGGACGCTTGCTGGTCGCAGCCCAAACCGCATTCTCAGGGTGAGCATCTTTAGAGCCAAGGCGGTACTGTGCCAGTTTGGCCTGGCTGTTCAGAGCATCCGTTATTTCATGCCCATCTGGCACAGGGAGCTCGTCAGGACACAGTGGCGTGAAGCAATTTTGAGCATCGACATCAAAGGCTGCCACACTGCTCCTGGGACCAATATTGATCATATCTCCTCCGTGACAAAATGAATTATGTTCACTAACATAGTGAAACAGGTTCACTAACCTGTCAAGCATGGCCAGATCAACCGAGGTCAAGATACAATGTTGTCAAAAAGCAAAACTGGCCAGGACCTATGACAGGATACCGATCAAACCCAGTTACAAAAGTGGAAATGGAGAACCCTATGAGCCTGAGCACAGCGCTCATTTCTGTAGATGTCGTTACCTTTCAGGTGATTAATGGCCAGCTGATGCTGCTGGTGAAAGAAAATCACGGAGCAGATGACCAACCTCTTTATATGCTTCCTGCAGGTCGCATAGAACCCGACCATGACGGCTCCCTCGATGATGCTGCCAAAAGACAGCTTAGAATCTATTCTCAGCAGAACATCTCGCATCTGGAGCAAGTAGAGACTATTGGCAGCCCCGACAGAGACAGTCGTGGCTGGTCACTCACTGTCGTTTATCTGGCATTACTGTCCAGCCTTGAGACATCAAAGACCAGTCAGAATACGCGCTGGATAAGCATGACAGATGAATCAACTGATCTGCCACTGGCATACGATCACAGCAAACTGGTCTGCAAAGCTCTGGATCGCCTGAAAAGCAAGATTCAGTACAGCTCTCTACCGGTCTATCTGCTTCCCGAGGAATTCACCCTCTCTGATATACAAACTGTATTTTCTGCGGTGCTCGACAAAACTCCACCAATGCGATCAATTCGCAACCGTTTTCTGAAAGAAGATCTGTTGATCGACACGGGTAAACAAAGAAGGGGAAGTAACCGACCTGCAGTCTTATATAAGGTTAATAAGAATTCTCAGACCTGGCTGTTCGACAGGCTCTATTTGAGTACTCAGTGATTGATTGTGGCAATGATTTTCATACCAAAGGTAACGATATCATTGCCTTAAAACCAGCTGGTCATAGCCTTATCCTGCTGATAGATATCTTCTCTAAATCGAACTCTGCCTGACTCATCTGGCCAAGCGGTAAAATAGACAAAATAGATAGGCACCGTCTTCAACAACCGTCGCTTGTAGGTCAGCTCTTCCGGTACAGGCTTATGCACCCAGGCCATAGACTGTTCTGTAAAAATGGTTTGAATCAGGCCAGCAATCCCTTCAACACGGGTGCAGCCTGAACTGAAGCTTCTTCTACTTTCTTTAAACAATTCAGGCTTATCCGTGTCGTGAAGATAAACACCATACTGATTGGGCAAATCCAGTTTGAACCGCCCCAGCCTGTTTACTTCACTGGGCTGCTGCTCAAGTCGGTAACGGAATGTTCTGGGGGTCAGAGCCTGCCAGTTGATTTTATCGATAGAAACAACCGGTGCGCGATCATCCCAGCTTTCATAAACGACAAAACCTTCACGCTTTAGAAAGCCCGGCTCTTTCTTTTCTGCTCTTAGCATCGAATGAGCGGCTATCGATTGCGGTACCTTCCATACCGGGTTGAAAGTGACGCTTTCAATCTGATCATTAAACACTGGCGTCTGTTTGTATCGAGTTCCGACAATAGCCTTATGCATCACCTGTTTTGACTTACTCTTAACCCAGGCAACATTGAATCCGGCAATATCCACTCGAATATGGGGATAGGGTAATTCTGATGGCAACCAGCGAAGGCGCTCCAGGTTTGCTTTGAGTGTTCTGATCCTTTGATGGGTGATCGCCAGTAACGCCTGGCGCGTCATAATACCCAACCTTCCATCCGGCCCAAGATCGAACTTAAGCTGAACTTCTGTCAGAACATCTTTATGTGATTGCGTGTAAATATCACCTTCCAACTTTTCCACCAGGTCAAGATCCATTAACCACTGATTCAAACGAGCCACGGCTGGATGCTGGTCATCTTCAAAGAAAATCAGATCATCAGGAAACTCTTGATCGGCCATCAAACTCCAAGCCTTCAGTCTTTTCAGACTGCTTATCAGAGCCTGATATTGAGGGAGACCAGGCTCAAGATGCTTTAGATCCTGAATAGAATACTTAGAGGAGTGATTCTTTTTTACTCTGGATTGATCTTCTATGCGCCAGCCTGGCTGAAAAAGGTTTTTGTCCAGACGCCCCTGGTCCACATAAAAAGCGTATCGATGAACCATGCTTTGAAGAACTTCAGAAGAAGGGTTGGAAACAAGACGCTGCCAATCCTGATCTTCAACCGAAATTCCCTGATCAGGCAACCCGGCAATCCAGTTAATATAAGCAGCATTTTCAGCCTTGGCGGTAAGAGTAAATACAATCAGCATTACAACCCATCTACGCATGATATCCTCGTCTACAGCTATGCCAAGGAGCCTGTCGGACTTAAGACAATTTCAGACTCGAAAGCTTAAGTCCGACAGGCTCCTCGGGCACAAAGTCAGGTGGCTTTATAAAGACTAAAGAGAGACCATAAGGACTGCGCAAAAAGGAAGACTAACCCGCCGACCAAGTGAAGATAATTAAAACAGGTGGTTATTCACTAAACCCAGAGTGACAAAAAACTGCCGAATCACAGAAACACATTCATTCAAGACAGAGGGATATCGTGGATCTTTCATTTTACTGACAGGCCAGAGCACCATATGACTTGTTCGCACCTTCTCATGGCAAACACACTCTAACTACGAAGCTGCACCTTATTAGTCGAAAAGAACTTCGACTGAGCATGATGTAACAGTGGGTGCATTTATTCTCACACAACAAAAGCAAGAGAGAGTGTTACCTGCGATTCCAAACGTGACGTAACACTAAGACAAACCACTCAAAAATCACCCCTCCCACCCCACTCTGAACAAATAAAAAACACAACAAGATAAGTATTGATGCGTATCAATTTACAACTGGCACGTATTATGCATAATAGCCATCCGTAGCAATCAGCCAGTCCGGAGAAGGAAGAACGGATAGGTAAATTGATTGTGCTGTTTATTTACACCATAAAATTTTGTTTTGCATCGACAACATTATCATTCAGCAAGACACATTATTTTTCGCTAAAGGCGATTTGGAAAAAGAATGAGTATACCTGCACGAAGCCACATGGAAGCTTATCTGAAGTACCTCAGATCCAATGTGCAACAGGAAGAAAATAAAACTGCTCAAGTAGAAGACACTGTTAAGACGGAAGACTCTGTTAAAGTTGAAGCTGAATACTTGAGAAGCATTTATAAGGTTTTACCAAGAGAACGAGCCCTGCAAATGACACTCAGACAAACAAAAGCCCATACCTCAATCAGGCCCTGATGACAACGTGTCATCACAAACAGAGTAGAGTCATCATGACCCAATATAAGAAAGCAAACCGTTAATCGTCTGGCAGAACCCATTCTGTCAGACACTTCCCGAAATTCCTCATTGACTGCCGAAGCAACCTGCTGTTAACTCCCCTCATCCAGATTCGCTATGGAATACAGCATGAATACACCGGCGTCTGTCCAAAAAAATGTTCTTGGTGAACCCCTGCAACCCTGCTGCCTTGATCCTGTAACCGGAATCTTCAGGGATGGCTATTGTCATACCAACGAGAATGATATCGGTCATCACGTTATTTGCGCCAGACTGACAAAAGATTTTTTGGAATTCTCACTCGAACAAGGCAACGATCTGATTACTCCTAATCAGGCTCATAGCTTTCCCGGACTTAAAGATGGTGACCAGTGGTGTCTGTGCGCACAAAGATGGAAACAAGCATACGAGGCAGGCGTCGCGCCTCCTATTTATATGCGATCCACACACGAAAATGCGCTTGAGATCATCAGCTTTGGAATACTGAAATCAAAAGCCATCGACATCCACTAAAAATCAGAGTTCCTTCTCACATTAAAATGACTGCCTTATAAATAGGTAAAAATAAACCACCATTGAGAGCTGAAAGCACTTTCACTCTCCCTGAGTGTTGAAACCCAGCCGTCAACAAAGCTTTTTTGAAAGCCTGATGTATAAAGCTGTCATGGCAGACAGCCTAAAATCAGAAAGACGCCCATATTTTTGTCTTTATTGATATTAATTCGATAGTCCTGACGGTATATTCATAGTGAAAAGTTTTAACAAGACAGAGATCTCATGCTTCAACTGTTGATTTGAAACAGGCACAATAAGATTCGGCCTGTTGATCAGAATGAGCGCCTGTCAGGATAGAAGCCCACAATGCAGTACAAGTGTACAGAACAAACATCTCACGTAATCAGTCATGAGCACGATATGCCCAATGCAGAAAGAGAAGGTCTGACTCTTTCAGATTCAGACACTCAATGCAGTGACACCCTATCTTCTGACGAACTGTCTTCAGATGTAACCACTGCAAACAAAGATGACATATCCAGCTCTGAAGCTCTTCGTCTTATCAGGGAACGCTGGCCTGAAGCCTTTCGGGTGGCATCACCCAGACCTCTGAAAGTCGGTATTCATAATGAGATGAAACAGACCGGGGAATTTCCTGTCAGTACCATCAAAAAAGCCTTGAAGCTTTTTACCCAACAGGATCGCTATCTTCTCACCATCAAGGAAGGTAGAAATCGCGTAGACCTGAACGGTAAACCTGCCGGCAAGGTCAAATTGAAAGAAGCCGTCAATGCAGAAATTCTTCTGTACCAGAGACAACAGACTCGCCAGAAAAAAAATGAGCGTGTTTTTGTAGGACAGCTCAAGCTTGTGACTGAGCAACCTGCTCAAAGTCATACGACAGAAGCTGCCAACAACCAACCCACCTCCACTCAGGAATAAAACATGGCTACAGCCTGTGCCAGACATATCCTGGTAAAAACACGAGAAGAAGCCGAGAAGCTCAAGAAGCGACTGGATAAAGGTGCGGATTTTGGCCAACTGGCCAAAAAGCATTCACAGTGCCCTTCTGGCAAGAAAGGAGGTGACCTCGGTGAGTTCAGACAAGGACAAATGGTTAAGGCTTTTGATCAAGTAATCTTTAAGAAAGAAGTTCTGAAGATACATGGCCCGGTGAAAACCCAGTTTGGTTTCCACCTGATACAGACTCTCTACCGTAATGACTGACAGTGAACGAACAAGCCCGGCTGAATAACGCTGGGCTGTTCACTCAGCCGCCTTCTATTTCTGCATCAGCCTAACTTATTCATAGACCCACTCAGGTGAGCGCTTTTCCAAAAAGGCCTTAACGCCTTCATTCTGATTTTGTCCTTTAAACAGTTCAATAAACAGATCTCTCTCAGCCGCATTTCTATCACGCAACGCAACCCGGTTCATTTGAATCAGTTTTTTACAAGCAACCACCGAATCAGGACTTTGCCTGCTCACCTTTCCAGCCAGCTCACGAGCTGTTGAATAAGCCTCTCCCTGCTCTACCAGCTCTTCCACCAGACCTATACGAAAAGCAGACTCAGCGTCGACTTTTTCACCCAACAGAATCATACGCTTGGTCCAGGCTTCTCCAACCAGCCACATCAGATTCTGTGTACCACCAGCACAGGGCAACAGACCTACAGCCGCTTCAGGCAACCCCAATACAGCCTGCTTTTCGGCCACCCTAAGATCGCAGGCCAGAGCAACCTCAAGCCCTCCTCCTAAAGCAAAGCCGTTGATTGCAGCAATCGATATTCCTTTAAACTCAGTCAGAGCCTCAAAAGCTTTGCCAAAGGCTTCAGCCATCGGCCTGGCCTCGTCTGGCGAAACGTCTGCAAACAACTTGAGATCTGCTCCGGCACTGAAAAACCGCTCCTCTTCAGAACCAATAATCAGAGCCGTTATTCTCGGATTCTCATTCAGCTCATGAACTATGCGCTCAAGCAGATTGAGACTCTCAAGTGTCCAGGTATTAGCCGGCGGGTTATTCAATTGAATGGTGGCAATATTGCCATCCAGGGACAGCTTTAAACAATCAGACATTTTTCACTCCAGTCCTGCACATTCATCCGTCAGAATTCGGCGGGCAATTATCAGTCTCATGATTTCGTTAGTACCTTCCAGTATCTGGTGTACCCGTGTATCCCTGACGTGACGCTCCAGAGGGTATTCATTGATGTACCCATACCCTCCATGAAGCTGCAGTGCCTCATTACAGACTTTAAAGCCGACATCGGTCGCAAATCGTTTGGCCATAGCACAGTAAGCAGTCGCCTCCGGATCAGTCTGGTCCAGTTTGAATGCTGCCAGTCTGACCATTTGCCTTGCTGCAGTCAGCTCAGTGGCCATATCAGCCAACCTGAATTGAAGGGCTTGAAACTCTGCCAGAGCTTTACCAAATTGCTTACGATCCTTAAGGTACTCTCTGGCAGTATTGAGTGCTTGTTGAGCCGTACCAATAGAGCAGGTTGCGATGTTGATTCGACCACCATCCAACCCCTGCATAGCCAGAGTAAAACCTTCACCTTCTTTACCCAGCAGAGCACTGACAGGAACTCTGACATTTTCAAAGTTCACCAGTCGGGTAGGCTGACTCTTCCAGCCCATTTTCTTTTCATTTCGACCATAAGTTATGCCGTCGCTGCTAGCGGGTACTGCAAAGGCCGAGATACCCTTTGGACCTTCCTGGCCTGTTCGTGCCATTACCAATAAAAGGTCGGTACTGCCTGCTCCGGAAATGAACATTTTCGAACCGGAAATGACATACTCCTCCCCTTCCCTGACAGCACGGGTTTTCAGAGAAGCCGCATCACTTCCTGCCCCCGGCTCTGTAAGACAATAGGAAGCCAGTTTTTGACCCGTAACCAGAGCCTCACTCCATTCGGCCAGCACGTCGTCAGTCCCAGCCAAGCCCACCATCCAGGTCACCATGTTATGAATGGTCATATAGGCTGTTGTCGAAGTACATCCCATGGAAAGCTGTTCAAAAACAAGGCTGGCATCCAGCCTTGATAACCCCATACCTCCCATCTTCTCGGGAGCATACAGGGATAAAAAACCCAAATTTCCGGCTTTCTTTATCGTTTCAACAGGGAAAACACTGTCTCTGTCCCAGTCAGCAGCATTAGGTAACAGTTCTTGCTGAGAAAACTGGGCGGCAAGGTCTCGAAAGGCGATTTGATCTTCTGTCAGGTTAAAGTTCATTAACTGCCTCTTATTGTTTTGTAAAGCCTGTAAGCAGAGTACTCGCTACAGGACTATTTTACTCATGGCCATTATTGAATGGCCACCCAGTGATAACCGGGTAGCCTGACAAGATCCGGAAGATAACCCGAACCCGACTCCACATACTACTGCCCGCCTGAAAGACCTTCTGAACCTTTCAAACAACCAGCAGCTCCTTAATTTATTAGAAGACTCCCGGACCAGTTTTATATAAAACCGGATAAACTAAACGCTTATCGTCGTTAGAAGATAAACTTCAGACTGGTCAAACCAGCTCTATAGCAATTGCCGTGGCTTCACCACCACCAATACAGAGTGATGCTACCCCTTTTTTACCGCCTTTTATCTTCAGGGCATTAAGCAGAGTCACAATAATTCTTGCACCACTGGCACCCAATGGATGACCCAAAGCACAGGCACCACCAAATACATTGACCTTATTGTGATCCAGACCCAGCTCTTGCATACAGGCCATCGTCACAACCGCAAAAGCCTCATTAATTTCAAAAAGATCCACATCGTCTACCTGCCAATCGACTTTCTCAAGCAACTTACTGATGGCAGCAATAGGAGCAATGGTAAACTCGGCCGGTAGCTGAGCGTGGCTTTGATAGCCTTTAATTCGTGCAATGGGTGACAGGCCTTTGGCCAGAGCATCTTCTTCTCGCATCAATACCAGCGCAGCCGCACCGTCAGAGATGGAGCTGGAATTTGCGGCTGTGACCGAGCCTTCTTTATCAAAAGCAGGTCTCAGCTGACGAATCTTTTCCGGGCGAGCTTTTCCTGGTTGCTCATCAATGGTCACCTCTCCTTTACGGGGTGTTTCCACCGGTACAATTTCGTCTGCAAACGATCCTGCTTCAATAGCTGCCTGAGCTCTTCTCAGAGACTCCAGTGCATAATCATCCATTGCTTCTCTGGACATCTCAAAACGTTTTGCTGTCTGTTCAGCAAAGACTCCCATGGCATGACCATCATAAGCATCTTCAAGACCGTCAGTGAACATGTGATCCTTAACCTGGCCATGCCCAAGTCTCAAACCTGACCTGACCTTATCCAGCAAGTAGGGAGCATTGGTCATACTTTCCATACCCCCGGCTACTACCGCGTCAACTTCGCCCAATTGTAGCTGAGCCGCCCCCATCATGACGGTTTTCATACCTGAGCCACACACTTTATTGACGGTTGTCGTACAAGTAGCATCATTAAGGCCTGCTCCCCGGGCAGCCTGCCTGGCAGGAGACTGACGACAGCCTGCTGGTAGCACACAGCCCATCAAAACTTCAGAAATATCGGAGGCAGGAAGACCGCTTTTCTCAACGGCCGAACGGATAGCAACTGCTCCCAGCTGCGGAGCAGGCACTTCTGAAAGATTTCCCTGAAAACCGCCCATGGGAGTACGAGCGGCTGAAACGATGACAATACTGACTTGATCAGACATGGTAATCTCTTGTTTTTGTTAATGCTCAAATGCCGATTCGACAAAAAACTATATTGCCTAACTCATCCGCATTGAAATCAGCACGGCAGACACGGCAGAATAGCTATACAGTAGAGCCAGTATCTGACAGAACTGACTGACTCTCAAACATTCTACCGTAACAAATAACAAAAAATACCATCCTGTACGCTCTACCCAGAATGACACTTCTATGACAAACAGGGCTACACCGACGATACACGTCGGCCACCTTTAAGGGATTGCGCTGCAGTTGATTATAACTTCACTGACTATTGATAATGTGTCCGGGCCGCCTTACAGATGACGCCTGACAGCACCGAAAATCCCTTTTGGAATAGATGCACTGCTATCTGGGCATGATCTCAAACAGGTATCAGATACAGCTATCATCCGCTGCATCAAGGCAACCCCATTGAGCAAAAAGCCCCTCCACTTCACGGATAGCTTCTTTATCGGCTTTACTGATATGTCTCAAGACAGCGTTGGCCAGGACAGAAGCCAAGTCGCTCTTGAGTGATTGTCCCAGACCTGCAGGAAGACGAAGAATGACATCCCCAAAGAGAACAGTGCCACCCTGCGTTACACGGATAACATATTCTCCCTGGGTCGATTCAGTCATGGTGAGAATGGCTTTTTCTATAGACTTGCTCATCACTTTTCTCCTCTTGGCCGACCGACTGTACCTCTATACATACATCGGCTAAGAAGAGAAAAACATTGTTAAAAATAGATGAAAGGTTATGGAGGCAAAAACATCTTTTCTGGCCCCATTTCACTCCGGCATCCATCTCTGCTTCAACTGATCAATAAAGCCTTCTTCTTCCTTAAGTCGAAGCCATTGATTAATATAATTAATCCAGACCTGATCACCTTGGGGCATCATCATGGCCAGCATATTAACCTGTTCAGGTACGCCATCTTCAACCACTATCAGATTGGGAAAGCGGGACTTTAATGAAAGAGCCTCAAGGTTCGATGTTAAATACGCATCAGACTGCCCCCAGATGACTTTCATGTAGTCATCATCTGGTCTTTGAACAGGCTCAATATTTGTATCAGGAAAATAAGTACGCGCCCTTTGTTCAAAAACGCCCCCCTGAGTGACTACAATGTTAACCCCCTGACGATTCAAAGAGCTCCAGCTGGGATACTTCTTTTTATTCTTCTTCAGAATAACCGGCACAGTCATTATAGAAAGGTAGCTGTCTGAAAACCCCACCCACTTCGCTCTTTCCATATTAATAACGGCACTGGTGGTCAAGTCATACCTTCCATGCTTCACCCCCTCCACCATTCTGGCCCAGCGTACAGGAACCAGTGTCAACTTTACTTCCAGATCACTGGCTAACTCTTTGACCAGATCAATATCAAAACCGCGATAATACTCACGAGTAGGGTTAAACAGTGAAAGAGGATCCAGATCACCGGTAGTCGCCACTCTCAACTCACCTGCTCGGAGAATCTCATGCAATCTGGAATCTACCGCCAGAACGCTTTCGGAAAAAGAGAGAAGTACAGGCAAAACAGTTAAAAGGAAGAATTTTTTCAAAATCTCATTCATCGATACAACTGCAATAATGCTTAATGAAGCAAACCATACATCAGAATATGAATAACTGTCTGTGAGGGAAAACAACATTATAACAACTGAATTAAGCTCTTATGACTCAGGTCATTCATTAATAGTTTAAATGTCGGCTTAATAAAAGCGCTTTCCTCCCATTGAATCAAGAGCACATTATTAACCTCTTTCACGACAGTGTAGGTGTTGAGTATTTTCAAGACTCTTAAATCGACAACCCATATCTCTTTTCTTTTAAAAACGTTCTCATGCATAAACAAGCTTACTCAAGAACTGCTCCACCCACCCTTGATAGATTATGAATAAACATTCATTAATAGAACCGTTGAAATCATCATCAACCAAAATCGAGAGTAGCTGGCAGTTGAAACGCCTTTGTGTCCGCAAATAAAGCACGACTACTGACTTTAGTCATAAGGGAAAATCACCTTGTGAATAGTGTCTGAGATTGGTTTAATGGCGGAGCTGATCTATACCCAACTCAGTTAACCGAACAGTATTTATTGACTGATCATTGGCCAGACGGGAAGAAGTATATTGCTACAAGAAAGCAGGGTTCAAAACGAATATCTCCAGACACCTAAAGGTCACCTGAACCGATCTACATTGCCAGAAACTGCCGTACAGCACCGGCTTTATAGCTGCCCTATCCATGTCTGGTATGCCAGCGGCTGGGTTCGCTATAAAAAACAACCGCCTCAAATGAAATGGTTCGTCTACGTAGAATATCGGGATCAGTTCAGCGCCAGCCAATATCATGTATCAGAGTTCGATACCCTGACCAGCGCTCTGAACTTCATAAAGAACGAAGCTATGGAGCATGAGCTTTCAGGTATATGCCCAGAGCAAACCCGAAAGCACCCCATCATGCACCTCACTAGCCTTTAGCGGTCAGACCAAGAACACCTTCCTTGAACTGCTTATTAGGAGGCGTCTCACCAATCCATACCTTAAGTATTGCGTTGAACACTTTCTTGCCAGGTATGATGCCCTTTTCTTCTCCAGCAATGTTTACCCGTGCTCCTATACCTGGTATGTACTCAAACGTTCCGGAATCACCTTTTTTCATGGTACCGTCAATCATACCCATGAACTGCCCTATCCCCTCTTCAAGCTCCTTTTGCTCTTCTTCTGAAGTATTAATCTGGATTGCATCATAGAAGGCATTGGCTATACGCCTTGCACTCATTTTCGAGAAGAGAATTGTAAATGTCATCCGCTGATAGCTTTCATCAGAGAGTATACGGGAGACGTCGCTGGTAGGATTTTCAAGATAAAGCGCACCGATATACCCGTCAACGACCAAGTACCAACTTCTCACTGCAGCGCCCTGAAGTTGAAGTACCGTTCCATCCGAAACCTTTACTGCTTCAGGAACTTCCATACCCTTCATGGAAAGGGCATGAGCTGACTGCCAGAGCGCCATCCCAAATACGACAACGAACAACTTTTTCATAAGTTTCCTTTGGGTTTTATTATTATACTTTGCCCGCACATATTACAGTAGCTGAAATCTTATTCCCACTTTTCAGATTTTCCAGATGACAAAGGTCTAAAAAGATGATCCCGGCTGCTGGAGAAAGCTCAATTCTTCATCTGAACTCGCTCTACCCAGAATGCTGTTCCTGTGAGGAAATCGTCCAAATTTTTCGATGATATCTCTATGCTTTACAGCAAACTCCAGAGAACCTGCAATGTAGGATTTACAGGCCTCTTCTGCGCCACCTAGAATTTTTTCGAAAAGTCTCACACACTGATCCTGATCTTCAAGTGACTCACTGTGCATAAATGGCATAATGAAGAATGTTTGCTGCAGTTCTGACAATTGATCCGGGTATCCTTTTTCTACCCCCTCTCTAGACAGTGCCAAAGCATTATGGTCGTGCTGGAAAGACTTGGGGTCCCCTCTGAACATATTACGAGGAAACTGATCCAGCACAATGATTGCTGCCAACCGCCCTTCAGCTGATTCCAGCCACTCGTCATGCTCTCCAGATTCCACTTTTTCGGGTAACTTTCCAAACTTATTTTTTATCAATTGATCCTGAGCATCATTTTTCTTCCACCAGCGGGACATTTGAACATCGCCCAGAGGCTCGCCCTCAAACCAGAAATCTAAAACTTCCTGAAACCTTCTCATATCATTTGCTCCTGTGATTCTTTCCGGTAAGTGGCACGCAGCTTGTACTCAACCATACTTAATTACATCGCCTATTGAAATCATTGGAGATGACACCAGATAGTCATTATCCGCTTACCATTCATTCCGAGACTCAATCTGAAAGACTATGACTGATCAGGACAACCAGGAACCCGAAGTTATTTCGGCTGATGAACAGGTAGATGATATGGGTACCGGTCTGGTGCTCCCTGAACACGCGCTGCCTGACAAACTTTACCTCATCCCTGTCTCTAACCGGCCTTTTTTCCCGGCACAGGTTCAACCACTGGTCTTCAGCAGCCAAGAGTGGGAAGAAACGCTCCAGCGTGTTGCTCAAAGCCCTCATAAAGTTGTAGGTCTGAGTTATGTTGCGGGTATGACCAGAGCAGGACAAGAAGTCAGCCCGGAAGATTTCCCCGAAATAGGCTGCACCGTCAAAATCCATAATATTGTGACTGAAGGTGACCAGATTCAATTTATTGCTCTGGGAATGCAACGTTTCAAAATCAAGCAATGGCTGCGCAAGCGCCCTCCTTACCTTGTTCAGGTGGAATACCCTGACAACGTTGAGGATGACACTGACGAAATAAAAGCTTATGCGCTGGCACTGATACAGGCCATCAAGGAATTAATTCCTCTAAATCCTCTCTACAGCGAAGAGCTCAAGAATTACCTGAACCGATTCAGCCCTAAAGATCCTTCTCCACTGGCTGATTTTGCAGCCGCTATCACCACTGCCCCTGGCCAAGAATTACAGGAGGCTCTGGAAACCCTTTCCGTTCAGCGACGCATGGAAAAAGTGCTGATACTAATCCGGAAGGAACAGGAGGTAGCCCGACTTCAGGGCGAGATTAATGCTGAAGTCAATCGTAAAATCAGCAAACATCAGCGAGAGTTTTTCCTGAAGGAACAGTTAAAAGTCATACAAAAAGAACTGGGTATTTCAAAAGACGACAGAACCGCTGAAATTGAAGTCTTTGAGAAACGAATTGCCGATCTGGAAATTCCTGAAACGCCGTTGAAGAAAATCGATGACGAGATGAAAAAGCTCTCGATTCTTGAAGTAGGTTCTCCTGAGTATGCTATCTGTCGAAACTATCTGGATTGGGCAACTTCCGTACCCTGGGGCAAGTACTCAGAAGATATATTTGATCTCTCCCATGCCAGAACAGTATTGAACGCAGACCACGATGGGCTGGAGGACGTAAAAGACCGGATCATCGAGTTCCTGGCCGTAGGTGCATACAAGCAAGAAGTTTCAGGCACAATTATGTTACTGGCTGGCCCTCCTGGTGTCGGTAAAACCTCTATTGGGCGTTCTGTAGCCCGTGCATTAGGCAGAAAATTCTACCGATTCAGTCTGGGTGGAATGAGAGATGAAGCTGAAATCAAAGGCCATCGCCGCACTTATGTCGGCTCACTGCCTGGCAAGCTGGTCCAGGCCCTGAAAGAAGTGGATGTCGCTAACCCTGTGATCATGCTGGATGAGATTGACAAAATCGGAGTCTCTTATCGAGGAGACCCTGCTTCAGCACTTCTGGAAGTCCTGGATCCGGAACAGAACAATGAGTTTCTGGATCATTATCTGGACATGAGAATAGACCTTTCTAAGGTTCTGTTTATCAGTACAGCCAATCAGTTAGATACCATACCGGGCCCACTTCTGGACCGTATGGATGTCATCCGGCTCTCCGGCTATATCACGGAAGAGAAGATGGCAATTGCCAAAAACCATTTGTGGCCAAAATTACTGAAACAGTCTGGCCTGAAGAAAAATCAGATCAAACTGTCAGATGCCACTCTGAAAGCCGTTATTGAAGGCTATGCCAGAGAAGCCGGCGTCAGGCATCTTGAGAAGCTACTGCAGAAAATCATACGTAAAGTTGTCGTCCAACTATTAGAAGGTTCAAGTAAAAGCCTCAGCGTCACCACCAAAAATCTTTCTGACTATCTGGGTGCCCCCTATTTCAGGAAAGAAAAGCGTATCGAAGGGGTGGGTGTTGTGACAGGTCTGGCCTGGACAGCAATGGGTGGAGCCACTCTACCTGTAGAAGCCAGCCTGATTCATAGACAGAGAGCAGGCTTCAAGCTTACAGGTAAGCTGGGTGATGTAATGAAGGAGTCAGCAGAAATTGCCTACAGCTTTGTTTCAAGCAAGGCGAAAAAATTGGGAATACCCGAGACTTTTTTCGAAAAAGCTTTCATTCACCTTCACGTTCCTGAAGGCGCTACCCCAAAAGACGGCCCTTCAGCAGGTATAACAATGTCAACAGCTCTGTTGTCACTGGCTACCGGAAAAAAACCAGCTCCGGTTGCCATGACTGGAGAACTGACTCTTACCGGTAAAGTTTTGGCTGTTGGCGGGGTTAGAGAAAAAGTCATAGCGGCCAAACGACAGGGCATTCATACCTTAATCATTCCGGAAGAGTGCAAGAGAGATTACGATGAGCTACCTGACTACATTCGAAAAGGCATGACCATTTTCTTTGCCAGTACCTTCGAAGATGTATGCAAAGCTGCATTTCCTGAAAAGAAACCTGTAAAGAAGGCTACCCGGAAAAAGCCAGCAAAAAGACGCTAACACCTCTCAAACGCTCACATCACTATTCCTAAACGAACTGTGCCGCCCCGTAAGAGGCGGCACATGATACGATGCTCTAGCAACGAGGGAGACCCCCGTTTGGACACATTAGGTGAGCAAGTTCAAGTATTAGCGCCATGGGGTTACTTGTCCATCTGCACTCAAGAATTTCGAATTATAAAGAAGTCTCTTTTAAGACAATTTACGTCACATTTTAAATTGAAACCGCTGACTCCCCCTCACCTTAGCCATTTATTCGACACTTTAGCTCTGGAGAAAAACAGAAATCACACTTCAGCATGACAGACCTACTGAACAGTAGGTGCATCAGCTAAGCTGTGTTAATGAGTGCCGGAATATAGTCACTCAACAACATCTCACCGCTCACGATGAGAAGCGGAAAAACCAAGAAGCTCACAATGGACTGTGGCGACATGTCATCACCCCTTACACCTGGCAGCAATAATTCGCATCCTTCCTCCAGATTGCCTGGAGATAGCAGTCCACCTCAATCTCCTGCGACAGGCCAGGATCATCTGGGCAGACAGATCAGTGAGACGTCGACAACTGCCCAACTCAACCATGAGGCACCTCAACCGTTATCGTCTGAGCCTCCACATCTCAACGAAAGAAAAACGGAGGAACGTCCCTGGTTCTTCCAACGCTGGTATAGAAATTATTTTGCTAAAGAAGATACTTCTACCCACTCCCCATCAAGTGACCAAGAGCTTGATGCAGAGGACGAGCAAAAGGGTTATTGGGATCTGGTAAAAAATTTACCAGGCAGGGCTGTTGGAGCATTAGCTAACCTGCCGGGTACAGGATACGAGAAAGTCGCCTCAAAACTGGATGGCTTTGTAAACAGTCAAGCCGGCATTGAGATGACCAACGCTGACGAAAAAAGTCAGTGGCGCTCTCTATTGTATGACTTGCTATGCAGCTATACAGGGGTAGTAGTCGATGGTGAACAAACGGCTTTCCGATTTAATGAAATCCTCAAAAAAAATGGCGATCAACCTCCTGTAAAAATTACAGCCTTAAACTTCGACTCAAAAAGAGTCGTTAAGCAGTCAGAAAGTTATCTAATCAATGGACAAGCCACTGAAAACCACTTTGAAGTGGGAGACCTCTCTTGTACTGTGGAAATTCCGGTCAAAAATCATCCGCCACTGACAATACATTTAAAACTGGAAAACACAACAGTTTCAGTCGGCACTGATATAGGTATTACCCAGCTACTAAAAAACCAATTCATTTCCTCTGCTCAAGACAGAACTGCAGCGCAGCTTACAGCTGAAAAAATAGAGGTCAGGTATGAAAACCTGGATGCTTATACAGAGCTCACTTCAAGCGCTAAACCAGATATAGAATCGGACTGCATGGTTGGTTTCGAAAGCGGCAAGCTGACTATGGAAAACGTCCGCTTTTGCAAACCACTGAATATGCTGAAAACTTCATCAGAACAAACCTCCATTCTCACTTTTGATAAACTGGAATATCAGAACGAGTCGACCAGACCCGCCCTGGTCGAGGTTCAGAACGTCAAAGTACATCATCTTGATGACACTCATAATGGAACCTTTTCCAGCACCCTTATCATTCACCCCAAGATGATTAGAAACATTCCTTACATAGGATGGCTATTGGCTCCTATTTTCTCAGCACCTATTCACCTGGACGTTTTTTCTTTCATGAAACATGGAGAAGTCCGGATGAAAGATCTGAAACACGGTATCAGTGTTTCAGGTGGAGGACTGGCTGGCTGGTTTGTGAAAAAGGCTCTTACTGCTCATACTACTCGACTGATTCCCTACAGAGGGGGAACTGGACTGCAGATAGGCTGGCCTTTCGAGTTTGTAGCTTGCAAAATTGACCTTCCCGGATTGTTACCGGGAAAAGCAGCCTCGTCCATACCAATAGAAGATCATGATCAAATGACTTTCGACCGTTTGAATCAAAGACCTTCTCTGGAAAGCTCTATTCAAAGACAGCATCAGCAAGACGAACCCACCTCCGAACAAAGTCAGCCACTTCATCACCAGCATTTTGAAGCGCTTGATAAAGAAGAAGGCGTACTTATTGTGCCTGATACCTTCAGCAGGGTTCTCAGTGGTATCGTCTCTGGCAACAAAGCATTAGCCCATCCCTTAAGAATGGTGCCTAGACTATTGGAAAAACGCTGCATAGAAGCGGCAAAAGGTGATGATAGAGCCAGTCAAATATTGCTGCGCTTTGTCCAGGATCAGGAAAGGTTCCAGCATGAAAGCGACTGCATGATGGCTCTGCAAGCTGTTCCTGTAGAATTCTATATTAAAGAAGCATCTGAGGCGGATGATCAGAAATGGCTATGGCTTGAGCATGTTGCACATAAACTCATAGCTGTAGACGGACAAAAAGCTTTTGAGCTATATAAGCAACTGTTAAAGAGAAGAGACATCGAAAACGCCAGTGAGCTGGCTTCCGATGTTGACTGGCTTATCCATCTTTCAAAAAGCCTGCCTAAAAATACCCCTGAAGAAAAAGCATTGGCATTCAGAGTGGCTGAGTTTACCTACAAGTCCAACCCAGAAAAAGCGGACGAAGTGATCAAACTGCTCATCGACTGGAACAAGAACAAGCTCTACAAGACTAGACAACTCAGTGATCTGATCCGTGATTTAATCAACAACCACCCCTACTTTGCTGACCCTCACCACCTTGTCACACTGTTAAACCTGCTTGACAGGAGCCATCCGGAAATTGTTTCCAACTCCTTGGAACAATTCCCGGTTTATACTCTGCTTTACAACCTTTGGGCACAAGATAGTATCAAGGCTCATCAAACGCTGGATTTTCTCAAAGGTCTATTGGTCAAACACGGTCGATTCAAAGAAGCGGCTGAACTGTTAATAGAGTCAGGGGATCACAAACAAGCGGAAAGAATGCTTGAGCTTGCTATTGGGCAAGGCAAACCATCTGCTCTAAAAGTTAAGATGGACCTGATCACAAGGGGTATTTTCTCTGAAGAAGTGACTCTCGAAAAAGAGGTTCGTCGTCTCAAACAATTAACAGAGACCCCTGCAACCTCTCAGACTTCGAAAGAAGAAGCTTTTTCAGTCATTGCAGAGGTTATTACTCAGCGCCCCCACCCAGAGCTGGCAGGCATTTTTCTCGAAGATCTGTTAATGACGGAAGATAAGAAAGTGTCCTTTGTAAAAGCGGTCAATGGACTGTTTGACCTTCAGACCGATGAATCCTCTACTCCACAGGATCGCCTGAAAACCCTGAATCAGATTGAAGAACATTTGAAGTCCGCCCGGACTGATGAATCAACTTACCTGAATAAGCCACTGATGCTCAAACAAATTCAGGAAGCCAACCACCGGGTCGATCAAATTATGCAAATACTCATAAAAATACGCAGTCCCATGGAATCCGTCCTTCACGCATTACTCAAGTCTCCAGATGCTGAAGCAGCGACCTCAATGGCAGTCACTATTGCTACAGAGTCTTCTCCTGAAACTGAAGATGATGGAGAATTCTTCGACGCATTGGAACAGCCTTACCATGACACAATGGATAATGATCCACTGACCGACCTTCCGACTCACTCTCTCAATCCTGTTACAGAAAACAGTGACGTACTTGCCGAAGCGCTAAGTCTGGATCAGAGTGTGCCCACCACCATAAGTGGAAGCATTAGCGCAGAGATCGACGAGGAAGAAGATGACGATGAAATAGAGCTGACTTCAAACAACTATGTTCAGAATCAGTATGAAGAGTCCCCTCTGTTTACAGATAGTCTCTCAAGTTATGCATCACTTCTCAGTCAGCCTGTATTCTCCAGACCTTCGAAAGAATTCCTTGATCCAAGACTCAGAGAAGAGTGGGCTTCAATACTACAAATGAGAACCCATTAACCTGAAAATTCAATTGAAAGTCTGACCCTTTATGTAAGCTTTCACTGTGTTCACAATTGCCTGAGTCTGGCTGTCAATTTCAAGGTTCACCAGATTTCCCTTTCTGATGCTACCAAAAGTTGTCTGCCTCAATGTTTCGGGGATTAAATGAACACAGAATACGCCCTTATCAACAGTCTCTCCTACCGTCAGACTCGCCCCATTCAGAGCAATATAGCCTTTAGGTTGAATGTAATCCTGCCAGCCAGCATCAAAGGAAAAAACCAGTGTCGTGTTATTTTCTGACTTGATGATATCTTGAACAGTCACGGTATCATGGACGTGACCTGATAGCAGGTGCCCTCCAATTTCATCACCAAACCTGGCAGCTCGCTCAATATTGACCTGATCGCCTTCCTGCAGCCCACTCAAATTAGTGGCTCTTAGTGTTTCCTGCATGACATCAAAAGAAGCAACACTCCCTTCATCATCCACAGAGGTCACAGTCAGACAAACACCATTAACGGCCACGCTGGCACCCACTTCAAGACCTTCACATAAACCTTCATCCAGTTTTAGCTCTATCGTCATAAAGTCTTGCTTGCCAACAACACGGTGAATATTGAAAACACCTTTTATAATTCCTGTAAACATAACCGACTGCTTTACTCCTGAAAAACAAAAAGCTGAACGCCTTGCTCCATTCGACTTTAGTTTCCTGCATAAAAATGCATTAAACGCTCCAGAGCGATCAAACTGTCTGGAGTATATCTCCGGCTGAAACGGTTAGAAAGAACCTCCTCAGGAGACTCCAGAATCACTCCTGCAACCTCCTCTTCCTGCAGTGTCAACTCTCCATCATACTGACAGCAGTAGACCCTGCCCCAAACCTTGCAATCTTCGTTATGAAAATAAAAGTGGAAAAGCGGCTCTAGTGGAGTGTTTTCAATGCCAAGTTCTTCTGCCAGCTCTCTGACTGCAGCTACATCATAGCTTTCACCTTCTGCAACCACGCCCCCTGTGACTGGCTCAAAATAACCCGGATAAATATCCTTACTCAATGTCCTTTCCTGAACATAGAGTTGCCCTTTACTGTTAAAGACAAACACGTAAGTGGCTCGATGACAGAGCTTTTCTTCTCTCATCTGCCTTCTGGGAACAGCGCCAAGAACGTGATTGTTTTCATCCACAATGGTGACATTTTCTGCTGCTGACTGCAGTTCTGGGTTGGATGGCATAATCACCAGGCTCCGGATATTCGCATTATTTTACCGTGAGATATTCTTCATCATTCTGGACAATGAAAAATGACTTTTATCACTCAAGGCTATTGACGGAAAAGCAAGACACTGCCTTTTATATCAACGACTGTTTTCTCTGACAAAAACACTCCTGATTTAAAAGCGCCCTGAAAGACAGGAGCTTGAGTATCTGCCCATAATGACATATTGATACGGCATTTCGAACCGTTCCAGGGTATCACTGACCGAAGAATTTTCAGGCTATCGCAGCCTTTTGTTGCCGGGAAAGAACAACAGGATGAACCAGCTCATGAAAATCCTGCCACCCCATCACCAGAAGCTCGGATGAGTCACCGCTATTGAATGCAACGAAGCTGCCTTTATCCAGGGAATCTACCGCGAAAACAGGTAAGCCAAACAAATCTCCAAAAGGTGGCGTCGCTCCCAGCTCACAATGTCCAAACGCTGATGCAAACTCTTCCTCAGCGGCCAGCTCTGCCGTGTGGCTGCCTGCCGCGTGGCGCAACTGACTGAAATTGACTCTTTCGGTTGCAGGCAAGATACACAAAGCCAACTTACCATCGAGCTTTACGACTACTGTTTTGGCCAGGTTATGGCCACTGATGTGAGCTTTCTCAGCGATTTCCTGAGCCGTAAATGCGGGAGGATGTCGGCAGGTAGAAAAAGCCACACGATGATGATCTAAATAGTCCACTACTCTTTGCTCAGCCATTTTCACTACCTCTGGCATAAGCCTGAAAGTGCCGAAATAAGGAGTGAGCCGACACCCATCATCCGGCTCAAATATAAAGGTGTTAACATTCCCAATTTGTCAGAGGAAGGCCAATCCGTCAAGACTGAAAAAAATTCTTATAACCTCATATAATAAGCCTGTGGCCGATAATCATTTAGATTGCAGCCATCCATTTTTTAAATTTTTTACAGAAGCCTGTCGGACGATTAGCAGACACAATCTAACGGTCCACAAAGGCTCCTGATAACCAGAGGGCTCAGTCGTAATCTGTCATCAGATCACCAGTCAGTTTTTTAGCACTTTATATAGGGCTGTGTATCTGAACAAAACAGTCTGGAAATAAGCAAACCCTTCTCCTCAGGAGAGTCACCCGGACACTGTGAGTTCAGAATCGTATAGCTACCCGAATGGCTGGATGATTATCACGATAAAAATACCAGGGGGTATCATGACCGCCAGAAATACTGTTTCCACTATTGTTAATCCTGTTGGCTCCATGCGGGTACTTTCCAACCGCGAAGTCAGCAGGCTTCAGGACACCAGCCAAAAAGGGCTGCACCGTTTATTTCGACAGTGCGCCCTGGCCATACTCAACTGTGAACAGGAAGGTGATGACACCGAAGAAATCATGGAGCAATTTCAGGATTTCGACATTCGAATTGTTCAGGAACACCGGGGGCTAAAGCTAGAGCTGATTAATGCTCCTGCTGACGCTTTTGTAGCCGGAAAACTGATCCGAGGCGTCAGAGAGAATCTGTTTTCTGTTCTAAGGGATATTCTTTATGTCTCTTCTCACATTACAGAAGACCCACGATTCACAGTAGAAAGCTCAACCGATATTACCCATCTGGTTTTCCAGATTCTCAGACATGCTGATGCTTTCATTACCAAGCAGGTTCCCAGCATTGTCGTCTGCTGGGGTGGCCACTCAATCGCCCGTCATGAATATGAATACACGAAGAAAGTTGGCTATCAGCTGGGCTTACGGGGTATGAATATTTGTACTGGCTGCGGCCCAGGCGCAATGAAAGGCCCTATGAAAGGTGCTTATATCGGCCACGCCAAGCAGCGTATCTCCAGAGGGCGATTCATCGGTTTGACAGAGCCCGGTATTATTGCCGCCGAATCACCTAACCCTATTGTTAACGAGCTGGTCATACTGCCTGATATCGAGAAACGTCTGGAAGCGTTTGTTCGTCTGGGTCACGGCATCACTGTTTTCCCAGGGGGACCGGGCACCTGCGAAGAAATTCTCTACATCCTTGGAATACTGCTCAATCCTGCTAACAAAGACATTCCTTTCCCTCTGGTATTCACAGGGCCAGAAGCTGCCAAGGCATACTTTGAGAAAATAGATGAATTTATTGGCAATACACTGGGAGAAGAAGCCCAGTCTCGATATCAGATCATCATTGATGACCCTCTGGAAGTCAGCCGAGCCATGCGAAGTGGCCTTGAACAAGTTACCCGGTTCCGCAGAAAACATGGCGATGCCTATTATTTCAACTGGCTACTTCAGATAGAGCAGGAATTTCAGGCTCCCTTTGACCCTACTCACGAAAACATGGCAAACCTTGAGCTAAACACACAACTGCCTGCTCACATTCTGGCGGCCAACCTGAGGCGCGCCATGTCAGGCATTGTCGCGGGTAACATTAAAGAGGAAGGCGTGACCCAGATCAGGGCGAAAGGACCCTATCAACTCACTGGTGAGCCAGAACTGATGAAACAAGTGGATAGTCTGCTGCAATCCTTTGTTGAACAGCATCGAATGAAATTACCAGGCAGCCATTACGAACCCTGTTACGAAATCAAAAACTGATCTTTACTGTCCAGGAAAGCGAAGAGTAATGTCTTCGCTTTCTCTCGTATGACAACACCCGAAAGTCGTATAAAAAACCCTTAAACTCTACTTGAGTGAAAAAGGCTGTCGTAATATACCCGCTGACCTGCTTACTTTAGTCATTTTAATGAATAAGCATCTTAGTCCCATTGGATTATTTTCAGTTTAAAACTTCGGACAAAACCCATCAGGTACGAGAAAAAACCAGCCTGGCAAAGGCATTTCCGACCGTTTCGAACACTATTCATCCAATTTATACCCAAGATTACGGGATGCACTTAACTTGAATAACGCTATCCGCTATACTGCCCGCGCCACCGGCTGGCTGATGAATCAAAGGTTGCAGTTTTTGTGCTGCCAACCTGTACAGAATAATTCCCACCGGTATTAAAATGCCTGCACAAATAGTCATGGGCATGAAAGCTTTCTCAAGTGAGCTCTTGTTCTGGAGGAGGAACAGGAACTCTCAGCAGAGCTTTCTTCTTCACCCGCCCAGCAATGTGCAGGACCGACATTCACTACAGGAACATCTGCAACTGTCCGACCAACCACTGCAGAAGTATCAGGGACGGTGACCGGACAGGCCGCACAGATGATGAGGGTAGATCCGTGCTAGAAGCCTACAGAAAACATGTCGAAGAGCGTGCAGCAGAAGGTGTCCCACCTAAACCATTAAGCGCCGAGCAAGTAACCGGACTGGTAGAGTTGCTAAAAAACCCACCTGCCGGTGAAGAAGAATACCTGCTGAACCTGCTGGAAAATCGCATTCCAGCTGGCGTAGATGAAGCTGCCTATGTAAAAGCTGGATACCTGTCTGCCATTGCTAAAGGCGAAGCTGAATCCCCACTGCTGGATAATAAAAAAGCTGTAGAACTACTGGGTATGATGCTCGGTGGCTACAACATTGAAACTCTGGTTGAACTGCTGGACAGCACCGAACTGGCTGAGCTCGCAGCGGAACAGCTGAAAAGCACTCTGCTGGTGTTTGATGCCTTCCACGACATCGAAGAAAAAGCCAAAGCGGGCAATACTCATGCTTCAGCCGTACTGAAGTCATGGGCTGACGCCGAATGGTTCACCAAACGCCAAACCGTTCAGGAAAGCATCAAGGTTGCCGTGTTCAAGGTTTCTGGTGAAACCAACACTGACGATCTGTCTCCAGCACCTGATGCCTGGTCACGTCCTGACATTCCAGTTCATGCCCGCGCCATGTACAAAATGACCCGGGATGGCCTGGAACCTGAAGAGCACGGTGTTACCGGACCTCTGAAACAAATCGACGAAATCAAGGCTAAAGGCCTGCCCGTTGCTTTTGTGGGTGACGTTGTCGGTACCGGTTCTTCACGTAAGTCTGCTACCAACTCTGTACTCTGGTACTTCGGCGACGATATGCCAGGCGTACCCAATAAGCGTGCCGGTGGTATCTGCATCGGTGGCAAAGTGGCTCCCATCTTTTTCAACACGATGGAAGATGCTGGCGCTCTGGTTTTTGAAGCTCCTGTTGAAAAACTGGCTATGGGCGATGTCATTGAGATTCGCCCTTACGACGGTAAAATTCTGTCTGAATCCGGTGAAGTTCTGTCTGAGTTCGGTTTTAAATCCGATGTTATTCTGGACGAAGTACAAGCCGGCGGTCGTATTAACCTGATCATTGGTCGTGGTCTGACTGACCGTGCCCGTGAAGCTCTGGGCCTGGGACACTCCGATATTTTCCGTCGTCCGGTTTCTCCTGAAGAATCCACCAAAGGCTTTACACTGGCTCAGAAAATGGTCGGAAAGGCCTGCGGTGTTGAAGGCATTCGTCCTGGCACGTACTGCGAGCCCAAGATGACAACAGTAGGTTCTCAGGACACTACTGGACCAATGACCCGTGACGAACTGAAAGACCTGGCTTGCCTGGGCTTCTCATCTGACCTGGTAATGCAGTCATTCTGTCACACAGCGGCTTATCCAAAGCCTGTTGATGTTGAAACTCATCACACCCTGCCCGACTTCATTATGAACCGTGGCGGTGTTGCCCTGCGTCCTGGTGACGGTATCATTCACAGCTGGCTGAACCGCATGCTGCTGCCTGATACAGTGGGTACTGGTGGTGATTCTCACACCCGTTTCCCATTAGGTATTTCCTTCCCTGCAGGCTCCGGCCTGGTAGCATTTGCTGCCGCTACCGGTGTTATGCCTCTGGACATGCCAGAGTCTATTCTGGTTCGCTTCAAAGGTGAAATGCAGCCTGGTATTACCCTGCGTGATCTTGTGCACGCCATTCCTCTTTACGGTATCAAGCAAGGCCTGCTGACGGTTGAGAAGAAAGGCAAGAAGAACGCCTTCTCTGGTCGTATTCTTGAAATCGAAGGCCTCGAAAGCCTGACTGTAGAGCAGGCATTTGAATTGTCTGATGCTTCAGCAGAGCGTTCAGCTGCAGGTTGTACGATCACTCTGTCTGAAGAATCCATCACTGAATACCTGAAGTCCAACGTAACCATGTTGCGCTGGATGATCAGTGAAGGTTACGGTGATCCTCGTACCCTCGAACGTCGCGCTCGTAAGATGGAAGAGTGGCTGGCCAACCCGGCCATGATGCGTGCAGATGCCGATGCTCAATACGCTGAAGTGATCGAGATTGACCTGTCTGAGATCAATGAGCCTATCCTGTGTGCTCCTAACGATCCAGACGATGCTCGTACACTGTCTGATGTTGCCGGTGACAAGGTTGATGAAGTCTTCCTGGGATCCTGCATGACCAACATCGGCCACTTCCGTGCTGCGGGTAAATTGCTGGAGCAAAACAAGGATCCTCTGCAGACTCGTTTCTGGATGTCTCCTCCTACCAAGATGGACAAGGCTCAGCTGGAAGAAGAAGGCTACTACTCCATTTACGAGGAAAGCGGTGTTCGTACAGAAATTCCAGGTTGCTCCCTGTGCATGGGTAACCAGGCACGTGTAGAACCAGGCGCTACTGTACTGTCTACTTCTACCCGTAACTTCCCCAACCGTCTGGGTGATGGTGCCAACGTATACCTGTGCTCTGCTGAGCTGGCTTCTGTTGGTGCTATTCTGGGCAAGATTCCTACTGCTGACGAGTACATGGAGTACGCTCAGAATCTGGATTCCATGTCCAGTGAAGTTTACCGTTACCTGAATTTTGATCAGGTAGAGACCTATCAGAAAGCAGCCGATGATATCATCGCAAAAGCCAGCTGATTAGCGACTTAATCGTCACTATAAAAATCCCCGCCTTCGTGCGGGGATTTTTTCTATCCATCAACAGATTTAAAACTTTTCGTTATCAGGGTTAAAGAGAGCGAACAGCTCCCCGAACAGTTAAGAGGGCATAACAATAAAGACGCCAACACTCACACCCGACTTTCAACAGTGGATTCTTAGCAACATTCCACTCCTGCAGACAATGCAGCTGCAGTTTGACGGCTTCGATAATGGGGTTCTTACCATGAGCTGTCCTCTGGAACCTAATATCAATGATAAAGGCACTGGTTTTGGCGGCAGTATCGGGGCATTAGCGACTATCTGTGGCTGGACCTACACAATGATTCATGCAAAAACAGCTTTGGAAGATCCAGAAGCTATGATTGTCGATCAATCCATGAAATTCCACGCCCCGGTCACCGGAACATTCACTGCCAGTTGCTCATCGGCCATTCCAGATGATTTCCATCAGCGTTTACAAGAAGGCAGAAATGGAAAACTTCACCTTGAAATAGCAATACACTCCAATGGGGAGCAGGTTGCTACCTATCAAGGGTTTTATATAGCCAGAAAGAGAACCTGATCAGTCGATGCATTGACGCAGCATTTCTTGCGTGTGCCGCCATTCGCCAGAAAACCGGCAGCTTTCTTTCAAAAAGCTGTCAGCCAGCCTTATGAGATACCACTCAGCCCTGAACACCCTTACCTGAAATGAACTGTTTATACTGAAAACTATCGGTAGATTTCTGGCGACAGCCCTGAGCTAAAAAAAGAATGAATCCAACGACTGATTCGGTCAGTTCAGCATCTAACTGGCAGATTTTCAAAAGCTGGGTAAAACACAAATTACGCTCAGCGTTTACCTGGAGCCGGAAAACCCGCGTACTGGAGGATCCTGCTGCCTTGCTGCAGGAAGCTAAAGCAAAGGGCGCCAATCCTTATGCCAGCCTAAGCCACCGAAAAGTTAAGCTGGACGATAACCCACAGTCACGCGTTAACCGATCTGTTCTGCAATCCAAAAGCGACTTCTCTCGAATAGGCATTGATGTCAATTCATTGCCCGAATCATCTGACCTCTTCGCAGAGTTTCATAATAAACTCCTGAGTCAGGCAAAAAGCCTCCAGAACAAGACTTACAAACAGGGCTCTCTGAAAGAAATGCAAACCTACTCCCAATTGGTGAATCAGGTGCTTGCTAAAAACTGGCCGACTGTACTCAAAGATCTCACATTGGGGCTCCCCGCAGAAGGCACCCATGAGCTTGCCGATTTTGTTCGCCCCCTTCAGATTCTTCTCACGCCTCATCAAGAAACGCCGGTCGAATCACAAGTCGGCACTGAGCCAAGAATACCGGCAGAAGAGCTACTGGAAAAAGAAGTCTTTCTATTATCCGGTGATATCAGCAAGATAAACGAATCACGAATACCTCCTATCCAGGCGATAGCTTGCCCATACACTCCGAAAGGCTCGAAAAATGAGACTTCACTACTGAATCAACTCTCCAGAATTGATCCTGGATTAGCCAGAAAAGGATTTTTGGAATCCATCAAAAAGATGAAGCCAGGACTGGCGGCCATTTCTCCCAGCCCCGCACTTCAAGGCAAAGGGTTCAGTCACATGGTTCACGCCATGCTTCCTCACTCCGATTCAAAAAACATTCATTCAGAGTTGATCAACACTTACCAATCGGTCATTGACGCCGCTCACAGAAAAAACCTGTCCAGTATTGCTATCCCCATATTCAGCACTGAACTGAACATTACCCCTCAAAGAGCAGCAACGATTGCCTGCGTGGCCATCAGTCGATATATGAGCAGTCACCCTCATAAAACCCGCCCCCCCAAGGTTTATCTGATTTGTCCAGGAACAGAAGATGGACAGAGCACTCTTCAATACATTAACCACTACTTGAGCCAAAAAGCTCCGAAGCCACCAACATTTGGGCACAGTTAGAAATAGGGAAGATGCGAATAAGTACTGAGGCCCTCTGGCCTGCCAGAAGGATTCAGAATCAAGGCATAAGGCAGTCTTTACTCTAGGAGCCTGTCGGACTTAAGGCAATTTCGGCCTGAAATCCAGAAAGAGCGGCCATCTTTTCCGTTGAATTTGCTTA
Source organism: Endozoicomonas numazuensis (assembly GCF_000722635.1). Classification (GTDB taxonomy): domain Bacteria; phylum Pseudomonadota; class Gammaproteobacteria; order Pseudomonadales; family Endozoicomonadaceae; genus Endozoicomonas_A; species Endozoicomonas_A numazuensis. Next base: position 6,803 of record NZ_JOKH01000010.1, on the reverse strand, counting down.
AATAGGTCAACTATTCGCACAAATTCAGTGAAAAAGCTGACTCGTTCTACTGAATTTTATGCTCGGACGCTATTCTCGGTCAGCCTCCTAGAAACCCGCCAGAAGCCGTTTAAGCTCTGCTATCTCAATATCACTTTCCTTATAAGCCGCCTTAATATAGGTCTGGCAAAAAGCCATAACAGGTTCTGCGATCGAGTCATCCCATTTCGATATACGACGAGCAAAGCTTAACTCCGCCTCTCCTACTTCAGGGACAAAGCCTCTTCGAGCCATTTTTTTAAGGAAACGGCTATATATTTTTTGCAAAGGAGATAACCTTTGGCGACGATAGAGCAGAGTTAATGACAATATGAGAAGCGTCAAACTCACACCAAAAGTCAGGACAACAGCCTGCCGCCAGTAAAAGTCTTTGTCACCCAGGAGATCTCGAAGAAAGGTTTCCTGCTCATCTTTCTTGAAATTTACCACCGATCTCTGCCACTGATATTCTGCCTTTTCGAAAGCAAGCCTGACTTTATTGAGAATGCCTAGTTCTCGGTAGCGATAAAGAGATAACGGACTGTCAGGTAAAAAAGTTTCGGAACCGCCTATTGCAGCTTCCAGCCCTGATTCAACTCTCTGGGGAGAAACGGCAGCTGTGGGATCAAACCGAAGCCATCCCTGCCCTGCCACCCAGATTTCTGCCCAGGCATGGGCATCAAACTGCCTCACCTGAATAAGGTTGCCATCTTCCTTAAACTCCCCTCCCTGATATCCACCGATTACTCGCGCAGGCACACCTGCTGATCTCATGAGATAGACGAATGCTCCCGCATAGTGAGCACAGAACCCTTTCTGACCTTCAAACAAAAACTGATCAACCGAAGAAATGTCATCGTATAGAGGAGGAGATAAAGTGTAATAGAAGTTATTCTGACGAAAAAATGATAGCAATTGGCCTGCCATTTTCACCGGATCCTGCCCCGACTGATTGAACACTTTTAAAGCGTATTGCCGGCTACGATCATTACCCACATCGGGAATCTGAGTATTCAACTCGGTAAGCCAGTCTGGCATAGATATCGATCGTGGTTGTGGAACCACCCCATCCATAGAATATAACAATCGACTATCAACGGGCTGATCAGCTTCCAGTCTCATAGTCCTGAAGAAAAAACTGTTTTCAGTCACAGCACCGGCAGCACCCAGGGTATACAGCCAGGGCCTTCCTGTCGGCTCCATCATTACTTCATATTGATACCTGCTCTCACGATTCACCCACCAGCCAGACTTTTCAGGCTGCTGGCTGATCCAGTTCGTTCGAGGTAGACCCGCTTCGGAAAATGACTGATCGGATTGCTTCCAGGTCTTACCGTCGAATTGATCCAGCACCACTGCCCGCCAGTATCTTTGATTAGCCAACGGCACATCACCTGAGAATCGAGCGCGGAATACCAGTTCATCTGAACGACTGAGCCTGGCTATATCCCCGGGTGTCATAGCATCAGTTAAGCCGGTTCTGGCGCTGCTATCTGGCAGAGGTACAGACCAGAGTGGCCCCATACGAGGTACCAGGACAAACAAGAGAATAGTTAAGGGAACAGCCTGTAATGCCAAAGCCCCTGCAAACTTGAAACTGGAAGTAACGGGAGTAGAGCCAGAAGAACGAAACAAACCCTGCTGAGCTGCAATTAATATAAGAAGACAGAACATCAGATAGCCGGCTTGCAATAATGTCTGGGAAAACAGAACTGCGGTAGCCACCAGAAAATAGCCAATATAGACCACTACCAGAGCGTCTCTCTGGCTTCTCATTTCCAGCAGTTTCAGAGCATACCCTGCCGCCAGAATAGAAACCGAGGATTCCAGAGAGATCAATGGTTTAAAGCTGAGACCTACCGAACCAAGAGCTATCAAGATCAGTCCAAACCGTAACCATAAAGGCAACCAATGACCTCTACCCAGCAAAATCGCAATTCGCCACCCCGCTGAAAAGCACCCTAACAGAATGATAATCGCAGGTACCTGTTTCCAGACTGGTAATAACACCAACAAGAGTGCTGCAATTAACCAAAGCGTTGACGCTCTGCTAACCAGTGCACTAGCTAACATGGGTGCCTCCAGATTCCTTCTTGCCGTAGGAAAATAAGGCCAAAGCTTCAAGGCACTCTTTTAAATGTTGTCGCCCAATATTAGCTGCTACCTCTTTATCAGGAAGCGACAAACAGTATGGCTTGTTGGTGGACTCACATTGCAGACACCACCCAGTCAAAACAGATAATTTTTCCTCCAGCCCTCCCCCTGGAGCAAGCTGTAATGAGAGCTTTATTTGACTCCCTATGGGCTCTTCAAACAGCTTTGTATTCAACTCATTGGTTCTTGCATAACCTTTCCAGTCAACATGACCCGAAAGATCAGACGTTTTGTACCGCCGGAAGCCCGCAAAATCATCTTGTCCTGACTGGGTTTGAACCCCGGTTTCATCCCCAGCTCCTCTTGAGCTCGGTAAAGGATGAGAAAAGTCAGGCTTTGGGTAAATCAAAGCCTGACTATCAAACTGTACCCAACTCCATGCCCTGCAAAACCCTAGAGGGTAAACACTTTCTACCCTCATCCTGCCCGGCTGAAACCAACCTCTGACGTTGGCTTGAACCAGCAGCGTACTGTCCTGATTCTTTATAAATGAATAAGCTACTTGCTCATTGTCAGGCCAGCCTAATTTTACAGCGTGCCTGCTTCTACCACTCGATTGCAAAAGCAATTTAATCGGTATTAGCTCTCCTGCATGACGTGATTCAGCAGACTTGGAAACCAATGTAATGCCTGCAAGATTCCTCCAAGTATGAAGAATCGACAACATAAACAGGCTGATCATAAAAAAGGACAACCCGAAAGCCAGGCTATTAGCGTAGTTAGCTGCAAGAATAAAAATAAGTGCGACCACTGCAAGCCAGATATACCCTCCCTTAGTAGGAAGAATAAATATCTGCTTTTGATCCAGAGTAATATGCGATGCTGGAGGAATACGACGATCAAGCCATTTTAGATAACGCCGTTTAATTTCTAGTTTGAGCATTCGCTTAATAGCATTATTATTAATGGGTGGAGCTGACCCAAACGATCCATCTGACACGCCATTACCCCATGACTTGAGTGGTAGTCAGCAGTTCTCTGACAGACTTGCCCTGCTCTTTTACCTGCAATCTATGACCCACCACGGCTACAAAAACAGCCTGAACATCCTCGGGAATGACGTAATCCCGGCCTTCCATCCAGGCCCAGGCCTTTGCAGCACTCATCAAAGCCAAACCCGCTCGCGGAGACAACCCTACTTTGAAATACTCTGCTTCTCTTGTCTTAGTAATCAATCTCATCACGTAGTCCAGCAACATGTCTCCAACATGCACCTGAATGACTTCATTCTGCAATTTGATTAATTGCTCAGCAATCAGAAACGTAGACAGATTACCCAGCTCTACACGCCCAGCCTCACCTTTTAAAATAGCTTTTTCTGACTCTGGATCAGGATAACCCAGCTCCAGCTGCATCAGAAAGCGATCAAGCTGAGACTCAGGTAAAGGGAATGTTCCCTCCTGATAAACCGGGTTTTGAGTCGCAACAACGAAAAATGGATCTGGTAGAGGTTGCCGCTGGCCATTCACTGAAACCTGACGCTCTTCCATGGCTTCAAGTAAAGCGCTTTGAGTTCTGGGTGAAGCCCGGTTGATTTCATCAGCCAGTAAGAGTTGGGAAAACACCGGTCCGGACTGAAAAACAAAGGTGGAAGTATTCTTGTCAAACACGGTGACACCAGTGATATCGGCAGGCAACAAATCACTGGTGAACTGAACACGCTGATGGCCTAAGCCCAATACTTGGGCCAAAGCATGAACCAACGTTGTTTTACCCATGCCGGGCAAGTCTTCTATCAGCAAATGACCTCTGGCTAGAAGGCAACAAACGGCAAGCCTGATCTCCTGATCTTTGCCACGAATGATCTTGCTCAGAGCATGAATACATTGATTGACTTCATTCATTGGTAGGGATTCCGTTTTTATTCTTGATGACCCGGCTTTTTATAGAAATAAACATGACCATCAACGATGATCTATGTTTCTTGTGCTCTAGGAGGCTGACCGAGAATAGACAGCTCGGACGCTATTCCCAGTCAGGCTCCCAGGCTGTTTTATCGGCCAAATGACGCAAAAGAACAGAATTCCTTTTCTGCTCCAGACTGACTTGGCTTAAAGCTGCGCCAATCCTTTTTCGAGATCTGTTTTCAAATCTTCAAAATTTTCAAGACCTACAGCTACCCTGATCAGATTTTCTGAAATACCTGCTCTTGCCTTATCTTCATCAGAGAGGCGACAGTGGGTAGTCGTTGCCGGGTGAGTAATAGTCGTTCGGGTATCACCCAGATTGGCTGTTCTGGAAATAAAGGATACAGCATCCATCACTTTCCAGGCTTGCTCTCTACCACCTTTTACTTCAAATGCGAGCACACCACCAAACGCTTTTTGCTGACGCTTGGCCAGACTATGACCCGGATGAGATTCAAGACCACTGTAATGCACTTTTTCAACAGAAGGATGCTCTTCCAACCATTGGGCCAGTGCCATGGCATTTCTACAGTGCGCTTCCATTCTCAGGTTAAGAGTTTCGAGAGCCTTATAGAAGTTCCATGCATTAAATGGACTCATGGAGGCACCCGCAGCCCGCTGCCATAAGTGCATCTCGTTGATTAGCTCTTTACGTCCCACAGCCACACCGCCCATGCAACGACCCTGACCGTCAATAAATTTGGTCGTAGAATGAACGACAATATCAGCACCAAGCTTTAGAGGCTGCTGCAAAGCGGGTGTGCAAAAACAGTTATCCACCATCAGTAACGCATCGTTCTCATGGGCAATAGAAGCCATGATTTCCAGATCAACTACTTCTCCTAATGGGTTGGACGGCGTTTCAAGAAAAAGTAAGCGTGTTTCTGGGCGCATGGCATCTCGCCACTGCTGATAATCTGTAAAGTCTACAAAGGTCGTTTTAACCCCAAACTTATCCAGATACTTGGCAAAAACAGTTACTGTAGTACCAAAAACACTGCGTGAACAAATGACATGATCACCTGCTTTCAGCAGCCCCATGCACATACCCAGAATCGCTGCCATACCAGAAGAAGCCGCACAAGCCAGCTCGCCCCCTTCAAGGGCAGCCATGCGATCTTCAAACATTTTTACTGAAGGGTTGGTGTACCGTGAGTAAACATTACCTTCTTCATCACCCGCGAATACTGCCTGAGCCTGCTCAGCACTGTCATAGGTAAAACTGGAAGTCAGGTAAATGGCTTCACTGTGTTCTCTTTCACCGCTGCGGATAACGCCAGTCCTGATAGCCTGGGTTTCGAATGCCCATTGATCCTGGTGGTTACTCACGTCGTTGTCTTTCATTTCTGATCCTGATTACGAGCCTACTGCTTAAAGGCTCTGGGTATCTGCCAATCCTTAGCTTTCCAATATAAGTTTGGAAACTATCAGACAAGCAAGCCCCAGATGGCTGACAAGATGCCAAAGATAACGAAAAAAACCGATCGTTGACAGTAAAAATACCCATAAAACCGATAGCAAGAGCAGGAAAGAACCATAAATCAGAGAAGCCGGATTTATGGTAGTCTTGTACCCAGAAAATTGACTGACAAAGTCATTCTTTTTCTTTCAAAATCTGAATACTTTTATAGCTCGTGGCTGCTCAGGAAAAACGGAATGCCCCCTCATCTACTGTTAATTGATGCGCTTAACCTGATTCGCAGAGTTCATGCTGCGGTAAGAGCACCTGATGAAGACAGCCAGGTAGATGGTGCTGTTTCAGCCACCCTCTCATCATTAATTCGTGCCATTAAGGAAACATCTCCAACTCATTGTCTGATTGTTTTTGATGGTAACCCGCCTACTTGGAGACATGAGCTTTTTCCTGATTATAAAAAGGGTCGCAAGCCCATGCCCGACTCTCTAAGAAAAAGACTGGGAGACTTCAATCGAGCTTTCCAAAAGATGGGAGTCAAAACTTTCAGAAAATCAGGACTTGAGGCAGATGATGTCATTGCTGCAATAGCTTCAAAAGCCTCAAAAGCAGAGGTGAGAACCACCATTCTTTCAACAGATCGTATTTTCCTACAATTGCTGGCTTCACCACACATCAAGTTACGAGATCATTTTCAGAAGCTTGATTATCAAGGACAGAACGTACAAAACCTTTATGGTTTTGGCGCTGACAAGCTGACCGAATTCTGGGCCATTGCAGGCGTGGGAGATGTTCCTGGTGTTCAGGGTGTAGGCGACAAAGGAGCAACTGCCTTAATTCTGGAACACCAGACAATGAGTAATGTATTTTTACTGGCAGAGGATGCCAAGGGTGCGGCGGGAAAGGTTATCAAACAAAAAGACCAGGCACTACTGAGTTTAAAACTGGCTACACTGGCTTGTGATATTGAGGTAGGTGTTCGGATGAAAGACTTGAGATCGGGATAGGACGTAGCCTCACGGCTACGCTCCTCCCACAACACCCAGCATACGGGTCCGTACTGGGCGTTTCGGCCAGTTAAGCGGCCAACAATCTGATTAAACCTAACTTATCAAACCAACTATTGGGTAGCGCCATGTGTAACGCAGGACTCCGGCTCACTCGCCAATGTCCTTTTCCTGAAGCTACCGTTTGCCTTGTCAGTTTGTCACTGATTCCCTGCTTTCGCAGCTCCTTGTACCGCTTTGGGCTTCTTTTCCATTGATACCAGAGCAGACTTCGCAACCGCCTTCTTATCCAACAGTCAAAGT
>NZ_JOKH01000009.1 GCF_000722635.1 Endozoicomonas numazuensis | reverse complement strand
CATTTGAGTCCAATATTCTGCGTTGGGGATCGTCGTCATAGCTACGGCTATGACTCCTCACCCCGCCTTTATGCCCTGTGGGTATTGCCTATTGGACTCAAATGGCTTGCTCATAACGGGGTTTGAAAGTTTGATTGGTATAATCAGTGCGCATCGCCCTGGAAATGAAAAAGTAATGTACGAAAGAAGCCCCGGGAAACCGGGGCTTATAGGCTCCAAATGATAGGATAACTCAGAGGAAGGGGGCTTTATTGGCCCGTTGCAGGCCGGAAATACCAATTAAGCCTTCCCAGTTGTCTACTCGACCTTCCCGCCAGCCCGTAAGCCAGGCCTGGCGAAGTTGAGGTTCCGTATGAGGGCAGATATCCTTCGAACGTCCAGACGCACCTGTCTGATATCCTTTGGTAAAGGCTCTGTCTGTCATATCCCTTTTTTGTCTTTTCATCATGTGGTACTGCCTCTTGCTGGTTCGTTTATCAATGCCTCCCTGGCACCCTGTACAGCACTCGGAAAATTCCCTGGGGTCCGGTGTGACAGCTTCGGAAGTCTCCCCGGGTTTCCTGCAACCGGGGAGCTGGGAAAAGCCCAGAGAGCATAGTTACAGGGAAAGTCTACGGTCTAAGTTCTAACGAAGTTTGATCAGGCTGTCGAGAAATCAATCCTGATAAAAATTGAGTTTTTAAATGATTTTGGAATATAGGTTATGAATACGCCTCTTGCTGAGCGTTCGCTTGAACTCTTTGCCAGCTGCCCCAAGGGGCTGGAAATATTGCTGGCCAAAGAGCTGTCTGACATTGGTGCTGAATCTGTCCGCGAAACTGTTGCTGGAGTGAGCTTCACTGGCAGTCTGGAGGTGGCTTATAAAAGTTGTCTCTGGTCCAGGTTGGCCAGTCGTGTTCTGTTAAGACTGGGTGAGATCAAGTCAGACACAAAAGAAAACCTTTATCAGGGGGTAAAAACCTTTGAATGGGATGATCATCTGGACAATCAGAGCAGTTTCAGGGTCGATTTTACTGGCTCTACGCCAGATATTAACCACACAAAGTACGGTGCTCAGGTCGTTAAAGATGCCATCGTGGATCAGCTAAGGGATGATCATGGTTGGCGGCCTTCTGTGAGTGCTGCCAATCCTGATTTGAGAATCAATGTCCATGCCCGTGGGAAAAGCGCCTTTGTGTCGATTGACCTGTCAGGTCAGAGCCTTCATCAGCGAGGCTATCGTCAGGATTCGGGTGAAGCTCCCCTGAAGGAAAATCTGGCGGCGGCCATTTTGATCAGAGCGGGCTGGCCTGAAATGGCAGCTCAGGGCAAAACCCTGATGGATCCAATGTGTGGTGCAGGAACTTTGCTCATAGAAGGGGGCATGATGGCTGCTGACATCGCCCCGGGACTGCTTCGCGCCCGTTTTGGTTTTGACCGCTGGATGGGGCATGTGCCGAAAGTGTGGATGAAAGTCCTCGAAGAAGCTCGTGAGCGCCGTCAGCAGGGACTGGCTGCAATGAGTTCTGACATTATTGGTTTTGAAGGTCTTGGGTCTGTGACCCATCGGGCCAAGTCCAACCTGGAAAGAGTCGGGTTGGCTAAACGGATAACCATACGACAGCAGGAGCTTAAAGATCTGGAGATGGGCGAGAACGTTGAGCCCGGGCTGGTTATCTGTAATCCACCTTACGGTGAGCGGATGGGAGATGAAGCCAGTCTGGTGTATCTCTACAAACATCTGGGAGAAAAACTGAAGCAGAATTGTCCGGGTTGGGAAGCCGGTATCTTTACCGGGACACCGAATCTGGTAAAAAGTCTTGGAATGGGACCCAGAAAAAGTTATGCCCTGTTTAACGGTGCCTTACCCTGTAAACTTTTTCTTTACGACATTCGCAGTCGTGAGGCGAGAGAAGCGGTTGCAGAGAAGCAGGAAAGCAATCAAGCAGAAGCCAGAACCGTTACCTTTATTTCTGAAGGTGCCAATATGTTTGCTAATCGCCTGAAGAAAAATTTCAAGCAGATGAGCAAGTGGGCCAGAAAAAACAATATTGACTGCTATCGTGTCTACGATGCTGATATGCCCGAATACGCCGTGGCTGTCGATCTGTATCGTGACTGGGTGCATGTTCAGGAATATGCAGCTCCTAAATCCATTAATGAAGATAAAGCTCAGGAAAGGTTAATGGAAGCCCTGGCGGTGACGCCTGAGGTGCTGAATATACCGGATGAGAATATTGTACTGAAGAGGCGTGAGCGTCAATCCGGTGCCAGTCAGTATGTCAGGCAGGACCAGCAGGATCAGATGATGGAAGTGGCAGAGGGCGGCTGTCGTTTACTGGTTAATCTGCATGATTATCTGGATACGGGGCTGTTTCTGGATCATCGAAAAATGCGAATGAGGCTTCAGCAAGAGGCTGAAGGCAAGCGTTTTCTCAATCTGTTCTGTTACACCGCCACGGCAACGGTTCATGCTGCAATGGGCGGGGCTGTTTCTTCAACCAGTGTAGATCTCTCCAATACTTATCTGAGCTGGGGGCAAAAGAACCTTGCCTTGAATGGCCTGAGTGAGCGTCGTCATCGTCTGGAGCGTGAAGATTGTCTGAAATGGCTGGAAAAGGACACGAACGAGTACGATCTGATCTTTATGGATCCTCCGACTTTCTCCAATTCAAAGAAACTTGAAGGCGTTTTCGACGTTCAGAAAGATCATTTCAGACTGATTGAACTGGCCGTTAAAAGGCTCAGTTCGAGCGGTATTCTCTATTTTTCCAATAATTTCCGAAAATTCAAACTGGACGAAAGGGTTGAATCGGAGTTTGTTGTGGAAGAGATCACCCATCAAACCATTGATCGTGATTTTCAGCGTCGAAAAGGTATTCATCGAAGCTGGAAGATTATGCAAAAGTAACTGGCACTATCGTGTAGGTATTGTGCTATCCCCTTTTCTCGGTATCCCCTTGTCAGAGTGTGTGAATTACAGGTATTGGAACGGCTCTCAATAGGACTTAATAAATAAGGTCATTTTTATGGCCAACCAGAAAACAAAAGGGAGAGCTCTCAATAAGCTTATAAAAAACAGAAAATGTTACTATAAACTTATTGAAATCTCCCCCGCCCACAGATCAGGAAGATCGAAAAATACCAGGGATACAGTCAATGACTGTCGCACGCCGGAGCAAGGGGATAGACTTTATATGTCACAATCTTTGAATGTACTGAAACAGCCCAGGCCGTTTTATCTGATCTTTTTTCTAGAGCTATGGGAGCGTTTTGGCTACTACGGACTTCAGGCTATTCTGGCCGTCTATCTGGTTCGTGAGCTGGATATTCCAGAGTCTGAATCCTTTATCATCTTTGGTGCCTTTAATGCTCTGGTCTACGGACTGGTAGCCATTGGTGGCTTTCTGGGAGACAAGGTTCTTGGCACCAAGCGAACCATTGTGTTCGGGGCTTTGGTGCTGATGGCGGGTTATGTCATCATGGCGGTGGCCGGCAAGGATATCCATATGGTGTATCTGGCGCTGGGTACTGTTGCTGTCGGTAATGGTCTTTTCAAGGCTAACCCTTCCAGTCTTCTTGCCAAGTGCTATGAAGAAGGCGACAGCCGTCTGGATGGTGCCTTCACCATGTACTACATGGCCATCAATATAGGCTCATTTATTTCATTGCTGGGCGTACCTTATGTGGCCGACCACTTTGGATGGGGCGTAGGCTTCATGGTCAGTGCTATTGGTCTGCTGGTGGCTCTTGCTAACTACTTCATGATTCGTCACTGGGTAGCTGATTACGGCTCAGAACCTGACTTCAAGCCTCTGAACTATAAAAAGTTTGCTATGGTGTTTGTCGCGGTGATAGCAGCTTGCTTTGCCTGTGCTTTTGTCCTGAATCACCTGATTATTGCTAATATCCTGCTGACTGTTGTGGGTACCGGAGTTATTCTGATCTTCCTCAAGGAGATTATGGCTTCTGCGGGTGTTGAGCGTGGTAAAATGATCGTAGCTCTGGTGCTGATGCTGGAAGCGATTGTCTTCTGGGTCATGTACTACCAGATGCCAACATCATTGAATTTCTTTACCATTCATAATGTTGAGCATGTTGTCTTTGGATTTGAAATTAATCCAGTCTCTTTCCAGTCTCTGAATCCATTCTGGATTATGGTAGCGAGCCCGGTACTGGCTTACCTCTATAATCGCAGTGGTGTCACAGGTAAAGCCATGAGCATGCCTGCAAAGTTTGCTCTGGGTATGGCTCTGACTTCCGTGAGCTTTCTTTTGATTCCTCTGGCCGCTCAGTTTGCCAGTGCCAAAGGGCTGGTTGATCCGGGCTGGATTGTAGGTACTTACCTGGCTCAATCTCTGGGTGAATTGCTGATCAGTGGCCTTGGTCTTGCCATGGTGGCTCAGCTGGTGCCAAAGCGCATGCACGGTTTCATTATGGGCGCCTGGTTCCTGACTTCTTCAGCCGCTTCTGTAGTTGCTGGTTATGTGGCGGGTTTCACCGCTGTGGACCCGGGTCAGGCTCCGACAGCACTGGAAACTCTGCCGGTATACAGTCATTTCTTTGAGACCATGGGATTGATTTCTGCTGCGGTTGCTCTGGTCATGTTTATGACGGCACCAAAGCTGAATAAATTGATGACCTCTGAAGAAGAAGGTCGGGCAGAGCTGGCTACTGCCTGATTAAACTGACAAGCTCTAGCTAAATAAAAGGTGACTGTTTAACGACAGTCGCCTTTTTTATTATGAAAGTCTTAGAGATAGTCAATGACAAACTATCGTTCTCTGTAAAATTCCTGATTTCAGTCAAAATATTTATAGAATGTTCTACCCTGAATGCCAAATAACAGGGGCTGAGTGAGGTTGGGTTTCCTCCGAGCTGCTTATCTAATCATTGGGTGAACAATGTCCAGACCATCTCTTCAACTGTCTTTGTTTTTCTGGGTTTTGTGCAGTTCTATACCGGTGCACGGTGCTTGTGTTGAGGGTCTGTCGACTCATTCTGAAGTCATGCAGCAAACACTGCTTGTAACGGTGCTGGCTGGTCTCAGTTCTTTGTTTGACTCAGGTTCGTATGATCATCTGGATAAACGAGCAGTAGGTGCTTTTGATGAATCTCTGGTATTACCTGGTGCTGAGTGGAAATATTCGCAGATGTTGATCTGCATACTGGAATGCCCTTCAGGTAGTCAATCTCAACCCAGTCAGTCAGTGATCACTTCGGCTGATGAACAAAAAACGGCCTCACGTTCTTATGCTGACGTGGTAACGGGTCGTTTTGCGGTCACGTTGGGAGCGGGTGGTGATGAACCTCCGGATGATAAAGATACAGGAGGTAAGTCTCTACCAGAGGATAAAACTGATCTTTCACAATGGGTGTGTGTTATTTGTGGGGAGGAGTGTGGTGATGGCTTACGAACATCCTGCTGTGGTCAGCTGGTCTGTGAAGAGTGCAGGGGGCGGTGGCATGAGAGACGATGCATAGTTTGCTGTAGCAAGCATAAGCCAAAACGCTATTGTGGTATCAGGCGCTGTCGTAAGGATCTTACGGGTCTTGAATCTTATCAGGTTCAATCGCATCTTTGGCAGGAACATTCTCAATCGATGGCTTATCAACAGCCATGCTGCCATCAAGGTACTCTCCTTGGGCAGATGACTCTCCTTGGGCAGATGACTCTCCTTGGGCAGATGACTCCCCTTGGGCAGATGACTCCCCTTGGGCAGATGAATGCCCTTGACCATGCCTTGACGTATCACTCCCATTCTGTGATAACCGGCCCTGATCAAAGAAGTGTTGTCTGTCGTTTGGGTCGTTGCAGGATTGGGACTAGCCCTCACGCTCAGGTCCAGACAGTGTCTGTGGGTGAGTCTTTACCCGAGGGAGACGTGACGCTTCAGCCCATTGTCGGAACACCGCCTGTGCAGCAAGTTATTTATGTGTGTGATCTGTGTCAGTACACGAGTAGTAACACTCACACTCATTTGCTTCACATGCACCAGCACATGCTGCATATGTATAGTCATGGCATAGTGATGGTTTGTCCTCATGACGATTGTCATTATCAGACTGGAAATGTCATTGGGCTCATTCAGCATATACACAACCAGCATATGATATTTGTTTGTCCATTCTATGGCTGCTCCGCTTCTTATAACCGGGAGAGCCTTTGTCAGAATCATTTTGATCGATGTCACGGGAAGTATGTGAGAGAGGAATAGAGTGGGCTAACGCTTTAGCTTTCCGAATGTTACCGGTGAACCTTCGGTTTTGCCCGCAGGTATCTGCCGCTGTCCGGTCGCCAAGGATAACGATTGCTTTTATCAGGCTCTGGCTGTTTCCATGGGCTTGGGGATAACTGGAGAAGCCCTGTTTCAGCAGATTATTCTGCTGGCCTGGAACACACTTAATGAGTCCCCGGAGACACTCTCATTGCTCAACAGTATTCTGGCAAACGGGATGAGTTCTATCGAAGAGCTTGCCGCTCTGGCTTTTGTAGAATACGCAGGTTTTCAGATGTGGGGGCACACGGGCATGTTGCCATTGATTGCCTGGTGGTTTGGTTCGCCGGTACTGGTTACAACACCCGCTACTTGGTAAGGTCACGGAGCACTGCTGTTTCTTGCGGACGGTATCTGGGAGTTTGTCCAAACGGAAGCTGGAGGGGGGCATACTCTAGAGATACTTCAGACCACGTTCCCATCCTTGGCCGTGATCGAAAACGCCGACAATCACTGGAGTGTTCTCAGCATAGAGAACTCAACCAGAACACGGCGCCGGTAAACTACGGTTGGGCTGTAGAGTCAGCCGCTACAGTCGTAGGTTTCGTTGATTTCTGATTCGGGTGAACAACCGTTCTAAGGACTGTTTTATCCTCAAAATAAACCGTCATATCCTTGTATTTCCACGTGGTAATAACAGGCTTTCCAACGGTTTCAGTGAGTTCCGGTGAGCCCAGTCGGTCCTTGACCGATTGCATGCTCTGACCTCTTTCCGGTATCAACACCGTGCTGCGAAGTGCAGCCGACTGGCTGCCGACTGGTACAGCAATGCTGTCACCTTTTTCTGCTGAAAAAGCTTGCAGGCTGAAGCTTGAGAGACCCAGTAAGGTCATGGAAAGGGTCAGTAACGGGGCTGATAGTAAACGGTTCATGTCAGTCATACTTTCTTCTTCTCATGGACATTATGCTCAAGCACTATTCTCAATCAGGCTCGTAGAGCAGTCAGCTCCGTGGCTCCTGTTATGATTTTTCTTCCGTTATGGGCATGTGGAGACTGAAGCTTTTGCAAGGAAATGCAAACAATCTTATTCGTACCGGACTGTTGGGGTTATAATAGCGAACTTCACAACCATTGACTCCTTAAAAATTCTAAATGTTCAGACCATTACCGTTTTTTGTCGGCCTGAGGTATACCCGGGCTAAACGAAGGAATCACTTTATTTCCTTCATTTCATTGATGTCGATGGTTGGGCTGACCCTGGGCGTCTGCGTATTGATCATTGTTATGTCGGTCATGAATGGCTTTGACAGGGAGTTGAAACAGCGAATTCTGGGTATGGTTCCCCATGCCACTATCACTTCCGCATCGGGTGGCATGCAGGACTGGCAGAAGGTTCTTGACCAGGTCTCTGAACATAAAGGTATTGTTGCAGCGGCTCCTTTTGTAGACGGCCAGGGGATGCTGGCCAGTGGCAGTCAGGTGCGGGGCACCATGGTTTATGGTATTGACCCGGCTTATGAAGAGAAGGTCTCCATTGTTAACCAGCATATGACCCAGGGGGCTCTGGAAGCACTTAAACCCGGAGAGTTTGGAATCGTGCTGGGTGAGATTATGGCCCAGTACCTTGGTGTGACACTGGGTGACAAGGTGACTATGGTGTTGCCTGAAGCCAATGTTAACCTGGCCGGGGTTTTCCCCAGACTTAAACGTTTCACTGTCGTCGGTATCTTTTCTGTTGGAGCTGAGGTGGACGGTAGTCTGGCCTATATCAATATCCAGGATGCAGCTCGATTCATGCGTGTGTCAGAAGGCGTTGAAGGCATTCGTTTGAAGATGGAAAACCTGTTCGAAGCCCCCAAACTGGCCTGGGATGTCGCCGTTCAGTTGCCAGGCCGTTACTACGTGCAGGACTGGACTCGAACCCAGGGACAACTTTTCCAGGCTATTCAGATGGAAAAGACCATGGTAGGTCTGCTACTGACGTTGATTGTTGCGGTTGCCGCTTTCAATATTGTTTCCACCCTGGTTATGGTGGTCACAGACAAGCAGTCTGACATAGCCATTTTGAGAACGCTGGGAGCCAGCCCAAAAACGATTATGGGCATCTTTATGGTTCAGGGCTCTTTGATAGGTGTAGTTGGAACACTCCTGGGGATAGTGCTGGGTATCATTGCAGCATTGAATGTTTCTGAAATTGTTTCTGGTCTGGAGTCTTTACTGGGTATCCGATTCCTGAGCCCTGACGTCTATTTCATCAGTTACCTGCCTTCTGAATTGCAATGGCGCGATGTTGCAGTCATCAGTATTGCAGGTCTATCCATGAGTTTCCTGGCGACCCTGTATCCCGCGTGGAGAGCCTCTAAAACCCAGCCAGCAGAGGCGCTTCGTTATGACTGAATCCATTAAGGCGGTATTAGAGTGCAAAGCTCTGGCCAAAAGCTTCGAAGAAGGCCCGGAAAAGCTGGAAGTACTGAAAGACGTTAATTTGTTCGTTGGGCCCTCAGAAAGGGTGGCTGTTGTCGGCAGTTCCGGGTCAGGAAAAACGACATTGTTGCAATTGCTGGCGGGTCTGGATCACCCCTCTTCGGGGGAGATCAGAGTGTGTGGTCATGAACTGGCTGCTATGAAAGACGCTCATCAGAATGAATTGCGGAATCGCCACCTCGGCTTTGTGTACCAGTTTCATCACCTTTTACCAGAGTTTACTGCTTTGGAAAATGTCTCCATGCCCCTGCTTTTAAGAAAGAATACGTCGATCAAGCAGATTAAGGATAAAGCCGAGGAACTGCTGGATGCGGTTGGACTGATAGCAAGAGCCAGGCATAAGCCAGCAGAGTTATCCGGAGGAGAGCGTCAGCGTGTAGCTATTGCCAGAGCTTTGGTCACGGAGCCTGATCTGGTGTTTATGGATGAGCCTACGGGTAATCTGGATCCTAATACGGCCGAGAAAGTGCATGGTTTGATGCAATCTCTCAGTCAAGAGTTTACGACCAGCTTTATTGTCGTTACCCATGACATGCGTTTGGCCAGGCAGATGGATCGAGTGTTTCGTCTGGAGTCTGGCACTCTGATTTTGGACCCTTAACGGTTTAGTTCTTTTAGTAAGCCGGCCTTTTATTGATAAAGGACGGTTGACGTTTTCTTTGGAAGCTACGGCTCCTGAATATCTCTTCCGATACTATCACCCTTTGAATTGCTGGAACTGCTCTCTGATATCAGTGGGTCGCTATAACTCCTTTCGTGGTTAGGTATAGTTGAGGATGAGTGGAGCAAAGGGAACACAGCACCTGGTAACTGAGGGAGCAGTGATAGGCTTGGATTGGTGTCCATAAAGGGGTCAATGGTATAGGGCGTTGGTGTATCTCTCTCTGCAGAAAGATCACGAACCGGTGCTCTTCTCAGATTAGTAGCAGATATTGGGTTGACGACAGTTGCAGGGTAGTTGGACGGAATTCGTGAACCCGGTTCTCGGGAGTGGTATCGGCCTGTCGCCTCATCAAGTGCAGTATCTGACATCGATCTGAACAGTCCGGGTGGGCTATCGCTCTCCAGAAAGACCGATGAGCGTTCTGATGGGGTATGCATGCTGGATGAGTGTTCAGATGGGTTATGCTCATTACTGTTTATTCGAGAGAGTGTTGCCAGAGCTTGTTCCCAGGTCATTAGTGGACTGTCAGGGAAGTGTGGCTGACCGTCTGTTATGTCCAGTGTCTGCATCAGATCAATGTTATCTTCCTGAATATCATAAATCCAGGAGAGACCTGTTGCTCTCCAAACATTGTTAGCTCCCTGCACAAACTGACCCATAATCCATAAGCCACCAATGCTTGGACGTTTCTTTGAGACCACGTCGCCCGTTGTCCAGGGGGGAGGAGCAAATTCAGGGAACGGAGACTCATAGATAAAGTCTGTTTCGGTTGAGCCTATAGCCCGGTTAAGAAGGAGTCTAACGTCTCCCTGAGAGGCAACTGCATGCTCCATACCTCTTTCAAGATTTTTCATTATGAAAGTGTAAGCATCATTGCCCAATGCCTGGGTGGAAGCAAAGGCTATGGACTGAGCCAGAGCAGGGTTGGCTGAAAGATAGAGGTCCACATAATCAAGAAATCCTTGAATCAGTCGGTACTGGACAACACCGTCCATGCTGGTATCAATGTCGGTGGGTGAGGCTTTTGGCCGGGTTCTTGATCGGAAGCTTTTTGATCGCTTACGGGTTAAGGGTTTGCTGCCAGCCGGCGTCATATCAATAAGATGCGAGCGGATGGAAGCGATGGCCTGCTTGTTGTCATAGAAAACAATGGTTTCTTTTCCTACGGTGACGCTGAAAAACAGATTAGAGCGAACCAGGTCTCTGGCTATCTGTCCCTGTATTTTCTTCTGTCGTTCAGTCTGTTCTATCGTGGCTTCTCCGGTCATTGCAAAACTGCTTTCCGGGTGTGTCAGCACTCTCAGGTCACCAGAGTGTTGCAAGGTGTTTTGCAGTGATGAACCCAGAGTTTCATCCCTTGGATTAGGCTTGGCTGCAGCAGGTTCAGATGATGTGACAGGTATATCGGAAGAGCAAACCATTACTTTGTCATGTTGCCTTACCAGACAACGAACAGGTACAGGCGAGGTACCGACATCGGTGATAAATACAGTAACACCATTTTGTTCCAGCTGATCATGGTCGCGGTAGCCAACGGTGTCAGCAGCTGAAGAGTGTCTACCGGGCCTGGTCTGGGAGTTTTTAAGCACATCAAGAATTTGATCAAACGTTGCCGTTGGCAGAGTTTTGGCCAGTTGAGTCACTAACAGTCCCGGACGGTCTTCAAAGACGGTGTAGTCAATGAGTTGCTTCAATAACTGTATTTGTGCCAGTTCAAGCTGACGCTTGAAGTCCTGCGAACTTAGGTCCGATTTTTGTTTCTCCACCCAATTAAGATAGTCTTCTCGCATGCGCTTGAGGGTGGTAAACATAATGAGGGTCTGTGCGGGGACTTTAAAGGAAAAAGGGGATTCACGAATAGAAAGATGAATGGCATCGTAGCAGCTGTCGATAAAGGTACTGAGGTCTTTGAGTTCAATGTCGTTTATCAGATAACTTCTTAATGTTCGGTATATATCATGATTCGGCGTAACACCCATCAATAATCTCGCCATCTCATACGTCTGGGGTCTGTTGCGGAAGGTTTTCTGGGCTCCATCAGTGACAACGTGAGTAGCTCCTGACACGGGAGGTGGAGGCGTATCCTGAGGGTGCTCCTGTCTGCGTGCATCTTCTTCGTCTTTCTTCTGTTTTTCAGGCGGTTTAGCTGCATCTGACTTTTTATCCTCTTTGCTATTGCTGGACAGAGGCTGTGTTTTTGATTCGTCCTTATCCGCATCTGATGGTTCCGGAGAGGGTTGTGGCTCGGTTGAAAGGAGGTTGTTCATCTGGTCTGCCAGGTTTCGGGCTTCCATCATTTCCAGGGTTGTGGATAGCAAGGTCTGCAAAGAGGGGAATGTCTCTACCCGGATCTGTTGGGTTTCGGAAAGCGGGTGTTCTGGATCGATGGCAGCAATGGAATAGCCGTCTCTTCCTTCCTGAATGCGTAGATATCTTCTAGTTAAATAATCTATATGGTTTGCGTGTATATTTTCTCGTCTGATCTGCTCCATTTCATCCGGTGTGGGCAGTCTGCCAAACTCTCCAAGATCATCGGCTATCAGAACTGTTATCAAATCGAGAAGTATTCTTCGGTAGCTTCCTGATGCATTGGCTGCCATGAATTGTAATTGCATCAGCTCTGCATCTCTTTCTGCTTTAGTTGGCAAGGTATGAGAATCTGCTTGCTGATTCAGTTGTTCCTGTAGCCAGGGATCTTCGAGCATGGATTGAGTGAGATTGCTGATATGAAGCTGATCATGTATTGAGGTTTCAGCGAGAAAAAAATGAGCGGCTTGACCTTCCTGTTGAGTGTAATAAATATGAAGACTGGCATGGGTGATCAAAGGCTCGTTTGCTTCTTCCGTCTGCTCTTGTTGGTAAAGATTATTCAGCAATGGGGGGAGGATGACTGCAAGGAAATCTGCTATGAGTAACAAGAAGTTTGAACGTGGATTGAGTCCATCCAAGAGCTTGTCAGGCAATTGATAGTGCTGAGTATTGATCAGATGCTTCCATACAGAAGGCTTAATGTTTTTTTGGGTAGGGATGTCATCGGCACTCTTTTTGTGCGATGTAAACGGCTTTGGTCGTTTCGGAAGGGGGGGGAAGTCAGGGCTGACAGGCTTTCGACTCACTCTAAAAGAATTAGTATTCTCGTATAAGTCAGATGGTTGTGACAAAGGGGATGACTTAAAGCAGATCAAACTGTTTTTAGAGACGAAATCCAGAAGCAAAAAAAGGGTTTGACCCAGATAAACCTTTAGAGGAGCGTTGTGATGATCAAGGTAGTGGTCTTGTGAATGAGTAATTAGAGGTCCAGTTTGAGTGCATTGATAGTGCTGGGTTTCAAAAGACCTTTCAAGGAAAGAAGGGGTGGCGAAACACGATGAAACAAAAGGCAGGCAAAACAGAAAAAAGATAAGAGACCGGGTTCCGTATAATCTCATACTGCATTTTGCCATATCTAAATCCGACATTCACCACCTAACCTGACATTTTCCTGAAGTCTGCTATTTATCAGATAAGCAAATATCAGGAAACCGTCTTATGCCTCCTGTTCAGTACCGCACTCAGGTCATGGATCACCTCGGCTTAGTCGCAGGAATGTGCAAAGAGCTTGGGATCGTCGAACACATTGACCAGCGTGCCCCAAAGCAGTCCGACGAGTGGAAGGTTTCTCATGGTGAGTGCATTCTCGCCATGATTCTCAATGGCTTGGGGTTCGTTGGGCAATCTCTCCATATGTTTCCGCAGTTTTTCGACAACAAACCCCTCGACAAGCTGATCAGGGAGGGAGTCGAACCTGAGCACTTAAACGACAAAGTGCTCGGAAGAGCACTGGATGAGATGTTCAACCTGGATGTCAGTAAAGTCTATTTCGAGCTGGCTATCAAGGTAGCAAAGAGCCTCAAGCTGCCATGCGAGGCGTTAAACCTTGACGGTACAAGCCTACACGTCGATGGTCGTTATAATAGCGACAGCGAGGAGAGCGACGAAGACCTTAATTGCATCAGGATTTGCAAAGGCTACAGCCGTGACCATCGGCCAGACCTGAACCAGGCCATTTTGCTTCTGATGACCGAAAACAAAGCGGGCATTCCCATGTTTATGGCCGCTGCCAGCGGCAATGTGACCGACAAGACGAGTTTTCAGTGGGTCGTATCCCAGCACCTGAAGAGTTTCAAGGCCGCACTGGAAGCCCGTTACTTCGTTGCTGATGCTGCGTTGTATGTAGCAGAAACGCTTCAAAAACTGGATCAACAAGGGCAGTGGTTCATTTCCCGTGTTCCCCTCAATATCGCCGCCGCCAAAGAGCTGGTGCAGAGTGCGCCAACACGCACTATGAAGGCTGTGGAAGGTTTTGAGCATTACGAAGCCATAAAGGTGTCGTCTGATTATGCTGGCGTAGAACAACGCTGGGTTTTATTCCGCAACAAGCAAAGCCGGAAAACTGAACAGAAGACACTGACAAGACGTATGCAGAAAAAATCTCTGGCAGAGTGCAAGAAACTGGAAAAACTGGGCAAAAAAGCGTTCCGGTGCGAGAAGGACGCCCTTGAAGCCTTCAAGCAGTGGCAAAAGCAATCTGAACTCTGTCAGGCTGAGCCACAGATTATTTCAAAGCCCTGTTACAAGACCAAAGGTCGTCCCGCTCACGGGGCAGAGCCGGATCATCTGGAGTACTTCGTGACAGGGTGTTGCTCGGTCACTGTGCAAACCCGACGGGATGCTGAGGCATCGCTGGGTTGCTTTGTTCTCGCTACGAACGACACTGATACAGGCAGACTGACCACCGCAGAACTGCTCAGGACTTACAAATCTCAGCAACAGGTTGAAAGGGGCTTCCGTTTTCTGAAAAGCCCGGACTTTCTGGTGTCGTCTTTGTATCTGAAGAAGCCGGAACGCATTGAGGCTTTATTAATGGTGATGACGCTTTGCCTGATGGTCTATGCTGCTATCCAGCACCGGATTCGTCATGAGCTGAAAAGGCAAAGTCGGACGTTTCCTGACATGAAGAAAAAGCCAGCCCAGAACCCTACAGGCAGGTGGGTTTTCTTCTGTTTTTCGGGTGTCCATGTGTTAACGGTCAACGGGACGGAGAAACATGTAATCGGTCTCTCGGAGAGTATGACGACAATAGTCCTTGTCTTGGGGTCAACGTACCAAGAAATTTATTCCTAATTCGGGGTGGTGAATGTCGGCTAAATATAAGAATTCATTAATATAGCAGTGCTTTCAAAGCTTTCCTTTTTTCCTGTAGAAGAGGTGTGAGCTTTATGTACTAAATGGCGGGAAGAGAGGGCTTGCAGAAACTGCACCCCCATAGAAGTGCAGTCCTGTAAGTATGAATCAAGCGTCGTTCATATACTGGCTAGGGTCAATATAGATCCCCAGCGAGCGCTTATCAATACGCTTTTCTTTACCCTGTTCTTTGTAGCGGAAGACGACAGTATCGCCCTTGCTGACATCAAGAGTCTTGTCAGCTGAGAGGTACTTGAATTCATCGCCAGATACAGTCAGTGTATGAATGTAATAATCGGGCATACCCAACCAGTCACTGTGTGGGCCTTCGGTGCTGATGTTCTCAAGCACACCGCGACCTTCCAGCTTTGGCTTGCGCTTTTGGAAGCTTCTTTGCATGGCAGTATTTGGATTACCGAGGAGTCAAAAAGAGTTTTTCGAAAGGTGAGCGCTTTAACTCATGTTGTCCACTATAGGAAGACGGGCGCCTCCTGTCCATAGTGATAGAATGAAAATGTCGCATTTTGAGTGAAAATCAGTCATTCAATGGGTTAAACCGGTTTCTTTCGCTGAGTCTGAAGTCTGAATGCAAGTCACTGAGGCGAGTTTTCCTGAAAATGTCGTTTGGGAAATCGTTTAATGGAGTGTCGGCTCATTTTTTCGGGAGCTTGAATTTTGCCATGCAATTATCGGCATAGAGCGGTTCAATGTGCATCTATGGCTTTTTGCAGGCTGATCGCTTGTGACGCTGTCGCCAGTGATGAATAACGTTCCAGCGCCAGTAAAGTCTGATTAGCAGGTAGCCTACAAGTCCCCCTATAACACCCGTAATCAATGACCCCAGATAGAGGGGTTTCCATATCCTTGCCAGTTCAACGCCGACACCGTGGACAGTCAGCTCGAAGGACGTTTCGCTGACGGGCACATCCAGAATATGGCACCCTACCTTGTAGGTGAAATAGAAGATGGCTGGCATGGTAACGGGATTGGTAATCCAGACCAGAGCTACGGATAACGGCAGGTTGCAGCGAAATATAACCGCCAGTACAGCAGCCACCACCATTTGAAATGGTATGGGGATGAACGCACAGAATACGCCCACAAAAAAAGCGCTGGCTGCTGAACGTCGATTCAAGTGCCATAGGTTGGCATCATGAATGGCACTGCCCAGAAACCGCAGGTGACGGTTGCCCTTGATGGTTCCCGGATCCGGCAGGTAGCGTTGTATTAGTTTCCTCGCCATGTCCCTTAACTGTACTCTTTTCTGATCTGAGACTGATTTCAGTCTGCAGTTTGGAGAAGTCGCTTTACCAGCAATGAGCCCGATGTAAGGGTTCATGTCCGCAAAAAGGGTCTTCTCCGGTTGTTTTGATCAGGCAGTCTTGTGGCACTTATTATAAAACGCTGCCAGTTTCCCATTGCTGCCAGACAGCATGTTTTGTTCATGGCTACGTGAGAACAGTGTAGATTGTAATTCTCATTTCACAAATCACCCAGCCTGTCACAGATGCCCAGACTGGTAACGGCTTGAACAGAGTCAGTTGTTAACTGAACATCAAATCAGCAACACCTGTCAGCATAATCCCATCTTGATGACTATGCTGTGAATCGGTCCTGAGTGTCAGGCTCAGATGAGTCTGGTTTATTTCGCTCGACATTATGCACTTATTAAATGAAACACACTATCCATCTTCCCACAGGGTACTGTAGCTATTTGCTAGGGGTAGTGCTGACTGTGCTGCTTCCGGTAATACCAGGCGAAATGTCTATCAGGGTTATCGGCGTTTTGGGTGTGCTGTTGATCATGACAGGGTTGTTGCCGCTCATAATAAAGGCTGGGGCTTGCCAAGTCACTCTATCAGATGCATTAAAACGGTTGGGTCGTTCTTCGGGGCTGTTTACCCGATGTGGTGAGCACCTGACTGTGTTCGGTAAAGGTCATGGTCAGTGTCGTTTTTCCCTGGTCATCCTGTTCTATCTGGGGCTGGGTGTGACTGGAATCTTTACAGGACTTTTACATGCTGAAGGGCTGCAGAAGAGTTGGATCGATAAAGTCTTTGAAAGCAGAACGCTTTCTGTCACGGGGTTTGTTACTGACCTTCCTGGTTATCAGCATGGGATTACTCGCTTTGATTTCAAAGTAAAAACGATGCAGGGAGAGGCCTCTGAGCATCTTAATAAGATTCGATTGAGTTGGTATCAGGCACCTGACATTAAGGAGGGGGAGCTTTGGCAATTGCAGGTCCGTATCAAACACCCTCAAGGGAATCGAAGCCCGGGTGCGTTCGACAAAGAAGCGTGGGCTGCACGGGAGCAAATACAAGCCATTGGTTATGTCAAAACCGGCGAAAAAATAGCAGGAGCTGAAGGGGTTAGCTATTTAAGGAACCGCCTTCGGGGCTCGGTGCGGCAATGGCTGTATGATCATTGCAGCGAGGACTCTGCCGGCTTGTTATCGGCTCTGTTAATCGGTGATAAGTCAGGCATTTCGTCTCAGCAATGGCAATGGCTGAACCAGTCAGGCACTACTCATCTTATGGTTATTTCGGGTCTGCATATAGGTCTTATGGCTGCATTGGGTTATTGGTTGTTGATGCTCCTGGGGCGCTACGGGTTTATGCCCCTGAGATTGATCACGCTCCCTCGATATGCGGCAGGGTTTGGTTTACTGCTTGCTCTGGGTTATGCCTTTCTGGCAGGTTTTACTGTACCTGTACAAAGAGCACTGGTGATGACCGGTTTGGCATTATCAGGACCTTTTTTAGGGTTTAGAGCAAGACCTCTGACACTGTTTTTGCTGGCTATTTGCGTGGTGCTTACCATTGAACCTTTGGCCATTACTGGAGCCGGATTCTGGTACTCCTTTTCGGCTGTTGGTATTTTGCTTTATGGTTGTTGTGGCCGGGTTTTCATGAAAGCCGGAGACGAGCTTTGGGTAGGCAAGGTGCAAAGGCTCTGGTTCAGACCGCAGTGGCTGGTTTTTTTGATGTTGTCTCCGATGTTGCTATTCAATCAGCAGTCGGTCTCCCTGTTCTCCCCACTGATTAACCTCGTAGCTATTCCACTGATGGGGTTGCTGGTTGTGCCTGCTGCATTTCTCGCCCTGGTGTTGCAGCCTTTATACAGTCCCGCTTCGGAAGGACTTCTGTATTTACTGGATGGTGCTTTCAGGCTATGGAACCTGCTGTTAGCTTCGGTAGCATCCGTTCCTGTTTATTTGCCTGTGGTCAGCATAGGGCTGATGCAGCTGCTTCTGGTTGCCTTGGCGGTACTGGTTCTGGCTGCACCCGGAGCGCTGGGGTTGAGAGCACTTGTCCCTTTTTTGATATTGCCCCTGTTTTTCCCGGTTAACCTTGGTCCTGAGGAGGGAGAAGTAAAAGTATCGGTACTGGATGTTGGTCAAGGGATTTCAGTTCTTTTAACAACGCGTAAAAATACCTTGTTGTATGATACCGGAATGGCTTCGAGAGGCCGTTTCAACTCTGCCAACAGCGTCATTGTGCCCTATCTGAACCGGTCAGGTGTTCATCATGTGGATCGTGTCATGATTTCTCATGGGGACAATGATCATTCAGGTGGGCTTGAAGTGATTCATCAACATTACCCCGATACCGAAGTATTGACAGGTTCTGGTATCTCAGGGTTTGAAGGACATCTGAGCCCCTGTCTTCCAGGTATGCAATGGGAGTGGGATGGTGTTGAGTTTGCTGTGTTATCCGGTAGCCGGTATGCCGTTTCTGACAATGAGCGCTCTTGTGTGTTGAGGGTCTCTGCAGGTGATCAGTCGCTACTCTTGACTGGTGATATTGGGAAAAAAACGGAAACGTATTTACTCAATCAGTTCGAAAACCTTAAGGCTGATTACCTTCTTTTACCTCATCATGGCAGCCGGTTTTCTGGCTCTGAACGCTTTCTGGCACAGGTTAATCCTTCGCAGGTGCTTGTTTCGACCGGGTATCGAAACCCGTTTGGACATCCTGCTAAAGAAACGGTGGGTCGTGTTGAGCAGATGGGGGCCAGTCTTTATAACACGGCAGCATTGGGGACACTCAGCTTTAAAATGGGTACAGCCATTACTCGTGTGGAAAGCTATAAAAAACAAAAGGCACGATATTGGTGGCGCTGACTTGTGATTAAAAGCTCATTATTTATACCTGTCCTTCTTTTTTTTGTATTGTTGTCAGCAATATTGCGGTTGATACGCATGTGCTCGTGGTCTTAACCCAGTGCTCATGATAGAGTCTTTTTATTAAACAGCCTTAGAAACTTGGAAGGGAATGTGCTGTGTTCGAGTTGGTGAAATCCGGTGGTTGGCTGATGCTGCCAATCCTGCTTAGTTCTGTTATTGCCATGGCGATTATTTTTGAGCGTCTCTGGACACTCAGGCCGTCACGTATTGCTCCCAGAAATACCTTGTCTCAGGTCTGGAAGTGGATCAAAAATAATGATCTGGATAGCAAGAAAGTCAGTGGTCTGAGAGAGGGCTCCCCTCTGGGTGAAATCCTTGCAGCTGGTATCAGTAATGCCCGCTATGGCCGCGATATTATGAAAGAAAGTATTGAGGAGCAGGCCGGCAGAGTGATTCATGAGCTGGAACGTTATCTCAATACTCTGGGAACCGTTGCTGCAATTGCTCCCTTGATGGGGTTGTTGGGTACGGTCATCGGTATGATCGATGTCTTCACGGTTATTATGCTGGAAGGTACGGGTAATGCCGGAGTTCTTGCAGGCGGTATCTCCAAGGCGCTCATTACTACTGCAGCGGGTCTGACTGTTGCGATCCCGACTCTGATCTTTCACCGTTACTTTACCCGTCGTGTGGATGAGCTGGTAGTGACCATGGAGCAAGAAGCCACCAAGCTGGTGGAAGTGCTTCAGGGAGAGCGAAAGCTGAAAGACCGCGAGGGTAAGTGATGAAGTTTCGTCGCCAGTCCCGGGAAGAGGTCTCGCTGAACCTGACGCCGCTGATTGATGTGGTCTTTCTATTGCTGATCTTCTTTATGGTTTCCACTACCTTTACCAAGGAAACCCAGCTGGCCATTGATTTACCAGAAGCCAGTGGTGAGCAGCGAGAGTCAGTAGAGAAAACTCAGGTAGAAATTACCATCAGTCGGGAAGGTGATTTTGCGGTGAATGGCAAGTCTCTGGTGAACAGTAGCCTGGATACTTTGAAGAATGCTTTGGCAAAAGTCAGTGAGGGAGACTCGGCTCTTCCCCTGATTATCACGGCAGATGCCAAGACGCCTTATCAATCTGTAGTGACCGCCATGGACGCTGCCGGTCAGCTGGGCTTTGCAAATCTCAGTATGACCACCCGAAAACCTGTAGAATCAGAACAGTAATGGTAAGCTAGCTTATTGGCTACTTATTTTTAAGAAAAGCGCAGCCTGTTTGGCTGCGTTTGACATTTTATTACTGACAGAGTGATTTATCCCTCATGGAAAGCAAGGAATCTCGTCGTTGGCAGGCAGTCTTCAGCGACTCGGTTCTCAACTCATGGTATGGCAGCGGGTTCTGGACCCGTATTCTGCTCCCTTTATCCTTTCTGTATACTCGCATTGCCCGACACCGCCGGATGAAGCTGGAGCGTTCTGAGCGCTGGCAGTCTTCAGTGCCGGTTATTATTGTTGGCAACATTACGGTTGGGGGGACAGGCAAGACCCCTTTTGTTGCCAGCCTGGTAGCGCGACTGCAGCACCAGGGGTTTAGTCCGGGTATTGCCAGTCGAGGGTTTGGGGCAGGGAAAGGTATTGATGTGCCTGCAGAGGTCTTTCCTGACTCGGATCCGGCACTGGTGGGTGATGAACCCGTAATGTTGGCTCAACAGTTGAATATCCCTATTATGGTGGATCCCGATCGGGTTTCTGCAGCTCAGACACTGATCGAACAGAAAGGCTGTGATCTCGTGATCGCTGATGATGGCCTTCAGCATTATAATCTGGATCGCCACATCGAGTTAGTGGTGATTGATGGCCAGAGAATGCTGGGTAATGGTTTGATTCTGCCAGCTGGCCCTTTAAGGGAGTCTCCTGAAAGGCTCAGGGAAGCGGATCAGGTACTCATTAATGGTGAGCCTTCAAGGCCTCTGAGTTGCGACTGCGACGCTGTGAGCTTTTTTCTCGAGCCAGATGGGCTCAAGCCTGTTATCAGGCAAAATGAGGCCCAGCCTCCTGCCCCTGGAAAAGTACATGCCGTGGCAGGTATAGGTAATCCGGAGCGCTTTTTCAAAACGCTGGAAGGGCTTGGTTATGAGGTCATTCCTCACCCTTTTCCTGATCATTACCTGTTTGGAAAAGAGGATTTTCAGTTTCGGGATGATCTACCCGTTATCATGACGGCCAAGGATGCAGTAAAATGCTCTGCTTTCGCAGAATCCCGTTTCTGGTTTCTGCCGGTTCAGGCCAGAGTGCCTGAACCGGTATTTGAACGAATTCTGAAACTGATTGAAACTAAAGGGCCGCAGAGTCGGTCAGATAAGGATACCCATGGACAAGAAGCTGTTTGAGATTCTGGCCTGTCCCCACTGTAAGGGCGATCTGAAGTTCGATAAGTCAGCGGCTGAGCTGATCTGTCGTCCCTGTGGTATGGCCTATCCAATTCGTGATGGTATTCCTGTCATGCTGGAAAACGAAGCCCGCACCCTGACGGTCGATGAGCGACTGGAGGGTGGCGAGGCGGCACCTTCTCAAGAGGATACTTCTGCCTGATGAGTGCTTCCACTGCCCCGTTTACTGTAGTGATACCTGCTCGATTCAACTCCAGCCGTTTACCCGGCAAGCCTTTGGCTGATATTTGTGGCAAGCCCATGATTCAGCATGTCTATGAGCGAGCCTGTGAAAGTCGGGCGACTCGCGTCATTATTGCTACAGATAATGAACGTATCATCAAAGTGGCTGAAAGTTTTGGTGCTGAGGCTTGTATGACCCTGGCGGGTCATCCTTCCGGAACGGATCGCCTTCAGGAAGTTACGCGTCTGCATGAGATGAGTGACAACGAAGTTATTGTTAATGTTCAGGGTGATGAGCCGCTGATCCCGGCCAAAGTGATTGATCAGGTTGCCGGTAATCTGATACAGGCAACATCGGCAGGGGCGGCAACACTCTCTGAGCCTGTTCGCAATCGAGAAGATTTGTTTAATCCTAATGTGGTGAAGGTGGTGACTGATCGTGAAGGCTTTGCCTTGTACTTCAGTCGTGCTCCCATGCCCTGGGCCAGAAATGAGTTTTCCAATAGTGGGGACTCTCTGCCAGCAGTGGATATTTTCAGGCGTCACATTGGAATTTATGCCTATCGTGTCAGTCTGCTTAATCAATATGTGCAATGGGAGCAAAGCCCTGTTGAATCTATAGAGTCGCTTGAGCAGTTAAGACTGCTCTGGAACGGGCATCGTATTCATGTGGCTGATGCCATGGAAGCGCCTCCACATGGGGTTGATACGGAAGAGGATCTCAACGCTGTCAGGGCTCTCATGAAAAGCAGGCTGGCTGATATTTCCTGAGTGCCTGTTAAGCAAGGGTAAAAAAGGATGATGAAAGTACTCTTTGTCTGTCTGGGGAATATTTGTCGCTCTCCCACCGCTCATGGTGTTTTTGCACATCAAGTGGAAAAGGCTGGTTTATCAGGTCAGATTAAGGTGGATTCAGCAGGTACCAGCGGCTGGCATAATGGGGCAGAACCAGAT
This sequence comes from Endozoicomonas numazuensis, assembly GCF_000722635.1. Taxonomy (GTDB): domain Bacteria; phylum Pseudomonadota; class Gammaproteobacteria; order Pseudomonadales; family Endozoicomonadaceae; genus Endozoicomonas_A; species Endozoicomonas_A numazuensis. Next base: position 177,644 of record NZ_JOKH01000009.1, on the reverse strand, counting down.
GGGCGATCCATCAAGGAAGCTGCTCGTCTGGGTTATGATTTGTCTTTTATTCGTTCCCGACAGGTCTGTGCTTCAGATTTCAAAGAATTTGATTATGTGTTGGCAATGGATGAGAGTAATCTCAGTGATCTGTTGGCTATGTGTCCGCCAGAGTACAGCCATAAAGTTCAGCTTTTCCTGTCATTCAGTGATGCTCCTGAGAGTGAAGTACCCGATCCCTACTATGGGGGAGCACAAGGTTTTTCAGATGTGCTCTCCCTGGTTGAACGGGGTGGGCAGTCACTGTTGGAGCGCATTCAAAAATCATGCTCAGAGTGAATCGCGGTAGTTAATGAGAATTCTTGAAAATTATTCCCTCGAGGCCCTGAACACTTTTGGTTTCAGGGTCAATGCCCGCTATTTTGCAGAAGCAAGTTCAGTTGAAGATCTTCGTGAGGCCGTTCATTTTGCCTGTCAAAAGAATCTTCCTGTTGTTCCGTTAGGGGGGGGAAGTAATCTGATACTGAGTGGTGATCAGGAGGCCCTGTTTGTCCACGTTAATATCTGCGACAAAGAGGTTGTATCCAGAGGTGATGAGCTTGTTCGTGTAACAGCTGGAGCCGGTGAGAACTGGCATGAGTTTGTCCGCTGGACTTTGGGTGAGCGGGCATTTGGTCTTGAGAACCTTTCCCTGATCCCGGGTAATGTCGGGGCTGCACCGATTCAGAATATTGGTGCTTATGGGGTTGAGATCAAGGACTTCTTGCATAGTCTCGACGCGTTGGATATGAAGTCGGGAGAACTGAAAACTTTCTCTCTCGCAGATTGTCAGTTTGGCTATCGTGATTCAATCTTCAAACATTCAGCCCGTGACCGTTTTATTATCACCTTTGTTGAGTTTGCTCTGGATGCCAAATTATCCCCAAGGCTTGCATATGGTCGATTGCAGGAGGAAGTAGAGCAGCGCTCTGAAGGAAGTCCTGATGCTTTTGTGATCAGTGAAGCTGTTTGTGATATTCGCATGGAAAAACTGCCAGACCCTCGGGTGCTGGGTAATGCCGGGAGTTTTTTTAAAAACCCGGTGGTAGGCGAAAGCCTGTTAAAGAAACTGCAGGCTGATTATCCTGATATTGTGGCTTTTCCCTTTGAGGGTCGATGGAAGCTGGCGGCAGGCTGGTTGATTGATCGGGCAGGTCTTAAAGGTTTTCGTCAGGGTGCTGTTGGCACATTTAATAATCAGGCCCTGGTATTGGTTAATCATGGGGGTGCTGTACCTGAAGATTTATTGGGGCTTGCTCAATATATTCAGGATGTAGTCCGTGACCGGTTTGGTGTCGAGCTGGAAATGGAGCCCAGGGTCTACTGACTTCCTTTTCCTTCTTCTAATGATGGCGGAGTGCCAGTTTTTTGGCATTTCGTTTCCCTTCTGATTGTAAAGAAAAACCCCGTTTACAGGCTGTCTACTCTTAAGAAAGTACGAGATGTTTCCTGTTCGATGAAAGCCTGTAATGCAGTAAGGCTTGTACTGTAAAACGGAGTTTTCATGCGCAGTTCCTTGTTTTCCTCGCTCATGACTATTTTGTCATACCTGTCATCAGGTCTTTTTACTGCAGCTGTATCTGCTGAAGAGTGGCTTTCTGTTCCTTCTGAACCGAGTGTTCAAATTAAAAGTGAAGGGCACTCTGAAGCGGCTTCCAGTCAACAGTTGATCAGTTGGATGTCAACGGCTTCTCAGCATGGTATTGATATTCCCCAAAGTCAGTGGCTGCAATTAGCTACTGACCCTTCTGAGCAAAATGTTCGAAAAGTGGCTTCTGAGTTTGCTGCCTATCTGGACACCGGGCGCTTGGACAGGAGGGTTTATCAGCCTGGTTGGAAGATTGCAGACAGTCCTGCGTTACCTGTTCTGCAGGAGCACATGGATTCAAATTCGCTGGATCTCATAGAGCCCAAGCTGCCTCAATACGGGTTGTTCAAAAAAACGCTGCAACGATTTTATAACCGGCTAGAGACGTCGGGTGATCACTTTCCGGTTGATATGGTTCTGGAAGAGGGGGATCGTCATCCTTCGATATTAATTCTAAATCAATGGTTGATTGATCTGGATCTGGCTGATCGTTTACCAGCAGGGCAATACAGTCGATCGCATATGTCGGTGATCAAAAAACTGCAGAAACAGTATCGAATTCGCTCCGATGGTTTTTTTGGTCAACGCACTCGCCAGGCGTTGGTTGCCTTGACGCTGGAAAGGATCAAAGTGTTAAAGGTTAATATGGAGCGAATGCGGTGGATGCCCAGATCACTGCCTTACCCTCATGTATTAGTTGATATAGCTGGCTTTAATGTTGCCTGGGTAACAAGTGAAGGAAGGCAGAAAAATTATCGGGCTATTGTAGGGAAGCCCTCCAAACAAACACCGGTTTTTCAGGAGAGTATAGAAAGTATCACTGTAAATCCTTTTTGGCGGGTGCCCAGCTCTATATCGTCGACCTCATTACTGCAAAAAGCCAAGAAAGATCCGGGGTTTCTTAAGAAGGAGGGCTTTTCGGTCTATGCCAGCTGGAAAGCAGGCGCAAGAAAGCTCGACCCTGATTCAATCAATTGGAAGAAGTACAGTCGTAGATCGTTTCCGTATCGGCTGGAGCAAAAACCGGGAAAAGTGAATCGTCTGGGAAAATACAAGCTGGACTCCCCTAATGCTTATAGTATCTATTTGCATGACACTGATAAGCCAGAGTTGTTTAAGCGCTCAGTAAGAACCTTCAGTTCCGGGTGTACTCGTGTTGAAAATATTGAGCATTTAATTGGCAATATTTTGAAAAGTCAGGGTATGGGGCATGAGGCAAGATCTTTGGGGTCAACCAGTGAGACGGGTAAATTGAAGCTCAGGAAATCAGTTCCTCTTTACTTTGTTTACTTTACTGCCTGGCCTGACAGTAATGGGCGGATACGCTTTCGACAGGATGTTTACAAGTTGGATGATGCACTGCTAGCCAAGTTGTAAGGGATGTACAGAATCTTCGCTGTAAGTGCTTCGATTTTTTTAGCTATGGGCATTTGAAGTTGGTATCCTGACGGAATTGATTAGAAAATCTCCATAGATTGAACGCTCAGTCTGCTTTGAATGACTGAGTGATCTCGCTGACAAGAGTTTTCGGATGACTGCCAAGACAGCCGCTGTATCTTCTATACCCCAAACCCATCGCCAGGAATTGATTGTAGAGCTGATTCGTCAGCATGGCTTTGTAACGACGGATGAGCTGGTGCAGCACTTTAAAGTGACTCCCCAAACAATCCGTAGAGATCTGAATGAGCTCGATAAACAGAACCTGATCTCACGACATCATGGTGGGGCAGGAATGCCCTCAAGCAGTACCGTTAATACCGCTTATTCTGAGCGGAAAATGAGTCTTAGCAAAGAAAAAGACCAGATCGCTGCTGAGCTGGTCAAAAGAATTCCCGACGGTTCATCACTTTTTATCAACATTGGTACCTCGACAGAAGCGGTAGCCAGAGCTCTGTTGAATCATAAGGCCTTGAGAGTAGTTACCAATAATCTTCATGTGGCTTCAATATTGTTGCAGCGTGAGGACTTTACCGTTGTGATAGCAGGTGGTGAGGTTCGAAATCGCGATGGCGGTATAGTGGGTCAGGCTACCCGGGATTTTATCGAACAGTTTAGAGTCGACTATGCAATTATGGGTATCAGTGGTATCGATATGGATGGCTCTCTCATGGACTTTGATTATCATGAGGTCAGGGTTGCACAGGCAATGATAGGAAATGCCAAGCAGTCACTGCTGGCCGCAGATCATAGTAAATTCGGCCGAAGCGCTATGGTCAGGTTAGGGCATCTTGAACAGATTGATTCATTGTTTACCGATGTTGAACCACCGGAGCTGCTCAAAGAGGTTATGGCAGACTCAGCCATTGAAGTTGTGATTTGTGGCTAGATTCTTGTGAATAAAAAAGGAGAGGTATTGCCTCTCCTTTTTTTTGAGCTCCTGATTTCAGTCTGGAATGAATGAAATCAGGTGGCTTGACCACTGGAAAATAAATGCCCGGTGAATAATCACCGGGCTGATCATTAATTTTCCTGGGATGCAGAAGCCGTGGATGGTTGATCATCCGCAGGCTTGTCTTCGGTGGTCTTTGCGGACTCAGCTGCGGCAGCGGCAGCAGCTTGCTCTTGGCGACGCTTCATTCGAGGGTCGTTATGAGCTCTACTGCGTCTGCGGCGTGATGCAGGTGCTTGCTGGGCGGCTTCCTCATTATTGTTTACATCAACAACATTTGAAGCAGGTTCGGCTGCTGCTTTAGGTTTGGCAGCTTTTGGTGCTTCTTGTTTCTGAGGTGGTGTCGCCGTGGCCGGAGCAGCAGGTGCTTCTTGCTGTACAGGAGCAGCTTCCTTTTTGACCGTCTCTACAGTTGGAGCTGCAGGTTTAGCGGGCTCTTCTGCTTTTTCAGTGACGGGCTCAACACTGGGTTGAACAGGAGTGCTGGGCTGCTGTATAGGTGCGGCTTCTCTATGGCTGCTGGCAGCTACTGCCTTGGCCATTTCAGTCATTCGAGGCGTTGCCGCTTTAGGCGCTTCAGCCGGCTCGCTGATTACCTTTTCCGGTGTGTCTTCAGCCTGAGGCTTCTGACTGGCCGTTGGAGCTGGTTGCTGAGTCACTTCCTCAGTGGGCTTGGTTACAGGAGCTTCCACAACCGCTTCGACCTTTTCAGGTTGGCTGGCTGCTTTTTGTTCAGGCTGTCTGGATACTGCCTTCTCAGTGGGTGCTTCCTGTCGCGCTTTAACTTCTTGCTGAGTTACAGGCTTAGGGCTCTGTTTCTGAGCAGTCTGTTCTGCAGGCGCTTTGGCAGTAGCAGGTTGTGCTGGTGCTTCTGCTTTGCTCTCTTCAGGTTGAGACAGAGAAGGCAGAACAGGTTGCTCCTGCTGGCTACGGTCTCTCTGAGAGGGGCGGTTGTTTCTTCTGCGCTGAGCAGAGCCGGGACGACGACGGCGACGGTTATCTTCTTGCTGCTCAGTAACGGAAGCTGCTTGCTCCTGTTGCTTCGGCTCAGCTACCGGTTCGCGACGCTCTCGTCTTTCCTGCTGTTGGCGGCGAGGGCTGCGCTCTTCCTGTTGGCGAGGACTGCGCTCCTGTCTTTCCTGACGAGGTGTGCTTTCCTTTCTATCGTCCTGTTGTCGAGGGCTATTGCCACGGCGGCGCTCGTTGTTACGAGCCGGCCGATCTTCAGGCTGCTCTTTGCGTTGCTGGGGCTTGTTACGCTGCTGGCGCTGTCCACGATTATCCCGCTGCTGATTGTCGCGGTCTCTTGGCTGGCGTTGCTGGCGTTGCTGGCGTGCAGGCTTGCGCGTTTCTGGCTGAGCAGGCTGTTCTGTCGTTTCTTCGGCTGCAAAGAGGCCGCCAATAGCTTTGACAAAAGACTTCAGCATGCCCTGTTTTTCAGGCTGAGCAGGCGCAGGTTTAGCGGGTGCAACGTTCTTGACGGCAGCTTCCGGACGGGGAGTTGCTTTGGTCTGTGAAACCGGTGCTTCTTCTTCCTGAGGCTCTTCTGTAGTGATGATTTCGTAGCTGCTCTCTGAGCCTTCTACTACGTGATCATCTCTCAGGCGCTGGACGTCGTAGTGAGGTGTTTCCAGGTTTGGATTGGGAACAGCAACAATGCGAACCTTGTGTCGTTTCTCAATCTTGGCGATAGTCTGACGCTTTTCATTCAGCAGGAATGCAGCAACAGTTACCGGTACCTGGGCACGGATCTCTGAAGTTTTATCTTTCAGAGCTTCCTCTTCCATCAGGCGAAGAATGGACAGGGCCAGAGACTCTATGTCACGAATGGTGCCCTGACCTGAACATCTTGGGCAGACAACACCACTGGTTTCACCCAGAGACGGACGCAGGCGCTGACGTGACATTTCCAGCAGACCGAAGCGAGAAATGCGTCCTGTCTGAACGCGCGCGCGATCCATGGATAAAGCCTGACGGATACGGTTTTCGACTTCACGCTGGTTGCGATTGTGGCTCATGTCGATGAAGTCAATCACGATCAGACCGCCGATATCACGGAGTCTGAGCTGACGAGCGATTTCATCGGCCGCTTCCAGGTTGGTGTTCAGGGCTGTTTCTTCAATATCACCACCACGGGTTGCGCGGGCAGAGTTGATATCGATGGAAACCAGTGCTTCAGTCGGGTCGATAACAATAGAGCCGCCTGATGGTAACTTAACTTCACGCTGGAAAGCTGTTTCGATCTGGGATTCAATCTGGAAGCGGTTGAACAGGGGGATGCCATCTTTATACAGCTTGATTTTGTGCTGGTACTGAGGCATGACCTGTTTGATGAAATCCAGAGCTTCGTCAAAAACACTGTTTTTGTCGATCAGCACTTCACTAATGTCCTGACGCAAGTAATCGCGGATAGCCCGGATAATGACGTTGCTTTCCTGATAAATCAGAAGAGGGGCAGGCTTGTGTGCAGCATCTTTAATGGAGCTCCACAGTTGAAGCAGATAATCGAGATCCCACTGCAACTCTTCCTTGGAGCGACCCAGGCCTGCAGTACGAACAATGACGCCCATTTCTGAAGGGATATTGAGATTGCTCAGGATTTCGCGCAATTCTGCACGCTCATCACCCTCGATCCGACGGGAAATACCGCCTGCTCTAGGGTTGTTGGGCATGAGTACGAGATAGCGACCAGCCAGACTGACCAACGTAGTCAGGGCTGCACCTTTATTGCCACGCTCTTCTTTATCTACCTGAACAATGACTTCCTGTCCTTCCTTGATAACGTCCTTTATATTCGGGCGTCCACCATGGTGTGGAGAGGAAAAATATTCACGAGATATTTCCTTCAGAGGAAGGAATCCGTGTCGCTCAGCACCAAAGTCCACAAAGGCGGCTTCCAGGCTGGGTTCAACCCGGGTTATTTTCCCTTTGTAGATGTTGGCTTTTTTCTGTTCACGAGCGCCAGACTCGATGTCCAGGTCGTAAAGACGCTGGCCATCAACCAGCGCAACGCGCAACTCTTCAGACTGAGTTGCGTTGATTAACATTCTCTTCATAGAGTACCGATACATTCAGAGGCTAGCCTCTCAAGCCGGCACTGCCCGTTTTCTTGTCTTCCGGTCCGTCACTGATGCGGAACTGCCGGTTTATAATCTGTGCTATCAGACTTACTTCCCAGTACTTCTTTAACCTGCTTTGTAACGATATAGCATCAAACTGGTGACCAGGCCTTGATTCAGACGGGCCACCTTGGGCGGGGAATTCGGTTCTGCCGGGATCTTTCGGCGCTTATCGATATCTAAAGGCTCGATAAAAAAATAGGCCGATAATAGTGTCTAATTTCCCGGAATTTTCCTCACGCCCGGAATCCGGGGGTGCACAGCTTGACAGAGAGTAGCGCTGTTTATCTTACACGGCAGAGCCGTGATGGTGTTTCAATAGTCCTGAGTGTCATCGGCTTCGGTTCAGGGGGCTTTATGGCTCTTTCATATTTGCCTTTCCCGCTGCCGGCCGCTCTCAGGTTTCGTAAATCGAACTGCCTTTTCGTATATGCACAAGGCAGTGCCACAACTATATCAGTAATCAGTAAGTGCTTCAAATGAGGGAAAGCTGATACTATAGCGCGATGGATAGACATCAGAACGACTCCCGGCAAGCCGGGGAATCCCGCCCAGCGGTAAGAATGATCAATATTGATAGCGAAGATGCCGGGCAGCGGGTCGATAATTATCTAGTGCGGATTCTCAAAGGTGTACCTAAAACACGGGTATACAGAATTATTCGTAAAGGTGAAGTACGTGTAAACAAAAAGCGTGTGACAGCAGATTACCGCCTGCAGGACGGTGATTTGTTAAGAGTTCCACCCGTCAGAGTTGCAGAAAAAACTTCCAGAGCCAGTCCCAGTGCGGCCATCATTCATAAGTTGGAAGGCGCCATTCTGTATGAAGATAAATCTCTGATCATTATCAATAAGCCAGCTGGTATTGCGGTTCATGGTGGCAGTGGTATTTCTTATGGTGTGATTGAAACGTTGCGCAATATTCGTCCGCAAGAGCGGAGTCTGGAATTGGTGCATCGCCTCGATCGCGACACTTCAGGATGCCTGATGATTGCCAAGAAGCGAAGCATGCTTCGTTATCTTCACGCCCAGTTGAAAGAAGGTAAGATCAATAAAATCTATAACGCTCTTGTTTTGGGTCGTTGGCCAAGCAGGAAGGTTTTGGTTAATGCGCCTCTGCTGAAAAATACTCTGCGTTCAGGAGAGAGGGTGGTTACTGTAGATTTGGAAGGAAAGCGTTCAAAAACACTCTATAAAGTTCTTGAACGGTATAGTCATGCCAATGAAACGGCCACACTGGTGGAGGCTAGCCCGGTTACCGGCAGGACTCATCAGATCAGGGTGCATTGTCTCCATGCCGGGTATCCCATTCTCGGGGATGATAAATATACGTCGGATGAAGACAATAGACGGTTCAGGGAGTTTGGTCTGAAAAGACTGTTTCTCCATGCTGCCAGACTGGAGTTGGTGTTGCCTGAAGGTCAGGCGTTAGCGATTGATGCAGCTTTGCCAGAAGATCTTGATGGTGTGCTTGAAACGCTGAGTCATTGAGCGTTTTGTGAAGTTGCTCTTGGTTTTTTTCTCGTGCTATGGGTATTTTACGCGCTATGGGCATTTTACGCGCTATGGGCATTTTACGCGCTATGGGCATTTTACGCGCTATGGGCATTTTACGTGCTATGGGCATTTTACGTGCTATGGGCATTTAAGAAGTAGTGATTTGATTGGGTATGATGGAAAGAAAAGAGTATTCGCTGGTTGTATTTGACTGGGATGGAACCTTGATTGATTCTGTGCCAAATATTGTTACTGCTCTGGCAAAGGCCGCTGAGAGCTTGGGGTTGCCAGTTCTGGCAGATGAGGTTTATAAAGGTATCATCGGTTTGAGTCTGGGGGAGGCTATTACAACGCTTTACCCTGATCTGGATGAAGACCGTCTGGTCGCTTATCGTGAGGCCTATCGGGATTTTCATCTTGAGCTTGAACAGCAGCCTTCACGGCCTTATCCCGGTGTTACTCAGGGGTTGGAGTTTTTGAAAAATACCGGAATTAAAATGGCAGTGGCGACCGGTAAAAGAAGAGCGGGTCTTAATCGTTCAATGACTGCTAATGACTATCAGTCCTTTTTTGAAGCGAGCCGAACGGCGGATGATGCGCACTCAAAGCCTCATCCAATGATGCTTGAACAGTTGCTGGATGAGTTTCATGTTACTGCTGACCAGACTTTGATGGTTGGAGATTCCGGGTTTGACCTGGCTATGGCTGCTAATGCAGGGATAGACAGTGTGGGAGTGACGTATGGTGCTCAAAATAAAAGCAATCTGAAAGAGTATCAGCCGGTACACACTGTGGATTCCTTTGATGAGTTAATTGATTGGTTGGGCAGACACTGACTGTCAGAAATGAAAAACGTTATTTTGTTCTCTTGTCGGGCTCGATGGGGACAGAAAGGCTTGTTGAAAATAACAGGAGTGAGTTGAGTGAGAAGTTCATGGAATGAGAGTGATGACTATGAACAGTCTGATGATAGGGAAGGGCGTGCCTGGACGCTGGTTGAAGGTCTGGCTCAGGGGGCGTTGAAAGAGCAGCGTCGTGCGCGTCGCTGGGGGATATTCTTCAAGCTGCTGACTTTTACCTGGTTATTTGTCTCCATTGGCGTCATCTACAACACCATGCAGGTAGATACCGTGAATGCACCCACCAGTGCTTCTCATACTGCACTGGTTGAACTGGATGGTGTTATTGGTACAGATGATGTGAATGCAGACACTGTTGTCACGGGGTTGCGTGCGGCTTTTGAAGATAAGGGAACAAAAGGCGTTATCCTTCGTATTAACAGTCCGGGTGGCAGCCCTGTTCAGTCGGGTTATATTTACGACGAAATCAGGCGCCTTAAAGATCTTTATCCAGAGATTCCTCTCTATGCGGTTGTCATGGATATTGGAGCATCAGGTGGTTACTACGTGGCGGCTGCGGCGGATAAAATATACGCAGATAAGGCCAGTCTGGTAGGTTCAATCGGGGTGATTTCTTCAGGCTTTGGATTTGTTGAGGCCATGAAAAAACTCGGTGTGAGTCGTCGTACATACACTGCAGGTGAGTTTAAAGCGTTTAATGATCCTTTTCAGCCTCAGGATGCGGCAGCTACAGAGCGCTGGCAGCAATCTCTGGATACGATTCATAATCAATTTATCAATGTCGTAAAACAGGGGCGTGGCGATCGTCTGGTAGATGATAAGGATATCTTTTCCGGAATGGTCTGGACTGGCGAGCAGGCTGTAAAGCTGGGTTTGCTGGATGGGCTGGGTAGTGCAGGCTATGTTGCCCGTGAAGTGATTGGCGAAGAAGAAATTGTCGACTTTTCACTCCGTTTGACACCCTTTGAGCGTTTTGCTCGGGACTTTGGTGCGGGCGTTGCCTCCACCGCCGTTAAAGTGCTTGGGTTGAATTCATTGTCCCTTCAGTAGCCATGCAGTAGCCATGGTTAACGCTCCGAATAGGTAGTTTGAGGCTATTCGGAGCCGCTCTGAGCTTTTTCATTGTTTTACTTGGCTTAGGACCCAAAATAACTTCCTTATTCAAATCTGCTCAAAATCCGTTCGGGCTGAGCTTGTCGAAGCCCAATGCCATAACCCTTCGACAAGCTCAGGGCGAACGGAATCCGGGTGAAAATCGGGAAGTTATTTTGGGGTAAATCCTTAGCCGAAGTGTATAATTCTTCCAGAAGCAAAAAAGGTCAGCATAGTCGCTGACCTTTTTTGCTTCTGGGCTGGCTGAAATCAGAAGTAGTAGCGGGCCTGCAGAGATAAAGTGTTATCTGCGTCCTTTTTACCTATTTCGTTCTTGCTGTCGTTTTTGGCGTATTCAACAGCGAACTGCATAGGTCCGGTCTCGTAAATAGCACCGACCATGGCTTCCTTAAAGGTGGCTTCAGTCTGGTCTGCTTCTGCCTTGCTGTCGTCTTTCAGGTCGTTGTATCCGGCTTCTACTGAAAAGCCCTGCAATACGTTGTTAAGAGCCAGTCTGCCATACAGCTCAAGACCGTTAGATTTGGCGTTCAGCTTGTCTCCCAGTTCTGTTTTGTTGTGAAACTCGCCATACACGGCTGCCAGATAAAGGCCTTCATTCTCATACTTCAGACCGGCGGTTGCAGACTTCGACTTATCCTGGCCAGCGTATTTGGCAATGTCTTCATACTGCGTTTCGTTATAGGTTGCGCCCACGGACAGACCCATGGGTAATTCATAGCTCAAAGCAATGCCGTAGCCGTGATCACGCTGTACGTTATCGTCGGTAAGGTTGTTCGTATCGTTTTGGGTTGCCGGGTCACTTTGCAGCTGGTACTGCAAACCGATGTTTAAGCCACCAAAGCTGTTGCGATACTGGAGTGCGTCATCAGCGCGGGCGGTGCCATCGTAATCACCGCCATTTCGGCCTTCGTATACTCCCATTGCGTTACCCCCAAGAATGGCATAACTGTCAGTCCAGCCAGAAACGTCGTAAGTGACGCTCCAGTTCTTACCGGCAATGAAAGAGCCGTAGTCATCGTGACTAAGTCCGACAAAGCCCAAACGGTTGGAAATAAAGTCTTTCTTTTCACCGTCTGATTCGTACTCGTCAACAGTACGAATACGCCATTCCATCACCCCCTGTCCTGTCCAGCCACTGGCGAACTTGTGAGCATATTCAAAGTTAATTCGGTTGCAGTCGTTGTTCAGTTCTTCATCATGGTCTTTGTTCTGGACATAAAAGCCAATTTTTCCGCCAATGCTTAAACTGTCAGTACCATCATCGTATACCTCAAGTGCCATTGCTGGACCTGCCACGGTAGCGGCTACTGCTACGGCCAGTATTTTCTTATGCACGATTTAGACTCTCACTCATGTGTATAGTTTTAGTGTTGCGGTTTGAATTTTTATTTAATTAAAAGGGTTAAATCAATAGTGGATTTTGTTTGGTTTTCTTTAAATAAAGGATTTTTGATTGTTTTTTATGATGATTAACTGTTTTTGTTTATTGTTCTTTAAAGTGCTATTTAAGTCGGTAGCTTTATTAATTTTTAAGCATTTTTTTTTGCACAATTGATTGATTGTTTCGCTTAAAGTTATTTCTGATTTTAAGGCTTGTAAGTCTTGCTGTGTGTGGCTTTTTGGTGTGTTGGTTGATTGGTTTTTTGTGCAGTAAATAGTGAGGTGAATAGTGAGGTGAATAGTGAGGTGAGAAGTTGGTTTAAGTCTTTTTTGAGGACGCTTGGTTGTTAAGTTTTTATGGCTTTTTCAGAAATTGTTAGGCTTTTTCTATGTGTGTTATTTAATGATATTGAGATTATTTATTATACTCATAAGTGTTGTGTATGGGTTGTTTTCTCTGATTTTATTTTCTATTTTTAATCCCTGTCTTTACCTTTTGTATAGATAACTATACAAAATCTATATATTTCAATTCTGGTATTTTTCGAACTTTAAATCTATTTGTTTCCCTTAATCATAGCTTTTGTTTTTTTATTTCTTGATGTCAAAGTATTGGAAGTCAGGTTGGGGAATTGTGTGGGGGGAGCTATGAAAATATTTATTCTATTTATAAAAAGACCGGCGTGATTACCGGTCTTTTTATTGCTTTGGTGGGTTTAGAAGTAGTAACGAGCCTGCAGGGATAGCGTGTTGTCAGCTTCTTTCTTGCCATCCATGTTTTTGCTGTCATCTTTAGCGTATTCGACGGCAAACTGCATTGGGCCGGTCTCATAAATGGCACCCATCATGGTTTCCTTGAAGGTAGCCTTGGTTTGGTCGGCGGTTGTCTTGCTGTCGTCTTTTAGCTCGTTGTAACCTGCCTGCAGAGAGAAGCCTTGCAGGATATTATCCATGGCCAGTCGACCGTATAATTCAACGCCTTTGGATTTTGCGTTCAGCTTGTCACCCAGTTCGGTTTTATTTCTGAATTCGCCGTACATGGCGGCCAGGTATAGGTTTTCGTTCTCGAACTTAAGGCCGGCGGTAGTGGACTTGGATTTGTCCTGGCCTGCATACTGGGTTGTTTCTTCGTATCGGGTCTCAGAGTAAGTTGCACCCACAGAGAGTCCTATGGCCAGATCATAGCTGGCAGAGAGGCCATAACCAGAGTCACGTCTTGCGTCGGTGACTGAATGATCCTGCATCTGATATTGAACGCCAACGTTCAGGCCGCCAAAGCTATTGCGATATTGGATGGTATCATCGGCTCGGGCAGAACCATCGAAGTCGCCGCCATTACGGCCTTCGTAAATACCCATGGCATTACCGCCGCCGATTGCGTACATGTCGGTCCAGCCCGAAACGTCGTATGTCACACTCCAGTTTTTACCTGCTGTAAATGCACCGATCTCATCATGATTCAGGCCAACGTACCCCAGGCGGTTAAAGAAAGTATCTTTCTTTTCAGAGCCAATGACTTTACCGACTGAATTTTTTATATCAGTGTATTCGTCTTTGGCGCGAAATCCCCATTCAGCGACACCGACACCCGTCCATCCGCTTTCAAATTTATGAGCAAACTTGAAGTTAATACGAGCGCTGTCGTTATTTAATGTGTTGTCGCCATCTTTGCTCTTGGCGACGACTCCAATACGACCACCGATGCTCAGGCTGTTAGTACCATCATCAAAAACGTCCAATGCCATTGCTGGACCTGCCACTGCTGTGGCTACGGCTACGGCCAGAATCTTCTTGTACACGATTTCTATATCCCAACTGACTGTGTGTTAAATGTTGAGCCGAGATTGTTATGTAATTGGTGCCAGGGGGTCACGTTGAAAGCTCCAATGACAAGATCGAAATCGTGAATGTGTTAAGTGGTGAGGAGGGGGGGGAGGGGAGGGGGGTAAAGTGCTTATCGGTCAGTTCAATGGGCTGAGTGATTTCTTTCACTGGCTCAGGTGAGGCGAACTGCGTAATCTTTTCGCTATGAATCACTTACTCCGATTCATGTGTTGTGTGTGTTTGCCGGCATCGGCTCAGAGTCATTGATGCCGGTTTTTTTTTGTCAGTATTGTGGTTTCTCCGGGTTATCAGAATGTGTGAAAGGGTTTTGTCTTCACCTCTTCATCAAAAAGAGGCTAAAACAAAGTGCTTTCATAGAGCGAAAACAGTTTGTTTCAGAGCTTGTAACGAGTAATCTGGGCCACCCGTTTTCAGCTATGGGCATTTCTAATGTCTAATAGAGAGAGTTGTACTCATGGCCAGTAATCGACTGAAAATGAGTTTGCTGCCGGCTTTGCAGGCTATTCTGGATACCGGCAGTGTAACCCGTGCAGCAGATCAGATGCATGTCACTCAGTCCACAATGAGCAGGACTTTGTCGCAGTTGCGAGAGACGTTAAATGATCCAATCCTGATAAGGGAGGGGAATCATATTTTTCTATCTGAAAAAGCGCGTCAAGTTCAACCATTGGTTTCAAAGTTAATGGCAGATTCTGAAACGCTGTTTGAAAATCAGTATTTTGATCCTGCAACCAGTGAGCATCATTTTCGGATTGGTACGGGGTCGGTCATTCTTGAGAATTTTCTGATTCAGGCGTTGATCGAGCTTAAGCAGGTTGCTCCGGGTGTGACCAGTTCTGTGTCACTGCCCTGTGAAAATATGATTTCCTCCATGGAATCGGGTGAGCTCGACCTGGGTGTCATAGTTACCTTACCTGATACGACCGAGAGTCTCTGTAAAGAGGTAGTGGCAGCAGCGTCGTTTAATGTTCTGATGCACAAAACTCATCCGATGAGTGGTTGTGAAACCCTCGACCTGACCGAAATGGAAAAGTATCCCTTTGTGATCACTCAAGCGGTTATTGCTGCCAGTCCTTATATAAATGGTCTTCGAGAGCAGTATGAGTTTTTAAGAAACCCCTGGCTCAAATTGCCAAGTCTGCAGGCTGCTTTGAAGGCCATTCGTTCCAATGATGCCTTTACCATTGTGACCAATGTGGAATATCTGGCTATGGATCTATTTGGTGATTATGTTCTATTGCCTACCTTAGCCGACTCTCCGCCTCTCAAATTTGAGTTGGTCTGGCCAGAGCACTGGCAGTTCAATCAGGCACATCAGTGGATGAGGGGGTTTCTGTTAAGTCGGTTGCAGTCGTTTTTCGAGAAGGGCGAATAGTAATGTCGCAGGAGAGCCAGGGCTTATTTGCCCTGGTTTTTGCGGTTGTCATTAATGATGAAGCCGACCACTGCACAACCAAAGATAATGGTGCTTGCGACGGCCAGTAATCCTGCGATTACGACTGTGTCCATGTACATATTATGGCTTTCCTGAGTGTTTGTTTTCCTCAGGATAGGGTTGTGCAAGGGGTGTGGTGTTGATCTGAGTCAATGTTTGAGCGATTGATTAAAATCTTAACTAGTTCGTGAGCAGGGGGTTGATGCCTTCTTTAATCAGCATATTGGTGAGCTTTATCAAAGGTAAGCCGATCAGGCTGTTAGGATCGTCGCCTTCCATTTTGGAAAACAGGCTTATGCCCAGTCCTTCACACTTGAAGCTGCCTGCACAGTCCAGCGGCTTTTCCTTCCTTATATAGTTTTCAATCTCCTGTTGGCTTAAGTGTCGGAAGTGTACGGTGTAAGTGACGGTATCTACCTGGCAGTTATTCGTTTGAGTGTTCAAAAGACAGAGGCCGGTATAAAAGGTCACTGATTGACCGCTGCAACTCATGAGCTGTTCAATCGCTTTTTGTTCTGATCCTGGCTTGCCGAGCAGTGTTTTACTGAGCTGTGCGGATTGGTCCGAAGCAATGATCAGGTGTTCTGGGTACGCTTGTTTGAGTCTTTCGGCTTTTTGCCTGGAGAGGCGCATGGTCAAAGCTTGAGCGGACTCTCCAGAGTGAGGAGTCTCATCAATATCAGGTGAGTGACATTCAAAGGGAAGGTCGATCCTTTTTAATAGCGACTTTCGATAAGGAGAACTGGAAGCCAGGATGATTTTCATAAATTCTGGTTCTGGAAGGGTGATCGGTTCTTCTTGAATAGAGCTTTTTGGCTGTGATATCAAGAGCTAAGGGAAATCTGTTCTGATTTATAGCTCTGTTTGAAATAAGATTCGATAGCGTATGTCGCCAGGGTGGAAATTACATATTGTTATTGCGGCCTTCAAGGTTGCTGGCAAAATGACTGAAAGTTAAGCCGTTTAAAGCGCTTAAACCCTTTGACAGGGAGTTTTCTTGCCCCTATTATGGCGCGCTTATGACAACCAACCCGTGAGCTTATGGCTATCGGACAATTACCCAAAACCTTTGATCCGCGTAAACTCGCGCGTCAAGGCAGGCAGTATCAAGGTTCGCTGGTGCTGAGTCAGTTTGACCGACTGGTAGGCAGTCTGGTCGATGACAAAGGCGAGGTCCAGGTCGATCTGAGCTTTTCATTGAGCGAAGATAACCGGGTTGTGCTGGAAGGGCATGTTGAGGCGGAACTGAGCATGATCTGCCAGCGCTGTCTGGAGGTGGCCAAGCTACCGGTGCGAGCTGATCTCCATTTGATGGGGGTGCTGACTGATGAGCAGGCCAAAGCCTTGCCGGAAAATTTCGAACCGTTAATGTTCGGTGATGAGCCGGTAGAATTATTGCCTATTCTCGAGGAAGAGCTGATTCTGGCACTTCCGCTGGTGGCCTATCATCCGCCTGAAGACTGTTCAGCTCAGCGATACTATACCACTGAGTCTGAAGATGAGGCTCAGGCGGCTGCCGTCGAGGCAGAAAAAGAGCGCAAGAACAGTAACCCTTTCAGCGTTCTGGCCAAATTGAAAACAGATACTACGATCCAGGAGAGTTGACACATGGCTGTTCAGCAAAACCGTAAAACCCGTTCTAAGCGTAACATGCGCCGTTCCCACGACAGTCTGACTTCTGCTCAGCTGTCTGTAGAAGCAGCTTCCGGCGAAACTCATCGTCGTCACCACGTTTCTGCTGAAGGTTTCTACCGTGGCAAGAAAGTAGTTGAAACCAGCGAAGACTAAGTGCTTCGGTCGGTTTGACTAAAGGAATGAGTTCAGTGATTCAAAAGCTGGCTTCCAGGGACAAGGAATAAAATGACATCGGGTGCAAACGCAGACTCAATGATGACGGTTGCTCTTGATGTTATGAGCGGGGACGATAGTCCCCGTTCTCGTATCCGGGCTGCCGTCAGAGCGCTCGATCGCTTCAATTCTCTTCATCTCCAACTTGTCGGCGATCAACCGCTCATCGAAGATTACCTCTCCGATATGGAGTGTACCGATCGATCTCGTATTTCCCTGATTCATGCAAATAAGACGGTTACCATGCATGACAAGCCTTCTCTGGCGCTCAGGGGAAAAAAAGATTCCTCTATGTGGAAAGTGCTTGAGCTGGTTGCCAAGAACGAGGCGCAAGCCTGTGTCAGCGCAGGTAATACGGGTGCGCTTATGGCTATGGGTCGTTATGTGCTTAAAACCTTTGCAGGTATAGATCGGCCAGCCATAGCTGCCAGTGTTCCTACCTCGACCGGTAGCGCCCTGCTGATGGATATGGGGGCTAATGTCGACTGTACCTCCATGCATCTCTATCAGTTTGCCATTATGGGCGCGCAATTGGCTTCATCTGTTTATGGTGTGGAGTCACCCAGGGTGGGTTTGCTGAATATTGGTACTGAAGAGATGAAGGGGAATGAGCAGGTAAGGTTGGCTCATCACCTCCTTCAGGAAAAGCTTGGAGCACAGCAGGGGTTGGAATATATTGGCTTTATTGAAGGTCATGATATTTTCAGCGGTAGTGCAGATGTGATTGTTTGCGACGGTTTTGTCGGGAATGTTGCGCTGAAAACCGGAGAGGGTGTTGCAAGCCTGATACGAGACGGCCTGAAGTCTATTTTTCAGCGTTCGCTACTGAATCGCTTTCTTTATTTTTTGATTTCCCCCCTATTGAGAGAGTTTAATCGCAAGATTGATCCTGTTTTGCATAATGGCGCCAGTTTGTTGGGGTTGCAGGGAATCGTTATAAAGAGTCACGGTGGGGCTGATGAAAAAGGCTTCTATCGTGCGATATGTCAGGCGGTGAAAGAGGCGGAATATGAAGTTCCGGTCAGGATTGCCCGTGAGGTTGAAGAGCGATTGTTGTAGTCGTTGGCTGCTATAGATCGTCTGCGTATAGAAATTGAATCTGTTGGTGAGATTTGTTTTCAGTTAGAAACATAAAATTACCCACCTTGGGTTCGACTTTTTCTATAATTGCCTGAGTTTTTTTCTCGGAAGAAGCGAAGAGCCGGAAAAAGGTGCGCTTCTTTCAACGATTTAGCTATTTCAGGACTAGACCCAAAGCAATGACGGATTTACTTGCGTTTGTTTTTCCGGGGCAGGGATCCCAGTCGGTAGGCATGCTTGCAGACCATATTGATCACCCTGTTGTCGTACAGACATTTACTGAAGCCGCCGAAGTGCTCGGGTTTGACCTTCTGAAGTTGATCAGTGAAGGGTCTGCTGAAGAGCTCAACAAGACTGAAAATACTCAGCCTGCTCTGCTGACAGTCAGTGTGGCGCTTTGGCGGCTCTGGCTGGAGAAAGGGGGCGTTAAGCCTTCTTATATGGCGGGCCACAGTCTGGGTGAGTACTCGGCACTGGTGTGTTCTGGTGCGATGAAGTTTGCCGATGCTGTCCGGGTTGTGCGCCAGCGTGGTCTCTTTATGCAAGAGGCTGTACCAGCTGGAACCGGAGCCATGGCAGCCATTCTGGGTCTTGAAGATCAGCAGGTGATTTCAGTCTGCCATGATGCCGCTCAAGGTGGTGTGGTTGAAGCGGTTAATTTCAACTCTCCGGGGCAGGTGGTTATTGCAGGTGAAAAAGAGGCGGTTGCCCGTGCTGTTGAGCTCGCTAAAGAAGCGGGTGCGCGCAAGGCAATGCCATTACCGGTGAGTGTTCCTTCGCATTGTGCGCTCATGAAGCCTGCAGCAGAGAAACTGGCAGTAGAGCTTGCTTCCATAGAATTGAGTCAGCCTGCTATCACAGTGATTCAGAATGTCACTGCAGAACCCTGCTCAGAACCAGAAAAGATTCGTGAAAATCTTGTTAAGCAGCTTTATAGTCCTGTTCGCTGGGTAGAGACAGTTCAGCACTTGCATGAAGCGGGTGTTACTCAGTTTGCAGAGTGTGGTGCAGGTAAAGTGCTGGCAGGTCTTAACAAGCGGATAGTGCGCAGATCGCCTGTAGCAACGCTTGAGCTTGCGTCCTCATTTGAAGATCTGCTTGGGCAGGCTTAATGCTTGATTTTTCAGCCATGCTGAGTCGGAAAGTGTTCCTGAATCTGGGTTTCGTTAAAATCCCGGGGCTCAGTGAGTAAAGCGCTTTTTTGATCAATTGCCATAAGCGATGAGACAGCTTTTCATCTGTAAAAGTTGAAGGTTACTTCGCGGTAGAACAACAGGATAGAACTATGTCGAACCTTGAAGGCAAGGTTGCTCTGGTTACTGGCGCCAGTCGTGGAATTGGCAAAGCAATTGCCATTGATCTGGGCAAGCAGGGAGCTATTGTGGTTGGCACGGCTACCTCAGAGCCTGGCGCTGCAAGAATTACCGAGATGCTGCAGGCTGAGGATATCAAAGGCTGCGGTATGGTGCTGAACGTTTCTGTGTCAGATAGCTGTACTGAAGTGGTAAAAGCAGTAACATCCGAATTTGGCGCACCCCAGATTCTGGTTAATAATGCGGGTATTACTCGTGATAATATCCTGATGCGAATGAAGGATGATGAGTGGGATGATGTGGTCAATACCAATCTGAGCTCTATTTACAGAATGAGTAAAGCGGTATTGAGGGGCATGACCAAAGCTCGCTGGGGGCGTATTATTAACATCAGCTCCGTTGTCGGTTCCATGGGCAATCAGGGGCAGTCGAATTATGCAGCAGCCAAGGCTGGGGTAGAGGGCTTTAGTCGTTCTCTGGCCCGGGAGATTGGCTCTCGTCAGATTTCTGTGAATACAGTAGCTCCCGGTTTCATTGATACAGACATGACCCGTGATCTGCCAGAAGAACACAGAACCTTTTTGCAGTCCCAGGTGCCAATGGGTCGTCTGGGGCAACCTGAAGAAATTTCCGGTGTTGTGGCTTTCCTGGCTAGTGATGTAGCAGGTTACATTACCGGAGAAACCATTCATGTGAATGGTGGAATGTACATGGGCTAGGATTCTGCCGGATTCATGCTCGAAAACATGAGTCTGACAGGCTTCAGGCCTCGTGATCAGAGGGTGTGCAGGGTTATTTGCACTTGATTGGTGTCAAAACCTCTCTGAAAAAGATGAAAATTGCGGTAATATCGCGGGCCTGTCCTTGAAATTACTGCAAGCGTTTATATATAGTAATTGACCGCAGTAAGGGCGGGTTTCAAATCGCCCTTCTGCACCCGAATATCGATAGGAGCACAAACAGGTATGAGTACCATTGAAGAGCGCGTCAAAAAGATCGTTTGCGAACAGCTTGGCGTAAAAGCAGAGGAAGTCACCAACAGTGCGTCTTTCGTAGAGGATCTCGGCGCGGACTCTCTGGACACTGTTGAGCTGGTGATGGCTCTGGAAGAAGAGTTTGAAACTGAGATTCCAGACGAAGAAGCTGAAAAAATCACCACCGTTCAGGAAGCAATCGACTACGTTGTTGCTCATTCCTGATTCTGTCCAGGCTGCAGGCTAATAGCTGTATCCTGAAAAAGCCGTACGCAGTAAAATGCGTGCGGCTTTTGTGTTTTTACTTTGAGAAATATTAGAAATCTTGTCTTGATGTGGGAAGTGTCAGGTGGTTTAAAGCGCTGTGCTTTCTTCTGTTGGTCAGGCTCTTGGGCATAGGTATGTTTGGGTGTCGTTAAGGCAACTGAGGACGAAAGAAAGAGACTACTGTTCAGTGCAGCGGGCATCGTTTCTCAGTGAAAAATAACAGTGTGTGTCGGCTCGTTTGAGTGATGACTGCAAACACGAAACGTTATCGTATATCTCGGTCAGCCTCCTATGAGCCTGATTGGGATATTACACACTCACACACAAGGATAATGTCATCATTTTTACATGATCAGAAAGCATGATTTTTTGTAAACCAGCAGTCGTAAGCCGTCATGTATTCGAATGGGACTCATGGCTGTTAATGGCTCATGGCTGTTAATGGCTCATGGCTGTTAATGGCTCATGGCTGTTAATGGCTCATGGCTGTTAATGGCTCAGGGCTGTTAATGGCTCAGGGCTGAGTGTGGGCTTCGGTACAAGAAGAAAATCAGTGAATCTGATGCAGGAGTGAATTGTTTTGTCGCATAGAAGGGTAGTAGTAACAGGGCTGGGTGCGTTATCTCCGGTAGGTCTGGGGGTTGAGCAGAGCTGGCAGTCTGTATTGGCAGGTCGTAGTGGTATTCATACGATAGATCATCTGGATACAGAGAAGTTCAGCGTCAGTATCTGCGGTACCGTAAAAGGGTTTGAGGCGGGTGATTATTTCAATCCTAAAGATGCTCGAAAAATGGATGTTTTTATCCAGTATGCGTTGGCTGCTTCCATTGAGGCCATGAAAGATGCAGGGCTGGATGGAAGTGATTTGCTCAAAGGTGATAATGTCGGTCGCTACGGTGTTGTAATCGGTTCCGGTATTGGTGGCATTACTTCTATTGAACAGAGTCATGACACGCTTCATAAGTCTGGTCCACGTCGTATATCTCCCTTCTTTATACCGGCTGCCATCATCAATATGGCCGCAGGGTGGTTGTCCATGCATTACAACCTCCAGGGGCCAAACTTTGCGACCTCTACAGCTTGTGCAACGGGCAGTCATGCATTGGCCCTTGCTGCCAGAACGATTGCATACGGTGACGCCGATGTTATGGTGGCGGGGGGCGCTGAAAAGGCTTCTTCTGCACTGGGTATGACAGGTTTTGCTGCTGCAAGAGCCTTATCTACCCGAAATGATCAGCCTGAAGCCGCCAGTCGACCCTGGGATAAGGACCGGGATGGTTTTGTTCTGGGTGATGGTGCGGGTGTTATGGTGCTGGAAGAGTACGAACATGCTGTACGACGTGGCGCTACTATTTATGCAGAGCTCAGTGGTGTGGGTATGAGTGGTGACGCTTATCACATGACGTCTCCACCTGAAGATGGTCGAGGGGCTGCCAGGGCAATGCAATCAGCCTTGGATGACGCAGGTCTTAAAGCGGAGCAGGTTTCATATATTAACGCTCATGGTACATCCACTGCTGCTGGTGATATTGCTGAAACCCGGGCGATTCATACGGTCTTTGGCCAATCGGCCAGGCATGTGGCTGTGAGTTCTACAAAGTCTATGACCGGCCATTTGTTAGGCGCGGCAGGGTCGCTTGAGGCGGTTTTTGCAGTAAAATCTCTTTTGGATAATCAGGCTCCTCCCACGATTAATCTGGATAATCCCGATGAGGGCTGTGACCTTGATTATGTACCGGGTAAGGCCAGAAATATTGAGATGGAACATGTGCTGACTAATTCGTTCGGATTTGGTGGGACGAATGTTACCCTGGCTTTCTCGAAGCTTGATTAGGGCTAAGCTGCGCCCAGATAGAACGTCGGAGTTTGACGGTTTTGTGAGGGTGCACTTTAGATCAGGTGCTCGAAAGCTTAAGTCCGACAGGCTCCTGGCGTCTGGTTTATTTAGGTCTATCGATGCGTTTGTCGTCTTTTTTGCTGCGCTAGTACAGCCGCCTTTTGCTTTATACCGTTCGCACTGAGCCTGTGAGGTGCATGACCAGCACCCTTCGACAAACTCAGGATGAATGGAGTATGTATGAGTAGGAACGTTTTGGATAATTGTAATCCTGTCAGCTGGGTCAACGGGGAGCCAGCGTCTTTGGTGTCAATCAATGACAGAGGGCTGGCTTATGGGGATGGCCTTTTTGAAACGATTCGAGTTCAGGCGGGTATGCCCACCCTTTTCGATCTCCATTGTAAAAGACTGTGTTCCGGGGCTGCTGTACTCAGAATTCCTTTTGATCTTGAAGGCTTCAAACGTGAAGTTGGTGAGTTTTTGCAAGCGCAGAAACTGCCGGAAGGCGTGCTCAAAGCCATTGTGACACGCGGCTCTGGTGGTCGTGGATACAATCCTGTCGGATGTGAAAACCCCCGTCGTATTTTATCCTTTCATCCTTTGCCGGCTTATAAGGGTTCGCCTGGTCTCAGTGGTATCAGGCTGCATGAATGTAAAACCAGAATGGGTGATCATGCTTTTGCCGGATTAAAGCATCTCAATCGTCTTGAGAATGTCATGGCGCGTTCGGAATGGCAGGGGAGTGATTGTCTGGAGGGGCTGTTACTGGGTTTGGATGACCGGCTTGTTGAAGGGACGATGAGTAATCTCTTTATGGTGTCGGGTAGCACGCTGTTGACTCCCGATCTTGGCAGAGCAGGGGTCAATGGGGTGTGCAGGGAGTTTATTCAGGAGCATGCTCAGGGTTGGGGGTTAAAAGTGGAAACGGGTGATTACTCCCTTGAGGACCTTGCCGGAGCTGAAGAGGTTTTTGTCTGTAACAGTGTTAACGGGATATGGCCGGTGATTGCCTGTGGTGATCTGAACTGGTCAGTAGGCAGCGTGACCTGTACAGTCAGGGATAGAGTTCAGGAAGTTTTGAATGCTTAAAAAATTCTTATTTGCATTGGTGGGTCTGCTGCTCACCGGGTTACTGGCCGTCGTTATTTTATGGAAGGCGCTGGACTGGTATGGGGATCAGCCAGTAGTAGCTCCTGACAGTGTCGATAGTCTGGAATTTACCATTTCTCAGGGTGAGTCCATGACTCGGGTGGCTGATAGTCTGGCCGAACTAGGCTGGCTTCAACATCCGCAAGTATTGGTGATTTTAGCCAGAGTCGAGAAAGTGGCTGGAGGGATTCATGCCGGGGATTATCTGATTCCGGCCGGGGTTACGCATCGGGAATTGCTGAACATTTTCACTTCCGGTCAGGTGCGTTACTACAATGTGACGCTGGTCGAAGGTCATACTTTGAAAGAGGTGGTAGCAGTACTTAATAAGCACGAAAAGCTATCTTCGCCGTTGGATGATCAGGCTATGCAGACGCTTTATAAAAGCCTTGAGATAGAAGGGAATCCTGAGGGGCGTTTTTATCCCGATACCTATTTCTTTCAGGCGGATGCGAGTGTTGAATCCATACTCAGGCGTGCTTACAAACGAATGAGTAGCGTATTATCTGAAGAGTGGCAAAAACGATCTGAAGGACTTCCTTATAAGAGTGCCTACGAGGCGCTGATTATGGCGTCTCTGGTCGAAAAAGAGACCGGGGTAGCCTATGAGCGAGGAGAAATTGCAGGTGTTTTTGTCAGACGTTTGCGAAAGGGGATGCGGCTGCAAACCGATCCTACAGTGATTTATGGTCTGGGTGAGCGCTATAAAGGGAATATCAGTCGTCGTATGCTCAGGGAGCCTACGCCCTATAACACCTATGTAATAAGTGGGCTGCCACCTTCACCTATTGCACTGGCTGGGCGGGAAGCGATTCATGCTGCTTTGCATCCCAAAGACGGCAAGTCACTCTATTTTGTCGCCAAGGGCGATGGCACTCACTATTTTTCGAAAACACTGGTAGAGCATAACCGAGCTGTCAGAAAGTATCAGATTGAACAGCGTCGGGAAGATTACCGCTCGACTGTGGAGACTCAATAATGGCTAATGCCCCATCCGGTTTTTTCCTGACGATTGAAGGTGGAGAAGGCGCGGGTAAAACGACAGCGGTCGATTTCATCAAGCATTGGATGAGTGACCGTCAACTGGCATTTACTGAAACCCGTGAGCCCGGCGGTACCCAGGTTGCGGAAGAGCTGCGGGCGCTTTTGCTTGGGCATCATGGTGAGCCTTTGTCTGATATAACCGAGCTGTTGATGATGTTTGCAGCTCGATCGCAGAATCTGTTTCATAATATTTTGCCCGGGCTTGAAGCAGGGGAGATAGTTCTCTGTGATCGCTTTACCGACGCCACATATGCGTATCAGGGTGGAGGGCGTGGCCTGAATACACAGCCGGTTGAGACGCTGGAAAATCTGGTGCAGGGGGCTTTGCGTCCGGATATGACGATTCTTCTGGATGTGGATCCTGAAATCGGAATGGCCAGAGCTAAAGGGCGAAGTGGTGAGCTGGATCGTATTGAACAGGAAAAAATGGACTTTTTTATCCGGGTGCGTAATGCCTATCTGGAGAGAGCGAGGCAGTTTCCGGAACAGTTCGAAGTGATTGATGCGGGGCAGTCTCTGGAAGGTGTTCAGAAACAGTTGTTGGATGTGCTCGAAAGAAGACTGGGGGCACGTTGATGAAAGACTGGAGCATATTGCCCTGGCAAAATACTCAGTGGGAGCAAATGGTCCACTGTCAGCAGTCGGATAATCTGGCTCATGCCTACCTTCTGAAGGGGGTGCCGGGAACAGGAAAGCTTCAGTTTGCTAAAGCGCTGGCTGCTTATTTGTTATGCCTGAATCCTCGGGGTTCTGGCGCATGTGGCCATTGCAAAGAGTGTGAGTTGCTCAAGGCGGGGACTCATCCGGACTTTACCCTGCTGGAGCCGGATGATCCGGGCCGACCCATTCGAATCGACAGTATTAGAAAACTGAATGACTTTGCCCATAAAACGGCTCAGCAGGGAGGGCGAAGGGTGATTATCCTGAGTCCGGCAGAAGCCATGAACGTCAATGCTGCCAACGCTCTGCTTAAATGCCTTGAGGAGCCGGGAGACGATACCATTTTTCTGCTGGTCAGTGCCCGTTCCGGTGATATGTTGCCCACGATCCGCAGTCGTTGTCAGCAACTGAACTTTTCTACACCTGTGCGAGAAGTCGCGGAGCAATGGTTATCCACTCAGCTGGATGATCCGGCAATGGTTAATCAGTTGTTGGATCTGACCGTTAATTCTCCCCTGGAAGCCAAGCGTTTTGCGGATCAGGGTTTACTGGAAAAGAGAGAAGCATTGGCTGATGGTCTGAAAGGGCTTTTTAAAGGAAAAGTGACACCGGTCGAGCTGGCAAAAAACTGGCAGTCATCGGATCTGGCTCTGACCTTGAGCTGGATCATTGGCTGGTTGGATGATGCGGTTAAACTGGGTTTAAATGCAGACGCTTCCGTGCTCAGAAATCGAGACCAGCTGAAAATGCTGGAATATATATCCAGAAAAAGTGATGCCAGAGCACTTCTGCAAGAGAGAGATTGGCTGATGTCGCAAAGACAGTCTCTGTTGGAAGGAGGGAATCTGAATCCTCAAATGTTGATGGAAGGCACGTTCTGTCGAAGCCTTGATCTGGTTTTGGCGTGAGTTCTATCAACCCGATGCTGGACGGGTTAAACTCAGATACAGTGTTGTAAAACAAACAAGAGTAAAGAATATTTATCTTTAGCTGGCAGGGGTCATTGCTTAACCTTACTGTCAGTAAGATAGGTTCTTCACGATCAATAATAAATAGATGCAGGAGAAGAATAATGAATCGTGGAAAGGGTGGTATGTCAGGCATCTTGTCTCTGACAATCAAAGACTCTTCTTCTCTCTACTCATCCTATATGCCGTTTATAACCGGTGGCGGGTTGTTTATCCCGACTTCAAAGCGTTATTCATTGGGGGATGAGGTCTTTATTCGTCTGACTCTGATGGATGAGGTAGATAAATTACCGGTTCCGGGCAAGGTTGTCTGGATTACTCCCCAGGGTTCGTCCCGCATGGCCGGTATCGGGGTTCAGTTTACCGATCCCACGGATGCGGTGAGAACAAAAATAGAAACTTATCTGGCAGGTGCACTTCAGTCTGATCGCGAAACCAGTACCATGTAATGGTTGAGTGATGATGATTAAAAGATCATCTGCACGGACGTTAAAAAACAACTATATGACTAAGTGGTCGTACAGTTATGTAAGATTAATCTTGATTCTTTAGTCTAATACCGAACCTGATTCTCTGGTATGTGGTACTGAATTTCTGTGATTATCACCAGAAAGTTCAGGGTGTTCGGAATATGGGTAACCGGGAAGATATATCTGCCGGTGAACTGTGCCTGGGTTGCCTGTTGGATGGCGCTGAAGGCGCTGTTGGCTTTGCAGGCAGAGCTTCCTGTCCTCCGGGCAGTCAGTTTGCTAATACTCAAACACCGATAGAGCCTGCCACAGATCCTGTGATTGCAGTAAATCCGGATACGCAGTCAGAGTCGGTGGGCCCAAATAGCGGAGCTGCTGGTCTGGTTAGTAATGTGATTGGAATGGTTCTTGCTTTTGTTCTAGGAGGCTGACCGAGAATAGCGTCCGAGCATAAAATTCAGTGGAAAAGATGGCCGTTCTTTCTGGGTTTTAGGCCGGGCTGTCTATTCTCGGTCAGGCTCCTAGTGGTGGCTGCTCTGAATTGATGGAGTGACTTTAACAAGGACGCCTGGGAATCTGACAAAAATAGAGTGATCTGTGGCGATGACTATCTATTATACGTTTCCTCATCCAGGCTACCTTCCCACTTCGCTACTATTACAGCCGCCAGGCTGTCACCGGTAATATTGAGTGTTGTACCGCTCATTTCAAACAGTTGGGCCACTGCCGCTATGATGGCCAGAACCATCAGTGGGATGCCAAGGCTTTCGAGTAGCAACGTTAAAGACAGCAGAAAGGCGCCCGGGATTCCTGCAGCACCAATGGCTGATACGGTGCTGATGGCAATAATCAGCAGATAGTCATCGAAGGTAAGGTGAAGGTTGAAAATCTGGGAAGCAAAGACTGCGATCATCGTCAGGTTGATCGCCAGCCCGTTCATATTAATGACGGAACCCAGAGAGAGCACAAATCGGCTAATGGGTTTACTGACACCCAATTGATTCTCGGTCACTGACATGTTTACGGGCAGTGTGGCTGAACTGGAGCCTGCTGTGAAGGCCATGATCTGCGGCGCTATCATTTTGCGAAAGAAGGTTCCCGGAGACAGCTTCATACACATCAGGACAGTGCTGAAACCTGCCACCATGATGAGGGCCGTTAATCCCCAGGTGATACCCACCAGAGTGGTCAGTTCGCTGATCAACACCAGATTGCTATTAGCAAAGTTGTCGGCAGCCAGAGCGAAGATGCCCAGTGGGGCCAGCTTCATGATCAGCTTGATCATTTGATTGACCACCATCGCTGATGTTTCCAGAAAATCAATTAATGGTTTTCCTTTTTCACCGCTCGAACGAATACCGGCAGTCAGCAGGCAGGAGAAGAAAACAGTAGCCATTACTTCTCCATGCATCATCGCTGCAATGGGGTTTTCCGGAATGATTTTATCAGCCAGGTCAGACAGTTGAGGCAGTTGTGCGGTAGGTTGGAAGTAATTCGGTAGAACGGAGTAATAACCCCAGCTGTTATTGAGCAGCTGGCTGATGATCAGTGTAATGATCGAGGTCAGTGCCATACTGCCAAGAAATATGACCAGGGTCTTCAAAGCAATTCGTTTCATTGAATCGACTTTGCTGAGTTGCAAAATGCCATTGGCAATGGAGAAAAAGATCATCGGTATGACCAGCATCTTGATGACCTTGATGAAGATGACACCCAGAGGGGCCAGAAAATCAGAAAGTTCGGGTATTAAAATTCCGGTCACAGCGCCGAGCAGTAAAGCCATGAAATAATTTGGCCACTGGACATTCAAGCGGGAGATGCTGACAGATTGAGACTGCATTTTTCTGATTCTGGGTTGATCTGTTCTATTCTAGGAATTGGATGCTAGCTTTGCGTCGTTTAAAAAGATAGTCGCATAAATACTGAGTAATGTGGGTAGCTTAATTGGGTGATTGTCAGGGCAGGAGGGCGCTTATAGCTTCCCTGAGGAAAGGGGGTAATGAATGAGGTATGATAAAGAATGACCTCTTTTAATATTGCTGAATTAAATACGACCTATCATGCTGATTGATTCCCATTGCCATCTCGACCGCCTCAAGCTTGATTGTTATGGCGGTGACCTGGAAAAAGCACTTAACGCAGCCCGTCAGGTTGGTGTTGAGAGGATGCTCTGTGTCGGTATTGATCTTGAGCATGCCGATGCTGTGATTCATCTGGCTGAAACCTATCAGGATGTTTATGCCTCAGTTGGTATACACCCCCTGGAGAAAGACGCAGCGGAGCCGGACCTGCAGACCTTATTAGACTATGCCCGTCATACAAAGGTGATCGCCATTGGTGAGAGTGGTCTTGATTATTACTACTCGGCAGATAATAAAGCGGTACAGCAGGAGCGATTTAAAATTCATCTTCAGGCGGCAGCGCAATCACAGCTACCTATTATTGTTCACACCAGAGATGCCAGAAAAGATACGCTGGATCTCATACGTCAGCACGGTAACCTGGATAGAGCGGGTGTATTGCACTGCTTTACCGAAAGCTGGGAAATGGCGAGAGAGGCGATGGAGCTGAATTACTTCATTTCCATTTCCGGTATTGTCACCTTTCGAAATGCCGCTGAGTTAAGGGAGGTGGTTAAGAAAGTCCCTCTGGACCGTCTTTTGATTGAGACAGATTCTCCTTACCTTGCGCCGGTACCTCATCGTGGTAAATCAAACGAACCTCGCTACTTGCCCGACGTAGCTAAATGTGTGGCAGAGTTAAAAGGCATTTCTGGAGAAGAGCTGGCCGAAGTGACATCTGAAAACTTTTTTCGACTTTTCCCCAAAGCCGCATCCTGCTAAAAACCACTCCCAATGGCTCATCTTTTCGATGGGTCATGTCTTTCATATTTATTCATCGTGCACTTTAGCCCGGAAAATTAGCCCGGAAAATTCACAAAGCCGCTCTGACCAAGAAAATGACTGCTGAAACACTGGGATGTTCGTTTTCTGATGTGTACGAAAAGCTTGATACTTAGAACGGGGAAGAACCAATTTCCGGGCTTGTCTGGTGTTCGGGTCTGATGAATGCTTCGGTCAGGACGTGCCTGAAACCGATACCTTTATTCGTCGAGTTATGGCTGAAAATTCAGGTATTCAACCGTTTGATCAGTTTTTATGATTCGCGATAGCGATACATTACTCATTTTTGGTTGAACGTATAATGGTAACTGCTTTAAACATTAAGGAATTCCACGGTCATTCGGCTATAGCATATCCAAGAGACTGTCTTTATAATTGCGCCACCATTTTTTCTATGGTGAGCCGTTACGGCCACATAACGATGAGTTGATGTGCGATTGCACTTGAGTCTCAGCTATGCAGCACGAGACTTGAGGCCAGTTTATCGTCAGTTTGCCTGAATCAGAATATACACAATCAGGACTCATTCCATTGGAGTGAAGTCTTTTTTGCTGTGTATTCGATTGAGGCAGAAATCAGAGCTTTTGTTCTGACTTCATGTTGAATGAAGGCTGGATATTCAGGGTTATATTGGTCAGTTGTCGGTTATCACCGGAGAGGCGGGTTTTTCCGGACCTGAAAATTGATTGATTAGGCGAAAGGTATGATCAAAATCAAACAGGGGCTGGATCTTCCGATTACAGGAGCGCCTGAACAAAGCATATCGGAGGGCCGAGCGGTTCGCTCTGTCGCTGTGATAGGCTTTGATTACGTAGGTATGAAACCTACTATGGCGGTTGCTGTCGGAGATCGAGTTAAGAAGGGGCAAGAGCTCTTTACCGACAAGAAAACACCGGGCGTGCGCTACACTGCGCCTGCTGCCGGTGTTGTTGCTGCGATTAATCGTGGCGAGAAGCGTATTCTTCAGTCAGTTGTCATTGATGTTGCCGAGAGCGACAAAAGGGGTAGCGAAGAAGTGGCTTTCCCTGAGCACAAGCCTGAAGCACTGTCTGGCTTGACTGCCGAGCAGGTAGAAGAGCAGTTGAACGACTCTGGACTTTGGACTGCCCTGCGCACCCGTCCGTTCAGTAAAGTGCCTGCCCTTGGCTCACGTCCAAATTCTATTTTTGTGACAGCCATTGATACCAACCCTCTGGCAGCTGATCCTGAAGTGATCGTCAGTGAACATGCTGAAGCGTTTGAACAGGGTATTAATATCCTGGGTAAACTCAGCGGCGGCAAGATCTTCCTGTGTAAAGCACCGGGTGCTCGTATTCCTGCTGGCATCGCGACGGCAGAAGAGTTTGACGGTCCTCATCCTGCAGGACAGCCCAGCACCCATATCCACTTCCTGGATCCAGTGAATGCCGAAAAAACCGTTTGGCAGATCAACTATCAGGATGTCATCGCTGTCGGTAAATTGTTTACTACCGGTAAACTGTTCACCGATCGGGTTGTTTCTCTGGCGGGCCCTCAGGTTGAGAAGCCGCGTCTGGTTCGTACCCGTGTGGGTGCCAACATCGAAGAGCTGACGGCAGGTGAACTGAAAGAAGGTGATAACCGTATTATCTCTGGTTCTGTGTTTGGTGGTCGTACTTCAAAAGGCTCCTTCGCATTTCTGGGGCGTTATCACACACAGGTTTCCGTTCTGGAAGAAGGCAATGAACGTCTGTTTATGGGTTGGGTCAACCCGACCGTGAACCGTCATTCCGTCTTGAACGTACTGACTTCGGGTCTGAGCAGAAGCAAACTGTTCAACTTCACTACCACCACCAACGGTGGCGAGCGTGCAATGGTGCCAGTCGGTCAGTATGAAACAGTCATGCCTCTGGATATCCTGGCGACTCAGTTGCTGCGTTCGATTGTAGTGGGTGATACAGAAATGGCCCAGAAACTGGGTGCTCTGGAACTGGAAGAGGACGACCTGGCATTGTGCACTTACGTGTGTGCCGGTAAGTATGAATACGGTCCCATCCTGCGCGACAACCTCACCCGTATCGAGCTGGAGGGCTAACAGATCATGGCTTTGAGAAAACTCCTCGACACGCTCGAGCCCCACTTTATCAAAGGTGGCAAGCACGAGAAGTGGTATGCACTGTTTGAAGCAGTGGATACTTTGCTTTATACCCCACCCAACAAGACGCACAATACTGCTCACGTTCGCGATGCGATCGACCTGAAGCGTATGATGGGCCTTGTCTGGCTTTGCACCTTCCCAGCCATGTTCTTTGGTATGTGGAATGTTGGTTTTCAGGCTAACACTGCGATTGCCGGTGGTCTGGCTGCACCTGCTGACTGGCATGGCGCACTGATCAGCCTGTTGGCGGGTCACGATCCTGCAAGTCTGTGGGATAACTTCATTTATGGTGCGGTCTTCTTCCTGCCTATTTACGCTGTGACATTCTTTGTCGGCGGCTTCTGGGAAGTGCTGTTTGCCGTTGTTCGTGGTCACGAGGTCAACGAAGGTTTCTTTGTGACTTCTGTGCTGTTCGCCCTGATTGTTCCACCTAGCATTCCTTTGTGGCAGGTGGCTCTGGGTATTTCCTTCGGTGTGGTCATCGGTAAGGAAGTATTTGGTGGTACAGGCAAGAACTTCCTGAACCCGGCTCTGACAGGTCGTGCCTTCCTGTTCTTTGCTTATCCAGCCCAGATTTCCGGTGACCTGGTGTGGACCGCTGTTGACGGTTTCTCCGGTGCCACTGCGCTGAGTCTGGCTCAACAGGGTGGGATTGATCAGATAGTTTCCAACGGTATCACCTGGTTCGACGCATTCCTGGGTACTATTCAGGGTTCTGTGGGTGAAACTTCAACACTGGCCATTTTCATTGGTGGTGCTGTGTTGCTGGCAACCCGTATTGCTTCCTGGAGAATCGTGCTGGGCGTGATGCTGGGTATGGTGGCTACCTCTACCCTGTTCAACGGTATCGGCTCTGACACCAATATGATGTTTGGTCTGCCCTGGTACTGGCACATGGTTCTGGGTGGTTTTGCCTTCGGTATGATTTTCATGGCCACTGATCCGGTGTCAGCTTCCATGACGAACACTGGTAAGTGGTTCTTTGGTGCCCTGATCGGCATCATGGTAGTTCTGATTCGTACTGTAAACCCGGCTTACCCGGAAGGTATGATGCTGGCTATCCTGTTTGCCAACCTGTTTGCGCCGCTGATTGACCACTTCGTGGTTGAAGCCAACATCAAGCGTAGGGAGGCTCGTGCCTGATGGGTAACGATAGTATTAAGAAGACGTTATTTGTAACGATTCTTCTCTCTCTGGTGTGTTCTGTAGTGGTTTCTGCAGCCGCAGTATTCCTGAAGCCACAGCAGACAGAAAACGCCCAGCTCGACGTTCAGCGCAACATTCTGAGTATCTCTGGTCTGGCTAAAGACGCCAAGGCTCTGAGCAACAGTGAAGTCGCTGAGCTTTACAAGCAGATTCAGCCTCGCCTGGTCGATCTCAAGACGGGTAAATTCGTTGAGAAAACACCGGAAGGTCAGACTGCAGTCAACTACGACCAGCGTGTAGCCGCCAAAGTTGCTGATGAGTCCCGTGCCCTGAAAGGTGCTGAAGACATCGCCAGTATCAAGCGTCAGGCTGATATCGCCAAAGTGTATGTCATTGAGAAAAATGGCAAACTGGAGACCATCATTCTGCCGGTTCACGGTTATGGACTGTGGTCAACCATGTATGGCTTTATGGCACTGGACAGTGACCTGAACACCGTTAAGGGTTTTGGTTTCTATGACCAGAAGGAAACTCCGGGACTGGGTGGTGAAGTTGATAACCCGATCTGGAAAGCAAAGTGGCCTGGCAAAAAAATCTACGACAACAAAGGTGTAGTAGAAGCAGGCCTTGTTAAGGGCGGAGCAGATCCGAAGTCCCCTTACAAGGTAGATGCATTGTCCGGTGCAACATTGACCAGTAACGGTGTGACCAACCTGATTCATTTCTGGATGGGCAGCGAAGGCTTCAAACCGTTCCTTACTAACCTGAAAGCGGGGGATGCATAATGTCTGAGAAGACTAAAGATATCCTGCTGGAACCGGTCGTTAACAACAACCCCATTACCCTGCAGATTCTTGGTATCTGCTCGGCGCTGGCGGTGACCACCAGCATGCAGGTCAGCCTGGTTATGGCTTTGGCGGTAATTGGCGTAACAGCCTGTTCCAACCTGGCCGTATCCCTGATTCGTAACTACATACCTAACAGCATTCGAATCATCTGTCAGATGACCGTTATTGCTTCTCTGGTAATCGTGGTGGATCAGATTTTGAAAGCTTACGCTTATGACATCTCCAAACAGCTGTCAGTATTCGTAGGTCTGATTATCACCAACTGTATCGTAATGGGTCGTGCCGAAGCCTTCGCTATGAAGAACGGTCCCAAACTGTCTTTCCTGGACGGTATTGGTAATGGCCTGGGTTACGGCGCGGTTCTACTGATTGTTGCTTTCTTCCGTGAATTGTTTGGTGCCGGAAATCTGTTCGGTATTGAAATTCTGAAGACCGTCAACAACGGTGGCTGGTATCAGCCTAATGGTCTGATGCTGCTGGCTCCCAGTGCGTTCTTCCTGATTGGTCTGCTGATCTGGGTCATTCGCAGTCGCAAGCCGGATCAGGTTGAAGACAACGAGTTCAAGATGGCTCCCAACACCCAGTTCAGCGAGGCCCACTAAGCCATGGAACATTTCATCTCACTTTTTGTGAAAGCAGTGTTCGTGGAAAACATGGCATTGGCTTTCTTCCTGGGCATGTGTACCTTTCTGGCAGTGTCCAAGCAGGTAAAAACAGCTCTGGGTCTGGGTGTTGCAGTAGTAGCGGTACTGGCCATTACTGTGCCCATCAACAACCTGATCTATCAGAACATCCTGAAAGATAGCGCGCTGGCAGCCGGTATCGATCTGAGCTTTTTGGGTTTGATCACCTACATCGGTGTTATCGCAGCCCTGGTTCAGATTCTGGAAATGTTCCTGGACAAGTTTGTACCGTCTCTCTACAACGCGCTGGGTGTATTTCTGCCGCTGATTACTGTGAACTGCGCCATCATGGGTGCTTCCCTGTTCATGGTTGAGCGTGACTACAGCCTGGGTGAGTCTGCGGTATATGGATTGGGTGCTGGTGTTGGCTGGGCTCTGGCAATTGCCGCCCTGGCCGGTATCCGTGAAAAGTTGAAGTACAGTGACGTACCTCCGGGCCTGCAGGGTCTGGGCATCACCTTCATTACTGTAGGTTTGATGTCGCTGGGCTTCCTGTCATTCTCCGGCGTACAGCTGTAAGGAGATCGCGTAAATATGGATTCTACAATCGTATTGGGCGTAGTCATGTTTACCGTTATCGTGCTGACGCTCGTAGCGGTAATTCTGGCAGCTCGCTCACGACTGGTCAGCACCGGTAATGTGACCATTAATATTAATGAAGACGCCGAAAAAGCAGTCACCACTGCTGCCGGTGGCAAGCTACTGACAACCTTGTCAGGCGCGGGCGTCTTCCTGCCATCTGCCTGTGGCGGTGGTGGTACCTGTGCACAGTGCAAGTGTAAAGTACTGGACGGTGGCGGTGAAATGCTGCCTACCGAGCGTTCCCACTTCACCAAACGTGAAGAAAAGGAAGGCTGGCGCCTGTCCTGTCAGGTGAACGTTAAGCAGGACATGGAAATCGAAGTTGAAGAAGAACTCTTCGGTGTTAAAAAGTGGGAATGTGAAGTTGTTTCTAACGACAACGTTGCTACTTTCATCAAAGAGCTGGTTCTGAAACTGCCTGAAGGTGAAAACGTAAACTTCCGAGCCGGTGGTTATGTTCAGCTTGAAGCGCCTGCTCACACTGTTGAGTACAAGAACTTTGAGATTCAGGACGAGTACCGGGGGGACTGGGACAAGTTTGACCAGTGGAAGTACATTTCCAAGGTGAACGAAGAGACCATTCGTGCCTACTCCATGGCTAACTACCCTGAAGAAGAAGGTATCCTGAAGTTCAATATCCGTATCGCTTCACCGCCTCCGGGTACTGACTTTGAGCCAGGCAAAATGTCTTCATACGTCTTTAACCTGAAACCAGGTGACAAGATGACCGTTTACGGACCATTCGGAGAATTCTTCGCGAAAGAAACCGACAACGAAATGGTCTTCGTAGGCGGTGGTGCAGGTATGGCGCCTATGCGTTCTCATATTTTTGACCAGCTGAAGCGTTTGTCTTCGACTCGTAAAATCTCTTTCTGGTACGGTGCACGTTCTTTGCGTGAAGCCTTCTACGTAGAAGAGTTTGACAAGCTGGCTGAAGAGAACCCTAACTTTACCTGGCATCTTGCTCTGTCTGATCCTCAGCCAGAAGATAACTGGGAAGGCAAAACCGGCTTTATCCACCAGGTACTGTTCGACAACTACCTGAAGGAGCACGTTGCGCCTGAAGACTGTGAGTTCTATATGTGCGGACCTCCCATGATGAACGCTGCGGTCATCAAGATGCTTGAAGATCAGGGCGTTGAGCCTGAAAACATCCTGCTGGACGACTTTGGTGGTTAATCCATCGGTCTAAAGCGGTGTTGCTTGGGGGGCTCAGGCATCCCTGACAAAAAACCGGTGATACTCTCAGGAGTACACCGGTTTTTTTGTTTTACTCATTTGATGTGCCTCACGCTGTTTGCAATGCCGGGCATTATACCAATCCTATTTTCTAACTACGCTATTGCGCTGGTAATCTGAACGCCAGCCCTGCGTTGGAACTCCTCGCAATAGCCTGGCTATTATACCAATCGCACTTTCAAAATCCCCTAAATCCCCTATTGTGCAGCCATTTGAGTCCAATATTCTGCGTTGGGGATCGTCGCCATAGCTACGGCTATGACTCCTCACCCCGCCTTTATGCCCTGTGGGTATTGCCTATTGGACTCAAATGGCTTGCTCATAACGGGGTTTGAAAGTTTGATTGGTATTACTCGTCGTTCCGCCTTGTTCTGTCATCCAGCTTGCCATGCTCATTACGGTAGTTAGAAAGCACGATTGGTATTACAAACTTACCTACCTTGCAATTTTATCATTTAGAAACCCCTGCACAGGCAGTAATGCTCAATCAAGCTACAATGAATCATTTAAAA
This sequence comes from Endozoicomonas numazuensis, assembly GCF_000722635.1. Lineage (GTDB taxonomy): Bacteria > Pseudomonadota > Gammaproteobacteria > Pseudomonadales > Endozoicomonadaceae > Endozoicomonas_A > Endozoicomonas_A numazuensis. The sequence goes on along the minus strand of NZ_JOKH01000009.1, from coordinate 140,762 downwards.
ATGAACATTAATTTTTATTTTTATTTTTATTTGAGGGTCGCTATGTTGAGATGGCGCTGCTTGCTCCTGTCACTGGCATTACTACTAATAAGTAATTCGGTTAACTCTGGCGGAGTTATATATTTTGACGATATTAATAAGGTCCCCTTGCCGTTACAGTCATTAGCGAAACACGTAGCTGAGAAATGCAGAACTGATTCTGTACATTTGTTCATGGCCTTTTTAATACCTGGACATATTTACCTTTTCTGCCCACATCCAGATACACCGACTCTCTTAGACAGCATACGTACCTCACCTGAAGTTGCTGCTAATCCGGCGTTTAGCCTCTTAACGAGTTTGCAGAATGGTTTTCTTTATCAGCTCCATCTGACAGAAAGTGGCACTCTGAATGGAGTTACCCAGAGCTGGCTTCAGCCTCAACCTCTACCTCTACCTCTAGCTCTAGCTCTAGCTCAGCCTCAACCTCTACCTCAACCTCAACCTCAACCTCAACCTCAACCTCAACCTCAACCTCAACCTCAACCTCTACCTCTACCTCTACCTCTACCTCTACCTCTACCTCTACCTCTACCTCTACCTCTACCTCAATCTCAACCTCAGCCTCAGCCTCAGCCTCAGCCTCAGCCTCAGCCTCAACCTCAGTCTCAACCTCAACCTCAGACTCAACCTCAACCTCAGACTCAACCTCAGCCTCAGTCTCAACCTCAGTCTCAACCTCAGCCTCAACCTCAACCTCAACCTCAGCCTCAGCCTCAGCCTCAGCCTCAACCTCAGCCTCAACCTCAACCTCAACCGAATGAGCCTGTTTCACAGCCTCAAAACGATGACCAGAAACCTCCTGAAGATAAAGCTCTGGAAGAAAACCCGTCACCAAAAGAAGAGATCGTGGAAGAAAAAAAATCGTCAAATCCACCCTCTGAACCAATATTACAGGATGATCCTCCTCCAAAGGATAAGCCTGTAAAGGATAAGCCTGTAAAGGGTAAGCCTGTAAAGGGTAAGCCTGTAAAGGATAAGCCTGTAAAGGATAAGCCTGTAAAGGATAAAGAGACACCTAAAAAAACGAAAAACAGTCAACTCAAGAGGACTAATGTTTTCAGCAATCCTGTAACGGATTATGCAGAAACTGATTTTATGCCAATAGATGATTTTCCGGACCCCGATGATCCCGTCGCAATGGAAGCGTATAAAAGAGCACTTGGGATCAGCGACTCGCCCGCTAGTCATAATACAGCTACATCTGTACCGCCTATTCCTCCAGCGACAGTTTCGACAGCAAGCAGTTTATATAATGAAGATAAACCACTAGAGTCCCCCGATCGTTTGTTTACAAACAGTTCAGAGAAAAAAACCCTCGATAATACAGGTACTGGATATAGCCTTACGTCTACAAGTACTGAGACTGACTTAGTGGGGGGCGATGACGACATAACTGCAGGTGAGTTTGTTCAGGCTGCGATTGATCCAGTGATTGATCCAGTGATTGAAAGTGGTGAGGATAGTGAAAATAAAGAACGACAAACGACCTCAACACAAGAGAGCGAAAAGGTTGAAAGTGAGACTGAGCTGTTGAGCAAAGTGATTTTGAATGAGCTACTAACGAACGATATCATTTCTGACAGCTTTAATGGTCAGCCACTGAAAGATCAGGAACCCCTCATGCCTGTCGGGAACACAGGTGAACACCTTGATCAACGTTCAAGCTTAAGCACTGAAAGCGGCACTGACCTTCTCAAAACCGGGACAGTTGCTGCAGCAAAAGTCGCTCAACAAAATAACCCGTTCCAGCTCCCCAGAATTTTCAAAAACCGCGTATCATACCTGGCTATTGGGGGTGTATTTATTGCCTGTGCTGCTTATGTGATTCCCCGGTTACTTTCCTTGCCTGAACTTTCTGATTCTGAAGATACTCAACCAAAGTCTTATGGTCGCTGGGAGGCTGTAGCGCAGTTGTATGCTGAAGCGGGTCTATCTGCCGAAAAGTATGCTGAAGGCTTATTGCTATTAGAGACCCTTAAATTGTCTCAGCCTATGAGCTTTTACCATTTCAGTACTTTTTTAATAGATGATCAGGATCAACCTGAGTCCCGTTGGACGATTGCAGGCTCACATCACAACCAGTCGCTCACAACGAGCGAAAGGCACAAGGCAAGAATGCTGATTAAGCCAGATACCAGAGGCTTTTTTAACACACTGACGGATCGAGCTTTCACTCAGTGGTTTGTAGCATTTATTCTCGATCTGCCTGAAGGGATTGATCTGACCCGGGACTGGAAGAGAACTCAGGCTGCCATGGCCTGGCATGCAAGTTTCTGGTTTGAATACCAGAAGGGGCTTGCAGGAACTGTCTTTAATCCGGTTGCCTGGTCGGGAATGTCGCTTCGAAAAGCAGGGAAATATGTTCTTGCAAAGATATTGACGCGGCCAGTTGATGACAGCCTTGTTCGCAGACTGGTATTAGCCATTGAGCCAAAGCAACCCTACACATCAACTTATAAGCCGACCCCCTCAGAAGCGGTTTTAGACATACTGGACCTTGAGCCAAGTAAAACCCAGACTGCTCCTCTTTCGTTTCTTATCACTGCATCAAAAAAAGCCAACAAACCATTGTGGGTGATTTCAATTCAATAGGGGGTTGCATAACTGTAGTCGTTTATTTCAGTCTGGCTGATTCAATTCTTCAGTTTCATGCGTCGAATCATAGCTGAAATCTTTTGGTGAGATAGGTTCTCTATTCTTGTAAAAAGTGATTTCAGCGTTTTCTCCTTGATTTGTCTTCTTTACGGTCATACCAATAAGGAAACTATGAGCTGTTCAGAAAGGTTTGGGCTGAAATGGAATTCATGTTGCTTTCTGGTTGTGTGGTATTTTATCTCTGCCCTTTTTATCTCTTGGAAAGGAAGCTGATATTGTTATCTTCTTTTTCTACAGATTCGTTATGTGCTCCAACTAACTGCTAATTCTATCGGCTAGAAGTTTTCGATTAAGTGAAGAAAACTTTCTTTGGAATATCTGTTGTCACTAAAAAAACCTTCATGTGAAGTCACTAACAAATATGCTGCACTATGAGCAATAAAGTATCTGATAGGCACAAATGCTATGGCCATTCTGTCTTGAATAGATTTTCCTGATCCATATATAGCCGCATGATTTTCACACTTTATTAATTTATTAACATTATCTGGCGTTAATGGCTTAGAAAGTAGATCACGCTCCTTTTCATAGACCTTCATAACATTACCAGAGCAACCGAAAGTATTCTTACAAACAGTAGCTGCAACTTGGGTCAAAGAACTGATTGTCAAAAAATTCATAGTCGACATCCTAATATGTTATCACTTTATTAATTTTTGATCTTAAAACAGTCAAATAGTTCGTTAGAATTGCCAACAAATTAGAAAGCGCAGATAACACATATGAGCCTCCCCTCTGTCAAGGGACACAGCACTACCCTTCGCAGCACGGCAGCCCTCTTCAGAAAATAATTTTATCGGCGGTCAAGCAAACCAAAAATTATGGCAGGAGGGAGGATAATGTTGTAGATAAAATAAGAGATTTTGTCGAATTCCTCTATAACGTCAACAGCATGTACTCTTAAGTTGTTAGCGAAGTGAAATGTGAACATAAGAGAATGAGTCAGCACCGGTATAACGGTGTTTAAATTACTACTGGTGACCAATGAATTAAAGATCAACCCGCCGTACATGTAAGCCAGGTGCCAGTGCATGAAAGGCGTTTGGATATGATAAAATAAAGCGGCGGCAGCCATGATCGTATACGAGGTTGTTTTTCCATCAGCTATTGGTAAAAAAATGGCCTCCCTGCTATCAATATTTCTTACATAAGAGATTAACGAGCGCAATGCGATAAAGCTGGTAATAGTCAGCTGAATGGGTGAGTCGAGCAGAGCACTGTGCCAGAAGCCTGTATAAAGGCTTCTCAGGAATACTAATATTGCGTCATTAAGGAAAAAAGACGCCGAATACATCTGCAACATTTTTTTCGAATTTATCATCAACCGATGCTTGTCAGCGAGCATAAAATAGGTCTGAGCCGTAAGGCTACCAATAAATCCAAAGCTAAAAAGGTCTGGCCACCAGGAAAAACTCAGACTGTTTGCAACCACTGCCATTACCATAAAAGCATTGGAAGGAATATATCCTCCGCCGTAGTCCATAAGACGATAGCTCGTATAAGCAACGGTAGCCGAAGCCATTAATGTTAAAGAGTGAACCACCCACGAGCTGTAAAAACAGACGTCGAGATTTTTTTTCAGAAAACAGTTCGTAAAATAACCGCTATAAGGTGCTTTCTTAGGTTTCTGTTTTGCTCTGTACGATTTATAATAATAGTTAATATTGCTTCTGAGCTTGCTGGCAATGCTGCTGAGAATGCTAATCCCGGGGCTGTTTTGCCAATATTGACTCATAACTGAGTGAGCAGAGTTATAAGCTATCCCTTGGCCCCACTCCAGCCAGTCCATCTGTGTTGATGGGGATGGTGAAAGATGTGGGATGTATTTTAGTAATTCTTCCTTATCAAAATATTCTTCTTCCTGAACTAAAAGACTTTCATACTCTTGCATAAAGGTAGTGCAGGCAGAGATGTTCTGAATCTGGTCTTCTATGGCTGAAATCAGGAGGTTAAGCTTTTCTGCCGTTACTGGCTCATTGTCATCTGACAGACCGGCCTGTTCTGATCCCAGTAGTTGTTGGAGTTCTGAAAAACAAATCGTTGCGTTTTCTGAAACCTCGTCAGTGTCTGGCTGGTTTTGTAATGATGGGGCAGTGTGTGCCCAGCCTGAGCTGGTTGCAAGCAGAGTCAGCAGAGCGATAAATACATATAGAGTATTTCGTCGAAAAAACGGTGAGGTAGCATCACACAAGAAATAAACTTTCATGAGAAAACCCGTGTACCACGATATCAATGAATCGAATTTCGGCAGTATGGACAATTGATATGAAAATTAATCAAATTCCATGAATCACTGGCTCTGGAGATTTTAGTCTGCCGGATTTTGTCAATACATGAAGGGCAAAAAATGTGCCCGCAGTGTGTTTTGAGTAATGTATCGACTTCGGTGAGCGTGTCGGGCGATAGGTGTTGCTCATGATTTTTCGGCGTTTTTTCCATGGCTTTCTTTGCGGCTACGCTTCCTTTAATGACGGCATAGCATGTACTGCATTTTGTATCTTCATTTGTGTTTTCCTCTTCATACTCGGTCATCTGATTCAGATAGATGACGTTAGAAAGAGGGAGCCAGTAGTCAATAGCTTCTGAAACCCAGGAATAAATATACTTTGGTCCGATAGATTTCAGGCACGTGAATACAATACGGTTAAACCACAGAGGAGAAATGTACTGCTCAACATTATCCTCCTGACCCTCATGACCAATATGTAACGCTATGTTCCAGTTGTTTAAATCAAACCTGAGTTTTGCTGCAAGCTCTTTTTGGGCGCCGGGTAGTAAAAATGTTGTGATGTTATCATTTTCGGAATAATCTATACCCAAGGTGACTCCGAGATTTTCTTTGGTAAAATCCTCCGAAAAAGTAAAAATGTCGTAGTTGTAATATTCATATGTGCCGGTTTTACCGACTTTCGCTTTTACATAATCCTCCATTTTTCTAATAAAATCATCTGAAGAAGAGGGTGGTTTGGGCTTTGTATATGCATAAATCAAAGTTCTTTTCGATTCCATATAATCTGCAATTGCACCAATAACATCGGGGGATAGCATGAACCGGTCAACACTTCTTAATCGCGTATCCTCATCAGTCATATGTGGATTGAACCACTTCGACGCCTGATTATTTTCCAGAATTATATTACCTGACATAACAAGCTTTCTATCAGAGGCTCGCTCACCAAGAACGGCGATCTCTTGGTTTTCGCTGACTTGCCTATCTAAAATCAGGCTTACAAGGTTCAGGTCGTCCATTACATGTGCCAAACGGCTATAGCTATCTGGATCATTTTCACCACCTTCTCCATAATCAGAGTCTAAATGAATGCGGTCAAGTCCATAGGTGGCCATTTCCGGCATCTCTTGCGAAAGGTGCTGATTATTCTGGATTCGCTCGAATGCAGCTGTGATCACAAAGTGTCTGGCTGCGTTGCCTGATAATGCAAGATGTCTTATTTCATACGGCTGGTCATCCTGATCGGAGTTCAAGCCAGCAAGGCGAACCATTACGACGGCTAATGGCATAAGAATATATAACTTTGAGTTGAAAAATGTTCCCAGGTAGTCACCTTTTTCTATTGACGCAATTGATAGTAAGGCAACCCCTGTTGCAATCAGGGGGGCAGGTCGCTCTAGCTCTAAGAGCCCTAGAATCAAGTTCTGTATTGTCAGAAGCCTTGACAATACAGCATCAATATAAAAATATCCCGCTGCAATAAGTGCGGCATAAGAAAGCCAATGCTTAGTCGACTGACCAAAATACCTATAAAAATAAATGCCCGATCTTATAGACGAAGCAATGGTTAAGGGAACAATAACGCCTGAATAGGCAAAAGACTGCCATAGTGTATCCCAGTCAGATTGAGTAACACTCTCAAAGTGGATAATTTTGTTATAAATTTCAAATGATGTTCCGCATTCGGATACATCGAAAAAATAACTGTTTTGCGTGGTTCTTGAGTCATCTTTTACCGGATGAATTACATCGGCTGACAAAGAAAACGACGAAAGAAGGATAATTATTCGAAGTATAAAAGTGATTCTCATGATTAATTATTAACGTCTTTCTCCCGAGATCCGAATTAGGAATATAGATGTAATTTGCTTGGTGTCGAATTAAATTGCTCCTGACTTAAGAGTTTTAAATCATTTTTTGCTGATCCTGCCTCCTTGCTGTCATTGTGCACACGGGCTAAGTTACCTTTAAGGGTTGGTTGACCCAATGATCCACAATAGCTTCAGTTAATTTCTTTACAGACAGCTTCCGAGCCTCTGTCAATCGTCGCCTCCAGCCTGGAAACGATGAAGATATTTCGTGGCAACGCTGTGAAAGACTGCTGATACCCAGTTTTTGAGATGGCTGTGGTAAGCATTCACATGCTGTATATGAAAAATGTCATCCAGCACTCTTTGACCCTCTGAATTGACCAGTTCTTTGAAAGTAAACCCCGGTTTTCTGGCCAGTTTCTCATGAGCAAGATGTGCATCAGCACACATCACAGCTTCTAATCACAGCTTCTATAGAGATGCTAGATATTGCAGAGCTGATCACCATTGGTCGTTTCCAGTAGGCCATCAACTGTTTGAGACTGACGATCGCGAGCCACCATTACAGGAAATTTTCGGCAAGGGCTTTTTATCGTTACTCCGTTTGCGGGACGTCCTGGGCATGCGAGATTGCTGGCCTTTGAATGATTCCCGAAACAGAGTTTCATCTAACTCGACAATACCAGAAAGCTCTTCTGCCTGATCTTGCTCGATCACCTGAAGAAAACGATGCCTCCAACGAAAAGACGTCTTTAGCAAAATCGTCGTAAACCCTCGCCCAATGCGGGCGGGGATATAAGACGGGAACGCGCAGAGCGTTCCGCCTGCAAGTTGGTTCAATCATTCGGGTGTACTCTGACTGTTCACGTACTCTTTCAATGTCTCATTCAATGTCTCAATAGTTGCACCTCCAGCGCTACAGGCAAAATAAGATCGTGACCACAACCTTCCAGATTTGCTCTGCGTCATAAGGTGTGTATTCAGCATTCTTAACCGTCTGGACGATACTGATTTCAAGTTATTTACCATGACACTGATCGCCAGCTTTGGGGGGTAAGCAATGAGTAGATGCACATGATCCTGTTCACCGTTCACTTCAAGCAAATCGCACTCCAGTTTTTGGCAGGAGCTTTCAAATGCTTCCTTCAATTGTTGGATCATGTAGCCATCAAACAACTTTCTTCTGTACTTCGTGGTGAATACCAGATGAACCACTAATTTCGTAACACTATGCCGTCTGCGAAGGTAGTCATGCAGTAAATCCTTATCGTGTACACTCACTTGAAATAACCCGTAATAAGTATATTATTTCAAGCATTGTAGTAATGAACGCTCACTTGTAAATAGCTATGCTGAAAGCCACCAAAGTACGCATCTACCCGACACCGAAACAGGCGGATTTTCTCAATCGCCAGTTCGGTTCTGTGCGCTTTGTGTGGAACAAGGTATTGGCTATCAAGACCCATTACTACAGGGTACGGGAACAGAACCTCTCCCCGAAAAAAGACCTGAAGCCATTGCTGGCGACTGCCAAGAAAAGCCGCAAGTACTCATGGCTGAAAGAGACTGATTCGATTGCACTGCAACAGTCCATTATCAATCTGGACAAGGCTTTCCAGAACTTCTTTAACCCTAAACTGCAAGCCCGGTTTCCCCGATTCAAGTCAAAGCATGGTAAGCAAAGTAGCTACCACTGCACCTCCGTTTCCGTGGGCAATGACTGGATCAAGGTACCTGAATGCCAACCCATCAAGGCCAGAGTTCACCGGGAGATAGCCGGGAAGGTTAAGTCTATCACCTTGACCAGAACGGCCAGCGACAAGTATTACGCTTCCATTCTTGCCGAAGATGGCCAGTCAGAAAGTAAACCGGTTGCTGCCCTGCAAGCCAGCAAGGTTGTGGGCATAGATGCCGGTTTGACCGATATCGCCATTACCAGCAATGGGCTGAAGACCAGTAATCCACGATTCCTGAAGAACGCCCAGAGAAACCTGAAGCGCAAGCAGAAAGTGCTGTCCCGTTGCAAGAAAGGCTCCAAAGGCAGAGCCAAGGCCAGACTACTTGTTGCAAAGGCGCATGAGCGTGTCGCCTTTGCCCGTAATGACTTCCAGCACAAACTGTCCAGACAACTCGTTGACGAAAACCAAGCGGTGGTTGTGGAGACGCTGAAGGTCAAGAACCATTGCCTTGCCCGATCCATTGCCGACGCAGGCTGGCATTCCTTCGTCATCAAGCTCGACTACAAAGCGAAACAGGCCGGTAAACATCTAGTGAAAATTGACCAGTGGTTTGCCTCGTCAAAAACCTGTTCCTGCTGTGATCGAAAGCAAGAGGAAATGCCGCTCAATGTCCGGTCATGGACGTGTGATTGTGGAGCTGTCCATGATCGGGACATTAACGCCGCCATCAACATAAAGCGGCAAGGCATTTTGAAGTTAAAGGCGGAAGGGCTGTCCGTCTCTGCTGATGAAGGCCAGCGTAAGTCCGGCACACTGCCGGTTGCTGCCTAAGAAGTCAGAAGCCTTGCCCGATAGGGCGAGGAGCAGTCACGACTATCAAAAATACCGGAATCCAATCATGGAAAAAGTAGCGCTTTTTGTTGATGTACAAAACGTTTATTACACATCCAGGCAAACCTATAGGCGTAACTTTGATTACAATAAATTTTGGATGGCTGCTACAGGTGGTAGAGAAGTAGTAAAGGCTATTGCTTATGCCATTGATCGTGGTGATAAAAAGCAGCGTGAGTTCCAAAATATCTTGAGAGCCATTGGTTTTGAAGTAAAACTGAAGCCCTTCATACAAAGGTCTGATGGTTCTGCCAAAGGTGATTGGGATGTGGGCATAACTATAGATGCAATTGAATATGCCAATCTTGCAGATACCATTGTCTTGGTTTCGGGAGATGGCGACTTCGACCTTCTTGCCAAAAAGCTTAGAATTGACCGGGGCAAGAATGTGGAAGTGTATGGTGTGCCAAGTTTAACGTCTACTGCGTTAATTGACGCTTCAAGTAAATTCATTCCAATTAACGAGTCTCTGCTACTGAAATAATTAACAGGTAAGCGTTAAGGTATAACTGAGGATATAAGAGACATCTATACATTTGATCAACCGAGCGGTTGAACTATTTTCCTCCTGTTCCTGATTTTTACCCTATCGAACAGGAGTCTCCATGACCCGAGCCCGCAGCAGCCTGATTGATTCGTGATCAACCCCGCATTATTCAGAATTCAACCCATGGGATAGAATCACGACATCAGCTGCTGTCGAAAAATTATTCACTGATGCAGGTATTTCTTCAGTTGATGTTTTAAGTGAACCTGGTGAACAGTCCCTATGTTCTCCTGGAGACTTCTGGACTATTGCACTGGGTAGTGGCCTACGATGGGGCATTGAACAACTTAGGATTTGTCCCAGCTTTTACCTGTCAGTGGAGTTCGCATTCATGGTTTAACCGACGGCAGTAGTTTTATGGCTCACGATACAACGGCAATACAGGCACAATTACAGATTGAGGCTATTGGCGGGCAGCCGGACTGGTACTGGTTCCTGAATGGGGAGTTGTTGGATGAAAGGTCATCCCGATTAACAATGGCTATGCCTGAGCCGGGAACTTATCAGCTCTCAGTGACGGATCAGGGCGGGCAGAGTGATCAGGTTTCTTTTACTGTGGAAGTTCAGCTCTAGGAGTCACAGGTTGCCAGGGCTTGGGAAGATCTTTCCAGTAACCTATCTCGAGAATCTGGGTTTTGATTTTTGAAACGGGAGCATTCTTGAGGACTTCAAAAGTACTTCCCGATTTTTCTGAAGGAATGAGCTTGTCAAAGCTTTCCCCATCAGGAGCTATGTGAATAACCACTTTGCCCGTGCGCTTGCTTTCATCCAGTAATTTGCGGAGGTAGGTCGGGTTGGGGTTTGGATAGCACATCAGAACGATGTTTCTATCGCTTTCCTGCAATGCATTAATGGCATTGATCTGTCTTACCGTTGCTCCAGGAACAGGTCTCATAAGGTGGTAGTGCTCCTGTATTCCAAACGCTTTGGCCAGGCCTTCTGGAAAAGCGGTTCTGATTCCTCTCAGTGAGAAGTTATCACTGGAGACAACATCGACTCCCAGCTCTGTCAGTGACTTATTGAGCCAGCCTGAACCGGCCATCAACTCTTCAACTCTGGGATCTTTCTGTTCCTGGATAAACGCTTTTAGGTCAGCCATTAGTTCTTTATCCAGCAAAGCAAAGTTATAAAACTCGGAAGCCTGAAGGATACGAAAGTGCAGGCTGAGCATGTTGAGTTCATTTTGAAGGCTCTTGGGAAAATGTTTGGTTTCTTTGGCTAAGTCACCATAAACAAACTCCGATAGGACACTGTGATCGGGCAGGGTGTTGGTCTGAAGTGCAATAACATTGTCATTGTACGCTTGAAGAGTATACTCCACGCCAGCTTGTTCCGGTTTTGAAAGCCCGAGATCCATGAATATGCCCAGAATCAGCTCAATATGTTTGCCAAAGTTATCTACGGGTACTTGAGCCCAATTGAAAGTGACGTTGAATGCTTTTGATGGATGAGTTGCGGGTAAAGTGATATCTCTGGTTATTTTTGCTTTATGCTCTGGCTGGACATCGGGGCTTCTGAGACCGGGTTCCTGTCTTGCTTCTGTCACAGAGATACCATCAGGCTTATGACATTGATCATAAACGGCTGCATCGCTGGTGACGTCAGGAGAGGGGTTGGGGCTCAGGCTGTTCATAGTGTTTTACATTCCTTGTCTATAAGAACAAGGCAGTTAGACACACCTGTTGTTGGAAAGTTCAAAGAAGCGTATTGCCAGTATCCTTCGACAGGCTCAGGATGAGCGGAGAATGTAGGTGCATTCCGCCAGTTGTATGAGCCTGAGCCATGAGCTGTAGTAAGTTCCTGTCTAATCACCACCGCTAATTCTGATTTAACCCAAATGGGATTCAACATTTGGGAGGATGTGAATATTGGCCTAATCTCCAGAAATCTGTTTTTAAATTCTGGCTGAATAAGTCTGAAACCGGGTGGTGAGTATGCAGTCGATCGATGAAATGTCCGATGATCTCAGTCCTTTCGAAATAAAAGATCGGTTGATTGAACTGGCCAGGAGCAAACATGAAAGCATGATGTTGAATGCCGGAAGAGGGAATCCGGATTTTATTGCCACTTTACCTCGTTATGCCTTTCTTAAGCTCTATGAGTTTTCTCTGTCAGAGGCTGAAAGATCTTTTAGCCATCTCCATGGCGGTTTTGGAGGAAGGCCTGATCACTCTGGGGTAGTCAATCGATTTGATCAGTTTGTTCGGGCGAATCCGGAAGAGCAGGGCGTTCACTTCCTTCAGGCAGCCGCTTCTTATGCCAATAGTCATCTGGGGATTCAGGCAGAAGTGTTTTTGAGTGAGCTGGTGGAAGCGACTTTGGGGTGTTCGTACCCGAGTCCACCCCGAATGCTTCCCTGTGCAGAGGCTATTGTTCGCGAGTTTATCATTCAGGAAATTAACAAAGGGAATCGGAGTCAGAGTGACTTTGAGCTGTTTGCAACGGAAGGTGGAACGGCTGCCATGACCTACCTGTTTCGTAGTCTTTTCAGCAACGGCCTGCTGAATAAAGGCGATACCATTGCACTAGCAACTCCTATCTTTTCTCCCTATCTGGAAATTCCTGAGTTGCCGGAATACCAGTTCAATGTCGTTGAAATTGAATCGAGCCCCGACAATGACTGGCAACTCACTGAAGAAGCACTCCATAAGCTGGAAAATCCTGCGATCAAATTATTGTGTGTAGTGAATCCTGCCAACCCAACCTCTGTTTGTATGAATCATCTTACGCTTTCAGCACTGGCTGATCTTGTTGAGCATAAGAGGCCCGATCTGATGATTCTTACCGATGATGTTTATGGGACTTTCACCGAAGCGTTTCGCTCCTTGTTCACGGTTTGTCCCAGAAACACGGTCTGTGTTTACTCTTTTTCAAAATATTATGGGGCGACAGGTTGGCGGTTGGGGACAATCTGTCTTAACGGGGACAATGTATTTGATCAGAAGCTGAAAGCGTTGCCGGAAGAAGAGAAAGAGGTGATCAATCGACGCTACTCATCGCTGACCAAAGAGCCAGAAGCGCTCGGATTTATCGATCGTCTCGTTGCTGACAGTCGGGATGTTGCTCTTAACCATACCGCTGGGCTTTCAACGCCACAGCAGGTTCAAATGACATTGTTTGCCCTGTCCAGTCTCCTCGATAAAGCAGATACCTACAAGCAATCAGCAAGGCAACTGATTCATGACCGATTCGAAATGCTCTACAGGAGCATGGGGATAAAGGCACCGGAATTAGCGGGGAATGCTGAATACTACACAGTGCTGGATCTGTATGAAATTGCTTTTGAGGTACATGGCAGTCCTTTTGAAGACTGGGTCCGAAAGCTGGATGATAAGCCAAGGCTGCTATACCGACTGGCTGAAGAGACTGGAGTGGTGCTGTTGCCCGGTAAAGGCTTTGAAATTGAACACCCTTCAGCCCGGGTATCCCTGGCAAACTTGACTATGTATCAATACAAACTGATCGGTCAGTCGGTTAAAAGATTTCTGGATGAATTTTATCAGCAGTATCTTGATGAGGATTCAGCCTGATGGAAAGTCGGGGGCTTTGCGTTCAATTATTTCACTGAATTCATGGTGTCAATGCTTGCAGCCTCTTCACTACTTCTTCGAGGGTGGGTCGTTCTGATCCATTGTTTCCCCGAATATCTGAAGTAGTGCTCGTGCCAGTTGTCTGTCTTTTACCGTGCGAATTCGGCAGAAGTTATTGCCCGGATTTTCAGGGTTTTCTCTCTCTGAAAACTGACTCAGACTGTTCAGTGTTCGCTCAATGGGGTGGTCTTTATTCGACCGCCAATCAGTTGTGTATACCCTTTTACGAGTACTACCAATCAAACTTTCAAACCCCGTTATGAGCAAGCCATTTGAGTCCAATAGGCAATACCCACAGGGCATAAAGGCGGGGTGAGGAGTCATAGCCGTAGCTATGGGGACGATCCCCAACGCAGAATATTGGACTCAAATGGCTGCACAGCAGGGGATTTTGAAAGTGCGATTGGTATAAGTCTTCGGTAAGCCGCAAATACTTAGTATAGAAACCAATTATTTCTTTGTTGATTATTGGTTAACATATTAATACTTAATTTTTTCGTGTCAGGGAGTGCTCGTCATGACCTGTCGGAAGCAGTATTAGTATAAAGAGGAAGCACTCATGCTTTGGGTTCAGTTAGCTGTCGTACTTGGGGCCATTTTTCTTGGGGCCCGGCTGGGTAGTATCGGCGTAGGTTTTGCCGGTGGTATGGGGGTGCTGGTGCTTACCCTGGGCCTGGGAATGGAACCTGGCGCGATTCCTGTCGATGTTATTCTGATCATCATGTCAGTGATCGGTGCGGTGGCTGCCATGCAGGTTGCGGGTGGTCTGGATTATCTGGTTGAACTGGCAGAAAAAATTCTTCGCAGTAAACCCAAATACATTACTTTTCTGGCACCTACTGTCACTTACGTTATGACGCTTCTGGCGGGTACCGGTCATACCGCTTACTCTACATTGCCTGTTATTGCTGAAGTCGCGAAAGAAAATGGCATTCGACCATCCCGCCCTCTCAGCATTGCCGTGATTGCTTCGCAGATAGCGATTACAGCATCTCCGGTCTCTGCAGCCGTCGTGGTATTCAGTGGTTTTCTTGAGCCTTATGGCATCGGTTATCTGAATCTCCTGGCCATTTGTATTCCGACTTCCTTTGCTGCCGTCATGGTAACAGCGGTTATTTGTAACTTCCTGGGTGTGGATCTTGATAAAGATTCTATTTATCAGGAAAGGCTGAAAGCCGGTCAGATTACTCTGAGAGAAAACAAGGCTCGCAGAGAACGCAAGAAAGGTGCAGGTCTGTCAGTGGCTATTTTTGCCCTGAGCATTCTGGCCGTTGTCCTTTATGCTACGGCCATTAGTGGTAACGTGGGTTTAATTGAAAACCCTGTTTTGCCACGGGACTCTGCCATTATGGTGTTCATGATGATTGCGGCAGGCCTGATTACTATATTCTGCAAGATTGATTCCGCTAACATTCTTAATGCCCAGACCTTCAAGTCAGGTATGAGTGCCTGCGTCTGCGTACTGGGTGTAGCGTGGCTGGGTAACACTTTTGTGGGCGCACACATTGACTCTATTCAAGCGCTGGCGGGTGATGTCCTGAACAGCTACCCATGGTTGCTGGCGGTTACCTTGTTCTTTGCTTCCATGTTGCTTTACTCTCAGGCTGCTACCACAAGAGCTCTGATGCCAGCGGCTCTGGCACTGGTTGACCCTGTGACAGCCATTGCTTCCTTTGCAGCCGTATCTGCACTGTTTGTATTACCGACTTATCCCACACTGTTGGCGGCAGTGGAAATGGATGAAACGGGCTCAACCCGTATCGGTAAGCTGGTCTTCAACCACCCATTCTTCCTGCCTGGTACTATTTGTATTGCTCTTTGTGTGGCTTTTGCTTTCGTTCTAGCTCCCATGATTGTCTAGTTGACACTCCGGCCTGCCTTTTCAGGCAGGTCGCTTGTCCTTGGCCTCCAACGTTTTTTTGCCTATTTTCTTCCCCTCATCAATCTATATCTGCATTATAATTTCCCGTTATAATTAAAAACTTTTAGCTAATCCGGAGAATGCATGACCCCATGGGTTCACCTACTGTCATCCACTTTGCGCTTATTGGATCTACACGACAGTAATCACGAAAGGCATTCAGAAAATATCAATGTCTCTGTAGAGAGCCGGCCTGGACTGGGTGATGGATACTGGCTGGATATCGCTTGCTTGCTATTGGAGTTTCTACTTGAGGAAGACTACCGTACTAACGGCCAGTACATTCCTCAGGTACGCTGTTTGAATCATCTACAGCCACAGATTCCAGAGTTGACAGCCGAAGATCTGGCTTACATTGCCAATGTGCTCAGTACCCCCAGCGAACTTTACTTTCGTAAGCGAAGTGAGCAGGAAGGTGCTGTGACGGCCAGTACCAAAGGGACGGCTCTGCTGGAGAAACAGTCCCAGATTGGACATATACGACTGTCTCAGGCTGGTCGGCAGAGTGTCATCTTATCGAGGCAAGTCGATGATATTCTCTACAGCGAGCATGACGCCGCCAAAATAGTTTCTGCTATTGCCCGCAGTGACTTTGATCGAATTCCCGGGATCTGCGATTCCATCCTGCTCTCCATTCGAGGCTTAACCCAGGAGGTTCGTCGAATTCGGGAGAACCCAGCTCTGGAAGGTAAGCTGGAATCTTTTCGAAATAATCGCAAGCACTATGAAATGGCGGCTCGAAATATTCAAGCGACCATTATGGACTGCCAGAATCAGTTTTTGCGTCCGGAAATTCACGAACGTTTTTATCAGTGGGCGGCACAGCAGGAACTGGATTGGGATTTGTCCATGATTAACCAGTCCTTCAGTCGAATTCTCAATGCATTGGAGAACCTCAATCGGCGGCTGACGGATCTGCTCAGAGATATTGCTGAAGGCCGTATCCAGAGTATGGGCGTTATAGACTTTCATAAGGCTGCGCTGAACCTGGCCTGGACCCCTCCGTCCATGGATTTGCTAACCTCTGTTTTCGCTCAGACAGCGCCTTTTGGTCTGGCGGTTAACCTTCCTGCACCCGGTGATTTTCAGGGCATGCTGGATAACCAGCGAGCCGACAACAGCCCAAGAAGTCTGGTGTATGAAGACTCTGAAGAAGAGAGTGCAGAATCCCTGTTGCTGCAACGATTTCTTAATCTTTTTGGGCAACCTATTCGTGACCGGCTTCAGGAAGGGCCACTCTCTTTGGGGGAGGCCATTTGCAATGGCTGGCACACTCATCATGAAAGCGGGCAGCAGGAAGATTTTTTGCCCCAGTTGATTAATATGTTTGTGGATACTGAGCAGTTACAGTCTGATTTGACGGTTGCAATTGAATACAATGGTCTCAATATCCAGTTACCTGACGGTCGTCGTTTGCATGGTGATAATCCTATTCTTATGACACAAGGTTCCAATCTTTCCAGGGAAGTCCATTCATGAATATGACGGAAATGGGTGAAGTCTATGCCTTTCTGCTTCGCCATCGAATTGCTGAAAGTCAGCCTCAGGAACGTCGACGCCGCTCGTCCCAGACAGGCCTGATCTCTGAGAGAGATGCCTGTTGCATCTTGAAGGATGCCGATGAAGAACAGATGCAGCAATTCCGCTCTTTTCTGGCGGGTCAGGGGCTCCAACTGGCTATGTTCGACAGTGCGGACTACCCGGGCATTCCACCCGGTGGCCAGATTTACCTGATGCTTCGCAATCCTGAAGCAGAGCTGCCCACCATGTTCAGCCAGCAGCCATTGATTCAGAAGTTGAGTATCCGTAAGGAATCACAGGAAACAACAGCGGTCTGGTTTATACACATCTGGATGCTGATGTTAGGGCTTCTCTATACGCGCAATAATCGGGCTCTTTCCGATGTCAGCCTCTATCAGGACGCGGTATTCAGTCAGGAAGAGCTGCTGGATGCCCTTAAGACGCATCTGGAAACCCTGCGACGCGGAGGGCTTCAGGATCAGGAGCTTCCCCGTCAGATTGCTATTCTTCTGACCGAAAAAGGTGAAGATATTTCCCGTCGGGTTCGGAACTTCATTGATTGTCTGATGGATGCCAGTCTTCTTACCGAAAAGGGTAAGAATATTTTCCAGCAAACTCTGCTGGGGGCGCTGGAAGTGGAGCAGAGTGGCTTGAATCACTTGCGACACCTGATTCCTGACGATATTGCCCAACGGATTATTCTGCCTGCAGAGAGCCGTCAGCCCGAAGAAGAAATACAAACGGTTCAGGAGTCTGTCGATGTCCGTCATTAATCGTATTGAAATCGCCAGTTTGTTGAATAAACATGGCGATGTTAGCAGCCCATGGGACGCGAAAATGCGTCACCTGCTGTTGAACCTGCGTGGTCAATCCACCGCCATGAATATGGAAAATGGCTTTGGTAAGACAACATTGTCCGATGCTCTGATTGGAATGCTGTCTCGTGACCGGAGTCTGATAAGAAAAACCCGTCGAAAAATGTCGCCTTCCAGAGATGGGCGTCCATGGACACATATTCGGGTGGAGTTCAGTTATTCGTCCGGCCATGTCGGACAATCCGATATGTTGGCTGCAGCCGGTGACAGTGTGGGCGGTACCGAGCAATGGGTGTTTGGTATGTACGGGCACAGTGATACTGATGTCGGCTTCTATTTTTTTCATGGTCGTCTTGAGCAGCTACCGGTTAGTGGCATTACTGCAGACAGCAAGCTGCAACTGTTCAGTAACGATCATTTTCAGCACAGCTTTAAGCAATTGAAGCCAGAGCGGCCCAAAGATCGTGAATCCTGGCTGGAGGCTATCAGTCTTCATATCAGCCGGAAGGAACTGGAGCAGCTGGCCTCTTTTCAAAAAGAAGGGGGAGCTGATAAAAGTCAGATCTTTAATGCGATAAAACCCCGTCCAGGCGAAAAGGCAGATCAGGCATTCTTTTATGAAGTGCTGGCGCCACAAGTTCTGGCGGGTGCCAGCCAGGGGGAAACCGACGAGTCCGAAGAGTTTATTGAAGATCTGGTCATTAATTCCGGTCGCAATGTATCTGAGTTGCGCCACAAAATTAATGAAAAGACCCTCGATCTTCAGCGGAATCGCAATAAGGCCGAGCGTCTTGCAGAACTTGATCGATCCGGTGGCAAGCTGGCTGAAACCCGTTCTCTGCGCGACAGGGCTCGAAAGCAGTTGGAAACACAGGCGATCTGTCTGGCAACCATTAGCGATAAAGGGTTGCCCGGAATTCCTGCCAGCCACGATGAGCAGGAAACGGTTTCACAGTTAGCGGGTGAAATGGCGATTCGACCCGGTGAGGTTGAACCTCTGGTTCCTCTCTCTGCACTGGCAAAAATTACGGGCAGTGGTGCCCGCAAGGTAGAAGAGTATCTGGAGAGCAGACAGCTGTCTGGCTATCGTCATGACAGGACGGCCGTCGTGTATAGCCCGAAAGCCAGTTGGGCAGGGGGCAAGTCCATGCGACTTTATCCTGTTGGAAAAACTATCCGGTTTCTCAAAGACAGCCAACAGTTGTTTAAGGATGACGCTGATAGAGTTAATAGTCTGGAAACTCTGGAGGAGGCAGTCGACCACTTTCTTGATCTGGATACTAACCCGTTTCGGGAGAGCTATCTCGCGGATCAGGAGTATCTGAAAACCTTGAAAGTGGAGTGCCAGGAACTGAAGGAGAGCCAGCGAAAGCTGGAAAGTGAGCACGAAGTCCTGGTGAACAGGGATAAAGAATTTACTGACAATGAAACTGTCTATACCGATGCCTTGAAAGAGGGGCTGTTTACCGAACAGGAGTTAGACGCTCCGGATGAAACAGAGGCGAGCGTCAAAATCCGGTTGAAAGCGGTTAAGGGTAGCTACGAACAATTTCTGGAAACCCAGGGGCGATTCAAAGGGTTAGTGGATCGCTGGAAAACGTTCCAGCGTGACTATGGTCATGAGGCGGTTCCCGATGAATTGATTCAGGAGAAGGATCTGCAACGGGAAGAGCTGAGTCATCAGCTGGTGGAGTTAGAAAGTCACAAGGATAAATATCAAGGACAAGAAAGGGAGCTCAATAGTCAGTTGCAGGTTATTGGGCAGAAACTGCCGGGACTGGAATCGGAATTTCAACGATTAGACAAGCTCAGTAACAGCTTTAATGATGTTCAGACACTGTTTCCCGGAGAAGATATTTCAGGGTTGATCAGTCGGCTGGAGCATCAGCAGCGGCAGTTCAGAGACAGTCAGAGTCAATATACTCAGCAACGAGCACATGCCAAGAGTCAATTACAGACTCTTCTAGGACTCCAGCCACAATACAATGCCTTTCTTGAACAGTATCCAGGGCAGCAACCTGAAGGCCTGGAGGAAGCACTCTGGCAGGAAAAAACGGAACTGGATGCAGCGATTTCCCAGCAGGAAATACGAGTAGGCAAGTTGCAGATACTGGCTTCAGACCTGCAACAGTTTGAGCAAGATTTTCCCGGGGTCATAGCGTCCCAGTGGTTGCTTAAAGCGACTCAGGCTTATCCTCGGTTGTTGACGCAACATGAAGAGATCCAGTCCCGAATTCTCGATATTGAACGACAACTGGAAGATTTAAAAACCAATCCGATCAGCCCCAGTGCTGCAGAAGTTCAATGCGCCCGTGTTCTCAATGAACAGAGTATGGCGCATCAGCCTCTGCACGAAGTTATTGCAGAATTACTTAAAGGCGACGACGAGCGTAAGTCTGAGTGGTTGGCACAAGCTCACAATCTATTGTTTGCCCCTGTTTTAAACTCCCTTGAAGAGGCCAGACAGGCGGCAGAACTGTTTACCCAAAATCGCCAGCCGGTACCGGTTTTTACCAGGGATTCGCTGCATAAAGTAGTGGCAGAGAATGGATCGCTGTTAGGCGCTGTTATCGGCTATGAAAGTCTGGCGGTTCGTGCTCTGTTGAACCCTAAACTGATTGAGGAACTGAAGCTGCAGTTAAAGGCTAAGCTTGAAGGCTTTCAGGCTGAGCGGGTGGATGTTCATGAGGGGCTTGAGCTCTACCATCCTGAGTCTGACAGCGTGCGACTGGCAAAGTCGGCAGTAGAAGCTGTAGAAGCGCAGGCAGAGAAAGAGTTGCCTCTTCAGCGGATGGCTCTGGAGAAAATGGGCTCCCGCCTGGGCGTATTACTGGAACAGCTGGCTCCGGATAATCGCAAACTGATTCGTTCTGCGGAACAATTTCTAGAACTGGGCGGTAATGCTCAGGTCGAAGTATTGAAGGACTCTTTAAACCATTTGCAGTCAAAGCTGGATATGCTCACGCAGCAGCTGAGTGAGCTGGAAAGTCAACTCAGTGGCGAAAACCGTCGCAAGCTGGATCAGGCAGAGCAATTCCTGATTGATGGCGGTAAAGCGCGGTTGGATGAATTAAAGGCTGAGATTGAGCTGCAAACCATCAAGCAGCAACAGTTGTCTGAAGCTCTGGTGAATTGTCAGGAAACTCTGGACAGCTATCAAAGGCAGATCACAGAACGAAAAGCTCAGCTGGATAATGTTTATCAGCCAGGAGAAGCGGATCTGTTAGCTTCACTGGATAAATACCTTCAGGACGGTGGCCCTGAGTTTATGGACAGGGCAGAGGCGACTCAGACATCACTGGAAAACCAGCTGGAGCAGGCACAGGCCTGTGCCAGTTTGAAGTTTGATCGTATCCGGGCCTATCTGAATGCTCGCAGCGACGAAGGCGGTACCGCGGCTCTGAAAAAACAGATTGCAGATCTTAAAAGTCATATCAATCGAGCCAGAGACGTACAGGACGACAAAAATGCTGAGATCGGCAGAATTCAGGATGAACAGCCTCAGCAACTGAAAGCGATTCATCAGATAGATGAGACCGCTGAGCGATGGTTAAAGCAGCTTTCTCATTTCAGTGAATCCATGTTGGCAGAGCTGCCCGCTCCCGACCTTGAGCAGCTGGAAGAAATGGCTCTTTTTGAAAAAGCAGAGCAGTATCAGGAAGCCTGCCGGTTAGACGTGATGGAGAGGGATCAGATCTGTCACTGTTCTCTGGCTCTGGGTGAACAACTGGAACTTGAGAACATCAAAGAGCTGAGCAGTGAACTTAAACGGCAGGAAAAAGCACATTCTGAACACGAAGAAGGTTTCCGGGATGTACTCGGACGTATTAAGAATAGTGAGCGACAGCTGTTTAACGCTACAGAGCAGACCCGGCTAACGGGTTTGAACGAAGCAGGCGAGAGCGCTTTAAAAGAGCTCGCCAGTATGATCAGTACCCTGGATGAGCAAATCGACCACAGCACCCGTATTCTCGATGAACTTCAGGAATCGATGAATGGTTATGAAGATAAGCTTCATGAGCGGCTATCCAGCATTATTATGCACTCGGTGGATAACCTCAAAATCCTGAAACGTGTGGCTCAGCATTCTACCGGAGATAACGCTTATTTTGTGATTCAGGCGGATATCGTCAGCGAGGAAGGGATTAGAAACCTGGTTCGCAGTCTACTGGCAGAAATTGAAGACAATCAGCGCCAGATTCGCACTCGAAAAGCTCAGAATCTACCTGTTGGCAGTGAAGAAAAACAGCGCAAGGAACTCAGTCAGAATCTTCGCAGTCAGATCTATCGTCAACTTTTTACCCATATCAGTATCCGTCTGAAACACGACGCTATTCGTCCACACGGTAACCTTTTCAGCCTCAATGAGGACATGAGTGAGGGGCAGCGTGAAGCCGTTTCCCTGATGTGGTTAGTAAAACTGTCTGAGTTTGCCATTGAGCGAGAGCTGAAATCAGTGCCCAGCCAGTATCGCCGGCAAGAGCGGAAATCCAGTGAGTCGGTCATCATTCTCGACGGTCTCTTCAGTAAGCTTTCTCATAAGAAGTTAATTGAGGACTCACTGGAGTCCCTGCGTAATACCCGTGGTCGGTTCCAGATGGTGGGGCTGATTCACAACCCTAATTATGAGAATGATTCGGGCATTTTTCCGACTTATCTGGTGGGCAATGTGATTGGCGGTATTCAGGGGCAGGGAGGTCATGTCACGGTGAAGGAAGGTGTTCGGGTCAGCCCGGCTTCTGTCGGACGAAATACTGGGGAAACCAGCCTGTTCCATTTGCATGTAGATCATGAGAAGGCGTAGTTGTAATGTTCTCTGAAGAAGACAAAGTGCGAGTGCTTGACTGGTTTATAAAAAAGCGGACAGAAACCAATGCCAGTTCAGCGCCCAATATGATTAAGAAAGCGCTTGGAATAGAGAGCCTTCTGGTTATTGAGGCGATACTGAAGGCCTTGGCTGAGGAAGATAAAATCATCTCTTCCCAGAATGATGTCCGCTTTGGAAAATTATCCTGTCTGGTGACGCCAACAGAGCCTTTAACAGAGCGGTATTGGTATGAAGTTCTCAGCCATAGTCCTGATGGCGCTGCACTGGCTCCTTGTCACGGGGTGCTGTCAGACTGGTCTAAAGAGAACATGCAGACACTGTTTGAGGGGCTGCTCGCACTAAAGTCAGATTTGCCCGATGCTTATCAGATGACGGCGTTTGAAGCGTCAGCCCGATATCTTTTGGGCTCATCAAAACTGCTTGAAGCCTTGGGCAAAAGAAACCTTCAGTTGTTTGGTATTGATCCGGATCTGTTCAGAAAACCGATCAGCTATGTGGTGACGGCGGGCCCGGAGCATCCGGAGCAAGTGCTGTTGATAGAAAATCCCCAAAGTTTTGAGGCCTGTATAGAGCTGGGTTTACATGAAAGAATTGGATTAGTAAGCACCTTTGGCTATGGACTGGGCTGGCTTCAGGTCATTGAAAACAGAAAGTCAGTTGTGGGTATTTCCAGAGGAGGGGCCGAGCAGGATCTTCTGACATTGTTAGATCATCCGAAACTGTATTTCTGGGGGGATCTTGATCATGAAGGGATCAAGATTTACCGTGCAATCAGACAACAGTACCCACAATGTCGTTTGAGCCATCTTTATTTACCCATGATTGAAAAAGTGGAAACAGGTTTTCATCACCCTTATGTAAAAGCCGTGGGTAAGGAAGGGCAGAAGAATGCAGGAGACAGTCGTTATGCAAATGGACTGGATCAGGAGAGCCTGGAAAATAGTGTCATCAAGGCGTACTTCCTTGGAGGAATAGAGGATCAACAATGGATGAAATTGCCTGATAACGTTTAAGTCGGGAAGATTTTCATAGTCAAGAAAGCCCAGGAAACCGGGCTTTCTTTCACTGGATCAACCGCGATAGTAACGCTGTTCAATGAACGGCATGCGACTCACCGTCATAGGCAGTTTCTTGCCTCGTACCAGTGCGAATACTTCTGTTTCCAGAGCTGCATACTCAACAGATACATATGCCATGGCTACGGGTGCACCGATGGTGGGTCCAAAAGTACCGGAAGTGACAACACCGATCTTTTCGCCTTCGGCATTAACAACTTCAGTCCCTTCACGAACCGGTGCCCGGCTGCTGCCCATCAAACCTACACGTTTGCGTGAGAAGTCCTTGTTTTCTATCTGGCTCAGGATCTTGTCTGCGCCCGGGAATCCGCCAGCGCGCTCACCACCGTTGCGGCGGTTCTTGCTGATGGCCCAGATCAGGCTGCTTTCGATAGGCGTAGTTTCTGTGTCCAGGTCGTGGCCGTAGAGGCACAGTCCACTTTCCAGACGCAGCGAGTCACGGGCGCCCAGGCCAATGAATTCTACTTCTGGCTGGTCCAGCAGCATACGACAGAATGTGTCAGCATCTGCTTGTGGAATAGAAATTTCAAAACCGTCTTCACCGGTATAACCAGAACGGCTAATGTAGACTTCCACGCCTTCAATGGTCATATGGACAGAGTCCATAAACACCATCTTCTCAGTTTCAGGTGCCAGACGTGCCATAACTGTTTTGGCTTCCGGACCCTGGATAGCAACCAGTGCACGATCATCCAGAACTTCGAGTATCACGTCTTCAGGCAAGAGAGCCTGCATGTGAGCAATGTCCTGATCCTTACAGGCAGCGTTCACCACAACATACAGGCTGTTATTACCTTCGTTGGTGACCATCAGGTCGTCCATCACACCCCCCTGTTCATTGGTGAACAGGGCATAGCGTTGTTTGCGTTCAGGAAGATCAATAATGTCTACGGGTACCAGAGCTTCCAGCGCTTTGGCCGGGTTGTTTCCGGTCAGACGAATCTGTCCCATATGGGAAACATCGAACAGACCTGCTTTAGAACGGGTATGCAAGTGTTCAGCTTTAACGCCCAGAGGGTATTGAACAGGCATATCGAAGCCTGCGAAAGGCACCATTTTCGCGCCCAGCTCTACGTGCAGGCTGTGCAGTGGTGTTTTATTGAGTTCGGTCATTACAGACACTCCCTGAAAATAGTGTAGAAACCGGGGAGTTAACGTCCCCGGTTCAATGCTGGATTTCAGACGACGTTAGTCTTCTTCTCGATAGTCTTCTTATCGATAGTCTTCTTATCGATAGTCTTCTTATCGATAGTCTTCTTATCGATAGTCTTCAATCGATGGGCAGGAGCAGATAAAGTTTCGATCGCCGTAGACATTGTCGATTCGGTTAGCGGTTGGCCAGTACTTGGAAGCAATAGAACCTTTCAACGGGAAGGCAGCCTTGAGCGGGAAGACGGCTTCTTCACGGCTGTAGGGATGGCTCCAGTCACTGTCGATCAGGTCCGACATAGTGTGCGGGGCATTGCATAGCGGGTTATCTTCAGCAGGCCATTCACCTTCCTGAACCTTACGAACTTCTTCACGGATAGCCACCATGGCACTGACGAAACGATCAATTTCATCTTTGGATTCTGATTCGGTAGGCTCGATCATCAACGTCCCTGCCACAGGGAAGGACATGGTAGGCGCATGGAAACCATAATCCATCAGACGTTTGGCGATGTCTTCTTCAGTAACGCCACTGGCTTCCTTGATAGGACGGATGTCGATAATGCACTCGTGAGCCACTTTATCGTTACGTCCACGATACAGTACGTCATAGTGTGAAGAGAGTTTCTCGGCCATGTAGTTAGCGTTGAGTATGGCTACTTCACTGGACTCTTGCAGGCCCTGCTGTCCCAGCATGGCAATGTACAAATAGCTGATCGGCAGAATAGAAGAGCTGCCAAAAGGAGCAGCAGACACTGCGCCCATGCCTTCGTGGTTGCCTTCAATGGGGCTGACACTGTGATTAGGCAAATAAGGCGCCAGATGACTTCTTACTCCGATAGGACCCATGCCTGGACCACCGCCACCGTGAGGGATGGCAAAGGTTTTATGAAGGTTCAGGTGAGAGACGTCGGAGCCGAACTTACCGGGCTTGGCAATACCAACCAGAGCGTTCATGTTGGCACCATCCATATAGACCTGGCCACCGTGCTGATGAACTATATCGCAGATATTGCCTATCTCTTCTTCATAAACACCGTGGGTGGAAGGGTAGGTGACCATCAGGCAAGACAGGTTCTCACTGTGTTTTTCTGCTTTGGCCAACAGATCTTCAACATCTACGTTACCGTTTTCATCACAGTCAACGACGACCACTTTCATACCGACCATGGCCGCAGAAGCAGGATTGGTACCATGAGCAGAAGAGGGAATCAGACAGATGTTTCTATGGGCCTGGTCATTGGCTTCCTGGTAGTTGCGGATGGCCAGCAGGCCTGCGTACTCACCCTGGGCACCTGAGTTGGGTTGCATGGAGATCTTGTCATAGCCAGTGATCTCTTCCAGTGCTGCTTCCAGTTCATTGATCATGGTCATGTAACCCTTGACCTGATCTCTTGGAGCAAATGGGTGAATGTTGGCGAATTCAGGCCAGGAAACCGGCAGCATCTCCGCCGTGGCGTTCAGTTTCATGGTGCAGGAGCCCAACGGAATCATGCCGTGGGTCAGAGAGTAATCTTTATTTTCCAGACGCTTCAGATAACGCAGCATATCGGTTTCAGAATGATAGCTATTGAAGGTCGGGTGAGTCAGTACGGCATCTGTACGACGATGATTTTCTTTAATGCCGGAAACCGTGATCTGACTGTCTATGGTCTGGATATCCAGATCTTGACCCTGTCCCAGAATAACATTGAACAGCTGTGTGATATCTTCAGCAGTGGTGGTTTCGTCAATGCTGATACCCAGCTGATCGAAGCTGATGCGACGCAGGTTACAGCCGGCTTCAATGGCGCGGTTATAAATAGCTTCCTGCTGGCTGCCCACTTTCAGGGTCAGTGTGTCAAAGTAGGTGTTGTTGCACTGAACGCCCAGAGTCGTCAGACCTTTCTGCAGAATGGTGGTCAGGCGATGAATGCGTTCGGCAATCGTCTTCAGACCCTGTGGTCCATGATAAACCGCATAAAAAGCAGCCATGTTGGCCAGCAGTGCCTGGGCAGTGCAAATGTTGGACGTCGCTTTTTCACGACGGATGTGTTGTTCACGGGTCTGCATCGCCATGCGGTAGGCCTGGTTGCCTCGACTGTCGATGGAAACACCAATAATGCGTCCGGGGATAGAACGCTTCAACTTTTCACTGGCAGCAAAAAACGCTGCGTGTGGCCCGCCAAAGCCCATGGGAACACCAAAACGCTGGCTGCTGCCCAGGGCAATATCAGCACCCAGTTCACCCGGTGATTTCAATAGCATCAGAGCCATCAGGTCTGTTGCGACGGACACCATGGCTTTTTGTTCTTTGGCTTTGCTGACGATGCTGGCAATATCAGTGATCTGGCCGTAGGTGCCAGGGTATTGCAGCTGGACACCGAAGATATCGTGCTTTTCCAGGTCGGTATTGGGGTTGCCTACTTCTACCTGGATACCCATGTGCTCAGCACGGGTCTTGATAACGTCGATGGTTTGTGGGTGCACATCGTCAGCAACAAAGAATACCTGATGCTTACTATGGTTTGAGCGACGGCCCCCGGTTCTGTAAAAGAGTGCCATGGCTTCTGCAGCAGCGGTGGCTTCATCCAGCAGAGAGGCATTAGCTACTTCCATGCCCGTCAGATCCATAACCATCTGCTGGAAGTTCAGCAGGGCTTCAAGGCGGCCCTGAGAGATTTCTGGCTGATAGGGCGTGTATGCTGTGTACCAGCCCGGATTTTCCAGTACGTTTCTGAGAATGACGTTGGGAACGTGGGTGTTGTAATAGCCCATACCCAGATAAGATTTGTTCACCTGATTCTGGTCGGCCAGAGCACGAAGGTATTCCAGAGCCTGAACTTCTGTCTTACCTGCTTCGATATTCAGAGTGCTTTCGCCTGAAACAGCGAGTGAACGAATGGATTTTGGAACCGTCTGTTCAATGAGCTCAGACAATGATTCCAGTTTCAGTTCGGACAGCATCGCCTGCTGCTGGGCATGATCCGGGCCAATGTGACGACCGGTAAATGCGTTGCCCTGTTCCAGAGCGCTGAGTGCCTGTTTATCAACAGCCATGTTTCTACCTTTCTCTGCCGGCTATCGGTGGATGAGACAGCCATATGATGGTCTAAAAACAGCTTTGAACCGTACGTTTCGGCTCATGCTCCCATGGATAGTCCGTGTATACGGAAGTGCCCGGGGGGTGAGTGCTGGTTATTTTTGATTTTATTGGCAGTTAATGTAGTCATGGGCTCAGCACATGACTACATTAACTGCCAGTCCGCCGGTGGCGGTTTCTTTATACTTGTCCTGCATGTCCAGGCCCGTCTGATGCATGGTCTCTATCACGCTGTCCAGTGATACCCTGTGCTGGCCTGTTCCCTGTAGAGCCAGTCTTGCCGCATTGATGGCTTTGACGGCTCCCATGGTATTTCGTTCTATGCACGGCACCTGAACCAGCCCTCCGACCGGATCGCAGGTCAGTCCGAGGTTATGCTCCATGCCAATTTCTGCGGCATTTTCAATTTGTTCGTTACTGCCACCCAGAACAGCACAGAGTGCACCTGCTGCCATTGAGCAGGCTACGCCTATTTCGCCCTGACAGCCGACTTCTGCGGCTGAAATGGAAGCATTTTTTTTATAAAGCATGCCAATCGCCGCTGCGGTGGCCAGAAAAGCCTGGATACCCTGATCCGAACTGCCAGGAATAAAACGATCGTAATAGGCCAGAACCGCTGGAATAACGCCTGCTGCACCGTTAGTCGGGGCTGTTACAACCCGGCCTCCAGCGGCGTTTTCTTCATTCACAGCCAGGGCAAAAAGGCTGACCCAGTCCATGCTTTCCAGATCATCTCGCTGCTCTTTCGGTTTATTAATCAGGCGTGTGTGCATGTCACAGGCCCGACGCTGTACATCAAGCCCGCCAGGCAATGTGCCGGTCTGCTGGCAGCCTCGTTGGATGCACTGATCCATAACCTGCCAGATAGCCATCAGGTCTCCGGGAATATCCTGGCTGTAATTGAGGTGCTTTTCGTTTTCCAGCACCAGTTCAGCAATGGAGAGACTGTTTTGATTCCCCTGATCCAGTAAATCCTGGGCATTTTCAAACGGGTAGGGAATAGGGGCAGACTGATGGCTGGTGGACTGACTGGAAGAGGCTTCCTGCTCGTTTAGCACAAAACCACCACCGACCGAGTAGTATTGGTTTTTATAGAGTGTCTGGCCCTGAGCATCCAGAGCAGTCAATGACATGCCGTTGGGATGGTTGGGCAGAGAGTTACCAAAATGAAAAAGAAGGTCGGATTCGCAATGAAAGGGGATGTTTCTGACCCCTCCCAGTTTTAGCCGCTGGTGGGATTTTATATGTCTTATATAGTCTGTGACTTTGTCAGGATCAACGCTGTCAGGCTGTTCTCCCATCAGTCCCAGCAGCACTGCAACATCGGTGGCATGCCCTTCTCCGGTCATAGCCAATGACCCATAAAGGTCGGCTTTCACCCGCTGAACCTGATCAAACTGTGTGTTCGTTTGGAGTTCATCCAGAAAGCGATTGGCGGCCACCATGGGGCCCACCGTGTGAGAAGACGAAGGTCCGATTCCAATTTTAAAGAGGTTGAAAATGCTCAGTCCCATGATATGGCTCCGTCTGTATTCTTATCTCATAAAAACCGCATATGCCTTAGGCTTTTATCGGTACTGCTGTCTTGAGATTCATCCCTGGGCGGACAGGAACCGATGTTTTTCCTGGATAAGCCTCCTGAATTAAAAGATTTGAGTAAAGTTCAACCTGCATTCAGGGTATTCGAAGAGTAACAAATCTGCAGGTTTCACATCAACCCATTTGTTTCCAATAGGAAACAAATGGGTTAGGGAAGGGCATTCTTATTCAGGCAGGTTCTTATCTGGAATTTGTTTGAGCCAGAACTTCTCCATTTTAATGCAATTGTCCATTTTTGATATGTTCTCCATCCATCTCCACCATCCATCTCCACTACAACATCTTCTATAACACCTTTCACAATAATGGGGTGAGATTGGGTTTGAATTTTGCCTGCGATCCGTCTTAAACAATGCCTTGATTGGCCACTCAGGGGTATCAGCGCTCTGGCACCCTGCCTGTCATTCTTTGTCAGAGTATCTAACAAAGAATGAACTATCTCCGTGTTAACTTCTCTATGAATTAAGAGTGTAAATAGTCTTTATAGCACTCAGTAATATATGCAGGTTCAATTAATCCTCTATGAAAAGGAGCTTAAACGATGATCAGTGGTATCTATTCTGGCGCTCCTGCTTTTCATGCAGAGTCGTCAGACTTTACTGGAAATAGCGATTGTTCAGACACAAGTAAGCCTTATAAGCGGGAAGCTACGTTGGTGTCTCATCGTAAGGTAGCGCCAATTAATAGAGTTACATCAAATCCGAAGACCGGCCTTGAGCGGCTGAAAAAATTTCCGACCACAGAACTACCAAGGTTGCTAGTGGATGGTTGCTTGTTGTCCCGGGAGAAAGGTGTAGAGGCTTATGAAAAACGTGAACCTGGTTGTTTGAAAAACCTGATGGCTGGCTGGACATTCATTGTCAACTCATTGAAATCACTGAAGGCAGGAGAACCTCCTGTTATCACGCATGAATTTTTATTGACATTGCACAGCATCGTTGCTGCTCATCTTGAACGAGCTAATGCGGGTCATTATATTTCTGAGCAAGGCGCGTTTTATCTGGTCCCTTTGTGTCATGAAAAACATAATGAGATTCAGCTTTTTGATCCTGCAGGTCTTAAAGAGGCTGAGGTGATCCACAAGGGGCAGTGTAACTGGTATGGCGAGCAGGATGCTATGAAAAAAGCCAAGTTTCAGTTGAGGCTCCATGGGGAGAAAGGAAATATCTATATTCCGATCACTGCTCAAGAAATAGAGGTACTCATCAAACATCAGGATAATCCAGTGGTGTTTCATAGCTGTTTTCGTGTACTGCTCATGAAGTACCCAGGACCTCTTAAAGCATTTTACGATGATTTGTTGGGCTCAAGCTCCAAAGGTGATAGTAAAAAAGTATTAGAAAGAAGAGAAAAGGCTTTGAATAAGGTCTCTGAATCTGTCAGAAAGAATGTTGCTGCCCATATAAAATCCCAAACATTATGTGGAGAGTTCATAAAGGATTGTATCTCAGATATTTTGCACCGCCTTAATTTGGCTATGAATAGTGATTTGGTAGAAGAGGACTTTTTCAGGGCGGTGTCTTGCAGTATTGCCAAGTTGGAACTTGTTCATCCTTTTGCCAGTGTCAATGGAAGGACCTTCACATTATTGCTTCAATATCTCCTGCTGGCTCATGGTTATCCTCCGGCTACTTTGGAAATGCCGGAATTATTCTCGTTTCATGAAAGAGAGGTGATGGTTAACGCTCTGAAAAAGGGGCTGGAAAGCAGTGAAAAACTGCTTTCGTCTTCATCACCGTCTAGTGAAGAGCTTCATAATTTTAAAGCGGTCACTGCAGACCCTTCTTATTTTGCGCTTTGTATGGCGATGACTGATATCGTTGGAAAGTTCGATTTTCTGGATGCTAAAGAAGAGGATATAGATTCCAGCTCTGTTACTACAGAAAGAGAGTTTAAACTGCATCACAATTCTGTATTAAGAAGAAAAAATGGTTCCGATCTTGCAGCAGCCTGCCGGCAATCTTTAATGGAGGGGGTCGATCAATCACAGCATGACATGTTGAACCAGATAAATCCGAACCTTAAACAGGGAAGACTCCAGAGTCTTATGGGTGTTGACCTTAAACAGGGAGCTTGCTTGAAAGGCATCAACTTCAGTAGTGGAGTGACGCTCAATATCAGTCAGGGACAGTTGCTGAAAGGCTATGACAGTTTTAAAAATGTTGAGTTTGAGCGCTGTGATTTTTCTCATCTTGGCTGGCAAACTATGAGTTTTGAGGGGAGTAAGCTAAAAGACTGTCTCTTTTCAGGTGCTTCATTAAGTTGGGAAGGCATCAAAAATGCCAGTTTTTCCTTTACCGACCCAGGAAGCAGGACTTTTGCAACTACGATTGAGCTGCTGGTTATAACAGCGCTGCCATCGTTAAAGGATTTTCCAGATGAAGTACAGCGGCGTAAGCAGCATTTGAAAAACTGTGAGCGAATTGGTGTATTGTCGCTGTCTTCTGATGAGTTAAAGAAAAGCCAGGAAATAGTAGAAAATTCTGAAAAGTCGGCGGCAGCGGGGGCAGAATTAATGAAAGGGAGAGTGTAGGTTTAGCGGTGTCTCTGGGCTAAGTGACGCTGGATTCAAGCAATGCTGGATTAATACAATAAGTGCAATCGACCGCCCGTATAGAACGAATTGAATGACTCGTGAGTCATTATCCCTGACAGGTTGGTCAGAGATAACAGTAATTAACTGATTCATAATAATTTCAGAGCCGGATGAAAATTCTTTGATAGGGATGTTAAGCAGGGTGCCTGTTTAATTAAAAGGGGAAATTCAGGAGGAGAATTTATGAAATTCCTGCTGCCAACTGTTTCCAGAAAGACCGTTTTAGAAACGCTTTTTATTGCTGCAATGGCTTCTGTAAGTAAAGCTCATGCATTCGGGCGCTCTGTAACGACTATGGGAAACAGGCTGGGTGATAAGCTGAGTCGATTATTGATTGGCGGTCTTCATAAAGCTTTTCCTGAAGCGGCCTCGAAACCTCCGGAGAAATCACTGGCTGCCAGGGCTATCCGTTTCTTGTCACCTGAGAACCTGACTTACGTAGGCGAGAAAATTGCCTATGCTCCCTCTCTTTCTGCTTCTATTGTGGGGGGGCTTTATGGCGCATCACTGGGTGTCTATGAGGCTTGTTGCGAATATGACTTTCTTACCCATGAAGATATGCAGAACCTCTCAAAGAAAGAACAGCAGAGTGGGACTGATTCCTGCAGGTCCCGATTTCATCCGGACAGAGTATATGCTCCGCCCAGTTATTAATACCCATCGCATAGCCTAACTACGCTATTGCGCTGGCAAGCTGAACACAATTCCAGTATTGGAATTCCTCGCTATAGCCAGCTATGTACCCAGCCCTATGGAATCGAATATTTCCGGCTTATTGGGCAGGTGTCCTGCAAGGCGTAACGGCGGGAGCATAGCCAGCTATGTGACTAGAGTTGCAACGCAGTCTGCATGAATGCAGGAGGTAGGGCAATGAAGGAGCAGTTGCCAAGGGTGCATGATCAATGAGTCAGAAAGTATGATTAGATACGGTTGGCGGGAATGACTACGTGTTTTGGTGTTTCAATCAGTTGGCCTGATAAGACGATAATGGCGGCTTGATATCAGAAAAGTTCTCCTGATATTCCTTGTCAGGCATTCGATGGTTTTTTACACCTTCACTGGCCGTAAATGCGACTCCTGACCGG
The DNA here is from genome assembly GCF_000722635.1 of Endozoicomonas numazuensis. Taxonomy (GTDB): domain Bacteria; phylum Pseudomonadota; class Gammaproteobacteria; order Pseudomonadales; family Endozoicomonadaceae; genus Endozoicomonas_A; species Endozoicomonas_A numazuensis. The sequence goes on along the minus strand of NZ_JOKH01000009.1, from coordinate 107,645 downwards.
TAGCTGAAACGAATGGCGGTGCTAAAAAAGTAGCAGTGACAGGGCAGGTGAGTAGAGCTTTTTTACGGATGATTCGATAAATAAGGATTAGGCTGGAAATAATGTCTTGTTTGACCAGGCCCCGTGCGGGCTGAGCCTGTCGAAGCCCAGAGTCATTACCCTTCGACAGGCTCAGGGTGAACGGAGTTTATGTTTTAATTGAGAATTCGACATCCTGAGAATGAGCTTTTTGGCGCTATAGGATTTTGTTCGGAATTGGGAAAGGATTGAAGAGGACAAATAATGAGGGTTTGGGGAGAAAAGGTGCAAACAGACGACTGAGCTGTTTACACCTTTAAAAGGACTGGCCAGTCGTTTATCTCTGGCCAGTTTTGCGCGAGTCAGTGTTTAGTCAGAAACTGTTTTTGTCTGCTCCGCTTCGGCTTGTCTGCTGAAGTATTCACGCACCAGTTTAAAGACAACCGGGCTGAGCAGTACCAGAGCAATCAGGTTTGGAAGAGCCATCATGGCGTTCAGGGTATCTGCTACCAGCCAGATGAAGTCCAGGCTCACAGTCGCACCGACCGGAACGGCAAGGATCCATAACAAGCGGTAAGCTTTCACTGCTCTTGGTCCCATCAGAAAAACGACACAGCGCTCGCCGTAGAAACTCCAGCCCAGAATAGTCGTGAAAGCAAAAATGGCCAGAGAAACCGCCACAATGTAATTACCTACACCGGGAAGGGCTTCCGCAAAGGCAGCAGAAGTCAGAGCTGCACCGGTCGCGCCTGACGTCCAGACCCCGGTAGTAATGATCACCAGACCTGTGATGGAGCAGACGATAATGGTATCCAGAAAAGTGCCCAGCATAGCAATCATACCCTGACGAACAGGGTCATTGGTTCTGGCCGCCGCATGAGCGATAGGTGCTGAGCCCAGGCCCGCCTCGTTAGAGAATACGCCACGAGCGACACCAAACCGGATAGCTGCCCAGACCGCTGCACCAGCAAAGCCACCGGCAGCTGCAGTAGGCGTAAAGGCGTGGGTGAATACCAGACTCAGGGCTTCAGGGATCTTGTCAGCATTGATGCCCAGAACGACCAGCCCGGCAAACAGATAAGCAATAGCCATCAGAGGAACCAGGGTGCTGGCTACCGCTCCAATACGACGGATGCCGCCAATAAGCACAGCGCCGACCAGAGTCATCAGAACCAGACCGGTCGCCAGGGGAGGCAAACCGAAGTTACTGTGCAGTACGTCAGCCACAGAGTTGGATTGAACTGTGTTACCAATACCAAAGCCAGCAATGGCACCGAAAATAGCGAATGCGGTCCCCAGCCATGCCCAGCGTGAGCCCAGACCATTCTTTATGTAGTACATAGGGCCACCATAATGGTTGCCATTTTCGTCTACTTCGCGGAATTTTACGGCCAGTACGGCTTCAGAGAATTTGGTTGCCATACCGACCATGGCAGTACACCACATCCAGAACAGGGCTCCAGGTCCGCCCATAAATACGGCTGTAGCTACGCCGGCAATGTTACCTGTGCCGATGGTGGCTGAAAGGGCTGTCATCAGCGCCTGGAAAGGAGAGATCTCACCTGAGTTTTGTTCATTGGGTTTTGTATTGCGGCCTTGCCAGAGTAGCTTGAAGCCCGTACCCAGTTTAAGGAGGGGCATTAACCGCAGACCCAGCATCAGGAAGAGCCCTACCCCCAGAATGAGGACCAGCATCGTGGGCCCCCACACGACGCCATTAATGGCACCGATAATTTCGGTTAATGTTTCCATTTTGAAACTTTACTCCACGCCAATTAGTTGTTTTTTTTAAGTCGCTTAAAGCTTTTTTTTATACGCCCCTTCATAGGGGGTATATACAGTCAGATGGTCAGCAGTCAGGATGGGTGGTTTCAGGGTTTCTTATCCTGACGGTACGGTTAACTTAATGAAATAAAAGCGTAAATACAACGCTGGATGTGCATCATTGGAAACTTCTGGCAAGAAAAACAGCAGCATTTTTTTATTGAAATAAGATTTTTCTCCCGTAAAAATGCCGCCTTCAAAGGTTTATAACAAATCTGTAGATTATTGATCAGTTGGACAGGTTTATTCTCCTGATGACTACACAACAGAGCAGAGCAATAATTGCAGAATGGAATGACGTCATGAGACTGGCTTTTTAGCGCGGTTCCAGGGCGCGAAAGAGAGGAGTCTGGCCATACCGCAGAACCCTGTCAGGCCCGCCAGAGTCAGACCACTTCCGACAATTATCTGTCCTGTTGTGAATAAAGGACTGATGGTCAAAGTGAGCAGGCTGAAAACAAGAATCAATAATCCGGCAATCAAGTGTACTTGTCTTGGCAGGCTTAAACCGGAACTTTGGCTGCCAAGGGTTTCCATGCCCTTTGCCTTCCAAGCGTCAAGGCCTCCTTCCAGCAGGTAAATCTGTTGACTCTCCAGTTTCTGAAGATCCTGTTGGAGTCTTTCAGTTCGTATACCGCTCTGGCAATAAATAAGCAGTGACTCCACAGGTAAACGAACAATGTTGTGTTGAGCCACTAAACAGCTACCAGGAATATGAGACTGCTGATGCTCTTGTTCACTGCGGATATCGAGGCAGAGAATGTCGTTTTTAAGGGTTTGTTTCAGCTCAGAGAACTGTTCTGGTGAAATCCAGTTTACAGACATGGGAAATTCTCTTATAAGAAAAATCTAAATTAGATATATCTAATATAATAAGGCTAAAAAAAGACTCTCTGCAGAGTCTTTGCATTCAGTTACTGGCAATACAGCTCATAAAGCACCGCAAGAATTTTTTTGACTTCGGGTTTTGCCAGTCGATAGTAAACGACTTGTGCCTCTTTTCGGGTGGCCACCAGTCCTTCTTCTCGCAAAACAGCCAGATGTTGCGACAGCGCAGACTGAGAAAGAGGCAGTTCCTGGTTAAGCTGGCCAACTGAAAGCTCGGCTTCCAACAGCATGCAGACCGTCATAAGACGGTTAGGATTTGCCAGTACTTTCAACAATCTTGCCGCTTCTTCAGCACTGGATTGCATCGTTTCAAAATCTTTCATGGTGGCTATATTAGAATTATCTAATGTAGTGGGTCAAGCCGAAATGACGGTAAGAGTCATCGCTTTCTTTTTCCGGGGAGCTTATATAGTATCGAGGCTATCAGGATGTCGAGATAACTATAAATGTCAGAGCAGGAAATGTCAGAGCAGGCACACTTTTTAAAGAAGGAAAAGCAATCGGTCGTTATCACCCGAAGTCACAGGGAAGCGGCCGTTGAGCCTTTGCAGTTGGGCCAGAGGGTTCGTGAAATCCGACTGAGCCAGAATCTGACACTGGAAGAAGCCAGCCAGAGAACCGGCCTGGCTCGATCTACTCTCTCAAAGATAGAGAACGAACAGATTTCTCCGACCTTTACCGCAGTGACCAAACTGGTCAATGGTTTGGGTATTGATATTCCCCAGTTATTTACCCAGCCCGAGGAAAAAAAAGCCGCCAGCGGACGTCGGGATATTACTCGCAAGGGACAGGGGCGACTTCATCCTACCACCACCTATGAGCATGAATTACTGGCAGCAGAGTTATCGGGTAAGAAAATGGTGCCTTACAGGACCACTGTTTTTGCCCGTTCTTTTGAGGATTATCAGGATTGGGTAAGGCATGAGGGAGAGGAGTTTTTGTTGGTACTCAGTGGTCAGGTCATGCTTTATACCGAATTCTACCAGCCGGTGGCGCTGGAGGAGGGAGACAGCGCTTACTATGATGCCGAGATGGGGCATGCTCTGGTTTCACTTAGTGAAGAGGACGCCGTCATTCTCTGGATTACAGCCTGATTGACCTTTTTTCGGCTGAACTTCCCATTAACCGGTTTGAAATACTTCCATTCCTTCGCGACTCAGGTGCTGGATGAAAAGGACGCTGTTGATCCGGCACTCCCACCTGAAAAGGTGGAGCTTTAACCGGTAAGGAAACATCGAACTCGTGTTCTGTACGGATGACGATCTACCTCTCTCGGTGATACACTCTGCGCCCTTGAACGAACCCTGGAAATGCCAGACAGGTATTTCCAGCTTCTGCGGGAGAGAGCAGGTTGTTGTCCAAATCCTACAAGCGGTCCCTGGTGATCGGCTTAATCTTACTGGCTGCAGGCTTTTATGCATTGAGCATGCGCCCGACCCTGAAACATATTCAGGGCGAAACCATGGGCACCACTTACAGTATTACCTACGCTTCTCCCCCTTTTTCCCATTCTGTCGACGATGTAAAACAGCAGGTTGATGCGTTACTGGAAGCAGTTAACGACAGTATGTCGACCTATCGTAATGATTCCGAACTGATGCAGTTTAACCGGTCTGAAATCGGAAAACCCTTCAAAGCCTCTGATGAGCTGGTGGACCTGGTTGAAAGAAGTCTGGTGATTTCTCGTTTATCCGATGGCGCTTACGATGTAACCGTTGGCCCGCTGGTTAATCTTTGGGGCTTTGGTCCTTCTGATGCAGACAAGCAGCCTGCCGACCACACGGCAGAACCTTCTGAAGCCAGCGACAAGAAAGCCCCTGAATTTATTGAGTGGATGATGAAAAATCATCCTGCTGAACTCCCTTCGGATAAAGAGATCGCTGAAGCTCGTGCCAAAGTGGGCTATCAGGCGATTATTGCAGATACCAGAAACGATCAGCTGACTCGCACCAAAGACGTATTTGTCGATCTCAGTTCCATTGCCAAGGGTTTTGGCGTCGACAAAGTAGCATTTTTGCTGGAGTCAGAAGGCATCAAGAGCTACCTGGTTGAAATCGGTGGCGAAGTTAAAGTAGGTGACCCAAAGCCGGATGGCTCTGCCTGGAAACTGGGTATTCGCGGTCCAGCCATGACAGGCAGCCAGCCTGCACTGATCGTCGCACTGCAGAACAAGGCTATGGCCACGTCGGGTGATTACTTGAATTACTTTGAAGTGGATGGCCAGAAATACTCCCATACGATTAATCCCAAAACCGGGCATCCAGAAATTGGACGTCTGGCGGAAGTGGCAGTGATTCATGATAATGTGGCAGAAGCCGATGCATTGGCCACTCTGTTTATGGTGCTGGGTGACAAAGAAGGTCTGAAGCTGGCTAACAGAGAAGGAATCGCAGCCCATTTCACCTATCATACAGATAAGGGGTTCGGAACCGTTAACAGTGACGCTTTCAAACCTTATCTGCCAAAAGAACATTGAGTGACGGTGAGGGCCATGAAGGGCCTCACCTTTGAAAACGACAACGTACTTATTACTATGAAAATGCAGTCTTCTCAGGCTTTCAGCAATTTCATATTTCGCTACAGGCATTTAGTCAGGAGGGCAATATCATGACATTGATGCTGATTACATTTGGAACCTTTCTGGGACTGATTGCCTTGATGGCCATTGGCGTCATTGTTGCCAATAAGCCCATCAAGGGTTCCTGCGGAGGCTTGAGCACTCTGGGTCTCAAAGACGGGTGTATGATCTGTGGAGGAGGGGATAAAAACGATCCTTTCTCCGAAGCTCAGCACAAGAACATGGATCATCTGTTTTACGATGCAACAGCGGACAAGGCTGTTAACAAAGCTTGATATCGGCTTCAGCCCCGGCTTGCAGAGCTTCTCGCCACGCCTTGATTCTCTAAAGGGCAGGTGCCTGACTTATAATAACATCCGGCAAAACCGGAGTTTCTGAGTACAGAAGACCGATCGTCTCTGTACTGAACGTTAAGAAGATTAAGAAAGATAAGGAAGCGTTGCAGTATCATGGATCTCTGCGTACGCAGTTCATGACCTGTTTGCAATGCTCCCTGGACCGCTTTGAGGGGTTAAAGGATGGGCGTAAGTCAATACGACCTGGTTGTGCTGGGTTCCGGTCCAGCTGGCGAAGGGGCAGCAATGAATGCTGTCAAGCTGGGCAAAAAAGTAGCAGTGGTTGAGCAAAATGCTTTTGTAGGGGGAAACTGTACCCATCTGGGGACTATACCTTCCAAGGCTCTGCGACACTCAGTCAAGCAAATCATGGACTTCAATACCAATCCCATGTTCCGTGAGATTGGTGAGCCTCGCTGGTTCAGTTTTCCCAAGGTTTTGAAAACCGCTGAGCGTGTTATTCAGAAACAAGTGCAGTCTCGCACCATGTATTATGCCCGTAACCGGATTGATCTCTATTTTGGCCATGCTTCTTTTCTTGATGAGCACACTGTTGAGGTTCAACAGGAAAATGGCCATGTTGAAAAGCTCCATGGGGATAATGTCCTGATAGCCACTGGCTCTCGTCCTTATCAACCTGCTGATGTTAATTTCCGTCATCCCCGGGTTTACGACAGTGATTCCATTCTTCAGCTGACCACGACTCCACGCAGGATGATCATTTATGGAGCAGGGGTTATAGGTTCGGAGTATGCCTCTATTTTCTCTGGTCTGGGTGTGCTGGTGGATCTGGTCGATACCCGTGATCGACTGCTCTCTTTTCTGGATAAAGAAATTTCCGATGCACTGGGTTACCAGTTGCGAAAAATGAACGTTATTCTTCGACATAATGAAGAATATCAGAAAGTTGAAATGCTGGATGATGGTGTAGTCATGCATCTGAAATCGGGCAAGAAGTTGAAAGCTGATATTCTCCTGTGGGCGAATGGTCGTACCGGTAATACCCAGGATATGGGCATGGAGCTGATTGGTCTGAAACCCAACAGCCGTGGTCAGTTATCTGTTAATGAAAACTATCAGACTGAGATCGACCATATTTATGCGGCGGGTGATGTCATTGGCTGGCCGAGTCTGGCCAGTGCGGCCTACGATCAGGGCCGGTCCGCATCAGGTAACATGGAAAATACCGGTCAGTGGCGTTTTGTAAACGAAGTGCCCACTGGGATTTATACCATTCCGGAAATCAGTTCGCTGGGTAAAACCGAAGAAGAACTCACGGCTGCAGCGGTTCCCTATGAAGTGGGTAAGGCATTTTTCTCCAGGCTGGCTCGAGCCCAGATTACCGGCGAAACGGTAGGCATGCTGAAAATCCTGTTCCATCGCGACACGGGAGAAGTGCTGGGGATTCACTGTTTTGGTGACCAGGCCTCTGAGATTGTGCATATCGGACAGGCGGTTATGTCCCAGAAGGGGGAAGCCAATAATATCCGCTATTTCCTGAATACCACCTTTAACTATCCTACGATGGCAGAAGCTTACCGTGTGGCTGCTCTGGATGGTTTGAACCGTCTGTTTTAAAGGAATTGAAAAGACATGCTTGGTATTAAATCCACAGATAGCGCTCTCAGCACAGTCTGTGGATTTATGTTAGGTATTTTTCTTGTCTGAATGCCAAAATTGATGCTCGCTGTCTAGAAAGATAACATAGAAAGTGCTCTCTGAGATAAAGCCAGCAATTCTTGGTTTTCCTCCAATGCCTTCAATTGCAGCCCAAGGAACATTTTGATCAACATGTTTTGGGTGAAAAAAAGATGTTTTGTTGTCTGGAGGAAAGTCTCCATAGATCTTAATTTGCTGTTGTTGAACTGCCTCTTCTCGCGTTAATTTTGAGAGGTCAATGACTCTTGAAAACAGGGCTTTAAGTAGCTTTTTTTCCTCCCAAAGCTCTATTGATTCACATTTTCTAGATGGTTGAGTTTGATCTAAATATTTAAAGCTAAAGGTCAATAGTTCTCGTATCTGAACTATCTTTCTCTCATCTCTTGTGTTTTCTCTTCTAGAGCGTTGAGATTTTCTACCTCTATCCCTGACCATTAAGAATTTCTCCAAGATCACTAAGGGATGAAAATAGAGGAATAGCACCATACTTTCCAGCTAAATAATCTTTACTATAACTACTATCTTTTCTTGTGTAGTGTTCTTTGTATTCAACTAGAGAGTATATCTCGCTTTCGTGGTTATCGTTCTTTTCTACGAACCAAATCTGATCTCTCCTGAATAAATCTTTATCTAGAAGATTTGTATCATGACATGTCAATATTAATTGACTATTGCCACTATTGCTCCTGTTATAGAGCTTTATGAAATACTTGCATAGAAGAGTATGGAATTTGTTGTCAAACTCATCAATGATCAAAATTTCTTCTTTTTTTATTGCTTCGTAAAGAGGCCCGAGAAGGTGTATTAATTTTTTTGTTCCTTCTGATTCAAGAGATAAGGGGAAGGTAAAAAGACGTCCTGTTTTACTGTCTTTTTTTATGATTTCAATTCTTTTTTCTTTGATTTTGTTTTTTCCCAAGAAACCTTGGGTAGCATTCAGTGCATTGTTTAGGTCAGTATCTTTTAGTTTGTTTTTTCCGTTTGGAAAAGCAGTTTTGTTCTCAACTTCACTTACTTCTATGCCATTAATTTGAAGTGAGTCTAGGACTTTCAGTGCCCAGTCCTTGAATCTTAAGTCTTCTTCGAATAACTCTGTTGTAAATAGTTTAAATTGAGAGTTAGTTAAGCCGGAAATAACATTTAATTTACTAAACCACTCTGTAACAGTGACTGATTTTTCACCATCAAATTGAGATAAAACTGAAATAAAGGGAATAAATGGTTTTGTTTTTTCTATATTCCATAACTCGCCTTCTCTTTTTACAAAAAATTTTGCTTCAGGAAAAGACCTTTGATTAAAAGAAACTGTTTGCTTCTCTCTGTGAAACAATAAGGTTTCTCTTACATTCTTTGTCCAGTACAGCCACTCTTCTACGATTTCTCCTTCCTTGATAGAAATGCCGTAGCGGTACATGTTTTCATTTGATAGAAAAGTGACTTCAAATTCTGTTGGCTGATCGAATGCATTCTCTTTGAGAAGAAAAGGCACTGCGGAATCAATGGTTTTTTCGCTTATGGACTCAAGGGAACCAAGAATTATTGATTTAAAAGAAGCTAATGCATTCGCTAAGTTAGATTTTCCCGATGCATTTGCTCCAAATAGAGCAGCACTTTTAAGTACACTTTTAATGCCAAATGCATCTACACTCTTGATGTTTTCAAGATTGTAACCCTCTTTAGTAGAGGTGGATGCAATCATGCTTAACTCTTGTTTGGAGTTGAATGAAGCAAAGTTTTGTACATAAAAATCTATAAGCATTTTTACTTTCAGTATAAAATAGTATATTTGATATGGTATCAGTTAATTGGTTAATCCGCAAAAAACAGTCATATTTTTATGTTAAATGCTGTATTTGGGCGACATTAAGTTCTTGCGCTTTTGGTAAGCAGCTCTACTAGGAGGCTGACCGAGAATAGACAGCCCGGCCTAAAATCCAGAAAGAACGGCCATCTTTTCCACTGAATTTGCTTAAATAGGTCAACTATTCGCACAAATTCAGTGAAAAAGCTGACTCGTTCTACTGAATTTTATGCTCGGACGCTATTCTCGGTCAGCCTCCTAGCCATAAACAGTTAGTCCTGCTGTCCATTCTGTTCTGAATATTTCTCACCTTCTATTGTCCAAATACCTGTGGAGGAATACATAGGATAGGGGCAATGAATCTGGCAATTCGTTTTCCGAAGGCAGGTAATCACGTTCAGCCTGCTCCGACCGAAAAAGTTTCAGCATCAAAATCGCCTTCTAAAGCAACACCTGCAGATTTAAAGAGGAAAAGCCTTCCAGAATCAGCAGTCAAAGCTCCAACCCCAGGCGTATCTGTTGCTGGGAGAAAGACAGTTGTCCTGAAGCAACCTGCTGAACTCAAGCCTGTTGCTGGTTGGGATGCTCGTTGTCGAGCCTTTTCTGTTGATAAAGCCTTATCACTTCTCTTCAAACTGGAACCGGATAAACCCATTGATAAAGGGCATTTTGGTTCTGTGAGCTTGTATCAAGACCCTTCGAAAAATCCGTTTGCTGTGAAACTGATAATGAACCAGAGACAAGCATTGTCCAAAAGCTCAGGTGAGGCTTTGGGGTTGGGGCTTGATCACCCCAACCTTATGAAGGTGCATGCGGTTGTCATTCAGGATATGAAAACAGGATATTATGGGGCTGTCAGAAATATTGATCAGGTGCCTGATTCAGACATTGGCTGTGTTCGTCTTGTGGCCGTTATTTCAGAGTATCTGGAAGGCGGTAACCTTTATGATGTCCTGTCAAAAGTTAAACCTGTTCCTGGTTTTGAGATGGGGCCCGTCTGTGCCATCCGAGTCAGTTTGGAGATCGTCGAAGCGTTGATGTATCTGCACAAAATGGATAGGGTTCACCGCGATTTGAAGCCACAAAATATTATGCTGGATTCATCGGGGCAGACCATAAAGCTGGTTGATTTTGGGGGTTTGAAGAAACTCACTGAGCAACAGGGCTTGTCAGGGTATTACGGAACGTACCTTTATATGCCACCTGAACTGTTATTGGAAAAACAGAAAAAAGACCATCCTGCTTCAGGGAAGCCTATTGATCTCTGGGGGTTGGGGGTACTGATAATGACCTTGAGTACGGGAGTGAATCCTTGTGATTACACGCGTGATGGTCAAAGAAGTGAGTCAACCGATCGGTCTGTTCTCGCAGAACGGTTGGTTGAATTCAGTAGAATGGATGTTATCGAAAAAGAAGATTTTCTGGATAGATCCATGGGGCGTGGGCTGCTTGCCGTGAAAAGTTTGATCATAGGTTTGACCTGCTATGAGCCAGAACAACGGATGTCACTGATAGAGGCTCGGCAACAACTGCGGCAGTTGCAGCAGTCATATTGAAATCCCGCATCGTGGTAATAGTGAACGCCGGATCTCATGAGGGTGCCAAGCTGAAAAGCCTGGCAGAGTGTTTACTGGCCAGACTGTTTTTTCAGGAGTTGTTTGATTTCTACCAGCTCCTGCTGGATATCTTCCAGAGTAGGTTGCCCGGCATTTTCTAAAGCTTCCTCTTCCCTTCGCTCTTTCTGGCGCTCTTCTTCAAGAACATTCACCACGATACCAATAATCATGTTCAGGAAGGCAAAAGTGGTGAAGAAAATAAAACTCAGATAGTAAGCCCAACTTAAAGGGTAGACGGCCATGGTCTCATACATGACATCGGTCCAGTCCTCGAAGGTCATCACTCTGAACAGAGTGAGCATGCTGATGGAAATATTGCCCCACAGTTCAGGGTTAATGTTCAGGAAAAAAGTACTGCCAACGGCTGCATAGATATAAAAGATAATGAACATCAGCAGCATCACATAGCCCAGTTGTGGCAGAGCTTTTAGCAATGAGTTCAGCAATAATCTAAGTTCAGGGATGATAGAAATCATCCTGAGAACACGGAAGATTCTGATCAGTCGGCCTACCAGAGCCATTTCAGTATCGCTGACTGGAATCAGGCTGATGATAACAATCAGTGTGTCAAAGAGGTTCCAGCCAGACTTGAAGAAGTTTTTCTTGTTCTCTTCACCAAAGAAGCGGACAAAGATCTCTATCAGGAAGAACAGGGTGATGCCTACATCCAGAACATTGATAGTGCTTTGAAGGTAGGGGGGCAGGTTGTAGGTTTTTGCTCCTATTACCAGGGCAGAAAAGATAATAATACTGACGACAAAGAGTTCAAAAATCTTATTGGAACGTATGGCGTTAAAGCGAGCCTGTAAATCGCTGTTTTTCATGATTCGACTGTGGTCATAAATAGGGCGGATTGTCAGCCTTCAGAGCGAATGGAGTCATGCTCTGGGCTATGTTCTGGTTTTAAGGCAAAGCATTCTACCGTGAAAATTGTTCTACCCCCAAGGGGTGAATGACTTGTTCGCACCTTCCTTTGCCCATGAGTGTCAGGGGATTGGAAAAAGAGCTCCATCGTCTTATGCTGCATTTGGACTATCAGGCGATGAAGGGTGAGTGTTATCCTCCGTGTACTGATCTTGACCAGTTGGGTAATATCCCTTTATTAGAACTGGTTTTGATGACGGTATGATGACGGTCGCTCTGATGCAGTAACAGCGCCATTGTTTCTGACTGTCTGCCAAAGAAGCTGTTAGACAAGTAATAGATCACTTGAAAATCCAGAAGTTGGACCGGATTTTCCTTCGACCTCTACTTTTCAACCAGCCTCTAATAAGAAGAACAAAGTAGCAGAATAATCATGAAGTCAACAATACTTAAACCTCTATGCCTCTCTCTGGCAATGGTCAGCTCTTCAGCGGTACTGGCTGTAGACTCTGAACCCACTGCTCCTCGTAACGTGATCCTGATTGTCGGTGATGGCATGGATGATCATCAGATCACTATTGCCCGAAATTATCTGGCGGGCTCCCGAGGGAAAATCAATCTTGATGAAATGGCGCTCAGAAGCAGCGTTCAAGTGCTCACAGTGGATGATAAAGATCCCTCCAGGCCACTCTATGTAGCTGATTCGGCAAACAGTGCTACATCTATGGCTACGGGCGAAATAACCAGTCGTGGTCGTATTGGAACGTCTGCGAAATACGACCAGGATCTGGTCTCCATCGTTGATCTTGCCAAACAGGCGGGTTTGAAAGCGGGTATTGTGACAACAGCCAATATTACTGACGCTACGCCTTCATCGTTTGTGGCTAAGATCAGTCAGCGTGAATGTGAAAACCCGGAGATGATGGTGGACGCCCTGATCTACAAGCGTAAGCCAGTCGACTGTTCTCAGGATGTGAAAGCCAAAGGGGGCCCGGGCTCAATCTCAGAGCAGTTGGCAGCCTCTAATGTCGATGTGTTACTGGGTGGTGGCATGCAGCACTTCTCAAAACAGGCAGAAGGCAGTTCAAAGACCGTATTGGAACAGGCTAAGGAAAGCGGGTTTTATATTGCTGACAATGCTTCTGATATGAAAAGTGCACCTGCCGACAAGAAGCTTCTTGGCTTGTTTGCTGAAGGGAATCTGCCTGAAAGAATGGCGTATGAAGGTGAACGTGAAGCTGAACAGCCTGACCCCAGTATGCTGAATTACCTTCACAAATATCTGGGCTCTGTTGAAATGCCAGATACCGTTAAGTGTGAGTCCAATGCTGCTTTTGGTGATACACCTGAACTGAGAGAGATGACCTCTGTTGCGCTGAACCGGCTTTCTGAAAAGAATGACAAAGGCTTTTTCCTGATGGTGGAGTCTGCCTCCATTGATAAAGCTTCTCACCAGAGAAGAGCCTGCGGCCAGATCGGTGAGTTGCAGCAGCTGACAGAGGCTCTGGATGTGGCGCTTGAGTTTGCTGAGAAACACGAAAATACTCTGGTGCTCGTTACTGCAGATCATGGGCAGGCGGCTCAGTTGATGCCCGATACCAGCCTGTTTAAAGCCTTTGACCTGCCCGCTTATTCGCCAGGCTATGTGGCAAGAGTGGAAACGCCAGAAGGCGTTATCATGGCAGTCAACTACGCCACTAATGGTTTGTTTGCGGAAGAGCACACCGGGGTCAATGTTCCCCTGTTTGCCAATAAAGAGGGGGTAGGAAAAGTGCCAACCATGCTGACCCAGCCAGAAATATTTAATGTCATGGTCAGTTATTTGAATCTGAAGTAAAAAAAACAGGGAAGATCCAGCCTCTCATAGATACTGTGAGAGGCTTTTCTAAACCCGTTCGGGCTGAGCCTGTCGAAGCCCAATATCAACACCCTTCCCTAGGAGGCTGACCGAGAATAGACAGTCCGGCCTAAAATCCAGAAAGAACGGCCATCTTTTCCACTGGATTTGCTTAAATAGGTCAACTATTCGCACAAATTCAGTGAAAAAGCTGACTCGTTCTACTGAATTTTATGCTCGGACGCTATGATAAGCCTTAAATCAACCTTGATGATGCCTGATGTCACCACCAAAATTCAAAGATAGCCCTGTTGAGTTCGATCAGCACCTACTGTTTCCAACCAATATTTTCGATCTGCTTTCCAAAGATCATGACTGTTTTGTCTACGAAGGCATCTTTCAGAGCATTGATACATCTGAAGTCGAAAAAAAATACCACCACCTTGGCCAGCACGCTTATCCCCCGAAGCTCATTGTCGCCATCCTGATCTACGCCTATAGCCATGGCGTTTTCAGCTCCCGTGAGATTGAACGTCGCTGTCGGCAAGATCTGGCGTTTATGTACATCTCGCAAATGAATTGCCCGAACTTCAGAGTCCTGGGTGACTTTCGTAAAGATAACCTGTCCTTCTTCCATGACTGCTTCAAACAATCCGTCAAGCTGGCAATGGAGCTGGAACTGGCATCGCTCGGGCATATCAGTCTGGACGGTTCAAAGTTCAAAGCCAACAGCTCAAAGCACAAGGCCATGAGTTACGGGCGACTCAAGCTCAAAGAAGCAGAACTCAGTGCAGAAATTGATGACCTGATCGAGAAAGCCAGTCAATGCGACCAGGAGGAAAATGACACCTACAAAGAAGCCAGTGGTTACAGCATCCCTGAAGACCTCCAGTTCAAAGAAGAGCGGTTAAAGAAAATCAGGGTAGCCAAAAAAGCCCTCGAAGAACGAGAGAAAGCCCTGAACCCGGACGAACCAATAGACGACAAAAAGCAGATTAGTTTTGCAGATCATGATGCCCGGATGATGACCAAGAAAGGTTACTGTGATTACAGCTACAACGCTCAGATTAATGTTGATGCCGATCACCAGATCATTGTTGGCCAGCATATCAGTCAGCACGCCAACGATGTGCAGGAAGTTGAACCTGCGCTTCAGGCGCTGACAGAAGCCATTGATGATGCAGTTGTAGGTATGTGGAGCATGGATAATGGTTACTTTTCAGGGCCAAACCTGCATGCTGTGGATGAGCACGGAATAGACAGTTATATCGCTACCGACAGAGAAGAAAAGCCGGCTACGGATGACCTTGAAGACAGCGATCGAAAATTTGTCAAAGCAGATTTTACATACGAGATAGAATCAGATGTGTTTATCTGTCCGGCGGGCGAACAGATGGTTACCGACCCTGCCAGTAAAGCCAAGAGAAAGAGTTACAGAGCAAATAAGGATGTATGCAAGAAGTGCCCTTATCGCTTCAGATGTAGCGGTTCGAAGAAAAGTGCGGGGCGTGTCATTCGTACAGACAAATTTGAAGTTGCACGTCAGGCCATGACTAAAAAAATGGAGACAACCGAGGCGAAAAGCATCTATGAGCGTCGCAAGGTGATAGCAGAGCCGCCGTTTGGTCAGATAAAGAACTCTGGATTCAGGGGCTTCAACCTGCGAGGGAAGGAGAAAGTTGAGGCCGAGTTCTCATTGGTATGCACAGCTCATAATTTCAAAAAATTTGTGAAGGCGGTCTCAACGGGATCAGTCCGCCTTGAAGATTTGGAAAAGGTTAAAAAAGCGGCATAAAGGCCAGGAAAAGGTGTAAATCTGCCAAAATGGGAAAAATCCTGCATAAAGGCGGTTATTTTTTGCCCATGTTTGAATTATAAAAGCTCATTGCCGCTCTCGTTGACCTATTCTCGGTCAGCCTCCTAGTTAGGGCTGAACGAATAATCGATATCACCCGATAGAGCGTGATTGCCCTTAATATTAGTCTCAGCAGGTTTGGTTTCAGCTATTAATTGGCCATTGCGGTAAGAGTGAGTCACCACTGATTGACGACGAATGGCATCAAAAACGCTTTCTGCATCCAGAAGAATCAGGTTAGCAGGTTTGCCTGCTTCAATGCCGTATTGATCCTGGATATTCAGACATGTAGCACTGTTTGTGGTGATCAGGTCAATGCCCTGGTTGATCTGATTCAGACCTGTCATCTGGCACCCTACTAATCCTGTAAACAAAACTTGCAGCATATTGCAGCCTTGCATCGGGAACCATTGGTCGACAATGTCATCCTGACCGAAGCAAGCATTAACACCGGCTTCAAGTAATTCTGGAATACGGGTAATACCACGGCGCTTCGGATAGGTATCCATTCGGCCCTGAAGGTTCAGGTTGGTAACCGGGTTGGCAATAAAATGGATGCCTGAACGTTTCAAAAGACGCATCAGTTTTACAACATAGGCATTGTTGTAGGAATGCATGGCAGTGGTATGACTGGCTGTCACTCGCTGGCCCATATTACGTTCCAGAGCCAGGCAGGCAACAGTCTCGACGAATCTTGATTGCTCGTCGTCTATCTCGTCGCAATGAATATCGATCAGGCTGTCGTACTTTTCGGCCAGATCAAAGATGGTGTTGAGTGAGTCCAGGGCATACTCGCGGGTGTATTCGAAATGGGGTATTCCCCCCACTGCGTCGCAACCCAGCTTCATAGCCTCTTCCAGCAGTTCAGCTCCTTTTGGAAAAGAAGGGACGCCTTCCTGAGGGAAAGCAACTAACTGGATATCAATCAGGTCTTTAACTTCTTCTTTAAGTTCAAGCAAAGCGTGGACGGCTGTCAGGCTGGGGTCCGTAGTATCGACATGGCTGCGAACATGCTGAACCCCCTGACCGATATACCAGGACAGAGCCTTACTGGCACGTTGCTTAACGTCATCATGGCTCAGGGTTTTCTTGCGCTCTGACCAGTTCTGAATGCCTTCAAACAGTGTGCCTGTGCGATTCCAGACCGGTTCGCCTGCGGTCAGGCAGGTATCCAGATGCACATGTGGATCTATAAACGGAGGAAGTGCCAGCTTACCCCCGGCATCACAGGTTTCAATGTCAGGCTGGCGTTGTGTACCTGCGGCCGTGATGCTCTGGATCATACCCTGATCAAAAAGGATGTCGAAAAGACCTTCCTGCTGATGCAGGCGAACATTCTCAAGACGCATGGTTCACCTCTGTCTGTTTTTGCTGAAAGAGCCCGGTTTTTTCAAAGAAGACATGGCAGATGGATGCCGCAAGAATGCCGTTCAGTGGGGCAATGCCTGGCAGGTAAGAAGCCGCCAGAACACCCAGCAGCCAGGAAATCATGGCCGAAGTGTTTACTCCAATGAAAGTATTTTGTTTGTATTCCCGGTATTGGCCTCTTCTGACAAAGAGGTAGTCGGCCAGCAGTATGGCACCAATCGGTGGCAATGCCGTGTTGAGCAGACTCAGCCAGCCAACAAAGTTGTTGTTCAGCCAGATGGCAAACAGAGTGCCCAGTGTACCGTTAATCACGACCATTAAATTCTTGCTCATCCCCGTGATGCTGGCAAAGCCGAGTCCTGAGACATAGAGCGCATTGTCGTTAGTGGTCCAGATATTCAGACCCAGACAAATGACGGCGGGAAGAATCAGACCCTGAATAAACATCACTTCAGAGATATCGGCCTGACCATAAACCATTGAGCCAATCGCGCCGAAGGTAAACATCAGTGTGTTACCCAGGAAGAAGGCAATGAGTGTTGCAGAGACAGCCACTTTTGGCGATTTAGCGAACCGGGTGAAGTCAGCCGTTAGTGTGCCGCCACTGATGAATGAGCCTACACAGATACTGATGGCCGCTGCATAGCCCATGGACTCTTTGGGTTCGATGCCAAACAGTGCAGACAGTCCACCCACTTCAGTCACTGCATCGGAGATAGAGAAACCACCCAGAACCAGAATGGCCGGTACGGCAACAAAACTCAGAATAGTCAGTGCTTTGAAACCAAAAAAGGCAGTCAGTGTCATCAGGATACCGGAAGCCAGAACCAGAGTGTTGACGTCTATACCAGTCGCTTTGTTGACAGGAAGGGCAAACATGGCGACACCGACACCAAACCAGCCAACCTGGGTAAAAGACAGTACCAGTGAAGTCAGTTTTGCGCCGTAACGGCCAAAGGCATATTGAGTCAGAAGGTGCGTTGAAAGGCCAGATTTACTGCCAATGTAGGCCAGTCCGGCAGTGTAAAGCCCCAGCAACAGGTTGCCTATCATCACGGCAGTCAAAAACTGTGAGAAGTTGAGGCCCTGGCCAAGCGCTCCACCCGACCACATACTGGCCGAGAAAAAAGTAAAACCCACCATAACGACAAGAATGGGCCAAAAGCCTTTTCTTGACGATTCCGGTACCGGTGAGTGAGCGAAGTCCTGAGAAAGTTCCGACATTGAGCCTCCATAAAAAAGGAACACATCTGCTTAGCTACAAAGCTACAAAGCTATCAAGTCGGGCGTGCACTCTGCCAGAACATTCTTTCAAATTCATCGAAAGACAGAGGATTTAAGTGTATCTCCTTAAAGGTAAGGTAAAGAAATAAGGGCATATATTGGTTGATTGTCTTTTGATCTCTCTGATGTTTTTTTGAACAGTTGGTTTGAAGAGAGTTTAGCACTCATCAGGTTCAGGATTCCCAGTCGTTTCACTGGTCCAAAAAGGGGGTATGCTACTTCTGAAAAACCATACCATGCTATCTGTCGTATAAAGCCTTGAGCCTGCTGCGCATTCAATAATCATTTAATAATAGGGGCGGGGGTGAGAGCTGTTGCCGGTCGCTCAGGGATGATCAAAGACCTGCCGTTTGATGATGGTATTGTTTACAGGCCATCACCACCTCCAAGAGGCATGAAGGATCAAAGTCAGCCTGATGTAATTGAGAGTGAGGTTGAATTTGAAGAGTCATTACCTGGTGTCCCCGTAGTAGTTCCTTTATCAGTGGATGAGTTGATCGACACAGAAGTCAATCTTTCAAACAGTCTGAATGGTAAAGAGGGAGAGGAGTTTAAGAATAATGCTCTGATTGATTATCATCTAAATCCTGATGTTTCAGAGCTGACCAGAGATGAATATTTGTCTTTACATGTCTACACAACAGAATTATACAGGCCTATCAACAGTGGCTTAAGAGGGTTTTCTCCAGATGATAAAGTCAAGTGGTCAAAAGTAGTTCAAGAGGCTGACTCGGCTCTGGAGAAGATGAGTAAAAACTCTGATTTGAAGTTTGAAGGCATGATTTTTCGAGGCGATAAATTTTCTGATGAACTTATCGACAAGCTCTTTCCTGAGGGAGGTGTTCATCAGGATCTTGCTTTCAAAAGCTCTTCCCATGATCCAGAAAAAGCTTTTTCTGGGAACACTCAAATCAAGATTATGTCGAAGTCTGGAGTTAAGATAGAGGATGTATCAGTTATCAGCACTGAAAGCGAGGTCCTCTTTAGGCCGGGCACAAAATTTAAAGTAATTTCAAAAAGAAGAACTGGCGAGAAGTACTTTATATCGTTAGAAGAAATATAGAGGTATATAGATGAGCGTCGTGCTGGATGATGATGGTAAACCAATACCTCCTGATATTCTGGAGATGATAAAGAGAGACCAAAGAGCTCAGGAAGGCTTAAGCTTTCCTTTTCTCAGCAACAAAATCTCAGGTTCCAGGGAGCCAGAGAAAACCCAGTGGTTGATGAAATACTTTGCTTATCGACAGGCCGTTCCTTTTCCGACGGACGAAGAGTGCAAAGAATACTATGACCGCATAGATATCGATTCGGATGATGATATTAATCGCTTCAGAGGTGCTCTGCTGGGCTGCGCGCTCGGTGACGCACTGGGGACAACTCTGGAATTCAGGGCGCCAGGTACTTTTGAACCGATCAATGACATTGTTGGCGGTGGGCCGTTCAATCTGAAAGCCGGTGAATGGACGGATGACACCAGCATGATGTATTGCCTGGCGCACAGTATGGTTCGAAAAAGCGCTTTTGATCAGGGTGATCAGATGTACCTTTATACCCGCTGGTGGCAGGACGGAGTCTTCAGCGTTAATGGTAAGTGCTTTGATATTGGCAATACCGTTAAAGACGCGTTAATTAAATACCAGAGAACGGGCAACCCTGAGGCGGGTGATACCCATCCCATGTCGGCAGGTAATGGCTCACTGATGCGGTTAGCTCCTGTCCCCATCCGCTATTACAACAGCTTTGATGATGCCGTGAAATATGCAGCACTCAGTTCCAAAACCACTCATGGAGCCGAAGAGGCGGTCGACGCCTGTCGCTACTTTAGTGGTTTGATCTGGGGAGCTCTCCATGGTGTGTCCAAGTCTGAACTATTGGATGGAATCTACAGTCCGGAAGCGGGCTACTGGAATCAGAACCCGCTGTGCCAATCGATTACTAATCTCGTAACAAAAGCAGAGTACAAGCATAAAAGTGCCGATGAACTGAGGGCCAGTGGTTATGTGATGCACACACTTGAGGCGACTCTTTGGGCGTTTTACAACAGCAACAGCTTTGAGGAAGGAGCTTTGCTAGCTGTCAATCTCGGTGAAGATGCGGATACTACAGGTGCCGTGTACGGTCAGCTGGCAGGAGCTTTTTACGGAGAAAGACAAATGCCCATTAAGTGGATCAAGAAGGTTGGTTATCCCCATGTTTTCTTCTTGAAAGCACAAGAGCTGAAAGAGTTGGTGATTGCTGATCTGAGCTGATGGTTATAACTCATCTTTTTGGGCTGCTCTGCTCTTTAGAGCAGCCTTCCTCACCTTGTCTGCCCAATCTCTCAGTGTTTTGCTGGGAGATGTGTCGGCAGACGTTCCGGATAACGTCATTCCTTCCCGGATCCATTTCAGCCACTGTTTTCTTGTCGTTTGAATGGCTCTGTCACTCTGAAAAACGGGGGGAGAAATGCCATAAGCGAGAAAAATGTAGCTGGTCAGCAGTCGGGCAGTAGGTGGAGGTTTATCAACTCCCAGGAGAATGCGGAGACTTTTTTGATCAACTCTTCCTGATTTCGGGCTTTGGCAAAAGCCTGGTTATGATTTTTTAGAAAGGCGAGCAGGATTCGCTCCCTTTCACTCTCGTGCAAAGGGTTAGCGGCTGGTCTTAGACCCAGGTAATGGTTTCGGGAAATGCCCATAGTGGCAAATGACTTGTGTATGATACCGATATTCAAAGGTGATCGGTGGGTGGGTTCTGTTTGAAGTAATTGATTGAGATCTTTATCCATCTATAAGAAATCAGGGTATTCATCCCGGTATTGGCAGGTATTGAGCAAAGGGTTTTCTTCAAGCCGTTCTGCCAGCTTTACTGCCAGATGTTTATTGAACAGATCCTCCTCTGGGCTGACCATTCCATCGTCTGCAGCGGAGATTTTCAAGGTTATTTTGAGCTTTCTCATCATGATATGCAGTGATCGTTGTCTGGCAGCTACGTCATCCACACTCTTTTCAATCTCAGAGGCAGGCATTATCGAGACGATTTCTCTCTCTAGGCAGACGAAGGCGTAAGGTTCAGGAGAAAGGTTAGGTGCAATTTCTGTCAGCCATTGATAGAGCTTTTTATGATCCTGGATCACAGCCACATCTTTTACCGGTAATAAGTTACCGGTTGTCGCTATGGGGTGGAATTGCGGATCTTTGCGGTCATAACCGGTCAGTTGTTTGAAGAGACTATCTACCAATGTGACCGATAGCAGCGGTCTCTTGTTGTGAGTGACCAAAAGTTCCAGTTGGCTGATCAGGAAGGTCCAGGCTTTTGCAATCTTTGAAACAGTTTCACTGCAACTGAGCGCGTATTCTTTACGCCAGTCAGACTCAGAAGCAGGATGTTTGAAACACTGACCCACTTTGAGAAGGTGTTGATGGGTAAAAAACAGTGTGTGCAATTGTTGATGCTCTGCAACGATAGCAATGCCTACCTCAGGCCTTTTCTTGAGCAATTTGCTTCCGGAAACGGCAGAAGAAAAGAACAGTGATAGCAGGCTAAGAATCCAAATGTACCTGGCAGCCATAATGGCTACCCATGAAAAGCGTCTGGGCAGTATAGACCTGACGTCCAACTGGGTGCATGCTGTCGCCTTTAACGTCAAGAACTCACAGGACGGCGAGAGCAATGACAAAAAGAGTGGCTCTGGTATTGGGCAGTGGTGGTGCCCGGGGTTATGCCCATGTTGGAGTGATCCGGGAACTGGAAGCCAGAGGGTATGAAATTACTGCTATAGCCGGCGCTTCCATGGGGTCGCTGGTGGGTGGTTTGTGGGCTACGGGAAAGCTGGATGAATACTGCCAATGGGCAGAAACCATCGACTCATTCGAGATTATCCGTCTGCTGGATATTTCTCTGGGGCGTCCGGGGGTGATCAAGGGAGATCGACTGTTTGAAAGGATGAGAGAGATTATTGGTGATTGTCGTATAGAAGATTTGCCGGTGCCCTATACGGCAGTGGCGACCAGTTTAACCACCCGAAAGGAAGTCTGGTTTCAGCGAGGGGATCTGGTGACGGCTATTCGAGCTTCCAGCGCCATTCCTTCCTTATTTAGTCCGGTAGAAATGCATGGACAGGTACTGGTCGATGGTGGAGTGCTTAACCCTCTGCCAATGGCACCTGCAGGGTCGGCTCTGGCAGATATGGTGGTCGCAGTGGATCTTCTGGGAGCTCCTTTCCAGAAAAAACAGGTGGTTGAACCTGAAGAGAAGGAAAGTAGATCGATTTTTGATGGCCTGATCGACAAGCTGATGGGCGTCAGTGAGAGCAAAAAATCTCAGGATGAACTCAGTGCTTCCATGAGTTTGATGGAGATCTCCAACCAGTCCATGGAGGTGATGCAGGAGTCATTGTCCCGATATAAGATGGCCGGGTACCAGCCGGATGTTCTGGTGAATGTCCCTCGCAATATCTGCCAGTTCTACGAATTTCACCGTTTTAGCGAAATTGCTGCCATTGGCCGCCAGCTGGCTATTGAGGCTCTGGATCAATGGGAATCCCGTCACCAGGGGGAACCTTCTCTTCTTCTGGAAGCTGAGCCTTCTTCCTGAAAAAAGTTCAAAGCCGGATTAAAAACGGAAAAGCCTTTGTCTATCGTGTCTGTTTAACGGTTACAGCTTTTGTGTTTTATTTTATGGCGTATAACCTGATCATTCCGGCAGGGCCAGGTACCGCTACTATTCTGGAAACGGCTTGGGTCTTCAGGCTATTACTCCTGAAATGATGATAGCCCTGTAGAGGAGAGCTTCATGTCAAACAGTTATGAGTCGGAAGTGTCTGACAGAGGTATTTTCATAAAAAGTAATAAAGCCAGGTCTCTCTTGATTCTTCTGGCTACCCTGATGATCGGATGCCTTTTGGGAGTATTGACTGTCGGCATGGTGGTCAGAGATAAAGTGCAGACTGCCAGACAGTTTACTCAGAAGGAAGGTTTTGTTCTGCAGATCGAAAGTGTGCTGAAACCTTCGGTTCGACAACAGCCAAAACTGAACCCTATTCTGAATCGTTACAGTGAGAAAGTTCAGGGGATCTTTGCCCTCTCAAGAACCTCTTTACAGCTGGAGATGGACGCCATGATGGAAGAACTGTCTACTGTGGTTTCAGAACAGCAGCTGGATCGACTGGAGCATCGTCGATCCTGATTGCAGGCTATTGAGGGCGGGTATTGAGACAATAAATACGCAAAGGTTGTCAGGTTCTTCTTTTGAGCAGAACCAGGACGGAACCCGTTCCCCCTTCTGAGGGCGGTGCAGAACAAAAGGCCAGTACTTCCGGCAGCTGACGAAGCCAATGATTCACATGACTTTTCAGGGTGTTCTGACGATTGGTGCTGCGATGAGACTTACCATGAATGATTCTTACGCAGGACATGCCTTCATTACGGCAAAATATTAAAAACTCTGACAGCAAATCCCTGGCTTCATCAATCTTGTAACCATGTAAATCAAGCTGATACTGAATGGGCAGCAACCCCTGACGTAATTGTCGCATACGGGTGTGTTGAATGCCGGGTCGGCTGTAATCCAGCTTTTGTTCCGGATCAATAGGCTCTACCCAGGATTCAGAAAGAGCGGCACCGCCGGGCTTGTCTTCCATCTGAGCTGCCCGTCGGCGGGCTTTGAGAGTACTGTCCGGAACATTGGCAACCGGTTTTTTGAGCTCAGCGGAGCGGCTGGTTTTTTTCAATGGCCGCACGTCCATCATGGCCTCTTTAAACAGGCCTTTCTGATCGTCTTTGTCGTCTTCGGTCATTCCACTGGGCTCATCTCTAAACATGTCATGCAGGCTACCGGAATCTGTTGGGCTGACTCTTTTGAGTGCAAGTTCAGCAGGTATCAGTCGCCTGAAAATCGGATATTCTACCCTTTATTCTGGCCTGACAATACCAGTGTCAGGCCGTTCGAGCCCTCTATAGGTAAAAAAGTGGACGAAAAAGTGGACGAAAAAGTGTTTCTTTGCCAGTGACTGATTATGCTACCTTATGGCGGTTTTGCAGGGGAGATTCCGAATGTGCTCCCTGAGGAGAAAGTGTGACTGAAATCAGTGAGATGCCTTCCGGCAAACCCTACGATGGCCTGGTCAGTATCCGGGATTTCATTCGTTGGGCTGCATCCCGATTTAATGAAGCCGGGCTGTTTTTTGGACATGGCAGTGATAATGCGCTGGACGAAGCGTTTCATCTCGTATTCCAGGTCTTACAGTTGCCCTGGGAGTTGCCGGAATCCTATATGAATTGCCGACTTTCCCTGAGTGAACAGGAGAAAGTGGCAGAATTGATTGAGCGCCGAATCACAGAGCGCAAGCCGTTGGCTTATCTGGTTAATCAGGCCTGGTTCTGCGGTCAGCCTTATTATGTGGATGAACGGGTTCTGGTACCCCGTTCACCTATTGCAGAGCTGATACAGCAACAGTTTCAACCCTGGTTAGGGGATGTCCGGGTAGAGCGAGTCATGGATCTCTGCGCGGGCTCAGGGTGCATCGGTATTGCTACGGCTCATGAGTTCCCTCAAGCCAGTGTTGACCTGCTGGATATTTCAGAAGATGCCTTGGAAGTCGCGGGTATTAATATCGACAGTCAGGAGTTGTGGGGTCGGGTTCAGACCCTGCGTTCTGATTTGTTTGAAGCAATTGATCAGATACCGGAAAAACCCAAGTATCAGCTGCTGATCAGCAACCCACCTTATGTGGATGCTGAAGATATGGCTGATTTCCCGGATGAATTTGGACACGAGCCAGAGCTCGGGCTGGCAGCCGGAGAAGACGGTCTGGATATGGCTCGTATTATTCTGGCCCGCGCCGCAGACTTTCTGGATGAACAGGGACTGCTGGTTCTGGAAGTGGGTAACAGCCACTGGGCGCTGAGAGATGAATATCCGGACGTGCCATTTATCTGGCCGGAGTTTGAAGCGGGTGGGCATGGTATCCTGGTGCTGGATGCCGAGAACTGCCGTCAGTATCAGCCTCTGTTTAAAAGCAGGCTGGGAGCCAGAGGGAATAGGCAGAGCTGCTTATCTCTGCCGGGCTCCTGACAGCCATGAATGACAGAAACCTTTTCATCGTTAATAGGTTTCACAGTAAAGATTTGAGTTCCTGACGGGAACAACGACGGATGACCGTCAGAGAAAGGGGAAGTCAAAATGGCAGGAAACAGCATAGGTCAATCGTTCAAGGTCACTACCTTTGGTGAGTCCCATGGTATTGCCCTGGGGTGTATAGTGGATGGATGCCCTCCGGGTATTCCTCTCACCGAAGCCGATCTTCAGAAAGATCTGGATCTGCGCAAGCCAGGTACATCTAAATATACGACACAACGTCGTGAGCCGGATCAGGTCAAGATTCTGTCCGGTGTATTTGAAGGCAAAACGACAGGGACACCGATTGGATTGTTGATTGAAAATGTAGATCAACGCTCCAAGGATTATTCCAATATCATGGATAGTTTCCGCCCGGGCCATGCTGACTATACCTACACTCACAAATACGGTTTTCGAGACTACCGTGGTGGTGGTCGTTCTTCTGCTCGTGAAACCGCTATGCGGGTAGCTGCGGGTGCCATTGCCCGTAAATATCTGGAAAGTCAGGGTATTGAAGTCAAAGGTTATCTTTCTCAGCTGGGTACAATAGCGATCGACAAAATAGATTGGGATGAAGTTCGTAATAACCCTTTCTTCTGTCCTGATGCCGATAAAGTACCTGCTATGGAACAGCTGATTGACGACTTGCGTCGTGATGGGAATTCCACCGGTGCCAAGGTCACAGTTATGGCGACGGGGGTGATGCCAGGTTTGGGTGAGCCTGTATTTGATCGACTGGATGCTGATCTGGCTCATTCTCTGATGAGTATCAATGCGGTCAAAGGTATTGAGATAGGTGACGGGTTTGAATCGGTTGCCCAGAAAGGGACGGAGCATCGTGACGAGTTAACACCGGAAGGTTTTCTTTCAAACTCTGCCGGCGGTGTACTGGGCGGTATCAGCTCAGGTCAGGATATTGTGGCTCACATTGCCCTGAAACCGACTTCCAGCATGACCACACCTGGCAAGAGCATTAACTCTGAAGGTGAACCCGTGGACGTCGTCACCAAAGGTCGTCACGATCCCTGTGTCGGTATTCGGGCAGTACCTATTGCTGAAGCTATGATGGCTATTACTTTAATGGATCATCTGCTGCGCCATCGTGGCCAGAATGCTGACGTGGTCAGTCCTGCTCCTGTTATTCCCGGTCAGGCATAAACTTTCGTGTCCCCGACCCGTTATTCGGGCTCGGGGGCTCTGTTGTCTCTTTGTCTTCTTTCATTAAGAAAGTAGACGTGGATGATAACCGAATCTCCTGTATCAGCATCAAAGTCAGCAATACTCTCGGCTACAAAATCTTCTGAAGTGTTAAAGTGCTGTACGTCTTCCAGGTCATCGATATCCGCAAATGAAAAGATCTGACCCTGACTGTCCACTTCAATCAGATAGTTCAGTTCCATATTTTCTCCATCAACACCAAAGCGGTACGTTAAGAGCATTTTCAGGTTGCAGACTTTCAAGAGCTCGTTGACAAACTTAATGACATCCTGCCCCGGATTTAGATTGATCCTACTGATTGTGTAACCACTCTGTCGCATTGTTTTGTCAGTGCTTTCGAGGTTTGGGCATGCGTCCGGATTTCCATTCGTTGACCAGGCTTGCATGCTGCTGATCCATTCAGGCACTGTCACTTGGGCGTTCTCAGTTTGCGGGGGGTGTGGGACAGGGTATATGTCAGGATTTACTTGTTGGAGCCCCAGTTCAGAGATTATACGGCTGATATCAATACCGGCATCTGTCCAGGTTTGTTCGGGAAGGAATTTAATTCTCAGCTTTTCCAGTTCTGATTTCCAACTGCGTATGGGGATAGTGAGTAGGGCGTTGCTCATCTGGTTTACGACGCCTTCAAACCACTGACCCCATCTTCTTCTGTAATCCCTCATAACCCGTAGCCGGATACGTTCGCGGGATTCAGCCTCTTCAGGATCATTACTGCCAAGAATACATCTATGGTTTGAGCACTCGCCGGGCGCGGAAAATGTACCACGTTCACAGACAGGACATTGATCCGCAAAGGAGCCCAGCGGTGTAGCCAGCCAAACGAAAAGGGTGACTATCCATAGAAGTCTCGATAAGTACTGCATTTTCAGAAGCCTTGTTGTTATGACAGACCACCAAAAATAGCAGTATATGGAGTGAGTGGGCGTTCAGGCTTATATCATGGAAGGATAAACCAGCCTGCCATGGGTTGGCAGGCTGACAAGCAATTATTCTTTATACAGTGTTTTTTTAGGGCCACCACTTTCACCTGGCCACCTTGAACCACCTATGGTGTCGGCATAGGGGAAAAAGGCTTTGGCATCCAGCTCTCCCGCCAGTGTGATTTTACGATCCAGAAAAATAGGGCTCCAAAGGTGCGCTTTGGGTTGGCTCTTCACTGGCAGAAGGGTTGCAATGGGATCCCAGGGGCTCTCATTGAGTTTGAGTTCACACTCCAGCTCTTCGATATGAGCCGTGCCGTATTTGCTGTACACATGGACGACATTGGGTGGGTAGTCAAACTCGGTGCTCATCACATCAACAGAGCGAGAGTATTTCAACCACCACTCATTGGTCTCATGTTCCGGGGGTATTTCACCGGTACCTGTCACTTTTCCAGAAAATTCCAGGAAGGTGTAGCCTTGGTGGGTCAGCTTGGCAGTGACTTGATCAATCAGTCGGAAATATTGGGTGGTTGCAGGGAACTTGGGCTGTCCCCAGCGCTCTTGACTGCCAAATACGGCGGCTTCCTGATCGATTCCAATAGCCAGGGTAAACTCACCTTCTGTTCCCTTGTAGTCAGCGTCTACGCTGATGACATAACCGTATTCTGGTTCATTCAGAACCGGAAAGTTGTAGATGGTGATATTGACAGTCGGATTTTTACCGGGAGAAATACCGGGGGGTAACAGCTTTTCAATACAAGCTGGATCCGTGTCGTATTTAATTTTCAGTAAAGGCCAGTTAGCTATTTCACCCGGAGGGGTCAGAGGACCTTGCTGTTCTGCACTCATAGGTTTCCTTCTCTTCTTTTTACAATGAAAATTCAGCTCTATTAGACCTTGTAGCTACTTTCATGTTTCGGGGTGAGCCGCATTTCCCGCTCATGGCTGTTTGTTATGGAACTTATTGGCTGATGATCAGACGCTCTTTTTCAGCGTATTCTGTTTTCTGGATTTCAGAGGTTTCAGACTGGGCGTAGAACTGTTCGAACCATTTCCGATACTGACCAATAGGGCCATCACCTTCACAGAGAATGGGCTGTTCCTTATAGATTTTGTGCTCCCAGATAGGAATATCCTGGTTTACCTGATGAACGATTTCATCGCGGACACCATGGGCATATAACACATTCGTATCGGTCTGCGCTTTAGGTAATGAGAAGACAAACCTCATATGAATGCTCTGGTCATCAATGGGGGTAATCGTGCCCATCATGACAATCTCAAACATGCGGGTAAATCGTTGACCGGTCTGACCTGGGCCATTATTGAATGAGTAAAGGTTGGCGGGTTCCAGTTTGTCGCCGGAGCGATCGACAACACCGTTTTCATCCATCACATGGGTCTCATTGTCCATAATGGTGATGCGCTTGTGTCCTTCGTAGGTCACTTTCCCATCCGGTAAAAATGGAGAGTCATGAACCGTAACAAAGTGGGCCAGATCGGCAGCGTTCTCACCGGTTTCCTGGACAATGGAGTTGATGGTCCATTCGTAGACGTCAATATCAGTCCAATCCGGGTGACCAAACTCTTCCATGACTTCCAGCTCAAACAGCGGCTCTACCTGTTCAGGGTGATACCAGGCCCAGATCATCTCGTTACGTTCTTCTACGGGGTAGCTGCGAATGCAGGGCTTATCCTTTACTTTCGGTGGGATACGCTTTGAGTATGGGATTTCCTGAAGCATGCCGGTCCCGTCGAATTCCCAGGCATGAAAGGGGCAGCTGACGGATTCTCCCTTGACGATGCCACCATGGCCGAGATGCGCACCCAGATGTGGGCAATGGGCATCCAGAACTTTAGCCTCTCCAGATTCGGTTCTGAACAATACCAGGTCTTCGCCAAAGTATTTCAGGGGCTTTACATCGCCAGGGTTCAGATCTTTGGACAGTTCAACACAATACCATCCATAGGGAATGGGTTTGTTGTATCGCTTACTCATTGCATATCCTTTCTATTATGAAAAATTCTTCATCGTTTTTTTTCAGGTGCGATGAAAAATTATTTCAGTCGCTCAAGGCTTTACATCCGCTCAAGGCTGTTTATTCTTATTTTTCACTGAGGACTTTCACAACTCAGGGGTTTAATCAGGCTTTCTTGATATTGGTTTTGATCACCAGTTCTTTAAAAGCGACCGAGTTATGGTCGGTCTCGTCCTTTTCGGGCTCAAAGGCCAGTTCTGCATCCGGGAATCGTTTAAACAGCTCCGACATGGTCAGGTATAGCTGTCTTCGAGCCAGTGCTGCGCCAATGCAGAAGCGAGGCCCATAGCCAAAGAGTACGTCAGGATCAAACTTACGGTGGATATTGAACGTCTCTGGTTCATCGAAGTATTGAGAGTCATAGTCTTTCAGGTGTGGCATCATCAGCACCATCTGTCCCTTACGAACCTGTTGCCCCAAAACGTCCATGTCATCCTGCGCGTAACGAGCAAATCCCATTTTTGAGTTTTGTGCCCAGCGCATAATTTCTGTAAATGCCTTGGCGAACGATTCGGGTGATTCCAGGGCTTCGACAGCCTGATCTTTATGTTTCAGCAGTGCATAAACACTCCATTGCTGTGCGACCAGAGTGGTGTCTGCGCCGGCTCCGATCAACGCCAGAATCAGGGTGATAATGTCCCATTCCTGAAAGTCAGGGTTTTCTTTTTCGACCTGAATCAGGGCACTCAGAAAATCGTCTTGTTGGGGGGATTCCCGACGTTCAGCGATCACCTGTTTGATAATGTCTATGGCTCGGTTACTGTCTTCGCGGGCTTTTGCGCGGCGCTCTTCAGAAATAGTGGCGTTCCAGGCCTCAGTAAAAGTGGTGACAACCGGTTTGAAGTCGTCCCAGTATTTTTCAGGGATACCCACCATGCGGGTGATAGAAATAAACGGAATGTGGTTGGAGATTTTCTCCATGTAGTCAAAGGTTTCGGGTTCTCCCAAATCATCAAACAATTTAACGACATCCGGCTCGATTCTTTTTTGAATCGCGTCCACCACATTTCTGGAGAAGGCTGGAGAAGAGACTTTTCTGATCAGTCGGTGATGATCCTTGTCGGCTACCAGACTGTGGCCGATCATCGCACGCTCAAAGTTGGTCCATTGGGCTTCAGGTGGACGAGCCGGTGCAAACTCCCAGTCATAGAAGTCAGAGGATAAGTACTCGGTGCGCCAGCATTCCATGATGTCTGTAATCTGGGTCATGATCCAGGCCTGCCATGGGGAGTACCAGACCAGACGACCTCTTTTTTTCAGCTCCATGCACTGGGGAATTGGGTTTTCACAATATTCTTTAGAATGAGGGTTGAAGACTTCCTCAATAGGAGGCAGCGCCTCTACAGGTGTGTCCGTTGATACTTTGCGGATGTCTACACTGACTGTTTCAACCGCATCTTCTACCAGTTCCATACTCTATTCTCCGCATTATTCTTGTTTTTATGTCGCTGTGGGCATTCGAGCTCTGGTTTTCAGTGTTTCTACCAGGTGAAAAACCATGCTTTGCAGATGGTTCGATGTAACCATTGTGAAAAGTTATACAATGGTGTAATTTTTTAATCAAGTATCTAGTTAGTCTTCTGTCACCTTGTTTTGAAGACAGCAGATGCTTCTGGAATCCATAGTCTTTCGATGATGGTTAAGTACCTGACCCGTTGTTTTCGAATATCTGGACGGAGGCTTTTTTCATCCTTCTGCGTTCCAACTCTGGTTACGTAGCTCTGGTTACGTAGCTCTGGTTACGCGCCCGGTGTTGCGCCTTGAAGGGTGAAAAAATCCACTCGCCAGACTATGCGAAAGCAACAGGCGAGATACTTAATGTCTGTCTTGAGAGGCGCTTAGGTAGAGCTGCGGAGAATAAGAAAAATGAAAGACTTCAAAGGCAAAGTCGCGGTAGTGACCGGTGGTGCCAGTGGTGTAGGGCGTGCATTGGCTACATTGCTGGCGAAAGAAGGTGCAAAGGTGGTGGTGTCTGACATTGAAACCACTGCACTGGATAATGTGATTACTGACCTGAAAGCTTCCGGGTATGAGTGTTATGGTCAGAAAGCCGATGTCACTGACGGTGATTCCATGAAAGCGCTTGCTGATGCAACTCTGGAAGAGTACGGCGCTATACATCTGGTATTTGCCAATGCCGGTGTCGGAACCGGTGAAGGCGGTATGATGTGGGATTATGATGTTAATGACTGGGAGTGGGGCTTCAGAGTGAATACCTGGGGTGTTATCCATACCATCAATGCATTCATGCCGAAGCTGGTTGAACAGAATGAGGAAGCTCATTTTGTTGTGACGGGGTCGGGCAATGGTGCATTCCTTATGATGCCAAATACGCCTATCTATACCGCTACCAAAGCAGCAGTCCAGGCCATTACCGAGAATCTGTACTTCCAGTGTCTGATGTCTCAGTCGCCTGTGAAGGTCAGTGCCTTGTTTCCGGGGCCTCATGTAGTTAACAGCGGTATCTTTAATTCAGAACGCAATCGCCCTGAAGATCTGCCAATGGATCCAGACAAGCCCAACTCAGGGATTACTTCCGTTGATGATATGAAAACCATGATGGCGGAATATGGGAGAACTCTGGAAACAACCGAGCCGGAAGAAGTCGCAGAGTTCGCCTTGCAGGAGCTGAAAGAAGATAAGTTCTGGATTGCTCCGACCAGTGAAAAGTCAAAAGCGGCGTTCAGACAGCGGGCAGATTGGATTCTTAATGCTGAAAATCCAACGCCACCTGACGTCCTTTAACAGAGAATCAGGTTAATAATAGTATTAGTCTGATCTTGTAAGACCCTGGCTGCTCTTGTTGGCAGCCATTGTTAAACAGCTTAATAGATAAGCCGGGACTGGTTTTTTTATGCACGATGACGGATAAATTAATGACAGTTATGAATGCTGACGAATTTTCTTCCATCCTTCAGAAGGATGGAAGGTTTTCTCGATGCTGAGTCTGTCGCGTCATTCCCTTCAATTGTTAAGTCTTGCAGAAAATGATGCTGAAAATGATGCTGAAATTATGACTGTTGACCCTAAAAGATTTTTTCAGGGTCGAATGGTGTCTGATGTTATTCCGATGGTTCTTTGGGACTAAACAGATTGGACATGGAAATTAACAGACAGATCGGTACAATCTAGCATCACTAGCCCGGTTAGCAGGCTATTGAATCGTTGTTTTCAGGTCGCACTGGAAGCTGAGTTTGATAGCTTTCCGGCAGGAAGCAGGCAGACATAAAGAGGTTTAATCATTGACTGCACAACCCATTGGCCGTCGTGAACGAAAAAAACAAGCCGTCAGGGAAAAAATCTGTCAGGAAACAGTTGAGTTAATCAGGCTTCACGGCATTGAGGGCACAACGATAGAGGATATCTGTGAAAGGGCAGATATTGCCAAGAAAACCTTTTATAACTATTACCCTTCCAGACATGACCTGTTAATACAAATCTGTCAGTCTGATCTGTTGCTGAGAACCCGCCTGAATGTAGAGGGTGCGTTGGCAAACTGCAATGGGCTGGAAGCTTGTCTGAAGTATATTTTTAATGAAATGCAAAGCAATATAGCTCAGGCAGATCGTCTGGAAAGAGAAATGATTGATTATATGATCATTAATCTTTCCAACAACCGAACACAAAGTGCAAACCAGTTGAATTTTATGAATGATTGTTTTCGTACACTCTATGAAAATAATCTTGATGACCTGAAACCAGGTCTGGATACCGGTTTTTGTGCTGAGATAACGGTTGGGATGATCAATGCGATGATGGTTAACTGGTTAAACGATGAGTCTTACGACATCGCAGCCAATTACGACCGTCTACTGAAATTCATGTTAGACAGTATGTTGAAATAGTTAAATGGCTTGTCATTAATACCCTTGTTGATTTTGTCCTGGATTGTTGTTGATAGACAAGTGTTTGGTTTTCTGATTTGTCTGTTTTTATTATTTGAACCGCTCCAGTAGTGTTTAATATTCTCTACTGGAGCTTATCGCCTGATTAAAAGAAGATACTTAATGAAGGCGCTGTTATTACATTCCAGTCAAGAATAACCTCCCTTTTAGCAATCTTGAAGCTTTCTTCTTCTGGTTTAATGAGGTCTTTTCGCTGCGCCGTATAGAAAAAGTTATCTTGTTGATGGCGGCTGTAAGAGACCATGAGGTTACTGAAAACTTCAAAACATCCTGGCTGCTCACTGGCGAGTACCTCTATATTAGAGACAAATCGTCGTGTTCTGGCAGGAGGCGAATCTGTCCACGAGTTGCTTTTGAATGCTCTCATAGCCCGGATCGAAAGTATTAAAAAGTCTTCATCTCGGTAAGGGGTCTCGAGGCCCTGACTTAACTCCTGCTCTACGGACAGGAATGCTTCTGTTTCTTTTTTCTGCAGATCGGGTTGGGGAACATGCCTGGAGGGTATGGTATAGCGAATATCTTCCGTCAGCAGTGTCAGCCACTGATTGAATTGGCGATTGTCTAAAATTCGGGCTTCACGAAAATAGAACTGTTCTACCCGGCTGATCAGCTCAAGATTGATCTCAGGCATGATGATTGACTCCTTGTTCCAGACGCTGGCGCCACTGCAAATAGAATTCGCGAGCATAATGTTCGTCGAAACAGCTACCCACACTACCAGGCATTTCCGGATGTGGGCCGGCTTCGCCCTGACCCAGGCCGTAATAAAAAGTCCTGTCGTCGGTGAAGTCGATATTGCTCCCCTTATATTGCTCTGACCAGGCTTCAGAATCTTCACCTTCAAGCAGTCCGCCGGGTCCAAACATCATGGTGTAATTCATGCGTAATTTTTCTTTTATATGAGCGGGAGCGTCTTTCTCGATGACAAACCAGGACCAGAATTCAGTTTGTCCCGGGCCTCTTGGGTGACTGGTTCTCAGCGTCATATTGGGCCATAAGAATGACAGGTTAGGGTACACGCTGTAGCAAAGTGGTTTAAGGCGTGAGCGAACTTCTCCCAGACGGGCACTGACTTTTTTGTGGCTTTCCTGCAGGTAAGCATTGACCTCGGGGTCCATTCCGGCGAGACCATCCATGCCCAACATGCATTGCTCAGCGGGGGTTCCATCTGGCATGAGTCGGACCGACAGGCCGTGTCCGGGTTTAGGAACCACGTTATGGCCAAACTGTTCAAGCTCTGTCACGGCGGGAGTTCCCTGTAACAGGGAGCCATGGAGATAGGGGCCATGGCCGACGTCACCCAGGTGATTTTCAACAGGCAGTTTCCAGTTGCAGTTAATCAGCCATTTATGGGGTGAGCCCAGAATTTCTACACCCCCCTCAAACCGATCAAACAGACAATCCAGGTACCAGGTCATGTCACCCAGATAGTCTGTGAGGGATTCTACCTGTTCATCCATGCAGGCAAAAATGAGACCTTTGTAACTTTCTACTCTGGGCACTTTTTTAAGGCCTAACTGACTTTTGTCGGGTTTGTTGCAGACTTTACGCTCCTGGGGTATCGAGACAAGGTCGCCTTTATTGTTAAAGGTCCAGTTATGATAAGGACAGACAAAGCGGCGGGTGTTTCCCTGGTCAGCTCTGCATACAGGAACACCACGATGGCTGCAGCTGTTAATGGAGACGTGAATACTCTGATCGCCGGCTCTGGAAACTATGACAGGCGTTTCGGCTATATAACTGGTTATAAAGTCCCCTGATTTTTCTATCTGGCTCTCATGGCCCATGTAGACCCATGTTTTGGCAAAGATATGCTGCTTTTCCAGCTCGTAGAGTGCCGGATCTGTGAATATACGGCGGTGGATGTGTGAGCCGTCATCGCTGACCCACTGACTGAAGTCCATCGGTATCGACATGATGTCGCACTCCTCGTGGAGGTCTTGTTGTTTTTTTTACTATGAAAATGCAGCTTTATCAGACCCTGAGGCATCGGCATGTTTCAGGGGGAGCTGCATTGACTGCTTAGGAATAGTCCGGAATTTATTTCGAGACTAATCCTTAGTGAAATAGTTTTGATCTTGAACAGAAAAGTTATCACTAATTAACTTTTCTGTTCAAGAGGGGCTGGAAAGAAAAGTTAATCATTGATAACTTCATAGTCTATGAATGCATGTGTAGAAGAAAAAAAGCTAACGAAAGGCGAACGTACGGCTCAAAAAATTCTTGATGAGTCGGAGCGGCTGTTTGCAGAAAAAGGCTATGAAGCCACCAGTCTGAGGGAGGTGGCTGGGGCTGTTGGTATTCGTGAGCCCGGACTGTACAGGCACTTTTCAGGGAAAGAAGATTTATATCAGAAGGTACTTGAGCGGGCGTTGAAACCATTATCAGATACTTTGGGTCATCTGTTATCTGGTCAGCGTCAGATATCGCAGGAATCATTACCGGTAGTTATGTTCGATCTGCTGTCTCAATCACCCCATATCGCTTCCTTGCTACAGCAGTGTATGACAGGTCGTCATGGCAGTCATTCCGGGCAGCCATGGTTGGAGGACTGGTTGCGGGAGCTGATTGATCAGGGCAGGGCAGTGTTCCATCATCTGGGTATGAAAAAGGATGCTTCGGAGCTGGAGGTGGTTCTCATTATTGTCACGTTGTTTAATATCAGTACCGGCTATTTTTCGTCAGCCCAAACGTTGGAAAAATTGACGGGGAAACCTGCATTGAGTGAAGACAGTCTTGTGATTCAGAGGAAACTGTTGAGTGCTGTGGCAGGTGGACTTTTTACAGAAAAGCAGTAGAGCCGGGCTGTCATTTGTCCGGCTCCAGTCCATAAATCGGTGGTTTATTTTTTACCAAACTGATCGATATCTACGGCATCCCAGGCGTAATTAATCCAGTAATCGTGAATGTCTTCACCGGTAAAGAAGTGGCTCAGTTTTTCTGGCAGGGCGCCTTTCTTTTCTTTCAGCTTATTGTGTACGACAAAGGCTGAGAATTCGGTATCAGGATGTTTTTCGAACAGATGGCCCAGGGTGAATTCCAGAGTGGTTCTCTCATCATCGACCTCATCAATAACCAGAACTTTTTTGCCATCCAGATTGGTGTCAGGCTCCAGCCACTGCAGTTTGATCGGCGTCTCGGATGGAGCAGTGCCAATCTCATCGCTGTAACGGGTAAGGGAAACCGTCAGGATAGGTTTGTTGATGTAGGTGCGCAGGATGCGGGCTGGAATCAGACCGCCACCACCAATGGCCAGAAGGTAGTCAGGCTCGAATCCGGATGCTTTGATTTTCTCGGCAGCAGCTCGAACGGTGTTATGGATGTCGTTATAGGTGAAATTATATTGCTCCATGAGCGCTTAAACCTTTAGCTGGAGGGTCTAAAAACTGAAGCAGCGAAGAATAGGCGACCTGGTGCTGTTGAGGCAAGTGGGGTTTTCCGCTGCAGCTGTTGAGAATCAGGCCATCCGTTGACGAATGACCTGTTTTAAATGGTCAGTGTGAAGTGGCAGGTTTATACATGGCTTCAATTTCCTTGCGGAAACGTTCCATTATGATTTTTCTGCGTAGCTTCAGAGTGGGTGTGATTTCCCCCCTTTCGATGGAAAATTCACGGGGCAGCAGTGTGAATTTCTTAACCTGTTCGAATCGGGCCAGTTCTCCCTGAATGTGATCCAGTCTGTCCTGGAACATGGCCTGGACATCCGAGTTTCGGATCAGCTCCATTTTGTTTTCGTATTTCAGGTTAATGCTCCTGGCATATTCTTCCAGAGCCTCAAAGGCCGGAACGATCAGGGCAGAAACATAATTTTTGGCATCAGCTACGATCGCGACTTGTTCGATAAACCGATCTTTGCCCAAAGTGCCTTCAATGTATTGAGGTGCAATATATTTGCCATTGGACGTTTTCATCAGTTCCTTGATGCGCTCGGTAATACGTAACTGACCTGTTTCATCAATTAAACCGGCGTCACCCGTTTTAAGCCAGCCATCGGCATCAAAGGTTTTGGCGGTGTCTTCAGGTTTTTTGTAGTAGCCTCGCATTACTGTCTGGCCTTTTACCAGAATTTCACCATCCTGACCGATTTTGACCTGAATGCCGGGAAGAGGTGTTCCACAACTTCCAAATTGAAAACCGGTATCACGAAAGCAGGTAACAGTAGCCGTGGTTTCTGTCATGCCATAACCGACTTTGATATTGATCCCAAGAGTATGGAAAAAACGATTGATCTCGTCGTCCAGGCGGGCGCCGCCGCATGGCATAAAGCGAATCCGACCGCCCAGTTTTTCTTTGATCTTGCTGAATACCAGTTTATCTGCCAACTGGTTCAGGCTTTCCATATAGCCGGGAACAGGTTTGCCCTGACGCTTCAGCTCCATGGTGCTATGGCCAATTTTCATCGCTAATTTAAAAATGGCCCGTTTCACCGGTGATCCTTTCTGAATCATGGTGTTTACACCGGCATAGATTTTCTCGTAAAAACGGGGTACCGCACAGACAACAGTAGGCTTTAAAGTGGGCAGTACGTCTGCAATATTGGTGGGGTCTTTCAGGTAGCAGTTTACTGCTCCCCGGGTTAGAACGTAATAACTCCAGGCCCTTTCAAAAATATGACTGAGTGGCAAAAAGGCAATGGATATGTCGGTGTGATCAATGTGGATCAGGTGGTCGTGAGACTCAAAAGAGGCACCGATACTGGTGTAATCCAGCATGACGCCTTTGGGTTGCCCTGTCGTTCCTGAGGTATATATCAGGGTGTACAGGTCATCCAGAGATTGCTGATCCAGTCGACGTTTCAGTTCTTCGCTGTCTGAAGGCGCTGAGAGCAGAAACTCATTGAATGTTTGAGCCTGAGTGCAGCCCTTAAGGTCGGTCTGGGCATCAAACACGATGATGCGTGTCAGGCAGTCGCATTTCTGAAGCAGTTCCAATGCCCCATCAAACTGTTCCTGCTCACCGACAAACAGTGTCGAAATCGCAGCATCTTCGATGATGTAGCGAGCCTGTTCTGCTGTGCTGGTGGGGTATATGGGCACAGTTACACATCGGGTTTGAAGGGTGCCCAGGTCAGCCATCGTCCATTCAGGAAGATTTTGTGACCAGACCCCGATATTACTTTGAATCGGGAGCTCGTCTGCCAGTAGTGCACGGGAAACCTGGTCGATTTTCTCTCCCAGCTGCTGCCAGTTCATGGCTTGCCATTGGTGGTGGCTGGAAAAACGGATGGCCGTTTGACTGCCGTTTTTTTGAGTGCGCTGACGAATCAGGCTAATAAGGTGCGATGGAGGATTATCATTCATTGGCAAGCAATATACATCTTCTGGAAGTATCTGGTTTTAATGTTTTTATTTCGAAAAAAAACATTAAAAAACGACACTTTCTGCTTATGGCTGATCTGATCAAGCATCAAACAGATTGAAGCCTGCTTTCAATGCTATCGTTGGCGGCGAAGAATACTACATGAGTGTGAATAAATACTATTTGATTTACATCAGTTACGGAGGGTTAGTTCGGCTATTTTTGTAACAATTTGTATGAGAAGGGATGTTTTCCTGAGTTTTTGCAGGTAAATACGGACAGATAGGCTGCTCGGGCAGCCTATCATTTCTAAGGCTGATTCAGTCCTTCCAGAAAGCAGGTGTGAATAATACCAGCACGGTAATAACTTCAAGCCTTCCCATCAGCATGCCAACGCTCAGAAGCCATTTGGCGGTATCAGGTAATGTGGCAAAGTTTCCTGCAGGCCCAATGACGTCTCCAAGACCGGGTCCTACATTGGCGACTGCAGTAGCGGCGCCGCTCAGGCTGGTCACCAGATCCAGACCTAAAAGACTCAGTAGCAGAGTCAGAGTGGTGGTCAGCAGGGCAAAGAAAAAACAAAACGCAATCAAAGATCTGAGAATGTCACTGGTTATTTGTTGGCCATTGTAGCTTTGTACGAAGCAGGCTCTGGGGTGCGCCAGTTGTTTGAGTTGTATCCCCAGCAGTCGGGCTCCAATCTGAAAACGGAAAATCTTTATGCCACCGGCAGTGGAGCCAGAGCAGCCGCCTATTACTGTCAGACAGAGAAACAGAGTGGCAGCAAAACCGCCCCATAAGGTGTAGTCCGTTAATGCATACCCGGTGGTTGTAATGACTGAAACTGTATTAAAAGCGACCAGTGTCAGTGACTTAAACAGTGTGTAGTCGCTGTTCATAAACAGCCATAGTGTAAAAAGACCCCAAAGAATCAACAGAAAGTTCAAATAAGCCTGAACCTGATTGTCTCTGAGTAATGATTGGGGGTCACCTCTGAGAAACTTCACAAACAAAACAAAGGGGAGAGAGCCGAAAATCATGAATACGATAGCCACCCAATGAATGAATGGGTTCTGAAAGTGAGCCATGGAACTATCGGACGTTGAGTAGCCCCCGGTTGAAAGGGTGGTCATGGCATGGTTAATGGCCTCAAAGCCATTCATCCCTCCCAGGAAATACAGGTACGCGCAAAAAACGGTCAGGCCGAGATAGATAAAGACAATGCGCTTGGCAATACTGCCTGAACGGGGCATAGCTTTGTCTGACCAGTCTGAAGATTCGCTTTGGAATAACCGCATTCCACCTACCTTCAAAAAAGGCAGTACCGCTACGGCGAGAACAATAAAGCCAATGCCGCCCAACCATTGCAGCAAAGAGCGCCATAACAGCACCCCGGTATTCATATGGTCCAGTCCACTCAGTACCGTAGAACCGGTTGTGGTAATACCTGACATGGTCTCAAAAAAAGCATCGGTATAACTGATATCCAACTCGAGATACAAAGGCAGTGCGGCAAAGGCGCTCAGGGTAAACCAGGAGGAGTTGGTCAGCAGAAAGATTTGTCTGGGCTTCAGGCTGAATACAGGTAGGCGGCAGAAGTAGTACAGAGGAGCGCCAACCAGCAGCGTAATCAAAGCAGATAAAGCAAATGAATAAACGCCGTCTGCATCGGTAATGAAATCGTACAGAGCTGGTAATAACATCAGCACTGAGAGGACCATCAGGAACAGTCCTATGACGAATAGCACGGGGCGAACATTCATGGTGGCTTCAGTTCAATCAGTAAAACCTCGAACTATTGCACTTAAAGGGTTCGAAGTAATTAAGGGTTAATACTTGGAGTCGCTTGGCACTCATGGAGGTGTTTCAATGCATGACGGATACGATGTTTAAAGAGTGTCCGGTGCTCCTTCGTTAAGGGTTTAACCAGCAAAAAGGAATCCAGGTCAACCCGTTGGATATAGTCTTCGAGTATTTGAGCTGGATCTTCATAGCTGGAGAGAGTCTCTAGTTTTTGCTGAGTGGCACTGGAGAAGAGACATAACCGGTTCAAAAAATGAACCTGATAGCGCTGATACTTTTGGTTCAGTGTTTGGTAACGTTTGCTGAGTGCAAAGTCATACCCAACTCCGAACGCGTAATCATGGTCATAAGCAATCAGACCCAAGTCTTTAGTCTGGCCCAGATTATGAATAGGGTAGGAATACATGTGCTTGTTATGCTCGAGGTTCACAAGAGTATTCACTAACCGGTCGGTGTCACCACTTAAGTAATCCTGAACGATAAGGTTGGACCATTGTGTAATCTCTGTCTTCGTATAATGACCTTTGGTCGTGAGGTTCAGAGTTTTGTTTGTTCTTAATATGTCAGGCAGCGTGACATCCGAGAGTTGCTGGTAGTAGTGGCTGACTACCAGATAGTCACCGTCATGCCATCCCAGTTCAATTAATTTTGACTTCCAGGGGGACCAGAACTCGTCAGTATAAGAGAGTCGGGTCAACACGATGGCTGGAACATTATAGTGACCCAGCCATTGACTGAAGTGGTAGCTGTAGAGTTCTCCCCGGATCTCTTGTTTTAATTTCGGGTAGCGTTTAATGCAAGCCATTTGCCCGGATTCAGAACTGGCAAGAAGATGGTTTTTGCTTCTGCCACAGATTCCTTCATGGAGATAAATATAACGGCTGGAAAGAAAGTTTTTGAGCTCGATGTGAGTTTGCAAATGATCAGGCGACATTGTTGCTCTTAGAAGGTAATAGGGGAGAGATGCCTGACTCAGAGAGGTCAACAATATTAGAATCAGAAAAACCAGCGCTTTTGAAATGACTTTCCAGGATAAATGACGTTTTAGGGGGCAGGTGACGAACAATGGTTCCGGACTATAAGAAGAAAAAATTTTGCGCGTTGCAAAAATTCCGGAACCTGTCTGAATCATACAACTACAGCCTTGAATGTTAGAAGGATTTACAGTCTAGTTCAAAATCAGAAAGCGGGGCTCAGCTGAGGGCAGCTATGAGTTATGAGCTGTAAAGAGCGAGCCCCAATAGAGCAGGTATCATTATACTCTTACGATAATACGGCCAGTTACCTGTCCTTCTGTGATGGCTTTGGCGTATTCAGCCACACCTTCCAGAGTTACTTTCCGGCAAGCCAGCTCGTAAAAGCTTTCAGGTAGCAGTTTGACCAGCCTTTCCCAAGCCTCAATGCGCTTGTCAGTGGGGCACATCACAGAATCAACACCCTGAAGATTAACGCCTCTCAAAATGAAAGGCATGACTGTTGTTGGAAGATCAAACCCTCCAGCCAGTCCGCAAGCAGCAACCGTGCCGCCATAATTCATTTCAGATAGAACTTTGGCCAGAAGCTTGCTGCCTACCGTATCAACAGCACCAGCCCACAGTTGTTTATCCAATGGGCGGGCAGGCTCTTCAAAGCGATTTCTGGGCAAAATCAGTTTGGCTCCCAGATTTACCAGCATGGCTGAGTTTTCCGGACGGCCAGACACAGTAACAACGTCGTACCCCAGCTTGGCCAGCAGAGCTACAGACACAGTACCGACACCCCCGCTGGCGCCCGTGACCAGAATTTCACCTTGTTCTGGTGTCACGCCTGATTGTTCCAGAGCCATAACGCATAACATGGCAGTCAAGCCTGCAGTGCCGATCATCATGGCGTTTCGGCTATCGAGTCCCTCTGGCATTTTTACTAGCTGACGGGCTTTGACTCTGGCTTTTTGCGCCATGCCTCCCCAGTGGCTTTCACCGACGCCCCAGCCCGTGAGAATGACTTTGTCGCCTTGTGAAAAATCAGGGCTGGCAGAATCAATGACTGTTCCGGCAAAGTCGATGCCCGGAACCATCGGAAAGTTGCGAACAATTTTGCCCTTGCCGGTGATGGCCAGACCGTCTTTGTAATTCAGGGAGGAGTATTCGACGGCGACAGTCACTTCTCCTTCGGGTAAATGACTGTCGTCCAGTTCCTGGACAGAAGATACGGTGGCTTTGCCTTCCTGTTCTAGCAACAGCGCCTTGAACATACAGCACTCCATCAGCTCAATGAAAGATAAGGGCATTATAGGGTTTCGAGTACTAAGGAGTAGTCCCAAAATAACTTCCTTATTCAAATCTGCTCAAAATCCGTTCGGGCTGAGCTTGTCGAAGCCCAATGCCATAACCCCTCGACAGGCTCAGGGCGAACGGAGAGCGGGTGAAAATCGGGAAGTTATTTTGGGACAAATCCTAAATATCAATGGCTTGAGTGATCGTACTATCGAAAGTTCAAAATCAGCTTTTCTAATCCTGCTGGTTGGAGATAGAGGTAAGAAGAGAGTGATGTGCCAGCATTTGTCAGGCTACCCGTTGAAGTCAGAGTGCCCAGACCGCTGTCATAGTTCTGCTGACCTTTCTGAGCTCTCTGCCCGGTGTGAGAGGGAGATTTAATCGTTGTGTTTTTCTTCACACTGACGGTGCTTGTCTGTTCGAGTTCTCTACGAAGGGTGGCTCTTCGATAGGTGATAACTTGCCCATGTTGAAACTGGTATTTAATCAACTCAACCTGACCATTTCGGTAAATAGTCTGGCCATTCAGTAAGTAGGCTCCAGGGCGAGTCGACGCTGAAAAATAGACTTGAGAATACCAATTAAGGTGATGAAGAATATCGTTACCGTCTCTGGTTTCGTACTGATTCAGAAAGTGGATTTCAATCGGGTGCTCATAAATGCTCAGGTCATGAAGCTTTCTTTGTCTGCCAAACCGAGGTAGATAGTCGACATCCATAGTGGTGAAAAGCTCGATCAGGTCAGGAGGGAAGGAAGGTGCTGTCATGACCTCTGCTGGGTAGCGCATGATTCTGTTTAGGGATTGTGAGTCAAAAATGGTGGACGTTAACCATTGACGGTATTCAAAAGCATTGGTGCCACGACTCTCCGGCCTTTGTTGTCTGATTCGACCCAGATTTACATCGATTAAGTGTCCACGATATTTTTCTTGGTAGGGCGCGAGATTAGCCCAAACGATCAGTCCGGGTACTGGTGCACCCAAATGATAAAAATGTAGCAGAGTTACTTTCTGAATATCTGTAGGTTGCAACCAAAATTGCTGGACACTAAAGCTTGGAGTGCTTTGACGATAAACTACGCCCAGGTGAGCCTCGTTGACTGCGATGCGAAACATCATGACAGCACTGGCAGAGCTACTTAGCAGGCATATGAGCAGCGACTGCAGGATGCTCAGTAATGTCTTAGTGCTAAAAAAAGTCTCTGATAAAAAATATGAAGCTTTATGCATGTTATTGTTTGAAGGTTGCCGTCTATAATCAGGCAAGTGTAGCCTTGAAAATGTGTTTTCAAAGGCGGTTCAGCAAGTTTTATTGGCTGATGGTTGTCTTGTCAGTCAATCTCCTGATTCAGAAAATCCAGAAAAGCGTTGGCTGCATTCGACAGGGTGCGCTCTCTATGAGTGATATACCCCAGCTTTCGTGAAGGTGTGTGGCAATGGGTTTTCAGAGCCACAAGATCATCATCCAGCATAGAGGCAGGCAATATGGTCCACGCCAGTCCAATGGATGTCAGCATTCTGATGGTTTCAAGGTAATTGGAAGACATGGCTGTTTGCAGAGAAAGACCCTCTTTTTCAAACAACTTACGCACCAGTCGGTAGGTAAAGGTATTTGAGCCCGGGAGAATTGCCTGATGCTCACTCAAATGTTGTG
This sequence comes from Endozoicomonas numazuensis, assembly GCF_000722635.1. GTDB lineage: Bacteria > Pseudomonadota > Gammaproteobacteria > Pseudomonadales > Endozoicomonadaceae > Endozoicomonas_A > Endozoicomonas_A numazuensis. The sequence goes on along the minus strand of NZ_JOKH01000009.1, from coordinate 63,521 downwards.
TGCTGACTTTTTTCAGGCGGGACAAAGGGTGATCTTTAGCTGCCATGAAAATGAGAGGATCGTTCCAGATTAATCGGGAGAAAAATCGGTCAGGATTTTCCGGGGAAAGCGTAATAATACCCAGCTCAATTTCACCCCGGCTCAACATTTCGTAGGCAACTTCAGAATCCACAAAGTGAATGTCGAGCTTGACCTCCGGATAGCTCCGTGAATACTCCCTCAGAATATTCGGGAGCCTTCGCAAACCAATGTGATGACTGGTTGCCATGGCCAGAGTGCCTTTTACCTGGGTTTTCAGATTGCTGATTTCCTGCCGGGTGTCTTTCATCAACTCCAGCATTTGACGGGCTTTAGGCAGCAGAATACGACCTGCTTCGTTCAGGTTGATCTGTCGGCCTGTGCGATCAAACAGTTGTGTGTCGAGCTGACCCTCCAGAACCGCAATTCTCTTACTGATGGCAGGCTGAGTCAGATGCAGTTTTTCTGCGGCCAGTGAGAAAGAGTTGCATTCGGCAACCGACAAAAAAGCGGTGAGTGTGGGTATGTCCATTTTTAGTCAGCCGTTTTCAGTGGTGAGTAGGCAGTGTTAAGCAGACAGTAATAAATAGAGAGTTAACAGAGCACTGTATATTCATAATATTCCTAATAGTTATTAATAGCATGAAAAAGATGAATTTGAGTAATCTGTTCCTTCGTTCTAGGATACCCGTAAAATGAAAGTGCGGTAATGAGGGTTCAGCAAATGGCAGGTAAGACGCTTTATGACAAGTTGTGGGACAACCACCTTGTGCGTCAAAGAGACGATGGGTCAGCTTTGATCTACATCGATCGTCAGTTACTTCACGAAGTCACCTCACCTCAGGCGTTTGAAGGCCTGCGTCTTGCTGGCCGGAAACCGTGGCGCATTGATGCCAATCTGGCCACACCCGACCACAATGTGCCTACTACGGTGAATGAACGAAAAACGGGCATCGAGGGTATAGCAGACCCTATTTCTAAAATTCAGGTCAAAACACTGGATGAAAACTGTAACGCCTTCGATATTGTCCAGTTCGATATGATGGATACCCGTCAGGGTATTGTTCATGTGGTTGGCCCTGAGCAGGGCGCCACACTGCCAGGAATGACGGTAGTGTGTGGAGACTCTCATACTTCAACCCACGGTGCTTTTGGTGCGTTGGCGCACGGTATCGGAACCTCAGAAGTCGAGCATGTTATGGCGACCCAGTGTCTGGTAGCCAAGAAAATGAAGAATATGCTGGTGCGTGTCGATGGTGAACTGGGTATTGGGGTTACCCCAAAAGATGTGGTTCTGGCGATCATCGGAAAAATTGGAACGGCAGGCGGAACAGGGTTTGCCATTGAGTTTGGAGGCGATGTCTTCAAAGCAATGACAATGGAAGGCCGGATGACCGTTTGTAATATGGCTATTGAAGCGGGTGCCCGTGCTGGCATGGTCGCAGTGGATCAGACCACCATTGATTATGTGAAAGGTCGTCCTTTTGCACCCAAAGGTGATCTTTGGGGTAAAGCGGTTGAAGCCTGGTCCGATCTGCACTCCGACGCCGATGCAACCTTTGATGAGGTTGTCGTATTAAACGGTGAAGAGATTAAGCCGCAGGTGACCTGGGGAACGTCTCCGGAAATGGTATTGCCGGTTGATGCCAAAGTACCATCGCCTGCTGACGCAATCGATGAAACCAAACAGGAAGGTTATGAGAGAGCTCTGGAATATATGGGACTGACGGCAGGCATGCCGATTACCGATATTCCTGTTGACCGTGTCTTTATTGGTTCCTGTACCAATTCTCGTATTGAAGATCTGAGAGAAGCGGCGGCTGTCGTAAAAGGTCGTACAGTGGCTAAAACCGTCAAGGAAGCGTTGGTTGTACCCGGCTCTGGTCTGGTAAAAGAACAGGCTGAAGCTGAAGGGCTTCATGAAGTATTTGAAGCAGCGGGATTGCAATGGCGCGAGCCAGGCTGTTCTATGTGTCTGGCCATGAATGCGGACAAGTTGGGAGCCGGTGAACATTGTGCTTCGACTTCAAACCGCAACTTTGAAGGTCGTCAGGGCTTTGGTGGGCGAACTCATTTGGTGAGTCCTGCTATGGCGGCTGCGGCTGCGGTAACAGGTCATTTTGTTGATGTACGGCTCTTGATGAATAAAGAATTGATGGGACAGGGGGCTTAATACACCATGAAGGCATTTACTATCCATACGGGTTTGGCAGCGCCTCTTGACCGTGCCAATGTTGATACTGACATGATCATCCCTAAACAGTTTCTGAAGTCCATCAAGCGCAGTGGCTTTGGGCCTAATCTGTTTGATGAGCTGCGTTACCTGGATGAAGGTCAGCCAGGTCAGGACTGCTCAAACCGTCCAGTGAACCCCGAATTTGTATTAAATCAGGATCGTTATCAGGGCGCTTCCGTTCTTCTGGCTCGCCGGAATTTTGGCTGTGGATCCAGCCGTGAGCACGCCCCATGGGCGCTGGACGATTTTGGTTTTCGTTGCGTGATTGCGCCAAGCTTTGCCGATATTTTTTACAACAACTGTTTCAAGAATGGCATTTTGCCTATCACGCTTTCCGAAGAGGCGGTTGATGCGTTGTTTAATGAGATTGAAGCTCAGGAAGGCTATCAGCTGAAAGTTGATCTGGAACGAGAAAAAGTGATTAAACCAGACGGTACTGAGCTAGGTTTCTCCATCGATGAATTCAGGCGTCACTGTTTGTTGAATGGTTTGGACGACATAGGTCTGACATTGCAGGATGCGGATGCCATTAAAGCCTTTGAAGGGCGTCATCAGCAAAGTCAGCCATGGCTGTTTGGCGCTATCCACTGAACCAGCCGCAGTATGCATTCCCATGCAGAGCATGGGAACGAGCTTAAAAGAAAGTATGTTTTCAATCAGAGGTATAGGGAAGTGAGTAAACAGATTTTATGTCTGCCAGGCGACGGTATTGGTCCTGAGATTGTAGTGGAAGCTCTGAAGGTCCTGGATGTAGTCAAGTCACAATTTGACCTGGATATTGAAGTCAGTGAAGGTCTGGTCGGTGGTGCTTCTCTGGATGCACACGGTGTGCCTTTGACGGATGAAGTCCTGGCTGTGGCGAAAAAATCTGACGGTATTCTTTTTGGTGCGGTAGGTGGCCCCAAGTGGGATGACCAGCCCATGATGAATCGTCCTGAGCGGGGTTTATTGAAACTTCGTTCTGAAATGGGGCTGTTCGCTAACCTTCGTCCTGCCATGCTGTTTCCCCAGCTGGCTGAAGCGTCCAGCTTGAAGCATGAGCTGGTGGCGGGTCTGGATATTCTGATTGTTCGTGAACTGACAGGCGGGATTTACTTCGGAGAGCCTCGTGGCGTTCGAACACTGGAAAATGGAGAGCGTGAAGGTTACAACTCATACGTTTACCGTGAGTCTGAAATCAAACGTATTGCCAAGGTGGCCTTTGAGGCTGCTCAGAAACGGGGTGGACGACTGACCTCCGTTGATAAGTCGAATGTTTTGGAAGTGACCGCACTCTGGCGTGAGCTGGTGACAGAAATGGGCGCTGCTGACTACTCCGATGTCGAACTGAGCCATATGTACGTTGATAATGCAGCCATGCAGCTGGTTCGTGCACCCAAGCAGTTTGATGTGATGGTGACCGGTAATATGTTTGGTGACATTCTGAGTGACTGTGCCGCTATGCTGACGGGTTCTATTGGTATGCTGCCGTCTGCTTCCCTGAATGAAGCCAATCAGGGTATGTATGAGCCTGTTCATGGTTCTGCTCCGGATATTGCCGGGCAGGGTAAAGCCAACCCTCTGGCCCAGATTCTGTCTCTGGCTATGTTGCTCCGTTACTCCCTGGGTGAAATAGAAGCGGCTGATGCAATTGAAAAAGCGGTCAGCGACGTGCTGGATCAGGGACTGCGTACGGGTGATATTGCTTCAGAAGGTTGCACACAGGTAGGCACCACTGAAATGGGTGACGCGGTTGTAAAATGTTTGCAGGTTCTCTCTAGTTGAGTGAGGAAGGGATGATGAAAAAGGTCGGTTTTGTTGGTTGGCGGGGAATGGTCGGCTCTGTTTTGATGGATCGTATGCGTGAAGAGAACGACTTTGCAAATATTGATCCGGTCTTCTTCACCACCTCTCAGCATGGTAAGCCAGGCCCAATCGTCAGTAGCGATCCGGGCAAGCCTGTTGCAGCTCTGCAGGATGCTTACTCTATTGAAGCTTTGGCGGCTATGGATATCATCATTTCCTGTCAGGGAGGTGATTATACCCATAAAGTGATTGAGCCTCTGCGTGAGAGTGGCTGGAATGGCTATTGGGTTGATGCAGCATCTTCACTGAGAATGAAGAACGACAGTGTTATTGTTCTGGATCCAGTGAATCGCCCGGTGATTGATCAGGCCATTGATTCGGGTGTTAAGAACTTTATTGGTGGTAACTGTACGGTCAGTCTCATGCTGATGGCTATCGGTGGACTGTTTCGCGAAGGACTGGTGGATTGGGTCAGTGCCATGACATACCAGGCAGCCAGTGGGGCAGGTGCACGTAACATGCGTGAGCTGATTGCTCAAATGGGTGCGATTCGTGACAACGTAGCTGAAGAGTTGGCTGATCCTGCCAGTGCCATTCTGGGTATTGATCGCAAGACTTCTGACTTGCTCCGCAGTTCTGATCTGCCTCAAAGTGAGTTTGGAGTTCCATTGGCTGGCAGCCTGATTCCCTACATTGATCGTCAGTTGGAAAATGGCCAGAGTCGTGAAGAGTGGAAAGCTCAGGCAGAAACCAACAAGATTTTGGGGCTGGATGGTCAGGCTCTGGTCCCTGTTGATGGTGTTTGTGTTCGTATTGGAGCCATGCGTTGTCACAGTCAGGCGTTGACCATTAAGCTGAACAAAGATGTTCCCATGTCAGACGTGGAAAGCATTGTAGCCAGTGCTAATGATTGGGTGTCTCTGATTCCGAATGACCGCGAAGTCACTATGGAAAAACTGACACCGGCAGCGGTGACAGGCAGCCTGGATATTCCTGTAGGTCGAATTCGTAAATTGAATATGGGGTCTGAGTATTTGTCTGCCTTTACAGTGGGTGACCAGTTATTGTGGGGGGCTGCTGAGCCTCTGCGTCGAATGCTGGCTATCTTGCTCTGATCCACTGGCCAGCCGGAGATTTCTGGCTGGCCTTTATTCTGTCATTTACGGATAAATTCAAGCCCTGCCAGAGGTAACGCTCAGGTATCTCTTCTTCGCAATGTTCGCAATGAATCCCCGCGAAGCTTCATTTGATTCCTTCAAAAATAAATAAAATACCCTGTTTTCTTAGTCTATAAATAGATCATCAGGTCTGGATAGTGGTTTGGATAGTGGTTTTGGGTGAGGCAGAGTTCAGTGATGTTGAATGAATGCTGTTTCTAACATTATTTGTTCTGACTTTCGGTGACTTGTTTTGAGAAAATTAGTTGTATTCACATGTCTGCTCTTCCCGATTGCACTCTTTTCCCACGATGGCATTGATCATACTGCACAGAACTCGAACGAGTTTAAAGCCGAGAATACTCAGGCCATGATTAAAATGCACAAGGCGATGGAAAGTGTGCAGTACACCGGAAATAACGATATCGATTTTTTAAGAATGATGATTCCTCATCATCAAGGAGCCATTGATATGGCTGAAATTATTCTGAAGACAACTCATAACAAGGAAGTCAAGAATCTGGCTCAGGGGATCATTACAGATCAGAGAAATGAAATTGAGATTATGAAACAGCTGCTGGAGCAACTTCAGCCTGGGAAACAATAGGTGAAAAGTAACGTTTCTAATGTGAAATGATTCACACCCAGCCTTTGAGTGAGCTGTTTTTTATTTGAGAGAAGGCTGTCTACTGGCTATGTGCCTGATCTTTCAGGCTGCTATAGGCAGTTTTTTAAAAAAATTGAAATCATGGGGAATAAAAAAAACACTCACAACGTCTTTATGAGTAAGTAAGCATTTTGACCTTGGTAAGGGCTCTTATCTGACAGCAACGTGATGCTGTTTCAATCAGCCGTTCTTTAAGGTGTTTCAGGTGCAATGACTGTATTGAGGGTTTTTGGTTTTGAAAAAGATTACGTTGCTGGCATGTCTGATATTTCCCATGACGGTTTTTGCTCATAATGGTGTAGATCACTCTGCCGCTACCGGAAATGCATTCAAAGAGAAAAATATGCAAGCCATGGTCAAGATGCATCATGGGATGGAGAATGCCGGATACACCGGTGACAATGATATCGATTTTCTGAGAATGATGATTCCTCACCATGCGGGTGCAGTGGATATGGCTGAAATTATTCTGGAAACCACCAAAGACGAAGAATTGAAAAATCTGGCTCAGGGTATTATCACCGACCAGAAAAATGAAATTAAGATCATGAAGCAACTGCTGGAAATGAAACAGGCTGAAAAAAGTAACTAGTCGTTAATTAAGTCTTCAGTTTTTTTGATTGTTTGATTTTAAATTGAAGGCCTGTCAGATTTTTAGAATGGAAGAGATTCAAATGAAGAAGTTCGGTTTACCTGTTATCGCTGCGTTGGCAATGAGTGCAAATCTGTCTTTTGCTACTGACTTGGTGTACACCGCTAATCAGAATGACAATACAGTATCGATCATCAATGCAGATGATATGACCAAAGTGGGTGATTTGAAACTGGGTCTGCCAGCAGGTGACGCCAAGATTTTCAGTCCGCTTTATAATGGCCAGATCAATGTTCATGGATTGTCTTACTCTCCAGAAAGACATGAGCTTGCCGTTGTCTCTACAGTGACTAACTCTGTCGTATTTGTTGACTCCCAGACAGGTAATGTGAAGAGAACCGTTTATGTGGGCCGCAACCCGCATGAGCCGCGTTATAACAACGGTGAAGTTTGGGTAACGGTTCGTGGTGAAAATCATGTTGCTGTCGTTAATCCAGATAATGGCGAGATTACCCGGAAAATTGAATTGAGTTCAGGTCCGGGTATGGTCACTTTTGGCAATGATGGCCACTACGCCTATGTATCTTCCAGTTTTAATGATGATTTCTGGATTGTTGATACTGCATCAAAAGATATCGTTAAAACGTTGAAGATGCCTTCCAACTTCTCTCCATTCCTGAATACTTCTCCGGATGGCAAAGAGGTTTGGGTTGGCCACAAAGATAATGGCCATGTGACCCGTATCAATACTAAAACCATGGATATCATTGAAACGTTCGAAACCGGCAAGGTGAGCAATCACCTGACTTTTGCCAACAATAAGGTGTATGTCACTGTAGGTGGTGAGAACAAGATCAACGTTTATTCCTATGGAACAGATAAGACCAAGTTGCTCAAGACAATCAAAACAGAAACATTGCCTCACGGTATCTGGGGCAGTGAAGATGGCAAGTATGTTTACTATGTCAATGAGCTGAGCGGCACTGCTCAGGTGATCGATACGTCTAACGATAGTGTGATCAAAAAGTTTGAAATCGGGGCATTACCTCAGGCGCTCGTTTTCGCGAAAGATGCTACAGATAATGTCGATCTGGTTAAGGAAAATATCAGTAAAGACGTTACTTTCAGGGGGCCAAGAAAATAGAGTTTTTTTGTTGACCCAATTCAATTGACCCAATATATCTGTCTGTTGGTGTGCAGTGAGCCATTGATTTACTTCGGTTCTTCTGCACATCAATAGACAGCCTTGAGTGTATTTTCTTTCTATGTAGCACTCAGGCCCTTCATTATTGTTTTTCAACATTCTGTCATGAATGCCTTTGGGCTGAAGCACGTCAGAACAGTCTCATCTCCCTCTGTGAAATTCTGAGCAGCGACTATTATTAGGTTCGTTCAGCCTGATGCTATCTGGAAGCCTGACTCACTCTACTGAAATTATGACTGGATAGCTTGAGTTCTCAGACCCCGGACCCCATTTCCCACTGCTAAATTTAGGTGTTTCAATGCTGATATCTTCATGGGAGACACTGATCATCGCCATACTGGTGCTCTTTGTTGGGCGCTTACTCAATACACACTTGGCTTTTTTCCGGCATTTCAATATTCCTGAGCCCGTGACCGGTGGTTTTTTAGCATCATTGGTATTCACGGCCATTTTTATTTTTACCGGTCTGAGTATTGAGTTTGAGCTGACCATGAGAGATAACCTGATGCTGGTTTTCTTCAGTACTATTGGTCTGTCGTCGCGTTTCTCGACACTGAAAGAAGGCGGCATCAGTCTGGTTATTCTGATGGTCGTGGCCAGTCTGTTCCTGTTTGTTCAAAACGGTATTGGGGTGACGATTGCCACGTTAACCGGTGTTGATCCCTTGATTGGTGTAGTAGGGGGGTCTATCGCATTAAGTGGTGGGCACGGTACCGCCATTGCCTGGGCGCCTGTTCTTGCTGAGCAATTTGGTTTGCTCAATGCAACAGAAATAGGTGCAGCCTGTGCCACATTCGGCTTGATACTGGGGGGGCTGGCCGGAGGGCCATTGGCACAGAGGCTGATTGAAAAAAATAAACTGTCGCCGTCAGGTACAGAGCACATCACCATTGGCTCGCGCTATGGAGAAGAGCATGAATTGATTGATGCAGAGATGATGCTTGAAACAGTGCTTTTGTTTGCCATAGCCATTGGTGCTGGACTGCATGTCACGGTCTTATTGCAGAAAGTAGGGCTCTTTCTTCCCCAGTATGTCACCTGCTTATTTACCGGCATTATCCTGACCAATGTATTGCCATACTTCTTTAAGAATATGAAGTGTCCATCAGACTCTTCCTCCCTGGCACTGGTTTCTGATTTATCGCTCGGCCTTTTTCTTTCCATGTCATTGATGAGTATGCAGTTATGGACGCTGGTGGATCTGGCACTGCCCATTCTGCTGATATTAATCGCTCAGGTTGCGGTTCTGGCGCTGTTTACCTATTGGGTTATATTCCGGGTTCTGGGCAGTGATTATGATGCTGCCGTGATGTCTGCTGGCTATATGGGCATGGCGCTGGGAGCTACGCCCAATGCCATCGCAAATATGACAGCGGTGACCAAACACTTTGGTCCGTCAGGGAAAGCGTTCATTGTTGTACCGCTCATTGGTGCATTTTTCATCGATATTACCAATGCCATCGTTATTCAACTCTTTACAGGCTGGTATGGAGGTTAAACAAGCGTTTTAAATCGGGTATGATAAGAGTTGGTACAGACTAAAATAAGAGATTGCACTGACATGAATACCGATGAGCAGTTGGAGAGTATTGTTCAGCAGTTTCTCCATGCGATACCATATTGTCGTATATTGGGGATGGTGCCGGAACAAACATCTTCTAAAGGTGTTGTCATCAGCATGCCATTTAATGAAGAGCTGGAGGCCAATCCGGGAAGTGGAATTATTCATTCGGGAGCGATCACGTCTCTTATGGATAGCGCATTCGGTATGGCTGCCTGTATTGCCCTGCCTGAATATGAGACTTGTCCTACCATCGATCTGAGAATTGATCATCTGGGATTGCCTGACCCCTTCAAGCCTGTTCGTTGCTTTGCAGAAGCGTATCGAGTCACAAAAACGGTTGCTTTTACCAGAGGGGTGGCCTATCAGGATGATCGTGATGAGCCGTTTGCCCATGGCGTAGGAACTTTTATGAGAACCGGGCGTACGCTCAGTGATATGGCAAAGGAGTTGGCAAAATGAAAAATCAGAGTGCTTTTCGTGAGGTTTTGCTCCAGGCCCGATCAACCAGTGATTACAGTCGTCTAACGGGCTTACTGCCTTATGCCAGGAAAATAGGCATGCACTGTCAGTCTCTTGGGGATGATGCTCTCTTTGTTTTACCTGAAAATAAAGAAAATACAGGTAATCCTGTTTTGCCTGCATTGCACGGTGGTGTGCTGGGTGGATTCATGGAGATGTCTGCGGCTATCCATCTTATGCTGTTTATGGATGAGCCGAGAATACCGAAAATTGTCGACTTTTCGATTGATTATCTGAGAAGTTCCAGAATTCAGGATGTATTTGCTGAGTGCAAGGTAGTGCGACAAGGCAGCCGGATTGCCAATGTTTCAATCACTGCCTGGCAGAGTCGGCGGGAGACACCCGTCGCGACCGCAAGAGGGAACTTCCGGCTCGATAGTAATTAATTGAAGATAGCTATTAATTGAAGATAACTATTAATTGAAGATAACTATTAATTGAAGATAACTGCAGGGTCTGAAAGAACCGCCGTTTCGTAGTAAGCAAATGCTTGAGAATGTTCCGGCTCAGTTCGAGGGTGCCTGCGAGGGGTGCCTGAGAGAATGGTGCTTTCCTGAACACTTCCTGATACATTCTTCGACAATTTTGTATAGAAGCAGAGAAGCTCATGATCGGAACGTTTGATTTAGCGATTTATGATGCACAGAGTCTGGCAGGGGAAGCTCTGCTGACAGTTCTGGAAGAAAGTCATTTAACGCCCGGGGTTATTTATCCGCTGACTGGAGGCTCAGATGAATCTGATGAGCCTGGTGACGATGCAACAGTCGTGTTCAAGGGTACTGAGCTGGATGTTCTGAGTGCCATGACGTTTAATTTTGCTGATGCAGATCTTCTGATAATACCAGCCGGCTCACGGATTAACCCTGAAGTGCTGAATCTTGCCAGTGAAAGCAGTTGCCGAGTGATAAATGGTTCTGCTGACAGTCAGGCTGATATTTACCTGTCTGGCTTGTCAGGTCAGGCTGATCTGACTGGGCTTCAGGAAGTCGCTATACCTTCCAGCTCCGCCGGGTTGATGTTGCAGGTACTGAAGTCTGTTCAGGATGCTGTAGGTATTGATTCAGTTAACGTTGTGGCCAATATTTCCCTGGCGGAAAGTGGTCAGAAAGGTATTGAAGAGTTACGGGGGCAGACGATAGATCTGCTCAGTGGTAAACCGGTCAAGAAAAAGCTTTTTGAACAGCGAATAGCCTTTAATGTGTTGCCTCAGGTAGGGGATGTTTCTGACAGTGGTTTTACATCACCTGAGCGTCAAATTGCTCAAGAGCTCGTGAAAGGGTTGGGTGAAAATGATCTCAGAGTGAGCGCCACTTGCGTCCGGGTTCCTGTTTTCTTTGGTGATAGTCTGGCTGTGCATCTGGATCTCGATCGTCCTGTGGATGAACAGGCTGTCAGAGAGCTTTTGTCAGGGGTAGATGGTGTGGAGTTGGCGGCTGTCGATGACATGCCTTCCGTTGAAACCGTTGCGGGCAAAGATGTCATTGTCGTTGGCCGAATTCGTCAAAATCCGGACCATGCTGATCAAATATGCCTCTGGATTGTTGCTGATCCTGTGAGATGTGGCGCAATTCAAGCATTGGTTGTGGCAGAAATATTGCTAAAAGACTTTTTAAAATGATAACTTAGCTGAGAATAGTGACAGTTCCGTATTGAAATTGTCAGAATAATATTTTTGTCCTGTTACCTTGCCTTGGTCTGAAGAGGTGAGGCTTCAGGTTATCAGGAACTGTTAACCGTACCGGTTTTATAGCTATGAGTGTTTCATGGCTTTTTGCAACTCGGCTTGGGTTGCTGCAGGGCACCTGTATTCTGCTTGAGGGTACCTGCACACATCTGAAAAGCTGTTTATTATAAAAATAGTCGTAAGTAAAAAACTTTGGGCTCAAAACATGGGTTGTGAAGAAGCTAACGACTTGGATTATGCAGTTTTTAACTCGGTTCTGCTTCAAGCTGTCGATGTCAGGTGTGTTTTACGGGCGGGTTTGCTGATACGCGCAGATAACAAGGATTCATGATGAGACTGCAAAAGCTTGTAGCAGCCATGGCCATATCAGGAGCTTTGGGTTCCGGTCTGGCCAATGCGCTGGGGTTGGGCGAAGTGCGCTTAAATTCGGCGCTGAATCAACCACTGGATGCCGAGATTGAATTGCTGCAAGTCCGAGAATTGACCCGGAATGAGATTCTGCCCAATCTTGCCAGTCGATCAGATTTTCAGCGAGCAGGTCTGGATAGACCTTTCAGCTTAACCGGCCTGAAATTTAAAACGATCCTGAGAGAAGATGGAACGGGCTATATTCACGTTTCCAGTGATCAGGTGGTTAGAGAACCTTTCCTTAATTTTCTGCTGGAAGTCCATTGGCCCAGTGGTCGGTTGCTCCGCGAATATACCATGCTTCTGGATCCGCCCGCGTTCAGCCAGCAACCCGCTGCACCGGTAAGGCCGGCTTCAACCCAAAATTACAACGGTGGAGTGCCTACACCTTCGCGTGGGCAGAATGTTAATCCATTCGATCAGGGCGGTTCTTTTGAGAGGTCGCCATCCTCCTACCGTCCGGAAGAAACTGCGTGGCCGATTCAGGCTACTCCGGTTAGAGATGAGCCTATTCGTACCGGTGCAGGAAGCTATTCCGAGCAGGGTCAGTCAGATAATTATCAAGTTCAGCCCAATGACAACCTCTGGAATATTGCCAGAAGTGTCAGGCCTTCCAGTGATCTGAGCGTTCAGCAAACCATGTTGGCCTTGCAGAAGAAAAACCCTAAAGCCTTTATTCAGAATAATATTAATCGCCTCAAAAAAGGGCAGGTGTTGCGTGTACCTGCCAGAGAGGAGATTGAAGAAGTCAGCTTCCAGGATGCTGTGGGAGAAGTGGCACGTCAGAATCGTGACTGGCAGGCTCGTTTGGAGCAGTTGGATGCTACACGACGCAGTTCTGCTGATGCAGGAGGTGAAGGGGCTGGCAATGATGGGCGTTTGTCTATTGTTGCAACCGATGATACCTCCGGTACGGGTAGTGATCTGGGTGGTGGTTCTGCGGATACCGCAACCACAGCATTGCAGAATGAGTTAGCGATGACTCGTGAGAAAATGGATGAGTTGACTCGCGAGAATGAAGAGCTGAAGAGTCGTCTGAAAGACCTTGATGACCAGATCAGTACTTTGAAGCGTCTGATTGATCTGAAAGATGATCAAATGGCTGCGTTGACGCAACAGCCGGATGGCCAACCTGTGGCTCAGACGCCTGAGCAGCAATCTCCTGAAGTTAAGCCTGTTCCTGTTCAGCCTGAACCAGAACCCAAGCCTGAGCCCGGTTTCCTGGATTTTCTGTTGGGTAACCCTCTTTATCTGGTCCTCGTAGCACTGGTGCCTCTGGGTCTGATTGCGGCACTGCTGATTTATCGTCGCCGCAAACAAGAAGAGGAAGAAGAGTTTGAGGAAGAATCTACTCTGGAGCCCATGTCTTTGATTCCTGAAGAACCGCAACAGGATGATCAGGAAGAGCTGGAACTGGATGAAACGCTTGAGATAGATGAAGACGGTCTGCTGGAAGATGAAGAGCAGGAAGAGACCACGCAGCAGACTGACGATGCCATTAGTGAAGCTGATATTTATATTGCTTATGGTCGATTCCCGCAAGCCGCTGAATTGCTGGAAAAGGCCATTGATAATGAGCCCGATCGTTCGGATCTTAGGCTTAAGCTGCTGGAGGTTCACGCAGAAAATAATGATCTGGAGAACTTCAAAACGGCACTGGTTGGGGTAGAGTCTTTAGATGATCAGGATGCTTTGCGTCAGGCAGATGCCTTTAAGGCTCGCTTCCCGGCGGATGCTTTTTCTGGTGATGCTGTTCCGGAAGCTGCCACCGAAGACAGTAGTGATGAGCTTGATCGATTCGACTTGAGTGAGGCGCTGACAGACGAGGCGGATGTTGACTCTGATGGTGAGTTAGGTGATCTGGAGTTTGATCTGGACGATCTGGACTTCAATAACGAACCTGCTGAGTCTGGTGATGCTGAGTCAGCGGATGATTTGGATTTCCAACTGGACGATCTGGATCTGGAAGCAGAGGGTTCCGATTTGGAAACAGCCCCTGAGCTGCCTGATTTGGAGGATGTTCAGGCGTCAACGGCTGCAGAAGAGCCTTTAGCAGCGATTGATGATCTCGATGATCTGGATCTTGACCTGGGTGAAGTCGGTGCGGATTCTGGCGAAGAGTCTCTCGGATTTGATGATGGGCTGCCTGATTTGGAATCGGCTCTGGAAGATGATGATCTTGACTTCCTTTCCGATGATGATGAAGCGGCTACAAAGCTGGATCTGGCCAGAGCCTATATTGATATGGGTGACAATGAAGGTGCCCGAGATATTCTGCAGGAAGTGTTGGAGTCTGGCACTGATGAGCAGAAGCAGGAAGCTCAAGCATTGATGGGGCAGGCGGATTAAGCGCCCGCTGTCTCTGTAAAATAAAGCCCGGGATGTTGGTTGAGTCCCGGGCTTTATTTATTCTGGCTTCTCCCTACCAATTTATCCTGCCGCCTGATAAATTCCCCTCCTTTTGATGTTTGGGTTGAGTATTCTTCATGCCGCGACTAGCTGCCAGTGTTCAATACGATGGCTCCCGTTACCACGGTTGGCAGAGTCTGAAGTCGGGACTTCCCTCGGTTCAGGCTGCTGTAGAAAAGGCGTTGTCCAAAGTTGCCAATCATCCTGTTTCTGTAGTTTGTGCAGGCAGAACAGATGCAGGGGTTCATGGTTGTAACCAGGTTATCCATTTTGATACGGATGCGGTGCGCAGTGGTTATGGCTGGACATTTGGTGGAAATACCAACCTGCCGGATGATATTTCCTTCAACTGGGTTCGCCCGGTTTCAGATGATTTTCATGCCCGCTACTCTGCGAAATGGCGCAGATACCGTTATGTGATACTCAATCGTCCTGTGAGGCCTGCCCATTTACCCAGAGGGGTGACTTTCTATTATCGCCCTCTGGATGTAGAGCTAATGAATATTGCCGGGCAGTACCTTATCGGGGAGCACGATTTCGATTCGTACCGGGCGGTACAGTGTCAGGCAAAGCATGCTGTTCGTGAAATACAGCACCTTAATGTGTACAGGCATGGTGATATGGTGGTGATTGATGTAAGGGCGAATGCTTTTCTTCACCACATGGTAAGAAATATTACGGGCGTGCTGTTGGAAGTGGGGGCGGGCAGAAAGGCGCCGATCTGGGCCAGAGAAGTACTGGACGCCCGAAAGCGTTCAGAAGGCGGAGCTACTGCCAAACCTTATGGTCTTTATTTTGTTGATGTTGGTTATCCGGATGAATTTGGTTTGCCAAAAAGTGAGCCTAACCCGTTTTTTGTGGCTTCAGCACTGCCCTGGTAGTCAGTCGACCTTTTTAAAAACATCTTGACAAGCCTGCGTGCAAATGATGTTTTGAATGAATGATCACACCAGGGACGGGTGATGAAAATTCAACGACAAATAGCTTTTGTTGGTTGGCTGTTAAGCTGTACAGCTTTTCTTTGTTTAATAACCAGTACCGCCTACTCAGATACCATGGAGTGGGGTGGTCAACCGGAAAATAGTTGCCTTGAAGAAGGCGCTTTAAAGGATGACCGCTGGAGTCGCCAGTTGCATCTGCGATTTAACTGGATTCCTTATTATCAATATGGACGTGTTGTCCGTGTTGCGGCCTGTAATAAGGATAGAGAGCAAGACTGGGTGCTTAATGATAACTCGGTTCAAACGCTGGAAGGCAAATCTCTGAAGGTTTTTCGATGGCGTAAACGGTTCCTTCCTGTTACCTCTTATCGAACATCCAAACATCTCCTTTCTGTTCGATATCATCAACAACGCTTGAGTTTTAAGTATAAAGGTCAGTCGTACTGTTTGATATTAAATCAGCAGAAGCGATTTAAAACGCTTCCCTGGGAAGCGTGTTTGGTATCAGATAACAGTCGCTGGCTGTTTGGCCTTCCACCTGATCCTGGTGAGGATGGTCTGATCGGGCTGGTGGGGGTTGATAGCAATAATGACGGTATCCGTGATGATGTGGAGCGCTTTATTGAACAGGAGTTGGTTGGTTCTATTGAAAAGAAAAAAGCTGCAAGACAGTTGGCAGAGGTGAGCCAGTTCAGGCTTGAAAATGCTTTTGACAGAGAAAAAATACTTCAGTTAGATGGCGAGTCGTCAGCAGCGGTTCTTTGTCTTGTTCATGTCATGGGTCAGGAGGCTAGCCGCTTTCGGCATAAAATGAAGGCGAGGATATATAATACGCAAGAGCGTATAGAGGCATGGAATAAAATGAACGCTTATTTAAGTGGAGTGCCTTATACGTTGCCAGATAATTTGGGGAGTCAATGCAAATTTTCAAGTGATGATTCAAATATGGAATAGTGAGCTTTTAATTACTCTGATCATATAGTTATTCAGGTGTCGTATCCACATATTCAGGGACGATTATGAAGAATATAGTGTTCTTAATGCTTGTATGTTTTTGTACAAATTTACAGGCTAATCAGTGTTCTGTAGCAAGGCCTCAATTAACCATTGTGTATGGCAATGGCATGCTCAATGATAGAGAAGATGCTGTCGAGGCTCAGGCTATGTTGAGTGTTTTGATGTCAGATCAACTTGCGGGCTACAACGTCAGTTATGACCTTTCCTATAACTACAACGAAAATATTGCTTACCAATTCCTAGAAGTCGCCCGACAGAAAGCTTTACAGGATTACAGTTTGATATTTTTATGGTTGGCAGGGGTAGAAGAGGCTCCGAGCTGGTTTGTTGAGGGCATGGAGTCAATCATAAATAGTTATGATGCGTTCAGTTATGTCTTTGACGGTGACTTGAGTCAGCATATTAGAGAATATGTCCGTAAAATAGGTCAATGTCGAAAGGTGTTGCTGGTGGCGCACTCCCAGGGGAATTTCTATGGTAATGAAGCCTGGCGGGCAGTTTACGAGAGCTCTGAAGTCGGTGTTGCCTTTAATCAGTTGAAACTGATGGGAATGGTGTCTGTTGCAACTCCAGCAAGCCTGGTGGGTTATCCTCTGGTGTATGAGGGAGATAAGCAGAAGGTGACTCGCTATCTGACTCTGTATGAAGACTGGGTGATTAGTGTTCTGGGGCGTGTGGGCATAAATGCTTTACCGGCGAATGTCTCCAATTCAGGTGAAAGCGACGATTGGATGAATCATAGTTTTGTGATGAGTTACCTATCAGGGGATCCCAGTGGGGATGTGCTCAAGGATCAGATTAGAAGTGTCGCTTATAATCTGGAAACACTCCCTTTTGCTCGTGATGCTCTGGATTCGTCGGCACTGGCCTCTGCTGGCTATGATCCCGCAGCTCGTATTCTGGAAGTTCAGTTTGTCGGCAGCGAAAGTCTCTACCGATACTATGGGGTGCCGGAATGGGTATACCGTGATCTGATCTCAGCTGAATCTATAGGCCGTTATTACAACCAGTTTATCAGGGGGCAATACCTTTCCAGAAGGCTGAATTAGCCTGGCCGTCAAAACCATTCTCTGAAAAATGAACCGGCACTTGCTTGAGACAAATGCCGGTTATTTCTGCTAACATCCATCTCCTGCTGTCAGTTTGTACCACATTTCACTGTTTTGGGTGAAAGTGCTGCTTGTCAGCGTCCTGTTCATGACTCCTTTCTTATCTATCTGTCCTGTAGCCGGCTTCCTGTTCGGGAGAGAGAGGGGTGAAGCAGTTATTCTTTCGCAATGGCGTTTGGCCAGGAGAGGCATTGTTGAAGACTCGGATCAAAATGTGTGGAGTCACCTCTATAGAAGAAGCACTTCAAGCCGTTGAGGCTGGAGTCGATGCGCTGGGACTGGTGTTCTATCCACCCAGCAAGCGTTTTGTCAGTGTTGAGAAGGCGAGTGAGATTGCCTTTGCCTTGCCACCCTTTATTACTCTGGTGGGGTTATTTGTGGACGCTGATGAAGCGGCGATTCAGACGGTGCTGGATCGGGTTCCTCTGGACTTATTGCAGTTTCATGGCAATGAAACCGATCAGGAGTGCGAGCGATGGCGAAGGAAATATATCAAGGCTTTGAGGGTTCGTCCCGGCACGTCAATTGAAGAATGTGCTGCAGCTTACCCTGGTGCTTGTGGTCTGCTTCTGGATTCCTATCGTAAAGGAGTACCAGGAGGGACGGGTGAAGCTTTTGATTGGCAACTGATCCCCGACAATCTGGATAAGCCGATTATCCTTGCCGGTGGCCTGAATCCTGAGAACGTTTCGCAAGCCATAGAACAGGTTGCGCCTTATGCTGTGGATGTCAGTAGTGGTGTCGAGAGCGGCGTAGAGAATGAAAGGGGTAAAGACCCCGAAAAGATGAAAGCCTTTGTCGAGGCGGTAAAGCAATGACTATAGATAAGAAGATAGATAAGAAGATAGATAAGAAGATTGATTATAAAAAGTTGAAAGATCTTCCGGATGAAACCGGTCATTTTGGGCGTTTTGGTGGTCGTTATGTCGCTGAAACCCTTATGTGTGTTCTTGAAGAGTTGGAAGCGACCTACAAGAAACTTTGGAATGATCCGGATTTTCAGGCTGACTTTGATCGTGATCTGGCTCATTACGTAGGCAGGCCCTCTCCGCTTTATCATGCACAACGGTGGTCTGACACTCTGGGTGGTGCACAAATCTACCTGAAGCGTGAAGACCTGAACCATACCGGTGCCCATAAAATCAATCATGCGATTGGTCAGGCTTTGCTGGCTAAGCACATGGGTAAAAAGCGGATTATTGCTGAGACCGGTGCAGGCCAGCATGGTGTGGCGACTGCGACAGTGGCTGCCCGTTTGGGGTTGGAATGCATTGTTTACATGGGCGCCAAAGACGTAAAACGTCAGGCTCTGAATGTCTATCGTATGAAGCTGTTAGGCGCTACGGTTGTTCCTGTCGAAAGTGGCTCACAGACACTAAAAGATGCGATCAATGAAGCGCTGCGTGACTGGGTAACCCGTCCCGAAGAAACCTTTTACATTCTTGGTACGGTTTGCGGGCCTCACCCTTATCCGGAAATGGTTCGTAACTTCCAAAGCGTTATTGGTCGTGAAGCACGAAGACAATGTCAGGAGATGACTCAGCGCCTGCCCGACGCATTAGTAGCGTGTGTGGGAGGCGGCTCCAATGCCATGGGGCTGTTTTATGAGTTTCTGCAGGACGAAAGTGTCAAGATATACGGTGTTGAAGCCGGTGGTCACGGTGTCGAGTCTGGAGAGCATGCTGCACGAATGTCTGCCGAAAGGCAGGGCGTTTTTCAGGGGCAGCGAAGCTACCTGATGTGTGACGACGATGGTCAGATTATAGAGAGTTATTCGGTCTCTGCGGGTCTGGATTATCCGGGAGTAGGACCGGAGCACAGTCATCTCAGGTCGGTGGGGCGTGCTGAATACCCTTGTGTAACAGATGATGAGGCGCTGGCTGCATTTAGAAGTCTGACACGTATGGAAGGAATTATGCCGGCTCTGGAAAGTTCTCATGCCTTGGCTTTTGCTGAAAAGCTGGCTCCAACCATGGATAAGGATCAGATTATTCTGGTTAACCTTTCTGGTCGTGGAGACAAGGATATCCATACCGTGGCTGAAATAGATGGACTGACGTTCTGAGCAATGGGGGAGAGTAATTATGAGAATTAAACAGTGCTTTGAACAATTGTCCAAGAATGGGCGTAAGGCTCTGATGCCCTATATTACTGCAGGTGACCCGGCTGAGAAGACCGTGGATATCCTGCATAAGATGGTAGCCAGCGGCGCAAATCTGATTGAACTTGGGTTCCCATTCTCTGATCCGATGGCTGATGGACCTGTGATTGCAGAAGCTCATGAGCGCGCATTATCACAAGGTGTTACATTGAATGACGTTTTTTCAATGGTAACTCGCTTCAGGGAAAACGATAATACTACCCCGATTGTCCTGATGGGCTATCTGAACCCAGTTGAAATTATGGGTTATGAGGTGTTTGCAACTCGGGCGGCTGAGGCTGGAGTGGATGGTGTTCTGATTGTGGATTTACCCGCAGAGTTTGCTGGAGATCTGGTTGAGCACTTGAAGCCAAGGCAGATTGACATGATTAATCTGATTACGCCAACGACGACCGATGAGCGCATTCGCAAGATTTGTTCTGTTGCTTCAGGATTTGTGTACTACGTCTCTCTTAAAGGCGTGACAGGATCCAGTAAGCTGGATCTGGGCAGTGTTCAGTCCAGAGTGGCTCATATTAAAGGATTTACCGACCTGCCAGTGGGTGTTGGGTTTGGTATCCGGGATGGTGAGTCAGCAGCTGCCATTTCTTCGGTCGCAGATGGGGTTGTTGTAGGTTCCCTGTTGGTATCTGAACTGGCCAATTATGACAGCCAGAGCGAAGGTGCCATTGACAAGGTCTCTGATCATCTCGAAGAAATGCGTCAGGCAATGGATAAAGGTTAAATACAGCCGTGAGCTGTATAGATAGCCGTGAGCTGTATAGATAGCCGTGAGCTGTATAGATAGCCGTGAGCGATGGAGTTGTTTTTCATGACTCTCGGTGATGAAGAGCTTCATGGCTCTCAGTCCTGAACAGGATAACGTCATGAACGGCATGAATTAAAGGCAGTAGATGTGAGGGAGTACTTTGAATGACTCCTTCTTTCAGGTCTGATGCCAATAGACAGGAAGCGTGAATGAGTAACTGGCTAGTCGACAAACTGATACCTTCGCTGTCACGTTCTACGAGTCAGCAGAAGAGCAGTAATGTGCCAGAGGGATTGTGGCGCAAGTGTGTTAAGTGTGAGTCGGTTCTGTACCGTCCGGAGCTTGAGAGAAATCTGGATGTCTGTCCCAAGTGCAGTCATCACATGCGTGTTGGTGCGCGAAAGCGTCTGGAATATTTTCTGGATAAGAGCGGAACTGAAGAGTTGTTCTCAGAAATTGAGCCTGTCGATAAGCTCAAGTTTCGGGATTCAAAGAAGTACAAGGATCGCCTCGCATCAGCTCAGAAGCAAACGGGCGAAAAGGATGCCTTGATTGCAATGAAGGGGCAGCTGGAAGGTTTGCCTGTTATTGCTGTCGCCTTTGAGTTCAGCTTCATGGGTGGCTCAATGGGATCAGTTGTCGGTGAGAAGTTTGCTCGTGCTGCAGAACTGAGTCTGGAGCTCAAAATTCCATTGGTCTGCTTTTCTGCCAGTGGTGGAGCTCGTATGCAGGAAGCGTTGTTTTCCCTGATGCAGATGGCTAAAACCAGTGCTGCATTAGAACGTATGAAGCAGCAGGGTGTACCTTACTTTTCGGTTCTGACAGACCCTGTGTATGGTGGCGTGTCTGCTTCTCTGGCTATGCTGGGTGATACCAATATTGCTGAGCCAGGTGCGTTGATTGGTTTTGCTGGTCCCCGGGTTATCGAACAGACTGTTCGTGAGAAGTTGCCAGAGGGCTTCCAGCGCAGTGAGTTTCTGCTCGAGCATGGTGCCATTGATATGATTGTTGATCGTGGTGAAATGCGGTCGACAATAGCTCGCCTTTGCAGAAAAATGCAGGGAATGGCTGCGGTTCCTGTTGAGTCAGATTCTGACTTTGACGCAGTTGAAGATGAAGTTATTACTGCTGCAGGGTGATAGCTGAAATGATTGAGTGACTGCCCTGACGGGTAGTCACTTGACTTAATTATGTAAATCATACGCTGTTCACGATTTTCCTACATTACCATTAGGTAAAACTATTTACCTGCCAATCACTCCCCTCTATCATGCTGACCTTTGATGTTCTTCTAAGGAATCCCTCCATGACGCACCAGCAAAACAGTCAGCCTCCTTTTGAGCAGCTGTCTGATTGGCTTGACTGGTTGGAAAATACCCGGCCTGAACATGAGATGGAGCTTGGGCTGGACAGAATAAGGAAAGTGGCTGAAAGGCTCGATCTCCTCAAGCCCGCGCCTTTTGTTATTACTGTAGGAGGTACTAACGGTAAGGGATCTACAGTGGCTATTCTCGAATCCATACTTCTTGCTGCTGGCTACAAGGTGGGTGTGTATACCTCACCTCATCTCCTACGATTCAACGAACGAATTAAAGTGAATAATGTTGAAGCCAGTGATGAAGCACTGTGTAACTCTTTCGAAAAAGTGAATGAGGGTCTCGATGGGGACTGGCTCTCCTATTTTGAGTTTGCAGTATTGCTGGCTGTGGACGTGTTTCAGAAAGAGAAAATAGACATAGCACTTATGGAAGTAGGTCTTGGTGGTCGTCTGGATGCGACCAATGTCATCGAACCAGATGTTTCGGTAATTACTACCGTAGGGTTGGATCATCAGGACTGGCTGGGGTACAGTATCGAAGCCATCGCAAAAGAGAAGGCCGGAATCTTCCGACCGGAAAAGCCCGCTGTATTTGGGGGTGTGGAAATACCAAACAGTATCGTCGAGCAAGCTGTCAGGTTAGAGTCGGCTTTATATAGAAGAAAGAAGGAGTTTGAGTTAAGGGAAGAGAACAGTACATGGAGTTGGAAGGGATTGGCCAAGACTGGCGAACCTCTTGAGTACGCTTACCTGCCTATACCTGCATTGGTCATCGATAATGCGACCACTGCTCTACAAGCGATACAGTTTTTACCTGAAGTAGTAAATCGTGATGCTATCGTAGAAGGTTTGAAGGCATCGAGCCTGCCAGGTCGCTATGAAAAAGTAGTTGAAATCAATCAGCGTGGGGAGAAAGTTGAGGTCATTCTCGATGTAGCTCATAACCCTCAGGCAGCTGGCAAACTGGTGGAGCGCCTCAAGGCAGATCCGGTACCAGGAAAAACTCGAGCATTGATTGCTATCTTCAAAGATAAAGACTATCACGGAGTTATCGAGTCTCTAGCAGAGGTCGTAGATGAGTGGGTCGTTACTGATTTTGACTCGCCGAGAGCTCTTGGTAAAGATGATCTCAGTGAGGCAGTGGCCAGGTATTCTGAGTTGCCAGATAAAGCTGAAAGTACAGAGCTAGGTTTTCAACAGCTCGTAGAGGCTTCGACGAGCAGAGATAGGGTTCTCGTTGTTGGTTCGTTTTTGACTGTTGGTGCGATTTTGATCAGTAATGGCGAAGCCCTCCCTTCTAAATAATCTTTCCCTTATAGGCGCGACATATACTTGAGTGTTTCCCGAAGAAATGAGTAATGGACTGTCGTGTAATGCGGCTGGTTAGTATAGGTTAGAATGTGTATGATTGGCAGCCTTGTAGAAATACGACTTTGATTGGTGGAGTGGTTTTTCTTGTAGCGATTGTCTGACTTTTGAGCAAATTCTATGGGCTATGGCCTTTGGAAAATACAATTTTATATACTGCTTTTCAGAGTGAGTGTGATCTGAAGGGCGGTAGCGTGGCTAAATGTTGTGAGCAAAAATTTCAAAGTATGACTTTGAAGACTTTGGGTGAACGAACTTTATGGCTACCATTTACATCATATCAACTAATGAAGAAGTAGGCTTAATGGCTTTGTGTTGAGTTTAGATTGACTATAGATTCTAGTAAGGAAAACTCATGCAGGCATTGGTAAATTAGCCAAAAGTCAGATGATTTTCATCTTCATATTTAAAATATAAGAAGTAATTCGCTAAATATGGAAGTTTTTCATCCTGAATTCAAGTCATAAGTGCATAACCCATGACTTTTCTTGCATCTATTCCTGTTAACTCTTTAAATGCCTCATAAGGGGTTTTGTAACCCAGGCATTTTCTAGGTCTACCATTCAGCTTATCGACCGCAATGATGACTTCTTTGTCTGTGACATTATCAAGCTCCATCGACTTGGGAAAATACTGCCTTAGCAGACCATTAGCGTTTTCATTCTGGCCTCTCTCCCATGAGTGATAGGGTACAGCGAAATAGCTGTCACAGCTCAAAGCTTTTGCTACCTCTTCATGCTCAACAAATTCTCTTCCATTGTCGTAAGTTATGGTTTTGACAAACTTCTTTAAAGGCTTGAGAGAGCTAACCATCGCCTGTTTAACTGCTTTCGCCTTCTTTCCTGGCAGTGGTACTGCAAGGCGAAGCTTGGTCTTGCGCTCATCCATTGTGACAACGGCTCCTTTATGGTTTTTGCCAATTATTGTATCGGCTTCCCAGTCTCCAACCCGTTTCCGGTCATTAGCAATCTCCGGACGGTGTTCTATGCCAACACGGTTAGGAATGCCTGTTCGATTATGGGCTGAACCATATCGTTTTCGGTACGTTTTACCTTGGTGGCGCAAGTGCTTATAAAGCGTTCCACCGGTTTTTTTGTCTTCCAGTATGAACTGGTAAACGGTCTCATGATGAAGCTTTATGACACCTTCCTGCTCGAGCCTTCCGACAACTTGCTCAGGGCTCCAGTCTTCTCTGATATCACGCTCAATCCGTTGTTTAATGTCATCAGTAAGCTTTATCGACTTGGTCTTTTCCTTATGCCGTTCTTCAGCCTTGCCGTGCGCTTGCTTGTGACGGTAGCCTCTTTGTCCTGTATTGCGGCCCAGCTCGCGGGACAAGCTACTCTGGGATCGCCCCAGTGCCTTGGCAATCTTATTTTGAGAGACTCCTTCTTTCAGTTGAAGTTCGATATAATTTCTTTCTTCAAGGCTCAGGTGTGTATAGGCCATCCTTGGCTTCCTTTGCTTGGTTTCGTCGCTAACAGAGTACCCCTGAGTCTTGATTCATTTCAAAGGTGTGTAGCGATCAGTTGATTACAGAGGTTATGCACTTATGATACGGATTCAGGCATATCTATACTGCACAAAAAAGTGGAATGCTTTTTGAATTATGTTAAAAATTGCTGGAAGCAGTGTTGAAAATCATATCAGAGAGAATGACTAGTTTGGTTAAGAAAGTTGTTAGGCTATAACTTCTATAGTTTTATTTAGAACAGTTAGATCGAAGAAAGTTTAGTTTTTTTTTTGGGTGTCTCCATTGGTGAGTTTGTTAGTGCATAGCATTAGGTATATCTCAGCTTTGATTAAATTTTTATAGGGTTTCATAGGTGAATATAGAGAAGCAATTAATTGACAAGATTTACAGTAAAAAAGCTACGATTGGTATTGTAGGTCTTGGATATGTTGGTCTACCTCTTATGCTGCGTTATGTCGATGAAGGATATAGCGTTTTGGGAATCGATATTGACCCAACAAAAGTAGATAAATTGAATGATGGGTTGAGTTATATTGAACACATTTCCTCAAACGATATTGCAAATGCTATAGAAAAAAATCTTTTTGAAGCAACCACTGACTTCTCTAGAGCGAGTGATGCTGATGCTCTAATACTTTGTGTTCCTACTCCACTGAATAAATACCGTGAGCCTGATTTAAGTTTTGTCATTGAAACTATTGATGCTCTAGTACCTTATTTGCGTAAAGCTCAAGTTGTTTCGTTAGAGAGTACTACATATCCAGGAACAACTGAAGAAGAGCTGCTTCCAAGAATTAAACAGGGTGGGTTGGAAGTTGGTGAGGATATCTTTTTAGTGTACTCACCAGAGCGAGAAGACCCGGGTAATCCAGACTTTGAAACACGGACTATACCCAAAGTATGTGGTGGACATACAGCCTCTTGTAAGAGTGTAGGTTTGGCATTGTATAGTGTTGCAATTGATAGGGTTGTACCAGTTTCATCGACGAAAGCAGCGGAAATGACTAAATTGCTCGAAAATATTCATCGAGCAGTAAATATTGGTCTGGTCAATGAACTCAAAGTTGTTGCTGATCGTATGGATATTGATATACACGAAGTCATCAATGCTGCAGCAACTAAACCTTTCGGCTTTACCCCTTACTATCCTGGTCCTGGTTTAGGGGGGCACTGTATACCGATTGACCCATTCTATCTAACTTGGAAGGCAAGAGAGTTTGGATTGCATACTCGTTTTATCGAGTTAGCTGGTGAGATTAATACCTATATGCCTCGATTTGTTGTCGACAAGTTGACTGATGCTCTTAATGAGCGAGGGAAATCTTTGAAAGGAAGTAGGATTTTGGTGCTTGGAATTGCGTATAAGAAAAATGTGGATGATATGCGTGAATCTCCTGCTGTTGAATTAATGGAAAGACTGGAAAAGAAAGGTGCTCTGGTAGAGTATTCAGATCCGCACGTACCAGTCTTTCCGGAAATGAGGGAGCATTGTTTTGATCTTAGCAGCATTGAGCTGACCCCGGAAAATATTACTCAGTATGACTGTGTGTTATTAGCTACAAATCATGACTCATTTGATTATGAAATGATTCTTAAAAACTCAAATCTTATTGTAGATACTCGTGGCAAGTACCTAGAGCCTTTGAGTCATGTTGTAAAAGCCTGAACAGGTTGAAGAGATAGAAGTTTTGCAATCTATGAACGGTTGATTTAAAGGTTATTAAAAGGAAAAACTATGTTTCGCATCGTAACAGACAGAAAAATAAGAGTTGCTTTAGTGGGGTGTGGCAGGATTTCCATTAAACATGGAGAAGCCTTTCAGCGCCATAGCAGTGATCTTGAATTGGTAGCTGTCTGCGATACGGATTCATCTGCTTTGGAAAAGGCTAAAGCCGAATATCAAGTGCCAGGATATCAGAAACTTGAAGAGTTGTTGGCCAGAGAGGATCTAGATGCTGTTTCTTTGTGTACGCCTAGTGGACTTCACCCTGAACAAACTGTAAAAGCTGCAGAAGCCGGTGTTCATGTTATTAGCGAAAAGCCAATGGCTACGAGGTGGTCACATGGTCAAAAAATGGTGAAGGCGTGTGATGAAGCAGGAGTTCGATTGTTTGTTGTAAAACAAAATCGTAGAAATACCACTTTACAGTTACTGAAACGGGCAATGGATGAAAACCGTTTTGGCAAGATCCATATGGTGCATCTGAATGTATTTTGGACTCGACCACAAGAGTACTATGACCGCGCAAAATGGTGTGGAACTTGGGAGTTTGATGGTGGGGCTTTTATGAATCAAGCAAGTCACTACGTTGATTTAATGGAGTGGCTGATTGGCCCGGTTTCAGATGTCCAATGTATGACCTCTACGCATAGAAGTATCGAAGTAGAAGATACTGGAGTTATGAATATTCGTTGGAGAAATGGTGCGCTTGGATCCATGGCTGTCACTATGTGCACTTATCCGAGGAATTTGGAAGGGTCAATCACTATTCTGGGAGAGAAGGGAACTGTCAGGATTGGTGGCGTAGCTGTCAATGAAATTCAGGAATGGCAATTTTCAGATAGCCGGGACTATGATCAGGAGGTTGATTCAGCCAATTATGAAACAACTTCAGTATATGGTTTTGGCCATCCTCTTTACTATAAAAATGTGATTGATACATTTAGAGGTAAGGCTGAACCAGAGACGGATGGTCGAGAAGGTCTTAAGTCTCTCGAATTACTGATAGCAGCTTATCTCTCAGCGAGAGATGGAAAAACAGTTTCATTGCCACTGGAGTATTGATTGAATGACACAACAATTATTCAGTGCACATGAAAGTGCAATAATTGATGAAGGAGCTCAAATAGGAAGGGAAACTCGAATCTGGCATTGGGTGCACATCTGCTCCAAGGCTAAAATTGGAGAGTACTGTTCCTTGGGGCAAAACGCATTCATTGGCAATAAAGTTTTGATTGGTGATAACGTTAAAATTCAGAACAATGTTTCTGTTTACGATAATGTTACTCTAGAAGATGATGTGTTTTGTGGGCCCAGTATGGTGTTTACTAATGTCTATAATCCTCGCTCGGCAGTAAGCAGAAAGGATGAATATCTAGATACTTTGGTAAAACGTGGTGCAACACTTGGAGCTAATTGTACAATAATCTGCGGCACAAGAATCGGGCAGTATGCATTTGTAGCGGCTGGCGCAGTAGTTACCAAAGATGTTCCTGACTATGCCCTTATGGCAGGCGTTCCTGCAAGACAGATAGGGTGGATGAGTGAATATGGGGTACGTTTAGATTTGCCTCTTGAAGGTAGTGGTGAGTATATCTGCCCGAAAACCCAAGATGTTTATCGCCTTATTGGTAATCAAGTATCCAAATCCTAAATTGAATGAAATTCTAAGGTTACGAAGTATGAATGAATACTTTGTGACCTTTTTAAATATGTGTAAAGCTCATGGAATTTATTGATTTAAAAGCTCAATACAGTCGTATTGAAAAAGATGTTAATCGACGCATTAAAGGTGTATTGGATCACGGTAAGTATATTCTTGGCCCAGAAGTCACTGAGCTTGAAGAAAGATTGGCTGATTATGTTGGAGTCAAACATTGCATATCTGTTGCTAATGGAACTGATGCTCTTCAGATTGCTCTGATGTCTCTAGGAATAAAGCCGGGGGATGAAGTTATTTCACCAGCCTTCTCGTATATTGCTACGGCTGAAACTGGTGCACTTTTGGGTGCTAAAATTGTATATGTAGATGTAGATCCTAAAACATATAACCTTGACCCCTTATTATTAGAAGCAGCAATTACTGAGCGGACCAAAGCAATTATTCCCGTTTCTCTTTATGGTCAATGCGCTGACTTTGATTCAATAAATGCAATTGCGAGTAAGTATAATCTTCCAGTTATTGAAGATGGTGCCCAGAGTTTTGGTGCTACTTATAAAGACCAGCTTTCGTGCGGACTTTCTACCATTGGATGTACCAGCTTTTTCCCATCTAAACCACTAGGGTGTTATGGTGATGGTGGAGCTATGTTCACTAATGATGATGACTTGGCGTTAATACTGAGGCAGATTGCCCGACATGGGCAGGATAGGCGGTACCATCATGTTCGGATTGGGGTTAATAGCCGTTTGGATACTCTTCAGGCTGCAGTATTATTAAGTAAGTTAGAGGTATTTGATGAGGAGATTATAGCTCGTAAAAAAATAGGAGAGCGATATACAGAAAAGCTAATAAAACACAGAGATATTGTCCCACCTTATATTGAATCACATAACACAAGCGTTTACGCTCAGTACACTGTACAAGTTGAAGACCGTAAATATGTACAGTCAACTTTACAAAACGCTGGAATTCCTACCGCTGTACACTATCCGCTCCCACTTAATTTGCAGCCTGCTGTAGCAGATAGTACCGTTTCTCTTCCTGTGGGAGAGAAGTTGGCTAAAAGAGTAATTAGTCTGCCATTTCATCCTGCTTTATCAGAAGATGAGCAAGAATACATTTTGGATAGACTAATCATATAGATAATATCTATCGAGTCTTTAAGCGCTAGCTAGGGAGCATATATGAAATGTTTTTTAGTGATAAGGTCAAAGTGAATTTTAGAATGATGCTTGAATCTTTAATACTGTTGGGTTGTGATTTTTTTCCTTAAGGATTAGTGGGGAGGTAAAAGGAATACGTTATTTCTTAGCTAGCTAAGTGTTTTATACATACATTATTGTCTTTCTTATCTATACGAAACTAATGAAATAGTACTTATATCTCGCTGTTTTCGTACAATGACTTATAATCCATTGACTGTTACTCCTGCGAAGTTTAATGATTAAATTTAAGAATGAAGTTGCACGAAATGTCGCAACTTTAATGACAGGGACAGTGTTAGCTCAAGCTATACCTATAGCTGTCAGTCCAATATTAACACGACTTTATACTCCCGAGGATTTTGGTCTATTTGCATTGTACGGTGCCTTGGCTGCTATCATTAGTATGTTGGCTACAGGGCGGTACGAGCAAGCTATCATGCTACCTCAAGATGACGATGAGGCTATTAACATAGTGATATTTTCACTTGGGATTGTTGTTAGCGTTTCAGTTTTATCCTTGGTGACAGTTTTTTTATTTAATGTAGAGCTGACAAAACTTCTCGGGAGTGATGATATTTCAGGGTGGCTGTATTTGTTGCCAGTAAGTATTCTTGTTGTTGGTTGTTATCAAAATTTCTATTATTGGGTGAACCGACAAAAGAAATATAAGAATATTGCAATTAATAGAGTTTTCCAGAGTGGTGGTACTGCTGCAGTCCAAGTATCTACTGCATTTGGGCATGTTGGTGGTGGACTCATGATGGGCTTAGTAGTTGGTCAGACTATCGGTTTAATTGGATTGTTACAAGCAAGTGGGAAAAAAGTGATTGCTTTTATCCCTGCTGTTTCTGTAGATAAGGTACTTGAATCGGCAAAAAGGTATAAAAAATTCCCTCTGTTTGATTCAATGTCTTCAATACTAAATATGTCCACTTCTCACTTGCAAAACATTGTCTTAGCTGCATTTTACGGTGCTCAGACTGCCGGGCTGTATTCATTAGTCTTAAGGGTTTTGGTTTTCCCATTGTCATTTATCAATGGTGCACTACTTGATGTTTTACGAGATAAATTTGTAACAGAATATAGAGAGACGGGTGGGGTAAAAGTTTTTTATCGTAAAGTTTTCCTTGTTCTGTTTGTACTTGGCTTGCCTCCTATGTTGTTGTTGTTGTTGTTCGCTGAAGATTTATTTCAGATTGTATTTGGTGATAACTGGTTAGAAGCGGGGGTATATGCAAGTATACTGGCACCTATGTTTTATATGCGATTTATATCAAGTCCATTGAGTTATATGTTTTTTGTTGCAGAAAAGCAGGAGTGGGATGTTGTAGGAAATATCCTGCTGTGTGTTTCACTTGTTGTTTCTGCATTAGCATCAGATTCCGCACGTGATTTTGTAATAAGGATATCGTTTATGCATGGATTTGTTTACTTTTTGTATTTAGTCGTATCTGCAAGACTTGCTAAGGCCATATAAGGTGAATTTTTTGAAACAGGTTATTTATAAGATTTTATTGAGTGTTTTGCCGAGGTACATTCGTGAAACAGAGAAGTCGCAAACTCCAATAACTTTGAGATACTTCTTTTTTCAGAAAATTTTAGGTTTTAATCGTCGCGTCTATTGGCCAGTTCATTATACAAGTATAGTGACAAATCCCAAGAATGTGTATTGTGGGGTTGAAACCTGTCCTGGATTTATGCCTGGTTGCTATATCCAAGCAGGAGGGAAAATATTTATAGGCAATTACACGCAGATTTCTGCAAATGTTGGAATCATTACAAAGAATCATACACTTGGTGATAATAGGGCTCATATGCCCTCAAGGGATGTTGTCATAGGGGAGTATTGCTGGATTGCGATGAATTGCATGATTCTCCCGGGTGTGAAGCTTGGGGACTTTACTGTGGTAGCCGCAGGGGCTGTAGTTACTAAGTCTTTTGAAGAGGGCTATTGTGTGATTGGTGGAAATCCTGCTCGCATAATTAAGAAAATAAACCCCCAGGAGTGTGTGAGGCACAAAAGTGAAATTGAATACAACGGCTATATTCACTCAAGTTCCTATGAAGATTTTAGGCGGACTAATTTGAATGTCTGACAAAATTTATGTGGTAGATTATCAGGCAGGAAACCTTGGGTCAGTGAGTAATATTATTCGTCATATTGGTGGGGAGCCGGTCCTTGTGAATAGACCTGAAGACCTGCTGAAAGCGGATAGAGTAATACTTCCTGGTGTTGGGGCATTTGATTTTGGTATGAGTGCCCTAACTTCTAATGGGATGAATGAAGCTGTCCTAGAGGTTGCAAAGACGGGAATTCCCTTGTTGGGGATATGTCTTGGAATGCAGCTGTTATTAAATTCAAGCGATGAGGGGAAGCTTCCCGGGCTTGGGTTGATCAAAGGAAAGTCAAATAAATTCAAAGACCTTTCTGAAGGAATGAAGATACCGCATATGGGTTGGAATACTGTGCGCGGAATTAATTCTGTCTTGTTGAAAGGACAGGAAAAAGAGCAAAGGTTTTATTTTGTTCATTCGTATTTTGTAGAGTGTGATAGAAAAAGTGATATAGCTGGCGTTTCTACCTATTCACATGATTTTGTTTCTATGGTTGAGAATGAAAATGTTTTAGGAGTACAGTTTCACCCTGAAAAAAGCCACAAGTTCGGCATGGCGCTTTTAAAAAACTTTTTAGAGATGTGAGTATTAATGCTACATACTAGAATAATTCCTTGCTTGTTGATAAGGGGTAGGGGGCTGGTTAAAACAGTTGGCTTCAAAAAGCCGAGTTACGTTGGCGATCCTCGAAATGCCGTAAAGATATTCAATGAGAAAGAAGTGGATGAGCTGCTGCTCGTAGATATAGAGGCTACACGAACTGGAAATGGACCGAATTTCTCACTAGTGCAAGAGATTGTAGCTGAGGCTTTTATGCCAGTTGGCTACGGTGGTGGTATCCAAACTGTAGATGATGCCAAGAAGCTTTTTAGCATAGGAGTTGAGAAGGTTTGTGTTCAAACAGCAGCAATTGGGTCACTGGAACTTGTAACAAAGCTTGCCAAGCAGTTCGGCAGTCAAAGTGTCGTCGTATCAATTGATTTGAAGAAAAACCTCTTCGGAAAATCAAAGCTATATTCATCCGCATC
Organism: Endozoicomonas numazuensis; assembly: GCF_000722635.1. GTDB lineage: Bacteria > Pseudomonadota > Gammaproteobacteria > Pseudomonadales > Endozoicomonadaceae > Endozoicomonas_A > Endozoicomonas_A numazuensis. The sequence goes on along the minus strand of NZ_JOKH01000009.1, from coordinate 31,411 downwards.
AAGAAAGATTCATAAAAAACCGTGGGAAGAGTTCTTGGTGGAGGCGGTCAACGCTGGTGCAGGAGAGGTACTTCTCAATTCTGTCGATAGAGATGGAAAAATGTCTGGATATGATTTGGTGGAGATATCTAAAGCATCCGAAATTTGTGATGTGCCACTGATTGCGTTAGGAGGTGCTCGTTGTTTGGATGATTTTGTGAAAGCTGTAAAAGTAGGTGCCTCTGCCGTGTCGGCAGGTAGTATGTTTGTATATCAAGGGCCGCACAAGGCGGTGTTGATTAGCTATCCGCCCTATGGGCAGTTAGAAGAGTTATTAGGTGAGAATTAGTGGTATGAGTGTTCAAGTGTGTAATCGGTGCGTAATGGATACTTCGGCACCATCCATTGAATTTGATGAGACAGGAAATTGTCAGTTCTGTTCCAATTATTTGAAGCGGCTGGATTCAATGCCTAGCGTTGAGACTTATTCACAGCAACTTAATACACTAGTCGACAAGATAAAATCTGAAGGACAAGGCAAAGAATACGACTGTATCATTGGAGTGAGTGGTGGTGTAGACAGTACTTACGTCGCTTATCTTGTGAAGAATCTGGGCTTAAGGCCTCTAGCAGTGCACTTGGATAATGGATGGAATTCAGAATTGGCGGTTTCGAATATCGAGAAAACTCTAACCAAGCTGAATATAGATCTCTACACACATGTGATTGATTGGGATGAGTTCCGAGATCTACAAATGTCTTTTTTGAAGGCATCTACACCAGGGATGGAGATTCCGTCAGACCATGCAATTTACGCAGTTCTGAACAAGATGGCTGCGCGCTATAAGATAAGGTATATCATTAACGGCTCTAATTTTAAGATGGAATATATTATGGAGCCGGCTTGGTCAGAAATGGTTGGTCAGATGGACTGGAAGTTGATTAAAAATGTCCATAAGCAGTTTGGTAGGGTTAAACTGAAAACTTATCCTCACTTCTCACGTATGGATCTATATTTTTCCCGCTTTGTGAATCGGTGCTCCGTGGTCAATATTCTAGATTACGTGGACTTTTCGAAAAATGAGGCAATGAAAGTCATACAGGATAAGCTTGGCTGGGTATACTATGGTGGGAAACACTATGAGTCGATTTACACTCGGTTTACCCAAGCTTATATTCAGCCTCGTAAGTTTGCTATAGATAAGAGAAAAGCTCATTACTCTAACTTGATTTGCATGGGGGAGATGACGCGTGATGAAGCATTATTGGCGTTGAAGGAGGATGCCTACCCTGATGAGTCTATGAAAGATAAGGACCTTCAGTTCTTCAAGAAGAAGATGGGGGTTTCAGATGAAGAGTTTAATGTGCTGATGAATCAGCCGGTTAAGGCTTACAAGGACTACAAGGGGTATTTCAACAGCGGACTACATGGCTGGTTGTACAAGCTTGCGTTGAATGTGCATTTTAATCTGAAAGGTAAAGGGTTTTATGGCAAGCGCGAAGCGTAAGGTGCTTTATGTTACTGGCCTATGGACAGGTATAAAGCCTTTTTTTCTCGAAGGTAACCCTGAGCCTAAAGGTATGCCCGCATTTTTTAATCCTTTGTTGATGATGGCGAACGATGATCGATTTGATGTTATCGACATTTTCTTCTTTGGTTCTGCTGTGCCATCGTCCTTTAAACTGCCTGATCAATATCGTTCAAAGATCAATGTTAGAGGGTTTGGCTACAAAGGAAAGCTAGATTTCATCGCTGTTGCAACAAGGTTGCTGCATGCATTGCTTAAAGTGTGCAGTAAAGAAAAGGTTGATGTACTTTATGGTCATGGTCCTGCGGGTGCTATGGCAGGACTGACGTCACTGGTAAAACGTGTACCTAATGTGAGGCGAATATACGGTACTTTTCTTATCGATGAGATTAAATCTGCAAAGCTCAGTTTGTTTTTTAAGCATCCGTTGGAGTATTTAGCTTTTTCATTGCCTGCTAAAGCTGTTGTCATAACAAATGATGGTACGCATGGTGACAAGGTGTATCAAAAGATTGGTTCTAAGTATTCTCCGCTTTTCTTCTGGCTAAATGGCGTGGAGAAGATCAATGAAGGTCTCCCCTCTGCTGAATCGATTCGCAAAAAGTTTGGTTTATCTGGAAATCCCTATGCGTGCTATGTGGCGCGCTTTGATCACTGGAAAAGACAGGACATTGTTGTTAAGGCAATGTTGGAAGTTGTCGATTTCAATCTTGAGCTTGATATGGTTCTTGTAGGACCAGTGTACAATAGAAAGTTTTACCAGGAGCTTAAAGAATATACCGAGAGCCATGGACTGACAGAACGGGTACATTTTATACCTGGTGTAGAAAAAAAAGAAGCTTTGGCACTGATTCGTGATGCTAAGGTAAGCCTGTCTTTTTATAATATCTCTAATTTGGGTAATGTTTTTCTTGAAACTATGGTATTAAACACGCCAATTTTAGCTCAGAACATAAATGGTTCACTAGCAGCAGTACCCAAAGCGGCTTATATGGAGCCTAGCTCTGTGGATGCAGAGGGTATTGCCGAAGCATTGCAGAAGTTGACTGTTGATCTGACCCTCGTGGAGCAGCAGGTCACAGCAGCAAAAGAGTTTGCACTGAGTGAGCTATCAACTTGGGAGGAGCGATGTGAAAGGGAATTGGAACTTCTTTTATAAAGTTTGTAGGCTAACGGAGTTGGCTTTGTTGAAGAGATATTTGTTTAAGGCTCTTGGTGTTATCTTCTTTTCTATATCGACTGTGACATTTTGTACGAATTCAGCTGCATGGGAAGTTGTAGAGTTGCCATCTCCTGGCAAAGAGGGGTACGACGACAAGGGGATTCGCTATCACAATTATGGTGGCTCTCGCGGTTATCAATACAACCCTCTGTATGTTGCAAATGATGCTATCAGTTTCTCGGAGTCATATAGGTTTCTCACTGAGCAGTCGGATGCTCAGGCGGCTCATTATCTAAAGGCATATTGGGATGTTGTCAGTTGGTATTCAGATTGGTTGGTTAGAAAGAATGATTGGTTGTTAGTGCCCTATAAATTCGATGCTCGAGGTGCCGAGTCACCCTGGTATTCAGCGATTACTCAGGCAAGAGTAGCCAGGGTGTTTATCATCGCCTATGAATTGAGTGGTGATGAAAAATACCTTTCCACAGCGGAGAGTCTACTTGAGCCATTGTTTGTAGAAGTGGATAAGGGCGGTTTTTTGTATAGAGAGGGGGAAATTATTTTCTTTGAGCAGCATGTCAAGCCGCTTTATGACCACACTCTAAACGGTCACATGTCCGCACTTCTGGATATGAATTATGTTAACAGAATACTTAAAAGCCAGAAGGTACAGACGTATTTTGAGTTGGGAGTGGCCTCTCTAGAAAGCACCTTTTGGCTGTTTGGTATTCCAGAAGAGATGAGCTTTGGGCTGATGATGCAGCCCGGCGCTAAATTTTCCAAGCCCAAGGTTATCGAAAATACCTACAAAAGCTATGACCTGAAGCACCTCGAATATTTAAAAGATCTCTATCATGTGACTGGGAACGAGTTCTTTTATGATTCATTTATTCGATATTATGCTGTTATGGTTTATCGTGACCTATTTAAAAAGGGCGCGAATGTTGTATCAGCGTCAGCTGGTGCTTTATTGCTGAACTCTACGGGGTTTGATGCAAGCTATAATCTTGATCGAGCTATTGATAACTACTCGTTGAACCCCAAGGATTACGCTGTTTTCAATAGTGGCAAGAAAAATATATTTGAGATCCAGCTTTCAGAGAAAAAAAGAGTCGGGTCTATTTCGTTGCGCTTCCACTGGAGTGAGTATCCACGACAATTTACCATAAAAGGTTGGGTTGACTCCAAATGGGTTGAGCTTGTGTCTGAAAATGATTGGGAGCCGCCGGGGGCTGCACCGCTATATGATGCTGTATTAGATGTAACAGGAGTTGAGAAAATTAAATTTGAAGCATCCAATTTTTCAAATCACTCTAAATTGATGTTAGATTTCTTCTCAGTGTCAGAAACTCTTGGTGCTTCAAGAGAGTTGGGTGTATGGGAGGCAGCTCAAGACCAAATGGTTGTGAGGTTCTTGGGGTTGAAATTCGATGAGGAGTTAAAAGACTTGCAATCAGGGCAAGTGAATAACCGGTTGTTGGATCGATTTGTTGCTAGTTTTAAAGAAAAAAAAATAGATATTAATGATCTCTTCGACTTCTTGGGATTGGAGGGGGTTCAGGCTTATCCGTACGTGAAGGAAGACTAATGCTCGTTTATTTTAGGATTATGGTGGCTATTTGTTTATTTTTTTCACCTATTTTATATTCAAGTGATGTTAGTACTAGTCTTATATGGATAAAAGCAGATCCTCCTGTTCCAGGAAGTGACGAGTTTGATGAGAAAGGTATTAGGCTACATCATTACGGGGGGGGAAGTTGGAAGGCAATATAACCCACTTTTTATAGCGGATGATGCAAAAAACTACTATTCAAGTTTCCATAATGTTCCGGAGGGTTATAGGCCTCTAGAAGACTATAAAGGATATTTTTTTACAATCATCGATTGGTATCTTCGTGAAATGGTTGATAGCCAATTAGGTCTTTTAATACCTTATAAATTTAATAATCGAGGAGTTACAGCTCCGTGGTATTCTGCTATTACGCAGGCTCGAATTGCTGAGATTTTTGTCTTTGCTTATCGATGGACTCTTGACTCAAAATATTTGGATATTGCAAGAAGGTTGGTTAAGCCTTTGTATGTTGGTATTAAATATGGAGGCTTTTTATACGAAGAAAATGATGTGATTTTCTTTGAGGAATATAAAACAAATGATCATGTTCTAAATGCACATATTTCGGTTGTTTTAAATCTGATAGAAGTTAATAAGGATCTTAAGGATGAAAGGCTTTCTGCTTTAATTGAGCGCGCAATATTCTCAACAAAAAAAATTCTTCCTCTCTATGAAATTCCCGAGAAAATGAACTTTGCACTTAGAATGGAGCCTGGGTCGGTGTTTTCAAACCCTGTACTGGTTGAAAATGTTCATGAAAGTTATGATTTTATTCATTTGAAATATTTACAAAGAATGTATCAAATTACAGATGATTCGTTTTTTAAAAAAATCTTTGCGAGGTACTATTCCGTTCTTGCCTATCGTGCCCTTTACAAGGGTGAGAGCAATTTAGCTTCCGAGTCTTCCGGAAGTAAAATCGTTGAAACTACAGGCTACGATTCGAACTATAGCTTAGAGAAGGCAATCGAGAATCATGGGTATAATCCTAAGGTCTATGCCGTTTTTAATAGTCGAAGTTCTTGTGAGTTCTCTGTTGTGTTCGACGGGGAGCGAGATATAGAAGGGATGAAGTTGAGATTTCATTGGGACCAATACCCCAGAAGCTTTAAGTTGGATGCTCTTGTGAATGGAATTTGGCAGCCACTTGTTAATGAAGATGGTTGGGCACCAAGTAATGCTTCTCCAGACTATGAAGCTTCTTTCTCTATTTCTGATGTTTCAAAGATAAGATTTACTGCAAGTGACTGGAGTGGGCAAAAGAAGCTGATATTGGATTATTTCTCTATTGTCGAGCGCAGTGGTAATGAACGCGATGTGCAGTTCTGGAAGGCTCGATCTCAGCTATCAGTCGTTAAATATTCCGGGATTGATTTTGAGGACGACGATTCTGACTTCTCTTCAATTAATAGGCAGCTGATTGATGGGTTCTCTAAAAAATGGCTAAGTTCGGGTGAAAGCATGGAAAGTGTAGTTTTAAGGTTTCATCGTACGATGGGGTCGGGTAATGAGGTGTTTCCGTAGGTTAATAGATGTTGAACCGATTTTCGTGGCTTATGGCCTCAGTTTTCAGCTTTGAGTGTTACTTTGTTGCCTACTTATATGCAGGAAGGTTCAAAGGTGATGAACGCCTTTCTTGGTTGCCGGTAGATCTGACTGCTGCTTTCTTCCTGCTGAGCATACTAGCTGCATGCTGGGTGCTATTAAAGAGTCGACCTTTATCCAAGGATATACTTCTGCCTTTGGCTTTAGTGTTACTTTTCTTTGTGTATGTTGGTGTGAGTATAGGATGGTCGCCAGGTCACAGTTATTCGGTCTCTAAGACTTCGTATCTGCTGACACTCACTGCGTGGTGCGTATTGGCACCATTGATTGTGGTGTCATCGGATATGCATCGTCTCAAGAGATTATTGGCATACTTACTTCTATTTTCAATTGTTAGTTCTATTGAGGCCGTTATTGTCTATCTGAAAGGGGTGGTAGGGTTCTTGACAATCTTTGGCTCTAATTATCTAGCACTTGGCAGGACGCTGGGAGTTGGAATGGCAATCGCGATTGCTCTTGGGTATCGCTATTTTTGCAGGAAAGATTTTAACAGTTTCTCCTTGTGGATGGGTGTGGCTGGAGTTTTTGTCTTATTAATGTTGTTGTCGGGTGGAAGGGGTCCCACATTATCCGCTCTAATATCTTTGGTTGTATTTTTTGCCATTATACTCTTTTCAAAGCGAGGCTTTCTGGTACGTAATCGCTGGAAGTCATTTTATATGGCTTTTTCTGTCCTGTTTGTTGTAGGGCTCATAGGAATTCTGGTTGTTTTTAGTGAAGAAATGTTTCAAACAGTATTCAGGATTGGTGTGATCTTCACTCAAGACGATATGGGGTCATCTGTAGCGGCTCGTGTTGAACATTTTGGTCAGGCTCTTGTGCGATTTAGCGAAAGCCCGATATGGGGTAAAGGTATCGGGGGGTATGCTGCTGCAAATGAAGGTAGGGCATACCCTCACAATATTATTCTCGAGTTGCTTGTGGAAACAGGCCTGCTGGGTTGCGTATTGTTTTTAGTGGTTTTAGCGGTAGCTCTTCGCTGTATTCTGATTGAGGCAGTGCTTCGTGCGGACTGGTATGTGTGGGCGGTGCTGATGATTCTGGTGCAGGGAATATTTAATTCCATGTTTAGTGGTGATTTCAATGATAACAGAATGCTGTTTATGCCTATGTCATTATGTTTTGTAGTTTATATGATTCATAAGAAAATACGCATAAGTAATTGATTTGTAAGGGAGAGATTGTGGCTTTCACTAGGATTTACCATATTACCACGGTTCATAACCGACAAGACACGCGGATATTCCACAAAGAGTGTGTAAGCCTTGCAAAGCGTTATCCTGGAAGTGTGAAGCTTATGGTCGCAGATGGTCTGGGTAATGATAAGGTGCAGGGAGTAGAGATTTTTGATCTCGGTGTAAGTCCTATGGGGCGCTTAGGGCGCCTTTTGTTCGGAAGTATTAAGGTTGCTTTCAGATGTTTAAAGTTTCGGCCAGATGTAGTGCATTTTCATGACTCAGAGCTAATAATTGTCGGTTTATTTCTGAGGATCGTCGGTATTCCAGTAGTTTACGACATGCATGAGAATGTTCCCGAAGATGTCAAGTCCAAAACCTGGATTCCAAGCTGGTTGAGGTGGCCGGTTGCTTTCCTGATCAAGACTATTGAGCGTATCGCTTTACCTTGGTTCAGGGTCGTGATTGCCGAAGATTCGTACGGTGAGTTTTACCCTTGGTTGAAGAAGACTACGATTGTCAGAAACTATCCTGATTATGACCGAATTGAACGCTTCTCTTCAATCGCGCATAAGGAATATACGGTTGGATATGTGGGGGGCGTTACTATTTGTCGTGGAATACTTGTGGTTGCTCAGGCGATTTCTGATTTGCGTGAGAAGGGGAGAGATGTCAACTTTCTGTGCATTGGTCCTGTACAAGAGAAAGTTAAAAAGGACGAGCTCTTTGTTAAAGGATGTACAGAAGGCTGGATAGTGGCTACGGGTCGGTTGATGGGGGAGGATGCTTGGTGCCAGGTAGCCAAGTGCAAGGTTGGTGTTGCTGTTCTTCAGAATGAGCCGAACTATATACGGTCATACCCAACGAAACTGTTCGAGTATATGTCACTTGGTGTCCCGGTGATTGTGTCGAATTTTCCACTGTATGAGCAAGTTGTCAAAGAGTCGGGTTGTGGTTTTTGTATTGAGCCCGGCGATGTGGCCACGCTATCGAAGCGAATTTGTGACGTGATTGATATGAGTGAGTATGAGTATGACTCCATGGTCGCGTGTGGCCAAGAGTCAGCACGAGAACGGTATTGTTGGTCATCAGAGGCAACTGTGCTAATTGACTTTTATTCAGATTTTTTGCCTGGAATAAGTAAATAAAATGTGTGGTATTGTTGGGTATTTTTCCTCTGAGCACTTGTCTGATTCTCAATGGAAACAGGCGTGTGCACTGCAGAAACATCGTGGTCCAGATGCACAGGGAGAAGCTAAATCGAGTAGGGGTTTATGGTGCTATGGTCTTGGGCATCAGAGGCTGTCAATTCTTGATCTTTCTGGTGCGGGTAGTCAGCCAATGCACCATGCTGATACGGGGGCACTACTTATATATAATGGTGAAATTTATAATTATCTTGAACTTAAAGCTGAATTAGAAAAAATTGAAGGCGTATCATTTTCTGGTGGTTCTGATACGGAGGTAGTGTTAGCTGCATTAGTTCATTGGGGCGTTGAAGAGGCCACTCGCCGATTCAATGGTATGTGGGCATTTGCATATTACTCTCCGACTGATGATTGTGTTTATCTATCCAGAGACAGAACCGGTGAAAAGCCCCTGTACTTCTACTTTTCAGATAAAGAGTTGCATTTCTCTTCTGAGCTGAAAACACTGTTACTAATGACAGGGAAAAACTTCAGTTTGAATATGCAGGCTGTTGGCGAATATCTTTCACAATCGTTGCTGAATACGACATGTCACACATTCTTTTCTGATATTGAGCAAGTACAGCCTGCTACCATCGTTTCAATTGACCTCTCTGGAGAAGCACTGAAGAAAGATGTATCTCTATATTGGGACATACATAATATCTCCGATGTGCCGGTTAGTGAGGATGAGTTTATTGATCAGATTAGAAGCACTTTTCTGGACAGTGTGGAAAAACGTTTGAGAAGTGATGTCCCTGTTGGAGTGCTGCTTTCAGGTGGTCTTGACTCTTCAGCAATAGCTGCAGCAGTAGATAAGATTAATGGGAAGAATGGTCACTGCCGTTTACTAGCTGCAGTTAGTGATGACCCAAGGTTTGATGAGTCGCCTTTTATTGATAAGGTTGCTGTTCATTTGAACAGATCTGTTGAAAAAGTCGAACTTCCATTAAGCTCGGATACCTTGTTTTCTTTACTTGAAGAAGCAACATTTCATTCGGATAGTCCTATTGGCAGCTTTTCAAATATTGCTCATTACTTATTAATGAAGAAAGCAAAAGAGCTAGGTCTTACGGTTGTTCTCAGTGGTCAGGGAGCTGATGAATTGCTATGCGGTTATCGTAAATTCCTTGGCTTTTACGTTCAAGACTTATTGAGAAGTAAGCGCTATTTTAAAGCATGTAAAGTTTTGTGGGATTTTTGGCGTAACGGTGCAATACTCAATCAGTTCTCTTGGGCTGAGGCTAAAAGATACCTTCCTTCAATATTCCAACGGGGTCGCAGAAATATTCTTGGTCCAGCTCTTAAAGAATACTTACCGGTCAATTTAGGGTTGAAGAGAGGAGAGTCTCTTTCCTCAAGACAAATTCTGGATGTTGAGCGATTCTCCGTTCCAACGCTAAATCACTTTGAAGATAAAATGTCAATGGCTTGGTCGAGAGAAATTCGTCTGCCTTTTCTTGATCATCGACTCATGGAACAACTGTTATCGGCACCAAGTGAGCTTAAAATTAAGAAGGGTTGGACAAAGTACGCTATGCGCAAAGCAGTGGAGCCTTACTTACCTTCAGAGATTACTTGGCGAAAGGATAAGCAAGGTTTTGTAAATCCCCAAGGTGAATGGCTAAAAAAAGATCTCAAAAAGACAGTCCTTGATCAATATTTTCATAGAGATGCCTTGATATTCAAGCTAGATCTCATAAATCGAGAGCAGCTGTTGGCTCACTACAATGAGTATTGTTCTCAATCGCATGGGCGTGAAACAATATGGTTCAAGGAAATTTTTAACCCTTTAGCAATGGAGGTTTGGTTGCAAATGAATCGTAAATATATCAAAGGGTTATGATGAAAACAGTTCTGCCTGTATATAAAATACATCTGGTAAGATGGCCTAAGAAGATCAGTACGTTCTGTATGAAAGTATTAACTGAGAGGCAGAAGAGTGAAACTGTTTAAGTTACTTGAAATATTTTGAAGAGTCAGTTATGAAAGTTACCACCATTATCGGTGCGCGCCCGCAATTTATCAAGGCAGCGGTGGTCTCACACGCCTTTGTTGCAAAGGGTGTTACAGAAACCATACTCCACACTGGCCAGCATTTCGATGCTAATATGTCCGATGTGTTTTTTGACGAACTGGGCATTCCTAAGCCAGCCCACCATTTAGGAATTGGAGGTGGCAGTCATGGACAGAACACCGGTCGAATGATTGAAGCCATTGAACAGGTGTTATTGAAGCAGAGGCCTGACTGGGTAGTGGTATATGGTGATACAGACTCCACCCTTGCCGGAGCAGTGGCTGCAGTGAAGCTGCATATTCCGGTTGCGCATGTCGAAGCTGGGTTACGCTCATTTAACCGAAGTATGCCAGAAGAAATCAATCGAGTACTGACTGATCATACTGCTACCCTGTTATTTGCTCCCACCCAGACAGCTGTCCAGCATCTTGTATCTGAAGGTATTGCAGGCAATACAGTGCAATGTGTAGGCGATGTGATGTACGATGCTGCGCTGTATTATCGTCAGCGTGCAGAGAGTCGCAGTGAGATTCTGAAACGGCTCGATTTGCAGCCTAAGGCCTATACCTTGGCTACTATTCATCGTGCAGAGAACACCGATGACCCTAAACGATTAGGCTCCATTCTCTCGGGTTTTGCTGCCTTTGGGCACACAATCGTGTTACCGTTGCATCCTCGTACGCGTGCCCGTCTGGCAAGCTTCGGATTAGCTTTCCCGCCCAATGTGAAGTTCATCGACCCCGTGGGTTACCTCGACATGGTCATGCTCGAACAAAACGCCAGTCTAATTGCTACGGATTCAGGCGGAGTACAGAAGGAGGCTTTCTTTCACCGAGTACCATGTGTAACACTGCGTGACGAAACAGAATGGACGGAGTTAGTTGATGCTGGATGGAATCGGTTGGTGCCTCCAATTAATAACACTGAGACTGTAAAAGAGGCGATGACTTCAGCTCTTGGCAGTCAAGGGGATGATATACAGCCATATGGTTCTGGTAATGCGTCATCAATTATCGCAAACAGTTTGATCGAGAGCTTTGAATTGTGAAAAACGTCTGGATTCTGAATCATTATGCCCAGGAGCCAGGGGGAGCAGGTGGAACTCGCCATTACAGTCTTGCTAGACATCTTTTATCACATGGTTGGTGTGCGTCGGTGATAGCGGCAAGCGTTGAACTCAATACAGGGCGTCAGCGGCTTTCGGCTGGAGAAAGAAAACGTATTGATCATTTCGGGGGCATTCCATTTATGTGGGTACGAACCCCTCAATACAAAGGTAATGGCGGGGGACGAATGTTAAATATGTTGACATATGCGCTCCGCGTACTGATTCCAGGGGTCACACGAGAGCTTAACAGGCCAAGTGTTGTCGTTGGATCCAGTGTTCACCCGTTCACTGCTGTCGCTGGGCTAATCTTGGCTAAGCGTTTTCGCGTACCATTTGTGTTCGAGGTTCGTGATCTGTGGCCACAAACACTGGTAGATCTCGGTAGGCTTCGTGAAGAAAGCATCATTACCAGTGTACTGCGCTCTATTGAAAAATGGCTGTATCAGCATGCAGATAGCATTGTGGTGCTGTTGCCACAGGCAGCAAAATATATTGTACCGCTCGGCATTCCTGAGCAAAAAATTGTCTGGATACCTAATGGCGTCGAACTTGATGGCTATCCTGAACCCGCACAGCCATCAACATTAGATACCTTCACATTAATGTACTTCGGTGCCCATGGTCAGGCAAACGGACTCAATAACGTACTAAAAGCGATGGCCGAGTTAAAAAAACGCCCGGGAATGCGGCACGTACGTCTTAGGGTAATCGGTGATGGGCCGCTTAAGGCCGAGTTGATTCAACTGGCGCGAGAGTTGAATTTGGACAGTGTTGAGTTCGAGGAACCAGTACCGAAGCAGCAGATCCCTTTTCTGGCGGCAGAGGCTGATGCATTTGTATTCAATTTGATCGATTCTCCTGTTTTTAAATTTGGTATTAGCTCTAATAAACTCTTCGATTACCTTGCTGGCGGGCGACCAATACTTTTCTCCTGTGAGTCGTCAAACAATCCTATAGAAGAAGCTAAAGCAGGTATTACGGTTCCACCTGAAAATCCTGAGGCATTGGCAGAGGCTATTACTACGCTTGTAAAGATGACTCCAATTCAGCGTGCTGCTATGGGACATGCTGGGCGAGACTACGTTGAAAAGAACCATGGTTTTGATGCACTCGGAGCTCGTTTCGCCACTTTGTTGAATGAATTGGTAAGTGAGCGCAGATGAATGTGTTGTGTTGAACCGCCTTGATCAAGGCGCAATTGCTGAGAGCTATGGTGATTGGCTGTACAAAGATGTTTACTTGTGTTGGCCATGCATAGTGTGACGAGAGGCTAAGGCTATGTTTCGCTAAAGGGTTGACAGGACTAAACTGTCACGAGGTTCTTCAACCGGAGGCTAGGTTATGCAGTCTCAGCAGTTTCAAGAAGTTCTTAATGCAATTTCGTTACTGACAAATCAACAGAAAAATATTCTGCTTAATGCACTATCGGATCGACATTCCCCTTCCGATATTGCTGTCTCCATCGAAGAGGGCTTTATAAAGGCACCAATATGCCCACACTGCGGTTCTGAAGATCTACAGCGGTGGGGTATTCGCAACCAGCGCCAGCGTTTTCGTTGCAAGGATTGCCATAAAACTTTGAACTCTTTTTCCAAAACACCATTGGCTCGACTCAGGCACCCCGAAAAATGGTCCAGTTATCTAGGGGGGGTGTACTCATCTGAACGACCTATCAGCTCGTCATCAAACTGACCAAAAAGCCAGCTGATATTCAGCTAGAATGTATTATTTTGGTTTGTTATGGCTCGCACAGTACTCAAAGATGAACAGTGGGATCGGATCAAAGACATGCTACCAGGTAAAGCTTCTGACCCTGGACCAACAGCTAAAAACAGGCTGTTTATTGAAGCGGTTCTCTGGATTGATCGCACTGGTGCTCCGTGGAGAGACTTACCCGAAGAATTTGGTGATTGGCATAACACGTACAACCGATTTAGTCGCTGGTGTGCAAAAGGTATATGGAATCGAGTCTTTGAAGAACTGAATAGGGATCGCGATATGGAGTACCTGATGGTTGACGGCTCAATCATCCGAGTTCATCAGCATGGTGCCCCCCAAAAAAAACTCAAGATGTTGAGGCCGTCGGAAAATCAAGAGGTGGTTTAACGACTAAGATCCATGCCGCTACTGATGCGCTCGGTAATCCTATTCGCTTCATTCTCACAGCCGGTCAAGCGTCAGAGTATGGTCAAGCTAATGCCCTATAGAGGGTTTGTCAGCTGATTTTGTTCTTGCTGACAAAGGCTATGACTCCAATGCATTCCTCCTTGAGGTCAAGGAATCGGGAGCTGAACCGGTTATTCCTCCAAGGTGTAACCGGGTAAGCCAGCGAGATTATGATAAAGAAATTTATAAGGAACGGAATCTGGTTGAGCGACTATTTCAAAAACTCAAAAATTTCCGGCGTGTAGCAACTCGCTACGAGAGGCTGCTACGGAATTATACGGGGATGCTTCAGATAGCGGCCATCATGATCTGGTTAGCGTAAATCTATATTACAATCTGATTGGTCGGCTGGATGAGAACGCCCCCTAGAAGGAATGACTCATTCTCACACGCTTCGTCCGGCTGCCAAGCAGTGCCAAATATCGCTTGGAACTTCATTCCGCTGGCGTCATCGCTTTTTGCAAGCCATTGAGCATGATCAGGCACCAGAGCTTGGTGGTATAGCGGAAATCGACGAAACATTCTTTCGTGAGTCGTTTAAGGGGCAGAGGAAAGGTCTGCCTAGACCTGCTCGCAAAAGAGGCTCCGATAAGAAATCTGAATGCAGGAAAGTCCCAGTCATGGTAGCCAGAGATCGCAACTGTCACACTGTAGATGGTATTCTTGATAACGAGAGTGCAGACGAACTTTGTCGTCATTTGAATGGTCGAATCAATATTGAAACTGTTGTTTGTGCTGATGCAAGTCTCGCTCACGAGAAGCTTGCGAGGAAGCTGGGATTCACCTTCAAGGAGCTGGTGACATCATCTGGCAAAAGGGTTTTAGATGGAATCTTTCACTTACAACATGTCAATGCATATCATGGCCATCTTAAGGGCTGGATAGAAGGGATTTTTCATGGGGTTGCGACAAAATACTTACCACATTACCTGGGCTGGCGTAGAGCTTTAACCGGGATTCAAACTCTAACACCTGATCGATTGGGTAATAAAATTATGGAGTTTCTCCGCTTTCAACCTTTAAGTGCAACATAGCCAGAGGCTAAGGTTTAAATGAAACGTACTATCGATATTGTTATCTCTTTTTTTACTTTAGTAATGCTTACCCCTGTATTGGTCTATGTGGCTCTGAAGGTACGCCGTAACCTGGGAAGTCCAGTTTTCTTTACTCAGGAGCGACCAGGTTTGAATGGCAAACCTTTTTATATGGTCAAGTTTCGTACCATGCGTGATGCTTGCGATGCTGATGGACAGCCTTTGCCTGATAGCGAGCGTCTGACGGACTTTGGGCGCTGGCTGCGTGGCTCCAGTCTTGACGAACTGCCAGAGCTTTGGAATGTACTAAAGGGTGATATGAGTCTGGTAGGGCCACGCCCTCTGTTAATGCAATATCTCCCTCTGTATTCAAAAGAGCAGTATCGCCGCCATGAGATGAAACCTGGTATTACTGGCTGGGCACAGATTAATGGTCGAAATGCAATTAGTTGGAAAGAGAAGTTTAAGCTGGATATTTGGTATGTAGATAATCAATCTTTGTGGTTGGATATCAAAATACTATTTATGACGTTCAAGAAGGTGCTGTTTAAAGATGATATTAGTGCAGATGATCACGCTACTATGCCTTACTTTACGGGTGCATCAGGCGATATGGACAGCAAAAAGCACAAAGAATTAAAGGATTAGTATGAAAAATACTCTCTTAATTCTCGGTGCTGGTGGTCATGCTAAAGTTGTCGCTGATTGTGCACTTACTACAGGTCTGTGGCAGTCTGTTTGCTTTTTGGATGATAGGTTTCCAATGTTAAAGAAGGTAGGGTGTTGGCCTGTTATTGGATGTGTCTCTGATATGGAAACATTTGTTGATCAATTTCCTTCGATGGCATTGGGGGTTGGTGTTAACTATGATGCACTTCGTTTACAGTGGTTAGAGCGAGGTTTAAAGGCTGGTGCTCAGTTTCCTGCTGTTATTCATCCAGCCTCTGTTATCAGCTCCTTTGCTTCGGTAGGGCAGGGTGCAGTTGTTTTTGCCGGTGTAGTTGTGAATGTAGCAACAGTTATTGGTCGTGCCTGCATTCTTAATACCAACAGTACTGTAGATCATGATTGCCATGTAGATGATGGTTCACATATTTCCCCTGGTGCCTCTTTGGCTGGTGGCGTGTCAATAGGCAAGGCTGTTTGGGTAGGTATGGGAAGTCAGATTATTCAGGGAGTATCGATTGGTTCAGGTGCTATTGTCGGAGCTGGGGCTGTTGTTCTTGATGATGTTGCTGAAAATACTATTGTTGTTGGTGTTCCTGCCAAATTAATTTCTTAACCACAACATTCGTGAAGGGCTAAAGTAAGGCTCTTTTGTTTAATCTTTGTGGACTCTATTGTAAGTATATCCCCAAATGTTTAATACCCCATTTTCTCCATGGCCTTCCTTCACTCAAGAAGAGGTTGAAGCCATTTCTCGAATCCTGCTGTCCAACAAGGTTAATTATTGGACAGGTACTGAAGGTCATGAGTTTGAAAAAGAATTCGCTCAATACACTGGGAGTAAATATGCCATAGCTTTAGCCAATGGCACATTAGCTTTAGACCTTGCACTAAAAGCGTTAGATATTAAAGCTGGTGATGAAGTGATTGTTACTTCCCGTACTTTCATTGCCTCTGCCAGTTGTATTGTTAATTCAGGTGCTATCCCAGTATTTGCTGATGTTGACATAAACTCTCAAAATATTACTGCAGATACTATCCAAAAGGTCTTAACCCCTAAAACTAAGGCCATTATCTGTGTACATTTGGCAGGTTGGCCTTGTGAAATGGATGACATTATGAATTTGGCTCACCGCCATAGCTTGTTTGTCATTGAAGATTGCGCCCAGGCTCATGGAGCTACTTATAAGGGTAGAAGTGTAGGGTCTATAGGTCATATTGGTGCTTGGTCTTTTTGTCAAGATAAGATAATGACTACTGGCGGAGAGGGTGGAATGGTTACTACCAATGATGAGGCTTTATGGAACAGAATGTGGTCTTATAAAGATCACGGCAAGTCTTATGATGCTGTTTATAACAGGGAGCATCCTTCTGGTTTCCGTTGGCTTCATGAATCATTCGGTACTAATTGGCGGCTTACAGAAATGCAGTCAGTCATCGGTAGAATTCAGCTGAAACGAATGCCAGTGTGGAATAAGCTTCGTAAAGCAAATGCTACGGCAATCAGTAATACATGTTCCGAGTTTTCTGCTCTGCGTGTACCAGTATTACCACAATATATACAACATGCTT
Source organism: Endozoicomonas numazuensis (assembly GCF_000722635.1). Classification (GTDB taxonomy): domain Bacteria; phylum Pseudomonadota; class Gammaproteobacteria; order Pseudomonadales; family Endozoicomonadaceae; genus Endozoicomonas_A; species Endozoicomonas_A numazuensis. The sequence goes on along the minus strand of NZ_JOKH01000009.1, from coordinate 14,599 downwards.
TTTATAAACTTTATGTCTTTGTTCAACCCGATGAGTTAAATAAAGGTTGGAGTAGAGATAGAATTGTTGCTGAAATTCAGTCTAGAGGCGTTCCTTGTATGCAAGGTACATGCTCAGAAGTCTATAAAGAAAAAGCATTTGATGCGACAGGATTTAGGCCTAATAAAGACCTTCCAGTAGCTAAAGAGTTGGGGAGTGACAGTCTAATGTTTCTAGTGCATCCAACCTTGAAGGATGACGAAATAGAAAAAACAATCGTTGCTCTTCGAGAAGTTATGCTTCAAGCCTCTCAGTTAAGATTCTAACATTTGGATTTTAAAAGAATGCGCCACATACTGCTCTCTCTACCACGCTCGGGAAAACGGCTGGTTGCATTGCTATTTGATTCAATAGCAATAATTCTTTGCTTATGGCTGGCATTTTATATTCGCTTGGGTGTGGTGGATTCGTTTATTCGTTATTATCCTGCGTTTATTGTTGCTGTAGCAGTGACTTTACCTTTTTTGGTTAGAATGGGACTTTATAGAGCTGTGCTTCGCTATATGGGCTCTGACTCCATAATAGTCATCATTAAAGCATGTTCGTACTCCACGATCTGTTTAATGTTAGCTGGCTTTGTTTTTGGCTCGGTCCATCTTCCCCGTTCAATACCATTTATTTACTGGCTGCTGTTACTACCCACGATGACGATCTCCCGTTATGTGATTCGAAGCTGGTTATTGGAGGAGTCTATAGTAGATATCTTTCCAGAGTTCTTTCCTCGGAGTCAAAGTCATTCACGAAGAGGTATACCTGTGGCCATTTATGGCGCAGGAGCAGCAGGAGTGCAGGTTATGTCTGCTTTAGACAAGGGGATTGAGTACCAACCTGTAGCCTTCCTTGATGACAAAAAAGACAATGCTGGTCGTGCCATTCAGGGGAGACGTATATATCGGCCTAAACATTTCGAGCAGATGGTTCAGGAGACAGGAGTGCAGGAGATACTTCTTGCTATACCCTCAGCAACAAAAATAAGACGAAAGGAGATTGTCCAGACTCTTGAACAACATGGTCTGCCTATTCGAACAGTACCTGCCATGTCTGATCTAGCAAGCGGCCGCATGAAAATGCAGGAAATCCAGCCAGTTGATATTGGGGATGTTCTTGGAAGGGAAGAGGTTGCACCGAGGCAAGATCTTCTAGAAAAGTGTATCACTGGTAAGGTAGTTTTGGTTACTGGGGCAGGTGGCTCGATTGGTTCTGAACTTTGCAGACAAATTCTTAAGAAGAAGCCTTTATGTCTGGTCCTTTATGAGCACGGTGAATACAGCTTATATTCTGTCGAGCAGGATCTAATAAAGACTCAAAATAGTTTAAATGACTTTAAAGCCGTTCAGATAGCAGCAGTACTAGGTTCTGTAAATAATCCAGACCGATTGATTGAAACGTTGCGCAGATTCGCTGTGGATACGGTTTATCATGCCGCTGCATATAAACACGTACCTATCGTTGAACATAATATTGAAGAAGGTTTACGTAATAATACACTGGGAACGCTTTATGCGGCTCAAGCAGCTATTGTCACTCAAGTAGAGCGTTTTGTACTGATATCTACGGATAAGGCGGTGAGACCTACTAATGTTATGGGAGCTTCAAAGCGCTTAGCTGAAATGGCTTTACAGGGGTTGGCGGATGAAAATTTCGTAAATCTGTTTCACGCGGAAAAGTTTGGTGTTGAATCAACTACTAAAATTCCTGTAAATACCTGTTTTACAATGGTTCGGTTTGGCAATGTACTTGGCTCCAGTGGCTCGGTTATTCCAGTGTTTCGTGAGCAGATTCGAGTAGGAGGTCCTATTACAGTTACTCATCCAGACATAAATCGTTATTTTATGACGATTCCTGAGGCTGCGCTTTTGGTGATTCAGGCAGGTGCAATGGCCAGTGGTGGTGAGGTCTTTGTGCTGGATATGGGACAACCTGTCAAGATAGTTAATCTGGCGAGACGAATGATTAATTTGTCTGGTTTAACCCTAAAGGATGAAAGTAATCCCGAAGGCGATATTGAAATTGTTTACACGGGATTACGACCTGGTGAAAAACTTTATGAAGAACTGTTGATTGGAGACAATGTAACAGGTACAAGTCATCCTAAGATAAGTATGGCAATGGAAGGTAAAGAGTCATGGAAGGACTACAGACTGGCTTTGGAAACTGTCTTCGAAGTTGCCAGAGATCGACGTTTTACTGATCTAAGAAATCTGCTTTCTAGTTATGTAAATGGCTTTGCCCCCACTTCTGATGTAGTTGACTGGATGGATCAGTCTAGACAGTCTGATTCACGACAAGAGAAGCAAGTACTGAAATATCATTGACTATTAAACAGTGTGTCGGGCAGGATTAAGCATTTTTCAACAAATAATTCAAAATGTTCAAAGTCATATTTAAATAGCCCTAACGGCTATTGGCCTCTTTGTTAAGTTTCGGAACTGACTACGGGACAAAAAAGTTCAAAGCTTGTTTATATTCACTTTTCAATTTATCAGGATTCAAAAGTGGTTTCTGTAGATATTCTAAACCCCGATGAAAAATACTTTCTGCTGGCCACCGTTTCTGACAAAAGCAACACGGAGTCTGTATAGAGAACTGGTTCTGAGCTTGATCAGCCCCAGAATGAATTGAGCAATAAATTCGCAAAGAGCCTTGTTCCAATTGAGATGAACACTAAGCTTGTTTTGGAGTGCTGTGGCAGGGTTCATTGGCATCAAAGAAAGTTTGTGTGAGGACTACTCTCTTAGCTTATGCTGCTGACCTTGCCAGCACTCTCCTCAAAAAAATGTCCTGTAGTCAGCTCAAGGCCAGAACTCCGGGTTTATAGCTTGTTCGTAACTCCAGGGACGCTCTTTAGGGAAGGTTGAAGGAGATAGTCCTGTTTCTTCCGCTGCATCTTCGACTGCTCTTTTGTAAGCAACAGGAAGCATAACTTCAATTTTGCATTTTAAGCTTGGAGAGTCCTGTAGAATTCGACGTGTCTGCTTTCGTTGTTCACGTATGGTGCGTTCCCAGCTGTGCCTTGTTTGTCTTTTTTCAGGCTGGTACTCCCATTTCAGTAAGTGCATGAAAAGTACTTCCAGCCGGGATTGCAAAGCTCTGTAATCGCTGCGGCCCATACTTTCTATTTCCTCAAGGATGTTTTCAAGATCCAGTTCTGCCAGGCGGCCTTCACGGATTAGCTCAGCCTGCCTCAGGGTCCAGCTGTAAAAGTCGGTATCATACAAGTCTCGCATAAGAAGCTACCTGCTCTATTCATATCCCACTGCTCTTAGTCTACCTTACCCGCTTCATATTTTACGAATCTGTGTTCTCCTTTGATTTTTTGTTGTCAGAGACTGAGAAAATAGTATTGATCATACTTCTGTGTTGTCAAAATGTTGGCTTTTTGGCCAGAATACCTATTTTGGCATCTGGCCTGAGTTTTTAATAAAATCAGTTGCTTACATGACATTTTTGAAAAAGAGAAGATTTTTTAAGGTTTCCGCTTTAGGTTTGCTTCGGAACAGTCTAAAACTGGAAATAATGGTTTTGGAGATATCTGAAGCCTGACCTCAATGATCAATAAGGAAGTTTGATTATGAAAAAATATTTCTCAACAATCGCTCTTACCAGTCTTTTAATGTTTTCTGCTGGCTCATTTGCCAACAGTAAAGGGGAAACTCCTGTAGTAAACGTCAACACGGCAACAGTCCAAGAACTCGATGACAAGCTTATAGGTGTAGGTAAGCGAACGGCAGAAGAAATAGTCAAACACCGAAAGGAACATGGACCTTTCAAAAATATGGATGATCTTGACCAGGTGAAGTTTATCGGTGAGGCCTTCATGAAAAAGAACGAATCAAGAATAATCTTCGAAGAATAGAGCAGTGTTACAGACAAACAAAAAAAGCCCGTCCAGCGAGACGGGCTTTTTTGTTTGTTGAGTACGCGTACTAAAACCGATAATCTGGTTCGGATAAAGAACTTGTGCAGGAGTACTCCCTTGACCTTTACCTGGATTGACTGGGTCATTGCAGCCATTGTTGTTGTTTCATCTCTAATCAGCCTGAAGCGTGGCTTTTTCAAAGAAGTGCTGTCACTTCTGACCTGGGTGGTGGCTATTTTTGTTGCCTGGACTTTCAATGGCAGTGTTGCTCACTTGCTGACTCAGTATGTAGAGACTCCTTCTGTACGAGTAATTTCTGCATCCCTTCTACTTTTTATTGCCACTTTGCTGGTAGGTGGGTTGGTGAATCGGATCTTTGCTGAATTGGTTGAAGCGACCGGCCTTACTGGGACAGACCGGATGCTGGGTATGATTTTTGGGGGGCTTAGAGGGTGTCTTCTCGTGGTTTTGGCGGTGGGAGTAATGACATTTGCACCATTAGAGAATGACGAAGCATGGCAAGATTCGGTATTATTGCCTCACTTTTTGCTGCTTGCTGACTGGTCCAAGCAAACGGTGGTTCAGTGGGTTGAGCCGGTCCTGCAAGCAGGTTGAATTTTTCTCTGAGGAGCGTCCCGGGAACAGGCAAACTTCCGGGGGAGGCTTTTCAGTGAACTCTTGAGAGAAAATGGGCTCTAAAGGTCGCTATGAGTTCAGAAAGTCAGTGTTTTCTGAGTTTCTGGGTTCTGTGTCAACGCTTCTGAGCCGCTGATCAAGCCTGAGGATGTTATACATGTGTGGAATTGTCGGTATTTCGGCGACAGTGAATGTTAACCAGCTGTTGTTCGATGCGCTGACCGTGCTTCAGCACAGGGGGCAGGACGCAGCCGGGATGGTGACCTTGGGTGGTGGTAATTTTTACCTGAGGAAAGATAATGGCTTGGTCCGAGATGTTTTCAGGACCCGGCATATGAAAAAGCTGGTAGGGCACATGGGTATTGCCCATGTTCGTTACCCGACAGCAGGGACTTCCAGCTCAGCTGAAGCTCAGCCATTTTATGTCAACTCTCCCTATGGTATTGCCCTTGCACACAATGGCAATCTGACCAATGCCGAGAGTATCAAGCAGGAGCTGTTTAAAACCGATCTTCGTCATATCAATACCCGTTCAGATTCAGAAATCCTTCTCAATGTTTTTGCCCATGAGCTGGTGCAATCAGGAAAGTTACAGCCAAAACCTGAAGACTTTTTCAAGGCGGTTCGCAGGGTTCATGAGCGTTGCGAAGGTGGTTATGCTGTGGTGGCCATGATCAATGGTCATGGCATTATTGGTTTCCGCGACCCCTATGGCATACGTCCTCTTATCTTTGGTAAACGCGAGAGCGAAAAGGGCACCGAATACATGATTGCTTCTGAGTCAGTGGCGTTGAGCGCTTCTGGTTTTGAAGTTATCCGTGACGTAGAGCCAGGCGAAGCAGTTTTCATTGACTCCGAGAATCAGTTACATACTTTCCAATGTGTTCAGGGTGTTAAGCACCCTTGTATGTTTGAATATGTTTATTTGGCACGTCCAGACTCGATAGTTGATGGTATTCCAGTCTATCAGGCGCATCAGAGAATGGGACAAATTCTGGCCAACAAGATTCTGAGAGAATGGCCAGAGCACGATATCGATGTGGTTATGCCGATTCCGGATACCAGTCGAACATCTGCACTAGAGATAGCAACAAGGTTAGGACTTCCATACAGAGAGGGGTTTGTTAAGAACCGGTACATCGGTCGTACCTTCATCATGCCGGGTCAAGAGGTGCGCGAAAAGTCTGTTCGCCAAAAACTGAGTGCCATTCATCAGGAGTTTGAAGGCAAGAATGTACTGTTGGTAGATGATTCTATTGTGAGGGGAACAACCTGTCAGCAGATCATTGAAATGGCCAGAGACAGTGGTGCCAAGAGCGTCTATTTCAGCTCGGCTGCACCAGCTATTCGTTACCCCAATGTTTATGGGATAGACATGCCAACGTCAGAAGAACTCATTGCTTATGGACTCACTGACAAAGAGATTGAGACAGAGATTGGTGCGGATCGACTTATTTTCCAGGATCTGGAAGATCTCAAAAAAATCGTTTCGTCCCTGAACCCTCAAATAACAGATTTCGATTGTTCTGTGTTTGATGGCAAGTATATTGCCGGGGGTATCGACAGTGAATATCTCAGGCGTCTTGCTGCCAGTAGAAACGAAGAAACGAGAGCCAACGAGCGCAGCGATTCCATTATGGATCTGCACAACGATGAAGAACTGGCTTAATACATTCTTCTCAGCCAGCTTCTTCTGAAGCTGGCTCATACGTGTGCCGAGCATGTCACACAGCTTGGGGGTGAAAGTCCCCTGTCCAGCCAGATGAGGGCGAAGGACTAGCGAAGCACAAGGTTTGTATCGTGAGGTGCAGGCTGAAGGCAGTGTGGAGCAAAACCGCGAGCCGACGAACAGAAATCAGATATGAGGCTGTCTGCGTGAGGACGAGTCAGCGTATGATGACGAAGTCCATACTCATCCGGACACTCAGGCAGTAGATCTGGCGGTTGTGCGGCGAAGGCGGTGTGACTTACCTCGGGAGGTCTGTGTGGTGTCTGATATTTCGGACTGAGGCTATCGTAAGGTGGTCTGATCGCCATACAGAAGTCAGCAGACGGCATAGTAGCTGGCGAATGTCAGTGAAGGCCTGAACGGTACAGAGTGGTGAATAGTTTCTGTTATTCGATACACCGGACGCAGACAAATCCAGCAAACACTGGAACTCATGCCAAGTGGTCACGGCGGAACCGGAGGCTGCGACGTTATGAGGGCTGAGGTTGTGTCGGCATCACAGGATTACGAAAGCCCGGCAAGCGATGCAAGCCTGATGGCACGCATCGCCCACCCCAATAATCTGAAGAAAGCCTTTCAGCGAGTAAAACGCAACAAAGGAGCGGCAGGCATTGACCGCATGACAGTGGAAGACCTGTTCACGTATTTACAAGGGCATGGTCGTCAACTGAGGCAGTGTTTGAGCAGAGGGTTGTGGAAACCCACTCCAGTAAGAAGAGTTCTGATTCCCAAGCCGGACGGAGGAGAGCGAAAGTTGGGTATACCAACAGCTCTTGATCGAATGGTGCAGCAGGCAATACAACAAGTATTGCAGGCAGAGTGGGAGCCAAGGTTCTCGGCTTACAGCTACGGATTTAGGCCCTATAGGTCTGCACATCAGGCTATCAGTCAGGCTCAGTTGTATATGAAGGATGGTTACAACTGGGTGGTGGATATTGATTTGTCGAAGTTTTTCGACCGGGTCAACCATGATCGACTGATGGCAAAGTTGGCAGAGCATATAGAGGACAAGGATGTATTGCGTTTGATTCGTCGATTCCTGAAGTCCGGAGTGATGGAAAACGGGCTGGTAAAACCGCAAGCGGAGGGTGTGCCACAGGGAGGTCCCCTGTCTCCTGTACTTTCAAACATAGTATTGGACGAACTTGACAGAACGCTCGAAAATCGAGGTCTGCGATTTGTTCGGTACGCTGACGACTGTCGTGTGTTTGTTAAAAGTAAGAAGGCAGGGGAAAGGGTGATGGCCAGTCTGGTCAAGCTGATCGAGGGTAAAATGAAACTGAAAGTCAATCACACAAAGAGCGCGGTTGATCGGGCATGGAAGCGCCCCTTTCTGGGGTACAGTTTTACCCGAGACGGCAGGAAAACCCTTGCGACAAAGAGTGGCAAGCGCTTCAAGGATAAAATCAGACAGCTAACCCGAAAGGGAGGTCGATCCCTTGAGCAGAGGCTGGAAGGACTCAACAGGTACTTGCAGGGATGGAAGAACTACTTCCGAGAAGTAGAAACCCACACAGAGTTTGAACACTTTGACTGTTGGATAAGAAGGCGGTTGCGAAGTCTGCTCTGGTATCAATGGAAGAGAAGCCCAAAGCGGTACAAGGAACTGCGAAAGCAGGGAATCAGTGACAAACTGACAAGGCAAACGGTAGCTTCAGGAAAAGGACATTGGCGAGTGAGCCGGAGTCCTGCGTTACACATGGCGCTACCCAATAGTTGGTTTGATAAGTTAGGTTTAATCAGATTGTTGGCCGCTTAACTGGCCGAAACGCCCAGTACGGACCCGTATGCTGGGTGTTGTGGGAGGAGCGTAGCCGTGAGGCTACGTCCTATCCCGATCTCAAGTCTTTCATCCGAACACCTACCTCAATATCACAAGCCAGTGTAGCCAGTTTTAAACTCAGTAGTGCCTGGTCTTTTTGTTTGATAACCTTTCCCGCCGCACCCTTGGCATCCTCTGCCAGTAAAAATACATTACTCATTGTCTGGTGTTCCAGAATTAAGGCAGTTGCTCCTTTGTCGCCTACACCCTGAACACCAGGAACATCTCCCACGCCTGCAATGGCCCAGAATTCGGTCAGCTTGTCAGCGCCAAAACCATAAAGGTTTTGTACGTTCTGTCCTTGATAATCAAGCTTCTGAAAATGATCTCGTAACTTGATGTGTGGTGAAGCCAGCAATTGTAGGAAAATACGATCTGTTGAAAGAATGGTGGTTCTCACCTCTGCTTTTGAGGCTTTTGAAGCTATTGCAGCAATGACATCATCTGCCTCAAGTCCTGATTTTCTGAAAGTTTTGACTCCCATCTTTTGGAAAGCTCGATTGAAGTCTCCCAGTCTTTTTCTTAGAGAGTCGGGCATGGGCTTGCGACCCTTTTTATAATCAGGAAAAAGCTCATGTCTCCAAGTAGGCGGGTTACCATCAAAAACAATCAGACAATGAGTTGGAGATGTTTCCTTAATGGCACGAATTAATGATGAGAGGGTGGCTGAAACAGCACCATCTACCTGGCTGTCTTCATCAGGTGCTCTTACCGCAGCATGAACTCTGCGAATCAGGTTAAGCGCATCAATTAACAGTAGATGAGGGGGCATTCCGTTTTTCCTGAGCAGCCACGAGCTATAAAAGTATTCAGATTTTGAAAGAAAAAGAATGACTTTGTCAGTCAATTTTCTGGGTACAAGACTACCATAAATCCGGCTTCTCTGATTTATGGTTCTTTCCTGCTCTTGCTATCGGTTTTATGGGTATTTTTACTGTCAACGATCGGTTTTTTTCGTTATCTTTGGCATCTTGTCAGCCATCTGGGGCTTGCTTGTCTGATAGTTTCCAAACTTATATTGGAAAGCTAAGGATTGGCAGATACCCAGAGCCTTTAAGCAGTAGGCTCGTAATCAGGATCAGAAATGAAAGACAACGACGTGAGTAACCACCAGGATCAATGGGCATTCGAAACCCAGGCTATCAGGACTGGCGTTATCCGCAGCGGTGAAAGAGAACACAGTGAAGCCATTTACCTGACTTCCAGTTTTACCTATGACAGTGCTGAGCAGGCTCAGGCAGTATTCGCGGGTGATGAAGAAGGTAATGTTTACTCACGGTACACCAACCCTTCAGTAAAAATGTTTGAAGATCGCATGGCTGCCCTTGAAGGGGGCGAGCTGGCTTGTGCGGCTTCTTCTGGTATGGCAGCGATTCTGGGTATGTGCATGGGGCTGCTGAAAGCAGGTGATCATGTCATTTGTTCACGCAGTGTTTTTGGTACTACAGTAACTGTTTTTGCCAAGTATCTGGATAAGTTTGGGGTTAAAACGACCTTTGTAGACTTTACAGATTATCAGCAGTGGCGAGATGCCATGCGCCCAGAAACACGCTTACTTTTTCTTGAAACGCCGTCCAACCCATTAGGAGAAGTAGTTGATCTGGAAATCATGGCTTCTATTGCCCATGAGAACGATGCGTTACTGATGGTGGATAACTGTTTTTGCACACCCGCTTTGCAGCAGCCTCTAAAGCTTGGTGCTGATATTGTCGTTCATTCTACGACCAAATTTATTGACGGTCAGGGTCGTTGCATGGGCGGTGTGGCTGTGGGACGTAAAGAGCTAATCAACGAGATGCACTTATGGCAGCGGGCTGCGGGTGCCTCCATGAGTCCATTTAATGCATGGAACTTCTATAAGGCTCTCGAAACTCTTAACCTGAGAATGGAAGCGCACTGTAGAAATGCCATGGCACTGGCCCAATGGTTGGAAGAGCATCCTTCTGTTGAAAAAGTGCATTACAGTGGTCTTGAATCTCATCCGGGTCATAGTCTGGCCAAGCGTCAGCAAAAAGCGTTTGGTGGTGTGCTCGCATTTGAAGTAAAAGGTGGTAGAGAGCAAGCCTGGAAAGTGATGGATGCTGTATCCTTTATTTCCAGAACAGCCAATCTGGGTGATACCCGAACGACTATTACTCACCCGGCAACGACTACCCACTGTCGCCTCTCTGATGAAGATAAGGCAAGAGCAGGTATTTCAGAAAATCTGATCAGGGTAGCTGTAGGTCTTGAAAATTTTGAAGATTTGAAAACAGATCTCGAAAAAGGATTGGCGCAGCTTTAAGCCAAGTCAGTCTGGAGCAGAAAAGGAATTCTGTTCTTTTGCGTCATTTGGCCGATAAAACAGCCTGGGAGCCTGACTGGGAATAGCGTCCGAGCTGTCTATTCTCGGTCAGCCTCCTAGAGCACAAGAAACATAGATCATCGTTGATGGTCATGTTTATTTCTATAAAAAGCCGGGTCATCAAGAATAAAAACGGAATCCCTACCAATGAATGAAGTCAATCAATGTATTCATGCTCTGAGCAAGATCATTCGTGGCAAAGATCAGGAGATCAGGCTTGCCGTTTGTTGCCTTCTAGCCAGAGGTCATTTGCTGATAGAAGACTTGCCCGGCATGGGTAAAACAACGTTGGTTCATGCTTTGGCCCAAGTATTGGGCTTAGGCCATCAGCGTGTTCAGTTCACCAGTGATTTGTTGCCTGCCGATATCACTGGTGTCACCGTGTTTGACAAGAATACTTCCACCTTTGTTTTTCAGTCCGGACCGGTGTTTTCCCAACTCTTACTGGCTGATGAAATCAACCGGGCTTCACCCAGAACTCAAAGCGCTTTACTTGAAGCCATGGAAGAGCGTCAGGTTTCAGTGAATGGCCAGCGGCAACCTCTACCAGATCCATTTTTCGTTGTTGCGACTCAAAACCCGGTTTATCAGGAGGGAACATTCCCTTTACCTGAGTCTCAGCTTGATCGCTTTCTGATGCAGCTGGAGCTGGGTTATCCTGATCCAGAGTCAGAAAAAGCTATTTTAAAAGGTGAGGCTGGGCGTGTAGAGCTGGGTAATCTGTCTACGTTTCTGATTGCTGAGCAATTAATCAAATTGCAGAATGAAGTCATTCAGGTGCATGTTGGAGACATGTTGCTGGACTACGTGATGAGATTGATTACTAAGACAAGAGAAGCAGAGTATTTCAAAGTAGGGTTGTCTCCGCGAGCGGGTTTGGCTTTGATGAGTGCTGCAAAGGCCTGGGCCTGGATGGAAGGCCGGGATTACGTCATTCCCGAGGATGTTCAGGCTGTTTTTGTAGCCGTGGTGGGTCATAGATTGCAGGTAAAAGAGCAGGGCAAGTCTGTCAGAGAACTGCTGACTACCACTCAAGTCATGGGGTAATGGCGTGTCAGATGGATCGTTTGGGTCAGCTCCACCCATTAATAATAATGCTATTAAGCGAATGCTCAAACTAGAAATTAAACGGCGTTATCTAAAATGGCTTGATCGTCGTATTCCTCCAGCATCGCATATTACTCTGGATCAAAAGCAGATATTTATTCTTCCTACTAAGGGAGGGTATATCTGGCTTGCAGTGGTCGCACTTATTTTTATTCTTGCAGCTAACTACGCTAATAGCCTGGCTTTCGGGTTGTCCTTTTTTATGATCAGCCTGTTTATGTTGTCGATTCTTCATACTTGGAGGAATCTTGCAGGCATTACATTGGTTTCCAAGTCTGCTGAATCACGTCATGCAGGAGAGCTAATACCGATTAAATTGCTTTTGCAATCGAGTGGTAGAAGCAGGCACGCTGTAAAATTAGGCTGGCCTGACAATGAGCAAGTAGCTTATTCATTTATAAAGAATCAGGACAGTACGCTGCTGGTTCAAGCCAACGTCAGAGGTTGGTTTCAGCCGGGCAGGATGAGGGTAGAAAGTGTTTACCCTCTAGGGTTTTGCAGGGCATGGAGTTGGGTACAGTTTGATAGTCAGGCTTTGATTTACCCAAAGCCTGACTTTTCTCATCCTTTACCGAGCTCAAGAGGAGCTGGGGATGAAACCGGGGTTCAAACCCAGTCAGGACAAGATGATTTTGCGGGCTTCCGGCGGTACAAAACGTCTGATCTTTCGGGTCATGTTGACTGGAAAGGTTATGCAAGAACCAATGAGTTGAATACAAAGCTGTTTGAAGAGCCCATAGGGAGTCAAATAAAGCTCTCATTACAGCTTGCTCCAGGGGGAGGGCTGGAGGAAAAATTATCTGTTTTGACTGGGTGGTGTCTGCAATGTGAGTCCACCAACAAGCCATACTGTTTGTCGCTTCCTGATAAAGAGGTAGCAGCTAATATTGGGCGACAACATTTAAAAGAGTGCCTTGAAGCTTTGGCCTTATTTTCCTACGGCAAGAAGGAATCTGGAGGCACCCATGTTAGCTAGTGCACTGGTTAGCAGAGCGTCAACGCTTTGGTTAATTGCAGCACTCTTGTTGGTGTTATTACCAGTCTGGAAACAGGTACCTGCGATTATCATTCTGTTAGGGTGCTTTTCAGCGGGGTGGCGAATTGCGATTTTGCTGGGTAGAGGTCATTGGTTGCCTTTATGGTTACGGTTTGGACTGATCTTGATAGCTCTTGGTTCGGTAGGTCTCAGCTTTAAACCATTGATCTCTCTGGAATCCTCGGTTTCTATTCTGGCGGCAGGGTATGCTCTGAAACTGCTGGAAATGAGAAGCCAGAGAGACGCTCTGGTAGTGGTCTATATTGGCTATTTTCTGGTGGCTACCGCAGTTCTGTTTTCCCAGACATTATTGCAAGCCGGCTATCTGATGTTCTGTCTTCTTATATTAATTGCAGCTCAGCAGGGTTTGTTTCGTTCTTCTGGCTCTACTCCCGTTACTTCCAGTTTCAAGTTTGCAGGGGCTTTGGCATTACAGGCTGTTCCCTTAACTATTCTCTTGTTTGTCCTGGTACCTCGTATGGGGCCACTCTGGTCTGTACCTCTGCCAGATAGCAGCGCCAGAACCGGCTTAACTGATGCTATGACACCCGGGGATATAGCCAGGCTCAGTCGTTCAGATGAACTGGTATTCCGCGCTCGATTCTCAGGTGATGTGCCGTTGGCTAATCAAAGATACTGGCGGGCAGTGGTGCTGGATCAATTCGACGGTAAGACCTGGAAGCAATCCGATCAGTCATTTTCCGAAGCGGGTCTACCTCGAACGAACTGGATCAGCCAGCAGCCTGAAAAGTCTGGCTGGTGGGTGAATCGTGAGAGCAGGTATCAATATGAAGTAATGATGGAGCCGACAGGAAGGCCCTGGCTGTATACCCTGGGTGCTGCCGGTGCTGTGACTGAAAACAGTTTTTTCTTCAGGACTATGAGACTGGAAGCTGATCAGCCCGTTGATAGTCGATTGTTATATTCTATGGATGGGGTGGTTCCACAACCACGATCGATATCTATGCCAGACTGGCTTACCGAGTTGAATACTCAGATTCCCGATGTGGGTAATGATCGTAGCCGGCAATACGCTTTAAAAGTGTTCAATCAGTCGGGGCAGGATCCGGTGAAAATGGCAGGCCAATTGCTATCATTTTTTCGTCAGAATAACTTCTATTACACTTTATCTCCTCCTCTATACGATGACATTTCTTCGGTTGATCAGTTTTTGTTTGAAGGTCAGAAAGGGTTCTGTGCTCACTATGCGGGAGCATTCGTCTATCTCATGAGATCAGCAGGTGTGCCTGCGCGAGTAATCGGTGGATATCAGGGAGGGGAGTTTAAGGAAGATGGCAACCTTATTCAGGTGAGGCAGTTTGATGCCCATGCCTGGGCAGAAATCTGGGTGGCAGGGCAGGGATGGCTTCGGTTTGATCCCACAGCTGCCGTTTCTCCCCAGAGAGTTGAATCAGGGCTGGAAGCTGCAATAGGCGGTTCCGAAACTTTTTTACCTGACAGTCCGTTATCTCTTTATCGCTACCGAGAACTAGGCATTCTCAATAAAGTCAGGCTTGCTTTCGAAAAGGCAGAATATCAGTGGCAGAGATCGGTGGTAAATTTCAAGAAAGATGAGCAGGAAACCTTTCTTCGAGATCTCCTGGGTGACAAAGACTTTTACTGGCGGCAGGCTGTTGTCCTGACTTTTGGTGTGAGTTTGACGCTTCTCATATTGTCATTAACTCTGCTCTATCGTCGCCAAAGGTTATCTCCTTTGCAAAAAATATATAGCCGTTTCCTTAAAAAAATGGCTCGAAGAGGCTTTGTCCCTGAAGTAGGAGAGGCGGAGTTAAGCTTTGCTCGTCGTATATCGAAATGGGATGACTCGATCGCAGAACCTGTTATGGCTTTTTGCCAGACCTATATTAAGGCGGCTTATAAGGAAAGTGATATTGAGATAGCAGAGCTTAAACGGCTTCTGGCGGGTTTCTAGGAGGCTGACCGAGAATAGCGTCCGAGCATAAAATTCAGTAGAACGAGTCAGCTTTTTCACTGAATTTGTGCGAATAGTTGACCTATTTAAGCAA
>NZ_JOKH01000008.1:190081-209972 GCF_000722635.1 Endozoicomonas numazuensis | reverse complement strand
TGTGGTTCTTGGTGTCCAGTGGTGGGACTGCCCAAGCTGTAAAGCCCACCATAACCGAGACTTCAACGCCTCAGTTAATTTAGATAGATATGGTCGAGACACGTTACAGCTCGACCTTAAACCCTACACAAGAGTGGCGTAAGACATACTTCGGTATGCAGCCGTGTTGACGGTGTAGATAAACCCAGATAATCAGTGATTGTCGTAGGTTTTTAGTAGCGGTTATTAAATCTGTGAATGATTAGGAAATGATTTTGTTCAGACATATTGATCTGCCTGACCAGTACATCCACTCATTAATGCTCACACGTACCCCGTTCATCCTGAGTTTGTCGAAGGGTGCTGGTAATGCACTTCGATAGGCTCAGCGCGAACGATATAAGGTTTAGCACTTATCTACAGTAGTTGGTTAAAAAAAGACCTACAGAAGCTGTTGAAAATAAAGAAGCCATTTCATCACTCAAAGGTAATGAAATGGCTTCTTTATTTTACAGGAAATCAGTCTTTGGCCTTCTAGTTCAGACCGCATTCTTCAGTATATTCAATATGCACTTTCTGATTCGCTCTGCTCTTTACGAATTCCATGCTACTGCCAGAATCCTTATGGGAAATGAAGATTCTCATTGAGTCATAGCTTTGCTGGATGTCGAGATCTTCCGAAAGCAACCCAGGGGCTACGTAAACGGTAACTTCATTATGCTCGGGCTGGATATTCAGAGATTCAGAGCCCCTATCTCCATTGAACCAGTACTCAGCTCTGCCCAGCGCTTTTTTTGAATTACTCGCACACTGCTTCAAGCGTTCAGCGCGCTGGTGCATAGCAGGCGCGTAATAAGGAGCCTGTGATTGCCTTCTCATGGCCCGGTGAGCAGCCGTGAATTTAACGAATGACTCTATGATATGGGTGTTAGGATCATCATCTTTCTGTTCATCCCTGGGGTCATAGACATATTCAGGGTGGAACTGAAAAGTACTGATATGGCCTTTATAGCTAGCGGCCATGATGACATTTTCAGGTTGCTCGGTGGTTAATCCGGCTATTTCAACGCCATTGGCCACCTGTTCAATCACATAGGAGTGCATAACGGTTCCATTGACCACCACTTCAGGCAGGTCACAGTGATTCAGCGCGTCAGATTGAGCTTCAGAAGAAAGGGCCATATAGTGGTTCAAACTGCCAGGCACCAGCTTGACCTGCTTGTGTCCATCAAACGCATCAGTCAACCGGGAGAGCATCCCGCCCTTGTTCAAGGCAAGATGCTGGTTGCCCGCACAAGTACCGAGTACAGGAATACCCTCACGCATGCTGTAGTCGTACAGCCATTGATAAATCTTTTCATGATCCATCATAGCCTCGGAGTCCAATTGCTCCAGCCCAAAGGGTTTAGTCAGATAATTAGGTGCACTATGGAAGCTATCACCCGCCCCGGGAATGATAATGCCATCCATAGAGGAAAGAAGCTGCTCATTCTTAAGCAGCCTTTCATTGAGAGGGACCACAAATATATTCAATTTCTGATTGTACTTCTCGTCAATCATCCTGAAGTGGCCTGAAAAGATTCCGTCATAATTAGCCATTCCTATGAAGGTAAAAGGCATGGTATCCAGAAAAGAAAGGGCTTTTTCAGTCAGATCATCTTGACCGGAAGACAGCATCAACCGGAGAGAAATAGATTGTTTAGTAGCACCAATCAACCCTTTGATAAAATCCACCAACATTGCCTCTGACATTGACACCAGCTCTGTATCACTGGATTGACGGATATAGGTAAATAATTGCCTGAAGCTGCAGTTTTCATCATTGATCAGGAAGTGGCGCATCTCTTCTTCAGAAGCAAATGACTCAGGAATATGGCATTCATCATAGTCTTCCGAAAAGAAATGCCTACCATCCTCATCCTCATCCTCATCATCAGTAATCCTTTGCGCTCTCTTAAGGAAGTACTCATGATTCACAATGCCTGCTAACAGAGAGCCAAAAGCGGGAGCTGCCCCGAGAGGGTGAGCCCTTAGCTCATACATGGAGTCAACCAGCTCTGTATCTTCATTGATCAGAAGCTCTACCTGATCTTCCTTGATACCCATTTTTTCAAGATATTTAGTTTGAAAAGCACCTTCTTCAAACAAATTTATCAGCGTGATCACTGTGACTATGGTAGATTGCTCAGGCTCTTTAGACATGTGCTCTGAGGTAAAAGACGGTTGCTCTACAGCCATTACCCATTGAATAAACAACGCGGCAGCCGTTGAAAGAAGGAGTGTTTTCTTACTCATACCTGACCCACTATCCCTACTGATTTGGAATCGCATGGAAAGAAATAAATCAAAGAAAACAAGCAAAATGGGTTGGCAGACATGTGTTTAGCTAATAACTATGACCCGTTCGACTCAATTTTTACCTGGAAGACTACTTTCTTTCCAAAACGCTTCTCTAATAATTGTCCGTCACCTGTATGAGATGACCCATTTTTAAGATGCTGTTTTTGACCCAGCTCCATCGATTTAGTTCCATGTTCCAGATTCAAGCAAAGTCAGGACTTCTAAGTAACTGATGAGATTTGATTATTATCAGGAAGGTATTCCAGCAGCGATTCCCGCTGACCACTAACAAACGTTCGATTCAATAGATTATTTCTGCCGGCATTTATCTAGGAGGCTGACCGAGAATAGCGTCCGAGCATAAAATTCAGTAGAACGAGTCAGTTTTTTCACTGAATTTGTGCGAATAGTTGACCTATTTAAGCAAATTCAGTGGAAAAGATGGCCGTTCTTTCTGGATTTTAGGCCGGGCTGTCTATTCTCGGTCAGCCTCCTAGGGCGGACGACATCCGACTGTGTAATCAGCCAAACTATCAGCAAGTTCTAAACACAGGTCAAACAGGGCTACCAGCGCCTTCCTACGTGGTATCAACTACCAAATGCTTCAAGCTGGCGCTCCTGCCTTCGATAATCGCTGTGAACAAATCTTCCCAGTTGTCGATGAGGAACCAGTCAAATAAGCCCCGTATCGCATGCCATAGTGCTTTTTTGGACTTCTTTGCTTCAAGAGCCTGCTGGAAGAACTTGCAAGCCAGCTGCTCTATCTGGTCGATGAGGAAGGCGGTAAAGGTCAGGCAGATCAGGTTGGTCGCCAGATGTTGCTTTCCGTGCCCGTAGTTGTGTTCGAGGTGGTAGCCCTGTGTTTTTAGCGTGTTAAAGGTTTCGTTTTCAATTTTCCACTTAGCACGACCCCCTCTCATGACTTTCGCCACATTCTCTTGAGTAAGTTGGATATCGGTGATCCATGTGTTGACGTATTTTTTGCCTTTCAGATCTGTTTCAACGTATTCGAGATAATTGACCAATGTCTCTTTGTGAGACTTGTTGATGGGGACATCATTCACGAATCGGAACCAGTGCTGGCTGCCCTTTTCATCGGTGAAGCAATAGCGCTTCACCTTGCCAGTCTTATTCAGTTCATCAACTGATTCATAAAGCGATGCGTGTGAGGTGTCCTTTGCCACCATAATGAAGCTGTACCCGTAGGATTTCACCAGTTTGATGGTGGGGCCGTCGGAGTATAGGTCATCGAAGTTCAGCACCAGTTTAAGGTGTGGATGCTCTCTGGATATATTGGACAAAAGTCGTTTCAGTGCCGTTTTTTCGCAATCATTCTTTGAAGCATCGACCTGTTGGATTATGGGTTCCGGCATCAGGGGAAGCGCTTCCTTTTTACCCGACTTGACCAGGCAGCAAGCCAGCAGCTGGTGATAGTACTAGGGATTCTTGCTGCCCGGCTTTTTTACGCAGCATTCCGGGCAGTCTATTTTTCCGGAGCTAAAATGCCCGGTTCCATCAATCGGGGCGAGGTTACCTTCCTCAAAATACTCAAACTGCCTGAGTCGCCCAGAGCGTTGCACAAAAGCAAACAGCTGGGTGAAGAATTTACGGAAATAGCGGGTTTCAATAGGGTCAAGCATCTCCCGGAGGTAGGTATCACAAGGAGCTTGGCCTACACGGTATAACGATTTCAGGTTGCGTAGCTTATCGGGCTTTTTCACACAATCGCGGTCAAACTGAAGCAACGATGGATACTTCAAATGCATCACGGCAAGACCACTCATGATGGCATCATGAAGCGGGATCGTATCTTGGCTAGCCCTTTTTCGAAAATCCGGGATTTTTGAAGCTTCTTTAGAGACGATGGTGATCAGTTTTTCGGCAACGGTCTTTCGTTTGGATGGTGGCACAGTAAAACAACAACACTCATAAAATCTGGAATACTTTGCCTGAAAGTTTACGATTTCCAGATTTGTAAGTCAGCCTTAAAGCCTTGGTGCTATTGACTTGAATCAATTTAGCGGGAATTGCTGGTATTCCAGCATGTCGCTCCTCCCTCAGCCTTGCGAAAAATTGATCTATATTTCTTCCAGTTCACATTTTTCCATCACCTGAACGAAAGATAATTATGAGATTTCTAGCGGTCCTGGCTCTGTTTGCCGGCTCAGCTGCCTATGCTGCGCCCTACAACGCAACGAATTCAAGCAAGCCCTCTGGCTTTCATCAAAATGAAATCGCTCCAGTCCTTACTCATCCCTTAACCCGCTTCTCAGTTTTTGGAGACAGTGTCTCCGATATTGGCAATACCTGGGAACTGATCCGGGCGCTGAGAGGCGTCATCCCTCCCGATATTCTTTTTAAAGTATTGAATACCGATATTGAAGACAGCGAATTTGGCAAGATTCTGAAGACACTTGGTATTTCTGTGGATGACCTGAAGCATCTGGAAGACACTCAGGCTCAGAAACTTCTGGAAGCGCTTAATAAGGTCATCCATATTCCGACCTCCCCCAATGGCTACTATTTCCAGGGACGCTTTTCCAACGGTCCGGTCTGGAATGAATGGCTGGTAGCCATGACCGATGTTCAAATCACCTCAGGTGACTATTTTGTTAACCGGGCTTATGGAGGCAGTTTTGCATCAGAGCCCAAAGACGATATGCATCTTGAAGGACAACTCATCCCACCCAATATGAAGCTGATCGTCAACGCCTATCTAAAAGAGTATCCGGCTGAAAAAGGAAAACTTTGGATGCAGGGCAATCAGGGTTTCAGTGTTCTCTATGGCGCGAATGACTATATCTATGGCTATTATAATTATCAGGTCGTTGTAGAGCGTATTACCGAGCAAGTCACCAGGCTGGCCGACTTTGCCAGCCAGTCAGCCACTGAAGATTCTCCTAACTGGATTTTTGTTGGCAATCTGCCTGACCTGGCCTGGGTACCACGATTCAAAACCGGAACCGATAAAAACAAAGGACCTCTATTATCCAAAGCAGTCCAGGGACACAACAAGCTGCTATTGCAGCAATTACAGAACCTGCAGCAACAATATGCATCCAAATCGGTGCGAATAGAATTACTCGATGTATACTCCCTGGTGAAGAACGAGCTGGAAAGCGATCACTATAAAATCAAAGATCAACCTTGCTACAACATTGTTTATAAAATAGGGCAGAGATTAAAACGCAGTGACAAGGATGCAGTACCATGCTCTAAAGAAAGCTGGGACGACTATGCCTTCTGGGATCCCATTCATCCTTCGCGAAAATTTCATGCCAATATTGCTTATCAGGCGTGCCAAACCACCTTTTCGAAAGTGGGCGCTCGATGCTTTATGCCCGCATATGACAAGCCAGAGACTTACCCGAACACTGCCCACAATCCCTGACAAAAAAGGCTGATACATCCATCATCTTTCACGTTGTTACGTTGTTATCAGCGTTCACTCCCCCATCATTGACTGACCCTATGGTCACGGGAATTAACTCACACGACCCTTAGTAACGTTTAATACTCTACAAATTCAGAAACGGGGCGACATGGCCCCGTTTTCTCTTCAAACAATCGATCAATCAGACAACAGTGACCGACTGATAATCAGCTTCATGATTTCGTTGGTACCGCCGTAGATACGTTGAACCCTCGCGTCAGCGAACGCTCTGGCGACAGGATACTCCCACATATAACCATAACCTCCGTGCAACTGCAGGCATTCATCAATCACCTTACACTGCAGGTCTGTCGATAACAGCTTTGCCTTGGAAGCGGTAACTGCATCCAGTTTTCCCTGAATATGCAATTCAAGACAACGATCGACAAAAACCCGCAGACTCGTCACTTCAGTGTCCAATTCAGCCAGTTTGAACTGAGTATTCTGGAAGGAAGCAATGGGTTTTCCAAAAGCTTTACGATCCTTCACATACTCAATGGTCTGCTCCAACACACCTTCACTGGAGGCGGCAGCAGTCAGGGCAATACTCAACCTTTCCTGCGGCAACTCTTCCATCAGGTAAACAAAGCCTTTGCCTTCCTCACCCAAAAGGTTTGTTTTCGGGACACGAACATCCTGAAAAAACAGCTCGGATGTATCCTGAGCCTTCATGCCAATCTTCTCCAGATTGGAACCTTTTTCAAAACCCGGAATACCGGCATCCACCAGAATCAGACTGATACCACTGGCTTTTTCATGAGGGTTGGTTTTACAGACAACAATGACCGTATCAGCATGCTGACCATTGGTGATAAACGTCTTGGAACCATTAATAACGTACTCATCACCTTCCAGAATAGCGGTTGTTTTAACGCTCTGAAGATCAGAGCCTGTGCCTGGTTCAGTCATGGCAATAGCGGTAACAATTTCACCCGACAGACAGCCCGGAATGTAACGCTGTTTCTGATCTTCAGTGCCGTAATTCAGAATATAAGGCACAGCAATGTCAGAATGCAGACCAAAACCGATGCCTGTCAGCCCCATTCGGGATATTTCTTCATCGACGATGGCGTTGTATCGAAAGTCGACACCTACACCACCGTACTCTTCAGGCATAGTCGGTGCCAGAAAACCCTGTGCACCAGCTTTGTT
This sequence comes from Endozoicomonas numazuensis, assembly GCF_000722635.1. GTDB lineage: Bacteria > Pseudomonadota > Gammaproteobacteria > Pseudomonadales > Endozoicomonadaceae > Endozoicomonas_A > Endozoicomonas_A numazuensis. The sequence continues at coordinate 203,068 of NZ_JOKH01000008.1, read as the reverse complement.
CCATAGTTGACGGTCAATGGCACCCTCTTTCTCCCACTGACTGTGGAATGGGGCGGCTTCGGTTTCCAGAAACTTACGAACACTGTCGCGAAACTGCTCGTGGTCACTGTCGAAGATCGTTCTTGGAATCATTGTAGTTTCTCCGAATCAATGAAATTTTTTGCCTGAATTCAGGTATTCAGTAACGATGTCAGGTGCCTTGAACCGATCACCGTAACGACTGCTCAGATCATCACAGCGTTCCACGAATGCCTGCAGACCATAAGTATTAACGAATTGAATGTAACCTCCAGTCCATGCTGGAGCGCCTATACCCATAATAGAACCAATATTGCCATCAGCCACTGAACGTAAAACACCTTCTTGCAGGCACTTCAAACTTTCAATCACACAACGGAACAACAAACGGTCCTTGATGTCCTGATCACTGATTTCTATCTGTGGCTGGTAATACTTTTCCAGCAACTCAGGCCAGATAAATTTACCCTTCTCAGAATAATCGAAATAACCTCCATCACCGTGATAACGTCCCCCCCTGTTGTATTTTGTCACCAGTTCATCCACCAGCTGGCTGGCCAGAGGGGTGGGATCGTTTTTAGCTTGCTTGAGTCCCATTTGCAGCTGAGTTTCTTCAATGGTTTTAGTCAGCTGCAAACTGACTTCATCATGTACAGTCAGCGGGCCAACGGGCATTCCAATAGCTTTACCTGACGAATCAATGCGTACCGGATGAATACCTTCTGCAACCATCTGGGCGGCTTCATACAACTGGGTAGCAAAAGTTCTGGACGTAAAGAAACCCACACTGTCGTTTACGACGATGGCCGTTTTACGGATCTGGCGAACGAAATCAAAAGCTCTTGCCAGAGTTTCATCACTGGTTTTATCACCACAAATCAACTCAACCAACGGCATTTTATCCACAGGTGAGAAGAAGTGAATGCCAACAAAATTCTCAGGCTGATCTGAGGCTTCGGCCAAGCGCGTAATCGGCAGAGAAGATGTATTGGTTCCCCATATACCGCCTTCTGCCAGCTGCTGTTGTACCTCCTGTGTCACCTGATGCTTGAGCTCTAGTTTTTCAAATACTGCTTCAATGATCAGGTCACAGCCTTCCAGATCACTGTTCTGACCTGTTGCCAGAATCCGGCTTAAGACTTTCTCTTTTCCTGCGTCATCGTTTCTGCCACGGACAATGGCTTTGTCCAAAAGCTTTGATGTGTAAGCCTTGCCTTTTTCAGCGCCTTCCAGAGAAACATCTTTCAGCACCACTTCAATACCCGCCATTGCAGCAACATTGGCAATGCCTTGCCCCATCATTCCGGCACCAATAATGCCAAGCTTCTTCACGCTGCTCTGGGGTATACCCTTAGGACGACTGGCACCACCATTGACCTTATTCATCTGGAAGAAGAAGCTGGTGATCATATTTTTCGCCTCTGGCGAAATGACCAGCGAAACAAAATTTCTCGATTCAATTCGCAAGGCCGTATCAAAATCCACCCGCAGTGTCTCAACGGCTGTTTCCAGGATACGTTCAGGCGCAGGCAGCAGGCCTCTGGTTTTCCCCATTACCATAAAAGGTGCAAATTGTGCCGCCTGAGCGACTGAAGGCCGGTTGATATTACTTTTTATTCGATAACCTTTCTGATCCCAGGGCTGCAGCACGGCTTCTGGATTACCCCGGTTTTCTACCAGCCAGGTATGGGCCCTGGCCATCAGTTCTTCAGGGCTGCCCACCAGCTCATCAACCAGTCCTTCGGCCAAAGCTTTTTCTGCCCTCAGCCGCTTACCTTCCAGTAGATAAGGCATGGCTTTCTCAACACCCAGCAAGTGAGTCATTCTGACAATCCCTCCCCCACCAGGCAGGAGACCCAGAGTCACTTCCGGCAAACCAATTTGGACTCTACTGTCGTTCAGGGCAATACGGTAGTTACACCCCAGACAAAGCTCATAACCCCCACCTAAAGCAACACCATTAATCGCAGCCACTACAGGCACAGGCAATGTTTCCAGACGCCTCAGGAAACCTTTGATTGCTTCCACTTTTTCAAAATACGTATCAACCTGATCGGCACCGACCGTAAGAATTTCTTTCAGATCACCGCCAACAAAAAAATCCTTCTTGCCTGATGCAAAAATAACCCCGGACAAGCCAGATTCCGACTCCAGTCTGTCCACTGTAGCGGACATCACTTCATCAAATTCTGAATTCATGGCATTAACCGGACCGGTCATATCCATGGTGATGGTAACTATGCCGTCGCTGTCTTTATGATAATTAAATACGCTCATATCCATCGTCCTCTGGTCAGACCCGCTCAATCAGGGTTGAAATACCCATGCCACCACCCACACACAGAGAAACCATGGCTCTCTTGAGATTTCTTCGCTCCAGTTCATCCAGAACGATGCCCACCAGCATGGCTCCGGTTGCCCCCAGCGGGTGTCCCATGGCAATAGCTCCTCCATTCACGTTGGTGATTTCATGGTCAATACCCAGATCGCTCATATAGCGCAGTGCAACAGAAGCAAATGCTTCGTTTATTTCCCAAAGATCGATGTCAGACTTCTGCAACCCTGCAATTCTCAGGCACTTCTCAGCGGCAGGCCCGGGGCCTGTGAGCATAATAGAGGGTTCAGTGGCCAATACGGCGCCCGCGACAATTCGGCCTCTGGGCGTTAACCCCAGATCTTTACCGGCTTTTTCGCTGCCAATCAGAACGGCGCTGGCACCATCAACAATGCCGGAGGAGTTTCCGGGAGTATGGACGTGATGAATAGCTTCAACTTCAGGGTATTTAGAAAGAATCATCTCGTCTGCCCCCATCTGCCCCATTTGCTGAAAAGAAGGTTTCAGTCTGGACAGTCCTTCCAGGGAAGTCGAAGGTTTGATGAAGTCGTCTTTTTCCAGAATCACAAGACCATTGCGATCTTTTACGGGCACGACAGAGCGATCAAAATAGCCACTGTCCCTGGCATGAGATGCACGACGCTGAGATTCTACTGCATAGGCATCGACTGCTTCTCGGTTCCAGCCTCCCAGAGTGGCTATCAAGTCAGCGCCTATCCCCTGGGGAACCTGCCTCTGACTGATCACAAATTCAGGATCGGTAAACATAGCGCCACCGTTTGACCCCATAGACACCCTGGACATGCTTTCAATACCGCCAGCTACAGTCATTTCTGACCAGCCCGACATAACTTTCTGTGCCGCAGTATTCACCGCTTCAAGACCTGAAGCACAGAACCTGTCCAGCTGAACTCCAGCAACGCTCTCATCCCAGCCAGCCTGTTGCACAACGGCCTTGGCAATATCACTGCCTTGCTCGCTGATCGGAGTAACACACCCCAGAACCACGTCATCTACATAACTAGTATCCAGTGAGTGACGTTTTTTCAGCTCCCTGAACAAACCTGCTGAAAGTTCCAGAGGACGGACTTCGTGAAGACTCCCGTCTGCCTTGCCTTTGCTACGAGGGGTTCTTATCGCGTCAAATATATATGCCGATTGACTCATGTTGTTCCTCTGCATGTCAGTGCCTGAATGAATACTGATTGAGAAGTGAGCGCTGGACAATGACGGTTCTGATCATGAAAAATAGTCAAAAAATGACATTCCAACTGTCTCAGGTTCGCCTGATATGGAATAAAAAAATGGCGACGTTTTGAATACAGCAAAAACTATCACTATTTCCTCACTCCTACTCACACATGCACTCTCTGGCATTCGCACCAAAGGAGTTGACCTTGAAAGGTTACTGAGAAAGTGTGGAATAAAAGCGTCTGATCTCAATGATCCTCAAAACCGATTACCACTGGAAAATGTCGTAAAGTTACTCCGTTACTGTAACGGAGTTCTGGGTGATGAAGCCAATGGACTGCTGCAGTACCCCATGCGCCTGGGCAGTTTCAGATTGATGGCACTGGCGGCAGTGCACAGTCAAAATCTGGGTCAGGCGATGGAACGCTGCCTTGATTTTTATAATCTGTTTACCAACAGCTTTTCCTATGAATTGATCGTTAGGCGTCGCTTTGCTGAGATCTCCATAACCCGACGTCCAGAGCAAAGCATAGTAGACGACTATGCCATCTGCTCCATGCTCAGTGTTATTCATCGGTTCAGTGGCTGGTTGAGCAATGACCGGCTCATTTTAAATCAGATACAGTTTGACCATACACCACCTCCTTACCGTACTGAATTACAGTACATGTTTTACGGGGCTCCGGCTCTGTTCCATCAGGTTAAAAACAGCATTAGCTTTGACCGGCACTACCTTGAACACCCGGTTGTCCAGACAGAAGTGCAGGTAGAAAGCTATATCCGTCGGGCTCCGATGGATATATTTCTTCCTTTGGATGCGGGTGGTTTCTGGACAATGGAAGTGCGCAGACGTTTGAAAGAGGCTTTTGCTACAAAGAGAGAACTATTGTCTCTGAAGGTTCTGGCAGAAGATATGTCCCTCAACCCTCAGACCCTTAGACGGCGCCTGAGAAGAGAAGGCAGCAGTTTTGATATCATTAAATCTCATATACGCCGGGATATTGCTATTCACCACCTGGGTGACAACCAGCAAACCATTGAAGATATTGCCGAAGCAGCTGGTTATACCGAGCCCAGCTCATTTATCAGAGCATTTAAAAGCTGGACAGGCTTTACGCCGCTGCAATTCAGAAAAGGACTGGATACGCTATAAGGTGACGTCTAAACAGGATTTCACCAGATTTCTTTTACTGAAGTTATAACCACTGATCAGTGAAATCACCGATTCCTTACCCAATAGCTGATCGGTAATTTCAATGACAGAAGCGCCTTTCTGATTCATCATCTGAACGTCTCCGGCCAGGTTGATGATGTAATCATACTTCTCCCTAAGCTTCTTTTTGCCTTCTTTTACGATGCCCCTGTGAGGACAAAAGATCAGCTCGAAATCATAGTCCAGAACCTTGAGAATACTCTTCAACAGGGTATTCACATCTTCATCAGCCCTGAGCATTTTCAGGTGATTGGCAATATACAGGTCGGCACTGAACAACCAGCCTCTTTCAGGAAGGAGATAGCAGGTCATATCCTTGGCGTGTCCGGGAGCGAAGATTGCGTCAACCTGCTCACCTGAACCCAGAAAAATATCATCAGGAAGCGATTTTGCTGCGGCTTTTCCAGGGCTACCCCAAACCAGCTTTTGCATTAATGGGGTAGGATAACCCTCGCGAAGCTTTTTCAGTGATAGCTCGGGAGCCAGAGGAGTCACCCCGGTCATCTGGCTGATACGACCAATGTTTCCGGCATGGTCTTCATGATGATGGGTAATGAGTAGCTGCTCGAGAGATTTCTCAGCTATGAATGATTTAACAAATCGCCACTGGTTACTGGGACCTGTATCGATGACTGTCTCACCCAGGCGGTAAACAATAAAACTGGTATTGACCCCGAGATTAAATCGTCCCACCCTGATGGCGTCCAGATCCTGATGCTGAATGCGCTCTAAAACAGACATCCTTTACACTGCTCCAATGAGAAAAATCAGCACAGTGTGAGCCGATCATCCGTCGGGGACAATAGCCAAAACCTTCAGTCTGGATTGACTGAAGGTGACAGCTATAAACAGGTCGCTCTAATTTACGACTGAACGTCTGCATCCTTTGACTTTCGTGATGTCAAACGGGCAAACAGAATACCTATCTCAAACAGCAACCACATAGGGCCTGCTAAAAGAGACTGGGAAATAACATCAGGTGGGGTCAGAAGCATCCCCAGAACAAAGCAGCCAACAATAATGTATGGACGCTTTTTGGACATGGACTCAACGGTCGAAACCCCGGACCAGATCAGCAGTACAGTAGCTACCGGAATTTCAAATGCCATGCCAAAGGCAAAAAACAGCTTCAGAATAAAGTTCAGGTAACTGTTAATGTCGGTCATGACCGTAACGCTTTCCGGCCCGGAACTGGTGAAGAAGCCGAAAATCAGCGGAAAGACAACAAAATAGGCAAAAGCAACGCCCGCGTAGAACAATACGACACTCGCAACCAGTAACGGAATTGCCAGCCTTTTCTCATGCTTGTACAGCCCTGGTGCAATAAAACCCCATATCTGATTCAGAATAAAAGGAATAGCTGCGAACAGGGCCAATACCATAGTCAGCTTGAAGGGAGCCAGAAAAGGCGACGCAACATCCGTTGCTATCATGCTTGAGCCTTCGGGAAGAAAGGCTCTCAGAGGCTCTGAAAAAAACTCATAAAGCGCACTGGAAAAATAGAAAAGCCCGGCAAAGAGTATCAGCACAACTACCATGCTGCGCAGAATACGGGTTCTCAGTTCGAGCAGGTGCTGAACCAATGGCTGCTGCTCGTCACTGCTCTGTGTAGTAGATGACATTCGTTTTTATCCAGATAAACCCTGTAGAAATATATTCAAAGTTCTTGAGGACCCTGAAGACCCTCAACACAGACTTTGAGATCAGGCTTTATGGGAAATTTCTTTTTGAGTGCTGTCTTCCTGTGCCGTTTTTTTCACAGCTGCGTCGTTCTCTTCGTCAGTCAACGCTTGCTTGAAACCTTTTACCGCACCACCCAGATCGCCACCCAGGCTCTTCAGCTTTTTTGTACCGAACAGCATGACAACAATCAGCAGAATAATTAATAACTGCCAGATACTGATTCCACCAAGACCCATTGTTATTCACTCCGATGGTTAGTCTGTCAGAGGCTTATTCCAAACAGCCTCTAAGTACATTGGAAGGATACTCAAGAGGGTGCCTGTCTCACAATCAGTAGATTCAATAGGACAGCCGCCGCTTGCGAAGAAACAAGAGTAATTCCTGCACTGAACCCTACCTGAAAGGATTTCTAATAACCAAATTAATTATCAGGCTCTGGCTTTATGAATGCATACCGGCATAAATACGGTGCCTTTCTTCCTCGACAACACTGATCACCCGTTCTCTGAGCCATTTAAGAACCGGATGATGGCTGTCTGATTCCCGCCAGGCCAGACCTATTTCAAAATCCGGGATCGATAGAGGGGGATAGCACTGACTCAAAGGTGAGTCAGACTTATCTAGCTTCGACAATACTTCAGGCACCACACTGATATAAGGCTTCCCTTTCAGCAACTCCAGCAGAGAGACAAAACGTGTACAACCCAGGGTGACGTTTCTGGAGAGCCCCTGCTCAGCCAGCAACTCATCCACTTTACCCGACAGCTGCCCATCAGGTGAAACCAGTGCATGATCTGTTTGAAGATAGTCCTCCAGTGTTACCGGCAGATCGAAGCCCAACACCTGGTTATCAAACAGACAAACATGTTTTTCGATATATAATGGAGTTATTGCCACATCAGCGGGAGGTGATGGCCAGTGGCCTACCGCCAGATCCAGCTTCCCTGACTTCAGCCAGTCATAACCATTACTGCGGTTCACCGTCACAAAGCTGACTTTGACATGAGGAGCCGCTGAGGTAATTTTCTCCAGAACCGGGGCGGCATAAATCATCTCAGAGTAGTCATTCAGTCCGATACGAACGGTTCCGTCCCAGCTTTCTGGTTCGAAAGCGGTCTGATCCAGAACCTGCTCACGGATGTCCGACAATATACGACTGATGACTGGGTAAAGTTCACAGGCTCTGCGGGTAGGATGCATCTGCTGCCCCTGTCTCTCCAGCAGATTGTCATCGAACAGTCTGCGAAGCCGACCCAGTGCGTGGCTCATGGCAGGCTGACCTACAAACATTCTCTCGGCCGCTTTGCTGACACTGCGCTCTTCATAAAGGGCTTCGAAAGCGCTGAGGAGATTAAGGTCAACCCGAGATACATCAATCTTATTCATAACTTTAATTCAGCCAATTAATTCGATTAATGATAAATCCATCCTTACAATAACCGGCAAAATTTATACGCTTTACTCTTTTCATTCTTCTGGACAGCTTATGGGACATTCGATACTTGACGTCTTCTGGCGTTTCCTGGTGCTGGGCTGTTACTCCTTCGGGGGGCCAACGGCACACATTGGCTACTTTCACAAAGAATTTGTAGAACGTCGCAAATGGCTCAGTGAAAGAGATTATGCTGACACCGTTGCACTTTGCCAGATGCTGCCGGGGCCTGCCAGCAGTCAGGTTGGTATGAGTATTGGATTTGAACGTGCGGGTTTGCCCGGAGCAGTTGCCGCTTTTCTGGGCTTCACCTTCCCTTCAGCCCTGATCATGATCCTTCTGGCTCTGGGTTACAGTGAAATATCAGGTATTCCTGCAGCCATGGGTATTCTTCAGGGTATTAAGCTGTTCGCTGTTGCTGTGGTAGCGGATGCATTGATCAAGATGGGGCAATCATTATGCCCGGATCGCCCCAGAATTACGCTGGCGGTTCTTTCTGCAGGAGCTATGCTGCTTCTGCCCCATGTCTTAACTCAGATTGGGGTGATTCTTGTTGCGGCTGCCTGTGGATTTGTTATCTACCAGAATCAGTCTGCAGGTGAGAATACTGCCCAGGTAAAAGGCAGTAAACGACAAGCGTTTGTTGCTATGGGCCTGTTTCTGGCTGGCTTACTGGCATTGCCCTTTATGGTGGAATTATCCGACTCTACCAGCCTGAGTCTGTTTGACAGTTTCTATCGTGCCGGTGCATTGGTATTTGGCGGTGGTCATGTTGTTCTGCCCATGCTTCAGGCAGAAGTTGTTCATCCTGGTGGCGTTACTCCTGATGCCTTTCTGGTAGGTTACAGTGCTGCCCAGGCAGTACCAGGCCCCATGTTTGCCCTGGCTCCTTTTCTGGGCGGTGTTTACGGTGGCACCTACAGTATTTCCCACGCGCTGGCTGCACTGTTTGGTATCTTTGCTCCATCATTTCTTCTGCTGACAGCGGCATGGCCTTTCTGGAATCGTCTGAAAGCGATGCCCAAACTCAGAGCCGCCATCAATGGTATTAATGCTGCGGTGGTAGGTCTGCTTCTGGCGGCCTTCTATAACCCGGTGATTACCCTGGCCATTAAAGATGCTCAGGACGTTGCCCTGGCACTACTGGCTTACCTGCTTCTGGCTGTCTGGAAGCTGCCTATTGCCTGGATGGTGCCCCTGTTTGCCGGAATGGGTTTCCTTCTGATCTGAGCAATCATTGCTTTCCGATCCTTTTCATCAGGCTGTCTATATAAGGCAGCTTGGTGATAATTTCCTTGAGATTAAACTTCCCTGTCATTTGCTGTTCCAGCTCATACTCCTTTCTTTCCAGACTCCGGTAAAAACAGATCATTGCTATAGGCACTTCCAGTGGAGCTTCTCTGCATACTGAGACCTGGCTGACCATTTCAGTATGTTCATCCACCTCAAAAGGCAGTTGTGGTCTTTGCTGGATTTCATGAAAGAATTAGACAGGTTTATTGTCGTAGAGATTCATTAAATCAGCCTGTGGTCCCGGTGGAGTCACCCCTGGAACACCCGCTGTAGTCACATGCAAACTGGCAAGGTCAAACCGGAAACCCAGTTGCACATACCTCTGAAGCACTTCAGGCCTCATCCCGAGTGCTCGATGGTCTCTATAGATAATGGCGTGAAGATTAGCAGGTGGAAAAAGTGCAAGAAGTGGCGCATGAAACTCACCACAACGGATTGGCCAGCTGCCAATCTCTTTGGAATGGAATAATACGCCACACGTATAAGGGCCGTATGTCGAAAAGGAGTTGTTGCAATCCTGCAGACTGAAGTGAAAATGCTGTGCAGCCTCAACGGTGGAGCACGTCAGACTGTATAAAACACTAAAAGAAATGAGCCAGCGAGAGAGTTTCATCACAAAATCGATTAAGCATCATTTAAAAGCTGAATGATGAGTAACATAGTTCATGAGGTATTGTCAGAGAAAGAATATCAACTGACTGGGAGTGAACAGCAAGAGGCTGGCACAGCATAGCTGTTATTAACCGTACCGTTCGCACTGAGCCTGTCGAAGTGCATCAACTGTATCCTTCGACAAGCTCAGGATGAACGGAGTGTTTATGGCAATTAACGCCTGGCTGCTCTAAAAATCTAACCAGACAATCAGGCTGCATTAGAAAACACTGAATCATTCAATGCTTTCTGATGCAGCCGGGAATCAGCCCGGCCTGCATGTTTGGATTTGCGGCGATACTTTGTTTTGTCTCTTTCCTTTCTCTGCCTGAACATGGGGTCCTGCATCAGTTTTAATACCGCTGATGGCCCCCGCCTTTTATTTTGTTTGGATTTAGCCATGATTCCATTTTCCTTTCTTGAGTTTCCTTTAAACACCCGTCTGACATATTCTTCAACTACAAGCCACTCAGGCACCTAAAGATATGACCATAATAGCCCGTTTTTTATCCCTGCTGCTGGTTGCAGTGCTTTCCGGCTGCGCAAGCGATTATAAGACAAGCAGCCCTCTCATAGAAACCCGAACTTATGCTGGGGTAGATGCCGTTCCCGACCCAGTACTGGAACAGACCCTTGAGCTGGAGAAGCAAGGTATTCTGTCAAACGTTGCCGTGATGGAATCTTTCCCGGTACAGATTACCGCAACAGGCCCTGTACGAGTACTTGAGTGCATTTCCAACCCGGGAGGAACCTGGGTTCCAGCTCACAATGAATGTGAGGGTATGAATCAAACCACTTGTGAACAGCTGGGAGGAGACTTCAATGAATGTGCTTCAGCCTGCCGTCATCAGACTGACGCAATGATCTGTTTTCAGGTTTGTGTACCCATCTGCACTTTTACATCTCAATAAACTTGAGTTGTCGGGCAGTAGCGTTGTGCCACTGCCTGACAACTTATTCAATAAAGAGCCTTCAGCCTTTGGCCAATATCCGTATGGTGCATAAAGCCTTTAAAGGTTTTGGCTGCGTCTTCATTGCCGTAGGCAATCACAACAACCGGGGTTGTTGTGTGAGTACCGGTTCCCCAAACAACATTTTGCTCTTCCGCCATTTCACGACCCAGCAGGTTGTACTGAATTTCTGAGCCATATACATAAAACGCACTGAAGTCGTTGATTACAGGCAGCTGTTTATCTTTCAGGTAGGAATGCTCTGGATCACGAAAACGGTTCTCACCCATCGCCAGAACATTAGCCGCCTGATCAGCCGTAATATCAAAATCACTGTTTTCATTCACCACATCTGCCAGTACATCAGGGGTTTGCTGTTTGGCTGGACGTTGATAGAACTCACCCATCATTTCAATGAAGCTCTTCTTCTGGTTATACATGGCATCCAGAATATCCACAGAACCAAAGTTGAACATAGGCTTGTAGTCCTGACCTTCAAAAACCTTACCAGGCAGCTTTTTGGCTTTTGGCAGATTAGCAGCAGAATAACTAAAACCAAAAGAACCGGTTTCATGATCAGCCGTCACCAAAACCAGCGTATCGTCACGACCTTTTGCCCATTCATAAACGGCCTTGATGGTTTCATCGAACTTGATCATTTCATGCAGCATGGTACCTGCATCATTGTTGTGGCCTGCCCAGTCAATCTGGCCACCTTCAACCATCAGGAAGAAACCTTTGTCATTATTCTCAAGCAGATCAATGGCTTTTACCGTCATCTCCTTGAGCGTAGGTTCCTTGCGCTGTTCGTCATTTCGAGTCTGGGAGTAAACAATACCGTCCATCATGCCGGAATTACTGAACAGTCCTAGCACACGACCGTCTTCCAGAGACGACAGTTGCTCACGATCAAAGGCCAGCTTATAACCCTGCTGTTCAGCTTCCTGCAGCAAATTACGCTCATCTTTACGCTTGGAAGAAACACTAAAAGCGTTTCCGGTCATGGACTGAACACTGTCGTAGGTCTTACCTTTTTCGTTGACGGAAGCTGGCACCCAGTGTCGTAACCCTCCAGAAAGCATAACGTCTACACGGTTGCCTTCGAGCATATTCACGGCAATCTCATTCTCAAGAGAACGATGAGGCTGGTGCGAAGCAAAAGCGGCGGGAGTCGCATGAGTCAAACGGGTATCGGATACCAAACCTGTGGAACGACCTTCTTTTTTAGCCCGTTCCAATACAGTTTCTACAGCGTCGCCATGAGCATCTACACCAATGGCTTCAGAAGGTGAAAAGGTGCCTGTCGCCAGCTGGGAAGCTGAAGCGGCAGAGTCTACCACCAGAGCATCAGCGGGGTTATGCATGGAGAGACCCACTGTACTTTCTGCAATGATTTCAGCAAGACTGGTGGATTGCCCCTGGTAAATGGAATTGGGCGCCTGCCTAGGAGGCTGACCGAGAATAGACAGTCCGGCCTAAAATCCAGAAAGAACGGCCATCTTTTCCACTGGATTTGCTTAAATAGGTCAACTATTCGCACAAATTCAGTGAAAAAGCTGACTCGTTCTACTGAATTTTATGCTCGGACGCTATGATAAGCCTTAAATCAACCTTGATGATGCCTGATGTCACCACCAAAATTCAAAGATAGCCCTGTTGAGTTCGATCAGCACCTACTGTTTCCAACCAATATTTTCGATCTGCTTTCCAAAGATCATGACTGTTTTGTCTACGAAGGCATCTTTCAGAGCATTGATACATCTGAAGTCGAAAAAAAATACCACCACCTTGGCCAGCACGCTTATCCCCCGAAGCTCATTGTCGCCATCCTGATCTACGCCTATAGCCATGGCGTTTTCAGCTCCCGTGAGATTGAACGTCGCTGTCGGCAAGATCTGGCGTTTATGTACATCTCGCAAATGAATTGCCCGAACTTCAGAGTCCTGGGTGACTTTCGTAAAGATAACCTGTCCTTCTTCCATGACTGCTTCAAACAATCCGTCAAGCTGGCAATGGAGCTGGAACTGGCATCGCTCGGGCATATCAGTCTGGACGGTTCAAAGTTCAAAGCCAACAGCTCAAAGCACAAGGCCATGAGTTACGGGCGACTCAAGCTCAAAGAAGCAGAACTCAGTGCAGAAATTGATGACCTGATCGAGAAAGCCAGTCAATGCGACCAGGAGGAAAATGACACCTACAAAGAAGCCAGTGGTTACAGCAT
>NZ_JOKH01000008.1:160871-189208 GCF_000722635.1 Endozoicomonas numazuensis | reverse complement strand
CTAGGAGGCTGACCGAGAATAGCGTCCGAGCATAAAATTCAGTAGAACGAGTCAGCTTTTTCACTGAATTTGTGCGAATAGTTGACCTATTTAAGCAAATTCAGTGGAAAAGATGGCCGTTCTTTCTGGATTTTAGGCCGGGCTGTCTATTCTCGGTCAGCCTCCTAGCATAGGCTTCCAGCAATCCCATCTGTTGGGGCCCCATTCCATCACCAATGAGCATGATGACATTCTTGATTTTGGTCTCAGCCAGAACAGGGTTTGCCAGGGTCATCAAACCCAGACCCAGAGCTGCAAATATGGTCTTTGATCTCAAAGTACTGCACCGTTGGATGATCAGATGAGCGCACTTTAAGACGCTTTAATGACAATTTAATTACACAACGAAAAGATTCCCAGAAAACCTCATGGCTGCCTGTGGGGAACTCTCGGCTCCCAAGAGCATCTATAATGCATTAACTTTTTACAGGATGGTGATTATGCAGTTCGTAGTGTTCTGGAATATTAACTGGTTGAAAGAGCGGTTGCGGAAAGAACCTCTTTCTGGCCGGGAAACCTACCTCTACACATTCTGCTGGCTGGCCTTCCTGACTCTGGGATTTTTTCCTGAAAACATCAATGATAGCTTTATCCACTCAGGCTGGCTTGAAGTCATTGAACTGGCTATTCCAGCCTTTGCTATCTTCTATGCCTGGCTTTGCAACGGGGGACGAAAGGGGGAGCAATTCTGGACTCGACTGATTTCAATTGGCTGGGTAGTAACAATGAGGACTCTGGTGTTCAGCCTGCCACTCTTTCTGGTATTGTCTTTTGCACCGATGGAGCAGTCAGAGTTTATTTATGAAACAGCCGCCACTTTGGTGGGTTTGTTTATTATCTGGCGGCTGGGGAGGCATATTGAAAACCTTAGATGATGAAGCTTGTTGAGAAAGATGAAAACTTTAACCTTCAATCCAATTCGCTCCATCTATTTTTTGCTCTCTGCTGAAGAATCTTGCATTCCAGAAGGAATCTATCCAAAGGGTGTTCAGACCACTTAGTATTCTCTCTATCAGCCTTCATTAGACCTAAAGTAGCCTTTCCCGAAACTACTTTGACTTCACGTACGACTGTTTCACCCGTTTTTCTCAAGCCATTTGCCAAATTCCCGATGAACTCACCTATAGGATTTGAATCAGGCTCCTGCCGTTCACTCACTTCTTGTTCCTGTCGTGACCGAACGTCCTCCACACGGACTTCTCTCTTTAATTGTTTCTCAGATTTCGCACTTTTAGCCTTCCCATCATATTCAGTGGCTTTTGTCTTATAGCTCTGCTTAAATTCCTGTGAACTAGCATTTTTAGCTTTAACTCGGCTGTTATGGGCTAGCGCTTCAAAGCGTTCTTTTGAACCAACCATGTACTTGTAGGCGTCAACTTCTTTTGCTGTACGACCAGCAAAAAAACCCGTCTTGGCTGGCTTGCTTCTTACCCTGTCTGAACTCTGTGAAGGTGATGCACCTATCAAACCCCTAAAGAAATCAACTGGTCCGCCCATGACTCACTCTCCTCCCTGAGAGCTGAAAATCCCATACAGTTAACTATCGACGATTTTCCGGTTTATTCCATCAACAAGAGACTCTTACGGAAATTCTACTCCCATAACCCACCCAAAAACGTTATATTGTAACAAACTAATCAGTTTCAGATGTCATGATCAAAGCAATCCCTACCAACCTGATTACCGGCTTTCTGGGCTCAGGTAAAACCACTGCTATCCTGCACCTGCTGGCCAGCAAACCCAAAGACGAGACTTGGGGTGTGCTGGTGAACGAGTTTGGCGAAGTCGGCATCGACGGTGCCATGATGTCAGGCAAAGGTGCCGTCGTCCGTGAAGTTCCGGGGGGCTGTATGTGCTGTGTTGCCGGGCTGCCAATGCAGGTCGGATTGAATATGCTGATTGCCCGCAGCAAACCAGACCGTATTCTGATCGAACCTACAGGGCTGGGCCATCCAGAACAAATCCTGCAGACATTGTCAGGTGCGCATTTTTCAGAAGTGCTCGACCTAAAAGCCACTATTTGCTTGCTGGATCCACGCAACTTGAAAGATCAACGCTATCTGGAGAATGAAAATTTTCAAGACCAGATCGCCCTGGCTGACGTCATCGTGGCCAACAAGACTGATTGTTGTGACCATTCCGACCAGGAACGCTTTGACAGCTACTGCCGCTCTATGGAGAACAGGAAGGTCATGACGGCCTGGGTTGCCCATGGCGCTATTGACCCTCAATGGCTGAACCAGCCTAAAGGCAGTCAGAGCGCATTGCATCCCGATGCACACCACCAGCACAACGCCATGCCGGAAAGCGTGCCTCTGACACTACCGGAAGGCGAGCTGTTTATCCGCCGTGAAAACAAGGGACAAGGTCATTTCAGTTGCGGCTGGCTCTACAGCTCAATGTTGGTATTTTCATTTGATGCGCTTTTTCATCTATTCAATAGCATCCCCGCCAAGCGACTGAAAGCCGTTGTTCATACCAATCAGGGTCCCAGGGCTTTCAATGCTCAGGAGGGAGTTGTCAGCATCATGGAACTGAGTGAGTGCGAACACAGCCGGATAGAGGTTATTGACGACAAGACACTACCGTGGGATGAAATAGAAGAACAACTTTGCCTTGCTGCCGGACTGGTGCCGAGCTCAGGCTAAAGGCTCTGTCAGGTTCGAACAAAAATCGGCCAGAAAACCACCAGCCAGGTTTTCCGCCCAGAGCGCATAGCCCTTCTCGGAAGGGTGGAAGCCATCCAGGGCAAGATTGCCTACACCCAGCTCACTGCTCAGGGGCATGTGCAGGACACCCTGCCATTGCTCAGCCGCGCTGGCCAGATCCCGGTCCAATAATCGAGCTCTGGCTCCCAACACCTTGCTGAGAGGGCTGGGCAGTGCTGAAAACTTTTGCACCGGAGGCAGTCCGGCCAGAATGATTGGCGATTGTGAATAGAGCCGAATATCGCTGATCATGCCACACACATCCCTGCGCCATTGCTTTCTTGAGGTCACCCCTTTGGCATCATTGACCCCCAGAGCAATAACAATGAGGTCAGCGCGACCATCCTTCAGAGCGGGTAATAAGGTGGCAGGCAAAATATCCCTGCGAAGCTCTTCTGCTTTGATACCATTCTTGCCAATTGCTCGCCAGCGGACATGAACATCCAGCGCCTCACTGAGGCGATCAGCAAGACAGCCAATCAAAGCGGTAGAGTGTGTCAACGCCCCTACACCGGCTGCAGATGACTCACCAGTAACATAGAGATAAAAGTCCTGGTCGCCTCCTTTTGAAGAACCATAAAAAGGAGGGGCAGCAGGAGGCAAGCGCAGAATATTTCGACGAACTTTCATTCCCTGGGCAGCCAATACGGGCAGTATCGACAAGCCTCCCCACCAAAGCAAGTGATCACTTACTTTCTCAGGTAGAGAACGTCGATTAATCATTAATTCCTCCGAGGGGATATCCGGTGTCTGGTTCTGACCCTTAGAACTATCGGCAAGACTCCGCCATAGTCTAGGAGCCAAGCGTTAATTACCATGCAGACCCCGTTCATCCTGAGACTGTCGAAGGATGTTGGTCATGCACTTCGACAGGCTCAGTGCGAACGTTATGAGGTAAAACGCTTGGCTGCACCAGGAGGCATGCGTTGTAATTCAGGACTATTCACCGTCCTTGATCTCTTGGAGCACAACCATGAATGAGCCAGATACAAAAACGGGACCTCACATGAGATCCCGTTTCTGGTAAAGCCTGTTGCTATTACATGAACAAAATCAGGTGTAGACCCATACCCAGAACAAACGAGCCCAGCATAGGAACAGCGGTTCTCTTCACCAGTTCAAAGGGTGAGATCTTGGCAATACCGGCACAGGCAATCACTACTGCAGAGATCGGTGACATGGTTCGCCCCATACTGGCGGCAAAGTTCATAGGCAGTAACATACTGACTGCAGGTACACCGAAGCTCTTGGCTACGTCTGGTGCCAGAGTAGCGAATGACAGAAATGCCGCATTACCAGAGCCCATCATGATGGCAGAGATCGCAATCAGTACTGCCATGAAAACAGCCATGAAAGCGGCCCCGATGCCAAGCCCCTGAGCAGAGCCCAGTAAAGAATCGATAGCACCGATATGCTTGAGACCCATAGCGAATATTTCAGCACCAATAATCAAGCCTACAACAGGGCCGAAGACTGCCCCCATGCCTGCCAGAAACTTGTCAAAACCAGACAGGGCTTCCTTGACATTTTTCTTGCGAATGAGCTCAAACAACATACCTGCGAACACACTGATCAGCATGGCAGCCACCAGATTCACACTGATAGAAGTCACCATCATCTTGGAGAATACCAGCAACAAAACAAAAGGAATCATGGGCAGCAAGGCATAAACAGCAGGAGCCTTTGGCTTATCTTCTTCGCCTTCTTCAGCATCCGTTGCACCGACATGATCAGCCGCAATGTAGCCCGCTTTCAGATCACAACGACGCTGCCAGAAGAAGTGCAGTGCTGCAGTCAAAAACGCCATTGGTACTGTGACCCATGCCTGATAGCCAAGGAAATATTCAGTGATTTCCATTCCTCCCTGACTGGCTGCAAAGTTGGCATTTACCTGAGTAACACCGATTTCAAAAGCAGCGGGAGAAGCACAGACTGCAGCCGCTGAAGCAGGGCTCAAGCCAATGCTGCGAAGAACAGGATAGAGTGTCACCATCAGCAGCAGACCCAGACCTGTTGCAGAAGTCACAAACATCTGAAGAACGACACAGACAAGGTATACCAGAGACAATACCAGGTAGGGAGACTTGAAACCGTGAATAGGTTTAACAGCCAGACGCACCAGAGCTTCAGAGGCTCCAATGTGAGACATGTATGAGGCAAAACCACCACAGGCCATGATGGTCAGACCCAGGCTGGCCATACGCATGCTGAAGACACCATTCATCAATTCGAATAAATCGAACGGTGCAAAACCGGTGGTTTTATCAACGGGCAGGATATCGGAGATACCCAGAAATGTGGCGGCACTGAGCAGTACCATACCGGCTATAGCCAGTGTTGCAGAAGCACTGAAATTTTTGACAATGCCGTAAACAACCAATGCTACGACAGGTATGACTATGAGAATGTCCATGCATCTCACCCCAATAATTATATGATTCGGGGTAAGAATATTTTTAGATAACAGGTTAATAATTGATCTAAGTCAAGCCAGGTGATTATTATATTAACAATATTTTTCGCTATCCGTAAAAACCCTTTTTACCGCATAAATAATCATCCGATGTCTTTTATCTTATAGGCAGAATTGCTGAAGTATTTCTACGAGGGAGTGATTCTGGTTTTTTTAAATCCTGAGACAGTTAATTTTAAACCGCCTCAGGTTTTACATCAGTGTTGAACAACCTACAGAGTTAGGCGCCGCAACACTTCTTGTATTTCTTGCCACTGCCACAGGGGCAAGCGTCATTACGACCAATTTTAATGACAGAGACCGGGTCTGGGGTTTCCATAATAGCGTCCCAGCGGGTACGCACTCCGGAACCGATGGAAGCCAACTCTTTAGCCACCGAAGGAACAGCAGACAGCATCTTCTCGATATTGGGTCCTCCCGGCTTCTTGGCTTTTTCCAGCAGCTGCTCAGGATGGGTCCAGACACTCAGAAGAATGGTACATGCTGTCCAGGACTCTTCCAGCTCTTTCATTGCCTGATGCTGGAAGACTTCTTCCCAGAAGTTCACCAGCATGGCATTGGCTTCACCAAAACCTCTGGACCACTTTTTCAAATTTGGGAACAGTTCATCACCTGGCGTCTCTGACTGACAGTCCTCAGGAATAATGTCCAGTCCCATTTCAACAGAGCGCTCTATAGTGTCATAAAGATTGAACAATATACGATGAGCGTCTTTTTCCTGCTGTTCATCTTCGAATGAAGGGGCTTCACCAAAGATTTTTTTCAGCCAGCGATTGGGGGGTACCTGCTGAGGCGAACCCCAGATACCAAATAGAAAACCTTCCACTTCCTGATAGGACATGTTGCCAAACTCTGACAGCATGGCTTCAAGCATTTCTTTCTGGGAATGATCAAAGCGCCAGTCAGGAATAAAGGAACGGGTTTCTCGCAGGCTCAGCTCAATTTCTACATCTTCAATGTCACCATGAATCTCACGGTCAACCTTGCCACGATCAAAAGCATCGCGAATAGATTTGCCTGCTTCTTTGCCCTTTATATCAACCAGGGCACCCACCAGAGCAGTGTTCAGATAGGTTTCATCGTCTTCCCGGTCATCCAGCAGCTGCAGGAGACCAGCAATTGTCTCTTCCCGATCGGCTTCGTGGTAAGTGACATTCCAACGCAACGACTCGATGGCGAGATCCCGGGCGTCTTCATTTTCCCCGGTATTTCGGGCGATGCTCCAAAGACGATCGGTGGCTACTGAACCCAGACGTCCCACAGCAGACGGCAGATATTCTGCAATAACAAAGTGCTCATCATCTTTGTAAAACAGTTCCAGCAGTGGTTCTACGGCCTCTTTTGCCTGAAGAATACCCAATACTCTCCACGCATGGACAGGAGACCAGACAGTGTCAGCGTCGTCATGGTCAAAGAAAGTCCAGTCCTGGGCCAGCTTCAGCAGCTCAGGAATATGCGACTCATTAAATTTGAAACGGCTGTAATCCGTCCATTCCTGCCAGTCGCAGTAGCCCAGGCCAAGGAGTTCAGAAATGGGAGAGGTGTAGGGACTCATGGAGTTTTCCAAGGGTGATCCATAAAGAAAGGCTCGCAATCATAGTAGATCAGCTCAGGTAATCCAACATCCCTGAACCTCCTGCAGCCCGCAGAAAAACTAAAGATCTAAAGTACAACTCGTAATTACTTGATAATTAACATCGAAATCTATCGGTCTTCACGGATAATAGACGTCAAGACAACAATATATATTGTGCCTCCCTGCTGCCACCACCACTACCCAGTGAGTTCATAAAGGCAGTTCTACCTCACCTGTTTTTGTTTTTCGGAGTGGTTCTGGATGACCGACATCATCAAGCGCGATGGCTCACGACAGCCATTTGATACACCTCGTATTGCCAGAGCCGTGGCCAGTGCTTTGAATGATGCTCATATCAAAGATACCGCTTTTGCAAAATCATTGGCAACGGAAGTAGAACAGACTTTTACCAGACGTGAACGGATCGATATCTACGAGGTCCAAAATCTGGTGGAAGAACTGCTGATGCGCAGCCCTTACAAGGATGCAGCCAGAAAATACATTGAGTACCGTAATACCAGGGATATTGAGCGCGAATCCCGAAATGCTCTGAGCCAGGAAATCATGAGTATCATTCATCAGGATAATGAAGAGTTGCTCAATGAAAATGCTAATAAAGACAGCAAAATCATCCCCACTCAAAGAGATCTTCTTGCGGGTGTTGTAGCGCGACACTATGCCAAACAGCATCTTTTGCCAAAGCCTATAACCGCAGCCCATGAACGGGGCGAGCTGCACTACCATGACCTGGATTATTCGCCATTCTTCCCCATGTTCAATTGTATGCTGATCGACATAGAAGGCATGATGACCCGAGGCTTTCGAATGGGGAACGCCGAGATTGAAACGCCGAAATCAATCACCACAGCCACTGCGATCACGGCCCAGATTATTGCCCAGGTGTCCAGCCACATATACGGCGGCACCAGTATTAATGAAATCGACCGTATCCATGCCCCTTACGTCACCAAAACCTTCGAAAAGCATCTAAAGGAAGGGCTTCGGTGGATCGATGACAGGGAAAAGGCAGAGGCCTATGCCATGGAACGCACCGAGAAAGACTGCTTTGACGCCTATCAAGCGCTGGAATACGAAGTCAACACACTGCATACCGCTAACGGGCAAACACCTTTTGTTACCTTTGGCTTTGGACTGGGTATCAGCTGGCAGGAAAGGCTGGTTCAGAAGTCGATTCTCAAAAACCGGATTCGTGGTTTGGGTCGCAACAGCAAGACTCCGGTCTTCCCAAAACTGGTCTTTGCCATTCGCAAAGGGGT
This sequence comes from Endozoicomonas numazuensis, assembly GCF_000722635.1. Lineage (GTDB taxonomy): Bacteria > Pseudomonadota > Gammaproteobacteria > Pseudomonadales > Endozoicomonadaceae > Endozoicomonas_A > Endozoicomonas_A numazuensis. Next base: position 181,135 of record NZ_JOKH01000008.1, on the reverse strand, counting down.
CAACTTTTCGAAAGACGACCCCAACTATGACGTCAAACAGCTGGCGCTTGAGTGTGCCAGCAAACGAATGTACCCAGACATTCTTAACTACGACAAACTGGTTGAGGTCACTGGCAGTTTTAAAACACCTATGGGCTGTCGTTCATTCCTGAGTGCCTATGAAGAAAATGGTCAGCTCATTCATGACGGTAGAAATAACCTCGGTGTTGTATCTCTCAATCTGCCTCGCATCGCTATTGAGAGCGAAAGTGAACAAGACTTTTTCAGACGCCTTGATCAACGGCTGTCGTTAGCTAAAGATGCCCTGATGACACGCATACAGCGACTGGATGATGTCAAAGCCAAGGTAGCCCCCATACTCTACGTTGAAGGTGCCTGTGGCGTCAGATTGAACCCTGAAGACTATGTCAGTGAAATCTTCAAACACGGCCGAGCATCCATCTCTCTGGGCTATATCGGTATCCATGAAACCATCCATGCACTTTACGGCCAGGGCGATATTTACGACTGTGAAGAACTGCGCCAGAAAGGTCTGAATATCGTTCAGTATCTTCAAAAAGCGGTCAGTCGCTGGCAAGCTGAGACTGGATACGGCTTTAGCCTCTACTCGACGCCCAGCGAAAGTCTTTGCGACCGTTTCTGTCGTTTGGACCGTAAAGAGTTTGGAGTCATTGAAGGCGTAACTGACAAAGGCTACTACACTAACTCTTTCCATCTGGATGTAGAAAAGAAAGTCACTCCCTACGACAAAATCGACTTCGAGATGAGTTACCCGGCTCACACCAGCGGTGGCTTCATCTGTTACGGTGAATACCCCAACATGGTGCACAATCTGAAAGCTTTGGAGAATGTCTGGGACTACACCTATGACAAAGTACCTTACTACGGTACCAATACTCCCAACGACGTCTGCTACAGCTGCACTTATGAAGGAGAATTTCACGCTACGGCCCGAGGTTTTGAATGCCCTCAGTGCAAAAACCGGGATTCCACCAAAATGTCAGTGACCCGCAGAGTGTGTGGCTATCTGGGTCAGCCTAATAGCCGTCCATTTATAAAAGGTAAGCAGGAAGAAGTGGTGCGCCGGGTAAAACACCTCTAACGAACCAGTGCAACTAAGCGTCATACCCCATACCGTTCGCACTGAGCCTGTCGAAGTGCATTACCAACATCCTTCGACAGGCTCAGGATGAACGGGGTCTGTATGGTAATTAACGCTTGGCTGCACCAGATCCTTATTCTTGCTGTGCTACATTTTTCTGTTGTTGGCGAAAAACCTTTCACCCTCAGGATGAAAGGTTTGCTCTATGAGTCTCAGCTCTTTTATCCAAAGGCTGTTTATGAAAAATAAGACCCTACGCACAGCGCTTCAGCTTTTGATGTTTTTTCTGCTAATCATTTCTGTTCCCTGGTACAGACCCCCCGGCACTGAACCCAAATTCTATCTGGGTATGCCTGATTGGGTAGCTCTGGCTCTGACCTGCTATGCACTGGTTATATTCATTAATCTTTTGCTCTGGTTAAGAAAGGATGAACAAGGGAAACCTACCCGATGAGTCTATCTCTCTGGTTAACTCTGGCCTATTTCCTGGTGCTGATCCCCTTATGCCTGAGAGCCAGAGCTGCAAGTCAAAGTGACGAGGCTGAAGATCACTATCTGGCCAATCGCTCTCTGGGCTTTTTCGTATTGTTTTTTACACTCTATGCCACCGCCTTCAGTGGTAATACTCTGGTGGGGTATAGCGGCCAAACTTACCTTCATGGCTTTCACTGGGTATTAACTGTTGGCCTTTGGGCTGCCATTGCTGCCAGCTTTCACTTTCTGGTGCCTAAACTAAGGCCTCTTTCCGTACAGCATAAGTTTGTCACCCCCGGTGACTGGATACGTTTTCGATTTCAAAAAGACCGAACGGTATTGCTTCTGCGAAAACTTCTGGCCATCTGCCTGTGCCTGACCATGGCTAATTTCCTTTTCGCCCAGTTAAAAGCAGCGGGGGAAATCATGGAAGTCATCACTGATGGGGCGATCTCTTATACATTAGGCGTCTTGGTATTTGCTCTGGTGATTCTGATTTATGACTCCATTGGAGGACTGAGAGCCGTCGCCTGGACCGATGTTTTCCAAGGGCTGACGATGTTTACAGGCTCTGTTTTTCTGATTGTATGGATAGTTGAAAACAGTGGTGGTTTTACCGCACTGGGCAACAGTGTCAGCCAACTTCGTCCAGAAACAGTGGCCGTTCCTGACAGCAGTATGCAAATTCGATGGCTCAGTACCATGCTATTGGGAGCTCTGTCCGTCGTTGTTTATCCACAAACACTGCAAAGAGTGTTCGCTTCCTCCAATACAAGCACCCTCAATAAATCCATTGGTGCACTGGGCGTTATTGGGTTATTCACTAATCTGGTGGTTCTTCTGGTGGGCTGGTGCGCTATTTCATTGTTCGCCCATACTGAAGTCAGTAATGTCGATCAGGTTCTGCCAATGCTGCTTGAACAGTGGGCCAGCAGCAGCCTGTTGAATGGTTTTGCAGCCTCCGTTGTCTTGCTGGCCATTTTGGCAGCCATCATGTCTACGGCTGATTCTGTTTTACTCTCTCTGGTTTCCATGCTGAGACACGATATTCCTGACCATTCGCAAAGACAGGGTCTTCGACAGGACTATGTTATTGCTGTTCTTGTTATGGTCGCTATTACCCTTTGCGCACTGAACAGAAATATCACGCTCTGGAGACTGATTGTTATCAAGCTGGAGCTTTTGGTGCAGTGCTTTCCAGCTTTTGTTATTACCTTGCACCTGCAAAAGATACGTTCTGGAGCCGTGCTCTGCGGCCTGATTACCGGTGTCGTTTTTCTGCTTACAGCCATTTCTCTCGGTATAAAAAACCTTTGGGGAGTCAATACCGGATTAATTGCTCTGGCAGCGAACCTTACAGTGCTTGCTCTCGTTTCCGTATTTCAGTCTAAATTTTCCACTCCTCATCACTCAAAACACCGCCTATGAATTATCAGCAGTATTACCCTCTTGATGTTGTTAATGGTGAAGGTACCCGATGCACTTTATTTGTCTCTGGTTGTGAGCATTTCTGCAAAGGTTGCCATAACTCTTCTACCTGGGACGCCAGCAAAGGTCATCTTTTCACCCAGAAGATGGAAGATCAGATTCTCAAGGATCTGAATGACTCCCGAATCAACCGGGACGGTTTATCCCTGTCGGGAGGCGATCCGCTGTTCCCAGAAAACCTGGATGACATTCTGCATCTGGTCAAAAGAGTCAAAGAGGAGCTGCCAGACAAGGACATCTGGTTATGGACCGGCTATACGCTCGAACTGCTTACACCCAGGCAAAAAGCTGTTGTTGAATTTGTAGATGTACTGATTGATGGCAAGTATGAAGAGGATAAACGAGATTTATCGCTGGCCTGGCGGGGCAGTTCGAACCAGAGAGTCATCAGACTCAAGCATGAAGCATTTACAGGTGTACTACAAAACAATCGAAATATAGAGAATTGACCCTTTCAACTCATCCTTCGGATTTTGATTCAGGTTCTGATCCAGCTGAATCCAGCCTTGGCTGATGACCCTTCCAGTCGCTCTGTCCAACAGATCGACCTGCTCAGCGACTATACTGCCTGTTGCCTATCTGGTGACAGGGTTCGGATTCAGGCGTTATTGAAGCTTCAGACTGATATCCTGTTTAGTTTTTGCCTTTTCAATGGCTTCCAGCCAGTCTTGCCAGACAGCACTATCCGCTGGCTTACCATCCTCTAAAATAGCCATACTCCCAAGAAAGCCTGCCAATTCATCAGAACTCGTCAATTCATATAAATGCTCAAGGTATAAAATCATTGCTTTATAAGCTTCATTAACCGTGATTGTATCTTTCATAATTAATTGCCTGCTTTAACTGGTGAGGATAGTCCTGTTTCCGGGTTAAAGTCACGTGAAACCTGATTAATACCTCCATTTATAATTTTACCATTTCTGGACTGAGTCCAGACTTGAGTTCCATCATTTCGAGTATTTGCCGACCAAATGTTTCCGTACTTGTCTCGGCCTAATGTCAATGAAGGGTTATTAGCTGTTTCTTCCAGTCATTTCCTGTTCTCCAGCATGTCGAGGATATGACCTTCCTCTTTTCTAAATATATGTTTCAAACGTTTACTATCTATCACAGTCTTTGCTGAAAAAGCTTTGACTGCTCTTCCTCCGGGAGCCATAGCTACAACCTTCAGCAACCCATTCAACTCATCATCCTTCGGATTGAGGTTCAAGCATTGAAGTTTGCCAACAAAAGGTACTATACAAGATCGTCATCTGCATCTATTCCGTCTAGCCCTATTTGTTCAAGTTCCAAGCCAAATCCTTCTGATTGCTGCTGCATTAGGGATATAACTCTATGGAACCCTGCTAGATATCCAGCTGAGAAATCAGTATGTTTTTGATCATTTTTTTTCTTGGCGTCAACGGCCAGCTCTTTCAGTAAGAAGCCTAGATCTTTTAAATAATCTTCATAAATATTATCGTTTTGTTTTTTTATACTCATCCTTCCTGCCCCTTTAATGCATCATGCGCTATGGCTTTTAGCTCTTTATGCCTTTCTATGTCTTGCTGCCAATGATGAATAAGATTTGACCTATGCTCTGGCCTCAATTCCTGAAAGTTTTTGACTTTAGTCTCAGGACTTTTAATCCAAGTTTGATGCTTCTCTATTTGTCTATCAAAGGATTGAATTGTTTTACGAAGTTGTTCTGGTGTCTGTTTCATAAATTGTTTTAACTGTCCAGAATGCCGACCTCCTTCAAGAGCAACTTTTGTCGGGGCACTGATGGATGAACCCAAAGCGCCAAGCCTTCCGAGCGGAGAGACCGAAGAAATTTTCAACAGTCCATTAAGCTCATCCTTGAGTTCCTGATCCAGCTGATTCCAGCCCTGGCTGATAACCCTTCCTGTTGCCCTGTCTAGCAGATCGACCTGTTCAGCGACAAACTCTTCCTGCACTTTCCTTGAAGTGACCATGATGGCTGACAGGATTGGGTGGCGATCCGTCACAAACCGCACGGCATTATCCTGAACCTGTTCTACCCGATCTACAAACCTCGATAGTGGGTCTTCACCCCGGCCAACGGCTGCTAATGTCTTTCGAACCTACCCTAAGAGCATCAGTATCTATAGCACTTTGATCAGTTTTCCTTCACCTATGACTTTTCCTTCCCATATTCGAAACCCGGAAAGCGGCTTTATTGCAGCAAGAGCAGTGCGTGAATCCATAAACTTCACCTCTAATTCATATGTGTTTTCCGGATATAAGATTTTTTCTTCTGACATAATAAATCTGCAGTCGTAACCTTTTGTTTCGGAAGTCAGAAATACACATTGATATTGGTGAGCGGGAACGGGAGTTATTCGTCCACCATTTTCTTTAGAATAAAACTTTACCGAAACAACTGCATCAGACTTCATTTTTTGGGCACCTCTGATGAATCAAGAATTTTAGGCTTCAGGTTCTTTAGGTGCTTTTCTTGTACTAAAAAAGCACGAATACCACCATCCACCTCTACTGGAGTCCCAAGGTATGAAACCGGTACTTTTGTTTTCACTATTGTATAGGGGGGGTCTTGGAAGGCTTTTACTGCCTGCCTGGCGTAGGAAGAAGCGTGTTCAGCTGTATCTGTGAAATACTTTCCTTCCGCTGATCCTCGATTTACAAAGTACCCCGTCTTTTTTATATCGGCCAATTCATCAGGCCCAACCGCCCTGTACAAAGTAGCATAGCTTTGTCTGAGAGCTTGGCCAGCGGGTAGTATGGATGCTACCTTTAACAACCCATTCAGCTCATTCTTCAGATTCTGATCCAGCTGATTCCAGCCCTGGCTGATAACCCTTCCTGTTGCCCTGTCTAGCAGATCGACCTGCTCAGCGACAAACTCTTCCTGCACTTTCCTTGAAGTGACCATGATAGCTGACAGGATTGGGTGGCGATCCGTCACAAACCGCACGGCATTATCCTGAACCTGTTCTACCCGATCTACAAACCTCGATAGTGGGTCTTCACCCCGGCCAACGGCTGCTAATGCTTTTCGAAACTTGAAGTTTTCCCAGCTGTTTTCTCTCTGGCCACAATCACCTGCCGGGCAATGGCCTTGTGCAGGAGGAGTGAATGTTGATCCATGGTTTAATACCGCCCCTCCTGGAAGCCTGTTTTGCATGGATTCCCTGTTTTGTATGGACTCATAATGTCCCTGCACAAGATTGTCAGGCAGGGGAGCCTGGGAAGGCCGCCAGGGTTTATGAAGTAAGGGGCGAACGGTGTTGGCCTTATCCGGATCACAGGCAGAGGCTATTCCCTGAGCCTGTAACGCCTGCTGTAAACGTTCAGATATCTGGGGATAACGACCGCAGACCAGATCAAAGGCTGTCAGCCCTTCGGGTGTGGGTAGTGCTGGATTTTCCCCAGCAGCCAGCAACGCCTTTACAGAAGCGAGATTACTCAGCCTGCTAGCCAGATGTAGCGGGCTGTAGCCATCGGCATCAAGAGTGTTGGCTGGAATGGGGTAGTGTTGCAGCAGACTCTGTGTCAGCCATTCTGTGTGCCAGTCGGCTTCTGTTTTTTGTGAGTTGTTGGCATCCACTGGCAGAACGGCCTGAAGCGTCCATACGGCTACCCGATGGTTCATCAGTTTTTCAATAACAGGCTCTATGACTTCCCAGCTGATCTCAGAGGTTAATGGAAGAGCAGTGGATAAGGAACCACAGTGAATCATCATCCCACTGTCGTCAACTTCCATACCGCACTCGGGCTCAATAGCCAGGGCATCAAAGAGTTCGCTGCCGAGTTGGTCCGCATTATCTGGATGTACCTCCCGGATATAGCAGGGGGCGTTCTGGTCAAACAGAGTCAATCGGTCTTTTTCAATACTGAGCGCAAGGGCGTGCTTGCCGGTTGTCAGCAAATAATGGGCAGGAACAGGCTGATCACGCAGTGTTCTGAGCAGCTGCACGGTGCTGGCGCGAGTTGTGACGACTGGCCAGGCTTGGGTCATGGAGAGCCGGGGTGCCGTTTTATCCAGGGTGGTTACTTCAGCAGAGCAGCCCTGCTGGCGTAGCTGTTCACGATAGAGCCATTCAACCCAGATTTGAGTTTGCAGTTGTCCGGCTGACTCTGCATCCAGTTTCTCAAAACTTTCCAAAGTGGCTGGATGGTCGGGCAGGGCGTTTGCTGTGCGATAAGCGTCATAGTGATGACGGGCAGCCTGAAATGTTGCCTGCAAACTGTCGTAGTGTTGGTTTTGGTTATGCCACCCTTGTTGTGGGTTTTGACTGCAGGTTCGTAATCGCTGCCTGAGCCGTGAGCGGGTATCAGGTTGGACGACAACAGACTTAAGCCAGGCACAAGCCAGTCCGAGACAGATGCCTTTATCCGAGCCATTCAGGGGAAGAAACCGGGTATTGTTTTTGAAATATTCAAGGGCTTGCTGCGGGTTCACCTCTGATTGATACGGACATTCGCTGTCGTCTGAATAGACCGGGTTTCCATGATCAGAGGCATTCAGGGGAAAGTTGTGGATGAAAACAAGGGCGGTTGCGAGCAAGCATTGAAAGAATACATTGAAAAAGTTTTTGCAACGCTTTTTTGCAACATTCGATTGATTCACAACTCGTTTCCCCTGAAGACTCGGACCGAATCAACGCTTAAAGGTAGTCAGGGGACTCTGGATGAGCAATTCTTGCTGACTGCTGAGACGAGCCTTATAGCTCTTCAACCTGAATATGTTCAGGCTTGATAACAACGCAGATAGACACAACATCAGGAACATTTGCACAGAATCGAAAAAGCGTTACTATCCCACTGTCTAATAAAACAATGAATCTGCTAAACGACCCATCGCCTGTCTTCAGCGCGTTAGCATGCTGCAAAAGGAATTAAACGGAGTCACATAGGGAGTAACGTGTGTTTGGAAAGGATCAGATTGATATTCGCCTAAGGAACAAGCAGGGAGACTGGTTTTTACTCACCAATCAACGGTTTAACTGCCTTCACAAGGAACGATTGACGTTTCGACCGACCCGGCGGGACGCCTGGTACTTTCTCTTCGACCTTTGGCTGGATCAATGTGAAAGACTGGAAAAGGAGTTGAAAGATCACCCTCTTCTCAAAAATCCTCATCACACAGGGTATAAATCCACCCTCCGCTTAATTGAAGACGCCCTGAACTGGGGCAGCCTCAATGTCTTTGTTATCCATCGTGACCCGTCACGTAATATTAAGCAGATCGAGGCTCTCTACGACAGCATCAAAATAAAGCTGGGCATGATCATTGCCAGTGAAAAGGCGGAAGCAACGGTGATTAATCACCGGTATCAGTCACTGGATAGCAGTGGAAAACTACAGGCTCATGCTCACCGGTTTGGACAAGGATTAAAGCAGACAGGCCACTCCCTGTTAACCTGGCTGGGGGAAATTCACGATGTCGTCAGCAAGGTTAAACAACGGGGACGGTGTATGAAGCCTGGCTGAAAACTCAGGCTCACGATTCCGTGATTGACTGGTACAAGGAGTTCAATGAGCACTGGCGAGAGTGCCGAGTATAAAGAGATCGTCGATGTACTGGGTTTTGACCCGAAAAAGATCAGCTCTGAAGATTTCAGCCAAGCCTGGGCCATAACCCAGATTCTCTGGGAAGACGATCGTTGCCAGACTCTACTGACCCGGTTCGCCAGAGATTACGCCAAAGCTCAGCACAGCCTTGAAATCAGTGAACTGGCAGGCAGTGCCGCTTTTGAGATGTTACTGACCCTGGTACTGGCTGCGGTGACAGCGGGCACAGGCGCTATTGTCAACCTTACCCGTCAAGCACGACTAGCTCGCCAAATGACCGATCTGGGGGAGTCACTCAAAGAACTGGCAGACCTCAAGAGAACCGTTCACAAGTACACGCCAAAGACGACACTCCGCTCACGTTCCACAGGGGATATAACCAAAGACCTGCCTGTGGATAACAGACCGCCGCCGCAGAATAACCCTCCGCCTAAAGGGAATTACACGCCTCGCGAGGGAGTAACTCCTCTTGATGGGGATAGAGTATACAAGCGTGACCATCTGGGTGGTGATTCTAAAGATCCTTACACATTGCAGGAAGATGGCAGACCGCTTGGAGCGAAGGAAGGTGTGATGCCAGCAGATGCTCTTGGTTTAGATGAGTTTGATCCAGAATTACAGAAATTGATCGATGAGCAGGGATACCCTGATGTAGCCGGTAGGGAAGATTTCATGAACTTCTCAGATATCAAACCTGTTGAACTAAAAGAAGGTGAAATCATGTATCGCATTGTCGATGAAGGCAGTGCAGAAGCCCGAGGAGACTCAGGAGCGTACTGGGCCAGAGAAATCCCTCCAAATAAGTCAGCATGGCGCGATGGCTATGCAGTCAAGGATTCCTGGAATGATAATGGTTACTATGTTGAGCATACTGTGGGTCCTGAGGGTATGAAAGTCTGGGAGGGAACCACTGCAGGTCAGCAATATAAGGAATTTGAAGGAATGGAGTTCTATCTGGAGGGCGGACTGCAACAGCTCTATGTGGAGTACAACTCCATACCCAACCTTTCACCGAAAGTCACTACATGGTCGGATGCAGTTCAATGAACCCCAAAAAAAAATCTCAATTACTGAAGCGAAAATTTCAATCACTGGAGTACATAGAGCAATTTATTGAACACTACCAGCAGTTTATCGATATAGGGCTAGACGCTTTGGCCTCGTATAAAGAATACAAAAAAAAGAATCCTGCCTTTATTCCAACAAAATGCATGGAAACGGATGAATGGTTGTGGGAGAAAAAAGTCAGACCTAACTTTCTAGGAATGAGATCCTCTTCAGTAGAAGCACTGCAAAATGCAAAACAGGGTAAAAAGACAACGGTACGTTCATTAGCTGGTGACTTCCGTGGACTAAGCAGAAGTATGGATGGTATCCGGGAAGCCTTTATGGAGATTCTCGATCCTTCAGTCAAGGAAGAGTATCTGTCTTTATGGAAAATTACCAGCAGGGAGGCTAGGAACATCGAGAAAACGATAAATCAATGGTGGAAAGAAGATTCAATACTTAAAGAATCAATTACTGGCCCTATTGATGAGCAAGAGTTGAAGAATTATTTACAACCAGGGGAGAGTCTTTAGTCATTGACTGTCATTTGCTCTTTCTTATAAACCACTTTGGAACTTTTCTGTATGTCTGCTGAACAGCCCCCGACCCAGAATGACGGGACCAAGGGCCTGTTCACTGAACGTCATGACAACCATCCATATCTTCAAAGCCGGCAAGCATACCAGCAGCTGGGTCAGTCCCTGGAGTTCACTGACAACCGTCTGAAAGCCTCTGTGCGACCTTATGACTTCAGTCTTCACGAAACTCCCATAGTCGTTAGTCACCCTAAAGACCCCCCTGGCTCGCCAAATGACCGATCTGGGAGAGCTGCTCAAAGAACTGGCTGACCTCAAGAAAACAGTTCACAAGTACACGCCAAAGAAGGCACTCTGCTCACGTTCCATAGGGGATATAACTAAAGACCTGCCTGTGGATAATCGACCTCCACCGCAGAACAATCCTCCTCCTAAAGGCCCTGAAAAAGAGCCTGAGAATGAGAGTACATCGAATACTCCAGAAGACGTAACGGTTCTTGAGCCCGGTGAAAAAGGCTCCTGGAATAAAGCCCTGAACAGAGAACTGAAACCCAATCACAAATATCAGGTTGGCCCCTATCTCTATGAAACGGATGGAAGTGGAAGGGTCAACCGGGTGTCGGGAGAACTGGATTTAACCACGAGAGACCGAAATACTTACCAGCAGGGTAAGGCAGGTAAAGCAGAAGGCATCAAAGATGGGCTGACCGACGATGATGGAGGTCACCTGATCGCCTCAATCTTTGACGGACCGGGGGAACAGATTAACTATGCTCCCATGAACGCCAACCTTAATCGTGGCGCTTGGAAGAGGATGGAGAACCAGTGGGCAGAGGCTTTGAGAGATGACCCGCCGAACAGCCCTAAACAAAGTGTAAAAGTTAGCATTGAGGTAATATATGAGGGTGCAGATAAAAGACCAGAGGCTTTCGAAGTAGAGTACTGGATCGATGGTGAACCTCATGTGTCAATTTTTATAAATGAAGCAACAAGGTGAAATATGGATATGACCATAGACGATGTGTATGCAGGCATTGGTCAGCAGATTGCAGACGCTATCAGTGATGACTGGTCCGAAGCATGGCTTTTTGTAGAGTTCTTTGAAGATGCGGCTAACTTTAAAGGCGAATACAACTCTAACTCAGAAAGAAAGTTCTTCAAAGTTGGTTATAAAGCATACAAAAGTTTTAAAAAGTTATATGAGATAACTACAGAAGGGGAAAGCAATCGTTGGAATCGTGCCAAATTCACGCTTTACCCTACCGGAAAGTTCAACATCAACTTTGAATGGGATCAGGACTTAGCCGATGAAATCGCAGCTAACTCCTGATGTACACTCAGTTATGAGAATCAGTTACTGAATCACTTCGGAACTTTTCAGTATGTCTGGTGAACAGCCCCCGGCCCAGAATGACGGAATCAAGGGCCTGTTCACTGGACGTTATGAAAGCACATCAGTCCCCCCCTGCCCCATCGAATCAGGTCGTACAGCAAAACGAACGATCTTCGCAATCATCGCCTTAGAATTGCAATCCAGCGGCCAAGATTGAGCAGACTGCCCAGAGCAGCAGCAACGTAAGTCATGGCAGCAGCTTTCAATACTTCTCTGGCGGCAGGCATATCTTTTTCAGAGAGATAGCCCTCTGCCAGAATGGGCAGGGCTTTTTTAAAACTGGCATCCAGTTCCACGGGCAGATTGATCAACTGCACCCAGATAGCTGCGAGCATACCAGCAATACCGATCAAAACCGTAAGCAGGATACTGTGAGGAACCCGTGTCAGTGCAAACACCAAAGGGGTAATCATTAACGCCATGGCACTGAAGCGCTCAATAGTCATCGCAAGACGTATACGTCTCTGGCGAAGCATAAATCCGGCATGCTTCTCCTGATGCTGAAGAGCATGACCTGTTTCATGAGCTGCAACCGCTACGGCAGACACTGAACGTCCATCGTAGTTTTCAGGCGAGAGCGAAATCAGCAAATCTTCCGGATTATAGTAGTCTTCACCCGGGTTGCCTTTCACCACCTTAACGCCTTCAAGACCAAAGCGTTCCACAAGGTGTTCAGCCAGCTCTCCACCTGTTCCCTGAAGGTCCGGGCGATCACCGCTGTGCAGTTTAAGGGTTCGCTTCACCCAGATCTGGGGACCAAACACCAGAACCAGAATCAATAACCCCAGGATGACAAAGACCATTCCATGTTCTCCAGTCCATTCAAAGACTTATAATTTACCCTGACCCGGGCAGGCCTGCCATCAAGGTAGAATAACGATTAAAAAATGGCCTGTTCACGAACCACATCGGCGATCACCTTCAGGACAACCAGGGCCAGGATCAGCCTTGGAGCCCAGTGCATATTTTTTACATCTTTTAAGAATTGCAGCATATTTCTCAGCTCATCTTACAGCTTACTGTTTGTTGAAAAGGTCTTTCTTCTTCAAAGACAAATTCACTTTTTCACTCATGGCTGAGACGCTTTATAACATACCTGAAGCACTTCTCTACATAGCCACCTTCCCCATTTTTAGAGCAATCTACCTAAAAGAAACCGTTTTCTAACGCATGACAACTAGTTCAAACAGGGTACGAAAATTTTAATTAATCCCACTGCTTTATATTTGCTTTTCACCCATTTTTGATTCTGATAAATTCGATGGCGCTGCGCTGTAGAATACTCAACCTCTACAGCACCCAAATACCTGATCGTCTGTAAAACAGGTCTCATAGAAGTAGAAGAATAAACACCCATGAACTCTGAAATCATTGACCAGGCTGAAGAGCTTTCATGGAAAAAGTTATGAGGGAATCAAAATGACGACATTCAAGGATCGTATTCTTGAAGGCAAAGTAGCCTATGTAGCCGGTGGCACCCGAAGCTTCAATCTGGCTATTGCCAAGCGTTTTGCCGAGCAGGGCGCAAAAGTGACCGTAATGAGCCGTACTGTGGATCGTACAGAATCTGCAGCACAAGAGATTCGTGACCTGGGTGGCGAAGCCCTGGGTCTTCCCGGTGACGTACGTGACTATGATCGCGTCTACGAAACCATGAAAGAAACCGCCGAAAAGTTTGGTGGCATTGATATTGTGGTAGCCGGGCAGGCGGGCAACTTTTATGCCCCCGCGATTGGTATGAGCGCCAACGCCTTTAAGTCCATTATTGATATCGACCTGCTCGGTACCTTTAATGTTTTCAAGGCTTCCTGGGATTTCCTGCGTAAGCCTGGCGCCTCTCTGATGGCTATTACTGCGCCTGAAGCGGTTCGCCCTCTGCCTTATCAGACACACGTATGCTCTGCTAAAGCCGGCGTTAACATGCTGTGTAAAGTACTGGCTCTGGAATGGGGTCCTGAAGGTGTGCGTGTCAATGGTATTTCTCCGGGCCCAATCGAAGACTCCTGGGGTATGCAAAACGTTATTCTGAAAACACCCGGAATGTATGACACCATCCGTGAAGGAACACCTCTGCGTCGCTGGGGTACCAGTAATGATGTGTCAGACGGAGCCTTGTTCCTGGCTTCCGAGGCCTCCAGCTACATTACAGGCACCATATTGGACGTCGACGGTGGTGTGACGATTCAAACCACTACCTCTGAAGGTAGCAAGGCAACTGATGGATATGAAGATGACCCTCGTATTCGAGGTGCCGGCAAAGGCGATCGTTAATCATTGTCTTATATAAACGCTTGAACACCCTGATGCCGTCCATGGACTATTCCATAGACGGCATTATTCTATCGGCAACATTCGCTCAAGAACTGACCTGAATCAGGGAGACTTTCTTCTACAACCGCTATAGTTTCTGAAACCCTTTGCCTCTCTCCAGAATCTGCTTTTCATGGCTATATCAACCTCACCTCCCGATTATGATCACCGGAATGTATCCAGTCTTCTACTGGATATTGCTGCACTGCTTATGTCTTCTGGCGCGCACACAGAACGGGTTAATCGTAATGTACGACGAATCGCTTATTCCCTGGGTTACGATATTGAGCTGTTCTTCTCTTTTGCTGGTATTACTTTGACACTGTCTGATCAGGAGAGCCCCCATCTGCAGCATACAGCGTTTCGCAGAGTCACTGGTTACGCAGTCAATCTTAGTGTGGTATCGGCCATCAGCCGAATGAGCTGGAAAGCCTCAGTGGAAAACTGGCCTCTCGTAGATATTACCCAGGAAGTGGAACGTATTCGCAGCATTCCTCATTACCCCAGAATGATCTTATTAATCATGATTTCACTGGCAGGCATGGCTTTTTGCCGTCTGGCCGGAGGCGAAGTTCCGGCAATGCTGTTGGCTGGCGTGGCGACAGCCATTGGCTTTACTGCACGTAATAAAATGCTGGCCAGTGGCCACAACCTGGCTTTGAGTATTGCTGCCGCTGCCTTTATTGCCAGTACCATCAGTGGAGTGGGACTGGTCTTTCACTGGGGAGAGGCGCCCGAATTAGCTGTAGCCACTTCGGTTCTTTTTCTGATTCCGGGCGTTCCCATGATCAATAGCATTATCGATCTGATGCATGGTCATATCATTGTCGGGCAAGCACGCGCTATGCAGGGCATAGTGATCGCATTTGCCATAGCCATGGGGATCGTCATTAGCTCCGCACTTTTGGGGGTTCATCAGTTATGAGCGGATTGCTGTTAGAAAAGTGTGTATGGGCCGCTCTGGCCGCCATGGGATTTGCCACACTGTTCACAACGCCACTGAGAGCCTTTTGGGCAACAGCACTTCTGGCTGCACTGGGATATGGACTGAGGGGTACTGCCCTGAATCTGGGGCTTGATCTCCTGACATCCACACTGCTGGCGTCGTGCACCATGGGACTTCTCGCTATTCAGTTTGCACACTGGGTACACACACCCACGACAGTTTTCATGGCACCGGCTGTTATTCCAATGGTTCCTGGCGTTTTTGCCTATCGAAGCATGATGGGATTGATGGAAATGAGCCAGACCTCTACCTTCTCACCTGAGCTTTTAATGCAAACCATCAGCTATGGTCTGAATACTGTTTTTATACTGTTATCCCTGGCAGTAGGCGTGACTATTCCATCATTGTTGTTTAAAAATCGGAGCGTCAAAAATATCCGTTTTCTCAGAACAAAAAAGTCCCGGGTATAACCCGGGACGGGCCCTACTTACTATGAAAATGCAGCTCTATCAGATCATTTTCATATTTTGGGGTGAGCCGCATTTCCCGCTCATGGCTGTTTAAGTAGCAGAACCCTCTTTCATTCTTTTGAACGTTTCTGCATCTATGCGAATAAAGACACATTCTGCCTTTGCAGTGATAACGCCATTGGCCAAAATTTCTGCTGTCATGACAATTCTTCGGCCTTCTGATTTCTCCAGACGACCTATAAAGTTCAGCTCAGTATTCAGAGGGGTTGGCTTTAAATATTTAACAGACAGTTGACCTGTGACGCCCGGGTGGCCGGTTAACTTTTGACCAATACCCAGAAACTGATCAAACAGAGCCGCGACATAACCACCATGTACAGTACTGGGAGGACCTTCGTACTGCCAACCCAGAGTCGCTTTCCCGTAAACACCCTCATCATCCATCCATATCTGTATGGGCGGCGCCAACGGATTGGACTTACCTTCCACCGGGTTCAATTCATAGTTCAGCTCAGAAATAACTCTTTGCTCAACGGCTACCGGGTTAATACTGTCAAAGCGCCCCTGAGTCATGGACCCTTGTTCAAGCCTGTCAGCCTCTTCTGAAAGGCGAGAGGCCAATTTCTGAAGCTCTTGCGCCGAGAGCTGGGTATTCACCAGATTTTCTATTAACCTGCGTGTGGCATCGGCTGCTTCTCTTCGGGCAGCCCAGACATCATCCAGAGGCTCTTTCAGGGTCTCGCTGTCGAAAGGGTAATATTTGGAGGGCATGGTCATTTTCCATTGTTTTTATCAGACCTGAGTTCATTCTACCTAATCTCTTCAAAAGTAAACCCTGCAATGAGATTAGAGAGTGAACTCATCAATGGAATGACCCGATACTTAAGCCGTCATCCAGGGGGTATCCGGCAGTTTATCCAGATTCTGTTCATACCTTTTCAGGTTGAAGGTGGCACTGTTTTGAATAATATCAATAATCTCAACTGAGAGCGCACAAGCGATATAATCCATAGCTTCCTGCCTTTCCATACCCGTCATGGTCAGTCTGAGCAGGGTTTCTTTAACCCTTTGGGGGTTATTTTCAGTCAGCTGATTTTCTACAATTTCCAGCAAATGCGCTTCGGTGACCAGATCATCATCACTCATGGGGGTTTTCCAAATCAGTAAATTGGGTAATCTTAGCGTTTTGCAGCATTGAATGGCAGCTTACCGATGACTGAAGCGGTTGAAATCCCGGAGGACTATTACCTGACTAACTTTCAGTCACTGTTGGATTTTGTCACTCAACAATATGATGACCTGCTGAATGATGATGAACGCCGTTTTCTCAGGGCTTTCCAATCGGCCTCTGAGCCCGCACAACGCCTTTACGTACGTCTTATCTGCAGAAAGGGGCCTCTGTTTCGTTCTGACAAATTGAAGTATCCAGAGATATTGGAGCTAACTTCCGCTGCCCGTGAACTTGAGAAGCTGGCGCTTCTCTCCATCAACCCTGTTACTGAAGTCTCAGAACTCGTGCAGCTGGGCACTAAACCAGAACTCCTGAAATGGTTCAGCTCAGTCAAAGGCATTTCCTCGAAGTTAAAAAGACCTGAGCTCGTAGAACGGGTCGTGAGTGGAGCAACCCGGTCACCGACTCTGCCTTTTGATATCTACGAACCTCTTTTCGCAGCAGAAGTTCAAAATCTCCAGTTTATGTTTTTTGGCAACCTTCATCAGGATCTCACCGAATTTGTTCTGCAGGATCTGGGACTCAACCAGTTTGAGCGTTACCCTCTGGTAAAAGACAGTCGACTGTTCAAAACTCGAGAAGAATTGAACGACGCTTTGCAGTTGTCACAGCTGGCTATTCTCGCCTATGAAGCAGAGTTTGAAAAAGACTCTAAAGCTCTTTGCCAGTTGCAGTATGAGCTACCCGACCAACCTGACAGCCCCATTCTGAAAAGACGTTTCAGCCGTTTGGTCAATCGCATAGCCAGAGAATTGGAAAGAACGGAACAGTTTGATGAGGCTCTGGATCTGTTTGCACAGTCAAACTTGCCTCCGGCCCTCGAAAGAATGGCTCGTATCCATCATAAGCGTGGAGATGTAAAAGCCAGCGAAGCTATTTGCATGAGTATTTTGGAAAAACCTGCCAGCGATATGGAACTGGAATTTGCCAAAAGATTCATCAGGAAATTAAGGGGTGAGAAAGCCTTACGAAAGCAATCCCGATTTTCTGAAAAACGCCTTTCCCTCCCTGATAACAGCGAAAGAGTTGAGTTACAGGTTCAAAAACACTTCCAGAATGAGGGTTGGGAAGCATTCTATGTCGAGAACACCCTCATTTGTGGGTTGGCAGGTTTGCTGTTCTGGGACATCCTGTTTAACGATATTCCTGATGCCTTCTTTCACCCTTTCCAGAGTGCTCCCGCAGACTTATCCACACCCGACTTTTATCGTAAACGACAGACATTGTTTGAAAACAGATTCACAGAACTGGGAGAGTCTTCAGTGACTCAAGAGATTCTGGCTCTCTACGAACAAAAGCAGGGCCTTTCCAATCGATTGATCTATTGGCTCGGGCTTTCAAAAGAGTTGATCACTGTCGCCTGTGAACTGATTCCCTGGCCTCACCTGAAAGCCATGCTGGAAAAGCTGATCTTCGACTTTGCTCACAACCGGACTGGTTTCCCGGACCTGATTCTGTTTAAACCAGAATCTCAGGAATACCTGTGGGTGGAAGTAAAAGGCCCCGGTGACAAGCTTCAGGAAAACCAGAAGCGCTGGCTTTCCTTTTTTTCTGCACACGATATACCTGCCGAGGTTATTTACGTAGATTGGCAGTAGCCAGAATGCTCTCGACTTCACTTTCCAGCTCAATCCCCAGCACTGTTCTGACGGTTTTATGATTGATATTCATATCCAGAGTTTTGAGCTCTTCCGATGCGCCCAAAGACATCAGGCTCTTGCCTACAGGGTCAATCACCTGACTTTTACCGCAGTAGTAACCGTTGATACCCCGGATATTTTCTTCGCCAATGCGGTTACAAGTCACCACATACAAGCCATTCTCAATCGCTCTGGCCCGGGCGATATGAACACTTTGTTCGCCTCCGAAATTGGCGGGGTGCAATAGAATATCGACTTCCTGTCGGACATACTCCCGAACAATCTCGGGGAACCAGAGGTCAAAACAGATTACGATACCAAACCGGATACCCTGATGTTCAAACACCAGCAGGTCCTGCCCCCTTTTGAAATAGCGTTTATCAATGTTGGTACTGGAAATCTTGCGGTAGACTCCCATCAGCCCTGAGGCGGCCACCACCGCTACTGAGTTATAAAGTTCACCTCCCTCCTTTTCTCCAAACCCGGCCACCAGAATCGTATTAAACTCAGCAGCCATCAACTGCAGAGCCTGAAGCGTAGAACTGTTATCCACAGCTTCACCCAGCTGAACAATCTCTTCAGCTTCTTCAAAGATGTAACCTGTGGAAAAAAGCTCGGGGAGCAAAACCAGATCACCCACCTCGGGCGCCTGCTGCAACAATTGTCGAAGTTTCTGAAGGTTATCTTGCTTATCTTTATAACTGACTCGCAGCTGGGCAACGCTGATCTTCACACGGCACTCCGGACTCGGAAGGTTCACAGCTCTAAGATAGCAGCAGGACAGGCCTGTAAAAAAGGCCTCTATTCATAAATCGCAGATCCGACATGACTTGCAAGAAAATAAATAAAGCCTTTCTGTTTTTTCCTTTTCGGGTTAGCGTATATTTCCCAAAACAATAAAAAAAACATCCCATATTCTCATGGGCAGAGACTATGTACACAAGATTCACTGTGAACTACATCAACAAGCAATCAGGTATTGATCAGGGCATTTTCGGTGCTGCGTTTAAGCTGAGTAAAGAAGATCGTCTTCCCTCATCACTAAAAGAAACGTTTAACTTGAACCTGAATCCGTGATTTCTTGATTGCAGAGAAGATTTTCCATCTCATTTAACTCAATGACAGAAAGTTTTACGCTTTCGGTGCGTGCAATTCACCACAAAATAGCTGAACAGATTTAATAGCACGGCTCTTTTCCAATGAATACCGAAAGATTTCTGCTCTGAAGGCGAGCGAAATCCTGCCAGTGTCAGCCATACTTTTTCATTCAGTCGAGAGAAATAAATAATCAGCTAACAGAGCTGTTTTTCAGGAAAGAGTTGCATAAAGGCCGACAGCCCGGGGCTATGTCGGCCAAAACGAAGAATAAATTGGCGACTCTTTTTCAGGAATCGCGCAGATTGGTAAACCAGCTCCTGCATAACCGTCTTGATTCTTCGGCGCTGAGCTTTGTGGCGAACCGGAGAATCAGGACCCAGCAAACAGGTTTGCCCCATGTAGCGCAAAATTTTGTAGGTCAGTGCACCAAGACACATGACAAGATCATTCGTATCAAACTTACCTGAAGGCAGTCTTTCCAGATCCATGTCAGTCTTGAATTCACTATGAAACTGTTCGCTGGTCGCATGGTCTTCATAGAGTAATATAACATTATCATTATCGTATTCAGTTTCATCCAATGTCGTCCACCAACCATCCAGCTCGTAGTCTGGTGTTAAAAAATACTGACCCACCGAGTCAGTAGTACGCTTGATAATACGGATGATTAGTCGCTGTCTGCCGTAGTCGGTCTCATGGATAACTGAGTGTGTCGCATACGTTTTTCCGGGGCGAAGCTCTGTCCACTGAACACTGGCTGTCTCAAAGGCTTGCAGCCAGGCTGTTACGGCATACTGCTTACGTGGATTGAGTTTGATGATGTGATCCACATGGTTGTGATCGGCAATCTCTCGGCGAGTGTCTTCTGCATCATGGCCACTGTCGAGTCGCAGCAATACCGGAGCTTGAGTAACACGACGAAGTCTGTGTAATACGGTATTCAAGAAGGGTACGAAGTCGTTTTGTGAGTGTTGTGAACCAGGACGTAGTTCAG
>NZ_JOKH01000008.1:98606-160483 GCF_000722635.1 Endozoicomonas numazuensis | reverse complement strand
GGGGGCACCATGCTGATGAACTCGGATGATTGAGCCGTCAACCATCAGGTACTCCATATCGCGATCCCTATTCAGTTCTTCAAAGACTCGATTCCATATACCTTTTGCACACCAGCGACTAAATCGGTTGTACGTGTTATGCCAATCACCAAATTCTTCGGGTAAGTCTCTCCACGGAGCACCAGTGCGATCAATCCAGAGAACCGCTTCAATAAACAGCCTGTTTTTAGCTGTTGGTCCAGGGTCAGAAGCTTTACCTGGTAGCATGTCTTTGATCCGATCCCACTGTTCATCTTTGAGTACTGTGCGAGCCATAACAAACCAAAATAATACATTCTAGCTGAATATCAGCTGGCTTTTTGGTCAGTTTGATGACGAGCTGATAGGTCGTTCAGATGAGAACACCCCCTAGGAGGCTGACCGAGAATAGACAGCCCGGCCTGAAATCCAGAAAGAACGGCCATCTTTTCCACTGAATTTGCTTAAATAGGTCAACTATTCGCACAAATTCAGTGAAAAAGCTGACTCGTTCTACTGAATTTTATGCTCGGACGCTATTCTCGGTCAGCCTCCTAGCGCCTGTTATACACTTTTTTGAGGCGCTTGATATTAAGCCTGACACCTCTGTTCAGCTAATTGACAGTTAATCCATTGATAGGGAAATATTCCAAAAATCAATGGCTGGATGATTTCAAAATGAGGGTATCGAAAGCGTGAAATTTTAATAGAGCTGTCTCTGAGTTATAGGGCAATGTCTGAAAAGTAATACTGTTTGAGTATGCACCAATAAATGGAACGTTTGTTCTTTCTAAAAATGGCTATCATTCGGCTATCTGATTCGCGGGATCCGGATTCAGTCAATATACTTACTGGCATCTCTCCAATGAAACAACCACTCAATGCTGTCTGATAATGAGTCTGTGATCCCCCCAAAAAGCTTGTTTTCTGAAATTGATCTGCCGGTATTTCTGGTCAGTGGAGGAAGTTTAGGGCTCTTTGTACTTTTGTCCCTGCACGATATTGAAATGGTTTCCCGCTGGATCAGTGCTGGATTTTACGCTTCCACCCGATTGTTCGGTTTCTATTGGCAGGTTCTGCTGTTAGCAACATTTATTATTAGCCTTGCCTTGGTCATAGGGCGAACCGGACGAGTGCGATTGGGAGGGTTAGATAAGCCGGAACTGAGCAACTTTAAATGGATATCAGTGATTATGTGCACGCTTCTGGCCGGTGGTGGGGTGTTCTGGGCAGCAGCGGAGCCAATGGCTCATTTTATCTCTCCTCCCCCCTTATTTGGTGAGGGAAGTAGTTCAATCGATACGGCTTATAATGCTCTGGCTCAGAGTTTTATGCACTGGGGGTTTCTACCCTGGTCCATTCTCAGTAGTTTAACGGGCATTGTTTTCATGTATTTACATTATGAAAAAGGCCTTCCTCTTCAACCCCGCACATTGCTATATCCGCTGTTTGGAGAAAAAGCGCTTACAGGCCCCCTGGGAACGATAGTTGACGCATGCTCTGTGCTGGCCGTAGTCGCAGGAACTGTTGGGCCTATAGGCTTTCTGGGATTACAGGTCGGCTATGGTTTGGAAAAGTTGTTTGGTATACCTAATACCTACGGTCTGCAACTCATGGTGCTGGTTGGTTTAATAAGCATCTACACCGTTTCTGCTGTCAGTGGTGTTACACGAGGTATCCAGCTCCTGAGCAGTGCGAATGTGTTGCTGGCAATTGTATTGATGGTATTCCTCCTTTCCTTTGGTCCTACTTCCTTCATTTTTAACAGTTACTTTCATTCTTTTGGGATTTACCTGAATAAATTTATTCCCATGGCTGTCTTTAGAGAGAGTTCTGAATGGCTGGATTGGTGGACAGTCTTCTTCTGGGGATGGTTTTTGGGCTATGGGCCTTTGACTGCCATGTTTGTCGCGCGCATATCCCGTGGTCGAACCATTAGGGAAATGATTGTGCTGACCTCGATATTAGCCCCACTCATGACCACGTTATGGCTGGCAATATTAGGGGGCACTGGCTTGTCTCTTGAGCTGGAGAATCCCGGGATTATTTCAGAACCTTTTGCTGGAACCAATTTGCCTGCTGCCTTGTTTGCCATCACCGGTCAGCTACCCACCGATTTACTGATTTCTGTAGCCTTTCTTCTTCTGACCATTATTTTTGTGGCGACCACAGGTGATTCCATGACCTATGCCGTATCCATGGTGATGACCGGTAACGATCATCCTCAGGCGTATGTCCGTGTTTTCTGGGGAGTCATGATGGGCGTGGTAGCTGCGTTGTTGATTTCTATAGGTTCCGGTGGTATATCGGCGTTGCAGTCATTTATTGTTATTACCGCTGTACCTGTTTCTCTGATCCTGCTGCCATCTTTGTGGAATGCTCCAAAAATTGCCAGAAAGATGGCAGATCAGCAGGGACTTTAAGTGCTCATTTCTGCACACTGCTATCACTCAGAATCAGGATACCGTTACGCACACCACTCACCATGACATTTTCTGGCATGAAGTCGATGGAGAGCATGGGGTTGTCAGCCCGTTCACCACTGGCAACAAACAACTCCGAGCTGACGGCTCCGGTTTCAAAATCATGAGCACTTAAATACCAGGCGTGAACATCTTCCGGTGTGCCCATTTTTCGTGAGTACTGATAGACGTGCCCATCACCCGTAGATAGGCGAGGGGGGGTCTGTGATGAAACGGTATAGTTTTCCCAAATGGTATCGCAGTCACTGTAATCATCCCGAACATCAACACGGGCCAGGCCGGGTTCATATTCAACCAGCTCATAGAAAGCGCCGCCAAAGTTATTTTGAACAATAAGGCTCTTGTCGTATCCCACCATAGTGTTATCCAGAAAGCTTTTTCCTGGCTTGAACATGGGCTGCTGTCAAACAATACGATTATTGATTGCTTCGGTTGCTGTTTTAAGAACTACTGTTCGACCCTGCTCACGGCCATCATTTAAGCCAAAAGCAATCAGGCGACCCTCGTCAAAAACAGTGGGTGCTGTCAGATCTCCATTGGTGGTAGACGATTGACCATCGTCGTACTGCCAGCGGATGTTGACCTGACTATCTTTGCTTACTTCCAGTCGATATAGTGCGCGGGTACTTAAGATAAAGGCGGCTTCCCGGGTGACGGTCATGGCAGTTCCAAACTTTTTTTTCATTACCCAGCTGGAGAATATGCACAGAGGCTGATTGCCTGGCTGGACAGGGACGGTAAGGCCCTCTTTCAGTCTAATAGTGGACTGGCCACTTCCATCGGTCAGTGTTCCAAGCCCTCCTACACCGGACATCAAATCAACAAGCCTTTCGACAGGCTTCTGGCCAGCAGGATAACCAATCGGATGATGTTGAGGATTTTTAAATTCCTCAATCCTGCGTTCAGGGAGGATGCCATTTGAGGTGCTCTGTATATAGTTCATGTGGATAGTACCTGAGATGTGTTGTGTTTTCCTGTCAGCAGGGTTTCGCGCGGGGTTCAGCAATTATCTCGATAACTATACGTACCTGTCCGGTATTGTGATCCTGTGTGATAAAAAATACCCTGACTACTAATGAAAAAACACTAATTTAAGCGCGTGAACAAAATGGCTTTCTACTGAAAGCTTTTGGTTTAAGCCGCCCCTCAGCATGGCAGTCGCAGCATTCAAAGTCATGATGAGGTGAGAAACAGAAGGCGTGACACAGAATGAGCTACGTTCTATCCATTGATCAGGGGACAACCAGCAGTCGAGCGATTTTATTTGATCGCAACAGTCAGATCGCTGGTGTAACCCAAAGAGAGTTCACT
Organism: Endozoicomonas numazuensis; assembly: GCF_000722635.1. Classification (GTDB taxonomy): domain Bacteria; phylum Pseudomonadota; class Gammaproteobacteria; order Pseudomonadales; family Endozoicomonadaceae; genus Endozoicomonas_A; species Endozoicomonas_A numazuensis. The sequence goes on along the minus strand of NZ_JOKH01000008.1, from coordinate 156,671 downwards.
CAGCATTATCCGGCAGCCGGTTGGGTAGAGCACGACCCTATGGAGATTTGGGCAACCCAGCGTGCGGTTTTGACTGAAGTACTGGCAAAAACGGGTATTTCCTCCAAGGAAATTGCAGCCATTGGAATTACCAATCAGCGTGAAACGACGGTGGTATGGAATAAAGAAACCGGTCGACCGGTTCATAATGCTATTGTCTGGCAGTGTCGTCGAACCACGGATATTTGTGAGCAGCTTCGGGAAGATGGCTTTGAGGATTACGTGCGGGAAAAAACCGGTCTGGTACTGGATGCTTATTTCTCAGGTACCAAGATTAAATGGATTCTGGATAACGTTGAAGGTGCGCGCGAACAGGCAGAACGTGGCGAACTGCTGTTTGGAACCATTGATACCTGGTTGACCTGGAAACTGACGGATGGCAAAGCTCATGTCACGGATGCTTCCAATGCTTCACGTACCCTGTTGTTTGATATCCATAGCTTGGACTGGGATGACGTTATTCTGGAAAAGCTGGGTATTCCTCGCAGCATGTTGCCAGAAGTGAAAAGCTCATCGGAAGTGTATGGTCATACCCGCGTAGGAAAAAGCGATATTCCCGTTGCAGGTATTGCAGGAGATCAGCAGGCGGCTCTTTTTGGTCAGATGTGTATCCAGGAAGGCATGGCCAAGAATACCTATGGAACAGGCTGCTTTCTGCTTAAAAACACAGGAGACAGACCTGTTAAGTCCACTCATGGATTGCTGACGACCATAGCCTATAGCCTTAATGGTCAGGTGACCTATGCGCTTGAAGGTTCTGTTTTTATGGGAGGGGCTTCTGTTCAGTGGCTGCGGGATGAGCTCGGTTTGGTTCGTGATGCTGCGGATACTGCCTATTTTGCCAGCAAGGTAGAAGACACTAACGGAGTGTATGTCGTACCCGCTTTTGTAGGCCTGGGTGCTCCTTACTGGGATCCCTATGCGAGAGGCGCTATTTTTGGCCTGACTCGCGGGGCTAACCGTAATCATATTGTCAGGGCTACACTGGAAGCCATTGCTTATCAGTCCCGAGATTTGATTGACGCGATGGAACAGGATTCCGGCATTAAACTCAGTCAGTTGAAAGTGGATGGTGGGGCTGTAGCCAATGATTTTCTGATGCAGTTTCAGTCAGACATTCTGGATGTCACCGTGGCAAGGCCAGAGTTGATTGAGTCTACTGCAGCCGGTGCAGCGTATCTGGCAGGGCTGGCTGTGGGCTTCTGGAAAGATACGGATGAGTTGTCAACGCTGGTTCAGGTCGATAAAGAGTTTGAGCCTGAAATGGCTGAAGACAGGCGCTCAGAGCTCTACGCAGGGTGGAAAAAAGCCGTAGAAAGAAGTCAGCACTGGAGCGATTAACGGTTTATCTGTTCGTTTTCTTGATGTATTGGGTTGTCTGGTTCTTCATCGTTGCATGTGTGAGAGGTGAAGAACCGGGCAGCCAGCGGCATGCTGAGTCGGAAAGCTTCATCTTCAAAGCTTCGGTCAAGGTAATGCTTTTCGAATTCTTTTTTTTCAATAGAACCTTCTTCCAGCTGACGGACATGAACCAGTTCGTGAGCCATGGTCACTCGTATTTCACTGGGCTCCAGCCCTTCTGCCAGTGCTATCAGATATTTTTTAGGCCCTATCTTTTTGGCAAACCCCTTTAAACCTGGTTTATCCATTCTTTTCGTCAAGTGGAGGATAGTGACCCCACTGATTCCCAATTCCTCCATATAAAAGGCCTGCATGTCCAGAAAGTCACAACCAAAGTTATTTAAAGGTGAGGCATAGGAAGAAACCGTCAGTAAAGAAAAAGTTGCTAAGAGAGCGAGGTGAAATCTCTGAATCATGAAACAGGCCTGTTAAGCTGGCTAAAGGGCTTCAATGGCTCAATGCAGTTCGGCAAAACAGGAGAAGACTTTATATGGGCTGGTTTCAGAAACAGATCCAATTGTCGGAAAAAGAGAGTGGGTTTCATCTGATTACGGATGAAATTGAGTCTCGGTTGCCAGAGCTTTCAAAGTATCAGGTGGGTCTGGGAGCCTGTCGGACTTAAGACAATTTCGGCCTCCCTAACCCTGAATGAGAATGCAGATCCGGATGTACGTCACGATATGGAAGAATTTTCCCTTCAAGCTATTCCGGATAATGCCGACTACTATCGCCATGTTCTTGAGGGACCAGATGATATGCCGGCCCATGTAAAGTCCAGCCTCTGGGGAGCCAGTGTCATGATCCCCATTACTGAGGGGCAACTCAATCTGGGAACCTGGCAGGGAATCTGGTTGGGGGAGCACAGAGAGCGAGGAGGAGGGCGTCGCTCGATTGTGACTTTACAAGGTAGCTTATATAGGTAATTATAATTTTATAAAGTTTTTTAATAACAAGAAGATCAATGGAGGACTCTCACCGACTGGCGTTTTACTTACGCTGGACTATAACTATAAAAAATCGGAACTAAAGTCATAATTAAATAGGGTTGGGGCATGGTTAATGCTCCACGACCAGTATCCAAGAGGAAATAGCTATGGCACGGAGAACGCCGAAAAAAGCTGCTGCTGGTTTTGATGGTGTTGATATCAGTTTTCTGGGGAGTCGAGACGAACCAGCTGATCAGCGCACAGTAGAATCTCGTAAGAAACTCAGAGAAAGCATGAATGCTCAGATTGAAGCGTTCCTGAATTCTGGAGGAGAGATTGAAGAAGTACCATCAAACATTACTGCAGATCCGCCCAAAAAGCCTTCGAGCGAATACGGTAACCGACCCATCTGATGTACTTTGTAAGCCCGACTCTGTCGGGCTTTTTTATTAATCTTCGACTCTCACCAAAGGCCCCTCTGAATATTCTTCCAACTCTCCAACAGGCTCCAGTGACAGGCTAAATTGTCGGGTGATGGCTAGAAACTCTTCTTCACTCTGTCTGTCTACAGCAACCAATAGTCCGCCACTGGTCTGAGGGTCACAAATAATCTGTTTTTGCTCTTCAGTAATAGGTGCAGCCTTGTGGCCATAACTGTCAAAATTACGCAGTGTACCGCCTGGAATACAGCCCTGCTGCTGATAGTCATGGACATGTGGAAGCAGAGGCAAGCGACTCATCTTGATTTTTGCAGCGACTTTGCTGCCCTCGCAGACTTCGATCAGGTGCCCCAGCAGGCCAAAGCCTGTGACATCCGTTATGGCACTGATACCCGGCAATTGAGCCAGTGTGGCACCGATCTTGTTGAGTGTGCACATGGCATCACGGGCAATGAGGCTGTGCTCCTCTTTTAAAAGCTTTTTTTTCTGAGCGGTAGTTAGAATGCCAACACCCAGTGGTTTGGTGAGATAAAGTTTACTTCCGGCTCTGGCTTGATCATTACGCTTGAGTTGTTCCAGTGGCACTTTGCCAGTGACTGCCAGCCCGAAAATAGGCTCAGGTGCATCAATGCTGTGTCCTCCTGCCAGCGGTATGCCTGCATCGGCGCAGGCCTGACGACCGCCATCCACCACTTTTGCGGCAATTTCAGGGGGGAGAATATTCACTGGCCAGCCCAGAATGGCAATAGCCATCATGGGCGTACCCCCCATGGCGTAGATGTCACTGATCGCATTGGTGGCAGCGATCCGTCCAAAATCAAAAGGGTCGTCAACAATAGGCATAAAGAAGTCGGTGGTACTGATGACACCTTCACCATTGCCCAAGTCAAAAACAGCCGCGTCGTCCTTACTGGAGTTACCAACAATGAGCCCGGGGAAATCCGGTAACTGAAGATTTGTTTTCAGAATGCCATCGAGAATCTGGGGGGAAATCTTGCAGCCGCAACCTGCGCCATGACTGTATTCAGTCAGCTTGATAGGGTCAGTATCTACAGAATTCATTGGAGTGCTCAAGAGGGATAAACAGGAAAGCTATGCACTCTAGCAGTCTGTTGGACTCAAGACAATTTCATGCTTGAAAGCTCAAGGCATTCAGGAAAGGACAGGAGCCCAATGGGCTCCTGCTTGCGTCTGATTAGAACCGGATGCTCCAGCTATTCAGGGTACCAGTGTCCCTTCTGTAGTGATCACTGACCTTCAGGCTCCAGGAACCCCGGGATTCAACGCCAGACATATTGACCTGATAACTGGTGACCAGATTGTCTGCGCTGTCGTTACTGACCTCTTTCAGTACGCTGGTCTGGCCATTAGGTGCAACCAGCTGAATCTTCAGGTCACCACGGTAAGTGTGAGTGATATTGACGCTAACCGTCACGGTACCGGAATCACCACTGCGAGTACTGTTCACTGAGCTGGTGACACCTGTAGTTTTGTTATCTGGAATGGCGACAGGAGTGGTGTTAGAGAATTCGTCAGAGTTGCCACCACCACTGGATGCTGTGTAATCTGCAACCAGAGATACTCCGGAGAAGGCGCTGTAACCTCTCAACATAACGTGCCACGTACCGGTGCTGGGAGAGCTGAATGAGCAGCTTTCAGTGTTCCCTGAACGATAAGGACGGCAGTCGAAGCTGCTGGTAGTGGGCTTGCTGCCGTGGCGAACATAGAGATCGGCATCGCCTGTCCCACCAGACATATTGAATGACAGGTTACTGGCTCCGGCTGGCACCTCAAAGGTGTATTCCAGCTGCTGACCAGAGCTACCATTGAGTCCGGATTTAGCTACGCCTTTCTCCAGGTCGTTGTCTGAGGGAGGGGGAGTTGTACCACCACCGTTCACTGCCTGAAGCGCGGCATGAGCATCAACAATACCTGCTCCACAACTGCTGGTAGAGCATTGGCGAGTGCTCACCGAAGGGAAAGCTCTGGCTGTATTCTCAATAGTGGTTTCAACTTGATCAGGTGTCAGGTCGGACTTAACTGAATACATCAGTGCTGCTACTCCAGCAACATGAGGTGCAGCCATACTGGTTCCCTGATAAAACGCATAGCTGTCATTACCTGGAGTCTGAGATCCTCCGTTGAGAGTAGAAAGCACTCCGTTGGCAGGGTTTTGGGTTTCACCCCCTGGAGCGGCTACATCAACAACGCTACCGAAGTTAGAGTAGAATGCCCGACCACCGTCGCGTTTATTAGAGGCGACAGTAATAACACCGTCACAGCTGGCAGGTGAGAAACCCGATGCATCCTGATTGCTGTTACCCGCTGCTACAACAATAGTGGCTCCAGCAGCTCTGACACTATTGATCGCATCTTTATAGGTTTGGCTACAGGGTGAGCCGCCACCCAAACTCAGATTAAGCACTTTGGCGGGGGTAGGGTTGGCAGGTACCCCTGAAACTGAAAGGCCTGCAGCCCAGCGCATACCGTCGACGATGTCAGATGTATACCCGCCACAGCGACCCAAAACTCTAATAGGCTGAATTTTGGTATTCCAGCTGACACCGGCAATGCCTGTGTTGTTATTACTGGCAGCAGAAATGGTGCCGGCAACATGGGTTCCATGCCAGCTACTTTCAGTCGTTGAAGGTGGGTAGCCGTTACCGCAGGCACCTGCTGGCGTCCAGTCACCGGGGTCAGACGCATCGCTATCACGGCCATTCCCGTCCTGTGACACATTGGTGTTCGTGATGAAATCGTAGCCTGAAACGATGTTAGGGGTCAGGTCTGCATGGGCTCGAATACCGGTATCAATTACCGCAACGGTAATGTTTGGGGACCCCGTTGTGATGTCCCAGGCGGCAGGCAGGTTAATACCGCCAGCAGACTCAAAGTAGTGCCACTGCTCGTTGTAACGAGTGTCATTTGGAGTGGCCATGGGATACATCATGTAATCAGGCTCTGCGTAAAGGACGTTGGACTGTTGTGCTATTTCTGCAGCGAGTTCCTGCATATCCTCCAGTGATTTCAACTCTCCGAGATCAACGACACTGGCTCCATTTGTCAGGGGTCGAACATTAAGAAGTTGATTGCCAGTGATATTGGCAATGACCGGGTCAGAAGATATGGCCATTGCATTCATGGGAGAAGCGTATTTAATAATCAAACGGTCTGTGTTGTTTGATACGTTGCTCAACTCATTTGCCATGGCAACAGTGGTTACTGTCGATAGCAGTATTGAGCCTGCAAGCTTTGATAAGGTGTGCTTTGTGGTTTTCATTATTTTTATAGATGTCCATATTTAATACTCTCTGGTTTCGAAAGGGTTTTCCAGATTTGAAGAGTATTGTTTATCCATAAGATACTGGGATTCAGCATTTATCGATCGCTCTCTCAACCCAAAGTTGAGTTGAGAGAGACAATAGATTAAATCAGTTAATCCTGTTTGAATTCAAACAGATTTTTATTGCTGATTTGTTTTTTGTGGGGTTGTTGGCGAAATATTGATAGGAAGAAGTGGTATGTATGTTAATAATCACTCTTATTAATAAGTGCGTAGTCGTTTATTAAGTGGTATTTATAGTGTTACTTTTTTTGTGTGTATAGGTAAAAGTATGGCTTTTATATGATCTGATAGGTTCTGCTTATTGTTGTTATTTTATGGGTGGCATGACTGGTTGAATCTGGTTAAAACCGTCTGGTTCTATAAATTGAATCGAAGGACTGTTTTTCAGGTTTTCAATGTCCAGAGGTGAATCAGATAAGAAGATTATGCCGCAGGGGTTATAAGGCCGAATCAGAGTGAGTTGTGCTTTTGAAGAGAGAGTGTCCATTTTTTTTAGAAGCGATTCTGCATCACAACTGGTTACCTGATCAGGGTGGAATGCAGCAATCCAACGGTTTGTTAACGAATTGATTTCTGCACTTGAGAGAGTAGGCAGCGAAAGAGTGAAAAATAATAGGAATAGGCGGGGCATGATTTTTCCTTCATGTGAGCAGTGAAATAGCATTTGTTACAGCTTGGATAGAATAACCCCTCGGGAAAAGCCTTTATCTATCGATTACAGAGTAATAAAAGACCTTGAATGAATGGCCTGTAAAGACAGCGAAGGAGCCTACCTTAATACCTGCACAAGTACAGATTAGGCTCCGGTTATTAAGCACCTTTCAGGCGTTTCATAGACCGATAACAAGATATTTCAGTCCTCCAGCTCAGAGGAAAGTAGTTGTTTGTAAGCAAAGACTATCTTGATTGAAGGCCTTTTCAAGAATTTTTGAACCCAGAAACTGAACCACTGTTGTGCGTCCATGGCGTCTTCTTCATAGTTGAATACAATGGGCAGGTATTCAATAGCGTGAACTTTTTCTTCATCATCAATAACCGAAAATAGCAACCCGGGAGGATTGGCTATACCATCATTGCTGAGCCAGGGCTGACAGAAAAAACTAATTTCAAGATCCATTGACCAGAGCTTAAAATTCTTACTGACAATCAGTTTAAAGCGGGCCTTGTTTTTGTTTTTACCCTGTTTGGGAATAAAATCAAGGGGCTCCACCCGAGCTGGCATTTTTCGAACATTCAGGCCTTCTATTGGCTGAGTGCCTGATTCGTACCAGGACTTGATATCAGCTGCCTTTTGATTCAAGAAGTCACTGGCATTAACAGGGGATGCTGAGGCGGTCATCAAATACGCTCCTTTGTTATTGTTTGTGCGCTATGGCATCTAGCGCTCATCACCTGACAATGCTGTCAGGCTACACAGAAATGAGTGCATCATGCAATATTTTATGTATGTAAAATGATAGTTTTATGTAAACGTTACTAAGAATGACCTTATTTAGTGCATAATTTTTTGTTAAGTGCCAGGTGATAGAGATTCCTTGTCATGGAGGATGTTTAGTTAGGTTATTATTTTTGCTTAAGTCATTTTTAATAGGTTTTGTTTTCTTATTTCTACTTAATGAATGAGTTAATGTATCAGGCCTATCGAATAGATAAGCCTGATATTGATGGGTAATCATCACGGGTTCTGGCGTCGATATCTTTCCAGCCATACATCTGAAAAAATCATAATAATATTGATTAAAACCGTTGCGGATAGTGAAAGAATAATGACTGACTGCCAGTTTGGGAGATAGGAAGAAACATACGTGAACTGTATCAGCAAGCTGTAGTGCACTGCGGTCAAAAGAATTAAAAAGAGATTCCCTATACGTCTGTTTTTACTGATCCAGCTTAAGCTGTGGCGAATGGTTAACCCCAGCATTATCCAGACGGAAGCCAGCCAGGACGGGAGAATACGACTATCTCCGGTAAAGTGAAGAATACTCAAGTTACTCATGACACTATCCAGGGCGCTACCCAGAATGAGGGTAATCACCAGAATCTCTCGTTCTTTTTTCCAGGAGCCAGAGGTGGAAAAATGTATCATCAAAATAACTGCTGTGGCGGCAATAGCCCATATTGACTGCGTTGCCATACAAATCAGCCAGCCCGTTAAAGCCAGGGCACTGTTTAACCAGGAAGCATTCAATTGTTTCATCTAAAAAACCATTTAAAAGACCATTTAAAAGACGATGGGTCTCAAAATCGGATTGGGCTCAGAGGCCAACATGTCACTGATTGTTTCCAGCCCCTGTCTGAGTCGCTCTCTTGATGATGGGCTGCTGATACAGATTCTTACTGCCTGAGGAACAGCCGAGCTGCCAACCGCAAAGACTTCAGAGTGCAGAACTTTAACATTTTTACTTTCAAGCTGTTGCACAAAAGTTTCTGCACGCCAGGGTTCTGGTAACTTGAGCCAGGCATGAAAACTGTATGGCTGTGACTGTATATCAAGGTGCCCAATAGTGTCTTCCAGAATGAGTTGGCGATGAAGGATCTCTTCACGTTGCCAGGCGGTCAGTTGCCAGGCTTCCCCTGAATCAATCCATTCAGTGGCTACTTCAGACATTAATGGGGGCGCGCTCCAGCAATTATTGCGCATGGCTACCCTGATCTTTTGGTGCAGGTCTTCAGGGCTGACAATGAATCCTACTCGCAGCCCACCTGCCAGAGATTTAGAAAAACTTGAGGTATAGACCACTCTTTCTGGTGCAAGACTGTAGAGAGAAGGCAGGCGGTTTTCAGGCGGAATAAACTGAGCATCGTCTTCCAGAATAACCAGGTTATGCCTACGGGCTACGTCCAGAATTTCCTGTCGTCTACCCAATGGCATCGCGGTGGCGGTAGGGTTTTGCAGGTTAGGCATCACATAAAGAAGACGGGGCTTGAATTGATTGCAGCACTCCTCAAGTGCCTCTGGGGTCAGGCCATGCTGATCCATCGACAGTCCCATATGTCGAAGTTGCCATTGTCTGGCTGCATTGATAAAGCCCGGATACGTAAGATGTTCTGAAGCGATAATATCACCGGGTCTAAGGAGTCCCTGGAGTGTCAGCATGTTAGCATTCTGTCCCCCTGAGGTGATCAGAATATGATCTGGGTCGGCTTCCATTCCGTGATAGCGCATCCAGCGCGACATGGCTTCTCTGTGTCGGGCAATACCTGTTTCCGGGTGGTAGTCCAGCAGGCTTGAAAGATGCTGCCATTCTTCGGCGATTGAACTCAAACTTTTGGCCAGAACCTGCTCTCGGCGAGCAGGAACGGGTAGGCTCAGACTGAGATCAATTAGGTCAGTTTCCTGAGGCTCAGGGACTGAGAAGTCTCTCTTCTCCCATACTTTGCCAAGAATAAAAGTACCACTGCCTACTCTTGCGGTGACCAGACGACGTCGCTCGGCTTCAGCGTATCCCCGGGTGATAGTGCCGATAGTGACACCCAACTGGTCGGCCAGAGCCCGATGAGTGGGCAGGCGGTCGCCGCTGTTAAGTTCACCTTCCGTAATGGCTACTTCTATCGCGTCAGCCAGAGCTTTGTATTTGGGGCCGGAAAACCGGTCCAGATTAGGGTGCCAGTCATTCATGTTTTTATCTGTTTGTCATGATTGTCATGATTGTCATGGTGACAATATAAGAATTGCACCATTTTAGTCAGCATCTAAACTGCAATCAAATTGAAAATTAAAATAAAAACTAAATTGTATGGTGACAATTTATGTCGAATGCTCTCATGTCTTATACGCTTGATCCTTATTTGAAACAGCTCCAGACCACTGTGCTTGAGGCATCTGAGAATCACCTGGTACTGGCCGATACGATTTTCTATCCCACAGGTGGAGGGCAGCCGGGAGATACAGGCACGCTGTTGACGGCAAGTGGAGAAGTTTTAAAAGTCAACGATACCCGTCGCTGCAGAGAGACAGGAAGAGTGCTCCATATTCTGGAAGAGCCCACTGTTTCATTGAATGAAGGTGCTGCTGTGACCCTGAAACTGGATTGGGACAGAAGGTATGCCCATATGCGTATGCATACCTGTATGCATCTCTTGTGCGCTGTTATTCCAGAAGGTGTGACAGGTGGAGGCTTGACTGATCGCAAGGCCAGGTTGGATTTCTGTCTTAAGGAGGGATTGCCAGATAAGCAGCAGCTGACAGATGAGTTGAACGCCTTGATTCAGAAAGATCTGCCCGTCTCTGTAGAAATACTCGATGAAAGTATTCTGGATGAGCAGCCTGAGTTGGTGAAAACAATGTCTGTCCAGCCACCTAGAGGAACCGGTCAGCTCAGAATGATCCGGGTTCACGATACGGATTTTCAGCCATGTGGTGGAACTCATGTCGCCAGAACCGGGGAAATAGGGTTAGTCAGGGTCGCCAAAGTGGAAAGCAAGGGCAGGAACAACAAGCGAGTCCAAATCGTTTTTGATCACACAACAAAAGAACGGAGTGAGTGATGAAAGTACTTCCGATTTATCAGGTGGATGCTTTTACCAATGAATTGTTTGGTGGCAATCCTGCAGCTATTTGTCCGGTAAAAGAGATGCTTTCAGACGAGCTGATGCAGCGTATTGCTCTGGAGAATAATCTTTCAGAAACTGCTTTTATTTCAGGGGCAGATGGACATTACCACATTCGCTGGTTTACACCCGGGACAGAAGTCAGTCTGTGCGGGCATGCGACACTGGCAGCCAGTTATGTGATTCGGCATGAGCTTGGAGATCAGTCAGCAGAACTGTCTTTTGAAAGTTTGTCCGGTGTTTTAAAAGTCAGGTTCATAGAAGACTCGATAGAGTTGGACTTTCCGGCGGCTTCCTACACGCGTGAGCCTATTCCCGAGGAAGTTGCTAAACAACTTCCCTTCGAAGCTTTGGATTCGAGATTTAACAGAGATGATTTGTTAATTGTCGCTCCTGATGAAGAAACGGTTGCCAGTCTGGAACTGGACTTTACCGGACTGAAAAATAGTAGAGTGCGTGGTGTAGTGATTTCTGCCCGCTCAGAAAGAATGGATGTGGATTTTGTATCCCGCTGGTTCGGTGGGCCAGAGGTCGGGATTAAAGAAGATCCGGTCACTGGATCAGCTCATACTCTGCTTACACCTTATTGGTCTGAACTTTTAGGTAAAAAAACGCTCAAAGCTGAACAGATTTCCCAGAGATTGGGGCAGCTTGAATGTGAATGGACTGAAGATAGGGTTTTGCTCCGTGGAAGTGCGGTTCTCTATTTAAAAGGCCAGATAACCGTATCAGGAGGTTGAAATGAGTGGCGAGTTGAGTGTTATCTTGTGGCCGCTGCTAGCGTTTGCTTTTTCCAGTACGGTTACCCCGGGACCCAATAATGTCATGATCATGACGTCGGTCATGAATTATGGCACTCAATCGCCAAATTCCTTAGTGCCACAAGGTTCTGCGTGATCATCGCAGCAATTTATGAATTATCCGGGCTAGGAGTATATTGAGACTCATGAGACGAACGATGCCTTGAGCCGCTTTGCGAATGCCGTGAATAAGACCTGTCGGTATCATAGGCTGAACGATAAAAAGAACGAGGTGACCGACTTCGATCACGACCAGCCCCAGAACGGGAAGAACGATAAGATGAACGATGAAAAGAATGAGGTGACCGACTTCGATCACGACCAGCTCCAGAACGGGAAGAGCGATAAGAAGAGCGAGGTGAACGACTTCGATCACGACCAGCCTCAGAACGGGAAAAATGGGGCACTTGATCATCAGAAGGGCGTATACCGTGCCTCGCCTCTTTTTCTCTTATTACCGAATGTGCACGATGCTCGGATTGCCTCCATTTCTGACCCTTGTAGTTACCCCCCCTGGTCGGGTCATGTCGAGTGGCTCTGGAATAACTGGCTTTACTTTGCCTCTTAAGCTTTAAAGACACTTCTGGGGTACCACTAAATAAAGTCGATATCAACTTTTCAACATGCCCCTTCAAAGAAGAAATCTTGCCTTTAAATTTCTCGTCCGAGCTGAGAGATACAGCCTTTTCGCAATCCCCCTGCGCATCTACGAGCACTTTTATATAATCACTTTTATGACTAGCGTCGTATCCTTCCCTGCTGATCAACCGGTGTATTGCATTAAAGCTTAAAAAGCTTTTTCGATACAACACACTACCGATATTTTCGGTATTTTCTTCAATTTCCAGTGCATCCAGAACAGTCAATGCTTCATGCTCGGAATTTTCATTAATTTTACGTGCCGCCAATGCTAGATTGCCAAGTAAGCTATTTACGTCAGATGACGCTGAAGAAAGCAGATTCAAACTTGCAGTAAGGAGTCGATCCTTGTCTCTATCCCCTAATTTGCCGTCGCGCATTAACGTATTACAATAAGATAAAGCCGTTGAACAATCCTTTTGCTCCAACTTCTCTGCAACTTTGCACAGCCCTAAACATACATTTAGCTGTCGAATTTTAGTCAAATCACCTGGCGGAAGATCCAGAAGACCTTTAAAACCTTCCCAGGCTTCATCCAATTGACCAAGAGCCAATTGTGAATAGGCCACACTACAGCGATAACCAAAATTATTATTGCCTCCAACCAACGCCAGAACTTTCTGATGATCCTCATTACTACCCATTGCCTGCCACACACGCACTCTAATCAAAGTCCAAAGATGCGTGGTATTATAGTTTCGACGTTCTGGCGATTTGTTTATCTCGAACTCAGCAGCCGTCAACAGTCTTTCCAACTCATCTTTATCCTTGGTAGATCTAACGTTCTGGAAAATATTATTGAGTTTACAACCCAGTGTATTCGATGCCGTATCATGATCTCGGCTTACAACACCCAATCGTTCGTGAACCGGCTTTCTCTTAGTCACTACAGAATCTGACGACATCCGACCAGTATGCAAAGATTTCTCTCTTGCTATGGAAATTTGCTCAGCCAGAATTTTCTTAACCCCACTTTCCTCAGCCTCACTTTCCTCAAGCTCACCTTCTTCAAGTTCACTTTCCTCAGCCTCTGCTGCCTGGATTTCTACTGGCTTAATTTTTGCCGACTTTTGTCCTGAAACAGTCTTGTCATCCAGAGGCAAATCTTCATCAAGCAGAGGCAAATCTTCATCAAGCAATGCATCGTCAAAATCCGTATCACCAGCCTCAATACCTGATAGAGGTCCCAACAAGAGATCTGCCTCCATCTTTAACAATTCAGAAGAGGTAGTGGTTCGTTCACTCAGGTTTGGCGACACAGCATCAGGAAAACCCCTTGCAGCCGGGGTGAACTTCTGCCCAGCAACTAAGGTGATACCTGATCCCCCTTCCTCTACACTCCCTGCAGGAGTTAAATCAACTAGCACTTTAAGAGAACTAGCGCCTCCTGATGTCACAGTATTATTCATCAACAAACTGACTCCCTATCTAATCTCAGGACTTCTGTCCCAGTTAAATGATTCATACGTGCTTTGATCGCAAGCTAAGCATTTGGTTCCCTTTCCTCCACAATTTTTACCTGTTCAACCACTTACCCTGCCTCCTTCCATCTCGCCTACTTTTCAACAGAGCTTTCAGGTGCAATCAAGGGTCAAGGGTCTTGCAACAGTTCAGGTCGTTGACTCCGATTTTATGAGCTAAAACCTACCCAAGCGCAGTCTGATTTCCACATTGCTGGCCGCCACCATACTGGCAGGATGCTCGCCTCAACCACGAACGCCTGTTGAGCAGCCTCTTCCCGTTGTAGCGTTTGAGGGCCAACTCACCTTGGACCCACACCATCAAATTAGAAGGCCAGATAACCGTATCAGGAGGTTGAAATGAGTGGTGAGTTGAGTGTTATCTTGTGGCCGCTGCTAGCGTTTGCTTTTTCCAGCACGGTTACCCCGGGCCCCAATAATGTCATGATCATGACGTCGGGCATGAATTATGGTACCCGTCAGAGCCTGCCTCATTTTTTAGGTATTTGTTTGGGGTTCCCTCTGATGGTGCTATGTGTGGGCCTTGGGTTGGGAGCTGTCTTTGACCTTTTTCCAGCTCTGCACGATATTATCAAAGTGCTTGGTATTGCTTACCTTCTGTATCTTGCCTGGTTGATTGCCAAGTCTGCACCTGCTGATTTAAAGGGCAGCCAGACAAAGCCACTGACTTTTATGCAGTCTGCCTTGTTTCAATGGGTTAATCCCAAGGCCTGGATTATGGCGACAGGTGCTGTTGCTGCTTATACAACGGTTTCTGGTGATGTATTTCTGCAGGTACTTGTCATTGCTCTGGCATTTCTGCTGACATCGGTTCCCTGTGTGGGTGCCTGGCTGTTTTTTGGTGTTCGTTTGAAAAAGGTTTTGCAGCAGCCGTCCTATCAAAGGGTGTTCAATATCACTATGGCTCTCTTACTGGTGCTGTCTATTATTCCGGTCATTAATGAAATGATTTGAAGTCATTGTTCCGAACCCTGTCTATTTACAGGTTCCGGAAACTCTCTTTTGAGTTAAAGTTATGATGCTTTTTATTAAGAGGGGCATTTCGCAAATGGATTGGAGCCAGTCCGGACGTCTGGCGTCAACAAAAAACATTCAGAGGGCTTAAAGGGTAGGCTTGGATGGTGTAATGGGCAGTTGGCTGATCCAGTTTCTCTCCCACTCTTTCAATTCTTCGACTGGCATGGGTCTGGCAATGAAATAGCCCTGAGCCATATCGCAGTTTAAGTGGTTCAATAGCTGCCATTCTTCGATACTCTCAACTCCTTCTGCAACTGTGTTCATTTTCAGAGTGTGTGCCAGTCCTATATTGGCTTCAATAATGGCTTTTCGAGTATTATCGCTGCAGGCTCCCTGTACAAACGAGCGATCTATCTTGAGTTCTGAGAAAGGAATGCGATTCAGCTGCTGCATGCTGGAATAGCCAGTACCAAAGTCATCAATCGACAGTGAGAACCCCTTCATTTTGAGTCTGGCCAGAGATTCCAGGGCTTTGGCTGCATTCTGGATCAAACTGCTTTCGGTAATCTCAAGAGTCAGGAGTTCTGGAGCTAACCCATTGGCCCTTATCTTTTCAAACAGTTGATCAGGCAGTGAAGTGTCGGAAAGCACAATGACTGAAAGGTTAACGGCCACGGAAATAGCTCGACCTTCATTCTGCCAGTGTTTGATTTGCTCTATGGCTTGATCGAACAGTTTGTAGGTCAACTTTGTGATCAGCCCGGTGCTTTCCATTAAAGGAATAAAGTGAGCAGGGCTGATTAATCCTTGAGGATGGTTCCAGCGACAAAGCGCTTCAGTTGCGATCAGACGGCCACTATGAACCATGACTTTGGGTTGGTGGTAGAGCTCAAACTCATTGTTATCAATGGCTTCTTCCAGCTCTGTCTCATTGAAATGGATAGTTTGTACTTCTTGTCTGGACGCTACATCAGGCTCGTCACCAAAGTACAGTTCCATCAGTTCTCTGAGACGTTCCAGTGAAATAGGTTTGGGTAGTGTTCCCAGTACTTTCAGGCCATGTTCAACTGCAAGGTCTTCCACTGTGCGGATAATGGAAGGCTCCAGAGCACTGGCCAGAATAATCGCTTTGGCAAGGTTGCGGTCGGCCAGATGCCCGAGAAACTGGATACCATCCATACCTGGCATATCCAGGTCACAGATAACGATGTCAGCCAACGAGCTTTTTTCGAGTTTCTCTAATGCCTGATAACCGTCGGCAGCGACCATCAACTGACTGACCCCCAGTCCCCTGACGGTTTGTTCGGCAACCATCCTTTGAAAGTCATGGTCTTCTACAATCAGAATGCTGAGGTCACTGAATGATCCATTCATGCTGGAGTCCGTTATTAGCTTTTTAAGAGTGGCTTATGAATTGCCAGTCCGTCCCTGAGGCCCATTTCTGAGGGGGCTATTACAAGGGTAGACCGGTGAGAATGGGCTCTTCTGATAAAAGTCATACTCTACTGCCCTTCATCAGTCTAATTTTGCTCAAAACCTCAGGCAAAAAGTTCAGAGGCTGCAATACTTCCTCCAGTTAGAGCGTGAGTCTGAAGCATTTCAGAACACATGATCTGGTTTCTCTCTTGTTTCTTCGGACTCCAAATTCTGTTCAAGGCACTGATCCGTTGAGGGGGTTGAATATGCATGCTTTCAAGACTGTTATGATCGCTATCACCAGAAGTCATACCAGTGAACTCGAGTTAAGACAGGCTTTCAGACTCGTGGCTGATAATAACGCCAGACTGGTCATGGCCTTCTTTGATCAAAGTCTGGAAGTGATGCGCAAACTCCAGTTTATTCCACTGGAAGGCAAGCTGGAGGCCGCCATGAGAAGACAGTTGGAGCTGGATGCTGAGAAAGTGAAACAGCTTGCGTGGGAAGAAGGTATTGAGGCAGAAGTTCATATTGTTGCAGGTAAGCCCAGGCAGTTAATCTCTGGCTTGATTGATGAGTTTGGCGTGGATCTGGTCATCAAACTGGCCGACCCTTGTGGAGCGCTAGCCCGTAATCAGTTGACGGGTAATGATCTGGCGCTGCTCAGGAAGTGTCCGGTACCGGTATTGATGATGGCCTGCCGGGATCAGCTCCCTGATTTTACTGGCAGGATTCTGGTAGCGGTAGATGTCGGTGATCCGGACAGTGATGCGGTTGCCCTGAACAGAAGTCTGCTGCTCCATGGCCATTATCTCAGCAGTCAGGAAGAAGCAGAGTTGCATGTAGTGACTGTGTGGAATTTGCCAGTGAATAACCCAGCATTACGAATGCTGGGTGATGAAGAAATCTATGAATTGCAGGAAAGCACTCATCAACGTTATCAAAAGAGGTTAGAAAAGGCGCTGTCAGAAGCGGGTATTGATCCAGATTCCAAAACAGTCAACGTTCATTTGTTGAAGGGAAATGCAGCCCGGGAGATACAGAAACTGGCCAATGAGATTAATGTGGATTTAGTCGTGATGGGGACTCTGAGTCGACATGCTCAGGGAATGCTGATGGGGAATACGGCCGAGAATATTCTGAATAATATCTATTGTTCCATTCTGGCAGTGAAGCCGGATGGGTTTGTCAGTCCACTGGCCTGAGAGCCAGCGGACTTAGCAGCCTTGAACGCATAAAGCGTATCAGGGCTTGAGGCCACTCATGAATTCAATGGCGTTGCTCATTTCTTCATCAGAGCAATCCATACAAGTTCCCTTGGGAGGCATGCTGCCTATACCGCCAATAGCATTACCCAACAGCTTGCTGAAATCGCCCGCTGCAGACAGTTTGGTTTCCCAGGCAGCCTTGTCATCTTTCTTGGGAGCACCAAGAAGACCTGAGGTGTGGCAGGCGGTACAGAACTGGTTGAAGATCTGTTCACCGGAACGAGGACCGCTGGTGGTGCTGACAGTAGCGCCAACATTAGCGGCACACTCTTCGCCTTCTTTGCACACAGAGCCAATAGGAGCAATTCGCTCGGCTACTTCTTTACGGGAAATTTCATCCAGCTCAACAGGCTTGGCGAAAGCCAGGATGGAAAATAGACCCCCGATCAAGGCAATTAACGTACGTATTTGAGTTACCCGAGACACTCACTTATCCCCTATATCGACAAAGGCCTGCGGCACCATGTATTACACCAGTGGCACATCATTCAAGTCACCTGGCACTATGGCTACGGCAGACTCCTCAACGCTTATGCTGTTTATGGTTATATCTTGTGAACCTGAATAAACCATTATGATGGTTTTATTAACTATGTACTCAGGACACCAGTAACCGAATTGTTCTTAAGCATCGCGGATTATAGAACAATTGAGGGAGGTAAAACAGCGCTTTCCTTGCAGAGTCTTTACGATAGAGCAGGGGATTTATAGACAGTTGACTGACCGGGCGAAAGCTGTTCAGCTGGAATTACCAGTGGCTAAAACCGCTTTTGCGGCAAAAAGCCATAGACAGGCAGGAGGCTGATCAGTAATATTGGCCTCCGCTGAAAGCCTCTGTATAAGTACGGCTTTCCAGCACCCGTAGCTCAGCTGGATAGAGCGCTGCCCTCCGGAGGCAGAGGTCATAGGTTCGAATCCTATCGGGTGCGCCATACAAAAAATGCTCAGTTTTTTGAACTGGGCATTTTTTTTATTCTGCGTTTCTATTTGTACATTCCCTGACTGTCCAAAGCCGCTTGGGGAACAGCAACAACCTGCTGACTGTCTTCATAGATCACAGTTCCGGGAGAGTCTGACCTCATCTCTGAAACTTCCAGTCCGCAGGTTTCAAGGACAGGCACGAGCTCTCTGACTTTGTTGATGATTTCTACCTGAGCATTCTTAAACCAGCAAACTCCCAACAAGTTTTTACTGTCTTCAAAAATGTTCGGTGTTAGAAGGGATTTTTGAAACCAGGATAAATTCAAGTTAAACGTTTCTTTTAGTGATGAGGGAAGACGATCTTCTTTACTCAGCTTAAACGCAGCACCGAAAATGCCCTGATCAATACCCAGGGTAAACGCATGAACGTTATTTGATGCTGTGATTCAGGTATTGAGTGGATTGGGAAGATTCCGGCGCATTGGGAAGTAGTGGCCAACCGTAGTCTATTCAAAGAGCGAGTGAAGCCAGGACGGGAAGGACTGCCATTGCTGATGGTTTCTATTCACTCTGGTGTTTCAGATGATGAGGTTTCTGATGAAGAAAACATTAGAGGCCGGGTGAAGATTGAAGATAAATCCAAATACAATCGAGTTCAGCCGAGTGATATTGTGTTCAATATGATGAGAGCGTGGCAAGGGGCTATCGGTGCGGTTCGTGTCGAAGGGATGGTCAGTCCAGCTTATATTATTGCTTCACCCATTGGTGCGATTAACTCCAAATTCTATGAGTATCAATATCGTACTCCAATCTTCATTCAGCAGATGGATCGGTTTTCCAAAGGGATTACTGATTTCAGAAAGCGGTTATATTGGGATGAATATAAGCAGCTGCTAACGTTACTGCCACCGCTCGATGAACAGGAGGCTATCGTTACTCATATTGAGTCAGAGTCTTCCAAAATAGACAAAGCCATCACCCTCCAGCAACAGCAAATCGACAAGCTGAAAGAATACCGGGCAACACTGATCAACAGCGTTGTCACCGGTAAAATCAAGGTAGTGTGATTTTTAAAACACAGGGCGTTTGCGTCCATTCTGAATGAAGCTTGACGCATAATGTCATTGTGCATAAACTTATTCGTGCACAATGGTATTATGCATATCGGGTAAGTATGGCCGTTCAATTCAGAGACAAGTGGCTGGAGTCCTTCTATGAAGAGGATAAGCCAAATAGACGGATACCAAAAAGGCTTGAATCAGCGCTGTTCAGAAAAATACAAATTCTGGATGGAGCTAATAACGAATCAGATTTAAGAATACCTCCCGGAAACCGGTTTGAGCATTTAACGAATAACCTCAGTGAATGGTGTTCAATCCGGGTCAACAAACAATACCGTCTGGTATTCAAGTGGATAGATGGTGTGGCTGTAGATACACACCTTGACCCACATAAATACAGAGGATAAAACCATGAGAGCCACCAAAAGAAGACCTGTATCCGTAGGCGAAATGCTGAGAATCGAATTTATGGAACCGATGGCACTGAAGGTGGTTGATCTGGCTCAGGCTATGGGGGTTCACCGAAACACGGTCAGCAACATTCTGCATGATAGAACAGTATTGACCGCACCATTGGCGATCAAGCTGGCTGCAGCCTTAGGTAATACGCCTGAGTTCTGGCTTAACATTCAGCATGCCTGCGATCTTTGGGATACCCGAAACCGGTATAACGAGGTATCCAAAACGGTAAGGCCTGTTGTTGCATTGAAAACGGGTTAATCTATCAGGCGGCATCGGGCTGGTATGGGGTAACATCCTGCTCACTCTGCTTAAGATTTCAGAGGTCATGATCATTTTGCATAGCCAGCCAGACACCAGCGGAAGAATTTTTCAACACCTTTTCCAGTCACAGCGTCATTTCTGCAGTAATAGCGCCCATTCTAAAGCATGCCAGTCATGGAACGGGAGAACTATGGTGTTCTAACCAGGCATGATTTAGTATCAGTGGCACTGTTAAATCAGTTGCATAGTCTGATTCACAGAGGCTGTTTGGAAAATATTGGATCGGCTAATAATCCAGATCGAAGTATCGAGTTTCCCAAGCCGCCTCTCAAAAGAAGTAGAAACAGGATGTTGAAACGACTTTTTGCCACACGTAAAAGCCCTTGGATTCCTGGTCGTTATGAGCGGGAAAGCTATGAAATAGACTTCTCTGGTAGTCTTCTCAAGATAGAGCTGCCACCTCATCATAATTATGAAGGGTTCCCTGCCGAGCCGGTCAAAACTCACATCAATCTATACGACAGCCGAAGCTTTACCAGTATAGAGCAGCTGGGCGATATGCGGTTCAAGGAACTCCATGAACAGGCGGGGCTTTGGACCCAGGGAGTCACCAAGCGACGGTGGGAATTATTCGGCCCTCTCTGGCGAGAGCGCCCGGTAGGTAGTGTCGGATTTTCCATGGTGGTTTGTCGCTCTGATGCCCTGCCCGAGTCCATGAGCTGCTTTAACCCCAACCACTTCGAGCAGGTTCTGATTCGAAACCTGTACTTTCGGTATCCTATGAGGCCAACAAAAGGCTACTTTAGTGCACCCATTAACTGGCGTGCTAAAGAAGTGAATGGCAGCACTTGGATTTACCATGAGGTGCATATGGACTTTGCCCAGTACAAAAAGAAAGGCATAGAACTCCTGGCCAGTCAGCCCGCCAGCTTCGACAGTCATTTATTTATCCCGCTGGATCAACGTTTTTTCCTCCGGGTTAATTTCTGGTATCACGGCTATACCCCGGTTGAGTCTAGTCTGCAGCATATGAATGAATTGCGGGACTCGGTCATAGACAGTATTCAGCTTTCCCTCAGCCCTTCTGCTCAGGCAGCTTTGAACGATGCCAGGAAGCGTTGGCCCGATGACAGGGCCAGCCAATACCGCCCTCCGGAGCCTTGGAATTACCCGGAGTGGCGGCAGGGTGAATATGAAGTTGAGCCCGATACCGTGATTACCAAACCGGGGAGTCAGCCTCCGGAGTTGCATCCTGAATAGGCGTACTCACGTATTCATCGTTAACAAGGCCATAAGAACCACACGAATAACACGACAAGGGATTTGTTATGACCAGTATCAGCCAGCTAAACCGAACCTGGCAGCTGATTATCCGTAAAGATGGAAGCTCCAACGTCAGTCGCAATGTTTATGTGATCAAGCAGCACTACTCGTTGTGGGAAAATTTGAAACAGACTCATACCGGTAACTATTACAAGACCATTATTGTGCGCACGGCCTATCAACTCTGTTCAATGGCGGGAGCGCGCAATGGCGAGAGTAAATCTCTGGATCTGGAAGGCGGTAGCCTGCACTACACCATTGACGCCAAGGGTGATGTGGGCATCTACCTGCTGGAGATCAATGACAGTATTTCACCTTCAGGCAATCAGAATACCGGAGTCTATCGGGTTGAATACGATCAGGAAGATAAAAAGTGGAAAACAAATAATGAATACAGGCAACATCTGGAGCTGGATCATGGCTGGAACAATATTCATTATGCAGCAGTGAGCGGCCAGTTCGAGACCAAGGAAGATGCCGGTGAAATGCTCATAGAACACATCCGTAATGCCTATAAGCTGGTAGAAAGAGATATTAACCAGCTCAATAACCATTTCTCACTGTTCTGGCAGAAAGATCAGCATTCATCGGACAAGCACGCCAGTATTCTGCTGGCGCTGCTGCAGCAGGCCATGGCCAGAGACGCTCGGGTTAACTGGCTGGTGCATGGCGAGGGGGCGGGCACTTTTGTGAGTGCTATGAAAAAGCTGGAGGCCAATCCACAGTACCAGCGCATGATGGCCCATGAAGAAAGCCAGCAGTACCAGAATGTGTATTTTTCCAATCCCAGGGGGAAAGGCACCCGTAAAAAGCAGCTGGAGGCATTGTGTGAAAAAGTCGGTTTTAATCTGGTGGAAATTAATCAGAACCCCTACGACCTGAAGAATCGCGATAATCAGCTTGCCGTCTTTAAGGAGGCTCAGCTCATAGCTGCCAAAGGCATTCTGAGTGGCGGTTTGGTGGCGGGTCTGGTGAGCCAGACTTCGCTTGAGAAAAGTGTCGGTACGGCCCTGGGAACCGGCGATCCGTCAACAGCAGTGGCTTTTGCAGCGGCAGGTGTTGTGATTGCCAATGATGTGCGCAGTAAACTGGGTGGCTATGGTCGCAACTTATGGAAGGGGATGGGCAGCACCTTTGGCTCCGGCAATCAGAGCTGGGCATAGAGTCTGAAGGTGCGCGGCGGATAAGGGGGCATTCTGCTCCCCCTTGTTGTGGATGTCAGAATCTTTGACTGTTCTGTTTTAACATTCTACCAGTGTCAGTTTGTCTCCGACTTTCTTTTCAACTAATACGGGTTTATCCAATGCTTCCAGTTGATGCTGTAAGTCGTCTCGCAATTCAATCAGGTTTTCACCAAGAGCTGTATTGGGTTCGGCTGACCAGTATTCAATATCATCATGATCGCTGTAGTAAACTTCATATACCTGATAAGAATCTTCTTTGGATGTTGGGCAGTGTTTTTTTAAAACTCGGTAGTTCCAATATGACATTCTCTATCTCCAAGCTTTGTGCTTGCTGTAATGTAGTCGGGTTGATGTGTTGGTTTGGTCAGGGCCATGAATTGACTACCAGGCAGATCAGAGAAACAGCAATTGCAGCAGACAAAGCGCCAATGATATTTTGAATTCACTTTTGTCAGACTCTCGTCACTCGGCCTTTTTATTGTTTATTTCCAGCTCTTGCCCTTTTTGTGCCTGACTTTCCAAAGCCGCTTGGGGAACAGCAACAACCTGCTGACTGTCTTCATAGATCACAGTTCCGGGAGAGTCTGACCTCATCTCTGAAACTTCCAGTCCGCAGGTTTCAAGGACAGGCACGAGCTCTCTGACTTTGTTGATGATTTCTACCTGAGCATTCTTAAACCAGCAAACTCCCAACAAGTTTTTACTGTCTTCAAAAATGTTCGGTGTTAGAAGGGATTTTTGAAACCAGGATAAATTCAACCTGAATCCGTGAGTTTACCATCACTAAATCCACTAAAAACTCAGTCGTACCAGTACCTGTAGGCTAATATTTGCTCATCCCTATTTTCACCTTATAAGTGCATTTTTGTGGAACTTAAATTTGAGCAATCTGACACTGAGTTTTATACGCCGGCAGCCGGTCTCTGTTTTGTCGGTCATGCCCTGAACCAGAAAACATCTCTAAGGAAATCGCTGCGCTCTATCAAGAAACGTCACGGCATTCCTAATATTGATCTGGTGCGGGCTTTTGTCGGCTTATTGGCTTTGGGTAAAACTGATTTTGATGCTATTGATAACTATCGCCATGATGACTGGTTCAAGCGCAGTATGGACATTAAACAAATGCCTTCCGCCAGTCGCTTGCGCCAGCGGTTTAATGAAGATGCCACTCAGTTGATCCCCTTAATTGAAGAAGCCCTCCCCGAGCTATTGGTCGAATTGGATGCACCGATCTCTCCACTTTCAAAAGAACTCGATCACCTTCAGCACATTCCGCTGGATATAGACGTTACTCCGCAGGATAACAGCAAAACTCAAAAAGAAGGTGTGCAATGGACCTACAAGCACTTTCATGGCTTTGCCCCCATTATGTCTTATGTGGGAACCGAGGGATGGTGTCTAGGCGCTGAACTACGTCCTGGTTCACAACACTCACAAAACGACTTCGTACCCTTCTTGAATACCGTATTACACAGACTTCGTCGTGTTACTCAGGCTCCGGTATTGCTGCGACTCGACAGTGGCCATGATGCAGAAGACACTCGCCGAGAGATTGCCGATCACAACCATGTGGATCACATCATCAAACTCAATCCACGTAAGCAGTATGCCGTAACAGCCTGGCTGCAAGCCTTTGAGACAGCCAGTGTTCAGTGGACAGAGCTTCGCCCCGGAAAAACGTATGCGACACACTCAGTTATCCATGAGACCGACTACGGCAGACAGCGACTAATCATCCGTATTATCAAGCGTACTACTGACTCGGTGGGTCAGTATTTTTTAACACCAGACTACGAGCTGGATGGTTGGTGGACGACATTGGATGAAACTGAATACGATAATGATAATGTTATATTACTCTATGAAGACCATGCGACCAGCGAACAGTTTCATAGTGAATTCAAGACTGACATGGATCTGGAAAGACTGCCTTCAGGTAAGTTTGATACGAATGATCTTGTCATGTGTCTTGGTGCACTGACCTACAATATTTTGCGCTACATGGGGCAAACCTGTTTGCTGGGTCCTGATTCTCCGGTTCGCCACAAAGCTCAGCGCCGAAGAATCAAGACGGTTATGCAGGAGCTGGTTTACCAATCTGCGCGATTCCTGAAAAAGAGTCGCCAATTTATTCTTCGTTTTGGCCGACATAGCCCCGGGCTGTCGGCCTTTATGCAACTCTTTCCTGAAAAACAGCTCTGTTAGCTGATTATTTATTTCTCTCGACTGAATGAAAAAGTATGGCTGACACTGGCAGGATTTCGCTCGCCTTCAGAGCAGAAATCTTTCGGTATTCATTGGAAAAGAGCCGTGCTATTAAATCTGTTCAGCTATTTTGTGGTGAATTGCACGCACCGAAAGCGTAAAACTTTCTGTCATTGAGTTAAATGAGATGGAAAATCTTCTCTGCAATCAAGAAATCACGGATTCAGGTACTGGTAAACCATCTAAATTCCAGATCTTGTGTTCGGGAGCCATATGCCAAAACCATGTTTACCTCCGAAACTTGGGATTATGACCAGAAAAAAGACCATTAGGGTCTATGTCTTCAAACCCTGTCCTGACCAATTCTTTCCAGCTCAAATATGCCGGTCTCGCTGGAGTTGAGCTCTCAGCGGACTCCAGTAGCTGCGTTGCTTTATTACACGCTTCAGTAACATCAAAAGCCCCTGGTTGTGTGTAAATGGATTGAGATTCCAGTGAGGAGTGGTGCAGAGCGATCTTTCTTAACAATGGATCGATACCGGCTTTCCTTAACCTTCGTCCATAAGCATGTCTGTGGCTATGCGGAGTAAGCCCATCTAGCTTAGAGGCAGTCAAACCAATACGGAAATGTGCATTTTTATAGTTCTGGTTGAAAGCATTCAGGGTATAAGGCTGGCCTTCACAGCCTGGGCTAAAGGAAACAAAAGCGTATGGATGATGCCGGTTAATGGGCAGAATAGCTCTCAGGTACTGATGCCAAAGGTGATAAAACAGCTCTCCCAAATAGCTTGGAAACCAATATAAATTAATGTAATTGTCCTGATGCTCGACGACTTTTGTTTTCCAACCTACTCTGGCTGTCCCTGTTAATTTATTTCTTGGCTGTAAGGCATATTTTTCTCGCAGATAAGCGGCTCTATTAGTCTGCTTATTTTTGCATTTCCAGTCATCTGGAGCTCTGCCCACCTCTGGGTGATATAGCCTGACAATAGCGTTATTCTCATGGTGAGGGTCTACAAAGACATCCTGTATCCATAGGTGCAAAGCATCGCTTTCTCTAACACCACAGCCGTGCATCAGTAGAACTATCAGCTGGTCTCTAAGGCCTACGCGGTAGTCTTTGCATCCTCCCAGTCCTTCCTCAAAAAAACGTTTGAAGGTATTTTCGGGAAACGAAATGGCATCACTGTCTACTTTGATAACATCAAGCTTACCCTGAACCCTGCGAACCTGCTTTATCGTTGTTGGTAGACTTGCAGGCTTGATATGCCCTAAAAATTGCTGAGTGTTTTTCTTATGCCACGCAGCGTAATTCAGCCTTTCTTCATAGGAGCTGGCTTCAATCAGTGGATTCAGGCTGATGGAACCTTTGCTTTTCACAAGCCAGTCAGTAAATCCATTCAGTGCTGTAAGGATTTGATTTACATTCTTTGTTGACTTGGGAAGCCAATATAATCCAGATGGATCAAGACCATTATTTCCAATCGTTCCGGTACAAAGTCTTTGAGCGAAGTGAAGAAACAGAATTGAGGGAGATGAGAAAAGGTCTTTGTTCGCTTCCATATATTCAAGCAGCAGGAAGGTCGCATAAACCATCCGGTTCATCCACGAAATACTTCTTCGATGATGTTGGGCTAGCAGGTAATCCAGTAAGGGTCGGAACACCTTGTCTTCCATGAGCAGGATTGGAAGCTGAACCTGATATCCGGAGTTATCTGTGGTGACTTTGGCGTAAACTCTGACGAGGGCAACCATGACAATACGACGCTGAGAGCAGAATCAAAGACATGGTAGTTATAGTATGTTTTTCACTATGAACATAAGAAAAAAGAGGTCTATTAATGACCTCTTTTTAGATGGAAAGTTATGGTTTTAGTACATTATTTTCCGCTATCAATATATATCGTGACAAAAGCAGCCCTTAGAAAATAAGGGCTGCAGGCGTATTACGACATCATTTGTCATAAAAAATACGTCCATTTCTCGACAAACTCTTTGGCATACGACCTTATTCTGACAATTCCCCCCCCCACACAAGACTGCTGAAAGCCCAGTATCTTTACGATTGGGGGGACGATCGCTTTTATACGAAAGAAGAAGGCCCGTGCACCTGGCCTTGCATCACTCCACCCTCAATCGTCAGAATGTCTTTTCTTGACCAGCCGATCGACAACCTTATCTCTCATTGGCTTAGACCTTGGCACAATGGCAAACTCAAGGCCAAAAGGCCTGATCAGTTCCACTAGAGCTTTCATGGTCGGCTTCGTTCTATCACCTTCCACCTGCGACAAGGTTTTCCTATTAATACCAGTTAGCTCTACGAACTGATCCTGATTGACACCCAACACGTCCCGACGCAATAGCTTTATAAGCGTCCCCTGGGTAATTTCACCCTCAAAAGCCAGTACCAGTAGGTTCATGAGAATCTCGGCTTTATCCTCCTCATACTCCACTTGCTTCTTTCGTGAAAGAACGGATTTATCTTTATCGCTGATAGCCTGAGCCATACTTTCCCAGACCAGCCGAGTTTTTGCTTTGTTTTCTGTTTTGTTAACTTTCACAGCCTGGACATTTGCCGCAGCCACCAGCTGATTCTTTCTGCGCTTTTCTTCCAGCCTTTCTGCTCTGCTTTTAGCCATCTATCAACTCCCAGCGCTTAAGACGTTCCTCTATTGTTGTAATGCCAATGCTTGGAAAGGTAATGATGCGTTCTGGGACATCACAACCTCGCAACTTATCTTCCAGGCCTATCAGTTTCTGAGCTGTACTCTCCAGCCGCTGGATTATCCCATCTGCTGAAACCGGACCATATTCCATCTGACTCAACTCATCTTCCAGCTTTAACGCTATTTCATCCCAGTCGATCATCCAGCCGTTTTCCAACGGCTGACCCCAAACCATCTTGCGCCTAATCCCTTCTGGATCAGCTTTCATGGGCGCTATATCGTACAATGGTGCCAATTTAATGGGCTCACCTGGGATCTTCAAGATAGAGGTGTTTCGTCCATGGTTATCAGCATTACCCAAACAGAGATTCAACAGATCTCTCTCTACCCATACTTCAGCCAGCTCCTGCATTGTCATACCATTCTCTTGCCCACAGAGTATTGGTGCCAAAGCCTTAATAACATCAATATGTTTTAAATCAGCGCCGGCCTCTGCGTTCATCACAGAATAGACAGACTCCATCCCGTACTTGACCAGCTTTCCGTTTTCGATTCCTACATCAAACCGGGGTAACCAGAGTGAGTATTTCCCATTCCGATCAAAAAACATCATGTCTTCTACCTGAATGGTATCCATTCCGATTTGATCCAAGAAACGATAATAGCCAGCTTCTGCCTTTAATATCGCCTTATCATCACCAGTCTGCTCCCCTCTTGGAAACTTGACCAGATAGTGCCGACTCAGATTCAAAACATCATCTTGGTACGGGTCAATCCATACCTCATTTTTGTCTGTCACGCGAACGAGATATTTTGGCGCTTCACCACCAGCACCGGTAGCACCACCACCAACTGCCCCCATGCTGGACGCATGATTAAGAAAGTCTGAATGCCGAGTCAGAACATCCTCTATTGACCAAGTCATGGTCTTTAACCGGTTCCCGCTATCGTCGTATGGGACTGACTCTTTGATCCGCAAGTTGCCTATTGGCGCAATAGTACCTTTCAGGAGTAACTCATAGTCCTGCTTATAAGGTGGTTGTCGAGACCCAAGACCTAAATTCTCAACCCAGAATCTCCGACCTGCACCAGAAGGAATAATATCGTCTAACCATGACCACCAGCGCTCACAGTGATAGCCAGCAAACGGAAGAACAGGAAGCATTGAAGAACAAGCTGCAGAACCCACCTGTTCAAAATACGTAGCAGCGTGCTGAATCTCATAATCCAGTTCAATCCTTCCGGTATGACCTAACGCCGGGTCATCAATGATCAGTTTCGCTGCATCTGCCCAGATTTCATCAATCCAGACTTGAATAGTCAGCTGTTTGCTACGCATGTTGGACCCAATAATGATTGTGTATATTTATACTCAATGTTAGCAACAAATAACATCTTTGCGTATATTTATACACAATCATCATATGACCCTTAAACTTCGTGTATATTTATACGCAATCCTTACCCTTTCACTCTCTTTCATACTACGGACAAACCCAACTCTTTCAAAACCTCCAAAATGAACTATATGTAAGCGGTAATTTCCCCACACCTTGATTCAGGATTGCTTTTGATTCCAGGGCAACAACTGAACGTTTGAAGGTGGTTCTTCACTTCATTTGTGTAAATATTGGATCTATCAAAAAAGGGCGCCGAAGCGCCCTTTCTATCCACCCGTTTTACTTTTTATTATTGTTTACCAGTAAATTCGGGATAAGCTTCCATACCACATTCGGTCAGGTCAGCCCCTTCATACTCTTCTTCTTCTGTGATGCGCAGGCCAATAATCAGCTTGATAGCACCCCAGACGATCAGAGAAGCAAAGAATACCCAGGCAAAGATGGTGACAATACCCAGTAACTGAGCACTGAATTCTGCACCGTCGTTGGTCAGAGGCACTGCCAGCAGACCCCAGATACCTACAACACCGTGAACAGAGATAGCACCTACTGGATCGTCAATGCGTACCTTGTCCAGCGCCAGGATAGCGAAGACCACCAGAGCACCACCCACACCACCAATCAGAGTGGCTGATACTGCACTTGGCGTCAGAGGTTCAGCGGTGATGGATACCAGACCGGCCAGAGCACCGTTCAGAGCCATGGTCAGGTCAGCCTTGCCGAACAGGATGCGGGCTACAATCAGGGCAGCAATCACACCACCAGCAGCACCCGCATTCGTGTTTACAAAGATCTGAGCGACAGCGTTCGCATTTTCTACGTCAGACAGTTTCAGCTGCGAACCACCATTGAATCCGAACCAGCCGAGCCACAGGATAAAGGTACCCAGAGTAGCGAGCGGCAGGTTGGCACCGGGGATCGCATTAACCGCACCACCTTTACCGTACTTACCTTTACGGGCACCCAGCAGCAGAACACCGGCCAGAGCCGCAGCAGCACCTGCCATGTGAACCACACCGGAACCTGCAAAGTCCTGGAAGTTCGCTTCGTTCAGGAAACCACCGCCCCACTTCCAGAAACCCTGTACGGGGTAGATGAAGCCCGTCATGAAGACAGCGAACAACAGGAAAGACCAGAGCTTCATACGCTCTGCAACAGCACCCGAGACGATAGACATTGCAGTAGCAACAAAGACTACCTGGAAGAAGAAGTCAGAACGTGCAGAGTAGTAAGGTGCATCATCACCACCTGCTGTGACGGCTTCAACCGAGTTTTCTGTACCAATCAAAGAGCCAAGGACAGGCAGAATGCCGCCTTCGTTAGCCCCTGGATACATAATGGCGTAACCGCAGAGCAGATACATGGTGCAGGCAATCGCGAACAAAGCGATGTTTTTGGTCAGAATTTCGACGGTATTTTTAGAACGGACCAGGCCAGCTTCGAGCATGGCAAAACCAGCAGCCATCCACATTACCAGCGCACCG
Source organism: Endozoicomonas numazuensis (assembly GCF_000722635.1). Classification (GTDB taxonomy): domain Bacteria; phylum Pseudomonadota; class Gammaproteobacteria; order Pseudomonadales; family Endozoicomonadaceae; genus Endozoicomonas_A; species Endozoicomonas_A numazuensis. Next base: position 126,440 of record NZ_JOKH01000008.1, on the reverse strand, counting down.
GACATCAGAAAGTAGAAAGTGTCGAGTGCGTACGACACTTGAGCCAGATTTTCCACAGGGCTCCTCCCAAGAAAGTTCAAGCGGATTAGTAGTCTTTCGCTAAGGACATTTTTGTCCTGGAAACAGCCTGCTCTGAGTCAGATACTGCTTCCGTATTAGCTATTTTTATTTTTTGAATGCCGCACTCAGTTTTTTTGGGGTACCTGAGCTAAACGACAAGTTTTATTTATTGTTGTGCATGTACCCTGAGAACCATGGACTTCCTGACTATGGTCTCTTACCTATCCGTCTTAGATAGCGTCTTCGCCGGTTTCTCCGGTTCTGATCCGAATAGCCTGCTCCAGTGTGGTAACGAAGATCTTTCCGTCACCAATCTTTCCTGTATTGGCAGCTTTAGAAATCGACTCTATCACTTGATCCAGCAAGTCATCGGAAATGCCGACTTCTAACTTCACCTTAGGCAGAAAATCAACCACGTATTCAGCGCCACGGTAGAGTTCTGTATGGCCCTTTTGACGACCGAACCCTTTCACTTCGGTCACAGTGATACCCTGGACACCAATCTCGGACAGAGCTTCTCGCACGTCGTCCAGTTTGAATGGCTTAATGATGGCTGATACCAACTTCATAAAAGCTCTCCTGAGTGTTGCCTGTTGGCCTGCAGGGAATGTCCGGACATTATCATTGTGATCGGCTCCCCAGCCTTAAGTAATCAGTTGACATGGAGCCTGTCGGACTTGAGCTTTCGAGCTTGAAATTCAGTAGAGCGAGTCAGTTTTTTCGTTGGATTTGTGAGAATAGTTAACCTATTTAATCAAATTCAACGGAAAAACTGGCCGCTCTTTCTGGATTTCAGGCCGAAATTGTCTCGAGTTCGGCAGGCTCCTATTTCTCAACTGACTTTGATGGCTTACATGCAGGCACTGTGCCAATTTCCGAAAAACGCTTGCCAGTAAGGCTCATGTCGTTTGAAAACCGGAAACCCGTTCACGCATCCCATTCTCCGCACCAACAAAGCGCACTCATTTCGCTTCATGCACTCAAATCATGCACTTTTTTAGTGCAATGGTTCATCATCTGTTTGTGGTATCATAATCGCCTGATTTCAATCACAGCGGCTACACGAGCTAAAGGCTTTGCGGCTGTTTAAGTAATGGCAGGAATAATCGATGATCGATAAAGCCTCTCTTATCGGTAGTATTGCCGGCAAAGCAGGTCAGGTTTTAGGTGGGCAAAAGAGTCAGACCCGGGAAGATATTGAACACAATATCAAGGCTCTGGTCGGCAGTGCTCTGGCCAAATTTGAACTGGTCACTCGTGATGAGTTTGATACCCAGGTAGCTGTATTGAAACATACCCGGGAAAGACTGGAAGCTCTTGAAAAGAAAGTAGCCGAGCTAGAGAAAACTGAAAAATCTGACACCTGCTGCTGACTACACAGTCCGCTCTTTTTAAGGGCGGCGGCTCTTTTTAAGGGCGACGGCTCTTACTGTACGTTACTCTCCCCAAACACTTTTCAGACATACCCCTTCTGAATACCCCTCAAACAAAGGCTATTTTGGCTAACCGTTTTTCTCTCAACATGAATGAACATTCAAGCCTGTCGCTGCCATAAGTACTACGAAAGGTGTGACTTCAGCGCGAGTATTGCTCATCCAATGGTTTAGAAAATGACATTTCGATGGTTGGCCGCTTTAGTGCTGGTTTTAATATCAGGTCACTGCTCTGCTGATCTGAAAACTTCAATTGCTACTATTGACGCTCTGTTAGCTCAGGGAAAAACAGTCTCCATATTGCTCATTGATATGCAGACCGGATTTGCCAAACGTTTCTGGACGCCTGAAGCCTATCGTGTGATTAATGCTCAAGCGTAAATGCTGGATCACTTTTCTGAAAAAGAAGGCATTCATTTTATTGACGTGAACTCCATTGAAGAGGGGCAAACTCTCAGTTTTCTCCAGCAAAAACTGCTCCGTAACAACTACTACCGTCTTTTAGTTAAACGAGAAGACAGTGCCTTTGACCAGAGAGAAACCTTGCCTGTCGATAAACCTGACGCTTCTGCCAAAGAAATCAACACCTCTTTAAAAGACTGTCTGCACAGCATTAAAGCAAAAGACGTCGTCGCTACTGGCTACTTTGATGAAGGCTGCTTAATGCAGACGACAGAAGACGCACTCAAAGCCAGATTCAATGTATATGTCGATCGTAACCTGAACATTATTGAAGATATGCTCGATAAGAGCGCACCCTCCGAGTCTGAGCGTCGGGGTATAGGCATTGCCTGGGACAGCCTTAAAGAGCAATATCCAGATACCCTCACAGCCACTCCACCCGAACATCCAGCCCCTTTGTGATGGTTCCTCATAGCTATTCAGAAAAGTGCTCATCAGACTTCTAATGTCGTCCAACAAAAAGTAGGGAAAAATATATTCCAACATGAGTATGTGATGTTTCCCGGTGGTTCCAATCAAACACTTTTACTTTCTGCTGACAGTTTTCGCTTGAAAATAATACCAATAAGATCAATGACTTACATACGACTCGTGATTAATTCCCTCGGTAGTTTTCCCTATAGAGCTACTCACTCCTTGTCTATAGCATTGCGCTGCAAATTAAGATAATCGCCTCAAAAAGGCACAATTGCTTTTGCCAGACCCCTTTCAACAGAACCTGGCATCAAGGACAAATAGTGAGAATATTGGGAGAACCATCACTATGAAGCGCTCGCTTTCAATTATTACTTTGCTCGTCACCATGATCATGTCCGGCTTCACCCAGACAGCACTTGCCAGTGGTTGGGAACTGCTGGGCGAGAGAAAAGTCAGTCGTCGTGCAGAAGTAGACACTATTCGCGTTGGCCTGAGAGACGGCGTTTTCAAGCGTATCCAGTTCAAAGTCAAAGGCGCTGATGTTGACTTCAACAAAGTGGTTGTTCACTACAAGAATGGCCAGAACCGTGAAGTGGCTATTCGAAGCAAAGTCAGAAAAGGCGGAAGCTCCCGTGTCATTGACCTGCCTGGCAAGGCAAGAGCCATTGAGAAAGTAAGATTTTACTACGACACCGAAGGTACCGGTCGCGTGCAGGCCAGCGTACTGCTCTGGGGTAAAGCAGCCTGATCAACAGGCTGCTTTAAAGAACGGCACGGCTCTTAACCGGGCTGTTCTTTACACAGCAATAAGAATGAACTGAGTTCCAAAGCCCGAAGGGCTATTTGATACCGAGTCGATAAAGAATGAAGAAGTTTCTCTGCACTGCTCTGCTGTCATATGTGGCCATTGCTCCTATGGCAAATCTGGCTCATGCCTTGCCTGGAAACGACAGAAGAGAAGATCGGCGGGATGATCGCCAGGATAACCGTGAAGATCGCAGAGACGATCGTCAGGATAACCGCGGAGACCGCAGGGATGACCGTCAGGATAACCGCGAAGACCGCAGAGATGATCGCCAGGATAACCGTGGGGATCGTAGAGATGATCGACAGGATAACCGTGAAGACCGAAGGGATGACAGAAGGGATAACTGGTAATGCAGCCCCACTGTAAACCTTCCGGATCTGGTGCCCTTTAGCACCAGACCCAATTGGAGAGAACCCGTATGACAAAACGACTATTCACGTTTTTATTTTTACTCACTGCCTTTTCACCCGTCTCAACCATCGTACACGCTGGCTGGCAGGATAATGGTCGGGACGAAGTCCGTGAAGATCGTCGCGACGACCGCCAGGACAATCGTGAAGACCGACGCGATGATCGTCAGGACAACCGTGAAGACCGTCATGATGATCGTCAGGACAACCGCGAAGACCGCCGCGATGATCGTCAGGACAACCGTGAAGATCGCCGCGATGATCGCTGGGGCGGCCCAAAAGTAATAAAAAACAATCGGGTGGTTGTCGCTCCCAGGAAAAGAGTCATCAGGAATAATATTGTCGTCGTCAGAACCTTTGGTAATTCATACTATGGCTACGGTCGCTACCATGACGATAACGACGCCTTCAAGTGGATGGCCTTCACTGCCATCACCCTGAAAATTCTCGACAACATCAATGAAGCTGCACAACGTGCTCACGAAGAAGCCCAAATCAAAGCAACTACGGCTCCGGTAGGTGAAAAGATCATCTGGGAAGAAGATGATGCTTCAGGCTATGTTGTCACCACCAAAGAAGGCAAAAGTGCTTCAAGCGGCCTGGTTTGCCGTGAATTTCAGCAGTCCATTACCGTGGGCGGAAAGACTGAAGACGCATGGGGACAAGCCTGCCTTCAGGAAGATGGCTCCTGGAAAATCGTTAACTGATTTCAAAGTCGGTCAGCATTCTGCTGGCCGACAACGCCTGCAACACTTTTCTAAATCACTGCTATCCTCAACCCTTCAGCTTTTACTGGTATTCCATACAGGGTTACCAATCAGAATAAGAACCCAAGTACAAAAAGAAGGTAGTTTTATGTCGCGGCTAGCGGTCGTTCAAACCCGAGCCAAAACCGGGCTGAATGCGCCCGCTGTATCAGTTGAAGTTCACCTTTCGGCAGGCTTGCCGGCATTGAATATGGTGGGTCTTCCAGAAGCGGCTGTGCGCGAGAGTAAGGACAGGGTAAGAAGCGCAATCCTGAACAGTGGTTTTGAATTTCCGGTTTCCCGGATAACTGTCAATCTGGCACCCGCTGACCTTCCAAAGGAAGGTGGTCGCTTTGACCTCCCCATCGCTCTGGGCATTCTTGCCGCATCCGGTCAGCTTAAGCCTGAGTCTTTAGCAGGTTACGAATTTCTGGGAGAGCTGGCTTTATCAGGAGAGCTAAGACCCATCACCGGCTCATTGCCAGCCTCCATTGCCTGCAGCCAGGCGGCTCATACACTGATTCTTCCGGAAATGAATGCCGAAACAGCGGCCTTGTGCCCCGATGCAAAAGTGCTGGGAGCCAGAGATCTGCTCAGAGTTTGCTCACACCTCACCCAAAACGAAACACTGTCAGAAGTGGTTTGCAGTAAAAATGAGAGCCCTGCCACCTACCCGGATCTATTAGATGTGAAGGGACAACAACAGGCAAAGCGGGGCTTGATGACTGCTGCAGCGGGCGGCCATCACCTGATTTTTTATGGACCTCCCGGAACCGGTAAAACCATGCTGGCCAGTCGCCTGCCTGGCATTCTTCCCGAGATGGATGATCATGAAGCATTGGAAGTAGCCGCTATACACACGCTGTCATCCTACAGTCAGTCCCCTTCATGGAAGCAGCGTCCTTTTCGGAACCCTCATCACACAGCTTCTGCCGTAGCGCTTGTCGGGGGTGGCAGCCAACCGCGACCCGGGGAGATTTCTTATGCTCATAACGGTGTTCTGTTTCTGGATGAGTTACCCGAATTTCAAAAGGTCGCTTTGGAAGTGTTGAGAGAACCTCTGGAAACTGGAGAAGTGGTTATTTCCCGTTCGAAAGGCCAGGCTAGCTTCCCGGCAGGTTTTCAACTCATTGCCGCCATGAATCCCTGCCCCTGTGGTTATCTGGGTGACCCCCAAAAAGCCTGTCAGTGTTCAGCTGAACAGGTCAGACGTTATAAAAGAAAGCTGTCAGGCCCTTTATTGGACCGTATTGATTTGCAGATAGAAGTCGCCAGTCAGAAGACCGAAAGGCTGTTTAAGAGTGAGCCGGAAGACGCCCAATTTTCATCAAAAAATATCCGCAATCAGGTCATCAAGGCAAGGCATCGCCAGCAACAAAGACAAGGGAAACCCAACGCAAGGCTATCGCCCAGTGAAATGAATGAATTCTGCCCACTGGATAAACAGGCACAGGCCTTCATGACCCGACTTTGTGACAAGCTCGGTTATTCTGCCAGAGCCGTACACCGAATACTGAGAGTAGCCAGAACTCTGGCCGATCTGGATGAAGAACAGGACATACAGCAAAAACACCTTGCTGAAGCCGTTCATTATAGGAAGCTGGATCGAGAGCCGGGATAAGCCCTCCTCAAAAATAACACAGAAAAACTCAATATAAGCAAAAAAGAAAACCATATTGAGTATTTCTGTCCACTTTTCAATTCCCTTTCTTTCTACGATAAATCTATCCCTGTTATCGAGAAGAAACACCTTGATGAAACTCACTCACGCTTTACCCGCTCTTGCTGTTGCCATGACTCTCAATGCCCAGGCTTTTGAAGTCACCAGTCAGGATATTCAGGAAGGCCACCCCATGGCCAAAACGTTTGAATTCTCAGGAATGGGGTGCGATGGAGCCAATGTTTCACCTCAGTTAACCTGGAAGCAGGCGCCTGCTGGAACCAAGAGCTTTGCCATCACCGCTTATGATCCGGATGCGCCCACCGGCAGTGGATGGTGGCACTGGGTTGTTCTGAATGTTCCAGCCACAACTAATGCCCTGCCAAGAGGTGCATCAGGTAACATCAAAGCAGCACTGGAAACACAAACAGATTATGGAAAAGCGGGTTTTGGTGGTGCATGCCCTCCTGAAGGACATGGTATGCACCGTTATCAGTTTACGGTCTGGGCTCTGCCTAAAGCCCAGATTGATTTACCTGCAGATACCCCCCCTGCCGTTGTAGGATATACCCTGAACAGCCTGGCGATCGACAAAGCCACTTTGACGGCAACCTATACACGTTAAATTCAAGAAGCTCCTGAAAGGTATCACGAGGTGTAAATGGAAGACCTGATTCGTATTCATCATTACCGGGGCACTCAACCCCAACGATTGCGAAATGTATCCATTTACACCCCCAGTATTTTCTCTGTAATGACGGGGCACAAGGTGCTGAAATGGCATCAGGACAACCTGAGTTTTCATCAAAAAAACTGGCTTATCACTTCGTCGAACGAATCACTCACTTTCGTAAATGAGCCGACTCGAAACCCTTTTCATTCAATGCAGATCGCTTTTCTTGAGCCTCCCGATGAACACTTGATCAATGCCACTGCGCCTTCCAGAAAGGCTCTGGGTAAAACACCAGACTTTTCCCCAAGCCCTTCATTACTGATGCTATGGCAGCAACTCCAGAGCATAACGGCTACGCCATACAGCAAGGCTGTGCAAAGGCATATCTTGCAGGCCTTTTATCAACAATTATGGGAAGAAGGTGGCTTGCCACTTCTATTTCCAGACACCGGTATGACAACCCGAGAGCGCCTTGCACGACACCTTTCCAATAATCCGGCAGGACCCCACTCACTGGAAAGTTGTAGCCGTTCTCTAGGAGTCAGTAAAGCCACTCTGGCACGTCACCTAACCAGAGAAGCCACTTCTTTTCGAGATATATTGGCCGAAGTACGTATGACCTACAGCCTGAATTTAATGCAACAGCGCACATACTCTCAGTTGGATCTGGCTTTGCAATGTGGATATCAGTCTGAAAGCCGTTTCAGTCAAAGGTTTCGACAACAGTTTGGTATTACTCCAAGGCAGTATATGAAAACTCTGATTTGATTCGTGCTCATTAAGCAACACCTCTGACAAACCAGAAACCACTGGACTGACGAAAATGCCAGTGCCTGTAGCCAGTTTCATCTTTCGATGAGCCAAATTTTCCGCTTATGGCTGTTTATTCTTTAATTGCTTTCTCACACCCTGATGATCAGGTTTCATACCTGTATCCCCGGGTTGCCAGCCTTCTGGTGTCACCAGACCTTCATTTTCTTCTACAAACTTCACGGCAGCCGCTTTTCGCAAAATCTCATCGACATCCCGACCAATACTGTTGCTCTGGACGTCTGAGATTCTGACTTTACCCTCTATTCCAATATAAAAAGTGGCTCTGAATGCCAACCCGTCTTCATTTTGTATTCCGTACTGTTTCAGTATCTTGCCCTGTGGGTCCGAAAGCATAATAAAGTCAGCATTACCAATCCCAATGGGAGTGTCTTTACTGCCCTCTCCTGCTTTGTCAGGCTTCAGCCGCCAAGCTTGGTGAGAGGCTTCTTTGTCTTTAGCCATAGAAGCCTCGTCAGTCGATAGAACCAGGACTTCGTAACCCAGCTCCTGAAACTGATCCAGTTTATTCTTGATGGCAATCAACTCGGTAGGGCAGATGAAAGTGCAGTTTTTTGGGTAGCTGAGCAACAGCACCCGATTTTTTCCGAGCAAAGAGGATAACTTGAAGTTGTCGACAATCCTGCCTTCCGGCTTATCCTGGTCAGGCAGCACTGCTGAGGTTTCGAAATCAGGGGCCATGGTTTCTGGCAGAGGAACGGCATTGGCCAGTGCAGGGATCATGGCTGCCAGCAAGAGGGGAGCGTATTTCATTACCACCTCACAGAGCGAAGATATTTTCACACCTTGTAAGGTTTAGCAGATAAACAGTCATGCAGCGCTTATTTCCGAAATAGCCAGCTCAACGATATCCAGTGCCCTCATCAGCTCATTGCGGTCAATAGTCAGCGGTGGACTTAACTGCAAAACATTACCCTGAGAGACCTTGAAACTTAAACCTAATTCAAGACAGCGGTAGAGTATTTTTTCGGCCTCCCGGGTAGCTCTTTCTTTAGACTGACGACATGTGACCAACTCTACCCCCCAGAGTAAGCCAATTCCTCTTATGTCACCCATCAGTTCGTATCTGGACTTCATATTTTCCAGTCGATTGCGGACATACGGTTCATCAGCCCTGACTTTATCCAACAGATGATCCTGCTCAATCGCCTCGATAGTCGCCAGCGCAGCAGCACAACCCACCGGACTCTTCTCATGGGTGTAGTGCCCCAGAGAAATATGTTGTGCAACATTGAATTCATCGCGGGTAATCATGGCTGCCATTGGAATTATACCTCCGCCCAGGCCTTTGCCTATGCAAAGAATATCCGGGGTAATGCCAAATCTCTGATAAGTAAACCATTCTCCGCTGCGCCCCATACCATTGGGAATTTCATCCATGATCAGTAATACATTGTGTGTGTCACAGATTTCCCGAACACGCTGCCAATACGCCTGACTGGGAATCTGCACATCGGTATTGCGAACCGTTTCGGCAATAAAAGCCCCTACACCCCCTTCTTTTTCAATCACATATTCCAGATAGTCTGCATAATGAACATCGCTACCATCTTCTCTTGGCCAGATGCCACGATAGCTGACCGCAGGTGGAATACGTTCAACACCCGGCATAAGCGGCCCCATACTTTCACGAAAACAGGCTTCGCCTCCTACTCCGATAGCATCCAGTGAAGCACCATGAAAAGAGTCCCACAGGGAAATGATTTTATGATTGCCTGTGACGACCCTGGCCAGCTTCAGAGCCATGCCAATGACAGCGGTTCCACCGGGTGCAAACAGCACACGGTTGAGATCACCACCACAGATATTCCCCAGCTTTCTGGCACAGTCAATCGCCACCTGATGAGTAAAGCGTCTAGGTGAAAATGGCAGTGTATCCAGCTGCTTCTTAATACTCTCCACAACCTGTGGATGGCCATATCCGAGCTGATGAACATTATTACCATGGAAGTCCATGTATCGGTGGCCACGGGCATCTTCAATATAAATACCGTCGGCTTTTTCAAGGACATCCAGACAGGGTGTAGACATGGACTGATGCAGAAAGTAACGTGCATCTTCTTCCAGCATTGCTTCAGTCCGGGGATGAGCCAACTGATTTTGCCAACGCGTTCGCTCTTCCGTGGTATTGATGTCACCTTCTGAATGAAGGAAGCCTGTTACACCGTCCATGACATCAGCACTCCTGCCAGTACATACTTTCAGAAACCGCTTTAATTAATCGACCGATGTCTTCCGGATACACTTCCCCGATATTGCCGATTCTGAAACAGTCTGCTTCAGACACTTTACCGGGATAGATGACGAAACCTTTTGCCTTCAGCTGCTCATAAAAACGACGGAATTCATAATCCGGATGTTCTGGTGAGCGGAAGGAGGTGATAAACGGAGAGTGCAGTTTATTGTCTAACAGGCACTTGAACCCCAGTTCATTCATACCCTGCACCAGCAAGCTCTGATTGGCGCAATAACGCTTATGACGGGCAGCAATGCCTCCTTCTTCACTCAACTCCGCCAGTGCTTGATGGAAAGCCCTTACCGTGTGTGTGGGGGATGTAAAACGCCATTTACCATGATTCTTGTCCATACACTGCCATTGATCATACAGATCCAGAGTCAGTGATCGGGCCTGGCCTTTGCATTGGGACAAAACATTGCGACGGGCTATGACAAAACCAAAACCAGGAACCCCCTGAATGCATTTGTTGGCGGAACTAATCAGAAAATCTATACCCAGCCCGGCAAGGTCAATAGGAACACCGCCAAAACTGCTCATGGCATCAATAATCAGAATGCAGTCGTGTTTTTTGACCACAGGTGCCACTGCTTCAATTGGATTGAGCATTCCGGTTGTGGTTTCGCAGTGCACAATGGCGACATGGGTAATAGCTTTATCTTCAAGCAATATCTGCTCGACTTCTTCCGGAGTCGGAGGGTTAACCTCGTCACACTTCAGAACACTTAAAGGTATCTGCAAGTACTCTGCAATCAGGGCAATTCGGGCACCATAGGCACCATTATTGATCACAAGTAATTTCCCTTCGTCAGAGATCACCGACCCAATGGTTGCCTCGACCGATGCAGTACCACTTCCCTGCATGAGCACAGCGGTATAGTCCTCTGTATCCGAAGCCAGTTTGATCAGTTGGCTGCGGATCTCTTCAACCACTCCCAGATTGTAATCATCATCCCAGGTGCACCAGTCACGTAACATAGCTTCACGGACACTGGCTGACGTAGAAAGAGGCCCCGGAGTTAATAACAGATAAGGGTTTTCCAGGTTTTTTTCTTTCGCTATTAGCTCACTTGTTTTCATACACTACCTGCATGTATCGAGACTGAAAAGTCATCTGTAAAACATTTTGGTATAGACCAATTTTTTGAAAACTATGGAGCCAACACGTTTTTTTTTGCGAACACCTCATGATGAAACAATCGATGAAACAATCAATAAAACAAGTCCTGTATCGACATTGCGAATAATTCACATGACCGTCAAAAATCATATCGAAAGCACAATCCGCGATGGACCAGCGCTCAACATTAATCTCTGAGTTCTTACTGAAAAATGCCGTGGAGAAAACCCTCACGCTTCCACCTTCGCCCCCCTCTTGAATTGTTCATTTTATCTTCACAAAAAAGCAACAACGTCTTCCTAAGATCAGATATCCCATAAAAACAAAAGGAATTGAGTATGCACCGATTCATTGCCCTGCTCTTTCTGGCACTGCCTACACTGAGCAATGCCAACAGTGACCACGTTTCTTTCAACTACCTCTGGGGCAACCAAAAGCCATCCATTCAACTGGGGCCAAGACCTTACTACCTGGTTGATGATATGGACGCGGGTTCGTTAAAAGAGACGCTTAAAGCCTGCACCCAAATTAGAAAGTTCAGGAAGTCTGACTTCTCCATCGGTCACAGGGGCGCTCCTATGCAGTTCCCTGAACATACCCGAGAGTCCTATGAAGCGGCAGCCAGAATGGGCGCTGGAATTCTGGAGTGTGATGTAACCTTTACTCAAGACAAGGAGCTGGTGTGTCGTCACTCTCAATGCGACCTTCATACCACCACTAATATTCTGGAAACGGAACTAGCTCAACAGTGCTCGGAGCCTTTCAAGGCTGCCACTTTCGACGAAGAAGGTAATCTGCTTGAGCCGGCTTCAGCCAAATGCTGCACCAGTGATATTACTTTGGAACAGTTCAAAACCCTGAAAGGGAAAATGGATGCCTTTAATCCAAAGGCCAAAACCGTTGCCGAATACCTGGACGGCACGGCCAACTGGAGAACCGACCTCTACGCCAGCCGTGGCACTCTGATGACCCACAGGGAAAGTATTCAGTTGTTCAAAAAGCTGGGTGTAAAAATGACACCCGAACTCAAATCCCCCAGTATGTCTATGCCCTTCGACGGCTTCAGCCAGCAAGACTATGCCCAGAAGCTGATCAACGAATACCGTGAAGAAGGCGTTTCCCCACGGAAAGTATGGCCTCAGTCGTTTAATAAGCAGGACGTAGAGTACTGGATTGACAATAACCCACGTTTTGGCCGTCAAGCGGTCTTCCTGGATGGTCGCTACGATAACCCGGCCTTTAACCATCGTAAGCCGGAAACCTGGTCTCCTTCCATGGAAGAACTGGCCGCGCGTGGTGTACAGATCATTGCTCCACCGATGTGGATGTTGCTGGATGTTGAAGACGGACAGATCGTTCCTTCTCTTTACGCCTTGTCCGCCAAAGAAGCCGGACTGGATATCATCACCTGGACCGTTGAGCGTTCTGGCCCACTGACTAACGGTGGTGGCTGGTACTATCAAACTCTGAATGGCCAGAATCCTCCTGAGGGTTACAGTCAGAGTGTTATCAACAATGACGGCGACATGATGACAGTCATTGATGTTCTGGCCATGGATGTGGGTGTTCTGGGGATTTTCTCCGACTGGCCTGCAACCACCAGCTACTATGCCAACTGCATGGGTATATAACTCATATGGGAGCCTGGTAGTTTTGCTACCAGGCACTCACTGCTTCAGGAAACATCAGCTGAAAAACTGCCACATTTTTTACCGGAAGCATTTCATTTACATAAAAGTGCCCCGTCTTATTCGCCACGGCCTTGAACGGATCTGAAAACATTGTCGAAGGCATGAGTTCCAGTTCAGGAATAGCCTTAACAACCCGTTGCTGATTGGAACCGTATTGGATACTGCCCTGATTGATAGGCTTTGATTCTGAGCTACTTCCCCAGTTACAACACCAACAACACAGAGACCAAAAACAGGATCCACAGCCTGAATCCATACCCATATCCGGATCAGGGTCTTCATCAGGCCCACGATCTCTGTTCTCGGGTTTCCTGTGATCAGAGAGAAGAGCTAATAACCTATCCAGATCATCATTGGGTCTTTTTATGTAGTAGGTCAGATCCGTTCCCCCTACGCTGACTACCACCCGGATTGTCTTTCGATTCCAATCCGATAACGTGACCTTTATTGAATCTAAATTCATCATAAGAGGATATAGGGTTAAGGTTATTGTATGGAGAACATCGCCATGACTATTCATACTGCTTACATCTAATTGGTTTGAAAGCGTGTAACTCGACATAGCATTGTTAAAGTCTGCTGAAGACACTGAACCAGAAGCAGGCTGATCATTTGCCATAACAGAAGCAGGCTGATCATTTGCCATAACAGAAGCAGGCTGATCATTTGCCATAACAAATGCAGCCACAATCAATGCCAGATAGAGATCAGTAGATAATAGAGAGAAGGCGCTGAAGTTTGAGGAAGCGAGCCCCTGATACAATGTCAGCAAGCTCGTTGAAAATATCCCCTGAAGAACAATAGGAGCGGTTTCTGTTGTTCCTGCCGGAGACATTTCAGGAGGAATGGAGATGGAAAGGCCTCCATTTTCCTGGAAACTGAAACTGAACACTTCGTTGCCAAACGGATTATTGACTTGATAGGGCGCACTGCTTACTTCCCCCTGTTGAGTCTCAATAGCCAAACTGGATTTTGGAAATAACGCCATTATGGTTGTCATCAAAACCAAACAACGCAATAACCTGCTGGCAACGATCTGGCTCACCTGAAGCATAATGATCCTTTATTATTAATTAAATGTGTATTCAGTATTGATCAGTCATTCGTTTCTGCAAGTAGGCGAAGCCAGAAAGAGATTCCTGATATACTGGCTCTCTCAGCTCAAGACATTGAAACCACCCCGTGCACAAACTCAACGACCGACAAGCCGAAGCCGTAAAGTATATTGATACCCCCTTGCTGGTTCTGGCAGGTGCCGGCAGTGGCAAAACCAGCGTTATCACAACCAAAATTGCCTATCTGATTCAGGAATGTGGTATTAATGCCCGCAATATCATTGCTGTGACTTTTACCAACAAAGCCGCACGAGAAATGAAAGAGCGTGTCGGAAAACTGGTCAAGGGCAGAGCCTCTCACGGTTTGACCGTTTCGACTTTCCATAATCTGGGCCTTAATCTGATCCGCAAGGAATATAAGACACTGGGTTATAAGCCGGGCTTTTCCATTTTTGATGCCCAGGACGCTCACGCTCTGATTGGTGAGCTGATGCAGAGAGAAATGGGGTCAGATGAAGAGAGCGTTGATACGGTCCAGCATATTATTTCCAGCTGGAAGAATGATCTGATTCCACCGCGTCAGGCACTGGAAAATGCTCGCCAACCTAATGAACAGTTGGCGGCCCGGGTTTACGAGCACTATAACCGTACTTTAAAAGCCTATAATGCCGTCGATTTTGATGACCTTATTTTACAGCCGGTTATGCTGTTTCGAGAACACCCGGAAGTGCTCGAGCGATGGCAGAACAAAACCCACTATGTCCTGGTCGACGAATATCAGGATACCAATGGAGCCCAGTATGAGTTGATCAGCCGGCTGGTGGGTGACCGGGGCAAGCTAACGGTTGTAGGTGACGATGATCAGTCTATTTACGCCTGGCGTGGTGCTCGCCCTGAAAACCTGGCATTACTGAAAAAAGATTACCCTTCCCTAAGGGTGATCAAGCTCGAACAGAATTACCGCTCAACCAGCCGAATCCTGAAAGCAGCCAATACTCTCATTGCCAATAACCCTCACGTGTTTGAAAAAACGCTTTGGAGTGAATTGGGTATGGGTGACATTATCCGGGTTATTCGTTGTCGTAATGATGAAATGGAATGCGAACGCATCGCTACCGAAATTCTGACCCAAAAGTTGAAGAACGACACCCACTGGAAAGATTATGCGGTGCTTTATCGTGGCAATTTCCAGTCTCGCTTGCTGGAAATGAAACTGCAACACCACCAGATTCCTTACCATATCAATGGTGGCACATCATTTTTCTCCCGTGCGGAAGTCAAGGACATCATGGCTTACCTCAGATTGCTGGTAAACCAGGATGATGACAATGCATTTCTACGTGTCGTCAATGTCCCTCGCAGGGAGATAGGCCCTTCAACTCTGGAAAAACTGGGCAATTACGCAGGTACTCACAATCTGAGTCTGTACGCTGCCTCACAGGAAATGGGGCTTCAGGAAGATTTATCTTCCAAGTATGTGGAAAAATTACGCAGCTTTACCGAGTGGATGGATTCTGTGTCCCGCCGCTGCCAGACAGGTGATGATCCCATTGCTGCGATCAGAGAAATGATTAGCGACTGCGGCTACGAAAACTGGCTGATGCAAACCACTGCTACGCCTGCAGGTGCTGAGAAAAGAATGGGCAATGTCTCCTTCCTCATCGACTCTCTTCAAAAGACTCTGGAAAGAGGAGATGAAGATGGAACAGTAGAAGATGCCATTGCCCGACTGATTCTCAGGGACATGATGGAACGGCAGGCAGAGGAAGAAGACAACGACAAAGTACAGCTACTAACCCTTCATGCTTCCAAAGGGCTGGAGTATCCTTATGTTTTCATGATGGGGATGGAGGAAGATCTTCTGCCTCACCGTACCAGTATTGAAGAAGATAATATTGAAGAAGAGCGCCGCCTGACTTATGTCGGTATTACTCGTGCCAGAAAGACACTAACGATGACACTGGCAGGACAGCGAAAACAATACGGTGAAATCATTGATACCAGCCCCAGTCGTTTCCTGGAAGAACTGCCCCAGGAAGACCTGGAGTACATCGGGTTCGGACAGAAAGCCAGCCAGGAGCAGAATGCCCTGACCGGCAATGCGGCTCTGGCCATGTTACGCAACCGCTTGAGCGAGTAAATTAGAAGAGGCTGACTGATAACTCAGCCTCTTTTTTACACCCGCTTAAACTCAGGATTAAGAGTTATCCTCTTTAGCTTTTCTTTGCTTTGGCTTAAAACCATTTTTCTTCAGCAACTTGATACCTGCTGTAGCCAGAAACTGTCTGTAATGCAGCGGCTTCATCCAGACAATACGCTTCAGATCTTCTTCGCTTAATGTTTCGTTTAGAGCGTCTCTCAAACGTAAAACCTGTCCTACCGGGAACTCTCCCACCATAAAGAGAGGCACATTAGCGCCCTTCTGATTCTTGCCGATACCTTCTTCACCCAGACCTTCTACCACCCTTTTGATAGCTGGAATAAACGTAGCCTTTGCACACTCGTTTAACGTTGTTTGTCCATCAATCCAATCACTTTCTGTGACGCCTTCAGGCACAGTATTTTGCTGCAAAACCCAAAAGCCCAGATAACCTGCTTCGTTCTTTTTGGTTTTCAGGCGGACAAACAAATGATCATACGCTCTCCTGGGTAAGGCTTTATTCAAACGAGCCTGCTCCACTTCGCTATACCCAAGATTTGGGTAAAACAAGTAGTCATCTTTAGGCACCTGCTCATAAACATCGACCGTGGGCATAGCATTCATAGCTTTCAGAGCGGGGATATGCTTTAGATCCAGTCTGTCAAAATCACTGGCTGTGCAAGAGTCTGGTAGCTGGTTAAGGAAACCCTCCTGGATTTTGATTCCGAACTGAAAATCGCCACCTTCACTGTTATAGGTAACCCTGTCATCCTGCAGTATGCCGTCCCGAATCTTGTGGCCTATGGCATAAGTTGACAGCTGAATAAAGTCCAAATCTCTCAGTTCACTTTCTTCACCCGCTTTCTGCTTGGCCAGCTTGCCTATGAGTCGGGTATCAGAATCTATTTGTACCAGTTTATCTATAGGCGTTATGAAATGACGGAGATTCAGCACTTTCTTCATGTTCTTGCGGATATACTGCCCTTTGGTCATGGCCTTGCCATCAACCTGGAGCGTTTTTTCCTGATTCTCGTTAAATCCGGCTATACCGACAAAGACAGCATTAAGCCGGATTCTGTCGTCATCTTTCAGATCAGGCCAATGAAAACGGGTAGACTTTCTAAGGTTATCCAGAGCATTGGCAAACAGAATGGTCTCTGAATCACGGCCTGCCAGAGATCCCGGATGACCCGTACCGGAGACCGAAGCTTCAAAGAAGTCTTCCTCACCGGGTGACTGGCTATAACTGACATGGACGGGAGAAGCCACAGAACTGGCTAGCACTTTCCCCGGATTATCCGCCGAGGCCAGCACCATATTTACCTCGGCATTACTTTCATAGACAACCAATACCAGGTTATCGGAGATCGTTTTGGCAAAAGCCAGTGAGGATAACAAACTGAGTGAAAGCAGAATTATCCTGCTTATGACCCTGAACTTCATCGGATCAACCTCTTCTTAATATAAAGCCTTGAGTATTAGCACTGTCGCACCAAACTTAATCAGACAGCGCTTACCTGGAACCATTAGTTAAAAAAGTACATGATCTTCAAAATAGCTAATGAAAGGCCAGCAAGACTCATATTTGTTTAGACATAAACGTTATAAAATTTTTACAAAGTCCATTTGTAGCAGACTGAAAGCCATACTCCACATGATCAGACAAATCACCAGATCGATGATTTTCCATGCCATTGGGCGAGATAACAGGGGGGCCAGCTTCACCGCACCTAGCCCAAGACCATAGAACCAGATCACTGAAGCGGTCGCCGCCCCTAGTACAAAATAACCACGCTGATCACCGTATTGAGCACCAATACTGCCCAACAAAATAACCGTATCCAGATAAACGTGAGGATTAAGTACAGTGACTGCCAGCGTCGTAAGAATCACCGTTCGGACCGATTTTTGAGTGTGCCCTTCGGCCTTCAAACGTTCAGTTTTAAAACTGCGACGTAATGACATCAGGCCAAATACACTCAGATAGATCACTCCAGCCCATCGGGCTATCTCAAGCAGTGTTTCATTACTCTGGATAACAGTACCCAACCCGAGCACTCCAGCCAGTATCAGCAAGACATCACAAATAGCACAGATGCTGGCCACCAGAATCGGCGACTCCCGACGTAACCCCTGTGCCAGCAGAAAAGCATTCTGGCTGCCAATCGCTATGATTAAACCGCCGCTCAGTAACAACCCATTCAGAAAAATCTCCAGCATTATCTACCTTTCTCTTTTTATATTCAGACGTAATCTATTGGCCGTATCTGGCTTACTTTTCTTACGTGTTCTATTACAGCCAGATGTTATACCCCATACCGTTCGTACTGAGCCGCATGACCCGTATCCTTCGACTTGCTCAGGATAAACGGAGTATGTATGAGCGCTGACTAATGACATTGGAGGACTGATTAAACAATAATGCTCCGCATTAATAAAAATCATATAGCTAACACAGCATTAGAAAAATTAATGAACGGGCTTAAGCAAAATGTTCGACTACAAACTACTGGACGCCCTTGCAGCGGTGATCACCCATGGGTCTTTTGAGAAAGCAGCACAGGTGCTTGCCATCACCCAGTCAGCGGTGTCCCAAAGGATCAAACTCCTTGAGCAAAGAATGGGCCGGCCTTTGCTGATCAGGAGCTCCCCGGTCAAGCCTTCCCCTGCAGGTCGCCAGCTGTTACGCCATGCCCAGCAGGTGCAGTCTCTGGAAAGCCAGCTGATGGAAACACTTTCAGGAGAAAAGACCGTAAACTGGCAAACCGTTCGGCTTGCTGTCAATGCAGATTCCCTCGCCACCTGGTTGCCCGCTGTTTTGAAAGGGTTATTTGAGCACGAAATTCTCACCGAACTGACAGTGAACGATCAGGATGTCACCACAGAGTATCTGAAGAAAGGAGAAGTCATGGGCTGTCTGGCCTCATCTGCCAGAGTCGTTCAGGGTTGCCACTGTGAGTTTCTGGGCAATATGGAATATATCGCCGTAGCCACTCCTAAGTTTTACCAGACCTTTCACAAAGAACCTTTTTCCAAGGTACCCACTGTTCACTTTGGTCGTCAGGATGAACTACAGAATCGATTTCTGAAAAAGTACTTTCAACTTGAACCTGGCCAATTCCCAGCCCACATTCTGCCTTCTGTTGAAGCGATTCTGGAAGCCGCCAGAAGTGGTATAGCCTACGGTATTGTCCCCAGAATGCAGGCTTCTCCTTATCTTCTTGATAATGAGCTGGTTGAAATGACGCCCGGAAAATCACTCAGTGTGCCTCTCTACTGGCACTATTGGCAGCTGGAAACAACGGTTCTGAAAAGAGTCAGTACTTTAATGACAAGAGAAGCACGAAAACAATTGCAATGCTTTCAGTAGCGAGTGACTGAGGTGTAGAACCCGTAATGAGACATACGACTCAATACCAACATACGAATGCAGCCCTCACCTGACAGGTGCTTGCAGTCAACCCCTCTTTATGCGAAATTCATCAACGCTTAACAAAAAAGTAACAAATGCCCATATCGTTTGTAATAACAACGGCATTTAATGGCACCCCAATGACTGACTGCAGTTGATCAGGAGGTTGACCAGGCATTACTTTCAATCATAAGGCCTGTACTACTTCCGAATGTTCAAGACAGCCATGAATAATAATTAAAATAATGTGGAGTACCTAAAAAATGGTTGGCCCCAAACCTGATGCCATCAGCCTTCTGTTAGCCACCTTTGTCTTAGCTGTTTTGACAACCGTAGCGACTGCAGCACTGATCTGAAGACTGATTTTGGTAGGCCAGGGAATGGCTTACTGAAAGCTAACCGTAAAATGTTTTCTCTGTCGCAACCCCCTTCATCGGTACATCCCAGTCTGCCACCGGAATCTCTTCTACCCTCTGACATTCGTGCGCCAACCCTATGAGCATCGGCTTTGTGGCCTGTTTCAGAAAGGCAAAAGTTCTATCGTAGTAGCCTCCTCCCATCCCCAGGCGATGACCTTTTTCATCAAAACCGGTCAGCGGCATAAGCACCAAATCCAGAGCTTCAGCCTTGACGATCTTCTCCCTGTCCAACTCAGGCTCCGCTATACCATAACGATTATTCACCAGTCGGGTATTAGGTCTGTAGAGCTGAAAATACATCTTGTTATGGTCTTCTTGATCCAGTACTGGCAGATAACAAAACTTGTCCTGCTCCCAGATCGCTTCGGCAATATATCGGGGGTCAATTTCACCATCACTGGCCAGATACAGGGCTATATGCTGACTCTGCCGAAAAGCCTCACCACCACATACGACAACGGATACATTTTTAGCCGCATCTAGTTGCTGCTCGGCCGACAGAGACTGACGATTACTACGTAACTGCTTGCGCAGGCTGGCTCGATCCATCTGAGATGACACCCGGTATTGTTCTACTCAAACAATATTGTCTCTCGCTGAAAGGGAATAAACAATGAGTGAACGGACGATCACTTTCAGAGTATTGGTGTTAACTGGCCTGAATTAAAAAAAAGGCCGCTGATTTCAGCGGCCTTTCCAACATATTCAATTCCAAGATAAAACTTAGAACGGAATATCGTCGTCAAAATCATCAAAGCCACCCGCTGGTGCAGCCTGAGGCTGCTGCGGCGGTTGCTGTTGCTGTTGCTGTTGTGGTGCTGCAGCAGAACGTGGTTGTTGCTGAGGCGCACTGTACTGCTGTTGTGGTGCTGCAGCTGGAGCAGCCTGCTGCTGTTGCATGGGTTGCTGAGGCGCACTGTACTGCTGCTGTGGAGCAGACTGTTGTGCCGCTCTCGGCTGGAACTCACCACCACCGGCAGGTGCGCCCATACCATCTTGACGGCCGTCCAGCATTTGCATTTGACCACTGAAACCGTCTACTACGATCTCTGTGCTGTAGCGATCCTGCCCCTGCTGATCCTGCCACTTCCGAGTCTGTAACTTACCTTCAATGTATACCTTGGAACCCTTGCGCAGGTATTGCTGGGCAATTTCAGCTAACTTTCCAAAAATAGCAACACGGTGCCATTCCGTCTTTTCCTGACGCTGCTGCGTGTTCTTATCCATCCAAGTTTCACTGGTCGCCACACTCAAGTTGGCAATGGCGCTGCCATTTGGGGTAAAGCGGACATCCGGATCATTACCCAGATTGCCGACCAAAATGACTTTGTTAACACCACGTGTTGCCATCAGTTTCTCCAGTATTTTTTACCATGAACCCGTTTTCACTTCCTTTTATATCCTGAGGCGATGAAAAAGGGTGCCAGCCACTCTGGGCTGTTAAATTCATTTATGTCAGCACTCGCCATACTGACGCAGTGCGGTCATATCCACTACTTTCCTATCCACCTTAAGATAGGCGGTTCTTTCACTATCCAGGACAGTGACTTCCTCAACCCCTGGAATAATGGCCAGTTCCCTGCCAATTGTACGGGCGTCTAGGCTCATGGAAGTATCAAGAGCCATCACCATACTGCTGACATAGGGGGGTTGTTTCATGGTAACAGACAATAACCACCATAGTGCAGTAGGGATTGCACAAACCACCATGACACCGGTCGCACCCCAGTACTGAAGAGCCAATCCACCAAGGCTTCCACCCAATGCCGCGCCAAGGAACTGGCTGGTTGAGTAAACGCCCATGGAGGTGCCCCGGGTACCTGCCGGCGACAACTTACTGACCAGAGAAGGCAGTGTAGCCTCCAGGAAATTGAATGCAGCAAAAAAGAGAAATATACCCAAAAGAACACTCTCTACTTGCCACATACCTGCAATAGCGGCCAGCAGCACAGTCACAGCTCCGACAAAACACTGCTTCAGACGGCGCTTGGCTTCACTGAAAATAATAACCGGTACAATCATGACAAAAGAGATTGAGAGAGCCGTCAGATAGATCCAACCATGCTTTTCCCGAGCGATACCCATAGTATCTTCCAGCATTTGTGGCAGGAAAACGAACAAAGACATCAGGATAAAATGAAGCGTAAAAATACCGGCCATCAGTCTCAGTATTTCAGGGTTACGAACTACATTACCCACATCTTTGATACTGACTTTGGTGTTCAGGTCCGTTCGGGTAACCACCGGAGTCGGCACCATAAATAGAAGAATAAGAATACCCAGACCTGCCATGACCGCATTGCTGCCAAACAGACCACCCAGCCCCCACCAGCCGGCAAAGAGAGGGCCCAATAACATGGCAATGCAGAAGGAGAAACCGATACTGATACCAAATACCGCCATGGCTCGAGTGCGATATTGTTCACGGGTTAAATCAGCCAGTAGAGCCGTGATAGCTCCGGCTACTGCACCAGCTCCCTGAAGAATCCGACCAAAAATCACACCGTAGATCGAGTCGGCCTGAGCGGCTACCAGACTGCCCAGCATAAAAATCATCATACCGGCAATAATCACCGGTTTGCGTCCGAACCGGTCTGACATCCAGCCAAAGGGGATTTGCAGTGCAGCCTGGGTCAGCCCATAAGCACCAATAGCAAAACCAGCCAAAGCCGGTGTAGCCCCTTGCAGGTCTTCAGAGTAAAGGACCAGAACAGGCAGTACCATAAACAGGCCAAACATCCTGAAGACAAACACCAGAGACAGTGAGACCGTTGATTTCAGTTCCTGCGGAGACATTCCTGACTTCTTATATAAAATTGCAAGCGGGCTATTTTATATAAGAAGTCAGGAAACCGATAGGATGTGAGGTGATATTCCTCTCAACCAAAAAAGCATCGACCTCTCATTAGCCACCCTGATGAATAACCCCTTCTGCTACAGCTAATGTTTTCATGCAATTGCTCTGAACCAACAAAAACCAGCTGCTGAAGGCCGCCAGCCTTGGGTGAGGGTCTTGGGTGCTGCACATAAAGCCCGTTTTTTTCAGCAAACTTAAACGCTTTTCCAAAAAGGTTTTCATTTGTCCTTCGGGAATGGGCTGAGGGTACACCCATGAAGGTATTTCTCTTTTTTGAACATGCTCCACCCACCCCGGGTATTCACCCGTCTCGCACCAATAACACAACTCCCGTGCTGCCTGACCGGCTACATCACAGTCCTTTAAAACAGCACGCAAGCGGTTACGAGCCTCACTGCCTTCAGGCATGTCAAACGCTTCTCCATACAATATGGTGTATAGCGTTAACAATTCATTCTCTACTTCTTCTGCCGATCTGGAAAAACCTGCCGGATCACGGCTATTAAATTCACGGGTCAGAATACGAGCTAATAACATCTCCAGTGCCAGCATATTATTACCCAGCTCATTCATGGAAACAGCACTGATTGCTTCTTCATCTTCCATATCAAACCCCAATTCTGTTGTAACAGGAGATAATTCGGAATGCTTTCGAATTTCTGCAAAATCCCTGAGTACTACTGGAAAAGGGGAGATATTCGGGTACTCGGTGGAAGGCCCTGTCCAGCTGTCAAAAGAACCTTGTGAGCAAAAACCGGTTAATTGATTCAAGGTGACATAGGGCCTTAGATCACTGATAAACCTAGAATGAAATGCAGGCAATGCATTCGGTACAGAAAAGCCATTTCTGAACAAAACACCAATATCATGGGCCGCAACTCTTAATGCTTTCAGGGCATTTTCTTTGCTTAAACCTTTCTCTCCTGAGGTCTCATGAGCATAACGGTGATACAACTCACCGGGTTTTGCTTGAAAGAGATAAGCCTCACAGGAGTCAGAGTGTTCATCCAATGAGACTCTTGTTTGTAGAAGGGCATGCTCTTCTTCTGACAGCGCTACTTCAGCCAGAAACTTCGATGCATCTGGCAGCACAAAATTACCTACAGGTTCGGGTAACTGACTGTGTAAATCCATACCTTCCCTGCCCTGGGTTTCCCTGAATAATACCTGCTGCTCACGCAGAAACTGAAGCACCCCCGCTTCACGGGTCAGCTCTTCCAGTGGTTCATCTGCTCCATCTGAACCCCGCTTCCTCAGCTTGATACGAGGGACTTTCTCTTCCAGTCCAGAAGTCTCGCCCTGATGATAAAGACTTCTTCCATACAGTCCTGTTACGCCATCCTTCTCTTTAAAACAATCTACATAATCCTCCGGCATAGGCTTAAACTGCCGGGAGTCATGGTAAAGATGCTGATCAAGACAACGCTGATAGGCTTGGGGACGGCCACTCTAAAACCCACGGTTTGCAATAAGGCTGTCCAGGGATAACTGGCATCAATGCCTTGTCCCAGGGGATAGAGCTGGGTAGAAAGAAACTGCTCCTGGAACCAGGCCTTATGCTCGCCATGCATATAGTTTTTCAGCACTGCAGATAGATGCTCAGGGGGTAACACTGCCAGAATCTCAAACACCACATCAGGATTAAGACCTCTGGAGGGAAGCTGATTCAACATATCTGAAAGATTTCGGTCATCTAGGAGGCTGACCGAGAATAGACAGCCCGGCCTAAAATCCAGAAAGAACGGCCATCTTTTCCACTGAATTTGCTTAAATAGGTCAACTATTCGCACAAATTCAGTGAAAAAGCTGACTCGTTCTACTGAATTTTATGCTCGGACGCTATTCTCGGTCAGCCTCCTAGCCCGGAAATTTCATAAAGTGTTGAGCTTCTCGCTCTGCTATTTTTTCGGCTGACACATTTTCTCGTCATATTCATGCTTATTGCATGGATCTGACGAGAAAATGCTGTCACGGCGGAGAAAGAGCTAGCGAGAAGCCGACGAGCGATGTTCGTTTCTTTTCGTTCACATCAGCAAACGAATATCTCAGTATTTCCGCAGTCTATAGTCTGACTGGAGCGGCTTTATGAATTTTCCGGGCTAGAGGTTCAAACTGCTTCATCCAGCTCAATAAAGGCTTCATATCATAAGCGGCTTTAGACGTCTGCCAGATTTTTATTGAGTAATTGAGATATTTTTTCTGCAAGGTTTCCACAGGGATGGAACCCCCTCCCTGAAGCCCCAGTATCAAGAGAGGAAGACAGTCACTGTCAAATAGAGATTCTTCTGCCAACAGAAACTTCAGACAGGCTGTAATCTGCTCAGGCTCCGAGTATTGAAAAAAGAATCTGTAGAGACGTATATTTTGCAGTTGTTTGATTTTGCTGTTGGCACAGAGCCTGTCGGATCGTCTCTGCAATTCAAGGGGCGTCTTTCCTTCAGTGTTCGGCTGTGATGCATAGCCTCCAAGATCATGATCCCTGATCAACTTCAACAATAGATCCGCACCTTCCTCAATTCTATCAATACAGAAGTAGTGCAAGAGAGTATTACCCGTCTCTGTCTCTATCGCTGCAAGTGATGTCAGTGCACCTGGGCATGCCGATTGAATGGCTTCTACGACTTGCGGATAACCCCGGGTAAAAGCAAACCAGAGCAAAAGAGGCTGCATATCCAAGGGAACCTGAACCATAAATTCTGCCAGCAAGGTAGGTTGTTGAACCAGAAGCTGAAAAATATTATCCAGATCTTTCTGATGATGGTTCAACCAATGACCTATGCCTTCAATTTGACTGCCATGGACTTGTGGGTACAGATCTTTTTGGTGCCAGTCTTTTAATTTTGGAAAAATGAAATGACTCCAAAAATACTTCCCGGCAAATTCTGTTTTACAGTAGAGATCACCCTGCCTCATTTTCGAAAAAAGCACGTCTGACGGGGTTCTCTGGAAAGAAGGCACAGTAGCCTCATCCACCCCCTCATAACGCCTCATTTCAGCCTGCCACTCGTTAAACAACGCTTCGGGTTTGAGATTCAGAAGATGAAGACCAAACACAGCCGACCTCATCAGAGGTTTCAATTCATCCCCCCACAGAGCTTTGAAAAGATCCAAAGGCAGATAAGTAGCAGATTTAACAGGGCAAAGCTCCGGATCCAGAGGCGTATTTATGACCTTTAAACGAGTCAGGAGACGAATCAGTGGCTCAGTCTCCTCCTGCAACCCCGAAAGCACTTCAAAAAACACAGACTGAACACTTTGTAACCTTCAGGTCAGAAAAGCCTGATGATCTTCAAATAAATCACTGACCTGTGCTGGAGGGCAGGACAACCAGTCTTTCAATTGTCGAATATCACTAAGATATTGATTTCCTGCTTCTCCATACCAGATATCCAGTTGCTCCGATTCTGACACCCAGATTCTCAAGTGTTCCAGCAGCAAATCATAGCCATTCTGATCAAGGTTTCCTGCCTTCATGGCATCTATTAATTGAAGAATTCCGGGGGAAGCAGAGTTTTAGAAACAGAAAAGTCACCCACTGCCCGAGCAGCTGGGGAGGCGGTCATGCTCATTGGTGATAAGAGCCTCGGGGGAAAAGAAGCCGGGATAGAGGGATCAACCCAACCTACAGGTTTCCCTATATCAACAGACTTGGCACCTTCACATCCTTGCATATCAATCACTCCAAAACAGCCCGAAACCTCTATTCCAGTTCAAGTAATAAAAAGTTCCAGAATACTGAAAATCCTGGATAACCATTACAAGATGATAATGGTTTGACGGTAATTAGACCCAGACACTGCTCAAAAGTTTCTTTTGCCACCAGCACTTTCCCGTCAGTCAGCTATTTTTATTCGTTCCAGAGAAGTCACGATAAAGAGCACTGCCAACCCCCACCAGCCACAGGCAGGTTCACCCGTACCCAGAGCGATAAAAAAACAGAGGATTGATAAATATGACACACCCTGCGAGACACTTCGGTCATTTCAAGCTGTTCATGGTGATCGCACTTGCACTCATGCTGGTGACTGCCAAGTCGGTAGAAGCCAATAACCCCAAATTGTATACCTCTGTTGGCCTTGCCATAGTAATTGTGATTGGAGGAAGTACACTCTGGTACAACCACAGCTCGCCTTCGGAAAATTCAGATTTTTCAGATGATGATGATACCCAGGAACACTCTCTGCAATTACCGGTCATTATTTATAAAGAAGAAGCAGAGCTAAATAGCCACCACCATCCTGGCGATATCAGACTCGCCCCCTTTGTCAATACCAAAAGCAATTTACTTGAACTCAAAGGTACCCGGTCTCAACTGAGAGCCAAAACTGAAGCGGCCATTTGTGCTCCCATCCTGAAGGTCAAAAGCGTTAACCCAACCCTGTTAAAAGACATTCACGATCAGTGCTATAACTGGTTCATAAAAAACAGAATGGTCTTTCCTCATGAGTTTATTGGTATTGATCTTAACAAGGCGGTCAATGTTGTATTACCGGAGTTGGTATACAGTAGCCACCACCTGACGTTTCAGCCTTATCAGGCATCACTTAAATCAGATAAGGCCAGTAAATCGGCTTCTACCGAGATGAATTATTACCAGATCAACATGACTGGTTTCAAAACCAGCGAGTTTTTCAAAACCTGTTATCACTACCCAAAAGCGTCCGGTATGATACCGCCCATGATGGATTCTGGCGGCAAGCTGGTTTTCCAACTGCCAAAACAGGGCGTTACTCACCTGCATCATGATGGACACGCCGAGTATTTTATCGCGACCGATATCTCAGATAATCAAACAAAAGCTTATTTTTGGAAGCTGGGGGAGCCCTGGCCTAAGCCACCAAAACCCATCTGGCTAAAAGAAGCTACAGGTGAACTTAAGCCTGTTCATGTGCTCGCTCACGAATAAAAGCTCACCCAAAAATGCAGATGATTACTCTCATCTGCATTTTTTCTCCTGGTCACTCACTGAGTTTTAATTTTATCTCCATGAGGGCTGTTGGGCTTGCCACTGACCTATTGTGAAAAAGCCGGATTTAGCCCCCGGGAGTAATTCTTCTCTATACAGGTACATATCAAACCGGTGGATGCTTTATAATCCCTCGTTTGCTCCTCAACAGCATCGGGTGATACGGGTGGATAAAATAACGGTACAGGGTGCGAGAACCCACAACCTGAAGAACATTGATCTGGATATGCCCCGGGACAGCCTGATTGTCATTACGGGACTGTCTGGATCAGGAAAGTCATCCCTGGCCTTCGACACCCTGTACGCTGAGGGCCAGCGACGCTATGTGGAATCTCTTTCTGCCTATGCGAGACAATTTCTATCCATGATGGAAAAGCCGGATGTCGATCACATAGAAGGTTTATCACCCGCTATATCAATAGAGCAGAAATCCACCAG
>NZ_JOKH01000008.1:0-96062 GCF_000722635.1 Endozoicomonas numazuensis | reverse complement strand
CTAGGTCGCTGGGGGATTCCTATTACTAGGCGGCTACTCTCTTACGATTTCGCCGTGGTTCCTGTTTCTCAGAGGACTCCAACGAACCCTCTCCACAGGCTGACAAGCTGTGACCCAGCTCCCAAATACTTAATACATTCAGTGCGCCAACAATGTCGGCGTTATTTTCATACCCACACTTAACGCACCTGAATGTTTCTTGATTCGGTCTGTTTTCTTTTGACTCGTAACGACAGGACTCTTCAGGGCAGGTTCGACTTGTGTATGCCGGGTTTACAGCGATAACCTCACCACCTCGCCAAGCCTGCTTATATTCGAGCTGTCGTCTGAACTCATACCATCCTTGATCAAGAATAGACTTATTAAGACCCGATTTTGCCTTTACGTTTTTACCCTGATTCTCAGCATTGCCTTTTGCTGATTTTGACATATTCGACACCTTTAAATCCTCAATGACGATTATTGCGTGGTTTTTGCTGATTTCGTATGAGGCTCTATGGAGGTAATCGGATCGGCAATTAGCTATCTTGCTGTGAATCCTGTTAATACGACGTTTCTGCTTTTTCCAGTTTTCAGAAAATTTCACCTTTCGAGAAAGCTTCCTTTGCTCACTGGCAAGCTTTTTCTCATGCTTCCTGTACGAGTTTAAGGGTTTATATTGCTCGCCAGTCGAAAGGGTTACGAATTTCTTAACCCCCATATCAAGACCCACAATCTTTTCAGAGGGGTGTACCGGATCAAGCCGCTCTTGCTCAGTCTGGAAACTGATAAACCAGTGTCCTGATTTACGGGTGATTGTACAGTTTTTGATTTCCCCACAAATTTCTTGGGATTTGCGGAATCTTACCCAGCCTAACTTACTGGGGAGCTTCACCCTGCGGTTTTCTATTCTACAGTATTTTGAAAACTGCATGATACGAATGGAATTATGGGAGTCTTTGTTGCGCTGTTTGAAGCAAGGCTTCTCAAACTTAACCTCTTTCATTTTTCCTGCTTTGAGCTTTGCAAGATCATCAAAATGCTTCCCCCAAGCAGCTCCAAGGTCATTTAATTTTTGCTGCAAAGCTACAGCGTTACCTTGGGCTAAAAAACTGGTTTCCTCTTCTTTTTTCCATGTAGGAAGCCATTTGTGCATGGTGTAAGAGGATGGAATTTTTTCGCCAGACTTCCATTTTTCATTGCAGATGCTCAGGGCTTTATTCCAGACAAAACGACATGTACCGCAGAGCTGCATAAGCCTTTCATGCTGCTCTGGCGTTACGTCCAGTCTGTACTTATATGCCTTGATAATCTTCATTTATGCAATCAGTGTGATATCTTATATGCTATATATAATAGCCCATAATACGGATTATAAAATATCAGTATGCAGGAAATAAAGAAAGGTCGGCACAGTGCTTACAGCCTGCATTGCCACATTGTTTTTGTCACAAAATACAGAAAGAAAGTTCTGGGAGCTTTGCACTTAACAAGACTGAAAGATATTTTTTCTGAAATTTGCGGGAGCTTTGATTCTGAGCTGGTTGAATTTAACGGTGAAGCAGACCATGTGCATTTGCTGGTTGAGTTTACGCCCAAAACCCCGTCTATTTCCAAACTGATAAACAGTTTAAAAGCTGTTTCGTCCAGAAGACTAAGGCAAGAGTTTTGTGATATTGCGGGTGCTTATCGAAAGCCTGTCTTATGGTCGAGATCATATTTTGCCGGAAGCTGCGGGGGCGCACCATTGGATGTAATTAAGGAGTATATCGAGAACCAAGATCAGCCCTGACGGGCTGACGAAATTCACCTCCCTGCTAGGTCGCAGGGAGCACTCTTTCGATTACAGGTAGACAGAGTGCAAAGAAACAGTCTTTTAAGTCAATAGAAGCCAGTGCAGCTTATCGTTAATGTGTATACCTACTCCGTTCATCCTGAGCTTGTCGAAGGATGCTGCTAATGCACTTCGACAAGCTCAGTGCGAACGGAATGGTGTTTAGCGCTCAATTGCACTGTTGCAGAAAAATACCTTCGTTGACACCTCAGAAGACCCAGCGAGAAGCATCTTCATCACATTTTCAGTCATCTCCTCTTCAACTGCCCTTATTGACCTGCCTGAATCCCCTACCTGACCCTGACCATCTCACGGTGATATCGGATGCTCTGCAAGACGAGTTTATGAAAAAATTCTGGCTGAATTCTTATCAATGCTGTTCATCAGTTATCCAGATCAACAACTGAAATAGAACGCTCAGCATTGCAGCCATTTCTTTCTGTAGTTCTTCAACAAAGAACCTAATGGCTCAAGCCCATTTAAGAGGATACTCCTTGATTGACTCGACTCCTGCTGAAACGCTGATCACTTCTACTGACAACTCTGATCGTCCCTATAAAGTTTTTACTGAAAGAAATATCGATAGCATTGAACAGTTCCGACAACTGCCCGAAGCTATGCAGTTCGACATCAAAGTCGTGGCCAGTGTCATGCCGTTTCGTGTTAACGAGTACGTCATTAATGAGTTGATTGACTGGAATAACATTCCTGCGGACCCGATCTTCAGGCTGATGTTTCCACAGAAAGAAATGCTGAAAGCGGCTGACTTTAACTTTATGGCAGAACTGCACAGAGCAGCAGAAAGCCGGGACACGATTAAAAAAGCAGCGAAGGAAATTCAGCTGGGCATGAACCCTCACCCAGCGGGCCAACAAGTCATGAACTCTCCCATGCTGGAAGGTGAGCCTGTAGAAGGTATGCAACACAAATACCGCGAAACAGCTCTCTACTTCCCCAGCCAGGGACAAACCTGCCATAGCTATTGCACCTTCTGCTTTCGTTGGGCCCAGTTCATTGGCGACAGTGAATTGAAAATGGCTTCTACCGATGCAGCTACCATGCATGCCTATCTGAAGGCCCACACAGAAATCACCGACTTGCTGTTTACGGGTGGCGACCCCCTGGTGATGAAGACCAAGATTCTAAAAGCTTATCTTGAGCCCCTGCTCGAACCAGAATTTGATCATATTCGTCACATTCGTATTGGTTCTAAAACACTGACCTTCTGGCCATACCGCTTTACCCAGGATGATGATGCTGAAGAACTCATGGCGCTGTTCAAAAAGATTGCTGACTCTGGCAAGCACCTGGCTTTTATGGCTCATTTCGATCACTACGCAGAGCTCAAAACCGATGTCTGCAAAGAAGCCATTAAGCGTATCCGTGCAACAGGCGCCAACATTCGCGCACAGGCACCACTGACTCGACACATCAACGACGATGCATCTGTCTGGGTTAAAAACTGGAAGACCCAGCTTTCTCTGGGAATCATTCCTTACTACTTTTTCGTAGCACGCGACACCGGTGCAAAGCACTACTTTGAAATTCCTTTGGCTCGAGCCTACAGCATTTATCAGGAAGCTATCACTCAGATGTCCGGACTGGGAAGAACGGTACGCGGCCCATCTATGAGCGCAGGACCCGGTAAGGTCGAAATTACCGGAGTCGCCGAAGTGAATGGAGAAAAGGTGTTCGTACTTCGTTTCCTTCAGGGTCGTAATCCCGACTGGTGCTACAAACCCTTCTTTGCCCAATACGATGAAGCAGCAACCTGGTTGGACGATCTCAAGCCTGCATTTGGTGAAGAGAAGTTCTTCTATGAAGATGAATACAAAACGATGTGTCAGGCGCGTGGCCTGTAAGATTATCAGGGAAGGTGCGATTCTTCCTTAATAGGCAGAATGACTGACGCAAAGATAGGTACATACCGAATTAAATTGATCCAGATCAAAGCTATTTAGGTGGATGTACGTACAATGAAGTTGTGAGCGCGATTGGCAACAACGAGTTAATAACAATAAGTCAGCGAGTTACTAGCCACGCCAGACCATTCAATCTGCTTCGAGCATGGATAAAAGAATAATAAGCGGGATCAGTCACATAGCCAGCCAATAGAAACCGGGTTTGAGGGAACCCGGTTTTTTTTTATGTATAGGGATATACGGTATCCTAGAAATGCACGACTACAGGATGTAGGAGTTAGGGCGAAGCAGGACGCCCGAGCCGAGGAGCAATTTCCAGGATTGTTGCAGCAAAAACATAAACCCACTTGTGTAATGGACGACTTCACTTAACGTCCTTCTTATCTATTCTTAACACGCTAGTGCGATCAGCTTGGTTCCTTTTCTGGATACTCGAAACACCTAAGACAACAAACGAACATCAACGAACGAATGCGAAGTTCGAGCCAACTTTTTTGCGAAAAACACCTACCCAAAAACAAAAATATTGATCTGGATCAATCCCTTAATAGGCGTTCCTACGTATAGTGGAAACCACAGGAGCGAGGGCGAATGTAGAATAAAAACAAAGACATAATAAAAATTAATACAAGGAACCAAGTATAAAAATCATAAGACTTGATGTAGCCAGCCAATGAAAAAACCAGGTTTGAGGGGACCTGGTTTTTTTATGCCTTTCGTTTACAAATCTCTTTTTTCTTATCACTGTTTTCTTCCAATAATGTTCAACGCTAACCAATCCATGCTCTTCAGAGACCTGTATCTAAAACAGAAGAATAAGTGTTAATACCTACCATTTATTGATCCAGATCAAAAACAAGATAAGTGCTTTTACTTATAGTTGAGTCACAAGCAAGGCAGCAACAGTAAGAAGTTGCTCCAAAGTTCAGTCAGCTATATTTAATTTTTGCAGCAGGAGAAAAGCTTATACGTTTAACAGTCAGAGCCTTAGCCAGCAGAAAAAACCGGGTTTGAGGGGGCCCGGTTTTTTTTCGTCTGTCAAAAACCCAAAAGCCGAAATAAGTATTACCACCTACCAAATTATTGATTTAGATCAAAAAACAAATAGGCATAATTACCTATATTTGATTCTAGGAGCTCAGAAAGCACTGTCGTTTAGAGCAATAATAAAAAAACGAATAATACATTCAGGGAGATGCCTATAGAAGAATCAGAGTCTAAGTCAGCATAAAAACCGGGTTTGAGGGGACCCGGTTTTTTTATTTTAATACCTGCGACACCAGAAATCCTGCCACGACCACCCCCCCCATAACAACGACGAAGAGATCGTTCCGGGTATTTCTATATTGTCTGAGAGTATTTGAGTTATAGAGTCCTATTACAGGAATAAAGAACAGGATGATCGCCATCATAGGTGCTACGATAGCATCCAGAATCATCAAAACACTCCAGTTACCCACCCCGGCAATCCAACACCCAAAAGCGACCAGAAAAAGACTCAGCCTTCTGGGCCTGAAAGAAGGGGTCGTTAACTGTCCCGGCCTGAATTTTTCAAGCCCCACTCCAATAAAGCCATTCAATACCTCAATGGTTCCCAGAAAGAATCCAAAGAAAGAAGTCAAAATAGCTACAAAAGCAATAATTGGAGCCAGGCTCGAAAAGAAACGATTTCCAGGCTGGTTAGCCAGGATTGAGAGGGTTGGCAGATTTTGAACCCTGGCTTGCTCTATTTGCTCTGGCGTCAAAGCCAAGATACATGACAGTACAAAAAATAATGTGATCATCAACAAGATCATAGAGCTTTTAAAATGAATCTTATCTGTCTTGGCAATGCATTGATGAAGCTCAGGAATTCGACGTCGATAGGATTGAGCAAAAGACGAACAAATTGGCGCATGATAGAAGGAAAAGACTAGTACAGGCAGAGTCAGAAGAAAGGTTTTGACGACATCTATCGCCATGACTTCCTGCTGAATAAAGTCCATTCTCCACTGCGGTATCAGATACAACCCCATGCAGAGCAGGATCACAGTTAACGGAAAAACAAGACTACTGATTAGCTTTAACAGCTTTTGCTCTGAACCACAGAATAGAGCAATCATACCCACAACCAGTATAAATACCAGCAGCGGCCTGTTGAGCTCACCTTCCCATTCAAGCTGGTGTAATAAGAAGCTTTCAGTAACGTTTGAAATACCAATCGTGTAGAGCAGTAAAACAGGAAACATGGATAGAAAACACACCAGCATCAACCAGTGGCCCACTTTTTCGCCAAAGCGCTCTCTTACAATGCTACCGATATCACTCTCAGGCTTTTGTGAAGACAAACAAAATCGCGTCAATCCCCTATGAGTCAGAAACACCATGGGTCCACTGACCAGAATCATAAAGAAAAGAGGCCATATACCGCCACTGCCAGCTGCTATTGGCAAGTAAAGTAGACCTGCACCAATGCCTGTACCTATGTGACTGAACATCCAACCTGTGTCCTTGGCAGTCCATTCTGATTTGGAATATTTATCAATGGAACGTTTAGCTTCAATACCCTGATTAGACATAGACCCTCGAACTGCTGAATCGCAATGCTTATGCAGTATAGACAGTGAAAGTCTCCAATGATTTCATCCCTCAATCTTCTTTCTGAGATGAATCAAAAACAGGTTTACAGTGTAAACCAAGAGAATTATAGTAGCTCCATAACAATAAAAAATCATGGAGATCATCATGGAACGTACCTTTTACCATCTGAGACGACAGCTACTCTCACACACGTTGGAAGGATTAATATCACTCAAGGCCAGACGCACCAGAACAGATTCCTCCAGTGCAACGAAAGACGCTTACGAGATCCCCAAAAATCCTGTTTGCCCGGAAGATTTCCGCCCACTGGAAAATAGCTGCTTTCAAAACCCCTATGCCTTCTACAAAATGATCAGGGATGAACACCCTGTCTACCAGTTACCCAATGGTATTTATTGCATTTCCCGCTATGAGGACATTGTTAAAGTCAGTCGAGACACTGACTGCTTTTCCTCCACCCACCAAGGCTCTATAGCCAGCCTTAAAAAGGGACAAAGCATCATACAAGAAGGCAACAAAATGCACTCACTGGCCAGACTGGGACTGGTTCCCACCGATGTCATGGCTGTTTCCGATCCACCTGAGCACAAAACTCACAGGAAGGTAGGCCATAAGGGACTGAATGCACATTATGTAAAAAGCCTCGAGCCCGAGCTGAAAGAACGCTGCCAGAAGCTTATGGATGAAATACTGGCCAAAGGAGAGTTTGATTTTATGCACGACTTTGCCTGGCGCTTCCCACTCTCCGTTATTATCCAGTTACTCGGTCTTCCAGCAGATGATTACGAAAAAATAAAAACATGGTGTGAGCGAATTCTGGAAACACAAAGTGGAATCAGCAACCCACAAAGTCTCGCAAAAAGTCATATTGCCAGCCTGAGATTTATACGGTATTGCTGGAAACAGTTTCTGAAATTAAAAAAACAGCCCGAACAGAATATGACCAAACTGTTTGCACAGTTTGCTGACGACCCGGAGTCTGAATTTACCGACCGTCTGGCCATTAGTCTGATCTTTCAATTATTGATGGCCGGCAGTGATTCATCAGCTACCTCCATGGGAAATGCAGTAAAACTTTTAATTGAAAATCCCGATGTCCAGCAACAGCTACGTGACGACCCAGAAAAAATCACAGCCTTTGTTGAGGAAGTGTTTCGGCTCGAGACAGCATTCCAGGGACATTTCCGCTGGACCAAAAAAGACACTGAAATACAGGGGGTCAGATTACCCAAAGAGAGCAGAATCTTTTTGATGTGGGCATCTGGCAATCGTGACGAACGTTTTTGGGACGACCCGGACTTGATCAACCTGGAACGCAAAAATGGTAAAAAGCACCTGACGTTTGGCCATGGCATTCATGCCTGTATTGGCCGTGAGCTGGCAAGAATGGAAATCATTATGGCCATCCGAATGCTACTGGAGAGAACAGAAAATCTATCCCAAGCTGGAGAAACTCCATTTGTAGCGTCCATGTTTGCCCACACACTGCTTCGACTACCCATATCGGTCACATTGAAATCGGAAAAGCATAATAATTCCAACCACCGCCTTAAAGAGTCTGCAGTCGCTTAAAACTTACAGGACGATCCTCCACTGCAATATTTCAGACTTTGAATGACGTATACTTCATCCGAAAATAATATTCGAAGTCTGACAAGGTCTTGTATGGCACAAGGAAAAAAATATAACAGAGCCGATTATGTGAAAGCTGCACTCACAGTGATAGCCAGAGAAGGTGCTGAAAAGCTGTCTATGAGAAAAGTAGCTTCCCAGCTAAACGTCAGTGCTATGGCAATGTATAAACATTTCTCCAACAAGGATGAACTGGTTTCAGCCTGTCTGGATGCTTTTATTGCTGAGTCCTCTGTTTATCCGGAAAATGAAGATATTAGCTGGCAGGACTGGGTGCGCCATACGGCGGATCGTATGTTCACAGCACTCTGTGGAGAAATCAGCTGGCTACCCGTATTTGGCTCAATAAAAAGAGGCCCTTTAGCTAAAGAGGTTTTAGCACACTTTATAGCAAAGCTGACTGTTTCTGATTTCTCTGAGCAACAGGCAACCGATGGTTACTTTGCCATCATTCACACCGTTATTGGAGCAGCTTCCATTCAAAATTCGCTGGATAGAATTACAGCAGAGGAAGATAGCGAAAAAGTGGCCTCACACCGTGACCAATTTATGAAGAGTATCAATATGATTATTAATGCACTTGAAGAACACCAAAAAAATTAAGTCACACACCTTAACATCTATATCCTTCCCTCAGATTCAGTCAAACGAACTAGTCCAAACCAATGTATTTATACGACATTTATTGTTTATATAGATTCCAGTTGATTTAGATCAATTATTCAACACCAACGAGATAGGTATATTTCACCTCAGGGACAAGCAGTCACTTTTCACTGCTCCAAGTTCCCAAAAATATAAAAATAATAATGGATTAAAAATGAAGATTGCTCCAAATTTGCTGCATACACTGACACTCTCTACCCTACTTGCAACCCAAGCATATGCAGCAGGACCACGCCCTCCTGTAAACCCTTCTATTGGTCTTGATGGTTCAGCCGCTATGCACAGTGATTCTGCTGCATCGGATACGACTTATCTGCCAGGCACAGGAAATGGAAACTTTAAGTCTGAGTTAATCAACCTAAACGGTGTTTGTGCAACCGTTGTATTAACTAGAGATGGCTTCCCCATCTCAATTTGTACAGACTACTCGACACTTTCTCCTGTTGTCAGCATTATCGACCCAGATGAGCATACCGTTATTGATCGACTCATTATCGGAGATGGCTCTGTGATGGGTGGCATCTATGCTTATATAAACCAACTTGACCAAGTTGTGATTGCTGATGGCACTTCTGCCCTACTGATCCTTAACACTAAGGATGAAGAGGGTAATTGGGCATTATCCAACGAACGCCGTATTAATCTATCTCCCTATATTCCCAAAGGCGAAGCCATAAATGCAGTCAACCCGGCTGCTGATGGAAGTATCTGGTTTGTGACAGATCAGGGGCTTGTTGGTCGCTTCGATCCAGAGATTTATAAAGTTGATACACACAGGTTAAAGCGTGGCGAGACCGTCAATAACTCGTTCGCAAACTCCGGTGATGGCAAAGTGGCAGTAGCTACAAATAACGCAGTGTATCTGCTCGAATACAAAAAGAAGATAAAGGAAATCTGGCGCCAGAAATACGATTCAGGTTCGCACAGAAAGCCTGGAAAGTTATCTCACGGCACAGGTTCCAGCCCAACCTTCTTTGGCCCAATCAAAGGCACCGAATATCTTACTATTGCAGATAATGCTGACAGTGGCGACAATCTGTTGATTTTCAATACAGAAAACAAGAAATCACCTTTAGTTTGTAAAGTTGAACTGCCATCAAATGAAGTATTTGGTAGTGAAAACTCACCGATCGGTGTAGGCAATTCAGTCATTCTTACCTCCAGTTATGGCTACCCGTTCCCAATAGAAGATACCTTACCTCCAGCAATACCAGCAACAGCACCACTGGGTAAAGGGATGTACAGAGTAGATGTGGTCTCTGGAAACAAGAAGTCAAAAGGAAACCAGTGTGAACTGATTTGGTCAAATCCAGTACAGTCCTCTGCCGTACCAAAACTGTCAGTATCTGATGACTATATCTATACCTTCGAACGCATTGACGAGCAGTACTATTACACTGTCATTGACTTCCTATCAGGAGAAACAGTCAAGAAAGAAAAGATCGGTTCCGGGTTTATGTATGACACCCAACAATTGGCTGGCAACATGGGATTCAAACAAACTTTCTGGCAAGGGAGTAATGCCGGGATTATAAAGATTTCCCCAGAACAAAAACGTTGACCGATTTACTTATCCATTCAAGCCACTTAGGAATAGTCCCAAAATAACTTCCTTATTCAAATCTGCTCAAAATCCGTTCGGGCTGAGCTTGTCGAAGCCCAATGCTATAACCCTTCGACAGGCTTAGGGCGAACGGAGTCCGGGTGAAAATCGGGAAGTTATTTTGGGGCAAATCCTTAATAGCCGGAAGATAATTCCGGCTATTAAGTGGCTTGAAATAACTTCCCGATTAAAACATGAACTCCGTTCACCCTGAGCCTGTCGAAGGGTGGTGGCTCTGGGCTTCGACAGGCTCAGCCCGAACGGGGGGTGGTCAAATAAGGAAGTTATTTACGGACTATTCCTAAGTCACTCTCCCCTAACATTTAGAAGCCCCCCCCTTTCGTAAAGCTGCTTCCCTATTTTTCTAAGGAAGGAGTGAACGGTATGGAATAAAACGCTTAGCTACTCTATACCCATTGGATTTCAAGATGCTACCAGGCGACAAGTGAGCGAACCCCTGTGAGCCTACAAGTAGTAGGTGATCAGGGTGAGCGAACGCTGGCAACAACGTAGCATCTTGAAAGGCGATGGGTATAGGAATACTGATTCATGTACAAGAAATGAGTAGTTCCGCTGACAGCTCTCTGTTTATTACAGACATAAAAAAACCGGACACAAGATCCGGTTTTTATTCTGAAAGAGTAAAACTTACTCTTCAGTAGCTTCCGCATCAGCAACTGGACGATCCAGCAGTTCAACGATAGCCATAGGCGCATTATCACCCTTACGGAATCCGCACTTCAGGATACGGATGTAACCGCCTGGACGCTCTTTGAAGCGAGGACCCAGATCGGAGAACAGCTTACCAACAGTCGCTTTGTTACGGAGACGATCAAACGCCAGACGACGGTTAGCTACGCTATCTTCCTTAGCCAGGGTGATCAGCGGTTCAGCAACACGGCGCAGCTCTTTAGCCTTAGGCAGTGTTGTTTTAATTACTTCATGCTCTACCAGGGAAGCAGTCATGTTCTTAAACATCGCCTTGCGATGAGAACTGTTCCGGTTGAGCTTGCGGCCACTCTTACGATGACGCATGGCACAAACTTCCTCATTCTACCATTTGCCTTACACTCACTCTTTTGGAGTGAGTGAAAAAGCTAATGGCTGCTTTAAGCAGAAATCTTGTCGTCGCCCTTCAGGCTGGCCGGTGGCCAGTTGTCGAGACGCATACCTAAGCTCAGACCACGGGAGGCCAGAACATCCTTGATTTCAGTCAAGGACTTCTTACCCAGGTTCGGGGTCTTGAGCAATTCAACCTCAGTTCTCTGGATCAGGTCACCAATGTAGTAGATGTTTTCTGCTTTCAAGCAGTTAGCACTACGTACAGTCAGTTCGAGATCATCCACAGGGCGCAGCAGGATCGGATCAACTTCATCCTCTTCCTTAACTGGCTCTGGCTCTGCCTCACCTTCCAGGTCCACAAATACAGCCAGCTGTTGCTGCAGAATTGTTGCAGCACGGCGAATGGCTTCATCAGGATCCAGAGTACCGTCGGTTTCCAGATCAAGAACCAGCTTATCCAGGTCGGTACGCTGCTCAACACGAGCACTTTCAACGACATAGGAGACGCGGTAAACAGGGCTATAGGTGGCATCCAGTTGCAGACGGCCAATAGCACGGGTCTCTTCTTCATCCTGATGACGGCTGTCAGCAGACTCATAACCACGGCCACGAGCTATTCTCAGCTTCATGTTCAGGTCGCCTTTCTCATTGAGATTAGCGATCACATGATCCGGGTTAACGATTTCAACATCGTGGTCCAGCTGGATATCCGCAGCAGTCACAGGGCCAGAACCTTTTTTGGTCAGACTCAGTGTTGCTTCGTCACGGCCAGCCATGCGAATAGCAAGACCTTTGAGGTTCAGCAGGATGTCAATAACATCTTCCTGAACACCTTCAATCGCACTGTATTCATGCTGTACGCCATCGATCTCTACTTCCGTCACGGCACAGCCGGGCATGGAAGAAAGAAGGATACGACGCAAAGCATTGCCCAAGGTATGTCCAAAACCACGCTCAAGCGGTTCCAGAGTTACCTTAGCGCGCGTCAGGCTAATTTCCTCGACATCAATGTGTCTTGGAGTTAGAAATTCAGTAACCGAATTCTGCATGGATGTTACACCCCACCTAACTGTCTATCCCTTACTTGGAGTACAGCTCGACGATCAAGTTTTCGTTGATGTCTGCTGACAGGTCACTCCGCTCGGGCAGCACCTTGAAGGTACCTTCCTTCTTGCCGGCATCAACTTCAACCCAGGTAGAGAACCCACGCTGAGCTGCCAGCTCCAGTGCTGCATTGATACGCAGCTGGTTTTGCGCCTTTTCGCGAATAGCGACAACATCGCCTGGCTGAACCTGATAGGAAGGAATGTTTACAGTCTTTCCATTCACCAGGATGGCCTTGTGGCTTACCAGCTGACGTGCTTCGGCACGGGTGGAACCGAATCCCATGCGGTAAACTACATTATCAAGGCGAGCTTCAAGCAGTTGCAAGAGGTTTGAACCTGTTGCACCTTTCTTGCGATCAGCTGCTTTGTAGTAGTTACGGAACTGCTTCTCCAGTACGCCGTAGATACGACGAACTTTCTGCTTTTCACGAAGCTGTACACCGTAGTCGGATAAGCGACCACGACGTTGTCCGTGTTGACCTGGAGGAATTTCTGCTTTGCACTTTGACTCGAGTGGACGCACACCGCTCTTCAGAAAGAGATCGGTGCCTTCACGACGAGACAGTTTGCACTTAGGACCAATGTATCTAGCCATTTATACCGACTCCTGCTTATACACGACGCTTTTTAGGCGGACGACAA
Organism: Endozoicomonas numazuensis; assembly: GCF_000722635.1. Taxonomy (GTDB): domain Bacteria; phylum Pseudomonadota; class Gammaproteobacteria; order Pseudomonadales; family Endozoicomonadaceae; genus Endozoicomonas_A; species Endozoicomonas_A numazuensis. The sequence continues at coordinate 83,036 of NZ_JOKH01000008.1, read as the reverse complement.
CCGTTGTGGGGGATCGGGGTAACATCAGTGATGTTAGTGATCTTATAACCACAAGCGTTCAGTGCGCGTACAGCGGATTCGCGGCCAGGACCAGGTCCTTTCACGCAGACATCCAGATTCTTCAGACCGTATTCAGCGGCAGCTTGACCTGCACGCTCGGCAGCAACCTGTGCTGCAAACGGCGTGCTCTTACGAGAACCACGAAAACCGGAACCGCCGGCTGTGGCCCAGGCCAGAGCGTTGCCCTGACGATCGGTAATGGTCACGATAGTGTTGTTAAAAGAAGCGTGGATGTGAGCTACACCGTCAACAACCTGCTTTTTAACCTTCTTACGTGAACGAGTACCTGGCTTTGCCATATCAGAATAAATCCTGTTTCATAAGAACGGTATAACCATTCTTAATTGATACTTACTTACGAATAGGCTTGCGAGGACCCTTACGGGTGCGAGCATTCGTCTTGGAACGCTGACCACGAACCGGCAGACTGCGACGGTGGCGAATACCACGGTAGCAACCCAGATCCATGAGGCGCTTAATGTTCATGCTGATTTCACGACGCAGATCACCTTCAACGTCCAGCTTGGCGATTTCGCCACGCAGAGACTCCAGTTGCTCTTCGCTCAGATCAGCGATCTTGGCTTCTGGCTTAACGCCAGTGGTATTGCACAGCTGCTTAGCTGTGGTCTTACCGATGCCGAATATGTAGGTCAACGAGATAACAGCATGTTTGTTATCCGGGATGTTGACGCCAGCAATACGGGCCATTCAATCGTCTCCGTTTGTTTCTCCGTGAGTTCATCCAGGTCCAGCAGGACAAGGACATTTCGGGTTCACGGTTATTTTCGCCTGTAGACTTCTTCAACCAACCTTTCAGTGGGTCTTGCGATGCTTAATCACTTCGCTATCTATAGACAGATAACATTGAGTCGTACCAGCACCTGAAGATGCTGTAGAGAATACTTTCAGGCATTCTCATCTGACTCATTATTAGATGCTTACACAACTAACAGGTCGAAAGGCGGAAATTTTAATCCCACCAACGACAAAATACAATCGCTCATGATACTCATGAGCGGTTGTATTTGTCTGTAGCCTTATGAGGTCAGACCTAAACAGCCCGGAAAAATCCGAAAGACCCCATAACACAATCAGCCTTGACGCTGCTTGTGACGTGGCTCAACGCAGATCACACGAACAGTGCCTTTGCGCTTGATAATCTTGCAGTTACGGCAGATTTTCTTAACCGATGCACGTACTTTCATTATTCACTCCACAATCGTTGCAGAACCGGTGTTAGCGGATCAGGCCACCACCACCGTAGCCCTTAAGATTGGATTTCTTCAGCAGTGACTCGTACTGATGTGACATCAGGTGAGATTGCACCTGAGACATGGTATCCATGACGACCACTACCACGATCAACAGACTGGTACCGCCTAGGTAGAAAGGCACATTGGCCGACACTACCAGGAACTGAGGCAACAGACATACCGCTGTCATATAGAGAGCGCCAAACATGGTCAGACGAGTCAGGACACCATCAATATATCGAGCTGACTGTTCACCAGGACGAATACCCGGGATGAAAGCTCCTGACTTCTTCAAGTTGTCTGCAACGTCCTTCGGATTGAAGACCAGTGCAGTGTAGAAGAAGCAGAAAAAGATGATCCCTGCCGAGAACAGAACTATGTTCAGCGGCTGGCCCGGGCCTAGTGCCAGTGCAATATCCTGAAGCCACTCCCAACCTTCACCCTGACCAAACCATTGAGCAATGGATGCAGGGAACAGCAGAAGACTGGATGCAAAGATAGCAGGAATTACACCCGCCATATTCACTTTCAGTGGAAGATGGCTGCTCTGTGCCGCAAACACTTTACGCCCTTGCTGACGTTTGGCGTAATTGACAGTTATACGGCGTTGACCACGTTCAATGAACACAACGAACGCGATAATTGCGATTGCCAACAAGGCAATTGCGAGCAATGCCAGGATATTAATGTCACCCTGACGGGCGGACTCGAAAGACCGCCCAATCGCACTAGGTAAACCAGCGACAATACCTGCAAAAATCAAGATAGAGATGCCGTTACCAATCCCGCGTTCAGTCACCTGCTCACCCAGCCACATCATAAAGACGGCACCGGTTACGAAGGTCACAACAGCGACTACATAGAAGCTGATATCAGGATTGAATGCGACGCCCTGGTTGGCCAGACCTACGGTCATGCCCATGCCTTGGACGAACGCCAGCAACACCGTCAGGTAACGCGTATACTGACTGATCTTACGTCGACCCGACTCACCTTCCTTTTTCAGCTGTTCCAACTGCGGACTAACCACGGTCATCAACTGAATGATGATGGACGCCGAAATGTAAGGCATGATCCCAAGCGCCAGTACAGACATACGCTCCAATGCACCACCGGAGAACATGTTAAACAGGCCAAGAATAGTCCCTTCATTTTGTTGAAACATCCGGGCCAGGGCATCAGGGTTGATGCCGGGCACAGGAATATGAGCACCGATCCGATATACCAGGATCGCCAGAAATACGAATTTGAGGCGAGAAATTAACTCGCCCAACCCGCTTTGATTCCCAACAGGTAGTGTCTTAGCCATTTAGTCCTCGATCTTACCACCAGCAGCTTCGATCGCGGCGCGAGCGCCCTTGGTAGCTGCCACACCTTTCAGTGTTACGGCCTTGTTCAGTTCGCCGGACAGTACCACTTTCGCACGCAGGATGCTACCGTTGATCAGGTCTGCAGCCTTAAGAGCTGCCAGATCGATCACATCGGACTCAACCTTGGCCAGTTCATGCAGACGAATTTCTGCAGAGAAACGCGCCTTGCGAGAACTAAAGCCGTACTTTGGCAGACGACGCTGCAAAGGCTGTTGACCGCCTTCGAAACCTGGTCTTACAGAACCACCGGAACGGGACTTCTGACCTTTATGACCACGACCACCAGTCTTACCCAGACCAGAGCCGATACCACGGCCAACACGCTTGCGCTCTTTACGACTGCCTTCAGCAGGACTCAGAGTATTCAGACGCATTTTATTCTCCTTCGACCTTAACGAGGTAAGATACCTTGTTGATCATGCCGCGAACGGAAGGAGTGTCTTCCACTTCAACCGTATGGTTGATGCGACGCAGACCCAGGCCACGGACGCAAGCCTTGTGGCTTTCGAGGCGACCGTTAGTGCTCTTTACGAGCTTCACTTTGATCTTCTTCTCAGCCATGACTTACCCCAGGATATCCTCAACAGACTTGCCACGCTTGGCAGCAATGTCTTCAGGAGAACGCATGTCGCGCAGGCCCTTGAACGTTGCGTTAACAACGTTCACAGGGTTGGTGGAACCGTAGCATTTGGCCAGTACGTTATGTACACCCGCTACTTCCAGAACGGCACGCATTGCACCACCGGCAATTACACCAGTACCCGCAGAAGCAGGCTGCATGTATACCTTGGAAGCTCCGTGACGGGCTTTCACAGGGTACTGCAGGGTGTCACCGTTCAGGTCTACCTGAATCATGTTGCGACGGGCAGCTTCCATAGCCTTCTGGATGGCAACTGGCACTTCACGCGCCTTGCCACGACCGAAGCCTACTTTACCTTTACCATCACCAACAACGGTCAGGGCTGTGAAACCGAAGATACGACCACCTTTCACCACTTTGGCTACACGGTTAACCTGTACCAGCTTTTCAATCAGACCTTCGTCATTGTTTTGCGGTTTACGCTCATCTTTCGCCATGATGCCTACCCTCAGAATTCCAGACCGGCTTCACGGGCTGCATCGGCGAGAGCCTTAACACGACCGTGATACTTGTAACCGGAGCGGTCGAAAGCGACCTTGGCAACACCCGCTGCTTTTGCGCGCTCAGCAATCAGAGCACCCACTTTTTTAGCAGCATCAACGTTACCGGTAGCTTCGCCACGCAGCTCCTTCTCGACGGTGGAGGCAGAGGCCAGCACCTTGTCACCCTCAGGGGCAACCACCTGCGCATAAATATGACGCGGTGTGCGATGAACGCTTAGACGGTTCGCGCCCAGTTCACGCATCTTCATCCGTGCACGGCGGGCACGGCGCAGGCGAGCAGAATTTTTATCAATCATGATCACCCTACCTTACTTTTTCTTGGCTTCTTTACGACGAACATGTTCGTCAGCGTAGCGGACACCCTTGCCTTTATATGGCTCTGGGCGACGGAATTCACGGATTTCCGCTGCAACCTGTCCAACCAACTGCTTATCGATACCCTTAATCAGGATCTCAGTCTGGCTGGGGGTTTCCGCAGTTACACCTTCCGGCAGACTGTAGTCAACCGGATGAGAGAAACCGAGGTTCAGATTCAGGCTCTTGCCCTTAGCCTGCGCACGATAACCTACACCAACCAGCTTCAGTTTCTTTTCGAAACCAGCGGTCACACCAGTAACCATGTTGTTTACCAGCGCACGTGTAGTACCGGCCAGTGCACGAGAGTGCTTGGCGCCGTCACGGGCTTCGAAAGTCAGGACATTTTCTTCCTGCTTTACTTCAACATTAGAGTGAATGCTCAGCTCCAGTTGACCTTTGCCGCCCTTGACAGCAATGTGCTGACCATCAAGCTTGATCTCTACACCAGCAGGGATTGCTACAGGGCTTTTTGCTACTCGAGACATCTCACCCCTCCCTTAAAATACGGTGCAAAGAATTTCGCCACCAACACCGGCTGCGCGAGCAGCACGATCGGTCATTACACCTTTGTTGGTAGAAACGATGGCAATACCAAGGCCGCCTTTAACTTTAGGCAGACCTTCTTTACCGGCATAAGTACGAAGACCTGGGCGGCTAGAGCGCTTCAGGTTTTCAATAACTGGCTTGCCTTCATAGTATTTCAGGTCGATGATCAGAGTTTTCTGAATTTCGCCTTCAACACGTGCATCAGTAATATAACCTTCTTCCTTCAGTACTTTGGCTACAGCAGCCTTTACTTTGGAAGAGGGCATTTCGACAGATGCATGTTCTGCCATTTGGGCATTACGGATACGAGTTAGCATATCTGCTAACGGGTCCTGCATACTCATTATCTATCTCTCCAGAAGATCAATCGCGCTTACCAGCTGGCTTTAACCAGACCCGGAACGTCACCACGCATAGCTGCTTCACGCAACTTGATGCGGCTCAGGCCGAATTTACGCAGGTAGCCGTGAGGGCGACCTGTTACACGACAGCGGTTACGCAGACGAGATGAGCTAGCATCACGTGGCTGCTTCTGCAGTGCAACCTGAGCTTCCCACTGCTCGTCTTCAGAGCTGTTTGGGTTGCTGATGATCGCCTTCAGCGCAGCGCGCTTCTCTGCAAACTTGGCAACGGTGCGCTGACGCTTCAACTCCCGCTGCTTCATGGATACTTTTGCCATGGGCTCGTACCTTAATCAGTTACGGAATGGGAAGTTGAAGGCTTTCAGCAAAGCACGGCCTTCGTCGTCAGTCTTGGCTGTAGTAGTCAGGGTAATATCCAGACCACGCAGAGCGTCGACTTTATCGTAATCGATTTCCGGGAAGATAATCTGCTCTTTGACACCCATGCTGTAGTTGCCACGGCCGTCGAATGACTTCGGGCTGATACCACGGAAGTCACGGACACGAGGCAGAGCGATATCAACCAGACGTTCCAGGAATTCGTACATACGTTCGTCACGCAGGGTCACTTTAACACCGATTGGCCAGCCTTCACGAACCTTGAAGCCTGCAACGGATTTACGTGCCTTGGTAACTACTGCTTTCTGACCGGCAATTTTTTCCATGTCAGCAACAGCGCTTTCGATGACTTTCTTGTCACCAATCGCTTCACCTACACCCATATTCAGAGTGATCTTGGTGATGCGAGGAACTTCGTGAACATTACTCACACCCAGCTCTTCTTTGAGCTTAGGCAGGATTTCTTCACGATATTGAGTCTTGAAGTTTGCCATTATGCCACCCCTTACGCGTCAACCGGCTTACCGCTAGACTTGAACACGCGTTGCTTTTTGCCATCTTCGGAGATAGCAATGCCAACACGATCAGCCTTGTCGGTTTCTGTGTTCAGGACTGCAACGTTGGAAGCCTGAATAGGCGCTTCTTTTTCAACGATGCCACCAGGGGCGCCCAACATTGGGTTAGGCTTTTGATGTTTCTTGATCATATTGATCCCGGAAACAATCAACTTGCCATCGGCACGAACGGTTTGCACTTTGCCGCGCTTACCTTTGTCCTTGCCTGCAATGACGATAACTTCGTCGTCACGACGGATCTTTTTCATTTCCTGCTCCCTTACAGTACTTCTGGTGCCAGGGAAATGATCTTCATAAATTGCTCACCGCGCAATTCACGAGTCACTGGCCCAAAGATACGGGTACCGATTGGCTGATTGCTAGCGTTCAGCAGAACAGCAGCATTGCCATCGAAGCGGATTACGGAACCGTCTGGACGACGAACACCTTTTCTAGTACGCACTACAACTGCGTTCATCACCTGGCCTTTTTTGACCTTACCGCGAGGAATTGCTTCCTTAACGGTAACTTTAATGATGTCGCCAATGTGGGCGTAGCGGCGATGGGATCCACCCAACACCTTGATACACTGTACTCGACGAGCGCCGGAGTTATCGGCTACTTCGAGTTGAGATTCTGTCTGGATCATGCTTATTCTCCAAGCCCAAACTGCAGACGAGTACCCGTCGATCAAAGTAAGAGCGACCGACCCAAAGACCGGTCATTCGCTGCCAGTGCCTTTCAGCAGTGACACTACTCAGACCCCAGGCACCGTGGCCTTATATTTGAGTAGCACGCTCATCAATGGAAACCAGTTCAAATGTCTTGGACTTAGACAAAGGACGTGTTTCCTTGATTGTAACAATGTCACCCATACGGCAGTCATTGTTTTCGTCGTGAGCGTGCAACTTGGTGGACCGCTTAACGATCTTACCGTAGAGCGGATGTTTAACACGGCGCTCAATAAGAACGGTGACGGTCTTGTCCATCTTGTCACTCACAACCTTACCGGTCAGAGTACGGACTTTCTTGTCTTCAGCCATCGTTAAATACCTGCCTTCTCATTCAACGCCGTCTTAATACGGGCGATGTCGCGTCTGGTCTGCTTCAGCAAATGAGTTTGACTCAGCTGACCAGTCGCTTTCTGCATACGGAAATTAAATTGATCCCGCAGCAGTGTGACCAGCTCTTCGTTGAGCTGTTCAACAGTTTTTTCACGCAATTCAGCAGCTTTCATCACATCACGCTCCGCTTAACGAAGGCAGTTTCCACAGGAAGCTTGGCTGCGGCCAGGGCAAATGCCTCGCGAGCCAGTTCCTCGGACACACCTTCCATTTCGTACAGGACACGACCCGGCTGGATCTGTGCTACCCAGTACTCAACACTACCCTTACCTTTACCCATACGAACCTCGAGAGGTTTCTTGGAGATCGGCTTGTCAGGGAAGACGCGAATCCAGATTTTACCACCACGCTTGATGTGACGAGTCATGGCACGACGTGCTGCTTCAATCTGGCGAGCAGTTATACGTCCACGACCCGTTGCTTTCAATGCGTATTCACCGAAGCTAACAGTGGAGCCGCGGTGTGCCAAGCCGCGATTGCGACCTTTTTGTTGCTTACGAAATTTCGTACGCTTTGGCTGTAACATTACCGCGCTCCTTACTTCTTAGCCTGTCTCTTCTTAGGACGTTTGGCTGGCTCTTTGGGCTCTTCAGGAACCACTCCACCAATCACTTCGCCTTTGAAGATCCATACTTTAACACCCAGGATACCGTAGGTAGTCAGGGCTTCATAAGCTGCGTAATCAATGTCTGCACGCAGAGTGTGCAGAGGTACGCGTCCCTCACGATACCATTCGGTACGAGCAATTTCAGCGCCGCCAAGACGACCACCGATTTGCACCTTGATGCCCTTGGCGCCGAGACGCATAGCATTCTGTACAGAACGCTTCATGGCACGACGGAACATCACACGACGCTCCAGCTGACCAGCGATGGACTGTGCAACCAGCATTGCGTCAAGTTCAGGCTTACGAACTTCTTCAATGTTGATATGAACAGGTACGCCCATCATCTTGGTTACAGCCTGGCGCAGCTTTTCAACGTCTTCGCCTTTTTTACCAATCACGATACCAGGACGGGCAGTGTGAATGGTAACGCGAGCGCTTTGAGCAGGACGCTGGATGTCGATGCGGCTTACAGAAGCATTTTTCAGCTTCTTCTGCAGGAAATCACGAACTTCCAGGTCTGTAATCAGCTTGTCAGCGTATTCCTGACCTTCAGCAAACCATACAGATCTGTGGGGCTTTACGATGCCCAGTCGGATCCCATTTGGATGAACTTTCTGACCCATGTGATCGCTCCTTAGACCTCTGCAACCTTAACCGTGATATGGCAAGACCGCTTCAGTATGCGATCGGCACGGCCCTTGGCACGTGGACGAATGCGCTTCATGGTCATACCTTCGTCAACGAAGATAGTAGTGACTTTCAGCTCATCGATGTCCATGCCTTCGTTGTGCTCTGCATTAGCAATCGCAGATTCCAACACCTTCTTGACCAGCTCTGCAGCCTTTTTAGGACTGAATGCCAGTAGTTCGAGGGCGTCGCCAACGGCTTTGCCTCGAATCTGGTCAGCAACCAGGCGCGCTTTCTGGGCAGAAATGCGAGCGCCTTTATGTATAGCAGCTACTTCTTTCATTTCTTACCCTCTTAGCGCTTCTTGGCCTTCTTGTCTGCAGCGTGACCGCGATAGGTGCGGGTAGCAGCAAACTCACCCAGCTTATGGCCTACCATGTCTTCGCTAACGAAAACAGGCACATGCTGGCGACCGTTATGAACGGCGATGGTCAGACCTACCATGTTTGGCAGGATCATTGAGCGGCGTGACCAGGTCTTGATCGGACGCTTGTTGCCGCTTTCAGCCGCATCTTCGACTTTCTTCAACAGGTGAAGGTCGATAAATGGGCCTTTCTTCAAAGAACGTGGCACTGTCGTATCCTCTCTCTAGGCTTACTTCGCGCTGCGACGACGTACGATCATTTTATCCGTACGCTTGTTGGAACGAGTCTTACGACCCTTAGTCGGAACACCCCATGGTGTCACTGGGTGACGACCACCGGAAGTACGACCTTCACCACCACCGTGTGGGTGATCAACCGGGTTCATGGCAACACCACGAACGGTTGGACGCACGCCTCTCCAACGCTTGGCACCCGCCTTACCCAGAGAGCGCAAGTTGTGCTCGCTGTTAGAGGCTTCACCCAGAGTTGCACGACAGTCAGCCAGAACTTTACGCATTTCACCGGAACGCAGACGCAAGGTTACGTATGCACCATCACGCGCTACGACCTGAGCGGAAGTACCAGCACTGCGCATCATCTGCGCACCTTTACCTGGCTTGAGCTCAACACAATGAACTACAGAACCCTGCGGAATGTTACGCAGAGGCAGTGTGTTGCCTGGTTTGATAGGAGCATCAACACCAGAGTACAGCTCGTCACCAGCTTTCACACCCTTAGGTGCGATAATGTAACGACGCTCACCATCCATGTACTTCAGCAGAGCAATGTGAGCGGTACGGTTTGGATCGTACTCCAGACGCTCAACGACAGCTGGAATGCCATCCTTGTTACGACGGAAGTCGACCAGACGGTAGTGCTGCTTGTGACCACCACCACGATGACGAGTAGTGATACGACCAGCGTTGTTACGACCACCAGTCTTGCTCTTCTTTTCCACCAGAGGCGCGTGAGGGCGACCCTTGTGGAGGTCAGGGTTTACAACCTTGACTACAAAGCGACGACCCGGAGAAGTCGGCTTGCACTTAATAACGGCCATCCTGTAACTCCTTATTCCGCGTCGGCAAAGTCAATCTCTTGACCTTGCGCCAGACTCACGTACGCTTTTTTCCAGTCTGAGCGCTTGCCCATTCCGAAACGAGTACGTTTGGTCTTACCTTTAACAACCGCTGTACGAACAGCATCAACACTGACTTCGAACAGTTGCTCTACCGCTTTTTTAATTTCAAGCTTGGTTGCGTCCTTGGCTACCTTGAAGACGTACTGGCCATGCTCTTCAGCAACCACTGTCGCCTTCTCGGAAATGTGCGGACCAAGCAGAACTTTGTATATACGTTCCTGGTTCATCCCAGCATCTCCTCGAATTTCTTGATGGCTGCAACAGTCATCACGACTTTCTCATGAGCGATCAGGCTGACAGGGTCAACGCCTTGTACGTCACGTGTATCCACATGGGGAATGTTGCGAGTAGCCAGATACAGGTTCTGATCAACTTCATCAGAAACAATCAGACCTTTCTCTACATTCAACTCTTTCAGCTTGGCTACCATCAGCTTGGTCTTTGGAGTGTCGACAGCCAGGCTCTCAACAACAACCAAACGCTCCTGGCGAACCAGTTCAGACAAGATAGAACGCAGCGCACCGCGATACATCTTCTTGTTCAGCTTTTGAGCATGATCCTGTGGTTTAGCAGCAAAAGATTTGCCACCCCCGCGCCACAGTGGGCTACGGATTGTACCGGCACGAGCACGGCCAGTACCTTTTTGACGCCAGGGCTTGCGTCCACCGCCGCTTACTTCGCTGCGGGTTTTCTGAGCACGGGTGCCTTGACGAGCACCGGCCATGAAAGCAACTACAGTCTGGTGAACCAGGCTTTCGTTGAATTCAGTACCGAAGGTCACGTCAGAGACTTGAACCGTACCAGCACCTGTTACATTCAATTCCATCGTCTAATCCCCTCAGGCGCGCGCTTTAACCGCAGCTTTAACGATAACGTCAGCACCAGTAGCACCAGGCACTGCACCCTTTACCAGCAGCAGGTTACGTTCAGCGTCAACGCGAACGATTTCCAGGGACTGAACAGTCACTTTCTCAGCACCCATATGTCCAGCCATCTTCTTACCTTTGAAGACACGACCTGGGGTCTGACACTGACCGATGGAACCAGGAGCACGGTGAGACAGAGAGTTACCGTGTGTAGCGTCTTGCATATGGAAATTCCAACGCTTTACGCCACCCTGGAAGCCCTTACCTTTGGACTGACCAGTTACGTCTACTTTCTGACCTTGCTCGAACAGGTCTACTCCGATCAACTGACCCAGCTCGAAAGAAGCAGAATCGTCAACACGGAATTCCCAAAGACCACGACCAGCCTCTACCTTTGCTTTCGCAAAGTGGCCAGCTTCTGGCTTACGAACACGGCTGCTTTTTTTAGCACCTGTAGTCACCTGAACTGCGCTGTAACCGTCTTGCTCCTGGCTCTTAACCTGGGTAATACGGTTAGGATCAACCTCAATTACAGTAACTGGTACTGAAGCACCGTCTTCTGTGAAGATACGGGTCATACCGCACTTCTTACCGACTAATCCAATAGTCATTTCAACCTCTCTCGTGTACGGGGCTTTCACCCACTATGGCCGCTCATTCCAGAGCGTTACACAAAAGTATTGTGCACACTGAATGGCCGCCCGCGCCGCTATTAACCGAGACTGATTTGCACTTCAACGCCGGCTGCCAGGTCCAGCTTCATCAGTGCGTCAACGGTTTTTTCGGTGGGCTCGATAATGTCGAGAAGACGCTTATGAGTACGGATCTCATACTGATCACGTGCATCTTTATTCACGTGAGGAGAGATCAGAACTGTAAAACGTTCTTTTCGGGTTGGCAGAGGGATTGGACCACGAACCTGAGCACCAGTACGCTTCGCAGTATCTACGATTTCTTGCGTGGACTGATCAATCAGGCGATGATCAAAAGCCTTTAAACGAATGCGAATCTGCTGAGCTTGACTCATCTTGTTGTAACCATATATCAATAAAGAACTAAGTCCGGTGAACATTGCCACCTAGACAAAAGGACGCGGAATTCTACTAAGCACAAAACTTAAAGTCAACACAAGTGCCAGATGAAAAACCACACCGCCACTTGCTTCAGCCACCGCACGCATAATAAAGGCAGCATGATAGCGCAATAAGATGAGTAATGAGATAAGGAAAACTGCTGAGGAGAGTAGAGCAGGCCGCCAACCCACCTTCTAAAATCACACTAAAAAATGGGCGGCAGCACCATAGTATTCTTGTACGATAGAACCAATTTAAAACAAAATATTATTAACTCTGTTTTTTTATCAAACGATTCAGGGCTCCAATGGAGTGCAAGTGCGCATAACTCCACGCCAACCATCCAGCTTCAAACCACTCTGAAACTGCAGACTTAGGAATATCGTTTAACTTTTTTTCATCAATTACATACAAGCCATCCAACTTTAACGGCTTGTCACCACCCACCATCACCTTGAGATTAAACGGCGCAAACAAATCAAACTCTTTACACTGATCACAATAACGTCGGGTTTCTTTGTACTGCTGTTCAAAACTACTCAGAAACTGAATAATGTTTTGAAGCACTTGCGTCCCCTCACCCTCTCCATCAAAAAGCAGATCACCTTCTTCAGATTTTAGTTGCACCGCCTTCTGATCAAAACAAACTGTTCCATCATCTGTCAGGGCAAATGGATACCTTCTGATAAAAGCTGGCACATAACTATCACCCCAACCACCCTCTTCATCCAGTTGACGATGACCACCATCCATCAACGACAACATAACCAACGGAAAATACCCCTCCTCCCCATCTTTACCAAAGAGCACAGGCATATCCCGACTGGCTTCGAAGAATTCAATACCCGCAAGCGGCACTGAATTTACCTCCTTGGTAAACGAGTAATCAGGAGAAGCGGAAAATCGAAGGGTTTTGTGTATCTCACGATTAAGAAGAGTAGGCTCGCTATAAAACAACAATTCAGCCATAACAAAAAATCCAGTGATTCTTATCGGGTTACTGCGCCAAACGGCCCAGCCATTCTTTCATAATCACTAACTGACTGCAAACCTCCAAAAAGTCATTTACCCTTCTCAATCTCTTCCAGCCGTTTTTGAGTCTCTGGCGACAGGGTAATATGCAGGTTCTCCATAAACGACTGGATCAGTTTTTCTGCCTCGGCTTCGACGTTGTTGGCATCGTTGACGAGGTAGCCTTGGCCACCACTAGGCATAAAATAGAAGGTCAACAGGTGGTCGTCTGAGATCGGTGTACTATAAAAGTCTTCCCAGCCTTGTTTTTCACAGCTTCTGAAAAAATAGAAAGGCAAATCATTAAAGATAACTGTTTTAATTCCTTCTAGTGTGCCTGGCTTTCGCCGACCGGGAGATATTTTATTGGTCAACTGACAACCCGCAAGAATCCACGTCAGACAATCATTCCTAGACAACATAGATTGGATGCTCCAGTTATGAGGGTGCCGACGCTCTATATACATATAGATACTACACCCACCTTCATAAGCTTTACCCCACAGCAGATGACTGGAAAATGACCAAGAGTTTTTGAAGATATCTTTAGACATCCCCCTCCCATTATGCCATTCCTTATAATCCTCCTTGTAAAGATCCACCTTTTCAGGCCAGAATCGATTAGAGACTATCGCAGTCTGGCGCGGGCTTTTAAAACGAACAACAGCTCCCGAAATATTTAAAGTACGCCAGGGAGCCCGTCTGAAATTGGGCATACCCACCAGTCTTTTTCTTGAGGCAAACAACCGTTTTAGCCACAACATCCCTACTACCTCAATTAATATCGGTTGGTTTTAATGCCCAGCAGAGCCTGGAAACTTTTGCCATCGCCACCGTAGGTTTTTTCTATATGGCTGTTAAAACGGGCTGGGCTTTTAAAGGGGTGCATGTGGGGGTTAAGGTTGGCATCGTTTCGCAAGTTGCCTGCTACATTGCGCAGAGAACGCAACTTGTGGGCCATTGTATAAAGACCGTAGGCGGCGGCCCCCACACTGGCAGGAAGCAAGGCTTCAGGGTGGGTGGAACCTGTCATCAACCCATAGGTCAGAAAACCGGGCGTGGTCGAGCCAATGAGACCATTCAGAGCTTTAAGCCGGTCGTCCCTGACCTGATGCTTTAACTCACCGGCTCGGTCCTGAAAATCGTCACCCAGAGACTCCACGGCCTGATGCAGTCGCCCCCGAATATCCAGACGATTCCGTACCGAGTTCCAGTCATGGCTATTGACCTTCACCACATCGTCATGGAACTGGAACCCCATCCGCTTCATGCGCGCGATCTTCGGTGCCAGGAATGAACGGGACAATCCGGCGATCAAAATCGTGTGCTGATCCATCTTTTGCCCTTCCAGCAAATCCAGGGCACGATCAAACAACCAGATACCGTCGCCATGAATCAACCACTCTACCGGCTGCTGGCGCTTTTGAGCCTTCAACAGTCCTTGCGCTAACCACTGACTGGCGACATGAATATTGACCCGTTTCTGGGCCGGGGTTCTGAACCTTGACCCATTATAGAGCAGGGATTCCGGTTGGAAGAAAAAATCAAAACCTCGAGCATCAACAGGCCCATAGGCCAGTGCCAGCATTTCCGGCATCAAACTTTTAGCCGCTTCTTCAAAGTTTTGAGACAAACCATTGATAGTGGCTTTTTGAGTAAAAATTGCATTTGAAGACTTACCAGAAGCATCCCACTCACCTCCATCTCGCCGCACATGATAAAACCCCAGCTCCTTTCCACCCGCAAAATCCGCCAGATCAATATCGGTAATGCGAATACCGCCGTAAGGATCATCGGGTGATGACTGGTGAATTTCATAGGCCACCACCACGTGACCAATAACATCCATATGTTTGTGGGCTTTGACATTGCTGCTGTAACTGTTGACCCCACCGCCCCGCGACTTGAGCTGTTTGATGCCATGAATCACCAGCAAGCCTTTGCTGTCATTAGTCACCAATGCTGAGAATTTATGAGTGAGACGAGCATCGATCAAGATGCGCTTGCCACAACGGCCATCTGCATCCTGATCAAAGAGTAGAAAACCACCTTCATACAATTGCGACTGAATATTATATCGATTCAATGCTTGGCTGACACCCATGATAATTCCCTTTACTTCACTGCTTTACTTTTTTGACGTTCGGTGAATCTATCGAAATAGCATTGACGTTTAAAGGAATTCAGTCAGCAACACCAATGCATCCTCCCCGCTCAAAACAACCATATCCCTGCAATTGCTCCTGCATTGCCGGGATACATTACATCCCTCTAAATAAAAAAACCCCAAGCCGCAAAGCTCAGGGTTTTTGGGGTTCGACTTATAAATTATCGCGTCAGCGAAAATTTATCACTCGATGATCTTAGCTACAACACCAGCACCTACAGTACGACCACCTTCACGAATAGCGAAGCGCAGACCGTCTTCCATCGCTACCGGGTTGATCAGAGTAGCTACGAAGTTGATGTTGTCACCTGGCATTACCATTTCAACACCTTCAGGCAGTTCTACAGCACCGGTCACGTCAGTGGTACGGAAGTAGAACTGTGGACGATAGCCCTTGAAGAATGGAGTGTGACGACCACCTTCGTCCTTGGACAGAATGTAAACTTCTGCTTCGAACTTGGTGTGAGGTGTTACAGTTCCTGGCTTAACCAGACACTGACCACGTTCAACGTCTTCACGCTTGGTACCACGCAGCAGCGCGCCAATGTTCTCACCTGCACGACCTTCGTCGAGCAGCTTACGGAACATTTCAACACCGGTAACAGTAGTCTTGGTAGTCTCTTTGATACCAATGATTTCTACTTCTTCACCAACGGTAACAATACCACGCTCAACACGGCCAGTTACAACGGTACCACGACCTGCGATGGAGAATACGTCCTCGATAGGCATCAGGAACGGCTGATCGATAGCACGCTCTGGCTGAGGAATGTACTCGTCCAGGGTTTCTACCAGCTTCTTAACAGCAGTAGTACCCATTTCGTTGTCGTCTTTACCTTCCAGAGCCATCAGTGCAGAACCGATGATGATTGGAGTGTCGTCGCCTGGGAACTCATACATGTCCAGAAGCTCACGAACTTCCATCTCAACCAGCTCCAGCAGCTCTTCGTCGTCTACCATGTCAGCTTTGTTCAGGAATACCACGATGTATGGTACACCAACCTGACGAGACAGCAGGATGTGCTCACGAGTCTGAGGCATGGGGCCATCAGCAGCGGAACATACCAGAATAGCGCCGTCCATCTGAGCAGCACCAGTGATCATGTTCTTAACGTAGTCAGCGTGACCTGGGCAATCTACGTGAGCGTAGTGACGGTTTGGAGAATCGTACTCTACGTGAGCAGTAGAGATGGTAATACCACGCTCACGCTCTTCAGGAGCATTATCGATCTGGGAGAAGTCTTTAGCTTCACCGCCCCAAACTTCAGCACATACACGAGTCAGCGCAGCAGTCAGAGTTGTTTTACCGTGGTCAACGTGACCAATGGTGCCGACGTTTACGTGCGGCTTCGAACGTTCAAATTTTTCCTTAGCCATTTCTCTAGACCTTTGATATCAATGGTTCGGGGGTAGTGATACTCGACGCAGCATTCTAACAGCCATTTCAGACCGTTAGAACACTGTCAGCGTATATTAACCCTGGTTTTTAATGACCGCTTCAGCAATGCTGGCGGGCGCTTCGGCATACTCTGCGAATTCCATAGAGTATGTAGCACGCCCCTGAGTTGCTGAACGCAGATCTGTGGCGTAGCCGAACATTTCACCCAGCGGCACCTGAGCATTAATTGTTTTGCCGGAAGGGGTATCTTCCATACCCTGAAGAACGCCACGACGACGACTCAGGTCACCCATAACGTCACCCATGTAGTCTTCAGGTGTTACCACCTCAACCTGCATCATAGGCTCCATCAACACAGGCTGAGCCTGAGGGGCATATTTCTTCAGACACTGAGAAGCAGCGATTTTAAACGCCATTTCATTAGAGTCAACATCGTGATATGAACCATCATACAAACGAGCCTTCAGACCCAGCAGAGGATAACCGGCGATAACACCGTTCTGCATCTGCTCTTCCAGACCTTTTTGTACAGCCGGGATATATTCACGAGGAATAGCACCACCCACGATCTCGTTGATAAATTCAAGACCCTCTTCACCCGCAGCAGCAGGAGAGAACTCGATAACAACGTGACCATATTGACCGCGACCACCAGACTGCTTGGCAAACTTGTGGTTAGCGTCAACGGTACCTTTCAGCTTCTCACGATAAGCAACCTGAGGCTTACCGATGTTAGCTTCAACGTTGAACTCGCGACGCATACGGTCAACCAGGATATCCAGATGCAGCTCACCCATACCGGAGATAATGGTCTGACCACTCTCTTCGTCGGTGTGAACGCGGAAAGAAGGATCTTCCTGAGCCAGCTTACCCAAAGCGATACCCATTTTTTCCTGGTCAGCCTTGGTTTTAGGCTCAACAGCAACAGAGATTACCGGCTCCGGAAACTCCATGCGCTCGAGGGTAATCACGTTATCCAGGGCACACAAAGTATCACCCGTGGTCACATCCTTCATGCCGATCAAGGCAACAATGTCACCCGCCAGGCACTCTTTGAGTTCTTCACGGTTATTGGAGTGCATCTGAACCATACGGCCGACACGCTCACGCTTACTCTTAACAGGGTTATAAACAGTATCACCAGAGTTCAGAGTACCGGAGTAGCTACGAACAAAGGTCAGAGTGCCTACAAATGGGTCGGTAGCGATTTTGAACGCCAGTGCAGAAAACGGAGCTTTGTCGTCAGCTTCACGGGTTTCAACAGTCTCTTTACCGTCGTCCAGAACACCTTCAATAGCCTTAACTTCTTTCGGAGAAGGCATATATTCGATGACAGCATCCAGAACAGCCTGAACACCCTTGTTCTTAAAGGCAGAACCACCAAATACAGGGATGATCTCGTTAGCCAGCGTACGCGTACGAATACCAACCTTGATCTCTTCCTCTGTCAGCTCACCCTCTTCAAGGTATTTATCCATGAGCTCTTCGGAGGCTTCAGCAGCAGCTTCAACCATATATTCATGCATTTCTGCACAAACATCAGCCATATCAGCAGGAATGTCTTCGTACTTGAAGGTCATACCCTGGTCAGCTTCGTTCCAGATGATCGCTTTCATCTTAACGAGATCAACAACACCCTTGAACTCGTCTTCTGCACCAATAGTCATTTGCATTGGCACAGCAGTCGCGTTCAGGCGCTCACGCAGCTGATCAACAACCATCTGGTAGTCAGCACCCGTACGGTCCATCTTGTTGACGAACACCATACGAGGTACTTCATACTTGTCAGCCTGACGCCATACGGTTTCAGTCTGAGGCTGTACGCCAGAAGAACCACACAGAACTACAACAGCTCCATCCAGTACTCGCAACGAACGCTCTACTTCGATAGTAAAGTCAACGTGCCCAGGCGTATCGATAATGTTGACACGATGGTCCTCAAACTGAGCATCCATTCCGCGCCAGAAACAGGTGGTAGCCGCAGAGGTGATAGTAATACCACGCTCCTGCTCCTGCTCCATCCAGTCCATGGTGGCTGCGCCATCATGAACTTCACCAATTTTGTGGCTCAGACCCGTGTAAAAAAGCACACGTTCTGTAGTCGTTGTCTTACCCGCGTCAACATGGGCACAGATACCAATATTGCGATAGCGGTCAATAGGGGTTTTACGGGCCACGACTCAATCCTCTGATACTTAGAAACGGTAGTGAGAGAACGCTTTGTTGGCTTCAGCCATGCGATGCACGTCTTCACGCTTCTTGACAGCAGCACCCTTGTTCTCAGCAGCATCCATCAACTCGCCAGCCAGGCGCAGATCCATGGATTTTTCACCACGCTTACGCGCAGCGTCTACCAACCAACGCATAGCCAAAGCTGTGCGACGGCTAGGACGAACTTCTACAGGCACCTGGTAGGTAGCACCACCAACACGGCGGGACTTAACTTCTACCATAGGAGCAATGGACTCCAGAGCTTTTTCAAACTGCTCCAAAGGATCCTTGCTGGTACGCTCCAGAACTTTGTCCAGTGCACCATAAACGATTTTCTCGGCAACAGATTTCTTACCGGAAACCATTACATGGTTGATGAATTTAGCCAGAGTTTTGTTATGAAACTTAGGATCTGGCAGTACTTCGCGCTTGGCGACTACGCGTCTTCTTGGCATTGATAAGCCCTCTATTCGGTCTTCAGGCAGCTCGGAAATAATTCCGACCTTACTCTTATCAACCTACTGTTGAATTCTTTCGGGAATAACACCCGCTTTTTCTGGCGACCTCAGGCCACCAGCTTGAGAAACCCTGTCCTGACAAAGAGTCGATCAGGACTTAGGCTTCTTGGTACCGTACTTGGAACGGCCCTGCTTACGGTCGTTAACACCCTGAGTATCCAGGCTACCGCGAACGGTGTGATAACGAACACCTGGCAAGTCTTTTACACGACCGCCACGGATCAGAACAACACTGTGTTCTTGCAGGTTGTGACCTTCACCACCGATGTAGGAAGTCACTTCAAAGCCGTTAGTCAAACGCACACGACATACTTTACGCAGCGCAGAGTTAGGCTTCTTAGGGGTAGTGGTGTATACACGGGTGCACACACCGCGACGCTGTGGGCAGGCCTGCAGCGCAGGAACGTCGGTCTTTTTGACCTTACGCTTACGAGGCTTGCGAACCAGCTGGTTAATTGTTGCCATTGGCGAACTCCAGTCGTTTCTAAGTAAATTAGAATCATCTGCGTCAGAGGAGTGCACAGACAATTCTTTGCTTCAACGGCAAAAGCCGGCGTAAAAACCGGCATCCACCTGCCCTTGCAAATACAGCTCGGGGCAATATAAAGCCGCGAAATTTTACGGAATGCAGGAAATGGCGTCAAGCCTGTGGATAACACAAATCGTATAAGGGAAGAGATCGTAGGATGGAAAAGCTGGACTTTTGTACAGTTCTTCATAGCAGTAATCGCATATTACTATGAAAATAAACGAAGTTACAGGGGCTGCAGCGACGCTTGAAAGAATTTTCGAAAGTTTGTAATCATATTATAAAGTTTCTTCATTATTGCATGTCACCCCAGATAGCCGAGTTATGCTAAAGTCCCGCGATACCCTAGATCACCATCAGGATTACCATGAAACGCGAATTGGCGATTGAATTCTCACGTGTGACTGAAGCGGCAGCTCTGGCTGGCTATAAGTGGCTTGGCAGGGGCGATAAGAATGCGGCTGATGGCGCAGCTGTTGAAGCTATGAGAGCCATGCTCAATAAAGTTGAGATGGACGGCGAGATAGTCATTGGTGAAGGCGAAATCGATGATGCCCCTATGCTCTATATCGGAGAAAAAGTGGGTAAAGGTCAGGGAGAGAGCGTTGATATAGCGGTTGACCCCATTGAAGGCACCCGTATGACCGCTATGGGTCAGAATAATGCTGTTGCAGTGCTGGCTGCAGGTGAAAAAGGTTCTTTCCTGAAAGCGCCCGATATGTATATGGAAAAGCTGGTCACAGGTCCTGGTGCAAAAAATGCCATTGACCTCAATCTAGGCCTGAAAGAAAACATACATAACGTTGCCAAGGCTCTGCATAAATCCATTGAAAGCCTGACGGTTATCACCCTGGCCAAACCGCGTCACGACAGCGCTATAGAAATGATGCAGAGAATGGGCGTCAAGGTGTTCGCGATTCCTGATGGAGACGTAGCGGCATCGATCCTCGCCTGCATGCCTGACAGCGAAGTAGACATGATGTACTGCATTGGCGGCGCGCCTGAAGGTGTTATTTCAGCAGCGGTTATCCGTGCTCTGGGAGGTGATATGCAGGGTCGCCTGCTCACACGCGATGAAGCCAAGGGCGATTCCCCGGAAAACAAGGCAGCGGGCGAAATTGAGCGCAGTCGCTGTAAAGAAATGGGTATTGAGCCAGGCACTCTGTTACGTCTGAATGACATGGCCAGCTCTGATAACGTAGTGTTCTCGGCCACCGGAATCACCAAAGGCGACCTGCTGGAAGGTATTTCCCGCAAGGGTAATATCGCTGAAACAGAAACTCTGGTGATTCGGGGCAAGTCCCGTACCATCCGTCGTATCAAGTCTATCCATTATCTGGACCGTAAAGACGACGATATCAAAGGCGTCATTCTTTAAGATTGCCTGCCTTTTCCTGAGCCATTATCTGCACGAGTGATGGCTCCCCCTCTCCCTCATTAATAGCTGTAGTCACTATGAGCTGTCACAAAATTAACGAACTGTTTGAGCTTCTTGGACCTGAATGGAATAAAGATGCCCATCTGAATCTGGTTGAAGTTCTTCAGAAACTGGCTGAAGAAGCGGGTCACAAAGGGGATCTGAGCTCCCTGACTGATGACACCCTGATTTATCACCTGAAAATGAAAGGCGAAAAGAGCGATGCCATGATTCCTGGCATAGAGAAAGATGCAGAGCCCGATTTCAAGGCCGCTTTGTTAAAGGCCCGGGGCATCAAGTAATCATTGCATCCCATACCTGTGGGAGGTAGCGTTTAAGTGTTGACTCAAAGGATTGTGATCATGGCCATCACGCTACTTCCACCTTTCTTGTATCTTACCTTCGCTCTGCTTTTTGGCTCAGCTAAAGCGGCTGAACCCGAATTCTGGTATCAGAAAGTCTGGTGCGAAGGTAACAATGGGAAAGTTGAAGAACGACTAAATGATGGAAGAAGAGTTGATTGCGTTACCGATAGCCATGCCATTGAAATGGATTTTGCGAATAAATGGCCAGAAGCTATAGGCCAGTCTCTTGATTATGCGATGCTGACGAAAAAACAGGCAGGTATTGTCTTAATTTTAAAAAAGTCATCTGATCAGGCGCATTGGGACCGCTTACAGCAAGTAGTTGACCACTACCAACTACCGGTTACCACCTGGAAGCTCGGGCCCTAAAGCAGAAGTTTTTTTCTTGGTCGATTGTTTCTTTTTCAGCGTAGTTTCATCGCCCGAAATAGTACTTTTCGACGAATGCTTTCTGGCTTTATCGCCTTCCATGAAAAATGTCTAATATTCTCAGTATAGGTTTATCTCAGTTTCCTTTATCTTTCCTGAAGACCATTAAGCAAGATGGCTTTCTGTTTATTCTCTTTTCTCATACCACACAAACGACAGTTCCATCCGAAAGCTGCCAAAGATTTTCTCAGCGGATTAAACCAACAGATCATTGTGAGCACACTATCTTCTCTGTGTTACCACCCATATTTACGAGTCTGAAATGAAAGCCTGGTTAAAGATCCACCCGAACGACAATGTACTGATAAGCCTGAAGTCTCTTAAAAAAGGCACTCTCATTACTGAAGGTAACGACAGACTGTCTCTGAAGCAGGATGTCCCAGCCTTTCACAAAGTGGCTTTAAGAGATCTTGCGCTAGATGCACAGGTCGTCAAATATGGCAGCACAATTGGAAAAACGACAGAAGTCATCACTGCAGGAGATTGGGTGCATTGTCACAATATCAGGACACACCTTAAGGATCAGGTATCCTACCAGTACTCACCTAAGCTGGCATCAAACAGTTCATTTGCTGGTAACACTGACAGAGCCGTAGAACTATACCGTCGTGGTAGTGGCACAGCAGGCATAAGAAACGAGCTATGGATTATCCCAACCGTAGGATGCGTAAACGGAATTGCCAGAACTCTGGTTGAGCAGTTTATGGCTATACATCCCTGCAACGATATCGATGGCGTTTATGCATTTTCACATCAATTTGGCTGCTCACAGCTGGGGGACGATCACCAAGATACCCGAAAGCTACTGCAAACCATGGCACAGCACCCCAATGCAGGCGGCGTTTTAATCATCGGGTTGGGCTGCGAAAACAATCAGATCAGCGAATTTCAGAAAGCTTTTGATCAGGCCAACCAGACTCGCATCCGATTTCTATCCAGCCAGGAATCCGAAGATGAAATAGAGGAGGGTCTGCAGCTTATACACGAGCTTTATGAGCATATGCGAAAAGACCGAAGAGTATCCGGCAAACTGTCCGAAATCCGTTTTGGGCTTGAGTGCGGTGGCAGTGACGGGCTTTCTGGTATCACTGCCAACCCTCTTCTGGGCATGCTCTCTGACAGGCTGACAACTCTAGGTGGCACAACTGTATTAACTGAAGTACCAGAAATGTTTGGAGCGGAAGAGCAACTGATGGCGAGAGCTGTCAATGAAACCGTCTTTCATCAGATTGTCGCCATGATCCATCAGTTCAAGCAATACTACCTGAGCCACAATCAGCCAATCTATGAAAACCCATCGCCTGGTAACAAACAGGGCGGTATCAGTACCCTTGAAGAGAAATCCATCGGCTGCACTCAGAAGTCCGGCTTAAGTCCGGTGACAGGTGTCGTTAAGTACGGAGAATCTATAGTCACAACGGGATTAAACCTTCTTCATGCACCTGGTAATGATGCAATAGCCACCAGCGCATTGGCTGCTGCAGGTTGTCAGATGGTTCTCTTTACCACTGGCAGAGGAACACCTTATGGTGGTTTTGTCCCTACTTTCAAGCTGGCTACGAACAGCGAACTGGCAAAAAAGAAAAAGCACTGGATCGACTTTGATGCCGGTCAGCTGATCTCTGAAGAAAAGTCTTTGGAAATAGTCTGTGATGAACTCATAGACCAGCTGGCCAGGGTAGTCAGTGGCCAGCCAACCCGAAACGAAGAACAGGGCTTTCGAGAGCTGGCCATCTGGAAGCATGGCGTAACACTTTAAGGATTTGTCTCGAAATAAATTCTCGAATAAAAATAGGCTCAGGGTGAACGGGGGTTGGTCAAATAATGCAATTATTTCCGGACTATTCCTAAGTATGATTATGCCTTTCTGGCAATAATCAGAAACTCCCGATTGCCATCGCCCCCTTTGATTGGACTGTCAAAATAGTCTGTTGTTTTCAGACCCTGTTTTTCGAGACAGTTTCGAATGGACGACTCCACTTCAGGATAGAGGCTGTCATCCCGAACAATGCCTCCTTTACTCAAGCCCGCTTTCCCCACTTCGAACTGCGGTTTTACCAGACTGATCAAAAAGCCACCCTCTTTAATCAAAGGGGCTAATGAAGGAATAATCTTGGTCTGGGAAATAAAAGAAACATCCATCACCGCCAGATCGAACCCGGCACTGTTTTCTGTATTCTCGATCAACGTCGGACTCAATTCTCTGGCATTGACACCTTCCAGACAGATGACTCGCTCATCTTTTCTCAGTTTTTCAACGAGTTGATCATGACCCACTTCAATACCAACTACTCTTGCTGCCCCTGACTGCAAGGCACAGTCTGTAAAGCCTCCTGTCGACTGACCGACATCAATCACTGTCATGCCCGTGATATCAAGCCTGATTCTCTCCAAAGCCCCGGCCAGTTTCAGTCCACCACGGGAAACGAACCGGTCCGACTCATCCAGAGCCACTTTCAGTTCTGCGTCCCCGGCAAACTTCTCGCTGGGCTTCTTTACAGTCTGCCAATTACCGGAATGCAACACTTGTACTTTACCTTCAGAAATATACTTCTGAGCCTGGGTACGTGAAGCAGCAAGGTCCTGATCTACCAGCAGACGATCCACTCTTTCCATTCTGATAACCGTATTGGGAAATGGAGCAAGTATACCTCCAAAGCACGGCTCACAGCGCACGAAAAACCACGAGCGCTTAAATGAAAAAAGTTTAATGTTTCACTCATCTTCCGGTTATCTGCTTCTGATTATTCTATGTCCATCTTTTAAACACATGCTCACAGCGAAAGAAAACCGGAGATACAACCCATGAACAAAACACTGACTGCTTTCCTTGCTGCATCTACCATCGCACTGACCACGGGTAATGCTTTTGCTGAATACACCGGTCCAGGCAGTACACCTAAGATCAGTGATGTAGCGTCTATCAATAAGAATCCGATTGATGACACGCAGGTGGAACTGACCGGTTACCTGACCAAGAAAATCGACAAGGAAACCTATCTGTTCTCAGATGGCAAAGACAGTATTCAGGTAGAAATTGATTCGGAAGATTTGCCTCATGTCTCAATCAATGAAAAGACTCAGGTCAAGATTTCTGGAGAAGTGGAAGCCGGCTCTTTCGAAACCACAGAAATTGAAGTCGAGAAAATATCCATTATCTGAACAGACATTCATTCCAAAAGAAGGGCTGCAGGCATGACACCAGCAGCCCTTAAGTCCGTGGAAAACAAAAATTACAGTCACATCTCCAATTCCTAACTACTTTTAGTGTTGCCCTGTAGCCCAGATGTCTCATTCAGGAGCAACATAAATTGAGAACACTCCTCTCTTCGATTCGTACGATAGGCTCTAAGCATCTGAAAGTATTATTCAGTCTCACCCTCTGCGCTTCAGCCTCGCTGTCCTGGTCAGACAAGACCGTCTCTCTCAAGCTCGCCCATAACCTGAACCAGAAACACATGGTTCACAAAGCACTGATCTATATGGATCAACAACTGGATACCCTGTCTCAAGGAACACTTAGAATCCGAATCTATCCTGGAGGACAGATGGGAGACGCTGTAGATACACTGCAAATGCTGCAACATGGCATCATTGATATGACCAAAGGATCGGCCAGCGATCTAGAGCTGTTCGATAACACCTTCGCTATCTTCAACCTGCCCTACTTATTTGAAAGCCCCGAACATTTCAACAGAGTGGTCTATGGCCCTGTAGGCAGGGCCATTATGACATCACCTACCGACAAAGGCCTGTTTGCCATTGCTGCCTATGAGACCCGCTTTCGAAGTTTTTATGCTCGCAAACCTATTCACAGCCCCAAGGATCTCAAGGGGATGAAGGTTCGTGTACAGCCCAGCCCAACCACCATAGAAATGATCAAACTGATGGGAGGAATGCCAACCCCTATTCCATTTGGAGAAACCTATACAGCTCTGCAGCAGGGTGTGGTGGATATGGCAGAGAACAATGAACCTTCCTATATCGATACCCGTCACCATGAAGTAGCCCGTTTCTTTTCAGAAGATCAGCACAGCAGCATTCCAGACTATCTGATGATTTCGACCCATACCTGGAAAAACAAGCTGACCGAAGAACAGAGAAAAATGATTCGGGAAGCCGCAGAACGTTCAGAGAACTATCAAAAGACACTCTGGAACGAAACATTGAACGCAGCCCGGGAAACCGCTAAAAAATCCGGTGTCACGTTTATCAAGGTCGACAAGCAACCTTTTCGGGAAGCCATTCAACCTCTGTACCAGCAGTTTACCCGCCATCCCAGACAGGCAACATTGCTCGCAAAGATTCAGTCAGAAGCTCAGGGGATTCCAATACCCGGACCCACTTTGACAAATCAACCTACGTTCTCTACCCAACCATAATAATGGCACTCGACATCCACTGGTTCGCTATTTATGAATATCGAAAAAATCAAACGTCCTGTTGATCGATTTCTTGCTTTTCTTACTGTTACTGCCATGGTCGTATTAGTACTGTCAGTGCTCTGGCAAGCCATCAGTCGATTTCTGCCTTTTACCACCCCCAGTACATGGACTGAAGAATTGGCTCGTCACCTGATGCTCGCTGTCGCTATGCTGGGTGCCGCCTACACAACAGGCTTAAAGAAACACCTCGCTATCAATCTGTTTAGTGGGCAATGGAAAGGAAACAAAAAACGCTTTGCTGACCTGCTTTATCACTCATCGGTTGCTCTGTTTGCGTTGCTGGTTATGGTGTCTGGCGGACTATTGTTTGCCATGCGAACGTTGGCACTAGGACAAATGGCACCGGGACTCGACATCCCCATTGGAGTGGTTTACTTCGTCATCCCTGTCGCAGGCTGTTTCATTGTGTTCTATAGCCTTCTATTTATATCTGAACATCTCAGAGGAACACGTCACACGCCTCTTAACAAAACCCCGAATAACAAAAACCCTCTGAAACCCATAGTCAGGAACCCATGATGGAAATACTCGCTATAACGATTCTTTTTGGATGTTTCCTATTACTACTGTTTCTGGGGGTACCCATTTGCTTTGCCATAGGCATTGCAACATTGCTATCTGTGATGACCATGTTGCCTTTTGAAACGTCTCTGATTCTTATTGCCCAGAGATTGAGTACAGGTCTGAAAAGTTTTTCCCTGCTGGCGATCCCCTTTTTTATTCTTGCGGGCGTGTTAATGAACCAGGGAGGCATTGCCCGCCGGCTCATTAACTTTTCTCAGGTATTGGTCGGCACACTCCCCGGCTCTCTGGCTCATGTAAACATCATGGCTAATATGCTTTTTGGCTCAATTTCAGGCTCTGGCGCTGCATCGGCCGCTGCTGTTGGCAGCATTATCAGCCCGGTGCAAAAAAAGGAAGGTTACAATCCGGCCTTTTCAGCTGCCGTTAATGCGGCGTCCTGTCCGGTAGGTCTGTTGATTCCTCCCAGCAACGTGATGATTGTTTATGCTCTGACCAGTGGCTCAGTATCGATTGCTGCGCTGTTTATGGCGGGATACCTGCCAGGTATTCTGATGGGACTTTGCCTGATGGCCGTAACAGCCTGGATTGCGGCTGGACGTCATTACCCTCGAAATAAACGCCCACCGGTACAAACAATCTTCCGCGCTTTTCTGGAAGCCATGCCCTGCCTCTCTTTGATCATTATTGTTATGGGAGGCATTCTAAGCGGCATATTTACAGCGACAGAGGCTTCCGCTTTTGCTGTTGCCTACAGTTTTATTCTGGCCTTTTTCATCTATCGAGAGATCACTATTAAACAGTTGCCGTCCATTATTCTTGAGTCTGTCATCACGACCTCAATTGTTCTTCTGTTGGTTGCTGTCTCTGTCAGCATGTCCTGGGCGTTAACATCAGCAGACTTGCCCAACCTGATCAGCACCCATCTTCTAAAACTGTCAGATAACCCAATTCTGATTATTCTCGCCATCAACCTGTTACTTCTATTTATAGGCACATTTATGGATATGACGCCTGCAGTGCTGGTGTTTACGCCTATTTTTTTGCCTATTGCTACAGAACTGGGTATGAGCCCCCTGCATTTTGGCATCATGATGATTTTCAATCTCTGCATTGGCCTGATTACCCCACCCGTGGGTAATGCCCTGTTTATTGGTTGCAGCGTTGGCAAGGTGGATATTCATCAAGTCATCCGCCCCATGTTGCCGTTTTACGTGGTTCTCTTTCTGTTGCTAATGATCATTTCCTTTGTCCCTCAGATCTCATTATTTCTGCCACATCTATTTGGCTTGAATTAACAGAACGCCCGGCACACAGTGTTTTCCAGACTACACTGATGAATCCATTCGACAGGTCTTTTTGAGGTGACGTTATGACCAGTGAGCTCCTGCACCCTGACAGACTGTTCCCTGTAGAGCCTGCAGTCCGGCAGGTAGCCCGAGAGATTTATCAAACCATAAAAGCGTTACCTATCATCAGCCCACATGGGCATACCGAAGCCAGATGGTTTGCTGAAAACCTGCCTTTCGAAAATCCTTCAGCCCTGTTCATCACACCAGATCATTATGTCTTCAGAATGCTCTACAGTCAGGGAATTCCCATGGAAAACCTGGGTGTACCTGATGCATCCGGAGCCACTGAACTCAACCCAAGAAAAATCTGGCACACTTTTGCCCAACACTACCAACAACTCTACCGTGCCACACCCACTCGACTCTGGATTGATCACGCACTCCATGAAGTCCTGAGGGTTTCACACTCACTGAATGCAACCACTGCCGATCAAATCTACGATGAAATCAGTCATAAACTCAGCACACCGGCCTTTCTTCCCAGAACCTTATTCGAGCGCTTTAACATAGAAGTACTGGCAACCACTGAGTCAGCCGTAGATTCGCTGACATACCACCAACATTTGAATCAGTCAGAATGGAAAGGGCGGGTCATCACTACCTTCCGGCCAGACAGTGTGACCAACCCTGAACACCCTGACTTCCAGCAAGACATGCAGAAACTGGCCGAACTCACCGGGCAAGATCCTCACAACTGGCACCAGTACCTTGAAGCCCTGAGGGTTCGCCGTCGTTTTTTTGCGGAGTCCGGCGCAACAGCCACCGATCATGGGTTCCCGACACCTTATACGACAATACTTTCAGAATCTCAGTGCCAAAGGTTTCTTACCCAAGCACTGGAAGGAACCCTTTCTGCAGGTGAGGCAGAACAATTCAGAGGCCATATGCTGGTAGAAATGGCTCGCATGAGCCTCCAGGACGGATTGGTTATGCAGCTTCATACAGGCTCCTGCCGCAACCATAATGCACACGTATTCGATCGCTTTGGAATGGATAAAGGCTGTGACATTCCTCGCCCTGTTAATTTCGTTGAAGGATTAGAACCTCTGCTGAATGACGCAGGCAACCATCCTGAGCTTACCCTGATTGTCTTCACCCTCGATGAGTCCACTTACAGTCGAGAGTTAGCGCCACTGGCTGGTCACTATCCAGCCATGAAACTGGGCCCACCCTGGTGGTTTCATGACAGCCCTGAAGGCATGCTTCGCTACCGACAACAAACCACAGAAACAGCCGGCTTTTACAACACCGTGGGATTTAACGACGATACTCGTGCATTTCTCTCTATTCCGGCCCGCCATGATGTTGCACGAAGGATGGACAGTCGCTTCCTGGCTGACCTGGTCTGTGAACACAGAATGACGTTAGACGAAGCTATAGAAACAGCTCATGACCTGACGTATCGACTCCCTAAAGAGGCCTATAAACTCTGATGGATAACTCTGTAGCCAAAAGACTCAACAGTGACCTGACAATAGAACCCTGGATGAATGCCTTCAGCTATGATCGTAGTCAGTTAAAAACAGGCATTATTCATCTGGGACTGGGCGCCTTTCACAGAGCGCATCAGGCACTATATACCTGTGAAACACTCAGTGCCGGTGACGAAAAAGCCTGGGGGATTTGTGCAGCCAATATCCGCAGTAATCTAAAGCTGGTTGAAGCGCTTGAT
The DNA here is from genome assembly GCF_000722635.1 of Endozoicomonas numazuensis. Taxonomy (GTDB): domain Bacteria; phylum Pseudomonadota; class Gammaproteobacteria; order Pseudomonadales; family Endozoicomonadaceae; genus Endozoicomonas_A; species Endozoicomonas_A numazuensis. The sequence continues at coordinate 53,116 of NZ_JOKH01000008.1, read as the reverse complement.
CAGCAAGACAACCTGTTCTCAGTGACCGAAGTCGATGCAAAAGGTCACCGCTCGGTCTCCATTTGTGGGGCACTGGTGAAATGTTTGTTTGCCCGAGTTGATCCAGTGCCTCTGATTCAACAAATGGCAGAGTTAGAAACTCGTATTGTTTCTTTAACCATCACTGAGAAAGGTTATTGCCTTGATCCTTCATCCGACAAGCTACTGACAGATCATCCCGATATACAGAATGATATTCATCATCCTGAACACCCTGTCACCGCGATGGGATTTATTATTCAGGCGCTTAAAATACGACAACAGAAGAGCAGACCCGCCTTCACGGTTCTGAGTTGCGACAACATTCCGGAAAACGGCCAGCGCACCCGAAGTGCTGTTTTACAGCTGGCAAAGCTTTCAGACCCTGAACTGGCCAACTGGATAGAGCAGAATGTTGCATTTCCAAACACGATGGTAGACCGTATCGTTCCCTCTGTTTCAGACAGTGATCTTGCTGACCTCGCTGAACAAAACAGTTTTTATGACTCTGCCGCCCTACTCACAGAGAACTTTCGTCAGTGGGTTGTCGAAGACAACTTTCCTATGGGGCGGCCCGACTGGGATCTGATTGATGGTGCCAAGTTTGTTGACGATGTCAGACCTTATGAAACGATGAAACTGAGGATGCTCAATGGATGCCACTCTTTTCTGGCTTATCTGGGCTACCTTGGAGGCTTTCAAACCATTGCACAGGTTATGAGCCACAGTGGCTACCGTCTTGCAGCTCGACGCCTGCTCTATGAAGAAGCCATGGTATCTCTGAGTATGCCAGAGGGAGTGGATCTGCATGCCTATGCCGATCAAATTCTGAGTCGATTCAGTAATACCTGTCTGAAACATAAAACCTCGCAGGTAGCCATGGACGGCAGTCAGAAAATCCCACAGCGATGGCTCAATACTGTGCGCTGGCACCTGAAACAAAAATCTTCCTTCAACTTTCTGGGTCTGGGGATCGCTGCATGGATACAATACGCCAGTGGCCAAAACCTTCTGGGAGAGAGGATCGAAGTCCTCGACCCTCTCAAACATGAATTTCTGAAAATCCATAACCGCTACCCAGATGATCCAGACCATTTTCTGGCCAATATGTTGAACCTGGAAACGGTGTTTGGTGAGGACTTGATCGTAAACACTGAGTTCAAGAAAGTTATAAGCAACGCTTATCACATCCTCTTGGAAAGTGGGGCTGAAGCAGCGGTCATATCTCTGGCGGAAAGAGGTTCATTATGATGGAGCAAACCTGGCGCTGGTTCGGCCCTGATGATCCAGTGACAATCAATGATATTCGACAAACGGGAGCTACTGGCATAGTTACAGCCCTGCATCATATTCCTAATGGAGAGGTATGGTCGCTTAAAGAAATCCAGAGACGTTGTCGGGAGATTGAATTCAACAACGACCAGCCAACCGGACTGAGTTGGTCAGTGGTAGAAAGTGTCCCCGTGACCGAAGCTATAAAGCTTCGTAATGGCGATTACCTCAGACATATAGAGAATTATCAGAAGACACTCGAAAACCTCTCCCAATGCGGCATCAAAACCGTTTGTTATAACTTCATGCCGGTTCTCGACTGGACCCGCACCGATCTGGCATATGAAATGCCCGACGGTTCCAGAGCCCTGCGTTTTGATGCGGTCGACTTTGCAGCCTTTGATCTCTTTATCCTTAAAAGACCGACAGCAAAGCAAGACTACAACGCTCAGCTTTACGATAAAGCTCAGCAACGTTTCAAGTCCTTGTCATCTGAATCCATTAAACGACTCACAGCTAACATTATTGCAGGACTACCTGGTTCTGAAGAAGATTACACCGTCCACCAACTCCAGAGCGCCATTGACCCATATCAGACAATCAGCAGTAAACAGTTAAAAGAAAATCTGGCTTTCTTCCTGAAACAGGTCATACCTGTTGCCCAAAGACACGACATCTGCATGGCTATACATCCTGATGATCCTCCCTGGCCATTACTGGGATTACCGCGCATCGCCAGTACTGAAACGGATCTTTCAGACATTCTTGAGATGGTCGATTCTCCGGCGAATAGCATCACACTCTGCTGCGGTTCTCTGGGGCCTGTGAAAGGCATTGATCTGGCAGGGCTGGTAGAAAGGCTGGGGCACCGCATCGGTTTTGTGCATTTACGGAATATCTCACGGGAAACTGACTCACAGAGTTTCCATGAAGCCGATCACCTTCAGGGCGACCACAATATGTTTCCCATTGTCCGCAATTTGTTGCTTGAACAGCGTAGAAGAAAACAGGAAGGTCGCTCAGACCACTGCATTCCCATGCGTCCTGATCACGGACACCAAATGTTGGATGACATGAATAAAAAGACCAACCCCGGTTATTCTTGCATTGGCAGAATGAGGGGACTGGCTGAGTTACGAGGCCTGATGACAGGTATAGAGCACTCACTAAGCCTGAGTAATGAGAGGTAACCTTATGATTCAGGCCATTGCCTGCATCGGAGAGTGCATGGAAGAACAACACTCCCAGCCATCGTTTAACGAACCGTTCAGATGCGGAGGTGATGTTTATAACACTGCTGTCTATATGAAACGTTCCCTGCACAATGGGGGAAAGATCAGCTTTATCACAGCACTGGGACATGATCCTCTTAGCTCAACTTTATTGGGCGAATGGCAAAAAGAAGACATTGACTGCGAGTTAGTGGGTTGTGTAGAAGGCAAGCAGCCCGGACAGTACCAGATACACCTGACAGCTGATGGGGAAAGAAGCTTCAGTTACAACAGAGACGACTCAGCAGCTCGCTATATGTTCACAGCAGGCCTTGAGCCGGAACAACGAGTAAAGCTACAGCAGTCTTTTGACCTCTATTACCTTTCAGGTATTACTCTGGCTATTCTGGATGACCACAGTCGTCGGTTATTACTGGATATTCTGCAGCAAGCAAAACGTCGCGGAGCCCAAATTGCTTTTGACAGCAATTATCGACCCACACTCTGGTCGTCCACTGAAGAGGCTCAACAATGCATCGCAGAAGTACTTTCTCTGACCCATACCGCTCTGCTTTCACAGGATGACGAAGCAGCACTGTATGGCGGTACAGAGCTATCTCAGATACTCAAACGTCTGGAGAACATTCCTGAAGTAGTTATTAAGCAGGGTGAAAGGGGGTGTTTTGTTAGATCCACTACAGTGGAGAAACAGATACCTGCAATCCCTGTAAAAAACGTCCTGGATACCACTGCCGCAGGTGATGCTTTTAATGGCGCCTATCTGGCTGCCAGGATAGCCAACAAATCAATAGAAAATGCCATTCACTGTGCACAGCAAATGGCATCTATCGTTGTTTCCTACCCTGGTGCGATCATTCCCAGATACTTGCCCAAGAATAGTCAGCTGAAAGGAAAAGATAATCAGTCGATCTGGTAAACCAGTGTAGAACCCGATACTTCATGGCCGATGATCAACAGAGGCTTTCCTGTGGGGCTTTCACCGGCATCCACAAACTTCATGCCCTCTGGAGAGACATCACCTGCTTTTTGGGGTTCTTTTTCAGTATCCACTGAGAAATCTCGATTGTAGACGTAACTGATAAACTCAGCTTCAGCAGGATTTGTTACGTCATACATAAGAACACCACCGGTTCTTTCTAAACCAATAAAGGCATACTGACGTCCATCCACCTCACCTAAAGCCAATGCTTCAGGCTCTGGACCTTTGTCATCACTGCGATTATCCCCTTTGGTCTCTTCATCGTTATTGTTAAAGTTTTCACCAAGAACAGCAGCGGTCACTTCTTCAAAATCACTACCAGAGTCATAAACCAGTTCACCTTCTTCATTCCAGATAGAGAATGAACGTGCACCGTATGAATAGAGCTGTTCAAATTGACCATCGTTATCGATGTCACCCAGGGTATTGGTGATCTTCAGACGAGCCAGCTTTTTCTTGTCTTTTGCCGCATCGGCATTCGGATGCTCCAGATCCACTTTGACCTTTTTGGTACGAACTTCTTCTGAGAAACCCAGACAACCGTCTTCGTCGTCGTATTTCAGACCACCGGATGCCAGACACTGGTCTTCTGAAGCTGCTTTGTACCAGTAGTCTCGAGCATCACCTTCATTTGCTGTCACTACATAGGTTTTACCTTCTACAGAATAGGTAGCAATCGTGTCTGGCTGATACATGCCATAAACACCACTCCACTTCTGGAGGTTTACACCGCCATCTTTATTACTGGCATCGATCGGGGACTGCCCATAGTCCTTGTAGCCAAGAGCCACTATAGAATCGACCCGGGCATTGGCAATATCAATCACAGCAAGAGCATTATTTTCCTGAAGAGAAACGTAAGCGATGTTTGAATTATCAGAAACAGCAATGTATTCAGGCTCAAGGTCCTGAGCTACAGAAGCATCACGACCGAATACCCTAACATCATCAGGCAGCTCACTGTTTCTGGAGTGGCCTTTATTGAAAGCCGTGAAAGTGGCATGCCGGGGCTCTTCCAGCTTGCCTTCCGATGTCACCTTGATAACACTGACTGAACCTTCCGGGTCATGCTTGTAATCAAATGAAGGTTCCCCCTCATTTGCACTCAGGAGATACTGTCCGTTTGGAGTGAATGAGACCATATCTGGCAGTGCACCGACGACTTTATAATCACTGAATACCGCCCCACCTTCAGCGTCCAACTTATAAAGTATGATGACGCCCTTCTTTTGTTTGTTACTGTTCTCAACAGCTACCGCCAGCAAATCACCATAAACGGCGACACTGTTAGCAGCGCCCAGCTCCATTTCATCCACACTGGATTGAAGATTGATCTTGCCTATCTTCAACAGATTCGAATCTTGTGTTGGATTAGCCAGAGGCTCACCTTTAAGGGATTTACCACTGAGAATATCGACGGTCTTATCACTGGCATTCACAACGTAGATAGACTGACTGGCGTTATGCCAGGCCACAATCTCCGCCGCACCTTTATGAAAACTGCCCGACGCATAACGACCGATAGGTTCCATAGTGGGGTGAGTGATTTCAGTGGTCTCCTGAACCGTTGAACAACCAGCCAAGACAAAAGGGGCAGCCAGAAGAAAGACGTTGCGGGCAAGTTTCAGTTCCATCGAGGTTCCTGATTCTAATAATTTAATCAGGGTTTTTTATAACGGTTGCAGATGACTGTTTGATGACATTTGTGACACAAGGAATAACTTCTTAGAGTGCGCAATAAGATATTGGTGAGTAACGTATATTTTAAAATTTGGTTAAAAATTCAGTAAAAAAATGCCCGGAGCATGCTACGGGCATTTTTCGTTAGGCAAACACAATCTGCCTTTATGCTTGTACTGAGTTTTCCTCTTCCACCGGTTTGGGCGAAGCTTTTGCAAGACAAATAAACCCTGCAATACCTGCAATCAGAGAAGCAACCAGAACACCCGCTTTTGCCAGCACCAGATCGTTAGGACTTCCGGCAAATGCCAGTTCTGATATAAAGATCGACATGGTAAAGCCTATACCTCCGAGGAAGGCGACACCGATGATATGCATAAAGTTGCATTTATGGGGCAACTCTCCCCAACCCAGCTTCCAGCCAACCCAGGTAGCTCCGGCAATACCAATCAGCTTGCCCAATACCAGTCCCAGGGTGACCCCCAACGTGATGTTGTTAAAGATCTCCGTATCCCCTGAAAATACATTAAAGGGAATGCCGGCATTAGCCAGGGCAAAAATAGGTATGACGATATAGGTGACCGGCAAATGTAAACCCGTCTCGATCCGTTGCAGAGGGGCTTCTGCTAACCGACTACCGTCTCCCAAAGCACGGACATACGCACGCATTTTTTCATTGCGCAAAACGTTTTCACCGGGTCGGTAACTGCTATCAAATCGACGGATCAGACTTTTTATCTGGTCACTGAACGCCACAGGATCATATTTCGGTTTTGCGGGTACGGCAAAGGCAGTGATGACACCAGCCAATGTTGCATGGATACCGGCTTCGTAAAGCTGGAACCAGAGCCCGGCACCCACCAGTAAGTACGGCAATGGGTTACGAATTCCAGAAGCATTAAGCACTGATAAAAGTGCTATAAAGCCAACGGCCCACATCAGTGCAACCTGGTTAATTTCATTAGTGTAAAAAATGGCAATAATAGCGATGGCACCCAGGTCATCCACAATCGCTAGAGCTACCAGGAAAGTGATCAGACTATTAGGGACTCGGCCACCTAAAAGTGCACAAGTACCAACGGCGAAGGCAATGTCTGTTGCCATCGGGATTCCCCAGCCATCGGCGGCAACCCCTTCCGGATTCAAACCTGCATAGATCAGAGCAGGCACTACCATTCCACCAATGGCTGCCATGATCGGCAGTACAGCATGCTTCAGATCCGACAGCTCACCCACCAGAAATTCACGCTTGAGTTCCAGGCCGACGTGGAAAAAGAAAAATGCCATCAGACCATCATTAACCCAATGGTGAATGGACATTTTCAGGCCACCATCGCCTATGGAAATGCCTGCATAGGTTTTCAGAATGTGTTCATAGGCAGGGTAAAGATTCGAATTCGCAATCACCAAAGCAATGACCGCGCAAATCATCAGAAGGATGCCACTGGTTGTCTGACGATGAATGAACTCTTCAAAAGGCGTGAGGATGCGATCAAATGCCTCCTCCCAGCGAGCGTTATAAACTTTGCCTTTCTTACCAATAAACTTTTTAAAATTATTCTCCGCCACAGCGACTCCTTGCGAGTGTCCAGCACTGACACCGTAGCCTACATCATGCGTCAGTGGATGTATCTGTATTTTTTATTACTCATCATTTTCTCACAGCACCCACTTTGGTACTGTACCTTTTCTTTCCCTTTAGCCGGTGCATGACAATTTTTTGCACCTTAAGAGTGCAATATTATATTACCGCAGGGATGTATCTCAAAAGTACAGTCTGCATCTATCCGTACAGATGAGTCATCTGCAAATTGTTTTCGATGCTCCAAACGCAAGAAAGGCTGCACAAGGCAGCCTTTCTTTAGTATCGGATAGCGTAAACTATCAGACTTCGCCGAAGTTAAGAGCTTCAGACAGAGCCGCTTCAACTTCAGAAGCAGATACCTTGCTCGGTACTTCGAACTCAGGCTCTTCACGACCCTTACGACGCTCTTCGTGGTAAGTCAGACCGGTACCAGCCGGAATCAGACGACCCACAACTACGTTCTCTTTCAGACCACGCAGATAGTCACGCTTACCGGTAACCGCTGCTTCAGTCAGTACTCGTGTGGTTTCCTGGAAGGAAGCCGCAGAGATGAAGGACTCAGTAGCAAGAGAGGCTTTGGTGATACCCAGCAGTACACGGTCGTACTTGGCAGGGATCTGATCCTGAGAAGCCAGCTTCTCATTCTCTTCCAGCACAGAAGTCAGTTCCATCTGATCGCCACGGATCAGAGAAGAATCACCTGTGTCACTCACCTCAACCTTACGCAGCATCTGACGCAGGATGGTTTCGATGTGCTTGTCGTTAATCTTAACGCCCTGCAGACGGTAAACGTCCTGGATTTCGTTAACGATGTAACGAGCCAGCTCACCAACACCCAACAGACGCAGAACATCGTGCGGGTTAGTAGGACCGTCAGAAATAACTTCACCCTTGGTAACCTGTTCGCCTTCGAACACGTTCAGGTGACGCCACTTCGGAATCAGCTCTTCATACGGATCGCTGCCATCGTTCGGTGTGATGACCAGACGTTTCTTGCCTTTGGTCTCTTTACCGAAGCCGATAGTACCGGTGATTTCCGCAAGGATAGAGTGCTCTTTCGGCTTACGGGCTTCAAACAGGTCGGCCACTCGTGGCAGACCACCGGTGATGTCCTTGTTACCGCCGGACTGCTGTGGAATACGGGCAACAACGTCACCAATTTCTACAGTAGTTCCGTCAGCCAGGTTCACCAGAGCGTTTGCTGGCAGGAAGTACTGAGCAGTTACGTCAGTATTCGGCAGCTTCAGTTCCTTACCGTTGGCATCCAACAACTGGATAGCAGGACGAATGTCCTTACCAGCAGAAGGACGATCCTTCGGATCCAGTACTTCGATGTTAGACAGACCCGTCAGCTCATCAGTCTGAGTCTTAACGGTAATGCCTTCTTCCATACCCAGGAACTTAACGACACCCGACAGTTCGGTCACGATTGGGTGCGTGTGTGGATCCCACTTCGCAACCACCTGACCGGCTTCAACACCTGCTTTGTCCTTAACAGACAGTACAGCACCGTATGGCAGCTTGTAGCGCTCACGCTCACGGCCGAATTCATCAGCAATAGCCAGCTGGCCAGAACGACTTACAGCAACCAGGTTACCGTCTTTACGCTCAACATGCTTCAGGTTCAGCAGACGTGCAACACCCTTACTCTTCACAGAGATGTTGTCCTGTGCAGAAGCACGGGAAGCAGCACCACCGATGTGGAAGGTACGCATGGTCAACTGGGTACCGGGCTCACCGATAGACTGAGCAGCGATAACGCCGACAGCTTCACCCTTGTTAACCAGGTGTCCACGACCAAGGTCACGACCGTAACAGCTGGAACAGATACCGTAGCGGGTATCACAGGTGATGGGAGAGCGAACATTAACTTCGTCAACGTTCATCAATTCCAGACGCTTAACCCAGGCTTCATCAATCAACGTACCTGCTGGTACTGCGATTTCGTTATCAGCGCCCGGCTTGAGTACGTCTTCAGCAACGACACGACCCAGAATACGCTCACCCAGAGGCTCAACAACTTCACCACCTTCGATGTGCGGAGTCATTGGCAGACCGCGAACTGTGCCACAGTCGTCTTCAGTAACAACCAGATCCTGAGCTACGTCTACCAGACGACGGGTCAGGTAACCGGAGTTAGCTGTCTTCAGAGCGGTATCCGCCAGACCTTTACGAGCACCGTGAGTAGAGATGAAGTACTGCAGTACGTTCAGACCTTCACGGAAGTTCGCAGTGATAGGTGTTTCGATGATCGAGCCATCTGGCTTGGCCATCAGACCACGCATACCAGCCAGCTGACGAATCTGTGCGGCACTACCACGAGCACCGGAGTCAGCCATCATGTAAACGCTGTTGAAGGATTCCTGCTCTTCCTCTTTACCGTCACGGTTAATAACGGTATCGGACTTCAGGTTGTCCATCATGCGCTTAGCCAACAATTCGTTAGCACGTGACCAGATATCGATCACCTTGTTGTACTTCTCACCCTGGGTTACCAGACCGGAAGCAAACTGGTTCTCAATCTCACGCACTTCTTCATTAGCGTCATCAATGATACGGCTCTTGTCACCCGGGATAACGAAGTCGTTAACACCGATGGAAGAACCAGAGATGGTTGCGTAATGGAAGCCCATGTACAGCATCTGGTCAGCAAAGATAACCGTTTCTTTCAGACCAACGTTGCGGTAACACATATTAAGCAGACGAGAAATCGCCTTCTTCTTCATGGTCTGGTTGACCAGTTCGAAAGGCAGTCCTTCAGGAACGATTTCCCACAGCAGGATACGACCAACAGTGGTATCTGCCAGAAAGGCATTGCTGTGCTCTACGCCGTCGTCGTCTTTATATCTTTCTGCTACACGTACTTTGATACGGGCATGCAGGTCAGCATGTCCGGTACGGTATGCACGCAGGGCTTCGTTAACATCAACGAAGGCCATGCCTTCACCCTTGGCGTTAATACGGTCACGGGTGATGTAGTACAGACCCAGTACAACGTCCTGAGAAGGTACGATGATAGGTTCGCCACTTGCAGGTGCCAGGATGTTGTTGGTGGACATCATCAGGGCACGGGCTTCCAGCTGAGCTTCCAGAGTCAGAGGCACGTGTACCGCCATCTGGTCACCGTCGAAGTCAGCGTTATAAGCCGCACACACCAGTGGGTGCAGTTGAATCGCTTTACCTTCGATCAGAACCGGTTCGAACGCCTGAATACCGAGACGGTGCAGAGTAGGTGCACGGTTCAGCATAACCGGGTGTTCGCGGATTACGTCAGCAAGAACGTCCCAAACCTCAGGGGTTTCACGCTCTACCATCTTCTTGGCAGCTTTGATGGTGGTCGCCAGGCCTTTGGCTTCCAGCTTGCCGAAGATGAATGGCTTGAACAGTTCAAGAGCCATTTTCTTAGGCAGACCACACTGATGCAGACGCAGGGTAGGACCTACGGTGATTACAGAACGGCCAGAGTAGTCAACTCGCTTACCCAGAAGGTTCTGACGGAAACGACCCTGCTTACCCTTGATCATATCAGCCAGGGATTTCAGAGGACGCTTGTTAGAACCGGTAATGGCACGGCCGCGACGACCATTGTCCAGCAGCGCGTCTACAGATTCCTGCAGCATACGCTTTTCGTTGCGGACAATAATGTCTGGAGCATTCAGGTCAAGCAGACGCTTCAGACGGTTGTTACGGTTGATCACACGACGGTACAGATCGTTCAGGTCAGACGTTGCAAAACGACCGCCATCCAGAGGTACCAGAGGACGCAGATCAGGTGGCAGAACGGGCAGAACGGTCAGAATCATCCACTCAGGGTTGTTACCTGATTTGTGGAAAGCTTCCAACAGTTTCAGACGCTTGCTCAGCTTCTTCAGTTTGGTTTCAGAATTGGTCTGCGGAATTTCTTCACGCAGCATTTCAACTTCTTCACCCAGCTCGATATCAGCCAGCAAAGCCTTGATCGCTTCAGCACCCATACGGGCGTCGAAGTCATCACCAAACTCTTCCAGAGCTTCGTAGTACTGCTCATCATTCAGCAGCTGGTTTTTCTCCAGGGTAGTCATACCCGGATCAATAACTACATAAGACTCAAAATAAAGTACCCGCTCAATGTCACGCAGGGTCATGTCAAGCAACAGACCAATACGGGATGGCAGGGACTTCAGGAACCAGATGTGGGCAACAGGACTGGCCAGTTCAATGTGACCCATACGGTCACGACGTACTTTCGCCAGAGCAACTTCTACGCCACATTTTTCACAGATAACACCACGGTGCTTCAGACGCTTGTACTTACCGCACAGGCACTCGTAGTCCTTAACCGGGCCAAAAATCTTGGCACAGAAAAGACCGTCACGCTCAGGCTTGAACGTACGGTAGTTGATTGTTTCCGGCTTTTTAACTTCACCGTAAGACCAGGAACGTACCATTTCTGGGGAAGCCAGACCGATACGAATCGAGTCAAACTCTTCAGTCTGGCCCTGGGTCTTGAGTAGATTCAGCAAGTCTTTCAAGATCGCATCTCCTCGTGCAGCCTGATGACCGGGTATTCAACCCGGCCATCAAACCTCACGTTTTCGTTATTCGGTGTCCAGCTCAATGTCGATACCCAGAGAACGAATCTCTTTCAACAATACGTTGAAGGATTCGGGCATCCCGGCTTCCATTCGATGATCACCATCGACGATGTTCTTGTACATCTTGGTTCGGCCAGCGACATCATCAGACTTAACAGTCAGCATTTCCTGCAGGGTGTAGGCGGCACCATATGCTTCCAGTGCCCATACCTCCATCTCACCGAAACGCTGACCACCGAACTGGGCTTTACCACCCAGCGGCTGCTGGGTAACCAGAGAGTAAGAACCCGTTGAACGTGCGTGCATCTTGTCATCAACCAAGTGGTTGAGCTTCAACATGTACATGTATCCAACAGTGACTGGACGGTCAAAGGCGTCGCCTGTACGACCGTCGTGAAGTCTTACCTGACCTGTGTCGCTGATATCAGCCAGACGCAGCAGTTCCTTCACTTCAGACTCTTTAGCACCGTCAAATACAGAAGTGGCCATAGGAACACCGCCACGCAGATTCTTGGCCAGTTCCATGACTTCTTCATCAGAGAACTTGTCCAGCTCTTCAACGCGACCGCCACCCACACCGTTATAAACCTGATCCAGGAATTCACGGATTTCAGCGACTTTCTTCTGAGACTCGATCATGCGGTTGATCTTATGACCCAGACCGCGTGCTGCTGCACCCAGGTGAGTTTCAAGTACCTGACCAACGTTCATACGAGACGGTACACCCAGTGGGTTCAGTACGATATCAACCGGGTTACCTTCTTCATCGTATGGCATGTCTTCAACAGGCATGATGATGGAGATAACACCCTTGTTACCGTGACGTCCCGCCATCTTGTCACCCGGCTGGATACGACGTTTGATAGCCAGATAAACCTTGACGATTTTCAAGACGCCTGGCGCCATGTCGTCACCGGTTTGCAGCTTTTTCTTCTTGTCTTCGAAGCGCTCGTCGAGCTGTGCACGACGTTCTTTCAGCTGTTCTCTAGCCAGATCAAGCTGTTCATTCAGAGCTTCATCAGACATGGACAGACGGAACCACTGCTCGTGTTCCAGACCATTCAGGAGCTCGTCAGTGATCGTATTGCCCTTGCTCAGACCTGGACCACGATCAACAGGTTGACCACGGAGAGCTTCACGCAGACGATCGAAGGTATCTTCTTCAACAATACGGAACTCTTCGTTCAAGTCTTTACGGTATTCGTCCAGAGCCGCCTTTTCGATGGCCTGGGCGCGGGTGTCTTTCTCAACACCGTCACGGGTGAATACCTGAACGTCGATTACGGTACCCTTCACAGAGGTAGGTACGCGCAGAGAAGTATCCTTAACGTCAGAAGCCTTCTCACCAAAGATCGCACGCAGCAGCTTCTCTTCTGGTGTCAGCTGGGTTTCACCCTTAGGGGTTACCTTGCCTACCAGAATGTCACCAGCACCAACCTCAGCACCTACATAAACAATACCGGCTTCATCCAGCTTGTTCAGTGCGGACTCACCTACGTTAGGAATGTCAGAAGTAATTTCTTCTGATCCCAGCTTGGTGTCACGCGCCACACAGGTCAGTTCCTGAATGTGGATCGTGGTGAAGCGGTCTTCCTGTACAACACGCTCGGAGATGAGGATGGAATCCTCAAAGTTGTATCCGTTCCAGGGCATAAACGCTACGCGCATATTCTGACCCAGAGCCAGCTCACCCATATCAACGGATGGACCGTCAGCCATAATATCGCCACGGGCGATCGTTTCACCGGCACGTACCAGTGAGCGCTGATTGATACAGGTGTTCTGGTTAGAACGAGTGTATTTAGTCAGGTTGTAGATATCCACACCTGCTTCACCAGGCTGCAGTTCATCATTGTTTACACGCACAACGATTTTGGCTGCGTCTACAGTGTCGATGACACCGCCACGTTGAGCAACAACACACACACCGGAGTCAGAGGCTACATTACGCTCCATGCCGGTACCTACCAGAGGCTTGTCGGCACGCAGTGTTGGAACAGCCTGACGCTGCATGTTCGATCCCATCAAAGCACGGTTGGCGTCATCGTGCTCCAGGAATGGAATCAGAGAAGCCGCTACAGAAACCACCTGTTTGGTGGATACGTCCATATACTGGACTTTTTCTGGCCCCATCAGGGTAAATTCGTTACGGTGACGTACGTTTACCAGCTCTTCTGTCAGGGTCTTGTTGTTGTCCATCTTGGCAGAAGCCTGAGCAATAACATACTCACCTTCTTCGATGGCTGACAGATAATCGATTTCAGTTGTGACCTTACCATCCACTACCTTGCGGTATGGCGACTCCAGGAAACCGTAATCGTTAGTACGAGCATAGGTCGCCAGAGAGTTGATCAGACCGATGTTGGGTCCTTCAGGCGTTTCGATAGGACATACACGACCGTAATGAGTTGGGTGTACATCTCGAACTTCAAAACCGGCACGTTCACGGGTCAGACCGCCTGGGCCAAGCGCAGATACACGACGCTTGTGAGTAACCTCGGACAGCGGATTGTTCTGATCCATAAACTGGGACAACTGACTGGAACCAAAGAATTCTTTGATAGCAGCTGCAACAGGTTTGGCATTAATCAGATCCTGAGGCATCAGGCCTTCAGATTCTGCCAGGCTCAAACGCTCCTTAACGGCACGTTCAACACGAACCAGACCTACACGGAACTGGTTTTCAGCCATCTCACCAACGGAACGGACACGACGGTTACCGAGGTGGTCGATATCGTCACAGATACCTTTACCGTTACGGATGTCTACCAGTGTCTTCAGAACGTCAACAATGTCGGAGTTATCAAGAACACCAGAACCAGTGTCAGCTTCCCGACCCAGACGACGGTTGAACTTCATACGACCTACTGCAGAGAGGTCATAGCGCTCTGGAGAGAAGAACAGATTACCGAACAAGGTTTCTGCTGCTTCTTGAGTAGGTGGCTCACCAGGACGCATCATACGGTAGATTTCTACCAGTGCTTCCAGACGATTCGTAGTAGTGTCAGTACGCAGGGTATCGGAAATGTATGAACCGCAATCCAGCTCATTGGTGTACAGAGTTTCAATCTGTTTGATCCCGGCAACCATCAGTTTTTCGTAGACTTCCGGAGTAATTTCAGTGTTGCATTCAACAATGATTTCACCGGTAGCAGAATGAATAACGGTCTTGCCCAGAACCTTACCGAAAATATAATCAATCGGAGCGTCAAGCTGGTCGATACTGGCTTTCTGGAGCTGACGGATGTGACGTGCAGTGACACGACGACCCTGCTCAACCAGAACATTGCCTTCACCGTCCTTAATGTCAAAGCTTGCAGCTTCACCACGCAGACGCTCAGGAGCGAATTCAGTGCTTACACTGTCAGCACTGATTTCGAAGTCAACAGTATCGAAGAAGTAGTTCAGGATCTCTTCATTACTCATGCCCAGGGCACGAAGAAGGATCGTAGCAGGCAGCTTACGACGACGGTCGATACGTACGTACAGCATGTCCTTCGGATCAAACTCGAAGTCAAGCCATGAGCCACGGTAAGGAATTACACGGGCAGAGTACAGCAGCTTGCCTGAGGAGTGAGTCTTACCACGATCGTGGTCAAAGAACACACCCGGAGAACGGTGAAGCTGAGAAACGATTACACGTTCAGTACCATTGATTACAAAGGTACCATTCTCAGTCATGAGCGGAATTTCGCCCATGTACACTTCCTGCTCCTTAATATCCTTAATTGCTTTGTTCGACGATTCTTTGTCATAAATGATCAGGCGCACTTTAACACGCAGAGGCACTGCGTAAGTCACACCACGAAGTTGACATTCTTTGACATTGAATGCTGGATTACCGAGCCTGTAGCTCACGTATTCCAGTGCCGCATTTCCAGAATAACTTACAATTGGAAATACGGATTTAAATGCAGCATGAAGACCAATGTCCTCACGTGCGGCCGGCTCTTTTCCGGACTGCAGCAGCTTGTGATATGAATCAAGCTGAATCGCCAGAAGATAGGGCACATTCATGACATGCGGCAATTTGCCGAAGTCTTTGCGGATGCGTTTTTTCTCTGTATACGAGTATGCCATCAGCGTTCCCCAGCTTGGTCACCTGGTTCTGGCATCAGACCGTCTGGTCTGGCCATCTAGGTTTATTGAGGGCGGGTGGCCCCCTTTTGATACCCAATTAAAAAACGGTGATTTCAACCGTTACCGTTGCATGAGCTTTAGCGTCCAGAACGAAAGTCATACTTTCATCCACTTCCTGCCAATGACACTGCAACTTTCTCAGATTGAAGGAGGTTTACTACTACGGCAGGAACACATATAGCCTGTGTTTCAACCGGGTGACTCCATCAATTTACTGAGCTATCGATCACAGCCATCCAGCATGGAACGATATAGCTCATACAACGGAAAAAGGCCGGTGCCATAAAGGCACCAGCCACCTGAGTCTATTATGCAATAGGCTCTGGATATTTCAACGCTGTCGTAGAATTACTTAACTTCTACGGAAGCGCCAGCTTCTTCCAGCTGCTTCTTCAGTTCTTCAGCTTCGTCCTTGCTCACGCCTTCTTTCAGGGGAGCAGGAGCAGCGTCTACAACAGCCTTAGCTTCTTTCAGACCCAGGCCAGTCGCAGCGCGAACAACCTTGATTACGTTTACTTTCTTGTCGCCAGCAGAAGTCAGAACTACGTCGAATTCAGTCTGTTCAGCAGCAGCAGCGCCAGCGTCGCCAGCAGCAGCAGGAGCAGCAGCAACTGCAGCAGCAGCAGTAACGCCGAACTTCTCTTCCATAGCTTCAACCAGCTCAACAACGTCCATTACGGACATTTCAGCGATTGCATTCAGGATATCTTCTTTAGACAGAGCCATTGTATGTCTCCAAAAATCTTTTGTTGGGTATAAACCCGGAATTCATTAAATAAGAAAGAAAAACCAGCCAGCAGGCTTTTTTTACCCGGTTAAGGGCTTCGCCTGCCAAGGGGCTTATGCGGCTTTCTTCTTCTCGTCGGCAACAGCTGCCACTACACGTGTAATGCTGGCAGGGAACTCGTTCAGAGTTCTTGCAAGCTTGGTTACAGGTGCAATCATTACACTCATCAGCATCGCGCGAGCCTGATCCAGAGTAGGCATCTTGGCCAGAACATCAATCTGTTCTGCACCCAGAACCTGTCCAGAGATGGACAGAGCCTTAACTTCCAGAGCATCATTCTCTTTAGCGAAGTCCTTCATCAGACGCGCTGCCGCGCCTGGGTCTTCCTGAGAGAAAGCCAGCACAGTTGGACCAACCAGAGACTCTTGCAGGCACTCAAAATCAGTACCTTCAACAGCGCGCTTGGCCAGGGTGTTACGTACAACCTTCAGGTATACGCCACCATCACGAGCCTGCTTACGCAGTTGAGTCATCTGGTCAACCGTGAGACCACGGTAGTCCGCGATTACAGCCGACAGAGCGCTTTGTGCAGCCTCGCTGACTTCGGCGACAATCGCCTTCTTGTCTTCGAGTCCTAACGCCATTGGCTTTACTCCAATTTATGAAGTTAACACCCAACTATTCAGCCACTGATTAGTTGGGCACTTACAATACGGTGAAGGGTCAAATAGCAAAATACTGAATCAGTTTTTCCTATTGCTCACCGTCTACGCAGGAAATTAAGCATTGATCTTTTTGTCAGGCCTCCTGGCCCAACCCTGATTTAACAGGCACAGATCTCAACACCTACGATCTTTGACGGTCTCCGAAAACCGGAGACCCCAAAGTCTTTCGGATACCTGCAGACATCCGGTCTGCAGCATTCCATTGTCTACTTAACAGCCCCAAGCTTTATCAACTCAAGACTGCTTTCAGCAAAAGCCGCGAATATTAGATATTCAGGGAGCTCATGTCGATGGTCAGACCCGGGCCCATAGTAGAGGACAGAGTTACCTTCTTCATGTAAACACCCTTGCTGGAAGAAGGCTTCAGCTTCTTCAGTTCAGCCAGCAGTGCTTCAGCGTTCTCTTGCAGAGAGCCCGCTTCAAAATCAATCTTGCCAATACCTGCATGAATGATACCGTTCTTGTCAGTACGGAAACGCACCTGACCGGCTTTAGCATTTTTAACTGCTTCAGCAACATTTGGAGTAACAGTACCAACCTTAGGGTTAGGCATCAGGCCGCGTGGACCCAGAATCTGGCCCAGCTGACCTACAACGCGCATCGCATCAGGAGAAGCGATAACTACGTCAAAGTTCATTTCGCCCGCTTTAACCTGAGCAGCCAGGTCATCCATACCAATGATATCAGCACCAGCTTCTTTAGCTGCTTCTGCGTTAGCACCCTGTGTAAACACAGCAACGCGAACGTCATTACCAGTACCAGCTGGCAGAACAGTAGAGCCACGAACAACCTGATCGGATTTACGAGGATCCACACCCAGGTTCACAGCAATCTCAACAGATTCCTTGAACTTGACACTGGATACTTCTTTCAGGACGCTTGCAGCTTCTTCGAAGGAGTATGCTTTTTCAGCAACAACCTTCTCAGCAATCATTTTGGCGCGCTTAGTCATCTTAGCCATTATTCTACACCCTCCACGTTGATACCCATGGAACGAGCAGAACCAGCGATGGTGCGGATGGCCGCATCTTCGTCTGCTGCAGTCAGATCAGGTTCCTTGATCTTGGCAACTTCCAGCAGCTGCTCGCGAGTAGCAGTGCCCACTTTTTCAGTGTTAGGACGGCCAGAACCTTTCTTCAGCTTCAGAACTTTCTTCAGCAGAACAGATGCAGGCGGAGTTTTGGTTTCAAAAGTGAAACTACGGTCACCGTATACGGTAATAATTACCGGAATTGGCATACCCGCGTCCATCTCTTGAGTTTTAGCGTTAAACGCCTTACAAAACTCCATGATGTTCACGCCGTGCTGACCCAGTGCAGGACCAACAGGTGGTGAAGGATTAGCTTTACCTGCAGGAACCTGCAGTTTAATGTAAGCTTCGACTTTCTTAGCCATATCAACCTCAACATTGGGTCACCGCCTCAACCAAGCTCATTAACTTTCGTTAACAACCTTCAGTGCTAGCTACCCATTCTGGACTTTCGCCCTTCAGATAAAAACCCTGTACCGCTTACGCAGGACAGGGTCTTGAATTCTTAAAGCCTTTAAACTCAGACTTTTTCGACCTGGACAAACTCCAGCTCAACAGGTGTAGAGCGACCAAAAATCATCACCGCAACATGCAAGCGACTCTTTTCATAATTCACTTCTTCCACCACACCATTGAAGTCCGCGAACGGCCCATCAATGACTCTAACCATTTCACCAGGCTCAAACAACGTTTTAGGACGAGGCTTTTCAACACCTTCCTGCACACGCTGCAATATAGCGTCCGCCTCTTTTTCAGTGATAGGAGCAGGCTTGTCTGCCGTGCCACCAATAAAACCCATCACTCGAGGAGTATCTTTAATAAGATGCCAGCTATCTTCGTTCATTTCCATCTGGACTAACACGTATCCAGGAAAGAACTTACGCTCACTTTTGCGCTTTTGGCCGTTTCGAATCTCGACCACTTCTTCTGTGGGAACCAGAATCTCACCAAAGAGATCTTCCATGCTATGAAGCTTTACGCGCTCGATCAGCGAACGCATCACCTGCTTTTCATAGCCGGAGTAGGCATGAACCACATACCAACGTTTCGCCATTATTAATCCCTATCCAATCAGGCTACTGATGATCCAGCCTAGCAGAGAATCAAGCGCCCACAAAATGAGCCCCATAATCACGACCACAGCCACAACAATAAGTGTGGTTTGAATGGTCTCCTGACGAGTCGGCCAGACTACCTTACGAATTTCAACCTTAGCTTCTTTGACGAGCGTCCAAAAAGCCTCACCTTTAACAGTTTGAAGCGCAACAAATCCAGCTATTACAGCCAGAGCCACCAAAGCCAACGCCCTATAGAGAACAGAGTACTCACCAAAGTACACATTCCCACCGACACCAGCAGCCAGCAGAACCGCCACTAGAGCCCAAACAAGCCCATCCATGCGTCCTTTAGGTGCTACTTCAGGTTTTCCACTCATCAGTTGACTATCTCTATTCGGAAAAGCTTTGCCAGAAACTAAGCTGACACAAATCTAGAAATGGCAGGCCAGGAGGGAATCGAACCCCCAACCCCCGGTTTTGGAGACCGGTGCTCTACCAATTGAACTACTGGCCTGTATCTTTGAGCAGTCTTTTGACACTCATCCCGATACAAGGAACGATCAATTATAATCGACCCTGATCAAGCTGAAAAGTCTTATTCTTTTTAAACCTCTTTTAAGAGGCAAAAAAAACAAGGGAAGACAAGCCTCCCTTTTTATCTGGAGCTCTTGAGCAGATTTGAACTGCCGACCTCACCCTTACCAAGGGTGCGCTCTACCAACTGAGCTACAAGAGCACTTAATCAGAATTTACTGGAGCGGGTAGCGGGGATCGAACCCGCATCATCAGCTTGGAAGGCTGAGGTTCTACCATTGAACTATACCCGCAAAGCAGGAGCTGCATCATGCATGCCCACTTCTCAAGCCAACTTACAAGAAAGAAGACTTAGGAAACTGGTGGTGGGGGCTGGATTCGAACCAGCGAAGCTTTCGCGTCAGATTTACAGTCTGATCCCTTTGGCCGCTCGGGAACCCCACCAAGTGCTGCGCTATTTTATTCAGGAGCTTAACAATGTCAAGCTTGTTATTCCTACTGGCTGAGCAGGAAGCTTGCTTTGTTTTGCTGCCCCCGAAGCGCAGGCGTATATTAGTGAATCGAATCGCCGGATGCAACGCTTTTGCAGTTTTTTTCCAGCATTTTCAAATCATTGTATTCGTCGGCCTGTTTCTCCCAAAAATCAGCACTCAGTTTGTCTGCTTCTGAATCGGCCATTTCCAACCAGAATGTTTCAGGCTCCCTGGGCAATTTTTTAATAGACGGCTCATATCCGGCTTCCTGCACACGACGACTGACTTCATTTGCCGAAGCCTCTTTGCTGAACAACCCCAGTGATATGCCATTTGCTAACTCACCCTGAGTGATCACGAAACTGTCTATACCCTGTCCCTGCAACTCTCTTAATAACCTTATTGCTGCCTGACGATTACTTCTTGGCGAGATATGCACCCAATAATCAGCCAAAACCACTTCATTATCAGAACGCTCTCTACTGGAAACGCCAAGCGAAAACAGTTTTTGCTGTAACTGATCTGCCTTCGTGGAAGATTCAAAGGGTCCCACCACCAGGCACTGAGCTTCAGGGGTTTGCTTTTGATTTTTTTTTGCAGCGGTCTGCCTGGATGGAGCTGTCGACATTTCTGACAACAACATCAATCTTTTACCTGCTTGAACAGGCACTTCAGAAATAGCTTTCACTGTCCGGTAGGGCTTATGTGACTGATGATAATAGCCCCAGACAAAATAGCCGGCATTGGCAAACAGAAGTACTAGAAAGATCCAGCGCATACTAAAAACCGAATTTTAAAAGTCATATTGTATGACTTTCCATTAATGATGAATCTGGAAGATCACCTGCAGTGAATAACACCAAGCCCGCCCTTATTATATTGTTGTTATTTGACAGGCCAAACTCTGGTTTACGTGATCGATAAATTTGCTACTTTCAGAAGCTGGAATGATTGATAGAGAGGTTTAGCACTCATTGATGTGCAAAACCGTCTCTTTCGTTCATAGTTGTTATTGTCCGTCAGAGGCGATCGAGAGTCCATCCAGAACCAGCTCTTCAATCAGAACCTGTTCTATTTCTTCCTTTATATAGGTCTGCACCAGTGATGCATCCCCCCCTGTTAATAAGAGGCGTGATCCTGGCCATTTAAGACAGGTTTCATTAATCAGAGAGACAGCCATAGCCAATACACCATGATTAATACACTCGGAAGTAACGGTTCCTAAAGCAGTAGCTTCTGCCGGATGCTCAATATTGTCCAGATTCGCCGTATTGACCGCCAGGGCTTTTTTCATCAATCGGATTCCCGGAACAATAAAGCCCCCCTGATGGTTTCCCATATTATCAATCACATCAACAGTCATGGCGGTTCCACAGCTGACCACCACTTTGCTATCTTCTGGAGAATAATCATGCGCGGCCAGCATAGCCAACCACCGGTCTACACCCAGCCTTTCTACTTCTTTGTAGACCACGGTTAAACCGGCATAACTTTTCTGAGTTTGTGCAATGAACGGCTCTAACCCTGTGGCCTCAGACAAAATACGTAACAACTGCCCCAAACGGGCATTTCCAGATACTGTTGATATAGCGACAGCATGGATAGGACCCAGCTCTTCGAAAAGCAGGGAAAGGATAATCTGCCAATCGGCATCATTATTAATAAAGCCGGATTTAACGGAGACTCCTCCTGCCATCAGACGCCATTTCAACCGGGTATTACCCGCGTCCAGTTGCAATTGCTTATCCATGGACTCATTCATGATTGACGTAACGATACCTCTCCACCATTAAAAACATGTATGCCAGAGCTGGTCTCAAGCAAAAGTCCCCCCTGCTCATCCACACCCATACAGCGGCCAGTCACCGAACGAGTCGAGGCCATCAACGTTACCTCTTTGCCACGAAAAGCATCATATTCACACCACTGTTCCCTGAATAGCCTGAATCCGCCCTGGCCAAAACCATCCAGCAAATGGGTTAAAGTATTGATTAATTGTCCAGCTACAGCATTTCGGCTCACAGACTTGTCGCATACTCTGAAAAGATCGACAGCAGGCTGGCCAATGGATTTCAGCTGTTCCTCACTTAAACGAACATTTATGCCCATTCCGATCACCACCTCACACTCACCAGTGGGATCACCATAAACCTCGAGCAACACACCGCAGAGTTTTTTTCCTTGCCAGAGAACATCGTTGGGCCATTTGAGTTTCAGATCTCTGGCTCCCAGAGTTTCCAGTGCTTTAACAACGGCCAAACCCACAGCAAGACTCAGCCCTTCCAGGGAAGCGGTACCTTCACCATTCTGCCATAACGCAGAAAGGCTGACGGTTGAACCAAAAGGACTTGCCCAGATACGACCTCTTCTCCCTCGCCCACTGGTTTGGTGCTCTGCCAGACAAAAGCGAGTTACACCACCAGAAGCTGCCCCCTGAGCACGCACCAGGTCATTGGTTGACTCCGTAATAAAGCAGGTATGAACGTCTACTTTACTATCAACGTCTGCATCCAGATAAGACTGAACCTTTACACTATCAAGGAGCTCTATACCACTGCCCAGCCGATAGCCTTTACCTCTTACAGAGTCGAGTGCCAAACCGAGTTCTTCAAGGGTTTTCAGTTTTTTCCAGACAGCGGCCCTACTGACACCCAGATGCTCACCCAACTCTTCACCAGAATGAAACTGCCCGTCGGCTAACAAACCCAGTAATTTATCCATCAACCACCCCACAACGATTGAGGCAAATGATATGCGCTTCATACCCTCTGCTCAAATCATTCAGGCCCATTTCCCATACCTGGCCTTCTTTAGATCACCGTAAATTGAGAACCCCGACTATTTTATAGGGTCATATCAGGACAAATTCATGCACAACGCGGTAATGATCCTGAATCCGTGACTTCATCAGCAATAAAAAAGCCTTAAAGCCATCCACCGAAAGGGGTGTAGGCTAAAATACGACCTACTCGTTTTTTCACTGAATAGGTGAATTTTTGTGGAACTCCATTTTGAGCAGTCTGATACGGAATTCTATACACCATTTGCTGGCCTTGCCTTTATTGGTCACGCCCTCAATAAAAAAACATCCCTCAAAAAATCACTCCGTAAGATTAAGAAGCGACATGGAATCGCCAATATTGATTTAGTGCGTGCTTATGTTGGCTTGCTGGCCCTCGGCAAAAATGACTTTGACGCCATTGACACCCTTCGCCATGACGATTGGTTCCAGCAATGCATGGGAATAAAACAGATGCCATCTGCCAGTCGATTGCGCCAGCGCTTTAATGAAGATGCTACCCAGCTTATTCCGCTGATTGAGGAAAGTCTTGCTGAGTTGCTTATAGAACTTGATGCTCCGCTTACACCACTTCCAAAAGAACTTGATCGCCAACAGCATATACCATTAGATATGGATGTCACGCCTCAAGACAATAGCAACTCCAAGAAAGAAGGAGTGAGTTGGACATATAAACACTTTTTCGGCTACTCCCCCATTATGGCTTACCTTGGGCAAGAAGGCTGGTGCATGGGGTGTGAGTTGCGACCAGGTTCGCAACACTCGCAAAATGATTTCATCCCATTCCTGGGTGCCGTTTTACAGAGAGTACGTCGTATAACGCAACAGCCGATATTGCTTCGGCTCGATAGTGCTCACGATGCTGAAGATACCCGCATGGCCGTTGCTCAACATGCTAACGTTGACCACATAATTAAATTGAATCCTCGCCAACAGTACACCTCCAAGGCCTGGCTACCTAAGTTTGAAGCAGCGAAGGTAGAGTGGCATGAGCTACGAGCAGGTAAGCACTATGCGACTTTGACTATTAACCATGAAGCTCACTATGGTCATCAGCGACTGATTATCAAAATGGTCAGACGAACGTCAGATGCCGTTGGTCAGATGTTTCTAACTCCAGACTACGAGCTGGAAGGTTGGTGGACAACATTGAATGAAGAAGAATACAGCGATAACGACGTTATTCTGCTGTATGAGAATCACGCCACCAGTGAGCAATTTCACAGTGAATTAAAAACCGATATGGATCTGGAAAGGCTTCCTTCTGGAAAGTTCGATACTAATGATTTAGTAATGTGTCTGGGCGCATTAACTTATAATATGCTGCGTTACATGGGGCAATCTTGTTTGCTGGGGCCGCAGTCACCTGTTCGTCATCAGGCAGCAAGGAGAAGAATAAAAACCGTCATGCAGGAGTTGATTTATCAGGCTGCCCGCTTTTTGGAGGCAGGCCGTCGCAAAATACTACGATTTGGCCGATATAGCCCGGCACTCCAGGTGTTTATGGGGCTTTATCCAGAAAAAATGCTTTGTTAGCCATCAATATTATTCTGTCTTTCTGAAATGAATGCCAGGTCTTGGTAGGTGATGCATCGCCTGAATTTCAAAATAATGACAAAAACAGCTGGGGTCTTTGCTGGATTGTTCTGTTATTTCCTGATCAAAGTAGTAATAAAGTGATTTGCGGTAAGGTTGGAGCTTAAATTACACGATTTTCTCGAGATTAATTAAGAACTCACTGATTCAGGATGATGTAATGTTCAAAAAGCTTTCTATGGCTGTCCTATTCAGTTATATAAAAAAGCAGCTTCTTCGGTAACCAGAAACTCAATGGAATCACTCCTGAGAGAACCGTTAAAAACTCCTTCAGCAACGGTAGGCCTGCTTCAAGTCAGAACCTGCGAACTGATTACATCTGCAGCAAAGACCAGCCGCTATTATACTTCAGGACGTGCCGTCAGCCAGAAGGATATTGATCAATACACGCTTTTGATACCGAAACACGAACTGTTCGGTCGCTTTGAAGATTCTGGCAGGGCCATTACCGTCTCTGATACCAAAAGCAGTGGCATATAAGACAATGAAGAAGTCCCGCTCATAGCCATAAGCCCTTTCGGCCTGAATGCTAGTGGCATCTGGTATATTACCGGCCTCACCGGCATGCATCCGGTATTCAAGAGTGTTCCTTACAATACCTACTGCGTCAGTCGGTGGCGATGAACTTTAGACGTCAGTCGGACAGACTTCATCCCTGAAAAACAGCAATGATATTCTGGTCGAACCTCGAACAACCTGAATATCGTTGCCTTACATCACTGATTCTGCTTGGCTTGCCCTCCATGCTCTGCATATACTGCCACTGCTAATCAACACTAAGAGTCTGTTGGACTCATAAAAAGCAAGCAGGAACATTTGTCATGAGTATTATTAAATCCCACATTGCCCAAATGGGAGCTTATAAACCCCCTCTGGAAGGGCGGGATCCTCATGATCATTTGCTACTGGACTTTAATGAGCGAACCTTGCCTGTCTGCCCTTCTGTAAAACAGGCCATGATTGACTTTATCCAGGACGATCGACTTCAGTGCTATCCATCCTACGGGAACATAACAGCCAAGATTGCTGAATACTGCGATGTTGACCCAGAGCAGGTCATGATTACCAATGGCTCCGATCAAGGCATTGAGATGATTATCCGCTCAACCTGTCGTGAAGGAGAAGAAGCGATTATTCCTGGTCCATCCTTCGCTATGTACAGCCAGGTTGCCAAAGTAGAAAACCTGAAGATCATTGAACCGTCTTTTTCAAAAGAAACAGGGTTTCCCAAGCAGAAGGTATTGGACGCCCTTTCTGATAAAACCCGGCTGATTGTCATTTCCAACCCAAACAATCCTAGCGGTACCATAGCTCCAAGGGAAGATATTCTGGAGATTGCAGCAGCAGCCCCTGATGCCGCTATTTTGGTGGATGAATGTTACTTCGAATACACAAGGAAGACCGTTGCTGATGCCGTTGACCAGCATCCAAACCTGCTGATCACCCGAACCTTCTCAAAAACCTGGGGTTTGCCTTCAGTTCGTTTAGGTTATGTCATCAGCCATGCAGAAAATATACGAGCACTGTTAAATGTGCGTGGCCCTTATGACATCAATCAGCTGGCTGTAGTTGCTATAGATGCAGCGCTTTCAAACCCTGGTTACACCGAGCGGTATGTAAAAGAAGTGATGGAAGTCTCCAAACCCCTGCTTGAAGCTTTTCTGAACGAGAAAGGCATTGATTATTGGCCCAGTGTCGCCAACTTTATCTGGACGTTCCCGGACAACCCGAATGAGATCGAAAAGCACCTTCGGGCTCACCACATTCTGATTCGACCAAAAGCTGATGAGAGTGGCAGAGTGGGGTTAAGAATTAATCTGGGGAATAAGGCTCAGACCGAAAATCTTATCCGAACCTTGTCCCAGATCATCTGATGATCAGAGCCTATAGCTCCTCGAAACCAATGACGGGTCTCCCCAAATTCCGGGGAGGCTGATAGTCTCTGGGGAGTTTATAGTTCCGCCATTCATAGTCCTGGCTGAACGCTCTCAGTCCATCAAACTTGTCCCTCATTAAACGGGACTCGTTTATATAGATCGCTTTCAACTGATCAGAACTCCAACCATTGTCATCGGACAACTGCTGCAACTCAATGAATCGCTCAAAGCTGATATCAGGACCTCGTCCATCTTCAGACATAAACGTTTCTTTGTTGGCAGCAAAATCCACTCTGTAGACCATCGGTTTAGCGCCGTAGAAGTGGAATGTTGTATAAGGTATGTCTCGTTGGTCAGCTGCCTTCTCAACAGACTCCAGCATACCTCGCACGTCATCCACCATGACGATGTGCTGAGCTGGATGCCGGGATTTGTCGAGGTAGTGATGCAAGCCCTGACCCTTGGTTTTCCATGGCCCCGTCTGGACTTTGACAGTAATCGCATCATCAAACAGATTTCTGTCGAGTTTTGTTTGCTCCAGCTTTGCTCTCAGAGAATCTTCTTCATTGGCGGTCAGCAGAATAATTTTGGCATTACCCGGGCCAGCCTTGGCTCGGATATCCTGAATAATTTTAGCTGTATCAGGGTTTACCACACGCCTCTCATGACGACCACCAGCCACTACATCTTTAGCGATGAGGGTTTCATCCAAGTCAAAACAGACGACAACGGGTTCACCAGGTTTGATGTGAGCCAGCACTTCCCTGATATTCTGCGCTCTCTCAAGTCTTCTTGATGCACGCACTACTACAGGTTCTGGCACAGCCTGCACCTCTTCCGGAGCTTTGACTTCAACAGGTGGAACGACAGCTGCCTGAACCGTTGGTACCTGTACATTCTGGCCCCAGGTCATAACCTGACGTCCACGACCCATCAGATTCAGCTTGATGTCATCTTTAACTTCATTTGCCCTGCCTCTGAGAGCCCGGTTTTGAATTTTCCAGTCATCACCCGGGAAGGCTTTTCTCAAGTTTCGTTCGATTTCAGTTGAAGAGAGCTTTAAATCAGGTCGAATTTGAGCCAGCTCTTGCGAGGCCAGCCTTAGATTATTGGCAGCACGATCAGAAGTCTTCAACATTTCATCCATTAGTGCTTTCATTTCTTCGGGTCTGGAGACTTGTGCCCAGTCCATTCTCATCTGCAGCGAGATCAGCTGACTGCGCTTCAGGTTCAATCCACCCCAGAGGAAGTCCCAACCACCTTCAGAGAAACATCTTGATAAATCCGCTTCCACTTCAACAGGATTCAACTGGAGGTCAGGTCGAATCTGAACCAGCTCTTCAGCAGCCTGTCTCCGGCTTTCGGATGCCCGTGGAGACAGCTGCCATAAATGATCCATGAGCTGCTTCATTGCGCCCGGATTACGGATCGGCTGGGCATTGATAACCCGCTGTTCAGCTCTATCGATATTACCCTGCACTCTCATATCGACTTCAGGGCCACAAAACTGGTTCCACTCCCGCTCTGTTGGAAACGCAGCATTAAAGTTGGTTTCCTGTACATCTTTCATAGCCTGATCAATCTCTGTGTTGCCTGCCCTGAGTCGCTGGAACGTCTCAAAAGCCATTCGGCGGCTACTTCTCTGTTGTGGAGTAAAATGCCCCATATTCTTTATCAAGAATCGGCACCACTCCTGTCCCTTCTTCGGATCGAAGGCATCAAACCTTCTCTTCAGAGGTTCAACTTCACTGGGTCTTTTCAGCTGGTAGGTTCCATCCCATAGAGAAGGCCAGAGGTCACGACCCGGAGCTCTTTCCAGACCTTTGATGATTTCAGCTCTAACCGGCGCCTGCCCCACACTCCTGGACAACCAGTCTGCCGCATCTTCGATACTTCCCTGATACTGTTTAGGCACCTTATCCAGATGGTTAAATATGCCTAGCAGGTGACTATAGTTTCGATCACTGGCCAGACAAAGGTTGGCCCCCTTGATCTCAAGGTCGTAATTTTCGTCACGGACATATTCGGGTGAGTATGCCTGAACCGACACATTGTTGAAGAACGCCTTGGCTTCGTCAGTCGGTGTTCCATCAGGGTTAAGAACAGGGAACATCTGTCTGTTTTGAGCATCCAGTACAATAAAGCGTCCGGATGACTTAAGCCTTTGTACGAAAGTGTAATGTCCAGCCCCCCCCCCAGTACCTGACTTCAATACAACATAGCGGTCACTGTCAAAAGCCTGAGCTAACGGCCTTTTGGCTGCACCTGGTCGTCTTTGCTGTCCTTTTTTGATGGCTTCGAAAAACTCTCCCACACGATTCTGAAATTCGTGGTGATAATGCTTTTCCTCAATACCATCGACCTGAACCCAACCCACAATAGGCGTCGTTTGACTGGTATCAAATGGAAGCTCTACAGCGACTGAAACTGCCTGAACCTGGTTATACCCCCTGCCTCTGGCAAAATGCTCAAGAGAGTTGGCAAAGCCCTGACAGTTGGAGTTACCTGCAGCCTGTCTTTTATACATTTCAGTGACAACATTATTGAGAAGTTCAAACTCAGCTTCTTCTTCGGCAGAAATAAGGGTCTGCTTATAAGGCGTCAGTCTATCCAGCTCTTTAAGATGATCCTCTCGCTCAACAGCAAAGCTTCTCTCTGATATCTGTCTCTTGGCTTCGTCCTTATTAATTCGCCCGAACTGGTATTCAAGCTTGATTCTGGAACAGTTATGAGCACGCTCCATTTCTGTCTTAATCTGGAGATACAAATCCGGCTCCATCTCCCTTTGCATACCTGCAAGCAACTGTTGATGCTGACCTTCCAGATCCTGTTCAGCTACCTCAAAGGAGCCTGCTTTTACCGCATGCTTGTTAAACTTCTCGCTGACAACACGATCAGGTTGCTGGCGGGATGACTGAACACGATCCCACTGGGCTTTCATCCTCAAGAACTGTTGTTGAACCTGAGGGGTGTCGTCCATCCCCATACTCATCAACAGCTGATCCATTCTCAGCGACTGCACTGGAGAAGGTTCCAGCGGTCTGGCTACCACAGGAGGAGCCACAGGTTGCCTGGGAGGAATAGGAGGAGGTGTCGTTACGGTTTGCTGAACTGCAACCGCTCCACCTGTTGTTGGAAGACCTTTTTTAGCTTGAATAACAATGGCTCCTGAAAATTCACGAAGGAAATCTTGCCGCTTACCACCTGGCGTCAAAACCCCATTCGCCAGACGTTGATCGGTATTTAAAACATGAACCGCCGCAGCCAGGTCGGTATCCTTTATATCTTTGTTGAATGACTTGGCTTTTCTGAAAGCTTCTAACTGTTCAGCTGTAGCTGTCACTTGTTGCTGAGGAGTCGCTAACGGGGTTGCTACAGATGGTAGAACAGGTTCTGGCTCTCTATATTCCAACAAGTCTTCCTGACGAAGAGCCGAAAGTCCTCCGTTTAACGAGTTCAAGCTCATTTGCCAGTTATCATCATCCCATTCATCCCTGTAGTTATAAGACTCAGGAGAAGGCCTTCTCAGGTTCTGTATTAACTCCTCCATATTGGCAAATACAGGCGGAGGCAGGTCATCAGGATCAGGCATAGAGCCCTTGGCAGAGACTGAAGCAGACTGAAACTCGCCAAAATCATCATCCTTGGTTCTGACCTTATAAGGGAATTTCGCTTCATGAAGCTCACGACCCAGTGCATTCAGCTGAGGATCATCAAACTTCATGTTATCCAGACAAGCGTTGACCATTGCATCGGTCATTACTTTGTCTCGACAGGCTTTTTTCATGTCTTCAAAGGTCAAACCATACTGGCGATCACCCAGAATACCCACAAATAGATGACAGGCTTCGTTGATCAGTTTCTCTCTGAGTTCCGGAGGCGTATTTGGAGACAGTCGTTTAGTATCAACCACCGCTTTTTGTGGCTGTTGTGCGTTTTCCCTGAGTCCCAATATTTCCGTATGGAAAGTAGCAAAGGCTATATCCTGTTCGAAACTCCACGCTCCCAGAGCCAGTTGAACAAACTGTGGATTCAGAAATCCAGCCTCTTGAGCTCTCCTGAAATCATCCATGCTCAATGGATCGTCTTTTAGCTCAGAGCCATAGTAAGAGTTGCCATAGGCTTCGAAGGCTCTCAGTCGGTTTTCTTCTGAATTCTGACGTTTCAGAACAGGCGGTGGTGCAGTGACAACAGGAAATGATGGTCTTTTTTCGAGTGATGTTGCTTCATGCTCAAAGGAAAAAGCATCCCTGTGCATACCGCCTTTGAACTCACCTAACATCCTGTTCATTAACTCAAACTGTTCTTTTTTATTAGTACCTCTGTTGGCTGCTGCCATAAAGTCTTCGTTTAAAAGTCCAGTGTTGAAGGCCAGCTGAATATCATCAACGGTACTTTCACCAAAGTTATGTCCTGAACGCAGGAAGACCTGAAATGCCCTTTTCATTTCTTCTGTTACACCTGGCTCCTGAGCAACAGCCCCAAGTGTCTCCAGCTGGTGCATAGGAGGAGGCAGTGGTGATTCTGCTCTATGTTGAGGAGGGACAGGTACTTTTTGTGGACCTACTTCGAAGGGTGCAATCTCTGGCATAACCTGAGGATTTTTTCTGGCTTTCAGGAAATCAGCGGCCAGGCCTAAGTGATAATTAACATCACCGTCCACTTCCCCCAGAATCACTTGTACCGACTCTTCGGCAAAAACATCGTCTTTTTGTGCCAGACGGATATCTCTGGCTTCAAGACCACCCCTCCATTGTGACTGCATGACTTTTTCAAAGGCAGCACTATGGCGGGCTTTTATTCTGTCTTGCCGTGTATATTCAACTTCTCTTGGCGGGTTTGCCTTGAAATCATCTATGGCACGATCAAGAGATTTAAGTTGATCATCAAAGCCTTTAAGATGATCGGAATAGACTGCCCTGCTCTTTTTAGGCTCTCCGGGCTTACTTCGATCAACCCCAACTCCCGGTTTCTTTCCTTCTGGATCAAGGTGAACAGCCACCTGAATCCTGATATCCTGCTTTTCCAGCTCCATAAAGTCCCGTAAATGAGACTCCCAGTCACCTCTGTCCCTTGTTTTAGTGGTCAGACAAAATTTTGAAATGAGATTTTCAACCGCTAACTTAATTTTTTCCTGCGGGGCCTTGCTCAATATCAGCTGAACCAGCTCGACCTCAGCCTCATGCAATACCGTTAAACTGGCCTGGTTTACGGTCACAAATTCATTATTCCACTCACTGGCCTTTTTTGGGTTGCCTGGATCAGTGATCGAAACATCTCTTTTGTGGAGCGGAGTTTTAACATCTCCTATAGCTGATCTGACCTCTCGGCTGACACCCACCAGCTCAGGCTTGTCCATGAGTTCATTTTCTCGCTCATAAAATATTTTTACAGAGCGGCAAAAAGCATTGTACTTTTCAGATGGCCCCTTAACCCAGCCAACTTTCTCTGACGATAACCGCCCTTCTTCAAGGATGGGGTACTGGCCTTCAACGCCTTCATGCGATTGATAGAAATCGAGGAATGATTGAGGAGAAAATGGAACCACTATGACCTCCTTGTCAGTGGGACAGCAATGCTAACTTTCCTCCAGAATAGCAATGAGTCGATCCGCCATTTCTTAGACAGGTTAAAGGGAGTCAGGCCATGAGTTGACTCCCGGCGTTTATTTTCAGGCGGTTTCTTCCAGTTCACGCACGTCCTGGGTCATACGCATTGGGCAGAAATCAGGACCACACATTGAGCAGAACTCTGAGTCCTTGGCGCCATCCTGCGGCAAAGTCTCATCGTGATAGGCTTTGGCGGTATCCGGATCCAGCGCCAGATTGAACTGGTCCAGCCAACGAAATTCAAAGCGAGCCTTGGACAGGGCATTATCCCGAACCTGAGCATTAGGATGACCTTTGGCCAGATCAGCAGCATGAGCGGCAATTTTATAAGCGATCAGCCCCGCTTTTACATCATCACGATTGGGTAAACCCAAATGCTCTTTAGGTGTTACATAACAAAGCATGGCGCAACCATACCAACCCATCATGGCGGCACCGATACCCGAAGTAATATGGTCATAACCCGGTGCTACATCCGTGGTTAAAGGCCCCAGTGTATAAAAAGGCGCTTCATGGCAATGCTCCAGCTGCATCTCCATATTTTCTTTGATGAGATGCATGGGCACATGACCAGGCCCTTCGATCATGACCTGAACATCGTATTCCCAGGCAATTTTTGTGAGCTCCCCAAGGGTTTTCAATTCGCCAAACTGCGCTTCATCATTGGCATCGGCAATAGACCCCGGACGCAGACCATCTCCCAATGAAAGGCTGATATCGTATGCCTGACACACCTCGCACAGCTCCCGGAAATTGTCATAGAGAAAGTTCTCGGCATCGTGCATTTCTGCCCATTGCCCAAGAATGCCTCCACCTCGAGAAACAATGCCTGTCACTCTGTTTTTGGTTTTGGCAACATGCTCCCTGAGAACCCCGGCATGGATCGTCATGTAATCCACACCCTGCTCAGCCTGCTCAATAATCGTGTCTTTCATGACCTCCCAGCTCAGATCTTTCACCTTGCCCTTAACTTTTTCCAGAGCCTGATAAATAGGTACAGTTCCAATGGGCACTGGAGAGTTTCGGATCATCCACTCACGGGTTTCATGGATATTCTTGCCTGTGGATAAGTCCATCACGGTATCGCCACCCCAACGAACAGACCAGAGCATCTTTTCGACTTCTTCTTCAATGGAAGAAGTCACCGCCGAGTTACCAATATTGGCATTGATTTTCACCAGAAAGTTGCGCCCAATAATCATGGGTTCAGACTCAGGGTGATTAATATTGGCTGGGATAATGGCTCGGCCTTCGGCGACTTCTTTTCTGACGAACTCAGGTGTGATGTGTGAACCTTCGGAACACCCCATATTCTCACGAAGCGCAATGTACTCCATTTCCGGAGTAACAATCCCCTGTCTGGCGTAATAAAGCTGGGAGACATTTTGACCAGTCTTAGCTCTGCGAGGTGTTCTCAGAGCTTTAAAACGAATGTCTTCCAGGCGCAGGTCAAACTGACGGGAACGTGCAAATTCTGATGAACGACCATCAAGCAGCTCGGTGTCCGCTCTTTCTTCGATCCATTTTGAGCGTAAACCAGGCAGCCCCTGATTCAAATCATGGGGAACACCTGTCTCTGTGTAACTGCCAGACGTATCATAAATCCGAACCGGTTCATTCCTGCCGCCACCAAATCGTTCAGGTGTATCGTGCAGATGAACCTCTCTCATGCCGACACGAATGTCTTCACGACTGCCTGTTACATAGGTTTTTTGAGAGTTAGGAAAGGGACTACAGGCATCAATCAGCAATTGCCGGTCAAAATCAGACGTGTTGTTTTCGCAAGCCATCGTTTTCAGTGTCCTTCGATTCAAGTTCATGACTGTTTCGATATGGCTTGCCGGATTGGCCAGACCCGGTCTTTCAAAATGGAAAGACCTTTGGAAGTGAACAGAAAGCAGCTCTACTCACTCCCAAAATGGATCTTCTTGTTCCCTTCGCAGGTTTTAGCCTGATCAGGTTCTACGGATTCCGATAAACATCATTTCGGTCTCAGCACATGGCGCTCCGACAAGATTGCCGGAAAGTATATACCCATTGGATTTCAAGATGCTACTAGGCGACAAGTGAGCGAAGCCCTGTGAGCCTACGAGTAGTAAGTGATCAGGGTGAGCGAACGCTGGCAACAACGTAGCATCTTGAAAGGCGATGGGTATAAGTAGATTTCTCAAAGGTTAACAGTAGAAAGGCATAGCCAAGCTCTGGTTTATTCAGCTGTAATCGCCAGAAAGCTCCCTGCACAACTGAATTCTGAACGATTGCAAAAAGTCACTATGGCGGGCGGCCATTTTACGACCGGGCTCTGTCTTCATCGTTTTTTGAATCTGTAACAACTTGATTTCAAAATGATCCAGAGAATACTGACGATCGTTCAACTCCCGATTTTTCCCCATGGGATCTTCCGGATCAAACAGTTTCTGCCCTAATTTTCCGCCCGTATAAAAACACCGGGCAATTCCGATGGCTCCCAAGGCTTCCATCCTGTCTGCATCCTGAACAACTTCAGCTTCCAGAGTCTCAGGAGTAATATTGGCAGAATAACTGTGCGTTTTAACGGCATGACATACTGCATTGATCAACTCGACAGGAAACTGCAGAGAGTTTAAGCAAATCTCTGTTTCTTCAGCCGCCAGAGCAGAAGCCTTTGAACGTTCCGGGTGATTTTTAGGCAGCACAATAATATCGTGGAAGTAACAGGCAGCCAGAACCACCAGCCGGTTAATATCAAACTCACCTTCATCGATTAGTTGTTGAGCTGTTTTCCAGACCCGCTGAAAATGGGAAACATCATGCGACGCATCATCAGAATCCCGGTCTTTCAGGAATTCGACAAAACGTTCTTCCCAGTGTTTCAGAAGTGCAGGTTCATTAAAGTTCATGAGTCAGGATCCACAGGCTTTTGGTAGCGTTGAGAGGTTCTGCTGTTAATAGCGGGAGAATCATGCAGAAAATTATGGGCGTGTACAACTACCCTGTCGGAATGCAGCTCCACCAGATTATAAACCGGCGGTTCTGGCGAAACATAGCCGGGCTTGGGGTTATCAAAATCAAAAGGAGTCTGGTGCACCAGAGAAGGTGGACATGAAAAACTAATACCCTGGTAGCTACCTGACACAGAGCGGTGCAAGTGCCCAAAAAACAGATGCCTGACCTTATCTTTGTAGGGATGAATGACTGACCAGAATGTTGAGGCATTTATCAGATTGTCTCGGTCCATACTTGCCAGCCCAGCTTCAAAGGGAGGGTGGTACATAAACAGACAAACCGGCTTACTTGAAGCGTTCAGTTCACTTTTCAGCCATGCAAGCCTTTGTTCACATAAAATACCGCTACGCTTGCGGTCATCCAACGTATCCAGACAAATCAGATTAGCCGGCTCTGTCTCGACCGTGAACTATATCGTGAACTATATAAAGCCTTCCTGTTGCCCTGGGTGGTCAAAAAAAACATCGCGAAAACTCCTCCTGTCATCATGACCCTAATTATTTTCAGCTTAAAAAATTATTGAACTATCCTTCTGCGTGGGTTTTTCAACGAAGTGCTGTTACAAACATGCTGTTCCATGAGTTTACCGTGAAAATTTTTTCGCTCCCAAGAAAGGCAATCATTCATTTCATTCGCTCATGGCTGTTCAATGTTTTCTGGGGCTTTGCGATCACACTGTCCCTGAGTTCAAGCACCTCTTTTGCTGACGAGTTTTCTGATGCTTTGGAAGTCAGGAAAGGAATGATCTCTCCCTGGTATATTTATACGCCACCGGGCAACAACGATAAACACTGCAACATCCATGTTCGAATAGGTGTAGACGGTGGTGCCAGCACTATCCGGGTACGGGCTGAAAGCACTTCTTTAGGTCACTATATCCCTACACTGAAAGTCGATTTAGTGGCTGAAGCCAACGGCAAGATCGTCATTGCACCTGAAATAGTGGCCAGAGATACCCAGCATTTGATTGATGACAGCCTTAATCAATTAGCAGTAAAAGGAACTCTGCCCACTGACTCAATCTGTTACTCCGCTGTTCTGGGCATGTCTGGCTCAGAGGATCTGGTGAGTATACGAACCTTTCTGGAAGAGCTTGCGAAAGATCGCAGGCTGCAAAAAGCAGTAGTGGTGTCCGATGCCGAAACTGTCTGGCACGATGTGTTTAAAAAACAAGGCATTGTCATTATTATTGGCACAGGGCATGTCATTCGTGGACGGGCTGCAGAACAGCCAGATAAGCAAATCAGTGGATTTTCAGCCCCCTCTTCCGACAAACCTTCAGCTGCTCGCTTTACGCATGACTACGATGACTGTATGGACGAAATCACCCTTTTCAGCAGTAACAAAATTAAGCTTTTCCATAAAAAGTCTATTTACATCGGCCAGAAAGAATTTCAACTTTTTCCCAGAGCAATTCCCTTCTTCTTTGCCCAACAGATGCAAAGTGGAAAATCTGACGTGGAACAACGAGCGTTCTTCTCCATGGTTCAGGTTCAGAACAATAAAAAATACGCCGCCAGAGCCAAAGAAATGAATGACTACAGAACGAATCCGGAATCCAGCCCTGATTTCTGTGTCGAGTATGCCTGGAATAAAGCCAAGTATGATTTTCTCAGAAGGTTTGACGATATTGCTGAAGCCGGCATGGGGAATGTCCCTTTTGTTATCCAGGGCAGTATGGCCGAGCCACTGTGGGATGATTTGTCTCCCGATGAAAAATCTTCTCTCGAACCTTTGAAAATCAAGAAAAAGCCCGATGCTCTGGGTGGCGCTTTGAAGATTGCAAAACAGCTTTTCTAACTTCTAAAGGCGCGGCCAGGAGTAACACAGAAGAAAAGTAAGAAGAGAGGCTTTCAGCACCCTGTATGAGGGTAAAAGTGTTTCTCATTCTAAAGCTAAAAAGCGGCTTGTATCACTCAAGTCGGAATTTTGTGACACCAACACCCTTTTTTGGTGCTGTGACACCCTTATGACACCCAGACACGAAAAGGCCCGAAGCGCTTAAAATACGGACGTTTCGGGCTTTTGTATGATGGGCCTTCCGGGACTCGAACCCTGTAGCCTGTTTCTGTTGACGGGTGCCGCTTCAGGTGAAGGTAAAAGCATTACCAGTACCATTCTGGCAAGTGACCTGAA
Source organism: Endozoicomonas numazuensis (assembly GCF_000722635.1). Taxonomy (GTDB): domain Bacteria; phylum Pseudomonadota; class Gammaproteobacteria; order Pseudomonadales; family Endozoicomonadaceae; genus Endozoicomonas_A; species Endozoicomonas_A numazuensis. The sequence goes on along the minus strand of NZ_JOKH01000008.1, from coordinate 16,086 downwards.
GCAATCCACACTCAATACAGACTTGCAATATCAGCAACAACGCTCTGATTATGACATTGCTCTGAAAGCAGAGACCAACCTGATTCGGATAGCCGCAACACTGGCTGTCTGGAACAATCCTGACGCTAGTGAAATTTCCCTGAATTGCACGCATAAAAAAATGACTGGGCGCGGCGGTTTACGTTCAAACTTTGAAAACCTTTTGATGCTCCATGCCCCACAAGGGATACAGACCTATCTATACTCATTCTGTTGTCTAACCCTTGTGAATATGAACCATGCCTGCACCCCGTAAACCTATGCTTATGCACCAGTTACACGGCACTTATCAGCCTTGCAGACATGCTAACCGGAAGGATTCAGTCATGATCAGCAAGCAGCGCCGCACCATACCGTCATGGCTATCGGATGAGGTGAAGGCCATCTATCGCAAGCTGGCTGAGCCATTGCCACCACTGGATAGCATTGATGAAACCACATTGTCACAGCTGGCCATGCTCAAGCACCAGCTACAGGCTGACCAGGATGACTTCACAGCACAGCAACACAGCCAGCTCAGGCAATTAACGGCCATCGTTCGGCAGTGGGTTACGCCTGAGACTGAGCCTGAAGAAGTGGATGAATTTGAAGCCTTTGAGCAGAAACGAAAACAGAGGCGGTCAGAGCAAGGTGGCTTGACGGGCTGGATGAAGGACAGGGCAAGATTGAAAGAACAGTACCCGGCGATTCGGTGACAGGGCAAAGTACAAACTTTACCTTGAAATCGGATATCCGGCTTTGGATAGTGCCCTGAATTTAACTCAACCTGAGTTAAAATCCATCTGCCAAGGGCTATAGGCTCATTACCCAGCTAAACCGCCAAAATAAAATCACTAAAAGTAAACTTATTGCTAACTTATAGTAATCTTTCTGCTATTCTATACCCATGTTCAAGGTGATGTACACAAGGCGAGCGGTTAAGGCTCTTCGGAAGATTCCAGAGCCACACCGTAGCCGGGTTCAGAAAGCTATCAATGAACTGCCTGAAGGTGATATTAAGAAGCTGACAGGTGAACCGGGTTACAGATTGAGGGTTGGGAATTGGCGCATTATCTACGACATTGAGCACGATCAGCTCATCATTGAAGTGATCAACATGGGTCCGAGAGGGAAAATTTACAAGCATTAGATAGAGGGGGCTGCCCCCTCAAGGGTTTACAGATGGCTGAAATACTAAAACATGATGGAAAACCGGCCTTTGTGGTCATGCCCTATTCAGAGTATCAGGCGATGCTTGAAAAGCTGGAAGACCAGGAAGACTCTGAAGCCTACAGAGAAGTCCGTAGTAGCCTGAGCCGTGGTAAGGATGAGTTAATACCTTCTGAAGTGGTTGACAAGCTTCTGACAGACAATCCTGTCAGGGTTTGGCGTGAGTATCGGGGTATGAAACAAAAGGAACTGGCTGAAAAGGCTGGGCTCAAGCCTTCTTACTTAAGCCAGATAGAAAGTGGTTCAAAACAAGGCTCTTTAGAAACATTAAAAAATATTGCCAAGGCTCTGAGAGTCGACCTTGATGACATTACCTGATAACAAACCGTCCGATATACAGCCCGGCTAGCCTGGGCTTTTTTGTGCATACCTTATCAAAAGTGCCAGAATCAGGAAGATTCAAACACCCATTTTTCAGGGTGCTTAAGGTTACAGTAAGAAGTGAATTCAGATGGACAACTCAAGCTGTCGGCAGTTACGGGCTATCTGTGCTGCGTGGTTCTGTGAACAGCGTAATAGCTGGCGAATCTCACGAACAGAAGGTTTCTTGATAAGTCCGTCGTAGAGTGCGTCAAACACGGCCCGGACTTCAGGCGTGGTCTGGGTCAGGGCGGGGGTACCGGTTCTTCTTTGGCTGTATCGAGATGGTGACTGTTTTCTATGACAGAGTAATGAGGCTGAGTTACACTGTGACGGTTGAGCAGTACCACCGACAAATCCAGCAGAAACGCCAGCAGAGTAATAAAGGCTGTTACCAGTAAAGTGTCTTCTATCCCGGTAACGGTTTCTACTCGCTGAGCGGCTGAAGCCAGTGGCGTTACTTCTATTTCGGGCAGTGCTTCAAGCTGTTTTCGCACTTCAAGCCCTTGGTGATATACCCGGCTTCAAGATAGCCGTCCACAGACTTCTGAAGAAAAGTTCTTTCAGTCATAGCCGAAGCCGATTATTCATAGCTGCCGGACAAGGTGGCGACACTGGCCGTCATGGACAGCAACAAGGCCGCCACAATCACACCGCCATAGAGCAATATCTCTAATCCTAAGTCCTTCTGTCTGGCCTGCTTCAACCTGTCAGGCATGAGCAACAACGCGCCTGCCTGAATCAGTACCAGCGATACCGCAAAGAGTAACGCGGTTACCCCTGTAGCTAGGAGCCTGTCGGACTTAAGACAATTTCGGCCTGAAATCCAGAAAGAACGGCCATCTTTTCCACTGAATTTGCTTAAATAGGTCAACTATTCGCACAAATTCAGTGAAAAAGCTGACTCGTTCTACTGAATTTTATGCTCGGACGCTATTTTCGGTCAGGCTCCTAGGGAAAAACCAAACAGGCCCGTCATACCAAACGACACTAGCGCTAAGGCATGGTGAATATGCTTTTGTGTGTCCATTGCCTTAACCCTGTGCTTCGCTAAGTGCGGTTTCGAGTGCTTGCCAGCATCTTAATTTCTTGAGGTGACGCAAGCTGACCTTGATTTCTCGTTTCTGAATTGCAGTCAGGTGCTGGTACTGCTGCCGCGTTTTTGTGTTTTTGTGCAATGGGAATCGAGTTCTACGCAGCGGGGTATACCGGATAAACGCAGATACTACCGGGGTGTGCAAGAAGCTTGCACAGAGAGAATATGGCTAAAAATCGCTGAGAGCTTTGATATAAGTGCGTTGCTTCGGTTTTTTTCTTTGCGTTATGGCTCAAAAGCTGGTGACACTTTTGTGACATAAACACCCTTTATTGGGTTGTGATGCCCAGAAATGAAAAAGCCCGAAGCGCTTTAAATACGGGCGTTTCGGGCTTCTGTATGGTGGGCCTTCCGGGACTCGAACCCAGGACCTGCCGATTATGAGTCGGATGCTCTAACCAACTGAGCTAAAGGCCCCAATCACCAAGTTATCACCCTTTGATACAGAGAGTGGTCCAGCCTTTCTGGGCGTGGAATCTTAGTGGGGGTGAATTATAAGCATATCAGGGGGCTCTCGCCAACCCTCTGATTTTAATAAAGCTTTTTCTCATCAAAAAAGGTTCTTTAAAGGTGCCTGAATTGTCAGCAAGACGCCTTTAAACATCGAGCCTGCCTCAGTGCTTACTGCTTTTGGCCGAAATAATAGCCATGCATCTGTTTCTGACCGGGATGTCATGTTTAAACACTTTTTTACGCCCTGGTTACTGGCTTCCTGTCTGGTTTTTGCTTTTGCCGGTGATTTTTATGTGGGTAAGGCGTTGTTGGAGAACGTTCGAAAACATTATGGTGATAAGGCCGGCAAGCGTATGCAGGCCTGGCAAAATCTGCTCGACGGAAGCAGAGGGTTGTCTGAAGCTGCAAAGCTGGAGAAAGTGAACCAGTTTTTTAATCAGCTCCGTTTTATCAGTGACCTGCGTCATTGGGGAGAAGAGGATTACTGGGCCACACCTGTGGAGTTCCTGGCCAGTGGTGGCGGGGATTGTGAAGACTTCTCTATCGCCAAGTATTTTACCTTGAGAGAGCTGGGAGTGGCGGATGAGAAATTACGGATCACTTATGTAAAAGCCCTCAAGCTAAACCAGGCTCATATGGTACTCAGTTACTATGCCAAGCCGGATGCGGAGCCGTTGATTCTGGATAACCTTGAAGGTGATATTCTCAAGGCCGGGGCCCGCAAAGATCTTCAACCTGTGTATAACTTTAACGGTGATGGTCTCTGGCTTGCCAGACAGAGAGGTAAAGGGGTAAGAATAGGGAAGGCTGACAGAATCAGCTTGTGGATGGATTTACGAAAACGCCTGCGGTTGTCAGTGGAGCAGGGAGAGACCGGCAATGCCGGTGCAGGGGCAAAACCATGACATTACTCAGGGAACTTGCAGCCTATTTGACCATACTGCTGTTCATGTTGTTCGGCGGTAGTCTGGTGATGAGCATCAACGACAGCAGGAGTTATCTGCAGCAACAGCTGGAATCTCATGCCCAGGACACCGCCACTTCACTGGGCCTTTCTATTGCGGCGACTGAAGCAGGTAACATTGCCACGGTCGATTCCATGATTGATGCCATTTTCGATCGGGGTTACTACCGAATAATTCGCTTTACCGATCCCGAAGGTGAAGTGCTGGTGAACAGTGAACATGACCTGGTTCTGGACGATGTTCCCAGCTGGTTTGTCTCACTGGTGGCTCTGAACGCGCCAGAAGTTTCTACAGAAGTGAATCGTGGCTGGAATCTTGCCGGAACGCTCTATGTATCCAGCCATCCAGGCTACGCCTATCGCAGTTTATGGAACAAAACCCTGCACAGTACCTGGCTGTTCGGTTGTGGTTTGCTGTTGGCCATTATTGGTTTGAATATTCTTCTCAGAATTACCCTTCGCCCCTTGAAACGCCTTGAACAGCAGGCGGATGCTATCTGCCAGAAACGTTTCGATGTTCAGACTCGACTGCCGAGAAGCCGGGACTTGCGCAGGGTGGTGGAAGCCATGAATCGAATGGTGAGCAAGTTGGAAGTGCTGTTTAATGAAAAAGTGATTCTGACTGAAGAGTTACGCAGACAGTCGGTGAAAGATCCTCTGACCGGAATTCTTAACCGTCGAGCTTTTGATGACAGGCTATCCAGTGAGCTGGTCAGCAAGGAGCGAGGTGAGTCGGGTGGCAGTTTGCTGCTGCTTCAGATCAGTGGGCTGGATGACTATAACCGTCAATATGGAAGAACCCAGGCCGACCGGCTTTTGGTGGATATGGCTCGTAATCTTTGTAAACCCATTCAGCGCTGGCAGGAATCGTTTGCTGGACGGCGCAACGGTTCTGAGTTTTCAGTGTTTGTTCCTGCTTGTGATCTTGAACAGGCAAGACAGGTCGCCGAAGTCTGTTTTCGTTCCATTGTTTCTCTGCCATTTTTTTCCAGTGATGAAGGGGAAAAGAGTCTGCATCTTGCGATGGTGACTCATCTTGGACGAATTGATCAGGAAGAACTGTTGCATCAAGCGGACCAGTTACTAAGAAGTGTGCAGCATAATGGTGGCAATAACTGGCAGGTGCGGGAAGTCGACGTTCAGGATGGCCAGCCATACAGCCAGTGGAGTGAAGGCCACTGGCAGGAATCACTCAGGCAGGTATTAAAAGCTCAGGAAGTTGAGTTGTTTGCTCAGCCTGTATTGGATTTTAAAGGGAACCTGCTGTTCCGTGAAGTCTTTACTCGCTTGAGACTACTGGGTGAACTCGCTTCGGCTGAAGCTTTTTTACCCATGGTGGAACGCTTTGATCTGTATGCTGATTTTGACAAGGTAGTGGTGGAAGTCTTACTGGTGAAAATGCGGACTAAGCATTTGGACGAACGATACTGTCTGAACCTGTCCCCCCGCTCGCTGCTCAATAAAGAGTTTTATGACTGGTTTCTGTCAACGCTCAGGGCAGTACCGGATTTATGCAGCAGGCTGGTTCTGGAAATTCCTGAGCGCACATTGTTATTGGCCGGAGACAGGTTGTCTGGCATTATCAACGAGCTGATGGCTACCGGGTGTCGTTTTTCGGTTGATCATTTTGGTATTGCCAGCCGTACCTTATCCTGTCTCCATTTGTTGAACCTTGATTACATCAAGGTTGACGGCAGTTTTGTACGGGGCATTGCTGAAAATAAGGGGAACCGTTTCTATATTCGCACATTGGCCATGCTGGCCAGCAGTCGGGATATCCAGCTTCTGGCACAAGATGTAGAAGATGAGAAAGACTGGTTACAGCTGAAAGATCTGGGTGTTCAGGGTGGTCAGGGGTTCTACCTGGGCCACCCTGAGCGGTTGTAAGAGAGGAATTATTTGTCTGGAGACTCTATCAGTCCCCATTCTTTTGCTGTTGTTATTGCGTCGAAAGACTCAGTATTTCTCTTGATCAGCGCCTCAAGCTTTCCTTCGCCAAGCTGGTTTGAAAGCTTCAGTTTTTCTTTTGTGTCTGGTATCAGTTCTATTAGACTATCGATGACACTATTTAATTGTTCTCGATTTCCAGTATGAGCAGCCTTTTCTACTTCATTGATCAGGTCAGCTGAGTAATTTGGCTTCTCGCAGTAATATGCGTTATGGCGAGCTAAAAAAGCAGTACTTTTTTTTGAGTTTCAGTACTTTCCTGAAGCAGCCAGTGATCATCAGGTAGTTTAAGGGATCCAGAGTTACATTCTGTGGAACCAGCGAAAGTTTGCAAGGAAAGTATGGTTGATAACGAAAATAAAAGTGTTTTAACGAGTGACATTAGATACACACTCCCAAAACTTTTTATCATCTCCCTTGTGAGGGTTCATCAGAAGTTCATATTGTGCAATATCACCAATAAGTTCTCGATGAATGTAGGCAATTGATTTCAGCTGTGCAGAAAAGCCTTCCCAATCGTAAGCAGCAATATCATAAATTGTTTTTTCGCGTGTGCCCGGACTGGCAAAAAGTTGAATCAGTGGGGTAGTAGCAATATGCATAAGTTGCTTTGAGAGTAACGCTTTTTTTTCGATCTTTTTTAAAGCCTTCAACGTATATGCATTTGGCACAAACGCATCAATGGCGCAATATTTTGCAACACCCACATCTATATCTTTATTCTGATTACAAAGGGTGATGTCATGCTAACACTACACTGCTGACCGGTAAATTGAAGAGAATGGCTTGATTTCCGGCTTATAGTGTATAGAGCGCAGGCTATGTGGCTTTAATACCCACCCTGAATAGAGGATAATGATCCTGACTCAGATTGGGGCAATGAGGAATCTATGGCTCTGGAAATGATAAAAGAGCGCGTGTCGTCAGTAATTGAAGGTGTCGCGAATACCCTTAGGGGCAGTAAGCTCAGAGGCAAAGGTATAGCAGTTGCTGCCGGTGTCGTCGTGATTGGGCTGACTGCTCTGGGCATGTACTGGAGCAGCGAGCCGGAAACCTTCTCTGTGAAAGCCAGTGCCGATCAGATAGCACAGGCTAATGGTCAGGAGGTGGTGGTTGGTTATACGACAACAGCTACTCTTTATCGTATTGCAGAGACCTTGCTAAATAAGCCTGGTGGTTATACCCGTAATGATATTGGGCCTCCCGGTGTATTCATGGACAATATGCCCAGCTGGGAGCTGGGAGTATTGATTCAGGTGCGTGATATGGCGCGCTCTCTGCGTAAAGATCTAAGCCGTTCACAGTCCCAGTCTCAGGAAGATCGTGATCTGGCTATTGCCGAGCCCCAGTTTAACTTTGACTCCAAGAGCTGGATTTTACCATCCAGTGAAAAAGAGTATCAGCGTGGTATCGACAAACTCGGTAACTATATGCGTCGCCTGCCTGATAAACAGGACCGCGCCCAGTTTTATGCCCGTGCCGATAACCTGACCCGCTGGCTGACCGATGTAGAAACCCGTCTGGGCAGCTTATCCCAGAGGTTAAGTGCCAGTGTGGGCAAGCCCCGTATCAATACCGATCTGGCGGGTGACGCAGAGGCTTCCCAATCCACCGAAGCTGAAGCGCTGGTGGAGGTGAAAACACCCTGGACCAAGATCGATGATGTTTTCTATGAAGCTCGTGGTACATCCTGGGCTCTGATTCATCTGATGAAAGCAATAGAAGTGGATTTCGCTGATGTACTGGACAAAAAGAATGCGACCATCAGTCTGAAGCAGATTATTCGTGAGCTGGAAGCTACTCAGGAAACGGTTTGGAGTCCATTCATACTTAATGGCGACGGATTTGGCATACTGGCTAACCACTCATTGGTTATGGCTAATTATATTTCTCGCGCCAATGCTGCAATCATTGATCTACGCCGACTGCTGGAGCAGGGGTAAGATCGAATATCTTGTTTATAAACGGCCTTCCTTTTGAAGGCCGTTATTGTTTGTGCTGGGTGATATGGAAAATTTAAATCAACAGATCGACTTTATTATGGAACTGGATCGTCTGAAGGCGATCCAGCGTCGGTGTCGAATAAAGTGTGATGACAACCGCTTTGAAAACAGTGCCGAGCACAGCTGGCATATTGCCCTGATGGCTCAGGTGCTGTCTGTTTATGCGGATGAACCCGTAAATCTGGATCGGGTAGTGACAATGTTGTTGATTCACGACATTGTAGAAATTGACGCTGGCGACACCTTTGCCTTTGATACGGCTGGTCAGGAAAGTACGGTAGATATAGAGGCTGAAGCAGCAGATCGTATTTTTGGACTGTTGCCAGAAGCGCAGGCAAAAAGCTATCGCACGCTCTGGCAGGAATTTGAAGATGCCGAAACGGCCGATGGCCGATTTGCCAAAGCCATGGATCGAATGTTGCCCTTGTTGCAAAACTGCCGGAACGAAGGCGGTAGTTGGGTTGAACATGATGTTTCGCGCTCTCAGGTCATCAAACGTAATGAATATCTCAAAGGGTTAGTACCCAGGCTTTGGGACTATGCTTTGAATGAGATTGATCAAGCCACGGATAAAGGCTGGCTGAAAAGAGATTGAGGTATGAAATGAGCAGCAAGCTTGTTTATTCGACCGATATGGGTCGTATCAAGGAAGAGAAAACCACAGAAGCCGAAGTGGGTGATGGCAATGTGCGTGTCCGGCCGGAAAAGAAAGGCCGTGGTGGCAAAGTTGTGACAGTAATCAGTGGCTTGCCACTGGCAGGTAACGACCTGAAGGCTTATGCCAAGTCACTGAAAAAACGCTGCGGTGGAGGTGGTGCTGTAAAGGATGGCAACATTGAACTGCAGGGAGATCATGTAGATATCATGGTCGATGTGCTCAAAAAAGCCGGATACGATGCCAAGCGTTCAGGGGGCTGATCTCCTGAGAGAGTTTCGCCGGATACTGTTCTGGTATCCGGCAGTTGAATATTGTCTGAATTAAATCGCTCTTGGCAAAAGAATTAATGCGCGTCGTCCTGACGAAGCAATAGTGCTTTAGGAACACCGGAAATAACTTCCTTATTTGAACACACCCGTTCGGGCTTAGCCTGTCGAAGCCCAGAGCCACCACCCTTCGACAGGCTCAGGGTGAACGGAGCCCATGCTCTAATAGGGAATTTATTTTGAGACAAACACTTAGAGTAAAACGCTCTTTTTATCTTTTGATGTTCTTCTTTTTTCTTCTGTTCAAAAATTAATCATCGCAATCTGTTTATTTTGTATAAACTGGAAAAGTGCTGTCTGTAATTTATGAGTGCGACCGTTCGGTAACGCTTGTGGTACTTAGGTGCTGGTTGCTTATGGCACTCTGGGGGAAGCAAACTGTAAGGACGTTTGTCTAAAGAAAGGTTTCATCGCGGGCTGATGAAACCTCTCACACTATAAACTGCTATGAGCGAAGGAAAATATTTTGCGTCAGCTTTAAAAATGAAAATACGCAGCAAAATGTTTTTCACGGTATAAAAAGGTAAATGTGAATGAGCCAAGAAAACACCGTGTATGACAGACCATTAGAAAATGTTCCCCAATTTACTTCCCGACTGGGCTTCTATCTTGCCGCTGTCGGTTCTGCTGTTGGTATAGGAAATATCTGGGGTTTCCCTACCCAGACCGCCGATAATGGTGGTGCAGCTTTTGTTCTTATCTACCTTTGTTTCTCCTTTCTACTTGCCTGGCCCATGCTGGTGGCTGAGCTGGTGATTGGCCGATACGGTCGTTCTGATCCGGTGACTACGCTTGAAAGTGTCAGTGATAAATCAGTTTTCAGATTTTTAGGTAAACTGACCGGTTGGACTTCGACGATTACGGTTCTGCTGATTTATAGCTTCTATGCCATCATTTCTGGTTGGATTATCTGTTTCGGGCTGGCTCCCATCGCGATGTCTATGGGAATGGACAGTCTGGCTTCTTCATTAACTTCATTTAAACCCCTTCCCACAATGATTGCTGCAGGTGCATTTATGGCAATGGTAGCAGCGATAGTGTCTGGTGGTGTGGCTGACGGTATCGAAAAATGGTGCAGTCGCCTGATGCCCATGTTGGTCGTACTGATTCTATTGCTGATTGGTTTTACCATGACTCAGGATGGTGCGCTGGAAGGTCTCAAGTATTTTGTTCTGCCTGATTTCTCCAAGATCCTCAGTAAGGATCTTTTGATCAGCGCACTTGGCCAGTCGTTCTTCTCCATGTCTTTGGGGGTGGGTATCATGGTCGTTTATGGTGCTTATCTGACCCGAGACAGCAATATACCTGTGATGGCTGCCAGTGTTGCAGTCACGGATACGCTGGTGGCCGTCATGGCGGGGCTGTTGATCATTCCTGGTATGTTTGTCGCTTTGAACCATGGTATTGATATCTACACGGCGGAAGGCGCACTGAAAAGTGCAGACAAGCTGGTATTTGATGTACTGCCTCAGCTCTTTCTTCAGTTTGGCCCGCTGGGCATTGTGTTTTCTCTGGGATTTTTTCTCTTATTGACCATCACCGCTCTGACCTCAGCGGTCTCCATTCTGGAAGTACCGGTAGCGGTTTTTCAGAGACGACACATTGCTCACAGGACTGCCAGCTCCTGGCTGATCTCCCTGATTACTTTCGGGGTCAGCATCTGTGTCATGATCTGGTTTGAGGTACTCTTTGACTTTGTGGTCAACCTGACGACCCGTTATGCTATGCCTCTGTTGAGTCTGGTCGTGTGTATTTACGCCGCCTGGATATGGTCCAGAGACCAAAAGCTGAAAGAACTGCAGAAAGGGTGTCCGGATATTGAGCACAGTCTCTTCTGGAAGATCTGGCCCTGGTACATCCGTTTTGTCTGCCCGTTCATGGTGATGGTCCTGATCTTTTTTACTTTTTGATTTGAGAGCTTTCTCACGGAATGAAAATTTGGGTTGATGCCGACGCCTGCCCGGTGGTGATCAAGGAAATTCTTTTCAGAGCCGCCGACAGAACTGAAACTCCTCTGACCCTGGTGGCGAATCAGCCCATCAGGGTTCCCGGATCTCGCTTTATAAAATCCATACAGGTGGCTTCTGGCTTTGATGTAGCAGACGATGAAATTGTAAAAAGAGCGGAAGCCGGGGAGCTGGTAATTACCAATGATATTCCCTTGGCAGCAGAAGTGATTGAGAAAGGGTGCATAGCTCTTAGTACACGCGGGGAGCTTTTTACGGAAGATAATATCAAGGCCCGTCTTAATATGCGGGATTTTCTGGATACCTTGCGGTCTAGTGGAATTGAGTCTGGAGGTCCTCCGGCATTGAGTCAGAGTGATCGTCAGCAGTTTGCTAACCAGCTGGATAAGTGGCTGGCCAGCAAACGCTGAAGCTTAAGGCATAATCCGGAAATAACGCCCTTCTTTGACCTCACTCCGTTCGGGCTGAGCTTGTCGAAGGGTTATAGCATTGGGCTTCGACAAGCTCAGCCCGAACGGATTTTGAGCAGATTTGAATAAAGAAATTATTTTGGGACCACTCCTAAGCCTGATCCAGCAGATGTTTAATTACCGTTGGATCAGCCAGCGTGCTCAGGTCACCCAGATTATCTCTTTCTCCCTGAGCCAGCTTACGCAAGATGCGTCTCATGATTTTTCCAGAGCGTGTCTTGGGCAGAGCAGGGCATGGGTGGAGTATTTCCGGACGAGCAAATGATCCGATCTCACTGGCTACCAGATTTGAAAGTTCCTGTTTCAGGTCATCGGTGATTTCAACTCCATCCATAGGGGTTATAAAGGCGTAAACACTTTCGCCTTTCACTCGGTGAGGCACTCCCACGACAGCCGCTTCGGCAATGGCTTCGTGTAATACCAGAGCACTTTCTATTTCAGCAGTCCCCAGACGATGCCCCGCTACATTAATCACGTCATCCATTCTACCTGTGATTTGGTAATAGCCATTTTCATCTCTGCGAGCACCATCACCTGTAAAGTAATAGCCGGGGTGCTGACTGAAGTAAGTGTCGACAATCCGCTGGTGATTGCCGTAAACCGTTCGGATCTGGCTTGGCCAGGAGCCGGTGATCACCAGGCTGCCCTGACCTGGGCCGACAATCTCATTGCCATCATGATCCAGAATGGCAGGACGAATACCGAGAAAAGGCAGAGTAGCAAAGCCGGGTTTTAAAGCGGTAGCTCCCGGCAGTGGTGTAATCATCATGCCGCCCGTTTCCGTTTGCCACCAGGAATCGATAATCGGACAGCGTTCTTCACCCACACTCCGGTAATACCATTGCCAGGCTTCCGGGTTTATGGGCTCGCCGACTGTTCCCAAAATTTTCAGACTCGCACGTGAAGTCCGTTTAACGTACTCATCACCCTTGGCCATTAAAGCGCGAATTGCAGTGGGCGCTGTGTAGAGAATATTAACCTGGTGACGATCCACGATTTCCCAAATTCTCGCGGCATCAGGCCAGAAGGGGACACCTTCGTGCATGACCATGGTTGCGCCATTAGATAATGGGCCATAAACGATATAGGAGTGTCCTGTAATCCAGCCAACGTCGGCGCCACACCAGTAAATATCACCTTCGTGGTAATCAAAAACGTAATGGAACGTGACGGTGGTGTAGAGCAGATACCCCGCTGTGCTGTGCAGAACTCCTTTAGGTTTTCCGGTTGACCCAGAGGTGTAGAGAATGAACAGTGGGTCTTCAGATTCCATGACCTCAGGTTCACAGATGCTGGACTGGCTTGTTGTCAGTGCCTTATAGGAAATGTCGCGTCCTTCCCGCCATTCAATCTCGGCTCCGGTTCTTTCGTACACCACTACGGTGGTGACATCAGGGCACTCTTTCAGGGCTTCATCTGTATTCTGCTTGAGAGGAATATGTTTTCCTCCGCGAACGCCTTCGTCAGCGGTGATAACAGCACGACAGCCGCAGTCGAGAATACGGTCACGAAGTGAGTGAGGAGAGAAGCCTCCGAATACCACAGAATGAACTGCTCCAATGCGAGCGCAGGCGAGCATGGCATAAACGGCTTCAGGCACCATGGGCATGTAAATGCAAACTCTGTCGCCTTTGTTAACCCCTTGGGCCTTCAAACCATTGGCCAGCTTACAGACCTCATCATGAATTTCCTGATAAGTAATCTTGCGTTGCAGGTCCGGTGTGTCACCTTCCCAAATGATGGCTACCTGATCCGCTCTGTTCTCCAGATGCCTGTCTATGCAGTTGAAGCTGGCGTTCAGTTTGCCACCTTTAAACCAGCTTACTTCACACTTTTTGAAGTCGCCTTCATAAACAGAATCCCAGGGGCGGTACCAGTCCAGATAACGTTCAGCCTTACTACCCCAGAACGCTTCCGGATTCTCCAGAGAGTAGCGATACAGCTCCTGATATTTTTCTTCGCTCATCCATGAGTCTTTAAAAGACTCGGGAACCGGATAGTTTGTTGTCTGGGTCATGGCATCTCACCTGCCTCATCTTTTTAAAAGTTAATCCAGTATAGAAGCCAGTGTGTTGCTGAGAGGTTAATTCAAAATTCTTCGTATAGAAAAAGTGAATTCATTTGCTTGTACTAGGATGCTGATCATGCGCTTCGACAGGCTCAGGGCGAACGAAATCCAAGTTTCAATTGGGAGTGTGTTTCGAGACAAATCCTTAACTGATCCAGCTTAGTACCCATGGTACTAGCCATGGAGCCAACAGAGCACTGATACTGGCAGAAAGCACCAGTGCCAGAGCACTGTAGGCACCTTCCTGTAATGAGTTTTGGACAATTCTGGCTGTACCCAATGCATGGCAGGCTGTTCCCATCGCGATGCCTCTGGCTTTGGGGTCCGTGATTTTCAGCAAAGAAAGTAACGGCAAGCCAAAAATAGCCCCCATAAGACCGGTCAGGATCACCGCAATAGCGGCAAGAGATGGGACACCATTCAGGTTATCCACAATCATTACCGCAATCGGAGTTGTGACCGATTTGGGTGCCAGGGAAATAGCCACCTGCCCATCAGCACCGGCCATTACCGCCAGAACTACTGTACTGACAAGGGCAAACAGGCTGGAGACAAACACCACCAGAATGACACCGGGCAGCTCCCGATGTATCTCTCGCATCTGTTGATAAAGAGGAACGCCCAGCGAGACTACAGCCAGTCCCAGCAGGTTACTTAACCAGTCACCTCCCTGTTGGTAGTCTGAGTAGGGAATGTTGCCAGCAAGAAGAATACCCGCAAGTACCAGAATACTGATCAGTACCGGGTTGAGCAGAGAATGCTTGAAACGATTCTGAAGTTTCCAGGCAATCAGATAGACGGCCACTGTCAGAGAGCAGTAAAGCAAGCCTTTCATGGGTGAGATTGAATACATTGGAAATGACATCATCGCTGGGTTCGCTCCAGCCATTGAAATAACCACCCTGCAATGGCCATGATGATGACTGTTCCCAGTATACTGGTCAGCAACAAAGCGCCAAGGCTGTTAGCCAGCAAGTCCAGCTGATCGACGACACCGACTCCGATAGGAACAAACAACAGGGACATCCAGCGCACCAGAAAACCGGCGCCGACTTCAACCCAGGATAATCGAATCAGACCACTGCCCAGCAGGGTAGCCAGAAGAAGCATTCCGATAATGCTGCCCGGAAGGGCATGGCCAATCCAGACGCTGACCAGATCACCTGTCCACAGACAGGCCATCAGAATAATGACACTGCTTAGCCAGGCTGCCATACGTCGGCATACAAAGGCTATCTTCACTAAAAAACTCCGCTATGATTCGAAGAGGCTCATGGCAGCCGCCAAAGAAAGGAAACTGGACCGACCATGAAAATCCGCATCTTTAATGCCAAAAAATACGATCGTGAATATTTGCACCAGTGTCATGCCGGCTTTGGCTTTGAACTGGAATATTTTGATATTCACCTGGATGAAAAAACCGCTCACCTGGCCAGAGACGGTGATGCAGTCTGCGCTTTTGTTAACGACGATCTCAGTCGGCCCGTTCTGGACGTACTGGCTGGGCATAATATCAGACTTCTACTCATGCGCTGTGCGGGATTTAACAATGTTGACTTAGAAGCAGCAGCCGATTTGGGAATGACCGTTGCGAGAGTTCCGGCTTACTCTCCTGAAGCTGTGGCAGAGCATGCCATCGCTCTCATCATGACCTTGAACCGGAGAATCCACAAAGCCTACCAAAGAACCAGAGATGCAAACTTTTCCCTCGAAGGGTTCGAAACAGCATCGATTAATCTATGATTATCTACCACAATCTATCATTATGGATAAGAGATTAGTTAAGATTGGTGAAGCCGCTCGCTTGCTGGGTACTGACCACTCAACATTGAGAAAGTGGATTGAGAAAGTGGGAGAGCACGGGTGAGTTGCTCCCAGCCAGAAAGACCAAAGGCGGTACACGTTATTATGACGTGGCTGAACTCATGGGATTCAGCAACGAAGCTGCACCTACACTTTGCTACTGCCGTGTATCCAGCCACGATCAAAAAGCCGATCTGGATAGACAGCAAGAACTACTGGAGGCTTATTGCTCTGCCAAGGGCTGGCGAACGCAAGTGATCCGTGATCTTGGCTCCGGCATGAACTACCGGAAGAAAGGTCTGAACCATCCCACAAGGACAGACTGCTTCGGTTCGGTGCCGAGTGGGTCTTTTCGCTCTGTGACATACAGGGCATTGAAATTATCATCATCCACAAGGGCGACCAGCCATCGTTTGAAGAGGAGCAGGCTAATGATGTGCTGGAAATCATTACCGTGTTTAGTGCGAGGCTCTACGGTAGCCGAAGCAGATACTTGTGGAGACCCAAGACTACGACCCTAAAGCACAAAGCTCAGAATCCGTCGGCGTTGATTTTGGCATCAAAGATTTGGCTATTTGTTCGAATGGCAAAACCTTTGCTGCTAACCAGAAGTTAAAGCACTCCCTGAAACGTCTGGCCATTCTGCATGAGGTCAGTGATTATCTGACGGCAAACTTCAGCGTTATCGCTATTGAAGACCTGAATGTACGTGGCATGACGAAG
>NZ_JOKH01000007.1:251702-256777 GCF_000722635.1 Endozoicomonas numazuensis | reverse complement strand
AGGGTAACATCCAGGGCACCGTTCAGCTCATGAGTGTTGCCGTCACGATAGATACGAGGGTTCGAGAGCCCGCCGTCGCTGGCCACGTCGTACACTGACAGGGCATCCCCCAAAAAGGCTGTTACGTACAGGTGTTGCCCTTCGGGGCTGAGGGCAACACTTCTAGCGCCGTCCAGCTCATGAGTGTCGAAGTCATGGTAAATACGGGGGTTGGAAAGCGCGCCGTCGCTGGCCACGTCATACACCGACAGGGCATCACCGTCAAAGGCCGTTACGTACAGGTGTTGCCCGTCGGGGCTAAGGTCGACACCCAAAGCGCCGTCCAGCTCATGAGTGTCGTCGTCACGGTAAATACGGGGGTTGGAGAGCGTGCCGTCGCTGGCCACGTCGTACACCGACAGGGCATTCCCCAAATAGGCCGTTACGTACAGGTGTTGCCCGTCGGGGCTGAGAACGACACCCGTAGCGCCGTTCAGCTCATGAGTGTTGCCGTTATGGTAAGTGACCGGGTTAATGAGAGAGCCCGGCTCATTAACCACCTCACCACTGGCAGGTTGTAGTATGCACAGGCTGATCACTGCTAATTGAACCACAAAGACACAGGCACCCTGCCAGCGTGGCCAAAGGGCTTTTACCCTTCTGGAAGAAAAAGCTGTGCTTTGTGTTGCAGTTGATTTTTTTGCGCTGAATATCATGAGTTATGCCTCTCGCACCCGTTGGTTATGGAGGTATCCGGTTCCGGCTCTTCCCAACTCCTTTGGGTGGACATCCAGTGTAATTCAGTTTTCTGGGGGCGACAGGACAACCTTCATTGAGCCTGTTTTGCACGGTGTTAAGCCCAGCAGACCCTTCCGATAACCGCCGCCCCGATCACTGCAACTCCGGAAGTGACCGTGCCAGCGACAGCTCCATAATCTCTTTCATTCTCCCCTTCCATCTCATCAACGGGAGGTGTCATGGATCACCTGATACACCGACAGGGCATGCCCCTTACCGGCCGTTACGTACAGGTGTTGCCCGTCGAGGCTCAGGGCGACACTAATAGCACCGTTCAGCTTACTAGAGTTGCTGTCCTGGTAAATACGGGGGTTGGAGAGCGCACCGTTGCTGGCCACGTCGTACACTGACAAGGCATTCCCAACAAAGGCCGTTACATACACGTGTCGCCCGTCGCGGCTCAGGGTAACATCCAGGGCACCGTTCAGCTCATGAGTGTTGCCGTCACGATAGATACGAGGGTTGGAGAGTGCGCCATCGCTGGCCACGTCGTACACCGACAGGGCGTCCCCGTCATAGGCCGTTACGTACAGGTGTTGCCCGTCGGGACTCAGTGTAACAACCCAGGCACCGTCCAGCTCATGAGTGTTGTCGCTACGGTAAATACGGGGGTTGGAGAGCGCGCCGTCGCTGGCCACGTCGTATACGGACAGGGCATCTCCCAAAAAGGCTGTTACGTACAGGTGTTGCCCGTCGGGGCTCAGGATAACATCCAAGGCACGGAACAGATCATGAGGGTTGCTGCTACGATAAATTCGGGGATTAGAGAGAGAGCCGTCGCTGGCCACGTCGTACACTGACAGGGCATTCCCCAAAAAGGCTGTTACGTACAGGTGTTGCCCGTCGGGGCTCAGGGCGACACCCATAGCGCCGTTCAGCTCATGAGTGTCGCCGTCACGGTAAATACGGGGGTTGGAGAGCGCACCGTCGCTGCCCACGTCGTACACCGACAGGGCATTCCCTAAAGCGGCCGTTACGTACAGGTGTTGCCCGTCGGGGCTGAGGGCGACACCAAAAGCGCCGTCCAGCTCATGAGTGTTACCGTCACCATAAATACGGGGGTTGGAAAGCGTACCGTCACTGGCCACGTCGTACACCGACAGGGCATCCCCAAAATAGGCCATTACATACAGGTGTTGCCCGTCGGGGCTGAGGACGGCACCACTGGCGCCATTCAGCTCATGAATTTTGCCGTTATGGTAAGTGACCGGGTCAATGAGAGACCCCGGCTCATCAACCACCTCACCACTAGCAGGTTGCAGTACGCAAAGGCTGGTGACTGCCAACTTAGCCACAAAGATACATACACCCCGCCAGCATGACCAAGGGGCTTTCACCCTCTTGGCAGAAAAATCCGTGCTTGGTGTTGCCGCTGATGGTTTTGCACTGAATATCATGAGTTATGACCTCTTGTACCCGTTGGTTATGGAGGTATCCGGTTCTGGCTTTTCCCAACTCCTTTGGGTGGGCATCCAGTGTAGTTCAGTTTTCTGGGGACGAGGTGACAACCTTTATTGAGCCTGTTTTGTACGGACAGATCAGTGTGTCACTGCTTGTTCTGCATTTCATAAATGGCGCTTTTGAGTTTTGTACGGTGTGTAGCCCAGCAGACCATTCCGATCACCACAGATACAACCGCCCCGGTCACTACGGCTCCGGTAGTGACCGCGCCAGCAATAGTTCCATAATCTCTTTCGTTCTCTCCTTCCACTTCAATGGAAGGCATCATGGAAGATGTCATAGAAGGCGTTATGGAAGGAGAAAACCCGTCAGTGGATATCGGGCGGCCTTCCAGGCTCGGGCTCGTCATGGCTGAATGCGTGAGAGAGTAGACCAGGGTATGTGTGTCCATGCCGGGGTTAATGCTGGCTGAATGTTCGAGGGAGTATAAGGAGGTGTTTGTTTCCACAGCCTGGACCACCTGATACACCGACAGGGCATCCCCCTCATAGGCCGTTACGTACAGGTGTTGCCCGTTGGGGCTGAGGGCGACACCCAAAGCACCGTCCAGCTCATGAGTGTCGCCGTTACGGTAAATACGGGGATTGGAGAGCGCTCCGTCGTTGGCCACGTCGTACACCGACAGGGTATCCCCAATAGTGGCCGTTACGTACAGGTGTTGTCCGTCGGGGCTCAGGGTAACACCCTGGGCACCGTCCAGCTCATGAGTGTCGTTATTATGGTAAATACGGGGGTTGGAAAGCGCGCCGTCGCTGGCCACGTCGTACACCGACAGGGTATCCCCAATAGTGGCCGTTACGTACAGGTGTTGTCCGTCGGGGCTCAGGGCAACATTCCTGGCACCGCTCAGCTCATGAGTGTCGTCGTCACGATAGATACGGGGATTGGAGAGCGAGCCGCCGCTGGCCACGTCGTACACCGACAGGGCATTCCCAAAAAAGGCCGTTACGTACAGGTGTTGCCCGTCGGGGCTGAGGGCGACATCCGCAGCACCGTCCAGCTCATGAGTGTCGTCGTTACGGTAAATACGGGGGTTGGAGAGCGTGCCGTCGCTGGCCGCGTCGTACACCGACAGGGCATGCCCCCAAGTGGCCGTTACGTACAGGTGTTGCCCATTGGGGCTCAGGGCGACACCCAAAGCACCGTCCAACTCATGAGTGCCGTCGTTACGGTAAATGCGGGGGTTGGTGAGCGCGCCGTCGCTGGTCACGTCGTACACCGACAGGGCATCCCCCTCAGCGGCCGTTATATACAGATGCTGCCCGTCGGGGCTGAGGATGACACCCGTAGCGCCGTCCAGCTCATGAGTGTCGTCGTTACGGTAAATACGGAGGTTGGAGAGTGTGCCGTTGCTGGCCACGTCGTACACCGACAGGGCATCCCCTACAGAGGCCGTTACGTACAGGTGTTGCCCGTCGGGACTGAGGACGACACCTGCAGCACCGTCCAGCTCATGAGTGTCGTCGTTATGGTAAATGACCGGGTTAATGAGAGACCCCGGCTCATTTACCACCTCACCACTAGCAGGTTGCAGTACGCAAAGGCTGGTGATTGCCAGCTGAGCCACAAAGACACAGACACTCTGCCAGCACGGCCAAGGGGCTTTCCTTGCAGAAAAAACCGTGCTTGGTGTTGCCGCTGATGATTTTGCACTGAATGTCATGAATTATGGCCCTTGTACCCGCTGGTTATGGAGGTATCCGGTTCCGGCTCTTCCCAACTCCTTTGGGTGGACATCCAGTGTAGTTCAGTTTTCTGGGGACGAGGTGACAACCTTTATTGAGCCTGTTTTGTACGGGCGGGTGTGCTGGAATAGCGTCCCGGAATAGCGCTCTCCTAACTCAGCAGTGTGTCACTACTTTTCGTCATTTAATCAATGGCGCTTTGGGGTTTTGCACGGTGTAAAGCCTTGTAGATCATTTCGACAACCACCACAGACACTATCGCCCCGGGCACTGCGACTATGGGAAGCTTATAAGTCTTGTCGTCACGGTAAATACGGGGATTGGAGAGAGAACCGTCGCTGGCCACGTCGTACACCGACAGGGCATCCCCCTTATAGGCTGTTACGTACAAGTGTTGCCCGTCGGGGCTCAGGGTGACATCCTAACCACCGCACAGTCTATGAATGTTATTAACACGATAGATACGCAATATGCCACGATAGATAAGTCAACGTTCAGCTCATGAGTATCGACGTTACGATAGACACGAGGGTTGGAGAGCGCGCCGTTACGATAGACACGAGGGTTGGAGAGCGTGCCGTTGCTGGCCACGTCGTACACCGACAGAGTACCCTCACGCCGCTTAGAGGCCGTTACATACAGGTGTTGCCCGTCGGGGCTCAGTGTCATATCCCTGACACCGAACAGCTTATTATTAGAAGCTAAATAACGGCGATTGGAGAGCGCGCCGTCGCTGGCCACGTCGTACACCGACAGAGTATCCCTGTCATGGGCCGTAACGTACAAGTGTTGCCCGTCGGGACTCAGGGCTACACCCCAGGCGCCATTCAACTGATGAATGTTCCCGTGACGGTAAATACGGGGGTTGGAGAGTGCGCCATCGCTGGCCACGTCGTACACCGACAGGGCATCCCCGATAAGGGCCGTTACGTACAGGTGCTGCCCGTCGGGACTCAGGGCGACATTCCAGGCGCCGTCCAGCTCATAAATGTTGTCGCTACGGTAAATACGGAGATTGGAGAGTGCGCCATCGCTGTCCACGTTGTACACCGACAGGGTCCCTCCTAAATAGGTCGTTACGTACAGGTGTTGGCCGTCAGGGCTCAGGGCGACACCCAAAGCGGTTTTCAGCTCATGAGTGTTGCCATCACG
>NZ_JOKH01000007.1:245351-251182 GCF_000722635.1 Endozoicomonas numazuensis | reverse complement strand
GGCCGTTACGTACAGGTGTTGCCCATTGGGGCTCAGGGCGACACCCAAAGCACCGTCCAACTCATGAGTGCCGTCGTTACGGTAAATGCGGGGGTTGGTGAGCGCGCCGTCGCTGGTCACGTCGTACACCGACAGGGCATCCCCCTCAGCGGCCGTTATATACAGATGCTGCCCGTCGGGGCTGAGGATGACACCCGTAGCGCCGTCCAGCTCATGAGTGTCGTCGTTACGGTAAATACGGAGGTTGGAGAGTGTGCCGTTGCTGGCCACGTCGTACACCGACAGGGCATCCCCTACAGAGGCCGTTACGTACAGGTGTTGCCCGTCGGGACTGAGGACGACACCTGCAGCACCGTCCAGCTCATGAGTGTCGTCGTTATGGTAAATGACCGGGTTAATGAGAGACCCCGGCTCATTTACCACCTCACCACTAGCAGGTTGCAGTACGCAAAGGCTGGTGATTGCCAGCTGAGCCACAAAGACACAGACACTCTGCCAGCACGGCCAAGGGGCTTTCCTTGCAGAAAAAACCGTGCTTGGTGTTGCCGCTGATGATTTTGCACTGAATGTCATGAATTATGGCCTCTTGTACCCGCTGGTTATGGAGGTATCCGGTTCCGGCTCTTCCCAACTCCTTTGGGTGGACATCCAGTGTAGTTCAGTTTTCTGGGGACGAGGTGACAACCTTCATTGAGCCTGTTTTGTACGGGCGGGTGTGCTGGAATAATCGCAGATACAATCGCCCCGGTCACTGCGTCCATGGAAAGCTCATAAGTCTTGTCGTTACGGTAAATACGGAGGTTGGAGAGCGTACCGTCGCTGGCCACGTCGTACGCCGAAAGGGCATTCCCCTCTATGGCCGTTACGTACAGGTGTTGCCCGTTGAGGCTCAGGGTAACATCCCTGGTATCGCATAGACTATGATTGCCATGGCCACAAAAGATGAGGGGGTTACGTACGACAGGGCAACACTCCAGGCACCGCTCAGCCCATGAGTCTTGCCGTCACGATAGACGCGAGGGTTGGAGAGCCCGCCGTCGCTGGCTACGTCGTACACTGTCAGTGCATTCCTCTTATAGGTCGTTACATACAGGTGTTGCCCGTCGCGGCTCAGTGTAACATCCCAGGCACCGCTCAGCTCTGAAGTGTAAATACGGGGATTGGAGAGCGCGCCATCGCTGTCCACGTCGTACACCGACAGAGCATCCCCTATAGCGGCTGTTACGTACAGGTGTTGCCCGTCGGTGCCCAGGGCAACACCCCGGGCACCGCCCAGCTCATGAGTGTCGCCGCCACGGTAAATACGGGGATTGAAGAGCGCGCCATCGCTGGCCACGTCGTACACCGACAGGGCATTCTCCCAAAAGGCCGCTACATACAGGTGTTGTCCGTCAGGGCTAAGGGCGACATACGTAGCGCCGTCCAGCTCATGAGTGTTGCCGTCACGGTAAATACGGGGGTTGGAGAGCGTGCCATCGCTGTCCACGTCGTACACCGACAGAGCATCCCCTTTACAGGCTGTTACGTACAGCTGTTGCCCGTCGGGACTCAGGGCGAGATTCGCAAGACCTTTCAGCTCATGAGTGTTGTCGTCACGATAGGTACGGGGGTTGGAAAGCCCGCCATCGCTGGCCACGTCGTACACCGACAGAGCGTCCCCTACAGAGGCTGTTACGTACAGGTGTCGCCCGTCGGTGCTCAGGGTAACACCCAGAGCACCGTTCAGCTCATGAGTGTTGTCGTTACGGTAAATACGGAGGTTGGAGAGCGTACCGTCGCTGGCCACGTCGTACACCGACAGGGCATTCCCACGAAAAGCCGTTACGTACAGGTGTTGCCCGTCGGGGCTTAGTGCAATACCCCAGGCACCGTCCAGATCATGAGTGTTGTCGCTACGGTAAATACGGGGATCCGAGAGCGCGCCGTCGCTGGCCACGTCGTACACCGACAGGGTATTCCCCTCAATGGCCGTTACGTACAGGTGTTGCCCGTCGGGGCTCAGGACGACACCCGCAGCGCCGTACAGTTCATGAGTGTTGCCGTGGTACATGGCCGGGTTGGTGTGAGACCCCGGCTCATTAACCACCTCACCATTAGCAGGTTGCAGTACGCAAAGGCTGATCACTACCAACTGAGCCACAAAAACACATACACTCTGCCAGCATGGCCAAGGTGCTTTCACCCTCCTTGCAGAAAAAGCCGTGCTTTGTGTTGCCGCTGATGGTTTTGCACTGAATGTCATGAATTATGGCCTCTTGTACCCGCTGGTTATGGGGGTATCCGGTTCTTCCCAACTCCTTTGGGTGGACATCCAGTGTAGTTCAATTTTCTGAAGGCGAAGTGACAACACTCATTGAGCCTGTTTTGTACGGGCAGGTGTGCTGGAATAGTACTCTCCTGACTCAGCAGTGTGTCACAAATTGTTCATCATTCCATAAATGTCGCCTTTGGACTTTGTACGGTGTGAAGACCAGTAGATCATTCCGATAACCGCCGAAGATACAATTAACCCGATCACTGCGACTCCGGAAATGACCACTCCAGCAATTAGCTCATAAGTCTTGTCGTCACGGTAAATACGGGGGTTGGAGAGAGAGCCGTCGCTGGCCACGTCGTACACCGTCAGGGCGTCACCGTTATAGGCTGTTACGTACAGGTGTTGCCCGTCGAGGCTTAGGGTAACAGCCCAGGCACCGTTCAGCTCATGAGTGTCGTCGTTATGGTAAATGCGGGGGTTGGAGAGCGCACCACCGCTGACCACGTTGTACACCGTCAGGGCATCACCGTCAAAGGCTGTTACGTACAGGTGTTGCCGGTCGGGGCTCAAGGCAGCAGTCTGGGTACTGTATGAATAATGAGTATTGTCGCTACGGTAAATACGTGGGTTGGAGAGCGTACCATCGCTGTCCACATCGAACATCGACCGGGTATCCCTAAAATAGCCACTTACGTACAGGTTTTGCCCGTCGGGGCTCAGGTTAATAGCCCAGGCACCGACCAGCGAATGAATGTTGTCGTCACGATAGATGCGGGGGTTAGAGAGCCCTCCGTCGCTGGCTACGTCGTACAACGACAGAGCGCCCCCTGCCAACGCCGTTACGTACAGGTGTCGCCCGTCATGGCTGATGGCAACACCCGTAGCGCCGTCCAACTCATGAGTGTCACCGTCACGGTAAATACGGAGGTTGGAGAGCGCGCCATCGCTGGCCACGTCGTATACCGACAGGGCATCTCCTACAGCGGCCGTTACGTACAGGTGTTGACCGTCGGGGCTGAGGACGACAGCAAAAGCGCCGTCCAACTCATGAGTGTCACCGTCACGGTAAATACGGAGGTTGGAGAGCGCGCCATCGCTGGCCACGTCGTATACCGACAGGGCATCTCCTACAGCGGCCGTTACGTACAGGTGTTGACCGTCGGGGCTGAGGACGACAGCAAAAGCGCCGTCCAACTCATGAGTGTCACCGTCACGGTAAATACGGAGGTTGGAGAGCGCGCCATCGCTGGCCACGTCGTATACCGACAGGGCATCTCCTACAGCGGCCGTTACGTACAGGTGTTGACCGTCGGGGCTGAGGACGACAGCAAAAGCGCCATTCAGCTCATGAGTGTAGCCGTCACGGTAAATACGAGGGTTGAAGAGCGCACCGTCGCTGGCCACGTCGTACACCGACAGGGCGTCACTATCAAAGGCCGTTACGTAAAGGTGTTGCCCGTCGGGGCTGAGGGCGACACCAAATGCGCCGTCCAGTTCATGAGTGTTGTCGTTATGATAAATGACCGGGTTAATGAGAGGCACCGGCTTATTAACCACCTCACCATCAACCACCTCACTATTGGCAGGTTGCTGTACGCAAAGGCTGATCACTGCCAACTGAGCCACAAAGACACAGACACTCTGCCAGCGTGGCCAAGGGGCTTTTACCCTTCTGGAAGAAAAAGCCGTGCTTGGTGTTGCCGCTGATTGTTTTGCACTGAATATCATGAGTTATGACCTCTTGTACCCGCTGGTTATGGAGGTATCCGGTTCCGGCTTTTCCCAACTCCTTTGGGTGGACATCCAGTGTAGTTCAGTTTTCCGGGGGCGAGGTGACAACCTTTATTGAGCCTGTTTGGTACGGGCAGAGCAGTGTGTCACTGCTTGTTCGTCATTTCATAACTGGTGCTCTTTGAGTTTTGTACGGTGTGTAGCCCAGCAGACCATTCCGATCACCACAGAGACAACCGCCCCGGTCACTACGAATCCGGAAATGACCGCGCCACCAATAGCGCAATAATCTCTTTCATTCTCCCCTTCCACTTCAACGGAAGGCGTTATGTAAGGAGAAAACCCGTCAGTGGATATTGGGCGGCCTTCCATGCCCGAGTTAATGCTGGCTGAATGTGTAAGGGAGTATAAAGAGGTGTTTGTTTCCACGGCCTGGACCACCTGATACACCGACAGGGCATCCCCAAAAAAGGCCGTTACGTACAGGTGTTGCCCGTCGGGGCTCAGGACGACACCCCGGGCACCGCCCAGCTCATGAGTGTCGCCGTTACGATGAATACGGAGGTTGGAGAGCGCGCCATCACTAGCTACATCGTACACCAACAGGGCACTCCCCCAAAAGGAGGTTACATACAAGTGTTGCCCGTCGGGGCTGAGGGTAACATCCCGGACACCGAACAGCTCATGAGTATCGTCGTTGCGGTAAATACGGGGATTGGAGAGTGCGCCGTCGCTGGCCACGTCGAACACCGACAGGGCACTCTCCAATAAGGCAGTTACGTACAGGTGTTGCCCGTCGCGACTCAGAGCAACACTCTGGGCACCGCCCAGCTCATAAGTCTCGTCGTTATGGTAAATACGGGGGTTAGAGAGAGAGCCGTCGCTGGCCACGTCGTACACCGACAGGTCATTCCCTCTATAGGCCGTTACGTACAGGTGTTGCCCGTCGGGGCTCAGGGTAACAGCCTGGGCACCGTTCAGCTTATGAGTGTCGCCGTTACGGTAAATACGGGGGTTGGAGAGCGAGCCGTCGCTGGCTACGTCGTACACCGACAGGGCATTCCCCCAAGTGGCTGTTACGTACAGGTGTTGCCCGTTGGGGCTTAGGGCGACACCCAAAGCACCGTCCAGCTCATGAGTGTTGTCGTTACGGTAAATACGAGGGTTGGAGAGCGTGCCGTCGCTAGCCACGTCGTACACCGACAGGGCATTCCCGATAAGAGCCGTTACGTACAGGTGTTGCCCGTCGGGGCTCAGGGTAACACCCTGGGCACCGTCCAGCTCATGAATGTCGTCGTTACGGTAGATACGGGAGTTGGAGAGCGTGCCGTTGCTGGCCACATCGTACACCGACAGGGCATCCCCAACATTGGCCGTTACGTACAGGTGTTGCCCGTCGGGGCTGAGAGCGACACCTGTAGCGCCGCTCAGTTCATGAGAGTTGTCGTTACGGTAAATGACCGGGTTAATGAGAGACCCCGGCTCATTTACCTCCTCACCACTGGCAGGTTGCAGTACGCAAAGGCTGGTGACTGCCAACTGAGCCACAAAGACACAGACACTCTGCCAGCGTGGCCAAGGGGCTTTTACCCTCTTGGGAGAAAAAACCGTGCTTGGTGTTGGCGCTGATGGTTTTGCACTGAATATCATGAGTCATGGCCTCTTGTACCCGTTGGTTATGGAGGTATCCGGTTCCGGCTTTTCCCAACTCCTTTGGGTGGACATTCAATGTAGTTCAGTTTTCCGGGGGCGAAGTGACAACCTTTATTGAGCCTGTTTTGTACGGACAGATCAGTGTGTCACTGCTTGTTCTGCATTTCATAAATGGCGCTTTTGAGTTTTG
>NZ_JOKH01000007.1:235614-238579 GCF_000722635.1 Endozoicomonas numazuensis | reverse complement strand
GTCGTGGAAAGTGTCGTGGAAAGTGTCATAGAAGGCGTTGTGGAAAGAGAAAACCCGTCAGTGGATATCGGGCGACCTTCCAAACTCGGGCTCGTCATGGCTGAATGCGTGGGAGAGTAGACCAGGGTATGCGTGTCCATGCCCGGGTTAATGCTGGCTGAATGCGTCAGGGAGTATAAAGAGCTGTTTGTTTCCACGGCCTGGACCACCTGATACACCGACAGGGCATCACCTGAATAGGCCGTTACGTACAGGTGTTGCCCGTCGGGGCTCAGGGTAACAGTCCAAGCACCTTCCAGCTCATGAGTGTCGTCGTTGCTGTAAATACGGGGATTGGAAAGCGCGCCGTCGCTGGCTACGTCGTACACCGACAGGGCATTCCCGAAAGAGGCCGTTACGTACAGGTGTTGCCCGTCGGGACTCAGGACGACATTCCGGGCACCGTACAGCTCATGAGTGTCGCCGTTACGGTAAATACGGGGGGTGGAGAGCGCACCATCGGTGTCCACGTCGTACACCGACAGGGCATTCCCGAAAGAGGCCGTTACGTACAGGTGTTGCCCGTTGGGGCTCAGGGTAACAGCCCAGGCGCCCTCCAGCTCATGAGTGTCGTCGCTGTGGTAAATACGGGGGTTGGAGAGCGTGCCATCGGTGGCCACGTCGTACACCGATAGGGCATTCCCGAAAGAGGCCGCTACGTACAGGTGTTGCCCGTCGGGACTCAGAGCAACACTCTGTGCACCGCCCAGCTCATGAATGTCGTCGTTACGATAAATACGGGGATTGGAGAGCGCACCATCGGTGTCCACGTCGTACACCGACAGGGTATTCCCGAAAGAGGCCGTTATGTACAGGTGTTGCCCGTCGGTACTCAGGACGACACTAACAGCGCCAGCGCCGTCCAGCTCATGAGTGTCGTCGTCACGGTAAATACGGAGGTTGGAGAGCGTGCCGTCGCTGGCCACGTCGTACACCGACAGGGCATCCCCAACATCGGCTGTTACGTACAAGTGCTGCCCGTCGGGGCTGAGGACGACCCCCGAAGCGCCGTCTAACTCATGAGTGTCGTCGTTGCGGTAGATACGGGGGTTGGAGAGCGTGCCGTTGCTGGCCACGTCGTACACCGACAGGGCATCCCCAACATCGGCTGTTACGTAAAGGTGTTGCCCGTCGGGGCTGAGGGCAACAGCTGCAGCGCCGTCCAGCTCATGAGTGTTGCCGTTACGGTAAATGATCGGGTTAATGAGAGACCCCGGCTCATTAACCTCCTCACCCTTGGCCGGTTGTAGTATGCACAGGCTGATCACTGCTAATTGAACCACAAAGACACATACACTCTGCCAGCATGAACAAGGTGCTTTCACCCTTCTGGAAGAAAAAACCGTGCTTGGTGTTGCAGTTGATTTTTTTGCACTGAATATCATGAGTCATGGCCTCTTGTACCCGTTGGTTATGGAGGTATCCGGTTCCGGCTTTTCCCAACTCCTTTGGGTGGACATTCAATGTAGTTCAGTTTTCCGGGGGCGAAGTGACAACCTTTATTGAGCCTGTTTTGTACGGACAGATCAGTGTGTCACTGCTTGTTCTGCATTTCATAAATGGCGCTTTTGAGTTTTGCACGGTGTGTAGCCCAGCAGACCATTCCGATCACTACAGATACAACCGCCCCGGTCACTACGGCTCCGGTAGTGACCGCGCCAGCAATAGCGCCATAATCTCTTTCATTCTCTCCTTCCACTTCAATGGAAGGCGTTATGGAAGGTGTCGTTGAAAGTGTCGTGGAAAGTGTCGTGGAAAGTGTCGTGGAAAGTGTCATAGAAGGCGTTGTGGAAAGAGAAAACCCGTCAGTGGATATCGGGCGACCTTCCAAACTCGGGCTCGTCATGGCTGAATGCGTGGGAGAGTAGACCAGGGTATGCGTGTCCATGCCCGGGTTAATGCTGGCTGAATGCGTCAGGGAGTATAAAGAGCTGTTTGTTTCCACAGCCTGGACCACCTGATACACCGACAGGGCATCCCCGTTATAGGCCGTTACGTACAGGTGTTGCCCGTCGGGGCTCAGGGTAACACCCCAGGCACCGCTCAGCTCATGAGTGTCGTCATCGTCACGATAGATGCGGGGGTTAGAGAGCGCGCCGTCGCTGGCCACATCGTACACCGACAGGGCATGCCCAGCATTGGCCGTTACGTACAAGTGTTGCCCGTCGGGGCTCAGGGCAACATTCCGGGCACCGAACAGCGCATGAGTGTCGCCGTTACGATAAATACGGGGATTGGAGAGCGCGCCGTCGCTGGCCACGTCGTACACCGACAGGGCATTCCCCACAAGGGCCGTTACGTACAGGTGTTGTCTGTCGGGACTCAGGGTAACACCCCAGACACCGATCAGCTCATGAGTGTTGTCGTCGTCACGATAGATTCGGGGGTTGGAGAGCGCGCCGTCGCTGTCCACGTCGTACACCGACAGGGCATTGCTCGAAAAAGCCGTTACGTACAGCTGTTGCCCATCGGGGCTCAGGGTAACACCCAAAGCACCGTTCAGCTCATGAGTGCCGCCGTTACGGTAGATACGGGGATTGGAGAGCGTGCCGTCGCTGGCTACGTCGTACACCGACAGGGCATCCCCGACAAAGGCCGTTACGTACAGGTGTTGCCCGTTGGGGCTCAGGACAACACCCCAGGCACCGTTCAGCACATGAGTGTCGTCGTTGCGGTAAATACGGGGGTTGGAGAGCACACCGTCGCTATCCACGTCGTACACCGACAGGGCATCCCCCTCAGCGGCCGTTAGGTACAGGTGTTGCCCGTCGGGGCTCAGGGTAACACCCGAAGCACCTAACAACTCATGAGTGTCGTCGTTACTATAAATACGGGGATTGGAGAGCGAGCCATCGCTGGCCACGTCGTACACCGACAGGGCATCCCCAACATCGGCTGTTACGTACAGGTGTTGCCCGTCGGGGCT
>NZ_JOKH01000007.1:233074-234727 GCF_000722635.1 Endozoicomonas numazuensis | reverse complement strand
CTCCGGTAGTGACCGCGCCAGCAATAGTTCCATAATCTCTTTTATTCTCCCCTTCCACCTCAACGGAAGGTGTCGCGGAAGGAGAAAGTTCGTCAGTGGGTATCGGGCGGCCTTCCAGACTCAGGGTTGGTGTGAGGGAGTATAAGGAGGTGTTTGTTTCTACGACCTGGGTCACCTGATACACCGACAGGGCATTCCCAAGATTGGCTGTTACGTACAGGTGTTGCCCGTCGGGGCTCAGGGTAACACCCCGGGCACCGTTCAGCTCATGAGTGTCGTCGTTGCGGTAAGTACGAGGGTTGGAGAGCGCGCCGTCGCTGGCCACGTCGTATAACGACAGGGCATCCCCGATATAGGCCGTTACGTACAGGTGTTGCCCGTCGGGGCTCAGGGCAACATTCCGGGCGCCGTCCAGCTCATGAGTCTCGTCGTCACGGTAAATACGGGGGTTGGAGAGCGCGCCGTCGCTATCCACGTCGTACACCGACAGGGCATCCCCCCAAAAGGCCGTTACATACAGGTGTTGCCCGCTGGGGCTCAGGGTAACACCCAAGGCACCGAACAGCTCATGAGTGTCGTTATTATGGTAAATACGGGGGTTGGAGAGAGTGCCGTCGCTGGCCACGTCGTACACCGACAGGACACTCCCCCAAAAGGCCGTTACGTAAAGGTGTTGCCCGTCGGGGCTCAAGGCAACATTCCGGGCACCGAACAGCTTATGAGTGTCGTCGCTGCGGTAAATACGAGGATTAGAGAGCGCGCCGTCGCTGGCCACGTCGTACACCGACAGGGCATTCCCGAAAGAGGCCGTTACGTATAGGTGTTGCCCGTCGGGACTCAGGGCGACACTAACAGCGCCGTCCAGCTCATGAGTGTCGTCGTTACGGTAAATACGGAGGTTGAAGAGCGCGCCGTTGCTGGCCACATCGTACACCGACAGGGCACTCCCTAAAGAGGCCGTTAAGTACAGGTGTTGCCCGTCGGGGCTGAGGGCGACACTCCAAGCACCGTCCAGCTCATGAGTGTTGCTGTTACGGTAAATGACCGGATTAATGAGAGACCCCGGCTCATTTACCTCCTCACCACTGGCAGGTTGCAGTACGCAAAGGCTGGTGACTGCCAACTGAACCACAAAGACACATATACCCTGCCAACGTGGCCAAGGGGCTTTTACCCTTCTGGAAGAAAAAGCCGTGCTTGGTGTTGCTGCTGATGGTTTTGCACTGAATGTCATGAGTTATGATCTCTCGCACCCGTTGGCTATGGGGATATCCGGTTCCGGCTTTTCCCAACTCCTTTGGGTGGACATCCAGTGTAGTTCAGTTTTCCGGGGGCAAGGTGACAACCTTTATTGAGCCTGTTTGGTACGGGCAGATCAGTGTGTCACTGCTTGTTCTGCATTTCATAACTGGCGCTTTTGAGTTTTGCACGGTGTGAAGCCCAGCAGATCATTCCGATAACCACCGCAGATACAATCGCCCCGGTCACTACGACTCCGGTAGTGACCGCGCCAGCAATAGTTCCATAATCTCTTTTATTCTCCCCTTCCACCTCAACGGAAGGTGTCGTGGAAGGAAAAAGTTCGTCAGTGGGTATCGGGCGGCCTTCCAGACTCAGGGTTGGTGTGAGGGAGTATAAGGAGGTGTTTGTTTC
>NZ_JOKH01000007.1:230189-232301 GCF_000722635.1 Endozoicomonas numazuensis | reverse complement strand
CCCAAAATAGGCCGTTACGTACAGGTGTTGCCCGTCGGGGCTGAGGGTAACACCCAGAGCACCGTTCAGCTCATGAGTGTCGTCGTTGCGGTAAATACGGGGATTGGAGAGCGCACCGTCGCTGGCCACGTCGTACACCGACAGGGCATCCCCAAAATAGGCCGTTACGTACAGGTGTCGCCCGTCGCGGCTGAGGGTAACACCCAGAGCACCGTCTAGCTCATGAGTGTCGTCGTTACGGTAAATACGGGGGCTGGAGAGCGCGCCATCGCAGGCCACGTCGTACACCGACAGGGCATTCCCAATTGCGGCCGTTACGTACAGGTGTTGACCGTCGGGGCTGAGGGCAACATCCAAAGCGCCGTCCAGCTCATAAGTGTTGCCGTTACGGTAAATGATCGGGTTAATGAGAGATCCCGGCTCATTAACCACCTCACCATTGGCAGGTTGCAGTACGCAAAGGCTGATGACTGCCGTGGAAGGTGTCATGGAAGGTGTCATGGAAGGTGTCATGGAAGGTGTCATGGAAGGTGTCATGGAAGGTGTCATGGAAGGTGTCATGGAAGGTGTCATGGAAGGAGAGAACCCGTCAGTGGATATCGAGCGGCCTTCCAGGCTCGGGGTCGTCATGGCTGAATGCGTGGGAGAGTAGACCAGGGTATGCGTGTCCATGCCCGGATTAATGCTGGCTGAATGTGTGAGGGAGTAGGAGGTGTTTGTTTCGACGGCCTGGGTCACCTGATACACCGACAGGGCATCCCCGTAATAGGCCGTTACGTACAGGTGTTGCCCGTCGGGGCTCAGGGTAACAGCCCAAGCACCGTCCAGCTCATGAGTGCCGTCGTTGCGGTAAATACGGGGGTTGGAGAGTGCACCGTCATTGGCTACGTCGTACACCGACAGAGCATCCCCCCAAAAGGCCGTTACGTACAGGTGTTGCCCGTCGGGGCTCAGGGTAACAGCCCAAGCACCGTCCAGCTCATGAGTGTCACCGTTGCGGTAAATACGGGGGTTGGAGAGCGCGCCGTCATTGGCCACGTCGTACACCGACAGGGCATGCCCAAATTCGGCCGTTACGAACAGGTGTTGCCCGTCGGGACTCAGGGCAACAGCCCGGGCACCGTCCAGCTCATGAGTGTCGCCGTTACGGTAAATACGGGGGTTGGAGAGTGCGCCGTCATTGGCCACGTTGTACACCGAAAGGGTATCACCTTCATTGGCCGTTACGTACAGGTGTTGCCCGTCGGGGCTGAGGGTAACACCCAGAGCACCGTTCAGCTCATGAGTGTCACCGTTGCGGTAAATACGGGGGTTGGAGAGTACGCCGTCATTGGCCACGTCGTACACCGACAGGGTATCACTGTCAACGGCCGTTACGTACAGGTGTT
This sequence comes from Endozoicomonas numazuensis, assembly GCF_000722635.1. Lineage (GTDB taxonomy): Bacteria > Pseudomonadota > Gammaproteobacteria > Pseudomonadales > Endozoicomonadaceae > Endozoicomonas_A > Endozoicomonas_A numazuensis. Next base: position 230,913 of record NZ_JOKH01000007.1, on the reverse strand, counting down.
GCCCGTCGGGGCTCAGGGCAACAGCCTGGGCACCGTTCAGCTCATGAGTGTCGTTATTATGGTAAATACGGGGGTTGGAGAGTGCGCCGTCATTGGCCACGTCGTACACCGATAGGGCATCCCCAAAATAGGCCGTTACGTACAGGTGTTGCCCGTCGGGGCTGAGGGTAACACCCAGAGCACCGTTCAGCTCATGAGTGCTGTCGTTACGGTAAATACGGGGGTTGGAGAGTGCGCCGTCATTGGCCACGTCGTACACCGATAGGGTATCACCGTCAAAGGCCGTCACGTACAGGTGTTGCCCGTCGGGGCTGAGGGCTACATCCGTAGCGCCGTTCAGCCCATGAGTGTTGTCGTTACGGTAAATGATCGGGTTAATGAGAGACCCCAACTCATTAACCACCTCACCATTAGCAGGTTGCAGTACGCAAAGGCTGATCACTACCAACTGAGCCACAAAGACACATATACTCTGCCAGCATGGCCAAGGGGCTTTTACCCTCTTTGTAGAAAAAACCGTGCTTTGTGTTGCCGCTGATGGTTTTGCACTGAATGTCATGAGATATGACCTCTCGCACCCGTTGGCTATGGAGGTATCCGGTTCCGGCTTTTCCCAACTCCCTTGGATAGGCATCCAGTGTAGTTGAGTTTCCGGGGGCGAAGTGACAACCTTTATTGAGCCTGTTTTGTACGGGCTGTGAGGTGGTTCATGAGGGTCTTCCTG
>NZ_JOKH01000007.1:222113-224892 GCF_000722635.1 Endozoicomonas numazuensis | reverse complement strand
CGTACAGGTGCTGCCCGTCGAGGCTCAGGGTAATATCCCAGGCACCGTACAGCTCATGAGTCTCGTCGTCACGGTAAATACGGGGGTTGGAGAGCGCGCCGTCGCTATCCACGTCGTACACCGACAGGGCACTCCCTAAATAGGCCGTTACGTACAGGTGTTGCCCGTCGGGACTCAGGGCAACATCCCGGGCACCGTTCAGCTTATGAGTCTTGCCGTCACGATAGACGCGAGGGTGGGAGAGCGTACCGTCGCTGGCCACGTCGTACACCGACAGGGCACTCCCGAAAGAGGCCGTTACGTACAGGTGTTGCCCGTCGGGACTCAGGACGATACTCCGGGCACCGAACAGCTCATGAGTGTCGCCGTTACGATAAATACGGGGGTTGGAGAGCTCACCATCGGTGTCCACGTCGTACACCGACAAGGCATGCCCCCAAGAGGCCGTTACGTACAGATGTTGCCCGTTGAGGCTCAGGGCAACACCCTGGGCACCGCTCAGCTCATAAGTGTCGTCATCGTCACGATAGATGCGGGGGTTGGAGAGCGCGCCGTCGCTGGCCACGTCGTACACCGACAGAGTACCCCCAGACGTGGCTGTTACGTACAAGTGTTGCCCGTTGGGGCTCAGGGCGACACCCCAAGCGTTGTACAGCTCATGAGTGTCGTCGCTGCGGTAAATACGGGGATTGGAGAGCCCTCCGTCGCTGGCCACGTCGTACACCGACAGGGCACTCGCTGCAGCGGCCGTTACGTACAGGTGTTGTCCGTCGGGGCTCAGGGTAACAATCCGGGCACCGTCCAACTCATGAGTGTCGCCGTTACGGTAAATGACCGGATTAATGAGAGACCCCGGCTCATCAACCTCCTCACCATTGGCCGGTTGCAATATGCAAAGGCTGGTGACTGCCAATTGAGCCACAAAGACACAGACACTCTGCCAGCATGAACAAGGTGCTTTCACCCTCCTTGTAGAAAAAACCGTGCTTGGTGTTGCCGCTGATGGTTTTGCACTGAATATCATGAGTTATGGCCTCTTGTGCCCGCTGGTTATGGAGGTATCCGGTTCCGGCTTTTCCCAACTCCTTTGGGTGGACATCCAGTGTAGTTCAGTTTTCCGGGGGTGAAGTGACAATCTTTATTGAGCCTGTCTGATACGGTGTAAAGCCCAGCAGACCCTTCCGATCACCACAGATACAACAGCCCCGGTCACTACGACTGCAATCAGCTCATAAGCTTTGTCGTCACGGTAAATACGGAGGTTGGAGAGCGTGCCGTCGCTGGCCACGTCGTACACCAAGGGCATCCCCGTCATTTGCCGTTACCTGCAGGTGTTACCCGTTGGGATTTGGGTGTCATGATGGTAGCCACCACACCCATCAGGAATGTTATTCCCACGATAGATGCGCAATCTATCGCGGTAGATAGGGCACTCTTACCCTTGGAACCGTTCAGCTCTTGAGTGTCGCCGTCACGAGAGACACGAGGCTTGGTGAGCGCGCCGTTACGAGAGAAACGAGGGTTGGAGAGCGCGCCGTCGCTGGCCACGTTGTACACCGACAGAAAACCCTCATCCCACCTGAAGGCCGCTACATACAGGTGCTGCCCGTCGGGGCTCAGGGCGACATCCCAGGCGCCGTTCAGCATATGAGTGTCGTCGTTACGGTAAATACGGGGGTTGAAAAGTGCGCCGTCACTGGCTACGTCGTACACCGACAGGGCATTCCCTAAAGAGGCCGCTACGTACAAGTGTTGCCCGTCAGGGCTCAGAGTAACACCCCGAGCACCGGCCAGCTCATGAATGTTGTCGTTACGATAGATACGGGGGTTGGAGCGCGCGCCATCGCTGTCCATGTCGTACACCGACAGGGTATTTCCTACAGCGGCCGTTATGTACAGGTGCCGCCCGTCGGGGCTCAGGGCGACATTCGTAGCACCGTTCAGCTCATGAGTGTTGTCGTCACGGTAAATACGGAGGTTAGAGAGCGCGCCGTCGCTGGCCACGCTGTACACCGACAGGTCACTCCCCCAAAAGGCCGTTACGTACAGGTGTTGCCCGTCGTGGCTGAGGACGATACCCGTAGTATCACCATCCAGCTCATGAGTGTTGTTGTCACGATAGATACGGGGGGTGGAGAGGGTACCATTGTTGTCTACGTCGTACACCGACAGGGCATTCCCGTCATGGGCGGTTACGTACAGGTGTTTCCCGTCGGGGCTGAGGCTAACACGCCGAGCGCCGTCCAGCTCATGAGTGTTGTCGTTATGGTACATGGCCGGGTTAGCGTGAGACCCCGGCTCATTAACCTCCTCACCACTGGCAGGTTGCAGTACACAAAGACTGATCACTACCAACTGAGCCACAAAGACACATATACCCTGCCAACGTGGCCAAGGGGCTTTTACCCTCCTTGCAGAAAAAGCTGTGTTCTGTGTTGCAGTTGATGGCTTTGCACTGAATATCATGAGTTAAGACCTCTCGCACCCGTTGGCTATGGAGATATCCGGTTCCGGCTTTTCCCAACTCCTTTGGGTGGACATCCAGTGTAGTTCAGTTTTCTGAAGGCGACAGGACAACCTTTATTGAGCCTGTTTTGTACGGGCAGATCAGTGTGTTACTGCTTGTTCTGCATTTCATAACTGGCGCTTTTGAGTTTTGTACGGTGTGAAGCCCAGCAGACCATTCCGATCACCACTGTAGATACAACCGCCCCGGTCACTGCAACTCCGGAAATGACCGCGCCAGCAATAGCGCCATAATCTCTTTCATTCTCTCCTT
>NZ_JOKH01000007.1:209986-214954 GCF_000722635.1 Endozoicomonas numazuensis | reverse complement strand
TGGCGCTTTTGAGTTTTGTACGGTGTGTAGCCCAGCAGACCATTCCGATCACCACAGAGACAACCGCCCCGGTCACTGCAACTCCGGTAGTGACCGCGCCAGTAATAACTCCATAGTCTCTTTCATTCTTCTCTCTCTTCAACGGCAGGTGTCATGAAAGGTGAGACCCCGTCAGTGGGTATCGGACGCCCCCCCATGCTCGGGGCGTAGCCCACAGACATGTCGGTTTCGATGCTCGGGGTTGTCATGGCTGAATGCGTGAGAGAGTGAACCAGGGTATGTGTGTCCGCCCGGGATAATACTGGCTGAATGCGTCAGGGAGTATAAAGAGGTGTTTGTTTCCACGGCCTGAATCACCTGATACACCGACAGGGCATCCCCATCAAAGGCCGTTACGTACAGATGTTGCCCGTTGGGGCTCAGGGTAACACCCCAGGCACCGTCCAGCTCATGAGTGTCGTCGTTGCGGTAAATACGGGGGTTGGAGAGAGCGCCGTCGCTGGCCACGTCGTACACCGACAGGGCATTCCCATCAGAGGCCGTTACGTACAGGTGTTGCCCGTCGGGGCTCAGGACGACACCAAAAGCGCCGTTCAGCTCATGAGTGTCGTCGCTGCGGTAAATACAGAGGTTGGAGAGCGCGCCATCGCTGGCCACGTCGTACACCGACAGGGTACTCCCCCAAAAGGCCGTTACGTACAGGTGTTGCCCGTCGGGGCTCAGGGCAACATCACTGGCACCCAACAGCTCATGAGTGTCATCGTTGCGGTAAATACGGATATTGGAGAGCGCGCCGTCGCTGGCCACATCGTACACCGACAGGGCACTCCCCCAAAAGGCCGTTACGTACAGGTGCTGCCCGTCGGGGCTCAGGGTAACATCCAAAGCACCGTTCAGCTCATAAGTGTCGCCGTTTCTGTAAATACGGGGGTTGGAGAGCGTACCATCGGTGTCCACGTCGTACACCGACAGGGCATCCCCGGAAAAGGCCGTTACGTAAAGGTGTTGCCCGTTGGGGCTCAGGGCGACACCCAAACCACCGTCCAGCTCATGAGTGTTGTCGTTACGGTAGATACGGGGGTTGGTGAGCGCGCCGTCGCTGGCCACGTCGTATACCGACAGGGCATTCCCTGCAGGGGCCGTAACATACAGGTGTTGCCCGTCGGGGCTCAGGGTAACACCCTGGGCACCGTCCAACTCATGAGTGTCGTCGTTACGGTAAATACGGAGGTTGGAGAGCGCACCGTCGCTGGCCACGTCGTACACCGACAGGGCATCCCCCCAAGAGGCCGTTACGTACAGGTGTTGCCCGTCGGGGCTCAGGGTAACAGCCCAGGCGCCGTCCAGCTCATGAGTGTTGCCGTTACGGTAAATGACCGGGTTAATGAGAGACACCGGCTCATTAACCTCCTCACCCTTGGCAGGTTGTAGTATGCACAGGCTGATCACTGCTAATTGAACCACAAAGACACAGACACCCTGCCAGCACGGCCAAGGGGCTTTTACCCTCTTTGTAGAAAAAACCGTGCTTGGTGTTGCTACTGATGGTTTTGCACTGAATGTCATGAGTCATGGCCTCTCGCACCCGTTGGCTATGGAGGTATCCGGTTCCGGCTCTTCCCAACTCCTTTGGGTGGGCATCCAGTGTAGTTCAGTTTTCTGAAGGCGAAGTGACAACCTTTATTGAGCCTGTTTGGTACGGGCAGAGCAGTGTGTCACTGCTTGTTCTGCATTTCATAAGTGGCGCTTTTGAGTTTTGTACGGTGTGTAGCCCAGCAGACCATTCCGATCACCACTGTAGATACAACCGCCCCGGTCACTGCAACTCCGGAAATGACCGCGCCAGCAATAGCGCCATAATCTCTTTCATTCTCTCCTTCCACTTCAACGGAAGGCATCAGCGTCATAGAAGATGTCATGGCTGAATGTGCGAGAGGGTAGACCAGGGTATGTGTGTCCATGCCCGGATTAATGCTGGCTGAATGTGTCAGGGAGTATAAGGATGTGTTTGTTTCCACGGCCTGGACCACCTGATACACCGACAGGGCATCCCCCTCATAGGCCGTTACGTACAGGTGTTGCCCGTCGAGGCTTAAGGTGACATCCCGGGCACCGTCCAGCTCATGAGTGTCGTCGTTACGGTAAATACGGGGGTTGGAGAGCGCGCCATCGCTGGCCACGTCGTACACCGACAGGGTATCCCCAATAGTGGCCGTTACGTACAGGTGTAGCCCATCGGGGCTAAGGGTAGCACCCAGAGCACCGTCCAGTTCATGAGTGTCGCCGTCACGGTAAATACGGGGATTGGAGATCGCACCGTCGCTGGCCACGTCGTACACCGATAGGGCATCCCCAAAATAGGCCGTTACGTACAGGTGTTGCCCGTCGGGGCTCAGGGTAGCTCTCAGAGCACCGTCCAGTTCATGAGTGTCGTCGTTACGGTAAATACGGGGGCTGGAGAGTGCGCCGTCGCTAGCCACGTCGTACACCGACAGGGCATTCCCAATTGCGGCCGTTACGTACAGGTGTTGCCCGTCAGGGCTTAAGGTAACATCCCAGGCACCGTCCAGCTCATGAGTGTCGCCGTTACGGTAAATACGGGGGTTGGAGAGCGCACCATCGGTGTCCACGTCGTACACCGACAGGGCACCCCCCCCAGCCGAGGCCGTTACGTACAAGTGTTGCCCGTCGGGGCTCAGGGTAATATCCCAGGCACCGTCCAGCTCATGAGTGTCGCCGTTACGGTAAATACGGGGGTTGGAGAGCGCGCCGTCGCTGGCTACGTCGTACACCGACAGAGCATCCCCTTCAGAGGCCGTTACGTATAGGTGTTGCCCGTTGGGGCTAAGGGTGACACTCGTAGCACCATTTAGCTCATGAGTGTCGTCGTTACGGTAGATACGGGGGTTGGAGAGCGCACCGTCGCTGGCCACGTCGTACACCAACAAGGCATCCCCAAAATAGGCCGTTACGTACAGGTGTTGCCCGTCGGGGCTGAGGACGACACCCGTAGCGCCTTCCAGCTCATGAGTGTCGTCGTTACGGTAAATGACCGGGTTAATGAGAGACCCCGGCTCATTAACCACCTCGCCATTGGCAGGTTGCAGTACGCAAAGGCTGGTAACTGCCAACTGAGCCACAAAGACACATATACCCTGCCAACGTGGCCAAGGGGCTTTTACCCTTCTGGCAGAAAAATCCGTGCTTGGTGTTGCCGCTGATGGTTTTGCACTGAATGTCATGAGTTATGGCCTCTTGTACCCGCTGGTTATGGAGGTATCCGGTTCCGACTCTTCCCAACTCCTTTGGGTGGACATCCAGTGTAGTTCAGTTTTCTGAAGGCGAGGTGACAACTTTTATTGAGCGTGTCTGGTACGGACAGATCAGTGTGTCACTGCTTGTTCATCATTTCATAACTGGTGCTCTTTGAGTTTTGCACGGTGTGAAGCCCAGTAGACCATTCCGATCACCACAGAGACAACTGCCCCGGTCACTGCAACTCCGGTAGTGACCGCGCCAGTAATAACTCCATAGTCTCTTTCATTCTTCTCTCTCTCTTCAACGGCAGGTGTCATGAAAGGTGAGACCCCGTCAGTGGGTATCGGACGCCCCCCCATGCTCGGGGCGTAGCCCACAGACATGTCGGTTTCGATGCTCGGGGTTGTCATGGCTGAATATGCTGGGGAGTATAAGGAAGTGTTTGTTTCCACAGCCTGGACCACCTGATACACCGACAGGGCATTCCCAAAAAAGGCCGTTACGTACAGGTGTTGCCCGTCGGGGCTCAGGGCGGCATCCCAAGCGCCTTTCAGCTCATGAGTGTCGTCGCTGCGGTAAATACGGGGGTTGGAGAGCGCGCCGTCGCTGGCCACGTCGTACACAGACAGGGCATTATCGTCAAAGGCCGTTACGTACAGGTGTTGCCCGCCGGGGCTAAGGGTAACACCCCGGGCACGGTCCAGCTCATGAGTGTTGTCTTCACGATAGATACGGGGGTTGGAGAGCGCGCCGTCGCTGGCCGCGTCGTACACCGACAGGGCATTCCCAAGATTGGCCGTTACGTACAGGTGCTGCCCGTCGAGGCTCAGGGTAATATCCCAGGCACCGTTCAGCTCATGAGTGTCGCCGTTACGATAGATACGGGGGTTGGAGAGCGCGCCATCGCTGGCCACGTCGTACACCGACAGGGCACTCCCATAAAAAGCCGTTACGTACAGGTGCTGCCCGTCGGGGCTCAGGGTAACACCCAAAGCACCGTCCAGCTCATGAGTGTTGTCGTTACGGTAAATACGGGGGTTAGAAAGCGTGCCGTCGTTGGCTACGTCGTACACCGACAGGGCACCCCAAGCCGTTAAGTACAGGTGTTGCCCGTCGGGGCTCAGGACAACATCTCGGGCACCTAACAGCTCATGAGTGTCGTCGTCACTATAGACACGGGGGTTGGAGAGCGCGCCGTCGCTGGCCACGTCGTACACCGACAGGGCACCACCACCGTCAAAGGCCGTTACGTACAGGTGTTGCCCATTGGGGCTGAGGGCGACACCCCTGGCACCGAACAACTCATGAGTGTCGTCGTTACGGTAAATACGGGGGTTGGAGAGCGTGCCGTCGCTGGCCACATCGTACACCGACAGGGCACTCCCTAAAGAGGCCGTTACGTACAGGTGTTGCCCGTCGGGGCTCAGGGTAACAGCCCAGGCGCCGTCCAGCTCATGAGTGTTGCCGTTACGGTAAATGACCGGATTAATGAGAGAGCCTGGCTCATCAACCACATCACCCTTGGCAGGTTGCAGTACGCAAAGGCTGATCACTGCTAATTGAACCACAAAGGCACAGACACCCTGCCAGCACGGCCAAGGGGCTTTTACCTTCTTTGTAGAAAAAACCGTGCTTGGTGTTGCCACTGATGGTTTTGCACTGAATGTCATGAGTCATGGCCTCTCGCACCCGTTGGCTATGGAGGTATCC
>NZ_JOKH01000007.1:208178-209818 GCF_000722635.1 Endozoicomonas numazuensis | reverse complement strand
GACAACCTTTATTGAGCCTGTTTTGTACGGACAGATCAGTGTGTCACTGCTTGTTCTGCATTTCATAAATGGCGCTTTTGAGTTTTGTACGGTGTGTAGCCCAGCAGACCATTCCGATCACCACAGAGACAACCGCCCCGGTCACTACGGCTCCGGTAGTGACCGCGCCAGCAATAGCGCCATAATCTCTGTCATTCTCTCCTTTCACTTCAATGGAAGGCATCATGGATGATGTCATAGAAGATGTCATAGAAGGCGTTGTGGAAGGAGAAAACCCGTCAGTGGATATCGGGCGGCCTTCCAGGCTCGGGCTCGTCATGGCTGAATGCGTGGGAGAGTAGACCAGGGTATGTGTGTCCATGCCCGGGTTAATGCTGGCTGAGTGTGTGAGGGAGTATAAGGAGGTGATTGTTTCCACGGCCTGAACCACCTGATACACCGACAGGGCATTCCCAAAAAAGGCCGTTACGTACAGGTGTTGCCCGTCGAGGCTCAGGGTGGCATCCCAAGCGCCTTTCAGCTCATGAGTGTCGTCACTATAGACACGGGGGTTGGAGAGCGCGCCGTCGCTGGCCACGTCGTACACCGACAGGGCGTCACTATCAAAGGCTGTTACGTACAGGTGTTGCCCGTCGGGGCTCAGGGTAACACCCCGGGCACGGTTCAGCTCATGAGTATCGTCGTTACGATAAATACGGGGGTTGGAGAGTGCGCCGTCGCTGGCCACGTCGTACACCGACAGGGCATTGCTCGAAAAAGCCGTTACGTACAGGTGTTGCCCGTCGGGGCTCAGGGTAACATTCCAGACACCGATCAGCACATGAGTGTCGTCGTCACGGTAAATACGGGGGTTGGAGAGCGCTCCATCGCTAGCCACGTCGTACACCGACAGGGCATTCCCAAAATAGGCCGTTACGTACAGGTGTTTCCCGTCAGGACTCAGGGCGACACTCGTAGTGCCGTCCAGCTCATGAGTGGTGCCGTTACGATAGATTCGGGGGTTGGAGAGCGCGCCGTCGCTGGCCACGTCGTACACCGACAGAGTATTCCCGTTCGAGGCCGTTACGTAAAGGTTTTGCCCGTCGGGGCTCAGGGCGACACCCAAAGCACCGTCCAGCTCATGAGTGTCGTCGTTGCGGTAAATACGGGGGTTGGAGAGCGCACCGTCGCTGTCCACGTCGTACACCGACAAGGCATCCCTCTCAACGGCCGTTACATACAGATGTTGCCCGTCGGGGCTCAGGATAACATTCGAAGCACCGTCCAACTCATGAGTGTCGCCGTTATGGTAGGTACGGGGGTTGGAGAGCGCGCCGTCGCTGGCCACGTCGTACACCGACAGGGCATCCCCAACATTGGCCGTTACGTACAGGTGTTTCCCGTCGGGGCTCAGGGCAATATTCCTGGCACCTTCCAGTTCATGAGTGTTGTCGTTATGGTAAATGACCGGGTTAATGAGAGACCCTGGCTCATCAACCTCCTCACCATTGGCCGGTTGCAATATGCAAAGGCTGGTGACTGCCAATTGAGCCACAAAGACACATACACTCTGCCAGCATGAACAAGGTGCTTTCACCCTTCTGGAAGAAAAAACCGTGCTTTGTGTTGCCGCTGATGGTTTTGCACTGAATGTCATGAGT
>NZ_JOKH01000007.1:198241-199661 GCF_000722635.1 Endozoicomonas numazuensis | reverse complement strand
GGCTCGGGCTCGTCATGGCTGAATGCGTGGGAGAGTAGACCAGGGTATGTGTGTCCATGCCCGGGTTAATGCTGGCTGAATGCGTCAGGGAGTATAAAGAGGTGTTTGTTTCCACGGCCTGGACCACCTGATACACCGACAGGGCATCCCCAAAATAGGCCGTTACGTACAGGTGTTGCCCGTCGGGGCTCAGGGCAATACCCCGGGCACCGTCCAGTTCATGAGTGTCGTCGTTATGGTAAATACGGGGGTTGGAAAGCGCGCCGTCGCTGGCCACGTCGTACACCGACAGGGCATCCCCCTCATAGGCCGTTACGTACAGGTGTTGCCCATCGGGACTCAGCGTAACATCCCAGGCACCGTCCAGCTCATGAGTGTCGTCGCTGCGGTAAATACGGGGGTTAGAGAGCCCTCCGTCGCTGGCCACATCGTACACCGACAGGGCATCCCCAATATTTGCTGTTACGTACAGGTATTGTCCGTCGGGGCTCAGGGTAACACTCCGGACACGGAGCAGCTCATGAGTGTCGCCGTTACGGTAAATACGAGGATTGGAGAGCGCACCGTCGCTGTCCACGTCGTACACCGACAGGGCATTCCCAAAATAGGCCGTTACGTACAGGCGTTGCCCGTCGGGGCTGAGGGCGACATTCAAAGCACCGTTCAGCTCATGAGTGTCGCCGTCACGGTAAATACGGGGGTTGGAGAGCGCGCCGTCGCTGGCTACGTCGTACACCGACAGAGCACCCCCAGACGTGGCCGTTACGTACAGGTGTTGCCCGTTGGGGCTCAGGGCAACATTCCGGGCACCGAACAGATCATGAATGTCGTCGTTACGATAAATACGGGGGTTGGTGAGCGCGCCGTCGCTGGCCACGTCGTACACCGACAGGGCCCCCCCTAAAAAGGCCGTTACGTATAGGTGTTGCCCATCGGGGCTCAGGGTAATACCCTCGGCACCTTCCAGCTCATGAGTGCCGTCGTTACGGTAAATACGGAGGTTGGAGAGCGCACCGTCGCTGGCCACGTCGTACACCGACAGAGCATCACCGTCAAAGGCCGTTACGTACAGGTGTTGCCCGTCGGGGCTGAGGACGACACCCGCAGCGCCGTTCAGCGCATGAGTGTTGTCGTTACGGTAAATGACCGGGTTAATGAGAGACCCTGGCTCATCAACCACCTCGCCATTGGCAGGTTGCAGTAGGCAAAGGCTGGTGACTGCCAGCTGAGCCATAAAGACACATACACTCTGCCAGCATGGCCAAGGGTTTGTAGAAAAAAACGTGCTTGGTGTTGCCGCTGATGGTTTTGCACTGAATGTCATGAGTCATGGCCTCTTGTACCCGTTGGTTATGGAGGCATCCAGTTCCGGCTCTTCCCAACTCCTTTGGGTGGACATCCAGTGTAGTTCAGTTTTCTG
>NZ_JOKH01000007.1:160338-190292 GCF_000722635.1 Endozoicomonas numazuensis | reverse complement strand
GACAACCTTTATTGAGCCTGTTTTGTACGGACAGATCAGTGTGTCACTGCTTGTTCTGCATTTCATAAATGGCGCTTTTGAGTTTTGTACGGTGTGTAGCCCAGCAGACCATTCCGATCACCACAGAGACAACCGCCCCGGTCACTACGGCTCCGGTAGTGACCGCGCCAGCAATAGCGCCATAATCTCTTTCATTCTCTCCTTTCACTTCAATGGAAGGCATCATGGATGATGTCATAGAAGATGTCATAGAAGATGTCATAGAAGATGTCATAGAAGATGTCATAGAAGATGTCATAGAAGATGTCATAGAAGGTGTCATAGAAGGTGTCATAGAAGGTGTCATGGAAGGCGTTGTGGAAGGAGAAAACCCGTCAGTGGATATCGGGCGGTCTTCCAGGCTCGGGCTCGTCATGGCTGAATGCGTGGGAGAGTAGACCAGGGTATGTGTGTCCATGCCCGGGTTAATGCTGGCTGAATGTGTGAGGGAGTATAAGGAGGTGTTTGCTTCCACGGCCTGGACCACCTGATACACCGACAGGGCATTGCTCGAAAAAGCCGTTACGTACAGTTGTTGCCCGTCGGGGCTCAGGGTAACACCCAGAGCACCGTCCAGCTCATGAGTGTTGTCGTCACGATAGATGCGGGGGTTAGAGAGAGAGCCGTCGCTGTCCACGTCGTACACCGACAGGGCATTGCTCGAAAAAGCCGTTACGTACAGGTGTTGCCCGTCGGGGCTCAGGGCAACATCTCGGGCACCATTCAGCTCATGAGTGTCGCCGTTACGGTAAATACGGGGGTTGCAGAGCACGCCGTCGCTGTCCACGTCGTACACCGACAGGGCATTGCTCGAAAAAGCCGTTACGTACAGGTGTTGCCCGTCGGAGCTGAGGGCAATATTCCTGGCGCCCTCCAGCTCATGAGTGTCGTCGTCACGGTAAATACGGGGGTTGGAGAGCGCACCGTCGCTGGCCACGTCGTACACCGACAGGGCATTCCCAGCATTGGCTGTTACGTACAGGTGTTGCCCGTCGGGGCTGAGGGCGACACTCGAAGCGCCATTCAGCTCATGAGTGGTGTCATTACGATAGATTCGGGGGTTGGAGAGCGCGCCGTCGTTGTCCACGTCATACACCGACAGGGCATTGCTCGAAATAGCCGTTACGTACAGGTGTTTCCCGTCGGAGCTCAGTGTAACACCCTGGGCACCTAACAGATCATGAATGTCGTCGTTACGATAAATACGGGGGTTGGAGAGCGCGCCGTCGCTGGCCACGTCGTACACCGACAGGGCACCCCCTAAAAAAGCCGTTACGTACAGGTGTTGCCCGTTGGGGCTGAGGGCAATATTCCTGGCACCTTCCAGTTCATGAGTGTTGTCGTTATGGTAAATGACCGGGTTAATGAGAGACCCCGGCTCATTAACCTCCTCACCCTTGGCAGGTTGTAGTATGCACAGGCTGGTGACTGCCAACTGAGCCACAAAAACACAGACACCCTGCCAGCACGGCCAAGGGGCTTTTACCCTCTTTGTAGAAAAAACCGTGCTTGGTGTTGCCGCTGATGGTTTTGCACTGAATATCATGAGTTATGGCCTCTTGTACCCGCTGGTTATGGAAGTATCCAGTTCCGGCTTTTCCCAACTCCTTTGGGTGGACATTCAATGTAGTTCAGTTTTCTGGGGGTGAAGTGACAACCTTTATTGGGCCTGTTTGGTACGGACGGGTGTGCTGAATCGCGCCATAATCTCTTTCATTCTCCCCCTTCCACCTTAGCGGAAGGTGTCCTGGATCACCTGATACACCGACAGGGCACCCCCTAAGAAGGCTGTTACGTACAGATGTTGCCCGTCGGGGCTCAGGGCAACATCACAGACACCGCCCAGCTCATGAGTGTTGTCGTCACGGTAAATGCGGTGGTTGGAAAGCGCGCCGTCGCTGGCCACGTCGTACACCGACAGGGCACTCCCCTCAACGGCCGCTACATACAGGTGTTGCCCGTCGCGGCTCAGGGCGATATACGCAGCGCCATTCAGCCCATGAGTGGCGTCGTCACGGTAAATACGGGGGTTGGAGAGCGCGCCATCGCCGGCCACGTCGTACACCGACACAGCACCCCCTAAAGTGGCCGTTACGTACAGGTGTTGCCCGTCGGGGCTCAGGGTGACACCCCAGACACCGCTCAGCTCATGAGTGTTGTCGTCATGATAGACACGGGGGTTGGAGAGCGTGCCGTCGCTGGCCACGTCGTACACCGACAGGGTATTCCCCTTACCGGCCGTTACGTACAGGTGTTGCCCGTTGGGGCTAAGGACGACACTCAAAGCGCCGTGCAGCTCATGAGTGTTGTCATCACGGTAAATACGGAGATTGGAGAGCGTGCCGTCACTGGCCACGTCATACACCGACAGGGCATCCCCCATAGCAGCCGTTACGTACAGGTGTTGACCGTCAGGGCTCAGGGTAACACCCCAGGCACCGTCCAGCTCATGAGTGTTGTCATCACGATAGATACGGGGGTTGGAAAGCCCGCCATCGCTGGCCACGTCGTACACCGACAGAGTATTCCCGGTCGAGGCCGTTACGTACAGGTGTTGCCCGTTGGAGCTCAGGGTAACACCGAGGGCACCATCCAGCTCATGAGTGGCGCCGTTACGATAGATACGGGGGTTGGCGAGCGCACCGCCGCTGGCCACGTCGTACACCGTGAGGGCATCTCCGAAAGTGGCCGTTACGTACAGGTGTTTCCCGTCGGGACTGAGGACGACACCTGCAGCACCATTCAGCTCATGAGTGTTGTCGCTATGGTAATTGATAGGGTTAATAAGAGACCCCGGCTCATTTACCACCTCACCATTGGCAGGTTGCAGTACGCAAAGGCTGGTGACTGCCAACTGAGCCACAAAGACACAGACACCCTGCCAGCAGGGCCAAGGTGCTTTTACCCTCTTTGTAGAAAACACCATACTTTTTTGTGTTACCGCTGACTGTTTTGCACTGAATATCATGAGCTATGATCTCTCGCACCCGTTCGTTATGAAGGTATCCGGTTCCGGCTCTTCCCAACTCCTTTGGGTGGACATCCAGTGTAGTTCAGTTTTCTGGAGACGGTAGGACAACCTTCATTGAGCCTTCTTTGTACGGGCAGATCAGTGTGTCACTGCTTGTTCATCATTTCATAACTGGCGCTCTTGGGTTTTTTACGGTGTAAAGCCCAGCAGACCATTCCGAAAACCACTGTAGATACAATTGCCAGCGTTCGCTCACCCTGATCACCTACTACTTGCAGGCTCACAGGGCTTCGCTCACTTGTCGCCTAGTAGCATCTTGAAATCCAATGGGTATATAAGGCAATGGCACTGACTTAAGGTTACAGCCCAGAGATATCAAGGCTTGCCCGAGAAGAAAAACGACTATGAAAGTCAATGGATATTTACTCTCCTTGAGCAAGCCATGACAAAGTGAAGCCAATTTCAGGGTAGGGGAGCAGCTTTAATCTTACCTGCACACTTCAAACGTTACTGCCAGAGCTTCAGTAACGCTGAAGGGAGGTTGTATGATTTTAGAAATCGTTTAAATCGTTTAAATCATTGATTCTCTGTTCGACCTTCCTAACTTAACCGTGGTAGCCGCAGGTTTACAGGACAAAGCTTACAAAAGAAGCTGTGCCAACATACGCAGGCCTGTCACAAGGAGTACGAGGGCAAAGACCTTCTTCAGTCTAATAGCATTTAATTTAGCGGCCAGAGATGCTCCTACCGGGGCAAAAAGTACGGTTAGCGGCACAATGCAAATGAACCCCATCAGATTAACCAAGCCTATGGTTCCTGCCGGCGCATCGGCTGGTGTACTTCCCAGTGCTAACATGGTCAGGGCGCCAGGCAACGAAATAATGAGCCCAATGGCTGCAGCTGTGCCTACGGCCTTGTGAGCTGGATAGTTGTATAGGGTAAGCAGTGGAACAGAAATAGTGCCGCCACCGATTCCGACCATAGAGCTGAAAAAGCCAATGGATGTTCCCATCACTGACTGTCCTGCTGTGCCGGGCAACTGTTTGAACAGCGCGGATTTTCCCGTTCTGAACAGCATGTTAAGTGCCGATAAGGTCGCTATGACACCAAACAGCATAGTCAGCAAACTGCCATCTATGCGCGTTACCAGCCAGCTACCCACCAATACACCCAAGAGAATAAAAACAGCCCAGCGTTTCAGAAGGTTAAAATCGACATTACCTTTTTGGTTGTGAGCACGAATTGAACTGATCGAAGTCGGTACTATTGTGGCCAGCGAGGTTGCCGTTGCTACCAGCATGGCTGACTCAGGTGATACACCAAAGCTCTGGAACAAGAAAAACAGCACGGGCACAATAACTATACCGCCGCCTACGCCTAATAATCCTGCAAGAATACCGGCGAAAATTCCTGTGGCCATTAATGCCAAAAAAGTCGAGGTATGATTTGTTATAAATTCTAAGACATCCATTAACGGTTTCTTCTGTTTCTAATAACTGACAAAGACCTTGCCATCAGTTCTTTAGACTATGAACACACTCAAGGTAAGAACCTGGTTGGCAGGAACTACTAAGGAATGGCGACACTGCCTGAGCCGTTTCAGTGAACAGCTTCTATTGATTGAAGTAATTTCGAACTGCTTTGTGCCGCCAAGCGTTACATCCCAAACCGTTCGAACTGAGCGAGTCGAAGTGCATTACCAGCATCTTTCGAAAGGCTCAGACTGAACGGAGAGCTGAAGGGTAATTAACGCTTGGTCGTACTAGTTAGACAGTTCTCTTCGAACGATTTCTGCCCCGGCGCTCAAGGCATTGAGTTTGCCTCTTGCTACTTCACGAGGTAGGGGAGCCATTCCACAGTTGGTGCAAGGATAGAGTTTGTCGGCATCAACAAATTGCAGTGTTTTTCGCAGAGTATTGGCCACTTCTTCTGGTGTCTCTATGGTATTGGTGGCGACATCAATGGCTCCTGCCATCACTTTTTTACCACGGATGAGCTCAAGTAATTCGACAGGAACACGAGAGTTATGACATTCCAGAGAGATAATATCGATGTTAGATTGTTGTAGTTTGGGAAATACTTCCTCATATTGGCGCCACTCAGAGCCCAGAGACTTCTTCCAGTCTGTATTGGCTTTAATGCCATAGCCATAGCATATATGTACAGCGGTTTCGCACTCGAGCCCTTCAATGGCTCTTTCCAGAGCAGCAATGCCCCAGTCATTTACTTCATCAAAAAAGACATTAAAAGCAGGCTCGTCAAACTGAATGATATCAACACCCACAGCCTCTAATTCTTTAGCTTCTTGATTAAGAATTTTGGCAAATTCCCAGGCTAGTTTTTCACGACTTTTATAATGCCCATCGTACAGGGTATCGATCATTGTCATGGGGCCAGGCAGAGCCCATTTAATAGGTTTGTTGGTTTGCTGACGTAAAAATCTGGCATCTTCAACAAACACGGACTTTTGCCTGGAAACAGCGCTAACGACTGAAGGTACACTGGCATCATAGCGGTCACGAATTCTAACCGTCTTACGATTCTCAAAATCTACGCCATTAAGGTGCTCAATAAACGTCGTAACGAAGTGCTGGCGTGACTGCTCGCCGTCACTGACAATATCAATGCCGGCCTGATCCTGCTCTTGCAGTGTCACACGCAAAGCGTCTTGTTTCCCTGTAATTAATTCCTCATCCTGCAATTTCCAGGGTGACCAAAGCTTTTCAGGTTCTGCAAGCCATGAAGGTTTAGGCAAACTGCCCGCCGTTGAAGTCGGTAATAAAGTTTTCATAAAAGGCGCTGTTGTCTGTTTTTGTTGATATTCAAGCGTAATCAGCAGTCCACTGCTCAAGAACGGTTTGGTAAGGTTTGATGAAGTATTCTTCTGCAAATTTCCCTTGCTTAATGGCTAGCCTGCTACGTTCTTCGCGATCATAAACAATTTGAGTTAATGAATGATCCAGGTTTTTTAAATTGGGCTGGTAGCATTTTCCGGCAACAGCATTTGCATTGTATATTTCTGGGCGGTAGATTTTTTGGAAGGTCTCCATCGTGCTGATGGTGCTTATAAGCTCAAGGTTCGTGTAATCATTCAGCAAATCGCCAAAGAAATAGAATGCCAAAGGCGCAACGCTATTCTGCGGCATAAAATACCGAACTTGTAACCCCATTTTCTTGAAATATTGCTCAGTCAAAGAAGATTCATTGGGCTGATACTCAAAACCCAGCACGGGATGCTGGTTGTCAGTCCGGTGATAGGTCTTGTTGTCCGAAACACTGAGGCAAATAACAGGTGGTTTTTTGAAATTCTGTTTATAAGTATTTGAGTTCACGAAAGACTGAAAGAGTTTCCCATGCAGATCACCAAAGTTGTCTGGAATACTGAAACTCGGCTTGTCTTTATTATGATCCAGCAATAACACACTAAAATCATAATCTCGTAAATACGACGAAAAATTATTCCCTACAATACCTTCAATGCATTCGTTCGTTACACGATCAACAACATTCGTTTTCAAAATCTCAATCGATGGGAAAGGCTGATCGCTGCCTGCAATATTCATATCGACTGAAATAATTTCGAGCTCGACGGAGTAACGATCACCTTTAGGGTTGTCCCAATGCGCCAGGGCATTAAAACTATTATCAATCATCCTTAAGGCGCTACGCAGGTTTTCCTGGCGGCTCTCGCCTCTGGCTAAATTAGCAAAGTTGGTCGTAATGCGAGTATTGTCTGATGGCTGATAATTTTCATCAAAACAAATGCTCTTGACGATAAACGTAAAGTCTTTATTCATTGTGATTAGGTATCCATTGTCTGAGACAAATCCAGAGTCAATTCCTTGCTCACTAGCATTTGCTGAATTCTTCTGATTTTCTCAGTTTTTAGTCTTCACAGTCTTTTTTGGTGTGTGCTCAACGGCCTAAGTAAAAATCAACTGTAGTCGTGTCTTAAGTTCAGATCTGAGTGTATTTATACGTGAAATATAATATGAATGAAATTGATCATAATTCATTGTTTGATGAATAGAGCTCATGATGGGTTTTGAACCCTTACCTTATTGTTCTCTTGGCCAGTTCTCGATAATCCATAGAATTCGGCCATGGCTTTTCCGTAAAGGGACTCTTTAATCATCAAATATATAAGGATTTTTTCCTGACTTTTATCGCGAAGAACGCCTCGCAGGACTTGTTCACACCTTCCCTAATAGGGATTTGCTCAGATAATCTGTTATGAGTTCAAGGTTATTCAGAAATTCATAATGTCATAAAACCATTTCCAGTCTATAACCTGTAAGACATATTCTTGCAGGAGGGGTTCACATGGCCCGGACACTAACCATTAGCCTTGGCAATGAGCTTCAAAGTTATGCTCAACAATTAGTGGATTCTGGAGCGTATTCCTCAGTCAGTGAAGTGGTAAGAGATGCACTGAGGAACTTGAGAGAACATAAAGCATCATCTAGTCTCGAACAGCTTAAGGCTCTGATTGATGAAGGGGATAATAGTGGTGAACCTGTCGATCTTGAGGTTGAACAATTTCTTTCTCGGATGAAAAAACGCTAAAAATGCCGACTACCAAGCAGTACTTGTTCAGGCCACGAGCTTCTCAGGATTTGGAAGATATCTATGACTATACCCTGTCTCAATTTGGAGAAAATCAGGAGGATAGCTATACCAGAAGTATGTTTGAAACCCTTCAACAGCTTATGATCAAACCTGGTATGGCTCGGCGTCGAGATATTGTTTTTATGGTGAAGGTCAAGTTAAGTAGACACAAAAGCCCTTATCCAAAGACCTCGTGTCCACTTAAACTTTAAGCTCTCAGAGCTTACACCTTCACTTGGCTTTTAACCTACTGTTCCAACCACTCACGGGTTGAAACCACATCGGCATAACCAAAACTCAGTGCTGACATAAACGCTGTGTGTACATCTTCAGCTTTAACACTCTTGCCATCGAACTCAACATCCTTAGACGCGCAGGCATCTTCAATGAGAGTGACTTTATAGCCATAATCAGCCGCTGCACGTGTGGCTGCATCGATACAGATATGGCTCATGGCGCCAACAAGAACAAGTTCTTTGATGTCATGCTCATCGAGCAGTGCTTTGAGGTTGGTTTGATGAAAAGCATTAACGGCATGTTTGAGAACAACGGGTTCGTTATCCAGAGGCATTACATCGGCGTGTATCGCTGCACCCTCTGAATCTGGAAGAAAGAAAGGGGCATTATTGTCTTCAAATTCATGCCTTACATGAATCACCAGGTCTCCGCTATTACGAACAGATTCCAATACTGAGCGAGCATTCTTGGATGCCTGCTCAATGTTATATAAAGACCACAAACCACCAGGATAATAATCATTCTGCAGGTCAATAATAACCAGGGCACGTTTATTCATGGGTAATGGTTCCTTGTTGATGTGTACCCAGTTTATGAGGTTGTTCTTCCATTGAAACTTGGCAAAAATGACATATTTCGTGCAATATTCGCCATATGACTAAAGCAGTACACCCACAAAAAGGAAGAGTCAGCGTTTTGATTCTTACCTATCCCCATGCTCAGCAATCAGCCATCTTTGGTTTGATGGACCTGTTGAATGCAGCAAATGATTTCTATCAGCGTGACCGTGGAAAGGGTTCGCCTGAATGTGTTTTCAGTGTTGTCACAAGAGATGTAGATACTGTGTCGTTTGAACAGGAGGATTCATGTACTGCATGTACTGATAGTGTCGTCATTATTCCTCCCTGCCTGGGGCACACACCAAAAGAGTTCGCTTCCTGGCCCCATTTATTGAGTCCCTGGCATCAAAAGGGAACGTTAATCTGCTCAATCTGTGCGGGTGCACTTTATCTTGCTCAAACCGGATTGTTGGATGACCGCCCGGCCACTACACACTGGAGTCTTGAAGAAGAATTTCTGAAGCGGCACCCGGAAGTGAAGCTCAATATAGACAAGTTACTGATCGACGATGGCGATATCATAACGGCCGGAGGTCTGATGGCCTGGGTCGATTTAGGGTTAAGGCTGGTAGAACGATTTATGGGGTCAGCAACCATGCTGACAACAGCTCGCTTCTTTCTGGTGGACCCTGGCGGTCGTGAGCAGAGGTATTACAGCAGTTTTTCACCCAGCTTCGGACATGGTGACGCTGCTATTCTGAAAGCGCAACATTGGTTGCATAAACACTTTAATGAACCGCTCACAGTACCCATGATGGCTAATGAAGCCTGCCTGGAAGGGAGGACATTTATCCGTCGTTTTCAGGCCGCTACACGATTAACACCTTCAAAATACCTGCAACAGCTAAGAGTCAGCAAAGCACGGGAACTGATGGAGTTGTCACGCATGAATATTGAAGAAATCGCCTGGCAAGTAGGTTATGAGGATGCCAGTGCCTTTCGTAGGGTATTTCAAGCAATAACCGGCCTAACTCCCAGGGACTATCGGAAGCGTTTTTCTCCCCTCAATAGAATTGATGAAGTTTTATGATCTAATTGCAAATAATTCAGGAGCATCATTGCAGTGAATGTGTATGAATTACAGTACTACGACTCAAACGTAAACTTCTCTATACATAATTAAATCTTAAATTGAATATCTTTTACAGGTGTTAAAGTTGCAATACTCCATTTGTACAGATGTCTCCTAATTCCCTCTTAATCCTGTATAATCCAACTAAATCCCTCTTGCTAGTATATAGCTTTAATTATGTTAACTGAGACTATGTCTGCACATACCCCCTGGCTCTCGGTTGATGAGATCGCCAAACATCTCGGTGTCAGTAAGGACACCATCTATAACTGGATCAACCAGCGCAATATGCCCGCACACAAGGTTGGCCGTTTCTGGAAATTCCAGGCTCCTGAAGTGGATGCCTGGATTCGTTCTGGCGGTGCTGCCGATCAGATTGCTGAACCTGCTGATACGGAGCGCCATCCATGAGAACATCTGTCTCGATACTCGAACAATTCGGTTTCGAATTCGGCAAAAATGGTGCCCATTCTGCACACACGACAATGCTGGATGAACAGGGCATTCTGATTGAAAGAACGGAAGTCGATACCAGGAAAGATCGGGGCAAGGATGTGGCTACCGCGCCGTGGTTGGAGAAGTTTGGTGGGGATCGGGTTAACGATTATCATTTAAGTAGTAAAGAGAAGCAAACCGTCCAGGCTGCGGCAAAAAAGACTAAGGAGGCCGTTGCGTGACTGATGAACTAAATCCGGTAGAAACGGAAGAGGAAAGCGCGGTTGATGGTTCCCGCCGGACGTATAGTCTGAAAAACCTGTTCCTTGACCCGAATAATTACCGACTCATTAATGAGCCTGAGTACACAGAGGTTGCAGAGGAGCAGGCTAAAGACAAGCAGGTTGAGCGTCGAACCTCCCGATTGTTGACTGGCGCTAAAAACCAGAACATCCGGGATCTTGTCGATAGTTTTAAGGCTAATGGTTATTTACCCGTTGACCAGATTCAGGTGAAAAAGCTTGAAAATGGCGGCTTTCTGGTGGTGGAAGGAAACCGCCGAATTGCAGCTCTGAAATTTCTGGAAAAAGAGTACGACGAAAAAGCCATTGATTTAGGCAAGCTCAATCCGGAAATCTTTAGCAAGGTACCGGTCGTTATTTATCAGGAAGGCGATGAGTTGCATCACCTGACTGTCATGGCGCTCAAGCATATCAGTGGTAATAAAAAATGGGGCGAGTGGAATCAGGCCCGGTTGCTGGAGGATATGCATACTCATCATCATCTTTCTGAGAACCAGATCTGTGAACGTATTGGCATCAGCAAGGTCGAGTTACGACGCAGCTTAAGAGCGCTCTCTCTGGTGGAACAGTATCAGGATTCTGACTATGGGGATCAGTTTACCGAAACGAAATTCCCTTTGTTTCGGGAAGCCGTTCGCAACGCTGCTCTCAAAGATTGGCTTAGTTGGAATGAAAATGGCTATAAAGCGGAACAAGCTGAACATAGAGAATTATTTTTTTCCTGGTTGTCACGAGAACCTGTAGAGGCTGATGAAGAAGAATTAGGCTTTGCTGATGAATATCTGGAACCAGCCTTAATAAAGCGCGATGATGTCAGCTTGCTGGGGAAGATGATTAATGATGAAAGTGCCATCGCTCAACTGAAGATATCCCGTGATATTAATATTGCCTATCGCTCCAGTAACCAGATTCTGAAAGAGCGCCAGGAAGCGGCTATCCGTTCAGTTAATCAGGATATTCAAAGCCTGAGTGCATTGCAGGTCAGTGGTGAAAACCTGACTGAGCTTGAAAGTGCCTATGGACGTTTGAAAACTATTATCGACCGTACTCGTGCGTCTGGCCTGAGTGGTGTTGCTCAGCTGGAAGTGTTCCACGATCGCATAAACCAGCATTTTTCCAGTATACATATACGCCAATATAAACGGTTGCAGGAGTTTCAGCTAAAAGCTCCTTCCAGGATCAATCTGTTTGCTGGTTTGAATAATTCTGGCAAAACCACGTTACTGGAAGCGATTTACTTGCTGACTCGACAGAATGATTTTACAGGGTTACTGGAAACTGTTCGTCGGCGAGGCAAAGTGGCAGAAGATCATCTTAACCCTGAATGGTTCGTTTCTCAGTTGGGAGATGATATTCAAATAGAAGGCTGCTTCGATGATTTACAATCAGAGGTTGCTATAAAGCATTTTAAGGAAACAGACACTTCGATAGATAAGTCCAGGTATCTGGAATCAGTGGAAATTTCCACCTCATACGGGAATCATAATCAGGAAGCCCTTACTCGCATTTATAAAGGGCGTGACCGTGAGACTCAGGCTGCGGGCATCAAGACTTTATGTCCGGTGGTTTTCAGTAGCCCGTTCTTTTTGAATGAGCCTCATCGATATGCCACCTATTATCACAAAAGCACTCAGTCTAAGGCACTCCCAAAAATTTTTGAATTCATTCAAGAAAAAGTTCTGAATACTATTACTGATATTCGTTTAGTTGATGAGTGGCAGCGTTTTCTTGTCAGTGACACTCGTTATGACAGTGCATTTGATCTGACAGACTATGGCGAAGGATTACAACGTATTTTCTTTATTTCTTTGCTGTTTGCCTCTGCTCAGAATGGTGTTGTACTGATTGATGAGTTTGAGAATGCCATACATGCTGATTTAATCGCTGATTTTTCTGGCTTTATTTATGAATTATCCGTGTATTTTAATGTGCAGGTATTTCTGACTAGTCACAGTAAAGAGTGTATAGATGCTTTCGTTAACAATATTCCAGATCAGTCCCAGCTAGCAGTTTGCGCTTTAGTTGAAAATCCTGATGAGCAGGAAGATAACATTAGAATTGTTGCCAGAGAATTCACCGGCAAGAAGTTTTCCAAGCTGTTGAAAGCAGGGAATGTTGACCTGAGGAGAGCCCATTAATGTCAACGTCTGAGAAGTTGAGTACCAAGGTATTAATGGTATTTTGTGAAGGCCCTCATGATGTAGCGTTTTGCAGGCTGGTGTTTGGGAAGCTGCTCAAAACAGAGAAATTTGAGCATAGGTTTGCTGAGTTTCCTGCGCCTTTGAATGATCTGTTTAAAACCAGTCTGGAAAATCATCTGCTTCAGGATATGAGCTTAGATATGGCTCATAAGTTTTTCCTGCCAGATTCTGTACTGCGGTTGGAGCAGGATAATATTGAGTGGCTGGTTTTACTGTTTAACTGTGGTGGTAAAGACCGGATAGACAACCCTAAAGGCTTTTTGGAGAACTATCTGGAGCTGTCGGAGCAGGCTGCTGTTTTTCCGGGTGATGCAGAAAAAGTGATCAGCGAGTCCCGGTATCTGTTTATTTATGATGTGGATGATCAGCAGCCACAGCAAGTGATTGAGCAGTTTGCTCGAAACTTTGCTGAAATTGCAGAGGACTCTTGGATTACAAAAGCTCCACAAATGCTGGAGGGCTTTGACAATGCAGCGGTATCAGAAGATAAGGCTGTTTATCTCTGGACCTGAATCCGTGATTTCTTGATTGCAGAGAAGATTTTCCATCTCATTTAACTCAATGACAGAAAGTTTTACGCTTTCGGTGCGTGCAATTCACCACAAAATAGCTGAACAGATTTAATAGCACGGCTCTTTTCCAATGAATACCGAAAGATTTCTGCTCTGAAGGCGAGCGAAATCCTGCCAGTGTCAGCCATACTTTTTCATTCAGTCGAGAGAAATAAATAATCAGCTAACAGAGCTGTTTTTCAGGAAAGAGTTGCATAAAGGCCGACAGCCCGGGGCTATGTCGGCCAAAACGAAGAATAAATTGGCGACTCTTTTTCAGGAATCGCGCAGATTGGTAAACCAGCTCCTGCATAACCGTCTTGATTCTTCGGCGCTGAGCTTTGTGGCGAACCGGAGAATCAGGACCCAGCAAACAGGTTTGCCCCATGTAGCGCAAAATTTTGTAGGTCAGTGCACCAAGACACATGACAAGATCATTCGTATCAAACTTACCTGAAGGCAGTCTTTCCAGATCCATGTCAGTCTTGAATTCACTATGAAACTGTTCGCTGGTCGCATGGTCTTCATAGAGTAATATAACATTATCATTATCGTATTCAGTTTCATCCAATGTCGTCCACCAACCATCCAGCTCGTAGTCTGGTGTTAAAAAATACTGACCCACCGAGTCAGTAGTACGCTTGATAATACGGATGATTAGTCGCTGTCTGCCGTAGTCGGTCTCATGGATAACTGAGTGTGTCGCATACGTTTTTCCGGGGCGAAGCTCTGTCCACTGAACACTGGCTGTCTCAAAGGCTTGCAGCCAGGCTGTTACGGCATACTGCTTACGTGGATTGAGTTTGATGATGTGATCCACATGGTTGTGATCGGCAATCTCTCGGCGAGTGTCTTCTGCATCATGGCCACTGTCGAGTCGCAGCAATACCGGAGCTTGAGTAACACGACGAAGTCTGTGTAATACGGTATTCAAGAAGGGTACGAAGTCGTTTTGTGAGTGTTGTGAACCAGGACGTAGTTCAGTGCCTAGACACCATCCCTCGGTTCCCACATAAGACATAATGGGGGCAAAGCCATGAAAGTGCTTGTAGGTCCATTGCACACCTTCTTTTTGAGTTTTGCTGTTATCCTGCGGAGTAACGTCTATATCCAGCGGAATGTGCTGAAGGTGATCGAGTTCTTTTGAAAGTGGAGAGATCGGTGCATCCAATTCGACCAATAGCTCGGGGAGGGCTTCTTCAATTAAGGGGATCAACTGAGTGGCATCTTCATTAAACCGCTGGCGCAAGCGACTGGCGGAAGGCATTTGTTTAATGTCCATACTGCGCTTGAACCAGTCATCATGGCGATAGTTATCAATAGCATCAAAATCAGTTTTACCCAAAGCCAATAAGCCGACAAAAGCCCGCACCAGATCAATATTAGGAATGCCGTGACGTTTCTTGATAGAGCGCAGCGATTTCCTTAGAGATGTTTTCTGGTTCAGGGCATGACCGACAAAACAGAGACCGGCTGCCGGCGTATAAAACTCAGTGTCAGATTGCTCAAATTTAAGTTCCACAAAAATGCACTTATAAGGTGAAAATAGGGATGAGCAAATATTAGCCTACAGGTACTGGTACGACTGAGTTTTTAGTGGATTTAGTGATGGTAAACTCACGGATTCAGGTCTGGAGTCACAAAAACAATGACGGTGAGCCGGTTGTTGTGACTTTGGAAGATATTGTTTTGCCGCTTTTCCAGTTTGCCAAACGAGATATTTCTGAAAAGTCGGAATCGTTTGTCAATGATGCATTCTCCTGGAACCCTGCGGATCGAAGTGATAAGTCCTGTATTGCGAAAGAAGCAAAACGGAAAAAGGCTGTTATTGCCACCCTTGGACAGGGGAAAAAACCGGGTAGTTCAATTAATGTCATCATAGAGCAATCCGGCTTTATTGAAGAAAAACACCTGCAGGAATTCCGACATGTGCAGATTTTTAGTCACTTTCTTCAGGAATTAATGGCATCTAGGAGGCTGACCGAGAATAGCGTCCGAGCATAAAATTCAGTAGAACGAGTCAGCTTTTTCACTGAATTTGTGCGAATAGTTGACCTATTTAAGCAAATTCAGTGGAAAAGATGGCCGTTCTTTCTGGATTTTAGGCCGGGCTGTCTATTCTCGGTCAGCCTCCTAGGGAAGTGGCGTGAGCTACTCAGGCTGCTGATAAAGTCTTTTGATGATTTAAGCATGGAATGAGTCGATACTTACATTATTCATCTTTCACAAAAATGCTATCTTTCCCCACTTTGGTGTCAACTGATTGAAGTTTAGGTTCTGCATTTCCCACAATGGAACCTCAGTATTTTCTCTTTAGAAAACACTGAGGTTTGTCCGCAATCTGAGAGGAATGTTCATTCCTCTTTTTGTGGGTTGTAATTGATGGCAGTATCCAAGCAACGTCAATCACAGTATTATTCAGATGCCCAAAACCATAGCCTTCTACGAGCGCAACTCAGACTCTTTCTTTGACTCTACTGTGACAGTCGATGCACAGGCTTTGTACGACCAATTTCTTCCGTTATTACCTGACCATGCCCATATTCTTGATGCTGGCTGTGGCTCTGGTCGAGATGCTTTGGTTTTTCTGAAGAAGGGTTATCAGGTTACTGAATTTGACGGTAGTCCCAGTCTTGCTGAGCGAGCTTCTGAACTAACTGGGCTGGTTATTCAGTGCTCTTTGTTTGAGGAGTTTACGTCAGATCATCGCTTTGATGGCATATGGGCCTGTGCCTCTCTGCTGTATGGGAGCCAGAGCTTTCCAGTGGACTCTCATTGAAGGAGTAAGAAAAGCTCCGAAAATATTTGAGTTAGTTGAGACTTGGTCCTCCCGTTGATTCTGATTGATACAGCTTTTTACAGACGAGGATGACTAAGAATGAAACCTGCTTCCAAGTGGAGACTGGGCCTCTTTCGCCATGAATTCGACTGGAAAGGGACTCAGTGTGATAAAGGGGGCTTGAGAACAAGTGAAAGCAGTCGTGAATGCAGTAGCTGATATAAACTCTACTTCAGAGAAAAAAATGGCAGAAAGCGCACATCAATTACAGAGCAGAATCGGCAGAAATGTTCTGCTGTTTCAGCAGATAGAGCATATGCTCAAGGGACTGATTGTATACGGTAACTTCTCTGCTTATGTATCAGAGTTCCAAGAAGCTCAAAAGAAACAGTATGAAAAAGTCAGCAAACACACCATGGGTCAGCTGGTGGGCCAGTTTATTGAGAATACCTACAAGAAGCCGGTATCCTATCTCGATGAAGAGAGAATGGCTGTAGAAAACCATTTATCTTTCAGCTTCAATATTGAAAGTGACCAGGCATATTATGAGCGCCAGAAGCAGCGAATGGCCGAGCTGGTTGCTGAGCGCAATGAACTGATTCATCACTCACTGCCAATGTGTGACTACCAGTCACTGGAAAAGCTGAAAGCTTTCTGTGAGAAGCTTGATGAGCAGGCAGACAAGCTGAAAAAGGAAGTTGAATACTTGAATCAGATAGTAGAGAGAATCAGCGCCGCAAGAAAAGAGCTCGGAGAATTTTTACTGTCTGAAGAGGGCGAAAAAGCATTGACGTTATTATGGCTGCACAATTCATATCTTGTTCAATCCCTCGTTCAGTACTCCAGAGAAAGTGACAGAGCTGATAGGGGAGTGCACATTGGTCATGCTGGCCAGTGGCTGCGTAAGCATCATCCTGATGAAGTAGAGCATATGAAAGCCCGGTACGGGCACAGTAAGCTGGAGTCACTCATTAAGGCAACGGAACTCTTTGATCTTTATGATGAGACGATCAGGACTGGTGGCGTCAGACCTCTTTATAAACTGAAAGCATCTATTGCCTGAATAATTCCTGCCTTTCCTTCTATAGCAGACTTTACAAATTAGAAAATAAAGCATTCAGTGCGAGCTTGGTTTGCAGCGTTCGTCACACTAAAATGCCAAATATCTGGGAAGACCCAGTCAGCGAATAATAGTTTCTAAATAATCAGTTGCACACAAGATACAAGGACAGCAGAAGTATGATTGCCCTGAGAAAACTGGATTACCGGCTGTTTCTGGCTCTATTGTTAACCCAGTTTATTCCCGTAATTTATTCCACTATGAGGGTTTATTTTCTGGGCTCTCTGCCAGAAACCTGGGGCTTCAATATTGCTTCACAGGTTGCCTGGCTGAATCTGTTGTATGAAGTTCTGACCGAAGGTTTGCTCCTGCCTCTGTACTTTATTCTTGGGCAGGTGACGGGCGATAGTAACCGATTCAGGCAACGGGTTTCTGTTGCTCTGGGCGTATTTATTGGCGCTTATGGGTTGCTTTCGGCGTTTGTGCTGACCTTTTCTGATGAGCTCGTTGTAGCTATGGAGCAATCAGAGGCGCTGAAGATTGCTACAGTTTCTTATATTCGGCTGGAATCTGTTGGTCTGTTATTGTCGTCCGTCTATGCCATGACTGTAGTGATTCTGGTGATCCTTAAGCATGAACGTCTGCTCTATCACCTGCTACTGTTCAAAGCCCTGCTGACGGTTGTGTTCGACAGCCTGTTTGTCAGCCAGTTTTCCTTCTCCATGCAGCTGGGCGTAAATGGTGTGGCCTGGACCAATATACTGGTGAACGGCTTTATGGTGGCAGGTTCTCTGTACTGGCTCCATCGACTGAATGTTCTGGGCTTCACAAAACAAGGTGTGATGGAAGGAGGCTGGCTGAAACAATGGTCGATGGTATCTGCCCGCTCGGGTCTGGAATCACTGGTTCGTAACCTGGCCTTTATGTGGATGATTCTCAAGATGGTCAACGAGGTGGAGCAGTCTGGTACCTACTGGGTTACCAACCAGTTTATCTGGGGCTGGCTGCTGTTACCGGTGCTGGCGTTGGGCAACCTGATAAAACAAGATGTAGCCACGCACGAGGGTAATATCGGAACCCGTATGACCGGCTACATGCAGTTGACCGGACTGTTTATTCTGCTCTGGGTGCTGAGCATGCCGGGTTGGCAGTGGTTTATTCATACCATTATGGGTATTGCAGAGTTTCAGAAAATTACGGAACTGGCGATGTTGTTGGTTATTTTTTACGCGGTCTTTTCCCTGAATAATGTACTGGACAGTTATTTCTACGGCAGTGGTCGTACTGACCTGATGCTTTACCAGTCCCTGATTGTGAATACTGTCTTCTATGGTGGCGCCTATTTGCTTTACCTGCAGAGTATTTTTGTTCCAGGTTTGACCTCTATCGCTGTTCTTTTTGGACTCGGGATAACTTTTGATGCACTGGTGACTCTGGGGATGTACGTAAGGGTGAAGAGACAGCCTGGTTGAGCTGTCATTAAAGTGCTGCGCTTCACTGATACTGTGTTAAAAAATGACTGCACTGGCTTTACCATCTTGGGTTATAACCATAGGTTGGCGGTTCTCTCG
Source organism: Endozoicomonas numazuensis (assembly GCF_000722635.1). Taxonomy (GTDB): domain Bacteria; phylum Pseudomonadota; class Gammaproteobacteria; order Pseudomonadales; family Endozoicomonadaceae; genus Endozoicomonas_A; species Endozoicomonas_A numazuensis. The sequence goes on along the minus strand of NZ_JOKH01000007.1, from coordinate 171,846 downwards.
AACTTCGTTGATCACCGCCAAGGTGTTTTTCTTCAGATAACTGACCGGCTTTACAAGGGTTAATACCCGACAGACCCCGTTCATCCTGAGCCTTCGACAGGCTCAGTGCGAACGGTATGGAGTATAACGCTTGGTTGCATTAGTATCTTTTAAGGTGCTTATTTACGGACCACCTGATACCGGGTACTGCGCCCACCCCCTGGAAGTTTTTCAATGCAACCTTTGTTTAATAAGTCAGACAGATGTCGGGTAGCGGTTGCCTTGCTGACTTTGGCGACTTTTTGGTATTGGGATGCACTGATGCCTGATTCAAAACCATTTTGACCACCGTCCAACAATCGGTTGAGTACTTTAACCTGTTCGTCCGAGAGTCCTGCACCATGAAACTGTTGCCAGAATCGTGTTTTCTGCAGGGTTCGATCGATTTTTGTCAAAGATACCTGAATGGTCTCTTCGAGCATTTGTAAAAACCAGAGTAACCATTGGGTAATATCCATGTCCCCGCGCTGGGACTTTTCCAATATATGGTAATACGCCTTTCTGTTTTTCAGGATTACGCCTGACATGGCATACAGCCGGATACTTTGTTCATCGGCCTGGGCCAGAGCAAGATCGGTGATCGCCCGGGTTAAACGTCCATTACCATCATCAAAAGGGTGCAGGGTGACAAACCAGAAATGACTGATGGCCGCACGAAGCAATGGGTCGCACTTGGGGTCGTTTCTACTGTCGTTGAACCAGTTAAAGAAATGCGACAGTTCGGGTTCTAACAGGCTTCTGGCTGGTGCTTCAAAATGAACCGTCGGGCGATCAATGCGACCAGAAACCACCTGCATGGGTTCCTCTCCCCTTAATTGACCTGACTGAACATTATTAAGAGAGAACTCAGTCGCTGGAAACAGCCAGTGGTGCCATTGGTAGAGGCGAGTCAAACCAAGAGGTGTATCCAGGTTGCTGATGGCATCCATCATCATTTCTGCCAGACCTTCAGTTCGCTCTGAAGTGGGGTAGGCTGCATCATCAGTACCTTTCAGATTTAACCGTTTAGCTAATGAGGACCGAACAGACTGTGCATTGAGCCGTTCACCTTCGATAGCTGAAGAGGTAATGATGTTTTCCAGCAGCGTATTGAGTGCCGAAGCGTCTTCATCATCGCCCTGGGTAGAACTGGCTTTGCCTAATAATATTCCCAGACTGAAACGAACTTTTCTGAGTAAAGGCAGTACGGACTCTTCTTGCCAGTGAAATTCGGGCCAGTCGCTTTTTTGCCAGATCCACTGAGTGGATGAATAATCGGTCATTAGCAGGGTTCCATCCATAATGAGCCAAATATCCAATCTATTCGGCTCAGATCATGAGTCAAATAATAGTATTAATTGGCTCAAACGGCAATAAAGTGCCGAAAACACTATGGGTGGAGGCCTGGTACTCGATAACTATTTATCTCTGATGAATGTTGTCAGGCTCCTGATACAAACGAATGGGCTTATGCTCAGCCCCAAGAAGGGTATAAACAGTCGGCAGCACAAAGAGCGTAAATAGAGTCCCTAAACCCAGCCCTGCAAAGATAACCACCCCGATATTCATCCGTGATACGGCACCTGCACCGCTGGCAGTGATCAGGGGCACAACGCCTGCCATCATGGCCAATGTGGTCATTAGAATAGGGCGCAAACGTATTCTGGCGGCTTGGAATACCGCTTCAGTTCTATCTTCGTTAAGAGTGATCTGTCGGACTTTGGCCACTTCGCAGATCAGTATTCCATGTTTGGTGATCAATCCCATCAGGGTTAACAACCCCACCTGGGTGTAGATGTTCATGGTGGCTGCGCCCCAGGCCATGACGGTGAGGGCACCAGAGAGCGCCAATGGAACTGAGACAATGATCACCAATGGATCCCGGAAGCTTTCAAACTGCATACTCAGCACCAGAAACACAATAATCAGTGCCAGAGCAAATGAGTAATACAGGGAAGAACCTTCGTAGACAAATTGCCGCGACTCTCCCTGAAAATCGTAGATAAATCCCTTTGGAAGAATGGACTGGGCGGCAGACTCTGCAATGTTTATGGCATCACCAATAGGGACGTTAGGCATGGGAACTGCGCCGATGGTGATGGCATTGGCCTGATCCATCTGTTTTAGGGATGGGGTGTCGCCTACTAATTTGAGTTTGATCAGGTTAGAAAGTGGTATCTCTTTATTCTGCCCTGAAGCGGCATCGTTAGTACGAACATAGTAGCCGCTCAGCATTTCCGGTATCAGTCGGTGTTGTCGTTCTGTCTGTGGGATAACCTTGTAACTTCTGCCATCGACATTGATGTAGTTAATATTGTCGTCTGCCAACAGGGTTGACAGAGTATCGGCGATTTCCTGCATGGAGATGCCGTATGAGCCGGCCTTGTCATGATCGACGGTGGCTATGATTTTTCCGGCATCATAAGTCAGATCCAGCTCAGTCAGGATAAATTTGCCACTCTTATCCATGGCTTCTTTAATTTTTTCGGTTATCTGGTAAATACTCAGATAATCACTGTTGCTCTTTATGGTCATTTGCAGGGGGTAGCCACCGCCTGGCCCCGGCAGTGATGGCATGGGAAACACAGACAAAGTCATACCCGGAATGTCGGTGGTTCTGGCTGTTATCTCGGCGATCAACGCTTGCATGCTTTCATTCTTGCCTCGCTCATCCCAGGGCTTTTCCATGATAAAGCCAAATCCCTGATAGCTTTTTGGCACCCCTGAGAGGGTTAGAATTGACGTAATTCCATCAATATCTTTCACCCTGCGGCTGTATTCCTGCATATAGGTATCCACGTAATCCAGATTTACGTTCTTGGGGCCGCTGGCCATAAACAGGAAGGATCCCTGGTCTTCATCGGGCGCAAAGCTGGTTGAAATAACTTTGAAAAGAAAGGGCAGACTGATAAAGACCAGCAGGGCAAAAAACACGACAGCTTTGTATTGGCCTAGTGCGCCTTTGAGAAGCTGCGAATATCGACGATCCAGTGCAGCTAGCAGGCTATGCACTTTTTTTTCAAAGGTGCTTGAGGTACGTGACTTTAACAAAGTGGCACACATGACCGGTGACAATGTCAGGGCTACGATGCCGGAAACAATAACTGAACCTGCCAGTGTCAGGGTAAACTCTCGAAAGAGTGCACCTGTAACGCCTCCAAGCAGGGCAATAGGCGTAAAAACCGATGCCAGTGTGATGGTCATGACAATAACCGGAGAGGCAATTTCACGAGTGCCCACAATGCTGGCTTCAAAAGGCGGCATTCCATCTTCAATATGCCGCTGAATGTTCTCAACCACCACAATCGCGTCGTCTACCACCAGACCTATGGCCAGAACCATGGCCAGTAATGTCAACAGGTTGATGGAAAAGCCAAGGTATTGCATGGCCAGACAAACACCAATCAACGAGAAGGGGATGGTTATGACCGGAATGAGCATGGCTCTGATATCGGCCATAAACAAGAAGATAACAATGATGACAATGAGACTGGCTTCAAAAATGGTCTGAAGTACTTCCCGTATCGCAGACTGTATGTAGACGGAAATATCATAGGCCACATCCATTCTCAGATCGCCGGGCAGGTTTCTTTGAATGTCGGGTAACAGGGCTCTGACGTCTTTTGCAACATTAAGCGGGTTGGCGCTGGGAGCACTGTTAATTGCCAATACCACATTGCTTTCACCGTTCAGGCTGGCATTGGCAGTGGTTGTCAGTGCTGCAAATTCGGCCTCTGCGATGTCACCCAAACGAATCAGCCCGTCAGTGGTTCGGGCAATAATCAATTGCTCAAATTCTTTTGGACTTTTCAGATCTGTATTGATGGTGATGTCATAAACGTTAAATCGTCCTTTAATCTGGCCTGCAGCTGCTCGATAGTTGTTGGCGGTCAGAGCATTATTCACTTCATCGATAGACAACCCGTGCTGAGCCATTTTCTCAGGGTTTAGCCAGAGCCGCATGGAGAGCTCCGGACCATAGGTCTGGACCGATGAAATACCTGAAAGAGTGACCAGTCGATTAACGACATTTCGTTTGAGATAATCAGTTACCTGAGGGCGAGTCATCTGGTTACTGATAAAGCTGATGTACATGGTCGCAGAATCTTCGCCGTTAGAGCTCGCGATTTGAGGCTCTTTGGCTTCAGGGGGAAGCTGGGATTTGACGCTGTTCACTTTGGCCATAATTTCTGCGAGTGCAGCGTCAGGATTAGTGCCCGTTTTCATTACAGCCTGAATCGAGCTGGCCCCCAGGCTGCTGGTGGAAAGCATGTAATCAATATTGTCCGCTTCTGCAATAGCCTGCTGCAGTGGCTGAGTTAGAAAGCCCTGAATAACATCACTGGACGCTCCATAATAACTGGTGCTCACCGTTATTGTGGTATTGGTCATTTGCGGAAACTGCCGTATCTGCAATGTATAAAGAGCCTGCAACCCGAGAATCAGAATCAACAGGCTGATGGAAACAGCCATCACCGGGCGCTGGATAAATACGTCGGTAAACTTCATGATTGTGCGCCTCAGTCCCTGGGAACAGGCTGATTTTCATCAAGGAGAGATTGCTTAACCAGATAGACCGAGGTGTCGTTGGATAATCGGACCTGGCCTGTCACGACAACCTGATCTCCCACTTTAAGCCCTTTGCTGATCAGTGCCTGTTTGCCATTATGATCGGTGACAACCACATCCTGCTGCTTGACCTGCAGTGTCTTGTCTTTCTTTTCGATGACATAAACCATCTGGCCATACAGCGTGAAGTTGATAGCGAGCTGAGGGATAACAATGGCATTATTCTGTTTTGGCAATATGAGCTCTGCTGTGCCGTACATGCCCGATCGAAGTAATCGATCTGCATTCGGTACCGATGCCTGTATCTGTATGGTTCCGCTATTAATATCGACCACAGGATTAATGGCCAGCAAGGTGGCATTAAAGATTTTTTCGGGGTAAGCGTCAGTGGTTATTTTAATAGGCATGCCTGTCTGAACTTTGGAGAGCTGTGTTTGTGGAATGGTCAGATTCATTCGCATGACGGAACAGTCTTCCAACACAGTCACGGCGTTTCCTGATTGCAGATATTGACCCAGATAGACGTTTCTTAGGCCCAGAGTGCCTGAAAAAGGGGCCACTATCCTGCGTCGGATGATAGTCGCTTTCAGGCTTTTTATATCGGCCAATAAGGATTGATAGGCCGACAGGGCATTGTCCAGATCAGACTGTGAGACACTCCCTTTTTTGAACAGAATTTTTGTCCGTTCCATGGTGTGTTTTGTAGCAGTCAGGCGTGCAACAGACGAAGCCAGATTGGCTTTTTCGACGGTTGAATCCAATTCCAGGATTTCCTGACCTTTCTCCACCCATTGACCTGATTTGAAATGGATTTTATTAATAATGCCGGACTCAGCAATAGACAGGGTAACGCCCTGAACAGGCTCGATAAAACCGACGGCTTTAATAGATGGTTGCCAGGATTGAGGCATGATGGTGTAAGCAGAAACAGGTACAGCTGGTGGCTTCTGCTCACTCAGATAGCGGTTCGTGGCGAATTCCACATAATATTGGTAACCGATGACCGATCCAAATACCAAGACTGCAATCAAGAGAGCAAACAGGTAGCCCTTGAAAGAGTGCCCCGAGGTCTTTTCTGATAGGGAGTCCACAACAGGTTACCACCTTCAGTAATTACAATGGGGCAAGTTTAGTAAACAGCCACTGAGACTGGTTCAGATATCGGGTCAAAAAAGCGTTGTCATTTGGACTTTTCTCCCATAGAATGGCGCCAGCTTTCGGAAGTCATTGGTTTTAAAGACTTTTATCTGGAAAGCAATCAAAAAGGGCGAGTTAGCAAAGCGGTTATGCAGTGGACTGCAACTCCATTTAGACCGGTTCGACTCCGGTACTCGCCTCCACTTCCTCATCTCTTCCCAATCGTCATTTTCTGACAATAAACAACCCAATTCATATTCGAGTCGTATGATTGTTGCCTTATTTCTTCTGTTTTTTGCCATATTGAGGGAGCCGAACGTCTGCAACCTCTTTCCCTAAAACATTATTCTTACTCTCTATTCCTCCTCTCGCCGACATTCAAGTCATCTGAAATTAGAGGCCGTATGAACGTTCGGACATCTCTATCCTTACAGAAATGGCTAAAGCAAAAAATCCAAACTTTCTTGGAATAAATGTGACAAAGATCTTTCAACTGGAAATTTTACATGTCAATATGTGCTCATTGTCACAGAGTTTGCGGTCAAGCAGTCGTGACTTGGGATTAGCTGTATAAGAAAAATAATGATATTGCTGCTCCTGCTGCAGCATGGATGTGCAGGAATTCTCTAAGCTCATGAGCCTGACTTATCGTGATGATGTTGATCGTCAAAATGATCCCCTGATTCAATGTCTGGAAGAAATTACTCAGTATTTTCGCCTCGATACCAAAGTTGAAACGCTACTGGCGGGTTTACCCTTATCTGAAAAGAAATTGTTACCCTCAGATTTTCAGAGAGCGATGACCAGGGCCGGGCTTGAATCGACCCTTTCTGAACAAACCCTCAGTTCGCTGTCTGCCAGTGATCTTCCTGCTGTTCTTTTAATGTTGAATGACACTGCCATGGTAGTTTATCAGGTGGATGTAAAAGACGGGATCGCGGTGGTTGGCACCACGGAAAGTGGGAGAAAAAAGGTTTCACTTCAACAGCTTGAAGGTGTTTATTCAGGTTGTTTGATCTCTGTAGATTCAACTCCTGATGTTCAACAGCCTTTGACAGAAGAAAAGCCTTCCAATGCGTACGGCTGGTTTCGTGAAGCCATTGTTCCCTATTGGGGGACGTATAGAGATGTTCTGCTGGCCAGTCTCATGGTTAACCTTTTTGCACTGGTGAGCCCTTTGTTCGTTATGAACGTCTATGACAGGGTAGTCCCAAACCAGGCTTATGAAACACTCTGGATGCTGGTGGCGGGTGTACTGATTGCGTTCAGTTTTGATTTTGCCATTAAGTTAATTCGGGCAAGCGCTATTGATCATGCCGGTAAACAGATTGATATCCGTTTGTCTTCACGACTGCTGGAAAAGATACTGGGTCTTAAATTGTCTGCACGTCCCGGGGCTACAGGCAGTTTTATGAATAATCTGGCAGAGTTTGACAGTATTCGTCAGTTCTTGACCTCAGCTACGATTCTCACGCTGATTGATTTACCTTTTGTCTTCCTGTTTCTGGCATTGATTACCTGGATAGCACCTGTGCTGGTGGTTATTCCTTTGTCGTGTATGCTACTGGCTGCCGCTATTGCTTATTTTATCAACTCACCTCTACAGAAAGCCATTGAAAGCAGTCAGCAAATGTCTTGTCAGAGGCAGTCTTTTCTTCTTGAAACCCTGTTGGGCCTGGAAGCCATTAAAACTTCTTCAGCTGAAGGTCAGTATCAATATCATTGGGAGCGTTTCAATCAAAAGCTGGCAGAACTGAACCTGAAAGTTCGTAAACTGCAGCTTTATTCCAACCAGACGGCCACATTCATTTTACAGACCGGTACTATTCTGATTATTTCCACCGGGGTTTATCTGATCGGATCAGGTGCGCTCTCCATGGGTGGATTGATAGCTGTCATGATGATTTCTGGTCGTTGTACAGCTCCTGTCATTCAATCGATCGGGTTGCTCAATCAGTTTCAAAGAACGCGACAGGCAATGGACTATACCGATTCGTTAATGAAGCTGCCGCAAGAGCGAACAGACAATAAACATTTTCTGGTACCTGAACAGTGCCGGGGTAAAATCCGCTTTGATCATATCTGCTTTTCTTATCCTGATTCCCCCCCTCTGTTAAAAGATATCTCGCTGGATATTCAATCCGGTGAGCGGGTAGCCATTCTAGGCAGAATGGGCAGTGGGAAAAGTACTTTACTGCAGTTGATTATGGGGCTTTGGGAGTCTTCTGATGGGCATATTTGTCTGGATGATGTGGATATACGCCAGATAGATCCTGCGTTTTTAAGAAGTCAGGTAGGTTATGTTCCCCAGACGATCACTCTTTTCTCAGGTTCTATTCGCGACAACTTGCTGATGGGAAGACAGGGCATTTCTGATGAATCTCTGATTCATGCCGTGAAACAGGCTGGCTTGGGGAGCATGCTTTCAGCCCATCCCCTGGGGCTTGATTTTCAAGTGGGTGAAGCCGGTCGAAACCTGTCGGGTGGTCAGATTCAATCTATTGGTCTTGCCAGAGCTTTATTAGGTGATCCCACCATTCTTGTTTTGGATGAACCTTCCAGTGCCATGGACAATCGAGCAGAAGCACAGCTGATAAAAACCCTGTCTGAGCTAAAGAATAAAACCCTGTTAATAGTGACTCATAAAAAATCACTGGTCGATGTGGCTGATAAAGTCATTGTTCTTGAGCAGGGTAGGGTAGCAGGTATTAAAGACAGCCTTGAGTCCACCTCGGTGAAAATGCATTCAAAAGAGATGGAGCTGGCCTGATGACGGATACACAGGAAACTCATAGACCTCTTTATCTTGAGGATTGCCGGGCCAGGCTGGATGAGCGGATGAAAACCCGAGGTCGGCCATTATTAATAATCTGTCTGATGTTCATGGTGGTGTTTCTGGTTTGGTCCGCTATTGCCGAAATTGATGAGTTGGCCCGGGGAGACGGTAAAGTGATTCCTTCCAGCAGGGTGCAGACTATTCAGAATCTCGAAGGCGGCATCGTATCTGAAATAAAAGTCAGGGAAGGTCAGACCGTTGAGAAAGGTCAAATACTGCTGATCATGGACGACACCCGGTTTTCCTCGAACCTGGATGAGCAAAAAGCCAGCTTAAGTGCTTTGAAGATGAGAAAGGCGCGTTTAATGGCAGAAATTAAAGCTTTGCCATTTTTACCTCCGGAGGCTGTGAAAAAGCAAATTCCTGAATTAGCCGAATCAGAATCTGCACTTTTTATTAGCCGCAGGCAGGAACTGGACAGCAAAACAGGGGTTTTTCGTGAACAGCTGGAACAGCAACGCAAACAAATAGAAGAAACTCAGGCCAAAGAGTCTTTATTAAAACGCCGAAAAGCGCTGCTAAGCCAGGAACTGGATATGACCCGTATTCTTGAGGAGGAGGGTGCCGTCTCTAAAGTGGAATTACTGAGAATCGAACGACAGGTCAGCGATGTCAGCGGTGAAGCTATGATGGCAGGAAAAAGTCTGGACAGAATGGCTGCCATGATGCGAGAGACTGAGGAAAGAATGTCTGAAGTGGAGCTGAATTTTATCAACGAAGCTCGTAAGGAGCTTAACGAGACACTTTCTTCAATGAATGGTTTGACGGCCACGGGTACAGCACTGACGGATCGGGTTGACAGAACACGGGTTCGTTCCCCCGTGAATGGCATTGTTAAATCAATCATGGTGAATACTGAAGGAGGGGTGGTTCAGCCCGGTATGGCCATGCTGGATATTGTTCCCATAGAAGATAGTTTAAAAGTAGAAGTTCGGATCCGTCCTGAAGACATAGGATTTCTTCATCCAGAGCAACAGGCAACGGTCAGATTTACGGCTTATGACTTCACCGTACACGGTGGACTCAAAGGCAAGGTTAAACATATCAGTGCTGACACCATCACCCTTGAGAACGGTGATAGTTTTTATCTCGCTCTGGTTGAAACGGATCAGAGTTATCTTGGTCAGAAATCGCATGGCAAACCGGTGATACCCGGTATGGTGGCCACAGTTGATATTCTGACCGGAAAGAAAACCTTATTGAGCTATTTTCTGAAGCCCGTGCTGCGTGCAAAGCAGCTGGCTTTCAGTGAACGTTAAAAACAGAAGACAGGATGTCAGAAGTCGTCATCGTTATATGAATAATCAATGTTATAGAGAGGGAACTTCTAGATGGCTACTGCTGCTACTGAAGTAGGATCGTTACATCTGGTACTTGGAAAAGTCATTGCCAGAGATCCACAGGGAAATGAACGAACGTTATCCAATGGCGACAGTGTTCGTTTGAATGAGCAAATCATCACAGGTTCAGACGGTGTCGCTCATATTGATATGATCGACGGTAAAGTGATTGTACTGTATGAAAGAGATGGCCTCAGTCTGGCTGAATATCTGGAACAGAACGGATTTCGTTTTGCCGGAGAAACAGGGCCAGATGAAATCAGGGATATTCTTGCTGCCTTTACAGGGAATGAAGGCGGTATAGCTGAATCAGAATTCTCAATATCGGATCTGGAGAACCTGCCGCCACCGGCTGCTGGAGAAGACGGTGATGGTGGGCTGGATGAGGGCATACTGCTGGAACTCAATAGTCAATCTATCCAGGCAGTGGCAGACTTTGACAGCTTTATTCCTCTTGAACCTTTACAGGATGCTCCGCCTGCTGATGAGAACGAAGATGAACTCCCCATTTCAGATGTTGAAGCCATAGCTCCAACGGGAGCTGTTCAGAATGTTCTAGGCGATGAAGATACCGCTATTGCTCTCAACATCAGTGCATCATTGGTAGATATTGACGGATCAGAAGTTTTAACACTGTCTCTCTCAGGTATCCCTGAAGGGTCTGTTCTGACTGATGGCAATTTCAATATCACTGCAGATGGCAATGCCATCGATATTTCAGCATGGGATCTGTCTTCCACCACATTGACACCACCACTGAACTTTAATGGTTCACTCACCCTGTCTTTTACTGCAACGGCAACAGAGCTGAACGGTGGTGATCAGGCCGCCAGTGCTCAATCTTTTATTGTTGCAGTTAATCCTGTTAACGATGCCCCCATAGCTGAGGTAATTGGTCCCGTCACTAGCGACGAAGATTCTGCCATTCTTGCCATTGAGCTACTACAGACCGCATCGGATGTTGATGAGGATGATCTGGATGTGAATTCAGTGGCTGTGAATGTAGCCTCGGGTGTTGCTCCAGAGACGGATATCGTTTTTGCCATCAATGAAGAAACAGGACTGCTATTACTGGACCCTGCCCAGTTCGGTTATCTCGCTGATTCAGAGAGCATAACTTTAACGTTTGTTTATAACGTGAATGACGGCACAGTCGATGTAGCCAATACAGCAACAGTCACTATTGAAGGTAGAAACGACCAGCCTGTGGTGACTGACGTTACATTAGCAGAACTCTCTGAAGATGAAGATCTTCTGGAAGATAATGGCCAGGAAGCTGCAAAGTTTGAGGGTACTTTATCCGTTACTGATGCAGACATAACCGATGCACACACCTTCAGCCTCGTTGATGCCTCAGTAATTACAGATGATGGTGAGACAGGAGCTGTTGATCCAGCCAAAACAATCGTCACCGTCAACTCTGACGGTAGTTATAGCGTTGTCAATCCAGACTTTAATGCCCTGGCGGAGGGTGAGGTGGTCACCGTCTCATTCCGTTATATCGCTACCGATGATTCCGGAACGGGTTCAGCTGCCAGCGACGAAAAAACGGTCACTCTGGCGATTACTGGCTCTAATGATCAGCCTGTTGTTGAGAACGTTATTTTC
>NZ_JOKH01000007.1:59279-158908 GCF_000722635.1 Endozoicomonas numazuensis | reverse complement strand
AAAACGGTGACTCTCACCATTACCGGTAATAATGACCAACCTGAGATTCAGAATGTCACACTGTCTGATCTGAGCGAAGATGGCAGCCTGGTTGCAGACGATGGTCAGGAAGCAGCCAGGTTTGAAGGCTCTCTGCCATCTGTGTCTGATGAAGACACCACTGATACTCATAGCTACAGTCTGGTTGCAGAGTCTGTTACGACCAATGACAATGAGATGGGTGTAGTTGATGCAGCTAATACTGCTGTAACTGTAAACACAGACGGTGGTTACAGTGTTGTAAATCCAGATTTCAATGCACTGGCCGACGGTGAATCCGTCACAGTCACCTTCCGTTATATTGCAACCGATGACTCTGGCACTGATTCAGCGTCCAGTGAAGAGAAGACCGTTACTCTGACCATCACTGGCAACAACGATCAACCAGTGATTGAAGATGTTACGCTCAGTAATCTGACAGAAGATGGAAATCTGGTTGAGAATGATGGTCTGGAAGCGGCCAGGTTTACAGGCTCTTTATCGGTCAGTGATGAAGACTCTACCGACTCACATACTTTCAGTCTGGTAGCTGAATCTGTCTCTACCAATGACGGCGAATTGGATGTTGTAAATCCGGAGAATACTTCAGTCACCATCAACCCTGATGGTAGCTACAGTGTCATCAATCCTGACTTTAATCGTCTGGATGAAGATGAGTCGGTTACGGTCACTTTTGACTATATCGCTACCGATGATTCTGGCACCAGTTCAGCCAGCAGTGATGCAAAAACGGTCACTTTGACCATCTCAGGTTCCAACGATACTCCTGTAGCCGTTGCTGATGTTGATCTTTCAACGGAAGAGAATTCCGTTCTAATGGTCGATGTTCTGGCAAACGACACGGATGAAGATGACAGTGACACACCTGAAAACTTCACCCTTAAATCGGTTGCTCTGAGTCAGGAAGGAACAGGAACTGTCAGCATTGAAAATAATCAGCTCAAGTTTGATCCAGGCGCTGATTTTGACTTTCTGGCCTCTGGCGAATCAACGGCTGTCACTGTTTCCTACACCATGGCCGATGACAGTGGTGCAGAATCCAGTTCAACAGCCACGATAACAGTCACAGGACTGAACGATCCCGCCGTGATTGAAGATGTCTTTAATGGATTCAGCGGTAATGTTGTAGAAAACAGTGTTCCGGGCTCTAAGGTGACGGGTCAGTTATCTGCTACTGATGTTGATAATAGTAACGCTGATGGTTTTCAGGCTAAATCGATAAATGGCCTGTTCGGCACACTGGTTATGCAGGCTAATGGTGTCTGGGAATACACCCTGAATAATAACCATCCTGTTGTCGATGCACTGAACACTGATAGCCCTGACCTTGAAGATATCATCACGGTACATTCTATTGATGGAACACCTGCTGAAATTTCCATTACGATCGCGGGCAGTAACGATGCTCCTGTGGTGACAGAAACTCCAATAAACCTGAACAGTACCGATGAAGATCAGGGCATCGTCATCACACAACAGCAACTGCTGGCCGGTTCCACTGATGTTGACAATGCACTGGAAGATTTAAGTGCAGAAAACCTCTCCATTTCTTCCGTGTCATCAGGCAGTGGTTCACTGAGCTATGATCCTTTGAGCCAAAGCTGGACTTTTAAACCTTCAAAAGATTGGAGTGGTCAGGTTACCTTCAACTTCGACGTGTCTGATGGCGTGGATTCAACGCCTTCAACTGCCACACTGACTGTTGATCCTGTTGCTGATAAACCCATTCTTAATGTCTCTAATACCAGTGGTAATGAAGATACGGCTGTCGCCCTGAATATTCAGGCCATGCTTAGTGATCAGGATGGCAGTGAGCTCTTGTCGCCTGTTTCCATCAGTAATATTCCTCCAGGATGGCAGTTTATAAATGCCCAGGGTGAGCTGGCTGTATCGGTGGGGATTCTTGTTTTGAATCCTGGTGATGAGGTGGGGTTAAAAGCAATACCGCCACTGAATTATTCGGGTACTCATACCTTTACTGTCAGTGTGGCCAGTAACGAGCAAAACAGTACTTCCTCTGAACTTGTTCAGAAACCACTTGAAGTTGAAATATTACCTGTTGCTGAACCAGCCGACCTGGTGGTACCTGCATCAACATCTGGAAATGAAGATACTCCCATTGATCTGTCCGGCATCCAGGTTTCTGTTGGTGATACTGGTGATACCAATGAACAGGTCACCCAACTGATTCTAAAAGGTATGCCAGTAGGCTCAGTGGTTTCAGATGGACAGCAGTCTGTGACCATCACCCCGTCTGATGTTGAGATGGATATTCTTAGCTGGAACCTCGCTCAGTTAACCATCTTGCCGCCCGAAAACAGTGACAGTGATTTTCAACTTCAGGTCACAGCCGTTACCCGAGATGGTGATTCTGAAGCGACAACCGACCCGCAGATCATCTCTGTGAATGTAGTTCCCGTGCTGGATGCACCGACTGTTGATTTGCTTTACACCAACGATCCTGAACCTACTTTGACAGGGCAGGTTGCTCTGGGTGAAAACGAGATTCTGCAGGTATTGGTCAATGGACAACTGTTTACTGCCGGTGTCGGATCAGCTCCTTTAAAAGTAGACGGTGACGGCCAATGGTCTCTGGATATGGCGGGTAATCCTTTGCCAGCAGACGGCGTTTATGAGGTGACAGCTACGGTTCTTAACCCGTCTCTTGATCCAAATTCTATTCAGGATTCCACTCAGAATGAGCTGGTTTTTGATACCCGAGCACCCAAGGGAACTGTTGTCTTTAACCACAAGACCAATGATTCGACTCCTGAGATTTCTGGAAAGTTAAAAGCCACTCTGGGTGCAGATGAATACCTGAAGGTGACTGTAAACGGTAAAACTTACGTTAATCGTGAGTTTCCTGAGCAGGAAGAGGGGGTTCAGCTTGTAGAATTCATTATGGGTGAAGATGATCGAAGCTGGTACTTCTCGATACCTGATCAGGACTCTATCAATAGTTCAGATGAATTCGGTACTGAGTTTGAAGTTGAAGCAAACGTTGTTGATAGAGCTGGAAATGAGTCACCCCCGGACACTGCTGATTTACTGGTTGATGTAAACTCACCGGAAATCGCCCCCGGCAGTTTAGTGTTCAGTACTGGTGAAAGTATCAATAGTGTTGAAGCTACCAAAACATTTAAAGTATCGGGCATGACCGATGGGGCAGAGCAGGGCCAGAAAGTTCAGATCAAGCTCTACCAGGGTGATACCGAGTTCAATTATGAAGCTTCTGTCAGAGCCGACGGTTCTTTCGTTCTCACCCTTTATCCTCAAAATCCTGAACACGACAGTGGTCGTGGTATAGACCTTGAAAGTTTTGATGATGGTACGATTCAGATAGATGCCCGTGTTACTGACAAACTGGGCAATCCATCTCCCGTTGAAACCGATTCAACGGTTCTTGATACATCATTATCAGGTACAGAGATTACCATTGAGGCCATCAGTAATGATTCCGGCGTCGATAATGATTTCAGAACCCATGATTTTGACGGGTTAACACTGACAGGTTCGCTGAATCAGGCTCTGACTGAAGATGAATCACTGCAGATTTCCATGGATAAAGGAAGAACCTGGCTTAATAGTGTGACCGTCAATGGGCAGGACTGGTCGTATACTGAAGCGGAAGGAACAAGTCGCACAAACGGTCAAAAAGTCAATTACTGGCTCAGAGTGGTGGATGAAGCTGGTAATCTTGCACCTCAGGAAGAATATGCAGTTCAGCAGGTTGTTTTTGATAATCATGCTGTCATTACTTCTCTTAGCCTGAACAAATCCGGAGATATCAGCTGGAACGAAGCCGGCAGCCTGGTAAAAGTGAATGGCAGAACTCAGGGAGTAGAATCCGGTCAGTCTGTCAGTATCAAACTGACTGGATTGATTGCCGGTGTAGCCACAGAGTATTCCTATACGACCCTAGTTGATAATGGACGGTTTACGCTTGAACTGGAGCAGGCATTCCTGCGTCAATTCGACGATGACAGTTCTGTCTCTTTTGAAGCCTCAACCAACGATCTTTCGGATAATCAGGCTGATCAACAGCATTCTGTAACACTGGATTTTACCGTTCCGGGCGATACGGATGGAGACCATGAGCCCGATAATCTGGGCAAACCCGTTGTCACTCTGCTTGGCCCCGATGACGGTTACATTAATGAAGGCGAGAACACCGGAGGCTTCAAGGTTCTGGTCTCTCTGCCAGAAGGTGTTGAAGTCGGTGATCGCGTCCGACTGAGCCTGAAACAGGTGGGCGGACAATCTGAATCTATTGATTATTTTGTGACTGCTGAAGACCTTCTGGATGATCAGGCTGAAGTGATGATTCCTGAGCGTCTCCTGGCTGATGGTTGGACCGATGGTGAATATAAGATCAACGCCAGAATCAGTGATGATGCAGGAAATACTTCCAAGAAAGGTCCTGCTTATCTATTTACTTTGGATACCACTTCACCTGAAGCGGATATGACTGGCCCGGGTCAGGTAAACAGCCAACCCTTCACAACGATCTTCAGTCTCAGTGATACCCGTTACACCGATGAAAATGAGTGGCCCGAGCTTCTGCCCGGTGATTTTAATGTTGAAAATGGTGTAATCGAGTCCGTCACTGATCTTGGTAACGGTCAGTATGAGCTCAAGATCAAACCTGCATTTGATCCCGGTGTTGATCAGGGGAATATCAGCATTCAATTGGCAGCAGACGCTGTTGAAGATAATGCCGGTAATGGCAATGAATTTTTTGAAGAGACCATTACCTACGATAATGATGACCCTGTCATCATGCTTTCATCGGGTCTCACTGGTGAAGTGTTTAATACCAACAGCTCTATTCCAAACCTTCAGGCGGCCTTTGATCTGATTCAAAATAATCAGCCTGATGCGTCCTTTACGGCAACAAAGATTGATTATAGCGATAATTCTGCTCCCACATTGGCTGAGTTCCTGGGGGATGGTGCAGAAGATCTGACTGGAGATACTACCGCCAATGTTGAAACCATGGCATTCAGGCTGTCAGGTCAGATCGAGTTAGGGGTGGGGACACATAGCTTCCGCATCACTTCCGACGATGGCTTTATACTTCGAATAAATGGTCAGGAAGTCGCTAAATATGAAGGACTGAGGTCTGCCGCACCCACTGCCGGAACGTACACCGTTGATGTGAATGAGGGAGGGGCTCAGTCGTTTGAGCTGATTTACTTCGAGAATGCAGTGAATGCTGTCCTGAAAGTAGAGATTGATCGTGGTAATGGTTATGAGATTCTCGATCAGAGCAGTACGCTGAAGAACAGCACTTCCTACATGGAAGGTAACGGAGCAATATCACTGAATCAGGGGCTCAGGCTCAGTGATACTGATGATACAGAACTGGCCGGTGCCGAAGTTAAAATTATAAACTTCCAGCAGGGCGAAGATGTACTTGATTTCACCGCTGCAAATGGCATTAGTGTAGAAAGCTATGACAGCCAGACTGGAGTTTTAAGGTTATCCGGTAAGGCCAGTATTGCTGCCTATGAATCGGCTCTGGCGGCTGTGACTTATGAAAACACATCCGAAGATCCATTGGCCGGTCAACGTTTACTGTCGGTTAAAATAAATGATGGTCATACATGGAGTGACCCGGTTACAACCACTCTGACCGTCTTTGCAATAAACGACGCGCCTGAAATGGCAGTGCAAAGCTTGCCACTTGATTATGTTGAAAACGATGGTTATCAAACCCTGGACAGCAATCTCTCATTATCGGATGTTGATAATGAGAACCTCCACAGTGTGACGATTCGAATCTCTGAAGGCTATGTTAATGGACAAGAACGACTGGAGCTTGATAACAGCCTTTACGATTCTGCAAAAATTTCTGCACTGTGGAATGGTCAGGGCTTTTTGAAGCTGACTGCCAAAGACCCCGTCAATAATCCGGTTTCTGTGAGCGAGTTTGAGGCTCTTCTAAGACAGGTTCAGTATCAAAACAGCAGTGATAACCCGGTGGAGGGAGCAAGAACGGTCTCCTGGATTGCAAATGATGGTCAGGATGACAGCCTGACGGTTGAGTCGACCATTAATGTAACTGCCGAGAATGATAGTGCCTATGTGACTCAGGTGCGTAACTGGACTTATGAAGAAAATAGTGGCCAGGTCGTTCTCGATAATGCCCTGACACTGGTTGATCCTGACAGTACTCATATTAAGTCCGTCACTGTATCAATCAGCAAGAATTACGATGCTGATCATGATCTGCTGAGAGTGTTAAGTGAACAGCCAGATGTATCCGTCAATTGGAATGCTCTTACAGGAACATTGTCGATTACAGCATTGAACCCTGCTGGTCTTGAGAAACAAGCATTTGAACAGGTACTTGAAACCATCACATTTACCAGTACGGGTGACAATCCTTCGACAGCCCAAAGAGAGCTGACCTGGAAAGTAAATGATGGTCAAGGAGATGGGCAATCAGTCGTTTCGAGAATTTCTATCCGTGCGCTGAATGATGCACCAGAAAACTATTTCGATGAAAATGAGCTGTCGTCTGATGCATTGAATCTTGCTCAATCACCAATACAGGCTACTGAGGATACGGTGCTTCTGATTGATCAACTCAGTATTCAGGATGCTGACGCCAATGATGAAGCTATTCGGGTGACTCTTCAGGTAGAGCATGGTCGTCTTTCCATGGGGTCGTCCGATGGCTTGAGTCTGAATGGCCAGGATTCTAACAGTCTTACTCTTCAGGGCAGTCAGAAAGCGATAAACCAGGCGCTGAAAACTCTCACCTACCAGGGACTTCCAGATTATAACGGCAGCGACAAGCTGGTTATGATCAGCAATGACCGGGGTAATAATGGTAATGGTGGAACTCAGGAGACCCGCTCAGAAATTGCCATTGACGTTGCGGCTGTGAATGACAAACCACTGCTGGCAACGAGTTCTGGCCTGAAAGTCGAAGTGTTTGATGTCAGTCCTGTTTCTGAAAGTGCTTTTAATTCGTTGTCAGAAGTACTGACCTTTATGGATGATGAAGCGCCCGATGCCACCTTCCTTGCCCATACGCTTGCTTTTGATGATGGTAATCCGGACACCCTCAGCCAGTTCATTGGTAATAATGGTTCTGAACTTTCAGGTCTGGGAGATGAACCCTTCGAATCGATGGGACTCCGGTTTACCGGGCAAATCAAGCTGGATGCCGGTGACCATAACTTCACGGTTCGTTCAGATGACGGTTTCAGTCTGAAGATTAATGGTCAAGTCGTCACCGAATTTGATAGAGATCGTGGAGCAGGAAACAGCAGTGGTCGTTTCAGTGCGAACACTGACGGACTCTACGATATAGAAATCGTTTACTGGGAAAACAGAGGCAGTGCTGTTCTGGAAGTGAGCATGGATGGCCAGATACTCGATGCCAGTCTGCTATTTAGTAACAGTCAGATAGAGCAAACATATCAGGAAGGGCAGACAGAACCCACCCAACTGTTTGAGGGGATGATGCTATCTGATGTGGATGGCACACTGGAGAGTCTGGTGGTTGAGATCACCGGCGATTTTGATCAGCAGTCCGATCTTTACCAGGCTCAGCTTCCTGCCGGGATAATACGACAGGATAACTATGAAAACGGAGTATTGACCGTTACCTTTTCAGGCACAGCTCCGGTTGCCGCCTACCAGGCTTTATTGTCTTCCATTCATTATGAGAATACCTCGGATGACCCTGTTGAGGGCGATCGAGAGATTCGTGTATGGGCTCATGATGGCGAGTTGGATAGTGATGTACTGAACGCTACGTTGACTGTCACTGCCGAGAATGACCACCCTGTTGCTCAGGGGTTTGTCATTGAGCCGGTCTCAGAAACCGTAGATTTCAGTCAATATGTTTCTGACCCGGATCATTCTGATGCCCAGTTACAAGTCATTATTGAACAGTTGCCTGAGTACGGCCGATTGTTCCTCCAGCACAATGGGACTGAGCAAAACGTTGAGGTCAGTGATCTGGGCACTACACAGTACAATCTTGACGACCTCAACTATGAAGTCGCTGATCTTGATCTGGGTACAGCATCACAGCCAGGTATGCAGGGGTGGGGCATTCTGAATAATGATGGCAATGTTCTGACCAGTACTCACGGGAATGTCACTGTCACCACGTCTACCCAGAATGGCGAGTTTCAACAATATAACCAGCCGGGTCATGTCGGTATTGGGCTTGGAATCAAGAATCATGGTATCAAGCGAAGTAATGCCATCAGTGTCCAGTATTCTGCCGCTATCGCTTTTGCTGTTATTGGTGTAGATGGGCTGGGAGGTCATTTTGATGCTGGTGCCAGTCAGAAGGGGGCTGTTAAGGTTTCTGTCACCTTCGAGGATGGCAGTCAGGGTACATGGTCTTTTAATAAAGCTCAGTTAGGCATCAGCGACAGTGACTATAGCGCTTCAATTTCTGTGGGCCACGGCAGTCAGCACCTGATCAATACAGAAGGTCTGGGCATTGTACAGATGGACTTTTCCGCAGCATCGAATAACAGTCTCAGTAATTGGGTGCTCAGCTCCATTGAAAGCAGTGTCAGTGATTCATTCTCATACAAAGCCGTGGACCCTGATGATGCCGTCAGTGTCGTGCAAACCGTCAATATAAAAGGGGGCGCAATTTCAGGTACAGAGGCGGACGATCTGATAACGGGAACCACTGCTGACGATGTACTGATCGGTAATGGGGGTGCAGATACATTCCAGTTCACACTCAATAACCTGCTTGAAGAAGATTCTGTACAGATAGACCGTATCCTTGATTTCAAAGTAGGAAACACCAGTGGCGATACTGAAGCGGATTATCTGGACCTCAGTGATCTTCTGGTAACAGAGAACACATCGGATATTGCTCAGTTTATCTCTGACATTACGGCAGAGGGACTGACTGTGACCGTTAATCAGGACAACACAGTTATTGAGTTTAACAGTACTGCAGATTCAGATTTGCAGACGTTACACATTGTTCTTGATGGCGTCAGCACAGAATGGGGCGTGAATGCATCGGATGAAGATGTCATCACGCAGCTTATCAGCAATGGACAGCTGATTGTTTAGAATCAGATCTCATCAGAAATACTCTAAATAAGAATAACAACAAGAAACAAAATGCCAATACAGGGAGAATTCTAATGGCCAAGAGAGTAGTAAAAACGATAGGACTGAGCATTGTACTGACTTCAGGGTATGCTTCAGCCGACACGTTACTGGACAGTGTGAATACAGCACTGGCCACTAATCCGGAAATCATGGTACGAACCAGCGCTGCTCAGGCCGTTGGTCATGAGGTCAAACAGGCGAGAGCAGGCTTTTATCCAAAAGTCGATTTAAGTGGGAATGTCGGCTACGAGCGCACCCGAAATGGCACCACACTGGGTGCTTACAACACCGGGCAAAGTACAGATAAACATGCTGACAGAACAACAAGGCAAGCCAGCCTGACTGCGACCCAATTGTTATGGGATGGTCAATTTACCTCCTATGATCTTGAACGACAGGAGGCCCGTAGCAAGGCCGCTAATCTGGAGATTTGTTCCATCGTTGAGAGTATCAGTCTCAATGCTATAGAAGCCTATATTGGTGTCATTCGAAACCGCTTGCTGGTAGAAAGTGCAGAAGACAACCTGACTCAGCATGAAGAGATTGTAAAACTGATTCGCAGAAAGGCTGATATTGGTTTGAGTTCCGACGCTGATCAGGCCCAGGCAGAAGGTCGTCTGGTACTGGCAAAAGCAAATCATATCACCAGTCAGGCCGCGTTGAGAGATGCCGAAACCTTGTATCGGAGGGTCGTCGGAAATCTACCTGAAACCTTTGAAACACCTGATTCAGTCGATCAAATGCCAATGGATCTTGAATCAGCGTTAAAACTGGCCGGTAGCCATCATCCTATTTTAGAGATAGCAAGAACCGATGTTGAAGCCGCTGAAGCGCAGTATGAAGGCAGTAAAAGCACGTTCAGTCCCACTGTTGAGTTAGCTCTGGGGGCGACCTGGGGGAAAGATGTTAATGGCGATAAAGGCACCGTTTATGATCATTCTGCCTTAGTGAGATTTAATTTTAATCTCTATAACGGTGGCGCTGATTCAGCCAGAAAAGCTCAGACCAGTCAGCTGATGAACGAAGCGATTGAAGTTAAAAATCGAGTGCAACGCCAGATAGAAGAGGAGGTACGCCTGGCCTGGGTGGCGGTCAGCTTTGGTCAGGACAGGCTGAATCCACTGGAAAGTCACGTTTCATTGTCCAGAGAGTCTCGTGATTATTATAAAAAACAATTTCAGGTGGGTACTCGAACATTGTTGGATATGCTGGACAGTCAGAGAGAATTCTTTAATGCCAGTAACGCGCTGATTCGTGGCAGTAATGATCTCAAGTTCAGTGAGTATCGCTTACTTCAGAGCACGGGTTCTCTGGCAACAGGACTGTCTGCCACATTGCCCGAGTCTGCCAGTCAGTGTCGTTCTTAATCTTTAGCTAATTTGATTGTCAGACTTTCGTTATTTACGTAAGTCTGACACTTCCTTCTTTGAAATACTCTGATTCATCTCCATCTCTTTTATACAAAGACAGAGTTGATTAATAGAATCAGCTTGATTTGACATATCCCGGATCCGCCAGTGATTTGAGTTGGTAGAAAGCACGATAGCGATCAGTCATGTATGAGTGTTGCTTGCGTTTAGTTGAATGACTCGCCATAAGAGAATACAGGTGACCTCTTGACGAGCAGATCGATCGAATTCGTTTCCTGTATTCAGGATCTGCTTTCAGATCCGGGTTATGTTCATATCGATTTTTTATTATATCCTCCAGCTCTTCAGGTCTATTTCCATGACCCCGTTGTATGCTGAAGTAACAGGCTTCTGTCTTGCTTAACCATTTCCCAGCAAGTTGAAAAAGTTCTTTCTTGACGTCCTGCATCAAAAAGCTATTTACGTTCTGGGAGCAGAACGCTAAGCGTGAACACCCTGCGCGGGATGGTTGTTCAGGTCGAACACGGCTGGGATTATGCTCACTGGGAGGGGCTTAATGTCTACCCTAAGAACCGGAGTTCCAAAGTTCTGGCTACTATCCGGGCTATGATCTGAAAGGGTAGGGGGGCTTTTATCACTTTGCCCAGGCAGGGGCTTTTGTTTGACTTCTTCAGATGAAGTTTCTTCCTCGTGGAATTCTGTCTTTTTGGGTTGAGAACCCTCTGTTCCTGAAATCATAGCAATCTCTGCTGTGAAGTCTATGAACAGTAAATCGGCTTATTGAATGAGATGTTTATTGAAAAAAGAATGCACTCCAGCGGGTAGGAAATGTCTTTCTTTCCTTGATAAATAGCAGCAAAGTTTTCAAAGGCATCAGTTTTAGTGACGCTTTTGCTTTCTGAAACCCCAGGCCATAAACAGGATCATCGCTGCTTTCTATGGCCATTCTCCTGAATTCTGCGTCTTGAGTGTCCTGACTTTTTAGCCAGATATACTCCATCATAACGCACATGCCTTCTTCCAGTTCCAGTGGCAAATCACGGTAATTGTTATAAAAGAACCAGGCGTGGGTCAGTTCATGGATAGCAACTGTCCTGAAATGCTCTTCAGGCAGATGTTTCTGAATCAATATATCGTTGAACTCTCTGGATATAACCTGTCCATTACCTGCTGTGGTAGTACTCCAGCGAGCCAGACCCAGGATGGGTCTTTCATTATGAAAATTATGGCGGCTAGCCTCACGCAGTTCGTCCCGATCACACAAGGTTAACGGGGTGCTGGACTTATGAAGCTTAAGCCCAACTGAAGCCAGTGCTGATCGCATTTGATCCATTAACCGGTCGCCCTGTTCCTGGGTAATCACGCCTCTAAGGTTACAGATATTGCAGATGACCAGCCCATCAGGGAAAGACATTCCACCATCGGTAATGTTTTTGCAAACAGTACGGCTGCAACTTGAACATTGGGTATAGTCCTGATGGGTGTCACAGAAGGCATTGCCCCAAAAATCCACTAAATAGTGTTCGCTTAAGGGTTTTCGGCAAACGGCACAGAGGGGGTGATTTTGTTTTTGGTAGCAGTCCGGATGCCAGGGCATTCCATCATTTTCTATGTATTTGTTTTTGATGGTTTTGCGACATCCGGGGCATTTTAAACAGCGTGAATGAAAAGGACGGCCATTAAAGCCAACAAAAGATTTATTCAGGAGAGGCTTTTTACAGGTTCGACAGTTAAAACAATGCACGTGCCAGTGACTGCCCAGTGCTTCCAGGCCATTACCATGGATTGGCTTTCGACAGCTCTTGCAGAAATTCATGTCCTTCCCTGGCCATGTGATACTCACTCAATAACTTTAGCAGGCGCTGCTTTCAAGGCTTCTAGTCGACTTAAAGATAATGCGTTTCAGTCATTTTTCTCAGTCTTTTGGCCTCGGTATGGTAATACTGACTGGTTGTATTGATAGAGTCGTGACCGGCATAAATAGCCAGATCTTCAATATCCATTTTTTGGGCAAGATGAGTCAATGCGGTATGTCTCAAAGCATGGAATGGCATCACATCAAACCTTGCGGCTTGCTGGCTGTTGTCTGTCTGTGAGGCACAGAACGTCATAAATTTTTGCCACCAGAAGCGTAAGCCCCTAGAGGATAGGCTGCCCAGTGACCCCTTGATTCTTCGGGTTCTTGGAGCCAGCGGGAAGTCGTCTCCCAACAGGCCTTCATAGTGAAATCTTTGTCTGAAGGTTTTAATCTCTTCAATCAATTTATGGTTCAGTGGCAATTGACGACGTTTCCGTCCTTTACCCAGAACACTTAGAAAGTAACCACCATCGGCATCTGGATGAATATCGTTGCAACTGTGTCCGGTCAGCTCTGATTCACGTAGTCCCAGACTGTAACCAAGTGTGATGATATATCGTGTTCGGGCAGACTCCGATTCAGATATCTGCCTATTGTGTTTCTGAAGCTCAAGACAATTCAATAAATGTTGCCATTCCTCCTCATGGAAGAATCGAATAGTAGAAGTACCTCTGGCGAGCTTTTCTCCAGAGCGAATCAACGAGACAGCAGGGTTGCCATGGGTGTAACGGTTTTTCTCCAGAAAAGAGAAGAAAGAGGAGAGCACGTCGATGACCTGATCAGTGCTTTTGCCGAATTTGATAGAAGCCTTGAAAAGAATTCTTTCTGGCTGCCCGGGGAGAACCCCTTTTTTCAACCAGCGATCAGGGAGGTTTTGTACATGATGTACATACATTTGCAGGTGCTTCAAACGTACCTCTTTATAACCTACGGCCATATCTTGGTACAGCCAGGCACTGAAACGTAGAATTTCTCTTTCATACCGGCGCAATGTTTCGCTTGAACGCGCCGCAGATTTATTTAGAAACAGCGTAAGGATTTCGCTGTCGTTGGCTGCCCCGGTCATATCGGTATCCATAGCAGGAGAGGGGCTCTGCAGGTCTGATAGGTGTAACAGTTCTGAGAGAGCAGGCAAGGTCATGACCGGGTCTCTTTACTCTGCTCAATAGTGAGTTTCAATGCGTCGTTGTAACCTTTTAACCGTCCGACTTCACGCTCCAATGCTTTTGCTGAATTCAGCTCTTCGTTCAGCTCCCGGTTTTTATTTTCAAGGGCAGCCTGGACTTTTTTCGATTCCTTGACGATATCCTGATCGTGTCTGGCCTTTTGTTCTGTATTCAACAGCTGTCTTACCGTATTGCAGAGAGCTTCCGTTGGCTGGTTCAGTAATAGAGCCAATTCATTGATGATTTGTACCTGAGGTTCTAATGCTTGAGCGGCCGTCTTGTAATGGTTTCTCTCCTCACAGGCATCTAGATGAGCTTTGGACTTGGCTTCCAACCGGTACTGGATTTCGTTGTGTGCTTTCTGTGCTGCCAGTTCGGATTCTTTCTGTTTCTGCAGTTTTGACTCTATATCCGTTCTTAACCTGCGTTCACTGTCTACTGTTTTGATCCAGTGATTGATTTGCCCCTGATACTGGTGGTCGAGTTTGATTTCCAGAGAGGCGAGGGCTTGGGTGTGCTCTTCTTTACTGGAGGTAAGGGTTTCTTCCAGCTTCTTATTTTTTTCTATTTCAGCATTCAATTGTTCTTTCAGTTGAACCAGGCACTTAGCGTCTTCTGATTGCTGCTGGTTAAGCTTTTCATTGAGCTCTTTCAGGCTCTGATTCTCAGATTCCAACAGTTCCCACTGCTGCTTCAGAGACACTCTTTCTTCTGTCAGCTGCTGCACCACTTGTTGAAGTTCATCAATTTCCTGATTGGCCTGGTCTTCAAAGTCTCGCAGGGAAGTGGTTGCGTCGTGTTTCCACTGAATCAGTGAACGTTTCAGTACACGTACCAGATCGACAGGGAGCTCTTCATCTACCTCTCTCTCTGCGTCATCGAGGAACCGCCATTCATTGTAATGCGGTAGAACGGTTTGTTTCCCCATTTTGGCAATACGGGCGAGTTTGTCGGCGTTAATACGCTCGCCTTTGGTCTTCAGATCGTCCAGAACTCTGAAAATCAGCTCTCTACGCTGAATATCCTTCTGATTTTCAGTAGGGGTCTTGTTATCCATGTTTTGATATCCTGAAACGGACCATTAATACCAGTATTATAATACTGGTATTAATAGTATTAAAGTATTTCTTTTACTACCGGTAACTGAACTTACCGGTAGTAAATAATGGTTTTTTGCGGAATAGCTAAAGATCTGCTTTTTATTAGAGTGCGTACAAAAGAGTGCTTCGGATGACAAACAATGAGGAGTCATAATGGACAGAAGAAAGTTTATGCAGCTTGGAATGGCATGTAGCTTGATACCGCTGATCTCTCTGGACTCTGCAGCTGAGACAGCACCTACTGGAGAGGTTGAAGAGGATGAGACTCAGGCTAAAGCCTTGAATTACGTTAGAAAGGCTTCTGACGCTAAGGACAACCCTAAATACAAAGAAGGAAATACCTGCAACAACTGTATGTTCTTTGAGCCCACCAAGAATAATGGCTGCACTCTGTTTGCTGGCCGCAGGGTAGAGCAGGGGGGCTGGTGTGCTGCCTGGAATCCAAAGCCAGCCTAATTTAAAGAGTCAGGGTTGGTCTTGGAGTTCATGCTGTTAAATCAACCCTGATAGCTTATGACCTGATCTGCATACCAGTTGAGACCAACCCTTCGCATCACAGATGCCTATTTGTTCTTAAAGACAGAGCAGAAAGATGCTCATGAAACCTTTTAGAAAACAGAATGTCGGATTGATTAGAGAAATCTAATTGCCTTAATGACACTGAATGGAATAAAAAGAAGCCACTCTCATTGAGAGAATTTGAGGGTGTTAGGAAAAGAACCCTGAAGCAGGTACAACAGCTCCATCCAGTGGAACTACCAAAGCTATAACGCGGCCAGAACCGCAATCAGGGCTCAAGCTGGGAAAACCGTACTAGCAACAACACCAGTTAGCAGCATTCCTGAGCCCAAAAGGGTGCCTCATTTGATATAGCGTGCTTTGGATTTAATTTTTTCGACCAGCTTTTTGCCTTTTGGAGTCAAGGTCAGCTTGAAATATCGACCATCGTCTTCATGTTGAGCCTTCTTGATCAGCCCCAGACCCGGGCGGTCATGACGGCCTTCACCCAGACGCTTTACGCTGACAGCAATATCGCTGGGAGTGCCACAAGTCAGTTTTTCAGCATTCACCAGGTCAGTGATGGTTTCCCCTGGGTTTTCAGCCACTACCAGCAGAATTTGCCATTGTATGATGGTGAGCGGATATTCCTGAAGGAGGTGGGTGAGTTTAATCAGACCTTTTAGTGTCATTATTAATCTACCTTTTAGTTAGGTTATAGGTACGCTGTGAGCTCAAGGCGTCGTATACTTATTATTCGCCAGCCTCTAGAGCCTACTGCACAACGGGTGCAACAATAGAGGTACCAGAACAAATATTAGACAGTTTTATACTGATCTGGCAAATTTTAAGAGTCAGGTCGTCTATTTTTATTAGAAAAGTAACATAGCTGTTACGCTTTGAAACAAGTAAGGCCATAATTAACCCATGATCAAGAAATGTCTCTTCCCTGCAGCTGGTTACGGAACACGCTTCTTGCCAGCAACAAAGTCCATGCCCAAGGAAATGATGCCCATCGTCAATAAGCCTCTGATTGAATACGGGGTGGATGAAGCACTGCAGAGCGGATTGCACGAAGTTTGTATCGTTACAGGTCGTGGCAAACGTGCTTTGGATGATCATTTTGATATCAATTACGAACTGGAACACCAGATCCAGGGAACCGCAAAAGAAGAAACTTTGTCGGGTATCCGTGGATTAATGGATGAATGCACTTTCTCCTATACACGTCAGCGTGAGATGAAAGGTTTGGGTCATGCTATTTTGACGGGTGAAACACTGATCGGGGATGAACCGTTCGGTGTCGTATTGGCTGACGATCTTTGCATTAACCTTGAAGGCGATGGCGTTCTGGCTCAAATGGTAGAGTTCTATAAACAATTCCGCTGCAGTATTGTGGCTATTGAAGAAGTACCTGCTGAAGAAGCTCACAAATATGGTGTCATCAGCGGCGAAATGATTAAGCCCGGCTTGTACCGTGTTGAAGACATGGTTGAGAAGCCTGCTGAAGGTGAAGCACCCAGTAATATGGCCATCATTGGACGCTATATTCTGACGCCTGATATCTTCGATATCCTCAGAGATACCGCACCAGGAAGAAATGGAGAGATCCAGATCACCGACGCTTTGCGTGAGCAATGTCAGAAAGGTCTGGTACTTGCATACAAGTTCAAAGGCGCACGGTTCGACTGCGGTAGCATTGAAGGCTACATAGAAGCTACTAATTATTGCTACGAGAATATCTATAAAGCAGAGAGCAAGACGGTTCGAGAAATCGAAGTAAATGAAGAGTCCCTGGAAGCAGCAGACTCAGAAGCTTGATTATAATGCGCCTAAGAAGCCGGTGTTTAGATCCGGCTTTTTAATAACACTATATTGCGCATAATATATATTATGTTAAATCGGTAATTAAGATGGTTATGCATCTCTTATAGCCTTTAGGTTTCCTTATCCCGCCCTACGTTTGTATGCAGAGATACCTGAATCTGTAGTTCCCTGGCCCTGCCACCAACCTCGATGCAATAGATTGTGTTGAGTAACCGGGACAAAACTCAACATAATAAGTCAGGTCCCGGTCTTTTATTATTGAACGCTTTTGGTTTGCCACTTTCCAGAGATCATCAGCAAGCAAGGAGTGACTACCAGTGTCAGCAACGTCGCAAAGCTGAGCCCTCCGGCTATCGAGGTGGCTAGCTGATTCCACATCTGGGTGAACGGTGCTCCAATCTCTATAGAATGGCTGAACATATTAATATTGACGGATAACACCATGGGCATCAGCCCTAATACTGTGGTGATGGTGGTCAACATAACGGGTCTAAGCCGCTGGGCACCGGTTCTGAGAACAGCTTCTCTGGTGTCGTAACCTTCCTTCCTCAAACTGTTGAACGTGTCGATCAGAACAATGTTGTTGTTTACAACAATACCTGCCAGCGCAATGATGCCAATACCACACATAACGATCCCAAAGTTTTGATCGGTAATCATCAGCCCCAGGAAAACACCGCCTGTTGCCAGTATGACGGCAGACATGATTAACGCAGCCTGATAAAAGCTATTAAACTGTGTCACCAGGATCATGGTCATGATAAATAATGCAACACTGAAAGCTTTGATCAGGAACAGTCCACTTTCTTTCTGGTCTTCTTCTTCACCCTTGAAGTCGAAGCTAACATCACTGCTTATTTCTGCAGCAGACAGCGCTTCTGTCAGTATCGGGAGTTGCTGTGAAAGTAACTCACCCTCTACCAGATCGGCAGAGAGAGTAATGGTACGTTTTCCGTCTACTCGTTTGATGTTATCGAGCTTGGTACTGACTTCTCGCTCGGTAAAGTTATCAATGGGTACCAGGCCGGTAGATGTCATCAGGCGAAGAGTATCAATACTTTCCAGATGACGTTCAGTTTCAGGGTATCGAATGCGTATATCGACTTCATCATCAGCATCATCGGGCCTGTAAGAACCAACGGTTAATCCCGATGTAACCATTCTGACCATGCTACCCGTGGTTGCTACATCAGCTCCATAGCGGGCAGCTTCGGCCCGGTCGATGCTCAGGCGCCACTCATAACCCGGTGCCGGACCAGAATCTTCTATATTCGTGAAGGTCCCCAGATTTTCCAATACTTGCCGCGATTTGCCGACGGCATCGTATAAGGTATCGAGATTATCTGCCCGTACAACCAGTTCCAGAGGCTTACTGGTGGGAGGGCCATCTTTCACTCGCTCAACGGCGATATCAAGACCAGAGAATCCCTTGAGTCTGTGTTCTGCATCCTGTGCAATGGCAAGAGCCGTATCCCGGTATTGCCAGTCTTCCAGATTAACCCTCAATGTTCCTACAATCTGGCTGTCGCCTGTTCTTGCGTAGAGCGTTTCCATGCCAGGCAAGTCCATAAGCTTCAATTCGATCTTCTCCAGGAGAGTATCTTTCTCATCAACAGAGAGGTTGCCCGAATTAACTTTGACCGTGATGACAATGGCATTGGTGTCTACATCCGGAAAAAATTCTATGCCACGACTGGTTTTCATAAATAACGTAAAAATCAGCGCTACCGTCATACAGGTAAACACTAATACCTTACCAGGATGGTCAATGGCTTTGCTGAGTACTGAAATGTAACGTCCGATAAAGCCTTCTGCCTGATTCAGATCGCCTGACTCAATGGCGCTCATGGACATTTTTTCTTTAGCAGCCAACACCCTTGGCTTTCCTATCATTGCGCCAATAGTCGGGATGAAAATGAGAGCCATAGCCAGAGATGAAGCCAGAGTAGCAATCAGAGTCAACGGCAAAAATTTCATAAACTCGCCCATGGTCCCGGGCCAGAACATCAGAGGGAAGAAAGCAGCCAGAGTCGTTGCCGTAGAAGCGATAATCGGCCAGGCCATTTTTCTGGAGGCTTCAAGATAGGCCTGTTTACGATGAATCCCCTCCCCCATTCTCCTGTCAGCGTATTCAGTAACAACAATGGCACCATCAACCAGCATGCCGACGGCCATGATCAATGAGAAAAGTACGACCATGTTGATGGTCAACCCCATGATACCCAAGATCAGGATACCTGAGAGAAACGAGCCTGGAATGGCGATACCCACCAGAAACGCGCTGCGAGCACCAAGAGCACCGATAATAATAACAACAACAAGAATGACGGCTGACAGTACGTTATTTTGAAGGTCTGTCACCATCATCTTCACTTCTTCTGACTGATCCCCTACATAATCGACTTTTAATGTCTCAGGACCTGATCCAACACCCTGATCAATGATGTAGCGAGCCGTTTCAATGGCTTCAATAATGTTCTCACCGGGACGCTTCTTAATTTCAAGAGCAATACTGTTTTCACCATTAAGCCGCGCATAACCTCCGCCCTCTTTGAAAGTACTTAAAACTGTAGCGATATCTGCAAAAGTCACTACCCGGTTTTCTTCAACTTTTACGGGTTGCGAAAGGATATCTGCTGGCGTCTTGTACACCGCAGGCACCTTGATAGAGTAGCTACCCTGTCCGGTATCCATACTGCCTGCAGCAACCAGCTGATTGTTTTGTGATACAAGATTGATAACATCGGCGGGAACCAGACCATAACTTTCCAGTTTCATAGGGTCGATAATGACATCGACTACGTCTTCTCTGTCACCGGCAATTTCAACCTCAAGAATGGCTTTTTGAGCTTCCAGCTCATCTTTCAAAGCTCTCGCTATCCTGACCATGGCTCTTTCTGGCAGATCTCCAGAAAGAATGGCCGTAATAACCGGATTTTCGCTGGCCATGGTGATCTGTTTAATCACCGGTTCATCGGTACCGTCAGGCAATTTACTTTTAGCCAGATTGACCTTGTCCCGAACATCCGCCAGCGCCTTATCCAATTTAACGCCGGCATCAAACTCCAATGTCACTGAGGCATGGGACTGTGCTGCCGTTGCAGAAAGCTCTTTAACCCCTTCAAGGCCCTGCAGCTCTTTTTCCAGGGGAAAAACAAGAAGTCGTTCAGAGTCTTCTGGAGAAATGCCTTCATAACTAACCGAGACATACACATAAGGAATAGGAATGTCGGGAGTAGACTCCCTGGGAATGGTCAGATATGAAAGCATACCTGAAACCAGAATCAGGACAAACATCATCAGAATCGTACGACTGCGATTCAATGACAGGCCTATCAGACTGCTCATGGTGCTTCCCCTGCAACCCTGTCAGCTTGAACGGCAAGGGCCTGCCCGGATTCAACAATTACCTGGTCCCCTTCCCGGACAAAACCATGACCTCTGGTAATCAGTCTCCCATGAGTAGGAATACCGGTCAGCCATAAACCGCTGGCTTCAGATTTCACAATGTCTACGGCCGTGAAATGTACCTTATTCTTTTCATCGACCCATTTAATACCCGGGCTGCCGGTTTCATTCAGGCTTAATAATGCCGGTGAAACCTTGATAGCTTGTACTTGCGACAGTTTAAGTTCTGCTTCAACACTGAGGCCTGCAGGTGTTTCCATGGCTCTATTAGGCAGGCTGAGTTCTACTTTAAAGGTGCGGGTACCTGACTCTGCAAGTCGTGCAATATAGCGGACCTGTGCTTCAGCTGTCTGGCCAGAAGCAAACCGGATATCAGCATGATCACCCAAAGTCACCGAAGCAATATGTGTTTGGGGAACATCAACAGAAACCACCAGAGGGTCAAGGTCGAGTATTTCTGCGACGGGTTTGCCCATTTCAATATAATCACCCTGTTCAACAAAGCGATCATTTAATATGCCTGTTACCGGCGCACTTATTTTTGTATTGGCAAAGTCTATTTCGAGTCTGGAAAGCTCAGAACGCGCTTCACTTAATGCGACTTCAAGCTGAGGCAGCTCATTTTCGGCAATCAGGTTTTTACTTTTCAAAGACAGCGCTGAGTTATAATCCAGTTCAGCTTTCCTGACTCGGGCTTTGGCCGTCGCAATTTGAGCGGGTAAAGCCCCCTCTCTCAGGTTTACAATGGTTTCGCCACGTTTTATGAATTGCCCTTTCTGGCTCGTTGCAGAGACGACCCTGGCCGGGATTTCTGCACTGATGGTTACCGTCCGGTCAGGCAGGGTTTCGCCAAAAAGAGTCAGAGTTCGGTAGATGGATTCAACAGGAAAGGTTCTGGCTGTTACTTTTGCCAGGAGTATTTCCTGTGGCAGTTCCTGCTCAGGAGACTTTTCAGTTTGAGACGATGACTTGCTGGTATCAGACATGGAGGTTACGTCCGCTGTCAGCAGATAGACTCCTAAAAGCCCCGCCATTCCTCCAGCTAGGACCCAGGATCGATTTATGTCAGGCATAGAGTGTTCGCAATGTGTCGTGATCGTTCTTATGATGTCGTACGACCTTGTACGATTCTGTAGAGGCCACTATAAAGAAGCTGACATGTCAGCAGCAAGTAAAGGGCGAAATCTTTGCACTTCTCTGACCTTAGGTCCCTTTCCAGAGCTTGCTGTAACTTAAAACACCTGCACTTTTCAGCTATGATGCAGCTCATACCCCCTAAGGAAGCCGTTTCAAGGTCATGAAAGTCATTACATTCAATGTCAATGGAATCCGCGTTCGCCTGCATCAGCTCAAAGCCCTGATTGAAAAGCATCAACCTGAAGTCATCGGACTCCAGGAAATTAAGGTGACTGATGAGGACTTCCCCGTTGCTGCCATCGAGGCTCTGGGTTATCACGTCGAGTTTTTTGGGCAGAAAACACACTACGGTGTCGCCTTGATGAGTCGTCGAAAGCCCGTCAGGGTTGAGAAAGGCTTTAAGTCCGATGCTCCTGATGCTCAGAGGCGGCTGATCACAGCAGACTACCAGACAGAGAGTGGTCAGTCCTTTACTGTGATTAATGGTTATTTCCCTCAGGGAGAGAGTCGTGATCACCCTACCAAATTTCCTGCCAAGCAAAATTTTTATCGGGATCTGATGACCACTTTGGAAACAGACTATTCACCGGATCACCCCTTACTGGTGATGGGTGATTTTAATATTTCCCATACTGATACTGATATTGGCATTGGTCCTGATAATGCTAAACGCTGGCTAAGAACCGGAAAATGCAGTTTTCTGCCGGAAGAAAGAGAATGGTTTGACCGTCTTCTGGCCTGGGGCTTCACTGATTGTTACCGGGTATGTTCCGAAAAGAGCAGTGAAGAACTCTATAGCTGGTTTGACTACCGCAGTCGTGGATTTGATCGTGAACCGAAACGCGGACTGCGTATAGACGGTGTTATTGCTACGGACTGTTTGATGAAACACTGCAAGGCCATCGGAATTGATTACGATATCCGAGGGTTGGAGAAACCTTCTGACCATGCGCCACTTTGGGTGGAATTTGACGTTTAGGAATAGTCCGTAAATAACCTTCTTATTTGACCCGCCCCCGTTCGGGCTGAGCCTATCGAAGCCCAGAGCCACTACCCTTCGACAGGCTCAGGGTGAACGGAGTTCATGTTTTAACCGGGAAGTGATTTCAAGACAAATCCTTAGTGGCTGAGTGGAATAATAGCCTCTTATATCAAGAGCCTATGTCGACTTTCTAAAGCTTATTATTATTCGATGATCTCGATCTTGTCACCCAGTCGAATTTTACCTTCCGATTCATGAATCAGATTTTGTCCAAAGATCACACCCATTTCTGTTTTTCTATATCGTGACAGTGTCATCAAAGGATCTTTGCCTGTTTTTTCTCCTGTCATGGGATCGACGGTTGTCATAACACAACGACTGCACGGTTTGGCTACCCGAAAAACAACGTCGCCAATTTTGATTCTTTTCCAGGTATCTTCTGCGTAAGCTTCTGCTCCCCGGATAACAATGTTGGGCCTGAAATGATCCATAGTAACCGGAGACGACAACCGGCTGTTAAGTTCCTGCAAAGAGGCTTCTGTTGTCAGCAGGAAGGGAAAACCATCAGCAAAACCGGTGCTGTCACCTTTACTGGCAAAACGAAGATCAACCTGCCTCTGAACCTCTTTTGAAAACTTTACCATTCTGCAAGATACACCCAGAAACTCACTGAGCCATTGGGAAACGGTATTGCCCGCGTCCACAGCTTTGAGTGTATCGTTCCAGACGACAACATTATTTACGGAGGTGGTAGGCTGTTGTTCTGGATCTTCAACGACTAAATCAGACATACCTGGTGCGGACAGTGTCAGACCTTCATTATTTGGAACAGCTGAAACCAGCACCATTTTTGGATAATGCCGCTGAGTCATGAATTTACCATTGGGCTCAACGACCATCCAACGACGGTCATTAACAAATCCCATGTGATCGATGACTCCCTGCTCCACTGAAATCTTCTTGAGTGATTTAACAGGATGAATAGCAAGATGGGAAACAGATAAAGAATGAGTCATCACAATCTCACGAACGATTTTACACATTGAGCGAACAGCATGATTGCCATGCCCACCGGATTTTGGAGAGAATGTATCAGATTTTTACCCAGAACTTCGAGGTATTATGCAGCCTAATCTGGTTGATATCGGTGTTAACCTGACCGATAAACAATTTTCCAAGGATCGTGACCTTGTTATTGAGCGTGCTGTTGAAGCCGGTGTCAGTACAATGATTCTCACTGGCACCTCTGTTGACGAGTCTCAACAAGCATTGGAATTAGCCCAAACATACGCTGAATATTGCTATTCCACTGCTGGCATTCATCCACATGATGCCAAACATGCCACAACCAGCTGTTACAAGACACTCAAGGAGCTGCTTTTAGTCCCAAAAGTGGTAGCCGCTGGTGAAATGGGTTTGGACTTCAACCGGGACTTTTCTCCCAGACCTGTTCAGGAAGAAGTCTTCCAGCAACAATTGCAACTGGCTGTTGAAACCGGGCTGCCAGCATTCTGCCATGAACGTGATGCTGCGGATCGTTTTGTGGCCATTGCCAAAGAGTTCAGAGATCAGCTCAATGGATTGGTTGTTCACTGCTTTACTGCCGACAAGAAAGCACTGTATCAGTACCTTGATCTGGATCTTCACATAGGGATTACCGGCTGGGTCTGTGATGAAAGGCGAGGTACTCACCTACACCCATTGCTAAAGGATATTCCAGCCAACCGATTGATGATCGAAACCGATGCGCCCTGGCTTTTACCCAGAAGCATGGATAAAAAGCCAAAGAACAGAAGAAATGAGCCTGCCTATTTGTCCTGGGTGGTAAAAACCATTGCTGAACAAACAGGCAAAACAATCGAGCTAGTGGCTAAAGAGACCTCAGAGACGGCCACGCATTTTTTCAATCTGGATCAAGGTGAACAATGATATCGGCGTTGGGTAGAAATTCCATGATGGCATCTTCCGCTGCCTGGCCAATATCATGGGCTTCTCGCAAGCTCTGATCACCATTAAGATCAATGTGCATCTGAATGAAGGGAACCCGGCCCGAAATACGGGTTCTCATCTCATGAATACCTCTGACACCCTCGATGGCAAGTACAATACTCTCGATCTTGTGTACCAGATGTTCTGGCAGTGAATGGTCCATCAGCTGCTGTGCCGCATCCCAGGCCATCTTCCCAACACTGATCAACATATAAATAGAAATCAACAGTGCAAAAGTTGGATCCAGATAGAAATAGCCCTGACTGACACCATAGAGCGCAATAATGACGGACACATTGGTGAGCAAATCAACCCGGTAATGCATGGAGTCTGCAGCAATAGCTGCTGACCCGGTTTTTTTCACTACATAGGATTGAATGGCCAGAAGCATCAGAGTTGCGACAATTGAGAACAGCATGACAGTCATGCCTACTGACTCATTGTCGATGCTATTGCCCTCCCCTAACAATTGGTCAATAGCACTGAGAAACAGAATGATGGCTGAGCCTGATATAAATGCTGACTGAGCCAGCACTGCAAGATATTCAGCTTTTCCATGGCCAAATCGATGCTCTTCATCAGCGGGTTCAAGGGCAATTTTTACGGCGACCAGAGTGATAATAGAAGCTATCACATCCATCACTGAATCCAGCAGTGTAGCCAGAACACTCAGGGACCCGGTCATAAACCAGGCGGCAATTTTGACAATAATCAGGATAGCGGCGGTAGCAACAGACGCGACTGAAGCCAGCTTCATCAGCTTTTCATGATTATCAGAGATGTTTTCAAAGGGTTTAGACATACGATCCATCAATGCTGAAATGACTGAGTCCATAGGAAGATGCGAACAAGTCTTTTACATTGCCTTTCGGAACCCGCTAGAGCACCATAGGACTTATCGTCCTTCCTTTATCTTCAGAATACTGAATTTGCCATAAAAATCCTAGAACACATTACTTTTACTGGCTCTTTTGAACCAGACAGCTATAGATCCATTCACCTAGCTGCTCCATTTCAAATGGCCAGCCTATTTCGTCTCCGTTGTCAGTGCCTATTACCGGAATTCTCACACCATAACGCTCGATCAGGGCGTCTGATTCACTGATTTCTACCGAAGACCATTGGAATTGACTATGGAGTTGGGGATGTTGGCCGAGAATATTAAGGAATTCCTCGGCATGATTACACAGATGGCAACCGGATGTGGTATAGAGAGATAAGTGCAGCACAAGTTTTCCTGAACAGCGGGAGACTATGTCGAGTACAATTGTACCAGCTTGCACAGATTTATGGAGCTTGTCTCATTGCTTTATTGAGCAGGCCCCCTAATGAATTTCTTCCAGTCCAATAAAGATAACCAGGTCTGATAAACGATGGACTTTACCTTTTTTAATCAATTGATGTTAATTCTGGCTCTCTCTGTGGGAGCCATTGCGCTGTTTCATCGCCTGAACTTACCGGAGAGTCTTGGCTATCTGGCAGTAGGCATTGTGGTAGGGCCCACTGCAACCGGCTTGATTGACTATAGCTTTGATATCAGCCTGTTGGCTGAGATAGGCGTTGTATTCCTGCTGTTTACATTGGGACTTGAATTTTCGATGAAACGAATCAAGTCCATGAAACGGGAGGTTTTTGGGCTTGGGGGTGTCCAGGTCATGCTGTGCGGGGCAGGAATATTTGCCGCATTGCTGGTGGTGGGAACTCCGGTCAAGGAAGCCTTGATAGTGGCGGCCGCTCTGGCGCTCTCCTCCACGGCTATCGTTTCCAAAGAGCTGACCCAGAGTAATGAAATCAGAAGTCGCCAGGGACAAATGGCTATTGGTGTACTTCTTTTTCAGGATATTGCTGCGGTCCTCTTCCTGATTCTGGTGCCCGCTCTAGCAGGTGCCGGCGACAAATCTGTTTTAACAACCATCAGTATGGCGATGGTTAAAGGGCTGCTGTTTGTACTGGCCATGATGGCTATTGGTAAATGGGTGCTTCCACGGATCTTTAATGAAGTGGCCAGGGCCCGCTCTGAAGAACTGTTTGTACTCACGGCGCTGATGATTGCCTTGATGGCAGCCTGGTTAACCCATGTTCTTGGTCTATCCATGGCCTTGGGTGGATTCATTGCTGGCATGATGATGGGAGAAAGCAATTATAAACATCAGGTAGAAGCAGATATTCGCCCATTCAGGGATATCCTTCTGGGTCTGTTCTTTGTGTCGGTTGGCCTGATGCTGGATTTAAATATTCTGCTGAAATTCTGGCCTGCCATCATTCTGGGTACTGCCGGACTGGTCATTTTCAAACTGGGTGTCATCACACTTCTGGCCAGAATTCTCAAAGAGAAAAAAAGTACCTCTCTTAAAACTGGTCTGGCTCTGGCCCAGGGCGGTGAATTTTGCTTTGCACTGATTGCTTTAGCTACGCAATATGGACAGACCGGAGGCGAACGAGCTTCGGTTGTCCTTGCCATTACCATATTGTCTATGATTCTGGCTCCGCTGCTTATCAGAAACAGCAGTCGAATCGTCAATTTCCTCTATAAAAAGCAGGAAGCGATACAGTCTCAGATTGATCAGGGTGATATTGAGCAACAGGTATCCCATATCAATCAACACACTCTGATTTGTGGCTATGGCCGTGTAGGACAGACCATCAGCCGTTTTCTTGGACAGGAAAAACTGGCATTTGTCGCGGTGGATGATGACCCACTTCATGTACATGAAGCGGGTTTGGCGGGAGAACCGGTATTTTACGGTGACTGTCGTCGCCTTGAGCTGCTTGAGTCTGTTGGACTGAAACGGGCGAAGCAGGTCATTATTTGTATCGATCGCAGTGAAAATGCTTTGGAAATCGTTAAAACCGTGCGCTCTCATTACCATGATATTCCGATTCTGGTCAGAACCCGGGATGACAGCCTGACAGCGACTCTCAAAGATGCTGGTGCCACTGCCGTAATACCGGAAGTACTTGAATCAAGCTTGTTGATTGTCAAACATGTCTTGTTAATGCTGGGAATGGATAGAAACCAGGTCAGAGGCAAAATCAGCACGGCCAGAGAACAACACTATGACATTCTCAACAGTTACTACCCCGGTTATGAAGATGTCATGGCTGACAGTGAAGAGACTTCTTTGAGGCATGCGGTGAATGTTTGTCGGGGTAACACCTGTGAAGGGTTGAATCCCTGCGAACTCCCCCTGGAAAAAGAAGTTTCTGTTGTTGAAGTCAAACGGGGTGGTCAGAGTCTTGATCCAGAAGACGTTGATGCTCTTGAACATGATGATATTGTTATTCTGACAGGCCCACTGGCGCCCATGCAGCAGTCTGAGAAGAACCTCATCTGAACCAGATCATCACTCGGACATAAGCAATTTAGATCTAAACAGACACCAAGAGCAGTCCAGAAGTATGGGCTGCTCTATCACCTCCCCCAACCGCTCTGTTCTGCCCTGCCATATACACTTATAAAAACAGATTTTTATATAATAAAAATAGGTCTATTAATTTCAATCTGATACAAAAATGAACTCATAGTTATTCAAGTAGACACTATAATAATTTCTCCGAAGGATTTAGAAAAAAACAGGGAGTTATTAAAAACTTATATAATTCAGGTGTATATATGGCTACTCGATCGACTCAGTGCTCTCTTTCTTTGTGTTTTTTGCTGATGTTGATCTTGATTATTCAACCACTTAAAGCCCACGCCTATTTCTTTGGTTTATTCCAGTCTGAAAAATCTACCAATACATCTGACACTCTCCCCCCACAAAATGTCACTCTTGTGCAGCAAGAAGAGCCGTTTTTCTGTAAGGATTATCAGGAGAATTACGATGATTTTAATAATGCAGCATTAACACCACTGCTTAAATTTGGTGCCTTCGCCATTCCTGCCACCCTGATTACCTATGCCATGCCAGGTGGTGTCAATCCTGATAAATATTCGCATAAGCCCCTTTTTCTTTTGAATCTGATCGTTGTTCTTACCTGGTCAATTCCCCAAACTGGTTATACCAATGAATATGCTTTACCGGCTGCAGAATTTCGTAAAGTGGAAAAGAGAGCTGATCATATAGCAACGGTTGGCAGTAATAATACTCAATTGTACAAAGAGGAACCTGCTGCAGGGTACGCCATGACAGGCCTGACATTTGCTGGCCTGAATTTATTGATGGACTATTACAATGTTCATTACCCGTCCCCCGGCCCTGGCGTTAATTTTGCCGAAAACTTCGCCATTGGTGCCAAATCTATTGGTTTTACCAGTAATATGGCGTCAGCCCTGAGAACCCATTTCAAGAATGACTATCTGAGCAAAGGCTATACAAATCATGAGGCGACTGCTGCTGCCTCCAGAGATGTAACCGTTATTTATACCCTTGCGCTGGCGGGTGTGGTCAATACAGGCCTTCTTAACTCTGAAGCCATGAAAGGTATCGACCCCGAGGCTATCCAGAGATTCTCCCGTTCAATGGCTCAATATATTGGCAAGAAATACTACCATGTGTCGCTTTCTGCAGGACTCATGATCAGTGCTGCATACGAAAGTATTGGCTCTCTTGAAAATTATTGCATGGCCAATTTTGATAAACTTTTACCCTACGCCAATTATCTTGACTCTGAAAAGCTGGTTTTCTGTAAAGGGATCGCGTCTGTCACAGTGGCCTCGATAACGGGTTTAGCATTGTTGAAATATTCCAGTGGACTTCCCTCAGTTTTACTGACAAACGCAGCAGAAGCCTCTGGTCTGGTCGGTACTGAAATGGCAATAACAGCGGGTCGGAACCTTTTTGAACATCCATTAGCAAAAGATGTGGCAGGTTTGACTCTGGGAGGGACTTTCACCGCAGGTTCACTCTATATCAATCTTTATATTGCTAAAGGGCTTCATATGACGAACATCTTTCACGGGGCTGGATTGATAATGCTCTACGAAGGGGGTTCTGCATTGGTAGCCCACTCATTCCCTGTTGCAGGTAAAATTCTGGCGCTCGGTCATACTGTTATGGGCACTTATAATTATCGGTGTAGCTCAAGAGCGCCGGTTGATAAAAATATTATTGAGTAACAGGTCCAAAAACATTTAAGCGGAATTGTATTTAAAGGATGCTCCATGCGATCACTAGTCAAGACGTTTTGTGTTCTGATTTTATTGACATATATCACTCCTCACTGTGTCGCAGAATCCAGTCTGGGTGACAGTATTCCTTTATTTGCCCCCACATTATTACCTGATCCGGGCTTGGGTCTTGAAAAGCAGATGAATATTGATGGAGCCTGGTTTCAACAGCACTTCAGTACACATGCGGAGACACAAGATGACTCTGCAACGCCCATTATCACTGAGTTGCCTGACATGTACTCCGAAGATGTTGAGAGTTTTATTAAGATTGCTTTACCCCGACAACTCGAGGAGCGAAACTTGCGCTATGAGGTTCGGGCGCCTTGTAACCAG
Organism: Endozoicomonas numazuensis; assembly: GCF_000722635.1. Lineage (GTDB taxonomy): Bacteria > Pseudomonadota > Gammaproteobacteria > Pseudomonadales > Endozoicomonadaceae > Endozoicomonas_A > Endozoicomonas_A numazuensis. The sequence continues at coordinate 128,977 of NZ_JOKH01000007.1, read as the reverse complement.
CAAACTCGAAAGTGTGAAATTGAGATTCACCTATTTGATAAAGATCCAAAGTTAATAAACCCTGTTGAGATCAAGCGTTTTAAGGTTATTCTGGGACTGAGGCCATCAGTAGCTCATGATTTACCTGAAGTTGATCAGACAAATGAAGCAAGTTCCGATTCAAACGATGTTGTAAATAATTCATTCTGCAGTGCAGACATGCCATGCCCAAGCCCTTCCCTATCAGTTTCACAAACGACTAACACTCTAGATACCCTACGAGAAACCGAGCTACCGGAACTTGATCCAGACTGGCTAAAAAAAGTTCACGTCTATCAGAACAAGGAAAATGGAGACAACCTGGTATTACTGAATAATATTGTCTACTACTCTGGTAAGTCGTTACCTCTTCTACTGGATCTTTTCAATGCTCTTTTTTTCTATTCTGGCCCGATTAATACTGGTGCCGGTTACTATGGACATTTTGCTAACACCCAGGTTCTGGCAGAAGTTCTTGCATTAGGTGACTCATTACCTGCATTAATCAAAGATCATAATCTTGTCATTGTTTCCCCTCAGGTAGATGCTTCAGGATACTCTCTCGCTCTTGCGGTTTATGTCACTTACAAATATTACTGGGATAATCTCGTTCTAAATAAAAAGGAGATGACACAAGCTGATGTACGGACGTTTTTTGCCTGGAAGCTGTTTGCCAACATTGTAACCAAAACTATTAATGAACTTGCGTCACAAAAAGTATTTGTCAGCGAGACCGACCCTGATCTCAAAAAAATGAAAGCCTCTTTGTTTACCAGCGTGGTAACCGCTCTACCCTATGGAGCGAAATTACTGATTTCAGCATACACAGGTAATAACTACGCCAACCATATTATAAAAGCTATCCCTGCTGATCATTTACTTTCCTGCTCTATCAGTACTAATGGTGGCTGTATTCAATTGTTTTTCCATCGGATACTGGGTGATGCGGACATGACTGTTGTTCCTGCAACAGCCTTGGAGCCTGCTAAAAAAGTAACATCGGGCCTTTCATATATTCCATCAGCCATGACGCAGGCCGCCATTGGTAAAGCATTCAATGCGCTCGGGATGACCGTTTGTGGTGGACACTATATAAAAGGGGCCGGCTATGCAGTGGTGGATGGTGTCGATAAATATCTGGTTGCCCAAGGGGTGAGCGATCTTACCCGCTATACAGCACTAACGGGAGGAGCCGTGTTTATGAGTGTCAGTAACTATTCCTTCAGTAAAGCTTTTGCGACTGGGTTCAGTAATCGTTATGCAAAATATTTAATGACACTGGCGGGCACCACTTTAATCACTTTGGCTGAGATATACTTTCATACAACGATCTTGAGGTGATTTTTCTCATTCATGTGTCGTGAAATTTCCTCTCTCATTTTATCACTTGCGATTTCTGCTCAAGGATGTAATAAGATGAGAGAGGTTTTCTAATCAGAGAATTTTCATGGCAAAAGGTACAGGCTTTTTATCAACGCTTCAAAGTGTTCTGGCATCGGCATTTGGCGTGCAAAGTGATAAAAACAGAGAGAGAGATTTTTCGCAGGGGCGTACGGCGCACTTCATTATCGCCGGAGTGATAGGAACCGTTCTGTTTATTCTGGTACTAGCGCTGGTGGTGAAGCTGGTACTCAGTCAGGTTGGGTAATCTTACTGTTGACTGACCCAGTAAACAGCAGTAACCACAATCAGAAATATGATTGAAATCGCAGCCATTGCATCTACTGTACTGTCTTTCATGGGTTTTCCCTGAGCCATTTCTCATCCCCTCATTAAATCGTTCGATAGTGTTACACCAAACTAGCTGATTATCCAACTTCAGGCAACTACTCACAGAGGGTTTTCTGAACCTTTATTATCGATTGAAAGCCCCATCAAACTGACACAATAAACGTACATAAAATAGTGTGTTAGCTGTTTTTTTATTGCTGCTCAATGAACAGATATGCTGTTTTCATCTAGTTATATAAATAAATTTTTTATTACTAAAACCCCTTTTACTGGTATCGTTTGGACTCCCGGTCGTGGCTGGAATCTGGATCGAGCATGAAACAGATTTCTGAATAGCTCGCCAACTCAATTAGAATAAATGATTCCCATGTATAAATACGATGAGTACGATCAGCGCATCGTCGACGAAAGAGTGAGTCAGTTCAGGGACCAGACTCTACGCTACCTCGCCGGTGAGATCGCAGAAGACGAGTTTTTACCCCTACGATTACAAAATGGTCTCTATGTCCAGCGATTTGCTCCCATGCTCAGGGTTGCCATTCCCTATGGTCTGCTGAGTACCCATCAGGTGAGAAGAATTTCAGAAATCTCTCGCAAATACGACAAAGGCTATGTCCACTTTACCACTCGCCAGAACGTTCAGCTGAATTGGCCTCTGCTTGAACAGGTGCCTGACATTCTAGCCGATCTGGCAGAAGTTGAAATGCATGCGGTTCAAACCAGTGGTGCTTGTATCCGTAATACCACTACGGATCAGTTTGCCGGTGTTGCTCGCGATGAAATCGTAGACCCAAGACCCTGGTGCGAAATTATTCGTCAGTGGTCAACATTCCACCCTGAGTTTGCATTTTTACCCCGTAAATTCAAAATCGCCGTTTGCGGCTCTGAACAAGATCGTGCTGCAACTATGGTTCACGATATTGGTGTTCATGCTTTTCGGAATGAGAAGGGTGAAGTTCGATTCAAGATACTGGCTGGTGGTGGTTTGGGTCGCACACCTATGGTGGCCAGCGTTATTAGAGAGTCGATTGAGCCAGAAAACTTACTGACTTATCTGGACGCCATACTTCGGGTCTATAACCGCTACGGGCGCCGTGATAATAAATACAAGGCACGGATCAAAATCCTTGTCAAAGCTATGACGCCAGAAGTATTCAGCCAAAAGGTTGAAGCGGAATGGGAACAAATCAAGGAGAGTGCATCCCTGCTCCCGGAAACTGAAATTCAGCGTGTCAGCCAACATTTTATCGATCCTGAATACCAGGCTCTTAATGATCATGATCTCAATGATCTGGCACTGAAAGCCCCGGCTGGATTTCAATCCTGGTTAAAGCAGAATGTATTCCCTCATAAAAAACCAGGCTACTGTGCTGTCACATTAACACTCAAAGCAACAGGTGATGCTCCGGGTGATGTTTCAGCAGAACAGCTGGATATTATTGCAGACCTGGCTGATCAATACAGTTTGGGTGAGCTTCGAGTCAGTCACGAACAGAACCTGATTTTTGCTGATGTTGAACAGAGCGCTTTGATCGAACTCTGGGAAAAGCTCAGTGCCATCGGTTTGGCGACTGCTAATCGTGGTTTACTGACTGATATGATTTGCTGCCCGGGCGGAGACTTCTGTGCTCTTGCTAATGCCCGCTCAATTCCTCTGGCAGAGGAAATACAGCGTAAATTTGATGATATTGATTATCTACACGATGTCGGCGAACTGGATCTGAATATTTCTGGCTGTATGAATGCCTGTGCACACCACCACGTAGGCCATATAGGTATTCTGGGTGTCGACCGTAAAGGCATTGAGTATTACCAGATTCAGGTAGGTGGTTCTGCTTCTAAAGATGCCTCACTGGGCAAGATCATTGGACCTTCTTTTAAACGAGAGGAAGTCCCCAGTGTTCTTGAGAAAATTCTCAGTGTTTATATTGACCAACGACATGAAGACGAACTGTTTGTCGATACCTGCCAGCGCATTGGTATAACCCCTTTCAAGGAGCGAGTGTATGGCCAGGCTGCTTAAGAATAACGAAGTTTTTCAGGAAGAGTACCAGGTACTGGGTTCTGAAGATGTTGAAAGTACATCTGGCACGGTGTTGGTTCAGGCGAAGCACTTGGATCAGCATTTGCAAAGACTGCAACAACATGATCAGCCAATAGGCCTGTTTCTTGACAGCGATGATGAACTGGAAGCTTATGAAGAGCAACTCTCCAACTTTGAGTTAATTGCCATTAACTTTCCCAAGTTTATGGATGGCAGAGGATACTCTCTGAGTAAGCTTTTAAGAGATCGTTATCAGTTTAAAGGGGATATCCGTGCTGTGGGTGATGTTCTGGTTGATCAGATCTTTATGATGAAACGCTGTGGTTTCTCCAGCTACTATCTGAGAGATGATCAGAAAGCTGAAGATGCGATTAAAGCACTGGATACTTTTACACTGCGCTACCAGGGCAGCAGTGATGACCCTGAGCCTTTGTACCGAAAAAGAGCGTAAACAACCATGAGCAGGAATTGTGGCTGATCCAGAAGTATGGAAGTGGCTACAAGGCCTAGGAGGCTGACCGAGAATAGACAGCCCGGCCTAAAACCCAGAAAGAACGGCCATCTTTTCCACTGAATTTGCTTAAATAGGTCAACTATTCGCACAAATTCAGTGAAAAAGCTGACTCGTTCTACTGAATTTTATGCTCGGACGCTATTCTCGGTCAGCCTCCTAGCAGATTGGCATTTTTATTGTAAGAAGTTCATCTCAGGGCTGTGATCAACAGCCCTGCCCCCTCTTTCCGCCAGCGCATATTGCATAAAAAACAGAATAATAGAAACCAACACCTCTACGAGTTACCCGCATTCCATGGCTTAGGTATATACTTGATCTTTTAGCTTCATCCAAAATGAGGGCTGGTAGAGCCCTATATTTATAAACAATTATTTATTTGGCGCGTCTAATGGAAAGTGGTTCCCTGCTCTTCTCTTTCTTTCTTATTTTCAGTGGTGCAGCGGTACTGGCTACCGCTGCATTATTTACCCGTCAACCCCTTCTGGTCGCTTATATTGTACTGGGGGCTTTCCTTGGCCCTTATGGCATGGAAATGGTGACGGACACAGGACTTTTGAATGATATTGCCCATGTGGGCATTATATTTCTGCTGTTCCTGCTGGGGCTGGATATGCAGCCTAGCCATCTGGGACACTTACTAAAAAAAACCGCTACTGTGGGTTTAATCAGCTCCATAATATTTGCCTTAACCGGATACGGCCTGGGGCTGGCTTTTGGATTCACTCAAAAGGAAGCCATTATCACCGGTGCCACTATGATGTTCTCAAGTACCATTATTGGCATTAAGTTACTGCCTACCACAGTACTCCATCACAAACATACCGGTGAAATTCTGGTTAGTCTCCTACTTCTTCAAGATCTTCTGGCCATTCTGGTGTTGCTGCTGCTCTACAATTTTGACGGTGGCTTCGCTAACAGCAAAATGGACGTTTTGATGGCTCTTGCAGCCCTGCCTATGATTATCGCTGCTGCATTCCTTGCAGTGCGCTATGCACTGTTACCCTTAATGGCACGTTTCGATCGCTTCCATGAATATATGTTCCTGTTAGCCATAGGCTGGTGTCTGGGTTTTGCTGAACTGGCTCACGCATTGAATCTCTCGTATGAAATTGGAGCCTTTATTGCTGGAGTCAGCATAGCGACAAGCCCAATTTCGCAATATATTGCAATTAACCTGAAACCGTTGAGGGATTTTTTTCTGGTCCTGTTCTTTTTCTCAATCGGAGCCAGCTTCAATCTGAGTCTGTTCGATGAGGTCTGGTTACCCGCAATGGTTATGACCGCCATCTGCCTGATTCTGAAGCCGACCACTTTTGGCGTTCTGCTCAGGGCAAACGAAAAGAAATCTACCGCCTGGGAAGTTGGTTTCAGACTGGGCCAAACCAGTGAGTTTTCTATTCTGATTGCGGTACTGGCGGCAGGACAAATGCTGATGGGGGAGATTGCTGCTCATGTGGTACAGGCCACGGCGATCCTGACTCTGATTATCTCTTCTTACATCGTGGTGTTTAACTATGAGTCGCCTATAGCTGTGTCGGAAAAGTTAAGAAGAGACTGATAACGTTTTAAACATTCAAAAAAACCCGCATGAACAGCGGGTTTTTTTATGGGGGAATTACTCAGTAGCCTATGAAAAATAACGCCCCTGCTGAGACAATCTTTCCCAGATTCGCCCAACGGTGTTGTCCAGGGTTGTTTCAGCAGCCAGGCCTAGTTTTCCTGCCAACCCTTTTTTCACTTCATAGCTGACCTGAATGATGTCAACAGTATCGACCTTGCTATAGATGTACTCATCGCTGGTCATGACCTGATCGATCAGGTTATTGCCAATGGCCTGGCGGCCATACCAGATCTCACCGGTAGCGACCTCTTCTACATTCACCTGTTCACGTTCTTCCTTGATGAAGTCCTTGAATAATTCATGAGTATCCTGGATATCCTGCTTGAATTTATCACGGCCTTTATCAGTATTTTCACCAAGAACGGTAAGTGTGCGTTTAAATTCACCGGCAGTGTGAAGCTCTACATCTACATCATGCTTTTTAAGCAGTTTATTGATATTGGGTAGCTGTGCCATGACACCAATGGAGCCGATGATGGCAAAAGGAGCTGCAACAATCTGATTTGCAGTACAAGCCATCATATAACCACCGCTGGCGGCAACCTTATCGACAGCAATGGTGAACTTAACACCACGATCCCTGATTCGCTGAAGCTGAGAAGAGGCCAGACCATAGGCATGAACCATACCGCCGGCACTCTCCAGCTTCAAAAGCACTTCATCCTTATCATTAATAACGGACAGTACTGCGGTTATCTCCTCACGGAGTGACTTAACAGCAGAAGCCTTTATATCACCATGAAAGTCGAGAACATATAAACGTGGCTTCGATGCTTTGTCTTTATCCTTATCCTTTTTATGTTCTTTTTCAGCTTTTTTCTTATCCTTTGCCAGCTGTTTTAACCCTTCCTTGTCGAGAATGGCATGCTGAAGTTCATCTTTCAGATGTTGATAGTGTTCATTCAATTTCTTGATTTCAAGATGCCCTTTACTGATCTTTTTAGATTTTTGTCCCATTGCAGCCGCAGCAACAATGATGATCAGCAGTGCCACAACAAATGTGACCACTTTGGCAAGGAATAAGCCGTATTCCGCCAGATACTCCAAGTGAGCCTCCCACAATAAATTTTAATATGACTGGCTAAGGATACCTGAAAATGGCGTTTTGTTTTATGGCTTCGGTAATTTGAGCAGGCAATCGTTCATATAACGGCAAAATCAGATCTTAAAACAAGCACATAATCACGCTATAGATGCGGACTGATTACAATCAGTCCTTCATTATTATTCTTAACTTGAGACTTGCACGGTGCATATTTTCAAATACCACTATAGATATGATTGTATAATATTAAATATCTATTAACTGCCGTGATATTGTGAATTGAGGCGGTATCTCCGGCAGATTGTCTCTGTGGAACCAGCCGCCACTCACTAACTCTTCCTCTTCGAGGCAAATATCACCAGACTTGAATTCAGCGCGAAAGCCCAACATTAATGCATGTGGAAACGGCCAGCTTTGACTTAAACAGTACTCTATTTGCCCAACCTCTATACCCACCTCTTCTCTGACCTCTCTAACTACAGCCTCTTCTGCTGTTTCCCCTGGCTCGATAAAACCAGCTATGACTGTGTGTATTGATGTATTCCGTAAATGCTTTTTATGCTGAACAAGAAGTACTTCATCTCCCTTATGGATAAGAACAATGATGCAGGGGGAAATCCTGGGATAGTAAGACATATCACAAGTTGAACAAACCATTGCCCACTCCCCGACTCGGGGTGAGCATGGGCTACCACAGCACCCGCAGTACCGATGATCTTTTTGTGATCTCAAAATTTGTGAGGCATGACTGTAAAATGCCACCATTGCAGCGGGCTGAGTGGCCATAAGCTGACGCACATTAACTACTGTGCCTTCTGCTGGAACATTGTCGGTTTGTATTATTGATACTGAGTGGGCATCTAACTTGCCTGTTCTGACCGCGTCCAGTCCTTCCATCCAGGCTTGTTTTTGCCAAAGGTAGTTCCCATCAGGCGTTAATAGAATCTCATGGCCGGACATTATCAGAAAGCGATCAGCAAGATCTCCTTCCAGTGTCCATCCACTTGCTGGTTGATATTGATTCATGGGGGTCACTGCTCTCATAATTAGGCCATTAAACGGCTTAGGACGGTGCCTTCTTCATAGGGTGCCACCTAAAAGAATTCAAAGACAATGGCTTTAATGATTTTTTATGACTGGTTTTATAGATATTTAGCGGTGAGACCGGCTATACCCATCACCTACTAATCTCAGGCATCGGGTATAGTCGAAAGGCAGAGCAGTAACACCGCCCTGAGAGGACAGTTTTACCAGTCTTGCTGGCCAATTTTTTCCAGTTTTTCATGATGAAACTTCAGCTCTTCATCCGTAGGCTTTATGACTTTTAAAGCAGGCCTGTCTGATGATAAACGTCTGATAACAGAAGCATCGTCCTCACCTCCTTCGCCACTGCCGCCAAGCAGAAGAGAAGTCTGGCCACCGGTCATGGCAAGATAGACTTCTGCAAGTATTTCCGAGTCAAGCAGCGCTCCGTGAAACGTACGGGCTGAGTTATCGATAAAATATCGCTTACATAATGCATCAAGATTATTTTTCTGGCCCGGATGCTTCTTTCTGGCAAGCGCCAGAGAGTCTGTTATCTTGCTGTAATCCTCAAGCTGGCCCAGGGCTGAGTCCAACCACTTCAACTCATGGTTAAGGAAATTGACGTCAAACGGCGCATTATGGGCTATTAACTCGGCCCCCTTGATAAACTCAAGAAAGTCATTGGCGACCGCAGCAAATAAAGGTTTGTCCTTAACAAACTCATTGGTAATGCCATGAATCTGAATAACCTCATCGTCCATATGTCGTTCAGGATTGATATAGACGTGATAAGTCTTACCGGTCAGCTTCCTGTCGATCATCTCTACACAACCGATTTCAACAATCCGGTGCCCCTGAGACGGATCGATTCCGGTGGTTTCCGTATCCATAATGATCTGACGGGTCATTGCTTCTTACCTTTAATAATCTCTTCAGCACCACGGCAGGCCAGCTCATCGGCCATTTCATTCTCCCGGTGTCCGGCATGACCTTTTACCCAGCACCACTCAACCGAATGACGAGTATTCTGGGCATCAAGACGCTCCCATAAGTCCTGATTCTTTACCGGTTTTCCCGCGGCCGTTTTCCAACCTTTGCGTTTCCAGCCTGACATCCACTCGGTTATCCCCTTGCGGACATACTGAGAATCCGTTGTTAAACGAACCTCACAAGACCGGGTCAGTGTTTCAAGGCCCACAATAGCAGCCATCAGCTCCATACGGTTATTCGTGGTATCGTCTTCACCACCATATAATCCTTTTTCAGCGGTACCAAAGCGCAACACCACGCCCCAACCTCCAGGACCTGGATTCCCTTTACAGGCACCATCTGTAAAAAGCTCAACGAGCTTGCTCAACGATTATCTCCTACTCGACTGGATCCGGTAATCGGGTTACCGACCAGGGGCTGACCCACGGAAGACCAGCTGGGCTTTATGGGTGTCATGCCCGCCACTTCCCGGGTAGCTACTATGATGTAAAAACTGCCAAACGGCAGCGTCCAATTATGACAGCGCTGTTCAACCAGTTCTGCTCCCATGCCCTTCACCGAAGGATTGCCCGGAAACAAATACGCGCCATGAATAACTTTCTCAACACTGAATCCCAAAAGCGTTAACCAGTCCCTCATTCGACTGGGACTGATGAACTGAACGCCGCTGAACAACTTTCGATAACTCGGAAGTAACATTCGCTTCACATTACAAAGACTCAAAGGATTAAAGCCTACGACCACCATCTTGCCGCCCGGTATGATGGTATTACCCGCCTCACTGAGAAGTCGATGCGGGCGATCCGAAACTTCAACCATATGGTGCAGTAATACGAGATCAAGACTACCCGGGGTAACTGGCCAGTGATAAGGGTCCAGCAGCAATGAAGACGAGGGATCAGTCATTAAAGGATGAAACTGAAAATTTCGACTGACCTGAGAGCCTGAAAGAAGGCTTGCAGTCGGAGACACAGATAACTCCACAGCATGATAACCGAAGATATAGTTTAACTCATGCTCGATAAGGCTGCGTTCTGTCTTGAGTACAAACTCTCCCGAACCGGAGGTCATCCAGTCCTGTAGAGCCTGAAGCCTCTGGGGCATTTCAGGCCTGGTAGATTTTTTAAACCGTTGCATCAGGCTTTTTCCATGAATGCTGTAGTCAATTCAGCAAAAATCTCGAGCCAGAATGTTGTCCTGGTCAATGACACATCTTATCTGGCGCAACAGGATTCGACCAGCATCTGTGTAATCTTCAGATAACAATCGTAAAGAAAATAGTACCGACTTTACACTTAATGTCTGTAAAAAATGATGTTTCTAACAGATCTTGACGTTAGAATGGCTGTGAACATTACAGACAAAATTGTCATAAACGAAGAATACCATCCATGATCCAGATTAGAGCCATTCCGGCTTTTCAAGATAACTACATCTGGTTGCTCTCTGAAAACAGCAGCCAACAGTGCCTGGTTGTCGATCCAGGTGATGCTGTTGTTGTTGAACAATCACTGGAAGCATGGGGTCTTGAGCTATCTGGCATTCTGGTTACCCATCATCACTGGGACCATACAAACGGTATAGAAGCATTAACAAAAAACCGTAACATACCCGTCTATGGCCCTGATAATGAAGCCATTACTTCCATCACGCACCCGCTCAGAGATTCTGATACATTCACGGTGCTGAACACACACTTTCAAATTTTAAAAACTCCGGGACATACCCTCGATCATATCGTCTTTTTTTCAATCCCTGATCAAGGTGACCCGTTTATGTTTTGTGGTGATACCCTTTTTTCGGCAGGCTGCGGCCGCCTGTTTGAAGGCACCGCTGAACAGATGCAGAGCTCTTTTGATAAGCTTCGCTCTCTTCCGGAAAACACCCGGATATACTGTACACACGAATACACTCTGGCAAATCTGGCTTTTGCAAAGGCTGTAGAACCCGAGAATCACTCCATTGACAATTATCTGAATAGAGTGACACAGCTTCGCCAACAGCACAGGCCAAGTCTCCCCTCTACAATCAAGCTGGAATTGACCATTAATCCATTTATGCGTACTGACCAGAACAGCGTCATTACTGCAGTTAAGGAGCACGCCCCGGATACAACTTTGTCTAGCGAGGCAGAAGTGTTTGGTGCTTTGCGTCAGTGGAAGGATCGCTTTCAATGACGATAAAACCTGTGTTCCTTCTAGATAAATAACCTTTTTATGTCTGAACCTTCGATTACAGAACAAACATCTGTCCGACCTGCAGGAGCCGAGGTTAAAACTCTGGCGCGTGTAGTAGGAGCCGCAACACTGGCACTGACGCTAACAGGCTGTCAGAGTCTTTCTATGGAAGACGCTGGCACAACACCTCCTGCCAAGGCCGAGCAAAAAGTTACCAAAGGAAAAACGGCCAAGAAAGCGGTTAAAAAACAAGTAGCTGAAAAACCTGCCACGGATCTTTGGGAAAGAACCCGCCGGGGTTTGGCCATGAATCTTGATAATAATGACCCCAGAGTATTGGCAGAACTGCGCTGGTACAAAAAAAATCAGGGTTACTTTAACCGGGTTTCAGACCGTGCCAGTCCTTATTTCTATTTTATTTTAATGGAAGCGGAAAAACGGGGTATCCCTTTGGAATTGGCTTTAATGCCAGTCATAGAGAGTGCGTTTGACCCCTTTGCCTACTCTCATGCAGGTGCCTCCGGACTCTGGCAGTTCATGCCTGCAACCGGTGAACATTACGGTTTGAAGCAGAACTGGTGGTACGATGGTCGTCGCGATGTCGTTTCCGCTACCCAGGCGGCCCTGGACTACATGGTCAGCCTGCACAAGATGTTTGGGGATTGGGAATTAGCCCTGGCTGCTTTTAACTCCGGACCCGGTCGGGTCTTGAATGCAGTTAACAAGAACAAGAAGCTGGGTAAATCCACTCGCTTCTGGCATCTTAGCCTGCCTAGAGAAACCACAGCTTATGTGCCAAAACTGATTGCACTGGGCAAGATTGTTCGAAATCCATCCAAGTATGGCATTAAGCTCAAGCCCATACCGAACAAACCCTATTTTGCCAAGGTGAAGACCGGTGGCCAGCTCGATATGGCCAGAGCCTCCAAACTCTCTGGTGTACCGCTTAATGAGCTGTATCGCTTGAACCCGGGGATTAATCGCTGGTCAACGCCTCCTTCAGGCCCACATTACCTTCTGGTTCCCATTGCTAAAGCAGAATCTTTCCGCACTCAACTGGCTCAGCTGCCTGCTGAAAAACGCATGCAGTGGCGCCGCTACTCGGTTAAGTCTGGAGACAGTCTGATTAAAATTGCCAAAACCTTCCGTACTGAGCCCAAGCTCATCAAAGAAGTTAACAAAATGAAAGGCAATTTGATTCGGGTGGGTCAAAGTCTTCTGATACCTGTCCCAGCAAAAGACAGGGAAGAGTACGCTCTGACAGCCAGTCAGCGCAGAATCACCAAACAAAACACCCAGCGCACAGGACGTCACAGACTGAATTATGCCGTTAAATCCGGAGACAGCTTCTGGAGTATTGCCAATCAGTACAATACAGGCATCAAGGAACTGGCGCGCTGGAACAACATGTCCCCCAGAGACACACTTCGTATAGGTCAAAAACTGGTTGTCTGGACTAAAACGCCCGCAGCTCAGGACGGTGTTGTACGTAAAGTAAACTACAAAGTCCGCAACGGAGACTCTCTGTCACGTATTGCTGATAAATTTAATGTTGCCATTGCTCAGATTAAAAACTGGAATACCTTTGACAGTAAATACCTGCAGCCTGGACAGCAGCTCACTCTCTATGTTGATGTGACGCGCGCATACGACTAATTCACTGATCGGTCAGACCCTTTAATTTCAAGGGTCTGACCCCTCTCTGTAAAACACTACCCTGTCGATGCTATATTGAATCGGTTTAATATTACCGGGAAGCATCATTGAAGCCACTGACGCTATTTTTACTTCTTTTCATGCAAGGCACGATACTTCTCGCTGCTGATGAACAGTGGCAACCCCACCTTTCCATCATGGACGCCCCCCTTTATAAAAACGATTTCAAACACTTCAATTACGTCAACCCGGACGCCCCAAAAGGAGGACATTTACGTCTGGCTGCTTTAGGTACATTTAATACACTGAACCCCTATACTGCCAGAGGCATCGCACCAACATCGGCAAATAACACGTTTCGATTTGGCTTTCTCGAGTTGAATGAGCCTCTGATGGTTGGAACCGGCGCATACGCTCCCTCAATGGACCATAAAAATACCGCCTACGGGTTGATTGCTGAAGCTGTTGCCTACACCCCAGGCCAACATAAGCTGTCCTTCAAACTTAGAAAAAATGCCCGGTTTCATGACCAGCACCCTATCACTACAGAAGATGTGGAGTTTTCATTCCACATACTGTTAAAACAGGGCCACCCGAACTTCAAACCCATTCTCCAACAGGTTGAGCGCGTAACCATTGAAGATAAACACATCATTCACTTCCAGCTCAAACCGTCTGCTTCAAAGGCTCTCCCTATCAAACTCAGTGAACTACCCGTTCTCCCCCAACATTACTGGAAAACTCGTGATTTCAGCCTAACTACATTGACTCCTCCGCTGCTCAGTGGCCCTTATAGAATTGCCAAAGTTAAACCTGGTTCATCCATTGTCTATGAACGAGTCAGAGACTACTGGGGAAAAGACTTACCCGTTAATAAAGGACTCTATAATTTCGACCGCGTAACCCTGAATTTTTACCGGGACAGGCACGTGAGCTTTCAGGCGTTCAAAAACGGAGAGATTGATATTCACTATGAAGCTGAAGCCAAGAACTGGCAGACCGGTTACTCTTTTCCCGCCATGCAGCAAGGCAGAATCGCTAAGGTAAACATCCCTGATAACATGCACTATGGCAGAAGGTTCTTTGCCTTTAACTTGAGATCCCCATTGTTTCAGGACCGCAGAGTCAGAAAGGCGATCAGTATGTTATTGGACTGGGAATGGACATCAAAAGTTCTGTTTCATAACGCCTATACCCGAACCACCAGTTTTATTACGGCTCATGAAGCCAATACCCCAATCATACCGGATGAAAGAGAACGGGCGTTATTAAGACCTTTTCAAACAATATTACCAGAACAATTTTATACCTTACCTTTCGAGCTTTCGAAAACACGTGGTGACGGGAACATAACGACTCAGCGCCGAGAAGCCCTCAAACTACTTAAAGATGCAGGCTGGCGCTACCATCAGGGGCAATTGTTAAATAGAGACAATGAGCCTCTTCGATTTACATTTCTTCACTACTGTAAACTGGCGGATCGTATCATACTGCCATTTGCAGCTAACCTGGCAAGCGTGGGTATCAAAATGGATTTTAGAGCCATTGACTTGAGCCAATATCAACAAAGAATACGACAAAGAGATTTTGATATGGTTCAAACAACTGTGGCCATTCCTTTTCTACCCGGAGAACACCTGAGAAGCTTGTTTCATTCCGAGTCTGCAGAGATCGAAGGAAGCCAGAATATAAGCGGAATACATAACCCGGCAATTGACTCTCTGGTAGAACACGCTTTGTCGGCAGCTAATGAAACTGATCTTTATACGGCAATGTGGGCATTAAATCGCGTTTTACTCTGGGAACATTACTTTATTCCGAACTGGCAGGGTCGTTTTATAAGAGTCGCACACTGGATGCACATTCAACCTCCAGATCGCTTTCCACCCTATGGCATACGTCTGACTTCCTGGTGGATGACCCCTACCGCTATCAAACAATAAGGACAATAATGACTATCAAACGATGGGCATGCCGCTTTATAGTTTTGAACCTTGCCTGGGCTTCATATTCCTCTCTGGCGGATGATCAACAACCCTATCAATCCAGTCATGCCGTCAGCCTGCATGGCACGCCCAAATACCCGTCTGATTTTAAGCATTTCTCCTATGTTAATCCCGACGCTCCTCGTCAGGGCAACGTCAGGCTGGCCGTGCTTGGCACTTATGACACCTTTGACCTTTTTACATCCAAAGGCGTACCTGCTGCTGTCGGTTCCTATATTTATGACAGTTTGATGTTCTCCAGCCGAGATGAACCTAACAGCCTTTATCCATTGATTGCAGAGCGTATTGAATACCCTGAAGACAGTAGCTGGGTGCGCTTTGTCATTGATTCTAAAGCTCGATTTGCTGATGGAACTCCCATCACCGCTAAAGTCGTCAGAGACACTTTTCTTCAGTACAAAAATGGAGACTTTACCAGCTATAAACTTCTCATGAAGGATGTTGAGAAAATAGACGTTGAACCCGGTAATCGGGTCAAAGTAACCCTTAATGTACCCGAAGATAAAAAACTCCCTTTTCGTTTAGCTCAGCTACCGATCATACACAGCAGTTATTGGGATCAGAAACCTGCGAGTGACAGTAAAATCCAGATCCCGGTCAGCTCAGGGCCCTATACCATCAAACAGTATGAACTTGGACAAAAAGTTTTTCTTGAAAGAAATAACGATTACTGGGCTGAAAAACTGCCGGTCAATATGGGTCGGAATAACTTTAAACAAATCAAGCTGGAGTATTTCAGGAACTCAACCATTTCACTTGAGGCGTTTCTTGCTGGAAATTATGACATTCGCATAGAGAACCTGGCCAAGAACTGGACTTATGCCTACAAAGGAAAAGAGATCGATTCGGGGAATATTCTCAAGAAAAACTACCCTCGCAAAAGTTTTCAGGTGCAGTCATTTATCTTTAACAGTCGCAAAGGACCTTTCAAAGATCAACGGGTCAGGGAAGCCATCAGCCAAGGCTATGATTCAGCCTGGACCAACTCAAACCTTCTTTATGGCATTTACTCAGCGCCCAAAAGTCTGTTTGCCACCTCTCAGTTTGCCCAGAAGGGAATTCCAAGTGAAGCCGAGATCAAATTGCTGTCTCCTTATCGAACATTACTTCCAGAGAAACTGTTCAAACAACCATGGACTGGAGTTCAAACCGACGGCAGTGGCAAGATCAGAAAACAACTCAGTTACGCCAATCAACTGCTTAAGAAAGCCGGTTGGGAACTCAAAAAAGGCAAAACGGTCAATAAGAAGACGGGAGAGCCTCTCAAGTTTGAACTGATGCTTGCGGTACCGGAGCAGGAACGCATTGCTATTCCCTTCAAAACCAATCTGGAAATGCTCGGTATAGACATGCAAATCATATCGGTTGATGTCTCTCAGTACATTCGAAGAATACGCAACCATGATTACGACATGATACTCAGAACCTTCCCTCAGCCGGACGTTCCTGGTAACGAACAAAGAGAATACTGGAGCAGTACCACTGCCGATGAGCAAGGCACCCAGAATATGGCAGGAGTCAGCCACCCTGCTGTCGACGCCATGATTGATCACATCATTAAAGCTGAATCAATAGAACAACTGAAAACAGCAACAAGGGCACTGGACCGGATATTACTCTGGGAAAATTACACCATTCCCCAGATCTATCACCCTTACTGGCGGGTGGCTCATCGAAGTCAATTCAGCTACCCGGATAATGGCGGTCTGTACGGTGCAATAGATCTCAGTATCTGGTGGGAAAAAGCAAAACATTGAAGCCAATCGTTTCCGGGTTATTCATCTCATAATGCTTGCCAGCTTTGTATGGGGATCAGAAAAGATTCCCTTGACGCATGCCATTAGTCTCTATGGTGAGCCAAAGACCGTCATAACTTTCAACACTTTGATTACACCAACCCGGATACCCCAAAAGGTGGAGAGTTCAGACAAGCCGTCACCGGTCAGTTTGACAGCATTATCCCGTATGTCGATAGAGAATACTGACCGATTCGTCAGCATAGTTACTGAACACTGGTGCTTCCAACTACTCACTGGAACTTAGCCTGCTTCCTACCTACCAAGCAGAGACAAATTCTTGTCTTTCAATTTTCACACCACGATCATTTTTTTAATCAAATCAGTCCTTTAAATATAAACATCTACTAACATTATTGCGTTATTCCTGTCAGCGGTTATCTATACAATGCGCGCGGTTTTATCTTGTTTATTATTGATAAGCAGTCACTGTTTTTCGGTGCTTTATCCGGTTTTACCCGAGGAAAAAAATTTTGAGAATGATGATTTAGGTTATCTAAGCTCTTTTAGTGCCTCTGTTTTCCAGATCAAAGAGCACAAAACATACGGAGTGGACTGTTCTGAAAGTACTAATGAATCGAGTTCTGTTTTTCTATTCTCTGGTTTCTACGATGCTGGTAACCTTCTTATTAGTGGGCAACATGCTAATAAAATTAAGCTTCACCTCAGAGGGCTGAATACCAGGGGAGAACCTGTAGAGTCTGAGGAGGAAGGTCAGTGGGTCATTAAAGTGTTTACGCCAAAGTATCCCTTTGGTGTTGGTTATATCAGAAATATGGATAATGCGCCTAAATGGAAAAAAGATGACATTGTATCTATTCGGCTTGAAGATGGATTCGGTTACAGCCCCCTCCGTTATACTACTCTGGACGAAGATGTTGCCGCTAAAGAATTGGTTTACGTGGAGACCTATGACACTAAAAATCTAACTAATAATTTAGTCACCATTAAACATACCAACTACAAAAAGCATGAATGCTCTGTAGAGGGTTGCATGAAAAATGAGCTTTCAAGACAGCCTGTTTTTATAAAAAATGTACTTTATGGATTTACTTCTTATTGCTCTGGTGTGTCGATGTGTAAAATCATACCCGCTGAAAAAAATAATATTTTGCATTATGAGCCTCGTCCCCCTAAAGCATCTTCCTGCATCCCCTTAGAAGTCAAAAGCGAAACAACGATAATACCCTCCACTTCAAAGGTCAGTTACAAAACTTCGGAAGAAGCGCTGCCTATCAAAACAACACAAGACAGAGCAACGCCCTCTAAAGCGCCTTTCTCTTATTCTGACACTTCCCCCTCACCTCTGATCAGTGCGTGGTTGCGATTTTATACCGGCGATTTAGGAGAAGTAGGATTTCTTGTAATCGCTATGACAGCGTACATTGGTCTTTTTTTTGGAGTTCTCTTCCTTTCTGGTGCTTGAAGACATAAAAAGGTGGCGTACCCTGTCACGGGTATATGCGGGAAATACAAACGGGCATAGGCTCTGTTCCCGTTAAAGTTCCAAAGGTGCGAGGCCGCTCTGGCAATGGCAATGGCAATGGCAATGGCAATGGCAATGGCAATGGCAATGGCAATGGCAATGGCAATGGCAATGGCAATGGCAACACATTCAATTCAATGCTGATTCTGCCTTATCTGGGGACTGTGTGAGTCGTGACAGCATTCTGTCAATGGTGCTCAAGCTGAGTCAAAGTACTGAAAAACGCTGCCGATGTCGTTCAAGACATTCGTTTCAAAGATGGAATTCGCGCAGTGAATGACACTGATCAGGAGGCCACCTGATTCTGACTCAAACACCAGATTTGACGATAACTCTTTTATGCCGAATATACCCCACAGCATGATCTGTCCATCCTCTGTACAGCCTGGTGGAAGCGGCCAAAATCAATGGCCATGAGCCTTATACCTGGCTGAAGCATGTGCTGACAATCCTGCCCTCCTTCCCCAAGAGGGTCGGATGTAACCGGGCTATTACCAATGAACATCAAATCAGAGCCTTTAAAATACCCTGCTTAAGGCATGCAGGGTAGGTGTTATTGGCTGAGTGTTTACCTTATTTCAAACTGTAAGCAAAAAATATAGCGAAATTTGGTGCTAAGGAGAGTTATTTCCTAAATTTTTAGAGTTATAAGTAAATGATCTCGGAATCATGAATATTTTTCAGCGTCTGCCTGTGGTATTGCTTGCAAGAGTTTTTACTACGTTGCCTGCCCCAGAAAGCAAGGGAAATGAAGCTGGAGTTGAGTTCTTGTCGTCATGCTGAAGCCGGTAAAGCTACTTTAATATACAGATTACCGGCTTGTAGTAGGTTTTGCGACACCCTCTGTCGGCCGAGGGTTCTTGAATCGCTCCAGGAACCTTCCTGTTTTATATGCAAAAAGACCATCCAGTTCCAATACGGCTTGATTTTTCTTGAGTGGTTTGACAGCAATTAAAGGTTTCTAGTACTTAAAAATGATTGCAGAAATTTAAACTCCGGGAAGGCTATTCGCACCTTCACTAGCCTTATATAAAAAAGCCACCAGCAGAACATGCTACTGGTGACCCCACACATCATTTTGAGCTTGCTATTAACTCTATTACAGAGTGAAAGGCATCATAAACATCAACTTGATGTCTTTCTCATCCTGGAAAGCATTGGGGAATGCTGTCGTGTAGCTGCCAACATCGGTCTTCAGGTCAAAATAGGTCGCGTGCAGAGCGACGGTAGCGCCTTTCAGATTACCTGTCTGGAAGGTATAGCCAACGTCAACACTGTAACCAATTTCTTCCAGCTCTTCTGTGGTAATGGAGGTGTCCTGGGACTCCGCACCCCAGCCATAGCCCACAGAGAAGCCTGCTGTCCAACCCGCATAACCCATCTCGGTGAAGTCATACCAGGCACCGGCGAAAACGGCTTTTTCGCCATCATGGTTGAAGTCAGAGCGCTGATCCCACCAAATATCGTAGGCACCATTAGATTCGCCAGAAGCATAGGTTGGACGGAAGACAAAAGCACCTTTCTGTCCTTTAGCCCGTGTGTAAGTAGCTTCTGCACGGTAAGTCCAGTTTCCTTTAGCCAGGCTGGAAGTAATCGCGTGCTGGTAGCCCATGCCTTCATAGAGATCATTGGCTGAGCCATCGTCCGCTTTATCGTCTATACCGTAAAACTGGTAGCTCAGACCCAGACCTTCGCTGTTGTAGCCAAGCTTTAACTTGTACATGTCAACATAGTCTTCGCCCTGTCCAAAAGCACCCAGAACGCTGACACCGTTGTCAAAGTCGTAACTGGCACCGAAGCTGTGTACATAGCTCATGCGTGTACCGTCTTCGCGCAGCATACCTTCCATATCATAAGTCCATGGGCTCTTGTATTCATTCGCCCAGAAGTACGCCAGGTTCAGGCCACCTTCGCTGTAGGTCAGCTCACTACCTGTGTAGGTACCTGGAGCAAAGCTCCAGTTTACGCCCAGAACACCAGGACCAGTGGGCTGCAGGTAGCCAGTACGAGCCTTGAAGGCTCCAAAATCGAACTTTGCATTGGCTTTATAAACACTGAAGCCATTCTGGATCTCGCCCTTGTCATCGATCAGGGAGAATTCACTGAACTGGGAAGTACCGGAATTCCAAAGGTCATAGGTGCCGAAAACCCCCATATCAACACCGAACCAGCCATTGATCAGACCTGAATTAAACTCAAGGCTGGCCATCGCTGTGGAGTGGTGAATGTTTTCTTCGTAATCCCCATCAGGACCGTCTTTACGATCACGGATACGGGTGAAGTTGTAGATGCCACCAGAGATCGTGGCATCATCGAAGAAAGGGTTACCAGTCTCTTCAGCGTGGGCACCGGTGGAGACAAAAGCAGCAGCCATTACAGCACTGGCCAGCATGGTCTTTTTGAACATTAATGTTCCCCTGTGTGTACTCGGGCGTGTTATGTGATCTGTTGTGTTTCAGCCTCTTAATGTAACCGATTACATTAAGAGTATAAAAATTGGGAACTCTATGATTCCCTATTCTTTATATTCGTCAATTCTATAGTTCTATCGGCATTTTTAATTGCTTCAGATCAACTTTTACTGATGTCTGAAGATATTAGTGTCAGACGCTAAAGTCATGCCGGTAAGAATATATCAGGCATAGCGATGCCTGTGATTGACGCGCTGACAACCGTGTGCAAGCCCTTGATCGTGTTGTACTCTGCAGTATGCGGTTATTCCTCAATGGTTTCTCAATGGTATATGCCCTATTGGCCTATCATTTTATCGCAAGGGATTAGCTCCTCCAGAACAAGCCCCTCGCAGTGCTCGCTTTTTTATTTCCTTTGATCAGGTCAGATACTGAATAAATCGATTAAAAAATCTTGCCTGTGACGTTTAGTCAATGTTTAAACTATTGTCAGGAATCGAAATAACTCCGCAAGAAGTAATACCTGTAGTCAAGGTGCCGACTATAGTTATAGAGGCGATAGTTATAACAATGCGATCCAGGCGAACCATGACCGATACAATGATGATACGATCGTTAAAGACAACGATTTCCAACGTTCTCCCTATTGCGACCCTCTTTCTTTCCCTGTCTATGACGCCTGTATCAGTCACAGCAGCGGACGCAATTAATAAACGCTCTTCCCTTTCACTGCACGGCGATACTAAATATTCAAAGAATTTCGATCACTTTGAATATGTGAATCCTGATGCACCCAAGGGCGGGACACTTAAAATGGCCAGTATGGGGACTTTTGACAGCCTTAATCCCTATATTGAGAAAGGCACTCCAGCAGCAGGCATTGGCTTAATCTACGATACCTTGATGACCAGCAGTGCCGACGAGCCTTTTTCCATGTATGCACTGGTTGCCCAGTATGCTGAACCCGCGCTGGACAATAGTGGCATCACTTTTCATATCAACCCGCAAGCCCGCTTTCATGACGGCCAACCTATAACTGCAGAAGATGTAGTCTATAGTTTTGAGTTGCTCAGGGATAAAGGCTCGCCTTTTTATCGGGCTTACTATAGTGACATTACCAAAGCCGAGGCACTGTCCAAACGCAGCGTCCGCTTTGTATTCAAAGACAATCGCAACCCTGAACTGCCGCTCATTATTGCCCAGCTCCCAATTCTGCCTAAACACTTCTGGGAAAAAGCATCGAACAACTTTGAACTCGCCAATCTCACTCAACCTCTGGGCAGTGGTCCTTACACGATCCGCTCTGCTGAGCCAGGCCGAAGTATTGTCTACGACCGGGTTGACGACTACTGGGGCAAAGACCTCCCGGTGAATAAAGGTCGTTATAACTTCGATGTGCGTCGCTATGATTATTACCGTGACGCCAATGTATCTCTGCAGGCTCTTAAGGCCCGTGAGTATGATATCCGGTTTGAGAATATTGCCAGAAACTGGGCCACTGCCTATAACACCCCCGCTGTTAAAAAGGGGGACCTGATTCAGGCATCCATTCCTACCAAATCCCCTCAGGGCATGCAGGGATTTGTCTTCAACCTTCGCAGGGATTCCTTTAAGGATGTAAGGGTGCGCAGGGCCTTGAATTACGCTATGGATTTCGAGTGGCTGAACAAAAACCTCTTTTATAACGGTTATACCCGTACCAGAAGCTACTTTGCCAACTCAGATATGGAAGCCACAGGAATTCCTGAGGGTAAAGAACTGACTTACCTCGAGCCCTGGCGAAAACAGTTGCCTGCAGAGCTCTTTACTCAACCCCACACACTGCCGGTGAGCGATGGCAGTGGCAAAATCCGAAATCAGCTGAACGATGCCTTGGCACTGATGAAGCAAGCTGGATGGAAACTTGAAGGTGGCGCGCTCAGGAAAAACGGAAAGCCCTTTGAGTTTGAAATCCTGCTGCATGATTCTTCAATTGAAAAAGTGGCCCTGCCCATGAAGAAAAACCTGGAGGCAATGGGCGTCAAAGTCACTCTGCGAATCGTTGATATATCTCAATATATCAATCGAATCCGAAGCTTTGATTATGACATGCTGGTCAGCCGTTTCCCTCAATCCAGCTCACCCGGCAATGAGCAAAGGGATTTCTGGGGCAGCGAATCTGCAGACCTCCCCGGAAGCCGTAACCTGATAGGCATCAAGAACCCTGTTATCGATGGATTGATCAAAGAGGTGACTAATGCAGACTCCAGAGCCGACCTGGTGGCAGCCGTCAAAGCCCTCGACCGGGTATTGTTATGGAACGAATACATTATTCCGCACTGGTATCTGGCCAGCACTCGCGTAGCGTACTGGAAACCTCTAAACCACCCTCTGAGCAAACCGGATCAGGAACCCCTATACCAGTTTGATCTGGATACCTGGTGGGTAGAACCAGAAACCGTCAAGGCCGACGACCCCACCGCCGATAGCCCCGATAAGGAAGTTCAAGACAAAGGGATGCCTATATGGCCTGCGGGCATTCTACTGATCATTCTTATTCTTGGCTGGCTGATTCGCCGTTCAAAAAATCAGAAGTAATTTCAATGGATGTGATGCCTGTTCAGCGGATTGACCAACCTTACTGATCGATCCGCTGAGTGTTTCATCACCATCCATCAACAGATGGTCAGATGCATTGGTTTGATCTGAGGTCTGATTCTGGGGGAAGCCTTTGAATTCTTTCTATTTGCCAGGCTGGCAACCCCATCACTTTAGCCGTTGGAAATGATCCGACTATGAAGAGCTATATCCTGCGCCGAATGGCGTTAATGATTCCGACACTGTTTGGAATTTTGTTACTGAACTTTGTCATTATCCAGGCTGCTCCCGGAGGGCCTGTTGAACAAATGATTGCAAAACTTGAAGGCTTTGAGATCAACGCTATCAGTCGAATCGGGGGTTCAAACAGCGCCGAAATACAACAGTTCAGTATGGATGAGTCCGGTGAATACCGTGGCCGACGAGGACTGGACCCGGAACTGATCAAAGACATAGAGAAACTGTACGGCTTCGATAAACCCGCGTATGAGCGCTTTATTCAGATGGTGGTTAACTATGTCCATTTTGAGTTTGGTGATTCATTTTTCAGGGACGCCAAAGTCATCGATCTAATCAAAGAAAAATTGCCAGTCTCTATTTCTCTGGGTTTATGGAGCACCTTGCTGATCTACCTGATTTCCATCCCCATGGGAATTCGCAAAGCATTGAAACATGGTAGCCAGTTTGATGTCTGGACCAGCGCAATAATTACAACAGGTTATGCCATTCCAAGCTTTCTGCTGGCCATTCTTCTTATCGTCCTGTTCGCCGGTGGCAGTTACTGGAATGTCTTCCCCTTGCGTGGCTTAACCTCTGAAAACTTTGACCAGCTCAGTTTTCTGGGCAAGTTCCTGAATTACGCCTGGCATATGGTGCTACCGGTTTTCTGTATCGTCATTGGGGGCTTTGCCACACTGACAATGCTAACCAAAAACTCATTTCTTGATGAAATTCACCGCCAGTATGTTCAAACCGCCAGAGCCAAAGGACTGAACAATAATCAGGTGCTTTATGGGCATGTTTTCAGGAATGCCATGTTGCTGGTGATCTCGGGATTCCCGTCAGCCCTGATTGGTATCCTGTTTACCAGCTCATTGCTGATAGAAATCATATTCTCACTGGATGGTCTTGGCCTGCTGGGGTATGAAGCTGCCATCAACCGTGATTACCCTGTGGTGTTTGGCTCACTCTTTATTTTCACACTGATCGGCATGGTCGTAAAACTGCTGGGGGATCTGACCTATATGCTGGTTGACCCACGAATTGATTTTGAGGCGAGGGGTTAAAATGGATTCGTCTCAAACAATAAAGCCTTCTCGCATAAGTCCTCTCAACCAGCGCCGCTGGAAAAGTTTCAAGAGTAATCGCAGAGGTTATTATTCTCTCTGGATTTTCAGCTTCCTGTTTTTCTCAACATTATTGGCAGAGTTTATCGCCAACGATAAACCGCTTCTGGTTTATTACCAGGGAGAAATCTATACCCCGGTCTTCCATACCTATCCAGAAACGGCCTTTGGTGGTGAGTTTGAACTGGAAATGGATTATCGCCAGGACTATGCCAGAGAGCTGATTGAACCCCATGGCTGGATGCTTTGGCCCCCCATTCATTACAGCTATGACACTATTAACTATGCCCGTATTGCCCCTGCCCCTCCAACCCTTGAAAACTTGATGGGCACAGACGACCAGGGCCGGGATGTTCTGGCCAGAGTGATTTACGGGTTCAGAATTTCAGTACTGTTTGGATTGATTCTGACGCTCTTCAGCTCTCTGATCGGTGTCGCCATGGGAGCACTGCAGGGTTTCTACGGGGGGCGCATCGACCTTATCGGACAACGTTTTATTGAGGTCTGGTCAGGCATGCCCAGCCTTTATCTGCTGATCATTTTATCCAGTTTTGTTGAACCGGGATTCTGGTGGCTACTCGGGATTATGCTTCTGTTTTCCTGGATGGCTCTGGTGGATGTTGTGCGTGCTGAATTTCTTCGGGGTCGAAACCTGGAATACGTTCGCGCAGCCAGAGCTCTGGGTATGACCGATGGACGACTAATGTTTCGTCACATATTGCCCAACGCCATGATTGCAACCGTAACCTTCATGCCATTCATTCTCACCGGTGCCATTACCACCCTGACCTCACTGGATTTCCTGGGTTTTGGCCTGCCTGCAGGTTCACCTTCTCTGGGCGAACTGATTGCTCAGGGTAAGAATAACCTTCAGGCCCCGTGGCTGGGCATCACGGCCTTTATGGTGATGTCAGTGATGCTGACCCTTCTGGTGTTTATCGGGGAAGCCACCCGTGACGCTCTGGATCCACGTAAATACGTTACAGGTCAATAAACCATGGCAAGTCCTTTACTCGAAATCAAAGACCTGGAAGTCCACTTTCATCAGAGTGGCAGTATCAGTCCAGCCGTTAAAAGTGCCAGCTTTGAACTCCATGCCGGGGAAACACTGGGACTGGTCGGAGAGTCCGGGTCCGGAAAGTCGATTTCAGCACTGAGTATCCTGCAACTATTACCCGAGAATGCCCGTCATAAAGGTGAAATAGTATTTGAAGGTAAAAACCTTCTGACTGCATCTGAAAAAGAGATAAGAGCGGTTCGGGGCAATCAGATCGGAATGATCTTTCAAGAACCAATGACTGCACTCAATCCACTTCACACGATAGAGAAGCAGATCTGTGAGGTATTAAGCCTGCATCTGGGACTGCGTCCACAACAGGCCAGTCAACGAGCATTGGAGTTACTTGAACTGGTCGGCATTCAGGAAGCCGCTAAAAAGTTACCTGCCTATCCACATGAACTGTCTGGTGGCCAAAGGCAGAGAGCCATGATTGCTATGGCACTGGCCTGCGAACCCAAAATACTGATCGCCGATGAACCGACAACAGCACTTGATGTAACGGTGCAAAGGCAAATACTGTCATTACTCAAAGAATTACAACAAAAATTCGGTATGGCTATTTTGTTCATTAGCCATGACCTCAACCTGATTCAACATGTTTCCCATCGAATCTGCGTAATGAAAGACGGAGAAATGGTTGAAACGGGCTCGACAAAAGATGTTTTTAATCATCCAAAACACCCATATACGATTGAACTGCTAAACGCGGAACCTTCCGGAGCTCCTGAGCCTGTTCCCTCTGCACAAAATAAAATCATCGAAGGGTCTGATATCAGGGTCTGGTTTCCGGTAAAAGCCGGATTCTTCCGAAAAACCGTAGACCATATTAAAGCAGTAACAGACGTATCAATCTCGGTATCAGAGGGTCAAACACTGGGGGTGGTAGGAGAATCAGGCTCAGGCAAAACAACACTGGGAATGGCACTCCTGAAACTGCAGGACAGTGAAGGTAAGATCTACTTTGAAGGTAATCCCCTGCACTCACTGAATCAAAAACAGTGTCGTCCTTACCGACGACAATTACAGGTTGTTTTTCAGGACCCCTACGGCAGCCTGAGCCCAAGAATGACTATTGCAGATATCATTGGTGAAGGCCTGGATATCCATCAACTGGCGAGCAACAATGAACGCGATGTCCTGATTATCAAAGCAATGGATGAAGTCGGCCTTGATCCACAATGGCGCCATCGATACCCCCATGAATTTTCCGGTGGTCAACGACAGCGCATTGCTATTGCCAGGGCGCTGGTCCTTAAACCAAAACTGATTATTCTTGATGAACCCACCTCAGCTCTGGACAGGACTGTCCAGTCTCAGGTGATAGAACTGTTGCGAAGCCTGCAAAAAAAATACAATCTCAGTTACATCTTTATCAGTCATGACCTCGCCGTGGTTAAAGCCATGAGTCATCGTATACTGGTCATGAAAGACGGTGAAATTGTTGAACAGGGTTCTACCGATCAGATTTTCCACCATCCCCAAACCGGGTATACCCGTGAGCTACTTGAAGCAGCCTTTGAGTAAAATGCTTCGAATAAAAAAACTGTAAAAATTTAACTTGAATTTCACGTTATTACACGCCATCTTCAATATGTCTTTTTTTAAGATACGCGAGGTAAAAAGTCAGTATGATTTAGTTTTTATAGTATTAACTTCACACGTTAACCAAACAGGAGGTAGCGGTTTTATTATTGTTAATATATGTACTGTAATCTGTTAATCCAGCCACTATAACTTTCCGAGAAAATCTTCTCACTCGTACCACTACAGACAAAATCTTTCATATTCTTTTTTTTATGGAATTGTGTAATGAACAAGCTTAAAACTGCAGAAATTGGCATTGACCAGACTCAGCAAGAGCATGTTTCAAAAAAATTGCTCGCTGTATACTGTGAACGTGAAGCCCTGATGAATTGCATAAGGGCGACGCAATGGAATACACAAGATGCCCGATCAGCTGAGTTCAATCAGCTGCTTGCAGCGTTCAACCCAGAGTCACAGTACCAGTCTCAGAGGCCCACAACATCTACCAGCAACCCGAACATACAGTCATTTGCACCTTCCAACCAGATTGCCGAAAGAATAAGCATTAACGGATACTCCGTACCTGCTGATTATGTTGACCTTAAAGAGCACAGCAAAATTAATGCGGCCATGAAAGGAACAACCGTTCACGAAAATACCACCCAACTGTCAGCTGCCTGTGAACAGTTCACTCGCACGACCCGTGAAGCCATAGAAACTGCACGACAAGCCAAAGATGAAGCCAGTGTCCAGGCACTGACTGATCAATTACGCCCAGCAGAACAATTGGCTACTCAATTGAAACGCTTTCAATAAACAGCCATGAGCGAAGAACAGCCATGAGCGAAGAACAGCCGTGAGCGAAGAGCAGCCATGAGCAAAGAGCAGCCATGAGCAAAGAGCAGCTATGAACGAAGGAAAAAAGTTTGCATCGCCGGTGTCAGTGGTAAAAATGGCAAAGCAAGCTCTTTTTCATAGTCAATAACTGGTACTTATGCATCAAGGGGCGGGTCACGGTTTTCCAACACCTAACCATAACCCGTCCTGTCAGAGCAGACAGAATCATCATAACTCAAGTCCAACCCAGCTATTCGATCGGAGCAATAGCGTTATGCCACTGTTTGAACATTATCAGCAAAGATACGCTTCAACACAGGGAGAAGAGTTCAGTATTCAAGAATATCTGGACCTTTGTAAGTCAGAACCCAAGACTTACGCCAGCGCACCAGAGAGGATGCTTATGGCTATCGGGGAGCCTGAGGTCATTGATACATCCCGCAACCAGAGATTAAGCCGGATCTTCTCAAACAAGCTGATCAAGCGGTACAAGGCATTCAATGAGTTTTATGGCATGGAAGAAGCTATTGAAAATATTGTCTCCTACTTTCAGTTTGCGGCCCAGGGCTTAGAGGAGAAGAAACAGATTCTCTATCTATTGGGGCCAGTTGGAGGCGGCAAATCATCCTTGGCAGAAAAACTCAAGGAATTGATCGAGAACATTCCTTTTTATGCCATAAAAGGATCCCCTGTCTTCGAATCGCCTCTAGGGTTGTTTGACCCTGAGTCGGATGGAAAGATTCTGATAGATGAATACGAAATACCTGCCCGTTACCTGAAATACACCATGTCACCCTGGGCGACCAAGCGGCTTGAAGAGTATAACGGTGACATTACTCAATTCAAGGTAGTGAAATTATATCCAAACCGGCTCAAGCAGATTGCCGTTGCCAAAACAGAACCCGGCGACGAGAACAATCAGGATATTTCCAGTCTGGTGGGTAAAGTAGATATACGTCAGCTGGAGGAATATTCTCAAGATGATGCCGATGCCTACAGTTTTTCAGGGGCTTTATGTAGAGCCAATCAGGGCATCATGGAATTTGTTGAGATGTTCAAGGCGCCTGTCAAGGTCTTACATCCTTTGTTGACAGCAACACAAGAAGGCAACTACAACAGCACTGAAGGCCTTGGGGCTATTCCCTATGAAGGCACTATTCTTGCCCACTCCAATGAATCCGAGTGGCAGACATTCAGAAACAACAAAACCAATGAAGCCTTTATCGATAGAGTCAATATTATCAAGATACCCTACTGCACACGATTGAGTGAAGAGGTCCGAATCTACGAAAAACTGCTAGAGCACAGCTCTCTTAACAATGCTCCCTGTGCGCCTGATACATTGAAGATGCTGGCGCAGTTCATTATTTTGTCCAGGATTGCTGAGCCGGAGAACTCCTCTATTTATTCCAAGATGCGGATCTATGACGGCGAAAACCTCAAAGACACCGACCCCAATGCCAAATCCCTTCAGGAATACAAGGATGCAGCCGGAGTTGACGAAGGCATGGAAGGATTATCGACCCGCTTTGCTTTCAAGATTCTATCCAAAGTCTTTAATTTTGATCCCACCGAGATAGCAGCTAACCCTGTTCATATGATGTATGTTCTTGAGCAACAGATTGAGCAGCAACAGTTCCCCGAAGAGCTAGAAGAGCGCTACATAGGCTTTATCAAAGAGTACCTGACGCCTAAATACGTGGAGTTTCTGGGTAAAGAAATCCAGACGGCTTACCTCGAATCCTACTCAGAATATGGCCAGAATATTTTTGATCGCTACATTACCTATGCAGACTTCTGGATTCAGGATCAGGAATTCAGAGATCCTGACACCGGGCAGATTCTGGACCGGAATGCACTGAATGAAGAACTGGAAAAAATTGAAAAACCGGCTGGCATTGCCAACCCCAAGGACTTTCGAAATGAAGTGGTCAACTTTGTACTGAGGGCCAGAGCTGATTTACAAGGTAAAAACCCCAGCTGGCTGAGCTATGAGAAGATGAGAGCTGTCATTGAGAAGAAAATGTTCTCCAATACCGAGGACCTTCTCCCTGTTATTTCATTTAATGCCAAGGCCTCCCACGATGACCAGAAAAAACATGCCGACTTCGTAGACCGCATGGTCCAGCATGGTTACACCGAAAAGCAGGTCAGACTGCTCTCTGAATGGTACATCAGGGTCAGAAAATCCCAGTAGTCTTTGCAAGGGACCGCCATGAGTATCATCATTGATCGACGTTTAAACAGCGGCAAAAAGAGTACGGTCAACCGTCAACGTTTCCTGAGACGGTACAAGAGCACCATCAAAGAATCTGTTCAGGAGCAAATCAACAACCGCTCAATTACTGATATGGAACAGGGTACAGATATCTCGATTCCCAGAAAGGATGTCTCAGAGCCCGTTTTTCATCATGGAGATAATGGACATCGACAGCGGGTTCATCCGGGTAACAAGGAGTTTCACTCCGGAGATCGATTCAACCGCCCCGAGGGTGGTCAGGGTCAGGGGCCGGGTAAAGGCGATGCGAGTAATCAGGGTTCCGGTATAGATGATTTTATCTTCCAGATCAATCGGGATGAGTTTCTGCAGTATCTTTTTGAAGATCTGGAGTTACCCAATCTGATCAAAAAAGAGCTCATGGACTCTACGGAATACTCCCTCAAAAGAGCAGGATTCACTACAGCAGGTTCACCTGACAGACTCAATGTTATTCGTTCACTGAGAGCCGCACATGCTCGAAGGATTGCCCTTTCTGGCAAGGAACGCCTGGTTATCCGAGAACTGAAACGAGAGCTCAGAGAGCTTGAAGTGCAACCGGGTCAGACTAACAGAGAGAAACAAGAACAGCTGCGTATTCAGATTACCGAACTCAATAAAAAACTCCGTCGACTACCATTTATCGATGACTTTGACCTGCGATTCAACAACCTGGTCAAAGTGCCTCAACCTTCCAGCAAGGCGGTTATGGTCTGCATCATGGATGTATCGGGTTCCATGACTCGAGAAATCAAGGACATCGCCAAACGTTTTTTCCTGCTGCTCTATTTGTTCCTTGAAAAAAACTATGAGGCCACCGAGGTGATCTTTATTCGCCATCACACTGAAGCCAGAGAATGCAATGAGCATGACTTTTTCTACTCTCAGGAGACCGGAGGAACCATTGTTTCTTCAGCACTGATACTCGCACACCAGATTATTAATGATCGCTACCCGCCGGAAAAATGGAATATCTACATGGCTCAGGCTTCTGATGGTGACAACTGGGACAGTGACAACCAGGCGTGTCACGACGCCATTACCCAAAAGCTGATTCCATTGGTGCAATATTTTGCCTATGTCGAAATTGCCAACAGGCATCAGAATCTCTGGCACACCTATAAAGATATAGAGCGGACTTACAAAGAACATTTTGCCCAACAACAGATTCATGATCAGAGTGATATCTACCCAGTCTTCCGACGTCTTTTTGAAAAGAAAGTGGATTAGCCATGACTCGCCAGTACCTCTCGACCGGCTCTGAATGGACCTTTGAATTACTTGACGTTTACGACAAGGCCATAGGCAATCTGGCAGAAAAGTTTGAGCTGGATACTTACCCGAATCAGATAGAAGTGATCAACTCTGAACAAATGATTGATGCCTATGCTGCGGTTGGCATGCCACTGATGTATCACCACTGGAGTTTCGGTAAAAAATTTTTGAACAATATGCAGAATTATCGCAGGGGGCGCATGGGATTAGCCTATGAAATCGTCATCAATTCAAATCCCTGTATTGCCTACCTTATGGAAGAAAATACCATGGCCATGCAGGCGCTGGTCATCGCACATGCCTGCTATGGTCATAATTCCTTTTTCAAAGGCAATTATCTCTTTCGTCAGTGGACCAGTGCTGACTCTATTATTGATTACCTTCTTTTTGCCAGACACTACATCCATCAGTGTGAAGAAAAATACGGTGTAGACGCCGTTGAAGAATTACTGGACGCATGCCACGCGCTGATGAACCAGGGCGTCAATCGGTATATGCGTCCTTCAGCGATCTCGGCAGAGATGGAAATAAATCAGGCAAAGGAAAGAGAAGAATATATCCAGAGAAACATCAACGATTTGTGGCGAACGATCCCATCCAAAAAAGATGGCCAGACTAAAGCAAAACGGCGATTTCCAGCTGAGCCAGAAGAGAATGTCCTGTATTTTATTGAGAAAAATGCACCTTTACTGAAAACCTGGCAACGGGAACTGATTCGGATAGTCCGGAAAATAGCCCAGTATTTCTATCCCCAGCGTCAGACACAGGTGATGAACGAAGGCTGGGCCAGTTTCTGGCATTTTACCTTGATGCATGAGCTCTATAACGAAGGTCTGATCAACGAAGGTTATATTCTGGAGTTTCTTCACTCTCACAGTAGCGTTGTATTTCAACCAGACTTTGATGACCCCCGCTATTCCGGTATCAATCCGTATACTCTGGGCTTCAATATTTACCGTGATTTACGTCGTATCTGTGAACACCCGGAAGAAGAGGACAAACTCTGGTTTCCGGATATTGCTGGCAGTGACTGGCTTAAAACGCTTCACCATGCCATGTCTCAATTCAAGGATGAAAGCTTCATATTGCAGTTTCTTTCACCCCGGGTGATGAGAGAGATGAAGCTTTTTTGCATGGATGACGATGACCGGGAACCTTATCTGGAAGTCAGCGCCATTCATGATGAGTCAGGATATAAGGCGCTCAGAGCTTCTCTGTCGAATCAGTATAATCTTGGCAACCAGGAACCTAATATCCAGGTGTATGATGTGGATGTAAGGGGCGATCGATCTCTTACTTTGATTCATACCATGCACAAAGGGCAAAACCTCGATGCTGATACAGCCATGGAGATTCTCAAACATCTGCACTTGTTATGGGGCTTTGACGTGAAGTTAAACTCGGTAGATAGCAGCGGTGAAATACAACACAGTTACTGCACTTCAGAAACTCACAAAGTCTCATAAAAAAAGCCCTCAACTGAGGGCTTTTTTACTCTTTACTGTTATTGAACAGGCAGAGTCTTGTGATGATTTCCGGTCATGTGCTGCAGAATACGATTGACCTGGCAGCTATAGCCAAACTCATTATCGTACCAGACATAAAGAACACAGCGGTTGCCGTCAACAATGGTCGCCTGACTATCAACGATACCGGCATTGCGGTTTCCGACAAAATCACTGGATACAACTTCCAGTGAGTTGACGTAATCAATCTGCTTTTTCAAACCAGAGTACAGTGCCATATCACGCAGATAACTGTTCAACTCTTCAACGCTAGTGTCCTTGGACAGGTTCAGATTGAGGATAGCCATGGACACATTCGGTGTAGGTACACGAATAGCATTACCGGTTAACTTACCTTTCAACTGAGGCAGAGCCTTTGAAACCGCTTTGGCTGCTCCGGTTTCGGTAATAACCATATTTAACGCTGCACTTCTGCCGCGACGTGAGCCTTTATGGTAGTTATCAATCAGATTCTGGTCGTTGGTGTAAGAATGCACGGTTTCAACATGACCATTCTCAACACCAAACTTGTCGCAAATGGCTTTCAGTACCGGAGTGATCGCATTGGTAGTACAGGAAGCCGCAGAGACAATTTGATCTTCATCATTAATGATGTCGTGGTTAACACCAAACACCACATTCTTCAGGTCACCCTTACCAGGTGCTGTCAGAAGTACTCTAGAGACGCCTTTGGACTGAAGGTGCAAACTCAGGCCTTCTTGATCACGCCATACACCCGTATTGTCTACGATGATGGCATCTTTAATGCCATAGTCTGTGTAATCAATGGAATCTGGAGAGCCAGCATAGATGAACTGGATAGCTACACCATTGGCATAGATGATATTGTTCTCTTCATCCACCGTAATAGTTCCACTGAAGGATCCATGTACGGAGTCACGTCTTAACAGGCTGGCACGTTTCTGAAGATCATTTTCCGCGCCACCCTTTCGTACAACTACCGCGCGCAGATTCAGACCAGAGCCACCTGCTCTTTCAACGAGAATACGCGCCATTAGACGGCCAATTCGGCCAAAACCATAAAGCACTACATCTTTATCTTCATGGTCATGTCCATTCTTGCCATCCACTAATTCAGAAACCTGACTGCGAACGTATTCTTCGAGTGTCTGACTACCTTCACTCTTTTCGTAACCAGAAGCCAGCTGTCCAATATCAATTCGACCTGGAGCCAGGTTCAGCTTACTGAGCAATTCTATAACAGGGAAAGTTTGACGTACGCACAGAGCAGAACCTTCTACCTGACGCACATACTTGTGAGACTTGAGGATATCAATCACAGAGCGATTAATGATTGAGCGGCCATAGATCGAGGTCACAACGTTATGTTCGCGATACAAACGGCCGATCAACGGAATCATGGATTCGGCTAAGGCTTCACGTTCTTTCCAGTCCTGAAAATGGTCTTTTCCCACGGTTCCAATCCTGTATTTTTATGAGCTCAAGGCTGTCAATTAGCTCAAGGCTGTCAATTAGCTCAAGGCTGTCAATTAGCTCAAGGCTGTTTACTTCTCTGATAGACTGCCTTCAAAAACACCCCTACGGCTGCTCAAGACGACATATGTCTATGGTTCCTATGCCCTTCGGCTTCAGGGGTATTATCCAGAGTTCACCCCTACTTGGCAACAAAGTACAACAAACTTTAACAACCCTTGTTCTAATTTACATGACCAGTGGAAAGCAAACGCTTGTTATCTAAGGATTTGATCTTCGTTAACTCTTGATAGCTACAGCCGTTAACGTGTCCAGAACCAGTCCAATTTTTCGCTTTTCTCCACTGTAATCAACGGCCAATGAGACTCGCCTTTTCTTCATAGCCGTTTTCAATAATCTGTTAACAGCAAAGCGCCGTATGATACCCCCGTTTTTTATGCGCACTCGTGGATTTTG
Source organism: Endozoicomonas numazuensis (assembly GCF_000722635.1). Taxonomy (GTDB): domain Bacteria; phylum Pseudomonadota; class Gammaproteobacteria; order Pseudomonadales; family Endozoicomonadaceae; genus Endozoicomonas_A; species Endozoicomonas_A numazuensis. Next base: position 94,164 of record NZ_JOKH01000007.1, on the reverse strand, counting down.
TAATTCAACCCCTCTTCTTGACTGTGTCGTCTGTACTTCCAGCCCTACACTCATTGAGCCAATCAAGAGTCTCCAGAACCAGGAGATCTTGCCAAACAGTGTGTCGAGATTGGTTTGCAGTTCGAAGACAGCTTTAGGCATATTATTCTGGTCGAAAATAAAACTGGGATGAAGGCCTTCAGTAGATCGAAGTTCTTCAGTCGTAATGACTTCTATGTTCTCGACTGATATCTGAACCATATCTTGCTCAAAAAATGTCTTATCTTCAGCAACAGCACCATTAACCTGTATTGCCATGTCCGTATTAGATGAAGACTCAGCCATATCAAGAGACTCTTGATGCATCTCTGGCACAGTCGGAGGAATAGTTGTTGACTCTACTATGCTTCCACCCTCCAAAAATGATGCATCTGGAATATTCGGAAGTGATTCTTCAATTGATGATGAATCAATCACTGGAACAGATTGGATACTTTCAGTCTCGTTCTCGAGATCAACTTCTATGCCAGAATCCATTCCTGATGAAATGGAAATCGCTTCCTCATCTGGCAGACTGACCACTTTCGGTTCATCCGATATTGGAAGTGCTCCTTTGACTCCCATTACGCTCATGGCCAGAAAATGCATTAGTTTTTTGAACTCAGAACTATCGGGTTTGAGCAATTGACCCATTATTTGCTCATAGCTATCGGCTTTAACTTCTGTCCCCAACAACTGGCTGGATGATTGACTCAGTGCCTGCCTATCCACCTCATACTCATCACTGCAACACTCTTCTGTGCCGTCACGTGAGATGGAAACGTCTTCAATATTCAAGTGCAGCAATTCATTCAGCTTTGGGTCTTTAGCATGGGCATCAGTCCCGTTGTTAACGGCAGAGTTTTCCATCGATGGCCAGATTTCAGTCATCAACTCATTTAATTTCTGTAACCGTCGAACATCCAGTGGAAAATCAAGCTTCAGCGTATCTCTGACGAAAAGACCCAAAGGAGGCTCGATCTTGATTCTGAGCCCTTTCAATGTCACAGGCGTATCACGTGTTTCTGAAGTCAGATCATTCTCAAAAGACAGTCGGGCTTTCATTTCAGGAATTGATATTGTCAAAATGCCTGCTTCATCCAAATCAACACTGGAAATACTCACCTCCAACCCTTCTATATCAAGATGAGCCATCGCACCCAGGGGAATTCTCTGTAAAGGACATTTTAAAGTCACCGGATTGGCATCAGAGGTGCTATTTACTGCCTCGCGCAGGGCCAGAAGTACATTACTCAGGTTCGTATAACCTTCCACCCACTCATTACGCTCACTCTTTCGCCACTTTTCATTCACCCGCATTCGCTTTTCAAGCCCATCTCTGGCATTTGCATATTGCCCAAGTGATTCTTGAGCCCTGGCCAACTCACCTTTCAGCTGAATCACACTTTCATTCAGTGATTCTCTCAAGACCACCTTGTCACCGCTTAAAAGATTGATGTCAGCTTCCATCGACTTGATTAAGCCACCGAGTCTATCCATTTTCATTTCTCTTCTTTGAGTTTCAAGACTCAAAGTGGCACTGCCAGCCTTTATACCTGCCTGCAATTTATCATCAGCCATATCCTTATAACTGCTGACAACAGGATTGAGCAGATTCAGAATAATCTCGACTCCCTGTCTGCTAAGGATGCTTTGAATCCTTCCAGATTCTTCATCATCAATGTTGAGTGCAGACACTTCAAAATCAATGTAGTCACGAATATCCGGCTTTTTACCATTAAGATGACCCAAAGCTTTTTGCGCTTTTTTCTCAAAGTCTGCGGTCATACCCTTCAAGCAGAAGGGAAGCCTAACCAGTGAACATTGCATCAGCTGATCGATCAACTCAGCCAGTGGCTCCTTTACCGTGACCTTCAGCCCACCCTGAAATCGGACAGGTCCTGTGACATTTCCACATTGGTCCAGAGCTGTACACTTTGCACTGCATTCAGCAACATTCAACGTGACAGAGCCATCCTCATTTCTCTGGAATCGCTCAATAGCGACACTCATATCCTGCAGTGAAACCGAGTAATGCCCCTGATCTTCTATTTTCAGGTCACCCAGATTCATCACTCTCACTTCACTCTTAGAAGCTGAATCCGGATCTGGCTGATAGACATTTCTCAGACCGCCTATGACTTTAGCACCCGCATGCACTCCCTCTTTTATCAGAGTTCTCATCTGTTTCGTTTGGTGATCAAACTGATCCAGCTGGCTACGACGGAGATCTTGCTGAGCCCCATACCAGGACTCTGTTGCTTCAAGCTCTATCAGCTCTCGATGCAAAGAGTCGGCTGATTCGTACAGTTCCATGTACTCCTTTAACTGCTTTGAACTCATACTGCCACTTAGAGATGACCTAAGTACTCCCAGCTTTTTATTGACTCGACTCAACTCTTTAACGGCAACCGGTTTTCTTTTTATTCCCTGTGAATGCTTTGCTTTTAAGGCATCAATATCTTTCTTTAAAGAACCCCGCGCTTTTCTGGCTGATACATCCATTCCAGCTAAAGCCATTGGCGTCAGTACGCTTGCGATGGTGCTCACTGCACCGCAAGACAATGATTTAGGTTTAATCCCACGTTGCTTTAAGGTTTGAAAAGTGCTTTCTGAAGAGGTCCGGGTGATACTGTTCATCAGCCCCTGCTTTTCAGAGACTTCCCTGTGATGATGGCTGCCTTCTTCTGGCTTGATAACGTTTGCTGGAGAAGATGCAAGATTCGACCTTCCTGCGCTTCCTGTAGGCTCCGTCTGCATAGATTTCCATAATTGTATAGCTGTTTTAATAACTATAGGAAAGAGGTCGTACACTTAGGGAACTAGCAGGGTCAAATTCATTGACCTGAAAGGGTTGTTTTGCCAGTCAAATATGAGCAGTTACCTTTTCTATAGTGGTGAGAACCTTCCCGTTGAGTAATAACAGTCTGTGTTGCTGGAGCGGAAGATCCGGTTTGGCTGGGGACTGAATGGGCATTTATTGATTTAAAATAGCGATTCCTAATATCACTATATGACAATCAAGATGAGAGAGCCGCAATAAGGCTATTTCATGGTATATAACCTCCTGAACAGCTACAATGGCCGGTCTAGCGTATCCAGGACAAGTCACCTTTCATGTCGCAGGCCAACTTGAACTCACCATCTTTCAAGCTTCCAGAAACTTCGGGGCATAAAACCTTCTGGGGGCAGTTGAGTCAATCAACCAGCTCTTATGCCATCGCCAGTGCAGCCCGATCTACACGTCGTCCTCTACTGGTCATTACTCCTGATTCAGCCCAGGCCAATGCGCTTGAAGAAGAGCTGGGTTTCTTTCTGGAGGGTGACCATTCAACCCGGATTCTGCACTTCCCCGACTGGGAGATCCTGCCCTATGATGCTTTTTCTCCCCATCAGGATATTATTTCCCAGCGACTGGAAACACTGTATCGCCTGCCCCGCAGTGAAAAAACCATTCTGATTATTTCTGTCTCTACCTTGCTGCATCGACTGTGTCCCAGAGAATACCTGGAATCTAACTGCCTGGTCCTGAAGCGGGGAGAAACCTTCGTTCTGGAACATAAAAGGCAGCAACTGGAACAGGCTGGTTACCGCTGTGTTGACACTGTGTTAGAACACGGCGAGTTTGCTATTCGGGGATCGCTCATGGATATTTTCCCCATGGGCTCTGACACACCTTTTCGTATCGATCTGTTTGATAATGAAATAGATACTCTGCGAGTCTTTGACCCTGAAAGTCAGCGATCCATCGATCAGGTTGATCACATTGAGCTGCTTCCAGGTCATGAATTCCCTATGGATAAGGCATCCAGGGATCGTTTTCGCAGCCTGTTCAGAGAAGCTTTCGACGTTGATCACCGAGAGTGCCCTGTATACCAGGACATTGGTCAGGGACTGGCAAGCCCGGGAATTGAGTATTACCTGCCTCTGTTTTTTGAACAGACCGCCACTCTGTTTGATCATCTGTCTACTGAAACAACCATCATTCAGTGTGAGGGGGTGCAAGACGCTATTGAACAGTTCTGGCAGGACATAAACGACCGTTATGAGAACCGAAAGGTGGACCCTAACCGTCCGTTACTGCCACCTGCTCAGGTACTGATGCCTTCAGAAGAAATCAATCGCGCCCTCAAGCAGTATCCTCGCATTTTACTCTGTGCTGAAAGAGCAGAAACAGCTGGTAGCTTTAACCTTGATCATCAGCCATTACCCGAACTGACCCTTAATGCTCGTGCCGACCATCCTTTGCAACCTCTGGAAAACCTGATTGAGTCCGGTTCAAGAATCCTTCTGGTTGCCGAAAGCGCCGGTCGCAGAGAAGTTCTGCTGGAAATGCTGGCTCAGTCCAATATTCGCCCGGATATCTTTAACAGCTGGGACATTTTCCTGAGCAGAAAAGAGTCGATGGGGATTACCGTTGGGACTTTGGCATCAGGGTTCATTCTCAAAGAACAGAATATAGCCCTGATTCCTGAGTCATTGCTGCTAGGCCAGAGGGTCATGCAGCGGCGCCGACGTAAGGGGACTACAGAAGCAGAAACCGATCAAACCATTCGCAACCTGACCGAACTGAGAGAAGGGGCACCTGTGGTCCATATTGACCATGGGGTGGGACGTTATCGCGGCCTGCAAACCTTATCTGTTGATGATCAGGAAACCGAGTTTCTGACGCTTGAATACGCCAACGAAGCCAAACTCTATATTCCGGTAGCTTCTCTCCATCTGATTGCCCGATACACCGGTACAGATGATGAATTGGCTCCCCTGCACCGCCTGGGCAGTGAGCAATGGACCAAAGCCCGCCGTAAAGCTGCCGAAAAAGCGCGGGATGCAGCAGCAGAGCTGCTGGATATCTATGCTCGAAGGGAAGCACGAGAAGGCTTTGCCTTTTCAGCACCCGATCAACAATATCATGCTTTCAGCGCAGGCTTTCCTTTTGAAGAAACACCTGACCAGCAACAGGCCATTATCAATGTCATAAAAGATATGTCTGAAGGCAAGCCGATGGATCGACTGGTTTGCGGAGATGTCGGTTTTGGTAAAACAGAAGTCGCTATGCGAGCTGCCTTCCTTGCTGTGCAAAGCGGTAAGCAGGTAGGTATTCTTGTACCCACTACCCTTCTGGCTCAGCAGCATTATGAAAGCTTTCGTGATCGCTTTGCAGACTGGCCCATCGAAATTGACGTAGCGTCGCGCTTTAAATCAACGAAACAGGTTCAGTCGCTCAAGGAAAAAACAGCAAAGGGCAGACTGGATATCATCATTGGTACCCATAAATTGATTCAGGGAGATTTTAAGTTCAAAAACCTCGGCCTGCTGATTATTGATGAAGAGCACCGCTTTGGAGTCAGGCATAAAGAAATGTTGAAATCAATGCGTTCCGAGGTCGACATCCTGACTTTGACGGCCACCCCTATCCCCCGGACATTGAACATGGCGATGTCAGGCATTCGCGATCTTTCCATTATTGCTACACCACCCGCACGTCGCTTATCGGTTAAAACCTTTGTTCGACAAAGTGACAAACTGCTGGTGAAAGAAGCCATTCTCCGAGAGTTATTACGAGGGGGGCAGGTTTATTACCTTCACAATGAAGTGTCCAGTATCGACAAGGCGGCAGCAGATCTGCAAGAGCTCATTCCTGAAGCACGAATCGCAGTAGGTCACGGACAGATGCGGGAACGAGAGTTGGAACAGGTTATGTCAGACTTCTATCATAAACGACATAATATTCTTATCTGCACCACCATCATTGAAACCGGCATTGATATACCGAACGCTAATACCATTATTATCAATCGTTCAGACAAATTCGGTCTGGCTCAGTTACACCAGTTGAGAGGCCGGGTGGGTCGCTCCCATCATCAGGCTTATGCCTACTTATTGACTCCGCCACCCAAATCGATGACCAAAGACGCCCTGAAAAGACTGGAAGCCATTGCCGAAGCTCAGGATCTGGGCGCCGGATTTATGCTGGCGTCCAACGATCTTGAGATTCGAGGTGCGGGTGAACTGCTCGGTGAAGACCAGAGTGGCCAGATTCAAAATGTAGGCTTCACACTCTATACCGAGATGCTTGAGAAAGCTGTAGAGGCCATTCGTAAGGGTGAAACACCTGATCTGGATAAGCCTCTACAACAAGGCAGCGATGTTAACCTTCGACTACCGGCATTGCTGCCAGAAGACTATATCCATGACGTCCATAACCGACTGATTCTCTACAAGCGCATTGCCGCCGCTAAAAACGATGAGGATCTTAAGAATCTTCAGGTTGAACTGATTGATCGCTTTGGGCTGCTACCGGAACAGACCAAAAACCTGTTCCGCCAAACTCGTCTCAGGTTAAAAGCCGAAAAAATGGGTATTATCAAGATCGACGCAGGTGCAGGCAGCGCCCGAATAGAGTTCAACAGTCAGCCTGATATTGATCCCATAGCTATTATTCAGCTGATTCAGTCTGAGCCACACCTATACAGACTGGAAGGCAGCAGCGTGTTGAAGTACAGTGGCTCCATGGAAAAAGCCGAAGCACGATTCAAGCTCCTGGAGCAATTAATGGATCGACTGGCCGCATAATCAACTGTGAGCGAAGAAACAGTCTTTCAAGTTCAGGGCTCTGGAGCCCTGGACTCATGAAACTGTTGAAAAAACTGCATGATCGTACTTTCAAAGACCACCACTCAGAGACCTCAAAAACCACAGGTAACGGTGGATCATACTGATGACCAGCGAGGAGCTGAATTGAGCAGGGATTTTATGAACAGCCTTGAGCCAATCAAAACGAGCGTTGAGCAAAAAGCATCCTTTACCAGACTTCAGAGAGTCCTGGCTACCCTGCTCCTGAGTACAGCCCCCATGGTCGTTTTGGCCAATACCGATGGCAAGGCTGGCACTCAAAAGAATGATACACGATGGTACCAGGCAGACATGATTGTCTTTCTGAATGAACAAAGTATGAATGGCAGTGAGAAATGGCCTGACATTGGTGCCCACCCATTGCCTGCTAACACCATCAAACTCAAACCCTATGATGCTTCGACTGGCAACAGTGCAAAGTATTCAGACCTGACAAACTTTCTTGATCAACCTGAAAAGAAGTCAGCGATTGATCTGGAAAGGGATGCTTTTGTTTCACTGCCCTACCCATCTCAGCTATTGCAGAAAGAAGGTAGCACTTTATCAAGAAATGGAAGCTACCGGATACTGGAGCAAAAAGCATGGCTGATGCCCATTAAAGAGGGTGAGAGTACCCTGCCAATAAGAATTCGCAGCTATAACACCCAGAGCAAAATGCCCAGCATGCTGGAAGGTACTGTTACTGTGAGTTCCAGCCGTTTTTTACACGTGAATGTGGATTTCTGGTACAGCGAGCTGTCCTGGGAAGGTCTGGCCAAAAACATGGGAAGCTTCCAGAATTCAGCATCTCAAATGGAGCCAACCCTTGATAAGGAAGTGCAACTGGTGTCAACACCGGGTGGACAGCCTATGAGAATCTCTCGCAACTTCCAGCTGCAGGAAAGTCGTAGAATCAGAAACAGTAAAGAAGTCCAGTATCTGGACAGCCCGGTGATTGGCGTTTTGTTTAAGCTGACACCCTATGAGAGACCCGATAAACAACTTCTGCCAGAAATGGGAACAGAGCAGGATAAAAGCCCTGAGCTGGGTATTCTTCCGGGAATTGTTGATCAGAAAGGCAGCTGATTCGAGATCAATGAGCTACCGATACTCCGATAGCTGATCTTCTTAGTCAAAAACAAGATATGAAAAAAGAGCTCTCAGTGCCGAAGCTCTTTTTTCATAGTAAAACTGTTCTTGCCCTGGTCTGACTCATAGGAAACCTGATCCATCAGTTTGTTCACAATGTGTAGACCACGCCCGCTGCATAGCCAGGTTTCCGGATATTCCGGATCAACAGCCACTTCGGCTTTATCCTGAATAACCTCATCAGGAATACTCTGCCCCCAGTCACTGACGGCAATATTCATCATGGTTTTGTCGAGATCGACGCAAATCTCCACCGGATAACCTGCCTTATTTTCATAAGCGTGCTCAATGGCATTATTAACGATCTCTACCAGACACAGCTCTAACCGGTTAATCTCCACAGGAGACAAGGTAGTCATGGCACAGACACCCCGGACGGCCATCGCAACCAGGGTTGTGTTGGATAACTGGCTATCTATTTCCAGTTTCAATAGCTGCGACATGTCAGTCCCCTTTCACGGCCTCATCGACGGAATCATGGAGCTTGAACAATTTATCCATGGACGTAAGATCAAACAGATCTTTCACCGCAGGCTGCGCCGAAGCAAGACTGAAAGAACCATTACCCGACAGTTTCTTGAGTCCTGCAACCAGTGCACCCAACCCGCTGCTATCCATAAAGCGGACTGCAGCCAGATCAACAACGATTTCAGATTTACCCTCTTCAATCAGATCAAACACATAAGTTTTAAATGCTTCAGCAATGGATGCATCAAAACGGGACTCATCAATCTTAACCACCGTATAGTGGCCTTCATCGTGGTGTTCAAACGCCATGCCTTCCTCCTGGCTCTTAGGGTTTCCATTCCAGTAACAGGTAGGTCACATCGTCATCGAAACGGTCAAGCTCACTCCAGTCTCTGACATTTTTCTCTACCTGGTCAATAACTGATTTTAAATCATCATTCAAAGTATCCATCAAACATTGCAGTAATCGTGATTCACCGAACTGCTCACCTTCTGTGTTTTCACACTCAGTCACCCCGTCGGAATAGAGGAACAGACGATCACCTGGCTGAAACTGAAGAGTACAGGAGGTGTAATCCATATCCGGCATCATACCAATAGGCACACCACCACCCGCTACAGGCTCTACAGAAGCTTTTTCACGACGAATCCACAGTGGTGGTGGATGACCTGCCTGAGAGACTGTCACCTCACCTGATCGACTATTGATATGACCGTAAGCAATAGTGAAATAAAGCATTGACTCAGGTGTTACCTGAAACCGCTTGTTGAGTGAGGCCAGTACCTTTTCCGGAGCCCTTACTTTGTAGAAAGGCTCCTGATCACTCTTCTCTTTGACAATTGATCCCCTGCCCGAAGATTCTGAAAGAATATTATTCAGGGTAAAAGAGAAGAGCGCTGAAGGAATGCCATGTCCGGCTACATCCAACTGATAAAAACTGAGAGTCTCACCGTCAATCGCCTGATAACCGAACATATCGCCACCCAGAATCTTACTGGGTTTAAAAAACCAGTCGAACGACACATGCTGAATAGTTGCAGGTTGAGCCAGCAGAACTTCCTGTGCTTTTGCTGCCGATTCTAGATCCTTCTCAACCGTCTCAATAGCCTGTACCAGCTGCTGCTTTTGTTGCTCCAGCTGCTTTTCGAGTTCGATGATACGAATACCCGCCTTAAGACGGGCTGCCAGTTCATCAAAATTGACCGGCTTGGCCAGAAAATCATCTGCACCATGATTCATGCCCTCTACAACAGCTTCATGATCCGTATTACCTGTAAGAAGAATGAAATAAATATACCGTCCAAGATCGCTTTTTCTGGTTTCTTTGAGCAGTTCGAGGCCATCCATCTCCGGCATCATCCAGTCACTGATGATGATCCTGACTTCCTGATGCTCCTGCAGAATGGCCAGCGCTTCTTTTCCATTTTCCGCTTCCAGCACTTTATGGCCCTGCTTTTTGAGTACGACAGAAAGCATTAAACGCTGATCTCGGGCATCTTCAACAATAAGAATATTCATGTAGGCTTTATCGGCCTGCTCCCATCGGTTCTTAAATAGGCATTATCAAGCATCCATTCAAGAGCCTGCATGACTTAAGAGACTTTTGGGTTGAATGCTAACTGGCTGTCATGAACTGTCATGGGTTGCTATCGTCACCGCTTGCAATACCCTTTTCAGCACCTGATTCTTGAATAACTTTTACTACGGGATAGGCAAAATCAGCCCCTGCTTTTTCAACGGCTGACGCAATTAACAGCATGACGCTTTCCTGAACCCTGACAAAATCAACTCTTCCCTTGGGAATCACGTGCACTCTGACCTGACACTCCAGGGATGAATCGCCGTATTTTAGAAACCTTGCATAGTGAGGCTCAGAGCAATCCAGCTCAGGATGCTGAAGAAAACCTGCAATAATGTGATTCATGATGACAGAGATCTTGTCGAGATCTTCATAACGGATTCCAAAATTTTCAATAATTCGTCGGTTACGCATTCGCGATGGATTTTCCAGCACAATGCTGGTGAAGACAGAATTAGGGACAAATACAGGTCTTCGGTCAAAGTTTCTTATCTGGGTTAACCGCCAACCAATATGCTCTACATGACCCTCTATCTGTCTGTCTGGAGAACGAACCCAATCCCCTTCCTTGAAAGGCTTATCCAGCATTAACATCAGCCCACCAAAAAAATTAGCGAGCCATTCTCGGGCAGCCATGCCCATGATAAGGCCACCTACCCCGCCAAAAGTCAGTAAAGCTGACAATGAGTAACCCAGTTTTTGAGCCAGAACCAGTACTGCCAGAACAATTAGCACCATATGAAAAAAGCGGGACAACGTTCTGGCTGACTCAAGATTTTTCGACTGGGCCCCTGATAGTAAGGCGAGAGTTGGCAGCTCTCTGATCAATCGCAAGACCAGCCAGAGAGGAAATAAAACAGAGGCGACTGTTTCAGTAATGGCCAGCCAGTCATGGCCTTCTATGTTTTCATGGTCTAAAAACCAGTGCATAAGATGAAACAGGCAGAATAGCCAGGGAAGAATCAACAGAGGAGGACGAAGTGCTTTAGCCAGACAGGCTCTTAATGACTGGTTTTCAGACTTTTCCCAGCGGCTCAGCCAGAAATTACTGAGCCAGGATAGAAGGAGTGCCACAGCGGGTGCAGACAACAGATGGACTGAATTTTCGCTCAGTAACTCTCCCCAGAACATACCTTGCCCCTCAAAGAAGAAAGCCTTAATGGTATGAGGGCATAGTGACACCCTCTATCTATTTATATTCAGACCATTGAGACAATTCTTGAGGAAGAACCGTATTTTTTACTGAGAAACGGGGCAACAGTCATGAGCACACTCATGGCTGTTGCCGTTTTTTATGACATTCAGTTCAGAGCTATCTTGCCCCTACAGGCTGCGAGCATCTCTTCAGGAAGATCCAGCGTCTGGGTTGGGAACGCTATATCAGCATCATGTGAATGGATAATATTCATGATTTTAACCAGAACATTCTGTTTGACCCGATGGTATTCGGCCCAGTCAGTCGTTCGGGTAAAACAGTAGATGAAGAAGTCCAGGCTGGATGCCCCAAAACTGTTGAAGTTCACCATAAGAATCTTGTCTTTGGTAATTTCTTCATTGTCATGCAGGTATTGCTTTATTTCAGCAATAATTGCTTCCAGCTTATTACCATCCTGATACCGGATGCCAATGGTCTCCTTAATGCGCCGATTCTCCATTCTGGAAGGATTCTCGACAGAGATATTAGTGAATGTGGCATTGGGTACATACAGTGGTCGCTTGTCGAACGTTCTGATACGAGTCTGTCGCCAACCAATATATTCGACTGTACCTTCGATATTCTGGTCAGGAGAGCGGATCCAGTCACCCACACGAAATGGCTTATCAAGGTAAATCATCAGACCACCAAAGAAATTGGCCAGCATATCCTTGGCAGCAAAACCCACAGCCAGGCCACCCACACCACCAAATGCCAGCAGGCCTGAAATACTGTACCCCAGTGACTGTAATACAACCAAAATACAGGTAATGATGACAACAATTCGAATCAAGCGACCAATAGCAACGACCGTCGTAGGATCGTTAGGCTTGTTGCCTGTCAGGGTAGGATTAAGAAAATTACGTTCTATCTGTCGAATAAATCGAACAATACTCCACCCCACCAGAGTGATGATAATCACATCTCTGAGATTACTCAGTCCGTCGATTAATACAGAATCTGTGGCTTTCGATACCACATCGACGGACCAGCAGACACCAATGATCCAGATCAGCAGAGTCACCGGCTTTCTTAGTGCTCTTATGACAGCATCATCCCAGGGAGTCCGGGTTGCTCTGACCCCCCGTGCAAGATGGGTAAAGATTTTGGAGGAAATCAGATTAATAACGCCTGAAATCAACAGGACGATAAAGATTTGGATGACCCATTGGGGAATATCCAGTTCCTGAAGCACAGGGATTGAAAAGGACATCATATTACTTCCAGATAGAAAACAGCCTGCTATGCGGTAATCAAGATGTCATACCAGAAGGTGATGACATCATTTTATTTCGCTCGTGATTGTTCAGTTAAAACGCTCTGAGAGATAATCCAGCCTGTCCTTGCAGCTCAGATATCGATCCAGGGTGATCAACTCTTCCAGAGCGCGCCCCCCTCTAGCCTTAAGCGGAGACACATCAGAGTGAGAAAAAGATGACTGTTCAAGCCAGGGCAATACTTCAATGACACCTTTACGACTGCTTAATAACAGAAGATCACAACCCGCATTCAGAGCTTTTTCGACCCGAACGCTATAGCTTCCAGCCGAAGCTGCACCTTCCATAGTTAAACAGTCACTGATGACGAGCCCGTTAAATCCAACATTATTTCTTAGAATATCCTTTAGCCAGACAGATGAAAAACCACAAGGCTGATCATCAACTTCAGAGAAAACAATATGAGCCGGCATAACCGCCTCAACACCCTGCTCAATTAATGCTTTAAACGGCACCATGTCTTGCTGCTCAATCGTATTAAGCGATCGACTATCGTGAGGAAGGGTCAAGTGAGAATCTTCCTTGACACTACCATGCCCGGGAAAATGTTTAGCTACACAAGCCATACCAGCTTCATGAACACCACTGCACCAGGCTGTTGCCAGCTTTATTACACTTTCAGGATCACTGCCCAAGGCACGGTCACCGACTATATCGGTCAGCCCCAGATTCAAATCCAAAACCGGTGCCAGACTAAGATCAAGACCGCAGGATAACAACTCCTCGGCCATCAGCCATCCACAGTCCTCAATAAGCTCCAGAGCTCTCTGAGGGTCACGATTAAAATAGCGTGCGTAGCTTTCAGCGGGGGGTAATCGAGTAAAATCCTGCCTGAAGCGCTGAACCCTGCCGCCTTCCTGATCCACCATCAAAATGAGATTCTGTCTGACACTTCTGATCTCACTGACCAGATCACATATCTGATTTCGATCATGGAAATTTCTGGCAAAGAACAAGACACCGGCAACACCAGGATGCTGGAGTAAATCCTTCTCTTCAGGCGTTAGTGTGAGACCCTCAAGGTCGATAATCAGAACGCCATTATTTTTAGTACTTTTATGATCACGCGTAGTCATTATTTACCTGTTTTCCAGACCCGGCATTATGAAAGACGGTTACTCTGGCAGAATATCGATAGTCGTACCCGGAACAACCCGGTCAAACAGATCGATCATGTCATGGCCATGCATTCGTACACAACCTCGTGATCCCGGCTCTCCCATCACGGCTGTATCGGGTGAACCATGAATGTATATATATCGTCGCATTGTATCGACATTACCCGAACGGTTATAGCCTGTTTCAAGACCACTCAGCCACAGAATTCGACTCAGAATCCAGTCCGTTCGCTCCGGGTATTGCTTTTGTAAGTCAGGAGAATAAATCTCACCGGTAAACCGCCTGCCAACAAACACCGCATGTTTAGGAAGACCATTACCAATTTTGGCACGTATGACGTGATGCCCGAGCGGCGTTTGCCAGCTACCTTCTTGTTGACCAGTTCCCTTACTGGCAGTTGAAATAGAGTAACAGATCATCTCTGCCCCCTTTTGAGTCAACTCCAGAGTCTGTGAGGCAATTCGAACATTAATATGCACAACAAAATCCCGTTTAGTCTGGTGTTTGAAAGCCTTTGGCCAGAACCAACGTTATAGGCCACTATCTTGCGCTGCATGAGCACGCAGACCTGCGGCCATAAATGGCACCATTCTTCTCATAATGGTCTCAAGATTGTCATCAATGGCATAATCTCTTTTGGCCATAGCCAATAGTGTATCTGCACCTGACATAGAGAAAACGGCTGAACCAAGGATAAAGTATGTACGCCAGAACTTGTCTGCTGTAGGCAGTTCAGGGCATGCTCTGAATAGCAACTCAAAGTAACGACTGAATGCAGTCCCGTAGGTTTCGGTCAAATAACGCTTCAAATGCCCCTGGTTCTGTGTAAAGGCCAGCCCCATAAGCCTCATGAAAATAGAAATATCATCCGGTCTTCTTGGTTTAACCGCCAGTATGTGATCCACCAGAATCTCCAGAACAGCTTCAAGGTCAGGCTGTTGGCTTTGTCCTGACAGCTCATCCAGCGTTTTGCTCAAATCCTCCATAAAGGGATCAAGAAAGCGGGCAAAAACCGCTTGTATCAATGCTTTTTTGGAGCCAAAATGATAGTTCACAGCCGCCAGATTGACACCGGCCTGGCTCGTAATAGTTCTTAGTGAGGTTTCAGCAAAGCCATGCTCAGCAAAGAGCAATTCGGCTGAATCCAGAATTCTTTCAACAGTTGATGGTTGTGGCATGATACAAGGAATTTTATAAGGTTAATAAACGACTGTTTAAAACCTACGTTTCAAACCCTGAGCTGTCAAGATAAGTCCTGCTTCAACCGCAAAACAAACCTGTTTTTCATCCCATTCTTCCTCCCAGACGAAAATCTTCGGATAAACACCCAAACCATTGTCTCAGATTCTTTCCCAAATTATTCTCAACACCAATAATTACCGACCTGATTTAAATGCAAGAAACAAAAAGCAATGATCAGATCTTACACCTGCAGTGAAGCTTCTATAATGGTGAAAAAATAAGACGACCCCATGTTCAGAATCAGCGGTATAGCATTGAAAGATACGTTTATATTGCATTATCAGAATAACTTGCCACAGTAAAAATACTGTATATAATTACAGATACTGTATAAAAACACAGATCCAATACCCATGATCAAGCTGACTAAACGACAATCTGAGATCCTCGACCTGATCAAATCTCATATTGAAGAGACAGGTTTTCCTCCCACAAGAGCCGAGATCGCCAAGACATTTGGTTTCCGCTCCCCCAATGCTGCTGAAGAACACTTAAGAGCCCTTGCCCGTAAAGGTGCCATCGAAATTACACCAGGTGCTTCTCGCGGTATCCGTGTTCCAGACAGCCAGCCTGAAGGACTTCCTATCATTGGCCAGGTTGCAGCGGGTAACCCCATTCTTGCCCAGGAACACATTGAAGACCATTTGATGCTTAACCCGGGATTTTTCAATCCTTCTGCAGACTTTCTTTTGCGGGTAAAGGGTATGAGCATGAAGAATATAGGCATTCTTGATGGCGACCTGCTGGCAGTACACAAGACAACTGACGTTCGCAATGGTCAGGTTGTCGTTGCCAGAATTGAAGATGATGTCACGGTAAAAAGATTTGAAAAGCAAAAGAATACCGTTTTACTTCACCCTGAAAACGATGAATTTAAAACCATTGTCGTAGATCTTGCTCAAGACTCCTTTGCCATTGAAGGTCTTAGTGTTGGAGTCATCAGAAATCAGTCCTGAATCAGGATCTGATCAGGCTCATATTATTCTTTAAACACTTTTGCTGTAGTGAAGGCCCGTTCACGCTGAATCGCAACAACCGAATTGCGAAAGGGCTATGTCAGGAGGAAGAAGTCATGCTGTACAGAACAAGCACTGAAAGGCACATTTTTTCACCCGCAAACCTTCAAAGAAATACAGTTTGCATTAACCGCACTCACTTGAAAAAGGCTTCGTTAAAGGCAAGTAAAGAGCCCTCTAAAGCCAGCATTAATGAGCTTATTCTGTCTGGACAACCCTGGCAGGCAGAACAACTTCTAACCCCTATGCTCAGTCAACTTTCCAGCGACAATGAACGCTGGCTCACCCTGATTCTTGCTGACAAGTCCGACACAAGAACACTGCACTGGCTGAAAAACTGCAATCTGAATCAAGATAAAGTTCAAATATTCAGCTCCAGTGACGTCAATCAAACACTGGAACTCACTCAGAAAGCATTAGCTTCAGGCACCAGCCACACTGTGGTGAGTTGGCTAGGGCACTTGGATAAAGGGTGGTTAAGCAAGCTGGAAAATGCAGCCCGCAATGGACAATGCCAAGGGCTGGCTATCCGCAGCAGGCAAGCAGCATGAATGCTAATTGGGCATTCATGGCAGCAGAATCAGTGCAGTACTCTGTTCGCAGGAATTTCTTCTTCAGATGATTGCGGACGCGTGAGTTCAGCGACTTCCTGCATGCCAGCATCAAACATGACTTTTGCCACTTGCAGGTGTTCACCTTCAAGATAGAGCTTGGCCTCTTCAGAAAACTTCATAACCAACAGAGGCTCGCCATCTTCATCACTGCGTCGCAGAACAATCTCGCCTGTTGGAAGTTCCACAATTTCCAAAAACGATGCAGCCATATTTCGTTCCATAAATAGCGTATAGGGGGGAGAAATCATGCAGCATTGTGCTCAATGATGCAATAGGTCATTGCAATGTGACAGAAAAGTCGTGTATGGGGGAAATTATACGAAAGCCACTCAGCTTAAAGGGGTGTGTACCTGCGTTGATTCAGGTACACAACAACTGACTACTGTTCAGACTTTAAGAGACAACGCATAGTCCAGTACTTTTGCACCATTCATAGTACCATAATCCATAGGACTGATTGCTTCTACTGGGACGTCATATTCAGCAGCACGCTGCCTGAGATCGCTCAGCATATATTTAACCTGGGGACCCAGCAGAACAACATCAAAACTGGCTACCTGTTCATCGAAATAGGTCGCCCCAAAAGCTTCAATCTCGACTTCTTTACCTTGACTTTCTGCGGCTTCACGCATCTTTTTCACCAGCATACTGGTAGACATACCTGCGGAGCAGCACAGCATGATTTTAGTCATAGGATACCTCTAACAATTACCCATCGATTTATGGACACCTTTCAGTACTGCGGATATCAGCAGAATTACTGAAGAATTTCCATAATCATTTATTGTCTGAACACATATGAGCTCAATATATATTAGCCAACAATATAATGTAACCGGTCACATCGATACTGAATTTCATAAGTGATCGAGTGTTGACCTTAATCAATAAAAGACTCTGATCCAGTATTTTGGGGATAGTAGAGATTCAAATCAAAAGCAGCTTTAGTATCCAGGCAGAATAGTACGCTGTGAATATGGCCTGCCACAGTTGAATGCTACAAGCCCTTTCAACAAAATAGATACATCGTGCCGTTTATCGACAACTGCACCTGAGCACCCAAGCAGATCACGGAAGACCGAAGCGGCAGCACAAAATTACTTCAAACTACCACTCAAGATTGAAGTTTCTAAAATGACCAGCCAACTCTTTGAGAGAAGCCAGTATACTTTTGCCACTTTCCGGTGTTTTAACTCCGCTGGTTAAGCCTCCACTATCGGAAGTGATCATAACAGCGCCCGTCATACTGGGAGACGATTGTGTAGCACCCTCCAGAACCGAAAGATGACTATAAGCCTGCTGTAAATGAACCAGCCAGCCATCCGATGCTTCCAACTGCTTTAACTGCTCGAGCTCAGCAACATCTCCTTCTCGATCACTCATCAAATCACAGGCTTCCTTGAGGGAAACCAAACGATCCAACTGTTTTCCATAGGGGTATAATACTTCCGCCAGTATTGACGAATAAGCCTGACAGGCATGCATCAGAAATGCTTCCCGATAGGACTCTTGCTCAAAAGGCTCTGCCCTCTCCCAGGCATCGAGCTGTAATCGGGCATAGTGCAGTTTTTTATTGGTATATGAACGCCATTGATCAGACATAATCATTCTCGTAAATAGAAAAGACCTTCACGAACAGTCGTGAAGGTCTTGTTTTGACTCAACCGATCAGGCTTTTTTGCGCTTCTTGGTAACTTTCTCTTCCCACTGACCTTCCTGGAAAGTGGCACTCCAGCCTGTTGCCTTACCTTCCGACTCACTCATCACGTACTGAGTCTTGGTTTTGCGACTGAAGCGGATGATAGCTGGGTTGCCATCAGGGTCCTGCCGGGGAGCATCCAGCAAATAGTGATACTTGGGGTCTATCGCAGCCTGGTGAGGAATCAACTCACTGACCAGAGGCGCACGGGTCTCACGATTTTTTGGAAACTGACTGGCTGCCAGGAAGAGTCCAGAAGCACCGTCTCTGAGAATGTAATGATCTTCCACTTTCAGACACTGCAGCTCTGGCATTGGTACCGGATCCATTTTTGGCGGTGCAGCTTCTCCGCTTTTCAACAGCTTGCGCGTATTCTTACACTCACTGTTGGTACAGCCAAAGTACTTACCAAAACGGCCGGACTTGAGCTGCATTTCTGAGCCGCACTTGTCACATTCGAGAACCGGTCCATCATAGCCTTTAAGCTTGAACTGACCCTCTTCCACTTCATAGCCGGAACAATCGGGGTTATTACCACACACATGGAGCTTTCGCTGCTCATCAATGAGATAGCTTTCCATCGCCGTTGCACATTTTGTACAACGATGCATAGCCCGTAACGCATTGACTTCAGCGTTCTCATCGTCAGCATCTTCAACTTCTTCACCAGGCACCAGGTTGATAGTACTCTTGCAGCGCTCCTTAGGCGGAAGTGCATAGCCGGAGCACCCTAAAAACACACCGGTACTGGCTGTACGAATCATCATATCCCGGCCACATTCAGGGCATTGTATATCCGTGGGTGAAGGGTTATTCGAACGCATGCCATGACTGTCGTCTTCAGCCTGCTCCAGCTTGCTGCTGAAATTGCTGTAGAAACTGTCGAGCAGATCTTTCCAGTTCTTGCCGCCTTCAGCAACAACATCCAGATCCGATTCCATATTGGCAGTAAAGTTGTAATCCATCAGATCGTGAAAATTCTCGACCAGACGATCCGTCACTATATCGCCCATCTTTTCGGCATAAAAGCGACGATTTTTCAGGGAAACATAGCCCCGATCCTGAATGGTGGAAATAATAGACGCATACGTCGAAGGTCTGCCAATACCTCGTTTTTCAAGCTCCTTAACCAGAGCCGCTTCACTGAACCGGGCGGGAGGCTTAGTGAATAACTGCCTTGGATCCAGTTGTTTAAGATCCAGTGCATCACCCTTCTCCAAAGCAGGAAGAATAATATCCTCCCCCTTCTTGGCAACAACTGTCATGACACGGGTATAGCCATCAAACTTCAGCGTTCTGCCTCTGGCTTTCAGATCATAGTCACCAATGCGCACCGTCAGAGAGGTACTGAGGTATTCTGCAGGCATCATTTGACAGGCAACAAACTGTCTCCAGATCAACTCATAAAGACGCTCAGCATCACGCTCAAGGCCTGAAATCGATCCGGGTTCCGCTGTCACACTGGAAGGTCTGATCGCCTCGTGCGCCTCCTGAGCCCCTTCCTTGCTGGAATAGCTATTTGGCTTCTCAGGCAGATATCGTACACCGTACTTGTCGTCAATAAACTCACGAGCATTCTCAACAGCTTCCTGACTCAGATTGGTAGAGTCAGTACGCATATAAGTAATATGACCCGCTTCATACAGTCGCTGAGCCATCATCATGGTTTTCTTAACACTGAAACCCAATCGTGTACTGGCAGCCTGTTGCAGGGTTGAAGTAATAAAAGGAGCCGATGGACGACTTCGTGTTGGTTTATCTTCGCGTTCAGCGAGCTTGTAATCGGCCTGCCTTAGCTTTTCCAGTACAACTTCTGTGGACACCTCACTGGTTGGACGAAACGCCTGACCGGCTTCTTTGGCCACCTGAAAGCGAATAATCTCACCACTTTGTGTGGCCAGGTCAGCAAACACTTCCCAATATTCTTCCGGAACGAAACTTCTGACTTCACGTTCTCGCTCAACAATCAGCTTGACTGCTACGGACTGAACACGCCCAGCAGACAAACCACGTGCAATTTTTGCCCAGAGCAGAGGTGAAACCATGTAGCCCACTACACGGTCCAGAAAACGTCTGGCCTGCTGAGCATTAACACGGTCAATATTGAGATTGCCAGGCTCCTTGAAGGCTTCCTGAATGGCATTCTTGGTAATCTCATTGAAGACTACCCGTCGATAACGATCAGGTTCTCCACCAATAGCTTCCTGAAGATGCCAGGCTATTGCTTCTCCCTCACGGTCCAAATCGGTCGCGAGATAGATGGTGTCAGCGGTGGCAGCCAGACGACGAAGTTCATCGACCACCTTTTCTTTACCGGGCAGCACTTCATACCGGGCCTTCCATCCTTTCTCAGGATCAATGCCCATACGTTCAATCAGCTGCTCTTTGGCTTTTCGCTTCTTGTGAATGACTTTCTGCTCAGGGGATAGCTTACGTGTCTCAGCAGCGGCCTTTGCCCGAGCTTTGGGATCCACAGGCTTCTTTGAGCCACCTGCAGTGGGCAGGTCACGAATATGACCAACACTGGACTTTACGACAAAGTCCTTACCCAGATATTTGTTTATTGTCTTCGCCTTGGCAGGCGACTCGACGATAACTAAAGATTTACCCATGCTACCTTACACGTC
Source organism: Endozoicomonas numazuensis (assembly GCF_000722635.1). GTDB lineage: Bacteria > Pseudomonadota > Gammaproteobacteria > Pseudomonadales > Endozoicomonadaceae > Endozoicomonas_A > Endozoicomonas_A numazuensis. The sequence continues at coordinate 73,545 of NZ_JOKH01000007.1, read as the reverse complement.
CTGTAATCAGCTCCATTGTTTCAGTATTGCTGATCAGCCTGTAAAAAAGATCATAAAACACTCAGTGCTGTCTGCGACCAAAACAAGAAAGGTCGGGAATTGAAAATTTCTTCAATATATAAGGTTAAGAAAAACATCGGTCAAGGAAAACCCTCCATTGACCCCGATTTTTTCTCGAACGACCTTCTTTTTTTATCGTTTCACAGCCACAATTATTAATCCACCCAGTTATAAGCAATAATTTCCTTGAATATCAAAAGATTATTTAATAACTGTGAAGACTGACAAATTTCAGATCAAGGCATCCCAGCTCAGAATATCCTCTTTTCACTTGTCTTAACGGCCAGAAAGAGTGCCAATGAAGATATTTATCGAGCAGCGAAATAATTGAATAAAAATTCGTGAGGAAGGGATACCCCGCCAGAATTTAGCGAGGCAAATACAGCAAGGCAGAAAAACCGTCAGTGACTGAAGCCGTTTTTGCCACTCATCAGATAGGTACAGGCATGTTTAACTGACACAAAGTGTGTGCCAGTTAAACATGAAATCACTTTACAGACGTTCGAAGACTGTCGTTATACCCTGGCCCAAGCCTACACACATAGTAGCCACACCAATAGTACCACTGTTCTGCTTCATAACGTTCAAGAGCGTACCCGAGATTCGGGCACCAGAACATCCAAACGGATGACCCAGAGCAATCGCACCACCATTCAGGTTCACTTTCTCGTCCATCTTCTCCAGCAGGTTCAGATCTTTCAGAACAGGTAGTGCTTGCGCAGCAAAGGCTTCATTCAGCTCCACATGATCCACATCATCAATGGTCAGACCCGCACGCTCCAATGCTTTTTTAGTGCTTGGAACGGGACCGTAGCCCATGATGGACGGATCAACACCGGCAACCGCCATGGAACGAATCACGGCCATAGGCTGAAGACCCAGATCCTGTGCACGCTGTGCAGACATAACAATCATGCAGGAAGCGCCATCAGTAATCTGAGAAGAGGTACCTGCCGTCACCGTACCTTTCGGGTTAAACGCCGGTTTCAGCTGAGCCAGGCCTTCCACTGTGGTATCAGGACGGATAGTCTGATCTTCTGCGAAGACCGACAGATTGCCATCATCATCGTGCCCTTTCATTGGAATGATCTCATCCTTAAAATGACCCGCTTTGGTTGCTTCCCAAGCTCTCTGATGGGACCTGACACCAAATTCGTCCTGTGCTTCCCGGGTAATACCGTGCATCAGTCCCAGCATTTCAGCGGTCAGGCCCATCATACCGGCAGCCTTGGCAGCATATTTGGAGAGACGAGGGTTTGGGTCCAGTCCATGCATCATGCCAACATGACCCATGTGTTCAACACCACCCACAACAAATACGTCGCCGTTGCCCGTCTGAATAGCCTGGGCAGCGGTATGTAACGCACTCATGGAAGAACCACAAAGACGACTGACCGTCTGAGCCGATGAAGTATGAGGGATTGGCGTCATCAAAGATGCCATCCGGGCAATGTTCCAGCCCTGCTCCAGGGTCTGATTCACACAACCCCAGATCACATCTTCGACTTCTTCAGGGTTGACACCCGGGTTACGATTCAGAACGCCAGTAATCAGGTCTGCAGACAGATCGTCAGCACGGACATTTCGATACATACCGCCCTTGGAGCGACCCATAGGGGTCCTGCCATAGTCTACGATTACGGCGTCTCTCGGATTAAGGCTCATAGTCAATTCTCTCTTAAGTCTGTTGATCGTTATTAGCCGATTTTGTTTGGCTCAAGACTGTTTACGCGCCGTAAAACGTCTTACCTTCGCGAGCCATTTCCCGCAGTTTTTCGGTTGGCTGATACAAAGGACTGATATGAGCGTACTGATCAGCCAACTCAACGAACTTGTCTAAGCCAATACTATCGATGTACTTCAAGGCTCCACCACGGAAAATCGGAAAACCAATGCCGTTGAGCAGAGCCAGATCGGCTTCAGCTGCAGTATCAACAATGCCGTCTTCCAAAGTACGAACTGTTTCCATACACAGCGGGATCATCATACGATCGATAATTTCCTGAGTTTCAAACTCACGACGCTCAGCAGACACTTCAGAGAGAAGCGTATAGGAGGTTTCATCAACCACCTTTTTGGGTTTACCTTTCTTGTCCTGTTCGTATTTGTAGAAGCCCACATTGGTCTTCTGACCAAAACGTCCGTTTTCAAACATGACGTCAATCGCACTTTTCCAGTCACGAGACATGCGATCCGGGAAACCATCAGCCATAACTTGCTCTGCGTGACAGCCTGTGTCGATACCCACAACGTCCAGGAGGTAAGCAGGCCCCATTGGCCAGCCAAACTTCTCCATCACCTTATCAACCTGCTGGAAATCAGCACCGTCTTTCACCAGAGAGGCAAAGCCACCGAAGTATGGGAAAAGCACGCGATTAACCAGGAAGCCCGGGCAGTCATTCACAACAATGGGGACTTTGCCCATTTTCTTGGCATAGGCAACAACAGTCGCTACTGTTTCTTCACTGGTCTTTTCACCACGAATGACCTCAACCAGAGGCATAGCATGAACGGGATTAAAGAAGTGCATGCCACAGAATTTCTCTGGCCTTTTCAAACCTTTAGCCAATTCTGTTATAGAAATAGTTGAAGTATTGGAAGCCAGTACTGCGTTTTCACTGACCTGGCCTTCGGCTTCAGCCAATACAGCTTTCTTGACATTGACGTTCTCAACAACGGCCTCAACAACCACATCAATATCACCAAACTCACTGTACGACAGAGTTGGCACGATATGATTAAGAACCTCACCCATTTTCAGAGGATCCATACGACCACGGGCAACACGCTTTGACAGTAGCTTGCTGGCTTCAGTCAAACCCAGGTTCAAACCATCCTGAGCGATGTCTTTCATCAGGATTGGAGTACCTTTATAAGCAGACTGGTATGCAATACCTCCACCCATGATGCCGGCGCCCAGTACAGCAGCTTTCTCGACTTTTCCAGCCTTTTTGGTTAGTGCCTTGGTTTTCTTCTTGAGCATCTGATCGTTCAGGAAGAGACCTACGAGAACATCAGACTCGGGGGATTTGGCCAGCTTGATAAAGCCTTCTGCTTCTACCTTCAGAGCTTCATCTCTTGGCAGATCAGCGTGTTTCTTAATGGCTTTTACTGAAGCAACCGGCGCTGGCATATGTGGACCAGCCTGTTGCTTAACGACCGCCATGGTGGTTTCAAAAACCATCAGAGATTCAAGCAGAGGGAGCTTCAGAGGTGAACGCTTTTCTTCTTTGCGGGCATTAAAGTCCAGCTCACCTGCCAGGCAGCGCTTAATAATGGCAACTGCGGAATCCACCAGCTTTTCGGTATCAACTACCGCATCGACTGCCCCTACTTTCAAAGCAGCTTCTGGCTTTTGTTCACGACCTGCAGCAATCCACTCTACGGCATTGTCTGCACCGATCAGACGAGGCAAACGCACAGTACCACCCCAACCCGGGTAAATACCGAGCTTAACTTCTGGCAGACCGACGCCACCCTTGCTCGACAACACACGGTAATCAGCACAGAGACAAATCTCGAAGCCTCCACCCAGTGCACTGCCGTTGATAGCGGCAACGGTTGGCATTTCCAGATCTTCAAAACTGCTGAACACCCGATTAACGCCCATAACCATTTCTATCAATTCACCTTCTTCCTGACGGAAGGTTGAGGTGAATTCCATGATATCTGCTCCCACAATGAAGACACCTTCCTTACCACTGGTAAGAACGACACCCTTGATGGAGCCTTCAGCCTTGATCGCCTGTACTGCATTATCCAGATCCTCAATGGCCAGTCGGTTGAACTTGTTTACCGACTCACCATCCAGGTCAAACCTTAACTCAGCGATACCGTTTTCAAGTGTCAGGACCTTGAACGCCTTCCCCTGATATATCATTTATCTCTCTCCGGACGGATTGAAAAGGGTTGCTTGGTATCTGGCGTCTGAAATTATAGTGTTTCTCAACGCATTTCAGACGGTGCCTGCCAGACTTTCATACAACCGTTTGAATTTTTGTGCCTACCTTCATTGAATTCTCTGTCAAAGTCAAGAAAATGGACACCTATAAATCCGCAAAAATACGGATTAACTCGAAATACCCACCACAAATATTCTTGGACAATACAACTGACCACCATACAATATAAGCGTTTAGTCTATGATGCGTGCAATCAGTCGCAATTACTCACTGACAATGTAAAGTGGGCATAGGTGATGAAACAACTTTGGGCACTAAAAACAATGAGCGCCTAAGATAGTGACTCATCACCTTTTTGATGAAAGGTTGTGCATAGGAGTCTGTCGGACTTAAGACAATTTTCGGCCTGAAATCCAGAAAGAGCGGCCATCTTTTCCGTTGAATTTGCTTAAATAGGTCAACTATTCGCACAAATCCAACGAAAAAGCTGGCTCGCTCTACTGAATTTCATGCTCGAAAGCTTAAGTCCGACAGGCTCCATAGCCATGAACCGGAAATACAGCTCGCTGGTTCGGATCAACAGAATGGCTAATTAACTGGATAGAGCTCCAATTTCACATAAAACACCCGGGAAGAGAGAGACAGTCTATGAGTCAATATAACCATATTCTCGTTGCTATTGACCTGTCTGATGAAGCAGACGATGTGCTGGATAAGGCCAAGTCGCTTGCAGAAACTTATCAGGCCAGACTGACCCTGGTGCATGTCGTAGAGCCACTGAGTGTGGCCTATGGCAGTGATATTCCGCTAGACCTTACCACCCTTCAGGATGAAATTACTCAACAGGCCCGAGAACGAATTTCTCGCCTCGCGGACAGTATTCATCTGGATAAAGGCGAGCAACACGTTGTTTATGGTCGTCCTGAGCGGGAAGTTCATCGTATTGCTGAAGAGTCTGATGTTGATCTGATTGTGGTAGGCAGCCATGGAAGACATGGTCTGGCTCTTATTCTGGGTTCAACCTCCACCAGCATTCTACATGGCGCCTGCTGTGATGTACTCGCCGTAAGAGTCGGTAAAAGTTAGAAATAAAAAAATCAAAAGCCAGTGAAGAAAGGGGAGAAAACAGTATTGACGACTGTTAACTCCCTACTCTTCACTGGCTTTCAGTTTACCCAGCTTTTGTAACGTTTTACTGACTTACATATTTTCGAGCTCTTCCCAACGCTCCATCTTCACTTCGATGTCCTGATTAACTGCATCCAACCGGGCTAGAGTGGCCTGAACAACTTCCTGCTCTCCCTGATAGAAAGCAGGGTCAGCAATATTTGCTTCAAGTTTTACCAACTCTTCCTCAAGTTTCTCCAACTCACCAGGCAGAGCATCAAGTTCCCTCTGTAGCTTGTAGCTAAGCTTCTTCTTTTTCGAGTCAGTTTGTGGCTGAGCTTCTATTTCAGGCTCTGCTTTCTTTTCTGGCTTGTGGGTCTGGGGTTCAGCTACCAGATCATTCACTTCACCGCCCTGCCTCAACCAGTCATCAAAGCCACCTACATACTCTTTAATTTTCCCTCCGGGCTGAAAAACCAGAGTACTGGACACGACATTATCAAGGAATTCACGATCGTGACTCACCAGTAGCACGGTACCATTGAAGTCCACGAGCAGCGATTCAAGAAGCTCCAGAGTCTCTACATCCAGATCGTTGGTCGGTTCATCCATCACCAGCAGATTGGCTGGCTTACTGAACAGCCTTGCCAACAACAAACGATTACGCTCACCACCGGACAGCGCTTTAACAGGAACACGACAACGATTAGCAGGGAACAGGAAATCACCCAGATAACTGATTACATGCCTGCTAGCACCATTGATCACTATGCTTTCACGGCCTTCAGACACGTTGTCGATCACGCTTTTTTCAAGATCCAGCTGATTTCTCAACTGATCAAAGTAAGCCACCTCCAGCTTGGTGCCTTCTTTCACTGTACCGGTGTCAGGTGTCAGCTTACCCAGAATAATACTCAGTAGCGTTGATTTACCTGCACCATTGGCACCAATCAGACCAATTTTATCTCCCCGGATCACCCGGAGGTTAAAATCTTTAATAATGGGATGGGCATCCCAGGATTGAGAAACGCCTTTAACTTCCATCACCAGCTTGCCAGAACTGCTGCCTTGCTCCAGAGAAAAGCTCGCTTTGCCCTGAACATTCCGGCGCTCCATTCTTTCATTACGGAGGGCTTTAAGAGCTCGGACACGCCCTTCGTTTCTGGTTCTGCGTGCCTTGATACCTTGACGAATCCAGGTTTCTTCCTGCGCCAGCTTCTTATCAAACAGAGCATTCTGCTCCGCTTCAACTTCAAGCGCGTGGGCTTTTCTCTCCAGATACGTTTTGTAATCACAATCCCAGCTGGTCAGAACACCTCGATCAAGCTCTACAATTCGGGTAGCCAGAGACTGCAGGAAAGAGCGATCGTGAGTGATGAATAGCAGAGCGCCCTGGAAATCAAGAAGCTGTTTTTCAAGCCAGTCGATAGCGACGATATCAAGGTGGTTAGTAGGCTCATCCAGCAACAACAGATCGGGCTCACAAACCAGCGCTCTTGCCAGCTCTACCCTTCTGCGCCAACCACCCGACAGCTCCTTCATTTTCTTCTCTTCAGGCAGACCCAGTTTCTTGATAACCGTGTCGACCTTCTGCTGAAGACTCCAGCCGTCTGCCGCTTCCAGTCTTTGCTGAACTTTTTCCAGAGCTTTCATATCTTCATCAGTCTGAATATTCTGGACAAGCTCATGAAACTGACTGATCCACTCCCCGACTTCTTCAAGTCCGGAGGCAACGACATCATAAACTTTTTTCTCATCCTGCTCTGGGAGGTCCTGATTCAGAATACCAATACGCATACCCGGTTTACGCCAGATACTGCCATCATCGGCATCGATACTCCCGGAGACCAGCTTCATCATGGTGGATTTACCGGCACCATTTCGTCCCAACAAACAGACCCGCTCACCTTTGCGTATCTGGAACTCAGCCCCATCCATCAGAGGCTGATCACCATAGGCAAGGTTGATATTGTCAAATCTCAGTAACGGCATTATCGGGTTAACCTATCCTTTTCCACTAGCTGCCACAGGAAGGGAAACAGACCAAGAACGGGCTGACTCCCTAGCACGGGATTAAAAATGCCGCCCAGCATACCTTCTAAAGAGTCATGAGCCAAAAATTTCAGTGATCCACAATATGAAATATCCTATCAAAACCATTATGACGAGTAAGAAGCAGTACACCTGACTCTTAAAATGCAGAACAACGCCAGTAGCTGACAACCCACAATGACCATAAAGGCCATCTGGTAATGCTCAAGCGATAACGTTTCCAACCCTTGCTCAGACTGATTCCCCAGAATAAAGCCAATCAGAGGCTGAACCAGAGGCCCACCCAGTAACATAAAACCATTAGCTGTAGCCATTGCCACTCCCTGCATCGATTCCGGCACCTGCTTTCTAACCTGACCGAAAACCAGCATGTAACCGCCCGCGAAGAAACCAATCCCAAAGCAGCAATAACACATGCCATCCAGAGTACAGCCAGAGAAAAAAGCATAGATCGTCACAAGAATAAGCATCATACAACTGCACAGCATAACCCCACGGGTCATACCTGTCAGTGAAGACAGCAGCCCCAGCAAGGGTGCTCCAATAGCTGCCCCAATATAAATCAGGGACACAGCCTCCCTGACTCGAAGGGACTCACCAGGAAAACGTTCATGTAGAAAGGGAACACACCAGAGCCCAGCGAAGCTATTGATTACAACAAAAACACCAAATCCGTAGAGACAGCATAACCAGAAGCCTGAATTAAAAATCAGTGATGGCCAGTCATACTCCCTGGCAGATTGTAATGTTTCAGGATTAGCGGGTTCTTTTGGGGCATCACGAACCAGTAACAGCACCAGTACACTTAACCAGATACCAAAGTAAGCCAGGTCTTCCATACTGCCGCGCCAGTCAGAATGATGCATCAGTATAGGGATGAGGATCGGGCCCATCGCACCACCAATCAATGCAGAAGACTCCACCAGCCCACTCATGACAGAAAACCAGCGTTCTGGAAACCAGCGTGCGACAAGCGTCATACAGATAACAATGGCCGGAGAAGTGGCTATACCCATCAAACCTCTGGCCAGCAAAGCTTCAGTGAAGGTTTCTGCAATAGAAAACCAGTAGACGGCAAGCGCCATCAGCAAGCAACTGAAAACCAGTAGTTTCCGCAGGCAGAAACAATCGGCTGCCATTCCTCCCGGCACCTGAAAGAGGATATAAACATAGAGAAAGCCACTGGATAGAAACCCTACCTCCGTCAGGTTCAGTGACAAACTGTGCATCAGTTCAGGCACCATGAAAGACAGTGCTCCCTGCAGCATGAACTGATAGGTACAGAAAAGGGTTGCGATGGCACATACCACCATCCCTCTGAACCAACTGAATCCGGACACAGCAAAATTCCTGATTTGATCGATCAAAAAAATGATTGAGCAGGACGCTCAGTCAACCCAACGGTTTAACAACAAACGGTTCTTTTTCAGGCAGGCTTAGGTTAGATCAAGGTCAGGAAAGTTCACGGCAAGGTCACATTTATTTCCTGAAGGGGGGGGAATGCTTTGCCGTTTTTCAACGAAACGGCAAAGAGCGGCAGCCATTTTCAGGGCTGAATCATTTCTACTAACCGGGCGAGCCCGGGTCCTGGCAACTCCATGTCCAGTACAGCGGCATGAGCTGTCATAAAACCAGGCCCCTGACTGACCGAGCCCTCACACAGCAATCCTGTCAATGCACCCACCAGAGGCATATGACTGGCCAGCGCTATCACACCCTGTGCTGGTAGCTCGGCAATGACAGCCATGGGATCGTCGTCGGGAGTAATACAATCCAGCGTTTCAAGCGTACAATCGAGTGTTTCAGCGAGAATTCTGCCTGATTGCTGTGCCCTGAGAAAAGGGCTGGCAAACACTCTGTTAATCCCTAACGTTGTCATTTTCGAAGCGGTACTGAGCACTTCCTGCTGACCCACTTCGGTCAGCGGCCTTTCCTGATCAGAAGGAGCTGACCAACTGGCTTGTCCATGACGCATTATGATCAGTTTCATCATTCAGTTCCTGCTTGCTTATGCTTTAAGAAAAGCGCAAAAAGAAGTGACCTGACTTCGATTTTCTTAAACAGATAACTATTCACACAGAAAACCCAAAAGCCACTACTTTTTAAGACTGCTTACAACGTCTAATAGATCTTTCAAACTCTAATTGGAATCTTCCTGATCCTGATCGTTGTTCGATTCTTTGTCACCAGGCCAATCACTGAATGGATAGGGTTTGGTGTCCAGGTTATAGGTCATAAACTGGATGATTTGATAAAAATATTGATTGAGGCTGGCACTGAACTCCAACAGGCGTGAGTTGGGTTCTGACTTAAAAAAACCATGAACCACCTGAACAACCGAGACAATCAGAATCAATACCCCGGCAATATTAGCCACCATGTAGAACAACACCATAAACAGCAGTCTCAGCCAGCGAGACTCTGACTTTAGATTATCGATCACTTTCTCATCCATAAATAATCAACTCCGTTTTTGTTGATAGTTAACCGTTTTTACTGACAGCTTTCAGTTTCGTGGAAGCACAACCCACCGGATGACTAAAAACTGTTAGCCCCCTGTTTTACCTGACCATGAATTCGACGTCGGTTTTTTGCTCACGAAGCATCATGCCTTTAACCAGCTGGCTCACATCAAAGTCTTCAAAAATAACTTTATGCAGCGCTTCAACAATCGGCATATAAACATCCAACTCAACTGCTTTCTGCCTGACCTGTCGCAAAGTGTTTACACCTTCAGCCACCTGCCCCAGTTCAGCTTCAGCTTCAGTCAGGCTTTTACCCTGACCCAGAGCATACCCGACCCGAAAGTTACGACTCAGACTGGAAGTACAGGTAGCTACCAGATCCCCTACTCCAGCCAGTCCCAGGAAAGTCATGGGGTCTGCACCCAGCTTCACGGCAAAACGGCTCATTTCAGCCAGACTGCGGGTAATCAGCATACTCTTGGTATTTTCGCCCATCCCCATGGCAGCGCCTATACCTGAGACAATGGCATAGATATTTTTAAGTGCACCTGCCAGTTCAACACCGTAAACATCATGATTCGAATAAACCCGAAAATAATCAGAATGCAGGACCTTCTGCACAATCTCACATAACTCAGCATCCTCACTGGCAATGACGGTTGCTGTAACTGCCTTGGCAACAATCTCTTTGGCCAGGTTAGGTCCGCTGAGTACTCCCACTCTGATTGAGGCGAGTTCTTCGAACAGAATCTCACTCATCAGATCAAACGTTTCTGGCTCAATACCCTTGGTGGTACTGATCACCATTTTACCTTCCAGCGCATTTCCTGCCAGCTGAACCACTGAACGAAAAGATTGACTGGGAATAGCAATAAGAACCAGATCAGCCTCTGAAAGAGTGGCCTGTATATCAGTAGAAGCCTGAACTGAAGGGTGAATGGTATAGTCCGGTAGATAGCGGTGATTAATATGATCCTGATTAATCCCTTTTACCTGCTCTTCACTGCGCATCCAGAGTTTAACCTGATGACCGTTCTGGGCTGATATATCGGACAGAGCCGTACCAAAGCTGCCTCCACCCAGGATGGCTATGGTATACTGCTTGCTACCGTTGTTCGGCGTCATCATCATAGTTCCGGCTGTATTTCTCTTGATCCGGTATTCAGGGTGCAATCCAGCTAACTCGTTACGAGACTGTTCGCTTCCATAACACCGGTTCCCTATTCAACATGCAGTGCTCATAGCCAGTAACCAGGCATCAATCTTTCCTGATCACGAGCAGATCAATCTTTCTGGTTATCACACCTGAGCAGAGCGACATCTTTCAACACTTAGGGAGATGAAAGATCTTTCAGATAGATAATACAATACCTGAACCGGTTAGTGCATGAAGAGGGCCACGTTTTTCAGAGCATGAAAAGCGGCCACCCTGATTACTGCTTAATCAAATGTCACGGGAGCCGCCACATCTGTTGTTTTTTTGTTAATTTCAACGGAATACCCTGATGCGACTCTGAGAGCGATGGTATAGTGCACGCCGGAACGATAGTAATGAATTCCCGTGATCAGTGGTCAGCCTGACAGGGAGTCGACATACCCATGTCACCCATGCCTTACAGGCGGCCATGGCATTTTCCAGGAATAATGAACGAATGAAGCAACAATCCTTCGATAAAGACGACCTGCTCCGCTGTTCTCAGGGTGAGCTTTTCGGCCCAGGCAATGCTCAACTGCCAGCACCCAACATGCTGATGATAGACCGTATCGCCCGTATCTCTGAAGAAGGTGGTAAATACGGCAAGGGTGAGATCGTTGCCGAGCTGGATATCACGCCAGACCTGTGGTTTTTCGAGTGCCACTTCCCGGGTGATCCGGTTATGCCAGGCTGCCTGGGTCTGGATGCTATGTGGCAACTGGTCGGCTTTTATCTAGGCTGGATGGGCAATCCAGGTCGTGGTAGAGCTCTGGGTTCTGGTGAAGTCAAATTTACCGGCCAGATTCTGCCAACCAACAAGAAAGTCACTTATCAAATCAACATCAAGCGTATAATCAGTCGCAAACTGGCGCTGGGAATTGCTGATGGCACTGTCAGCGTCGATGGACGCGAGATTTATACAGCAGAAGGGCTCCGGGTTGGCCTTTTCCAGAGCACCGACTCATTCTGATTCATTCGGATAATTCAGGTTTAGACAAATGAAACGTGTTGTAGTTACAGGGATCGGCATTACTTCCTGCCTGGGTAACACCCAGGATGACGTAACCGACAGCCTCAAACAGGGAAAATCCGGCATTAGCTTCAACGAAAGCTACGCTGAAAAAGGTTTTCGCAGCCAGGTTTCCGGCTCTGTCGACATCGATCTGAGCGAACACATTGACCGTAAAACTCTGCGTTTTATGGGTCTGGCTGCCTCCTATGCCTACATCGCCATGAAGCAGGCTATTGAAGATTCAGGTCTGACTGAAGACCAGGTTTCCAACCCGAGAACCGGCCTGATTGCCGCTTCCGGTGGAGCCTCTTCTGAGAACATCGTTGAAGCTGCTGACATCATGCGTGAGAAAGGCGTCAAGCGTGTAGGCCCTTACCGTGTGACCCGTACTATGGGCAGCACCGTATCTGCATGTCTGGCTACCCCATTCAAAATCAAGGGTGTGAATTACTCCATCACTTCTGCCTGTGCAACCAGTGCACACTGCATTGGTAACGCTGTTGAACAGATTCAACTGGGCAAGCAGGACGTAGTCTTTGCCGGTGGTGGTGAAGAAGAACACTGGTCACAAACTGGTCTTTTCGATGCCATGGGCGCTCTGAGCACCAAGTATAACGAAAGTCCAGACAAAGCATCTCGTGCTTACGATGCTGACCGTGACGGTTTTGTCATTGCCGGTGGTGGCGGAATGGTGGTTCTGGAAGAACTGGAACACGCCAAAGCCCGAGGTGCCAAAATTTACGCAGAAGTCGTAGGTTATGGTGCAACGTCTGACGGCTATGACATGGTTGCCCCTTCCGGTGAAGGTGCATCCCGCTGCATGCGTCTGGCTCTGGAAACCGTTGACGGGCCGGTTGATTACATCAACACCCACGGCACGTCCACACCGGTTGGTGATGTTGCTGAACTGAAAGCACTGAAAGAAGTGTTTGGCGATGAAATGCCTACTATTAGTTCAACCAAGTCCCTGTCCGGACACTCTCTGGGTGCTGCTGGTGTACAGGAAGCCATCTACTGCCTGCTGATGATGAAGCATAACTTCATCACTGCATCAGCCAACGTAGAAACTCTGGATGATGAAGCCAAGAACCTTCCGGTTCTGGTCGGTGAAGCTCGCGAACAGAAGCTGAACCGTATTATGTCCAACAGTTTCGGCTTTGGTGGAACCAACGCCTGCCTGGTACTCCAGAGCTACGAAGACTGATAACAAAGTGTGTCACTTCTGATCACTATCCAGAAGAGATCAGAGCACTAAAAAAGCCACCTTCGGGGTGGCTTTTTTATTCTTCCATTAATATCTCCAGCATGGCGGAGTAATTATTCAGAAAGCGTCTCGTCACGGCATAAGTATCGGTATCTTCATACTCTACTGGCTCTAGCCCGTTATCACGGACTTCGTAGATTACTGCATTGGGATAGGACAACAGGATAGGAGAATGGGTGGCAATAATGAACTGACAACCATCAAGAACCCGTTGATGCAGCAGGGAAATCATCGCCATCTGACGATTGGGGGAGAGCGCCGCTTCTAGCGATCCTCGCGTGTGTGCCAGAGCCTCAAAATATAAATGGTTGAGTTCTGGATTTCATAGCGCATTTCATATTGCCCTATCAGTACCCTTCTGACTTCTCTGGGGTCAAAAGCATCAAGTCTTTCACCAAGCCTTGGGTTTACCAACAGGCTGGCAGGGCTGGATGTCAAAGACTGTACTGTTTTGGCTGCTGCCTGCTTATTTACAAGAGCTAAAAAATAATACAGCCGCGACAAATCAGAGAGGGCTTTACTCGTCCACTTAATTTCCATTAACGGGCACAGGCAGTGGGTTTTCAGTTCCAAGACTTTCCGCCCACTCTTGCACGGCCTGATGATCGATCACAGCATTTGCGTCTACATCTGCCAGTGCTTCTCTGGTTAGTCTGTCCCGTTCCTCTTCCTGGTCAATCCAAGCGGATAGAGCCTGTTTGATAATCCACCCTCTTGACCGCTCAAGTTTCTGTGCAAGCTGTTCCACTTTTTCAGCCAAAGGTAATGGTACATGGGCAGTAAGTACCTTTGTGTCTGTTTGAGCCATGATAATCTCTCTTAATCAGTTATTAATAACTATGAAAAATAGTGATTAATTATGATTAAGTCAATGGCATTGTCAGATTTGGGTATACCTTAACCTGACGTCAGGCTGATACAGGTCAAAGTGTCTATTTAGGGTTGAAGAATATAATTCTTTACAGATACTCGGGTTTAGAGAATCATAAGCACTAACGTTTTATATTTTTCGAACTCGAATAAAGTTAAGCAACCGTTCTGATTATCACAACGGAACGGTTGCCATGCTCACTTCAGAACAGAAAGTTATCCTCCGGGAGCTTTCTTTATATACGACATTTCTCACAGGCGCGCTATCATCAATTGCGGCACCAACGTTCTGCGAGTTGCTTCTGGGGAGTATGATTTCTGGTGAAGGGTTTCTTACAC
>NZ_JOKH01000007.1:0-52754 GCF_000722635.1 Endozoicomonas numazuensis | reverse complement strand
CTTCAGCCCCGATGGAAACCACCTTGTGACAGCCTCTAGTGATAATACCGCCAAAGTCTGGGGGCTTGTCGACGGTCAATGGCAGGAAAAAGCCACCATCCAGGATCCTGACGGGGTGACCAATATCAGGTTCAGCCCCGATGGAAACTACCTTGTGACAGCCTCTCGCGATAATACCGCCAAAGTCTGGGTGTTAAAAAGTAAGGAGAATCATGATAATTCGTGAACACCTAACGCCAATTTCAGGGGCTGCACCGCAGGTGCAGTCCCTGGAAACTTTTGTTATGTGTTCTTACCAGCTTGTTACTCTGCGGCAGAAACTTAACAGTCACCAGAAAGTCTTACTCTCATGAGCAGGGAATAAGCCAGTTGCAATCATTAGAAGGGTTAGAAGAACAAACAATGCTAGTAAATCTACAAGGAAAAGAGCCCCGTCACGAGAGCTTGAATACAAGTGAGCCAAGCCTTAAAAAAGCAAAGTTTATCGACAAGGCTATAAACCAATGGCACTGACTTAAGGATAAATCCTTGATACACCAAGACTTGCCCGAGAAGAAAAACGACTATAAAAGTCTATGAATATTTTCCTCTCCCCGAGCAAGCCATGACCAAGTGTAGCCCAGAGTTTCAGTCACTCGCTGATGACTGTCTCCGCCAATTTGCCCAGACTGGAAATGACGCATTGTCAGCGATTCTTACCCCAAGTGACCTCAACACCTTTCAAGCCAGTTATCAGGGCTTCAGAGCCAGAGATTTTCCTCCACTCAAAACCTTAACCCTGTTCATGAGGCAGGTTGCTAGCGATACCAAGTCATGCCGACATGCCCTTATTGATGAGGCTAGGGATCAGGCCGTCAGGGGCAACAAACCATCGAATACGGAAACCAGTGCGTATACCAAAGCACGACAGCGGTTGACGGAAGAGTCAATAAAGACGTTGCTTACCACGTCAGGCAACAACCTTGACGATGCTTCACCGGAGTTATACCACTGGCATCAACGCCGGGTTCTGATGACTGATGGTTCAACACTTTTGATGCCAGATACTGAGAAAAACCAATACGAATACCCACAGCCCAGCACCCAAAAAAAGGGCTCGGTTTCCCCATTCTCAGGATTCTTGTTCTGATATGTCTGGGCAGTGGTGCACTACTGGACTTTGCGGTAGCTCCTTATGAGGGTAAAGAAACTGGGGAACAAGCCTTACTCAGAAGGCTGATGTTTCAACTTCGTGTGGGCGACATCCTGTTGGGTGATGCCAACTTTGAAAATTATTTCCTGCTGGCTTTGGTGCTTCAGGCTAAGGCTGACGTTGTGTTCGAGAAAAACGGATCACGGATTATTGACTTCAGGAAGTGCTATCAAAAGCTGGCCAGCAAAGACGGGTTGTTCAAGCTAAAGCGACCGGCCAGACCGGAATGGATGAGCCAGGAACTTTACGACCAGATGCCTGAAGATCTGGTGATTCGTGCGGTTAGAAATAAAAGTCGTACCATTGTTACCACTTTGCTGGATGCCGAAGAATACCCCCGGACTGAAATTATTGCGTTGTATCTGAAACGGTGGCATGTCGAGACTGACTTTGACGTGATCAAAACGACAATGAAAATGGACATGCTGCGCTGCAAAAGCCCGGAAATGGTGAGAAAAGAAATCTCGGTTAACCTACTGGTTTACAATGTGGTACGTGCCCTTATGGGCAAAACAGCAGAACACATTGGAAAGACTCCCAGAGAAATCAGTTTTAAAGCGGCACAGGAAACACTTGTATCCTTTCACCAGACATTGCTGGGGGCATCCGGTGACTGGCTTGAAGAGAAGGTTGCCAACATGTTGGAGATAATCGGCCAACATGTCGTTGGCAATCGTCCAGGAAGATCAGAGCCAAGGGCTGTCAAGAGACGCCCAAAGCCACACAAAAGGCTACAGCACCCAAGAGCTCAGGCTCGTAGACTCAAGCAGTGCCAAGGAAAGGCGGCTTAAGTCAGTGCCATTGCACTATATTCACTCCTCTGCCTTTAAGACATTTGGTCTTGGTTTAGTGGCACTGGGGATCGCTCCGGATTTAACAGCCGAGGTGATTTATGCTTTTATTATTCCGCTGGGCATTCAAGCTGATTATTCATTGGAGACCCTGGCCGTTCTTGAACAGCTGGCTATGCATCTTACGGGGTTTCTTGGCAATGGGTTGTATAACATGGGGGGATTGATTTTAACTCTGCTTCTGATCAGACAAAAATCGATCTCCCATCCTATGGCTGCGATTGGTATCGTTGCATGGCTGCTAGGAGGCTGACCGAGAATAGACAGCCCGGCCTAAAATCCAGAAAGAACGGCCATCTTTTCCACTGAATTTGCTTAAATAGGTCAACTATTCGCACAAATTCAGTGAAAAAGCTGACTCGTTCTACTGAATTTTATGCTCGGACGCTATTCTCGGTCAGCCTCCTAGGGATTTGTCTCTCGGGTTCAGTGCTCTTCGAGTCCATGTTCTGGGCTGAAATATTTACGGCATCCAGCATGTTTTTGAGTACGTTCTGGATGTTTCTTATCGCTCATACACTGTTCAAAAAATAATGACATACAGTATTTTAGCCTCGTCAGTAAAATCTGTGGGTCATTTCCGGTTCAGGCAGCTTGCCGAGTGCATGATATAAAGCGATTTCTGCGCATTTATAGGTTCTGAATCCGTATGATTTTCTCGTAGTGAGTTTTATCTTGGTATTCAGACCCTCAACAATACCGCTGGAATACGCCTTTTTTGCCCGGAACCAGTTCAGGATGAGAGGCTTGTGTCGTCGAACAGTTTTAGCAACTTTTTTCATCGGCTCTATCTTTGATCGCATGACTCTTGTGCACCAACGATCCAGATATTTTTCCGCCCAATGTGGTGAAATGTACTCCCAGAATGCCTGAAATTCTTCTCTGAGCAGGTAGGCTCTGACGCTTTTCAGGTTGTACTGAAGCACGGTGTTCAGCTTTATCTCTTCTTTCTCTGTGAGGTTTTCTTTGCGCTTGAGTAGGCACCAGCGTGTTTTTTTCAAAACAGGCTCATAACCATCGGCCTGTAGCTGCTTATGTTCAGATGCCCGGACTTCATCAATAGCCTTGTTCAACATGGCCACGATGTGGAAGCGATCCAGGATGTGCAGTGCCTGACTGGCACATTCCGCGATGGCTTTTACGTAGGGCTTCCACATATCAGAGCAGACATACTCCAATCGCTGACTACGCTCCGTACCAAAGAAAGCGAAGAAGCTTCGAATCGTAGCCTCTGTACGCTCCTGACTAACCCACAATAATCGTGTGCAACCGCGATCAATCTGGTAAACGACAGTCAGGTATTTATGGCCTGTCTGGTAGGCAACCTCATCAACGCCAATAGCCCTGACGTTATCGAGTGTACGGTGGGCCTTTCCCCATTCAACAACGTACTCAACAGCATGAAAGACTTTCTCCCATGAAGTACTGAAACTACTGGCAACCTCTTTCCACGATAACTTTTTTGCCCAATGTGCGAGGAACTGCATGTAAACTTTGGTCAGCTCCTTCTTGCCATCAGCCCATGGAACCTGTTCAACCTTTACACCACATGAATTGCATTCCACCCGTCGCATTATGTAGAGCAGGAAAACCCTGATGCCCCAGAGAGGGATAAACTCGAAGCGACGTTCAGCAAGATGATCATAGCCAGGAGCAGGCTTCTGGCATCCTGAGCAGATAGCGTGACTGTTCTTTCGTGGAACAACGGTTACATTGAATACTTCAGAACCTTGATAGAAGCCGAGCTTTACATCTTGATAAACAAATGACTTGAGTTTATGAACTTTATTGAGGATAGTTTTAATCAGCATCAGTGGTCACTTTTGTTGTTTTTTTGTCCATCAACAAAAAACTATCAAAAGTTTGCTACTGATGCTTTTATCTCAAAATCTGTTCATTTTTACCCACAGTTATCCCTGAAGAGCCGTATTTTAAAACTGATCCACCTGGGGTCTCTCATTCTCTGGCTTGGGCCTGCACTGGGTTCCTGGCTGGTGCTTCGATACTCTCAGCAAAAAGCAGGGGAGTTATCTGCAACGACCTCACTGATCTACAAGGTTTTCTTTTTCACCATTACCCTTGAGCATCTGGCCTTTGTTTCATTGCTCGCATCCGGTTTTATGCTGGCCTATTCCTATCACCTTTTCAGCCTGGAATGGCTTCATTACAAACTGGCTATCGTTCTGCTCATTGTTGTACCGCTTGAAGTAGTCGATGTGTGGCTTGGAAACTGGAAAATTCAGAAGCTCATTAATAAGCGTAACTCCGGTAACAGGCTGTCGGAGCGAGAAAACGCATACATCCATTTTTATCACAAGACGTTTACCTACATTGCTCTGGTAGCTATCCCTGTTTCTGTGATGGCAATTATGTGGTTTGCCATCACCAAAACGGTCTAAAGCAATAAAAAATAAGATGTATTGCGATTACACGGGTCGCTCCATTGATATTCATTCAGGCTGAAACGGTTTCATCTCTGACGACTGCTGTCGTTCCTATACTGATAACAGTCATCAGAGAGAACATTTCAGGTTATTGGGTTATGGCAGGGGGCTTAGTTTAGCTCTGGTGAGTGCTTTCTTGGCTATTCCTGCTTGAATATGGGCATCAATGGTACTGATGGTAATGTATCCATTGTCCAGAGCTACGCCTTCTGATCGTTCATGGGTGTCCAGATTGTAGCCGTTCTTTTATGGATGTCCTTTTTCTTTCTTGTTTTCTTGTTTTCTTGCTTTTTCTTGCTCAAGATAGCAGCCTTTTTCTCTGGCTTGCTTTATCATAAGGTAATCCTCTCGGTTGATCATGGCTCTTTTCCCTGAGTGCTGGTAACACTATGGGAATCGGCCATGAAGTGGTTAATCGAGAGGTCATTTCAAACCGGTGATTTGGGGTCGTTAATAGCCGGAGGTAACAAGACCGAGTCCATTAACCAGGCAGCGATTAATGGTGAACCGGTTTTCACTTTTCATACACGCAGTAAGGGTACAGCAGACTTTGAAGCGCTGACTCGAGAGATTTCAGGATTGGAGGGTTAACCATGGGCAAACTGAAAAAAGGCAGCAGTAAACTGGGTAGCCAGCAACCCGCCACTAAACCGGCAGGCGTGGTCACTACTCATACTCAAAAGACAACCGCCACACCCAAAAGCTTCCGACTGAGTGGGGATGATATAGCCAACCTTAAGCAGATCACCCAGGCGGTGAATGGGATCAGTCATTCAAAGGTATCGGAGACCAAGGTGGTTAAGGCCTTATTGCAGCTGGGGTCAGAGTTACCGCCGGAGAAGGTTTTGAAGGCTCTTAGAGAGATACTTTAAGTGCAGTATTCACTCTGCACAATAATCCCCTTAGAATCACTTACACAACACACGCTAAAACAATCAGATTCACAAGGAAGGGGGTAATGGATTACTTCAAGTACTGTGATATCAAAGACTTAAAACCAAATGCCAGAACTATTCTGGCTCTACAAAAAATAGAAAAACAAACAAGACTTTCATGGGCACTAAAGTCACTGGTAGCAACCGTTCCACTCTACAAAATTTTTATAGAGCCCAGCCCGAAGCACAAGGAAGTTTATGACGCGCTGACTTATGACTGGAATGAGTTCGAGAAAGTGATGAGTAAGGTGGATGCCCTTAGCAAAAGAAAAATAGGAGACATCGCCAGTATGGAAGCCATGAATCCTCATGATTAAAAAAACCGACAATTCTGGAAATGTGTAGTCAATGCAACTCGTTAAACTATTTTCAGCCCTATTTTTACTGGTGCTGAGTTTGACAGTAAAAGCCTATGAAAGACAGTGCGATAAGGACGTTATCGACATTCCCAAAGACCACTGGCTTTTCACAGAGAGCAAGGACACACAGAGAAATGCTCTCTTGTACTTGAACCTTAACAATGGATATGAATGCGACAGGGAAAGCTTGAAAGAAGAACTGTACAAGCAAGTCGAAAATGCAGGCAGAACAGGCGACAATCAACCTCTTGAGCAAGCAATAGAATTGACTGCATCCATAGTGAGCGACAATGAAGAACAACGAAGAAAAGTAATATCGTTAATAGGAATAGAAAAACTCGAAAAACTAACTCATGAGCTGCCTGATTCCTTTAATATCTTTTCAACCTTTGAGTATTACGACCTTGTGGTACAGCCTACAGAGCATACTCAAAAGACGAAAGATTAGAGCCTAAAAAAGAGATACATTAAGCACTGCTTTTGTAGTGCTTTTTTTTCTAAAGCTGAGGAAAAGCAATCCTCGGGTTTAGAGAATCATAAGCACTAACGTTTTATATTTTTCGAACTCGAATAAAGCTAAGCAACCGTTCTGATTATCACAACGGAACGTTTGCCATGCTCACTTCAGAACAGAAAGTTATCCTCCGGGAGCTTTCTTTATATACGACATTCCTCACAGGCGCGCTATCATCAATTGCGGCACCAACGTTCTGCGAGTTGCTTCTGGGGAGTATGATTTCTGGTGAAGGGTTTCTTACACAAGCCCTTCTGGTAATTCAATATGAAAACGTCTGGAGCAGCTATCACCATTGGGTCTCACAGGGCAAGTGGCGATGGCGAGATCTGGCCCACCGTCTGATATTGCTGGTTTGCTCCAAAGTACCTGACGGCCAGATCACTTCCATTATCCTCGACGACCTGACAATTGAGCGGTGCTCTGCCAAAGCTCCGGCATGCAGAATACATCGCCAGCACAGCAAGAAAAAGAACCGTGGTCTTTATATCCCTGGTCAATGCTGGGTTTTTCTGGCGATTGCCTTCCAGCGGCCATCAGACAAAGTGCACACAGCTATTTCTGTGATGGCATTTCCGTCTCCCAAATCAGGAAACATCAGCAAGATTAAAATGGCAAAAGCCATGCTTAAATCTGTACGGCAGTCCCTTCAGGGGCGGATACTGCGGCTGCTCACTGACAGCTGGTTTATGAATGGCCCCAGGATGCAACCCGCACTCGAACTGGGTTACGAAGTCATTGGTCATATCCCCAAGAACCGGGCACTTTATGCGCTTCCTGTTGAAGCAAACCCACCTTCTCCCTTTAAGCGGAAAGGACGCAAGCGTATTTATGGTGCCAAAATGACGCCCGAGGAAGTAGAGAAGTTACCGGTAACCATGATGACTGTCTGGCTTTACAGAAAATACCGGACCGTCTCATTCCGTTCCTGTATTTGCCGTGCCCGTTTTCTGAAAGGTCGTATTGTCCGTGTCGTCTGGAGTCGCTTCGAAAATGACAAGGGACAAACAGAAACCAAATTATTTCTCTCGATTAATCCTGACCTGGAAGCCCATGAGGTGCTTTTGGCTTACTCGCTGAGATGGCCTATAGAGCCCATGTTTCAACAGCTGAAACACGAATTCGGATGTAAACATTTGTGGCAACGAAGGCTCAGAACAGTGTTGCGATGGATGCATATAAAAATGGCGGGGTATGCATTGATGCAATTACTGACCATTTGTCAAAATCCAGCGGCTATTGCAATAGCCAAAATCGCCTGGAGGCTCCCGGATACCGTCACAGCCGGAACGCTTAGGCGCGCAATGTTTTGGATTATTCCGCAGTTTCAAATTCGTGACTGCTGGAACCGATATGAGCAAAAATTAGAGCTGGAATTACCAGATAAAGACGAACGTTCGGGAAGCATTTTGCCAAAAGCAACATAACTGAACGCAAAAGCAGCTATTTAATGAGCTCAGGCAGGTTTGCGTCCTACGCCTGGCGGTGTTGGTTGTCTACATCCTAAATATTTTACCGAACGTTCATGTTTTTAAAACTCTAAACCTGAGGACTCAGGTGAAGAACAAGCTTTTGTTTCCAGTACATTCTCAGGAGCCAACAGCGGTTACCTGGGTATAAATACCTCAGAGTCAGATAAGCTGGTGAAGTATATTCGGGGTGAAGACCAAACCGGTTACCGTTCCCGCTCCGTCGATTATGACAATGACGGCGATCTGGAAGTTTGGCGACTGGGGGATATTATCCATTCTAACCCGATCGCCGTTTCCAAACCCGAAGGGTATTACTCTGACAGCAAGCCGTTTAACAGCAACGACACCACCTTTATAGAGTTCCAGAATCATTATGAGAACCGTCGTCAGGTTGTCTATGTCGGTGCCAATGGCGGTATGATCCATGCTTTTAATGCCGGTTTCTGGAATGATAGGAACCAGCGCTTTGACTTGAGCCTGGCTGCAGAGTCTCAGCACCCTCTGGGTGGAGAGCTCTAGGCCTATACTCCGATGAACCTGTTACCCGAAGGGGTGGGGAACCGTGCTGGTCATGGGCATGCGATTGGGAGGAGGCCCTATTGATGTTAATGTGAACAGTGTGACCCGGACAATGCGTTCAGCTTACGTCATGCTGGATATCACTAATCCGGAAAAACCGCCCAAACTGCTCGCAGAGATCACCCAACCGGAACCGGGCTTTACTACCAACCGACCTGTTGTGATACAACGCCGTCAATCCAATGCCTCTGGCGATTTTAATTTTCCTGCAGAAAACAACTGGTATCTGGCCTTTGGCTCAGGCCCTACCGGTGCTGGTCTGAGTGGTATACGACAAGCTCTGGACAACGCCACCAGTGATCAAAACATGAAAGTGTTCGTCTATGATCTGAAAAACAAAAGTTTTCTCAGCACCTTTGACCCGATGGACAGTGGAATATCCACTGCTTACGCCGGCAATATGGCCACTGTTGACTGGAATCAGGATTATTATGACGACGCCACCTATTTTGGCAGCGTTGAAACCTCGGGCAATCTCAGCGGTGAGCTGTTAAGAATCAATCTGGAAGACCCCCTGACCTCAAATTGGACACTGGGGACATTGACCCGACCTCAACGACCTATTATCGCCAGACCTTCAGCCGTCACCAACAGTGATAACGAGCGCTGGGTCTTTGTGGGCAGTGGTCGTGAAGTAACCCAGTCTGACAGTCGCAATACCCAGCAGGAATACTTCTTTGGTATCAAAGAGCCCACACTCAGTGGAGTCTTCTCATACGGTACGGTGCCCTTCAGCAGTCTGATCGATACCACTGACATACAGGTAGAAGCGGATGGAGACCTGGTCTCCAGCTTTACCGTGACACCCGCTACAACAGTGAATAGTTTCGAATCCCTGCGCAGTGCGCTGACTACCCAAGCCGGCTGGAAAAACCGTTTGATCTATGACGGAACCAATCCAGGTGGTAAAAGTGTGAGTTCGCCAGCCAATGCTTTCGCATTATTACTGTTCACTGAATATCAGCCGCCTGCCGACCAGTGTCTGGTAGATGGCACCAATTTCCTGAACGCACTTCATTATCAAACCGGTACTGCAATACCCGCCAGCATTCAGAAAGTCCTCACTCCTGATGGATTTACCGACGACACAGTATCCAATAAGAAAATCAGCCTGGGAGCCGGTCTTGCTCCCGCTCCTGTGATCCACCAGGGCAGTGATGGCAACACCAGTATTATCATTCAGGGAGGGGCCGGTAATATTTCCAGTACCGATCTGGAATACACCTTGACGGATGATGGCCGACAATCCTGGCGGCAAATATTTAATATCCCCAGATAACCACGCTATAGTGAAGACAGCCCAGTAAGAAGAAAAAATTGCGAAGGATCTGAGTTATGGACAACCAGCAAGCGTTGATCAAAGACCATGGATTCAGCCTGATTGAACTGATGATCGTCGTCGCAATCATCGGCATTATTGTCGCTGTAGCTATTCCATCTTATCAACAGTATGTTTTTGAAAGCCGCAGGACTGATGCTCATATAGCCCTGACGATCGCCGCTGCAGAACAAGAAAAGTTTTATACCTATGACAATGCCTATACCACTGAGATCAACAATCTTGGTGGTGCCACTTCGCCTGACGGTCACTACACCCTTTCTGTCACCGCTACGAATACCACCTATACATTAACAGCTACGGCTATTAGCAGCAGTAGCCAGTTTGCAGATACTGACTGCCGAAGCTTTACTTTGAATCATCTGGGTGCAAAAGCTGCTTTTAACAGTATTGCTACAGCTTCAACTGGATGCTGGTAAACCCATAGTCATTAAAACGTTATTGCCAGGCATTCAGAGGTGTTCTGGTTCCTCGACTGTTCAACGTCAGATCACCGTCGGAAGCCTGAACACCTTGAGGGGCAGCGGTCAATACGACACATTGAGTAATAGTCAGAGAAGAACACGCAGCAGCACTGATTAGATAATGACCATTCTCAGATTCGACCTCATTTGAGCCATTCAATGTATAACCCAGATCCGAGAGATCGTCGGTATACGTCAGTTGCTCAGTAAAATATCGTTCCTGCTGCTGCATAATGGTCAACAGGGCTGATATGCCCTCACTTCGCCGGGACTGAATAACATACTCGTTGTAAGCCGGGACGGTAATAGCAGCAAGAATGCCAATAATGGCCACCACAATAATGATTTCAAGCAGTGTAAATCCTTTTTCTCCACTCACTGGTTTTCCCTCCAGAAGGTTTTGTGGAAGGGTATCGAACCCGCCTCCCTGAGAATATCCTGAAAACACTCCCCTCCCACACAAATATCGGCGCCTTCATTGCTCCGGTTATGAATGGTAGGTGATGGAGATAAAGTGCTGTACCTCAACTGTCGCTTGCGGTCTCCCTTGACCACAGAGCTGTCACCATCAAGATCAAGCACGGCACTGCCATTATCAATATTTAAAACATACAGGAAATTGGTACCGCCGCTACTTGGCGCATAAGTCGTAAAGGTCAAAACATTGTTGAAGACAGTGGGTCTGCCCAGCAGCTTCTCCCCTGACGTTTCAAAGCGGATATACCAGCCTTTCTGGCTACCAAGAGAGCTAAGGGCAGTTGCCCTCTGAGTCGCATTCCCTTGCTGTACGAGGTTATCTGTCGCGTCATAGAGCGCTGACTCATTAATAATTGAACTGCCATTGTAGTTATAGCTGGCAGGGGCATTGTAGATATTGGGATCGCGGAAGACATAAAGCCTATCATTCACTTGGGTGCCCAGTGGTTTTGCTCTGAAGCCACTGCCCACAACAATATTAAGGTGTTCAGCAGATCTGGAAAGTGAAACATCCGGCCCTTCATAAAACCGGCGGGCATCAGCTTGAGAACTCCCGGAAAATTTAGCAATACGTGCTCCGGCAGCAAAGTTTGCGGCGCCAGTATTATTCTGATTAATATCAAATCGCCAGACCTGCCCACCAATATCGGCAGCAAAAAAGTAATCCGTCAGCCCATTCCTGTCGATATCGATGACTGCAAGATCAGCAGGAATACTGTATTTCATGTCGGACAAGTTCAGGTTGGTACCACTGACACCAGCCGACCATAATTTTTGGCCTGTGTTGGCGTCCACCATATAAATAACACGTCCGATGTCATTGTTACCGATAGTAGTCTGCTCGTCGGCATCCTGATCATAACCACCTCCAAAGAACAGAACCTGCCGCTCAGATCCATTGAACCGAACCCTCGCCAAAATAGGCGCTGACCAGGTTTGCCCCAACTCAGGAAAATCCTGATTCAGTTTGATGCTATCTACCTGATGGTTTTTATCCTTGTCCCCCCGGATCACCCATTTCAATTCCGGGCTGTTTCTATGGGTCACATCCAGAGCATAAATATTACTGCCACCTCGCCTCATGGTGAGATAAAGATAAACATGCTCACCGGAGTCGGGAGAACCATTATTGGCCTGTAAAACATCTCCATCTCCGTTAGCATCATTGATCCAAACGGTCATGGGCCCGTCCATGCCATACACTTTGACGGGCAGGCTGTCCACGGTGGGAGGCGGCAGTTGAGGATTACTCCTGAGCCTGCAACTTTGATCCAGGTTGGTATCACCAAAACGATACTTATACTCGCAAAACTCGCTATTTTGACAGCGGGCTGCCCCATAATCCCAGTCACAGTCACCGTCGGATCGGGGTGCGACCAAACGACAACTGTCAGAACGGTGTATATCAAACAGACGATATTGGTAACTGCACCAGACCTCAGGAATACACATGCCTGGTACTTTGTAGTTCCAGACGCAACCCCCATTGGACGACGGGCCTGTATTGTAGTCTGCTCCTTCAGCCAGATTATCTTTATAGATTTTCAGATTGACCAACAATTCTTTGGGAATAAATGAGAATTCAGTGCTGCCATTCTCCGTATTCACACCGTGTAAAAAGCCATCATTGGTGGTGAAATAGACCGTTCGATCTACAACAGATCCGGTACTGTTCTTGAAGTAAGTAATGACTGTGGGTTGAGTGTGCATTGGATCACCGATACTGGTCCGGTTATCCGTTGAGGAACCATCACTGTCTTCGTCATCAACATCGATGCCTCTGGCCCATCTGAGGACATTGGTACGGTTAGTCGCTGCAGCACTTCCGGCCAATGCCAGAATTTCAGTAGTAATGCCTGAATTATTCTCACTGACGTGATTGCCCGAAGTATTCAGAGTGACATTGTTATCACCCGTAATATTGGAAACCAACAGCCTGCCCTGAGTCAGATGAGAGGCCATCCCTCCAGAAGTAGCACTGTTTCCATCATTAGCGCTGCTCCAAAAGCTTCTGGAGCCACTGGTAAAAAAGCCGGTGGATGAGTCAATTGCCAGACTGCCATTGGCATCATAAACCTTGTTATCTGTTCCCAATTGGTAGCGCTTCAGATTTCCACGCCAGCTGGGACCATTATCAGACCGCAGCAAAATGTAGTAGAGCTCATCTGAGCTTTGTAGCCGGTTTGAAGCATCACTGACTGACCCCGGGGCAGCAAACCCCAGAGCGTGCACCTGTCCACTGCCCAAAAGATCCGTATCATCAGCCTGCGCTCCCGCAAAATACAACACGCAGATCATAAGGATTGGAAATAGATGACGACTCAAGCTGAAAAACCTGCGTCTGACGTTTTTGTATTTTTCTTTGCTCATGGCTGTTTCCATCGGCAGAACAGCCATCAGGTTAACTCAAAGAGAGGTAACATAGGTAAAACCGAGGGTCTGACTTGATCGTGCGCCTGTTGTGCCCAGCGTAGCAACACTGTCGATTTCGAACATCAGGCCAACAAACTTCCCCAAACTGTAACCCGGAGGAGGCGGTGCTTCCCCTATGTATCTCAGAGTGGCTGTCTGACAGACTTGAGTGGGGTCCGAACAACTAGAGGGGTTCTGAATAATGGTCAGGGGGACATCTGCTGCAGTAGCATCCAGTAAAACACTGGAGTTGGCGACCAGATATTCATATTGTCCATCCAGTTCACTGTAGGCCACCTGATAGACCTGCAGCCTTCGCTGCTCATTACTGACGGCCATTTCCTCAACAATGGCCATCTCCATGACAAACAATCCCGAGAATAACATCACCAGCATAATGATCATGGTCATAAGCATGATCGCACCCTGCTGTCTGGCTTTATGAATATGCCCCATACTAGAACCCGGTGTTATTGAGTTTGGACGCAGTGGTAAAGACATACCGGGGACGTCCGTCGTTTAGAGTCAATGTGCCACTTTCCAGCAAGTTGTAAGTTCTTGTTCTCTGATCAAATGAACGAACCTGCTGCCCAGAATTCACCAGAACCCCGACCCTGACACTTCGAACATCCTGCCAATCCGTCACATCATTGGCAGCAAGATACTGATGGACATTCCCGGTATCATTATTAGTAACCCCATAAACCACCTGCAGTCGTTCAATACCAATAATGACGGCCCTTGCTGCACCTCTGGCAGTGGAGTTAGCCGGGTTGTAGCCTCGGCAGAACAGGGATTCGATGTTGTCATTAGAGGGATCAGGTGCCACATAATAAACATCGGCCGTCAGTTCCCCTGCAGGAACACTGTTACCGGCACAATCTTCACCATTCTGGGGGAGAAACTGGACCGCGACCTGATCACTGTCAGTACCGCCACCATCAAAAGTACACTGTGATGCGCTACCACACCCCCCCGTAAAAAAGGGGGGTACAAGACTGTTTACTGCATTGCTGTAGCCTGCCTGCCTCATGGCTCGACTTAATAAATACATAGTGTGGCGACCATTTTCCTGAGCCAGAGCCAGGTCTTCATGGAAATAGGTGGAGCGGCTGCTGTTCAGCATAAGTTGCAGAAAGGTGCTACTGATCAATAGCCCTATGACCAGAGCCAGCATCAGTTCAATTAACGATAAGCCTTGCTGTCGAGATATGGATTTTTTGGTCATTGCCGTCGATACGTCAAAGTCAGTGACTTTTGAGCCAGAGACAGGCTACCAATGCCTCCTCTAGCTTCCCATAGAAGTGTTATCGACACAGTTTCACCAGAATTACAGGGGGTCGCTGAACAACTGATGGTCATCTGTTGATCAGATACTCTGGCGTTGCGACACATAAGATCATGAACATCAAAGGCTGCCATTTCATCGGCATTACAGGCACTGGCAATACATTGCCTGGGGACAGCACCCGCACAATACGATGAAATGTTGTTACTGGCGGTCTGGGCAGTACTTTGATAGATACCCGACTCCAACCCCGAAACGTTCACCTTGATACGCTCAGACATTTCGTTCGCCAGCCAGGTAGCCTGAGATCGCTGCAGGCTGTCCTGGGTGGCCCTTACTGCCTGAGCCTGCATGCCGGCCATTCCCAGTATCCCTACCAGAAAGATCAGCACACTGACCAGAACTTCAATCAGACCAAATCCAGCTTCGTTATGATGCAACTCTTTGCCGGGAGCTCTTTTTAGACAATTCATCAGCAATCCCCTGTGGAAGAGGTTTTTCGAATCTGACCAGTGGCTGTCATAGAAACAGTTCTTATTGGGGTGCCTACCCCGTCCGTGGGACATAACCTGATAGTACGAATCACCGATGGGCTGCCTCTGGGAATAAAGGTTACTGTATTCCCAGCGTCCAGATTGATTGTGACTTCCCGATCAATCACTCCGTAAACCCTGATAATGTCTTCACCCGGATCAACCACATTGTTATTGTTGGGGTTCACAAAAACCAGCCAGCCGGCTTTCCAGTTGCTGTCAGAGGTGTCGCAACTTATCCCGTTTTGACTGCGACAGACACTGACATTAACCCCTCTCTTTATTGCCTCACTTCGAGCCAGAACCAGACTACTGAAGACCCGTTGATTGTAAAAATCCATTCGAAAGGACTGCACAACAGAATCCATGGAAACAGTCATGGAACCGATGATACCCACCAGAAGAATAGTGATCATAATCTCGATTAAGGTCAGCCCTTTCATGCTTTTGGGCCTGATCATTGCAAAGCTACGTCTGGACACGACCTGCTTCCTGCACAGAATAACACTTCAACTTTAGGAACAGACTTATTACCGGGGGTTTAACGAGTGACGGGCGGCTAATCCGGGCGTGAAGCGGATGCTGCCTATAGTGATATCTTCAAAGAATTGACGAGGATCAGACAATTAATGGCTTCCCCAGGGAATGCCAAAGATCTGTCGCCATGACATTCTTCCTGACGTCTGAAAACGATAATTTAATTCGTGGCTGCTGATACTGCCTCCTGCCCCCTGGGTAACGGCGGTACGATTGCCTCCGGTTCCCTGATGAATAACAGGCGATGAAGCATACCCCAAACCCAGATTGATCCTGCTAATAGAAAGGTCGTAACTAACCTGCTCGCCCAGATCCTGCTCACCAAGAATAGGATCGGGTGTCGCGGTACCCGTTTGGTAATTCAGCCCCATCAAGGCGCTGGAGCCATCCACTCGGCAGCTGTCTGCAGATGGCGTGTATTCGGTAAACAGAATCAATGAAAACAATCGGGAGGCAGAAGTAATCGCCCGACCCGCAGGGATAACACCATCACTCTTCAAATCAAGCATCCAGCCACTTTTACCCGTAATGACTGACTGAAGTCCCGTGAAACTGCTGACGGTTGAGGAATCCACAGTAAAGGCAACATCACCATTGCTGGTTTTCTTATTGATGGAGCCATTGGTATAAACCTGAACATCCGTGGTATTGACCAGACTGGATAAAAGAACAGAACCGTAAGTCAAATTACCACTGCTGTTCTGTGGTTCCTTAAATCCATAAAAAGACTGTATTTGAGAGGTGCGGTTATCATCATAAGTTAGCAGCCTTCCACTCCCTACATACAACCAGTGATGATTTTTATCCGACAAAGCAATGGGAGCAGCTGAAACCGGCTTTTGGGTATCAAGAAGCGTAGTCAGTGTTGAGCTGCTCAAATCATCCTGCAGCCTCAATCTCAGTAGCTTGCCATCAAGAGTAGAAGCACCCGTTTCAATCGATCCCAGATAAACAGCATCATCTTTATAATCCCGATCCCAGTCTACGGCAGTAATACTGCCCCCATAAGCCTGTGAGATACCTGAATCCAAAGGAGCCATTCCAGAGACAAATGATCGGTTTTTCAGATCATAAACGAAGAGCTTCAGATTCTGGTTACTTGATCCATCATCCAGGGCAGTACGAGTTCCGGATTCTCCTGTTCCTATAGGACCCGAACCCAGTACCAGGTACCATTCATTAGTCGTAGGCGTTTGACTCCAGTCGTCTTCCCCCTGAGCATTTCTGGCCGCCACACGCCGCTTTACAAGTGCCGGACGAGAGGCCGTAAAGCCCAGCTCCGGATGGGTCACTTCCGCCAGAAGTTTTGGAGGCTCCTCAGGGTTGGTAATATCCAGCACAACATAAGCAGAGCGCATTGTTTTGGTATTACCCCCCACAGTCACATCATAATTTCCTCCACCCAGACGCATGCCCATCACCATAATGGTTCCCCAACCTCCCGGATAGTCACTGTCATTACTGTCGAAAATGTTGGCTTCAAACGTTATGGGCTCAGCATCCATATAATACACATGAGGATAATCCGGCTCTCTCAGCCACTGCAGATGGGGCAGCAAATTCATAGGTGTATAGGCCCAAAGCTCTGCCCCTAAAGGGTGACTGACTTCATTATTATCACCTGTGGTGTTGTAGCCATAATTGCTTTCGTCCCAGAATCCACCATTAAAGGCATGGATCATTCCATCGTTAGCCCCAACATAAAGAACATGGCGTCGGTTTTTGTACTGGTTATAGAAAGTGGTGTAAGTGGAGTCAGAATAGAGCGCATCAAACCGGCTGCCTGGAGAGGAAACCAGTTGTGGGGTTGAATGAACAATATCACCAAGACGCCAGACATCATTATCTCCGTCTTCATCGTAATCAATAGTTCTTGGCCGGGTTCCAGAAATTTCCTCACCACGAACATAATTAATAACATTTGTGACTTCAGAAGCTGTCACTCCGAGATAGCCTTCATTACCACTGAATGTATCAGACGTCAGTGGCAGCGTTTCACCTAAATCAACAACACCGTCATTATCTTCATCGAGCCAGGTCAGAATATGACGCCCTCCCGAAGCCAGGGCACTAAAAGTACGTTGACTGGTAAGGTTAGTCAGGTTGGACAACTGATCCCTTGCATCCCAAATTGCATCCAGTTGATTCAGGGACTGTAAAGCTCCATCAGGTGTCAGGGTGATTCCTGAATCAGAAGTAGCGTATCGCTGGAGAAGTGTCTGGTTGGAATTAGGATCAAAAATCAATTTCACGACTTTGTCTGAAGAATAATCATCCAGTCTGTTATTACCATTACTGTCTTCCCGGAGTAACCCTCTGCTATCGACAAAGAGAGCGTGAAGCATTCCTCCCCAGGAGATAGTCTTACCGTTGTACTCCATAGTGGGCTGAAATAATGCCTGATAGAGCACACCTGTACCGGTCTGACTATTAGAGAAGAGGGCTGCATTGGTAGCGGAAGAAACCCTGCTGGCAATATCCTGAAGAACCTGTCCTAATTGAGCTTCTAGCTGACTGGGATTACGTGCAAAATAGTAGTTGTCAGGTAAGCCATCAGAACCAATAGAACCCGTCGTATTATTTCGACTGTCCCATTCTCTGTCATCATCCGATACACCATCACCATTGTCATCGTACTTGGGGGTTCCATCGCCATCGAGATCAACAAAGCCACCGTATTTAGCAGCAAACCAGAGAGGCTTTTCAAGGAGACCAGCAGAGTTACCACTGGCCGTAAAATTATTGACCTCATACTGACTCTGTCCTTTATAGACAAAATCATTTTTCAACCCATCGTCGAATGTCCCCGTCATGGTATAGCTGAACCTGAGGTTTAACCCGGCATAAACACCGTCCACCTGAACAGCCATTCTTACCTGATCACTGCCAAAGCTGCTGATACTCAAGGCTGAATCTGAAGTCGCTGTGCACTGTGCTCCCACACAAAACTTAATTCTTGAGGACGCATCATAATCAAAGTCATTTCCCCAGAGTGAGTCCTCCCAGGTAAACAACAAGCTACCTTCTACTACCTCCCCTTCAGAATTCAGAACGACATTTTCGACCACTACGTCGGTCAAGGTACAATCACTACCACTGCCAGAGAAATTGGTTTCTGATCCAAAGTTAGAACTGGTATGACAAACCGGCTGGAACGTGACACTTTTACCACCCGCATTCAAGGTAAAGCTGGGCATACTCTCCGCCAGCTGAATTGAATAGGTTTTCACTTTTTGTACGCCGTCGAGAGTGGCGTTCATATCCGTCTGATTACCGTAGAACGCTAATCCAGAAACTTGATAACTTCCCTCAAGCTGAGGCAGCTCTGGACAAAGCCCCTTAGCTTCGGACAGACCATTGAGATATTTGGCAGTACATTGTCGTGTTGATCCAGTACCACCTACCAGGTAATTCCCTGCAAAACTATTGTTATACTCCAGCTCGCCTACTTCATCTGTTTTGCTGTTTACGCTGGAAGTACCAGACAAACCGGGCAAATCAGCACTACTGGCCAGTTCATCAGAATCAAATGAGTTCAACCCACTGGACAGCAGGATAATAGAACAGTTGGCACAAGCATTGGCAGAGGTGACAGGTGAAATCCAGGACTCAGTAGAAAGACCTGAGACGAATTGAGTATCCGCAGTGGTATTAAAATCACTGGAAGGAGATGACTGCCCTGCGAAGTATCTCAACGCTTCAAGATACATTTCAGCCAGTGGATTCCCCCAATTACTGCAATGTCGATTGGAATAGGTTGAACGCCCGGCTTTAAAAGTATCAATAGAAATACCGTAAGTGTCGCAATCCGTATATTTGTTCTCACTGTAACTGTACTTGGCCATTCTGAAGCTGTTGATATGCTGAATAATGCCATTAACAGAACTGTTAAAAATACCCGTAGAGACATTCAGCTCATCATCTGCAGACGACGAGTTACCGCCAATTTTGGAAATATTTCTCCGCAGTAAACCACCCGAGATGTTCTTGTCGTAGCTGCCACTGATCAAACCAAAACGAATACTGCCGTCTTCACCATAACGCTGCAGTATGCCTACAGGCTTTGAATTACCGCTGGAATATTGTCTGCACCGATCCGATGTAGTGGCATCCTTTCCAGCAACACAGGACTCAACCCTGACCGTATTTTCTGTTAACTGATAACTGCTGGAAGGACTGTTAGATGTTCCCCATTGGCACTGAATAACTTCAGTTGAAGCCCATCGAGGCCACTGGCCAGAAGCTACACGAACTTTTGGGTCACCATTTTCGCTGGTGGCCAGATTACAGAGACTCACTGAGCCACTGTAGGGTGTCAGGCTGGATAAGTCGCTGCCACTGTATACTTTGACAAAAGCATGAATATCCCTGGGCAAATAGGCTCTTTCCAAAACGGTCAGAGAGGATGTATCTGAAGAGCGTTTACCGCCAAATAATACTTTTCTCAGAATATCCATTCGACTCATGGTCGCCCAATTCAGAAAGTTACCACTCCATTCAGCACCAGACGTATCACAATAATGACTATTCACACCTGTTGCCTGCACCACAGGTGAATAACGACCATTGGAGGAGCTGTAGGAATAGCACCACTGGCTGTCAAAGTACCCCAGGTACTCAAAACTGTCTTTATAAGTCACATCCAACTGACCATTACCATCCAGATCCGAGTAATCCGGATAAGCCTTTTTAAACAGTTCATGATCAACGGACATAACCAACATCACCAAGGGTTCTGAGCTGCGGCTTAACAAAGGCGGAACAGAAGAATAGAGATTCGATGAAGGATTGGCTGATGCAAAAGATGCCCAGACTATCCATATTGACAGGCTATTGATCAGCATTTGCTTTATCTTCATGACTGCACTCCTTGCACCTTTTATGCTCAGCCAGAAGCCTGACCGCGAATAGGCCGGTCGGCCTAAAATCCAGAAAAATGGCCTCGTTCTACTGAATTTTATTCTCGACCACTATTCTCGACCACTATTCTCGGTCAGGCTCCTAGTCATTCTTCTTGTACGTCGTCTGAAGCATCACCCGGGCATCAGTTGAGCCCCCGGTAGCCAAAACAGTAATTCGATAAAACTGAGCCCAATCCGTAAAACTGGCTGGATCTGGAATAGGCCCATCACTTTCCTTGGGTAAATAACACCTGAACTCAACAATGTATTTGGCTTGAGCAGAAATACCCGCCAGATTGATGACCGTGGTTCTATGTTTAGTAGAGGTTGTCCAGACAGACTCATCTTCCCAGGGCTTAGCCGTGCCGTTTTCACACGTTCCTACATCAATGCTGTTAGAGCCACTAAAACACAGTCCATTGCTGCAACCAGAATCAAAATTTGAGAGAGAAAAAACTGTATTCTCGACATAACTTTCAGCTTCCAGCACACCTACTTCAGCGGAATGAAAAGCCAACTGTTCATTTCGGAAATTACCGGTCATCTTTTCTTCCAGACTGGTCATTCTGATTGAAGTAATACCCGCTACGGTTAAAATCAATAGCAGTACCAGACTGACCAGCAGAACACTTCCCGGTTGATACTTCATCGGGCTCCTCATACTACTACCCTCACTGCGGAATCCGATTCCGCAACTCCATAGTTAAAACAAAGGTTCTGCGTAAATAGTTGTCGTTTGGCGTTATTCGATTTCCGGCAAAGAAATAAGATTGAGGGGTGTCTGTCACTTCCTGAAAACTTCTTACCAGTATTTCCATTCTGACACTGGTGACGTTTCTCCAGTCCATGCTGAACAAACCAATATCACTGGCAGTGCGATACTGATTAGCAATACCATCTGCATCACTGTCATAGCCATAACGCAGGTTTAAACCTTCTACACCTTCGAGAAGAGCTTCTGCAAAATTAATGGCTCCAGATGAAGTTTCACCGGAAAACCTTCGATACAAATTGGGCACACCATTACTTTCTCGAAGGTAGTAGGCAACAGACGACAGAGGATATACGTTTGAACCAGTATGATTCTCAACCTTGGCGTCACCAGCAGACGTCAAACAGTTATAGGTGCCACCGAGCTGGCTGGTGCAGTTATATAATGAACCGCTGGATGCTGATTCGTGAGAGACCGTTGAACCAGAAGTGTTGGCTCCTGCCTTGAATACAGAAACCCCCTGACAGTCTGAGCGAACCGCTGCCAGAAGATCGCCCTGAGTAAAACCATGGGGAACGGAGAGCGTCATTCTGGCCGTCCCGGTATTATGACTGGTGACCGTTAAAGCGTTTTCCTGATCAACCCGATGAATGACAATACTCTCTGAAATAGCACTGCTATCGATGTGAGAGTTATTCGCCAATGGAATACCTAAAATACCCTTATCAAAATGAGCCATCCAAGTTCGATCATTAGTACCTGTGAATATTGCATTGGCAAGTTCTGCACTGAAAGGACATCCCGTTGAGCCTGCCATTCGAATATCCCGAGCAATGAGATCAATAGCAAAGCGAGCATTTTCCTGTATTCTGGAAAGTTCATCCTGCAACATATAGGTACGATTGGCACTGAGGAAAAGGTGTCCAATGCCCGCAATGAGAATGAGCCCCAGTAGCATCGCGACCATCATCTCCACCAGAGACAAGCCAGCTTGTTTCACTAACTGTCTAATCATAATGCACTCCTCAGCACAACTTCTCGTGCTGCTTCGGCACTATGGGAGTCGTTGAACTTCAAAGTGATGACATAAACACGGCCTGAGGCAGTATTTTCTATAGCAATTGAGCCTGTTGCATCAGGCAACTGACAGGCCATCTGGAATTTCCATTGCTGAAGATCATACGTAGCTAATTGAGACTCGCTGCAGGAGGCTGATTCACAGCTATTGATAAAATCATTGGTGGTACAACCAGCGGCGACATGCTCTGACTCAGTAACAATATAATGACTACCACTGGCCGCTACGGTTCTATTCGCTCGAATCCGGTCCATCATGTCATTGACAATAATCACGGCCTGAGAGCGAAGGTAAGCAAACTGATTATGCTGAAGACTTTTGGTTTGCAGACCCGCCATACCCAGTACACCGACAGAAATCACCATCAGAGCTACCATAACCTCAATCAGGCCAATACCTCTCTGGTAAACCGTTCTATTCAGGTTGCGTGTACTTCCTTTCATACGCACCTCACTAGTTATCACCGTTTGATCAGTTGCATGTTCCCGATTCAGACACTCTTGCTCTCCCAGTCATACTCAGAACAATTTGTCTGATTTCAAAACCATTTGAGTTAGCTTCACACAAAGTAAAAGATCCTGCCTGTCGAGCCTGCCCATGATGGTTAAAACCTAATGTATTGCCATTGTTCCACTGCACCGAAACAAGGGAGTCAGCATCATCAAAAACCCTGATCAACTGATCACCCGCTTCCAGAATTCCGTCGGCGTCTTCATCTTCGAACACCAGCCAGCCCGTGTTCCAGTTAGTCAGTGAGTTATCACACCCTGACCCATTACTGGACTTACAGATCGAAACAGGGCTTTGTCGTTTAATGGCTTCACTGCGAGCCAACAACATACTGCCAAAAAGAGTCTGGGTATTGGCAGCAACACGGCGATCGGCCAACATATCTTTCATAGAGGGAGCGGCAATAGCGATAAGAATTGCAAAAACAGACAGTGTGATCAGCATTTCAGGAAGTGTCATCCCTGCTCTACTCATCCGCTTTTGACCGGGTCCGAACACCATAATCAGTTCCCTGCACCAGAGCATGAAGAAGAAGGTTTCCCAACTTCTTACTGCACCTTAGCTGTAGTTCCTACCAAACCTGAAAAGCATGACCAGAGAGCCTGATAGCAAGATCACTTGAACCGACTAGTGGCAAAAACAGCTTTATTTGAAGGGGTAAAAGCTTGAGGATCGTCACAAAAATATAGGTGCTCACCGCAGCTCATCTGGATCAGTTACCGATTATCGGTATCAACTGCCAACTAAAAAAACATTGTGTTCAACTCTGCCATGTAAAGATGCAGCACACTGCCCCGGCGCGTTAGAAGCACTGATAACAAAGAATAAGAAATACACTCTCATGGATGTTCAGATACCCGTTAAATATTCCGGTTTTACGTTGATAGAGCTGATGATCACTGTGGCAATACTGGCCATACTCGCCAGCATTGCCTATCCCAGTTTTGATGCATCCATTCAGAACAGTAGGATTACTTCACAGACGAACCGGATTTTAGGTGCTCTTCAGTTTGCCAGGAGTGAAGCTTCTGCAAGAAATGTAGCCATTACAGTTTGTGGTTCGAATAATCAGGCGGCATGTAACGATACTGACTGGTCAGACGGATTTATTGTTCTTGAAGGGGCTAATGTCTTACAAGTATTTGATCGACTGGAAGGGGGTAATCAAGTATCCCTAGGGCTCACTCCCGAACCTGTAGGAAACCCCATTAGCTTTAATAATGAAGGACAACTTGGCCAGACCATAGGAGTAAGCATTTGTGATAACAGAGGAAATGCTTTCTGTAACATTATTCAGCTAAACGGCGCTGGGCAGGCAAGAGTTCAATGAATAATATAAAAAAACGGCCTTCTCTTTTAAGTCAGTCTAATGGTTTTACTCTAATCGAAGTACTTGTAGCTGTTCTTGTTCTAGCTATTGGCTTACTGGGAATGGCATCTCTACAACTTATCAGTACTCAATCCTCTTCAAGTGCGTTGACTCGAAGTCAGGCCACAATGCTGGCTTATGACCTAGCTGAAAGAATGCGTCAAAACAGAACTGAAGCGATTAGTGGATCTTACGACGTAATCAAGGTTGATGCTTCTGGAGATCAAGACAACGCCCCTGCATCACCGAACTGTATTCAGATTGGCTGCAACAGCGGTCAACTTGCTCAACAAGATGTTAGAGAATGGCTCGATAACATAACAGATATAGCAGGCATAGGAGTTGATGGTGCGGCCTGGCGCCCTAGCATCGCCGGAGCTACTGCCGTAATCACTCGAAATAATAACGAATTCACACTGCTTTTATCCTGGAATGAAGCTGATAGTGCTGAAAACCGTGACATCACACGTAGTTATCGTATGGAGTTTGATTTATGAGAAGTAATCACTATCAGAAAGGCTTAGGCCTTATTGAACTGATGATTGCTCTGGTGCTCAGCTCGTTGCTGATGCTTGGTGTAACACGTATGTTTGCCGACAGTGTTTCGTCCAGTAGTTCGGAAACTGCACTTGCTCAAGTTCAGGATAGTGCCCGAATTGCAATGGAAATCATCAAAAAAGACGTTCGCATGGCGGGCTTCCAAGGTAACTGCGTTGCCCCAAATTCACAGTTAGCCCCAAACTCGATACTCAATTTTCAAACCCAGTCAGTGTTTGGTGAAGAGGGCAATGGCACCAATAGTGACTTTTTTACCATTGTGACCGCAGGAGAGCTTTCCGCACCTGATAACTACCTCAACCCCGGTGCTGGATCAAGTCTAGTGCGAGTACTGGACTTTAACCAAAGTTCTGCTCCAGGAAATACTAATGTCGATCTAGACAGACAAATGTGCTTTTCAAGCACAGATATCTTCATGGTTACAGACTGTCGACAGACTGCGATTTTCAGCCCTGAAGATGAAGGAGCAGACTGTAAGACTGATCCAACTACCATTACACCTGACAATAATATGAATCCATTAGGTGTAGGTGGGGCAAGTGTTTCGTTGAAAGACTTTGTCATTGCAGACGGATGTATTGAGTCTGACGTTTCTACTCATGATAAATGCCCGGTACTTTACAAGGTCGGCACTATAGCTAATCAAGGCACTCGATACTCTATTGATACTCTCAAAGATGCCACAGACACAAACATTCCTGGTCCAGATGGGCAGCCTGTTTTCGCCTTGTTTAGAGATGGCGTTCAAATGGTAGACGGCGTTGAAAATTTACAAGTGCTTTATGGAATTACAAGAGGCGCATCTACTCGCTATGTAAGCGGCTGTGCCAGTGGAACAGTTGCAGCAGGAACGTGTATCCCTGGTTGTACCGCAGCGGAGGTGAGTACTGGTAATTGCAATCCTGGAGCAATTACCCATATCAAAATCAGTTTACTGATTGCATCAAGCTCACCTGTAGCAAAGACTACTGCAACTGACACATTCCCCATTCAGAACCTCAATGCAGCCAACGATGAATTAGTTATTCAGAACAATAATGACCGCCGCTTGAGAAGAGTATTCACCTCTACTATTCAATTGAGAAACAGTGGCTAATAATGAGAACTACATCACCCAATCAACAGCAGGGAGCCATACTTTTCATCTCCCTTATAATTCTTCTACTGGTCACTATTGTAGCCATTGGTAGTACACGCCTCTCAACAATGGGGCAAAGAGTTTCTCATAACTATCAGCTAAAAAACACGTCCTTCCAAGCGGCTGAAAGTGGTCTCGAAAGCTCTCACCGCCTTCTTTTATCCAGCAGTTTTTTTATGTCTCAAGCTGACCAAGCTATGAGTGATCCCAACTCGAATGGACTTGAAAGTAGTTTTGTTTATAACGATGTCAACGGCGGTGTAACTACTGATGTTGCGACAGAATCAAAGTTAGTTGAAAAAATTGTCGACTCTGGAAACAGTTTAGGAGTTGGTAAAGGCTCCCCACAATTTTATGTTTACGAAACTCTCAGTACAGCAAATATTCGAGACAACAACGACGTAGAATCAGTACTCGAAAGAGGCCAACTGACCAGTCGTGTTGATCAGTGATCAGGATTATAAAAAGATGAGAATTAAAGATAGTTTAACCGCACTGCTGACCAGCTCGCTCTTGACATCGAGTACACTCAACTGGGCAGACGATACTGACATTTTTCTGAACAGTGCTAATTCCAGCAGCACTATAAAGCCAAACGTACTTTTTTTACTGGATAACTCTGGTTCCA
Source organism: Endozoicomonas numazuensis (assembly GCF_000722635.1). Taxonomy (GTDB): domain Bacteria; phylum Pseudomonadota; class Gammaproteobacteria; order Pseudomonadales; family Endozoicomonadaceae; genus Endozoicomonas_A; species Endozoicomonas_A numazuensis. Next base: position 26,464 of record NZ_JOKH01000007.1, on the reverse strand, counting down.
TGGGATGGGATATTTCTGATGGAAGCCAAGATAGAATTGATGTTTTAAAAGAATCGTTTCAAAGGGTAATAGACAGCTCTACAGGTATTAATGTTGGACTGCAGAGGTATTGGGACAACAACAGTCTTAGCGATGATTCTGATGGACTATACCACCCTGTAATGGACATTGACCTTCCTCTAACTGGAGAAGTCTTATCAGCCCCTGCAATAAATTCAGGCACTGATGATGTCACACAAACACACACAGGAACAATGGATTTGGACTCTGACTCACTGACAATAGGTGAGAAAAATATCTTTAAGATTGGTCCAATTATGAGAGGCAACCAACATAACGTTTCTGCAAACCAGAGAGATAATGGTAACGCCTGGATTACTGACTCCCATTTAAGATTTGGTAGAGAGCAGCACGGAAGTTACACAACGGGGCTTATTTTCAACAATCTTGATATCCCATCCAATGCAAACATTATTGATGCCAGGATCACTCTTACTCCATGGGGTAGCTATGACTTGCTCTATACGCCTCTCAATCTAAAAATAAGAGCAGACAGTCAAGCAAATCCACCTTTTTTTGGTACTTCAAGTAACACACCAAGAGGGCGCTCAAAAACCTCTAACGAAGTAACCTGGCGAACAGATACTCACCCTGTATCAAATTATTCAAAAACAATGACACCCAATCTTTCTAGCATTGTTCAAGAAGTCATTGATTCGGTTAATTTCAATACAGATCGTATCGCATTTATTTTTGATAATATTAATAGTAACGACTACGATGATGCTCACGATACAGATCAATCTAAACAACCTACTTTCAGCTTAACTTATTCACTAAATCAACCCGAAGATGACAAAGTACTAGGGCTTCGATTTGAAGAAGTCGATATACCTCAGGGAGCTATAGTAACCAACGCTAGAATTCGTTTCTTCTCTAAAGGTGGAAATAATAATAATTTAAAAATGACTATCCAGGCCGAAGATAGTATAAATCCACCGACGTTTACATCAACCACATCAAATATTTCAACCAGATCACTCACTAGCCCTCCTGTCACCTGGGATAGTACACCTTGGCCCAGCTACAACCCAGGCACAAACACTCCTCCTGAAGCTGTTTATAGTGCTGATATCAAAGACATTTTACAATCGATAACTGATAAACAAAACTGGTGTGGCGGAAACCCAATGGCTTTTGTAATAAAAGCTGCAACCGGTGAAAACGGTTTTAGAGAAGCATTCAGTTCAGAAGGTGATAGTTTATATAAACCAACACTGGAGCTTGATTATCAATACAATCCTTCTATGCCGGGAACGGGTTGCATGAAGCGACGCTTTAGTACCAGCATTGAAAAAAGCGAGAACGATGCTCAAAAAGATGAAAATAAAACGAAAAGGAATCGAAACTCTCTGGAACTATCTAATGAGGCAATCGGCTTAAGATTTAACAATATCCCTCTAAATCAAGGAGCTACAATTCTTGAAGCTTTTCTAGAATTCACTGCCTCTGATAATTCCAGTAACAACGAAACAGTAACTATACACGGTGAAGACATTGACAACTCACCTGCATTTACTTCAGATAGTAGCTCCATTACAGGAAGAACTAAAACCAGTAACAGTACATCTTGGGTAATAGATTCAAACTGGCAATCAAACAGACTATACCGCTCAACAGATGTAAAGGATATCGTCCAAGAAATAGTGAGTCGAAGTGGCTGGAGTGTAGGTAACCAGATGTCATTTATTCTCAACTCAGCGGGCAGTCCTACATCAGGTCGAAAAGTTTACTCTTTTAATGGTAGTCAGGGTAATGCTCCAAGACTCTATATCAGGGTAGGGAATAGTGGCTATAACGACTCAACTCAGATACGAGTACGAGATAGAGTCAAAAGCTATGTAAACAGTTTAAGACCTGATAGCGGTACACCTACTGTAGACAGACTCCTGACTGCTGCAAAATATTTTCAAGGAAGCAATAGTCCTATTGAGGAAAGTTGCCAGACCAACCACCTTGTTTTACTTTCAGATGGTGACCCAACAGGTTTGAGCACTAGCACACGAAACTTTATAAACAACAGTGTTCCAGGTTCGCCCTGCTCAGATAATGATGACGATCTTGATTGCGGACAAGCGTTGAGTGGCTGGATGCTTGATACTGACTTTAAATCCAATGTAGCTGGTGATAATAAACTAATTCTTCATACAATTGGGTTTGACCTTGGGGATTGCACTAATGGTGTAATTAATGAAGATGAAGACAGTGACACTTGTATTTTTCTGAAAACACTCGCCAATCCTAAAGAAAAGGCAAACCCAGAGGGTACATTCTCTAGCGCATCCAATACTGCTGAACTACTTAAAGCATTCAAGAACATCATTGAATCTGCCAAGAGCAGTGAAAGCAGCTTCACCAGCCCTGGGGTTGCAGCAAACCAATACAATAACTCAACCCATCTCTCACAGCTTTATTACTCTATATTCAAACCTTCACCTAGTGACAGATGGCAAGGAAACATCAAGCGTTACACCATATCAACTGACCCAGCTGGAATATTCGATGCTAAAGACCCTTCTGAGGATGCAGTAGATCCAGAAACAGGCTTCTTCAAAGATACAGCAAGAAGTTTCTGGGGTGACAGCTCAGCACCTGCAGATGGTAAAAGTGTTGATAAAGGTGGCGCCGCAGACAACCTACCTGATTCCAGTGCAAGAAAGCTATTCACATTCATTGGATCAAATCCTGCAGGTCAGCCTGTCGCTCTGAATGACTCAACTTATAAAATTATTAGAGGGAATTCACAGCTTACACCTGCAGCTATGGGTCTAGATGCAACAAATACAGAACGTAGAAATCAGTTAATTGACTGGATTCGTGACCCTGGTACAAAACTGGGAGACCCTTTGCACTCGGTACCAGCACTGGCTACATATAAATGTACAGCGACCTTTACTACTTCTAATGCTTTGTCTTGCGATGAAGATGATCAAGAACTTGTTTTATTTGTAGGGACCAATGACGGCTTCCTTCATGCAATAAACTCTAGAACAGGTATCGAAGAATTTTCATTTATGCCCCAGGAGATGTTACAAAACCTGGATAAACTAAATACAAACGATACTACTGACCGCTCATCTGGCGAGGTTCGTCCCTATGGCCTCGATGGCAGCGTCACACTTTGGACAAATGATAAAAACAGAAATGGGGTTCTCTTTGGGGGAGCCGATACTCTTGACGTTGATTCTGACGACAACATATATGAAGAACTTTCGAGAACCGATGCGAACACTGATGAGTTTGTCTATGCCTATATAGGCATGCGAAGAGGTGGTAGAAACTATTACGCTATTGATGCAACTGACCTCAGTAATCCAAAAGTACTTTGGTATATCAAAGGTGGAGAAGGTGACTTCATGCGGCTAGGCCAGACTTGGTCAAAGCCTGTAAAAACTAAAATCAAAATAGGTGTAGACAGCAATACTGATGATAATATTGATGACAGCATCAAAGATGTTCTGATTTTCACTGGTGGCTATGACCCAAGTGAAGATACTGCAAATATCTATCAGCAATCAGGCATGGGTAATGCTATTTATATTGTCGATGCTAAAACCGGGGCTATTATCTGGTCCGCCAGCAGCCCATCTATCAGCGACTCCCTTCATGAATTTGATACACAAGATCTTGCAACCTGGGGTGTTCAAGCATGGAATCCCCAACAGACTTATGTCCCTGTAGTTGGCAGTGATGACACAGATTGTGGCCCGAACATACTTAGAAATAAACCACAATGCGTACTGAAAGGAGGACTGGTATATAAAGCTAGCCATGAGCTTACAGGAGGTGGTACTAATCCTGAGCCTGGAACCAGTTCTTCTTGGGAGCTTGTAGGCCGAAATGGCGACCAGGCGGTAGATAACAGAACTCATAATCTTACTCTCAATAAGATGAACTACAGCACTCCTGGCAGTGTTAGAGTCATCGATCTTGAAGGTGATGGACTGGCGGATCAGATGTTCTTTGCTGATACCGGTGGCCAGGTATGGCGTCTATTTATCAACAACTGCAAGTCATCAATATCTTCAGAGTGTGCAGCGCCTTCGATGAACAACCTGACAAACCTTGTCTGGCCATCAGACAGCAATGGAAATGGTGAGTGGGATAATGATGAGGGCGTTGTAGCAAGCTTGGGCTATAGAAGTCACTGGGGCTCTAGCCAGATTCTTGCTAATGCCAGAAAATTCTTTGTTGAACCAGACATCTCTGCCTTCAGAATGAATGGAAAACGCTATATAGCTATAGCTATTGGCTCAGGAACCAGGCCAGATCCATTAGGGCGAGTAAATAACACTGTAGTAGACCGTTTCTACATGATGGCTATGCCCACTTTGTACAATCCGAGTGTAGATAGCAGTAATGTCAATCAAAAAGAAGTACCAGATCATACATTAATACACCATGACAATAGCAAGCTTTCTAATGTTACGAACACATTAGATGTTAGTGATGTATTTGGTAGTCAATCTGCAAATTGGGAGAAAGGTTGGTTCTTTGACTTAAGCCCCGGTGAAAAGGTCATGACTGAATCCACCACTTACAATGAAATAATTTTCTTTAACACTTACTTACCTTCCACAGGTTATTCCAATAGCTGTACACCTGCAGTTGGAACGGGTCGAGCCTATTCTGTTGCCTTGAGAAATGCCAACCCTGTTCGAGAAATTGAGGATGATGTGCCTACCTTCATCACAGAAGATGGCAAGCGTTATGGTGAGTTAGCCAATACTGGCATACCATCCAAAACAACCATAATCCTTCCTAATGGGAAGAATGGTGTGATTTGCGTGGGAGCAGAATGTATTAAAGGCGGCACCATAGGAGGTACTGGCAATCAGTCTTACTGGCGTCAGATAAAGTAGCACAGGGGTTTAACAATGAAGAAGAATAACGGCTTTACTCTGATCGAGATGATGATTGTGGTAGCTATTATTGGCATTCTTGCTGCAATAGCTGTCCCAAGTTATAACCAGTATGTTCAGGAGTCAGCGATTGCAGATGCACGAGCATCTTTACTGGGGTTAGCCAATGCAATGGAGAGGCACCGAGCTCAGACAGGAAGCTACTTAGGTGCTGCTGCAGATTCTAACTCTGATGGAAATCTTGACAATACTGGTGTGCCAGCCATTTTTGCTACACAAAGCCCCGAAAGCGGAAATGCTCATTTCAATTTACAAATCAATGCAGCCAATGCAACTACCTATACAATCTGGGCAGTATCTACGGGTACTGTAAACATTACTTTGAATGATCGCATAACCTTGCAATCTAACGGGGTAAGAAATGGCACAGGAACCCTCGCCAACGCCTGGAACTAACCAAAAAAGCCCTCAGCAAAGCTGAGGGCTTCCTCCCAAAAGAAAAACCAAATCACTCAACAAAAATCTCAGCCGTCATAACATGACTTTGCCCTGGTTCCAGTTCTACGGGGACCTGCGGCAAGGTTATCGTTTCAACACACACCATGGCCTTGTAATCATGAGTAGGAACGTCTGCCATTTTTTCCGCACGGATTGGGCCTGGGTTCCAGACGACTGTTCCGTTGCTGCCTGATTTTTTGATGGTGATTTTTCTGCCTAATCCCGGGTCGTGAAGGATGCAGGTATCGGTGTCGTCAATATAAGTTCTGTCGACCTCGCCCTGTATTGTCACATCTCCATCCTGGATAGAAGCTCTACCCTCATTCGCTTCATCCAGATAACGCTTACTATCCAGTCCTTCTACCCAGATCAGATCGGTGTTTGAAACGGTAAAATAAGTATGCAGCGCCTGACTGATCTCTACTTTCTTTTCTCCAGTATTTCTGGAAGTCAGCTTGATTTTTAATGTTTCACCGACAATAACTTCGATTCCCAGACTCGCTTTTCCATCCCATTCTGGAATGCTGTCGATGGGTAAAGACAATACGACTCTGGTCTCGCCATTATCGAGTGTTTCACTCAGTTCCAGCTTCCAGAGTTCAGTACGAGCAAAACCATGATTAGGACCGCCCTCTTTTCGAGGACCAAACCATGGCCAACAAACCGGAACACCGCCCCTAATCGCTTTGCCTTCTGTCATATCTGCCAAAGGACTCATCCAGAGCACTTTTTCCTGAGCGTTGGGTTGATAACTTAAAACCTGCCCTCCCTGTAGAGAAACCATCGCTTTGGCAAATCGGTTTTCAATTTCAAGTACAGGCAATGCCCCCATAATTCTGGGTTTGATGGCGGAATCAGTTTGAAAAGTCATAGCACAACTTCCTGCGTGTTTTAGGAGATATGTCTTAGCAATAAATTTTATTATTCGATTATGACAAAAAGCCCACTGTCGTGGGCTTTTGGAGTGATATCAAGCTTCTACGATGCGAAGCTCTTTAGGCATGGTGAAAACAATATTTTCTTCTTCACCTTCAAGCTCTTCTGGTTCTTGCGCTCCTAACTCAATCAAACGATTGATGACGCCTTTAACCAACACTTCAGGCGCAGAAGCACCGGCAGTAATTCCCAGACTATTTTTACCTTCAAGCCACTGAGCCTGAATATCGTCTGCACCATCCACCAGATAGGCTGAAGCACCGGTTCTTTCTGCTAATTCACGAAGACGATTAGAGTTGGAGCTGTTAACAGAACCGACAACAAATACCGCATCACACTCCGTTGCCAAGGCTTTCACTGCATCCTGGCGATTCTGAGTGGCATAGCAGATGTCATCTTTACGTGGTCCCTGAATGTCAGGAAACTTGGCTCTAAGGGCATCAATGACTCGGGCCGTGTCATCCATAGAAAGCGTAGTCTGAGTAACATAGGCCAGATGCTTTGGATCATTCACTTCCAGTTTTTGTACGTCGTCTTCCGTTTCAACGAGGTACATTTTTCCGCCCTTGGCGTCATCGTACTGACCCATGGTGCCTTCCACTTCCGGATGCCCATCATGACCAATAAGCACGCACTCCATACCATCGCGAGAGTAACGCACCACTTCCATATGAACTTTTTTCACCAGTGGGCAGGAGGCATCAAAGACTTTCAAACCACGACGATCGGCTTCTTCTTCCACCGCTTTTGACACTCCGTGGGCACTGAAAATGACAATAACATCATCCGGCACCTGATGGAGTTCTTCGACAAATATGGCACCACGCGCTTTGAGGTTTTCCACCACAAATTTATTGTGAACCACTTCATGACGCACATAAATGGGTGGCCCAAAAACATCCAGAGCACGATTAACAATGTCGATAGCCCGGTCAACGCCTGCACAGAATCCCCGGGGATTTGCCAGCCTGATTTTCATGCCTCAGCACTCTTTTCTGGTGTATGAGTCGCCTGGGTGATATTCAGAATTCTCACCTCAAACAACAGCTCTTTACCGGCCAGTGGATGATTGAAATCCACCTCTACATGACTGTCGGTCAGTCCAGTGACGACCCCAGCCAGCTCGGTATTGGCAGCATCTGCAAAAGAAACCACCAACCCTTCCTGCAGTTCCATATCGCCAGAACTCATGTCTTTAGAGAAAATATCTCTGGCAAACTCCCTGATATTTTCCGGATTAGGCATACCAAAAGCTCCGGCAGGAGGAATTCTGAAACTGCCCTGATCTCCTTCAGATAAGCCGTAGATAACCTGCTCAAAGCCCTTGGGCAGATTCCCATCACCGACTACAAAGGTGGCAGGTTGGCCATCAAAGTTGCTGTCTACCACCTGCCCGTCTTCCAGTTTCAGGGCAAAGTGCAGAGTTACCTGCCTTCCAGGTCCTACCACAACATCAGACATTGTTTTTCTAACTTCCGCTTTCGAAAAGTCCATTCACAGACTGAAGCAGCATCATTCTAAACAATACCTGCTACTTCATAATCCAATACATTCAGTTCTGATCAGACGCCGGATGAGACCGGAACATGTCCAGAATCAGCATGGCTGCACCGATAGTGATAGCCACATCCGCCAGGTTGAAGGATGGGAAATACCAGCCATCATAATACACCAGCAGAAAATCCACGACGTAGCCATTCATAACCCGATCATAGAGGTTACCCAAGGCACCTCCCAGTATCAGAGCCATTGAACAAGCCTGCCAGCTTTCCTCTTTCTTCATCCTGATGAGCCAGCTGACTAACATAAGGCTGACTACTGACGCCACAGCCACAAAAAACCATCGTTGCCAGCCACCCTGATCACTCAGAAAGCTGAAAGCAGCGCCGGTATTATAGGCCAGTGTCAGTGAGAAAAAGGATGGAATCACAGTCATCTGTTCATAAAGATAGAAGCTGTCCACTATACGGTGCTTGACCACCTGATCCAGAATAAGGACCGCTCCGCTGATCCACAACCAGTGGAGCATTCCCCAGGATTTGTTTCTCATACCATTGAGGCCCTGTTTTAAACTATTCTCATTCGCTATGGGCATTTCACCCGCTATGGGCATTTCACCCGCTATGGGCATTTCACCCGCTATGGGCATTAGCCTGTCCCAGTTTAAATCTTATGTCGAGTCACATAAATATCGATATGGTAACAAACCGAAATAGAAGATAATGTTCTAAGCCTATAACCTAAGAAGCCTGCCTTTCTGTTGCTTGATTGACTGACTTTGAAGTCCAGAAATAAACAACCAGCATATAGACCACAGCCACCATAAGAGAAACTATTGTACCAAACTCCACCCCTAAAGAGGGATAACTCCAGTGAATGGAATAAGCATAAAGTACCAGTGAGCCCAATCCATAAGGAAAGTTCTTGATGAATGTCTGTACATGCAATGGCCCGTAAGTCATATGAATGATCAGTAGCAACGGGAATACAGTAAGAGGAAAAGCACTGAACAAACCGGACCAGGTTGACCCTACTCTTTCAGCCACCCCTGTAATAATTAGAACAATGATGGTGGCCAGAATGGCTCTGATTAATAGCAGTTTCCAACTTGAACGTGCTCTGCCTTCAATCTTGATATTTTTAACTGGCCTCAAAAACCGAATCGCCAGATAAATTGCGAAAAATGGTAATAAAAGAGCCGAAAAATGGTTGGCAGGAACAAACTTCAGTGTCGCCGTTGTGAGCATAAATCCCAATAGAGAGAACACAACAGCCAGAATAACCTTCGACTGCGTAACCTTCTGAGCAACCAGATACCAGCCGATTACCAGCATCAATGAGGCAACAAACCCCAAACAAGTGTGGAAAGCCCCCTTCGCTACAAAGTCCGGCCCCTGATCTAGACCAATAAAATAAATCGTAATTGCAGTGCCCAGAGGAAAACCAGACAGTACACCCGCTACACGAGTACTGACTCGTTCTGCAATGATTGACAAAATCATCACAGCCGCAACAGAAACCACTATTTTTGCCAGTAACAACTCCACCTACACCCCCCTATAACCACCACGAGTGACAGAAGAAGCCTTGAGAAAAAAGCTCATACTAAAAAAATGCCCGAACAACGTCGGGCATTTCAGGCTTCAGATTGATGTATCAGGCAAACTGTCTGATTTCGCCTTTTCCATCGACATTCTCTACACAACGTCCACAAAGTGTCGTGTGAGTCTCGATAGTGCCAACGTCTTCACGACGATGCCAACAACGGTCACACTTCTCATGTGCTGACTTGCGAACCGAAACTTTCAGGCCTTCAACGTCTGTATCCACAGCATCAGTCGCTTCTGAAAGAGGTTTCAATTCAGCCTGAGAAGTAATCAGGACAAAGCGTAGCTCATCACCCAGCTTGCCCAGAGCTTCCAGCAGCTCATCATTGGCAAACAGTGTCACTTCTGCTTCAAGACCACCACCCATCACACTCTCTTTACGAGCATCTTCAAGAGCCTTGTTAACAGCATGCTTCACTGTCATGACAGAGTTCCAGTATTCGCGACCCAGTTCATCGCCTTCCAGGCTTTTCAGATCTTCATACCAGGTTTCCAACAGAACCGACTTGCTACGCTGACCAGGAATGGCCTGCCAGATTTCATCAGCGGTAAAGCTGGTAACCGGTGCAATCCAACGAGCAAAAGCTTCGATGATATGGAACATTGCTGTCTGGCAACTGCGACGAGCCAGGCTGTCTGACTGGGTCGTATACTGACGATCCTTGATGATATCCAGATAGAAACCACCCAGATCCAGAGAGCAGAAATTATGCACTTTCTGGTAAACATTCAGGAAGTTATAACTGTCGTAAGATTCGATCACCTCTTCCTGCAAGCGCATCGCACGATCCACTGCCCAACGATCCAGAGACAACATATCTTCCCAGGCCACACTGTCGGTTTCAGGATTGAAACCGTTCAGGTTAGAAAGCAGGAAACGGGCTGTATTACGGATACGACGATAGCTGTCTGCAGTTCGCTTCAGAATCTCGTCAGAGACTGTCATTTCTGCCGTGTAGTCCGTTGCAGAAACCCAAAGACGCAGAATATCAGCTCCAAGGGATTTAAAGACCTTCTGGGGTGCAATCACATTGCCCAGAGACTTAGACATCTTACGACCGTTGGCATCCACCGTAAAACCATGGGTCAACAGCTGCTTGTATGGAGGAATGCCTTTGGTTGCAATACCGGTTTTCAAAGAAGACTGGAACCAGCCACGGTGCTGGTCAGAACCTTCTACATAGATATCTGCAGGTGAACGCAGTTCTTCTCGGCGATCCAGTACCGAGTAATGAGTCACACCGGAATCAAACCAGACATCCAGGGTGTCCGTTACCTTAACGTAATGCTCAGCATCTTCAGCTGACAGCAAGTCAGCAGGCTGCAGGTCAAACCATGCATCCATACCTTCCTGCTCAACCCTCAGAGCAACCTGCTCAATCAGGGCAGAAGTCTCAGGATGAAGCTCTTCGGTTTCCTTGTGGATAAAGAGAGCAATAGGTACACCCCAGGTCCGCTGACGAGAAATACACCAGTCAGGACTCTGACTCAGCATCGACTCCATACGGTTACGACCCCAGTCTGGCGTAAACTTCACCGTGTCCAGTGACTTCATGGCAGTGCTCAGCAGACCTTCTTTTTCCATGCTGATAAACCACTGCGGTGTTGCACGAAAAATCAGAGGCGTCTTGGTTCTCCAGCAGTGCGGATAACTGTGCACCATTTTAGCCTGAGCCAGCAGACGGCCTTTTTCTGTAACAACATCAACAACTTTTGGATCAACCTTGTAAACATGTTCACCCGCAAACAACTCAACGTTACTGCGAAAGATGCCAGCATCATCCAGATAATTAAGCGTGCCAATGTCGTATTTTTTACCGACATTAAAGTCATCCACACCATGGTCAGGTGCAGTATGTACACAACCAGTACCGGCATCTGTAGTCACGTGATCACCGAGAATCAACGGGATTTCACGATTGTAGAAAGGATGGGCAACTCTTTTGCCTTCCAGTCGAGCACCCAGTGTACGGGCGATGATGGTGTAATCTTCAATGCCATAGCGCTGCATGGCAGACTCAACCAACTGCTCTCCCAGAATCAGTCGTGCTGGCTGACCATTGACCTCACACTGGATCAGGGCATAACCCAGATCTGCCCCCAGAGTAATCGCCTGAGATGATGGCAGTGTCCAGGGTGTGGTGGTCCAGATAACGGCAGCAACTTCACCTTCACCTCGCTCTTTACCTTCACAGCCGTCCGTTTCATAGTCAAAAGCAGACAAAAGATCAGCTTCATCCAGAGCAGCATAACGCACATCAATCTGGGTAGATGTTTTCTCCTGGTATTCCACTTCCGCTTCCGCTAAGGCAGAACCACCCACCACACTCCAGTAAACAGGCTTATAACCTTTCACCAGATGACCATTATCAGTGATCTTTCCCAGAGCTCGGATGATGTCAGCTTCGGTCTGGAAGTCCATGGTCAGGTAAGGCTTGTCCCAGGTTCCCAGTATCCCCATGCGCTTGAAATCTTCACGCTGGCCATCTACCTGTTTGGCCGCATACTGACGGCATTTCGCCCGGAAGGTTTTAAAGTCCACCTTATCACCGGCCTTGCCCAGCATACCTTCTACTTTATGCTCGATAGGCAGACCATGGCAGTCCCACCCGGGAACATAAGGCGCATCAAAACCGCTGAGGGTCTTGGACTTGATGATCATGTCTTTGATGATTTTATTGACCGCATGACCAATATGAATATCGCCGTTTGCGTACGGAGGGCCATCATGCAAAATGAACTTGTCACGACCTTCAGACACCTTACGAATTTCTTCGTAAAGCTCCTCGTCGTACCAGCGCTTGAGCATGTCAGGCTCACGCTTGGCCAGATTTCCGCGCATCGGGAAATCAGTCTCCGGCAAGTTCAATGTATGCTTATAGTCGGTCATAGTTGGATCTCATCATCACACGTCTTTTGGCCATGCAGCTCCTGGCTTGATTGCCAGGCATAAATGCTCGCAGCTCAAAAAAGTCATCCCAAGCTCTTTTAAAAATGCCGCTCAATCAAGCGACATTTCTCGTAAATCCTCACTGAAACATTTCTCACCTTAAATAATCGGCCGAAAAATGTTGCTATCTCTCTGGCTGACCTATTGATGAAAAAAGCTTTTTGCCGCTTCTACATCGTCAGCAATCGCTGCCTTGAGGGCGTCCAGCGATTCAAACTTTTTCTCACTGCGAATCTTCTTGATAAACTCAACCCGCAAGGTATGGCCGTAAAGGTCACCCTGGTAGTCCAGAAGGTGCACCTCAAGCATGGCCCTTGTAGCGTTCACTGTAGGTCTGACCCCCAGATTGGCTACTGCGTCATGACTTCGTCCTGCTAACCATACCCTGACCGCGAACACCCCCTGAATAGGCAATGTCCGCCGACAAACCCGGATATTCGCTGTCGGAAAGCCCAGCTGCCTTCCCAGCTGCTGCCCTTTAATAACACGCCCCATCATAGTAAAGGGGCGTCCTAACAGTTTTTCTGCCGCGTCCAGATGCACATCCACCAGCTGTTCACGAATCCGGGTGCTGCTGATACGGTCCATATCCATCGATACAGTGCGGGTATCACAGACTTCAAATCCGAACTGATCACCCATTTTTCTCAGGTGAGCAAAGTTACCCTGCCGGTTTAATCCGTAGCGGAAATCATCACCTACTATCAGATAGCGTAAATCCAGCCCATCCACCAGCACCTTCATGACAAATTCGTCCGGTGTCAGGTTTTGCAGCCTCTGATTAAAGGGCAGGCAGAGTACCTGATCAACACCAGCCTCTTCCAGAAGAGTCAGTTTTTCTCTCAGACTGGACAGTCTGGCCGGTGCCTGGTCACCCTGAAAATATTCTCGGGGCTGAGGTTCAAAAGTGATCACACAGACCCTGACGCCCAACTCAAAGGCCTGCTGCCGCAGCGTCTCCAAGATAGTGCGGTGCCCCAGATGAACACCATCAAAATTACCAATAGTCGCAACACAGGCGCGATGCTCTGGTCTGATATTGTGCATTCCGCGAATCAACTGCATTGGGCGGTTTATTCTCTGTTAGGCTGGCAAAAGCAGGGATTATATCTCAGGAGCGTTTTGGACTTAAGAGCCATGTTCATGAAATCACCGCTCTTTTTTCCTGAGCTGAGTGTCCGGCTCAGAAAAACGGACAAAGAAACAAGGGCTAACAGGAAAAACTGCCAGCCCGGTTCTGGTTATCAATGCCTGAAATGTACAGGGCGTATACCAGCCATTAAAAGTGCTACTCCATATACAGCCAGCCCTGCCCCTACCACCTTGGTCATCTCCAGCGCTCGCTGCCAGAGCGTGGCTTCCAGCCACCAGCTTGTATCACCCGCTATCCAAAGCAACAACCCTGCCATAGCCAGATTTGCAAACACCAGACGTCCACAAAGCCGCATCCAGCCGGGTTCAGGATTATAGATTCCAGATCGTTTCAATCCCCAGAACAACAAGCCGGCATTCAAAAAAGCAGATAATGTCGTCGCCAATGCCAGACCGGCATGTTTAAGCCAGAACACCAGCATCAGGTTAAACACCATATTGGCCACCATTGCCATAATGGCGATTTTGACCGGCGTCTTGGTATCCTGACGGGCAAAATAACCAGGCGCCAATACCTTGATCAGCATAAAGGCTATTAACCCCAGCGAATAAGCACGCAGACTCATACCCGCCATAATGACATCCCGGTCCTGCATCTCTCCGTAATCAAACAAGGTCGCCAGTAATGGTTCGGACAGGATAAATAAAGCAATACCTGCCGGCACACCTATCAGCAATACAAGACGAATAGCCCAGTCCAGAGTCCTGGAAAACTGATCTCCGGAATCCTCAGCATGTTTTCGAGAGAGGCTTGGCAAAATAACGGTCGCAATAGCGATACCAAATACCCCCAGAGGTAACTCTGACAGGCGATCAGAATAATAGAGCCAGGACACACTGCCTGTTTCCAGAAAAGAGGCCAGTACTGTATCCAGCAACAGGTTGATCTGACTCACTGACACCCCAAACAGTGCTGGAATCATCAGCTTCATGATTCGCCTTACACCTTCATCCTTGCGCCCCCACCTGGGGGCAGGCAGCAGGCGAATCTGTAACAGAAAAGGAATCTGCAATAACAGCTGGGATATACCCGCGATGACAACACCCCAAGCCAGTGCCATAACGGGCTCATCAAACCACGGTGTCATAAACAACGTGGCGCAAATCAAACTGAGATTAAGCAAAACCGGAGTAAAAGCAGGTACCGCAAAGCGGTTATAACTGTTAAGTATGGAGCCAGCCAAAGCGGTTAATGAAATCAACAGAAGGTAAGGAAAAGTGATCCTCAGCATTTCTCCGGCCAATAACAGCTTTTCAGGGTATTCAATAAACCCCGGAGCAAAGAGGCGGATCAATATTGGGGAAGCCAGCATACAAACCAGAGTCACCAGCAACAGCAGGCCGGCCAGGGTACCGCTGACCCGACTCACAAGATAACGCACCTCATCAAAGCTACGTTTGGTGCGATACTCTGAGAGCACCGGAACAAACGCCTGGGAAAAGGCCCCCTCTGCGAATAGCCGGCGAAGAAAGTTAGGGATTTTAAAAGCGACAAAAAAAGCATCGGCTGAAGCAGTGGAACCAAAGTACCCAGCAATAACCACATCCCGGGCCAACCCCAAAACCCGTGAAAGCATGGTCATAATACCCACAACCAGGCTCGATCTCAGCAAACTGGGTGACTTACCCCTGGCCTCGCCCTCAGGCGGCCCCTCTGAAAAGTTCTCTGTGGACATTCAGCTCGCTCAAACGATCAAAAACCGGCAATACTACTGAGTTGAGGCCTGGTCTGGAATAGCGACCGGTCATAAAGTTCAGGCCAGCCCCATGGCCATTAACAGCCATGATGCGGGTTTGCGCGCTATAACGTCAAGAAGCCTTATTGACAACCTTTGTCCAAATAGGCATGATTCCGCGACTTGACTGTATGGGTACGGCACTGATGAGACCCTTGCCCGGGGGCTTCCAACAGTGACGCGGCAAACTCCATACTCACAACAGGGTGCCCGAAGCAGCCCTGTTTAATAACAGTGCAAACGGTTAATTAAGATTCTTAGGAGCACCACAAATGGCTAACTCACCATCCGCCAAAAAGCGCGCCCGTCAGGCTGAGCAGCGTCGCACTCACAATGCTTCCCTGCGTTCTATGGTTCGTACTTCTATCAAGAAAGTCGTTCGTGCCATCGAAGCCAAAGACGCTGAGCTGGCTAAAACTGAATACACTGCGGCTGTGCCAGTCATCGACCGTATGGCCGACAAAGGCATCATCCACAAAAATAAGGCTGCTCGTCATAAGAGCCGTCTGAATGCACAGATTAAAGCTCTGACTGCATAATTGTCAGCCCTTGCAATGCAAGGGCATGATAAAAAAAGCCGGTTTTTACCGGCTTTTTTTTATGCCTTTACAAATTGAAACTTAAAATTCGCAACTATACTTCCGCATTGTTTCTTCCTACCCCTCTCAATGAGGTTTATCATCATGCGGCATCTACTTTGCACAATCCTATCTGCCTTGCTCCTTCTCATTTCGATACAGTCAAAAGCATCAAGTTCTCAAGTCGACGATTACTACACCATATTGTGCGCCGAAGCGACCCCTCCCGGTACAATGTCAGATTTCATAGTTGCCAGACTCCCAAAAACAGCAAAACCAAACCCCAACACAGCTGCCAGAGCCGTCGAACAGACACTTAATGACAAAAAAGCCATTAAAGTTGCTTGTACAGCGGAAGCACCGGCAATAAGGAGCCAATTAGCACTCAGTGCTGAAAAAGCTCTTAACAAAGCCGATCTCAAGCTCGTCCAAGAACTCTCCAAGGCTGCAGAAAATGTCAATATTGAGACCAGCACACAACAAACGCTTGAAGGACACACTTTCCATCTAGCTCGCATACCAGCCGCTGACTCAGAGAAGATCTTTAAGAGCATAAAACCCGGTAAACGCTCTTCAGGAGAAATGCCCGGCCTAGGGCTGGCAATGCTGATTGCCAGCGTTCCAGTAACCGTCCTAACCGGCCACCCTGAATATATCCACACCGCTGTTTCAGCCTCACTGACAAGTGCAGGCCTACATGACTGGTCAATCTATTATCTACTTTTCATGGGTACCGGTGTCGCCCTCCAGGGCAATGGGGTCTGGACTATTACCAGCATTTTCCTTACTCAGGCCGCAGCACTCACAGCGTACGCGGGAGCATTACTTAAAGAGCATCCTGGCGAAGACTTTAATGGCGGATGGGATATGTCAGATCACGACCCTGACACCCTGAAAAATATTTACAACACATTAAAAGCAAGCTCGAAACAGGGCTCACTTGTCACAACAACAGCAGCAGTTCTCATACCTTATTTCCAACGCTCAGTTAATGCGCTTGGAGGATTAGCAAAACTTGGCTCGACAGAACTCATGGCTATCATGTTCATTCAGAACATGGCTCATATAGGCTTCGAAAACATCACCGGACACCCATTGGAAGAATACATCCCCGGCTGCGAATACAATGATGCATACGCTTGGTTCAGCCCCTGGAACACGCCTTACTACGCGAAAAAACTCGTCACCGGAAACTTTCTACTCATAGCATGGTCACTTAAAAAATCAGGATGGGCGGCAGGAAAGGCAACTTGGATAGGCGGGCACCTGGCCAAAGCCGGCACCTATATTTGGAAGAAAAAGAAATCCAAATAACAACAAATCAGTGGAGCCAGCTCACACTCCTGAGCCTGACTCCACCCTTCAACTCAGCAACCTGATAGCACCATATTGTCTCGGTGCAATAATTCAGGCTCTCCAGAATAGCCCAGCAACTCAACCATCTGGTGGCTGGGCTTACCCATCACTTTAAGCGCATCTCGCGAACCATAATTGATCAAGCCACGAGCCACCTCACGACCTGATTCATCGACACAGGTCACCATTTCACCTCGAAGAAAGTCCCCACTGACGGCTTTTACACCCACAGGCAAAAGACTCTTCCCCCGGTTTCGCAAAACATCAACAGCTCCTGCATCCAGAACCAGCTTCCCTGAAGTCTGCATATGCCCCTGCAGCCACTGCTTGCGGGCAGCCATCCTTTCATGATCAGGCAAAAGCAGAGTACCCAATGATTCCTGCTCATAGAGGCGGCTGATTACATTCTCGATCTTTCCACCGACAATAACCGTTGCCGCACCAGAAGCTGCAGCCTGACGAGCCGCTCGAAGCTTGGTTTGCATACCACCGCGCCCCAGGCGACCACTGCCACCACCTGCCATGGCATCCAAAGTCGAATCCTGAGCTCTGGCCTCACTCATCAATCTTGCATCGGGGTTCTTACGAGGATCTGCGGTGTACAAACCCTCCTGATCCGTCAGAATCACCAGAACATCCGCTTCTACCAGATTGGCCACCAGAGCTCCGAGCGTATCGTTATCACCAAATCGAATCTCATCAGTCACAACTGTATCGTTCTCATTGACGACAGGGACTACGCCCATATCGAGCAGCGTTCTTAGAGCACTACGAGCATTCAGATACCGTTGACGATTACTGTGATCCGCATGAGTCAGCAAGACCTGGGCAGGCTGGACATTATGCCTCTGAAAGCTGCTTTCCCAGGTTTGAACCAGCCGGGTCTGCCCCACCGCAGCAGCCGCCTGAAGCTCATTCAAAGCGGTCGGTCGTTCCTTGCGCCCCAGTTTCTCCATACCTGCAGCCACAGCCCCTGACGACACCAGAACCAGCTCAATACCCTGACTGCGCAGTTCACATAACTGATCAACCCAGCCATCAATCTGATCAATCGCCAGCCCCCGCCCTTCGTCGGTTAACAGGGCACTGCCTATCTTGACAACCCAGCGCTGGGCCGTTTTCAGCCTGCCACGCTCACTCATGCCGCTCTCCTGAACTTTTTACTATGAAAACACAGCTCTATCAGACCCTGTTGCCATTTTCATGCTTCGGGGTGAGCCGCACTGCCCACTCATAGCTGTTTTTCTTAGCTCATGACCGCTCTACCAACAAGATCAAGGTGCGTAGAACACCTCTACATCGTCGTCATCATCATCGTCATCGTCTTTGGCCGCTTTTTCAGCTTTCCTGGCCAGGCGATACTGTTTTCTCTCTTCGGCCAACTCACGCATACGACCGCGCGCTTCTTCTTCAAGCCTCTGACGAACTTCTAACTCCTGAGCGGCCATTTCAGTATCTTCGCTCTCCTGAAGATTGCGCTCTTCGATGTAGGTCATCAGATCCTGAGACAGCTTTTCAGTCCCCTGAGAGGAGATCGCAGAAATTTTATAAACAGGACCTTCCCACTCCAGCTCTGCTATTACCCGATCACACACTTCCTTCTGCTGATCTTCCGGTAACAGATCCAGCTTGTTGAGAACCAGCCAACGTTCACGCTCAGCCAAAGCCGGGCTGAAATTTTTCAGTTCATCAACAATCGCATTGGCCACCTCTACAGGATCGCTCTCATCGAAGGGCGCCACATCGACCAAATGCAGGAGCACCCGACAACGCGAAAGGTGTTTCAGGAATCGAATCCCTAAACCCGCACCTTCGGCGGCACCTTCAATAAGGCCAGGAATATCAGCAATAACAAAACTGCGGTGTTTTTCTACACTGACCACACCCAGGTTAGGAACCAGCGTGGTAAAGGGGTAATCCGCAACTTTCGGCTTGGCATGAGAAACAGAGCGAATAAAGGTGGACTTGCCCGCATTAGGCATACCCAACAGACCTACGTCTGCAATCACCTTAAGCTCAAGCCTGAGCGCACGCTCCTCTCCCAGAGAACCTTTAGTCGTCTGTCTGGGCGCACGATTAACACTGGACTTGAACCGGGTATTCCCCAAACCATGCCAGCCGCCGTGAGCCACCAGCAGCTTCTGACCCACATGAGTCAGGTCACCAATGACCTCCTCCGTTTCGTCATCCACCACTGTTGTACCCACCGGTACAGGCAATTCCAGATCCTGTCCTTTGGCACCAGAACAGTTGCGACCACGACCAGCCTCGCCACTCTCAGCCTGATAGCTGCGCTGATAGCGATAATCCACCAGCGTATTCAAGTCGTTCTCGGCAACCACATAAATACTGCCACCGTCACCACCATCGCCACCGTCCGGACCACCTTTGGCAACGTATTTTTCACGCCTGAAACTCAGGCAGCCATTGCCACCCTTGCCAGCCTGAACTTTGATGGTGGCTTCATCGACAAACTTCATTCAAAACCTCCCGCAGCACCGACTCCAAACGGCCAATGCCTGCAGATAAATACTCACTCTAACCAAACCACAAGAGGAAACTACTTATCTCCAGACACTCAACCTCAGGAGTCTACACCACTCAAATCACTTAACCCATATACAAGAAAGCCCCGCCAAAAAGCGGGGCTTTCCGATGATGCCGTCCCCAGCAAGGGGCCGACACCAGAAGTACTGTTACGCAGCTTCGATGCGAACGTACTTGCGCTTCTGAGGACCTTTAACCTCAAAAACAACCTTGCCGTTAGCCTTGGCGAACAGGGTGTGATCCTTGCCAATACCAACGTTTTCACCCGCGTGGAACTTAGTGCCACGCTGACGAACCAGGATGTTACCTGCGTTTACTACTTGACCGCCGAAACGCTTAACGCCAAGGCGTTTACTTTCTGAATCGCGACCGTTACGAGTAGAACCACCAGCTTTTTTGTGAGCCATGCTGCTCTCCTTTTAGCTCAGTCTTACAGCCGGCTACCACACCAGATGCAGACCTTAAAAGTATTCAACGAGCTGTTTCCAGCTCATCAGCCATGCCTTTAAAAAGGACTAATAATTAACCAGCAATGCTGGTAATTTTCAGCTCAGTGAACCACTGACGGTGGCCCATCTGCTTACGGTGGTGCTTACGACGCTTGAACTTGATGATCTTGATCTTTGGACCACGACCATGCGTTACAACTTCAGCAGTAACCTTGGCACCTTCAACAACAGGAGCGCCAATTTTAACGTCTTCACCGTTAGCTACCAGCAGAACGTCGCTGATGTCCAGGCTCTCACCTGCAGCTACGTCCAGTTTTTCAACCTTCAGGGTTGTGCCTTCAGCAACACGGTACTGCTTGCCGCCAGTTTTGATAACTGCGTACATATTAATCTCCGAAAATCCTAAATAGCCTTTTTGTCAAAGGCATCCGACGAGATCGAGGCTCATACATTAAGAATGAAACCAAGGTACTCAAGGAAGACCACTTTAGAGCGAACCGATCGGCTTAACGCTCAATCGCCACTCCTGGTCAGCCTCCCAGCCGGAATTTGCAATACTATCTACGTCTATCTGATCATCACTTCCAGATGGGCTGCGCCGCATAAACTTCTGGTCAAACTCTGAAAACAGAGCCCAAAAGCATGACAAAATGGACCGCCGCCCGGATTCTCAGTCAGATTGTAAGACAGGGGCGCAAATTCTAAGGAATTGCAACCCTTCTGGCAAGCCCGTTTTTACTATGCTCTGCCCTATTGCGTTAACTCACTAAAGATACCGTTATGAGTGACTATTATCCGAGAAGCCTCAACGGCATTTCCGATCGCCCCAGACACTTTCTGTGGCCCGATGGCAGCCAACTGATTATAAACCTGGTACTAAATTACGAAGAAGGCAGCGAACGGAACATAATGGACGGCGACCTTGCGTCTGAAAACTACCTGTCCGGCTATCCAGGACTGCCCTCTCTGATGGGGGAACGGCATTATTCCAGCGAGAGTCTCTTTACCTATGGTTCACGCTCGGGCTGTTGGAGACTACTAAGACTGTTTGAATCCCTGAACGTGCCTGTGACCGTTTTTGCCTGTGGTCTTGCACTGGAGCGTAATCCGGCTTTCGCCCGGGCTCTGGGAGAGAGCCCTCATGAAGTCGCTGGCCATGGGTACCGCTGGATCGATTATCGAACCTTTACCGCACAAGATGAAATGCTCGATATCAAGAAATGCCTGCAAAGTATTCAAACATTGACTGGTAAAACAGCCTCTGGCTGGTACACGGGTCGCAAGAGTATCAACACCCGAAAGCTGGTTATGGAATCCGGACTGCTCTACGACAGCGATGACTATTCCGGTGACTACCCCTGGTGGCTCTCGGTTGATGATGATAGGCATCTGGTGATTCCTTATACCCTGGTCAACAATGATTGCCTTTATGGCACCAGTCCGGGCTGGACCTCTCCCATGCAATTCCTTGAGCACCTGAAAGCTACATTCAACAGCCTTTATCATGAAAGCACAGAATCCGCCCGAATCATGACGGTAGGCCTGCATAGCAGAATCTCGGGACAACCCGGCCGAAGTGAAGCGGTTCGCCTGTTTATTCACTATGTCATGACACACTCTAAGGCGACATTCGTAACGCGTGAAGCTCTGGCAAGACAATGGCTAAAGCAATGCCCGACCAACCACCAGCAGGCAGAAACGGCTGGCTGACACTATTCTTTCAGCACCTGATTGAGCGAGGGCCATGGGCCTATGAAACACAGCCCTGAAATCATCACCTTGAATAAAAAAGAAACGCAGTTCATGTTCGACTGGGCTAGCCAGGAAGGCTGGAACCCTGGCCTTCGGGACGCCTCAACGTTCTTCAAAGCTGCCCATAGCCATGGAGCACTGCTTGGAATAAAGCAAAATAACCAGCTGGCAGGCGTATCCGCAGTATTCAATCACAGTCATCTCTTTGCTTACTTTGGACTGTACATTGTGCACCCGAACTTAAGAGGCAAGGGGCTGGGATTTGAAATGACACGCCACCGCCTGCACCTGGCAGGCTATAGAAACATTGCACTGGATGGTGTTATAGACAAGTGTCCAACTTATCGAAGAACCGGCTTTCGTGCAGCCCACAAAAACCTGCGTTTCTGTTTCAGACAGAAACCGGGGCCCACTTCTAAAAACGTGGTCGCGCTCAGCGACATGACTCTGATCGAGCTATTGGATTATGAGCAACAAGAGCTCTTCCCCTGTCGTCGAAAAGCGTATTTAAAAGCTTGGCTCACCCAAAAAGATGCCGTGGGTTACTGCTCATTAAACAACCATAAAATACAGGGCTATGGCGTCATTCGCCCCTGCATTGAAGGCTATAAAATAGGCCCACTGTTTGCAGATACTCCCGACATTGCCAGAGAGATACTGCTGGCACTGCTGTCTGAAGCCCGGGAAGCACCCGTGTATTGCGATATACCTGAGCCTAACGAAACAGGTGTGCAACTATTCCAATCGTTAGGAGGGCAAAAAACCAACTTTGAAACCATTAGGATGTATAACGGTTACGAACCCGATCTGGATTACCGCAGAATTTTTGGTCAGACGTCACTGGAAGCTGGATAGCCTGAGCTCATAATGGCCAGTTTGGTCTGCGATACTTTGAATATGACACTAGGAGGCTGACCGAGAATAGCGTCCGAGCATAAAATTCAGTGGAAAAGATGGCCGTTCTTTCTGGATTTTAGGCCGGGCTGTCTATTCTCGGTCAGCCTCCCAGGGCGACGCCCTCAATAAACATCATCTTTCATAATGATTGAAGTTGCTTATAATTAATCTCGCCGACACAGCCCTTTGAGGCATTTAAACCCTGAGAGATAAGCGTTAATAGAAGTAGCGTAATCTGGTGCTCAGATTTACTCCCTCAGATTAATTAAACCCATGAAACTAACACCGAGGTCATGCAGCTATTGACAGTCAGGCAGCCACTACCTACGATGCTCGATTTCCCTATCTCTGCAGCAGCCTTATGCCAGAACGCAACAAGCACTCCTTCCAAACCGTTGTCAGCGAAGATTTTGCATTGGTTAACCAGTGCATC
Source organism: Endozoicomonas numazuensis (assembly GCF_000722635.1). Taxonomy (GTDB): domain Bacteria; phylum Pseudomonadota; class Gammaproteobacteria; order Pseudomonadales; family Endozoicomonadaceae; genus Endozoicomonas_A; species Endozoicomonas_A numazuensis. The sequence goes on along the minus strand of NZ_JOKH01000007.1, from coordinate 3,151 downwards.
GCCGAACAGCTGCACTCGGATGTTGTCATGGTCAGTAAAATTGGCCAGTACATAATCCAGTCTGGGGGTAAACGGCTCAGACCTCTTCTCGTTTTATTGACCGCACGGGCTACTGGCTTCCAGGGACACGGCCATATTCCTTTGGCTGCTGTCATCGAATTTTTACATACTGCTACTTTGCTGCACGATGATGTCGTGGATCAGTCCGACCTTCGCCGGGGACGCGATACTGCCAATGCACTCTGGGGCAACGCTCCCAGTGTCCTGGTGGGAGACTTCCTTTATTCCCGTGCTTTCCAGATGATGGTAGGGCTGAACAATATCAAGCTGCTCAAGATTCTCTCTGACGCCACCAACATCATTGCAGAGGGCGAAGTCATGCAGTTGATGAACATCAACGATGCCAGCGTGACAGAAGAGCAGTACATGGAGGTTATTCGATGCAAGACCGCCATGCTGTTTGAAGCTTCTACCCACACAGCAGCCGTTATGTCCAACGTGGACAGGAAGGTTGAGCAGGCACTGAGAGATTATGGTAATCACCTCGGCATGGCGTTTCAGCTGGTGGATGACCTGCTAGACTATGAAGGCGACAGTGAAGCCATGGGGAAAAATCTGGGTGATGACCTGGCAGAGGGCAAACCTACCCTGCCCCTGATATTCACACTCTCCGAAGGTAACCCAGAACAGAAAGCTCTGGTGAAAGAAGCCATTGAAGAAGGTGGCCTGGAAAAGATTGATCAGATTGTTGAGGCCGTTCGCACCTGTGGAGCACTGAATTACACTTCCCAGAAAGCCAGAGAAGAATCTGAAAAAGCCATTGCCAGCTTGCAGGCTCTGCCTGACAGCTCATATCGGGATGCCATGGAAGACCTGGCTCGTTTTGCAGTAGCCAGAACGTTTTAATCAGAACTGAAACACCAATCCGGGTAACTTCTCTTCCTCCAGGTGGATAATATCCACCTGGGCATCTCCATCTCCCAGATTTTGCAAGTCCTGTTGGTTGTATGTTCTCTCCAGCAAGTAACGCCCCGGACTGATTATTTCCTGCTCACCTTTTTCATAAGCCACACTCTCGAGCTTGTACCACTGCCCCTGGATGTCTCTGCGAAAACACACATAATGTGAATTGATCCCTGAAACCAGCATCACTCTGTCATGCTTCAACCTAAATTCAGCAGTTGGATGCGGATTTTACAGCAAATTTCAGTGTGCTTAACTGACCTTCCTGAAGCTCCATATAAAAAGGTCCAGACTCTGGAGTTCTGTAGGTTCTTAACTCTTTAAAGGCAAAGCCCGGCTATAGAGAGATCCAGAACCCCATGAAACTCCTTGTTCATGGCTTCCAGATCGCCATTACAGAGAGAAACCAGACAGAGAGAAACAAAACGACGACAGCCGTTAAAGAACCCCTGTTCTATTGCCTCAAACTGTTTTTTGGTATCTCGCCGTGACAGTTCTACACTTCCAATGCCTTTTATTGGTCAGTACGGAGAGCTATGATGTTTGTTAAAAAAAGTGGGAGGTTCACAAGCTGTGGGCTCGCATATCTTCTAATGGCTTCATCACTGTGCCTTGCACAAGAACAGCAGAGCCTTCTTATTCCATTCGGTTCCTATCTTGAGAAGGTAAAACTAAACGAATTATATGTAAATAATAATCAGCTGTATCATACCGGTCTTTTCAGAGCAGCGGACTCGGGATTTAAAAAAATATCGCCAATACCTTTAGAATGTTGGGAAAAGCAGAATGATATCGCATTCAATGATGACGGCTACCTCTATTGCAATACATCAATAACCTATCCGGAGGCGATTAATGCCGCCGTTTTTTCTTTTACTGAGTTAATTCCCACAGGCGATTACACTGAACGCTGCGGCTTTATGTTAAAAACAAAAGAGAATACCGATGAAGGTTTGAAATCATTTTTGTACGCTACCTGTTACAATTATGGTTATAATTTTCCGATAAAAAATTACACTCCACGCGATTACAAAGACATTTGGATACGCAATACTTACACAATAAAGTCTGATATTACAAATTGCCCTCCAGGAGGCCTTCACTATGAAAACAGAGGACTAAAATGCGTCTCATACTATAACATTCCCAAACATAAGATTGTTTATGGGAGCTTTCTAAAATCGGCATGTGATATAGGATATACATTTTATGGAAGCAATAGTGACAGGCTGGGTACTGTCTGTAACGACAAAGCCTTGGAATTAAATGGGGTTTCTGACTGTATTGCTGACGGCAAAGACATTGTTTTCGAAGATGACAAGCTGCAATGCAAGCCCGGCGAGCTGGTTGCTGAAATACATACAAGCAGCGACTTCCTTCCCGCCGGAAATTACCTGATTACCTGTGTTAATTCCGCTTACTACCCTTGCCTTGGGGAAAACCATCAAGGTCTGTTGGTCACTCAGTGTATAACAGGTGGTACGTATTATAGTGTCAAAACACTGACCCTCGAAAATGCAGACGAGAAGTGCAAAATGGGAGGCGCTGGTTACATTAGCAACCTGAACTCAGCCCTGACGTGTGACCCACTTTTTAATCTGAATATTGAGTACCCTACCCAGGCAACAGATGTGGCAGAAAGTTTTGAGTGTAAACAATGATGAGATTTCATTGTTCTCTTTTTATACACTCCGAGGTCATATAAACTCCGGGGTCACACCTTGAATTGCGAATTTATCAAGCAAGATAGTTGCAATTCAAGATGCCACCCAAGTTCCCTACTTTTTTCGGGCTGGTTGGACCATAAAGAGAAACTGCTGGCAACGTACGAAGACGGATCAAATACGAGCCACACCAGTACTCCTCGTTTTCCCTTAAGAAAACCAGCTCTGGAGCACCACGCTAGGCATCAATAAAATCTCTTCTTAGCCCTAAGCTGGAACCCAATGTATCGCTGCGCTCCAGGAAGGGCTGGCGAATGCACTGGAATAGCCATTCTGAATTAGGGTGATTAGCAAAAACACATGGTATAAAAATGCTCACTGGCTTTTTTACTTTCTTTCCGCAAAACCCTGTATATGCTTAGCGGTCAAAGGAGGCGCCTATGAAAACCTTGCTATCCTGTCTGTTTATCAAGAATATCTGGCTAAAAGTAATGCGGCGTTATCTGATTGTTCTGGTTTATCCT
>NZ_JOKH01000006.1:214242-323435 GCF_000722635.1 Endozoicomonas numazuensis | reverse complement strand
ATGGTGAGTGAAACCCTTTATCAAAACTGCAAACGCTCAAAGATGGAAAGGCGGCTTTGGTTGCCCGGATGATCGGAACGGCAGCCTTTTCATCGGTTTCTTTCTCCATGACCCGATGGTTCAGAATAAAACCATACTGGTCTTCAACAATCGCCAAACGGACGCCAAGCTCAACCGGAACACCTGCTTTACCTTTATTGATCCACTCAGTATGCGGCTGAAAGAGCGAGAATACTTTTTCATCATGAGGGATTTTTTCATGGTCGATCAATCGACGTTTAACATGATCCACCTGCCGCTTACCATGATCGATAAACTTCTGGATAGAACTGTATTTATTCGCTGGACATATCGTAATGAACGCCTTGTCCTGAAGTGTTTCTTCAGCTCTGTCAATCAATGCCTGACTGGCATTCAGGTAGTTCTGACAGGCTTGTCGGATTTCCTTGTCCCTTTGAAGTTTTTTGGCAGGATCTTTCGAAGTAGAGTGTCGTAATATCTGTGTAAGCTCCCAATGGATTAAGCAGAGAGAAAGGCTTTATGGTGAAGGTCGACTAACTGATACGCAGATAGAAGAAGACAGATTGAATACTGACTTAAGGTTTGATGCTGTCGACAAGAAACAGCAACGGTTGTCGAATATAATCAGACGACAGAATTAATTCATAGTTATTCTAAAAAAGAATAATTCTTATTCTTTTTTAGAATAAAATGAAATTCTGCCGGCGCTTATTTGTTTTGTACTAATAGGAGTTGCTATGAGAAGCGATGACGATGAACCAGTCTTCAGCCCCATCGAAGCAGAACAGAATCTTGAAATACTTTCTGATTCATTGGAGCATGGTCAAAACTGGGAAAACAGAGTCAAGTCAATGACAGCGGCAAAAATTCTGAGGCATTCCAGATATTCTTTTGAACAGCTTAGAATAAAGTTCGAAAGCCCATCTATAAGTTCTGTTGTGTCTTTCTCTCAAACCATTGATCAAACAGAACTCAAATAAAGTGCAGGGAATTTAGCAAGTCACCATAGGCAGACCCTCACCTATTCCCAAAAGGTTTTGTATTCAGTGAGATACCCGGCATTACGAGTCCCACCCAATTAAACAGGAGTTGCCCCCTACCTACGGACTGTTGCTAGCAGCGTCAGGTGTGGACAGGGGGCAGTCTGCCAAAAAGACAGACGTTTAGCAAATGCTAAACCCAATCCCTTTACTTCACAAATAAAATATGCAACGGCAAGCACACAGTCGTAGGATTGGTGAGAATATATCGTCAGATTGAAAGGATAAGAAAATCAGGAAGGTATAAGGACAGTCTCGTTTGAGTCCCGTCGCTATTTTTTGAAAAGTCCGATTAGGCCGTAAGCCTTGGAAATACTGGTCGGAGCGAGAGGATTCGAACCTCCGACCCCCACAACCCCATTGTGGTGCGCTACCAGGCTGCGCTACGCTCCGACGTGCCGCTCTGTGCGGCGAGGCGTATATTACCTTTCTAATACTGTTTTGCAAGTCTTAGTCTGATTTTCTTCTATAACAACAAGGGATTAGGGTACGAACAAGTCCTATGGATGCTGTGCGAGGAAATGCGGCTCACCCCGAAACATGGAAATGGCTACAGGGTCTGATAGAGCGGCATTTTCATAGAAAATGTTCATTTTTTCGACTTGTCGCACTATAGCCTTACAGACTAATCCAGTAGGATAACGACCTGGATGATCATCACTTATGGGAAACGCTGGTGTTTAAAACAATTAAAACGGTTCTTACTGTCTCTTTTTTACTGGTCGCCAGTCAGGTGATGGCAGAACAAAAAGCAGCCGCGCCGACTAAACCTGCTGTAAGCACTGCTCAGCCTGTAGATGTCATCATGAAAACCAGTAAAGGTGATATGACGATTCGCCTGAACCCAGAGAAGGCGCCTGTCACCGTTAAGAACTTTCTCTCCTATGTAGATAAAGGGTTTTACAAAGGTCTGGTGTTTCATCGGGTGATGCCCGGATTTATGATCCAGGGGGGAGGAATGACGTCAGATATGAGCGAAAAAGCAACAGACGCCCCGATCAAAAATGAGTCAGGTAATGGGCTAAGAAACAGTCGTGGTACGATTGCTATGGCCAGAACCCCTAATCCGGACAGTGCTACCTCTCAGTTCTTTATCAACCTTGTGAATAATGAGTTTCTGAATAATCGTGCAGGCCGTCCGGGTTATGCTGTGTTTGGCGAAGTGATTAAGGGTGACGAGACTATGAATGCTATCGCTGCCGTCAAAACCGGTAACAGGGGACCTCATGCTAATGTTCCGGTTGAATCTGTAACTATTCTGGCAGTTGAAAGAGTTAAAATAGTCCCCACTAAAGAACAGAAATCTAAATAACCATAAGCACCGCTTAGATTGGAATAACCCCAAAGTAATACTGCAGTGCTATGGAGATTAGCCTCATTCTGGCTGGCTCGTTCAGTCAGTCAGATGAGGCACACTATAACTTTCAGGTAACTAAGGCTCCATGAAGCATTGGGCTAAATATTGTCTGTTAATCATGCTGTTACCGGTACTCACTGCCTGTGACACCTTCTGGAATAACAGGCTGGAATTAAAATCGGTTGATCAACCTGTGATGGAAACATTGATACAGGAACAAGACTGGGTACTGGTCGATGTTCGTGATAGTGATTGGTATAACGGTTGGCCTTCGGGAAAAGACCCGGAAGGTGGGCATATTCCCGGCGCCAGGAATTTTGACCTTGCCTGGATGGCGGCTGACCCTGGTCATGTTCAGAATCTCCTGACCAGTAAGGGGATATCCCCTGAGAACAACATTGTGGTCTATGGCCGGGACAAACAGGACGCTCAGGTCGTTGCCCAGTGGCTGGTGGCTGAACAAGGCTTTAAAGAAGAACGTATTCGGGTTTTTGAAAAGGGGTTCTCTTTCTGGTTGACCCAGGGTGGCAAGCCGGACAAATTACCGGGCTATGAAAGACTGGTAACCCCCGAGTGGCTTGATAAGCAACTTAAGGTTAATTCTGATCTGATGGTGCTTGATGTTTCCTGGGGAAAAGGGGCTCGCTATGTGGTTCAGCACATTCCCGGAGCCTTGCATGTTGATACGGGAAGTATCGAATCAGAGCCGCTTTGGAACATTAAAGAGTCTGAGAGGCTGGAGTCAGTGCTGTTGAGGCTGGGTATTACAAAAGAGACCCCCATCGTTGTTTATGGCGATGATATGACAGCTGCTGCAAGAGTTCTGTTTGTTCTACAGTACGCTGGTGTTAAGGATGTACGTCTTTTAAATGGCGGTCTTGATGCCTGGACAGACTCAGGCTTTCCGGTAGAACGAGGTATTAATTCAGCAAGGCCCGTCAGACAGTTTGGCGGCCGTATTCCGGCTGAACCCGATATACTCGTGGATACCGAAGCGGTTGAAAGAATACTGGAAAATGAAAAAGAATATTTAGTGAGTATCCGCACCTGGCGAGAATACATCGGTGCAATCAGTGGTTATCAATACATCCCGACTGCTGGAAGAATTCCCGGAGCTCTGTGGGGCAGGGCAGGGTCTGAAACCTATCGTATGGAAGATTATCTGAACCCTGATAACACTCTCAGAGAGTTTCGTGATCTGGAAGGATACTGGCAGCCATACGGTATTGAAAAACAAGACTCTATCACCTTTTATTGTGGCACTGGCTGGCGCGCCAGTCTGGCCTGGTTTGCGGCCAGTCTCATGAGCTATGACCATGTTGCTGTGTACGACGGCGGATGGATGGAGTGGAGCAGCGATGCTTCCAGACCAGTGGATGCAGGTTAGTGTTACAGGTAGAGTCAATTCTTAAAAAGGCTGCGGACCGTCACCACCGTTCATTCATTGTATTATCAGGCAGTCAGGTTTGGGCACAGAACCATGCTGAGGGTTTGTCTGAAAAAACGCTCTGGCAGGAAACACTTTGGGTGGGTGAGCGTTTTAAAGAAGGTGAGCCTTTTATCTCTGCTACTAAAGCAGTGGGTTGGTTAGGGCGTGAGATCGACTGTATTGTATTTAATGCTTTTTCCGGTTTTGATGTCGATGCCTTTGGACAAATCAGTGGTGCTTTGAAGGGCGGCGGCCTGTTTGTCCTTCTGGTACCGGAGTGGACTGACTGGCCTGACTATTGCGACCCAGACCATAAAAGGTTAGCGGTTTATCCCTTCCAGACTGAGCACATCTCAGGGTTCTATCTTAAAAGACTGGCAGAACTTATAGAGCAGGACACTTCGCTTTCGCTGCTACGTGAGAACAAAGAGGCGTCGTGGCAGCAGGATAACTTCCGCAGTTATGTTTCAGATACCAACATTGAGCCCGTGCAGGCGCCATCATTCAGCGACAGCGCATGTAGAACATCGGATCAATTTCTGGCCGTTGAATCCATACTTCGTGTGGCCAAAGGTCATCGTCGTCGTCCATTAGTGCTGACTGCCGATCGAGGGCGTGGCAAGAGTGCCGCACTGGGTATTGCTGCAGCCCGTTTAATGCAATCCGGTCTCTCACGAATCTGGGTGACTGCTCCTTCCCTGGCTTCTGCTGAAGTGGTGTTCAAAACGGCTGAAACTTTGCTCGAAGGGTGTGAAACCCACCGGGGAAGTTTGCTTTGGGAAGATAAAATACTTGAATTCAAGGCTCCAGATGAGCTTCTGCACTCGGATTGCCATGCTGATTGTGAACTGATGCTGGTGGATGAAGCGGCTGCTATTCCTGTGCCTCTTCTGACGCATTTATTAAAAAAACAGGCCCGTATTGTTTTCTCTTCGACCCGGCATGGATATGAAGGTACAGGCAGGGGCTTTGCGATAAAGTTCAAGTCAACGCTTTGTGAGCTGACACCCAAATGGAAGGGGCTGCATTTAAAGCAACCTATTCGTTGGGCGGAGAATGATCCCTTCGAGAGTTTTGTTTTTAAAGCCTTAATGCTGAATGCAGTGCCGGCCCCTGAAGAGACAATACAGGCCGCTGCTATTCAGCATTGTTTGTTTGAACGGATTAAACCAGCTCAGCTTATTCAGGACGAACCATTACTGAGCGACCTGTTTGGCCTTTTGGTATTAGCCCATTATCGTACACGTCCCCTCGATCTTCGCCATCTTTTAGACGGCCCAAATATAGAAACTTATTGTCTCAGGTATCAAGGGCGTGTTGTTGCCACAGCATTGTTGGCGCTGGAAGGTGGAATAGAAGACAGTTTGCACGAAGCCATTTGGCTCGGGCAAAGAAGAGTGCGAGGCCATCTTATTCCTCAGTCACTCAGTAACCACTGTGGTTTTCCAGAGGCTTCCGGTTTTTCCGGATTGCGAGTGATACGTATAGCGGTGCATCCCTCGTTGCAACGGGCTGGGCTGGGGTCACATCTGTTGAACTGTATTGAAGAAGTGGCCAGGCTCAGAAAACTGGATTATCTCGGGAGCAGCTTTGGTGCAACCTCTGAACTGGCAGCCTTTTGGGGACAGTCGGGATATATTCCTGTTCGTATCGGAATCACCCGGGAGGCAGCCAGTGGCTGTTACTCAATGATGGTGTTGAAGTCACTGAATAAAGACTTTCATGGACTGACACAGGAAATGGTTGATCGTTTTAACTCGGGGTTCCTGATGCAGCTGTCGGGAGCTTTCAGAGAGATGGACTCTGATCTGGTTAGAGAGTTACTGCGTTTTACGCATTCAAATGTTGAAACTGTTTTGGATCAGCGAGATATCATGGATCTGAACTCTTTTGCCTGTTCAGATCGGCTATTCGAAAGTTGTCTTCCAGCGGTTCGATCTCTGCTGTTATCAAAAGTAACGGACGACTCGGCTCCGCATAAAGCAATCAATGGGCTGATTGCAAAGGTGCTACAGGGACATGACTGGTCAGAGATTGCTCGAGCCAATGGCCTGACGGGTAGAAAACAGGCCATTCAGTGGTTAAAACAATGTGTTCAGAGCATTGTTTACTAAGACCCCTTTTTTTGAGGCGTCTTTTTAGCGGACTTCTTTTTTTCCTTGCCGGCTTGTGGAGAGGTGGCATCGTAATTCTGATGTATGCGGTAAGTGATCTCACAGCTGCCATTGGGCAGTGATTTCATAATGGCGTTCACACCGCCCTTGTTTTTTGTCCAGGTAAAGCCACCCTGTTCTTTGATGACCCCCCATTGAGGGTTTTTCTCATTAAAATTTGAGCAGCTGTCACCATAGACTGTGCCTATAACGCTGTAGGCCAGACAGTTGCGACCAAATTTAATAAAAGTGGTGTTTTTCCAGACACTGTCTTTCTCACTGCCCCAGGTGGCCATGATATTGAAACTGCGATCATTGAAATAGCCAGTGGAGGCTACACCATTCCCCTGTTCTGCTAAATCTTTGAATTCCGTAGTGATGGCTGAATCACAGCGATCAAAACCGGCTTTGTGGGCCAGGTCGATCAGATTGGACGCTGCAACCTGTAGGGGTAGTAAGGAGAAGAGCAGGCAAGTCAGACCTTTCCTTGGCATGGAGATGTCCTCTGTGCAATCCGTTGCTGATACCAGGAGTCTCTCGGACTCAAGTCGGTTTAGGCTCGAAAACTTAAGTCCATCAGGCTTCAGACTAACAAGCAATAAGGGGGTTCGGCAATGACTGATAGATTTCATCTATCAAACAGTTAGAAAATACTGATTTCTTATATCATGCCAACCTGTTTATAGTTAGCGGCATAACATTTCTGAATTTAAATTCTGGTTGGAATTAGGGGGATTTTATGGATCGCTTTACCGTTTTTGGTCGTCCTGGCTGTGGTTACTGTGTACGTGCAAAAGAAGTATTGGAAAGCCGCGAGTTGCCCATGCTGTATGTTGATATTCATGCAGAAGGTATTTCCAAGGCAGACCTGGAAAAAACAGTAGGCAAGCCGGTTGAAACCGTGCCTCAGATTTTCCACGGCCAACGATACATTGGTGGATACACTGAGCTGGCTGTTTATCTGAAAGACGAATTAGAAGTAAGCCGTTGACCGACAAACAGTCATGAGCGGGAAATGCGGCTCCCCCTGAGTCATGAAAATGACTACGGGGTCTGATAGAGCTGGATTTTCACAGTAAACAGTTGGCAGGGTATTCGCTAACTCTGCCAACTGATTCGTGTTAACTCTCAAATTTAAGCGTATTTATAAATTCGGGAGTGTGGGTTCTCAGAGATTTTTACCAATCTGGTATCACTGCGGGGAAGTCGCTCTTGTTTTGCTGAAGGATCAAAAGCTCTGATCTTATTGAATTCTGGCAATGGCTGTCCTTTTTCCAGCTGGACAAACACCGGCAGAGGTGTGTTGATCTGACCCGGATACCGTTTTCGCAAATCCTTATCTGCCTTTCGCAGCAGCTCAATGTCTTTCGCCCAGGTTAAGTTGGCGCGAAGATGTGGGCTCAGAATTCTTTTAATAATAACGGTTTCACTGGCGGGCATCTGTTCAAGAATCTGAATATCTTTGTGGATGGCGCTGGACGCCAGATACTTCTTGCGCAGATGATCAATCGCTTCATTGGCAGACAGTTTCACAGAACCACTGTGATGAGCGGCCCAGCTGAAGCCAACTCGTCGGGGTGGGGTCTCAAAGAGTTTCAGTTGACGATAACTCTGGACAAAATGGATGTGGGAAAACTGTAAGCCTCCCAGCATTTTCTCACGTATTTCATCTGAAGTTTCTTCAATGGCTTCGATGCTGTCACCATAGAGTTTTCTGAATTCGGACATAGCCTGTTTGAAGTTTTCTCGTGCTTCGTTGAGCTTTACACCGGTTTGCAGTGTCTCTTTGGAAATACCAACAATGCCGGGGAGTCGAGCTGTTTCCTGTTTGTTCTGCTGGTCGCTATAGATCAATTTCGTGCTGGTCTCAGCCGCCAGGGCGCGATCATCCTTATCTTCGTCCGGAGACTTCATGACCCAGACAGGCAGCAGCTTGTCATCATAGACTTGATCACGAAACTGTCGGTTGACCGTTACCATATAAATCAGGCTATCCCGGACGGCTATCCTGGCCGCCGTTTTCTGACTCATGGTGACAACCTTTCTATACACCAGTCAGACTGTTCTCGACGGTACAGAAAGCGGTCATGCAGCCGGTTGGGGCGCCCCTGCCAGAACTCGATGGAATCTGGAACTATGCGGTAGCCTCCCCAGAAGTCTGGTAGTGGGACTTTGCCTTCCTTGAACTTTCTTTTCATTTCCTCCAGCTTCATTTCCAGTACTTTTCTGCCGGTAATAACGGAGCTTTGCTGAGAAACCCAGGCGCCGAGCTGACTGCCATGGGGACGGCTGGTGAAGTATCTTAAAGAGTCGGACTTGGAGATTTTTTCGGCGCTTCCCCGGACAATGACCTGCCGCTCCAGGGGTATCCAGGGAAACATGATTGCAACATTCGAGTTTTCAGTGATGTCCTGTGCCTTGCGGCTGCTGTAGTTCGTGAAAAAGACAAAACCCTCTGAACTGATATGTTTCAACAATACGGTACGCAGACTGGGTAAACCTTCAGCAGATACTGTGGCCAGGCTCATGGCATTGGGTTCAGGTAGCTGTGCTTCGACGGCCTGCTGAAACCAAAGGTCGAATTGCTGGAATGGGTCGGAGTCTAAAGAATCCAGATCCAGACCTGCCTGGGTATAGTTTTCTCGCAGGTGACTGATGTCCATGTTTGTACTTCGCTGATGTAGTGAATCCATTGTATATGAACCCTTCAGTTCAGTGAAACGCAAGACACTGACAGACTCCTGGGAACAGGCATCATTCATTGAGCGTCAGAATATTGAAGGGACAGACTTATTGAATGATCAATTTATAAAGACTGTCAGAGACTGGTTCAAGTGACTGTAAAAAACAGGAAGGGACTACCTCCTATACTAATTAAAGTTTTGAAGGATTAAAACGGAAGTCAGACTCATGGACCCCATGAAACCCCATACGGTTGAAACACAGATTCCCAGATCTATTCCTGCCAGAGAAGATGAAGCGTCTACTTCTATAAAAGATCGGGTTGTAGACAAGAGTGTTTCTGAGACGGTAAGAGAAAGTCGTACGGCAAAGCACGGAAGGTTTTATCTAAAGGTCGTTCAGCCACTCTGTCTTTATGTACTGAATAAAGCCAGGAATACCTTTGGTGACGCTACTCCGGTCACTCGTCTATCAGATCGAGCTATTGGTTATGTCGGTGGATTATCAGATGCTCAACAAGAGCAGCTGCAAAACTGGGTTGATGCAGCCAGGCCGGAAGAAAAAAGTTCAAGAATGGACGCCGTTGAAAGAGTTGAGCTTTGTGTAGAGCGGGGAGAAAAGACGCTGGATTTAAAAGGTCTTAATTTGACCAGCTTGCCCAATACGGTAGGTGATTTGACTTGGTTGAACGTTCTCAGTTGCGAAGAAAATGAATTGTCAGAACTTCCAGAATCGATATCAAAGTTGACCCGGTTAAGAGAACTTTACTGCAAGAAAAATTGTTTAAAAAAGCTACCTGACAGCGTCACTGTACCTGGAATGAAAAAACTGGAAGTGTTACAGCTCAGTGATAATCAGCTGGAATCTCTACCGGCAGAGATCGGCAATTTGAAGCACCTGGAGGTGCTTGATTGTTTTGGCAATCGTTTTCAAACATTCCCCCGTGAAATATTTGAATGTAAGCATCTCGTTGAAGTCTATCTGGGCCGTAATAGCATTGCAGAAGTGCCTTCGGGATTAAGCAAGTTACGACATCTTCGAAAACTGACTCTTGCTTATAACCGACTTCAGGCAGTACCGGATCAGCTTACTGAAATAAAGAATAAGAATAATCTTTCATGCCAGGTATTTTTACAAGGCAATGCTTTTGTCGCCGAAGATTTACTGGAATGGAAAAAGACTCATCCATTACATCCAACCTTATCTCTCCTTGCCTCAAAACGTATGAGCGTTGGGATGGCAGAAAACTATTCTCTGGAGCAGAACATGCAGAACTGGTTTTCAATGGCGGGAGAGTTGATGCCAGATGATTTACTTGCCGCATTTGAAGACTCTTCTAACAGCAATGCAATCACTCTTCATCTACAAAAGCTGGTGGGTACCAGGGATTATAAAGAAGGTAAGTTTACGGAAGCACGGGCGATGGCTCGCAGGGTGACAGGCTTATTAAAAACAATGGCTGAAGACAAAGACATTATGAGTGTTTGTATTGCAGCCTCTGTTGAAGCAGTTTCCAGTTGTCAGGATAGAGCTTTGTTGGGACTTAATGATATGGAGCTGGCCGCTAAAATTGTTAGAGCCGAGAAAAAAGGGGGGGTGTCAGAGTTAGTGAAACTGCAAAGGGATCTTTATGTTAAAAAGCTGGTTGAACAACTGGCCGATGATCGGTTTGCAGATATTGAAAGGGAATATAAGGCAGATATAGAGTCTGGTAAGCCTCTTACAAAAGAGCAGCGGAGAAAGCCTGATCAGATTGAAGTGAGGTTGGCTTATTTGTTGGGGTTACAGGCAGTATTGGATCTACCTATTGAGTCAGGTCAGCAAATGAAATGGGGGTGGTACTCCCGGATCACCAAAGAAGACATTGCCAAAGCTTGTGACGATGTAACCAATAAGCTAGCCGCAAGAACTGAGCAGCAGGTCATAGATGACTTACTGGAGTGGAAGGTTTTTGTTGATAAACTGGATGGGGATTACTTTGGTTATATTCAGGACATCGGCGACAAATATGTAGAATTGTTAACGGATGAGTACGACAATCTTAATGAGCACGAGTTTAATATCTTTTCAAAACTGCTGGCTCAGCAGCAAGAGTTAGAAAAAAAGGAATTTCTGCGTGAGGCAGCTGTAAAAGTAGTAAAGGGAGAGCCTTTACCGACTAGAACGAAAGAACAGTACTTATCTGAATTATAAAGACACTTCCAGCCCGTCAACATTATCTTGTCTTTCTATTGATTGCTTTCAATTCATTTTGAAGGCAACCAATAGAAGGGCGACATGATTTACTTAGCCCAGTAACTTTCTTCCAGAGAATCTTCTCTTTCTGGTAAAGATCTTGAGAGCCTGGGTGAACTCTGTGCCAGTACTTCATAGCTGACCCTGTTCGCATACTTACAAATTTGTGAGAACGACGAATAGGTCAGCCAGGTTCGGTTATGCTTACCCGATGTGGGTAATACCTGCTGGTGGAAAGCATTAGCCGCCATATCATGAATGACTGCAGCCAAAGCACCATCACCGGCACCGTTGGTATTTTTGATTTTTTCAGGTCCGCCCATGTATGGATTGATGTGAGAGTAAACCTTCATAGGGTGATCGCAGCTTGCTTTAAGCAATGGGCGGCTGAACTCATACCGATTAAAGTCACTGATGCCAGCTGACAGAATGGGGTTGTCGGTGACTCTTGCCAGTTCTGTTTCGGTATGTCCCGCAACATAAAGGCCGTCCGGCCCTGCTGTCAGAAGGATCATATCAGCCAGGTCAAGTGCAACTTCACAGGCCAGAAGAGGGTCTTTATGGCCGGTCAGGGAAGCCGCTTCGTCTTCATTCATGGCCAGCACAGTGACATACTTTTCGATGAAGGCGGTCAGGGAGTCTTTGATGGCATCGACCAGTCCTGCTGTCCCCAGTGTCAGAACAACCGGAACCTGGTGCTTGCAGGCCAGTTCAGCGGCTTTCAGGGTCGCGTTATAAATAGGCAGACTGGCATCACCCAAAGTATATGCACACAGCATCAGGGCAGAGCTGTTTTGAATGACTTCTTCAGAGATATACTCAGGCGTCAGAGCGTTCATCAATCCGGGGCTAATGCCAAAAGTACGCTCACCATCAGGCGTAATCAGGGTATAGCAGCGCCCAATAGGCCCTTCGACAGGCTGCAAATAGGATAGATCTACCTTGGAGCTGGTATTGCAAAGGTATCCGTAGGCATAGTCGCCCACAGCAATGTTCTGGCTCATGACTCCAAACTGTACTGAGCGGTCATCCGCCAGAATGGAGTAATTGTGAAGCGTGTTGCCAATAGTGCCACCGGCATATTGACTGTCGATCAGATCATAACCTTGCAGAAACTGATACAAACGGCTGGCCGTTTCATTGCTCATCAGCTGAGACATGGCTTTGTTCAAGCCAAAGTCTGCTAAAACGGATTCATCAACATGGGCATAAATATCCACGATGTTTTGATCAATGCCACAGACGAAGGTGTGGGCATGCCCAAAGGTCATGCTTTCCCGGTCAAACCGGTTGTCAGCATTGACTGGGAAGTAGTGCTTAATTTTACGACGGCCAGGAAACTTCATTTCAGCAGGAAGATTAATTCAGGAGGCGGCGGATTATTCACCAAAACAACCGGAAATGCTATGGGTATATCCCGGAGGTGACAGAGTTAAAGGCGGTAGCAAGATGTTTGGGAATACAAACCCATCGGGCAGTAGGTCAATAGTGAAAATTCTTTGCAACCCCGCTGGGCGATAGAGTGTTTCTAACCTTCATGGCGGTTTAATGCTCGAATCTGTAATCCTTTTTATGGTACAAGTGTAAATAGATCATGACTGCTACTTTTATATTCTGGTTTCAAAACTTTTGAATAATAAAAAAATAAGCACAAACGCATGCACTTTCTGTGCAAACAGTAAAAGAACGGTAAATAGGATACCTATATCCTTGATAATTAGCCTTATTTGCAGAAAGTATTCAGTCGTGATCAAGGCCTTTTTAAGGTGTGGAATTTTTTATGACATTAAAACGCATGTCTCTGATTGCCGGGATGCTGGCAACGGTACTGGTAAGTGGGTGTACAGTGACAGCTGAACGGAATGCAATGGATAACAGCCAGGTGGTGGTGAAAAGTCCAGCTGACGACAGGGATTACCGTTTTGTCGAGCTGGATAATGGTCTTAAGGCCCTGCTGATCTCGGATCCGGATACGGACAAGGCGGCAGCGGCTGTGGATGTTAAGGTGGGCAGCTTCCAAGATCCTGATAACCGTCTGGGTCTGGCACACTTTCTGGAGCATATGTTATTTCTGGGAAATGAAAAGTACCCGGAAGTGGACGGATATTTTGAGTACATCCGTGCTCATGGCGGCAGTGCCAACGCCTACACAGCCAATACACGGACAAACTATTACTTTGATATCAACAGTGACAAGCTGAAACCGGCGCTTGATCAACTGGCGCAGTTTTTTGTTTCACCAACGCTGGACCCTGCCTATGTGGACAGGGAGCGAAATGCGGTTGACTCTGAATATAAATTACATGCCAAAGAAGATGGCTGGCGTTTGTTGACGGCGCAGAATGTTACTTCGAATCCAGCTCATCCTCGTAGCCGTTTTAATATTGGCAGCCTGGAAACGCTTTCTAATGACGATGGCCAGTCTTTGTGGAATGATCTTAAATCGTTCTACGATCAATATTATGTGGCTGAGAATATCGGGGTGGTCATTTATGGCAAGGAATCGCCTGATGTTCTGGAGAGTTGGCTGAAGGAATCTTTTGCCGGAGTGCCAGAAGGTAAGTCACCCGATACTCATATTGGTCTTCCACCCTATACCCCCGAGCAACTGGGTGTTCGCATTAATCTGGTGCCTTTAAAAGACACTCGTGTGCTTTCTCTGAGCTTCCCTGTGCCCAGCCAGTATGAAAATTACCGTAAGAAGCCTCTGGGCTATCTTGCGAGAGTCATTGGTTATGAAGGCGAGGGCAGTCTGCACAGTTATCTGAAAGAGCGTGGGCTGATTGAATCGCTGGCGTCTTACTCCAGTGATGTACCTGGAGAGTTCAGTGAGTTTTCAGTCCGTATGGAGTTGACCCCTAAAGGTCTGGAACAGGTTGATGAGATCACGGCTGAGGTATTTGATTATCTGGACTTGATTCGTAAACAGGGTCTTGAGCCCTGGATATACGAAGAAAGTCGCTTGGTTGCTGATCTTGGGTTCCGTTATCAGGAAGATGCCAATCCACAACAAACCGCGTCAGGGCTTGCTACCCGTATTCATGATATCCCTGCTGCAGATATTTTAAGGGCAAACTACCTGTTCGAGGATTTTGATCCCGATCTGATCAGTGAGCTGCTTAATCAAATGACCCCCTCGAACATGAGGCAGGTTGTGATTGCCAGAGAGCTGGATACAGATCAGGTCGAGCCTTATTTCAAGACCCGGTACAGCATCAAACCTTTGCCTGATACTTTAGTGAAAAGACTTTCATCTCCGCGCGTTCATGCAGAAATGACGATACCCAAACGCAATGATTTTATTGCCCGGGATCTGGAGCAGAGAAAAAGCAGTCCTGACGATGTGCCTCAGGTGCTGTTGGAAGAACCGGGCTTTAAAGTCTGGAGTATGACAGACAGTAGCTTTGAAGTCCCCCGAGCCAATGTGCGGATCAAGGTTTCTACAGAAAAAGCATCCAGAACAGAAGACGATGTGATTCAACTGCAACTCTATCGCACTCTGTTATCCCGCAGCCTGAACGAGTATGGCTATCCAGCCAAAGAGGCCGGTTTGAACTATGGTCTGAATTCAGGGCGTGAAGGTTTGACTATCACTCTGTCTGGGTATCAGGACAAGCAGGGGCTGCTGTTGGAAGATATTCTCAAAGCCATCAAGCAGTTTAACCCTGACAAGGCTGAATTTGATCAGGAGAAGGCTTTACTGATCAGAAGGGTCAAGAACAAGCAGTTTCAGCCCCCTTATCGGTTGGGTATGGACCGTTTGAGTCAGGATCTCTATCCAAACTACCGTAATGATCAGGTTTTATTGGCAGCAGCTGAAAAGGTCAAACTGAGTGATGTTAAACAGTATGCCAAAGACTTCTATCGCTCTATCTTCATTGAAATGCTGGTTCATGGGAATCACAGCGCTGAAGAAAGCATGAAACTTGCTGAGCTGGTGGATAAAGCCTTACTGACCGAAGAAAATCGTGGTAGTCAGTTCAAACAACCTTTCAATTTGTTGAAAGAGAAGAACAGAACTATCAAGGCAGATTTTAACCATAACGATTCGCTGTATATCAGTTATTTCCAGCGCCCTGATACGGATGACCGGGATCGTGCCGTCTACTCTTTGCTTGGCAGATTAATGGCGACACCGTTTTTCAATCAGCTGAGAACTGAGCAGCAGTTGGGTTATATTGTGTTCGCCGGGGCTCGCCCTATCGAGCGTCATCCGGGATTGATCTTTGTCGTTCAGTCTCCCGTTCTGGGGCCTGAGGGTATTGAGAAAAAGGTGGCTGAATTCTTGCAGGGTCAGAAAGAAAGAATGAAATCACTGACGGATGAAGAATTAGCTCAATACCGTCAGGGGTTGCTGGGTGACCTTCTCAAGAAAGATGCAAACCTTGATGAGCGCAGTTCCCGCTTTTGGCAGTCCCTGGATGGTAAGGAAACCGGCTTCCAATACCGTAAGCAAATTGCTGATGAGGTAGAAACCGTTTCCGTTGAAGAGATACAACAGGCATTGAGTGATGTGCTTGAAGACAAGGGCAGACTAACTGTTGAATCAGTAGGTAAGACGCAGGCAGTTAGCAAAAACTGATTTATCATTTGCATCTTAATGAAGGCCGGGAGAAATCCCGGTTTTTTTATACGTGTACGAAATGTATCCCGTAAAAGCAGGCGTTGTTACCGGGAAGCAACAATAAGTAACACTATTTTGTATAACTTTGCTATTAGTTAGTGACAACTTGAAATTAACGGATAGCGGCGGTAGTTGATGGAAATGTTATTGCAGCAAATTACAGGGGTTCAGTCACCCCAGCGGGCGGTGCTGTTCTGGTTAAGTTTGCTCTGTATTGTCCTGATTACTGCTGGTTGTACCGGCCACCTGCCAGCAGGTATGGCTGGATTGATTCCTTTTGTGATGGCTCTGGGCGGAGTGCTGAACGCTTTGGGAGAGCGTCTTGGCTGGATCCGGGATTACCTGGGGGGAGGGCCAATTGTTGTGATTTTTGGCTCCAGCCTGATGGTAGCCACGGGTATTATTCCTGCCAATATCAGTTCTGATGTCACTGAGTTTGTTCGAAATCAGGGTTTTCTTGCCTTGTTTATTTCCGGTCTTATTACCGGAAGCCTGTTCGGTATGGACCGACAGCTGTTGCTAAGATCTGCTCTCTGGTATTTACCTGTCATTCTGGGTGGTGTTTCAGGTGCTCTGATTCTGGTTGGACTGGTTGGAATGCTGGTCGGAAGTGGTTTTATTGAAGCCGTATTCTATGTCGGTCTGCCTATCATGGGCGGTGGTATGGGGGCAGGGGCAGTACCACTGGCAGAGATTTTTGCCAATATTCTGAATTCAGATGCTTCAAGTGTATTGTCTAAAATGGTTCCGGCCGTTGTCCTGGGGAATCTGGTGGCCATTATTGCTGCCGGTATGCTGGAAAAAATAGGTAAGGTTAGTCCAGGTTTGACAGGCAATGGAAAATTGATGAAGAGCCAGAAGGGCATTAGAGATGATGAGAAAGTA
This sequence comes from Endozoicomonas numazuensis, assembly GCF_000722635.1. Taxonomy (GTDB): domain Bacteria; phylum Pseudomonadota; class Gammaproteobacteria; order Pseudomonadales; family Endozoicomonadaceae; genus Endozoicomonas_A; species Endozoicomonas_A numazuensis. Next base: position 307,009 of record NZ_JOKH01000006.1, on the reverse strand, counting down.
GAGCAGATCCCGGAGCTGGCGAAGATGGGAACTGGTTTGTTTGTGGCGACCAGTTTCTATGTCATGGGGTATTTGTTAAGTCTGGTGATTTCCCTGCATCCTTACGCATTAATGATTCTGTGTGTTGGCCTGGTAAAGGCACTGGGAGTAATGCCCTCACGGTTTGAAGAGGGAGCAGCATTGTGGGGTGATTTTATGGTGATGTCCCTGACACCGGCTTTACTGGCCTGCATTGGTGTAGGTTTTACGGACCTTCATCAGGTTGCAGAAGTGATTTCAGTCCAATATTTCATTCTGGTGGTGACTACCGTGGTGGGTGCCATACTGGGAGCGGGTCTGGCCGGAAAGATGCTGGGCTTTTACCCCATAGAGGCATCGGTAACGGCAGGCCTCTGTATGGCTAATATGGGGGGGACCGGCGATGTGGCTGTATTATCAGCCAGTCGTCGTATGCATCTCATGCCCTATGCTCAGGTCTCTTCAAGAATTGGTGGTGCTTTTGTTTTGCTTTTGGCAACAGCGCTGTTGGGATTGATGTAGTCCATCCGGAACAGGTGCGTCTGCATGCCAGGCGTTATTCTGAAGGCCGTCTATACCCACCACCCTTGAAGATGTGAGGTTGTTGGCTGCGCTCCCTCATCCCGGTCATCTGCTTCTTGCAGGCATGTGGGGTTTCGCGAGCTGCCGCCTGGTAGCATCTTGAAATCCAATGGGTATAGGATTGCGGGTTGAGTTTGAAATGCCCACGTTGCTCTCATATAGTTAGTGGTCACTGAATGGAATAAATACTTATCCAGTGACCCTGGGTAAGCACAGGATAACGATTGAGCGGTTTATCGCCGGTCATGGCAGGAGAAGAAGAAATGACCGAAAAGGTTCTATTCGACAGGCTCGATACAGTGTCCGGACATCAATTGGGTGTCATCACACTGAATGCTGAACGAAGCCTTAATTCCCTCGATAAGAAAATGGTCGACAGTCTCTATGACCAGCTGACCCTCTGGCAGGATGACGAGAACATCGTTTGTATTTTTCTTCAGGCTGCTGGAGAAAAAGCATTTTGTGCAGGTGGTGATGTTCGTTCTCTCAGGCAGAGCGTTATTGATGGAGATACAAGCGCACCAGGGCAATTTTTTGAAAAAGAATACCGTCTGGATTATCTGATTCATACTTATCGTAAACCCGTCATATGTTGGGGCAACGGCGTCATTATGGGCGGGGGCTTTGGTCTGATGGCCGGCGCTGATTTTCGTGTCGTGACGGATACTTCTATAATGGCCATGCCTGAGATTACGATCGGTCTTTATCCTGATGTAGGTGGCTCATGGGTTCTTAATCGACTACCTGCCAGAATTGGCCTTTTTATGGCTTTGACAGGTTGTCGTCTAAACCCGGCCGATGCCATGTATCTGGGGTTGGCCAATCGGTTTATTGACCATGCTTTCAGAAAAAATGTGATTGAGTCTCTTCAGGAGGCAGACTGGTCCGGTGATCACTATCAGGCCACTTTTGATGTTGTTCAACATTATTCAGATAACAGTGCTGGCTGGTTGCCCTACTCAAAAATCAGAGAGCATCGTGATCAGATTGCCCGCATGATGGAGAAGCCCACGCTCTCCGCAATCATTGGCGATCTGAAAGCACTGCAAACAGAAGACAGTTGGCTGGAACAAGCAAAAAATATTGCCCTGACAGGTTCGGCTTTGTCTGCGGTCTTAGCTTATGAGCAACTGAAGAGGAGTCGATATGACTCTCTCAAAGAAGTCTTTCAAAATGAATTAATACTTTCTATTAATTGCGTATTGAAAGGTGATTTGCAGGAAGGCGTCAGGGCGCTTCTGGTTGATAAGGATAATCAGCCACAGTGGACTTATTCGGTCATAGAAGATGTTCCTCAGGAGAAGGTTTCAGAAATGTTCACACCGCCTTGGGGAGAGTCAGCTAATCCTCTTTCCAATCTCTGATTTCTTTTGAAAGCTCAAAGGGAATTGAGCTAAAAACAAGAAAAGATAAGAAGGGATTTTTAGGAAAGGCAGGTGTTTCTATATTGTTGTTTCATTAACTTTTATTGCAGCAGTTTTATTAATACGAATATGAGACACATTAATTTTAACTGTATACTCTGGCGAATTTAGTAAATTTAACTAATCTGTTTCTGATAATTTATCAGGAACTTGAAGATGCGAATAAAAAAGCTGGCTAGATTCATCAATGTCTTAAAGGTAATGCTTTGTTTAATGGTCTTGCTCGTCCCTTCTGTTTGGGCTGCTCCTGAGAAAATAGACTTTAGAAAATTACATGAAGCCAGGTTGTCACGTGGCGCCAATCCTATCGTTGAATATCACTTGACCGATAAGATTAGTATGGCCGTCTTTACTGTCTGGGCTTTATTCTCCTCTCAGAGTAAAGAGATGAAAGCAGTTCAAGTAGTAGGAACTTTGCTATTACTTGGTTATGTGTACCAACAAGATTACTTTAAAAGGCCTGTATCATGGTATTTATATATTCGAGACTGGCTGACAACCCCTAATTATGAAAGCAAAAGGGCTGAATTATTGGCAGAGGTTGAAGGGTTATTTTCAGGAAAGGAGGACAAGAGAAAACTTGCTGTCATGCTGGTCAATGGCATGCCTGAAGAAGATTTAATGGTAGTCAGTGCTGAATTTATCAAATTCAATATTGAGACTAAAACCGAACAATATTGCACTCATATAGGTAAGCCTTATGCGAGCGGCTTATGTGATCTGGGGCAATTGTCAGCTGATTTCTATCTGCATGTACTCCCTTATCGATCAGGTGCTGAAAGCTTGCCAAAATTAGCAGAGGAAGTGGCTGTCAGGTTGGCAGGTAAGACCTTAAAGACACAAATCTACGAAGATTTCTGCAATAACTATCGTTGGAAAGGCAAACCTTGCGCAGTTTTCTGGAGCCCATTTTCAGATCACAAATACTCAGAGGCTCTGGAAAATGAAGAACGTCCTTTCTATACTGTCCTGAAGTTGAAAAAAGAAATTAAAAGCTCGATGTTGCTTCGATATGACTTCTTTTTACAGGCGAATAGCCCCCGCTTAGTTTCAGCTCAGACCAGCTCATTTGAAAAAGCGATTTTAGAAGAAAGAGTTGAGGAGAGTGTCCTCGTTGCTACCAATGCTTCTGCAGTAAATACTACATCCGGCGAACTCAAAGTAAGACCTTTGACCGTTCAGGAGTTAGGTCAACTACCTGGTGTGTATACCCTTGACAGGCAGTTTGGCGAGCGAAGCCGGTGGACAGGAGCTTTTAAAAATATTGAAAAAGAGGAGTTGGCGTTATCCTATAAAGATAATAAAGAAAGTTATCTTTGTAACGTGAATCATACTCCCCTATTCAGAATACCTGCAGGCACTCAAAGTATAAGTATCCCAGTGATGGATAGACTCCTGTACAGGGGATCATCGCCATTTTATGGGTATGAGCCTTGTGGGTATGAAAGTCATAAAGTTGAGTTTTAAAGATTCAAGCTTTCCATGAAGGTAACCTCTATCCTTTAAGATAGAGGCTACCCTGTCATCACTATTTTGCTCTGGCCAGTATGTCCATCAGCTGTTTACCTACTTCTTTTTCGCAGCCAAACTCATTCCAGTCCAGAGTCATCAGAGGCGTGTTCATCGACTCACAGATTTGTGGAAGAATAGCCTCGTGATAGTGGTGAATATTTCGAATGTATTCAAACGGTGTACCGTTTTCTGCTTCTCTGCCTCGGCTTAATAAACGATCATGGGCAACTTCTGGTGTGGTGCGTAGATAAACAACTGCACTGATCACTGGATACTCTCTTAATTTACGCTGAATCTCACAGTAGTGCAGCATAAAGTCGGTATCAGGCTGTTCCATGGAAAGGAAGTTAGCCTGAGTAAAAATCAGATCAGAGTAGAGTGACCTTTCAATCAGATAATTTCTGCCTTTAGGGAGGTGTTTGACAATTTCTGCTCTGCGCTCGGTAATGTAACGCTGAAAATTAACGCGTTTTGAAGAGTCAGAAGGATTTTGGGTGAACTCGGTCAATAATCGAGTAAACTCCGGATCTTCTACAGGCTCCTGAATGGCGTCCCAGTCCAGTGCTTCAGCCAACCTGGGCAGCAATGTGGTTTTACCTGCGGCAATATTGGCTTCGACAGCAACAAAGTGATTAGTCTGCTTCATTAAGGAACCTGGGCTGTTAACGGCGAATCTTTCTGATTAAGTCAGGGCTGAGAGTACAGTGATGTGAACCAGTGGGTGGAAAGGTTGTTTCACTGAGATTTCTGCATCCATTGGGATGACACAGCAGGTGCGCAAGATAGGGGAATGCTGATTTTTCAGCAATAAGTAATCCAACTAGCAAAAACCGTCAAGTTTGCGATGGTAGATCATTTTTCGCTTATAAAGTTACCTGTTTCTCGATTGTATTCTGATTCTTTTTTAGCCAGTAAGACACAGGCAGGTAGCGTGATATGCATTTAAACGGATACAGAATTATTCAGAGAGAGGGTGATCCAGGGAACCACCCACTGACGTAAAAGGTCTGATGCATCAGAGCGAGGCTTATATGAAGATACTGGTAGCGGGCGGTACAGGTGGAATCGGCCAGGCATTAATCGCAGAGATACTGCAGGAGATTCCCGATGCAGAAGTTCATGCCACTTTTTTTCGAAGCGTGCCAGACATAAACTTACAGGATGATTCGGTTCACTGGCACCCATCTGATCTTACCGATGCAGAATCCGTAAAAAAGCTCTCAGACCTTGTCGGTCCAGTCGACTGGGTGATTAATGCCGTCGGTATGCTCCATACTTTGACCCAAATGCCCGAAAAATCGATCACTCAGGTTAATCCAGAGTTCTTCCTCAAGACCGTTGAAGCTAATGTGTTACCCACATTGTTACTAGCGCGTTATTTCATGGATGCTTTTAAAGGCAGTGATTCAGCCCGGTTTGTCGCACTTTCTGCAAGAGTAGGAAGTATTTCAGACAACCGGTTGGGAGGGTGGTACAGCTACAGAGCTTCAAAAGCGGCGCTTAATATGATCTTGAAAACCCTCAGTATTGAGTGGCAGAGAAAATTACCCAAAGGGTGTGTCGTTGCTATTCATCCTGGTACTGTCGATACCCGGCTTTCGGAGCCATTTCAGAAAAATGTCCCTTCTGATAAGTTGTTCAGCCCAAGGGTTTCAGCGGGTCAGATTTTGCATGTGATTCGTCGTTTGAACCCTGATCAATCGGGGCAGTTTCTGGCTTTTGATGGCTCAGTGATTGATTGGTAATCCGTTGATTTCGCACTTTTGATGCTTTTTTCTGCGTTTCTATAAGTACTATTAACATGACTTTTTATGCTCTATTTATGCTACTTTATGCGTTTTTTAGGCAGTAAGTAGTACCTGATATGAGTCATACTACAGCGGAAGTGTATCAAGCGGTTCAGACCAGACAGTGGCGCATGCCCGATACCCTGGTTTTGATCTTCTTTATTGGCGTTCTGGCCGTTCTCTTAACTTATTTGATTCCAGCGGGTTCTTTTGACTCTCAGACTATCTCCTATCTGGTAGATGGTGTAGAGAAAACGCGTGAAACCATTGACCCATCCTCTTTTGCTTATGCCACAGATAAAAGTGGTGAGCTGGTCTATAACACGGTGGGTCTGTTTGAAAGTGGTGGCGGCATTGGCCTGATGAACTTCATCTTTGAAGGTCTGGTTTCAGGTGATAAATGGGGTTCTGCCGTAGGTGTCATCATGTTTATGCTGGTGATTGGCGGCGCGTTTGGTGTCGTAATGAGAACCGGTACCATTGATAACGGTATTCTTCGTCTGATTGACAAGACGAAAGGCAGTGAAGCGCTTTTTATACCGGTGCTTTTCCTGTTGTTCTCATTAGGCGGTGCCGTTTTTGGGATGGGAGAAGAGGCGGTGGCCTTTGCCATCATCATTGCGCCCCTGATGGTTCGTCTTGGCTATGATGGGATCACAACAGTGATGGTGACGTATGTCGCTACCCAAATCGGTTTTGCTACTTCCTGGATGAATCCATTCTCTGTGGCTGTTGCTCAGGGTATTGCGGGTATACCGGTACTTTCAGGTGCCGGTCTGAGAATGGGGATCTGGGTGTTCTTCACGCTGATCGGTATTGGCTTTACCCTTTTATACGCCAGCCGTATTAAGAAGAACCCGTCTGCTTCCTTCAGTCTGAAAGGCGATGCTCATTTCAAAAAACAGTCTCTGGAAAGCAAAGCATCTCGCTGGGGTCTGGGTGACACACTGGTACTTCTCACCGTAGCCGCTACAACGATTTGGGTCGTTTGGGGTGTGGTTGTCCATGCCTGGTATCTGCCAGAAATTGCTTCCCAGTTTTTTACCATGGGTATTGTCGCAGGTATTCTGGGTGTCATTTTCCGGCTTAACGCCATGACTGCCAATGATATTGCTGCAGCTTTTAAGGAAGGTGCCGGTATTATGTTGGCGCCTGCGCTACTGGTGGGTGCAGCCAAAGGTGTACTGCTGATTCTGGGTGGTGACTCTGCAGAGCCCAGTGTGCTGAACTCTATTCTGAACAGTGCGGGTGGTGCTATCAGTGGTTTGCCTGAGGTTGTGGCTGCCTGGTTTATGTATCTCTTTCAGTCTGTCTTCAATTTCTTTGTGACTTCTGGTTCGGGGCAGGCTGCTCTGACCATGCCATTGATGGCGCCATTGGCAGATATTGCCGGTGTAACCCGTCAGGTAGCCGTTCTGGCATTTCAGCTGGGCGATGGCCTGACCAACATTATTGTGCCAACCTCTGCTTCCTTAATGGCTACACTGGGTGTTTGCCGTATTGATTGGGGCGACTGGGCAAGATTCTGCTGGCGTTTTATTCTTTTGTTGTTTGTTCTTTCCAGTGTGATTGTTGTAGGCGCACACTTGGCTGGATTTGCCTGATTGGCAGTGCAGTGAGAAATGGGCGGCTCTGGTCGCCCATTTTCGTTAGTATGATTAGCTGGATTTTCTGGAGAGATTTCAGACCATGGAAGTATTAAAGGGCCGCAAGGTGGTGGAGTCTTTACACGTCAGCTCCCTGACCCCCGGATGTCACGAGTTCTGGTTCAGGCCTTCTACTAATGCGACCGGACAGGGGTGGCTGTTGCCTGTTTTTGTGAAAAAAGGCCGGCAGCCCGGGCGAGCCATTGTGGTTACGGCGGGGGTTCACGGAGACGAGCTGAACGGTGTATTGACGGCCCAGAAGTTGATTGCAGAGCTTCGAGACAGTGAGATCAATGGCTCTGTGATGGTTGTGCCTGAAATTAATCAGCCAGGTATTAATGCCAGCACCCGGCACTTTATACCTTCCGACCCTGATGCACCTCCCATCGATTTAAACCGGGTTTTTCCGGGCAAGGAGGAGGGCAGTTCTGCTGAGCAATACATTGGCGCCATCTGGCATAAGTTATTGATGCCCAATGCTGAAAAGGCCATTGACCTGCATACCCAGACTAAGGGTGCTGAGTATCCACTCTATGTATTTGCTGATTATCGGATTTCGGACTGTGTTGCTATGGCAAGATGGATGGCACCTGATGCCATCATGGATGACCCCGGTGATCCTGGCATTCTTGAAACAGTGTGGAATCAAAATAACATTCCCAGTATTACGGTTGAAGTGGGTACTGGAAAGCTGATGCAACTGGATCTGGTTGAGCGGGCTGTTCAGGGAGTTCTGAATATACTGAAGTCTGAGAACGTACTGCCCGAAGCTCCTATACACCCGTCTCGGAATGCTTATGAGGGTAAAAAACTGACCAGCATTAGAGCTAAGTCCGGAGGGTATTTCATTCCTCAGGTCGCTATGGGGCAACAGGTAAAAAAAGAAGAGTTACTGGTTATTCAGCATGACAGTTTTGGGCAGGAATGCGGTCAATATTTCGCTCCCTGTGATGGTTATGTATTAAGCAAGAACCTCGATCCTTTGAGAGAGCCTGGAGCTTTATTGATAAGGCTGCTTCATAACTGACAAAGGCAGTAATGTTTCTCCTCAACGAAAAGGGCCTCTGGAATAATTTCCAAGGGCCCGTTCCGTTGAGGAGGAATAAAGTCAAGTGAGTAGAGACAAAACGACTTCTGCGACGGCTTCTGAAGAGGCCGGGTTTTGCCCGGTTACCAGCAGGCCATCTGTCACACAGTAAGGAGACCAGTCATCTCCCTGGCTGTAATGTCCACCTTTGTTTCTGAGCTCATCTTCCAGTAAAAAGGGGACGATGTCGGTTAATCCAACGGCAGCCTCTTCACTGTTACTGAAACCGGTGACTCTTTTGCCACTGATCAGCGGTGTATTGTCGCCTTTTCTGACGTTCAACAGTACGGCAGGAGCATGGCAAACCGCTGAGACAGGTTTCCCCTGCTGAACAAAAGCTTCTATTAGAGCAATGGAGTGCTGGTCATGGGTCAGATCCCATAAAGGACCATGGCCGCCCGGGTAAAAAACAGCATCAAACTCATCGGCGGATACTTCTGATAGTTTGACCGTGTTTGACAGTTTTTCTTGCAAGGCGCTGTCAGAGTCAAACCTTTGAGTAGCTGCAGTCTGAAAGTCAGCTAAGGCACTCTTGGGGTCAATGGGAGGCTGATTGCCTTCAGGTGAGGCCAGGGTCACCTGGACGTTGTGGTCAGCAAACACATAGTATGGTGCAGCAAACTCTTCTATCCAGAAACCGGTTTTCTCACCTGTCTCTCCCAATGTGTCATGGGAAGTCAGGACGAATAACACCTTCATAAGCTCATCTCCCTATGGTCAGGCTGCATGCCTGAGAATTCGAGTGGCAACTTCAGGAGTAATGTTTTGGTTTTCTCCCAGTGCTGTCATTTTATGACGTTTCAGCTGGTCAACAAGGTCGGTAATAGCGCTTTCTTGAATGCCGTAGTCCGACAGGCGAGTTTTAATGCCCATTTGTTCAAAGAATGCCCGGGTTTTATTAATGGCTGAATCTATCTTTTCCTGATCGTTACCTTCTCTGATCCCCCAGACTCTCTCAGCATACTGAAGCAGCTTGGATGCTTTATCTTCTCTCATAATATGCATGACTGAAGGGAGTACGATGGCCAGGGTTTGAGCATGATCCAGCCCAAACAGGGCAGTGATTTCATGACCTATCATATGAGTTGACCAGTCGTGGGGCACACCCAGGCCAATAAGGCCGTTCAGTGCCTGATTGGCAGCCCACATAATGGTTGCTCGTGTTTCATAATCTTCAGGTTGAGTAAGTACAATGGGGCCTTGTTCGATCAGGGTTATGAGTAGACTTTCGGCATAGCGATCCTGAATAGGGGCATTTTCTCGGATAGTGAGGTACTGCTCCATAACGTGTGCAAAAGCATCAACCACACCGTTAGCGCTTTGTCCCAGGGGGAGGCTGTAGGTTGTTTCGGGGTCCAGCACAGTAAATTGTGGGTACACTTTTGGGCTGAGAAAGGCCAGCTTGTCATTCGTGGCTCTGCGTGTGACGACAGAGCCTGAGTTGCTTTCGGAACCTGTAGCAGGAAGCGTCAGAACATTGCCTGCGGGAACCGCCTGATGAATCTCTGCATTGTCACTGAGTATGGTCCAGGGGTCGCCTTCAAAAGGGATAGCTGCGGCAATAAACTTGGTGCCGTCAATGACGGAACCACCGCCCACAGCCAACAGATAATCGATACCTTCCTGTTTGGCTACAGCAACAGCTTCCATGAGTGTTTCATAGGAAGGGTTTGGCTCAATACCCCCAAATTCGGTGATTGATGCGTGGTCTTTGAGTGCCTCTCTGACCTGTTGGAGAGTGCCATTCTTTTTGATGCTTCCGCCACCATAGGTAATCAGTATGTTGGCGGTCTGGGGGATCTCTTCAGCAATACGGGCGATCATGCCTTTGCCGAAATGGATGCGTGTTGGATTTTGAAAGGAAAAATTTTTCATAAATACTCAAATGCTCAGCTGAGTTTTACCAGCATTTTGCCGGTGTTTACGCCAGAAAAAAGCCCCAGGAATGCTTCGGGTGCCTGTTCGAGACCTTCAAAAACAGTTTCTTTCCAGGAAACCTTGCCTTCCTGTATCCACTGGCTCATTTGTTGGACAAAGGCGGGGTAATGCTCCCAGTGGTCTGACACAATAAAACCCTGCATTTTCAGCTTCTTAATAATCAGCTGGGACAGGTTGGACGGTCCGGGAGTGGGGTTGGTTGTATTATATTGATCGATCATGCCGCATACGGCAATACGACCGTGCTCGTTCATTAGGTTGAGTGCGGCCTCAAGATGTTTACCGCCGACATTTTCGAAATAAACATCAATGCCTTCAGGGCAGGCTTTGGCGATGTCGCTTTGTAAATCACTGGTGGTTTTGTAATTAACAACTGAGTCAACATTTAACTCTCCCATTAAGTAGCGGGCTTTCTCATCAGAGCCAACGCTGCCAGCCACATAACAGCCTTTCAGTTTCGCAATTTGGCAAACGGTAGAGCCCACAGCACCGGATGCAGCAGAAACAAAGACGTGGTCGCCTTCTTTCAGTTTGGCAATCTGCATGAGTCCTGCCCAGGCTGTCATGCCTGGCATGCCCAGTATTCCCAGAAAAGCCTGATCTTCCACCGATGTGTCGGGTAGAGACTGAAGATCTTTTCCATTGGAAATAAAGTATTCACGCCAGCCATTCATGCTGGACACTCTGGTACCTTCAGGCAGTGATGGGTTGAGAGATTCTACGACTTCTCCAATGGCACCACCTTCTAGTGGGGTGTCTAAAGCAAAGGGTTCTACATAGCTTTTCTGGTCAATCATGCGCCCACGCATATAGGGGTCTACAGACATCCAGTGGTTTTTAACCAGTACTTCCCCTTCTTTTAGCTCTGCAACCGTCCGGGTGACCAGTTTGAAGCACTCTTTGTTCGGGAGTCCTTCTGGACGTCTGGTGAGGTGAATTTCGCAGCTTTTCTCAACAAACATGGGCAGGATTCCAATAACCGACATTTCATGGGTAATTTATCGTTGTACTGATTATGACTCCAATGCATCATTGTTATAGTGATCATGATTGTGAGTAATGATATTGCCTGTTGATAATCTGTCGTCTTCTGATTTGAACTTGTTGCCTGTACTGCAAGTGTTATTGGAAGAACGAAGTGTGACCCGTGCTGCTGGCCGTTTGAATCTGACTCAGCCGGCCATTAGCCGGAGCCTGGCTCGTTTGAGGATATTGTTTGATGATCCACTCTTTACCCGTGCGCCTCAAGGGTTGGCTCCCACTCCAAGGGCTCAGGGTATAGCTCTGGGGTTGCAGAAATCCTTACAAGATATTGGTCAATTAATTGAACCTCCGAACTTTATAGCTTCTGAGTCTGAGCACAGTTTCAGAATGGCTTCTTCCGATTACGGAGCGCAGGTCTTGTTGCCTGACGTCATTAAGCGATTGAGTGAAGAAGCTCCGGGCATATCTCTGGAAATTGTGCCCTGGCGTTCACACTTGCTGCATGAACTGGATCAACAGAATGTGGATTTGGCTACCTGTTCAATAACGGATGCGCCAGCAATGATTCACGGGCGTGGAGTAGGGCAGGACAAGTTTGTTTGCGTAGTAAGAGACTCTCATCCTCTGGTGGAGCAGGGGATGGATATAGAGCAGTACGCCAGTCATCCACATGCGTTGATTACCATGGGGGGCGAACGTAAGGGAGCGGTCGACTATCTGCTGGAAGAGAAAGGTTTGTCGAGACGAGTTGCGCTGAGAGTTCCGCATTTTGTTGCGGCACTGGCACTCGTTGCTAATACCGATTATATCCTGACAGTGCCATATGGTCTGGCCAGAAGCTGTGCTGGACACTACGGTCTGGAAATATTGCCCTTTCCTATGGAGCAGCAACCCTTTACTTATTCCATTATTTGGCATGAGCGACATATGAAAGAACCTGCACATATCTGGTTCAGGCAATTGGTTTATGATGAGTTGACTCAAAAGATCAACAAACTTCAGTTGGAATGCACCGTTTAAATAACCTGTGATTGATTAGACAGATTTGAAAAGAAAAATTTCATTTCTTTCTTAATTTTCTGTCATTATGGAAAAGCATAAACAAACAGGGAGTGTTTGGTATGAAAGCTATGGGACTGTTGGTGTTACTGGTTTTATTGCCTTTGCAATCGTTTGCTGAAGAAACGGTTGATAATCAACGTTGTTCATCCGGACTGGCCATTTATATTGATGGTGAGTACGCCAAGGCATTTGAGGTGCTTAAGGTAGAGGCCGATAATGGCCTGGATTGTGCTCAGCACTGGGTAGCCAGAATGTATCAACTGGGTCATGGCACCCCCATGAATAAAACGCTCTCCAAAACGTATTATGAACTGGCCGCGGGTCAGGGGTTTGCACAGTCAATTATGCAGCTTGAGCTGTTAAGAAAAAATTGATTGGGTTTAAAGTTGCAGCTCTGAAAATGATTTTGCCCTGAGGGTTATCTCAGGGCACTTTGGTTTCTATAGTTCATCTCAAAATGGTCTCAGATACAACAGTCTTTATGGCTGCTTTGTCATTATCCTGAGTGTGTTTGCAAAAGGTTCCGGACGGTCGATAAGATTCATTGAGGCTTCGTCTGGCATACAGTTTTTATCAGCGAAGCTAAGAAGTTCAGGGTCGGCTTCGCAAAACAGAACATCCAGTGCCAGTCGGTCTTTTCCATAAAGACCCCTGTGAATCATATTGGCAGAGAAGAGCAATAAGTCGCCTTTCTGTAGAGGTATGACTTTTCCTGTTGACAGGTTTTCATGATTCTTTTTTCCATTTTTTTCCAGCCTGATTGCCAGTTCTTCCTTTGAATCCCAGTTCTTATGAGTGCCGGGAATCAACTCTATACCCGGTTCGTTCTCAAGAGGGATCCGTAAATGAATCACTTCAGGGCCTTTCAGAGCCTGCTTCTGTTGCTCTTCAGGCAAGTGGTACTGCGGGTCTCTATGCCAGTAATTTTTTTGATGGGGGTTGTGCGGATTAAAGAATAGTTGAGTATTCATAAAAGCAGGGTTTTGAAAAGGCAGTGACTGAAGTAAGTAAGCGATCTTTTCAGAGGCAATGAGTTTGAAGAGTACCAGCCGTTCTAAATTATTCAGGTATTTTGTCCCGGTCAGATAAGCAGAGTTGACTGCTTTCTCATGGTAGAACGGCTGATTGTCAGCTATCCAGGCTTTATGGAACTTTAATAGCACAGGTTTGATCTCTGACAGTTCCTTGTCGGTGAAAAAGTCTGGCAGGTAAATGTAGCCGTTCTTGATGTAGTTATTTTTCATTACAGGGTGAACTATACGACATGAATGGATGGTAACTCAGGCTCATTAATGACCTTTATCTATCTGCTCTTTCGAGCAGAACAAGAATCTGAGTCGATATTTTTTCTTTGTCTAAACTTACCAGTCCGATAATAAGCATTCAAAAGTATCATGGTCGATCACAAGCTGTTTTTTGCAGTCATTAGCCTGTTGTTGAGTCTGTCTTTTAGTATGGGTGCTCAGGCCATTCTATGTCCGTTATGTGGTAAAACAGATAATCCTCCGAACAACGATGGTGTCGCTAACTGCAAGGTGTGTAAGTTCCAGTACAAGGATAAGCCTAAAGAAGAGCTGAAAGAGACGGATGAGGAAGAAGAGGATTACGATGATGATTATCTTGATGATATGTCGGATGACGATGAAGGTACTCCGCTACAGGGGGTGAGTGATGTATCAGATGCAGAGTTAATATCGCCCGGGAGATTAACATCTATCGTCAGCAAGCCTGTGGTGGCTGTTTTTGCAAGTTCAGGCTCTGATACTTCGGGAGGAATCTTTAAAAGTGGTCAGAGTGTTGATCAGCAGGTACTGGGTGGCCTGGTTGATGCTTTAACTCAAAAGTTAGCCAGTCAGCATTTCAGTATCAGTCTTGGAGCGAGCCATACTGAATCCAGTGGGATTGAAACTTGCCAGATTGATTCTACCCATGTTGATACTCCCCATATCGATGCTCCTCAGGCAGGTGCTGGAGCCTGGGCAATGGCTCCGGATTTAGCAAAACCAACGCCAACACCGGAAGGGGTGCTTTATAGTTTTTACGAGAATGTCGTGACGCCTTTTCTAGCGTCGAATGCTAATAATGATGTTTTTAATAATGTGCTCTGCCTGGCTGGTTTCATCTGTCTATCGAGTGCATTGTCTCAGCTGGTTCAAGAGCAGTCTTCCATAGGTCAGCAAGGTGCTTCGCTCGCTGCGGCCGAGTTAGCTCAGGGTATTGGAACGGAAAACAGCAGAATCATCAGTTATCTGTTGCAGGGAGATTTAATTATCGAATTTGGTATTCAGAATCAGGGAACTCAGGGTTTTGGTAATTCTCAGGCCGTCATCTTCTATAATTCTGACCTGCAAATGTTTGTTGTTCAGCCTTACTATCTTACCCAGGATTCGGAAGCTGAGTTTTATACTCAGGAGGAGTTGTTGAACAGGATTTATAAAAAGCTGGCTTATGAGCATCAGGTCGGGGCCAATGTTCACTACTTTCTTTATCAGCCCAAAAAGTGACACTTTTCTTTGTTGGTTAAGTTGTTACCAGGTTGACTTGGGTAAAGAATGGATAACCTCAAGCCACTTGGAATTTATCAGTGAAAGGGTCAAACGAAGATAGTTGATGAGTAGAGTTTAATGAAAAAAAGCCCCTGATCAGCTTTATGCTGACAGGGGCTTTTGAATGGCGAAGGGGCAACGACAAATTTAAACAATTTTCTCATAATTTACGCACCCACTCCTATGGCTGGTAGCCGCTTTACCCCCTCTCTTAGCCCTTCTCATAAATGCGCAACAGGCTTTCTTATCGCCCTAAATTTTCTCTTTATTTTTCTACAAATTCAGAGTGATAGCAGTTTTTCAATGGTGAGAGTACTTATCCGAAGTGGCAACTATGTTGACAAGCACCAGCTCTGGTATTCCATAATCCCAGGCCGGAACTCTCCAAAACGCTTCACACCAGTGTTCCACACTATCGGTAAGAGGCATTAACATTGCTACCAATGTTTCCGAATAAAAGCAATAATACGCACTCTGGCTCTGTTCACAGTAAGTGTTGGTAATCTTCTCAAAATCAGTAGTACTGAGGCAGTCAGGATTTTAGTGAATCCTTATAACAGCAAGGCAGCCAGCGGTACTTCATATATTACCAACATTTATTGTGAACAGAGCCCGCACTCCATAGCACCTCTGCTAACCAGTAACTCCTTCATAATCTCTTGAAGTAAATTTAGCTATGTCCAAAAAGCCCAACCTGACTGAACTGAAAAAACAGTTAAGAAAAAAGACCCAGAACGAGCTGGTCGAGGAAATTGCTCACCTCTATAAGAGGTTCAGCAATGTAAAAGAGTTCTATCAAGCTTCTTTCTTTAATGACGATTGTGTAGTGCTGGAAAAGTACAAAAAGATTGTCAGGGATGAATACATTCCCTCGGGACGGAGACAATTTCCTCGTATGCGGGCATCTGTAGCGAGAAAGGCGATCTCGGATTATAAGAAAGTCTCATGTTCCAATGCGGGTCTTGCTGATATCATGCTAACTTTTGTGGAGTCTGGTGTTTGGTGTACTCGCGAGTATGGCGATATTGATGAGCCATTTTATTGCAGTATGGAAAGCATGTATGAAAATGCTGTCAAATTCATCACAAAAGAGGGGCTTATCCAGACATTTGATGACCGCCTGTGCGATATATTAGAAAAAACCTCGCAAATGGGCTGGGGTTTCCACGATGCCTTGTCAGAAGCTTACGATTCCTACGTGAGCGAGATCAAATAAAATGAATCTTATCAAACTTCCCTCTGATTCGCTGAAAACCATTCAAACCCAGTGCTTCTCTGAAACAGAACCCGACTCTGTCGTTAAAGATTTTAATATCTTCCTGGACCTGATTATGGAAAAACCCGTTCCTTTAAGTAAAGGGAAACGACAGCCGGTTCAAAAATGGACCGCACTCCTGAATGAAGGGCTTACAGCCCCGGACTACCCTGAGCTCAAGCGCCCTCTTACCATTCATTACCCATCAGCACTCGGGCTGTACCTGCTGGTTCGAGCCTCTGGACTGGGTCGAGTTATTATAAAGGGAACCAACAAACTGCAACTGGTCATTAACGAAAGTATGGTGGCACAGTGGCGACAGATGAGACCTGTAGAACAGTATTTCAGCCTGCTGGATGGCTGGCTGACCAGGGGCAGTTCAGACATTATTGGTGAAGAACTGCATGGCAGGGGGCACCGCCCGCTGAGCTGCAGTGGTGTTAATTTTCTCAGACAGCTCGCTTTTAATGAAGACCCTGTTTCAGATATAAGCCTTGAAGCACTTCCTACCAGTTTCGGCACTTATAATATTGCATTACTTAAACTGTTTGGTCTGGCTAACGTCCAGTGGCAAACCACCACTCAACTAACACATCTGCAATTTACCTCTCTGGGCGTCGTCTTGTTTAATGCTTTCCAGAAATCCATTGATCTTCATGGACTAGCCATGCCCGATGGCTGCGAGGACATACTCTATGAAAATGACGGCATGCTGAAAGTGGTCCGGCAATGGCGTAATGACTTGAAACAGCTGCTGCATCCAATAGCTGAACAATTGCAAGACAGCTACATCATCAATGCATCAATGTATGCCTACAAATGCCGAAGAACACTCATGGTGCCTGCCAATGCAACTCTGGAGCAATTAGCTAAAGCGATTCTGGCAGCATTTTCGTTTAGCAATCAGCATCTTCACTGCTTTATCTATGAGGATTCTTATGGCGATATATATAAGATTGCCGACCCTCTGTTAAAACCACGGCACACTGATTATACCGATGACACCAACCTGAAGGATCTTCAACCAACACCCGGTGATCAGCTCCGCCTTTTATACGATTTAAACGACCCCTGGGAGTTTGTTCTGGACATAAAAGACGGAATAAACGAAAAAAGCGACTCAATTACCGTAACTGACCGGAAAGGTGAGCCCCCAAGGGAGCACTGTGTGGTTAAGGCCAACCGTTAATGCCTAACCTAGCCTCCTCTGGAGGCCCGCAGTTCGAACCTGCTAAAACAAAGCCTGGTACATAGCCCCAGACCTGAACTCTCCAAAGTGTTCCACACTGCCGGTAATGTTGCTTACCGGCAGTAGCCACCTCGTCAGAGACGCTACACAAGAGATAGCAATTGTTGAGACATCACATAATGGTTGTTCTCCGGCTGATCAAAGTCGATCAGCCGAATAGTGATATGCTCGCCATCTTCACCGAAGGGCAACGACTTCTCTGCTAGCAGCCATTCCATAAACTGCTCATTGGCCCGTACTAAACCGCTGTTTTTGGCTTCCAGCAGTACGCCTTTAAGTTTGTAGATCACCTCATCAGCGTTCTCTTACGAGAGCTTCGGGTTCAGTTTGCACAGGGCATCGTGCAGGTACTCACCAATCAGTACATCACCGGCTTGTTTGGGGAGTTGTTCACCGTTGACGAAATCCCACTTCGGGCCGCGACCAGTGGTGAGTTTATCGATCAGGGCGGCTTCTATGGTGTTGGCTTCGTTGAAAGGCTGGCTGGTCATAAACGGCTCTATTCCATCAGATAGGCAGGTGTCTGGGTTCCTACCCATCTTACGGGAAAAAGCGGTTTAGGTCATTTGTCGTTTATGGACGTTCAGCTCCATCGATTTGCTGGGCAGCGATATCGAATGTAAAGGCACCCTCAAAGGTCTCACGTTCAGCTTCAGCCATATGCCGGGCTTTGTTAATGATCAAGATGTCGGCAAAATCAGGCCATTTTTTCTTGCCACCAGCAATTTTGACAGGGACTGCCTCTGCAAAATCCCGGTATGCTCTCCAGATAACCTGACCTTCTTCAAAACGGATGTTTCGCTCCCGAAACAAACGGTCAATGACAGCAAGAAGGTCTGATCGAGCCAGCTGGTATTTTTTACCTTTGAGTGTCCAGAGCGTTTCGCAGAGAACAACATCCGTAACCAGCACCGAAGAGCAGGAGTGAATGAGGGCGGTCGCTTTTTGTGACTGTTTCTCGTCGTCCTGCAGCAGATAGCGAAGCAACACATTGGTATCAATGGCGATCATGCATAGCGTCCTGCAGGGAGTCCTCATCGGTCAGGTTAGGGTCGGGCTGGAGATCTTTCAGCAGGCCTTCAGCGGCTCCCGCTTCCTTGCGGATAATAGTGATATGGCCGTTATGATCGACAAAACTCTCGTACTCATCACCGGGTTCAATGCCTGCTTGGCGGCACTGATCCATGGGCAGGGTGATCTGTCGCTTGGCGCTGACTCTGGGCATGGTTGGACCTCTTTACTGTTGAGAAGCAAGATTCATCGTAATAGATCTTTACTATATGTCAAAAGTAAAGTTTTACAGAGTCAGGGGAACGCTCTGCGTGTTAATGGTGTTTTTGAAATGATCCGGTATGGCGAACCAGTCATGAAGATCAATAATAATACTGATGTCCGAGCAGGCCAGGGCTTCCTGCAGGCCTGATAGCTGCTCCAGCGGCAGGGGCTGGCCGCTGGAGGGGGTCAGCACCAGGTCGAGGTCGGAATAGCGGCGGGCCTTGCCCGTGACCCTTGAGCCGAAGGCGCGAACCTCGCAATCGGGCACATGTTGCTGAAGAAGCTGCTTCAGTATTTTGGCGTCTTCCCTGTTGAGATCAATCATGATGGTTCCTGTTCATTGATCACTTGAACCAGGCAGGCGGTGTCGGTGGCGAACTCCCTGACCACGGCCATCACTTTTGCGGCGCTGGCTTTATGGTAGGTGTGAGAAGAAACATTCCGGGCTTCATGGTAGGCAAACCACCGTTTTGGTTCCGCAATCAGGCCGGTTTTGGCCGCCAACCGGTACAGTTCGCGCCGTGACCAGCCGGGTTCGCTGTCTTCCGGGCTGACGTTGTCGCTGATCCAGCGTTTCATCAGCTTCCAGCTCATTTCGTAGGTGTATTCAAAACGCTGCACCACGGAATCCTGCAGGGCCAGCCGCAGACGTTCGTTGTCAGAAGCGGTTTCGTCCAGCAGTTCCAGCGCATTGTTAAGGGGGGTGAGTGCCTGGGTGATACCTGTGGTGTCCAGTGTCATGGTTGGGCCTTTGTTGGGGTTATGTTGTCAGTATCGTCAGGAATTTTGCCGCAGGCAATATTCCTTTGGCCGGGCTTTTCTGGCTCCCATGCTCCAGCGTGGGAGCGTTATTGTTGGGGATTCATTCCCACGGAGGACCGTGGGAACGAGTCAATAGTTTTGTTTTGGGATCACTGTTTGATCTGTTTTTTCCTATCCATATTCCTTTGGGTATTCATTGGTATATTCAGCATTGAAGAGATTCTCTGTTTGTCTTTGTATTCAACAGGAAACATATATGTGTGTTGAACAATTATTTCCTTAAGAATTCTTGCGCAGGTAGGGTTATTGGTGAATTTTTTATTCAATCGCTCAATTTCACTGAAATTCAGACTTTTATGAAAATGAAGGTCGATAGCTTGGTTTATTAGGTTGATAGAACTGGTATCAAAATCTCTGTCTATTTCTTTATATATTTCTTGTGCCTCGGCAGATCCTATAGAAGTAGATACTTTTTTAATTACACCAAGAATTGTACCGTATGTTAAGAAAAGAAATGTACTTTCTGCTGCTTTCTGAACTTCTTTATTGGTTAAATTCGGGTGTTCTTTAAGATGATGTTCAATGATCTTAATTACTTCAGTTTTAGAGCTGTCAGCTATAGTTAGGAAGTATCCAAGAAATCTAAGACCTGTTGTTATGCCTTCATTAATAAGTTGGTATAAATTGTGCTTTGTCAATGAAGCATGTCTGTTGTTTATGATTTGCCCTGCTATTTCAATTCCTTTGAAAGTCTTATTTATTCTTGCGAGTATATCAGTAGACTCTGATTGCTCTATCTGTTTATCTATTTCTTTGGATTTATTGTCAGCTTCATCTTTTAATTGCTCATGCTTTAATCTTTCATCTCTAATTTTTCTTCTCTCTATGACTAGGTCTGGAATGTCATCAATGAACTCACTCATAAAGGTGAGCTTTTCTGCTTCAAGGTGTGCAGGCTCTTGACTTTCAAATAGTCCCATTAGGCATAGTTGGAGCTCATCAATAATCCAGTCATCTTTAGTGTGGTGGGTAATAAAGATTATGATGTTGGCAGAGTCTTCTTTATGGAGGTTGTGTAGCAAGTCTGATATTGAGTCCTTTACGTGATTATCATTTCTAAATGTATCAGCCATCCTCTTTGCAGCAAAAAAGTAGTAGATGTAGAGGTATTTAAAGGAAGTTCCATATTCTCTTTTCTCTAATATGCTGCATCTAATTAAGTTTTCGATTATGTCTTGGCTGTCGACTGCTAAATATTTTTTTCTGTATTCATCGAAGAAGGTATTTAAATCTTGTTCGTTTAGTTCAGTCTTTTTCTGGTCAAAGACGTACCAACCAAGTTCGGTAAGAACATTTAAATACTTGTCTATTTCCTGATTGGGGATTTTTGAGTTTTCCAGTGCTTTATAAACTAGGTGCTGGTAGCAATGGCCATGCGAGGTAAGCTCTAACTTTTGTGGGGTATAAGACTCCAGCATTTGAAGGAGAGTCAAAAGATATAGTGGCTTTGGTGGGATAATTTTTTTTCTCACCATTGAGTCTATTTTCGACTTTATATTGTCTGTTTTTTTATAGAGCGATTTGTCTTCAATCGTCTCTTCTTGCCCCATAGAAACCCACTTTTCAATAAGCTCAGTTCTTTTGATATTACCAAAAGGGATGATCTCATAAAAATCGAAATCGTCAAATTCCTCAATCTCAGGAGCAATGTACTGATACGAGTCCAAACAGATAAAGATACAAATGCTGTTTGATTCTTTGCAGTTCTTGATGAAGCTCTCGATATATTTTTTATTGAGTTTTATCTTCGAGAAATCATCAATGATTAGAGCTCTTTTTCGATATTTTAGCTCTGGTGTTATTTCACTAAATTGCTGTTTTTGAGTTTTTCTGACTAGAGGAGCTATGTCGGCTTGTTTTACCTTTTCTGCGTCAATGACTGTTGGGAAATAACCGGCATTGAAAAGCTCTGCGAACATTTTTTTTTGTGAGGGATGTCTTTCCCGATTGGGTATCACCAAAGACGAGGAAATATCCATCTTTGGATATTGTTTTTATTGTATGGAAATTTTCTATCTTATTAAGGTCGGCTCTTAATCTTTTGAGGTCCGGTTCTATATATATGTCAGGGAGTGTAACTCGGTCTTTTTTTCTGTGGGTGAATTCAACAGCAGTATCATTTATCCACTGACTGACAGAATCTGAAATTAGATCTTGGTTGCTCTGTGGTGAGGTAGGGACTGCTGGAATTTTTTTTTATGCTCTTCAATAGCTTTTTTTATGGACCGAATGGCATCCAGCCATGCAGTGTCTCTATCTGACCAGGTAACTACAGCTTTAGCATCTTTGGGAACGCCCTGAATTTTTGCGAATGGTGTTTCAGCCCAGTCACAATCTTTCAGAATGATAGGTACAACAGTAGCGGAGCCTTCATCATGACGTTGGACTGCTCTCTCCATTTCAATGTCATAGCAAAAGTCTGAGTCGAGAAAGTCAGGACTTATGAGCAGAAGTATAATATCTGCTTGTTCAAGATTTTCCGTGATTTCTGATTCCCATTCTTGTCCTGCGACAATCTCTCTATCGTTCCATAATGAAATTATCTTGTTCCGTCTTAAAGCTGCCGCATGCTTTCGAAATTCATCTTTATACTGTTCGTCGGCATGAGCGTAGCTTACGAATACATTGAGCACTTTTTATCATCCAGAGATTAAAATTATAGAGAGAAGATAGTGATTGACTCGACTAGTTAATCACAGTCATTCCTTTGGCAAATACCAAACCAGGCTGCCCGTCCAATATTTTTGTTGGTTGAGGCTACTCCACTGGTTAGTAAGCACTTCAGCCTGTTTTGGCACAGCTCAAGTTGATCTGAAGTTGGGTGTAGCATTGTACGCCTTTGGGGTTGTCGTGTTCGATGGCTTCCAGAGAGTTGTCGATCAGTTGACCGACGGCGCTTGCCCAGAGTTTTTTCTCAAGACTGTTGAGAAACTGTTGACCGGTTGAATCCATGGAGTACTCGAAAGTAGGTAGTTCCCGTCCAAAAACTCTAGCCCTTGAGCCACCGGATACGTAGCGAATTGAAGACTCTGGAAATGACTTGAAAATTGCAAGTTTTTTCCAGAGCCTACGGGAATCAAGGGTTTCAGGGGTAAAAACAAAAGTCCTGTTTTTGACGTTACGTCCTGCTACATAAGGAGTGCAGAGTTTTTGGACGGAAACTAGGTAAGAATTAGACACGCTACCACCCGGAGATATAGCCATGGTCGTTTAAAGGCTGGCAAAGCATGGGACTCGATAGCTCTGAGGGGTGATTTTTAAGATGATAAGATTGTACTCATTTCCACCGCCTGTCGGCCAGTAGTAAAACCCTGTGTTTATTTCTAAATGCCTTAAGTGTGAAAGGATTTATGCGGCTGGTGGCGGTGAATGAGTAGGTAATAGCAGTAGAGAGGATTAACTGTTAACCCATTAATGCATTACCGATAGGCGGTGGGTAGGAGAAAGCTTGAAAATCAGGGTATACCCGAAAACGCGTACAACCAACTGTTTTAAAACGAGAAAAAATTCCCCGCCAAAAACGCAAAAGTGGGGAATTTTTTAGAGAACTTCTCAGGGTAAAAAGGCTTTTTCGGCAAATGACGGCTTGTGTCGGGCGGTGGCGAAAGGAGGTATGTGGGGAAATAAAGGTGTAACTGTTTGAATACAGGGTAGAATATACAGGCTCAGGCGTTTTGAGAAAGTGATGATCAATCAGGAAAATGGCGGAGGGACAGGGATTCGAACCCTGGGTAGGCTATTAACCTACGCTGGTTTTCAAGACCAGTGCTTTCAACCGCTCAGCCATCCCTCCGTAGGGCATAACTCCACTAGAATGTGGGGCTACTGAGACTTTATATAGAACAGACTATAGAAAAATGGCGGAGGGACAGGGATTCGAACCCTGGGTGGGCTATTAACCCACGCTGGTTTTCAAGACCAGTGCTTTCAACCGCTCAGCCATCCCTCCGCAGCAACGGGAATGAATATTACCTGAAAACGACCAACTGTCAAACCCTTGAAAACCAAAGGATATATCCGAATCCGATTTTTTTTGTCACATTGCATTGAAAAAACCAACGACTGTTACGGTTTCGTAACAGTGAATACGCTATTATGGCCATCTTGTAAAAAGAGGTTCTGGATATAGCCGGTGTGTCCAGCTCTGGTATACTCCTTATATAAGCCCCAATGCGAGGAATAAAAGATGGAACGAAAACCCACCGCTGTAGCGTCAAGGTCGACACAGGTCGGCAGCGGCATTGAAATCAATAGTGTACTGCGCAACACCTACATGTTGCTGGGTATGACTCTGCTGTTCAGTGCTTTCACTGCTGGTGTAGCTATGGCACTGGAAATCAGCCGTATGACTGCCATGGTACTGAGCCTGGTGGGCTTTGGCCTGATTTTTGTCGTGAATAAAACCGCTGATTCAGCCAAGGGGCTGGTCGCTGTCTTTGCTTTCACTGGTGTTTTGGGCGCAGCTCTGGGCCCTATGTTGAATTACTACCTGGCTCTGGCTAATGGACCTTCCCTGGTTATGCAGGCTCTGGGTGGTACAGCCGTTGTTTTCTTTGCTTTGTCAGCCTATGTCCTGGTTTCCCGTAAAGACTTTTCATTTATGGGCGGTTTCTTGATGGTAGGCCTGATTGTTGCGGTTATTGCCAGTATTGCCTTGATCTTCTTCCAGATTCCGGCGGCCTCTATGGCTCTGTCTGCAGCTATTGTGCTGTTGATGTCCGGATTCATTCTGTTTGATACCAGCCGTATCATTCATGGTGGTGAGACCAACTATATTCGCGCTACAGTTTCTCTGTACCTGAATATTTATAACCTGTTTACGGCTCTGCTTTCTCTGCTGGGTATGTCTTCTGACGACTGAGTATTCAGTGTTTGATGAAAATACCCCGGGGTTTTGCCCCGGGGTATTTTTTTGCCTGTCAGATAAGTGGGAAGTGAATACGGTTCACGATGAGCTGTGAAGGTGCCTTCTCATGGAAAAGATTCTCTCTGGTCGTTTGCAGATCCTGATTGTTCTAGGTTGGTTATTTAGCGTCACGGGATATGGGCAGGAACTGAGCAGGGATGTTTGTATCATAGGGGGCGGCGCTTCAGGGATGTATGCAGCGCTCAAATTAGCAGATAAAAAATATTCTGTTGCGGTTCTCGAAGCAAAAGGGCGACTGGGTGGGCATGCTCAGACCTATCGGGCTGAACCCTGGGGCTCAGTCTACGATTTGGGCGTCAGAATATTTCCAGAGAGTGATACGGTCAAAGAGGTGTTTGATCGCTTTGGCCAGAAGCTCGTGCGTGCATCTATCCTCGATTTAAAAAGGAAATATGTCGATTTTGAAAGCGGTGCGCTGTCTGATTATCAGGAGCCCTCTTATCGATCTACGCTGATATCCCTCTTTTATTACTGGTATTACTCAAGGTATATACCTACTCCTTTTTGTTGAGGCCTGGTACTCATTTACCTGATCCTGTGCCAGAAGATTTGTTGCTCACAATGGGAGAATTCCTCAAAAAGAAGGAAATTGATATTGGGTTCACGCCATTGATTCATTACCTGCAGGGGTATGGCTCCATTGAGAATGTGCCCATGCTGTATGTTTTTAAGAACATTACCCATCGAGTGGCATATTCTATTCTCAGGGACAGCTTCCAGACGCCAGCCGAGGGGGGGGGACGCTATTTATCCGGCTATTTCGAAAGAAATAGCTCAGTTAACCGGTAAGCAAGCGGTTTTTCTGAACCTCCAGATACAAAAAGTAAGAAGAGTCGAAGACGAGCCCGTCTTGGTTGAAACTTATCAGAATGGCTAGCGTCTTGAATTCTCCTGCAATTATTTATGTGTTTCTGCGCCACCACTGCTAGAGACATTCGGTACCGTGTTTGATTTTGATGAGCACGAGCGGTTACTTTTGAGCAAATTCAAGGCCAGGGGCTACTGGACCGCGGTTGTCCGGGCAGAGGGTCTGGACAAGGATAAAGGGGTTTTTAATGTCAATACCAAAAATATGATCAAGGCTGCCAGGTTCCCGGGTATTTATGCTGTGCTACCCATGCCATTTTCAGATCATTATAATGTGCTATTTGGCGCGGAAGATTTGTCGCTTTCCGATGATGACGTCAAGCAGCGCATCAGGGATGATATTGAACGATTGAGTTTTCGGGGCAGCAAAGTTAAGTTCAAAGAGTTTGTTGAGTTCCATAATCACTCTCCCTTTGGACCTTACGTAGAAGTGGATGATATTCGCAATGGTTTCTATCAAAATCTGAACAAGCTGCAGGGTAGACACTCTACCTATTATATAGGGACTGCCTTGTCGGGACCGAGTACGCCAGATTGCTGGGATCATGTAGCCGACCTTGTGAACGACTATTTTCCTGCTAACAATCCGGCTTCACGTCGGTCCGATGAACTTTGAGTGAACAAAGTACGGTCTCCATGAAGTGCTTAAAGATAATTTTGTAGATTGGAGTCTGTGAATGAAATATGCACTGGCTGTTTATGGTGCTGCCAGTACTGGGCAGTCTTCACTGACCGCATTGTCTTTTGCCCGAGCTCTGTTGGTTTCTGGTCATGAAGTGATGCGTGTCTTTTTTTATCAGGAAGGTGTACACAATGCTACCAGCCTGACTTCTCCTCCTCAGGATGAGCAGAATCTTCCTGAGCAGTGGCAAAGGCTGATAGCAGAACATGATATTGATGCAGTTGTCTGTATTGCAGCAGCTCTCAGACGGGGAGTGGTCAGTGTCGATGAGGCAGAAAGGTATGAGTTGTCAGCCAGCAACCTCAGAGAAGGTTATGAACTTTCGGGGCTGGGGCAGTTGCTTGAGGCAGCCGTTGAGGCAGATCGTCTGGTAACTTTTGGAGACTGATTATGAGTCAAACCCTTTGTATTATATCGACTCAGGCTCCTTATCGTGGCCAGTTTGCCAAAGAAGCTCTGGATGCTGCTCTGGTGTCTGCCACTTATGACATTCCAACCAGTCTTTTACTGATGGGCGATGGGGTTTATCAGATACTGGACGGACAGTCTCCTGAGCAATTGGGCAGAAAAAACCTTTCGTCCATGTTTCAATCGCTGGAGCTATACGGAATTGAGACAGTCTATGTAGACGGAGAGTCGCTGGAAGAGCGCAATCTTGATCCTGAACAGTTGTTACCTTTATACACTCTCCTGGAAGGTGATGCCGTTGCATCCTTTCTGGCACAGCATGACAAGGTTTTGAGTTTCTGATGGCTACTTTGCATACCGTGAATAAAACCGGGCAGCCCCTGGAGCTTTGCTTGAGAGCCCTCAATGCCGGTGACAATGTTTTGCTTTTGGAAGAGGGCGTTTATGCTCTTTATGAAGCCAGTGATGTGCTGTCTGATTTGCTGAAGCATGTGGCCGTTTATGTGCTGGAGGCGGATGTGTTGGCCAGAGGGATGACCAACCGGGACAATCTGGATATTGGTATGGTGGACTATCAGGGGTTTGTTGAACTGACTGAAGCCAATGACAAGGTAGTGAGCTGGTTTTAGAGTATGATCGACTTAAAGCGTGATAAAGAGGGTTATCTGGTTAATCTCAGTGACTGGAGTCCAGAGGTTGCCACTCAGTTGGCAGCTGATGATGATGTTATCCTGACTGACGAACACTGGGAAATTCTGAATCTGCTCAGAGAGTTCTATCAGAAGTTTGAGCATGCCCCCAGCCAGAGACCCTTCGTAAAGTTCATTGCCAGCCAGCTTGGGAAGGAAAAGGGTAACAGTATTTACCTGATGACATTATTCCCGGGCAGCCCCGCCAAGCTGGCGGCCAGAATCGCGGGTTTGCCCAGACCGACTAACTGTTTCTAGTCTTTTCGACACTCAAAGGTAATGTCCAGGCTGTGTCGTTCATTGCTCATCATGATATGACCGTCCTGGATGCTGGCGCTGAGCTGCATGTTGCGCTCAGCCAGCTCGGCCAGAGCTTTACTTGAGTTTTCCTCTAGGTTAAGTACTTTCAGATTCTGAAAACGATCCAGCTTTCCAGCCATCTGATCCCACCAGGTATCAGAAGTTCTGCCACCATAGTTGATGAGTACAACCGAGTGTGCACGGCCACAGGCTTTACGGATTCTTTTTTCATCGGGCTGGCCCAGATCAATCCAGAGTTCTATTTCATCACTGTAATTCTTAAGCCATAGATCGGGTTCGTCGTCTGTGCTCAACCCCTTGGTGAATGAAAGCTGTTCATCCGCAAACAGGGTAAAAGCCAAAAGCCGAATCATCATTCTCTCGTCAGTCTCAGACGGGTGACGGGCGATAGTGAGAGAGTGATTTTGATAATAATGCCGATCCATATCGGCAATGTGCAGTTCGGTTTTGAATATGGTGGCTTTGAGCGCCATTTCTACATCCAGTCTTAAAAAGATTAGAGCCCGACACTACAGACTCTGGATGGGCTCATCAAGGTTGGATTAAGTAGTTTCAACCTGAAAAATAGCTTGTATCCGTTTATGAAAAACGAATAATATTCGCTCTTATTTCCAAGTGTTTTCATCCTTATGTCCAGACAGCAGAAGCGCATACAGAGAGAGGCCGAGATCGTTGCTGCCACACTCCTCCTGCTGGAAGAGAAAAGCTTTCTTGATCTACGAATGTCTGATGTGGCTCAGGCCGCAGAATGTTCAATGGGAGCAATTTATTCTCATTTTTCCAGCAAAGAAGATCTGCTACTGGGGTGTGAATACTTTCTGACCCGGCAAAAAATTCAGGTATTGCACCGCATCATTGAGGCCGAGCTCACCTCTCTTGAAAAAATGGTCATGATCTCTCTGTGCATGTGGAAAATTAATCAGGATCGACCTGAGCATTTTGCGCTCAGTCAGCTGGCTATGAACCCCAGCGTCTGGCAAAGAGCCTCTTCCAATCGCAGCAATGCAATGAATGAATTGGGTGACTATATCGATGGTCAGCTCAAGACCCTGGTTCGATTGGCTCTGGTTGAAAATGCTATTGAAGATGTGACGGATCAGTCAGTAGCAGAGTTGATGATGGGGCTCTGGGGCTTGTCCAGTGGTCTTTATCAAATCAAGGAATCAGGTTTTGGTGTTTTCAATGCTGACTTTCGAGAAGACGACGGGGTTGATCTACACTTGGCAAATATTGAGCGTTATCTGGCGGGCTGGAAACTTCACTCAGCTATTCCCAGATCACGGTTGAGCCAGCTGGCAGACGTCGTGAGTTCCTACACCGCACTTGAAGCAGCATCCTGCTGATTTTTTATGATCCCCTTTGACTGGGGATTTTTTAGAACATCTTTCGAATAATATTCGGAATTTTGGGCAGTTTATGCCTGAGAGGGAGAAGGTTTATGAAATCGCCGTTCAGCCTGCACAAAGGCAGGGCTTTTACAAAAAGAAATAAGTTGAGTTATTCCCTGCTCTTCATAAGCTCATTGGTGGCTGCGGCTCTGACTCTTTCGGGTTGCTCGCAACCACAGGAAGAGCAGAAAGAAATGATTCGCCCTGTAAAGTTGTTTCAGGTTGAAGATTCCAACGCCGGAAATTTAAGACAGTTTCCAGCCAAGGTCTATGCCAGTGAAGAAGCTGAAATCTCTTTTCGTATTCCTGGAGAACTGGTCAAGTTTCCAGTGAAGCAGGCAGAAGAGGTAAAAAAAGGACAGCTGCTGGCTAAGTTGGATGATCGGGATATTCGTAATGAATTGGCTGCCCGGCAGGCTGATTATGATCTGGCAGAAGCAGAAAATAACCGGATTAAATCACTGCGTAAGAAGAAAGTTGTTTCCCAGTCTGAGCTGGATAACTCCAATGCCAAGCTGAAATCAGCACAGGCAGCTTTGCAGTTAGCTAATGACAAACTGAAATACACCGTACTGAAAGCGCCTTTTGATGGACGTGTTGCCCAGACACTGGTTGAAAACTATCAGTTTGCACAGGCACAACAAACCATTTTGATACTGCAAGGCAGTAATACTCTGGATGTCAGTATTCAGGTTCCAGAAAGTATTGTGTCCAATGTCCGTGAGGAAAATATCGACCGCAACTATCAACCAGTTGCCACGTTTGCAGGAAGACCAGGCACAGAGTACAGGGTCACTTATAAAGAGCACTCCACCAAGGTAACACCTGGCACTCAGTCGTATGAAGTGGTGTTCACCATGCCTATTCCTGAAGACTTGACCGTTTATCCAGGCATGGGTGCAACCCTGACTCTTGACCTGTCTAAAGTTTCACCCCGCTCAAATGCAGGTCAGCACTTTGTCGTTCCGCTGTCTGCGGTTCTGAAGGATGACGCTACCGGCAAGGAGCAGGTCTGGGTATTTGATCAGCAAAACAATACGGTGAATCCGGTTGAGGTGACTGTGGGTACCATTTTTCAATCAGGTATCGAAGTGACTTCCGGGCTCAAGGAAGGTGATCGCATTGTTTCGGCAGGTGTTAATCGTCTGCGTTCCGGTATGGCCGTCAAGCCACTGCAGCGTGAGCGGGGGCTGTGAGCATGAATATCGCAGAGTATTCAATACGTAACAAAGTCATCAGCTGGATGTTTGTTGTCCTGCTGTTGATTGGCGGAACGATATCGTTTTTTGGTCTGGGACAGCTGGAGTTTCCTGAATTTCCCATTCCTCAGGCTATGGTCAATACCGCCTATCCGGGGGCCTCGCCTCAACAGGTTGAGGAAGAGGTAACTCTCCCGCTGGAACGAGCTATTCAAGAACTGGAATACGTTAAAAATATCGATTCTGTTTCTAATGCGGGTGTCTCCCAGATCATGGTGGAATTGAAAGATGAATTCACTGCCAGCGATCAGCCTCAAATCTGGGATGAGCTTCGTCGGAAAGTTAATGATGCACAGTCGTCTATGCCGCCGGGTGTGCTGCCTTCGATCGTGAACGATGACTTCAGTGATGTCTTTGGCATCATGCTGAATATCAGTGGCCATGATTTCAACTACCGTGAGTTGGAAAACTATGGTGACTTTCTTCGCCGTGAACTGTCTCTGGTGGATGGGGTCAAGAAGGTAAGTCTTGCAGGCACTGTAGACGAACAGGTTGTCATCGAGATCTCACAGTCCAAAGTGGCTGCACTGGGTGTGGATCCGGCTTATATCTACAGTCTGATCCAGAATCAGAATGTTGTGTCCAATGCCGGAGATATGTTTATTGATGGCTTTTCGGTGCGTATTCATCCTACAGGAGAATTCAAGGACATCAGTGAACTGAAACAGCTGGTAATCAGCGCGCCAGGCACGACTGAATTGATTTATCTGGGTGATATTGCTGATATTCACAGCACATTTGATGAGACCCCTCTGAACCTTTACCGAAGTAATGGTGAGAAAGCGATTTCCCTGGGTATCTCTTTTGCCAAGGGTGTCAATGTAGTGGATGTGGGTGAAGCCGTGAATGCCCGTCTGGCAGCACTGGAATCCAGTCGCCCGCTGGGTATCGATTTTACGGTGGTTTATGATCAGCCCGAAGTCGTACGAGCTTCGGTAAATGGCTTTCTGATCAGCCTTGCGGAAGCTATTGCCATTGTCATTGTGGTATTACTTTTTGCCATGGGCTTGCGTTCTGGCCTGCTGATGGGGGGCATTCTGTTGCTGACCATTCTGGGTACTTTTATCGGTATGAAAGTGCTGCGAGTGGAACTGCAGTTAATCTCGCTGGGGGCATTAATCATTGCCCTTGGGATGCTGGTTGATAACGCTATTGTGGTGACCGAAGGAGTCCTTGTCGGTTTGCACCGAGGGCTTTCCCGCATGGATGCCATCAAACAGGTAGTCGTCCAGAATCAGTGGCCTCTGCTGGGTGCTACTGTGATTGCGATCATAGCCTTCGCACCTATTGGTTTGTCCCCGGACTCTACCGGCGATTTCATGGTTTCCCTGTTCCAGGTTCTGTCGTTGTCTTTGATGATTAGCTGGGTTCTGGCCATCACATTGACCCCCTTTTTCTGTCATATGATGTTCAAGGAACCTTCTGAAGTTATGGCAGGTAGCGATGCCGATCCATACAAAGGTGCCTTGTTTGTTTTCTATCGCCGTTTCCTGAGTAAAGCCCTGAAACACAGAACTATTTCCCTGGTGTTGACTGTCGCTGCCCTGGCGTTGGCTATTGTAGGATTTGGTCACGTAAAGCAGGCTTTTTTCCCACCTTCCAATACTCCGATCTTTTTTGTCGATGTCTGGATGCAGGAAGGCAGTGATATTCGTGAAACTGAAAAAGCCATCAAGCAGCTTGAACAGGATGCGATGGCCTATGAAGGCGTAGAAAATGTGACGTCGGTGATGGGGATGGGGGCTCAGCGCTTTATTCTGACCTATGCACCCGAAAAAAGTTACAGCAGTTATGGGCAGCTGATTATTCAAGTAGACGATAGGGATCGGATTAAGGCATTGGTTGGCCCTATGGAAAAGGCCATGAATGCCAAATACCCTGGCATTGAATTTAAGTTCAAACTTCTGCAAAACGGACCTTCGCCTGTCGCTAATATTGAAGCAAGGTTTTATGGGGCAGATCCTGAAGTGCTGCGAGAGCTGGGTGCCAAGGCTATAGCCATCATGGAGGCAGAACCTTCAGCCTCCGATATCAGGCAGTCCTGGCGAGAACGGGTAACCATTGCCCGTCCACAGATTGATGAAGCGGCAGCCCGAAGAAGTGGCATCTCAAAACAGGCATTGGATGATGCTTTGCTGGTGAACTTCACAGGCATGCAGGTAGGCGTCTATCGAGATGGAAGTCATCTGTTGCCAATACTGGCCAGAGCGCCGGAAGAAGAACGGCTGAATGCTAATACACTGACGGATCTTCAGGTTTGGAGTCAGGAGCGTAATGCTTTTGTACCCGTAGCGCAGGTCGTGAGTCGTTTTGAGTCGGCGACTGAAAATCCGTTGATTATTCGTCGTAATCTCAAGCGTGTTCTGACCGTAATGGCGGATGCGAGACCGTTTACCGATGAAACTCCGGAATCGGTTCGACTGAAACTGAAAAGTAAAATTGAGTCCATCACCCTGCCAGAAGGTTATAGCCTGGAATGGGGTGGGGAGTATGAGATGTCCAGTGAAGCTAAGGGTAATGTCTTCAAGTCTTTGCCTATGGGCTATCTGATCATGTTTATCATTACCGTATTTTTGTTCAGTACTATCCGACAGCCTTTGGCTATCTGGTTTACGGTCCCGCTGGGCGTTATTGGCGTATCAGCGGGTCTGCTTGCACTGAATATGCCGTTCACGTTCACCGCCTTGCTGGGTTTGTTGAGCCTTTCAGGGATGTTGATAAAGAACGGTATTGTGCTGGTGGAACAGATCAATATTGAGGAAGAGAAAACAGGGCATCTGGGTCATGCCATTGTGGATGCTGCTGTCAGCAGGGTGCGTCCAGTCTGTATGGCGGCACTCACAACTATGCTGGGAATGATTCCACTGGTGTTTGATGCTTTCTTCAGCTCAATGGCAGTTACTATTATATTTGGTCTGGGCTTTGCAACGATTCTGACCTTGATTGTTCTTCCTGTGACCTATTCATTGTTATATAAGGTCAAGTACGACTAAATTGAGCAGCGGGTTTGCAGTAGAGATTGGATAGCAGGGAAACTGATGGGTTCCCTGCTTATCTGGATGGTTATGTTTATTTCTGGGTAATGGCGGGTTCGTGAATACTTTTGTCATTCCTCAGGGCGTGGTAATAAAGGCTGTCGAATACTTCAGGATAATCCACCCCGGCAAACTCAAGGATTTCTGCCAGTTGGCGTGCGGTGTACCCTTGTCCAAGCAAGGCAGTAAGGCTTTCTTCAAAGTCTTCCCGGGAAGTCAGAAAGGCTCGGTAATAGGGGCGATTTGAAACATCAATCAGGCCTTCAGCATAAGAAGGTATCAGTTTCAGCATGGCGCTTTTCAGAAGGTTGGGGTCAATCAGTCTGCTTGATTCAACCCGAGTCAGGGATTCGGCCTGGTGGCAGGAACGGCGCTTGGCTGGATCACTCGACGGCTGTGGAGTCATTTTCTTACACGCCTTAATCTGCTGCTCCAGTTTTGGCATGATTTCAGTGGATTCCAGAAAAGGGGTGATCTGCCCTGACAGACTTTTCTGACTCCACTCTGCCAGTTTTTTCTGCATACCATTTTTGATGCTGACCAATATCTCAGGTCCAATACCTTCGCGACCCAGACGCATCATCCATTTTGCCAGTAGTGCTTCATTGATGTTATCGACGGTGTTACCCGGCTCTGCCAGCATCTCTTTGAGATAGGACAGATAGAGACTTCTGATCTGAAAACGATATCCTTCTGTTACCATACCGCTGGGGCTGCTGAGGTAGGCATCGGCCATCATTCCATAACGAACAGCAGCAGACACTAATGGCATGGGAGATTCATCAGTCAACTCGGGTTGTATGGCTGTCTTAAGGGTCAGTTCAGGCTGAGTGGATTCAACCGGTTTTTGATTGGCATGCAGAGCTGGTGACAAAATCAGGAGTAGGGGGAGAATATAATTTTTCTTCATCAGGTCATCCAGTGATCAGTTGCAGGAGTGGAGTTAGGTTTGTATCGGCAGAAATGGACATGGATGAGGCTTCTGATTAGAGGAGTTTGTTTCTTCTTTTTACAAACTGTTGGTTGTTAGATTGATGAATATCTTCCAAGAAGTGAACGAACAGTCGTCTTGTTGGTCTGCGCTGTACTGAGTTTTATAGCGTGTTTAAACAGAGTTATGTTATTAAAAAATCGAAATCGAAATCGAAATCGAATTGTGGGGATGTCTCTGCTGGCTCTGGTGTTATTGCAGACAGGCTGTGCAGGCAGAGATGCTCATCCAATTGCTGTACGACAGTATGGGGATATCAATCGCTCTTGTGCCGCTCTGGAAGGCGAGATGATGTTTATAGAGGGAGAGATCAGCAGACTGATGCCCAAAACGGATAAAACCGGTAAAAACGTAGCTCTGGGCGTAACGGGTGTTTTCTTTTTGGTTCCATGGTTTTTTATGGATCTGAGTCAGGCAGAACAAATCGAAATTGATGCCTACCGTCAGCGCTATAATCACCTTCTTAGCCTTGCTCAGGATAAAAACTGTTCCAACCAGTCAAGAGTTCCTATCCCGGATTTTCGTGATCCCAGTGCTTTTCAGCAACAGCAGATGCAGCAGCAGTTGAATCAGCAAGAACTGCAAAGAATGCAAATGGAACAGATAAAACTTCAGCAGGAAGTGTTGAAGAAAAATCTGGAGAAAAAATAGACCAAGCCTTTTGGCAAGGATGCTAAAAAAGGACTTCGCTGGCCCTTCATTGCCTTTCCAGAGGCATTAGTCGTCTCATCTTTCAGGGCTTTAGTAATGAAAGAGAAGCATTCAGTTCAATCCAATGATTCAGTCAGGCATTGTTTTTTGGTGAGTTTTGATTCCGGCGCTTTCCACCACTGCGTTCTGTTGCAAAGTTAACACGCAGGGGTCTGCCGTTCATTTCCTTACCATCCATGGACAGTGCCGAGTCAGCATCACTGCTTTCGAAAAAGGTAATAAAGGCAAACCCTCTGGAGCGGCGAGTGTCTCTGTCAGTAATGACATGGATTTCATCGATCTCACCGAATTGCTCAAAGGCTTCTTGGAGGTCACTTTCATTACTGTTGAAAGGAAGGTTACCTACAAACAGTTTATTCTGTTGCATGGTAAATAGGTCTCCGATTTTCTCAAGGCTGACTGTAACCCGGGTACGAGGCATCAGGTATGCCCGGCCAGGTATTGGACAGCATCATTATTCAAATTCAGGCTTATTGCACAGGGCTATCTATCAGGAACATTTCGGCATCAGTGATGCGTAAAATGTTGCTTCGATTCTTAGATGTTAAAATGCCAACCCCACGGTTGCAGATTCCCATGAAATATTTTCTTTGTCCTTTAATACTGAGGATTCCTGAATATTATTTCTATCGCTCTTGGCCGTTTCGGAATCACTTCCTGAATATTCTGGTTTTTATGAATTGACCCATCAACACATTCGGTAAGTCAAAAAACGAATCAATGAATGGCTCAATACTGTCATGGCCTGACAATCTAGCCATGCTTCCAGATTATAACCTCATTGTTTTATGTCAAGCATGAAATTGAGGTGAATCCTTTTAAAAGGATAATGGGGAAGGGAAGTGTTCAGGGCTCTAACGGCAAAGCCGTGAACACGAATGATTAGGCAAAAAAATCAGTGTCCTTTACATGAACATCCAGAGTGGCTGATACCTTCCTGATTTTGAAGCAGTTTTCCTTTTTTAAGAAACAGTTCGACCAGACTCTGTGCACTATGACCCTGCTCAGAACAAGTGTGGAAAACAGCCTGGGCACCAAAACGTTCAGTCATCTGTGCCAGCAGCGCGGATTTTTCGATGGGCTGAGGCAGCTCCTGAAGAAGGTTGAGTAACTTGCGACCGTGAACGGAAGTAGTCATGGGATTTCCTGAGAATCGATTAAAAACTTAAGATTTAAAGATACTCTCTGCTGAGGATTTTGACATAGGGGCAAACCCTGAAATTATGTGATTTGGATGTTCTTCCAAGCTGTCTGCAGTATCCGTTTGTTGGGAGAGTGAGAGATGCCCTGGTTTTTCATGATCAGGCATTCTGAACGTTATTTGGGGCTCAGTCGCCACCTGGCCGATCGCCCTGTCCCGGTCTCAGGTAGCCGGACGAACAAACCGTGAAATCATAATAGTAGGGCTTAATACTCCAATGGCCGCTTCGATAACGACCAGACTTTTGGCGATCGAGGCGACCGGAGTAATATCTCCATACCCCAGTGTGGTCAGATTGATAAAGCTGAAATAGATAAAGTCTGGCCAGTCGTAGGTGCCATGACTCGGAAAGTCAAAAGCGCCAGGTAACACCAGGTTGAGGAGAGTGTAGATAAAACCAAAGGTGATTCCGGTCAGAAAATAAAAGTTAATAGCCGCCAACAGTTTCTCGTTCAGACCTTCGTCTGAAAACAAATGCCCCATTAATAACACCATCAGTGCCAGCTGAAACAATATGACCAGCATGAGACTGGCTGTATCTGCCCAGAGTGGGGTATTTCCTTGCCCAATCAGAATACGAATAGCTAATAGAGATAGACCGGTGATCTGCAGCCAGCGACGTACTTTAATCTGATTTTCAGTCAGTCTTGCCAGAACCGTCATCAATGAGGCAATAATGAGGAGTGAGAAAATTTGACCGCCTATTGTGTTATCTTCCACGGAAACCGGCACAAGAACGGATACCAGCAGCGTCAACAGAAGCCCACTGAGCAGTTGGTTGTTACTGAATCGGGACATTTCGGGACTCATAATGATGAAAAAACTGGTGCTAAATGGATCAGCAAAAAACCGGGGGCATATCCATGGCGAGCAGATGCGCGAAGACATCAGCGAAGTGCTGGACTACTACCGGTCACGTTTTCTGACAGACAGGGGAAAGCTAGAGTCGCATGTTCATCTGCTGATGCAGAAGGTCCTGTCATTCAGACCCCATTATAAAGAGGAAATGGATGCTATTGCAGCTGCTGCAGGGGTTGAGCCTTTCTGGATATATTGTATTAATGCCCGCAGTGAGTTGATGTCTTCCCCTGTTGAGTGCTCTTCTGTTGCTTTTCCGAAGCTGGGGTTGGCAGGACAGAACTGGGATTGGGCTGAAGCACTGGAAGGTCATTTGGCTCTGGCAGATATTGAGTTGGAAAATGGCCATCGATTCCTGACCATGACGGAACCCGGCATGCTGGCCAAAATCGGAATGAATTCAGCTGGTCTGGGTGTCTGTTTGAATATTCTGCCCGCTAAGCAAAAACTGACGGGGTTACCCGTTCATATTCTTTTAAGAGCCTTGCTGGAGTCCCAAAGTCTTCAGGAAGCCCGATTACTGATCGAAGAACATGGAGCAGGGAAGGCCAGTCATATTATGGTGTCTGACCAGTCAGAAACACTGGCTGTGGAATTGTCTCCTGATCAACCCTGGTTTCAGTCAACCGAGCAAGACTCATACTTGCACACTAATCACTATCTTCAGTCAGGCCAGGCGCAACCCACGTCTTCCAGACCCTGTACTGAGACCCGGCTCAAAAGACTGCAGGAAACATTACTGTATAATCCTGAACTGAACCTTAAGACAATGAGGCAACTGCTTGATAATAATGAAAAACCCTTTCCAGTCCTAAGAGCCTACAGCTATCATGAGTTGACCGGGAATGGAGGCACTTTAGTGACCCTGATGATGGATCTTGGTAAACGACAAATGTTGTTGAGAGAAGGTTTTGATCCGGAGCGGGGTTTTGAGAGCTATAGCCTTGCGTAGCCTATGCCACATTGAGCATGGTATCTTGAAGTAATATCTTTATATCAAGGCTGTCAGGAGATTGAACGGGAATCGAATGTCGGAAACGATCACCAAAAAGCGTAAACGAGCCGCAAAAGAAAAACCGGTACCTAAAGCCATAACGGGTATTCGCGATTCAGTTGCTGGAGAAGGGATTGCAGAAGCCAGTGCTTTAGCACTCAGGTTTAGAGAAGCGGGTATGCTCTTCCTGCTGGTGCTGGCTGCTTTTACGGCATTGGCGCTGTTTTCATACAGCCCAACAGACCCCGGTTGGAGTTACGCTGGCTTTGAAGGCCAAGTGGCTAACAGTACCGGTCAGGCAGGCGCCTGGTTCAGTGATGTCCTGTTCTCTCTGTTTGGTGTGTTTGCCTGGTGGATTCCTGTGCTGCTGATGATCAAAACCATTCTAGTTTTTCAGCACCGTTACACGGCCTGGAGTTGGCAGCCAACCTGGTTTGTTTTACGTTCATTGGGCTTACTGTTGGCTTTGGCCACGGGCGCTGCACTGGCTGCGATTCATATGGAAAATTTGGGTCGTAACCTGCCAGCACAAAGCGGCGGTATCCTGGGTCAGCTGATCATGAGCAAGTCACTTCCTGCCTTTAATACCATTGGCAGTAGCTTGATTTTGTTAGCTATTTTCTTGATCGGTTTCACGCTTTATACCCATCTTTCCTGGTTTCGTGTACTGGATGCCAGTGGCCGTATTTTGAAGAGAATCCTGGCCAGATTGGGTCAGGGCAGTGTCTGGCTGGTTGAAACGGTTCAGTCACGAATCACCCGTTGGAAAGAACAGCGAGAGCTGGATCGTGAAACGTTTGAAGTATCCCAACCTGAACCAGAATCTGAGCCTGTTCTTGAGCCGGCAATTACGGCCTCCAGGGGGCGTCAGGAACCAGTGGTTGTTCTGCCTGCCCCTGAGCCGGAGATTAAACCCAGAAAGTTAAGCAAGATTGCAGTGGCCCAGAAAGAAGAGGCGGTTGAGATTCCTCCAGAAGGTGAGCTTCCGGGCGTAGGGCTGTTGGATCAGGTCAAAGATCATGGTAGCGGTGTTAACCAGGACGAACTGGAAGTAGTCTCTCGTTTATTAGAAGCCAAGCTGGCAGACTTTGGTGTCAAAGCTGTCGTCGTTGCTGTGCATCCGGGGCCGGTGATTACCCGATATGAAATTCAGCCTGCTCCAGGTGTGAAGGCCAGCAAGATTTCAAACCTTGCCAGAGACCTGGCTCGTTCTCTTGCTGTTGTCAGTGTTCGGGTAGTGGAAGTGATTCCAGGTAAGTCCGTGATGGGTATTGAGATTCCCAATGATGACCGGGAAACGGTATTTTTCGCTGAGTTGATTGCCTCCAAAGTTTACGATGAGGCTTCTTCTCCACTCAGTCTCGCTCTTGGACATGATATTGCCGGTCAGCCGGCGGTAGTGGATCTGGCAAAAATGCCACACCTGCTGGTGGCGGGTACTACTGGCTCCGGTAAGTCAGTGGGCGTCAATGCTATGTTGCTGTCCATGTTATTTAAATCAGGCCCGGAAGAAGTTCGCCTGATCATGATTGACCCGAAAATGCTGGAACTGTCTATTTACGACGGCATTCCTCATTTGCTCTCACCTGTAGTGACTGACATGAAAGAAGCCGCTAACGCACTGCGCTGGTGTGTGGCGGAAATGGAGCGTCGATACAAGTTGATGGCGGCTCTGGGCGTTCGGAATATTGCCGGTTACAACAGAAAAGTGAAGGACGCTGCGGCTGCCGGTGAGCCTCTTCGTGACCCCTTCTACGAAGCGTTGACTCTGGGCGACCTGGCTCCAGAGCTGGAATCCCTGCCTTTCATTGTGGTGGTGGTGGACGAGTTTGCTGACATGATGATGATTGTTGGCAAAAAGGTAGAAGAGCTGATTGCCCGTATTGCTCAAAAAGCCCGTGCTGCCGGTATTCATTTGATTCTGGCGACACAACGCCCCTCGGTGGATGTTATCACTGGTTTGATCAAGGCGAATGTTCCTACCCGGATCAGTTTTCAGGTATCCAGTAAAATTGACTCCCGTACCATTATTGATCAGGGGGGAGCCGAACAGCTTCTGGGCCATGGTGATATGCTTTACCTGCCGCCGGGTACCAGTGTTCCCATTCGTATTCATGGTGCTTTCGTCAGCGATGATGAAGTCCATCGGGTTGTCGCAGATTGGAAGAAGCGGGGCGAGCCTGATTATGTGGAAGAAGTCCTCAATGGTGTAGAGTCTGCTTCTGATGGCAGTGCCTTCAGTGGTGGACTGGATGAAGATTCCGAGAAAGATGCCCTGTATGATGAGGCCGTCGCATTTGTGACTGAAAGCCGGAGGGCTTCTATTTCGTCAGTACAGCGTAAATTAAAGATCGGATACAACCGGGCTGCGCGTATGATAGAGGCAATGGAAGCAGCCGGAGTTGTGAGTCCGGCAGGCCATAATGGTAATCGTGAGGTGATTGCACCACCTCCCGTGAAGGATTGAAGTTGAGTGTTTAAGAAAATCTCCCAAGTAGCTGTAATGACAGCTGTTTTTAGTTTCTCTTCGCAGTTGTTGGCAGCCCCTCAGGAGCAGCCTGCACCTGTTATGCTGACTGAGCAACCCGTTAAAAGCGTTGATGTCAGCAAAGGACTGAATGACGAAAAAGCCTCTCACTCTTTGGCTGAAAAGCTGGAAGCCCTGAAAAGTCTGACCGCTCATTTCCAGCAGGATGCGATTTCTTCGGATGGTCGTAGCCAGACTGAATCAGGTGAGATGCAGATGAAGCGTCCTGACCTTTTCCGCTGGGTGACCACTGAACCTTACAAACAGGAAATTGTGGCTCATGGCAGCAAAGTCTGGATGGTGGATAGTGACCTGCAACAGGTGATCATCCAGAAACAGGATGCCCGTATGGCTAACACACCGGCACAGTTGTTGACGGGTAATGCCCGGGAGTTGTTGAAGCAGTACAATGTGTCTGTTTACAGCAAGGACCGGAATGAGAAATTCACCCTGACCCCGAAAGCAGAGTCGGATCTTTTTGAAAAGCTGAACATTGATTTTCGACAGGGAACGCTGACCTCCATTGAGTTGTCAGATTCTCTGGGTGGCAAACGCAGAATTCTGTTTTCAGAGGTCAAGGAGAACGGGCAGGTGAATGACGACCTGTTCGAGGTGAAACCTCCCAAAGGCTTTGACGTAATAGATGAGACCCGGGGTTAACTTTGTATTCTGCAGGTCTGTTTGACGAAGAGTCATCCCGATATGAACCTCTTGCTGCACGCATGAGGCCTCGTAATCTGGACGAATACCTGGGTCAGGAGCATATTCTGGCCAGAGGCAAACCTCTGCGAGAAGCACTGGAGCAGGGTGCCATTCATTCCATGATTTTCTGGGGACCTCCCGGGGTAGGCAAGACCACTCTGGCCCGTTTGGTTGCCGGAGTCTGTGACGCTCATTTCGAGACACTGTCTGCCGTGCTCTCTGGTGTAAAAGATATTCGTGCAGCCGTTGGCAGAGCTCGCGATGAGCAGATGACCCGTCAGCGGAAAACCATCCTGTTTGTGGATGAGGTGCATCGTTTTAACAAATCCCAGCAGGATGCGTTTCTGCCTCACATTGAAGACGGCACGATTACTTTTATCGGTGCGACCACCGAGAATCCTTCCTTTGAACTGAATAACGCCTTGCTCTCCAGGGCAAGGGTTTATGTGTTAAAACCCTTGGCAGACGATGCGCTCAGA
This sequence comes from Endozoicomonas numazuensis, assembly GCF_000722635.1. Lineage (GTDB taxonomy): Bacteria > Pseudomonadota > Gammaproteobacteria > Pseudomonadales > Endozoicomonadaceae > Endozoicomonas_A > Endozoicomonas_A numazuensis. The sequence continues at coordinate 265,783 of NZ_JOKH01000006.1, read as the reverse complement.
GAGGTGCTTCATCAGGCTTTGTCTGATGAGCGTGGTTTTAAAGACAGTCCTGTTTCTCTTGAACCAGAGGCTGAGGACATTCTGGTTCGATATGGTGATGGAGATGCCAGGCGAGTACTGAACATTCTGGAAGTCGCGGCGGATCTCAGTGAGAGCGGTCTTATAAAAGCGACCACGGTAACAGAAATCCTGGCAGACAGCGGCCGGCGCTTTGACAAGGGCGGTGACGCTTTTTACGATCAGATCTCAGCCTTTCACAAATCAGTGCGAGGTTCAGACCCTAATGCTGCACTTTACTGGGCCGCCAGAATGGTTGATGGCGGTGCAGACCCGCTCTACATTATCCGCAGGTTAGTAGCCATTGCCAGTGAAGACATTGGTAATGCCGATCCCAGAGCTCTGGAAATCACCATGAATGCCTGGCAGGCGTTTGAGCGTCTGGGTAATCCGGAAGGCTTACTGGCTCTGGCACATGCCACCGTCTATTGTGCCTGTGCACCCAAGAGTAATGCCGTCTATCTGGCCTGGAAAGCGGCGATGGCCGATGTAAAAGGCAACCCTTCCTTTGAAGTACCGAATCACCTCAGAAATGCGCCCACCCAACTGATGGGGTCTTTGGGTTACGGTGCTGAATACCGTTATGCCCATGACGAGTCCAGAGCATATGCGGCGGGCGAGTGTTATTTTCCAGAAAATATGGAAGCCCGAAAGTATTACCAGCCCAATGATCGTGGTCTGGAAATCAAAATTCGTGAGAAACTTGAGAAACTGGCTGAATGGGATCAGCAAAGCCCGAAGCGGAGAAGGCAGTAGCGATAGACTCCGTTCATCCTGAGCCTGTCGAAGGATGCTGGGTAGGCACTTCGACAAGTTCATTGCGATATCGCAGGGCTGTACCCGTTGTGAGAGAACTTAATCCGGATTGTGATTATTTTGCTTCGATAGCCTGAAAGACCAGCAAGGCTGCAGGAAATTCAGGCCGTTCTTCCAGTATGTGGTGATCAGTCAGTTGCCATTGAGCCTGCTCACCGATTTCACGAAACTGCTTAATACTTTCCGGGAAATCAAACTGGCTGATGTGTTCCAGAACAGAGTCCTGCCAGTTGCCTTTCAACCCCTTAATGCTTCTGAAATAGCGGCTGACATTTTCAAGGTATTGTTCTCTGTTCTGGTCCTTGAGTCTTATGGAATCAATCATTAAAAACAGACAGCCAGGTTCTGCCTTGGTTCTGACTTCTGAGAAAAGGGCCTGTTTTTCTTCCAGAGAACCATGATGAATAGCGAAGCTACTGAATATCAGGTTGTGAGACTCTTTAACTGGCAAGGACTCGAAGATATTGTTAAGGACAAAGTGGGTTTCAACGCCGGGTCTGGTCATATTCTTCCTAGCCATAGCCAGAACAGATTTCGAAAGATCTACAGCAGTATAAGAGCTCAGTGAGAGATCTCGGGTTATCTTTTTAGTTACTGAAGCATCGCCACAGCCCAGATCAAGAAGGTGTATGTTCTTATTGGAAAAGTGTTTTTTGGCGGCCCGGGCAGCAGCCTCTATCAGCTGCTGATGACCCATAACATTCTTGTCTACCAGACATTGGTAGCAGTGCCATTGCTCATTGAAAATATCAACTTCTGAACGATGTTTCATTGGCTTTAAATGTGTTCGATGATGGAAAGAAAGATGAGTATCTGGTTAGGTATTCAAGATACCCGATATCATTGAAGCAGGTCAGCGCAACCTGTCCAATCTTTGAGGCTAATTGTTGTTACCTCTGCAGTGTACCCTACTGCTAATGAGGAATCGCTCATGGTATCTTGGCGTGTATCTCACCTTATAGGGTGGGCTTTGTTCCATACAGCTTCAGGTTAGAGGTCTTGATTTGATGAACTTGTGGGCAAGGCTGTTGCCAGAAAACTGACAGGAGTTAAGATGCAAGCTACACACTGGATCGCCGTTGCTGCAGGTGGCGCATTGGGAGCCGTTCTAAGAGCATTTATCTATGAACTCTTTGTTCTGACGCGTAATCCACATCTGCATCATTATCCGACATTAACCGTTAATCTGGTGGGCTCGGTTATCATGGGCGTTTGCTGGTATCTGCTGGTAGAAAAAGCCATGTTACCACCTGCCTGGAAAATATTTGTTATGACCGGTTTTCTGGGGGCTCTCACCACGTTCTCGACTTTCTCACTGGACTTAATGAGACTGCTTCAATCCGATCAGTTGCTCACAGCACTGGCTTATGGGGTGGGTAGTGTGTTGCTGTGTTTGCTGGGTACCTGGCTGGGGTATCAGGGGATTCGCTGGGCTCTGTAAAACTGGCCAGAGGTCATCCTTTATTAACAGGCTCGACAGTCCATTTGACCAGCTATGCATAAGTATTCTGTTTCCTCAGTAAACAATTTCCGTAATTAAAGGGCCTGCCCCTTGTGAATTTGCAGACTTTCCTTATTATTGGTGCTTCACGGAGGTTCGTTCAGGATCTTCGCACTCGTCCTGATTCAGGACCACTAGAATTGTTCAAGACATAAGGTTACGGAATTCACATGCTGGATCCCAAATACGTTCGCAGCAACCTCAATGAAGTGGCTGCATTGCTTCGTAAAAAGCATTTTGAGCTGGATGTAGAAAGACTGAACGCTTTGGAAGAGCGTCGCAAGTCCCTGCAGATTCACACCGAACAGCTGCAAAGCGAACGTAAGTCCGGTTCGAAGGAATTCGGCAAGATCAAATCCCAGGGCGGTGATATCTCCGAGCTCAAGGCCCGTATGGACCAGCTCTCTGCAGAGGTCAAAGAGTCCGAGCACGAACTGTCAGCCTTGCAGGTAGAACTGAATGATCTGCTGCTGGGTGTGCCCAACCTGCCTCATGAGTCTGTACCGGAAGGGAATGACGAAGAGGACAACGTTGAAGTGCGTCGCTGGGGGACTCCGGTTGATTTCGAATTCGACATCAAGGATCACGTCGATCTGGGCGAGCCTTTGGGTCTGGATTTTGAAACCGGCGCCAAGCTGTCTGGTGCACGTTTTACACTGATGCGGGGTGGAATTGCTCGCCTGCATCGTGCCCTGGCGCAATTCATGCTGAATGTTCAGACCGATGAACATGGCTATGAAGAAGTGAATACTCCGGCACTGGTCCATGATACGGCTCTGCTGGGTACTGGCCAGCTGCCAAAGTTCAGCGAAGACCTGTTCAAGACCGAGTGTGCTGAAGCAGAAAAGTCATACTACCTGATTCCGACATCCGAAGTGACGCTGACCAACGTGGCTCGTGAAAGTATTCTGGATGAAGCGGAGCTACCTCTAAAACTGACTGCACATTCCTGTTGTTTTCGCAGCGAAGCAGGCAGTCATGGGCGTGATACTCGTGGTTTGATCCGCCAGCATCAGTTTGAGAAAGTTGAAATGGTTCAGGTGGTTCATCCTTCAAAATCCTTTGAGGCACTGGAAGAAATGACAGGTCATGCTGAGGCTATTCTGCAGAAGCTGGGACTGCCCTATCGTGTAGTAGCTCTCTGTGGCGGTGATCTCGGTTTTGGTGCGACCAAGACTTATGATCTGGAAGTCTGGTTGCCGGGTCAGGGTAAATACCGTGAGATTTCTTCTGTCAGTAACTGTCTGGACTTTCAGGCTCGCCGTATGCTGGCCCGCTTCCGTAACCCGGACACCGGTAAACCGGAACTGCTGCATACTCTGAACGGATCAGGCCTGGCTGTTGGCAGAACGTTGGTGGCCATTCTGGAAAATTACCAGAATGAAGACGGCTCCATTAATATCCCGGAAGTACTTCAGCCTTATATGGGTGGCGTCACAGCTCTGGGTAAATAATTCAGTTTGAAAAGCAGGTCTGCAGTCTTGCAGGCCTGTCCCTTCCCAAGTCAGCTCTCACGCTGCGCATCATTTCCCATGTTTAAAACGCTTTTGCCTGTCGATAACCCTATCAGGTCAATCGGTCTCAGGAATGCAAAATGGCAAAAGTAACAGATTTCATGGGAGTGCTTTCCCAGGTTGCTTCAGAGCCTTCGGTGGGTAAGGAAGGCCCCAGAGCAGAAAGTGTGCGCTTTCAACTGCTGGATATCATTCCTGTTATTGGTACAGCGAGAAAAAAGAGACGGGAAGAAGCGCGGCTGCTTAGCGACTTTGTCGTCGTTGTGGTGGACGACAAAGGCATTGATACATTTAAGGGACACACTAAATCCACCTCAGGGGCTTATTTCGTCAAGAACGATGAAGAGCGGCAGGCTGTTCTCCGTCATTATCGCAGCAGTCAGCCAAGGGGATCTGTTGTACACATCACCAAACCGGGTGATTTCGACAAAGATGACCTCATTCGGACGGTAACCTGTGACCCGAAAAAAGGTCTTGAAACCAGTGCAGGGCGTTTGTACGAGGATGAGCCCATGACTCTGGTGATTGATTTCCAGAAGCTGACGCCTGTTCAGATGGCCTCATTAAACGAACTGTTTGATGATCCGCCCCGCTACCAGGGGCGCATATTAGGTCCGAATATCACGGTTTCGGCTTTTGTGAACGAAAGTATGCTGGAAAGCAGCCCATACAACCCGGGACCTGATTTCTGGAGGCGTGTTGATGATCTGGGTGTTAGAGACCTTACAGGGATTGATCAGAAGTTGATCCTTAATGATCACGACGAGCTCAATGTAGATGATCTGGATGATAATGAAGAAGGGTTTGCAGACGCTTCCGATGTGAGCGAAACGTATTTAGATCTCAATTTTCATGATGCTGCAGGTAGCTGGCATGCCTATTTGTTCGGAGGTATCCACATTTCTCCGTCAGGCTCAGTGGAGTTCAAGGAAGGGGTATTGGACGGCCTCCCGGAGGATGCAGCGTATCGAAACCTGGTGAATGCACCCTGGGATGACCCAGCTTTTGAGCGTGCACTGGCCACTGCATACCGTGAAAAAGGTTTTTGGGCCAACGGTAAGTGGGTGTCCCTTCCCAAGACGCTGAAGTTCTCGCGATCAGTCACCCATTTTGAAAAGATTAATGAAAGGCTGGATAAGCTCACTCCCGGTGTAGAGGGGCAGCCTTATGTCTGTGTCAATGAGCAATATTTTGATCGTTTAACTTCAGATGTCAGTCTGGCTAAAGGTGAGTTAAAACATTGTGACACTTTTGCTTCTCTGGTTCAGGATAAATTGCCTTGCACTGTGATGGTGACAAGTTCGCTGGAGGAATTTCAGTGGGTTCAGCTGCTCAAGCGTCTTGAAAGCCTGAATCCCAAGCCCTCTCTGACTATTTGCAAAGGTTGTGATCTGCCTGACGCACTATCCCTTTCCCGTTTTGTTCGACCAGTTCAGGTTGAGCCACCTGAGCTGAAAGCCGGTGCAGACAATGTATTTGAAGACAATGTATTTGAAGACAATGTATTTGAATATGTGATTACTTCCAAGACTGATCCCAACACTTTGTTGGCTACTACACCTATGGGCAGTCAGAAAGGGATGTCATTCAGAGAAGTTTTTTCACCGCTCATGCAGGCTATTCAACAGGGAAAAGCGATCAGGTTGATGGGGCTTGAAACCAATCCAGAAGTTGCCTTGTTTTTGGAAACATTGATCACTCGACCTCCCTATATTTATTTGAATGGTCGGCGAATTGACGTGCCAGATTTACAGCTGGAATGTCCCATGCCGGGTAAGGCCCAACTTCCGGGATTATGGTCGTCTGTCGTCAGTAAGGATTCGACCCTTGAGTCGGTTAATGCCAGTCAGTTGGCAGAGCAAGTAGCTGAAGAGACAGGTTGCAGCCAGGAGTCCTTGAAGAAAGTCATTGATATTCTGCATCTGATGAAGAGTATTCCCAGAAGTCGCCACCGCGAATTTCCTGATAATCTTCCAGCAGTGAACAAGGCTTTTCTTGAGAAGGTCGTTAGTGAAGTCGAGCGAGAAAGAAAAAGTGACTGCAGTCCGATCGCAACAAACTATCACTGGCAAAAAGCGCTCAACGATCTTCTGGCAAAAGAATATCGTCTTGTTCCCAACGTTTATGGCTTTGTTAAAACTGCGATTGGTGAACATTATGGGCAAGGCGGTCCAAAGCGGGTAGATGTTCATGGCGTTCGTAGCTGGCTTGAGAAACACCCAAGGGTTAGATCGCAAGATCTGAAGGAAAGCTACTGGGAACTGGCTCGATATTTCAGTCCGGGTTGTCTTCCTTCAGCTGAAAGCTATGGAACGAACTTCAGCAGTGAAATGGCAAAAGAACTGATTCAGTTGGTCCCGGCATCTCAACAGCGAGTATTGTCCAGACATCTTGGCTGCAGGATGACAGAAAGGCCTCCATTGCTGTCCTATGACGGTGATCTGCAAGGACGTATTTACAATGCTCTGCTGGCAGCAGGCCTGGAAAAGCGCGTTGATAAAACGACACCGGTTCATATTCAGGCAGCGCAGCTGGCCTGTGAACTCAGTCAAAAGGGGGTGATGGGCCACCCGGAACAGATGACTGAGTTACTCAAAATATACTTTGAGCCAGCCTTGCTTGAGGTCGACTTCAATGATCTTTGTGACTCCCTGATCCAGAGGAGAGACAGTCAGTTTCGTCAAAAGCGCCGGGTAGCACGTATTCTGGAAAGGCTGGAAACCAATCCCATGATCATGATTAAGGGAGAGGCGGGAACCGGTAAAACCTTCACAGCGCAGGCCGTGGCCAAAGCCTTTGCCAGTCGATACACCGATGCATCAGAACCGATCGTGGCTTCATTAAGCCCTGAGCATAAGCAGGAAGATCTATTTGGCTCAGATGTTTTGGTTGCCAAGCCGGTAGTGATTACCAGAGACAAACTGAAATTCTCCGCCGCCAGCAGCACTCTTTGGGCAGCCCTGTGTCAGGTGACTAAGACGCCTGAACAGAGTGACTCTGTTCAAATTACTTTTGATCGTGACAAGATCAAGGCTTTGAACAAGATATTGGTTCCATTGGGTCTTGAAGATGAATGTGCCGAACTGGTCAGTCAGCTTCAGGATAATGAAATGAAATTCTCTGACGGACCCATTATGAAGTGGGCCAGAATGAGAAACCCGCCGGTTTTGATCCTGGATGAAGCCAATTTGGTCAAAGCGGGTGTCCTTCAGCCATTGATAGGTTTGTCCAGAAAACCTCCGGTACTGAATATTCTCGGGCAGGTGATCGAACTGACGGACAAACACCGGGTCATCATGACCGGTAATCCAGAAAATTATGATGGCAGGATGATTGATCCTGAAATGCGTAAACATGTGTTGCCCATGTTCTTCCGGCAGATCAATCATTCTGTATTGACGGAGTCGATCATTCGTCCCGGTCTACCTAAGGCATGGCCGTCACAACTTCTGGATCATGCGGTCGCCACCACAGCCCGGCTTTATGATCATTATCAAAGGGTGTTACCTGCACACACCTTTGGTCCCAGAGATATCAAAGACATCATTGCCAGGATTCGCGGGTTCTGTCCTGAAGGGACAGCTCCTTCGGAACAAGCCCTTAATGCCATTATCTGGGAATCCATGGCTCAGTGTCTTGAAGGTGAAGTAGGCAAAAAGCAGGCCCGTGAAGCCAGGGCTTTAAAACACTGGTATATGAAAAATTATAATTGCGATTTTTCACCGGTTGAACAAAAAGCAGAAACGTTTAACGCGTTTTACCAGCAAATGAAGGAATCCCACCGGGGCGGTCAATTTGACTTTGATGCGCCCTCGGTAAAATCCCTGGCTATGAAAGTCTGGCAGGAACTGGAAAAAACCGGGGGCAAGCGAGCCACCATTATTGAAGGTGAAGCGGGACGGGGAAAAGATGCTCTGCTGGATATTCTGTTACCGTTCTGGATGGTTTCAAAAGGGGAAGATCCGGCTTTTGAGCGGATCAATGCCAGTCCGGAAAACTGGGATGAATTGAAAGAAATGACCCAGCGAGCTATGAATAAAGGTTCCAAACTGGTGATCAGTGAACTGAATACATTACCCAGTCGTTATCTTGAAGGGCTATTCAACGAAATTCTAGGGGGTGAGCCTACACCAGGCTTCAAACTGCTGGCGACCATTAATCCCTCCACCTACAGTGGCCGTGAAAAAATGTCGGAAGCTATGGCCAGCCGCTGTGTAAAAGTAGAGATTGATGGTTTTACGCTTAGCGAACTTGAAGGTATTTTGAGTCGCCGTTTCAAGGCAAAGAAAACATTGACCGACTGGCTGGTGGGAGAGCATTTCAAACTGGCCTCTCAGCTGGAGAAGCAGGGTTCCTCAGTCAGATTACCCCTCAAGAAACTGATTAAGTCCGCAAAGAAGTTACATACTCTGGAAAAAGAACATTGGCAAGATGTATTCGATGATCAATACCGGTTGGCTCATATGGCGCTTAAAAGTCATCAAGCGGCAGCCACTCCTGCGGCCAGTGTTCCAACCAGTGGGCGCAGTGACAGAGAAATAGAAGTTTGCCGTTATCTGAATGAAAAGAGGGCACAACCCATCACGGTTATATTGGATGGGCCCGGTGCCAGTGCCGTCTATCTCAGTAATCGGTCTGTTCTGGTTTTGCCTGATCTTGGTCGTGTACAAGATTTAAAAATCCTGGCGGATAAAACGCTCCAGACCTATGACCAGGAGATGACCATACGATCCGGGTTGGGAGAACTGGAAGAGGGGGGTATTAAAGATCCCTGGAAGCCAGAATCAGATACCAGTGACCCCGTTGTTGTTGAAGATGAAGAAGCAACCCTTGTGCCCGTAGAGCTTGCAAAAGTAAAGGATATGTCAGGTAGCTCTGTTGATGCCCCACAGAAAATCAACCCCTCAAAAGAGCAGAAACAACCCCCTTCTGTTGTCTCCAGAATGGACGAAGTGACCCCGGGTGAGCAACAAGAGGCTGAAGAAAAGAAAGATCGTTTTTCCATGCTGGGATTGGCAACATCACGGCTGCCGCGTTCTGAAATGGTGAGTGCCATTATGGGAGCGGGCTCTGGTTTAATGGCTTCGGTCATGAAAATGTCGGGTTCCAAAGAACTGTCTGAGCTGTTGAACGAGTTCATGCCTGTGGTGGAAACTGGAATGAAGATGGCCAGCGATCCTGCCTTTATGAGTTCTGTCTGGGAGCATACGTCGGCCAAGGTTAAAAGGCAGATAGTGGCGAACAATCCGCATGCAGCTGAAACGTTGAAAGAGCTGCCTTTTCAGGAAACTCTGCCCGCTTTAAAGTCCGTCGCCATGGATCATGTGTCTGAGGCTTTACTCAAGGATGCACCTGAAGATGAGCTTCAGGCACTTATCAATCGTCATCTGCCAAAAACAGGGGGTGAGCCTGATCTGGCCTTGAATCCTGATAATTTACAGAAGGCATTGCTGACTGCAAAGGATGGCGAGTGGTCAAAGCTGTTGCGCGATGTTCCTGAAAGTCGTCGGATGCAGTTGCTTTCCAAAGCTGAAGATGGAGAGCTCAATCAGTTACTGGCAAAGGTTCCCGTTGAGAGCCAGAGTTGGATGATGAGTGAGGTCGGGCCTGATTTAATGCAGGCAGTACTGGCTGAAGTCCCTAAACAGCTGGTTGAGGCCAGGTTGGGCAGTCTTTCCGATGAAGAATTGGCGGAGGCCATCAAACATATACCCGAAGAAAACATGGCAGGTATGATTCAGCGGATGTCCAGTGATGCTCTGGCCGCTGCCATTGAATCCCTCCCCACTGAAGATGTGAATGCCATTGTTGAAAACGTAAAATTGTCATCGGTGGCTGAGGCTCTGGCTAAGTTATCACCAGGAGCATTGGAGCAGGCATTGGCAGAAGTCCCAGAAGCCCATCGAGAGAGCATCATAGGACAGATTCCCCGTGATAGTCTGCCTGATCATCTTAAAGCTGCCCATGGCCAAACCTGGACGGAATATTTTCAGTCCATGAAAACGGGTGTTAAAAACATGCTAACCGATATGGCGGGAAATGTTTCCAGTGATGTCTGGATAGAAAAAGGGCGTTCTGAATCTGATAAAAAAAGAAATGTTGCTAAGGCATTCCGCAAGGGGTTACCCAAAGATGTGAGAACCCCTTTGATCAACGAATTTATTAAGCATCTTGATGACAAACTGGACCTTGACCTGGATGTAAAAGATGACTTTGCGATTCCTGAATTGGGCTATGTTCATCAGCCCATCAGATATGCGCTGGAACATAAAGCGGAAGGTGAGCTGAGCAAGAAAGAAGATGAACAACTGGTCCGGCTTGTGGATTTGTTCTGTAAAAATGCTACCCGACCTATTCATGTTGTTGAGAAGGATAAGAAGAAAGTCGATCTCGAAGTACTTAAGAAGAAAAGGAGTGAGGCTTTTTCAACGCTGGGCTATCAGTTGTTAAACTCTTTCCATATTTTGCAGGAGGGGCACAACAAGCTTTCAAAAGAGGCTTATTGTTCCATGCTGGGAAAGATGCTGTTTGATTATCAAGCTTTTGAACCTTCGGCGGTTATTGCTCAGCTTCCCATGTTGCTTGGACACCCAGACTATGGGCGCAAGGCAGAGGAGGCAATGAATGACTACTATCAGAAGCAGTTGGTACGAAGGGATATTCCATCCACTATTGATAGAGTACGGAGCCGAAACCAGCTTCTGGAAGGGCATACTTTCAAAGTGCCCTATCTGGAAAAACTGATGAGTTCCCGAGGCATTGATTCGGAGTGGAAGTGGGATCCTGCTGCAGGAAAACTGGATATTCCCCGCTTAGCCAGAGTGGCTGCTCCTTTTGAAGGGAAAGGCGATGCGACCGAAAAAAATACAGTGATTTTGCCAGTTAATCCGAAGAAATTACTGACTCTGGCTAAAGAGGAGTTAAAGAAATGTCCAAGAGTGAACAAGCAGAGAAAGATTAATAGGGAGGCTGCGAATCATGTGGTGGGCTGCCTGGAAAAAGCGCTCTATGACTATAGGGATAAGGCTGACTGGGCTCTGGTTCAACCCATTCCGCTGACTCGCAACCTGAACAGTTCGAAGATATTTAATTCTCTGGATACCGGCATCTATAAAATGGAAGATATGGGTTATTTTGTAAGAGATTGTAATAACACAGTGGTGATCAACTGCCCAACGGTTACTGCTGCTGCCAGAGGCTCTGGATTCCAATACAGCTTTGACCCTGCCCGAATCATGCAATCACTGGGAGAGCCAAATGCGGTATATCTGGATGACGATAAATTGAGACGTTGTATTCAGGACTTGTTAAAGCATCTTCCCGAAGAGCTCTTCAACCGGATTTACGAAACTTAAGGTCTTAACCTGTTTGGAAAAAGGCCGGGTATCATGCCCGGCGCCATTTCTTGATCCTGTCAGTCAAAATCATTGCCTGCTGCCGATAGCCTGAACAGGTTAATCTCACGAGCTTGCTGGCAGTGACGACAGCGATAGACAAGCCCAATGTGGTTAGCTGAAATGAAGCAGATGTAATACCCATCGTATTCTCTAACTACGCTATTGCGCTGGTAATCTGAACACCAGCCCTGCGTTGGAACTCCTCGCAATAGCTAGCTATTACTCGTCGTTCCGCCTTGTTCTGCCGTCCAGCTTGCCATGCTCATTACGGTAGTTAGAAAGCACGATTGGTATAAAGACTGGCCTGGAAGCGACGTACTCCTGATAAATGATATTTGCAGTCACCCAGAGCATCTTCAAGTGCTCTGGGTGACAGGTTCAGAAACCAGATTTTTCAGCCATCGTCGTGAAAACACCCTGAAAAGCACCATCATCGCTTTAGACAGTTCTTCGAACAGGCTGAAGATAAATACCATATAAAGCGGAAAACCCCATTGAACCGCCAGCCAGGCCATTGGGATACCAATACCCCACATAGCAGCGATGTTGATGATGGCGGTGGCTTTGACATCCCCCCCACTTCTCAGTAGCCCAATAATCCCCATCAGATTGATAACCCGGATACACAAACCAAGACTGGCTACGATCATGGCCTGTTCCGCCAGCGTCATGGTAGAACCTTGAAATTTACCAAACAGACTGACGACATCGGTTCGAAAGACAATCAATAGTGCACCAATAAATAGGGCTATAAATGGAGACATGAGCAGCATCATCCAGCCTTGCCGCCAGGCTTTGTCAAAGCGCTGAGCACCCAGTTCCTGACCCAGAATAATGGAACCACCCACCCCAAAGCCGATAAACAGTGAAATCAGAATCGCTTCAATCGATGAAATGGCGGACATGATAGCCAGCTCATTCACACCCATGCTGGCGTAGATAATACTGTAAATGATCAGTCCTAAAGCCCAGGAGCCATCCTGAAGTACGATAGGTACGCTGACTTTGAAATAGCGACCCAGGTCCTTTTTTTTCATACCCCACTCAACATCTTTTTTTTTCGGAATCAAGTGACTTCTGAACTGGTTGATGTACCACAGCAAAAGCGCGGTTTGGAAAAATCTCGACAGGGTTGTACCCCAGGCCGATCCAGCTACACCCAGTTCAGGAAATCCGAAATGGCCAAAAATCAGGACATAGTTCAGGAATACATTCAGCAGAATGGCATAGAAGCCCACGCGCGTTGGTGTTCGGGCGTCACCTGATGCTCTCATTGCCGCCTCCAGTGGTACGACAATAGCCGTGCAAATAATGGAAGGCGCAGTAATCAGAAGATATTCGACTGCCAGCCGGGTTAATTCAGGATCGTGGGTTGACAGTCCTATGACTACGTCGGGCAACAGTATATAAAAGGCAACGAAAGGCAAAGAGATCAGTACCGACGTCAATAGAGACTGCACCAGAGTTCTTCGCAGGCCTGCGGTGTCGCCCGAGCCAATAAACTGAGAGGCCAAGATGCTCATGCCACTGCCCAAAGAAGCTGTCAGAATCAGATTAAAGAAAAAGATTCGGTTACCCAGACCTACAGCAGCAACGGCTGTTTCGCCCAACTGACCAACCATCAGGATATCGATGAGCCCGAGCAGTGAAAACATCATGGATTGCAGGGAGACAGGCAGGGCTAGGCGCCAGAGTTTACTGAAAAACTCCCTGTCCGCAGAAGCACTCATAAAAGCGGCTTTATTCATTCAGATCCTGATAAAAAAGAGGTGAGACTGTTCGATATTCAGTCTTGAATTATTCGGCGATGATTATAAGAACTGCAGTACGGGTGATCTGCTAGGGAAAACCGAATAGGAATGGAATAAGTATCAAATTATTTTTTCTTATTAAGGCATAAGCATTCACTGATAGAATGGCTGTTAATAGGAAAGAAACGTGTTCAGGCTCTGGATAGGCCATTAAAACAGCGTTTTCTGGAAACAATAATGATAACTGGAAGAGAGAGTGGCCCGAGTGGATTATTTGCCGTTATTCCTCGAAGTTCGTGATCGTCCTTGTCTGCTGGTTGGGGGAGGGGATATTGCACTGCGTAAAGCCAGATTGCTGGATGATGCCGGTGCCAATATTCAACTGGTTGCTCCTGATATTCATCCGGACTTGATGGCTTTGATCACTGCCGGACAACATAACTTTCAGCAAAAATGTTTTGAGCCTTCTGATCTGAACGGCGTCTGTCTTGTGATTGCTGCGACGGATGATCCGGAGGTCAACTCAAAAGTGGCCAGTCAGGCAAAACTGCAAAACCTGTTTGTGAATGTGGTTGATGATGCCGAGTCCGGTAATGCTGTAATGCCCTCTATTGTCGATCGTTCTCCGGTTATGGTGGCGTTCTCAACGGGAGGCAAAGCACCTGTGCTGGCGCGTATGCTGAGACAACAGCTGGAATCTATTTTACCGGCTGGCTATGGACATCTGGCAACGCTGGCCGGTCAGTTCAGATCAAAAGTGTCCCAAAAATTCAGTCAAATCAATGATCGTCGTTACTTCTGGGAGAGAGTATTGACCGGGAGTGCAGCAGAAAAAGCGATTGCCGGTGATGTAGAGGCTGCTCGACGTCTGATGGAAGAGCAACTGGCCAGCTCCGAGCCCGTTTCTACAGGTGAAGTTTATCTGGTCGGTGGCGGTCCGGGAGATCCTGACCTGCTGACGTTTAAAGCCCTGAGACTGATGCAGCAGGCAGATGTAGTATTGCATGATCGACTGGTTTCAGAACAAGTATTGTCATTGTGCCGTAGAGATGCCGATTTCATTTATGTAGGGAAAAAGCGTGACAGGCATGCTCGACCCCAGGAAGAAATCAATCAACTGCTGGTTGATCTGGCTAAAAAAGGCAAGCGAGTATTGCGTCTCAAAGGTGGCGATCCGTTTATTTTTGGCCGGGGTGGGGAAGAGATTGATACCCTTGCGGAAGAGAGTATTCCTTTCCAGGTGGTTCCGGGCATCACAGCAGCATCCGGTTGTGCCAGTTATGCCGGTATACCCCTGACCCATAGAGATCATGCTCAATCCGTCCGGTTTGTCACCGGTCACCTTAAAGACGACAGCTATAACCTGAATTGGCATGAAATGGTGGATCCTTCACAGACTCTGGTTTTTTACATGGGACTCATGGGATTGCCAAGAATCTGTGAAGAGCTGCATAAACATGGGCGGAGTCTTGATACGCCCATTGCTCTGATAGAAAAAGGGACTACTCAGAAACAAAGGGTATTTACCGGAACGCTCGAGACGATCAACAGTATTGTAGAGGGAAATACCGTTAAAGCGCCCACCCTGATCATTGTTGGCGATGTGGTTCAGCTGCACGATAAGCTCAAATGGTTTAATCCTGAAAATGCCTAAAAGCCTGTCGGCTCGAAATAACGGCCTGATTTTCACTCCGTTACCGTCACCCTGAGTTTGTCGAAGGGTGATGGTATTGGGGGGATGAACGATGATTGAACCTTAAGATTTTTGGTTATTGTTAAGAAGGTAATCATTAGGTTCTAATCAGGGTCATAAAAAAAATCAATTTCAAAGAGTGCACTCGTCGCAATATTCTTTCATTGTCTGCTCAGGTAATGATTAGACAAAGTCCGGAATAGCATCCTGATTTCAGCCATCTCGTTGAGCTGGTTGGGATCAGGCTTAATTTCAGCTTATCCTGCGTCCATTTTCCTGGACTCCTTCTGCTTTTTTTATGAGATGACTGCCATGCCAGGAAGACACATTTCTTACTCAGCTCAGAACTTTGATGGCCTCTCCTATCTGGCTCAAGATGTACCCAGTATTGCTCTGGTTACCGAAGGGGGGGGGCAGCGAGGAATTTTTACCGCCGGAGTTCTGGATGCCTTTTTGAATGCAGGATTTAACCCTTTTGGTTTGTTGATTGGCACCTCTTCCGGGGCTTTGAATCTGGCCTCCTATATTTGTGGCCAGAAAAAGCATGCTTATCGAGTGATTACCGAAGCAACGACTTCACAGGATTTTTTTGCGCTCAAGCGTTTTTTGACGGGGCGCGGAGGTCTTGATCTCGATTGGCTGCTACAGCAGGTTAAATCGGATTTGATGCTGGACTGGAATGCAGGGCGGGAAAATATGCGCAATCGAACGGTATTAGCCAGCGCCTGCGGTTTGAGTGAGCATCAGGCCTGCTACTTTAATCTGGCTGAAGATGACTGGCAGCTGGCTTTAAAGGCAACCTGCTCGATCCCGTTGCTTCATACCCAACCAGTCCAGATCGATGCAGATCGATATGTAGATGGCGGTGTATGTGCACCAATACCGGTTCAGGAAGCGTATCGTCGTGGATACCGGCACATTGTTGTGGTTCGTACCATGCCGGTGGAATTCGACGGTGAGCATCAATGGCTAAAGGGTATGAGCAAGTGGGTGAAAAAGACCCGCGCGGCAGATATGATGGGGCTACTGGTCGAGCATGAAGAAAGCTATCGGAAGAATCAGGCGTTTTTGGCTTCACCTCCTGATGATGTCACCATTTATGAAATTCATCCCAATAAGTCGCTGGATTCAAAGTTGATTGGCAGTCCCATGGAAGCTCTGGAAAGGGATTATGAACTGGGTTTGAAATCAGGTCATTACTTCCTGAATACCATGGGACGTAGAATTGCCCGAATGCCGTCTGTCCCATCGGACCCTTTTTTTAGTATGAACAAAATAAAAGCCCTGGGCCAGGGGCTTGAGTTCCGACAGCGATGACTGCAATCCTTTGCTTGACGAAGCCTGCAGGGAGTCGACTTCGGCTCTCCAGTCCTGGATCTTCGCCTGGCGTTCAAGGTTCAGATTCTTCTTGCCTTAACCTTAAATAGTTGCAACGGATAGAGCTATTACCCATTTTTGTCAGAATCACTAACCAAAATAAGTGGTTTGGTTAGTGATATTGTGACTCCAGACTGAATAATAGGGGCATTATCAAACAGCCATAAGGGTCAGGCATGCAAGCAGTGGCTCCTCAACCTTCACCAGTACCAACCCGCCCAAAGTTGCACCTTCCTCTCATAAAAGAGCTGTTACCAGGGGTCTGTTATCTGGAGTTACGAGGGAAGGATCTTTACAGCAATGATCTCACCCAGTTTTACCAGACCGGTCGTGACACTAAAAAACTCTCATCTTACATCGTCAAACTGCTTGAGGTAGACGATAGCCAGCTTGTAGATCTGAGCACTATGCCGTTAAGTCAGTGGATGGAGCTGACGGCAACCGAAGAAAAGTTCGAAACCCAGATTCAATCTTTTTTGAAGGCTCGTGTATCACTTGAGAGGTGCATGATCGGATCGTACATGGAACGAGATCCCAAGTTAAAAGAAGCATTCCTTCAGCATGACAAAGAGCTGAAAGAGCTTATGTATACCGCTCAGGATATCCGATCTTATACCCGACATCTGCCCGCCCTGGCCCAAAAAGTGGAGTCACTATGGAAGGCTGATCATCAGGAAGAGTCTTTTCCCAGCAAGGCATTTACGGAAGATTGTTATCAGGGATTTTGTGAAACGCCCCCAACTGTAACCGAAGCCAGAAAGAAAATGATGTTCACCTGTCCATCCTCGATAAACAGCTGGGCTGCCAAAGAGCAACGAGTCAGAATACCTCAGAGAAAAAGGCTGGAGGACATTCTGACAATCAAAAAAGGATCGGTTCTTGGTCGAGTTCTGTCGGAAGAACTCAAATCAATGCTGGGGCTGGAAGAAGCTCCGCTTTTTCTGCAGTTTTTGCCATCAGAAGCGGTGAAGGATATTGTCAGACAGTGTAGTTTTAAAGATGCTATGGAAGGTCTGAATATTCAGCATGGCAAGTACCCACACCTGATCCATCTTTTTTGTCTGGCCAGGGGAGATAAACTGACAAAGCCAGTACTGGATCTGATTTTGAAACTCGGGATCTGGAACAGTTTCTTTGATCGTAGTGTTATGCGTGAAGATATTGTTCTGGGCGACAGTGAGCCTGCCAGTGAAAAGGGCACCCGTGTTAAAGGTTTTACCCGGGTGATGTCCGGTGCAAATCCCCATAATCTTTCCCGAATGCTGGCGAATGCCGAGTTATCGGAGGCTTTACAAGATCTTCGAGCGAGAGGCAAGCAGGACATTCTCCCTGTGATATTGAAAGACTGGTTGGGTATATCCATGAAGCCGGGTGAGTCACTTGACCAGAAGCTGGATGAAACCATCAGGCAACTGGAAGTACTGGAAACTTATATCCGTGACAGTCTATTTGGCAGTCTGGATAAAATAGCTGGGCGTCATCCGGAATTATTAGCTGAACTGGGACTTTTAGATAAGGGGGGTGAGTTTTCAGGTGATGATTTGTTGGTATTCGGTTTGTTTAATCAGGGCGACAGCACCAACGATGACCCTATTGTCAAAGTAGCCATGGAAAAAGCGGTTCGTTGCTATAAAGATGGGCACAGAGTTCTACTGCCTGATTCAACCGGTAAAACTCTGGTTGAAGCCACCTCTGAAGATCAGATTCGATCCACCAGAGGGGCTGTTGTTTTTAAAAAGCGACAATGGGACTTATAGAGCTTGTTAAAGAACGTTAAATCAGGTTTCTAATTACTGGTTTTCTGCTGATTGTTAACAGGCATAGCTCGTCTCTGAATATAGTAGGTGTAGGTCCTGCCATTAGCTTCCAATGGCTCTCCCAGTTTTTGAAGCTCTTTTCCTGAGGCGAAGTACTGCTCAGCGTAATCATCTGGATTGGAAGTAGAAAGTTGTTTAAACATCTGGCTCCACATATCGACTTTCTCTCTGCGAAGCATCATTTCTTTTAATTGGATTTTGCCCTGTTGTGTTCTGACGACTCTTCCCAAACCTGCATCACCAGACCAGGCGTGTACTATAGGGTTGCAATCCCTGGGGCCTGCCCGAACAGGAAGAGCGTAAACATTTTGTTGACGATCCATGAGAATATTCACCTCACTGTCAGGCATCATTTCTTGTTCAGCAAACTCAAATACTTTCTTGATAATCTCAGGGGGTAATGCCAAGTCTATGGTACCTTCCTCATCAGGAGTGATAGGTGCTAAGCCAGTCACCGACTTCAGGTCAAGTATATCCATTCGGGAAACTTCGCAAAAATGTGTTTGTTGCTGGGTTCTAAGGTCCGGGTGTGTCAGCTTTGCATGAATGGGATGGTGACCAGATGGCGCATTGACGACGTAATCGAGCACTTTTTCTTCTGCACCAGATCGCACTTCTTCAGGCATATTGTCCAGAATGGTGCTCTCCAGGACAGCTTTATTTAACATCACCTGCCTTTTAAGCGAGTACCCTTGCCCACAAATCTTCTGTATGGGCATGGAATAACGACAGACCGATTCAAACTCAACGGCTTTCATCTTGATGTTGGGTCGTTTTAATCCTGTGGAGCCAGAAATGGCTATCCAGTCAATTAACTCTGACACGCTGTCATTCAGCAAATAGTCAGGGCCTCCTGTCAAACCAAGCCAGAAGCTGCTGATGGTATTGTTCATGGTGTTGAAGCTGCCTACGACAGGTGACTTTTTATTCCAGGTGGCAGTATGAAGGTGAAGGTTGGACTGCATATGATCCAGAAAACCGTTGTTAACCTCAGGAAATAAAGGGATATTGGTGTTGCCTGCCACCACGAGAGGGGAAATAGAGCCATACCCTTTTTCTTTGGCCAGCATCAGTGCTTGCTCCAGTCCTGCGACCACAGGGTGTCTGGTAATATCAGGTAGATCAGCCTGTAGTTTTTGTTGTTCGCGAAGATGACTAAAGTTGAAGGAAGTAGAGAAATACACCATAAGATCAATACTTCGAATCTCATCTGTTTTCACTTTGATGGCTAACATATTCCCGGCATGGATTTTTTTACCAAACAGGGATTCATCGAGCCAGACTTCTTTCAGTAAGGCTTCCTTGCTGGGGAAACCATAGCGGCTGACGACCAGGAAAGCGCCTTCAGATGCATAATAGGTCCAGATATTCTCTTTTCGACTCACCACAGAATCATAAGAGGCATTTTGTACGGCCGATCGAAAATCTCTGATATTCTGGTGAGTCAGATGGCCGGTAATGATATACACTTTTGGAAAAATGCCTTTTCTTGATAAGAAGGCGGGCAGTTCTTCCAACATATTTGAACGATGCAGGCTGACATTCACTTTACCGTCCTTAAAGTCATCTTCACGAAATGCTTCATCATCTACTGCAAATAAGGATGGGTGGTCCATGTGCCAGTAGATAATGTCATCAGTGTTGGCATCTTTATACCAGTGTTCATTTAAATAGACGTCAAGAGTAGGTTTTTTAACGGTTGGGGGCTCATTACTGGAATCGGTTGCTGAAGAAGAAGTTTCCTCTTGTTCAAGCTGGGTATAAGGCTGAGCGAGTGCCAATAAGGGAAAAAGAATGGTAAAAACCATAATGGTAAATAATCGCATGGTGACTTGAATGCCTTCAGCCAGTGTCGAGCTTAATGTTAGGCTGAATTATAGATATGATTTTTGTCTCTGGACTGAATCACTCAGATTGATTTCTTATTCATCAGGCACTGAATAATGAAGAATATTCAGGAAATATGACTGACGGGGTGGTAACCCAGCTCTTTTAGATGGACGATCGGTAAAAATAACGGCGCTGGCAAGTGGTCCCATTCAAACCATTCCCACTCAAGACACTTTTCCGGTTCTTTGACTTGCGGTATTCCTGAGGAAGACTCTGCAATCATAAAGAGTGTAATGTAGTGTTTTCCTTCGGTGATAAAGACGTCGTTGGTATAGGGGCCTGTTCTTAGCTGGTTGATATTCAGGCCGGTTTCTTCCATAACTTCCCTGATGCCACATTCTTCAGGGCTCTCACCAAATTCAAGATGCCCTCCGGGAAAAGCCCATTGCCCTTGGCCATGACTGTTGATTCGACGTCCAAGAAGAATTTTACTGTCTCTTATGACTATAACGGCAACACCGATTTTTGGAATATTCTTATCTGTCATAGAGTGCTCCGATGATCACAGCCGAGGTGAAGAAATCCATTAGTCTAAGCATTGGGTCAGGGTTGAACAATAAAGAGAATTATACCTATCGCCTTTCAAGATGCTACGTTGTTGCCAGCGTTCGCTCACCCTGATCACCTACTTCTTGTAGGCTCACAGGGCTTCACTCACTTGTCGCCTGGTAGCATCTTGAAATCCAATGGGTATAGAGCTTTGTCTACTGACGGCCTTATACAGAGAGCACTGTTTGAAAGGAATCAGCGAGCGGCATTTCTGGCATAATGCTCAATATGTCTTGTAAATTTATCGTGTCGATCCAGCAAAGAGTTATAAGCGTGTTTGGCCGGTAAGGTGATAACTTTTCCGGTATGGGCCAGACCTCTTAAATGCCTTCCTGTATTGGAGACCAGATCCTTGCTGATGGTGTAATGGGTAATCTTCTCCTCTGCCTTCGCCAGATTTTCTCTGGGGATATCGGACAGGGCTACCCGGTTCAGTTCAGAGCTTGAAAAGCAGACCGCTTCAACAGGGGGAACCATGGACAGGGCTGCATAGCTGGCTTCTGCTCCTCCCTTGGAATGGCCATGCAGTTTCAGGGAAAAAGGTTGGCCATCGGGTGTGACTGGCATTTTTTCAAGAAGGCTGGCAGTCAGCTCTCTGGCTTGTTTGAAACTGTCGGGAATGCCCTTTCCGAGAGCATTCTTGATGTTAGCTTGCCATTGTTTACCGGTAAATTTGATGTTCTTTCTGGAACGCTTGAGAAACTCGCCAGTGTTCAGCCCGGACGTTGTGCCGCCAAAGATCAGCCGGACTTCTTTCAGCTCTGGATTAATCAGAACGTAAGCAGTTAGCCCTGTTTCCTGGTCATACATGAATCCGGGGTCTTCCGAGCTGAGGGTTAAACCGGCATCCGAAGCAATCAGTTCTGCCATTTCTGAAGAGCCTTTCCAATTCGCAGCAAAATCCTCTTTATCTGGTTTGTGAATGTCGCCAGCTGCCCTGATTTTTTCCAGGGAACGGTGATAGGGGTATGCGGCCAATTGCGCATCAATGGCCATAGACCTGAGTGCTTTGGGTTCGGTGGGGGGAGAGCTGTTCACGGCCAGTTTTCTGATTTCCCGCTGCTTGAGCTTATAAGTATTGGTTTTCAGGGCGGTATTTTGGGGAGAATATCTACCCCTGGATTTGGAGAGTTTAACTTTCCACCGACCTAACAGGCCAGTTTTTTGCGGCTTATCGAACTCTTTTTCAGAAAGAGGCTTGTGTTGGACTGTCTTCATTCCAAGTTTGAATCTATCCATGACGATCCTGTTCCCTAAGCTGTTATGAAGCTTTTCAGTACAGTCTGGAAAGCGGAGTGTTCCTTCCAGTATAGGGGCAGGGGGGAAAGTCGGTTAACTCCATCTTAGATATAGAGAAGACAGTGCCATGAAACACTGTCTATTCTCGGTCAGGTACCCAGGAGGATCAGTCCAAAATCCGGTAGAGATGCCAACTGTGCACCCAGCCTTGCGGGTTGGAAGAATAAAATCCACCAATGTCAGGGTTGACGAGGGTCATCATGGATGGGTGGATGACAGGAATGAGGGGGAGATCCCTCGCCAGAATGGTTTCAGCAATCTGATAGTTAGGTAAACGCTCTACGGCCGTTTTCTTTTTAGCTGCGAGGGACAGTTCTCGGAGGTAGGATGGTGCTGTGAAGGGACCAAAGAATTTACTCTCAGTCAGCGGTGTCAGGAATGCAGTTGCATCATTGTAGCCGGCTAACCAGGCAAACCAGACCAGGTCGTAGTCTCCATTTGATATCCGTTCCAGATAGCTGCCCCAATCATCACTGGTGCTCTCAAGAGCGGTTCCCAGAGTACTGTTAATCTGGTGGCAGATCTCAGGCAGAATATCCATTGCGTCGTACTTGGGGGTGGACAGTATGGTCATCTTGATGTCGCTGCCTTTCACGCCGCTTTCTGCCAGTAACTTAATGGCCTGCATTTTACGATCAGGGTTGTTCAATAATTTTTTGCAATTTTCGGGGTCCGGA
Organism: Endozoicomonas numazuensis; assembly: GCF_000722635.1. Taxonomy (GTDB): domain Bacteria; phylum Pseudomonadota; class Gammaproteobacteria; order Pseudomonadales; family Endozoicomonadaceae; genus Endozoicomonas_A; species Endozoicomonas_A numazuensis. Next base: position 243,445 of record NZ_JOKH01000006.1, on the reverse strand, counting down.
TTAAATCCACGGGTATGGGGCGCAATAAAGCTGCAGGCGGGTTGAGTGTGGCTGTGGGGGTAGATTTTCCTGACCAGTGCCTCTCGGTCAATAGCCATAGACAAAGCCTGTCGTACTTTTACATTCTGAAGGGCTGTTGCTTTGGGGCTGACAATCAGGCTGGCAGTGGCCAGAATCTGATCCTCAAACACAGACACCGGATGTTTTTTCTTCAGCTCCCTGATATTCAGTGCAGGTAATGGTGCGGTCACATCCAGTGTGTGATTCTCAAAGTCTTCAATCTGACGATGGATCGAGGGGATTATCTGATAATTGATCTGTTGGAGATCAGTATTCAGATGTCGAAAATAATGGGGGTTGCTGCCCAGTTCAATGCGGGTTTGAGGAATGACACGTTGAATCAAGTAGGGGCCATTGGTGATCGGGATACTTGAGGCATCTTCAGTCAGGTTAGTTTGATGGACCGGCAGAAAGCTGGGGAATGTCATCAGATCCAGGAAATAAGGGGCAGGTTGATCCAGTTCAATGATCAGTTTATTGCCCCGAGCCGTTACAGCCAGTGCGTCGGGTTTGCCATTCAGAGCCTGTTCAGCGCCACTGATTTTGGCAACCTTTAAATACCAGCGGTAAGTGGCTCGACGATCAGGGTCGGCAAGGGCTTTGAAACTGCGGACAAAGTCATCGGCAGTGAGTGCGCTACCGTCTGACCATTTCAGATTATCCCGGATGGTGAAGGTATATCGGATACCGTCAGGATGACGCTCAACATCACTGGCTACACCAGGCACAGGTTCACCGTTTTTGTTTTGCACCATCAACCCTTCAAACACATCCTTGAGCACTTGAGCATCAGGAGAGCCCCCAAAATAGTGGGGGTGTAAAGATTTAGGGGTTGCCAGAAGACCTCTTTCCAAAGATGAAGATAACGCTGGCAGTGCAGCGGTACAGGCCAGCAGAACCCAGGAGAGGGTCAGCAGGGTCTTGCGTAGCCAAAAGCAGGGCTTGATTTTAATGAAGGGCATTGAGGTTATCGAATCATAAACTACAGGAGTTTTGTGTATAGCTTATTCATGGGTGTTTTGCATAGAAATGCATTGAAAGGGTGTTAGAGAATAAACTATGCGAAAAATACGATTCGAGCTTGAAGCCATGACTAGGAGGCTGACTGAGAATAGCGTCCGAGCATAAAATTCAGTAGAACGAGTCAGCTTTTTCACTGAATTTGTGCGAATAGTTGACCTATTTAAGCAAATTCAGTGGAAAAGATAGCCGTTCTTTCTGGATTTTAGGCCGGGCTGTCTATTCTCGGTCAGCCTCCTGGTGAGTTGACTTCTTTCATGCACGACAACAGTAAACTGTACGGAGGTTAGAGAGCATACAAGTTAACCTATATGGGGAGTCAACTCATACTCTTCAGTCCTTATCATTCTATATCCACAGAAGTTTTGTCCCGCACTTAGACTGAAGGCCTCATAAAAATAAAATAATTAAGAACTTACTCGCTTTATCTCCTATCAATATACCCACTCCTCTCCAAACAGCTATGTTTCTCTGTGTGATTCACTCTCATATTAAGGCATTTTTATGGAAGTTAAGCGTCGTATCTTAATAACGATAGCAACAGCTACCCTCTTTAACGGCGTAGCTCAAGCAAACGCACCCTCTTATAGAGAGCTGACCATACCCGACGGCTACTCGGTACCCTATTTTGGATGTGAAATTCCCTTCACCGGCAACGCCAGAGCTATTGTTCGTACATCAGGAGAGCCCGGTCAAGAGCATATTCTTTATAATGTTGATCTTGGCAGTCCTGGCTACGATTGCAATCCCATTACATCACCGGAAGAGAAAAACTGGGCTGGCTTGATTATGGATCAAAACTCGGGAAGAATTATCGCACAACTTCAGGACAGTGGTGATCACCGATTTAAAACAACGACTATATATGCGGCAGATGTCGCCCTGAATTTTCCTGTCGGGTATGCCTATAACGAGAATACGGGGTCAAACCTTTACACTGAGGGAGCCCCTATCATATGGCAGGTGAACTCTTACGGCAACTACATCTCATCGTACCTGCCTTTACCTAAAGACATTGACCCTAAATACGCCCTGATCCCAAGCATTGTGGCGGATGACGGCCTTACAGTTACAGGAACTACCTATCAGGTAAATTATGGCGATGAAGATCTTCTTGAAGCAGGGTTTGAACACTCTCCTGAACACAGTTATAAATCACGCGCCTACAACCCTCATCGGGAACTGGCAAACCGGCTAACTCACACTCAAAAACACTTAGGGCTCTATCTTAAAGAAAAAACACAAGACCCAGCAAAATACAGTGAAGTCACATGGTACCGTTCAAGTACCGACGAGCCATTTAAAGTCGCCTGGGTAACACACCCAACCTTGGTAGAAGGCTCAGCACACTCTATAGATGCTTCAGCTAATGCTTCTCACATTCTGTTTAATGGTAAAAATTCTCAAGGCTCGATTGCTTCCTTTTTAGCCTTGTTTAACGTAACGAGCGGGAACTTTTCATCCGTTGCCAAATACGGTAAAGCGACTGAAAGCCTTCGAATTGATCGTAGTGGTTCCAATATTATTTTGAAAACCCCCCTAAAAGATGAGTCGTACCTAGTAGAGTCATCGGCTCGTAATTTCTCTTCCGCCCTGGCCACCCGATTCACCAATAACGGCTTACCAGAAACACGAGTTGGAGAAAACGCTTCACCCTATTCAGATTTTGAGGCTTTCGTCAGCTATTCATCCTACCCGTTTGATGGGTTTATGGTATCGCCTGGAAACAGCGGTATCAGAGTGGAGAGCACATCAGAGATCAAAAGTGCGTTTGATTATTTAATTAATTATTGCAACGTAAAAGAGATGAATGAGTGGAACATTGATAACTGGCATTTCCTCTACCACGGTATTAAATCGAACGGACATCACACCTACTATGGGTATTATAACGATTCCCATAATCATAAAGACCTATTATTCACCGTTACTGTTGACCAATCGGCCTGCAAAGCTCCTGCTCGCTCATACCTGAATCAGTGACTTCTTGACTCCAGAGGTATCTGAGGTACTCAATAAAAAAAAACAGGCTCTTCAGGGATATCTGGAGGTAAAAACGGTAGATTTTGAAGGTAGAAGCACCAGCGGCTGACTTCTGGTAGATTTTTGTTTGATGACAAAAAAAACAGAGGCTTTCGCAGGTTAGCTGATGAAAAGAGAGGGGTTGCAACAGAAGCAGCCTTCAGAGAATGATTGATTTGAACGGATCAACATTTCTGAAGGATCAGCCATGTCTGCAACCCCTCACTTCGTCCTATGTTTGCATTTTCTGGTTGGGTAATCGACCGTATTGATATTGATTGGGGCGCCTCTGAAGCATTCGTGTACCTGCACAGAGGTGGTCGTATACAGCAGTTCAAATGCAGCCAGTGTGATTGACCTATGGTCAAGATGCGCGAGAATGACAGAAACGTTCAACCTGAATTCATCATTTAAGAATTCGGACTAAACTTTAATCCCTTTTGCAAAGAGGGAGTAACTGATCAAAATTCGTAGGCAGGACCGCCCAGAAGCTGAACAGATTTTTCCCGCACCAGGTCAGATAGCCGAGGAATAACTCCGATCCCGGAGATTCGATCTTTCAGATATCGGGAACATGATATGCCATGTAGCTTGCACGTCTTTTTCAGACTTGCAAATGTGTCCCGGCATTTTCGACCGAGAGTACTCCGAGTTCCACCACTGATCTTTCGCCGTTTTACATACTCCCTGGTCTATCGCTCTCTCAGGTTGTTATGAAGAGGCAGCCATGGATGTTCCAATATCAGCAATAATTCCTCACGTACCCTGTGAAGCTTACCCAGCACAAACCGGAGATCGGGGTAGTCAACCTGCGTTACCCAGCGATTAAAGTCATGTTCTATCTGAGCCTGTCTCTCTGCCGTAGGAGCCTGGTAATAAGTCTCAACATCATCGTATAAATGCCAGAACTGCTCTTCCATCCAATCTCGGGCAGCTCGTTCCTGTTGATTGGCAGGAATCAGCTTTGCCAGAGGTCGGCTGGCATGGAACCGATGCTCAAAACTCTTACCGGTCAAATGATCCTCATCACGCAAGCAAGCCCTGCGAACGCACCGTGCCATGCAGTGATAATACGGCGATGATCCAGGATTAATCAGGCTACTTCAGGCACGGGTGATGGGACCTCCTGTTGGAAATTATTCCTTCCGAGGTGACTGGTTCTTAAAGTAGAGGTATCTCCATTGTACTGTTTTAGCTTCAGGATTAATGTCCGGATTATTCCATTGCTTACGGTCTATGACAATAGATTCTATTGGCTGCCCACAGTCCTTTACTTTACAGGCAGGCGGTTGTGAGTTCTTGAGGAAATAGTTGCCATATGTCGCTACATCTTCTATGCAGAAGAAATGATTGCAAGGGTAACTATGAAAAATGGGGAATGCTTTTTTTTGGCACTGATCGCACTGAGGAGCCTTTAGCCCTTCTATGGAACTCATGGTTGATGCTATCTCTTTGGATTTTTTCAAGAGTAATTTGGCTTGGCCTTTATCATGGTAGTAGATAATTGGTGATTTATTACAATCCCTGCACACATTAGAAGTCTTCATGCAACTTAAGCAGCGGAGCAAGCCGCAGCATTCAGCCTGCTCCAAATTGATTATTTTTTGCTTACATTGATCGCAGTCTGGCCAAACTGTAATAAGACTGTGCATTGCCTGTTTCAGAGGGTCAAGGTCTCTTTTTACCTCATTTTTCAGAACCTCTTTAGTGGCAAAGTCCTCATGACGATCATAAACAGCTTTCGGAACAGGTGGCCGGTGGAGGGAAGTGGGCGGCTGTGCCGCTGTTCTTTGAAATGTAGTAGCAGGTTTATCTTCAGGGAATTCCAAAGGTGCTGTTTTTGGTGGCTCTTCTCTGATGTTTCGTGTGGGGTCCGACAGATACTGCCGGGTAACAAATTCAAAAAACGTTATAAATTCTGATTCGGAAAAGGGGCTGTTCAAAATAAGAGGTTGCAACAGCTCTGTTATAGCGGGGTTTGCGTTTGTCTTTCTGCCTAATGCAGGCAGATGGGGGTAGAGAGGATATACTTTATCATATTCTTTTTGGCCTGCATTCGGCACGAGTACGAGCTCAAGGCCATATACTTTGAGGAGCGAACGAAGGCTTTCAATATTCGGCGGCTGTTGTTTCAATGCCTCACGCAATACCGGTAGCATAATCCGCAAACGAACATGTAGATCACCAAGCCAGTCTTTGTAGGATTGAATCAGCTTCGGGGATCTCCAGTTCTTGTCTTGGATACCCTGCCGTAACAGTGTAATAAACTGAGGATATTCACCTGTTATCTCATTGTGATTATGAGGTTCAGGTCTTACGTCAGGAGGCGGGTTGTGAATATTCAAACCATTTCCCGGGGCCGGAGCTTGAAATTGGGCCAGATTAAGCATCTGACCGGTTTGATGAGCTTTACCTATTGCTGTGTTGACTCCGATTTCGACTCTTCTCTTGTGCTCTAACAGGTAAAGCATAGAAAGCTGTCTGAAGCCTAATTCCAGTACGTAAGGAAGTGCTGCCCAGAAAATACGACCACCTATCAGTTTTAGCTGTCCCTGTAAATAATTATGCTGAGTGAATTTTTGCCAGTCTTTTAGTGCTGGAGAGCGAACTCTCATCACTAAACCGTAGTGTTCCATGGCTGTTGGAGTGTATTCAGAAGTAGAAGTGGAGTAATGCTCTATCTCCTCTGCCATAGTGCCAAATACATCCTGCCTGTTTGGTATCAGCCAGTTTGAATTCCCAAGATTCAGGTATGGACAGTGGGATTCATCATCATACTGAACCGTACGGTTTTTTGTCTGATCTGAAAAATCCGGAACCGGCATATAAGGCTGTTTAGATGAGTTGTCTGAGCCCGAAAGCAAGACATAAAACTGCTCAAGCATCTCATCTGTAAGGAAGGAAACATAACTCTGGGCATTGACCCAACGCTCTTTGCCAAACAGAATATTTTCTAGCCAGTGATGGCCGGATGTAGTCATCACATAATGTCTGTCAGGGACGCCCACAGCTTGGAAGTTTACATTAATGTCTACAACCGATAGCCCTTGAGACGCCGGATTTTCTTTTGAACTATCGTGAAAGATAATCTCTATATTCGCATCTTTTTCCGACAGATACTGAGCTAGTTTAAAGGCAGGGCTGGGTTTGCGGGAATTACGTTTTTTTTTGAAGCACTCTGTGTCGCAGTCTGTAAATATCCGAAGTTTTTTTATGGATTGGGAAGAGGCGCGGGAATAAGGCTCATCAACGCGAGTATAAGGCTCATCAATAAGGTAAGCCATGAGAGGTTCTGGCTCAAACATGACAGGATAAACCGATGCAGTTGCCTGAGCTAAAGACGCCTGATGCTGGGTAACTATGGAAAGAGTATATTTTCCCATCCCATAAGACAAAAACAACTCAAAAGGCCAGCCTATTTGATCTAAGGCATTATAGATTCCGTATACAGTAATCCCCAGCACTGAACCCATTTTCCTAAACAGATTACCAGCAGACTGATGTGTATTTGCTATGGATACCCCAAGCACTGCCAGTACATAGGGAGCCATACGTAAGATAGCCCACCCTGAGAAATAACTCTGTTCATAGCTTTCCTGATAGCTGGTGATCTGTTCTTTTACAGCTCCAGGCCAGAATATAATCTCATTTTCGTAATATTCGGTAGCGCCATAATAGGAGTCGACGACCTGATGCTCTGTCGCCTGACCACTGCCTGCAATCAAAAACAAAATGAAGGCAACAATTATTCTGGTAACAAACACACCGATAGATTGCATATTTGTACTGAGCGTGCGTCTAAAAAAACTGATAGTCATCAATAACGGCTTCAGTGCTGTTGATATGTTTTCTCTTGGCACCAAGGGCTGTGGCCAGAGGAGGTTGTTATCAATCGTAGACAGTATAGACAGGTTTGCACTGATTAAATCTCTTCCAAAATGACGTAACCCTAAAGGCAAAGCCTATTTCTATCATGAAGTGAACCCATTACTTAAGCACTGTCGTTCATGATGAGGAGATGAAAATAGTGACGCCTCAGAACCGTTGAGTTGATCTGACCTGCATTCCCTGGTACTGCTGTGATTGCAGACAGAAAGCAGTACTATGGCTATGATTCTCGTTAAATGCCCACACTGCCAGCAGCATCAAGGTGCCTCAAGAAATGGCAAGGCTCCTACAGGTATTCAGCGTTTTCTGTGCAATGGTTGCCATCATTCTTTCCAGCTTGAGTACATTTATAATGGCAACAAACCTGACACTTGAAAAAATTATTGAGATGGTGATTAATGGGTCGGGGGCTGGAAACAGGCTGTTTCCTGCCCTAAAGACCTGGGGCGGCACCCGCTATTATGACGTGGCCGAGCTGATGAGTTTCACCAACGAAGCGGCCTCAACACTGTGCTATTGTCGTGTTTCCAGCCACGACCAGAAAGACGATCTCCAGGTACGCTATGTACTGGGGCAGTGTTTCCAAAGCGGCGACGGCGTCCAAGAATTTGGGTCTTCCCCGTTCTAAGGATTTACCCCAAAATAACTTCCCGATTTTTCACCCGGATTCCGTTCGCCCTGAGCTTGTCGAAGGGTTATGGTATTGGGCTTCGACAAGCTTCAGCCCGAACGGATTTTGAGCAGATTTGAATTAGGAAGTTATTTTGGGACTATTCCTAAGTGGGTAGTTTTCAACGATGTAAGCCAGAGGGATACAAATCCAACCCTCCAAGATGAAAGTAGATCGCTGTCTTATATCGTTCACGGTTCCTGAAGCCACAAGCCCGATTCTTCAAACTCTGAATCTTGCTGTTAACTCCTTCTGCCCGTCCGTTATTGGCCTCAAGGACAATGGCATTGATGATACCTCATAAATGCTTTTTAACCGTTTTGGCAACTTCTTTGATCGGCTCAAGACGACATCTCTGCGTCCAGCATAACCACTTCTTCCAAGCCTTAATCGCCCAAACTCTGGACTTGTAATTCCACAAGCTCATGGCCATTTGCCGGATAGCCCAAGCGCGAGCGGTTTTAAGCGTTGAGTTTCTCAGTGGCTCAAAGTTATCCCACTGCTCTTCGGACATGTTTTCAGGGTTGGTCAACCACGAGTAGCGAGTTCCCTTAAGCAGCTCTACCCCTTGGTTTATCAGGGTTTTATTCTCTTCTATCCTGACCTTGTTGACCGCTCTTCCAAGAGATTGGGCAATATGAAGTTTATCAAGTGCGATCTTCTGATCTGCTTGTGGAGCATTCTCCATGACTGATTTTATATAGGCCTTGGACATGTCCATCGTTACGCACTTAATACCCTCTTTTTGGTCATCGGGAAGTGTGTCGAAATACTCGTTGAGACTGTCGCTTTTTTACCTGTGGCAACTAAATGGTCGATGTATTTTACCTGTGGCAACTAAATGGTCGATGTATTCAGCGGTATCTTTCCAGTTAGCCAACGTTGGAAAGGGGCAAAGCAGAAGAAGTGTTAAAGTGAATAAGGTCAGGGCTTTCATTGTAAGGTGGCAGGAGCAGTGGGAAACTGCTCCTGAGTAAATCATCAGATCAGTGCACTTTCCACTCGATCCAGAGCTTTTTCCAGGGCTTTGTCACTGGTAGCGTAGGAAAGACGCATGCAGCCTTCCATACCAAAGGCAGAACCCGGTACCAGAGCCACGCCTTTTTCCAGCAGCATTTCTGCCAGCTGTGTGTCTTTTTCAAAGCCCAGCTTCTTCATGGCTTCGCTGAAATCAGGGAAAGCGTAAAAGGTACCGTCACTTTCAATGGTAGAAACACCCGGCAGTTTGTTCAGACGACCGACGACATAGTCATGACGCTTCTTGAAGGCTACCAGCATTTCCTTCACACAATCCTGTGGGCCCGCCAGCGCTTCAGTCGCGGCTGCCTGGGCAATAGAGCAGGGGTTTGAAGTGCTCTGAGACTGGATCTTCTTCATGTTCTTGATCAGCCAGGCTGGACCACCGGCATAACCAATACGCCATCCGGTCATGGAGTAAGCCTTCGAAACACCGTTCAGAACAATAGTTCTGTCGTACAGTTCAGGGCAGGCCATCAAGATGTTGCAGAAAGGCTCGTCACTCCAGAGGATATGCTCGTACATATCATCCGTAGCGACCATGACATGAGGGTGCTTCAGCAGAACTGCAGCCAGACCTTCCAGCTCTTTGCGGGTGTACGCAGTACCGGATGGGTTGGATGGGCTGTTCAGAACAACCAGTTTGGTTTTGGGGGTGATGACTGCTTCCAGTTGATCCGGAGTCAGTTTAAAACGATTCTCCATAGTACCCTTGACGATGACAGGCACACCTTCGGCAATGGCCACCATATCCGGGTAGGACACCCAGTAAGGGGCGGGAATAACGACTTCATCACCCTTGTCGATCAGGGCCAGACAGAGGTTGAAGAAACTCTGCTTTCCACCAGAGGAAACCAGAATCTGGTCTGGAGCATATGAATGACCATTATCGCGGTTAAACTTGTCAATGATGGCCTGCTTCAGTTCTACCGTACCGTCAACGGCAGTGTACTTGGTTTTTCCTTCGTTGATGGCCTTGATTGCAGCTGCTTTGATGTGATCAGGGGTGTCGAAGTCGGGTTCACCGGCACCCAGGCCAATAATATCTTGTCCGGCAGCGCGAAGTTCAGCGGCTCGGGCAGTGACTGCCAGAGTGGGGGATGGCTTAACCATCTGAACGCGGTGGGAAGGTTGACCAGTCACGATGTTCCTCATTAATCGTTATTCAAACCCTATGAAATCAGGCTGATACGGATTCCTGTGCGAACTTCTCGAGGTTGACAAGCTGTCTTATCAGGGAATCATGCATCAGCACTGCGCATCATACACAACGCTTGTACACTGCGCCATCTGAAAACCGACACACAAGTTTCATATTTGTGTCATTTTCTATTCAGTTATGTTTTTGAATGTTAATCCGAACCGTGAGAGGTAATTTCTTAACCGGTGAGAGTCATTACTGCTGACTTTCTCTGATCGGCTGACATTAAATAACCTGCGGCCAGCTTCTGCCATGGAGCGGCATTGTCGGCATATATGTATGACATTAACCAGTTGCAACTGATCAAACTGATCAATTGAAGTCAGTTGCTCTTCGCTCAGATAATCGGACAATTCTACTGAGGAGTCATGCTGGTTTTTGGCCGGTTGCCAGCGTTGCTGTAAACGAGAGATTTCTCTGTTGACGTTCTCTTCATTGATTCGACCACCCTCGCTCAGCGTTACCATTCGATTCACACTGGCCGTCAGGTCTCGAAAGTTGGATGACCAGGAACTATCCGGTTGGGTGGCAAACCGCATATAAGCGGCGCGAGCCGTTTTATTGAAGCGCACCTGTTTGTTCTTTTGTCGCGCGTGTTGTTGCAGTTCAAAATCGAGGTTGGGTTCAAAGTCTTCCAGTCGTTCGGTCAGTCCTGGCAGTTTCCAGCTCCAGATGTTTATACGGGCCATTAGATCTTCCCGGAAAGTGCCTTTAATGACCGCCTGCTGAAGATCCTGGTGAGTCCCTGCCAGCAGTTGAAAATCACTGAACACGGTTTTATCACTGCCCACCGGGTAGAAGCGCTTTTCTTCAATGGCGTGCAGCAGCATGGCCTGCTCATCCAGACCGAGCTCGCCAATTTCATCCAGGAACAGAATCCCCTGGTGGGCATTTTTCAAATAACCTTCCCGACTTTGCTGGGCTCCGGTGTAGGCCCCTTTGCTGTGACCAAACAAGGCCGACATAGACCCATCACCCCTCAAGGTAGCGCAGTTGACGGATACAAATTTGCCCATCACATCATTTCGACTGGCTTTCAGTTCATAGATTCTTCGAGCTAACTGAGTTTTACCCGCACCTGTGGGGCCTTCCAGCAGAATCGGGTCTGAGGAAGCAATGGCTACCTGCTCAATTTCTGCGATCAGGGTATTAAATGCAGCGTTTCGGGTTTTAATGCCGGACTTCAGAAAGTCCTGGCCGGTTTGCGCCTGTTCTTGATAGCGGCTGGCCAGTGCATCGTATTTCGCCTGATCCAGGTCGATGATTCTCAGGGTGCCGACAGCCCGGTTTTCTGCGTCTAAGTCAGGAGAAACCTGTAGGAGGCTGGCAGGAATTAAACGGGCCTCACTGATCAGAAACATACAGATCTGATTAACGTGGGTTCCGGTGGTGATATTCAGGAAATAGTTTTCACTCTCGGTTTTAACCGGGTAGTGCCGGGTGTATTGATCGAACCAACCATAAATTTCAGCAAAATCCCAAGGGTCTGCCCAGGGGGCTTCAACCAGAACCACTTCGGTATGAGGCGATACCGACTGGATATCAGCCACCACCTTGCCGGCCATTCTGAAGTACTCCGGATCATAAAGCAGCTCCAGGCGATCAACCTTGAAATCATCCTGCATCACCAGACTGACATTGGGGCGCCAAGTCTGCCAGCGCTTTGATCCCCGGCCTTTATTGTCTTTAATAACACCCAGGATACTGATCACTACGTTCTTTTTAGTCATTGCGAATCAATTCATGAATATCTAAAAAGATATAAAAATATCACAAAAAATAGATTCTGTTTGCATGGGGCTTCATTGGTTGTTCAACAAAAAAGACGGTGATAAAAATAAATTCAATAAAAACAATTGGATATGATCTTTTTGTTGGGGTTTTTAAATTTTTGGCACGCACCTTGAAATACCTATGCCGTCAGCTTTGACGTGTTTCGAATAACACTCCGGTGCGTGTGGTCTGCCAAAACGTATTCCGCCGCTGACATGGGAAAGCCCAAGGGCTCAGGTTCGACTCCTGACTACTACGTATAGCTAAATGGTATAGCAGGGAATTATTTCTCGTGTTGCGGGTTCGAGTCCCGCTACGTAACCCATGATTCGCAGGCATGTCCTGCTCAAAAAACTAATGAATTAACAGCTGCACCGACCTCTGTGTGGTGTCTGCAGCTCCGGCATGATGCGTCGCAAACCGAAAGGTTCCCGATAGTTTACCCCGGAGCAGGCTGATGTCTGGCAAGTGGGTTGCCCCTGTTTATTCTCGATAAAAAACAAACTGCTGGAGGTAATGAAAATGGCAGTTATAGAAAACACCTGGCTCGGCAAACAGATTACCGTGGCCGAGAATGAAGTGGCCTTACTGTATCGCAATAAAAAATTTGAAAAGGTTCTGTCGGCTGGTCGTCATCATGTTCACGGCAGACTCTGCACATTGGAGATCAACAGCTTTGATAGCAATGATCTCTACTTTGATGATCCCAGTGCGCTGCAAATGGTGCGGGATCACCAGGAAATTGCCGAACTGCTCCATGAATGGAGAGTCGACAAAAATGAAGTAGGGCTGCTGTACCACAACGATGTTCTGCAGGGCATTGCCTTTCCCGGTGGCACGCTTCTGGTATGGAAAAAAGCCGGAAAACTGGAGTTAAAAAAGGTGTCGCTTTCAGAAGGTTTGGAAGTGGATCGCTCTTTACTGAATGAAATCAGGCTCAGAAACGTCAATCAATCTCAAAGGTTACTGGTGGAGCCCGGTAGTCGCTTGCAGGTACCTGTTCTGGAATCTGTGGTCCCCGCAGGCCACATAGGCATGCTGTATGTCGATGGTGTTCTGCAGCAGGAGTTGAAGGCAGGTCTTTATGGTTTCTGGCAGATCAATCATGAGATGGAAGTCAAACTGCTGGATCTGCGTCAGAAAACCCTGGAAGTGTCAGGGCAGGAAATTCTGACCAAAGATCGGGTATCTATCCGGGTCAACCTGACAGCGGGCTTGAGAATTGTTGATGCACGACAGGTGGCTGAAAGTCAGTCCGATCACGAAGCATTTGCTTACCGGGCTTTGCAATTAGCTCTGCGTGAAGCGGTAGGCACAAGAACACTTGATCAGCTTCTGGAAGACAAACTGCACATTAATACCACGGTCAAAGATCAGGTGGTCGCAGAGTTGGAGGCAGAAGGCATCCGGCTGGAGCGGGTGGGTGTGAAGGATATTGTCCTGCCCGGCGAGATCAGGACGATTCTCAACCGGGTGGTTGAAGCCCAGAAAGCGGCTGAAGCGAACGTGATTAAGAGAAGGGAAGAAACTGCAGCGACCCGGAGTCTGCACAATACCGCGAAAATGATGGAGAACAACGCCATTCTGCTCCGGTTAAAAGAGCTGGAAGCTTTGGAAAAGGTGTCTGAAAAAGTTCAGAACCTGAATGTTTACGGTGGCATCGACCAGTTGATGAAACAGACCGTCAGGCTGGGTTGAAAGGTTGGGTAGGAGTCATCCAATGAAAGCTATGAAAAACAGAGTTCTGGAAGAGCTTGCACTCATAGAAAAAGAACATAATGTTCGAGTGCTATACGCCTGTGAATCCGGAAGCCGGGCCTGGGGTTTTGCTTCCCCAGACAGCGATTACGATGTTCGATTCCTGTATGTCAGGCCCGCAGACTGGTATCTGACGATCAATGTCGAACATAAGCGAGATGTGATCGAGAAGCCGATCACCGATGAGTTGGATGTCAGTGGTTGGGACCTTCGCAAGGCGCTCAAACTGATGAAAAAGTCCAATCCATCGCTGGTGGAGTGGCTGAATTCTGATTATGTCTACAAAGAGGTCAGTAGTTTCAGAAGCTCAATGACCAGGGTACTGGATAAATACTATTCGCCCAGAGCCGGCTTTTATCACTATCTCCATATGGCTAATGGTAATTTTCGGGATTACCTGAAAGGTGACAGGGTTCGACTAAAGAAATACTTCTATGTATTGAGGCCAGTGTTGTGTATGAAATGGATAGAAACATACTACACCATACCGCCACTGGATTTTGAAACCCTGGCCAGGGGCTTGTTGTCGGAAGGTGGATTGATGGCTTCTATAGAAGCGCTGCTCAAGAAGAAGAGAGCTTCTCTGGAGGCAGACTATTCCACCCCGATAGCCCCGATTAATGAATTTCTTGTCAAAGAGCTGGAGCGACTGGGAAGCAGTGAAAAATCCTTGATGATACCCGCTCATAAAGAACAGGAAGACCGTTTAAATCCCCTGTTTAAAGCCTGGGTTCATGACCGGCCTGAAACAGGGGAGGCAGCAAAAGGAAAGCAATTATGCCTGTAGTCACGCTGCTGGCCGCGAAGGATCAGCAAAAACCGGTTAAGATCTGGACCGATGAGGTACAGCATGAAGCCCTGGCGCAGATGCGTCGGGTGGCCAGCCTGCCGTTTATATACAAACATGTTGCCGGCATGCCGGATATCCACCTGGGCCGGGGTGCAACTGTGGGTTCGGTCATCGCTACAACCGATGCCATTATTCCCGCTGCTGTGGGTGTGGATATTGGTTGCGGGATGAATGCCGTCAGGCTTTCACTGAAAGCGCATGACCTGCCGGATAACTTGTATCAGATCCGGAATGACATTGAGAGAACCATCCCGCTGGGAGCGGGTGGGGCCCATAAAAATGAGCAGCTGGCCGGTGGTTCAGCACTGGCCATGAGGCTCAGTCATATTCTGGAAAAGCATTCGGGTATCTCCCGACACGGTAATGCTCGAAAGTTTGCCAGTCAGCTGGGAACCCTGGGTTCAGGAAACCACTTTATCGAGCTCTGTCTTGATGAAAACGACGATGTCTGGGTGATGTTGCATTCCGGCAGTCGTGGCATCGGCAATATGATTGGTCAGTACTTTATTCGTCTGGCAAGAAGGGAAATGGAGCGACACCAGATCCATCTTCCGGATAAAGAGCTGGGTTATCTGAAAGAGGGTAGCGAATACTTTGATGATTATGTGGAAGCGGTCGCCTGGGCTCAGGATTATGCCATGCAGAATCGTGAGCACATGATGAATGCCGTACTGCGATCATTGAAGCATCGTCTCAAGAAGTTTTCGGTGACTCGTGAGGCCATCAACTGTCACCATAACTTTGTGGAGCGTGAAATCCACGACGGTGACCGAGTCTGGGTGACCCGAAAAGGCGCTATCCGTGCCAGGGAAGGGGATCTGGGTATTATTCCTGGTTCCATGGGCGCTCGCTCCTACATCATTCGTGGCAAGGGGAATGCCGAATCATTCTGTAGCTGTGCCCATGGTGCAGGACGAACCATGTCCAGAACCGCTGCCAGAAACTCGTTTACCCAGAAGGACCTGCGTGAGCAGACAGAAGGCATCGAATGTCGTAAAGATAAAGGCGTTATCGATGAAATACCGGCTGCTTACAAAAACATCGATCGGGTAATGGATCTCCAGACCGATCTGCTGGAAGTAGTTCATACCCTGAGACAGGTGGTCAATGTTAAAGGGTAATGAGAGGGGAGCCTTTGGATTCCTTATGCTACAGCCTTGCCCGTTGTCACCGTGGCGACTGGCATTGGTTTGATCGCACTGATTTATCTATCGAAGTCATTATCAAAATGCCTCGAATACGGGTAGTAAAGGGCTGCTCAGTTATAGGTTTCACCTGAAGCTTTTTATCCGTTTACAGGCTGATTCGTCCCCGAAGTGTTCCGGTATCTTGCCCGAAACGTTATGCCCGGCTGCATTTCCTGTCCGGTGCTGTTTATAATCAGCAATAGATTCAAGACCCTCTCAGCGGCTTTTGCCAGTGGACATATATGGGAAAGACATTCAAGGTATCATCGAAGTTTCAACCTTCAGGGGATCAGCCCGAAGCCATAGAGAAGCTGCTGATGGGCATTAATTCGGGGCTGGCTTGCCAAACCCTGCTGGGGGTGACCGGTTCGGGGAAAACCTTCACCATTGCTAACGTGATCGAAAAGCTGCAAAGACCCACGATTGTTATGGCTCATAACAAGACCCTGGCGGCGCAATTATATGGCGAATTCAAAGAGTTCTTTCCTGACAATGCGGTGGAGTACTTTGTCTCCTATTACGACTACTATCAGCCAGAAGCCTATGTTCCCAGCTCAGATACCTTTATAGAGAAAGATGCTTCGGTCAATGAGCACATTGAGCAGATGAGGCTTTCTGCCACCAAGGCGTTAATGGAAAGGGAAGATGCCATTATCGTAGCAACGGTTTCAGCGATTTACGGTCTGGGTGATCCCAAGTCTTATCTGAAAATGATGCTGCACATCTCCCGGGGTGAAATGATCGATCAGCGAGAAGTTTTGCGTCGACTGGCTGAGTTGCAATACACCCGCAATGACACGGAATTGAAAAGGGCGACCTACCGGGTGCGTGGTGATGTTATTGATATTTTTCCGGCGGAATCTGAAAAAGAAGCCATCAGGCTGGAGCTGTTTGATGAGGAAGTCGAAGAGATCAGTGAATTTGCCCCGTTGACGGGTGAAGTGCTGAGAAAAATGCCCAGAGTCACGATTTACCCCAAAACACACTATGTAACCCCTCGCCAGACCATCATCGAAGCTACAGATGCCATCAAGGAAGAGCTGTCAGAGCGTCTGGAGGTACTCAGGAACAACAACAAACTGGTGGAAGCTCAAAGGTTAGAGCAAAGAGTAAGGTACGATGTGGAAATGATGCTGGAGCTGGGCTATTGCAACGGCATAGAAAACTATTCCCGCTATTTGTCGGGCGCAACACCCGGCGAAGCGCCTCCTACGTTGTTTGATTATATTCCTGATAATGCACTGTGTGTCATCGACGAATCTCACGTCACCGTGCCTCAGGTGGGAGGCATGTATAAAGGAGACCGGTCACGCAAAGAAACGCTGGTTGAGTATGGTTTCAGGCTGCCTTCTGCCCTTGATAACCGGCCTATGAAGTTTGAAGAGTGGGAAGGACGACGACCACAAACTATTTTTGTCTCCGCAACCCCCGGCCCTTATGAAGCCGAGCACCAGGGGCAGATTGTTGATCAGGTGGTAAGGCCTACTGGACTTATCGATCCGCAGATTGAAATTCGTCCTGCCACGACACAGGTTGATGATCTGTTTACCGAACTCAATAAAACGGTCGCTAAAGGCGACAGGGTTCTGGTCACAACCCTGACCAAACGCATGGCAGAAGATCTGACCGATTATCTTCATGAAAATGGTGTGCGCTGTCGTTACCTGCATTCAGGCATTGATACAGTAGAAAGGGTAGAAATTATCCGGGATTTGAGGATAGGCGCTTTTGATGTGCTGGTAGGGATCAACCTGCTGAGGGAAGGTCTGGATATGCCAGAAGTCTCCCTGGTCGCGATACTGGATGCCGATAAAGAAGGTTTCCTGCGTTCCGAACGCTCGCTGATCCAGACGATTGGCCGGGCAGCCCGTAATGTAAACGGCCGGGCTATTCTGTATGCCGACAAGGTTACCGGTTCGATGCAGAGGGCTATGGATGAAACCGATCGTCGTCGCACGAAGCAACTGGCCTATAACGAAGAGCACGGTATTACTCCCAGGAGTATTCACAAATCTGTGGCAGATATTCTTGAAGGCGCTGTCATTCCGGGTAAGAAGAAAGGGCAGTCTGGCAGGAAAGTGGCTGAGCCAAAAGCAGAGTATCATCGAGAAATGTCCGCACACGAACTGGCTAAAGAGATCAAGAAACTGGAAGATCAGATGATGCAACATGCTCAGAATCTGGAGTTTGAAGAAGCGGCAGCCGTCCGTGATCAGGTCGCCAGACTCAGGGATCGGGTATTAAAATGAGTTTACCTTTCTCAGAAGCCTGTGAAAAAAACAAACAGCCCATTCTGGAAGTGATTCGACCTCTCTTTGAAAAAGCTGTCAGTGTCGTGGAGATTGGCAGCGGCACTGGTCAGCACGCTGAATTCTTTGCTTCTTCTATGCCAGCTATTCATTGGCAGCCCACTGACAGGGCTGAGCATTTAGCAGTGATTGAAGCAAGACGGCAGGCCAGTGGCTTGAGTAACTATTTTCCACCACTGGAGCTGGATGTTAATTCAGATTGGCCCATCCAGCAGGCAGACAATATTTTTACGGCAAATACTCTGCACATTATGAGTTGGAAGGAAGTTGAGAAGCTTTTTGCAGGGATTGGCAGAGTGTTACTGGACGGTGGTCTGGTTTGTCTCTACGGGCCTTTTAACTATCAGGGGCAGTATTCCAGTGAAAGTAATGCCCGATTTGATGAATGGCTGAAACAGCAAGACCCCAACAGTGCTATTCGTGATTTCGAAGCAATAGAAAGGTTGGCAGGCAGGGTTGGATTGTCGCTCCTTCAGGATATTGCTATGCCCGCCAACAATCGCTGTCTGGTGTTTAAGAAACCCGTACGATGATGCTTGTTCAGAATGTAAGTACAAACGATAGTACTGGTCTTTTCTTCTAAACGTTTGATTTTCTTTTAGATTAATCAGGAATCGGGGCTTGCATTTTTCAGCTGCGTTGATAATATACGCAGCAACTTCAGGCGGTTAGCTCAGCTGGTTAGAGCGTTACGTTGACATCGTAAAGGTCGCTGGTTCGACTCCAGTACCGCCTACCAAATAAGTGATTGAAATCACTGAAGAAAAGCCCGCTTTTATAGTGGGCTTTTTTATGCTCGTCGTAAAATTATCGTAAAAAACTCGAAAAATAACGATCAAATTTCTAAGCCTTTCAAACTCAGCCCAGCCTCTACAGACTCGTATCGGATCTCGTGCCCTTCCTGGTACTCTGTCGTTATTTTTCCAGTGGAGTGCCCCATCAGCATCTGAACATATTCGTGATTAAAGCCTGCTCTGAATTCATAAATTCAAGCCCTTAAGGGGCGTGAAAAGCGCAAACCCTTTTTCGTGCAGGGCTGGATCACCTTCAGCGCATCCTGAAACAGGGTTTAACGAGTTTCTCAAAATACTGTCGCTCCTCTTTGAACCAAGATGGAACAGGAGCTCATGGAAAACTGTCGTGTACAGAGTAAATACGTATAATAAACAACTCCATGCTACATAGAGTTGAAAGAAATATGTCTTTCTACCGTTATTGGGGCAAAGCCAGTAAAGATCAGGATGATAAAAACAGTTATCACTTGCTGGTTTATCATTGTCTTGATGTAGCTGCGGTTGGACGGTGTCTGTTAGACCCACAAAAAACACTGTGCAAATCTTTGGCTGAACAGTTAAAAGTAGAGCCTGAATGGTTGCAGCAATGGTTCACTTTTTGTCTGATGTTGCACGATCTGGGTAAATTTGCCCGGAGCTTTCAAAATAAGGTGACCGGGTTATCCGATGATCTGGTACCCTTTGCTGTAATTGATAATGAACAGATTCGACATGATTCTTTAGGCTATGGCCTCTGGCAAAAAGAGCTGCGAAAAAAACTAACCGATATTATCCCTGTTGGTAAAACACAGCGTAATATTGACGGCTGGCTGGAAATTGTCTGTGGTCATCATGGGAAACCAGTACAGCCACTAGTAAGGGCTGTAACAACATCTCTGGTTCCTGACGAAGACATTCCAGCAGCCGAAGCTTTTTTCAGAGCCGCTGCTGAGTATTGGTTACCTGATCTTTCTCCGCTGGAGACAATTTGCCGAAAACGTTTCAGAAAAACGTCATGGCAACTGGCCGGAGTCGCAGTCCTGGCGGACTGGTTGGGTTCTGATCAAACAGTATTTAAATACCAATGCACCCGGCAATCTTTACAGGAATATTGGAGTAAGGTGGCACTGCCCCGTGCAAAAGAAGTTCTGACAAAAGCTGAATTTCAACCTAAAGCCATTAATCCTTTTTCTTCGATTAAACAGCAGTTCGATTTTATTGAGCAGCCGACACCTCTTCAGCAGTTTGCACAAACGGTAGATATTCCCCAAAGTCCACAGTTATTTATTCTTGAAGATGTTACTGGCGCGGGGAAAACAGAGGCGGCCATGGTTCTGGTTCATCGTTTAATGAATCAGGGGCTGGCAGAAGGTTTATATGTTGGTTTGCCCACTATGGCGACAGCCAACGGGATGTATAACCGACTCAGTAAGAGTTATCAGTCCCTGTTTCAGGGAGAACCTAAACCCTCTTTGATACTTGCTCATGGTGCCAGCCAGTTATCCGAAAAGTTTCAGGAATCAGTGAAGCTTTCTGGGCAGGAAGATGATCATAATTACGGTTCTGGCGATCAGTCAGCCAGTGCCTATTGCAACCAATGGTTAGCAGATAACCGAAAAAAAGCACTGTTAGCTGATGTCGGCATAGGCACTATTGATCAGGCGTTGCTGGCAGTGCTGCCTGCACGTCACCAGTCGTTAAGGATGCTGGGGCTGAAGGGGAAGGTTTTGCTACTGGATGAAGTGCATGCCTATGACTCATACATGCGGAAGCTCCTTACCGCCCTGTTAAAATTCCATGCTGCCCAGGGGGGCAGTGTCGTCCTGCTGTCGGCTACCTTACCGTTTCAGTTTCGCAAAGAGTTGCTGGATGCTTACCTTGAGGGCAGGGAGCTTCCATTGTCTGGGTTGTCTGAGACGGAAGAATACCCGCTGGTCAGCTATGTCTCTGATCATGGGTTTAATAAACGGGCACTCCCTACCCGTGACAGCGTAAAACGTAAAGTTCAGGTTAAAAGGGTGAATAACCCGGAAGAGGCGGTTGAACAAATTGCTCAAGTAGTGGCGCAGGGGCGTTGTATCTGTTGGATTCGCAATACTGTTAAAGATGCCCGGGCAGCCTATCAGCAACTCTTGAATGACCCGCGCATTGATTCTGAGAACCTGTCTTTATTTCACAGCCGGTTTGCCATGATTGACCGGCAAACTGTTGAAGGCAATGTGTTGGAACGGTTTGGTAAAAAATCTGGAGCAGAACAAAGAGCAGGGCGGGTGCTGATTGCTACTCAGGTAGTAGAACAAAGTCTGGACTTGGATTTTGATCAACTGATTTCCGATCTGGCCCCTATTGATCTGCTGATTCAACGTGCAGGCCGTTTGCAGAGGCATAGCCGTGATTCACATGGGAACCTGCTAAATACAAATGAAATTGACCAGCGCCCGCCGCCTTGTCTGTTCCTGCATTCACCTGATCCGGATTCAGTAAATAGTGAACAATGGCTCAGGTCTGTCTTGCCCGGAACCCAGAGCGTTTATTTCCACACTGGTCAGCTCTGGTTGACGGCGCGTTTACTTCTCAAAAAACAAGGGTTTGCTATGCCCGAAGATGCTCGGCGTTTAATCGAGGGGGTTTATGGCGATGAAGCACAGTCAGATATTCCAGAATGCCTGCAGCAGCAAAGTTTTGAAGCAGAGGGGGAAGATAAATCCAGGAAAAATATAGGTGAATTCAACTGCCTTGAGCTGAAACCGGGCTACACCTCGAAAAGTGGTGGCCCTGCCAATGTCTGGGATGAAGAGATCCATACCCCAACCCGGCTCAATGAAGTAGAAACTCTCGCTGTGGTACTGGTGATGCCGGACGACAGTGGCCAGTTAAAGCCCTGGGCAGAAAACGAAAATCCAAACCACCGCTGGCGGCTTAGCCAGATTCAACTGCCAGTCCATGAGTGGGAAAAGGCCAGATCTCTGATTCCTGAAATCTGGTTACCTGTCATAGAGCAACTCAAACAGGAAATAATTTCTTTAAAGTATGTTCAGATGTTTCCCCTGGTTCCTGAAACAGAACATCTGTATCAGGCACAAAGTGGCTGGGATTTTGGACGAAAACCCTGCTAAGGCAGGGAACAACTTTGTTTACCAAACTGCTAAGCGGTTCATCTCTTAGCATCAGAGAAATAACGTCAGTGAGTTTAGACAGGGATGTCTGCATTAAAGGAAACAAAATGAATAAAATGCCTATCTTTGTACAAGCTTACAGAGGTACTGAGTAATGAACCTTATTTCAGATCAGTGGTTGCCTGTTACCCGGCAAGACGGCAGCCCCTGTAAAATCGCTCCCTGGCAAATTGCCGAAACCGAAAATCCTGTGATTGAGATCAACGCCCCCAGGGTTGACTTTCAGGGCGCTTTGTATCAGTTCTTGATTGGACTTTTGCAAACTACTTTCGCGCCGGAAGATGATGAGGCGTGGTTTGAGTGTTGGGACACTGTTCCGGATGCACAGGTTCTTAAAAAGGCTTTTGAGTCAGTTAGGCAGGCTTTCAATATTGATATAAGCGATGGGCCTGCATTTATGCAGGATTTTGAAGATTTTGAAGGGGACAGTTTACCCATTGAGGATATTATTGGCGGAGAATTGAGCGTTAATACAAGAGACAAAAATACTGACCTTTTTGTAAAAACTGGAGTAACAAGGGTTGTTTCGCCTTATTGGGCTGCAATCGCTTTGTTTGATACACAAACAACAGGTGTTTTAGCATGGGGAAAACACAGGATTGGGTTGCGTCACAATGGCCCTGTAACTACTTTGTTAACTACAGGCTATGAATCCTTATTGTGGCAAAAACTCTGGCTTAACATTATTGATCGAGAAAGTGGTTTTCTAATACGTGGAGACTGGGAAAAAGCTAATGCCGAGTTTATTTTTCCATGGTTAACGAAAACGAGAATAAGTCCTAAAAAAGAGAAAACATCCCCTGCTGATACAAACCCTTTACAGCATTACTGGACTCAACCTAGAAGGATTTGTTTGCAAGTAGAGAAAGTAAACGGATTTTGTGATATTTCAGGAGAGTCTCTTACTACGGGGGTAAAAACTTATAAAAGAATCAAAGATGGTGTTTTCTACGCCGATGGCTGGGTTCATCCACTAAGTCCTTATGTTTTGGAAGAAAAGAAAAATAAATTCCCCAAGGCGTTGGCAGGAGTGGATTTTTCTTACGGATTCTCCGATTGGCCATCAATTGTGTGCGGCATGCATTATCAGGGAAAACAAATCTCACCAGCAGTTGTTGTTCAGCTTGCTCTCTATGAGCGCAATATTGATGACCTTTCATTGTGGTGTTTTGGTTATCGAGCAGAGAGTGCCAAAGTACTGGGCTTCATAAATAAAAAAATACCTGCACTGCGTGTTGCAAATGAGAAAAAGACGGTACTATCTGAGTGGACATTTATGCTCATTGAAGTCACTGAAAAAGCAATTGAAAAACTGTACGTTGCTGTCTCTGAGGCGTGGTGGGGCAATGATAAAGCAGAAAGAGAACGAAATAAGCAAGCTATAGCTGCTTTTAAGAAAACTAAATATCTTGAACTTGCCTTTTGGAAAATGGCTGAAACTGAATTTTATAAAAATTTATCTGATCTTATAGATAGTATTGATAATCACCGTTTCCCTTCAAAAGTAGCACAAAGTTGGCTTCAACTGATTTCAAGCACCTATACAGAGTTGTTTGATCAAACAGTGCTGACCAGTGACTTTGAAGGAAAAAATATGAGGCGGATAGCCAATGCCAGAAATTCACTAGAGAAAAACTTCTATCGCATACCTTGTGTTAAGAAAATGCAAGAATTAGTAGCTAAAGAACCGGAGGTCGCTTAATGAAGACCTATCACATAATAAATGAAAACGACCAAAAGGCACTAAAAACCTGGCATAAGTCGCTGCAAGACAATCGGGGAGAACGAGCCCGGTTGCGGCGTGTATCCAACAGTGATGATGTATTACTCACTTCCGCTTTTGCTGGCTTTTTACAGCAAATGCCGGGTTACTGGGGCGTAGCACCGGATGCGACCGGAATTGGTTTTTCAGATGCAGCCATGGTAGCCGCTGTGCTTGCCCGGGTGAAAGACGCTTCACCAGAACAGAGCTTTGCAACCAGCCTGGCAAAGCCAAAGGAAAAAGGCGGCAAAGTGCCCATGAGTGAATTGAGATTTCAGCAGTTACAAAAAAGCCGTACTGAGCAGGAATTTTTTACCCGCCTCTGTCGCGCAGTTGATCTGCTCGGTGGCAAGGTGAATATTCTCTCTCTGGCCGACAGCATCCTGCACTGGCTCAGGGAGTTCCGGTTTGCACCGGCTTCACGTCCTCAGGATCGGCTGGCTGTAAGGTGGGCCAGTGACTATTACGCTGCATTCAAAGACTGATAGCGAACTAACCTTTTATTTGAAGGAGATATCATTATGAGCCGTTTTCTGCAACTGCATCTGCTCACTTCCTACCCACCCGCAAACCTTAATCGTGATGATCTTGGACGGCCAAAAACCGCCAAAATGGGTGGCACAGATCGTCTCAGGGTTTCTTCCCAGAGCCTGAAGCGATCTTGGAAAACATCAGAGTTATTTGAACGTGCTTTAGGAAACCATATTGGCACTCGAACAAAACGCATGGGTTATGATGCGGCAAAAAAGTTTAGTGAGAATGGAATAAAGGAAAAAGATGCTGTTTTATGGGGTAAAGAGATAGCTTCTGCTTTTGCTGATACCGAAGGTAAAGATAAAACGAATGCATATAAAGAAACTATTTTAAAACAACCTGTCCATTTATCTAGGGATGAATATAACGCAGTTCAAGAGCTGGTTTCTGCCCTGTTAAGTGAAAAAAGGGCTCCTAAAACAGAAGAGCTGAACTTGCTGCGGGAAAATAGTCACTGTGTTGATATTGCAATGTTTGGTCGGATGTTGGCAGTAAAAGGCAAGCAGCATTTTGGTCAAGAAGCGGCTTGTCAGGTCGCCCACGCTATATCTGTTCACCCTGTCACTATCGAAGATGACTACTTTACCGCTGTTGATGATTTGAATGACGGCAGTGAAGATGCCGGTGCTGCTCATATTGGTGAAACAGGTTTTGCCGCTGGGTTGTTCTACTCATACATCTGTATCAACAAAGAACTGTTGGTCGAAAACCTGAATAGCGATATTGAGCTGGCTAATAAGGCCATTGCTGCATTAACCGAAGCGGCAGTTAAAGTGTCCCCACAAGGTAAGCAAAACAGTTTCGGCAGTCGGGCTTACGCGTCCTATGTATTGGCAGAAAAGGGTGACCAGCAACCGCGTTCACTTTCTGTTGCTTTCTTGAAGCCAGTGAATAAGTACGCTGAAGATTATGCGACAGAAGCTGTACAGGCTCTGGAAAAACAGCGTGACAACTTTAACCGTGTTTATGGTGATTGTGCTGATGTCTACAGCTCTCTAAACGCCATCACAGGTGAAGGCAGCCTTCAAGAGCTTCTGGCTTTTGTTGCAGAGTAGGAGCAGAGGATGAACTATCTGCTTTTTCGACTCTATGGCCCTATGGCCAGCTGGGGGGAGATAGCACTGGGCGAAAATCGCCATAGTGCCAGCTACCCTGGCAAATCAGCCATTCTTGGATTACTGGGAGCGGCGCTGGGTATACGCCGTGGCGATGAATCTTCTCAGCAGGCTCTGGCGCAGGATTATTCCATTGCCGTTAAACAGGTTTCTGCTGGTGGTTTTCTCATGGATTATCACACAGCGCAGGCTCCTAAAAATGAAGCGAAAGGCTTTCATTTTCGGACACGGCGGGATGAAATTGTTTTAGGGAAAAAGCCCTTAGGGACAGTCCTCTCCAGCCGGGAATATCGCACCGATGCGCTGGCAATAGTGGCTATCAGAGCCAGTGAGCAAGCTTACTGGTCTCTCCAGCAACTACAGCAGGCGTTGTTGAAACCAATGTTTCACCTATACCTTGGCCGCAAAGCCTGCCCTCTGGCAGCACCATTACAACCTGAACTGATGGAGGCGGAGGGTTTCCTTAAGGCACTGACGGATTACCAACCTAAAGAGTTACTTAGCAGAGAGTACGACTGGGCGACCGATGAGCGTTTTCTGAAGAAAGACAACGCCTGTCACTATTACTGGCAGGGGAAGTTAACAGATTTTGCCCAGCCCGATGAAGTGCCAGCCAGCCAGGTGCATCAACTAGTACGCCATGACCAGCCATTATCTCGTCGACGCTGGCAGTTTCAGCCCCGGAAAGAAAACCTATGGCTTCAGCAACTAACGGTAAGAGAGGATAGTTGATGTATTTATCCCGAATACAACTCACACCCGCATTGCTGGAGCAAACCCAGTTGGGCAGGCTGCTTCGCCGAGACAGCTATGGCATGCATCAGCTGTTATGGGATTTATTCCCGGATGGGCAATATCTGTTCCGGGAAGAAAATAGTCGTGAACAGCAGAACACTGTCCAAAGCTGGCCGCTGTTTTATGCGTTGTCTCATAAACCGCCCAGTGAAAATTCACCTCTCTTTAGGGTTGACTCCAAACCTTTTCAGCCAAAGCTGCATAATGGTGATCGGCTGTCGTTTCATCTGCGAGCTAATCCAACTGTAGCCAAGCGTCAGGAGGGTAAAAAAAACTCAGCTCGTCATGATGTAGTGATGGATGCTAAATATCAGCATCTCCTGCAGCACTGTTTTGAAAACGGGGTGGTGACCGAAGGTGATGTGTATCTTGAGCAACATCTTGGTCAACAAAAGCAGCGAAGAACGCTTCGAAATAATCTGGACCGCAAACAGTTACAACAGAAACTGCTGTCACTTCCGGCTTTTAAGGAACATGCCCGCCGTGAAGCTTTTATGCAAGAGCAGCAGCAGAAAGCTGATCTGGCGGCAGTTAACTGGCTGGAGAAAAAGGCTGAAGCAGGTGGTTTCGAACTGGAACAGACTCAGGCAACAGGCTATCTCTGGCATTCACTGAGTACTGTCAAACAGAAACGCAACGCGGGTTACAGTAGCATGGACTATCAGGGCGTTCTTCGGGTAACTGATACAAATACTTTTGTATCACAGCTCAATAAAGGCTTTGGTCCGGCAAAACGATTTGGTTGTGGACTGATGCTTATTCGCCCGATGTAGTCTGGCGATTCTCTCAAGAAAGCTTTTGATAGAACAGCGGAATAAATTCCAATAACAGGCCACCCGGAGGGCGAATGTCATTCATACCCCTGAAACCCATCCCGATCAAAGATCGGGTATCCATGGTTTTTGTCAGCAAAGGCCGGATTGATGTCCGCGATGGTGCCTTCGTTGTGGTTGATGAAGTCAAGGGAGACAGAAAGCATATCCCTGTAGGTTCCGTCGTTTGTATCATGCTTGAACCAGGTACTCGGGTATCTCATGCTGCTGTTAAGTTGGCGGCCACAACCGGTACGCTCTTGATCTGGACAGGGGAGTCCGGTGTTCGACTTTACTCTGCCGGACAGCCGGGTGGAGCAAGGTCAGATAAATTGCTTTATCAGGCAAAACTGGCACTGGATGAAGAACTGAGGCTAAAAGTGGTTCGCAAGATGTTTGAATTTCGTTTTGGTGAGCCAGCCCCTTCTCGCCGCTCCGTGGATCAGTTGCGAGGCATTGAAGGTGCCAGGGTCAGAAAAACCTATCAGCTGTTGGCAAAACAATATGGTGTGCAATGGAAGGGACGAAGTTATGACCCAAAAGACTGGGAATCCGGAGACACCATCAACAAATGTTTAAGTGCCGCTACCGCCTGCCTCTACGGCGTTACGGAAGCTGCGGTGTTAGCGGCGGGATATGCGCCTGCGATTGGCTTTATCCATTCCGGTAAACCGAAAGCGTTTGTGTATGACATTGCTGACCTGTTTAAATTCGAGACAGTAGTGCCTGTGGCGTTTCAGATTGCAGCCAAAGGTACCCATAGTCCAGATAGAGATGTACGTATCGCTTGTCGTGACAGTTTTCGTAAAACACGGTTACTGAGAAAAATCATTCCCACCATTGAAGAAATTCTGGCCGCTGGAGAAATCACGCCACCTCCACCTCCAGAAGATGCACAGCCACCGGCCATTCCTGAGCCTGTTTCTATAGGGGACACGGGTCATAGGAGTAGCTGAAATGAGTATGCTGGTTGTTGTGACGGAAAATGTGCCACCAAGATTAAGAGGCAGGCTTGCCGTATGGTTACTGGAAATAAGGGCAGGTGTTTATGTTGGCGATGTTTCCATAAGAATCAGGGAGATGATCTGGGAGCAGATCACTGCACTTGCTGAAGATGGTAACGTGGCTATGGCCTGGGCAACCAACACTGAATCCGGGTTTGATTTTCAGACCTACGGCAAAAACAGAAGAATCCCCATTGAGGAAGATGGTTTAAGGCTGGTTCTTTTTCAGTCCGAAGAATGATCAATTTGCTCTTTAACAATGGAATTTTTTCAGTGAATTTTTTGCTGAATTTGCTGGTGGAATATTTAGGTCTTGCAACGTACTGATTTAATAATGTATTTTTTTAGAGTGTTCCCTGCGCCCGCAGGGATGAACCGGTTTTCGGATAGGTTACACACCTAATGATGCTGTGTTCCCTGCGCCCGCAGGGATGAACCGCCTTAGAGGGTGACAATAACGGCCTGATGTTGGTGTTCCCTGCGCCCGCAGGGATGAACCGAACGCTCTTTTTATGTCAAACAAAACAGGACAGTGTTCCCTGCGCCCGCAGGGATGAACCGGATTCATCATTGAGGGAGCCTTGAGCCAACATGTGTTCCCTGCGCCCGCAGGGATGAACCGGGCAATAGGGCAACGGCCTATCACATAAACCAGTGTTCCCTGCGCCCGCAGGGATGAACCGCCCTACCTTCTGCCGGTCATAAGCTCGCTGCAGTGTTCCCTGCGCCCGCAGGGATGAACCGCATTGAGTTGGTCAATAAACGGCTGGGCAACGGTGTTCCCTGCGCCCGCAGGGATGAACCGGTTATCGTCAGATCGAAGTGAAACAAGTTCAGCGTGTTCCCTGCGCCCGCAGGGATGAACCGGTGTGGCTGGAAGGTGAACGTGATTATCCGATGTGTTCCCTGCGCCCGCAGGGATGAACCGGTACGCTTTTCCCTCAGCTGAATCTTCATCGTGTGTTCCCTGCGCCCGCAGGGATGAACCGCGCCATTGATCGCCGCCAAACGATCCGCTTCAGTGTTCCCTGCGCCCGCAGGGATGAACCGCAAACATTGGAAGTTAGAGAGTTGGGTGAAGTGTGTTCCCTGCGCCCGCAGGGATGAACCGGTAATATCCAGATTGGTGATTACCTCATCACGGTGTTCCCTGCGCCCGCAGGGATGAACCGGTGTCGTATCAGGTGATGATTTTACAGCAGGAGTGTTCCCTGCGCCCGCAGGGATGAACCGGGTCCCAAACCCTTGATATCTGCGTCTGTAATGTGTTCCCTGCGCCCGCAGGGATGAACCGGTTGAACGTGACTTGCGTTCTATCTTCGAGCGGTGTTCCCTGCGCCCGCAGGGATGAACCGCTGATCAGAGGTCAGCAATATCGCATCAGGGTGTGTTCCCTGCGCCCGCAGGGATGAACCGTTTGTGCTTACCGTGAGCTGTTGCTCAGGGCAGTGTTCCCTGCGCCCGCAGGGATGAACCG
>NZ_JOKH01000006.1:160062-213105 GCF_000722635.1 Endozoicomonas numazuensis | reverse complement strand
GTGTTCCCTGCGCCCGCAGGGATGAACCGGTTAGTGGCAGCACTGGCCTTTTTTTGTGTCGGTGTTCCCTGCGCCCGCAGGGATGAACCGTCTCATTAGATAAACAGCTGGAAATAGAAGCGGTGTTCCCTGCGCCCGCAGGGATGAACCGGCAACGCCCTAGAATCATCCCATATAAAATCAGTGTTCCCTGCGCCCGCAGGGATGAACCGCCTCCGGGTCACTTGGGCAGTTGAAAAGGGAAGTGTTCCCTGCGCCCGCAGGGATGAACCGATATTGAGCTGGCCGACGAAATCCGGAGGCTGGTGTTCCCTGCGCCCGCAGGGATGAACCGTACTGACCATCGTGACACTTGGCCGTGAATCCGTGTTCCCTGCGCCCGCAGGGATGAACCGGTATCCGCTCTGGTTATCAGCAACAGCAATCAGTGTTCCCTGCGCCCGCAGGGATGAACCGCCAGAATTGAAAATTACTCACCAGTATGCAGAGTGTTCCCTGCGCCCGCAGGGATGAACCGAAGACGGTGACGAAAAACCCAGGGATATAGAAGTGTTCCCTGCGCCCGCAGGGATGAACCGATACTGGCATGTTGTACGTCCGGTTCTATGGTGTGTTCCCTGCGCCCGCAGGGATGAACCGGACACTGAAAGTATTCGGAGCCAGCTCGTATGCGTGTTCCCTGCGCCCGCAGGGATGAACCGCTTTCTGATACAGCCCAACTATTACTACATAAGTGTTCCCTGCGCCCGCAGGGATGAACCGAGCGGCTGATAAGCTAACCTCACAGTTTGAAAGTGTTCCCTGCGCCCGCAGGGATGAACCGTTTCACGACTTTTCCTTGAGAGTCATCCCATCGTGTTCCCTGCGCCCGCAGGGATGAACCGGAAGTGTCTGCCGGGTATCGGGTAAACAAGATGTGTTCCCTGCGCCCGCAGGGATGAACCGCACCCACAAGGAGCAAATCGTGTTTACGGGATGTGTTCCCTGCGCCCGCAGGGATGAACCGGGCTTTGACATCAGTTACAGCTGCACGTTGCGGTGTTCCCTGCGCCCGCAGGGATGAACCGGGTAGCGACCGATAAAATGATTGCTGCAGAAAGTGTTCCCTGCGCCCGCAGGGATGAACCGTTGGTTTTGGCTAGTGATTCGAGACCGTATGAGTGTTCCCTGCGTCCGCAGGGATGAACCGTTTTCGAGCGAAACAGGCTGGTCAGAGAGTTGGTGTTCCCTGCGCCCGCAGGGATGAACCGTATGCTGACTGGTTGGCGAGTAAACCTCGCACGTGTTCCCTGCGCCCGCAGGGATGAACCGCGATTGAGTTATTCCACAATGTCTAAAAAACAGTGTTCCCTGCGCCCGCAGGGATGAACCGGAACTTCAGTGAAATAACTAAACCCACCAGATGTGTTCCCTGCGCCCGCAGGGATGAACCGGTATGACGCTGAAGAGTAATAGCCAGAAGCGGGTGTTCCCTGCGCCCGCAGGGATGAACCGGGTAGAGGGGTAGCGTTAAAAAACACGATAAAGTGTTCCCTGCGCCCGCAGGGATGAACCGATCCTACAAACATGTTAAACAGGCTGTCTGACGTGTTCCCTGCGCCCGCAGGGATGAACCGTTTCATTAATCCCAGAGGAAGGAACTTCAGTGGTGTTCCCTGCGCCCGCAGGGATGAACCGCTTTTTGCCCATTCACAAAACCATTAGATGCAGTGTTCCCTGCGCCCGCAGGGATGAACCGCATCCTCTAAATTAAAAGGAACATCAGCAGCTGTGTTCCCTGCGCCCGCAGGGATGAACCGGGCTGGTCTATCTCCAATGGAGTCGCTAATAAGTGTTCCCTGCGCCCGCAGGGATGAACCGCATCCTCTAAATTAAAAGGAACATCAGCAGCTGTGTTCCCTGCGCCCGCAGGGATGAACCGTGAGTGAGGAACATATCGGCTACACCCTCAGGCGTGTTCCCTGCGCCCGCAGGGATGAACCGTTCACCAGGCACAATGCAGAGCGTGGATGCGTGTGTTCCCTGCGCCCGCAGGGATGAACCGGTAATTAGATTGTTGTTATTTAAAATAGGAGGTAAGTTGCACTTAAAATACAATGTCAGTTGTTAATAGATATAGCTGAGTCTATTCAAGAACGGGGTATTTTTGGAGGTATCTAATATACTTGAGCTTGTGTGATCATTGGTACAGTAAGGAGGCATAACAACTTTCGACAGAAGTACCACCTACCAAATAAGTGATTGATGTCACTGAAGAAAAGCCCACCTTTATAGTGGTTTTTTTTATGCCCGTCGTAACATCATCGTAAAAAACTCGAAAAATAACGATAAAATTTCTAAACGTTTCAGGCTCAGTCCAGCCTTTACAGACTCGTATCGGATCTCGTGCCCTTCCTGGTACTCTGTCGTTATTTTTCCAGTGGAGTGCCCCATTAGCATCTGGACATATTCGTGGTTTAAGCCTGTTATGGTGTAAAAAATGGCACAGGATCTGGAAAGCAGTGAGCTCTTTCGCCACAGAAAAGAGCCATAACAAGCAGGGTGCCCAGAAGGGAAAAGCGTTGAAGGCATGAAAGTCAGTCGGACGAAAACATACCAGTGGGTTATTGTCTTGAGATGGAGCGGGTGTATTCGGGAATAGTCAAAGAGGGTGTCAAACCATTGGGGGAAATAATGATGGCAGAAGAATAGTGCTCTGTGACGGTGTAGATGGCAAGTACGTTGCCAATTAATAGTCCATCGCAGTGTATTACGCCTCCTGGTGCATAAATGGCTTTACCAAAAGGAATATTAAAAGCGGTTATGTGATAGGTCTTTTCTCCCACGTTTTTACCCAGAAGAACATAGCCTCCCCCATGATTACTCAGATGGCTCCATAAATGAGGAGTGTCGTGAACCTCAAGGTAATAACCACCACCATGGGTTGGTAGAGTCAGGTAGCCTTTTTCATAATTTTTATCAAAACGCACAATATTCACGGGGAGCTCATAGGGGGATTCAATCCTGATAGCATCGCCTGTGTTCAACAACACAGCGTTGTAATAAGCCAACTTTTCAGCCGTGGCTTCATCCTAGGTTGATTTGTAAGAGGCTGAATAGAATCAGGGTGGTGTACGTCGAGCGTTGGACAAGGGAGATGTAGAGAGAGGACATACAGCTACTCCCAAAAGTGTTCATAGCCAATATTAGCTGTATTTTCTGAATTCGATATTCATGTTAGATAGAATGATTGAGTATCTTTAATTGTCATGAAATCAAACTGGGTGTACGGGGTTAAAACTGATTAAAAGGTTAAGTGGGTTCAGCCGTCAACAGTCGTTATTAAATACACCTTGGCAAACGAAGTAACTGAAGCAATTCTGAATAAAAGTCATCTCGGGTTGAGGATATTTTTACTTACACGTTTTCTGGAACTCGATCTCAGACCAGAGAAGTATCCAGTCTGGCTGTTCACGCTGATCGGGACGATACAGAAAGACGATCTGCTATTCGATAATTTTTCCAACATCATCCCCATGGAAAGAATCACTGACTGCTCGTAACGAATGAGGCAGTGATCCTACTGAAATCAAAGATTATTGTTTTATATATTCAGAGCCGTCAGTAACAGGACTACAGTCAAAACAAGGCCACCCATATAAGTGCCCAGTGCGCCTATAAAACGCATGGGGTTGGGTTTGGCCATTGTGGCGGGCAGGAGCAATCCAAGTGCCAGCAGGTAACGGCAGAAGGTGACCAGAATCATTGTCCAGCTGACCCAGTCTGCGGATTGAGATTGTCCCAGTACGTAAAATAGAATGGCAAGGATTGGCGCGTATTCTATTGTGTTGCCATGGGCTCGCTGAGCTTTATAGAGTGGGCAGGTTGGATCATCCTTACTGCCGTAAGCAACAATAGCCTTAGCTCTGGCTATCGATACATTAAAACCTAGAGCAAGGCACAGGATGGCCAGCAGTGCTATACAAAGTAGGGGGATAGACATGCGAAATCTCCGTTTTTAGCTGTCTTTATTTTATCGTGAAAGCCCTTTCATCTGGAAAATGAAAAGACTTTCTGAGTCCATGAAGCCTTCAGAATATAGGTATGACCTGCTATTGGATCATCGCAAATCGTCCTCAGACGAGCATGGTTGTTTATTTTAAAGTGGATAGTCTTCCTGATTAAGACTGCTATCTTAAGTTATCCTCTGGGTTGTCCTCAAGGCCTGTCAGCTCTTTTATGCGAGTAGGGAAGCCATCCAGACTTTTCTGGTTTGCGTGCAACCAGTACTGTTCAATACCTTTCTGACCCCTGCGTTCAGATGATTTTTTTAAAGCATCCCGTTGTTCATTGAACTCATAGAGAGGCACTGCTTTACCACAGGAACTCTGGGTCTGATCAATATCAAGAACAAACACTTGCCGGGTTCCTGCCGTTTCAGGAAAAAGAGACACTAAAGGTTCCCAGTCATCATCGTTTCGATGAAGAACTCTGGCTTGGCCGTAAAGTCGCAGAATGAGTGGCGCACCTTCAAAGGCACAGAACATAATAGTCATTCGGGGATTTATCTGGACATGAGCAGAGCTTTCATTGCCACTGCCTGTTAGATTCAGCCAGGCAATCTGGCGGTTGGAGATGACACGAAAAGAATCCATACCTTTGGGTGAAATATTGACCGTGCCTTCTTCTGCAGCGGTTCCTACAAAAAACATATTCTGTTGTTCTATAAAGTGGATATGTTCTTCAGTGATTTCGTCGTAGAGCTTTCCCATTGGGTTGACCTGCTTCTTTTTGTTTAAAAAGGCTTTATTTTGCAGAGGCCGCTCTATTCTACCCTTGAGAATCGATAATCGGTACTTCCAGCTTCACTGCGAATAAAAAGATAGGGGGTTTTATGGGTGTCTGCTTTGTCAGAAAAGGGACTTTTGGTGCCAAAGGGGTTCTTGCTGAGATAGATCGTAAATGAAGCCATCTCCCTAAGATACTCAGGGTTCATGGCTTTGGCATAATCACAAGCCTTATCCTTGAGCTTAAGAAGGTACTGGCCATTCTTTTTCTCTTCGGCTTTATAAGAAGCTTTGCAGACGACAGGCTTGTTGATGTTTTCTCCGTTGCCAAAGCTGATGGTGCTGTCCGTAATATTCAGTCGGTTCATGATCCCGAGAGTGGGAGTGTCATCTCCCTCCCAGATACCAAGATAACTTTTGGGAAGTTGAGCGCAACCCGTCAAAAGGAAGAGGGTTAATAAACCTGTAAGTGGGGCTTTCATAAAAGTAATACCTGCACATAGCCACGGATGTCAGGAACAGAAGTATAGAAGTCCGGAAGGTGGATAATCCTCAACCGTACTTAATTTTGTTCAGGGCTTCCTTCATTTCGTGTGTTTTTTCAAGATCGATGTCGTGCAGGTTAGCCAGAGCGCAGACATAATAAAGTACGTCGTACAACTCTTCAGCTATGGAGCCTTTCAGATGCTCCTGGTCTGGCTGACCGGTCTTGCCTTTTCGAAGGGCTTCAGACAGTTCACCGGTTTCTTCGATCAGTTTCAGGAAGTAACCGTGAGCCTGCTCCGGATTGAAATCAGAGTCTTTTATTTTTTGTTGTAAATCCATCAGTCGCATATATTTCTGCCTTGAAAACCTGACACTTCCGCATCAATAAGTGCAGTAATTCTTCGGGTTTTTGAAATATATGGCAAGGGTTATGTGGAGGGAGTAACGTGAGGTTTTATTCAATAGAAAGTTTATGTCGGGTCATATTAGGGAAGTGGCTGGCAATTTCACTGAAAATAGGCCATTCAAGAACAGTCAGTGTTTCTTGCAGAGCTTGATGAAACAGAACAGGGTTAGTGCGCATATCAATGATTTCCTGTTCGGTCAGATAGGCGCCAAATGCGTAAAACTGTGCTTCATTGGCAGACTCTGAAATCAGGTAATATAGTGTTTTACGTTTTTGCTCAACGAGTGGGTTAGCGTAGCCATAGGCAATGGCCTGCAGGTCTGTGAATCTCTCATAGGCTCTTACCCAGTTTGCCCATTGACTGTTGGCCATTTTTTTCTCGTAAGAATGGTATCGAATGGCTAACTGAAGTAACTCGTATAACGAAAAATAATGATAGTGCTGGGCGTGGGCCAGCTCGTGGGCAACCAGGCCTAATATGGCCTCTTTACTGTTGTTTTCTTTAATATTGGCGAGAAATAAAGAGTAATTTAAATTTATCTGTGCCCCAGTCACATCTAAGCCCATATTGAATCTGGGTAGGGTGCTACCCAGGCGTTCTGTTTTCTTTAAAACATACTTTTGAGTGCGTGAACCTATTTCGTAACGACGAGCCACATCATCTTGTATATCAACTAACTGCGAGTAATTTTTGTTGATAGCGTCATGGTCATCTTCTGGTAAGTACACTTGTTGTGTCAGAATAACTGTTCCCTCTTCCTGACCTGAACAGCCGGCTAATAAAAGGAGTATGATGTAAAGGGTGTGCTTTTTCATAGGTTGCCTGGATGCTTAATCATAATTAAAAGAACAAACAAGCGAATAAATTATTGATCACTTTCTTAAAAGTCACTGAAGCCTTAAATAACAGGTCCAGCTTGTGGAAAAATCTCTTCACTGACTGTTACTAAATGGAGTGCTTCTGAAATTGTAATCTCTCTTAAGTCTTTTTTCCAGACTGGTAACATGCGCCATGCCTACAATAACCAGCATTGTTTTTCTTTCTCTGTGAAATTTTAGGGCCCTTATAATATTGTCGGACATCAGGCGATTTCGATAATTTAGTAAATAGTATTGATTTGGAAATAATATGGGGTGGTCGGTCTCAAGATCTACACCGCTATCCAAGTAAGCTTTACGTGATCCTCTATGCAGGCTCAATAATCCATAGCAGAGTGGCTCCATCAGTAAATACGATTCTAACAAGGCTATTTTGATCAGTGAGCAGAACTTGCTACTTCTCATAAATTTGGAATGCAAGAGTAATGGCAGCGTTATTAAATTTACTTTAACCATTAACGAATAGTTCCAGGCAGCGGTAGTCACAATATCGCTGGCTCCACTTTCAAGATGAATATTAATGATGGGTGCATCCAGATCTTCTTCAGGAGGGATTGGGTGCCCATCTTCCCATGCAATCGATATCGTTGATATTTTTGGTCTGTTATGTAATTGACTGTAAAGTGCTACTGATGTCTCGCGAACTATTCGCGCGGGTAATAGCATTGCTTTCGCCAGAGAACTATTCACGGATAAATTTTCCAGTCCTCTGAAAGAGAAGTGGTCTAGAATTTTTCTCCCAAGCCAGTCAGCATACTCATCCTTGACATGCACCTCTCCCATTAAAATGATATGCCGGGTGCTACCATCGACCTTGCCAGATAAAACCCGAACCAAAAAGTCCCCCTGGTGTGCCAGAGTCAGAAGTTCTGCTTTTTGCTGTCCTAATACCGTTTCAACAGTCGCAGAGGCCGCTGTGTCTATCTGCAGACATTGGATAAGTAAAAATGAACAAGTATTTATTATTGATTTTCGACAAAAGAAGAAACATGAAATTCTGTGAGGTGTCATATTTTTTTGGTAATTAAAACGATGATAAAAGTACGCTCCAACACTAGACCATTAAATAAAAACTCACAAACAGATCGTTGATTAATGTAGAAGTGTCATGGCAGTTCTATTTTTTCAAAGAAAAGATTTAGTCTTATATTGAGGCTTTGACCTGCTTGATTGCTATCCTGGTTTGAATGGATGGCTGTCAGGTCATTATAAGCTTTCATGGGTTCGATTCTTGTTATCTGTTCAAACTGTATGGGAAAAATTATTTGGTACTGAATATTTTTTGCGAGATTGCATCAAACTCGTTGAAGTTATCAAACAGGTAGTCGACAAAATTAGATTTCTCGGATGTGTTTGCTTTCCAGATTGTTACCATTCCCAGCTCTTTTGCTGGTCTGATATCCGCCAATAGACTGTCTCCACAAAAGTAAACTGAATGACTACATTGTGTGAATTTTTCCAGTCCCATTCTAAATATTTTGAGATCAGGCTTTTTGATCCCAACGCCCCCTGAGGTCAGAACAAAGTCGAAAAAATGTTCAAGGCCTAAAGCCCTAATCTTGTTACGCTGGAAAAAATCTCGACCATTAGTGATGCAACCTATTGAGGATCCATTATTTTTTAAACGCTCCAGTGAATCCAGTGCACCATCGAAAGCAACAGAGAACTCGTGAAGCGAACTGTCAAACTCTTTAAGCAAATCGTCTCTCAATTGTGCTGAAAAACCAAACCTCGATGCCATAGTACTAAATACCTGAGATTTAGGCTGAATAATCGTATTTTGAGTCACAAATTCATGCTTGAATGTGTGTTGGCAAAGTTCGAATCTGCTAAGTCTGTCATTGAGAAGGTAATCGGCATAGTTGTTCAGCGTTGCTTTCTTATCGTGTAATGTATCGTCAAGATCAAAAATAATGTTCACTCAATAGGCTCTATATAGCTTTGCTGGTAAGAACGCTGTCAGGTGCTGAATGGGGTGAGCATCTTATGCCGGCTGGTGGAACTCTATGACATTGCCATCCGGGTCTCTGATGAAGAAAAAACGGGCACCTTCATATTCAACCTGACCGGTTATCTTGATCCCCAGATTATTGATGTCACTGATAGCAGAAGGGTAATCTGTTATCTCTAAAGCGATATGGGTGTAGCCTGGATACTTAACGGTTTCCTCCATCAAGATATTCGTCTCGGGAGCTTCAGAGGAAGCATTGAGAATAAGGTTGATATTGATGCCAGATGGGTGCTCAACGATTGCAACAGGCTCAGGGCCTACTGGGCCAGCAATGAATTCGAATCCCAGTTTTTCGTAGAAGGCTCGAGAAACATCCATATCTCTGACTCTTAAGCCAACATGATTAATTCTGGTTATCTGTTTCATTTTATTCCTTATGAAGTTAATGGCAGTATAGACAACAGTTGATTTGTATTTCTGAGCTCACCACGGCATTCTGCCAGTCTTTTATGAGAGAAGGTAGGAAAGGTTAGGTGTTTTCTGCACTTTTTCAGATTGACGCCAGGCTGCGACAACGTCTATCTGAAAAAAGTACAGGCAGTGATCCTTGCTTCAAGATCATGAAACCCTCGATTTGTTCAGGGCGGGGGCATTAAATCTCTGACAGGGCATGACTGCCCCAGCTATCCAGTTGGTTGTTAACAAAAATCAGCGGTGTGCACTCATCTTTTGTGGTCATGCCGTCGGCTTTTATTCGCTGAGTCCGATAGAACAGAACTTTGATTTTTTTATCTTTTTTACTGTAGGACTCAGTAAAGTCCGGTATGCCCATATTGTTGCGGACGGCTTCAATGCTTTCACCTTCGTTTAAACGTGAAACTTTCTCTCGTTGAAGTTTGTCTGTTTCATGCTGTTGGTTGTATTCAGGCCCTTTGGACTTGCTGCCACCAATATTAATAGAGCAGCCACTCAGTGCGATGGTTACAGGTAAAGTCAGAGCGATCAGAAACAAGTGCTTTTTCATTGTTATTCCTTTTTTGTTTCGTTGTTTAAGCTTTTTCAGATAAAGGAATCCAGTCACTTTAACAACCGTGATCAATCAGGATGCCTTGTGCGGGTTAAGCCGAAGTCGTTTTTTTGCCCAGGTCGCGAAACTCTTTGGCCATTCTGAATTGGTTTGAGGTCACACACTCTTCCAGTCTGGACAGTCTTGTATCCAGTCGTTTCAGACTTCTATCCAGTTGTTTGACCGATGGCCGTGACAACCGGGCAGGGTGGGGTCTGCTATCTTCCGGCTCTGCATGATGTTGATAACGATTTGAACGGTTATTTGCTTTTGCTGTGTCCTCAGGTGTATCAATGCCTGCTTTCTTCTTTTTAGATTTTTTTCTACCGGGTTTACCCCTGTCGTCCTGGGTGAGACTGAGGACAACCCCCATTATGATATAAGGCACCATTATTTTGGATACGGACGTCAAGTAAGCCAGAGCAACTACTGCGATTCTTACCGGGAGTACATCGAGCCCAAACCGGTTGGCGATATAGCTGCACACTCCCATGATGGCAGGTTCGGCCTGCCCACAGTCTGCAGGCTTGAACAGTTTTTTCAGTGCTCTCATGCCCGTGATCTCCAGTCAGGGACTTCCGCATCCAGAATGCGCTCCAGAGTGTGAATGCGCTCTTCCATACTTTCTACTCGGTGGATGGCTGACTCAAATAATTCCTGTGACTCTTCATCAAGCTGCTTCGACTGTCTGATTCTTGAAACATAGTGAAATAGCAGCCAGGGCAAAAACAGGAAAATTGTCAGAATAGCGCTCAGTGGGATCAGCCCTTCCAGCATGGCCTCCATAATGTGTCCTTTTTTCCTTATTGTATGCCAGAGGGGTTACTGTGCCGGACCTGGTGCGACTGTCATAATTAGTAAGCCGTGGCTGTTTATTATCTTGATCTGTACAGGGTAATGAAAAACGCCCTGACATTGCCATAATTTATTCTGACTTTTCTGTTTTCATCTGGCTTTTTAATGCTTCCAGTTCTTTTTCAATAGCACTGTTCGCTTCCAGAGCCGCAAACTCATCTTGAAGGCTGGCTTTGCCCAGTCCCTGAGCATCAAGCTGGCTGTCGAGTTCGTCTATCCCTCTTTCCATTTGTTCGAAACGAGCTTCCTGGCGGAGGCGGGTTTCTTCGCGGGTCTGTCCCCGCATTTTTACCCTGTTAGAGGCCACTTGTTGGCGAACTCTGATGGATTCCAGACGCTTGCGAGCATCCTTCATGGCTGTTTGCAGTCGGGTGATGTCCGCGTCATGTTTGTTCAGCTGTTCTTCCAGCTCATCCAGTACAGTCTTTTTCTCTTGAACATACCCCATGATTTTCTGTTTTTCGCCCAGTGCCTGGCGGGCCAGGTCTTCTCTCTCATGCTGAATGGCCAGAGTTGCTTTATCTGTCCAGTCGGTCAGAGATTCCTGGTAGCGAGCGACCTGCCTTTCTGCGTCTTTCTTCTGGGCTATGAGGCGTGCAGCATCTGTGCGAACTTCTACCAGGGTTTCTTCCATTTCCTGAAGCATCAGTCTGGCCATTTTTTCCGGATCTTCGGCCCGGTCCAGAAGCGAGGTGATGTTGGCGTTTAAAATATCGCTTAAGCGTGAAAAGATGCTCATAGGTGCTTCCTTCATTTTTTGTTTGTTGTTATTCAGCGGTATCCGTTGACTGCTCGTTCGCCTTGCTGTCCAGTTTCAGTGTTTCTATCAGCTGTTGCTGGAGTTTGGCGACTTCTCCGGGAATTTCACTTTTTATTTCCTCGGCAATTTGATTCATGGCTTCCTGCACCAGCTCTTCGATATTGAGTTCTGGTAACTGGGCGCATTCTCCGTAAGCGGGGGAAATGGCCAGAGTCAGTGCGACAATAACAGATTGGATATAAGCTTTCATGGTTGTCTTCCCTGTATGAGTTCGATGTATTGGCTGATGCATTGATTGATATAGAACTCATAGAACGTGCCAACTTTTAAAAGTCTTTTAACTGATTGATTTAAAAGATAAAAAAATTTTTCTCTGACTTTGGTCTTAAAAGCTGTCTGGTTGTGATGGCCAGAGTATGGTTTTATAAACCAAAAAGTGGTGGTTGTATCGCTGCTGCAAACAGGCTTTCAAGGAATAATAAAAATCATGCCCAGCCATAGGAAAGGAATGATTGGCGCCTCAGCAGCCTTTCTGGAAATGATGGAATCTGTCTCTCGCTATGCACGACACCAGAGGCCTATTCTGGTGATTGGCGAGCGGGGAACCGGTAAGGAAGAAATCGCCAGCCGACTGCATTATTTGTCCCCCCGTTGGCAGCAAAATCTGATCAAGTTGAACTGTGCAGCTTTTAGTGATGATTTACTGGATTCCGAGTTGTTTGGCCATGAAGCGGGTGCTTTTACCGGTGCCCGACAAAGACGTACGGGCCTTTTCGAAGCGGCTGATGGTGGAACTCTGTTTCTTGATGAGTTAGCGACAATGGGTTCAAGACTTCAGGATAAACTGCTGCGAGTGATTGAATACGGTGAGTTCTATCGTCTGGGCAGTTCCCAGAGTGTCAAGGTGGATGTCCGAGTGGTGGCAGCCACCAATGAGAATCTGCCAGAGTTGGCTGAGAAAGGGGAGTTCCGGAAAGATTTGTTGGATCGATTGGCTTTTGATGTCATAGCGGTACCGCCGCTTCGAGTCAGAAGAGACGATATTATAGAATTGGCTCATTATTTTGCTTTTCGTATGGTTCAGGAATTGGGTGATGAACTGGAAGAGAGCCGGTTTGCCGGCTTCACAGAACAGTCCCTGGAAACGCTCATGGATTATGACTGGCCCGGTAACATTCGTGAGTTGAAAAATGCAGTGGAACGGAGTGTCTGTCATACCGAGCCCGGAGAGCCTGTTACACGTATTATTCTTGACCCTTTTCAGTCTCCCTGGCTGACCAGTCTTTCGAGCAGGGCGGTAAAGGCAGAAAACAGAGAGCTTCCCACCTCGGAAGTGGCTATCCAACGAATAAAGAGTGGTTTGGTAGAGGCGCATCTCAATCAGCTGGAACAGGGAGAAGTTGTCAGCCTGAAATCTTTGCAGACAGATGTTGAGCAGCTTTTACTGTCGCGTGCACTGAGTAGCAGTCAGTTTCATCAACGTAAAGCAGCCGAAAAACTGGGCCTCAGCTATGATCAGCTGAGAACCCTGGTGCGCAAGTACCCTGAAGTGTTGAGCGATTGATTCAGTGGGTATAAACAAACCCGCCGTACATGTACTTGGTGGATTCTGCTCCCAGTATCAGAACCTGGTCGCCTCTTTTAAGTTTGCCACTTTTTCTCAGACGGTCAAAACTGGTCCAGATGGCGGCCGACCCCAGATTACCTAATTGTTTTGCGTCATTTACAATACGCCCTTTTTCGATACCCAGATAATCAGACAGTTGTCGGTCAATATGGCCATTTGCCTGATGGGGCAGAATGTAGGCAAAGTGCTCAAGTTCAAATCCCTGACTGACGACCGCTTCAATCCCTTTAATGAACAGCTGCGGGCCCAACTGTCTGACCGCCTGAGGGTTATGCAGAAATGCCGGTAGACCATGAGGGC
Organism: Endozoicomonas numazuensis; assembly: GCF_000722635.1. GTDB lineage: Bacteria > Pseudomonadota > Gammaproteobacteria > Pseudomonadales > Endozoicomonadaceae > Endozoicomonas_A > Endozoicomonas_A numazuensis. Next base: position 200,009 of record NZ_JOKH01000006.1, on the reverse strand, counting down.
ATGTCGGATTGGATGAGCTGGCACCTTCTAATTGAAAGCCAGGCTCCTGACCCAATCCAATATGTCCGGTAAAGCAATGACTGATAATCTGTTCCGAACTGCTGTCATCCTGACTCACAATCACACTGCCTGAGCCATCCCCCATCTGTACAAAATTGACCAGCTGATTGATATCAACAAATTCAGAGTCGATGTCGAAAAAAACCGAACCAACTTCGGTGCCGGTCAGGATCATTGGTTTCAGTTCATGGTTCTGTCCCAGCATGGATTGGGCTATTTGCAGGGCATTGGCAAACCCGGTGCAGGCCTGGCGCAGTTCCATGTAAGGGCAGGGCAGTCTGAGTTCGTCGGCTATCCAGGCTGCACCGGAGGGGAGTAAGCTGTGAGGGGTTGCAGTATGAGTGACGAGAAACCCTGCCTCATTCAGGTCGGCTTCTCTTTTTGCCTGTTGAATGGCCTGTTGAATGGATTGTACTGCCAGGTCGGTGGCCGAGACTTGTGGTTGCGAAATAGCCTGATCCAGTCGTCTGCTTAAATGTCGGGATTTTATGCCCAGTTGTCTGGCCAGAGCATGTGCTTTACGAGCCGTTCTTTCGCCACATGCTCGGGATAAATGTGATATCAGCGTTGAATTGTCTATGGACTTTCCAGGAAGACTTGAGCCACTGCCCAGTAATTTTAGTCGGCCTTTGGCAAAACAGGCTGTCATGCTCTTTTCCTCTTCAGGGCTAGCTCTTCAATACGTTTAAACAGAAGGCTGGTATTAACATTCAAAGCGTTGAAGGCTTGTTTTTCTGTACTCAATAGTTCAATCAGTTGATTGTGAAGGTCGGAATGACGATTGTTGTCAGACTCATGGCTATTGAGTGACCTGGCGTGAACCCTTGAGATATAAACATGGCGGGCTTCATCCTCAAGTATCAACTTAAACAGGCTTTGCATCTCAGGTTGATGACGCATGGCCTGTGCCATAGCCGACATAATTACGCACACGCAGGCATCCAGCTGACTGATCAGCATGAAGTGTTCTTTGATGGTTTTGCTGTGCTTATGCAAACGGGCATAAAAGATCTGGCTCTGGCGTTTAATATGGCGGATGTCTTTCGGGGTTGGCAGCCATTGCTGGAGGCGCTGCAAGGCCTGTTCATGAATAAACTCGTCGGCCTCTATCTGCTGTAATGCCTGTAAGCTGGAAGTTTGATTGAAATTCAGTCTCTGGCATTCGTTATGGAAAACCAGCATGGCGGACTGTTCACCGCACAAGAGTAAAGGGGTCAATCGCGCCAGTGCTGATTTTTGTTCTTCATTCAGCTCTGCCTTAACTTCATCTTCATGGGTCATCCATTCCTGTAGCGGATGCAACTGGTGCGGTTTATGGGCTGATGAGGGGATGGCAAAGCAGCTTAATTCCTTTTTCATGCTGTACTCCTAGACTCGGCTTTTGATTATGTCTCTGCCCAACAGGGCAGGTAACACAATCAGGTCTGTCAGTAATGCTGCCAGCAGAGTGGCAATGCTCAGAAAACTTAATTCAGCAATGGGTCTGAAGTCCGATAGCAGTCCAACCGTCAGGGCTACCATTAATATCAAACTGCTGACCCAGACTGCCGGCATCACGCTTTGCCAGACAATGTTCAAAGCGTTGTCTGCACCTGCGACTTTTCTTCGGCGTTGATACTTGATCAATACATGTAATGTGTCGTCGACGATAACACCCATGATCATGCCTATAACTACAGCGCAGCCCAGGGAAATGGGGCCGCCTGTGGCTGACCAGAAGCCGTAAACCAGTAATACCGGAAAGAAATTGCTGAACAGAGCCAGGGCCATGGCTGTCCATGAGCGAAGCAGGGCTCCAATCAATAGCGTGATAAGTAACAAGGCGATCAGAAGCGAAGAGAACATGTTCAGGGCGTTCTGATGACTGAGTTGGGCGAACATCATCTCTGCACTGGTACCGCCCTTAATGGGCAGTGACGGAGCGTGGAGCTCAAGCCACTGTCGAGTCTGCCAGTCGAATGTCATTAGTTCTCTGGCGCTCAATGAATTGAGATGAAGCTCGAGTCTGATTTTTCTGCCATCTGCTGTGATTAATCGTTCCAGCCCGGTAGAGCTGAAGTTGACGAATGGTTGGGCTTTTTTCAGGGCGCCTGGTTCCAGTAAATGTTCTGGCGGCATCAGAATCTGATGAACATCGGTTCTTTCTCTTAACCATTGGGTGAACCGTTGCAGCGCTTTGATTTGATCGAACCTTTTTGTGTCCTGTTCAGACAGTGTGATCACATAATTGAGGGTGGTGGCGCCGGAAAATTGTTGATCCAGCAGGCCGAGGCTGGAGCGAAAAGGATGCTGTTCGGGGAAATAATGAAAGACATTGTCGTCAATTCTTAACTGAGTCAGTGCTGCACTGGAAAGAATCAGTAAAAGAAGGCTTGAGGTGATGAGCTTGCGATAATGCCTTGAGCAAATTGTTTTCAGTCGAACCGGTGAAATTCTGTCCAGAACCCTGCTTGCTTCCTCTTTGCTTATGGTTAACAGGGGCAGGATAAATCTCATCCATGTCAGGGTGAGCAGGTAAGAAAGTACGATGCCAAGGGCAACGCTGATGCCCACAATTTGAATGGGTGGGGAAGGGCTGGTTAGCAGGAATAAAAAACCGGCTGCGGTGGTCAAACAACTTAAAGACAGGGGTGTCAGGTTTTCCTGATAGCTTTTCTCAACGGCTCTTGTAACAGGCTCTCCTGAGGCAATGTGCTGGTACATACCCAGGACGTTGTGCATGGCGGTAACAATGGCCAGAGCAATAATGATAATGGGAACAAAGGCATTAATAGCCGTCAGGCTGACCTGAAAATAACCCAGTATGCCAAAGGCTGTCAGTACGGAGAGGGTACCGGTGGCAATCAATAGCAGAGCAATGGAGATACGACGGAAGATGGCAATCAGTACCATCATCATTAATGCAATTAATCCGGGGGCAAACAGTTTGACGTCATGCTTTACCACATCGATATAAGCGGTGTTCAGTGCCAAGGCACCACTTAAAAGACTGTGGGTTCCCAGGGGGCGGTTCAGGTGTTGATCAACCAGATCGTTTACCTGTTGATTGAATAACAGGATTTCTTTGGCGTCTCCCGGTGAATCCAGAGAAACGTCCAGAACGATTAGGCCCGACCGTCGGTCTTGGCTGACTAATAACGATGCAACGGTTGCTTGAAAAGGCGTCTGGCTTTCAATCGGGGAAGCAAACTCATCTTCGGGGTCAACGATATAAGCTTCAAAACTGGTGCTGTACTTTACAGAAGGAAGAGACTCCAGAGCCTCCTGCAGTGAGCGCGCGGCTGGCAGTATACCCGGGCTGTCATCCAGTGTATTACCTTCCGGAGCGGTGATGATGATAACCAGCGGTTCATACAGGTTGAAGGTTTTACTAATGTCATCCAGCTGCTTAACCCTGTCGTCCTGTTCGGAAAAATAGGCCCTGTAGCTGGCATTACCTTTCAAGTCCGTTATGCCGGCTATGGCAAACAGGAAAAGGCTCATAACAATCAGTAATACGATTGCTCTGACAATAATAGGTTGATCATTAACTCTCACCTCACCATCAATCCTTTTGTGGGGACGGTTTGATACTGAATGAGCAGTGCGTCCAGTATTTCATGTCCCGAATCATTATTATTCAACGAAATGCTTTTCATTGTTTATTACATGACTCTACGACGAATGAAAGGTTCTGGATTCAATCAATCTTCGTTTCAATGAAATTTAAGGAGTTCAGGGAAATGGGGAAGCGTTCAGTGAAGAAACGAATCGGACTTTTCACAATACTCGGTCTTGTTCTTCTATTGGCGGGGTGTGTGTCATTGAATGGCCAGCCGGTTTACCAGAAAAAGGGGGTGGCTCTGGAGGGGTATGATGCTGTGGCCTATTTCAACGAATCCAGAGCAGTGCCCGGAGTTTCAGGGATGGCTGCAGAATATCAGGGCGTAACCTGGTATTTCAGCCGTCAGGAAAATCTCGATCAGTTTCTTGAGAATCCGCAACAGTACATTCCCCGTTATGGGGGGGTTGCGCTTATGCGATGGCCAATAATCTGGTGGTAAAGAGTGATCCCAAAGCGTTCACTGTCAAAGATAATCGTCTGTATCTGATTTAGCGTCAGGGAACGATGGCTCGATCAGGTTGAGAAGTATATTCAGGATGGCGACCAGAACTGGCAAGAAAAGCAAGGAAAGGTAAAAGTACAACAGTAGGCTGGCCGAGGGCGTTATACTCACTCTTCCGTTTTGATTGTTCACTCAGGACCCCCGCATGCCCAACCATCAGGCAGTCAAAGATGCCTTGAATGATTTTCATGAAAAATTCAGGCGTTGTTATGAGATTAAGCATCAGTCACTGCCTGTTATTGAGCATGACAGTGACTGGCCGTCTCCCTGTGAACAGCAGGAAGTGGCTGATTTGGCAGAGGTGAGCTGGCAACCCGTGGTTTGTGAGCCCCGGTTAGACTTTGACAACATTGAGTCTGCGCTGGAGTTGGAGCTTCATCCGGATATCAAAGCCTATTACGGAAGTTTTTACTCTGCGAACTTGCCTGCCAGAACCGGAGAAGGGGAGTTGGAGTTGTTGTTTGCCTGGAGTTCAAAGGATTTTGAACGGTTACAGGAAAACCTGTTGGGGCATATCTGGATGAAGCGGAAACTGCGTCAGCCTGTCACTTTGTTTTTTGCCGTTACAGATATGGAGGACATCAATCTCACTCTGAATAATGAAACCGGAGAAATCTGGGCTGAAAAAGTCGGCAAGAAACCTCATCGCAAAGTGGCGAGCAATATGGCTGAGTTTCTTAACACACTTGAGCCTGTCGTGTAATCAGTCGGGACTGGTTCACATCTGTCCTTGCATTCGCTTTTTAAGATATCCATAGAGCCTGCATAGACCACTGTGAATCACGATATTTCACTGGCAGTGTGGCTGAATTTGAAGTGTGTTCGAAGAGTGTGTGATGAACTTCTAGGAGGCTGACCGAGAATAGCGTCCGAGCATAAAATTCAGTAGAACGAGTCAGCTTTTTCACTGAATTTGTGCGAATAGTTGACCTATTTAAGCAAATTCAGTGGAAAAGATGGCCGTTCTTTCTGGATTTTAGGCCGGGCTGTCTATTCTCGGTCAGCCTCCTAGGATTCATTATTTGATCAGAATCAGGTCTTGCAACAGGGTGGGTCCAGTCCTGTAAAATAACCGTAAACTACTGTTAATAATTGTATCTGGTCGTATAATAAAGTTTATTGTGCTCAGAATACTCAAGATGGATTCTGGCAGTTAATTTATTTGATGGTCGTTTACGGTAGCCACCATGAGTGAAACGGGAATGTTTCCAGCTGAGATCAGGGAGAGCAGGTTCATGGGAATAACAAAATCAACAGGCTGATTGATAGCTGGCATGAAAGCCAGTAATACTGAAACTATGTTTAACCCATTTGCACTATTGCTCACACTTTGTATGTTGCCGGGACTGGCTCTGGCTTTTGAGAACCGGTACTCCGATTATGACCCGACACAGGCTGACTCCCCCCCGGGTGTCTACGGTCAAGCCTTTGAATACCGGTTAGATGTTCAGCCTTTGATGGGGTGGACTCAACTGGAAAATGTCACGTTCTCTCTCAGACAGGCAGGCAGCCAGACTCCGGACGTGAATGGCCTGTCTTCTGACAATTCATCTTTTGAATACAGTTTTGGCTTTTTGGCGCCTGCCGCAAGAAACCTCGTAGGGCAGGCTCGCAATGTCTTTGATTATCTGACCACTTTTTCTGGTTTATCGGCTGTACAAAAGCGACTGAGCTCTGCAGAAGAAGCCAGTAAGCAACCAGGGCCTCTGGAAATGCTTTGGAGCCAGAAGCCGGAAGAGTCTTCCTTGCCTTCGGCGCGCTTCAGTTTTAAAGAAATTGAGCCCGTCCACTCTTTTGAAAAGGATCTGGTGTATCAGATGGATCTGTCCTGGACCTGGTAAATGAATAAAGGGCTGATATTCAGCCCTTTATTGTTATTCCATATCCGTGATATTCAGGTAGGTCATGGTCTGGTTCAGCAATAGATAACCAATTTCTCCAAAAGTGATAGGGCCGGGAAAACCGGCTTTTTTGCCTTCCAGCTCACCGTATAAAAAGTTCAGCACACAGTTGCAGGAAAACACCACGTCACTTTTGGCCACGGGCAGGTTCGATGTAAACTCCTGGGCGTAGTCATCCAGCGGAATAGCCAGTCGATACTTTCTGCCCTTGAAAACCGGCGCATAGAACTGAACCTTTCCTGAGTCTTCATCAATATTTTGAATGCAGACATTGATACTGGCGCCTGCATAGTCACAAATAATGGGAGACTGGATATCCAACTTACGGTCTTGAATGAACTGGGTGAAGTTCATGGGTTGGCCGTCCACCTTACAGTCTGTTACCTCAAAGCTGTTGTCATCGAATTCAATCAATGGACTGTCAGGGTTGGGCTTATGTATGTTGAAGATTTCCAGATCAGCCATCTGTCCTTCGGGTAGTTCAAGGTGCAGAGCGACAGCCTGGTCTGAAGATGAGCTGCCATTGGTTCCGTTGTAGATCTTTGGCTGATCTTCAGAGTTCAGGTCTTTACCACTGACCCAGCCCAGTACCGGAGCATCGTAGAGGCCTTCAAAGTCTGGTGCTTTCAGTGCGTAATCTGAATGTACCTGAGAGAAGGCCGGGATCACCAGGATAGTAAACCCGTTCTCATAGCGATCTTTAGTGATCTGGTGCAGGTTGCTGGCGTCATACTGTTTAATGGTATGGCCTTTTACATAATCAGAAAGCACATCAACATAGATAGCCTCCTGCTGGAAAAGGCCCTCATCTTCACTCATAAAATAGGGCGTGGTTCCTGCAATCCAGTGGCCTTCGGGCAGCTGGGACAGTACTCGTTCGTCTCCGGCCAGGGAAAGCACTTTCCCCTCTTTGATCAGTTTTGAGACGGCTTCAACAGATTGAATTTTTTTCATGGTCATTCCTTTATCCGTAATTCGGTTCCGTCCGGGTTACCACTGTTTGAAAATGGTGGTCAGATCGCTGCGAAAGCCCTTGGGGTATTTGAGAAAGTACTGGTAGAGATATTCGGTGGCTTCATCCAGTGTCATGGAGCCCGATTCCATATTGCGGGTGACCCGGTCAACCTGCAGCTGAAGAACATACTTGTCCATTTTGATTTGTCCCTGAGCCATGGCGGCCCACTCCGGGCGGTCTCTTGGTGGTATGGCGTCTGACATAGCTTCCCATCCGTGAAATACACTTGAAATGTTATTCAGGGTTTCGACGAGTGCAGAGGCGACTTTACACGCGAGCAATGCATTCTGATGGATGGCTGAACTATTTCAATGTGAACGGCCTGAACTCATGCCACTATTGGTTGAATACAATGCATTATGAAGAAAAATCTTTATCAGGCCAAGAAATACCCTGAATCTGAACAATTGGCCTACTTGGCGATTAATGATCGTCGGGCTGTTATTGCTCTGAAACGACGCTGAACTTTATTCTTCGGTATTTTTAAATTAGGTTTTAAGTAACAGGATCATTTATGAGAAGGGACTCATGAGTATTCAGGTTGGTGACCATCTTCCAGATATAGATATCTACGAGTACATTGATGACGGCTCCCACCCAGAGGGGCCGAAAATATGGCGCTTGCCCGATCTGGCACATAAAAAAAAGGTGCTGGCCATTGGTATTATTGGTGCTTTTACTCCGATCTGCTCAAGTAATCATGTTCCCGGCTATATCCGGGCTTATGATGAATTCGTCAAGCAGGGTATTGATGAATTGTGGTGTATTTCGGTCAACGATCCTTTTGTGATGTGGGCCTGGTCTGAGGAGATGCGGTGCCGTGACAAGATGCGTATGCTCAGTGACGGTTCGGCTGAACTGGTCTCCTTGATGGATGTCACCCTGGATTTGTCTGGCCGAGGGATGGGGGTGCGTTCAGACCGATTTGCCATGGTCGTAGATAATGGCGTGATTACTGACTTCCTGAGAGAAGATCCGGGTCATTTCTGTTACACCGATGCTGACACGCTTTTGGCGCGGCTTTGAGTCTTCAGGGAGAGATCGGCTTAAACATGTGATCGAAGTCGTTGGCCAGTTTCTCCTGAACGGCTTTTTCTTTTTCCATGGCAAGAACCGGTTTCAGTTGTTCGGCGACTTCAAGCAGGTTGGATACCATGTTGTCCAGTAGCTGCTCCGTCAGCAACTCTGTGGTCGCGCGATAGGACAGAACCAGTCTTTCGCCTACAGAATCCCATCCCAGTACGCCTCCCCGGGTTTCCAAAGCATAGGCATTGAGTTTCATGGCGGTTTCGATTCGTTTGCGTCGTATTTCACCCCGGCCAATTTCAGTCAGTTCAATAATAATAAAGACATCATCGCAATAAGCCGGGGCTTCAACGGAAACGGGCAGCTCGTTGTCAAAAACAAAGGCGCAGACACGTCCGGAGTCGTCCAGAGCTTCTTTTCCTATGCCGACTTGCTTCATCCAGTTTTGCAACAATTCTATTCCAGTCATCCTATCCATCCTTATACGGTCATTCTCTGTCGCTGGTACTCCGACAGGCTAGGGTAAGGTTGAGATCTATCCATAAAGGCGTATGCCCGTTTTCTCCGGGAGTCTGGCTGGTTCACAGGAGGATCAGCGAGAGAACTTCCGGGAGATTGCACGACTGAGGTCTGTCCTTGGGGCTTAAGTTTGGCCATCAGCCACAGCGTGCCTGATTTGATGCGCTTGGCCAGTGCTGTAAGGCCGACCACATGAGCCAGTGTTTTTGCTGTCTGTTTTAACTGCAGCCCCTTGTACTTCACCTTGTCCTGATAAAGGACTTTTTTCAGGGTTTTCAGAGCTGTCTGTTCCGGGGCCAGCTGCAACTTTTTGATGGTGTTTTCGGTCAGTCCAAAACGTCTGAGAAACACAACCGCTTCTTTCAATTCTTCGCCATCTCCGGATCGTAGTCTGCTCAGAAATGCTTTTTCAGCGACGCCAATATTTTCTTTGGCCATGGATTCCATAGAACGGCCTGACTGCATCAGAAGGTCTGATTTTTCTCTGGCCTTTGCCAGCTTGCGGCCATGCCATGCTGTCAGAGCTGTGCTGCCAATAGAAACAGCACCTGCTGCTACACCCGCACCGATAAATGCGGCGGGAGCCCCGACTCCGGATGCTGTCAGACCAATGCCAACTCCAGTCATGGCCAGATTGACCGTCGTGTTGACCAGATGTTTTCTTGCCGTAAACGTTCGTTCCTGTTTTATGTGGTCAGCCAGAGCTTTTAACAAAGGGTCCTGAGTGGCAGATTTGGCTTTGGCCAGGTTATTCAGGGCGCTGACCTGAGAGCCTGTGCGAATAGCGGAGTAAACGGTATTGATAGCGCTCAGTGCTATGCCAAGTCCCGGCACCGCTCGTGCTGCAATCTTGCTGGAACTTTCTGCCAGTAACATGGCCGAGTGAGTGGTATCGGTTGCCTGTTCTGACAGTCCGGCTACTTGCGTCAGACGGTCCAGAACAACCTGGCCCTTGCTTCTGGACAGGTCTGAGCCTTTCTTTCCAACCAGTGTTTGCAGTCGTTCATGTCGCTCTTGATGGTTTGCACCGCTTTTGAAAGATCGCTTTTCCGGGTCGTAATCTTCCAGTAACGCCTGGGACTCTTTTCTGCTGCTGTGGGCCCCGATGTCACGCACCGCGTTGTAGACTGTTTCACCGGCCGATTTGATAAACATTAATCCCTGGGCCGCGATATTGATGGCGCTAAAAGCGGTAAAGGAACGACTGAATCCTTCGTTAGGGATTTTATAGGTGCTCTCTGCAGTCTTCTGATATTTGGATATCTTCATGCCCAGCAAGGTAAGAGAGGACGCTTTACCAATCAGATGTCTTGCCTGGCCAGCGGCTACTGTCGCTTTGTCGGAGAGATTGCTGCCTTTTTCAAAATGAATCTGGTTGTTGCCAAATACAATGTTTTTCGAGAGGTTGAAAACTCTGCTGGGCGGGTCGGAAAGTGACAGGTTTTGACTACCCTGAGGGCTGACGCCGCCAATCAGGCTGGAGCGGCGAACATTAGAAGTCAGCTCTCGATGAGCGGCAGCGACGTTTTGAACAGAGTGTCTGTTGACTGGTGTTGTTGGTCTGCCATTAATATTCATTGGGTGGCCAGCCTGGGCTGAGCCAGTTGTGCAATGGTCTGCTCTAATACAGCCATCAGATCTTTTTCCTTCCGCTGTAGCTCCAGTGCACCGGTGAAGATGGCACCTGACATATGGCGCATCATAACAATGGCTTCGTTGAGACTGGATCTAAGGGTCTTCTGTGTGCAATGGAAGTTCAGCTGTAAGCAAAGTTGCTGATTGAGCGTGGCTAGCTTCAAGGGAGAAACTCTGGGAGCCAGAGCTAAAGCAAAGATTTCCAGGTCTTCACTGGACTCAGTATCAATGATCGTCAGCATTGATAACGATAAATGTTTTTTATCCGTCTGATTCAGTACCAGCTCGGACAACAGGTTTTGAGACAGGTTGAAGGTCAGTATGGATTCCTGCTCATTAGGCAGGCTGGGAGAGAGTCCTTGAACATGCAAGTGCATGGCGATGGTTTTGAGAACGGGCTGGTTCATGACAACATCTCCTCATAACAGTTTTCGGAAACATAATCTGCCATACGCCTGGCGTTTGAAAGCGAGATGCCTCCGCGCTCCAGACGGCGCAGAGGTTCATCAAGCTGTAGCAAAACCAAGTCCACGGCATCCAGATATTCAAGAGCATCAGGCAGAATATCCCTGGCGCAGATGAAACTCTCGCGGATAAGAATATTGCGGGATTGCAGGTCAAGTTGAAGAGAAAGCTGAGGCAAGGTCATGGACAACTGGTGCAGGAATGAAGCCAGAGGAGCCAGTTCCTGGATCTGAACCAGAGGGCGCTCCAGAACAGTGGTCATTGAAATATGACTGGAACTGTCCCGGGCAAGACCATCATTCAGGACAATATAGGTGATCCGTCTCTGATGGTAAGGGGTGGACAGTGAGGTTTTAAGAACAATATTACCCGGATTCTTACTGATCACAGTAAACTTCAGGCCCAGATCATTGAATGTCTTCCTGAAGTGCATGGCCTGTTTTTGCAAGAGCTTGCTGTGTGGAGTCATTAACCGTCAGCTCATATGCGTCATCCTTGTCACTCTACTTTTCTATAAAATGAGACAATCATCAAGTCATAGTTAAGATTTACAGGTCAGATCGCTTGCACCCCTGTAAGGACACTGGTATCAATGAACAAGGGCAGGTTTGCATTTAACCGACAGTTTGCCTGCAGAATAGGGAAATTCACAACTGCTGGTGGCTTTTTTCCAGCCAGGAACGAGTATGTTTGATAACAAATCCGTTTTAATCACCGGTGGTTCTGGCTCATTTGGGAAAAAGTATGTGGAGACTCTGCTGGCTCGTTACAAGCCCGGCAGAATCGTCATTTATTGTCGGGATGAGCAAAAGCAGTATGAAATGCAGCAGCGTTTTAATGGCAGTTGCATGCGCTACTTTATTGGTGATATCCGAGATTGTGACCGTCTGATGCAGGCTATGAATGGCATTGATTATGTGATTCACGCGGCTGCCCTCAAACAGGTTCCTGCGGCTGAATACAACCCTATGGAATGCATCAAGACCAATATTCATGGGGCAGAGAATGTCATCAAAGCGGCACTGGCTAATAATGTTGAGAAAGTGATTGCGCTCTCGACTGATAAAGCGGCCAACCCGATTAATCTGTATGGCGCGACCAAACTGGCTTCAGACAAACTGTTTGTCGCTGCCAACAATATGGCAGGTGCTCAGAAAACCCGTTTTTCTGTGGTTCGTTACGGCAATGTAGTGGGGTCCAGAGGCTCAGTTGCTCCTTACTTCAAAAAGCTACTTGATGAGGGCAGTGATTTTTTGCCCATTACTGATCAGCGAATGACCCGCTTCTGGATTACGCTCCAACAAGGTGTAGATTTTGTACTGAGAAATTTTTCAAGGATGCAGGGGGGAGAAATTTTTGTACCCAAAATTCCTTCCATTAGAATTATTGATCTGGCTTCGGCCATGGCACCTGGCTGTGAGTTGAAAATAACGGGTATTCGTCCCGGAGAAAAACTCAATGAGATTATGTGTCCGGCAGACGATTCTCATTTAACCATTGAATTTGATGATCATTTTGTTATTTCACCTACTATTACTTTCCATAAAGCCAGTAATGATTTTACTCTGAATGCAATGGGTGAAAAGGGAGTACCTGTTGAACAGGGTTATGAATATAACTCGGGCACTAATAAACACTTTTTAAGTGTTCAAGAGGTTGCGGACTTTAACATGATGGCAGGTGTAGAAATTTGATTCCCTATGGACAGCAATCTATCAATGATGCTGATGTCAGTGCTGTCGTTGATGTGTTGCAGTCTGATTATATAACCCAGGGAAATTCAGTACCTGCTTTTGAAAAGGCACTTGCCACCGTTTGTAATGTTCCTCATGTGAATGTGGTGAACTCGGCAACCTCTGCGCTCCATCTTGCCTGCAAAGCTCTGGGCCTTGGCCCTGGTGATACGGCCTGGACGAGTCCTGTTACGTTTGTAGCTTCAGCCAATTGCATTCGATACTGCGGTGCTCAGGTCGATTTTGTCGATATTGACCCTGAAACGTTTAATCTCTGTCCCAAGCGACTGGCTGAAAAGCTTTCTCATCATTCCAAAAATGGGCTGCCATTACCTAAGCTGGTTATCCCTGTCCATATGTGTGGGCAGTCTTGTGATATGTCGTCTATTCATAAGCTGGCGCAACAATATGGTTTTAAAGTTCTTGAGGATGCTGCTCATGCCATTGGTGCAAGCTATCAAGGTCATCCTGTCGGATGTTGTGAATACAGTGATGCTGTTGTCTTTAGTTTTCATCCGGTAAAAATCGTGACTACCGGGGAAGGAGGGGCAGTACTGACCCAATCCAGAGAAGTGGCTGACAGAATTGAGCTATTAAGAAGCCATGGTATCACGAGAGATCCGGAAAAAATGGATCGAGAACCGGATGGCGGTTGGTATTATCAGCAGCTGGATCTTGGATTTAATTATCGCATGACCGATCTTCAGGCTGCTCTTGGGGTGAGTCAGCTAAAACGCCTGGGTACATTTATTGAGACCCGACGACAACTTGCAGCTCGCTATACAAAGTTGTTATCTGATGTACCCTTGAAAGTGCCGAAAGTTGCAAACGCATGTTCTTCTGTCTGGCATCTTTATGTGATTCGCTTGAAGTTAGAGGAGCTGTCTCTCAGCCATAAAGAAGTGTTTGAACAAATGAGAGATATGGGGGTGGGTGTGAATCTACACTATATCCCTGTCTATCAGCAGCCCTATTATCGACAGTCTGGTTTTCAGGATTTTGCTTTACCAGAGGCTGAAGCCTATTATCAGGAAGCAATGACTCTACCTCTTTTTCCTGCCATGACAGAACTGCAGCAAGACACCGTCATAAAAACACTCGCCAAAATCCTGAGCTGATAAAGTGTCAGTTTTCCTTTCTCTATTCTTTCCCTACTACTTTGAAAGTCCAAAAACAGGGCAGGGACTATTCGGTTGTGTGAACTAATACTTATCCATAGTCTTTTATTGCCAGCAGTGGCGTGGCAGAATAGCCCCGAAAAATAAAATCAATAAAGGCAGTCCGGGCTGAAGATAAGGATGTTTGAAAACGCTGAGGCTGACTGCACTTACTGGGTAATTCACTGACAACCTGATTGATTCATGGATGAATAGTTATAAATTTGCGCTGATTCTTGTCTGCTCATTGCTGGCCGGCTGCTCGTCTATTGTTGCAACCTACATTGGCGAAGCTGGCAGTATTCCCTACAGTGATCTTGCCTCAGAGGCGAAGCAGGATCTTCCTGAGTTTGAAAAACATCGATTCTGTTCTGAGCGCCAGAGTGAACTCTGTATCAGCTATTTTTATGGCAAGCCCTTCGATAAAAATAAGTTACGCTACAACGTTGAGTTAAAGTCGGGCGGTAGAACCAGTGCTGTTGAACTGGATCTTGAAAAGCATTCCCTTGATAGAAACTATTCAGGTCAGGTGGTCTTGCTCCATGGATATCGGGTTTCCAAGGAGTATATGCTGACTTCTGCGCTTTATTTCAGGTTTCTGGGGTTTGATGTACTGGTACCGGACTTGGCCGGACATGGAGAGTCTACAGGAGGTAAACAGTATGGAGTGGGTGACAGCAAGGTCATCAATGAACTGATCAGTTCTGTCTATAAACAAGACAAACCGTTGTATCTCCTGGGGAATTCAATGGGGGCTGCTGCAGCCGTCTATACGGCAAAGCTTCGAAAAGATGTTGAAGGCGTTATTATTCAGGCTCCTATGCTTCCATTGGATCAGGCTGCAATCCGTTTTTTCTCGGTAAAATACCCTGGTTTAACCTGGCTGCTGCCAAAAGAGAGGGTCAAAGAAGGCGCGATTATGGCCCTGCAAAAGGCTAATGTGACACTTGAGGAAACTCATCTGGAGCCTGTTATTGAGTCGTTAAGCATCCCAGTTCTTGTTTTTGTTTCGTCATCCGATGAAATCTCTCCGTACAGCCATTTTGACCATATGGATTCGAGCCGGGTCAAAGTGATTGAAGTCAAAGACCGAAATCATCCCAGTATGATGGTGATTGGAGATAACGAAAGTGTGCATTTGCTGGAATGGCTTAACAGGCGCCATGTTCTGGCTCAAGAATAATGATAAGAATGCGTGCTCTGGTGCTTGATATTCTCGGTGACTCCTTTTCAATCAAGGTAGCCTTGATCGCTGGTGTTCTCGGGGTCGCTGTTGGGTAAGTGCTATGTCTATCAGATTTGTTTTTGTTGTCTATTTATTGATCATTTCCTTCTCTAGCCATGCCAAAATTTACAGCTGGGTGGATGAAAAAGGGGTCAAACACTTTAGCAGCTATGCCAAAAGTACCGATGCTGAAGAAGTACAACTGGAAGCACCAGTCTCTCAGTGGAAAAAGACAGAGATAAAGATCATTGATGAAGGTTTTGATCTCACTGAGAGTGAACGAGAACGAATTCGCAGGGATGTTGTTGCAGTCTATGAGTTCTTCGACAAAAAATTGTATTTTGATATCTACAAAACAGTGCCTGTCTCTATAAAAGCTTTTGGAGACAAGCAGGCTTACGTTGAGTACATCAGAAATCACAAAGGGATCTCCAGACAGTCCAAGGATAATTCACATAACACTCTGGGAATCTATTTACCGAAGTTCAATGAAATTGTTATTTACCAGCAAAAGTACCGGGAACGTTCTTTTTCTACGATCAAGCATGAAGTGAGCCATGCTATTACGGATACTCTGACCCCTTTCGTGCCGTCCTGGCTGAATGAGGGCATTGCTGAGAATATGGAAACCATAGGGTTTGAAAAAGGTGGCTTTTCTATTGGCCCTCATCTCATCAACTATAACCACATGAAAAAGCACAAAAGAGAATCAAAACTTTTACCGGTAAAAGAGTTTTTATCGCTAACCAGTAAGGAATGGCGGAAAAAGAATATCCGTTCTGGCTATGTCATGCAGACACAGGCAGGCGAATTAACAAGAATGCTGCTGTCCACGGATACCGGACTCAACTTTATCAGCCGATTGATGCACAACTATAAGAGAGGCGATAAAACCATCGCCTTCTATCTGGTTGACGATGAATACTTTGGCGGTACTGGCATGCTGGAAAGCAAGTGGAGTCTGTGGGTCAATAGAAAACAATCTGATTCTATCGCGTTGTGATATTAAGAATTTTCTCTAAAAAATCCCCAATTTAACCATTAGCTCCGTTCACCCTGAGCCTGTCGAAGGGGGGCTGGGCTTCGACAGGCTCAGCCCGAACGGGGCTTGGTCAAAGAAGGAAAGTATTTCCAGACTGTTACCGAGGGGTTCCTATCTGCGAGTAGGCGACAACATTTTTTGACCTGGATCGGGGGGGCGATTTATTCATCATTATTGCACTCTGGGCTTTAAGGTCATCGGAAAGGACTATGCTGACGAGCCGCTGCTTGAGTTAAATTTGGCTTCTTTCTTATCCCGATAGACAGTAGGGAAAACATGATCATAAAACGTAAGGGTCATCGTTATATTGATGTTGAGTCCGGTAAAACTCTGGATGCCTGGTTTCCGTTAGAGAGTCAGGAAATATCGCGATCTTGTCTGGCAGAAAAATACGGTGTGGTTCAAGGTGAGTCCTTTGAACTTGAAGTTGATACGGTAGAGTCTGGCCCGACATCAGCTGAGGATGCTTATCTTCGCCTGCATCTGCTTTCTGAACGGAGTGTGCAACCGAATCAGATTAATCTGGAAGGGGTTTTTGGTGCTCTGCCTAATGTTGCCTGGACATCAGCCGGTCCGGTCTTTCCTGAACAGGTGAATCGTCTCAGGTCACTGGTGAGTCAGGAACATCATCATCTTCAGGTGAGCTCAATCGATAAGTTTCCTCGCATGAGTGACTATGTGGTGCCTGTCGGAGTTCGAATTGCTGATGCTGACAGGGTAAGGCTGGGGGCACACCTTGCCTCAGGTACCACTGTCATGCACGAGGGATTTGTTAACTTTAATGCGGGCACACTGGGTCCTTCCATGGTAGAAGGCAGGGTTACGCCCGGCGTTGTGGTGGGAGAACATTCTGATATTGGTGCAGGTTCATCCATCATGGGTACCTTGTCTGGCGGCGGGAAGCAGATCAATCAAATAGGGCGTAATGCCTTGCTTGGAGCTAATGCCGGTATTGGTATTTCTCTGGGGGATGACAGTATTGTTGAAGCTGGACTTTATGTGACGGCAGGCACCAAAGTGAAGTTGCCTGATGGGCAGGTTGTCTCTGCTCGAGAGTTGTCTGGAAAGCCCAATCTGCTGTTTAGACGGAATAGCCAGACAGGTGTTGTAGAAGTTCTGACGACTGATTCAACCCGTTGGGGTGGCCTTAATGAATCTCTGCACAGCAATGACTGATAGCCTGTTCTTCAGGGGAAGGTAAGGAGTCTTCTTTGAACAAGATCCAGAGAGCTTATCTTGATCGTTATCTCGATAGTTTGTCAGAGCAGGAGAGAGTTCACTACACAACATTCAGCGCAGACTATTTTTGCGCTGATGAAAATAATGCCAATCTTTGTGCTGAGTTGGTTAGACAGGGAAAGAAAAAAGCGACATGTGGCATGAAGCTCTGGTATGAACAGGGGATGGAGCAGGCGCCTGAGTCGGGAGATTTGCTGGTAGTCACAGATTGGCTTGGTAATCCTTCTTGCATTGTTGAGTTTACAGAAATTACAGAGTGCCGTTTCTCCGAAGTCACTGAAACATTTGCTACAGCAGAGGGTGAGGGTGACCTTTCACTCAAGTGGTGGCGGGAAGCGCACCGAGAGTTCTTTTCCAGGGAGTGTGAAGAGTTGGGCATTCCTTTCTCAGAAGAGTGTGAGCTGGTTCTGGAACACTTTCGGTTGGTCTACAGCGAGTGACTGCCTGTCACTTAAAGTAATAGAGGCACTGTGGCCTCTATCTTAAGACTGATTACGGGGTGAAGTCACAGGATGGTCGAGATTTCATCCAGACTCTTTTTGCTGATATTGGGTACACAAACCCCTTCCGCCGGTTTTCCAGCAACAATAATCATGTAGGGTTTTTCGTGGACTGGACGATCCAGAATTTCGTTCAGAAACTTCATGGGGCTGGGTGTGTGGGTCAAGGTGGCCAGCCCGGCATTATGCAAGGCAGTAATCAGCATGCCACAGGCGATACCCACAGACTCAGACATATAATAATGCTTCCGTTTGCTGCCATCGGGGTCTACTGTGTGTTTCTGGGCAAAGACCACAATTAGCCAGGGAGCGGTTTCCAGAAAAGGTTTATGCTCATCTGTACCCAGGTGAGAAAGGGCATCCAGCCACTCTTCTGAAGCCCTGCGGGTGTAAAATTCCCGCTCTTCAATTTCGGCACCTTCGCGAATCTGCTGTTTAATTTCTGAGCTTTTAACCGCAACAAAATGCCAGGGCTGCATGTTGGCGCCACTGGGCGCACTGCCTGCGGCCAGAATACAGTTTTGTATGACTTCATTAGGAATGGGCTCTGAGCTGAAGTCGCGGACTGTCCGGCGTCGCTTGATGTTATTCAGAAAGGTACTCGAACGTTCCCGCATTTCCGGTTCTGAATAATCGATAAAACCTTCGAGAGGAATGAAGTCAGGGTCTTTCATGGTGTACAGCCTTTGCTTTTATTATCGGGTCATCTTAACGGATTTTTCCCTTCTGACAATGTTTGAAACGATGGATATATCCGTGACAGGTATTGATCCAAGACATTAGAAAACAGCCTGAATTTGTCCTATGTTTCAAGAGCATCTGGCAGGAGAACAACGTGGAAATCACACTGAATCACACCATTGTGCCCTGTTCGGATAAGGTCTTTTCTGCCCGATTCTATGAGCGCATTTTTGGTTTCCAGTTTCTGAAAGTTTGGGGACACTTTGCCCTGGTCAGGGTCAACTCTAGTCTGACGCTGGATTTTGATGAAAGCACCGGGTTCAGTCATAACCATTATGCCTTCAAGGTCAGTGATGGGCAGTTTTCAGAAATCTTTGAAAGGGTGAAGTCGGAAGGTCTTGCTTATGGAAGTGGTCCTGGCCATCTTGATGATGGCCAGATCAACCACAGGGATGGTGGCTCCGGCGTCTATTTCCACGATCCGGACGGACATGTTCTGGAAATTCTGACCCGGGATTACGAAATTGATTGAGCCAGCTGGCTCAATCAATACTCAGTCTTACAAGGTGCTGTCAGGTTGTTGCTCAGGACTGGCATCAATAAAGGCCTTGAGTTCATTGCAGTGCTGGTGGATTCTCCGGATTTTTGGGTACTCCGTTAACGGCACATTGAATCTCAAGGCGTTATAGACCTGGGGTATCAGACAGATGTCGGCCAGGGTTGGAGTGTCGCCGATGCAGAAAAGATCATCACCCAGCTGCTGCTCAAAGGCATCAAACCCGGTTTTGATCCAGTGCTGATACCATTCGGTCTTTTGCTCGTCACTCACCTCAAACTCTGATTTAAGATATTTCAGAACTCTCAGATTGTTCAGAGGGTGTATATCGCAGCTGATGATATTCGCCAAACTGCGAATCTGGGCTTTCTGCCAGGCATCACCTGGAATAATCGCAGGTTCGGGGCAGGTTTCTTCCAACCATTCCAGCATCGCCATGGATTGAATCAGTCTGCCATTGTCGACTTCCAGTGCCGGTACCAGGCCCTGAGGTTGAATACGTTTGTAGTCATTCCCGGTCTGTTCTGACTTCAACAGGTTAACCGGCACCAGTTCGTGATCCAGTCTTTTCAGGTTCAGGGCGATCCTGACCCGATAAGCTGCAGAAGACCTGAAGTAGCTATATAGCTTCATAGAGTTATCCCTTTGCTGGCAGAATGGTGGCCGACACGTCTCCAAAACCAATTCTTGCGGCACCTTCTTTTTCGCACCAGCCTCTCATGACAACAGTATCGCCATCTTGCAGGAAGGTTCTCTGTTCACCATTAGTCAGGGTCAGAGGTTGCTTTCCACCCTTGGTCAACTCCAGCAATGAACCGGCTTCTTCAGGTTTTGGACCTGACTGTGTGCCCGTGCCCAGCAGATCGCCAGATTGCAGGTTACAGCCGTTACTGGCGTGATGAGCCACCATCTGTCCTATAGTCCAGTACGAATGTTTGAAGCTGGATTGAGACAGCTTTTCCATACACTGTTTTTGCGCTACCGGCGTCTGTGAGCCTTTCATGCCAGGTGTCTGCAACAGAACTTCCAGTTGAATATCCAGAGCTCCCAGAGTGCTGTTTTGTTCTGAGCTCAGATAAGGCAGAGGTTGCGGATCTTCTGCGGGACGCAGATAGCCCGTTCGGTAGGGGGCCAGTGCTTCAAGCGTCACTATCCAGGGAGAGATGGTGGAGGCAAAGCTCTTGGCCAGAAACGGTCCGAGAGGTTGGTATTCCCAGGCTTGAACGTCCCGTGCAGACCAGTCATTCAGAAGACACATGCCGAATACATGTTGATCGGTTTGATCCAGTGGGATGCGGTTGCCCATTGGATTACCCTGGCCGATGAACACCCCCATTTCAAGCTCATAATCGAGCCGTTTACAGGGACCATAGGAAGGTTGATCGGCATCCGGTGCTTTGGTTTGTCCTGCCGGGCGGTGAAAAGTCTGTCCTGACACATCAATGGAAGAGGCTCTGCCGTGATAACCAATAGGCACCCATTTGTAGTTAGGCAGCAAAGGGTTATCGGGTCTGAACAGTGAACCGACAGCGGTAGCGTGATAGATAGAAGAATAAAAGTCAGTGTAATCACGAATCTGGCAGGGCAGGGCAAATTCGGCTTTTGCCATGGGGACCAGACAGGGCTTGAATTGACTTTCCAGCGTTGAGCCTGTTCTCAGTGCTCTGGAAAGACTTAGTCTAAGGGCACTCCAATATTCAAAACCCAGTTCCATCATAGGGTTAAGATTCTCATGCTCACAGGCTGTCAATGCATCGGCTGCTTTGCCTTCAAAAGGCTTGTGGGCGGCGGCTGCCTTGAGGTCAAGAATCTGGTTGCCAATGGCCACACCGCATCGGAAAGACTCGCCAGCTACCCTGAAAACAGCAAAAGGCAGGTTCTGAATGGGAAAGTCGGAGTCCGGTTGATTGGCGCAGCTGACCCAGCTGGTATGGTTAACGTCATGGGTCTCGTTCAGTGAAATCATTGTTTATCCTGAAAGCATTGAGAAAACAGGGAGCCGGCAATAATAAAAATCATAGGCCGGTACTCGTGATTATTCTTGTTAGTGACTGTCGAACTAACCCGGGCATTTCATAAAGTGTCGAGCTTCTCGCAGTCTTTACTCTGGTTAAAGCGACTTTATGAATTTTCCGGGTTATGGCTTCTGGTTTGGGTCAAAGTGTTTCTGCAGGCCAGACCAGCATTTAATATAGTCTTTTTGTCGTATGTCGCTTTCCATGGCAAATTTAGATGGTACATAGACGTATCGGGATTCAAACATAAAGGCCAGGGTATTTTCATAACGTACGGGCTTCAGATCCGCTTCGCTGGCCTTCTTGAACACGTCTGCTTCGGGTCCATGAGGTGACATGCAGTTATGCAAACTGCTCCCGCCAGGGACAAAGCCTTTTTCTTTGGCGTCATAAACACCGTGAACCAGTCCCATGAACTCGCTCATGATATTGCGGTGATACCAGGGAGGACGGAACGTGTTTTCTGCCACCATCCAGCGGGGAGGAAAAATGACGAAGTCCAGATTGGCAACCCCGGGTGTATCCGATTGAGAAGTCAGAACCGTAAATATAGAGGGGTCAGGATGGTCGTAGCTCACCGTATTGATGACATTAAAGCGAGACAGTTGGTATTTATAAGGCGCTGATGTTCCCACCCAGGCCACCACATCCAGTGGGGAGTGATTGAGTTCGCAGGCATAAAGGTGGCCCGAGAATTTGCAGATCAGTTCGAACTCACCTTCTTTCTCCTCATACCAGGCAACGGGGTATTGGAAATCCCGGTCATTGGCAAAGCCATTGGCGCCAACCGGACCACGTTCCGGCAAGGTGAGCGGGGCTCCATAGTTCTCGCAGAGATAACCGCTGGCTTTTTCTTCTAGCAGGTCCACCCTGAATTTAATCCCTCTGGGAATCACGGCAATGTCTCCCGGACTGACCTGTAATCGACCCAATTCAGTACAGATCATCAGAGCGCCTGCCTGTGGGACTATCAGTAACTCGCCATCGGCATTGTAAAAGAAACGCTTTTCCATGCTCTGATTGGCCGCATACAAATGAATGGCAGTACCAATCTGTGTACTGGCATCACCATTAGCTGCGATTGTGGTCAGACCACTGATAAAATCAGCAGGTTGTTCCGGAGCAGGCAGCGGACCCCAGCGAAGCTGACTCGGTGTAGGCGGCAGATCTCTCAGCGGCGCTGTTTTCAGCAGGGGGTTATGGTCCCAGGACTGGTAGTCTCCCTGAACAGCAGAAGGTCGAATTCGATAGGTCCAGGTCCGGCGGTTCTGGTGTTTGGGCGCGGTGAAAGCCGTCGAAGAAAATTGCTCTGCGTAGAGTCCATAAGGGACTTTCTGAGGGCTGAAGCAAGCCTTGGGCAGGGCGTCAGGCAGTGCTTCTGTTTCATGCTCGTTACCAAAGCCCGTCTGGTATTCAAGATCATCAGGTAATGTCATCAAACTGAACCTATCATTTTTCTTATCGTGAAAATCTCTTCACCACAGTCAGTGATGAAAAAATATTTCATTCGTTTATGACGGATTATTATAGAGCCTCAGTGGTTCTACACTGGACGGATCGCATTCAAGTCTTCTGCCCGGGTAAGGTGGAAGCAGGTTGTTCAGGCTTTGAAGATCTTCCATTTTTAGCCAGTCCTGAGAGTTTTGTCCATACTGATTCCTGATTTTCACTCTCCCAGCGGTTCTCCAGCAATGTTAATATCAGGTCAATCACTCGCTGTGAGCCTGAAATGATGAATAGAAGACTGCTTTGAGAACTGACTTGCCAAATACCGAGCCTGTACAGAATGGCTTTCTTTTAAGCCGACACTCTCATGACCGAAAGCATGACCGAAAGCATGACCGAAAGCATGACCGCACGGGGGGGCAGGCCGAGATTATTTTATGGGTGGTTACTGACACTGGCCCAGTCAGGCTGGTGGTTGAAGGCGAACGTCCTGTCTGTTTTGTTGTAACTTCTCACATTGAGGCTCTGAAGGCAGAGTTTACAAAGGCTTTTCCGGGCGTCGAGTCCAGGCCACTTCCCCTGAAGAATTTTCATCATGAACCTGTAACGGCCCTTTACTGCAAGGGAGTGGGTCAGTCTTTTCAGATGCATGATTTTCTGCGCTCCAGAGGCGTCGAGTTGCTGGAAGCCGATGTCAGGCTGGCAGACCGGTACCTGATGGAGCGGTTCGTATACGGAGGGTTGGCATTTACCGGTGACCGGGTTCAGAAATCAGGCTATCAGGAGTGTCGTAATGTCAAAATTCGGCCAACTGAATTCAAGCCGAACTTCAAAGTGATTTCTCTGGATATTGAATGTTCAGAACGTGGTGAGCTCTACTCAATCGGTCTTTCAGGTCAGGGCTATGGTCAGGGCTATGGTCAGGTGATCATGGTGGGAGATCAGGAGCCGGTAGACTGGATACAGTGGGTCGCCGATGAAAAAGCACTGTTGGAATCTTTTGAAGAAACGATGAAAATTCTGGATCCGGATATTGTCATTGGCTGGAATGTCATTAATTTTGATTTTCGTCTGCTGCTCAAGCGAGCAGAACGGCATGGGATGCGATTAAGACTCGGCAGAGGGCAACAGCCCGCCAGCTGGAGAAATCGTAGGGGTGAAACGGATCAGGGTTTTATTACGATACCGGGTCGTATGGTGATTGATGGGATTGAGGCCTTGAAGGCGGCAACTTATCAGTTTGACAGCTTTAGTCTGGAGTTTGTGGCTCAGACGCTGCTGGGGCGGGGTAAGGCGACAGAAGACGTTGATAACCGGATGGCGATTATCAATCACGACTTTCGTCACAACAAAGAGAAACTGGCTCGTTACAACCTGGAAGATTGCCGGCTGGTTGAAGAGATTTTTGAGCACACCAATATTCTTGACTATTTGAGGCTACGCAGTCAGCTGACGGGACTGGAGCTGGATCGCATGGGAGGCTCAGTTCAGGCCTTCACCAATCTCTATATGCCCCGTTTACATCGTGCGGGCTATGTCGCACCGAATTTACCAGAAGACGGTGGCTTGGCCAGCCCCGGCGGTTATGTGATGGACTCTATTCCGGGTTTGTATCGCAATGTCATCGTTTTGGACTTCAAGAGTTTGTACCCTTCCATTATCCGGACGTTCAAGATAGATCCTCTGGGGCTGGTGGAAGGGCTAAAAGCGCCAGAAGGCACCATTCCCGGGTTTCGTGGCGCTCTGTTTTCCAGAGATCAACATTTTCTGCCTGACATTATTTCGTCTCTTTGGGTTCAGAGAGATGAAGCGAAAAAGCAGAAAGATGCAGCTCGCTCTCAAGCGCTGAAGATCATTATGAACTCTTTCTATGGTGTCCTGGGTTCTGGTGGTTGTCGTTTCTACGACACCCGTCTGGCCAGTTCCATCACTATGAGAGGGCACGAAATCATGCAGCAAACGGCCCGCTGGATAGAAGAGCAGGGCTATCAGGTGATTTATGGCGATACTGATTCTACGTTTGTGCTCCTGAGCGAAACCTATTCCGATGACGAGGCAAGAGCCACCGGTAAAAAACTGGAGCAAATGATTAATGATCGCTGGACCGCCAAGCTGGAAAAGGATTTTCAGCTGGCGTCAGACTTGGAACTTGAGTTTGAGACCTGCTATCAACGTTTCTTAATGCCAACGATTCGCGGAGCAGATACAGGCAGTAAAAAGCGTTATGCCGGTATTAAAGCAACCTCTTCAGGGCAGGAACTGGTATTCAAGGGGTTGGAGACTGTGCGTTCTGACTGGACGGCACTGGCAAAGTATTTTCAGACAGAGCTCTTTTCTCTGGTGTTCGCTGATCAGTCTCCGGAAACGCTGGTGAGGGAAACAGTAGAAAAAACACTGGCCGGTGAATGGGATGACAAGCTGGTCTACCGTAAGCGACTCCGGCGTAATCTCAAGGACTATGTTAAAAATGTTCCTCCCCAGGTCAGAGCCGCCAGAAAAGCAGACGAGATGAACCAGTCACTGGGAAAAACGCTGAAGTACCAGAGGAAAGGCTGGGTTCAGTACGTGATGACAGTCAATGGTCCTGAGCCGCTGGAGTACCGTACCAGTCCCATCGATTATCAACACTACATTGATAAGCAATTGAAGCCGGTAGCAGACGGCGTTCTGCCTTTTATAAACCTGGATTTTAATACGCTTATTGATGAACAGATGGGACTGTTCTGAGGCTCTGCCATCTGCCTCAGGCTTCAGTTTTCTTCTGGTCCAGCTTGAGCCAGTCAATCATCACACAGGCAATAAAGGCAGTAACGGCATAACCGCCCAGAAAAATCATGGGCATTACCAGATAGCCAAGGGTATACCAGATGGCGGTTTCCAGAGCACTCATACATGAACCTCGCTGTTGATCAGATCTATTAAGGCTTTGTTTCGAGCATAGTTACTATAGAAAATCTGCTATAAAAAATGTCTGTATCGTCAGCAGTGGGAATGCAGCTAACAGCATCACATTCTTCATGTGACGGGTATATAGAAGATTATAGTCGTAAATTACCAGCCCGGAACGCCAGACATATCAGGCAGTTTATGAGCAATGCCTTTATGGCAGTCGATGCAGGTCAGCTCACCTGAAGCCAGAGCCGTGCTGTGCATATGGGCCGCTCGTTTGGATTGCAATGAAAAGTCCATTGAATCAAAGTTGTGACAGTTACGGCATTCTCTTGAATCGTTCTTTTTCATACGATCCCATTCTCGCATAGCCATTTGGAGACGATGTTCCTCAAACTTTCGAGGGGTATCGATCTTGCCGGTAATTTTGCCCCAGAGTTCCTTGCTGGCCTGAACCTTTCGTACAATTTTGTGTGTCCACTCATGGGGAACATGGCAGTCCGGGCAACTGGCCCGGACACCGGATCGATTGCTGAAATGAATGGTGGTTTTCATTTCCTGGAAAACCGTATCTCTCATCTCATGACAGCTCGTGCAAAAGGCTTCGGTGTTGCTCATCTCCATCATGGTATTGAACCCGCCCCAGAAAATAATGCCGGCAAAAAAGCCGAATGCCAGAATGATCCAGAGAGCCAGTGCGAGAGGGCGGGTAAGGAAATGCCAATATCTCTTCAGAAATTCAGGGATGGGCAATTTCATGGCTTTTTCAAACTCTCAACGGGTTGGTAGGTATTGGGTACCAGAGGTTTGGCATTAGCCTGCGGAACATGGCACTGGGTGCAGAAATACCGTGATGGCGAAACATCTGCGAGTACCTTACCGTCCCTGTCTCTGAAGTGAGAGATACCAATCCGGGGTGCTCCAGTACTGGCTGCATTTTCCCAGGCATGGCAGGTCAGGCATTTATTGCTGTTGGCCGTGATCTGATAGCCACGAATAGAGTGGGGGATCAATGGAGGTTGTCCCACAAATTGCAGATCCATGGGGACTTGTTCTTTCGGATATTTTTTCAGATCCGGAGCGGCGGGAACTTCTCCCACAGGAGCAGCCCCCCGCAAGGATTCAACCTCTTCTGGTGGAGGCTGATTATCAGCTCCCTGTAATACAGTAATACTGGCCAGGTACAAAATGATGGCAGAGACAGGTAGCCAGAGCAGGCTGACAGTTCGACGGTTCATGCTTCACCTCAGACCTTCTCTATCCGGACAGGACATTTCTTGTAATCCGTCTGTTTGGATAACGGATCGGTGGCGTCCAGAATTAATTTATTCACCAGCTCGCTGGCATCAAAGAAGGGAATAAATGTGTAACCTCTGGGCATGGTGTTGCGCCCCCGGGTTTCCACTCTCGAACGAACTTCACCGCGGCGGGAAATGATCAGGGCTTCTTCTCCCCGCCGCAGGTTTCGCTCTTTGGCATCGTCCGGGTGCATAAACAGCACAGCATCCGGAAAGGCCTTGTAGAGCTCGGGAACCCGTTGTGTCATCGTGCCGGAATGCCATTGCTCCAGCACCCTGCCGGTACAGAGCCACAGGTCAAATTCTTCATCAGGAACAGCGGGAGGGGGCTCATAGGGTAAAGCAAACAGCCAGGCTTTACCGTCCGGTTTTCCATAGAAATCAATGCCCATACCTTCCTTGACATAGGGGTCATAGCCTTCACGGAATCGCCAGAGGGTTTCCTTGCCGTCCACAACAGGCCAGCGTAATCCACGACTCTTATGATAGGCCTCAAAAGGCGCCAGATCATGAGCCTTACCCCGACCAAAGGTTGCGTACTCTTCAAACAGGCCTTTCTGGACGTAAAAACCAAAGTCTTTGGATTCCACGTTGTTGTGTTCGGGGTTTGTTTGTTTCAAGGGGAAGCGATCCACCGTGCCATTTTTAAACAGCACGTCGTAAAGCGTTTTTTTAGCAAGGTCGGGTTTTTGGGCAATCAATTCGCTGGGCCAGATTTCTGAGACTTTGAAATATTTGGAAAATTCCATCAATTGCCAAAGGTCACTCTTGGCCTCGCCAGGTGCATCGACCTGTTGATACCACATCTGAGTCCGTCGTTCTGCGTTTCCATAGGCTCCTTCTTTCTCCACCCACATAGCGGTGGGCAGTATCAAGTCCGAAACCGAAGTCGTTACGGTGGGGTAGGCATCAGAGCAGACAATAAAGTTATCAGGGTTCCGGTAACCCGGGAGTGTCTCATCGTTCAGGTTAGGGGCAGTCTGAACATTGTTGTTGCACATGACCCAGTAAGCATTGATTTTGCCTTCCTTGAGCATGCGATTCTGCAACACTGCATGATAACCGGGTTTTTCCGGAATGGTGCCGGAAGGCAATTTCCAGATTTTTTCTGCAATAGCCCGGTGCTTGGGGTTATTGACCACCATATCAGCAGGCAGACGATGGGCAAAGGTTCCGACTTCCCGGGCAGTGCCGCACGCCGAGGGCTGACCCGTCAGAGAAAATGGATTATTGCCCGGTTCGGATATCTTGCCGGTCAACAGGTGAATGTTGTAGATGATATTGTTCATCCAGACACCACGGGTATGCTGGTTGACTCCCATCGTCCACATGGAGAGCACCTTGATGTCAGGATTGGCATACATTTCGGCTAACTCAAGCAGGGATTGTTTGGGAACCCCTGACATTTCCGAAACCTTGTCCAGACTGTAGTCGCTGACAAAGACGGCAAATTCTTCCAGGTTGATGGGCTCAGAGCTGCCATCATCCGGATGCTTTGCAGCCTCCTGCCGAGGGTCTGTTGGCTTGAGGCCATAACCGATATCGGTTGCACCCCGGCGAATGTGGGTATGCTTTTGGAGAAAGTCCTTGTTGACCTGGTTTGTTGAGATAATGTGATTACAGATGTAGTTGCCTATAGCAAGATCTGTTTGGGGCTTGAATAGGATCGGGAAGTTTGCCAGTTCACAGGAGCGATGAATATAAGTGGACAGCACTGAGACTTTAACATGGGAGTGTGACAGAACTCTGGCGGCTATCCGGCTCCACAGTACCGGATGATTTTCTGCCATGTTGGAGCCCCAGAGCACAAAATGATCAGCATTTTCAAAGTCGTCATAACAACCCATGGGCTCATCAATCCCGAAGGTTCTCATAAAGCCCACAACGGCAGAAGCCATACAGTGTCGTGCGTTGGGTTCCAGGTTATTAGACCGCAAACCTGCTTTCATGAATTTGGAGGCCGCATAACCTTCCCAGACAGTCCATTGACCTGAACCGAACATACCGACGTATTCCGGACCTTTTTTAAGCGCTTTTTTGAACTGGGTGGCCATTTCCTGGAAAGCGATATTCCAACTGACCGGGGTAAACTCTCCTTGTTTATCGTACTTGCCATTCTTCATCCTCATCAAAGGCGTCGTCAGGCGATCAGAGCCGTACATGATTTTGGAGAGAAAGTATCCTTTTATGCAGTTAAGTCCACGGTTTACAGGGGATTCCGGGTCTGCCTGGGTCGCTACAACCCGGTCATTCTTAACGCCGACCAGTACGCTGCAACCTGTTCCGCAAAAGCGACAGGGCGCTTTGTCCCATCGAATGCTTTTGTCCTTACTGACGGGAATAGTATCGGAGGGTGCAGCAAAGGATAATCCAGCGGCACTGGCTGCAGCCGCAGCGGCAGAAGTTTTCAGAAACTGGCGACGACTTTCGTTCATGATGCCTGGGCACCTGTTGTTGAACACTCGGGTCACTTCATCAGGAGCAGCCCGAGGCAGGGTGATGCGATTTGAATTGCCGGAAGGGAATGTTTATTGGCTGGCTGTCAGACCCCTCCCATCAGACCCCCCGTCGTTTGTCAGGGGCTCTGTATGGGTATAGACCAGTGAAACATCAATGATACCGGGCAGGCATCTGACCTGCTCTATTTGATGGGTCATCAAAGAGCTTTCCGGAAATTCCTCCAGTGTGATAGCAAAACGACCAGTGTCTGTTGAGTTATGGACATCCAGACCCTTGATCGTAAGCAAAAGGTCGAGTACCTGACGGTAGTTCTCTGGACGTGACAGCACAACAAGACCACACACAGTATAGGCATTTATCTCAGGAGCGTGATGTTCAGTTTTGCTCATGGATCGTTTCATCCGGTTGCAGTGAAATCATTTCAATGGAGCCTGATGGACAGACCTGAAAACAGGCACCACAGCCCGTACACAGATCGGAGTTGATCTGGGGGGAAGAGATTCCCTGCGAATTAAACAGAGAGGTCAAGGCCTGAGTGCCACACATATCAATACAGGTTTGGCAGTTAATGCCTTTAAATGTCAGACATTCTGACTGGATTGAAGCTTTCAGGTACCAGGGAGGTTGGTGGTTGAGCTGCATCAGAGCGCCATCGTCACAAACCTTCAGGCAGGCTTCACAGAAAGTGCATTCGCCTTGTAGAAAGTCCACCGCAGGAAAGCCGCCTTCTCCCTTGGTCAGAATTTTACCTGGACAGGCCTCAAGGCATTTCTGGCACTGGCTGCAACATTCCAGAAACAGCTGTTCGTTATAAGACCATGGTGGTCTTATGGGGGGCGGCGATTTTTGAGCAGACTGGCCCAGAATAAAGTTGCGTCTGGAATGATCAAAGGTATTTTTGGTCATAAGCAGCCATCAAAGTGCGTGCGTTAGATTGGTATAGGTGATTGGGACAGGAAAAAATCAGCTGACATTGAAGTCAGCTGGGGGGTGAGTATAGATGGGAAAGTCAGATGAAGGTGGACTGTCTTACAAAGCGGTTCGGATCTGGTTCAGTGCCTGTTGCTCCAGGTCGCTGATGCCTTCTGGCTGGGCAGGAAACCACTTGATATTTTTAAGGGCATCTAAAGAGAAGCTGCTCCGGTAACTTTTGGCAAGTTTGTGATCAACGTACTCTTCAGAGCCTGCAGAGGCAGTGAACTGGCCACTGGCTTTAGTAATGAGGGCAGCAATTTCCGGTTTCATGACGAAGTTAATCCATTGATAAGCGGCTTTGTCATTTTTGCTGCGGGCGGGCAGGGCAAAGGTATCGATCCATCCCAGCGCCCCTGATTCTGGCGCTACATAATTGAAATGTCCTGTCTCCTGATGGAGCTTCCAGCCTCCGGCGTCCCATCCTGTAGCGAGCCTCAGTTCCCCTTTTCGAAACTGGTTGAGCAGAGATTCTCCACCCTGCCAGTAGGCCTTGAGGTTATTTTTGCAACGAATCAACTTGTCTGACACCCGGGTGAGAATTTTTCGATATTGGCTCTGGTTGTCATAGGCAGAAAAGGGATCTTCACCCAGAGCAAAGGCAAAACCAATCAGGGTAGGACGATCCAGGCGCATGGCGGCTTTACCCTGATATTCACTGGAGCAGAGATCTTTGAAACTCAGTGATGTTCCGGGCTTACTGGTGTGGGCGATCAGTCCATTCGTTCCCCAGACATGGGGTAAGCCATAGAGAGAACCTTCCAGCTCGACATTGTTGCTAGTGACCTTGAGCAGCGAAGGATCCACTCGCGAGAGATCAATTCTGTTCATGTCGATGGGCTTGTATATCTGATACTGTTGCTGGCTCCAGGCAATCTGATCCATGCTGGGTTGAACCAGATCATAGCCTGCGCCCCGGTTTTCACGGAGCTGATCAATAATGTCAGCATTGTTGGTCAGTGTCACCTTGACCTTGATTCCGGTTTCTTTCTCGAATAACTCAATGACACTGTCTGGCGCATAGCCTGTCCAGGTCAAGATGCGTAGTTCCTGGGCTCTGACTTTACTAAGCATAATGAAGCTCAGCAAAATCATGAGAATGATCTGACTGGAAATACTGGTGAGTGCAGGCATGGCGACCCCCATCGGTGTTTTTTTATTTTTATTATTCAGCCTGAGGCTGATTTCACCTTTATTTACCCTGTAGGAGGCTATTCTCGGTCTAGGAGGCTATTCTCGGTCAGCCTCCCAGGCAGAAAAAACGAGCAGGGTATTGGCCTGAGATTGCACGATTTTGAAAATAAGGTCAATGCTTTAATCGGGTTGTCACATTTCTTGCCTATTAGCCGGTTGGGGAAGAGTTCATAGAAGTTCAAACAGGTGCAGAACCTGTTCATTCCGGGCAAACCTCTTTACACCATGCTGCTTGTCAAAGAGGATGACAAAGTTGGTGTCATTCACTTCGATGACTTTGCCTTGACCAAAAATGCTGTGATTAAGCCTTCTGTTGACCTGCCAGGGAGCCTCTTCCAGCACGTCCCTGCGAAGAATATTCTGCCGTGCCGAGAGATACGCTGGGCTGTGCGGTGAGGCGGCAGGGCGTGATCGACTGATTTCGGTCATTGAAGGGATACCCTCAAGCCTGGCTGCTGTTTCAGGTTGAATCGATTGAAGATAACGACGCGCCGGCCTGGTCAGGCCCGTTTTGGTCAGCTGACTGATTAATTCATCCTCAGAATTTTGTTTGAGTGACTGGCAAACTGATTTGACGTGAGGTATCTGCATTTCTTTCAGAAACAGACTGATTTGCTGAGAGTCATTCTCTGTCCAGTTTCTGTTTTTAGGGACGAGAGAGCCGTTGCCGCTGAACAGGTAAAGTTTTTCTCTGGCTCGCGTCATGGCAACGTACAGCAGCCTGCGCTCTGCCTCCAGATCTTCACTGTTGCTCTGTATCAGGTCATCTTCACGCTTAAAGGGCCAGTATTTTGATGTGAGTCCGGGAATCAGTACGGTGGGCCATTCGAGCCCCTTGGCTTTGTGGCAAGAGCTGATAATAATCTGTTCCGATGGTTTGTTAGCCTGTTGTCTGAATCTTCTGGACTGCAGCCTTTGTTTAGAGCTCAAGTCATCCAGATGCAGGCAGCTGTCACTGACAGACAGGTTCATTTTTTTCAGATAACTGAGAAAACCATCAATAGCCAGAAGTTGTTCTTCTGTTCTCTGATCATTGAGGCTCATGGATTGCAGGCTCTCCCTGAGTTCAGTGCGCTGAATGTAGCGCTGGAGAATTGTGGCTGCAGGTTCCTGGCCGGCTGTTTTCTCCAGTGAGAACAGTGTTTCGGCTCTGTCGTATAGCTTCTGCCGCTGATAGTCGCCTATCCCGGCTAACTGACTGACATGCTGGCCAAGCTCTTTTCCCCAATGTTGTTCGTGTTCCTGTAAGTGGGTGACCAGTTGTTGAACCAGTGCAGACTTAACGCCAAGATGAGGAAGAGTAAAAAGAGAGGTCAATACTTCGGCTCGGGCTGTCACATTGAGCTGCTGGAGTTCACCCGAGGCTAATCTAAGAGCTGCAATCAAGGCTGAAATTTCAGGGCGGTCGAACAGGGAGGGGCCGTCGCACTGGTAAGACAGGCCACTGGCCAGCAACCTCAATTCCAGAGGAACCGATTGCGCCCAGACGCGCAATAAAACCGCCAGCTGGCCGTTAGATTCGGATATGTGTTGTTTGATGGTGGCAAGCACCCGTTCTGTGTCTTCTCCTGCACCCTGAGAAAGAATAATGCTCGAGTCCGGGTTGTCCGGATGAGCAATGCAAATCACATCCTTTCTGTCTTTATTCCGACTGATCAGGTGACTGGCTGCCATGGCTATTTCATGGCCATAGCGGAAAGTATGGGGCAGTGTCAGTTCATGAACAGCATCGGTATCGGCATAATCGACTTCGAAATGCTGGAGAATGTTATGAATATTGGCACCGGCAAACTCATATATTGTCTGATCGGGGTCACCTACTGCGATGACTTTGGACCTCTCCCCCGCGATGATTCGGGTGAGTCTGTGCTGCAGAGTGGAGGTGTCCTGGTATTCATCAACAATGATTCGATCCATTTTGTTGGTAATACGTGGTACTACTTCCGGGTGTGCATCGATCAGGCAGACAGTATCGTAGAGCATATCTGTGAAGGTGATTCTGCGATGCAGATGACGCCACTGTTCGAAGGCATCGAAGAGTTCAACCAGAAATCGAAAATGATCAGGGTAGTCTGAACGCTCCAGAACTGAAGACGGTGTGTCCAGGCTGGCTTTGACGTTATCAATAAAACCAGTAGCGATTTCTATGTATCGGGCACTGTCTGCTTTTATACGGTCCTGTAGCAGGTCGGGAGCTAACGTCAGTAACAGTTCCCGAACTTTCAGTTCGATCTCTTTATCTGACAGTGGTCTATGGTCGTATACAGACCTGAGGCCCCACTCTTCAAGCGATTTCAGTAACCTCAACCCAGTGGAGTGATAGGTTCGGACTTCAGGCAGAACAGGCCATTGTTGGCAGCGCTTTCTCAGCTGTCGGGTAAAATCCAGCTGCGCGGATTTGTTGAACATCATGACCATGATGCGGCGAGGGGCAATCCCCTGAGTCAGCAATTCATTGATCAGAAAGGCGAGGGTAGTCGTTTTACCTGAACCGGCTACGGCTATACACAGGGCATGTCCATTTACATGCTGGGTTACCCTCTGTTGAGGGCCAGTGAGTTCCATACAATCAAAGCGCCAATGGAGATCGATCAGACAAGCTTCCATCATATCAGAGAATTTCCTGTGATGGAGGCTCTCTCACAGAAGGGAGCGGGAACTTTTTCGGACATCGGGAGTCCTAACAATGCAATAGTGCAGTATGCAGCCATTATCAAGGAATGACACCATGTACACCACCGGTCTGAATGTAGTCTTTCCAGTCAAGCCCCCTGATCCCTCCAAGTCTGGAGAGGAGACCATTTCCGATCGCCTTAAAATCAGGCGCAAAGACCCTGTTTGTCAGCAAGTTGTCATGCGTCATGGCTATGAAGTCAATTCCTGCCGAAAATGTTTGTCTATTGCACTCCGGGACGATGTCAGAAAAATCTCTATGACCCCGTATGTGTCTAAAACCCTGAATTCAGAAAGTGAGCAGAGAAGTTGGAAAATTGCCAGATTTCGATCTTTTGAAGATGATTTGACCGACCTGCGTGACTGTCAGGATATCATTGAGGGTATCAGGGTATTTCGAGACCTTAAGATGCCCTATGAGGAAATAGGCAAAGCTTTTTATTGCCAAAAGGGGGGCAGCCTCAAATTGGAGCCGTTGACTGACGATATTGCGGTTATGGATGTTTTTCTCTGCGACCCTGATCCCAAGAAGACGTTTGATACGATTCAAATCAAGTTGCCTTCATTAAGGTCCATTCCAGAAGGGAAAGAGATCATGGTTTTCTATGATCGGGATGCTCCGGTTCTGGATGATGACGAGCCAGAGGACAATGATGACTTTCCAGGGCCTGCGGCCAAGAAAGCCAGGCTCAGGGCGAAACAGCTATTGGCCCCAAATGTTTCTTTGAATCCGATAGCCAGGGAACGAGGGGCTTCGAAGACGCTCAACAATCTGATTTTGAGTCCACAAGAGTGTGCGGTTTATGTCAAAAGGAATGGCCAGTGGCATGTAAGACACAAGATGGTTAAGTGTGGAGAGTCCATAAACCCTAATCCTTTGCTCAGGTTGTCGGGGCCGCTGGTGGTTAGTAAAAATGACGAACTGCTTAAGGTACCGGATGATGGTGAGTTTTTTTTGAATCAAACCATCATGAAAACGCTCTATGAAAAGAAGTTTAAAGAGCACCAGCAGCAGTATTCTGACGACAGCCTTTTTCAACCGATCCCCTGGGACTACGTGCTGTCTGACAACACAACAAAAAAAATTTCAGCACTGGATCAGAAAGCACAGACAAGAGCGGTGTTGCAAGCCGGGCAGGCTGAAATGGGGAATGATGACTCCGATGAATCTGCTTTTTCCACTCATACAGACTACACCTATCACTTTTTCTTTGAACGCTGGAATTCCTGTCATGTCATTGCCGTATTTTGTCATGTGACCGACTCGGAAGTGTTTTTATATCTGCATGAAACCGAAGGTACAGGCAATACTACCAGTAAGCGGATCAGGGCTCAGGTGTCGGCGATGATGCAAAAACTTCATTCGGACAAGGCATTGATCATTTATTACCCGAACGTTGTGTTTCAAAAAGACTTTGCCAGTTGCGGTGTGTTTGCCATGAAAGCCATGAACTATTTCAGGAAGCATCCACAGGAAATGGTTCAGTGGTTATTGGCTCTGCATCAGAGCGATACAAAGGGTTCTGAGGAAAAAATGGAGCAGGGTGTCGCAACGTTTGCTGAACCTGAAACTGCAGGGGGCTCAGTAGCCTTTCAGGGCATGCCTGCGGGGCTGCTCAAAATGTTTCATGGTCGTTTATTCCCAACGGGGCCTAAAGAGCCTGTGTTGAGTGATGAGCAGCTCAATACCCCGGTTAATAAAAGTGGGGAGACACTCAGAGAATATCTCTGGAAGTATGAAGCTCCTGAGGTAGAGAAACCAGGCGGAGGAACGACGATCGTGAATGTGGGTACAACGGCCAAGAGGCTGGAGTATTTCGCCAAGTATGAACACATCATGGAAGAGAGCCATGGCTGCATGATGGAAGAGAGCCATGGCTGCATGCGTCTGGCCAGGAAACGGGGTGTTGATGTTGTTGATGTTGTTGATGAGAAAAAAGACTACATGGCTAATTCCATTCAAGACGCTGATCTTTCACGGGTTCCTCCGGCAGCGAAACGGATGAAAAAGTCCGTTGGCAAGGATGACGACGCACCTGCCTGGGTACTTAACTTAGAGTCACTGGAAGCGATCAATGAATGGTTGGCTGGTCAGGGGGGAGAAGCCTTTTCGGAGGATGAATGGGGGTATGTGGGAGAATACTTCAGGTTTGCTGCCAATGACCGGAACCTCGATCTGTTTGGCAAAAAATATCCGGCAGCGAACGAATGGTTTCTGGGCGCTATTAAAAAGCCTCTGACAAATGCCAAGTGGGTTCTGGTGAATCATTGGTTCAACGGTGGGATTACAGGGGAGCCAACGGAGTTTAAAAAAGAGCTGCATGAAAGAAGTGACAATAAAACATCTCAGTAACCCGCCGTCATAAATAATGTCAAATGAGTGGATGCTTTTCAGGACAAGGTCATCCTTAGTGAATGACTGGTTTTTTTCTGCTATACGAGCAGTGTCTTAATAAATAAAAATTCACTATTAATTCACTATTAATTCACTATTTGTAGTTTCTTATTCTTTTTATTGGATGGCTTGTGTAATCGAGAGAGAATAAGTTATTGCAATTAAAGGATAGGAAAAAGCTTGGCTGAAATTAGCTTTTTAAACAAGAAAGCTTCCTTTTCTACGGGTCATACCGAATAAAAATTTAAATGACGAGAAAAAAATTCTGGAAAACATGCTTTAATAATAAGTCGTTATCATAGTGTCAGAGGGTCATACAATTTAAGTCTGCGTTCTTAGTTTTTTGGAATAAAGTAGACGCTCTGGATTCATGTATAGGGTGTGTCATTATTATACTTTTATTCGGTAATTACTTTCTGTAAAAGCCAATGGATATAAGTATAATGCCCCGCGAATCTGTTTTTAGGTGATCATTCCCATGCAACACGTGCTTATAAGCTTGGTAGGAATAGCTGTCCTACTCGGTATCGCAATTCTATTATCGGATAATCGCAAAGCGATAAAATTACGAACGGTCGGTGGAGCCTTTGCCATTCAAGCCGGTATCGGTGCATTTGTTCTGTATTTCCCTGCTGGACAATATGTTCTTGAAGGGATTACCAATGGCGTTAACGCCATTATGGAATATGCTTCCAACGGTATTGGTTTCATTTTTGGTGACATAGCCAACTTCAAACTGGGCTTTATCTTCGCCGTTCATGTTCTGCCCGTTATTATCTTCTTTGCTTCTCTGGTAGCCGTTTTGTACTACCTGGGTATTATGCAGATTGTGATCAAGCTGTTCGGTGGCGCTCTGCACAAAGTACTGGGCACCAGCCGTACAGAGTCCCTCTCTGCTGCTGCCAATGTCTTTGTTGGCCAGACTGAAGCACCTCTGTTGGTTCGTCCATTTATTGGTCGTATGACTCAATCTGAACTGTTTGCCGTCATGGTGGGTGGTCTGGCTTCTGTGGCTGGTGCGGTTATGGTGGGTTACGCCAGCATGGGTGTTGAGCTGAAGTACCTCATTGCTGCCAGCTTTATGGCTGCACCCGGTGGACTGCTGATGGCAAAAATCATCAAGCCTGAAACCGATACTCCGAATGATGATTTAGAAGCGATTGAAGAGTCTGCTGAAGATAAGCCTGCAAACGTCTTTGATGCGGCTGCTGGTGGTGCTGCCAGTGGTCTTAAACTGGCCGCTATGATTGGTGCCATGCTACTGGCTTTCATCTCCCTGATCGCCATGGCTAATGGTATTCTGGGCTGGGCTGGTGCCTGGGTTGGTTACCCTGACGTGACCATTGAGTTGATTCTTGGTTATGTCTTCTCTCCACTGGCTTACGTGATCGGTGTACCTTGGTCTGAAGCCATGACTGCAGGTAGCTTCCTGGGTCAGAAAGTCATCGTCAACGAATTTGTGGCTTTCTCTAATCTGGCTACTTATATCGATCCTGAAGCTGCAGCCAAAGCGGGTGTAGCAATGCTGTCTGACCGCTCTCAGGCAATTCTGACGTTTGCCCTGTGTGGTTTTGCTAACATTTCGTCCATTGCTATCCTGCTGGGTGGTCTGGGTTCCATGGCGCCTAATCGTCGTCATGACATTGCTCGTTTTGGTCTGAAAGCGGTCGCCGCAGGTACACTTTCTAATCTGATGAGTGCAACCATCGCTGGTCTATTCCTGGTTTTCTGATACCAGTCTCTGGATGAGTCGGTCATGGCCGATTTATCCAGCTCCTCATATCTGATTCTGCAGTTTTCTTCTGTATTCCCCCTTCAATACCGCTGCATGAGTGTTTAGCCTGATTCAGCTGTCATTGAAGGTTGTGACGATAAAACGGTTGTGACGATAAAACGATAGCTTGCCCATGCCGTTTAAGCGGCACGAGATGGCACTTCCGGACGTACAAGGCTGGGTTTATGTTCATTATCTGGTGCTTATGCAACAGGCAACGTGTTCCATGATGAGTTTGAACTAGAATGAGTTCCTTTCTATAACAGTTCTATGGTTTACACATAGCACTGAACAGTCATGGAGCATTAATAATGATTACAAAACTAGCCGGCCTGATGGGTCTGATGCTGAGCGTTCTGGCCAGCATAAGCCACGGGGCAACCGAGGGCAGTGGCAACCCTGAAAAAGTAGGGTTTATTCCCGGCCCAGTGATAAGGCTCAATTCCACTGAGTTGATGGAGATTGATGAAGAAAACAGAACTTATTTATCGCCAATTAAGGTTCTGACTCTCCATTTTAAACCGGACGGTTCTGAATTGATTTTGGTAGGGGTTTCAAAACCAACCAATTCTGTTGATCCGCAAGTGTTTGTTCAGCGCTTCAATAGCAGTGCGCTTTCCCTTACCCAGAAAAGCATTAATAGTCTTGGACATGACAATATTTTTCAAGGTGCCATACTCGATGTGAGCACATCTTCGGGGGGAGGCTTTATAGCGTATACTATCGGCGGCTTGATTTTCTCCTATAAGGCGTCCCCCGTCAGGTATACCTATCTATACGACAAAGCTACAGAGGAAACATCTCTTTTCGCAACCACCTTCATCCTGGAGGATGCTTGGCTGGCATACGGTCATGCAGGACTACTGTCACTGATTAACCCGGAGAACAAAAATGACGTTTTACCACTGCCGGGTGAATTCCCCGAGGCAGTGAATACGCTGGGCAGTCAGGGTGCATGGCTGGCTTCGGGTGATCGATCTGGCGAGATTCGAGTGCATAACCTCACCAACCTCAGTGACATCAGCTACGTTGAAATGAAAGCGCACAATGATGAAGTACTTAGCCTTAGCTTCAGCCCCGATGGCGAACGACTGCTCTCTGGCGGTCGGGATAATCTGGCACGCCTCTGGCTCAGGGAGGCTGAAGGTCATTTTACCCTGATTCAAAACATGACATTTGATGCGGACGTAGACGTTGTCTTGTACCACCCCGGAGGTGAACATTATGTGGTGGCCGAAGGCCCCAGGGTTCACCTGTATGAGGCCGCAAACCAGACCCGGCTCGATACCCTGACAATGGCAAACAATATGAGTGAGGTGTATTCTCTCGCCTTTCACCCCAATGGCACCTGGCTGGCGGTAGGCAACGACCAGAACGACATTGAATTCTATTCTCTGGGGAGGCTGCCTGAAATTTCTTTAACCGAACAGGCAACCGCGACTATGGGTGACGATCGGCTCACCTCACCAAGCCCTTCTCTTACCTTTCTGACGGTACCGGCCTCAAGTTTTATGGAGGCGTCTGCCACCATGCGGCCTGAGTTCACTTTTACCGAACAGTCAACTTTGCAGCCAACCTTGACGGTAACGATGGTGGTTGTCAGCTCTTCTGCAGCTATAGACGACAATCAGCCCACTTCACCGAGCCCTGCTGTTACTTCACCAAGTCCTTCTCTTACCTTTCTGACGGTACCGGCCTCAAGCTTTATGGAGGCGTCTGCCACCATGATGCCGCCCGTCATAACGACTGACGAAGATCAGGAAACCGGAAGCAACCTCGGGGCGATATTGGGTGTCGTGCTGCCCAGTGGGGTGATTATTGCCACCCTGACCACAGCAGTTATTGTTATTTACCTGAAACTCATCAAACCAAAGCGGGTTGTTGAAAAAGCCTGAAGCTATTTTTACTGCTTAACAGCAGCGGTTAGCAAAATATAAGGGACATCTATACATTTGACCAACCGACCGGTTG
>NZ_JOKH01000006.1:147244-150460 GCF_000722635.1 Endozoicomonas numazuensis | reverse complement strand
AGCCCTTCTCTTACCTTTCTGACGGTACCGGCCTCAAGCTTTATGGAGGCGTCTGCCACCATGATGCCGCCCGTCATAACGACTGACGAAGAACCGGAAACCGGCAGCAACCTCGGGGCGATATTGGGTGTCGTGCTGCCCAGTGGGGTGATTATTGCCACCCTGACCACAGCAGTTATTGTTATTTACCTGAAACTCATCAAGCCAAAGCGGGTTGTTGAAAAAGCCTGAAGCTATTTTTACTGCTTAACCGCAACGGTTATGATTCAAATTCCCCAGTTTCGGCACCCCCGCGCAGGCGGGGAGCCACTGCTCGGTGATTGGTATCAATGCCTCTGATTCATTACCACCGTAATCGGAATTATTATGTATTTGAACTAGAATAACCCTCCCTCCTTATAAAAGTTCTACGGTTGTCACATGGTACTGAACAGTAATGGAGCATTAACAATGATGAGCAGACTAGCCTGCCTGATGCTGAGCGTTCTCGCCAGTGTGAGCCATGGGGTACCCGAGGGCAGTGGTGAGTTTGAATCGAGTGGCGAGTTTGAATCGAGTGGCGAGTTTGAATTTAGTGGCGACCCTGAAAAAGTAGGGTTTATTCCAGGCCCAGTGATAAGGCTCAATTCCACTGAGTTGATGGAGATTGATGAAGAAGGCAACATCTATGGGCCGCAAATCCTCATTCGGGCACTCCGTTTTAAACCGGACGGTTCTGAATTGGTTATGGTGGGGGTTGGAAGAACTAGCGGTGATATACCTTTACAAGTGTTTGTTCAGCGCTTCAATACCAGTGCTCTCACCCCTAACCAGAAAAGCGTTAACTGGCTTGGGTATTACTACTATTTGGGTGCATTTTACCCGCTTGCTCTGAGCATCTGTTCGGGGGGGGGTTGTGTAGTGTTTGGTTTTGGCAATGAATTAAACTCCGTCTCACTGGCGTCCTCCGATGGGCGACCCCCCACCTGGCAATACATTTACACTTTCCTATACAGTCCGCCTATGTCCGCATGCACCTTCATCTTGGATGATACTTGGCTGGCATGCAGTCACGGTGGCCGAATCTCACTGATAAACCCGGTGAACAAAAATGAAGTTATACCCCTCCCGGGTGAATTTCCCACAGCAGTGTATACGCTGAGCAGCCAGGGGCCATGGCTGGCTTCGGGTGATGGATCTGGCGAGATCCGGGTGCATAGCCTCACCCATCTCAGTGATGTCAGCTACGTAAAGATATCGGCACACAGTAAGGCTTTACTAGGCCTTGACTTCAGCCCCGATGGCAGCCGGCTGCTTTCTAGCGGTGACGATGGTCTGGTACGTCATTGGCTCAGGGAAGCCGGGGGCAATTTTATCCTGATTGAGAGCCTGAGATTTTCTAAGAGGGCAAGCGTCGTCTTATACCACCCCGGAGGTGAACATTATGTGGTGGCCGAAGGCCCCAGGGTTCACCTGTATGAGGCCGCAAACCAGACCCGGCTCGATACTCTGACAATGGCAAATAATATGAGTGAGGTGCTTTCTCTCGCCTTTAACCCCAATGGCACCTGGCTGGCGGCAGGCAACAAACGAAACGACATTGAATTCTATTTTCTGGAAGGACTGCCTGAAATCTCTTTGACCGAACCGGCAACCATGCAGGCAGCCTCAACCATGCAGGCAGCCTCAACCATGCAGGCAGCCGCGACGGTAACCACGTTGGTTGTCAGTTCTACTACAACTATGGGTGACGATCGGCTCACCTCACCAAGCCCTTCCTTGACCTCTCTGATGGTTCCAGTCTCAAGTTCTTTGGATGCTTCTGCCACGATGGTGCCGCCGGTCATAGCAACTGTCGAAGACTCGGAAACCGTCGGCCTCCTCGGGTTTGTAGTGGGCATCGCCCTGCCCAGCGGGGGTGTTATTGGTACCCTGGTCACTGCAGCTGTCGTCGTTTACCTGAAATGTGCGAAGTCAAAACGGTTGATTGAAAAAGCCGACCAGGTTCCGCTATTTAATCCTTGATCACCATGTATCGCATGAAGGGGTTGTGAAGATGTCAGGTCTTGAATCTTGAATGCCAAGGCTTACAGAGAAGTGAAAGCGGCCAACTGCTGAATTTAGGTTTATACGTTTTATATGTGACAGGCAACGTCTTCCATGATGAGTTTAAACTAGAATGAGTTCCTTTCTATAACAGTTCTATGGTTTACACATGGCACTGAACAGTCATGGAGCATTAACAATGATTACAAAACTAGTCGGCCTGATGGGTCTGATGCTGAGCGTTCTGGCCAGCATAAGCCACGGGGCAACCGAGGGCAGTGGCAACCCTGAAAACGTAAGGTTTATTCCCGGCCCGGTGATAAAGTTCAATGCCACTGAGTTGATGGAGATTGATGAAGAAAACAATGCCTATGGGCCGCAAACTTTTGTTTCGGCACTCCGTTTTAAACCGGACGGTTCTGAATTGATTATGGTGGGGTATGCAAAAAATACGGGAGCAATTCCTGTACGAACATTTATTCAGCGCTTCAATACCAGTGCGCTTCCCCTTACCCAGAAAAGCGTTAATCGTCTTGGGCATGATCATATTTATGAAGGTAGCTTACTTAGTGTGAGTATATCTTCGGGGGGGGGCTTTATAGTGTACACTACCGGCATCACTCTTTACTCCTATAAGGCGTCCCCCGTTAGGTACACCTATCTATACGAGAAAGCTTTAGAGGCAATATCTCTTTTCGCAACCACCTTCATCCTGGAGGATGCTTGGCTGGTATACGGTCATGATCGCCGTCTGTCACTGATAAACCCGGCGAGCAAAGATGACGTTTTACCACTACCGGGTGAATTCCCCGAAGCAGTGAGTGCACTGGACAGTCAGGGGCTATGGCTGGCTTCGGGTGATCAATCTGGGGAGATTCGAGTGCATAACCTCACCAACCTCAGTGACGTCAGCTACGTTGAAATGCCGGCGCACAGTGATGATGTACTTAGCCTTGGCTTCAGCCCCGATGGCGACCGACTGCTTTCTGGCGGGAACGATAATCTGGCACGCCTCTGGCTCAGGGAGGCTGAGGGTCATTTTACCCTGATTCAAAACATGACATTTGATGCGGACGCCCGCGTTGTCTTGTACCACCCCGATGGTGAACATTATGCGGTGGCCGAAGGTCCCAGAGTTCACCTGTATGAGGCCGCACACCAGACCCGGCTCGATACTCTGACAATGGCAAA
>NZ_JOKH01000006.1:145092-146329 GCF_000722635.1 Endozoicomonas numazuensis | reverse complement strand
ATTGTGCTGAAAAGAAATCGAGCATTAACCATGATAAGCAAACTAGCCGGCCTAATGCTGGGCGTTCTGGCCAGCATAAGTTACGGGATAACCGAAGGCAGTGGCGCGCCAGAAAGACTGGGGTTTATTCCCGGCCCGGTGATAAAGTTCAATGCCACTGAATTGATGGAGATTGATGAAGAAAACAATGCCTATGGGCCGCGAATTCGTGTTGTGGCACTGCGTTTTAAACCGGACGGTTCTGAATTGGTTATGGTGGGGTATGCAAATTCTTTGGGAGCAATTCCTGGACGAATGTTTGTTCAGTACCACAATACTAGTGCCCTCTCCTCAAACCAGGAAAGTGTTAATCGTCTTGGGCATGAGTTTTTGGAGCTAGGTTGCCCAAGTGGACTGAGTATCTGTTTTTTGGGGGGGTGTATAGCGTGTGGTCGAGGCGAAGATTTGATTCACTGGCAGGCGTCCCCCAATGGGTATTTCATTAATCAATCCCCTATAGTTATTTCACTTGGACAGTTTGTTTTCGCAACCACCTTCATCCTGGAGGATGCTTGGCTGGCATACGGTCATGCAGGACTACTGTCACTGATAAACCCGGCGAACAAGGATGACGTTTTACCACTGCCGGGTGAATTCTCCAAGATAGTGAGTGCACTGGACAGTCAGGGGCCATGGCTGGCTTCGGGGGATCAAACTGGCGAGATCCGGGTGCATAACCTCACTAACCTCAGTGACATCAGCTACGTTAATATGACGGCGCACAATGATGTTGTACTTAGCCTTGGCTTCAGCCCCGATAGCGAACGACTGCTCTCTGGCGGTCAGGATAAACTGGCAGGCCTCTGGCTCAGAGAGGCTGGGGGTCATTTTACCCTGATTCAAAACATGACATTTGATGCGGGCGTAAACGTTGTCTTGTATCACCCCGGCGGTGAACATTATGCGGTGGCCGAAGGCCCCAGGGTTCACCTGTATGAGGCCGCAAAGCAGACCCGGCTCGAT
Source organism: Endozoicomonas numazuensis (assembly GCF_000722635.1). GTDB lineage: Bacteria > Pseudomonadota > Gammaproteobacteria > Pseudomonadales > Endozoicomonadaceae > Endozoicomonas_A > Endozoicomonas_A numazuensis. The sequence continues at coordinate 145,327 of NZ_JOKH01000006.1, read as the reverse complement.
ACCCTGACAATGGCAAACAATATGAGTGTGGTGTTTTCTCTTGCCTTTCACCCCAATGGCACCTGGCTGGCGGTTGGCAACAACCAGAACGACCTTGAATTCTATTCTCTGGGAGAGCGGCCTGAGTTCACTTTTACCGAACAGTCAACTTTGCAGCCAACCTCGACGGTAACGATGGTGGTTGTCAGCTCTTCTGCAGCTATAGACGACAATCAGCCCACTTCACCGAGCCCTG
>NZ_JOKH01000006.1:135488-137328 GCF_000722635.1 Endozoicomonas numazuensis | reverse complement strand
TTCTCTCGCCTTTCACCCCAATGGCACCTGGCTGGCGGTAGGCAACGACCAGAACGACATTGAATTCTATTCTCTGGGGAGGCTGCCTGAAATTTCTTTAACCGAACAGGCAACCGCGACTATGGGTGACGATCGGCTCACCTCACCAAGCCCTTCCTTTACCTTTCTGACGGTACCGGCCTCAAGCTTTATAGTTGTTTCTCCCACGATGATGCCACCCGTCATTACGACTGACGAAGACCCGGAAACCGGAAGCGACCTCGGGGCGATATTGGGTGTCGTGCTGCCCACTGGGGTGATTATTGCCACCCTGACCACAACGATTGTGGTTATTTACCTGAAACTCATCAAACCAAAGCGGGTTGTTGAAAAAGCCTGAAGCCATTATTACTGCTTAACCTTCTTTTCTCGCCTGTCTTGTCTATGCGGATTTCCCGATACAAGCAGGGGCGATGATAATTCAGGTAAGGTGTAGGTACTCATCTTCGAACCGGTTATACCAATCAAACTTTCAAACCCCGTTATGAGCAAGCCATTTGAGTCCAATAGGCAATACCCACAGGGCATAAAGGCGGGGTGAGGAGTCATAGCCGTAGCTATGGCGACGATCCCCAACGCAGAATGTTGGACTCAAATGGCTGCACAATAGGGGATTTAGGGGATTTAGGGGATTTAGGGGATTTAGGGGATTTAGGGGATTTTGAAAGTGCGATTGGTATTAAATTTCTCTGCATGTGTTGAGGTATATGGGCATGCTCCAGCTGCTTTCTGATGACAGGTCCATTCTTACTTTCGACCAAAGCATTATCGTTACAATGGCGCGAGCGAGACTTGCTTACGCCGTCTTTATCACCTTGCTGATAGGCTCGTTCACAGATTTTCTTGATCGGCACACTATTAAGGTCTCTGTGTGAGGTCCCTGTGTGAGCTGTCAGTAGATGCCAGTAGCCTGATATCTGCCTTGGTGTATCGAGCTTTGAAACCACTGGCTGAGCGTTTGCTCAACCTATTGGTAACACTCGTCTTTTGAACCCCGGCCGGGCTCAAGAGCGTGCGTATGCATGAGCAGTTACTCATGAACGACAGTGCTAAAGTAATGAGCTCACTTCATTTTGGAAGAGACTCTCGGTGGCCTGACACCGTTCAAGGTCTAGACTACAAAAGTCTGTTGTACTTATTGCTTGACTCCAGCCTCTCTTGCTGTTCAGAGGTCTTTTATTGTGTATTTTTGCCGTCTTTTTGCTTTATCAGCACTCCTTCTGCTTGGGGCTGGTACAGAGGCCGAGCTGATTGATTCGGAGCCTGAAGTTGAGCTGTTTTCTGCTCACCTCGGGCCACGGTATTTTGCCAGATTGCCTTTCTATGGCGCATTTTATGTAAATGTGTGGAGGGTGAATAATGAAGACGGTTCCCTTAAATGTTTTGCAAGTTTTGTTTACTCAAGCGATAGCTACATAGATTTAAAGACAAAGGTAATTACTGCTGCTGGAAATAGGTTTCTGCTTGATACCCACTTTAACAATGGCCGTTACTTTCATTTTGATAGTCAGGCTTATCGCAGGATCGACCGTAGTCAAGCCAAATGTCGCGGCCTCGACAAATCCTACCAGGCCTGCTTAAAACTAAGAAGTCGTTCTTGGGGCACACTCCACAGTCATGCTTCTCCAACCTCTGTTATTTGCCTCTCAGAGATGCCCATGTTTAAACAACTGGTGATCAATACCAAAACGGATCAACTGGGAGATCATGATTGCGGCGTGTTTCCACCGGCTCCACAGCAGCAGGAAATGATTCAGGCTGTGCTTTCCGACTACAACGAAGGCAGCGGCTATTCCGGGAT
>NZ_JOKH01000006.1:133467-134653 GCF_000722635.1 Endozoicomonas numazuensis | reverse complement strand
AATTTTGGCTGTGTTTATGTGGATGAAGGTTGTCCAGAAGATCTGTGTAAAGACCCGAACCCTGATTGCTCCGAGTTCCCCTTTGCCCAGCAGCTGGTTCAGGGGGCAGAACAGTTCCGCAAGGCAGTCAATGACACCCGGGGCTCATTTGTGCCATCAGAAGTAACCCGCACTGAAACCTATCAGCGTGCTACCCTGCGCTGTGGCCGGGAGCTTAGTCCTTCTGTCTGCCCAGCATCCTCAACACTGAGTGCGTTAACCTCAATCCAAAACGCAGCAACCTCAACCCGAAACACAGCAGCCTCAACTCTGAACGTACAACCCTCAACTCTGACTACAACAAGCACGGCCACTACCGCTTTGACTTCTTCATCTTCTGCGGCTGTGTCGTCAGGCTCTGCTACCCTGTACACACCTGTTATTACAGTCACGCCGTCAGATGTTTCTGTGGCTCCGGTTACTTCATCAACACCTGTGGGCTCACACTCCTCGGCGGCTCGGCCTGTTGCCCTTGGCGCTTTCTCTGCTGTGACGGTTTTATTCGTAGTGATCAGATGTCTAAAATGAAAACTCACAGCCCTTTACATTATTTCCCAACAGGCCAGTGATGGCCCTCTCTACAGCCTCCCTTGTTGTCCAGAGGTTTTTTTATGTATTTTTGCCGTCTTTTTGCTTTATCAGCACTCCTTCTGCATGGAGCTGGTACAGAGGCCGAGCTGATTGATTCGGAGCCTGAAGTTGAGCTGTTTTCTGCTCACCTCGGGCCACGGTATTTTGCCAGATCGCCTTTTTATGGTGCATTGCTTTTTTTTAATTTGTGGTGGGTGAATGATGGCCCTGCCTCTCTTACTTGCTTTGCAAGTTTTGCTCACGAAAGCCTTAGCTACTCTGACTTAAAGTACGGGGTGGCTAATGCTGCTCGAACCACATTTCGGCTTGACACCCACTTTAACAGTGGCCTTTACTTTCATTTTGACAGTCAGGCTTACCGCAGGATCGACCGTTATCAAGCCAAAAATCCCAACTGCAACAATTCCTACCGAGCCTGCTTAAGACTAAGCAGTATCAGTGTAGGCATACTCCACAATCATAATTCTCCAACCTCTGTTGTTTGCCTCTCAGAGATGCCCATGTTTAAACAGCTGGTAATTAACACCAAAACGGATCAACTGGGAGATCATGATTG
>NZ_JOKH01000006.1:128904-130135 GCF_000722635.1 Endozoicomonas numazuensis | reverse complement strand
GCCAATGACACCCGGGGCTCATTTGTGCCATCAGAAGTAACCCGCACTGAAACCTATCAGCGTGCTACCCTGCGCTGTGGCCGAGAGCTTAGTCCTTCTGTCTGCCCAGCATCCTCAACACTGAGTGCGTTAACCTCAATCCAAAATGCAGCATCCTCAACACTGAGTGCGTTAACCTCAATCCAAAATGCAGCATCCTCAACTCGGAACGTACAACCCTCAACTCTGACTACAGCAAGCACCGCCACTACCGCTTTGACTTCTTCATTTTCTGCGGCTGTTTCTCAAGGCTCTGCAACCCTGCACACACCTGTTATTACAGTCACGCCGTCAGATGTTTCCCAGGCCCCGGTGACTCCATCAAAACCTGAGGACGTACACTGCTCAGCGACTTTCCCTGTTGCCCTTGGCGTTTTTTCTGCTGTGACGGTTTTATTCGTAGTGATCAGATGTCTAAAATGAGAGCTCACAGCCCTTTACATTATTTCCCAACAGGCCAGTGATGGCTCTCTCTACAGCCTCCCTTGTTGTCCAGAGGTTTTTATGTATTTTTGCCGTCTTTTTGCTTTATCAGCACTCCTTTTGCTTGGAGCTGGTACAGAGGCCGAGCTGATTGATTCGGAGCCTGAAGTTGAGCTGTTTTCTGCTCATCTCGGGCCACGGTACTTTGCCAGATCGCCTTTTTATGGCGCATTGATTATTTTAAATTGGTGGTGGGTGAATGATGCCCCCGCCTCTCTTACTTGCCTTGCAAGTTTTGCTCACGAAAGCCCTAGCCGCTCTGACTTAAAGAGCAGGGTAACTAATGCTGCTGGAACCAGATTTTTTCTTGACACCCACTTTAACAGTGGCCGTTACTTTCATTTTGACAGTCAGGCTTATCGCAGGTTCGACCGTAATCAAGCCAAAAATCCCCACTGTGACAATTCCTACCGAGCCTGCTTAAGACTAACAAGTCACAGTCTAGGCATACTCCACAATCATGATTCTCCAACCTCTGTTGTCTGCCTTTCAGAGATGCCCATGTTTAAACAACTGGTGATCAACACCAAAACGGATCAACTGGGAGATCATGATTGCGGCGTCTTTCCACCGGCTCCACAGCAGCAGGAAATGATTCAGGCTGTGCTTTCCGGCTACAACGAAGGCAGCGGCTATTCCGGGATAGCCTCTGAGTTTGATATTAACTGGCAGTTTCTGTCCGGGGGCAGTCGTTATACCCGGCTTTATA
>NZ_JOKH01000006.1:126793-128066 GCF_000722635.1 Endozoicomonas numazuensis | reverse complement strand
CAGTTCCGCAAAGCGGCCAATGACACCCGGGGCTCATTTGTGCCATCAGAAGTAACCCGCACTGAAACCTATCAGCGTGCTACCCTGCGCTGTGGCCGAGAGCTTAGCCCTTCTGTCTGCCCAGCATCCTCAACACTGAATGCACTGACCTCAACCCAAAATGCAGCAACCTCATCCCAAAACACAGCAGCCTCAACCCAAAACACAGCAGCCTCAATCCAGAACTCACAACCCTCAACTCCGACTACAGCAAGCACGGCCACTGCCGCTTTGACTTCTTCATCTTCTGCGGCTGTTTTGCCAGGCTCTGCAACCCTGTACACACCTGTTATTACAGTCACGCCGTCTGATGTTTCCCTGGCCCCGGTTACTTCATCAACACCTGTGGACTCACACTCCTCAGCGGTTCGCCCTGTTGCCCTCGGCGCTTTTTCTGCCTTGACGGTTTTATTCGTGATGACCAGATGGCTACAATAATTCAAATAGCTCTATCGCCTTTGAAGGCGCGTGGGGCGGCGGCTCTCGCTCACAACAGAAGCAACAAAAAACGGCATTTGTCGTGATATCGATACAGCAACTGCAGCAAGAGAACTCACGGCCCTCGGTTGCTTAACACCGCTCAAGGTCTACACTACAAAGCCTGTTGTACTTATTGCTCGACTCCAGCCTCTCTTGTTGACCAGAGTTTTTTTATGTATTTTTGCCGTTTCTTTGCTTTATCAACACTCCTTCTGCATGGGGCTGGTACAGAGGCCGAGCTGATTGATCCGGAGCCTGAAGTTGAGCTGTTTTCTGCTCACCTCGGGCCACGGTATTTTGCCAAAACACCTCCTTATGGCGCATTGGATGCTATCATGTGGAAGATGAATGATCTGCCCACCTTCCGATGCCCTACAAGTTTTGCTCACCAAAGCTCAACCTACGATGACCGAAAGGACGAGGTAACTAATTCTTTTGGAGCCAGGTTTCAGCGTAACACCAACTTTAACAATGGCCGTTACTTTCATTTTGACAGTCAGGCTTATCGCAGGATCGACCGTAATCAAGCCAAAAATCCCCACTGCGACAATTCCTACCATGCCTGCTCAAAACTAAGAAGTCGTAATGTAGGCATCCACATTTATAGTTCTCCAACCGCTCTTATAGGTAGATTCCATATTTATTATTCTCCAACCTCTGTTGTTTGCCTCTCAGAGATGCCAATGTTTAAACAACTGGTGATCAACACCAAAACGGATCAACTGGGAGATCATGATTGCGGCGTCTTTCCACC
>NZ_JOKH01000006.1:66892-120720 GCF_000722635.1 Endozoicomonas numazuensis | reverse complement strand
CTCACAGCCCTTTGCATTATTTCCCAACAGGCCAGTGATGGCCTTCTCTACAGCCTCTCAAGATCCTCGGTGGCCTGACACTGCTCAGGGTCTACACTACAAAGTCTGTTGTACTTATTGCTCGACTCCAGCCTCCCTTGCTGTTCAGAGGTCTTTTATTGTGTATTTTTGCCGTCTTTTTGCTTTATCAGCTCTCCTTCTGCATGGGGCTGGTACAGAGGCCGAGCTGATTGATTCGGAGCCTGAAGTTGAGCTGTTTTCTGCTCATCTCGGGCCACGGTACTTTGCCAGATCGCCTTTTTATGGCGCATTGGTTTTTAGAGATTTTTGGTGGGTGAATGATGCCACAGCCTCTCTTGATTGCGTTGCAAGTTTTGCTCACGAAAGCCTTAGCTACTCTGACTTAAAGTACAGGGTGGCTAATGCTGCTCGAACCACATTTCGGCTTGACACCCACTTTAACAATGGCCGTTACTTTCATTTTGACAGTCAGGCTTATCGCAGGATCGACCGTAATCAAGCCAAAAATCCCCACTGCGACAATTCCTACCATGCCTGCTCAAAACTAAGAAGTCGTAATGTAGGCATCCACATTTATAGTTCTCCAACCGCTCTTATAGGTAGATTCCATATTTATTATTCTCCAACCTCTGTTGTTTGCCTCTCAGAGATGCCAATGTTTAAACAACTGGTGATCAACACCAAAACGGATCAACTGGGAGATCATGATTGCGGCGTCTTTCCACCTGCTCCACGGCAGCAGGATATTATTCAGTCCGTGCTTTCCGACTACAACGAAGGCAGCGGCTATTCCGGGATTACCTCTGAGTTTGATATTAACTGGCAGTTTCTGTCCGGGGGCAGTCGTTATACCCGGCTTTATATTGTAGATTCCGCAGAGGATCTTCTGAACCTCTTGCCCATTCGGGAAAACACTGTGGTTCTCCTGTCTCCCTCGAACGAGGAGTTGCCTCTGGAGGCTGAATCACAGAGCGGCAGTGGGATTGAGGAAACCACGATGTCCGATAGTAAACTGCATTGCTTGTGGAAAGGAGAGTGCAAACCGCAGAACCTGCCGGGAACCCACGACCTGCCAAACGAGATCGGGCAGAGGGAGAAGCTGTTCTCCATCTCTGCCGAAGATATCCGCAAACATCTCACAGCCACTGGCTCACAGAATGGCTCCATAGCCGTTGCAGAAACTGTCAACGGTGAAACACCCACCCTGATGCTGGCCAGCCTTGGCAGCGGAGTCCGAATAACCATTGACCTCGGTGCAACCCCTGAATACTCTGCGGGCTTCGTCTTCAATGGCCCTGTGCAGCTGTATAATCTCGATCTGGAGTTACAACTGGCCCCAAGCGCCTTTGCTTTTGAGGTAAATCATTATCTCCAGCTCTATCGTTCAAGCATTGTTACCGATGACCCCAGTCGTCTGTTTACGGGAGAAGGGGTGATCAATATCAGCCGAAGTTGGTTGTATGAACCCATGTTCCCGTTTTCAGGCGACACTGGATCATGTATGGATGGTCATCGTTCGTCGCTCAAGATCAGGGCCTGTCGCTCACAAGTGAATATTGACGGAATGATTTCCGGGCCAGAAAGCCCCCTGGCTATGAATACAGGGTACGATTATTACACCGACTACTTGAACTGGCTTGAGCGCCTGACGCCACAGCGACCTTTATTAGAGAACACTGTCGTTTTGAATGATCGCTCGAAGATCAGGGCCGGGGCACTGTTTATTGGCGATGTTTATTCAAGGCTCCTGAATTTTGGCTGTGTTTATGTGGATGAAGGTTGTCCAGAAGATCTGTGTAAAGACCCGAACCCTGATTGCTCCGAGTTCCCCTTTGCCCAGCAGCTGGTTCAGGGGGCAGAACAGTTCCGCAAGGCAGTCAATGACACCCGGGGCTCATTTGTGCCATCAGAAGTAACCCGCACTGAAACCTATCAGCGTGCTACCCTGCGCTGTGGCCGGGAGCTTAGTCCTTCTGTCTGCCCAGCATCCTCAACACTGAGTGCACTGACCTCAACCCAAAATGCAGCAACCTCAACCCAGAACCCACAGCCCCCAACTCCGACTACATCAAGCACCGCCACTTCCTCTTTGACTTCTTCATCTTCTGCGGCTGTGTCGTCAGGCTCTGCAACCCTGTACACACCTGTTATTACAGTCACGCCGTCAGATGTTTCCGTGGCTCCGGTTACTTCATCAACACCTGTGGGCCCACACTCCTCAGCGGCTCGGCCTGTAGCCTATGGCGTTTCTGCCCTGACGGTTTTGTTTGTGATGACCAGATGGCTACAATGAGAGCTCACAGCCCTTTACATTATTTCCCAACAGGCCAGCGATGGCTCTCTCTCTACAGACTTGTAAGATCCTCTGCAACGTCTTCCATAATGAGTGTGAACTGGAATGAGTTCCTTTCTATAAAAGTTCTATGGTTTACACATGGTACTGAGCAGTAATGGAGCATTAACAATGATGAGCAGACTAGCCGGCCTGATGCTGAGCGTTCTGGCCAGTGTGAGCCATGGGGTACTCGAGGGCAGTGGAGAGCTTGAATTGAGTGGCGAGTTTGAATTGAGTGGCGAGTTTGAATCGAGTGGCGACCCTGAAAAAGTAGGGTTTATTCCTGGCCCAGTGATAAGGCTCAATTCCACTGAGTTGATGGAGATTGATGAAGAAGGCAACATCTATGGGCCGCAAATTCGTGTTGTGGCACTGCGTTTTAAACCGGACGGTTCTGAATTGGTTATGGTGGGGCTTGCAATACATGACGGTGATATACCTGGGCAAACGTTTGTTCAGCGCTTCAATACCAGTGCTCTCACCCCTAACCAGAAAAGCGTTAACTGGGTTGGGTATGACTATTTGGGTACATTTTACCCGCTTGCTCTGAGCATCTGTTCGGGGGGGGGTTGTGTAGTGTTTGGTTCGGGCGATGATTTAAACTCCATCATACTGGCGTCCTCCGATGGGCGGCGCCTCACCTGGCAATACGTTAGAGTTTTCCTATACAGTCCGCCTATGTTCGCATGCACCTTCATCTTGGATGATACTTGGCTGGCATACAGTCACGGTGGCCGAATCTCACTGATAAACCCGGTGAACAAAAACAAAGTTATACCCCTCCCGGGTGAATTTCCCAAAACAGTGTATACGCTGAGCAGCCAGGGGCCATGGCTGGCTTCGGGTGATGGATCTGGCGAGATCCGGGTGCATAACCTCACCCATCTCAGTGACGTCAGCTACGTAAAGATACCGGCACACAGTAAGGCTTTACGAGGCCTTGACTTCAGCCCCGATGGCAGCCGGCTGCTTTCTCGCGGAGACGATGGTCTGGTACGTCATTGGCTCAGGGAGGCCGGGGGCAATTTTATTCTGATTGAGAGCCTGCGATTTTCTAAGAGGGTAAGCGTCGTCTTATACCACCCCGGAGGTGAACATTATGTGGTGGCCGAAGGCCCCAGGGTTCACCTGTATGAGGCCGCAAACCAGACCCGGCTCGATACTCTGACAATGACAAATAATATGAGTGAGGTGTATTCTCTCGCTTTTCACCCTGGTGGCACCTGGCTGGCATTAGGCAACAAACGAAACGACATTGAATTCTATTTTCTGGAAGGACTGCCTGAAATCTCTTTGCCCGAACAGGCAACCATGCAGGCAGCCCCAACCATGCAGGCAGCCTCAACCATGCAGGCAGCCCCAACCATGCAGGCAGCCCCAACCATGCAGGCAGCCGCGACGGAACCCACGTTGGTTGTCAATTCTACTGCGACTATGGGCGACGATCGGCTCACCTCACCAAGCCCTTCCTTTGCCTCTCTGATGGTCCCGGCCTCAAGCTTTATGGATGTTTCTCCCACGATGACGCCGCCAGTCATAGCAACTGTCGAAGACTCGGTCGGGTTTGTAGTGGGCATCGCCCTGCCCACTGGGGGTATTATTGGCACCCTGGTCGCTGCCGCTGTCGTCGTTTATCTGAAAAGTGCGAAGTCAAAACGGTTGATTGAAAAAGCCGACCAGATTCCGCTACTTTAATCCTTGATCACCATGTATCGCATGAAGGGGTTGTGAAGATGTTAGATCTTGAATCTTGAATGCCAAGGCTTACAGAGAAGTGAAAGCGGCTAACTGCTGAATTTAGGTTCAAGTAGTAGTGTTTGTAGTCACGGAAAGCACTTTGATGAAAATAAATGACAATGGTCATGATTTCACTGAGAGACAGTTTTGAGATAGCTGGCGGTCTGCTGGAATTACAGATCAGTTGCTTATGTTATTGTGGTTCAAAAATAAGGCAGAAATCATCAACGTCACAGAATAAACTGGTCATGGACACGGAGGCCTTCAGCTAGTCGTCTATGGTTTGGTATCCGAAAGGTGCTATTTGTTTGACGACTTTATATCACCACAGAACAGCCCTTTTTTCTTTGCCCCTGGTCGTCAAAGTGACCGATATATCGGGGTTGCGGTATCGTAGGGAAAGAACTGCACCCAATGTCTTCCCTAAGAGTTGCATATTCTATAAATTGGCGCAGCAAACCCAAGCCAGCATCGTTCACAGCTCGAGCCAGCTTAGGGTTTTTCGTCATGCCACGAACATTCAGGTTTTCAATCGTAATGACCCTGAAATGGGCTGTCAGGTAGTCGCTGACTTCAGCTCCTGATGCTTAGGGTCATAGCCCGAATATTTCATAAAGGAGCAGCAACTTCCGGTCAAGTCATTCAACTTTGATTTCTTCCGTGAGTCTGCTGCTCTTTTAGCAGTGAAAGATGCCTTACGATCCAGACTCGTCTGCAGCCTGGATATTTATTAGTCAATTCAGCTTCTTCAGGACAAGCGAACTCTGCCTGAGCTCTTTCATCTGGTCGCTATCTGGTTCGATTACGGTTTATGAAGGTCACTATCCCGGACGAGGCTGTGGCATCCGATAAAAAACCTCTGTCACATGCCGTAAAAGATTCTTGAATGGGCAACTACGGGGCAGGTGTAGCTTGATCCGGTCTTTATACTCAACCACTTTCACCGCCACTTTGCAGAGTTTTTTGATCACCGTTGATGGCTGTGCTTTGTCCAGCTCCGTTCCTTTCAGGGCTTTGGTTCTCAACTCGTGGTGGAGAACATAAGCGGCACAGGCATAAAACATCCTCAGATGGTTAGCCAGAAAGCCCTGATCTGACAACCTGTCACCGGACAGATCGCTTTTCAGGTGTTTGATGAAGTTCTCATCCTGCCCTCTCGGGCAGTAAAGTTCTTCATAAATCACTTCGGGAGAAGCCTCTTTTATCGACGTCACAATAAAGCGAGGGTTGTCGCCTTTCTGGTTAACCTCTGCCTTATAAATGATCCGGGTATCCAGCCCTCTCCAGCTTTTGGCCTGATATTCTGTTTCCCCGTAAAGCCTGAGACGGTCAGGTTCTGGCAGATTATTCGCTCTTGCCAGATTTGTTTTGACGATGAGAGCCCTGCGTGCTTCATCCAATTGCTCTCTGGCTTTAGGGCGCAAAGCTGTCTTGTGACCAGCGCCTTTGCCCAGTACATAGTCGGAGTGCGGGTCATCCTGAACCACCTGCATCAACTCCGGTTGTGCAAAGTGGCTATCCCCGCGAACCAGTAAGTGGGTCTTTGGCCACCGGTGACGATTGTCGTGAATAGCATCGGTCAGTCTGTCAATAAGACCGCTATGAAGCATGGTTTCTCGTAGCAGTAGAGCACCAAAGTCAGAGGATAATTCCCCACCATTGAAGTCGGCACGGACAGTTTTGCTATTGGATGGGTGAAAACGAAGGTGTTTTTGTGTAGATTTGGGCATGGCAAGTTCCGGTTTGCTTTTTCCGAAGCATTTTTTTGGTCGACCCAATCATATCAAGTGATTGGGCGGAACTTGCCTTCTTTTATGAAATTTCCGGGTTAGTAACTACATTAGTTTTTGGCCAGAAGATGCAGCAGGAAAGAAAAACCTGAAAATAAAGACAAGTCATCCCGGTCACTTTATGAGTGCCCTACAAGAAGATATCGAAGCTGAGGGAGGAAGGATGCCAGTAACTGTGACAATTCCTGATTTTGACTCAGAAAAACTAGAAAACTACATCATGATGCAGAAAGGGTTTTATGTGAGCTACAGAATAATCTAAATACTCACCTACGCGGGTAATATTTTTTTTCATCAACAAGCTCCAGCGTTTTTTTAGAAGCTACTGATTTTTCGGGTTAGGAGGTGGAGTCAGAGTTTGACGAAAGCCAGCATGGCATTTTTCGTGGGTGGTGTCGCACAGATTACTTGAAATCCACTTATTGTTATTCAGGATGCACTCACGAAAAGAGGCATGGCTCAGGTCACACTTCGCAAAGGTGGTATAGCCCAGATTACACGCATCAAAAACCACCGAATGGAAGTTATTTCCATACATGACACAGTTTGTGAAGCGGCTTCCAGAAAAATCGCTGTCTGACCTGACATTATTCATTCCATGAAAAGCAGACTTGTTAAATGTGCAGCCCTGAAAGTGACAGTTTGTGATATTCAGAGGGTAGAAATTACAACCTGTAAATGTTGAGCCACTGAAATCAATACTTTCCAGAGAGCCTCTCTGATACTCCGGGCTGATAGTGGTGTGCTTATTTGATTGCCCAAATGAACAGTTCTTGAGTGAGGTAATAGTCCCCGTCAACAGAGCAGGGTTTTGGTGGAACAGCGCTTTAATGCTCTGGGGATTGCTTAGTGCTGCAATCAAACCTTTATTCAGGGTTGTGAGGGAGTAAGGAGAATTATCAGAACAGAGTTTCGTCTGTAGCTGTGTCAGTTCTGTATCCGTGAGCTTGTCGATCAAGCCCGGAATCAACACATTTCTTAATGGTAGGTATCTGCACGCTTGTGCCTGCTCAAATTCCTCTTCTGTAAGCTCAATATGATCCAGTAGGCCCACCTTCTGAAGGTTAGATATTTTTTCCTGTAATGAATCCTTCTGATCGTTCCTGAGATAGTCCTTTGCCGCTACTATGGCGGGCTGCAGGCGGTCAGGGTGTGCAAAGGAGTAGCCGGTAAAGTGGCTCTGTTTGATTTGCTGCCATGACAGCTTTGAATATGAAAAATTGAACGCCTCGAAATTTACACCTTCAATACCTGCACCAGTCACATTGATGGCAGCAGTGCTGCTCAGGGTAGTACCGGGGCGGAATTTCATACTGCTGAAGCTGTAACGATATGAGGAGGCGTAGTTATCAAGATCTTGATTAAGGTGAATAAATTCAGGGATTTGACCAGGCTCCAACCTTTGGAGAACATTAATGAACTGTTTTGGAAAGTCTCTCTCTTTTTGGAGATAGCTGAGCAGAATATGCCCCTTGTCTGCGGGATAGAACTTTATGTTTTTTGTCTCCAGCATTTTTTTGATAAAGAGGTCGTTGTCCCAGTGGGAGAATGTGTCAGTATCTACTTTCTGGAAGAATTTCTGCCACTCTTCATCGGTTAACTCCGCATAACTTATGAGTTCAGTCCGGCAAAGAGAATCAATACTCTCAACCATTGAACGGTTATTCGTGCGGTGAGTATCCAGTAACTGTTCCGATAGCTGGCGCATTGATTGGAATACTTGTTTTCCATCATAACAGCGAGTTTTATGAGTGGTTCCTACAAGCTGTTCTGACAGGATGGTTGTGTTCCTGAATGTGCAGCTCACAAAAGTGCAGTTATCCAGGCAGGTCTGGCTAAGATCCATATTCTCAAAAATACAGCGGTCAAAGGTGACACCGGAGAAATTGGCCTTTGCAGTGGAGGTCCCCTGAAGGTGCAGACCTTCGACTGTTTTCTTTTGGGTCAGGTGGATGCCATCGAGATTGTATATGTGTCCAGAACAAAAGTCGGGATTCACATCCCTAATTTGGGCAAACTGGTCTGACCCAGCACATATGAGCAGGGTTTGTAGTCCAAAAGGCAATCGATAAGAGGTTGTCAATTTTTGAAACAGAGCCTCCAGGTGATGAGAAGGGAGCCGATTTTCCAGAGGAAGTCCGTCAGGCCAAGAGCTGGCAAGACGCTGGACTATGGGAAAACCGCTAAAGATTTTTGAAGGCGGAATAACGAGAGTTTCCAGCTCTTCCAGGGAAAAATCATCAAGACCGGTTTCGTTAGCTGTTTGATTTTTCGGAATCGGACAATCAAACGGTCTCTTATTATGGCGGACATACTCTGGATGGGTGTCACCAAAATGGCAGACATTGTTATCGTACGGGGTTGCATCAGTTCTTCGCATAGTCAGTGGTTTTGCAATCAAACCGGTAGAGCCGCCAAGCTGGGATGCCTGCTCAACGGTAAAGTGTGACTGACTGGTTCCACCGGACTTGATGTCTCTCGTTCTCCAGAAAAAAGAGACACTGTCGATGCCCTTGCGCACCCTCTCGACAAAGGAGTCCAGTGTATGGCCACAATGCATCAGTCTCGGCAGCAATTGCAAGTGTGCTGCCTGAGTTTCGGAATCCATGTAAGTATACGATTCGCTTTCAAGAAATGACTGATTATTGAAGAGATGAACGAGTCTGAATCCATTTTCTTCTGCGGCTGTATCGGTATTGAAAGAGGGGCGATAATAGACGGCCCTGCCATTGAGCTGCTGGCAGTAATCCTGCCACTGGGGAGCAGCTTGAAGCTGCAGGCTCTGACAAACCAGCTGACCCTGGATGTCCAACAGAGCGCCCTCTGAAGTGCTTGGGGCAGTCTTGTCTTCCAGACTTTCCAGCAAGGGCTCGAACTGGCAGGTTTTTGCCACTTCCCGTAGGTAATGACCTTGATGTTCAGCGCAAGTGGCCCGGTGAGTGTCAATGCCGAGCTGTTCCAGGTGGTTGACCAGTCGCTGGCTGCTTTTCTGATCGGTTCCGTTTGTTCTGAGTCTGACTATACCGGCAAAACTGAAAGCGTCGCTCAGGTCATCGGCAAAAAAGTCGGCTTCCACCCGTTCATCCAGCCAGCCGTACGAAGGTAACCTGTAGTGATGTACTGGCGCATTGGCCGTGTTTTTGTCTTGATGGCCGATGTTATCGTTCTGGCCAACCAGCTGCCATTGCTGAGTTTCCCAAGCATGACCATGACGGTGTTGCTTCAGGTTGAACTGGCTGTTTTGGTGTTTTTCCGGGGGGGTCATAACCACCCTGCCGGGCAGTCCGGTGGGAAATGATGTTGGGTACTTTACAGGGCTTGTGAAAATGTAGCATAAATCCCCGTTTTGTTTCGCTTCTAACAACTCTGCCAGTATCTGGACAGACTGCTGGAGAGCCTCCCAGGCCAGAGTCGTAAAGCCGTAGTCAGCTATTCGGGGAGCTTCTGTCTCCAACTCCTGTTGCCATTTTTCACAACGGCTAAGAAGTTGCTGAAGCTCTGCCCGAAGGCTTGGGTTCATGATGGGTGCATTGTGCTGAAACAAGTCATTAATATAAAAAGTCAGTATCTCAAAACGTCTGTGCCAGGGGGAAGGAATACCCTGGGCGTCTGCCAGTCGACGGGTCGCTTCCGGGGTCAGGCGTAGCCAGGCTTCGGTGACCGGTTTATTGGTCGAAGAGACCATCTGGTAGAGTCGCAACTCACCTTTTTCAATATCGCTATAGCCCACCGGCAAGCAGTAACCCGCTATGCCAGAGGCTGTTATAGCCATTTGCTCACAAGGTTGAATATGGAAGCAGGGGTCTTCAGAATTCATTATTGACTGTTGAACCGCATCAGGGAAGCGCCGGTACAAAAAGGCCAGCCGCTGGTGAAGGTTGCGTCTGAAGGTATACCTGTCCATCGGTAGATCCGGGCCGAGACGTTCAACCAGACAATCTATTTGTTGGCCCGTACTTTGATCCAGTTCAGACAGCGCTTGACCGATATCTTCGTCGGTCAGGTCGGAAAACAGTGAAGAAGCGTCTTTGAACAGCTTTAAGACCTCATCGTCGCAAGTAGGGAAGCTATCTCTGTTTTTTTCAGGTGTGCGTAACCATTCAAGCTCATAGGGCGTGGCGCTGAACTGGTTGTTTGTTTTAGGACATTTGTTGTGATACAGCCCGGCAGAGGACAAATCAGTGATGCTCAATTGCCCATTTTCATCCAGTCTGGCAGTATTTGCGATGTCCCACTGACCCAGCAAAGAGGCCACCAGAAACAGCCTGGCTCTTTCTGCTTTGGGCAGGCTGGATCGGTCGACGGTAAATGTCATGGTTGCGGCAGGTATTTGCAGGGTGCATTGGTGATACCCCTGATTCTGTACCTTGAGTGCGGGCGCATTAATTCCTAGTAAACGAACTAGATTTGCCATAAGCTCACGGTGGCGGGCCACCTGGGGAGGAAGTCCCTTAACTTCTTTATATATCCCATCAGGATCAGAGTCTGGTACTTGGGCTGTTTGGGTCCCTTTTGCTGATGCCTGAAAAAGCTGATACAGATTTGGACTATGACTTTTTAACCAGTTAATCTGGTGCAGCATAGCGTTTTCTGCAAATTCATGCTCAGCTTTGCCTGAGGCTGAGTAATTTCTGGAGCAGGCCGGCACCATTGTTTTTCCTGAAGAGCTGTCTGTAATGGCTGCACCGTAAAGCATGTCGGATTGCTGATAAACGACGTCCCGAATGTCGGTGGCCAATGAAACAATCTTGCCGATCATCTCTGGCTGACTGGAAAAGTCTTTATAAATATCCAGATAGGCGATGTCAAAGTTGCCTCGACAGCGCATGATTTCCAGGCAGTCTGCGTCGTGGAGCAGTTTTTCTATTAAAAGGGTTCGGGGCTCTCCGCTTTCCTCTGTACGGTTTTTGTTAATAATGGCGTTTTTGCAGGCGCTGGCCCATTCAGGTGAAACCCCCGTATTCAGCAGATGATCTTCACAATTTTCTCCACTGTATTGCTCCCATTCAGGCATATCGGCCTGTTCACCTTCGCGACCAGAATCATGTAGCAGGGCTGTTTTCATAAGAGTTGGAAGCACTTCAGTATGAAAGTTGATGGCATCCTGATCTCCGGCCTGTTTTCGCCATTCCAGCAAAACGGGAATCCAGCAGGCAGCACGACTAAGATGCATGGCTCCATGAGCCATACGGGGAATTTCACCGGCAGCCACTTTTTGATCTGGCAGAGGCTTAAACAGGAAACGTCTGACAAGCGCCTGGGTATCCTCAAAAAAGTCTTTATAGAGCTGAGCAGGGGCATTCTTGTTCGCAGAGCCTGAAGGAGTAACGCGGTCAGGTTCTACTTTTGGAATTTTGGTGTTAACAGTCGTCGGCTCAGGGAAAGCTCTCTTCAAGGAAGGTAGGGAGTTTCTAGAGGAGCTCTCAATGCAACTCCTTTTCATATAGGTGGAGCAGGGGAAGGCAGCTTTTATGGCTTTTCTGGGTGCATAGACACAAGCTCCCTGTGCTGCGTAGGGTGAAATTAGTAGCGACTTCAATACTTTAAAATTCATAACTACTTCCCTGTGCTACGCAGGATGAAATTAGAGGTGTTATTGGATTCACTCTTCCCCCTCCCCTGGTCTTATTAGGTTACTTCTGTAGGCTGTAAGGGTTCTTCAAATAAGAGGCAAGAATCAAAAAAAAGTTCCTGTCGTAGTCTGTTTTTCGGTCAGTTCTTGGTTTCTGGGTAGTGGCTTTCAGGGCTATATATCCATCGCCCTTGAAGATGTGGGAGGGGAGGCTGCTCTCGCTTACCTCGATCACCTACTGTTTGTAGGCTCACGGGGCTTCACTCGTTTGCCGCCCCTGCTGCAGGCGTTAAGGAATAGTCCTGAAATAACTTCCGTATTTCACTCAGTTACGGGGACAGCTCTGTCATTCCATTTTGGCAAGAGTCTGTCGAACTGAATGGTCATCTTTTTCCTGAAGTCAGTTGCATATTTTCGGCCCGTTTTGAACACTTTGTCGATGATCCTGACTGTCACGGCAAGGCCTTTGCTTGTCTCTGTTTTACTCATGTAGTGCGCCGCTGTTTCGATGCTTTCCAGTGTACCCCCTTGCAGGCACGCGTCACATGGGGAAATAAACGATGCTCAATGGGGTTATATTTGGAACAGTACGGTGGGTAGTGTGCTATTCGGATTTTCAACCCCAAACGGTTCGATAGTGCCTGAAGGTCTTCCTTGAAGATGTACGTTGTCGCACTGTTACTGCCACCACCATCACAGAGAATCAGCAATTCATCCTGAGCGGGATAGTCCATTCTTCCCTGTTCATTCCACCATAGTTCGATGCTTTCGCAGGCAAATTCAGTCGTGTCATGACTCGCGTTAAGATGCAAGGAGGCTGTATTTTTGCCCAAGTCGTAAATACCATGGGGAATGACTTTGCCGTCACTAACGCTGGGAAAATCATGGTCATTAATGATAATGGGGTCTACCGAATCAACCACTCCCTCACGATAAAAATTACCCAGCAACTCTTTCTTTTTGGTATCGATACTGATCACTGGCTTGCCAGCATTAAGATACTCTTTTTTCAAATGGGTAATATTTTCAAATTGAGCGTTGCGATCAGCATTCTGTCCCATGGTACGCTTTTTCTGTGGTTTACGACGACGGTAGTCATTCTCGTGAAGCAAGCGGGAAACGATATTCTTACCTGCTGGAGTGCCCAGTTCACTGAGCTTACTCGAGATTTTACGTCGGGAAAGGTTCGTCCATTTCACGGCTTCCCGCATCGGGTCTCCAGCCGTGTGGTCGCGCAAAACCTGATGAAAGTTATCAACGATCTTTGGATTTTTTTCAATCAGAGATTTCCGTCCACCCCTTTTTTCTCTGACGGGCAGACTCCATCTGTTCTTCTGACTCCAGTTCAGAAACACCACGATTGATGGTCTTGGGATCACAGTTCAATAACTGAGATATGAATGCGATACCACCATGTCCAAGTTTAACAGCTTCAACAGCGGCGTAACGTCTGCGATCACGCTCGTTGAGGGTGTTGTAGAAACGAATCATCTGAATAGCGACAGCTGGAGAATAATGGCTCAAGGTGATTTTCTGTACTTCGTATTGCTGTGGCTATTATCCCTAATCTGTAGCTTCAGGGGAAATCAGGAAGTTATTTCAGGACTATTCCTAAGCTGGAGATTCATTACACGCCCAAGCATGGCAGTTGGTTAAACATGGCAGAGATCGAGTTAAGCATACTCAGTCGCCAATGCTTGAGTCGGCGGATACCTGATCAGGGTATCTTGAGGACAGAAGTTTCGGCTTGGGCATCACAGCGCAACAGCATCAACAGCAAGATGGAGTGGAGGTTTACAACAGAAGATGCTTGGATAAAGCTGGCGAAGCTTTACCCGACAATTAAATTGGAATGATGTACTAGTAGTAGGCGGCAAGTGAGTAAAGCCCCGTCCAAGAATTCAAATCTTTAGGTTCAGTCTGTGCTGAGAGTTTTTTGGTTCGTGCTATAAAGGTAAGTTTGTTTGTGTCGTGAGTTTTTTGGTTTCGTACTCGCTGGTGTCCGGGCTTTGTCGTTTTTTCCCTATGCTATCAACGCCAGTACCTGCCCACATTGCGGGTGTTATGGGTATTGTTGGTATTTTTCTGGGAATGCATGCCTACCAGCAAGTTTTTCGAGTTTTCTTTTCATAATATTTCTTTTCATAATAAATGGTTTTAAAAGGAAGTCTTATGTCTCATTCATTATTTGATTCGATTTTGACTGAATGTTGGTATTGAGTGGAACAGGCCACTGACAAGCCTTGGGTTTCGTGATAGTTATAAAATACACCAGTGCTTGTCGTAGAGAGCGATTGTCGTGTGTTCAGCTCCCATTTAGGAAGGCATAATAGAATCTTGTTAACAGATTCTGACCATTTGCTCACTTCCTGCTTACAGGCTCATGGGGCGATCGTACTATCCAAACAATTCAGGGGATCTCATGCAGGAACGAGCGCGAATAGCCTCCTGGAGCATCATTATTATTGTGCTCCTGATTCATTTGATGATGGCATCCGGTGTGCCGCTGGGTGTTGATGAAGCCCATTATGCGCTCTATGCACGGTATCCTGCCCTCAGCTATTTTGATCATCCTCCTATGGTGGGTTGGTTGCAGATGTTGGTGGCGCCACTGGGTTACAATGAATTTACGGTCAGGCTGGTCCCAGCCATTTTATATGCGTTGAGCAGCTATCTGGCCTTTCGTGTCAGCAGAATACTCTTTCCTGAAAGCCCTTCATGGACCGGATTTGTATCCGTTTTTCTGATGAATACAGCGCCTATTCTGCAACTGATGGGTTGGGGGCTGGTACCTGATTTGCCCCTGATGGTATTGGGTCTTTTGTCACTGGAACTGATTCATCGTATTCATCAACACAATCGATTACTGGACTGGATCGTACTGGGTGTCATCTATGGCCTGGCTGGTTTGAGTAAGTACACGGCCATTTTTCTGCCGTTAGGTATGATGATCTTTATGATTCAGCATCATGGCTTGAGATGGCTTCGGCAATCAGGCCCATGGTTGGCAGCGTTGATCGCTCTGGTAGTGATTTCACCGGTATTAATCTGGAATGCTGATAATGACTGGGCATCACTGGCTTACCAGTTTGATCGTGGTGTCGGTGTCAAAGAGTGGTCCGTGAAAGAAGCATTGGGTATGCAAATAGCACAAATGTTTCTTTATTCCATCCTTGCTTATGTGGCAGCAATAGCTGCTTCGATATCAGTGGTCAGAAGACGTATGCCAGAGCAGAGCAGGGATGCTGGCTGGCTGATCATCTGGAACGCTTTACCGGTATTGGTGGTTATCAGCTGGTCTGCCGGAGATGGTACTGTTTTACCCAACTGGCCGGCTCTGGGGTGGACATTGTTAGCGCCCTTATCGGCCTATTGGATCTGTCTTGGCTGGTCCAGATTGTGGGTGAAGTGCCTGGCTGTTTTTTCCTCCGTTCTGTCATTGGGATTGATTGGCTTTGTGTTTTTCTTTCTGGCTTTTATGCCGCTTTCAACTTTTCCTTTCATGGCTCCAGCCATCAAGGATCTGGTGGGCTGGAAAGAAGCCGCTGAGCACGCTCAATCTCTGAAGCAGAAGTGGCAGGAGGAAGGTGAAGTTAATCCGGTTCTGATGGTGGACAATTGGAGTAAGGCGAGTCGTATAGCCTGGTATGCCTATCCTCAGCCGGTGCAGCTGTTGACTGATCGGCTGACCCAGTTTGATTTTTGGCACGGTAAGGCGGATTCAAATACCTATGGCCTGCTGATTCGTGATAAGAGTACAGCTCCCGAGAATAACCGTCTTGAGTTGCAGGGTTTTTCCTGTCAACTGGTTGATGAAACGGAGGCCGGGCTGGACAGTATTTTGGTGAATAAATTTCAGTTTTATCGCTGTAAGTCCGCTATGTGAATGTTGCTGTTCTTAGACCCTTCCCAGGTATTGATGAGGAGGGGTTTGAGTGTGTTCATCTTCTTTTTTCTGTCCTCGTGAAAATTAACCATGTCCGCTCATGCTTTTTGAACTTTTCTGCTTTTAAGACTGTCTATACTGCTCTCATTTCATATTTGATTCATATCCATCTTTTTATACTGTCTTTGCATATTCTACTGTCTGTTGTAACTTAGTTTTTAGTGTTTAAAAAAATCATCTTTAATAGATGAAATATTATTTATATCGCTGAAGGCTGTTTAGATAGGTTTCGAGGTTATATAAGGAATGTCCGATGTGTTCGGAGTAGATTCTGGCCGGTCTCGCTCAACAATCTTCAAAGCTAGCTGCTTTTTGCTTCCCTTTGTCGCTCTGTTTTCAGTCACTGCGGTCAATCATTCGGTGTTTTACCCATTAAATAGCTGGGGAGGGGAGTCGCCTGTCTCTGTTTTCTGGATTGTTTTAACCAATCTGGGTGATGGTTTTTTTCTGTTCCCTTTAACCATGCTGTTATTTTATAAAAAACCGGATAAACAACTGGCTGTTATCTTAACAATGCTGGTTGGAGCCTTGTTACTCAATGGTGGTAAAGCATTAATTCCCTCTCTGCGCCCGGTCGGTGCATTGGGTATTGAAGCCGTCAATGTTCTGGGTCCTGTTTTAAAAACTGACACCATGCCTTCGGGTCATACGGGAACGGTATTTCTATTAGTAGGACTTTCGTTCCTTTATTTGAATTCACGTATTCAATCAGTGGTTCTTTTGTTAGCCAGTTTATCAGGGCTTTCAAGAATCGTGGTTGGCGCGCATTGGCCGTTTGATATTTTTTTGGGAGCCTGGGTCGGTATTGTATCCGCTGTTTTGGCAGACTATCTGGCCAGTAAATTGAATTCGGGCTTTAAAAGTCGGGTAGCGTTTATTTTTCTGGGGCTTTTGTGTGTGTTCGTCCTGCCATTTTACGATAACGGGTTTCGTGGCTACACAGTGATTCAGTATTTTCAATATTTACTGGCTCTTCTGGCCCTTGTTTTATCCGTTCGTTGTCTTGTCACGCTCTATCAGGATGAGCTTGAGTCGCGTTTGAAACAGCCGGGCACTCTGCTGAATAAGCTGTTTCTCCTGGGGCACAGGCTCACCAAATTTGGCATGGTAGGAGCCAGCGGTTTTCTGGTTGATATGGGCGTTTATACCCTGTTAGGTCAGCTTCTGGGTATACCTCATTTAGTCGCCAGAGGTTGTTCCTACTGGGTTGCTGCCAGTTGGAACTGGTTCTGGAATCGCACCTTTACTTTTTCCCATGTGCCAAAAGAGAGAAAACTTAAACAGTGGAGTAAATACCTGACTATGTGTCTGGTGAGTTTTTTTCCCAGCTGGGGTTCCTATTATGTGCTCACTGAATTTGTACCTTTCTTTATGGAATACAAACAGTTAGCGCTGGCAATGGGTGTTATGGCAGGCATGCTATTTAATTTTACCATAGCCAGTGTGTTTGTATTTGTAGGACGGCAGTCCGGCGTTGCCAAGGAGGCCAACCTGTGAAAGTAGATACTATGCGATGGGTCGATCATTATGCAGGCATACCTCTCTGCTTTTTATTAAAACTGCTATTCTGGCCAGTTGACTGGCTTCGTCGTAATCAGAAAACGCCTTCCAGGAATGTTCTCTTTATAGAACTGTCTGAAATGGGTAGCGCTATTTTGGCGGATCCATCCATGCGCTGGTTAAAGGAGCAAGATAAGGCATTACATTTTGTTATTTTTGAAAAAAATGCAGCCAGCCTCCATTTGTTAAATACAATTGATCGAGACAATATCTTTCTTATTAAGCCCGATAATCTGATAAGTCTGGCGATCAGTAGTCTTAAATTCCTGGTGTGGTGCCGCAAAAAAAAGATTGATACCGTCATCGATTTGGAATTGTTCTCCCGCTTTACTTCGATTTTGAGCCGGCTCAGTGGGGCGATTAACAGGTCAGGGTTTGATCGTGTTCATGAAGAAGGTCTTTATCGTGGTAATCATTTAACCCATCCAGTCATGTATAACCCTCATAGTCACATTTCCAGAAACTTCATGACGCTGGTCAGAGCTTCTCAAAGCCATCCTCAACAGCCTTATCAAAAAGAGGGGTTTGAAGAGGAGATTGAACTGGCCAGAGCAGAGGTAAGCAGTGATTTAACCGCGTCAGTCATCACTAAGCTGAGAAAGCTCTATAAAGCGTTTGAGCCGGGTGTTCAGCGACTGGTGCTGGTGAATCCCAACGCCAGTGATCTGCTTCCACAAAGACGTTGGATGAAGGATCGCTACGTAGACGTTATTCAGAGCCTGCTGACAGAATACCCCGATATTCTGGTAGTAGTCACCGGCGCTCCCGGAGAGCGTTCGGAGGCAGAAGGTCTCAGGCAGCAGGTCAATCATGATCGTTGCCTGAACAGTGCCGGCACTTTTGAATTTAAAGAGCTGGTTCCTCTGTACTCAATTTCAAAGATTATGCTGTCGAATGACTCGGGACCGCCTCATTTTGCCTCAGTGACTGAATTAGAGACGTTCGTGATTTTCGGACCCGAAACGCCTGCATTATATGGTGCCCTGGGGAATTCCACTGCTATTTACGCCGGACTACCCTGTTCTCCCTGCGTCAGTGCCGGGAATCACAGAAAAACCAGTTGTGTTGATAACCAGTGCCTGAAAGCCATTCAATCAGGGCAAGTGCTGGATGTATTAAGGCCGGCATTGGATGCCAACGTGATTATGAAGGCTGGTTAGTGAAGGAAAGGTGTTTGGAGCTACGGATATTGATCAGGGGACAAGGATTCTCTAATTGCAACCGGTCATTACCAGAGCTTGTGTTACACTAAATTTTAATAAGGTATCTTTTTCGATTATCTATGAGAGTTCAAGGATGAACCTGACAACAAGGATCCTTCGTTCACGCAAGGAAAAGCGTTTATCTCAACAAGCCTTGGCTGATCTTATCGGTGTATCCCGAAGTGCTTTGGCTCAATGGGAAACCGAGATGAGCAGCCCCAGTCTTGAGAATCTAAGAAAAATGGCTGAGTTGCTGGAAGTTTCGTTTGAATGGATAGCAACTGGCAGAGGAAATCAGTACCTGACTACCCCGATCGACACGATCTGCGACACCAAGGTAGATGATGAAATCATCCGAACCTTGAACCGAATGAACCTGAAGAAGAAACGAGCCATTCTCAATGTTATGAAAGCCATGGCTTAATCTTATACCAATCGCACTTTCAAAATCCCCTGTTGTGCAGCCATTTGAGTCCAATATTCTGCGTTGGGGATCGTCGCCATAGCTACGGCTATGACTCCTCACCCCGCCTTTATGCCCTGTGGGTATTGCCTATTGGACTCAAATGGCTTGCTCATAACGGGGTTTGAAAGTTTGATTGGTATTAATAGCGGTCTGAGGCATATTGCGTGGACAATATTTGCTGGAGAGTATCAGGACAAAGTTGTTGCTGGCTTTGTCCTGACGAGGTTCGATAGATTTTGGAAGCTTGACCCAATAGTACATCGCAACAGAGTCTGGCTACTTCACCACTTCTCGAAGTTTGTTACCGGGTTTGAATTGAGGCAATTTACAGGCTGGTATGTGAATTTCCTGGCCAGTTTGAGGGTTCCTTCCCTTCCTTGCCGCTCGGTCTACCACTGAAAAGGTTCCAAATCCTATCAGCTGCACGATATCCTCCTTTGCGAGAGTATCCTGGGTATTTTGAATGAAGGCATTGACGGCCTGCTCTGCCTTGTTCTTTGAAAGGCTGGATTGTTCCGCGACCTGTTCAACAAGCTCTTTCTTGTTCATAGCTCGTCTCGACAATGATTACCTGTGGGTGAGAAAGAATACCCATCCGAAGAGTTTCTTCGGATGGGCGACTGGCATCCCTGGTATCAGACGTACTCAGGAAGAAGGGTAGAGGTCATGTTGCAGACCATCATAATTCATAACCAGAAGTGGCTGATGCATGGGATCTAGAAGGTTGATGGTATAAGCCGGATCTTCTCTGGATTGGCAGTCGCAGTGGCTATCACTGGAGTTGTCCTTGTGGCGAATCAATACCTGATCAATCAGGCCTTGACTGCCTTCTTGTTCTCGGGTGCAGAGCAGGGCTGCCAGCTCCTGAACACTGGTGGGCACAATATGCTCACCACTCAACAGTTTGTTGAGGTCAATGATGTCATGCTGAGGATCGTAGTTGGTTATCTTGCCTCCTTCCACTGCAAGGAAGTGATCCTGTTGGATGGGTCTGTCATGATCTTCACCCTTCATTGGCTTGTCGCTTGAGCTCACAGATTGAGGGGAGTGCATCACAACCTGTGAGCCGGGCAATGACAGAACATTGTGGAGTATGCCTCTTGAATCCATGCGGTCAGAGTCCAGGCGTGCGGTCAGTTCTGGCTGATCCAGACCTTCAAGGCTGTGAGCAAACTTAACGGTGTAGCTATATATCTTGGCGGATTTATCGTTCTGATCTTTGTAGACAGATTCAGGTTGACTGGGTTTAACTTCAAGAGTGCTAAGGCTTTCAGCGGTAACATGGGTTAATTTGAAGACATTGGGTGACTGAGCTTCTGCCTGAACTGACTCACCGTTGACCCGAATGTCAAAGTTTTCATTGAAGGTGAAGCCTTTATTGGCAGCGGCCTTGAGTCCAGCGAATTGAATATACAGATCGCCTCCCTGGCTCAGTGAACTCATTTTCACTGCTTCCTGACCCAGTGGCAGATACTCAGTTTGTGAACATTTATCCTTGTCGGGGCAGCTCCATAAAACATAAAGGTCTGAAGAGGCATTCTCCATTCTATCAGCTTCATTAAAGATCTTGAGGTTATCCAGTTTACCTTGAGACTCTATGATATGACCTTCACTATCCCGGTAACCACCTATGGCAGAAATATCGGTGTTTACTCCATCCGGGTGATCCAGTTTGGCATTCTCAACTT
This sequence comes from Endozoicomonas numazuensis, assembly GCF_000722635.1. Taxonomy (GTDB): domain Bacteria; phylum Pseudomonadota; class Gammaproteobacteria; order Pseudomonadales; family Endozoicomonadaceae; genus Endozoicomonas_A; species Endozoicomonas_A numazuensis. The sequence continues at coordinate 100,403 of NZ_JOKH01000006.1, read as the reverse complement.
CAGTCTGGCCATTAACTGCAATGGCAACAGTACTTTGTGTTTTCTCCGGATTTACAGAGCGGGAAAGGCAGACGTGATGGAATGGAACATCCTGACTCAGGGGAGAGGTGGAGAAGACGGATTGTTTTCCTGCCGATATTCCAATCTTACCCTGATCGTTAATCACGTCTACCATCAAGCCATCTTGCCTTCCCATGAGTGTGAAGAGAGTTTCTGGGTCAGTAGTACGCTGTATGTCTGCACAGACCGTAAAGTTTCCTTTCAGTAGATCAGGTAAGCCATTATTGATCAGATGGCCCTGTCCGAGTTGGACACCTGCTCCCAGGGTTCCATCCACGGCAGGCATAATGCCTTGAACCGTACTGTATTGACCAAAAGTCAGGGACCTGAATTGAGTGCTTAAATCAGCACTGTTCTGGGTATCAAAGCTGTAGTGATACACAGGAATAGGAGACATGGCCAGATAGAAGAATGCCGTTTTGCCTTTGTCGCTGGCAGAACTCGTCACCTTGATGCCACCTGTGTAGAGGCCTCCACGGTTTGTTGGCATGGTAGACAGGTCAAAGGTGGCCTTGCCATGCTGGTCTGATGTTACAGGGAGTCTATCCGGTGCCGTAACGTATCCTGCTCCTTGGGATGGATTAACCAGCATCAGCTTTAAACTGGCTTCTGGAATAGTTTTTATTGTGACTTGACCGTCAACCTTGTTTTCGCTGTTAAGTGGCAGGAAGAGGTTGCCATCAATCAGACTTAGCCCTTCTGCGCCCACCATGGAGAAGAGATGGTCGCTTCCAAATACATCCAAGGTGTCAGAAGTCAGCTTATATTGCTGAGTGTTTTTATCCTGAGCAAAAAGAGTCGCACTATAGCTACCTTGCTTCAATTCTCCCGGAACCTGAATATTCCATTGCTCTGCAGGTTGTACCGGAAGATTCAGCTTCTCCCCCGTTTCCTGGTGAACCAGTTCGAGATTGAGTGCCTGAAGGTGCTCATGTTGGACATTAGAGAGCGTGCCTTTCAGAACTGGCTTAGTGTTCTCGGTCGCCAGTGATGCAGGATCTATAGTAGCGACAGCTATGGGCCCGGTAAGTGTTTCTTCAGCGGCAAGATTGAGCGCTTCTTTCGCTGTATTCGAAGCACCAGCCTGATCTGTTATGGTGATATGGAAGTCATAGACGCCCTGAACTAGCTGATGCTTGCCAGCAGCAGTCCATTGATTGCCTTCTAAGGTAATCTGTAAGGGTAATTCTGTTTTGTCACTGGCTACTAGTTTTGCACTGATTTCATGGAGGTTGTCTTCGGTGAAGGATCCTGTAAACCGTTGTTCCGAGTCAACGGTTGACTCATAGTCGATGACTATTTGAGGTTGTGTACGATCAACGATCAGAGAGTGTTCTTTGGCACTTGTATCATGGTCTTCCAGGGACGCCGTGGCTTTGAATGTCACAGGGCCTTCAGGTATAGACTGACTGCCTTCTGCAGGAATATCAGAGTGAGTGACAGTCCAGAGACCGTCCTCACCTACGATCGTTTTCAGATCCAATTTCAGTGTACCCAGCTCGAAAGTCAGGGTGCTACCGGCTTTGGCAGTCCCTGAAACTTCAAACTTCTCATTCAGTGCACTGACAGCCGGTGCTGAAGTGATTTCAATATCAATGGCCGGCTTCTTGATCTCCAGAAGGGATTTGAGCTCAAAAGTAAAGGGCTGGGAAAACTTATTACCCGCTGCATCTTTACTATTTAAAAGAAGTCCGTACTGCTTGATCAGAGGAGGGAGATCGCTGTCCTTGATTTGGGCCTGCCATTGATTCCCATCGGTAATCGTTGTGTCGAGGCGAAGATACTTCGATGTATCCTTTGGATCGTTGCCTGTGTCAAACAAACGAACACGCACACTTTCCTCGGCCAGAGGGTGAGCTTCATCAAAGGTACCACTGAAGACATGATGTGTTTCAGTGGTTGTATAACCTTCACTGGTAAAAGTGACGACAGGTTTCGTGGTGTCGATTCCCAGGTGACCACTGGCAGTGGCCGTCTCTTTACCAAGAGAAGCCTGAATCAGTATTTCCTTGAGTCCCTCCTGACCTTTCAGTGCGGCCTGAAGGTCTACTGGAGTGATCTCTTTTTGCCAGCTGTTTTGTTCCTTACCGGTTGCAGTCCCCAAGTCATGGCCACCCATGGCCACACGAACCTCACTCCCTTCTTTGACCGAACCAGAAAGCGTCAACGGCTTTTGTAAGTTGATCCACTCAGGTGTTTTGTTAAGAGTCAGCCCCAGGTCGACAGGAAGTTCTGGTTCAGAGGGTGTCTGAACACTGCAAGGCTGTGTCAGGGTACCTTTTTGGCCCAGGGTGTCTTCGGCGGTCAGTAATAACTGATAGTCGCTGCCAGTATTTTGAGCCTGATGCCCCGTTGCTTGCCAGACACCCTCTGAGGGATACGAAACCGTCAGGGTTTCGATCACCTGACCTTCAGCGTCCAGTAGTTTAGCGTCGAAGGACTTAAGATGTGCTTCCTGAATAGTGCCGGTGAACACCGGTATGGCATCTGTGCTGACATCGGAGTCCAGGGTCAGCTGTGGACCTGTTTTATCGACAGTCAAGGTTGCACTGGTTTGATCCGTGACTCCATGAAGTGAGGCTCTGATGTTGACGTTTAAGGGGCCATCAGGGAATGNAGGCTCTGTCTCTTTAACCTCAGGCACCTTGAGATCAAATCGCAACTGATTCGAAGACTTATTACCGGCTGAATCCATACTGCTAGCCAACAGCATGTAATGATCACCCGGTGTGAACGAGTCCTTGTGTTCTATGCTGGTAGTCCACTCATTCCCCTCCAGCTTAGGCAATAGCCTGATATAGTGGCTCTTGTCTTCTGAGCCTTTATCAATATCAATCAGGTAGAGCTTTAAACCGTTCTTGAGTGGGTGAGCTTCATCGATATGGCCGCTGAACTCATGGTGAGTCGCAGTGGTCGTATAACTGTCAAGGGTAACGACTGGGCCGGTAGTGTCGACACCTATCGGATATTTTACGCTGTCCGTATCCTTGCCAAGGGTGGCCTCTACGAGAATTTCTTTAGAACCTTCCTGGCCTGACAGAGCCGTTTTAAGGTCTGCTGGCGTGATCTCTTTTTGCCAGCTGTTTTGTTCCTTACCGGTTGCAGTCCCGAGATCGTGGCCAGCCATGGCTACACGAACCTCACTCCCTTCTTTAACCGAACCAGAAAGCGTCAACGGCTTTTGTAAGTTGATCCACTCAGGTGTTTTGTTAAGCGTCAGTCCCAGGTCGACAGGAAGTTGTGGTTCAGGTTCAGAGAGTGTCTGAACACTGCAAGGCTGTGTCAGGGTACCTTTTTGGCCCAGGGTGTCTTCGGCGTTCAGTAATAACTGATAGTCGCTGCCAGCATTTTGAGCGTTATGCCCCGTTGCTTGCCAGACGCCCTCCGTGGGGTATGAAACCGTCAGGGTTTCGATCACCTGACCTTCAGCGTCCAGTAGTTTAGCGTCGAAGGACTTAAGATGTGCTTCCTGAATAGTGCCGGTGAACACCGGTATGGCATCTGTGCTGACATCGGAGTCCAGGGTCAGCTGTGGACCTGTTTTATCGACAGTCAAGGTTGCACTGGTTTGATCCGTGACTCCATGAAGTGAGGCTCTGATGTTGACGTTTAAGGGGCCATCAGGGAATGTATTGAGTTGTTCAGGGCTGAGCAACAATTCCCAGGTATTGTTGGGTTGTGCTGTGACAGGTCCCAGTGGCTGATTACCCAGCTCCACCGAAACCAGACTGTCGGCAGTGGCCTGACCAGAAATTGACAGGGTTTTGCCAAGATTGGTGAGCTGGGGCAGGGGGTCCAGCACGAGGTTAACAGGAACAGGAATCGCCGGTTCAGGCGTTTCTGCAGGCTCTGTCTCTTTAACCTCAGGCACCTTGAGATCAAATCGCAACTGATTCGAAGACTTATTACCGGCTGAATCCATACTGCTAGCCAACAGCATGTAATGATCACCCGGTGTGAACGAGTCCTTGTGTTCTATGCTGGTAGTCCACTCATTCCCCTCCAGCTTAGGCAATAGCTTGATATAGTGACTCTTGTCTTCTGAGCCTTTATCAATATCAATCAGGTAGAGCTTTAAACCGTTCTTGAGTGGGTGGGCTTCATCGATATGGCCGCTGAACTCATGGTGAGTCGCAGTGGTCGTATAACTGTCAAGGGTAACGACTGGACCGGTAGTGTCGACACCTATCGGATGTTTTACGCTGTCTGTGACCTTGCCAAGGGTGGCCTCTACGAGAATTTCTTTAGAACCTTCCTGGCCTGACAGAGCCGTTTTAAGGTCTGTTGGCGTGATCTCTTTTTGCCAGATGTTTTGGTCATTACCGGTTGCAGTCCCCAGATCGTGGCCAGCCATGGCTACACGAACCTCACTCCCTTCTTTAACCGAACCAGAAAGCGTCAATGGTTTTTGTAAGTTGATCCATTCAGGGCATTTATCAAGAGTAAGCCCTAAATCTGATGCCGGTTGAGGTTCAGTTGTGGGTTCAGCAGGTGCTTCAATACTGAATATCTGTTTCTGAGTTGTGACATTACCTGCCTTGTCTTTGCTTCTTACAATCACCAGATACTGATGGCCGGGAGGCAATTCATGGGTGTTCAGACTGGCTTGCCACTGATCACCCTGCAGCTTGGGTTCTAAATTAACGAAGTTGGATGATACTTTGGGATCCTTGAGGGTATCAATTACTGAAGCCTTCAAGGTTACAGAGTTGGGATGATCCTCAACAAAAGTCCCACTGAAAACATACTGAGAATCTGTAATCTCAATAGGGTTGAGGGTTATTTCAGGTGCAGTGGTATCAACCTTGAGAAGGGTATCCGGGAGTGTATCGACCACTGTATCAAGTTTGGCCTGCACCAGAACTTTAAGAGTGTCCTCTGGTGTTTTAACGGCTGAAAGTTGTTCAGTGCTGAGCGACAGTTGCCAGGTATTTTTGGGCGAGGCGGTCACTTCACCCATATCATGGCCGTCTATTTTAACGGAGACCAGACTGTCAGCTTTTGCATGGCCAGAGAGGGTAATGGGCTTTTTGAGATTGTGCCAGGACGCGATAGGGTCAAGAGTCAATAAGAGGTCTTGATCCGGGGTGGCTTCTGGCGTTGGCTCTTCGGGGGGCGCCTGCAGGGTCAGATCGTGGTCAATCGTTTTACTAGTCAGTGTCTGGCCATCACTGAGTGTTTTTTGAGCTGACAACTGAAGCGTATAACTGCCAGGCAGTAACTCAGAGCTGGCTTTTACTTTCCAGGTGCCCTGAACGATGGTCTGGTTCAGAGAGTCCAGCTGTTCACCGGTTACCTGGTCTTTTATCAGTAATTTTGCATTGACACCATTTTGACCACGACCAAAGAACTCAGGCTGTAGGTCGGGTGTCTTCAGGCAAGCCGGATCGATTTCAACATAGGGTGGAACAGAGTCAACGGTGATGACTTTTTCACGGGAACCGACATTATTGGCCAGGTCAGTTGCCGTAAAGATGATCTTTTGTTCCCCTTGAATCAGTGGGGTAAGCGGTGTTGCCTCCCAGGCATGAGTGTCTGGGTTGTAGTGAGCATGTGTCGATTCGTTGTTCGATACCAGAGTGACAGTTGTCAGAAGTTCGTGATCGGTATCCAGCTGCATCGAGAAGGTGGGCTGGTTACTGGTGTAGATATCTGAAAGCTCAGTCTGAAAAACAGGCTGAGTCCGGTCGACAATGACCTGTGCTCTGGCAGTATCTGTTTGGGCATTGTTGCCAGTGGCGATGGCTTCAACATTGTAGGTGTTTTCAGCAGCGCCTTTTAGCGTGTACTTCCAGTTACCTCCAGTATCTGTTTCTAAATCAACAAACTGACCTTGATTAAGCGACAGTTTGATGGTGCCACTCAGGATGTTACTGCTTCCCTGAATCGTTAGATTCTTGGCATTGGTGTAGGCTTCGGACGTTATGGCAACAAACGGAAGTGTATTGTCAATGAATAGGTCTACAGGATCGGAAGTGCCCTGATTACCCGCTTTGTCAGTAGCTACCGCTTTTAATGCGTAGTGTTCGTTGACGGTCAGTGGTTCCATCAACCTGGCAGTCCAGCTCATACCTTCAAGCTGAACTTCCTGCAGGGTCACTTTCTCATCATTGATATAAATATCAAGGTGGCTGACGGTCTCGGAACAGTTGCCGCTGATGACGGGTTGGGCTGAAGCGGTAGCCGGTGGCGGAGTAATAGTAATAACAGGTTTAACACTGTCTACCAAAACCCCGGTGTTCTGAAGATCAACCAGGTTGGTTTCTGCGCTGTTACCAGTCAGGTCTGAAATTTGCCCCAGGGGAATGGTTACAGGAGGCTGACCACTGTCTTCTGAGGGTTGTTGTGCCGTAAACTCAAGCGAATCAGCTGTGATACCGTCGGAGTCCTGATAATCGTCTTCTACGGTATAGTTTGCAATCAGGTCGTCGCCATTTTTCTCAACGTCCAGCGGGATAATCCTGTCACCCACCATTATCTTCAGAACAGGTTTGCCCGTGAGTGTAACGGGCTCATCAAAGGTCAGTTTGAAAGTAACCGTTGTCCCTGCTTTCAGAGGTGTGGCTGTGTCAGTAGTGGCCTCAAGAGAGTGCAGTCTCGGTTTAACCTGGTCAACCACAACTTCTTCAGGGGCTGACACGTCACTGAGGTTACCAAAGCTATCTTTACTCTGGACGGTATAGCTGGCTGTGTATTCCTTGGTGGATTCCTCGATGCTGACTTCCCAGAGACCCTGCTCAGAGGCAATGATCTGACCGGGTAAGGTCAAGAGTTGGCCGTGATTAAAGAGTAATATTTCAGTGCCTGGGTCTGACTTACCTTTCAGGTTGTATTCAGTGGCAGTGGTACGAAAATCATGGGTATTGCTGCCAGTATCGGGCTCAATAGCCGTAATTTCAGGAGCATTGGGTTGGACGGCGTCTACTTTCAACCCACTGAGAATGGCCTGAGAAAAGTCAGGAACCAGCGGTGATCCCAGGGTGGATTGTATGGTGGCTCCACCGGTTATACTCAGGGAGTTTGCTACTACTTCAATAGCGTCTGCCAGATCGCCATTCTGAACGGTATAGTTGAAAATGAGCTGTTTGGAGGCGAGCTCGGTCGCATCACTATCCAGTTGTGCAGTAACTTCCCGGATCGTGCTGAATGAGTTATCTGATTCTTGTCTAAGGAGTTTGAGCTGACAGCTGATCTCCCCATCATCAGAGATGACGGCTGCTTTGTTCAGATTCAGTTTGACCAGCAGGGTGTCGCCCTGTTTTAGTTGAGAGCTGGTCTCCTGTTCAGCAACGCCAATAACCTGTAAAGGTACTCCCTCTACAGTCACCTTTATCAGACCGGGCTGACTGCTGGTGTTGGTCGCCTGATCTGTTTCGAAGACTTTGATGGTATAGCGGCCTTCGTCAGAAACGGCAACGGGTTGACTCCAGACACCCTCTGAACCGGCTTTGATGCCTGAATAAACAAACCCATTGGGCATCTCAAGCTGTAGCGTATGTCCTTCTTTCTCCGCGACCCCGGTGACAGTGAAATTCAAGCTTGGAACCTGATGTGCTCCATCCAGATGTTTAACACCTGTAGCCTGAACATTTAATTGATCGGGAGTCGGTGGCTCCTGAGTATCCAATATCAGCTGCAGGGTTTGAGTGGCCGTATTATCCGCTTTGTCGGTCAGGGTTGCCTTGAGATCGTAGGCGCCGTCGCTTAGCGGCTCTGTACCGACAGGTTTGAAATTAAGCTGGAAAGGGCTGTTAACATCGGTGTCAGCGTTGGCTTTTAACGTACCCGCCTGGCTCAGTTCACCATGAATACGGGAGCTGCTTTCTGCCTCACCTTTGATAACCGGTGGGTTGATACTGGTGTAGAAAGGGTCATCAATTTCTAGCTTAAGATAAGCTCTGGCATCTTTTTCTACTTTGAATTCAACCGATTTCGACAGGCTTCCGTCAGGTAATTTTACCCTGGCTTCAAAGGGGTAAATGGCGTCAGCAGGTAGCTGAATGCTGTCGCTTTTCCACTCACCTTGTTCAGAGCAGGGGTATTGTTTGGTGACAGACTCGCCATCGGTATTATATTGCAGAAATACCGTCCCACCCGGAGGGCACTTCCCTGAGACGGTGACATCTTGTGCGTTGGTAACCTGGTCGCCGTCTATGCCTGAGTCAGGTGATACTTTAACGTCATAAACAGCCGTAATCGCATGGACTTTGACTTCATGGGTAGTGGTATTACCTGCTTTATCAGTGACTGTGAACTGATAGAGGTAATCGCCGTGAGCTTCTTCAGGCAGAGGCAGAGCGAGAGTCCACTCGCCATTTTCTGTGGGTTGAAAATGTCCCGCAGGTGTTCCGTCCCGAGCAATGTCTACCTGTATTCCGGGCGTACTGTTGCCTGTGATATCAATGGGGCGGAAACTCTGTACTGTGAACTCGGATGTATCAATGTTGAGTTGAGGCCTGGTGGTGTCGACCTCTACACGCAAAGGTTCTGAAGCGTCACTGAAAGCACCGCCCGCTTCAGCTTGAGCTGAAAACTCGTAAACACCTTCACCGGGCGCCTGCCAACTGAGAGTCCATGCGCCCTTGCTATCGACAGTTGTCGTTTGATTGGAGGCTTCATCATTAATCAGCAGTCTGATCTGATCACCGGGACGGCCAGTGCCTTCAATATCAAGGTCTGTGAACGAGGTAACATTATCACCCTTGATATCACTGTCGGGGAAAAAGGTACTGATTATGGGTACAGTTGGTGGCACCACCGCAGCAGGAGTCAGAGGGGTAACAGGTGTAACAGCAATAGTCGTAAAAGTGGGCTCGGCAAGCGTTTTTTCTACAAAAGCTTTTTGGGCCTGCTCTTTTTGTTCAAGCTCTGCTCGGGTTGCGCGGGTCTGGGCCGTTTCATTCAACAGCTGTGTAATCTGGGCGTCGCTGGTTTCTGGTAACGAGGTCAGCTGTTCTACTTCGATAGTGGCTGGCAGCTCAATACTGCCGGAGTCACTGGGAGATGCCACTTTGGCTGCCTTGGCCATGGCAGCTTTTTGCTCAGGTGTGGGCTCTTCTTTTTCCAGGATGGTTTCGGTAACAACTTCAGTGGGCTCGTCAGGGACTACCACTGCAGCGGACTTCAGGTGTTCCCCAAGAGTCATGGTGCCGGGCTCAGTCACCTGAAACAGCTTACCATCCTGTTCTACGGTCAGTGCACCACCAGGAATAATTTCAAGACTCAGGCTCAGGGGCAGACGGTTGCCTTTGGCCAGTTCAATAGGAATACCGGTGTCAGGATCCTTAACACCATGAGCTGTGAAAACTGTAACGGTAGGTGTTACTGCTGAATCTTCGTTAGCCATCGGTTACCTCAGCAAATTCAATTCGGCGTTAAAACAAAAATAAGAGCTTTTGTTTCAGAAGCTCGTCCGGATAGGCGAACTTCCTGTTTACTTAATCAGAGGCAAAGCGGTCTGCCAGCCTCCGGTTCAAGCCTCTCTCAGAGCAGTGTGTCGGGCTCTTATGATCGGCTTGAGTAAATAGTCCAGGACCGATTTTTTTCCTGTGAGAATGTCGACGCTGGTCTGCATTCCCGGAATGATCGGTAACGGCTTTTCGGAAGTACCCAAGTGGCTTTTTTCCGTTCTGACCCGAACAATATAGAAGCTCTGGCCGTTTTCGTCCTGAATCGTGTCGGCACTGATGTGTTCTACCGTGCCCTTGAGGCTGCCATATATGATGTAGTCATAGGCTGTTACCTTGACAATGGCATTGAGTCCAAGTCTGAGAAATGCAATGTCTTTTGGCCGTATCTGAACCTCAATCAGCAGCTGATCCTGAAGAGGGACGACTTCCATCAGGTCCATACCTGGCTGAACAACCCCGCCTAACGTATTGAGATTGACTTTCTTTACTGTGCCGGAGACGGGAGAGCGCACAAGCGTCCGGTCAACGCGATCCTGGTGAGCGGTCAACACTTCTTCGAGCTGAGCCATACGCAGAACATTGTCTTTATGCTCTTGCATGGCTTTTTGGCGAAACTGTAGTCTCAGTTCGGCAGACTGTCTTTGTGCCGCCTGCATCACTGACTCAAGGCGCGGAATAGCCAGTCTGGCGGCATCGAGGTCACCAGCAAGCTCGTTAACCCGTTGTTCCTGACGGAGGAGTTCCACTTCAGAAACTGCGCCGTCTCTCGCCAGAGGTCGGGTGAGATCCAGTTCCCTCGTGGCAAGTTTGAGACTGTTTTCAAGATGGTTGCGACGGGATTTCATTTCGGTGAGCTCATGCTGGCTCTGCTTTACTCTTTCTCCGGCCACGGCCAGCTCATTCACCAGAGCTTCCCGGCGATTATTGAACAGTGCGGTTTCTCGCTCTACGACCGGTTGGCTGTCTTTGATTTCATGACCAAAAGTCAGTTCGGTATCATCAATTTCACTCTTGAGCCGAACACCTGCCACCTTCAGGCTCTGGTATTCCACCTGGGATTCACGATAAAGAGAGAGAAAACGGGTGCTGTCCAGTTGCATGAGCGCCTGGTTAGAAGTGACCTGGTCACCTTCACTGACATAAATGTCAGAGATGATACCGCCTTCCAGGTTTTGAATGATCTGGACTCTGGTGGAAGGGACAACCTTGCCACTTCCTCGGGCCATTTCATCCAGTTTGGCAAAAGCCGCCCAGATCAGAAAGACGACCACAGTAAGCACGCAGAGATAGATCAGGATACGACCTCCTCTGGGTGACTGCATCAGAATGGCAGCACTGGTGTCCGGCATATAGTCCAGGCTGAACTGTTGTCTCTTGTAGTCTCTTAAAGATTTGGCCCACTGGTGCCAGATGGTGACGATTTTTTCCCTGATGGCATCAACGTTGAAATGATTGTTCATTTTTAAAACTCCGTTTTTCCCTGTGCCAGCGCTTCGAGAACCTTGTCTCTGGGGCCGTCAGCCAGTAAACGACCGTTGTCCATGACAATGACCCTGTCGACCAGATCGAGCATGCTGGACTTATAGGTTGTCATGATCAGGGTTTTATCTTTGGCCAGTGTTCTCAGGCGCTCACGAAAGTAATGCTCCGAAAGGCTGTCCATGGCACTGCAGGGCTCATCGAAAAGCAGGACATTGGGGTCACTCAGCAGTGCTCTGGCCAGAACAATGCTTTGCTTCTGGCCTCCTGAGAAATTGGCACCGCGCTCAGCAACAGGCATTTGCAGACCTTTGGGGTGTCTGTCTGTAAATTCTGTGACGCCACAGAGCCTGGCCGCAGCCAGAATCTGTTCGTCTTCTACATAACCGGCACCGAGAGCGATATTATCTCGGACCGTACCGAAATAGAGCTGACTTTCCTGGGAGACATAACCGATACGGTCTCTCAACTCATGTGGGGAGAGTTGCTGAATGTCCAGCCCGTCAATGCGAATACTGCCTGTAGTGGGTGTATAAAAGCGCATCAGTAATCGCTGCAGAGTGCTTTTTCCTGAGCCTATACGACCGATGATGGCTACCTTTTCGCCTGCTTTAATGGTCACAGACAGATTTTGTACCGCCTGCCCATGTTGATTGGGGTAAGCAAAGCTGACTTGATCGAAGGTGATGCTTTGTTTGATGTCCGGGGTTTTCAGAGTGCTGTCATGACTTTGTTCTTCTACAGGAAGATCCATGACTTTGTTTAGAGCATTCAGAGCAGACTGTGTCTGATAAAACTTGGTAGACAGAGAAGACAGTTGCGCGACAGGTGCCAGGCATCGTCCTGACAGCATCACAGCGGCAATCAGGCCTCCCATGGTCAGTTGTTGATCAACCACCAGGTAAACGCCGTATACCACAATACCGATGGTCACCAGCTGTATAACAAAAGCCGAGAGTGTCGAGGCAGAGACGGTCAGAAAGCGTGTCTTGATGTCCCATTTTGCGATATGCCCAGATAATTTTTCCCAACGATGTTGCAGCTCTCCTTCGGCGCTTCTGGCCTTAATGCCTTCAATACCGCAGAGGCTTTCCACCAATGTGGCGTGCTTTTGGGCACTGGAGCGCTGGGTGTTTTCAATCGCTAATCTAAGCGCAGGCTGAATAGAAAGAGAGTGAATGGCTATGATGGCCATACCGGCGATGGGCACAAAGACAATAGGCCCCCCGAGCAGGGCAATAACAGCAAGAATCAGCAGGCAGAAAGGAAGATCAACCAGAGTGGCAACAGTGGAGGAAGTAATGAACTCCCTGATGTAATCAAACTCCTGAAGATGACGGGCAAAAGATCCGACAGATACCGGCCGGGAAGCCATCTGCAGTCCCATGGTCTGTTCGAACATGCTGGCAGAAAGCAGAATGTCTGACTTTTTTCCGGCAACATCAATAAAGTAGGCGCGTGCCAGCTTCAGCAGAAAATCAAAGAGATAAGCGACTCCTGCACCAATCGCCAGCACCCATAAGGTTTCAACGGCATTGTTAGGGACAACCCGATCGTAAACGTTCATGACGAACAGTGGGCTGACCACTACAAAGAGGTTGATGATAACCGAAGCAATCAACACATCCCGGTAGATTTTTTTCGAGCGGAGCAGGGTGCCCCAGAACCAGTGTCGTTCAGGCAATTTGAGGGTGCGTGGGGTTCTTTCGTCATAACGGTGTTTTTCTTTGACGAACAACGCCTCACCAGTATATTCCTCAGCCAGAGTTGTCAGTGCTACTTCTTCACTGCCTGAACCGCTCTCAGTGATGACCACCTGGGCAGTTCCTTTATGATGATCCAGTGCTGTCAGCAGGCAGGCCTTGCCGTTCTTCAGCAGCAGCACGGCCGGTAGTACTAAAGGTGTTAATTGCTCCAGACTTATTTGGAGATGTCGGGCAGAGAGTCCGGCGCGATCTGCGCAACGGATGAACAATGGCTCGTCCATTTGCCCCTTGTCTAAGGGCAGGCCAGCGGTCAGGGTGCTGATGGACGCAGAAATTTTGTAGTGACGGCAAAGCAGCAACAGACACTCGAGCAGTGGACTCTGAACCTGTGCGTGGCTCTTCAGGGATGCCTGTAATTCAGGACTGGATTCACTTTCATGCATGGAAAATGGATGTTCCTTGTCGATTCGATTTATCTACAAACGCTGTTCATCGAACTATCTGTTCATCGCACTAAATTGCGAAAGGCCAGGTCCACTACTAAGACCCATTTTGCTGCCAACAGTTCCTGATACTCCTGTCCTTTGGGCTCCTGAATGCCCCGGGGATACTGGGAAAATCAGTTTGAGTGCTGAGTGGCAAATTGCCTCAGGGAGGGATCAGGGAAAATCCTTTTGCTGTTCTAACTCGGTGTTATGGCTTTAAAAAAATAGTCGGGATTTGCTGATCCGCAACTTCTGAAACTTCAGCAACGACTGCTGCAGCAGGTAAAAGGGAAGAATAAAATGAGGGTGGAGGAGGGGATCTTATTGGGAGTAGGCATTAAATAAAAAAGGAGAGGCCCCGGAGCTTTCAACTCCGGGGGATTGAGTATCAAGCTTCCAGTTCCCTTTCCAGTGGGATCATATGATGCTTGGAGTGAACCGCTAACAGGTCACAGTCGATATTACTGGCCAGCTGCTCAGCGGTATTGCCCAGGGTGAGAGCGCTGAGCCCAGAGCGGGCATTAGTGCCCATAATCAGCAACGATACGGCCAGTTCACGGGTAAGATCCGGAATCATGGTTTCAGCCGGAGCGGGCACCAGATGTATAGAGTCATTCGAAATGCCGTAGTCTTTGGCAAAATGCTGACAGGTCTTCAGATAACGATCCTGGTCGGTTTGACCGTCTCCTTTGTCCTGCATGGCAAGCATAATGGTGGGATAGGCAGAAGCCAGATGAAGGTCTGCATCAAAATAGCCGGTGACTGCCTTGGCATTTTCCATAATAGCCCTATTCAACTGCTGATGGTCAGCGTCTTCCGGATCGGCGTTGATGGCTGCAAGCATGGGCTCTTTTTCCCAGGCACGGTCGTGTCTAACGAGCAATACAGGCACCCTGCTTTTTCTCAAAAGAGCCCAGTCAGTTGGTGTTGAGAAAGGTTTCTCAAGAAAGCTTTCCTGACGGAAGTCTTTCACTAACAGATGACTGCGTTCCATTTCCCTGACATGAATAATCGTTTCAAGAAGATTATGTCTCCACAGTTCCTGGCTGGTGACGGTTATTCCCTTGGCACTGATATCCCTGGCAAGGGCTGTCAGTACTTCAGAAGACGCTATGTCCGGCTTGGGGTTCGGGGCAAGAATATGAAGGCTGGACTGTGTAGCTTGGGCCAGTTGAATGGCTCGATTGAGTGCGACATGACGGGCTTTGCGGGTATCAACAATCACAAGTATGCGTTGTATTCCTTGCATGGCCGGCTCCTTTATTACTTAAGGATTCATCTAACCCTGAGGGGGCTGAGCGCTAACTGCTTTTTTATAGGCTAACTTCATCGTACTGAATAGTGTGAAGTGAAAAATTGATCTGCATCAATATTGTTAACTTATTAATTTAATTGACACAGTGGCACTGTATCAGAAAGAGTGATGAAAGGAACCCATGACAGAGTCCGGCTTTGACGGTAAGGTAGAGCTGATTTTTTGACCCTCAACAAAATTTAACCAGATCCTGCCTTAGCTCGGTCTGGTTGTTTAGAACCTGCTGTTTAGAGACATAAATAATGAGTGACCAGAGCCTGGCCGAACTCTTTCCTGAGCTGGATGCTTTTTTACCCTGTGCAACACCGGATGAATGGATTGCCCAAGCCCTGAAAAATCAGGACATTCTGCTGGTCGATCACGCCAACTGCGAGAAGAAGGCTGCATCAACGGCACTGAACCTGATGTATCGGTACACCGAGCACTTTGATTTGCTGAACAAGATGTCCCGTCTGGCTCGTGAAGAACTGAGGCATTTTGAGCAAGTGCTGACGCTGATCAAGAAACGGGATATTCCTTATAAGCCGCTGTCAGCGTCCCGTTATGCCGGGGCATTGAGAAAACATGTAAGAACCTGGGAACCTGCCCGCATGGTGGATACACTCATTATTGGTGCTTACATAGAAGCGCGCTCCTGTGAGCGTTTCCATAAGCTGGCGCCTTATCTTGATGACGAGTTGAAGAAATTCTACTTGTCCCTGCTCAAGTCAGAGGGCCGGCATTTTAAGGATTACCTGACCCTGGCAGACAGCATTTCTGAAGACTCCATTGAAGAGCGAGTGGCATTTTTTGCAGAAGTAGAGCGGGAAGCCATTGAATCTGTCGATGACGAGTTTCGTTTTCACAGTGGTGTGCCGGCTGCAGCCTGACAGTTGCTAATGCAGCCAAGCGTTAATATTCATACAGACTTTGTTCATTCTGGGGCTGTCGAAGGATACGGGTAATGCACTTCGACAAATTCAGGGTGAACGGAATGGGTTTTGGGAGGGTATGGTAGTTTGAGTGCTCAAATTTTTATGAGGGTAATATATCAAAAGCTTCCATATTTAACCCTGAGTCGTCGGCTGTCAGTACCCAGCCCTGTCGATCCCAGTCACCCAGAACGATTCTTTTACCGGTTCCTGAAGACAACTCGACATCGTGGATGTCCGGTCGGTGAGTGTGACCATGGATCAAGGTTTTCACCTGATACTGTTCCATGACCCGAACCACTTCTTCTGAAGTCACGTCCATAATGTCCAGGGACTTCATGGATTTCGCCTTCTTGCTGTTACTGCGTATTTTTTGAGCCAGGTTTTTTCGGTAGCTCAAAGGAGAAAGGCGTAAAAAACCCAGAACAACAGGGTTGCGAATAATCTTGCGATAGCGAAGATATTGCTGATCACCCGTGCAGAGCAGGTCACCGTGCATCAGCAGAACCGTTTCTCCATTCAAGTCAATGCAGCAGGGGTCATTAAGCCAGGTAGCTCCGGTCATCTTGAGAAAATCCTTGCCAATGGCAAAGTCCCGGTTACCTGCCATGATGAACAATGACTTGCCAGAATCGGTGTAGGCTTTTAACTGGCGGGCAATATCATGGTGAAAGGGCTCCATGGCATCGTCACCCACCCAATACTCAAAGAAGTCCCCGAGAATGTAGAGTGCATCCGACTTGGAAGCCTGCTCGCTCATGTAAGAAGCGAACGCCCGGACAATGTCCGGGCGTTCGGGTGTCAAATGCAGATCAGAAATGAACTGTATGTTCATTCACACCACTTCCGCAGACTCAATCACTACGTCATCAACTGGAACATCCTGGTGGCCAGCACGGAAAGTTGTTTTGGCAGCTTTGATCTTGTTTACGGCGTCCATTCCTTCCGTAACCTGGCCAAATACGCAGTAGCCCCAGCCATCCGGAGTTTTGGAGGTATGGTTAAGAAAGTGGTTGTCCGAAACGTTAATAAAGAACTGTGAAGAAGCTGAATGAGGGTCCATGGTTCTAGCCATGGCGACAGTGCCAATGGCATTTTTCAGGCCGTTGTCCGCTTCATTATCAATAGGGGTTTGGCCATCTTTTTGAACCATACCCGGTTCAAAACCACCACCCTGAATCATAAAGCCATCAATGACCCTGTGGAAAATGGTGCCGTCGAAGTGACCACTTTTTACGTATTCCAGAAAGTTAGCCACGGTCTTTGGGGCTTTTTCGGCGTCAAGTTCCAGTTTGATATCACCAAAGTTGGTATGCAGTACAACCATAGGATTACCGTAATCTCTGTTCTAATGGTCCGCGAACGGGAAGCCTGCAATTCTAGGTGGTTATGATGTCGGTGTAAAAGGTCTGAGTGCAATTATCAGCTATTAGTCAGTGAATCAGGATGCTGCCACCTTAATGGCAGGAGTAACCCTTTAAGTCTGGGGGTATTTATGGAACTTTGATGGGGGTCACCAGTCAAATAAATGTTGTGCTACCTACATGTGAAGTGGTTATGAATAATATTGGGCTGGAGCAGGCTGCGGCTTTAGTGACAGATGATAATCTGAAGTTTCCCGTGCAGGAGACCGAGCAGGATTTTCGTCCTGAACAGGAGTCCGGCAGACTTCATGACGATTATGAAAAGAGTCTCCTTCACTACTCACGATACAGCGTCCGTCGGGTATCCGGTTCCAGTACACTGCTCTTGTCTGCCTCCAGCGAAGGTCATTCCTGGAGTACCGAAGAAGACCGGTCGTCCCCCCGGAGCAGCCTGAATATTTCCGATTGTGAAGCCCAGCTTTATCTCAACCCCCAATATTCTTCTGATAATCTCGAATATTCCTTTGTGGCTGGCATGGAAAAGCAGCTTTTGGCAACTCGCCGTTCCAGAACCAGTAGTCTGGGCTCAAATCCTTTCGTTTTAGGGAGTACAGAAAGCAGGGGAGACGAGGTGTTTGTTGAAGAGGTCTCCTCCCAGCCCAAACTGATTCGTAGAGAGTTAAAAGAATACCCGGTTGGAACCGGCGATACCTGTGGATTGAAAACGCGCTACATAGCGACTCTGCCTGACAGTATTTTTAATAGTACTTTTATTATTTATGGCCATGACGATCAGTTGGGAATCCCTGGATATGTTGAACGACACCGCCTGGTCGATGATCCTGCCCATTACAAGATCGCTTTGGAGATGTTTCTGATTGAGCTCGATGTCATGTCGCGCATGAATCATTTCAATATTGTGACCTTCTTGGGTGGCCACTCCTATGAATCTTGTGATGGCCTGCATCTTGTCCTCAGGCAGACCTATGCCGGAAAGCCCGTTAAAGAGGTCTATTGCCCAGAAGGAAAAAAAGAAACCCGGGGAGAAAGGATGACGCAGCGTCTTCTTCTAACGCAGTTTTTAGGGTTCTGGAAGGCAGTCTCTCATATGAGAGAACAAAGGGTTCTGCACCGGGATATTTGTCCTGACAACCTAATGTGTCGCGATGATCAGCTGATTCTGATCGATTTCGACCAGGCAGCGGATTGTCGGAATGGCTTTCCCAGAGATTTCAGCGGTCGTCAGTTCTATGCCGCCCCTGAGACCCAGCTGCTAAAAACCCAGGATTATACTGCGGATGTTTTTTCTACTGCTGTCACATGCCTGAAACTGCTGGAATGGCAGGGGTATATAGCGCCAGAATCTATGAAGAGAGTGGGAATAGAGAGAAAAGAAAGAGTGAGAGGCAAACTCATTAAGTTGATTTTTAATGGCATAAAGCCTGTTCTGAAACATCCTGTACCTCTAAAGATCGAGCAGCTGTTTGAGTGCCTGGTCCGGTGTGTCGATGTCAACCCAACGTTAAGGCCTTCGGCAGAGAGTGTGGTTGCAGAACTTACGCAATTGATACCCCTTTCAATCAGCTATACCCCAGATGTCAGTTCAGATGAGGAAGATGAAGATTCACTGACAGTGGGTAAGGACCTGGAAACTTCAAGCCAAAAGTCAGTCTGATCTATACCCTTTGCCACTAAAATGGTAATCTAAAGCGTTTACTTAACAGCCGTGAGCGATTGAAAAAATCTTGATGGCCCGAGAGTCGGTCGTACTTCAACGTTCGAGCATGCTATCTATAGAGTGCTCGCTAGTGAAGAATCAGTAGAGCGAGTCAGCCTGGAGCGTTTATAGGTCAGCCTGGAGCGTTTATAGACAGCTTCGTTGGATTTTACGAATGGGTCTGTTTAAGCAATGTAAGAGGAAATAGGCCGCTCTTCCTCGATTTTAGGCTGAAATTGTTTTAGCACCGGCAGACGCCCGGGGTGAAAAAAGATTTTTTTACGGTAAAATAACGCATTCCCTCTTGAGTTAATTCAGTCTGGAGCCATTAGGGTTCCGACGATTTCAAGCTCTTATATAAGAGGGTGCATTCTCCTCCAAGACGCTGGTTGCAATGAGCACAACAGACACTTCATCCAACAAACCATCTAAATCCGGTAACTTTCTTGAGCAGATCATTGAAAAGGATCTGAAAGAAGGCGTTGTTCAATCGGTTCAAACCCGATTTCCACCGGAGCCCAATGGCTATCTTCATATTGGTCATGCCACCTCTATCTGTCTGAACTTCGGACTGGCTGAGCAATTCAATGGCCAATGTAACCTGAGGTTTGATGACACCAATCCTGAAAAAGAGGAGCAGGTGTATGTGGATGCCATTCAGGAAGATGTTCGCTGGCTGGGTTTCAAGTGGAGCGGAGAGGTTCGCTATGCTTCCAGCTACTTCGATCAGTTTTACCAGTGGGCACTTTACCTGATCAAGGAAGGCAAAGCCTATGTTGATCACCAGGACGCCGAGTCCATGGCCAAAAACCGGGGTGACTTCAACACGCCGGGAGTAGAAACAGAATGCCGTAAGCGCTCTGTGGAAGAAAATCTGGCAGAATTTGAAAAAATGCGTGCCGGTGAGTACGAAGAAGGTCAGTGCAGCCTGAGAGCCAGGATTGACCTGCAACACTCAAACATGAACATGCGTGACCCGATTCTTTATCGGATCCGTAAAGTGCCTCATCATCAGACCGGTGACAAATGGTGCATCTATCCCAGCTATGACTTTGCCCATGGTCAGGAAGATGCCATAGAAGGGGTGACGCACTCAATCTGTACGCTGGAGTTCCAGGATCATCGCCCTCTTTATGAGTGGTTTATTGAGAATCTTCCGGTACCATCCAGACCAAGACAGTATGAGTTTGCCAGGACTAACCTGAATTATACTGTCACCAGCAAGCGTAAACTAAAGCGGCTAGTGGACGAAGGCATTGTTCAAAGCTGGGATGATCCTCGTATGCCAACCGTGTCCGGTATGCGTCGTCGTGGTTACACGCCAGCATCGATACGCAAATTTTCTGAAATGGTCGGTGTCAGTCGTTCAGATGGTATTGCTGATGTTTCCATGCTGGAACATGCGATCCGGGATGATCTGAACAATAATGCAGCTCGTGCCATGGCTGTTATGAATCCACTCAAAGTGGTCATTACCAACCTGCCTGAAGGTGAGGTTCAGGAAATGGCAGCAGCAGCGCACCCCAACAAACCAGAGCTGGGTGAGCGGACACTGCCGTTTACACGCGAACTTTATATCGATCGTTCTGACTTCACAGAAGATACCACGCTGTCACGCAAGAAATTCAAACGTCTGGTGTCTGGTGAATATGTTCGCCTGCGCAGTGCCTATGTCATCAAGTCTGACGAAGTGATTAAAGATGAACAGGGTAAAATTACAGAGATTCACTGCAGCTATGTGCCCGATACAGTGGGTGAAAATCCTCCTGAAGGCATCAGGCCTCGCGGTGTGATTCACTGGGTATCTGCAACCCATGGCAAGCAGGCAGAAATTCGTAAGTACGATCGCCTGTTCAATCATCCTGCCCCCGACAAGGGCGATGAAGACTTTATGACGCATGTGAACCCGGCTTCACTGGAAGTGGTGACAGGCTGGGTAGAACCTTCACTGGTGGACGCAGAACCAGAACAGGGTTTTCAGTTTGAGCGGGAAGGCTATTTTGTAGCAGATCGACGTGAGCACAGTGCCACTAAGCCGGTATTCAATATGACGATTGGTCTCAAGGATACCTGGGCGAATAAGGTCTGATTCAGGCATGATCGAAGAGAACGCTTGTATTCGGTTCGATCATGAACTTGGCCAGCAAAATAGTTTTCACAGTAATAAGTGATTGGGATTCAGCTCTTCCTGTACTGACAGGAAGAGCATAGAGCCTGAATCATCAGGCTACAGGACAAAGAACGTGTTGCAGATATACAACTCTCTGACCCGAACCAAAGAAGCCTTTAAGCCGCTGGATGAAAATCATGTGCGGATGTACGTCTGTGGAATGACGGTTTATGACCTGTGTCATATTGGTCATGCCAGAACCGTCACGGCTTTTGATGTGGTTTCCCGTTATCTGAGAGCCAAGGGTTATAACCTGACTTATGTTCGCAATATCACCGATATTGATGACAAAATCATTCGTCGCTCTCTTGAAAAAGGCGAAACCATTGACGTACTGACGGATCGCATGATTGCAGCCATGCGAGAAGACTTTAAACGTCTTGGTAATCAGGAACCGGATCAGGAGCCCAGGGCTACAGAGCACGTTGAAGGCATGATCGAAATGATCGGTGATCTGATCGAGAAAGGTTTTGCTTATGCACCGGGTAACGGTGACGTGTATTACCGGGTTCGCAAATTTGACGGCTATGGCAAGCTTTCTGGCAAAATTCTGGAAGAGCTGGAGGCCGGTGCCCGTATTGAAGTGGAAGAGCAAAAAGAAGATCCTATGGACTTCGTGCTCTGGAAGGGGGCCAAAGAAGGTGAGCCCAGCTGGACATCACCCTGGGGTAATGGTCGTCCTGGCTGGCATATCGAATGCTCGGTAATGGGCAAGTGCTGCCTGGGTGAAACCTTCGACATTCATGGCGGTGGCTCGGATCTCAAGTTCCCTCATCATGAAAATGAGATTGCCCAGAGTGAAGCAGCCAATGGCCAGACGTTTGTTAATACCTGGATGCACTCCGGCGCCATTCGCATTGATAATGTGAAAATGTCCAAGAGTCTTGGGAACTTCTTTACCATTCGTGAAGTACTGGATAAGTACCCAGACGAAGTAGTGCGCTACTTCCTGATTTCCAGTCATTACCGCAGTCCGGTCAACTACTCAGAAGACAGTCTGAAAGAAGCGTCTGTTCGACTTGAGCGTCTCTATACCGCTCTGAAAGGTTTGGATATCGCTGATATTAGCCCGGCTGAGAATACACGGTTTGAAGAAAAATTCATGGCTTCTATGGACGATGACTTCAATACACCGGAGGCACTGGCCTCTTTATTTGAGCTGGTACGTGAGTTGAATACGGTACGTACGGCTGATGAGCAGCAGGCATTGCCGTTGGCAGCCTTGCTGGTGAAGCTGGGGAGTATTCTGGGTGTGCTTCAGGGAGACGCCGAAGCGTTTCTGAAGTCAGGAACCGAGGTGGATGAAGCCTGGATTGAAGCAATGATCCAGAAGCGAAAAGATGCCAAAAAAGCGCGCGATTTTGCCGAGTCAGATCGAATTCGTGATGAGCTGGCGGGGCAGGGAATTATCCTGCAGGACAGTCGCGAAGGTACCACTTGGCGCATTGAGCGATAAGGATTTGGTTCGAACTTCCTAATTAAAGCATGAATTCCGTTCTCCCTGACTCATCTTACAGGGCCTGATTTATTCAGGCCCTTTCAATCTCACCACTCTTACTTCAGCAGTCTTGAATAAGTGCTAGTACCTACCTTTTAGTAAAAAATACTGGCACAATGTCGCTCAATAGCAAGAACTCACCCCAACAAGCAGGAAGCCATTGAGCCAAGGGATTAGTGCTCGCCAGCTGTTTAGGCAGCTAGAACTCCTTGGGCGGTAGCGTGTCCAACCACTTAGTCAACAGGGCTTTTCACGCCTCTACCGCCGCGATTCAAAACATGGGTATAGATCATTGTCGTGTTGACGTTGGCATGACCCAGAAGCTCCTGAACAGTACGAATATCGTAGCTACTTTCCAGTAGGTGAGTTGCAAAGCTATGCCTGAAAGTGTGACAACTGGCGTGCTTGTGAATACCTGCTTTCTTGATCGCAGCTTTCACACTGCGCTGAATGCCTCGCTCATTGATGTGATGACGACCAATCTTACCAGACCGTGGATCACGACTGAGCTGGCCACTGGCAAAAACATATTGCCAGGCTAATTCTTTTCCAGCATTAGGATACTTTTTAGCAAGGGCACCGGGCATATGAACAAAACAGACGCCTTGCTCCAGGGCTTTGTTATGTAAAAAACTGGAATGCTCAATATGCTCTTGCAAAGCGCCAACAGCTTTATCAGGCAAAAGGGTCACTCTATCCTTACTGCCTTTACCTTCTCGAACGGTAATTTCTGAGCGGCCAAAGTCGACATCTTTTACTCGCAACCTCAGAGCCTCTTTCAATCGTAAACCGGCTCCATACATTAAGAGTACAACCAGGTACGGTGTACCCGTTAAATGACTCATCACCTTTTTTGCTTCTAACGTTGAAAATACGACTGGAAGCTTTTTTGGGCGCTTGGCATTCTTCCAGTGATCAACAACCAGATTGTCATGACCCAGTACCTCACGAAATAGAAAAACCAAAGCACTCAATGCCTGTTGTTGAGTATTGACAGCAACATTTCGGTTCATAGCAAGGTGACTGAGAAACTGACTGATTTCAGCCCCACCCATTTCTTCAGGGTGTCTCATCTTGTGATAGCTGAGAAACTGCCGGATCCAGCTCCAGTAAGAACGCTCTGTAGAGAGTGAATAGTTGGAGGATCGTATGGCAATAAGAAACTGTTCTTGCAAGCGCATCAGTAAACCGAATACTGTTTATTTATCCAGTAAAAGTAGTTCGCCTATGCAAATTATCAAGAAAATTATAACTTATTGTTTTTAAAGAAGAATATGATTAGTTTGTTAGACTGCTTATGTTAAGCGAAAAATATACAAATCATGAAATGCGACAGGTCGAATAATGATCAGTAAAGTTGGGTCGGAGTTAACAATTTCTCCTGTTTTATGCTTTTAAAGCAGTTAAAATAATCAAATTTATAATATTTTTAAACGACAGCCGGTTGTGTATCTCTTGATTCTCACTAGCTCAAAACTGGACGATTGTGCATGATTAACCTGTAACCCTTGATATTCAGTATCTGTAAGATAGGTACCGTCGTTTCAATTTGATGCGTAAGCCCTGACACCATTACCCCCGCCGCCCAAATTGATTGAATAAGCGTGGAGCAAACTAATACCTGACATGTATATGAGTAGTAATTAAGTCAGCTTATTTAATAGGCATTTCATTGTTGATGAGTGCATGGAAATACCTGATAACTGAAAATGTAAATAGGATAGCAGTGTTCATATTACACGACGGCATGTTTACAAAAAGAGGAATGCAAAGCCTATACTGCAGCCCACTAATAAATATCGGTAATCATACTGTGAAATGGTTTTTTTCAATGTTTGTGCTCATTGGCTGGGAGGCTGACCGAGAATAGCGCCCGTAGCGAGGATCGCAGAAAATTGAGGATGAAAATTCGGTTTTGTGAGGAGAATAGCGAGCTATTTGACGAACAAAAGCGGATTTTCAGACCAATTTGCTGCGACCGCACGACGGCATGGATGCCGGAGCTAGGGCAACGCAGGAGCAGTTGCCGGTAGGGCAGACTATTCTTGGTCAGCCTCCTAGAGTCAGGTTATTGCTGAGTTACCCTACCCACCGGATCATCCTTCTGATCTTTGGAAAACGTACAGTCATACAGAACCTTTTCCTGAAAATCATTTTCTGCTATCAAGTGGTAATGCTGCCTGCGTTAGTTTTGATTCAGAGGTTTCTATTTGGACGCCGGGGATAGTTCATTGTGATACGTATAGTTCAAAGTGTGCCTGCCATTCTGCCCGCCTTGATCAATCATTTGTTTTTGATGAATTTCTGATATTAATGGCGCCTTCTGGCCTTTATCTTTCTGAGCCAGCAGATATTGATCCTGACCAACGGATACGATTTGAGTCAGGTGATCTTGTTTATGGTTTTTGCATAGTTGAAGACCCGGAAATTAAATCTGTAATGGCAGGTTTTATTGCTGAGAATAGCAAGCAATGCATAGTCTCAGGAGTTGCTTATGACCGCTATAAAGAATTTCAGCTGGTGAGAACAGGGCTTATCAGAAATTTGTTAGCAACGATGAATTTGTCAACAAACTTGTTGGTTACAATGATTGTTTGTACGGTTATTTTCTATGTGGGCGTGGTGCTGATGGGACCCGGACTGGATGATTAAAAGGATCCTGGGTTAACAGGTTTAGCCCACTGCTCAACTGGTCTCACGTCTAATTGAGAACGCCCCTAGGAGGCTGACCGAGAATAGACATTCCGGCCTAAAATCCAGAAAGAACGGCCATCTTTTCCACTGGATTTGCTTAAATAGGTCAACTATTCGCACAAATCCAGTGAAAAAGCTGACTCGTTCTACTGAATTTTATGCTCGGACGCTATTCTCGGTCAGCCTCCTAGCCTCCTTGTTATAAATACTTGCATCATCCTGGGATTTTTTTAGTTATGAGGCTGTCAAACCATCATGAAATCAGTAAAGGGGTGTACTTGTCATGTATGGATTTATACGAAGTTTTTTTGGTGCCAGCCGCCAGCAAGGGCAATTAGCGATTGTACCAGAAGTCACACCGTCAAGTGATATCAGTGAACCAATGGATGCCACGGCACTTTCGCCTGCCCGGATTGTAGATTCTCACGCCATAAAAAAATCCGAACCCGTATTCACAGAAGACTTTATGGCTCAGTGTCGTGGGTTGGTAGATCGCTACTTAATAAAAAACTACGATGGAAGCACTGCTTCTCACCAGCAGATAGCTCGTCCGCATCACGGCGCTCAACATCAATGCAGGGAGTCTCTCTGGGCTACGATTTTATTACAAAAACGCCGTGACTGGGGGGATGAAGCGGCCCTGAATTTCCCGGATGAGTATATTCCAGCATTAATAAAAACCTGCCTCTTGCACGACAGCGGCAGAAAGGGGGAAGGGGTAGATAAACCTGAATGGGAGCGAGCCAGCGCAGAAAACTGTCGGGAACACCTCCTTGCACTGGGAACCCACCCAAAACTGGCCGACATATGTGCCAGGGCGATTGAATACAAAGATAATCCGGAAGCCTTCCCATACAGGGACGATCAAGCAGCCTGCCTTATTCGCTCCTTGCTTCACGATGCAGATGTTTTTGAGGTTATGCGTGTACGAGAAATGTTTGACCTTGACTATCTTGAGCTCTACCAGGGCTCTCAAAATAATCAGGCTCGTTGCAACGAGATATTAGCTCTTGCTGTATCTATTCGCGACTTTATTGCCAGTCAGGGGGATCTGAGAGATAACACCGGTATTGAAGGTACTTGCTCTGGAAGCAAGACAATCCTGAAAGAAAAAAGTCCAGCCTGTTTTTCTATGAGCGAAAAGTTTGAATTCGAAAAAGCGCCTGATGCCATGTCAAAACAGCTTCAGCATCTTGAAAAAAACGCACCAGAACTTTTTGAGAGCTTGGTTACCTGTGCTGGAAAACCGATAACCTGTCAGCAGTGCCGGCTTGATGAAATGAAACGAACCGCCAGACCTATAGGCGGAAGTCGGCAACAAAATTTAGCTGGTAAATACCAACACGAATCGACAGGGCAATTATATTATGTCAAATGCCCGCTTGAGCCTGAACATGCCAGAAATGAAGTGTTAATGTCTAAGCTTGCCTCTTTAATGGGGTTGCGTGTACCTGATTACCGTCTTCATCAGGAACAAGGCAAGACGTTTGTTATTTCGCCCTGGCAAGAGGGCTTAAAACCTGTTTCTGATTTCTCTAAAAGATCAAAAGAAGAGCTTGCATTACTCTACATTGGTGCAGCATGGCTTGGTAATTCGGATACTGTCTATCATCAGGGTAACACTCTGGAAGGAGCTGATGGTCAGCTTGTTTCTCTGGACTGGGGTGTTGCGGGACGTTTCAATGCGTCATCTAAAAGAAAATCAGATTTTTTTTCTGCCCCCATAGAACTAGCGGCTTTTAAGGATGCCAATACTCAATTGTCCAAGAAATACTTTGAGGTTAGAAATGAAAAATGTGCCTCTAATCATCAAAATGCCTTTGGTGGGCTGACCGACAATGATGTCATAAATGCAGTGCGTCGCTTAATTAATGTTCCCTCCCGGCAAATAGACGAACTTATTGAGACTTATGGTCCCGATAAGCCCGGTGAACGCCAGTGGTTAAGGCGGACTATCCATGAACGAAGAGCCTGGTTTGCTTTACGTTACCCACAAGCCTGTGATGAGCAGATCATTACACCAGCGGAACAGGGGGCCATTTCTTCTGCAGGCATTAATGGCTATTGTCGTCCGGTTTGTGTGGGCGATATAGCGGAGGGTCAAATTAGACTGCAACAACAATATACCCCTGATGGTCAGGCACAAATTCAGGCTTCTCTCCTGCTCAGTGAAGAGGCTGCTGTCCGTCTTGAAAGTGAGATGGGTATAGTTCACAGCCATCATAACCTCAGACAGAAAATAGCCTTTTTCAGAAATTATGTTTCCGGAACCAGTATGTCAGAGGAGTTGCGGCAAGAGCACCGTATTCTGACCGGTGAATGCCAGAATTTGATAGCAAATCTGGATAAAAAAACAGGCTCTTACCGAGGTGTTAACGGAGAGTTGCGGGAAAATTTAGAACAATGGCTGTCAGAGCTTCGAAAGAATGTTCAAGAAACCAAAGATGGTGAGTTAGTTAATCTTAAACATTTGCCCGAGTTGGCTGGCTTGACAGATTTGCACTGCCTGCCTGGCAGGGTCGCTACTGTGGGTATGGAGCTTCCCGGTACTTTCTCTGTTATTCCGAGCCTATGGAGTCAGGGAGCATTGACTGGTGAGCGCTGTCAAATGGGTAATTCTGTTCCGGCATACACAATGACTCCCGATGAAAAAACAACGCTGTCATTTCATGGAGCAGCTATTCCAACAGGGCAGGCATTTGCAAGGCGTCTGACTGTTACCGTTGAGGGTTCACCAGAACATGCTGCTGAAAAACTTTTTTCAGTGCTTGAGGGGTTTAGCCTGCACATCAGCCGACCGTCTGCCATAAGCCTGCAAGAAGAGTATCTCGATCAGCTTGCAAGATTTGAGGGCATTCATCGAAGCCTCGACCAGCAAGTGAAAGGCATGGCAGAGGAAGAAAGAGTCAGACATAAGGAACACTTTGTTTCCGCTCATCTGGGTGTTTTATCACTGTCATGGGAGCACCATTGCTTGATGGAGGGTGGGCAGCGTATCTTTTTCAGACCTCCAATGCCCGTTAATTCGAGTCAGAAGAGTGATCACTATGCCAGTCATGATCTTGGATACTTTTCTGGAGACTCGGAAAGAAAAGCTGAAAACGTAATTGATACGATTTTGCACAAAGGTGGTACTTTAGACTCGCTGCCAGAGAGAAGCCGAAAGGGTCTCCCAACTTTTGGAAGTAGTGTTCTTGATGAAAATATAGAAAACGGCGCCGCTACATTGGTGTTTAGCCGGCTTGGCAAAAAGAAACACCATGAGGGCATTCGGATTTTGCTTAAACCAAGAGTCCTTGAGCGTTTGGATGCTATGGCCTTCGGAAGTAATGCTTTTATCAGGGATAGGGCAATCAATATTGCTGATTCTGATGTGCCATTAACCAAAAAGATGAAACTCGAACGAACGGAAACCCGTGAGCTACTGACTAATCAGGAGCACGAAGATAAGAATCATGTTAATTATGCGCACAGTGTATCTTTATATGAGAATCTTGAAGCGATTAGTGTTCCGGACGAGCAAGGTAAGGCTCGGTTAACAGAATGTCTTAAAAAGCACTTTGACTATTGGCCTGATGGTCGTCCTGTTGATGAAGTGGTTCTATTAAATAAATATTCATATGCAGAATATGAGCGGCTATGTAAGCATAAACAGTGGGGACAACTGGTCAAAAGTCTTGGCTATAACCAATTCAAACCATTTCTTCAACTCAATCCCGATCTGGAGAAAAGTGGAATCAGCAGTTTGAATGGGTTGGAGCTTAGAGGATGCCTTGAAGGTTTTTCCTTTAAGGGTATTGATCTGAAAAACACTGTTTTTTCATGCATGAAAATAGAAAACTGTAATCTGACGGGGTGTGATTTGAGTTCTTGCACTCTATACGGCACATTCATAAATTGTCAGTTTGATGATGGCAACCAACTTTGTTTTACTGATGACCGTTTCTATGCCAGATTTGTTTTTAGTCATTTAGTAACTGATACAGTGCAATGCAATTCGTTCAAAAGTTTGCTTAGGCAGGTCGATCGGCACTGCTCTTGTGGGCTCGAAACAGGGTTGCCTGACTTCGATAAGACTTATGACCGGCTGTTACTCAAGGATAGGGTAGGGCTTTTAAAGTACCAGGCATTAACCGATATTGAGGAGCAGTGCCTACTAGAAAAAGCGAAGCGTGGGGAGATCATTCATCCAAGCGAATGTCTTTGGCAAAAATTCTGCAACAAGCATTGTTTCGGTTCTAAAGAAGAATCAGCGTTTATCAACCAATTAGATCCACGGCGTGGTTTTAGCTTACTTAAAGATATATGCTCTGACTCTATAGAAGATAAAACATTGGATGATATTTTAATAAAATATGGGGTTGATATTATATGTGAGCTGTCTAGAGATTATTATGATGGGAAGAGAAAATTCTTTTCAATGCCTAAAGTAAAGAGTGAAGTTAATAAATTAATGTTCATTCCACAGGTTTTAGAAAAATTAATTGATACTATGGTGATGAAGTCAAGAGTAAATAATTTAGCGTCCCTGGTTGTTCTTTTTGAACTCTACAATGAGGCTGCGAGTGAACCGCTGGGAAATTTTGAACACTATATTGACAGTGATTCTTTCAATCGGAGTAAAGCTCTAAAGGAAATGCAAGAGCAGTGGCAGAAAATAAAACCGACTTTTCTTATGTACTCGGGTTTAGAGAATAATAAGCACTAACGTTTTATAGTTTTCGAGCTCGAATAAGGTTAAGCAACCGTTCTGATTATCACAACGGAACGGTTGCCATGCTCACTTCAGAACAGAAAGTTATCCTCCGGGAGCTTTCTTTATATACGACATTTCTCACAGGTGCGCTATCATCAATTGCGGCACCAACGTTCTGCGAGTTGCTTCTGGGGAGTATGATTTCTGATGAAGGGTTTCTTACACAAGCCCTTCTGGTAATTCAATATGAAAACGTCTGGAGCAGCTATCACCATTGGGTCTCACAGGGTAAGTGGCGATGGCGAGATCTGGCCCACCGTCTGATATTGCTGGTTTGCTCCAAAGTACCTGACGGCCAGATCACTTCCATTATCCTCGACGACCTGACAATTGAGCGGTGCTCTGCCAAAGCTCCGGCATGCAGAATACATCGCCAGCACAGCAAGAAAAAGAACCGTGGTCTTTATATCCTTGGTCAATGCTGGGTTTTTCTCGATGAATATAAGGGACACCCATACATTTGACTAACCGACCGGTTAGACTACTTTTCTCCTGTCTTTGATTTTTATCTTTGTAGCAGGAGTACCCATGACCCGAGCCCGTAGCAGTTTGATTGATCCAGGATCAACACCGTATTATCACTGCATGGCTCGTTGTGTTCGCAGGGCATACTTATGTGGTGAGGATCATCTGACCGGCAAGAGTTTTGAGCATCGCCGGCAGTGGGTGGTTGACCGGTTGCAGGCACTGGTTTCCATCTTTGCCGTTGAAGTCTGTGCTTATGCTGTAATGTCTAATCATTATTATGTGGTACTTCACATCAACAGCAGAGATGTTGAAAGCTGGAGCCGTGATGAAGTGCTGCAGCGCTGGACTGCCCTTTTTGCTGGCCCGGTGCTGGTACAACGTTATATGAGCAGAGCCAGTCTGAGCAGCTCGGAACTCAGTCGTGTTGACGAATATGTGGATGAGTATCGTCTTCGCTTGAAGAGTGTGAGCTGGTTTATGCGTTGTCTAAACGAATACCTGGCTCGTGAAGCCAATAAGGAAGATGGTTGTAAAGGTCGATTCTGGGAAGGGCGCTTTAAAAGTCAGGCGTTACTGGATGAGGCAGCATTACTGACTTGTATGGCTTATGTTGATTTGAATCCTATTCGGGCAAAACTGGCACCCACGCCTGAGCAGTCAGACTATACCTCTATTCAGAAACGCATCGGAAAAACTGCTGGTGCAGCAGACATCAAGCAGCCTTCTATGCTGAAAGCATTTCAGTGTCAGGGACAAAATCCGGATGAGGCTTTGCCTTATATTCTTCATGATTATCTGGAGCTGGTCGACTGGAGTGGCAGAGTGGTAAGAGCCGATAAGAAGGGCTCTATTCCAGAGGGTGCGCCTCCTATTCTGACCAGGCTTGAAATCGATTCTGATGAGTGGCTGAAAACCATGAGTTGGAACAATCGATTCTATCGAGCGGCAGGTAGACTCAAAGCCATGAAGGCTTACGCACTCAATACAGGGCAGCAATGGCTCCAGGGGTTACATATCTGCAGTCGTTTATTCAAGGCGTGCTGACTCAATTCTTAAGTCTCATGCGTCGAATTCTTGCTGAAATCTTTTGGTGAGAAGGTTCACTGTTCCTGCAAAAGTGATTTCAGCGTTTTAACCATTGTTTAATGGCCTTTACGGGTATTCCAGTAAGGAAGATTTGAGCTGATCAGGGAGATTTGGGCTAGGGCGGTATTCAAGTTTGTTGTATGTGTTTTTGTGGATGTCCTTTTCCTTAATTTCCTTATCACGGAAAATAATTTGAAGTATTACCATATTTATACACAGGCAGAGCACAACAGAGATTTTCCAAAGCCCGCCGAAGGGATGACTTTCGATATTGGTGAGAAACTAAACCCTTATTCATGTAGGAATAAAAATTCTGCAACACGGTTAGCTCCCGGAATTACAAGTAGCGAAGTGACTCAAAGCTATATTTCTATGCTCCGCGAGTTGGTTTTTGAAAATATAAGGCTTACTAAATTCCCTGATTTACCTTCAAGAAAAACGTGCCTATGGGTTACAGATAGCCTAGAAAGTGCAAAATATTGGGTGGAAAGAATCCCGCACAATGGCTCAAAAGTGATATATGAGTTAGAGCTAATAGAAGGGAATGTCCATGAAGCATGGGAAGGACATTTAACAACAAACATGGAAAATATTTCTGAATTAGAACAAAGAGCTGTTTTATATTGGCAAGGTAACCCTCCAGCCTCGGAACAAAGAGAAANTGTTTTTCCGTACTCTGAGAAATCTGCTTCAGCACAGGCTAATGCGATTGAGGGTTTTAGCGTTAAGGCTTGGGCTTTAACATGTTCTGAGCCTTCCATTATAGCCGCATTAACATCTCGCCATGCTCTATTCAATAATTCTGGACTACGTGTTTTTCCGTAATCTGAAAAATCTTTCTCCACTGATCTTAAAGTAATTTCTGTTTGAGCCACTTGTCTAGAAAATGCAGTTGCTAGACCAGCATCAGAACTTGAACTTTTATTTTCTAAAGTTCCAAAAGGATTTTTATGTGTTATAGAATCCATTTTATTGTATCCGTGTAAGTATGTGAAATTATATCTTTATAGACAATCAGATATTAATTAAGTTCTATTTTGGAAAAATATATAACAAACAAGTAAGCGCATCTAAAATATAAAGGACACCCAGTGCGCCGAGATAAATCGGCAAGAAATTGAAGGTGAAAGCCCTTCATCCGGTAAGGTCTAGCAAACCGCCGGAACCCCGAGTCATGGGCGGTTGTCAGTAATGACAATGGTTAAGCGTTGACAGGGGAAGATGCAGGCTCAGTATTGAGCTTCGAAACCATTATCGAGAACGCCGACCACGTTGGGTGATTGGGAAGGCAATACAACAAGAGTGCGTTACTGCAAGTGCCCTTGTTGGTTCTCCGGAGTCGTTAGACCTGGTGCATGTATCGATGTCTCTTGCGCGGAACTCGGGAGACCCTGTCTGTGATTCACACTTTTCCATGTGGGTCAGGTTCGGTGAAGTCTGTGGACGAAGACTGGACGCTTACGCAAGCAGGGAGTCAGATAGTTTCATAGTAGTGAGGAAACTGGCGAACAAAGTGCAGGTAAACACACCAGACCACGGCGGAGCCGGTGGAGCGAAGGGAACTAACCGTCAAAAAGAGCGTGACAAGCCGATCCAGACTGTAACACAGAGTGCAGAAGGATGGACGACAGGGCTATCACGTCTACATACAGCAGCAAAGCGGGATCGGTCGCTGCAATTCAACAACCTGCTTCATCATATTACCCCTGAGTTGCTAGTGAAGGCATACCATCGTCTGAACCGGAAAGCGTCCAAAGGGGTCGACGGTGAAAGCTGGCAATGCTTTGGCCAAAATCTGGCTGAACGAGTGCAAGCACTTCACACACGCATTCATACCCAAGCCTATAAACCCCAATCCGTGCTTCGAATCTGGATACCCAAAGCGGATGGCGATCATCGTCCAATAGGGATAACCACAGTAGAAGACAAGGTGGTGCAGCAGGCGTTGGTCTGGGTGCTGGAAGCAATCTACGAAGCAGACTTTCTTGGGTTCAGTTATGGCTTCAGGCCGGGACGAAATCAACATCAGGCACTGGACGCAGTGTACATGGCGATTACCACCCGAAAGGTTAGCTGGATAGTGGATGCGGACATCAGCCGGTTCTTTGATCAAATCGATCATGGCTGGATGATGAAATTCCTGCAGCACAGAATTGCAGACAAAAGAATACTCCGGCTCGTAGAGCAGACGCTCAGAGCTGGAGTCGTCGACGATGGCCGAAAGATCAGAACAAGACTTGGAACACCTCAAGGGGCGGTTATTTCCCCATTACTGGCGAATATCTACCTCCACTATGTTCTGGATCTATGGGCTCACCAGTGGCGCAGGAAGCAGGTCAGAGGTGAGGGCTACATCGTCCGTTTTGCGGACGACAGTGTGATGGGATTCCAG
>NZ_JOKH01000006.1:50085-59827 GCF_000722635.1 Endozoicomonas numazuensis | reverse complement strand
ATCGGTCAGACGCGCTCCATTTTACGGGGTTACTGCACAGACGACTGGAAAAGTTTGGTCTGAAGTTGAATAAAGGTAAAACTCGATTACTGGAGTTTGGTCGATTTGCGACAAGTAACAGAAAGCAGAAGAACCGGCCAAAACCGGAGACATTTGACTTTCTGGGCTTTACGCATATCTGCTCCACAAGGCGCTCAGATGGGGGCTTTACGGTAAAACGATTTACCAGTGCGAAAAAGCTGACAGCCAAGCTGAAGGAGATCAAACAGATCTTGCTGAGAAATCGTCACAGGGATGTCTTCGAGCAGGGGAAGTGGTTAAAAAGTGTCGTACAAGGACACAATAACTACTTTGCGGTGCCCGGAAACCTGAAAGCGATAAACCTCTTTCGGAGGGAAATCTGCCGCTACTGGTTAAGGGCTCTGCGAAAGCGCAGCCAGCGCCACACCCTGACGTGGACAAAGATGACGAAGCTCATCAAATACTTCATCCCGAGCAGCATGCTTACACACCCATATCCAAATCAGCGACTGTGTGTCTGATTGACGGTAGGAGCCGTATGCATTAGCAGTGCATGTACGGATCTGTGTCGGAGGGGTGATGAACTGAAGGTTTTCTGAAAACTGTAGGTGAATCAACCCTTTACGGCGATTACATTTGACTAACCGACCGGTTAGACTACTTTTCTCCTGTCTTTGATTTTTATCTTTGTAGCAGGAGTACCCATGACCCGAGCCCGCAGCAGTCTGATTGTGTTTTTGTGGATGTCCTTTTCTTTCTTTTGCTTTTCTTTTTCTTTCTTTCCTTTTCAATGGGTCTGGTGAATGTCGTGTTTCCCTCAGATAATATGTTATGCGACATTGAGTCGTATATGTAGGCTGTTATGTGCTCACGCAAGGAATCAAGCATGACAATAAATCTAAAAAGTGTTGATGGTGTAGAAGTTCAAGAGAAACACAAAGGTTCTTGTCATTGTGGATCTGTTCAGTTTGAGCTGAATTTACCTGAGGGTTTGGTAGACGTAAGACGCTGTGATTGTTCTATGTGCAGAAGACGAGGTGCTATTGCTGCTTCTGTTTCACTGTCTGCTATAAATATTCTTCAGGGCGAAGAATGCTTGAAGTTATATCAGTTCAATACGAGAACAGCAAAGCACTTCTTCTGCTCTAATTGTGGCATTTATACGCACCATCAGCGTAGGTCAAACCCAACACAATATGGATTCAATGTCGCTTGCTTGGAAGAAATTAATCCACTAAAAATTCAGGGTATTCCAACCTATGATGGTATTAATCATCCAGCAGACCAAAAGTAAACATAGAAAACGCACATAACAAGGCGTTGGTGTTCGCCAGCCAGCTGGCTGGGACACCACCTTCGGCGGCACCCCACAACTTAGCGTTAGCTGCTCAACAAAACCTTTCAATCTAATCTAAGTTGCTTTGGAACTCTTCTCTCAATCTTTACTAAATGAACATGAAAAATAACTGTTGACTCAGGAGGAATAAAACCAGAAATCCCAGAAGCTCCATATGCTAATTCGGGGGGAATGATAAGGACTCTTTGTTCACCAATACACATATTGTATAAACCTTGTTCAAATCCTTTGATAGCTTTTCCCTCTCCTAAGGTAAATGTGAAAGGAACTCCAAAGTCAGATGAGCTTTGCATTTTTTTGAGTCTGACATTGTTAAATGAGTAAATTTGTTCACGTTCACTATGTTCTTCTGTAATTTTAGTTATTAATTGATGAGGGAGGGCTTCCGAAAAATCAATTGAATTAAAATCGTCAATAAGGTTCACATCATCTGTTATGGGTAAATAAAATTCGAAGTTAACATGCACTACATCATCTCTGATAGAGGGCTGATCACAAACCGTAGGGGAAAATATTGTCAATGACTGCGCCTGTCTAGTTTCCTCTAAAACTGATATTTCAGCAGGATAAGCCTTCATGATATAAAGTGTTGCTAAAACCATTAAAAGTGTGTGGTACGAATGCTTCAAATGACTACCATCCTTAAATGTAAAATTGATTATTTGATACTGAAGCATAGATTAAAATCACATCAACATTAAAACGCAGCTAACAAATGCTTCCAGTTCGTTCCGGGGCTTCGCCCCTCCAACCGACCGCCTTCGGCGGCGGCTGAAGCAAGCGTTAGCTGCTACTCATCATTCGCAAATTGTGAGAAAGAAAATGTTTATATTTCCTGAGACAGAGAAAAAACTTAAATCTAGAATTTCGAGCTATAAATCATCCATGAAAAAGGAGAAGAAAGAGATTGGGTTTATAAACGATGGAAGTGGCAAACGGTATATTCTGTTCAGCTTATATTTTGTTCTAAATGATTTAGATAAATTTGAAGAATATGTAGGATGGTATAACGAGGAATTTCCAGATGATGTAGGAGAACCAATCCAAAAACTATGTTGGTCTCTTGGTTTGTATCGAGCAAATAAAACCGTTGAAGCAAGATTTATGCTTGCTGAACTTATGCTTTCAAATCTTTACTTAATTCCACACGTAATCGGAGAGAATCTCGAAAAAGAATATAAAATTTGGCATTCAACTAATTTTCATTACTTAGATTATGTTGATGACCTGCCAAAAGAAGTAAAGGAAAGCATCAGCAAAACTGAAATAGAATGGATGAGGGAATGTTACAATTCACTTGAATTTAGGCGCATAAGAAAGCGTTACATAGAAATTTATCACGAGCTTCTGGCAGTCCGAGAAATAGAAG
Organism: Endozoicomonas numazuensis; assembly: GCF_000722635.1. GTDB lineage: Bacteria > Pseudomonadota > Gammaproteobacteria > Pseudomonadales > Endozoicomonadaceae > Endozoicomonas_A > Endozoicomonas_A numazuensis. The sequence goes on along the minus strand of NZ_JOKH01000006.1, from coordinate 57,080 downwards.
AAAGATCTGTTTTGCTAAAAGAAGCATATTCGTTATTGAGTACGCTACAGCGCAGCTAATGTGACCATTAAGCCCTCGGCTTTGGCATCCTGCGTCGCCCTACCTCCTGCATCCATGCAGTCGTCCATCTGCAATCGGGATACGTTTTATAAATTGGGCGTCTACGTGATGAAAGTTAAGTGTCTTACCTCGGGAGATCTGCACTGTGTTGAAGGAGCAACTGACACAGAAGCAATTCTGTGTGACTGCAGTGCAGAAGTCAGCAGAAGGCATAGTAAGTGGCCTCTCGCTACTGAAGGCCTGAACAAATTTCGGAGAGTAATCGTCGGAGAAGTGGTTTCGGATGGCATCTGTTAAACAACTATTGTTGTCTCTGGATAATCTGGAGGATGAACAGGAAACGGGAGACCCGATTGAACCACTCTTCATTGAAAAGAAGCACCTTTTGTTCATCTTTGATGGTGCGGGTACTGGACAGGAATAATCTGATCCGCGCACTGAAACAGGTTCAACGTAATAAAGGAGCCGCTGGCGTCGACAGTATGACCGTTGACGAACTTCTAGATTTCCTGAAGCAACACTGGTCGAAAATCCGGCAGCAACTGGCAGAAGGAACCTACCAGTCCAAACCCGTTTTGCGTGTGGAAATCCCCAAACCGGATGGACGCAAACGTAAACTGGGTATCCCAACTGCTCTCGACCGCCTGATTCAACAGGCCATAGCCCAGATAATGCAGGAAGAATGGGAGGTGGATTTCCATAACAACAGTTATGGATTTCGTCCCCGCCGGAATGCTCATCAGGCTATTGGATATGTTCAGGACACGATACGGGAAGGATATAACTGGGTTGTAGATTGTGATCTTGAGGCGTTCTTCGATAAGGTGAATCATGACCTGCTGATGACGCAACTCAAGGCTCATCATAAGGATGACATGCTGTTGCGGTTAATCAACCGTTATCTGAAAGCCGGTGTCTGTATTAATGGAATCAAGCAAGCCAGTCTGAAAGGTGTACCACAGGGTGCTCCCCTGTCGCCTGTCCTTTCAAACGTAGTGCTGAACAATCTGGATTGGGAGCTGGAAAAGCGGCAGCTTCGCTTTGCCCGCTACGCAGACGATTTTATGGTATTCGTCAAAAGCGAGACAGCGGGAAAACGTGTAATGAGCAGCTTGCAACGCTTTGTTGGAGCCTCACTGAGGCTCACAGTGAATACCCAAAAGAGTGCGGTAGGACGCCCTTGGGAGTGCAACTTCCTTGGGTTTACGTTCAGTCGGCGGGGACTGCGGGATCTGGATAAATGGATTCGACGACGATTGCGGTGTTATATCTTGAAGCGGTGGGGAAGCAAAGGTTACCGAATGCTCAGGCGACTGGGAGTTGATCGATTTCTAGCTTGGAATACAGCGAAGTCGGCGCATGGGGTCTGGCGTTTAAGTGGTAGTCCGGCACTCACCAGAGCACTGCCGAATAGATATTTCAGGAACTTGGGGTTGCCAGAAATGGCGACAAGATAAACAACAGTAATTTGAACCGCGATGCTACGTGATCCGTACGGCTCGTGGTGTGGGAGGAGCGGAGTCGCGAGGCTCCGCCCTATCCCGATTAGGTGCTTAATCTGAGCCTGGATTCTACATAGTATGCTAAATTATTTACTTCTTCTTTTTGTGCAAATAAATTTACAAGTTCTAGTGCAACTTTTTCTATTGGAGAGTTCTCATACCCATGTTTTTTTATCTCTTGAAAATATTTAAGAATAAAACTTTCATCACCAAGTATATTCCATTGTAAAACATGAACTAATTCATGGAAATGATATTGCAGATCATCTTTATTTTCATCCAGTAAAAAATAGGTGTCTCTATATGTAATTCCTCCCAAATTATTTTTCTTTATAAATTCCTCAAATAAAGGGTGTTCAGGAGAAGGGAGTTTATCAACTATTACGAAGTATGAAATGTTAAGAAAAGATTCATCGAAATAGTTTGCAAAAGGCGAAGCAAAAGATATACAAGGTGTTCTTGTAGATTTATTTTCTTCAATTAAAGCGTCTATCCATTGACTAATATCTTTAACAAAAGACGGATCAGAACTACTTTCTTCAATACTTTGAAGAAGAACAGCAATAGATGAAACGCTGGCGTTGTTGTCTGGCGGCATGATTACATCCTTTATTTCATAATATGTTGAATTTATATATAAAATTCTCTACAGAGCGATAATATATGGTGTTTAAATATATTGAATAACAATCTGGCAAGCGCACCTAACAAATGCTTCCAGTTCGTCGGTGGGACATCCACAAATTTGACTAACCGACTGGTTGGACTATTTTTCTCCTGTTTCTGATTTTTTCTTTCCAACAGGAGATCCCATGACCCGAGCCCGCAGCAGTCTGATTGATCCAGGATCGACACCATACTATCACTGCATGGCTCGCTGTGTTCGCAGGGCTTACTTATGTGGTGAGGATCATCTGACCGGCAAGAGTTTTGAGCATCGCCGGCAGTGGGTGGTTGACCGCTTGCAGGCACTGGTTTCCATCTTTGCCATTGAAGTCTGTGCTTATGCTGTAATGTCTAATCATTATCATGTGGTACTTCACATCAACAGCAGAGATGTTGAAAGCTGGAGCCGTGATGAAGTGCTGCAGCGCTGGACTACCCTTTTTACAGGCCCGATGCTGGTACAACGTTATATGAGCAGAGCCAGTCTGAGCAGCTCGGAACTCAGTCGTGTTGACGAATATGTGGATGAGTATCGTCTTCGCTTGAAGAGTGTGAGCTGGTTTATGCGTTGTCTAAACGAATACCTGGCTCGTGAAGCCAATAAGGAAGATGGTTGTAAAGGTCGATTCTGGGAAGGGCGCTTTAAAAGTCAGGCGTTACTGGATGAGGCAGCATTACTGACTTGTATGGCGTATGTGGATTTGAATCCTATTCGGGCAAAACTGGCACCCACGCCTGAGCAGTCAGACTATACCTCTATTCAGAAACGCATCGGAAAAACTGCTGGTGCAGCAGACATCAAGCAGCCTTCTATGCTGAAAGCATTTCAGTGTCAGGGACAAAATCCGGATGAGGCTTTGCCTTATATTCTTCATGACTATCTAGAGCTGGTCGACTGGAGTGGCAGAGTGGTAAGAGCCGATAAGAAGGGCTCTATTCCAGAAGGTGCACCTCCTATTCTGACCAGGCTTGAAATCGATCCTGATGAGTGGCTGAAAACCATGAGCTGGAACAATCGATTCTATCGAGCGGCAGGTAGACTAAAAGCCATGAAGGCATACGCACTCAATACAGGGCAGCAATGGCTCCAGGGGTTACATATCTGCAGTCGTTTATTCAAGGCGTGCTGACTCAATTCTTAAGTCTCATGCGTCGAATTCTTGCTGAAATCTATTTGTGAGAGGGTTCACTGTTCCTGCAAAAGTGATTTCAGCGTTTTAACTATTGTTTAATGGTCTTTACGGGTATTCCAGTAAGGAAGATTTGAGCTGATCAGGGAGATTTGGGCTAGGGCGGTATTCAAGTTTGTTGTATGTGTTTTTGTGGATGTCCTTTTCCATTTTTTCCTCTTTTCCTTTCTACTTGATGATCGCCACTATGAGAATAGAAAGAATATCAAGGTGTAACTTGTGCCACTTGAGATAGGGTTTAAACTGTTCGGTGAGTGAGCTGATGGAATTCATGACTGCTTGAAACGATTGTTTTGACACTAGGTTTCATAGCAGAAATTTTGTCAGCTCACTTTTTTTTCGTGTACAGAGGTAACTAACAATGAATATATATTGCCGCAGTTTTATCTTTATTCTCAGCTTTTTTCTACTAACCAGCCCAGTTTATGCATATAAGTCACAAGTTCTCGGCCAGTCCTCAGGCTGGGGGTGGCAAGTGGCAAGCTCTGTGTTAGCGGCTGTATCAGTTAGCAAGCTCATGTCTGATATCCCTATACGTGGCGAATCAATTGACATAGCGCCTGAATTCACTCACAAATCACTGATTACTCCCCCCGAACTTGACGAACTTCTGAAACAGAGTCCAGACAAAGAACCTCTTACTTATATTCATTCAATGGTCATAAACTTGTTAGGCAGTTGGTTTTTTTCTGACAGCGAAGGGAAAGACTCAATATCAGCCGGTCATGAAACAGCTCTTCTACAAGCAATAGAAAAACAGAAGCAAGAGAGAGAAGAAAGCACATTGGAAGAACAACTTTCGTTTCATAACGTTATAGAAGATGACTCTCCTTGTCGGATCAGCATCAACATGGGTGACTCACCTCCCCCCATTGAGGGGCAGGGAAACACACCAATCGAATGGCTTGTGAGTCAGGCAAAAGCCCAGCGAGTTAATATCGGCCATGAACTCAGCGCTTGCTTCGCGAATATTGGCGGCGACAGTTCAGATGGGCAGATAGTGGCTGATCATTTGATTGCCGGATTATCCAGCCTGAGCTCTGAGAGCTCTCAGAGCTCTGAGCCATCAGATGGAAGCATTACCACACCTGCCAGCATTCAGAGTTCAGCCAGCAGTTTGACTTCAGGAGCATCTGATACAACCATAATTATTATGGACCTCAACGACGATGCCCTCCCCAAAGGACTTAATTCTGGTCGTTACGCCCTCACCAAAACCAACGAACCAGGACTGGTGATGGCATTTCATTCTGAAGTAAAGTCCTGTGGTATAGATCAATTTCCTCCTGATCAGCAAAAGCTAATCACGCCCAAGATAGACTTCTGCGATAAGCAGGCTTCCGTAGAGGTTAAAGTTATGCAGCAAGATGGCAGTATTATGCTGGCATCCATGAAGCCCTTGTTTCAAGCGGTAGTAACAGATAGCCCCTCATACTCACACAAGCATACTGCCCATGAGCAACCCCTCTCTAAACCCGATGAATCTATAGCCTTTGAAGATAAAGCGATAGGCAAATCACTTAAAAGCGCCATGAGCAGCTCAACATGGTACCTGATTGATGTAAATAGAAACAAAATGTATCCCTTACTCAATCAGAAGTTGAAGCAGGATAACACGCATTTTACGGTAAGTCTGGATAGTGAACTTCTCGATGACTGGGCCATGGAGCTTAATGAACGAGAAAAAGAACTAAAAGTAGCGAAGTTAACCCAAAGGGTTTCCCAGCTGGAAGAGTCAGCCAAACAGGGCGAGGCCGAACAATTAATACTTGATCAAAGCCTTGCGAAAAACCAGAAGTTCGTGAATGCTCTGATGCAAGATGTAAAAAGCTTGAAACTCCAAATGGCGGAGTTTATGTCTAACACCAGTCCTTGGTCAAGTCCCTTTCAAGCGCAACAAATTGGTTACCTGGAAAGCTCATTGTTAGAACTACAGAATGACGCTTTCGAGCTGGGCAGGCTAGTGGAAATCCTGCAAGCAACCTCTTACAATGGTCAGTTCACTTGGAAAATACCAGAAGTAATCCGGCGCAGACAGGAGGCAGTTAACGGTCGGACACTTTCCCTTTATTCGGCGCCGTTTTATAGCTCCAGATTTGGTTACAAAATGTGCCTGCGGGTGTATTTAAATGGCGATGGCTCTGGCAAAAATACACATATTTCATTATTTTTTACAATTATGAGAGGGGAGTATGATGACCTTCTTCCCTGGCCGTTTAATCAAAGAGTCACTCTCAGGCTCGTGGATAGCACAGGGCAGCGTCGCCATATTACTGAAAGATTTATGCCTGACACAACGTCAAGCAGTTTCCAGAAACCGAAAAAATATCCATCAGCAGACATGAATAGAGCCAGCGGCATGCCAAAGTTTGTCAGGATTGACGAGGTGTTCGGAATAAATGGTCACTTTATTAACGATAACAATATTTATTTCAAAGCAATTATTGACTTAACGAATCTCCCTGATCTTACAGACTGACATAATTCTGAAGAGATAGATTATACCAATCGTACTTTCTAACTACGCTATTGCGCTGGCAATTGGAACTCCAGCCCTGCGTTGGAGCTCCTCGCAATAGCCTAGCTATTACCCGTCATTTCGTCTTGTTCTGGTGTCCAGCTTGCCATGCTCATGCCGGTAGTTAGAAAGCACGATTGGTATTATTTTACGATAAGCCGATTATATGGGTTTTTGTTAGCTGTTTTTTTGTGAAGGCCAGACCAGCAGACTGCCCGACTGAATATATGCTTATGCAGAAACTTGTGCAATTACTTTCATCTCATTTTCTGCAAAACTGATATCATGTTCGGCTCAATGAGGACAAGCGTTCAATGCTTGAGGAACTGATCAAGCAAGAGAAGCCAAGGGTTGCACAGTACAAGAAGCGTAACGCTAATATTCTTCTGGCTATCGATGAAAATAATGACCCCCTGACGCATGATCAAGTTGCCAAAGCCTTTCATATCAGGCCTCAGACAATCACTCGCCTCCGGCAACGGCTTGTCGAAGAAGGGCTTGAGGTAGTTGGCTGGATATGGCAGAGATTGAACTCAGCATCCTGAGCCGACAATGCCTGGAAGGATAAGCGTAACGAGAGTAAGGCTACCATGGATTGGCGCTTCACCGCTGAACACGCTCGGATAAAGTTCAAGAGGCTGTATCCTGCAGTGCCAGACTTGTACGACAGTTAATAGATTCAGGGGAATACTCAACCCACTAAATAGGGATAATCTGATGATTTTCTCATAAAATCTTGGGGAATGGTTTCGTCTGCCTGAAATATCGAAATTGATTGACCCACTTGCCAGGATTTCAACTGGTAAGCCGGACAGGATGAATGACCGGAACGCTGCATATAAACCTGACCGATAGGTTATCAATTGGTATTAAATGGCTCAGGACGAGGTGCTAGGAGGCTGACCGAGAATAGACAGTCCGGCCTAAAATCCAGAAAGAACGGCCATCTTTTCCACTGGATTTGCTTAAATAGGTCAACTATTCGCACAAATCCAGTGAAAAAGCTGACTCGTTCTACTGAATTTTATGCTCGGACGCTATTCTCGGTCAGCCTCCTAG
>NZ_JOKH01000006.1:20269-49425 GCF_000722635.1 Endozoicomonas numazuensis | reverse complement strand
CCTGAAGACCTCCAGTTCAAAGAAGAGCGGTTAAAGAAAATCAGGGTAGCCAAAAAAGCCCTCGAAGAACGAGAGAAAGCCCTGAACCCGGACGAACCAATAGACGACAAAAAGCAGATTAGTTTTGCAGATCATGATGCCCGGATGATGACCAAGAAAGGTTACTGTGATTACAGCTACAACGCTCAGATTAATGTTGATGCCGATCACCAGATCATTGTTGGCCAGCATATCAGCCAGCACGCCAACGATGTGCAGGAAGTTGAACCTGCGCTTCAGGCGCTGACAGAAGCCATTGATGATGCAGTTGTAGGTATGTGGAGCATGGATAATGGTTACTTTTCAGGGCCAAACCTGCATGCTGTGGATGAGCACGGAATAGACAGTTATATCGCTACCGACAGAGAAGAAAAGCCGGCTACGGATGACCTTGAAGACAGCGATCGAAAATTTGTCAAAGCAGATTTTACATACGAGATAGAATCAGATGTGTTTATCTGTCCGGCGGGCGAACAGATGGTTACCGACCCTGCCAGTAAAGCCAAGAGAAAGAGTTACAGAGCAAATAAGGATGTATGCAAGAAGTGCCCTTATCGCTTCAGATGTAGCGGTTCGAAGAAAAGTGCGGGGCGTGTCATTCGTACAGACAAATTTGAAGTTGCACGTCAGGCCATGACTAAAAAAATGGAGACAACCGAGGCGAAAAGCATCTATGAGCGTCGCAAGGTGATAGCAGAGCCGCCGTTTGGTCAGATAAAGAACTCTGGATTCAGGGGCTTCAACCTGCGAGGGAAGGAGAAAGTTGAGGCCGAGTTCTCATTGGTATGCACAGCTCATAATTTCAAAAAATTTGTGAAGGCGGTCTCAACGGGATCAGTCCGCCTTGAAGATTTGGAAAAGGTTAAAAAAGCGGCATAAAGGCCAGGAGAAGGTGTAAATCTGCCAAAATGGGAAAAATCCCGCATAAAGGCGGTTATTTTTTGCCCATGTTTGAATTATAAAAGCTCATTGCCGCTCTCGTTGACCTATTCTCGGACAGCCTCCTAGGGATTTGTCTTGAAATAACTTCCCGATTAAAACATGAACTCCGTTCACTCTGAGCCTGTCGAAGGGTGGTGGCTCTGGGCTTCGACAGGCTCAGCCCGAACAGGGGGTGGTCAAATAAGAAACAGCAGTTTTCTGAGTAAGGCTTGCTCCCCTTTTTCTTTGCCTTCATAGGGGGCTACTGCAAAATCCAGCAGTGCACCACTGCCCAGGCACATCAAAACAAGAATTCTAAGGATGGGGAAACCAAGCCCTTTTTTTGGGTGCTCGGCTGTGGGTATTCATTATGGTTTTTCTCGGTGTCTGGCATTAAAAGTGTTGAGCCGTCAGTGATCAGGATCCGGCGTTTTGACACTTCCGTTAACCGCTGTCGTGCTTTGGTATACGCGCTGGTTTCAGTGCTGGATGGCTTATTACCTCTGACAACCTGATCCCTGGCCTCATCAATAAGGGCATGTCGGCATGACTTGGTATTGCTGGCAACTTGCCTCATGAACAAAGTTAAGGTTTTGGTGGGAGGGAAGTCTCTGGCTCTGAAGCCTGAATGGCTGGCTTGAAAAGCGTTAAGATGCTGAGGCGTAAGGATCGACGACAATGCATCATTACCTGTTTGGGCAAATTGGCGAAGACAGTCATCAGCGAGTGACAGGAACTCTGGGCTACACTTGGTCATGGCTTGCTCAAGGAGAGTAAGTATCCATTGACTTCTATAGTCGTTTTTCTTCTCGGGCAAGCCTTGATATCTCTGGGCTGTAACCTTAAGTCAGTGCCATTGGTTTATAAACCCTGGCAGTTGGAAACCTTTCTTGTCTGGCATCGCTCCGACCCGGTGAGCGACTTTGAGCGGGCCAGAAATGACGAAGCTTTTCTATTTCAGGGCAATAGAAATCCCTTTATAGATAATCCTTGTTGGGTTGAGATGATTTGGGGAGAACTCGTGAGCTCGGATGCCTTTAAGCCATGCAGTGGTTCGATACAGAACTAGAGGGGGATGGTCAGGCTTGAAAAGCTCCGGCCTGTCAATCAGAGCTTTTCAAATATTGTTGCGGTTACTTGTGAAGGTGTTCTGCAGCGTAAAGTGTATTTTCCAGCAGGGTGGCGACGGTCATGGGGCCAACGCCACCAGGCACTGGAGTAATCCAGCTGGCTCTCTGTTGTGCGGTTTCGAATCCAATGTCGCCTACCAGCCGACCGTCGTCCATACGGTTGATGCCAATGTCGATCACAATAGCGCCTTCTTTGACCCATTCTCCTTTGACCAGTCCGGGTTTGCCAACGGCAACCACCAGAATTTCAGCTTCACCTACTACTTTATCCAGATCGTGAGTGAAGCGGTGAGCCGTTGTTGTAGTGCAGCCTGCCAGCAGCAGTTCCATGGTCATGGGGCGGCCAACGATGTTGGAGGCTCCAACAATCACGGCATTCTTGCCGCGAATCGGTTCACCGGTGCTTTCCAGCAGCGTCATGACACCTTTTGGTGTGCAAGGGCGCAGCATGGGAATACGTTGAACCAGTCGACCTATATTGTAAGGGTGGAAACCATCCACGTCCTTATCGGGACGAATGCGCTCGATGACGAGATCGCAATTGATATGCTCTGGCAGAGGGAGTTGTACGAGAATACCATCAATGACGGGGTCTTCATTCAGCTGGTCAATCAGGTTTAATAAATCTGCTTCGCTGGTTGAAGCAGGCAGGTCGTGAGAAACAGAGTGGAAGCCAACGCGTTCGCAGTCGCTTCTCTTTTTGCCCACGTATACCTGTGAAGCCGGGTCGTCACCCAGCAAAATAACGGCAAGCCCCGGTACTCTGAGTCCTTGTTCAACCCGTTGTTTAACACGTTCAGCAATGGAATCTTTCAGTTTTGCGGCAATGGCCTTGCCGTCAATGATTCTAGCGGTCATGGTTTTTGGTGGATGCCTGTTAAGCGGACGAGTTCCTCATTTTATCATGGAAGTCCTCCGTTGTTCATGAATTGAATAGCCTTAACCGATTAATATGCGGTGTTTGAATATAATCCGGCCAGTGTTCGGTGTGCCAGGTTTCAGATGAGCTGCTTTATTAAGCATACAACTTCATATATCAATAAGGCGGCTATGGGGCAGTATTGGCTGTAGATGACATAGGTATTTGATTTAGGTTGTAAAAATGACGATTTGGTCTCTGGTCAGCTTGGTACTCCTGTGTTAAATTAGTTGCCGTTCGAGGTGAGGCGGATCTCAAGTGCGGCAAGTTATTGGCTACTCAAATATGAGAGTTAAAACGACGTTGACGAGACATCTTGTTCTGGGTAATATTCGCCGCGCTGCAACAAGCGGCAGAATGAATTAACGTAAAGGTTGTTCATTTTCGGGGTATAGCGCAGTCTGGTAGCGCGCCTGCTTTGGGAGCAGGATGTCGGGAGTTCGAATCTCTCTACCCCGACCATTTCAATCACTGGTTAAAATGTTGTAATGTTTTAATTGAGTGGTAACTCATGATGCGCCCGTAGCTCAGTTGGATAGAGCATCCGCCTTCTAAGCGGATGGTCGCAGGTTCGAATCCTGCCGGGCGCGCCATAATTAACTGTCTCTGTGAGTCGGTTAGTGCTGGTGGGCGTAGCTCAGTTGGTAGAGCCCCGGATTGTGATTCCGGTGGTCGTGGGTTCGAACCCCATCGTCCACCCCAGTTTAAAAAGGCCTTGGCCTGATAAGAGTTAAGCAGCATCAGTAAAGTGCTGTAAGCGGATGTGGTGGAATTGGTAGACACGCTGGTTTTAGGTACCAGTGCCGCAAGGCGTGAGAGTTCGAGTCTCTCCATCCGCACCAGTTGACGATACGGGGATAAGCTTGCTTATCCCCGTTTTTGTATTGGAAAAACAGCTTGTTTAGTCGGGCAGTTTGTCTGCCGCTAGTCCGCAGTCCCAGGGTTCTGGTGAGGCGTGAGAGGGGTAGATAGTCTGTTTGTGTGATTAAGGTGCAACCTATAAGTACTTTTGCTAGTCTATGTGCCTTTGTTCCATACGTACGGCAACTCAGGTTTTATTGAGGAACGCAAATGCAAGTCTCCGTAGAAACGACTTCCGGTCTGGAGCGTCGCCTGACAATTACAATCCCTGCTGACAAAATCGACGGGGAAATTAATAAGCGACTGCAAGATCTGTCTCGTCGTGTTCGCCTGGACGGTTTTCGTCCTGGCAAGGTACCTATGAAGGTCGTTAAGCGTCGCTATGGACTGGGTGCTCGTCAAGAAGTACTCGGTGAGCAGATGCAACAGGCATTTGTAGAAGCGGTTACCCAGGAAAGTCTGAATCCAGCGGGTGCTCCTCGTGTTGAGCCTAAAGGCGACGAGGAAGGTAAGGATTTTGAATTCGTAGCTACCTTTGAAGTTTATCCAGAGATCGAAGTGGGTGATTTCGGCGGTGTTGAAATTGAGCGTCCAGTCGCTGAAGTTTCCGATGCTGACATCGACGAAATGGTCGAAACTCTGCGTAGCCAGAGCAAAACCTTTGAAGATGTAGAGCGCGCTGCTGAACAGGGTGACCAGATCGTATTTGATTACGTGGGTACCTTTGCTTCAGGAGAGCAGAACGGTGAAGAGTTTGCTGGCGGCAAGGCTGAAAACTCTACTCTGGAGCTGGGCTCTGGTCGCATGATTCCTGGCTTTGAAGACGGTCTGCTAGGTGTGTCTGCAGGCGAAGAGAAAACTCTGGAGTTGACCTTCCCTGAAGATTATCACTCTGAAGAACTGAAGGGTCAGGCTGTTGAGTTTGCGTGCAAGGTTCATCAGGTACAGGCGACTGCGTTGCCAGAACTGAATGATGAATTCTTTGAGCGTTTTGGTGTGACTGAAGGCGGAGAAGAAGCTTTCCGTACTGAAGTTCGCAAGAATATGGAACGTGAACTGCGTCAAGCTATCAAAGGCAAGGTTAAGAACCAGGTGATGGATGGTCTTCTGACTACCCATGAAGTCGAAGTGCCTTCTCCGCTGGTTGCTCAGGAAATTGACCGCATGCGTGAGCAGGCTGTTCAGCAGTTTGGTGGTGCACAGGGTGGTTTTGATCCTAAGCAATTGCCGGCTGAACTGTTCGAAAAGGATGCCAAGAAGCGTGTAGCTTTGGGTCTTCTGGTGGGCGAAATCGTTAAGCAGCGTGAAATCAAGGTTGATGACGATCGCGTTCGCACCATGATCGAAGAAATGGCCTCTGCTTACCAGGAGCCTCAGCAGGTTGTTGACTGGTACTACAGCAACGAAGAGCAGCTGTCTCAGGTTAAGTATGTTGTTCTGGAAGAGCAGGTAGTAGATACTGTTCTTGAAGCAGCCAAGGTTTCTGAAAGCGAATGCAGCTATCAGGATGCGATCAAGCCTGCAGCGGCTGAAGAAGCTGAAGCTTCTGAAGAAGAGCAGGCCTGAGGGTAGAGTGTCGTCTAAGGTTTTGGCGCGCGCTGCCGTATAAACGCCTTGTGCGCGTTGATAATGTTGGTCACCATAAGGTGAGGCATTATTCAGGTTAAACCATGACACGTTACGCGACCCGCTGGAGCCTGACCGGGAATTGCGCTCGAGCATAAAGCTCAGTAGAACGAGTCAGCTTCTCCACAGGATTGGTGCGAATAGTTAATCTATTTAATCAAATTCAGTGGAGAAGCTGACCGTTCTTTCTGGGTTTTAGGCCGAGCTGTTTATTTCCGGTCAGGCTCCTGATGCGGGTCGTTCCTCTTCGACTTGGTAAGGAGTTTAGACAGGACATGTCCAGACTGATCGAAACGCAATCCGTAGCAATCACCAATTCCGGCCTGGTACCTATTGTCGTTGAGCAGTCCGCCAGGGGTGAGCGTTCTTACGACATCTATTCACGTCTGCTCAAGGAACGAGTTATTTTCCTGGTGGGTCAGGTTGAGGATCACATGGCCAATCTGGTCGTGGCTCAGCTGCTGTTCCTGGAATCAGAGAATCCTGACAAGGATATTCATCTCTATATCAACTCTCCGGGTGGTTCTGTAACTGCAGGCATGTCAATTTATGACACCATGCAGTTTATTAAACCAGACGTTTCCACTATGTGTATTGGTCAGGCTTGCAGCATGGGGTCTCTGCTTCTGGCAGCTGGCGCTGAAGGCAAGCGATATGCATTACCACATTCCAGAGTAATGATTCACCAGCCATTGGGTGGTTTTCAGGGGCAGGCATCTGATATTGCCATTCACGCCCAGGAAATCATGACCATCAAAGAGCGTCTGAATCTGGTGCTGGCCAAGCATACCGGGCAGCCCATGGAAGTAGTGGAAAAAGATACTGATCGTGATAATTTCATGAGTGCTGAGCAGGCAATGGAATACGGCCTGATTGACAAGGTGCTGAGCAGTCGGGTCCCGACTGACAAGTGACCCAGAGTCTGAAATGCCATCTGGCAAAAATCTATTAGAATAGATGAAGGTTGCCAGGTGGTGCTTTCATGGAAGCAGTCAACGTAATGCCGGTATTGATATGTGCTTGGCTGTGACAGAAGTACTTTTCATTCATGACTGTTTCTGCCTGATGCAGGAAAAATCGGTTTGACTGGCTTCCGGTTGACTGTTTTTCTGTAATTTCTCCTGTTTGACACTTGAAAATACGCCCCAATGCCTGCATCTTGTTTTTTATGACAGGTGTTGTTCCTACAACAGGGTAATCGAATGACCGACGAAACTAGCGGCAAGGGTGAAGATAACGGTAAGTTGCTGTATTGCTCTTTCTGCGGAAAAAGTCAGCATGAGGTTCGCAAGCTCATTGCCGGCCCTTCCGTATTTATTTGCGATGAATGTGTTGATCTTTGCAATGACATCATCCGTGAAGAGATTCAGGACAGCGAAACCGAGACTTCCTCCGACAAGTTGCCGACACCCCGGGAAATCAAGGATATTCTCGACGAATATGTGATCGGTCAACCGCGCGCTAAGAAAGTGTTGTCGGTGGCTGTTTATAACCACTACAAGCGTCTGCGTTACGGTGACAAGAAAAAAGACGACGTAGAGCTCGGTAAGAGTAACATTATGCTGCTCGGACCTACGGGTAGTGGTAAAACACTGTTGGCTGAGACGCTGGCAAGGTTGTTGAACGTACCGTTCACCATTGCTGATGCGACTACGCTGACTGAAGCGGGTTATGTGGGTGAGGATGTTGAAAATATCATCCAGAAGCTGCTTCAGAAGTGTGACTATGATGTAGAAAAAGCCCAGGTGGGTATTGTCTACATTGATGAAATCGACAAGATCTCCAGAAAGTCTGATAACCCTTCTATCACCCGTGATGTTTCCGGTGAAGGTGTTCAGCAGGCTCTGCTCAAGTTGATTGAAGGTACGGTAGCTTCTGTACCACCACAGGGTGGGCGCAAGCATCCCCAGCAGGAGTTCCTGCAGGTAGATACCTCCAATATCCTGTTTATTTGTGGCGGTGCTTTTGCGGGCTTGGACAAGGTGATCCGGGATCGTACTGACAAAGGTGGAATTGGCTTCTCTGCTGAAGTGAAGAGCAAGGACGACAAGAAGGATTTGAGCGAGACCTTTAAAGAGGTTGAGCCGGAAGATCTGGTGAAGTTCGGTCTGATTCCTGAATTTATCGGACGTCTGCCCGTTATTGCTACGCTGGAAGAGCTGGATGAAGAAGCGCTGGTGCGTATTCTGACCGAGCCGAAGAATGCCCTGACCAAGCAGTATGCGAAACTGTTTGAGATGGAGAGTGTGGATGTTGACTTCCGTGAAGATGCTCTGCAGGCCGTGGCCAAAAAAGCCATGGAGCGCAAGACCGGAGCTCGTGGTCTGCGTTCTATTCTTGAAGGTGTTCTTCTGGAATCCATGTACGATATTCCTTCTGAGAAGACTGTGTCCAAAGTGGTCATTGATTCTTCTGTGATTGAAGGTAAGTCTGAACCACTATTGATTTATGAGAATACAGAAGCCCAGAAGGCTCTGCCTGATAACGGCTGATTCTCCTGAGGTTGTCTGAATAAAAGCCCTGCTTAATGCAGGGCTTTTTGCTTTTTTGGGGTGTGATTTTTTATCGGAAGTTGGACTAGGATTCTTATTTTCTGCCGGTAGTCGTCTATACCCATTGGATTTCAAGATGCTACCAGGCGACAAGTGAGCGAAGCCCTGTGAGCCTGCAAGTAGTAGGTGATCAGGGTGAGCGAACGCTGGCAACAACGTAGCATCTTGAAAGGCGATGGGTATATTGTGTTTAATCTAAAGCGGTAAAGGTGAGCGGGCTTCAAGCATTCTGATTGATGTCGTGCGGTTTTAGGGTGTAAGTCTTGTGGTTTTTCGATTTTTTAAGGCCGGTGCTAACGTCCCTGACTATTATTGTCAGGCGTATGTATTTTTTAAGATAAGGTCTGAGTTAACGTGGAGACGCTGGAAGTCAGGCGAGAGATAATGATTGAGGGATCGTCCGATTCGTACCAATTTACCATAGTTTGAAGCAATAAACACTATTGTAATTTCCGCAAAAAAGAAGCATCTTAACCCTTAAGCAAACGGTTCTGCCGTCACCATAAACGCAGCCCGTTTTAAGCTATTCCGGAGCTTTTATAATACCGGGGTCATGTAAGTCGAAATGCCGTAAAGGGGACTGAGTCATGGATAACAACGATACTTTGCATCTGTCAGAGCCCTTTGAGCTGCCATTGCTACCTCTCAGGGATGTGGTGGTTTATCCGCACATGGTAATTCCGCTGTTTGTTGGGCGTGATAAATCAATACAGGCCCTTGATCTGGCTATGGAGCAAGATAAGAAGATCCTCCTGGTGGCTCAGAAAAATGCCCAGGTGGATGATCCTGCCGTGAATGATATTTTTCAGGTAGGTACAGTCGCCAGTATTTTGCAGTTACTCAAGCTGCCTGATGGTACTGTGAAGGTGTTGGTAGAGGGTGAAAGCCGTGTCGCTATCAACCACCTGAATGAAGACAATGATTTAGTGACGGCTGAAGCTCAGGAAATGCTTGAGCCGGAAGTGGGTGATCGAGAGTCAGAAGTTCTTATTCGCTCATTGATGTCACAGTTTGAACAGTATGTTCAGCTGAGCAAGAAAGTGCCTTCGGAAGTTCTGACTTCGCTGGCAGGTATTACGGTGCCTTCCAAGCTGATTGATACCGTTGCTGCTCATATGCCCATGAAAATCGAAGACAAGCAAAAGGTGCTTGAAGTCGAAGACCTGGGTGAGCGTCTCGAATACCTGATTGGTATTATGCAGGGTGAGCTGGATTTCCTGCAGGTTGAAAAGAAAATTCGTGGCCGCGTCAAAAAACAGATGGAGCGCAGTCAGCGAGAGTACTATCTGAATGAGCAGATGAAAGCTATTCAGAAAGAGTTGGGTGATATGGATGAGACACCCAATGAACTCGATGAACTGAAACAAAAGATTGATGATGCGGGTATGCCTGCTGAGGCCAAAGAAAAGGCCCAGGCGGAGCTTAATAAGCTCAAGATGATGTCGCCGATGTCTGCCGAAGCCACTGTGGTTCGCGGTTATATCGACTGGATGATTGCCGTGCCCTGGAAGAAGCGCAGTAAAGTCCGTCATGACATGAAGCGTGCCCAGGATATCCTCGAAGCAGAGCACTATGGTCTGGACGAGGTGAAGGAACGCATTCTGGAATATTTAGCTGTCCAGAAACGTGTGCGCAAGATTAAAGGGCCTGTGCTGTGTCTGGTTGGGCCTCCGGGTGTAGGTAAAACGTCCCTGGGTGAATCCATCGCTCGTGCAACGAACCGTAAATTTGTTCGTATGGCATTGGGTGGTGTAAGGGATGAGGCTGAGATTCGGGGCCACAGAAGAACCTATATTGGCTCTATGCCCGGCAAGCTGATCCAGAAAATGGCTAAGTCCGAAGTGCGTAACCCGCTCTTCCTGCTGGATGAAATCGACAAGATGGGGTCTGACATGAGAGGGGATCCGTCTTCAGCACTGCTGGAGGTGCTGGATCCTGAACAGAATAACTCTTTCAATGATCACTATCTGGAAGTGGACTATGACCTCTCTGATGTCATGTTTGTCTGCACCTCCAACTCCATGGATATTCCGGCGCCTCTGCTGGATCGTATGGAAGTGATCCGGATTCCGGGTTACACCGAAGACGAAAAGGTTAATATTGCCCAGCGTTACCTGGTGACCAAGCAGATCAAGAACAGTGGTCTGAAAGCCAAAGAGCTGGAGTTTGAAGAAGATGCGGTTCGTG
The DNA here is from genome assembly GCF_000722635.1 of Endozoicomonas numazuensis. Taxonomy (GTDB): domain Bacteria; phylum Pseudomonadota; class Gammaproteobacteria; order Pseudomonadales; family Endozoicomonadaceae; genus Endozoicomonas_A; species Endozoicomonas_A numazuensis. The sequence goes on along the minus strand of NZ_JOKH01000006.1, from coordinate 39,190 downwards.
ATGTGATTCGTTATTACACTCGTGAGGCGGGTGTTCGTGGCCTGGAAAGAGAGATCGCTAAAATTTGCCGTAAGGCCGTGAAGGATGAGGCTCTGTCTGTCGAAGATCGTCATGATAAGGTGACGCCGGAATCCCTGGAATACTTCCTGGGTGTTCGCAAGTTCAGTTTCGGCAAGGCAGAAGATCAGGATCAGGTTGGGCAAGTAACCGGTCTGGCCTGGACACAGGTCGGTGGCGAGCTGCTGACCATTGAGTCTATGGCAGTTCCTGGCAAGGGGCAGATTACCAAGACAGGCTCTCTGGGTGATGTCATGCAGGAGTCTATTCAGGCTGCTCTCACCGTCGTGCGCAGTAGATCACAGACATTAGGCATTCCTGAAGACTTCCATCAGAAGAATGACCTGCACATCCATGTTCCTGAAGGTGCGACACCTAAAGATGGCCCCAGTGCCGGTATTGGAATGTGTACAGCGCTGGTTTCTGTGCTGACTGATATTCCGGTTAAAGCTGATGTGGCCATGACCGGTGAGATTACCCTCAGAGGGCAGGTGTTAGCCATTGGTGGCTTGAAAGAGAAGCTGCTGGCAGCTCACCGTGGTGGAATCAAGACCGTAGTGATTCCTGAGGAGAATCGCCGTGACCTGAAGGAAATTCCAGAGAACATTAAGGAAGATCTTAACATTGTTCCGGTGAAGTGGATTGATGAAGTGCTGGAGATTGCGTTGCAATATATGCCCACTGCGAACAGTGGAGAGCAGGTGAAGGGTGTCAAAACGAAAGCGGCTCCTGAACAGGGTAGTGCTATCAAGACTCACTGATCATCATTGATCCATCTGAAAAAGGCTAACACTGTGGTGTTGGCCTTTTTTTATGGAAAATTTTTCATCGTAAAAATGGTTTCGCAACGGAAATCCTGGTGGGGTGGTTACTACAGGCTTTCTGCGGGTTTGTTCTGATATACCTGCTTTATTTTTACTGCCTGTGTGTTCGTTCAGGTGCTTGAATCGTCTGATTTCTGTCTATTTTGTAAAATAGTGCGGAGAGGCAGTATTGACGGGCATTTCAGCTGTTGACAGTCCCCATTGGCCATTGGTATAAACTGCGATTGCTACGACTATGTGAGCTCTGGAATGGTTCTGGAGCTTGGGGAGTCTGTCGGTCTTCTGTCTGACTGGCTCCAGTGTTTATACATTTCGGATAAAACCACACTACTCAATAGATTCTGTTTTGTTTCCAGATCCTGTCCAGTCGTTTCAGGTGGAACGTATGACTGTGATTCGAAGAGGGTATGGCCGTTTTGCAATAAACGAAGAACTGTTGTTAACTGTTTGATTGGTACATGCGACCAGATTACGCAGAAAACTGCAGAAATTAGCGGGTAACCTGCGCTATTGCTTGAGTTTTCAGCTAAAATCACGCAGCATAGCAAAGCGCCCGTTGGGTATGGTATCTGGATCAGTATGTCTGTCTCCGGTACCAACTAGCTATTTTTGGCTATATAAAGCATCGTACAAAGAAGGGGAATAGAGTGAACAAGTCCGAGCTGATTGAAGCAATTGCGGCATCTGCTGACCTTCCCAAGGCTGCCGCTGGTCGTGCCCTGGACGCCATGATTAACTCTGTCACCACTGCACTGAAAGATGGTGAGCAAGTTGTCCTGGTTGGCTTTGGCACTTTCGCTGTTAAAGAGCGTGCGGCTCGTACTGGCCGTAACCCTCAGACCGGTGAGCCTATTGAGATTGCTGCTGCCAAGATTCCTAGCTTCAAGGCTGGTAAAGCTCTCAAGGACGCGGTTAACTGATCACGCGCCTGGGATGAAGTCCTGAGACTTCAGTGAACCACAAAGGAACTGTGGCAAGAATCTGCAGTTGGTATCATCAAAGACTGTTAATTTTTTGCTGCTTTCCGAAAAGGCGCATCCTGTGATGCGCTTTTTTTGTTGGTAAGGCCTGAAATTTCTGAAGTTCCATTTCAAAAATATCAATTGCAGGCCAGATCAGCTACACCTGACGCTACTTCTCTGAGAGTGTTTTCTTGTGAGAGGTTAGTGGAGTTACCTTCGCAAGGCCCGAACATCAGGTTCGTGTCACTATGAATATAATGCTAAAGCGAGCCCGGAACCTGAGGTTAGTATGCTCCAATCAATGAGGGATAAGGCAAAGAGCTGGGTAACATTTATTGTTGTCGGCATCATTGCTTTCATGATGGCGATCACCGGCCTGGAAACGCTGGCGCCTAATCCTAACAATCCTAATGTCGCTACCGTTAACGGCGAAGATATCACCCGTGCCCAGTTGACTCAGTCACTGGAGCAGCAGAGAAGAATGCTGATACAGCAGATGGGTGATCAGTTTGATCCATCCCTGATTGATGAAAATCTGCTGAAGGAATCTGTTCTCCAGTCACTGATTGATCGCACTCTGTTGTTGCAAGAAGCCAAAGATGGCGGAATGGGTGTCGGTCAGAAAGAGCTGGATGCCATGATCATCAGCATGCCTGAATTCCAACAGGACGGTAAGTTCAATCAGGACCGTTTCATGATGATGGTCCGCAGCTTTGGTATGTCACCTGCCCAGTTTCGAGTACTGCTGAGTGATGAAACTGTGCTTCAACAGATTCAGGCAGGTGTTGCCAGCACTGAGTTTGTGACCCAGTCAGAAATCAATAAGCTGACAGCACTTGAAAGCCAGAAGCGTGACATCGCCTGGTTGACGCTTGATGTCGCTAAAATTCGTGACAGCATTGAGCCTACCGACGAACAGATCAACGAGTACTATGAAGCCCATGGCGATCAGTACATGACCCCTGAGCAGGTTGAGATCAGTTTCGTTGAGATGGATAAGTCATCCATGGTGAGCGACCTTGAAGTTGATGAACAGGAGATTAAGGACGAGTACCAGCGTCGCCTTCAAGACATTGAAGAGAATGCTGCAGATACTCAAACAGTGTCCACTATTCTGATTCAGACAGGTGAAAAGCGTTCACTGGAAGAAGCTCGTAAAGTTGCTGCTGAAGTAGAATCCAAGATTAAGGCGGGTGAAGATTTTGCCAAGTTGGCAGAAGCGTATTCCGACGACCCTGTAACCGCTGCCAAGGGTGGTGATATGGGGCAGGTTCAGCCTGGCATTTTTGGTGATACTTTTGATGATACCGTAGCGTCTCTGGAGCCAGGTCAGGTTTCTGCACCTGTTGAGACCGATTTCGGTATGCAGATCATTAAGGTGACTGCCCGCGAGAAGCCTTCCATTCCAAGCTTTAACGAGCTGAAAGATGAGATCAAGGCTGATTTGAAGAGCCAGGAATCTGAGACGGTTTATCTCGATAAAACCCGTCAGATGGCAGATATCAGTTTTGAAGCGTCTGATCTTGCTCAGCCAGCAGAGCAACTGGGCCTGACTATTCAGTCCGCCGGTCCGTTTACTCGTCAAGGTGGTAGTACAGAACTGACTTCCAATGCAAAAGTTATTGCAGCGGCTTTCAGTGATGATGTACTTGAGCTGGGTGCCAACAGTGAACTGATTGAACTGTCTCCAAAGAAGGCGATGGTGCTGAGAGTTAAAAAGCATCTGAAGCCTGAACTGCGTCCATTGGCAGAAGTGAAAGACAGCATTGTTCAGGCTATCAAGGTTGAACAGGCACGTGAACAGCTGGTGAGCAAGGCAGACGCTCTGCAAGCCCAGCTGGTTGCAGGTGAGTCTCTTGAGAAAGTGGCGGAGTCTGCAGGTCTGAAGTGGACTGAGAGCAAAGAGATTGCCAGAAGACAGCAGGGTGTTCCTCAGCAATTACTGACGGAATCATTTAAAATGCCTCACCCTGAAGTGGGTCAGTCGACTTTTGCAACTGCTGAGCTGAGTAATGGTGACATTGCAGTGATCGCTCTGAGTAAAGTCATTGAAGGTAAGTCCACTGAGGCAGATGCTGCTCGTGATCGAATGATGGCTGGTTACATTGCTAATGGTAACGGACGTAATCTCTTTACTGAGTACCTGAAGAGTCTGAAAGAGTCTGCAAAGGTCAAAATCACAAAAGAAGAAGAGTTATAAGAACGGGTTTACGACCTGATACTTTACTCATAAAAAAACCCGGCATCAGCCGGGTTTTTTTATGATCAGATGTTGCCAATGAAAGGGGGGGTCTTTGAAGCCTGTTTTGTCAGTCTTTCTTTTCTCGAAGTTAAGAGAGAACTCAGAATGTTCTCTGAATCCTCTCTATCAATATTAACCTCGAATGATCTCTCTTCTTGAGGCTTTTACAGCTGGTTTTGTATAACTTTTGATGCCTCTGACCAGTGCGCGAGCCTCTCGACGCTTTAGGTCCAGTTCCAGAACTTCTGTCATGACTTTAGGTAGAGACAGGCTTGGGTTTTCCAGAACAGCATTTACGAACGTGTTGCTATTCAAATCCAGTACCTTTGACAGTTCAATGGCTGTTGCTGCTCGGGTGATATCACGACGCTTGAGATCCAGTTTGGCTCTGCGAAGTTCAGAATCTTCCATAGCCAGAAGAGATTCAAGACTGTGCTCTTTTTTCAGAGCCAGAGACCAGGCTGTGGAAACGCTGTCCAGATACAGGACTTCGTCTGAATTCAGTGTCTCTATGGCAGAGAGTTTCAACAGTTCATCGTCAGCAGAGAGCAGGGCAGTCTGGTGCTCATTCTTGTCAGCGAATTCAGGATAAGCAATACCCCAGCTGGCAATAATGTCGCTGTTGTAGTCAGTCATTTCAAGAGAGACTTTTCCATCTGGAATATCGCTGACCCTGATGGTCTGCGTTTCAGACAAGCTGTAGTCCAGCGTCAGGATGACAGGGTCATGGTCAGAAGAGCGGTAGACGTTGTCTGATTTCTCCAGATCACCGGAATATTTGCGGCTGTATTCAAACAGGCTGTTTTCCAGAGAGTTGATGTGCCAGTCGGTCACAGCATTAAGTTTGGCGGTAATTGAACCGGAGCCCAGAACGTGGTCGAGACTGCCCAGCTCACCGTCAAAGCTGTAGGAGAAAGCATCGGTGCCCAGCATGAATTCAGCCAGATTAATGTAACCATAACCTGTGTTCAGTTCACGTCCCTGAGTTCCATCCAGAGGTTGGTCTGCTATGAAGGTGTAGGGTGCTGTAATCAGTTTTCGACCTTCACCCGCGTAATCGGTCAGCAGGCGTACAGGGTCTTCTTTACCGTAGGCGTTGATATCTCCTAAAATCAGCACGTCACCTGCCGTATTGCCGCGCATATAGTGACCCAGAACGTCGGCAGCAGACAGTCTGAATTCATTACAACTGCCTTGAAGGTCGTCAACGTACCCATCGATTCGTTTGGCATTGCGCTCATCGATTCTGCCGCTGCTGTTCAGCGGGACAGGTTGCTGATATTCAACGAAGTCGTTGTAGCATTGAGAGCCTTTGGATTTCAGGTGATTAACGACAACGGTCAGATCACGTTGCTGTCCATCTTCCAGTTTGACTCCGAAAGTTTGTACCAGTGCGTTACGCTGGCCCTTGAACAGGCTTTTGGTAACTTCTTCGCCTCCCTGCAGTGCCTGATACTCAGCTCGCTGAGCCGGCATCTCGATAATCTCTGAAGTTCCGTCCAGGGATACTTTGGCAGGACGATAAAGCAAGCCAACGGTAATCGCATCGGTGCCAATGACACCGCCATCAGGCGATGTTACAAACTGATAGTGGTCTTCACTGTTTTGCAGTTCGGCATTCAGGCCGTTGATCAGGTCCTGAATGGCCGAAGCTTGTCCAAAACCATTATTTTCAATTTCCATCAGCCCGATGATATCTGCGTCCATTTCAATCATGGCATTGATGATTTTGGTGCGCTGCTTGTTGAAATCCGCTTCATTGCTGCCAGCACCACGGTTCTGGCTCAGTGGATTGCTGTCACCGCCCACTCCTGAATTGAAGTAGTTGAGTACATTAAAGCTGGCAATAGTCAGGTCTCTGTTGGCTGGCAGTTCAGGCTGGCTGGTACGGTCTGAGAAGTCATGCTGGAAGTCAGCTGCAATCAAGTTCTCATCAGTAGCTGTGATCAGACGGTATTCGCCGTAGCTGAAACCAATGACACCTTCCAGATTCTCTACCTTGTCACCTATGCGGATGTAGCCGTCTTCTGCATTGAAGCCGCTGAAATAGGGCAAGTCGCCATTGGCTGGTTTTTGATCTGTTTCAACAAACAGATGCCCCTTGTCGTTGCTAGCAGCGAGCTGTTTGGCTTCGTCGCTCAAAGCTGGATGCTTTTGGGTTGGTTTATAAAGCGGTGCTGACAGTGATAGCACCATATTGTTTCTAAAACTCTTGAAATCAAAGCCGAAGTTACGTGTCACCACCAGGGCGGAGTCTGTGGTTGTGACCAGCATACCTTCATAAGCTTCCAGCTGATCTTCCAAAGGCAGGCTTGGGTCCAGCTGCAGGTAGGTTGGGGAGGCAGTCTGACTCTCTTCAAGCACCTGGTAGTTTGTTTCAGTCATGGAAACCTGGGTTTGACTGAAGAATTCTTTAACCTGACCTTGCAGGCAGACGACGGAGCCTTCCTTAATGTCGTCTGCAGGTGCGCTGCCGGTGTAAATAAAGATACCGTCTGAGGTCAGGTCATTGTTATCACCTTTTGCGTCTTGGATGAAGAAGCCCTTGTACAGAGATTCAACTCGTTTAGTAACAATACCTTTAACGGTAACAGTATCACCCGAGAAACTGCCCTCTGGTACCAGTGGGCTGGTGTCGCCTTCACCCTGAATGTCGTAAACCGCTGTCAGTTCACCTTCGCAAACCCAGGCGGGAGGGGGTGGAGTTCCGCCATCTGTCGGAGCATTGCCAAGACCTTTGATGGTGTTTTTAGCCAGTGCATCCCAGTCAGTCGTCTGGTACGTGGTATTGGCAGCAAGAGCGCTGGACTTTCTTGACAGTGTTTTGTCCTTGCCAAAATTAACATCCCCAAATACACCGACCTGGTCGATGGTCTGTCCTTCACTGGTCTGTAGTTCAATGGGGTCGTCACCATTAAAGTTGGTAACTGAGCTGTTCAACTGCTGAGCTCTGGCTTTCAGAGCGTCGCTCGCATTGCTGTGAGCAATGACATAGGTGCCGCCATCAGGGAGGCTGCCAGACAGGGCGAGGGTGCTTTTGGATGAGGCATTGCCGTTGGTGAACTTAACTAACTGATAGTGAGAAAGGTCTATGGTGGAACCACTGTTATTAAATAGCTCAATGGCTTTTTCGTAGCTGCTGCCTTCGACGTATTCAGAAATAATAAAGTCGGCCTGAGCAAAAGAGGGTAGAGCAGTGCCTACCGCAATAGCCATAGCCAGCGGGGTCAGGTTATTTTTCACAGTGTTTTACTCGTTCTTAGTTGTTGTCATAACTGCTTATTGTTTTTGTACGACGATACATGTCGAAAATGACAGTTATATAACTACTGCTTTGAGAAAGGAGAGTGCACCTGACTGAAGTTCAGCAGGCGCATAGGTTTTATCGTTGACGCACTTTACTGGCGAACAACACCTTCGGGCTTATGATTAGCCACTTTCAGAGGTGAGTTGTTTTCAACGTATTCCTTAAGAACGTCTGCATCCAGGAAGCCGGTATCAACAAAACCCACTTTGTCGGTCAGCTTGGGGTATTTGTCGCCACCGCCAGCAGAGAAACTCAGGATGGCCATCTTGTAGGTTTTGTCTGTGTCGATCTTGTCACCCGCTACTTTGACGTCACTGACCTTGCCGTCATTAATCATCATCTCAATGCCTGAAAAATGAGCAAAAGCACCGCTGTTAGTAGGCTTGGCTGCAACGACCGCAAGATAGTCCAGAACTTCCTGGCCGTTCATTTCAACCGTGGTCAGAGTATTGCCAAAAGGCAGAACAGTCAGGACATCTTTGTAAGTGATTTCACCTTCGTCGATGCTGGCGCGAATGCCGCCACCGTTCATTACCGCAAAATCAGCCCCGGTCTTGGCCATGAAGGCTTCTGTCAGCAGAGTGCCCAGATTAGTCGGTTCAAAACGGACTTCTTTACGTTCGCCTAGCAAGCGTTGATCAACAGTGCCCACTTTTTCCTCTACCAGTTTGGCGCCTTTCTTCTGGTATGGCTCAAGCAGTTCCACCATGGCAGGGTCCTGAGCGATCTTTACTTCGGCATTTTTGGGGTTTACTGCTATTAGTTTGTAGTCAACCAGGGTCAGGTCGCCGTTTTTAAATTCAAAGTCAGCACGGCCAACGAATTTGCCCCATTCCTGTGCTTGTACAATGTAAGTTCCGTTTTGCTGGTCTGGCTTGAACAATGGGTCTTGAGAGTGACCGCCGACAATCAGATCAATTCCGTCAACGTTTCTGGCCAGGGTAACGTCACCAGGTGCGTTCACGCCGAAATTAGCGTCGACATAGTGGCCCATGTGAGTGGAGGCGATGATGACATCCGCTTTCTTTTCCAGTTCAGGCACCAGTCTGGAAGCCACATCTACAGGCTCTTGAAAAGTCAGGCCGGTAACATTCTCTGGGCTGGTCTGTTTTGGTGTATCGGTTGTAGTAAGACCCATGATGGCTACACGCAAACCGTTCACGTCGATGAGAGTGTATGGCTTGAAGAGAGGTTCACCGGTTTTGTCGTCAATAATGTTGGCTGACAGGAATGGGAACTTGGCCAGGTCTTTCTGCATGTCGAGAATGGCACGTGGATTATCAAATTCGTGGTTACCTACGGCCATGGCGTCATAACCAAGCAGGTTCATCCCCATGAAGTCGGGAACGGCGTCCTGCAGGTCGGATTCGGGAACACCGGTGTTGATGTCGCCACCGGACAGTAACAGTACATTACCACCTTCAGCCTGAACCTCTTCACGAATCTGGTTAACCAGAGTCATACGGGCAGCCATGCCGTAACGGCCTTTACGATCCTGCCAGAAATGACCGTGGTGGTCATTGGTGTGAAGAATGGTCAGTTTGTAGGTTTTGTCTTGCTGGTAGCTGACTTCGGGTTGAGTTTGAACGAGAGAGCAGCCGCTGATAGAGAGGGCCAGAGCTGTTGCAGTAAACAGCTTCATACCGTGTCGCAGTACTTGCATAGAAGGCATCCTTGGTTGACTGATTTCATTGTTATGATAGGCCGCCCTGCCAGGATGTCAGACGACACTTACAGCCAATTTCTTATTATGAGAACCACTCCCCCTGTGGGGGGAGTGGATCGTGCACACTGTACAGTGCGGGTTTACAATCAGAACTTGTAGTCCAGGTAAACACGCAGCTGGTTTTCGTCGTTTTCGCCAGGTACATTGTCGTGGGTGTACATTGCGTAGCGAACGCGTGTGCTCAAACCTTTAACGTTCTTGAACTTGTACTTCACATCAATCCCGTGTTCGGTTTCAGAAGCGTCACCGCCGCCTGCTACGTCAATGCCGGAACCGTGGCGGAATTTGTAATCGATGGTCAAACCTTTGAAGCCTGCGTCGGCGAAGTTATAACCGAAACCAAGGGCTACGACTTTTTCACCATCCCAGTAGAACTCTTCAATCAGACCGGAATGGGTCCAGGTGTTCCAGGCACCGTAGGAGTAACGGCCGAAGTCGTAGTAATGACGACCTGTCTTCTCTACACCACCGTAGGTGTAAGAGTCAGCAGTGGTGTAACCCAGACCGGCGCGAACATAGGCAGCACCGAAGGAGTACTTGGTATTGAAGTCAAAAGTCTGGGCTTTATCGCCAAAACCGTTACCACCCCAGCCACCACGGCCGCTCCAGAGGTCACCGTTCTCCTGGGAAATACGGTAGTTACCTTCCAGAGTCAAGCCGTTGCCGTCGGCCATTTTGGTGTGATGCTTAACAATGAACTGATGGCCTTTCAGGTAATCTTTGGCGAAGCCATTCATGTATTTGAGGCTGAAGTTATCGATTTTGTAGTTCGCTTCCATGCCCAGGATGGAATCAATACGCTTGCCTTCGTAGGTTTCCATGTGCTTCATGCCTGCAGTGTCTCTAGGCAGAACAGCATTAACCCAGGCAAGGCCGAGATTCAGTCCGCTGAAGTTAAAGTCAGCATCGATACCCTGCCAGGAACTGGGGATAGAGCGAGAACCGGAGCCCGAAATCAGGCCGGTGTAGATACGGGTACGGCCAGCTTTGAAAGAAGCGCCTAAGTCTTTGCTGCCAAACTTGGCTTTCAGGTAAGCCTGACCAAGCTTGCTCATGCCATTTTTATTGCCATAGGTCAGCAGGTTTTTAGGGTCTTTGGTGTCGCCGTCATCAATGGCAGCGGCTCCGTAGTAAGAGGCATCAAAACCGATGGTGTCAAAAGCGTAGCCAGACTTTAGGTTGATGACTGCACTGGCAGTCCATGCACCTGCATCGCGTCCACCTTCTTTTTTGTCTGCGTCGATATAGACCGTTCTCAGCTTGCCGCCGATGGTGGCGTCTTCATAAAGTGAGCTGAAATCTGCGTGGGCTGTTGTTGCTGTGATAGCTGCAGTGATAGCTGCAGTGATAGCTGCAGTAATAGCTAAACAAAGTGTACTCTTCCGGTACATCGTAACTCCCTGGGTGTTGTGCTTGTTGTATTTATTGTTATGGTCAGTCATTCCCAAGCAATTTTAATGCCATTGGAAAGCCCCTATGACCATAATGGTGTCAGCGATTCATGCTGCTTTATGAGCAGGTACGATCGGATTTTGGATTTTAGTGCTAGTTAAATTAATTTGCATCATAAATTTATAAGTTTGTTGACTTAGTAGTCAGATATTTTAAATTGAATTTACCTCCTGATTTTACGGGCATAATGATTTGTAAGTTTTTAAACGACAATTGTGCTCTTAACAAAAAAAACATAACGGAGTTAATCGGTTTGATTAACAGGAAGTGTTCTCAGTGATTAAACAGAGGGGCAGTTTTTGTAAAAGTTAAGTGAAGGCTTTTAAGCAGAGGAGGGTGAGTTTAATGATATTTTATTCTTCTGAAGGTAAATAAGGGCAGGGGATTTGTTCCAGTTGATCGTTGCCATCAACGTACCAGTCAATTTGACCGTCTCTGGTATTCAGCTTAACCGTGACTTCCGGTTCAGTTGCTTGAACAATACCCCGTTTCAGGGACTCCATGGATACAATAGACCGGCCCGATATCTGATAGGTTTTCAGTCCCATAATGCCTGCACCCCTGGCGCCCAGTAAATAGGAAGGTTTGCTGGCTGTCATTGTGTAATCAACAGCGAGGTTTCCGTCTGCCAGTTGTGTGACCGTAACGAGGTTACTGTCGTTTGGATCTCTGCCCATGGGGGTTAGTAGAAAAGGCGTAACCTGTCTTAAGCGATAGGTTTCCAGCTTGGTTTGATAGGCTGCAAAAGTCTGGGTCAGTAGTTTTGACAAGGTTCTGGCAGCATGTCTGTTGCCTAGAAAACGCATCAGTTGTGTGGTTTGCAATGTATGACTGATATGAGAAAAATTCTGGTCTTTTCTTCTCTTTCTGCTGCCACTGGCAACTTTGAGTTGGAAGTCTGTTCTCGGGCGATCTTTTTCAAATTGGCTCAACATTTCATCGGAACGGTTGATGCTGTCCAAAATGGATTGCCACTCTTTTTTCATCATCTTTTCAACACCCAGAAACTCTGGGGAAACGCTTTCTTCTTCATGAAGAGCATACTTCAGCGCAACCGGCAGTCTTTTTGTGATGTCCCCTGTTATATGGTTTAGCCATTGTTCAGAAGGGACTTTAATCATTTGACGGGTTTCAGAGGAAATACTCGATAGTGAACAAGCATCGTGAACTTCCTCAATCAGTCCAAACAGGCGCGATAAGCCTTTGTCACTGGAAAAGTCATCGCTGCTTTCAGTGACTTGTGCCAATAATGATGGGATCTCGGTGACATAGAACTTTCTTAAATCTCTGTCCATTGAGTTGAATCGCTCCACTTGCTGAACGATTAAATTAAAATCCTTGTGAAAGGAGTGTTGCCAGGGAGTGTTCTGGATAGCACTGTCAGGCGCTATATCAATTAGATTCCTGGCCATTAGGGAAAATAGATGGCTAAGCATTCTGGCTTGTTCTGGTGCCTGAACCAGAAGTGCGATGATGTAATGATTAAGCCTTTCTTCGGTTAATTGCTGTTGTTGAATATCGGAAAATATGCCTGTCAGTATTGTTTGCGTATTTTCGTCCAGGGAAGCTGAAGACAATGCAACCAGGCATTCCATTAAAACCGGTTGAACAGGATCTGTGTTTTCTGCTTTGGCAAGCTGCTGTTCCAAAGCCTGATGGGATTGAAGTGCATTGACAAAGCGTTGTATTGATTGATCCAGCCCTTTGAAGTACTGAATGCTGGGGTGGATTGTCAGTTCAAGTAAGTGGTGCAGATTATCTTCTTCTAATGGCTTCTGGAGCTCACTCTGCAGGGGCTCGCCCACAAATGGTGCTAATGAGTGGCAGAAGGATTTCAGTTTTTTTAAGGTCATGAGACCTTTTTGTTCAGAAACCAATGATTGAACGGGACGGGATTTTCGCACTCGTTCCATTTTTTCCAGATGATGATGTGTGATCCCGACAGAGACTAAAGTGTAGCTATCGTCGCTGCTTCTGCGGATAAAACCCATCTGGTTTAATTCATCATTTGAATAAAGGGGAGCGTCTCCTGCTCTTGCGGGATAAACGCAATGGAACACGAAGCCCTGATCAAGGGTGCCTCCATCATTGAGCCATGTTCGACCAAATTCAACAGGGTCCGGGCATGAGAGATAGCGGTCCAGCAGAAATAATTTTCTGTCGTTGAGCTTTGAGGCGAAGAACCCCGAGGGTTTCAGTGAGTCTCTTTGTCCAGCTGCCAGTCCAAGTTCTGTCAGTACGAAAGCGACTTTACTGCGCAATTGGTCTTTGCTGTCGTAAAAGTCGGAGTAGTGATTCTCAAGTGAGCCCACAAAACGATCCAGTTCGCGCTGTCTTAGCCTCTTGTTCCGTAACTGCAGGAGTTCCTCTCCTGTACCTATAGAGAATATTTGCCACTGTTGAAGTGTTTTTGCCGAGAAGGGTTGCCTGTTTGGCAGAGTGTTCTGTGGGGGGAGGACTCTGACCTTGTGACCCAGCCAAAGGCCGGAGGTGCGATTAAGCCCACTTGCTAAAGAGTGATAAGCTGAGCTGACAAAACTGGCGATCCGCATGTTGGCATAATCTTCCATGAAAAGGCTGATGGTGCTCAGTGCATATCTTTAGAGCCCTAATAAAAAAATAGTGAGAAAAGAGACAGTTAGCCAGTTGAGAGAGCGTCAGTAGTCAATATATTTACTGGAACGCTCTCTGTTTGTTCAGAATTACCCCCGTTTTCAGGCTAGGGTTCTGTCGGGATTCAGGCGAAACGCCTCTAACATCAACTGGGATCTGACAACAGCCTCCTAGTCTTCCAGTTCAAGCATCCAGTCACCGGGTAGCCAGAAATCGTCCAGATCCATCGAAAGTACAGGGCGGTCGCCCTGGTCCAGTAGTGCTTTGGCGTCTTCGAAGGCTTCCAGGCAGTCATCGGCCAGTATGGGGCCTATCATCTCAGGTCGGAACTCGCTGTCTGTATCGGCACGCTCCAGTATTTCTCTGGATTCGAAGCCAAAAGTGCAACCCCAGAGTTCTCTGAGCTGGCTTCTGGAAGCACCAAAGACTATTTTGGCAATGTTGATGTCGTGCATTTTACACCAGAGAATAGTGGACATCGCGGCACATTCTGGCTCGGCATTGGTCAGCAGAATCAGTTCCTGATCGCGGCGGACATGATAATTTTGGACGAGAGCGTGCAGAGCCAACCCTTCAGCGCTGAACAAAGGGCTGATGTGACGAGCGTAAGCTGCCGTCACCAGTATCTGACCGCAGGGATCCAGAATACAGCAGGAAAAGGGAGCTACCGGGTTGGCATTGATACCCAGTTCAATGAGCTCTCCCATCATTTCTTCATACTCTTGCATAACCGTTCTCCGGGCTGAGTAAAAACGTGAAGATAAGCATGGGCTATAAGCTAGTCATAAATTGAGAGTTTTGCTCTTTTACCGTTAAAAGTGTTTATGGGAAGGCTCACTGATTGAAGTTTATAGAATTGTCATCAATTGTTTGCATGGGAGTTCCATGACGGAGTGTTCGACAGTACTATGTCCTCAAGGGATTCAAAGAATCATAAGCCCGCAGTATAAGGTGAAGAACGAATGATACCGGTTATTCTTTCAGGGGGCAGTGGTACTCGCCTGTGGCCTTTAAGCCGGAAAGACCATCCAAAACAGTTCCTGAAGTTGCTCTCGGATCACTCTCTGATTCAGGAGACTTTACTTCGATTGAGGGGAGTCACTGAGCAAAAACCCATTGTGATCTGTCATGAATCCCATCGATTCAAGGTGCTGGAGCACAGCCGCCAGATCAATCAGCCACTGGAAGCTATATTTCTTGAGCCGGTAGCCAGAAATACGGCCCCGGCACTGGCTCTGGTCGCATTACAGAAAATAGCTCTTGGACAGAATGATCCATTATTGGTGTTGCCTGCTGATCATAGAATTCTGGATGTAAAAGCATTCCAGGAGGCTCTCAAAGTGGCAGAACAACATGCTTTAACAGGCGCACTTGTCACTCTAGGTGTTGAAGCTGAGGAACCCCATACCGGTTATGGCTATATCAAACGTGGTGGCAAGAATGGAAATGCTTTTCGGATAGACAGCTTTCGTGAAAAGCCTGACCTGTCAAATGCCAGAGCCTATGTGGAGTCCGGTGATTATTACTGGAACAGTGGTATTTTCATGTTTCAGCCTGAGGCCTATTTGGATGAACTGCAACGCAATGAGCCTGGTATCGTGGTGGCTTGCCATAAGGCTTTGTGCAGTTTGCGTGAAGATCTGCAATTCCTTCGAATTAACGAAAAGGCTTACGGAAGCAGTCCATCCAGCTCTATCGACTATGCCGTCATGGAGCATACCCGAAAAGGAGTGGTAGTCCCTGTTTCCTGTGGCTGGTCAGACATTGGCAGCTGGACCTCTCTTCAGGCATGTTCTGAGCCAGACAGTGCAGGAAATGTCATCAAGGGCAAGGCCATAGTTGAGCATTGCAAGAACAATTACATACGCTCGGGTCACAGAACTATTGCTGCAGTGGGTGTTGAAAATCTGGTGATCGTAGACAGTCACGATGCGGTAATGGTGGCGTCGGCTGATCATGTTCAGGATGTGGGAAAACTGGCAAAGCAGTTTCAGGACTCTTCGACTATTTCATTAGCACAGCAGGAAGAAGAAATATTTCGTCCTTGGGGACATTACAAGAATTTGTCGGTTGAAGAAGGCTATTGTGTCAGGAAACTCAACATACTCCCGGGGGCATCATTATCTGAGCACAGCCACATGCTGAGATCAGAAAGCTGGGTTGTCCTCAAGGGACAGGCCCGGGTTAGTGTAGAAGGGCAGGTGCATGATCTGGGGCCAGGGGAATCGATCAATATTAAAAGTCAGCTTAAACACCGGTTGGAAAATATGGGTAGCGGGTCTCTTGAAATCATTGAAACTCAGACGGGGCTGACGATTTCGGAAGAGGATATTGATCGAATTGAGTCTGAGTAATTGGGAAGAAACATATCAGGGTTAGGGGTATAGATCTCTGAATATGTTTCAGCCTGAATAAATACCCCTTTCAACTCATAACGGTAAGGCAGTAGTGGATTTAACCGATGCCAGGGCCAGTGCTGTTTTAACATGACTGACACCGGGCAGGGTCAGCAATTCTTTCATGATAAATTCATTAAGAGCCTGACTGTTGAGTGCCATGACTTTGAGAAGGTAGTCCCCATCGCCGGTGATGGAATGGCACTCAAGGATCTGATCCATATGCAAGATAGACGTCTGGAAGCTTTCGGCTGAATGTTTTCCGTGCTTTTCCAGAGTCACAGTGACAAAAGCAGACACATCAAGCCCTAATGCCTTGGGGTTCAGCTGCGCTACCTGCTTTTTGATATATCCCAGTTTTTTGAGGCGATTGATCCGTCTGGAACACTGTGAACTGGACAGATTGACCCTGTGAGCCAGGTCGGCCAGGGACACACCATCTTCCTTCTGAAGGCTATCCAGAAGACTCACGTCGTACTTATCTAATGATTCAGCCATCATGAATACGGTCCTGGCATGCAATCAATTTGCATGATCATGTCTTATTACTTTTTATGTCGCAACCATTTTGCATGACCACCCTTTTATACTCTATTTAAACAGTGGATGCAGCTCTTTCCATTTATACCGTTGCCAAGCGGGTACCACTGGAATGCTTGTCCCTGAAGACTAACTACAATAATCAGGGGCGGAGAACCTGAGGGATTCAAGGCCGTTTATGCAAAAACGCTTAAGTCCTGCAAGCTCAGAATAATTCTTACAAATTGCTGATGCGCCAAGGTTGGCCGATAGACAGCATAGCGGACTTTACAAGGAATGTGAGCCCGGATTCATTCCATATACTGAGGGTAATTCATGAAAGGTATTGGCCATTCTGCAAAGGTTTCTGACATTAATCCCATGGGGACAGACGGTTTCGAGTTTGTGGAGTTTGCTTCTGCAACACCTGAGGCGCTTCATGAGTTTTTCTCCAGCCTGGGGTTTCAGGCGTCAGCTCACCACAAAAGCAGGAATATCACCCTTTACAAACAAGGCGATATACACTTTTTGGTGAATGGGGAGGTTAGCAGTTTTGGTCGACGTTTCCACGACAAGCATGGGCCTTGTGCTTGTGCTTTTGGTATACGTGTGGCGGATGCAAACTACGCGTTGGAGCGGGCCATTAATTTAGGGGCAGAACAGGGTGAGTCAGAATACTCAGTTGATGGTCGGGAAATCCCCTGTATTGTTGGGATAGGTGGCGCTCTTGTTTATCTGGTAGAGCGTTATGGACCTGCGGGCAGTATGTATGATGATGACTTTGAATTTGATCAGGCGTTAAAAGCTGAGTCTGAAGTTGGTCTGGAAGTACTTGATCATCTGACTCACAATGTGGCTCGTGGCAATATGGATAAATGGGCCGGCTTTTATGAAACGCTCTTCAATTTTCGTGAAATTCGTTATTTTGATATCGAAGGTAAATTGACTGGCCTGAAGTCGAGAGCCATGACCAGTCCCTGCGGTAAGGTCAAGATTCCCATTAACGAATCTTCTGATGACAAGAGCCAGATTGAAGAGTATCTGGAGCAATACAAGGGAGAGGGGATTCAGCACATTGCGCTGACGGCTGGAAATATTTATGAGGCAGTAGACAAAATGAAGGATCTGGGAGTCAAGTTCATGACTCCTCCTCCAGAAACCTATTACGAAATGCTCCATGAACGACTGCCATGGCATGGTGAAGACGTTGAAGCGCTTAAAACCAGGGCTATTCTGATGGATGGTGCGCCCACTGCAGACGGCGGCTTGCTACTGCAAATCTTTACTGAAACGGCCATTGGGCCGATCTTCTTTGAGATTATCCAGCGCAAAGGTGATGAAGGATTCGGTGAAGGTAATTTCAAAGCACTGTTTGAAAGTCTGGAGCGAGATCAGATCCGCAGAGGGGTCTTGCAGGACAGCTAATCTATCTGTTATTTCTCAGGTAGGGGAAAAGTCTATCCTCTACCTGATCTAAAACAGGGTCATGCATCAAACAGCATGAGCAGAAACTGCAGCTTACCAAGAATCTTGAAAATGGCTACAGTTCTGATAGGGCTGTATTTTCCTTGTAAAAGTGCCTGCATTTAATGCTCTGCGAATTGAAGTGTTTTCTCAAACAGCCATGAACTATGAAAATGATTACGGACTCTGGTCGTGATGCATTTTCATAGTAAAAGGAATCTTAGATTGAAGAAGCCCACTCAGTATGTAGCCCGAAAGCCTGATGAACATGGCTTTATTGAGTATCCAGCCGAAGAGCATGAAACCTGGCGCATACTATATGAGCGGCAGATCAAGGTGATTGAAAACAGAGCCTGCCTGGAATTTATTGACGGTCTGGATATACTCGGGCTTTCTGCTGAAGCAATTCCTCAGCTCAATGATATCAATGAGAAGCTGAGAGACTGCACCGGCTGGTCGGTAGCCAGGGTACCTGCCCTGATTTCTTTTGACCGTTTTTTTGAATTGCTGGCTAATCGTCAGTTTCCAGTTGCAACTTTTATCCGTACCCGGGAAGAGCTGGATTATCTCCAGGAGCCGGATATTTTCCATGAAGTTTTTGGCCATTGTCCGTTACTGACTAACCCGGATTTTGCTCAGCTGACAGCAATCTATGGTGAGCTCGGCCTGAAAGCCAGTAAGGAAGAAAGAATTTATCTTGCCAGACTGTACTGGATGACCGTTGAGTTTGGTCTGGTGGCTACCCGTGACGGACTTCGAATTTATGGAGGCGGTATTCTCTCCAGTTACAAAGAAACGCTTTATGCCTTGGAAAGCAGTGATCCTGATCGCCTGCCATTTGATATTTTAGAGGCTTTGAGAACACCCTACCGAATCGATATTCTCCAGCCCGTTTACTTTATTATCCAGTCACTGAGTGAGTTGCATAGCCTTACCGAGATGGACCTGATGGCAAAAGTCCATGAATCAATGAAGTTAGGTTTGCTGGAGCCAAAGTTCCCACCAAAAACGGCCTGACTGGACTGTGACTGACTCAAAGCTGATATTGGAAGGTTGGCTGAGTCGTCAGGTCTGATCATCATTTCAATAAAATTCTCATGATCTCTGGTCGATACACTCCATATCCAGGTATATGGCGGCGATCATGGGCAAAAGGATTAAGAGACTCCTTTCATTTCGCTTATTAAATGTGAGAGCGCCTTTCGTTTCACAGATTTTTGTTTGGTTCAATGCTCTGTTACTGCTGGGAATAGGTGGCTTATTCATTGTCCTGGTGCTGGCTATCTCTGAAGAGCCTGAGATTCGATATGAGGGTGGGGCAGGTCAAGATTCCTATGCCCATGCTGAAGAATGGATGTC
>NZ_JOKH01000006.1:0-18821 GCF_000722635.1 Endozoicomonas numazuensis | reverse complement strand
CCGACATTCACCACCTAACCTGACATTTTCCTGAAGTCTGCTATTTATCAGATAAGCAAATATCAGGAAACCGTCTTATGCCTCCTGTTCAGTACCGCACTCAGGTCATGGATCACCTCGGCTTAGTCGCAGGAATGTGCAAAGAGCTTGGGATCGTCGAACACATTGACCAGCGTGCCCCAAAGCAGTCCGACGAGTGGAAGGTTTCTCATGGTGAGTGCATTCTCGCCATGATTCTCAATGGCTTGGGGTTCGTTGGGCAATCTCTCCATATGTTTCCGCAGTTTTTCGACAACAAACCCCTCGACAAGCTGATCAGGGAGGGAGTCGAACCTGAGCACTTAAACGACAAAGTGCTCGGAAGAGCACTGGATGAGATGTTCAACCTGGATGTCAGTAAAGTCTATTTCGAGCTGGCTATCAAGGTAGCAAAGAGCCTCAAGCTGCCATGCGAGGCGTTAAACCTTGACGGTACAAGCCTACACGTCGATGGTCGTTATAATAGCGACAGCGAGGAGAGCGACGAAGACCTTAATTGCATCAGGATTTGCAAAGGCTACAGCCGTGACCATCGGCCAGACCTGAACCAGGCCATTTTGCTTCTGATGACCGAAAACAAAGCGGGCATTCCCATGTTTATGGCCGCTGCCAGCGGCAATGTGACCGACAAGACGAGTTTTCAGTGGGTCGTATCCCAGCACCTGAAGAGTTTCAAGGCCGCACTGGAAGCCCGTTACTTCGTTGCTGATGCTGCGTTGTATGTAGCAGAAACGCTTCAAAAACTGGATCAACAAGGGCAGTGGTTCATTTCCCGTGTTCCCCTCAATATCGCCGCCGCCAAAGAGCTGGTGCAGAGTGCGCCAACACGCACTATGAAGGCTGTGGAAGGTTTTGAGCATTACGAAGCCATAAAGGTGTCGTCTGATTATGCTGGCGTAGAACAACGCTGGGTTTTATTCCGCAACAAGCAAAGCCGGAAAACTGAACAGAAGACACTGACAAGACGTATGCAGAAAAAATCTCTGGCAGAGTGCAAGAAACTGGAAAAACTGGGCAAAAAAGCGTTCCGGTGCGAGAAGGACGCCCTTGAAGCCTTCAAGCAGTGGCAAAAGCAATCTGAACTCTGTCAGGCTGAGCCACAGATTATTTCAAAGCCCTGTTACAAGACCAAAGGTCGTCCCGCTCACGGGGCAGAGCCGGATCATCTGGAGTACTTCGTGACAGGGTGTTGCTCGGTCACTGTGCAAACCCGACGGGATGCTGAGGCATCGCTGGGTTGCTTTGTTCTCGCTACGAACGACACTGATACAGGCAGACTGACCACCGCAGAACTGCTCAGGACTTACAAATCTCAGCAACAGGTTGAAAGGGGCTTCCGTTTTCTGAAAAGCCCGGACTTTCTGGTGTCGTCTTTGTATCTGAAGAAGCCGGAACGCATTGAGGCTTTATTAATGGTGATGACGCTTTGCCTGATGGTCTATGCTGCTATCCAGCACCGGATTCGTCATGAGCTGAAAAGGCAAAGTCGGACGTTTCCTGACATGAAGAAAAAGCCAGCCCAGAACCCTACAGGCAGGTGGGTTTTCTTCTGTTTTTCGGGTGTCCATGTGTTAACGGTCAACGGGACGGAGAAACATGTAATCGGTCTCTCGGAGAGTATGACGACAATAGTCCTTGTCTTGGGGTCAACGTACCAAGAAATTTATTCCTAATTCGGGGTGGTGAATGTCGGCTAAACAGTGATTCTTTCCCACTTTCGGGTTTGCCAGACCATAACAAAAGCCAGTGAACTGATCAGTCTTTGCAGTGCCTGAACCAGCCAGATCGCAGTCAGTCCCAGGCCCAGCACTGGCCCAACCAGCCAGCACAGCGGCAGTAGAACCAGCCACTGTCCAGCCGCTCGTATTCCCAGAACTGTTCTATTTGCACCGGCTCCAAGTAACGCCTGAGTGAACACCAGAGAGGCAGCATCCAGGAAGATGCTCATTCCTGTCAGCTGAAGGGGGATCTTACCCATTTCAACAAGGGCTTCCTGATGAAGGAAGAGACCTAAAAGGAATTCTGGAGCGAACAGTAAAGGCAGGCTCAGAACTAACAGAACACTGGCTGCAACCATGACAATATCCCAGCCCCAGCGCCAGGCTTTATCCGGTTTTCCTGCCCCCAGGCTTTGACTGACCAGTGTGTTGGCAGCCATGCCCATACCAATGCCGGGTAAAATCAACAGTAGAGAGATGTTCATAAGCACATGGGCTATGGCCAGTTCGCTGGTGCCCATTTGAGCAATGATGGCAAACAGCATCATAAAGCCAAAAGAAAAGAGCATCTGTTGCAAAGAGTCAGGTACAGCCAATCGCACGAGCCGAAAGGTTTGTTTGAAATCACGCTTAAGCAAAAATCTGAAATCCATAAAACCATGGTCTTTTGCTGTACCCAGAAGGCTGAACATATTCAATAGAGCCGCCAGGTACATGGCCAGGAAAGTTCCCAGTGCTGCCCCTGCAACGCCCATGGCAGGAAATGGACCTATGCCGTAAATAAGGCAAAAACTCACCAGCGCATTGAACAGATGTGAAACCACCAGAATACGCAAGAATCCTGAAGGTCTGCCTGTTCCATTCCAGTATCCCCTGAAAGACAGACACAGTGCGGCAGCCGAAAGAGACATAACTCGGATTCGAAAATAAGTGACAGCAGTGTCATGAACCAGTTCACCCTGATTAAATATCTGCAATATCCAGGGCGCTAACAACATCAGTAAAAAGCTGACAGGTAAAGCAAAGAACAGGGCAATGATGATGCCATGATTGACAGGTGTCGCACAGAAGCGGCTGTTACCAGCACCAAATCTGCGAGCTACTTGAGCCTGAACGCCAGCAGAGAGTCCGGCAACCAGCGAGAGCGCGACAAAGTTCGCATAACTGGCAGCGCCAACAGCAGCAAGAGCTTCCTTACCTAAAGGTCCAACCAGTGCTGCATCCACTAGATTCAAGAGGCTTTGAGACAGCATCGCTATGATGATGGGAGTGCCCAATTTCAGTATGGTAGTAACGCGCTGTTTCAAGCAAACCTCAGACTTTATAGATGCTTCTTATAAATTGTATGCGTTTATAAGTATCGGTGTCACCTCTCATCATCCGATGCTTCTTATTATGATGGCGGATTAATACTTGTTTTGCTTCGGAAATGTGCAGCCTGAATGATCGGTTGATAAGTCAGAAAATGCGATTGGTATCACTTGCCATTGAAGGTGGGGTTTCCTCAGTAATAGATTTAAGCTCAGGTGTTTGGTATTGAAGAACAAGGTCAGACGCCCAGGTTTTTTCAAGGCTTTCAGTGACTCTTTATTTTTCAGGCGCTTAATCTTGAGCATTGCTGAAGACTGGTCCCTTGGATTTCAATTCGAAAGTAGCAGTCTTTTTTGTTAACACAGAGAAAGATTGGGGAGCGATTACCGGTGAAAGAGTTACTGATGGTGCTCGTTAAGAGCAGGGACAGATCTACATTAAATAGATCTGTCCCTTTTTTTCTTATGATAGTTCCGGTTAAAACGAGCGGGTTTTATTCAAGGTTTGGACGTAGCCAGCGTTCTGCTTCTTCCAGACTCATGCCTTTACGGTCAGCATATGAGGCCAGCTGATCTTTGCCAATCTTGCCCAGTCCAAAGTATTTGGACTCTGGATGAGAAAAATACCAGCCACTGACACTGGCTGCTGGCATCATAGCAAAGTGTTCGGTCAAGTTGACCCCTGTCGTTTCTTCGCCCTTTAATAGCTCGAACAGTGCTGTTTTCTCAGTATGATCCGGACAGGCGGGGTAGCCGGGGGCAGGGCGAATACCGGTGTATTTTTCCTTGATTAATTCTTCATTACTCAGTGTTTCATCTGGCGCATAACTCCAGAACTCCTTGCGGACTTTTTCGTGCATACGCTCGGCAAATGCTTCAGCAAAACGATCAGCAAGGGCTTTTACCATGATGCTGTTATAGTCATCACCCTGCTCTTCATAAGTCTTCGCCAGTTCGTCCGCACCAATGCCTGCCGTAGTAATAAAACCGCCCACATAATCTTTCAATCCTGTTGCTTTGGGGGCTACAAAATCAGACAGACAATAGTTTGGCTTATCATCAGGCCTTGGGTTTTGCTGACGCAGATGATGCAGCAAGGTTTTTACCTCAGAGCGATCTTCGTCGGTATAAACTTCAAGGTCATCATTGTTAACTTGGCTGGCAGGCCAGAAACCGATGGCTGCCCGGGCACTAATCTTTTTGTTTTCAACCAGATCTTTCAGCATGGCTTGAGCGTCATTAAAGAGGCTGGTTGCGGCCTCACCGACGATTTCATCTTCCAGAATTTTGGGGTATTTACCAGCCAGATCCCAGGTGATGAAGAAGGGTGTCCAGTCGATGTATTCAACCAGCTCCTCTAATGGAAAATCGTCAAAAACTTTTACGCCAGTGAACGTAGGGACAGGGGGCTGGTAGTTTTTCCAGCCTGCATCATAGCGATTATCAACGGCCTCTTCATAAGTCAGTAGCTGTCGTTTGTTGCTTCGCTTCTCATATCGAACGCGAATTTTTTGGTATTCTGTCCGTGTTTCTTCTATCAGGTTTGGTTTTAATTCATCACTCATCAGGCGTGTAGAAATACCCACGCTCCGGGATGCATCGGTGACATACAGTGCAATATCATTTTGAAACTTAGGCTCGATCTTAACAGCAGTATGAGCTCTTGAGGTGGTAGCTCCACCAATCAGAAGAGGGATGTGCATGTCCTGGCGCTGCATTTCACTGGCAACATGGACCATCTCATCCAGTGATGGCGTAATAAGCCCACTAAGACCGATAATGTCGACATTTTCTTCCCGTGCAACCTGCAGGATTTTCTCGCAGGGCACCATAACGCCTAAATCAATTACTTCGAAGTTATTACAGGCCAGTACAACACCAACAATGTTTTTGCCTATGTCGTGTACATCACCTTTTACTGTTGCCATCAAAATCTTGCCGTTGGACTTAACTTCGCCGTCTTTTTCTTCTTCTATAAATGGAATCAGATGGGCAACAGCCTGCTTCATTACTCGGGCACTTTTTACCACCTGAGGAAGAAACATTTTACCCGCACCAAACAGGTCGCCAACGACATTCATGCCATCCATCAATGGACCTTCAATGACATGGATCGGGCGTGCTGCCTGCTGGCGGGCTTCTTCTGTGTCTTCAACGATATAGGTGGTAATGCCTTTGACCAGTGCGTGTTCAAGACGTTTATTAACGTCCATCTCACGCCAGGAAAGGTCTTCTACCTTTTTTTGGCCTGTGCCGCCGCCACCGCGATAGTCTTCTGCTATTGCCAGCAGTGCTTCTGTGGCCTCGTTGTTGCGATTAAGAATGACATCTTCAACCCTTTCACGGAGATCCTTGGGAATCTCTTCATAAATTTCGAGCTGACCGGCATTCACGATCCCCATTGTCAGGCCATCTTTGATCGCGTGATAAAGGAATACGGCGTGAATGGCTTCCCTGACCGGGTTATTGCCCCGGAACGAGAAAGAAACGTTACTGACGCCACCCGAGATCATGGCGTGAGGCAAGTTCTCCTTGATGTAGCGGGTGGCGTTAATGAAGTCGACTGCGTAATTGTTGTGTTCATCAATACCGGTGGCAACCGCAAAGATGTTGGGATCAAAGATAATGTCCTGAGCCGGGAAGTTCAGTTCATTAACCAGGATATCGTAAGAGCGTTTACAGATTTCTATTTTGCGGGCTTCAGTGTCAGCCTGACCGGTTTCATCAAAGGCCATGACCACAACGGCAGCACCGTAGTTACGGCAGAGGCGTGCCTGGTGACGGAAAGCCTCTTCTCCTTCTTTAAGACTGATGGAGTTTACGATGCCTTTGCCCTGAATGCATTGGAGGCCGGCTTCAATAACATCCCATTTGGAGGAGTCGACCATGACTGGCACTTTAGAGATGTCTGGCTCTGATGCTACCAGGTTGAGAAATGTGGTGATCGCCTTTTTGGCATCCAGCATTCCTTCATCCATGTTGATGTCGATGACTTGGGCACCGTTTTCTACCTGCTGGCGGGCAACATCCAGAGCTGTGTCATAATCTTCTTCAATTATAAGACGCTTGAAGCGGGCAGAACCTGTGACGTTACAACGTTCACCGACATTGACGAACAGGGAGTCTTCAAAAATATTGAAAGGCTCCAGACCGCTTAGGCGGCAGGCAGCGGGGATTTCAGGAATCTGACGTCTTTCAATCGAGGTCATTCGATCCGCAATAGCCTTGATGTGGGCAGGGGTGCTGCCACAGCACCCTCCAATAATGTTGACCAGGCCAGACTCTGCAAACTCGGCAACAATGTCAGCCATTTCTTCTGGTGTTTGATCATACTCACCGAACGCATTGGGCAGCCCCGCGTTTGGGTGGGCACTGACAAAGGTGTTGGAGATATTGGAGAGTTCTTCCAGATAAGGTCGCAGTTCGCTGGCACCCAGAGCACAGTTAAGGCCTACAGAGATTGGGTTGGCATGCTGTACTGAGTTCCAGAAGGCTTCGGTCGTCTGGCCGGAAAGTGTACGACCGGAAGCGTCAGTAATGGTACCTGAAATCATAATGGGCAGTTCATAGCCCATGTCATCAAACAGTTCTTTGACAGCAAAAATAGCGGCCTTGGCGTTCAGTGTATCGAAAATAGTTTCAATCAGAATGATGTCTGAGCCACCTTCAATCAAGGCAATGGTGGCTTGTTTATAAGCGGTCGTCAGTTCTTCAAAACTGGTATTACGAAAACCGGGATTGTTAACATCGGGTGAGATGGAGGCCGTTCTGTTGGTTGGGCCAAGAACACCGGCTACAAATCGGGGTTTATCAGGATTTTGGGCAGTAGCAGCATCGGCTACTTCTCTGGCAATACGGGCAGATTCGCGGTTGATTTCTGGTACGAGGTGTTCCATCTCGTAGTCTGCCATGGCAATTGTGGTGGCATTAAAGGTATTGGTTTCAAGTATGTCAGAACCGGCATCCAGATAGGATTGGTAAATTTCCTTGATGATTTCAGGACGAGTCAGAGACAGAAGGTCATTGTTGCCTTTCAGGTCACAACCGTGATCATTAAATCGTTCGCCACGGTAGTCTTCTTCATTCAGTTTATAGCCTTGAATCATGGTGCCCATTGCACCATCCAGGACCAGAATCCGTTTCTCCAATTGCTCTTTTAGAAGTGTTGCTCTTAGAAGGTGTGCTCTTTCTTGGCTGTTAGGCATGGCTACAGATTCCGGGCCAGTTCTCTCTATTGCCATGAACCGGGCCATCAGGAGTTAAGTATGATGGTTCATGGCTGCTTGTAAGTATTTTCAGAAGAGCGATGGTATCAGAAATACGCCTTGGAGTGTCTACTCCAGAGTGAACATATCTATAGGGGAAGCAAGGAGGGTGGGGATTGAGCGTTTGAAAGATCTAAGTGGAAAGACAAAAGAGGCGGTTTGCCTCTTTTGCGGGGCGCAGCTTCAGACCGCTTGCGCTGAGACTTGAACTTCACCAGGGGCTTTTTTACGAAGACTAAGCCCTGAGATCAGGGTGGCAACCAGTGTAACGCTGGCTAAGGTCAGCGTTCCCATTTCAGGCAGATAGCCTACCAGTCCACTCACCACGGTAGCGAGTAACATTTCAATGAAGAAAATCAGTCCGGCGGCAGTGCCTATATTTTTGCTCATATGTTCAGTTGCTCTTGCCTGGCACAATGGCATAAACAGACCGAGTCCCAGTTCAAACACTACGATGCCTGCCATATAGCCGACAATCGACTGGCCGTTACTCCACCAAGCAGTGGCGAATGATATGAGGGCCCCTGCAGCCAGTACTGTCCAGGCAAGTCGAGTGCTTTTTTCACGGCCCAGTATGTCATTTAGTTTAGGGCCGAATGAGGCACTGAACAGATAACCTGCGATCGCGGCAGCAAAGAGGAATCCATAGAATGTTGGAGCCAGACCTAATTGACTGATCATGACAAAGGGGCCCCCGGCAACAAAAACAAATGCACCAGAAAAAGCTGTGCCGGCAGCTATTGTGAAGCGCAGGTATCGCCAGTCAGTCAATACTGCTTTGTAGCCAGAGAGGATAGGGCGGGGTGCACTTTTAGATACCTGGTGTACTTCCGGGATAAGCATTAAGGCCAGCAGGGCAATGATAGCCATGGCACCCATAGCCAGGAAATTATACTCCCAGCCCGCATATTCCTGGATAAAACCACCGGCAATGGGGGCTAGCATCGGTGCTATGGTCAAGCAGGCGCTGATGTAAGAAAGCATCCGTACTTCCATTTTGTCCTTGAAATAATCTCTGGCCAGTATTCGTGCAACTGCAGTACCGAAACAACCAAAAAGAGCCTGAGCAAATCGGGCGGCAATAAATAAATAGATGTTATCAGTTAACAGTGTCACAGAAGTGGCTATCAGATAGAGGCTGTAGCCGAGCAGTAGTGTCTTTTTACGGCCCATACGGTCAGCTAATGGGCCGACTATGAGCATGGACAGGGAGAAACCCAGCATAAATATTCCGACACTCCACTGAGTAGTGGCGCTGTTACTGCTGAAATGTTCGGTAATCGCTGGCAGGGATGGTGAGAAGATGTCGATAGACACCGGGCCAACAACAGCAAATAGTGTCAGAATCACCAAGACAGCAATAGGGTGTTTTTCTGTATTCAATGCGCTCATGAACGTCCGTTGATCAGGTCGGGCAGACTGTCAGATTCATACTTCTATGTATCATTACGACAGCCTCCCTGGAAAAAAGAGCGCGAAGATTACAGATTTTTGAAGAGGGTAACAATCGTTTAATTTCACATGAAAGGAGTGAGTTGCGAAAAAGAAAGGAGGGGACTACTGCGGTGGGTTGCAATCGGCTGTAATTGAAATGGGATACCTAATACCCGAGTGAGTTACTGGGGATTTCAACATGGCGCTGAATGGCATAGAATGGCTGCAGAATGATGAGAGGGTTCTTGAGTTGAATATTACATTCACGGAAGCAGCACAAAAGTACCTGGCTACCTTGCTGGAGAAGCAGAATGTTGAGGGTGTGGGTGTTCGTCTGTTCGTTACCCAGCCTGGAACTCCCTATGCTGAAACCTGTCTGGCATACTGCAAGCCGGGTGAGGAGAAGGAAGGGGATCTGGTAATGGGGTTGGAATACTTCAATTGCCATGTCGAAGGAAAAAGTGAGCAGTATCTGGATGAGGCTGTCGTTGATTTTTCAGAAGACAAGCTGGGTGGACAACTGACTATAAAGGCACCCAACGCCAAGTTGCCACAGGTGAGTGAAGACAGCCCACTGGATGAGAAAATTAATTATTTCCTGCAGACTGAAATCAACCCGGGCCTGGCTTCCCATGGCGGTGTGGTTTCTCTGGTAGAGATTGATGAAGGTGTAGCCGTTCTTCAGTTTGGCGGTGGCTGCCAAGGGTGCAGTGCGGTTGACCTGACCTTGAAAGACGGTGTTGAAAAAACATTGATTGAGCGTATCCCTGAACTGAAAGGTGTGAGGGACGTGACTGATCACAGTAATACCGAGAATGCCTACTTTAAGTAAGGTTATCTCTCTAAAAAAGCCGGCTTTGTGCCGGTTTTTTTGTGCGTATCGTTCAGCGCTTTCTCGATTGGGCTGTGGCAGAATTAACTCGCAACTTGTATTTATATAATAATATCCAATCATATTACTGTGTAATTAAATGAAAACAAAGCCCTGTGCAAACTCTTAAGTTCAATGAAATAAGGAAGGACTGATTGTTAATCAGTCCGCATTTTGAGAGGGGAATAGACTTTGTGGTAATTATTTGGGAGCAACCGGTGTGTCCCATTTCTCCGAAAAGCAGCGATGGTCTAAAGCTTTCTTTGCTGTGAATCGCTGTTCTGGGTCAGCTTCCAAAAGTTTGGGAAGGAGCTCTGCAATTAAGAAACGATGTCCGGAGCGCATTTCTCTTGTTAAGGTTTTCCTGCAAGCTGCTTTCAGTTTATTGCCGTATTCGATAATGTCGTTTTTTGATTTCTCCAGTTTGCCGGTGTTTTGAAGAGTATCACCTTTGTATTCATCCGTGATCTTCTGACAGGCTTCAGGGGCGATCCAGTGAGCCAGAGTAACCCCCAGTGCACACATGTCTCCCGCTGTTTCATAACCTTTTTCATGAGTAAATGCTTCAGGTGGAAGGAGTTCAGGGTGAGGGACATGAAGAATGGTATCAGAGAAATATTTTACCCGGTTCATCATGGCTTCATCGTGGGTTAAGGGCTCACTCTGTTGCTGTCTTGCCATGCCAAAGCCATCGAGCTTAAGTTGATTTTCATGTTCAACAACACATTCTCTGCTCACACAGCCATGTGAGTAACCGTTGTTATGGGTATAGGCGAGACATTCCATTATTTCTATCACTCTGTCAGCAAAAGGCTTTAATGCTTCGCCTGCTTTGGGGCAGGTTATCGCTGCTGGAGATCCTGAATAAGCTTTGAACTGTTTGCCATCCGCTTCAACAATACTGGGTAAATACTGAGCTCCACTATCATCCTTTTGTTTTCGCTGGTGGAGTTTCTGGAGTGTATTCAGTTCATTGGCGTGCCATTTTTCAAGCTGTCTATTTTTCTCTTTTACTCTGTCTTCAAGTGCTGTACAGGTTTCAGAAAACTGCTGATCAGTTAACTTCTTGGTAGGGCTGGTTTTCGCAAGAGAAACCCAGCTTTGGGCTTTACCAGGTAGCTAGGAGGCTGACCGAGAATAGCGTCCGAGCATAAAATTCAGTAGAACGAGTCAGCTTTTTCACTGAATTTGTGCGAATAGTTGACCTATTTAGTGCCCGAACGGAAAATGCTCTTTTCTGTTCGAAGTTCAGCCTTCATAAGCCAGATATTTGAATAATCGATCAATAGACTTTCTGATTTGCCAGTTTCATCGTAATTTTCTTACCAAACTCGTCATTTCTGCAATTTCAAGACAAGCGACGACCTCAGTCTTTACTGATTTTATTCTTTTTTCGAATTAACCGTCAGTGCTTTCAGCCACAGAGTCGAAGTTGTCGTTTTTTTGCGCTCTTTCGTTCTATTTTCTGAAGCTCTGCCCCCATCTTCTGAAAATTCCTGGCAAGAACTCCGAGAGCAACATAGCGTTTCAGTCCATCTATTCCGTGATCCGCGCATTTATCCAACCCGTGAGACTCAAGTGCATTGATCGCTGATTCTACCGCCGAGTGCTTTCTTTTAGCCGCTTTGAATTCCGGGTCGTTTTCCCGCTCCTGCTCGGCTCGGGTTCGTCGTCCCTTTTTTGGTGATACGACTATGGTCAGGTATTTCAGCAAATCTTTTTGGTTGGATGGTGAGTGAAACCCTTTATCAAAACTGCAAACGCTCAAAGATGGAAAGGCGGCTTTGGTTGCCCGGATGATCGGAACGGCAGCCTTTTCATCGGTTTCTTTTTCCATGACCCGATGGTTCAGAATAAAACCATACTGGTCTTCGACAATCGCCAAACGGACGCCAAGCTCAACCGGAACACCTGCTTTACCTTTATTGATCCACTCAGTATGCGGCTGAAAGAGCGAGAATACTTTTTCATCATGAGGGATTTTTTCATGGTCGATCAATCGACGTTTAACATGATCCACCTGCCGCTTACCATGATCGATAAACTTCTGGATAGAACTGTATTTATTCGCTGGACATATCGTAATGAACGCCTTGTCCTGAAGTGTTTCTTCAGCTCTGTTAATCAATGCCTGACTGCCATTCAGGTAGTTCTGACAGGCTTGTCGGATTTCCTTGTCCCTTTGAAGTTTTTTGGCAGGATCTTTCGAAGTAGAGTGTCGTAATATCTGTACACGACGATACATTTTTTTCAACTGATTCAGGTTGTATTGCCACTGTCGCCAACCACTTACCTCAGCCCTGGCTGCAAAGCGTGCAGTAAGAACAACGACAGTTCTGACTGCATCAAACAAAAGGTTGAGATCTGTCGGGAAATGAACATCGGTTTCTAAAACATAAGAGTCACAGCGACCTCTCAGCGGATCTTCTTTTTTTTTCCAACTATTTTATGGCCTTCAGCCACAACGACTTCATTAATCTGATTGAGCAGTTCGGGGGTTAAAAGTGAGACGTTATCCTTAATCGTCTGGAGCTTATATTCATACAGGTCATACATCCCGTGACCGAGCATTGCCCGGATGGTGGCGTGTTGGTTGGCCATTTCCCGAAGCCGGTCATAGTTCCAATCAAGATTTAACCGGAGTACACCCAGAACAAGGATCTTCCACAGCTGCATTCCTGGTCGCCCCCTGTCAGGGCTGATATTTTCAGGGACAGCCTGCTCCAGAAGAGAAAAGACTAAATCCCGGGCTTCGGCATTCAAATAGAGGTGTTGTAAGCCAAGCAGGATCTGGGGAATATCATCACGGGACCGATGATCGAGTTCAATGCTACCAATATCCACTTCACCGATCTGAAGTTGTCTGGATTGTACCTGTCGCATGATTATTTTTGAGCCGAAGAATGAAGGAAATAGACATGATTAGGGCTATTCTAGCGTTAAAAGCCAAGCTTTAGGAAAAACTTCATACGGTAAATATGACGTAGACGTCTTGATCTATAAGCTATTCGAGGATTTTCGTTCAGGCACTATTTAAGCAAATTCAGTGGAAAAGATGGCCGTTCTTTCTGGATTTTAGGCCGGACTGTCTATTCTCGGTCAGCCTCCTAGTTGTTTTGATCAATGCAGCGTTGGATGGAGTCAGTGCTTTCATCGCCTTGCTCTACGCAGTACTGGCCCTTAACGCCTACAAGAGCACCTTTGGTTAATTGTTTGTCATTGACGTAAAAGCGTGGGACAGGCTCCTGAGATTGTACTGCTCTGTTGAAAATGGGGATAATCAAGACTACAACTCTGTCCAGCTTGAGCAGTTTGGCAACAAATTCAAGTTGGATGCTACGCAAAAATGCGTAAAGCCAACTCTCTTTATATTGCTTTTCTATTTTGGGCCATTGGGGGGGGCTGATTGGGCTGTGCCGGATGTAGGCAGGGGTTCCATAGAGATCGTCCTTGATTGATCAATAATTTCAATATAGATGAAATTGTAAGCAAATTGAGTGGGTGTGGAGGTGTTGATATAAGCTGTGCTTTGATTGACTCACAACTTTGATTAGGATGATGACTTAAGTCATTAATTACTTGGGATAACCAGGCTTTTCTGGATTGGCACAGAATGAAATCGAACCTTATTACTCAGGCTGGCAAAGATAAGCTTGAAGAAGAGTTGCGCTACTTGTGGCGAGATAAGCGGCCAAAAGTTACTCAAGCTGTCTCTGAGGCTGCAGCACTGGGTGATAGAAGTGAAAATGCTGAATATAAAGAAGGTAAAAGGCTGTTAAGAGAAATTGATCGAAGAATCCGCTTTCTCACCAAGCGGTTGGATATTGTTAAAGTGGTTGAGTATTCGCCAGAGCAAGAAGGTAAGGCTTACTTCGGTGCCTGGGTAGAGCTTGAGAATGAAGAAGGTGAGACTCTTCAATGTCGAGTGGTGGGGTCGGATGAAATTGACGTCAAGAAAGGGCATATAACGATCGATTCTCCCATGGCCAGGGCGGTGATTGGTAAGCAGGTTGATGATGAGGTCTCGGTCAGAACGCCGGGAGGTTACAAAATATGGTTTATCAATAAGATACAGTACAAACCTTTTGATTCAATTTGATTTTTGATTCGTCTGTTGATCTTGTCACCTGGGTGAATTCTTTGTTAACGTATTTCTACCTAAGCTGGTTTTTGGGTGTATAACATTAAGCCGTAATCGTGTATTGTAATGCGCCTTTTTTCTTCTGTTGTGTTTCTGGCTGTTCCAGTAAATAAAGGACCTGTGAAGCGTTATAAGCAAGCCATACTGTCAAATTTCTTCGTTGCTCAGATCATCAAACCTTGTGGTTCCCAGTTTACTCATCTGGTAGAAGCCAACCTTGATATTGAGTCTCGCGCGGACCGGACACTGTGTACTGAAGTATTACACGGTGCGTATCGCTATGAGGTTTTGACCAATCATCTCCTTCCGGAAGTTTGCCCGATTTGTTCTGCCATTCTGGACCGAAGAATCAGTAATATGCCTAAAGACCGCAAGATTGCTTCTGGTTTTTCAGAGGAAGTCTGTGCAGAAGTTCCGAAATCACAATTGGATCTCTTGTCCGATCTGAGTGTAAGGGCGATCAAGCCTAAGGCGGAAGAGTCTGTTGAGGGGCATCAATTCGATTTGTTCTGAAGGTTTCTGGCACAGCCATTAGCTGACTGCGCCAGACTTTAGATTATTCTGCGATTCTTGCAGGCAGAGCTGTTTTCAGTTTCTCGCTCATGTCACGCAGTGTTTTCTCTGTGGTTTCCCAGTCAATGCAGGCATCCGTAATGGATACGCCGTATTCCAGGTCGTCCAGGTTGGCCGGTACTTTTTGAGCGCCCCAGCCAATGTTACTTTCAATCATCAGGCCAACAATGGACTTGTTACCTTCAATGATCTGGTTAGTGACATTTTCCATAACCAGAGGTTGAAGAGCGGGGTCCTTGTTGGAGTTGGCGTGCGAACAATCCACCATGACATTGGGCTTGATGCCCGCTTTTTCCAACTCTTGCTCACACAGGGTTACGCTGACAGAGTCATAGTTAGGCTTACCATTGCCGCCACGCAGTACGATATGACCGTATTTGTTGCCCTTGGTGCGGGTAACAGCGACTTGACCGTTGCCATCAATTCCCAGGAATCGGTGAGGGTTTGATACTGAGTTCAAGGCGTTTATGGCGACTTCAAGACCCCCATCGGTACCGTTCTTAAAGCCCACTGCTGATGAAAGGCCGCTGGCCATTTCACGGTGAGTCTGGGATTCGGTAGTACGAGCACCAATAGCAGACCAGGAAACCAGATCCTGAAGATATTGTGGCGAAATAGGATCCAGTGCTTCTGTTGCAGAAGGTATGCCCAGTTCGGCAACATCCATGAGCAGGCGTCGTCCGATGTGCAGGCCTTCTTCAATCTTGAAGGAGTCATTGAGATGAGGGTCGTTGATCAGACCTTTCCAGCCGACGGTAGTACGAGGCTTTTCAAAATAGACGCGCATGACCAGATAGAGAGTATCGCTTAACTCGTCAGCAAGTTTCTTCAGACGTTTAGCATAATCCATGGCGGCTTCAACGTCATGAATAGAGCATGGGCCTATCACAACAAACAGGCGATGATCTTTGCCGTCAATAATGTTGCGAATGACTTCACGGCCTTCAGAAACGGTACGCTCAGCAGCTTCGCTCAGTGGAATTTCTCTTTTCAGCTGCTCTGGAGTGACCAGTAAGTCCTGAGATTCAATATTCAGGTTTTCAATCGGTAATACGGCCATTGATTGCGCTCTCAACTTTAATTATTGCTCCCTTCCGGGTTTGCGCCGTAGATTGCTAACCCGGATACGGATAAACCGGGCTTGCGGAGATCAGCGACGGTCGTTCACTCTAATCAAGAGCCGTGTCAGCTGCAAGCCCATGAATAAGAATTTTGCTTAATTTTAAGTCGCTGCATTTACGGCAAAAATCATTTCACCCCAAATGTGATGAAATGATTTTTTTTGCGCATAAGTGATCAGAGCAGATAACGCACGCCCAGTACTAACAGTATGGTGGCCAGAATCATTCTCATTACCTGTTCTGGCAGGTATTTGCCTATTTTCGTACCTACGTAAATGGCAGGCAGTGATCCCACCATCAGAGAGGCAAGAAGGCTAAAGTCTACATTTCCCAACCAGATATGACCGATACCTGCCACTAGTGTGAGAGGGACGGCGTGAGCCAGTTCAGTACCTACAATTCTTACCGATATCAGGGCGGGGTAGAGTAACAGTAAAATGGCTGTCCCCAGAGCACCTGCGCCCACAGAAGACAGTGTTACCAGAACTCCGAGTACTGCACCCATCAGAGCGGTGAAGTATTTCAACCTGTTACCTGAAAGAATTTTTTGACTGTGGAACTGCAATTTACTCAGTTTGTTGCTAAATATAAGCACCACTGCTGTCAAAGTAAGCATAATACCAAGGCAGGTAGTAAGTATCGGACTATAATGTTCGCTTCCGGCAAATAGATATTTCAGCAGAAAGACAGTGACCAGAGTGGCCGGGATGCTTCCCAGGCACAAAAGTTTGACGAGTTGCCAGTCAACACTTTTTTGTCGGTGATGAACCCAAACGCCACTGGCTTTCGTCAGGGCGGCATACAACAGGTCTGTACCTATTGCTATGTGGGCAGGAAATCCGAATAAAAGGAGTAGTGGAGTCATTAATGACCCGCCTCCTATGCCGGTTAAGCCGACGGCAAAACCCACGCCGGCACCCGCTGATATGTAGAGCAATGTGTCCATGAAATATGGTCTAAAGTTATAAGTAGCTCAGGCGATGTTTGAAATCATGATAAAACCTGCATGATTCGCTGGTAACTGTAGCGACCGGCTTGTATTCTTGGAAGTAATTAAATGGCATTCTCTTATGCCGCTAAGAACTAAGAGTGCTCATATTTTTTCACGCTATGGGTAGAAGTTAGCTCGACCGGAGGCCATCAATGAAGCTGCAACAACTGCGCTATATCTGGGAGGTCGCTCACCATGATCTCAATGTATCCGCCACCGCGCAGAGTTTATATACCTCGCAACCCGGTATCAGTAAACAGATTCGTCTGCTAGAAGATGAGCTGGGTGTAGAGGTGTTTGCCCGAAGTGGTAAACATCTGACTCGAATCACCCCGGCTGGTGAAAAGATTATAGAGACTGCTGGTGAAATTCTCAGGAAAGTCGAAAGTATTAAACAGGTTGCACAAGAGTTCAGTGATGAACGAAAAGGCTCTCTGTCTATTGCTACGACTCATACTCAGGCTCGCTATGCTCTGCCTAATATCATCAATAAATTTATTTCCCAGTATCCTGATGTCTCTCTGCATATGCACCAGGGGACGCCTATTCAGATTGCTGAGATGGCTGCAGATGGTACAGTCGATTTTGCCATTGCCACAGAAGCATTGGAGTTATTCAATGATCTGGTAATGATGCCTTGTTATCGTTGGAATCGTTGTGTTCTTGTGCCTAAGGATCATCCCCTGGCACAAATATCTGAACTGACGCTTCAGGATGTAGCAAGATATCCGCTGGTGACTTATGTCTTTGGTTTTACCGGTCGTTCCAAGTTAGACGAAGCCTTTATGAATGAAGGGTTGTCTCCAAGAGTCGTCTTTACTGCGACAGATGCAGATGTCATCAAAACCTATGTCAGATTGAAGCTTGGTGTGGGTATTGTTGCGAAGATGGCCTATGACCCTGAGCTGGACTCTGATCTGGTGCCTTTGAATGCGGACCATTTATTTGAGCCCAGTGTGACCAAGATTGGGTTCAGAAGGGGGACGTTCCTGCGCGGATTCATGTATGACTTTATTCAGCAGTTTGCGCCGCATTTAACAAAAGATGTTGTCCAGGAAGCTATTTCAAGGCATAACAAGGCTGAAGTGGATGAATTGTTCTCTGGTGTTCAGTTACCAGATCACTGATTTTTCTCTGTAACTGGGCGGGCAGGTGCTTTAAGCAGCCTGCCGGTTCAGTACTTCCTTAACCAGTTTAAAGTAGATCGTATAGATTCTGGGCTCCAGACCTTCCTCCTCAACCACGAAAAAGGGTGCCTTGTCGACCTGGTAGTAGTCAGCAAGTAGTGCACCTTCACTCCCGACTTCGCCTTCTCTGGCAATTAATACTTGATCAATTTTTTCTATATGGCCGGAGGTTTCCAATCGCTCAAGGACTTCGCTGCATTTTTTGCAGGGACTTCCATCTGCCATTATTTTTTTGACCATGATTATCTTCATCAAGAGACTCCTGTGAGTGGCTTGCGGTTCATTTTATTATGGAAATACCGTTTTGACTGAAACTTTCGATACTTTCTTGGTTCTGTGGCGATATCCCGCTCTTATAGAAGTGGCTCATTGTTGTATGATCGTTGGGATTCTAGCAGGTGTTTTTATGGCTATTAATAATATTGACTTATACCTAAATGCCTTTAAGTTACAAGGGGTTGAGGCATCTTGCCTGCGTTTACGCCTGCGGAACGGCTCTTACCACTGCCAGAGAGGATTACTCAAAAAGGGTAAATAGCGCGGTGTGTGACTTCCTCAGGAAGTGTATGACCAACGTCTGATATGGTTTTGCAAAACTCAACAGGCAGTGATCGGCCATGAACAATTAAGAACGTATCATCACTAGGAGGCTGACCGAGAATAGACAGCCCGGCCTAAAATCCAGAAAGAACGGCCATCTTTTCCACTGAATTTGCTTAAATAGTGCCCGAACGGAAAATGCTCTTTTCTGTTCGAAGTTCAGCCTTCATAAGCCAGATATTTGAATAATCGATCAATAGACTTTCTGATTTGCCAGTTTCATCGTAATTTTCTTACCAAACTCGTCATTTCTGCAATTTCAAGACAAGCGACGACCTCAGTCTTTACTGATTTTATTCTTTTTTCGAATTAACCGTCAGTGCTTTCAGCCACAGAGTCGAAGTTGTCGTTTTTTTGCGCTCTTTCGTTCTATTTTCTGAAGCTCTGCCCCCATCTTCTGAAAATTCCTGGCAAGAACTCCGAGAGCAACATAGCGTTTCAGTCCATCTATTCCGTGATCCGCGCATTTATCCAACCCGTGAGACTCAAGTGCATTGATCGCTGATTCTACCGCCGAGTGCTTTCTTTTAGCCGCTTTGAATTCCGGGTCGTTTTCCCGCTCCTGCTCGGC
>NZ_JOKH01000005.1:283384-465244 GCF_000722635.1 Endozoicomonas numazuensis | reverse complement strand
ACATTTCTCACAGGCGCGCTATCATCAATTGCGGCACCAACGTTCTGCGAGTTGCTTCTGGGGAGTATGATTTCTGGTGAAGGGTTTCTTACACAAACCCTTCTGGTGGTTCAGTGCTCCATAAAGCGGTCAGATGCAAGGCAGTCTTGTGCAGGCATAGCTTTCCTATGTCAATCAAGACTAACGCTGTCACGACTGCATGGATGCAGGAGCTAGAGCAACGCAAGGAGCAGGTGCCCTGATGGCCGCTTTATGGGGCACCCCCCGGGCGACTGAGAGAGGGCTCATTAGCGCGTTCCAACCGATTGAAAGATATTGATATTCCTTCACGGTTGCGCCTTGTCCTGAGCCCTCACTCAGCCGCTGAACGCGACAAATAAATGGGTTTCGAGTACTTGTGTTGCTTCGAACTAACGCCGAAGTCTCCGCCTATTTTCCATGGCAGACATCATTCAGTCATATCGGAGTCTGTCATAAAAAAGCAGCAGACTGATTAAAGAGGAGAGGAGCCACAGAGACAGAAGCTCTGTGGCCTGTTGAAACGATCAGTGACGCTTCGCCAGCTCGGCTTGTTGGCCTGAAATCCCCATAGCGAACTTCATGACTTCTTTAACAGCAGGCGTCGATTTACCCGCTATCCCTAAAGCCATATTCCTTAGTACTTTGAGCGGAGCACTGTCATTACTGAAAACATGGTAAAAAGCATCCATGGCACTCATCATCAACTGATTGTCTCGGCGACGGGCTTTTTCATATCGCATTAACACGTCCTGGCTACCTGGTGCTTCTCCAGCTTGAAAAGCGTTAATCAATATTTCTGACAACCAGGCAACATCCTGAAAGCCCAGGTTGACTCCCTGACCAGCCAAAGGGTTAATGGTGTGTGCTGAATCACCCGCCAATACGACACCATTGGTGAAATAGTTCATGGCATGACGACGGGCCAGAGGGAAAAAGCCTCTTTCATGCAGCTTCACCAATGGCGGTAACTCTTTCGGGAACGTCGTGGATAATTCTTCCAGAAACTCACTGTCCGAGAGCTTCATCAGTTTCTGAACATTCTCTGGCAGGTTATACCAGACGATGGATGCATAACTTTTGCCGTTGATATCAGGCAGCGGCAAAAAAGCTTCTGGCCCTGTTGCAGTAAAAGCCTGCCAGGTAATGTCCTGCAAGCCCCCCTCAATCTCAACTGTAGCAACCAGACACTGCTGCTCGTACTCACGGGTATTCAAACGTATGTTGGCCTGACTTCTTACCCTGGACTGGGCGCCATCAGCACCAATGAGCAGGTCGGCCGAAAATTTTCTTCCATCGTCCAGCACTACTTCAGGCGTATCACCCTTGAAGTTCATACTGGCAATGGTTGCAGGTGCAAACACGGATACCGACTCAATCTCTTCAAGCCTTTTCAAAAGCCCAAGCTGGGTAACCCGATTTTCTACGATGAATCCTAACTGACTATGTTGGATATCAGCCGCGTTGAACACTGTTTGATTAGGACGTTTATCCAGCTCTCTTCCAGGTGGAAAGTGCAGTTTCTCCCAGACTGCCATGCGCCGATAAGGGCACATTCTCATGGCTTCCATGTATGGCCAGGCCCCCAGGTTCTTCAAAATCTGCTCCGACGCATAACTCAGGGCCGATACCCTCAAATCCGGTAGCTGATCAGGTTCGAAAGCTGACGGCAAAGCTCGATCAAAAACCGCAACACGAATACCTTTGAGACCCATAGCACAAGCAATTGCGGCACCTATCATGCCTGCGCCGACCACTAATACATCGTAGTTTTCTGATTTCACCATAGCCTGACTTCCCATCAGCCCACTCTCTGCGAATAACCGGCCTATATGACCACAGGGCTAAGGAATGCTCAACTCTCCAGATCAAGGGAATGACGAATAGTCTTCTTGCATATCGATCAACCAGTGCTAAATACAGTGTCATCACTAATAAAATTTCTTGAGCGAGTATTCAAATGCAGTATCGGTTTTTTCCGATAGTCCCTCTCCTTGTGTCAATTTACAGCGAAGCAGGACAATTCCAGGACACATCCCTGTATTCAGCGTCTTCTTATAGTCACCCCAAAACAATGGGCTTAAACAATCTACCTGAACAAGTATTCGAAATTTCTATAAGACAATGGCTTGGTGCGGGGTTAAATCTACCTGAGCCTCTCCCTCGTAATGAGACAAAAACTCCTTTTCAATTGAATGTTTCTACCCTTGGCGCTTCCAGGGTTGAGGTTATTGAAGTCTCAAACGGTACTTTCGTCACTTCATTTAAAACCACTGAAAGCGTTTCCGAAACAACATCTACATTAGAGAAGATCTATCTGAATCATCTTGATGTACTTACACTCAACAAAGTCAGACTGGTGTTTGACTCTCAAGACGATTCACTAAAATTTTCTTTCCAGGGGAAGCAGTTCATTCTTTCTGAATTCAGCCATTTAGCGTTTTCAGAACCCTATCAATCATTCCTGATCCCTGCCATCTCATTAATGCCGGAAGTCCTCCAACTGGTGGTGAATCTGATCAAACATCTGAATGAAAACCCTATCGGTATAGTAGAGACAGAAGCGTTCCCAGGCGGAATGCTCGAACCCTTGGAGGTGAATAAATACCTCATACTTCCTGACATAGTTCTGCTTCCAACTTTGCCTGACACAAGCCTCTGCTGGGGCAGCAGCCACTGTATACCTCTGAGTCAATACGCTTGGCTTGTCTATTCAGGACATGGAAAAGCAGCCATTATCAGTGACCCTTATTCCTCTGATGAGCCTATGGACGGTAAAAAAAGAAAAGGGGGCAAGGGTGGTAAAGGAAAAAAGATCGCCTATACATCTGTTCCTCTTGCTAAAACAGGCTTTCAGTTCAGTAATATCGGCAATGGTGGAATTGGGACTGGCTCAGGCAGTGGCGACAATGATCCACCGGAAAGAGAAACGGATTATTCCATAACGCCTCCTGCAGACAAAAACGAGTTTGAAGATGACGACACTCGTTATTACCAGGTACCAACGGATGATGAAGCCGAAGAGCTGGATGCCCAGGCAAGATCTGACCAGGAAAGAACAGGGAACGCTCTTCTGACGCGTGATGCGGTTCAAGGCCGGAGAAATGGCAGGCAATTGCTGGACGTTGTGGGCGGAGAAGCTGAAGGGACAAGACAATCACCACCCAATCCACCAGCACCACCAGAAGCCACTGTTGTTCCTAATCAGGAACCAACTGTAACAGAGACAACCGTCAACACTTTTGATACAAACTCCTGGATACCAGACGATGGCGAAGAAATCGTCGTCAATCCAGATCCGGGAAGCAAGGGTCAGCTCCCGAAAGGGATGTCTTCCAGAGAGCGGGACACATTCATTAACATTGATGACATCTAGATCTCTGAATCTTCCTCATTCTCGTTCTCTTCTTTTTGCCGGGCCCAACGCTCGGCAAGCTTTCGAGCTTTACTCTGCTTCTTCTTGCGCTTTTTTGAGGTTTTTCTGGATCGCAGATTACGGGCTGACTCCGGCCCTCCCTCTTCATGAGGGACAATAGGCTGATACTCATCGTCTCCCTGTTGAGCACCTTTATCCTGATCACCGGAGCTTTTGTTTGGATTCTCTCCATAATCCAGGGAAGTAGAGGTAGAAGATGGATTGATCTTCAATGGCTTGGCTTCCTTGCTGAGCTATATAACCGGTTTACAGCTAAAAACCGGTCATCACCAAGAATGCGGAAAGGCCCTGTTCGTCCATTGATCTCACACAGGGAAAACTCATCAGTCTATAGACCTCCCGCTCTGTATCAGAGCTGGATATAACGCAGTGAGATGCCGTATTTATTAAGGAAAGAAGCGGCCAGCTCTTTTTGGGAAGACTTGCTGGGTTGCTCTACCATAACGGCTTCTTCGATAGCGTCTTCTGTGTTGTGAAGCAAGGCCAGACGCCAGTTTACGGCAGCGGACTCCATTGCTGTAACGCCAGGATTAAAAGCAGCATTGGCGCCGTAGCGACCCGTCACGATACGTCCACTTTTTAATCTGAGAGCAATTCCGGCACGGCTTTGGCAGACAGGAGCATAGCTTTTGGAAGCAGCAAACAGAGCGACTTCTGCCAGCTCGTCACCTTCCAGCTCAGCGGGCAGTTCCAACGGGTAGCTAAGATCACACATCAAAGCACCGTCTTCCATCCCCAAATCAGCAGGTCCAAAACGATCAGGCAGTAATTCACCTATCGTATAGTGCCGAGCCTCTCCCTTTGAATTGTTGTAAACAATGACTTGTAGCTGATCGACTCTGCACAACTCATTCAGAAACTGTCGACAGTGGCCGCATGGAGCTTCATTCACTACCAGGCGTTTCAGACCTTGTTCACCACGATGCCAGGCATTAACTACGGCAAACTGCTCTGCATGTACTGTCGTTTTCAAAGGTTGCCCGGTAAATTCCAGGTTGGCTCCCAGATAGAGAGACCCTGATAATCCTTCTGCTACCACACCGACCCGAAAGTCCGAGATTTCGGCAACACTCAAGGAAGCAGCCACCGGTAATAACTGAATCATGAGCTCTTCCAAAGAGAGGCTCATGGCCGCTTTTAATTCTTCAACCTGAGCAGCGTCGAGCTTACCCAATTGTGCAGGAATATTCTCGAGAACAAGGGCAGCAGAGGCGGGGAATTCGGCGATTTTTTGATTAAAGTCTGAAGTGATTTGCATCGCTTTTACCGCAGCAATGATGTATGGAAAGCAACC
The DNA here is from genome assembly GCF_000722635.1 of Endozoicomonas numazuensis. Classification (GTDB taxonomy): domain Bacteria; phylum Pseudomonadota; class Gammaproteobacteria; order Pseudomonadales; family Endozoicomonadaceae; genus Endozoicomonas_A; species Endozoicomonas_A numazuensis. The sequence goes on along the minus strand of NZ_JOKH01000005.1, from coordinate 460,496 downwards.
ATACCTCAATATGAATTTCTGTCCACCCAGAAATTGCGCTTACCTCATTTTCTTCGACCGATACCTCTTAAATGAGTAAGTTAAATGAGTAAGCTGAACGATTGTTTTCTTTTCTCCTCTGCAGACAGCTATTTGCAAAGAGCTGCAAACGCTCTAGGAGGCTGACCAAGAATAGCGTCCGAGCATAAAATTCAGTAGAACGAGTCAGCTTTTTCACTGAATTTGTGCGAATAGTTGACCTATTTAAGCAAATTCAGTGGAAAAGATGGCCGTTCTTTCTGGATTTTAGGCCGGGCTGTCTATTCTCGTTCAGCCTCCTAGTCTATGCTGTCTATGTTCTGTCTACTGGCACTATTATTCATCTCATGCAGCAAAAGCCTATCGTCATATTCGACTCCGGAGTTGGAGGTCTCAGCATTTACCAGGAAATCAGAGAGAAACTACCGTTTCTTTCTGTGATTTACTGCTCTGACAGTGAAGGCTTTCCTTATGGCCCCAAACCAGAGAATGACGTCGTAGACCGAACCCTGCATTGCCTGACAAGACTGGTGGAAAGATTTCAGCCAGCCCTTGCCATTATTGCCTGCAATACTGCCAGCACTATATCACTGCCCAAAGCTCGCCAATTGCTGGATATTCCTATTGTCGGAGTCGTGCCGGCTATCAAAACCGCCAGTCAGAGTTCACAAAAGCGCTGCATAGGCCTTCTGGCAACACCTGGTACTATTGAAAGGGATTATACCCACCAGCTGATTCATGAATTTGCAGGTGATTGTGATGTGATACGGGTAGGCAGTAGTGAGCTTGTCCATCTTGCTGAGCAGCATCTGCGCGGTGAAAAAATAAACCCTGCTGATCTGAAAAAGATTATAAAACCTCTGTTCAATGGCAACCGTTGGCCAGACTGCATTGTTCTGGGTTGCACGCATTTTCCATTGGTACAGGAGCTTCTGAATTCCGTTGTACCAGCACCTGTTACCTGGATTGATTCAGGTGAAGCGATTGCCCGCAGAGTGGCCGCACTGCTGGAGGTGCATCATGCTCATCATGAGGGGCCTGTTGAGCACCGCTTTCTTTATACTGGCTCTGACCAGTCCATGACATCATTACTTCCAGCCCTCAAAGCCATGAACTTTTCAGAAATAACCTGTCTGGATACCTGAAAAATCAGAGGCCTGACCGGGAACTCGCTCGGCCAGGCTGTGGACTCAAAGTTCTCTAGCCTGATAATAAGCCACTTCTGAAATGTTGTGATATTCCACCGACTGCTTGCGAAAAGCATCGTAAGACTCATAGATACGTTTTGCCTGCTCGCTGTCACCACGGGTTTCAGCCACAACTTCTTCAGAAATAGTTTTCAGTTGTTTGAGCACATCATCCGGGAGCTTCTTCAGCTGCACACCATGTTCTTCCACCAGCTGCTTAAGCGCTGCATTATTACGAGCCGTGTATTCATCAATCATATCCTGATTCACTGCACGGGCCGCCGTGGTGACAATGGCTTGCAAGTCAGCAGGCAAAGCATTCCACTTCTCCAGGTTCACAGTGAACTCAAGCATGGTGCCAGGCTCATGCCAGCCAGGATAATAGTAGTATTTAGCCGCTTTATAGAGTCCAAACGCCAGATCGTTGTAGGGGCCTACCCACTCAGTAGCATCAATAGTGCCGGTCTGAAGTGCAGTAAAGATTTCCCCTCCCGGTAAATTAACAGGCACTCCCCCCAAACGCTTGAACACTTCGCCTCCCATCCCGGGAATACGCATCTTCAAGCCTTTCAGATCTTCCAGAGAGTTGATTTCTTTATTGAACCAGCCCGCCATTTGAACCCCGCTATTGCCCCCTGCAAAGGGTTTGAGGTTAAAAGGTTTGTACAAATCATCCCAGAGTTCCTGACCACCACCATAGTGAATCCAGCTGCTAATCTCCTGAGCATTCAGCCCAAAAGGAACCGTGGCAAAAAACTGAGCCGCAGGTTCTTTTCCTTTCCAGTAATAAGCACCACTGTGACCCATGTCGGCTGTGCCATTAGAAACTGCGTCAAACACCTCCAACGGAGGAACCAGTTCACCACCACCATAGACTTTAACTGTCAGACGGCCGTCGCTCATTTCGTCGACCAGCTTTGAAAAACGCTCAGGTCCCATGCCCAGACCAGGAAAGTTCTTAGGCCAGGAGGTTACCATTTTCCATTCGTAAGTTGATTTAGCAGGCTCGGCTGGCACTGCAGAAGTTGATGTAGCAGAAGATTCTGGCTCACCACAGCCAGCAAGAAGAGATGCTGTTGCAGCCAATCCGATGGATGCAAGAAAGTTACGGCGTTTCATGAACCCTACCTGTTCTTTGTTGTTGTTTTTATTATGTGAGTGAAGCTTTCAAAACAAGATCAGTCGATACCTGACGCAACCCTGTCGTAGAACGATAGTAGGGAGTTATTGAAGCCGGTACAACCTGCTATTACTCAAACCTTCATTCTTTCAAAAGATGGCTGCAGTAATTATTGGGAGATTTGGTTTGCTAAAAAATAGCCACCGTATAACGTTTGAAAGCCAAAGCAATGCAGTAAAGAAATTATTTTCTTCTACTTTAAAGCGGCAAATTAATCATCGAATGACTCGACTGTTTTAATTTCTGAACACTTTTGTATTTAAAAAGTAGCTTTTTAGATAAGTAGTATCGAGCTTTATACCGGCCCAAACAGTCCCCTGAAGAATGCAGAACAGGTAAAACCAAGAAACAAAGGAGGCAAGCTAAAAGCCAGAACTAAAGCGCCCATAGGAACGCAAGCTAATGAGAAAAGAAGGTAACTGCTGCAGGCTGCCCCAAAGCCACCAATGCCCATGGACAGAAGATTACCAAAACTAAAACTGGCAGCTTGGGGTTCGGCTTTTTTTCGACCTCTATTCCTGGGTGGAACCGGTGGCGGAACAGGAGGTTGGGCTGCCCCAAGAGATGATCGTCTCGGAGGCGGTGGTGGGGCTGATCCGGAATAGGATGGAGATCCGGTAGACGATGAGACTCCATACATAACTTTCACCTCCCTGTACTAATCCTTTAGAAACTGAATAAACACTCAGTGCAAAGGATTAGACAGGGTGGCTTTACTAAAGTTCCAAGCATTTTTTCAGAATTCTGAGGAAATGCTCTGCTTCATAAACCCAGCAAGGCGATCTGCTTATAACGGACTCAGGTTGGCATAGGCCATCATGAGCCATTTGGTGCCTTCTGTGTCAAAGTTGACCTGAACTCTGGCCTGACCACCTTCTCCCTCGTAGTTCAACACAATGCCTTCACCAAAAACATCATGATGGACACGCTGACCCAATGTAAGACCATGATCAGACGATGCCGGAGCCTGTCGAACAGAAACCGGACGGGTAATAGACCCACCCAGACGCACTTCCTGCAGAAGCTCTCCCGGAATTTCCCGAATAAAACGGGAAGGGCGGTTCATGGTGTCATTGCCGTAGAGTCGGCGATTTTCAGCATAAGTGAGGTAGAGCTTTTCCATGGCCCGGGTAATACCGACATAACAGAGACGTCTTTCTTCCTCCAGGTTACCCTCTTCCAATGACATCTTGTGAGGGAATAACCCTTCTTCCAGCCCCACAAGAAAAACTAAAGGAAATTCCAAGCCTTTGGCGGAGTGCAGGGTCATCATCTGCACACTGTCAGTGAACTGATCGGCCTGACTTTCTCCTGCTTCCAGAGCGGCATGCGCCAGAAACGCATCCAGGGGAGACACTGCCTCAGTCTCTTCATCCAGATCCATGTCTTCAATGTCGAACTCACTGCAGGCTGTGACCAGCTCTTCCAAGTTTTCCACTCGGGCCCGGCCTTTCTCCCCTTTCTCTTTCTGATGATGATCTATAAGACCAGAGACGGATATGACATGATCAGCCAGCTCGCCCAGATCCAGGTCATCACCCAAAGCACTCAGGCTTTCTATCAACTCAACAAATTCCCCCAGAGAACGACCTGCTTTCCCGCCGATTGCACTGGCAGCAACCACGCTCTTGATGGCTGCCCATAAACTGACACCTTGTGTTCTGGCAGTTTCCCGGAGTTTTTCAACGGTTTTTTCACCAATTCCCCGGGTAGGAATATTGATAACCCTTTCCAGAGAGGTGTCGTCATTAGGTGAGCTGACCAGCCTGAAGTAGGCCAGGGCATTTTTGATTTCTGCTCGTTCGAAGAAACGCTGCCCCCCATAAATCCGGTAGGGAATAGAAGCTCTGAGCATGGCTTCTTCAAGGATGCGGGATTGGGCATTGGAACGATAAAGCACAGCCATATCACTGCGAGCCATACCCTGTTCTGAGGCTTCACGAATTCTATCTGAAATAAACCGCGCCTCGTCCATCTCATTAAAGCCGGCATACAGCTGAATAGGTTCGCCTTCATTACCATCGGTCCAGAGCTCTTTACCTAATCTGTCCGGATTGTTGGCAATAACAGCATTCGCAGCCCGCAGAATATTGCTGGTTGAGCGGTAGTTTTGCTCGAGACGGATGGTTTCAGCTTTTGGAAAATCTTTTGAAAACTGTCGTATGTTTTCGATGCGGGCTCCACGCCATCCATAGATGGATTGGTCGTCATCGCCAACAATCATCATCTTGTCCTGATCGCCGGTCAGAATCCGCAACCAGGCATACTGGATGGCGTTAGTATCCTGAAATTCATCGACCAGAATGTAACGAAAGCGCTCCTGATAATGCTTGAGGATGTCCGGCCTTTTCAGCCAGAGTTCGTGTGAACGTAACAGCAACTCACCGAAATCAACAACGCCTACCTGATTACAGTAGTCGTGATAAGCCCGGTAAACATCCAGCATCGTTCTCTCAAAGGGATCATAGCCAGGATCTATGTAATCAGGTCTAAGTCCTTCGTCTTTCTTACCATTGATATACCACTGAGCCTGTCGGGGTGGCCACTTCTGCTCATCCAGACTCATTGCTCTCATCAGCCGTTTGATAACCCGAAGCTGATCATCACTGTCGAGAATCTGAAAATTCTCAGGCAATCCGGCATCTTGATAATGCGCTCTTAACAAGCGATGGGCCAAACCGTGGAAAGTCCCCACCCACATGCCTCGGGGCGGAATTCCCAGTAGTTCTTCTATACGGCTTCGCATCTCTGCAGCTGCTTTGTTGGTAAACGTCACTGCCAAAATGGAATAGGGTGACATGCCATCCACCTGAATTAACCAGGCGATACGGTGTACCAGTACCCGGGTTTTACCACTGCCAGCGCCCGCCAGAACCAACAGTGAACCAGGAGGACTGGTGACCGCCTGGCGCTGGGCATCGTTCAGGGAGTCAATGATAGGGGTTACGTCCATAGACAGAATTCTTTCCAGCTAAATGATAACTATGCCGCCCGGCTGCTCAATCAGGAGCTGACACATTGTGCAATCTTTGCCATGAACAATATTTTGCTTCGCTCATGACTGTTTTTCAGTGTCAGACAGTGTAACGAATCCTGTTGGTAAGGAGTATTTAAACTGTGACTCAGTCACTTGATAGTCTTCACAACAACACCCAGAATAGGCATCGTTTGAACCCAGTAAAGAAGTGCTGATGGGTATTCACAGTCAAGAGCAGAAGAAACATATTCGCTTTCCGGCCCGGGAAGTGCCTGCCTATACACTGAAAACGACGGATACCGAGCCATGGGTATCTTCTGCCTCCAGAAGCTCTGTAAAAGGCTACAAACAGGTAGTAGCAGCTTCCCTGATTTGTCTGATAGGGATGTTTTATGCTTTCCCGGCCAGCCTTATTCCTTTGCACTTACTGGAGTGGGCAACCTGCTTTGCACTGTTCAGCTTGCTGACAACCCCTCCTTCCTGGCTGAGTTTCAAGTGGATCAGAACGGCTGACAACATGATTCTCAAGGCATTGGGACTCGGCCTCTTTACCGGTCTGGCACCTGTTTGGACACTGTCTCTACTGACCACTCAACAACTCTTTATCATTCCACTTATTCTTGTGTCCCTTTCTGCCTTTGCCAGCCATGCTTTTTCTGGCAAAGCGATCAATGCTATTGCTTACAGTCTGGGGCTGATAATACCATTTTCAGGCTTCTTCCTACTCAACCAGGAAATGTTGGATCCTCTCTGGTTTATTGGCTGGTTTTTGGCTTTGGGTCTTATTTTCAGCGCTTCCTTACTCAGATCTGAAAACACGGACGGTATAAGCAAAATAGATTCAACCCACCTCAAAAAGGATTTGGCAGTCGCCATACGAAATCATAGCCTTGAGGTTCATTACCAACCAAGGTACCAGTTCAAACATCAGAAAATTATCAAAGTAGAAGCTCTGGTTCGCTGGCATCATCAGGAACAGGGCTATATCGAGCCAGAACAGATCATCTCTCTAGCTGAAGAACTTGGCCTGATACATGAGCTGGGTCATCTGGTTCTCACTGCAGCCTGCCAACAGCTGCAGCAATGGCAGAAGCAGGGAATAGATTTACAGGTATCAGTAAACCTTTCTGTTTCTCAGCTAATGAATGAAGACTTGCACGACGCAGTAACCGCCACTCTGAAACAGACCGGTATAAAAACTACACACCTGGAGTTCGAACTGACAGAGTCTCAACCCATTACTTCGATGAATCGTGCAGTGGAAAAGCTGAATACGTTCAAACAGTTAGGCATAAAGATCAGTCTGGACGACTTTGGTTCAGGCTATGCCACCCACTACTCTCTGAGCGAACTACCCCTGGATACTCTGAAGATAGATCGCAGTCTGATATTAAATCTGGCGACCGATAAGAAATGTCAGGCTATTACCGAGTCATCCATTACTATGGCTCACAAGCTGGGTATGAGCATGGTTGCAGAAGGCGTAGAAGATGCACAGACACTGGCGCTTTTACGCTCTTATCACTGTGATGAAGTGCAAGGCAATTTCATTTGCCCAGCCCTTTCGAGCACCGAGCTCACCCCGATACTTCTCAAAGGTATCTCAATTTAACCTGTACAGGTCGCCGCTCCATGTAGTAAAACTACAAAAAGAGGGTTTCGAAAAGCCCCGGGAGCAGGACGTTATTTCAGATTTCAAAGTCTCCCACAGACCCTGTCTACCAGACTGGCTGTTCAAAAAGCAGACTCTGTAGCCTGATCTTTTTACGATAAAAAAGAAAATAAGATATTCAAAAGATGCTTTCCAATGACCCTATAAAAGCTTTGAAACAAGGGTATGGTGCTTTACGTCGCTCAGAAAAAAAAGTAGCTGATCTGGTACTGACAGACCCATCCCGCTGTGTGAACTTCAGTATTGCCGAATTAGCCCGCCAGGCTTCGGTCAGCGAACCCACTGTTGTGAGATTTTGTCGTGCAATCGGTTGTAATGGCTATCAAGAGTTCAAGCTGAGGCTGGCACAGAGTCTGGGCAGCGGTTCTCGCTTTGCCGAGCTCAAACTCGACCGCAAGGACTCTACTGGTGATATTGCCCATAAGGTATTTAATGGTACGGTCAGGGAGCTACTGAACGTCAGAGACCTTCTGAATACAGAGCAGTTACAGCAAGCGATAGAAATTTTGGCATCAGCCAAACGAATCGAGTTTTATGGCTTTGGTGCGTCTGGTGCTGTCGCTGAAGATGCCAGGCACAAATTTATCCGCATTCAACCCTCAACAACGGCCTGTGCAGACCCTCATATTCAGTTGATTTCTGCATCGACCATGACCGAGAGCGATGTGGTGGTTGCCATTTCACAATCGGGACGCTCAAAAGAACTATTGCAAAGCGTTAAGCTGGCAAGAAAGCATGGTGCAACAGTCATTGGCATTTGTCCTGAAAATACTCCTTTAGCCAAATTATGTACCTTACCAATGGCCGTTGCTGCAGAGGAAAATACAGAGCTCTTCACTCCTCTGACTTCCAGAATTGCTCATCTCGTTGTCATAGATGTTCTGACTACCGGTGTGGCCATGCTTAAAGAACCCGAACTCAGTCGTCAGCTGAAGAAAATAAAACATGGCCTCAGTAATAGTCGAGTCAATACTTGACTGCTCCCCGTCCTACCGGGCGAGAGTTTACGACGATTTTGCTAATAAATCGAGAAGAATAGCCAGGCCGTACGCTTTTGCACAAAATTAGGGCAAACCCTCGCTAAAAACAGCTTTTGTAAGATATATCCCACAGGCTTTGACGTTATTATCTCTTGCCTCAACCGGACATTTTTCATAAGGTCGTAATTGTCAGGAAGCATCATAAATAACAATAAAAAATAAAGGGGTGCTGGCATGTCCAACAAAGACAAACAACTCAAAAAAGATTTTCTTCAAGCAGAAGTAATTCATCGAGACGATTTGCCTAACAAAGGTTCAAAGCGCGCACTGAAGATCAGAAGAGCCCTGGAAGACAGAGAAGAAACCAAAAAACTCAGCTCTTTCTTTGGCGATAGCTATTGGGGTGATGTCTAAAGTCTATTTTCCAGCCCCTTATCAAGGGGCTGAAATTTTCCTACCCATTATAAAGATTACTTTCCGTTGCTTTTCCCAATCCAACCCTGATATCTCCTAACTTCCTGTTATCCGTATATTCAGGCGGATCCAAGTCCATAGAGCTGGTGATCGAGACGGGTTGTTTAATATGAAAACAATGGCCATCCTCAGTTGTCAGCTTATAGGAAGCTGACCAGTGGTGATCAACTCTGCCAACATCTCAATGGTCAAATCTCTATACCCATTGGATTTAAAGATGCTACTAGGAGGCTGACCGAGAATAGACAGCCCGGCCTAAAATCCAGAAAGAACGGCCATCTTTTCCACTGAATTTGCTTAAATAGGTCAACTATTCGCACAAATTCAGTGAAAAAGCTGACTCGTTCTACTGAATTTTATGCTCGGACGCTATTCTCGGTCAGCCTCCTAGGCGACAAGTGAGCGAAGCCCTGTGAGCCTACAACAAGTAGTAGGTGATCAGGGTGAGCGAACGCTGGCAACAACGTAGCATCTTGAAAGGCGATGGGTATATAGGTACAGAGACAAAACAGCCTGACGGTTTACCCTTGTGGATTTCGTGGCATTATTTTTTGATTATTCTCTTTGCCGTCAAGACTGATGATTTGCTCAGTGAACCGGGCAAGGTCTGTCTTACTGATGTGTAAATCATAAATCCTTCCATAGTTGTTGACTGTCAGTCTCACTCTTTCTTCATCAAGGATTTTGCAGGCAAGAACAGCGGTAAAATGGAGGCTTCCGGATTTCGTCAGATTTTCGGGTTCAGTCGTATAGTGGTTGCTATTCTCATTTCCAGGCAGGCTATGGATAACAACCCCACTATCACCAAAGAGAATAATCGGGCTTTTATCACAGGATTCTTTAATGCTGTTGGCTAACTTATGACGGTTTTTAATGCGCCCGGGCTCCCCTCCTGTAAAAAACACCTGCTTCGCTCCTTTCCAGCCCAGTCTATGAAGCCATTTTTTCAGCTGTACGGGATAGACCCCCTTGAATTTGCCAAAACCTGCCTGAGTGGAAATAAAGCTGCCCAGCAGAATCCGTTCAAATGGGTTAAGTGCACCCAGGTACTCTGGCACAGCCCTCATAATTGTGGGAACTTTGAGAGAAAAACCATCAGCCTTTGCCATGCCCCTGGTCGCCAGATCCAGAGTAAAACGTGTGAAAAGTTCAGGCTTTTGGTGGCAAAACAGGGACATTGTGGCTGTTGGCCCACATAAGTTAGTTCCAGAAAAGCCTGGATCACTTGCGATCGGTAAACGAACCTGTGCAGTTAACAAGCCAGGGTCACACAACCGCAGGGCAAGGTTAAAAGCCAGCACCGAGGGTTCTGCCGAATCCACACAAAGTCCAGGCGAGTCACGGTTAAACTGCTTGATCATCTCAAGCGCCTTAAGTTTTTGTTTACGTTGATTAAGATCCGGCAATGTTTTAAATACGTTCTCAAGCTGAATCAGAAATGCTTCTGTTTGTTTCTGGTCCGGGCGAAAGCGCAGCAATCGGGAACGGTTGTCAGCAAAAACCCTGTCTAACCAAAGTTCGGGATCCGTTGTATCCAACTCTTGCAGAAACATCCTGAAGGAGAGCCCAGGCAGCTCACAGTTGAAATGAGGGCGGAGCAGCTTGACTTCCTTGGTCTTGCCTGGATCGTTAAAGCTGAAGGTTTTTTCTACCGGACTCTGCCTGCTGCTCTTGGCGATATAACCAAACTTGAGCCATACAACTCTAATCAGGCGATGCTTCCATAGACGGATTTTGCCCTTAAGCCAGGAAGGGCTAAGTAGAACTTTTGCCAGCTGCAAGGCACTCTGCGCTATTTTCATTTTTCAGCTTTCCATAGCAGGATCAAGGGGCTGCACCTTAATGAAACAGGCCAGGCCAGCCCAGGATAAAAAGGCAGTTTCCGAACCAGTACCACTCATAAAAAATATAGCTTATGGCTCTGCACTTCACCTTAAACACTACCCTTCCGGCAGCATTACTCTGGCTATGCTATCGCAGAAATACAGACTCAGGCTTTGACTAATGCGCCAGGAGTTACTGCTCTCCTGGTTAATTTCCCTTCTGTTGATCATGATCAGTCCTGTCAAGGCTTGCCAGTTTTAGACTCAGGGATTCCAGCCTGGCCATTTTATCTTTCAGCCCTGATAGAAATGTCTGGGAGTCTGAGCTATCTATCAAACGATAAATGCTTTTTGACAAGTTTTGGGAGAAATGGAGTCCAGAAAAGAAGTCAGTTATACCACATCGTCAATAATCGCTCTTTGTGCCTGTTCTGTGAGAGCACCCCATTGTGCTGGATCGAATCCACTGCATCCCGTTCTGATTTGAGAGAAAACCTGAGCAGCTGAACCCCCAATCTTTGAACGGCTCTATCCTCTGCTTGATGCATTCTGGCAACAAGTCAGGCTAACAAATCAATTTGTTACAAAAACTCAGGCATTCACTATCAGGATAGTTATAATATAACGTTCCCTTCACATATTGATGCAGTTGCCCTCTATGACCCTCTCGAAAAAACCAAAGATAATAATCTGGCTGGTTGGCCTGTTACTCTCTATAACTCAGCCAGCCTGGAGCAAAGAACCTCCTAAAGTATTAGCCTCCATAAAACCTTTGCAGCTGATTGCTACATCTATCACGGAAGGAGTCACTGTAGTAGACGTACTGCTGCCACCGGGGGCTTCTCCTCACAGTCACAGCATGAAACCCTCTGATGCCAGAAAGCTTTATGAAGCCGATATGATTTTCTGGGTAGGTCCTGATATGGAAACATTCCTGGATAAAACCCTGTCAGGGTCCAAAAAAGCCACCTCTGTACCTTTAATGCAAGAAAGTAGGCTGAAGCTTTTGAAGAGCAGTGAAGGAAAGGAAGAAGTTCATGATCATGCTGGTGATAGCGACCATCATCACGGCGAGTATGATGCTCACATCTGGCTAAGTCCTGAAAATGCCATTGCTATGGCAAAGACCATGTCAGAAAAACTGAGCAAGCTGGATCCAGACCATAAAAAGCAATACCAAGAAAATTACAAAGCGTTCAAGAAAGCAGTTCAGGCAGCAGACAAACGTAATATCACCAAGCTAACCAACTACCATTCTCAGCCGATGTTTGTTTTTCATGATGCTTATGGATACCTGCAAAAGCATTACAAACTGAATGTTGTGGACTATTTCACCATCAACCCGGAACAACAGCCTGGTGCAAAGCATCTGACCCGATTACAAGACAAACTGAAGAAAGCAGGTAATAGCTGTGTTTTCCGTGAGCCTCAATTCCAGCCTGCCTACATTGACCGAATCATCGGTGGCACTGATGCCAGCGTCGCTGTACTTGATCCTCTGGCTACTGATATTACTGTCAGCCCTGATGGCTATATCCAGTTCATGAATAATTTGACAGATACCATCATCAGCTGCCTGAAGAAGTAACGACTGTTCAATACCTATCAGCTTGAAAGGGTGGAAATGCTCAGTCGATACTGGCGATTTATTGGTTTCGCATTATCAGTGTTGCTGAGCATGGCCGAGAATAGACGAGCCCTATAGCCGAAGTCCCATGAAACTTCCGCCAAGAAATGCAGCTACAGCCAGGAAAGGCAGAAAGGAGGCCAATAAGGTGACCCACATTTTCAACTTTGAATGTTCCAGCCGCTTGTTCCAGCGCTCTTCTGAAAATGCCCGATCATCATCCAGCTCTGTGGACAAACCACAGCTGGAGCAAGTCACTTGCCACATTTCCATGTCTCCCACCATCATGCTTGCCAAATCGGCTTGACCCAGACAACAGGGACACTTTTCCAGTTTCATAACGCCTCCTTGCGTTTTATTCACACCTCAATGACAGCTTTTTCCACACCTTTTAACAGGTTATCCACAGGTTGAGTCATTATTCAAGGATAATGGTCTTACCTTCGTCAACAATCACCCGATCTTCAAGATGGTAGCGCAGGCCGCGGGCAAGAACCGTTTTTTCAACATCCTTTCCAAGCCTCACCATCTCATCAGGCAAATGATTATGACCCACCCTGATCACATCCTGCTCAATGATCGGCCCTGCATCCAGCTCTTCCGTTACATAGTGACAGGTCGCCCCCACCAGCTTTACTCCCCGGGTGTAAGCCTGGTGATAAGGTCTGGCTCCCACAAAAGAGGGTAGAAAGCTGTGGTGGATATTAATCAGCCGGTTTTGAAACGTTTGACACAAAGCAGGGGGAATAATCTGCATATAACGAGCCAGAACAACAGTATCAACACAGTGCTCCTCCAGCAGATCTGTCATTTGCTGATAAGCGGCTTCCTTATCATTCTTATCCACAGGAACATGGTAATAAGGAATATCATGCCATTCGACATAGCTTCTCAAATCATCATGGTTAGAGATAACACAGGGGATATCCATATTCAGATCACCACTTCTCCAGCGATACAGAAGATCTGAAAGACAGTGCGCTTGTTTGCTGGCCAGCAGGGCCACTTTATGAGGAGCCCCCGAATCAGTCATTGTCCAATCCAGTGACAAGTCTTCCGCCAGCGCTTGAAAGTGTTCCCTGAAAGTATCCAGCTCAAAAGGCAAACTGTCCGCTTTTATCTCATTACGCATGTAAAAGCGGCCACTAATGGGATCCGAATGATGGTTTGCTTCCAGAATCCAGCCACCATGACTGGCAATAAAGTGACTGACAGAGGCTACAATGCCACTGGCATCCGGGCATGAAATCAAAAGACGATAGGTTCTTATCATAGTTTTCTTACGCTATGGCACTCTCTTAAGCTATGGCAAATAGTGCCTTACTTCCTGAATCTTTGCATTATAAACACTGTCAGGCTGGGGCACACAGCTCTTCAGACTATCTTGCAACAACTGTTATAGGCTATAACCCATGAAGGCCATTTTTATCCGGGGATCTATTTGCTATGAGATTGAATAAAAACCCTGACGTATTGTTGATGGGACACCCTTTGTTGTTTCAGGAACAACCTCAGGTCGTTGTTGGAGAAATAGCTTCAGATGACTTTCAACACAACCTTGAGGTCCTCAAGCAAAAGCAGGTAAGCACTCAGGGTGTAGGCCTTGCTGCCCCTCAAATAGGCTGGTCTGCCCGAGTTCTCAGTGTCGGCATCTCTGAAATCAACCGGTCCAGATATCCACAGGCTCCCGATATTCCTTTTGAATTCTGGATCAACCCACAAATTACCCACTTCAGCAAAACGACCTGCTGGACCTGGGAGGCCTGTCTTTCCGTACCAGGCATGAGAGCCTGGATAGAACGTCCAAACAGTATTACTGTTGCTGGGTATAATGAGTTTGGAGAGCGGCAGGAAAGGAGTCTGACAGGCTTTACAGCCCGTGTGATGCAGCATGAGCTGGATCATCTTAACGGGAAGCTATTCCCTATGAGAGTAGAAGATAAAAGCCTGATTATTCCTAATCAGTCCATTGAGCACCAGGAACAATGGGCAGAAAACTGGCCGACTGCGAATGCACATAAAACACCTCGTGGCCAGATGTCTACTGATCGGTAACAGGACTAAAAAATCTCATCACCACCATCAATAAGATGCGTGGTATCGTCTTGTCCACGCAACTCTTCACGGTAACGGCGACGGTTCAACAATTTGTTCTGAACCGGATCCGGAAGCTCTGTAAACTGAATGATCTGCTTATCAATGAGCAGGTCAATCACATCTTCCAGCACTCGAATAAAGTCCGCATCCGCTGCCTGCATGACTTTACCACCAATGGCCGGATTGCGATGCAGGAAAGCGTGTACCGCTTCATCTTCCAGATTAACAAACACCCATTCCTCAGAGAGCTGTTTGTCTGAAACTGCCTGAATGTTGCCTTTCTCATCCTTGAGTGCGTATAGCATCCTGCTGCTCCTATATCCGCCGGTTTATAGGTAAAGACTGTAGCAGATCAGACATGAGACCCCGACTGATATCAAACAGATCATCGCCCTGAAGACCTTCACTTGAACCGTTAACGCTCCAGATCACTTCACCATTACGAATATCAATGACCGCCATACCCATGGAGACCTGAGGTCTGCCACTGTCATCGTAATACCACTCAAAAATTTCCCCGGCAACCGCAAAGCTGATGTCATTCTGCATGGCCCACTGCTTACCGTTCTTATAGCGATGAGCACCTTCAAGTGATTTTGAAGCAGTAGTCACTTCTGACTCAGGATACAAACGGACGTTTTCAATGCCGCGTGAAGGCAACTGAACCATCAGAATTCTTTCTACCTGAGTAGTCACACTGGTAGCTTCACTATAATTGACGAAAGGTAAAACAGCCCAGTTGGCAGTTCCAGGAAGTCCTTCCCTGTAAAGTCCTGAAGAAGCTGCGGTGCCACCCAGACCTCCAGCGTCATTGAAACCTGTGTACTGGCACCCAGTCAGAACCAGCAACAGAGTCAGAACAAGCGTTAAGAGTCCAGACCCGGTTTTATTGAGCATAATCTTTAAGTTCTCCATGGTTCAGCTTTAACCATTGCAGGGCAATGATAGCCGGGGCATTGGAAATACGACCATCTTCAACCATCTGCCAGGCTTCTTCTGCTGCCAACACATGCACTCTGATATCTTCACCTTCTTCTGCTAACCCGTAAACCCCACCAGCCGAAGAAGCATCAACAATGCCGCAGTAGAGCATCAGGCGTTCATTGGTTGCCCCCGGACTGACATAGAAATTCGAGACCGGCAAAAGATGCTTCACTTCACAATCGGCTTCCTCTTTCACTTCTCTGATAGCAACTGACTCCAGGGACTCACCGGGCTCAGAAATGCCTGCAACAATTTCCAATAACCAGGGGTCGTCGTCACTCACCAAGGGGCCAACACGAAACTGTTCCACCAACACGACTTTATTCAGAGCAGGGTCAAAAAGCAGCACCCCTACAGACGGGACTCGAAGAACCACTTCCCGATCTAACGTCTTACTCCACCCCCCCTGAAAAAGGGCATGTCTGACTTTATATCGGCATAGTTTGAGGAATCCAGACCAGGCTCGCTCTTCACTTTCAATCCGAACGTCTTCGGCTCCCAAGCCGGATAATTTCATAACACACCTTATTGATATAATTGATGCTGAAGAATGTATTCATAAACCGAAGGTAACAGCAGTGCCGCCACACCTTCATTGTTGTTATCGTCAGAATTTCCTGAAACTAACAGCTCTCTTGCCTGAGAGCTTCGAATATTCTGTCGTTCAGTAGCCGTAAATATCTGCCACCGATTTTCAATATCTTGGGACCGGTAGAAACGTCTCCATGTCTCAGGATCTGCATTATCAGGCCCTCTGATAAAACCCAGCGCATATCCGGGATATTGCTGCTCTAATAATTCCAGAAGATCAAAGGTATACACTGGCTGTTCAGGATTATGCGACAGCATTTTTTTTTCGATTTCTGAGACTTCAAGCTGGCAATGGGGGAGTTGTACCGACTTCACCAGTTGCTGGCACATCGCCACTCTATGATAAAACGGTAACATCTGTTTGGAAAAAGCATGAGCTGCACTGGGCACCAGCAGTATCAGGTCAAACTCTTCCTGAGCCTGCTCCAGTACATCCAGATGCCCCAGTGTTGGCGGGTTAAAAGCAGAACCTAATATACCTATTTTCTTGGCAGTCATAATGTTGTCAGTGTCAGTGGGCAGCTGGATTTTCATTCAGATACCGGAATCAATCACTCCAGAGTACCAGAAGAGTGAAGAGTGGGGAAAAGCACAGAGCGTCTGAATGACAGAACAGAGGCAAGAGGTTAGTTTGAGTACTTATATTTAACCTGTTAATTACTAATACTATTCATCTTAACAATCTGTATGATCAGTCCCTGTTAATGACTTACCCGTTTGTTGGAAGTGAAGACTTTCTCTCAAACAGATTTCTGGTTGGTATTTTCATAAGGTCTGGTATCACCCCTCCTCCTTCCCCCTCGGTGCCAGACCTTTTTTATAGACAGGAATGCACTGTTACTAAAAGTTATTCCAGATGCACGCTCTCAGGCACTTCTACTTCCACAGCTACTGGCAGATGATCTGAAATGGGCAGGTTCAGTACACCAACCTGATGCACCTTCAATGTACGACTGACCAAAATATGATCCAATGAACGACTGGGGCGCCAACTGGGAAAAGTATTCAGTTCAGTGTGAACCGCATGCAAGTTGGTCTCGCTCAGAGGTGAGTTGTTTAACAGTTGATCGGCGTGAGTATTCATATCGCCCATCAGAACCACATGGTTGTAAGCACTGACCAGATCCCTGATATAAGAAAGCTGAATATTTCTGGCCCTCTGACTGAGAGCCAGATGCATCATAACGACCACTAAAGGATCCTGTGGGTCACCAAACTGAGCTACGATGGCTCCTCTTCCGGGAATCAGCCCTGGCAGCTTATGATCTTCAAGAATGGTAGGTTTAAAGCGGCTTAATAGCCCATTGCTGTGCTGTGCCAGCTTGCCGAGATTTCGATTCAACTGTTGGTACCAGTAGGGAAATTGGCATTTCTGAGCCAGATATTCGGTCTGATTGATAAAACCGGTTCTAAGGCTGCCTCCATCGGCTTCCTGTAATGCGACCAAATCAAAATCTGGAAGGGCTGCGGCAATCTGATCGAGCGTTCTTGAACGCCTGGAATTAGGCAACAGATGTTGCCAGCTACGAGTGAGATAGTGACGATATTGTTGGGTATTGATACCTACTTGAATATTAAAGCTCAGTAGACGAATACGTCCGGGCTTCTGAGAACTCGGTTTATAGACCAGTTCACTGCAGTGAACGGATCTTGGAGCTGTGTCCCTGTTCAAACGAGAAGACAAGGCCCCCTTCAAAGTTCTAATTGGCATCAGTGGAACCTGAATTCTGGATGCTGGTTAGTCCAGCATCCATCCGGTTAAAAGGGTCCGGCTGATATTCAGCTTTTCGCCTTTGACTCTTCCTTAACCTGAGGCTTAGCTTTGGCTGCACGCTCTTCACGCACTTTCTTGATCAGAAAATCAGCAACCGCTGGCATGTTATCCAACCCTACCTTGGGTTCAATAACATATCGGCCATCAACCACCAAAGCTGGAACACCGGTCAGCTGATAACCCCTGACTTTCGCTCCACCCTGATTCATCAGATTCAGTACCCCGAACGAATTATAGAAGCTGGCAAACTGCTTGGGATCAATACCGTAGCGTTTCTTTAGGAAATCGCCCATAGCATCTACGTCGCCAAGGCGGTTATTCCGATTCTGAACTTCAGAGAAAATACTGTCGTGTATTTCATGCAACTTTTTCTCATCAGGAATCATAGTTACCAGGGTGTAGTAAAGCTGAGCATGTGTTTTCCATATGTTGGGACCAAAATACCCTGGCACACGCACAAAACGAGTATCCTTTTCCAGAGAAGGTTTCCAACGATCAACAATAGGCTCAAGGGTGTAACAGTGCGGACAACCGTACCAGAAGACTTCAGCTACTTCGATTTGATCTTTCTTGGCTGCAGTTTGCACCTGGCTGGACAGAACCCGGTAATCCTGACCTTCTTTATATTTATCCTGAACAGTTGCAGCCTGCGCCATTAATGGCAGAACCAGAGCCAACCATAAAAATTTAAGTTGTTTTGGCATTTAAATACACTCCAAGGCTTTTATAGTGATCTATTTGAGTGACAAGTTAACAGAAGTCTAGGCAGTGAGTCCAAGCAGGAGCAACCCTATCTGTCATACCACCGCAATGAACCTGAAAGATAAGGTATTTTTAAAGCAAACTCTCACTAAATATCGGACATTTGACAGACATTTCGAAAATGTAAAAGCTTTGAAAGCAAATGTCCCCTTCACGAACTAAGGGGAGTATTTTTCACCCCCTCAAGCATGCAAAGTCAACGTAGCAAAATATTTTTCACAGTGGAGAATATTTATCTATTTTTATCAGACATAAAAAAACGGCTTGCAACTGTTCGTTGCAAACCGTTTTCTTGCTCATAGCGGGCTGTTCACAAACCAGCTTTGCTTTAACAGTCGTGACTGTTAGCGCAGACCACTGATGTAACTAGCCAGAGCATCTACTTCTTTATTGCTCAGTTTTTCAGCGATGGTTCTCATCACTTTGGTATCGCCATCATTCTCTCGATCACCTTCACGGAAATCACGGAGCTGCTTGGCTGTATACTGAGCGTGCTGCCCACTGATCTGTGGGAAGCCAGCCAAAGAGTTGCCCTGACCGCTTGGGGAATGGCATGCACTGCAAGCAGGAATACCTTTCTTCTGATCACCAAAACGATACAGCTGTTCACCCAGCGCTACCAGTTTAGGATCAGCAACCCCCTGTGGCGCAGGCTGACTGGCGTAAAAAGCAGCGATATCTTCAATATCCTGTTTTGTCAGCGAGCCTACAAAAGGCGTCATCTCCGGAACACTACGGTTTCCGGCTTTAATCTCAGTAATCTGTTTAACCAGATAGCGTTGCCCTTGTCCTGCCAAATTGGGGTAATTGGGCACCAGGCTTACACCTGTTGCTCCATGGCAGGCGGTACAGGTTGCCACTTTGGCTTGTCCAGCATTTGCATCCCCCTTCGCAAACGCTACCCCTGATACCCCCAAAGACACTACCAGACCGAAAATAACTTTTTTCATTAACCTGACCCAGCTACGGCACTTGCCATGAGTGACTGTTATTATCCCAACCTTCCCAGTCAGCTGTTCAGCATCTGTTTGTAAAGCCGTATACGGCTCTGTCTTTACAAACGTCCTCTATATTCAGCTAGTTTTTTCGACCTGTGCTCGGTCCTTATTCTGAAAAAGGTGGCTTAAAATGGCTGCATATGCCTCAAAACGAAAGCTAGTATATACTGTAATGCTCTTTTCCGGTAGGCCGTCGAGCCCAGTAAATTCGCTACTGTCAGACAAACGATTTTTTTTTCTGAAACAATTGGCTCAAGATGCCCGGCTGCCAATTATCGGCGAATGCCACGGTGCTATTCCATTCCGCTTACAAGTCAAGCAAAATTGCGCCAACTTTTCATTTCTTATTAGAAGTTCCCGGACAGGGAAACTTCCTGACAGGTCTGACACATGAGTGAACCCAAAAGCGGTTTGAACTATCGCAAGGCCAAGTTTCTGACCAGTGCCCCAAAGCTAAAACTATGTCCTCCTGATAATGGCAGGGAAGTCGCTTTTGCGGGTCGTTCCAACGCGGGCAAATCCAGTGCACTGAACACCCTGACCGGCTCAAAGATTGCTCGTACCAGTAAAACCCCCGGACGCACCCAACTGATGAATTACTTCAATATTGAAGACAACATTCATCTGGTTGACCTTCCTGGCTATGGATATGCCAAAGTGCCGGAAGCCATGAAAATTGAATGGCAGAAGCATCTGAATGATTATTTGAACAACCGAGGCTCATTGGTGGGGCTCGTGCTGCTGGTGGATATACGTCACCCACTGAAAGAGTTCGACCGAATGATGGTCCAGTGGAGCATCAACTCCGAAATGCCTCTGCACATTCTATTGACCAAGAGCGACAAACTGAAATCAGGCGTTGCCAAACAGGCTTTGAATAATCTACGCAACGAACTCTCAGACTATCCGCAAATTTCGATGCAGTTGTTTTCCGCTTTGAAAAAAACCGGGGTCGACCAGCTGGCGCAACGCCTTGATACCTGGTTACTGGTAGAGGATGAGCCACTGGAGGAGCAGGAAGAGGAATAACAGAGGTACCTGTCTCGTCGAGAAAACCCTGTGCATAAAAAAGCCCCAGCCATCGGGGGGAGATAGCTGGGGCACCAAGCTCCGTCATATGGAGGTACGGAGTTTGTTAACACTAAACACACAAGGAGTGCTGCGAGAGAATACGGGGGAGGTAATTCCCTCACATAACATAAGACAGCCAATATTCCGGTAAGTTCCATCCATTCTCTAGATCACCGCCTTACCATTGCGTCCAAATTAGACTATCGACCCAGATAGAAAAACTTACAGTACAGACTTCTAACCGCCATAAGTGACAAAACAAAAAGCACTGTCGTTTAACAAAAAATAATTTTCAGGTAAAAAAAAACCGGTTACCAAGGGGGATGGTAACCGGTTGATTGCAGTTTGTGTCGGGGAACACAAATCTGCTTTTTAGCCAACTCTAAACACACAAGGAATCTGTAGAAAGGTTTTCGCCTCCCTACATAGATTGAGACAACACACTCCAGAAAAAGTTCCCGCCTAAAGATTTTTTTGTCAGGAAGTTGCTGGTGAGCAACCACTGGAAAGAAAATTTTTTAGAGACAAAAAAAACCGGTCACCAAGGGAGGGGTTACCGGCTCTTCGCAGACTGTGTCGCGGACACTGCTCTGAAATTATTGCCACACTAAACACACAAGGAGTCTGTAGAAAGGTTCTCGCCTCCCTACATAAACTGAGACAACCAAAATCTTAGAAAGTTCCCAGAAGATGTAATTTATTCCATATTTTTCTGGCTGACTTTCAGGCAAAAAAAAAACCGGTCACCAAGGGGGAACGGTTACCGGTTCGTTACAGCCTGTGTCGGGGAACACAGCGCTGAAGTTTTGCCAACACTAAACACACAAGGAGTCTGTAGAAAGGTTTTTGCCTCCCTACATATACTGAGACAACCAAAATCTGAAAAAGTTCCCACTGACGTGAAAAAAAATATAAAAAATTTTCGACGTTCTGAAAATCAGTCCTTTCACGTTGAGTTCCACAATGAAACAAAACTGCATCTTTTAAATAAACGGTAACGGCAAGTCTACAAAAGACAACTTTGCGTTCTCTTGAAAAGGCTAGTCTTAGTCAGGCAGGAAGCCAACACTAAACAGCTATGAGCGAAGCATAATAGTGTCCGGTCTTGATATCGGAACGGTCGTAAGAACCAAGCAGTAACACTTGAGCTTCCAAAGCGGTGGTTTAATGCTTCCAGAGAGAAGTATTGTTCAGGTCTGGATTACGATTGAGTGTTTTCAAAAAACGCCAGGGGAAACCCTGACGTTTTCTTAGCTATTCTCAGAACCTGAGGGACTTACCACGGACCTACTCCATGCTAGGAGGCTGACCGAGAATAGACAGCCCGGCCTAAAATCCAGAAAGAACGGCCATCTTTTCCACTGAATTTGCTTAAATAGGTCAACTATTCGCACAAATTCAGTGAAAAAGCTGACTCGTTCTACTGAATTTTATGCTCGGACGCTATTCTCGGTCAGCCTCCTAGGAGCCTGTCCGAGAATAGACAGGTCGGCCTAAAATCCAGAAAGAACAGCCCCTTTTTCCGATGAATTTTATTGAATAAGCCCACTATTCGCACAAATACCTCGAAAAAATGGCCTCGTTCTACTGAATTTTATTCTCGACCACTATTCTCGGTCAGCCTCCTAGTGAGCTTCGTCCCAGTTATATCCTGTGCCAGCTTCAACCAGTAGCGGAACCTTAAGTTCTGCAGCCAGCGACATTTTTTCCACGATCCCCGCTTTAACGACTTCAAGCTGTTCTTCAGAAACTTCCAAAATCAATTCATCGTGCACCTGCAAAATCATTCTGGCATCAAGATCACTCTCAGTAAGCCACTGATCTACATCAGCCATTGCTCTCTTAATGATGTCAGCAGCCGTTCCCTGCATAGGGGCATTGATAGCAGTCCGTTCAGCAGCCTGGCGGCGCATACCATTTCGAGCATTGATTTCAGGAAGATAAAGTCTCCGTCCAAACAGAGTCTCCACATACCCTTTTTCCTTTGCAGACTCTTTAGTTCGATCCATGTAATGAAGAACACCCGGGTAACGATCGAAATAAAGGTCAATGTACTCTTGTGCCGACTTTCTGGAAATGCCCAGCTGTTTGGCCAGTCCGAAAGAGGACATTCCATAAATCAGACCAAAGTTAATCGCCTTTGCACTTCTTCGCTGGTCGGTAGTGACCTCTTCCAATGCAACACCAAAAACTTCTGCGGCAGTGGCTTTGTGAATATCCAGCCCCTTGGCAAAAGCGTCCAGCAGACCTGCATCATCAGAAAGATGCGCCATGATTCTCAGCTCGATCTGAGAGTAGTCAGCCGCAATCAACTGATACCCTTCAGGCGCTACAAAGGCCTGACGTACCTTGCGTCCTTCCTCAGTACGAATGGGAATGTTCTGAAGGTTAGGATCGGAAGAGGACAATCGACCTGTGGCCGTCACAGCCTGGTGATAAGAGGTATGAATGCGTCCAGTGACCGGATTGATCATCTGGGGTAACTTATCTGTGTAAGTTGATTTCAACTTACTGAGACCACGATGTTCAATCAGAAGCTTTGGCAACGGATAATCCAAAGCCAGCTCCTGAAGTACTTCTTCAGCTGTGGAAGGTTGTCCTTTTGGGGTTTTCTTGATGACCGGCAAGCCCAGCTTTTCAAACAGAATTACCTGTAGCTGTTTGGGAGATGCCAGATTAAAAGGTTCACCTGCAGCATCATGCGCTTGTTTTTCCAATTCGTGCAGGCGCTTGCCGATTTCCATACTCTGCTGAGCCAGCAGGCTTCCATTCACCTTGGCTCCTCGCCTTTCCATACGAGACATAATGCCAACCAGTGGCATTTCAATATCACGGAAGACAGAATACAGAGACGACTCTTTCTCCAGTTGAGGGGCAAGAGTCTCATGCAGCCTCAGAGTAATATCAGCATCTTCAGCGGCATAGGGAGCGGCAATTTCAAGATCAATCTGATTAAAGGTAAGCTGCTTTTTACCTTTACCTGCAATCTCTTCAAAAGAAATGCATTGATGATCGAGGTATTTCTGGGCCAGGCTGTCCATATCATGGCGGGTTGCCGTAGAATTCAAAACATACGACTCGAGCATCGTATCCCAGTCAATCCCTTCCAGACTGATGTCATAGTTGGCCAATACACTCTTATCATATTTCAGGTTCTGACCAACCTTTTTCTTTTCGGGGTTCTCTAACAGTGGTTTGATCTGTTCAAGTACCCAGTTTCTGTCCAGTTGATCCGGTGCTCCCACATAATCATGAGCCACTGGAACATACGCAGCTTTACCTGCTTCTACAGCGAAAGACAGTCCCACCAGCTCCGCTTCCATGTAATCAAGACTGGTCGTTTCGGTATCAAAGGCAAACAGTTCTGCATCATCCAGGCGTTTAAGCCAGCGATTAAAGCCGTCCTGATCCAAAACAGTTTCGTACTCAGCATTGATCGCGGGTCTGGCTGGCTCAGATTCTGACTCCCCTCCCATTCCTTGTTCCAGTTCAGTCACCATGGAACGGAACTCATATTCTTTATACAGAGTCAGCAGAGCTTCCTTATCGATTGGCTCGGCTTTAAGGTCTTCAATCGCAACGGGGAGTTCAACATCGGTTTTGATAGTGGCCAGGTCTCTGGAGAGCAGCACAATATCCTTGTGCTCTTCAAACTTGGGAGCAAAATTCTTGCTGCCCCTGAATCCCAGAGCAGCGACTTCGTCCAAACGCCTGGCAATCTCATCAATGCTGCCAATCCCCTGTAAGAGAGCCAGCGCTGTTTTTTGTCCAACCCCGGGCATGCCGGGAATATTGTCACTGGAATCTCCCATGAGAGCCAGGTAATCAATAATCAGATGGGCAGGAATACCAAACTTATCGACAACACCAGCCAGATCGGTGCGAGAGTCATTCATGGTGTCGATAAGAGTGACATGTTCTGATACCAGCTGGGCGATATCTTTGTCGCCGGTTGAGATGACTGTATCAATTTTTTTCTCAGTCGCTTCTTTTGCCAATGTCCCGATCACATCGTCGGCTTCAACAGCATCGATCATCAACAACGGCATACCCAAAGCACGAACAATGGCGTGAATAGGCTGAACTTGCGAGCGAAGATCATCAGGCATTGGCTTACGCGTCGCCTTGTAGTCTTCGTACATGTCGTGCCGGAAGTTTTTACCCTTGGCATCAAAGACAACCGCAACCGGGCTGCCCGGATATTCCCTCAGCAAACTCTTCAGCATATTGGTCATCACACGGATCGCCCCTGTTGGACGCCCGTCTAAGGTTCTCAGGTTGGCTCGCTCTGAAGCATGAAAAGCCCGATAGAGGTAAGAAGATCCATCTACGAGCACAAGGGGCGTACTGGCTTGATCTGACATTGCTGAATCGATCTCTGGTTAATGGGTAGCCGTAGCATTCAGACGTTGAATTGATGAACACTGGCAGCTACAGCCTGGTCGTTGACCATGGAGAGAGCTTAACTATGCAGCCCTATTCTTGATCAGCTTCCTGAATATTGGAGTAGACTGCTATTCTAATCTCTTTTTCTTGCCGGACACATGGTTATTCCTTGAGGCACGCTATGAAGTCAATAACAGGTTCACTGGTTCTTGCTGCATTTATATCTTTCTTTCTTGCCGGCTGTACCAGTACTCCAGCTCCTTCAAACTCACCCGAAGCCGCTCTGGAAAAACCTCCCAAAGCCGCCCAATCTGATTCGGCGACTATCAGCAAGGAAGATTTTGAGAAGATCCCCAAAAATCTTCGTCCAGAAGATCTGGAGAGAAGGGACGACACCACGGTTGTCATTCGTCCCGGTTCGAATGAAACCATCAAGGAATACCGCATTAATGGTTTCCTTTATGGTATTCAGGTAATCCCTAAAGTTGGCAAGCCGTATTATCTGGTGGCGGCTGATAATATGGGCAACTTCATAGATCCCAGCAAGCCCGGCATGCTGATTCCGTCCTGGACAATTTTTCAATGGAAGTAGATCGTTATGTTCCATCTCTCATTATGGTGAGGGATGGTCGCAACTTTACTGATACTGATTGAATAACTTCAGAGAGACTTTTTTATAAAGCTCTCTGGCACGTTCATGATGACCCGCTTCGATGGCGCTCACTGAAGGTTCAACCAACTCCTCATAAATCTGACGATAAATCGTTTCGGCATGATCAGACTGATTGATTTTTTCTACGACACCCGGTGCCGTCTTGTAATAAAAGTCGATCTCATTCTGGCCTTGCTCTTGAGCGGCGAGCCATTCGTCCCGATAGCTTCTGAGCGTTTCCAGTTCATAGCAGCGATCTCCCAACCCCAGTGACTGGCAGGTAGCCGTTGTCAGATAGCAGCTTCCCAGAATACCTTTACTTTTTTTAGCCTCTTCCCTACTGATGGTGTAAAGACGCTGGGATTGAACTCTCGCATCCAACTCCTTCTCGGCATACTCTTTTTCTATCCGTAAAACATTATCAATAAACTTCTTTTTTGTGCATTTAGAAGCACCTTCTCTGAGCATTCCTTCATTTTGATTTAATGCATAGTGATAAGTTGAGTTGAAGAAAAAACCAATACCATGCTGTCCTGAATCCCTGCTGTAAGAAATGCTCATATAGTAAGCGCCATTTCCTACGTTATTCAGGTCAAACACGGTGGAACTGGACATGACTTTTTCTTCCCAGCCATCATCATAACTACCAAAAATGAAGTCTTCGTTAAGATTCAGTCTTTTGATAATGGGAGAGTTGTCGGGATTCTTTCGGTATTTCTTCTGAAGGTCAGCCCATGTTGAAACATTTTTCTTGCTGACCCAATCGCCATCCGGAATCTGGTTCTTCATCATCTCATTCAGCCATGCCAGACTCATGGCCCGACAAACACCCGCCTTATCTTTTTTCAGAATCATGTCCCGGGGAATTTCAAAAATAGTATCCATACACATGCACCTCTGGCAGGTTTTATTGTTGTTCTTATACAGCCTGAATGCTCAAAATTTTATCTTGCTTACTGCCTAGTTCTCAAGCAACTGCTTTAACTCAATCTCTCAAAAGCCCCGGATTCAATATAAACCCATCAGCGATTCGGTTATGATATAACATCTTTCACTTGCTACCTTTCTTTGTCATGACCAGTGTCAACCAGCCTCACGACCATCATCTTTGTATTTCAGAAGCCTTGCAGGAAGCACGAACGCTCTGTCAGCAAAAGGGCGCCAGACTGACTTATCTCCGAGAGAAAGTACTGGAACTGGTCTGGCAAAGTCATCAGCCCATAGGCGCATATGATATTCTTGCTGAACTGGCAAAGCAGGAAGAGCGGGTTGCTCAACCACCCACCGTTTATCGCGCTCTTGATTTCTTATTAGAGCAGGGCCTCATTCACCGTCTATCCTCCCTTAATGCTTTTATTGGATGCCCTCATCCCGGCAAAAAACATAACAGCTGTTTTCTTATCTGCCAGAACTGTCGGGTGACACAGGAAATAGACCATCAGGCCATCAATCAGTCCATTGCTTCCTGTGCCACAGATCAGGGTTTCAAGATTACAGATGCTGCTATAGAGCTCACCGGCTTGTGCTCAATTTGTCAGGAAGCACAGGGGTAAATATGAGTTCAGACAAATTTACTGGCAGAGCCTCCAGCCTAAAGAGAGCCTCCAGCCTAAAGAGAGCCTTCAGCCTAAAGAAAGCCTTCAGCCGTTACACTGCAACAAAAAAGGATCTTAATACAAAGATGTCTGAAGAGTCATTGATCAGGCTTAACGACGTACACATTGCTTTTCGGGAGCGAGAAGTACTCACCGGTATTTCCCTGGACGTCAGGCCCGGTGAAATTGTGACGCTTATCGGCCCAAACGGGGCTGGTAAAACAACCCTGGTCAGAGTGGTGCTCGGACTTCAAATACCTGATTCTGGTGACCGTACTATGAAGTCCGGGCTAAGAATCGGCTACATGCCTCAAAAGCTGCACGTTGACGAAAGCATGCCCCTGAGCGTTAAACGCTTTCTTTCCCTGACCGGACAACCAGAGCAGCAGATTATGTCAGCCCTTGAAAGAACCGGCGTGGCTCACGTTATGCAATCCCCTGTTCATACACTTTCGGGTGGAGAGCTACAAAGAACACTACTGGCCAGGGCTCTGTTGCACAGACCTCATTTACTGGTTCTGGACGAACCGGTTCAGGGCGTAGACGTCAATGGTCAGAAAGAGCTCTACCATCTGATTACCGAACTCAGGAATGAACAGGGCTGCTCCGTTTTAATGGTCTCACACGACCTCCACCTGGTCATGGCCTCTACCGACCGGGTTGTCTGCCTCAATCAACATGTCTGCTGTTCTGGTCATCCCCATCAGGTGCGACAACACCCGGCTTATCTGAAACTCTTTGGTGGAGAATCTGAGGAGCTGGCTGTCTATACCCATCATCACGATCATGAACACGGCGTCGATGGTCACGTCATCCACAAGCACGACAAGGGGAGCCCCCATGCCTGAATTGCTCCTCACTGCCATGCTGGCTGGATCGGGTGTTGCCATCGTAGCGGGCCCATTAGGATGCTTCGTTGTCTGGCGAAAAATGGCCTACTTTGGCGACACACTTTCCCATTCGGCCCTGCTGGGTGTTGCTCTGGGACTGTTGCTCGATATTGATTTGAATCTGGCAATTATTGTCTGCTCTCTGTTTCTTGCCCTTCTTCTGGTTTCTCTACAGGAAAGGCAAAAAATGGCGTCGGATACACTGCTGGGAATACTTGCACACAGCAGTCTTTCACTGGGGCTTGTCGCTGTCAGCTTTGCCGAGAATGTCCGTATCGACATGATGTCCTATCTGTTTGGTGACATTCTGGCTACATCGCCAGAAGACTTGTTCTGGATATTGGGTGGCGGCGCGCTGGTGCTCATCACTCTGGCCTGTCTGTGGAGACCACTTCTGGCCATGACGATCCATGCTGAACTGGCACAGGTTGAAGGATTTCCGGTCCGGCGCACCAAATTCATTCTGACATTAATGATGGCTCTCGTTATTGCTGTAGCCATGAAAATTGTCGGTGTACTGTTGATCACTTCATTGATGATCATACCGGCTGCAACAGCCCAGAGATTCTCCCGAACTCCGGAGCAAATGGCTGTTACCGCAGGCATTATTGGCTTACTGAGTGTTGCAGGAGGACTGGCAGCTTCCTGGCAGCTGGACACTCCTGCCGGGCCTTCCGTCGTTGTCTGCAGCTTCCTGATTTTTATTTTGAGTCTGAATTTCAAACGCAACTGAAATACAGGGCCGTTCCTATGGCCCTGACTCTCTTCTCAGAAGCTCAACATTCATTGCTTTCAGGTGACTCATCTCAAAAGTCCCACTGCAGATAAAGCGTGTTGTAATTACTGCCACCTTTGATACGCCCAAACTGGGAAGCCAACTTAAAGATGGAAGAACGATGATGCATGCTCCAACCTAACCAGACTGATTTCCACCCATCATGGCCAAAAACATCGCCAATATTTACATCAAGACTTAAGTCCAGATAGTTCATCAGCTTACTGGCGTTGTTGCCTTTCTTATCCATCTCGGCCTTTTCAATGTACGTCACTCGACTGACATAGGACAAACCTTCAGCAGCTCCCAGACGCCAGCGAACAGGCCAATCAAAATTATAATAGGCCTTGATAGCCATCACACTCTCAATGGCCGGATCCTGCACACTGGAGTTGTAGTGATAGGCAAGGCCTCCTGTCAGAAAGACATCAATAGGCAATCCAAGCCAGCCCTGAGTTAAAGGATGACCATAAAAAACCGAGGTTAGCTGATTGTTGTATGGATCACTCTCGGAATTGCCTCTAAGAATCTGATTCATATCCGAAGGGGTTGCCCAGCCATGAGACACTCTCAAATAAGATCCTTTTTGAAAAGCCGGCAATACTGTCGTTGTAGACTCACTGAAATAGGCAACACCTAACCGGACCGCACCATAGTGATGACTGCCCAGTGAACGACTTTTGGCAGCGGTTGGCTCCAGATAAATCCATTCCAACCCACCTATCAGATTCAGTCCACCAAAGAGCGGGTAGCGAAAATCAATGCCAGCCTGAACTTCAGCGCCTGCAGACAGATTCTGACCACCATAGCCACTCAGCCCATAGTAATAGCTGTTGTATTGACTCGACTTTAGACGTAACCCCAATTCGCTGGAAAGCTGCAAGTTCCCAACATTGAATCGCCAGTCATGACCAGCGTAGAGCTGACGTCGTTTTTGTGATTCGGTCAGTAATTCAAAACGCCAGTTCCGGGCTTCTCCTGAATTCAGGAGAAACTGAAAGCCCCAGTCAAAAGCGTCTTCCTGATACTGATTCTGCACGGATCTCGGAATATTGACGAACCTTCTGCGACCAATAAAGCGAACACCCCATTGCTCATCGTTATATAGCTTGATACCCCAGGTGGAATCTCTGAGAAACAGATAATCATCCTCGTAATAAATGCTTGGGATGGTTGTACGAACAGTATCAGCCTTGTCTGTGACATAAGGAATGGTGCCGTGGCGAAAAGAAACACCAATGCCCCATTCAGAGGCCCATACCCGGCCAGCAAATAGAAAAAATACGATCAGGAGAAGAGACGTTTTCAGCTTGAACTCTGCATGCATGGAAATTCTGTACGTTAGTTTTAACGGCTACAGAGTATCAAGGCTCTTTTATGAATGACTTATGAACTCTCTGTTCAGAAAAGGGTTTATAACATCCAGATCAGGGATAATAACGCACGATAGTGGAAAGGCCTTGCTGCTTGAAAGCCAGGCAGCAAAAGACTTTCAATAGGCCCTATTTAGTCCTGATACAGCTCATCTACAGCCACCATTACTCGTGCCAGCTTGTCAGAGTCCAAAGGTGGGCGAATAAAGCCATGGTAATCCCCTCTTGGATTGATAATCGCAAGATTCGCCCCATGATCCACAAGATAATATTCATCCTCTGGGTCAGTGACTGGCGTATAGGGAATGTTCAATTGAACTGTCAGGTTATGGATATCTTTTTGATTACCGGTCACACCGACAAAGTCAGGATTAAAATGGGGAACATAGCCGTTGAGTTTTTCTACCGTATCCCTGCGCGGATCAACCGTCACCATGAGATAGTTCATTTTCTCTGCCATTTCTGGATTATCTTTCTTCAGCAGCTTATCCATCTGATTCAATTGACCCAACGTAGTCGGGCAAATATCGGGGCAAAAGGTATACCCGAAGTACACCAGAGACCATTTCCCTTCAAGATTTGCCTTGGTGAAGGGTTGTCCTTTGTTATCCACCATCCCTTTTAATTCAAAGGAGCGGGGCTTGTCGAAAACAACGGTTCCCATCTGCTGCAACTGTTCCAGAGTCAGCGAGGGCTTATTCATATATTTGTGGAATGTCAGTCCAACGACGGCCGCGATAACGGCCACCAGAATCAATACTGTTTTGTTCACACTGCCTCTCATCCTGGATGACATGAAAAATCCTCTGGAGCCTTACGCTCCTAAATGGTCAGTACTCTAAATTCGTTAAAGCCACAAATAGAACGCATAATGATCCACCAGCAGCACAACAAAGAGCAACATCAAATAGGTAATTGAATACCTGAATGTCTTAATGGCGGCATGTGGCCTGCTTTCACGCAGGAGAGCGATGGCCCAATACAAAAACCGTCCTCCGAGAATAAGCGCACCCGCCAGATAAATAATGCCACTCATGCCCGTCAGGAACGGTAGCACGCTGGCTATGATCATGATTACGGTATAAAGCAGAATATGCAGCTTGGTGTAAGCCTCTCCGTGAGTAACGGGCAACATGGGAATATCAGCCTTGGCATATTCATCCTTGCGATGGATGGCCAAAGCCCAAAAATGGGGAGGCGTCCAGGCAAAAATAATCAGAACCAGAAGCAAGGCGTGCCCTTCAAAGTGTCCGGTCACTGCCGTCCATCCCAACAGGGGAGGGGAGGCACCTGCAATACCACCAATCACAATATTTTGAGGAGTCGCTCGCTTCAGGATCAAGGTATAAATCACTGCATAGCCAATCAGAGAGGCCAGAGTCAGCCAGGCGGTTAAAGGGTTTACCAGAAAAACCAGAATACCCATGCCTGACACACCCAGTGCCAACGCAAACAATAACGCTTGTAGAGGCTCCACACGTCCCGTAGCTACAGGCCTTTTATGGGTTCTGGCCATAACGGTATCAATCTGTCGATCTACTACATGATTAATCACTGCGGCAGAGGCAGCAGAGAGGGCGACCCCCAGATTGCCGAAGATCAAAATGTCCAGCGGCACCATACCCGGCGTTGCCAGGCACATGCCGATAACAACGGTCAGAACCATCAGGGCGACAACCCTGGGCTTGGTCAGCTCAAGATAGTCACGCCAGTGGGCCGTTTCCTGTATGGAGCCATTATTTTGAAAAGTCTTACTCATGTTTGAACCTCACTGAATCCTTCAGATAAGTGCCTGGCCAGACGGAAATTGAGAGCGACCAGCGTCAACAGCAAAACAGCTCCTCCCAGGTTATGGGCTACGGCCACCGAAAGTGGAAGACTGCCCAGAATATTACTGATACCCAAAGTGACTTGAACCAACAGAGCCAGCAGCATCACGGTAGCAAGCATTCTCAAACTGCTTTGACTATTAGACGACTGAGTCTTTCCATATCGAAGCACCTGAAAAAATAAAATCAGTAGCAGCAACGTGGTGACCAGTGCCCCTAATCTGTGTAAAAGATGTATAGCAGTCCGGGCTTCAGAGTCCATTTTTCCACCCAGATAATTCGGGCCAATGGACTGGCTGAAATTCAAGCCGTCAGCAAAGTCTGCAGCAGGCAGCCATTGCCCCTGACACATAGGAAAGTCAGGACAAGCTAATGCGGCATAGTTGGAACTGATCCAGCCTCCCAGAGTAATTTGCAAAATCACCACCAACAGCCCGGCAACGGCTAACCTTTGCAATCGGTCTTTCTGTTTAGAGGGGGATAATGTTGTCCAGTTCAATCCTGATAAACGAAGGGTCAGTAAAAACAGTAAACTGAACGTAGCAAAGCCTCCCAGAAGATGAGCCGTCACAATCTGAGGCCAGAGCTTTAATGTCACAGTCCACATCCCAAAGGCAGCCTGTAGGATAATCAGCCCCAAAATGAACAGAGGCAGTTTCACCGGTTGCCCAGGCTCTTTTCTGTTGCGAAAAGCTTGAATGGCGATCATCAATACCAGTATCAACAAAGATCCTGCTACGTAACGATGCACCATTTCAGCCCAGCCTTTATCTACTTCCACGGGGGCATTGGGAAAGAGCGTTTCGGCCACGGCAATTTCCTGAGCCGTTTCAGGCACCGTCAGAAAACCATAGCAACCAGGCCAGTCAGGGCAACCCAGCCCTGCATGCACCAGTCTTGTATAAGCGCCCAATCCGACAACGACTGCGGCCAGTAAAGTTGCAAACAGGGAGAGATAAAATCCCGCTCTTTGTTCCTTCGTGCGGCTTATTTTTTTTGTTATCGATGCAGTTGTCATAGAACACACCTTTCAAGGTCAAGCGATTCAATATCAGCCGATATTGGAAACTTTTAATAACTTCCTTAAATCCTTTAATAAGTCCCCACCGTACTGCCCTGGCTGATACTTCATCATGATGTTGCCCAGGGGATCGACGATATAAAAACCATTAGCAGGCCACTCTTTGTTGTCTAATGCTTTTAACACCGACTCTTTTGTACTGCCTAACCAGATTAAATCAGGGTGTTCACTCAAGACGCTCTGGTTCAACTCAGGGTTTGATGAGGGCGTGATAAAGAGTCGTATAACCCGATCACTCTCGCGACCCAATGCAAGATGAGCTTGCCGGGTTTGATAAAGAGCATCCTTACAAGCCTGATCAGAGCAGGACTCACTGCCAAACACTAAAATTCCCCAACGCCCCTCCAGTGCTTTCAGATCAAACAACGCCTTATTTTTCTCAAGGGCCATGCTTTCAAAGCTGACAGGCGGTAGAAGTAACTCACCTTTATTGGTGCGCCCATCCGGTACAAACTGTGCGCCAAAAAAATAAAAATACCAGGCCAGTCCCATAGCCAATGCAGGCATGAGGATAACCAGAGTCAGCTGCCAGCGACCTTTGTTTCTTTTATCATGGCTGGCGTTTTTATTTGCCGTCTGAGTGGCAATGTCCTGTCCCATTTATTTTTCTCCTCTGCCTGTCGCTGATATCGGTTCCGGCTCTCTGTGAGATCTCATCTGCCAGAGATAGAGTCCAAGCAACACCAGCGCCATTAAAAACCATTGAATAGCGTAACCAAGATGCTTCTGAGAGGTTGTTTTCATCGCCAGAGGACGAACCTGATAAGCCCCAGGCTGATGCTCTGCCAGTCTCAGGATGTAGAAGGGAAGGGACTGTTCCACCGCTTTCCCCATTCGTTCAAAGTTGATGGCCTGGATACGCTTGGGCCAATCTTTTTTCCAGACATCCTCTCCTAGCATGAAAGGTGTCCCCAATAAGCGATACAGCTTTCCTGTTAACTCGATTTCCCCTTCTGGGGTCAATATATCTGGCAGTTTTTCTCTACCTTCAGCAGGCATCCAGCCTCTGTTAATCAGAAGCCACCGGTTGTCATCTGTCTTGAAAGGCATAATCAGGTCATAACCAGCCCGACCTTCATGGACCTGGTTATCAAGGAAAAAAGCACGAGTGGAAAAAAAACGACCACGGATACTTACTGGAAGATACATGGAATCAGCGTAACGACTGACATCGGTCAGGCCGAGTGCCGACATGGTTTGTCGCTCAGACAGGGTCTGCTCAAGCTCAAGCTTCTCCTGATATCGGGACAACTGCCAGAACCCCAGTTTGATTAAAAGAGGTAAAAGCAGCACCACCAACAGCGACAACTTAACGCGATAGCGCATAAAGGGTCGATAACTAAACTGGCTATACTTCAACATCTGGTGCTCTACCAAACTCCACTGTTATTCTGGTCTAAAACGATCAGCAGGGAGCTTTATATGTGGTTAAAAATTATTATTGTTCTTCTTTTTCTAGCAGTGCTGTTCTGCCTGGGCAGAGGTCTGTATTTTTTACTGAAAGGCGAGGGCAGTTCTTCCAAACTGGCTAACTCCCTCACCGCCCGGGTTGGCTTGACCGCTTTGATCATGCTAATCATTGTGGCGGCCTGGCTATTTGGAGACATCCACAGTAATGCTCCCTGGCTGTATCGCTAAACTTTGATATCGGTTCCCGCCACTTCCACCTGGAAGTGACGGACACTTTTCATATCAAATAGACAAAAATAAACAGACCAATCCAGACCACATCCACAAAGTGCCAATACCAACTGGATGCCTCAAAAGCAAAGTGATTCTCCGGCTCAAAATGCCCTTTATAAATACGCACCAGCATAATCAACAACATGGTCGCCCCAAGGGTGACATGAGCTCCGTGAAAACCGGTCAGTATAAAGAACGTTGAGCCATAGATACCCGCACTCAGAGTGAGTCCAAGTTCGTTATAGGCTTCGGCATACTCTTCAAATTGAAAGTAGAGAAACGCAAAGCCCAAAATCAGGGTGAGGATCATCCAAATTTTAACTTTGGTTCTCTCAGCCTTTCTGAGCGCATGATGAGCAATGGTCAGAGTAATACTGGATGCGACCAGCAACAGTGTGTTGATTAGAGGTAAATGAAATGGGTCAATCAATGCCTTGGCACCCGGGAAGGTTTCATTATCCGGGTTGGACATCAGTGGCCAGGCTGCTTCAAATTCAGGCCAGAGATGTTCGTGAGTTGAAGCACCGTCACCCTCACCAGCGAGCCAGGGCACAGCAAAATAACGGACATAGAACAACGTTCCGAAGAATGCTGCAAAGAACATGACCTCCGAAAAGATGAACCACCCCATCCCCCAACGGAAGCTACGGTCCATCTGAGCACTGTAGAGCCCCTTTTGAGACTCCTCAATGACATTACTGAACCAGCCAAACAGCATATAGGCCATGATCAGGGAGCCACCGAAAAACACATAATGAGCAAACGAGTCTTTTACCCCGGCAGACATGTCATTCATCATCATGCCTGCACCCAACAGCATGGTAAAAAGGCCTATCGAAGCAATGATCGGCCACTTACTCTGAGCCGGAACATAATAGGTACCTTCACCTTCTTGAGCCATCAGAATCTCCTCAGGACGGCAATGTCCTCTCTCCCATTGTCGTCACGTCAAACAGGGTGTACGACAGTGTCAGTTTGGTGATATGCCGGGGTAATGCCTGATCCACAATAATTCTCAGCGGCATGATTTTTTCTTGACCTGCTTCCAAAGTCTGGGTGGTGAAGCAGAAACATTCCACTTTGTGCAAATAGTTAGTGGCCTGAAAGGGCGAGACGCTGGGGATGGCCTGACCAATCATTCGTTCTCCGGTGGGGTTGCGAGCAAAAAACTCCAATTGCCCCACCTGACCAGGATGCACTGTCACTTCCGTAACATTGGGCTTAAAGTCCCAACTCATCCCTGCATTTTTTGTAGCCACAAACTGCACTTTAATCTTTCGGCTGGTATCCACTTCAGCCGTTTCTGCGTCGTACTGGTAAGGATTTGGGTCGGTTTTACCGTTGAGTCCTGTGACCTTACAAAACACGTTGTAAATCGGGACCATGGCAAAACCGAAGCCAAACATTCCGCCAGCTACCAGACCCGTTTTGAGTACAGTTCGGCGCGACAGATCGACCGGGCCGTCATCCTTCTCACTCATTACTTCACATCCGGTGGTGTAGTGAAGGTGTGATAAGGCATTGGCGAGGGCAAACTCCATTCCAGGCCTTCTGCGCCTTCCCAACTTTCATCTTTGGCTTTTTCCCCACCTCTGATGCACTTGATTACGATAAACAAGAACAGCAACTGGGTGGTTCCGAACATAAACCCGCCCATACTGGCAATCATGTTAAAGTCCGCAAACTGCAGAGCGTAATCAGGAATACGACGAGGCATTCCTGCCAGCCCAACAAAGTGCATGGGGAAGAAGGTCAGATTCATGCCAATAAATGACATCCAGAAGTGTGTCTTGCCCAACGTCTCGTCATACATATGACCTGTCCACTTGGGCAACCAGTAATAAACCGCAGCAAAAATGGCAAATATCGCTCCGGGTACCAGTACATAGTGGAAATGAGCAACTACAAAATAAGTGTCATGGTACTGGAAGTCTGCAGGCGCAATAGCCAGCATCAACCCTGAAAAACCACCAATCGTAAACAGCACCACAAAAGCAATACTGAACAGCATGGGCGTTTCAAAGGTCATAGCCCCCCTGAACATCGTAGTGACCCAGTTAAAGACTTTTACACCGGTCGGCACAGCAATCAGCAGGGTGGCGTACATGAAGAACAGTTCGCCCACCAGCGGAATACCTACAGTAAACATATGGTGCGCCCATACGATAAACGACAGAAATGCAATACTTGCAGTGGCATACACCATTGAGGTGTAACCAAACAGAGGTTTTCTGGCAAATGTCGGCAGTATGGCTGAAACGATCCCGAAGGAAGGCAGAATCATGATGTACACTTCCGGATGCCCGAAGAACCAGAAAATGTGTTGGAACAGAACGGGGTCACCGCCGCCACCGGCATTAAAGAAGCTGGTGCCAAAGTGAATGTCCATCAGCATCATGGTTACAGCGCCTGCCAACACTGGCATAACCGCTATCAGCAAATAAGCTGTAATCAGCCATGTCCATACGAACAGAGGCATCTTCATCATGGTCATGCCAGGAGCCCGCAGGTTCAATATAGTGGCGATAATATTAATCGCCCCCATGATTGACGAGATCCCCAGCATATGGATGGCAAAGATAAAGAAAGTAGTGGACGGTGGCGCATACGTGGTGGATAGAGGCGCATAGAATGTCCAACCAAAGTTAGGACCGCCCCCTTCCATAAACAGTGTGCTGACCAGCATCACTGCAGCAAAAGGCAGAATCCAGAAGCTCCAGTTATTCATCCTTGGCAGAGCCATATCTGGCGCGCCAATCATCAAAGGAATCATCCAGTTGGCCAGCCCGACAAAGGCAGGCATGACCGCACCGAACACCATAATGAGACCATGCATGGTCGTCATCTGATTGAAAAACCCGGGGTCTACAATCTGCATACCCGGCTGGAACAGTTCTGCCCGAATGACCATCGCCATCGCACCACCGGTCAGGAACATAATAAAACTGAACCAGAGATACATGGTGCCTATATCTTTATGGTTCGTAGTCAGCACCCAGCGCATCAGTCCCTTGGCGGGACCGTGATGATCATGATGCTCGTTTGATTTTCCGTTAGTCGTGTCTGTCACAGCAGTCATGGTTGCATTCCTCACAGTCCAGCCTGATGTGGGTTTAATGTCGGCTTGTTAACCGTCGTTTGACTATCAACTGGGGACTTACCTGAGCTTTCAGTGTCTGCTG
Organism: Endozoicomonas numazuensis; assembly: GCF_000722635.1. Taxonomy (GTDB): domain Bacteria; phylum Pseudomonadota; class Gammaproteobacteria; order Pseudomonadales; family Endozoicomonadaceae; genus Endozoicomonas_A; species Endozoicomonas_A numazuensis. The sequence goes on along the minus strand of NZ_JOKH01000005.1, from coordinate 422,835 downwards.
CCTTGTGCTCTTCGTTGGATAAGTACTGCCCAGTTTGCTTGTATTCCAGTATCTGCTTGGGTGTAATCAGATCACCGGTATTATTACCCCACGCGTTTCTTTCGTAGGTAATAACAGCGGCTATATCCACTTCACTTAACTGAGCAGCAAAGGCCTGCATGGCGGTGCCTTTTTTACCGTTCACCACAATATCGATATGAGCTTTAATCTGATCTTTCTCGATGGCCATCTTCGAGCCTTTGAGGGCAGGGAAGATCGGAGGCATACCAGCACCATTCACCTGATGACAGGCCGCACAGACTCTTTCGTAAGTCTTTTTACCTCGCTCCATCAGTTCAGCCATCGTCCAGTCTTTACTGGTCAGCTCTCGCTCTTTGGCAGCCGCTTCCTTTTTCTCATTTAGCCATGTTGCGTAATCTTCAGGTGTTCTGACATCGACCACAATTGGCATAAAGCCATGGTCCTTTCCACAAAGTTCTGCACACTGACCACGATAAATCCCGGGGCGGTCTATCTTGGTCCAGGCTTCGTTAATAAAGCCTGGAATAGCATCCCGTTTTACCGCAAATGCAGGAACCCACCAGGAGTGAATAACATCTGCAGCCGTGACCAGGAACCGGACTTTTTTACCAGTAGGTAATACCAGAGGTTCGTCTACTTCGAGAAGGTAATTGGGATCTTTACTGCGAATGTTATAAATCTGTTCTGAAGGCGTTTTCAGATTACTAAAGAAGGAGACTTCTTCACCCAGATATTCATACTGCCACTTCCATTGATAGCCCGTAATCTTGATATCAATTTCAGCTTCGTCAGTATCATAAATATCAATCAATGTTTTTGTTGCTGGAATAGCCATACCCACCAGAATTAAAAATGGGATGGTCGTCCACAGTATTTCAACCAACGTGCTTTCATGAAATGGATGCGGCTTTACTCCTCTTGATTTACGGTGCATCAAGATGGAGTAAAACATTACACCAAATACAACTATCCCTATCACGACACATATAATAAATATGGCCATGTGGAGATCATAAATGGATTTGCTGACGGCGGTGACTCCCTCCGTCATATTGACTTCCCAATCAGCAAAAACGCGAGAGGGAATCAGAAAACCTGAGAGGCTGGCCAACAACCATGAGAAAGATTGACCAACGCCTTTCTGCGTAGAAAGTCGTTTTCTGAAATTTAGGCGAGTTAAAGAAATCAAGACGTTGCTTGATCTCAGCCATAACAATAATGACCGACTTATTTGAAAAATGCTGCCATATCGGAACCTCGCCACTTGTAACATCCGGGGTGGGCGATATTTACCGCTCATGCTTTTCGTCCAGCTTACGGCAGCTTTTATCAAAAGAAAGAGAGCTAGTGCGTGCTGCATCATTCCCTTACATCCCCTGACTGTCCGCCCAGACCAGGCGGAGACTTCTTATTATTATTGAGCAGACCCATAGCCTTGCTTTCAGAGGTGTTGGAGCAGTAACCGAAAGGATCTGGGCAGATTTATCTGCATACCAGAACAGCGCTTACTGACTTGATTTATTGTCTTTAGCTCCCATCGTCCATATTTGTCCCTAATGGACAGGAGCTGTCACAGCATCTTGCCTGAAAAACCTCAGCGCACTTAACGAACAGACCTTCCAACCAGCTGTTTGCCTGTTATTTCTTTTATGTCTTGGAGAAAAAGAAATAACCCAGCTTATAGCTGCCTTCGGAAGCCTAAAGTGCCAATATTCAATCGCAAGCGACCGTTAAGTAACTGACAACGTCATACTACTTCGGACCCAACCTGCAAAACCCACAACACAGGAACACCCTGCAAATACCAATACCCTTGAGACACATTGCATGACAATTAAGTCTGACAATAATCGCTCAATGAGTATAGTCCCAGAACCTCATTAAACAACATGATTGCAGGAAATGAAAAGAGTCTTGTAAAAAATATCTTGAATTAAACTGTCACTTGTCGTTTAAATAAAGATAGGGAAATTTTAATTACTCATAATCTGGAGTATTAATAGAAGAGTCAATCGACAGTAGAGCTCTGTTCATTTAATTAAAAAACAACCAGTCAGGCTTCACTTTAAATTTTTCTAATGCTTGCCTATAGCTTTGTGACTCCTATCACGGATTGGAACATCCATTTAGCTTCTTAATAAACCCTTCACGACCCATTCAAGAACACTCATCAGAATCAGCTTTTTAAGCATATATAGTGCGTCATTTTTTTGACTGCACAATCGCTTGCACTTTTTCATTTTTATCGGGTTTTACAGTCTTTTTTTATTTTAACTTTAATGAATAAAAGATCTTCATATTATGAAAAAGGAGTATTTAAAAAAGCTTGTGTTCTAGTTAGCACTATGGTCTTTTATCACCTTCACAAAGACGTTGCAGTACCCATTCTAATATCAACCGCAACGGAGACAATCATGGACGTGCAGGCTATTAGCAATCTGATCGATTGCGCCCGAAAGCATGAAGAAGGCTCAAGCCATCTTCAGTCGCTTGTCTGTCAGCAACTGGAACAGTTGCACCATACTATTGAACTGCCCGAAGACATGGCCTGTGAAACGCTGCTGAAATTTGCAGATGAATACATTGATCATGTACCCAATTTTCTTGAAGCGCTGGACCAGGCTTCATTGGAACTGGGCATCGAGAGCTTTATATCCCCTTTCCTGAGCATCGCTGAAGAGAACTTTCTGGCACCTGTTCTGCAATCCCAGAATAATGTGGGATTGTTTGATCTGCTGGATAAGGCCTACTTTGCTCACCGACTGATCGAAGAAGTAAACGACAGCTATCTATCCAAAACGGGGGGCACGCTGATCACCATGAATATGACATGGGCCAACTTGATTATTCATGCCATTCTGGGTGAAGAATTTGGTAATGAGCTGGACAAGATCGTTGAGCAAACCGTAAAACAAGTGATGCGTTCGCAGGAAATTTATAACGATCGCATGTTCAAAGACTTCGTCAATAACCGAAATCCAGAACAATGGGTATCCACCTGCTCAAAATGGAATTGCCTCTCAAGTCGTATGAGCATTGAACTGAAGTTTACGTCAGCAGCCTGAACCTGATCGCTGGCGATTGAAGTCATTGACCCATTGAAGTCATTAACCCATTGAAGTCATTGACCTATTGAAGTAGACGTTAATGCAAAGGACTTTTGAAAATACGCTTGTCAGGCCCATGAAGCCCAGGCGCTTTGCTTAAGCAAAGCACCACAACCCAAAAGGTTTTTGACAATATCTGTTTTCGAAATCAAGGCTATTGATCCAGTATACGTACGATCTGAACACCGTTGTCCTTGTTAGCATCATCATTCGACTTCTCATCTTCTGGGGAGACCCTCGTCACTGGAGGTTTCCCCGCAAGAGAAGGGTCTTTTTCCATCTCATCTGAAAATCCGCAATCGACGCATTCGCGATAGTTCTCACCACTCTCACTGTACATTCTCACGGAATCCTGATGACCACAGGATGGGCAAACAGCTCCGGCAATAAATCTTTTGGTTGTCATAACTTCAATAAGACTCAAACTAGATGCTCTCTTTATCTGATATTCTACAGAGCAATTTTTGCGAAAAATCGAGTGCCTCCTTTCGCTGAGCAAAGTTCCAACTTCAAGGCATTCATCAAGGGCGCAATATAACTCAGACTCTCTTTTCGAGCACTAGGAGGCTGACCGAGAATAGCGTCCGAGCATAAAATTCAGTAAAACGAGTCAACTTTTTCGTTGAATTTGTGCGAATAGTTGACCTATTTAAGCAAATTCAACGGAAAAGATGGCCGCTCTTTCTGGATTTCAAGCCGAAATTGTCTTAAGTCCGACAGACTCCTATGGGCCTTAAAACAAAAAAGCCCTCAGGGCTGATAACCCCGGGGCTTAATGGCTTCAACTATAAAAGAGCCTTTGACTCCCCCCCTTATGTTCAGGCAGAAATACCTGAGTGACGCAGCAGGGCATCGACTTCTGGCTCTCGGCCCCGGAAATTCACAAACAGTTCCATAGGCTCAGAAGAACCGCCTTTCTCCAGAATTTCATGAAGGAAGGACTCACCGGTCTGGCTATTGAAAATTCCTTCTTCTTCAAATCGGGAAAATGCATCCGCAGACAGTACTTCAGCCCATTTATAGCTGTAGTAGCCCGCCGCATAACCACCGGCAAAGATATGGCTGAACCCGTGCTGGAAGCGATTGAAGGCTGGAGGAGTAACTACCGATACCTGGCTACGAACGTCATCCAGAATCTCCTGAACTGTTTTCCCGTCACTCCCGCTAAATGGAGAGTTTTTGTGCAGTTTAAAATCGAACAGTGAAAATTCCAGCTGACGAACCATCATCATCGCGGACTGGAAATTTTTAGCAGCCAGCAATTTATCCAGTTTGTCTTTGGGCAGAGGTTCACCGGTTTCAAAATGACCGGAGATCAAAGCCAGGCCTTCTTCTTCCCAGCACCAGTTTTCCAAAAACTGACTGGGTAATTCTACGGCATCCCATGCAACACCATTGATGCCGGATACCGCAGAATAATCAACCTGAGTCAGCATGTGGTGCAGACCATGACCAAACTCGTGGAACAGGGTCACGACTTCATCGTGAGTCAACAGAGCAGGCTGATCACCAACAGGGGGAGTGAAGTTACACGTCAGGTAGGCCACAGGCAGCTGGATTTTATTCCCGATCTTGCGACGTACCCGGCACTCATCCATCCAAGCACCACCGCGCTTATGTTCGCGGGCAAACAGGTCCAGATAGAAGCGACCTATCACTCCCCCTTCGCGAACCACATTAAAGAAACTGACATCTTTGTGCCAGGTTTCAACATCAGTCACTTTCTCAAAAGAGATGCCAAACAGACGCTCAACGACAGAGAACATACCACTGACTGCTTTCTCTGACGGGAACCAGGGGCGCAATTCTTCCTGAGAAATAGCATAACGCTGCTGCCTGAGTTTCTCGCCATAGTAACCAATGTCCCACGCTTGCAGGTCTTCAGCCCCATGCTCTTCTTTGGCAAACGCTTTCAGTTCGTTCAGTTCTTTTTCAGCCTGAGGCTTACTTTTGTGGGCCAGATCTTCCAGAAACTCCATCACTTTATCCGTGGTATCTGCCATTTTGGTGGCCAGGGAGTATTCTGCATAGTTGTTGAAATCCAGCAGCTCAGCCAGCTCCTGGCGTAACGTCAGGATTTCATTAATATTGTCTGAGTTATCAAATTCACCGGCATTGGGACCCTGATCTGATGCCCGGGTACTGAATGCGGTATAAACCTCTTCTCGCAATTTACGGTTGTCTGCATAGGTAATCACAGGAAAGTAGCTGGGGAAATCCAGGTTGAGCATCCAACCCTCACTGTGACCTTTAGACTCTGCCAGCTGTCTCGCTCCTGCCAGTGCCGATTCAGGCAACCCGGCCAGCTCTGATTCATCCGTAACCAACTTGGACCAGGCCATGGTGGCGTCCAGCACATTGTCAGAGAACTTGCTTGTCAGTTCAGAAAGACGTTTCTGAATGTCACCGTAACGCACTTTCTTTTCTTCCGGCAGGGCAACACCCGCCAGCTTGAAGTCACGAAGATTATCGGTAATGACTTTCTGTTGAGCTTTATCCAGGGTTTGGAACTCGGGGGACTGAGAAAGTTTCAGATAAGCCTGGTAGAGATTCTGATTCTGTCCCAGACGAGTTGAGTACTCAGAAAGTAGAGGAAGGCAGGCATTATAAGCATCTCTCAACTCGTCGGTGTTAACGACTGCATTCATATGCCCAACAGGAGACCACGCCTGACTCAACCTGTCTCCCAGGCTGTCCATTGGCTCTTGCAGCGTGTTCCAGCTGAACGTTTGAGTCTTGTCAGACAGTAAAGCCTCTACCGCCTGCTCACTTTCAAAAATGATCGACTCAACAGCTGGCTTCACATGCTCCGGTTTGATTTTGGCAAAGGGAGGCAGTTCACAGATTTCCAGCAGTGGGTTACTCATAGTTCAGGTGCTCTTCTGTTAGTTCTTATTATGTCTATGGGTGCAGGATTATCGGTTTTCAAGGACAATGCAATACTTGAAAAATATGTGTAGCCCGCACCGGGTGACCAGAAAGCTATGGAGTCCTTTTAAACAGGGCTCATCTACAGAAGCCTTTGATCTCCTGGCCAGACAACAAAGAACAGAGCGATTGACACTATGAGTAGCCGTTCCATCAGAGCCTTCAGGGGCCATACCCCAAAACTGGGTGACCGAGTATTTGTTGATGAAACCGCTCTGGTACTGGGTGACGTAGAGATTGGAGAAGACAGCTCAGTATGGCCTATGGCGGTTGTTCGAGGAGATATGCACCGCATACGTATCGGCTCACGCACCAGTATACAGGATGGTTCTGTCCTGCATATCACCCATGCCAGCTCTTTTAATCCTGACGGTTACCCCCTGATCATTGGTGATGAAGTCACTGTCGGCCACAAGGTTACTTTGCATGGCTGCACCATTCACAATCGCTGTTTGATAGGTATTGGAGCGGTCGTGATGGATGGAGCCATTGTCGAGGAGGAAGTGATTGTTGCAGCAGGCTGTCTGGTTCCTCCAGGTAAACGACTGGAAAGTGGGTATGTTTACAAAGGCAACCCAGCCCAGAAAGTTCGCCCGGTCAGTGAAAAAGAAAAGGCCTTCTTTTCCTATGGTGCAGGCAACTACGTGAAACTGAAAGACGAATACCTGACACTGAATCCTGAAAATTCATAAAGCCATTCCAATTTATGAAATTTCCGGGTTAGAAGCTTTTGTGATTTTGTTTTCGCGCTCAGGGTTTGGGGAAGGTGACTCAAAAAACACTGAGCCGCAAAACAAAATATCAACAGGCCCTAAGGAATAGTCCGTAAATAACTTCCTTATTTGACCAGCCCCCGTTTGGGCTGAGCCTGTCAAAGCCCATAGCCGCCAACCTTCGACAGGCTCAGAGTGAACGGACGTTCTATTTTTATCGGGAAGTTATTTCAAGACAAATCCTAACCAGTGGTTTCTGCACATTATTAATATGCGTAATTCAGTTTCTTTATTAACACCAAATAGAATTAGAAAAGTATTTTTTATAAAATTAAAGAATATAAAACGATAGTATTACAGACATTCGGGATCTCCAGACCTAGTCTTCCAAGATCAGTAGATGATTTTGGGAGTTTAATAATGAGTAATGCCATCAAACCCATCGACACTTCCGCTACCCACCAGACCCAAACCAATTGGGTGGCTGACAGCCAGCTGGATAATCAAGAAATTTACAATGCTGAAAAACAGGCTGAGAAGTTTCATGAGAATCTCAGCGCTCAAACCGCCGAACAAAGCTCAGGATACGTTAAAGACAAACAGGCCAGGCTGGCATTGTTAGTTGCCCAGAAAAACTTCGTTATCTGAAACACTTTGCAATCAGGCATCTCCCCACGCCCATATCATCACACTTTGCTTCCTGGTAAATAGGTGGTGCCTCGTATACTGAAGAATAAGTCTCAATTGGTTTTTTAAAGATCAGATGATATAAGCCCGCTCAATCCTTTAAATTCTAATTTTTCGAGTCTGAGCTGCACTGATGGAAATCTACTCCACAGCCATATTGCTGTTCCTAATTATGGATCCGCTCGGCAATATGCCCATATTTATCTCTGTTCTTAAAACGGTTCCTCCCAGACGTCGGGCCAAAATCCTGATGCGAGAGATGCTGATTGCTCTGCTGATTCTGGTGATCTTCCTGTTTCTGGGTGATGCCATGCTACGCACTCTGCATCTGAGACAGGAAGCCGTCAGTATTGCCGGGGCGATAATCCTGTTTATTATCGCAATCAAGATGATTTTCCCTCCCAGTCGTGGTGGCGGTATTATGGGTGATACCCCCGATGGTGAGCCTTTTATTGTTCCTCTGGCTACGCCTCTGATTGCAGGCCCATCCATTCTGGCCACCTTGATTCTACTGGGTAATCAGCATCCGGGTGAGCAGAGTAAACTGGTTACAGCACTGCTGATTGCCTGGGGTACTTCTGCAGCTATCCTGCTTTGCTCAGGCCAATTCATGAGAGTATTGGGTAACCGTGGTGTATTTGCGATTGAGCGTCTGATGGGGATGATCCTGGTCATGCTTTCCGTGCAGATGTTTATGGACGGCATCGCCAACTATCTGGGCTGAGTCTCGTCTATTTGGAGGCTGTTACATGGCAGCCTCCAAAAGTACAACCTGCAAAATAAGTCACAACCTATATCTTGCATAAGAAATACTTATCGCCAAAAAGCCCAAATAACCGTTATAACTTCACCAGCATAAACAAGCTGCCTCATATCGCCCAATAGCGCCCATCACTACCCTCTAGAAATAAATCAGCTGATTTACCTGTTTTTATAACGTTTTCAAAGAGTTAACCTGTTCGGACGATGCGGGCTTTACGTACTTTTGTTCAAAAACCTTCTTGATCCTTATAACAACTTTTAGTTATATTCAGTGACCCGCTCATTGCGATTCGGTTTTTCCTTATCAAAAACAAAGAATCCGAAGATTTTATAGCAGTGAACGGTGAAGACTTCCGTATTCAGGATTTACATTCGGGATCAGGCAGTACCCGGCGGAATTGACGACAAGCGTACAATAAATATAAGCAGTCCCTGGTCATGATTTTTTACTCAGGTTTAGATCATCAAACAGGGTGTGATAAAGCGGCAATGCACAGGATCGTGTATTACTCGTCTTGCACTGGCAGATCTGCCAGACAAAGGAGCTCGACCAAGAATAGATCGCTCGAACCCTATTCTCGATCAGGCTCCCAGCAGCTCCCGCCCATGACCATAACTCCAACCAGAATTATGCGTTGACCGCTAACAGGCCGGTCATCGAATGAAGGGGATAACAATATGAAGAAGCCATTCAAGGCTCTGAAGCTTGCCGGCATTCCGGCTTTGACACTGGCAGCCAGCATCATGGCCGTCACCAACGCAAACGCTGCGATTGTTCCAGCAGGTACACAACTGGCACAAGCCCAGGAGCTGGTTCGCGGCAACGGTGCAGAGCCCGCTTCCATCGATCCCCAGAAAGTAGAGGGCGTTCCTGGCTCCAGCGTAACCAAAGATCTCTTTGAAGGTCTGGTTACCCAAGACGCAGACGGCAACACTATCCCAGGTCAGGCTGAAAGCTGGACTGTCTCTGAAGACAATAAAGTATTTACATTTAAAATTCGTGACACCGCTCAGTGGTCCAACGGAGACCCGGTAACAGCCGGTGATTTCGTTTTCGCTTTTCAGCGCGCAGTGGATCCTGAAACGGCTTCCCGTTATGCCTGGTTCATGGAAATCCCAACCATCGTAAACGCTTCTGCCATTGTCAAAGGCAAAAAGCCTGCTGATAGCCTGGGCGTAAAAGCGATTGATGACAAAACTTTCCAGGTCACTCTGGAAAAGCCTGTTCCTTATTTCATCAAGATGCTGGCTCACCAGACCACCTTCCCGGTACCACAGAAAATTGTTGAAAAGTTTGGTGACCACTGGACCCGTCCAGGCAACATGGTCTCCAACGGTGCTTACAAACTGGCTGATTGGCGTGTTAACGAAAAAATCGTTCTGGAGCGTAATAGCAACTACTGGAACGACAAGGAAACAGTCATCAATAAAGTGACCTATCTGCCTATCGTCAGCACTACTTCAGAATTGAATCGCTATAAGGCTGATGAGGTGGATATGACTAATCTCATTCCAGTTGAGCACTTCAAATCGCTGAAGAAGCAAATCCCGAATGAAGTGAAAGTGACACCTTATCTGGGTACCTACTACTATACCTTCAACACCAAACGTAAACCGTTTGATGATGCACGCGTTCGTAAAGCTCTGTCTTATGCCATCAACCGTGACGCCATCAGCAAATACGTTAAAGGTCAGGGTGAAAAGCCTGCTTATACCTTCACTCCAGAAACCGTCAGTGGCTTCGTACCTCCTACCACTGACTACAGCAAAATGACTCAGGGTGAACGTAACGCTGAAGCCAAGCGTCTTCTGTCTGAAGCGGGTTACGGCCCAGACAAGCCTCTGAAATTTGACCTGCTGTACAACACGGATGAAGCCCACAAGAAAGTAGCTATCGCCATCGCTCAAATGTGGAAGCCTCTGGGTGTGAAGGTCACTCTGGTCAATCAGGAATGGAAAACTTTCCTCGATTCCCGTAACGACGGCAAGTTCGATGTGGCTCGTGCTGGCTGGATTGGCGACTACAATGAAGCCTCCACCATGCTGGACCTGAACACTTCAACTCATGGCCAGAATGATTCCCAGTTTGTTAACCAGATGTACGACAAGCTGATGTCCGAATCCAGAGTTGTGACCAGCGATGAAGAGCGCTCTCATCTTTACACTGAAGCCGAAAAGATTCTGGCTGACGAGATGCCTGTAGCTCCTATCTATCAATACGTCACCAGTCGACTGGTTAAACCTTACGTAGGCGGTTACCCGATGAGCAATGTTGAGGACAACGTTTACACCAGAGATCTGTTTATCAAGAAGCATTAATCCCTCTGGTGTAGAAAGCCCCTGGTTCCCATGCTCCTGCATGGGAACCCATACTGAACTTCGATAGTGCAGAACCTGACTTTATAGGGTTATGCATTCCCATGCTGAAGCCTGGGAACGAGTTGTTGAGGGGACACATCTAATTAACGGTGTACCTATGTTTACTTTTATTCTCAAACGCATTGGCGTTGCCATTCCGACACTGTTCATTCTCGTTCTGTTGTCGTTCTTTCTCATGCAAATGGCGCCAGGCAGCCCTTTTACCGGTGATTTCAATATGCCACCGGAAATTCTGGCCAACCTGGAAGCCAAATATCACCTCGACAAGCCACTCTGGCAACAATTTGCCTATTACCTGAAAGACCTTCTGCAGGGCGATCTGGGACCGTCTTTCAAGTACAAGGACTACACAGTTAACGAACTGGTTGCCCAGAGTTTTCCTGTTTCTATTACTATTGGCTCGCTGGCATTTCTTGTCACTGTTTTAATGGGCGTTGGCCTTGGAACTCTGGCAGCCTTGAGACAGAATTCCTGGATCGACTACACCGTTATGACCTTCTCTATGGTCGGTGTTGTACTTCCTTCCTTTGTTATTGCTCCGCTGATGGTGCTGATTTTTTCCATCAGCCTGAAATGGCTGCCTGCGGGTGGCTGGAACGATGGCAGCTGGCAGAACATGGTGCTTCCTGTTGCCGCCATGGCCATACTTTATGTAGCCGCCGTCGCCCGTATCATGCGCTCCAGTATGATTGAAACTCTGAACAGTAACTTTATCCGTACTGCTCGGGCCAAGGGGCTGCCAAGACGACACATTATTTTCAAACACGCCCTGAAGCCTGCGCTGCTGCCCGTTGTTTCTTATCTTGGCCCGGCATTCGTAGGCATTATCACTGGCTCCGTTGTTATTGAAACAGTGTTTGGCCTGCCCGGCATTGGCCAGCACTTTGTTAACGGTGCTCTGAACAGGGACTACTCCCTGGTACTGGGACTGACTATCATCATTGGATCACTGACCATCCTGTTCACCGCTGTCGTCGATATCCTTTATGGGCTGATCGATCCAAAAATCAGGGTAGGGAGTTAAATCATGGCGTCGATCTCGTTAAAAACAGGCACTGTGAATAAAATGGTGAAAGAAGAAAGCCACAAGGCTGTGGAGAATTTCTCTGACCAGCTTTCCAACGAACGATTGGAGATTGAAGGACGTAGCCTCTGGGCAGATGCCCGTCGACGCTTCCTGAGTAATAAGGCAGCTGTCGCCAGCATGGTCGTTCTGGTAGCAGTGACCTTGCTGATTGTATTTGGCCCTATGGTCAGTCAGTTTACTTACGATGAAATTGACTGGGCTAACATGGCTGCACCGCCTTCTATGGAAACCGGCCATTTCTTTGGTACAGATCACCTGGGCCGGGATCTCTTTGTCCGTACCCTTGAAGGTGGTCGTATCTCTTTCATGGTAGGAGCACTGGGTGCACTGGTTGCTGTCATCATCGGAACGATCTATGGTTCCATGGCAGGCTTTCTGGGTGGTCGCGTTGATAACCTTATGATGCGAGCGCTGGAAATTCTTCAGTCTTTCCCTTTTATGTTTCTGGTCATTCTGATGATCACTTTCTTCGGACGTTCCATCCTGCTGATTTTTATCGCCATTGGAGCGGTCTCCTGGCTGGATATGGCTCGTATCGTTAGAGGCCAGACTCTGAGTCTGAAAAGTAAAGAATTTATCGAAGCGGCTGTGATCAGTGGCGCCAGCTCTACCCAGATTGTTTTCCGCCACCTGATCCCAAACTTGCTGGGTATCGTTGTCGTTTATGCCTCTCTGCTGGTACCGGGCATGATTCTGTTTGAATCATTCCTGAGCTTCCTGGGGCTGGGTGTACAGGAACCCATGACCAGCTGGGGTGCACTTGTGAATGAAGGTGCGACCTCCATGGAAGTGGCCATATGGCAACTGGCGTTCCCGACGTCCTTCCTGGTGGTCACTCTATTCTGTTTCAACTTTATTGGTGACGGGCTGCGTGATGCACTCGACCCCAAAGATCGCTAATCCGGAGGCCATATGAATCTTTTAGATGTAGATAACCTTCGGGTTAAATTTACGACACCCGACGGGGATGTCACTGCAGTAAACAATATGACTTTCTCTCTGAGGGCCGGTGAAACACTGGGCCTGGTAGGAGAGTCCGGCTCGGGTAAAAGTCAGACGGCTTTTGCTCTCATGGGGCTGCTGGCAAAAAATGGCATCATTGAGGGGTCAGCCAAGTTTGAAGGCCAGGATATTCTGGGCCTGAGTGAAAACGAGCTGAATCGTATCCGGGCAGAGCAGGTCTCCATGATCTTCCAGGACCCCATGACCTCACTGAACCCCTATATGAAAGTAGGGCCTCAGCTGATGGAAGTTCTGCAGCTGCACAAAGGTATGAGTAAAAAAGAAGCCTTTGAAGAATCTGTAAAGATGCTGGATGCGGTTAAAATGCCAGAAGCCCGTAAGCGGATGAACATGTATCCCCATGAATTTTCAGGGGGCATGCGCCAGCGGGTTATGATCGCTATGGCTTTGTTGTGCCGTCCCAAATTGCTGATTGCAGATGAGCCAACGACGGCTCTGGACGTAACCGTTCAGGCCCAGATTATGGAGTTGCTGAATGAACTGAAAAGTGAGTTCAACACGGCCATCATAATGATCACCCACGACCTGGGTGTCGTCGCCGGTATCTGTGACAAAGTATTGGTCATGTACGCGGGTCGTACCATGGAATATGGCACCACCAACGAGGTCTTTTATGATCCTCGTCATCCATACTCCCGAGGTTTGCTTGAGGCTATTCCTCGCCTGGACACGGGAGGCGAGATACTGCCTACCATCCCGGGCAACCCTCCCAACTTGCTTAATTTGCCACAGGGCTGTCCTTTCCAGGAACGCTGCCCTCATGTCATGCAACGTTGCCGTCAGGAAGCTCCGCCTCTGGAAAACTTCGGTAACGCTCGTCAAAAAGCCTGTTTCTGGACACCAGACAACATCAGGGAGGATGCAGCATGAGCCCTCAGCCAGCTATAGAAAGCCCTCAGCCTATTCTGAAAGTGCGTGACATCAAGGTACACTTCCCTATCCACAAAGCCAGAAGCTGGCCCTGGGAAAAGTCCCCGGTATTAAAAGCCGTTGACGGTGTCAGCTTTGATCTATACGAAGGAGAAACTCTCGGTGTAGTGGGTGAATCCGGCTGCGGAAAGTCCACCCTGGCCCGTTCCATCATTGGCCTGGTAAAGGCTACTGAAGGTGAAATCCTCTGGCAGGATGGCAACATTGCCGGGCTGTCGGAAAAGGCCATGAGAAATATCCGGAAAGATATCCAGATGATCTTTCAGGATCCGCTGGCGTCATTGAATCCGAGAATGACCGTAGGCGATATTATTGCCGAGCCTCTACGCAACTATTATCCAGAGCTGTCGAAAGACGAGGTACTTTCCAAGGTTCGTGAAATGATGGCCAAAGTAGGCTTATTGCCCAACGTCATCAACCGTTATCCCCATGAGTTTTCTGGTGGTCAGTGTCAGCGTATTGGTATTGCCCGGGCATTGATTCTCAAGCCCAAACTGGTGATTTGTGATGAACCCGTGAGTGCTCTGGATGTGTCTATCCAGGCTCAGGTGGTCAACCTGCTGAAAGAACTCCAGCAAGAAATGGGATTGTCACTGATTTTCATTGCCCACGACCTGAGTGTGGTGAAACATATCAGTGACCGGGTATTGGTCATGTATCTGGGTAATGAAGTAGAAACGGCTAAAGCTGAACCTATGTACGATGACCCACGTCATCCCTATACAAAGGCTCTTCTTTCAGCGGTTCCTATTCCTGACCCTGAACTGGAAAAAGCCAAGGTAATCGAACTGCTGGAAGGCGAGCTGCCATCTCCCATCAGTCCGCCCAGTGGCTGTGTTTTCAGAACCCGTTGTCCAATAGCAGAAGCCAGCTGTGCTCAAAACCGCCCCTACCTGATGGATGTCGGCGATCAGCATTTTGCCGCCTGTCCCAAGGCCTGATCATCAGCTCATCTGTCTACCGGCAGATGAGCGTCCTCCTTCTATCACTTTCCCAGTCTTCCAGACGCAGTGTTAATGAACTTTCCAGACCATCAAGACTCAAAAACTGCGAACCCGTAGTGCACCTCTGAATGATCCTGATTAATTCTGCTTCAGGGGTTGTCATCTGGGCATTTCGAGGGTTTAATTCGCGCACTCAAATACGCTCGCCCGAATGATCTTCCCTGTAGACAATATCGGGCTGAAAACGACCCAAGAACTGAGGAACATATGGTTCTCAAGGCCTGAACCGTGTGCTGACTGGGCGGCATTGTCCGCCACAATAGACACACGGTATATACAGATTTAGGAGCACAACATTGACAAATGCCAATAGCGTAAAACTGTCTATGCCACTCTGCTGCCAGCCCTTTGGCCTCAGCACATCATTCTCTCCCTCCGGGCACCTGGATTCTGTATATCTGTTCCTGAATGTAATCAGGGGTCGAGCCTCCCGCCAGAGTGAATCACCTTTATAAAAGGTTTCTGATCACTGCTGGTTATCATTTCCAGACTCTTTATATCCTGTCCTGGCAACTGGCTGGTTGGATCTTCCCGTTATGGAAGGTCGGTTTTAGAAGGAAAGGCATCATGCTGAAAGACAACACATACCTTGAGACCCTTTATGATGGCTACGGCCAGAGCTTTTCGGTGGATGAAATGCTGTTTGAGCAGAAAACCGAACATCAGCATCTGGTCATTTTCAACAACAAAATGTTTGGTCGTATGATGGCACTGGATGGTGTTATACAAACGACTGAAAAAGACGAGTTCATCTATCACGAAATGATGACTCATGTGCCTATTCTGACTCACGGCAACGCCAAGCGTGTGCTGATTATCGGTGGCGGTGACGGTGGCATTCTGCGTGAAGTGCTGAAGCACCAGAATGTTGAGCACGTCACCATGGTAGAAATCGATGGCGCCGTGGTCGATATGTGCAAAAAGTGGTTACCTAACCACTCTGCAGGCGCTTATGAAGATCCTCGCACCCATCTGGTGATCGACGACGGTATCAACTTTGTCAGCGACAGTAAAAAAACACCGGACAGCCGTTTTGACGTCATCATTTCTGACTGCACAGACCCGATTGGTCCCGGTGAAGTTCTGTTTTCCTCTGACTTCTACGCAGGTTGCAAACGTCTACTGAAAGAAGGCGGTATTTTTGTAGCTCAAAACGGCGTCTGCTTCATGCAACTGGATGAAGTAGAAACCACCACCCGCCGTCTTGGCCACTATATGGAAGACTGCTACTTCTACAGTGCCGCAGTACCGACTTATGTGGGTGGAATCATGACCTTTGCCTGGGGTTCAGATAACCCTGAGGCCCGCAATGTGTCTCTGGAAACGGTAACGGAGCGATTCAATGCTTGCGGTATCGAAACCCGTTACTACTCTCCCGCTATCCACAAGGCAGCTTTTGCTCTGCCCAGATACGTAGAACAGGCGATACAGAAGGTCAATGACTAATCCAGTAATACCCAGCTTTTCAGGCGCTAAAGGCTCACCAGAAGATCCCATCGAAAGCGGATGGAGCGTGGAAGAATCTCGCTCCACCTACAATGCCCGCTATTGGAGCCAAGGTTATTTCGACATCAATGACAATGGTGCTGTCGTTTATCTGCCTAAAGGCAGGCCCGCTGTCAGCCTGAATAATATTGCGGCCCAGCTGGTTCGAAAAGGGGCTTCTCTGCCAATACTGGTCCGTTTTCCAGAAATTCTGCATGACCGGGTAAATACGCTTTGTGATGCCTTTAATCAGGCCATTGGTGAATACGGATACCGCAACGATTACCTGGCGGTTTATCCCATCAAGGTGAATCAACAGCGAGCCGTCGTTGAAGAAATTCTGGAAAGTCAGGCTGCCAGACAGGATCGCCAACTGGGTCTTGAGTGTGGCAGTAAGCCCGAGTTGCTTGCTGTAATGGCCATGGCGAGCCGAGCCAGCTCTGTAATTGTTTGCAACGGTTACAAAGACAGGGAATACATTCGTCTGGCGCTGATCGGTGAAAAACTCGGGCATCAGGTCTATATCGTTCTGGAAAAGATCACCGAACTTGAAATGATTCTGAAAGAGGCCAAAGAGTTAGGTGTTACCCCAAGACTTGGCCTCCGTGTACGCCTCGCTTCCCAGGGAAAAGGGAAGTGGCAGGCCAGTGGTGGAGAAAAATCCAAGTTTGGTCTTTCTGCCAGCCAAGTGCTGAACGTTATCAAGCGGCTCAAAGACAGCAATAATATCGACTGTCTACAGCTGCTTCATTTCCATCTGGGTTCCCAGATGTCGAATATTCGCGATATCCGCAAGGGCATTAGTGAGTGTGCAAGAGTGTACGCGGAGCTGTATCGCCTGGGTGCACCTATCCATTGCCTGGACGTAGGTGGCGGCCTGGCTGTGGACTACGAAGGTACTCGTAGCCAGAGCACCTGTTCCATGAACTACAGTCTTCAGGAATATGCGAACAACATCGTCTATACCTTGGGAGACCTCTGTGCAGAGCAGAAAATTCCGGTTCCAAGAATCATTTCCGAATCCGGTAGAAATCTGACAGCGCACCATGCGGTTCTGATCACCGACGTCGTGGGTGTTGAAAGCTATGAGCCAGAAGAGCCTGTTGCACCGAGCAAAGACTCACCACAGCTGTTGCATAATATGTGGCACTCCTGGAAAGATCTGGTCAAAGGTGTTGAACAACGAGCACTGGTAGAACTGTTCCATGACACCCAGAGTGACCTTTCAGAAGCTCATACCCAGTTTGGAATGGGCTTACTGGACCTGGAGCAGAGAGCCTGGGCAGAATGCATCAACCTGCGAATCTGCTTCGAACTGTCCAAGAGACTGTCTCACAAAAATCGTTCTCACAGGCCTCTGATTGATGAGCTGAGCGAAAAGCTGGCCGATAAATTTTACGTCAACTTCTCACTGTTTCAGTCTCTGCCTGATGCCTGGGGTATTGATCAGGTATTCCCGGTACTGCCACTGTCTGGTCTGAACCGTCCACCGGAAAAACGCGCGGTTATGCTGGATATTACTTGTGATTCCGATGGCACCATTGATCAGTATGTTGAGGGTCAAGGCATAGAAACCACTCTACCGGTACCTGAGTGGCACCCGGACAAACCTTATATGATCGGAATTTTCCTGGTGGGCGCTTATCAGGAAATTCTTGGCGATATGCACAACCTATTTGGCGACACTGATACGGTATCTGTGCGTGTCACAGATCTCGGGTTGATTGAAATGTTTGATTTTCAGCCTGGCGATACCGTAGAAGATGTTCTGAAATACGTGAATCTGAAACCGGAAAGCTTCCTGCAAACTTATCAAAAACTGGTGGAAGAGTACCTGCCAGAATCCAGCCGAGCCTCTGTGTTGGAAGAGCTGGAAGCGGGCCTGAAGGGCTACACCTACCTTGAACACCTGGGAGGAAATGAGCTGTGATGTTCTTCGAAGGCTCTGAAAAAAAAGTGGAAGTCATTACAGCGGCTGAAGCAGGCTCCCTGCGTAGCCGGGGTAAAGAATTCTGGTCAGGAGTAGTAGCCAAAGCTCAAGCGGAAATTCTTACAACCCTGAGCAATGACTATTGCGATGCCTACCTGCTGTCCGAGTCCAGTCTGTTTGTCTGGGAAGACCGCTTTCTGATGCTGACCTGCGGAACCACAACTCTGGCCGATGCCTTTCTGTATTTTCTGGAACACGTAGCCGACGAACATATTCTGTTTGCCAGTTTCCAACGCAAGAATGAATACCAGTCACATCTGCAGAAAACTTCTTTTCAGGAAGATATGGATCGGATTCAGTCTGAGCTCAAGGGAACGGCATTCCTTCTCGGTAGTCTGGACAGCCACCATAATTATATCTTCCATCTGGATCGCCCTTATCAACCTGCAGCCAATGATCAAACCAGCGAATTATTGATGTACCACATCAAAGGTGAAGGTGCTCAGTACTTGCGCGGCGAAGGGCAAACCATTGAAGGTATACGCAAACTGCTAAGACTGGACGAGATTCTGCCCGGCTTTGAACTGAGCGACTGGTTATTTGAGCCGTTCGGATACTCCCTGAATGCCATTAAGGGAGACCGCTATGCCACTTTCCATATCACACCTCAGGAAGAAAGCTCTTATGTGAGCTTTGAAACCAACCTGAATCTGGAAGATACGGCTATTCTGGAAAAGCTTCTGGAAGCGCTTCGCCCGGGCAGCTGGGACCTGATTGGCTTTAATGCACCTGCACCTCTGCGTGAAAATGGTGAATTCAGTTGTCTGACAGAGTGCCTTCTGCCTCTCAAGTGTGGTTATGATATGAGTTTCAATCATTATCAGCACAAAGAGCAGCGCTCGGTACAAGCCGTGGAACTGACAGGATAAGATCATGACTACGCTGACAAAAAGGGAAGACCATTCCCTCTACGCTAACGCCTTCGGCTTTCTGCGACAGCCTCTGGATTTTGATCCTGCTCAGTCCAGCGCTGACCTGATCATTACCGGTATTCCTTTTGATCTCGCCACTACCGGTCGCAGTGGCAGTCGCTTTGGTCCGGAAGCCATTCGCAAGGCTTCTGTGAACCTGGCCTGGGAAGGCAAACGCTGGCCCTGGTTCTTCAATCTGAAGGATCATCTCTCTGTAGCGGACTGCGGCGATCTGGTGTTTGAATGCGGTAACGCCCAGGATATGAGCGATACCCTTTTCCAGCATGCTGATCAACTGTTATCTGCTGGCAAGCGAATGCTGACATTGGGGGGGGATCACTTTATCAGTCTGCCTTTGTTGAGAGCACACGCCAAGCATTATGGCCCTCTGGCACTGGTTCATTTTGATGCCCATACCGATGACTATGATCTGGGCGGAAAGTTCGACCATGGCACCATGTTCCATCACGCCCAAATTGAAGGGCTGATCGATGCCTCTGCTTCAACCCAGATTGGTATTCGGACGACTTACGACCACAAGAACACACCGTTCAATGTTCTGGATGCCAGTTACGTGAACAGTGCTCCTGTGGCAGAGATCGTCGAAAAAATTCGTGACACAGTAGGTGATCGTCGTATTTATCTGACCTTTGATATCGACTGTCTCGATCCAGCTTATGCGCCAGGCACCGGAACACCGGTCTGTGGGGGGTTAACCTCTGATAGAGCTTTGCATCTACTGCGAGGTCTTCAAGGGCTGGATATTGTCGGGATGGATGTAGTTGAAGTAGCCCCTGCATACGATCACGCCGATATTACGGCTCTAGCAGGCGCCACCATTGCACTTGAGATGCTTTATTTACAGGCGTCCAAATCTAAAACCACCTGATATTATTCCCATTCAGGCAAGCTGCTCATTTGCAGCTTGTCTGGCTGGCAGCTGCCCCATC
Organism: Endozoicomonas numazuensis; assembly: GCF_000722635.1. Classification (GTDB taxonomy): domain Bacteria; phylum Pseudomonadota; class Gammaproteobacteria; order Pseudomonadales; family Endozoicomonadaceae; genus Endozoicomonas_A; species Endozoicomonas_A numazuensis. The sequence goes on along the minus strand of NZ_JOKH01000005.1, from coordinate 402,858 downwards.
ACTCTGATGACATCCAGTTTATCTGAACATGAGAGCAGGGCAGGGTGAGAACCCGGCTGACCTTCAGGAACAGGTTGACCCATCTTCTGATAAAACTCTGTCCAATAGGGGAATATTTCTCCGGTTTCCAGATCACGAAATCCCATGGGTGTTTCCGGAAAGATAGGCTCTCCCTCATTAGCTTTGCGAAAAGCTTCCAGAACCAGAGCACTGCAATACCAGGCTCGGCTTCTGATATCTGAGTGAGCCTGACTGTCTGGAGAAAAGTCACTGTTATAACGAATATGCAATTGATCGTCTGTGAAGGCTAACGCATCATCAACCAGCGATTGCCAAGGTGACTTTAGGCGAGCTACCAGAATACAGGGACGACCCAGCCCATCACAGACAGACTTATCGATAAATTGAGTCAGGGCTATCTTCTGAACCTTTGGCATGACCGCTTCAACCAGCTCCTCTCTACCCGTAGCAATGGCGACATGATTCAGGGCCATACCGTTGTATCCGGCAAACAGTCTGCTGATGATCCACTCCAGTTCGCCCCCTTTTCGAAGTTGAAACAGGAGATCACCTTTTTGCAGATCTAGTACGGGCAAGGAGTTTGGCTGCTCTATCATAATATTGAATCTGTCTTCCGGTGTTGAAGAACCGTTCCCTGAATGTTCATTTTAAATCGTTAAACAACAAGGAAAATAGCAGAATCTTGAGCCTGACACCGATGGTTCGCCCTTACACTCAGAGCTCTTTCAGAAAGAGCCCTGAGATTTCCAAGTACTTCAGCTACCAGGGAGCTCTTTTCTAAGCATTTCAAGAACAGGAGTAGTCTCAGGACGAACACCTCTCCAGATCGCAAACTGCTCTGCAGCTTGTTCTACCAGCATACCCAGACCATCTATGACTTTTCCAGCACCATGATCCAACGCCCACTGATTGAATACGGTATGAGAGGCTGAATACATCATGTCGTAGCAGCAGGTCGCAGATGCAATCACTGTGACAGGAACAGGAGGTAGGTCTCCGTGCAAACTGGCGGATGTGCCGTTGATGATAATATCAAAGCTTCCTTCCAACTCAGAAAAACCACAAGCTTTCACAGGTTTCTCTGGAAACAGACCGGCCAGCGTCTCGGCCTTGCTGACAGTACGATTGGCAATCACCAGCTCAGATGGTTCCTGCGAAAGGATAGGTTCCAGAACACCTCGTACCGCTCCACCAGCCCCCAGAATCAAGACCCGAGCCCCTTTGATTGAAACACCGTTGTTAACCGCCAGATCCTGAACCAGCCCCAGGCCATCGGTATTGTCACCGTTCAGATCACCTTGCTCATCCATCCAGAGGGTGTTGACTGCACCTGCTTTCTCAGCTCTTGCCGTCCGAACAACGGATAACGTCCAGGCCTGTTCTTTGAAAGGCACGGTCACACTCAAACCAAGGTAGCCTCCATTATCAAAGAAGCGTGTTACCGCTTCTTCAAAGTCATTCACCGGAACCAGCTGAGTGTTATAGCTCAGCTTATGTCCGACGGACTCTGCAAACATGGCATGAATTCTGGGCGACTTGCTGTGTTCAATGGGATTTCCCATCACAGCGTAATGATCAACAGGTATAGCCATTCTTTTTCCTATCTTATTAGAACCACTCTCTGGGTTTCAGGAATTCATTGTACAGACGGGCTTCTTCTGTCCCATCTTCCGGGTGCCAATTGTAATCCCAGCGTACAACAGGAGGCAGAGACATCAGGATAGACTCGGTGCGCCCACCGGATTGCAGACCGAATAATGTGCCACGGTCGTAAACCAGATTAAATTCAACATAACGGCCACGTCGGTACTCCTGAAAATAACGATTCTGTTCAGTGTACTCAGTGCCTTTACGTTTCTGGACAATAGGCAGGTAGGCTTCAATATAGCTATTACCTACACTCTGCATAAACTCGAAGCACCGCTCAAATGGCCATTCGTTCAGATCATCGTAAAACAAACCACCTATACCGCGAGGCTCATTCCGATGTTTCAGGAAGAAGTAATCGTCACACCACTTCTTGTAGCGGGGGTAAACTTCTTCACCAAAAGGCTCGCAGGCTGACTTGGCGACCTGATGCCAGTGTTTACAGTCTTCTTCAAACCCATAATAAGGTGTCAGGTCATAGCCACCACCAAACCACCAGACCGGATCAGCACCTTCTTTCTCAGCAATCAGCAAACGAACATTGGCATGGGAAGTGGGAACAAAAGGGTTTCTCGGATGAATTACCAGAGAAACACCCATGGCCTGAAAACTGCGCCCTTCCAGCTCTGGCCTCTTGGCTGTGGCAGAAGGAGGCAGTTTATCGCCTTTCACATAAGAGAAGTTAACGCCACCTTTTTCAAACAACGAACCGCCTTCGATCACCCGGGCACGGCCACCACCGCCACCATGGTATTCCCAGGATTCTTCACGAAAAACAGTATCACCGTCTTCTTTTTCCAGGGCGTTACAGATAGCGTCCTGCAATGACAACAGGTATTGCCTGACTCGCTCTACCTGTTCATGGCTGTCTACCGGTTCGCTGCTGTTTGCTGGATGATTGGATTTTCCAGTATGGGCGTCGGTCACCATAATATTCCCTGGGCTGGCTGGATAAAAAAGAAGGCAAGTTTAACAGAGCTGGGATCAACCAGCTCGTATCACTTGTCCTGTCTGAAGATCACGAATTTCAGAGGGTTCAGCCTGTGGGCCTGTTTCACCGGAAACAATCAGTGACACCTGGTTTCCCATCTGTTCCTGAACCTGCTGCTCTGTCATCAAAGGAGGTTCTCCTGCTCGATTGGCAGAAGTAGATACCAGCGGATGCCCTGCCTGTTCACAGAGCATTTTAACCACTGGGTGGGCACTGATCCTGACCGCTACCGTGTCGAATTTTCCACGAACCCAGTCCGGCGTCCATTTGTCAGGATCAGGCAGCAGCCAGGTATAAGGTCCTGGCCAGCTGGCTGACAGGGTTTCAAGCTGAGTCTCGGTCAAACCGGAAAGCAGGGGTGCAATCTGCTGCTGAGATGAAGCTACCAGTATCAACCCTTTTTCAACAGGGCGATGCTTGATATCCAGCACCTGATAAACAGCTTCCCGATTCCAGGGGTCACATCCGAGCCCCCAGACCGCTTCCGTAGGGTAGGCTATGACACCGCCCTGTTCGATAACAGCCTGAACTTTAGACATAGAGTTTCATCAACTTGATCAGCGAGTAGCGGATTCTAGCAAGGCTGTGTAACCGCCGCTAGAAGGAGCCTGACCAAGAATAGACAGCTCGGCCTGAAATCCAGAAAGAGCGGCCATCTTATCCGTTGAATTTGCTTAAATAGATCAACTATTCGCACAAATCCAACGAAAAAGCTGACTCGTTCTACTGAATTTTATGCTCGAGCGCTATCCTCGGTCAGGCTCCAAAAGAATGACTCAAGTCTTTATCGATGACTTCTCAGCAAACTCATGCAGTGCAGGGTAAGCCACTTGATCGAGCACCTTTGCCAGAGCACAGAGCTTACTCTGCACACTGTCAGTGCTCTCGCCACACACATTGATGTGGCCCATCTTTCGGCCGGATCGCTTATCTTTGCCGTACCAGTGAATATGACATCCCTCCATCGCCATCACCGCTTCTGGAAGAGAGTCTTCACCCAGGATGTTGATCATGGTGGTTTCACGGATAAGTCGGGTACTGCCCAGAGGCATTCCACAGATAGCACGCAGATGATTTTCAAACTGGCAGATTTCAGAGCCTTGCTGGGTCCAGTGCCCGGAGTTGTGCACTCTTGGAGCAATCTCATTGACCAGTAAATGGCCATTCACATCAAAGAACTCCAGTGCCAATACACCGACATAATCCAGACTCTCAGCGACCGCACTGAACATCTGTTTTGCCTGCTCCTGCAATGCCTGATCGGTAATTGCAGTAGAAAGACTCAACACCCCGTTAGTGTGTACATTTTCTGCCAGCGGATAGACTGCTAAGGCTCCATCCTTACTTCGGGCTCCAACCAGAGAGACTTCACGACCAAAAGGTACAAACTCTTCGGCCACAATAGCCTGATTTTCAGTAGCACTGATGCATTCAGCCATTTCTGCCCAGATAGCATCAGCCTGATCAGCTTCTTTTAAACGCCACTGACCTTTGCCGTCATAGCCGCCCAGTGCACTCTTGAGCACCATGGGGACACCCACAAGCTCAATCGCTTTCTGAAAATCTTCATAAGAATGAATGACACAATATCTGGCGTTTTTTACGCCCGCATCGTCCAGCAATTTTTTCTCGATACGCCGATCGCCGCCAGACTTTATAGCTTCTGTAGAAGGGAGGAACTTGCCGCTCTTCTCACAGATAGCCAGAATATCAAGAGGAATGTGCTCAAACTCTGCGGTAATGACATCGGCTTGCCTGATAGCCGATTCCAAATCGCCACTCATTTTTATTTGAGTCAGAGGATGGACCACTGATTCGCTGCCAACATCATACGCAGAGATTTTAATGTTCAGTGGTGCACCAGCCAGTGACATCATTCGAGCCAACTGGCCTGCCCCCAGCACTAAAACATGCATCAGATTAATCCTCAGCCGGATTGGGATTAGCCAAAACAGTGTCGGTTTGCTCTTTACGGAAAGCTTCTACTTTAGCCATGACCGATTCATCGTGCGTCCCGATGATCTGTGCCGCCAGAATACCCGCATTAGCGGCACCGGCTTCGCCAATAGCCAGAGTACCCACAGCAATTCCCTTGGGCATCTGAGCAATGGACAGCAATGAATCCATACCTTTCAGAGCTTTAGACTGAACCGGTACCCCCAAAACAGGCAAACTGGTAAATGCTGCAGCCATGCCAGGCAGATGGGCTGCGCCACCCGCACCTGCAATAATGACCTTGAGACCTCGCTCTTTTGCACTTGTGGCATAGTCCGCCAACAGCTGGGGAGTCCGGTGTGCTGAAACAACTTTGGTTTCATAGCTGACCCCAAACCGATCCAGCATTTCTGCCGCCAGTTTCATCGTTGGCCAGTCTGACTTCGACCCCATAATAATGCCGACTTCCATCTCAAACTCCTGTAAGCCGTGTGATTCTTGGTAGATGATTCGGATAGATTATAAGAAGACTTGTACGATTGAGCGAATAAGCATTAAAAAATCTTGTAATAATCTTTGAAGAAGAAGGTAAATGATTATTTTTTGCGCAAAAATGCGTCACCCTGTTCTGGTATAACCGCCTGGAACCGATTCGATAAAACCCTCCAGCTCCATTTCAGTCAGAATGACAGAGACTTCATCAAACGAAAGTCCCGATATCTGACAGATCAGGTCCACACTGACAGCTTCACCATTCAGGCTCTCCAGAATGACTCTCTGCACGCCAGATAAGTCGGAGCTGATTGTCTCAGGTTCGTCTGAAGATTCCACAAAAGGTCTGAGATAGTTTTGCAGCTCAATGAGAATATCCTCTGCCGACTCCACCAGCACTGCACCTTCCCGAATCAGTTTATGGCAGCCCCGACTGAGAGGATTTAAAACCGACCCCGGTACCGCAAATACCTCACGTCCTTGCTCTGCAGCTAGCCTGGCCGAAATGAGAGAACCACTGTTCAGTGCAGCTTCAACCACCAATACGCCTGATGACAAACCACTGATGATGCGATTTCTTCTTGGAAAATTCCCGGGGTTGGGCGTCGTTCCCAACGGAAACTCACTGACGACAGCCCCTTGCATGGCTATAGCCTGGTAGAGATCACCATGACTTCTGGGGTAAATGACATCTACTCCGGTTCCCAGTACGGCTATCGTACTGCCATAACTGCCCAACACCCCCTGATGAGCGGCTGCATCAATACCCAAAGCCATGCCACTGGTGATAATCAATCCTTTTCTGGAAAGATCTCTGGCTAACTCCTGAGCTAGACGCCGAGCCTGAGGAGTTGGCCTGCGACTGCCAACGACTGCCAGCTGAGGTTCATTTAATAAATCAATATTACCGACCACATAAAGCAGGGGAGGGGGGTCACTTAATTCTTTGAGAGCAACAGGATACTGCGAAGATTGAAGGGTAATAATATGATGAGCTTTACTGGATTCCAGCCATTGTCGGCAATAGTTCAACCGATCAACAATCTCCGGAGTCTCAGGATTGGATGATAATTGCGCTGCCAGCTTTTCCGGCAGCCCTGCTCTGAGCGCATGATAAGAAGCAGACAGGATAGCGTCTGCTGAACCAAACTCTCGAATCAGCGCATTAAACCGTACAGCACCGAGACCGGGCTGAAACGAAAGCAGCAGCCATTTTCGTAGCTGCTGCCAGTTGGAATCACAGGTTTGCTGAGTCATTGAACCTCAAGGGCTTTTCAGAGTATCTCCTACACCTATTTCTTCATAGGCAGTCAGCACAATACCATAGCTTACTTTTTCAAAAGGACGATAAATCATGATCATGCCGGCCTTTTCAGGAGGAAGCTTGATCATTTCACCACTCACCTGATCTTTGACCATCAGATTCTTATAGGCATTGAGAATATCGCCCTGGCGCAGACCTTCGCGGATACCACGATTAACAATCACGCTGTTGAACTGACCGACTTTCTGTACGCCTTCAACCACTGAAACAATTTTTCCTTCCACAGGAGCATCGGGTGCTCTGGGGAAAAAGGTGGTTTGAAGACTGAAAGAGTCTGCTGGCACTACTTTGTCACCAGGTCTGACTTCCTGCTGACTGGCTTTGATACTCAGGCTGGCAATACCATTATCCACTTTCTGCAGAGAGGCATCTGCGACTTCATGACCAATAATGCCAAGCATCTCACCGCTGTCAGGATCCGTCAGAACTTCTCCGGCACGAAGAATATCCAGATTCTTATCCAGAGATCCGATCCGTCCACGGGCGTAAACCTTGTCTCCAGCACCGGTAATGATTCGCTCTTGTCTGGAAGCAAATACATAGGGAGCTCCATTCAGCTCCTGCTTGGAGGCAAAAACCCGACTGTTCTTGAGAAAAGCGTCAATAGCACTGAGTGGAATTGCAGGAATAGCCGATTCAGCAGGTAAGGTTCTCACCTTGGGGCTGAGCTTGATGGTTCTGCCACTTTCACCACGACGAACAATAGTCAGTCTTGGACGACCATCGATGTAAACCAGGCTAACCAGATCGCCGGGGAAAATCAGATGGGGGTTATGGATCTGGGGGTTGGCGTGCCAGATTTCAGGCCAAAGCCATGGGCTTTTCAGGAAACGATTGGAAATTTCCCAGAGTGTATCCCCTTTCTTTACCAGGTAATCCTGGGGAGAATCAGACTTGATCGGACTCTCGTAAGCGATCCCTACTGACGACAGACAGAGCAGAAGAACGCCCAGTACTATGCTTCTCATTGGTTCCCGATCCCTTGCGCTTGTTGTTGGTTTTATTCCAGCAGTTTACCAACTGGCCCTGTCTTGGAGCAATCCAACTCTTCAACATGAAGAGAATCCACCCACAGAATTGTGACTTATCCTCTATTTCTTTTGGGCTCCAGGCTGCTTTGTCGCCTCATCAGGGATAAGACTGATCAATTATTGTTCTCGACCAGCCACCACCTTTCTGTACTCCCTGACCAAACCTGTACACTATCCAACTACTTGATTTTTGCCTACCCTGGAACTTTGAGAAAATCATGAAAGACGGCTGATTGCCTGAAGGAGAACAGTAAGAAAGATTAAATTATGCCTGCCGATATCAGTCTTAGTCATCAGGCACTGGCAAAATCATGGAAATCACTTCAGAAAGAAACCATCCCATTCAACAGTCAGAATCCAACCGGCAGATATTCCAGTGGGCATCGGATGAACTGGAAAAAAAAGGGTACTCCAGAAAAATTTCAGCCCGGATCATTAAAAAAATGATGATTCGCATGAAAGATCAGAAAGCCAGTTTCATTCAATGGGTCACCGACAGGCCTGTGTATACAGAGTCTCATTACCATAAACAGCACAAAGCCCGCCTTTTTATTCAGCACCAGGTAAGCCGCATGATCGTGAGATCACTGATGAAAAAAGGCTACCCAAAACAGTCAGCCTGCCACTTGGCCTATACATTAATTCGCCATGCCGGAGGGCCGGAACACTGTGACATTACTGCTGTTCTGGAAGCGACAAAGTCCTGGCCAAAGCTTAAGCGGCCGTAGTATTCGAAACCCATTGCTTTGTCCTATCTATTTCGAATGACCTCTTTGCTTTGTAAATACACGTCAATCTAATCATTTATCCCCATATCACCGCTTTAAACACAGATATCGTTACTTGAATCAATCACGATTTTAAAAATAAAACACTTGAAAATGGAACGTTCGCACTTAAAACTACCTATATACCTAAAAGAAATTTAAAATTAATTTTTAATCGGACAAAACAGCTTTGAGTTCACGTAGCTAAAGCTGAATTTTTACAGACAATAAGCTTGAGAATTTGAATGGCGCTTCTGGAAATCCTCCAATACCCTGACGAAAGACTTCGCACCATTGCTGAGCCAGTGGCTGAAGTAAACGACGATATTCGTAAAATCGTGGACGACATGCTGGAAACCATGTACGACTCCAAGGGTGTTGGTCTGGCTGCCACTCAGGTCGATATCCATCTGCGAATTGTAGTGATGGACTTTTCCGACGATGGTTCTGAGCCACTGGTTTTGATCAACCCATCGTTTGAGCCGTTGACCGATGAGCTGACCGACCTGTCTGAAGGCTGCCTGTCTGTCCCCGGATTCTTTGAGCTGCTGGATCGCCCGGCTCAGATTCGCCTGACTGCACTGGACAGAGATGGCAACGAATACTCAAAAGATCTGGATGCTCTGCCTGCGGTCTGTGTTCAACATGAACTGGACCACCTGAACGGCAAACTGTTTGTGGATTACTTGTCTCGCCTTAAACAGGAACGAATCCGTAAGAAGCTGGTAAAAAACAGACGCTTAGCGACAGCTTAAGTCTTTTGCAGGCTCCTGGAAGAGGTCAAAGCAACTCTTCCAGGAGACACATTAACCTGACTTTCGCATATGGCTGATTTACTCAGCCCCTTACTTTATCTATCATCGCCGCCATCCCCATCGTTCTGTCGAGCCTGTAGAAAACCCAATGAAAAGCCTTCGTATTGTCTTTGCCGGAACTCCGGAATTTGCCAGTGCCCACCTCCAAGCGGTTCTGGACAGTCAGGCTGTGCAAGACAACCATCATGAAGTGGTTGCAGTGTATACACAGCCAGACAGGCCGGCTGGACGGGGCCGCAAGCTCAAGCCAAGCCCTGTGAAAGAGCTGGCTCTGCAACATGATATTCCGGTGTTTCAGCCACTGTCCCTTAAAAAGGATGAGGAAGCCCGGGAACAACTGGCTGCACTGAAGCCAGACCTTATGATTGTGGTAGCCTATGGTTTGATTCTGCCTCAGAGTGTTCTGGATATTCCAACATATGGTTGTATCAATGTGCACGGTTCTATTTTGCCCAGATGGCGAGGAGCCGCTCCTATCCAGCGTGCGATTGCGGCAGGGGATGAGGAGTCCGGCGTTACCATCATGCAGATGGATAAAGGGCTGGATACGGGTGATATGCTGATTAAAGCCTGCTGCCCCATCCACATAACCGACAAATCTTCCGACTTGCATGACCGTCTTATCGAAGTGGGTCAGCCCGCCCTGATCGAAGCCATTGATGCGATTGCCAAAGGCACTATCACTGCAGAAAAACAGGATGACAGCTGCGCTTGTTATGCCCATAAGATGAGTAAGGAAGAAGCTCGAATAGACTGGACCCAGCCTGCGGAAAAACTGGATTGCCTGGTACGTGCTTTTAATCCCTGGCCAGTGGCTACAACAGAGCTTGAAGACAATGCTATTCGGGTATGGGAAGCTGAGCGAGTGGAAGGTAACAGCGATGAGGCTCCAGGTACCCTGATTAAGGCAGACAAGTCAGGTCTGGATATTGCTACTGCAGAAGGCATCCTCCGTCTGACTAATGTGCAGTTATCTGGCAGCCGTGCCATGTCAGTGCAGGACCTGCTAAACAGCCGCAGGGATATGTTTGTACCCGGGAAAAAATTCAGCTGATGGCTAAACAATCATCCGTTCGACTGGCTGCCGCCAAAGTCATCAACCGTGTTGTCTCCGGTGAGTCTCTGAATCAGGTTCTTCCTGAATATCAGGAGGGGTTGCGTCAAAAAGATCAGCCACTTCTGGCAGAGCTCTGCTATGGCACATTACGTTACTATTTTCGTCTGGATAGCTGGCTTAGCTTTCTGATGGATAAGCCACTGAAGGCGAAAGAACAGACGATTCACAGTCTGATTCTGGTAGGGCTCTATCAGCTGTTTTACACCCGTATTCCAGCCCATGCCGCGATTGGTGAAACTGTTCAGGTGACTCGAACACTGGGCAAAGCCTGGGCCCGAGGCCTGGTAAATGGTGTACTGCGATCTGCACAGCGTCAGGAAGAAGAGCTGAACGCACTGTCCGACTCAGACGACATTTGTCTTACCGCCCATCCACAGTGGTTGATTGGCAAGATTCGCAAAGCCTGGCCGGATCATTGGCAGGATATCACTCGAGCCAATAATCAATCTCCGCCTATGACCCTGAGGGTCAATGAGCAGCATATCAAGCGTGATCGCTACCTTAAAAAATTGCTGGACGACTGTATTCAGGCTTCCTCTTCTTTGGTATCCCCACAAGGGATCACTTTGGCCAGAGCCACCTCGGTCGATCAGCTCCCTGGTTTTTTCGACGGCGTAGTCAGTGTGCAGGATGAATCTGCTCAGCTGTCTGGCAATCTTCTCTCGGTTAAAGAAGGAGATCGGGTTCTGGATGCTTGCTGTGCGCCAGGCGGTAAAACCTGTCAGCTGTTGGAAATGAATCCTGGTATTGAACTGGATGCTCTGGATGTTGATGAAAAGCGTCTGGTTCGTGTGCAGGAAAATCTGGATCGTATTGGCCTCAAAGCCAGACTGATGACAGGAGATGGCACACAACCTGAACAATGGTGGGATGGACAGAAGTACGATCACATTCTGCTGGATGCTCCTTGCTCAGCGACAGGCGTTATTCGCCGTCACCCTGATATTAAGTTACTTCGCAAGCCCGAAGACATTGATGCTCTTGCCGAACTTCAAGGCAAGATTCTTAATACTATGTGGTCATTGCTCAAGCCCGGTGGCACACTGCTGTATGCAACCTGCTCTATTATGCCCGCAGAGAACAGCAAGCAGATTTCAGCCTTCCTCGATCAATGCGAAGACGCCAGACTTCAACCCCTTGCCGGCGAATGGGGACTGGATACAGGCTTTGGCCGACAGATTTTGCCCGGCTCAGGAGACGGTTTTTTCTATAGCCTGCTGAAGAAAGTGGAAAACGATACTAAAGCGCCAACTATTGATAATGAACTTTCCACTGCCAATAAGAGCCATCAGCCCATAAAGAGCCATCAGCCCATAAAGAGCAAACAGGAAAATCTATGAAGATCATCATTCTCGGTGCCGGACAAGTGGGCGGAACCCTGGCAGAAAATCTGGCCAATGAAGAGAACGACATCACGGTTGTCGATACCAATGGTGAGCGCCTGAGAGAATTGCAGGACCGCATTGATATCCGGACTATTCAGGGCATGGCCTCTTTCCCATCTGTACTTAAACAGGCGGGTGCTGATGATGCTGATATGCTGGTAGCGGTGACCAACAGTGATGAAGTTAACATGGTCGCCTGCCAAATTGCCTATACCATGTTCCACACACCTTCCAAGATTGCCCGGATTCGTCAGGCGGCTTATCTGAACAAAGAAAATCTGTTCGGTGATGATGCACTGCCTATCGACGTATTAATCAGCCCCGAACAGGTGGTCACGAATTACATTCGACGACTCCTTGAGCGTCCTGGCGCACTCCAGGTTCTGGACTTCGCCGACGGCCGTGCTCAGCTGGTGGCCATGAAAGCCTATTACGGTGGTCCACTGGTGGGTCAGGAGCTCCGTTACCTCCGTGAACACATGCCCAATGTTGATACCCGTGTAGCTGCCATCTTCCGTAGAGGCAAAGCTATTATGCCCAAAGGCACAACAGTGATTGAGGCAGACGATGAAGTCTTTTTCATTGCTGACCGTTGTCATATCCGGGCTGTCATGAGCGAACTGCAGAGACTGGATGATGATTACAAGCGCATCATTATTGCTGGTGGCGGTAACATTGGTTTGCGTCTGGCTCAATCGGCTGAAAATGATTTCAAGGTAAAAATCATTGAGCAAAATATGGAGCGTTGTCAGTTCCTGTCAGAAACGCTGATAAAAGCCATGGTTTTTAATGGCAATGCGTCCGATAAAGAATTGCTGATTTCTGAAAATATTGAAGAAACGGATATTTTCTGTGCCCTGACCAACGATGATGAAGCCAACGTTATGGCTGCCATGTTGGCGAAGCGACTGGGGGCCAGAAAAGTTATGGCTCTGATCAATAACCCTGCTTACGTAGATCTGGTTCAGGGGGGTGAGATTGATATTGCGATTTCTCCGCAACAGGCCACGATTGGCAGTCTGCTCAAGCACGTTCGCCGTGGTGATGTCGTGAATGTGCACTCGCTCCGACGGGGTGCAGCAGAAGCCATTGAAGCGATTGCCCATGGTGATGAAAATTCATCCAGGGTAGTTGGTAAAACCGTTCAACAGGTTGAGCTGCCTCCTGGAACAACCATCGGAGCCATTGTCAGAAACGATGAAGTGTTGATAGCCCACGACACAACTCGTATAGAATCCGGAGACCATATCATCCTGTTCCTGACCAATAAAAAACGTATTCATGAAGTAGAACAACTCTTTCAGGTTGGACTGGGCTTCTTTTAAAGGATACATTTCGAAAATAAAGTCAGCCGTTTCTTTTTTCCCGCTACTGAAAAAATACACCGCTGACTTGAAGTACTGTTGCATCATCCGGGGGAAGGATTGGTGCATTAGTATCAGGACTGACCAAGAGTAGACCGCTTGGCCTCCGACCTCACGCACATAACGATAACCAAATCAGACAGCATGGCCGTTGTCTGTATAACTAGAAAAACAGGGGCTTATGCAGTTTTCTGTCGTTTTACCTGTCCTGGGTATTCTTTTGATGCTGTTCAGTTTCTCCAGCCTTCCGCCTTTGGCGGTGGCTTTAATTTATGGAGAAGCTGAAGTTTCACTGTTTTTATATACTTTTTTCCTGACATTCCTGATCGGTTTCTTTTTCTGGTTTCCCTTCAGAAGGATCAAAGCAGACTTGCGTACCCGCGACGGTTTCATCATTACTGTTCTTTTCTGGGTTGTGCTTGGGGGGATGGGTGCTCTACCTCTGCTGTTGATGACAGATCCGGCTCTCAGTGTGACCGATGCTGTTTTTGAGTCCATGTCAGGCCTGACGACTACCGGAGCAACAATACTCACAGGCATTGATGACCTGCCCAAGTCGATTCTCTTTTACCGCCAGCAACTCCAGTGGCTGGGTGGTATGGGGATCATTGTTCTCGCTGTTGCCATTATGCCCATGCTGGGAGTAGGGGGAATGCAGCTTTACCGGACAGAAACGCCGGGTCCTATTAAAGACAACAAACTGACTCCCCGAATCAAAGAAACGGCCAAAGCACTCTGGCTGCTTTATCTCACACTCACTGCAGTTTGCGCCCTGGGCTATTGGTTAGCGGGGATGAATCTTTTTGATGCCGTAAGCCACAGCTTTTCGACAATAGCCATTGGTGGTTTCTCAACCCATGATGCCAGTATTGGCTATTTTGATTCACCATTGATTAATGCCACTGCCACCTTTTTCATGCTGGTTGCTGGCATCAACTTCGCTCTTCACTTTTTTGCCTGGCGCAATAAATCCACTCATCATTACTGGAAAGACCCTGAAGTTCGAGCTTACCTGCTCATTCTACTGGTCGTCTCATTCATCACAGTGGCTGGTCTCTACTTCTCCGGAACCTATGATCTCGCTGACTCGCTGGATCACGGTATTTTTGAAGTGGTTTCTGTTGCAACCACAACAGGTTACGCCACCAGCGGCTTCTCAGCCTGGCCAACCTTCCTGCCACTGCTACTGTTTATGACCAGCTTTGCAGGGGGCTGTGCAGGGTCCACGGCCGGCGGGATGAAAGTGATCCGTGTTCTACTGATCTTCAAACAGGGGATGAGAGAACTTCGTCGTCTGGTTCATCCCAATGCTATTTTCTCGATCAAGTTGGGAGGAAAAGCCGTCCATAGCCGGGTCGGTGAAGCAGTCTGGGGATTCTTTGCCACCTATGTATTCCTGTTTGCCGTCTTAATACTGGCAGTGATGGCAACGGGGGTAGATCTGACTACTGCATTTTCGACCGTAGCTTCCAGCATGAATAATCTGGGACCTGCTTTGGGCGAAGCCGCTGAAAATTACGACTCCCTTCCTGATACTGCAAAATGGATTCTCTGCTTTGCCATGCTGCTGGGTCGTCTGGAAATCTTCACGCTGCTGGTATTGTTTACACCCACATTCTGGAAATACTGAAAAGAGTGCAGTCTGGCTTCAAATCCAGACTGCCACCATCATCAAACATCAGTAGCCGAAGGGAATATTCTCTGTAAATCTTTCAGAATCTGCTCTCCGAGAATCCTGGTCAGAGCGTTTGCCAGACTCTCTTCACCCATAGAATCTATGAATTGATTCAATAAATTAGCAACTTGTTGTTCAAGAGCAGTGGGCTCCAATGCAGAGCTTTCTATAAGAGGGAGGTTGAGAACATAGAGTTTCAGATCTTCTGCAAAGCTTCTTAGATCTCCGTGAAAATCTGTCTCAACATAGCCACTGATCAGACGAATGAATCGTGGATCTTGAGCATAAGCCGAGAGATAGACCCGTACGCTCTCACTCAATTGAACAGGCGACCTGGATACTCTCAGCAGCTGAATCTCAAGCTGACTATCACTCCTTCTATGATCAACTCGATACCTAATAGTCTCAGAAGCACTTAACGTGTGCTCATGAAAGTCTCTTTGAACCCGTAGCCCTTCAAGCATTGAAAGTTGAGAGTGAAAGCCCGGCTGAGGAAAAGGCAGCAGATTTCCCGGAGGGGTTTCTGAATCAAGCAGGCCCAGTAACTCTCCACTGCCATGTTGACCGTTGGAGTTCTGTTCCGAGTCAGGTGACGAAACCAGTATGTTAGGAGGGAAAACTGAGTCTACTACTGGATAGTCAGTCAATCGATCGTTTGCTCGACCTCTGGAGTAATCCCGCATCGTACCGTCTCGGCTGAACTCTCTGGGACCACTCATGTTCATATCCAGGTCAGGTCGACTGATCGCTCTCCACATTTTTCCGAGCCAGGCAGGGGGCTTCAGATAATCCGACACCCTTCTACCGGGTGTGGAAGACGGTGATGAATCTTGTGACGTTTTAACCCCCAACCAGTTAATAGCTCCTTCAGATCTGTATCTCGCATTTCTTCTCAGACCATGACTTCTTCTACCCTCTTCAGAAACTTTCTTTTGAGACGTTTGCAAAAGGTCTTCCTGACTCTGAGATCCATTGCGATTCAAAGCTGAAGGCTTCGATGGAGTACTCAAATGGCGTATCTTTTCCTGTGACAGTTGACTGAGTTTTTCAGTCACCGTTAATGTGGCATGGCTGACCATCAGCTTGACCGATTCAAACAGGTGGAGGAGATTTTCCTGCTCTAAAGGAGGTAAAGCCCTGGCCTGTTTGTATAAAGCCCCTCTGATATCAACATCGTAGGATATAGCTTCCAGTTCTTCTGACGCCTGAAGATAACGAACTCTTTCCTGCCCGAGCTCTTCTTCTGTCTGTCGAGAAACGGATTTCATTCTCGCTAACTGTTTTTCCAGTTCTATTAATCGCTCTCTGTAGTGCTCAGCTTGCTGATGAACCTGGGCATACTCTCTGGCAGCCAGAGACTCGGGGACAAACTGCTTTACTGTGTTTTCATAGTGATGTTTTTCTGCATCCAGAAGTTTCTTGTACTCCCACTCAACACTGGCCATCATGCTTTCAAGACGTCTGTAATACTCCTGGAATCTTGACCAACTTCTTAAATTTGCCTGCTCTATTTCAATCATTTGAGCATTGATTTCCTGCCACATTTTATTAATGGCTCTGACTCTCTCCTCAGACCACTCTACTGTTTTTTTACTATCGCCCAGCTGCTCCCGGTCAAAACGTTGTTGGAGCTCTCCTGGCTTTTTATCGCTGGCTCCTACTCGTTGAATCATTCTCTCTCTGAAATTCGCAGAACGCTCTTTCATCTTTCTTTCAAGCTCTTCACGGCCCTCTTCAAGAACATCATCACGAACATGACCTGTATAACTAAAACCACTGTACTCAAGTTTTAGCTGCTGACCGGTAATCTGGAATTCATACTCCATGCTGACGGTAAACACTCCATCCAGCTGCTTTTTACTGTCAGGAACCACCCAGGTATCAAACTCTTTATGAAAGAGCAGCTTTAATCGACCACTCGAGGTGAGCTCGACCACCACAGGTGTTGCCGATTCGATAGTATCCTCCCGGTTGGAGGGGCTGATCATCCATCCTTCCGGCATTAGGAAACCCAAAAGATTGTCTCGCCCTAACAAACGGTCAGTGCCAAAAACAGCGCCTCTGAGCGAATTGGGAGAGTCCTGATTCAAAACCATATAAAGAAGGACCTCCAGACCAGGCAGCTGAGGGTCAAGGATTTCGGGTAATTCGCAGACACTGGCCACTTTGGCTGAAGTCTCAATACCTGCATTTCTAGCCGACTCAGATCTTAGCTCTGCAATCTGTCTCTCCAGCTGCAACTTTCTGGCACCTGATGCTTTCTTTTTTTCAGCTTCCAGACCGGTAATATCGATCTTCGGAAAACGCTTTTTGACATCACTGATCAGGTTAGCGGTATCCCCAAGAACATAACTTTCAGCTGCCTGTCCCTCTACCAGGTATCTGAAAATGATCGGCAGCCGCTGACCATCTCTCGCACATTGTTCTCTCCATCGGCGAATCTCGACTTCAGAAAAAGAAAGTTTTTTTGATCGGGTCAGAGACATTATCCGAGTATGCAACTCAAGTCGTTCAAGTCGCTCTCTTAACAAACTGATAAAAGTTGATCGCTCATCGTAAAGGACCCGGTTATGAGAAAAATTGATCACCAGACCGTCTGATTGTTGTGGATCAGTTACCGAAACCTGTATTGATTGTCTGCCCATATTTAAATCTTCAGCCGCAGATAACATCTGTTCAGCGTCCTGCTCTGTGTACAGTTTCATGACTTCCTGAGTCAGATAAGCATAACGACCATGATCCAGAATGAGTTTTATCAGCTCATCCAACCCTAGAGTTTCCCAGTCTTGCTGGAGATGGCTGTAAGCTACTTCCTCTTTAAATAGCTTGATCAGACGCTTACGAAGTTCTTCATGTTTTTGTTGGAAGTTCTCTGTACCTGATCCAAGAATGAATATAAGACTGGCTATAAACGTATCTTGAGAACCTTCTTCAATCAGGTGGTAACTGGAAAAAAGATCAGCCAGAAATGATGTATATAAAGGGTTCTGTATCAGAAAACCGCCATGTCCTGAGGCGGATAATTCTTCTGTCGCTCCATCACCATGCGGATCCCGATTGCCATCAGAAGAGTGATCATGATTTCCTGTAGTATCAGGCTCTTCATCCGGTTGTTCTTCTTTATTATCTTCCTCAACTTCATCATCATTACCCGGAGGAGGAGCTGAAGTGCTCTTTTCTTTTCCATCCATATCAACAGGCTCTCCATCTACGTCAGCAAGATCTGCCGTCAGAACATCCAGTCTGTTTGATAAAATCAGCCTCATGGTTCTCTCCCAATAGGAAGAACCTTTTTCCAGATCAATCAAGTGCCCCAGTACTTCCTGTTTTTTCTTTTCTATATGAAGCTTTCTCTCTTCGCGTGTCATTCTCTGGAAACGTTCACTCTCCCTAAAATCAGCCACTTCCTGTTCAATCTTTTTCTCAATGCTCGGTCGGTATTTCTCTACTTCAGCTATGTAGGCTTGCATAATTGCAAGCTTCAGTTTTTTACTTGACTCACCCGATCTTAGATACCGGAGCCTGGAAAGAATTTCTCCCGCCAAAGACTGAGGACGACTGGTTACTGGAGGGTTTGGATTATTAACTCTCACTGACTGGATTCTTTGAAATTCATCCAGGTCAGCCAATATCATTAACACAAACTCTCTGAAAACAACGGCAGAAGGAGTATTCGCAACCTCTTCCAGCAATCCGTTTTGCTCAAGCCTTTCCAGATAATCCCTTAACAAATTTCGATAGTGCATGAGCTCACCCAGCGCCATGCCTTCAAAATATGAAAGATCAAGCCCCACTTCTGTCAGAGCGGAATCGCCCAACACAGAAAGCAGATCCAGCACTTCAATCAGAACAGCCTGAATCTGGGCATTGTGAGTAAAATCAATAACCAGAAGTTCAGTGGGCAGGTTCTCAACAACAGGAGCCGAAGGTTGATAAAGTTCATCCTGAATAAGAAAGCCGCCTCCCATCAAAGATCCCCCTGAAAGGCCTGGCATTCCAGGTAAAAAATGTCGTTGCTTGGGTAGAATCGATTTCAGTAGGTATTTACTTTTCGGGACAGACCCTGCCCTCTCAGGAATCTCTCTGTTACTCCACTTTTTTGGGTCATACTGACTAAAGCCTTCTGGTTGAGCCTCTTTAATTACTGCCAACCACTGACTGAAGGGTTTTGTCAGCCAGAAAACAACAGCATACCTGAACGCCTTGGCTAACCATTCAACGTTACTTTGTGAATCAACATTTACAATGGATAAAGAGGCTCTGAAATGAAATTGATAATCTGATTTTTGATGAACAGTACCAGGACGACACTCCGCAACATGAGTGCTTGAGACGGGAAAAACCAGATCACTTGAATCCTCAGGATCTTCATCACCGATATCAGATATTATTGCTTGCTTTGATAATACAGCCTCTTTGTCGAACACAAGATCACAGGTATAACAGCTTTCAATTTCACCTTCACCAATACTGACTTCAATGTAATTGTGATCAGCGCCATTCACACTGCTCATGAGGAGAGCAGGCAGAGTAGAGCATCCAAGCAAACCCAGTTGTATCCATAAAGTTCTTAGAGTCATATATCAATATCTGTTACAGGAACAATATTTAGTTCAGATTCATCTCACTCCAAGGAAAATAGTTCAGGTTTTGATCAAGGTTTCTTTTTTGAACGGCTATATTGTTTTGATTTGTAATTTTGCTTTATGAATTGAGCCTGAGCAGTTAGCAACAAAGTTATGCACAACTACTAACAGCTTATCCACATTTTCTTCAAATTCTATTGATAGTCCCCAACAAAGACTTCCCCTTCTTCGGCAGCCTTATACACAACGGACACTTTCAGAGAGTTTCAACGGTATCCGCCCCACAGCCAAAACGGTATAATCCGCGGCTGTTTATAGAAAATGCCATCGCTCTTAATGCACAGTGGGCTGTTTCATGCTCAAGCTGTCAGTGGTATTGCAAGCACCCGGATCAGGGAGGCTGACCGAGAATAAATAGCTCGGCCTCCTGAATTGTCGTAGCTATTGGCAGCCGGGATAGAGGAATAAAGCCTAATTTTGAGCCTCCATGAGGTAGTACTGTGACTTCTCAAAGCACGCCTGATATCAAAACATTTCAGGGCCTGATTTTGGCCCTTCAGCAGTTCTGGGCTCGCCAGGGCTGTGTCATTTTGCAGCCACTGGACATGGAAGTGGGTGCAGGCACCTTTCACCCTGCCACTTTTCTCCGTGCTATAGGCCCAGAAAACTGGAACGCGGCCTATGTTCAGCCAAGCCGACGACCCACTGATGGTCGCTACGGAGAGAATCCAAACCGTCTTCAGCATTACTATCAGTTTCAGGTTGTAATGAAACCGTCTCCAGACAATATTCAGGAACTTTATCTCGACTCTCTCAAAGAGCTGGGTATAGACCCGCTGGTTCACGATCTTCGCTTTGTGGAAGATAACTGGGAATCCCCAACTCTGGGAGCCTGGGGCCTTGGCTGGGAAGTCTGGATGAATGGTATGGAAGTTACTCAGTTCACCTACTTCCAACAGGTAGGCGGGATAGAATGTTATCCGGTCACAGGCGAAATCACTTACGGTCTTGAACGTCTGGCCATGTATATCCAGGGCGTTGATAACGTATATGACCTGACCTGGACTGAAGGCCCTCAAGGCACAGTAACTTACGGCGATGTTTTCCATCAGCAGGAAGTAGAGATGTCTACTTTCAATTTTGAGCACGCTGATACCAAAGAACTGTTCCACCAGTTTGATTTTTACGAAGGTGAGTCCAAACGTCTGGTTGAAGCAGATCTACCGCTTCCAGCCTATGAATATGTATTGAAAGCATCACATACGTTCAATCTGCTGGATGCCCGTCATGCCATCTCTGTCACAGAGCGCCAGCGCTTTATTCTAAGAGTCAGAACTCTGGCCAGAGCCGTAGCCAAAGCTTACTTCGATGTACGTCATAAGCTGGGCTTCCCAATGGCAAGCGACGATATTCGTGCAGAAGTATTGGCCAGCCTGGAAGAAAGCAAGACACAGGAGAAGAAGTGATGAGTCAGAAAGATTTCCTGGTCGAGCTGGGTACCGAAGAACTGCCACCAAAAGCTCTGAAAAAGCTTTCCAATGCCTTTACTCAAGGTATTGTTGATCGTCTGAAAAGTGCTCAACTGTCTTTTGACAGCTTTGAAGCATTTGCTGCTCCTCGTCGTCTGGCTCTGCTGATAAAGGGACTGGAAACCGCCCAGCCAGATCAACAGATGGAGCGCCGTGGCCCTGCCGTAAAGGCCGCTTTTGACGCAGAAGGTAAAGCAACAAAAGCCGCTGAAGGTTTTGCCCGCTCTAACGGTGTGACCGTCGATCAGCTGGAAACTCTGGAAACCGATAAAGGTGCCTGGCTGGTATACCGTGCCGTTCAACAAGGCTCCGAGACAACCCAGCTGCTGCCAGAGATTATCAGCCAATCCCTGAATGAATTGCCTATACCCAAGCGTATGCGCTGGGGAGCTCGTCGTACTGAGTTTGTACGTCCTGTTCATTGGCTTGTCATGCTGATGGGAGAAGAAGTCGTCGATTGCGAAATTCTGGGGCTGAAGTCAGGTAATCAGACTCGTGGTCACCGATTCCATGCCAATCAGCCTCTGACCATCAACCAGCCAGCAGATTATCAGAACCTACTGAGAGAGCAGGGTAAGGTTATGGCGCTTTTTGAAGAACGTCGCAACCTCATCAAAAAGCAAGTAACAGACGTCGCTACCGGATTAGGTGGCGAAGCCGTCATTGATGTCGATCTGCTGGATGAAGTGACCGCTTTGAACGAGTGGCCGGTGGCTCTGTCAGGCCGTTTTGACGATGAATTTCTGGAAGTACCTGCTGAAGCGCTGATCTCATCCATGAAAGAGCACCAGAAGTATTTCCACGTAGTGTCTAACGAAGGAAATCTTCTTCCCCATTTTATAACCATTTCCAATATTGAAAGTCTGCAACCCGAACATGTAGTATCCGGTAATGAACGGGTAATTAGACCTCGTCTGGCAGATGCCAAATTTTTCTTCGATACCGACAAAAAAACCAGTCTTGACGCACGCAGGGAGACTCTGAAACCCATCATCTTCCAGGCTCAATTGGGATCGCTGTTCAATAAGACCGACCGAATTGCAAAACTGGCTGGTTTCATCGCTAAACAGGAAGGTGGTCAGGAACAGCTGGCTGTGCGAGCCGGAGAACTCTGCAAATCAGATCTGACTTCAGAAATGGTTCTGGAATTCCCGGAACTGCAGGGCATTATGGGGCAGTACTACGGAGCAAATGATGGTGAACCTGAAGAGGTTTGCCTTGCTTTGAATGAACAGTACATGCCTCGCTTTGCCGGCGATGAGCTGCCATCGAACCTGACAGGTTGTGCCGTAGCCATTGCAGACAAGATTGATACTATTACCGGTATCTTTGGCATCAATCAGCCGCCATCAGGTAACAAAGATCCATTTGCTCTGAGAAGAGCGACCTTGGGCGTGCTTCGCATTATTGTTGAGAAGAAGCTGGATCTGGACCTGCGTGACCTGATTAACCAGTCTATCGAAGGTTATAAATCACAAGGTGTGCAACTGCCCGCTGAAGAGTCATCAGCCAACAAGAAAGGGCTGACAGAAACCGTTCTGGATTTCATGCTGGAGCGCTTCCGTTCCTGGTATCAGGACGAACAGATTCCTGTTGAGGTCTTCCTGTCTGTTAAGGCCTTGAAACCTTCTCGTCCATTCGACTTTGATCAGCGCGTTAAGGCAGTGAACAGCTTTAGTCAAATGGCTGAAGCCGAAACCCTGTCAGCAGCGAACAAGCGTGTATCTAACATATTGGCTAAAGCCGGTGATCTGGTTATTCCGGACTCCGTTGATCCTGCGTTGATGACAGAAGCGGCAGAAAAATCTCTGGCTAGCGCTCTGGCAGACAGCAAAGAGAAAGTCGCGCCCATTCTGGAACAAAGGCAATACTCTGTAGCCATGGAAAGTCTGGCTCCCCTGAAGGACTCCGTTGACCGCTTCTTTGATGAAGTATTGGTTAATGCTGAAGATGAGCAGGTTCGCTTGAACCGCTATGCTCTTTTGAAGCAACTACGCAGCCTGTTCCTTCATGTTGCAGATATTTCTTTACTCTAGGAGGCTGACCGAGAATAGACAGCCCGGCCTAAAATCCAGAAAGAACGGCCATCTTTTCCACTGAATTTGCTTAAATAGGTCAACTATTCGCACAAATTCAGTGAAAAAGCTGACTCGTTCTACTGAATTTTATGCTCGGACGCTATTCTCGGTTAGCCTCCCAGGTTGCGTTCAGGTCTGTCTTTTTTACAGAAATCCTGATCAAAGCTTGATACAGTGAGTGCGGCTTTTATGCCGCACTTTTTTTATCTTCCAGAAAATTATTTTGTTTCTCAGCGAACCAAACAGTAGCAAAATACTTTTCCAATACCTTGGGTACCAACCTGCCTTTTGAAAATTATGAGCAAATTGATCATTCTTGACCGAGATGGAGTCATTAATGAAGACTCCGATAATTACATTCGAACGGTAGATGAATGGATTCCTCTGCCTGGCAGTATTAAGGCAATAGCCAGGCTTAGCAGGGCAGGTTACCCCATTGCGATAGCAACGAACCAGTCAGGCCTGGCCCGGGGTTACTTTACTGAAGATACACTGAGAGCTATGCATCAAAAAATGCTGGACCTGATTGCCGCTGAAGGTGGCAAGATCGACTGCATTAAGTTCTGCCCTCATGGCCCAGATGATCAATGCCGGTGCAGAAAACCTTTGCCAGGCATGATAGAACAGATTGAAGAAACCCTGAATTTACCTGCTGAATCTGCCTGGGTTGTAGGAGACTCACTGAGAGATCTTCAGGCAGGACAAGCTATGGGGTGTAAGGTAGCCCTGGTGAAAACGGGAAAAGGCATCAGAACACTGAATAAAGGTGAAGGTCTCGACAATGTGCCTGTATTTGAAGACCTGACAGCATTTACTAACTTTATTCTCGGTGAACAGTCATAACAATGCTGACCTCTACCCCTTATCAATAGCGGGTTGGTATTCAAGGATAAACAAGATAGGTTATAAATGTCATTCGTCGTGCAATCCATAAGAACAGCGTTATTTTATTTTCTGCTGGCTACCTTTACTGTTCTCTGGTCCACTGTACTGGTTTTTGTTGTTCCCTTTGTGCCCATGAATACACGCCATAAAGTATTGGTAAAGTACTGGGCGGTTATTGCCATGGGACTGGCCAGGTTTATTTGTGGTATTCGCTATGAAATTCATGGCAAAGAGAATATTCCGGATACACCTTGCGTCATCATTAGTAATCACCAAAGTACCTGGGAAACCTTTTTCCTCCAGACTCAATTCAGTCCTCAAGCTCAGGTTATCAAAAAAGAACTGCTTAACATTCCATTCTTTGGCTGGGCTTTCAGGCTGATTAAACCTATTGCTATTAACCGTGATGACCCCAGAGCCGCTTTAAATGATGTAGTAGAGCAGGGTACCACTGCACTGCATGAAGGGAGATGGGTACTGATTTTCCCGGAAGGAACCCGTAATCCTAATGGCAAGCTGGGCAAGTTCTCAAGAGGTGGAGTCAATCTGGCTCGAAAGGCTGATGTGAAAGTACTACCCATTGCTCACAATGCTGCTGTTTGCTGGCCGATGGATCGTTTTCTGAAAAAGCCGGGAGTCATCCAGCTTCATATTGGCCCAGTAGTAGAAACCAAAGACAGGACTGCTCTGGAGATTAATAACGAAACCCGGGGTTGGATTTCCAACACTTTGGATGACGTGAACAACAAGCATAAAGTCGCCTAGTAAAATACATCATTCATCACCTGTAAAAAGGTGATGAATGACCTTCAGGTACTCATCAATCAGCCATGTGCTTTTCAATCAGTTGAATCATGATATGAATAGCTTTGATGTGAATTTCCTGAATCCGATCTGCATAGCCAAAGTGTGGAACCCGGATTTCTACATCCGCCAGGCCATCCATTTTTCCGCCATCCTTGCCTGTCAACAGAATCACTTTCATTCCTTTCTGGCGGGCAGCCTCTATCGCTTTCAGAATATTGCCTGAGTTACCACTGGTACTGAGGCCAAACAGTACATCTCCTTCAAAACCAACGCCTTCCAGATAACGTGAGAATACATACTCATAGCCATAATCATTAGAGACACAGGACATGTGACTGACATCTGAGATAGCGATAGCAGGATAGGCAGGACGATTGTCGCGATAGCGTCCTGTTAGCTCTTCAGCAAAGTGCATAGCATCGCAATGAGAACCCCCATTACCGCAAGAAATCACCTTTCCCCCTTGCTTAAAGGATTCCGCCAACAGCCTCGCAGCCTTATCTATAGCATCAATACAGGTGTCATCATTAAGAAAGCGCTCCAGAACTTGCTGGGCTTCTTCGAGTTCTGCACGAATTACTGAGTGGTACATGTCTATCAACTGTCGAATCAGAAGCCCCAAGTATACTGCATGAAGACAGGTCGCCATAGACAGCACTGCCCGTGGAATACGAAATGATTAAAAATTCTGTTTCATGTTATAGCTAATTTAATTACTTTTTTGTGTTGTTATAAGAACAAGAACTATACTGAGCTCATTCAATCTAGCCCCTCATTCAACCAACACCACCCCAAAAAGAGTTTAACTGTCATTCCTCTTAATTGATCAATCTCATACTTCCCAGGTTCTGCATTATGTTTTTACAAAGACCTCTTTCAGTCCTGTTTTCCAGCTCTACTCTTGCCCTCGGGCTCTTTTCAACATCATCCACAGAAGCAGGAGAAGTCTTTAAGTGGGTAGAGAATGCTTACACTCACGGTAGTGAGTTCAGAGGCGTTCTGGATACCAGTAAGTGTCAGTTGGATAAACGAAGCGACCTGGCAATGATGACAGTGACTGGACTTATTCATTCAGCCTCAAAGGGGCTTCTGCAACTAAAGTTTTCAGTCGAACTCATCAAACAACCAAGCCCACCTACAACTTAAGACTCGAAGACTTCATGGTTCCCGATGACCTTAAAAAGGATATTCAGCTCTATGTGAGAAACGTCTCTATTACAGAGGATGAACGTGGTCAGGATAAAATTACAGTCAACATCAGGGAGGGGGACAGCTGGCAGGGAACTTACAAATGTTTAGCGGACGCTTTATGGGTTCACAATACCTTTATGTATCCTAAAGAGGATTAATGAAATTGAGATCAGAGCTACTTTTATCAAGCAGCTCTGATCTCTACAGGGTTTAAACGTCGAGGTTGGCTACATTCAATGCATTAGACTCAATAAAGTCTCTACGCGGTTCAACCTGGTCACCCATCAAGGTATTAAAGATCTGATCCGCACCAATAGCATCTTCAATAGTTACCTTCAGCATTCTACGAACATCAGGATCCATTGTGGTTTCCCAAAGCTGCTCAGGGTTCATCTCACCCAATCCCTTATAACGCTGAATATTATGGCGTTTAGTGGACTCAGTCATGAGCCATTCGAGCCCTTCTTCAAAGGTCGTCACAGCTTTCTTGCGTTCACCTTTCTGAATGAATGCAGACTCTTCGAGCAAGCCCTGTAACTTAGAACCTAGTGCTTTTATTGAACCGTAATCACCAGAACCGAAGAAGTCGACATTCCATGTGTATTCAGTAGGAACACCATGAGAAATGATAGTGACTTTAGGGATCCAAACCTGGTGCTCACGGTCTTCAAAGAGCTCAAGGCTCATGCTTCGGCCAGCTAATTTCAATTCCTGGATTTGGTCATTCAGAGAATCAAGCCAAACCTGCATTTTTGACTGATCTTTCAAATCTTCTTTAGCAACCGCCCCCATATAAATCATCTCTTTCATGATTTCAGAGGGGTAAACCCGAGACAGTCTATCAATAGTAGCAATGACCTTTCTGTACTCTTTGACAAGATTTTCTAAGGCTTCATCACCGATTCCAGGAGCGTTTTCGTTAACATGCAGGGTGGCATTTTCCAAAGCAGATTGAGTCAGATATTCATCCAAAGCAACATCGTCTTTCAGGTATTGCTCTTGCTTACCTTTTTTCACTTTGTAGAGAGGAGGCTGAGCAATATAGATGTAGCCATTTTCAATCAACTCTGGCATCTGACGGAAGAAGAAGGTCAGCAGCAGTGTACGGATGTGAGAACCGTCGACGTCAGCATCGGTCATGATGATGATGTTGTGGTAGCGCAGTTTCTCAATATTGAACTCTGTACGACCAATTCCACAGCCCATAGCCGTGATCAGAGTACCCACTTCCTGAGAGGAAAGCATCTTGTCGAAGCGGGCTTTTTCTACGTTCAGAATCTTACCTTTCAGAGGCAGGATAGCCTGGGTCTTACGGTTTCTGCCTTGCTTGGCAGAACCTCCTGCAGAGTCACCCTCCACTATGTAGAGTTCAGACAACGCCGGATCTTTTTCCTGACAGTCTGCAAGCTTCCCCGGTAACCCTGCTATATCCAAAGCACCTTTTCTGCGAGTCATCTCACGAGCTTTACGAGCAGCTTCTCGAGCCCTTGCAGCATCCAGCATTTTATTGACTACGGCTCGGGCCTCCTGAGGGTTTTCCATCAGGTAGTCTGCCAGATAGCTACTCATCTCCTGCTCAACTGCAGTCTTCACTTCGGAAGAAACCAGCTTATCTTTGGTCTGGGATGAGAATTTTGGATCGGGCACTTTTACCGAAACAATCGCAGTCAATCCTTCACGAGCATCATCACCAGAAGTAGAAACTTTCTGGTTTTTTGCAAACCCTTCACGCTCAATATAATTATTCAGGTTTCGTGTAAGAGCAGCTCTGAACCCTGCCAAGTGTGTTCCACCATCACGCTGAGGAATGTTATTGGTAAAGCAGTAAATGTTTTCCTGGAAACCATCATTCCATTGAAGTGCGACTTCGACGCCAATGCCATCTTCTCTGACCTTGGTGAAGTGAAAGACTTTATTGATATTGGTTTTATTCGTATTCAAGTACTCAACAAAAGCACTTAAACCACCGTCGTAGCGGAACTCATCTTCTTTACCCGTACGTTCATCAATCAGACGAATGAACACCCCTGAGTTCAAAAAGGAGAGCTCTCTCAACCTTTTAGCAAGGATGTCATAGCTGAACTGGATATTAGTGAAAGTCTCTTCTGAAGGGACGAAATGAACCTCTGTACCGCTCTTTTCTGTTTCACCAATAACTTTCATCGGTTCTTGTGGCACACCGTGAGAGTATATCTGTTGATGAACCTCGCCATTTCTTCGGATCGTTAGTTTAAGCTCTTTAGATAGAGCGTTAACCACTGATACCCCCACACCGTGCAGACCGCCAGATACCTTATAAGTGTTGTCATCAAACTTACCACCTGCATGGAGTACCGTCATGATAACTTCAGCAGCAGACACACCTTCTTCTTCATGAATGTCTACTGGAATACCACGTCCATTATCACGAACAGTTATAGACTCATCCGGATGGATAATCACTGCAATTTCATCACAATAATCAGCCAAAGCCTCATCGATCGAGTTATCGACAACCTCGAATACCATGTGATGAAGGCCTGTCCCATCATCCGTATCGCCTATGTACATCCCTGGGCGCTTACGCACTGCATCCAGACCTTTCAGTACTTTAATATTGGACGCATCGTAATTTTGTTCACTCATACTCTTTCTCCAGCGGTTCAGTCTGGCGAATCTCACGCCCAGATTCCAAGTTCACAGATCCCTGTTTCACGTGAAACACTTTAAGATCAATTTCAGGCTCCCAGCAATCCACTAGTGCACCCGGCTCAACACAGGTAATAAATACCTGACTTTGCATATTCTGTAATATCCTGCACATAGACTTTCTGTGGGGGGCATCCAGTTCTGAAGGCAAATCATCCACAAGGAAAATGCACTGACTGTTATTCGCTTTAGAAAAGAGATAACCCTGTGCCAGCTTTAATGCACAAACTACTAACTTTAGCTGACCACGAGATAAAATATCGACGGCATTGCTTCCTTCCAGCCTAACTCTGATATCTGCACGTTGTGGTCCTGACTGTGTGTATCCGGTCTGAAGATCTCGAACAGCATTTTCTTTTAGGACTTCTGCCAGAGACCGCTCTTTATCCCAACCTCTGTTATAGCTGATTTTGATCTCAGGCAGAGAGGTCAATTTACTTAGAACATCCTGGAAAACTGGTGTCAGTTGATCAAAGTACTGCTTTCTGAGTTGATCTACTGCCTCCGCAGCTCTAACCAGCTCCGCATCCCAGACTGATAATTGGGATGACAAGGAAGAACCCGTTATTTTACCATGTCGAAGCAAACTGTTCCGCTGTTTAAGTGCTTTTTGAGTCCTCTTCCATAGTGGTAAGAATTCATTATGTTTCACGTGAAACACTCCCCAATCGAGAAACTGTCTTCTCTGCTTGGGAGAGCCTTCCAAGAGTTTAAAGGTGTCGGGGTTAATAATCTGTAAAGGCAAGAGTCTTGCGAGTTCAGAGGTAGACTTTAAACTTTCTCCCGCTACTCGAATTTGAAAATTTTCTTCTTCTATATCTCGAGAAACTCCTACAGGAATCAGTCGCTCATTATTAGATTGAATTTGTGCAAAAACAGTACACTTTCCCTGTTTATGACGAATAACCGGTTTGAGTCTGGCACTTCGGAAAGATCTTGCCAAACCCAATAAATGAATGGACTCCAAAACACTGGTCTTTCCACTGCCATTCAATCCATAGAGGATATTGATATCTGGAGAAGGGGAGAAGGTAGCGGATGCCAGGTTCCTGACATCCTTGATCATCAGCTTGTGAATAGTCATTTGTCTATAGGACTCTCAATGATGACAGTATTCACTAAAGCGTTTGATGAGAGGCTTTTCAGTGATAAAAAACCTCTCTGAGCAGAAAAAGCCTTAAATGATGGTAACAAAACCTTCATCAAAGTCTCATTGGCATAACAACATAAGTCGAGTCACTGGTATCAGATTCTTCCAGTAGGGCACTGCTGTTTGTATCTGAAAGCGTAATTTTAACGGATTCACCAGAGATAACTGACAGAACATCCAGCAAGTAGCTGACGTTAAAGCCAATCTCCATGGTTTCACCATGGTACGCCAGATTGATCTCTTCTTCTGCTTCTTCCTGTTCTGGGTTATTCGCCATAACCTTCAACATACCATCAGAAAGAATCAGACGAATGCCTCGGTACTTTTCATTGGAAAGAATAGAAGCACGCTGAAACGCCTGACGCAGCTCCTGGCGATCACCAATAATAATCTTGTCACCACCACGAGGAACAACACGATCATAATCCG
Organism: Endozoicomonas numazuensis; assembly: GCF_000722635.1. Taxonomy (GTDB): domain Bacteria; phylum Pseudomonadota; class Gammaproteobacteria; order Pseudomonadales; family Endozoicomonadaceae; genus Endozoicomonas_A; species Endozoicomonas_A numazuensis. The sequence continues at coordinate 372,951 of NZ_JOKH01000005.1, read as the reverse complement.
GGAATTTACCGTCCACCAATTTGGAAGTGAACATAAAGTCGCCGGTTTTAGCCCTGATGTGATTGGCACCAATAGAGATGTGTACCATTTCATCGCCTTCAGTCAAAAGACGAGCCATCTCCAGAATACCTTTACGAGGCACAATAACCTGGTGACGATCCTGCTGATTAATGTCAGCATCAACAGTACACATAGCCAAGCGGTGGCCGTCAGTGGCAACAGAGCGCAATGTGTTCTGGCTTACTTCAATCAGCATTCCGTTCAGGTAATAGCGAACATCCTGCTGCGCCATTGCAAATCCAGTACGATCAATCAGTCGACGCAAGCGGGTCTGACCAATAGTGAACGTCATAGACCCCGCTTCTTCCTCAATGCTTGGAAATTCATTGGCAGGTAATGTCGACAGGGTAAAGCGAGAACGGCCTGCTTTGAGTTTGACACGCTGCTCATCTTGGGAAAATTCAATCAGTGCGTTTTCCGGAAGAGATTTACAGATATCCATCAGTTTACGGGCCGGGACAGTGATTTCCCCTCCCTCAGAGACTTCATCCAGTGTGACTCTACCAACCAGCTCTACCTCCAGGTCAGTACCTGTCAGAGAGAGCTGATCACCGTCCACCACCATCAGGACGTTGGACAATACAGGTAGTGTCTGTCTGCGCTCAACAACGCCAGCCACCAGTTGCAGTGGCTTGAGCAATGCTTCCCGATTAATGGTAAATTTCATCGCTTTCCTTTCTCTTGGCTACCTGGAAGGAAGTCCCTGCGACTTTCTTCCTGAATTCATTAAATATCTGCCAGCTGAAGGTGCTCAGCTAGTCAGGGATCTCAAAAGGTTTTTGTAGTCGTCACGGATTTCACCATCCTCACCCACCAGCTCTTTAACCTTCCGACAGGCATGAAGCACAGTAGTATGATCTCGTCCTCCATACGCATCGCCTATTTCAGGCAAACTATGACTCGTCAGTTCTTTGGAAAGAGCCATGGCAATCTGTCTGGGACGGGCTACTGAACGACTACGGCGTTTGGACAGAATATCCGCTACTTTGATCTTGTAGTACTCTGCCACTGTTCGTTGAATATTATCAATACTGACCTGCTTATCCTGCAAAGCGAGCAGATCCTTCAAAGATTCCCTGATCAGATCAATATCAATCTTGCGCCCCATGAAGTGGGCACTGGCAATCACTCTTTTCAAGGCGCCTTCAAGTTCACGAACATTGGATCGAATACGCTGGGCTATAAAAAAGGCAGCTTCATGGGGTAAATCCACTTTTTGCTGCTCTGCCTTCTTCATTAATATGGCTACTCGAGTTTCTAATTCTGGAGGCTCAACTGCTACAGTCAGACCCCAGCCAAAACGAGATTTTAATCGTTCTTCAACACCATTGATTTCCTTTGGGTATCGATCACAGGTCAGGATCATTTGCTGACCTCCTTCAAGCAAAGCATTGAAGGTATGAAAAAATTCTTCCTGAGAACGCTCTTTACCGGCAAAGAACTGAATGTCATCAATCAGTAATGCATCGACCGAACGATAATACCGTTTGAAATCATTAATCGCGTTTAATTGCAGTGCTTTAACCATGTCGGCAACAAAGCGTTCAGAATGCAGATATACGACTCTGGCATTACGATTTTGACGAACAAGTGAATTACCCACAGCATGCATAAGGTGTGTTTTACCTAGACCAACACCGCCGTATAAAAATAACGGATTGTATGCAGCACCCGGATTTTCAGCTACTTGACGAGCAGCTGCGAGTGCCAATTGGTTTGATTTACCTTCTACAAAAGTATCAAAGGTAAAGTGGGCATTCAGTGAACTGTTATGTTTTATTGAACCTTCGACTTCTATTTGTCGACCTGCTGAAGGTTTTTCTTTTTCAACAGGCTGATGACTGCTTACAGTATCCTCTTTTACTTTTAGAGGATTAACTTTCTTCTGAAGAACAGGTGGCTCAACCATCCGTGATGGTTCATGGTGGCTGGAAGAGGAACCTGCAGCCTGACTGAGACTCGATACCAGCCCGGTCACAACCTTTTCTTCTTCACCAGCAGGCTTTGCCGTCTCTGTACGAACAGGTCTGCTCACAGGCGCTGAAACTCGGCGACTGAGAGACTGAGGACGTCGGTTAGATACTGCCAGTGCTACTGCAGGAGACTGGCCATCGGTGAGTTCATCAAGAATCTCTTCAACGCGGGGCAGAAACTTCTCTTTCACCCAGTCCGCAACAAAACGATTAGGAGCCAGCAGGCAAAGATCGTGCTCATCACCCATCACTTTCAATGGGCGAATCCAGGTATTGAACTGCTGTGAGGACAGTTCATCTTGAAGCAAGTCCACACACTTTTGCCAGAGCTCTAAAGGCACAGGCGCTCTCCTGAAAATGGGTGAAATGGAAGTCAGTCAGCCTGCCTGCTGGTCGACTTCACTAAAGGCAGGAAACAGAATCTGTCCAGAAACACGTATTCTTCCACAGCAGAATACTGAAGAAACATGGGAAGAATAAGCAAAAAAACAGCTTTAATTGTATCCTTTCAGAGAAAAGTTATCCACACCTTAAATTTCTTCATCTTCAACCCGAAGAGTCAATATTTTCTTTAAAGATCAGTTAGTTATCAATCAAAACCGCTTAAAAACCAGCGGCTTCTTTATGAAAAAATAATGTGGAAAAGGCTGTGTTAATAAAGGCTTAAGGATTCTTGGTGAGCTGTGCATAACTAGCATGCCTTTTCTTGCTGTGTATAAAGTGCCAAGTTATACACAAGCTGTCTGCAGCTAAGAAACAGCATAATCGCTCATTTTCTACACAATCACACACAAGGACCAGACCAGAGCCTTACTGGCTTTATGGCACTTATCCACACAAAAAGGACTCCTTAATATTTATTACATAAACAAAACAACATTACTCAAGTACATATGTACTATATATTTTTTTCATATTGATCGGTCTCTTAGAAAAATTTCCATTCGCCAATGCTGTTTAAAAAACAAAGTCTTCAATTTTTTTTCTGCCAAATGGACGAAAGTAATTTCCCCTATAAAAATGTCATTTCACACTGGCTATTATGAATATCTGCAGAAAGCTGCCACCCCCCTAGGGATTAAGCCTTTAGCCTCAGTGGCAAACTCTTGACAAATGCAAATTGACGCTAATGGCTCAATTACTTAGAATGCCCGTCTTTTTGTAAATCGATAAAACGAGAAACGTCATGAAAAGAACATTTCAGCCCAGCAATTTGAAGCGTAAGCGTTCTCACGGTTTCCGTGCTCGCATGGCTACCAAGAACGGTCGTGCGGTTATCAACCGACGTCGTGCTAAAGGTCGCAAGCGTCTGGCAGCCTGATTTGGATTGACAGGTGAGCTTCACATTTGGTCGCGATGTGCGACTTTGCTCAGCAGCTGATTTTAAGCAGGTTTTTGACCATACGGATATCAAGGTCAGTAGTCGGCATTTGTTGATACTGGCTTGTGAGAGTAAGCTTGACCATCCCCGGTTGGGGTTGGTGATTGCCAAAAAAAATATCCGTAAAGCTACCGGCCGTAATCGAGTCAAACGGCATATCCGGGAAACCTTTCGTCTCCATCAGGACGAATTGGGAAACCTGGATATTGTTGTTTTGGCCAGAAAAGGTCTAGGTGAGCTTGAAGACTGCGATATCAATAAACTGCTCACCAACCAATGGTTTAAACTAGCCAGACGTAGGAATGAGCGGAAGGTTTCCAAAATGGAAGCCATAGCCTGAAGCAGGCGTTCTATGGAGCTGCGTGACAGTGGAGGTAGTTATTGCCTCCAGTCACTCTTCAGAAGGCCAGTCATACTGTCTCACACAAATCAGCCGATCTGTTTCCTGTCGATTCGGTACAGACAGAGTAAAGCCGACATGATCCGACCTGTTATGAACTTTTTCATGCTTTTGCCCAAACGCATAGCCATGGGACTGATCAAGGTATATCGTTATTGCTTGAGCCCGATTATGGCCAGGCATTGTCGCTTTTATCCCAGCTGTTCCAGCTATGCTCAGGAATCACTCGAACATCATGGTTTTCTGAAAGGCAGTTATCTGACCTTGAAACGACTGCTGCGTTGCCATCCCTGGCATCCAGGAGGTTTTGATCCGGTGCCAGCTCCCTCTGACAAGCAACACCGGACATCAGACGATCATATTCATCACCAAGACTCTTTGGCTCGGACATCATGGATCTGCAAAGAACACTCTTGATAGGTGCTATAGCCGTTGTTGGTGTACTGACACTTCAGCAATGGAATGAAGATTACAATCAGACCAGGCCGGCCAGCGATGCTGTTGTGGCTAATGTCTCCACTTCTCAAAGTGGTTCTGATTTACCCACTATCACGTCATCATCTTCCTCTCCAGAAATTCTGGATGCCAAGGTTCAGACCTCCGCTCAACTGATCAGCGTTAAAACAGATACTCTGGACGTTCAGATTGACCCGGCCGGTGGTGACATTATTGGGCTCAGTCTTCCCAAATATCCTGCCTGGTTGCCTGAAGAAGGAGAGAAAGCTACTCCTTTTCAACTGCTGGTTAATAAACCCGACTGTACACCGGGTGAAGTAACTTGTGTCTATACGGCTCAAAGCGGTTTGATTTCTACTGACGGTCCTACCAATGACCAGAATCAGAGACCACTCTACAGTACAGAGCAGACCCACTACACATTGCCAACCGGTCAGGATCAGCTGACCGTTAAGCTGACCCGAACAACTGGCGATGTTCAGGTAACCAAAAGCTATACCTTTGAGCGTGGTACTTATGAGGTCGAAATGGCCTATGAGATCGACAACAACAGTAACAAAGTATGGCGGGATACCTTTTACGCTCAGCTAAAGCGTGATGGCTCTGAAGATCCCAGTTCTGTGAACTCCAGTGCTCCCATGAATACTTACTTGGGAGCTGCTGTTCGTTCTAGTGACGAGCCCTATAAGAAACTGGCTTTTGACGACTTCCAGAAAGAAGCTTTCAAAGAGAAAGTGAATGGCGGTTATGCGGCGATTCTACAGCACTACTTTGTAAGTGCTTGGGTACCCAGTCAGAACCAGCCTCATACTTACTACACTCAGGTCTCACGTAACAATGAGTTCTACATGGTGGGTTTCTATAACGACCCACTGGTAGCAAATCCTGGTGAAAAAGTAATAATTGGCGCAACTCTGTACTCTGGTCCTAAAGATCAACCTGCTCTGAAAAACCTGGCAGAAGGCCTCCAGTTGACCATGGATTTCGGTATCCTCTGGTTCCTGGCTCAGCCTCTGTTCATGCTGTTACAGTTTATCCACTCTCTGGTGGGCAACTGGGGTTGGTCGATCATCCTGCTGACTGTCTGTGTGAAAGCGGTATTCTACCCGCTGAACCAGGCTAGCTTCCGCTCTATGGCTAAAATGCGCAAGCTGGGGCCGAAGATGCAGGAGCTGAAAGAAAAGTACGGTGACGATCGCCAGAAGATGTCTCAGTCGATGATGGAGATGTACAAGAAGGAGAAAGTTAACCCAATGGGTGGCTGTCTACCCATTCTTGTACAAATGCCTGTGTTCATAGCCCTCTATTGGGTGCTGCAGGAATCCGTCGATCTGCGTCAGGCGCCATGGCTGGGTTGGATTCAGGATCTGTCTCAGATGGACCCTTACTTCATTCTGCCTCTGATCATGGGTGCTTCCATGTTTATTCAGCAGATGTTGAACCCAACACCACCTGATCCTGTACAGGCTAAGGTGATGAAGCTGATGCCCCTGATCTTTACGGTATTCTTCCTGTGGTTCCCTGCAGGACTGGTACTGTACTGGGTGACAAACAACACGTTGTCTATCATTCAGCAGTACTTCATTACCAAAAAGATCGAGAAAGAAGACACCTGAGTCTGACTTCTCTCAAAAAAAACGGACCAATTATGGTCCGTTTTTTTTATAGCTGAGTATTACCCCAGCATGATGTATTACAAAGATGTTGCAGGATTTTCACTGTTCATCAAAACCTTCATGACAGGCTTGAGAGCCATATCCAGGCAGTATTCACTAAATCCTCGAGAGCGAACCACTTCACCTTTTGCATTTGTTAGATTGTAGTGAGTCTTACCTTTGACCACAGTAGTGCCTCTTTCACCTACGGTTTTTTTAGTAGGTGTTGAGACAATCTTCTCATGGGAACCGTCTCGGATCGCCCGGTTTACGGTGCTTTCTAAAAGTCTTCCTGTCGTATTTCTTCTCACCATACGTCCAAAGCTGCAAATGCCTTCGGCAATTTTTCCTGGAAGGGCTGCAATGTTTGATCCAATGGTCGCAAGGCTTGGCATACTGATGTTCAGGCTCATAGAGAAGTCCCCCGTTAAATGACTTGAGAGGAGACTGTACCTTTCTATTCACAGACTTTGACTGACCAACCTGTTGGTAATACTGACGTATCAGCTTCTTAACGGCCATGGCGCCAGCTTCTTCCTTGGATTAGACTACGTCACCCATTTGTTATCTCCGACCTGGCTTATGTCCGATCTCAGTAATCTCCATAAAGACACCATTGCAGCCCAAGCTACCGCTCCCGGTAGAGGCGGGGTAGGTATCATCAGAGTTTCCGGTCCTGAAGCTTTAAGGGTCGCCAGAGACATTCTGAAAATGGAGCCAAAACCTCGGTATGCCCATTACGGTCCTTTCTATGATGAGCTGGATCAGGTTCTGGATGAAGGTCTGGCTCTCTATTTCCCGAATCCAAACTCATTCACTGGAGAGGATGTTATAGAGTTCCAGGGGCATGGCGGTCCGGTGATTCTGGATATGCTGCTGAAAAGAATTAATGCCTTGGGCATCAGGCTCGCAAACCCCGGTGAGTTTTCTGAACGAGCCTTTTTAAATGACAAGATGGATTTGGCTCAGGCTGAAGCCATAGCGGATCTGATCGACAGTACTTCAGAACAGGCTGCGAGATCAGCCCTTCGATCGTTGCAAGGTGCCTTCTCCAAAAGGGTGAATGACCTGGTAGAGTCTCTGATCGAACTGAGAATTTATGTTGAAGCCGCCATCGACTTCCCTGAGGAAGAGATCGACTTTCTCGCTGATGGTAAAGTGGCGGGAGATCTTAAAACCATAATCTGTAATTTGTCACAGGTTATGAAAGAAGCGGGGCAGGGGGCTATTCAGCATGAAGGGATGACCGTTGTCATTGCTGGTCGTCCCAATGCGGGTAAGTCCAGCCTTCTGAATGCCCTGTCCGGGAGAGACTCTGCCATTGTTACCGATATTGCCGGTACCACTCGGGATGTGCTGAGAGAGCATATCAATATTGATGGGATGCCTTTACACGTTATCGATACGGCCGGTCTGCGTGAGACTGACGATAAAGTCGAGCAAATTGGCGTAGAAAGAGCCTTCAGGGAAATTGAGGATGCAGATCGGGTTCTTCTGATGGTGGATGGATCAACCACTGATGCAACAGACCCTCATGATATCTGGCCTGAATTTGTGGATCGTTTACCCTCCAGAGAGAAGCTGACTGTCATTCGTAACAAGATTGACCTCACAGGCGAACAGGCAGGCGTAGAGGACGCTGAAGGCGTTCCCCTAATCAGGGCGTGTGCAATGAGAGAACATGGCCTGGACGCGCTCAGAGAGCATCTGAAGGCCTGTATGGGTTATGAGGGAGCAATGGAAGGAGGTTTTTCTGCTCGTCGTCGTCATCTTGATGCATTACGCAGAGCGGAAGAGTTTCTGGATAACGGTCAAAAGCAGCTTGAATACATGGGAGCAGGAGAGCTTTTGGCAGAAGATCTGCGCCATGCCCAAAAAGCACTGGGTGAGATCACCGGAGATTTCTCCAGCGATGATCTGTTGGGCAGGATTTTCTCTTCATTCTGTATAGGAAAGTAATCTGCTTTTTCAGGGGTCTGTTTCGACGCGGCATAAACCCTGAACCCATCACAGCCTGTATCTGTGCATCATACGACTGATTGCTTTTATAGCGCTTTCTCCTGTGTACTGGAGAAAGCGTTCACCCGAGAAAAAGTAGACCGCTAATAATTAGATAATCCCGAAGACAGGACATAAATAATGACTTCCGGGATGACTTTTACTGGTCAGGCGTTGCCAAAGAGCTCTTAAGACTGTCCAGCCAGAGAGAAATTCGTTCCTGATTTGCTCCCAAATCAGAGTAGCCATAGCTTGAACGGGAATAGATGGCCAGTGTACTGCTATCTTCTCCCTGACTGTAAAAGCGAACCGTAATCGTGTCTGGGTAGCCCATAAAAGCCGTTCGCTGAACATAATCGACTTGTTGACCATCATCACTGGTACGCAGGACTTCAACCTTATCCTGATTTTCCACAATCTCTGAAAACTGTTTCTTCAACTCCTCGATACTAACGTTCAGAACAGGACTGCTCTGGTGAGGAGCTGCGGCGAACTCACCTTCTGGTAGCACGAGGTACTGGTTAGGTTTTTCGTGAAGTTTCAGCGTTTCGAAATCAATGACCCGGTCATCAATGGCCGTGAAAAGGAAATCCAACATCCTGTAATCGCCTTGGCTTTAATATTAAGGTTGGTCAGTATGAACGATCTGGATAAGGGCGGAAAGGCCACTTCAAAGTGAGTGGCCTTGTTGATCGAACAATACCAGTTCATGAGGTTGTACCGAGATATCCACAGGAGTACTGACGGGGAATGGGGTTGAGTTTTCCACAACCAGAACACTTTCCTTCAGTTTTACTTCTGTCCTCAAACTGGTGCCCATAAATTGCTGGCTCTTGATCTGAGCAGGATCAACAGGGTTTTTACACTGACATTTTTCTATGGATAACATTTGTGGGCGAATAAAGAGCTCTGCAGACTGTCCCGGATTTGCTGAAATCTCACTGGATGATTCCACGATACCTACTGGTGTTGAAACAGTACGGTTGTTAATCACTTCGCAGGGGAGGAGATTACCTGACCCCATAAATTCCGCTACAAAACGATTAGCAGGCCGATTGTAAACATCGAAGGAATGACCTCTTTGTAGAATGTTTCCTTCATGCATGATGGCAACAGAATCGGCAAAAGCAAAACCTTCATCCCGGCTATGGGTGACAAAAAGACCCGCAACTTTCTGTTGCTTTAGAATGTCCCGAATCTCCCTTACCAGTCTTTGTCTGACCTGACTATCGATGTTGGAAAAAGGCTCGTCCAATAACAGCAATGAAGGGTTATTGGCTAATGCTCTGGCAATAGCTACTCGTTGTTGCTGACCACCGGAAAGTTCATGAGGGTAGCGCTTATCAAGGCCAGACAGGTTAACCAGCTCCAGCATTTCATCAACACGTTTGCGAATATCTCTGCGAGACAAATCTTTTAGACCAAAAGCAATATTGTGAAAAACGGTTAGATGTGGAAATAAAGCATAATCCTGAAAGATCATGCCTATTCCGCGCTGTTCGGGGGGGAAACTACCATGAGCTGAACTGACTTTCTGACCATGTAAAGAAATGCTACCAGCCGAAGGTTGGAGTAACCCTGAAATAGCTTTCAGAAGCGTTGTTTTACCACATCCACTCCTACCCAACAGGCAAACAATCTCTCCTTCTTCAACCTGAAGACTGAGGTTAGAAAGTACGCTCGTCTGTTCATAGCGGCAGCTCAGGCCTGCAATATCCAGGGCTATCATTTTTGTTCTGCCTCCAGTGATCGGTTCAGAAGTATCAGGGGGACCAGTCCGGCCAGAACCAGTATCAAAGCAGCTAATGCCGCCTGCTCCAGTTTTTCATCAGAAACAAACTGAAACACCCAGGTTGCCAGTGACTCGAAACCAAAAGGTCTTAATAGAAGCGCTGCCGGAAGCTCTTTCATGGACTCTATGAAAACCAGCAGAAAGCCAGTCAACAAACCCTTTCTAACCATGGGAATGTGGACTCGCCTGACCATTTCTGAAGGCTTACATCCCAGCGTTCTACTGGCCATATCAAGAGAGGGAGAAACTCTTCCCAGACTGGACTCGACGCTACCTACAGCGACTGCTGAAAAACGCACAGTGTAAGCGAAAATAATGGCAAAAATAGAACCGCTGAAAATCAGACCGACAGGCGGATATTCAAAGGCCATAATAATACCATTCAGCCCGTGATCGGACAGTGTTAATGGGGTCAGAACACCGATTGCCAGAACATTTCCCGGTAAGGCGTAGCCTGTTGATACCAGACGGGAAGGAATACTGGCCAAACGACTTTTCTGCAGTCGTTGATACAACCCCAAAAACAGAGCAATCATTGTCGCAAATGTTGCAGCACCCAGAGAGACTTTCAAACTATTTAGACTGTATGTCAGTAATTCAACATTCCAGGATTCACTGAAATATTTAAAAACATAATCCAGTAAAACCATAGCGGGTAAAAGAAACCCAAGGATGACCAGCATCCAGCACCAGAAAAGAGCCAGTATTTTTTTCCAGCCCATTAGAGGGCTGGCTTTTTTATGATCCTGTCCCGTATTTTTTTGGTAGAGCTGCTGTCTTCTGCGACTGTATTTTTCTAATGAGATCAGTAGCATTACTACAACCAGCATAATGGCAGAGAGTTTAGCGGCAGCATTTAAACTGCCATAACCCAGCCAGGTATCATAGACAGCTGTCGTTAAAGTAGGGACTGCAAAGTAATCGACAGTGGCAAAGTCTCCCAGGGTTTCAATGCCCATTAATGCCAGTCCGGTAATAATGGCGGGTCTTGCCATGGGAACGGAGACTCTGAGAAAACTGGAAACCGGCGAACAGCCGAGTAATCGGCTAGCCAGTATCTGACTTTGAGAGTGCTCAAGAAAAGCAGTTCTGGCCAGAAGATAAAGATAGGGATAAAGCACCAGGGCCAGAATAATAACGGCACCTCCCAGACTGCGAATATCAGGGAAATAATAATCAGCAGCACTTTTCCAACCGGTCAGGTCTCTTAACAACCTTTGGATAGGCCCGGCGAATTCAAGCAGATCGGTGTAAATATAGGCGACGATATACGAAGGCATGGCCAAGGGGAGTACCAGAAGCCATTGCAGATAACGTTTACCGGGAATTTCACAGTTTGCCATTACCCAGGCTGCGGGAAGGGCAAGAATCAAACCCAGAATTCCAACACCAGAGATCAGCAATACCGTATTAAGAATGTACGTACCCAGCACGGTATTTCGCAGATGAGAGAAAATCTCACCTGTAGGGGCTGATGCTTCATAGACCAGAGCCAATACTGGTGTGAAAAGCAGAAGAGCCAGCAACCAGCTGCCAGCTCTCCAGTATATTGAAAGGCCTTGACGCGAAAACGACCTTGTACCGCCACGTTCTGAAGAGAGTGGAGTATGGTCATTTTCCAGTGCTATGGAAGATTCTATAGCTGTAGGCGCATGTTTCATGAAAGTCTGTTTAAGTATCTGCTGAGCTCTGCCAAGCAGCGAATTCTACAGAAACCGGAATGAATATCAGTAGAATTTGCATGTCTTTTTCAAACTGCATGGACTGACCATGACAGAGCTCAATTCAATTACAGATCAAAACGTACTTCGTCCAACAGTTTCTGAGCTGTAGCGTAGTTCTCTGCCAGCTTATAGACAGGCAGGTCGTCAGATTTAAACTCACCCCACGAAGCCACTATCTTGGAGACAGGAACCTCAGGATTTACCGGGTATTCCATGTTGACTTCAGCATAAGTGGCCTGAGCTTTATCGCCAGCCAAAAATTCCATCAGTTTGACCGCATTGTCTTTGTTCGGTGCATATTTGGTCAGAACCATGCCGCTGACGTTTACATGTGAGCCATTGCCTTTCTGATCCGGGAAGTTGATGTAGACAGACTCAGCCCATGGCCGCTGTTCATCATTGGCCATCATGGCGCCGTAGTAGTAGCTGTTACCGATGGACAGATCACAAACGCCTTCTTTTATGGCTTTAACCTGAGCGCGGTCATTACCTTGAGGACGACGAGCCAGGTTTTCCTTGAACCCTTCCAGCCATTCACGGGTAGCTTTTTCTCCATTGTGAGCAACATAGGAAGCTACCAGACCAACGTTATAAGCATTTTTGCCACTGCGGGTACAAATTTTGCCCTTGTACTTAGGATCAGCCAGGTCATCGTAAGTAATGCTTTCTGGCTTACCAGTGCGCTTGGTGCTGTAAATGTTTCTGACACGCTTGGTCAGAGCAAACCATTCTCCATCCGGATCTCGGTACTGGACTGGAATGTCTTTATTAATGGATTGGCTTTTTACCGGTTGGCTAAGATCTTTCTCGACCAGATTCATCAGTCGGCTGATGTCAGTAGTTAAAACAAGATCAGCAGGACTCAGTTTGCCTTCGCGCTCCAGACGTTCACTCAGACCTTTCTTAGCAAAAACAACATTCACTTTAATGCCTGTGTCTTTAGTGAAATCTGCAAACAGAGGTTCAACCAGAAAGGGTTGGCGGTAAGAGTATACGTTTACTACTTCTGCAGCCTGAGCAATTGCAGATGCAGCCATAAGGCTAGTAGCGGAGAGTGCGATAAGGGTTTTTTTTAACATGAGCGACAACCGTTGATTTTTATAACATCAATCTAAACAAGAAACATTATCATTCGCGTATTCTACAGAAATCCCTTCTGATCGCCAGTTATTTAAGTACATAAGTACTAATTATTTAGTTCTATTCACTCACCTTTCCTATCTACCAAAGCATCTAGCTGGACTCTTATTTTTTAAGTGCCTGATCAACATGAATTTCTCAACCACAGGTATATGAGAGTGGGCATACCCATAGCCACAATTTCATATATCCGCTTGTGGATAAAAAATAAGTTTTTATAAGTCTAAATACTTTGCAAACACAGCTCTCATCACACTTTCAGTCAGGGAAATCTGCAAAATCTGAGCTGTGGAAAGCTACATTGAGAAGCTATTCATAGATATAGGGATAAGATCTTGATGAATTCATGCTGTGGATAAAGGCTGTTTTATCCACAGCTAAAGAACACCTTAACCGGAGGATTCCAACAGCAGACTGACAGACTTATTCATTTTATAAAACAATGATATATAAAGAGTTTTATTGCTTATCCACAGAAAGTACTCACACTATATACAATAAAAACATCTAATAAACACTACGTTAGCGATGGCAATTGTATTTACTGTTATTCACAAGTAACGACCCTGAAGGATGTAGTAGAGGGACATAGAAAAATTCGGGCTTTACGACTAAACCCTTTGTCAAAGCCCCTTTAAGCTACGAGGCAGCGGTTAGAGAGGTTGAAAAACCTCTGTGATGAAAAGGATGCATGTTGTGAACGGGAGAGCTGATGTATAATCCGCGCTCTTTTCTAATCGACCTATGAACGAATACAGGTAATGTGACCTTGGCAGTGGACTTTCCAACCCGGTTTGATGTGATAGTGATAGGTGGCGGCCATGCGGGTACAGAGGCAGCCTTGGCTTCTGCACGCATGGGTGTTAAAACACTTTTGTTGACCCACAACATCGAAACTCTGGGGATGATGTCCTGTAATCCGGCTATTGGTGGGATTGGTAAGAGTCATCTGGTTAAAGAAGTGGATGCCCTTGGTGGTGCAATGGGACTGGCAACAGATTTGTCCGGTATCCAGTTTCGGGTATTAAATGCTCGTAAAGGCCCCGCTGTCAGAGCCACTCGAGCTCAGGCCGACCGGGCGCTTTATAAAGAAGCCATCAGGAATATTTTGGAAAATCAGGACAATCTGTGGATATTTCAACAATCTGCAGACGACCTGATTGTCGAACAAGGTCAGGTGAACGGTGTTGTCACCAATATGGGCGTTCGTTTTCTGTCCAATAATGTGGTTTTGACCGCAGGTACCTTCCTTGGCGGTAAAATTCATATTGGCCTGGAGAATCACAGCGGTGGCCGGGCAGGAGATCCTCCTTCCATTGCTCTGGCTAACCGGCTAAGGGGTCTGGATCTGGCTGTTGAGCGTCTGAAAACCGGAACACCTGCCCGTATTGATGCTCGTTCTGTTGATTTCTCAGTCATGGAAAAACAACCGGGCGACACCCCCATCCCGGTCATGTCTTATCTGGGGTCCGTGGATCAACACCCTCGTCAGGTGTCTTGTTACATCACACATACCAACGAACAGACACATGAAATCATTCGTGGCGGTCTTGATCGTTCACCCATGTTTACAGGGGTTATTGAGGGTATTGGTCCAAGATATTGTCCTTCCATTGAAGACAAAATCACTCGCTTCGCGGATAAAAATTCTCATCAGGTGTTTCTTGAGCCTGAAGGGTTGAATACCAATGAGCTTTATCCCAACGGTATTTCTACCAGTCTTCCTTTCGATGTTCAGGTAGATCTGGTGCGATCTATTCGTGGTCTGGAAAATGCTCATATTACCCGTCCGGGTTATGCCATCGAGTACGATTATTTTGATCCAAGAGGTCTGAAGTACTCATTGGAAACCAAAGCCATCGACGGTTTGTTCTTTGCTGGACAAATTAATGGCACAACAGGTTATGAAGAAGCTGCGGCACAAGGGCTGTTGGCAGGTTTAAATGCGGGCCTGAGAGCTCAGGGTAAAGACAGCTGGTGTCCTCGCAGAGATGAAGCCTACATAGGCGTTCTGGTTGATGATCTGATTACCAATGGCACCAGTGAACCTTACCGAATGTTCACCAGCCGCGCTGAATACCGTTTGATTCTGCGTGAAGATAATGCTGACCTGCGTCTGACGGAAAAAGGCCGTGAACTGGGCCTGGTGGATGATGTGCGCTGGGCAGCCTTTTGTGAAAAGAAAGAGCTTATTGAAAAGGAAAATGAACGTCTTCGGACAACGTACATTCATCCAAAAACAGAAGCTTCAGCCAAAATAGAGGGTAAGCTTTCTAACCCGATCAGTCGTGAATACAGCCTTCAGGAGCTGCTTCGTCGTCCTGAATTGACGTATGAAGATGTTGCTGCGCTCTCAGGTGAGCCAGAAGAAAATGCTCAGGTGTGTGAGCAAGTTGAGATTGCCACAAAATATGAAGGTTATATCAATCGGCAGACAGAAGAGATTGATAGACTGCGACGTTATGAGGGAACAAAGATTCCTGAAAGGCTGGATTACAGCTCCATCGAAGGTTTGTCTAACGAATTGAAGCAGAAGTTGACCGACAACAGGCCTGAAACTCTGGGCCGTGCTTCCAGAATTCAGGGGATGACGCCTGCCGCTGTATCACTATTGCTGATTCATCTTAAAAAACGTTCGATGGTAGCCTGATCCAGATAAGATCACACGGCTTGGCTTTCTATCTCAAAAAGCCAGGCCTGTGCCGAATCTTTTGAGACGCTAGCAAAGCTTTATCACGTAAGGCCTGGCGCTTTGTTTTTAGTCTTTGGCGAGAGGCTAATCTACCTTTGTGTAAAAAATATTGCTTTTTAGATGCCGTCTTTAAGGCTGGCTTTTGGGTATCGATGACAGAGGCAGAAAAGTCGGTGATGAGCTGAGTTTGTTCCCTGATTGAAAGACCAGAGGCTGAAATATCCCCAAACAAAATCTTTATCCCTGACTTAAGTCTGCTGACAATAGTCTTAGAAAGTCGTTTGATTATTTTTTTCATAACTCTATTGATACTGCTTTTTTATCAACGTGGCTACGAAAAATACCGTCTGATTCCCAAGTTCTGAATTCGACTGAATCCGCTATTTGCAATACACTATCCAGCAAGCTGTGAGACTCTTAATCCATGTACCCTATCCGGACTGTTTCTTGATGTCATTTCTGTCCTTACGTGAACGCATCTGCGAGGGCGCAGCTGCGCAATCTCTGTCATTGACTGATAGTCAGGCAGACTTGCTGACGCGTTATGTAGAGCTACTTGCCAAGTGGAATAAAGCCTATAATCTGACAGCAGTTCGCGATCCGTTGGAAATGGTGTCTCGCCATATACTCGACAGTTTGAGTATTGCGCCCTTCATGGAAGGGGGTTATCTGATGGATGTAGGCTCAGGACCTGGCCTGCCGGGGATTCCTATGGCTATCCTGAATCCAAAAAAACAATTTACATTGCTAGACAGCAACGGTAAGAAAACTCGTTTTATGACTCAGGCCAAAACTGAGTTGGGCCTTGCTAATGTCACTGTAGCGAATTGCCGGGTAGAATCATTTGAGGCAGAGCAGCCTTTTGACGTTATCATGTCCAGAGCTTTCAGTTCTCTGGTTGATATGATCAATGGGACCCGTCATCTGATCAGGGAAGATGGCAAGTTCCTGGCGATGAAGGGCCTTTTTCCTGAGCAGGAACTGGTCGACCTCAAGCAAACAAGGCCGGAAATATCCATGTTGGAAAGTCATGCTCTGGATGTCCCGGGTTGTGAAGCACAGAGGCATCTGGTTATCCTGAAGGCAGACGTGTAATTTAAACAGACAGCTTTTAACAAACACAACGACGATACGGTAGCAATTGGCAGTGGGAAAAATTCTTGCGGTAACGAACCAAAAAGGTGGAGTAGGGAAGACCACTTCCTGCATCAACCTGTCCGCCTCCCTGGTAGCCACCAAACGAAAGGTGCTACTGATTGATATAGATCCTCAGGGGAATGCCACCACGGGTAGCGGTATCAATAAACATGATCTGGAGTATTCGTCGTATCATGTTCTGACCGGGCGGTGCACCATCGATCAGGCTATTCAGAGCACTGAAGAAGCGGGTTATGATGTGGTTCCAACGAATGCCGACCTGACTGCAGCAGAAGTTGAACTTATGTCGTTGGAGGCCAAGGAGACCCGGCTGAGAAATGCCCTGGCTGCTGTCAGTGATCGATATGATTTTATTCTGATTGATTGTCCTCCGTCGCTTAATATGCTGACACTCAATGCCCTGGCTGCAGCGGAAGGTGTCATTATTCCCATGCAGTGCGAATATTATGCACTGGAAGGTTTAACTGCATTGATGGAAACCATTACGGGTATCAGACAAACGATTAATCCTAAGTTGCACATTGAAGGTCTGCTCAGGACTATGTATGACCCCCGCATTGGTTTGACCAATGAAGTTTCCAGACAATTGATTGGTCATTTTGGTGACCAGGTGTATCGTACCGTTATTCCACGCAATGTGCGTTTGGCTGAGGCCCCAAGTCATGGCAAGCCAGTGCTGGCTTATGATCGAACCTCCCGAGGGGCTGTTGCTTATCTGGCACTGGCCGGTGAGCTGGTTCGCAGACACGAAAAAAGTGTTCGAGAGCTCAAGACTGAAAGGAAGACAGGGACCTGATGGCTAAAAAACGTCTTGGCACCAATTTAAGTGCGTTGATGGGAGGTGCAAACCTTTCTTCATCGGTATCCGATGAATTGACTAATCCAACAGGAACACCTGAGGGTGAAGCGATTCAGGACAAGGAACTGAAAGAAATTCCCGTCGAATTTGTGGTTCGGGGAAAGTATCAGCCGCGTCGGGACATGCATCCAGATGCTCTGGAAGAGCTGGCTGAAAGCATAAAAGCCCAGGGGGTGATGCAACCCATCATCGTTCGCCCACTGTCGCAGAACCGTTATGAAATTATTGCCGGAGAGCGCCGCTGGAGAGCTGCACAAATTGCCGGTCTGTCTGAAGTGCCAGCTCTGATTCGAGACGTGCCGGACGAAGCGGCCATAGCTATGGCTCTGATTGAGAATATTCAACGGGAAGACCTTAATCCCATTGAAGAAGCGATCGCACTGTCCAGACTCCAGAAAGAGTTTGAACTGACCCAGCAGGAAGTGGCTGAAGCCGTTGGAAAATCAAGAACGGCTGTTGCAAACACCTTACGTTTGATGTCTTTAAGCCCCGATGTAAAAAAAATGTTGGAGTATGGTGACCTGGAAATGGGGCATGCTCGTGCCTTATTGCCTCTCTCTGATATGGAACAGCTTGAAGCTGCAAGAACCGTTGTGTCTAAAGGACTCTCTGTTCGCCAGACGGAAGCACTTATCCGTCGAATGATTCAGGAAAAAGAGCAGGGTAAGAAAAAGACCCAGAAGAAAATTGACCCTGATATCAAGCGTCTTGAAGACGACCTTTCCGATCGAATTGGAGCCAAGGTCGCGATTACCCATAGTGCTAAAGGCAAAGGAAAGCTGGTTATTTCCTATAACAGCCTGGATGAGTTGGACGGGGTTCTGGCCCATATTCAATGAGTTCTGATTTTTAAGACTGGCTACCCTGTTTCTTCAATGAAACCATGAAAGGGTAGTCAGGCTATAAGTACCCAACCCTATGAAATCATATTTTCAGACTCATTGCTCAGGCACTCTCGGCAACTGCTCCTGCGTTGCCCTACTTCCTGCATCCATGCAGTCGTGACTTCGTTGCACTGGCTATGCTCCCGCCGTTACGCCTTGCAGGACATCTGTCCAGTAAGCCAGAAATATTCGATTCCATATGGCGTTACTTATTGATCTTTTCTGCTTAATATCTATTTATATTTTAAAATAAATGTCATTTTCTAAGGTTTTGTGAATGATATGACGGCTTATTCGAATCAAATTTTAAGCTGATGAA
Source organism: Endozoicomonas numazuensis (assembly GCF_000722635.1). Taxonomy (GTDB): domain Bacteria; phylum Pseudomonadota; class Gammaproteobacteria; order Pseudomonadales; family Endozoicomonadaceae; genus Endozoicomonas_A; species Endozoicomonas_A numazuensis. Next base: position 354,460 of record NZ_JOKH01000005.1, on the reverse strand, counting down.
TTAAGAGATAATTTTATTTTAAATAAATCCTTCTACTTTCAGTAAAATCTAACGTATGCTGTTAGCGGCCTTGAATAAAAATCCATAATAAATAGATCTGGGAACACCAGACAGGGGTATAAAGATGGACTTCAGGCGATTTTTTGGCAGCAAGATTCAGAGCCAAGCAAAAAATCACAGTCGGTTAGCCAACCTTCTGTTTGAGGGCAGTCCTCAACGGGCCAGAGTTTTCTCCCACATAGTGAATGCAGACTATGTTTTCTATCAGACACTGTTTAATGAAGATCCTGATCAACTACTCAGTTGGTTTGTAAAGCCTAATCACCTTCAAGATGCTATCCAGGCCCTTGGTTTAATCGCTAATTTTTATAAGCCACAAACTGCTTTTTTCAGAGTAGAGGACAGAGTTTTAAACCTGATCAGATCTTATCTTTCAGGTATTGATGGATCATATAATATCGATATTGATAGCGCATCGAAGGCTGTAGCCTTGCATTTATTGAAGATTAATAAAGGGCTTGTTTTGTTTGATAATGAAGAGTCGTTGATTAAAGAGTTAGAAAGCATGCTGGCTAATCAACAACTAGAGTGGTTGGCACTCATCGGATAACTGATGATAGATCAGCTATCCGAGCAAGATAATAAAGAAATAGCAGTAGCAGAACAGGTAATGCATGAAGTCTATGTACGGGACAAACCTTTTAACAGTATTACAAAACTAATTTGCTTATTTTTTGATCATTTATGCTTCAGTTCGCCGAAGCATATCCTGTCCGAGTCGGAACAGGCTTTTGCTGGGAATAAGCTTCAGCACCTTCTTCATGAAGTCTCTGCGTTCCTTTGTATTAGAGCTATTGCCATTTTTGGTCAGACAAACCCAGGTGATGGGAATCGATGCCCTTGCTATTCTGCATCACAGAAGTTCTTTCCGTACGAAATATAAGGTACATTGGTAGTCAGCCACTGCCCACTTTAAAATTATCAGTTAAATCTAAAGCTGATACTGGTCCCAGCAAAGATGATTCATCTTCTCTTCTGTTGATATTTTACGGTTGATCCTGATTCGATATTGAGTCAAAAGTTCGAAGACTTTTTGGCATGAGAGGGTCTCCAATCCATCTGGGAGAGGGATGAAAGTTTTCAGAGAGAATACTTCGACTCGTATCCTTTTGATCAAAGTCAAGACCAACAAGGTCAGCCCAGGTGTAGATCAGATCAGTTGATGAATAGGGGCGATCCAGATATTGCTCCCAATGGCTGGTATCTTGCTGCGTTTTGTATTTATCATTTACCCAGATTAAAAAGGGAACGGTATACATTGCAGGAGTCGGATCCGCTTCATTTCTACCCGAGAAAATAGCGTCAGCGGTATCGTAGACCTCCTCTCCATGATCTGACAGATATAGAAGGGAGGCTGATTCACCAACATGGTCCAAATCCTGAATAAGTGATGAAACAATCATGTCATTGTAACGGACAGAATTGTCATAGTTGTTATAGGGGTCAACGTCCTCTTCTGGTACCCAATCCGGCATCTGATTGCGATCAGTATAAACTTCATAACTTTTTGGATACCGATAATTATACTTTCTATGGCTGCCAATAAGATGTACCACGATCATTTTCTTCTCGCCGGCATGACTTTTTAGCGCATTTTCAAAGGGAGTCAGTACTACTTCATCATGATGATCTGTATCCTGGCGACGGTTATTGTTTAGATAAATCTGTTTATCAGCCATTTGAGATAAAGTGGTCAGCATGGTGTTGCGCTTTGTCTGGGTCTGCTGATTGGTAATCCAGGTGATGTGATAACCTGCCTGCTTCATCATCATTAACAGGTTGGGGGCGTTTGTCGCTGCTTCAGGATGTGTAGAGTCGCCAAACGAAAGAATGAGTTGCAGTGCTTCAATAGTGTAAGGACGAGGTGTGACTACGTCTCTGAATACATAAAGGGAGTCTGGTTGCTTTTCATACATTTCATCTAATAATGGCGTGGTCTTGCGAGGATAACCATAGAGGCTCATACGCTGGCGATTTTCTGATTCACCTATCACCAGTACAACTGTTTTGGGTTGGCTGCTGTTCGATTCAGTTAAATGATCAAGTGGAGGGAGCTTGTCGGCTTCATTGAGCAATTTCTGCATATCAGCCAGCTGATCCCGGTACTTCAGATAACCGATAACCATATTCCATGGAGTTGTAGGTTCTAACCGGTCTCCCAAATGTCGAATACCTGCCTTCAGGTCCTTATTCATAGTTGTAGTGATAACTGGTGTGACTATGACCAGAAAAGCAGAAGCAACTATAATGCTGCGTAGCTTTGGGCCTATTTGAAAGTCCAGTTTTCGAAGGCAAGACCAAAAGATCAAAGGTGGGATAAGGTAGGCTATGAATACCAGTGGGTACCACCAACGCATGTAGGAGCTGATGAATTCACTCATCTCCTGAACATTGGATTCCAGGACTATAAAGAAAACGCTTTGTGACATTTCCTGCTTGTAAATGAGCCAGTAACCCAAACTTCCTAAAGAGAGAAAACCTAATAGAAATCCAAGAAAAGCACTGATTATCGCTGTCTGCCGTGGCCAGATAACAAAAGGGACGAGCCAGATTGTGGTCATCAGTAGTGTATCTCGAATCCCTGTTATACCGGAAAACGAGGTTATGGCGACTAATATCTGGGGAACCAGCGAGAAGTAAACCAAAAAAAGATAAATGGAAAGCAGCGGATGCTTTCGCTGAAAATTAATTATCGTATTCATGTGCAAAGATAATAGTAAGGGTTCTTGTATGTCAGATATATAGACTTATATCACTGGAAAATTAATATAAAATTAAGAAAATTAAAAAAGAGTGATTAAATAATAAAATAAATCTACATACTCCGGAGGTTTTTATTTTTAAATCAGTGAAATCCGAGGGCGACAAGATAAAAGCATCTAACTAGTATCAAAGCACTTTATAATTTAGTGCTTAAAAAAGGTTAATCTATGAAGCCCGGAAAAACAGGCTTTACTCGAATTTTATATGCATCCATGTACTCGATAAAAGGCTTTAGGGCTGCATGGAAAAATGAAGCTGCATTTCGACAAGAGATTATTCTTCTTATCATTGGTTTTGGAATAGCTTCTTACCTTCCTTTAAATCGATTTGAAATGCTGGCTCTCATTGGCAGTTTGATCATTATTATTATCACTGAACTGTTAAATTCAGCAATAGAAGCGGTTGTAGATAGGACTGGGAGTGACTGGAATGAACTCAGCGGAAGAGCAAAAGATATGGGATCAGCAGCTGTGATGTCTGCGCTTATTCTAGCAGCATTAACCTGGCTGACTGTTCTTTATAGATTTCTTTAATGGTGCCTCATGCGAGAGTTTGTTCAAAGTTTCTTTAAAAAAAAATACAGTTATAATTCTGTAGCTATTGTTATTGCACTCTATTATGCATTGGTATTTAACTTCCCAGTCCTTTTTAGGATCAAGGAAATACTGGGTGGATTAGAGAGCTATAGCCTTCTATTTCTTATATCAGTTCCTTTTTTCTTTTTCTTTGTATTGAGTTTTCTATTTAACCTTTTAAGTTGGCCTTATATTACGAAAGCTGTTTTTATTTTTCTTATAGTTACTAGTAGTGTTGTTCTATACGGCACAGTAAATTATGGTGTTTATTTTGATAGTGGCATGGTTGAAAATGTAGCGGAGACTAACTTAATTGAATCTACATCTTATATCAGTTTTTACTCCATTGCTTGGATCTTTTTAATTGGTATTATTCCATCGATTATTCTTTTTAAGACCAAGCTGACAGTTGGAGATAGACTGATAAAGTTCATTTTTTCAAAGTTGTTAATTTTATCTTTTTCTTTAATAGGTGTTCTAATCATCGCCTTCTTTTGCTATAAAGACTATAGCTCTGTAGGTCGAAACAACGCATATCTAGTAAAAATGATAATACCTACTCAATATATAAATAGTGGTTTTAAATACGTTAATGAAAACTATTTATCACGCCCGGGTGCTTATAAAGAGATTGGATTAGATGCTTATATTAAAGATAAAGAAAAGGATGTAAAACCAACACTCTTTGTTTTCATGTTGGGGGAAACAGCCAGAGCTGAAAACTTTGAAGTGCTAGGGTATTCAAGACCTACTAATCCTTTTACCAAGAAGTATGACCTGATTCCCTTTAAAAATGTTTCTTCTTGTGGCACCGCAACAGCAGTTTCTGTACCTTGTATGTTTTCACAACTTCAGAAAGATGACTATAGTAAGTCTCGTGCTAATAGTCAGGATAACTTGTTAGATATCATGAAGCGTGCTGGTGTTTCTCTTTTGTGGTTAGAGAATGACGGAGGCGATAAAGGCGTAGCCAGAAACATAGAAAATATAGAAGTAGATCATGATGTGGTTGATGATCAATGCAATGGAAGCACTTGTTATGATATGGAATTATTAAATGAGCTTGAAAAACATATTGATAAAAATATGGACGGAGATCAGTTTGCCGTTCTCCATTTAATTGGCAGTCATGGACCAACATACTATCAGCGTTATCCCAAGGAAATGACATTTTTTCAGCCTGTTTGTGATCGTAGTGATATAGAAAATTGCTCCAGTGAACAGATAGTTAACACATACGATAACACAATTCGATATACAGATTATGTTTTATCAGAAACGATAAAGAAGCTTAAATCTTATGAGCATCGTTACAATGTTGCTCTGTTCTTTATTTCTGATCATGGTGAGTCTTTGGGAGAAAGTGGTCTCTACTTGCACGGTACTCCATATAAGTTTGCACCAGAGCAACAAACTCATGTCCCTATGCTCGCATGGTTTTCTGAGGGATTCTTTGAAAAAAAAGGGATTGATATGCAGTGTTTAAGAAAAAAAGCTGAGAACGGCCAGTTTTCCCAAGATAATATATTTGATTCAATGTTAGGGATTATGGACATTCAGACAGAAGCCAGAGACCCAAAAAGAGACTTATTTAGTACTTGCCGCTAATGAGTCTGGTCGTGTAATAATATCATTCAGAGCGGTACCTGAATTGAAATACGGCTTATAACCCGATGACTAAATTCAAATCAGTCATCGGGCGAAAGCAAGCTGGAGCTTGAGGTTGGAGGTTGAGGTTGAGGTTGGAGGTTGAGGTTGGAGGTGAGCTCATCTTGACTGCTTTTTAAACAGCTGCTTTGGTTAAATCGATAAACACCGGCTAGGAGAGTAGAGCTTCCCTGCATAAGTCTAACCCGTCTGGCTTGGAAAATAGGTTGTCCCCTCTAAATATCGGTTCTTTTATCGTTCATAGTTATCTTCAAGGTAAGGTTTTCGGGATTACGTGATATTGGGTTATTTTGCGAAATACCCTGATATTAAGATGGGGATAACAAATATAAACTTCGCTGCCAGATATCATCCACAGCATCAGGGTCTTCCATGCGTTTGAAGAGAACGATTCTTTTTACAGCTGTTTTTGCAGGTCTAGCTTCACTGAGCGGTCTCTCGCAGGCGGCCACTGTTGAGCTGAGAGTGCTCGAAACCACCGATATTCACACTAATATCATGGATTTCGACTACTACAAGGGGCAGGCAACTAATCAGTTTGGTTATGCTCGTGTTGCAACTCTGATCCGTGAGGCTCGTTCTGAAGTTGAAAACAGTATCCTGGTGGATAATGGCGATCTGATCCAGGGGTCACCTATGGGTGATTACATGGCAGATAAAGGATTAGCAAAAGGCGATGTCCACCCCGTCTATAAAGCCATGAACCTGATGGATTATGATGTCGGCAATATTGGTAACCATGAGTTTAACTATGGTCTCGATTTCCTGGACAAAGCGATCAGTGGTGCCAACTTCCCTTATGTCAGTGCCAATATTTATGACGCCAGAACCGGTAAGCATCTTTTCAAACCTTATCTGATTAAAGAGCAACAGTTCACGGATACCGAAGGTAAGCTGCAAACAGTAAAAGTGGGTTACATCGGATTTGTACCTCCGCAAATTATGCAGTGGGACAAAAAGAATCTGGAAGGCAAGGTGATTGCCAAAGATATCACCGAAACAGCAAAAGAGTTGATACCCCAGATGAAGAAAGAGGGTGCTGAAGTCATCATCGCTATCCCTCATTCCGGTGTGAGTCAGGAACCCTACAAGACCATGGCTGAGAACTCGGTTTATTACCTCACGCAAGTTGAAGGTATTGATGCGATCATGTTTGGCCACTCTCATGCCGTCTTCCCCAGTGATACTTTTGCCAGTCTGAAGGGAGTGGACCTGGAAAAAGGCACTATTAATGGTGTGCCTTCTGTTATGCCGGGTCGCTGGGGTGATCATCTGGGTGTGGTTGATCTGGTACTGGATGACAGTCAAGGTCAGTGGGAAGTGATAAATGGAAAGGCGGTCAGTCGTCCAATTTTTGATCGTGCTAACAATCAGTCTCTTGCCAAGTCTGACGAAGCTGTACTCAAAGCAGTAAAAGCAGAGCACAAAGGGACTCGTGATTTTGTGAACCAGCCGATTGGTAAAGCTTCTGACAGTATGTACAGCTTCCTGGCTCTGGTTCAGGATGATCCGACCGTTCAAATCGTCAATGATGCCCAAATTGCCTACGTTAAGCGCTTTATTCAGGGCGATCCGGATCTGGACGATATTCCTGTAATTTCAGCAGCAGCCCCTTTCAAGGCCGGTGGTCGTAAAGATGACCCGAATGGCTATACCGAAGTAGAAGCCGGAACCCTGACTTTCAGTAATGCTGCTGATCTTTATCTGTACCCCAATACTCTGGTTGCCTTGAAGATGACGGGCAAAGAACTGAAAGATTATCTGGAGATGGCTGCCGGGCAGTTTAACCAGATTGATCCTTCCAGTACTGAGCAACAGCATTTAATCAACTGGAACGGTTTCCGTACCTTTAATTTCGATGTGGTTGAAGGGGTTGAGTATCAGATTGATGTAACACAGCCAGCACGTTTTAATAGTGATGGTCAGCTGATTAACCCTGACTCACGTCGTATAACTGAGCTGACACTGAATGGAAAACCGGTAAAAGACGATCAACCATTTATTCTGGCCACCAATAATTATCGTGCGTTTGGTGGTGGCAACTTTGCAGGTACCGGCGAGAAGTTTATTGCCTTTGCTTCTCCTGACGAAAACCGCCAGGTACTGGCGGATTACATCAGCCGAACGACCAAAGAAAAAGGTCAGGTTGTTCCCAGTGCTACTAACAACTGGAGCATCGCACCGATCGATAGCAAGGTGGACTTGAATGTGGTGGTTGAAACGTCTCCAAGCAAAAAAGCAGAGGCGTTCATTCAGAAAAACTCCGTTTATAAGATGGATAAGTCTGGAACGAATAAGGCTGGCTTTGCTGTCTACCAGATTGATCTGTCTCAGAAGCGTCGTTGATAGCTGTCTATTACCTTTAAAGTTAACGACTTAGCTATGGTATAAAAGGGGCAACAATTTGTTGTCCCTTTTGTGTGTGAATATCTTTCACTCATGGCTGATTTATGAGAACGCTGTATGGAATTCACCCACCTCCTTTTGATCCTGGCTGCTTTTTTAACTTCGGCGGTAACTGCGGTGCTTGGGGTAGGAGGAGTCTTACTGATTACGCTGATGCCAGGTTTGATCCCTGTAGCAGCTATTGTGCCCGTTCATGGAGTGGTGCAGTTTTTTAGTAATACCAGTGTTTGACTGGCGCAGTGTGCGTTGGGGTCTGTGATGGCGCTATCTGCCCGACTTTTCTTTTACATCTATATTTCGCTGGGTTGTGACTCTTCTGACTATAAGACTGATCTGGATCTCTTTGAGCAGCTAATTGTTGCATGCGCTTTAAATAGTTGATCTACTGAGCCTCACAAGAACAATAAAAAATAAACCTATGTCGTTTAAATATGTGCGATCACTACTTGCTGTAATTTTATGTATGACAGCATCCACCGCTTTTTCCAATCGTTCAGTGGTTTGTGAAGATTACAATCCTTTACGAACCGCTTTTTTTGGTGATACCCATATTCACTCCCGATATTCCCTGGATGCCAGTACCCAGGATACTCGAACGACTCCGGAACAGGCTTATGAATTTGCACGTGGTAAAAAGCTGGGGGTTCAGCCCTGGGATGAGAACGGAAAAGCACTACGGTATCTGCAATTAAGCAGACCTCTGGATTTTGCCATGGTCAGTGATCATGCAGAACTTCTGGGTGAGGTGAGTGTCTGTAATAATCCTGACAGTGAACTCTATTCATCCTGGCAGTGCTGGATGCTGAGGGACTTTCCCCGTGGCGGCTATTTTCTTTTTAATCTGGTCGGTATGTCCGAAGGAAAACGACTGGGTTTCTGTGGTGAAAATGGTGAGCTATGTCGTAAGGCCGCCATAGGTCCATGGCAGCAAATACAAGCAGCTGCAGAAAGTGCAAATGACCGTTGCCAATTTACCTCGTTTATTGGCTATGAGTGGACAGGTGCTCCAGACAGTCAAAACATCCATCGCAATGTTATCTTCAAAAACAGTCAGGTGCCTGAGTTGCCAGTCAGTTATATCGACGGACCTTCCGCTGAACAGCTGTTTCAATCTCTTGAAGAAGAGTGTCGCTCGAATGAATCCGGTTGTGACGCCTTGACGATTCCCCATAATTCTAACCTGAGTAATGGTCTGATGTTCCCAACCGTAATAAAGGATGGAACACCGATCACATCAGAAGATGCAAAACTCAGGGCATCCTATGAAAAGCTTGTGGAAGTGATGCAGCATAAAGGCAGTTCCGAGTGTTACTTTAGTCAGGATGCTCCTTTGGGGAATGCTGACGAGCTTTGTAATTTTGAACAGCTTCCCTATAACCAGTTTTCCGGTAGAACGTTCAGTTTTATGAAAGAAGCTCCAAAGTCTAATGGAGGGTTTCTACGACAGGTTTTGGTTGAAGGCTTACAGCAGGAAAAAAAGCTGGGAGAAAACCCCTTTAAATTCGGCATGATTGCCAGTACCGATACTCATTTGGGGGCTCCAGGTGCTACAGATGAGGATAATTTTATTGGGCATGGCGGTGCGGGCAGTCCCAACAAAGATAAAGTAAAAGCAGGATTACCTGATGCTCTGGAATTTAACCCGGGTGGTTTGGCTGTTCTCTGGGCGGAAGAAAATACCCGGGAGTCATTGTTTGCTGCAATGCAACGCAGAGAAGCGTATGGCACCAGCGGGCCAAGAATTTCAGTTCGATTCTTTGGGGGGCATGATTACCCTGAAAACCTTTGTAAGAGCCATGACTTTATAAAGGAGGGGTACACAAGGGGCGTTCCTATGGGGGGAGACCTCACTATCAGTGAAAAAGCACCCTCTTTTGCTATTTCTGCACTGAAGGATCCGGGTACAAAAAATAGCCCTGGGACTTCGTTACAACGTGTTCAGGTTATTAAAGGCTGGATTGATAATAAAGGCCAGAGCCGGGAAAAAGTATTCGAGGTGGCAGGTAATCCTGACAATGGAGCCTCGGTTGATCTGAATACATGTGAAAGAAAGGGGGAGGGCTACGCCAGCCTTTGTACGGTATGGCAGGATCCGGAATTTAATCCTGAGCAGAGTGCATTTTACTATACACGGGTCATTGAGAACCCAAGCTGCCGCTGGAGCCAGTACATTTGCAGTGCCAGCAAAGTCGATTGCAGCAAGCCCGAAACAATTGATGAAGGTCTTGAAGGTTGTTGTTCCCCTGATCATCAGCCCATAATTCAGGAAAGAGCCTGGTCTTCCCCGATCTGGTATACCCCTTCTTAGAAGGTATTAAAGCAAAGTGAAATTCTGATCTATAGTGATAGAGCTCTGACGAAATGGAGCCCTATCGTTATGAATCTCTTTAAGAGCTTTTACTTTGCGCTTTTGGCTATCTTTTTCTTTTCCTGTCAATCTTTAAATGCTGATGTCTACACGAAAAGATCGTCAACGCCCTACAGCTACGACAATGGTCAAGTATATGGCCCTTGGCAGGGAGGAAAAGATCTGGGAGAAATCTCTTTTTCCTTGTCTGAACCTGTCATTGAGACAGCCCGATCTTCTTTTATAACAGGTCTGAAGCTTCTTCATGCCTTCGAATACCCTGAAGCCAGGGCTGCATTCAGAAATGCTCAACATCTTCAGCAAGATCATAATGGACAGGATTTTGTCATGGCCATCTGGGGAGAGCTCATGTGCAGCTACCAGATTCTTTGGTTTACGCGTGACTTTGATGCAGGAGACAGCACACTGGCCAGGCTGAATGAAGCAAAAAACAATGCTACAGAAACCTTCAGTACATCAGAGCGGATACTTATAACGGCAGCACAAAAATTATTCAGTAATGCTGATAACAGTCGCAGCAAGCCGCCTTTTGAGTCGGGCTCAAACGTTCAGCTGTTCTACCAGTATCTTGATCAGCAAGTTACAGATAATGACCAACTTGAGTCAGAAATTCTGGTTTTCAGGAGTCTTGCTCATTTAGCTACCCGGCAGAGCGTGAGGGATTATCCGCTGGAAATTTCAGTGATTAATGAAATGAGTGCTCTATTAGAGAGAACTGAGCTGGCGAACCATCCTGGTTTACATCATTACCTGACACATGCTTCTGAAAGTCCGCATCTGGCCAGAACAATGCCTGCTGCTCAAAAATCTGCTTTTTGGTTACAGTCATTGAATGAGTCTGGGAAGAACACCAGTTCTGTGCATTTATCTCATATGCCCACTCATTATTATTTTGCCAGAGGAGATTGGGTGAATGTCTATGCTATAAATCAGTCGGCTTGGAATAAGTCACTTCGGAGAGCAACAGATTTGAGATTGAGTGATTCATCACTCGCTTTTCATGAACATTTATGGCGTGTGTATGCTCTCTTGCAGGCAGGTCTTTATGATGAAGCCTGGAGTGATTCGAGTGATCTGTACCAGAGAATTTCAAATCTTCAGGCTAAATCAGGCACAACCGATGCAGATACTCGAGTTATGCGAACTTATTTGGCTTTCGAACAAACTTATCTGATGTTGGAACTACCCCAAGAGAGTGCTCATTTAAGGACGTTGAGCCAGCAAGCTACTTCGGATAATCAGATGTCTGGCTGGGGGAAAACCGCTTTTTATTTCATGAAGAGCTGGAATGCTTTAACTCAGCAGCAATATGCAGTTGCGGAAACTTTCAGAAATCAGCTACAGCAGTTGCTCACAGATACGAGTCTCCATCTTTCTCCTATGAACAGCGATGCCATACCTATTATGGTTGAACAGTTGAAAGCGGAAGAGCTGAGACACAAGCAAGATTTGAGTGGTGCGCTAAGAACAGTTTTGGCCGTTGAGTCTCAATACCTGAATATGCACTGGGATCATGGTGTTCCCTTGGTAGTGAAGCCATTACTCGAATATATTGGCGAGCTTTATATGGAGATGGGAAGGTCAGGAGTCACTTATCAACCGGTTCAAGCGAGTGGAACTGAGCCAACTGCAGCTGTCGTCATTATCTCTGAGGAATATAATCGTGCCGTTGACTATTTTCAGCGAGAGTTAACAGAGTTTTTTCCCAGGAGGAGAAAGTCTCTGCAAGGATTAAAAGAAGCGGCTATCCTGGCAAATAACCAACCTGTGTATCTGCTGGCGATGTCTCAACTGAGCTCATTAAATGAGGAACAAATCCATTATTTAATGCCTACTCCTTCAACTACTCCTACTTCTGATGCCGCAATGATTCAGTCTGGAACGTTATGGCAGATATTGCTTCTCAACTTTGTTGCATTGATGTTGTATTTGCCTATCTAAATCCAAGCATAAGAAATGCTAATTAACTCTGAATGAGTTCGCAGATTTGAAGTGAGTAATTAAGAGGGTAGATAAAAAAACGGCTGCCAGGGGCAGCCTAATACCTTGTCGCACACTGGTCAGCTTAGAAAAAGCTATCGAATTTTGTCTTGATAATGATGATGGGTCTCAATAGACAACATTCGATAGCACTTTCACTGCTTAGACGCTTTAAGCGTTTAGAGTTGACCTTTTTTCTGTTTTTAATAACAAATATATTTAATATTTTAAATTGTTGAGTCAATGATGACTCTAAATCTCTGTTGCACTTATCAAGCTTTCATTGTCGGAATTAGAAAGCAGTAAAGTGCATGGCGTTGTTGCTGATCTGATGATGGTGAGTCGATTATAGGGAGATGAATGTCTGCCTGGATAATCAATAAAACTACATACTCTTATAAGCTTACTTTATGGGTCAGCTGCATTAATATGAGCAAGAGCCCTGTCTATCAGCCTTTAAGTGGATTTATAAGAAGAAAGAAATGACAGAAAGGTATAACTGTTTTTGTTTTGAAACACACTATAAGCTGGGCTGAATTTATCGACATTAAAATGCTAATAATAAAAAAAGGGCTACTAATAAGTAGCCTAATACCTTGTCGCACACTATTTAGCCTGGAAAAAGCTATCGGATTTTGTCCTTCATGAGGTCGGGAGGGTGGACAAAACTCGGTAACTTTTTCAAGACGGTATTACTTTAGATGCTTATCAGCTTCTCGAAAAAAAGCTCCGAGACTATCGAGTGTTGATGTATGCTTCCTTTTTTGTTTGCAGCTTACAATTCTTTCAAGAACGGAAGTTTGTTTTTTAAGATCGACCCAATGTCTTACAGCTGGATCATCATATTCGCTGTGCATAGCCACTCCTGATCTAATGATCATCACATGAATCTTTTTGTGTACGGGTTTAAAAGATTCTTGCGATGGTTTGTTTTACTGGTCTGGTGATGGTGATTTCATTATATGGAGTCGCTTTACCCTCTGGATAATCAATAAATCAAGAGAGTCTTATAAGGAGGTCTTATGGGTCTTCGATAGCATGTTAACTAAAAGGGGTGAGCTTATTTCAGAACCTTGTCGGCTTCTTTGCAGAAATCCTCCAGGTTATCGAGAGATGAGGTGGTCTTCTTTACAATGTGCTTATAGCGAAGTACTTCCTTAAAGGCTGGGGTCATTTTCTTCAATTCCACCCAGGTCTTGATGCTTTGTTCGCTCATACTAACTCCTGATACTTAATGTTTTAACGAGATGGGAGGAGTATGAGAAATTAGCTTTATAATTAAAAATCAATTATCTATGCGAGAGATATAAGATTGGTTTATGTCTCTTGAGATTGGTTTCAATTGTCCTTAATTTATGCCACCTGAGGTCGTTCCGTCCTTTTTGAGTTGGCAATTGATATCGGAGCAGTAGATGCATATCACATTGAGACAGCTTGAAATCTTCAAGGCGGTCGCCCAGTCCGGTAGAGTCACTGCGGCGGCAGAATCCCTGTTTATTTCACAACCTGCTGCCAGTATGGCTCTTTCCGAGCTTGAAAAACATTTAGGACCTTTGTTTGATAGGCACGCTGGTGCCTCAATGACATTGAACGACTCTGGGCGAGCATTGCTGCCAATGGCTGCTGAGCTGATTGATCGAGCCCACGAGATTGAAACCCAGTTTATAGAAGATAGCTGCTACGAACAGGGAACTCTGAAGATTCATGCGAGTTCTACCATCGGTAACAACCTGATGCCCCGTATATTGGGGGATTTTTTCAGGGAGTTCCCCCATATCAGAGCTGAACTGGCTGTTGATAATACACGGAGCATCCAGCAAAGATTGCTGGCGATGGAGATTGACCTCGCCGTGGTAGAAGGCAGTTGTCTGCATCCGGATATTGAAGTGGTTCCTTGGCGTGAAGATGAGTTGGTGATTATCTGTCATCCTGACCATCCAATGGCCGGGAAGACAGTTGGTCTTCAAGCCCTTAAAGAAGAAGAGTGGATACTCAGGGAACCTGGTTCAGGTACACGAGAGTTGTTTGATGAAGTGTTGGCAACTCGTTTGTGTACACCCAACGTTATTATGAGTCTGAATCGGGCAGAAGCGGTCAAGCAGGCCGTTATGGAAGGGCTGGGTATTGGCTGTATTTCAAACCTGGCAGTGTGGCGAGCCAAAAAAGCGGGCCTGCTATCGACAATCGGTGTGGCAGATTTGACACTGAATCGCCATTTTTACCTGTTACTGAACAGGAAAAAATATCGAAGCGGAGTGATCAAGAAAGTCTCTGAATTTATTTTGGGCTGGGATGACAAACCTTTAAACAGTTAACTATTAGGTGTAATTGTTTAGAGGCCGCGTGATATTCGTATTCCGCAGTCGTATAAGCGCTACCCCTTAAGATATTAGTTGAACGTAGGTGCATGTCACTAGTATACTTGCGCGCGCCGGAGGGTGAAAAAAGTTCTAAGATTTTCAGCTGTGTGAAGTTTTGTCATCTGATGTTTCACCGTACTTCACACACCGCAAAGGCTGAAACCCCTGCTAGTTTCTGAGGGGGGGCGGATAAAGACTTATCAGGTCTGGAGAGAGTTTTCAGGCCAAGTACTGGAATCCATGTCTTTTGTAAGGACGTGGAAACAAAAAAGAGATGTAATGTTAAGATCTGGGAGTCGGGAGAAATACCCGCATTTGCAACAACCTCGTATGCATCGAGTTGTCGTTGCCCAGCTGTTGGCTACAGTATGTCTGTCGTTGCTTTTGTTACCTCTGAGTAAGTCTTACGCTATATCCGCTCTGTCAGGTGGTTTGGCATGCAGTATCCCCAATGCTTTTCTGGTCTGGAAAGCATTTCGTTATCGGGGAGCCAGTGCAGCACAGAAAATAGCCAGGTCTTTTTATCAGGGTGAAGCTGGGAAGTTTGCGTTAACAGTCCTGGCGTTCGTTCTGATTTTTACACTGATGCCGTCAATCGAACCTTTGGCGTTATTCGGTGCATTTGCTTTGATTCAGGCGGTAAACTGGCTGACCCCCTTGCTCATTAAGAGCTAAAGCTGGTTTGCTGACGAAGGATTTATACAATGATGATGGTGTACGGGAAAATTCATGGCGACTACTGCATCTGAGTACATAGGTCACCACCTGCAGAACCTTACATACGGTAAGCTGCCAGCAGGTTTTGAACGTGTCGATAATTACGGTAATGAGTTGGGTGTTCTGTCGGAAGACACCTGGACCTTTGCTAAAACCGCTGTTGAAGCTAAAGAAATGGGCTTCTGGGCGTTTCATGTAGACAGTTTGTTCTGGTCTGTTTTGCTGGGTGTAGTGTTCATCACTATTTTCCGCATGGTTGCCAAACGAGCATCTACAGGCATACCTGGTGGTATGCAGAATCTTGTTGAGATGGTTGTTGAGTTTGTCGAAGGTAGCGTGAAAGATACGTTCCACGGCAAGAATGATCTGATCGCCCCTCTGGCGTTGACTATCTTCTGTTGGGTCTTCTTTATGAACCTGATGGACCTTGTTCCTGTAGATTGGATTCCTGGTCTGGCGACAGCCGTGGGTATCCCATACATGAAGATCGTACCTAGTACGGATCCGAACATTACTCTGGGTCTGTCCCTGTCTGTCTTCATGTTGATAATTTTCTACTCCATCAAGGTGAAAGGCATTGGCGGATTCATCGGTGAGCTGACCCTGCATCCGTTTAACAGCCCTAACAAGATGATTCAGGCTGTCCTGATTCCAATCAACTTCCTGCTGGAATTTGTTACCCTTATTGCCAAGCCTATTTCTCTGGCTCTGCGTCTCTTCGGTAACATGTATGCAGGTGAACTGATCTTCATCCTGATCGCTCTGGTGGGCTATGCTCAGTTGCCATTGCACTTTGGTTGGGCCGTTTTCCACATTCTGGTAGTCACACTGCAGGCATTTATCTTTATGATGCTGACCATTGTTTACCTGAGTCTGGCTCACGAAGATCACTGATCGTTTGATGGCCGAAAGGCTATAGATGAAGGCTGAATTAAACGACAGCCTTCATCAAAAAAGCGTTTTACAAATTTGGGTTGCAGCGTTGTCGAAAGGAGAAACTGCAACCCGGATCAAAGCAAAACTTACTGATTTTATCTAAAAAAATCGACATAGGTCGGGAGGAAATATGGATCTGGTAGTTGGTCTGACCGCAGTTGCAGTAGCTCTACTGATTGGTTTTGGTGCACTGGGTACTGCTATTGGTTTTGGTCTGCTGGGCGGAAAGTTCCTGGAAGGTGCTGCTCGTCAGCCTGAAATGGTACCAATGCTGCAGGTTAAAATGTTCATCGTTGCTGGTCTGCTTGACGCTGTAACCATGATCGGCGTGGGTATCGCTCTGTTCTTCACCTTCGCTAACCCGTTCGTAGCCTTGGTGCAGTAAAGCTGCAGTTTAGTGCCCGGCTAGGTGTTGCAGTACGGCCGGTTACTTATTGAGTAGTGTTTTATAAGTAGCCAGAGTCGGAACAAAAGCCGAAGCAAAACCCGGTTCAGTAATCGCACTGATTATTCATAGTCGTATAAGACTGTACTGTCGGGTTTGAAACAAAACAACTGGAGCATTTGGAGTTCGCATGAATATCAATGCAACTATCATTGGTCAGACAATCGCTTTTGCTGTCTTTGTCTGGTTCTGCATGAAGTATGTATGGCCACCCATCATGCAGGCCCTTAATGACCGTAAGAAACAAATCGCTGACGGACTGGACGCTGCAGCTCGTGGTCAGAAAGAGCTGGAACTGGCTCAGGAAAAAGTTCTTGAAGAACTGCGTGAAGCCCGTGAAAAGGCGCAGGAAATCATTGAACTGGCTAACAAGCGTTCTGCACAGATCGTTGATGAAGCTAAAGAGCAGGCCCGCGAAGAAGCTGATCGCATTAAGGTTGCTGCACAGGCTGACATTGAGCAGGAAGCCAACAGAGCACGTGAAGTTCTGCGTACTCAGGTGGCAGCTCTTGCTGTAGCGGGTGCTGAGCGTATTTTGGGTGAAAACCTGGATGAGTCTGCTAACAGCCGTCTGGTTGATGACCTGGTTGCGGAACTCTAAAGGGGATAGACCATGGAATTAACCACATGTGCCCGTCCCTATGCCAAGGCCGCCTTTAAGTTAGCAAAAGAAAATGACCAGCTGTGTGAGTGGTCTCAGATGCTAACTTTATGTGCGAGCGTGTCCAGGCGTGAGGCTGTGGGCAGGATGTTGAAAGACCCGTCCACAACCGGGGACATGAAGGCAGACGCCTTTATCAAACTGTGCGAAGGCAGCCTTACGGTTGAAGTCGAGAATTACATTCGGATCCTTACGAATAAAAAACGCATTTTTCTGCTTCCCCAGATCGACGCGATCTTCGAGCAGATGAAGGCACAAGATCAGAGTTATCAGGATGTAGTCGTTACTTCGGCTTTCCCGCTGTCGGATGAACAGCAGGATAAGATCGCGAAGAAGGTTGAAAAACGTCTTGGTCGCTCAGTACGAATGCATACACAGGTAGATAACTACCTGATCGGTGGCGTCATCGTGAAAGCTGGAGACCTCGTTATCGACGGTAGTGTCCGCTCACGCTTGACTAAGCTTGCCGATGCGATGATTTCATAGTTACAAGGTTTGGCAGGTAAGCTATGCAACTGAATCCTTCCGAGGTCAGTGACATCATCAAGAGCCGCATAAAGCAGCTTGATGTGTCCAGTGAAGCCCGCAATGAGGGCTCCATCGTCAGTGTAACTGACGGTATTGTACGTATACACGGTCTTGCGGACGTTATGTACGGGGAAATGATAAAATTCCCCGGCGGTGTATATGGTATGGCGTTGAACCTGGAGCAAGACTCCGTCGGCGCTGTTGTATTAGGTGACTATGGGCAGTTGGCAGAAGGTCAGACTGTTCAATGTACCGGTCGAATTCTTGAAGTTCCTGTTGGCAGGCAGTTGCTGGGACGAGTTGTCGACGCGCTGGGTAACCCCATCGACGGCAAAGGTCCTGTTGAAGCTACCGAAACCTCCCCAATCGAAAAAGTAGCGCCAGGCGTTATCGCTCGTCAGTCTGTAGACGAGCCGATTCAAACAGGTTACAAGTCCGTCGACGCAATGGTTCCAGTTGGTCGTGGTCAGCGTGAGCTGATCATCGGTGACCGTCAGACCGGTAAAACCGCTCTGGCCATCGACGCGATCATCAACCAGAAAGGTACTGGCATCAAGTGTGTGTACGTAGCGATTGGTCAGAAGCAATCTTCTATTGCCAACGTAGTACGCAAGCTGGAAGAGCACGGCGCAATGGAACACACCATCATTGTTGCTGCGGGTGCTTCTGACCCAGCTGCAATGCAGTTCCTGGCACCGTTTGCTGGTTGCTCTATGGGCGAATACTTCCGCGATCTGGGTGAAGACGCCCTGATTGTTTACGATGATTTGACCAAACAGGCTTGGGCTTATCGTCAAATCTCCCTGCTGCTTCGTCGTCCACCAGGTCGTGAAGCTTACCCAGGGGACGTTTTCTACCTGCATTCCCGTCTGCTGGAGCGTGCTTCTCGTGTAAACGCTGAGCACATTGAAAAGCTGACGAATGGTGAAGTGAAAGGTCAGACCGGTTCTTTAACGGCTCTGCCAATCATCGAAACCCAGGCAGGTGACGTATCTGCATTCGTACCGACCAACGTAATTTCTATTACTGACGGTCAGATCTTCCTGGAAACCGATCTGTTCAATGCGGGTATTCGTCCTGCGATGAATGCCGGTATTTCTGTATCCCGTGTAGGTGGTGCAGCCCAGACCAAGATCATCAAGAAACTGGGCGGTGGTATCCGTCTGGCTCTGGCTCAGTATCGTGAGCTGCAAGCCTTTGCCCAGTTTGCTTCTGATCTGGATGAAGCTACCCGTAAGCAGCTTGAGCATGGTCAGCGTGTTACTGAACTGATGAAACAGAAACAGTACGCACCAATGTCCGTTGCCGAGATGGGTGTTGTCATCTATGCCGCTGAAAAAGGCTACCTGGAAGGCGTTGAGCTGAACAAGATCCTGGACTTTGAAGCTGCCCTGCTGAGCTTTGTTAACTCTGAATTCAGTGAGCTGATGGCTCGCATCAATGAATCTGGAGATTACAACGGTGAAATTGAAGAGGGTATCAAAGTGGCCATTGAAAAGTTCAAGGCCACCCAGTCCTGGTAACAGGCTCATGGTTGACGGCTGCCTGCCTCGGTAGCCGTCACCGGTAGCTGAGGAAACACAATGGCAGGCGCAAAAGAGATCCGGACGCAGATATCGTCCATTAAAGGTACGCAGAAGATCACCAGCGCCATGGAGATGGTGGCGGCGAGTAAAATGCGCAAAGCTCAGGAACGGAGAGAAACCAGCCGTCCTTATGCTGAACGTATTCGCCAGGTAGTGGGGCACGTTGCTCATGCCAATGCCGAGTACAAGCACACCTTCATGTCAGAACGTGAGGTGAAGCGAGTCGGTTTTATCATCGTTTCCACGGATCGGGGCCTCTGTGGAGGTCTGAACATCAACCTGTTCAAAAAAACCATTGAAAGCATGACTCAATGGAAAGATCAGGATGCTGAGATAGATCTTTGCCTGATCGGCAGCAAAGCAGTTGGATTTTTCCGTAGTTACGGCGGGAACGTCGTGGCAGCCACAACCCATATTGGTGACTCGCCTAACATTGCTGATCTGATCGGTGGTGTAAAGGTGATGCTGGACAAGTACGAAAACGGTGAAATTGACCGCTTGTACGTTGTTCATAACCGCTTCGTCAACACCATGACCCAGTCCCCTGAGGTATTGCAGTTGTTGCCTCTGGTTCCAGATGAAGATGAGTCACTGAAAAGACCCTGGGACTACATTTACGAACCTGACGCCAAGCAGTTGCTGGATGGCCTGTTGGTCAGGTATATCGAATCCCAGGTATTCCAGGCAGTAGTTGAGAATAACGCCTGTGAGCAAGCCGCGCGAATGATTGCAATGAAGAATGCAACCGATAACGCCGGCAACCTGATCGATGAGCTTCAGTTGGTATACAACAAGGCCCGTCAGGCAGCAATCACACAGGAACTGTCCGAAATCGTCAGTGGCGCTGCAGCGGTATGAATAGGGCGGCTGTATAAAAGATTAAAGGGTAGAGGAAAGGCTATGAGTAGCGGTCGTATCTTACAAATCATCGGCGCCGTCGTTGACGTCGAATTCCCCAGGGAGAGTGTTCCCAGAGTCTACGACGCTTTGAACGTCGAAGGCAAAGAACTGGTACTGGAAGTTCAGCAGCAGCTGGGTGACGGTATCGTTCGTACTATCGCCATGGGTTCCACTGAAGGTGTATCCCGTGGTCTGGCAGTTAGCAACACCAACGAGCCCATTCAGGTACCAGTAGGTACCAAGACTTTGGGTCGTATTATGGACGTTCTGGGTAACCCTATTGATGAAAAGGGTCCCATCGGTGAAGAAGAGCGTGCATCTATCCACCGTAAGCCACCTTCTTATGCTGAGCAGTCTGCTTCTAACGAGCTGCTGGAAACCGGCATCAAGGTAATCGATCTGGTTTGCCCCTTTGCAAAAGGTGGTAAGGTCGGTCTGTTTGGTGGTGCGGGTGTAGGTAAAACCGTAAACATGATGGAGCTGATCCGTAACATCGCGATCGAGCACTCCGGTTTTTCTGTGTTTGCGGGTGTAGGGGAGCGTACTCGTGAGGGTAACGACTTCTACCACGAGATGACCGATTCCAACGTAATCGACAAAGTATCTCTGGTTTACGGCCAAATGAATGAGCCACCAGGAAACCGTCTGCGTGTAGCGCTGACGGGTCTGACTATGGCTGAGCAGTTCCGTGACGAAGGTCGTGATGTACTGTTGTTCATCGACAACATCTATCGTTACACCCTGGCGGGTACTGAAGTATCTGCTCTGCTGGGTCGTATGCCATCTGCAGTAGGTTACCAGCCGACTCTGGCTGAAGAGATGGGCGTTCTGCAGGAGCGTATCACCTCCACCAAGAAAGGTTCCATCACTTCTATCCAGGCGGTATACGTACCAGCGGATGACTTGACTGACCCTTCTCCTGCAACCACGTTCTCTCACTTGGATGCTACCGTAGTACTGAGCCGTGATATCGCTTCCAAGGGTATTTACCCTGCGATTGACCCTCTGGACTCCACCTCTCGTCAGCTGGATCCACTGGTAATTGGTCAGGATCATTACGACGTAGCTCGTGGTGTGCAGACGGTATTGCAGCGTTACAAGGAATTGAAAGACATTATCGCGATTCTGGGTATGGACGAACTGTCTGAAACAGACAAGCAAACCGTAACTCGTGCGCGTAAGATCGAACGTTTCCTGTCTCAGCCGTTCTTCGTAGCGGAAGTATTCACCGGCGCGCCTGGTAAATACGTTTCCCTGAAAGACACCATCGGTGCCTTCAAGGGAATTCTGGCAGGTGAATACGATCACATGCCAGAGCAGGCGTTCTACATGGTAGGTGGCATCGATGAAGCCATCGAGAAAGCCAAGTCCATGTAATGCCCGGGGCGTTCTGCTTTATATAAAGCAGGGCGTCTCTCCTGAAAGGAGGTGACACAAATGGCGATCACAGTTCACTGTGATATCGTTAGCGCCGAGGAGGAGATTTTCTCCGGGCTGGTAGAAATGATTATTGCTACCGGCTCTCTGGGTGACCTGGGTATTGCACCTGGCCACGCGCCTCTGCTGACGGATCTGAATCCAGGCCCAATCCGCCTGATCACCCAAGGTGGTGAGGAAGAGGTGTTTTATATCTCGGGTGGATTTCTGGAAGTTCAGCCTAACCAGGTAAAGGTATTGGCTGACACGGCCCTGCGTGCAGACGATATGGATGAGCTAGCTGCTGAAGAAGCCAAGAAACTGGCTGAACAGGAACTGACCAACCAGAGCGGTGAGTTTGATTACTCCCGTGCAGCAACGCAGTTGGCGGAAGCCGCTGCCCAGTTGCGTACTCTGCAGGCTATTCGTAAGAAGCTTGGTAAATAAGCAACTTGCGTCTTATAAAAAAACCCGGATTATTCCGGGTTTTTTTATGTCTCAAGGGAAGCTGCTTCCAACAGAACTTCATTTGTAAGTCTTAATCCCAATCTGACGGATCGTCTTCAATATTTTCGTCTGTTAACCACTCATTTGCTTCGGATAAAGGCATAGTGCCACTCAAATCAGTTTTTTTAGTTGTTAACACTTCTTTTGCGTTATTTAGATGTTGTGTCAGCATGGGGTGAGCACCTTTAGGAGGACTCTGATCGCGATTGTAGATTTGGGGTATGATGCTTTTCATGAAATCTTCATCATCCAGTGGTTGAGATACATCAATAGTCTCAGGGTTCTGGCCCGTAATGACGCATAGATACAGAAAGATATAAGCCAGGACTTCATGATTAGCATCAGTTGGTGGCAGTTGTTTTTTAAGTAACTGAATGGCAGTAGCTATCAGCACAGAAAGCATTTCAGGGCTGTCGCAGTGGGCAAGATTATGGCTGATATCTTTGAACAAACGATCAGGGACTTTGTGTAAATGCAGGTCTTGTTTCATTTCTTTTGCATCTGAACGTTTATCGAAAAGTTTTGCTACTAAATTCTGTATTTCAGCCTTGGACAGCAATTGTGTACTTTTAACTTTACTGCTTTTTCCTTTCTGCTGAAGTATCTGAATACTGGATGCCATAGAGAGTACTGTGAACATGGCTTCTCTTCGATCGTCAATAACTTCTGACTCAACGTAGCCTCTTTCTGGCAGAGGAACAGGTGTCAGCAATGCTATGACTTCACCAAGGCTTCTGTGCCTCAGTAGAATGCGACCTTTCTCAGGATTAAGAAACTGTCTTGTCTCTACTTTTTTGGCTCTTCGGGGTTTAGGAGATGGGCTCCCCAAACGTGGCTGTGTTGTGGACTGCTCTTGGCTGACTTTAAGTTCAACATCTTCCTGAATAGATTCCAGGCCTCTCCCTTGTAGCTTGTGAGGCTTTTTACGTTGAGGGGGAGGTGAGCTTTGTTTATAGCCAATGGCTCTTTCATCCTTTGGGTTCATTCTATCCATTGCGATCTTTTTTCCCTTCTGTTTTTTCTAAACTCTTCACCTTATTTCTGATGGGCTCTTTCGACCCAATGAATAGTTTGTTGGAAATCCACCTGTCGTGACGCCCCCGGCCATAGTCACATACCTTGTGATGATGGTATTAATAATAGTCAAGCTATAGCCCATGCAGAGCTATAGCTGTCATTGGTCAATCAGGATTTCTTAAGGAACTTGCTAACCAGAACAATTCTTACACCGTTGACTCTGCCTTCTATATGCTCTGGGTTGTTGGTCAAAGATATGTTTTTGACAGTCGTTCCACGTTTGGCTGTGAACCCTGCTCCTTTAACATCCAGATCTTTGATCAAGGTTACAGTATCCCCAGCTTCCAGACGGGTGCCATTACTATCCAATGTTGGAGTTGAATCTTCTTCATCGGAAACGCCCGCCTCTGCCCATGTCTTAATATCATCTTCCAGATACATCATATCCAGTAGATCCTGGGCCCAGGGTTCAGATGCAAGCTGATTGAGTATGCGCCATGCCATCACCTGAACAGCAGGAACCTGGCTCCACATGCTGTCATTCAGACAACGCCAATGCTTGGTATCGATATTTTCAGGCTGGTTAATCTGACTGAGGCAGGTTCTGCAGACTAATACATGGCTTACAGCAGAAGATTCTGGTGAATCTGGAACGGCGTAAATGGATAGCTCATCATTAGAAGAGCAGAGCTCGCACTTGGAGTTACTGCGTTGATGCAGAGTGTTTTCAATCGACATATATAAGTACTGGTTTAACAAGGAAGGAAGTGGTCAGAGATTATGCCCCCTTTTATATAGGGTGACTAATTCCAGAAAATTATCACAGCAGACTTCTATATTTCCTGAAGACCGTGAGTAGCAAGGTCTTCAAGGTATCTGTCGCACGAAAATAGGTGTTATCCGATATTTCTGGAAGGGGGGGGTAGGAGTAACCTATGTCCATCGATCGGGGTAGAGATGTACCGGCTCGGTAGCCAGGTTGTTATTGCAAGAGCAGTATATTGCAGTTGTTAGCAGATGTCCTGGTGAGTGCAGTTATGCACATCTCGCTGAACGAGGTTTTTATCTTCTGGATAGAATGTTCAGCGATGTTTTCAAGACCTTTATTTCCCTTCCATGAAATGATCGCTTGACAACGACCGGCGCCACGGTAAGATGAGCGCCTCGCTGAACGGCGACTCACATTGAGCGAGTGCTGATTCAGCCGATTAAAACCTTCCGGTTCTAATCCAGTTCTTTAACAAATTATCAGACAATTCGTGTGGGCGCTTGTGCGAATGGCATCAGTCAACAAAAGTTGTTCTCAATAGAGAGCGCTTTTGAATGATTTAAAATGCTGATCAAGCAAGTGAACATACTCGTTAATTCAGCTCTCTCACAGAGAGTTAAATAAATGTGACGTTTAATTGTAAGATTGAGCAGTTTGGCTTCGGCTAAACAACACGATTTAAACTGAAGAGTTTGATCATGGCTCAGATTGAACGCTGGCGGCAGGCCTAACACATGCAAGTCGAGCGGTAACAGAACTAGCTTGCTAGTTGCTGACGAGCGGCGGACGGGTGCGTAACACGTAGGAATCTGCCCAGTAGTGGGGGATAGCCCGGAGAAATCCGGATTAATACCGCATACGCCCTAAGGGGGAAAGCAGGGGATCTTCGGACCTTGCGCTACTGGATGAGCCTGCGTCGGATTAGCTTGTTGGTGGGGTAAAGGCCTACCAAGGCGACGATCCGTAGCTGATCTGAGAGGATGATCAGCCACACTGGGACTGAGACACGGCCCAGACTCCTACGGGAGGCAGCAGTGGGGAATATTGCACAATGGGCGAAAGCCTGATGCAGCCATGCCGCGTGTGTGAAGAAGGCTCTAGGGTTGTAAAGCACTTTCAGCGAGGAGGAAAGGTTGTACGTTAATACCGTGCANTTTGGGTTATATGGTCAAGTGACTAAGCGTACACGGTGGATGCCTTGGCAGTCAGAGGCGATGAAGGACGTGGTAATCTGCGAAAAGTCTTGGGGAGCCGATAAACAGGCCCTGATCCAGGAATGTCCGAATGGGGAAACCCACTCACACAAGTGAGTATCCTTTACCTGAATACATAGGGTTTAGGAGGCGAACCCGGGGAACTGAAACATCTAAGTACCCGGAGGAAAAGAAATCAATTGAGATTCCCCTAGTAGCGGCGAGCGAACGGGGATTAGCCCTTAAGCAATTTACGGCGTTAGTGGAAGGCTCTGGAAAGTGCCGCCATAGTGGGTGATAGCCCCGTACACGAAAACCCGTTTAGTGTGAAATCGAGTAGGTCGGGACACGAGAAATCTTGACTGAACCGTCTTCGGACAAGGGGGGACCATCCTCCAAGGCTAAATACTCCTGACTGACCGATAGTGAACCAGTACCGTGAGGGAAAGGCGAAAAGAACCCCGTTGAGGGGAGTGAAATAGATCCTGAAACCGTGTACGTACAAGCAGTGGGAGCAGAAACTCTCTTTTAAGAGAATGTTCTGTGACTGCGTACCTTTTGTATAATGGGTCAGCGACTTATTTTCTGTGGCAAGGTTAACCGAATAGGGAAGCCGTAGCGAAAGCGAGTCTTAATAGGGCGTAAAGTCTTTAACGAGACAAAGAGTCGCAGTGAATAGACCCGAAACCGGGCGATCTATCCATGAGCAGGTTGAAGATCAGGTAACACTGATTGGAGGACCGAACCCACTGTCGTTGAAAAGCCAGGGGATGACTTGTGGATAGGAGTGAAAGGCTAATCAAGCCCGGAGATAGCTGGTTCTCCTCGAAAGCTATTTAGGTAGCGCCTCGTGTCTCACCATTGGGGGTAGAGCACTGTTTGGGCTAGGGGGTCATCCCGACTTACCAACCCCATGCAAACTCCGAATACCAATGAGTGCAATCACGGGAGACACACGGCGGGTGCTAACGTCCGTCGTGGAAAGGGAAACAACCCAGACCGTCAGCTAAGGTCCCAAAGTAATAGTTAAGTGGGAAACGATGTGAGAAGGCCCAGACAGCCAGGAGGTTGGCTTAGAAGCAGCCACCCTTTAAAGAAAGCGTAATAGCTCACTGGTCGAGTCGGCTCGCGCGGAAGATGTAACGGGGCTCAAACTATTCACCGAAGCTACGGGTTCAACACTTTGTGTTGAGCGGTAGAGGAGCGTTCTGTAAGCCGTTGAAGGTCAACTGGGAGGTGGGCTGGAGGTATCAGAAGTGCGAATGCTGACATGAGTAACGATAAAGGGAGTGAGATCCTCCCTCGCCGGAAGACCAAGGGTTCCTGCGCAACGCTAATCGGCGCAGGGTGAGTCGGCCCCTAAGGTGAGGTCGAAAGACGTAATCGATGGGAAACAGGTTAATATTCCTGTACCCCTTTTGACTGCGATGGAGTGACGGAGAAGGCTAGGCCAGCCCGGTGATGGTTATCCGGGTTTAAGGTGGTAGGCAAGGGAATCAGGTAAATCCGGTTCCCTCTTTCAAAGAGAATGCCGAGAACTGATGACGAACTGACTACGGTCAGGAAGTGGTTGATGCCATGCTTCCAGGAAAAACTTCTAAGCTTCAGGTCAAAAGGGACCGTACCCGAAACCGACACAGGTGGTCAGGTAGAGAATACCAAGGCGCTTGAGAGAACTTGGGTGAAGGAACTAGGCAAAATGGCACCGTAACTTCGGGAGAAGGTGCGCCGCTATTGGTGATCGGACAGCTCTTTATGGGCTAATGCTCCGTAAGCTGATGGCGGTCGAAGATACCAGGTGGCTGCGACTGTTTATTAAAAACACAGCACTGTGCTAACACGTAAGTGGACGTATACGGTGTGACGCCTGCCCGGTGCCGGAAGGTTAATTGATGGGGTTATCTTCGGAGAAGCTCTTGATCGAAGCCCCGGTAAACGGCGGCCGTAACTATAACGGTCCTAAGGTAGCGAAATTCCTTGTCGGGTAAGTTCCGACCTGCACGAATGGCGTAACGATGGCCACGCTGTCTCCACCCAAGACTCAGTGAAATTGAAATCGCTGTTAAGATGCAGTGTATCCGCGGCTAGACGGAAAGACCCCGTGAACCTTTACTACAGCTTCACAGTGGATCTTGATGTTGCTTGTGTAGGATAGGTGGGAGGCTTTGAAGTGTGAACGCTAGTTTGCATGGAGCCAACCTTGAAATACCACCCTGGCAATATTGAGGTTCTAACTCAGGTCCCTGATCGGGATCGAGGACATTGTGTGGTGGGTAGTTTGACTGGGGCGGTCTCCTCCCAAAGAGTAACGGAGGAGCACGAAGGTTGGCTAAGCACGGTCGGACATCGTGCGGTTAGTGTAATGGTACAAGCCAGCTTGACTGCGAGACGTACATGTCGAGCAGGTACGAAAGTAGGTCATAGTGATCCGGTGGTTCTGAATGGAAGGGCCATCGCTCAACGGATAAAAGGTACTCCGGGGATAACAGGCTGATACCGCCCAAGAGTTCACATCGACGGCGGTGTTTGGCACCTCGATGTCGGCTCATCACATCCTGGGGCTGAAGCCGGTCCCAAGGGTATGGCTGTTCGCCATTTAAAGTGGTACGCGAGCTGGGTTTAGAACGTCGTGAGACAGTTCGGTCCCTATCTGCCGTGGACGTTGGAAGTTTGAGGAGAGCTGCTCCTAGTACGAGAGGACCGGAGTGGACGAACCACTGGTGTTCGGGTTGTGTCGCCAGACGCATTGCCCGGTAGCTACGTTCGGACGGGATAACCGCTGAAAGCATCTAAGCGGGAAGCCCCCTTCAAGATGAGACTTCCCTGAGCCCTGAGGCTCCATAAGAGACGTTGAAGACTACGACGTTGATAGGCTGGGTGTGTAAGCGTTGTGAGGCGTTGAGCTAACCAGTACTAATGACTCGAGAGGCTTGACCATATAACGCCAAAGCGATTTATGCAGCGAAGCTGCGGGTTTTAAAGTTTTAAGGCTGTAAAGCTTTAAGGTTTTAAGACAAGCCATACATAAAGAGTGTACAGCAAGAAAACAGCTGATTAAGTACAGGATTCCAGAATCGAGTTCAAAGCGAACTTTACAGCCTTACAGCTTTAAAGCCTTACAGCTTTAAAGCCTTACAGCTTTTGAACCTTCGGTTCAAACCAGTTTTGCCTGGTGACCATAGAGTATTGGAACCACCTGATCCCATCCCGAACTCAGTAGTGAAACGATACATCGCCGATGGTAGTGTGGGGTTTCCCCATGTGAGAGTAGGTCATCGCCAGGCATTGAATAAGATAAAGCCCGATCAGGAAACTGGTCGGGCTTTTTTTTGCGTCTGCAGATTATAAAAATACCCTGATGCTTACGTACTTTAACGTGAGTTTCTCTGGTTCCCATGCTCCAGCGTGGGAACCCAACCCCATCTATCATGCTGCAAAGTCTGATTTTTGTAGCGTATGCATTCCCACGCTGGAGCGTAGGAACGAGGTTTATGTCACACAGCTTGGGGGTCTCTGGTTCCCATGCTCCAGCGTGGGAACCCGTACCCATCTATCATACTGCAAAGTCTGATTTTTGTAGCGTATGCATTCCCACGCTGGAGCGTAGGAACGAGGTTCAAATGGCATCTCTGGCTCCCATGCTCCAGCGTGGGAACCCATACCCATCATTCTGCGAAATGACATAGGTTTCCACGCAGGCAAATGGGAGCCAGAAAAAAGAATAAAAGAAAAACTGGACAAAAAAACACGACCAACAAAAATTGCCTTTCCAGCTTTCCAGCTTTCCAGCTTTCCAGCTTTCCAGCTTTCCAGCTTTCCAGCTTGATCAGAACTGACTCTTCATCAAATTCAAAGTTAAGAGAGTTGGATACTGACGTCGTTAAAAATTGACTTACACTGAATAAATACAGGATGTTGTAATACTAAAAAATGATCAGGGACCGATCATGCGTCACTTAATACTTCTGCTCTTGATTCTTCCTTCTTTCAGCTGGGCGATGCTTGAAGTTCCTTTTTATCAATCGGGCTGGCCTAAAGGGGATTATCAAAAAAATTGTAAAGAGTGTCGTCTTGAAGATAATCGTCTGATCTGTTCCTGTGAGGCACCGGATAAAAAGTTCTACAAGCGTTCTTTGGATCTTTCTTTATGCAGTCTTAATATCGTATCGGTAAAAAAAGGTATTTTGCATTGCGAGACGGATTTGAGCTTTATTCCTGATGATCCTGTCGTTGAAGATGATCTGGAAGAGGAGTTTTCAGATTCCATAGATCCTGCTGATGGCCTTCCATTAGGCAGTTATCGAAATTACTGTGAACCCTGCTCGATTGAGGATGGGATTCTGGAATGTAGCTGCAAGATCGATGGTTGGTTCTGGGATTCAAGCTATAAAGCAACGCTGCCATTGGAAAGCTGTGAGGAGTCAGACAAGGTATTGTACTCCGGAGGTCTTTTGTTCTGCTCCTTGGATAGCTTTCTTTCATTTCATGAGCTGGGTTCATCCTGCAGAAACTGTAAATTACTCAAAGGAACAAAGCTGAGTTGCCGTTGTGATAAAACCCCTTGTGGCTGGAGCAGTACTGATATTAAAAAAGGCAGGAACAAGGTGGCAGCCTCCTTGAGCTCTATCCAGAATTGTTCGGCAGAGATCAAAAACTGCAACGGGGTATTGAGGTGTGGAGAGTGCCGAACCTGGGACTATTATGATCAGACTGTCCTGAGCAGGCCTGTAGAAGGTAAACACCCCAGAAACGGTTACTGTTATCCGAACTCAATCTGGTAAATAGCAGTATTTTCTAATCCCAAAATGAGCCTGAGAGAGTGAAATGCTGGAAATCGTCAATAATCCAAAAGAGACCAGCCGTTTAAGCTGCCAAATGACCGTGACAGAAGAAATGCACGGTCTGGTCGTCCACCTGCCTGAGTCTCAGTATTAACCAAGAAGCCTGTTGGACTTAAGACAAAAGCATAAGTCCGAACAGGCTCCTAAGGCCTGATCATCAGGGCTCAGACCCCTATTTTCCTTTTACTGGATGAGGAACTCATCCGCTGACTTAATGTCCAAGTAGTAGTATTAATGACCTCGTCAGATAGTAAAAGGAAGTACTATGACTCTGAATATGTTCCAGTCCTGTTCTTTCAGGCAGCTGTTTATGGCTGCCACTTTCAGTATGACCCTGTTCTGCCCACCAGCCAGTGTCGCCGATGTGGACGAGTTACTCCATACACCGGGTCAACAAGCAGCCTACAGCCTGTTTCTGGCCATGCAATCTCTCAATACAGCCCCGATCAATGAGTCTGGCGATATACTGCTTGTAACATCAGCACCTTTTGGCCTTGGTGATATAACCTACCTGGTCAAACTGAAGCAAATCATTAAACACCAGCTGGGACTCGATTCAATCAAGATTGCGTTTTTCAGTGATAAGGAGACTAAAAATAAGGCTGTGCAGGTCTTTGCTGACCAGTTGGGTGAGGATTACCTCTGGATCGATACATCAGACAATTCGATTTTTGATGACGAGGGCGTGAGTGGGCTCAAGAACAACCTGTTAAATCTGGTTGAGAAAAGCCGCTTCTCCTTTTTTATTTCCAGCTCGGATCTAATGGATTTTTACGTGGAGGCTCAGGCAGTCTCTCCCGAAAAGGTCTTTTATCTACCCTGTACCTTGCACTTTGACTCGGATGGTCTGGACTTCAGTAGCATTACCAAACTCAAGGTCTCTCTTGAGGACCAGCGACAAAAGATGATCGATCACCGCAACAAGCTGGATACCTACAGCAGCAGCTTGCTCGAGCTTAGTCGCTTTGACTTTATTGGGGACTGGGATTATTGGAACACCGGCTATGGTGATCAGACACCTATCAATGAACTTCAGTCTTACCTAAGCCAGGAGCTTGAGTATTCTGACAGTGATGATGGTTCAGCCATCCTGAGAGAACTGAGGGCTGAAAATTCTTGCAGTGTTAACTCGCTGTTCAAAGACTGCACCTTTAACTCCCTGAGATTTGGTTTCAGTGATAACAACGTTGGCATCTACCGCGACCCTGCTGTCGATAAACTGCTGGCTAAGGGGTTAACAGCCATAGCCGAGCAGCTGGTTCAATCCATCAACCCGAAGTTTCTCCAGCGTTTGACTCATACTGACGACACTGAAAAACAAAAGGCTTTCTTTGAACAGCCAGGGCAATATTTCTTTGCGTACCAGCATGACATTACTGCGAAGCTAAATCTGATCCATGCGGCAATACACTCGGTAGATTCAGCGGAAGGCCTCAAGTTTGTTATGCCTCTGTCTTATGATGCACTGACGGATCCTCTGGTAAAGGAGTCTCTGCTAAAAGCCGGAATCAGTAGAGTTTGCTTCTGGGACAAGGATTCCGACGATTTTACACTCATCCATTTATCCTCTACAACACCCGGCGTCAGTATCGATATTTTGAGCCCTTACCCACTGGCTCATGAGAACAGCCTTGCCTTGATGTATTTCTCGGATGTTCTGGTGGGAACAACCGGCAACAGCAGTCTTTTCCAGGCTCTGCAAATGAACAAGCTGGTTAACCAAGAGTTAATCTGGTTCCACAGCCGCATTACTGATGACTTGGCAAAACAGGCTGAAGGGACACCTCTTATTCAGGACTACTATCAAGCGCTCGCTCCACAAAGGCAGGGAAAAGCGGCTCGCACTCTGCGGGAACAGCCAGAAAGAGTGTTCGAATTTAACAAAGCATTGGTCGATAAGCTGGATTCGTCAGGTCTGTTCCAGCTGATGGTGCAAAGCCTGACAGGCTCTACCACTCCAGCAACCCAGGCCCTCAAAGAGTTTGACAGTTTATGCAACCAACTGGGCTTGGCTGGTGCTCTGAACCAGATCAAAGGGCTGACCCCATCGTATCTGGATGTTATTGCCACCAGAGTCATCATTGAGCATGACCTGAACTGGCACGAGCAAGCCGACCACTTAAGCGACAACTTATCTGAACGCAAAAGCCAGCTGGAGCTGTTGAAAAAGCTGGCAGAACAAATCAACAACCCGGTTCTGCAAAATATCATGCATCAGACACTCGAAACAATGGCTGATGCTCTGGTCGGTCTTCCCCAAACAGTGATTGACAGGGAACTCTGAATACCAGGTCAGGTTCTAAAGGAAAACAGGTCATTACAAGGATGTATGCCATGAAAACTCTATCAGCAAAAGCCTTACTCATTTGTTTGTGCAGCGCGTTTATGACGGTCTCTGTCATTGCTACAGAAGTCATGTTCGGCGACTCGATGGATAAGTATGAGTTTCTCAAAATAGTAGGAACACATTTGCCCACAGATCGCTTCTGTTCAAAGGATTTGCCTCAACGTCCACAGCAAACCCCGGTCATGTTGCTGGGCAAGCATTTCAGGAACCCACTGCAAGCCGAAACCTTCAAGCTGATGCTCGCTAATTTACCGCTGCACAGCAGAGTATCCAACCAACATCATGCTTTATTATTCACCAATAAACTGCCCGACGGTCTGGGCGATTACTCCTACATTCACAAGGTTTCCCAGCTTGTGCAAGATTATGACCCGGCACTGAAGGTAGACGTTATGGCCGAGGTTTATGAGGATGACATTGCCAAGTTAACCGAAATTTTCCAGGGCGATTATCAGCGCCACTGGGCCATTCGACCCACTATTAATTATGAATACGACTTTTCAGATGATAATTTGACTGAAACCGTTGCAGACCTGGAGGGTGATGAGGAAACAACCTTATGCAATCAAGAAGAATTAACACTGGGAAGTGTCTCTTACTCAAGCACTTCCGAGAGTTCAGAAATCTTTGAGATTCACGCTGGCATCAATGAAGCTCAGCAAGACATCTTGTTAAATACAAACTCGGAAGGTACGGTTTCAGACGAGCAAGATGATGACGAAGCTGCTTCCTACAATGGCACCTGCTATCTGAATCAAACAGATTCATTCAGCTCCTCTATAGCCGAGGCAGAGGAGTCAGTTCTGCACAGTCCTACCTACTCGAATATCTCAGAAGTTAAAAAAATCATCGATAACAGCGGCTTTACCCTGTTTCTGGCAGCGCCTCCAGATATCTTCGATTCAGACCCGTGGCTGATTAACAACAATGGCTTTTATATTGGGGAAATTATAAACGATCCGGATCGTTTGATGTCCTGCAACAGTGATACCTGCCGACGAGCCAACCGGTTGGACTTTGCCAATGTCAGCCTGGAAGAACTGATTTTATATGAAGAGCAGATACAGGGAGAGCCCAAGAAAACAGACCTCTACACCTCAAGCATGCTTCAGGTGCTCACAGAGTTTTTGAAGAAGAGAGAAGATGACCCTGAACTGATTCAGGCACAGTACACCGACGAAGCACTCTTGTCAGTAATGACTCGTCACAACACCTGTAGCCCAACAACGCACTTTACTGTATGCGAATATGTACCCAGATTTGGCTTTGGCTTGTATGACATAGGCTTTATTCACGATAAATCACTGGCTGAAAAACCCTTGTACAGCCGACATGAAAGTCCATCATCCTGGCTCAATGACTTGCTAACAGTCAGTCCGGACTTACTGGAAGCCCTGACTGGCAAAGCGATCCAGTCTGAAGCGATTCACGCAATTGCTGAGAAGTCTGATTACTACCTGGGCTACATGAAGCGATTGCCAGGGCAATTATCCTTTATTCAGTCCATTGGATTGGCTCGCTCTGAGGCCAAACTGACCTTCGTAATGCCTATTTCTACAGACGATTTGCAGAACAGTGAAATGGTTCAGGGGCTGAAACAAGCCAATATTGCCACTGTGAAACTTTGGAGCACAGATAATGGCTGGCAGGACTTCGTCTACGATAATGATCAAAAGAAGGGTCGTACGATCACGATTATTAATCCATATCCGCTGCCCCAACAGCAACTGGAAGCTCTGACGTTCTTTGCCAACAGCATTGTTGGCTCAACGGGCGACCACAGTATGTTCAGCACGATTTCCATGGGCAAGCTGCCTTTTCAGGAAACGGTTGAGCATCAACCTTATTTGAAGCGAACCCTGCTCAGTCTTGCTGAAAGGGAAGAAATCAAAGCCTTCTATCGTTCCAGTAACCCCAGCGAGATCGCCGAGAGCATTGTGAGCCTGGAGGCTAACCCGGTCTGGATTCAGACATTTACCCAAAGTCTGATAGACCAGTACAGCTCGAATGAACTGATCACCCAGATGATTGAAACCGGGATAGAGCCGTCACAGGCTATCAAACAACTTTTGTCTTCTATTGATGCGCTGAGCCAAGGCAGCGAAATTGACCAGGAAGTCTTTATTCAAGGCTTGGGTGAAGATGAAGCCGACATCGCCAGACTGAGGCTGATATTCAACCATATCAAGCAACGTGAGCAGGCTACGGATTATTTACCGCTCACTATGGATAAGGAAGGCGGCGATCACTCTATTGCCTTTCTCAAGAAGCATAGGGACAGTTTGAATAGCAGTTATCTTCAGTATTTTCTGAATGAAGTGATCAGGGATTTTACGATTAAATTCGTTCAGTAAATGTTTTCTTGTCGAGATTAAAGGGGAAAACTAAACCCCTTTAATCTCCATTTCTGGCATCCTGCAATATCCACTCAGCAGCACGCTCAGCAATCATCACACAGGCCGCATTGGTATTGCCTGATATCAGGCTTGGCATAATAGAAGCATCAGCCACTCTCAACTTATCAATGCCCTGCACTCTCAGCCGAGGAGTCACCACAGATTCAGAGTCATGACCCATTTTGCAGGTGCCTAGCGGATGGTAAACACTTATGGCATGAGTGCGAATGTAATCCAGAATCTCGTCATCACTCTGAACATGTCTGCCAGGCAGACTTTCTCTTGTGATATGTTCAGCCACTGGCTGCTGGGCGAAGATCTTCCGCTGCCATTTCACGGCCTCAATCATGGTTTTGCGATCATGCTCCGTACTCAGATAATTGGCTCTGATTTCAGGATGGTTCAGCGGGTCACCATTGATAATATTCACTGAGCCCCGACTTTCCGGCCTGAGCTGGCAAGCCGTCGAAGTAATGGCTGCAGTTTTCGACGGCACGACCTGACCTTTTGCATTGGTTGTTCCGGAAGCCGGGGCAAAGTGAATCTGAAGATCAGGACGAAGCTGATCTGGTGTGCTTTTTACAAAGGCCAGGCTATGAGCCGCAGCCATGGACAAAAATCCCTGCCTTTTAGTGACATAACGGAACAGTTCACGGATAAAGTTCAGAGGTTTCAGGTTGTCATTGGCGGTTCCAATGGCTCCTACGTCTGTTACTACATCGACTGTCAGGTGATCCTGAAGGTTCTGACCCACCCCCTTGAGTGCATGCTTTACTGAAACACCGGCTTTTTTCAGCACTGTCTCAGGACCAATACCCGACAACAGAAGTATTTGGGGGCTGTTAATAGAGCCCGCACTTAAGATCACTTCTCGTTCAAATATTGATTGAAACAGTGATTCTCTGATAGATCCAAAAGCGTGAGGCTCATTTCATATTGGAGAAGACTATAGATAGACTCTTGTTCGCATTAGACTAGAATTGCTTCTTTGCCCCTACCAAAAAGAAACTTGGATGAACGGGCCTTCGCTGCCTGAGAGATAGACAATGTACAATATTGCGTTATATGCCCTGACGGTTATGATCTGGGGGTCTACCTGGATAGCCATTACCTTTCAGTTGGGTGAAGTACCTGTCCCTGTCTCCATTATTTATCGCTTTGCCATTGCTGGGTTAGTGCTGTTTGTCATCTTGGGTCTGACTCGTAATCTGCAGAAGCTGGATCGGAAGGATCATTTCTATACCCTTTTACAGGGGGGCTGCCTGTTTTGCTTTAACTTTTACTGTTTCTATTCATCTATTCAGTACATCAACAGCGGCTTGAGTTCCGTTGTTTTCTCAGTAGCCACTGTCACAAACTGTGTAGCTAACTGGTTGTTTTATAAGAAGAAGCCAAGCTTAAAAGTAGTGACTGGTTCAATAGTCGGACTGATCGGTATTTCTGCTATGTTCTGGCCAGAGTTCTCATCAGGGAGTGATGGGGAAAACACTTTAAAAGGTGTTTTACTGGCGATGTTGGGAACAGTCTTCTTTTCAATGGGTAATATGATTTCTATTCGTCATCAGAATAAGGGGCTTAAGCCACCCAGTACCAATGCATGGGGAATGCTCTATGGCGTTTTGGTTCTGACACTGGTGACCTATTTACAGGGAATTCCATTTGTTCTCGACTGGCGTTCTGAATATATAGCAGCGCTTTTGTATCTGGCTATTCCGGGCTCAGTGGTCGTGTTCACCAGTTATTTGCTTCTGGTGAGTCGAATTGGTGCTGACAGGGCCGCTTATGCCACCGTTCTGTTTCCAGCCGTAGCTCTTACTTTATCTACGATATTTGAAGGCTATCAATGGAGTTCTATGGCTATTTTTGGTTTTGTATTGGTTGCGTTGGGTAATCTCATTATCTTCTTTAAGTGGCCACTCAAGCAACGGCCGGCTGTCAGAGCTGAATCCTGTTAGAGAAACTATCTGACTTGTCAGTCAGTCTCTGAGTCTGTGAGTCTCCTCAGATAGAGTGGGGTGGCTAACACACAAAAGGAGACACACTATGGATGTACAAGGACTTTATTCAGCGATGGGGTATGGCAAATCCTACGAAGCAGACCGAGCGGCTGTTCACAGCAACATTGCTACTGCCGCCAAGTACACAGCGAAGGCTGCTTGCTGGTTTGGCATTGCCGCCGTTTGTGTTGCTTTGATTCCTGTTGATCTGGTTATGAAAACGGGCATTAGCCTTCTGGCTCCAGAAGATGGCAAATCGATGGGAGAAAGGACGGTTTCTCAGCACAGCTGATAAGCGCAGTTGTTGATCTGCAAGGCAGCCTTTGAGCTGGCTTTCTTGCAAACAGGGAGGTGACTTTTTAAAGCTACCTTCTTTTCAGAGCCCACAGGCGAAAAGTGATGATAGCAGCGACTCAGGACCTCGAATTACCAGATCGAAGTCCACAGAGCGACTGTGTCCGTCCTATCTTCAAATACCTCATTCCAGTTCCGCCCCCGGTACACCTATTCAACGAAGGCGTGCCAATACCCAACCTGAAATACCAAGCCCACTGATTGTCGTTTCCAGACAGGACGATGACACTGACGACAGCAGACCTCATGCCTATGATGGGCAGAGGAGGATGTCAGGTTCTGATACAGACAGCCGTGAACGCAGAAGAAGTTCTGGTACATTCTCAATACCTTCTCCCCCTGCATTGAAGCAGGGTGACTATTGGAAACTCCCGTTGAGACCAGTGAGTCAGCTAACGGACTCAAGAAGCGGTGCCTCTTGTTGTGACTAAAGCTCGGCTGACAGAGCTCTCGGAACTTTATTTTGGCCATTCGGAGCAAGCTGTGTTGGAGAATATGGATTGGAAAGAAGATGGCTCTGTCTATTTCACCGCCAGACCGGAGGGTTTTAAAGAGAATTATCAGTTTAGAGGGACGCTACATGAGGGGGATTATCTGATCGAAATGAAAGAAGGGACTGATTATGCGCCCTTCCAGGTGATTGATCTGATGCCAGACTATGACCTTGGCTTTCTTTATTTCTCCTTTGAAACGGTTGATTTGGGAGGGGAAGATAAAGTCCCTATTCCCATGGTTAGCCATGAAGTGGTCCAGCATCGCTTGCAGGTTTATTTTGAAAAAGGACGAAGAGGCTCTTCGGTTGGAGAGACTTCGCCCAGTTATACGATTCTGGAAGAAGGTGCGGCCAGCAGAAAGGTATTCTTGAAGGGCATGAATCCGCAGTATGGCAACATGACTGAGCGAGAAAAGCAGTTCCTCAAAACCCTTAATTGGTCGGTTAAGCGACATCCTGACAAGAACCCGCTTTTTCATCACGGTGCTGACAATCAGAACCCGGTATTCGATTTGAAAACTAATTTTCCAATGACGGTTATTATTTCTACGGCTGTAGGTTGTCTGACAGAGACCTTCTATATATCTGACAGAGATCTTCTATATAGTAGAAAATAAGCAGCAACTGAAGGCGTTACTGAAAGAGTTAAAGGATTGTAAATACTATGTGCCCGTCAATCCGCTTTGGGAAGATATTAAAGAAATACGAGCGGAATCATTTACCCTCTACGACCGAAGGTTTAGTGAGGCTTGATTCATCTTGCCTGAATTTTTTGGAATCATTCAAAAAGTCTGGAGACAAGGGTTCTCTGCCTGATGCAGATGGAGTACTGAAAATAGGCGGACAATCCCCACTCGCTCCCTGAATAAATAATTCGAGAAGCACTCTTGAGCCTAACGATCGGATGATCAGATTCTCTATATATTCGCAGGCTCTCTGTCAAAAACAGGCAGGTATCGACAGCAGTTTGCAAAACCATTGCTAAGTCCTGCTCTCAAGA
Source organism: Endozoicomonas numazuensis (assembly GCF_000722635.1). Lineage (GTDB taxonomy): Bacteria > Pseudomonadota > Gammaproteobacteria > Pseudomonadales > Endozoicomonadaceae > Endozoicomonas_A > Endozoicomonas_A numazuensis. Next base: position 316,177 of record NZ_JOKH01000005.1, on the reverse strand, counting down.
CCACTGATGAGTAATCTTTGATCGTTCTATCCAGTTGCTTTCTTACAAAGCGTTCGACCTTGTGTGGTTTGAGTTCAGCACAGGCTTCCTGGCATCAGTGATTTTGGATCTGACTGATACCAGAAGGTTTCCTGTAAGCTGGTTTATCAGGCCGCTCGCAGGCTGGCGTTCAGACCATTGTTATTGGCATTGGCAAATACAAAGTAGAGACGTACCGCAACAAATGCTAAGCCTGTGATCAATCCGAGAGTGATATTGGCAACACTCATGATGTACAAGCCTGCCAGCGCAGCAAAGGGGAGCCAGGGCAAAAACAGGTACATGAAGCGAAGATAAGCCCTGGCCTTCTTCTTGTGACTGGCACCCAGAAGACCCAGAAAAACTGCTGGCAATAAGATAAGAGGCAAGACCACTGCAATCAGGACCAGAAGAGTCATCCATTCAGGTAATTGACCAAGCAGGTTTTCAAGTGTCATCAGCATTGTATTGCCTCCAGAATTGATACCTTTATACTGCCGACTAAGGCGAGGTAATACTGTAAGAAATTGCCGATTTCTGATTAGAACAGGATTTCATACGAGTCAGTAAAAGTACCGTAAGAAGGAAACTGACTGACGAAATAAAAGGAGGTTTGTACCGTGATTGAGAGGGCGTTAACCCTCCCTCAGAAAAAGCGTCAGGAAGCTGCACGGTTTTGCTTTGTCAGCCAACTTTCTATATCTGATTTGAACCAGTATGCATTATTGCTGAAAGGGAGTCTGACGGGGCTCGGAAAGTCCTTTTCTTTTGTTGATCTTCTCGAAATACATGTAAGAACTTGGGGAAGAGAAAGCAATTTGTCTGACATCTGTGACTACCTTGCAGAGCATGACAATCAAGAGGGAGCTCTGCTTTGTTTTCCAAGAAATAGTATCGATATCCGTTTTAGGATAAGCGTCACAATTATGCCCGACGAATCCTAAACGACCGATTAACGGCTATGAAGTTTTTGATCTGATGTAACCCATTACCCACACTCGCTCCTTCTCTATGAGTCTCACCTCTTTGAGATATAGGCCGGATTACGCGACTTCCTCCGGGTTTATTAATGATTGATGCACCTGCTGTTTAATGAAATCAAGAAACATCCGCACTTTGGGAGGGGTTCTTGCCCGATCGTGAAAGACCGCAAAAAGAGGTGTTCTTGGTAATTCGTAGTTTGCCAACACTCTGACTACTTTACCCTGAGCCAATTCATCAGCAATAACATAAGGTGGAAGAGCAACAATACCTCCATGGTTAAGCATGACGTTTTTCAAGGCAATGGTGTCGTTTAAAGTCAGTTTGCCTGAAACTGGAACCAGATGACTTTGACCGGCATTGTCATTAAAAAGCCAATGACTCTGCTTCTGGACATTGGGCAAATTCATGAGCAGCAATTCATGATCTGCAAGGTCTTGCGGATGAGCAGGAATACCCTTTTTTTCCAGATATTCAGGCGATGCACAGGTCATCACTGAAATATCCGCCAGCTTGGTAGCTACCATGCCACTGTCGGGTAAGGAGCCAAAAATAATGGCAAGATCAATACCGCTCTCCAATTGACTGATCGAGGTATGGCTAAGATCCATATCAATCGAAAGTTCTGGGTGTTGAGCAAGAAAGCTGGGCAGTTCCGGTGCAATCATGGTCTGGCCAATGGCTGTTGGGATGCTGACTCTGACCAATCCTCTGGCCTGGTTAGCCACCTGATTGATCTCAGCCATTGCCGTTTCATATTCCGACACAATCACGTCACAGTGGCTGAGCAATCTTGCCCCTTCTTCCGTCAGGCTGAACCGTCGGGAGTTTCTATAGAGCAGAGCGACTCCACATTCTTTTTCCAGGTGGACAATGGCTCTGCTAACAGAGGATTTGGCAATGCCCAGAGCATTAGCAGCCTGGGAAAAACTACCGAGTTGGGCGACTTTCTGGAATATGGCTGTAGCGTTGAGATGTTTCATGGAGAGACAGCGATCACTCAATGATTGTTCGAAATATGGAACTTATTGTTCCTTTTATCGAACCCAAAAACAAGGTTTTCGGTGGTAGACTCGCTTCACGCATAGCACGGAGCTAATAAGAATAATGAAGAAGTTCAAAGCTGTTATTGGTTGTCTATTGGTATCCCCATTATATACGCTCATGGCAGTCTATTCCGGTTCAGTCTCCGCTGAAAATCTGGCCTACGATAAGCCCAGTAAAACGGTCCACCCCAAGCTGACTGCTCATTCACAGACCATGGCGCAGCGCGTCGATAAAATCGCAGAAGGTGTTTATAAAGCGATTGGTTACGACATTGCTAACAGTGTCATGATCGAAGGTGAGGATGGTGTCATTATTGTCGACGTACTGAGTACAGTAGGTTCCGCCAAACAAGTTATGAAGGCCTTTCGTAAAGTCACCGACGCTCCTGTTAAAGCCCTGGTTTACACCCATCATCATGGTGATCATATCAATGGCGGACCAGGCTTTATTAACCCGGAAGATGCTGTCTCCGGCAAAGTTCGCATCTTTGCCCATAAGGATCTGACCAAAAACCTGTCGCAGCAGGCAGGCATGCTGGTTCCCATCACTGCCAGCCGTGCTTTCTTTATGTATGGAAACTATCTGGATAAGGGCCCTGAAGGTGTCGTAAATACTGGTATTGGTCCTGCGTTGTTGACCGGTGAAACCCGATTTCTTCCCCCAACCGATTTAGTTGATGATCGTCGTGTAGAAACAATTGCTGGAATGACAGTGGAAATGATCCATGTACCCAGCGAAGCCAAAGACGAAATAGCGCTCTGGTTCCCCGAGAAAAAAATACTGCATACAGCAGAAGTTCTACAAGGTGAGAGCTTTCCTAACATTTATACCATTCGGGGGGACGTAATGCGTGACCCTGTGGAATGGGTAAGATCCATTGATCAACTGAGACAGTATCCGGCTGAAATTCTGGTTCGTAGTCATGGCCGGGCTATTGTCGGGAAAGAGAAGGTTGCTAATACACTGACCGCTTACCGTGATGCTATCCAATATGTGCATGATCAGACTGTTCGTTACATCAATAAGGGGTATACCCCGGATGAAATTGTCACGGTGATCGATCAGTTACCTCCTCATCTTCGTGATAATCCCGATCTTCAGGAGTTTTACGGAACTGTAAAACACTCGGTAAGAGCCATATACAACCAGTATTTGGGTTGGTTTAACGGCGACCCGGCAACTCTCGATCCATTACCCCCCCAAGAGAGAGCTAAACGTTATGTGGAAGCCATGGGCGGTAGAGAGGCTGTCTTGAAAAGTGCTGAGAAAGCATTTGATGACGGTGATTTCCGCTGGGTTGCAGAAGTCACCAGCTACCTGATCACACTGAACAAAGACGATATGACGGCACGTCAGTTGAAGGCTAAGGCATTCCGTCCATTGGCGTTCGATCAGATCAATGTGAACTGGAGAAACTTCTACCTCAGCTCTGCTCTTGAAATGGAAGGTAAGGCTCCAAGGCCCTTAAATACCCGCTCCAGTGGTGTTATGGCGGCAATGCCAGCCAGCGTTGTTCTGCAGCACATGGCCGTTAGGGTTGATCCTGTCAAAACAGCCGAGCTGGAAATTACCGGTGCTTTTGAACTGCCATCCGGTGAAAAGTATGCACTGGAACTGAGGAGAAGTGTCGTACAGTTTCACAACCAGGTACCAGAGAAAGTTGATTTTACTGTGAAAGCAGCCAAGAGGCCTTTGTTGGGGCTGACTTTAGGCATGAGAACCGTAGATCAGCTGGTGGCGGTTAAAGCTCTGAGTATCTCGGGTGACCAGAAAGCTGCAACTCAATTCTTTGCTGGTTTTGACCGGGCGATTCCCTGGGACAAAATCCCGGTGAGTTTGCACTGAGAGATATTGTTGATTGAGTCGAGTGCTGATTTGAGTGTTGATGTGAGAGTGGGGTGAGTATGCAGCGGCAGTATGACTTTATCGTAGTGGGAGGAGGCAGTGCCGGTTGCGTACTAGCAAATCGCCTCAGTGCTTGTGGACGTTTTCAGGTGCTGTTGGTGGAAGCTGGGGGTAAGGATTCGAATCCAATGATTCACTTGCCTCTGGGGTTCACGCAGGCAATGTCCATTCCTTCTCTGGGTTGGGGTTACAGCACCCAGCCAGAAGCTCAGTTAGACAATCGTCGTATATCCTGGCCTCGAGGAAAAGTGCTGGGAGGATGCAGTGCTATTAACGGCATGATTTATATCCGGGGTCAGAAAGAAGACTTCGATCGGTGGAGTGAGCCTTGTGAAGGCTGGTCTTACGACGAGGTGCTGCCCTACTTCAAAGTCAGTGAGCGAAACAGTCGTGGAAGGGACGCATACCACGGGACAGATGGAGAGCTTTCTGTAAGAGGCGGTACTTTCCATCACCCACTGACAGAACTTTACTGCCAGTCAGCCATGAAAGCCGGACTCACTGAGAATCTGGATTTTAATGGCGAAGCGCAGGAAGGTATTGGTTATGGACAGTTTAATATTGATGAGAAAGGGCGCAGAGCCAGCTGTTCCAGAAGTTTTCTGACACCTGCCCTGAGCAGGAAGAACCTGACGGTTTTGACCCGGGTTCAGGTAGAGGCTCTGGAGATTAAAGGTCATGAAGTTCAGGGGGTTCGATGTACACGAAAAGGGCAGACCCTGAATTTTTCTGCCAGTAAAGAAGTGATCTTAAGTGCGGGCTCTATTAACAGCCCCCAAATACTTCAGTTGTCGGGTATTGGTCCTGAGGCAGTGCTGAAAAAGGCCGGTGTTTCAGTAAAGCATGCACTCAAGGGGGTGGGTCAGAACCTTCAGGATCACCTGACAGTCGATGTAGTAACAGACGTAGGAGCCATTGGAACCGCCAATGACAATCTGAAACCTCTGAACTTTATCCGTGAACTGTTCCGTTATGTCACTAAAAGGCAGGGATTTTTGTCCATGGCTGCGGCTCATAGCCTGGCCTTTGTAAAAAGCACACCAGATCAGCTTCGTCCTGATCTTCAGATTCACTTTGCCCCGGCTTCCGGAACGACCAATGCAAAAGGTCAGGTCGTGCCGTCGAAAACTCCAGCCATTACTTCGACGGCTTGCCAGCTCAGGCCGGAAAGTCGGGGCTCAGTGAATATTATCAATGGTGACCCGCTGAACCATCCTGAAATCAGAGCCAATTATCTGAGTACGGAGCATGATCGTAAAACCATGATTGAGGCCGTGAAATGGCAGCGGAAGATCTTCGCCCAGCAGCCAGTGGCTGAACATATCACAAGAGAAAGTCTGCCTGGCAGACATGTTCAGAGTGATGACGAGATTCTGGATTACATTCGCACTCATGCCATCAGTGTTTACCATCCGGTAGGCACCTGCAAAATGGGTAAGGACCCTGACGCGGTTGTTTCTTCAAAGTTGAAAGTGCATGGGGTGAGTAAGTTGCGGGTGGCAGATGCTTCTGTCATGCCAACTCTGATATCCGGAAACACGAACGCTGCCTGCGTGATGATTGCCGAACGGGCTGCTGAGTGGGCTCTAAAGGATGCTTCTTGATCGATTATTGTTGCGGTAGTGGGTCAAGAATTTAACAATAGTTGTTCAGGGCATTAAAGGACCTGGTTTAGAACCGGTGAAAAAGCGAGTCTTTTCGTCTGAGGCTGGTTCCATACCCCCGTAGACGTTTTCTACACAATATCTATAAGAAAGATTTTTCGCACATTCATGTAACTCATTAATAAAAGTTGAGATACTTATATTTTCAATTTCATTAGAATTAAAACTGAAATCAATATCGTATTTACTTTCATATTTCACTACTCGTATGAATACTTCAGGTAAGACTAGTTCTTCTAATACAAGTGCTTCTGCATTAATTGAGATACTGGCATCGCAGTTTAGTTCTAAAAAATGATTAAGAGCCTCATTCGATATCTCATCTTTTTTCATGTTTTTGATATCTTCAGTACAGTTTATGGCAATAATTTTATAAGATCTATCACCTAATAATTTTATCAATGGTTTAACAGATTTTTTATCTATATTTTCAAAAACCACCTCAATGAAATTACTCATACCATCCCTCAATCAAGAAAAGTTTTGAATGTATGATCCATATTTAAACGAACTCCCCTACCATCATTGGTTCTTTTTTCAAGAAAATAGACTTCATGCTGAACATATCACAGGAGAAAGTCTGCCTGGCGGACATGTTCAGAGTGATGACGAGATTCTGGATTACATTCGCACCCATGCCATCAGTGTTTACCATCCGGTAGGCACCTGCAAAATGGGCAGTGATCCTGAAGCGGTTTTTTCATCTAAGTTGAAAGTGCATGGGGTGAGAAGTTGCGGGTGGCAGATGCTTCTGTCATGTCTACATTGGTATCCGGAAACACCAATGCTGCCTGCGTGATGATTGCCGAACGAGCTGCTGAGTGGGTTTTACTAGATGCTTCTGCATAAATGTTGCTGGGGATTGTCAATCTCTCAAATTCGATTTGATTCATACAAAAACATTCTGGCGACATCATCAAAATAGTGCTCTGGGATTGTAAATTCATGCAAGCTCATATCACTTAGATTTCTCCAGATTATACGTTGAACCTTCAAATACAAATCGTTAAACAGGATAACATTATACTTATCCCAAAAAGCTGAACCACCCACATCATCTAAGTGAAAAATTTTACGTAATTGACTAAGGTATCTATAGTCTTCGATTTTTTCAGGTTCAGCTCGTGCAATAGATTCATGAAGTTTATTTTCCCCTGAAGGGAGAGTATGCATAACTCCATCATATATATAGCCAAAAATTTCTTCTTTAGTAAGCCCGGATAGAAAATTTATAGTTCGGTTTGAACAATTATCCAAAAAGATTTCTAGATATTTTATCGTTGAGGATAATATAACTTCCTCTTCAAAGTTTCCTAGTTTTTGATTATTCACCCAAAAGCAAAAATTTGCATACTGATTTCCATCACAACATTTTTTAGTTAAGCTCCATTCAATCGAAAAGATTGAACTATTTCCAACAATTGTCATCATAAATCCCTCAAACGTTGCTCTGCATACTTTGTGATACTTCTGATTCCGTTACCAGAATCACTTCTTCCACTAAAGTGCATTGTTCCATCATTTGCATTTGAGAATCTATAGATAACACCATTTTTGTTTAAACCATACCAATGCCTTGCATTAACTGGATCATCAGGTACTGATCTTTTGTATACATCAGCTGCATCATCAGGCAATGGAGTCTTGTTGGTGTTAAATTCTTTGCTACCTTTAACATGAGCTTTATTTACATGATATTTAGGTTTAATTCCTGTGTATCGAGGTAGTTTATTGACCAGCTCAACAATTTTCTTCCCAGCCTTCAGCTTACCCCCTGGCCCCGCCATAGCCAAATAGACTTCACCGGCAACATTGGCAAAATCATTCAACTCCGCCTGTGGAAAACCCAGCTTCAGGCAGTCATCAGCACGACAATGTCCCTCTACCTCAGGAGGGTGTCGCAAAACCTACTACAAGCCGGTAATCTGTATATTCAAGTAGCTTTACCGGCTTCAGCATGACGACAAGAACTCAAATAAAAATTAATACTGCTCCACAGCTCGATATTTTTTCAGGTACAGCCAGTAGTTCTGATCACAAAAAACAGGATGAATCCAAAAGATCAGCCAACAAAACAGGCAAACGACGTTTTGTTGCTCCTGACCCCAACGCAATCACTCTTGGCAACACTAACCTGAAAGAGCACCTTGAACTAACCGGTCAAAAAACACCTTTTACCGTTGCATCCCTTCTTGATGAACAGGACTGGTCTGATTTTGAGCAAAGGTATGCATTAGAAGGACGTCCTCCTTATTCACCCCGTAATATGATGGGTTTGATTCTCTATGGCATTATGCAAGGCATTACCTCGTTGAGAACTCTGGAACGATTAGCCCGTGTCGATCTTGGCTGTATGTGGGTTACCGGAGGGATTTTTCCAGACCATGCCATTATTGGTCGCTTCATCAATATGCACAGCGAGTCCATGACCGGTGCTTTCTTTGAAAGCCTGACACGAGCCGTTCTCAAAAAAACAGACTCCGATGGAAGTTGTCTGGCTGGTGATGGGACCGTTATAGAAGCCGCTTGCTCAAATTACAACCTGATGAAGCAGGAAGCTGCGCAACAGGTGCATGAAGCAGCACAAACGCAAGCTGACAACCATCCAGATTGCCCTGAAAGCCAAAAGAATCTGGAGATGGCCAGCAGTGCTCTCGAAGCAGTCGTTGAACGCAACGCGAAGCGAAAGAAGAACGGTAAGTCAGAAAGTGCTGTCGTAAGCCCTACAGAGCCTGAAGCTGTTGTCCAAAAGATGAAACGGGGGCGAGGGTACACAACGAGTTACAAGCCATCCGTATTAGCTAATAACAAGCGGGTGGTACTGGCTCAGGCTGTAGACCCTACCAATGAAACTACTGTCGTAAATCCAATGCTTGATCAGTCAATGCAGATCACGGGTAAACCAGTCGATGAAATGCTATTGGATGCTGGTTATTTTAATGATGAAGTCATTGCAACCAGTCTGGAGCACGATATCAGCCTGCTATGCCCTGAGGGTAAAGAACCAGGCAAACCCAAAGAATCCAAAAAGTTCCAGAAGGGACATTTTTATTACGATGAAACCAATGACGTTTATCGTTGCCCTGCAGGAAAAGAGTTGACTCCCATTGGTAAGATAAAAGGGAGCGCTCGCACAAAGGAGCAGAAGATATATGGCAATGGGCCTTGCGAAGGCTGCCTTCTCAAAGATAAATGCACGAGCAATAAGAAGGGGCGGCGCATAAAGCGCTATGCAATGGATGATGCTAAAGATGCACTGAGGCAGGTTATGCAGCATCCGAAAGCCAAAAAGTCTTTCAGCAAAAGGAAGGCGATGGTTGAACCTGTGTTTGCCTATTTACGGGATGTACAGGGATTAAACCGCTTCCGTCGCAAGGGGCTGGAAAAGGTTAAACTGGAATTTGGTTTGCACTTGCTGGCTTACAACTTGAGTAGGGCTGTAAAGGCCAATATTTACGCTATTTTATGGTACAACTGGCTTCTCTGGGCGTTGTTTGAGAAGTGTCACCCATTTATAGAAAAAATGGACAGCTGGGAAAGAGTCCCAATGAAGTGTCATTCTACACCGAGCAAAGCGCCTCACTGGGTTTGAATTTTGGCTTTTAAGACACCCTCTCAGGCAGGAGGGGCTGAAATGATCAGCAAACAGGTAAAAGAACCGAATTTTCTCGTCATAGTATTGGCCGTTTTTCGGGTAAACTGACTAAGCCTGACATTCAGTTCCAAGGTCAGGGTATAGCTCTGACAGCTGGTCTATACGCTCTTTCAGGTATTTGACATCCTTGTCTTCGTCTTGCCACTGATGCTCCAGGCAAGTTGAGTAAACCTGTTGTGCTGCAGAGAGCAGGCTGTCTGCCAGGTCATCGAGCGGATATAGGTCAACAGTTTTTAAAACGGCAATATCCCTTTCCATAAAAAAAAGACTGCACATGGATGTATTCCGTTTTTCCACAGTGACTAAATAGGGACCATCCATGAAATACAGCTCTTCCTTTCTGGAAGCTCCTGTTTTCAGGTCAATAATTGCACGAAGCCACCACCCCATAATAGTAACAACGAAATCGTCCCAGTTTTTACTAGGAAATTGATAACCTGAAAGGTCAAATAAAATGATACCTGTTGTCAAGTCACTGAATCTCATATAAGAGCTTGGCTTTGTACATATTAAAATTCTGCTCATATTAATTTCTCATTTTCGGGTATGCTGTCGTAATAGCCTTGGTTGCTTTGTCGATCCATATATCAATGCCATTGCCGTGCACGAGAATCCGATCACCATCAGATTTCAGGGTTTCGATACGTTTACCGTACCGGTAAGCCTGCCGGATGGTTCTCTCAATTTCATCTCTTGACATGGTTTCAGGAAATAGACTTTTGTTTGAGCCTTTCATGATTCTGGCACCGCCTTTCTGGTGGCCAGATATAATATGATCAATCCTTATTTCAATTTTGCGCCATGATGGCAGGTTGATGGGTTTGAGTTTAGCAACCGCATCAGCCACTGAATGGCAGTGACTGAACCAGGACCATAAAGTTATTTGCTCTTTTAATGGAGGTTTTGATCTTTCTATGTCACCTTTTATTCTGGCTTTGTTGATTTCCTTTGGTTTAGAGATAGTGCATGTATAGAATTGAGTTCAGTATCTGGCTGGCGAGTAAAACTCGGTGGGCTCAGCTGACGAAAGTAATAGAATGTCAGACTATTCCCCGGATTGGCGAATATATGAAATTCAATAACTCTGAAGTTGGGGATTATTTCTCTTGGGAGGTCTCCCAGATTACCTACCATGAATCTGGTTCTATCGCTGTCTGGACAGAGCTTCTTGATAACATTGATGGGCGTGGTTATTCATTTGACACAGAAGCTGAGTTTGACGAGTATTACCAGTCTTATCTGTCTGAAGGCTGGGTGTCGGAGCGAGGAGTTGGTGAAAATAAACAATATAAAGTGGTGTCTTCCGGCCAAGTGCCACCGCAGTGATAGTACTCTATCTTACGAAATCATCAATATTTCCCAGTATTTTACCTGCATCGTCTGCATAGTCTCCATTGTCGTAAATTTTTCCATGGTGCTTTGGTGGCAACCGTTCCCAATTTTTCAGCTTTTCAAGTGCCCTACCCCACTCCCGAGGGGGTAGATTTCTTCCCAGATTTTTATTCAGTATGTCGGCTGTATGTGGGAATATTTTCCTTCCCCCAGTCTGTATAACTTTCCTGAGCAGTGCTGAAGCAGCCTTCAGCTTACCCCCTGGCCCCGCCATAGCCAAATAGACTTCACCGGCAACATTGGCAAAATCATCCCACTCCGCCTGTGGAAAACCCAGCTTCAGGCAGTCATCAGCACGACAATGTCCCTCTACCGGCTGGATGCTCTCGAGCTCGTCCTGCAGGGTGACTATGCGCGCTCTGAGATCGCTTTTTTCTTGAAGATAAGTTTCATAGTCTTTGTTCAGGTCTGCTTTTTCTTCATTCAGCTCTGTCTTCTGTTTTGAAAGATCACTTAATCGACTCTGGCAGTCTTTCAATAATGCCTGCGAGACACTTTTCTCGTCACGACATTGGGCATTTTGTTTTGAGGCTGACGATTCCAAGCCCAGACATCGGGATTTCCAGGTACTCAGTGCATTACGTCGTTGGTCACAGACTTGGCTCCAATAACTGACTTCTGATTGCCAGGTATTGTACTCTGTCTTCCATCCGCCGTGTTCATCCAGCCACAATTGCTCCGTGACGGCCCATTGCCAGCAACCGTGATTGGGGATATCAAAGGGGTAGCAGATTCGAGCCCGACCATTGGGGCATGGGTAATTCCAGCCACTGCAACGCTGCCACCAGTCAAACATCAGGTTTTTTCGTTCTGCCTTGACTTTATTTCTGTGGCTTACAATCCGGTTTATTTCGGCTGTCTTTTTATTTTGCTGGTTGCATTCATTGATTCCAGGAGCATGATTTCGGTCATATTCGTCGTTACAGGTGTTAATCTGCTGATTGTTGACCCTTATGACCTCTTTGCAACGCTGATCGAGTTCATCATGAAGCTTCGACTGTTCCTCGCACTGTTCAAGAACGTGCTGTTGCTGATCCTTTATCGCTTCATAGTGCTCTTTCCATGAAGCCTGCTTCTGCTCAATGCTCTCAAGCCTTTCCAGAAAACGATCCACCTCGTCCTGAAGTGTTGGCATTTCACCCGCCGATGCAAACAGCTTCATACCCAGGAAATTACGATCCGTTTCATGGTTAGCACCCTTTTCATGAGGTGCAAACCTGAGTCGCAATAATGAACGATAAAGCGTTAGCGTTCGTAGGTGATCTGGACTGATCGTTTGCTGATCTGACAAGTAACGATCTGCTGCGGGCCAGCGTAGAAAAGGCTGCCTGATCATTAACAGCGCCACTAGAAAGTGGCGTAGAGCGCCTTTATTTTCACTATGAGATGTCTGCTCCAGCGTAGTTATACCCTCATACAGTACCTGTCTCTGTTCCAGCAGTTTTTCATGGAACCATTGAAGAGCCTGTTCTTCAGGAAAGTCCGCCACCTCCTGCACAAGATACTGATCAAGCGTTCTCAATAACCAGGCTTCTTCCTGAAACAACGTATTAAGGTAGGCGAAAATGCTGTCAGGAACGGGGGCTGCTAACTCTTTTAATTGAGAAAAGAAATCAATGCCCCGAAAAAGGTCAGCTGGAGACAGGAGCATGAGATAGAGTGGGGCAATCGTCTCAAAAATATCGGATCGGGCTGAATAGCTGTGAACCAGATCTTCAAGATCAGAGAGTAAAGGCTGCCCCACACTGCCTTTTGAAGTGATCGCCCTGAACTCTTCCAACCAAGGCGCTTTTTCTTCAACCAGACTCTCTTCAATCAAATAGTCCAGAAGCGTATGTTCAATCTTTTTAAAATCAGGTGGCTGCTGTTCAGAAGCATTCGCAAATTGACCCGAGCATGTCAACAACAGAGTCAGGCAGGTCATCACCAGAAAGTAGAACGAGTGTGTGAAAATTTGATGCACTGAAACCCATCGAATCTGAGAAAAAACCTACAGAGTAGATCAGATTCAATGGGCCTCAAGGATGGATGCTCACTGCATGAAAAATGAGAGCCTGGGATTGTCTCCCGGGCCCATATAAAAAATCAGTACTGAGATTCTGGAAGGTGGACTACCAGACCGTCCATCTCGTCAGTAACGGTCATTTGGCAGCTTAAACGGCTGGTTTCTTTGGGCTCATTGACCACTTCCAGCATTTCTTTTTCAATGCCATCGGCGGTACCAGTGATCTGGCCCCACTTCTCATCAACATAACAATGACAGGTAGCACAGGAGCAGGCACCCCCACACTCTGCGAGAATACCGTCGATCATATTCTCTGTAGCGCCTTCCATAACTGTTTTACCGACATCAACGTCAGCTTCGAACTGATTACCGTCATGGGTTACGTAATTGATGATTGGCATCGGATATCCTCACTCTATCAGCGCTTTATCATGAGAATGCCGCTCATTTGGTTTTTTGGCAGCACCCTCATAAGAAGACATACGCTTGGCTGGTTATTGCAGTAATTCTTTAGGGTCAATGGCGTCGTCTGCCAGTTTACTGGCATCGACTGTGACGCCTGACTGGATCAGCTTTTTGGCAGTCATGAACTCTTTGCCACGATTGACACAATCCGCAGCCAGTACTTTTCCTGCTTTCAGGTACCAGGCAACAAAGCTTCTGCCCTGTTCATAGTCTCCCCGAATAACAACTTGTTCGTAGCCTTCGCTAAGACCGGCAATTTGTAGTTTCATATCGTACTGGTCAGACCAGAACCAGGGCTGAGCTGCATAGACTTTTTCTTTCCCACAGATAGAGGCCGCCGCACTTCTGGACTGTTCCATCGCATTGGGTACCGATTCCAGACGCATTCGCTTGTTAAAGAGAGGGTTTGGGAAGTTGGTGCAGTCCCCGGCTGCCACAATATCAGAGTCCGATGTTGTAGCCAGCTCATTCACCAGAATACCGTTATCGACTTCCAGACCTGCTTTTTCTGCGAGCTCCACATTAGGCACAATACCAGCCCCTATAATAACCAGATCGGCTTCAAGACGACTTTGGTCATCTAAGATAACACTCTCTACTTTGCCGTTGCCTTCAATGGCTTTTATTGCAGTGCCCGTTTTGATTGTCACACCTTCTTCGGTGTGTATCCGGTGATAAAAGGCTGAAATCTCCGGAGCGGTGACCCGTTGTAAAACCCGGTCCATCATTTCCAGTATGGTAACCTCAAGACCCAGTGTTCTGAGTACCGCAGCGGTTTCCAGACCAATATATCCACCCCCAACAATTACCGCTTTTTTACCTGACGCAATATTGGATTGAATACCCTCAATGTCTGACGCTGCCCTGAGATAATGTACGCCAGGTAGCTGACTTCCTTCTAATGGCAGTATTCTTGGACGAGAGCCTGTGCATAAGGCTAATTTACTGTATTGAATCGTTTCTCCGGTATTGAGAGTCAGGGACTTCTTTTCCCGATCAATGGCTTCGACCCGGGTATTCAGCTTGAATTGGATATTCTGCTTTTCATAGAAAGCAGCTGGACGAATCTGGATTTGCTCAATGGTTTTTTCACCGGAAAGAAAGGTCTTTGAAAGAGGAGGGCGGTGATAGGGAAGATAGGCTTCATCGCCAATAACCAGAATTTCGCCTTCCCAACCTTCGGTTCTCAGGCTGGCTGAAAGTTGCGCAGCGGCATGGCTGGCACCAATGATGACACAGACTTCACTCATAAGGGATCCTGAACTGATTTCCTTCTGGTGTTTGTTTTCAGCTTTTTTATTGTGAATTTTGCATCCGGACGATGGATGAAAAAATCCTGTTATTCATTGCTGTTTAAGTTCAGTACCTTAACCCGAATAGTGCTGAAAGGCACGATTTACCACGAAAATGCAGCTCATAAAGGCTCTTAAGCAACATCCCGCTTATCGATAAACGGAATGTCTGATTTTGGGTTTCTCGTCGAATAGCGTTAGCAAAAGTTTTACCAGAAGATGTTTATGTCTGGGGTTGAGGCTTAGCTTCTGTGACAGCAATGCTGACCAGAAAATCAGTAATGCTTTGAACATCTTCCAGTTCACCATCTTCATTCCAGAGTACGGCTATACAGCCAGTCCTGAAGGTCACCCTGACAGCGGAATGGGGGAGTTTAGAAAGTATTACAGAGCTAACGGCATTGTTTTCTGGCCAGTGATTATTGGCTGATTTTTCCAGAACAATGGTGGGGTCATCGTCTTCAGTGAGAGACACAATGGAATACTCAAGCCAGGGTCCCTGTTCATAATCGGCAGCCTCCGGCAAAAGATCTTTGTCTTTGATTTCCCGGCAGGTGAGGCCTGACATGATTGCTTTGTTCCTGAGCTTCATGCGTCGTCTTTCTGACCTGGGAGGTAAAAGCCAGATGAAGTTACCAATAATTATCAGAGCAATGAGAGCGACAATCCAGATCATATTCTTATTCTACGACAGTGTTGTTCTTCTATTTGCAGTAAAAGTGCAGAAATCTCTTCAGGATATGTCAAGAAACTGATTTTTTGACTTAAGGTGTGAGATGACACCATGCCAATAGCAAATAGCCATTGGCATGGATCATACCATAACGTTTTAGGTGAGGGCTTTTCCTTTACAATCATTGGGCTCACGATACGGCTGTAAATACTGTAATAGTTGGGCCGCATATTTGCCGCCTCGGTGTAGACGAAGTTTACAATGCGTGTGATCTGGCTATGAAGGGGAAGTATGGGAGGGGTTAGTTGATCCTGGCTTGATTTTTCAAACAGCTCGTTATATTTCTCTGGGCCAAAATTAGCCTGTGACAGCTTTTCTGCTCCACCCAGATTTCTAATCCATTCTTCAACATTGGCGCTGACAAGGTAGGAATCATGGAAGACTCCAATGTGGTTATGATGCATGTGTCCAACTAGAGTTCCGTTGATATCTGGTAAGGTTTCTGCCGAAAGGTAGGTAATGTCAGCTTTTAACCCTTTACCCGTTGGAGCTCCATTCGCTTCCCAGTCGAGGCTGGCAAATTGGAGGACTTTGGCAAATGGTGCTTCATCCGGGCGCTCTGCCCGTTTACCGTCAGCACTCAAACTGATCATTTTTACTGGCGCGGGAGCAAATTTTTCATCTTTGGTAGATGAACTGGCAAAGAGGTAGAGAGGTTGTCCATTATGGTAGCTAAGAGCAAGACTGATAATAGAAACGCCCGACTCGACTTTCAGACTTTGTTGATCAAGCTTTAAAGGGTAAAAATAATTTTCCCGGTAAGTTTTTAGAGCTTCTGCCACTTCAGCACCCAGCCCCAGGTATTCCGCAATAGCCAGAGCTTTATCCTCTGGCGCACTGTTCATACCCAGACAAGTGTATGCCAGCCAAACTGGAGAGCAACTCAAGTCGTTCCCAAGTTGCTCCCAGGTCAGTTGTTTCTCAGCTTTGGCTAGCACAATAGCTTCTGTCATTTCCAGCTTATTCATGATTTATATTCCGCTACTTTAAGCCAGTTCGCGTTCTGGGCTGGTTCTGACATGAGTCAGATACAATGGCAGGCCAACCAGGAGAAAACCTCCTGCCAGATTACCCAGAGCGGTCGGCAGCTCATTCCAGATCAGGTAATCCATTACAGTAAACTCACCACCCATGATCATGGAGAAGGGGAAGAGGAACATATTGACAATAGAATGCTCAAAGCCCATAAAGAAAAACAGCATAATGGGCATCCACATAGCTACCATCTTGGCACCTGCAGAGGTTGAGATCATGGCGCCGACAACGCCCATGGAAACCATCCAGTTGCACAGCATTCCCCGCACAAAAATGGTTAGCCAGCCTGCCAGACCATGTTCCTGATAACCCAGCGTTCTCGACTCACCAATAGCTGAGACTTTCGCTGCAATTGCGCCGCCATCAATGCTGTAGCCATAGGTCAAAATAAACGACACAAAAAAAGCGGTGGTCAGGGCGCCGGCGAAATTACCCAGAAAAACCAGTCCCCAGTTTCTGAGCAGTCCGTTCATATTCACACCGGGTCGTTTATCAATTAACGCCAGAGGTACCAGAGTGAAAACACCGGTCAGCAAGTCAAACTTCATGAGGTACAGCATGATAAAACCAATCGGGAACAGCAGAGCTCCGACCAGTGGCGAGCCAGTCTTGATAGTGACTGTAATGGCGAAGATAGCGGCCAGACCCAGAATAGCCCCTGCCATGAAGGCTCTGATAAACGTGTCTTTGGTCGACATGAAGACCTTGGATTCGCCAGAGTCCACCATTTTTGTGACAAACTCATTGGGTTCGATATAAGCCATAGTTCCTTCTCGCTGTTTTTCTTATTCGACGAGTCCTGAAACGCAAAAAAGATGCCTAACTTTTAATTTTTCTTTTAACTTACTGATTTTTAATAAGTTAATTGTTTGCTGGGTGGTTAATTCTGGAAGAATTAAATTGTAGAGAAAGAAAGTGCTTCGGTGCGTTTGTTTATGAAAATGCACCAAAGATGAAAAAAAGCGCCAGCCGGTTCGCTGGCGCATAGGGTTAATTCAGATTCAACTGGTGCTGAATCTGACTGATTTCCTGTTGCCAGGACTGTTGTTTCTCAGGCTTCTGGTGTCTGGGTTTTCTGGCCAGATCATCCTGAAGTTTTGTCTCCAGCTCTATCAATCGTTCCAGAAGAGATTCTTCATCTTTCGAGTGATTTGTCTGTTCCTCAGAAAAAGAAATCCTCTGAGAGGATTGAACGACATCTGATGCTGAAGCTATCAGTGTCGAATAAGCCTGCTCAGGGTCATGAAATTCTTCCAGCTTGCCTTGATGGATCAGCCAGAAGCGATTACAGCTTTTCTCTATCAGGTCTCGATCATGACTGACCATCAGGAAGCCACCGGCAAAGGCTTGCAGTGTTTCAGCCAGCTCATCTTTACCTTCCAGATCAAGATGGTTAGTGGGCTCGTCCAGCATCAACAAATGGTATTGAGCCAGAGACAGACCTATAAACAGGAGCCTTGAACGCTCACCACCACTCAGTTGAGAAACTTTCTGGTCGTGTCGGTCATAGGCGTATCCTGCACTGATCAGAGCCATTTTCCGCTGTTCATCAGGTAATGGAGCAAACTGACGCAATGCTTCTATCAGATTGTCTTCATCCTTGAGCTGTTGAAGAGACTGGTCGTAATAGCCGGGTCGGCAGCGAGGATGCAGATGAATGGCTTCGTTTCCGTGATTATGAAAGCTCGACCAGAGCTGACGAATCAGTGAGGATTTGCCACAGCCATTTCGTCCGATAATGGCTATCCGATCACCGCTTTTGACCTGCTTTTCCAGGAGTGAGAACAGTGTTTTGGCATCAATCGCAGGTTTTACATCCAGATTATTCAAAGCAAGCAATCGATTTGCTCTCAAGGCTTCACCGTTGAGCTTCAACTGCCAGGGTGAGATGGCTGGCTGATCGGTTTGCTGATCTTTTAAACGATCGATGCGTTTCTCCATACTTTTGGCTTTGCGAGCAAGATCTTCGTTGTCGTATACCTTGCCCCAGTGAGCCAGCCGTTTGGCACTGCTTTCGATACGGTCGATCTCTTTCTGTTCTGACAGGCGTTTCAGGCGATCCGCTTCATCCTGATCTTCCAGGGCCTGTCTGGCCTGAGAGCAGGGAAGTCGGAAACAATGTATCTGGCCTGCGCGGAGAATCCAGGTAGTGTTGGTCACCTGATCCAGTAATCTCTGATCGTGAGAGACCAGTACAAAGCTGCCTTGCCACTGTTTCAGAAACTGTTCGAGCCAGAGGAGAGTCGGTAAATCCAGGTGGTTGCTGGGTTCATCCAGCACCAACAGATCGGGTTCCAGAATCAGGGCCCGCGCCAGCATCAGCCGGGTGTGCTCGCCACCACTGAGAGTGGCCGCTCGTAATGACCAGTCTTGTTCTGAAAAGCCGACTTCCGAAAGTTGAAGCTCTGCTTTCCAGGCATCATCTTCCCGGGTGGCTTCTGGCAACTGAGCCTTGATGACATCAATCAACGTGAGCTGGCAAACAGAATCCGGAAGATGCTGCTCAATAGCAGCCATAATGCATTGCTTCGACAGGGCTATTGACCCGGAACGGGCAGACAATTGTCCGGTCAGAAGTTTTAATAAGGTACTTTTCCCACAACCGTTGTGGCCAATCAGACCTATTCGATCGCCTTTTTTCAGGGTGAACGAAAGCGCCTCCAGCAGTGGGCCGGAAGTCAGATCATAGGAGATAGATTGTGCAGATAGTAAAGTGCTCATTGCTTACTCAAGATTTACAGGCATAGGCATGCCTTCGTCATACATTGCTGACGATAACCTGGTAAGCCAGAGGGAATGAACTCTAGTGCTTTTTCAGTCTTTTATTCCGCTCAAGCAGGGTTATCGCAGCACGATACCGGTAAAGCTTGAGCGGCCTTTATGCCCAAAGAAGTGTGCAAAATTTAATTCACACATAAAGTGGGTCCTCCTCTTGTTTCAATAGATTGATGACAGATTGACGTTTCATCTTGAAGTAAACCAATGAACGACACAAGTCTTATTAAGACTCATAGACCTCTCGGTAATTACCTTCATGGTCGCCAATAGAAATATGTTTAGGGACATATACCCATCGTTTTTCAAGATGCTACGTTGTTGCCAGCGTTCGCTCACCCTGATCACCTACTACTTGTAGGCTCACAGGGCTTCGCTCACTTGTCGCCTAGTAGCATCTTGAAATCCAATGGGTATAGCATGAGTTACTGACGAATACCTTCAACCTCCAGAGTGATATCTATAGTCGGAGATACCGGGCCCAGATTTACCACTTTGAAGTCTTTCAGGGAGAGAGTAGTCGTACCACTAAACTCAGTTCGATAGTGACCTGATGTATCTTTGTCCTCATTCTCCTTGACGGCATCAATGATGACTTCTTTGGTAATGCCCTTCAGGGTGAAGTCGCCATAAATCCTGGCATTGTTTCCATCAGTGGACTCAATGTGAGTACTGACAAAATGGGCTTCAGGAAAAGTGCTGACATCCAGAAACTCACTGCTACGCAGATGTTTGTCCAGTTCAGTATGGTGACTGTCGATAGAAGCCGTTTTGATAATAACATCCATCCTGGATTTTGACGGATCTTCTCCATCAAAAGTGAAGTCACCGCCAAAGTTTGTAAAGTTGCCATGCAACCAGTTATAGCCAAGTAGATTGACTTTAAAATTTATGAAGGAATGGATCCCTCTGGTATCAATGGTGTAATCATCAGCCCTGGCCTGCACTGAAAGTCCTGTGGTTGAAACTGACAGTACTGAAGCAACAACTATTTTTTTGAGCTCATTCAAAATGATTACTCCCTGGTTGGGTAGTCAGTTGAAGCCTCATCTTGAAGGAAAACATTAAGTAACAAAATGCTTATTCTGCCTCATAGGCCTTTCGGTAATTACCTTCATAGTCGAAGAGTTTATCGATGACCGACCAGTAATGTTTCTCTTTTTGAGCAACCACAAAGTCCGGTTTTCGAAATTTCTTTCGTTGACTGATAACAGCGTCCACAGATTTTGCCCTGAAAGGTTCAGCCCGGTTAATCAGCGCATGTTTGCCAAAGTGATGGTAAAAAGCACCTTGTTGGGCAGGAGTGTCCAGACGGAAAAACTCATTAACGGCAGCACCGTCTTCGTCGTAGTAAGTGATCTTGATTCTGGAGGTATTTCCTTTGGCGTCAGATTCCAACGTCATACCTGAGCAGCGCAGAACCATGCAATCTTTAAGGTTAAGAGCGTCGCGCAGTTTTTTATCCGGATCAATGAGCGCTTTGCTGCATTGATGACACTTTCGGGCGGCAATATCGTTTTCGGCACCGCATTCCTGGCACTCTTTGAACCGATAGCGAAAGTCACACTGAACGATTTCACCTTCGAACTCTTCTATTCCCTGACAACGGCGGCCATAGTGCTCAACCAGATCGCCATCACTGTCTACAATGCCCCAGAAGCTGTTTTCATGACCGCAGGCCGGGCAGGGGACTGTGACAGGGACTGATTTTGAATCCGGCTTTGGACTGCCTATCTCCGGACTGAACAGGTTATAGCGGTTACCGGCAAAATCCATGACCAGACAATCTTTCTTGTCATCTGCCAGACGAAGCCCCCGACCTACGATTTGTTGATAAAGGCTGACCGACTCAGTAGGGCGAAGAATGGCGATCAAATCAACATGAGGTGCATCGAAGCCTGTGGTCAAAACGGAAACGTTAACCAGATATTTAATTTTTTGGGCCTTGAAAGCCTGAATCAGATTGTCCCGGTCCTGAGTAGCCGTATCACCAATGATCAAAGCGGATTCAGATTCTGGCAGATAACCCATGATTTCCCGGGCATGATCCACGGTAGACGCAAAAATCATGACACTTTTTCTGTCTTCCGACTCTTTTAATACCTGGGTAATGATCTGCTGTGTCGCTCGCCCCTTACCCTTCAGCAACTTGTTCAGATCAGCCTCACTGTAGCGACCAAAACGGTCTCTTGATAAAAGACTAAAGTCGTAGAAAACAACAGGCGCATCGACCAATGTTGCTGGTGTCAGATAACCATTTTTTATCATGTATGACAGCGGTAGTTCATAAATACAGCTTTTGAAAAAACGCTTTTCTGTTGTTCTTTGGGTGCCTTTCTTGTCATCGGGTAGATAACGTTGATAGAGCCAACCCATACCCAGGCGATAGGGCGTTGCCGTCAGTCCCAGTATTTTTAGCCCTGGATTGAGCGCTTGAAGGTGTCCAATGACCTTGTGGTAACTGGAGGTTTTCTCCAGAGAAACCCGATGACACTCATCAATGACCAGCAGGGTGAAGTTGTTGTCATCAAACTGATCCAGGTTTCTAACGACGGATTGGATACTGCCGAATACAACCTGCTCAGAGGCTTCTTTCCTGCCCAGTCCAGCACTGAAAATAGAGGCTTTCAGTTCATAGCTTTCATACTTGGCGTGGTTTTGCTCAACCAGCTCTTTGACATGGGCCAGTACCAGCACACGACCTCGGGCGATACGCCCCAATTCACTGATCACAAGACTTTTGCCCGCACCTGTGGGCAAAACCACGAGAGCAGGGTCATCACTGTTGCGAAAATGCTGTATCACACTGGAGACAGCTTCTTTTTGATAAGGGCGTAGCTGGAAAGTCATTGGCTGATTATATCTGCCAGCCGCGAAAGGCTGAACCATTGATGGCTATATACCCATCGCCTTTCAAGATGCTACGTTGTTGCCAGCGTTCGCTCACCCTGATCACCTACTACTTGTAGGCTCACAGGGCTTCGCTCACTTGTCGCCTAGTAGCATCTTGAAATCCAATGGGTATAGCAGTCTTTAGCTGTTTTTGGATCTAACGTGAATGAACTCTTAAGTCATTTTTCATGACACTGACTGTGTGCAAGTAGTCTTTCTGCTCTTTTTGCTGAGCCTATGTTGTTGGTTTAGTTGAGAGGACTTCGGCTGTCAGGCTTTCCAGCTCCTCTGACAACTTCGCACACTTTATGAGCTTGTGCCTGAGTTTTAACACCGCACTCTCACGAGAGGAGGTTGTTGAGGGCTTTTTCGCCGGGTCAATCAATGAGCTTTTACTCGAGTCTGCATGGCAGGGGTATGAGATTGTCTGGTACATAATTCCACTTCCTTATGGCGAGCATTCTGCAGGCTTGGTCTTATTTTCCTGAAAAAAGTTCCATCTCTTCTGTCTACAGTCATCCCTTGTGTTGCAAGCGACTTAAGTAGTAACAGGTTCACACGACACCTATTTGATAAAAAAAACGGTTTGATAAAAAAAGCCGGCTTTAAATCAGTAGGATAGCCGTTACAATGGGCGGACTGCTGAGTGAGAGATGTCGATTTGCAGCGATGTAAGCCACTTCTAACCCAGTCAGATTAAGGAAGATATTTTAACAATAAAAATCAGGGCTGTTCAGAAAATGAACTTTTCCAAGAAGTATAATGAGAACTACGCAAATTTCTTGATTCGTCTGGCTTGGACTGTTGAAGTCATTGCCGTACTGATCGGTTTAACCATTTCCATTGTTGTCTCCATTTCAGCCAATGATTCCTATTTGAACCAGGATTCGGGCAGTCTGATTGGAAACTATTCCTCCGTGCTGGTGGCTGGATTACCTTTTCTGCTCATTGCTGTGGTCGAGCTCTGCAAGATCCCTCTGACGTTTGCCTTTATGGCGGTGAAGAATGTGCTCTGGCGAGGCTTGTTCCTTTTCTTTGTGGCTTTTCTCTGCCTGATCACCTTTGAAACCATGCTGAATGGCTTTGAACGGAATTTTTCCAACCTCAATTACGCCATTGATACCCGTAAAAATGATATAGAAAATATTGAGTCTGAAATAGCGCTGCTAAATAGAAGGCAGGAACGGGTTCAGGTATTTACAGAAGATGATTTAACTCAGGAAGTTGAGTCGCAGCAGCTGTCTATTGATGAGTCATTCAGAACCCGTATCAATTCGGTCAATGCCAAGACCGAGTCTATTCTGTCAGGTATTGATTATTCTTTCCGGGAAGAACTGGATACAGAAATTCAGGATCTGATAGAGCAGCGAGATGGCTACTATGCAGACTGGAATATTGAGCGCCAAGGCATTGAAGATCGTTTCTCCGCTTTGTTGCTGGATAACCTGTCAGATAGCCGAACTGAAAAAGATCGGTTACTGGATGAGTTAGCATCGCTGAAAGCAGAAATGGCTCGAGAGCTGGATGATGCTAACTTCCTGACCCGTGCTGCTGTTGATAGCAAATACCGTAAGCTGATCGCAGATAAGAACAAACAAGTTGATCAGATTACTACAGGCTATCTGGGAGGGGATGCCCTGACCAAGCAGGCGAACATGGAAGATCAGATGAAGCAGCAGATCGAGTTCACCAACAATAAGTATGAAGGTCGAATTGCTGATATCAACGAGCGTATTGAAAGCAAGAAGCAGGAAATTGTGAGTCGTGAAGCGGCTAACGTGAAGCTTCAGAATGATGTTGTAGCCAGTGCCGAGAACAGTCGTTCACGCTATATGAGCATCAAGCTGAATCAGGAGAAAGAGCTGTCAGGGTACGTTGAAGGCAAGCAGCAGGAGTTGGGCGTCATTAATACTCAGGTTGTAGATATAGAAGACAAGGTATTTTTATTGCGTAACGATCAGCGAAATATTCAGTCTGAAATCAATCGTCTGATCAACCAGAATCAGGTTTATCGTTTGGCCATGTACGCGTATGGTAAGGAGTCACCCACTGACGTCAGTCGTAAAATGGTGGGCGTGATTGCGCTTCTCTGGTTTGGTTCTCTGGCACTGATTGCGTCTGTAACAGGTGTAATGCTTTGCCTGGCCGGCTTCTATCTCAAGCGCGAGATAATGAGAATCGCTGAAGAGGAAGAAAAGGCTGAAAAATTTGCTCAGGAAGCTCTGAAAAAAGCCTCAAGACAGATTCAGTCAGAAGAAAAACCCGCTGAAGCGGCAACCACCTGCTGAGTGAATCGGTCACTTTAGTCAAAAAGAGAAAAGAGCGGCTGTTTTGGCCGCTCTTTTCTTATCTGTCTTTGACAGCCTCCTAGCCCGGAAAATTCATAAAGCCGCTCTAATCAGGGAAAAGACTGCTGAAATACTGAGATGTTCGCTTTCTGATGTATACGAAAAGAAACGAACATCGCTCGTCGGCTTTTCGCTAGCTCTTTTCCCGCCATGACAGCATTTTTCCAACAGATCCATGCAATAAGCATGAATATGTCGGAAAAATGTGTCAGCCGAAAAAATAGCAGAGCGAGAAGCTCGACACTTTATGAAATTTCCGGGCTAGTATTAAACCCGCTGCTGTATAATCGATGCTTTATTCACATCCAGGATACAACAAAGTATGGCAAACGCTTTCGCGCGTCGTTTTCAGTTGATTGTGGATCGTCTGACACAGGGAAACAAAAAGCAGTTTGCCGAAATGACAGGCAAATCTTCCTCTCATATCTATAAAATCTGTCGTGGTACCAGTCGACCTTCTATGGCTTATCTGGAAAGTCTGTATGACGAATTCAGAGTTGACCTTAACTGGCTGCTGACGGGCGACCAAAACGACAGCGGGCAAATATCTAACTCTTCTGAGAGCAAAGACATAGTTTTTGCTCCCATGTTTGATGTACAGGCCAGTGCTGGATTGGGGGCAGTTGTTCAAGGTGAAGAAGTGAGCGACTATTTTGCCTTCAATAAAGCTTTTCTGAGTCGGCAATTAGGCGTTTCTGGTGAAAACCTGGCGTTTGTTACCATCAGTGGTGACAGTATGCTGCCCACTTTTCAGGAGGGTGATCAGGTGCTGGTGGATATGTCTCGGAAGTCAGTTCAGAGTGAAGCGGTATACCTTATTCAGACTGAAGACGGTCTGATGGCTAAGCGAGTCAGGCAGGTGCAGCATGAGCTGAAAATAAGCAGTGATAATCCTGAGTATCCCAGCTGGAGCATGGATTTGAAGAAGCGGGAAGAAAACCCGGTTGTGGGCAAGGTTGTCTGGTGTGCCAGGGCAGTTTAACTGCCCTGAATGACCCTTTTCTCAAAGCTGATCAGTGTCTGTTTCAGAAACTTCTGCATTGATAGATGAATGTTGACTGGCTTCTGCTTCTAACCTGGCACGATCAGCTTTACTGATGTACTTGGTTTTGTTGCTTTTGGGAGCCAGCTTGGCTTTAGCTCTTTTGGCCTTAGTCTTTAAAATCTGGTTGCCTTTCTTGCGGCGGTTCATGATGCCATCTCAGAGTCGGGTTCATGCCATATTGCGGCGCCGTATTGGTCACTGAGTCCATCTATGACTATCCCTCTCAGATTGTGTTGAATTTTAGTGGGCAGTGACAGACTATTGAGCCTGTGTGGGTTGGTTGTGATTTGCACGATTATCTCCTTGGATAGTAACCAAAGAAAGAATATGTACTTGAGCACATTGGTTAGTTCGAGGGCTAATCTGGAATGTCTTCACAGATGGAGAAGTCGGCGGTGTGGTATTGGAAATACAGGCTATTATAGGTGTTTGTTGTAGTCAGCATAGATGAAGGATATGGTAAATATTAAAGCATTATGGGATGTATGGGCGGCATTCACATATCAGCACGTTAGTTGGTAGGTTTTTATTCCTTTTTTATAGGGATAATGCACGTTATGGCAGTACTCGGAGTCTTATGCCAACTCTAGTAAAATGCGGGGCTTGGGTTAAACTTATTATGCTAAAATACTGTTCTTGTATACAGTGTTTTCGAGGTAGACTGTGCTGACAGCTATAGATCTTTTTGCAGGAGCGGGTGGACTGAGTACAGGCTTAGAGCTGGCTGGTTTCGACATTTTATTTGCTAATGAAGTGTCTGAAGTATTTTCTGAATCATTAAAATATAACCATCCTCGAACTGAAGTTTCGATAGAAAGTATTACGGAGCTAGATCCTCATAAAATTAGAAAATCTTTAGGTCTACAGCAGGGAGAGCTTGACTTAATTGCGGGTGGACCTCCTTGCCAAGGATTTAGTGTCAATGCTCCTATTAGATCGAAGGATGATAAAAGGAATCATTTGTTCTTGGATTACTTGCGTTTTGTTGAGGAATTTAATCCCAAGACGGTGCTAATCGAGAATGTGCCGGGAATGATTTCATTTGAAAATGGAGATACGGTTCGTTCCATACTCAAGAGTTTGAAAAGCCTCGGGTATAACGCTGATATTCGAATCTTGTATGCACCTCACTTTGGCGTTCCACAGATGCGGTGGCGAACTATCTTTCTTGCCAATCGAATAAATACCCCTGCATTAAGCATGTTTCCTGAACCGTTTTTTGATATCAAGGGCAGAGCAAACTTTGCTACTTCTCTAGATAAGCAGTCTCTAGTCTATCAAAAGCATAATTTCGAGAATGCCGAGGATGGTTTTGTATCCGTTTCTGATGCTATCAGTGATTTGCCTGAGATATTGAATCGTGGAGGCAATCAAGAAATGGATTATTGTCAAACTCCAGAAACAGCTTATCAAAATAAACTCAGAAAGGGGCAAAAAATACTTTTCAACCACCAATGTGCAGGCTTGGGAAAGGCAAATCTTCAGCGATTACCCTACATTCCTCAAGGAGGCTCATGGAGAGATATACCTCATGATTTGTTGCCTGCAGGAATGAAGAGAGCGAAACGGTCAGATCATACACAAAGGTATGGGCGCTTAGAGTTAGATGGAATTGGAAGTACCATATTGACTAAATGTGACCCCCATTGGGGAAGATTTATTCATCCGACACAAGATAGGGTTTTAAGTGTTAGAGAAGCAGCGAGAATCCAGTCCTTCCCAGATAAATGTAAATTTTTTGGGAATCTTGCAGACCAATATAAACAGGTAGGAAATGCTGTTCCTCCTATATTTGCAGAAAGTATTGGGCTGGGCATAAGGAATCTTTTGGAAGCTGACAGGCTTGGTAAGCAGCTAGATTCTAGCCGAATTAGTCATATGAAAGGGTTTCAAGAAGCTTTGGCATTCTAAATGGCACTTATGAAAACAGTTCTGGCAGCATGATTAGCACATGCTGCCAATCACCTTATTTTATTCTCATTAATTTCTCGTCAAGTTCAAGTGCAGGCTTTGAGCTTTCAGTTGAACTGAAGGCCTTAATAATATCATCTAAACGATAATGGGTGACTTTAGTCAGTGATATTGGTCTGATATACCCTTCGCCGGTTTCTTTATCTAGCTTGTATGTCAGAATGGATAAATTGTTTTTGCTTGCGGATTGCTGGTGGTCTATTTCACCCAGTAGCTCTTCGAATTTTGAGAAAACTATTTCAGGGAGAATGAAGAAAAAACCTGAACATCTTTTTGATTTTTTATATATTTGGCCTTTTCGAATGATCTGGGGAATTAGTCTTTTATGAACATTTGCCCAGTTAAGACCGTGGCCAGAGTTGGGAATATGGTCAACTTCTTTCCCATGATGCATGCCATTATATGCATACCAAGCATCCTTGTAGTTCCCAGTGATATCAATACTCTGAACTTCTATGCCAATATAATCAGCCGGAGTGATGCGACCATGCTCATTAAGGTAACGTTGTATAACCCAGTCCATTGATAGGTTACCGTTTGCGGTTTTGGTCGAAACCTCACTACCAGACCCCTGACCAAGAGCAATAGCGGGGCTATTTTGACTAGAGGCTTTATGGATAAGCTCTTCTTGGCTTCCGCCAACCACAAGAGATGTATTGTACTCCTTCCAAACACAATCAATGGCATCCTGAAGTACCTGATAATTGTCCCGGTATAATCGCTTAGGGCAAACAATTACACCCGGATCGTCTTTTTTCACACCATTGGAAACACTGCATACACCATAAATAATGGTGTTCTCATGATTGCTCTTTGTACATTTGGTTTTGGTAAATGGGCATGTAGAGGTATTCCAGAATTGTTGAGCTTCCTGTGATGCATCATCCGGAGCATGGCCGAAGATTTCTATAATGTCTCTTTTTTCTGCTCGCATGTTTCGAACCAGATAGATAAACGGGACTTAAGGCTAACTGGTATAGAGAGACAAGGTCTATAGGTAAGAGGGTGTGGTGAAAATGTAACCAGCCCTGTCACTTCAGACCGTAGGAAAAGACTCTATGGTTCTGTAGGTTTTTTTTGATACGAATATGAGAAAAAGTAGGCGGATAATTTTGCTCTGGGGATGAAGTGGTGAGCGTACTGCAAAGTTTGTTGTCTCTGCCCGTCATACGCCCGTAGAACGAAAAGGCCTTGGAGGAAAAAATCCTTCGAGGCCTTTATATATATGGTGCCTAGAGACGGAATCGAACCATCGACACGCGGATTTTCAATCCGCTGCTCTACCAACTGAGCTATCCAGGCTAAATTTTTGCACGTTTAAAACCACGATTTGTACCATTAAAAAATGGTGCCTAGAGACGGAATCGAACCATCGACACGCGGATTTTCAATCCGCTGCTCTACCAACTGAGCTATCCAGGCATCTCGTGACTCATCATGTGTTTTTTACGTGAGAGTGCGTGCGAGGCGTATTAAACGGATTTCATCTCTCGGAGTCAAGTCAGGTCTATCGATTTTTCACTTTTTCAATGAAAAAAGCCGCTTGGATCAATCGTTTATGAATGCAATGAAGTGATCAGAAAGTGCGCATTCATTGAAAAACGATATAGTCAGCCAGATCCTCCAGGGACTCTAGTCCAGTTATTTCTTCTATCGGCGCTTGTCCCTTCTCTTCCTTATAGGTCTGGTAGGCCTTGGTATTGACAACAATGTCGCCACTTTCTTCCTGGAAAAGGACGGAGTGGTTACTGATGGCAGAGAGAATCTGCTTCTTTTTGTTGTTTGAAATGGAAATATCTTTGATGTTCATGAATTCAGACTACTAAGGGATAGTTGTGCTTATTATAAAGGGAGGTTTTTGGTCTCGGCTATATTTATGCAGCTTCAATAATGAATTAGCTGCACAGGGAGGTTTTCCAGTGGGAAATCTTTGTGGATATTTTGGGTATGGGCCTAAGGACGCCGGAAGCTTTAAGCAGGTGTTTCCGGCGTTTGTTTGAGGCTACTTCTGTTCAGGTACAAAACCTTCCGCAGCGTCGTACTCTTCACCGGCAAAGAATTTGTCCATTTGCTCTGTCAGGTATTTACGGGTGTCCGGATCCAGAAGGTTGAGGTGTTTTTCGTTAATCAGACGGGTCTGATGAGTCTGCCACTCTGTCCAGGCGGCTTGTGAAACATTTTCATACACCCACTGGCCTTTTGGGCCAGGCAGAGGTGGTACAGTGAGACCTTCGGCATCTTTCTTGAGTTTTACGCAATGTACGGTACGGGCCATAAATATCCCCTTTCTATAAATCAGCAATGTGGTGGCATGGTATATACCCATGGCCTTTCAAGATGCTACGTTGTTGCCAGCGTTCGCTCACCCTGATCACCAACTACTTGTAGGCTCACAGGGCTTCGAACACTTGTCGCCTGGTAGCATCTTGAAATCCAATCGGTATAGGAAACGATAAGTCAGGACGAGCAGCTGACTTCCAGCTTTTTACCCCACTCTGGAGGTTTTTGAGCATAGTGTTCCAGATCAGGGTGCTCATCATAAGGTGACTGCAGTACTGTCATGAGTTGTTCAATTTCACTGTAATCCCCTTTTTCTGCTTTCTCGATCGCATTTTGTGCGAGATAGTTTCGCAGAATGTACTTGGGATTGACCTGTTTCATTTTTTGTTGGCGCTGAAGATCCGGTTCAAGATTGCGACGAAGTCTCTCATCATAGCGTTGCAGCCAGTTTTTGAGAGAGTTGGGCTCGCTGCACAACGCAGTTAATTTTGATGATATCTGGCCAACGGTGTAATCCGACAATGCTCGGAAAAACAGGGTGTAGTCCACATGTTGTTCATGGAGCAATTGCAGAAGATCCTTGATCAGCTCTGAATCTTCAGGCTCTTCTTTCCGCAGCCCCAGTCTTTCACTCATCAATGAAAGGTATTTGGCTGAGTAAAGAGTGGGGTAGGTGTCGAGTGTTGTTTGCAGAGCAGATACATCGTCGACCAGCGGTACCAGAGCCTGTGCCAGTCTGCCACAGTTCCAATAGCCTATGTCGGGCTGCTGGCTGAAGGCATAGCGGCCGGAATGGTCAGAATGATTACAAATATAGTTCCAGTTGAAATCGTCCTGAAAACCATAGGGGCCGTAATCAAAGGTTTCACCAAGGATGCTCATGTTGTCGGTGTTCATCACCCCATGAGCAAAGCCGTTGGCTTGCCAGAGTGCAATCATGTTTGCGGTTTTTTCAACGACGGCTTTGAAGAATAAACAGTATCTGTCGTTTTGATCGGCCAGTTCGGGAAAGTAATGTTGGATCGTGAATTCAGCCAAGGCTTCAAGGGCATCCTGTTGTTTCGTATAGCAGAAATATTCAAAGTGCCCGAAACGAATATGAGTTTTTGCCAGTCTTAGCAAGGTAGAGCCGCGCTCTTCAGTTTCACGGTAAACAGGGGTGTCACTGGTGACTACACATAAAGCTCTGGTCGTAGGAATGTTCAAATGAAATAAGGTTTCAGAGGCCAGGTATTCACGAATACAGGAGCGCAGCACAGCCCGACCATCGCCAAATCGGGAATAGGGTGTGGTGCCTGCCCCTTTTAAATGAAGATCCCAACTTTCACCTTTATTATTGGTGATTTCTCCCAGCAGCAAACCTCGACCATCGCCCAGTTGCGGGTTATAGCTGCCAAACTGATGTCCAGAGTAGATCATGGCCAGAGGATCGGTACCTTCTAAAACTTTCGAGCCTCCTCCGACGAGGGTTAATTGCTCTGTGCTGGAGTCGTTCAATTCCAAATCCAGTAAATCAGCGGCTTTTTGGCTGACAGCTACCAACTTGGGATTTTCCAGCGGTGTAGCCTGAAGGCGGGTATAGAAGGCCTCTGGCAGTGAGCCAAAGCGGTTATTAAAATTGAGCTGATCCAGGCTTGTTATCATTCAGGTATTTTCCATACAGCCAGAGGCCGGAAATGCCACCCTTCTACAGAGCGGCATTTCGTCGGTTAAGAATACCTGAGCATTTTACTAGGAAATGGACTTGTATGGCAGGCTTGAGGAAGAATCCCTTTAAAGCTCTGCTTTCTCCTTTGGTTGTTCGCAACTGGCGTCATCACTATCATAACAGGTGACCTTGCTACCGTAGTTGCACAGTGCATTATCAGCACAGTACATTTCTCCTGAATGACTCAAGCGGCATTCAGAGTCACCCCTGCAAACCATAACGCCGGTTTCTTGATTCAGAATTTCTTCCTTCTGGGCAGAATAAAAGGGCCCTGTCACTTCACCCAAGGCTTTACAGATTGCCTGATCCTTTGTATGGCAAGCGACATCTTTACCATGAGCACAGATGGACGTATCTGAACAAAACATAGAACCTTTTTGACTGAGTACGCAGATTGAATGATCCTTGCAAACCATCACACCGACTTCTTGCTCAAGAATACCTGTCTTTTCAGAGTTGTATAGTGGCCGGTCTCCTGAGCAGGAAATTTCACCGTATACGTTTTTCATTTCTCCTATGCAGTCTGAAAGAGTGCGTTGACGGGACTGGCCCATGATTCCTCCCCAGGGGCCTTGAAAGCGACAGGCAGTATGCATGATCTGGCCATCTGGCTCGTATTGGCTGATTCTGCATTCAGGTTCATCACAGTCCTGAGCAGAGCACTCCTGAGGATGAAAGACCTTCCAGTCTTTATTGTTACAGACTAAATAACCTGAGAAGCATCGATTACCAGGTGTTCCCATACAAGTATCGCTGGAAGAGTTTCCAACAGTAAGGTTATCTACCGGATGTGTACAGGTGGCTAGATAGAAATGATTTTCACGATACCAGTCACCACCAAAGTCAGGATCACAATCTCCCATTTGGCAAGTGCAGTTGGCCGTAAGCAGAGTGCTGTTTGCATCGAACTTGCTGTCTTTACAAGAATGTTTGTAGTTCCCCGAAGGGTCTGCGAAAAGCTGGCTAGTCGTAAAGATGAGAATGAAAAGAAAACCACGATACCATGAAGGGAGATGAAACATGATTATATTCTCGGAATAACTTTAAGAGGAGAGAGGTCACTCATAATTTAAAGCGGCCTGAAGGTTTACTTTTAATAAAGTAGCTCAGGTTTCATATTTTGATCTGGAGTAGATAGACAGTTGACGCCTGAAATGATTTTCAGACGTCGAAGTGAATAAAAAAGGGTTCGAAACAGTATTAATTAATCTACTATTATCTACCACAATCTATCATCATGGATAAGAGATTAGTTAAGATTGGTGAAGCCGCTCGCTTGCTGGGTACTGACCACTCAACATTGAGAAAGTGGATTGAGAATGTGGGAGAGCACGGGTGAGTTGCTCCCAGCCAGAAAGACCAAAGGCGGTACACGGTATTATGACGTGGCTGAACTCATGGGATTCAGCAACGAAGCTGCACCTACACTTTGCTACTGCCGTGTATCCAGCCACGATCAAAAAGCCGATCTGGATAGACAGCAAGAACTACTGGAGGCTTATTGCTCTGCCAAGGGCTGGCGAACGCAAGTGATCCGTGATCTTGGCTCCGGCATGAACTACCGGAAGAAAGGTCTGAACCA
>NZ_JOKH01000005.1:240908-270682 GCF_000722635.1 Endozoicomonas numazuensis | reverse complement strand
CTATCGCATCAGCAACCAACGTCTGGCCATTCTGCATGAGGTCAGTGATTATCTGACGGCAAACTTCAGCGTTATCGCTATTGAAGACCTGAATGTACGTGGCATGACGAAGAATCACAAACTGGCCCGGGCTATGAACGACGCAGGTTTCGGAATGTTGCGCCAGTTCATTAAATACAAGGCCCAATTACGGCAGCGCGAAGTGGTCATTGCTGACAGGTTCTTCCCGTCCAGCAAGACATGCAGTGCCTGTGGCCATAAAAATGATATTGTGGTTCTTGGTGTTCAGTGGTGGGACTGCCCAAGCTGTAAAGCCCACCATAACCGAGACTTCAACGCCTCAGTTAATTTAGATAGATATGGTCAAGACACGTTACAGCTCGACCTTAAACCCTACACAAGAGTGGCGTAAGACATACTTCGGTATGCAGCCGTGTTGACGGTGTAGATAAACCCAGATAATCAGTGATTGTCGTAGGTTTTTAGTAGCGGTGACTGAGGGCTTCAGTGGAAGTGAGTGAAAATCGAGCAACGGTTACACTACACCAACCTTCATAGCCCGCAAGACTCATACCCAACGACTCGATAACATCCAGGGCAAATTCATTCTGCGGTGAGGCAAAAGATATAATTTCCTTAAAACCCAACCTTGTAAAGCCCAGGTCTGTCACTGCTTCAGCCGCTTCAATCACCAGCCCCCGACCACGATACTCCTGATTAAAACGCCAGCTCATTTCTACGCTGTCACCATAAGCGGAGAACCCACAGCTGCCTATCAGCTTATTACTGTCTTTAAGCACAACCGCCCAGCGGGACCAGCCTCTTTGGTCAAGCTCAACCTGAAAACGCCACAAGTCTGTTTCTGCTTTTGTAGCAGGAGAATGGGTACTGTATTGCCGTTCATCAAGACTGATTCCCGTTATATCGGCATATGGCTGCAAGTCTGCTTCTTGCCAGGTTCTCAGGATCAATCGGGGGGTTTCAGCAACAATCTGCACAAAAGACTCCAGAAACTTCAGGATCAGGCAAGATAAGGTTTAGTCGATTTTTTAGCTTTAACCAGAACCTGAACCCAATAATTAAATGTGTATTGCTTTCTTCGACCCCGACCCGGTAAAAAAAGTTCGCCGCAGAGAACGTTTTTTTACCGGGACAGGATAGACTGAGTGCATCCACTCCCTTTGCACATGACTCCTGACTGTTATTCACTGAATAACCGCCGATGAAACTGAAAGGAGCTTCAGTCACAAAAAGGTCTGGCATTGAATCCCATATTTCTCGACTATCTGAATAACAACGATGACGATTTCAGCTGGCGATACCTTGATACGAGCCATTCTGATGAGTTTCCATCCGTCTCAATTATCCAGTTGGAGCTGATCTCCCAGACTTGGAAAGAAGGCAAACGATTTGGCTTGCGCCAGCCTGAGTGGCATCACCGCCTAACGCTTTACTGGCCAGAAGAAAACTCAGAAAAACCCTGCCTGCTTATGATCAACGGAGGCTCAAGACACGACCCCTCTCTTGAAACCACTCCAGTACAAAATGTCGATGGCGCACGTTTATGCCAGTTAACCGGAGCCCCCATAGCCATTCTCAGAGATGTGCCTAACCAGCCTCTTACTTTTCAAGACGGTGTTCCCAGAGCTGAAGATGACCTTGTGGCTTTTTCCTGGCAAGCTTTTCTGGAAGACACTGAAAACAATGTCTTCATGCCTGTTCAATGGCCTATGGTGAAAAGTGTTATCCGGGCTATGGATGCCCTGTGTAAATTCAGTGGCAAAACCTTCTCCAGAGTGGATGAGTTCATTGTCGCTGGCGCGTCTAAACGGGGTTGGATCTCATGGTTAAGCGCAGCAGCTGACCAAAGAGTTGTAGCCCTTATACCTCTGGTTATCGATGTACTGAACGTTCAGGCCTGCATCTATCATCATCTAAATGTTTATGGTGGCTTTGCCAGTGCCATCAGTGATTATGCCGACAGCGATCATGACATTTTATCCGGTCTGGAATCCCCTGGCATGCAGCAGCTGTTCAATGATATTGATCCTTTTGTCTATAGAGACCAGCTCTTTCTGCCAACCTATATTATTAACGCCAGTGCCGATGAATTCTTTCCACCAGACTCTGCTCGCTTTTATTATCCAAAATTATCTGAATTAACCTGGCTGAGATATTTGCCCAATGCCAGTCACTACCTGGGTAGAGACAGCTCAGTGAATACGGATGAAGTGATAGCCTCAGCTTTTGGTGCTTTGATCTCTGAACAGGATATGCCCGCCATGAACTGGCGGCAGTTGGATGAGGGGGGTCTGGAAATCAGAACCAGTCTTAAACCCAAAGAAGCCCGCGCCTGGGTTTGCCATAATCCGAACGCCAGAGATTTTCGAAAAGATGTTCTGATACAAATGGGTACAGGTTATCAAGCCAGGAACATAGAGCCTTTTTCTTCATCTCCCTGGACTTATCAGTTTTGTCCCTCTTCCCCCGGGGAAGGGTGGTCTGCATTTTTTATTGAGCTGATTTTCGATAACGCTCCCTATCCGGATCTGATTTTAACGTCAGGAGTCAGAGTAACCCCTGACGTTTATCCTTAAGGGCTATTCTGAAACTTTGTTCTGATCACGGTGTTCTTGCAACTTATCCCGCATTTCCTTTCGTAACTCACGATAGGTTTGCAATTGTTGGTCATTTAGCACCGTCGCCAGTTTCTTTTCCATTTCATCACCGTTTGTCTTCAGGGCTCTGGCCTTACTCAGCCGATTCTCGTCAGAAGATCGAATCTTTTTAAGATTCTCCAAATTCTCTTTAAAAATGGCCTGGACCCTCGGCTTCTGCTCATCGGTGAGATTGAGTTTTTGCTCCCACTGGCTGTATGCTTCCTCATTATTCATTGGCGTTTCAGCCTGCAATCCAGCAGAACCAAAAAGCAGCAGGATTGTCAGCAACCAAAGACCAGGCGTTCTGTTTCCTGCAACCCTTGGTGACCCATGAATATCCACAGAAGAAAAAGACGCCCAGGATTTCATAGCAATTCCTCATGTAAACTGACTAATCATCCACACCTTAAATAATTAAAAGGTGTGTCTTATAAAAAATGAAAGGTGCCAACCATGTCCATATGGAAGACCCAAGCCACTCCAGAAAGCCTGAACCAGAGAATGGAAGGCAATATGTGCAGCCATGTGGGTATAAAGATAGTTGAAATAGGCGACGATTTTGTTCGGGGTACCATGCCCGTAGACGAGAGAGCCAAACAACCTGCCGGGCTTTTACACGGCGGTGCTTCGGTTGTACTGGCGGAAACCCTTGGCAGTATGGGAGCCAACCTTTGCTGTGCAAAAGATCAATATTGTGTGGGTCTTGAGATCAATGCTAACCATCTCAAGTCAGCCCTTTCAGGAGAGGTGACCGGTACCGCCAAAGCTGTTCATATTGGCAGAAGTACACAGGTCTGGGAAATAAGGATCGAAAACGAGCAGGGCCAACTCGTCTGCATATCCCGACTCACTATGTCAGCCATCAGCCGGTAAATAGAAAGCAAACACATAACCATATTCACAAATAGAATGATCCATCCAGAGATGGTCACCTATTATCTGTAGTGTCCTCTTACATACACCTGAAGCTGAATACGCACTGGTTTTTTAACCTCTCTGTCTCCCTCTCACTCTGGTATGTAGATCATGTCGTCAGCTCACTTCTCCAGACGCAGTTTCACTTCTTTATGTTTGCTTTCCGTAGGACTTATTGGAACAGCTCCCTGTCTATGGGCTTCACCATCTATCGTTGGCACAGCCCCCTATGCCTTTATCAAAGCCTGTACCAAAGTGTTTGGGCTTTCGGCGGAAGACCAGTCGAGAATAGATTTCCCCTTCATTCGCTCTACAGCCCTCGAGGAACTGGGTCAGACAGACGTACTCAATTTTGAAAAAGGCATTATCAGTGATAACAGTCTTAATACCCTGACGAGTTTAATCATGCTGGGGCAGTTTAATAAATCTGATCAACTGGACCCGGACGAATGGATGCATGCCCGAGTCAACGCTTTGATATGGAAGAATATGAAATGCTCTCCCAGAGGCATACCCAAGGGAACTCAGTGGTGGATTGTTCCGGAGTCTGATAACCATGGCTGAAACTGATGTCATTATCATAGGTGCAGGTGTTGTCGGTGCAGTACTTGCCACAGAGCTGGCTAAACGCTGCTCCGTTACAGTGCTGGAAGCTGGCCCGGATGAGAGAAATTTTTCAACACCCATCGACAATTACATCAAGGGCAAGACTCCTTGGCCTGAAGCTCCCCCCGTTCAGGGGCCTTCAAAAGATTACCTGGAATTATCCGGCAACTATCCCTTCAAGACCGATTACCTCAGAAGAGTAGGAGGCACAACACTGGTCTGGTCAGGACTGGCGATTCGTATGCTGCCAGAAGATTTCAAAATAGCCTCCCTTTACGGCAAAGGCGTGGACTGGCCGATTGACTACGATGAACTTGAAAAGTGGTACTGTAAAGCTGAAAAAGCGCTGGGTGTAGCAGGTGATAATAATGATAACCTCGGCTCGTTCCGATCAGCTAATTACCCTTTTCCGCCACTTCACCTACCACCAGCAGATCACTGGCTCAAGGAACAGCTTGAATTCAGAGAGTATAATGGTCAGCTCTTTCACCTCACCAATAACCCTCAAACCCATAACCCGGAGATTTGCGAAGGCAGTAACAGTTGCAGTCCAGTCTGCCCAACGGGTGCAAAATATACGGCACTCACACACATAGCAAGCGCAGAAAAAGCCGGGGCAAAAATTCAGGCAAAATCCGTCGTTTACAATATTAATACCGATTCAGCCAATAACGTCAGCAGTGTTGATTATCTGGACTGGAACAAACAGTCTCATAACCTGTCGGCAAAAGTGGTGATTTTAACGGCACATGCTATTGAATCAGCCAAGATTCTATTACTGTCCAGCAGCCCAACAAATCCTAACGGCCTGGCTAACTCAAGCAACATTGTGGGTCATAATCTAATGGATCACAGCACTGCTCATGCCGGCGGTTTTACCCCCGAACCGGTTTACCCATTTCGAGGACCGAACACATCAGCTGGAGTCGACATATTCAGAGGTGGCGAGGAAAGAACCAAGCGGGCTGCTTTTCGAGTGACTTCTTCCAATCATGGCTGGCTGAGCTCTAAAGATATGCAGGCCATGCTTGTTGAGGGGTTTAAATCAAACCAGAACCCAGCGGATGTCCGACAAGAATGCGCCAATCGATTCAACAGTCAGATTTCTTTTTCAGGCCTTGTTGAACAGCTGCCAGATATCAACAACAGAGTTTCTCTGGGTCAGGGAAGAGACGCGATGGGTCTGCCCAGACCCGCCATTCACTACGACCTTGGCGACTATGAACGGAAAGGACAAAATGCCTTACTCGATTGTCAGAAGTGGATGGTCACTGCTTCTGGATCAACTTTAGCCCACAGCTCCACTTCTCCGGATTTACAGAATCATGTGGCAGGTACCTGCCGAATGGGCCATGACCCAGCTACTTCTGTCGTAAACAGTGACCTCAGATCTCACGATCATGAAAACCTGTTCATTGTAGGAACCAGTGTCTTTCCAACCCTGGGATCATCCAACCCTACACTGACGGCAACAGCTCTGTCGTTGAGACTGGCAGACTTTATTCAACAGAACCATCTGCCAACACTGGAAGCAGAGAACTGAGCATCTGCCCAGTGCTGTCATGAATAAGCTTACAGTCTGGATTCGATCAGTTTCTCAAGCTTGACCTGATCCTTGGCAAAGTTGCGGATACCTTCAGCCAGCTTTTCTGTTGCCATGGCGTCTTCATTCATTGCCCAGCGGAACGCCTGTTCGTCCAGCACTACTTTTTCATCGCTGGAAGCTGCACTTTCCTGAGACAGTTTTTGAACAACAGTGGCTTCTGTTTTCTCCAGATCGTCCAACAGACCAGGTCCGATGGTCAGGCAGTCACAGCCTGCCAATTCTATAATTTCACCCGTGTTACGGAAGCTGGCACCCATGACTACCGTGCTATAACCATGTTGTTTGTAGTAGTTATAAATTCGGGTCACGGAAACCACACCCGGATCTTCAGCCGCGCCAAAGTCACGACCTTCTGCCTTTTTGTACCAGTCGAGAATACGACCAACAAAAGGTGAAACCAGAAATACGCCGGCTTCCGCACAGGCCTGTGCCTGAGCAAAGCTGAACAGCAGGGTCAGGTTGCAACGGATCCCCTCCTGCTCCAATACTTTGGCTGCCTCAATACCTTCCCAGGTAGAGGCTATCTTGATCAGAAGACGATCAGGGTCAGCACCCTGCTCACGATACAAAGCAACCAGTTCATGAGCCTTGGCAATCGTCGCCTCTTTATTAAATGACAAACGAGCATCGACTTCTGTTGATACAACACCCGGTACAACCTGTTGAATTTCCTTACCGATAGCCACAGCAAGCCAATCGCAGGCGTATTGAACCTGAGCTGTTTTATCAACAGCCTTTGCCTTGCCATATTCCAGTGCACTGTTAAAAAGAGCTTCATAGGCCGGGAGTTCAGCGGCTTTCAGAATCAGAGATGGATTGGTTGTAGCATCTAC
The DNA here is from genome assembly GCF_000722635.1 of Endozoicomonas numazuensis. Taxonomy (GTDB): domain Bacteria; phylum Pseudomonadota; class Gammaproteobacteria; order Pseudomonadales; family Endozoicomonadaceae; genus Endozoicomonas_A; species Endozoicomonas_A numazuensis. The sequence goes on along the minus strand of NZ_JOKH01000005.1, from coordinate 264,062 downwards.
AGGCTGATATCGACGGATAGCTTCGATATCTCCGGTGTCTGCCACGACTTTAGTCATACCCTTGAGTTGCTCTAGCTGATTCATTTGACTCCCGATCCTCTTCATTTTAAACAGCACGGAAGAGTAAAGAACTTCCCATAACTGTTTCTATCATTCATAGCTGTCTAAACAGAAAAATTTATAATCCAAACTTACATCGTAGTTTTAACAGACTGACGTTCAACCAATGTTGAACGTAGTGTTTTTACTTCAGGTTTTCGTCCGGGATTCTCTATACGTTTAATCAATGTATCCGCAGCCAATCTACCCAGTTCTGCCTTAGGCTGATGAATAGTAGTTAACGGCGGCGATGTATACGACGCTAGTTCTATATCATCATAACCTATCACGGATATATCATCCGGAATCCTGTAACCCCGTGTCTGAAGGGCACAAATGACACCCATTGCCATCAAATCATTACCGACAAACAAGGCGGATGGTGGTTGCTGTCCATCATCCAGACCATTCAGTAAACGATTAGCCGCTTCAAAACCACTTTCTGCCGTCAGACGCCCTTCAATAATCCAGCCAGCCGGTATACCCGACTCTTCCAGCGCCCTGTGATAGCCTGCCAGCCGCTGAGAGCTGGGAGACAAATCTGCAGGGCCACTGATACAGGCTATGGAGCGATGACCATTGTTCAGCAAATGGCGGGTAGCTTCATACCCTCCCTGCTCTGGGTCTTCCATAATGACATCAGCTTCCATCCCCGGAGCCTGACAATCAAGAATGACCAGAGGCCATTGGCAGCGATCTCGCAGCATTTCAAAAAAGCCCGGATCACTGTGAGCCGACATGACCAACAGGCCATCAATGCGCTTTTCTTCCAGGGTCTGCAAATAAGATGCCTGTTTATCCAGGTTATCATCGGAATTACACAGTACCAGATGATATCCCCGCTCATAACAGGTTGCTTCTACACCATGAATCACTTCCGCAAAAAACGGATTGGCATTCGAGCCTGTCAGCATACCAATGGTGTAGGTTTTATTTGTTTTCAAACTGCGGGCAACAGCACTGGGTTTATAATTCAATGCCTCAACAGCCTGCCTGACCCGGTATGCCTTATCTTCACTGACAAAGCGGGTACCATTAAGAACATGAGAGACCGTTGAAATAGATACTCCTGCCTGCTTTGCAACATCCTTGATCGTTGCCATAGCGCCGCTCTCTTACCGTTCTATCATAATCTGTTGTACATTTTCTGAGCTATGGGCATCACAGTGCGGCATGCGCTCAGCCAGAAACTGTTCTGTTTCATCCCTTCCCGGGATAGATGTCTGGGCACCACTGCGAGTGACCGAAATGCCTGCGGCAGCATTGGCAAAGCGCGCTGCACCATCGATGCCTATTCCTTCCGCCAGCTTTACCAACAGTGCACCATTAAAGGTATCGCCTGCTGCGGTAGTATCGTTCGCAGATACGTCAAAGCTTGGAACAATCCGGGCTCCCTGCTGATCAGAAATCAGAGCCCCCAGCCTGCCCATAGTGATAACAACCGTCGAAATACCCTTGTCATGTAACACTAAAGCGGCCTGACAAGCACTTTCCGGATTATGGACAGCAACCCCCGTCAATAATTCTGCTTCAGTCTGATTAGGGGTGATCATGTCAACATTGGCTAACAGTTCATCAGACAATGGACGTGCAGGTGCTGGATTGAGAACAACAGTTACGCCTGTACTACGAGCGATTTTTGCCGCTTCGAGAATGGATGCTTCTGGTGTTTCCAGCTGCATAAGCAGGTAGTCTGTACCCGCGATCTCGGCCTTTTTCTCCAGAACCCGCTCAGGGGTTAATGCTGCATTAGCTTCGGCAGCAATACCAATGCAATTTTCTGCATGCCCATCCACAAAAATCAAAGCTACACCGGTATTCAACCCTTCTACCTGTTCAACCAGAGAAGTATCAATACCATCTTCTGCAAACTTATCGACAATTTCACGACCAAAAGCGTCTTGTCCTACACAAGCAAGAAAGTGTGTATTGCCACCCAGCCTGGCACTGGCTACAGCCTGATTAGCGCCCTTTCCACCTGGTATTACATCGTAACGACTACCGGTAACCGTCTCACCGGGACGGGGAAAAGCATCCACTTTCAATACATGGTCTGCATTCACACTGCCAAGAACAAGAATCTGTTTAGTCATGGATCTATCTCTATATTCAGGACTGCTTCGTGATCAGCTTCAACTCTACAGGTGTGTAGACTTCAACCTCTTCGCCCTTGATGGCCTTATCAGCGGTTTCCACACCCACTTCACCAATCATGGATGCCTGCTGCGCGATAGTAGCCGCAAGACCACCTTCTTCTACAGACTTGATACCTTCTTCAGTACCGTCAAAACCTACGACGATGATATCTTTTTTCGCCGCTTGTACAGCTTTCAATGCTCCCAGTGCCATTTCATCATTCTGTGCAAAAATGGCTTTGACATCTGGATGGGCCTGCAGCAGGTTTTCAGTCACATTCAACGCCTTGGTGCGATCAAAATCTGCGGGCTGAGTGGCCACCAGCTCAAGGTTGGTAGCCTTGACAGCTTTCATGAAGCCTTCACCACGCTCACGGGCAGCCGAAGTGCCGGGTACACCTTCCAGCTGAATCACCTGACCTTCACCGCCCAGTTTCTTGGCAATGAATTCACCAGCCATTTCACCACCGGCAATATTGTCGGAAGCTACGTGGGAAACTACATCACCACCATTAGCTCCACGATCAAGAGTAATGACTGGAATTTCTGCACGGTTGGCAGCACGTACAGAATTAGCTGCAGCGTCAGAGTCAGCGGGGTTCAGCAGAATGGCACTGACACCACGCACCGTCAGGTCTTCGGTGTTGGTCATTTCCCTGGCGGAATCATTCTGGGAATCCAGAATCACCAGGTCATAACCCAGCTCCTGAGCTTTTTTCTCAGCCCCTTCTTTCAGGGTGACAAAGAAAGGATTGTTCAAGGTAGACACCACCAGCGCCATCGATTTCTGATCGGAAGCGCCGGATGATTCAGTACCCGTGGAGCCTTCTTCAGGCTTGCTGCAGCCTGTCAGAGCCAGACCTGCAGTCAGGGCAACGGCCAGTGCTCTCTTGATATTAAAAAATGGTTTGCTCTCCTTCTTTTCACACTTGATATTGGAACAAACTACTTTTTGCTCGCTATGGGCATTCATGGAGAAGATCATGGACAACAACCTCATGGTTCCGATTGTTCAGCCGGCTTAGTTCGACTTTATAGGGGCGACAGCCCGATCCCGGAATTCCGGGATCGAGACTGATCTCAAGACTGTTTTGTAGAACGAGTGTCTACCAGAACAGCCAGAAGAATAACGAGCGCCTTGGCAATTAGCTGATAGTAGGAAGAAACATTAAGCAGGTTCAGGGCATTATTCAGGATACCGATGATCAGCACACCGACCAGAGTACCGGTGATTCGTCCCTTGCCACCTGTCAGGCTGGTTCCACCGAGCACTACCGCAGCAATTGCATCCAGCTCGTAACTGGTACCCGCTGTTGGCTGAGCCGAAGCCAGACGACTGGTGACAATCAATCCTGCCAAAGCGGAAAGACCGCCAGAAATGGAATAAACAGCCAGCTTGATACGATCGACATTGATACCGGACAGACGAGTAGCAGATTCGTTACCACCCAGAGCATAGACGTAACGACCCAGTCGTGTGTGATTTAACACGAACCATGCTGCTACAAAGGTCACAGCCATCAGGTAAATCGGAAAAGGAATACCGAACAGGTAACCACTACCAATAAAAGAGAAGGCGTCGGAAGCTGAACCACTGCTGGCAGAAATAGGTCGCCCGTCAGTAAATACCATGGTGGCACCCCGCAGCAGGGTCATGGTTGCCAGAGTGGCAATAAATGCTTGAACACGCCCCTTGGCAATAATCAAACCACTCATGGCACCCATGGCAGCACCACCCGCAAGCGTCAGGGTCACCACCAGCATGATATTGAAATCCATGCCTATCAAGGTGGCTGCCAGAGCCCCGCTCAATGCCAAAATAGAACCCACCGCCAGATCGATGCCACTGGTCAAAATGACGAAGGTCATACCGACAGCGATAATGGCGTTAATAGAAGTCTGTCGCAGAATATTCAGCATATTGTTGGTGCTGAAGAAACTGTCACTGATCATGGAGACCACGACCATGAAGATCAGCAGGGCAATAACCGATTTGTATTCGAACAGGAATTCTTTATTGATACGGAATTTGCTACCGCTGTTCTTTATAAGCCCAGGGCTGCGTGTACCGGCCTGTAAGGTTTGCTCAGTCATAATATTTCTCTCTCTTAAGCTATCGGTATTCACGCGGCCTTACCAACAGCACAACGCATCAATTTTTCCTGTGTGGCTTCCTGACGATCAAATTCGCCGGTAATACTTCCTTCATGCATGACCATGATCCGATCACTCATACCAAGAACTTCCGGCATATCAGACGACACCAGCAAAATACTCATACCCTTGTTCTTGAACTCATTGATTAGCTGGTAGATTTCTTTCTTGGCACCGACATCGACGCCACGGGTTGGTTCATCCAGAATCAGTACTCTTGGATTGATCATCAAACCTTTAGCAATCGCTACTTTCTGCTGGTTACCGCCACTGAGATTTTTGACCAGCTGCCTGGCTGTGGGGGTTTTGATATTGAAGGCTTGAATGAAGTGTTGAACTGAATGCATCTCACGATTGCGATCAATTTTGCCAGTAGCACTCTGGAACTGTTCCAGACTGCAGAGACTCATGTTTTCAGAAACCGAAAGTTCCAGCACAAGACCCTCACCCTTTCGATCTTCAGAGATGTAAACAATTCCAGACTGCAAACCTTCTGCCGGCGTTTTAATCCGCTTGGCCTCACCTGCAACCCGGATTTCACCAGACCAGGCAACATTTGCTCCGTACAGAGCCTTCATCAGTTCAGTTCGGCCCGCACCCATCAGACCTGAAATTCCAAGTATTTCGCCTTCTTTCAATTGAAAGCTAACCTCTTTAACTCCCGGGGCGGAAAGATTTTCTACCTCAAGGGTCAGGGCGCCGGCTTCTACTTCAATACGGGGATACTGTTCTTCAAGAGAACGACCTACCATCTGTTCGATAATGTCGTCCTCGGTCAGCTGTGACACTGCAGTTTCAGCAATAAAGCGACCATCTCTCATGATCGTCGCATCATCACAGATCTGGAAAATTTCCTGTAAACGGTGGGAAATATAAACAATGCCCTTACCTTCAGAGCGCAGCTGACGAATAACCTTGAACAGGCTTTCGGTTTCTTTATCAGTGAGGGCGTCAGTTGGTTCATCCATCACAATCACTTGTGATGAAAATGACAAGGCTTTGGCAATTTCTACCATTTGCTGAACACCAATACTCAGCTTGCCTACAGGTGTAGAGGGGTCAAACTGAACATCCAGCATATCAAGAAGTTTCTGTGCTTCTTCACGCATGGCTTTCCAATTAATTCTACCGAATCGTCCCATGGGCTCACGCCCAAGAAAGATATTCTCAGCAATAGACAGTTCAGGAATCAGATTCAGTTCCTGATGAATAATGCTGACTCCCCGTTCTTGAGAATCCTTGGGGCCCCTGAAAGCCACGTCATCCCCATGGTATTTCAGCTCGCCTTCATCGCGACTGTAAATACCTGTCATGACTTTCATGAGAGTCGACTTACCAGCACCGTTCTCTCCTAACAGTGCCATCACCCTGCCAGGGTATATATTCAGGCAGGCGCCATCCAGAGCCCGGACACCGGGAAATGTCTTGACGACATCTTTCATCTGGAAAACAGGTTCAGGTTTTGACTGGGTACTCACCTCATCCCCCTCAATGCTATCTACCAGCTCAGGGCTGTTTACCAGCTCAGGGCTGTTTACCAGCTCAGGGCTGTTTACCAGCTCAAGGCTGTTTACAATGACAATGCCATTTTCAGTGGTATGAAACCGACGGCATTTCGCGTTTATGCTTTTAATCAGCTCAAGACTGCTTTATTAAAATGCAACGCCAGATTTCAAAATGACATTGGCATAGGGGGTGCATTCCCCTGTACGAACCACTGCCTTACTGAGGTCAGATTGAACTTTGAAAGACTCATGACTGACCTGGACGACTCTGACAGGAGCCCCCTGTTCTTCTTCAAGCAGTCGAATACGCTCAGCAAATTGCTGATGCAACGCAGGACTGACTTGAGCAAACTCTTTAGCAATGATGATTTCTTCTACGACTGTTTCTGATAACAGCACGTCCAGGGTTTCAAGAAACCCGGGCACACCGTGAGTCAAAGCCAGATCGATACGCTCGACACTTCCACCAATAGGCAGCCCGCAATCACAAACAGTCAACCCCTGCCCGTGACCCAGGCTGGCAACTGCTCTGGAAAGCTGTGGATTGAGAAGTCTGGTCTTTTTCATACCGGCCACCGTTCGTTGTGTCTGCATGCCTTCAAGATAAGAAGTTTATTGCTATCGGGATCGCATTGACTGCTGTGTAATCAGATTCAGTAAAACGTTTGCGCAAACGTTTTTCTCGCCGCCACTATAACGATTCAACCCCGGATAAAAATTGACACAGATCAATCAGAAACAAAGCCGCACAGACAAAAACACGAATATCGCTATGAGGAATACCGATTTGATAAGAAGTTAACAGGAGGGAAAATCAATTCACGCAAGGCAAAATGATCAGGATATAACCTGAGTGGCTCAGTCTTCCAAGGACGTTTGCATACGTTCTGCCAGCTTACTGACATCATAGGGGGTCCAGAATCCCCATGGATTCGCTTTTTGATACTCTCCAACCAATTGCAAACTTCTGACCCCGGCTTTCAGTAATCGAGCAACCACCTATGATTGCATCAAGCTGGACGGCAGAACAAGGCGGAACGACGAGTAATAACTAGCTATTGCGGGAGTTCCAACGCAAGGCTGGCGTTCAGATTGCCAGCGCAATAGCGTAGTTAGAAAGTACGATTGGTATTACATGAGAGGTTGATGCATCAGTCTTCCTCATCCTGAATCATCAACCATTCCAGTGCCTGCTGTTTTTCATCCAGCGGGAAGGTTCTTGCCTCAACTCCGGGAAACAACATGTCGGCCCATTCCACAGCATGAGTCAGCCACTTGTTTTCGGTCACTACTGCTTTTTTACTGACCGCTTTGATATGTGGAAGGCCAAATTTGAGATCTTCCCAGAGAGCGGCTAGAGAAATGCCCTCCCACTCTGCCAGCTCAACATAAACAGCTATTTTTTCATGTTGCTCAAATTTGGGCCTGATCGAATCAATCAGAGGTACTATGTCGTTTTGTTCTATCTTGCCTTTTACTTCAATACCTACCAGAAAATCAGCAGGCATGGGTAACAGCTTGATCATAAGTCACGCCTTCTACTCTGCTATTCACATTGAAGAATCAATGTATTATTCGTTTAATGTTTTTGATATCGACGCATCAGTATCAGCAGATAACTGCTCACCGCCAGCGCAGTGAGTCCCAGCAACACTTTCAAAATAACCTGGGGGACCAGCCAGGCTGAAACACCTATTCCCAGCCATAACACAGCCAGAGCCCGATACCCTATTTTGGGCGAGAGCGCCCTGTCATGAAGATACTCTTTCAGTACCGGACCAAACTTTGGATGCCCCAGCAGCCAATCGTTCAATTTTGGAGAAGAACGAACGCTAAGCCACACCGCCATCAACAAAAACACAGTAGTGGGCATTAAGGGCAACAGGGCGCCTATGATGCCAAGAATAATGCAAAGCACTGCCAGCCCCTGATACAAGCTTCGCAATATTGGATTCCTGACCAGCAAAGAATCTTCTTCTGTGATGACCGGATCCGCTAAATGGGGCTCTTTACACTTACTCAAAGGTGGCTTCCTGAATACTCTTCACATAATCCAGCTCTGCCAGCTTTCTCAGAACTTCGTAGTAATCCAGCTGCTTGGTGTCACCTATTGCCAGGTACTCATCTGTGCGACACCGGATTTTTCCCGGTGAATCCCGGTACACAACCAGTGTTGGATCAATAGCCATGACCTGATCAACATGCTCGATCTTGTCGGGAATACAGAATTCATAGGACACAGCTCTCATGTTGTCGCCTGAGCCTCGTAAACCCTCCTTGTTGATCTCATTGAGATCAAACTGGATTTTACCCATATCACCCACTTTCCAGCCCAGCGTGGAGCAACCACCCAGCAACAAAGCCAAGAGGAGTAATGTGGGGGTTTTCAACGACATAAGCAAAACCTTAAAAGAGAACTTGTCCGGTTAGAGACTGCTGAGAAAAAACAAAAGATCAACGCCACTACGCCACTATAGTAACCCTATAGTAACCCTTTTTTCTGGTTCATGGCGGTTAATCACATAAATGCTAACAAATCTTTGCTGCCAGGTGCTGCAGCAACAAAGCCCACCTTAAGTCGCACTATCGTCTAACACATGAACTACAAGAAATCCGAAGCTGGCAACCCAGCAGCAAGAAGCGTCACCCATGAATGAAAACTCAAAATTCTATCTATACTGTCCTTTTCTACACTTATTCCCCATCAAATATGCATTCACACCTTGTTCTTCGAACCGTCCTGTTGCTGCTGATCTTGATTTCCAACAGCAGCTTTTCTGCCTCTCTGAACAAGAGCTTCTGGCTCGGTGAAGGTTTTCAGCAAACCAGTGACAGCTTCGACCAGATTCGTAACCACCGCCCAGTACTTCAAGCATTCATGAATCAACTGCCAAAGGGTGGCAATTTGCATCATCACCTGATGGGAGCGATTCCACCCATGGAAATCATTGATGTCGCGATAGAACGAGGGTTTTGCATAGATACCCAGTACCACTTTGCCAAGTGCGATGGCTCTCTGCAGACAGTGAAGGACTTCATCAGTCAGGAAGAAAACCGTGAGGCCCTGATCCAAAAGCTGAGGGTTCCCGAGAGTACCGATACCACTCAGGTTCGTAACTGGCGCTTCTTCAACTTCTTTCCCTTGGTTGCGACCCTGTTTGATGGAATAGATTCTGACTTCGTTTCATTTATTCGGGAAAAAGCAGCCGTTGACAGGCTTTCATACATAGAGTCGATAATCTACTGGAATGAGGCAACCGGGCCTGATCAGCTGTTTGAACTCATCACCCACTTCCCGATACCGGATCCGGACAGCACCAGTAGCCTGGAAGACTTTCGTGCCAAGCTGGTTGCCCAGCAAAGTTTTCAAACCCAGTTACAGTCAGCTGCCAGTCAAGTGGCGAATGCCCTGAAAACATCTGAAGACAATTTGAAATGTACTGACAGCCCTTCTCTACCAGCCTGCGCTGTTACTGTTCGATTTCTTCACGAAATTCACCGCACCGATACCCTGCCACGGGTATACGCGCAGATGATCTTTGCTTTTGAACTGGCTCAGCGGAGTCTCTCCGGCAGCGACCCTCAAGTACTGGGCATCAACATAGTGGGCCCTGAAAATAATGATACGGCGCTGAATGACTACCTAAGTCATATGAAAATGCTCAGCTTCCTGAAAAACAACAGCAATTACCCTCTGGTAAAAGATCACATCAGCCTGCATGCAGGAGAGCTGGTCAAAGCCACGGTTGAGGACATTTACTATCGGACGACGCTGGCCAATGCTATCCAGATAGTTCAGCCCAAACGTATTGGCCACGGACTCAGTCTGATGGCTCAGGAGTGCCTGCAGCAGTCCAGCGCTGGTAATGAAGAATACGTCAACTGCAGTGCAGAACTGCTGAAAGCCATGCTGGACAATGACATTGCAATTGAAATCCCCTTCACCAGTAATCAGAGACTGAATGGTATTGGCCCCAAAAAAGAGCATCCATTCCCGGTCTATGCAGGTAACAATATTGCAGTGACGTTAGCCACTGACGACCCCGGCATTCTCAAAGTAGACCTGACCAGTCAGTTTGTAGAAGCCGTTTATGGTTTCAGCCCCAATCAAACCACCAACAGTATTCTTTTGTCGTTTGATAAAGTTATCGAGTTCACTCGCAACAGTCTGGAATTCAGCTTTCTTCCCGGTCAGAGCCTTTGGGTAAAGGGTGGAACCAACCCCCGATATCAACAAAGAGTCTCGGCCTGCCTTGATCTTGAGTCTGAAGCCTGCAATAACTTTGTTAGCAGTAATACCAAGGCCAGGTTCCAGAGAGATCATGAGTTAAAACTGGCAGGCTTCATAGGCAGAGAAGGTATCCAGAATGAATTTTTGCTTCAACACCTTTCCCAACAGCTATGAAGCTGTGCAGAAAAGAGCAATAAAATGGCAAAAGAATTCTTCTCAAGATTGAACATAAGCTTTCTGGCATTGCTCTGCTTCTGCCTTCTCGCTCTGTACACTCAGGCTTATGCCAAAGAGCACCTTCGAGTCTTACCTGACAATTGCACTCCTTCTTATCTAAGCGAACATTTTAATGATGTTTTGCCCTGTTACCTGAAGCAGGAAGATAACCATTACCAATGGAATGCCGGTGTAGCGACTGAAGAGACCATTGAGCTGGATGGGAAAGAGCTGAAGGTCAAAGCATACCCAGTCAATATGAAGTCTCTTCGCTGGAGTATTGGTGAGCAGGATAGAGTCTCAGACCCGATCTGGGAGCACCGGATCATGGTCTATGTGCCGGAAAAAGTGACGTCCGACAGTGCTTTGCTTTATATCAACGGCGGCATCATCCACCAGCCAGCTGACAAACCCGTGACAACTAAAGGTCCTAATGATGACCTGCTGTTTTCTCATATAGCGGCCAGAACCGAGTCCGTAGTCGTTGACCTGAAAGATATTCCCAACCAGTTTCTGCAATTTGGCGATGATAAGCCTCTCAGGGAAGATGCCCTGATTGCCTATACCTGGCAGAAATTCATCGATAACCCAAAGAAAAACTACAACTGGCCACTTCGACTGCCAATGGTAAAGGCCTCTGTTCGGGCTATGGATACCATTCAGGCACTGATGAAAGAAAAACACATCAATATTGCCCACTTTGTATTGGCCGGAGGGTCTAAACGAGGCTGGACCGTTTGGTTGACGGCAGCAATGGACAACCGGGTAACGGCCATAATACCCATGGTGATTGATGTCCTTAATTTGCAGGACAGCATGCGGCTCCACTTTAACAGCTACAAACGCTGGGCTCCCGCTGTGCAAGACTACTACACATTAATGCCCACAATTGGCACCCAGCCTCTGGCCCAATTGATGGAAGTAGTCGACCCCTACTCCTATCTGTCGCAACTGACTATGCCGAAGTACATCATCAATGCCACTGGCGATGACTTCTTCTTGCCCGACTCCAGTCAGTTCTACTTTGATGACCTGAAAGGCGATAAATGGTTGAGGTTTCTCCCAGACCTGAGGCACTACATCGTCAAGATGGATCGAAATCTGGTCAGTGAAACCACGGAATCCTTTTACGGAGCCATCATAGAAGATCGTCCCATGCCAATGATTAGCTGGACTATTAATGATGAACGTCTGAAAGTAGTGGCTTCAATGCCACCCAAAGCCATGACACTGTGGACAGCTGAAAACCCAGAAGCCAGAGACTTTCGAACCAGTCCAGACAACCCCTCAGTGACACCATTCAAGTCCGAAGCCATCAAGTTTCATTGTAAAGAAAGCTGCCGGGCAGACATTTCACTGAATGCCCCAGAGAAGGGTTGGAAAGCCAGCTTTGTAGAGCTGATTTATCCTAACCCTCCTTATCGTGACCTGTCGTTCACTACTCGTGTATTTATCACTCCGGATATATATCCTGAACAGTAGCTACAATGCTGGCCGAGTGAGAATACCGGTGTCTTTCGTCACTTTTTTACCTTTGTTCTAGCCAAAATAACTGACCTCTTTATTGTCAGCATGGGTATCAAAATTCAAAAGTCCCTTGTCGGCCTGCTACAGGTATTGCACCTGATCATCCTTGTTCATAGCCAGATGATACTAATAGAGTCGCGATTCACTCATGGTAAATCATTTTTACAGATTGTTGCCGCCGCCCTAATGACTGGGTCAGAGGCATGCAATCCATACCCGTTTTGACCTGCTTTACAGTGACTGTCCAAACCATCCATAGACTATGTAACGCACAGGATTATCAGGACACTGTTCAAGCCCGCACTCAAAGAAAATAGAAACAATATTAGCGACGGTCAGAAAGACCAGAAGCCCAAAAGCCCAATGTGAAAACAGACGTATTCTGGGGTCTCGTGCTTCTGAAACTTCGTCCTTATCGGCATGCAGCTCAAACTGTCTGGAATAACCAATGACGATAGCGATGTAAACGATTGAGACAGAACAAAGAATATACACCCACGTATACATATGCAGCCCCAGAAAAGCGGAACCATACCCCTGAGGTGAAGTTACATGCAGCGCTATTTGTCTTAGTGAAATAAAACTGGTTAAAACAGCAGCCACTATAGACAGGCTGTAATGACTGGGACGAACATGATACCTCATGTTCAGAAGGAACCCTGAAGCAATAGCCAGAATCCCCTGCCTCTGCAGAATACAAAGCGGACAAGGCAGCTCTCCCATCACAAACTGGAACCAGAAAGCGAAAATAAGTAGAAAACAAACCGCCGTTACTTCCAGAGCACTGGCACACTTCACAAAATTATTGATCTCTCTGCGCGAGCTCATCATCAGTCCCTCGCTACAGATATATTTTTAAATGATCAGAAATATGATGCATAAAAACCAGTGCAATCAAAAGCAGAGCAATGCTGAAACAGACTACTCCCCACCTTCGATTGAACCAGGCGACAATGACTGAAAATAATATGAAGATAAAAGACAACAAAGCATAAGGCATTGCTAATACTCCCCAGCCTGAATAAGACAGCTTCTGAGGAGCATAGCTTCTGAATTCAATCGGGTGATGCCCATTTATCGAATGAAAAACCCGGAGCTACTAAATCAGTGGCGTAAAATCGTTTTCTGATACATTTTCAAGGCTCTTTCCGCATCATGGGCAGAGAGTCTTTGGGTACCATCCAGTTCAAATATCTGATACAAAAAATCAGCCATCGCTGGTATAAACCGTGCATCAGACCCTGTCAGTGACTCTTCCAGAAAACGATCTAAATGCTGATGGATTTGCTCCCGAAGTTGATGTTGCTGCTCTGTACTCAATTGATGGTAGGGTAATGTCTCAAATGGAAAAGAATGAAACTCATCCAGAAACTTCCGATCAGAATCGAGCATTTTTTCTGGGTTAAGCACGCTTAGAAGCGTTAGCCCTGCAGCCCAGATATCCGATGCCGGCAATGGTGGCTCAAAGTTAGCGTGAAAGGGCTTGATTTCACGAGTTCCAGCCACCCGCTCGTTATCAGCCAAAACCATCCCGTCGATACCGCTTGAAGCAAAGCCTGTTTTTGAGGTGGTCTCTCCGAAATCAGCAATCCATAGACTTTTACCTTTCAGCAAAAGGTTGGCTGGTTTTATATCCTGATGCACAAGATTGAGCGACTCCATGCAATCCAACCCGGAGAAAAGATCTCGCCCCAAATCCGCAAATTGATGGAGACTTAACGGCCCTTTGGATAACTGGTTTTCCAGACTGGTATCCGCTTTTTCCAGGAAGATCAGAGGTTCTCCTGAGGTCGTTACCCCTGCCCCCTTAAAAGGCACAATATTAATGAAGCCAGGATGGTCCGAGGCCAGTTTAACTAAACCGGTTAATACGCCCGCTTCACGGATGATGCCATTGGCATCAGAATAGATAGGCTTATTGTCATCGGGATCAATAAAACAATAGCTACGCTTCGCGATCAGTGGCTCGCCGATTATTTTACAGTCCACTACACAACCATTGGATCCCGATGCCAAGCAGACAGATGATCGTTCAGCATCCTCTTTGCATGTCACAGGGTCACCCAGGTCGTCATCGCATTGAACACTGCTATTGGTACCTTTGAACTCTACCTTAATACCAGGAACGATCACCTTAACCTGAATGCCAGAGTCAATATTTTTGCCAATGGTTCTGGCTTTGAGTGTCTGAACATCATCAGTCAATTCTACTGATCGCTGCCTGAATGACTTTTGCAGAAAGGTATCTGAGACATCCGCCTGTAGCTCCTTCGCTGATTCAGCCACTGAAATATTTTGGGCTGGACTAGGAGATTCTGTCTTTCCATTGTCTGCTTCCCGGCTCTTAAATAAATTCAGAAAAAACCCGCTTCCCTTGATTTTATCCACCCAGCTGCCTCCTGCCCCTGAATAAATCTAATGATATTCAATAGAGTATCGGCTAAAAACCATTAAGAGACAGTCTGAGTAGCATGATGGAGGGCAATCAGTTTCTGGCTATAGTCAGGACTGCCTTCTAATGATTTATCCATAGACTCCAGTCACTCCTACCTCTCTGCAGTCAAACAAGGGGCACTCTATTTGGAGGCCAACCATCCATTGCACCTCCCAAATTCGTAAAGTGGGCCATACATCCACACATGTTTTGGCCAGAAGCATCATTCTGATTTTTTATGCTTTGTTTAGTAGGTGATCAGGGTGAGCGAACGCTGGCAACAACGTAGCATCTTGAAAGGCGATGGGTATACGACATCCTTAACCCAGACCAGAAAAGAGGTTCCTGCCTCTACAAGACCTTTGCCAAAGCTTCCGGCATGAGCCTTTCTCTGCTCGGCTGGGCTCATGGCCTGATATTTCTTATCGATAGCGGCGGCTTCTGCTTTCTCGCTGGCGATAATCTGGTTCAGTTTCAGCTTGATCTGATCGTAGAATGTTTGAATATTTTCACGGCTTTTTCGCTGATCCCGGTGGGTGACAAAAACCTTGAGATCGCCTTTTTCCAGTGCATTGCCCAGCCGAATGCCGCTAGGAGGCTGACCGAGAATAGCGTCCGAGCATAAAATTCAGTAGAACGAGTCAGCTTTTTCACTGAATTTATGCTCGGACGCTATTCTCGGTCAGCCTCACAGACTGGCTGTGCACCTGTAAAGATCAGGCGAAAGGACTGATACCCACTTTCTTGCGGATGTCCTGCAGGAATGGCGCTGCTTCAGCACGGGCTTTTTCCGCACCTTTTTTCAGCTCAGCTTCAATAAACGCAGGATCGGCCATCAGAGCGTTGTAGCGCTCACGAGGCTCTGTAAGTACTGTGTTGATGTATTCAAAGAGTTCATTTTTCAAGTCACCCCAGCCAGCACCCGCTTCGTACTGCTTACGCTTTTCAGCAATCTCGGCTTCAGTTGCAAAGGCTGAGAAGATCTGGAACAAGGTGCAGGTCGCCGGATCTTTCGGTTCACCAGGCTCCAGGGAGTTGGTTTTGATTTTGCGGATTAGCTTGAGCAGCTTTTTCTCAGGTACAAACAACGGAATAGTGTTGTCGTAGCTCTTGCTCATTTTGCGACCATCAAGACCATTGAGCACCGCAGTGTTTTCACCCACTACGGCTTCTGGCATAACGAACCTGGTCTTGTAGTGATGATTCATACGACCGGCAATATCACGGGCCATTTCCAGATGCTGAACCTGATCACGACCCACTGGCACACGATTAGCGTTGAACATCAGGATGTCAGCCGCCATTAAGATCGGGTAGTTAAACAGCCCCATCAGAATGCCTTTATCCAAGTCTGACTCACCCGCTTCCTGGTTGGCCTGAGTAGAAGCCTTGTAGGCATGGGCACGATTCATCAAGCCTTTCGCGGTCATGCAGCCCACAATCCAGTTCAGCTCCATAATTTCCGGAATATCAGACTGACGATAAAAGGTGACACGGTCGGTATCCAGACCCAGAGCCAGCCAGGTGGCAGCAATTTCCAGCCCGGACTGGTGAATACGCTTGGGATCACGCCCCTTGATCAGGGCATGGTAGTCCGCCAAAAACAGGTAAGACTGGATGTTTTCGTCACGACTCTCTTCAATCGCAGGACGAATAGCCCCCACATAATTGCCCAGGTGCGGCGTGCCTGTGGTGGTAATACCGGTTAATACTTTGGTCTTTGTCATGGGGTCACTCGTGGGCCTCATGAAGTGGCAATGGGCACTTCACTGGAAACAGGAAGGCGGCATTATAGAAGAGGCAAGGCAGGTAGCTCAACCACAGGCAGGTTCAGAGATAAACAGAACAGTGAAACGAGATCAGTGCGAGAGAATCCCGCACTCTTTCATCTTATTGAGTAGAGGCATCATACTGGGTGACATAAAGATAGGTTTTGGTTTCATCCCCAGCTTTAATGTTTAGCACCTGAGTACTGCCGATATCGAATTTAGCTCTACCGTACTCATTCGTCATGCCGGTTGCCAACACTTTCCCTGTTTTACTGGTCACTTCCACCTTGGTATTGGCGTCAGTAATCACTGAAAGTTGATTTCCGCCCCAGGCACCCACAGCAGCAAATGAAGACGATGCAAATAGAGCTGAGATAGCGAGTGTGGCCAGTTTTTTCATGAGGGATACTCCTTGTAAGACAGATGCGTTTCGAGCACAGCCCTAGAGTCTCGCTTTATCCAGAATGGTTCAAACGGGTTTACATCTCCCTACTCGATGAAAATAAAAACTTAGAATCAACTTACTCTATCTGTAGAACCAACTGACACAGCACTGACACACCGCTCTCGTTTATGCTACATAATCAATACGACCATCGAAGTTATCGATGGTCGTCTACTCCTGTCAGCTCTTTGGCTTTAGTTAGGCAGAACGTTCCAGCCTGTATTTATAGGAATTTGATAACTTTTTAGCCTCTGAATGTAGGAGCTCAGCTCTACTTTCTTTATGGTTTCCGGGAAAAGATCTTTCACATATTTCTGATGAGAGATTTCAGAGTCCCAGAATGAGATCACCAAGTAACGATTTTCTATCTCATGGCTTTTAGCTATGTACCCACCTAGCATTCCTAGACAGGAAGACATTGCCGGGTTCAAGATATTCTCCTGATCTTTTAAAAACTGTGCCTCTCCATGACTTCTGAGATAGCAATCCGTCACTCTAAGGAAGCTGAAGTCCGTTATTGAACAGGAATAACCTGGAGCAAAAGCAGGTATATCGCTGGCTGTAGAGAAGTACTCTACATCACACTGACTGTATGTTGTTTGTTGATTAATTCGATCTGCTATCGGGTCATGTGAGTGGCTCATGAATTCTTTGATGCTGGACATCCCATCCCAGACAGCAAGAATAAAAGCGTCTTGACCATCAAGCTCCCAACCACCGAGTTGACCAACCAGTCCATTACAGCCAGAAATCGCTGACCATTGTTTTTGTTTGTCAGAGAAGGCTTCTTTCATATCAGGTAAGGGCGTGCACCTGATGACTTTAAGAATCATGATTTTATTAACCTGGAAGACGAGAAAGGTGGCTAATTCTTCTTTTTCAAATGAGCAGCCACCGATCCATCGATGACTGCTCACCTTTATCAGCCTCTCAGATGCTCTGCGTGAAAATGCAGATGATCTTCAATAAAGCTGGCTATGAAGAAGTAGCTATGGTCATAGCCAGACTGCATTCTTAACGACAGTGGGTAACCCTTTTCGGCAGAAGCCTGCAATAGAGATTCCGGTTTCAGCTGTTCTGCCAGAAAACCATCAGCGTCGCCCTGATCCACCAGTATCGGTAAAGGATTACTGACATTCGAACGTTTCAACAGTTCAACACTGTCGTAGGCTTTCCAGGCAGACTGATCATCACCCAGATAAGCGCCAAAAGCCTTGTGACCCCAAGGGCAGTCTGTCGGGTGACAGATCGGGCTGAATGCAGACACTGAACAAAAGCTCTCAGGGTTTCGCAGGGCAATCATTATTGCACCATGACCTCCCATGGAATGTCCGCTGATTGAACGCTTTTCGCATACCGGAAAGTGCTTTTCAACCAGTGCAGGTAATTCCTCTACCACATAATCATACATTCGGTAGTGCTGACTCCAGGGCTCCTGAGTAGCATTGACATAAAAGCCGGCTCCCAGCCCCAGGTCGTACTGACCTTCAGGATCATCCGGCACGCCTTCCCCTCTGGGGCTCGTGTCCGGTGCGACTATAGCCATACCTAAATCAGAAGCCAGTCGCATGGCGCCGGCTTTCTGCATAAAGTTTTCGTCAGTACAGGTCAGGCCGGACAACCAATACAGCACCGGAACGTCTTCACCATCGTCCACATGAGGTGGCAGATACACTGCAAACCGCATCTCACAGTTCAGGGTTTCTGACCAATGTGAATATTGACGATGCCAGCCATCGAAACACTTTTGCTCACTGACTTTTTTTACTGTCAGGCTCTGAACGGGCTTATTGGTCATAATGAATGACAGAGCGAATGCTTCTGCCCTCATGCATCAGGTCAAATGCCTGGTTGATGTCGCCCAGCCCCATGGTATGAGTAATAAAATCATCCAGTTTGAACTCGCCTGCCAGGTACTGCTCAACAATGCCCGGCAGTTCAGAGCGGCCTTTAACGCCACCAAATGCACTGCCACGCCATACCCGACCGGTGACCAGTTGGAATGGACGGGTAGAGATTTCCTGGCCAGCTCCGGCTACACCAATAATGACCGACTCGCCCCAACCTTTATGGCAGCATTCCAGCGCTGAACGCATGACATCGACATTTCCAATACATTCAAAGGAGAAGTCCACTCCGCCGTCAGTCATTTCAACAATCACTTCCTGAATCGGCTTGTCGAAGTCCTTTGGATTAATGCAGTCGGTGGCTCCCAGCTTTTTTGCCAGATCAAACTTGGACGTGTTGATATCAATGGCAATGATCCGGCTGGCTTTAGCCATCACCGCACCAATCACTGCCGACAGACCAATACCACCCAGACCAAAAATAGCAACAGTGTCGCCTTCCTGTACCTTGGCAGTATTCATCACAGCGCCCATTCCGGTTGTGACACCACAACCCAGCAGACAAACTTCTTCCAGAGGGGCTTCAGGATTCACCTTGGCCAGTGAAATCTCGGGTAGAACCGTATACTCAGAAAAAGTGGACGTGCCCATGTAATGATAAATTGGCTCACCATCCTTGTAGAAACGGGTGGTTCCGTCTGGCATCAAGCCCTTGCCCTGAGTCTCGCGAATTTTCTGGCAAAGGTTGGTTTTGCCCGATTTACAGAATTTACACTCACCACATTCAGGGGTGTAAAGCGGGATAACATGGTCGCCTACCGATACGCTGGTCACGCCGTCACCCACTGCTTCAACAATACCGCCGCCTTCATGGCCCAGAATGGCCGGGAAAACACCCTCAGGGTCTTCTCCGGACAGTGTGAAGGCATCGGTATGGCAAACCCCTGTGGCAACGATCCTGACCAGAACTTCGCCTTTTTGCGGAGGCATAACATCCACTTCTTCAATGGTCAGGGGTTTTCCTGGTCCCCAGGCAATGGCAGCCCGGGACTTGATCATCTTGTCAGTCATGGGAAATTCTCGGTCGGTTTCAGGAGCCCGACCGAGAATAGGCAGGTCGGCCTAAAATCCAGAAAGAACGGCCCATTTTTCCGATAAATTTGATTGAATAGGCCCACTATTCGCACAAATTTATCGAAAAAATGGCCTCGTTCTACTGAATTTTATTCTTGACCACTATTCTCGGTCAGGCTCCCAGGAGTCTGTAGGGCTTATACTTTTGAGCATGAAACTGCCCTGAGTTCGATAAGCCCTCGGGATAATTCCAACCAGTTTACCGCGAAAAATAAAGCCGCGTCGCTTTTTACCCCGTCCCTGTCTTTACTCTGACAAATTCCTTAGGGGACATTTACAAAAAATCCCGGCACACATGGCCGGGATTTTTTACGACTTAAACAAACTGAAAGTTACTGTTTTGGAGAATGACCCAGACCTTCATGGGTAGCATTCAGGATGTCACCGTTGTCTGCATCAATTTCCCAGGAGAACGTTCCGGCCAGACCATTCTGTCGAACGTACTGGGCTTTCACTTTGGCTGACTTGCCATTCTCATAAGTGATCAGCTCGCCGGTACTTGGCTTCCAAACATAGGGAGCCTGAGCTTTTTCATCATAACCGGCAGTCCAGCCGTTCACACCGCTGCCATTGGCATCACCGCCCAGCATTTCACTGACTACCCGGAAGTAATCTACGACACCGGCTTCCCAGTGGCCATTGCCGCTGGTCATAGTGATGGCACCATTGCCTGTGCCCGTGAATGGATCATTTCCATTAACACCGGATACACCTTTCCAACCACGGCCATACATTGCCACGCCCAGTACCAGTTTATTAGCTGGCACTCCCGCAGCTATCAGATTATTCACCGTTTCGTCACCACTGAAACCATCATGAATCGCATTATCACCTGGATAGAGACCGGCCTGATGACCCAGCTGACCATTCCAGGCTCCGTAGTAGTCATAAGTCATGGCAAAGATGTAATCCATGTACTGACTGGCCTGGTTGTAATTCACTGCGTTGATTTTGGCAGGTGCTGCGCCCACTGCACTGGTGATCTCATAGGTACGACCGGTTTCAGCACTGAGTGCATCAAAAGCTTCTCTCAGCTCTTTCATCAGTGCTACGTAAGTTGCACCGTCGGTATCTTTACCCAACGAACCGTTGGCGCCACCGCCGCCTGGGTATTCCCAGTCGATATCGACCCCATCAAAGAAGGTGTAGGTTTTCAAAAACTCTACAACAGAATCCACAAAGATCTTGCGGTTAGCAGTATTGTCCAGATAGAAGAAAGGATCCGACAGCGTCCAGCCACCTACGGAAGGCAGAATCTTCAGGTCAGGATTGGCCAGCTTGATTCTACGCAGCTGGTTGAAAATCCCCCGGTAGTCCTGGTTATACACGTCGTCGGTGTAATTTTTCTCCAGTGCAGCAAACTTGTCATGCACCGTGACTTCAAAATCCTGTTTACCCTGGCAGGACTGCTGTAGCGCACTGTAGCCATTGGCATTCGCTTGCTGCAGGCTGTCATTGGGACCACAGATGGGAACAAACCCATACAGTAGGTGAGTCAGGTTGGAAGCCGGAATCTGGGCGGGCTGATAATCCCTGCCATAAATCCCCCACTCAACAAAGTAAGCACCCACTACGGAGTTGGTTGAGTTGGTATAAGGCTTATGTTTTCTCAAACCAGCAGCACTGTAGTCTGTTGGCAGAGGGGTACCACCGCTACCGCCATTACCGCCATCTCCATCACCGGAACTGCCCCCCACATTAATGGTTTTCTTGTCACTGCCTGTTGAGCCACCTGCGTTGGTCAGGAAAACCTGAAGTTCGTAGGTACCCGCAGAGAAATTCACGGTACATTTGCCATTTTGGGCACTGCTTCCATTCGCCGTCAAAGTCCCTTCACACACTTCACTGCCATTAGACTCCAGTGTCCAGCGGGTGCCGTTACTGCCCCACCACATGTCCCATTTGACCTCAACATTACCCACTTTCTGACTGGCATCCAGCCAGCCTATAACCGGCTTCGCAGGAGCAGCTACGTCCGGATCAGGCGTTGGGTCCGGATCGGGTGTTGGATCTGGATCGGGTGTTGGATCTGGATCAGGTGTTGGGTCCGGATCAGGTGTTGGATCTGGATCAGGTGTTGGATCTGGATCAGGTGTTGGGTCTGGATCAGGTGTTGGGTCCGGATCGGGTGTTGGATTGATACTTCCGGTGACCGCTATCCTTTTAACGTCACTTGTCGTGGAACCGGTATCATTTGAGAGAATAACTTGAAGGTCATAGCTGCCTGCTGTTGGAGAAATGATGCAGGAAGCTTTCTGAGCAGCCTTGCTGGGATTAGCAACCAATGAGCCGGAGCAGACCTGAGTGTTGTTTGAATTCAGTACCCATTCCGTACCGTTTTCTCCCCACCACATATCCCAGTGAACATTGATTGAAGAGCCAGCGGTATGTTCCGCAGGCATCCAGGCAATGGCCGGTTTACCCGGCGCAGCCAGGGCTAAAGATGCACTTCCTGATAACAGCAGACCTGTAAGGAGTCTGCCCGAATAGGACATTCTCATAATGTGTCGTACCTCGTTATTGTTGGTATTATCTCACCCGGTACCACACCGTCAGCCCTGACAGAACGGGTGTTCACTGAATATCTGTGATGAAGCTTTACGTTATCATGAAATCGCTTTCATTTTGCTAGTCGACAATGACCCTATTGGTAAAATTGCGACATTGATCAATATCCAGATAACGCAAAAGAGAACTGTTTCTTAAAATTAAGACTCAGTAAGAACGAAGAGATTGGGGGGAGTGAATAAATGGCTCACATTAACTAGTGCCTGAACGAAAATCCTCGAATAGCTTATAGATCAAGACGTCTACGTCATATTTACCGTATGAAGTTTTTCCTAAAGCTTGGCTTTTAACGCTAGAATAGCCCTAATCATGTCTATTTCCTTCATTCTTCGGCTCAAAAATAATCATGCGACAGGTACAACCCAGACAACTTCAGATCGGTGAAGTGGATATTGGTAGCATTGAACTCGATCATCGGTCCCGTGATGATATTCCCCAGATCCTGCTTGGCTTACAACACCTCTATTTGAATGCCGAAGCCCGGGATTTAGTCTTTTCTCTTCTAGAGCAGGCTGTCCCTGAAAATATCAGCCCTGACAGGGGGCGACCAGGAATGCAGCTGTGGAAGATCCTTGTTCTGGGTGTACTCCGGTTAAATCTTGATTGGAACTATGACCGGCTTCGGGAAATGGCCAACCAACACGCCACCATCCGGGCAATGCTCGGTCACGGGATGTATGACCTGTATGAATATAAGCTCCAGACGATTAAGGATAACGTCTCACTTTTAACCCCCGAACTGCTCAATCAGATTAATGAAGTCGTTGTGGCTGAAGGCCATAAAATAGTTGGAAAAAAAAAGAAGATCCGCTGAGAGGTCGCTGTGACTCTTATGTTTTAGAAACCGATGTTCATTTCCCGACAGATCTCAACCTTTTGTTTGATGCAGTCAGAACTGTCGTTGTTCTTACTGCACGCTTTGCAGCCAGGGCTGAGGTAAGTGGTTGGCGACAGTGGCAATACAACCTGAATCAGTTGAAAAAAATGTATCGTCGTGTACAGATATTACGACACTCTACTTCGAAAGATCCTGCCAAAAAACTTCAAAGGGACAAGGAAATCCGACAAGCCTGTCAGAACTACCTGAATG
>NZ_JOKH01000005.1:0-240462 GCF_000722635.1 Endozoicomonas numazuensis | reverse complement strand
TAGAACGAAAGAGCGCAAAAAACGACAACTTCGACTCTGTGGCTGAAAGCACTGACGGTTAATTCGAAAAAAGAATAAAATCAGTAAAGACTGAGGTCGTCGCTTGTCTTGAAATTGCAGAAATGACGAGTTTGGTAAGAAAATTACGATGAAACTGACAAATCAGAAAGCCTATTGATCGATTATTCAAATATCTGGCTTATGAAGGCTGAACTTCGAACAGAAAAGAGCATTTTCCGTTCGGGCACTAACTATACAGTTTTATCCGAAACAGAGCGCCACCCAGTTCGGAATCTTCGATGGTCAACAGACCTTCATAACTGTCAATGATTTCCATGGCGATGGCCAATCCAATGCCTTGACCCTGAGTTCGGCTGTCTGCGCGCACACCTCTTTTGAGAATATCTTTTCTCCTGTCTACCGGTACACCAGGACCGTCATCTTCAATAATCAGCTCCAGATAGCCTTTATCTACCTGATCTTCTGAAGTGGCAACAGAAACCCTGACATGCTGCAGGCATAACTTATAAGCATTCTCCAGCAGATTACCCATAATCTCCATCAGGTCCTGCTCTTCGCCGGCGAACACACAACCTCTTTCAACACGAGTATCGAGCTGAACATCTTTGTGTTGATAAACTTTACTCAACGTTCGGGTAATACGTTCAATGAGCTGTTGTACATTAATATGATTTTTCACCAGTCCTTTCTGTCGGGTCACCGCCCGCTGCAGCTGGTAACTGATAATCTGGTTCATTCTCTGAACCTGCTCTTCAACAATGCTGTCCTTATCCGGAAGAGACGACTCACCCGACTGCTGCTGTAAATACTCACTCTGCTGAACCGTTTGCAAAACAGCCAGAGGCGTTTTCAGACTATGAGCCAGATCAGCCATGGCATCACGGTAACGTTCTCTCTGACTGCGTTCATTATTCAAAAGCTGATTCAGAGCTGCCGTTAATTTCGACAGTTCTCTGGGAAATTCACCTTTCAGAGAATCACTGCTGCCGGCTTCAATTTCCCTGAGGTTACAGGTCAGCTGACGGATTGGATGCAGCGACCACTGCATACAGAGCCACACCATCAACAGCATGCCCAGGCCGGTAAACAACAGCCAGATCATAAGGGATCGTCGGAAAGAATTGAGTACATCAAAATACTCGGTGGCCGGTGTCAGCGTCACAAAAATAAGGGGTACGCCGTCCAGCGAGACATCAATATCGTAGAAAAAGTATTTACCGGCCGGATCCGATGACAGATCAAACTCTGTGATTTCTCCATCGTTGTCCGGTACATAATGAATCACTTCATCCAGTGTTGATCGGGAACGCCAGATTGGGCTGCCACTCACGTCATACACAATACCCAGCACCGGTGATTCAACCTGATTAAACTTTTCGTCAGGAAGCTTATCCGGCATGATCAGCTCACCATTTTCAATATGGGCAGCCGTCAGCAGAACGTTTGCATCAGCCGCCAGTTCTTTTCGAATAGCACCAAACTGGGCGCTCTCAAATGAGGCCATTACCGAGAGCATGACCAGAATGAGACTGACCAGCAGCAAAATACTGGAGGCCAGTAACACCCTGAGTCTCAAAGAACTCTTGATACTAAACCAACTGATACGGCTCAGGGCTGCAAATCGTTTTTTCATACGTTCATGGCTTTGCAATGGGTCTCTGTGACGTTAAGAGCACGATAGAGTAAAAAGATAGCCCTGCCCACGAACGGTTTCTATCGGATTATCCACACCCTCACCCTCAAGTTTTTTCCGAAGACGACCGACCAGAACTTCCAGCACATTGCTGTCCCTGCCTTCATCTTCATACAGCTCATCAATCAGATGCCGCTTGGAAACCACCTGTTGGGCATGGCGCATCATGTATTCAAGAATTTTGTACTCATAAGCGGTAAGCGACAGACTCTTGTCATGACACCAGACCTGTTTGCGAGACAAATCCAGCATCAATGGACCCGCTTTTATTCGAGGCTGACTAAAACCGGCTGAACGCCTGACCAGAGCATTCAACCGGGCCTTTAATTCTTCAAAACGAAAAGGTTTAACCAGATAGTCATCGGCTCCCGCTTCCAGACCCGATACTTTGTCTTCCCAGTTGCCTCGAGCGGTAAGAATCAGAATGGGAAAGTTTTTCCCCTGATCCCTGAGGGTTCTGATCAGCTCAAGACCATCCATACCGGGCAGACCCAGGTCGATAATGGCCGCATCAGGCGTATATTGATCGGCAAAGTAGAGCGCTTCCCGGGCATCAGGTGCCGAGTAGACTTTATGCTCCAGACTGCCCAGCTGGTAACTGATGTGATGACGCAGCAGGTCGTCGTCTTCCACCACCATAAACTTCATGGAATTGTCCTGTCTTTTCTCTATAAACAGTGAAACCATTTATACAGTTGGAACGTTCAGGCATCCCCTCAGCCAAGTCTCGACTGATGGTTGTTGTCGATGCAACAGGTTGCCATAACTCAAATGAACTGTGTATGAACTCTACCTGATTCAGAGCTGGTATTTTGCCAACCCCGAATCAGATGCCGGCAACCGATTAAAAACTATAGTTCAATGCCAGGAAAGCTGACTGCTGGGACTTGCTCTCCAACTTCAAGCGTTCGCCATTGAAAGTACCAGCGATTTCATTGTTGGACCGAGTGTAGCGATAGCCCAGCTCTGCCGAAAGGTTGTCAGTCAAATTCTGGATAATACCGGTCTGCAGACCATACATCAGAGCAGTGTCTCGCTTGGTGCGGCTGCCATTAACATGAGCTCCCGTCTCTTTTTCCCTGAATTGGCCCTGAGCATATTTCAGTTTATTCAGACCGAGGGTACCACCGGCATAAAACTGAGTATTGCCTGAATCGGTCAGTGGAATGACATAGTCTGCCGACAGGCTCAACTCATAATTCTTATAGCGATAGCTCTCACTGGTGGTAGTGCTGCTCTTCTTGTAGCTCTTGTCGTCCAGAATGAAGTTACCGTAGATACGGGTATTATCATTCAGCCAGGTTCCCAACCTGAAACCGACCATGTCACGGTTTTCCAGCTTATTTTCGATACGGGCATCGGTGATGTCAGAACGAAGCGTGGAACCATTGGACTTCAGATTCATATCCTGCCCAATTCGACCATAAACACCACCAATGAAGATATCGCTGGCCATGACTTGAGTAGAAGCCACTGCGACAACGGCACCAGCTAACATGATTTTTTTGAACTGCATTGTTATATACCTGTGTGTTTGAGGGTACGCGACACACAGTAAATTCAAAGCAATGAATAAAAACTGAACTTCTTATCTCTTTAAATGCATTTACTTACGACTTTGGTCGAAAGTTCTGTATCCATTAGGCCTAATTAACACGCTTGTTAGGGAACTTTTCGAACTCTCTCCCATTACACCAGTCTGAATTGGTATTGGGTGACAGGGATTGTCCCTAACCGACTACAAGCTCAAAATCATGGAGGATAGAAACATGGATGCTAATGGAGCAACTTTTGTATATAACGGTGCTCAATACGTACCGTTTGTAGAGCCAGGTACTCTGGAAAAAGCTACTCAGCTGGCTTCTGAATACCTTGGAATGGCCGTAACCGGAGCAACCGACGCTGCTAACTACATCAACGGTGTAGTAGCCCCCTACGTGACGCCTGTGACCAGTAAAATTGTTGAACTGCAGAATGCAGCCGCTGGCCAGCTACCTGAAGCTGTGACTTCAACACTGGGCCAGGAAGTTACCGTTAAAGGTGTAGGCTCTGCCACAGCTGGAACAGTTGCTGCGGTGGCTCTCCCTTCGGTACTGCCTATCGTGAACTACATCCGTAAAGGCTTGGGCAGAAGCTTTGAGCTAAGTGGACTGAAATCAGAAAACCAAAAGGCTCTAGACAACGTTCTGGCACAGTCTGCAACGAATATCAATGATGCGATTGAAACTGCCGACGCCCAGATTGCTAAAGCCAACCTGATGGTTCGCAAGCATAAGCAGAATGCTAAAGACAGCTTCTTCAGCTTCAAGAATATACTCAAGCACACGGTTACTGTTCTGGCACCTTTCTGTGTTCTTCCACAGGTTGGCTTTGCTGTAGCAGGAACAGCTGCCGTGGTAGGTCTTACCGCACGAGCAGTCACTCACGTCCTGAACTATCGTGGTGAAGCCAGTCAGGCGGTAGCTGAACAGAAAAGTGCTAGCTCACTGAGACAGCTCCGAAACAGACTGCAAGAGCTGAAGGATACAACTAGAGAGAAAGTAGCTAATGACGAAATCATTCAGGAGCAAAATACTGTTTTGGCTAATACCGCTACTCTGGTTCAAAGGCAAAATGATCAACTTGAAGCCTTTAGAAACCGTCTGGATGAAGTAGCCATTCCAATCGATGATGACGACGATGATCTCCTCGTACCATAAGTCTCTTCATCACTAAGCCGGCCTTGCGCCGGCTTTTTTATGCCTGCCAAAAAGACTAACCATCCTGTCAGTTCAGCTCCAGAACTTCCTTTATTCAGAACAGTCTTAATTTATAGAGATCCCGGAGAAGGCCTCTGAACCAAGCTCAAACATGGAGGAAGCAGCATGGACATTGCTGAAAAAACATTCATCTACAACGGTACGCACTATGTGCAATCTACCGAGCCTGCGAATCTGGAAGCCGCTTCCAACTACCTTGGCAAAGCGGTCACGTTTATCAGTGATGCAGCCAACTATATCAATGGCTGTGTGGCTTCTTATGTAGCACCTGTCAGCAACAGGATTGCCGAGCTGCAAGCTTCCATTTTACCCGACACAATGAAGTCAGCATTAGCCCGGGAAGTCTCAGTCAAAGGGGTTGGCTCTGCCACTCTGGGTACAATAGCGGCAGGGGCTACCGTTGCAGCTCCCACCGTCGTTCCTGTGCTTGGCTACCTCTGGCAGAACTGGGGAAGATCTTCTGAGTTGAAACAGATCAAAGCCCAAAATAACGAGGCTCTCAGAACCGCTCTTCAACAGGCAGGCAGGGACTCCAATGCGGCATTCACAACCCCCCTTAAACAAATCAAAACGTCGGATATAAAAACTCGGAAGCATGAGAAAAATGCTGAGGATCGTTTCTTCAGCTTCAAAAACATGCTCAAACACTCTGTGACCGTGCTGGCACCATTTTGTGTACTGCCTCAGGTTGGCTTTACTGTAGCGGCCACCGCAGCGTTAGCGGGTATCACCACTCGAGCTGTCACTCATATCCTGAACCGTCGGGCTGAAGCGAAACTCTGTGCAGAAGAACGTGCCGACACCGATGCTCTGAGACTATTTAATCATGAACTTGATCGTCGCCTTAGTTTTGAAGATGTCCTGATTGAACGTAATCTGGATCTGGGACGGAAGCAGGGAGAACTGGAAACGGCTCAAGAACAACTTCAAGTAGCACAGAACAGCGTTAGAATGCTTCAGGACGAAGTTGAAGAAGTACCGGTTCGCGATGAAGAGATGCAAGCGCTCCGTGAACAGCTGGCTGCAACTAGACGAAATCTTGGTATAGCCGAAGCTCTGATGGATGTAGATGATGAAGCTATCAGAGCTGAAAACATGCGCTTACGCCAGATAGAGCGTGATTACCGACAACTTCAGGAGGAGTTAGACGAGTTAGCTGCAGAGGATTGATCTGCTCAAGCAAGAACTGACCGAGCCGGCATTCGCCGGCTCTTTTTTATCCCCTCAAATCGCAGAAGCGACCTCCATGGAAACAAACTGTTTCTCAACTTCCCTTTTACTTAAAGACCTGAAACGCAGCAGCAGAAACACCGCAGAAAGGGTCAAAGCCAGCACCAATCCGACCCAGAGACCATGAGGACCCATAGGTTCATCGGCTATCAAGTCTGTCAGCCCCAGGGTATAGCCTAATGGTAATGCTATGCCCCAACAGGCAATCAGAATAATGATCATAGGTACGCGGGTATCTTTATAGCCTCTCAATGCCCCATTGGAAGCCACTTGAATCCCGTCAGCATACTGGAACAATGCTGCAAAAATCAGCAACTGTGCTGCCAACGCTTTGACCGCAGTATCCTGGGTATAAAGAGAAGTCAATGCGTCAGCAAATGCCCACATCATGGCTGCCATGAGCGTCGCGGTCAGCAGGGTCGCAACAATACCGGAGTAACCTGAAAATCTGGCAGCCTGAGGATCATCTGCCCCCAAAGCCTGCCCTACCCGGATGGTAATACCCATGGACATACTCAACGGCACCATGAAAGCCATACTGGCCAGGCTTAATGCGATCTGGTGACCCGCCACCGTCACAGCGCCCAGCTTCCCAATCACCAGTGCAACGGCAGAAAAAATACTGGCTTCAAAGAAGATGGCCAACCCCATAGGAACACCCAACTTCAGATGAGCAACGATGCGGTTCATGTCTGGCCACTCAAAGTGATCAAAAAGGTTCACTTCTTTATGCTTCTGGTTGTACCGGGTGTAACAAAACATCAGCAGGCACATAACCCAGAAGCAAATAGCCGTTGCATAACCACAACCTACGCCTCCCATTTCAGGAAAACCAAACTTTCCGTAGATCAGTACATAATTGGTTGGAATATTGATCAATAGCGCAACAAAACTGATCAGCATCGCCGGTTTGGTAATAGAACGACCTTCACAATAACTGACCATGGTTTGATATAAACAAATACCGGGTACTCCCCAGGCCAAGGCTGCAAGATAGGCCTCGGTTTTGGCGGCCATACCGGGGTCCACTTCAAGAAAGTTGAGCAAAGGCATGGGATTCATCATCAGCACCATACCAATAACACTCAATACCAGAGACAGCCACATAGCCTGACGAACCGGTGACGCGATCTCGTCAACTTTTCGGGCTCCAAACAAATGAGCCACTGTCGGCGTCGTTGCCATCAAAATCCCCCTGATCAACAGATAAAGAGGGACCCAGATACTGGAACCAATGGCGACGGCTGCCAGGTCTTCGGCAGAATATTGGCCTGACATACTGGTATCCACAAACCCCATACCTGTTGTCGCCAGCTGAGCGCCAAGGATAGGGCCGGACAAATAAATGAGTTCTCGTAATTCCTTAAAATACCGTTGGTATAGAGGCGGGGTGGTTGTCATTTCTTCTCACTGTTATGGTGTGCTTTTGCCGAAACTGAATTGGGGCAAGAGTGGAACCATATTACCAGCGAGATCACCGCATTTGATATGGATAATTTGTCGTTACTTTTCGAAGCCCTAAGCGGGATATTTACCTAACTTCAGCACGAGTTTCTTTACCTGTCAGAGTCTTATCGCATCGCCTTTTTTTGATAGATTTGCTACTGTTGGCGGATGCCTGAATTACCTGAAGTTGAAACCACCCGCAGAGGTATTGCGCCTCATATTGAAGGTCAGACCGTAGCCGATGTTATTGTTCGCAATCCACGTCTTCGCTGGCCGGTTCCAGAACAGTTAAAGCAGCACCTTGCTGGACAAGTTATTCGTTCCGTAACCCGACGAGCCAAGTACCTTCTGATCTCAACAGATGCAGGAACACTGCTGGTTCACCTGGGCATGTCCGGAAGTCTGCGAGTACTGAATGAACCGCGAAAAGCCGAGAAACATGATCATGTCGATCTGGTGTTCGGTAATGGCATAAGACTGAGATATACCGACCCAAGACGTTTCGGTGCAGTGCTCTGGATTAACGACAATGTTATGGAGCATAACCTGTTAAGCAAACTCGGCCCGGAACCACTCAGTGATGACTTCACAGCTCAAAGGCTTTATCTCTGTTCCCGTGGAAAATCACAGCCGGTAAAAACGTTCATCATGGACAACCATGTTGTAGTCGGGGTGGGAAACATTTATGCCAATGAAGCCCTGTTCAAAGCAGGTATTCGACCCGACAGACCCTGCGGAAAAATATCCAGAGTCCGCTATGATCGACTGACCGACAGCATCAAAGAGACTCTGGCAAAAGCCATTGAACAGGGTGGAACCACCTTGAGAGACTTTGTTGGGGGTGATGGCAAACCGGGGTATTTCAAACAGGAACTGGCTGTTTATGGACGCAAGGGGCAACCCTGTATCCATTGCTCAACCCCCATTGTAGAAATCCGGCTGGGTAATCGCAGTACCTGCTACTGCAAAAAGTGCCAACGATAAGAGGCTGATTGAAATATAGGGGGCGAGGTGAAATTTGGCCGTTCTTACTGAATTGTTAACCGCCATGACCTTTCAAACAGCCCCCCATTCCAAACGAAAGAATATGATGAGTGAAAATAAAACCTGGAGCAGCCAGCACGCTGACAAAAATTATGCTTCCCGAAATATTGTATTAGAGGGACTGGGTCGCCTTGCTCTCTGGTTAATGGGAGGTTGGAAACTGGAAGGTGAACTTCCCAGAATCGACAAGTATGTTGTCATCGTTGCTCATCATACGTCCAACTGGGATTTTGTGGTCGGAGCCGCAACCAAACTGATTCTTCGTCTTAAAATACGTTTTTTTGGCAAACACACCCTCTTTTACCCACCTCTGGGGTGGCTGATGAGAAGCCTGGGGGGGGTAGCTATTGAACGTCATAAATCCATCAACCGGGTGGAACAATCAGCAGGGGAAATTCGCAAGGCGGACCACTTCGTTCTGGTGATTACACCCGAAGGTACCCGCTCCAAGGTCAAACGTTGGAAGACAGGCTTTTATCACATTGCACAGAGCGCTGATATTCCCATTGTTCCTATCTCTTTCGACTTTGGAAACAAGCGCGTGGTATTCGGTGAACCCATGACCATGACCGGAGACCAGGATCGGGATTTTCTGGAAATGCACCGATTCTTCCTTCCCCACCAGCCAAAGCACCCTGAACTGGGCTGCAACGGGCCTTTTGAAGAATAGACATCCCCCCTGAAACAAAATAGACTCGCACCGTTGGTTGGGGTGTCTGGGACTAAGAAGCCTGACCGGGAACAGAGTGCTCGGGCAACTTCCTGAACGTCCCAGACTGAGAGAGACCCATTGAACCTGAACCAGATTATACTGGCGTAGGAAACCGACGGTTGGGCGAGCACGAGCCTGTTGCACTGGGCATATTGCCAGTTACCCACCTTCATTTGCTCTTGAGCACCTTTCTACGTCAGTTCGGAGGAAGTACACCGAACGATGACTAATGAGACTCCTATTGCCCTTACCATTGCCGGATCAGACAGTGGTGGCGGAGCCGGTATACAGGCTGACTTAAAAGCCTTTTCAGCGCTGGGTGCTTATGGCTGCAGTGTTATTACTGCCCTGACAGCCCAGAACACTCAGGGTGTACAGGGGATTTTTGATATAGAGCCTGCCTTTATCCGGCAACAACTGAATTCTGTATTCTCCGACCTTGCAATCAAGGCGGTAAAAGTGGGCATGTTGAGCCAACCGGAAGTCATCACCACGGTTGTAGATGCCATTACCCAATATGCTCCCGCTTATCTCGTGGTTGACCCGGTTATGGTGGCTACCAGCGGAGATGTTTTACTGCAACAGGCAGCCATTGAAACGCTCAAACAATCACTGATTCCAAAAGCCAGTCTGATCACGCCAAACCTGCATGAAGCAGCCGTGTTATTAAACCGCCCAGTACCCGAAAACCAGGATCAGATGATCGATATGGTTGAACCCTTGCTGGCTCTGGGCTCACAGGCTGTCCTTCTGAAAGGCGGTCACCTCAGCGGTGACAAAGCGGTCGACTTCTATCACGACGGCAAATCCCTGCACCGCCTGGAGTCTGACTGGATAGATACCAGAAATACTCACGGCACAGGTTGCACACTCTCCTCAGCTATCACGGCATTGATAGCCCGTGGTTACACCATGACTGAGGCCATCCCGGAGGCTAAAAAGTACATTGCCCAAGCCATTGCCCAAGCCGACAAACTGAACATCGGTCAGAGTAGTGGGCCTGTACATCATTTCTACAAATACTGGTGATCAGGCCGGATGTTTGATGTTGTAGTAAAAGATGCTGCTCTGGCATACGGTGAGAAAGTTGTTTTCAATCACCTGAATCTGACTCTGGACGGAGGCAAGTGGACCTGTCTGCTCGGGGGCAGTGGTGTGGGTAAAACCAGTCTGTTGCGACTGATTGCCGGTTTATCCACAGGCAAAGGTTTAACCACTTCAGGCAGTGTCGTCTGTCAGGATGGTTTCTCCCTGAAAGGTCGAATAGCCTGGATGGCTCAGCAGGACCTGCTGCTGCCCTGGTTCTCTGTGATTGACAATATCACTCTGGGAAAAAGACTCAGAGGCTCTACTTTTAATTTGAGCCATCTTTTTAAGCCCTCTATTAAATCTTCTATTAAGCCATGGACCAAAAAAGATGGAATTCGCTCATGGCTGCCCAGCCATAAAAAAGTCCCCCCTGAAGAAATAGAAAGAGCCAAACATATTCTCGAGCAAGTCGGGCTTGTGGATAAGTCAGGTGAATTACCTCAAAACCTTTCAGGTGGACAAAGACAACGTGTCGCTCTGGCCAGAACTCTGATGGAAAACCGGCCACTGGTTCTGATGGATGAACCCTTTGGAGCCCTGGATGCCATCACCCGACTCAACCTTCAGGACCTGGCCTGCGAACTTCTGAAAAATCGCACCGTACTGCTGATTACTCATGATCCTCTGGAAGCCCTGAGGCTGGGACATCACATCTACCACCTTCAGGGGCAGCCAGCGACATTGACTGAAGCAATTATGCCACCGGGTGCACCACCCCGATCATTAGAAAACAGTGAACTCATGAGTCTGCAGGGAGAGTTACTGGAACGACTCAGAAATGAGGGGAAGCATTCATGAAATCCTTGATGCCACTGTTCAAGCCTCTTCTGGTTGTACTCGGCCTGTTGATCATCTGGGAAGCGATTGTCGTCGTGTTCGACATGCCAGACTACATTCTGCCTGGCCCAAAAGCCGTATTCCTCAGCATGTACGAAAACACTTCACTGTTATGGGAACACACACTGGTCACCATGACAGAAATGCTGCTGGGTCTGATTCTGGGCGTCTTGTTTGGCATTCTTCTGGCCATGGTTCTGGTCTATTTTGTAGCCCTGCGCCCCTGGCTACTTCCCCTGCTGCTGGTGACTCAGGCTATTCCGGTGTTTGCACTGGCTCCTATACTGATGCTCTGGTTCGGTTACGGTCTTGCCTCCAAAGTGGTCATGACCATTCTGGTCATTTTCTTTCCGGTAGCCACCTGCTGCTATGACGGTCTGCGTCATACTCACCAGGGTTGGCTGGACATGGCAGACATCATGGGGGGTAACCGTTTCTCCGTACTGCGTCACATCCGTTGGCCAGCCGCTCTCCCGGCTCTTGCATCCGGCTTGAGAGTGGCAGTAGTGGTTGCCCCAATTGGCGCGGTCGTAGGTGAATGGGTAGGTTCCAGCGCAGGACTGGGTTATCTCATGCTGCAGGCGAACGCACGTCTCTGGGTAGATCAGATGTTTGCAGCCTTGACTGTACTGGCTGTTTGTTCTGTCAGTCTCTACTTCATCACCGATCTGGCACTGAAAAAACTAATCCCCTGGCAACCTGCCACCTGACTTTCATAGAACTACCCGGCTGAGGACACATAACCTTGTTCGCACAAAGATCCATAGCTATTAAAAAGCCTTTCAGGAAAGTGTTTGTTCTGCTTTCCCTGTTATTGGCGACCTCACTTTCATACGCTCAATCCGAAAAAGAACTGAACCTGATGCTGGAATGGTTCGTAAACCCGGATCATGGCCCTATCGTGATTGCCCAGGAGAATGGCTATTTCAAGGATCAGGGACTGAAGGTCAACATTCAGGAGCCTGCAGATCCTAACCTGCCTCCCAAACTGGTGGCTGCCGGTGATGTGGACCTTGCCGTCTATTATCAACCCAGCTTGACCCACGGGGTTGCCCGCGGTCTACCCCTGGCTTGGGCCGGTACTCTGATTGCAACCCCTCTGGACGGATTGATTGTCCTGAAAGACAGTAAAATCAAGTCGCTGAAAGATATGAAAGGCAAAACCATTGGCCTGAACATGGGCGGGAATGAAACTGCGATTCTCGATACCCTGTTCAAGCCTTATGGTTTCTCTTCAAAAGATATCAAGATGGTGAATGTAGGCTGGAACATGTCTTCTTCCCTGATGTCAGGCCGTGTTGATGCCATTATGGGCGCCTACCGCAATTTTGAGCTGAATCAGCTGGCCATTGAAGGTCGTCAGGGAAAGATGTTCTATTTCGAAGAAAATGGTATTCCGTCCTACGATGAACTGATTTTTATTGCTAACAGCAAGAAGAATGACAAGGACGCGATCAAGAAATTCATGCGGGCCATTGAGCTGGGCACCCAGTTTATCGTGAATAATCCGAAAGAGTCCTGGAAGATCTTCAGGGATTACAGCCCCAAGAAACTGGACAACGAACTCAATAAACGAGCATGGTTTGATACTGTTTCACGCTTTGCTCTCAGACCAGCTGCAAGAGATACTGGCCGCTATGATCGCTTTGCTAAATTCCTCGAGGATCATGGTGACCTGAAAAGTATTCCCCCCGCCAAAGACTATATGCTAAACCTCTGATTGACTCTCCTCAGGCAAAAGCAGCATTTTTTCAGCTGCTTTTGCTCAGTCATTCAAAACCATGCTCTTGTATATATTCACGAGTGACTTCCTCAACATGTTGCGTAAACAGCTTCGTTGTCTCTAAAAGCTGCCCTTGTGCAGGCTCAAAAAAAGCAAAGTCATAGCGAAAGTCGGTTTTCAAAGGGACATGTTCCAACTCTCCTTTACCCAGACTGGGAACAATAAACGGGTCTCCGATGGTGATACCAAACCCGGAAGCAACAATACAGCCGGCGCTATAGGAACTCGATACTTCAACACTGGCTCTCAGTGTTCTTCCTTCAGCCTGATAAATGGAATCGATATTCTTTCTCAGATGGGTATCTTTCAACAGACTTACTACCGATTCTCCTTCCAGATCATCCAGAGTCAGTTCAGAGCGGTTAGCCAGACGATGACCACGAGGCAGTGCCACCATGGTCGGTAGCGAACAGAATTTCCGGGTAACAATGGAGGGATGTTCGGCCGGTAATCTTCCCACTCCAATATGGAACTGAAAACCGGCCACCCACCGCTGAAGATAACGCATAGCCTGAACATCTACCTTCACCTGCAGCTCCGGATCTTCGTTACAGATTCGGGCGACAGCAGGAGAAACAATCGGTCTGACCAGACGGGGAATGGCAATCAGGCGCAGGCTACTTTTCTGTTCTCGTTTGATGATCTCTGCGATTTCAGGCAGGTCATTCAAACCATAGAGAATCCGTTCTGCTTCCAGATAAAACTTCCGCCCTTGAGGCGTAGGAATCAAACTGCGTTTTTCTCTGGAAAACAGTTTGAAACCCAGTTCTGTCTCAAGCACTGACAATTGCCTGCTGGCAGCGGATTCACTCAAAAAATGGGCCTCGGCTGCACGACTTAGCGTGCCCAGGCTCATAATCGAAGAAAAGAGTTGAAGGGCTTTCAGGTTCATCTTTCTGCAGTCACGACTCTTGCAAAAAAGCGAATTATTCCCTGTTTATTTGCGATTGTCCAAAGTTGAACTCTGCACTAACGTGTCGATCGAATTTAAATAGACTCTAACGATTATTTTCTGACCCTCAGGAAAACACAACCAAATAATACCCATCGCATTTTCTAACTACCGTAATGAGCATGGCAAGCTGGACATAAGACCAAGACTGAATGTCGAGTAATAGCTAGCTATTACGAGGAGTTCTAACACTGGAATTGTGTTCAGCTTGCCAGCGCAATAGCGTAGTTAGGATATGCGATGGGTATTACTTTCTGATGGGAGTGGCTCTGGCTGGTTAATCTTTTTCTGGACTCAGAGACTCACGGACTTTAAGCCACTTTAGTTTTAAGCCCGGGAAGATCGGCTTCAGCCTTTCAGTTGAACAGACCTGAATAGATCTACTATTCGCATAAACTCAACTGAAAAGCTGACGGTTCTACTGAGTTTTATTCTTTCAGGCGCCTAGCACAGAGCCATAATCATGCTGAAGATCCTTGTCCAGCACTCTAAGCAACCCGGTTAACGACCGAATTTCATAATCAGGTCTTCGCTCCCCGTTAAACTCCTTATCAGCCGGATTAAACCAGACGGTGCCAATACCCAATGCTCCGGCCCCACCCACATCCGCTTTCAGGCAATCCCCCACATGCAGGGTTTCTTCTGGTGTCACCCCGGCACGCTCCATTGCCTTAAGGAACAAAGTCGGTTCAGGCTTAAGGCTGTTGAAGTCTTCTGCCCTGATAGAGAAATCAAAGAACTCACTGACCGATAACTTTCCAACATCAACATTACCATTGGTCACAGCGGCCAGAGTGTAGTCAGCCGACAAGTGAGAAAGGACTGGTTGAACTTCAGGAAAACACTTCACATCATGACGCCACTCCATAAATTCTCGCATCAGATCCCCTGCAATTTCTTCCGCTCTTGAGCCCGGACAATCGCAGTTTTGCAAAATTTTCTGAAGTGAGAAACGACGCAGTTCAGTGATCTGGCATTTTAGCTCAGGTCTTTCTGCCAAAAGCTTCACCCGATATTCAAACACTTCCTTTGGGTTCATTCTTTCGTGGGTCTCAGGCCAGTATTCACAGAGTCTTTTCCAAGCTTTCTGTTCTGCCCTGATTAAAACCGGCATATTGTCCCAGAGTGTGTCATCCAGATCGAAAGTGATCAGCTTTATCATTATTATTTCCTTTGGGGTTTTCTTTCAGCTGAAGGCTCTTTTTTGGCTGAAGGCTCTTTCTCTACATTCTCTACAGCAAATCCTTCTTCCCCTTTAGGCTCCTGACTGACTCTTTGTGCTCTTGGATGAGCCTTATCATATACGTCGGCCAGATGCTGAAAATCAAGATGGGTATATATCTGAGTGGTCGAGATATCACTGTGCCCCAGTAGCTCCTGAACAGCCCTGAGATCACCACTGGACTCCAACATATGACTGGCAAAAGAATGTCTCAACAAGTGAGGATGCAGACGTCCGGACAGACCCGCTTCCCGTGATAACTGGTTAACGCGGTTTTGCACCTGACGGGCACTGATACGATTTCCCAGCTTGGAAAGAAACAGGGCTTCTGTGTCTTTTTCAGGAAATATCACTCGCACCGACAACCATTTTGTTATCGCTTCACGAGCCTTTCGTCCCACAGGCAACATGCGTTCTTTTCTTCCCTTACCCAGCACTCTCACCTGTTTGAGTTCATCCTGAAAACTGTTCAGATTCAACCCAACCAGTTCTGATAGTCGCAGACCAGACGAATAAAACAGTTCAAGAATGGCCAGATCTCTTATCACCAAAGGATCATCATCATCTTGATCAAGAAGCGTGGTAAGTTGGTCTGCATCCATAGTGACGGGCAACTTTCTGCCTGCCTTTGGCGCAGTCACTCGCTGGGCAGGATTATCTTCAACCCTTCCCTGACGGTTAAGATAACGATAAAAGCTACGGACGGATGATAGAAGACGATGCAAGCTTTTCTGTCCAAGACCACTGCCATGCACCTCTGCCAGCCATGCCCGGATCTGACGCTCTTCCAGTTTATGCCACTGGCTGATTCCAAGGATTTCCGCCTGCTTCAGCAATTTAGCCAGATCTCTCTGATACGCCGAAAAGGTATGCTCTGAGCTGTTTTTTTCAAATCTCAGATAATCAAGAAACGCATCAATATCCTGCTGAAGGGAGAGCATGAGAAAACCTTTGGTCACTGCGTCTCTTCATCATTCACCAACTCTGGCATCCATGCAATA
The DNA here is from genome assembly GCF_000722635.1 of Endozoicomonas numazuensis. GTDB lineage: Bacteria > Pseudomonadota > Gammaproteobacteria > Pseudomonadales > Endozoicomonadaceae > Endozoicomonas_A > Endozoicomonas_A numazuensis. The sequence continues at coordinate 224,673 of NZ_JOKH01000005.1, read as the reverse complement.
TGGAAAGCGATATTCATGGTACTTCAGATGAAAGGAGAGGCAACTCAACAGCCCCTGCTAGACACAGTGGCTGTTCAGATAAGACGACTCATCACACGGCTGGCAACATCACTGAGGTAACCTATAAACAGACTGCCCATAGACGCCCGGAAATGATTTTCATCCCGACTGCCCAGAGCAAGAACACCGACGTTATCCGGGAAATTCAATGGTGCCAGAGCCACTGAACCTATTTCACTGTGATTGTCCGGAAACAGAAATTCCAGCTCACGGGATTTCATCCGCCCACAGATCACTTTTTGACCCGAAGATTGTTTGTCCCGGAAACCCGAAAGCAGATCACCCAGAATCTCATCTGCGGTATCAGGATCTTCTTCTCGAATCGTTAGATTTGACGGTTGGCGGGTAAACAGAATCAAGGAATGAAAGTCGACTTCCAGATCCTGCTCTAATCCGTCTTTCAGGGTTTCTGTCGCCTGTTCCAAATCCTGACTTTCCAGGAGTCCCAACACCAGTTTTCGAGTCTGTTCGAACAGGCGATCATTGTCTCGGGCAACGTCCACCAGTTTGCCCAGCCTGCGTCGCAGCTCAAGGTTATGCTCCCTGAGCAGCAGTAACTGCCGTTCAACCAGCGAAATAGCAACGCCTCTTTCATGGGGAATCGTGAGATCCAGCAACAGCTCATCCTGATTGACAAAGAAATCAGGATGACTCTTCAGATACCGAATAACCTGATCCGCCGTTGTAGAAGTGGTCTGAACTTCCGAAGAAGCACTCTTCTCGCTCAAGGCTGTTTCACTGGTGGCCGAGTCTGTCATATCCGTGTTTGTCCTTCGAATACTCTGGTAGCACTCCCTGACATCATAACCGAGTGACCTTCACCCGGCCAACGAATCTGAAGACTGCCACCCGGAAGATTGACCCGAACTTCTTCATCCAGCAAACCTTGCAAGCGACCCGCCACAACAGCAGCACAGGCTCCGGAACCGCAGGCCAGAGTTTCACCTACGCCCCGTTCATAAACCCGGAGATTGATCTCTCCGGCATCCAGCACCTGCATAAAGCCTGCATTACAACGTTTAGGAAAACGACTGTGCCCTTCAACTTTAGGACCCAGAGACTCAACCGGTGCCCGATTAATATCGTCCACTTGCCATACGGCATGAGGATTACCCATGGAAACAGCACCTACTGTCAGGCGCTGATCACCCACTTCCAGGTCATAAGTTGTCTGTATTGACCGAGCTTTGAAAGGAATCTGTGCAGGCTCGAGTCTGGGAACGCCCATATCGACCGTAACATCACCATTTTCTTCAATACTCAGCTCAATATTGCCACCGGCTGTCTGCACCCGAATATGGTCACGGCCAATCAGTTTTTTATCTCTGACAAAGCGGGCAAAACAACGAGCACCGTTTCCACACTGCTCAACTTCACTGCCATCGGCATTGAAAATGCGATAACGGAAATCCATTGCCGGATCGGTAGGCGGCTCAACGATCAATAATTGATCAAAGCCTATACCGAAATTGCGGTCGGACAGGCTGCGAATTTTTTCTGGTGTAATTCGCACAGACTGGGTAACCATATCAACAACCATAAAGTCATTGCCCAGGCCATGCATTTTTGTAAAGTGCAACAACATAGCGCAGTAATTATCCTTCCGGCAGGAGCATTTCGTCAGCCCACTGATCAGTCAGCTTTTCCCTGCGTCGAACCAGATGTACCTGATTGCCATCGACCATGATTTCTGCTGGACGACACCGGGAGTTGTAATTGGAGCTCATGCCAAAACCATAGGCACCTGCAGAACGAACCGCCAGCAAATCACCTTCCGTTACTTTCAGCTTTCTGTCTTTACCCAGAAAATCACCGGTTTCGCAAATGGGACCCACTACATCACACAGTAATTCTTCTTTTTGGCTATCGGCTACAACTGGCTCAATACCATGCCAGGCACTGTAAATAGAAGGTCGAAGAAAATCATTCATGGCGGCATCGACAACGGTAAACGCTTTATGATCTGACTGTTTAATCAGCTCAACCTGAGTCACCAGCATACCGGCCTGAGCGGCAATAGAGCGTCCTGGTTCAACCACAATTTCCAGGTGGCTATGATGCTCATTGGCGGCCAGACGCTCTCTTACCTGCCCCAGATAATCGGCCGGTGTGGGTGGGTGTTCATGCGCTTCATAGGCAATACCCAGGCCACCACCAATATCCAGATGTTTCAGGATAATACCCATTTCACGTAGCTGATCGGCCAGAAGTAACAGTCGATCCAGGGCATCAATAAAGGGCTCTTTGGTCGTCAGCTGGGAACCGATATGACAATCTACCCCAACGACCTCAATGTTCGGCAACTCGGCTGCCCGTTTGTAAACGGCAGGAGCGGCCTTGATATCAATGCCAAATTTGTTGTCTTTCAGGCCAGTCGATATATAAGGGTGGGTCTGGGCATCAACATCGGGATTCACTCGCACAGACACAGAGGCTACTTTGCCCATCGCCTCTGCTTCTTCCTGAATTCTCTCCAGCTCGACTTCTGACTCAATATTGAAGCAATAAATCCCGAGCTCCAATGCTCGCCTGATTTCATGACGTTGCTTGCCAACCCCTGAGAAAACCACTTTAGAAGCTTCTCCACCGGCGGCAATAACACGCTCCAGCTCACCCACTGAAACAATGTCAAAACCTGCTCCCAGCTTTGCCAGAACATTCAAAACAGCCAGATTGCTGTTGGCCTTAACGGCGTAACAAATCAGATGAGGCCACCCATCCAGCGCTTGTTTATAGGCTTTATAGCCTTCTTCAAACCCTTTGCGGGAATAAATATAGGCTGGGGTACCAAACTGTTCGGCAATGTGAGTAACGGGAACCTGTTCAGCGTACAGCTCACCATCACGACTGGGAAACCAATCCATCAGACTGTCTTACTCTCTATCATGAAATTTCTGGAGAGCGCTCTTATTCGCTTTTTATCGCTTTAGGCACTTTTCGCTCTCCGAGACTGATTATTCTGACCCGTCTGGAGCCTGACCGAGAATTGCGCTCGAGCATAAAGTTCAGTAGAACGTGTCATATTTTTCGTTGGATTTTTGCGAATAGCTGACCTATTCAATCAAATTCAACGGAGAATGTGGCCGTTCTTTCTGGGCTTTAGGCCGGGCTGTCAATTCTCGGACAGGCTCCCAGAAGTCAACTGCTGTGCGTCACCATCTGTCGGAAGATACAAATCTCCCTTCTGGCCGCACCCGGCAAGCAGAAGAGTGGTAAACATGAGGGCAAACAGCTTTGAGCTAACAGTACTGCTCATTCCAAAGCTTGCGAATGGCCACAGGGACTGTTTGAGCAGTATTTTTCTGCAAAAGCGTGCTCTCATGAAGGGCTCCTTGTGCTTTGTACCGTGAACAATGTTCGCTCAGGGCTGCATAGATAATCATTCATTACCAGAACAGGTGTTCTTCACAAGACTGTTTCGGCAATGATCAACTGCTGAGTATAATCTGCATCAAACAGCGGCGATAGCCCTAACTGATAGGTAGTCACATGAACGAAAGCCAGTACCACGACCTACTGGACGACCTGATGGTCGCCATTGAAGATGCAATAGAAGATGCAGAGCTGGATATTGATTATGAAACCGCCGCAGGGATTCTCACACTCACCTGCAATGACAATACCAAGGTTATTCTGAGCCGACAGACACCAATACTGCAATTATGGCTGGCCGCTAAAAGTGGAGGCTTCCACTTTGATTTTGATGCTGAAAAGAAACAATGGATTGCTGACAGCAACGGTGAAGAGTTTATGGTGGTATTGAATCGCTGCCTGAGTGGGCAGTATGGGGAGACCGTTGAGCTTTCTGTTTAAGTTCCGGGGAAGCTTCAGCTTCCCTGATTCAGATTTTCTGCGCCAGAAGCCTGGTCATCATCAGTTCCAGCTTGTCGATTTGACTGAGCGTTTTATCCTTGAGCCGGGCGACCTGCTTTAACTCTTTCATATCCCTCTCCAGAACTTCAACTTTTTGAGCCAGCGTCATTCCAACCTCATTTATTATGGATTATTGAAGCTCCAAAACATAGCAGGCCAACTGCGACGCTATATAAAAATACCGGCTAAATTAAAGGGATCAATGTGTTTATGAGACAGGAAATATTCTGTGCGCTGCATCTACCTTGCTCCTTTGCTGAGTATCATTCCATTCGCTTTCTCCAGCCCATTACCTCTACAACCCATGTTACTCGAAAATACAGTAGACGATATCAGCACTCTTCTGGAAAAGAGATCCGCATCCAGCAATAGAAAAGAGGGGCCTTCTTATCACTACCCCTGCAAAGCCACTGACTTTATTTTTGGGCTTGAGCTGGAACAGGAGAACAACCAGACACTTTGCGAATACCTGGATCCTGACGGCAACACTGTGCTGACGAGTGCTTTCGCCCCGGCTTTCAAGGAACATCAAGAAATAGAAGAAGTCTCAGATGAGTTTATCAACACAAACCGGATACCTAACCACTGGATATTCAAAGACAAAAACCTTTGCTACTTCCATAGAGTGGAACCACTCCAAAAGCATTGTCTAAAAACCCGGGAGGTCAATGCAGAATCAGGCTCAGGAGCACCGGTAATACCAGACAAAACTCCTGCTCCACCTGTAGAAACGGATGCACCTGCTGAACCACCGGAAACGACTATAGACATACCTGCCACAGCGGGTGGCATTGTGATGATTACAACTGGGCTGATTTTAATTACCGTCTTTATTGTCGAGGCCAGATTTCACTGCATGTTTAAAGGGTGCAAGTTAGTGTATAAAAAAGTGCAGTTAAGTTTACCTTGATGGGAAATGAACTTCAGACTTTCTTTAACTCTTTATATTTTTGACCCTTTAAGCCCTATAACGGATGAGTGATTCACAGGGACACGGACATTAAAAAAGGCGAACCCCGGATAGGGATTCGCCTTTTTTGACAGAGCCTGAAGCAACAAAATACGTTTCTTCAGATACTGCTTACTGTCAAACCAACCGCTTCAGACTAGAAGTAGTAGATAGCCTGTACAGCGTAAGTGTCGTCCAGATCTTTCTTGCCACCTTGAGATACTTTCTCACCACGGGTGTATTCGAAAGCGAACTGCATTGGGCCAGTTTCATAGATAGCACCCACCATGTAGTCGGTGAATTCAGCGTCAGTCTTGACACCAGTGAAGGTGTCGTCAGCAGACAACTGGTTCAAGCCAGACTGCAGGTAGAAACCGTCAACAACCTGAGGCAGGGCCAGCTTACCGTACAGTTCAACACCAGTAGCTTTCTTGGCCATAGTGTTATCGATAGCAACCTTGTTTTCAAACTGACCGTAGACAGCTGCCAGGTACAGAGCTTCGTTTTCGAACTTGGCACCAGCAGTAGCAGAAGTAGATTTGTCAGTATTGTTGTAGATTGCCAGAGAAGACAAGTCTTCAGCGTACTTGGTTTCGTTGTAGGTAGCACCCAGAGACAGACCCATTGGCAGGTCGTAGCTCAGAGCAACACCGTAGCCGGAGTCACGATTGTAGTTGTCGCCAGCCTTGCCTTTCAGCTGGTACTGTACACCAACATTCAGACCACCGAAGCTGTTACGGTACTGAATAACGTCGTCAGCACGTGCGGTACCGTCCTGATCACCGTTGTCGTGATTCATGTCAGCTTTGCCCATTGCCTCAGCACGGCCGCTGTAGATACCGGAAGCAGCACCACCGCCGATAGCGAAGGCATCAGTCCAGCCGGATACGTCATAAGTAACGGACCATGCTTTACCTGCAGTGAAGGCACCGTATGTGTCGTGGCTCAGGCCAACGTTACCCAGACGGTTGAAGAACTGATCTTCATTGTCACCGTCAACTGCGTAGAAGCCCCACTCTGCAACTGCAGAACCGGTCCAGCCGCTTGCAAACTTGTGCGCGTACTTGAAGTTGATACGCGGGCTGGCATCTTTCATCTCAGCGTCGGAACCGTTGCTCTTAACAGTTTTAACGCCGATTTTACCGCCAATTTCCAGGCTGTTTACGTCGTCGTTATAAACTTCCAGGGCCATCGCCTGACCGGCAACGAGGGATGCTACTACAGCGGCAAGCAGTTTCTTCTGCATGGTCACTAGACTCCTGACTCAATGTGTTGTGTTGTGTGGTGTAGATCGTTTCTGCTTTTAATATGTGATCACGAACTATTAAAAATGATTCAGTGATCGAGCAGTTATATGCGGATTCTTATAACTTATGGGACAATCGTCATATCACTAAAAGTGATAGACCCATCCAAGATTTAGAGTTGCTCTCGATATACACCTACACACAAACGTACAAACACTAACCCGCAGCCACATCGACAGGATGCATCTACCTATTGAACTCTTGAATATGCTTTTTTGTAATAAATATTTAACACAACAAGTTAAGTAAGTTTTTTCAATTCTTAGTAAAAGTGGTTTTACAAAGCGCGCAAAAACCTCTTCATAAGGGTCCATACGGATTAAAAATAAACGACTACAACCTTATTATGAATAAGATGGGGGGGTTGCTATACCCTGTCACACGAAGCATCTATGTAAGATATATGCAGATAGAATTTCTACGACACATTCAGCCTTAATGCCTATAAGTACAAACACCAGCAGAGGTCTAAAAAAAATAAGATCAGGAAAAAGACAGAATTATCCGAATAGATATTCCAATAATAAGAATTTTTAATCTACATGATACCGTTCCATGGCAATCTATTATCCACAGGCAGGCTGAGTAGACTTAAAAACCCAGCCTGCCAGAAAAAACTCAAAAGCTCTGATTCAAGCCCATATCCCAAAAACCCACTTCCAGACGAGTAGCTTCTTTAAATGTCTGACAGAGCGACTCTAAACGCCCCTCTGAATAACGACTGACAGCCAGCTTCTCAATTGCCTCAATCTGTTTTAACGCTCCCTGCACAAATTCATCGCCTCCATACGTCTGAATCCACTGCCAGTAAGGATTACCTTCTTTTTTAGTAGCCGGATCGTTGATCAGCCTGTAGCCAATTTCTGCATATCCGACAGAGCAAGGCGACAGTGCTGTTTGAAGATCCAGAATATCACCCGCCATACCTCGCTCAAGTACATAGCGGGTATAGGCCATATTAGCCTGGGCTTCCGGTTGACCCACAACGTCCTGTTCGGTCATACCCCACTGGACACAATACTCCAGATGGAGATTCATCTCTGACAGAATACCGGCAACAGACGCAGAAGCAGCTCTCATATCCTCAAGATTATCGGCCTTATAGATGGACAGAGCATACGCTCTGGAAAAGTGGATCAGAAACAGGTAATCCTGCTGCAAATAATGTTTGAAGCTATCAAGAGGCAGAGTGCCGTCAGCAATACCCTGAACAAATTCATGGTGACAATAACGGTACCAGTCATCTGCACAGGCTGTTTTCATTTTGAAATAGAGCGTATCAGGATGATCGAAAGGGGTGGTCATGACAATGTCTGCTAACAACTTCGGGAAAAGACGAAAGCATACTCTGATTGTTCACCTTCGGCATCAAGCCGTTATAATTCGCTTTTTTGGACGAACAGGTTAGACCCATGCTGACTCAAACCATGGTCGACAAGCTCAACGACCAGATAAATCTGGAGTTTTACTCCTCCAACCTTTATCTGCAGATGGCCTCCTGGTGTGAAGCCCAGGGGCTGGATGGCTGCAATGAGTTTCTGCGCCGCCATGCTCAGGAAGAAATGGAACATATGCAGAAGCTGTTTAACTATGTCAATGAAACCGGCGCCATGGCGATCATTGGTGCCATCAATGCGCCACCACACCAATATGAATCTGTCAGGGAGATCTTCCTGCGTACTTACGAGCATGAGTGCGAAGTCACCCGCTGTATCAACGAGCTGGCACACACTGCGTTCACTGAGAAGGACTACAGTACCTTTCATTTCCTGCAATGGTATGTATCCGAGCAGCACGAAGAAGAAAAACTGTTCAAGGGTATTCTGGATAAAATCGATATGATTGGTTTTGAAGGCAAAGGGCTCTATTTCATCGATCAGGAAGTGGCCAAACTGGTCGCATCAATGCCGCCTGTAACTGCGGTATAAACATCTTTCACAGAGCAGCTTGCATGGCTTTGAAAGTTTCTTCATCCACCACCTGAAGCTTGCTCTGTGTATATTGCTGTCCTTTCAATCGCTTGTTCAGACGGTTCGGATTAACCGCATCAGCCACGCGAAAAAGCTTTCCATGCCCTGGCGCCATCAGTTTTCTGGCAGTGCCCAGATCTGCATTCAAATTCAGCAGTTTACAAGCCGTGCTGATCAAAGAGCCCAGACATCTTGTATGCTCTTCAGAGACATCTCCTGCTGTCAGCTTGACTTGCCCCAGGTTCTCTTTATTCAGGTTTAGACCTGACAGCCTGTTGATCCCTTCACAACAAAAGCTCAAACCTTTCTCAATCAGAAGCGCCCTTTCCTGAGGTTCAGGCAAAAGATTTTTCACTTGATTCAGACACAATCAGGCTTTCTTCTGCAGAAGGTAGGACGAATGCAGCGGTGTCAGTTTCTTTTTCTGGAGCGATTTAAGTGCGCCCATGGCTTCTGTGTATTGCTCTTCACTGATCAAGCCATCGATCACATTCAACTGCTTCCAGAACTCTTTGGCTACCAACGGTTTTTTAGCCGGTTTTCTTTCTTTCGAAGCCACAGCGGTTTCGACTTTTGGTTCCGGAGTTTGTGAAATTTCTTCCTCTCTGGAGTGACTTTTCAAACCCTCCTCTTGCAAAGTCACTTCAGAATCTTTTTCATCAGGGCTTCCGTTGCCTTTTCCAGTGCTTCCACCCGTATCCGTCTTCTTTGGCTTCTTCTGTTCTTCCAGCAGATATGTCTCTCGGCACAGTTCTGCCATCGCCCTGCAGTAACGAGCTTCTTCAAACTCCCCCTGATCTTTGGCCAGCTCCAGGGCTTTTTCAAAATATTGTGAACAATAATCGTAAAGGCTCGTGTCGTTTACCACCTTACTTAACAACAGGTCAGCGGCTCGAATATAACCCGCTGCAGAGCCAAATCTGCCTGCTCGCAAATAATATTTTAATGCTTTCTGGAAATGGGCTTTGGAAGGTTCAGTGCTGGATCCTCTCATACAAACTGCATCGCCCATCCAGACCATCGCCACAGGATTATCATGTACCAGTGCTGCTTCATCGATCAGGGGAAGAGCCTTGGCAAAGGAGCCATTTGCAGGATGCAAGTGGCACAGCCCCATAAGATATAAACCCAGCGCAGGATTTTGCCTTCTCAAGCATTCAGCCCTGACAAAAGCAGCCGTCAGATCAAATCCAAAGTCCATCTCCTTCATGATTCTAAGACAATCCCGGGCCCACAATACCGGAGAAGCTGACACACTCATGGCAGATAACCGGTGATCACTTTCGGGGTCATTATGTGCCTGATGAGTCAGCTTTTTCAGGTCTAATTCCAGGTGAGGAGCAGGTTCAGTGATTGAGTCCTGAGCCAATATGGCTACCTTTAACAATTCCCGAAAATCATAAATGTTTTGATTAATGAAGGTATCAAGCACTTCAACCAGACTTTCACCAGATCCTAGCGGTATGAGTATTCTCAGCTCTTCCTGGGAAAACTCCGATGAAAGCAGATGTTTCAGTTGACTGAGTTTTGAAGTCTCAGTGTCAGACTCCACTAACTCAATCATTTCATCTTTTTCAGTCCAGAACTTCCAGAGCCTTTCAACAGCAGGACGTCCAAAATGAGAATAGAAATTAACCAGAGGCCGTATTTCCTGACTATGGATAGACAGCGATAAATCTCTGAAAAGCTCAAGTAACTCCTGAAGGTCTCTCTCGGTCTGATCGCTTTTTTCCACACGCAGAATCTTGAGCAGTTGTTTTTCCATATCTCCCCGATTTCGCGCTTTCTCAAGAACAGGACGAAATGCTTCCCAGATCCCCTCCACCATCGACCCGGTATCTGCAGTATCTGCATAGAGGAACGCTTCCGGACTCTTCGCCTCCTTCAATTCTCTGATATGCAATGCCAAATCATCCAGAGCTGAAAGCGCTTTTTCTGGATCTGAAAACGCCTGATATTCTTTAACCAGACCTAACCGGATCAAAGCTATTTCCCATAGAGCATGATTGTTTCCATGTCGGATGCTGAGCTGAAGTTGAGTCAAAGCGTTGCAGCAATCGCCGGCCAGGCTGTAATTCATAAAGAGGGAATAGGCGATGTCAGCAGCCATTTGGGGTGAGGCATCAACATCCTTTAAAGCCTGATAAAGGACAGTTTGAGCCTCTTCTAATTGCCCCAACTGAGTCAGGTTGTGGCCAAAATCAAAAAGAATTTTGCAGCGTTTTGCCCTGAAGCCTTTAGGGAGATCCATTCTCTGAAGCATCTCTTTTCGGTGAGCTTTCTTCTTTTGCCCACCTTTCTTTTCTTGCTGCCCCATTACATCAATCGCTGCAGCGGTAGCTTCCAGCTCTTGCATTGCACAGTAATGCTTCGTCCTGAGCAGACTTAGTTCTTTAGGGTTGGCCTCTGCAGAAAATTCAAACCACTCAATATTAGTGAGCACTTCAGGCAACTCATTGATGCTGCGCTCATCAACCGCCTTTTCCCTTGGGGTACTCTCTTCAGTGGTTTCAGGAGCTTTCGGGATTTTGGGCTTACAGGCTTGAGACGACTCTTCATCTTTCTTCGAGGCTCTGTTCGCTTCAGTGTCACCCACGGGTAAAAGGGGCTTTCCTTTCGCCCCCGCATCAAAACCATCCATGTCTTGAGCTCATTCGAGATTCATCAATTAAGGGTAGATGAGCAGCGAGCGTCTAAACAGGCAGAGTAAACCGGAAAGCAGTCCCCTCTCTCAATCGACTGGTTACTTTTATCTGGCTACCATGCAATTCAAGAATTCTCTTAACAATGGCCAGTCCCAGACCGATCCCTCCGGGCTTTTTTCGATGTTCAGCAGCCAGCGAAGCCTGATAGAAACGATTAAATATTCACGGCAAATCTTTCTCGTCAATACCCCTGCCCGTATCTTCTACCGTCACATTAACGCCTTTATCTGCTGCCCTCAGACGAATTCTAATCGATCCATTTTCAGGCGTATGGGTAATGGCATTCTTCAGCAGATTATCAAACACCCTCTGAATCATTCCGATATCAGCAAACACCTGTGTCTGGCTCTCATTGCACTCAATGGACAGAGAAATGCCCCGCTCTTTCAACGTCAGTCTGAAACTTTGAACAGTGTCATACATCAATTCAGCTAAAAGAAAATGTTCAAAGTCAGGCTTTTTACTTCCTGACTCCAGCTTTGAGAGTTCAAATAGATCCGAGATCAATCGGGATAAACGATGGCCGCCATCTTTCGGGGTGAGTTGAAAAATGACTTACCGGTTAATGAAAAGTGAATGTGATACCCGGCAGCAAAATAATGCCGGGCAGACAGCTGAAGAATTTGCTCGTGTTTTTGGTCAGGAAAAGATTCTCAATGAATTATCGACGGTTCAGTAATTTGTAAAATAGATTATATTTTTACTTGTTAATTTCTCCAGACTTGAAAAGCAGGGTTCCTTTTCTGTGGGCGCTCAGCCAGAAAAACCAGACAACTGCATTGTCTTTAGGGTGACCAATGACGATAGGGGCTTCGTGAAGACTGAGATCATTAGACTGCACGGAAGCTTTCAGATGGTTCTCGGTGAACCCCAGGGACTGGCTCTGGTGCAATTTATTCTAATTACAGATTTTTAACTATTTTCTCAGTCTTCCCCATCTCATTTAGAAAACCTTGTTGATAATTACTGCTGGTCTCCATATAGCCTCTGGCACAGTTCAATAGTTTGTTAGCAAGTCGATTAACTTCACTTTGTGGAGCCCCAGAGTCTATTGCAAGCAATGTATCTCTATAACTTTCGAGATATTGGCCAAAAATGCGCTCGCCGGATGCTTTTTGTTTTGACTCGAGGGCTTTTATCGTTTTTTCTAACTGCACTCTCAAATCGGTGATATTTGGCATAAAAGTAACCTCTGTCAGAGTAAGCTTTGCTAATCTAACTACGGCTATCAGAAATGACCAGATAATGACTAAAGACTCTCCCCTGGTTGTAAATAATTCTTCAACTCTTGCTCATCAATAGGGCCAGTAATTGATTCTTTAAGTATTGAATCTTCTTTCCACCATTGATTTATCGTTTTCTCGATGTTCCTAGCCTCCCTGCTGGTAATTTTCCATAAAGACAGATACTCCTCCTTGACTGAAGGATCGAGAATATCCATAAAGGCTTCCCGGATACCATCCATGCTTCTGCTTAGTCCTCTCATGTCACCGGCCAGACCATCGACATAATCCATATTGTTTTTTTTTGCAAAATTCATAGCTTTGACAGAAGAAGAATGCATGCGCAAAAAATTGGGCCTGACTTTTATATCCCATAGCCACTCATCCGTATCCATCAGTTTGGTTGGAACAAAAGTAGGATTCTGTTTCTTGTAATCCTTATACGAGGTCAACGCACTTAGGCCAGTATCAAGAAACTGCTGGTAGTGGCCAATAAATTGTTCTATATACTCCAGTGATTGAAACTTTCGCTTAAGTAACCGAGATTTCATATGAGGATTCATTGTGCTGCATCCGACCATGTAGTGACTTTCGGTGAAAGGTTGGGTATGGAGTTGTACTCCACATAGAGTTGTTGTTGCCCGCCTTCCAGATAAAACTTCTTCCCTTCAAATGTTTCATACTTCTGGCCTGCTGTAGTTCCCTCCCAGACTTTCATGCCCTCAGGGCCTACAGTATGCTCAACATAATAACCATTATCATTCCAGGAATCCTTGACTGCATACCCATCACGCCATGCCGATTTATTTTGTGGGATCTCCCTGGCCCAGTAGGTTCCTGAGCCCCCTCTAGCTTCTGCACTGCCTTCGTCGACAATACGATATATGGTTTCACCTTCTTTTAGTTCAACAGGTTTGATATCTGAGAAGTTCATGAAATCTTCCCTACCGGCTACATCAGGGTATCCCTGCTCATCGATCAATTTCTGTAATTCTGGATCAAACTCATCTAAACCAAGAGCATCTGCTGGCATCACACCTTCCTTCGCTCCAAGTGGTTTGCCATCTTCCTGCAATGTGTATGGATCTTTAGTATCACCACCCAGATGATCACGCTTGTATACTCTATCACCATCAAGAGGAGTTACTCCCTCACGAGGCATGTAATCCCCTTTAGGAGGAGGATTATTCTGCGGTGGAGGCCGATTATCCACAGGCAGGTCTTTAGTTATATCCCCCGTAGCCTGTGTGCGCAGAGCCCTCTTTTCGCCGTGTTGGTTGACGACTTTCTTGAGATCTGCCAGTTCTTTGAGTGACTCCCCCAGATCGGTCATTTGCCGAGCCAGTCGAGCTTTACTGGCAAGATTGACAATAGCGCCTGTGCCCGCTGTCACAGCAGCCAGTACCAGGGTCAGTAAAATCTCAAAAGCAGCACTGCCAGCCAGTTCACTGACTTCAAGGCTGCGCTGAGCTTTGGAGTAATCTCTGGCGAACTGGGTCAGCAGAGTCTGGCAGCGCTCGTCTTCCCAGAGAATCTGGATCATGGACTAGGCTTGGCTGAAATCTTCCGAGCTAATTTTTTTCGGATCAAAGCCCAATACATCGACGATCTCTTTATACTCAGCCTCTCGCCAGTGTTCATTGAACTCCTTGTACCAATCAATAACTGAGTCGTGCGTCTGGGTCTTCAGATAGGCTTCATATACCCGCCCCCGTTGTTTAACCTTACTGACAACATCGTGGATTTCCCCCAGCCAGGTTAACAGGGAGTTGCCTGCCTGTTTTAGCCCTTGTCCAAAGCGGTGAGCATGAGCCTGTATTTTTCCACCGGTATCCAATGCCTGATACTGCTGATCAATGACCGCTGCCTCGGCTTTTTCACTGGCGATGATCATACCCAGCTTCATCTTGATGCGATCATAGAGAGCTTCGATCTGTTGTAGGTTGCGTGACTGGTCACGATGGAGCACAAAGACGTAAAGGTCACGCCAATACAAGGCGTCTGAGATCAAAAAAATGGTAGATCTGTGGTGGTAATTCTTTAGCAGTGGGTGACCTTCAAGCTGATCACATAATGTAAATTGTTCATTAAGTTCGAACAAGAAGTGCCAAGCTTCACGGACTGACTCAAAGTTCAGCCGTTCATGCTGGAAATGGCGACGTTCGGTAGTGAGTAAAAACCGGTCTCCATTCTTGTTCCTGAGGCGAATATCAATCTGATCCCTTCCAAACACACGTTACTCCTTATGTGACTCCGTTTAATTCCTTTTGCAACATGCTATCGTTCGGCGGGCAGGCAGTATGCCGTTTGGATGATTCATGATTTTATTAGACGATGGGATAGTAACGCTTTTTCGATTCTGTGCAAATGATGACGCTGCGATCACCCGTTAGGAAAAGAAGGTTAAGTAAGGACAGTAGTCACGGCTCCATAAAACAGTGACTACTAGGAGGCTGACCGAGAATAGCGTCCGAGCATAAAATTCAGTAGAACGAGTCAGCTTTTTCACTGAATTTGTGCGAATAGTTGACCTATTTAAGCAAATTCAGTGGAAAAGATGGCCGTTCTTTCTGGATTTTAGGCCGGGCTGTCTATTCTCGGTCAGCCTCCTAGCATAATATCAAACCATCAACAGAACACGGTCCACCAGTTTGTCGATACCTTCAGCGGCTTCGCTGATGCTCTTTGCGGTCATATAGGCTGGAGTGGTCACCAGTTTGTGATTGTCGTCCACCACAATATCATCCACGGCGCACTCGACGTGCTTGACTCCGGTCTGCTCCAGTGCAGCAGCGGTTTCAGCATCAGTACCAATAGTGGCCAACACACCTTCACCAAAAATACGACCTGCGATGGCAGGTGCAATACACATGAGTCCGACAGGCTTACCGGCTTCTGAGAAAGCTTTAGCTGCGGTGCTGACGCCAATCTGAACCCTGAGTTTACTGCCACTGAAAGCGAAGTCTGATAAATTTTTTGCCGCCCCAAACCCCCCGGGGACAATCAGGGCATCAAAATCTTCAGCCTTCAGTTCCCGAACAGGCTTGACCTCACCCCGGGCAATTCTGGCCGACTCCACCAGAACATTCCGGCTCTCGTCCATTTCTTCACCCGTCACATGGTTAATAACATGATGCTGGGCAATATCAGGCGCAAAGCACTGATAACTGGCTCCACGGCGATCAAGGCTGAGCAGGGTTAACACCGCTTCGTGTATTTCACTGCCGTCGAAAACGCCCGACCCGGATAGAATAACAGCCACTTTTTTACTCATATACAGTCTCCATTTCATACTGTCATGACTGAGGTTCCAGGCTATAAACTCTTGTTCTAAAAATGAAAAGGCCAGCCAAAAACACTCAAGACGCCTAAGAAACCCGGTTTATATTAGAGAGCCCCTCTTACCGGATTCTGAAAATCATCAGTCATGAGCGGAAATATACATTTCACAATTAACACGCGAACCCAAACAGATTACTTCGACTCCCCCTTTGGAGTCGAGCTAGACTGAAGCAAAAATACTACGAGACAGCGTAAAAAGCTGCCTCTCAAATGGGGCCCCCATTCGATTGAAAAAGTTGCTGACTCTCAGGCTGCTGACACTGTCCATCATGATGTTTTCTACGGGCTTAATTACTGGATGGTGGGTGCACGAACTTCTGGCTATTCGTGGTGAAAAGCTTTCTTCTGATGAAGGCAACTATCAGGACTGGCTGCCTCTTCAGGATTTCAGTAATACGTTTGAACGATCTGCTTTGCCTCAGGAAATCATCGATTTTGAGCAGGCATTGGAAGGTCACAGATACGATGATGCTCTGGTGATTTATCAACAGCAGGAACGGCAGGACTCGGAACTCAGCCAGCGCCTGAAAACAGTATTACTGCAAAAGATAGATGAATGGTCTGAGCATCAGGACGACAGTATTGATGGACTGGAACGTTTTACCCAACATTACTATCAGGATGTGGATTTCCTGCAGAAACTGGCCGATCTCTACACTGAGCAAGAAGCACTGGAAAAGGCCATCGAAGTGCTGATCAGCGCTCGCTCATTTTCAGTTCAACCTGAAGAGCTCGAAAGGACTACAACAAGAATCCATAAACTGAGTCGACTGTTTTATAACCGCCAACAAAAAAGCCAGAAATTGCATGAAACTCTGCCTTTTTTCCAGAAGCTGACAGCGGTGGAACCAGACTATGCCTTTTACCGGTTTGCTCTGGCTCAGGCCTATTTATCTACGGATAATTCCAGCAGTGCTATTCGAGAGTTGGAGCTGCTGCAAACTGACGAAGAATTTGGACGACAGGCTTCCCATCAGTTATCAGACTTGTTGCCCCCCATTCCGGAAGAGCCAGAAGATATTCCCTCTTCAGCGATTCCTCTTTTTACTCAAGGCCGTCACTATATGGCTGAAGCCCAGACACAAGACAGAAGCCAGTCTCGCCTGCTCATAGACACCGGTGCCAGTCTGACCACTTTGCCGACCTCACTTTTGAGAGAACTCAAACGCAGAAAAATGGCCTACCAGGTAGGCAGCACAGAATTGAAAACGGCCAACGGCCTGGCGTTTGCACCTTTGTACCAAGTAAAAGAATTACACCTCGGACAATATATTCTCAAAAACCTGGAGGTGGCAGGACTGGACCTGGGATACCCCTTCGCTGAAGGGCTGCTGGGTATGAATGCACTTGGGCAGTTTCACTTTCAAATCGATCAGGATCGTAACCACCTGATTTTGACACCTCGCTAACCACAGAGTGTTACCCTTATGCGTTACGTATCAATACCTAGTTGCTACCAGGGTAACAAAACAGCGTAACCCCCTGCTCACCCAATTGTGACAAAAATAATTAAAATCGATTAAAAACAACGAGTTATAAAAGTTGGCACAACCTATGCCATACATTGACCAAACAACAATAATAAGCACAGATAATAAAAATAATAAGCTTCGCCCACCTAACAATAATAATAAGGGCAAAAGTAAGTTGATTGTTTTGCGGTATGCCCTCTGGGTTTCACCTGGAAAGGTAGCCAGCAAAATCATCCACTTACAAACTCCGGCGATATAATAAAAATAATCATTCGCCAGCCAAGGGGGAATTGACTTCCCCCTGTCTTCTTTTCTTTCAGACACCCGCTCAAGTGCTTACTTTAATCCCTTACTGCCATAAACCTGTGTCAACATCCCCCACGGGAATGCTATGATGTACGCCAGACTGGAGCAGTAGATCTGATCCACTACGACGGTATTACTGACTAACCAACAAAGATTTCATGCAAAACTCATCATGACAGGCATCATTATTACAGTTTTAGTGGTGCTGGCCATACTGCTTGCTGCTTACTTCTGGCTTAAGCCCTCTTCAGAGAAAGACTCTGCACCCTCTGAGCCGCAGCTTCCAGAACCCGACTCTATTCGGGAGCCAGATGAACCCAGCCCTCAAGACCAGATTCGTCTTCCCCGCGAGAGTCACCCTATTTCACGCCGGGAAATCAGTGAGAATGCACTGAAGGTGCTTCATCGGCTGAACAATAATGGCTATGAAGCCTATCTGGTAGGGGGGTGCATCAGGGACCTGTACCTGGACCTTCACCCTAAAGATTTCGACGTTGCCACCAACGCGACGCCTGAACAGGTTCGCAGACTGTTTCGTAACTCTCGAATTATTGGTCGAAGGTTTAAGCTGGTCCATATTCTGTTTGGTCGCGAAGTCATTGAAGTCGCTACTTTCAGAGCCAGTCATGAGGCAGAAGCCCAGAATGACAACCACAGCAAAGACAAGTCTCACCATTCGGACTCTGGACGAATTCTTAGAGATAATGTTTACGGCTCCATGAAAGACGACGCCATTCGTCGAGATTTTACCGTCAATGCTCTCTACTACGATGTTCGTGACTACTCAGTCATCGACTATTGTGGAGGCGTTCGAGATCTTGAAAGCCGGACACTGAAACTGATTGGAGACCCTGTCAAAAGGTACCATGAAGATCCGGTCAGAATGATGCGGGCTCTGCGATTTGTCGCCAAGCTTGATTTCGATATGGACCCGGCCACTGCCAATCCTATCTTTGATTTGGCGCACCTGCTCAGTGATATCCCTTCAGCAAGATTGTTTGATGAAGTACTGAAACTGCTGCAATCAGGCAATGGGGTAAAAACATTCCAACTCATGCGTAAGTACAGCCTGCTTCAATATCTGTTCCCAGCGACCCATCATAGTCTGGAAGAGCAAGATGAATGTGCGGAAGAACTGATTCTGAAAGCGTTGGAAAGCACCGATTCCAGAATTACCCGTGGCAAACCTGTTACCCCTGCGTTTCTATTTGCGGCCTTACTCTGGACCCCCTTACAAAGACTGGCCAGAGATCTTCGTGAACAGGGTGCTCCTCCTGCACCTGCTCTGCAACAAGCCGCTATGACAGTACTGGATAATCAGTGCACTCATACAGCGGTCCCAAAACGCTTTACCATGGTTGTTAGAGATATCTGGGAGATGCAATATCGCCTGGAGCGCAGACAGCCTAAATCCATTGAGTCATTAATGGAGCACCCCAAATTCCGGGCTGCCTATGACTTTCTGGTGCTCAGGGAAGCGGCCGGCGAGGATTTAAACGGTGCAGGCCAGTGGTGGACCGACATCCAGGACTCTGCTGATCAGGATAGAAACACCATGATTCGTGACCTTCGTGCTCGCCCTGCCGATGGAAAAGGAGGTCAAAAGCGCAGAAGACGCCGCCCCCGCAAACGACCTCCTGTCATGAACAAACCAGAATAAGCTCTTTCAAGAAAGGCAGTGATTGTTTGCTCAGTCATTGCCTTTACTCCCCTTCTGTCTCAAAACAATACTCCTTAAAAGCTTTGCTATGTTTACTGCCTGAACTTCGCCCGTGAGTAATAAACAGTGATGCTGTGTCAGAAAAGACAGAAAAGATCGATCACTTTCAAGAACACAATCCGTTTCGCATTAACCCTGCTCATACTGACAACCAGCTCATGGCTTCTGGCAACCCCTGCTCCGACACGAGAGGACTGCCTGCGCGAGATGGATTACTGGAGTAGCTTCATTGGCCTGATTGTTGCCGGTCATCAGGCTTCAGGTACTGCTTTTCTCTACAACCAGTTCTGGCCAGCGGTTTGGCCCGATGACTGCCTGAATATCAACCCGGGTCAAACATTAAAGCTCTATTTTCGTCCCTGGACGAATGAAACGCGGTTTTCAAATGAGCTGCCACCCAACAACAGCCTCGTTATTAAAGACTATCTTTTTTCTCATCATGTGTTTTTTATCCATGGTCTGCCAACCCAGACAATGAGGCTCTATTGTTACGCTTTTGAGAAGGCTGACAGAATTGAGTATTGGACGACCCGTTTGGAATTCACTCTTCAGTCCATGGATGAAAAGGTTGTTATTCCTTACCTGGCCAGTCCTGCTTTATGGCTTAGCCGATAATCTGAAACCTCGTTGCACTGCCTTCAACCACAGAGTTCGATATGCGAAAATACAGCACTGCTGACTGGACCTTTATGGACCTCAACCCTCTTTCAACCAGCGGATCTGAAGTATGACCACCGCCTATATTGCTCTGGGCAGCAATTTGGAAAACCCTGGCCGGCAACTGCAAAGAGCCGTGAACGATATTGGCTCCTTACCAGAAGTCGAGCTTTCAGGCTGTTCAAAACTCTACATCAGTGAGCCGGTAGGTCCTGAAGGACAACCTGACTATTGCAATGCTGCCGTTCGGATTGAAACCACACTTAAACCATTGGCACTACTGGACGCCATGCAAGGCATTGAGAATGATCATGGCCGGGAAAGAAGTGTTCGATGGGGACCCAGAACCCTGGACCTGGATATTATTCTGTATGGCGATGACATCATTGAGTCTGAGCGCCTGACTATCCCTCACTATCAGATGCACGTGAGAAACTTTGTACTCTGCCCCCTTTTGGATATCGCCCCTGACCTGACACTGCCAAATGGAAAACAAGCCAAAGAGATACTGCAAGAAATCGGTACATCAGGCCTTGATGTCATGGCAGAAAAGTATCCATGGCACTGACAGCTATCAAAGCATTGCGTATAATCCGCCATTGATAAAGACAGGGAACAACTAGCCTATATTGGTTTTTCCCTTTCCTGATGGCTTTTTTGCTCACGGCTAAAAGTCTACTCCTAAAGCGACTGGTTTAAGGTCCAAATAGATGGCTAAAGTAACCCTGAAAACCCTGGCCGACATGAAACAGTCTGGCGAGAAATTTACCAGCCTGACTGCATATGACGCGACGCTCGCTCATCTGGTCAGCACACAAGGGGTTGAAGTCATCCTGGTAGGGGATTCCCTGGGTAATGTCATACAGGGTAAAAGCAGTACCGTTCCTGTCACTGTCGATGATATGTGCTATCACACACGCTGTGTTGCACAGGCCGCTCACGACGCAATGATCATGGTTGACCTCCCCTTTGCTTCTTATGCGACTGAAGAACAGGCTCTGATCAATGCCTCCCGAGTTATGCAGGCTGGAGCAGAAATCGTTAAGATTGAAGGCGAAGGCTGGCTACCTCCTATCGTGACCCGACTCAAGCAACAGGGCATTCCTGTCTGTGTTCACATGGGTCTTACTCCCCAGTTCGTCAATGTTTTTGGTGGTTACAAAGTACAGGGTCGGGAAGAAGAAAAAGCCAACAGCATGATCAAAGCCGCACTGGACCTCCAGGCCGCAGGGGCAGACCTGCTGCTTCTGGAATGTGTTCCCAGTGACCTGGCCCGTGAGATCACCCACGCGGTGAAGATTCCGGTTATTGGCATTGGTGCTGGCAACTCAACAGATGGCCAGGTACTGGTTATCCACGATATGTTGAACCTGACTCCGGGCCGCAAACCCAAGTTTGTCAAAAACTTTATGGAAAACAGTGCCTCGCCTCAGGAAGCTGTCGCTCAATACGTTACCGAGGTTAAAGACAGCTCTTTTCCTGGCCAGGAACACAGTTTCGATTGAGAATGCTTTATTCGAGCCGGACAGCCAACTTACTCCGGCTCGATGGTCAGGCATACTTCAACTTGCACTGGCTTTCTAGAAAGCCATGGGCGAAGAAAATCATTGGATCCCCAACCGGATGCATCGGTTTTCATGGTAAAAATTACTGGCAGTCTAGTCACTCATTATGAAAACAGTTCATACCATCGCTGAAATCCAGGCTGCAGTGGCAGCTTGCAAAGCCGAAGGAAAAACCGTCGGTTTTGTACCAACTATGGGTAACCTTCACGGCGGTCACCTGACCCTGGTTGAAAAAGCCCAGGAAGTTTGCGACATCGTTGTCGTCAGCATCTATGTTAACCCGTTACAGTTTGGCCCTAACGAAGACTACGACTCCTATCCGCGCACTATGGAGCAAGATCAACAACTGCTGATCGAACAAGGTGTTGATCTGCTTTACACGGCCCAAACCACAGAAATTTACCCGGAAGGCAGCGAACATCATACTCACGTGAGTGTGGAAGTACTGGACGGCATGCATTGTGGGAAAAGCCGTCCCGGTTTTTTTACCGGTATAGCTACCGTTGTGACCAAACTGTTTAATATTGTTCGTCCGGACGTCGCAGTCTTTGGAGAAAAAGACTTCCAGCAGCTGGCTATTATTCGCAAAATGGCCAAAGACATGTGCATGCCAGTTTCGATTGTGGGCGCCCCCATTGCCCGGGAAAACACCGGACTGGCCATGAGTTCCCGTAACGGGTACCTGACCCGGGAAGAACGAGAAGAAATTGCTCCTACGCTATACCGTTGCCTGCAATCCGCTCGCGAAGCCATTCTGGCAGGTGAACGTGATTATGACCTGTTACGCCGCGATGCTTTTGCCAAAATGGCACAGGCCGGATTCAAACCAGACTACTTCAATATCAGTAGCACCAACACCCTTCTGCCGGCTGGCCCCGAAGATCAGCAACTGGTGATTCTGGCTGCCGGTTATCTAGGCAAGGCCCGACTGATCGATAACATCACCGTAGAGTTGTGATGGCCTGAATACTGCGTGCTTTTTTATCCGGAGCCTGCAGTATTCACTCCTGCCCTGACGCACAATGTCCATAGCGAAAGAAACACGGCAGATGTCATATTAATTTCTGCCAGTCACCCTCACACCCCCAGAGGTAGAATTGCATCATGACCCCTCTTAAGCACCTCTCCACATCTTCATCACTGGAAACATTGCAGCAAAAAATGGCAGGCACCCACCTGCGAGAACTCTTTGCTGCCGACAAGAATCGATTTGAGCGTTACAGTCTGGAAGCGGCTGGTCTGTTTCTGGATTATTCCAAAAACCTGATTAACGACGACGTAATGTCATCCCTGATGAAGATGGCTGAAGAAGCCAGACTACCGGAAGCGATTCAAGCCATGTTCCGGGGTGAGAAAATCAACTATACCGAGCAGCGTGCTGTTCTCCACACAGCTTTGCGTAACTTTGGAACAGACCCGGTGATGGTCGACGGCGAAGATGTCATGCCAAAGATTCGTGACACCCACGAACGCATGAAAGGCATTACAGATTCAGTGCATTCCGGTGAATGGAAGGGGTTCACCGGCAAGTCCATCAAACACATTGTCAACATCGGTATTGGTGGTTCTTACCTGGGGCTAAAGACTGCCATCAATGCTCTGACGCCCTATCATGTTGCAGGGTTGGAGCATCATTATGTGGCCAATATCGACCCTAACGAGATTACCGAAGTGTTCCGGAAAATTGATCCGGAAACCACACTGTTTATCGTTGCTTCCAAATCATTTGGCACGCTTGAAACCCTTCAGAATGCTCAGGCTGCTCGTGCCTGGATGTTGGAAAAAGGCTGTGCAGAATCCGACATCCGCAAACATTTCGTGGCCATTTCCACCAACCTGAAAGCCATTGATGAATTTGGTATTGCTCAAGAAAACACACTACCGCTATGGGATTGGGTCGGAGGACGCTACTCCCTGTGGTCCACCATTGGCCTGATGGTCAGCCTGGTGGTGGGCTTTGAAAACTTCCAGAAACTTCTAAAAGGTGCCTGGGAGATGGATAAACACTTTTCAGAGGCACCTCTGGAAAAGAACATGCCGGTTATTCTTGGCATGCTGGGTGTCTGGTACCAGAACTACTTTGGCTCTGAGTCCCACGCTGTGATTTCCTACGATTACTTCTTGCGTGACTTCCCGGGTCATCTGCAACAGATGGATATGGAAAGTAACGGCAAGCAGACCCGTGAGGATGGCAGCCGTGTCGATTACCAGACAGGTGCCGTTATTTGGGGTGGTACAGGCACCAACGATCAGCACGCTTATCATCAGCTGCTGCATCAGGGTACACGACTGATTCCTGTCGATTTTATTGCACCGGCCACCAGCCATAATCCTCTGGGTGAACAACACCCCTGGCTGTTTGCCAACGCTTTGGCTCAGAGTCAGGCGATGATGCAGGGTAAGAATCTGGATGAGGTAAGGGACGAGCTCACTGCTGCCGGTATGAACACTGCCAACGTTGACGCTCTGGCTCCACACAAGGTCATTCCTGGCAACCGTCCCAACAACATGATTGTACCTGAGAAGATCACACCTGAAAGAGTGGGAGCTCTGGTGGCGCTTTATGAGCAGAAAGTCTTTGTTCAGGGCACTCTGTGGCAGATCAATTCGTTTGATCAGTGGGGAGTAGAGCTGGGCAAGGTTCTGGGTAACCGGGTTTATGATCGTCTTAAAGAAAGTGGAACCACATCCGATCAGGACAGCTCCACCAATGGACTGGTCAATCGTTTCAAACAGTTTAATGCCTGATTGAAACTAGGCTCTGTTGACGTTTTGTTTTGGGCTCAGTGCTACCGAAAAGCGGCCATATACAAGGCAAACCGAGGAAGGCGTAGTTTCTCTACGTCAAGGAGGTTTAACACAGTAGATGGCCGCTTTTCGGAGCATCCGGAGGACAGCTCCTGGAGCATCCATGACTGCGTTCCAGTAGTTTGAAAGACGTTGAGTATTCCTGCACTTCTGCGCCTGGCCCTGAATGCTCCAGGAACTGCTGAGCACGAAAACAAAACGTCAACAGAGCCTAAGAAAACGGCATCTGTTTAACAGATGCCGTTTGATCCTATAAACAGCCTGTTACTTTGGCAACAAGTAGGCTGCCATCGCCTGGATTTTTTCATCCAGAACCTTCTCATCGTCTTCTGGTAGACGATCTCTGAACAGCTGGACGATTTCCAAAAGCCCGCCCTGAAGGACTTTATTTTGTTCCGTCAGAGTACGGCTCTCTAACATCACCTGTGGCATATCCCTCTCCAGACGATACTTAAGATCCTCAAGCTCACTTCTCATATGCTTTTGGCTGGTCTCAAGGTCAGCGTTTCTGGCGCTGGCTTTTTCTCCGAATTCTTGTTCCTCTTTCAGTTCCGCTTCATGATCAAGCTTAAGCTGAGCGATCTGCTCATTCATCTTTCTGACTTCCTCACGCAGCTTCTTCTCTTCCAGAATCTGATCCGATTCGGCTTTTAACAGCTTTGAATTTTGAGCTTTCACTTCTAAAAGCTCTCCTTTGACATCACCGACTTCCCAGGAAGCCTTGTTAGCTCTCCGCTTCTCTTGATCAAAAGAATGCCTGGAAATTCTCAATTCTTCTTTGAGGTCGGAAATTTGTTGATCCAGATCCTCCTTCTGCCGCTTCATATCCTGAAGTTCAAAGCGAGAAACACCGCGATCACCATGGACCTGAAGACTGGACAAACTGCTCTCATAGACAGTGTCCAAAGGCTGATGGAGTAGAGAAGACGGTTGATGCAAAGAGGCACCAAGACTCACGTAGGGGTTACCATCATCGTATTCAACGCCCGACTCCTGGAAATTGAACCCTGAACCCAATGTGCCAGTCTGGCCTGGGTTTTTAGTTTGCTCTCTAAGCTTTTCAAGCTCTGCCATAGCTTCTGCAAATTCGGCTTTCAGTTTTACAACCTGGCTGTTCGCGGAGTTATAATCCAACTGAAGCCCTAAGTTTTTACCTTCCTCTTCATGAACCTTATTCTTGGAAGTTTCCAGCTCTTGCTTCAGTCCTTCCAGCTGAGCCTTTAAATCTCTCTCCAGAGTCGACATGTGCATTTGCTTTTCTTCCAGCGATCTGCGGCTCAAGCGCACCTGTTCTTCCAGGTGATCGGTTGTTTGAGCTTTCTCTCTCAGAGATTCCACCTCAGACTTGAGAGTCACCATCTCTTTTTCAAGCTCCAGCTTGGCTGCCATTTGCTGTTTATGTTCAGAGCTCAGAGCATTGAATTGCTTTCTAAGAGAGGTGGCTTCTTCTCTTAACGTTGCCGCCTCTCTCTCAATGACGGTACAACCAGACCTAGCCTTGGCAGCTTCATTCATAGCCCGCTTCTCGGCGTCCTCTGCATTGGTTAATTTTGTCTGGGTACTCACCAGTTGCTTTGTCAGCTCACTAACCCGCTCTTCGGACTGCCCGTAGGACTTCTTGAACTTCGCCTCTGAAGACACAAGCTCCTCTTGAGCCAGCTTCAGGAGACGATTCGATTCAGCTAAATCAACCTTGAGTGCTTCAATGGTCTGTTGCTGAGTAGACTGACCCGATTTAGCAGAATCCTGAGCATGCTTCAGACGGGTAGTGGCTTCTTGCAGAGACTTTGACAAGTTATCCACCTGCGTGGACTTTTGTCTTAGTTCAGCAGCAACTCGATCACGTTCCTGACTGAGCTTATCCAGTTGTTTACTGACGCTTTGTACCTTGCCTTCCAAAGAAGCCCTGTCTGCATTCCACTTCTGCAATTCCATAATCCAGTCACGCACTTCGCCCTCTCTCTGACGAAGCTCTTCTTGCAGTGTTTTTTCAGCTTTTACTTTTCTCTGCAATTCAGACTGGGTCTGATGCAATTCTCTATTGACCGCAGAAAGCCCCTCTTGGTTAGCTTTTAGTTCAGAAGCCTTTGATCTGAGTGTTTTAAGTTCAGCCACCTGTCTATAGCTCAAACCCTCCAGTCTCAACACCTCTCCATTGGAGACTTCAAGCTGTGAACTGACTTCATTTAACTGTTTTTCAAGCTTTATCTTTTGAGACTCTAATTGAGAGAAGTTCTTTGTCGCCTCTCTTGCTTCACGCTCCAGTCTTTGACTGGTCGTGAAGTATTTAGTGGCCTTGCGCCTCTCCCTGCCCACTTCAACTTTCAGTGAATCAAGCTCACTAGCCAGTTTGACGTAATGAGCTCTTTCTTTGTCGTACTCGGCTTTCCTTTCACTCAGTTCCTTATGAAGCTGAATGTTAGCCAGACTGGCTCTGTATCTTTCATCTTTAACCTTACTGGCAAATTCTCCCCTTAGCTGACGAACTTCAGAGTCTGATGTGAGTTTTTCTGTCTCCAGCTGTTCATAGCGTTTTCTCTCGTCATTCAACCGAGTTTCCAACTGTCTGATCTGGCTTTGCAGACGAACCAATCCTCGCTCTGCTTTGGCCTTCTCTTCTTGCATCACAAAGGCACTGGAAGAATGGCTTTTCAAGTGCTTTTCAATAGCCGCTACTTTAGATTTTGCGTCATCTCTCTCACCGATAATCCTCTTAAGATCTCTAGCCTGAGTGTCTAGCTGAGACTGCATAAGTCCACTTCTCTTCTGCAGTTCTGCAAACTTCTCTAAATGTTCTACAGCAGATGCAAAATTAGCTTCTGCACTTTGCAGCTTTCTTTGTAAGCCCCGGTTGATCTTACCGAGCTCTGAGAACTGGCCCTCGAGATCTCTTTTCTCTCGAAGTTCCCTCGTTACCTGATTTAATTGAAAGTCCAGATCTTCAACACGTCTGGATACTTTATCTTTCTCTTCCTGGGCCTTTCGAGCAACGCTCTGAAACAGCACTACACGATCCCGGGTTTCTCTTAGATCGGTTTCCAGCTGCCCAGCCAGATGATCAACACGACCCAATCTGTCCTGCTCAGTCAGAGCCTGAAACATTTGCTTCTCACTGAGTTCTACCTGACGTGTAAGCTCTTGTATCTTTTTATCCAGCTGCTGAACTTCGTGATCTTTGGCTTCAAGCATTCGGGTCTTCTGACGCAACTCATTCTCAAGTGAGCGTACGTGTCCTATCAAAGCCTGTGAGAAGTTCGCTCTTGAAGGATTTTGGTCATATTCCTGATAACGACCCTGATCCCTTTGCTGGATGTCTTTAAGGAAGGTATTTTTTAGCTTATCGAACTCATCCAGGAGTTCATTCGCCATGACCCCTAATTCTTCCTGATCTTTTTGCTGGTTTTGTACGGCTTTGTCATAGAAGGGAATATCGTTATCTAAAGAAGTTTCAGTCTGTTGGGCAATATCGAGAACCGCACAGAGCTGACTATGGATCTGGCAAAGACGTCGGTAATCACTCTGAATTTTTCCATCCATTTTCTCCAGCTCAGCCAGCATTTCAGTCTGATCCGCCTCGGGCAGCTTTTGTGAAGCTGTGGATGTAGACCAGAGGCTACCCAACCAGGATGAGGAAACTTCGACAGAACGGGACTCAAGTTCTTTACCGCCATTCAAATAAGGGCACTGCTCAGGAGGCTCTGGCAACTTTGGCAGGGTCATGCCTGCAAGCGTCATGCTTAAAGCCCCTTTAAGAGCACGACATCTATTCAATGAATATTCAGCTGCGCGACTCGGATGATCGCTAAGCATCTCACGTGTCATCTGAGCTTTTTCTTTAACTAAAAGCTCAGGAATGAACGAAGGTTTTGCTGAGTCTAGTGGTCCGGCCATAGCAATACTCCCTTTACTAAATTGAAAAATTCATAAAAATTTTGACTATGACCGATATTAGGTTGTTCCCTTGTAACACTGAGAATAACTGCCCTGTCAGCAATACTGACTGAATGTGTCCGCCAAAAGCGGAACTCTGCTACTCTCGCCTTAGACTTACGGCTAATACTCTGTAATATTCATACCCCTAAAACCGAAGAGCAAAATAAGATCGCCCTGAATTACAGGCACCTAACGATTGATGAGAGCAGCAGTAACATGATTGACAAGTCCCTTCCCCTCACCGACATTCATCGTCATCTGGACGGTAACATTCGCCCCCAGACCATTCTGGAACTGGGCCAGCAGCACAACCTGGAATTGCCAGCCAATAATCTGGAAGAACTGATCCCCCATGTTCGTGTGATGACTAACGAGCCGGACCTGGTAAGTTTTCTGACCAAGCTGGATTGGGGTGTAAAAGTTCTGGCGGATTACGACGCCTGTCGTCGTATCGCTTATGAGAATGTAGAAGACGCTTTGAATGCTCAAATTGATTACACCGAGCTGCGCTTCAGCCCCTGGTACATGGCCATGACTCACAACCTTGACCCTCAGGGTGTGGTAGAAGCTGTAGTGGATGGTGTTCAGGCTGGCAGCCGAGACTTTGGCGTAAAGACCAATCTGATCGGTATCCTGAGCCGTACTTTTGGTCAGGAAGCCTGCCAGCGTGAACTGGATGCCTGCCTGGCTTTCAAGGATCAGCTGATCGCTATCGATCTGGCCGGTGACGAGTTTGGCAAACCCGGCGAACTGTTTGTAGATCACTTTAAGCAGGTTCGTGATTCAGGCTTGAATGTTACCGTACACGCAGGTGAAGCTGTCGGTGCCGAGAGCGTTTGGCAGGCCATTCGTGAGCTGGGCGCTACCCGAATCGGCCACGGTGTCAGAGCCATTGAAGATCCGGCACTGATGGATTATCTGGCTGATAATAAGATTGGCATTGAATCCTGCCTGACTTCCAATATTCAGACCAGTACCTTCCCAAGCATTGAAAAACACCCGCTCAAGAAATTCCTGGCACACGGTGTACTGGCCACCATTAATACCGATGACCCGGCCGTAGAAGGCATTGAACTGCCTTATGAATATGAAGTGGCCGCACCAGCTGCTGGCTTGTCCCCGGCACAGATTCGCCAGGCCCAGGAAAACGGCCTGACTATCTCTTTCCTGAGTGACGCTGAAAAAGAAGCGCTGAAAACCACAGCCAAAGCAGGATAAATAAGCCGGGTAGCCTGACTCGCCAAAAAAGGTAGAAATTCGTTACCTTGAACACTATGTCTTCATGGCCCGTTATAGCGGGTTATGAAGATAGAGTTAGACTTTACTCTGTTTGAAGGGAATCCCTATTGTCAGAATTCAGTACTGAAAGCCTGATTCAGCTCATTCAGAAGTTGGAGGAAGTTGATGCGATCTATCTATACGGATCAAGAGCTAGTAAGAAGCTCTATGGCAGAGGCATACCCATAGTACGCCGAATAGAAAGTGCCATTATTTCTGCCTGGGAAAAAGACTATGAGAGATAAAGCCTACGAACAACAGATTGATATTTTACAGCAGGAAATGCTGGTCACCCCAGCCCTCTACGTGCTGGTCGCTGGCATCACCGCCCCATTGGGCGATGCTTTACGCGAAGGTTGGTAAAATCCATGCGCTTTTAGGTTTTTACGGTATGGAGCCTTTATTGAATCATGTTGCTCCCTGAGCATCCTGATTAAAGCGCAGTTTGAAGGTGACAGGGACAGACTGAGAGATGCTTTTAACACCAGCAAGATCAATCAATGCCTGAATGCCTGGCATCAAACCAAATTTGCTGACATCCAGCAGGAGAGGTTTAGCAGTAGCGACTTCAACGGTCCTGTTGTTCAACAAGGTAACATTCAATGATTCTCGTAGCCTTCTGGTTTTACCATGCAAAGTGACTTTAGCCGTCACTCGTACCTTCTCGGTTTCACCGACTTCGAGACGCTCATGAAGATTTTTGCTCAACGACACTTCAATATCTGCAGTAGGATATTGGGAAGTCTGAAAAAAAATCTCCCTGAGTCGGCCATCCCGCTTTCCAATCCCGGTATTTAAACTTCCGAGTTCAACGGTTAGCAGGGCTTTACCCGCATTCGAGATACTGCCATCAATAGACTCAAATTGCCCGACGGTGCCCACTTGCGCCGCTTTAATGAAAGTAAAATAAAGTTCAGAATGATCTTTATCCAGACTCCACTCCGCTTGGGCGCTGCCAATCATCAGTCCCGATAGAGCAATTGCCCTTAAAATGCTGGCAAACTTCATAAGCTTTCCCTGATTCTTCTTTTTCATGAACCTGCATCCTATCTTCAGCCACTTCTGCTGTAAAACCTAAACATGTCAACACAGTCTAAAACAAGAAAATGGAACTATATTCTTATTCAAATTTATCCAGTTTTACTGTTTACAGACGCTTACCAACAAAATTATTGCCCTAAAAAAAATTCAGCCTTGATGAAATATCTGAATCTGGGTCTATTCTTAGACGCACCTTGAAACAGTAGAGTTAAGGCCTGCCATGAAACCCATTGACCTGTCAGGTATTTATTTACACTATACGATCACTGACTTGTTTTTAATGCTTTTTTGTCACCAGGTACAGGCTGGTTTTAGTGTTGCCGTTCTGGCGGAAAAAGCTTTGCTTAACAGTAAAGAAATTTATAATGCTGTATCACTGGAGCATAAACAAAAATGCGGATACTTCACTCCTCAAAACAGCACTATTACACCTTATAGAGCGCCGAGTAATAGCGACGACAGCCCTGCTTCATCCAGAGGCTCTCAAACCGGCTCAACGGCTCCCAAGCCTCCGCCAAAAAACCGGGTTATCAACGGCAGAACAGAGTCCCCTGATGATCATGAAGAATTACGCACCCGACCTCCACGCGACCCAAGGGATTCTAAGCCAGCGGCAATAAAGTATGCAGGTTTGACACCTCAACAAATTCTGGAACAGCACCTGCTGTACAGCTATAGCCATGAGACTGGAAACACTACACACACTCTGGTGGGCAACTTTCTGGCTACGACAACAATGCACTTTGCCCTCAATATAAGCCTGAATCCTTCCACTTCAGGCCTTTACCTTATTGCCCATGAACATGAAGTAGTAGTGAATTCAGAAAACCCGACAGAGACTGTTAACTGGGTAGTGAACACCCTGACAGAGAACCAGCAGCCCGCAACGGTGCTATCAACTTTTATCAGTAAGCACTATGCCGACCACCAGATTTTTGATCTTGTCCGGCTGATTCGCAGTTGCTTTGGCTTACCCAGCCGCAGTGACTAACCCTTACCCCCTGTTTATTTGCATTCGTAACAGAGACATTCAGGATGGAACTGAATGAAAGCAGCCAACTACTGGCAGATAAAAATTATTCTATTTCTTCGGGGATTACTGCTCTTCCTGAGTTTTACTTCAGAATCTGTCCATGCATTGGAATCCGTGATCAGTCTGGTGATTGCCACCCATCAATGGCAACAAATACAGAAGGCTCCATGGCAACAAATACAGAAGGCTCCATCGATTCAGAACCAGACTGATCCTCAGCGGACACTTCCAGAACCTTTTCCGCAATCCACGCCTCCGGGAAAGCAGGTGAGGTATTTTCTGGTTCCAGAACGACCTCCTATCATTCACTACAACTGCATAAAGAACCTGACTCTTCATATAAACGACGAAGTGTCTACGATTTATTTACCCGACAAGCCTCTGGTTCCAAGCCCTCTATTTGCTGAGTATGAATACCTTTCACTCAATAACTCCACAGAAAAACACTACATTATTCATGAGCCTTACCCACCGGGTAATGATCCTGATCCGGATCATCTCACTCCGGAAGACACCCAGAACAAAATGCTGGAGATTCCATTAGCAGATAGCGATCAGAGTGCTGAGCCTTACCTCATAGAGTTCAGGAAGCCAAAGATAAGAATGATTCTGCGCTTTAAACATCAGCGTCCGTTTATTTACAGCGTAAGGGAGGAGACAGATGCGCTTCTTCGATCGTTGTCGCTGGAATCAGATTTAATCGTCGATCACTACGATGATTTAATGTTCTACCTGCCCCCACAAACGGATATCCCCCAGTTACAGATGGATCAGACCTATCCTTCAGATACTCCGGCTCAGTTGTTCTACGGGATGGGACTGTTAGTCGCGATTGCAGAGGTTGAAGGAGAAACGGTTTACCTGTTGAGATGGCCTGATGGTTCTATTACCAGCATCACCGCCAGTGAATACTACCGACAACTCAGTATTGCCTTCGAAGCTGAACTGGATGCGTTTATCAACGGTCCGCTTTTTCCCAGAATAGCGCCTGAGGTATACAGAAATGGTTATGCTCTGCCACAGAGCACTTCAGGAAATTCATCCTATCGGGACTGGTGTGATGCCAATGGCTTCAGCAAAAGTGATGGCAACGCATATTGGCGAAAACGGTGGTCTAAAAACTGGCAGGTTCTGGGCTCAAGAGCACAGCCATTCCATTCTGCCGGGATCAGTATTGAAGAAGTATTGAAAAAGATCTGGATGGCACCCAAGAGAAAGAAGAAAGGCAAGAATCAAAACAAAGCTTCGCCCCCCCCGTCTCTGGAAGCGTCCCCCCAAAACAGAGACGACTCACCACCTGAAGCAAAACCCGATAATCCCTCACCCAGAGTAGTGCCGATTGACACTGCCAAGCTGCCCGATTTCAATAAGTTAGCTCAATCCATGGAAGTGAGTCGCGTCAATCATCCTGAGCTGCAGGCGATGTCCCAGGTAGCCAGACACCTCTGGGTTATTTTCTTTTTCCTGACAGGCATTGATCTTCCTGAAGCCAACGAGGAGGTATCCCGTGAAACACCTGCTCGACTCGGCATGAAATGGTTAAAGAACAGTGCGAGTGAAATGCTGCCTTCCGACACTTTCCACGACCTTTTCAGTTTTATTGAACAGCTGGGGATCTATTCCCCCGGATCAGGAGCCCGAATTAAACCCTCCGGAATAGTAACGGCTCTGTGTAATCACTTTGGTAACAAAACGCCTCGTTGTACAAAACTGAGAAGACACATCAATTTTTTCAGGTTGGTCATTTATCAATGTCCAAAAATTCTAGAGGGTTCAGCTCAGGCGACTGAATGTCTGGAAACAGCTCATTGGTATCTGACACAGATTAACTTTCTGGAATCCTTGATGATATCCACCCCTTTATTTGATCCACACCTGAAGATCGTCACCGATTATCTAGAGATGGAACTGGATGACAATGCATCACCTTCCCGGCAATTGATTGATGCCGTCATTCACCTAATTGGTCTGCACGACCTGTACGAATACTGGCCTCTGCTAGCTTATAATCTGGGTCTTTCAGCAAACGTTCTGGAGTTATTCAAGTCCTTTGAGACAGGCGTCCGTAAAATACAGGGGGAATGGCACTCCGTCATTCATGCTGTATTTAAAGAAGCCCTCCAACTCAGAGATGGCTTTATAGATCCACTGGAACTTTCTCTGGTTCTGCGGGAAAGCGGTATGGGAATCGTTGCCAGTATCCTGCAATTACCCGACTACCCTCGCGATGTTTCTGTTTCAGAAATGCTGATCCGTTTCCCCCCTTCGGACAAAGCCAGAAGACTTCCAATAAGATCCTTATTCGCAAACATAACTTATCGAACGCCAGCAGAGCTGATGCTATCAGGTCCTTTTAATCACTATCAAATAGGCATCGCAAAAGTACTTTTATTGCAAAACGTTTTGAATACCTATATCGATCAATTAGTGGCTGGACACTTTCCGGACACCTGGCGATCTGTTCTAAACGACGCGTTTTTTGCAAACCCGGAGCGATCAGCCAACCTTTTTAACCGATTTCTGTACTACCCACCGTCTGTTAGTGAGGAAGTGGATCCGGCTTATTCAAGTAGATTACCTCTGGGCAGCCGATACATGGGTACCTTGATCCCTTCAGAACGTCAGCGTCGTTTACTCAGTGAAGCCATGATATTCTTCAGCGTAGTGGCCAACGCCCTTCATACTTTGCAAAGAATTGCCGAGGGCCAACAAGCCAATGTTATTCTTCAGGGCATGTGGCTGGAATCAGACACTGAAGCCAGCCAACTGGTCATTTATTCTGTCCCACAGTCCTCACCACATACTCTGGATATCCGCAGTAACCTGAAACAACTGTTACTGGAATGGCTGTTGCAATCACCGATTTCTTCTGCCGAAGCGTCACTGCTTTTCAGCTCTGCACTAGAGGCCAACAAGCAGCTTGATAGAGACACTCCAAGCACCTACCTGTCCACTTTTATTTCCATGTTTTTCCAGTTAGAGACCACAAAAGAAAGCCAATACGCTCATAAATTCGCGGGGCTATCAAGAGCCTTTTCAGAGTATGAGCATCAAGAGAATGAGTGGTATGCAGAGGCTGTGTACCCTCATCGAACTTACAGAAAGCTGATACACCAATGGCTCTACCCATCATCTGTAACACAGTTGCCCGCCCAGTCCATGCTGGACCAGCTAAGTACTGAACACTTCCTCATCTTGAGATTCACCCACCCTGACCACCTGAGAACGTTACTTCCCGGTGCTCTTCCTCAATATTTTATGGTGCACTCAAATGAGCAGAATCTATTCCACTCGCTACTGCCCAACGCCCCTATTCCCTTGCTGCAAAGGTCAGGCCCTCTTATGCAGGATATGAGCATATCTGTCGTTTCTTCACAAGGAGGTGAGCCCGGCGCTTATTACGCCCACAGTTCACAGCATGATGGTAATTATCCATCGACTGTCGCTTTTTTTAACGTAAAAGCTGGCTGGAAGACTCTGACAACACTACTCAATGACTTTAAGGTCTGGCCCTTGAAGAATCGTGTTGGATATTTGCTGGAATTGATCAAGCTGATTCAGGATAACCCTTCGTTTCAACGACCACTCCACCTACAACACCTGATTGCTTATGATCCGGAATTAACGGCACCCGGTATTCTGCTTGAACCAGGAATGGCTCAAGACTTCAGCCCCGGAGCTTTTTCTCAATTAGTTCTGGAAGTGATGACAGGCCAACCACTCCCAGAAAGCAAATACCCCCAAATGGCTCACAGCATCAGCTTTCTGGAGAAAAATTGTCTGAAATTACTGCCTTATTACCTCAGACCCATTCTGGAACTGATGAATATGGCGCACTGGTTACCTTCAACAACCCTATCTCCTTCGCTAACAACCCAACAATTACTGCCGTTTTTAACCAGAATACTTGAGAACCTGCACCACAACCTGCAGTCGGTTGAATTTTCTTCGGTCAGTCATTTCATAGAAGGTTCACCTTCAATCACACCAGAAGCTCTTTGCACCTTTCCCTTGCATTGCCATCCTGACACCTTGGCTGTCGCTGGGATGAGCTGTAATACACAGTATTTGTTTTGCCCACACTGTCAGATCACATTTGGCCATACTCGACACGTCTGGGAAGATCTGACTCTCATACACTGGCTGAATGCTCACCAGAACTGTCGTAAAAACAATCAAGTCACGCCATCTGTAGCCCTACAGCACATTCCTGACTTTCTGGTACTGTGCTCTGGAAAGTTTGACCAGAATAATTGGTTGAAAGGAAGCATGACCAAACAGGATCTGGACTGGCTGGCTCAACAAGATACGATTCCGGAAAAGTGGCTGTTGTTAGCCTGGTTAACAGGCAGTCAGCCTGAACATATTGCCCATGCTTATCAGCAGCATCAAAACAATCTACAGAATTTACTGAAAGCCCTGTTCTCCGGAAAAGCTATTTCGCGCACTCTAATGATTCAGGCTGCTGGACAAGCCGATATGCCTCTGATTCATAAACTGCTGACCCACAATCTGGTAGAGCCTTTACTCCCACCATCAACGACCATGGAAACTCAATCGCTCGTCTACCAATACGCTCAGTTTTTACAACAATACCCGGGGCTTCTGGACATACAGGAGCTCGAAGACCGTAAGAAGGCTCAATGGCAGACGGCAGACCTGCCTGACTGGCTACCCGTGGTTTCAGCAATACAGGAGCGACACCCAGCCACTATACCCAGCCTTCTACATCACTCTCTGGAATCCTGTAGAATTCTGGCTCCGGATTCAGAACGCGAAGACCCAGCCCAAACGCTCATTGAATGTATTGTTCATCTGGCAAATCGACATAACCTGACGAAGTATTGGGCTATCACCGGATATTTTCTCGGTTTGGACTCGAAAACCCTTGGTAAAGCGTCCCGTAGAAAAGATGACAACGATCGTCTAAAGGAGACCCTGAACTCTTTCCTCCAGCAAAATGGCCGCCTTCTGGACCCCAGGGCTTTAGGTGTTATCTTTAGTCATTCGGGGCTTAGGCTGATTAGCCGCTTACTGCATTTCCCCATAGGTAGCACACAACTTGAGTCGTCATTACTGCTGACCTCTACTCTAAGAACTCACATCAATCAGCGTCTTCGACACAAGGTGGAAGTATTGGAGTGGGTACCGTTGAACCTTGTTTACCCGAAAATAGACAGAAGCCTGGGCAACCTTTATGGCATTGCCGAACCCGCTCTCTTGATTGAAGCCCTGAACCAAAGGCTCAGAAACCACGTTTACTCTGCGACAGAACCTTTTATCCACGATACTTTAACCATTTCCGGCCACCCTGCTTATTCCGGACTGCTTAGCCATGTGCCCTATGATGGAGAAATACAGGCATGGTGGGGTATCTCTCTGGATCAACTACCACATGATTTACCTGAACTCATTGAACAGATAGAAAATGCTGTGACTGACCTGCAAAAAGTCCAACCGATGCCTGACAATGTTTCTGTTCATCTGGAAACCGGGACTATTAATCAAAATATTCCTTATCTGCAATTTGTTCTCTATACCAGCCTACAGACAGATCCTGACCCTGCTCCTCTTGCCACTGAGTTAGCGCGAGGTTTATTGGGGGGATTCAGTGGCCATCATCTCCATCATGGCCAGTCGATGCAGATTGCACAAAATATGGAGTGGGTCACAGGCCTGATCAGAACCCATGAAATCCTGCCTGCTTCTCGCTACCAGTTCCGACAGGCTTTGGCTCGACTGATTCATCAGTGGCACTATCAACCTCCTCAACAACTCATGTCTCAGCACTATCGGCAGATGGTGGAAAACGTCAGAGAGAACCCTCACTGGCTTGATACGGATATGCCTCTGATCGTCCCCATTGCCATTATTAACAAGGGAAAGGCCAAGGAAAAATCAGTCCAGTGTCAGCATTGCAATCGAGTTTTAAAGTCACCCAAAAAAACAGAATGCTGTGAAACCACCTTGTGTCTTGATTGTATAAACATTGTCATTCAGGACAATGCGGGCACCCATTGCCCCTACTGTGAAAGTAACGTTGAGCAGAGTCATTTGCCTTATACCGATCAAGAGTCTGAAGCGGAAAAAGCCAACAACATTCTTTACCAGTGCCGGGAGCCGGGCTGTTCAACTTCAGGCACTCTGACAACGCTGGAGCAACACAGCTGGAGCAAACACAATCTGGTTCCAGAGCTAAACCATAATGCTGATGATGATTTACTGAGCTGGAATCAAAAGTTCCTGCTTCAGAGAGTCATCAGACAACTGACCGCTCATCAGCAACTGAACCTGGAGAACCCACTGCTGACAACCTATGACTCTGACAGTTCACTGGCAGTGCAGGTAACAGACCCTGATCAGGCTCTTAAAGTAACGCTGGTCTGGCAACACAGCCAGGGAGATATTATTAGTGAAGAATGCAGCCTGTCTACTTCTGCGACTTATACACTGGGAGCTAGAACACGGAAAATAGCCCTGCATACCTGCAATGCCCCTCAACGGCCTCAACATGCAGAGGAAACTGAAACCTATCTGAAGCGCAGCAAGCCTCTGGCAGTAGTACAAAATTCAGTACACTGGCCAGATACACACCGGGCACGATATCTGATTCAACTCAGCGCACTGCTGCAAAGTTTGAGCAGACGAGGCACTTATCCGGACTTTAATGCCTCGCAGCTGGTCAGGTTTAAAAATGATAAAGGGGTTGAAACGGCAGGTATTCTCTATCACCAAACGTTACCGGCAAAGAGTGCTCTCAATACTTTGACTTTAGGTTTATCCGTACTGGCTGGTAGCGAGGTTTTCCTTGCTCCGAGTCAGGTGACAGCAGCGGATATGTCTCTTATCCTGAGCCACCACTTGTTGCCTGAGCCTATAGCGGCTGCACTATTACACTTCCTGAAACCTATGCATGACGACTCTCTGGGTTCTATCATTGCGGCCAATCCTCATCCAACATTATCGCTTAGTCCCGGTACTGCCTCTTCAGCACTTTATATACCCAACCACCCAAACCACCCGTTGGTACTCACTCCATTGTCGCTCCTGCAACAGGTTATGGGGTATGGACACCAATGGTATTGCACTGGCTGTAACGAGGTGCACAAGGCTCCTTTGCTGAACCATTGTCTTGTATGCCCGGAATCCAGCCAAAACGACAAAACCGATTTTTGTACTTCATCCGTTATGAACCAGATGCTTCACCACCCTGTTAATGAAGCAGATCTGGAGTTACGGCGAACTTCACTGCTCAACAGCCACAGGTGCATCAACGTAAACGATCTGGCACTGGCTGGTTTCCATTACAATCAGGAGAACCGGCAAGTTGAATGTCCTCAATGCCAGCTGAATATCACCCCCTACCTGGGACTGGTGAATCCCTGGCATGCCCATCAGGCTCTCAACCCGGGATGCCCCTACATTCGCCCCTTTTATCTTCCACAGCCACTCTCTTACTCTGTAGGACAATTGATTGAGTTTATAAAAGACTGTTACAAGAAACAGCAACCTGAAATTCCGGCAGCGGTACTGCAGCAACTCGGGCAAACTGTTTTGAAAGAGATGCACAGTTATCTTGGTGATTCAGCAAATCAGCTATTAAAAGGCAGGATTAACGCAAAACAGCTCTGTCAGGCTTTTGCCAAAGCCTCTCTTGAAATGGCACATGACATGATTTGTCCTATCTGTATGGATAAGATCAGTGATGTACGACTAATGCCTTGTGGGCATGCTATGTGTAACGGCTGCCTGCAAAAGCTTCTGGATAACCACAATCGAGCCCATCCCAATGACCCCGTGCCCTGTCATAAATGCAGAGCACCTATGGAGGGAATAGACAATATCAGGTAGTCAGACTGCGGCTTTCCTGCTCATCAGGAATCACGGCAATTCTGGACATGCCCGTCAGCACACAGATGGCCATGAAGATTAGAAAAACCCGAACCTCCCATAGAGGAGAAAGGGCAATACTGAGCATGAAACTCAGAACAGTAAAAAGGATAGCGCGACGCTTGTGACTGGCTTTCATGCCACGATGCTTTTCCCAGTTGCTGAGCAATGTACCGAAGTGACGATGATTCATGAGCCAGTGGTGAAGTCGCTGACTGGAGCGGGCGAAACAAAAAGCAGATAGCAACAGGAAAGGTGTTGTTGGCAACAATGGCAACACTATGCCCAGAACACCTGCGGCCAGGGACAGCAGACCAACCAATGCCAACAACACTCGAAACATTCAGAAACCTTTCATGGGGTCAGGGTATTTAAAGCGATAACCCAGCTGACTCTTGACCTTATCGCTGTTCACAATGCGATACGGAGAAGCTTCACTAATAAAGACAGGAGCTGGTAAATCAGACTTTATACAGGCCTGAGTATAAAAGTCACGTTTGGCAGGATGTTGATCTGCAGAGCCATTAAAGACTTCTCCCCAGGCTCCTTGCTCAATAATGGCCGTCATAATACCCACACAATCGTCAACATGAATCATGTTAACCAAACTGTCAGGCCCTTTAAGTTCTCGGCCAGCAAAGTACAACCCGGGATTAATTCCACGCCCCATCAGACCCGAAAATCTAACAACCGTTGTACTAAACGAAGCGTTACCCGTAAACAGCTCCTCAATCGGCAGCCAGGCTATTCCCAGAAAAGCATCACTCTCATGGGAAGCATCTTCCTCACGTACTACTTCACCCGTCTGGAGATACACAGAAGTCGTAGAAATCAGCAGAACTTTTTGAACGCCATGACCTTCGGCTTCATCTGCGATGCGCTGCATAATGGCAGTGAAGTGAGCCGATGACTCTCTTGAGGGGGGTACGGTTACGATCAGAATATCGGCATTAAAGGCAGCATCCAGATCGCCTTCAGGTTCAGGTGTGAACTTCAACACAGAAGTTTTTAAAGCTCTGGCATTCAATGCATCACACTTTTCCAAACGGGTGACAGTTCCACTGACGTTGTAGCCCAGCTCTACCAGCCTTTCAGCCAATGGCAATCCTACTCGCCCATAGCCAACAATACTGATTCTGGATTGGGTACTCACTGCTTTTCTCCCCTGATACGCTTTTTTTTCGGCAACTCAGGATTGGCTCTTCGAGCATGCAACAAATGTCTAATGGCCATGACCGGATGCCTCAATAACATTCTGGGCCCACCGTAACGCATGATAATCCGGGCTTTTTCCTTCATATCCTTCTTATAACAGTGGATCGGACAATTCTGACAAGCCGGCTTTACCTGCCCATAAGGGCATTTGCTCAAGCGAAGTCCGGCAAACTCAACAAATTCACGACACTCCTGACAGAGCGCCTGCTCACGCTCACGGCTGGAATGGTGATCCCGACAGTAGATGCGAGTCATGGCAATAATAGTCTTATGCTCGTAGAGCAATACACCGGTCAGAGGCTCTGTCAGTTTTCTCATAAACGCTTCTGTTTGTTCAGGAACATCAGGCAGCAAGCAGTTTCAATGCTTCAAACTTTTCAAGCTGCTCAGCGACAAAGCTTTTGTCTTTGTTACGACGAAT
Organism: Endozoicomonas numazuensis; assembly: GCF_000722635.1. Classification (GTDB taxonomy): domain Bacteria; phylum Pseudomonadota; class Gammaproteobacteria; order Pseudomonadales; family Endozoicomonadaceae; genus Endozoicomonas_A; species Endozoicomonas_A numazuensis. The sequence goes on along the minus strand of NZ_JOKH01000005.1, from coordinate 183,905 downwards.
ATAGAGTTTGAATACTGTATTACCCGAGTGACTGAAGAACTGTACAGACTTGGTGTCTACGCCATGAAAGGGCTTGGAAACCAGGGCAATTTTACTGTAGCCATCCAGTTTCAGGTGCCCTTTCAGAGGCGTATTCTTGTCACTCATATTGTAGTAACCGAACTTCATGCCGCCTTTCGGGAAAGGCCCGGACAGTTTAAATATATGACCATCGACGTCAATTACCGTCAACAGTTCACCCCAGGTACGGAATTCTTCCGTCAGTTTTTGAAAAAGGCTGCCATCCAGCACAGTCACCATTTCTTCTGGCAGATTGCAGACCGCCTCAAGTTCAGTGATGGATAGCTCAGCGGCAATCTCTGCGGGCAATTTTTCGGGGGTTTGGGCAATGATATTGCGAACCGCATCTTGGGCACTGATGGATGTCATTCTATTTACTCCTGATAATACTGTTCTTTCGCTCAGTCTCTGGTACTCAAGACTGCTTATGATGAGGGCAACCTTGCGGGCTATTTGCTGAAATTGGCGCTCTTTTAGCATGCCCACCCATATGAACTCCGGACTCCGATTCCTCTCCGGGATGCCCATAGCCAATAGAGAGTGCCTGTAGATATTGCTGCAGACCCTCATTCATATTGACCGCCCAGAACTGGCCCGCCAGAGTCAGATCAAGAAATTCACCATTCACTTCGACCAACCCATTATTGGTCCAGGCTTCAAAGAGGGGACGACAAAGACGACTGAACTCAAAGCCGCTTTTATCCATGGCTTTAAGATCCAGGAAACCCAGATCAAAGGCAGCACCGGCTGCATTGAAGGCTTTATAGAGAGGATTGGGCGCAACTACACCCATCACAGGCTTTTTGCCTGCATCAATGTCGGCATAGTAGTCGTCCAGTTTACGCTGCAGCATCATGCTGTGACCCCCAACATTACCACCCGCTCCAGAACCGAAAGGAATCACTTCTGCACCTGATTTGGACAGATGATTATAGAGGTTACGTTCTCTGGAGCTTTTACCCCAATGACTGACACTTAAACGACGGAAGTGTTTTTTATTAAGAAATTCTATCGCTGCCAGAAAACGATCGGCTTTTTCCTCGGTGCCGGCAGGGGTAGGCATAGAACCTTTTTCAATGCTCTGTGCCATACGAGAGTGGCCCATCAGAATTAACTTATAAAGATCTGCACCGTCGATACCACTGTCTACCAGTATTTCGAGATCCTTTAACCAGCTCTTTGTCGTTTGATAAGGGAGACCAAAAATAAGATCCACCACGACTGCTACCTGGTCAGTCGACATCAGCTTTTGCAAACGCTCAAGAATAACCTCCTGAGGATCGATCCGGCTCATTTTGCGCCGAATAGCCGAATCAAAAGTCTGAACACCCAGAGAAAACCGATTAAACCCAGCCTCAATGCAGGCATCAATTTTTTCGTCTGTCAGGCCACTGAAACGAGACTCAAAGGTCATTTCACAATCGTTGGCTAATGGCAGGTTTTCCCTGATGACTTTACCCAGTCGGCGAATCTGTTCAGGCGTTAAATCAGTAGGAGTGCCACCGCCAAAGTACACGGCATGAATAGGCGCGCTATGAGCTCTTGGTAGCGCAGCCGTCATTTCTATTTCACGAATCAGATAATCGACATAGCGCTCAACCTGAGCTTCTTTGGTTGTGTTCTGGAAAAATCCGCAATAGGAACATTTCGTTTTGCAGAACGGAATATGAAAATAAGCAGCCCGCTTACCCTTGCCCGGTAATGCCATTAAACGATTCCAGGCCTCCTGCCACTGATGAGGCGGTAAAGGCGTACCCGCTCCCCGGCTGTGAGCATTGGTCTTTTTTTCAAAAGCATGGCGCAATGGATCAGGCACAGAGCGGCCAGTCATGGACTCTGTTAATACAACGGGCTTATTCATAATTTCATACAGCAGTCAGAAATAACTCAGGCCAACATGGGTGAGAAAACAGAGGTTCAGGTCACCCCGAAAAACTAATTAACATCTTACTTTTATAGATATTCAAATACAAACCATTATCATTTAGATATGTACTTATCTGGAAAGATATATACCCACGGGACTTCAATTGGGAAGTGAACGAAGCCCCTGTTTCATGGATGAATAGAGACAGTCATTCAGAGATTCGAAAGGGTCGGCAGGCATCATTCCATATGAAATGTCACTGCTGTCCGGTTAAAAATCCGGAATAACTGGGAAGTGCCTGTCCCTGTTGGTTTACAGTAAAATAGAAGTTATCGAGACAGCTATTTCACAGACCAAGAGAGACAGGCATGAAGCATCATAACAGCGTTTTCCAACAGTTGCTCAAAGTCATTCCCCGCCACCAATTCCAGAAGGTGGTTGACCGTCACAATGGTGATCATCGGATCAGAACTCTGTCATGCTGGACTCAGCTGGTCGCCATGATGTTTGCTCAACTGGCCAGTCGGGTCTCGATTCGGGATTTAGTTGAGAACTTCAACACCTGCCACAGCCACCATTACCATTTGGGCGTCTCTCGCATAAAGCGCTCTTCACTGTCGGACGCCAACAGTCATCGGTCCGCCAGCATTTTCTCAGAGACTTTTTTCTTTCTGCTGCAAAAGGTCAGAAGCCATCTGCCACGGGGAGCGGCCAGTGACATGGTACGTCTGATTGACTCCACAACCATCGACTTGAATGTAAACCAGTTTGAATGGGCTCATTTCAGGAAAACCAAGGGCGGCATAAAGCTGCACACGGTTTATGACCCGGAGGCAGATACACCGACCTTCTTCGAACTGACCAGCGCCAAAGTGAATGATCGTAAAGCCGCTCAGAACCTGCCCATTATGGCGGGTGTTACCTATGTTTTTGACCGGGCCTATGATGACTACAGCTGGTATTACGAGATGACCTGCCAGGGTACTCTTTTCGTTGGCAGAATGAAGAGCTCTGCGGTCTACGAAGTCATTGAAACTCGTGCAACGAAGGAAAACTTTATCCTTGAAGATCAAATCATCAGGCTTTCTTCTGACAAAGGCCGTAAAGACTGTCCAACCTACCTGAGACGAGTCAAAATTCACCGTGAGGAAGACGGCAAAGTACTGGTATTTATCAGTAATGACCTGAAGAGAACAGCGGTTGAAATTGCTGCCCTGTACAAATCTCGCTGGCAGATTGAACTGTTCTTCAAGTGGATTAAACAGAATCTGAAGATTAAGCGGTTCATTGGCAGAAGTGAGAACGCAGTGAAAATTCAGGTTCTGACAGCAATGATTGCCTACCTTCTACTACGCCTGGCCCAGATCACAACACGCTGCCAGCTGTCGTTACAGCAAATAGCCAGGAGAATCAGTCTTAATCTGACCGGTCGTCGTTCTCTTCTGGAGTTATTCAGTGATCCTCCGGAGAAAAGCGGGGGCAGCTTGCTCCAGAATCAGGGAAAGCTGGAGCTTGGATATGTTTAACCGGACAGCAGTGATGAAATGTACAGATTAGATGGAGAGAAAGTCGGTGAATACTGCCGACTAGGAGGCTGACCGAGAATAGCGTCCGAGCATAAAATTCAGTAGAACGAGTCAGCTTTTTCACTGAATTTGTGCGAATAGTTGACCTATTTAAGCAAATTCAGTGGAAAAGATGGCCGTTCTTTCTGGATTTTAGGCCGGGCTGTCTATTCTCGGTCAGCCTCCTAGGGCAGTATTCACCGGAGCAGGAAAATCAGATTTCCCACTTCACGCTGACAGAAAAGTTTCTGCCAGACTGGGTATAGCGGTTAAGGCCTTCATAGGTGCTGGAGAGACCGCGTACGTCATCCCATTTCCAGTATTTTTTGTCGGCAATATTGAAAATACCGGCGGTCAGCGTTACATCTTTTACAGGCTTGTAGTAAGTGGTCATATCGACAATACCATAGCCCGGTGTCGCAAATTGATCACCATTGGGCCTGGTTTCGTCAGCAGCGGTATCGTTCTGAGAGATATCGTCCTTCTCTTTTTCTGCCACCAGTGTCCACATCAATTCACCTCCCCAGTTTTCGCTGGGAGCGTCATAGCCCAGCCCAATCACTGCGGTCAGGGGGGCAATACTGTTAAGAGGCTCATTCTCCAGAAGACTGCCACTCGCATCAGTCAGCGTTCCCTTACCCTTGCTCCAGGCAATGGCCGTTTTCAGGCTGGTTCCCATGGGTGCACCAACCGCTTCATCCAGCCAGAGATTCCCTTTGAACTCCACGCCTTTAATGGTTGTGTCGTCCAGATTCTGATACTGATAAATACCTGCCCGGTACTGACTGTTTCTACCCAGATAAACCTGCTCGATAAAATCGTCATATTGGTTGTAGAAGAATGTCAGTTCAGCACTACCAAGACTGCCATTGGCTCTAAGGCCTACTTCTATCGACTCACTCTTTTCAGGTTTGAGGTTAGGGTTAGGCTTTACATGTACGATACCCGGCACTTTCTCTTCAAAGTACATGGCAAACATATCAGGCGTACCAAAGCCCTGACTGATCTGGGCGAAACCGGAGATAATGTCTGTAAACTTATAAACGCTACCCAGCTTTGCAGACCAGTTGTCGTACGACTTGTCTTTAACTTCAGTCGGGTAGTATTGGTCGGTTTCCGTTTTGGGAGAAAAACTGTCATAACGGATACCTGGCGTAACCGTCAGGCGGTCATCCAGCAGAGTTATTTCATCTTGAAGGTAAACCCCTACAGAATTGACTGTCGCCTTGGGAGCATATCGACTGATTTCCTCTCCTTCATTCTTAGTATCCTGAATATATGTGGTTTTATTCAGGTTATTCTGCTCTTTCCTCTCAAAAGCAAGCCCATAGCTAAACAAGTGACTTACTGAGTCAATGCTCAACTCCTTTGCCATATTCAGATCGAACTGCCAGCTGGTTTCCTTGTATAGATAATCTTTTTTACGCTCCTGCGTCTCCAATCTCTCAGGAAACCCTCTTCTTGTTTCTGTATTCACACCCATCTTGTCATTGGTGATCTGATTGGTTTCTGATTCTTGCCAGTTCAAAGACCAATGCAGGGTGTCAAACGCGCTATTAAAAGCTTCCCAATCATGAAAGACGCCTATTCGCTTTCGTTGAGTTGAGTCTTTAGCAATAAATTTTTCGTAGGGTGCATCATTACCCTCTGGTGTGACCCCCACCATAGAAAGTAAATCAGTATCAGATTTCAACTCCCGCCACTCTGCAGTCACACCTATACGATGTGCGTCGCTCAATTGATACTGCAACTTGCCCAACACGTTATTGACGCCAATGTCTTTAGGATCGGCTTCTCCCCTGGCATCACCATTCACATCAGCGCCACCATGAGTCTGAGTTTCCTTGGCATCACGACGGGTATAAATCAGCAGACTCTCCAGATCGCCACTGCGATTAGCGAGGGTGCCTGTTTCAGAAAATGCACTGTCTGCAGAAGAGTACCCACCTTTCAGTGAGGCATAGGAATCATCCCCTTCTGGCTTGAGAAAATCAGCGGGGTCTTTGGTGACAAATGCCACTACACCACCAATGGCATCACTGCCATGAACCGTAGAGGCCGGGCCTTTAACAACTTCAACGGCCTTGATGGTTTCCAGGTCAATGAAATTTCGCTGGGAACGCAAAAACATTTTGGTGGAGTCAAACGCTTTTGCCTGATCCACACCGTCTACAGTAATCTTGACTCGATTGGCATCCATCCCCCGGATATTGAAGCTACCCGCACCGGTTCGACCATCATCAGTGACCGTGACACCGGGCTCATAACGCACCAGATCATTAATGTCATTAGCCATTCTTTTTTCAATGTCATCGGCTGTGGTGACATCCACACTGCTGGCTACTGAATCCAGTGTTTGCTCTGTTCGGGTAGCGGAAACCGTTACCTGATCCAGCAAAGTCGGTTGAGTGGAGGGTAAAGTCTCTTCTGCTTGTGCTGAGGCAGTGGCTATAGCCATGACTGCGAGAGCCAGATGTGTTTTTTGAATCGTGGGTAGGCTCATTGTCTGCCTGTACTTCCTGAAGCTCGGTTCTCGTATCTACAGATACAGAGTTTCCCAAGTCAATGACCAACTACGGCGAACAAGACTGATTTTGGAGGGGATCAGCCAGTCCACCCTGGAAATTAATTAGGATGTTAGTTTTCACAACACCCTGTTTACAAATCATTATCGTTTATAGGTGTACATATTGCCGTTTGAACAGGAGCCAGTCGTGCTTATGCTTTCGTGCATGAAATGGCCTTAAGTCCGACAGGCTAATGCAAAGAATCACCTTTCTTTCTTCAACCTGAATTCTGCCACTACCGGCAGGTGATCCGAGAGGCCTTCGGCCTTGCCCTGAATGACCCTGGCATTCACCAGATCAAACCTGGGTGAATAAAACAGATAATCAAGCGTCCGATCCAGGCCAAGCTCCGGCCGGGTTGCCTGAGTGAACCACTTACGCCGTTCAGCACCTGACGCCTGCTCAGGTGTAGGAACCACCGGATACTTCATAGCAAGCAAAGATAACTCAGAATCTTTCTGATACCAGAACTTCTCAGAGTCATCGAGATATTCATATTGCCCTTTGGGAATGAGATTGAAATCTCCTCCGGCGATCCAGAACGAATTTTTCAGCCCACCCAGCCTTTCATCCAACTGTTTCACTTGTTTTTGCATAATATCGAGCCCCTGAGCGAAGGCATCCAAATGAATGTTAATCACCGTGAGCGTTTCAGTACCCAGATTAATTCGGGTTTCCAGCAGGGCTCTTTTGGTGGTCAGGGGCAATAAAGACTGATCAGGTATAACCGGGAGGTCATGTCTCACAGAATTTTCAATAGCAAAACGGGAAAATGTCAGCAGGTTCAGTCCACCAGGCTCTTTACGGACTTTCGATAAAGCATGTCCATTAAGATAGGTGTATGCGGTGTGAGTACTGCAATGAAGCCGGGCAGGCAGAGCATCTTTAAACCATTGGACCTGGTTCATCCTGACTCTGGGATCTACATCGACTTCCTGAAGCAGGAGGATATCAGGATTTTCCTCTTCAATCAGGTCTAAAACCTGCTCAAAAAGGGACAGCTGTTTTTCCAGGGAAAGCGCTTCCCGATTTTGAGGTGGATTCCATACCTCATATATCCCACCAGCCAGAAACTGGATATTCCAGGTCATCACTTTGATACTTTGACCGGCTTTCAATGTTTCCGGAGAACCCGCACATTGAACGGAAGGTTCGGCCTTTGCACAGCTCGCCCCAAGTCCGAAGGTTAATAAAACACTGATCCACAACAACCATAACTGACACAGAAATGTCTTCAACACTGAAGGCTGCCCCCCTGACAAAGTGAACGTCAGGCCGACCCGAGCCGACCACGGTCACCAAGTATAGATACTGAAGCCCGGCCTACTGCTGTTCTTTTAATTTCTGTTTGACCAATTGATTAACCCCGAGCTTCAGGACAGGTTGAACAACTTGCTGCTGGACAAAAGCATCGTACCTCTCCTGATATTTGCTCATTTGTTCATCCAGCATTTCGAGCTCTTTGAAAAAAGCGTGGATTATCAGGCAAAGAATCAAAAATAGAATATCTTTAACGAATATCCAGCTATATAAAACGGACTCTAATATGAACAGATGTTTAGTTATCATATTCCTCTTTTTTGCTGCTGATAGCATGGCTTTAATAGAAACCGAGGAAGATATCATCCAATATTTTGGTGCCCATTTGGTTGATATTCATAGCGAGAAGGTTGCAAACTTTGAAGATGATTATCCGACATATGCGGTTAAAGCCAATGAAACCTCTCTAGAAAAAGATTCTGAATTTTTATTTGAACTGAAATATCAGGGATATAGCCTCTTATCGGCTAAAAAAATATGGCGCCAGAAGGGACAAAGTATCTTGGTAAACAGTTCTATATTATCAGAGCATAAAATCGTTCGTGCTGAGAGAGAATCCTTTCAGAAAAATGAAAGTTTACTTGAACGAATAAAACTCAGATTTAATGGCCCAGAGGGTGATTATTATGAGCTTTTTATCACAGGTAATAGTGATAGCTTTCCTCTCATAATTATTACAAATGATCCTGGAACCCTGGCTTCGAACTGGGATTATAAACCGCAGGTTGATCTAAGTGACTTTTTCCAGCCCTTACTCTCTAGATCTCATACATCAACAACTAGCACGACTAAAGTAGAGTCACCAAATCTTAAAACCTTGGGTATTGTTGGATATGTGTCGTTTAATTTGTTTGCTCAAGGCCTATGGTTTTTTAGCTCATTGAACTATTCTGTTAAACACCCTGAACACCCCAGAGATCCATTTTTATCAATGAGAGTTGTGTCCTGGCTTCTCGGTTTTCCAATTATTCCTGTCCAGGAAGTGATTGCTCAAACAATATACTATCTGGTAGCTAAGAAGTTCGCAGGCTTAGAGCTGTTCAGAGTTTTTGAAGATAGTAATAACTCACCTCATACACCGATCAATACTCAAAAAATACAGACATACGGCGGCCTCTAAGCCGTTTTAAGATGAGCAGCTCACAGCCAGCTTTTTACTCCATTCGGGTGGTTTTTGAGCATAGTGTTCAAGTTCGGGATGTTCATCAAAAGGTGATTTCAGCACGGTCATCAGACGCTCTATTTCGTTGAAATCACCTTGCTCTGCCTGCTCTATGGCGCTCTGGGCCAGATAGTTGCGCAGAATAATTGGGGCAGACAATGGAGCCGGTAACTGGACCTGAATGACTACAACAACAGCCAGCGCGAGTAACAACACCATAATAAACGACAGTATTTTTTTAGTGACTTTGAATGCGTACAGCCTATTTCCTGATCCCTGTCCCTGAATATCGGTAGATATCTCATTTGACGCACTACAAACATTTAACACGAACACATTAAGTCGGTACACTTTGCGTACAACTCAAACGCACCATGGAATGTAGACGTGCAAAAAAAACAACAGTTACTGGCTTTTTTGATTTCTGCGGGATTGGCCGCCTCCGTTTCCGCCGATGAAGGACGCTGGTATCTCAACCCGGCTATTGGTCTTCAGAACTTTGATTCCAAGCGCAATCTGGATGATGCCACCACACTGACCCTGGGTGGTGAGTATCGCTATAACGACCAATGGGCCACTGAGCTGAGATTTCTGGACAGCAACGCTGACAGCAAAATCGGAGATACTGACGTCAACCAGTATTACCTGGATGCCCTCTACTACTTCAAACCCATGACCGCCAAGTGGCAACCTTTTGCCATTCTGGGTGTAGGCCATGCCGAGTTTGAAGGCAAACTCAACGACGACAAAGAAACCCAAGCCAATGCGGGTCTGGGTGTACGTTATGCACTGAACGACAACTGGTCATTGCGCGGAGATGTTCGAGGCATTTATGGAACCGATGACAGCACCTGGGACAGCCTGATCAACGTCGGCGTCAGCTACGCCTTTGGTGGCAGCTCAGCACCGGCTCCAGCGCCAGTACCTGTTGAAGCGGATACAGATCAGGACGGCGTACCTGATACCCGCGACAACTGCCCCAATACACCGGCAGGCGCAGCGGTTGATGCCAAAGGTTGTGCACTGGACAGTGATGAAGACGGAGTTCCTGATTACAAAGATCAGTGTCCGAGCACACCAAAAGGTCGCAAAGTCGACGACCAGGGCTGTAAGGTGGCTCTGGAAAAAGACATCAGCATGAAGCTCAGTGTCAACTTTGCTACCAACTCTGCCGATGTGACAGGCAGCATTGATAACATCGATAAAGTCGTTCAGTTTCTGAAAACGTACCCTGAAGTGCCTGTTGAAATTTCAGGTCATACAGACGACACAGGTTCAGCTGAATACAATAAAAACCTGTCACAACGTCGTGCAGATGCTGTTCGGAATATTCTCATCAATAACTATGGCATTGCGGGCGACAATGTGACTGCCATCGGTTATGGAGAAGATCAGCCAGTTACCAGTAATGAAACTGCTGAAGGACGTGCCGCTAACCGCCGGGTTGAAGCCACTCTGAAACACAAGATCAAGCAGTGATCGATCCGGGAGAGCTCATTCCGGGCTCTCCCCCCAATACCGATAACAAAGTTCATACTTCTCCTTCCCCCCTCTACATGACAGTTACACATTATTTCAATTTCCCATATCTTTCGTTATATCTTAACAATCTAAATGATAATGATTTGCATTTAGTTTTTGTTTTACTTATTATTCTTCGACATCAACATGAGCGCTTCGGGGAATGCAGTTTGAGCGTTTGTGGTGACTGAACTTAATCAGACTAATCAAGCAGAAAACATAGGCTAACAATGACGCTTACCAGAAGTAGGCTAGCAATTGCTGTAATGGCAATGTCTTCCGGTGCTGTATACGCAGAGGCTACACCTCAAACTGATGCAACCCTTCTCAATCAGGTGACAGTGACTGCCACCCGATCCGAAAAAGACATCAATGATGTAGCTCAGACCATAGAAGTGGTCGATCAATACCAGATCCAGCAAGAGCAGCCAGAGTCTGTGGCTCAAGCCGTCAAGTCTCTTCCAAACGTTTCCGTCAGCGGTGGCCCACGCGCCAACTCCCAGAGCATTAACATTCGTGGATTGGAAGGCACACGGGTTCTTCAAATCGTTGATGGTGCTCGCCAGAACTTCAGTAACGGTCACCGAGGTACTTATTTCACCGACCCTGAACTGTTGAAATCCATAGAAGTGGTTAAAGGCCCATCCAGTAACCTGTGGGGATCAGGTGCGGTCGGCGGTGTGGTTGTACAAAGCACGAAAACCGCTGAAGAGCTTCTGGAACCTGGTGAAACCCTGGGTGGTTATGTATCCCAGGGCTTCCAGAGCAACAACAATGAGTCACGAACCAGCGCCTCTCTATATGGTGTAAATGACAACTTCGACTGGTTGCTCAATGGTTATTACAACGACGGTGGTAACTATGAAACAGGAACTACCGGCAAAGGCAATGGCGACGAAGTAGAAAACTCCGGCTCCCGTGAACAGGGGGGCATGGCCAAACTGGGCTGGCAGTTGAATGACGACAGTCGTTTTGAGTTTAAGGCTCAGCAGGCTCAAACCAATGCCAAGGTTCCAAGCAATCCGACTACTGCAGTAGATACCGACTCTCCACTGATCATTCAGGAATCTACCAACACTAACTTGTCTGCAGCCTATCTGTTTGATCCTGACAGTGCTCTGGTCGACAGCAAGTTCCAGCTGTTTTATAACGATACTGAGTTCGACGAATACAGGGTTGAAGACAAGCAAACAGACAACACCCGCTACAAAACTCTGGGGGCAGCGTTTACCAACGTTTCAAAGCTGACACACCTTGATTTGACCTATGGTCTGGATGCTTACAAGAACACCATTGAAACTCAGCGCGACGACTCCGGAAATGAAGGCAATCGTCCAGAAGCTCTCGATGGCGAATCCACCACTGTAGGCGCTTTTGTTCAGGCCGATGTACCACTGGCAGATGCCTGGACACTGCAAACCGGTGTTCGCTACGACCGCTTTGAGGCTAAGGACAAGCGCTCAGGGTCGGATATTGAAGAGAAGAAACAAACTGACGACGCCGTATCACCTTCTGTTGCCCTGATCTGGGATACCACAGACTGGCTGACTCTGACTGCCAGCTATAACGAAGCTTTCCGAGCGCCTAACATGGAAGAGATGTTTTCTACGGGCACTCACTTCTTTATACCTATCCCGGGCTTTCCGGGTGGTGGCATCCGAAATTCCTTTGTTCCTAATCCGGACTTAAAACCGGAAGAAGCTGCCAACAAAGAGCTTTCAGCTCGCATGAACTTCTCCAACCTGCTGGGTGAAGATGAGCTGACAGTCACTGCTAATGTCTTTCAGAATGATGTGGATAACTTCATCAATCAGATCGTTGATGGTAATACCACTACCTGGAAGAATGTGGATGAAGCGCGTCTGAAGGGCTTTGAGCTGGCCGGTCAGTATCGCTATCAGGATATTCAGTTTGGTCTGTCCTATGGCCAGACCCGTGGCGAAGACAAGAAGACTGGCGAGTATCTGGACAACATTCCGGCCGACAAAGTCGTTGCTGATGTTGCCTATCTGATGCTGCAGGGTGACCTGAAAATCGGTTCTCGATACACCCATGTCAGAGCACAGGAAAATATCCGTGCCGACTATGACTTCGACGACATTGACTCCTATGACAGCTACGACCTGGTTGACCTGTACGTCAGCTATGAGCCAACCAGCGGTGCTCTCAAAGGTATCAAGACCGACCTGACTGTTAATAACCTGACGGATGAATACTACATCACCGCCTGGGAAAAACTTTATGAGTCAGGTCGCAACGTCAAGCTGAACGTACGCTATATGTTCTAAGCAGCCATGAACCCATAAAGCAGCCTTCCAATGCCGGACACTTGTCCGGCATTTTTTATTCCGCATATCCTTCAATAAAACAAATCGTCAGATATCTCAAATTCACCCTTTCTTATTCGATACTATTTGACTGATAATCCGCCCCACCGATTAAGAAGTACAAAGTCGTTTACCATGCTAATTATTCTAACTCTCTATCTGGCCATGCTGTCGATGGTTGCTTATGGCTCCATGAAAAGTGCACCCAGAGAAGAGTTTTACACCGGAGGAAGAAAAACCGGTTCCTGGGTGCTTTTACTGACCCTGTTCGCTACCAACATGACATCGATCAGTCTCATTGGTGTGCCAGATCAGGCCTTTGACTCCGGGTTTATGGTGTTTATTTCCATGGGAGTGTCTACAGCCCTGATCGTCCCATTTTTGTTTCACACCATGGGTCGAAAAGTATGTGAACAGTCCAGACGATATGGTTTTCTGACTCAGGGAGACCTGGTTCATCTGAAAACCGGCTCCAAATCCAGCGGTGCAATGATTTCATCCATCTCCATTCTGTTCCTTATCCCCTACATCGTCATTGGTCTGAAGGGAGGTGGAGAAGTTCTGTCTCTGGTGTTTTCTTCATACCAGCTGACTATTCCAGAATATCTGAGTACAGGGGTTATTGCCCTTCTGGTCTTTGGCTATGTTTTTTTGGGCGGGATGACGACCACTTCACGCATCAATACAGTACAGGCTATTATTTTTCTGGTCGGGGCCTTTTATATTGCGACCTATTTGTTTTCAAAATGGGGCGGTTTTTCTGAAAGCCTGCACTTGCTGCAAACTCAGAAATCGGGCTTTTTCAATCCATCAGACTATTTACCTAATCCCGGAAATACAGTATCACTGGCGTTTCTGGCTATTTCTGTTGGTGCTTTCCCCCACATTTTCAGTCATTGGTGCACGGCAAAAAGTCCTGACCACTTTAAGCAAAGTATTCGTTTATACCCGGCCTGCATCCTTATCTTATGGTTAAGCAGTTCCTTTATCGGCATGCTGTCCAACCTGGAATTTGCCCAAAAGCCAGATGAACCTGTCATCATCGCCCTGATTGGCGACCTGAATAATGAGTTTGTGGCTGGTATTATTGCTGTGAGTGTACTGGCTGCCATCATGTCGTCACTGGATTCTCAGCTATTGGGAGCCAGCTTGATCTTCCAGAAAAGCCAAAAGAGCATAGAAAAAATGCCTTTAGCTATCATGATTCTTCTCTGTTATGCACTGGCCATCTGCACAACAGGCAACATTTTCCAACTGGGGGTCTGGTCGCTCGCCGGTTTTGCAGCACTGACGCCCTTACTGATGGTTTGCGTTCGTCAAAATTCTGTGAACAAAGTCCTGTTCAACATCAGCCTGGCTGTCATCGTTATTCTGTGGCTCGGTTTCTTCATGCATGCTCTGGCTGTGGGCTTTTCGAGTTACTCTATTCTCGATACAGGCATTGCCCCAGTAGTTCCACTGGTAGTGATTTCAGCCCTGTTCAGTCTTTTATTGGTCGTAACCAACCAGAAAGATACGACGCAAAAAGCCATTCATATCCGTTAATTAAGCCATAGCTCACCCCAGAACCTGCTTTCATTCAACGGGGTAAACGCCAGTCTATCTGGTTAAATGTCACAGTACTGTGGAAGCTGGGCTTGATTGCCGCCAGAAAAGCTTCGGGTTTTGTCTATGCCTGGTGATGATGTCCTGATACCCCGGCCACCACCCTATGATGAATAATAGTGCTCTCTATAAGAGTGAAAGTAACCTGGGTGGCTCAGTCACAAGCCTGATGAAAGGTCACCAAAACAAGACATAAACATCTCTTTTTCCAACTCAGATGATTGAAATATCAATCTTTTCAGGCAGTTGGCATTTATTGCCACGTATAAAATAAATGCGAATTATTATCATTTAGTTTATTGAATACACTTTGAAGTTACAGTACTCTTCACCCGCTAATGAACAAGTAAATCCAATATGTCTCGAACGCTGCTACTCACATTGATTATTTCCATTGCCGCTCATGTCGCAGTGGCGATATACAATGGACAACAAGAAGACCAGCAGCCGAAACTAGCCCAGGGCAGTATCAAAGCGCCCATCAGCATGACCTTCTCTTCTGTACAACAAGCCGCCCCTCAAGTAGAGCCAGAACCTGTCAGAGAAAAGCCCAAGCCTGTCGAAAAGAAGCCTGAGCCCATTGAAAAGCCTGAGCCCATAAAAAAGCCTGAGCCCATAAAAAAGCCTGAGCCGAAGAAAAATGTCGTCAAAATAGCTGAGCCAGAACCCCAGCCTGAAAAGCCCGAAATTAAGAAAGAGCCTTCAGCGGATAAAACGTCTGAGCCAAAACCGGTGGTCAAGAAAAAACCTGAGCCTCCTAAAAAAGAAACAAAGCCTCAGGAAGAAACCCCTGCCGAGACCCAGGTCGTTAAAACAGCCACTGAAGAAACAGAAGTAGAAGGCCTGAGCAACCAGCCAGTCTTTGTCTCTCAGCCGGCTATTCGCAAGTCTGCCCCGCCCAGTTACCCCCGTATTGCTCAACGAAGAAACCAGCAAGGCATTGTCATGCTGGAAGTCTTGGTAGACACCGATGGTCATGCCATGAAGATAAAAATACTGGAGTCATCCGGCTTTGCCATTTTGGACAAGTCTGCCATTGCTGCCGTCGAGGACTGGGAGTTCGAACCTCAGAAACGAAACAACCAACTGGTGGCATCCCGGGTTCATATTCCCGTGGCATTCCAACTGAATTAACTGCTCCAAGTGAACTAAATCGTCACAAGCAGTAGAAGATTTTCAAGATTATTAGCAGGTATTAATTGATGTTACTGGAACAGATAGCTTCTTTAGGATTCATGGGTTGGCCTCTGGCCATTATTTCCTGCATCAGTGTGGCCCTGATTCTGGAAAGACTGATTACCTTTGTAATGCTGCCCAGTCTCGACAATAAAAGCATGCAAACCCTGCTGAATGAAGTTCGTGGCTGCTCTAACTGCAATAACAGTCAGAATAAACTTTGTAAGAATCTTGTTGCAGGCAAAGGGGTCCGCAAAGGCATCGCCATTCTGCTAAGCCATAATGACTGCCATAAAGAAATGCGTGAAGAAGTAGCGGGTCTCTGGTTGCTCAAGCAAAAGAATGCTTTGCACGCGTGGCTGAAACCACTGATGCTGATCGGAATTCTGGCCCCTATGCTGGGCCTGCTCGGTACAGTGCTTGGTCTGATCGGTATGTTCCAGGGCATTTCCGAGATTCAGGGACCTGTTACACCTGACGTTCTGGCCGGTGGTCTTTGGGAAGCCATGTTCACCACAGCGTTTGGTCTTATGGTCGCTATTCCTTCTCTGGCAGCCGCTCACAGTTTTGGCATCTGGGCTAACCACTATGTTTCCAAACTGGAGTTCGCCCTGAATCATGCCAACTTGCTGCTGGAAGGCCTGAAAATGAACGACGATGGCATCGCTATCAATCAGGAAACCGGCATCTGCCCCGAGGCCGTAGCAGCATGATTCGAATTTCCAACAACGAAGAAACCAGTGCTTCCTTTACTGCAGCGGACCTGACACCGCTTCTGGACGTCGTTTTCATCGTCATGGTTTTCCTGTTGTTCACAGCCAATGTGCAAACCTTAAGTCTGCCGGTCAACCTGCCCGAAGCCAGTCGTGAGGAAGCTACACTGACCCAGGAGCCTAAAACCCTGACCGTCAGCATTCTTGCCAAAGGCCAGCCCTGGGCTGTGGAAGAAACAAAATACGACAACTTCGAATCATTTAGTCAGAGCCTTCTTTCCCGCGTAAAAGAAGCACCAGACACTACAGTACTGGTTGCTGGTGATCGGGAAGCACCACTGGGTAACCTGGTTGAGCTGATGATGTTTTTAAGTGAACACGAAATCACTGCTGCACAAGTCCTTATGGAGGAGAAAGACTCATGAACAAAGCTATTGGCAAAAAACTGGCAGCAGCCCTGCTCCCCCTCACTCTCTCCTTCTCAGCAATGGCTACGGTGATCAACATACCTCAGGAAACCAGTGCCACTGAAGAGAAGCGCATTGTTTCTGCTGGCAGCGGCATCACCGAGATTATTTATGCTCTGGGTGCCGGTAACCAGCTGGTTGCTGTTGATCTGACCAGCAACTACCCTCCTCAGGTTAACAAGCTGCCCAAACTCGGTTATCACAAACAGCTCTCTGCCGAGGGTATTCTGGCACTCAAACCTGACATGTTGATCGGTACAGACGACATGGGTCCAGACACAACGATCACTCAGCTGGAAATGGCCGGTTTGAACGTAGAGTCTTTCGCCACCGATAACTCGGCTGACAATATTCATAACCGCATCCGCTCATTAGCCATGCTGCTGAACAAAGAGAAAGAGGGTGAGGCTCTCTGGCAGTCCATTGACAGCGATCTTAAAGCTGCCGAAAAGCTGGCTGAGGGAAAAGACAAACCCAACGTTCTGTTTCTGCTGGCAATGGAAGGCAGAACCCCTTCTGTTTCAGGCTCAGGTACCGAAGCTAACTCCCTGATCAAGCTGGCCGGCGGCTTTAATCCTGCTGAAGCACAATTCAACAGCTACAAGCCTCTTTCCAACGAGTCCCTGTTGACCCTGGCTCCTGATGTCATTATCTATTCTGATCGTGGCCGTGGCCTTACTATGGAACAGTTACTGGACAGCCAACCTATTTTGAAACAGACTCCTGCGGGTAAAAATGCCCGGATCATTCCCGTAGACGGTCGATTATTACTGGGCGGGCTGGGTCCGAGAACCGGTGAAATCGCATTGAGTCTGGCTAAGGCCTTTTATCCGGAATCCTGATCACCGCCACAGAAAACCACTCACCGAGAACAAGAATGAACCGTAGTCGTAAATCGGCACTGTTACTGATAGTGCTGGCAGTCGCCCTGCCAGCAGTCATTGTGCTGTCCGTGGGCACTGGTCCGGTCTCCATCGCACCTCTGGATATTCTCTATATCCTTTTTGATCGACTGGGCATAACCGACAGCCAGGTATCTGACCAAACCCGATTGATCGTAGAATCCATCCGCATGCCAAGAACCCTGATGGGTGCCATGATTGGCAGCTCTCTGGCCATTGCCGGTGCCGCCATGCAGGGCTTGTTTCGCAACCCGCTGGCAGACCCCAGTATCATTGGTGTATCCAGTGGCGCAGCACTGGGAGCGGGTATTGGTATTGTTCTGGGAGGCGCTCTTTTTGCAGGGTTCTCCAGCTCATTACTCATGGATTACAGCGTCTCGCTACTGGCCTTTGCTGGCGGCGTTCTTACGACCTGGATCGTTTATAAAATGGGTACCACCAATAATGGCACCTCCGTAGCTACCATGTTGTTAGCTGGCGTAGCTATTTCTGCTCTGGCGGGTGCGGGTATGGGGATTCTGAATTACATTGCCGACGATGCCACACTCAGAAGCCTGACTTTCTGGCAGATGGGCAGCATTGGTGGTGCCAACTGGAACTCTGTTCTGCTCTGCTTCACTCTGCTGGGGCCAGTCATATTCATGCTCTGTCGTTACGGACAGGTTTTGAACGCCATGCTACTCGGAGAATCTGAAGCCAGACACCTGGGAATAGATGTCCAAAAAACAAAACTGAAATTGATTCTGGTCACAGCCATGGCTGTGGGTGTTTCCGTATCGGTCGCCGGGATTATTGGTTTTGTTGGTCTGGTTGTTCCTCATCTGATTCGCTTGATGGTAGGCCCTGATCACAGAACACTGTTACCCGCCTCAGCCATGCTGGGGGGAATCCTGCTGTTGGCAGCGGATATGATCGCCAGAGTTGCCGTGGCACCGGCTGAACTGCCCATTGGTATTGTTACCGCCCTGATGGGAGCTCCGTTCTTTATGTCCCTGCTGTGGCAGCAACGCAAGAGGATTGCTTGATGAGTAGTCTCAAGGTTCAGAATGCCACAGTGCAGATCGGTGAAAAAACACTCCTCGATGATGTCAGCATTACCGTCACTCCAGGCGAGGTTGTAACCGTACTCGGCCCCAATGGAGCGGGCAAAAGTACACTGATGAAAGTTATCAGCGGCGAGCGAAAGCCTTCTTCAGGCAGCGTTATATTGAATGACAGAGAAGACTGGAGACTGGAACAGCAGGCTTTAATGCTTGGGGTATTACCTCAGTCTTCCTCTCTGAGTTTTCCATTTACTGTTGAAGAAGTCGTTATTCTGGGACGTATTCCCTGTGCCACCGATCGAACTGAAAATCTGGCGATTGTGGAAGCCGCTCTGAATGAAGTGGATGGTCTGCATCTGAAAGATCGTCAGTACACCACCCTGTCAGGTGGTGAACGACAGAGAGTTCATATGGCCCGGGTACTGGCACAAATCTGGAATGAGCTGGACTTTGGTAAACGCTATTTATTACTGGACGAACCTACCTCGGCTCTTGACCCTGCCCACCAGCAACTGACCCTGAAAATGGCTCGAAAACAAGCAGAGAAAGGCGTCGGTGTTCTGGTGATTCTGCACGACCTGAATCTGGCTGCCCGTTATTCTGACCGCCTGGTGATTCTCAAAGAAGGAGGGATCGCCGCTCAGGGTACACCTCATGAGGTACTCACGGTAGAAACGGTAAAAGCAGTGTTCAACGTAGATGTCACTATCTCAGAACATCCTGCTCATCACTGCCCTCTGGTGATCAATAATTAATCTCTATTGAGATCATTTCACAATGTCTCATCCTGTCGAATGATGGGATGAGACATTGTATTTGAATAAAAGTGATCAATTGTCATATCTCTTTTTGGAAGACAGGTGATCGCCCCCATTATTTGCAAGCATTACTACCGACATATAAAGTCCATTTATGTTTAGATAGACGCTGAATTTTCAAGCAAGCTAAACTCTAATCTTCTCTTCATTTAAACGACTATAGCCCTTTGAGCAAGAGCCCTTTGAGCAAACCCACTGCTTATCATTGATTAAACGGAAGGCAATACAAGTTTCGAGGCTTCCTACTGATAATGCAGACTATGGATAGTACTGATGCCTATGACTGACATTTTCTTTAAAAAGCCGATTCTGAACTCACCCTAAAGTACCCAGCCCGGCACTGGGAGCTGGATGACAGTGGCCAGCCGACCCAGCGAATTATCGAACATCGCCGCAAAGCCGAGTTTATTACTCCTATTCCCAAACCCAAGAAACGGAAGTCACCCAAGCAGCAATCATCTCTCAACCTGGATAATTCAGGAATCTCTACGAACGGTCAGGAGTATGATCTGCACTCAATCATCAATGAGCTGAGAAAGGGCCAAAAATAACGAATTGGTGGGAATAGGGGTAGATGGAGTTGCCCGACCGCTTACAATAATCTGACCTTTGCCCAGGTCAAGGAAGATCGTGATGGACGGCCTTTCAAGATGACTGGATCAGATTGACTCCAGGCACTACAAGCTGAGGGAGAAGTGGGTTACTCAACAGGACAGCAATTTTTCACTAACCATCAAATCGTGCCAGCCAGCGTTGTGTAAAGGCTTCGTCGTCTTGTCCTGCCGGGTCATCAAACATGGAGTCTTCAAAAGGTGCTCTTGCTGCTTTCAGAGCCCTTCCAAGAGCAACGTAATCTTCAGGTGGCTGATTGGGAGCTCCAATTTGAGGCTCATGCCCGGCCTGAAAAACGGTACCGCTGCTGTAGGGGCAGGACAGAACACGGGAACCCGCATTAGCTAGTACTGTGTCAGAACCTCCTGCTCTGGCCAGTAAACGGTGGGATACAGCTGTTAGAAAGTTAATGGATTTTATACCGTTTCGACAATGGATCATGACTCCTGACAAGTCATGGGCATCTAGTCCAGGGTAACGCATTAGGTTATCCCCTATGATATTCTGAGCTGCGTTACGCCCCCCTACGTCAAAAGGAAAGATAAGGCCTAATCCAGCGTAGGCATGTTCGACCTGCAATTGGTTGCACATTGTAACAAACTGTTGAGCAAAGCCCTGCACGCCTATGTGCTCAAGCATCGAAGCCGGATATGATAAAAGTAGAAAACCTAGGTAGTTGGGGTAGGTGACCCCCCTGGCTAAAGAGCTAATTGACCATGGATGGGCAATGCCTTCATGAGCCCCTCCCGCCTCAAAATCCAGGGTAATGTCAGTATCCAGCATTTTTGCCAGTAATTCCGGGTTTGGGTTTTCTCCGGGACTTAAAGTGCGATGGCGTTTATCTCCGGCAACTGCATAGAGCTGGAGCTGTCCTTTTGCCTGTTGAAGATAGTATTGAATACAATTAACCAAAGACTGTCGCTTTTCAGATTCACCAGGTGCGCCAAAATAAAAGCTCATGGTCAGGCCAGCGTAGGCAGCTGGATTACCTGTTGGAAAATAGGCGACAGGCTGATTACTAAGGGTGTTAAGGTCTAACTGGGTCATAGGTATTCCTGTTATTCTTCTCAAACGGCAGATTGAATAGGATTCTGACAATTACAGCCTTGCTCTACATCTTTTCGAGGGCCGCCTACCCTGTATATTGAGTATTTTTTCCGACTGCCGGCAATACCCTTGTAAGCTTCATCTTGATCATTATCCCGCCTGTCTTGACCAAACTTAAACTCTACCACCTGATCAATATTATCCTGGGAAGGAGGCTTGCTGGAGTCAGAGACGATCACCAGATCCGGTCGCCGGATATCACCACGTCCTGGCCGGTAACCATCTACTTCAGCAATTCGGCCCTGCCAGTAATGGGATGGCTCGGTCGTGTCATTGCCCCAGGCATCTCGGTGCATCATGGGTTGCGGTGGTTCGCCGGTCTGGAGGTTCATGTTCCAGGAGACTTCTGACTTATAACGGCTTTTCCATTCCAGGGCTTTGTCCGCTGCCTGCAAGACCTAATGAGCGCAGCTCTGCTTCAAGTCCTGATCACTTTGGCCCTTGGCTGGATGATCGTTACAGCAGCACATGATGGTACACATGACACTTCGATCCAGTGCGCGTTTTTTCTCTTCCGGGTCTGTGGGAACAGTGTTATCAGTGCCTGGGGGAATGATTTTCTCAACGGATGAAGGATGAGTAGAAGGTAACTTTCTGGCCTCCCTGCTTTCACTTATTGGCTTGTTCTTGTTTTTGGAAACGAGCCTGATCCCACAATGACGATGAGTGAGGGAAATATAGCTTTTTATAATCGTTGCTAAAAGAGTCATTTGATCAGATTCGCTAACTCACGGTCTGTTTAGTAAACCAGGGCACTATGATATGGAGGATCTCTCAAGGCGACTGGATCAGATTGATTCCAAACTCGACAAACTGAGCGACTCGGTGTCTCGCCTGGCCATGATTGAGGAGCGGATTACTCATCAGACCAGCAACCTTTCCCGGCAGGATGAACGTCTGGATGAGCAGGAGAAACGCATCCGGAAGCTGGAGTTCCAGGCCAGTCGCCGGGGCGTGATACTGGGCTATATCGAGCGGTTCGGCTGGATCGTGCTGACCGCTGCTATTGGGCTTCTGTCTTATTTTCTTAAAACGTAAACTCAGGGGATGAGTCATGGGCAAGCGAAAGGAAACTAATTACATCGTCGTGCATTGCTCGGATACCCGAGCTAATCAACATGTGACCTTTAACGACATCAAACGCTGGCACACCATGGAACGGGCCTTTCTGGATATTGGTTACCACTGGGTGATTGAACGGGATGGCTCTGTGAAACAGGGACGACCCATGGATGACTGGGGTGCTCATGCCAAAAGCCACAACCACGAGAGCGTGGGTATCTGTCTGGTGGGTGGGCTGGATAAGAACAACCAGCCGGAAGATAACTTTACTCCAGATCAGAAGCGGATACTTAAGTTTCTGGTAGCAGGTCACCAGACGCTTTATCCAAACGCTGTCATGCATAGCCATCACCACTTCAGCAAGGTGAAGACCTGTCCCAACTTTGATGTACATCATTGGCTGAGACAGGAAGGACTGCTGGGAGGCAAATGGTGAGTCTGGTGGCTGCCATTCCGGTGATCGGGAAGGTGATCGACAAGATCTTTCCCGATGTGAACAAAACCAAAGAAGCCAAGGCTGAATTGACCCTTCAGATAACTGTTTGTAATCTGTTGATGCAACAGCTTTCATAGAATGACAGTTATTTGTAGGCTTTCTGTATGTAGGCTGTGTCTTGTCATTGAACCCTCCTGCTTTGAGAGGCTGAGTAAAGTAAGGAAACTAAACCCATTCGGAGAGGTAGAGGCATGCCTGGACCTAAAGATCGTACACTTCTAGCCTATATCTGTTCAGATGCCTCAGGCTCCATAACGATTGACTTGATTGAAGTTTCTAAAAACGGAAGCGCTTATCACTACGATGGAGAGCTCTGGCGTCGCCAGGTGATGAGTCATTATTGTACTAGCTCCAAGGGAGATAGGTGCTGTATTACCCCTCTTAGTCGTTATGGTAAGCCTGAATGGGTGAAAGAGCCTGTCGTAGTGGCTGAGCGCGCAAAAGAGCGTTATGCCTTGTGGAAAGAAAGGATACTTCAGTAAGTGGATCGTCAGCAATTCCCGCTCAAACAGAAGCTCCTTGATTTTAAAGGACTACAGAGGATTTTAGGAATCCCAAATCGCAGATTTTTTTACTTTTAAATTGTACGTAATTTAAACAGACCTCGATAATGCCTGGTTTTCTTGGGCTGTAGAACCCTCTTTAATTAACTTGAAAAACATGAAATTAAACTGAGCGGGAATTGCTGGCTCTCGATAAGGCAAACATCCCTTTCAAGGTTTTGGACACCAAAGTCAGCACCGTTACTGGAAAAGCTTCTATATGCACTATGCACCTTGCCAAAGGACTAGAGTTCAGAGCAGTTATCATTATGGCCTGTGATGATGAAATCATGCCATTGCAGGAACGGATAGAAAGTGTCGAAGATGAAGCTGATCTGGAAGAGGTATACAACACCGAAAGGCACTTACTCTATGTAGCCTGCACCCGCGCACGGGATTATCTACTAGGAGGCTGACCGAGAATAGACAGCCCGGCCTAAAATCCAGAAAGAACGGCCATCTTTTCCACTGAATTTGCTTAAATAGGTCAACTATTCGCACAAATTCAGTGAAAAAGCTGACTCGTTCTACTGAATTTTATGCTCGGACGCTATTCTCGGTCAGCCTCCTGGGCCAGATATAGATCAATACCAACTAATGACAAAGGCATGCACGCAGCAACTTTGCCATTGCATAAAACTTGCAGAAATCATTGCAATGGATGAGATTTTCTCTGCAGCGTGGAGAGAATTGTGTATCGGACTACCTTATCCATATACCACCGGAAGTCCGCTTCTGACAAGTCATCCAAAGCCCTCATAAGCAAGTTGAAAACAAGGTATAAAGTTGGAGATATTTACTTTTCAGCGTACGTAACTAAAATAAAGCGTACACACATAAAAAATAGGTGCAGCATGGCAAATCAGCAGAATGGACAAGAGCCCATTAACCTGACCAATCTCAGGAAAAATATCTATGCCATCTTTGACGAAATCATCAAAACAGGACAAGCGGTGGTAGTTGATCGCGGAGGGGTCAACTTGACGATAAGCCTATCGAACAAAGGCTCTAAGCTAGACAGGCTGAAAAGTATGGGTGAGCAATCCATCATCATTGGCAATGAAGAGGGACTGGAGAGTGAATCAGTGTTTAACTGGGAGCCCGACAATGGTTTTAATTGATACTCACATTGCAGTCTTCTTACATGGCAGACAAATCCGGAAGCTCTCTTCCGAAGTCAAGGTCATGCTGGACAATAATGATATCGTGCTGCCCGAAATGGCCAGGTTTGAACTTCAATACCTGAATGAAATTGGCCGAATTGCTGAAACTCCAGCCAATATCATCCAATTTCTTTACACAGAAATTGGACTGACGGTGTCGAAAACACCCATGTCGAGACTTGTGGACGAGGGTATTCTTCTGCCCTGGACTCGAGATCCTTTTGATAGGCTAATTTGCGCTGATGCCCAGGTGCAGAATATTCCACTGATCACCCATGATCAGAAAATTTTGGATAATTTACCCCAGGCCTGCCGCTGAGGTAACCAAGCGAATGTGTACTGTAGGAAAGTGCGCCCCCATTTAAAGTCCATCAGGGCGCCGTTTTTAATCAACGAACCATATGCAGGAAGTGCATATGTTTCTCATACTGATCAATGATATCTCCGATCACCTGATCTTTAGACCAGCCCATGATGTCGTAATCCTGACCACCTTCTCTTAAAAAGACTTCAGCCCGGTAGTACTTACTGTCTTCTTCGTCATCAATGACAAAACTGGGTTGAGAGTAGGATCGTGGAATGACTTTATAGACAAAATCCTGTTCTTCACCATGAAAAGCCTTCAGGGAAGCAACAAACCTGGTCTTGTCAAAGGCTACTTCAGTATCCACACCTTGTTCTTCCAACTCTCGAGACAAGGATTTCAGTGCCGGTAACACAACCCCCCTCATGAACACCCGAACACTTTTGCGTTCTGGAAAGTGAGTAATATTCTGCAGCCGATCCTGCCAGGGAATTGAGGCATGCCCTCCACTGGGTGCCAGCGTTGTCTGAGAAAGACTTTCTCTTTTCGCTGCATCTATAGCCAGCGCTTTTAACAGTCCATAGCCAGATATCAACAACACAATAGCAAAAGGCAAAGCCGTAGCAATCGTTGCGGTTTGTAGTGCTTTCAGCCCTCCGGCAAGCATCAGTACCAGAGCTACCAAACCAATCAGGACAGACCAGAATATTCGCTGCCAGACGGGTGTTTTTCCCTCCCCTCTGGACGCCAGCATATCGATCACCATGGCGCTGGAATCAGAAGACGTCACGAAAAACACGACCACCATGATAATGGCTATTCCGGACAAGAAGTTGGTCGCCGGGAAATATTCCAGAAATTTGAAGAGCGCCAGTGAGACATCTTCCTGAACAATATCAGCCAGATCAGTCGCCCCATGATTCATAATCAGGTCGATAGACGTGTTGCCAAATACCGTCATCCAGATAAAGGTCAGACCTGCAGGCACAAACAGTACTCCACAGATAAACTCACGAATGGTTCTGCCCCTTGAAATACGGGCAATAAACATGCCCACAAAAGGAGACCAGGACAGCCACCAGGCCCAGTAGAATAGCGTCCAGCCGCCTAACCAGTCGGTGGGTTCATAGGCGTATAGGTTGAACGTTTTGTCGACTATATCAGAAAGATAGCCACCAATATTCTGCACCAGTAACTGAAGCAGTAAAATGGTTGGCCCAAGAATAATCACCATGGCCATCAGCAACAACGCCAACAGCAGATTGATCTCCGATAAACGACGAATACCTTTATCAAGCCCTGAAGCGACTGACAATGTGGCCAGAGCGGTTATCACCACTATCAGGACAACCTGAACATGGGTGCTTACATCAATATCAAACAGATAATTTAAGCCCGAGTTGACCTGAAGTACACCGTAACCCAGCGCTGTTGCCACACCAAATGTTGTTCCCAGAATGGCAAAGATATCAATAACATGGCCAATCACGCCGTGGATACGATCACCGACCACCGGATAAAGTGCAGACCTCAAGGTGAGGGGCAGGTTATGGCGATAGCCGAAGAAGGCCAGAATCAGAGCGACAATGGCGTAAATAGCCCAAGCATGGAAACCCCAGTGAAAGAAGGTGATTCTCATGGCTTCACGAGCTGACTCAATGGATGCAGGCTCTCCCACGGGCGGTGAGAGAAAATGCATAACCGGTTCCGCCACACCAAAGAACATAAGACCTATGCCCATGCCTGCGGAAAACAACATGGCAAACCAGGAACCAAAACTGAAGTCCGGCTCGGAATGGTCAGGGCCCAGCTTGATATCGCCATAACGAGATAAGCCGACGACCACAACACCAATAAGAATAACGCCGACAGAAGCCACATAAAACCAACTGGCATTGGTCATTATGCCGCTTTGTAAGGCTACAGAATAACGCTCTGCCTGTTCAGGAAAAAGGGCAGTACAGGCCACCACCAGCAAAATGATACTGGCCGAGCCTATAAAGACAGGTAAATTAAGACTGTGACTGGATTCTGAGGGATCAGACATAAAGATGGGAGGCTCCCGAGGTCAGGATACAACATTGGACAGAAGGAGATGGCTATATCAAAAATAGACACTTTCAGACGGTTTGAACAAAAAATATTATATGTCTAATGTTTAGTGGTCAAACCATGTTTGTTTTTCTCATTCATTTATGGCAAATAAACGCATCAAACATCTGACTACCCCAAGGGAGCGATATGTCCGAATCCTGTTACTGGAACGATGTTCTTGTTTCTCTACGACAAATCATCCGAGCTACAGACCTTCATTCAAAACGGATGATCAAAGTCTGTGGGCTGACCATCCCACAGGTTATAGTGCTGAGAGCTATAGAAACCCTGGGCGATGTGACCGTTAAAAGAATTTCACAGGATGTATCTTTGAGTCAGGCTACCGTTACAACCATTCTTAACCGCCTGGAAGATCGCCAATACATTGAAAGAGTCAGAAGCACTATAGATAAACGCATTGTTAACGCCCGATTGACCACAGAAGGACGCAGCGTTCTGAAAACAACGCCCCCCCTGCTCCATGAGAAATTCATTGAGCGCTTTGAGTCATTGGAAGACTGGGAAAAGACACAGCTACTCTCCGCCCTGCAACGGGTAGCCACTATGATGGATGCCGAACGTATTGATGCAGCCCCTGTTCTGGATGTAGGGACACTGTCTTCTTGAAAGCCAGTTAGTTTGAACTCTTATCATTAGAGCTGTAATCTATATGCCTAATTTTTATAATGAAAATTTTGTTATAGGCGAAATGTGTCGTTTTCAATCGAGTGACCAGAAAGTGGGGTTAACTACGGCAGAACAACTTGCACAGCCTTGAACGCATAGATCTATTCCTCAAAATAGCCCTATGCACATAAAGATGCTTCATCACACCTCGTGATGAAAGCTCTAAAAATAAGAATTACAGGTGCAATTTATGCAAAAAGCCGTCAAATCTCTGGGTGCAGCCCTCCTTCTTTCGTTATCCAGTACAACAGTCTCTGCCTCTTCCTGTGGAGACGTTTCCATCGCCGACATGAACTGGAGCTCGGCTTCTCTGATGGCTCACGTTGACCAGTTCATTCTCACCCATGGTTTTGGCTGTGATGCTGAGCTGGTACCGGGCGACACTATGCCCACCAGCACTTCCATGGTTGAAAAAGGTGAACCTGATATTGCTCCTGAGTTATGGAGTAATGGTGTCAAGGAAGTTCTGGAAAAGGGGGTATCAGAAAAACGACTGCGTCTGGCCGGCGTCTCTTTGTCTGACGGCGGAGAGGAAGGCTTTTGGGTACCCAAATACCTTGTGGACAAAGACCCTTCCCTGTCGACCATTGATGGCATCATCAAAAAATCAACATTATTCAAACATCCGGAAAACTCTGATTTGAGTGCCTTTTATGGTTGCCCGGCGGGCTGGAACTGCCAGATTACTGCCAGCAATCTGTTCCGCGCACTCAACCTCGAAGAAAAAGGCTTTGAGCTAATCGATCCCGGTTCAGGTGCTGGTTTGTCAGGTTCATTGGCCAAAGCTTACGAACGAAAGGAAGCATGGTTTGGATATTACTGGGCTCCCACCGCTATTCTTGGCAAATACGAAATGGTCAAAGTCGACTTTGGCAGCGGTGTTGATAAAAATGAGTATATGAGCTGCACCAGCCAGAGTGAATGCGAATCGCCGAAAGTCACCATGTACCCACCCTCAGCAGTTCAATCTGTCACGACTGAGTCTTTTGCCAATCAATCTCCTGAAGCGTTCCAATATATTGGCCAGCGTGCCTTCACAAATGCCGACATGAATAAGTTGCTGGCCTGGATGGAAGACAATCAGGCCGATGGCGAAATCGCAATGGAACACTTTCTGAAAAATTACCCACAAATCTGGCAGTCCTGGGTTTCAGAGCCTGTTGCCCAGAAAGTTAAAAAAGCCCTGACTCGCCTCTAATGAGGGACAGCGTTACTGCCTCCGTTCATCCTGAGCTTATCGAAGGATACTGATGATGCACTTCGACAGGCTCAGTGCGAACGGTATGAGGTATAACACTTGTTGGTACCGTTAAGGTTGCCCATGGTTGTTACCAGCACACCCTGCGTAACAACCATGGGAAACCAATTCCCTGCCTGGAAACCGACTGGTTTGAACTATTGGAATCAGGTCTGTAACCTATTTGCGCCGAACGATGTTATAAGCTGTAGGCAAGTGCTCAAGATGCACCTATTTGACCCCGAAAAAGCACCTCATCGTCTCCATCAGCAAAGATTACGATTTCATATTTCTATTCATCCAGGTATCACCATAATGCATAAAGCCATCCGGACTCTGGGGGCCACTCTTCTTCTTTCAGTTTCGAGTACTGCTGTTCTTGCCAACACCTGCGGCAAACTTTCCATTGCCGATATGAACTGGGACTCAGCCACTCTGTTGGCTCATGTTGATCAGTTCATCCTTAACCAGGGCTATGGCTGTGATGCAGAACTCGTCCCTGGAGACTCCATGCCCACCAGCACCTCTATGATCGAGAAAGGTGAGCCGGATATTGCGCCAGAACTCTGGACTATCTTCATCAGAGACGCACTGGATAAAGGTGTAGAAGAAAAACGTCTGCGAATTGCCGGCACCTCTCTGTCGGACGGTGGCGAAGAAGGTTTCTGGGTTCCTCAATATATGGTCGACAAAGATCCTTCTCTCGCGACCATTCAGGGAATCATCAAAAATGCCTCTTTGTTCAAGCACCCAGAAGAGCCCGATGTCGCAGGCTTTTATGGCTGCCCTGCAGGCTGGACCTGCGAGATCACGGTAAGCAACCTGTTCCGGGCAATGAAGCTGGAAGAGAAAGGGTTTGAAATGATTGACCCAGGCTCCGGTGCTGCACTTTCTGCTTCACTGGCCAGAGCTTATGATCGCAAAGAGCCCTGGTTTGGTTACTACTGGTCGCCAACACCGGCTCTTGGAAAGTATGACATGGTGAAGGTCGACTTCGGCAGTGGCGTTGATAACAACGAATACAAAAACTGTACGACTCAGGTTGACTGTGAAAACCCCAAAGTCACTATGTACCCACCCCTGCCAGTACATTCTGTGACTACCGAGTCTTTTGCCAGTAAAGCCCCTGAGGCATATCAATACATACAACAAAGATCACTCTCCAATGCAGATATGAACAAACTGCTGGCCTGGATGGAAGACAACCAGGCAGACGGAGAGATGGCGATGGAACACTTCCTGAAGAACTATCCACAGATCTGGCAGACCTGGGTTTCAGAAGCCGCCGCTACAAAAATTAAAAAAGCTTTGTCACGCCTCTCTTTATCACGCCTCTTTATCACGCCTCTAAGGAAAAAAAACTATGGCTGAAAAATCCTGGTTGACTGAGTTTCCAGAAATGGATCGCAGCGACCTTATTTCGATCAGAAAAACACTGGACAGTGCCTACCGGGAATTTTCACGCGCTTATGGCGACTCAATAGAGGCTTTTTTTGATCCTCTGTTGAGTTTCCTTTCCGGGTTTGAGCAGTTACTGCTGAATTCGCCCTGGTGGCTGGTACTTATTTCGATTACAGGTCTGGCTTATGCTGCCAGTCGTTCCTGGAAACTCTCTGGCGCCATAGCCCTCTCACTGCTTGCCATTGGTTATTTTGGCATGTGGGAAGACACCATGCGAACACTCAGCATGATTACTGTTTGTACCGTTCTTGCCATTATGCTTGGCATTCCCATCGGTATATTAATGGCTCGTTCTGACAAGGTTCAGAAAGTTTTCACACCCATACTTGATGTCATGCAAACCATGCCAGCCTTTGTCTATCTGATCCCCGTGGTCATGTTGCTGGGTATTGGCAAGATTCCAGGCCTCATCGCCGTCATTATCTATGCTATTCCCCCAGTGATTCGCCTTACCAACCTGGGTATACGACTGGTGGATAAGGAAGTACTGGAAGCTTCCACGGCTTTCGGTGCCAGCCCTATGCAACGCCTGGTAGGTGTTCAGCTGCCACTGGCCATGCCCAATATCATGGCAGGCATTAACCAGACCATCATGATGGCTCTGGCCATGGTTGTCATCGCATCCATGATCGGTGTTAAAGGACTGGGGCAACCTGTTCTCAAATCCATAACGAACCAATACTTTACTCTTGGCCTCTTGAATGGTCTGGCCATTGTCGCCCTTGCCATCATGTTTGACCGAGTGTCCCAAGCCTGGGCAAAACGAAGCCAACAATATCGTGAGGGTTCCCATGTCTGAGCTAATCTCGGTACGCAATCTCTATAAAATCTTTGGCAAGTCGCCCGAAAAAGCCGTAGAGCTGGTCAAGGCAGGACAGAGCAAAGACGAGCTGATGAACCAGGCTAACCATAGCCTGGGTTTGAAAGACATTAACCTGACCATTGACCGGGGAGAGATCTTCGTCATTATGGGTTTGTCAGGCTCGGGAAAATCCACCCTGATTCGACACTTCAACCGACTGATTGACCCTACTGAAGGTGAAATTATTGT
Source organism: Endozoicomonas numazuensis (assembly GCF_000722635.1). Taxonomy (GTDB): domain Bacteria; phylum Pseudomonadota; class Gammaproteobacteria; order Pseudomonadales; family Endozoicomonadaceae; genus Endozoicomonas_A; species Endozoicomonas_A numazuensis. The sequence goes on along the minus strand of NZ_JOKH01000005.1, from coordinate 152,976 downwards.
CGACGGTGTGGATGTGATGAAGCTGAGTAAAAAAGAGCTTGAACAATTCAGACGTCACAAGATGTCTATGGTGTTCCAGCGTTTTGGCCTACTTCCGCATCGCACCGTACTCGACAATGTCAGCTACGGCCTGAAAGTACAGGGCATTAAAAAAGACGAGCGTCTTCAAAAAGCCAGACAGTGGTTGGAAACAGTGGGCCTGAAAGGTTACGAACAACAGTTTCCTTCACAACTGTCCGGCGGGCAACAACAACGAGTAGGCTTAGCCAGAGCCTTGTGTACAGATGCCGAAATCCTGCTCATGGATGAAGCTTTTTCTGCATTGGACCCACTGATCCGCAGCGAAATGCAGGACCAACTCATTGAACTGCAGGAAAAGCTCAAGAAAACCATTGTCTTTATCACCCACGACCTCGATGAGGCGCTCCGCCTTGGCGATCGCATTGCCATTCTTAAAGACGGAGAACTGGTCCAGTTGGGTAAGCCAGAAGAAATTCTGCTCAACCCCGCGACAGAATATGTCGAAGCCTTCGTTAAAGATGTAAACCGGGCAAGGGCGCTGACAGTGGAAACCGTTATGCAGCCACCCGTCTGCCGGATCAGTGCCAGCACCATTGGCGGCGCACTGGAACAGATGAAAAAGCTGCCGGAAAGATACGGTTATTACGTCACCGATGAAGGCTATCAGGGTGTTGTTCTTCAGGACACCCTGGAAGAAGCTGCTCAGACCAACGCCAGCGATACACTTGGGGAAGACATGATGGAAGAGCTGGACGCCGTTTCTCCCGATGCCATTCTGGAAAGTGTTATTCCCGATACACTGGAAACAGATTACCCACTTCCAGTTGTTGATGCTGAGGGTGAACTTCAGGGAGAACTGTCACGTTCCAATCTGATAGAAGTGCTGGGAGAAACATCAAGACAGGCGGCATAAGTCGCATAAAACATCTATACCCATTGGATTTCAAGATGCTACTAGGCGACAAGTGAACGAAGCCCTGTGAGCCTACAAGTAGTAGGTGATCAGGGTGAGCGAACGCTGGCAACAACGTAGCATATTGAAAGGCGATGGATCGGGATAGGGCGTAGCCTCACGGCTACGCTCCTCCCACAACACCCAGCATACGGGTCCGTACTGGGCGTTTCGGCCAGTTAAGCGGCCAACAATCTGATTAAACCTAACTTATCAAACCAACTATTGGGTAGCGCCATGTGTAACGCAGGACTCCGGCTCACTCGCCAATGTCCTTTTCCTGAAGCTACCGTTTGCCTTGTCAGTTTGTCACTGATTCCCTGCTTTCGCAGCTCCTTGTACCGCTTTGGGCTTCTTTTCCATTGATACCAGAGCAGACTTCGCAACCGCCTTCTTATCCAACAGTCAAAGTGTTCAAACTCTGTGCGGGTTTCTACTTCTCGGAAGTAGTTCTTCCATCCCTGCAAGTACCTGTTGAGTCCTTCCAATCTCTGCTCAAGGGATCGACCTCCCTTTCGGGTTAGCTGTCTGATTTTATCCTTGAAGCGCTTGCCACTCTTTGTCGCAAGGGTTTTCCTGCCGTCTCGGGTAAAAGTGTACCCCAGAAAGGGGCGCTTCCATGCACGATCAACCGCACTCTTTGTATGATTGACCTTCAGTTTCATTTTACCCTCGATCAGCTTGACCAGACTGGCCATCACCCTTTCCCCTGCCTTCTTACTTTTAACAAAAACACGACAGTCGTCAGCGTACCGAACAAATCGCAGACCTCGATTTTCGAGCGTTCTGTCAAGTTCGTCCAATACTATGTTTGAAAGTACAGGAGACAGGGGACCTCCCTGTGGCACACCCTCCGCTTGCGGTTTTACCAGCCCGTTTTCCATCACTCCGGACTTCAGGAATCGACGAATCAAACGCAATACATCCTTGTCCTCTATATGCTCTGCCAACTTTGCCATCAGTCGATCATGGTTGACCCGGTCGAAAAACTTCGACAAATCAATATCCACCACCCAGTTGTAACCATCCTTCATATACAACTGAGCCTGACTGATAGCCTGATGTGCAGACCTATAGGGCCTAAATCCGTAGCTGTAAGCCGAGAACCTTGGCTCCCACTCTGCCTGCAATACTTGTTGTATTGCCTGCTGCACCATTCGATCAAGAGCTGTTGGTATACCCAACTTTCGCTCTCCTCCGTCCGGCTTGGGAATCAGAACTCTTCTTACTGGAGTGGGTTTCCACAACCCTCTGCTCAAACACTGCCTCAGTTGACGACCATGCCCTTGTAAATACGTGAACAGGTCTTCCACTGTCATGCGGTCAATGCCTGCTGCTCCTTTGTTGCGTTTTACTCGCTGAAAGGCTTTCTTCAGATTATTGGGGTGGGCGATACGTGCCATCAAGCCTGTATCGCTTGCCGGGCTTTCGTAATCCTGTGATGCCGACACAACCTCAGCCCTCATAACGTCGCAGCCTCCGGTTCCGCCGTGACCACTTGGCATGAGTTCCAGTGTTTGCTGGATTTGTCTGCGTCCGGTGTATCGAATAACAGAAACTATTCACCACTCTGTACTGTTCAGGCCTTCACTGACATTCGCCAGCTACTATGCCGTCTGCTGACTTCTGTATGGCGATCAGGCCACCTTACGATAGCTTCAGTCCGAAATATCAGACACCACACAGACCTCCCGAGGTAAGTCACACCGCCTTCGCCGCACAACCGCCAGATCTACTGCCTGAGTGTCCGGATGAGTATGGACTTCGTCATCATACGCTGACTCGTCCTCACGCAGACAGCCTCATATCTGATTTCTGTTCGTCGGCTCGCGGTTTTGCTCCACACTGCCTTCAGCCTGCACCTCACGATACAAACCTTGTGCTTCGCTAGTCCTTCGCCCTCATCTGGCTGGACAGGGGACTTTCACCCCCAAGCTGTGTGACATGCTCGGCACACGTATATAGGCAGGTACACTCAAGGTACCTGCCATCTTTTCTTCTTTCCTTACAAAATCGGGAGAGACTTAATGCACACTTCTGATTCACTACCGAAAGTCAGTTCAGCGGGTAACCAAAGAATTGCTTATTTTCTCTAAGAATTCTTGTGAATAACGCTTCATTCAACGCGTTATCCGTCCCATCGTTATGATCGACAAAAGTGGCTCCCAGTAATCCACCACTTCTGGGCATAAAATAGATGTCGGCTTTATCCACAGGACTGACTCGCTTGGGAGCACCCGGCGGTTGGTAGCGGGTATAAATAATGTAGTCGAGCTTTTTCAGAGGTTGATGAGCGAGCTCCAGCAACAAGCCCAGGTTCGGGTAGACCTTTTCGTCATGATTCAGCTTCGCTGCTCCAAGTCCTGAGCAGTTAAAAACGACATAGGTTTTAATGTCCTCCAGACTCCCGACTGTTTCATGGATAACCGGTATATTCCTGGCTTTGAGCTCTCGATCAAAAGCCTTCATCAAAACCTTGGTATCCATAAAATAAGTCTGATATTTTCGCATCGGGTAACTCACACCAGTCGAAAACTTTACCACCCCGTTCTCAGGCTTGGGCAATAGACCCGCCTCAGCATAGGGTTCAATACCGGTATAGGTTTCCAGCGGGCCCTCTTCCCCTTCTTTACCCAGGCCACTGTATACATCAATAAGATGAACACCTTCATTAATAATGGGGTGAGTCCCTTTTTCAACCATCTGATACCCCTTCAATGTATCGATGGCCAGTTTCTCGGCCTGCTTTTTCTCCGACTCATTTTCTGTGGCCAATGACACCATGGCCAGATAGCCTGTCGAATTCAAAGAGGCAATGCTGTCGTCTTGCTCGGCAATAATGCGAATGTTCTGAAAGCCTGTATGATAGAGCGATAAGGCCACCGCCTTCCCCATACAGCCGGCGCCAATAATAGTAATGGGCACAAGCTCATTGAATTTATGCTCTTTGGCTTTTTCCTCAAACAATGCAACGGCCTTGTTTACACTGCCCCAAAGCAGTGTCCAGCCACTGCCTCCATGCCCATAAAGATGGACTCTTACCTGCTCACCCACACTCTCAGCACTGATGTTAGGCAAACCTTTCCTCATAGGACGCAGACAGGCGACCTTACGATCAATATCACCTGTCGTTGTGACATGTCCTTGAGCATCAAAATGAGTATCACCCAGCTCAACAGCCTGTAGCTGCTCGTAAAACGAGGCTGAATGACTCGCCTGAGAAGAAAAAAGGGTCATTGCCAATACCATACAGTGCCAGTGCTTCATGAAGTGGCCTCTCGGTTGGAAGAGCAATGAGCATAGACCTCATGATCAGCCCGTCAATTCAGCAGGTCGCCTGTGTTGTAGGCTGATACTGATCGACTACTTTACAGGGAGGTGCAAATAATACCCATCGCATTTTCTAACTACCGTAATGAGCATGGCAAGCTGGACATGAGACCAAGACGGAATGACGAGTAATAGCCAGGCTATTGTGTGTTGGCGCCTGGTGCTCAGGATATGGCACCGGCTAACCAATAAGTAGAATCTTCTTTCTCCTGGGAAAAGAAACCAGACACCGTCTCTGCCACACGACTCACCTGGGATGATTGCATGCCCGGAAAAATAGGCAAGGACAGACAGTGCTGAGCCACCTGCTCAGCCACAAAAAGGTCTTGTCTCATTGGCAGACCTTTAAATACCGGCTGTAAATGCAATGGCATAGGGTAATAAATCGCTGAAGAAATACCCTCACGGCTCAGACATTCTTTGAGTTGATCCCTTTGATCGGTCAACAAAGTAAACTGGTGATAGACATGCTCCTGCCCTGCGGGCAACAAAATATCCATACCCTGCAAACAGGATCGATAATATTCCGCTACCTTTTTACGTTCTTCGTTATAGCGTGAAATGTGTTTTAGCTTAACCCTCAGCAACGCTGCCTGCATTTCATCCAACCGGCTGTTATACCCGACACATTCATGCTGATATTGAATTCTACTGCCGTGATTTCTCAGCACCCTCAGCTGCTCAGCCATAGACTCTGTTTTTGCTGTGACCAAACCTCCGTCACCAAATCCCCCCAGATTTTTACTGGGAAAAAAACTGAAACAACCTAAATCTCCTACTGTTCCTGTCATTTTATCGTTCACAGATGCACCAAAAGACTGAGCACAATCTTCTATCAACAATAAAGAACGTTCTTCGCAGAGCAGCTGTATTTCCTGAATACGAGCGGGTAAACCAAACAGATGAACGACCAGAACCGCTCGAGTTCTTTCACTAATAGCTTCCTGAATCAGCACCGGATTGACATTAAACGTCTCCGGCTCTATATCCACAAATACAGGGGTAGCGCCTACCCGGACAATGGCTTCTGCCGTGGCAAAAAAGGTGAAAGGTGTTGTAATCACTTCATCGCCCGGACCCAGTCCAGCCGCTGACAAGGCAAGGATCAGGGCATCAGTACCATTAGCACAACTGACGGCTTTGCTTGCCTGAAGGAATTCACCAACTTCCCGCTCAAAAGCAGCGACTTCCTCTCCCATCAAATAGCGCCCGGAATCCAAGACACGAGTAGCAGCCTGTTTGAGTTCTTTCTGAATAAGCCCGTGCCAGGCCAGAGTATCTACCATTGGGATCATTGGCTCCGAACTCACTGAACCTCTCCTTCAATGATGCTGGAAATCCGGGTGGCTAACTCCAGCGCACGGTGCCCGTCCTCGCCGCTGACTCTGGGCACTCTTGAATGACGAACACAATGAAGAAAATCTTCTATTTCCCTGCGCAGTGAATCACTGTCTTTATAGCTCAGCTCATCACATTCAATATTGGGAATGCCCGGGAACATCTCTCCTGCGCCCTTGTAAAAGTGCGACATATTCAGAGACTGAAAGTCGATACAGATGCATGATTTCTCCTGAAAGATATGCATCTTGCGCTTGGATTTCTGGCTGATTCGGCTAGCGGTAATGTTCGCCACACAGCCTCCGCTAAACGTCAGTCTGGCCTGAGCAATATCCACTGAATCAGAAAGTACGGCTGTCCCGTTGGCCACCACATCCACCAGTGGTTTGTTCACCAGACTCAGAATGATGTCCAGGTCATGAATCATAAGGTCCATAACCACATTGATATCCATAGAGCGTGGCTTGAACCCTGCCAAACGGTGAGACTCTATAAAGCGAGGTTCATTCAACAACGGGCCCACACCGGTAAGGGCTTCGTTAAAACGCTCAAGGCACCCTACTTGCAGAACCAGCTCCCGGGCTCTGGCTATCTGGACCAGTTCATGGGCTTCATCCAGATTGGATGTCATAGGCTTTTCAACCAGCACATGCACACCCGCTTTAAGAAAATCTCTGGACACCTGATGATGAAGAATCGTAGGAACGGCAATACTCACTGCATCAACCTTACCGACAAGCTGTTGATAGTCAGCAAAAAATTGTGTGTCACACTCACGGGCAACAACACGACCGCTGTCTTCATTAATATCAGATACCCCTACCAGTTGGCACTCCGGTAGCATGGCGTATTTATGGGCGTGAAATTTCCCCAGATATCCCGTTCCGACTACTGCGGTTCTGAGCATTGAAGGTTCCATAAGGTTTTAATACGCGCCTTATCTGAATGCTGACGCTCAGCAATTCGAATTCGTTCCGGCTTATAAGATAGACCTTATTTCAAACACTATCCGAACCGTCATGCAGAAAGAAAAAACAATGGGGCGTTTTAGCGTCTCAGCGAGTTTAATTGCGTAGGAGTTGTTCGCGCTTTTCTTTTGAGGTGATAAACATAAGGCGTAAAACGGTTACCCAGAAAGTGTTTCAATGCCTCGTCATTGCCTATTGTCCGGACTTGAGAATCATTGTGCAGCAGCCACCCCCGGGACGTCTTCTCAATGTAAACATAATGACCGCCGTACCAGCCTCCCTGATGACAACTGATACCCACCACATCCATATTCATGGTCTGGGTGCGATTTTTTTTAGTAGAAAAAGGAACGTCCACTCCTTCCAGACAACTCTCGAAAAAGGCTTTTCCTTCATCAGCCAGCTTTCTGCTGCCTCCGGCACCATGTTTGAAAATCTTGGGCATCATCATCACGGTTTCCAGAGATCGTCCGGATGCCTCATACACGGGTTCAAAGGTTGTTTTAACCCAGGGAGGAAGAATCACTTTTTTGGGGAGACCGTTCTCGTCCAGTTTCTGACTGCGCTCAAAATAACCGGTCTCAGCATTGAACACCATTGCCTGAACCTCTGCTGCAAAGTCTGGGTCGTACCCTCTGTTCACTTCAACTTTGAAAGTCTCCAGCTTTTCTATCATCGTCCGAGCATGCTGCTTCTGGTAAGCCAGAATATTTTCTTTTTTCAGTCCGACATCTTTTTCATCACCGGGCTCCCAGAAATAATTGCGTTCTTCTGGCTGCAGCTTCAAGCAATCCCTGAAATGAGTATTCCCCCCCTCCTGCACTTCAGCAAAGATGACATTGTCCCGATTTTTGCCAACCACCCCTTCATAGCGTTTATCATTCAGTGTCAGCACTTTTCGGACCTGGCTGCTATAGGACAGCCTGGGGTTGGTCATAGGGTTGAGAATCTTATTAACAACCTGAGTAAACTCGTGGGCATCTTCCTGGGTAGCCCCGGAGAACAGGGGGCTGATCAGTCGATCCTGCTGACACCGGCTCAGCTGCTGGATAAATAACCGATTGATCTCATTCACTTCATGATCCGGAACAAAACCCGCTCGACATAATTTGATCGATCGCAGCAGCGTGATCAGGGAAGTATAAAGCTCCTGTCTCTGCCTCAACACACCGGCACTGTCGCCCTTTTCTTCTATTGCAACAGGGCGGACTCTGCTATCCATTACTTCCAGGTCGGCCATGGAAAACTGATGAGAAAGCAGTTTAATCATAGAGTTGTAGTAACACTTGTTCCCCAGATTCTGTAAGCCCGGCGATTGTTCCGGGGCTTCCAGTTCCGCCCGGTAACTGTCTTTGGATAATTGCCGCATTCTTGCAGTTTGTGGAAGCTCCGGGAGCCTGGGCTGAACACCCGACGCTCTGAAGGCTGTCACCAATGCCATAAATGCGATGCCATTATTTGTTTTTTCCAAAAATTCACGGGCAAGACCCGTGCGAACAGAAGGAAAACGTTTGAGTGTTTCGAGAAAATGCTGGAAAGAAAAGTTCAGTTCTTCGACAGACACTTTTCCATGCCTGGCCAGATGCGATCGAATCAATAACTGATCCAGACTTTGCTGAACCGCTTGGTGGGCATTAATGGGAAAAGCTCGCGAGCTTCTGATTCTGGCCTCGCACTGACTCAATTGAGGCTCCACTGCAAGGTTCTCTATAGCCCGGTAGAGTGAGTCTCCAAAAAGCTTTCTCAGCGGCTTTCGAATTTTTGTTTCCGGATCAGAGCTTGCTACTTTTGTAATCTGACTCAGCTTTTCCATATCACTGGCCAGAAGCTCAGAAAAATAGAGTCCTCTAAGCCGATTACGAGTAGTTCGGTCAGGAATTTTCTGGATCAATGCAGCGGGAGTATTATTCAAATCAAAAAATCGAGAGACACACTTTTGGTCCAGTGTCCTGAAGGGTGCAGTGACCAGTTCTCCCCCCAAAGCAACAGATTTGATACGCACCATGCCAGCAGCTGCCATTCTCAGGGAGGCCAGACGTTCATCCTTACACTGTTCAACCACCCGAAGATGAATCAGTTTGACCACATTTTTTCGGCCAACACCTGAACCAAACCAGTTTACCGGACTGACAATTCTCAGCAGCCAGATCAACCAGCCGGATTTGCGTGTTTTGAATTGTCTATCAGACACTCCAGACAGCTCAGCTCCTGTCTGCAACGCTGACCAGGTATCCTTACCCAGCAGTTCATCAGGTTTCATGGGTTGTCCTGAGCGCTATCTCCACTGTTTTTTTATGATTGATGACTGACTCATCCGCTGAGTCAATCGATATCAAGAACGGGCAACGTCCGGGTCAATGTTATTTCATCTGTCGAGATTTCAGCGCCCAACGCCAGTATTTCAACCCCTGCCATGGCAGCTTCTTTTATCGCCTGACCGTATTTTGGATCAATCTCATGAGCCGGAGCTACACGCTCAATACCTGTGTGTTGAACACAAAAAAGTAATACGGCTCTGTGCCCTGATTCAACCATAGCGATGAGCTCCCTGAGGTGTTTGGTCCCTCTTGTGGTCACAGAATCCGGGAATAGTCCCAACCCATCACCTATAGCCAGTGTGACACTTTTCACTTCAACATAACAATCTGGTAAACCTTGTTGCTGCAACAAAAAGTCGATTCGGCTTTTTTCTTCGCCGTACGGAACCTCTCTTCGAACCTCATCGTATTCAGCCAGCTCAGAAATTTTTTTCAGAACCAATGCTTCTTCTACCAGCTTGTTTGCTCTGCCCGTATTCAATCCAGCCAGAGTATTTTTTTCCTCTGACCCAAAGGTGACAGGAATTTCGGCCAACTCCCAGGTGCAGGGATACTTGCGTTTGGGATTTTCAGAATCAAGAAACCAGACTTTTTTGCCAGGATAGAGACAATTTTTCATTGAACCCGTATTGGGGCAGTGCAACGTGATGGTGCTGCCATCCTCCAGCTCTACATCAGCCAAAAACCTTTTATAGCGCCGTATCAGGCGGGCTGGCTGAAGATCTTTTTCAAAATTCATACTAATATTTCATTAAATCAAACGTTGATATTCTAAAATTGCATTCTATGATAGCCACTTGACGGTTTCCTCGAACAGTATTTTGTGATTACTATGTGAGGAGTGGGTGATCACTTGTCGACAGCGACAGAAGCAATTTTTTATGGCGCATTGCCATAGCTTTTGGTAGTTTCACCGCTTCTGTGAGGAAGGCAAGAGGCATAGGGGCCAGATTACGTGATGATACTGGCAACCCGTAGTGTTGACCTCAGCTTTCAGGGAAGCCGGATATTTCCGGCATTCGGATGGAAAGCCTGGTAAGCAGTATGTCGGGCTATTTAATGAGAAGGTGATGAGGCTGTAATCATGTCAGCACAGAAAAAAGCCGATCAAGGTAACTTACTTCGTTCTTTCACTCCGTATGTGGAGAAAGAAGGCGAAGAGTACATGAATGAAAAGCAGGTCGAACATTTCATCAACATCCTCAAGCAGTGGAAGCAGGAGCTGATGGAAGAAGTGGATCGTACCGTAAACCATATGCAGGATGAAGCAGCTAACTTCCCCGACCCGGCAGATCGTGCCAGTCAGGAAGAAGAGTTCAGTCTGGAACTGCGCACCCGAGACCGTGAGCGCAAGTTGATCAGAAAGATCGATAAAACGCTGACTCGTATCGAAGAAGAAGATTACGGATTCTGCGATTCCTGTGGAGTTGAAATTGGCGTCCGTCGTCTGGAAGCACGCCCAACAGCTACACTTTGCATCGATTGCAAAACTCTGGCTGAAATCAAGGAGAAGCAGCTGGGTCAGTAATCCCATGCATCGCTGCCTTCTTACCAGAGCCACGCATTATTATTCGCGGCTCTGCTGTTTTTATATAAATGAAAAGTTATCGCCGGACAATCGACGATAACCTTTTCATCTGTTTATGGCTTTATGACCATAGAAACTCCCACCGCAAAAGAAAAGCCGGCATACACTGGACGCTTTGCGCCCTCCCCTTCCGGCCTTCTGCACTTTGGCTCATTAGTGGCGGCTTTAGCCAGCTATCTTGACGCCCGCTCCCAAAATGGAACCTGGCTGGTTCGCATGGAAGACATTGATCCCCCCAGAGAGCAACCTGGAGCGGCGGATCAAATTCTGAAGTCGCTGGAAGCGTATGGTTTGCACTGGGATGGTCAGGTGCTTTATCAAAGCCAGCGTACCGACGCTTATCGACACATCATCAATGACTTGCAAACCCGGGGCTACGTCTATCCATGCACCTGTACCCGAAGAGAACTGCAGGGATACGGGGGCCTGTATCCGGGAATCTGTCGGAATAAATCTGATAACACCACAACTCCTCACTCTTTGAGAGTGAAATGTTCGCAAGACATCATCGAATTCCAGGATTTAATCCAGGGCGCTATACACTATGCTCTGCCAGACCTTGGTGACTTTATCATTCAGCGCAAGGACGGTCTGTTTGCCTACCAGCTCGCTGTTTGCGCAGACGATGCTGACCAGGGCATCACCCATATCGTCAGGGGCTATGACCTTTTGAATGCAACGCCCTGGCAGATTTATCTTTTGTCATTGCTCGATACAGCCATACCTGTTTATGCACATTTTCCCGTCATTACGCTTGAAAATGGCGATAAACTGAGCAAACAGAATCATGCTGCCGAAATTCCTCTTGATCAGCCTGAACAACAGTTAATCAAGGCCTTGCAGGCTTTAGGACAAAAGCCGGATACCGCTCTGGAAGGCAGCAGTGTTGCTGAAATTCTGGAATGGGGGACTGAGCACTGGCAAATAGACAATGTCGCAAATCAGCCTTCTGTGTCATTACTCTCCCTAAGAAAATAGTCTGCTGTTAATCTTTGCGGGTTAACCTCCTTGCCAGGTTCAGTTTCCCCTCCTACTTTTAAAAACTCATTTCCTGACCAAGCTGTAAGTGGATGATGTTGCCCAGAGTTCGATGTGTGCTGTTTTTCTTGCTTTGGATCGTGGCCCCGGTCTTATCCGCTGCCCCAATCCCCTGGCTGTCTCTGACAGTAGCCGACAGCCGGGAATCCATGCTGAGGCTGGCAGAACAGGAAAACGTTGATTAGGCAAACGAACTCAGCCGTATTATTGTTCTTGAACAAAATGATGCCATAGAACTGGCCATCCAGAGTTATGAACAACTCATTGCCAGCCAATCCACTGACGTTGCATCGCTTAACAAACTAGTACCACTGTACTGGCGATTAATGGAAAAGCATGAGGCCTTTGAACAACGAGCCGGTTTTTTCCTCAGCCTGAGCGATACAGCCGAAACCGGTCATGTCTATCAAACCCTGTATTGGCTGGATCAGTTACTGACGTTTCATGCCGGGCATCTGCTTAAAGGATCTGATAGAACCGTTGGACAAACCGTAAGCGGTGTTCAACAACAGTATGAACAGCTACTGGCCTCTATTGGGGATATCCCAGTCGTCCTGAAACACTGGATCGCATCGTTGCTTTATTTCCACATGCCAGAAGGTGGTCTGGCTACCGCTGACCATTATCTGCTGCGAGAAAAACAGAGCCTTCAGCCTACTGAGAGCCTTCAGCCTACTGAGAGCCTTCAGCCTACTGAGAGTCTTCAGCCTACTGAGAGCCTTCAGACTTTAGAAGACGATGAACAGGTTTTTCTGGCTGACCTGCTCACGGTTTATAGAAAAATACTCTTTGAACGGTATGATCAAGAACTGCCCGAATCACTGCCGTCTGGTAGCTGGCTACTGCCCGGCGCCAGCGCCGACATGACCACGCAAGACATAATAGACAGGCAAAACTGGGCTTACCAACGCTTCCAGGGCAAAGCGGCCAGCACCATCAGCTCTACCTGGCAAGCGCTGGCAGTCACCATTAATTGTTTTTACAAAGCTCGCAGTAACCCCCAAATGTTCCGGTTTCGCCTCTGCCTGGTCCCTTTTGAGGCCGCCCGACAGAATATAGTCATCCTGTACGACCTGCTCTATGTGGGCGAAAATGCCAAGCGTCGCGCGCCCTGGCGAGACATGTGGGAGTGGAATGCAGGCAGTGACGAATACCAGCTGCTGACGGCTGAATTTAATGAAGTAGCGGGCTTTAAAGAACAAGTGGTAGGCTCCCTGCAACAGGATTTCTTAGACCAATTGAACCAGGTAGAAAGCATAACGGACCCTGAAGTTCGGGAATCAAACAAGCTGAACCTATTCCAGAGCCACCTGACCGACTTTGCCAGCGAGCAAACCGTCCAGAATGCCGTCCAGCATTCTGCTCAGAGACTCAACCAGATACAGACCGTCAAAACACAAAACAATCAGTCACAACAAGCCTTCGAACGCTTCAAGACACAACAGCAAACATTCACTGCCCGGATTGAACAAGCCCCCAATGATGAAGTTTTGATCTCTCAATATCTGTCGTTGATTGACGGTCAGGATGCCCGCACCGGCCTCACCGAACAGAGCAGACTGAACCTGAGAGTCACAGTAGTTCATTGGCTCGAGAAGGCACAACACAATAACCGGTTAGACAGGCTGTACAAAACCTATACCCAGCAGAAAGAAGCCATTCTCCGCCGTTTTCATGACAACCCCATAACGGCCCTTGAAGACCTGCTTACCCTGGTTAACAGCGAGGCCGGAGAGTCCCTGGCGGCAGAAAGCCGAACAGCCCAGAGAAACTATTTTCTTTCAGAATTAAATGAACTCAGAGCAGAGAAACAAGCAAAGCAGGAAAGGCGCGACAAGGAAGGGCACTATAAAAAGAGACTGGACGAACTGAATCAACAAGAACAACTGACCGGCAACACAGAGGCCTGGTTTACGGGGTTTATTGATCTGCTCAATAGCGATGTCGCCAGTATCTATCGAGCAGACTGGAGAGCAGAAAAGATTCGGGAATCCCGGTCAGTATTGGCAGAAATTGAAGAACAAAAACAGAAAGTAGCCGCTGCAAACGCCCACCTTGAAGACCTGGAACAGCAAATAGCGGAACAAGACGCAGCAGAAACACGACAACGAGAAGAAAACAAACAAAAGCCCCCGATGTCACAATCGTCCATCCATGCTCCTGCAAAAACAGTCCCTCTGACACCATCAGCTAACCTTGACGAGTTTGATATTGACGATGACTGGGATGACGAGGGCTGGGAGGTGCACCCACTCGCAGCAAATAAGCCTGAACCTGACGCTCACCTTCTCTTCACTGCCCTGGAAACTCTGGGCCGGGGCGAAGACCCACTGACCCAGGGCATTGAACAAACCACGGACAATCTGGTCAGAATTTCCTACCAGCACTTTCCAGAAGGCACGGAACAGGTTCTCAATGCACTAAACCATATCAACAGTGGTATTGATGCCGTCGTAGAGTTTATCGACGACAGCACCGCAAACCGGGTCAGTGCTAGCTGGCAACAACTGGATGAAACAACTCAGGCTCGTATACTGAGAGCTGGGAAGGTGCTGTCGGTGCTGGTGCCGGTTGCCAGGGTTAAGGCTTTGGCTGAGCTGACTAGAGCGCCGTCACCTGCCCTGAAGAAAGATGGTTGGCATCCGGATAGTGTGGAGGCTCGGCATAAGGAGTGGAAGGAACATTATGGTGGACGTGAGGATCATGAATATCAGGGTATCAGTGGTTATATTCGTCCTCCAGAGTCATTGAAAGCCTTTCCGGATACCTTTCGCGTAGAGAAGAAAACAGCAGCTCAAGGCGGAGGTGCATAAAGAACTCGTTGGGAGGATAACAAAGGGAATATCTATGAGTGGGACAGTCGTCATGGAACAGTAGAGAAATATAACAAGCGCGGGAGACTTCTCGGTGAGTTTGACCCGGAAACAGGTCGTCCGCTCAAACCAGCAGACAATACTAGATTCGTGGAGCCTTGAATAGTTATGGGATTTAGAGTGGAGTGCTTCAGCAAAAAAACAAGAAGATTGGTTGATGAAACATATCTAAGAGGAGTACCGTTATCCAAACTTCAAGCACTATTTGGTGAGCCTGCCTTTCATCCGATGTGCGATAGTTACCCAATCAAAGATGAGGAAAAGGCTGCATTCTTTAATCGCTTTTTTGGTATTGAGTTCAATTTTTCCGAATTCAATTATTATCTTTCGAACTTTGCAGATCCAGAATAATAGTTTGAATGAAAAATCCTTTTTCCGTTTACTGGCCAGATGGATCAGGCCTTGCAACTCCTCCAAGGTTTGTGACAACCATACCAATGCGGTAAATGGAAGCAATATGTTAAAAGTGCCTGACGAAATTGAATTACTAAATTTCTTTGGATGTGAGCCAATAACATATAAAGGACACACACCTAAGAACAACTGACCGGCAACACCGAGGTCTAGTTAACGGGGTTTATTGAGCTGCTCAATAGCGATGTCGCCAGTATCTATCGAGCAGACTGGCGTGCAGGAAAGATTCGGGAATCCCGGGCAGCACTGGCAGAGATCGAACAGGCAAAGCAGAAATTGGCCGCTGCGACAGCTCGCGTTGAACAGCTGGAACAGCAAATAGCGGAACGAGACGCAGCAGAAACACGACAACGTGAAGAAAACAAACAAAANAATCTGGTCAGAATTTCCTACCAGCACTTTCCAGAAGGCACGGAACAGGTTCTCAATGCACTAAACCATATCAACAGTGGTATTGATGCCGTCGTAGAGTTTATCGACGACAGCACCGAAAACCGGGTCAGTGCTAGCTGGCAACAACTGGACGAAACAACTCAGGCTCGTATACTGGGAGCTGGGAAGGTGCTGTCGGTATTGGTGCCGGTTGCCAGGGTTAAGGGGCTTAAAGAGCTTACAGCCTGCCAGCATTTTGGAAGGAACGGTGCTTTCCGACAAGCAAAGAGAGATGCAGAAATACCCGTTTCTCAAAGGCCGTTTTCAACAAGAAAGGTTGAAATGACTGATATGAATGGTCATGTTGTTAAAGATGCTGGAGGCAAAATCATTATGACTCTGGAGTATTATTTTAAAAATACAAATGGTAAAACAGTTGTTATCCAAGACCACTCAGCGGGACACGTATTTAATCAGGGTGGTATCGGAGATCAAGGGGCACACTTTAACGTGCGACCTGTTGAGAATACACGGACAGGTCAAGTCCCCGGAACAAAAAGTCATTATCCATACAAGGAGTGAGAGGATATGTGGAATCAGCTACTTCTTAACCCCGAGTTTATAGATAGCATTTACGACATCACACCTAAGCTCAATAAAGTCAGAGTTCATTCTATTGAGCTTTCTCAAGATGGCCCAGTTCTGAAAATCAGATTTGACCTCGATACTCTTCCATCAAGCCCACCAAAAAAGTGGAGGCAAGAATATAACAAAATCCAATTAACTCTTACTCTTATTGAAATTTCAAACCTTTCTTTGAAAGAATGGAGAAGGGATAACATACTAGCCCTCCACTTTCAGAAAAAAAACAATGGCCGCATAGAGTTTTCCGCTACAGGGGATAGTTGCAACGTGAGTTGCATATGTAGTTTTTTGAGACTTGACCATATATCCCCTTATTTAAACTAATTGGCTCTTTTGATTCGCAACTCTCTGTAGTAGAGAGATGGTTGAGAGAGGTTGTTATGGCGCCCTATTCTAAATACAAAAAAACATAAAGGGGCACCCACACCTGAGAACAACTGACCGGCAACACCGAGGTCTGGTTAACGGGGTTTATTGAGCTGCTTAATAGCGATGTCGCCAGTATCTATCGAGCAGACTGGAGAGCAGGAAAGATTCGGGAATCCCGGGCAGCACTGGCAGAGATCGAACAGGCAAAGCAGAAATTGGCCGCTGCGACAGCTCGCGTTGAACAGCTGGAACAGCAAATAGCGGAACGAGACGCAGCAGAAACACGACAACGTGAAGAAAACAAACAAAAGCCCCCGATGTCACAATCGGCCACCCATGCTCCTGCAAAAACAGCCCCTCTGACACCATCAGCTAACCTTGACGAGTTTGATATTGACGATGACTGGGATGAAGAGGACTGGGAGGTGCCCTCACTCGCAGCAAATAAACCAGAACCTGACGCCCACCTTCTCTTCACTGCCCTGGAAACTCTGGGCCGGGGCGAAGACCCACTAACCCAGGGCATTGAACAAACCACAAACAATCTGGTCAGAATTTCCTACCAGCACTTTCCAGAAGGCACGGAACAGGTTCTCAATGCACTAAACCATATCAACAGTGGTATTGATGCCGTCGTAGAGTTTATCGACGACAGCACCGCAAACCGGGTCAGTGCTAGCTGGCAACAACTGGATGAAACAACTCAGGCTCGTATACTGAGAGCTGGGAAGGTGCTGTCGGTGCTGGTGCCGGTTGCCAGGGTTAAGGCTTTGGCTGAGCTGACTAGAGCGCCGTCACCTGCCCTGAAGAAAGATGGTTGGCATCCGGATAGTGTGGAGGCTCGGCATAAGGAGTGGAAGGAACATTATGGTGGACGTGAGGATCATGAATATCAGGGTATCAGTGGTTATATTCGTCCTCCAGAGTCATTGAAAGCCTTTCCGGATACCTTTCGCGTAGAGAAGAAAACAGCAGCTCAAGGCGGAGGTGCATAAAGAACTCGTTGGGAGGATAACAAAGGGAATATCTATGAGTGGGACAGTCGTCATGGAACAGTAGAGAAATATAACAAGCGCGGGAGACTTCTCGGTGAGTTTGACCCGGAAACAGGTCGTCCGCTCAAACCAGCAGACAATACTAGATTCGTGGAGCCTTGAATAGTTATGGGATTTAGAGTGGAGTGCTTCAGCAAAAAAACAAGAAGATTGGTTGATGAAACATATCTAAGAGGAGTACCGTTATCCAAACTTCAAGCACTATTTGGTGAGCCTGCCTTTCATCCGATGTGCGATAGTTACCCAATCAAAGATGAGGAAAAGGCTGCATTCTTTAATCGCTTTTTTGGTATTGAGTTCAATTTTTCCGAATTCAATTATTATCTTTCGAACTTTGCAGATCCAGAATAATAGTTTGAATGAAAAATCCTTTTTCCGTTTACTGGCCAGATGGATCAGGCCTTGCAACTCCTCCAAGGTTTGTGACAACCATACCAATGCGGTAAATGGAAGCAATATGTTAAAAGTGCCTGACGAAATTGAATTACTAAATTTCTTTGGATGTGAGCCAATAACATATAAAGGACACACACCTAAGAACAACTGACCGGCAACACCGAGGTCTAGTTAACGGGGTTTATTGAGCTGCTCAATAGCGATGTCGCCAGTATCTATCGAGCAGACTGGCGTGCAGGAAAGATTCGGGAATCCCGGGCAGCACTGGCAGAGATCGAACAGGCAAAGCAGAAATTGGCCGCTGCGACAGCTCGCGTTGAACAGCTGGAACAGCAAATAGCGGAACGAGACGCAGCAGAAACACGACAACGTGAAGAAAACAAACAAAAGCCCCCGATGTCACAATCGGCCACCCATGCTCCTGCAAAAACAGCCCCTCTGACACCATCAACTCACCTTGACGACTTTGATTTTGAGAAAGACTGGGATGACGAACCGAAACAGGATAACCGGAAAGTTATTTAGGGACTATTCTTAAGCCATATCGACAACTCAACAAAAAAAGTCTGTTTTGAAATTTCCAATCGTTCTTTGAGAGTGATATACATTAAGCAACCGGAGGATAAAGTTACCTCTACTTTTGTCGAGAAAGATGTCTCCAGGGAGTGGATATGTCCGTTATCAACAAGATTATACGTCAGTTACTGCCTGCCCCTGCATTGGCTTTTCTTTCGCTATGGGCATTTCTTTCGCTATGGGCATTTATTCCTTATACTCTGGCTGTTTCGCCTCAGGAGATCACTCCCATGCCGGGAGCTGCGGTCGATATTACTGACTCTGAATTCTGCCAAAAGGCTCGCTTTGAGCGTGAAACTGCAGTGGGTAAAGAGCCTGATCTGACCAAGATTGATGCGGTAAATTCTCAAGATGCCGCCCTCTGCTTTACCCCTGACGAAAACCTTTTTTTCGTTGCCAATCAGGAAGCCCAGGACATTCTTGGTCCCCATGCGCCCTGGTATCTGCAAATCAGTCGGGAATTTCGTGAGCGGGTAAAAGAAGCCTGCAAAATCATGGGTTATCAGAATGATGAAGTCAGCCGGGCCTTCGATCACTGCACTGAAAACCGTTACGAAGAACTGATGGGCCCCTACGAAGACAAGTATCGCCGGGAAGCAGGCAACTATGTCCGCAAAAGAAGACAGGTGGCCGAAAGTCTGGTGGTTCGCTGCGATGCAGCATTGAGTATCAAACGCACCCGGTTACCAAGAGATCTGAAATTTCCTCTCGCTTATTACGATAAGCGCATCAATGCCTTACCCAGCTGGTTTTTGGAAGAGAAGCTGGATGACACCGCCTGGCTCAAAAAAATGGGTGACCTTAAGGCCAATGAATTGATGAATGACGTACTGGGCCAAGACTGCCCGGGTAATATGGTTTACTGGGTTACCTACAATCCACCGAGTGTTTGACAGATAGTAATACTCGGTCTCTTTGCGGTTTATCGCAACACTGGTTAACATGGACAGTCCGATATCAAACTCGTACTGAAGTTTCATGTACATTTATCGTCTGGTTCTACTTCTGGTTATCAGCATTTACCTCTTCTCTCCGGCCATCATGGGGTGGTGGATTGCGACCGGTGACAGCTGGTACCAACCTTGGATTCTCTGGTTTATCGTAATTCTGGCTGGTTTCCTGCTCCAACCCAGGGGGAAGTCGGATGAGTTTTGAACTCGAAGAACTCCTTCTGGTCAGTGTCGCTTATTTACTGGCCCTGTTTCTTTGTGCCTGGGCCACGGAAAAAGGTCTGATTCCCAAACGAATCACTCAGCACCCGGCAGTCTATGTTCTGTCTCTGGGGGTCTATGCCTCAAGCTGGGCCTATTTCGGAAGTCTGGGCATTGCCAGTGAGCACGGCTATGTCTTTCTTGCTTTCTATTTTGGGGTGAGCGGTGCTTTCCTGTTGGCTCCGGTTCTACTCCACCCGATTCTGAGAATTACCCGAACCTACCAACTCAGTTCTCTTGCAGACCTATTTGCCTTCCGGTTTCGCAGCCCGGTAGCAGGCACCTTTGCTACTGTTCTGATGCTGACGGCTACCATGCCTCTGTTGTCTTTGCAGATTCAGGCTGTATCCGACAGTATTCACCTGATCAGCAAAGAGTACTCTCCGGAGAAGCTGGCGATTGTCTTCTGCATTATGGTAGCCCTGTTTGCCGCCCTGTTCGGAACCCGCCATCTCTCAACCCGGGATCGACACCAGGGGCTGGTCATGGCCATTGCAGTGGAGTCTCTGGTCAAACTGTTGGTCATGATGACCTTGGGACTGGTCATTCTCTTTGAAGTATTCAACGGTCTGGATGGTGTCGAAGCCTGGCTTGCGGTGAATCAGGACACCCTGTCTAAAATGCAGACTCCGCTTGAAGATGGCCCCTGGCGAAGCATGCTGTTGATGTTTTTTGCTTCAGCCATCGTTATGCCACATATGTTTCATATGACTTTTGCCGAGAATCGCAGCAGGCGCTCTCTGCATATTGCCAGTTGGGCACTCCCTCTGTTTCTTCTGGTTCTCAGCTTGCCCACTTTGTTAATTCTCTGGGCGGGCATCAAGTTAGACAGCCCTGTGGCAGCCGATTATTTCCCACTCTTTATAGGGCAGGCACTGGGTATGCCGTGGCTGACCATTGTTGCCTATATTGGTGGTCTGGCTGCCGCCAGTGGTTTAACCATTGTCACCACACTGGCTCTGTCTTCAATGATCATGAACCATATAGTGCTCCCCTATTATCCGCCTCACATACAGGTAGAGGTGAACATTTATCGCTGGCTGACCTGGTTCAAGCGATCCATCATATTGGCACTGATTCTGGGCTCCTACGGCTTTTACCGTATGCTTGAAGCCCAGCACGCTCTCTACAACCTGGGTGTTATAGCCTATGTGGGTGCTCTGCAATTACTGCCAGGCGCACTCTGTGTACTGTATTGGCCCAAAGCTAACCATAAAGGCTTTATTTCCGGACTGATTGCCGGAACAACCATCTGGTTCTTCACAATGATGCTTCCTCAGATGGTGGACTTCAGTCTTTACAGTGCAACCTTGGATGAAGTTTCAAACTATCTTTATCAGCAATGGCATTTGCTTGGTATGACATCATTGACCGTCAATGCCGTGCTCATTTATCTGGTTTCTAGCCTAACCAGCATGTCTTCTGAAGAACGTTCAGCTGCCAGTGCCTGTCAGGTAGAAAGTAGTAATCACAATGAACAAAAAGTGCCTGAAGCCAAGTCTGCCCATGACTTTCATGAAATGTTGAGCAAACCTTTAGGCGCACTGGTGGCTCATAAAGAAGTGGCAAGAGCCCTCAGCGACCTCAATATGAGAGAAGACGAGAAGCGTCCCCATGCCCTTCGTCGTCTAAGGGAGCGAATTGAGAAAAACCTTTCAGGTCTGATGGGCCCTACTGTATCCCACGATATCGTTGATACTTTTTTACCCTGGGATGAAAACAAAGGTTATGTTGCCCAGGATATTCACTTCATGGAATCCAGGCTGGAAGCCTACCACAGCCGTTTAAGTGGTCTGGCTGGTGAGCTGGATGACCTGAGGCGATATCATCGGGATACCCTGAATAACCTGCCAATGGCTCTCTGTTCAGTCGATGTGGCAGGAGAAATTATGCTCTGGAATCAGGCCATGAGCCAGATGACTGACATTCCGGCCACCGATGTTTTAGGTAGCCCGCTTAATCAGATTGCAGCGCCCTGGAATGACATACTCAGTAACTTTACTCAGATAGACAGTGAACATTTGCCCAAACACGGTATAGAAGTTAATGGGCAACTGCGTTATTTCAATCTTCACAAAGCCAGTATTGAAGCGCCTGTTTCCGGTACCAGCGGTAACAAAGTTATGTTGCTGGAGGACCATACAGAAAACCAGATGCTGGAAGATCAGCTGTTCCACAGTGAGCGGTTGGCATCCATAGGCCAGCTGGCGGCAGGCGTCGCCCATGAGATAGGTAACCCGGTTACCGCCATTGACTGTCTGGCTCAGGAATTGAAAGCTCTTTCCGAAGAAAATGACACCCGGGAAGTGGCCGGTCAGGTGCTGGAGCAAACCAAACGGGTTTCCAAAATTGTACAAATGCTGATGAGTTACTCTCATAATGGCAAGAATCGCTCTGAAATGAGCAGCCATGCCCCCGTTGATCTCTTTACTGGCGTACAAGAGTCCATCAGCCTGTTGCAACTTGGACGAAAGAGCAGCAATATCAGCTTTCTTAACTTGTGTGATCCAGAGCACAAAGTAACTGGGGATCAGCAGAAGTTGCAACAAGTCTTTATCAATCTGCTGAATAATGCCGTGGATGCTTCTGACGAGAAAAGCACAATCACTATCAGAACATCAGCCTCAGTCCATACCGTCAAGATCGAAGTCGAAGATCAGGGTCACGGGATTCCTGTCTCTATTCAGGAACGTCTGTTTGAACCCTTCTTTACCACCAAAGAGGCTGGCAAAGGTACCGGTCTCGGTCTGGCACTGACCTGGAATATCATTGAAGAACACTTTGGTACCATCAAGGTCATCAGCCCAACCGATAAAAATCTGGAAAAAGGTACACGCTTTGAAATTTCCCTGCCGCGTCATGAGCCTCAGAGCATCAGGCAGCAGCATGGTTATATGACTTATCAGCCCCATGACTCATGGGAGCAGGAGGGGGAAACAGTATGAACCAGGGTAATATTCTCATTGTTGAAGACGAAGAGATTATTCGTGCTTCCCTGAAGAGACTGCTAGAACGAAATCATTACAGCGTCAGCGAAGCAGGTTCTGTCCATGAAGCCGAGCTGTCATACACATTGAAAGAGTTTGACCTGATCATCAGTGACTTGCGTTTGCCTGGCTCGCCAGGAACGGAGATGATCAATCTGGCCGAAGGCATACCTGTTCTGATCATGACCAGTTATGCCAGCCTGAACTCCGCTGTCAGCACCATGAAAATGGGCGCTGTTGATTATATTGCCAAACCCTTTGATCACTCTGAGATGCTGGAACGTGTGGCTGCCATCATGGCACGCAAACCCGCCTCACCGGATAAATCGACGGAAGAAGTTATTTGCGATGCCGGCTCAGGGTACAGTGGTATCCTCGGTCAATGTGATGCCATGAAGCTGCTATTCAAACGTATCCGAAAAGTGGCTCCAACCGATGCCACCGTTCTGATTCAGGGTGAATCCGGTACCGGTAAAGAGCTGGTAGCCAGAGCCCTCCATGAGAACAGCCGCCGATCCAACGGCCCCATGATTTCAGTGAATTGCGCAGCCATTCCGGAAACACTGATAGAGTCTGAACTTTTTGGTCACGAGAAAGGTTCTTTTACAGGTGCAACGGCTGCTCGAACGGGTCTGATTGAAGCCGCTAATGGTGGCACCCTGTTCCTTGATGAAATTGGTGAACTTCCTCTGGAAGCTCAGGCACGACTACTGAGAGTACTGCAGGAAGGTGAGATCAGGAGAGTGGGTTCCGTGCACTCTCAGAAAGTCGATGTACGACTTATCGCAGCTACCCACAGAAACTTGCGTAAGTTATCTGGCAGTGGTGAGTTCCGAGAAGACCTTTACTATCGATTAAAAGTGGTAGAGCTGAGAATTCCAGCCCTGCGAGAACGTGGCAACGATGTTCTGATGCTCGCTGAAAAGCTGCTGGAAAAAGTCTGCAACAAGATGGAACTGGAAGTCTATTCCTACTCTCCGGAAGCCATGGCAGCCATATGTCAGCACCAATGGCCGGGGAATGTTCGAGAACTGGAACATGCCATCGAACGAGCTGTCATTCTCTGCGACGATGACATTATTACCCCTGAAACTCTGGATCTGGATGTGCATGTAAAATCCACACTGTTCAGAGCGGATACCGGCAATGGAGGGAGTGATAACGTAGCTGAAACTCAGGATGGCCTGTCACTGGAAGATTATTTTCAGCGCTTCGTCCTTGAGCATCAGGACCAAATGACTGAGACCGAACTGGCTCAGAAGCTGGGTATCAGTCGTAAAACACTGTGGGAAAGACGACAAAGACTAGCCCGGATATTTCATAAACAAGGTTCGAGCCTTTGCCAAGGGGCTTGGATCTGAGTTTTTTGGCCGGACTACTTTTCAATTGACCTCCTGCACCAACTTTTCAAGCAAGACGCACGCTTGGCTGATAGATTTATCGCTAAACCTCCAATTCCAAATAAACGCCCCCCCCCAGAGCTCTTTCATCTGGTCGCTTTTTGACTCAATTGAGTGCCTGCAGAGTCATTTATCCCGGTCGGGGTGGCGGCATCGAATAAAACACTTCTGTCACATGCCGCAAAAGCCCCCTGAATGGACAGCTACGAGGCAGATGTAACTTGATCCGATCTTTGTATTCGACCACTTTCACTGCAATTTTGCAGAGCTTCGCAATCACTGTTGAGGGCTGAGCTTTTTCCAGTTCTGTGCCTTTCAGGGCCTTGGTTCTTAACTCATGGTGGATAACGTAAGCAGCACAGGCGTAAAACATCCTCAGATGGTTAGCCAGAAAGCCCTGGTCTGATAGCCTGTCACCAGACAGGTCGCTTTTCAGATGCTTGATGAAGTTCTCATCCTGGCCTCTTGGGCAGTAAAGCTCTTCATAAATGACCTCAGGAGAAGCCTCTTTTATCGATGTCACAATAAAACGAGGATTGTCGCCTTTCTGGTTGACCTCTGCCTTGTAGATGATTCGTGTATCCAGGCCTTTCCAGCTTTTGGCCTGATACTCTGCTTCTCCGTAAAGCCTGAGCCGCTCGGGTATTGGCATATTGTTTAATCTGGCCAGGCCGGTCTTGACCTTGAGTGCTTGTCGAGCCTCATCCAGTAACTCTTTGGCTTTGGGTCGTAGAGCTGTTTTATGGCCTGCCCCTTTGCCCAGCACATAGTCGGAATGCGGATCATCCTGAACAACCCGCATTAGCTCAGGCTGGGCAAAATGGCTATCACCCCGAACCAGCAAATACGTTTTCGGCCACCTCCGTCGGATCAGCTGAATGACGCGCTTAAGAATGGCGGCGTTCTCTTTGCCTGTAGGTGTTTTACCCGGACGCAAGACAGCAGTAATCAACTTGCCGCTGAGTCCTTCAAATATCAGTAATGGCAGGTAACAGTAGTCATTATATTTAGCATTGAACAGGTTCATTTGTTGACCACCATGGGTAATGGTCGGCGTGTGATCCAGATCAATTATGGCTGCCATCGGTGGTAGCTCGTAACTGCTGATGAAATGCTCAGCAAGAGCCTTGGCCATCTTGTAGATGTCCTTTTTGGTCATTGACTGCCCAAGCCTGGTGTACGTCGGAGCTGACGCTAAATGACCCTCTTCGCTCAGCGGGTTTCGTCCAACGGCAAGCTTGAACATAGGATCTTTGCGCAAATAGTTGCTGTCGTTGGCGTCCTCATAACCACAGGCCATCTGCAAAACTCTCTGGGTCAGGAGGTCTTGCAAGGGATGGTCGATGTAGGATTGGTGGCGTTTATCATCAATCGCGTTGGACAGCTTGGAAATGAGACCGCTATGCAGCATGGTTTCGCGCAGTAAAATGGTCCCAAAATCAGATGATAACTCGCCACCCTGAAAATCAGCTCTCAGTGTTTTGCCGTTGACCGGATGAAATTTGAGTATTTCTTGAGCAGGTTGATCCATCACAAGTTCCGAACTGGTGTGTCCGGAATACTCTGGTGGCAATGTCATTTATATCA
The DNA here is from genome assembly GCF_000722635.1 of Endozoicomonas numazuensis. Classification (GTDB taxonomy): domain Bacteria; phylum Pseudomonadota; class Gammaproteobacteria; order Pseudomonadales; family Endozoicomonadaceae; genus Endozoicomonas_A; species Endozoicomonas_A numazuensis. The sequence goes on along the minus strand of NZ_JOKH01000005.1, from coordinate 127,538 downwards.
AGGGCTGAGGGCAAATTTTGCTTATTTTATGAATTATCCGGGCTAGGCATTCCCAGAAAAAAAACCACGGCTTGATCTGAAACCATCAGCACATTAAGCCGCCTGATTAGGCAATCTTTCAGGCATTGTGATAAAACAGCAGGTGTACTGACATTATTTCCGGAGAAAACTCTCCAGAAAATAAGATAATAACAACAATAAGCAGCATTTAGCTGTCAATGGACTACACCTGTGGACACAATCGTTTACGCTATCCCGGTCTTTATGGTGATGATTGTCATAGAAATAGTGACAACTATTATCAGGAAAAAAGACTACTACCGTCTCAACGACGCCATCAACAGCCTCAGTGCCGGTATGATGAGTATCACCAGCGGCATTATCCTCAAGATTGTTGAAGTCACAATCTACACCGGAATATTCTCCGCCGTCGCCCTGATGGAATTTGACAGCTCTGAGCTCTGGGTCTGGCTGTTTGCTTTTGTCATCTATGACTTTTTCTACTACTGGACGCACCGTATGGGTCATGAGGTGAACATACTCTGGGCCGCACATGCTGTGCACCACCAGAGTGAAGAGTACAACCTGACTACGGCTCTGAGACAAACCAGTTCGCGCTTTATTCTGGGCTGGCTGTTTTATATCCCTATGGCCATCATCGGTATTCCGCCCCTGGTTTTCTTCACCGTCGGATTAATCAATCTGCTCTACCAGTTCTGGGTTCATACCCGCCATATTCCCAAGTTGGGATGGTATGAACACTACTTTGTGACCCCGTCCAATCACCGGGTGCACCACGCCAAGAACCGCAAGTATCTGGACAAGAACTATGGTGGCGTCTTCATTATCTGGGACAGGATGTTCGGAACGTTTCAAGAAGAAGACGAACAATATGAATCCATTCGCTATGGAACTCTGAAGCCTCTTAGAAGCTGGAATCCTGTCTGGGCTAACCTGCATCTGTACAGCGATATGTGGAAGGATGCCAAAGCCACTAAAAGCTGGAAAGAAAAACTCACCCTCTGGTTTAGAAAGACAGGTTATCGGCCTGCCGATGTTGCAGCGCCTATGAAAATGCCGGACATCCATGGCTATCAGAATTACGACCCTGCTCTCTCAACCTCCCAGCAGCTTTATGCCGGTGTGCAGTTCTTCATCCTATTACTAGGAACGACCGCCCTCATGGCTGTATATCATACTACGCCCACCTGGTTTGATGCGTTATGGATTATTGTTCTGGGTGCAAACCTTGTAATGAATGGCTCAATCCTGGAAAAACCAGAACAAGCCATAAAGCTGGAATGCCTTCGTTTCAGTATCACCGCATCAGCTTTGGCAGTGACCGCAACACTGATGCCTGTCGCTTCAATTTTCTGGCTGGGGCTGGGAAGTCTTGCTGTTTTATCCCTCGCTTATCTGCGAAGGTACTCAAGCGCAACAGAGCCCACTGCGGCTATTGAATCCTGATCATACTCATGATTGTGCAATCCTGATTCATAGGGATTGCACGCCTTCCAACCATTACTTGCCCGGTAAAACAAAAATTAGTTTTTCTTATATCCAAATAAAGCTTTGTCCATAACGGATCGAGCTATCAATTCAATGGGAAGAAATCCGAACACCGCCTATAGTTTTCTTGTTGCCGTCGCAACCTGTCGAAACCCTCATTGAGAACGTCATCATGAATCCGTTACAAACAAATGGCTTATGTCGTAGGTCTTCTCTTGTTGCAGTATCAAGCCTGTTTATTAGTCTTTGTCCGCTCAGTCATGCCGATTTTGCAGACAGTGCAACGACGTCTGTAGAAGCTGTTTTTAATCAAGGTATTGGTTTGTATGGTACCGTTGATCTTGGCAAATGTATGATGCGACTTGACACCACCAATGAAAACAAAATCCCTGCCAAAACGCTTTCAACCCAGCAGCAAGGCCATATCAAGGATGTAGCCACCAGCTTGAATAATTCTCACATTATTAGAATGACCTTTGATGATAAAACCAGTCCTACCTATGTAGTTCGCTCTGAAAATCTAAGAATCACTCCGGGAGATGAGTCAGGTGGCAACCCGGGCTGGATTATCAGGGAATTCAGGTTTACCAAAGGAGCGAATATGGAAGCGGACATTCAACTCAGTGCCCACGAATCATGGACTTGGGACTGCAGTGATACTGCTATTAACATTACAAATGAGCTGCTTCTGACCCCTTCTATCCCTCCTACCCCCCCTGAAGAGCTGTAACTGTCTTTCAGGAGCCAGATTTGAGTTGAGCAATCTTCAATTCATTTCTGGCGACCTTGAGATGATTGATAGCGTCGAGCTCCATTTTCTGTAGCCTGGATTCCTGGGCAGTCTGTTCTCGATAAACAGCTTCAGCGTCATCCAGCTCAGTTTTTAGCGCATCCATTTTCTTGGCCAGCTCTTCATCCGCTTCATGACTGGACTCCAACAGGGCCATCTGACTATTTAGACGGGTCAGTCGCTCCGAACATTCTCCAACCCGATGCTGGGTTTCTTCCAGATTTCTTAGAATGGAAGCTTCAAAGGCTTCTGCCTCAGTGACCCGATGCTGGAGTTTCTCCAGATTATCAGATTCCATGAATGCTGTTATTTCCTCGCTGCTTCTTTCTCAATTCTTTCCAGATCTTTCTTCACCGACACGGGATATTGCTGCTGAACTTCTACCATACTATTACCAAACATAATATGTTCAATAAATTCCGGATCAAAGTATTTGAATTGCCCTGGATCTTTCATAGCTCCGAGCATACGGGCACTGAGATTGGACCTCAGCCTGACTTTTTCATCCACATCCAGGCCTGAAGCACCTATATCGGCCAGCACCTGACGGTAATCATTTGGTTTACGCAAATCACCCATAGCTTTTTCCAATGCCTGAGTACTCTTTCCTTTATGTGGCGTTATGCCCCTGAGAAAAGCCCTCATCTGGGTTTTGCCGGGCTGCAGCTTCCTGAGTCGAGATTTTCTGCTCTTGAGTTCGGCCGTTTTGCTCTTATCTTCCTCTGCCACCGCAACGGTTCTCTGACTGTTTACAGACGGAGTCTCTTCTTTTTTCTGCGATGCTTCTTTACTGGATGCATTTCTTGCAGGCTCAGGTTTTCTTTTAGCAGCCTCCTGTTCCATTCTTTTCTGCTGTTTCAGCTGTCTATCGATCCCTTTCTGCGCTTTTTTCCCTTCATTTTCAGCCCGCTTTGCAGACTTCACTTTTTTCTTCAACGAAGCGATTTCACCTTCCAGTCGAGTCGATTCAGCTTTGGCATCTGCGACATGATGCTGAACCACAGATCTTACAGATTCTACAGAAACCCCATGTTTCATCTGTTTTGCATCTGCCGTGGCCAGCAATTTTTGACCATGAGTGGCCAGAGCATCCGCTTTCTTCAATGCTCTTTCCAGAGACTTGAGTTCTGCTCCTAACCTTTTGCTGGACTGATCTTTTGCCGCCACAACCTTACTGCGGATTTTAGATACCGACCGACCCAAAGACGACGCATCTTTTTGCAAACGCTCCAAAGCCTGATGCGCTTTCTTATCCGCCTTTTCCGCTTTCTTTTTCTCCGTCTTTAGCTCTTTCTGAGCCAGCTCCAACGCCTTAACGTCCTGTTTACGACTACTCACTAGCTGATCTGACTCTCTGGCTGCCCAGCTGGCGTGTCTTTCTGCCGTTGTCATCTGCTTACCACCCAACCCTGCATCCAGAAGGTTTTCTTCTAATACACCCTCTTTAGCCAGACTGTGCGCCTCCGACTGGAGCTTTTTAGCTTCTTTTAAAGATGAGTTAGCCTCCTTCAAAGCCGTTGCCAGAGACTCTTTACTGCTTCGATCGACTCTGGGTTTTGACTGGGAACCTTCTAAAGAAATTCTTTCCCTGACATCACTGGCTTTAGCAAAAAGCTGCTCTTCACGGGAGGGCTCAGAAGGCAGCTTGTTCTCAACATCCTCGGGAGAAACCACCTGAATATCATGATCAGAAAAGCTGCTGCCAGACAGTCTGGAAGGCTCCAGGCTGCCATTATTGAGGCTGACTTTTGGGTCAACAGTCGTTAGAGAGTCACGATTTAGACGGCCGGGATTTTCAGCCTTTTGCGGGGTAACAGGCGCTGAATCAGTTCCTGATGTTTTGGGGAGGGTTGGGTATATCCCTGCCTGTGAAATACTGGGTTGGGGCATCTGGCTCCTGACTTCCCTGTAACCTGGCCCCTGAGAAGGGGGCCTTTACTGTTAATCTAGTACAGTCAGGAGCTGATTCGGTTAGCGTCTCATCCAGTCGTGATACTTTTTAACCCAATTCAGAAGACCTTCCGGGGCGTGAGCCCTTTTCCATTCGCCGGCAGCATATTTGTTTGATTCACTAAGAGTCGGATAAATGTGAATGGTGCCGAGAATCTTGTTCATGCCCAGGCCATGTTTCATGGCAGTAATATACTCAGTGATGAGTTCACCGGCATGATACCCAACAATGGTGCATCCCAGAATCTTATCGCTGCCCGGCTTGGTCAGGACTTTAATAAAGCCTCTGGCCTCTTCATCTGCAATCGCTCTGTCCAGATCATCAATGCCGTAGCGAGTGACTTCATAGGGAATACCCTGCTCCTTCGCTTCTGTTTCGTTAAGCCCCACTCTGGCTACTTCAGGGTCGGTAAATGTGCACCAGGGCATGACCGAATAATCGACCTTGAACTTTTTGAAACGCCCGAACAGAGCATTAACGGAGGCATACCAGGCTTGGTGAGCCGCTGCATGAGTGAATTGATAAGGTCCAGCCACATCACCACAGGCATAGATATTCGGGAATCGTGTTTGCAAATATTCGTTTACAGCAATGGTTCCACGTTCTGTGGTTTCTATCTCAAGGGCTTCCAAACCGAGGCTGCCTGTATTGGCTTTGCGACCTGTCGCAAACAGAACAGCATCAAAATCTATTTCAATGCTTTGACCCTCATGCTCTGCCACCAGCCACTGTCGATTTCCTTCCCGGTGAAAGGATCGGGTTTCATGCCCTAATCTCAAATCCACCCCGTCTTTGCGAAACTGGGACATCACTTCAACTGAAACGTCAGGATCTTCACGATGCAGCAATCGGGAACCATGATCCAGCTGGATCACGTTGACTCCCAGTCGAGAAAACGCCTGGGTCAGCTCACAACCAATAGGTCCGCCACCAATAACCAACAGTTTTTCAGGCTTCTCCCGAATGTCCCAGATAGTGTCTGAGGTGTAATGGGTAATCTGGTCAACACCCGGCAAAGGCGGCACAAAGGGTCTGCCTCCACTGGCAATGATGATGTTGCGACTGGAAATCAGCTTGCCATCCACCTCGATTTCCCAAGGGCTTATCAGCTTAGCTGCACCGGTTACACAGTTCACGCCCAGATCGGTATAACGCTCAACAGAATCATGGGGCTCAACTTGTTTGATGACGGACTGAATTCTCTCCATGACCGCATTGAAGTTCACATCTGCCTGAACATTTTCCAGACCAAACTCATCAGCCCGCTTCATGTAATGCGCAATCTTGGCAGAACGAATCAATGCCTTACTGGGGACACAGCCAGTATTGAGACAGTCGCCCCCCATTCTATGCTTTTCAATCAGAGTGACCTTTGCCTTTACGGCAGCAGCAATGTAACTGCTCACCAGTCCAGCTGAACCCGCGCCAATCACCGTCAGGTTATTATCGAACTTTCGGGGCTTTTTGAAGCCCTTGTAAACGCTTGAACGACCGAACATGACTCACTCCCCCTTATTGTCTTTACTAGCTGTTGGCCTTTTGACCAGTGCAATACCTTTACGGGCGAGCCAGGGGAAGATCCCCAACAACACAAAGGAACCGATAAGCCCTGGCGTCAAAATACCACTGACAGATAATTCCTGAACTTGCCCCAGCTGAGCACCTGCATTCACATAAACGGCTGTACCCGGCAACATGCCAAGCTGACTGACCCAGTAAAAAGTACGAGCTTTCATGGGTGTCAGCCCCATGACCAGATTAATCACGAAGAAAGGAACCGCTGGAATCAATCGCAAGGTCAGAAGATAAAAAAGGCCATCTTTCTCGATGCCCTTATTGATGGTTTTCAGATAATTTCCAAACTTATTCTGAACCCAATCTTTCAACAGCGTTCTGGAAATGAGGAAAGCGAGGGTTGCACCTATCGTACTGGCAAAAGAAATCACAACCAGTCCGGTTGTCAGTCCGAAGATAGCGCCACCCACCAGAGTCAGTAAGGCTGCACCTGGGAGGGAAAGCCCTGTGACGGCTATATAGATCGCAAAAAACACGGCAATAGTGAGTGCAGGATTATCACTGTAAAGCGACTGGAAATAATCACGAGTCAGGTACTGTTGTGCATCCAGTGAGAAAAATGCCGCAATAGCTGCCACTATTACAACCAGCAGGATGATTTTACTTTTATTCATAGAGTTGCCCTTCGCTTGGAGCCTCCAGAACTGCTTTACAACATTCTGTCGGGAGGGTTCAGAAGCCTGCCTGTGCACGGTCAAGCTCCTTGACTGCTTATTAAATCGAGTCTTTTTCGTATAATGCCTGTCAGACTTTACGTTAGCCACACCCATTTGGTTTCAAACGTCGTGAGCGGGACATTCTTTTCAACCAGTTTATTCCTATCGACAGGCCAGATCACATGGGGCATTGATGGACGAAAGAAATACTTTTAACAGTCATCTTCAGAGTGCGAATATGATCCAGCGACCTTTCCCAGCCAGCCGTCCAAGACGGATGCGTTTTGATGATTTTTCCCGTCGCCTGATGCGGGAAAACCGCCTCAGCCCGGATGACCTGATCTACCCTGTATTCATTCTGGAAGGCCAGAATCACCGTGAGGCTATCCCCTCCATGCCAGGTATAGAGCGCATGACGGTGGATGAATTGATTCGAGAAGGTGAAGAACTTCTTGAACTGGGTATTCCGGCCATTGCATTGTTTCCAGTCACTCCTGCCGAGAAAAAGTCTGATGATGCTGCCGAAGCCTGGAATCCGCAAGGGCTGGTTCAGCGCGCGGTTCGGGAGCTGAAACAAAAGCTGCCTGAGTTGGGCATTATTACCGATGTAGCCCTGGATCCGTTCACCAGCCATGGTCTGGATGGTCTGACCAATGAATCAGGTTATGTTATAAACGATCCAACCGTTGAGGTACTGGTTAAGCAAGCCTTGTCTCATGCTGAAGCGGGTGCCGATATTGTTGCCCCATCCGACATGATGGATGGCAGAATTTCCGCCATTCGTAGCCGGCTGGAAGAGACAGGTCATTTAAACACCCGTATTCTCGCTTACTCTGCCAAATACGCTTCCAGCTACTATGGCCCGTTCCGTGATGCGGTGGGATCTGCTGGCAATCTTGGCAAGAGCAACAAACATAATTTCCAGATGGATGTCGCTAATATTGATGAGGCTCTGCATGAGATCGCTGCCGACCTGAATGAGGGCGCCGACATGATCATGGTCAAACCTGGCATGCCTTATCTGGATGTTGTCAGAAGGGCGAAGGATGAATTCAAAGCACCCACATTTGTCTATCAGGTCAGCGGGGAATACGCCATGCATCAGGCGGCCATTGCCAATGGCTGGTTGGATCGCAATGCCATCATGATGGAGTCTCTGCTCTGCTTCAAACGCGCAGGAGCTGACGCCATTCTGACTTACTATGCCAAGGAAGCGGCCCAGTTGGTCAGTCAGAAGAATTGATTAAATTCGCAGGGGCATCCCCCCCTGCACATCTAAACAAAAAAGCTTAGTGACCCGGTCAGAACGTCATCTGAATCGTTCCGTCTTTTGTGCTTTTCACTTTTAGTCCTTGAAGCCTATAGGACTGAGCCTGTTTCAAAATGTCCAACTGCAAACCAGAAGGATCACCCAGATAAATCACGTCATAAGTTACATCACGTTTCTGTATCGGGCTTACGGTCACACTTCGTGTCAAAGGCAAACTTTCAATACAGGCCAGAAGTTCATCAACATCTCTCATTCGGTCAAAATTCTTCAGTGTTACAGTCACTTTGGAACCATTATTAAACTGATCCACAAATGCCTTTCGAATCGACCCTGTCAGCTCTCCTTCTATATCGTCTATTGCATAGTTAAGTGAGTTTCTTTGACGTAAGACCGCAGAATCTGATATTTCCACACTCTTGTCAGGGTCTGAAATGATATAGAGTAGGTCTTCATTGCTGAAACGATCATGGATACGAACCCGGATAGTGGTTCTCATTCCTTTCATTCCAGCCATAGCATCGTACTCGTGGGTCTGTACATCTGCCTTGACTCGGTAGCGGGCTGTCTCGGAATCCGATACAACATCCAGACCCTGTTCACTGAACAGTTCACGTATTGAGCGGGCCACTTCAATGTGTCCAGACTCTATGGCAAAGGTGGGACGACCCAGCCCTTCTTTTACCACAGAAAAGTTTTCCTCTCCCTTAGGAACAGAGTCACTGATTTCCGCGACGATGGTAACGTAATAATTATCACTATCTTGAGTTTCGACCTCTATTTTGTAGCGGCTGACATGACCTGAAGAAACTGTAGACAGTTTGCCCTGATATTTTTCAGCATTCTCTATGGTTGTCTTCGCTGCCAACTGAACACCGCCATACTGCTCAACAGCGTTACGCAAAGCATTATTCAGTGCTGTTGTTCGTGCGACGTCAACGCCCGAAGAAAGCGATGCGACACCTTGTGCTTTAACCGTGTTGTTTTGGTCGTCCATCTCTTCTGTATAGTTCCGACTGTTTTCAGAAATCACCAAAACTGTATAGGTCATCCCGTCGAGCTCACCGATGCGAAACGTCCATACTGACTTCAAACTGCCTTCTACTTCCGTGGTGATAGAAGAATAATATGCCTCTAATACCTGGTTACCTTTCCAACCCTGCTCTGCCCTGTCCACAGCTGTCAATCGCTCACCTTTGAGAAAGGTAGTCAAAGTTTTCAGGGCGTCCTGGCGTGACATCTCTTGAGCGACACTGGCAGAGCGATTCATACCTAAACCGATAGCAATCACAGTTCGTCCCAAAGTGTTGTCCTCATACATAGACAACAACTGGTCACTCTCCAGCATCTCTTCCACCCGGCTATCAAGAGAAGCCTGAGCGATGACCGGCAGCATCAGCACACCGACTAACAGTGACAAGAAACGGTTGATCATTGATTCCTTACCACCCGAACGCATCTTCAGCATCGGCATTGCCACCACCTGAATAAGCTCCCGATGTGCCTGAATGTTCAGACGTTTTTTCTGGTGTCTCACGTTCACTCTCAACGAGCTCACTTTGGGCACGGCTTTGCTGGTATGCCTTCTGATTTTGTTCAGCACGCTCCACAGACTGTTCATAACCATCCCGAATTCCTTCCAGCTTCTTCTGGGATTCAATATCTTGCAGTCTGGTTTGGTTCTGGCTATCCATCATCACTTTGGCATTCGCTATGCTCGTTGAATCAATGGAGTAGATGCTGACATAAATATCCTGGCCGGAAAGAGGGTGCGTCATGCGTTGGCCCAGGCGTCTGGACAGGCCTTGGACAACACGATTCTCAATACTCTGCTGCAGTTCACTGGAAAAGCTTTCAGCCGCTATGCTTTCATCCTTGCTACTGTCTCCGTTCAAGGTCTGCATAGCCTGTTCAGCCTTGATTTGCGCCTCGACATCGGCATAGAGAGCCGTTACCACTTCCTTTCGGGCCATAGCATCTGATACACCCCGAGCCCTTCGCTCTGAGGATGAACTTGAGCCTACGGGACTGGCGGCTATACCCAGAATATAAAAATTGCCTTCGTTATCACGGAACTTGCGTCCGCCCGTTGCCGTAGACCAGTCCTGACCATTAATGTAGTCCGACAGGCTTTGTCTTCCTTCCCCTGCCGTATAGGGTGCTCCGGCAATCAGTGCCCGAACCATCTCTTCCTGTTTTGGCGACCAGGTGGTGATCGTGACGACCTTATATTGCTCACGACTTTCATCCCAGGACTCAAACTGAGCCATATTCATAGCGCCATACAGAGCCATTTTCGATACCGTGGCAACTGTGCTGCTCAGCTCCTCTGTGATGGAGCCTGCCTGCTTCTCCATTTCACTGACAGTCAGTTCATAATCTACCAGTGCTTCCGTGTAGCGGCTTTTGGCTTTCTCATAACTGGCCAGCTGATCCTGGCCTATCTGTTTACTATCAAACTGTTTATCCAGTTTCTTGATCGCTGCATCCATCAGCGCATTTGCACGATCGCCAAAAGTAACACCTGCCAGCATTTCAGCTTCTTTAACATCCATGTCTGCCAGCATTCTGGCAACACGTTGTCTCTGGGCGTCAGCTTTTCTTTCCAGATTATCCAGCTTCTCCCGGAACTGGGCATTCAAGTCTGTCCCAGGTGTAGAGGCACGATCCAGAACAGACATATCTGTGTAGATGTACTCAATGATCCGCCTCTTGGCTTCCAGAGAAGCTTCCATAGACTTCAAAGTACGCTTGATAATAAAACTGTCGTCATAGGATGGATCTTCAGAGTCGAAAGCAGCTTCAGACACAGCTACAAACAGTTGTTTGTCGTGGTTCCAACCCTCGGTCACCTTGCCTTTGTCCAGAAAATCATAAGCCAGATCCACAGCATCTTTTGTCTGCTGAGACTTTGCAGGTAGAGATTGCAACTGGTTACTGGCGTCGATAGATGGGCTTTTGTCGGTGGCTATATCTTGAACCTGTTGCTGTGCTTCAGAGTCTCCAGCTTCAGGAGTTGGTTTAAATTCGACAGCCTGGGCGGAAGTGATAGCCAGAGCCAGTATGGTGGCACCAAATAAGGGTGTACGCATTTAAAGATCCCTTGTTAATTCTATAAATTTTCTGGCGAATGGATTCGTTTCAGAGAAAAGTTTCAGATAGGGTGCAAAGCGCCTTGCTTCATTTTGAAAGCCCCCTTTAAAGAGTGACTCAGCTAATTTGGCTGCAGCTTCCACACTGCTTGGCTCCATACTAAGCCATTGCAGATAAGCAACAGAGGCATAGTTCCAGTCTTCTCTTGCCTGAAGGGCTGCTCCCAGATATTGCCAGCTCGCGACATGCCCAGGAGCTTGATTCAGGCTCTGTTCCAGCAGTTGTACGATCTCTTCCAGCTTAATCCCCTGCTCAAAATAGGAAACTGCTTGCTGGTATGCGACACCTGGCTGATTATCATAAGAAGAGTCGAAACGGATCTGTCCGGGAAAAGCCTTTACGGCACTCAGAGGGTTTATCCGGCCCGTCTCTGCACTCAGCAACCGGGAAATATAACCTGCCCCTTTCTCGGAAAAGTCCCTCCTCTGCCATTGCATGGCGATTTCCGGCAGGTTGAGCTCCATAAAAATACTGGAGAGCAATTCGTAAGCCTTTCCACGTTCCAATATGCTCAGCTGTTCTGCGATCTCTTTAGGCGAAAAAGCTCTACTCGTTGACTGCTCACGAGCCGACCTGGCAATCTCTGCTTCTTCCAGAACGACAACGTAACGATAGTTGTCACCATCAGGCCGGTTCTCCAATACTCTGGAACCCAGATTATTCATGGCCAATGTCTGTTCCTGAAAAAGCAGCTGATCCAGGGTTGAACTGCCACTCCCTGACAGTTTTTCTCTGCCAGAGAATTCACTGGCCAGAATCTGTCTCACTTTCATTCTCGCTTTCAGCTCTAAAGAACGTCGGGATGATGACTGCCTGACTGGCTCTGACACAATAACAAAAACGAGCCCACCGTCTTTTATTAAACCCGGCTTACTGTTTTTGTATTGATCAAAATAGAGAGTATGCGCCTGCTCAAGAGCTACGCTTTGCAGCGCAGTTACAGGGATAAGAACGCCTGACAGAATGCAGCCAAAGATCATGCCTTTAAAACGACACATACCTTTAGTCCTTATAATTGTTGTCCCACTCTGGAGGCAGAGGCATCGCATTGGATACGGCAAAAATGTCATTTTTGCGGAAGAACATAGGATCAGCCTTTATATCGGCAACCAAATCCTGAACATCCGGATCGTTAGACCAGCGAATAATTTTGCCTGGAGATTGTTGAGCACCCGGAGTCACTTCTCCAACAGCTAATGGCAGATCTATCCCCATATCGGACATATATAGGGTGACTACTTGCTTGCCCATAAAGCCATTTTCATAGCCTCTGTCGATCTGGAATCGGTTGCCTCTGAAACCTGTAACCTGACCACCCACTGGCAGCTTGTTGCCTATTTTGTTGGAAACCACTTTTAAGGCATTGATAGCAGCCTGGTTAATAGCTTCATTTTCCTGGGACTGATCAAATCCACCTATAATCTTACCGCTGGGCAGGCGGAATATTTGTCGTACCGTTCTACCTTCTGCGGAATCAGACTCAATGATTTCATCGGTTTCAAAATCAATCAGCTGATAATCGACACGAATCACATAGAGCAGCTCATTGTGATCAACCCGGTCATACTCTTCCTTAACCGCAGAGATACCGGCAACCAGGCCATAGTCGGCATTAAGCCCTTTGCCGAAACGCATTTTATTTCGGGATTCAGTGGTGCCAATATCCTGAAAACGCTTTTCAGCCGCCTTGCCTTTCTGGCCAAGGTTGCGGGAGACAATGGTAAAACGTTTCAGCTTGCTGATTTCCGTTTCCATTATGGTGGAAACCGTTTCTAGTGGCAGGTCTTCATAGTTTCCGGCGTCTTCATTGCCAAAGAAACTGGTTGCCACAACCAGGCGCTTATAATTACGTGTGGAATAATTCTGAGGCAGTTCAATGGGCTTGCTGTTATCGAGCAGGTAGGCGTCTTTGCTCTCAGTATACAGGTCAGGTTTAACCTGAATCTGCCCTTCCATAGTGGCACAGCCAGTCAGTGCCATAGCAGCCGCTATGCATAAGGGCTTGGCATATCCAATAATATTGCTTTTCATGGTCAGTGGTGTGTCAGGGTTATTATCGAAGTATTGAGGGCAGAGACCGGGACAGACTGGACAGTCTGTCCCGGTCTCGATCAGCGGCCAGCGTAGCTCAGGGCACTGCTGTAAATGTCGTTATACTTTTTGAGCACTTGTAACGCATCTACAGTGAAAGTAATCTGATCAGCAGCCGTTGCAACACCCTGAACAGCCGCAGAAATTTTAAAAGGGTTTGCAGCAAGTTCTTTAGGGTCCAGGTCTTTCAGGCCAGCATTCAGCTTTGCAGCCTCACCCAGCAGGCCAACAGACTTGGCAAGAATCACATTACTGCTTTCCAGGTACTCGTTGTATTCCTTTTTTTCTTTCGCACTGAGTTCTTCAATAGCAGCATCATAAGCAGCATCACCCTGTTCTTCACGCAACGTTGCCAGTGCAGCATAGTCTGTGGATGCTTCAACCTTCTCAATATAAGCATCGGTGATAACCACAGTTTTCTCATAAGTGCCTGCAATAGCGCTGAAAGTCAGATCAGCCTCTCTATTTCCTAGTTCTACGGCTGTAGTGCTTGGACGATCATCCTGAAACTGCTCAAAATCAGTCTGTGACTGACTAACCTCTGAGCTGGCCACTACCATAGTAGAAGACATTGCAACAGCGAAAGCTGACGCTCTAAAAACTGAGAACATATTGATCTTCATGTCGTATAACACGCAATAAAAACAAGGAGTTAGGTGATTTTGGATTTTTATTCATTTCTAAACAATACGTAATAACAGTTGCAAATTAAGACAATCCACTTAAAGCTAATTGACACATCTGCCTGCAATTCATTAGAACTTCATTTAAATCTGGTAAAATACACGCATAAACCTGCATTTATCGTCACAGGATAAAAATATTTTCAGCAAGAGGTCCCATGGATAACTCACAAGACCGGGAACTCCCCGAACCCCAAGCCAGCACCAAAGAGAATCTGGAGCCTGCAGTTCCGACTCCACGTATTACAGACCTCAGTAACCCGGAATACTACATCAACAGGGAGCTAAGCCACCTGCAATTCAACCGCCGTGTTCTTGAACAGGCATTGAACGACGATCACCCTCTTATTGAGCGCCTCCGCTTCCTGCTGATATACAGCTCTAACATGGATGAATTTTTTGAAATCCGTGTTGCAGGACTGATGCAACAGGTAGAGTTTGCCCGTGAACAGGTAGGTCTGGATGGCCTGGGCCCTCAGGCAGTTCTGAAAGAAATCAGTAATCAGGCCAAGGAAAGTGTTCAACTGCAGTATGAAATACTGAACGACAAACTGCTGCCCAGACTGGCCAAGCAAGGCATACGATTTGTTCGTCGTCATCAGTTGAATGACAAACAGAAAGCCTGGATCAAGCGCTTCTTTTATAACGAAGTGATGCCTATCATCAGTCCCATTGGTCTGGACCCGGCCCACCCTTTCCCAAGACTGGCCAACAAACTGCTCTGCTTTATTGTGGCCATGGAAGGAAAAGACGCTTTTGGCCGTGAAACCGGTATGGCGATCATTCCGGCACCAAGATCATTGCCCAGAGTTGTTGAACTGCCTGATGAAGTCTGTGATAAGGGCGGCAAGAACTATGTATTTTTGTCGTCCATCATTCACCTGCATATGCAGGATCTTTTTCCGGGCATGACCATAAAAGGTTGTTACCAGTTTCGACTGACCCGAAACAGTGATCTCGACCTTGAAGACGAAGTAGAAGACCTTGCTAAAGCCCTGCAAGGTGAACTGCTTTCCCGCCGTTATGGTGAGACTGTTCGCCTGGAGGTTGTGGATAACTGTCCTAAGCCTCTGGTCGACTTCCTTTTGAAAGAATTTGGTCTGACTGACAATGAGCTTTACCGTGTTGATGGTCCAGTCAACCTGACCCGAATGATGTCTGTGTGCAACGAAGTCTCGCCGGAATTCGAACACCTGACATTCCCGAGCTTTACACCCGGCTATCCCAAAGCACTGCAAACCCGAAGCACCCGTTCGGTCAATGTGCTGGATGCCATCCGCAAATCAGATATTCTGCTGCATCACCCTTTCGAATCATTCACTCCTGTTGTGGATATGCTGCGTCAGGCTGCTACCGACTCTAACGTTCTGGCTATTCGTCAGACACTGTACCGGACCGGTGCACGATCAGAAATGGTTGATGCTCTGGTAGAAGCAGCAAGAAAGGGTAAAGAAGTAACCGTCATCGTAGAAATCAGGGCTCGCTTTGACGAAGAAGAAAATCTGGCACTGGCAAGAAGACTTCAGGAAGCCGGAGCCGTTGTCGTATATGGAGTGGTTGCCTATAAAACCCACGCCAAATTGATTCTCATTGTTCGCAGGGAAGGCAAAAAGATACAGCGGTACGCACACCTCGGCACAGGTAATTATCATGCTGGTAACGCCAGGCTCTATACCGACTACAGCTTACTAACCTGTGATAAAGACATAACCAATGATGTCCGGAAGATTTTTCAACAGCTGACAGGTATGGGCAAAGCTGTTCGGGTGCGTAAACTTTTCCATGCCCCTTTCACTTTGAAGAAAAGCCTGATCGAGCTGATCAATCAGGAAGCTGTGAATGCCAAAGAAGGCAAACCCGCCCGAGTGATTATCAAGGTTAACTCTTTGACTGAAAGCCACTTGATCAAGGCACTCTACCGAGCGTCTCAAGCGGGCGTTGAAGTTCGCTTGATCATTCGTGGTATCTGTTGTCTGCGCCCAGGTATTCCGGGGCTTTCTGAAAACATCCAGGTACGTTCGATTGTTGGACGTTTTCTTGAACACACCCGCGTTTTCTACTTTGAGAATGATGACCGTTTCAGAGTTTATTGCTCCAGTGCTGACGGCATGGTGCGAAATCTGGATATGCGTGTTGAAACCTGCTTCCCTATTGAAGAACCCAAGCTTGCCGCCCGGGTAAAGAAAGAGCTGGAGCTATACCTGTCAGACAATACCTGCAGCTGGCAGTTACAAAGCGATGGTCATTATCTACAAAACAAGCCCTCAAGAGGTCAGCGTCGTAGAAATGCCCAGAGAAGATTACTGGAAACACTGGCTAATTATGCACACTAGGAGGCTGACCGAGAATAGCGTCCGAGCATAAAATTCAGTAGAACGAGTCAGCTTTTTCACTGAATTTGTGCGAATAGTTGACCTATTTAAGCAAATTCAGTGGAAAAGATGGCCGCTCTTTCTCGATTTTAGGCCGGGCTGTTTATTCTCGGTCAGCCTCCTAGACAACCATGAGCGGGAAATGCGGCTTAGCTCGAAACATGAAAACGGCTGCAGGTTCGCATTTTTATAGTCAATAGCCACTGCAGCAGTAGAAGAACTCAGGTTTAAGACGACTTTGGCCTTAATCCTCCAACTGCAGTGGCACCCCGGGAAAAGTACTTGTGCAAATCACTGTATGGGAAAAACGGCTCTTTCGCAGGTTCGCTGATCATTTCAGAGCTTCCTGCCTAATTTTCAGATACAGATATTCCAAGTCATTGTAATCACAAGCCTTGTAAGCAACTCATTCCAAGCAGTGCCTGTATCTGGTATCATTGACCGAGAGTCAGCTGCTTGTATTGTCCGAATGGTAAACTCATTCTGACTTCCATTTCTGAGTGTGAGAGCTACGAAATGTACCAGTAGCTGACTCATTTCTAAAATTTCAGTCGATTGCACTTATTGTCTTATTCCAGCAGAACATTCTTCCTTTTTGATCAGACGATACATTTTAGGATAAGAAATTTCCCTTTTAGAATCAGTAATACCATCACAACTGTAAACACGATGACAAGTGTCAGCTTGTTCAAAGTGGCAAGTATGGTACTCTCTTATATGCTCACAAAATTCATCATAAGAATCGTACTTAAAAATAAGCCTCTTGGGATTAAAACTCTCTCGATTATACCCTGCTGACTCACATTCAGTGCAAAGCCATTTTTTGATAAATCTACCCGGAATATTTTTAAGAAAGTCGCACCATTCATTCACATAAAGCTCAAAACAATCGCCTACCTTGATCTCAAGTTCAGCAATAGCATGGTATAAAAGAGAGTGATATTCTCCCTGCTTTTTATCACAGCCCTCACTCAGTTGACAAACATCAGGTTCCCAAGAATGCACAGCCTTATAATGTATACTAAATTTTTCTCCTCCAACAAAAGGAGCATTACAACACTCAGGAAAGGGACAAAAGATGGTAATAAACTCTTTATCGATCATTTTCGTAACTTTATCCCTCACTCCACATAATACAACTACTTTATTCTGCCCATTATTTTTGTATCGTAACTCAAGAGTGATTCCTGTCCTCGATTTCTGATGCTTCATAGCATGATAATAAAAATCAAAAGAGGTTCTAAAATCTTCAACTTCCCTACACTCAGAACAGGCTATTATTATATCTGCATTTTTTCCACAAAGGCATCTGGAAGCAGCTTGACAAAATTTTTCACCACAATTAACACACAAGGGTTGATTACAGTCTCTGGTATACCAAACATCATTGACATGGAGAACTTCCAGACAAATAAAACACACTGGTAGTTTTAATTCTTCTGCAACACAAGTACTGCTGCCATCGTCCGGGTCTCCGCCACCGCCTTCTGAAGCACAAGACGTTACTCCTGTAGCACCAGGTGTTATTCCTGTAGCACCAGATGTTATTCCTGTAGCACCGGGTGTTATTCCTGTAGCACCAAGTGCTACTCCTGTTTTACTTTGGCTGGAATGCCCCTTAGAATTTCCATTTTTAGTTTTTTCAACATAAGGCAACAAGATGACAGAATTAAACAAAGAATGATCGTCAATATTTTTTTTCATTGAGAAGCCTGACACACCTGAATATAAGGGATCTAATCCATTCTCATCACTTTTTAAACTAACTTCGGTATAAGGCATTAACTTGATAATACTGAAAAACAATAAAAAAGCAGAAATAGTGCTATCGTGTTCTGTTGAATGACATACAACAGACTCCGTAGCCAAACACCATCCAAACACGAATAAAAAAAACACCCTCATTTTACCCTGATGCATTTCACAAAACTCATAATATGTGGTTCAAATATTTTCATAATCCCAAAAATAAGAGCTGACATAACCCGATAAGCGTAGGTCAATTATTAGTCTTCTCCAATATAGAATGAACCTCACGTCTTTAGGTCTTTAAGTCTTTTGTCCATGATTAATGGATGAAAATCATTACCTGATTACCACCTTACCTAAGCCCACTAAAAGCCCTATAACCGTCTAAACTGACGACAATGGTTTCCGGCCTGTATAAGGTCTGTCATGGCCAAGAATAAGATTCAGTTTCAGCAAGGGTTGAGTCTGATTCGGTTTTTCGAACTTTATGATGAAGAATCGAAATGCCGGGATTAATTCTTTCGGTAGCGCTGGCCTGCCGGGTTTGAGTGCCCAATGTGTAAGTCAAAAGAACATTGTGTTCTCAAGACCGTGAACTGTACCAGTGCAATCACTGTCATCACCAGACTTCTCTGACCACTGGCACCATTATGGTATCGACCAAGCTGCCTTTCAGAACCTGGTTTCTGGCCATGTTTCTCATGACACAGACCAAAAATGGAATCTCTACCTCGGCGTTGTCAGGCCAGCTGAGCATTTCTTACAACGCTTCATGGCGCTTGAAACATAAGCTCATGCAAGTGATGAAGAGCGTGACAACCGTCATCCACTCACAGGCGGTGTGCAAATCGATGATGCCTATTGGGGAGGTGAAAAGCATGGCGGCAAACGCGGTCGAGGCTCAGAAAACAAGCATCCCTTTGTGGCAGCAGTACAAACAAACGATGACGGGCATCCACAATACATGCGACTCAGCCTGGTCACCCGCTTTCGTAAGAAGGAGCTGGAGCTATACCTGTCAGACAATACCTGCAGCTGGCAGTTACAAAGCGATGGTCATTATCTACAAAACAAGCCCTCAAGAGGTCAGCGTCGTAGAAATACCCAGAGAAGATTACTGGAAACACTGGCTAATTATGCGCACTAGGAGGCTGACCGAGAATAGCGTCCGAGCATAAAATTCAGTAGAACGAGTCAGCTTTTTCACTGAATTTTTGCGAATAGTTGACCTATTTAAGCAAATTCAGTGGAAAAGATGGCCGCTCTTTCTGGATTTTANAGACAACCATGAGCGGGAAATGCGGCTTAGCTCGAAACATGAAAACGGCTGCAGGTTCGCATTTTTATAGTCAATAGCCACTGCAGCAGTAATGGAACTCAGGTTTAAGACGACTTTGGCCTTAATCCTCCAACTGCAGTGGCACCCCGGGAAAAGTACTTGTGCAAATCACTGTATGGGAAAAACCGAACCGCTCTACCAGAAGCTTTGGTCAATAACTGCTTTTCTTCAAATCCTTCCACTTTCTCAAAACCAAAGTCACTATCTACCTCACTTTCATCCAGCAGATCATCAAGGCCTACAACATCAAACCCATCCAGATCAGGGTCTGTTTCGGGCGAGGGCGCATCGGTAATATCAACCCATTCAAAGGCCGCTTCAAACTCTGATACGGGGCTTTTCGAGACCATTGAGTCAATACCACTGTCCTGTCTTTTGCTTTTCAACGTTGGCGAGTAATGATCGACCTCGCTATTTCCATCCAGAGAATCACCATAAGTGTCATAGATCAGCAATCCTTCAACAGGTTTCCCATCCACCAAGGTTGTAGCCGGCCCTAAAACCGCTACGGCATGATCAGTGGGAGTACCCGAGTAGATGGCATTCACTATCCCCGCAGCATCACTGCGTGTTCCAAGAATCATCGGGACACCGTTATCCACATTGGCTTTTAACAACTCCAGACTTCGCTTGTCTGAAAGATCATCCTGGTTAAACAGGACTGGTGAGTGAAGATCCTGAACCAAACCTTCAGGAGGGTCTGCACACTCCGGCATAGGTGGCAAAAAACGGATGGCTTTAAAAATATGGGAATGATCCAGAGTCGTATGGTCTTCACCTTTATCAATCAAATCCTGCAAAAGTGCCTGGTAATGGATTTCTGCCTCTCCATCTTTCTCACTCTTTGCAACCCGGTTAAAGCTTTCAATTCTTTCCTTCATAGACGTTCTAAAGGAATGAAACGCTTTTTCTACCGTACCAACCCAACTTGAACGACTATCATTGTCAAAGGAATAAAGATCGGCTCCTTTCTGATCAATCAGGCGATCGGTTTTCACCATAACCTGAATAGCCTGCTCCAAACTGGGATCATGGAATTTAACCAGAGCATAACCGGGCTTCAAAGGATGGATATTGTTCAACAGCAGCTGTTTACCCACAGGAGACGCAGCATAAGAAGCCAGAGCACTTAATAAATAGCAGGTGGCTCTGCTATCGGACTGCCTGACATCTTCAGGTATGGGTTCACTGGCATTAAAGAGAGGACGATCACTTTCAGTGCGAACAAATACCGGCTCAGAGCCGGTCAGATAACTCGCAAGGTTTCTATCCGAAGTAAAAATGTCCACCTGAGCGTCATCCGGTTTTGTCAGGTTTTCCGGCTTGGGCTGTGGGTAGACGATATCTTTTATAGGCTTGTGATAGACCGGTGTCTCCCTGCCGAACAGCCCTATCAACTTACCCACGCCTCGCAGCCAGATATATTTTAAACGCTGATTTCTGACGGGTCCGTTTTCTTTGAACGCTTCTGGAGGCCCAAGATACTTCTGCTTGCTCTCGATTTCTTTAGCCGTTCTGGCCCTGAAAGCACCTATTTTCTTGTTAAGCTCCAGCGGCTTTCCGGTCGCTAGATTCAACTCATCATCAGGATCAATTTCCCAATCCGAATTGGTAGAGCTCGTAGAGGATGAAATGCTCCCCATACTGCCAAAAATATTGATTCCCTTGCTTGGCATTATGACGCCCTGTCATTCGCTGTAGATTACTGCAAGTATAGAAACAGCTCTTTCATAACACTCGATGATCAAAACAGGGCATTTGCTGCCTGACCTCCTTTAGTGCTTTTATATCCAGCTCAGCCATCAGCACACAGGGAGCTTCTTCTGCTTCAGCCAAAACTTCACCCCAGGGTGAAATTATCATACTGTGCCCCCAGGTTTCTCTCTGGCTCGGATGGGTTCCACCCTGATTAGCTGCCAGTACAAAACATTGGTTTTCGATAGCACGAGCCCGTAACAAAGGCTCCCAGTGAGCCTGCCCCGTCACTCGGGTAAATGCAGAAGGTACCGTAATAATGTCTGCCCCCTTTACTCTCAGCTGTCGATACAGCTCAGGAAAACGCACGTCATAACAGATAGTTAAGCCGGTTTTGGCGAACTCCATATCCACCACACTCAGACCCGTTCCTGCAGAATAATCGTCAGACTCCCGATAGCGACGTGTACCGTCCGATACGTCCGCATTAAACAAATGAATCTTGTCATACCGAGTGGCCTCATTACCCTCAGGATCATAAACAAAACAGGAAGCCCTGCTGTTCTCTCCCTCATTCACCACACACGGAATAGAACCACCTACCAGCCAGGCTTTGGATTGGCGGGCCACATGAGACATCCAGTTTCTGACCACACAGGTATTGTTGCCCAAAGCAGGAATATCACCTCCCATTTGGGCAAAACATTCGGGTAGTACAATAATATCTGCAGTCGATGCCATACCTGATAAAAGATCATCAGCTTGTTTGAGATTGGCCTGAACATCAGGTCCAGAGCACATTTGGATCACAGCAGCGGTTAGCGTTTTACTCATAATCTTTCCCCCTCTGCTATAGATTATCTTCTCCAGTTTAATAAGAAATGACATTAAGTGGCATTAAATAGCATTTACCCATTATGAATCCCAACTGATCTGTGGCAGACAGGCTCCCAGCCCCTGATATACCCAGGAAGCTCTCGCATATTTTCTGGAACAAGCCCCAATCATTCGAAGCTTCGACACACTGCGAGACAGAAAGTGGCTGGCACGTTTGCTCGAACAGCAAAATAACAAAGCCGAAATAAAAACAGTTCAGGAGCCGATTCTGTTAGTGGCCAGAAAAGCACTAAATGAATGTGATACCCTTTGAATCAGAGTAAGCAAAAACAACGTATATCTTTTTGTTAAGAGAATGTCGTTATATCTTTTCATCAGTAGCACCCAATGACATTTCCAGCTCACAGCTGTTTACTATGAAAATGCAGCTCTATCATAGCCATGTAGCCATTTTCATGTTACGGGGTGAGCCTCATTTCCCGCTCATGGCTGCTTGTGTGACATCAGCAGCGTTGATAAAAACAAGAGATGATTTCTAGCTATGTGTCTGATTTCCCTGTCCTGGCAACCGGATGCCCAATATCCACTGATTCTGGTCGCCAACCGCGATGAGTTTTATGAGCGACCCGCAAAAACAGTGCACTTCTGGGAAGATAACCCTGAAATTCTTGGGGGTCGTGATATCGAGGCCGGGGGCAGCTGGCTGGCTCTGAGTCGTAGAGGCCGCATTGCTGCTGTCACCAACTATCGGGAACTGCCTATTCAACCTGGAACACTTTCCCGGGGCCATCTGGTCAGTAACTTTCTGAGCAGTGACCTTTCATCCAAAGAATACCTTAGCGTGATTCACAGTTCTGCTGAGCAATACTCCGGATTTAACCTGTTGGTGGGCGATTCCAGTGGTTTGTATTACTACTCCAACCGTATGGGCAGTATTATCTCTCTTAAGCCGGGATACCATGCCCTCAGCAACCACCTCCTTAATACGCCTTGGCCCAAGCTGGAGAACGTTCGACAAGGGCTGACCCAGCATGTCGAAGAGCGGCCAAAGCCCGAACCTGAAGCGCTGATTGCCATGATGCATAACGGCTCAAAAGCGCCTGATGACCAGCTGCCGGAAACCGGAGTGGGACAAGAGCGGGAAAAGTTTTTATCCAGTTGCTTTATAGCCAGCGAACATTACGGAACCCGTAACACCAGTGTTTTGATTCTCGACAAACAGGGTTCACTCAGTTGGACTGAACAGATGTATCAACCTCATGGAGAAACCGGAAAAAAATTCCAGTTCTCAATGAAGTTCCCGATGCAATGGACGTCTTCAGAAAAATCGGTAACCCAATCTAAACAGCCATGAGTTTCATAAAGGCTTTCACGCCACAAGCAATGGAACGGTTTACTGCAACTGTTTCCAGCCCTGAGCGGAAAGCTCTGCCTCCATAAATTTGAACGGTGGTCAGTTTAAAAAATGACAACAAAGCAACCAAAACCAGCTAGGCTCTAGGCTCTATCACTATTTAATAGTCTCTATTCCTTTCAGAAGGCTTGAGAAAACGTTCTTTCCTTGCCTTCCGTAAAGTGCATTTTTTCGCAGTCAATGCGTTATGAGAAGTAAGGAGTATAAGATGAGATTACAAACCCCAACCCGACTTTATCAGTCCCTCCTGGCCACTCTTGTGCTTGTGTTTTCCATGACACTGCAGGCAGCCTCAGACGGAGACTGGCAAAGAATAGGTGAGAAGCAAATCATCCCGACGGATGACACCACGACCATCCGTATTGCTGCTGAAGCTAAAACCATTCCCTACAAAACACTGAAATTCCATGTTACCCGGGGGAATTTGAAGATCCGCTCTGCCAAGGTTCATATGAGTGATGGACATGTTATCAAGCTGAGTGTTCAAAAGCTGATCCTGGCAGGACTGGAAACGAGAGAATTTCCGATCCCTGATCACTACCGCTCTATCAAGAAGATTGTGCTTAATATCCAGGCACCCATTGATCATTCATCCAATGTCATTGTGTACGGTAAAAAAGCCGATACTTCCGGTAAAGAAGGCTAGGAGCTGGGTAAAACTGCAGAAACACGGGTACGCGCTCTTTCGGACGCTTCCAAACATTAAAGAACGTTGCCCGTCAGGTTCCTGACTCCTTTCCCTCAATAACAGCATTTTGTCGTCTTACCCATACAATGAACGACAAAATGTGTCAGCCAAAAAAAGAGTTAGCAAGAACCGGATACTTCATAAAATTTTCGCACTCGTTTAAATACGTCCCGAGCCTGCTACCCCTGCAGCTCTCCCCCTTTCTTTAAAGGAAGATATCCTGCTTAACCCCGTATTTTTCAGCCTTAAAATAATGCTGATCTAAAAAAATCTGACTATTTTTTAAAAACTCAGGAATAAATAAGGAACTCGCTCCGTCTTTAAGGGTGAGTAATCTTTTTGGTGTATCCATGTCTCACACTGCACAACAGTTTCAACAACTAACGACACCTTGGCGTGATCGTTTGTTCTCTGTAGCTGTGCGCCAGACAGACTCGCGACAGCGAGCTGAAGACTGGGTGCAGGAGAGTATGCTGAAAGCCTGGAAACACTTCTCTGATCTCAAAGAGACAGAAACGGTCTATGCCTGGCTACTGAAAATACTTCATAGCGTCATTGTTGATGACGTACGACGGGAATCAAGAAGAGCACAGCTCGCACCGGTTGTCAGTGTTGAGGATGAGGAGCTGCAAAAACATTCCTCCTCCGCTGCTGGCCCCTTTGAAGAACTGCTGCAGAAACAGAACCAGGAGCAGGTGAAAACTGCTATTTCAACCCTGCCTTCCGAGTTTCGCGAAGTTCTCCTGTTCAGAGATGTAGAAGGGCTCAGTTATCTGGAAATCAGTGAAATCCTTGGTATTCCAAAAGGCACGGTTATGAGCCGCCTCTCCAGAGCAAGAAGAATGCTATCCAGCATAATAATCAAATCGAGCAATAACAGCTCAAACCATGTTCGTGCAAAATCAACAGGAGGTATGTCATGAACGCTTCCTACAACACTGAAGATACTAAATGGCAGGAACTGCACACAGCTTTACAGGACTTGTTGGCAGGCTATGCCGATAACGAACTGGAAGACGACGAAGTAATGATTGTAGAGGCACATCTGGCAGGTTGTAGGCTCTGCCGGGATGACCTTGCCAGACAGTTTTCACTGAGTCATCACTTGAGTTCACTGCCCCTGGAAAGAATGTCTGCCAGCCTGCATGAAAAGCTGGACCGAATCACCGAGCAGCCTCAAAACACAGTAGAAACTCAGCGGCAAACGCCCAAAGTTTCTACGCCAGCACGATGGCTGGAACGTCAATGGTTGAAACTGGCATTTTCAACCGGAGGCTGGGCAACTGCTTTTGCTCTGGTTGTGACTCTGTATATGCAACAGATACCCAATGTCCCTCATAGCAATATTCCTATGGTGGCAGACGCTTTGTCTGAATATCAGACAGCTCAGCAAGACATACTGCCTGTGTCACAGCAATTAACGGAAGCACCTGCCAGCTGGCCTGGAGGAACCCTTCTGTCCAGTTGGGAAACTTCTATAGGGGGAGCTCCCGCTCAGGTATATGCCATGCGCAGCGGCAAAGACATCGTCTTCCAATATCGCATAAATGAGTCAGTACTCTTCAGAAACCCGGAAGTTCGACAAGCTATTGCCCAGCAGGGTAGTTACTCCAGTGAAAAAAACGGTACAGAGATCCGGGCACTGCCCATGAAATCTTCTGGCCTGCTGATGGTTGGCCCACGCCGAGCTATGCCAGCTGTCAACGATTTAAAAATCAAAACGATTTGAACAAACCGAATAACCAGTACCCTCAAGTGAGACCTTAGGTATGAAAAAAATTAAAGCACTGGCGACCTCTATTGCCCTGGCTACTCTAACAGCCTCCTCCATAGCTTCTGCCACTACGGTTATGGACAACATGGATGACCGTGAGGGTATGTTCTACGACGCTTCTATTCAGCATCATCCTGCTGATGGTGTAATCAGACTCTACGGTCCGGGTGGCCCTCACTCCGCTCTGATTAAAGTCGCTGAAGCCTATGAAAAGAAAACAGGCCAAAAGGTAGAAGTCATTTTTGGACCTGAAAAGAAATGGACCCGTGATGCTCAGGCTAAGGCCGACATCATCTTTGGTTCATCTGAGCAGTCCATTACTGCTTACCTGGAAAACTACCACTTCATTACCCAGAAAGATGTTCAGCCTGTTTACATCCGCCGAGCCATCATTGCGGTTAAAAAGGGCAACCCCAAGAACATTCAAGGCTTTGATGATCTGCTGAAGCCAGGTACCAAGGTTGTTGTTACCGAAGGCAAGGGTGTTTACAACACGTCCGGTACTGGTGTCTGGGAAGATATCGCGGGCCGCGAAGGCTCCCTCAAAGATATTCAACAATTGAGAAATAACATTATTGCTTTCGAAAAAGGCAGCGGTGCTGGCTTTAAGGAATTCAATAACCAGGGCGATGCCTGGATAACCTGGATCGACTGGCCTCTGACTAACCCAGGAAAGGCGGACTACGTAGAACTGGATAAAGACAGAACGATTTACCGGGACATGAATATTGCAGTGTCTCCAAAAGCTGACCCGGCAACCGCCGATTTCGTTAAATTCCTGAACAGTAATGAGGGGGAAAAACTGGTAGCAACTCTGGGCTGGACTCGCTAACACCTGCCCCGAGCTCAACGTCTGTGTGTATTGGCTGAAGGTCCCCTGCCTTCAGCCCTTTTTTTGTTTTTGAAAAAAAAATCGTCGCTGTGGGTAGTGAATTGTTTCCACTCATGGCTACTTCTCGTGAACCCAATACCCCAGGGATACTTTAAACAATGAAACCTCGATTCATAACGATGGTTATGGCCACTGTACTGAGCAGCGCATCAGTATGGGCGTCTGATATGTCTACAAACACCTCTATGGGTGACGTCTATGTAGATAACAGTGGTATGACACTTTATACCTTTGCAAAAGACAGCGATGGCAAATCCGTCTGTGAAGGCGATTGCGCTGTCAAATGGCCACCGTTTATAGCGGAAGGTAAAAGCAGCGAGTACTTTGCCAGTACTCCTGGATTCAGCAAGATAAAAAGAAGTGATGGCTCCGAGCAGTGGGCTAAAAATGGCATGCCACTGTACACCTGGTTCAAAGACAAGAAGCAGGGTGACATCACAGGTGCTGGCGTTAAGGGTGTATGGCCTTTAGCACGAGCAGATGATGTTACAGTCAAGCTGTATAATAACGGCCAGCAGCGTTTTCTGGTCGATTCCCAGAACAGAACTTTGTACACCTTCGACAAAGATCAGCAGAACCAATCCAATTGCTACGGTGACTGTGCGGTTAAGTGGCCGCCGGCATACGTCAATGCTGATCTGACAAAAGACGGAATCAGCAACATCAAGGTTTCTGGTGGCTTTAGTATCGTTAAACGTAATGATGATACTTACCAGTGGGCGTACCAGGGACAACCTCTCTACCGCTGGTTCAAAGACAAGACTCCCGGTGACACCACTGGCGACGGCGTCAAGAATGTCTGGCATATTGTTTCCAAACAGCCATGAGCGGAAAATGCAGCTCACCCCGAAACATGAAGATCTCTACAGAGCCCGGATAAGCTGCATTTTCATAGTAAATAACAACATATCACCCGACACAGTTTGTCTATTTGGCTGAGTTCGCTCAGCCAAATACTGAGTAGCCTCCGTCCACAATCAATGTTTGACCGGTAATGTAACTGGCATGCTGGCTGGACAGAAACAGCGCTGCACTGGCGATGTCTTCTGGCGTTCCCCATCGCTTCATAGGGGTGCGATTCATGATGGGATCATTCATTTCAGGAATGTCTTTCATAACAGATGTCATACGGGTATCAATCATTCCAGCTGCAATGGCATTGGCACGAATACCATGCTGAGCCCAGCTGATCCCCAGCGTTTTACTCAATTGCACCAACCCTGCTTTTGCCGCTCCATAGCCTGGTACCATTTCATGACCAAAAAAGGATGTCATGGAAGCTATACCAATAATGGAGGCTCCACCAGGCAGCTCACTCCTTGTTAAATGGGGCTTACAGGCACTGGCCAGATCAAATGTCGACGTTAGATTAATTCTCAATGCCTGATCAAACACCTCAGGATTCCACTCATCTTGACCTCCGGGCAAACTGGCTCCGGCATTATTGATAAGAATATCCAAACCTTCCAGATTATCCGCCAAAGACTGAATAGCACTCCTGTCTTCTACTTTCAGTGACTGATAGGTGAAGGCAGACAAGTCGTTGTCGTACTCTTGAGACGCTTCTCTGGTGCCGGTTATTGTCACCTGAGCACCGGCGGCAGCAAAGGCTGAAGCAATACCGTATCCAATACCATTGCTCCCCCCGGTCACTAAAACTCTGGCTCCGCTGAAATTATATTCTGCTCTTGCGTTGATCATAGTTTTTCCTTGTTCTTATTGAGATCAATATTGCTGGCAGTTCACCAATACTTTAATAGCACTTTCCGGGTTCTTGGCAGTGTTCAATGCCTCTTCAAAATCTTGCAGAGAGTACCGCTGGCTGATCATTGACCGAGTATCAACCTGCCCGCTTTCCAGCATTTCAATCACTTTTGGAAACTCGGTGGGATAGGCCATGGAAGCGGTAATTGTCAGCTCCCGAATCAGAACATTGACCAGATCCAGCTGAACGGGCTGTTTATGAACACCGACAACAACCAGTCGCCCACCCCTTTTAGACAGGTTCACTGCCTGCTGGAAAACAGGACCAACGCCTGTTGCTTCGAAATAGAGATCAGAGTCTGGAACAGGCATACCCATCAGTTGAGTAGAGCCATGTCGTTCCTGAAGGAAGTCTCCCAGCTCACCACTCTCCGCTCTGAATGGGATAGCCCCAAGAGCTTTGGCAACACCGAGGCGGTATTCAGAACGATCGACGATGACAATCTCTTTTAAACCTTGACATCCTCCCCCAGCTAGGGAGGGTGTCGCAAAACCTACTACAAGCCGGTAATCTGTATATTCAAGTAGCTTTACCGGCTTCAGCATGACGACAAGAACTCAAATAAAAATTAATACTGCTCCACAGCTCGATATTTTTTCAGGTACAGCCAGTAGTTCTGATCACAAAAAACAGGATGAATCCAAAAGATCAGCCAACAAAACAGGCAAACGACGTTTTGTTGCTCCTGACCCCAACGCAATCACTCTTGGCAACACTAACCTGAAAGAGCACCTTGAACTAACCGGTCAAAAAACACCTTTTACCGTTGCATCCCTTCTTGATGAACAGGACTGGTCTGATTTTGAGCAAAGGTATGCATTAGAAGGACGTCCTCCTTATTCACCCCGTAATATGATGGGTTTGATTCTCTATGGCATTATGCAAGGCATTACCTCGTTGAGAACTCTGGAACGATTAGCCCGTGTCGATCTTGGCTGTATGTGGGTTACCGGAGGGATTTTTCCAGACCATGCCATTATTGGTCGCTTCATCAATATGCACAGCGAGTCCATGACCGGTGCTTTCTTTGAAAGCCTGACACGAGCCGTTCTCAAAAAAACAGACTCCGATGGAAGTTGTCTGGCTGGTGATGGGACCGTTATAGAAGCCGCTTGCTCAAATTACAACCTGATGAAGCAGGAAGCTGCGCAACAGGTGCATGAAGCAGCACAAACGCAAGCTGACAACCATCCAGATTGCCCTGAAAGCCAAAAGAATCTGGAGATGGCCAGCAGTGCTCTCGAAGCAGTCGTTGAACGCAACGCGAAGCGAAAGAAGAACGGTAAGTCAGAAAGTGCTGTCGTAAGCCCTACAGAGCCTGAAGCTGTTGTCCAAAAGATGAAACGGGGGCGAGGGTACACAACGAGTTACAAGCCATCCGTATTAGCTAATAACAAGCGGGTGGTACTGGCTCAGGCTGTAGACCCTACCAATGAAACTACTGTCGTAAATCCAATGCTTGATCAGTCAATGCAGATCACGGGTAAACCAGTCGATGAAATGCTATTGGATGCTGGTTATTTTAATGATGAAGTCATTGCAACCAGTCTGGAGCACGATATCAGCCTGCTATGCCCTGAGGGTAAAGAACCAGGCAAACCCAAAGAATCCAAAAAGTTCCAGAAGGGACATTTTTATTACGATGAAACCAATGACGTTTATCGTTGCCCTGCAGGAAAAGAGTTGACTCCCATTGGTAAGATAAAAGGGAGCGCTCGCACAAAGGAGCAGAAGATATATGGCAATGGGCCTTGCGAAGGCTGCCTTCTCAAAGATAAATGCACGAGCAATAAGAAGGGGCGGCGCATAAAGCGCTATGCAATGGATGATGCTAAAGATGCACTGAGGCAGGTTATGCAGCATCCGAAAGCCAAAAAGTCTTTCAGCAAAAGGAAGGCGATGGTTGAACCTGTGTTTGCCTATTTACGGGATGTACAGGGATTAAACCGCTTCCGTCGCAAGGGGCTGGAAAAGGTTAAACTGGAATTTGGTTTGCACTTGCTGGCTTACAACCTGAGTAGGGCTGTAAAGGCCAATATTTACGCTATTTTATGGTACAACTGGCTTCTCTGGGCGTTGTTTGAGAAGTGTCACCCATTTATAGAAAAAATGGACAGCTGGGAAAGAGTCCCAATGAAGTGTCATTCTACACCGAGCAAAGCGCCTCACTGGGTTTGAATTTTGGCTTTTAAGACACCCTCTAGGTCGCTGGGGGATTCCTATTACTAGGCGGCTACTCTCTTACGATTTCGCCGTGGTTCCTGTTTCTCAGAGGACTCCAACGAACCCTCTCCACAGGCTGACAAGCTGTGACCCAGCTCCCAAATACTTAATACATTCAGTGCGCCAACAATGTCGGCGTTATTTTCATACCCACACTTAACGCACCTGAATGTTTCTTGATTCGGTCTGTTTTCTTTTGACTCGTAACGACAGGACTCTTCAGGGCAGGTTCGACTTGTGTATGCCGGGTTTACAGCGATAACCTCACCACCTCGCCAAGCCTGCTTATATTCGAGCTGTCGTCTGAACTCATACCATCCTTGATCAAGAATAGACTTATTAAGACCCGATTTTGCCTTTACGTTTTTACCCTGATTCTCAGCATTGCCTTTTGCTGATTTTGACATATTCGACACCTTTAAATCCTCAATGACGATTATTGCGTGGTTTTTGCTGATTTCGTATGAGGCTCTATGGAGGTAATCGGATCGGCAATTAGCTATCTTGCTGTGAATCCTGTTAATACGACGTTTCTGCTTTTTCCAGTTTTCAGAAAATTTCACCTTTCGAGAAAGCTTCCTTTGCTCACTGGCAAGCTTTTTCTCATGCTTCCTGTACGAGTTTAAGGGTTTATATTTCTCGCCAGTCGAAAGGGTTACGAATTTCTTAACCCCCATATCAAGACCCACAATCTTTTCAGAGGGGTGTACCGGATCAAGCCGCTCTTGCTCAGTCTGGAAACTGATAAACCAGTGTCCTGATTTACGGGTGATTGTACAGTTTTTGATTTCCCCACAAATTTCTTGGGATTTGCGGAATCTTACCCAGCCTAACTTACTGGGGAGCTTCACCCTGCGGTTTTCTATTCTACAGTATTTTGAAAACTGCATGATACGAATGGAATTATGGGAGTCTTTGTTGCGCTGTTTGAAGCAAGGCTTCTCAAACTTAACCTCTTTCATTTTTCCTGCTTTGAGCTTTGCAAGATCATCAAAATGCTTCCCCCAAGCAGCTCCAAGGTCATTTAATTTTTGCTGCAAAGCTACAGCGTTACCTTGGGCTAAAAAACTGGTTTCCTCTTCTTTTTTCCATGTAGGAAGCCATTTGTGCATGGTGTAAGAGGATGGAATTTTTTCGCCAGACTTCCATTTTTCATTGCAGATGCTCAGGGCTTTATTCCAGACAAAACGACATGTACCGCAGAGCTGCATAATCCTTTCATGCTGCTCTGGCGTTACGTCCAGTCTGTACTTATATGCCTTGATAATCTTCATTTATGCAATCAGTGTGATATCTTATATGCTATATATAATAGCCCATAATACGGATTATAAAATATCAGTATGCAGGAAGTAAAGAAAGGTCGGCACAGTGCTTACAGCCTGCATTGCCACATTGTTTTTGTCACAAAATACAGAAAGAAAGTTCTGGGAGCTTTGCACTTAACAAGACTGAAAGATATTTTTTCTGAAATTTGCGGGAGCTTTGATTCTGAGCTGGTTGAATTTAACGGTGAAGCAGACCATGTGCATTTGCTGGTTGAGTTTACGCCCAAAACCCCGTCTATTTCCAAACTGATAAACAGTTTAAAAGCTGTTTCGTCCAGAAGACTAAGGCAAGAGTTTTGTGATATTGCGGGTGCTTATCGAAAGCCTGTCTTATGGTCGAGATCATATTTTGCCGGAAGCTGCGGGGGCGCACCATTGGATGTAATTAAGGAGTATATCGAGAACCAAGATCAGCCCTGACGGGCTGACGAAATTCACCTCCCTGCTAGGTCGCAGGGAGCACTCTTTCGATTACAGGTAGTAATTCAGAACCTGAAGAATACCTAATCCAATAGGCCCGGCACCAAAAATAACCGCACGATCTTCAGGCTTGGCTTGTCCCTGATGGACGGCATGCATGGCTACGGACAAAGGCTCTATCAAAGCACCTGTTTCGAAACTCATACCTTCAGGTAGCTTGATCACAGCCTGTTCATCTCTGGAAGCCCCTTTGACATGAAGCCAAGGCGCAAAGCCACCTTCAGAACCGTAATTACCAATCCCGTTGCCATCAGCCTCCGGATTCACCGTTACCCTGTCCCCCACCCTGACATGGCTGACATTGTCGCCTGTTTCCAACACAGTACCCGCTAATTCATGACCCAGAAGCATAGGTGTATCAGGCCCAAGACCACCAGAGGCAATGTACCCAAGATCCGACCCACAGATCCCACACTGCTCCACCTGGACAATGACATCATCCAGGCCTGCAACAGGCCGTTCAACAAGATCCAGCTGAACGCGATCCGGGCCGTGTATCCTGATCTGCGGCACCTGTTTCATGATTCCTGAACCTCTTCAGCCAAAGCTTTAGTGTGATGTAGCCCTGCCTTACGCAGGGCAAGCTGATCGATCTGATTCTGCAACCAGGAGGTCAGCCAGAAGTTCTCACTGCCAGTCAGAAGCTTTTGATGAATATTAATGGCAGTATCCAGTGCGGCTCCGGTATCGTCTTTTGAGAAAACGATATCAAGTAGATGGAGTGCTTCTTCATAACGCTCCTGCTCAACTTTATGTTGCGCACGAGCCACCAACGCTTCAGCTCCGCCAGAAAGCTCTATCAGGTCACCGTAAACAGACGAAGGAGGTGTCGTATAAAGCTCGGTCGTCGACTGATGGTGGAACCAGCCAGCATAATGCTCCCAGATGGCTCTCACGCTCCAGGACACTTTGCCGTACCCTTCTCCTACCTCAATCTCAGGTGGAATAGTTATTTCCTGCATCAGGGTATGAACATCCTTACCCTCATTCATACCTTTGACGGTCTCATCATGAACATGATGAATAGCATCACGAAGACAGGTCAGTTCTTCTCTAATCACCGCTTTACCCACTACAGGAGAGTGATGTCCATAGACAATCATCTTGGGTTCAAGATCCAGAACAGTCTGAACAGCAGCTGCAACGGTGAGAGCGTCACGATAACGGTCACCACGAATGGTCACCAGATTAGGAAAGTGGCCAAAAGGGCAGCCAAAGAGATTTCCGGTAAAGCAAATATCATGCTGTGGCAGCCAGACGATCAGAGAATCGTTGGTTTCAGCACCAGGAACCGCTATCAGTTCTACATCTAACCCTCCCAGAGTGAAGCAATATTTATCTTCAAAAAGAAGGTCCGGTATTGGTGCATCTTGTGCAGGAAAATCACTGAGCCCCTGATCGGCGTAGTACTGAAAAGCATCCGTAAACTTTTTGGTAAAAGCAAAAGCAGAACGGTTACCACGAAACAGAGAAAGTCTCTGGTCATAGGCCTGATGCTCAGTATTACCTGCCTGGGCAAGGACTTTTAAGTCGTCATATTCCTTTCTGAAAAAACCGACTCCCCCTACGTGATCAACATGTCCCTGAGTAAGCACCAGGTACTTCACTGGATCCGTTGAATAAGACTCAAAGTTCTTCTTATGAATCGGAGCTTCAAAGCCCATGCCCGCGTTAACCTGAATACTGCCTGCCGGAGTCTCTATCAAATAGCAGTTGGAAAAGCCTTCTGACATGATGATGAAGTCATTGATACGCTCGCCGCCCAGACGTGCAGGCTCAGGTGCTAACGGGCGGGACTTATAGATTGGGTCTCTCATTATTATTCTTCCCCACTGAATCCTTTCTTGTTTCTTTACTATGAAAATGCAGCTCTATCAGACCCTTTAGCCATTTTTATGATTCGGGGTGAACTGCATTTCCCGCTCATGGCTGTTAATTTCCCGCTCATGGCTGTTAATTTCCCGCTCATGGCTGTTATCTACCTGGATTCCTGCTTCACAGGAAACTGATCAAAATAGAAGTTAAAACGCTGGCTCAACACCTGCCTTGAAATACCAAAGTCACCCTCAAGGTCGTAGACAACCTGACCTTCCCTCCCTCTTGGGTGAGTATCAATATAATCCTGCAATTGCTGCCTGGCTTCTGTCGTCATTTCCAGGCCCGCCTTGCTGTAGATTTTCTCTACCATGCCCAGGTCGTCTGCCATAAACTCGTGAAAAGGGACATCAATGCTTTGATCATCAGGCAGCTGAACCCGATCTTTCGCACAGGCTCTCAACAAATGTTCTATGCGATCTGGCCAGTAATCTATCAGCCCCCCTGTATTAACAGACTTGCGACTCATTCTCTGGCCATAGGCCAACATGGTGACTGTGGATTGAATAACAGACACTGGATCACGATGAGTCACCGCTATAGTGGCATCAGGAAAAACCTTGAGTAGCACCGGCAACTGTTCAAGATGCTGCGGACACTTCAATACCCAGCGAGTGGGAGTGTCTGTATCCCGTTGTTGCCAGATCAGGATTTTCAGCACTGTTTTCATGTATTCATAATGAGGTGTCTGGTCGGTTTCATAATAATGCTCCCGCCAGCGGGGTGACTGATTCAGCCATTCATAGTTATAGGAAGCAAAGTCCGGTCCCATTAACTCCAGCTCTTCATGGATATGTTCCGGATTCATGGGATGCATGGCTGCCAGATGAGGTGTAACCTGTTTCATCATTTCCCAGGTATCACTGCAACGCTGATAGCGAGGATCGGTACCATCAGGTAACGGTGACTCACCAGGCAAGGGAATCGGTTCATAAGACTCCCACAAGGGCAAGGCTCGAAACCGTTGATCAGAGGCCATCAGGTTTAGCAGGTGCGTCGTGCCAGAACGAGGTAACCCAGCCACAATAATGGGCTTTTCAATTTTGATGTCATGAATTTCAGGGTGTTTCTTCAATACGTCATGAATCAATAAACGACTACTGGCATGTTGAACCAGCTTGTTGCGCAAGCTCATCCGTCCAATCTGTCTGAGACCGGAATCGTTATTCCACTCATCAACAAGAAGGTCCAGCCGCTCAAGAAAATCTTCAGAACCAAAATCATCCAGACCCGTTTTTTCCATTGCTTCCGCCAAAATGGACTCACAACTTAACTCGACGTTCAGGGCTTCATCAAACTCCAGAATACTTTTCTGAAGATCGGTATACACTGGATTTCCCAGATCATTGATGCGGATTTCTTTGCCCATAAAGCACTCGCAATTTTTTTATTGTGAAATGTTTTCCATCACTCGAAGCAATGAAAAAGAACAGGCTTCTGAGTTAATATGCACGTATTAAATAAGAACTTAATACGCAGGTATTAAAAAATCAAGACACATGTTTTAATATGTTGGTAAAGCATATAAATAGTCCTAATCATGAAAACTGCCCGAAAAGACACACTGACTACCCGGAAACATCTGACCGATGCTGCCGAGAAACTATTTGCCGAAAAAGGCATAGACAACGTCAGCCTTGTAGATATAAGCCGCGCAGCAGGACAGAAAAATCGTTGCGCTCTTCAATATCACTTTGGCGATAAAGTAGGTCTGATTAACGCTGTTTTAGATAAACACAGTCAAGAGATCGATCATGCCCGGGGCGAAATGCTTGCTGTATTGAATCAGAGAGCAGAATACTCTCTTCGTGATGCTGTTTGCATACTGGTTAAACCATTGGCCAGAAGAGTAGAACAGGATCAGGGAGGGAAAGCTTTTCTCAGTATCAACAGTCAGATGATGTCTTCAAGCCAGTATGCTGACTTACGCGTCCAGCGAGTACCCTTTCTGCCTGATACTCAGAGGTTGTCGTCCATATTCAAAAAGAAAATCAAGGTAGAGAGCCCTGACGAATTCAGTGCCCGCATGCTGATTGTGGATTGCATGCTGTTTCATAGCTTATCTGCTTATAGCTCAAGAGCTGTGGGAATTGCATGGAACACATTTATCGAGAACTTAATAGACAGTATTACAGCCGTTATAGAAAGGTGAATCTAACAGGAGAATCGTTTGCTCTTAATACCCATCACTTTGCCGAGCCCTTCACGGCAAAGTGCCAATTCCAGCGAGCTTCGGATCACCTGAGAATTGTCCAGTGTCATTACGTCATCAAGAATTTCTTTGGCTCTTTCCATGGTGATTTTTCTTAGCGCCCATTTCACCTTTAACAAGTTTGTGGCGCTCATAGAGAGCATGTCAAACCCCATGGCCAGAAGTAGAACAGAAGCTACCGGATCACCTGCCATTTCACCACAAATACCTACCGTTCGACCTTCTTTATGGCCATCTTCAACGATCTTGCGCAGTGCCTGCAAAACAGCAGGATGGAAAGAATGGTATAAGTCAGCCACTCTGGGATTATTACGGTCCACTGCTAAAAGATATTGCGTGAGATCATTGGAGCCAATCGATAGAAAATCCACTCTCTGGGCTAACTCACGAACTTGATAGACGGCAGCAGGCACCTCAATCATGACACCCACCGGGGGCATCATCACCGGTAAACCTTCTGACAGCACCTCACCGTGAGCTCTGTGAATAAGGTGCAGGGCTTCTTCTACCTCAAAAACACTAGTCACCATAGGCAGCATGATGCGGAGGTTATCCAGCCCAACGCTGGCCTTGAGCATGGCTCTGACCTGAACCAGAAAAATTTCAGGATGATCCAGAGTTACCCTGATCCCCCGCCACCCCAGGAAAGGGTTATCTTCTTCAATGGGAAAGTAAGAAAGCGCTTTGTCCCCACCCACATCAAGCGTACGCATGGTAACGGGTCTGGGAGAAAAGGCTTCGAGCTGCTGACGATAGATTTTTTCCTGTTCCGCCTCACTGGGGAACCTTTCCCGAAGCATAAAGGGCACTTCTGTACGATACAGACCTACACCTTCCGCGCCTCGATCCAGAGAACGAACAGTATCCGTCATGAGACCGGTATTGACCCACAACGGCAGCCGGTGTTCGTCCAGTGTGACACAGGGCAAATCGCTGATCGCTTCAAGCCCTTCGGTAAACTCTTTTTCTTCTTCGACAACGGCCTGATAATGTTCCAGCAGCTCCCTGGACGGTGATGCATATACCAACCCAAGGTTGCCATCAACAATAAGCTGCTTGCTCGACATCTTGTGATAGGGAAGATCAACAGCCCCCATTACGGTAGGAATGCCTAACGCTCTGGCCAGAATGGCCGCGTGAGAATTACTGGAGCCCTGGATAGAGACCAGACCTGCCAGTTTTTCCCGAGGCACATCAGCCAACATGCTGGCTGTTAGTTCTTCACTAATAAGCACGGTCTGGTCAGGATAAGTTATAGATTCCTGATCGTGTTGCTGAATACTGGCCAGAACTCTACGACCGAGATCTTTTACATCAACGGCACGCTCCCGCATGTAAGCATCGTCCATCATCTCAAAATTACGAACATGCTCGTCTATAACCTGTCTGAGTGCGCCTGGAGCCCAGTTACCCTGCTTAACCCGGTTTTTGATTTCCAGCCCCAGAGCATTGTCGTCCAGCATTCGCAGATAAACGTCGAACAAAGCTTGCTCTTCTGCGGGAAGATGGCCGGAAAGCTTGTCGGCTGTCGCCTTCATTTCTGAACGCACAGCCTCCAGTGCCAAATCCAGAGATTCCAGCTCTTTCTTGACATCATGACAGGTACGGTCAGGAACCGCCCCTAAATCTGCAACCGGCGCAACCACAACGGCTTCACCAATAGATACACCAGTGGCACCGGGAGTACCCTGGAATCGAGCGGTTTTCTGGGTATTTACGGTAACATGCAGGGAGCCGGTTGCTTCAGCATGAGCAATAACACCGGCCAATTGTGCCGACATAGTGACCAGGAACGCTTCTTCATGTTCATCAAAACGACGCTGATCTTTTTGCTGGACCACCAGAACACCTAAAATCATCCGGTGATGAATGATAGGAACCCCCAGAAAAGCATGAAACTTTTCTTCACCGGTTTCCTTGATGTAGCGGTATTTAGGATGTGAAGACGCTTCTTTAAGGTTAATAGGTTCTTCTCTGAGACCCACCTGACCAATAAGCCCTTCGGACTGGGATAATCGAGCGACACCCACAGCCTTTTTATTAAGACCTTCTGTCGCCATTAAAGTGTAACGAGTCTGCTCAGCATCATAGAGATAGACAGAACAGACTTCAGTTTCCATAGCTTCACGAACCCGCTGCACGATAATATTCAGCGCAGCCTGCAAATCCGGAGCGGCACTGACTTCCTGTACAATCGTACGCAGGGTATTCAACATGGTGACTTAATCCAGTCTGTTTATCTGTCTCCTGTGTCTGTTATCACTGGAATAACAGACGCCCGATTCTGTTGTTTACCATGAAATAGCTTTCAGTAGGGTGACCAGCAAAAACAGACTTTCGTCTGTCAATCAGGACAATAAATGTCTGATTGCCATCACCTGACCTTTGATCAAGCCGATCAACGGCCAAATGAAATTCACATTTATACCTTCTTAATTGTGAAATATTTTTCATCTGGCAAGTGTAACAACAATGATCGATTTCACTGAAAATTACCTGGGCTATTCAAGCTGATGTCCGCATTGAAAATAGCCCCAGTATTAACAAAAGTCATGAGTCTTGATTAGCTTGCAGGTGTCCTATTCGGGGAGCCAGCTCGCGCAAAGCACGACGGTAGACCTCCCTTTTGAAGGAAACAACCTGCCCCAGCGGATACCAGTAACTGACCCAGCGCCAGCCATCAAACTCTGGTGATCCTGTATGATCCACACTAACCCGGTCATCACTGCTCAACAGTTCCAGCAGAAACCATTTTTGTTTCTGTCCTATGCAAAGCGGATGCTGGTCTCTACGAACCAGTCTTCTGGGCAGGCGATAACGCAGCCAGCCACGAGTGCAAGCCAGAACTCTTACGTCTTCCGGCTGAAGCCCAATTTCTTCATACAGCTCGCGATACATGGCTTCTTCGGGGGCTTCATCATCATTTATGCCCCCCTGGGGAAACTGCCATGCTTCCTGTCTGATACGCCTGGCCCACAGGACCTGTCCGTGATGATTAGCGAGGATTATGCCCACATTGGGCCTGAATCCATCTGTATCAATCACGCAAGCGGCTACCTTAAATTATCTCTTACTTTGCATTGTTTCATAAACCGCTGCAAAACAGCAATCAAGATCTGTGCAATCAGGATGCCACTTTTGGTACACAGTCTATTGTTTCAACACCACGCCCTTCAAA
The DNA here is from genome assembly GCF_000722635.1 of Endozoicomonas numazuensis. Taxonomy (GTDB): domain Bacteria; phylum Pseudomonadota; class Gammaproteobacteria; order Pseudomonadales; family Endozoicomonadaceae; genus Endozoicomonas_A; species Endozoicomonas_A numazuensis. Next base: position 88,042 of record NZ_JOKH01000005.1, on the reverse strand, counting down.
ACTATGACAAAGGTCTCAAAAAACTGTGAAATCAGACTCATTCAAGAACAACTGACAGGCCGTTCTGATAACGGCAACAACTAAAATATCTGTTTCAAGAGGAAACGCTCCGGTTGGGGGTCATTGCCCGGAACGTTTTCATAGTACACTCCCCCCTCACTATTCAGCAGTACATTCTGGCAGGAGGTTTTGTGGCACTGGCAATCTTTGATCTTGATAACACCCTGATAGCAGGTGACAGTGACTATCTCTGGGGGCAGTTCATGGCCAATGAAGGGATGGTAGATGCTGTTCGCTTTCATGAAGGCAATGACCACTTCTACCGTCAGTATGAAGCAGGGACGATGGTTCTTAGTGAATACCTGGATTTTTGTCTCGAACCCCTGACTCAGTTCACATTAGATGAGCTCAAAGTTTGGCACGACAAATTCATGGAACAAACGATTCGACCCATCATGCTGGAAAAAGCGGCAAGTCTGTTAAAAAAGCACCGTGATCAAGGTGATTACCTGATGATCATTACTGCTACCAGCCGATTTGTAACCGAACCCATTGCCAGAGCACTGGATGTGGACACTCTGTTGGCCATAGAGCTTGATATTGAAGACAACCGCTACACCGGCAAGGTCGTAGGTACGCCAACCTATCAGGAAGGAAAGGTTATTCGCCTCAAACAGTGGCTTCAGGAAAATCCTGAGTATTCTCTGGAAGGCAGCTACTTTTACAGTGACTCTAAAAATGACCTGCCGCTGCTGAACCAGGTAGAACATCCGTTTGCTGTCGATTCCGACCCTGAATTAACGGCTGTGGCCACAGAAAAAGGGTGGTCCATCATTAGTCTTAGATAAACCCAATTTCTTCTTTTAGAACTGCCCGTTTCTGTGCTTTATTTATGAGGCATCCGCAATTTGTCCCTGGCATTGCAGATGTCTCCTGACAGATGGACCCTATCCGGACCTCTGTTCATAATCATTAAAAAAGCGGAGAAAGTATGGACAGATCCCAGTTCTACGCTCTGATGGAAGGTGAAGGTAAGCTGGACTACGAAGTTTACCTCAACACCCCACAGATTCTAAAAGCCCAGAAACCCATGGCTGATCTTTGTAATAAAGATGAGCTCATGTTCCAGATCGTACACCAGGTAGAAGAACTCTGGATGAAGCTGATCGGATATACCCTTCTGGACATTGATGACTACCTTCAGGAAACCAATACTCACAGGATCATCACCCTTTTTCAGAGAGTCCACCAAACACTGAACCTGATGATCAGCCAGTTGCATCTGCTTGAAACCATGTCGCCCAAAGAGTATCAGGAAATTCGTTTGCAACTGGGGAATGGCAGTGGTCAGGAATCTCCGGGGTTCCGAACATTACTGAAAATGCCTCCCTTTCTCTGGCAAAGCTATAAAACCCACTACCTTGATCAGAAAGGGCTGAGCGTAGAAAAAATATACCACTCAGAATACAGTCACTGCGACGCCTATGTGGTAGCAGAAGCCCTCACCGAGTTTGATGAACTGTTCCAGTCTTTTCGCATTCACCACCTAAAACTGATTTACCGCACCATTGGCATGAGGGCTAAATCCTTAAAAGGCCGTTCAGTAGAATTGCTTCAAAAAGGCATTCAGCACCGCTTCTTTCCTGAACTCTGGGATATTCGTGGTGACATGACCGACGCCTGGGGTGGCGAATACGGTGTAAAAAGAGACAATCTGGGCAAGAAGAATAAAAATGCTCATGACCACTGATATCAAAGAGCAGTTCCATCTGCCGGAAATGGGCGTCTACCTCCTGAACCATTCGGTTGGCTGCCTACCCAATACGGCCAGTCAATCCTTTCAAAATGATTTTCTGGAACCCTGGAAGCAGCAAGGTAGCCATGCCTGGGAGCATTGGCTCAACAACCTGACCCAGTTCAATGCTGCTTTGGCCAGTCTACTGAACGGTGAAACTCAACAGTTTTGTCCACAGACCAACCTGTCCAGCGCGCTGACAAAGATTCTGGGCTCACTGCCTTCTGCTCCCGCTGGCAGCCACATTCTGCTGTCGGAGCGAGACTTTCCATCCATGGGGTTTGTAATCCAGACCCTTTGTGAAAGTTTTGGCCTGAAACCTCGCTTCATTCCTTCTGAAGCAGACCTGACAGACCTGAACCGCTGGGATGAAATGCTCTCTGATGATACCTGGCTGGCTTTTATCACTCATGTTCAGTCCAATAACAGCTTGCGGCTGCCCGTGGCTGAAATTACAGAACTGACGAGAAAGAAGCAGGTCATCTCTGTAGTGGATATCGCTCAGTCAGCCGGAATTGTGCCCATTGATCTCAACGCCTGGCAGGCCGACTTTGTCATCGGCTCCAGTGTGAAATGGCTGTGTGGCGGTCCTGGCAGTGGTTATCTCTGGGCCAGTGATGACATCATTGAGCAATGCAAGCCCATAGATGTGGGCTGGTTCTCTCATCAAGATCCCATGGAGTTCGATATTCACCACTTCGAATACGCAGAGGGAGCAAGGCGCTTTACCGGTGGAACGCCTTCGGTCATGCCATTTTCCTTATCTTCAAAGAGTATTCGATACCTGAATAGCATCGGTATCGACACGATTTTCAAACATAATCAGAAGCTGATTAACCAAATGATTAATCTGATTAAACCAGGAAAGATTCAATCGCCTTTAGAGCAAGAGATGCGAGGGGGGACTCTGGCTATCTCTTTTCAAGATAACCAGAAGGTTCTGGAGGCTATGAGCAGCTCGGGAATTGCCTGTGACCTCAGATCTGAGGGCCTGCGCTTTTCGCCTCATATCTACAATACAGAAGAAGACGTTGATCACCTGGTAGAGGTGATCAACGTCCTTGAGGGATAGTCACACGCTCTCGCTCAACTCCGTGCGTCTCTTACGATAGTGCATTGATGAGCTGGATACTGACTGGCACGGAAAATAGAGCGACCAGAGTACTCATCATAACCGTAGAAGCGGCCACTTCCGGGTGCACATCCAACTGATTGGCAATAACCACCACATTTCCAGCCATAGGCGTTGCCAGCATTAACATCATCACCATCAGAGCCTGTGAATCTAGCGTAAACTGATGCAGAATCAGGGCACCCAGAATAGGAATGCACAGGTGCTTCCAGCCTATGGAGGCAAACGAGAATTTCCAGTCAACCCGCAGCTGTGTGAACTTAGACAGAGTCATGCCAATCACCATCATGCCCAGAACACTGTAAGCCCCCTTAAAATTATTCATAAAGTCTGAAACAGAACTGCCTAAGGAAACTGACATGACCTTTAAGGTCAAGGCAGAAAGAGCCGCATAGATAATAGGGAGTGACAGCACTTTCTTGCAGCACTGAGCGTTACTGAATTTTCCTTTGGCCGTGATGTAGTAACCCACCGTGAACTCATAAAGATTGACCCCGATGATGATAAAAATGGCAACGGCCACATACTCTGATGAAAACAGCGAGAGCACGACTGGCAAGGCAAAATAACCGGTATTGCCAGTCCCTCCGGCAAAAGAGAAAAGATTGGCCTTACTGTCATTCCAAAGCAATTTACCCAGTAGATAAGCCAGCCCTGCAAAACCAGAAGAGAGTAGAAAAGCGGCCAGAGAGTATCGGAAAAAGCTGATATCGGCCGGAGAGTCAATGATCGAGATAAAAATAACAAAGGGAGAGATAACATAAACCAGTAGACTGGAAATATCCTTCGGGTCTACCTTAAATCGACGACCCACAAGCCAACCCAGTACCGCAAGAGAGATTAAGAGTCCTACTTTGATATAGAGCGTACTTCCCACTTATCACCCCTTCATTAAGTCTATGATTGCAGCAGACTCATGCACAGTTGAGCCATAACAACATTGCAGCCAGCGACTACCTGAAATTGAACCTCTTCCGTGCATCGTTCTTAAATTATTAAAAATAAGAAGATCTCCAGGAACCCAGTTACTCGAAACACTTTGCTCTTTAACTGCTTGCTTAAAGTTATTTAAAGCCTGCTCAGACTTTTCAGTAGTTGCAGTGGTATTATGAAGAGCAGCTTTTACCTCATAGAATCCATCAACCTTATCAATAATCGAGCTATACGATTTGTTATGATTTTTCACGTAAAAGGTTTCAGGCGATCTATGAATAAATAAGTTTTTTGAGAGCAAATCAACTTCTTTTTTTGTTAACCGGCCAAGAGCCCGATCCAGACTGACAATTTCCGTTGAAGTCACAGAATCATTGACTAAACAAAGCAAGGTTAAGCTATGTGGCCGAACAGGTCTGCGTAAGTACGCACCATCACTATGGAAGTCAAAAGGAATTTCTCCATTACTGGAAACACTGGCACCCTGTCCTGTAGCAGGCGTTATTTCGTGTATTAATGCTCCCTCCTTTTCCTGTTTATAAGAGAAAGGGTTCAGCCCAATAGCTTTTGTTAGGCCTAAAGAAAGAAATTCTGTAAAGTTTGATTTATCTGGATGCTTTTTTCCATTTTGTGGGGGAGTGGGAATATAATCCCCTAAAGGCAGTGATTTTATTTTTACGGCTCCGTACCCATAAAAAAGTTCTTCTTCAATATTTCTAACATCTGGCACGATTCTTTTTATTATATCTGATGCAAGATATATAGTTTCTTTATTTATCTCTAAATTAACTATTCTATTTAGCTCTTTTTTCAGGCTTTCATGCTTATTCGAATCTATTATGTATTCGATCATATTCTTGTTTCTTGTTTAATTACTAACAATATAAGCTTTGACACCTACACATTAAATAAGTGTATCTACTTAGCAGCCTGCTTTTTAATTTTAAAAATATTATTTCATGATTAAGGTTAACAAATACATAAAGAGACTATGCATTAATCTCAAAATAACTTATCTATTTCAGGAATAGCAAATGAGTTCATGTCACTTTGATTATCTCAGGCTCTATATTCAATGAGCCTGAGATATATTCAAAAATTTAAACTCGAGTCACCCGAGCGATGATCGCCTTGATGTATTCTGTCTCTGGAATAGCAGGGAGAATAGGGTGATCTGGTCCCTGGTGACCCTGCTCGATAATTTGAAGATTGCGGTCGATATGGCGACTGCCTGCTCTCAGGGCATCAAACAATGAATCTTTCTGAAGATGCATGGAGCAGGAACAGGACACCAGAATGCCATCCTTTTCCAGCAATCTCATGGCCAGTTCATTAATACGGCGGTAAGCCTGCTCACCCGCTTTGGTATCTTTACGCTTCTTGATGAAAGCCGGTGGATCAACAATCACCACATCAAACTTCTCACCTTCATCTCGCAGAGCTTTCAGCGCGGTAAAAGCATCTCCCTGAATCGATTCAACACGATCAGCAAGGCCATTGAGTTCAGCATTCTCATGAACCAGGTCTACAGCCTGTTCAGAAGCATCGACACAAACTACCTGATTCGCACCAAAAGCCGCGCACTGAACTCCCCAACCACCAACATAACTGAAAACATCCAGTACTCTTTTACCGCTTACATAATGACGCAGACGCTCCCGATTAAGACGATGGTCATAGAACCAGCCCGTTTTCTGGCCTTTCATGACCGGCGCCTTGAACTTTACACCGTTCTCTTCCAGATCCACTTTTTCCGGCACTTCACCATAAGCAACCTCAACATACTCAGGCAACTTTTCCAGCTGGCGACCGGTTCCATCGTTTTTCAACAGGATGCCTGATGGCTTCAGAACTTTAACCAGGGCTTCAACGATTTCATCCTTAACCGTTTCCATACCCGCTGTGGACATTTGTGCCACGACGATACCACCAAAACGATCCACCACCAGACCTGGCAACCCATCACTGTCACCAAATACCAGACGGTAATATGGCTTATCAAAGACTCTCTCCCTCAGGCTCAGCGCAACCTGAATTCGGTGCACCAGCAGTGAGCGATCCAGAACATATTTATTATCTCTGCTGACCAGACGGGCACAAATCAGGCTATTGGGATTGATATAACCCGTTCCCAGAGGCTTGCCTTCAGCGCTTTCAATATTGATCAGTTCTCCCAGTTCGAAGTTTTTCAGGGGAGAGGTCTGAGTATCGACTTCATTGCTGTAGATCCAGAGATGACCGGCTTTCAAGCGACGATCAGCCCGGCTCTTCAGGCGTAGAGTTTTTAACGTCATAGGGTTACAACCAGAGCGGAAAGAGGGATAAGTGCCCCATTATAATTACTTGCCCCTCATTCTCCAAAGCGACTCTTGAAGCAATATTTAAAAGCCATTAAGCTCAGCAGGGTCTGATAGGGAGTTGAAAGGTTTAAATGAAACCTTTCTGATGCAGCCAGTCGTCACATTCTGACTGCAAAAAGAAGAATAAAAAACAAAAGGAGTTTGTAGCTGTGTCCTCGTATCAATCCCCACAACAAAACCATCTTATTGCTGGAAAACATGGTGGTGTCAAAATCTTTTGCAGCCCTGGTGCTTACCCTGTCTATCAGGAGCTCGTCAGTAAATCACACAATGCAAACTACTGGGCGACGCTTATCGTAAGAGCCGTTAAAGGTCTCAAAAGTGGCGCAGTGAACAGCAAAGATGTGTTTGTCCGTACTTCTGCAATGCATCGGGGGCTACAAGATTTTCAAATAGCATTACCTGGCTGCAAAGTCTTTGCGCAGCGCCATGACAGTTATTAGCTCGATTGTGCATGCAGATGATTACAGTCAATTACAAGAATCTTATCAAGCTCCTGATTTGCATAGAGCCTATCGAGAAGACCGTGTATGGGAAACTGAAATTGCAGAAAACAATAAGGTAAAAAGCCGATCTGTAATTAGTGTTGTTGCCGTTTCTGATACTGGATTTAGTAAATCTTCAGATGCTGCTGTAAGAGTAGGTCCTAGAATCAAAAAGACAGTTAATAGCAGTGTTGACACAACAGGTTTCGATTTGTTTTTTACACCGGGTAAAGGACGAATCGCAGGCTTGAGCAATCTTCGCCAAGCTATGAAAGCAGACACCGATAAAAGCTTGAATGAAGCTTCGGTCTTACTGGCTAATATAATGAAAGATGCTCGCAAAGAGGAAAATATTACCTGGTTTGCTGACTTTGGCGGTGTTGCCATACTGACACAAGCCATGAACATTCTTAACCGTCATAACCTGAAACTGACTGGTCACAAACTCTACCTGCACCGGCCTACCGCACGTAAAGACAGCATCTACAAGTTAAGTCAGTCTCTTGGAATGACGGTGGATAGAACGTTCGTCACCAGCAACCCTCTGAACACCAACGAACTGATTGGCTCTGGTAGCCTGACACTTCCTTTTCTTCGCAAACAAAAAGAAGACAGCTATACCCTTTTGCAAATGGGAATGGATATAGGCAAGGGGATTACGGGAGGTAAAGGTGTCTGGAAAGCTGGAGCTGCATTAGCCTCAGCGGCAACGGCTGCGGCCCTATTCCCGGCATCTGCTACCGTTATTGGAGCCTTGGGATTAGCGGCCAAAGCCAGTGCAACTATCCCAGTCGTTGCTGCCCATATGCCAAACACCACCGATCGAATCATGGCGAAGTTTTGACGATGTTCTATCTACCCATCCAGTTACGAGAGCCTACAGAGCTGGTCGTCCCCAGAGGGCCTGATTTTTCAAAAGCACGCTGGGCCTCTGTTAATTTTGGAGGGACCATTGTCAGGCTCCGACTACCCAAACACAGGCCTCCTCATTCAGATTTGGAAGAGACTCATCTGAAAAGTGAGATTCAACTCAATAGCAAAAACACCTATTTAAATGCCAACCCCACCGGTCACTGGCAGCATTGTCATGCTCTGGTTCGCGACTGGCGTTTCTGTGGTCCCTGGTTTACCGGGGCAATAGCTAGAATGCATTTTGCATTAACCGTTAATAAATGCCAGCTTCAAAATAAGTCTGAAACACTATTTCAACCCAATGTGTTCGAACGTGAGGTGGATTACCTAATCACCGAGCGATATGCAGATGAGAAGTTCAGGGGTGCCAGCGATTGGCAGGCACCTCTGAACTGGCAAGTCCATAGTAATTTACCAGTACCTTCAGTCTCATATGATATTGCCAAAACAAATACCGGAGGAGGCGGTGATGTTCAGAAAAGGGTCGACTTTCCCATTCTTAACAATTGCATAGTGACTCTTCATTTTTCTCATCGCAGACCCTGGCCTGGCAGCATGGAAGAAGTCAACGCCATCATCGATCGCAGCACCATGGAACAACTCAGCTGGGATATTATCAACAGCCTTCAGGTGGTGCTGTCAGAAGAAGCCCAGCAACAACTGGCTGAGGCTCAATCCAAATACCCAAATGAGACGTTAAGCGAACAGCGGCAGCCTCTGAAATGGACAACACCGGAAGATGATGAACTGAATGCCCGTTATAAGGCCAATCCACACCTTTTTTGAATGACGAATAAAAATCCGCCCTGACAGAGTGTTATTCTCTGTCAGAAGCTTCCAGAACTTTGCTCATTACAACCTTTTCAACACCGCTCATACCATCTGTAAACTGGCGCTGAATGTCGTATCCTCGACTCTGGAAGAAATGTATGGATGCTTCAGTAAGACATTCTGCAGTTATGTCTGCGTATCGACTCTCCAGACTCTGTTCGGTTTCAGCCAGTAGTTTTTGACCAATACCTTGCTGCCTAGTCTCTTCAGACACCCACAAAATATCAATATGGTTACGATGGGTAGCGATCAAACCGACCAGCTGATCTTCTGCCCAGGCCACTCTCATGGTAGGCCAGTTGCCCCGGATGTACTTTTTGATATCTTCCCCTTCTGTCCAGGGCATGCTCTTGCCGGGCGCCATCAAGGCTTCATAAATTTTCATCAGGGAGTTTTGACAAAGTTCAGCGATTGCTCCCATATCAACTTCGCGCGCTTCGCGAATAACCATACTGCTCACTGGGTATTCCTTTCATCTATTACGTCAAAAGCGCAAAACCCTGCGCTTTTATAAAGTGGTTGGTATGTAAGGGCTAACGACCTGCTTTTCAATGCCTAAGGAAAGTTAGGCATCAATAAGGGTCTTTCACCCGAGAAACCTCAAAATAACGAACAATCGTTCTGGTAAGTCGCAAAAACTCGACAGATATACGAATTGGTTACAAGTTAATCAGTCTTTACTCTGCAACCTTCTAACTGGTTGCCTTGAGCCCGCCGGACTTATGTTTTCGGCAGGCTCCCATAGGAGTGATGACTATGACAACACGTCTTCAGGAAAACCTGGCTGAAATGCTTCTTGGATTTAATGATCTGGAAGATCTTGAGCAGATCAAATCTCTGGTGGAATCTGCTAACAAGGGATCCGCTTCTGGTGCCAACCACTTTGTCGAAAATGCCGGTCAGGCTGTTCAGCCACATGACCTTAAAAACTTCCTTCGCATGTATCCGATGGCACAGGCTATGGTCGCCATGGTACGTCACTACGAGCTGAATAAAGAGACAGATACTCTGAAGGTCGTTCTTGAATCCTTGCTAGAAGGCCTGGAAGAAAGAGAAGCTAACGAAACACTGCACTGAGAATAGCCTTTATCAAAGGCTTTTTATTCCGATCAGGGCTGTTTATTATGAAAATACAGCTCTATCAGACCCTGTAGCCATTTAAATGTTTCGGGGTGAGCCGCATTTCCCGCTCATGGCTGTTTATGCTAAAAACATCTCTGAACTGAATTCGGTGAGGCGTAAGCATGTTGACTCTGTCAAAGGAAAACAGGCATCAGCTCAGCGAGAACGGCTATCTGGTTATCCCTGATGCCGTTCCCCCGTCACTGTGTGATGATGCAGTCAATTTGATTACACAGTTTCTTGATATTGACCTCGACCACGCCGAAAGCTGGTATCAAAAAGATCTGGGTTACAATGGCATTGTTCCAGTTCATCAACACCAGAGCCTCTGGAATATAAGACAGCACCCCAATATTCACGCCCTTTTCTCGCAACTCCTGGGTACTGAAAAACTCTGGGTTCGAATGGATCGACTGTCTTTCAAACCCCCTTCCCGTGATCCCGAAGCTGAACGGCCAAAACGTCATATTCATCTCGACTTTCCAGTTGAGCAACTCACTTCGTTGCGTTTGCAGGGTATTCTCTATCTAACCGATACTGAAAAAGACCAAGGCGCCTTCTGTTGTGTTCCCAGCCTTTTCAAAAACGACGACGTTCTTAGAAATCGAAAAAGCCTGTGGTTCTCAGAAGACGAACTGACTGATTACCCGGTCGAGTCCATAGAAGGCAACGCAGGCTCACTGATCATCTGGGACTCAGGGCTCCCTCACTCTGGCATGCTTAATGTTTCTGACAGACCCAGATTGGCGTTCTATCTCTCAATGTTTCCGGCAGGTACAGAAGAATCTAGCGAAGAGCGTGTGCCACTCTGGCAGGAAAAGCGAGCTCCAGAAAAGTGGCGCGGTTTACCTTATCAACAAGATCCGGAACCAGGAAAATCCGCAGAGTTGAGTGAACTCGGCAAAAAATTGCTGGGCATTGAATATTACCCGGAAGATTGCTGAATCAACCTGACCGAAGTTTCCGTCAACTCACTGACCCTTTGCCAGAAGAGTACTCGCTGTTCTCTATCAGCAGGCTCAAGTGGTTTTAGCTTTTCAAGGGAAGCCTGAAGCTCCTTTGGGCAAGCAGGCTCACGGACAGGGTGAAGCTGGTCAGGAAAGCTTTCTGCGAAAAGTCTGTTCCAGTCAAAGTAGCAGCCCGGATCTGCCTTTCCTCTGAAACCGGCTATCTGTTCATGACCCAGTATCCGCTCCGGATCATTCAAACTGGGATAATGCTTTCGCAGCTGTTGAATCACAGCTTTTAGTGCCGAATATTGTGCATCGGTGAACGGAAGGACATTACCGTTGTAGTTAACCAGTTCTATGCCAAGGGCAAAATCATTAAACGCTTCCTTTTCTTGCCAATGGCTAACACCTGCATGCCAGGCCCTGTGAGCTGTGCCATTTAGACAGCTGACCAGCTCATAGACGGTTCCGTCCAGATCAATCACCAGATGGGCGGAAACTCCACATTCCTCGCTGGAAAATATATCCAGCGTGCCCTGAAGGTCCACCGCAGTGTAATGCAGGATCAAAAACTCCACAGGAATCACCCGGGCATCAAAGTTGGGGCTGGGATGTAAAACTGAACGTAGAGCCATTGATACGCCTGTAAAAAGTCTGAAACCCGTTGAGCTTTTAGCCTAACCATCCCTCTAACTTAAGATCAAGGACGAATTTAAAGCCCAGACAATCTTCGAGTGATACGTATCAGGTTGCTCTTAGTAAAGTCCGACAATAGGGAATTCCAAAAACCCATGTATCATGCACTCCGTGATACTTGGGAGATTAAAGATGGCCAAAGGCTTACTGAAACATCAGGAACGGCAGGCTGCTCTGAACCTGCTGGGCAAAAACCTTGCCCGCAGGGCCAGTTCAAAGTGTGAGCTTTGTGAAGCATCCGGCGTTCCTCTTAAAACCTATGAAGTTGCTCCTGTTCCTGACGAGCCCGATTTTGAGCACTGTCTGATGACCTGCGAAACCTGTAAGGATCAACTCAGTCTTTTTGAAAACAAACCCACCAAAATGAATGCAGATCACTGGCGCTGCCTGGGTAAAACAGTCTGGAGTCAGGTGCCCGCCGCTCAAGTGATGTCCGTAAGGATTCTGCGCCAGATGTCCGAGCCTCACCCCTGGGCCGCAGAAACCCTCGAACACGTATTTCTTGACCCTGAAATAGAAAGCTGGGTTCAGGAAACAGACTAAACCCTGTTTCTCCCTGCCTGATGGCCGATACAGAGCTCGATAACATTGTTTTCAAGAGCTTTTGTATCTTATGTCAGGCAGACTTCTATCCAGCATATTGATCCTGCTAATTACTTCCATTCTGGGGGCACAGGCTGCTCATGCAGAGCTGTTCAAAGCGGAACTGGATGAAAGCGAATGGCGTTTTAAAAGCTCTCCCTTCCTGTGCGAACTGACCCACCCTGTCCCGAGATTCGGACACATTCACTTTCTGGCTGAAGCCGGTGAACCCCTTAAAATGGCCATTGAATCCCCCTGGATGATGGATTTTTCTGGCTCACTTACCTTTGGCACGTCACCGGCACCCTGGCAGCATGGCCAAAGACCAGAAATTATCGGCATGAAAAATTTCTCTGAACTCAATGCCCCCATTACTCTTGGAGTGCTGAGGTTACTGGAGAAAATTCAGAGCGGCCATTGGGCTGAATTAAATCTGCAAAGGCCCGATCATCCACTATGGAAAATCAAACTGTCAGGGGTAGGATTCAGAGAACCTTATCTGTCTTTTAACCGTTGTCGCACTCAACTTCTGCCTGCCAACTTTGATCAGTTGCGCTTCACAACCGTCTTATATCGAAGTGGTAAATCCATTTTAACGAAAGCGCAAAGAAAAGAGCTGGACAAAATCATCCGCTATATGAAAACAGACTCGAGAGTTGCACGGATAGAAGTCGATGGTCACAGTGACCGTCTGGGTACGGCTCTGGGCAACCGAAAAATATCCCGACTCAGAGCCGAAAGAATTCAGGACTATATGCATGAGGAAGGTATTGCAAAATCCCGCATCGTTATACGCTTTCATGGCTCTCGCTACCCATTAAATAAAGGCAATACCAAAGAACTCCGCGCAAAAAACAGACGGGTTGAGCTCCGCCTGGTACGCCTTATAAATCCTGAAAGCTAACCGGAAGGTGATTTCCGGAAAATCTCTTCTCATTCAATAAAGAAACCCCTCCCAGAGTCGATAGAAGCTAGGAGCCTGATCTGGAATAGAAAGTTTGACCTAACATCCAGATCAGGTTCTTTGCGGAAAACCTTTTCCGTTTTCTTCACCCAATATTTTTCTGATTGATCAGACCGGGAATGGAATGAGCAATAAAGGCAATATTCTGATTGTGGGAGACAAACCGGAAGGGAATTCTGACCTTCGGGAAAAGCTCAAAGATGCTCATTATCGGGTCGAACAGATCGTGTCGGCAGAACGTGCATTAAAAGTTCTGCACAAAGGTATGGTTGATCTGATCATTGCCGACTTTCAACGCTCTCCTCAAGACAGTTTGGGTTTTCTCAATAAGATGAGAGCCCTGAATAACAAACCTCCGGTCATTATTACTGCTGACCAGCCAGACATTGAGCAAGCAGTAGCCGCTATGAAAGCAGGTGCTTCCGATTACTTCGCAGATTCAGACAACAGTGACCAGCTATTGGTGCTGATGGAAAAATGCCTCAAGTCTTCTAATACTCCGAGCGCCGCTCCTATTGCTGTGGCCTCAGCCAGTCAGAAAACCCTGCAGATGGCACAGCAGGTCGCCCAGTCAGATGCCACCGTATTAATTACCGGCGAATCAGGCACCGGAAAAGAAGTTCTAGCTCGTTATATACATCTCCAATCTCCCAGAAAGTCCGGGCCGTTCATCGCCATTAACTGCGCCGCCATACCTGACAACCTGCTCGAATCCGAACTGTTTGGCCACACCAGGGGATCGTTCACAGGCGCCCTTTCTGACCAGGCTGGTCGCTTTGAACAGGCTAACTCAGGGACTTTATTGCTGGATGAAATTGGTGAGCTGCCATCCAACCTTCAGGCAAAGCTGCTCAGAGTACTTCAGGAAAAAGAAGTGGAAAGAGTCGGTGGACGCACCAGCATCAAACTGGACGTCAGAGTACTTGCTGCTACCAACCAGAACCTGCAGGAAGCGGTGCAAAATGGTCAGTTCCGGGCCGACCTGTTTTATCGCATTAATGTATTCCCTCTCACCTGGGCGCCACTAAGAGAACGAAAAGAAGACATCATTCCTCTTGCCGAATACTTTCTGGAAAACCTGGCCAGCGAACGGGATATTTTGCTTTCTCAGGAAGCCAGAGAACGACTCAATAGTTATCAGTGGCCGGGCAATGTTCGTGAGCTGGAAAACGTGATTCAGAGAGCCCTGGTGATGTGTCAAAACAACATGATTTCTGCTGGCGATCTCATGCTCGAAGTTCAAGTCATCCACTCCACAGACTCTCAACTCATGGTTGAGGAGCCGTCTCGGGACATAACCTCTCCATCGGGTGAGGTCAGCCTTGAATCCAAGCGAAAGCAAGAAGAATTCAAGCACATTATAAGAACACTGCGGCTTCATGATGGTCACCGGAGTAAAACTGCAGAGGCTTTAGGCGTTACAACCCGAACCCTCAGAAACAAACTGGCAGACATGCGTAAAGAAGGCATGGATGTGGAAGTTCTGATTAAACAGCCTTGAGCCTAAACAGCCTTGAGCCTTAACAGCCTTGAGCCTAAACAGCCTTGAGCCTAAACAGCCTTGAGCCAATAAAAACTGCCAATGGCACAGGAGAAGCACTGACCATGGAAAACTTGAGCACCAGCCAAATTGCTCAGGATGTGCAAGAACTGATTAACATTGGCAAACCGGGAGCCGTTGCACCTTCCGGCGCCATAACCAATGAAGAGACACCGGGCTTTGGCGAATTGATGAAGTCTGCCCTAGATGCCGTCAACCAGCAGCAAAAAACAGCTGCAGGAATGATGACAGACATTGAAACCGGCAAGAGCAAAGATCTGTTGGGCGCGATGCTGGCCAGCCAGAAAGCCAGTCTGTCCTTTCAGGCTCTGGTACAGATCAGAAACAAGGCGGTTGCCGCCTATGAAGAAATCATGAGGATGCAGGTGTAATTCATCCTTGATGGAAACAAAAAGAAGCCTGACCAGGAACAGGAATCATGGCTGAGAAGAAAAAGCAGCAAGAGGAAACTGTTATCGAGCACGAAGAAGCGCCGCAATGGCAGCGCATGCTTGAGCAGGTTCCAAGTTTCTTCAAGGGTAATGCCCGCAATCAGGGCATGCTTCTTATTGCCTTGTCAGGCACTATCGCTCTGACAATGGTTCTGTTCATATGGGGTCAGACCAGTAATTGGCAGCCATTATATGGCAATCAGGAGATGTACGACGCAAGCAGTATCAGCCAGGTACTTGAAGCCCGCCAAATAAGCTACCGCATTCATCCGGATACAGGCCAGGTTATGGTCGATGCCAGTGAAGTCAGCACAGCCAGGATGCAACTGTCTGCCGCAGGTATCAAAACCGGTCTTCCGGAAGGCCTCAAAGTTCTGGAAAAAGAGCAGAGCCTGGGCACCAGCCAGTTTATTGAAAATGCCCGTTACCGCCATGGACTGGAAGGTGAGCTCGCAAAAACCATTATCAGCCTCAAGCCCGTACGAAATGCCCGGGTGCATCTGGCTTTACCCAAACGCACGGCCTTTGTTCGCAAGCAGGCCAAGTCTTCAGCCTCGGTCTTTATTGACCTTTTTGCCGGTGGGCAGCTGGATAACAAGCAGGTCGAAGCCATAGTCAATCTGGTCGCTGGCAGTGTTCCCGGACTGGAAAAGAAAGATATTTCAGTGGTGGATCAGCAAGGTAACCTGCTTTCAAGAGATATCGCCATGTCCAACGGCAGTATGGCTATGGCCAATGCCCAGCTGAAATACATTAAAGGAGTGGAGCAACATTACATTGAACGGGTCAACAGCCTTCTTGATCCTATCATTGGTGCCCGCAATTTTCGGGTGCAGGTGTCTGCCGACGTTGATTTCAGCCGGGTCGAACAAACCGCTGAACAGTATGATCCAGATCAGAAAACGGTACGCAGTGAAAAAGGCCGGGAGAGAACACCAGCCACACCGCAAGCACTGGGTGTACCAGGCTCGCTGAGTAATCAGCCCCCTGATACCACAACGGCTCAGAATGAAGAAACAGCTGCGTCTCCTACGCAGAATGAATACACACGCAACTACGAGCTGAACAAAACAGTACGGCACACCTCTTTTCAGCAGGGCAGGGTTCAACGCATCAGCGTTGCCGTGGTGCTCAATAACAGCCCAACAGCCGTCGCTATTGCTGGAGAGTGGTCGCAAGAGAAACTCGATAACCTTAAAGAACTGATCATGGATTCTGTGGGGCTTCCTGCCGAGGTCGCCGATCAGGTTAGCTTGCATACAGCGTCCTTTATTGAAGTTCCCGAAGCAGAATTCATTTCCCCTGTATGGTGGCAACAACCAGAAATCATGGCTTACGCACGTTATGGAGCAGGCACCTTACTGGGTCTGGCTGCCATTATTTTCCTGTTAAGACCTCTGGTGCAGCAAACCCTGCCCAAACAGGCCGCCCTTAAACATGAAGCGGCAATGATTGAACAACAGAATCAACAGAATCAACAGAAAGCTGCACTGGATCACCCTGCGGTCATGGATGAAAACACCGCGCTTTTACCGCCGGAGCTGGCTGACTTTGACACACAGCTTGGCTACCTGAGGAAACTTTCGACCAAGGAGCCCGAAAGGGTTGCTCAGGTCATCAAACTCTGGATGAAGTCAGGAGGAAATTGACATGTCTGAAGAACTGGCTTCAAGCCCTCATGAAGTCGCAGTTTTATTATTAAGCCTTGGAGAAAAAGGAGCGGCTCAGGTTTTTAAACATCTGTCACCCAGAGAAGTCCGGCAGATCAGCCAATCCATGGCCAACATGCCTCCCATGAAGCGGGATGAAGTGCAAAATGTCATGAATCATTTCTTCCATGAATACCGTTATGAAGTAGGCATTGCCGGCGGCACCCGGAGTTATCTGGAAAAATCTTTAAAGATCGCCATGGGCGACAAAGACGCCAAAAACCTGATGGACTCTATCTATGGAGAGGAAAACACCAGCAGCCTGGAAATGATGAAATGGATGGAGCCCTCAGCGGTTGCAGAACTGATTGTTGATGAACACCCCCAGTTGCAAGCCGTTGTACTCACCTATCTTGAGCCAGGCCAGGCAGCTCTGGTCCTTCAACGACTCCCTGAACGTTGTCATGAAGACCTGTTAACAAGAATCGCCAAACTGAAAGAGCTCCACCCTTCTATTGTGCAGGAACTCAATGTCATATTTGACGACAGCGTTGGTTTGATATCCACCAGCCAGAACACTTCGGTCAGTGGCCTCAAGCAAGTGGCTGACATTATGAACCGAATGAATGAATCATCAGTCTCGCACATGCTGGAGCATTTCAAGGAACAGGACAGCGAGCTGGCAGATCGCATTGAACAACAGATGTTTGTCTTTGAGCACTTCAGCCGTCTGGATGAAGATACGATCCGTAAAATTGTTGAAGAAATTCCACAAAACACATTGTCACTGGCATTGAAAGGGGCTTCAGATCCTATTAGTGGCAAGTTTATTAACACCATGACCCGTCGTGAGGCCAAATACCTTCAGGACGATATGGACAGCTTAGGCTCCGTTCGCTCAAGTCAGGTTCAACAAGCTCGTCAGGAAATTCTCAATACGGCCAGAACGCTGTCCCAGAATGGCCAAATTGAACTCAACCTCAGTGACGAGGACGAGATGATCGAATAACGATTCAGGGATGAATTCGACATGAAAAGAAACGCCACCATTTTCAAGGCAGGCACAACCGAGTTCCATCGTTACTCACTCCCTTCAGCCCATGATGAGAAGGAGTCATTCCCTGTTCCGGAAGCAATAGCAGAGCAGGAGCCTCAACAGGAGCCACAGGTTTCTGCTGCCATGACCCAGCATGACCTGCAACAAAGCAGGCAGGAAGGCTATGACGACGGTTATCGCACCGGACTGGAAGCCGGACGTATCCAGGGAGTCAAGGAAGGACATGAACAGGGACTCAAGCAGGGTATCGAAGAGGGATATATTCAGGGACAGGATCAGGGTTACCGTGATGGCCTCAATGCCGGTGAAGAAGAGCTGCAAAAAGTACTTCGCAATCTGGACCTCAACCTTCAAAACATTCAGCAGTACTACAAAACCCGCAAGGATGAGTTGAGCTACTGGCTGTCAGCCCTGATCGAAGAAGTCAGTCGTCAGGTCATTCGCACTGAGCTGAAACTGCAACCTGACATGATCATGAATATTGTCAGGGAAACTCTTACACACCTTCCTGATGAAAACAGTCAGTTAACTATCCATATGCACCCGGAAGATGTCGCACAGTTGAGAAAAGCCAGAGCGGATTTCAGTAATACCTGGACACTGCTGGAGGACGATCAAATCACCCAGGGCGATTGCCGGATCATCACAGAAACAGCAGAAGCCAATGCCAGCATCGAAGAAAGGCTATCTGCCTGTATGGAAATTTTGAGAGAGAGCCTGCCCGAAGAGCTCGACAGGAGTCTGGCATGAATCATCTGGGACAAAGGCCAGAAGCTCAACCCAACAGCCGCGACAAGGAAGCACCGGTTGTGGACGTTATGCGACAGAAGCTGAGAAAAATTCCTGTCGCCAGAGTGTTTGGCCGTCTTACCCGAATGAAAGGACTCATTCTTGAAGCCGGAGGATGCCAACTTGCAACAGGACAACGTTGCTTTATCGATACTCATTCAGGCACCCGGGTAGAAGCTGAGGTCGTCGGTTTTTCTGACAGTACTCACTACTTAATGCCATTGAGCAGAACTGAAGGTCTCAGTCCGGGTGACCGGGTCATTCCAATGGATCAGGACAACACGATTCCAGCCGGTAATGAACTACTGGGAAGAGTAATCAACGGTCTGGGAGAACCCATTGATGGGCAGCCACTCAATATCAAACACCGAGTCAGCCTTTCGACTCAGCCCATCAACCCTCTGAATCGAGAACCGGTTACACAACCACTGGATGTCGGTGTTCGTTCAATTAATGGACTGCTGACTATTGGCAAAGGCCAGAGAGTGGGACTGTTCGCAGGCAGCGGCGTTGGCAAGAGTGTTCTGCTGGGCATGATGACTCGCAATACTACGGCCGATGTCACTGTGGTTGGGCTTATAGGTGAACGTGGTCGTGAAGTCAGAGAATTCATTGAACAAACTTTGGGGCCAGAAGGCCTGAAGAATGCCGTAGTGGTTGCAGCACCTGCGGATGAATCACCCGTTTTGCGTTTAAGAGCGGCCAAAGTTTGCCATCGCCTGGCTGAACATTTTCGTGATCAGGGCAAGAGTGTTCTTTTGCTCATGGATTCCCTGACTCGATTTGCCCAGGCTCAGCGTGAGATTTCACTTTCCGTGGGTGAGCCACCGGCAACACGAGGTTACCCACCCTCAGTGTTCAGCCAGATTTCAGAGCTGCTGGAACGAGCTGGAAATGGATCTAAAAGCCAAGGCTCCATAACGGCTGTTTACACCGTTCTGATGGAAGCAGATGATCTTCAAGACCCTATCGCAGATGCATCCAGAGCCACTCTGGACGGTCACATTGTACTTTCAAGGTCTCTTGCAGACAGCGGTCTCTATCCTGCTGTCGATATTGAGGCCTCAATCAGTCGAACCATGCCAAATGTGGTCTCTGAACAACAACAGTCTTCTGCACGATTATTGAAGTCCCTGTATTCCCGTTATAGCCAGTCCAGAGATCTGATGGCGGTGGGTGCTTATCAAAGGGGAACCGATCAGGAATTGGATCGTGCCATAGACTCCTATCCAGACATCCATCGCTATCTGCAACAAGGAATGTATGAGCAGATTCCTTTGGACACCTGCATCAACCAGCTACTTCAAATCTGGCCTGCAATACCTCCCGGGGCCACTGAAGGGCAAGCACCATGACTTCGGTTAAATTACTGACCCGTTGGCTGCAGATGCAACAATTAAGGTACGACAAGGCCTTGAGCCAAGCGATGCAGGCCAGAAATGAGTTTCAAAAACAGCAACAACAACTGGACTATCTGCAACAGGTGCAATCGGACTATAACTGTGCAGAAGGCACCACTATGAAGAGCGTCAATCTGGCAGGACGTAAAAATTTCCAACAACTTGTTCAGGATATGTCAGACAAACAAAACGTTCAGGTGAAACAAGTAGAAGAGAAATGGAAAAACCTGACCGAGAAGCTCATAGCTGAAAAGAAAAAACTGAAGTCTCTTGAAAAACTGCTGGATCGTCAGGTAAAAAAAGAACAAAGGAAAACCAATCAGGCCGAAGCCAAAGCGCTGGATGAATGGCAGGCCAACCGGCACACTGAAAAAACGGACTAAAACATGGACTCACTATTTCCTGGCAGCCAGGAAGGCTCTCCATTCGCGTCGCTGAACACCGAAGAATCACCTTTAACATCACTTCAATCTATGAGTTTGGGGGACGAAGTCGTATTTACTCCAAGGAAAGAAGGCACTTTCAAAGGTTATTCTGTGTGGGTCCACGAAGGCACTAAAAGCCAACCCTTCATAGAAAATGAAGTACTGATAGAAAACCGAAGACCCATTCCTGAAAGGTCACTGTCAGAAAGAGTCGTTATTGCAGAAAAATGTGATGACCGATCCTGGTATACCCACTACTTCTTTGGCACGTTCATCTCCTGGTTGACAGAACCCAGAGAGTATAAGACTTACCTGAATGAAGTGGATGACTACAGGGCAGCCTGCAAAAAAGACAATATTTCTATCTCGGAGAAGTTACGTATGCTGTCTTCTCTTTCAAGACACTGTAAAAGCGTCGTTTTCTCCCTGGAAAGCAAACAACGTGGCTGGATGACGTTTACTGATCTGGATCAGACCCGACTGGATACCTTTCGAGAAGAGCTCAAGAAACTGAAAGATGAAACCTGGTATATCATGGGCTTGGAAGCCCCTGAAAAAGGCACGATCTACACCACTGAAGATGAGTTTTTTTCAAGAGAAAATTATGCCAGCGGCCAGTCTGCAACCGTTGCCAAAGTCAAATACAAAAATGGCTTTGAAGCAGTATTCAAACCTACCAGCCATCAACATACAGTTGAATCGGCTGCCGCAGACAGATTCGGATTACTGGAAACTCAGGGCGATATTAAACCCATTATTACCGAGCCTAACTCCGGTTTTGAAGAACGACAGTGGCAGGATCTCAAAACGTCCAAAGAGGTGGCAGCCTTCCACGCGCTGGATGGTGTTTTAGGCACGAATGTCACTCCCAGAACCCGATGGACTCCCGGAGAGGAAACCGATGTTCTTACCGAGGAGCTCGCCGTAGACAGTTACAACATGTTCGAGCAGGAATCTGAGTATGTTTCGGACGATGCTCAGGCTCGCCTCAGACCCAAATTACTGGAAATCTACAACAATGAAAGAGCGGGTCATGAGCTTGAGCTGCAGGTATCTCATGAATTTCCAGTGGAGCAAGCGCCTTCAAAAGAAGAACAAGCTCGTCTACACATTGAGGGTGAGTTGGTCCCACTACGGAAAGAAGATGGATCTCAAGTTCTGATTGCATGGAGTAACCGTTTTCCTGATGGGTACACTCCCACTCAGGAAGAGCTGGAGAAAATGCATCTGCACGGGATGCTTCACATCAGAAAGCTGGTTCCCCGAATCGTTCCGATGTCACCTTCTTCCAGAACCATGCAGGCCAGTATGTCCAACCTTCAGCTTCTGGATTTTCTGATGGCCACCAGTACCCTCCAGCCCAGAACATTTAAATTTTATGAAGCTGAGGACGGAGATGGACTGCCTGACTGGCGACCAGAAGCTTCTAACGCTAAGCAACAATTCTTCAAAGCAAACTTTGCAACCAGTATTCCAAAACGCATCGACCGTGAAACAGCCGATCGTATTCTGGCGACCCCTGCTGAAGCTATTACACAGATAGCAATAACTCACCAATTGACGGACCAACAGGCTGCTTTCATGAGAGAGCGCTTTGAACACCTGAAAATCATCATAGATGCCACTGTTAATGGGAGGGAGATTCCAGAAGATAGCGGTCAACACATCAAAGGCAAGCTCTATATTATTGATGACTGGGATCAGGACACTCTCAACGACTCTGCCATGGAGAAAGGCAGTTACATGAATGAGTATGTTCTCAAACCGAGAATGGAAGCTCAGCCTTTCGAGCCCCTTTCGGCCGCCCAGGCCAAGCTGGCTAACCGAGCCGTCTTATTCTGTGAACTGGACAGTCTGATGGGCATTCATCTGACACCTCCCACCTGGTATTCGGAGCACATGGGTGAAAACGGCTACTGTCAGGAGTTTGTTCAGGATGCCAAAGAGCTGGTGACCGAAAAGCCCGTTCCTCTACCCACTGAACGACAAGCAGATTATAGAGATCAAGTTCCGGATATTGTCAGAGGAGTGAATAAAATCAATGGCTATGTCGTTGACCCTCAGCATATCCCTGATGATATTCAGACACTTTCTGACCAGGAGCTGCTTCAGCTTCATACAGCGGGTCATCTGAAAGTAACACAGTCCAGAACCGTGGATATACTGCCACTGGAATCAGCGGCACCGGAATTACAAAAGTGTATGGCCAACAGTCAGTTGCTGGACTTTATTACGGGTAGCGTTGACCGGAACCCGGGCAACTTTCTCTATGTAAAAGAGATTCGGCAAAATGGTTCGACCGTCTGGGTACCCAGAATGATCGATAATGATCTGAGTTTTCTTGCCAGACTGGTCAGTTCCAACCCAGTGGAAATGAGCATTCAGGACATCAACAGTCAGCATGCTTCCATTGGATTTCCTGCTCAGGTTGATCTGGAAACAGCCCAGCATATTGTCAAAATTGATCCAAAGGAGCTGATTCTCCTGGCTCAGGTTCATCAGCTGCATATTACTGAAATCGCAGCTCTGGTTGATCGCTTCCGGGCTCTGAAAGAAACCCTGGAGTATTTATTGGAAGTCAGGGAGAGCCTGAAAGGATTAGTCGCAGATGGTAACCCTCCTGGAGTCAATGAAGCCCTGCACGCCTGTTTGCTCGGTAAGGATACTGAGGATGATCGCGAGAAAGTGTCTGATATGTTGGAGGACCTGGATCATTTCCCGGGAAGGTTAAATCTGGAAGCGTTTCTTCAGGGAGACAAGGTTCCATTTGACTGCAGAAAATATCTGAAGGGTAACATTCGACTGGTTGAGCAATGGGATTTGCGGACATATCAGCATTCGATACAAGATTCGAATAGCTACGTTCGCCGACATATTCTTGAGCGTCGTATTGAGGAACTCCCCAACCTTAAAGATACCAATCCGGAGTTGATGGCCAAGACACTGAATGAACTGATGCCCACATTGGGTCCCAGATCTCTGGCACGAGCTCTTGTCCGATACAGGCCTGGGGAAGTCTCCGATATGATGGAGGTTTATTCACAGAAATACGGCGTCAAAACCTTTGCCGCAGCCAATCAGCTTACAGCCTTTGTTAATGAATATTTTGAACAGCGAATGCAGCTCGAACGAGCCCGCTTCGAAAGAAACGATGTTCCTGTGGAACTGATACCCGGACCCAGGCTGGAAGCCGATAAAGCCTTGCTCATTCACAAAATGCTGGGGAAAGATTGTTCTGCGCAATCCATTGGCCATGCCATCTATTGGACACAGGTCAATGGCTTAAAGAGCTATGAGGTGTTTCACTCCCTGATGACCCAACTTCAGTCCCGACTGCAAAAAGAAAAACCTCACCAGCACAAACAACCTTCGTATGAATTCAAACAGGCCTTCCCAGAGCTATGCGGTCCTGATGTTCCCAAATCTCGAAGAGCTCTTCTCGAATTCTGCTTCTCCACCTTCAGTGACAAGACTGCCCCTGAAGTGCCTATCGTCATGATGCGTTTCTGGGACAGGATGCAACAGACAATAGAAGTTGACCCTGGGGCAAGCTGGGCAATCACTAACAGTCCGGAATTTATTGAAGCGCTGGATACGTTAACAACAACTCCTGACCTTCTAAATACGCTAACCAATCGCCTGCAAGATCAGGATATGGCAACCTGCAACAATGTTCTCAGAGGCCAGCTCCTGCCACAGAGAGCGCCCGGAGCGCCTGCTCGTGATCCTGAGAAAGAACAAGAGACCTTAACGTTATTAGCGAAATGTTTTAACTCTGAACTGCTTTGAAGTGGAAATGAGTTTACCGTGAAAGAATGCCTGCAAGCTTTAAGCGGTCAGGCATTCAACCCTACCTGAGAGCTTTTTACAGCCACTGGAATACCTTCTGAGGAGTATGTGGAGAGTCGATAGCAATGATCATCAATCATACCAATCAACCGCTGTGTCACCGTTCCCAGACGAGTCTGTACACGCCCGTTCAGTTTGTTTAACTCCTGACAGTGACGAATGCCTGATTCCAGTCTTGACCAACTGTCCAAACCGGTTTTGATCTCTTCTTCAGGCAGAGTGGATAACAACTGTTTCATACCTTGTGTATCATTGGAAAAACCCAATTCTTCTACCAGCTTGATCCTTAATTCGGTGTTCTGACGGATCTTATTTAATAGTCTGGACTGCTCCCTGATACTGAGTTCCAACCTGGAAATATCCCGGGACAACAACTGATAATGTATCTGACTGAGCAGGTGCTCCAGCTCTATAAAGAAATGGCTGGCTTCACTGATGGTATTAAGAACAAGGGCAGCACTCATAGGTCTTTTAACTCACTGTTTGATGCGAAATGACTGTTTCTTCGCACGCTGTTTATTGGGCGTTCAGATTCTGTCGCTACTTTTCTGATTCAAAAGGGTCCGGGTCTGATTCAGAAGGGTCCGGGGGGTCCTGCTCATGGCTGTGCAGTTCCAACATTTTTTCCGCCAGCTTTTCCCTGTTCAGAGGCAACCTTCCTTCTTTAATAGCCTGGCGAATCTCTTCTACTTTGATGACATCCACTTCCGGAGAATCCATCAATGCCTGCTGAAGATCGTTCAGCAAAACAGCATCGGTGCTCAGCTCCAGTTGATCCAGATCGGTTGATTGAGTATTTCGACTCTTGGCCGCAGCTTGGGAACCTTTGGCTTTCTTTGCCCCCTTAACACTGCCAGAGCGCGCGCCACTGCCTACTCCGTTGATATTCGACATGGATGCTTCCAGATGGAACCTTCATGACATAAAAATCGACTTCAGGGACGATTTCTTGACCTTTATCAAATGAGCCATTGAGCGGGCCGTTTCTTTCCAAAAACCATGACTGTTCTTGGATAAGTTTCTGAAGAACATCAGCGAATGTAGTTGAACAACGTCAGCCCCTGGATCATGGAGTAGGATTGCTGACCTGCCTGAAGCACAACCTGCTGACGATTAAGACGGCTAATTGCCTCTACATAGTCCAGATCTTCAAGCTCAGACTTCAAAATATCATTCATGATCTTAAGATCTTCCAGACTCTCATTGCTGTTATCCAGTGCATTCATCCGTCCGCCAATACTGGTTTGAACCTTGCCCACTTTATCCATGGTGTTGTCGATGGCATGCAACCAGCTGGAAAGTTCTGAAGGCCCTCCGGGTGCTTTGAGAGCTGCCGAGAGTTGCTCTAGCTCTGTGAAGGTATCTTCAGGATTCAATGAGATATTGAAAGGAGCTGCAGGTACTGTGTCCAGCTCTATCGTTGCTCCATTCAGGTTAATGGTGGAGCCCGGTGTCCAGGGTGAGGTGCTGTCAACAGTGACGCTGCCTGAATGATCGGTGTATGTCACATCCAGATCAGTGCCATTATAATCCAGCGTCACACTGGCATAATTGCCGAAGTTTTCGAGGTTGGAAATCGTGTAGCGATCGACGTTCACACTGCCACTGTTTGTGGTACTGGCAAGGCTTACATTGAAGAACAGGTCCCGGGCTGTATCGTTAGCGGTCACTGTGGTGGAACTGTTGATATTAATCAGCCTTTGCTGATCATTGCCTGCATAAACATAACCGGGGCCAGAACTTTGTATGGGCTGGGTTAAAGCATCGGTTCCTGAAAAAATGTACTGACCGTCAGCCTGCTGATAATTCGCCAGCCCTTTCAACGCTTTGATCTGTTCATCCAGTTCCAGCGCCAGCGCTGTACGCTCACCATCACCATAAGTTGAATTACCCGCACTCACTACGATCTCGCGGACTCTCTGCAAAATATTATTCATACTGTTTAATGCTGTTTCTTCTTCCGCGAGCCCACGCTTCAGAGAACTAATATTGCTCTTGTATTGGCTGATTCCCGCCAGTTCTTGATCAATATGCAGAAGTTTAACGGCACTGATCGGATCATCCGATGGCACCGACAAGCTTTTCCCTGTTCCCAGCTGGTTCGAGGTAATGGCCAGGTCAGAGGTGTTGCGCTGCATGTTTTGCAGCATCATATTACTGAATTGCAGGGAACTGATTCTCATAAATTATTTCCTTTACTGACTCAGGACTAGCCTGCTCAGAACTTGCCTGCTCAGGGCTGTTTTCTTCAGAACATTCTTAGAAGAGCATCAAATGTACTCTGGGCTATAGAAATGACTTTGGCGTTAGCACTGTATGCCTGTTGAAATCTCATAAGATCCACGGCTTCTTCGTCCAGATTAACCCCACTGACAGCCCCCTTGGCCGCTTCAGCTTGCTGAAGCAAAGCCAGACTGGCTGAAGCTTCGGTTTTAGCTTGAGCGGTCAGCACACCGACATACCCGACAACTTGCGTATAACTTTCAGAAAGACTCAAATCCCCCTGAAGAATATCTTTGTTCTGAAGCTCGAGAACTTTCTGCAGGTTACCGTTATCTCCCGGACTACCGCTGTCCGAAAACGCCAGACTTCTGGCACTTTCCATGACCACTTGCAGATGGGCTGAACCTTCGCGGGTGGGTTGCAGGAAAAACCGATCGCCTGCGGCCAGAGTACCGTTGTTCACCATAATCTTGAGACCATCAACGGTAATTCCGGTATTTAGATCGGTAGCATTTCCAGTCCAGCTCTGGCCATCACTTTTACGAATCAACGTGTATTGATCAGGCGTACCTGTGGTGATACTCAAGTCATAATCACTGGTAGTGATCTGGCTGGTGTCACTGATTTCAACCATGACCAGCCCTGTACTTCCGCTCACTCTGTTCAGCTCAACAGCTCGTGTTGCGGCCGGCGAGCCCGACAGAGGCAAGGACAAACGATAACTGTCGCCATTCTGCAAAGCCCCGTTGTGAAGCGTAATCTCCAAACCATTGAAGGCAATGGTTCCACCCGGTGTCAGTGTTGACCCTGCAGCGGGTGCAGTGGTCACTACTGCATTCGATGCGTCATAAACGGTAAAGGTACCACCCGCCCCAACATCCAGTCGGTATTGCTGGTCCTGCAACAGGCTACTGTTTGCCACAGACATACCCATAAGTGCATCGCCAGAGCCTGTGGTTTTCACAATACGGTCTTTCTGGGATAACCAGTTAATATCGTTGAACAGGTCATTACCCGGCGTGCCAGAATGGCCGTCAAGATCTGTGCCCTGGGCCAGAGTTTTGTTCATCTGATCACTCATCGCCAGAGCCACTCTGCCCAGCTGATTCATGATATTCCCCAGTACATCATTCTGATAACTCTGCAACCCTCCCATAAGGCCGCCCATGTTATCGCCCAGAGACAAGCTGGAGTTGGAGGTATTCAATAAAATTTCTGATTTTCTGGGGTCATTCGGATTGGCTCTTACTTCCAGTTTATTCGCCTGATCCCCTAACACCAGAGGCTGGCCGGACTGAAGATAGATATTCACGGAACCATCGGGCTGCTCAAGGACGGTCACTCCCACCAGCTCTGCCAGTTTGGTCACAGCCTGATCCCTCTCATCCAACAAACTGTTTGGCTGAGCGTTACCGGTTGCAGCAGTCCGGATGCTGTCGTTCAATGCTGCAATACTGCTGGCGAGACTGTTCACTTGCTGAGACGAAGTGTCCATCTGTTTCAGCAACAGCTGATTTTGTTTGTCCAGTTGAGTCGCGAGATTATTAAAACGGGTCACCAGAGTCTGGGCTGTACTGATCACCTGTTGACGGGCCGACAGTGACAGGGGTTCAGAAGAAGCAGCATTCAGCGCATTAAAAAAACTATTTATACCCTGAGCCAGCGATGTGCTTTCATTCCCCAGCAGCTTGTCCAGCTCACTGAGATACTCATTCATGATCTTTTTTTGACTGTTGACAGTGGTACTGTCCCACACCTGGGTGGTCAGGAAAGCATTGGCAATGCGGGTAATATCTCCAGCTACAACCCCAGCCCCCCGGCTGATAAAACCTGGCAGAGTAGTAGCCACTGGCAGCATTTGTACCCGCTGCCGGCTGTATCCTTCCGTATTGGCATTGGCCACGTTATTACTGGTGACGTTCAGTGCGGCCTGTGAGGCGATTATGCCCGACTTGCCAATTTCCAGCAGGCTCATAAGACTATCCCTTGTGTTCTGATCCTATTCCCTCGAAAAACATTTTGTTTGACTCTATTTTTCTTTAAGGATGAAACAAAGTGTTTTTCTTTCGCTATAGGCATTCGTTCTCGAAAGGTTATCGGCCCTCAGTGCCACGGCTCAACTGCCTGATCATGACATCAGCCAACCCTATTCCACCACTACTGCCCAGCTCGGAAGCGAACTGGGTATCCAACATAGACTGGAACTGTTTTTCATTCTGGCCACCCAGTAGATTTTCATCACTGAAGGCTTCATTGGCCTCTCTCATAGTTTTCAGAAGCATATGCACGAAAACAGATTCAAAGGCTTCTGCTGCTTCTCTTATCGCTTCCGGGGTATCACCCTGACTTTTTATCTGATTCAACTTGCCCTGTTGCAGCAAGGCATCCGATGGCATCCCTGAGATATTCATTCACTTCTCCTGTGGCGGTTATATGACAATCAGTTCAGCCCTGAGTGCCCCGGCAGCTTTTAATGCCTGCAGGATGGACATAAGGTCGGTAGGAGTCGCACCCACACTATTAATGGCGGTGACAATTTCCTGCAAGGAAACGCTATCGGGCATGATGAAGGTCCGTCCCTTCTGCTCTTCAATCTGTACATCGCTTTTATCCACTGCCGTCGTCGTGCCCTGTCCAAACGGGTTGGGCTGACTCACTTCGGTCGACTCCCTGACAGTCACTACCAGGCTGCCATGACTCACTGCTGCAGGCAGCACACGAATATTCTGCCCCATCACAACAGTTCCGGTTCTGGAATTAAAAATAACTCTTGCGGGGGGAGCTGACGGTTCAACCTGCATGTCTTCCAGCATCGCCATATAAGTAACACGCTGATCACTGTCGCTGGGGGCCTGAACTTCAACAGTTGAACCATTGACCGCGCTGGCTACCTTCGGCCCAATCACCTTGTTAATAGTGGAGGCTATGGTTCGGGCTGTTGAAAAACTGCGTTCACGCAGATTCAGAACAATCGGTCCGTGATTGAAGCCTGAAGCAACGGTTCTTTCGACGATGGCGCCATTGGGAATAATGCCGGCGCTGGTGCTGTTGATAGTGACTCTGGAGCCACTGGCACCACTGGCTGAAGCACCTCCAACCAGAACGTTACCCTGGGCTATAGCATAAACTTCACCATCAATACCCTTCAGAGAGGTCATCAATAAAGCTCCTCCCCTGATACTCTTCGCATCCCCAATAGAGGACACTGTCACATTAATTTTCTGACCAGGACGAACGAAAGCGGGTAATTCTGCATGAACAGAAACAGCCGCAACATTGTCCACAGAGGGCTCTTTACTCAATGTGATACCAAACTCACGTAACATATTGACCAGTGATTGATTGGTAAACTCAGTGCTTCCACTGTCGCCTGTTCCATCCAGTCCAACTACCAGTCCATAACCAATCAATTGATTACTGCGAACGCCCTGAATATCAACAAGATCCAGTAAACGCTCGGCATTGGCATGCCAGGATGAAAGCAACAGGAGTATCGGTAGAATGTTTTTCATACTCCCTCCTAGAATGGGAACCATGGGCTATTAATAATCTTGGTGCCCCAACCTGGTTCATGCACATCAGCATCACTGCCCACGCCAGAGTAGGTAATTCGAGCCTGAGCTAACTTGGTAGAAGCGACTTCGTTATTGGTACTGATATCTTCTGGACGGAGCATGCCACTGACACGGACAAACTCAGCCTCGTTATTCAGCTGTAACCACTTTTCACCCTGAACACGCAAAGCACCGTTTGGCAAAACCTGAACAACCTGCACAGCAATCTGACCTTCAGTCAGCTTGGAAGCTCTTTTCAGATTGGTGTTGCCATAGGACTGTCGTGTAGGAGCTGCATTGAAAGCCAGTGATCGCCCGGAACCCAGAATACTGGCGCCGGTTTTTCCAAAAATGGTCGGGTCGTTGAACGCTATGCTGCCGTTTTTATCGAGAGTGGTATTGGAATCCTTCTTGATATCAAAGTTATCGCCAGCAATATTGATGGTCAGAATATCCCCTACCCTGTATGCCCTTCGGTCAGAAAATATCTGCGCTGGGTAATTAGCCCGATACAAACTGCCATTGATGCTCTCAGCCACCGGAGCCATATCAGGAACTGGAACTGGAGCTGGAACGACAGCAACCGGTTTAATCGCAGCAGGTTGGACAGGAGGAATACGCTCATACTTCTGGTCTTTGTTGGGCAGACCTGTACAGCCTTGTAGAAGCAGCAGAGTGATCAGTGCCCAGAGAGAAAGAGAGATCGTTTGCGCCCGTCTAATCATGATCAGAGTACCTGATTGGCATAAGACATCATTTCGTCAGCCGCTGAGATAGCCTTGGAGTTCATCTCGTAGGCTCTCTGTACAGATATCATGTTAACCAGCTCTTCCACGACACTGACATTGGATGATTCCAGCGTAAATTGTTTCACTTCCCCCAATCCTTCACTCCCGGGAGCCGCTTCTACTTCTTCACCACTTGAAGCCGTCTGAACATAAAGATTGCCACCTCGACTGGCCAGGCCTGCCGGGTTGACAAAGGAAACCAGATTGACCTGACCTATTTCAGTCGGATCCACCTCCCCGGGTAAGGTCACCATAACAATGCCATCACGGCTTATAGTGAGATTCTGGGCTCCGTTAGGCACAGTAATTTCAGGTTCGAGAGGCAACCCTGCTGCGGTGACCATGGTGCCCTGAGTATTAAGGTGAAACTGCCCGTTGCGGGTGTAAGCGGGAGAGCCGTCTGGCATCAGGACTCTGAAGAAACCATTGCCCACTATTGCCATGTCCAGAGATTGATTGGTTGTCTGATAACTGCCCGGAGTGAAGATTTTTTGGGTACCGGTAATTCTTACACCACTGCCCAACTGAAGGCCTGAAGGCAATTCATTTTGCTGGTCAGACAACGCGCCTGGTTGACGCTCGACATGATAAAAAAGGTCTTCAAAACTCACCCGGTCGCGCTTGAAACCAATCGTACTGACGTTAGCCAGATTGTTTGAGATCACGGACATCTGTTTGTCCTGAGCACTCAAACCGGTTTTACTGATCCATAGTGAAGGGTTCATGGAAAATCCTTTTTCCAATTAGTCGTTATTTTTACTGCTCATGGCTGTTTACTGCTCATGGCTGTTTAAGACCTACTTCCCCCGCATCATCCGGTCGCCTGCCGATGCCATCTCGCTGGCAGTTTTCATGACTTTTACCTGCACTTCAAACTGTCGGCTCAAGTGCATCATCTGAACCAGTTCCGAGACAGCACTGACGTTACTGGCCTCAAGATAACCCGACTTGATCTGTACAGCCTCATCTACCTCAGCTTCTTCACCATTAAGGGTTCGAAACAAACCATCTTCACTCTTGCCAATCAGCCGGGATTCAGGGTTTACCAGTTTGATTCTTCCTACTTCAACCGGCTGTGCACCTGCTCCACCCGTAGGAATAATGGAAATACTGCCATCGATACCAATATCTAATTGCTGATAGGGAGGAACATTGATGGGAGCACCATCACCCATCACAGGCAAACCCTGTTCAGTCAGCAGGTTGCCATCAACGCTCACACGTAAGTGCCCTGCCCGGGTATAAGCTTCTTCTCCTGCCGCATCTTCAACTGCAATCCACCCTGAACCATTAATCGCGACATCCAGCACACGGCCAGTATGAGACAAAGTTCCTGGATTTAAACGACTACCGCCACCGGCTGTGGCCACCATATATCGGCTGTCATTCCCTTCGCCAGCCATTTGCTTGGTAACGGCATAGCTGAAGTCTGACCGAAAGCCCCCAGTGTTGATATTTGCCAGATTATTCGCATGGATACGCTGAGCTGTCTGGGCGTGTCTGGCACCACTCATGCCAATGTAGATCACTTTATCCATTAGATAATCTGCATCAGTGTTTGGGTAAGACTGCTGGAGGTTTCAATAGTTTTGGCATTGGCCTGATAGTTTCTCTGAGCTTCAATCAGTCTGACCAGCTCTCTCGAAAGATCCACATTCGATTGCTCCAGAGCAGCAGACTGAAGATTCCCCATAGAGCCTTTACCTGCAGAGCCAAACAATGGGCTACCTGAGGAGAATGAGGCTGACCAGAGGCTGTCACCGGAGGGAATCAGTCCATTGTCGTTTGGAAACGAAGCCAGTACTATCTGCCCTTGAACCGCATTCTGCCCATTAGAATACAGTGCTTTCAGTACGCCATCCTTACTGACTTCAAGACCGGTCAATTGTCCGGGAGGAAAACCATCCTGAGTGGCTTTATTCACTGTAAAGTCAGAACCCAATTGACTGAACGACCCTAGATCAAGGTTCATGGTCATATCTGCAACACCCACCAAAGAAGCATTCGTCGCTTCAGGCACTGGAATACTGAATGTTCCTCCAGACAACAGCTGTCCGCTGGAGTTAAATGCAATGGTCTGACTGCCTATTGGTGTACCACCCGCATTATTGATAGTCGCATTATCAAACTGAAAATTGACTGTCCACTGATTGGGTGTCGAGTCTTTTACAAAATACATGCTCAACGTATGAGGGTTACCCTGGCTGTCATAAACATTAAAAGCCATGGTGGAGTTATAACTGTTTGGGTCAGAGGGATTGAAAGTACCAACGGAAGGCACTGTATTTCTTGAATCCAGATTGGCTGCGCCTGTGACATTGGTCGTTGCCGTGGCAGGCAGTTCACTCTGACTGATTTTCAGATCAGCCAGGGTACCTGGCAATATGTTTCCTGATGCGTCTGCAGCATACCCCTGAAGATTGAGGCCCTGGTTGTTCACTACATTTTTTTCAGCATCCAGTGCAAAATAGCCCGCCCGGGTAAAGGATTTCTCACCATTCTGATCAACGACAAAATAGCCGTTGCCCGTAATCATCATATCCAGACTGTTCTCAGTATTAATGCGGTCACCCTGAGAAAACTGCTGAGCAGTATTTGCCAGCTGAACCCCGGTTCCCTTACTGGCACTTCCTCCTACTGAAGATGCGTAGAGATCAGCAAACTCCGTTCTAGAGCTTTTGAAGCCCACAGTATTAGAGTTGGCGATGTTGTTACTGATAACGTCCAGATCCTGTCTGGCTGCGTTCAGTCCACTCAATCCTATTCCAAATGACATATCTGTTCCCTCAGTTGCCTATTTTCCTGATTGACGACAATGGCAGATCACCAATGCCAGCCAGAGATACGGTCGATTCCTCGCCATTGCCCGGTATTGTCACACTGTCTACTTTTGCAGCCAGATTGATGGGCACGTTATAACGCTCACCATTGACCAGCGCAGTTGCTGTCAATGAATAGGTTCCGGCTTGCAGGGCATTGGTTGAGAAATTAATGTTGCCAGCGGCAGAAGCTCCCAGTTGAACCTGATCGACCAGCTGATTGCCGGCTCCGTAGATATTCAGTGTCAGAGCTTCGCTGTTGGCCAGCAGTTGAACCTCTCCGGTGATCTTGCCACTGTCCTGAACCGACATGGTATTTCCTTGAACCAGAACATTTTCACCGACCAGAGCCTTGGCATTCAGCGACTGTGATAATTGCAGCGAGCTGGTCAGGCCTGAAATCTGTTTGTTAATAGACTCCAGGTTTTCAACACTCGTGATCTGGGCCAGCTGAGTTGTAAATTCGGAACTGTCCTGGGGATTGAGAGGATCCTGATTTTCTATTTGGGCCAGCAATAACGAAAGAAACTGACTTTTATCCAGAGCATCGTTGGTTGCTGTATTCTGGGTTCCGTTAACGGCTGTCTGTTGCGACTGACCTATTCCCTGTATAGACCCACTATTCGTTATAGACCCACTATTCGTTATAGACATAATCTCAAGCTCCCAGTGATAACATGCGCTGCTGCAACTGCTTGGCAGTCGTCATCACTTCCATGCTGGTTTGAAATGATCGGGAGGCCGACAGCATGTCAGCCATTTCTTCAATAACACTGATGCTCGGGTAGTAGACATATCCGGTGTCGTCGGCAAGCGGGTGTGCAGGTTCATACTGCCTTACAGCTTCTGAGGCTTGTCGTATCACTGAGTCCACTTCAACCTTGGCAACGGGTGCAGTACCGCCCCCTTCTGTAAGAACTTCGTCGTACACGGTTCTGAATACAGGCTTTAATGCTTTGAAAACCGCATCCGGAGAAGACGCTGCTGTACTGGCATTAGCAATATTACTGGCCACAGCGTTTAACCGAATGCTTTGAGAAGTCAGTGAAGAGCTCACAATTCCATAGATGTTTTCAAGAGACATAATCAAACCCTTCCGTTAATCGCCAGCTCAAGGCCTTTGAGTTTTTTATTAAGAAAAGTCAGGCTTGCCTGAAACTGGATCGAGTTCTGGGTGAACTCACCCTGTTCAACATGAAGCTCAACAGTGTTGCCATCAGAAGACTTCTGAAAGGGAACTCTATAGAGAAGACTGGATTCGGAGCCATCCGGTCCCAGCGGCATGTGAAGATTATTGGTATTGATCTTGCCTGTTAACTCCCCTTTCAGAACATCATCAAACTGGATGTCCCGGGCAAGGAATTTTGGAGTATCTACGTTCGCGAGGTTGCCCGCCAGAATCTGGGCTCTGGCTGAGCGAAACGCCATAGCCTGAGGATGAATCCCCAGAGCTTGTTCAAAGCTGATCATGGTTCAGTCCCTTGAGCCAATGATTTCCTGTACACCTCTAAAACAGCGTCAGGAATCTGCATCAAGATCTACAAGCGAATAGCATGCCAACTTTTTATATTCTGACTTTAAAGTCTTATTCTGTAGATTCTCTCTGGTTTCAGTCAGTCCAAAGGGTTAACCTGAAAGAAAAAAGTACAGGGAGAAAGGCGGAAACTTCCTTCCTCTGTGACCGGGTGTTTTCCGGATGTAACCGGTAACTGGAAAGGATTTTCCTCCAGTAAGTTATGAAAAGATACTGGTACTCAATTGCCCTGATTCCACTGCTGACCCTTTCTGCTTTGACCCAAGGCTCTGATCGGGTTTCGGAAGAACAGATCCTTCAGGCTGTCGATCAATTTCTTGAACAGCAGGTAAGCACTTATTCAAAAAGTCTGAATTCCAGTCAATACACTGTTCTGCTTAAACCACCACCCGGACTGAATAGACTGCCTTTATGCGACACTGAACCTTCCGTGTCTCTGGTCAATTCATCAAAGAAACCGCTGGGTAATGTTAGCACCAGGGTCAGCTGTAAGAAGGGAGCATCATGGAATACTCTGGTTAAAGCAGAAGTGGCCATTTATCTACCGGTTGTTGTCAGTGGTGTTGCACTGGAAAGGGATGAACAGATCTTCTCGGAACAACTGCACTTGAGAGACTGGGATGTAGCCAGGTTAAAACAAGGCTACTTTACCGATATAGAATCAGTCGCTGGACAGAAAACCAGGCGATCCATCTCTCAGGACAAAGTGATCACCCGACGTTTGTTAAGAGCAGCCGATCTGGTCGGTAAGGGAGATAAAGTAACGATTATTGCTGGCGCCGCAGGCTTTCAGGTCACCATGCCCGGTATTGCCCTGCAAAAAGGTCAGAAGTACGACCAGATCAGTGTAAGAAACCTGAGGTCAGGTAAGGTAGTTGTGGCTCGAGTGGTCGATAAAGGAAAGGTTAAAGCAGATTATTAAATCTGACACCCTATTCTGGCTGATACGCCTCAGGCAACTGATTCGCTTCGGCTCTGCTCTTTGCTTCTTTCACTGCGCTGTTACCCACCGGGTGGTCTTTATCGTGACGCTCATCCACAGGAGCAAACATATCGACCATCTGATGTTCGGTCACCTCATTCAACAGCAGGATTTCTATTCGACGATTGGCTCCGCTTTCAGGATCATCAATCATGCGTGGAACCCTGTCCGCCATACCCACGACAAACAGTACTTGTTGATCAGGGACGCCACCATGAACCAGCGCTCTTCTGGCTACCTGAGCACGACTGCTCGACAACTCCCAGTTTGAATAGTCATTTCGCGCATACGCTACGGAGTCAGTGTGTCCACTCACCATCAATGGTCGCTTTGCTCTGGCAATGATAGGTGCAATGGCCACTAACAGATCTTCGTAGAAAGGAGTGATTGCCGAGCTACCACTGCGAAACATATCTCCTTTATCACTGTCTAAAATGACGATTCTCAAGCCTTCAGGCAACATTTCCAGGTGAATATAGTCATAGAACTCTTTCTCTTTTTTCAAACCAATAATCAAACTCTGGAGTTCATCCATAAAAGGTTTGAAATCAGGGTCCTTGTTTTGGGTAGTAGCGTTTCCGTCACCAATAATTTCAGGCCCTTCCCGACCTTTCATCGCCAGGCCTTCACCCTCTATATTCATGATGGTCTGCTTACCACCAAAGTCTATTGGACTCAGACTGCTTTTATGACGAAAAGCACCGGGATCGGCAAAATAGGCGGCAATGGCAGCTTTTTGATCATCATCGGCGACATTCAACAGCCATAGCACCAGAAAGAGCGCCATCATGGCCAGAGCAAAGTCAGCCAGAGCGACTTTCCACCCGCCGCCATGGTGACCTCCGTGTCCATGCAGAACACGTTTTATGACAATGGTTTTTTTCTCATAGCTCACAGGACGTTACCTTGAAGAGGCGAGAAGATCCTGAATCAGGTTTTTTGTTTCTTTTCACTGATGATTCCTTCCATCTCAGTGAATGAAGGCCTGTTTTCCCCAAACAGCATTTTACGACCCGCATCAACGGAAATTTCCGGAGGTGTGCCCCCATGATGACTGACAATAGACGTCTTAATCAGTTCATAAGCCTTCATTTCATACTTGATTGAGTGCTCAATGGCTGCTGCCAGAGGTCCTACTACACCGTAACCAAGAAAGACCCCCATGAAAGTGCCTACCAGAGCCGCGGCAATATGAGTACCAATCTGTCCAGCAGGACCGTCCAGAGACTGCATGGTGATTACAATACCCAATACAGCAGCCATAATGCCGAACCCCGGCAGAGCATCAGCAGTGGTCATCAGAGCCTGAACAGGCCGTGTCATCTCTACTTCATGGTTGTGCATTTCTTCTTCGATAAGCGCTTCAAGTTCATGGGTTTCAATAGATTCAACCAAAACAAGACGGAGGTTATCGACAATAAAGTTTTGTACATGGGGGGTGCTGGCGATTCGGGGATATGTATTAAACAAAGCACTGTCGGCAGGGTTTTCTATATGCTCTTCGAGCGTCTTTCTACCCCCCTGACGACGGAGGATGACAAAAACTGCATTCAATAAATGCATGAGTTCATCGTAATAGGTTTTATTGAATCCAGTGCCGGCAAAAACATATTTGGTATGCCTGCCAATAGCTCGAAGCACCTGCGGAGGATTGGCAATGACCATCGCTCCAAACGCTCCACCTACGATGATCAATATTTCGTAAGGTTGCCAGAGTGCCAGCATTTTCCCTTGGGCCAAAACATAGCCACCAAATATACTGGCAAAAAGGACTATCAATCCAAACAGAATGAGCACTGGTCAAACCTCCCTGTCTTTTCCAGCCTGCAGAATGGTTTTCAACTGCATTAAAGCCTGTCGGTGCAATTGACACACTCTGGCTTCCGTGACTTCAAGCACCTGGGCTACTTCCTTCATATTGAGCTCATACTCATAATAAAGATTCAGCAGTAACTGCTCTCGTTCTGACAGTTGACCCAGAGCTGATGCCAGAACACTGCCTTGCAATCCTTTCTCTTCATGGTTTTCTGAAGGCTGCTGATATGAGACTCCGTCACTGCCTGCAACCAAATCTTCCAGACTGACGATATGACTGATATTGCCTTCAATCAGCATCTGCTGATACTCATGAATCTCTACACCGAGCTCTTCAGCGATTTCCCTTTCTCTGGGTGCTCGCCCAAGACGCCCTTCCAGGGTTTTGATCGCCTTGCGAATATCCCTGCTGCCTTCCCTGAACGATCTTGGTCGTCCATCAATGGCTCTCAGTTGATCAATCATGGCTCCACGAATTCTCAACTGAGCAAATTTTCTGAACCCGGCCAAACCTCGACCATCGTATCTTCTGGCTGCCTCCAGCAACCCTACC
Organism: Endozoicomonas numazuensis; assembly: GCF_000722635.1. Classification (GTDB taxonomy): domain Bacteria; phylum Pseudomonadota; class Gammaproteobacteria; order Pseudomonadales; family Endozoicomonadaceae; genus Endozoicomonas_A; species Endozoicomonas_A numazuensis. The sequence goes on along the minus strand of NZ_JOKH01000005.1, from coordinate 49,851 downwards.
AGCCCTGATTGAATCAGATCGTCCAGAGAAACCGTACTGCCTGTCATTCCCATTAAGTGCAATGCTGTTTTTTTCACCAGACTGGTATGGTTATGAACCAGCTCTTTGACATCAAACTGTTGTGCCTGGCTATAAGCCATTATCCCACTGCCATGCACTGTGGAAATGCCTGACTGTTTCTTATCAGAACCCGGATACTGATGATTCCCGGTTGACGGGTATGAGTCTGGCATGGCCATTACTTTCCGCTTATTGAACCACCAGGTCAGTAATCAACAAATCATCCAGTACTACAGTAGACCGCTCTGCCGTCAGTAACTCATTGACTCGTTCAATAGTGTTATGTCGAATCTGATCCGTCGCTTCCTTGGCCGTTGCTTCCTTATAGGTCATCTGACTGAGGTAGTTGACGATGGCATTTCGAATCAGCGGGATATAAGTTTTAAGGACTTCCACAGCACCTTCGTCACGGCTCATCAGAGTTAATTTAATCTGCATGTAACGGGGTCGCCCTTGTGTCTGCAAACTGATAACAAAGGGCTCTAATGTGACAAATTTCGGCACCTCCGGTTTGAGGGCTTCTTCAGTTTCAGAGGGCTTTGATTGCGCGCTCATGAAATACCAGCCTGCAAAGCCTCCTCCCCCCACCATGATCAGCAATAGTAAAACAATGATAATCATCAGTGATTTACCAGAGCTTTTCTGTGGGTTCTCTGATCCACCCTCTATTTCTTCATCAGCCATAACTCTGCCCTGTAAGCTTTGAACCGCCCTGAGCCAAAATGCAGCTCCCCTCGAACCATGAAATTATCTACAAAGCCTTTACCGGCGTAACTTTCACAGTAATAAAATGTCCTTAGAGAAAGGAAACAGCCATGAGCGAAGAAAAACGTTTTGCACCACTCTCATACATAAAAATCGACGCAGAAAAATGTTTTTCATAGTACAAACAATATTCAGCAGCAGAGGCCAGTAATCAGGCGAAAGTATCCAGAAACCCTGTGGATACAGCCGTGTAGGAGCCTGATATCAAGCTGCCGCTTTCATCAGTACTCTCATCGACCATGGGGTTTGAAACTGAAGAAGCGGGAGAAGAGTGGAATTCATCCTTTTCTCTATCAGATTCCCTTTCAGCAGAAACATCGACATTAACCAGATCCAGATCATGATCCGCCATAGCCATTCGAAGACGATCAATCTGTTGCAAAATCAGCTCACGAACAGCATTGCCTGAAGCCTGAAAGTTCACAGTAACCTTATCACCATCAATATTGAGCAATAACTCAAGCTTCCCTAACTCTGGTGGATCAAGCCGAATAATCGCTGTTTTTTGTTCATTATTTGCCAACCAGGCCAGTCGGTTTCCCATGGCATTCGGGAAATCCTGAAACTCTTTAAGGCGCATGGTCATAGAGGGCTGAGCCTCTGTCTGTGGGGAAACGGGCGCATTAAATATTTTTGGTTCTACTGACTGAACAGGCGCTTGAACCGTTAAGTTCAAGGGAGTAGTCGTAGTGTTCTGAGTGTTTGATACCGTGGACTGGGGCTCAGCTTTGATGCTGGCTTCCAATCTGGGAGTGGTTTCTAACACTTTAAAGTCTCGAACGGATAGCTCTGGTTTAAACTCTCTATTTTCCGGATAAGGCTCAGACTTGGGGAACGACTTTCCATCCAGTGTCAAAGCATCTTTTAATGGCCTGACCTCTTCATGTCTCATCAGAGGTTGATGCTCTGATACTTTTCCAGCCTCAGACTTCAAGCCTGTTTGATCTGATAGTGAGCCCGGTAGGAGAGCTGTCCCCATAGACTGAGGCATTAGTTTCTGAAGCGAGTAATCAGCGGTATCAGCGGGTTGGGCAGGAATATTCTGTGCCAGAGCCTGTAGATTTGGCAGCCCCTGATTATAATCCACTACCGGATCGGAAGAAATGGCCAACTCTGCCAGTTCTGGTGGCAAGTGGTGAGACGGTTTCAAACTGGATGGCAATGGCTCTGGCAATGTTCTCAGCTGAGCTGAGCCTTCAATAACATGAGCTTGTTGAGTTGATAACAAATTCAGCAAAGCATCGAACGAGTTCTCACTTTTCGAAGAATGAGCAGAAACATTCGACTGCTGAAAAGGAGCGCTGGCAAGTACCTGAGTATTGGGATGAATAGCCTGATTTTCACCAGCAGGTATGGGCAGAATGCTGGCAAGATCCAGAGCGGGTAAACTGTCCATCAGCCTCGGCTCTTGTCACTTTGCTGATAGCTATCAATGGCTGCCTGGCGGCGTTTGCTGGCCATTAACTGCTCTTGTATATGATCTCGTTCAAGCTGGCAGGCAGAAATCATTTCCTGATACAGCATTTGCAGATCACCCAGCAGTCGTTTGACTTCTTCAGAAGGCGAAGAGCCATTTTCTAAAGCGTCTTCTATAGCCTGACGAGCTTCAGAATCCAGAGCTTCAAGTGTGGTCCAGTCCTTATTCCGAGTAGCTGTACTCAGATTGTGAATCGCTTCCTGAAGTTTTTCTTTTACGATGTCAGGATTTTTCATCAGTCACCTCTGAGCCATCAGAGATCGCATCCCAGGCTGACTTGATTTCTCCCATCAACCCAATGACTTCTTCCAGCTTATTCGTATCGTCCTGAGCATTGGATTGAATCAGCCCCTGCATACAATATTGGTAAAGCGCGCGGAGATTTGCAGAGATCTCACCGCCAGCCTGCATGTCAATAGAGCTATTCAGGGTAATAAGGATATCCAGGGCTTTATCGATACACTGGGCTTTTTCACGACGCTGTTTACGCTCCATAAAGCCTCGAGCCTGATGAAGGTCTTTCATCAAAGCACTGAAAAGTAACTGAACCAGTTTCTGCGGGGTTGCTACTTCAGCAGCGATGCCTCCCTGAACCTTGCTGTAGGCATTTACTGCAGCGGAATTTGCCATATGGAGTTCCTGCGACGATGATTACTCCACTCTATATCGTTTAGTTACTCCCATTATTTAAGCCCGCCAGATTATTGGTCAGGTACTGGCTGGTAGCATTCAATTGCCCTACCAGAGTTTCCATAGCCAGAAAGCGATCGCGCAGGTAGCTTTCAAAGGTTTCCATTCGAACATCCAGAGCCAGCCTGTCTTCATCAAGCTTTTTCAGATTCTGGTTCAGGGTATCCATTCGATCCTTGAAGATACCATCACTCTTGTCATAAGCATCCAGAAGATTATTTAGCTTTCCGGCCATGCCTGAGTCCCCGGTAAAGAATGCAGCAAGCTCACCGAAGTGGCTGTTTACTGCTTCTGTCAGCTGGCTGGAGGCAATTGACAGGGTTCCATCCGACTGAGTTTTGATACCCAGATCGGCCAGCATTTTTACATTCCCCGCCCCTGGGTTATCACTGATAATTCTTCTGACCTGACTTTGCATGGATCGGATAGTCGCGTCTCCAACCAACGCAGCAGCGTCCTGGCCAGGCTGGTATAAGCTGAGCTCGTTTATCTTGTTGATCAGAGCATTGTAGGCATCAACAAACTCTTTGATCGCATCCTCTGCGGCTGAAGGTTTCTCAGCTATTTCAAGCGTCACTGGATCAGACGTCACCTGTTTTACATCAATCGTGACACCATCAATCAGGTTTTCGAAGCGATTCTCTGATGAAGAGATTGTGATCTGCCCAGCCCCTTCCCCCAACACAATTTCAGCATTTCGGGCAGGACTTAACTCTGAAATGCCTGTAGTCAGACTTTTATCACTGCCACCCACGGTCAAAGCGCTGCCATCCACACTGACACTGTTTGCAGCTCCAGATTTATTACTGGTCAGAAGCAGCCTTTTACCGCTGCCATCATTGATCATGGTCGCCTGTACACCAGGGTTATCAGATGCTGAGTTGATAGCATCTTTGATGCCCGCAAGGGTATTGTTGCTGTTATCCAGCGTGATATTAAAACTATCTCCTCCCAGATTAACGGTCAGGCTGCCTGTTCCAAAAGTATCGGTATCCTGAAAAGTACCCGTGGCAAGACTGTGATTACTGGCAAGCGAGTTAACCTGGAGTTTGTAAGTACCTTTGACTGAAGCGCTGCCTGCGGTGACTGACATGGCATCCGCATCAGAGAGCGTTGTTGTTCTGGCCTGAAAAGAATCGGCGTTATTTAACTTGGCTACTGCTTTCTGAAAGGTATCAATAGCACTCTGGATGGATCCCAGAGCGGTCAGCTCAACGCTGTAAGCATTTCGGGAACGGGTGATCTGGGATTCCTTCGGTGCACGCTCTGCCTGAACCAGAGTTGTCACCATGGCATTAACATCCAGGCCCGAATTAAAACCACTGACTGAAAACATAGCCCCACTCCCACTTTTTTAAATTAACTCTGGTTCTGACGTTATCGACCTCTTTATATAAAAAAGGAGGCGCCAGGCGCCTCCCTACTGCGGGTGATTCTAAGTCAATCGTCCAGAACTTATCTGAGCAGAGACAGAACGTTCTGAGGTACCTGATTAGCCTGAGCAAGAACAGCTGTACCAGCCTGTTGCATGATCTGGTACTTGGTCAGGTTGGCTGTTTCAGTAGCAAAGTCTGTATCCAGGATACGGCTACGTGAAGCAGACATGTTTTCACGGATATTAGACAAGTTATTGATAGTCGAAGTCAGACGGTTCTGGGCGGCACCCAGTCCAGCTCTCTGACCATCAATAGAAGAAATATCAGCATCGACTTGACCCAGTGCAGTAGTAGCAGCAGACACTGTACTGATGTTACCACTGGCTGTGATACTCACCGCTGTCAGAGAAATCGTTACACCAGTACCATCGGTGTAGTTAACCGCAGCAGTGAAGTTCTGAGTCGCATTCAATAGTGTTTGACCATTGAACTCAGTAGTACTGCTGATGCGGGTGATTTCACTCTGCAATGCGGTGAATTCAGCGTTCAGGGAAGTACGGTCAGCGGTGGCATAGGTTCCGTTAGCAGCCTGCAGAGCCAGCTCACGCATACGCTGCAATGAGTTGGTTATTTCCTGCATGGCACCTTCAGCAGTCTGAGCCAGAGAGATACCATCGTTAGCGTTCTTGATGGCTACTGACAGACCACGGATCTGGGTAGTCATCTTGTTAGAAATTTGCAGGCCTGCAGCATCATCCTTGGCGCTGTTGATACGAAGACCTGAAGATAAACGTTGCATAGCTGTCTGCAGCATGCTCTGACTGGTAGTCAGGTTACGCTGGGCGTTCAGTGATGCAATGTTGGAGTTTACTGACATTACCATGTTGGTTTCTCCATCCGATGGATTCATTCATTATTTACAGCATTATTTACAGCACTATTGGCTGCTTACTGCGAAAATTTTCGCTGCTGACCGACTTTCAAAGAACCACGACGTTCAGGAGGTGGCCACCTGATTTCGATTCAACAGTACACTTCACTCGGAGAAACGGGGGCAGGACTTAAATAGTAAAAAGAATAAAATGAGATAAAGAATTGATTTAATAATCCCTATTAACTTTAAATAGGAAGAACAAGCCTTTTTAAGGAGCAAGCTATGACCCCTGAGGTGGTCGTTGATCTGCTCAGGCAAGCGCTGTACCTGGTAGTTCTGATGGTTTCAGTCATTATCCTGCCGAGCCTGCTGGTCGGGCTGATTGTCAGCATTTTTCAGGCTGCCACTCAGATTAATGAACAAACACTTAGCTTCCTGCCAAGGCTTCTGGTCACATTATTAGCTCTGGGGTTAGGCGGTCACTGGTTGATACGTGAGTTTATGGACCTGTTTGTCAACCTGTATACATCCATACCCGAGCTGTTGTTCTGATGATCCACCTATCAACAGCGGAATTGTCGGCATGGGTAGGCCAGTTTCTATGGCCGTTTATTCGTATCAGTACCCTGTTCATGTTTATGCCACTCATTGGCGCTACATCTGTCCCGGCAAGAGTCCGACTGGTCATGGGGCTCTCCATAGCCTTTCTGATCATGAACATCATTCCTGCCGTGCCTGTTGTGGAGCCTTTATCCATAGAAGCACTGGGTATCATGATTCACGAACTGGCCATAGGACTTACAGGAGCTCTGCTGCTACAAATATTCATGGCAACGTTCACCACTGCCGGGCAAATGATGTCTATGCAAATGGGCTTGGGAATGGCGGTCATGGTCGACCCTGTAAACGGCGTTAGCATTCCTATTCTCGCCCAGTTTTTTCAACTGCTGTCTTTTCTTATGTTCCTGAGCCTGAATGGACACCTTATAGTCATAGAGTTGCTGATAAACAGTTTCTATCTATTACCGGTCAGCGCTGATATCCATTTTTCTGACAGCCTGGACCAACTCATTAAACTGGGAGCCTGGATGTTCAGCAGTGCTCTGCTTATCTCTCTACCTGCCATCACAGCCATGATGGTGGTTAACTTTACTTTTGGAGTCATGAATCGAGCGGCTCCCCAGCTGAATGTCTTCTCTCTGGGTTTTCCCATGTCCATGTTATGCGGGCTGCTTGCTCTACTTCTGAGTGTTGCCAATATCTCCGGTATTTACCTGCAGCTCACTGAAGAATCCATGGCTCTGCTTAGAGCTATGTGGGGTCAGTAATGGCAGAAGATCGAAATGGAATGGAGCGCTCAGAAGAGCCTACCCAGAAACGCTTGCAGGATGCCCGAAAGAAAGGCCAGGTTGCTCGTTCTAAAGAACTCGTTACCGTCGCACTTTTTCTGGCTGGTGTCGGGGGCATTATTCTTTCAGGCTCTTTCATGGCTGAGACTCTGGGAGATGTAGCCCGCTCAGGCTTCTCTTTTAATCCGGATGTACTCAAAAATAAAGAAAACCTGCCTGGATTGATGGCAAGTCAGGTGGTTTACGGATTCAGCAGCCTCATTCCATTCTTCAGCTTTACCATTCTTTCTATTCTTTTTGCTTCTCTGATCATGGGGGGATGGCTATTCAGTGGTGAACCCTTAATCCCCAAATGGGAGAAACTCAGCCTGATCAAAGGTCTGGGCAGAATGTTCTCGAAAAAATCCATGATCGAGTTATTTAAGTCAATTTTAAAAATCGTAATGGTCGGTGGCGTAATGATCATCTCTGTCCATTATTTCTATCGAGAAATACTGGCACTCAGTCTGCTGCCTGTTCAACAGGCAATCCTTCATAGTCTGCTTATTTTGGGGCAGGCAATTATCAGCCTTTCCATAGCGTTAGTCATCATTTCTCTGATCGACATTCCTTTTCAGATCTGGGATCACAAACAACAACTGAAGATGACTCGTCAGGAAGTGAAAGATGAAATGAAGGAGACTGAAGGTAATCCGGAATTAAAAAGCCGGGTCAAGGAACTGCAGAAAGAAGTCGCCAATCGCAGAATGCTGGAAGCTATTCCGGACTCAGACATTATTATCACCAACCCAACCCATTATGCTGTTGCCCTGAAATACGACGCAAATAAAGCAAAAGCTCCTTTTGTCGTTGCGAGAGGCGTCGATCACATGGCTTTAAAAATCTGTGAAATTGCTCGAGCACATAATAGAACGGTTCTCCAGTCTCCAGCCCTGACCCGGGCCATCTATCACTCCGCCAAACTGAATCAGGAAGTCGCTACTGACCTTTACCTGGCAGTGGCTCAATTGCTTGCCTATGTTCATCGACTGAATGAATACAGGGCAGGAAGAAGCAGTGTTTTTCCAGAAAAGCCGCAAGAGCCAGATATTCCAGATTATCTCAGAAAGTAATAATCCATTTTTAATACCAGCACATAATCATTAACGCCTATGATTAATCAGTGCTTGATGGATCAGGCGCTGTCAACTTATCAGTCAGAGTCGATATTTCACGATCAATATGCTTGATTTCATCAATAATGGGCTTAGCTGTTTCCGGAGACTTTTCCAACGCCAGTCGCAATATACTCATCCAGTTAAGGTTATTTTTGGCTCTTGCTGACTCAATTTGATCAATAGGATGTCTGGGCGTTTCTTCTTTATTTTGCCACTGAATGTTGATGGAAAATTTCTCGAAAACAGTGCTGTATTTCTCACGAACAGCCTTCTTCCCTGACTGCCACTCGTCTTTCGTTAAGCCAAGCGAATGAACACCTTTGCGGTCACTATTCTTGATAATATTCGATCGCCTGAACCCTTCTTCCTGAAAAAGAAATTTCTTGTGGAGTTTGACTACCGCGTCATTACCTTCAATCACTTCACAGTTTAACTTCTCCATTTCAAGCTGTTCAAAAACAAAGTTAATAAAAGAAAATTCAAGAGCCGACCCCAGCCCGCCTCTTGATGATTCTGTTAAGTAAAAAGCCCAGTCAGCCTTTTTATGCAGAGAGTCTATAGCATTGAGGCTAACGACACCAAGAATCTCACTGCCATCACCCATAACAGCAAATGTGATCTGCTGGTCATCGTTCTTAAGGCGGTTGATCCAGCCAAGATGTTCATTTGCACTGATAAGATGATCGGTGTACATCCACTTTCTCACCTTTTCTTCATTTCTGATGTCTCTCACTTTCATTTGCTGTTCAGTATCAAGTGATACCAATAACACCAGTTCAATCGATTGGGGTGATAGTGAGCTCATAATGCACCTTCATACTGTTTTTTAATTATTGTGCAGGAAAATTTCAGTTAATAACTAAAATCATTAACCCTAAACTGAGCCTTGTACCTGCTGTTTTTTTTAACGTCTATGAATCCACAGAACAACCTCTGGCTAATAAATAAAGGTTCGCCTGAGTAAAAGAATGACTCTTAAAATATACGTTCTAACGTAAATCAGAGGGAGGGTTTTTTTCAAAGCTGTTTGTCAGATCGCTATCTATTACGAAATAACAATCACCTCATACATCAGAAACTGCAATCTTTTAACTATATTCAATCTTTTAACTATAAAGAGTGGTTAATTCATACTCCAGATAATCAGCCATGCTCAGCCAGTCATGCTTTTCTTGAGCCTGAAAAGCTTTTTTCATTAACTCCTCCAGCCATATTGCATCTTCTTCCTTCAGTGGCTTAGCCGCTATGAGTGTTTCATCCATGATAATGGGTAAGCAGGCATTGGCATCGGCCAGATGCCCAACTCTCATCATATGGGCGACGACGACCAGTTTTTCTTTCGGGCTCATCCAGTCTTTCATGACAAGGTTCCTGCTTTGTAGTAATTAGCTCCTTCAATGTTGGCCCCTTCCAGACTCGAGTTAAAGAAACTGACCGATGGTTGAGAACGTATATAGCGCTCAACGCCAACCAGATAACTGATCAGGTTAGGCTGGGATGGAACTTTTTCCCCTTTGCCATTTAGCACCCAATGCTGAGCCTGATTTGAATGAGCAGTAAGGAGCCCATTCTCCCAATAGGCATGTGACTGTCCTCCCGGGTATGAGAAGTCAGCTCCAAATAGAGAAACACTTTTAACACCCATTTTAACGGCCAGATCAATAGCAGGGTGTATCACACTGCCGTGGGTAAACAAATTTCCTTTGGGATGTTCATGCCTGACAGTGTCAAATATTTCTGAAAGCGAATAGGCGCAGAATCTTGGCCCCTGCCATTGCTCCAGTGCCTCATGGGTAATCAGAGGGAAATAAACCAGAGGTATAGAACCACTGCGATCAGACCCCAGACGCTCGGCTGTCATGTGATAATCAATACTGATCACAATATCCGGACGAACACCATGCTCGACTAAAGGAATAAAAGCCGTATCCACAGCAATCATCAAAGGAGGATTAGTGGATTCCTGCATCCTGAGAAGGTATTCATAATTGGCCTCGAGTGAGGGGCCGCTGGCAATAACACAGGCATTACGCCCTTTGGCAGTATCAAACCATTCAGATACATCCTGGTCTTGCTCAATCAATGGAGTATTCTCTGAGAATCGCTGGATAAACTCAGCATTCTCTTTATCAAATGGGCGGTTCATGAATTCTTCAGTACTGTCATTCCAGAGCTGATTTCTGGATGTAATATTCACTTCCGAAGCCAATACCAGATCAGCAGGCATAGAAAAGTAAGGCTTTTCTATGTCTCTGAAAACCGCAGCGCTGGCAAGATCAACCCGAGGATCTTCCAGCCAATGAGCTTGATCCGAGAAATGCAACACCAGACTGAATACGGCTTCGTTCATAATACGAACATGAAGCTCATCCAGCTGACTTCTCTTGAGCAGTTCATCCTGAACATCACCAAGACCTGTACCATAAAGAAACGCTACAGGACTCTCGTCAGGTATCATGGCTGCCTGTAACATAGCTTCCTGCAAACGATTGTGTCTACTGGATAGCTGTATGCCATTGACACTGATAGTCTGGTTAGCTCCGGTCACCAGATGAGCATCCAGTTGCCCGATATCCTGAAGACGAATGACTTCAGCCAACTCCGGCCAGCGTTCTTCAATTATCTGGATGTTTTTTTCGAAGAGTTCCGACATACCGTGTTCTCATTCAGGCTGTTGGCCATTGAAGATTCCATCGACTGATCCCCTTGATGATAAAGGCTGACTTTCCATAGCGGTTTCATACTGTTAACGTTGAAGACATTACTTCAGGCAGCGGATACTCCCATGGACAGGGGATTTCTGGACACACTGGGTCATTCCTTAAATAAGGACAGTTTTAAGAGAATCGTGAGCGGATATCTGGGCATTCCCCTGATCGTACTGATCACGATTGGAATGGTCACTCTGCCCATTCCGGCGTTCATGCTGGATATGCTCTTCACATTCAATATTGCTTTGTCCCTGCTGGTTTTACTGGTCAGCATCTACACATTACGACCACTGGATTTTGCTGTTTTCCCTACCATCCTGTTAGTAACCACGTTACTGCGTCTCGCCCTGAATGTTGCATCTACACGAGTGGTTCTGCTTCAGGGTCATGAAGGCAGTGGGGCTGCAGGTAAAGTAATCCAGGCTTTTGGTGAAGTGGTAATTGGCAACAATTATGTTGTCGGTCTGGTGGTCTTCTTTATCCTGATCATCATTAACTTTGTTGTGGTGACCAAAGGTGCCGGACGTATTTCCGAAGTCTCTGCAAGATTCACTCTGGATGCCTTGCCCGGTAAACAGATGGCCATTGATGCAGACCTTAATGCCGGATTGATCGATCAGAAAGAAGCTCATAATCGCCGCGAAGTGGTACGACGTGAGGCTGACTTTTACGGCTCTATGGACGGTGCCGGAAAGTTTGTACGCGGTGATGCTGTGGCAGGTTTGCTGATACTGGCTATCAATATCATTGGCGGACTCTGCATTGGCATCATGCTTCATAATCTGAGTTTCAGTGAAGCGTTTTCTATTTATGCGTTGCTCACAATCGGTGACGGTCTTGTCGCCCAGATACCTTCGCTGCTGTTATCCACAGCCGCCGCCATCATCGTTACCCGGGTATCAGAATCTGCTGATGTCGGTAACCAAATTTCTGAACAGATGTTTTCATCCCCCAGAGCTCTGGCAGTGACTGCCACCATTATTATTGTCATGGGGCTGGTTCCTGGTATGCCTCACCTTGCCTTTTTATCTCTGGGAGGAGCGGTAGGAGCAATGGCATGGTGGGCCTACAAAAAAAATCAGACGGCACAAGACCAGGAAGCTTCTGAAGATCAGGAACAAACAACCCATACAGCAGAAACAGGACAACTCACCTGGGATGACGTTCCACCCGTTGATCCCCTTGGCCTTGAGCTTGGCTACCGACTGATTACTCTGGTTGATGATAAGCAGGGTGGGAAGTTACTGACTCAGATAAAAGGGATTCGGAAAAATCTCTCCAATAAACTGGGCTTTCTGATTCCCAGTGTCCATATTCGAGATGACCTGGGCTTGAAACCCAGTGCTTATCGCATTTCTCTCATGGGAGTGGAATCCGCAGAAGGTGAACTGGAACCCGACAAACTACTGGCCATCAATCCAGGAGAAGTGTTTGGTGAATTAACTGGTATGCCAGCTCATGATCCGGCTTATGGACTGGAAGCCATATGGATTACTGAAGACCTTCAGGATGACGCCATCTCGCTGGGCTATACCGTTGTCGACCCTTCTACGGTTATTGCTACACACATCAGCAAAGTCGTCGAGGAAAATGCTCATGAGTTGCTGGGTCATGATGAAGTCCAGCAGCTTTTGGATAACCTGACTCAACAGTCTTCAAAACTGTCTGAAGAACTGGTGCCCAAAAAGTTATCCACCAGCCAGGTTATGAGAGTGCTAAGAGAGCTGCTTTTGGAAGATGTCCCAGTCAGTGACTTTAAAACGATTGCCAGTACTTTGCTGGAAGCCACTGAAAGACACAGCCACCCGCAAATGTTGGCAGGTGAAGTCAGGGCCGCTCTGAAAAGAACGATTGTCCATAACCTCATAGGCAGTGAGCAGAATATTCCGGTAGTCACTCTCGATGAAAAGCTGGAGCAGGTGATGATGCAAGCTTGGCAACAGGCTCAGCAAAACACTCAGTTTTCACCTGACTCCCTGCCTCTGGAACCCGGCATTTCTGAACAATTGCAGACCCATTTACCGGAAGTCGCCCGTCAACTAATGGCGGAAGGAAAGCCCGCTATTTTGCTGGTTTCAGCACAACTGAGACCCATGATGGCTCGCTACGCAAGACTCTGCACCGAAGGCATGAAAGTTCTGTCTTTCAATGAGGTTCCGGAACACAAAGACATTACAATTGTTGGTAAAGTAGGCTGACCTCTCTGGAAAAGGAGCTTGCTCTTCAAGCATTGCCGTGAATATGATAAGAGTTAACAGAAAGGTGCGTGGATAAAATCCGTATTTTCTTAAGCAGTCTGGATCGAGTTCGCGCGAGCAGGAGGCTGTGTGAAAAAATCTGTACCGCAAGACGTTTTGAACTTATTGGTTAACAACTCCCGGAAGACGAACGACAAAGTCTCCAATGGGGATAGTTATGCCAATGTACAGTCTTATGACCTGACTAACCCCGACTATAAGATTCATGACCTTCTGCCAACGCTGGAGTTGATCTACCGGCGTTTTGCTCAAAACTTCCGACACAGTCTCTATAACCTTCTTCACACCGGTATAGAATCAAAATTTGAACGGGTTGACTCCCTGAAGTACGGCGATTACATCAACGAAAATCGTGCAACAGAAGTCCAACATCTGTTCCGGGTTCAATCACTAAAATGTTCTGGCTTCTTTGCCCTTGATACCAAGCTGGTCAGTGCCATGGTCGAGCTGTTTTTTGGTGGTCCGGGAGACAGTTCCGATGATGGTGACCGGGAAATGACCCAGACCGAATTGAGGATGGTCAGGCGCTTTCTAAAGTCGGCCATTGACAACCTCCAGCAGTCCTGGGAAACCATTCTCCCCTTCAGAGTCAGACTGCCTGAATACGACTCCAACCCGGTATCCACCATTTTCACCAGCGATGCTGAACTGATACTGGTCAGTCGCTTCAGACTGAAACTCGCCAATAAGGAAGGACACCTCCATATCGTTTTACCTTACCGGGCTCTGGAACCAGTAAGAGAAAAGCTGCATACCTTCAAATTTACTGAGCAGGATCCGGAGTGGCGACAAAATCTGCGCAACAGCATTCTCATGGCTCCTGTTGAAATGAGCGCCACACTCTGCAATGTACAGCTGTCGCTTGAGCAGGTATTGAAGCTTCAGGTAGGCGACATTATTCAGGCAGATATGCCGAAACTGGTTTCCGTAAAAATAGCAGGAATTCCCTGTCTACAAGCCAGTGTCTGTCGCGATGATGACATGCTGGCTTTAAAAGTATCCCGCAAGGTGAATTCAAAAATTGCGCTCCAGAATAAAGAGGATGTGTAATGAGTGATCAGGACGAACAAGAACCTCAGGAAGGTACCAGCCCGGAAGAGCAGGGTTCCAATAAAGACATCTCGAAAGACAGTGCCACGATTATAGAAGAGGCCGTCAGTGGATCTATTGAAAATGATAATGATGAAAGCAATGAGAAAAGCCCTGACCTTGGGCTGATACTCGACATTCCTGTGACATTGTCACTGGAACTCGGTAGTACGCAAATCAGCATTGCAGATTTGCTGCGCCTCAATAAAGGATCCGTGGTTGAGCTTGAAAAGGAAGCCTCTGAACCTCTCGATGTAAAGGTGAATGGAACCCTGATTGCCTATGCGGAAGTCGTTGTTATTAATGACCGATACGGTATTCGCCTGACAGATGTTGTCAGCGAGTCTGAGCGTATCAAGAAGCTCTCATAAGCTATGAAAAACATGTTTCCTATTGTGATCTCGCCTCCTTCTCTCAAAAGGCTAAAAGGTTTTTTCCTCACGCTGTGGTCAGCTCTGTTGCTGACTTTATCCAGCTTTGCGCTTGGTGAAACTGAAGCAGACAAGCCGGCTGATCTCAGCTTGACCCAAGTGATTGCTCCATTGTTTTTCGTCATTTTGCTGATTTTTGCACTGGCCTGGATCGTAAAAAAACTGAACATAGGAACACCCGCCATTGGCCAGGGCATCAAAGTTGTTTCCAGCATTCCTGTTTCAAGTCAGGCCAGAGTTTGTCTGATTCAAATAGGTGACAAGGATATTCTGCTGGGTGTGACCAATCAGCAAGTCAGCCTGATTCATACCTTCGATGAATCTCCACTGCCACCAGAAAACAGGCAAAACCACCAGCACTTTGCTGACCAGTTCAAAAGTCTGCTCAAAGGCGGACACTCAAAGTGAGTCGCTGTCTTTTACTTTTACTTCTCTTAGCCCCAGCTTTGACTCAAGCAGAGCCTTCAGGCTTTCCACTTCTGACAGTCACTGATACAGGTGACGGCCAGGAATACAGCGCTACTCTGCAAATTCTGGTGCTAATGACCCTGATCGGGTTTATTCCTGCTGCACTGATGATGCTGACCAGCTTCACTCGTATCATTATTGTGCTGGCCATTCTCAGGCAAGCCATTGGCCTCCAGCAATCCCCTCCTACTCAGGTTCTGATTGGAATAGCTCTGGCACTCACATTACTGATCATGTCTCCCATTTTCGGCAAGATCTACAACCAGGCTGTGACCCCGTACATGAATGAAGAAATGACTATGATGCAGACCCTGAAGACGGCTTCAGAACCTCTGCGTACCTTCATGCTGAACCAGACCAGAGAAACAGATCTTTCACTGTTTATGCGAATCGGAAATGAAGAAGGCGTTCCACCGGAACAAGTCAGCTTTTCGATTCTTGTTCCTTCCTTTGTTACCAGTGAACTGAAAACAGCCTTTCAGATTGGCTTTATTATCTATATTCCCTTTCTGGTCATTGATCTGGTAGTGGCCAGTGTATTGATGGCTATGGGTATGATTATGCTGTCCCCTCAGATGATTTCTCTTCCTTTTAAACTCATGCTCTTTGTCCTGGTAGATGGCTGGGTACTAACGATGGGTACTTTGGCTTCCAGTTTTGGCTAGGAGGCTGACCGAGAATAGACACCCCGGCCTAAAATCCAGAAAGAACGGCCATCTTTTCCACTGAATTTGCTTAAATAGGTCAACTATTCGCACAAATCCAGTGAAAAAGCTGGCTCGTTCTACTGAATTTTATGCTCGGACGCTATTCTCGGTCAGCCTCCTGGGAGCCTGTCGGACTTAAGACAATAATCAGACCTTAATCCTCTTAATCAGCTCCTGATTATAGAAATCAACTAAAGATCTTTTTCTTCAAGGTTTGATTCATCTGGTAATACCCTGATAAAAACGATAACTTTCTAATTACACCTTTTTAATATCAGGGTGCTTCGCCATAGTTCCAGGGAGGGGGTTATGAGTCGTGACATCATCAAACAGCTAGCCAAAAAAAAATGGGCTGGAAAAGACTGGTTTCCGAACAGCCTGATCACTGTTGGACAAATTCTGGCCTGGCAAAAATTGACGGATGAAGAATGGCTGGAAGAATCACTTCGATTCAACTCGAAAGGCTCTTCCTCCTCTAAAGAAGACATCACCCAAAATCTGGTCAGGCTGGAGACGGAAGCCCCTGAACACAGTCGGGACGCCTTCAAACACTCTGAGACATTTATTCACTCTATTCCTGAATCCACCTTTGAAGAACTGACCACTCTCCTCACAGTGGCCTGGCAGCAAAGGCTTATTGAGCATGAGCAAGTCGTCCCCTCGTTAGTCGAAGCATTGGCGGGTCACGAAGTACACCCTTTCTCCCTGCCAGACAGTGTTGTAGAGCTTTTGACCGGGCTGGCAAATCCGGGAGATGAAATCTACTGCCCTTTCGAAGCGTCCACGGCCTTGATATTAAAAGCCCAGACGTTCACAGCTCAATGCTATTTTGAAACAGAATCACTCTCACCATTACCAGCTATCTGCAATGTCTTGCTCAATAGTCCGGTAGAGCTGAAATACAACAATCCACTGCTTACACCATATTGGACAGAACCCGGAACCCTCAGAACCTTTGGGGCCAGTATTGCCTTGCTTCCCGATGAGCAAACATTAGATGCCGATGCCGTCACAGACCTTTACGGAAGATACCCTGAGAGCTGTCTGAATAAGGAAATTCTGGCGCTGTTTCATACCCTCTCACAGACCAAAGGGCGCGCCATTGTCCTGATATCCCAGACTTTCCTGCAAAAAAGCACTCAGAAAGAACAGACCTTTAAACAAAAGCTATTACACAACCAGCACTTAAAAACAGTTATTGCTCTACCTTCAGATCTGCCACTACCAGGGAAATCCTCCGCTGCACTGTTAGTCTTCGATCAACAGCAGACGTTTGATGCAGTGACCTTAATTGATGCTAACCACGACTTTTTTAAATCCAGAGCCTTACCTCCAGCCAAAGGATCCCGACTCAGAAATATCACTTCTCTCATTGAACAGAGCGAGAGCTTTTCCAATGATCGCTTTGCGCGCCAGGTGACTTACGAAGATATTGCAGCCAACCATTACAATCTCCAGGTCTCACGTTATGTTCTGCCTCATCATCAACTCAAACTGAATAACCTGATAGAGAAGCTGGAAACATCGCCTTTGACTCATCTTGCAGAATTGATTCGGGGACAAGCCATTCGACATCAGGACTCAATGCATGGAGAGTCTTTCATCGAGGTGTTGCCCGGTGATATCAATGAAGCAGGAGAAGTAGAGAATCCCGAAAAAAATATCAGAACAGCCGATCAGCTCAAAAGAGCAAAGCAGCAACTTCTTAAAGCGGGAGATATTCTACTTGTTGTAAAAGGACAGGTAGGAAAAGTAGGCATTGTTCCAGCTCTGTGCGGTCATAACTGGATAGCCAGTCAGGCTTTTATTATTGTTCGCATGAAGCCCAGCACTCACATTCAAAATCCCGTTGTATTATTCAGATATCTTTACTCCCCCCTTGGCAAAGCTTTGATTAATCGTATTAAAACCGGTGGAAAAGTGCCTCTTTTACACACCGAAGATATCCATAGCTTGCCAGTACCCATGATTAATAATCAGGATCAAAAACAGGCGATTGCCTCCCATAATGATATTAAACAGGCCTATGCCGAGATTCGATTTTTAAGAGATAAAGCGGTCAATATCAATAAACAACTCTGGTCTTTATAACTATTTTTTTCTAATCATTCGTACAAGACTCTTTTTCCCCTGACACTGCATCTATATAAACTGAATATCCAAGATGCAGGTGGTCATTCTGATCATGACAATGACGGGAATAATGGAATTCAGCTGATGTAGACTGATAACGTTTTTTAGAACGTCTTCCGTCCCAGCTGAGCGTAAAGTATTCACCTTGTAGCACTATTCGATACACCCCTTCTTTGTCGTATCGATCAGGTGTCCATTTCACAGTGGCAACTCCCGACTCCCAGCTAAACAGCGTCGTCCAATCATCATCTGTTGCTATCGTTTCCCAATGTCCTGATCTGCTATCTTCTCTCTGGATATAGAAGAAACTATCTAGATCCATACCCGAGCGTGGATGTGATGAAATGTACTGCAGCTGAACTGTCTCGCCTGAGCTAATATTACCTGGTGCATCTGTCACTATCATACCGTAAGGCAAGTCCTCCTTTTCCAGGAAATCCTCCACGTGTACACCTTCGTACAGATAACTCAAGTCCAACGGTGCAACGTCATTTCCGGGTAACGGCTCTTCACCATTCAATTGCAGAGAGAGACTGGAAAATGCCTGCATCATGGCACTGTGTTCCCATGGGCCATATAATGTCGATGCCCCCTCATAATGCTGCTTCGAAAATTCTTCTGATGTTGTCAGATAACTCGCATAATCATTAGAGTAACCTGCAATCACAATATATTTTGGTGGAATACCCGATAGTTTTGCTAACTGATTCCGCAGTCTTCTACCAGCCATTACAGTGGGTTCAACAGGTAATGCTGCAATCTGAAAGTTGCCCAGTCGAGCAAGCATTAAAGGCACTACTTCAGGAACCCAGGGTTGATTAATGACTTCTCGATGCATGTTGCCAGATGGCAACCAGTCGTTGAGAAAATGATATTTCTTCTCCCTTCCCAAAGACAGTAAAACAGGCTTTGGCTTCTGACATTTCCGATCTTCTTCTGAGGGAGAAGTCAGAAAGTTGGTCACTTGTCTTACCCACCATCTTTCCGTATGACGTCCTTCATAAGCTCCTAACAACAGTCTTACTAAAAAAGACGACCGGCCATCTTCTGTACCTGCAGCAAAACCATACCCCATCGTTGGATGACAGGTCTTTACTGACTGGTTTAGTCCAGAGTATTCTGGCAGGACTTCATAACTGGAAAAGTCCACCCAGTTCTGTACCGACACAATATCTCCAAAAATATCCCTCCCCTTGCTGGTAAAAAGCTTCAAAGCTTTTATAAACTGCCTTTTACCTATTTCTCTGGCATTTTCATCAGCTGTTTTACCTGGCCCGGTTCCATCAAGATTAAGATTAGGGGTCATATCCCCAGCATTGGTTTGTGGAAAAGCAGCAACAAATGAATCCACTCCCCAGTTATACTTTGCATAACGTTCAAAAGCCCAACTGGCATAACCTTTGTTATCGCTGCTCAACAATTGATTACTACTGGGAAACGAGACAGCATGTGTCGCAAACCAGGTAATTGCGCCTATAGGTCTACCCTTGCGTATAAACTGGAGCTGCTGAATAAATCGATCGATAGAATGCCGTTTGTCAGCATCCACATTATTTTCATAGGCAGGCAGCGATCGATTGCGACTGGCATTTCCCAGCAACCCGGTTTTCATTAAGACCTTTGAAGGAGCAAGATCTTCATGGGCGCTATTGATAGCCTGAACAATACCCGAAACCATCTTTTCGAAAGCCCGGTCATCGAATATTCCATAAGGCATATTGTATAGAAAGTGATGGGACTGACCGGCTGCCGCACTATGGGTATGGGTAGCCGACAGGATGATGTTATGGCGGTTATAAAGAGTACCAAACCGATGGTTCAGTCTACTGAGGACAGCCTGATAAACACTGGCAAAGACGGCTCCGGCATCCAGGACCACAATGGCAAGTCGATTTCCTGTATCAGCCTGACTCACTATGAATGCTCGAGCCCACTGACGATCATTGATTCCAGCACTGATCTGACTACTGTCCGCATAACACATCATACCACTGCCTGCCGCTGAGCCCGTGATATCAGCTTTACTGACCCCAACCCAATAAGAAGCATTGACCCTTGATGCAACAAAGAGAAGTATCAAAAAGACACCGCAAAGAGGAAAATTGAGCCTGCACATAGAAGCCCCTATCACTTCAGGAAACGAAGTATAGGAGTGTCTCGGGGCCTGCGTGGATCAGATGACAGGCATTTGGGGACAAGTTTCTTGAAAAATCACAGCAAAGACACAGTTATCCAACAACTTATCCACAGGTTACAGACAATTCTGAAGGAACGGAATTTTACGCGGGGGTCACTGATTAGTGAATATCCTGCCAGTACAGGCATTGAAAAGAAAAAGAGCATCAGAACAGAAATAATCTTTTCTCAAACAGGCAAAAAAAGATTATTTCTGTTGTATCGTTATTGCTTCATCATCATGCCGACCAGTTGCAGAACCTGCATCTCTGTCTGACAGATTTTCTGGAGGTCTTCCTGGGTCTCAATACTCATATCACCCAGCCGGTCATTCATTTCATCGAGCCCATGCCACTTTTCTGCTGCCATATCATCCGGGTAGGAAGCGACCAGCTTGTCATGGAGCCCCTGTTGTTTTTCCCAAAGCACACTCAACATAATGATTAGAATGGGAGGAGCCTGCCCTGTTAATGACCGAAGCTTGATATAGGTCCAGTACAACTGAGCAATTCGAAAAGTGCTGTTGCGTAGACACAAAAGGGATAGATAAGCTTCTTCCTGATCAGTCATGAAGTGTCTCCTCAGTCCTTATAGAACACCCAGAACTCGTCATCAGAAGACTGACTACTGTCTTCAGGCTTGAGCAATACTGCGGATGACGATGACTCCCCTGGCAACTATGAAATAGAAATGCAGCCTACCCATACTTTACTTATTATTGAGGATTTTCAGCCGTATTTTCAGAACCATAAACATTCAGAGAGTGATCCATAAATTCACTGTAACATGCTCTTCACAAATGCCCATAGTGAAAGAAAACTGTTTTCTTCTGGCAAGAGAGCTCGGAGAGAAAAGTCACCGTAACCGGATAAAATGTCCGGTTCAAAAAAAAGTTATCCACTTTTCCACAAAAAACCTGATCAACCCCTTGAATGAGCTGTGGATAAGTCAAAAATAGCCTTTAAGACCGGCTTTTCTGACAAGCTGATCAAAAAACAACCAGCTCATCGGTCGTCACCCATACCCAAAGGATGATGGATACAACTCTTTTCTCTTCCATCATTTCGGTCGAATGTTTGCTTCCTTAAGATTTTACTGCTGCTTGAGCACCACACCCGGTGATTGCCTGATCACTCGTCGAATACCCAACCAGCCGGATAAACCAATAAGCAAGGCACTGGCAACAGGAAGTGTAACCCAGAGCCAGATAGCAGGCTGCCAGGACAACTCAAACACCTGAGTATTCAACCACCAACTACAGAGTTCAGTGCCCAATACTGCAATCACTCCGGAGAATGCTCCCATGATGAAAAACTCTCCCACCTGCATGATCATGAGTTGTTTTCTGCTTCCACCCAGAGACCGAATCAGAGCCCCTTCACGCAGTCGTGTATCAAGGCTGGCTTCTATGGCGGATGCCAGCACCAGCAAACCCGCCAGCAACAGCGCAAGAAGCATAGCTTCCACTGCAAGAATGGATTGCTCAAGCATCACCTGAACCTGGCTGATAACGGCATCCATATCCAGCAGACTGATGGTTGGAAACTGTCTAACCAGCTCATTCAAAACCAAACGATCCTGCTGTGGCAGATAAAAACTGTTCAGCCAGGTGGCTGGCGAGTTTTTCAGAGAAGCTTCAGGCAAGATCATATAAAAGTTTGGCTGGAAGGACTCCCACTGGACTTCTCTGATGCTGGTCACTTCAGCATTCACCTCCGTGCCCGCAATCATAAACGTCAGCTCATCCCCCAGATTGATTCCCAGATGCTCAACAATCGACATCTCAATGGAAATCTCACCTGTATCTCCGGGTTGCCACCATTCACCCTCAACCATCTCACTTTCGGGTGCAGGCTGATCAGACCAGGTCATATTCAGCTCGCGATTCAGGGAGTTATGACTTCTCTGCTCTTCTGAAACCGCTTCTTTGGCTGGCTGCCCATTGATTTCAACAAGACGCCCCCGAACCATTGGATAGAGGGAAGTTCCATCAATACCATTGCTCTGTAAAAAGTTCTGAAAGGGCTTAACTTCTGCAGGCTGAATATTCACTGCAAAATAATTGGGGGTGTTCTCTGGCAACTGCTGCTGCCAGCGATCCAGCAAGTCCGTTCTTACCAACAGCACCAGTGCCATAGCCATAAACGTCAGAGTAAAAGCAATTAGCTGGGCAGAAGTTTGTCCCTGCTCTTGCACCAGTCGTTTCAGCCCGAGTCGCCAGGGCATAGGTACAGGCTGCTCAGAAAGACGTCGCTGTACCCTTGCCAGACCCGCCTTAATAGCCAATGTAATCAGTAATATGACAGCGGCCACTCCCAGGATAACTCCCACCGTCATCAATAACTGACCGGTGTGATACCAAAGCAAAGCCAGCATGGAAATGAATGACAGACCATAAACAGACCATACACCAGCCGCCGCCGGGGTCAGCTCTCGCCTCAGTACCCTCAGAGGAGTCACTTCTCGCAGCCTGAGCAGGGGAGCCAGACCAAAGCCAACTAATGTGATAATACCGGTCAGGCCACCCACTACCATAGGCATAGGACCTGCTTCAGGAAGCCAGGCAGGCAATACTCCGGCCAGTAGCTTGACGGCTCCTGCCTGTAACAGCCAGCCGATGATCACGCCAGGTACTGAAACAAGAACAGCAATCCAAAGCAACTCACCGATAAATACCTGCATGACCTGATTTTGCTGTGCACCCATACACCGCATCACCGCAATACCATCGAACCGTCGTTCAGCAAAACGGCGACTGGACATAGCAACAGCAATACCCGCCAGAAGCATGGCTGCAATACTTCCCAACCCCAAAAACTGTTTTAACAAGACGACAGAGCTACGAAGATCTTCACGATTTTCTTCGGCCAGACTCAGTTTCTCGCTGTCTGTCAGCAGAGGTTCAACACGGCTTCTGAAGCCGGTCAGTTCATCACCTTCACCTGCAATCAGAGTCTTCCAGTAAACTCGGCTACCGGGCTGAATAATCCCTGTTTCATCCAGATCATCCATGCTGAACATCAAACGAGGGGACAGACTGTAGAAACCGCTTCCCCGGTCGGTTTCCAGAGTAATCGCACGTGCTACCTTGAACTCAGCTTCTCCGAGAATCAAAGTGTCTCCCACTTCAACCCCCAGTAACGGAAACAGTCTGGGCTCAAGCCAGACTTCTCCTTTACCCGGCGTATCCTGAGCAACTTCATCCGCTTCAAAAGGCTGATCAGCGGTTCTCATATGACCACGCAAGGGATAATTACTGGTGACTGCCTTGGCTGACACCAGCTGCATCTCGTCCTTGGCCATAACCACTGAAGGAAACTCAAGAACCGTGGCCGTTTCGACTGGTTGACTGTCTATAAACTGATTCACCTCTTCTGACAGTCGCCTTGGACTGCTGATCACCAGATCAGCTCCCATGACCTCAGCAACCTGTCTACCGAGTGAAATCTGTAATCTTTCACTAAAAATAGCGATAGAGGTACTGACACTGACCGCCATCAAAAGAGATAGCATCAACAGCCATAACTCTCCTGACCGCCAGTCCCTGAGTAAAAATCGCCACGAGAGCAAAAGACTTCGATTCATTTTGCTTCTCCGGGACACACAGAACTATTTTCTGTCGATTTTTCTTCTTCCAATCGCCCCTGAGTCAATTTCAAGATTCGTTGACAACGCTGAGCTAACTGCAAATCATGAGTAACCAAAACCAGAGTCGTTTTGTTCTCCCGGTTCACTTCAAAGAGCAAATCGATAATACTCTCCCCGGTTTTCTCATCCAGATTGCCCGTCGGTTCATCGGCAAAAAGAATGTCTGGCTGCCCGGCAAACGCCCTGGCGATAGCCACCCGTTGCTGTTCTCCTCCAGACAACTGTCTGGGGTAATGCGTCAGTCTCTCGGACAACCCCACCCTTTCCAGCAGTGTTCTGGAGTGTGCCTGGGCATTGTTTTTTCCCGCCAGTTCCAGAGGCAACATCACATTTTCCAGAGCTGTCAGATTTGATAGCAGATGGAAAGACTGAAAGACAAAGCCAGTATGGTCAGCTCTCACCCGGGCTCTGGCATCTTCATCCAGATGATCAATTCTATTCCCGGCCAAGGCCACCTCACCATCAGAGGGCTGATCAAGCCCTGCCAGAATGCCTAACAAAGTTGACTTTCCGGACCCTGAAGTACCAATAATGGCAACAGACTCCCCGGACTTGATCTTGAGATCGAGTCCGGACAAGATGGTGAGCGAACCGCTCTGGGCTATTACTGTTTTACTCAGGGATTTCGCCGAAACGGCAATGGAGGATTCTGTGCCAGTCGTCATACGCAGTCATTTGCTGATGTTTAAATTAATAGTTATAGAGCCCTTTTTTTTATCACCTTTTTCATCATTAAAGGCGGTAAAGAAATTATTAATGAGCTCATGGCTTTTTATCGGATGCCTCATGGCGAGCTGGAGTGCATCCGCCGCTGCTGAGAAAACTCTGCTGGTTTATGGCGACAGCCTCAGTGCAGCTTATGGTATTGAAATTAATCAAGGCTGGGTTTATTTATTACAGCAAAAAATGCAACAAACCAACCCTGACTGGAAAGTAGTCAATGTCAGTATCAGCGGCGAAACGACTGCCGGAGGTTTAAGTCGACTCCAGCCCACTCTGGATAAATACCAGCCTGATCTCATGCTGTTGGAACTGGGTGCAAACGACGGGCTACGGGGTACTTCTTTAAACAGTACGAAACAGAATCTGGAAAAAATGATTCAAATGGCCCAAGCCAAAAAAATCAAAACTGTCCTGTTTGAAATGCAAATCCCTCCCAATTACGGGCCGCTTTACACTCGTAAATTTACACAAACTTTTCAGGAGCTGGGCAAAACCTACAACCTGACTGTTGTGCCCTTCTTTCTTGATGGTGTCGCTGGCAATAGCGATTTAAATCAGCCAGATGGTATCCACCCTGCAGCTAAGGCTCAGCCTAAACTTCTGGAAAATGTCTGGCCCACTCTCAAACCTTTGCTGAATTAATTTCCTTTAAAGGCTCTCAGTTTACTTTCAGAGTACTGAGAGTCTACAGCCTGTATAACTCAAAGTGGTTTTACGAGTTGTCGTATCTTTTCCGTTGTCACCGCTTCCAGAAAAGCCTCTCCCAACCGGGTACTCTCATCAATAACCTGTTTCCAGTATTTCACACGTTCATC
This sequence comes from Endozoicomonas numazuensis, assembly GCF_000722635.1. Taxonomy (GTDB): domain Bacteria; phylum Pseudomonadota; class Gammaproteobacteria; order Pseudomonadales; family Endozoicomonadaceae; genus Endozoicomonas_A; species Endozoicomonas_A numazuensis. The sequence goes on along the minus strand of NZ_JOKH01000005.1, from coordinate 24,945 downwards.
AAAAGAAAAGCTTTTAAAATCGGTTCTGTCAGGAATTTTGCCAAAAGGAAGCTGACTCACAAATGATTCCGAAGGAGAAAGCAGTACCAGTTGGTCGCAGTGTTTAACAGATGGTTTACGCCACTTCAGACTTTTATCAAACCAGCCAGGCACCATTCGGTTATAAAAATGAGGGTAAAGAGTCAGCCCATCCCCTTGCGGAAAATCCATATCAAAATGGTAATCAGTGACACCACCATCTCTGTACACCCCTTTCGGAGCCCCTTCAATATCGTGAACCCCTTCCATCACTAAAGGAATAGAGCCTGAAGCCATAATAGCATCCAGAATATTCGCCTCAGATAAAGGCACCTTTTCTGTAGGAAGGTTATCCATTCCATAAAACGGAGCACTGGCTGTGGGATGATGAAACAGCATCCGTGTAAAAAAAGCGCCCAGTGTTTTTCGGCTGATTAAATTGCCAGTAGCTGCCAGACCTAACCCGGCCATCTGCTTCCAGCTTTTCTCACTCCTGGTAAGGCCTTTACTCTTAGCAGCGATGAGGTTAAATCTCATAATAGAATTGGAAACAATCTCGTTTGCCCCGGATTCTCCCAACATATCTTGAACCAGTATCCGACATTTTCTGCTGACTTCCTCAACATCGGGTTCAGCAGAGTATTCTGTCAGCAGGTAGCCCTGTTCAAATCGATGATGTGCCTCTAAAGCGTTTTTCTGAGCATAACAGCTAAAGCGCCAAGCTCCGGCTGAAGTACCCAGTAGGTTCAGTGGTTGCTCTCTATCGTTAAAGTACTCACTAATCAGTAATTTATCCAAGCCTGAAAGCACGAACCATTTAGGCCCACCAGAGGCTCCCAGCATCACATCAATACTGTCCTGGGGTAGACCTTCCTCACGTATTCTTGCCAGTGCTCTGGAACCGGCTCTGATCTCAAGTACATTACTCATTACTGAATATGCTCTAACAATATTTGTCGTATATCATCGGGAATCGGAGTGGCTTTCTCTGCTTCATAATCATAGTGAATCAGTACCGTTTTCCCTCGAGCAGCCAGCACATCTTTCTGCCAGGCTTCGTGATGAATATACATAGACGAATTACCCACCTTCTCCAGATAAGTTCTGATCTCGACATCAGATCCATACTTCAGCTGAGCGGTAAACTCTACTTCAATTCTGGCAATAATCAGTCGCCAGGTTTCAGTATCCAGCTCCGGTGAGAAGAGACGAAAAATTGGCTCTCTTGCCTGCTCAAACCATACGGGCAGAACCGTGTTATTAATATGCCCCAGGGCATCTGTTTCACAAAAACGAGGAGAAAGGGTATGCAGGAACATCGGTATTCTTCTTTATATTTGGCTGTCAGCATTAATGTTTAAACAGCTTCCTATGATGCCTGCATGGCTCAAAGATGCAAACGATCGTTTAAATAGCATATTCGGAGTCAGGTACTACTCAGAGTAAACAATACCCGGCGCCCATTTCAGCCATTCAGGCTTAGGCTTTTCTGCCAGCTCAAAAGCGGTTTCCGGGGCAACAGGCTCGGCTTGCTCGGGTGTTGCGAAAGCAATACCACCTGCCAGCAGAGCTTCAAGAGATTCTGTTCGAATTTTGGCACCACTGAACAAACCAAAATTGATATCAACACCACTGGCATTCCAGAATCGGCTTTTATCGGTCACCAGAGAAGCATAACGATCTTCAATATTGAGAAAAATAATAACCTTGTCAGCGGGGTTATCCAGCTTGAATCCAGTCACTACCCCTACAGGTATTTCCCGGTAATAGACCGGGTTGCCCGGTTTTATCGACCCCAACTGAGCACTGACCAGCCGAATTCGTAAACCTTCTGAACGAGGCTGATCATCAGGCGCTCTGCGATCTGCAACAAAGGATTCACGTTCTGCTGCGACTTCAGATGCAGAAGGAGAGACACCAATGTAGAGGCCCGTCAGCAAAGTCTCGAGATGAGCAGTATTCGTAAGCCCAAGTTTGGGTTTGACCAGCCAGAACCTGGAACCTGAACGTGCCAGCCATCCTGCCCCTTCCTTGAGCAGCACTCTGGCCTCAATAGCTTTTTTATTTGCATCCAGGTTCAGCTCTGTTACCCGCCCCATTTCCAAACCTTTGTACTTCAGTCGTGTACCTACCTGAAGGCCATCAGCCGACTCAAACAAGATGTGAATCACTTTTCCTGTCTCGCTGGCCCGGGCAACGTCGTCATATAAAACAAAACGGGTCTTATTCAGTACTTTTCCGGCATCGAGATCTGGCGTTTTAAAGGCAATTCCACCAGACAGCATAGAATTAAGAGTGCCTGCTCTGACCTTGAATCCCTGAAGGCTACCTTCAAGCGTCACACCACTGATATTCCAGAAGAGCGTGCTTTTATTCACAAGGTGCTGATATTTCGGTTTGATCAATATTTTGATTACTACGCCATCTTTTCCCAAAGTGTATGATTCCACTTCACCCACTGGCAGTTTTCTATAGAGAACAGGACTTCCCTGATTAAGACCTTCAAGAGAATCAGCTTTAAGTTCAAGGTGTAAGCCTGGAGACGAAGGAGAAGCAGGAGGCTTACTTCCCAAACCGGTAAACTGTGTTTCAGGCTCAGCTTTTTTCATATCAACCTGACTGACATCCATGGCGATATATCGGCCAGCCAAAAGTGTCTCCAGCCCGGTAATACCTTTCAAGTTAACCTCTGGTGCTACCACCCAGAAACGAGTACCTTTTACCAGAATGGGTTTGGCTTCAGGACGGATCACAGCCTCAGCAATGACCGCTGAGTAGTCTTCATTAAACGACGTATCCTTAATAACCCCTACTTCCATACCATGAAACAGTATTTTTGACTTTTCCTGCCCAAGAGCAACATCCATGGGAAACTCAATAGAAATACTGATACCCGCTTCTGCGGCATCATAATCACTGTACAAATGAAAGCGGGTGCCATCAGATGCTACCGGCTCTTCTTCCTCCCATTCAGGCGTATAGAGCGCCACCCCTCCCTGAATCATGGAAACCAGAGACTGTGTTCTGATCTTGAGATTGGTCAGACTACCGGAAATATCCACACCGCCTGCATTCCAGAATCGAGTATTCTTTCGTACCAAATGGCTGAATGCTGGTTTGATGTAGATATGAATGTCGACCATTTGATCATCCGGAGAAAGCGAATAACGAGCGATCTCTCCAATCTTGAGTCGACGGTAATAAACCGGGCTTCCCTCCTGAACGGAAGACAGCTCTTCTGCCTGAAGGATCAGGCTGAGTCCACCTTCCTGAATGCCTGGGGTGGGAGGCGATTTCAGTGCCGAGAATGATAGCTTTGCTTCACCCTTTTCAGAGGGTTTGAAGGCAATATAATTACCTGAAACCAGAGTATCCAGACCCGATACGCCTGCTACAGAGAGCTGAGGCTGAACCAGCCAGAACTGACTGTATTCTCTCAGGTAGCCTTCCATCTGCCGATCTATTTCCAGCTCTACATCAACACCTTCAAGATTTTCTGCCATGGTCATGCGGACGACTTTACCTATAGCCAATCCGTTGTAGCGCACTTCTGTTTTTCCTACCTTCATGCCTTTGGCACTGTCAAAATGCACATGCACTTCCAGACCATTTTGATAAAGGGTTCGCCAGATCAAAAAGACCACAATCATCAAGGCAATTACGGGCAACAGCCAGATAGCAGGAACACGACGGCGCTCTTTCAAGTTAGCGTTCACAGCCATCTTTTCATTATTCACTGTCGCTCTCCTTTCAGGCTGAACTTTCTTGACTGATCCCATAGCAATCTGGGATCAAAACTCATTGCCGCCCACATGGTCAGTACGACTACTGCCGCAAAAGCATAAGCAGCGGGCCCTGCCGTCACTGTGCCCAACTGACCAAATTGCACCAGTGCGACCAGAATGGAAATGATAAAAATATCCAGCATGGACCAACGCCCAATCCAGACAATCAAGCGATACAGTGCCGTCTGTCGATCTGGCTTCATTGCGCCTGAATGCACACAAGTCAGTAGCCATACCATGCCCAGAAGTTTCAACAGAGGCACCAGAATACTGGCAGTAAAAACCAGCAGGGCAATGGGGACCATACCCTGATGCATCAACTCCATTACACCAGACATAATGGTATCTGGTCTGCCTTGCTCAAACCGGCTTACGGTCATTATCGGCAGCATATTGGCGGGAATATAGAGCAGTGCAGCTGCCAGAGTCAGAGCCCAACACCGTGACAGACTGTCTTTTTTTCTTGAGCAAACTTTACTGCCGCAACGAGAACAACGGAGGTCTTCCGTCTGGCAAACCTTGTGGCAGTCCAGACATAGCTTTATCCCAAGATCCACGCCATTAGGTGTCAGACTGGATTGATCCGAATCGGGCTCAGTCATTCACCCTCTCCTAACATTTTCCAGATCTCATGCTCATTCAGGTTCAAGCTGATTATCAGTTCGCAGAGCATTAATCCGGCAAAGCAATACAAGCCCACTCCCGCCTGAACACTGGCCATATCGGCCAGTTTAATCACCGCCACCAGAGCCCCCAGAAAATAAATTTCCATCATGCCCCATTCTTTAAGATGGACATAAAGCCTGAGTAAGCTTCTGGACAGCCCTCGCCCCCAGCCTTTTATGGCGGCCACCATAACTTGAAGCAAAATCAAAAGGCGCAGCAGTGGAATCAAAATGGCAGACAGCAGGACTAACATAGAGATAGCACCATAACTTTCCTGATAAAGAGCAATAACCCCACCAAAAATAGTGCTTTGTTGCTCATTCCCCAAAATATCCATCGACAGGACAGGATAATAATTTGCCGGCAAAAACAAGAGTAAACCTGTGACCACCAATGCCAGGCAGCGCTGGATGCCTGCAGGCCGATGAGACTCCAATACACAGCTGCACCGGGGGCATACAGCCTGCTGTCGATAAGCCGGATCTTTGCCAAAGACCGGAGCTTTCAACATCAGGTCACAATCAGGGCAAAGCCTGACTTCTGAGCACAAAATAGTTTCTTTTTTAACCATATAGGTATATCTGGGGAAGAAACTGAACAAAATCTGCCATATAATCTGCCAGTGAATTTTAGGAGGCTGACCTAGAATAGACAGCTCGGCCTAAAACTCAGAAAGAATGGTCTATTTTTCCGATGAATTTGTTTAAACAGGTCGACTATTCATACTCATTCATCGAAAAAGTAGCCTCGTTCTACTGAATTTTATGATCGAGCACTATTCTAGGTCAGCCTCTGGCTGTTCTGGTTGCCTTCTCTCTTTATCGGCAGCACGGACCAGTACTACGCCCCACAGCCCCACTCCCGAAGACAGTCTGATGACTGCAGTGACAAAGCAGAGGGGCGTAATTAACAGATATGCAATGTTTCAAGAGGTTTAGGTATGCTTCCCGTTGAGCGTCGAGAGCACATTCTGGCTTACGTTGAGGAAAAAGGCTGTGCCAACATCGAAGAGATGGCGGAGAGATTCGATGTTTCTCAGATGACCATTCGTCGCGATATACGCACCCTGGAGCAGGAAGACAAACTGCGCGTTACCTATGGCGGTGCGGTATCCAAGAGCTTCCTAATGGAAGATATTCCCTATGAAAAGAAGAATGCCGTCAACATAGAAGAAAAGAAATCTATTGCCTACGAAGCCCTCAAGCTGGTTAAAGAAGGTCAGATTGTTCTTTTAGACGCTGGTACCAGTACAATGGCTCTGGCCAAGTTGATGATGCGTATGAAAGTTACCGTCATTACTCCAGACTTGAAAATTGCGCTGCAACTGTCTGACTCTTCAACCGCCAAGGTATATACAACCGGCGGTCTGGTAAGCGCGATCACCAAAGCGCACTGTGATACAACAGCCCTGTCTTTTATGGACAGCATTAATGCTGATATTACTTTTCTGGCGACCAATAGCTGGAGCCTTGAGCACGGCATGACGACAGCATCTACTGATCATTACTATATCCGTCGCAAAATGGTAGATCGCGCTACACGCAGTGTTCTGCTGGCAGATTCCAGCAAATTTGGTGCATCCAGTATGAAGACCATTTGCCAGCTGGACGAACTGGACACCATTATCACTGACAGTCGCTTTGATGATGAGAACCTCACAGCCATCAGAAACGCTGGCGGTAATATTATTCGTTCCTGATTATGACAAACTGTCATCGCACTTCCTTCTGGTGTGATGACAGGCTCCTCCCTGCAACCAGATTACGAGTTGCGACCGAGCATAAAGCCCAGTAGAACGAGTTAGCCTTTTCACTGGATTTGAGCAATTAGCTCACCTATTTGAACAAATTCAGTGCAAAAGATAGCCGTTCTTTCTGGACTTGGGGGCGGGTTGTCTATTCTCGTTTAATCTCTCAGACGCCATGCTCTAAACTCATCGTTGTGAATTAGACTGAATCCAGCCAGATGTTGCAGTGAGTAATGAAACCTCTGATTTGTATTCCAATGGGTGACCCAGCCGGTATCGGTCCGGAAATACTGGCAAAGGCAGTTTCAACCAACGACTTCTCAAACATCTGTCGATTGTTAGTTGTCGGCTATGTGCATATTCTTCAGCAAGCCATCTCGGTCTGTCATTTGCCTCTTACCCTCAAACTCATCCGCTCTTGCGAAGAGTTTGAAGCTCATCCAGGCATACTCAATATCATTGAACCAGAACCCCCACCCCAAACTATTGAGATCGGCATTGTTTCAGCGGCAGCTGGAAAGATGGCCTACGACTGTCTTTTGCTTTCTACACAGCTTGCCGTTGCCAAGCACGTCCAAGCACTTGTGACTCCCCCCATTAACAAGATGTCCCTGAACGCAGCAAGTATCCAACAGACCGGGCATACAGAAATTCTTGCCCACCTGACAGATACCCAAAACCCACTGACTCTGTTTCAGGTTGCTGGTCTGAAAGTGTTTTTCCTTTCACGACACCTGTCACTCAGGTCAGCCTGTGACTATGTTACCCGAAACAATCTGATTCAATGCGCCGGTAGAGCTATTGAAGCCCTAAGATCCCTTGGCGTTGAAGCCCCCCATCTGGCCATTGCAGGATTGAACCCTCATTGCAGTGATAAAGGACTGTTTGGATACGAAGAACAGAAAGAAATTGAACCTGCTGTCTATGAGCTGCAGCAACTGGGGCTGAACGTGTCTGGCCCCTTGCCGGCTGATTCAGTGTTCCATCAGGCACTGAATGGTCAGTATGATGCAGTGCTCTCGCTTTATCACGATCAGGGGCATATCGCGACAAAGATGGTGGACTTCCATAAAACCATTTCCATTACCTGTGGCTTGCCCTTTTTAAGAACTTCTGTCGATCACGGCACAGCCTACGACATTGCCGGAAAAGGAATAGCGTCTGCTGTCAGCATGACTGAAGCGATAAAAGTCGCAATCAGTTACCTTTCCAAGGCAGGTACTTCTATTCCCTGACATCCAACTTTTCACCCGCAGTTCCAGGCGTGAAAAAAGAACATTGAGATAACATCATCAGGTATACCCACCCATGTCAGCAAATGCCCTGGAAACCATTAAATTTTTCTTCCACATAAACTGGATATTTTCTATTTTGTTTCACTCTGGCCAGATAATGTTCGACAAATTCCGGGGATCCACCAGACCCCTTTCTCTTCCCAGGTAACTGGCCGTTGGCAGTGCCTGGGTACCAAAAGACATACCGTTTACGGTAAAGGTCAAACTGTACTGCTTTTGATGTTGAAAATACTCAGACCAGAGCTTTTGAATAAGACAAGGATATTGTTCGAAGCTGGACAGGCACTAACTAACATAATTTCAGCCTGTCTGTTTAATTGCCCATGGTTTACTAATCAGACTGGAAAGGTTAGTTAATTTTTTACTGACCGTTAAAAAATCGCATCAATTCATTCAGGATTCAGCAGCAATCTAATTAAAAATCGTACTTGAATTTTAAATAGTAATTATCACTGCGATAATCCGATTTCTGAACGCGGCTATAACCGACAGATAAAGTGAAAGTATCACTCTTGCGATAATCCAGATTCAGAGTACCTTCGAGGCTGTTTCGCTCAGGATCAGCACCCTGTGTTGTAAAAGATTGAGAACCAATCAGATACTTGGATGTGGTTTCCAGCTTCTGGCCTTTAAGATCGTGCCAGAACATCAATTGTAAACTGGGTTCCAGCTCAGCACACCGGAACGTCCAGCTTCTTTTTACCAGCAGACCGGCGCCCAACTCAATCTTCTGGATACTGCTGCTTTCAACGGCCTGAGCCAGACTTGTTGTTCCGGCATCTTCTTCCTGATAACTGTCTGAATGGAGGTAGGTATAGTTAAGCCCCAACATAGGCTCCAGCGTATATTCCAGCCATTGCAGACTTTTACCCGTCAGTATCTGGAAGCCAGCGATCTGGCTGTCATAAGAGGCTTTTAAAGGCGTATCAAAAAAACCATCGATGTATCGCGTGCGATCGTGCTTTGAAAAACCAAGGTTGGCAATACCATCCACAAACCAGCCTTTGTGCTGCCAGGAACCATAAAGACTGAGTTGATAGTTGTTAGCCTGGGCAGAATCGCTTGAATGATGTTTTCTGGTATCTGAGGTTACCAGGGTAATGGCACCTCCATAGATCCATTCATCCCACTCTTTTTCAAGACCCAATGTGATTCCACTAACATCCAGCTCATACCCAAGAATCCGATCATCGGTACTGTTTTTGGAGTCTTTCTTATGAGCATCTGATTTCAATAGCTGAAACCAGAACCCTCGATTCTCCACACTGTCACCAAAGCTGATTGATCTCAGTCTGTGAGAAACCTGCCGCATCACTTTTCTTCTGGCGATATCATCTACTTCCAGGGCCATGCCACCATTGATTCTGCTCTCTCTGGCCAGCTTAACCAGACTCACGGCCTCCTCTCTGGGAATACTGGCAATCAGGTTATAGAGCGGCTGCGCTTCGTCAATTAAAGCCTGGTCCGAAGACCCCAGCATTTCAACAACTCGACCAAGCAGACTCGAGAGAGCATCTTCCGAACCCTCACCACCGCCAGCCTGATCAATGGTCTCTTCAATCACACTGGGAGGTCTGGCAGTCACCTTAACTTCCAGAACATTATTGGCACCCGGATTGACTTTTTCTTCCAGGGTAATCAAAGGGCTGACATAGATCTGAATATTTTGTTCTGTCTCTGAAGACAGTCCTCCATCAATCTGAATGACTTTGTAAGTAGCAGGAGACTGTTCATTCAATAAGTCGGTATACGCTTTGCCAGTTGGAAATATTTGAATAGCGGGTGAAGTCCCAAAGCTGGCTTGCCCGGTCACCACAACAGGCACCGTTGTAGTCGCATTTTCAGGCAAAGAAATAACCAGACGTCCGGTGCCAGATTGCTGAATATCCACTTCCAGAGTCTGTTGAGTGGTGGAGTCATTGCCCACTTTCAATGGCCCCCTTACATGCAAATCAGGGAGCTCCGTACTGGAGCCTTGGGAAACACTCCCCTTGAGAGCAGGAATATCATTCACTTCTTTATCTTCATCATAAATAATGATCTGCTCCACACTCAGAATATCGTCGACTTCCCCCCCTCTCAATTCGACAATATCGACAATATTAGCCGTGCTTGTGCCCACAATATCACCGTCAATGCGGCCATCATGTACCTGAAGCAAAAGTCGGTTGCTGGCATTACTAAAATCAATGGCTGTACCGCTTTGACCTGTTATTTCCCCTGAGCTGCTGATCCAGGAAAAATCACTTAGCCCACCATTATCCTGAGCAACAATCGCTATATTACCGGTCAGCCTGGCATTAACCCCCACTTCAATAACGCCAGTAGCAGGCTCTCGTAATCGAATGGCAGCGCCATTGGCAGAGTAAACCTCTCCCTCAAGCCGCATAATGCCAAAGTTGACCGCCAGGGGATTCCCCGCATCAGGATCCTGACCACCATCAATCAGAATACCATCTGCCTGCCCATCCCCCCTTATCTTGCCTTTTGTTCCCAGCCAGAGAAGAAAACCTGAGCTCTTGCCAATATATCGAACGGCTGACTTGGCATTGCCCTGGGTATCCGGATTTAAAACCAACCCCTCAATCAACAGCACACTTTTGCTGGAAGGGTTTCGAATTTCAATCGCTGTTTCATCCTCAGGTTCTGCCTGGATAATATTGTTCAGCTCGATGGTTTCACTGCTGGTCACTACCCGCTTGGAATAGGCACTCTGACTCGTCATACCGATTACGGCAGAGATAGCAACCGCCAGACCTGTTTTACAAGAATTAAACCTCGAAAGAGTGCTGCGCTTTCCTGACTTCCTGTCTTTTCTCATGGCCTCTGATTCCATTCATAGCTACCGGATTAGGGAAATATCGACCTCTTGATATATCCATTTACAAAAGTCCGTCTTTTTTCTTCCGATTTTTTTTCTTTAACCCTGAACTATTCCCAGCTATCCGCCGATAGAGGATTCAACCAGTTCTCAAATTAGAAAAAGTCGCAGCCCTTTACTGCAAGGAAGAAAAGATGAACAAGAGCCTGTTCAAGAAAAAGACTCTCGCTGCAGTCATTGCTGCGACAGTTCCATTTTTTGCCGCCACATCGGATGCTGTAACTGTCGTTACTAACAACGGTGATACCTATGCAGCCAGCGGATTTTCCGGAGCAATTACCTTTAATGTCTATGCCGGAGACGGTGATGACTATGCCTTTATTCTGGATGCAGACAACGGTACCTTCCAGGTACAGAACTCTGCCTATCTGCCCCTCAATATTTATAACAACAATGAAGACGGAATAGCGGTTATTCTGTACAGGAAAGCTAATTCAGGTTACGCCATTAACCTTCCTTTCAGAGCAGTGTCTGCGGGTATTTATGGTAAAGGAACAACACACGGTATCTTGTTGAGAGATGGAACCGACAGCGTTGTACAAATCAATATTGGCCAATCTTATCTGGGTGCGGAAGTCAAAGTAGAGCAAGGTGACGCTTTCAGAATTGAAGAAGAGATGCTCGGCACTCTGATCGTGTCAGGCATTCTCCAGGGCCAAACTGCAATAAAGGCTGTGGATGGAGGCCGTCTAGGCTCAGGTGCCTCGATTGTAGTCAAGAATGGTCAGCTACTGACCAATGGCGACACTTCTGTTGACTTCAGTAATGCCGGTGGCGCCCTCACAATGACTGTGGACTCAGGTTATCTTGCTGGAAAGCTTCTCGGTTATACCGGAGCAGGCGACACTCTGACTACCGATGGTCATTCGACCTTTGGCGGAGACATTGAAAACATTGAGACCATCAATGTCCATAGCTCGGGTTCTGACGTAACCAGCTTCAGGGGTGATATCAACAAAGTTTCCGGTGGAGCACACGTCTATGTTTATGGCACTGCCAGCTTTGACAAAGTGGGGTCGCAAACAATCAATGGTGATCTGACTGTAGATCCAACAGGCCTGATCAAAACAGAATTGGAAACAGACTCAGCCACCAACGCAGCTCTTGTGGTGAGCGGCACTGCCAATATTGGCACCGGTTCAAAGCTGAGAATTATACCATCCAAGGAAGTGATTGAGTCAGGCACTAAAGTCGAAGACGCAAAAATCATTGAAGCCACCAACCTTAACGTAGCAGGTGGTCTGTCTGGTGTTACAGTTGAGCATTCCGTATTAATCAACTCGCCTACATTAACTCTGAGCGGCACGGTTTTAGGTGCAGACGTAACACCCAGATCACCTGAATTCCTTAAAGCTCTTGCTGCCGAAGTAGGAGCAGGTGCCACTACAGAAGAAGCTTTGGCCGGTATTCTCGCCACGCTGACACAGGATTCATCGAACTCCACCAGCTTTAACAACTTTTACCGCACCATCGCTACGATCACGGATGTGAAAAAACTGGCTTCGGTTGCCAGAGAAAGTAAGTTCAATAACTCTGACGCCATCCAGATCACTAACGTGACTACCGAAGCCAAGGTTAAAAGCAACGTACTGTCTCATGTCAGAGCCGTTCAGGAAGATGACCAGCCAAACAATGGACTCGCCTACGGCGGCACTTACTCCAATCAGGGCTTCTGGGTGCAATTCCTGGACTCAGACGTTAGCCAGGATGATCGCAGAAACGACGGTGGGGACAAAGTTTTTGGTTTCGATGCAGACCTAAGTGGCCTGACACTGGGAACCGAAACCACCATCAATGATCAGTATCTTCTGGGTGCAGCCTTTACCATGGCGAATGTTGATGTAAACAAACACGACTCCAACGACAACTCGACTATCAAGAACTATCAGCTCAGCCTGTATGGCTCCTGGGAACAGGACAACTGGTTCGTAGATGGCGTGGTTAACGTAGGTCAAAGTGACAACAAGCGTAACCGCTACATCGACGGCTTTGTGGATACCGCAATTTCTTCGGACTACAAGAGCAGGCAATTTGGCCTAACGGCAATGGCCGGATTGAATCAAAGCTATGGCCGGATGAAAGTAGTGCCCATGGTCGGTTTTAACTATGCCATGGTGAAAAGCGAAAGCTTCAAAGAGGAAGATAAATATTCAACCGGTTTTGCTTTAGAAGTGGACAGCCAGAAGTATCAGAAGGTTGAGCTAGGTGCTGGCGTTGAGCTGAGTCAGGAATTCAGCCTCAAAAAAGGTGAAATCGAACCTTCTCTGAGACTGATGGCCTGGCATGACTTCAAGGGTGATGAAATAGAAACCACCACTCGCTATGTACTGGGTGGAACCGATTTTACCACCAAGGGTGCTGACGCAGTTAAGAACAGCTTTCAGGTTTCTGCCAACCTGACCTACCGCCGTGACGATAACATGAGTTTCGTAGTGGGCTATGAACTCAACCAGAAGTCTGACTACAAAGCCCAGAACTATTATCTGAGAATGAAATACGACTTCTAAGTTTTGACGCTTTCGGGGGGGACTCTGCATCAGAGTGTTGTACTCCCGTTTTACCTTGCCCGCGACCTGACACACTTCTCAATAATACTGCCTCCAATACGTCCTTCAAACGCTTTATCTGGTAATATCTGCCCGGACAATTAAGCTGGCTCTGTTACTGCCAGATCGCGCCCTTTGACTCATAATAATTTCTGGAATGGCTTCATGATGGTACCTCTCAGACATCTCCTCGTAACGGCGTTTATTCTCTTTTTCTCTTTTTCTGCTCATGCCGCTTCCAGCACTGAGCTCAATGCCACGGTCCATGAAGCACTGAAGAACTTGTATTCAAAAAGCAGTGCAGCACAATCACTGGGTAGAAAAGCGAGGGGGATACTGGTCTTTCCCAAGGTCCTGAAAGGAGGCCTGGTGATTGGTGGAGAATACGGTGAAGGTGCACTTTTACAGGGAGGTAAGATACAGAGCTATTACAACATCATTTCAGCGTCTATCGGCTTCCAGTTGGGTGCACAGGTTCGATCTCAGGTCGTTATGTTCATGACTCAACAAGCATTAAACGACTTCGTGAACAGTGAAGGTTGGGAAGCCGGGGTCGATGGCAGTATCGCAATTGCAGAATTTGGTGCCGGAGAAGCCATTGATACTAAAACCGCCAAAGCCCCCATCATTGGTTTTATCAGCGATAACAAAGGGCTGATGTATAACCTGACCCTTGAAGGCTCGAAAATAACCAAAATTGAAAAATAATATCACTTCACAGAGCCTCAATATGAATGCCAGACTGATCTATTTACACGACCCCATGTGCAGTTGGTGCTGGGGGTTCAAGCCCACCTGGGAAAAGGTTAAAACCTCATTGCCAGAAGGGATCAGCTATACCAATATTCTGGGTGGATTGGCACCCGACAGTAATGAACCCATGCCTGATGAACTCAGACAGATGATCCGTTCCACCTGGCAGACTATTCATCAGCAGTTAGGCACCCCATTCAATTTTGACTTCTGGGAAGAGTGTGAACCCCGAAGGTCCACTTACCCTGCTTGCCGGGCGGTTCTGGCTGCTGCCGAGCAGGGTGCCGAAGAAGCTATGATTCTTGCGATTCAGGAAGGCTATTATCTGAACGCCCAAAACCCTTCTGATGAAGAGGTTCTGGTTCGTTTTGCCGAAGCGTTGGGCCTAAATATTCCGAAATTCAGAGAACATCTACAATCCAGCTTGATCAACACTCACCTCATGGAACACATCCAGATCTACCAACAACTACCAGCCAGAGGTTTTCCTTCACTGGTCTTGTTGAAAGATGATCAAGCTATTCCGCTGGCCCTCAACTATCAGTCTTCAGAGAAAATTCTGGCGGAAATTAATGATCATATCCAGTAAAACCATCACCCTGAACTTCTGCTATTTCAACCCTGCCTCGCTGATATTCAGCAATATAAAGCCTTTTACTGCCATCTCCACCAAACACGACATCTGTAGGACATGAGCCTCTGGTGACAATTGTTCGATGAATTTCCCCGTTGGGATAAACCGTGGCCACATGCCCCTGACCAAACATGGCCACGTACAGATTTCCTTTCGTATCAAACGTTATTCCATCCGGTCCTACAACGCGACATGGACCCGAGGTGTCGGTGACAGATACAAACAGCTCCCGGCTTGAGACCACCAGCCTGTCCGTGAACTCATAGCGATAAATATGGCCTGTTACTGACTCACTGATATAAAGTTTTCCATCAGGAGCAAAAGCAATCCCATTGGCAAAATAAAACCCCTGATCGAGACAATCAACACGTTTACTGACAGGATCAATTCGAAACAGCTTTCCCTTCATTTGCCCTTCCCAGATTTCAGGATCAGGCCCATCTTTTGTGATCAAATCCGATACTCTGATACCTGAGTCCGTTAGATAAATAGCGCCATCAGGCCCCAGAGCCATATCGTTGGGCCAGAGAAACGGACACTCACTGTTTCCTGAAATAGTTTCAGCTACTGAGCCATCCGGCCTGATTCTAACCAGTGATGGTTCAAGGGTTTCTGCAACCCAGATACAACCATCGCGGGGATCCTGCAAAATACCATTAGGTCTGCCTATCTGCGCAAAAACAGAACGCTCTTTTCCTGAAGCAGAAACCCGGATCAGACGACCGGATTCTTGACCTACCTCCGAAATAAGCCAACCACCGTCGCTTAATCTCATAACTGATTCGGGATGCTCCAGTCCTTCAACAAAAATCATACAACCTCACCTTGCCGTGGAAGTATTTTGCTACGTCGAGTAGTCATTTTTCGGGGTGACGAAAAATAGTTCTCTTCGCTTATGGCGGTTCATGCTGGAGAAACAGTTTAGATACACATGAGGGGCATTCGTTTAGAACATTAAGAAACAAAGTGTAGGGAGATATAGCTATACAGGGTATTATCTAGTCGCTAATAGAATTAATAAAAACACTTAAAGAGCAATAACTTATTAGCTGATAGCATTCAGATAATTATGAAAATGCAGCGTGTTTAGATTTTGTTGCCATTTTCAGACTTCAGCATGAGCTGCACTTTGCACTCATCGCTGTTTGATTTGACTCGGGGGAAACACGACAGCTATGAGTCGTCCGGCCAGAGCCGTCATTCATCTTGACGCTCTCAAGCATAACTATCGACTGGCAAAATCACTGGCAGGTGAAGGCAACGCTTTGGCCGTTGTGAAAGCCGATGCCTATGGTCATGGTGCCATTAGCTGTGCTCAGTCTCTGTCGGATGAAGCTGACGGTTTTGCAGTTGCCTGCATTGAGGAAGCGCTTGAGCTGAGAGCCGCTGGTATCAGAAACCGAATGCTGATCCTGGAAGGCTTCTTTGATCCATCCGAGCTGACCGAGATCGCCTCAGAAAACCTTGATATTGTCGTACATAATCCAGAACAGATAAGAATACTTGAACAAACACCTCTGGATAAACCGGTACGAGTCTGGCTGAAAATGGATTCTGGTATGCACAGGGTGGGAATTCTTCCCGATCAGTATCGTGATGCCTGGATAAGACTGGAGCAACTGCCCTGGATTAATGAGATCCTGCTGATGACTCATCTGGCCTGCGCCGACGAACCCGACAATGGCTACACTCTTCAGCAACTTGAAACCTTTGAAAGACACACTCTGGGCCTGCCCGGTGAAAGAAGCATTGCGAACTCTGCTGGTCTGATTCATTGTGCCAGCGCCAGAGCCGACTGGAGCAGACCCGGACTGATGCTGTACGGTGCGTCTCCTTTTGATCGCTCCCATGAGATCGAGTCAACACTCAAACCTGTGATGGAACTCCAATCAGCCATCATCAGTATCAAGGAAATACCTGCTGGCAGTCCCGTAGGTTATGCTGGCACCGCGGTGACACAAAAGACGACTCGCTTAGGTGTAATCGCCATAGGTTACGCTGATGGCTACCCTCTGGCTCCTAATGGCACACCTGTTGTCGTCAATGGTCAGTCAGTACCCCTGATAGGCCGTGTATCAATGGATATGCTGACGATTGATCTGTCAGAGGTTGAAGGAGTCAACGTAGGAGACCCTGCTTTGCTTTGGGGTAAAGATCTGCCTGTTACTGAGATTGCAAGGCATGCAGGCACAATCCCTTATCAACTGCTCTGCAACCTGAACCGGGTTCCTGTCTCATATACTCAACAAGTTAAACATAAAGAGACTGCCTGAGTTCATCTTAAAAAGTTGTCCGATTGCCCAGAAAGCCTTGGGAACCGGAGCATCTATCCATTCCTTTACATTGCACAACCGATTCAGCCCTTGTATATTTTCTGCGCGTGCCATACTCTTCTGAGCCCGTGACTGAGGCTCTGTTTTGACGGCCACCAGCCACGGCTGAATGGGCACCGCTGTGTAAATTTACACTCGGGAATATTCCGATAGTTTCCACCATGCCCAAAAGAAGATGAAAAACATTCTTCTTCATCTATAACGATGAGAGTCAATGAAGAAAACGGTTTTTCATGGCAATAAACAGCCATGAGCTAAGAAAATTATTTCCTTTCCTGTAAGGATGAAATAATTTTCGCGGTAAAGCCTCAGAACTCTTAACTTGAGACAGCCTGAAGGATGCTTGAATGTGTCTTCATGGAATATTCCGGTTAAGTAATCATGAAATACCCAGGTTAGATTCCCTGGGAGACTGATCGAGAGTAACGCTTGAGCATCAAGTTGTGTGGGACGAGATATTTTTTCACTGAGTTTGTACAAACAGTTAATCTGTTTAATCCAAATCATTGCAAAAGATGAACGTTCTTCTTGAGCAACAGGCCAGGTTACTTTTACACATCAGACTCCTGACTACCTGAATCAGACGATTGCTGAAATGAGAAGTCGAAAAGAAGTCGTCCGGCAACTGGACAGGATTGATCGCAACATTCTTCGCACACTCCAGGAAAATGGTCGTATTTCCTATGTGGATCTGGCGGATCGGGTGGGTCTGAGCACCACACCCTGCATGGAAAGGGTCAAGCGTCTAGAGCGGGAAGGTATTATTCAGGGCTATTGTGCCCGATTAAATCCCCAGTTTCTTCAAGCTGGTTTGCTGATCTATGTCGAAATCAGTCTATACACCAAGTCTGCAGACATTTTTGACGAGTTTCGAAAAGCGGTTGTATCCCTGCCTAACGTACTGGAATGTCATCTGGTTTCCGGTAACTTTGATTATCTGATCAAAGCCCGTATTTCAGAAATGGCCTCTTACAGGGAACTGCTGGGCGACATACTGCTGAAGCTTCCCGGTGTCAGGGAATCCAAAAGCTACATTGTCATGGAAGAACTGAAAGAAACACTGAATCTCCCTATTCCTGATTGACTCAGTAATCCCTGATGAAATAATTCAGGGCGACAGCATCCTGCTCTTCAATATCATGAAGCTGGAATCCTGCGGCAAAGTCCCTGGAATGATCGCCCTGTTTATTGCCAGACTGGCACCATACGCATTTGGCCACAAGCGTTACATGGTGAGCCGTGTCGTTTAGACCGGGCAGTACCATGGTTATATTTCTGACATCTTCCAGCCTGATCGACTGGTCAGCAAGAATGCTGAATCCCCCCCTGGAGACGTCTTCCAGCACCCCCAGTAACTGGCCACTGTCATTGTCCATAACCTGGGCGGGCTCAGCCAAAACCTTGCGTGGATAGCGCCGCTTCTCAAGTACAGTATCCGTCATGACACGTCCTCTGTTTCATAGAGCCAATTTCCAAGATACCGGCTTTTCGTCGCGATGACAAAAATCCCCAACCATAATTCTTTATTACTGCTTCGCTTTCAGTGAGAAGTGTTTCTCAAAAAACGATTTTTTCTCCACAAGCCCTCATCAATGCCTGGAGAGATTCTCTGCTTTACAATCCTTCAGTTGACAATACACCTGCCGATGTTTTGTAATCGCTGGAGGGGCTAAAAGCTTCTATCATCGCTGCAAAGGGCCATAACCCTGACCCTGAGCAACTATAATAAAAACAATAATTAAAACAGAGCCTTATCAGCTCTGATACATGCGGAGGGATCCCGTTATGTTCAGACAGATAACAGAGGCCCGGCTCAATGACATTCATCTGAAATACGATGAAGCCTCAGGCCTCAAAGCAATCGTTGCCATTCATAACACCCGAAGAGGGCCAGCCCTCGGCGGATGTCGAATTATCCCCTACACATCAACTGAAGATGCGGTCACTGATGCTGTCCGTCTTGCCCAGGGTATGAGCTATAAAGCTGCTCTTGCCGGTCTGGATCTGGGTGGAGGTAAATCAGTCATCATGGAGCCAGAAGGCTCCTATGATCGAGAAAAGTTGTTCAAGGCTTTTGGCCAATTCATAGACGAACTGGGAGGCCGCTACATTACAGCAATGGACAGCGGTTCAAGAGTTTCTGATATGGATACCATCGCTACTCAAACTCAACACGTTTCCTGCACCTCTTCGAGCGGCAATCCTGCTCCCTCAACAGCTCTTGGAGTTTACAAAGGCATTCAGGCCACGCTAAAAACGCATCGGGAATTGGGTCTCTCACTGAAAGGTATGACGATAGCGGTTCAGGGACTGGGTAACGTGGGTTTTGCCCTGTGCCAGTTACTGCATCAGGACGGCGCCAAACTGATTGTTACCGATATTGATGAACAAAAAGTTCAGCATTGCGTTCAGGAATTTGGGGCGAAAGCCGTCAGCGCGGAAGAAATCTATTCAGTCCCTTGCGATATTTTCTGTCCTTGCGGCCTAGGAGGAATTCTAAGTGAAGATACCATCAACCAGCTGCAATGCGCCGCTGTGGCAGGTTCTGCAAACAATCAGCTACTGACCCCCGAGTGTGGCCAGTTAATGTTTAACAGGAACATTCTCTATGCGCCGGACTACCTGATTAACGCAGGTGGGCTAATCTTCGTTGCGATGACATATCAAGGAAAATCACAAAACGAAATGAATCATCGTATCAATGCCATAGAAGATACTTTGCTGCAGGTGTATCGCCATGAGCAGCAACATCAGGCTCCAAGCAGCCTGATTGCCGATCATATGGCAGAAGTTCTGCTGTATGGAGAACAATCCGGACAGCTGAGCGCCTGACTGACTGTTTACAGCTAATCCCAATTACAACTATGGGCATGCAAGTTTTTGTCACCCCGGTGATCAGAACCCCATGGTAAAAAATGCAGGAGCGCACCTGATGAAAGCTAAAGATTCCTGTCAGATTCCCTTCTATCAATACCTTGATGAGGAAGGAGAAGTTCTTCAGAGACTGCCTGAGTGGACTGAAGATAAGGACACCCTGATTCACTATTACCGCACCATGGTTATAGCCAGAGCGGGAGATGCCAAGGCCATTGCCTTGCAAAGAACTGGTCAGATGGGCACGTATCCTTCCTGTCTCGGACAGGAAGCTATCAGCACTGTTTCCTGTTCTCTGATGGAGAAAAAAGATGTGCTGATTCCTTACTACCGTGACCTTCCTGGCTTAATGTTGCGAGGGGTTCCACTGTCCGATGTCATGCTTTACTGGGGTGGAGATGAACGCGGCAGTTCCAGTCCAGCCTGGGGCCATGACTTCCCCAACTGTGTACCTATTGCCACTCAGGCAGGCCATGCTGCGGGGGTGGCAACAGCGATAAAAATCCGACACGAACCCCAGGTTGCGGTGGTCTCTCTTGGCGATGGCGCCACTTCCAAAGGGGACTTTACAGAAGCCCTGAACCTTGCCGGTACCTGGCAACTCCCTCTGGTATTTATTATCAATAACAATCAGTGGGCTATTTCCGTTCCACGCAAGATTCAGTCGGGAGCCCCCACTTTAGCTCAAAAAGGTATTTCAGCCGGCTTGCCTTCCGTACAAGTAGATGGCAATGATGTGGTCGCACTGCATGAAGTCGTTAGTGAAGCCATCAAACGCGCCCGGAGTGGCAAAGGTGCTACGGTGATTGAAGCCATCAGTTACCGCTTGAGTGATCACACTACTGCCGATGACGCCAGCCGCTACCGTAGCAGTGAAGAGCTGCAGGATGCCTGGAACAAAGAACCGATAAAACGACTTAGAAACTTTCTCTATCATCGTGGTCTGTGGAATGAGCAAAAAGAGCAACAGCTCAAACAGGAAGCTGCCACTCTGGTTGAGAAAGAAGTCAAAACCTATCTGGAAACACCCCTTCCCCCTATCAGCGATCTCTTTGATTACCACTACGCCAACATGCCCGCCCAACTGGAGAAGCAAAAGCAACAAGCCATGGCTAAAGTCGATGGAGGAATGCACTGATGAACAGTTCAGTCTCTGAAAATCTGGTCCGACCGGCTGTGGATAACACGACGAAGAAAATCACCATGGTTGAGGCCATCAACCTGGCCTTAGACCATGCCATGAAAAAAGACCCTGACGTGGT
The DNA here is from genome assembly GCF_000722635.1 of Endozoicomonas numazuensis. GTDB lineage: Bacteria > Pseudomonadota > Gammaproteobacteria > Pseudomonadales > Endozoicomonadaceae > Endozoicomonas_A > Endozoicomonas_A numazuensis. The sequence continues at coordinate 4,151 of NZ_JOKH01000005.1, read as the reverse complement.
ACTTCTGGGTGAAGACATTGGAGTTAATGGTGGCGTCTTTCGGGCAACTCAAGGCCTGAGAGATAAGTATGGCCTGAAAAGAGTCATGGACACTCCACTGGCAGAAACCCTGATCGCAGGAATTAGTGTAGGCATGGCAGCCCAAGGCCTTAAGCCTGTTGCCGAGATTCAATTCATGGGATTCATCTTCCCAGCCATGGAACAGCTGATTTGTCATGCCGCCAGAATGCGGAATCGAACCCGGGGGCGCCTCACCAGCCCGATGGTTGTCAGAGCGCCTTTCGGTGGTGGCATTCATGCTCCCGAGCATCATTCTGAAAGTACAGAAGCACTGTTTGCCCATATTCCAGGGCTTAGAGTCGTCATACCCTCATCTCCTGTCAGAGCTTACGGACTGCTCCGCTCTGCCATCAATGAGCCTGACCCGGTTCTGTTTCTGGAACCCAAACGCATCTATCGTGCGGTAAAGCAGGAAGTATCAGAAAACACGGCTCTGTTACCGTTGGACAAGTGTTTTACCCTCAAAGAAGGCAATGACCTCACGCTGATCAGCTGGGGAGCTTCGGTCAGTGAAACCCTTCAGGCTTCTAAAACACTGGAACAATACGGTGTTTCAGTTGAAGTCATCGATGTCGCTACGATCAAACCGCTTGATATGGAAACCATTCTGACCTCAGTTCGAAAAACGGGCCGCTGCGTGATCATTCATGAAGCCTGCCGGAGCTTTGGCGTAGGTGCAGAAATTGCCGCCGAAATTGCATGCGAAGCACTCATGGATTTGAAAGCGCCCATTGAGCGGGTGACCGGTTACGACACCACCATGCCTTACTACCGGATGGAAGATCATTATCTTCCCCAGCCTGACGACATAATCAAGGCATCCCTGAAAACACTGGCGTATCACTGATTTCAGCAGCAGGGCTGCTCAATAGATGGACAACAACATGAAATTTTTCAACCTGCCCGACTTGGGTGAAGGCATTCCGGAAGCCGACATTGTTAAATGGCATATCCAGGAAGGCGACTCCGTCACGGAAGATCAAATCATAGTCTCTGTCGAAACCGCTAAAGCCATTGTCGATGTGCCTTCACCGGCAACCGGTGTTGTGGCAAAACTGTATGGCCAGTCTGGCGACACCATTATGACCGGAGCTCCTCTTCTGGAGTTTGTCTGTGATCAGGAAGATGCCGGCACGGTAGTGGGACAGCTGGCAACGGCCACTCATGACGACAGCTCTGACGATGATTTTTTTATCGGGACTCCACCCGATTCTGGTAAAGCACCCGCTGCTGCTGCCAGAGGTAATATCAGCGACCTGGCTGCCAAGCTCGGTGTATCCATCGATCCGAAAGGGGTTGGCAGAGATTCCATTCGACACAGTTATCCACTGGAAAATCCTGAGCCTTTAAAAGGGGTCAGAAAACACATGGCTCGCACCATGGCTCAATCCCATGCAGAAGTGGTACCTGTCACTCTGTTTGATGATGTGGATATTGAGCACTGGCCAAAAGGAACAGACATTACTGTCCGACTGATTCAGGCCATTACGATTGCCTGCAAGGAAGAGCCCGCTCTCAATGCCTGGTTTGATGAAACAGTGATGAGCCGTGAAGTCTTTACTTCTGTTAACCTTGGCCTGGCTGTTGACAGTGATGACGGACTTTTTGTTCCCGTCATCAAAGATGCCGAAAAGCGTGACGCTGACTCTTTGAGAGACAGCATCAATTATTTTCGAAAAGCGGTTAAGGAGCGCAGCCTCCCTCAGTCAGAAATGCAGGGTGGAACCATTACACTCAGCAACTTTGGTGTCTTTGCAGGTCAGTTTGCTACCCCGATCGTAGTGCCTCCAATGGTCTGTATCATTGGAGTGGGTCGATTAAGAACCCGAGTGGTGAACGAAAACGGTCAGATTGAGAATCATCGTATTCTTCCTATCTCATTGACCTTCGATCATCGAGTAGTCACGGGCGGTGAAGCAACACGCTTCCTGCACTGCATGCTTGAAGCTTTGTCACACTAAGGAATAGTCCGTAAATAACTTCCTTTTTGACCACCCCCCCGTTCGGGCTGAGCCTGTCGAAGCCCAGAGCCACCACCCTTCGACAGGCTCAGGGTGAACGGAGTTCATGTTTTAATCGGGAAGTTATTTCAAGACAAATCCTAAACATTTAAAAAAACCAAAAAAGCCGGCTTATATTGATTTTATAAGCTGGCTTTTTCTTTTCACCACGATCAATAATTATTTTTTTCTTGGATGAACACAGACAGGCATCTGTTTAAACCCATGAATATTATTGGAACGGATATAAGCGGGCTCTCCCGCCATCTCGATATCAGAAAAGGTTTTGAAAAACTCTTCAAAAAATATCCGAGTCTCCATCCTTGCCAGATTAGCGCCCAGGCAAAGATGTATGCCATGCCCAAAAGCAGTATGAGGATTAGGATCACGACTGATATCAAAAGTCATAGGATCATCAAAAACGTCCTCATCAAAATTGGCCGAACTGTACATCATGACCACCTTATCGCCCTTCTTGATTTTCTGGCCGCCAATTTCTGTGTCGCACAGAGCGGTACGTCGAAAATAATGAAGTGGGCAGGTCCAACGCAGCATTTCTTCAATGGCTAAAGGCAGTTGATCAGGGTTGGCTTCCAAATGTCTGTAAGATTCAGGACGCTTGATCAGTTCATACATACCTGAGCTAATCAAGCCACGGGTTGTCTCATTCCCCGCAACGGTAATCTGTACAAATAGCGAAGCAAATTCCATCTCTGAAATGAGCCGTCCCTCAACCTCCTGATTGATCAACAGGGAAATCAAATCATCCCCGCCCTGACCACGACGTTCACTGGCCAACTGGAAACCATAGGTACCCATTTCCACCGAAGCCTGAGCGATTTCTTCAGGAGTACCCCCAAGATCAGGATCAGTACCTGAGGTTTGCAGGTCGGACCACTTACGAATCTGCGGCCACATTTCTCGAGGAATATCCAGCAGCAAACCGATAACCGCTGTTGGAAGATCTCCTGCCAGATCTTCCACAAAATTCATTTCACCGCCACGACTCGCTTTGAGCATAACTTCCTGGGCAACACTCCGGATCATAGGCTCCAAAGCCATTAACCGTTTTGAAGTAACACGGGCGATCACAGAACGGCGAAGAGGTCCATGGTTTGGAGGGTCCATGCCTAACAGTTGGTTTTGAGCCATTCCCAACAGATCGGGAGGAAGGTCATCAACAAGAACAAAACCTTCCTGAGCTGAATAGGTTTTAAAATCTCGCGACACTTTTATCACATCAGCATGTTTAGTCAGCACCCAGTAGCCAGAGCCATCGGGATGATCATGCCAATATACCGGAGCATTTTGTCTCAACCAGGAAAACTGTTCGTGAGGGATACCTGCAAGGTAATTATCAGGGGAATATACGTCAATATCCATATCACTCCACCAGCACGTTGGGGCGGGGTAAACCCTGCTCTTCACACATTGCGAGATAGAAATCCAAAGTTATCTGACCATCCATCACCGAAGTGATATTACCCTCTGCATCCAAGTTGATATTGGAACCATACATTTGGAACCAGACCCGGGTATTATCTTCAATGCATTGCAAGGTGTGTTCAGAACCTGCAGGCTCATAGAGAAAAGATCCTGCACGATTCACGTAGTCATATTCTTTGTATTTCCAGGCACCTGAGGTGGTATAGCCGTAGACAGGACCAGTATGGCGATGCTTGTCCAGTTCATATCCAGCCTTGAAGATATTCTCAACAATCCACAAGCCCTCTCCGGCTTTCACCTGTAATACTTTGAGCAGACTGCCATCACCAATATCAACAAAGGGGAGATCGTCTTGACCTAGATGTACCGCGTCTCGAATCATAGGAATCACCTTTTGATTTGCTGCTTTAAAAGATGCTCAAGCAACAATCGCACTTTTTTATTATTAGAGTTTGCTGCGCCAACGTGGGCGAGCGGCCAGAATAACATAAAGCAACCGACTTACTCACTCAGAAAACCGTTGATTCACAGGTTTTGATCTAGAGGAATCTCTAGGAGGCTGACCGAGAATAGCGTCCGAGCATAAAATTCAGTAGAACGAGTCAGCTTTTTCACTGGATTTGTGCGAATAGTTGACCTATTTAA
>NZ_JOKH01000004.1:507917-509067 GCF_000722635.1 Endozoicomonas numazuensis | reverse complement strand
AAGGCAGTGGCGCGCCAGAAAGGCTGGGGTTTATTCCCGGCCCGGCCATAAAGTTCAATTCCACTGAGTTGATGGAGCTGGATGAAGAAGGCAGAGCCTATGGGTCGCCAGTTTGGGTGACAGCACTCCGCTTTATACCGGATGGTTCTGAGTTGGTGATGACAGGGACTATACTGGTTGGCACTTCACAAACGTTTGCTCAGCACTTCAATACCAGCGCGCTCACCCCTGCCCAGAAAAACATTCATCGGCTTAGACATCAACATTTGGTAGAAAATTCGTTACGGAGTGCAAGTATCTGTTCGGGGGGGGGCTGTGTAGCACTGAGTAATGCTCTAACGTTTTTTTACTCCTTTCTGGCCTCAACCGATGAGGGCGATTTAATGGAGCAATACCGTTTAGATTTTGCAGATTTAGCAGATATTCGCGCTCACACCTTCATTCTGGATGGTACCTGGTTGGCATACGGTCACGGAAGCCAGCTATCACTGATAAACCCGGCGAACAAAACGGTCGGTATACCCTTGCCGGGAGCATTCCCCAGTGACGTGTATGCACTGGACAGCCAAGGGCCATGGCTGGCTTCGGGTTACGGGGATGGCGATATTCGGGTGCATAACCTCACTAACCTCAGTGACATCAGTTACGTTAATATGACGGCGCACAGTAGTTTCGTGCGGGGCCTCAGCTTCAGCCCCGATGGCGAACGACTGCTTTCTGGCGGTAGCGATAATCTGGCACGCCTCTGGTTCAGGGAGGCTGGGGGGCATTTTACCCTGATTCAAAACATGACATTTGATGCGGTCGCCCGCGTTGTATTGTACCACCCCGGAGGTGAACATTATGCGGTGGCCGAAGGCCCCAGGGTTCACCTGTATGAGGCGACTAACCAGACCCGGCTCGATACCCTGACAATGGCAAACAATATGAGTGTGGTGCTTTCTCTCGCCTTTCACCCCAATGGCACCTGGCTGGCGGTAGGCAACAACCGAGACGACCTTGAGCTCTATTCTCTGGGAGAGCGGCCTGAGCTCACTTTTACCGAACAACCAACCTTGCAGCCAACTTCGACGGTAACGATGGTGGTGGTTAGCTCTTCTGTCGCTATAGACGACAACCAGCCCACTTCACCGAGCCCTGCTTTTACTTC
>NZ_JOKH01000004.1:506072-507444 GCF_000722635.1 Endozoicomonas numazuensis | reverse complement strand
CACAACGATTGTGGTTATTTACCTGAAACTCATCAAGCCAAAGCGAGTTGTTGAAAAAGCCTGAATCCATTTGCAACGGTCAGCAAATATAAGGGACACCTAATACAGGACAGCAATGGCTTTGGGGGTTATTTATCTGTAGTCGTTTATACCAGACTGACTGATTTAAGTCTCATGCGCCAAACGCTTGCTGAAATCTTTTGGTGAAAGTGTTCACTGTTCCTGAAAAAAGTGATATTCCCACGGAGGTGGGACTCCACCACGAACAGTGCCTTCCCATGGATTTATCACCGCATTTGAAGCATGACCCTGCCTTGTGAACTTGAACTACAATCACCATCCCTGTTTACAAAAATTCCATGGGTAAACTTCCATAGGTGAACTTCCATAGGTGAATATTGTGCTGAAAAGAAATCGAGCATTAACCATGATAAGCAAACTGGCCGGGCTGATGCTGGGCGTTCTGGCCAGCATCAGCCACGGGATAACCGAAGGCAGTGGCGCGCCAGAAAGGCTGGGGTTTATTCCCGGCCCGGCGATAAAGTTCAACCCCACTGAATTGATGGAGCTGGATGAAGAAGGCAGAACCTATGGGTCGCCAGTTTGGGTAACAGCGCTCCGCTTTAAACCGGACGGTTCTGAGTTGGTAATGACAGGGACTACAGTGCTTGGCACTCCACAAGCGTTTGTTCAGCGTTTCAATACCAGTGCGCTCACTCCTGCCCAGAAAAACATTCATCGGCTTAGACATCAACATTTGGCGCTAGATGTGTTACGGCAGGCAAGTATCTGTTCAGGGGGGGGCTGTATAGCAACTGGTAGACGAGATTATTTATACTCCTTTCTGGCCTCAACCGATGAGGGCGATTTAATCGAGCAATACCTTTTAAATTTTGCAGACTCAACAAATATTCGCGCTCACACCTACATTCTGGATGCTACCTGGTTGGCATACGGTCGCGAAGGCCAGCTATCACTGATAAACCCGGCGAACAAAACGGTCGGCTTCCCCTTGCCGGGAGCATTCCCCAGTGATGTGAATACACTGGACAGCCAAGGGCCGTGGCTGGCTTCGGGTGACCGGTCTGGCGAGATCCGGGTGCATAACCTCACCCACCTCAGTGACATCAGCTACGTTAATATGACGGCGCACAGTGGTATCGTGCTGGATCTCAGCTTCAGCCCCGATGCCGCCCGGCTGCTTTCTGGTGGTAACGATAATCGGGCACGCCTCTGGCACAGGGAGGCTGAGGGGCATTTTACTCTGGTTCAAAACATGACATTTGATGCGGACGCCCGCGTTGTCTTGTACCACCCCGGTGGTGAACATTATGTGGTGGCCGAAGGCCCCAGGGTTCACCTGTATGAGGCG
>NZ_JOKH01000004.1:504249-505524 GCF_000722635.1 Endozoicomonas numazuensis | reverse complement strand
GCCGGACTGATGCTGGGCGTTCTGGCCAGCATCAGCCACGGGATAACCGAAGGCAGTGGCGCGCCAGAAAGGCTGGGGTTTATTCCCGGCCCGGCGATAAAGTTCAATTCCACTGAGTTGATGGAGCTGGATGAAGAAGGCAGAACCTATGGGTCGCCAGTTTGGGTGACAGCGCTCCGCTTTATACTGGGCGGTTCTGAGTTGGTGATGACAGGGATCACAGTAATTGGCCATTCACAAACATTTGTTCAGCACTTCAATACCAGTGCGCTCACCTCTGCCCAGAAAAACATTCATCGGATTAGACATCAACATTTGCTATCAGCTACGTTACTGACGGCAAGTATCTGTTCGGGGGGGGGCTGTGTAGCACTGAGTAGTAATATAGCGTTTTTACACTCCTTTCTGGCCTCAACCGATGAGGGCGACTTAATGGAGCAATACCGTTTAGATTTTGCAGATTTAGCAGATATTCGCGCTCACACCTTCATTCTGGATGATACCTGGTTAGCATACGGTCACGGAGGCCAGCTATCACTGATAAACCCGGCGAACAAAACGGTCGGTATCCCCTTGCCGGGAGCATTCCCCAGTGATGTGTTTGCACTGGACAGCCAAGGGCCATGGCTGGCTTCGGGTGACGGGGGTGGCGAGATCCGGGTGCATAACCTCACCCACCTCAGTGACATCAGCTACCCTTGCCGGGCGCATTCCCCAGTGACGTGTATGCACTGGACAGCCAAGGGCCATGGCTGGCTTCGGGTGACGGGGGTGGCGAGATCCGGGTGCATAACCTCACCCACCTCAGTGACATCAGCTACGTTAATATGACGGCGCACAGTAGTTTCGTGCGGGGCCTTAGCTTTAGCCCCGATGGCGCCCGGCTGCTTTCTGGCGGTGCCGATGGTCGGGCACGCCTCTGGCACAGGGAGGCTGAGGGTCATTTTACCCTGATTCAAAACATGACATTTGATGCGGACGCCCGCGTTGTCTTGTACCACCCCGGTGGTGAACATTATGTGGTGGCCGAAGGCCCCAGGGTTCACCTGTATGAGGCGGCTAACCAGACCCGGCTCGATACCCTGACAATGGCAAACAATATGAGTGAGGTGTTTTCTCTCGCCTTTCACCCCAATGGCATCTGGCTGGCGGTAGGCAACAGGCAAAGCGACCTTGAACTCTATTCTCTGGGAGAGCGGCCTGAGCTCACTTTTACCGAACAACCAACCTTGCAGCCAACTTCGACGGTAACGATGGTGGTGGTTAGCTCTTCTG
>NZ_JOKH01000004.1:494236-496232 GCF_000722635.1 Endozoicomonas numazuensis | reverse complement strand
GCGACCTCGGGACGATACTGGGTGTCATGCTGCCCAGTGGGGTGATTATTGCCACCCTGGCCACAACGGTTGTGGTTATTTACCTGAAACTCATCAAGCCAAAGCGAGTTGTTGAAAAAGCCTGAATCCATTTCAACCGCAACGGTCAGCAAATATAAGGGACATCTAATACAGGGCTGCAATGACCTCATCGGTTACACATCTGTAGCCGTTTACTTCAGTCTGGCTGATTTAATTCTTAAGTCTCATGCGTCGAACGCTTGCTGAAATCTTTTGGTGAGAGTGTTCACTGTTTCTGCAAAAATTGATATTCCCACGGAGGTGGGACTCCACCACGAACAGTGCCTTCCCATGGATTTATCACCGCATTTGAATCATGACCCTGCCTTGTAAATTTGAACTACAATCACCATCCCGATTTATAAAAATTCCATGGGTGAACTTTCATGGGTGAACTTCCATAGGTGAACATTGTGCTGAAAAGAAATCGAGCATTAACCATGATAAGCAAACTGGCCGGGCTAATGCTGGGCGTTCTGGCCAGCATCAGCCACGGAATAACCGAAGGCAGTGGCAAGCCTGAAGACGTAAGGTTTATTCCCGGCCCGGTGATAAAGTTAAATTCTACTGAGTTGATGGAGATTGATGAAGAAAACAATGCCTATGAGCCGCGAATTCTTGTTGTGGTACTGCGTTTTAAACCGGACGGTTCTGAATTGATTATGGTAGGGCAAGGAGAAGTTGTCGGAAATGCTCCTGTACACACATTTGTTCAGCGCCACAATACCAGTGCCCTCTCCTCAAACCAGGAAAGCGTTAATCGTCTTGGACATGAGTTTTTGGCGCTAGGTTACCCAGATGGTCCGAGCATCTGTTTGGGGGGGGGTGTATAGCGTTTGGTCTGGAAAATAGTTTATCTTCCTTTCAGGCGACCCTCAATGGGACTTTCATCAAGAAATACTCTACAGGTCCTATATTCAACCAGATTGTTTTCATAACTACCTTCATCTTGAATGATATTTGGCTGGCATTCGGTCACGGAAGCCAGTTGTCATTGATAAACCCGTTGAACGAAAATGAGATGGAGCCACTGCCGGGTGAATTCCCCTCTGTAGTGAGTGTGCTGGGCAGTCAGGGGGCATGGCTGGCTTCGGGTGATCAATCTGGCGATATTCGAGTGCATAACCTCACTAACCTCAGTGACATCAGCTACGTTGAGATGCCGGCGCACAGTGATGATGTACTTAGCCTTGGGTTCAGCCCCAATGGCGAACGATTGCTTTCTGGCGGTAGCGATAATCTGGCACGCCTCTGGCTCAGGGAGGCTGGGGGTCATTTTACCCTGATTCAAAACATGACATTTGATGCGGACGTAGATGTTGTCTTGTATCACCCCAATGGTGAACATTATGTGGTGGCCGAAGGTCCCAGGGTTCACCTGTATGAGGCCGCAAACCAGACCCGGCTCGATACTCTGACAATGGCAAACAATATGAGTGAGGTGTTTTCTCTCGCCTTTCACCCCAATGGCACCTGGCTGGCGGTAGGCAACGACCAGAACGACATTGAATTCTATTCTCTGGGGAGGCTGCCTGAAATTTCTTTAACCGAACAGGCAACCGCGACTATGGGTGACGATCGGCTCACCTCACCAAGCCCTTCCTTTACCTTTCTGACGGTACCGGCCTCAAGCTTTATAGTTGTTTCTCCCACCATGATGCCGCCCGTCATTACGACTGACGAAGATCAGGAAACCGGAAGCGACCTCGGGGCGATATTGGGTGTCGTGCTGCCCAGTGGGGTGATTATTGCCACCCTGGCCACAACGATTGTGGTTATTTACCTGAAACTCATCAAGCCAAAGCGAGTTGTTGAAAAAGCCTGAATCCATTTTCGCAACGGTCAGCAAATATAAGGGACATCTAATACAGGGCAGCAATGGCTTTGGGGGTTATTTATCTGTAGTCGTTTATACCAGACTGACTGATTTAAGTCT
>NZ_JOKH01000004.1:244279-486571 GCF_000722635.1 Endozoicomonas numazuensis | reverse complement strand
ACCTCGGGACGATACTGGGTGTCATGCTGCCCAGTGGGGTGATTATTGCCACCCTGGCCACAACGATTGTGGTTATTTACCTGAAACTCATCAAGCCAAGGCGAGTTGTTGAAAAAGCCTGAATCCATTATATCCATCGTGCTTTCTAACTACCGTTATGAGCAAGCCATTTGAGTCCAATAGGCAATACCCACAGGGCATAAAGGCGGGGTGAGGAGTCATAGCCGTAGCTATGGCGACGATCCCCAACGCAGAATATTGGACTCAAATGGCTGCACAATAGGGGATTTTGAAAGTGCGATTGGTATAATAGCCAGCTATTGCGAGGAGTTCCAACGCAGGGCTGGCGTTCAGATGACCAGCGCAATAGCGTAGTTAGAAAGTACGATGGGTATGACTACTGCTCAACCTTCTTTTCTCGCCCTGTCTTGTCTATGCGGATTTCCGGATACAAGCAGGGGCGATGGTAATTCAGGTAAGGTGTCAGGTACTCATCATCGAACCGGTTAAACTTCTCTGCATGGTGTTGAGGTATATGGGCATGCCCCAGCTGCTTTCTGATGATAGATCCATTCTTACTTTCGACCAAAGCGTTATCGTTCCCTTCCAAAAGCGTTGGGCAAACAGGCGCTCATGACACACTCATGACACATAAGCCACTGAGCATAGTCGAAAGTTTGGAACTTTTTAGAACTCAGCGAATCTTACTGTTAATCCGGATAAACTCAAGGACAGAGTAATGAATCAACTTACACCTACAACAAGCAGCTATGCACAACCACAATCGTCCCAGCCCATAGTTCCTGAGGATAAAGGAGCCGGGGGAAAGTGGAAAAGCCAAAGAACGACCCAACGCTTTAGCCCACTGGAAGCGAAAAGCTCCCCTATAAGCTCATCCTCTGTTACAACTCGCCAGATACAGAGAGTTAACAACGAGACCTTTGTAGACCTTGAAAGATTCCTGCAGTCTAATGATACACCTGACTTCTGGAGTAAATTAGAGAACGATAATAATGAACTTTTCCAGAAAACCATGCAATTGGTAAGCACAAGCAGTTCAAGGAAGGGGACGGACTCTATCAATATCAGAAAACGTCTGGATAACCTTTTTCAGAACAGGCAAATCAAATGGCAAAATTGCCCACACAAACACAAAGGGTCACAAACGAACAAAGGGTCACATACGAACAAAGAGTCACAAACGAATCAGGCTTCATCATCACAGGCAGATAACGTTTTATTTCCTGTCGCAAATTCATGCCAGGAGATAGAAAAACTGACAAAACAACTGCTAGGCCAAGAAGCAGTGTCTGACCTCATCGGTCTGGCTATGCCTGAGCCTGGCTGGACTAATAAATACTACTGGGGCAATCTATCAGACTTTAAAAAATTGCTAAATGACAGCCCCCTTGATAACCCCAAAAGAATTGATACAGTTCTGAGCTGGTTAAAAGCGATGAAGCGCTCTTGCGCGATTAATCTAAAAGTCGACAGAGCAGACAAAGAGCTAGTTTTCAATTGGCTCTGTATTCAATACTGCAGTATCAGACTGGCTGATAAAAATATCCTTTCTCAACCAAACGACATCAGTGTTGCTGAATTTGGTCCATTAATTCAGCTTCAACATGCTATCGCTAACAACCCCGGCATAACTCTTAGTGACTTCACCGGAAAATATCCCGACCTCTATCGTCAGGTTAGTGGGCTTATCTCGGACACAGAATCAGCAGATGACTTTAATAAGACCTATCTTGCCACAGAATTGGATAAAGCCACTAAAGGCAAAGCATGGAGCTGGAGAGACTTTGTTGTTGATGAGTCCTATGAACCCGATGCCGACGGTACGTCTAAGCAATCGGTATATATGAGCGTATAAAGACAAAGCAAGGGAATATAAGGGACATCCAAGCCGGGAATACAAACCGGGAATATAAGCGGAACGGAATATAAGGGACATCCAAACAACCTGAATCCGTGAGTTTCCCATCACTCAATTGCTCTATTCTCGCAGGTTGAGTCATAATCCCGAACATAACCTGACCCCCAAGGAGCTCTCCCTTGAGTTTAAAAACTGTATTTATTACCGGAGCCACATCTGGCTTTGGCGAAGCCTGTGCCCGTCGTTTTGCCAGCGAACAAGGTTGGCAGCTGGTAATCACTGGCAGAAGAAAAGAACGTCTTGAAGCACTGGCCAAAGAACTTTCCATCTCCTGTCCTGTTCACAGCATTGTGTTTGATATGAGAGATGAGAAGGCTATCAAAGAAGCAGTTAGCCACCTGCCGGAAGCTTTTTCAGATATCCATACCCTGATCAATAATGCCGGACTGGCTCTGGGAACAAAATCTGCTGACCAGTGTGATACTGAGCAGTGGGTTAATATGATTGATACCAACATCAAAGGTCTGGTATTAATCACTCACGCTCTTCTGCCAGCTCTAAAGAAAAACAACAGTGGTAGCATTATTAATCTGGGCTCCGTAGCAGGCACCTACCCTTATCCTGGTGCCAATGTTTATGGCGGCACCAAAGCATTTGTTAAACAGTTTTCCCTGAACCTGCGCTCAGACCTCCTTGGCACAGGCATCAGAGTCACTAATATAGAGCCTGGAATGGCTGAAACCGAGTTTTCAGTGGTTCGCTTTGATGGTGATTCAGCTAAAGCGGATGCGGTTTATGAAGGTATGAAACCTTTATCTGCTGAGGATATTGCAGAGAGCATTTACTGGGTCGCCAGTCGACCTGCGCATGTGAATATTAATGCGATGGAAATCATGCCGGTCCAGCAAGCATTTGGTGCTTTTTCTGTAGATCGCAGTCACTGATTTATCTGTGATGGAGTTTGTGAGCTGAAAGCTCCAGACTCCTGTTCACTACAGAATATTGCAGACACGCCTCAAAACGGGTCTTCTTCTTTCGTGGCAATCAGGCGTTTCAATCCGATCCGAAGCCTCGTTTGTTGTGAACTTTTGAGGTTTAGATTGAACAACGTCCATCTTTGTATCTCCATGCACAAATTTGCCTCCTGACCCCCCCGAAAACGAGTCGGAATATTGATTCTCGGGAATTTCACCTGCAATTAACTGCCCTTCCCGCTCCTCACTCTGTTTAAACCATGCATTTTCACAACGCTGTATACGATTCTTCAACTCACCAACACTCTCTGGAATAAACTGCTCAAGCAAAGTACAGCTTCGTTCCTCAATGGCTACAGGAGCAAAATTCAAAGGCTTTTCAGGGATATCCAACCGACTGATACTCTGAGAAGGAAAGGTCATGTCGTTATCAATAGCCATTAAATGAGGCTGTCGATTATGATCAAACGTCAGCATGATATTTTTCAATTTTCGTCGGTCGCACTGACCCACGACACAATCTACCTGTAATCGAAAGAGTGCTCCCTGCGACCTAGCAGGGAGGTGAATTTCGTCAGCCCGTCAGGGCTGATCTTGGTTCTCGATATACTCCTTAATTACATCCAATGGTGCGCCCCCGCAGCTTCCGGCAAAATATGATCTCGACCATAAGACAGGCTTTCGATAAGCACCCGCAATATCACAAAACTCTTGCCTTAGTCTTCTGGACGAAACAGCTTTTAAACTGTTTATCAGTTTGGAAATAGACGGGGTTTTGGGCGTAAACTCAACCAGCAAATGCACATGGTCTGCTTCACCGTTAAATTCAACCAGCTCAGAATCAAAGCTCCCGCAAATTTCAGAAAAAATATCTNCGCCAAACTCTTGCTGAAATCTTTTGGTGAGAGTGTTCACTGTTTCTGAAAAAAGTGATATTCCCACGGAGGTGGGACTCCACCACGAACAGCCCCCAACCTCGCATGGATTTATCAACGCATTTGAATCATGACCCTGCCTTGTAAATTTGAACTACAATCACCATCCCGGTTTATAAAAATTCCATGGGTGAAGATTGTGCTGAAAAGAAGTCGAGCATTAACCATGATCAGCAAACTGGCCGGGCTGATGCTGGGCGTTCTGGCCAGCATCAGCCACGGGATAACCGAAGGCAGTGGCGAGCCAGAAGACGTAAAGTTTATTCCCGGCCCGGCCATAAAGTTCGATTCCACTGAGTTGATGGAGCTGGATGAAGAAGGCAGAACCTATGGGTCGCAAACTTGGGTGACAGCACTCCGCTTTAAACCGGACGGTTCTGAATTGGTGATGACAGGGTCTACAGTGCTTGGCATTCCACAAACGTTTGTTCAGCGTTTCAATACCTGCGCGCTCACCCCTACCCAGAAAAACATTCATCGGCTTAGACATCAACATTTGATACAAGGTGTGTTACAGAAGGCAAGTATCTGTTCGGGGGGGGGCTGTGTAGTACTTGGTATTACTTTTGGAAGTTTTTTATACTCCTTTCTGGCCTCAACCGATGAGGGCAATTTAATGGAGCAATACCTTTTAAATTTTGCAGATTCAACAAGGAATAGCGCTCACACCTTCATTCTGGATGATACCTGGTTGGCATACGGTCGCGGAGGCCAGCTATCACTGGTAAACCCGGCGAACCAAACGGTCGGTATACCCTTGCCGGGAGCATTCCCCAGTGACGTACTTGCACTGGACAGCCAAGGGCCGTGGCTGGCTTCGGGTGACGAGGGTGGCGATATCCGGGTGCATAACCTCACCAACCTCAGTGACATCAGCTACGTTGAGATGCAGGCGCACAGTGATATCGTGCGAAGCCTTAGCTTCAGCCCCGATGGAGCCCGGCTGCTTTCTGGCGGTCGGGATAATCTGGCACGTCTCTGGCACAGGGAGGCTGAGGGTCATTTTACCCTGATTCAAAACATGGCATTTGATGCGGACGTAGACGTTGTCTTGTACCACCCCGGTGGCGAACATTTTGTGGTGGCCGAAGGCCCCAGGGTTCACCTGTATGATGCCGCTGACCAGACCCGGCTCGATACCCTGACAATGGCAAACAATATGAGTGAGGTTTTTTCTCTCGCCTTTCACCCCAATGGCACCTGGCTGGCGGTAGGCAACAACCGAGACGACCTTGAACTCTATTCTCTGGAGGGGTTTCCTGAGCTCCTCACTTGTAGCAAACAGCCAACCTTGCAGCCAACCGTGCAGCCAACTTCGACGGCAACGATGCCAAGCCCTGCTTTTACTTCTCTGATGATTCCGGCCTCAAGCTTTACAGAGCACCAAGTGGTTGTTTCTGCCACAGTGATACCACCCTTCATAACGACTGACGAAAACATGGAAACCGGGGGCGACCTCGGGACGATACTGGGTGCCGCGCTGTCCAGTGGGGTGATTATTGCCACCCTGAGCACAACGTTTGTGGTTATTTACCTGAAACTCATCAAGCCAAAGCGAGTTGTTGAAAAAGCCTGAATCCATTTCAACAGTTAGCAAATATAAGGGACATCTAATACCAGTCGTACTTTCTAACTATGCTATTCGTTGGAAAGCCCGCATCGTAACAGAAAGACCTATTCTCGGTCAGGCTCGTGGGGCTTCACACACTTGCTGCCTGGTAGCACCTCGAAATCCAATGGGTATAGTGACGTGGTTTGACTTCAGGGGTCAAAGCTTGTCAAGAATATCCAGTACAAAAAGGACTTCAAAGGCGTTTTGTCGATCACTTCTGAAAAAATGGTCACCTTCCATCTCGCTGTACAAAAACAGGTGATTTCCAGATTCGGAAAAGCGCTTAAGCTTATTGTGGTACCTGGCGGGCTCCCAGGGTGATACATTTACATCCTTCAGCCCGGTGGTAACCAATAAGTGAGGATAGGAGCCTTTGCGGATATTTTCATAAGGTGAAATGTTGTAAACCAGCTCTTCTTCCAAGAGCATGGTTTCCGGT
Source organism: Endozoicomonas numazuensis (assembly GCF_000722635.1). GTDB lineage: Bacteria > Pseudomonadota > Gammaproteobacteria > Pseudomonadales > Endozoicomonadaceae > Endozoicomonas_A > Endozoicomonas_A numazuensis. Next base: position 480,732 of record NZ_JOKH01000004.1, on the reverse strand, counting down.
GTAGGTCGATAATTATTGAAGCTTTCATAAACACACACGGTCGAGCCCCGCACCACTGATCCCATTCCCTTGACCCGACAATAACGCCAATCCGACTCATACATCGTAAGCCGCGGTTCGACCGATGGTACTTTAAGAACAGCACCGGCAAAAAGAGTCGGGTGCTGATTAATGGCATAGCCAGCATTCATCCCACCCCAACTAGTACCCGTTGCTATTAGCCTGTCTGAGGCCGTAATCCTTTTGCTGATCAACCCCTTGGCCACATCAATGTAGTCTTGGAAGCCGGTCTTCAGGTTCAAATATTGCCCGGCGTTTTGCCATTCTCTGCTTTCTTGATCGGTGGCATCTGGCTTTCCACCCCCCCTGACATGAGCGTAAGCAACAGTAATTCCCTGGGAAATAAGGTAGCTATATACGGGGTTGTAGACCGGTTCATTGATTCTACCGTAGCCTCCATAAACACTCAGAACCATAGGGACTGGATGTTTCCCCAAGGATTCTATAACATCACTTAACCCTACTATCGTGACAGAAATTTCCGTTCCATCGGTAGCCGTTACCTGCTCTTCCAAAACCGTTATTTCCGCATTTTCCATGACTTCTATGGTTTCCCTCATAATCAGGTCCAGTTCATCGGAGTCATTCTGTAAATGGTATGTTGTTTTTGCCGCCGAATTTTCGATTTCAATATAATGACCGTAATCATGGTTAATAAAACATAACCTTCCTTGTTTATCCAAGTTGATTCCCGGGGTTTGGATATGAGTCTCTTGCTTAGTCGCAGGATTTAATCGAAGCAATTGTTTTTTGTCATCTTTTTCCACCAGAAGCAGCAAGTAGTGACCATTGCTTGACCATTGTATAATGCAGTGTTCGCTATCTCCCTCAAAGAGCACATCGTAATCAATGTGATCCAATCGATCGTCCTCAGTTCGGTTTTCCACAATTTCTATAAACGTTCGATCGCACCGTAAGCAAGGCTCCCGGGCAAAAAATACTCGCCCACAAGGATGCCTTTCATCAAAAACAACATCAAAGACAAAAGAGTCGGAAGAAACAGGTATTTCAACCGGCTGCGAAGGGGTTTCTGACGTTTGAAATGTCTGCTCTCGGGTAGAAGCCAGAGCTAACAGGATACGGTGGAAATCAGCATAATGTTGATGAATAAAATGATCCGTATGTTGTTGCTCCACTAGTAAATAATCAATCAGGGATTTGCTGTCTTCCAGAACCCCTGAATACATGAGTGGCGATGTTTCATGATTGATAATAAAGCTACCCGGATAAGGGTAGTCATAGCTAATAATGGGATCAGCTCTTAACCAGCCTGTGCTGAACAAGCAAAAAGAAATCAAACTAGTAATAATTAGTTTCATGATGGAGTTCTCCGTTACTCAATGATCATTATTCCTTAATGCACATTTGACATAGCGCCTGCCGCTTAGTTCCTCTACCTTCCTGCCCGGCGATGAATACGGGATTGAATGGGGCTGGTCTGCATAGCAACCTCCGTTTCACCACAGATCAAGGGGGATAGGGTTCGGTCCCGCGATGCAGTGCCCCCGCCTGCGCCTATCTCTTATACCCATTGGATTTGGAGGTGTGGGTAGGCGACAAACGAGCAAAGCCCCTTGAGTCTGCAGATAGTAGATGATCGGGTAGTAGGTGATCGGGGGGTGAGTGACGACTTTTGGTGATAATCGCATTCAGAGTTATTTGGACACAATAGTGTCTATAATTTCGTTTTTTACATAATAATGGCTACAATTGTATCTATACATGATGAATGTGATTCGCTATGAGCTTATTGTCGTTACTGACACCCACCGATGTTCAGGAGCAGTTGGCCGCTGCGGTTATAGCCAGAAGAAAGGCAAAAAAATGGTCTCGTCAGACTCTGGCAGAGAGAAGTTCTGTACCAGCATCAACGATCAAGAAATTTGAAGCCACCGGGCAAATATCGTTACGGCAGTTTATTTTGCTCTGGCAGGCTGTTGACCAGCTGGAAAACCTGATTTCGCTGACTAAAGAAACCAAGGCAATGCCTGCCAGTATCAATGAGGTGTTAAAAACATGAGAGTTCGCAAGCTCAATGTACACCGCAGGTTCAGTAATGGCGCAAAACATAAAGTTGGTGAGCTTGCGCAAAATCAGCAAGGCATTTTTTTTCAATACGATGATCAATACCTTGCTGACTTTCATAGCCTGTCTCCTTTCACTCTACCTTTTGAATCTTCGTTAAACCTTGGACCCGGACAACCGCATCAGGGATTACAGGGAGTTTTTGCTGACTCCCTGCCTGATGGCTGGGGCTTGCTGCTGATGGACAGGGTCTTTCGTCAACAGGGGATACTTCCACATCAGATATCCCCGATGGATCGTCTGGCTTTTATCGGAGAGAGGGGGATGGGTTGCCTGAGCTATACACCGGCTATGGATCACACATTCGGTGACGAACACCTGTTATCGGACATCGCACTGCTGGGACAGGAAGCCCAACAGATTTTTGAAGGTGAGACTGACGACATATTGCCTGTTCTGGCTCAGGCTGGTGGTTCAGGTGGTGCTCGGCCTAAAGTGTCCGTCTGGCTTGATCCGGATAATACCCGTTATGTCAGTACTCAGCCGCAAAGTCATTTAAGCCCATGGTTGGTGAAATTTACGTCGAGGAGCCTCCCACTCGGTCATGAAGAAAGCTTGTGTGAGGCACTTTGGTTGACTCTGGCAAAGCAGGCCGGACTGACGACACCCCAATGGCAGCTCATTCATGATACCGGAAGCTCCGGCGCAAAAGCCTGGTTAGCACTGAAGCGATTTGATTGCTCAGGAAAACGTTTAGACAACCAGTCGCTACAGGGACGACTGCATTTGCATACCCTATGCGGCCTAATGGACGCCGATTTCCGGCAACCCTCAATAGATTATGAAGACCTTCTGAAAGCGAGTCAGGTATTGTGTCAGAATCCGGCGGTGGCACAGGAGCAATTTGCCAGAGCTATGTTCAATTTGTTTGCTATGAATCAGGATGATCATACGAAGAACTGGTCTTTTTTAATGGATGACCATGGTCGCTGGTCACTGGCTCCTTTTTATGATGTAACGTTCAGCCCAACACCTTATAGTCAACATATGACAGCTTATGGGGGGTATGGTACGCAGCCACCACTGAAGGTCATACAGAAACTGGCTAAACAGGCGAATTTTGCAAACTGGAATCAAGCCCGGCAAGTGATCGAACAAGTTGTAGACTCTGTACAAAGCTGGCGTGAACAGGCTGGGATGCTTGACATCAAACCTGCAACTCAAAAATTAATTGGCAAGCAATTACATGAAACCTTGCAGGCCAATAAGGGCTTACTCAGATAAAGCCGTCTGACATTCTCGAAATATAAGAACGAAATATAAGGGACATCCATACAATTGACCAACATTTCTCCTGTGTACATTTCTGCTCAACTCTTGAAGAAGGCGGGGGTCAGAAGGGGATTCAAGATTCAACAGCAATATAAGGCAAGCAATATAAGGGACATCCATACATTTGAACAACCGACCGGTTGAACTACTTTTCTTCTGTCTTTTATTGGCCAGCAGGCAAACTAAAAACCATCAAGGAATATGCAATTAATAAAGAGCAGCAATGGCTTTTAGGATTACACACCTTTAGTCGCTTATTTCAGTCTGGCTGATTTAATTCTTAAGTCTTATGCGTCGAACGCTTGCTGAAATCTTTTGGTGAGAGTGTTCACTGTTTCTGAAAAAATTGATATTCCCACGGAGGTGGGACTCCACCACGAACAGTGCCTTCCCATGGATTTATCACCGCATTTGAACATGACCCTGCCTTGTGAACTTGAACTACAATCACCATCCCGGTTTATAAAAATTTCATGGGTGAACTGTCATGGGTGAACTTCCACAGGTAAACATTGTGCTGAAAAGAAATCGAGCATTAACCATGATCAGCAAACTGGCCGGGCTGATGCTGGGCGTTCTGGCCAGCATCAGCCACGGGATAACCGAAGGCAGTGGCAAGCCTGAAGACGTAAGGTTTATTCCCGGCTCGGCCATAAAGTTCAATTCCACTGAGTTGATGGAGCTGGATGAAGAAGGCAGAGCCTATGGGTCGCCAGTTTGGGTGACAGCGCTCCGCTTTAAACCGGACGGTTCTGAATTGGTGATGACAGGGTCCACAGTAATTGGCATTCAACAAACGTTTGTTCAGCGTTTCAATACCAGTGCTCTCACCCCTGCCCAGAAAAACATTCATCGGCTTAGACATCAACATTTGACATCAGCTACGTTACGGAAGGCAAGTATCTGTTCGGGGGGGGGCTGTATAGCAACTGGTAGACGAGATTATTTATACTCCTTTCTGGCCTCAACCGATGAGGGCGATTTAATGGAGCAATACGTTGTAAATTTTGCAGATTCAACAAATATTCGCGCTCACACCTACATTCTGGATGATACCTGGTTGGCATACAGTCGCGANATAGCCTCAGTCCGAAATATCAGACACCACACAGACCTCCCGAGGTAAGTCACACCGCCTTCGCCGCACAACCGCCAGATCTACTGCCTGAATGTCCGGATGAGTATGGACTTCGTCATCATACGCTGACTCGTCCTCACGCAGACAGCCTCATATCTGGTTTCTGTTCGTCGGCTCGCGGTTTTGCTCCACACTGCCTTCAGCCTGCACCTCACGATACAAACCTTGTGCTTCGCTAGTCCTTCGCCCTCATCTGGCTGAACAGGGGACTTTCACCCCCAAGCTGTGTGACATGCTCGGCACACATAGGAATCCCCCAGCGACCTAGCTGGGGGAGGATGTCAATTGCTGTACCTGCCTCTTTCGAGTAACTGTAAAGTCCTATCTGCATGGTATGGCTTCCCTTCCCACATCAAGAATCACACATTCTTCTAAAGACTTAGAACACCTCACCGGCAGAATTATCCTGAACGCTATAACAACCCGGTTAGAGCATCAAACATTCTTCATTCTCCGGCAGCTTAGCGGGAATCGTATAAACTGTTTTCAGTATCCAGATGCATTCAGAGGTCTTTATGACCAGACGACTCCTGCGTCATGCTTTGTTAGCCTCATCTCTGCTGTTCTGCCAGAACCTTATCTGCTCCCTCTTCGCACAAAACATCACACTTTAACAACAATTACAAAGATACTCTCAGAAGCAGACGCACTGTATAGCAGTGTTATAGCCAAACCCCGCCTCTTAATTAAACTACAATATGCGTATATATACCCATAGCCTGCATCCTTGCTATTTCTTCTCGCCTCACAAGCTGATCACTTTTTAATCAGTTTAAAAAAGCCTTATAGTTTCAGGAGTTTCAAGAGTTATCCACAAGTAATTCAGGGTGTTGATCAGTTATTCTGTTGAAAAAAATCATCACTTCATACACTTCACGAATAAGTACCAACCACATCAGGTTCTTTATCAATGGATGAAATTCACAAGCCGGGTGCAAAGGAAGGTGTGAACAACAACATTCAAATATGTAAAACCCGGACTCAATAAAATTGACCGCAACGAAGTACTTATGACTATTGGAGCCAGTCAGTTTTGAATTTAAGCTGTATGGGTACATGATTAAATTTAAAAATGTAGAAGCTCAGGACAAATAAGAAAATCGTTAAAAAAAACAAAGGAAAATCACTTTTTTTGAATCCAGGCACCAATACCGAGCGTATTCATCTGAGAATGGACAGATAACTACCACGGATTGTCCGCATTATTTTACCCTGACAATGCTTTTTTCAGGCAAAGATTCAGAAAAGTCGAGACAGATTCATGCTTTTTATTGCATTGTTTCAACCATGAATGTCATCGACTTACATCGCTTTGCCTGAATTTATCGGGATATACATGAACACACGACCGCTCTACCCGCATTCACCGACAAACTGTGCTCCAACCGTTTTCAGGAACAGATCGCAGTCTTACCTGCTCATGTTCTTTACCCTGTGTCTGGCGTTGACTCTGTTGTTTCTGAATCGACCTGCCTATGCACTTTCGACAGACTGGCTGATCAATCCACAACAACCAGAAGCCCGGGTCAGACTGCATTTATCTGGAGAAGAGGATTCCGACTCTCGTCAACTTTCAGCAGCACTTGAAGTTCAGTTATCAGGTGACTGGAAAACTTACTGGCGATCACCTGGTGAAGCAGGTATCCCTCCAGAAGTCGATTGGCGCATCAACCAACAACAGGGCAGCAGTAATGTAGAGAATGTTGAGTGGCTCTGGCCCGTTCCAGAACGCATCGAGATGCTGGGACTGCATACTTTTGGCTATAAAAATGGCACTGTTTTTCCGCTCCTGATTCAGGTTGAAGACCTGAGTGAACCCGTGTCCATTAATGCAAAACTGCAACTGTCTTCCTGTACCACGATTTGTGTTCTTACAGACTATGATATTCGACTGGACTTCACGCCTTCAGAATTAGAGTCAGATCCCGAAGCCTCTTTCCTGATCGATAAAGCGCTTTCACAAGTTCCAACCTATATGCCGGATACCGGACTGAGTACAGAATCAGTGGTATGGGACAAGGGAAGCAATAAAGTCATTGTTACTGCTCACTCCGAAACCGGTTGGGAAAAGGAGGTTGATGTCATCATCGACGGTCAGGAAGACATTACGTTCAGCGTCCCTGATATAAAAGTTCAAGGTAGTCAGCTTCAGGCTGTCATGGATGCTTCTAGCTGGCTGGGTGATTACGATCTCTCTGAAGAAAAAGTCACAGTGACTCTTCTTAACGGTGATAGTGCTCTTGAAAAATCCCTGTCGGTAAAAAAAGGTTCTGTCAGTTCACTGACAAATGACAGTACAACAACCAGCCTGATCGTGCTGCTTGGGCTAGCGTTGCTGGGCGGCCTGATTCTCAATCTGATGCCTTGTGTTCTGCCTGTATTGGGTATGAAGCTTTCTTCTGTATTACACGCATCAGGACAAGAAACCAGCTTGACTCGCAAGCAGTTTCTGAGCTCTGCAGCAGGTATTATTTTCTCTTTCTGGTTACTGGCAATATTCCTGTGGGCACTCAAGCTGACAGGTAACAGTATTGGCTGGGGTATCCAGTTTCAAAATCCATGGTTTATCGGCTTTATGGTGGCAGTCACTGCACTGTTTGCAGCCAATCTGATGGATATGTTTGAAATTCGCCTGCCTTCCTTTTTGTCTACCAGACTGGCTACCACCGGTGATAACAGTACTGCCGGCCACTTTGTTCAAGGCATGTTTGCTACGCTTCTCGCAACTCCCTGCTCTGCACCATTTCTGGGAACCGCCGTAGCTTTCGCACTGTCTACGAACAGCTTCAACCTATTCGCTATCTTCACAGCGCTGGGTGTAGGACTGGCTCTACCTTATCTGTTAATTGCAGCAAAGCCTGCTCTTTTGAAGTGGATGCCAAAGCCAGGGCACTGGATGATTAACCTTCGTCGTATTCTAGCGCTTATGCTTCTGGCGACCACTCTCTGGCTTACCAGCCTGCTTCAGGCTTACCTGCCCGTATACCTGCTATTGGTTATCGCCCTGATTCCTACCCTACTGATTCTCCATCGCCTGTTGATCAGTATGATGCCTCATTCCGGAAAAGGTTTACTGCTATTACCTGCCCTGTTCCTGTCGCTGGCCATTGTACTCTTTGGAGCCTGGTCAACCGGCCTGTTCACACCGGAAAAATCCACATCTGACAGCCTGGCCTGGCAGCCTCTGAACGAACAGGAAATTGCCCGCATGGTCGCTGAAGGTAAAACGGTCTTTGTGGATGTCACTGCCGACTGGTGCGTTACCTGTAAAGCCAACAAGATCAGGGTAATAGACCGTGATCCCACCAACAGCCTTCTACAGCAAGTGAATGTCATTCCCATGAAGGGAGACTGGACTCGCCCTTCAGAAGAAATTAATGCCTATCTGCAAAAAAATGGCCGATTCGGAGTGCCTTTCAACATTGTCTATGGCCCGGGTGCGCCTGAAGGATTACCACTGCCAGTGATTCTCGATCATGAGACGGTTGCAGCGGCTATCCAGCAGGCATCTTCCAGATAGAACAATGAAATACGTGTGAAAAGAACGCCACTCAAACTTGATGGGGTTCTTTTCATTATTCGACCAGAGCCCTTGTGTAAGCTTCAGAGAGGCTCTGAGTTTCTGAACTGACTCATAGAAGTACATGATGAAGAAAACACTGACATTGACTCTAACTTCAGCACTGCTGATGGGCTCATTTAATTTACAGGCAGCTTCTCTGGATAACACTCAGAAACAGGAAGTAAAGGATCTGGTTCGTAAGACGCTGGTTGAAAACCCTGACATTCTGGTGGAAGCCATGAATGAACTGAGGAAAAAAGAGGTAGCTGTTCAGCAAAAATCAGACCAGCAAATACTCTCTGCCAAGAGCAATGATCTTTTTAAAAACTCAGACAATCCTGTCATTGGTAACCCCAAAGCCAAATTAACTATTGCCTATTTCACAGACTATAACTGCCAGTACTGCAAACGACAGGACCCCATTCTAAGAAAAATTGCAGAAGACAATCCAAATGTTAAATTCGTCATAAAAGAAACTCCTATCCTGGGCCCAGCATCAACGGAAGCGACACAATACTCTTTGGCGACGTTTAATCAGCAAAAAGATAAATATACGGCAATTGGACACCGCCTGATGTCAAAGCCAGGAAAACACAGCAGTAGCTCCATAAAGGCCGCTTTTAAAGCTGAAGGTATTGACGTCAATAAGCTGGACATTAATGCAGCAGTTGCCAAACAGATTAATGACAATCTGAAGTTATTTCAGGAACTGGGGCTGAGAGGCACACCGGCTATCGTATTCCCGGACGAAATGTTAAGGGGTTACACAGATGAGTCTGCTCTGAAAGAAATGATCAAAGAACGTACCTGAACTTACCCACTGCCCATTTATTAATCAGCGCGCTCTTCCTGATCAGGAAAAGTGCGCTTTTCCTCTGCCTTATCTCAAATTCCAGCCTGCTTTGTTAATTAATGAACAGTGTGTCAACTCATTCAATCTCAATAAAATGTAATCATTAAGTAATTTCACACCCAACCGTCCAGGAGGCTGACAGCGCAGCCTATTAGTCTTTGCCATTGCCATAAAATCATGACAAAGTGACAGCCATTGCCTGTTCCGATTCGCACTGTTCTGAGCTGAAATTATGGCTCAGGACACCCATACTGACTCACAGATGAGCACGATGAAAAAAACTCTAATCTTAACTACAACCTTACTGATGAGCTCACTTAACCTTCAGGCAGCTCCTCTGGATGATCTACAGAAGCAGGAAGTCAGAGAGCTGGTTCGTAAAACCCTGGTAGAAAACCCGGACATCCTGGTTGAAGCCATGAACGAACTAAGAAAGCAGGAAGTAGTCGCTCAGCAAAACGCTGACCAGAAAATGCTAAAATCTCGTCACAAGGATCTCTTTGAGAATCCTGAAAATCCGGTCATCGGCAATCCAAAAGCCAAGCTGACGATTGCCTACTTCGGTGACTACAACTGCGGCTATTGCAAACGCCAGGATCCCGTTCTGAAAAAGATCGTTGAACAGAACCCTGATGTAAAAATCGTCATCAAGGAACTCCCCATCCTGGGCCCTGAGTCCCGAGAAGCCGCTGAAATGGCCCTGGCTACTTTCAAGCAGGACAAAAGCAAATATCTGACCGTTAACCAGCGTCTGATGTCCAAACCCGGCCGACATTCCAGCGGTTCCATTAAAGCAGCATTGAAAGCAGAAGGGATTAACTCAGACAAGTTGAAAGTAGACGAATCTGTCAGCCGACAGATTAATGACAACCTTCGTCTGGCACAGGATCTTGGTATTCGCGGAACACCTGCACTGGTATTCCCTGATGAAGTATTAAGAGGCTACACCGAAGAAGCTGCTCTGAAAGAGATGATTAAAAAGCGCCTGTAACGACTCAGGCTGTTATTAAAGGGTTTCTGAATTTAATACTTAGGATTTGTTAGTATTAAATCTCCCATTGAAACTTAGGCTCCGTTCACCCTGAGCCTGTCGAAGGGTGAACAGGGTTTAGTCAAATATGGAAATTATTTCAGGGCTACTCCTTAAGAGCCCATTTAGAGCCCATTTAGAGCCCATTTAGAGCCCATTTAGAGCCCATTTAGAGCCCATGAAGAATATTCTGTAACCACTTGAGTAACAAAAGCGACGCAACAGATTATTTTTCATAGAAATAAAAAAAACCGGGATCATCCGGTTTTTTTTATTTGACTTCCTGGTTGTCTGTCAGGTTGAACAATAATCTCTTGCTCTACCTGCTCCAGGATTAAAGCTCTGCAATAATGCAGTCTTTACGCTCTTTTCCTGTACGTGCCAGATATTCGGTAAATTCTGCTGAAATACGGCCGGTAGTAGCCCCTTCCCAGCTAACCACAGAGCCATCTTCTTTCTCATATTGAAACTGATAGCGCTGTCTTGGCTTTCCTTTCCTGACTTTCTCGACAACAACAGAAGACTGTAAATCATCAAGAGTCAGTCCTTTTTCCTGCAACTGACCAAGAATACTTTCAACAGCTTCTTTCTTGCGATCTTCTAGTTCCTTCTGCTCGTTATGCTCACGCATTTTTTCTTCATGGATCGCTTCTACGCGTTTGATAACGTTCTGTATATCTTCAACATGCATATCCTGAAACAGTTTACGCAACTGTACTTTTGATTTCAGGATATTCAAGGACTCTTCAAAAATGTTCATTAGGAAAAACCAGGATAGGCATTATTTGGCAAGCGCCAAAGTACCATTGCAATGACTGACTGTAAACAGTGTCGTACATAAATTCTGATCTAAAATAAAACAAGAATTAAATCTTCAAGAAAAATAACAACTATTAGTGTAATAGTTTTTAGAACTTTTCACTCCGATAATGCATAGATAACAAATAAAAATTCAGCATCTTTGTCAATAACCAATCATACGACCAATCAATTTTAAGACACGCAGTTTATTGCAATACCCTTATAACTCGATTTTTTTTAGCCATTATAATTCTCAAATTATAGAAATTAATTATTTACTCGAAAATATCTACAACAAAGTAAAAGAAAATGGCATTAGTACTTATCAATCATTATTGACCACAGTTGAGATTAGCCGGAATTGCCTGATCCATAAACCTGGGCTTCGCCAACGTCAGAGAAGACATCAGATCTTCATATTCACTGCAATCCGCCACTTGAAGCCTGGGGTTATACCGCTTTTCTTCCCAAAGCGTGCTCATTGTCATTCCGTTGTAATCATGCCCGGGAAACACCTGAGTATGGTCAGGCAAGATCAACAACTTTTTAAACAAACTATTATATTGCTGTCTGGATGAGCCATTCTGAAAATCCGTTCTGCCCGTCCCTCTTATGAGTAATGTATCACCCGTAAAGAGCCAGTAAGGCTGAGTCTGATCCAGTAGAAAACAGTAGGAATCATCCGTGTGTCCAGGTGTATAGATTGCCTTTAATGAAATCTGGCCAACCGTAATAATATCACCGTCCTGAAACGTATGGGTGACTCCGGATGACCTTGCAGGCAAGCCCTGATAGATAGAACAACCTGTCTCTCTACTCAAATGGCCGGTACCGGTAATATGATCTGCATGCAAATGAGTATCTACTACCACATTAAGAGTCAGGTTGAGCTCATTTAACAACTGAATATATTGATCAACCTTTGTTATGACCGGATCAATTAATAGGGCTTCTTTGCTCTCTTCATCACCCAGAAGATAACTGTATGTATATGTTTCTACTTCTAATAGCTGCCTGAAAATCATTCCCTTAACTCACCCATAGAATCTTTATTGAAAGGATAGAGGCAGAATTCATGAACGACCATTCAATAATAGATTTTCATTGACACAAAGAATTTAATAAATATTTCGACTTACGATATATCTACTCTGCACATCATAAATTGAGATTACTTAGAGGTAATTTATAGCGTTATCAGCAGGTCTTCTTGCCATTGCTGTATCAATATCAGACCTGAAAAAGGGAGTACAGAATGGGTAGGTTAAGGAAACAAACTCATAGATCCATTCAAGCAATGTGCCTGAATGAATCTATGAATTTACTTGCAGACACTCAAAAGTTCACCTGCGTTAACCAAGAACGGTCAAACAGATTCAAGCTTTTTAAGCTCTTCCGCTCGTAGATCTTTTCTTAGCACTTTTCCAACAGGTGTCATTGGAAGCTCTTCTCTGAACTCAACTTGGCTGGGCACCTTATAGGCTGTCATATTTTTACGACAGTAATCCTTTAATTCCTGTTCAGTAATGCTTTCATCCTGAGGTATAACAAAGAGCTTTACAGCTTCTCCTGTTTTCTCATCTGGCACACCAATAGCTGCACAGTTCAGAACTTTATCGTGCTGGGTAACTACACCTTCAATCTCATTGGGATAGACATTAAAGCCCGACACCAAGACCATATCTTTCAGTCGATCAACGATACGTACATAACCATCTTCCTGGATAATGGCAATATCCCCTGTACGGAACCAGCCTTCATCATCCAACACTTCTGCAGTGGCTTCGGGACGCTGCCAGTAACCCGCCATCACCTGTGGACCTTTTGCACAAAGCTCTCCAGCTTCACCGAAGGGTAGTTCGTTACCTTCATCATCAATAACTTTCAGAGCCGTTCCCGGTACTGCAATACCCACGGAGCCGTCCTGAACATAATCTCCGGCGGGATTAGCCGTTAAAACCGGCGATGTTTCAGACAGGCCGTACCCTTCACCGATTCGGCATCCTGTCAGTTCAAACCAGCGATCTGCAGTTGCCTGTTGAAGTGCAGTACCACCAGAGTTGGTGACCCTCAAATCAGAAAAATCAATATTCTTGAACTCAGGGTGATTCATTAAGCCTACAAACAGAGTGTTGAGACCAATAAAGGTATTGATACGCCAGGGCTTAATCGTTTTGATAAAGGTATCAATATCCCTGGGGTTTGCGATAAATATACTGTGCCCACCCAGCGAGAAATATGACAACAGGTGAACAGTAAAAGCATAAATATGATACAGAGGTAACGGAGCGACGACGATATCACCCTCAGAATTGGAAACCGGACTACCATCAGCGTTTATCTGCCGTCTCAACTCAGCCGTCTGCAGAACATTGCTCACCAGATTCTCATGAGTCAACATCGCTCCTTTGGCAACACCCGTGGTCCCCCCGGTATACTGCAGAGCAGCCAGATCTTCCCGCTTGGCGGGCTTGGGTGGTTTATAGGTTTCTTTGCTCCCCTGCGCCATAGCCTGCCTGAAAGATATGGCTTTCGGTAGGCTATAAGCTGGCACCATTTTCTTGACGTGCTTGATCGCGAAATTCAACAAGGAACGTTTTGGCCAGGGCAGTAAGTCAGCCAGATCGGTCACTATCAAGTGCTCAACACCTGTTTCAGGCAGCACTTCCTCGATCAGATGCCCTACGATATTGACACAAACCAGGGCTTTCACACCTGAATCATTAAACTGATGTTTGATCTCTCTGGCGGTGTACAGAGGGTTGGTATTAACTATGACCAAACCCGCCTTGATCGCGCCAAATGCTACCACTGGGTATTGAAGAATATTAGGCATTTGCAGTGCGATTCGGTCACCAGGCTGTAATCCTGTATGGTGCTGCAGATAGGCTGCAAACTGATCGCTTAACCGATCCACTTCTTTAAAACTGAGTGTTAATCCCAGGCCAGTGAAAGCAGGTTTGTCTCCATGTCTCTCAACGGCGTCTGCAATCACATCTCCAAGATTACAGAATGCTCTAAGATCAATATGATCCGATATACCAGGTGCGCGCTTACCATCCCAAAATGCTACTTCCATGGAGGGGTCCTCGTCTTATTGTTGTTGATGTCGTCCGGGGTGCCACCGGTTACATTCAAATTTATTAACTGGAACTCAAGTGCATCATACCCACTTACCTGGCGCTCTTGAATCAGTTTTGTAATATATTGTTAATTTCTGGAAGGTTTTCGGAGTCTGTAAAAGACTCCATTTTATGCGGAGAAATCAGTGCTACAGCAGGTCTCACCGGACCTGCTGCTATAGAAAGGAAGGTCAGCTATCCAAAGAACGTTGAAGAATAACAGCCATGGAAAGCGCATGTCGTTTAACCAGATCAGGTGCCCTGAAATCCATTTTTAAAATAACCGGCTTGATGTAGCGCCACTTGGCAGCAAATGAGTGATCCGATATGGGAGTAACCCTGATCGACTCACTTAATTCAGCGACCATGTCTTCTACATTAAGATCCTGAGTGATGTCGTAAGTGGTGGCAACCTCGTTACCCATAAAGACATAGATTGAGGTAATCTGCAGTAACAGCTCCAGCTGTCTGGCTCTGATTTCAGCTTCGGTTTCAACACTCATTCGATCATTGATGAGAGTCGTCAATGTCTCAACCGAACCTTCGAGTCTTTCCCCAAAATCCCAGCTGGGAGCCCCTTGTTTCTGCCAGTTCAAAGCAAAATTCTGGGCACTTTCCTGAACCTTGTCTTTAGCATTGAGAAGGACTTCCTCAGGATCATCCACATTGAACAATCTCTGCTGCATCGATAGTTCAACAGGATAAACGTCAATATTGGGACCCGTTTCAGAATAGACGTCTATGGAAGCCCAAGTTTCAATCTTGATTTTATAGCTATCGATCATTAGCCCCAATAGAGCTACATCAGTATGGCTAATTGACCAGCTATAAGAAGAAAAAGTGAACGTAAGCAGCGCAAGAAAGCGGTGAAAGCGTGCTCTTCTTTGAACCTTGCTATTCCGGAGAGTCATAAGCAACTTCCTTATTCAAACTTGTGTTTTTTATTGTTGTAGCCGCAATATATTCCCCGCAGGAATCAGTTGCAAGCCTGCTTAAAACAGACAGCTTAATGTAAGCGCTGTCAGGTAGGTGTCTGATGATCATTCTGCAGCAAATACAGCCTTGCAAGGCTGATCAACTCATCTCTGAAAAAATCCTGATCGAGAATATCAGGATTATCAGTTACCGCTGACAGCATAATGCCTTCTATTGCCCGGGTAATGATAAACGCCTTGAAATCACAATCACCCTGAGACCACTCAGGATGACTCTCTTTGATCATGATACTGATCCAGCCACTGGCTGCCTGCATCCAGGATTGATTACCATCAATAAATGGCCTGCTGCCAACATAAAAATCAGCTTGATGCGCTTGATAAAAATAACGATGCAAAGCCAGAAAACGCCGTTGTGCCGTCAATAAAATATCGATAATAACGGTAATCGCTTCATCAGGTTTAACCTGATGATTCAATTCATCAAACAAAGGCATTAAACCTTCTATTTCATCCGCTACCATCACTTCAAAAGTATGAGCGACAACGCTTTCCTTGTTATCGAACCACCGATAGAGAGAAGCGATATTTACACCCGCAACCTCAGCTATATAATTGGTATTAAGAGCCTCGGGGCCTTCTTCCCTCAGGATTTTACGACAAGCCTGAATAATAGCCTCTACAATCCTCTTTGACCGCAGCTGTGTAGGCAGCTTTCTGGAATACGGCTTCCTGCTGTCCTGCATGACCTGAACCTGAGCGCTGTTTAATACGTCGTGAGTAGTTTAAAATAGGAAGCAGTCGATGTTCAGGTGCTTTTCTGCCTGTTTTGACTGACAATTTCCGCCCCTTCTGATATAAAAGGCTACCCTTAACTCCCCATATTTGAAGCGGTTGATCTACTCAAAGGCTGTTCGACTCTAGGTGACCCCATTGCGCAAGGACACTATTGCCACCCGAAGTCTGTTGATCAATACAGCTGAAAAGCTGTTTGCTGAAAAAGGCGTTGAAAGCACCACTCTGTTCGATGTGTTCAAAGCTTCCGGTCTGAAAAACCGCAGCGCTCTGCAATATCACTTCAAAGACAAACATGGGCTGATTAACGCGGTTCTAAACAAACATTCAGAATCCGTTGCTAAATTACGTTCAGAAATGTTGAACGAACTTGAGCATCGAGACTCGCACACCCTATACGACGTTATACGTGCAATTGTCATTCCCATGGCCACCCAACTTGAAAACCCGGACGGTGGAGAAGAGTTTATACAACTCCATAGCCAACTGATGGTTTCGAAACAGTATCGGGAACTCAGAGCTCAACGCCCTGAATACATGGAAGAGAAAATAAGAATCATGACCATGATTCGTCCATTTCTGGCGACTGAAAAGCCCGTAGAAAAAATGATTGCCTGCAGCCCACTCTTTGACAGCCTACTGATTCATGGACTGGCCCGATACAAGGATTGCAGTGATCAGGTCAGCCGCGAAGTCTATCTTCATACTATTATCCAGGCCATCGTGGACCTCTTGATGCAGCCTCACAAGGTTGCTTAGAAGCCGTTGTGATTTCGAATGTCATTATTTTGGAATGGGCGCCAATTATTTGGCCTCAGTGTCATGGGCTATCGTCTGGGAATCACCAGCGGCATGATCATGATTCCCTTTATCTTCGGTATCGGTATGCTGTTCTATAACAGCCGGAATTTTCTGGGCTGGTTGCTCTCTTGTGGTTCTCTGACGGCCATGCTGTTTGGCGTCATTAGCTCCACTCAATTTGTGCTCAGAAACATGACGGCCTTTGAGCTCGTCACTATTCTGGTGCTTTGTTTTGGCGGGCTTGGATTATTTCTCCGTTCATTAAAAAATACCAACGAAGCCCTGGATAAAAAGCTGCAGGCCCAGGGACAGAACCAGACTCAGTAATCTTATTCAGGGGCCCGGTTCTCTGGGCCTTTCGGAAGGCCGTATATAATCCTTCAGCTTCTGCATCTTACCCCGGCTATTTCTCATGGTTGCGATTGACATCCATTGGGCAACTGCCCCCGGATGGCTTTGCAGCCAGTGCAGAATCACTACCCAGGTCAAAACACTGTAGTGACCTGGCAAGGGAATCTGCTGCTGATCGGCAAACTGATTAATAAATTCTGGTAAAACACCAGGAAACATAGCCATAGCAACATTACTGATCTCAGAAACCGGATGTGTAAAAACCTGGGTGTTTGATACCGAAGCCTGACTGACTGCATTGACAATAGCCCGCTTCAGTCTTTCATCTGGCTGCTCTCCTACATAAAAATGCCGGAGAAAGCTACCTACGACTGTTTTGCCATTATCTTTCAACCAGAGTAAGAGTTTTCTCCATACATCAATGGAGTACCCCTGACTCAACCCCACAATCTCATCTAATCCATGCATCTGAACAAACAGAGCCAGACCTTCAGGTTGCACAGAAAACTCAGCCATCAATTGCTGGGCAAGAAACTCGATATTCTCAGGCTGCTGGAGCAAATCAAACAACTGACTTTCAAGACTAACCAAAAGCTCGGCTTTTTCTCCCTCATCCTCACGAGGAGGTGGGCGGTTGGGGTCTTCCCCACTCTTGCTGGCTTCTTTCTTGTTTTTTTTCGGTCGCTCTTTCTTTTCAGGCTCAGAGCTTTCCCCCCCCTCCGCCGCCAATAAACTCACTTTGTCACCGCGACGTTGACCTTTTTTAGATTTCAGGGGCGCTTCAATGACTGTCTGATAGCCACCTGCACTGTTAAGCTGCCAGTAATCCCTGTTGATGTTCAATCTGACCTTATCAACTTCATCCCAGACATTATCAGTCAATACAGAGGTCTCCACTCCCAAAGGCAATGTGTGAGACCCCACTTTCAAACCGCTGCATGCTCTAAGTAAATCCTGAGGGTTCATTAGCGATAATTTCTTCTGGCCGGAAAGGGCTTCTTCGTCCTGATTCACACTGATCTTATAAAAAACAAGTTCACCCATAATCGTCTGCTCAACCCCATTCATCTCAAGAAAATGTAAGGGTGACTGACTCGTCGAACAGAGATACACAAACAAATCTTCCGATGTCGTCTGACTCAATGCCCAGCTATACGATATTTCATCAACGGGCATGCCTGTAGAAACTATCGGGTCATAAGACCGCTCTTGACCCAGGTAGGAATACAGTAAAAACAACTCAAGCAGCCTGAAGCTGTTAGATCGGAGAGTGAGCGACTGGTCACTTGCCAGACTGATACAAGAACTCATCAAAAACACTAAAAGCCAATGTCGATTCAACAAGGGACTCTCTCTACTATATAGAGAGACATCCCTGCTCTCTGATTCGATGAAAAGTTTTCCCCCATCAAGATAGTCGCTGGATAAAAAATCTTCCTTCTCACCTGAATTATTTGTCACTTTGATAACAACTCTCATGGTTAAGCCTTCAGGTCTTCGCTTCACTCATACTGAAAAGACTTAAAAAAATTTGATTAACTGTATCTATACCTATATATTCCAAACTTAATACCCAGTGATTAAATAATAACAACAACAATAGTCGTATATGCAGAGGCTGTCATGAGCAAGACGCACTTCCGAACCTGTCACCTGTGCGAAACCATGTGTGGAATTGCCGTTGAGTATGAGGGAGACAAGATCCTTTCCATCAAAGGTGACCCTAACGATGTTCTCAGCAAAGGGAATATCTGTCCGAAAGCGACGGGTCTTCAAGATGTTCATACCGATCAGGATCGCTTGAAAGCCCCCATTCGTAAAGTGAATGGTGAGTGGCAGGAAGTCAGCTGGGAAGAAGCGTTTGAGTTTGCTGCAGAAAAAATTGTCAGCTCCCAGAAAAAACATGGTTACAACTCTGTAGCCTCCTACATGGGTCGCAGCATTGCACATAATCTGGGCTCACTGATTGGTATTGCACCTCTCAGGGAAATGTTGAAAACAGAAAATATTTTCACAGGCTCCACTGTCGACCAAATTCCTCATAACTACGCCTGGCAGTTCATGCTCGGGCATCCCTATTTTGCTACCGTACCGGATATCGATAGAACCCATTACTTTTTGATGCTAGGTACAAACCCCAAGATTTCTAACGGTGCCATGATGTCTACCGGCGCCAACCCACAGAAAAAGTTCAAAGAGATCAGCGCCCGGGGCGGTAAAACCGTTCTCATTGATCCTCGAAGAAATGAATCGGCCGACTATGTCGACGAGCATCACTTTATCAAGCCCAATACCGACGCCCTCTTTCTGATTGGCATTATTAATACAATATTTGAAAAAGGCCTGGCCACACCTGGCCGCCTGGAAGCTCATATCAAAGGCTGGGATAAAGTAGTGTCGGCACTTAAGCCGTTTGATATGGCGACTATTGAGAAAATCACTGGCATTGCGGCAGAAGAAATTCAACGCATAGCCGTTGAGCTGGCCACCGCTGAATCAGCCATTTGCTATGGCAGAACCGGACTGTCCATGGTGGAGTTCGGTGGACTTTGTAACTGGCTAATGCAAGTCGTCAATATCATCACAGGCAATATGGATGAACCAGGAGGATTGATGTTCCCCCTGAACGCAATTGATACGGTGGGCTTACAAGCTAAACAGGGACAGTTCACTTTTAATGCTTTTCGCAGCCGGGTCAGTCAGCGTCCTGAATTTGCAGGCGAATTACCCCTCTGCGTAATGGCAGAAGAAATAATGACCCCGGGAGAAGGGCAGATCAGAGGACTCATTGCGCTCTCTGGCAACCCGGTCCTGTCAATGGCGAATGGAAAACTGCTGGAAGAGGCTTTTGACCAGCTTGATTTCATGATTTCTGTTGATTTTTATCTGACAGAAACCACTAAACACGCGGATATCATCCTGCCGCCGGTTGGGCCATTTGAGAAAAGTCATTATGACCTGTTCTACCATACATACGACACCATAAACTGGTCTAAATACTCGCCTCGACTTTTCAAGCCTGAAGGCAAGGGTTATACCGATTTCGAAATCATCCGCGAATTGCTGAAAAGAGTGGCTGCCAAAAGGGCTTCAGGATTTAAGGAAAAACTTCAGGTCAAAGCCGTCAGCAAGCTTGTGGATATTGCTTTGACCCCGGATAGAATTGTGGCCCTGGGCCTAAGATTTGGTCCGTATGGCCCTGGTCTTAATCCGTTTAAAGATGGCCTGACGCTGAAAAAGCTGAAGGATAACCCTGGCGGAGTGTATTTGGGGCCATTACAACGCAGCCTTCCTGAAAGAATTTTCACTAAAGATAAAAAGATTGATCTGGCTCCGGACTTTTATCTGGATGATTTACCCAGGCTCTACGATCGCTTCTATGGCGGAATCCAGGAACAGATGGACCAGGATACCGAGTTTGATATGACCATCATCAGCCGACTGACTCATCGTACTCTGGGCTGGATGCACAACAGTGAACGTCTGGTAAAAGGAAAACACGCCTGTACTTTATTGATACATCCGAAAGACGCTGAAAAGCGCAGTATTAACCAGAACAGTACGGTGACCGTCACTTCTGCTGTAGGCAGCATAGAAGTGCCTGTTGAGATTACTGACACCATCATGCCCGGTGTTGTCAGTCTGCCTCACTCCTGGGGACATAACCGTAAAGGTACACGTAAGAGAGTGGCTGAGGCTCACCCGGGTGCAAGTCTGAACGACATCACTAACGAAAAAGTTGTGGATGAACTGACAAGTAATGCCGTGGTGCATGGTGTCCCTGTAAAAGTTGAACTCAAAAGGGTGGCAGTAGCCTCCTGAGAAAATCTTTCAGCCCGGGGAAGCAGACAGACTAAAACCGTTAAGGACAGAGGTCTGCCAGCTTCCCGGGGATTGCATTAATAACAAGAAAAAGCAGTTAATATGGATATTCAGAAAAAATTACTGGCCAGTGCCGTGTTGTCAGCTTCTGTAATCCTTGCCGGATGCAGTACCAATGATGTCCCTTCAACCATGGGAAGTGCGGTTAAAGCCACTCCACTGGCAGAAGATCAGCAGCCTGATAATCCCTGGCTGGCAGAGTCCGAAAGAAGCAGTATGCACGGTGGCTCTTACAACCGAAACCAGAGCACTTATCCGGGACCACTGGGCAATAATACTGAAGCTACACACCGGGTTTTCAGTAGTATTCTGGGTGTGGCACCCAATATCTCTTTCGATTCCAAAGGCCGGTTGATTACCGTCAGCATCAAATTTACCGGTGTTGAGCTCCATCTTCTGGACCCTGATACTCTGGAAACTATTGCCCGCTACGACATGCCAAGAAAGAGAAGCCGGGACAACAGTGGAGGTGGTTACTTCCACCTTGATAATCAGGATCGTCCGATTCTTGCGCCGGCAGACGACACCATCAAGATTCTGGAACTGGATGAATCAGGCACACAAGCTCAATGGGTGGTCGCAGAAGAATACAGCCTGGAAGGGGTAATGCCTGAAGGCAGTAACATTCACGACATTATGCCTGACTGGCAGGGTAACCTCTGGTTCGTGACCAGCAATGGCTATATGGGATACCGGGATAAAAAGACCGGCGAGTTCTATACCTACAAGATGGAAGAGGAAGGTGAAGTTATCCAGAACTCTTTCGCTGTAGATGAAGAAGGTGTGTATATCGTTTCAACTCATGCCCTCTATCAATTCCAGATTGATGAGAAAACCCGCAAGCCCGTATACACCTGGCGTCAGCCGTATAATCGTGGTGAAGAGCAAAAGCCCGGTACGCTCTCCCATGGTTCAGGTACCTCGCCCACACTGATTGGAGAAGACCTTGTGACCATTGCGGATGATGGTTACCCATCAACCAATGTAGTGGTCTATCAGCGAAATAAAACGATTCAGGGCGATAGACAGGTTTGTGAGATTCCCATTTTCAAACCGGGTAAAAGCGCGACCGAGAATTCTCTGCTCGTTCATGGAAATGCCATCGTCGTGCAAAACGACTACGGACATGTTTATTCAGGCAATGCTCTGGAAACTTCGCCTGGCGTTACAAGAATTGATGTTCGTGAAGATCGCAGTGGCTGTGACGTAACCTGGGAATCTGACCTGCTGTCTCAATCTCTGCCAAGGCTTTCTACCGCAACCGGTCTGCTCTACTTTTATACCTTCAAAAAGCAGAATGAAGAAGACCGTCTGGGTGGCTGGTACCTCACCGCTCTGGACTTTAACACCGGTGAAGAGAAGTTTGACCGCCTGATTGGCACGGGAACCGGTGGTATGCTGGACACACTCTCCAGCGTAACAGCACCAGTGGTCTTGGGACCCAATGGCGCAGCTTACGTAGGTATCCGAACAGGAGTGGTAGCTGCAGTCGACAAAGAGTAACCATTGATCAAGAAAAATCTTTTATCCCCGCGATGATGAAAGGTTTTTCTTGCACTCAAAGTTTAGTCCCTACTGGCAAGGCTTCTGTATAGTTCGAAGCCTTGTTCTTTTTTTCCTTGAGCAGTGCTTCTTTCTGAACACGAGTCATTTTTTTAATAGCCACTTCCCGCTTTCCTGCCGTTGAACGGTCATGACCTTCTTCCACATACATCAGAGCAACAGGCCGTTTACCATAAAAAAACCGGGCTCCACCTTTTTTCTCACCAGAATGCTCTTTCCACCGACGCTCAACATTCGTGGTAATGCCGGTGTACAGACTATTGTTACTTGCCAGAATGATATAAACGAACCAGTTCATAAAGCCTGCATCAAAGGATAAACCATAGCAGTCTACTGGAATGAACTGATGAGAAACAGAGCGATTTCAGCAATGGCCAGCCTTGGGCCATTGCCTAAGGAGGGTGCGATTCAGTCTGCAGGAAACTCGCAAGTATAGAGGTACTTGAGAATCCCGTCTTCATCTTCCCTGACCAAATCTTTATTAACCTTTTTCTCGATCGTAATCCCTTTCTTCAAGTTAGGCTGTATCTCACCCAACAGTTTGGGTGGAGAGCAGATTTGCAGTGATTTGAAGCGATTCAGGTCATAGGCATGATTGATTGACCCAGCCAGTTCTCTGGCAAAATTGGAGGATTCTGTTTCTTTGGGCGATACATCAGTACCTACTGCCCTATTAGCCATTTTTCCCAATGCTGAAGGCGTACTGCCTGCCCGGTCTGATACCAGCTCCTGATTTCGCCACTTCCCTTCCGGATGATCATGCTGATCCAGCAGTGTGAGCTGAACCGGTTTAATCGAAAGCTCATAAACACGCGCCTGACTGTTATCAGCGACCAGTACCCAGGATTTCTTCATTACGAACTACCTTACCTTGAGGATTCAAAGAATGTCTTAACGAATAGCACTTACAGGTAACAGGAGTGTCGTATATAAAACCGGACAAAAGAACAACCATGAGTCATAATTTCGACTCCATTAGACTTGCTTTTAACAGTAATAGTGTAAACAAGATCTTTCCGTTCGGCCTCTGTAAAACCATATTTCATTGAGTGAGCTTATTTTGATCTCCAGCAAATTCTCCCTGACAGCCTGAGGAACCTGGCCATTCAGACCCTGACTGATTTCACCCCATGAGGTTTTGGATCAGCATGCTTGCAAGCTTTGCGACCCGGTCTCTAATCAGCTTTGAATTTCTTATTAACCATTCCTTTCCTGACAGACTCTCCCTTATAATCCTGCTCGCAATAATAATTCGAACAAATGGTCAGGTTTTACTACCAAGCTGAAACCTGAAAATAGAAAAGGACCTGATAGTCATGAGTCGTAAAAACATTCTTTCCCTTCTGTTGGGCATGATGCTTTCCCAATCAATCGTTGCCGCCGACTTCCATCTGGTAACAGAAAACTTCCCTCCTTTGAACATGACCAGTAATGGCACGTCCTATGCCCGTAATGATCGGGTATCCGGATTCGCAACTGACATAATGAGAAGCCTGTTTAAAGAGAACGGCTACAACGTTCGTTTCACTCTCATGAGTGACTGGGACAAAGCCTACGATACCGCTATCAATGAAATGTCCACCGGTGTTTACTCCACTTTCCGAACACCTGAGCGAGAGAGTCAGTTCAAATGGGTTGGGCCACTTTATGAAGAAGACTGGGTCCTGCTGGCATCGGCTGATAATGAGATCAAAATCGAAACGCTGAAGGAGTTGCACAACTACAAAGTAGGTTCATTTGTATTTGACGGAATTACTGACTATCTCGTTGAGCAAGGCATCACTATTGAACCGGCACAGAACGATGCGGTTAATGTTGTCCGCCTCAAGCTGGGGCAAATTCAGTTCTGGGCATCCAGCTCTCTCACCGCGCCTTATGTAGCAGCAAACTTCAAGGTTCCTGTGACCCCTGTCCATACTTTTAACAAAAGTAATCTTTGGCTGGCCATGAACAAAGACACCGATCAGAAAGTGATTGATCAGTTAAATAAGACGCTGGAGAAAATGCACCAGTCCGGTGAAATTCAGACCATGATTGATAGCTATAACATCTGAAACTATACAAAAATGAACGATAGCTCCACTTAACTCAGAAAACGCATATTGCTCGTCGGCTTATCGCAGTTCTTTTCTCCTCATGACAGTATTTTTTGAACATTCGACTTGCTAAATCGTAGATCTGAACTGGAATTGTTCTGGTTAAGTGTCCACAGGATTGTTTGAACACACCCCTTGTGGAACTTATAAGGCAGACTTTCTCTCTTGCAGTCATGCACTATGAGCATCACTGTGTCGTACTTTGGTATTAATGATACTCACAGTATTAAGAGAGAAGCTGTTCCAGATCATTCAGCCATGGAGCTTAATGCCGGCTCAAGGAATCTACGCCGTAACATTTGGCTGCCCTGACGACACTTTTTCAGTCGAAAGACTGAACGTGATTGCTTCCGGGTAAATGGCTATAGCGAAAACAGTTCGGGAGCACGTCATATGCTGGGGTTTCTCAGTCCTCCTGCCCACCAGGAGCAGATTGCGTCAAAAGAAGTCGATGAAACCTATAAGAAACTTCGTACTCAGGTTCTACTCGGTGTCATTGTTGGTTATGCCGCTTATTACCTGATTCGTAAGAATTTCTCTTTGGCCATGCCCAACTTGATTGAGCAGGGCTTTACCAAGTCAGAGCTGGGTCTTGCGCTTTCAGCCGTTTCTTTTGCTTATGGCTTTAGCAAGTTCCTGATGGGTAACTTGTCTGATCGTAGTGACGCCCGGAAGTTCATGAGCATCGGCCTGATTCTCTCGGCCCTGACCATGATATTTATGGGAATAGCCCCCTTTGCCACCGCTTCAGTGACCTCAATGTTTGCGCTGTTGTTTCTAAACGGCTGGTTCCAGGGCATGGGCTATCCGGCGGGCAGCCGGGTTATGACGCACTGGTTTTCCGTGCGGGAAAGGGGCGTTAAATGGGCGTACTGGAACACGTCCCATAACCTCGGTGCCGGTTTAGTCGGCCCCATGGCTATTTTCGCTGTCTACCTGTTTGGCGACTGGCAATCACAACTCTGGTTCCATGGTGTTGTCGCACTGGTTCTGGCAGGCATTACCTGGACGTTGTTAAGAGATACTCCCCAGTCCTGTGGTCTGCCCAGTATCGAAGCCTGGAGTGGAGATAAGCTCAAATCCTATGATGAACATCATCATGAGCAGGAGATGTCAGCCCGAGACATCTTCTTTAAATACGTTTTCAATAATAAACTGCTCTGGTACCTCTCACTGGCTAACGTCTTTGTCTATCTGGTTCGCTACGGCGTACTGGACTGGGCTCCCACTTACCTGAAAGAAGTCAAAGGTTTTTCAATGGCTCAAAGTGGCTGGGCCTACTTCCTTTATGAGTTCGCGGGCATTCCCGGCATTCTTCTATGTGGCTGGGCCAGCGATCGCTACTTCAAAGGCTGTAGGGCACCTGTCAGTATGTGGATGATGGCCTTTGTCTGCGTGGCGATTATCATTTACTGGCAAAACCCGGCCGGCTACCCAATGATTGACAACCTCTGTCTGATATTTGTTGGCTTCCTCATTTACGGCCCGGTGGTTCTGGTCGGCCTACAAGCAGCCGACTCAGCTCCCAAGAAAGCAACGGGAACCGCGACAGGTCTTACCGGGCTGTTTGGTTACCTCGGCGGCGCCTTGTTTGCCAATCTGGCCATGGGGGTTATTGTCGATTCAATGGGCTGGAGCGGTGGCTTTATGCTCATTCTGGCCGCGTGTTTTATGGCCATTCTGTTTCTGGCCATGACTCTGAAACAGGAGAAAGAAGACAAAGCCGAATTGTTTAATCAATATAAGTGATCGACGCTTTACCCGGTAAAAACCACTGCCGGGTATTCACGGTGCCACATGACTACCAATCGATAGCAATTGCTATTTGTTTTCTTGCCGATTTGTCGACAACATAGAGACTGTTACTTTTAATAAGTGCTGTTTGCCCCCAGGCTCAGCACTTACTGACAAACAACGGTTTACTTCTGATCACAGCAAGGATGCTCGCCTGCCATGAAAGCCTCAGACCTGTTTGTAAAATGCCTCGAAGAAGAAGGTATTGAATACATATTTGGAGTACCTGGTGAAGAAAATGCTGATTTCATCATGTCTCTGAACCAGTCCGGGAAAATCCGCTTTATTCTGACCCGACACGAGCAGGGTGCCGCTTTTATGGCTGAAGTCTATGGCCGACTGACGGGACACCCTGCTGGCTGTCTGGGAACACTAGGGCCTGGAGCTACAAATCTGTTAACCGGTGTTGGCGATGGCAATATGGACCGTGCTCCCATGCTGGTCTTGGCCGGACAGGGTTCTTCCCAGCGTCTCCATAAAGAATCCCATCAAATCATGGACGCTGTATCCATGTTTCGACCGGTCACCAAATGGTCTGAAACGATTCGCCATCCCGATAATATTCCAGAGATGATTCGAAAAGCAGTCAGACTCGCCCGATCCGAAAAACCAGGCGCTGTCTTTCTTGAGCTGTGTGAAGATATTGCCTGCATGGACTCTGACGCCAGCCCCTTGACCGTGAAACGCTACCCTCGCCCAATGCCCGAAGAAGAAAGTCTGAACCAGGCTTTTGAAATGATACGACAAGCCAAGCGGCCCGTTATCATTGCTGGCAACGGCGTGATTCGAATGGATGCTTCTGACAGCCTTCGTCGCTTCTCAAACCTCACCGGGATTGGAGTCATCAGTACTTTCATGGCCAAAGGTTGTATCGATATGGATGACGATAACTGCCTTTACACCATTGGTCTGGGAAGAAAAGACCTTGTAGCCTGCGCCGTTGACGCTTCAGATCTGATCATTACTTTGGGCTACGACCTCGTTGAGTATCATCCACACCTCTGGAATCCCGAAGGGAATCACGCCATTCTGCACCTGGACTCACTGCCTGCAGAAGTTGACCACTGCTACCATCCAGATCTGGAGCTGATTGGTGATATTGGTCATGCTCTCGACGCTCTGACCCGTAAACTGTCAACGGTTTCTTTCCAGTTTGACCTGAAACAGCAACACGCTGTGCGAAGAGATATGACGGCCGAGTTGGAAGCTTATCGGGATGACGACACGGTTGGAATCATTCGCCCACAAAAAGCACTTTGGGATGCCAGAGCTGTTTTACCCGCAGATGGGCTACTGCTTTCCGATGTCGGTGCTCACAAAATGTGGATTGCACGACATTTTCACTGCCATGAACCCAACACCTGTCTGATTCCCAATGGTTTCTGTTCCATGGGTTTTGCCTTGCCTGGAGCGATAGCCGCCAGCCTGCTCCGACCGGACAGAAAAGTACTGGCCATTTCAGGCGACGGTGGATTCATGATGAACGTCCAGGAGATGGAAACGGCCCGTCGCTATCATTGCAATTTGACTGTCATGGTCTGGGAAGACAAAGAGTACGGCCTGATTGCCTGGAAACAAACCGATCACTTTGGCAGCCATACTCCATTAAGTTTCGATAATCCGGACTGGCTGAAACTGGCAGAAAGCTTTGGCTGGCAGGGACACAAAGTGGAGAACAGCCGAGAACTGGAAACAGTGCTTTCGATCGCCATGAACGAAGATGGACCCAGCCTTGTAGTGATTCCTATCGATTATCGAGAGAATCAGATACTTAGTTCACGACTGGGTGATATCACCTGTCCGATTTAAACAACCATGAGCAGGAAATACGGCTCACCCCGAAACATGAAAATAGCTGAGGGGACTGACTGAGCTGCATATTCATAGTCAACAGGAGCTTCAACATGGATCGTTATCCTCTGCTTATACCTCATTGTGATGAACCGGCAGGCTGGCAGGATGTTCATAACCCTTATGACCTTTCAGTGATTGCTCAGGTGGCTACATGCAACAGTGGACATATTGAGCAGGCCCTGACTGCAGCTCACAATTTGTTTTCAAACAAAGATGGCTGGCTGCCAGTAGATCAGCGCATAGAAATATTCAGTAAAGTGATACACCTTGTATCCAAACAGAAAGAAGAGTTGGCACAGCTGGCAGCCTCAGAGGGGGGTAAGCCTCTTCAGGACTCCAGGGTAGAAATCAATCGTGCCATTGATGGACTTAAACTCTGTATTGATTGTATGCGTGCAGACAATGGGTCCATGCCTGTTGTTAACAGTACTTCAGCTACACGACAGCACCTTGCCTTTACCACACTGGAACCCATTGGCGTGGTGGTTGCCGTCAGTGCCTTTAATCACCCCTTCAATCTTATCGTACACCAGGTGGGGCCGGCTCTCGCCGCTGGCTGTCCCGTTATAGTCAAACCTTCAGCCGATACACCGCTTTCCTGCCTGAAACTGGCCAGCATTTTTCATCAGGCGGGTCTACCTGAAGCCTGGTTACAGGTCGCGATAACAGGCAGTATTCCTGTGGCAGAGCATCTGGTGACCGCTCAAAGAGTCAGCTTTTTTTCATTTATTGGCAGTGCCCGGATCGGTTGGATGCTCCGTTCAAAACTGGCACCAGGTACCCGGTGTGCACTGGAGCATGGAGGAGCAGCTCCAGTGATCATCGCTGAAGATGCTGACCTTGATCAGGCCATCACATTGCTCGCAAAAGGTGCTTTTTATCACGCCGGTCAAGTGTGTGTATCCACTCAAAGAATTTATGTGCACAAAAACCTTTGCAAAGCTTTTCTGAAAGGTTTGTCCCAAGCCGCCAATAAACTGGTCGTAGGTGACCCCACTGATGAAAAAACAGAAGTGGGGCCTCTCATTCGTCCCGGCGAAGCTTCCCGTGTCATGGATTGGGTAAACGAGGCCAGAGGACAGGGAGCAACCGTCGTATGTGGAGGGCAAAAAATTCGCCAGACCTGTCTTGCACCCACCTTACTATTAAATCCTCCCAAGACCAGTAAAGTCAGCCAGAATGAAATATTTGGGCCGGTTGCCTGTATTTATGAATTTAGCGATATGGATGAAGCCATTGATCGCGCTAACAGTCTGCCACTGGCCTTTCAGGCCGCGATCTTCTCCAAAAATCAGGATACTATTTTAAGGGCTTATAAACGCCTGAATGCCTCTGCCGTCATGGTTAATCAACATACTGCATTCAGAACCGATGGTATGCCTTTTGCCGGCTTGGGAGAATCAGGATTGGGGGTGGGGGGCATCCATCATACTTTCAGGGATATGCAAATTGAAAAGATGCTGGTGATGCACAGTAAAGAACTATAAGGAATAGTCCGTAAATAACTTCCTTATTTGCCCCCCCCGTTCGGGCTGAGCCTGCCGAAGCCCAGAGCCACCATCCTTCGACAGGCTCAGGGTGAACGGAGTTCATGTTTTAATCGGGAAGTTATTTCAAGACAAATCCTAAGAGAGTTAATCCGGCTGATTTGAAAAGTCATCACCATCAAAGAACACGTATGAAAATTCGACTTTATCGGTTGGAGGAAAATTCAGTTTCGCTTCAACATAACGAGCATAGCCTTTGGCTTTTTCATTGTTCTTGCGAATAGTGCCAAGCATTGGATCAATAATGAGCGCATCCGGATGGTCTAACATGTCACCGTCAAAGTCGTCATCAACCGGAACCAGAAGGAGGGTGATATGATTCCCTTCAAAGACGTTCTCATTTTTATCATTGAGGGACTTCTTGCCACTGAACTCCATATTCATCATGGCCAGACGGGCTGGAATCATTCTCTCGGCGAGCTTAGGCAATAGATAAGTAGCGGCAACATGGGAAAAGTCACCACACTTGGCCAATTTTTCTTTGCTGACTATGTAAGAAACCAGTTGTGAATAAAGATGGTTTCTCTGTTTATCCGTCAGAAGTGTTTTCTCTTCATGGAAGGCAACATGATCACAGAGATTCAAAACAGGGTTCAGTTTGTGTATATATCTTCTGTCATCTTCAGTTGTCACTCCGTAGGGCAGCATGTAAGGCCATCTTGTATCTCTTGAATGAGTCGGTTCTTTAATGCCCAGTGTTTTTATATGCCCAATGGTTTTCTTCCCCAGTTTCACCACATCTCTTTCAACCCATTCTCCGCTTTTAGCAGCAGGTAAATAGGCACGATGAGTGAGCGTCTCTTCCATTATGTCTTCATAGACATCCAGAAATTCGCCATTGGTCGACATATCCGCATCAATAGTGTTGAGAACGTATTTGAGAAATTCTGTAGGCTGTTCCCTTTCAGCAGAATACTCCTTTCTGATTTTGGGATAGTAAGCTTTAAGCACTTCAGGCAATGGACCGTCTTCGCTGGAGGCCGGACTGTAAAAGTCCATCAAGTCCTCCTCTTCCGATTCATCATGATCTAACAAGATGGGTGGAACTTCCATTAGAACGGAAGGAAGACGGGAGCACATACCTGTAAAAGAGTCTGAACGGCTCCGCTGTCTGATTGAGGCCTCCTCGACTGAAACCCGGCGGTGCTTAACCGGAGGGACATCATCTGATGTTAAGCGTTTTCTGGGTAATACCGGTTCGACTGTGGCCTCATGCTCTTTGTCCTCTGGGCGTTCAAAAGAAGGGACGTGTGCTCCGACACCGCTTCCCCTGGGTGGTACAGGTGATGACATATTGTCCTCTGCCCTTGTCTACTTTATTGCTGGACGGCCTGAATCAGGCCTGCTTGTTGCAGTCCACATTGACTTAATCAAAATACGTATAATTGAAATCCAGAAAATCTGATTTGGGGTAGCCCAGATTGGCTTCTACTGTTCTGATGTAATGGTTACTCGTTTCGCTGGCTTTAAACCGAAGCTGAAACATAGGATCGATGATCACCGCTTCTGGAGCAACTAAAAGGTTTTCTTCGCTGTTACTGGCCAGAGGATGTAACACCAGAGCAATGTGATTACCCATTAAGTAAGTTTCATCTTCTTTGGTTTTACCGCTTTCCAAACCCTGATTAAAGTCTCTTTCTACTTCTTTGTACTGAACAAAATCCGGCTCATAGTCCGAGTGACTGTCACTGTCGCTTTCCTCCTCTTGATTCACCCAGACATGGCAATCAATGTTCATCATGGCCAGTTTCACTGGCAGCCCTTCCTCGGCCAATTTGGGTAATAGAAAGTCTGTAGCCACATGAGAAAAATCCCCGCACTTAGCCAGTTGCATATTCTGAATAACAAAGGAGATTAGCTGACAATAAAGATGATTCTGCTGTTCCTGAGTCAGGGGGGTCTTTTCCTGGTGATAGGCCATTTGGAAACAGAGATTAAGGAGAGGGTTTATCTCATGCATGTACTTACGGTCAGACTCTGTCCGTTCGGACGCCGGAACATCACCAGGCCAGCGATTATCACGGGCATGTGTCGGCTCTTCTATTTTCAGGGAGCGAATATGTTCAAACAGTTCTTCGGAAAGTTCTTCTATCCGCTCTGAGGGAAAACTGAGAGACAATGGCTCCCGGACTTTATCGGTATGAGCCAGAGTCGACTCAACCATTCTCTGATAAGCCATCTCCATGTCGACAGAACGACCCACGCTCATACCCAGTTCAGACAGGAAAAACTTTAATGCATCTGAGGGAGGAACAATGACATCGGTAAAATCCTGAATATCCAGCTCTTCTTCCGAACTTATCTGACTCGATACCTGTGCTTCTGCATCACAGCCTGAATCATTGCTGTCACTGTGAACGTCATAATCCAGACTGTCTTCGTTGCTTCGGGATGGAGAGAGCGAGCTGGAGGGCGATGAGATACCGCTTGAGATACCACTTCCGGCATCATATTCCTGAGCCTGTTTTATTTTTTTTAGCTTCGAAGGAGCCAGTGCAGAAACTTCCCGATCACTTACCTGACTGTCCTGAAAGTCAGGCCTTCTTCGTTTTCTGGGGATTTCGGAAGCCGGACCACTCCTGGCTTTTTCTCGCTCTGAAGGCGCAGAAGTGGTTATCGGGCTACCCGAAGCTTTGCCTGAACCTGATGGTGGTACCGAAGAAGATGACATGTCCCCAGCCTCTGAGTCGATCTGTTTGCCAGAAGCCGGCAGGATAAATTGAATAAACCTGCCAGCTTCTAGGAGGCTGTCGGACTTAAGCTTTCGAGCATGAAATTCAGTAGAGCAAGTCAGCTTTTTCGTTGGATTTGTGCGAATAGTTGGCCTATTTAAGCAAATTCAACGAAAAAGATGGCCGCTCTTTCTGGATTTCAGGCCGAAATTGCCTTAAGTCCGACAGGCTCCTAGATTAAATCGGCTTTCCTCAGAAAAGCTGAGTAGCTCTCACGAATCTTCAGCCTGTTCGTGCTCCATCTCTTCGGGCGGCTCCTGCTCAGGTTGCGGCTGAGGCAGAGCCTCAGGTTCAGGCTGGGGAGCAGGATGAGGATTAAAGTCGTCACTGAAAGTCGAAAGGGCATCGACGACCTTAGCATCCAGAGCCATAAAATCAAAGCCCGCCAGCAATGGGTCTGGCAGGAGTGCCCCGTGTGCCTGCGACATTTCCAAAAGAGCTTCTCTTAGATTCTGTGGAATAGTAAAAAGCATCAATCCCCCCAAATCCTGACAAGCGTACCGGAAAAAAGCGGTTTCTATCTGAAAGTGAGCATCGACTGCCCTCATCCAGCCCAGCAGCAGACCTCTCATATTGCTATCATCAGCCAGCAGTACCATAGTAAAGAATAAAGACACCACATAACTCTGATCACTCACAGGCACATAGTGATAAAAAATCCCGGCATTTGGATCAGTTTCTACTTCACCTTCCGCTGATGATAGGTATCCTCTGATAGCCATAATATAACGCTCTAGCTCTGCGGTAACACCAGGGCCTACATGTCTTAGTAATTCAGGAATCTCAATAGTTGAAGGCTGAACCCTGACCCATTCCTGTCGATCAGGAAAATCAGCAAATATTTTGAGCCATTCCAGATCTTCAAAATGCAGCCACTGCTCTATTAACTCTTCTGACAACAACCAGTGGTTACGGTGAATGGCTATGTACTGAAGCAAATCGTTCAGAACCCTCTGATATCTGGCCAATAGTGCTGAGTGCTCATGGTCAGCAGGTAATCTCATGACCTGAAAATACCGTATCATTCTGGCCAGATATTGAGATTCTTTGCTGTACTTGAGCCTGTCTCTAATTGCTCTTGCCAGCTCCTCACCTGTCTGGGGAGGTTCAGCCATCCCGGAATTTCTCAGATCAATAAGAACGTTTCCCCAGTTGTTGAGGGCATTGGCCATAATCCGGCTGAACTTCCCTACTCTTGCTTCAAAGTGAGTCAGATCGTTTTTCTGCCCACCTTTCTCCTCCACTCGTTTGATGACAGCCCTCTTTTCCAAAGGTTTTTCCCTGAAATGAAGAGCCCGGTTCTTCTTCTTTTCTTCTGTCGCTCCATCCTGTTTTTCTTTGCTTGTGCCGGGAAGAGTGCTGGCCTGCTGTGGAGAATCTTCATCAGGTTCATTCTTTTTCCGTTTAACCTCAGAATCTTCATCTTGCTTTTCTTCCTTTTCAGGAGGAGGCCGTTTGAGGCCACGCTTCTTTCTACCCTCCCCCCCCGTCACAGTCCTGATATTCGAGCCAAAACACTCTAACCATTCCAACATTCGCTCAAATGCGGCCTGCCGAATTTGACGCAGCCATCTCAAATACATTTGATACAACTCTTTCCTGGTCAGGTATATAACCTGTCCTCCAGAGTTCCAGAGATAATACGATTGACCTTCAATCGAGGTAGATGAGATACCGTTTATCTTCATGTAGAGAGGCAACAAGGTCTGATCCATATCTTCATCAAGATCTTGTTCAAAAAGATGCCAATAAGACTCCGACTTAGTCTCATCCTTTAACCCGTTTAAAACGACTGCCATTGAAGCATGACCTGCCCTGTCCGCCTGAGCGGGTTCAAGTGATATATCTGGTTTAGAACTTTGAGTCAGAATTGGCTTAAGCCTTGTTTCCGGGGTGTCATCAGACGAACTAATATCAATTTTTTCAGGCAAATCCGGAAACAAATCAAAAGACCACTTTTGTTTCAGTTTTTCCCATTCCATAGAAAGGGGAAAAGCTGGCTCTTCCTGAGCAGGAAAGAGAGCCACTAATCCATCTCGAACCATCGGCATAAAAGAGCTCGCCCAGTAAATACCAGAAAAGACTGGAACAGAATTAGATAAAAGTGATGAAACGACCGGAGGTTGTGCAACAGCCAGATGGGTGAAATGGGTTCCTACAATAATGAGCAGTACGAAAGCGCTAGTCCGTTTCATGCTAAACCTGATGACTGATTTTTTATTAATCTTCAAAGATCATCAAGCATAGAATAAGACAGACCTCTTTCAAGAAAGTCTGTCTATTTAGACCACTATTTTATATCACAGGCAGTATTGCAGCGCCTTGATCAGCACTCACTGCTATGAGCGTGCCAGATTTTCCAGCCCTCTTCTGTTTTTTCCAGACAGTACGTAACTCTCATTCGTGCTTTTTTCACAGCTTCAGGATTATCTTTTTCGTGTCCTTCCAGCTGCCAGAACACCGCACAACTGGCCGATTTTTCATCACCACGAATCATAGCCAGCTCATAATCAGCCCGGTTAATGGTCCACAGTCCAAACATCATGCTGAACCAGCCCCTGATTTCATTTCGCCCCTTGAGGCTTCCTCCTCCCTGATCCCAGAACAGGGAGGCATCCAGATGATTGGACATGATACCTTGGACATTCTGATGCTCAAAACAGGCTTTGTGACCTTCGAAAAAGGCTTCTATCTCTTTTACAGCCATGGAAAAAACCTTGTAACTTCAGGGAATCTCTGTGGAAACACAGTCTATTTGCAATGTCTCAAACTCACAATGAAAGATTGGGTTTTCTATGGGCTTATCATATAGACATTAGTCCTAACTCCCTTTATTTATTGAATTACTCTGCCTAGCCTGAATTTATCGCCAGAGAAGTTAGAGGGACAGTTATTATGTATGGATCACAGGGTTATCAGCCACACCATCAGGGAATACATTCCACGCACCAAGAGCGCTCTCATCAGAAGCCAGGTGGTAACAGACGCCGTAGCAAAAGAAAGCCTGGTCATTACTCACCTATCAGTAACCCCCAGCATCCGAGTAGAAACACCCGAGTGGCTCAACCTGGTGGGTACTTACAGAATCAAACCAAACCTTCAGGTGGTCAGTACAGCCAGTCCCCTCAAAGGCAGGTTCAACATTCTTATCAAATGCAAAGCACTCGAAAGCCTGCTGCAAAAGGTCCGCACAGAAAATATCAAGCACCGGTTCAGCATGAGCAACTTACGAAATTGCTGGAAGGTATTGATAGAGACCCTCTTGCAGTCATAACGGGCCTTTCTGCTGTACCACCGGAGTCTATGATTCCTTCTCACAGATCAACCAAGGGTCAGCCTCACAAAATA
Organism: Endozoicomonas numazuensis; assembly: GCF_000722635.1. GTDB lineage: Bacteria > Pseudomonadota > Gammaproteobacteria > Pseudomonadales > Endozoicomonadaceae > Endozoicomonas_A > Endozoicomonas_A numazuensis. The sequence goes on along the minus strand of NZ_JOKH01000004.1, from coordinate 445,111 downwards.
CCAGAGACAGCGCCTGATACTCCCTGGGATCAGGTCAAGCACCCGTTTTATGGAGAACAACTGACTCTGCCTGAAATCGAACAATTGTTAAAAGATCAGGTTGAAGGAAAAGGTAAAACGTTCCAACAAAAGGTTGAGGACAGTGTATCCAAACTTACTGAATACCGACAGAAGCACGCAAGCGTGGGTGAAATTAAAGTCAACTTCAAACGACCTGAAGGGATTAAGCCTCAGCCGGAAGAAAAGCTTCGTGAAGGCACTACCTATTCTCTTAATGAACTTGAAGGGGAAACCCGAGTAGTGGACTGGGGTGCAGAGCCCGCTAAATTAGGCTTAATCAGCACACTGCCTCGTCTGTTGATAGCGCCCTTAAAAGAGTTAAATAACCTGGGAGACGCAGCCCCTGACGAAGTGAAAGCTCTCCTGGAAACCAAAGTGCGCGGCATCCCCCTAAAACACTGGGGAAGTTACGGTGAGCTTCAGGAGAAATGTGCTGCAAAGTTCGAAAACTTTAAGAAGAAAGCTGAGCCAGAGTTAAAAGTCAATCTGGAAAGGATGCTTGAAGACCCTCAGTACTACGAAACAGAACAAAGAAAGTTTATAGCTGCAGTCATGGACGATATTCCGCAGAGCTTTGTTGATACCCAGACAGACATAGAAGATTTTCTGGAAGAATTTGATGCTGACTATGTCGACAATAGCACTGAGTTCCTGCTGAACAAGTCATACGGTATGGCGCTGTCCAGGCAGGGTTGGACTCTGGGTAATACCCTGGATCAATTGATCGGATTGCTGGAAAAAGCGAATACTCTCATGGCTGATTATAACCATGACTCAGGTATATCCTCATCGGCAGGTACCGACTCTGATTCCTCCAGTGATATTGAAGGAAAGGCCTGATAGCAATAAGGGGCTGATCACTCAGCTCCTTTTACTCTCACCGTTAACAATTTAGCTTTTTTCCGGTAAATTCTGCCATATTCAGAAGCAGATCGGTTTCTGACATGTCTACTGCTCCGGTATTGAATGAAAGCCAAAAACAAACGACTTGCCCTCCAGGACATTGCTGACCAGGTGGGTGTGACAAAAATGACCGTCAGCCGTTATCTGAGAGGCCCTGACCAGGTATCCAAAACGACGGGCGAGCGAATCCAGAAGGTCATTGATGAAGTCGGCTATGTCTCCAGTCGTGTGCCCGACATTCTCTCCAATGCCACCAGCAAGGCCATTGGCATTGTTGTTCCTTCTCTTTCCAATCAGGTTTTTTCTGCAGTAGTTCAGGGGATTGAAAATATTACCGAACCTGCAGGATACCAGACTATGATTGCGCACTACGGCTATGACAGAGAAGTGGAAGAAAAGCGAATTGAGTCCATGCTTTCCTACCACGTTGACGGGCTGATTCTCTCCGAGTGTGATCATACAGAAAAGTCTTTACGGATGATTGCCAATGCCGGCATTCCCGTGGTGGAAGTGATGGACGCTTGCCTCCCTCCCATCGACCTGGCCGTCGGCCTGGACCATCAGGCAGCCAGCGAAGCCATGCTGAAAAAAATGATCAGCAGAGGCAAACACAGGATTGTTTTCTTTGCAGCCCGAATGGACGTAAGAGTTCGTCAACGTCTGGCAGGGTATCAGGCTGTTATGAGTGAGTTAGGTGCTGAGCCTGTGATTCTGTCCACAGAAGAACACTCGTCCTTCACACTGGGGAAAACATTGATGATGCAGGCACTCAGTCAATACCCGACACTGGATGGTGTCTTTTGCTGTAATGATGACCTGGGAATAGGTGCTATTCTCGAATGTCAGCGGCGAAATATAACCATCCCGGATCAGATAGCTATTGCAGGCTTCAATGCTCTGGATATTGGCCGGGCTATTCACCCCAATCTAGCCAGCATTTCAACGCCTCGAAAGGCAATTGGAGAGACTGCTGCACAAATGCTCCTGGATAAGCTCGCAGGAAAGGATATTGAAGACAAGGTCATTGACCTTGGATTTTCAATCTTTGAAGGAAACAGCATTTAAAGACAGCTTTGAGCCTGACGAAGATCAGGCTCTTTCGTTAATCAAGCTGTCTGAAGCCCCTTGGCCATAGCAACAGCCTCGGCTGACAACTGAGTAATAGACGACCAGTCACCCGCCTTTATCAGATCTGCGGGTAACATCCATGAGCCACCAATCGTTGCCACACATGCCAGAGCAAGGTAGTCATTCATATTTACCGGACTGATGCCGCCTGTCGGACAGAATCTAATTTGTGGCAGAGGGGCAGAAATCGCTTTAAGCGCTTTAACACCGCCATTCACTTCGGCAGGGAAGAACTTAAGATGATCATATCCGTGAGCCAGAGCCGTCATCACCTCTGAAGGCGTAGCACAACCCGGAATCAAAGGTGCGGTTCCCTGGCGGGCATGTTCAAGCAAACCCGTTGTAATGCCCGGAGAAATGACAAACCTGGCACCAGCAGCCACAGCTGCATCATATTGCGCCTCGTTAATCACAGTACCGGCACCTACCATGGCATCCGGCATGGTATTGCTGATGGTACGAATGGCGTCCAGTGCAGCATCCGTTCTCAACGTAATCTCAAATACTTTAATCCCCCCTTCACTCAATGCCTGAGCCATAGGGAGTGCATCTTCAACCTTATCGATGACCATCACAGGTACAACTGGTGAAGAAGAGAATACAAGGGAGGGTTCAATGGCCCAATTACTCATTGATGGTCTCCTGGAAAGAGAATGGATGCTCCCTGCTCAGCACTGGAGATTAGCTGACGGAAACCATTAAACAATTCACGACCACACCCGAAATGTTGAAGTGTCAGATCAGGGTGACTGCCATTACGCTCAGAAAGAACCGTATCGACAGAGATGCTACCTTCTCTGGCGTCTACGGTAATCAAATCACCATTTTCAATGAATGCCAATGCACCGCCTTTGGCCGCCTCAGGAGTAACATGAATCGCCGCAGGAATTTTACCTGAAGCTCCGGATAGACGACCATCTGTTACCAGCGCGACTTGATGTCCGGCTTTCTGAAGATTACCCAGAATGGGCATCAACATGTGCAACTCTGGCATCCCATTGGCACTGGGGCCGTTAAAACGAACCACTATGATAGCGTCTTTATTCAGCTCGCCACGTTTATAAGCGTCGGCAACATCATATTGTGAATCAAATACTATTGCCGGAGCAGTCGTCACCCAGTGTTCTTCAGCCACAGCACTGATCTTGATGACCGCACGCCCCAAATTACCGCTAAGCACTTTCAGCCCGCCGGTTTTAGCAAACACCTGACCTGGTGACACAATTACCTCAGCATCACGAGAAACACCTGAGTCTTGCCAAATCAGTTTACCGTCCACCAGCTCAGGCGACTGCAGATAGTTCTCCATAGTTCCATAACAGGGAATCGCGTCCATATTGAGAAGGCCCCGTTTAGCGAGTTCTGATAATAATACCGGTACACCTCCTGCTTGCTGGAACTGATTAATATCGGCTTTGCCATTCGGATAGACACGGGTCAGCAGGGGAACAGCCTGAGAAAGTTCTTCGAAATCATCCCAAGTCAAAATAAGCCCTGCCGCTCTTGCCACAGCAATCATATGAATGGAGTGGTTGGTACTGCCACCAGAAGCCAGAAGCGCAACCAGACCATTGACCAGACTTCGCTCATCAACCACTTGCCAGAGTGGTCTGTAAGCCGGTGCATCGGTAGTTTGTGACGCTATAGAAACAGATGCTTCAGCAATAAGAGCATCTCGAAGTGCACTCCCAGGCGGAATGAATGCCGAGCCAGGCAGCATCAACCCCATGGATTCAAAAACCAGCTGGTTCGTATTGGCAGTACCGTAGAAAGTGCAGGTTCCCGGTGAGTGATAAGCATTGCACTCCATTTTCTGCAGCGCTTCCTGACCGACTTCGCCCGCCACATACTGTTGACGAACCTTCACCTTTTCATCATTGGTAATGCCTGTAGGCATGGGCCCAGAAGGAATAAAAGCTGTTGGCAAATGACCAAACGACAGCGCCCCTATAAGCTGTCCAGGCGCAATTTTGTCGCAGACTCCCAGCAATAAAGTGGCATCAAAAGTATTGTGGCTTAAGCTGACGGCAACGCTCTGTGCAATAACGTCTCTGGAATAAAGAGACAGGTCCATGCCCGGCTGCCCCTGAGTCACACCATCGCACATGGCAGGAACTCCACCCGCGACCTGAGCACTGTGTCCCATTGCATTCAGTGCCTGTTTGATTTTTGTCGGGTACTCACGGTAAGGCTCGTGAGCACTCAACATATCATTGTAGGCCGATACAATGGCGACATTGGCCGTTGTGAAGTTCAGAATTCGATCTTTCTGTTCACTGCCACAAGCGGCTACAGCATGAGCCAGATTACCGCAGCTCAACGAGGTTCTGACTTTGCCATTGCTGGCCTGTTGCTTCATCCTCTGAATATAACTTTGCCGAATTTTCCGGCTACGCTCGGCAATTCTCCGGGTTACTTTCTCTATCACCGAATTCATGCTGCAATTTCTCCGCTTAAATCAACCACCGCTTGTGAACAGGCAGCAACCACCTGCTTAATATCTCCAGAGATATCAATACGCACGACGCCTGATTCATTATCTTCAGGAGCTTCCAGAGTACCGAATTGGCTCTGAAGCATAGTTTCACGCATAAAATGTCCCTTGCGCGCTTTCATTCGCTCAAGGATAAGATTGAAACTGCCATCCATATGCAAAAAATAAACCCGCTTATTGCCTTCACGAATAGTGTCCCGGTATTTCAATTTCAGGGCAGAACAAACAACCACTGCAACTTCATTCTTGGCCTCTACACTGTAGGCAACATCTCTGATTCGCTCGAGCCACGGCTGACGGTCTTCGTCGTTTAAAGGCGAACCCCCGGCCATCTTTTCAATGTTCTTTCTCGGATGCAGATCGTCACCGTCAATAAACTTGGCACCCATCTCATGACTCAATGCTTCACCGACTGTGGACTTACCGGAGCCACAAACGCCCATCACCACGAAAACCTTACCAGCCATTATTTGATCTCAATCAATAATTACCAAAAAAGTCAGAAAATTAACTTCTTCACTTAAAATGTTATCGGTAACATGTTACCGGTAACAACACATCATGAAAAGTAATTAATACATTCGAGAATTACAGCCAATGTCCGATTTGTCTCTGATCTTTACTGCAGCAGGATCCATCATCCTGTTGCTGTTTCTGGTGATGAAAGCCAGGCTTCACGCAGTCGTGTCCTTGATTCTTGTCTCCATGGTTGCCGGGATCGCTACCGGTATGAACCCCACCGACATCGCCGCAACTATCCAGAAAGGTATGGGTGGCACACTGGGCTTTGTAGCCGTAGTGGTGGCACTGGGTGCCATGTTCGGTAAAGTCATGGAAACGACAGGTGCCCTGGATCGCATAGCCCAGACCCTTTTGAACCGTTTTGGTTCAGAGCGTGCAAACTGGGCCATTACCATTACCGGTTTCATCTGTGCCCTGCCTTTGTTCTTTGACGTGGCAGTGGTACTTTTGATTGGAGTGGTCTTTGCCATTGTTCGTAAAAGCAAGGACAGTGTCGTAAAAATGGGTATAGCTCTGCTGGCAGGTATTGCAACCTGTCAGGCCTTCCTGATTCCGGCTCCCGGCCCTATTCTGGTAGCCTCACAACTGGGAGCAGACTTTGGCTATATGATTTTGATCGGTCTGACAGCTTCTATTCCTGCAATGATTCTGGCTGGCCCTATGTTCGGCTCATTTATCAGCAAAATAGTGGATGTGCCTCTGCCTGCACACGCCAAAGCCAGTGAAGAATTCAAGGAGCGCGGTGGTGAGCTGCCTTCTTTTGGCCTGGCCTTCGGCTTGATCATTTTACCTCTACTGATGATTGGACTTCAGACTATTGGAGCCCGCTTTGTTGCTGAGAACTCTTCTCTGCACGGTTGGCTGACCTTCATTGGCCACCCTTTCACAGCCATCATGGTGGCCTGTCTGGCTGCCTGCTATCTACTGGGTATCAAGCGTGGCTATGACAAAGATGAGGTTATGAATATTTGTGGGTCTGCCCTGCAGCCTGCCGGTGTCATCATTCTGGTCACCGGTGCTGGCGGTGTCTTCAAGCAGGTTCTGGTGGACTCTGGTGTGGGTCAGGCACTGGGGAATATGCTGGCGGGTAGCGGACTGCCCATCGTAGCTCTGGCATTTATTCTCGCAGCAGCCGTTCGTGTGATTCAGGGCTCTGCCACAGTGGCTATGTTGACCGCCTGTGGTCTGATCCTTCCAATGCTGGAACCTATGAGCTTGTCCGGTGCTCAACTGGCAGCAATTACGGTAGCGATTGGTGGTGGTTCCATTGTTCTGTCACACGTAAACGACTCTGGTTTCTGGCTGGCAAACCGCTACCTGGGACTGACAGAGAAACAGACTCTACAAACCTGGACAGTCATGGAAACCATTATAGGTACCACTGGTGCCGTGGTAGCTATGGGCTTTTCTCTGTTCCTGTAACAGACGGAGTGGGCAGACTTGGGTCTGCCCACTTTTCACAATCACTCAGCCTTCACCCAGACCTGAGTTCTTCCTAACATTGCAAAACCCAGATACCCCCTGACTTCCAGCTTTTCACCCTTTTCAATAAGCTTCATGCTGGCGCTGTAGATTTTTCCGGAGGTTGGATCAAGTATCTTCCCGTCGTCGTATTGAGAGCCTTCTTTTTCCATTCCCCAAATAAACGTTAGCCCCTCCAGTTTTTTATTTTTCTTATCACCCTCACACTTTTCACACACCATATCTCTGGCTTCAGGATCAAGAATGCGCTCTATTTTCCCCTTCAATTCATCACCCTCTTCCCAGATCGTGACCAATGACTCAGCCTTCTTGGTATCTTCATTGACTGTATGCCATTGGCCGACATAACCATTGGCAAATGAAATGGCTGGCATGATCAGAATAGATGCTGTCAGTAGAACTTTTCGCAACATAAAGCACTCACTCTTCTTATTGTTATAGATGGTTTGAATCCATCATTTCTACACATTCCTTTGATGATCCGATACTAATCGGATCAAAGTTAAACAGCCAGCTAAACTACTCTGACAGTCTTGATTGGAATTCACCCTCACTTCCTACTCAAGAAACACTCCCCTGCAAGAATTGACCGTACGGAAGTTAACCATGGCCAAACAAATCAGTTTTGGTAACGCTGTAAATGATGCTGAACGCTGGGCCTTCAAATTATTATCGAATGAGTTACCACAAAATTATCTCCTCCTGACCAATATTGAAATACCTGTACATACTGGCCAGGCCATGGAGGTAGACGCCTTGATTATTGGAGAGTGGGGTATCTATGTAGTTGATATAAAAGGCTACATAGGCCGGCTTAATGCCGGTCAGCATGCCTGGTCCCTGGATGGACGAGATGTCGATAACTGCCTGGCCAAAGCCAATTACGTTGCCAGAGTGCTGGCCGGTAAAATCAAACACAAGATTCCAGTAGGCGTCTATGCCCCCTGGTGTCAGGGGATGGTCTTTGTCACTGGCAGAAAAGGCGAAGGCATATCCCTTGAAAAAGACGACGGATCACTCAGTATATACACCCCTCAACAGATTGTTTCAGCTCTCACTCACCAATGGGGTCTCACGGCTCCGAAAAAATTTCCTGTCACAGAAAAGCAAAAAGAACACGTGCTTGAAACACTGGGTCAAGTCTCAGTGGTTGAACGTCGTAACAACCGCATTCAAGACTTCCATAAAGTGAAGTGTCTGTTCATTCAGCACGGTCTGGAGATCTGGCAAGCTGATTATCAACCCGGTGACTGGTCTGCTCCCTGGCTTTTAAAGATTCTGGTTTCAACGGGCTTTGAAAATGAGGAGATGCAGTACACTCAGGAGCAGAAACTCAGAGACGAGTTTATGAGGCTTCAGAAACTATCAGGCTGTAATGGTGTACCCTACAGTGCTCCCCTCATACAGGATGGTGAGCAATTGGTTCTTCCCATAAAAATGCCCCGAGGTGTTCCATTGAGCGCCTTCAAACCCCAAGAACACACCACGTACCAATTATTGGAAGCCCTGAAGCATTCAGCACTGGCTCTGCAACAGATTCATCGCCGAGGTTATACGGTAGGTAACTGGTCCGAGAATTGTGTTTTTATCACCGATGATGGCGATATTGAATATATTGACATCATCAATGGTTCAACACTCGATGAAGACATTAAAAACTATGCGACTCTGTTCTGTTCTCTGGCAAAACAAACCCACCAGCCCCGTATCTATCAATGGTATGAGCAAGCCGCTTTGGGACGGAATCTGGATCTGGACTGGCTCTGCTGTGATCTGTCTGCACTGATTGAAATGGGTATATGTGATGGCGAGCAGAAAGCAATCTCTCTCAAGAAAGGGGCCATCATTGATCATCATTTCCAGCTGGAAGAATGTATTCAGACCAGCGAGACCAGTCAACTCTGGCGAGCTAAGCATTTACAGGGGCAATACAACTGTGGCATCTCTATCTACCAATGTATAGACGAACACTGGCCAGAGCTCAGCTGTTTGTATCGTAGCCTTTCTCACCTCTTTCACCCTCACATCGAACGGGTTATCGCTTTTGGCCAACTCCCGGCCAGCCAGGACTTATTTATCGCCCGGTATTGGTTAAAAGGCTGCTCACTGAATGAACTTATTCACTACGAAGAACAGCAACCCCAAATGTGGTTTGCCCAATTGCTGACCGGACTCCAATACCTTCACAGAATGAATATTTTTCATGGCGCTGTTTGTCCCCGAAACATCATTTGTAATCCGGTACGGGCTGTATTGGTTAATTTTGGCGTGGGACTCGATATTGCCGCAGAATCTTACTCTCAACAGTATGCTGACCCCAATCTTTGGGCCGAAGAAAATGACATAGAAAAAGATCTGTATGGCCTTGTGGCCAGCTTTGTCGATGTTTTGACACCGATTAGTCTGAATAACCAACGATCACGAGACTTCATCATAAAAGCTCTGGATGCTATTGACCCCAACCTTGTAGGGCAGTCCCTCTTTGAATCCTGCCAAAGAGTGCTTTCATTCAATTTTTCTCCTGATTTATCAGAAAGTTACCTGACTCAATTTGGTCTGGACCCATCCTCTCTTTGAAGAAACCCCATACATTCGAGCCTTCTATATTGGGGTTGTGGGAAGTAAGAGACTAAAAAAATGGATATACCAAGAGAAGATAGTGTGACCAGCCAGGACAGCGGCTTTGGCTCACTTAAAAAAAAATCACCCGAGAGTACTGGCCGATCTTTCAATAAACAAATTCATGCCTTTAGTCCCGATAAAAAGACTGAGGAGTCGCCCGAAGCCAAACAGGCAAGTGTGAGTAGTTATAAATCACTTGGCGAAAGAGACATTCAGGGTTTTTATCGCGCTACAGAAGTCGGTACTGGATGGCCTGAAGAAACTAAAAAGCTTTATGAGAAAGGCCAAAAAATAGTACGTATGCTGCAGCGATTCACTACATTGCTGGCTGACTATAACTCATCCGACAGACCCGATAATGCACTCCATGCCATGTCTGTCATGGTTGGCAAGCCATCCGTTAAAGGGGACTCAGCCAGACTCCTTGAAGAACGCGAGAGTCTGCACAAACAGTTAGCCGTTATCGATTGCAAGGAAGAGTGGCTAAAAGCAGAGAAAGCAGCAAAAGAAACCCTGGATATGATCTCAGCATGTACATCTCTATACCCCTATTCAAAAGAGGATCTCAATGCTTCCAACGAAGCACTGGAAACTCTGAACTCAGATACATTAATGATTCTCAATAGAGTCAGTCAGGGCAAAGGAAAATACAAACCCAATAGCCGTGAAAAAGCTTTGATCAAAAGACAGCGGCAAGAAAGTGCCAGAAATAAAGAACTCCAGAAAAACTATGATGATGTACTGGCACAACGGTTAACGCTTTTGGAACCCTCATTAAAAAAATTAAATTCACACACGAGTGAGATCAGCCAGAAATATCAGGCAGAATTTTCTCCCTGTCTGGAAGCTGCCAGATCGGATGTGCGACTGGTTGATGCCAAAGGCAGAGCCAGAGGACTTGAAACCGAAAAGGTCAGCTCGGAACTCCTTTTGGCCAGTGGCAGTGTTGGAACCTTGCTGGAGTATTTCGCAAAAAAATACTTCGAATTCCAGGCAAACGGCGGTAAGCAAAGCATTCAAAAACCAAGAACTGAAGAAGAGATTGCTGCTGTGGCGGCTAAGGTGGAAGCCAATCGATACCCATATTCTCCCGTGCAAGACTCTAAAGATACACCTCCCCCACTCTCACATCAGGACTCAGGCATAGCAGACCCCGATAACCCTGACCTTTATCACTGATCAGGAGTCCAGTGCAGGCAGCCAGCCAGCAACTATGCCAACCTGGGCAAGAATCACAGCCACTCCGATCAGGCACATTATCACCAGCAGCAGGTTACCTCCGGCAACCTGATAAGGCTCTTCCAGGTGCTTCTTGCGTGCTTCCCACACCAGCATGACAGGAATGAATACGGCCAGAATAACCAGGGCTACAGCGGCATAACCCAGAGTGGTTACAAAACTGCCCGGGAATAAAACCGCAACAGCCAGTGGGAGCCCCAGAGTCAAAAAAACAGTCTGAATACGACCCATGATGGTATCTGACCTATGACTAACCTCTGCCAGATAGTCGAACAAGCCGATCGCCACCCCTAAAAACGAAGTACCCAATGCACAGGCAGTGAACACACTGATGAGATGATTGAAGCCTGAATAACTACTGACCTCTCCAATCCTGAGAATAAGCTGTCCCACTGCATCAGGACTGGATTGAAGGTTCGTAATCAGTAACGATGACAAAGTCCCATTGGTCGCTATCTGCCAAAGAGCATAAACCAGAAAAGGCAATGCACTGCCCAAAACCAACGCCCGACGAAAATCCCTTGGATTGCCTTTCACATATCGAACAACGGTCGGTACCGCACAGTGATAACCAAATGAGGTGTAAAGAACAGGAAGGGCTGCAAAGAGCATGCTGGGCTCACCAGGCTGAAGTGTCAGATTGTCTACTTCAACTTCCGGAAGTAACAACATCATGATGAACATCAATAAAGCGATCATCAGAAAGAACATCATCCGATTGGCATAGTCCACCACTACTGTGCCAACCACCACTAAAATAGCAATGAACACTGCCACCACAATGGCAGACTGAGAAAAACCAAGCGCTGATCCAAATTGCTCAGAGGCAGAGGCCAACTGCCCTGCCCCTGCTGAAATATAAGCTGAACTGAGTGAAAAGTAGAGAAACAGCATAGCCAGAATCGCTATACCCTGTCCGGATTTACCTAATAGCCTCCCTACGACACCATGAAGGTTGTCGGCTTCAGGAACAGCTCGGCAGGCCTCTGCTATCAGTAATCCCCCATAACAGGCCAGCCCTGCCATCAACATCATCAGGAATAAACCCGACCAGATTCCTGTTGCGGCAGAGACCAGAGGCAAAGCCAGCATGCCTGCCCCTATTGATGTACCTGCAACCAGCAGGGAACTTCCCAGTGTTTGACTATTCATGTATTAATTCATCGTACACTTCTCAGATATCAAAGAGTAGACAAGAATTTCTGAAGTGACCCTCCTCTCTTACCCTTTTGCCTTTAAACTGCTTTTGCTAGGCTTCTGCTTCCTTTATCAACTTATCCAAGATGGCCGTTTATGCCTCATTGCATTATCGAGTACTCTGCTGATATCGAACAAAAGTACTCAATCAAAGAGCTCGTCTCAGGCATTCATCAGGGTGCTTTGGAATCAGGTTTATTCAGAGCCGAAGACATCAAGTCACGAGCTTTCCCCTGTGAGTACTTTCAAACAGCCGCGCCTGACCAATCTTTTGTCCACGTCACGGTCAGAATTATGAAAGGCCGAACGCCTGCCCAGAAGAAAGGATTAAGCCAGAAAGTACTCAGTGCAGCTGAACAGATCATCCCTGACGTAAACATACTGACCGTTGAAATTCTTGATATTGATACAGACAGCTATTCAAAGCGGGTTGTCCGGAAACAGTGCGAATAAGTTTCTGATACTCGATTTAAACACTGCCCCCCTCTAAAGGGCTCGATTAAAATTCTTCTTACAAAACTGGATAGTCTGCAGCAGTGGTCAATCGTTACCGAGCAGAATCGACAGGCGCACTTTAATTACTGAAGGTAACACTCTCGCTGAAGTCTTCAACAGCAAAGGAAAACTGATTACAGCAGGACAAACCAATCAGTATGGGCGGATTTGGTTTAAGATCGCTCACTCTCAGGAAGTAAAATTTTCAACCAACAGCCAGTCCAAAATCTATCCGTACAGAACCCGGTACGATACTGCCCGCTAAGCCTTACTCTCTGGGGCTCCTGTGACAGTATCATGGAACCCCGGACGGCCCCTGACAGGCTTAATCAGCTTTACAGCACGCCACTACCTCTCTAAACGCCAGAGAACCACCAAAAATATCCAGAGCACTGCCTATGGTAATGTGCACCTGATTGTCACCGGCTTTTCTAACGGCCTCAATGTCTTCCAGGGTAGCAATGCCCCCAGCATACGTTACAGGAACCGGCGAGTATTCAGCCAAAAGAGAAACCAGTTCTAAATCAGGCCCTGCCATCAAACCTTCTACCGAGGCAGCATGAACAAGAAACTCATCACAATAGCTTGCTAACTTTTTCAGTGTTTCTGCATTAATTCGAGTGTCCGTAAATTTCTGCCAGCGATCGGTGACGATAAAATAGTCACCGTCCTTTTTCTTGCAAGACAGATCCAATACCAACCGGTCCCGGCCCACTGCAGCCAGCAGTTTCTCCAGATTTTCAAAGTTCACCTGACCATCCTTGAATACATAGGATGTGACAATGACATGGGAAGCACCCATATCCAGGTAATGAGTGGCATTTTCTGCCGTGATACCGCCACCGATCTGAAGCCCCCCGGGCCAGCCTGACAAGGCAGAAGCCGCTGCGGCATCATTGCCGGGACCTAATTTTATAACATGACCACCCGTTAGCTGCTCTTTACGATAAAGCTCGGCAAAATCCGCAGCTGATCGGTCACTTTCAAAGTTTACCTGAGCAGAATTGTCACCATCGCGCAGAGAGCTTCCCACTATCTGTTTCACCTTGCCTTCATGCAGGTCAATACAGGGACGAAACTGCATAGCGAAAACTCCTTTCTATTTTTTTGCGAGTGTTACGAAGGCCCTAAATCTAACACAGTCACTGTATCGTGTGAGAGCGTTTCTAGCCTTACTGTGCTCTGTCGATAATACTTGATCTTAGAACTCTTGAGAGGAGGCACCATGGGTAGAGGCCTATTATTCTTGATGGCAGCCCTGTTTTTCAGCCCTGCGTACTCCTGATTTGACTCGGGGCATATGATCAGCAGCTGGATTGCCTGGCAGAACATGACACCAACAGCCCGGCAGAGGGCTCAGGAATTATTGGATATTTTAAAGGAAGCCGAACCCAAGACTCACAGCTTTGTAATTGCTTCCACCTGGATGGATTCGATTAAAAAAGAAGGTCTGGCAGTGACTCGTTACTGGCATACAGTCAGTGACCAGAAAGACACCCACCCCGAAAACCGGGCTCGTAAACGTATTAATGTACAAAGAGCCGTAGTCTTTAATCAGATAGAACCAGAGGTACCTCTCAGCAAGAAATACCTGCTGAGAGGACAAATTATTTCACGAGAAAGGATTGTAACTTCAGGCTATCGACTGTCACAAACTCTGAACCAGGTGCTCAACCAGTAATCACTGACCTGCTTTCATATCCAGAGGTCTGGAAAGATCAACAATATTGCTGGAGGTGCTGCGGGAAACCAGCTTGCCTTTATGCCTGACTTCTACAGAAACCGAATAAGTATGGTTCGGTTGTATGAGTGAGGGTGAATAAGGAATCTGGAAGTTCAACGGTGCATCAAGCTCATACTTCAGCTTAACTTTCTTCTCTCCGATCAAGTTGGATCGGGCATCTTGCTTGCTAATATCCGTGAGCTGGATTCGAACATCGGAATCAGCGGGGAAATAGCCGCTAGCCGATTTTACTACACCTTTGACTTCTGCTGTCTCAGCTACAAACTTCAGCTCTTCCTTGCTATGACGGCTCTTCAGAACCAGCATATCTCCTTTAGATACCATGGTATCTACTTGCTGAAACGCAGAGAAAAAGGCCATTTCCTGTTTCATGACGGGCTCCGGACAGGCCATCATGGTTGAGCCAACCCTGCCAAATTGCAACTCATCCTGCTGCATGGTGTAACTTCCAAAATAACCATTGCAGGGGCCCTTGCCACTGACTTTACCTTCTTTATCAGAGGCAGACTGGAATTCAAGGGTGATTCTTTTTCCATCTACCGGTGGTTTGCCATCCAGGGAACTCAGTACCCAGGTTTTACCTTCCACTTCGGTGGGTGACACCACCAACTTCTTATCTGATGAACTACAGGCAGCAAGAAGGCTTCCTGCAGCCAGTACCAGAACAAATCGGCCCATGGTCCTCATGATCTTACCTTATACCTCACGTGAGACTGTTCCAGGTTTCTGCCCCTGCAGAATGGTCAGAGCATAAACCTTTAAACCACTCATTAAAAACCGCCAGACCCCCTTATTACCAAGGTCTGACTCTAAAAATTCAGACACAAAAAAATAATGCAGGTCACCTTAGAGCCTGTCGGACTTAGCCTCGTTCAATCTTACCTATAAACGACAAAATAATAATAAGTAAAAGAACATCGACTTATAGTCACCTGCTACATATCTCCTGATAAAACATCAGTAAGTGTAGCAGCCAAATGATTAGTAATATTAACGAAGTCGGTAGAGAGTTAGCTAAGGCTTAATCAAAGTATGCTTTATTCGGTTGTCCCACTCTTCATCCATATCCCAATCAGCCAAATCAACTTCATGCAATTCTCTTGTGGCATCTTGCAGACCTGCTGGTGCCGATGGTTCCTCCTAACATCTCTGGAAGAAATTGTCTTCTTACTCCTTCACCGTGCGAGTAAAGCCTTCGTTCAATGGTTCAGCTAAATTTTGACAAACTTTATAGACAAGGAGAGTTTTCGCGGCTTGAGTAACAGGTGTTGCAGCCACTGCAACAGGAATAAAATAGGCAGAGTACATGGAGTGCAGCCATCAATGTATCATACTCTTCTTTATTTATTTTTTTCTTCAGAATGAATACCCATAGAAAAAGCTTCCAAAGATAACAATAAAATCAAAGATAATTGAGTATTCAGCTCATTACTATTTCCCACAACGCATTCAGAGGAGATTAGTAATACAACTGACCTGAATCAGTGAGTTCTTAATTAATCTCGAGAAAATCGTGTAATTTAAGCTCCAACCTTACCGCAAATCACTTTATTACTACTTTGATCAGGAAATAACAGAACAATCCAGCAAAGACCCCAGCTGTTTTTGTCATTATTTTGAAATTCAGGCGATGCATCACCTACCAAGACCTGGCATTCATTTCAGAAAGACAGAATAATATTGATGGCTAACAAAGCATTTTTTCTGGATAAAGCCCCATAAACACCTGGAGTGCCGGGCTATATCGGCCAAATCGTAGTATTTTGCGACGGCCTGCCTCCAAAAAGCGGGCAGCCTGATAAATCAACTCCTGCATGACGGTTTTTATTCTTCTCCTTGCTGCCTGATGACGAACAGGTGACTGCGGCCCCAGCAAACAAGATTGCCCCATGTAACGCAGCATATTATAAGTTAATGCGCCCAGACACATTACTAAATCATTAGTATCGAACTTTCCAGAAGGAAGCCTTTCCAGATCCATATCGGTTTTTAATTCACTGTGAAATTGCTCACTGGTGGCGTGATTCTCATACAGCAGAATAACGTCGTTATCGCTGTATTCTTCTTCATTCAATGTTGTCCACCAACCTTC
The DNA here is from genome assembly GCF_000722635.1 of Endozoicomonas numazuensis. Classification (GTDB taxonomy): domain Bacteria; phylum Pseudomonadota; class Gammaproteobacteria; order Pseudomonadales; family Endozoicomonadaceae; genus Endozoicomonas_A; species Endozoicomonas_A numazuensis. The sequence goes on along the minus strand of NZ_JOKH01000004.1, from coordinate 429,133 downwards.
CAGCTCGTAGTCTGGAGTTAGAAACATCTGACCAACGGCATCTGACGTTCGTCTGACCATTTTGATAATCAGTCGCTGATGACCATAGTGAGCTTCATGGTTAATAGTCAAAGTCGCATAGTGCTTACCTGCTCGTAGCTCATGCCACTCTACCTTCGCTGCTTCAAACTTAGGTAGCCAGGCCTTGGAGGTGTACTGTTGGCGAGGATTCAATTTAATTATGTGGTCAACGTTAGCATGTTGAGCAACGGCCATGCGGGTATCTTCAGCATCGTGAGCACTATCGAGCCGAAGCAATATCGGCTGTTGCGTTATACGACGTACTCTCTGTAAAACGGCACCCAGGAATGGGATGAAATCATTTTGCGAGTGTTGCGAACCTGGTCGCAACTCACACCCCATGCACCAGCCTTCTTGCCCAAGGTAAGCCATAATGGGGGAGTAGCCGAAAAAGTGTTTATATGTCCAACTCACTCCTTCTTTCTTGGAGTTGCTATTGTCTTGAGGCGTGACATCCATATCTAATGGTATATGCTGTTGGCGATCAAGTTCTTTTGGAAGTGGTGTAAGCGGAGCATCAAGTTCTATAAGCAACTCAGCAAGACTTTCCTCAATCAGCGGAATAAGCTGGGTAGCATCTTCATTAAAGCGCTGGCGCAATCGACTGGCAGATGGCATCTGTTTTATTCCCATGCATTGCTGGAACCAATCGTCATGGCGAAGGGTGTCAATGGCGTCAAAGTCATTTTTGCCGAGGGCCAGCAAGCCAACATAAGCACGCACTAAATCAATATTGGCGATTCCATGTCGCTTCTTAATCTTACGGAGTGATTTTTTGAGGGATGTTTTTTTATTGAGGGCGTGACCAATAAAGGCAAGGCCAGCAAATGGTGTATAGAATTCCGTATCAGACTGCTCAAAATGGAGTTCCACAAAAATTCACCTATTCAGTGAAAAAACGAGTAGGTCGTATTTTAGCCTACACCCCTTTCGGTGGATGGCTTTAAGGCTTTTTTATTGCTGATGAAGTCACGGATTCAGGAACTGAAAAAAACAAACCATTAAATAAATAATAAAATCAACAAGTGTTTATCTAAAATATTGAACAAGCATTAGTTTAAATTGTATTTTCAGGGTTCCCATTGAATGCCATCCCAAAGGGGTGATTGATCATTGGGTGATCCATTGTAATTAATAGTGACTTCTTCATTAGGACGAATCTTTTTGATGGAAATAAACTCAATCACCCTATCTTCCATATCAAATCGATAAAGAGCATTAGGGCTATAGGAGTGGTTGTAAATAGAACCCAGACCTAATGCAATAGCCGCTGCATCCATCTTTTCTCCCCAGGAAAAGTAGTAGTTATATACTTCGGTCTGATCAATGTGTTTTAAATCCTGAGGAGGCAATTCCAGAACAGGACAACGCTCAATAACGGTATTGCTCTCGATTTTTTTACTGGTGAAAACTCCCCGCCCTTTCGAACCGGAAAATGACACATACAACATAAGCTAAGCCTCATTTTTATTCTTATAAAACAGTCTAACCATGCTCTCATGGTCTGTTAATACCCTTTTTGGGCTAGCTTGCATAATTTTTTTTGAGAGATTTCAACTTTTTTCAAGATAAAAAAAAAGCAAAAGTCTCAGACTTCTGCTTTTTCAACATCAAAAGATGGGACGAAGCTTATGCTTCTTGACGAGGCCTGCGAGAACCCTGTCTTTTTTCTCCACCGCGATTATCACGATCTTTTCTAAACCCTTCTCCATCACGGCCACGGCCACGACGAGGGCGGGTGTTATCACGACTATCACGACGTCCATCATCCACCCAGACTTTCAAGTCCAGAGCCTTGTTTCGAACCTTGACGTTCTTCAGTGAGTCCAGAGTGGAAGTATCAACACCTTCCGGCAGATAGATGGACGAGCACGTATCGAACAGACGAATGTGGCCAATATTCTTGCCAGAGATATTACTCTCGTTGGCAATAGCGCCTACCAGGTCTCCAGGCGTTATACCCTGATCACGACCTACACCCACACGGTAACGAACCATGCCTTCATTATCTTCTTTGCGATCACGACGAGGGCGCGCTCCACGTTCTCCACGCTCTCCTCCTCTTTCACCACGGTCGCGATCACGATCACGTCGCTCACGCTGTGAACGCTCAGGCTCTTTACCGTCCGGGAATGGACGATCTTTCTGGGCCATGAAGCACAGGACAGCAGACATATCTTCATGACTCAAAGCATGTTCAGTTTCCAGCTCAGCAATGATTTCACGGAACGCATCCAGTTCTTCGCCCATTTCCATGGATTTCACCACTTCTTCCTTAAAGGCTCGGATACGCATGTCACGAACATCACGCATGGATGGCAAACTCATGGTTTCGATGCGCTGGCGAGTAGCCTGCTCAATCGAACGCAACATACGACGCTCACGGTGTGTAGCAAACAGAATAGCTACACCCTGACGACCTGCACGGCCAGTACGACCAATACGGTGAACATAAGCTTCAGTGTCGTAAGGAATGTCGTAGTTCACAACGTGCGACATACGCTCTACATCCAGACCACGTGCTGCGACATCAGTAGCAATCAGAATATCCAGAGAGCCTTTTTTCAGTCGTTCAACAACTTTTTCACGCAGACCCTGACTCATGTCACCATTCAGTGCGGCAGCAGCAAAGCCTCTGGCTTCGAGCTTTTCAGCCAGCTCTACGGTCGCTGTTTTGGTGCGCACGAAAATAATCATGGCATCAAAAGGTTCAACTTCCAGGATACGTGTCAAAGCGTCTAGCTTGTGAAAACCACTGACCATACAGACTTTCTGGGTGATGGTATCAACTGTTGCTGTTTTGGCCTTGATTTCAACCGTAGCCGGATTCTTCAAGTGCGTGTCAGCTATCTTGCGAATCTGTCTGGGCATAGTGGCAGAGAACAGAGCCACCTGACGCTCATCAGGCGTCTGCTCCATAATCCACTCAATATCATCAACAAAGCCCATGCGCAGCATCTCATCGGCTTCATCCAGCACAACCGCTTTCAGAGAGTTCAGTTTCAGACTTTCTCTGCGCAGGTGATCCATAACACGACCCGGTGTACCCACAATAACGTGAGCTCCACGCTTAAGGCCTCGTAACTGACCACGCATGTCCTGACCACCATAAACAGGCAGTACGTGGAAACCTGGCATGTGACGGGCATAACGCTGAAAAGCTTCTGCAACCTGAATAGCCAGTTCACGGGTAGGTGTCAGAACCAGAACCTGAGGGTCATTGACACTCATGTCCAATCTGGAAAGCATAGGAAGGGCGAATGCAGCGGTCTTACCGGTACCGGTCTGAGCCAGTCCCAGCAGATCCCTGCCTTCAAGAATTTTGGGGATACTCTGAGCCTGAATAGGAGAAGGCGTTTCATAGCCAACATCCTGTACCGCCTTGATCACTGCAGGAGAAAGCGGCAGGTCAGAGAAAGTAACCATGGGTTCAGTAGGGGTTGTGTCGTTCTCAGACATCAAGTGCTCCGAAAAATTAGGCATTGATTTGATCAGTGCTATCCCTGTAGACACTCTGACTGGCAGCCGGATCGCAGATTCCGGTCTTAAGCCGTGAGCAATCATCCGGGGGTCAGTCGCAAGCAGAAAGTCGGTAGTAATGTTCAGTAGAACAGGACAGGTTTCAGAAAATCAGACAAGCTATTGATTAACTTAAATAATTTAGTGAAATCGGTGACCGTTCTTTCCGGACCTGGCGACCTGAGCAGGCTATAGCAAGCTCCCATGCACACTGATCCACCACACGATCCTTTTCGTTACGTGCAGTGAGTTTTGACCATGTTCTGACCGCCGGGTTCAATAACAGGTAGCGGCCTTTCCACTCATGGCAGTTTGGTGTCCATGACTTCGTTGAAGATCTCGAAAGAACTGGCAGGATCGGTATCCGATGAGAATTCAATATTCAAACCGATCGAGGTAAACGGAGTACCAGGACATCTCGGGAGACCAAATTCAATGGCTCTCCCATAAAAGGCCGATCATTCTATCGCTATTCGTTCAACATAGATAGCTGTATTTCAATCGTACAGACTGTTTTTGGCCGATGGGCGGCAAGGGTTTATGGCTACTGCTTCGTATCAGAAGTGATTATCCAGCTTGAAATCAGCCAGTTATGTTGTTTATTAATCAGCCAGACTGCACTCTCAGAATTTATGCGGCCTTTTTCCGGTCATCCCCTGATAGAAGTGCTGAATTTCTTTCAGGTCATTCTCGTAGTTACCCGTAGGGTAAAACAGCGGACCAAAGCCCCCCTGCCTGGTTTTGAAGTCCAGAAACCCCAGGGCGATAGGCACACCGGCCCCAGATGCGACATGATAAAAGCCACTTTTCCATTGACCCACCTTGCTGCGGGTTCCTTCAGGTGGAATAGTGACAACAAGGTCATCAGATACATTAAACCGGTCAATGACTTGCTGCACCAACCCTGTATTTCGGCTGCGCTCTACCGGAATCCCTCCCATCCATCGCATAACAGGTCCCATCGGGCCTTTAAAGAGGCTGTTCTTACCCATCCAGGAAATCTTGATACCAAATTTGAAAGCGATAGCCATCACCAGAACAAAATCCCAGTTACTGGTGTGAGGAGCAGCAATAACAACATATTTTCTGGCATCGGGCTTTTTTCCTGACAACTTCCAGCCTGCCAGCTTCAAGCCCAGGGTAGAGATAATGCGAAAGAGGGTATTGACAAGGGGAGTATCAAAAATCGTATGAGTCATCAGGAAGGTTACCGCAGACAGCCAGAATCAAGATTGACCCAACGCTCATAGAACGCCCCGACCAATCTTCGGGCGGCATTATACCCACCTTAACCAGAATGTATACGTCAGTGTCTATTTTTGTCCGGGGGACCGTTTGTCACCTCAGATAAAATCCGAAAATTAAACAAGCCTCAAACAAAAAGCACTGCGGCAAGCCATGCTTTTTATTTAAAACGCAATTAACCACCAATCTGAGCCAGGTTCTGAGTCCCACCGGTGTAGCCCTGATCCAGAAAATGACCATCCACTTTCAAACGCAGCACAGATCGAATTTCCTGAATCAGCTCATCCTGCTGACTGTCATCTTGCAGCAATCGACGAAGGTCATGACCCGACTCGGAAAACAGACAAAGCTGAAGATGCCCCTGACTGCTTACCCTCAGGCGGTTACATTCCTTGCAGAAGTCTCTTGAATAAGGAGTAATCAGACCAACACGCCCCTGATAGTCAGGGTGACAGTACTCATAAGCCGGACCGGCATCTCTCTTTCGAGCCATCCTGACCCAGCCTTTTTCCAAGAGCTGATCCCTGATTTGCTGACCTGGCACATGGTACTGATTGAAAAAACTACCATTGTTGCCTGTCTGCATCAGTTCAATAAAGCGCATCGTCACTGGCTGATGCTTTATCCAGTCGAGAAACGCGCCCAACTGGATATCATTGACGTCTTTCATCAAGACCGCATTCACCTTGATGGAAGGCAGACCGTAGGCAAAAGCTTTCTCAATACCGGCCAGTATTTCCTGAAGTCGATCATGGCCAGTAATGGCTTCAAAGGCTCTGGGGTCAAGACTATCAATACTGACATTCAGCTGATCAAGGCCGGAAGCCAACCAGGACTCCACCCTCTGATCCATCTTGTAACCATTTGTGGTCATGGCCACTTTCTTGATACCTGGAATGGATTTGATCGTACTGACAATGTCGTTAAAATCAGAGCGTAACGTTGGCTCACCACCTGTTAAGCGGATTTTCTCAACGCCCACCGCAGAGAAAGCAGTCACAAGCCGCCTAATTTCAGCAACATCCAGTGACTGCTTGTGATGGTGTTCTTCACAGCCATCAGGCAAACAATAGTTACAACTAAAGTTACACAGGTCTGTCAGAGACAGCCTGAGATAGGGAAACGTTCGTCCCTGGGGATCATGTAATGGTCGCATCTCACACCTTTCCAAATACGGGAGGCCCAGACATTTCTGTATGAACCCTGGCAACCTGCGCACAACACGCATCAGGTTACGGCCTGGCAACCATACCTTCAGGGTTATTACCTGACTCAGGTTTAGGCTGCGAAGCTCGGCGCTCAATTCAAAATTGAATTGGCTCACATCGTAACGCCAAGCTCATTAAATAGCCATGTCCAAAAAGACGATTTTTAGTGGCATAAATACCGTCAACCACAGAGTACTTCGTAGTAAATACAACCGAGTTACCCCTACTGTTACTCTTATGTGAAGTATCACTCTACTTGATGGCAAAGAGTGATTGAGTAGCGACAGATACTTCAATAAACTTCAGCGCACTCAATGAATGATCGGGAATGTAAATGCCTCCCCTCTCACTGCAATCCTTCCCTTTACCTGTTATTGGGCTGGCAGCCTTCAGCGGCACGGGTAAAACCACCCTGCTGGAAAAACTGATTCCTCTGCTTAGCGCAAAAGAACTTAATATAGGGGTTGTTAAAGCTTCTCATCACAGCGTTGATCCCGATACGCCAGGAAAAGACAGCCATCGTCTCAGGCTGGCTGGCAGCAGTCAGCTGGTTCTCAGTACACCTGAAAGATCCATTTGTTATACCGAAAGAGCAGATCGCTCAGACCCACAGTTGATGAACGAACTGCAGTTACTTGACTGCAACCGTCTTGATCTGATCATTATTGAAGGCTTCAGGGATGTGGCTTTTCCGAAAATTGAACTGCATCGCCAGGATCTGGGTCGCTCTTTGCTTTACCCTTCAGACCCCAACATCATTGCAATAGCCTGGGATAAACCTTTAAACGACAATCCAGGACTTCCCCAGCTGAACCTGAACAATCCGGATCAGATTGCTGAATTCATTTATAGCTTTTGGGTCAAAAACAGTTTCAAGGAGACGTCTCAATGACAGACTGCTGCGCCGCCCCCGGACTAATGCCCTTACATGAAGGGCTGGAAAAACTGGTCACGGAAACGCCTGTTGTCACAGAATCAGAATCGGTTGCGCTGGAAGATTGTCTGGATCGTGTTCTTTCGGACGATATCATTTCACCGGTCAATGTCCCGTCCCATGATAATTCAGCCATGGACGGGTATGCGTTTCAATTCAGTGACCTGAAACATCATTCAATTCTGCCACTTGCAGGACAGTCTTTAGCAGGACACCCTTATCAGGGCACCATGCCCTCAGGTCACTGCATCAGAATCATGACGGGAGCGTCTATTCCAGAAGGCACCGATACAGTCATTATGCAGGAACAGACTGAGCCTTCAGATCAAGGCATTACCTTTACCAAAAAGCCGTCGAAACCGGGTAATAATGTTCGCCGGGCAGGTGAAGATATTGCTGAAGGCTGTCAGGTATTCAGAAAAGGTCATGTCATCAAAGCTCAGGATATCGGTCTGCTGGCTTCTCTAGGGGTCGCCAAAGTGCCCGTTGTGCGCAAAATTAAAGTAGCGCTATTTTCTACGGGTGATGAACTGAAGCTTCCCGGCGAAACTCTCGGACACGGCGACATATACGACAGCAATAGATTTGCGGTCTCTGCCATGCTGAAACGACTGGGTACAGAGGTTATTGATCTTGGCAAAATCAGAGATGATCGCTCCGCCATCCGGGAAGCATTTCTTGAAGCTGACCAGCGGGCCGATGCAGTCATAACTTCGGGTGGAGTTTCTGTAGGTGACGCTGACTTTGTCAAAGATATTCTCAATGAAATAGGCCATACTTCTTTCTGGAAATTGGCGATCAAACCCGGCAAGCCATTTGCCTTTGGCAAACTACCCAACAGCGTATTCTTTGGACTGCCCGGAAACCCGGTTTCCGCTACGGTCACCTTTCAACAACTGGCAGCCCCCGCTTTACATCATATGATGGGAGCAAAGCGACCTCCTGCCATTGAACTACCAGCAACTTGTTGCACTCCCCTCAAGAAACAACCCGGTCGCCTTGAATTTCAGCGGGGCATTCTCTCAACCAACGAGAGAGGAGAAGCAGAAGTCGTTACAACAGGTAGTCAGGGATCAGGTATTCTCCGATCCATGAGCATGGCAAACTGTTACATTGTTTTGCCTGCCTCTCAGGGCAATGTTGAAGCAGGAGAAACAGTCAAAGTGCAGATGTTCGACAAACCTCTTATGTGATAAATCCAGTTCTTGAAAAAATCTGTTTGACCAGAATTTTTCTCAAGAACTGGAGGTCTTTAGGGAATATTTCAGAAAAATGTCATATCTGTAACATTACTGAAACAAAAGACCTATATTTTCGCCAACATCTTTATTCACACAGCACCAAGGTGCAGAAAATGTCTGAAGCAACAAGTAAAGCCAGCGCCAAGGCTGACTACAAATTAACCAGTAAGCACTATGGCCGTATCTGGATGAGAGTAATCCTCTGGATTTATGCCCTGCTGGTTGCCGTCAGCGTCGTTGGCTCCGGCTTTAAAATGGCTGTGGGCGGAGCAGAAGCTGCTGCTGAGCTGTTCAGTTTTGCCAACAATACTGTTCTGGCTCTCATAGCGGGTACTCTTGCCACCGCACTGGTGCAATCATCCAGTACAGTGACGTCTGTTATCGTTGGCCTGGTAGCCGGTGGCCTGCCGGTTGAAATGGCTATCCCAATGATTATGGGTGCCAACATTGGTACGACCATCACCAATACTCTGGTCAGCCTCGGTCATATGGGTTGTGACAAGTCCTTCAAGCGAGCTTTTGCTGCTTCGACAGTCCACGACTTCTTTAACTATCTGGCCGTACTGATTCTGCTGCCTCTGGAGCTGATGACGGGCTTCCTGAGCGGGCTTTCCCAGCACGTTGCCACAATGCTGGTCGGTGGTTCAGCGGTTGACATGGGCAGCCTGAACTTCGTCAAGCCTCTGACAGCCCCTGCGGTCAATATCGTTAAAGGATTTGCAGGACTGCTACCTGATACGACTCTGGGCGGCCTGTCTATGATCGCGATTGGTATCTTCCTGATTTTCAGCTCGGTTGTAAGGCTGGGTAAGCTATTGAAAAAGGTAATGGTAGGTCGCGCCAAAGATGTTCTGCACAAGTCCATTGGCCGTGGCCCGATATCAGGCATAGCTTCCGGAACCGTTATGACGGTTATGGTTCAATCCTCTTCTACCACCACCAGCCTGATGGTTCCTCTGGTGGGCAGTGGAGTGTTCACCGTACGTCAGATGTACCCCGTAACCCTGGGAGCTAACATTGGAACCACTATCACAGCTCTGCTTTCAGCAACCGCTATTGTCGGCGCCGAAGCCACGCACGCAATGACGATAGCCTTGGTACACTTGTTCTTCAACCTCTTTGCTGTAGCTCTTATCTATGGCGTCAAATGGCTGCGTGAGATCCCTCTATACGCAGCAGAAAAACTGTCCGAGCTTGCAGTAAGAAACCGAGCTTATGCATTCCTGTATCTGCTACTGGCCTTCTTCCTCATACCCGGTCTCGGGATCTTCATAGCCCAGTAAAGCCTGCCTGATGTTTTGATAAAGCCTTGGTATCGCCAAGGCTTTTTTATTGATTCCGAGCCATTTAACCTCTCAATGAGCTGCTATGCTCTCTGGGTTGCGAATCAAGGAACAGGAATCCGATATCAGGCACCTCCTAATCCCCCTGACCCTCTCAGTGATTTTTCACACTTCTCTTCTGGGCTTTCCCGGGGGGAGCTGGGTGGCTGCCCCCAAGGCACCGGGCATTCAAATCAAACTGGTCTCCCATCAACCTTCTTTGATGACTGCTGCTGAAAAGACTCCACCCGCCCAAAAGGAAGAGACCAATTCCGAACAGAAAGCGCCCGAAAAGATAGAAGAAAACACTGAAAATACACAAGAAACTAAAAATGCGGAAAGCAAGAAAGTTATAACGACAAGAGCAGAAAAGAAGAAAACTCAAAAAGAATCGGACACCCTCAAAACAAAAAGCCTTAAAAAAACTGAGCCCTCCCAACCACCAGCGCCTTCTGTAAGTCAGCAAACTGCTGGAGAGTCCGTTGAAGAACTTGCCAACCCTCAAGCCAGAAGCACTCAATCTGATGAGTTTCAGAAATGGGTGGCTCAACTTCAGTACCGAATCAATCGCTACAAAGTCTATCCCTATCAGGCGAAAAGAAGACGCCTGGTAGGTGAGGTAAAAATCGAAGCTGAAATTAACGCAGACGGAACTCTGGGAAAGGCCAGAGTTCTGGCAGGCAAAAGAGCATTTGAAACCAGCAGCCTGAGAGCTATTGAGCGCTCATTGCCGTTGCCTACACCTCACAACAAACCTGTTACGGTGATTCTTTCTATCAATTACCGACTGCTCTAACTGACCAACTCCTGAAGCTTCCGCCTCAACCATTGGTGTGCAGCATGATCATTACTGCGTTTATGCCATAGCATCCGGTGGGTCACAGGTTCAAAAGAAAAAGGCGGTGTCAGTATCTGAAGATCAAAACTCCTGGCATACTCTTCTGCCAGCGACATGGTAGTCGCCCCAAGACACTCACTCTTGGCTAACAAGGCCATCATCGATAGCAGGGAATTACATTCGCCAGCAATGCTTCTCTGCTCCAGATTTTCTATAGCGATATAGTCCGCAAGGTATTGATGTGAACGCCTGAGCTGTATCGCTATATGCTTCTCGGCATAATATTGTTGCTCTGTGATCTCTCCCTGCACTCTGGGATGATGTCTCGAGCAGACCAGCACCAGCTGGTCCAGAAAAAAAGGTTTTGACTCATAGGAGTGGCTGCTCAGTCCACCCACATCTATGGCCAGGTCAGCTTTTTGCAGGCTCAGCTGCTGAAGCAGTTGCTCTTCATCATTAGGCGTTAAATGAAACTCTATACGGCACTGCCCCATAGAAAGGTCACTCTCTACCCGAGGTAACAACCTCTGTAACATGGGCTCATTTGCAAAAACTTTGAATTGATGGGGTGATTGCACGTCAAATGTCTTGAGATTCTCAAGGGCTGAATAAACACTGCCGAAAGCCGGCTCTATTTCATCAGCCAACCGCATCGCATGATGGGTGGCAGTAATGCCTCTTCCTTCCCTGACAAACAACTCAACACCCAACTGTTCCTGTAATCGTTTCAGAACACCACTGACACCTGGCTGAGTCATATCAAGAGCATCCGCCGCCTGAGTAATAGAACCCAGCTGATACACCTCCAGAAAAACTTCCAGCATTTTCAGATCAAACTTTTTGTCCATTACCCTGCACTCATAATCTGACGTAATGAATGAAATCAATTTCCCTTTATTTTTCCCTCACCAGGATCTTCATAAACTGCTGCTCACTGATATGAACCACTCTAAATATTCTCAGGAGCGCCGAATGAAATCCCCCTCAACAACCCGAAAGAAACTGATTGCCCTGGCCACCCTGCTGGCCATATCGACCCAGGCTACAGCGGGTCATCACGAAGAGATGACCCTGCATGCCAAAGGTAAACCAGCCACTCAACAAACCATTGAGATCAATAGAGCATATAGCAAAATGCTTAACTGGCAGGACCGTGATGCCTTCAAACGAAATCAGACCAGACTGATCAAGCCCCTGTCCTGGACTGCCGCCAACATCATGCGCAATGACTATGACTTTATTAAGCAGGATTCCATAGCCGACACCGTCAATCCATCGCTTTACCGTCAGGCTCAGTTAAACAATACGGCAGCTGGCCTCTATCAAGTGACTGATGGTATCTATCAGGTACGAGGTACTGACCTTTCCAACATCACCTTTATACGGGGAGAAAGTGGCTGGATCGCTTATGACGTTCTACTGACACGTCAGGCCGCAGAAATTTCAACCCGCTTCTTCCTGAACAGTGTACCTGAAGGTGGTGATCTCCCCATTGTCGCCATGATTTATTCACACAGTCATGCCGACCACTTTGGTGGCTCCAGAGCAATCAAGAACCTGTTTCCCAACATCAAGGTCTACGCTCCCAGTAACATGACCAAAGAGACAGTCGATGAGAACGTTCTGGCCGGTAATGCCATGTCTCGTAGAGCTGCTTACCAGTATGGATCCACTCTGACTCCCAGTAAGCGTGGCCTGGTCGATGCCGGTCTGGGTAAGGCCATGTCCACCAGCTCCAGCGAATATGGCAAAGGCGACATTACCTTTGTTGAGCCGGACTACAACCTGAATAAAGACAGTAAGTTCGAAACCCTGACCATCGATGGCGTAGAAATGATTTTCATCGATACCGCCGGGACAGAAGCGCCTGCGGGCATGGCTACTTATATTCCATCGAAACAGGCTCTGTGGACAGGCGAAATGATGTATCACGGTATGCATAACATCTATACCCTGCGAGGAGCCAAGGTCAGGGATACACTCAAGTGGTCCAAGGACATTAATACCATGATCAATGCCTGGGGCTCTGATATTGAGGTGCTCTTTGGATCTCACTCTTCACCAGTCTGGGGTAACAAAACCGTTAACGACTTCATGAAACTGCAGCGTGATAACTACGGTTTTGTTCACAACCAGACTCTAAGACTGGCTAATAATGGTGTTGTTTTACAGGACATTGGTGATGCGGTGGTTAACGCTCTGCCAGATTCCATCCAGAAAGCCTGGCACACCAATGGCTATCATGGCTCTTACAGTCATAACGCTAAAGCCGTCTATAACATGTACCTAGGCTATTTCGATATGAACCCGGCCAACTTGAACCCACTGCCTACAGCAGAGGAGTCCGTCAAGTTTGTAGAATACATGGGAGGCATTGAGTCCATCGTTGCCAAAGCTCAAAAAGACTTTGATAAAGGCGAGTATCGCTTCGTGGCCACGGTTCTGAATAAAGCGGTTAAAGCGGAGCCTGGCAACCAGATTGCTCGTCAGCTTCTGGCGGATACCTATGAACAACTGGGTTATCAGTCTGAAACCATGGGCTGGCGTAATACTTATCTTTCCGGAGCCCAGGAACTGCGCATTGGCTCACAGCCGGGCATTCCAAAAACGGCTTCTCCCGATGTACTGGCAGAGATGACGATGGGCAGTTTGCTGGACTACATGGCTGTTAAAGTAGATTCCACCGTTGCTCAGCATAAGTCGTTCACAATGAATGTCATTCTTCCTGACATTGAAGAAACTTACTTCGTGGAAATGTCTAATGGCAACCTGAACAACGGTCTGGTGAAAGACGCACGACAGTCTGACTCCACGCTCTATATCAACAAGAGCGATGTCACCGACATAGTACTGAAGAAAACGACCCTGAAAGAACTCTTCGACAAAAAGCTGGCAGGGATTGAGGGCGACAAGACCACCATCAGCAAGCTTCAAAGCTCAATGGTTAGCTTTAACCCGGCCTTCGAAATTGTCCCCCGCCCTGAGCACAGACAAACCGTCGACGCCCACCTCTATAACTGATTTTTAACAATAATCTCTGTGACTCCCATGCCTTGCAATGGGAGTCACCCTGTTGCATCAAAGACCATGAATTACAAGAAATCTGAATTTTCAGGCGCAGTGCTTGCTGTCTGCTGCCTTGCTTCATTCTCATCAACGGCCAAAGGAGTTCAGGATATGTCTGATCCTCTCGCTGTTTACACCCAGGCCGGTGCAGGCGTCACCAACAAAGGCCTTAATATCAAGATTGGCCAAGCCTACGACACTGGCTCTGTAGAGAGCATGGCCATGAATATTATTGAAATAAAAGGCATGGGGGCCGATCTGCTGGGGCTTAAGGGTGATGATTCCGTCGACAGCCTGCGGTTTCGGAACTTCAAGCTGGATACGACCAATGGCCGTGGTGCCCAGATCGATATCAACTGGAATTTTGATAGCGGCACCGGTAATGCTTCTTACAGCTTTATTCAGGCTTTGCCTGCAATGGGCTCTGTTCAATTCTATCCACTGGCTGGTATTGGTTTGACCGTCAGCGACTCTGCGGATATCAGAGGACAGAAAAATGAGATTGGCAGTGTAGGCTACGCTATACCGTCCACGTATGGTGTGATTGGCACCTATGCAAAAATCACTCTGACCGACAAAATCTGGTTGAACTATAACCCCATGTATATCACTACGTTCAACGACAATGACTACATGTCAGACCGAATGGACGGCCTGCATCATGAAATCGTTGCCAGTTATCAGATCACCCCCTATCAGAACGTAAGAGTGTTTGGTAACTACTCTGCCATTGAAGTCAATGACGACTGGAACTGGAGAGTCGAATTCAACCATCAGTTTTGAGCGCTTTCTCGATTTAAAAAAGGAAGAAATAAACAGCTTGATAACTCCTCATTACAAAGCTGATGTGCCAGTTATACAATCAGGCTGTTTTTAACTCAGGACTCTACTTCAACATGTCTCGATCTCTCCAGGCCGACGCTGTAATGCTGCTGGTGACGATACTGGCAGCCAGTGGCTGGATATTCACCAAGCTGGCTCTTGAAGATCTCCCTCCCATCGCTTTTTTGGCATTACGATTCCTGGGTTCTTTTCTGTTATTGATTCTCTTCTGCTGGTATTCACTATTCAGGTTGAACCTGAAACAGTGGCGCTATGCAGTATTCGCAGGGCTGGTTCAGGGTATCAGTATGATGGTCTGGATTTTGGCGCTAAACAGTGCAGACCAGGTCAGCGAGGGGGCATTCATTACCAGCATGCTGACTATTATTGCTCCGATTATTGCCTGGCTGTTTTTCAGCAGTCACCTGAAACGAGAGACTCTATTCGCCCTGCCTCTGGCATTAGCTGGTATGGCCTTGTTGGCATTGGATGGCAACTGGCAACTTGAATCGGCACAGCTGCTGTTTCTCGTTTCGGCCTTCGGGTTTGCCCTTCATATCAATCTGACCAACTATTTTGGCCAGAACCTTCCTTCTCTTCCTTTTACTGCCATCCAGGTGGCGGTAGTAGGAGGGTTGGCAGCATTGGTTTCCTTTTTCACCGAATCCTGGCCGAAGACCGTCGACTCATCAGCCTGGGGCTGGCTGCTGGCTGCAATTTTGCTAGCCACAGGTTTTCGCTATACCCTGCAAACTTGGGGCATAAAAAACTCCACTGCAGGAAGTGCTGCCCTGATCATGACACTTGAACCCCTCTGGACAGCAATGATGAGCCTTTACTGGCTGGGAGAATCCATGGATAAGCAGGCACTAGTTGGCTGTATATTGATTCTTGCTTCCCTGGTAGTCAGTCGCTGGCAGTTGATAAAGCGACAGACCAGACGAACTGGAAGCAGTCTACGGGTTTAGTTTTAAAATGCCTGTAAATGGAACATTAGGTCGCGTTAGCCAGCCCCCCTAAAATCGACCATATATGATCCTAACTACCCGTTTTTTAAATACTTTCTTTCTACCTTTTTCACTTCAAGACAAGCTTCAAGCCAGGATCAGTCAAAAATACATCCGCAATGAAAAATTATGGCTATCTTTATGGGGTTGTTTCATTTCAGGTGTTGTTATCAATGATGAAAAGAAGAAGTGCCCTGACTGGTTCAGCGCTTTGCTTCATTCTAGCGGCTCCCGGCTGGTCTGCAGAAACCCCAGGAAAAGTAGCACCCCTCAAAGGTGTTAAATATTTAGGAAGCCTTGTCGTGCCCTCTGACAATCAAAAAAAGGTCACGCATATTACAGGCGCTCATTTCGTCCCTGCCGAAAATGATTCAACAGGAGCGCTTTACCTGCTCTCGGGTGATGCCGGAGCGGGCTTCACCGGTAGTAATGGCTTAGCAGAATTTTCAAAGCCCCGGTATTACAAACTGGATATGAGCAGAGTAACACTGGATCCACGGGACCCCAGCGACCATGACCTATCTCCCAGTGAAGTGTCTGAACACAAGCTAGTAGAAGGCAAACACGCTGTAACCAATCCTCTATGGCTGAACGATGGTCACATTGCCCCCAGTGGCATCACTACGACCAAAGACGGCAAGTTGCTGATATCCTCCAGCCAGAGCGAAAGAGATTTTACCAGTACCCTGGACTACAGAGTTTTCGATATTCCCGCTCATATAGGTCTTGGGTATAAACACGCCAATCGTCACTCAACGGATCCGGACACCCGTAACACGGGCTTCATGAAAGCCATGGACACTGTTCATGATTACTTTCCTGTACCAATCGTTGAAGCCATTCCCGCAGCGTTTGTTTATCTTTTCTGGGAAATGCCCAAACAGGTCTCTAGAGGTTCGCACTGGTACGACGTTGGTCTGACATCGAAATTCCTTCTGACCAACAGCGACGATGTAAAATCGGGTCAGGTTGATAGCGCCTTCAGGTTACCGAAGCATTACGAAAACACTAACTGGATTCCATTCCATAAAGGTTTAAGCGGTATTCAACAAGGGCTCGGTGTGAAAAGCCTTGACCATGTACCAGGCAGCAATAACTACGTCTCTGTTACGGCTGGCGCGTTGGTTCAAGATGCGACTAAATGGACCGTCAGAGGCACCCCTCCGCCAGCCAGGGTGGTCACCTTTACGACTGAACAGCTGGCTATCGAAGACAAGCTTCTGTCCGAAAAACATCAGAACAGTAACGGACTGCCCCCTAGAGGAGAAGTCTCAACACTCTCTGAAAAGCTCTATAATTTTTCATATTATGAAGTGGTGCCTCGTCTTAGAAAACAGCTCAAGGGCGACCCGATTCGCACAGTGAGTGACATAGCCATTCTGAACAACAAGCAAGCCTTATTCCTGGAAAAAACGGAATTGCCTTATTCGGGAGCTCTACCACGTTTTGTAAACCGGGTCTTTCTGGTAGACCTGAGCAGTGGGAAGGACTTCAGGGGCAAAACAACGTTTGAAGGCGACGAGCTAAACAACATATTCCACAAGACACCTGGAGATTTTTTGTCCAGAACTTTGGTATTTGACAGCGAGCACCCGGATTCATTAAGGCTGATACCTAACAACCCGGACTTTAATATTCATCAGACTGGTTACGATGCCATTGCCCTAGGTCCTGATACGATACTGGGCGAAAAAACCTTTATGTTGGTCAGCTATGATGATGGGAAACCCAAAGGTTGGAATTCACAAACTCGTCTTATGCATTTCACCCTGCCAGCACGTCAATAAAAGCTGAAACGCCCGCCAGGTAAAGCCTTTCTGGTAATTATCAGACCAGAGGCTTTCCACGGGTAGACCTGACAACGTGGATTAATCGCTGAAATTTACCAACCTGAAAAGCCATTATCTCAGGATAATGGCTTTTTATTATCAGAATCAACGCCACAGCCTTGTTCACCCCATTAGCCTCTCCCAGAACAACTCCTTTACATAGCTGTATACGTGTTCGTCGACACTTTCTGAAATATCCTGTTTAAGCTCTTGTCTTAGTGCTGATATAGTAGAAATCAGCGAACAGAAACAAGAAAAACAAACGGATAAATAAGGCATGGCCGATAAACCTCTGACAGGACTCGCTGCTCGACTGGTTGTCGACCAGCTGATTGATGAAGAGACGCTCCGCTCCGCACTCTCTCAGGCAGAAAAAGCAAAACAAACGCTTTCCAGCTATCTGATTCATGAAAATCTGCTCAATGCCAAAGATATTGCTTTGGCTACTGCAGAAGAATTCGGTATGCCGGTACTGGACTTAAATGCCTATGACCCGGAAGCCGCGCCGAAAGACCTGATCCCTGAAAAACTGATCCGTAAACACAAACTGATCCCTTTAATGAAGCGGGGTACCCGATTATTTGTCGGAATTGTTGATCCCAGCGATCATACTGCGATCGATGAAATTCGATTCAGTACCGGTCTCATGGTGGACTCCGTTCTCATCGAAGAAAACAAACTGGAAAACTTTATAGACCGGTTGCTTGATGGAGGTGAAGATGCGCTATCGAATTTTGATGACGACGAATTTGGTAACCTCGAAGATCTGGAAGTAGGTGCCGTTGAAGAATCGGACGATGAAGAATCTGGAACCGATGATGACGCTCCAGTCGTTAAATTCGTCAATAAAATGCTGCTGACGGCGATCAAAACTGGCGCATCTGACCTTCACTTTGAACCCTATGAAAAAACCTACAGGGTCCGTTTCCGAACGGATGGTGTTCTTCATGAGGCGGCCAAGCCTCCTTCCGGACTGGCTCCAAGAATCGCCTCCCGCCTGAAGATTATGTCCGCGATGGATATTTCAGAACGCCGTAAACCTCAGGATGGTCGTATCAAGATGCGTCTGTCTAAAAGCAAGTCTATCGACTTTCGAGTCAACACGCTGCCCACACTCTGGGGGGAAAAAATTGTATTACGAATTCTCGACCCTTCCAGCGCCAAAATGGGTATTGACGCTCTGGGTTATGAGGAAGCCCAAAAAGACATGTATATGGATGCCCTGCATCAACCCCAGGGAATGATTCTTGTTACTGGCCCCACCGGCTCCGGCAAGACGGTTTCTCTCTATACCGGTCTGAATATTCTGAATACCGCAGAAAGGAACATATCCACAGCGGAGGACCCGGTAGAAATAAACCTTGAAGGCATAAATCAGGTCAACGTCAATCCAAAACAGGGGATGGATTTCTCCCAGGCTTTACGCGCCTTCCTGCGTCAGGATCCCGATATCATCATGGTGGGTGAGATTCGAGACATCGAAACGGCCAACATTGCCATCAAAGCAGCCCAGACAGGCCACATGGTTATGTCGACACTGCACACCAACAGCGCTCCAGAAACCCTGACTCGTCTGCAGAACATGGGCGTCCCCTCCTTTAACATTGCTACCTCTGTAAGCCTGATCATTGCCCAGCGTCTGGCCAGACGATTATGCAGTCACTGCAAAGAAGAGAAGAACATTCCCAGAGAAGCCCTGCTGGAAGAGGGTTTCAGTGATGAGCAGATCAAGGGCGCTATTATTTTTGGCCCGAAAGGATGTGATCAGTGCAGTAAGGGTTACAAAGGCCGGGTAGGTATTTATGAAGTCGTTAAAATAACACCTGCCCTGCAACAAATCATTATGGAAGAAGGCAACTCCCTTCAGATTGCTGAGACAGCCCAAAAGGAAGGTTTCAACAACTTGCGCCAGTCCGGACTGTTAAAAGTTTTGCAGGGGGTGACCAGTCTTGAAGAAGCCAACCGGGTAACTCTGGAGTAAGTCGAAAAGAGATGAACTTATAATCAGGGAAGTGGCCTCATTACTGGGTCACTCTCCAGACCGGCCGGTTAGGAATAGTCCGTAAATAACTTCCTTTTTGCCCCCCCGTTCGGGCTGAGCCTGTCGAAGCCCAGAGCCACCAACCTTCGACAGGCTCAGGGTGAACGCAGTTCATGTTTTAATCGGGAAGTTATTTCAAGACAAATCCTTAGCAAGGCCTCAACAGCTTTGCTTTTATTATAAAAAAATAGATCTACATTCTTGGTCATTTCAGAAACGCTACCTAATATTGAAAGTTCCTGAATTCCAGATTGTTTTGCCGATGTAGCACAACTGGTAGTGCAGCGCATTCGTAATGCGAAGGTTGGAGGTTCAAGTCCTCTCATCGGCACCATTTTAAACAGAATGCTTTCTCAACCTTATCTTCTGTCCAGGAGGCTGTCGGACAAGTAGGAGGCTATCGGACAAGTGACTGCTACTTCACAGCCACTTGTTTTTAATATCAATCACTCATAGCAATCAAGCCAGAGCTTTTTCCACTTCATCAAACTCTTCAATGATTTCAGCTTTCGGCTCAGAGGAATTCAGGCTGACACCCACGATAGCGATAAAGGCAAACAGCATGCCCGGAACAATTTCGTAAAGATCGAAAATACCGCCCGACACCTGCTTCCACAGAACGACAGTGACACCACCCACAATAATTCCAGCAAGAGCACCATTTCGGTTCATACGCTTCCAATATAGACTCATGAGCAACGCTGGACCGAACGCAGCACCAAATCCAGCCCAGGCATAAGAAACCAGTCCCAGAACAGAACTGTCAGGTGACATGGCCAGAGTCAGAGCAACCAGTGCAATGAGAATGACAGCCAGTCGGCCCACCATCAGAACTTCTTTCTGATCAGCGTCTTTACGAAGAACGGCCTTGTAGAAGTCTTCTGCCAGAGCAGAAGAAGAGACCAGTAACTGAGAATCTGCAGTACTCATAATCGCAGCCAGAATAGCCGCCAGCAGAATACCGGCGACTACTGGGTGGAACAGTGCATTAACCATAACCATGAAAATAGTTTCACCGTCTCCCAGAGACAGATCCATTTCATTGATATAGAGTAAACCAATCAGGCCCACCATAATGGCACCCAGCATAGAGATTGCACTCCAGCCAACTGCTATACGACGAGCTGTAGGTACATCTTTTTCAGAGCGAATGCCTGCAAAACGAGCCAGAATGTGTGGCTGTCCAAAGTACCCCAGACCCCAGGTCATCAGAGAAACAATAGCCATCCAGCCCAGAGCTTCGCCAGAAGAGGTTGTAAATGGGTTCAACAGTTCTGCATTGTGAACGCGTAATTGCTCAAACAAAGAAGTATCGGTATTTCCGGTTTGCAGTGCAATAACCGGTACAATCACCATAGCTGCTGCCATCAACAGACCTTGAACCAGATCCGTCCAGGATACAGCGAGAAAGCCCCCGAACAGCGTGTAGGAGATCACACACAGGGTGCCTATGATAACCGCCCAGGTGTAATCCAGTCCGAAAACCGTTTCAAACAGTTTGCCACCCGCAACCAGACCAGAGCTGGTATAGAAAAGGAAAAACAACAGGATGAAGAAAGCGGATACCACCTGCAGCATTTTAGAGGTATCTCGGAAGCGGTTGGTAAAGAACTCTGGCAGAGTCAGCGCATTGCCTGATGCTTCACTGTAAACTCGCAGACGGCGAGCCAGCAACAACCAGTTCAGCCAGGTGCCTATCAGCAGGCCTCCTGCCAGCCAGAAAGCTTCAACACCTGAAGCAAAGGCATAACCAGGCAGACCCAGTAAAAGCCACCCGCTCATATCAGAAGCACCCGCACTCAGAGCTGCAGGCCAGGGCCCCAGACTCCGCCCACCGAGGAAATAATCTTCTGAATTTGCAGTACGTTTCCAGGCCCACAGGCCAATCATCAACATCATGGCCAGATACACGACAAATGTCACTATTGTCGCAAAAGTATTCGTAATCATTATTCTTTCCGTTATTTATAATTTGTCCTGAGCACTGCCAGATAAAGGTTTATCCGACTCCCCAAAAAAACTCAGGCAAAATTTGTTATCAGAGCGACGGGCTCTTTGTCAGGTGTTCATCCATATCAAAAACATGGATTGAATAGCCGCTATAAAACCCCTCTTTCCCACGCTGAGCGTGGGAACGCATGCCCTCCAGAACAACCGGACAATGCACTATGAGAGATATGGGTTCCTACGCAGGAGCATGGGAACCCGGGTTTTAGATGATTAGTGACCTGCTCCCAAAGACAGCAACGTGGCATTACCTCCAACCGCTGTCGTATTAATACTGCGGGTACGTTCGGTTGCAAAACGATACAGATAGTGTGGGCCGCCTGCTTTTGGTCCTGTGCCGGAAAGACCTTGACCACCAAAAGGCTGAACACCTACAACCGCACCAATCTGGTTTCGATTGATATAAGCATTTCCTACTTTCAGACTCTGCTCGATGTAAGAGGATGTCGCTTCATTCCGGCTGTGCACACCCAGTGTCAAACCATAGCCTGTGCCATTGATTTCCCGGATAACCTTATCCAGCTCAGAGGCCTTGTAACGAATCACGTGCAGAATGGGACCAAACTGTTCTTTGTCCAACTGACTGATGCTTTCAATCTCAAAAGCGACCGGAGCAATAAAGTAACCTTCATTGCATTCTGCACCCAGATCAACTTGCCCAATAAGGCGTGCTTCCTGCTTCATGCGATCAATGTGGGCCTGCAGTCCTTTCTGAGCCACTTCACTGATTACAGGACCCAGATCCGTTTCATGCAGAGAAGGATTACCCACTTTCAGTTCAGCCATGGCACCTACCAGCAGGTCTTCAATACGATCAGCAATATCTTCCTGAACATAAAGAACACGCAGGGCGGAACAACGCTGCCCGGCACTGGCGAAAGCAGATTGAACGACATCGGTCACTACCTGCTCTGGCAGCGCCGTGGAGTCTACGATCATGGCATTCTGACCCCCGGTTTCAGCAATCAGAGGCACAATAGCCCCTTCACGTGTTGCCAAAGTCTGGTTAATCAAACGCGCTGTCTGGGTTGACCCTGTAAAAGCTACGCCTGCAATACGAAGATCAGAGGTCAACTGATGACCGATATCCTTACCTTCACCCGGCACTAACTGGATGGCCTCCCCGGGAATGCCTGCTTCCAGCATCATACCAACCGCACGAGCAGCAATTAGAGTGGTCTGCTCAGCAGGTTTGGCCACAACGGTATTACCGGAAGCCAGAGCGGCGACCACCTGCCCCAGGAAGATAGCCAGAGGGAAGTTCCATGGACTGATGCACAGGAATACACCACGACCAGTCAGGTAGAGCTCGTTCGACTCACCGGTAGGTCCAGGCATAATCTGTGGTGCAGAGAATTTCTTACGAGCCTGATTGGCATAGTAACGACAGAAATCAACCGCTTCACGCACTTCATCAATACTGTCGTGAATCGTTTTTCCTGCTTCTTTATGACACAGGGCCACCAGCTCTTCGAGATTAGATTCCAGCAAATCTGCCAGTTTTTCCAGGCTTTGGGCACGAGTTTCAACCGGCGTCTGATTCCAGCTGTCAAAGGCCTTGTGAGCGACTGCAATAGCCTGATCCACTTCTTTTTCTCCGGCGTAATGCAGACAGCCCGCCAACTCACTGAGCTGGTATGGGCAGTGCACATTCACCGTTTTTTCAGTTTCTACCTGCTGACCAGAAATGACAGGACCCTTATGCCACGTTTTGGTCATAAATTTCTGAACCGATTCAGAAAACGGCTGCCACTGAGACTCAATATCGATATTGACACCCATGGAGTTAGCTCTATTCTCTCCAAATGCCGGTAGCGAACGAAAAATATCTACAGGTAAGGGAATTCGGTCATTAGCCAGAGAGCTATGCTTCTCAAGCACTGAGACCGGATGGTGAACCAGATCCACAACGGGAGTCTTGGCATCTACCAGACGATGAACAAAAGATGAGTTAGCACCGTTTTCCAGCAGTCGACGCACCAGGTAAGGCAGCAAATCTTTGTGACTGCCTACCGGCGCATAAATCCGGACGTGAGACTTTTCCTTCTCCAACACCGTGTTGTAGAGAGCATCTCCCATTCCGTGCAAACGCTGGAATTCAAAGTGTTCGTGCTCTGCCATGCTCAGAATACTGGCCACAGTATGAGCATTATGTGTAGCAAACTGAGGATAAATAGCCCCTTTAACAGGCTCACTCAACAGGAAGCGGGCACAGACCAGATAAGCAACATCAGTGGATTCTTTACGAGTATAAACAGGGTATCCTGAATGCCCGGACTGTTGGCACAACTTGATTTCACTGTCCCAATAGGCACCTTTAACCAAACGCACAGGAATTTGATCGCCCTGCTCTTTTGCCAGTGCAGCCAACCAGGCCAGAACAGGCAACGCTCTCTTACCGTAAGCCTGAACCACCAGACCAAAATCACCCCAGCCCTGACAGTCCGGATGACGATAAAGCTTTTCGAACAGTTTCAACGACAATTCAAGGCGATCCTGCTCTTCTGCATCAATAGTGATGCCAACATTCAAACTTCTGGCAGTTCGAATCAAACCCAGTACGCTGTCGAACAGTTCGGTAAGAACTCGAGCTTCATTGGCCACTTCATAACGGGGATGCAACGCAGACAATTTAATAGAAACAGTAGGACTTGGGCCTTTAAATCCGTCACTCTTCTCCTGCCCAACGGACTTAACAGCAGCTATGTAAGATGCCAGATATTTCTCTGCATCCTTGGCTGTCAGAGCCGCTTCACCCAACATATCAAACGAATACGTATAACCTTTTTCCCTTGGTTTACGACCGTTCTTGAGTGCTTCTTCAATAGTGCGACCCAGCACAAAATGCTCGCCCATAATCTTCATCGCCTGATTCACAGCCTGACGAATCACAGGTTCACCCATTTTCTTAACCAGACGACCAATTACACTTATTGGGCGACCGTCTTCAGTCTTATCCAATGTTACCACTTTACCGGTCAACATCAGTCCCCAGGTGGAAGCGTTCACCAGCAAGGAATCACTTTTCTTAAGGTGTCTTTCCCATTCAGCCACACTGAGCTTGTCACGAATCAGAGCATCGGCTGTTTCAGAATCAGGCACTCTCATCAGGGCTTCTGCCAGACACATCAGCAGAATACCTTCGCGGGTATCCAGGCTGTATTGCAACAGCATGGAGTCAATCATGTGGATGGAATCTTCACGAACTCGAACCTGTTCCACCAGGTCAGTGGCTCGTCGAGTTACTGCAGCTAATCGCTGCGGTTCTGGTCTGGCCAGATCGACCAGCTGAGCAAGCCAGGCTGACTCATCTACGCTGTAGAGTGGAGAAATAGCCTTCCAAAGCTTAGCTGCCCCTCCCTGGACAAAGTCAGAATTAAATACGGCATTGGCCTCAAACATTTGGTGTCTCCCCCAGTGTCGGCAAACGTAATCCTTGACCCATGCCGTTATATCTAATCGGGAAATGCCTGACATTTATGGATCATATTGCCTCCCTCCAAGGTGACAAAACACGATTCACTGATTCTCGGCTGGTTTGATTTAAAGCCGACGACATTTCCACTCAAATCGGTTTGTTTTGTAAACACAAAAAGGTTTCCGACATCAGCCAGCCGGGAGGGACTAAGCTCCTTAAACCCTTTTTGATAACTTATAATTGCCAATCTCCATTGCCAATCTCCATTGACAAAGGCTTTTGGCCCGTTCGCAATCATGCACAAAATCCATAAGAATTCCCAGATCCAGGGGGCAGATTTTTTTAATCATTCGTGGCCAATTTTGCCAATTAACATTTTCTTTTTTCATCCCCTTTTGATTGTTCAGGGAAGGGACGAATAAATCTTGTGGGGCTAAGGCCTACCTTCCCTAAGCCTTCATGCATTCAATCCCATATAACGAGTTGTTTGCCCATGTACAGCAAAACGGCCTATGAAAAAAAATGATACGCCACGTTTTACTAAAGATCTCAATGTATGCTCAAGCCCCCTTTGAAGACTATTGCGATGGAACAGGGCAAGCTCTGGCTGAACAGTCCTCCCCATAATCACATTCTTCGGTAAAGCCATATAAACTCAAAATCAGGCTTTTTCTGCTTTTTTTGTTGATAGACTTCCTGTTCACAGCTCACAGTCAGGAAGTTAAGATGATTTAATCAACGGTTTAGATAGAGATGACATGAACATTTTTCTGGTCGGCGGTGCCGTTCGAGACAAGTTACTGAACCTTCCGGTTAAGGATCACGACTGGGTAGTCGTTGGCAGCAGTCCACAGCAAATGATCGATCAGGGCTTTCAACCAGTTGGCCAGGATTTCCCGGTTTTTCTCCACCCTGAAACCAAAGAAGAGTACGCATTGGCCCGTACTGAGAGAAAGTCAGGCCATGGTTACAACGGCTTTGTTTTTCATACAGCACCTGATGTCACTCTGGAAGAAGACCTGATCCGAAGAGACCTGACCATTAATGCTATAGCAGAGGATGAACAGGGAAATATACATGATCCCTATAATGGCCAGACAGACCTCAAGCAAAAGTTACTTCGTCATGTCTCACCTGCCTTTCAGGAAGACCCCTTACGCATTCTTCGGGTAGCCCGGTTTGCAGCCCGATTTCACCACCTGGGGTTCAGTGTTGCACCTGAAACGATGAAGCTGATGCGCTCTATGGTTGATAGCGGCGAAGCCTCATATCTTGTTGCCGAACGAGTCTGGCAGGAAACCTCAAGGGCACTTTGCGAACCCAACCCTGAAATCTTTTTTAAAGTGCTCTCAGCTTGTAATGCCATGAGTGTGGTGATGCCTGAATGGACACCGTTTCTGAAGAAAGACTCAACAGGTATGAAATCGCTTCAGGTTGCAGCATCCAGACAGGAGTCTCCTGAAGTCAGATTCGCTGCAACCTTTGCCAATGAACTAGAACTCAATCAAGAAATGATCAAGGCACTGGTCAAGCGACTGAAAACACCTTCTCAGTTTTCGGAGATGGCTAACCTGACGTTTCAGTACAGCGGTGACTTAATTGAACACTCTGCAGACAGAGAACCAGAGCGCTGGATGACTCTGTTTGAAAAAACAGACGCATTCAGACGGACAGAACGCTTTGAAGCATTTTTGAAAGCCTGCAGCTGCATCGCCGAGGCCCAAGAAAAGCCTCTCCCCAAAAACCGCCAGGAGATGCTGAAAGCGCTTCTCGCTCTCTGCCTGTCAATGAATGCCAAAGAAATTGTTGCTCAGGGTTTTAAGGGCAAAGCGGTGGGTGAGCAATTGAGAAAAACAAGAGTCTTGAGAATGCAGGAACAGCTTAGCCAATAAGCCTGTGCAACCCAGTGTTAACAGCCATAAACATTCCGTTCATCCTGAGTTTGTCGAATGATGCAGGTAAAGCACTTCAACAGGCTCAGTGCGAACGGGTATCGGGTATCGGGTATTACAGTTGGCTACACATAGAAGTCAGACCGCCTCAAACTCCAGTTCAGGTAATAAACGAGGCTGATTACTCAGTTGTACGCCAGACTCAAACGTCATGCATACCGCATCAGTAAATACTTGAACTGGCTTGCCTGTCTGGAAATGCCACAACTGTTTCACCAGAGGACGATAGTAAATCTCTTCTATAGCGCTGACTTTTACATCACGAACATCCTCAACCGCCTGCAGAATATCGAGATCAGCCCGGCACTGAAGACTACCTCTTATTCGACCCAGGCGGTCTTCAACCTGCTTGCACCACTGATTGATCGCTATCGAAGACGCTTCGCTCTCAAAGCAAACGACAGAATTGTAATAATCAGCGGCATCAACACCTTCAGCCGTGGTTTGAATCAGGCTGCTCACCAGAACCGTTCCAAACTGCTGCCGAAGCGCCTGTATCATCTGCTGACAATTGTTTTCAGCTTCATCATTGGATCCGACCCCAATGTAAAAAAGTGTCATAGCTGGCGCATCTCTTCCCTGGTTCGTTCGCACCACACGGAGGCTACTGCACCTTTCAATGCCTGTGGTTTTCGGATCAATACCCCGACCCGGTCAACACTGAAATTCGCCTGGATTAACTTAATAATGCCTCCCGCCAAGGCTTCCAGCAAGGCATATCGAGATGCTTCACAATAGGCACGAACCGCCTGGCTGATCGCATCATAATCCAGTGCATCGCTCAGATCGTCAGAACGAAAAGCCCGGGAAAAATCAGCTTCCAGCTCAAGATCAATAATCAGAGGCTGGGGCGCTTCATGCTCAAATTCGTAAACACCAATGACAGCCTGAGTCTCAAGCTGTTCAATACGAACCCTATCCATTCACCTTACCCTCTGATTCAGAATTAACGGCTTCCAGTGTTTCCATGTTCCAACGTGGCATAGGCGCCACTTCAAGAGGTTCATTCTGACCTGCAAGAAGTCGCTGACAGCCAGCATAGGCAATCATGGCTCCATTGTCGGTGCAAAACTCTGGTCTGGCGTAGCGAAGACTGCCACCTTCTTTAACCGCCATGGCTTCAAGCTGATGCCTCAGACGACGGTTCGCACTCACTCCACCCGCAATGACCAGCTGCTTCAACCCGGTTTGCCTGAGAGCCCGACGACATTTTAAAGCCAGAGTATCGACCACTGCATCTTCAAAAGCCCAGGCAATATCAGCTCTATCCTGCTCTGTCAGATCACCCTCTTTTTTACAGGCGGCTACGGTATTGAGTGTGAAGGTTTTCAAACCACTAAAACTGAAGTCCAAACCCGGACGGTCACACATGGGTCTGGGAAAACGAAAACGTCCTTCGGTGCCAGACTGCGCAAGTTTGGACACCTTGGGTCCACCGGGGTAACCCAGCTCAAGCATGGCTGCCACCTTGTCAAAAGCTTCACCTGCAGCATCATCTACAGATTCGCCAAGCAACTCATATTGTCCAATACCATCCACTCTAACCAGCTGGGTATGACCGCCAGACACCAGAAGGGCAAGAAACGGAAATTCAGGAGGATTCTCTTCCAGCATGGGAGCCAGCAAATGACCTTCCATATGGTGCACCCCTACTGAAGGCACCCCCAGAGCCCAGGCCATGGAACGTCCGATACAGGCACCCACCATCAGGGCTCCTATCAAACCCGGCCCTTTTGTGTAGGCAACCGCATCAATCTCTTTTCGGGTGATACCCGCTTTCTCTAACACCTGATTAATCAGGGGAAGAACCCGCTGAATATGATCCCTGGAGGCCAGTTCAGGCACTACACCACCATATTCAGTATGCATCTCAATCTGGCTGTATAAGGCGTCCGCCATCAGCCCTTTTTGACTGTCATAGAGCGCAATGCCTGACTCATCACAGGATGTTTCAATCCCGAGCACTATCATCTGTTAGAACCCATCAAAAGCTTCGAGCGGTTAACATCAGCCTGCCTATAAGTACCGGCAAAGGTGCTTATACTCACAGACCCTGTGGATTACCATCATTCAGGCAGGCTTCCAATCCATCACCCTCAGCACAAATAGCAAGGGAGCGGATATTAAGAACCAACGTACAACGTTAATGTTCAGTACCTGCTGCAGGGTCTGGGATGATACTGCAAACCGGCCTTTGCAGGAAATCCCAGAGACCGCAACCCCTGAGGCTCCCTAAACGACAAAAGCATGCCTGTTTTTGCATTTACTGAAAATAGTCTATAAAATTCGCACCCCTGAAAATACGCGGCTAGTCTGGACATTTGTTTAGACTTATTTTGCGGGTCGGAATTAGCTTCTTCGCACGGCCTTCAAGGGTTTCAGCCCAGCTGAGCTCTGAAAAAAGTGTGAATGCTCAACCATTTACTCTTGATTTGGCAGGCTTCAATATTTTTGAAAATTGCCAAAACTGAAAATAAATCCTTGCTCTGTCCTTTTTGGCCAGGGAATAACCGGGAAGCATTTTCTAAATAGAGTAGGAGGTACCAAAAGCAGATGTTATTATGCCGGGCTGCAAACCTTTATTAATGTACTCACTATTTTTTATAGGAAGGTGATCTCTGCATGCCTGCTGTTAAAGTTAAAGAAAATGAACCGTTTGATGTAGCACTGCGCCGTTTTAAGCGCTCCTGCGAAAAGGCTGGTGTACTGGCTGAAGTACGTCGTCGTGAACACTACGAAAAGCCAACCTCCGTTCGCAAGCGTAAGGCTGCTGCTGCCGTCAAGCGTCATTTGAAAAAACTGCAGCGCGAACAGCGTCGTCGCGAGCGTCTGTATTAAGATCAGGTTTCCGATTTTAATAGCTTCGACACCCATTCATCAGCTCGAACCTTTCTTTCGGGAAGGGATCGTATTGAGGTAAGAACATGAGCGAATGCCAGGTCATGGAAGTATTGACTGCTGCAATGAAGGATGCCATGCGCAATCGCGATAAGGTTCGACTGGGGACTATTCGTATGGCTCTTTCCGAGCTTAAACGAATCGAAGTAGACGAAAAGTCGATCGACGACACCCGTGCCCTTGCAGCACTCGACAAGATGGCCAAGCAACGCCGCGATGCCATCAGTCAGTTCGAGTCTGCAGGGCGCACCGATCTGGTCGACCAGGAAAAACGGGAACTGGCCGTTCTTCATGACTTTCTCCCTTCTCAGCTCAGTGCCGAAGAAATCAGTCAACTAGTGTCAGAGGCTATTCGCGAGAGCGGAGCCGAGAGCATGCGTGACATGGGTAAAGTTATGGGTATTATCAAGCCCAAGGTTCAGGGCAGAGCAGACATGAACCAGGTCAGTCAGACTGTAAAACAACTACTCAACTGATCAACTGAGCCAGCCCGGCGCACATCTTCAGCTTGCGCTTGCAACAATCACTGACAATCGTCCAGTGACGATGATAACATCGAACCTCTATCAGAATTTCTGGCACCAGCTTTTTCATTCCATAGCTGGGGCTGGCACTTGCTACCCCTGTGGGCATTTATGGCCGGACGCATCCCCCAAACATTTATTGACGATCTGCTGAACCGCCTGGATATTGTAGATATTGTTGATAGCCGGGTAAAACTCAAGAAAACCGGTCGCAACTACTCCGCCTGCTGCCCCTTTCACCAGGAAAAAACCCCTTCATTTACTGTCAGCCCGGAAAAACAGTTTTATTACTGTTTTGGCTGTGGTGCCAGCGGTAATGCCATGGGTTTTGTTATGGATTTCGACCATCTCGACTTTCCTGCAGCAGTGGATTCACTGGCCAGTCTGGCCGGCCTGGAAGTCCCCAGAGAGCAGAGCAACCAAAAAAGAGGACCTGACCACAGCCCGCTTTATGAGCTGATGAACAAGGCCAACCATTTTTACAATGAGCAGCTAAGAAAAGCTCAGGATGCTCCCAGAGCCATTCAATACCTGAAACAGAGAGGCCTGGATGGCCAGACATGCAAACGCTTCGGAATAGGCTTTGCCCCTCCTGGCTGGAACAACCTCCAGAACCACCTGTCCGAGAATCAGGAAAAAGAAGACCAACTGGTCACTACTGGCATGCTGGTCGAAAAAGAAGAAACCAAAAGCCGATATGACCGCTTTCGCGATCGCATCATGTTTCCGATTCATGACACCCGGGGACGGATTATTGCCTTTGGTGGCCGAGTACTGGGCGACGCAAAACCCAAATACCTCAACTCTCCCGAGTCTCCCATCTTTCACAAAGGACGGGAACTTTACGGCCTGTATGAAGCCAAAAAGCACAATCGACACCTGGAAAGAATCCTGGTGGTTGAAGGCTATATGGATGTCGTTGCTCTCGCTCAACAGGGAATCAACAACGCAGTTGCCACTCTGGGTACAGCCACAACGCTGGATCATATGCAGAGACTTTTCAAAACCGTATCGGAAATCGTATTCTGCTTTGATGGCGATGACGCTGGCAGGCGAGCGGCATGGCGAGCCCTTGAGTCAACCCTTCCTTATATGGAAGACGGAAAACAAGCTCGCTTTCTGTTTTTACCTCAGGGAGAAGATCCGGACAGCATGGTTAGACAAGAAGGCTCTGACGCCTTTCTTGAGCGAATCAAAAGCACCGCACTGAGTCTTGATACATTTCTGTTCAAAGAACTCAGCGACGGAATTGACCTCAACACTATGGATGGTCGGTCAAGACTGGCAACCGATGCCCAACCACATCTGCACAAAATTCCCGACGGCCTGTTCAAGCAGATGCTGATGCAACGACTGTCAGAAATCACCGGACTGAATACCGACACACTTGAAACCTACCTGAACAAGAAGAACGACCCTGAGCCGGTAATAGAAAAACCCACATACGACAACTACTCAGTACCCGCCGAGGCAGATTATTACTCCGAAGCTCATTACGAGCCGGATATCAGTCACAACTTCCAACCCCAGGAACGCACCTTTGAGCGCAAACCTTTCAAAAAGGGTTTCAAGGAAAAGAATGAGCAACCTGTCGCACCAGCCCCACTCAAGGTAGGCCGATCTATCTACGCCATCCGACACCTGCTATGTAACCCGGAACTGGCAACTGCCGTTAAAGCCATTAATGAACTGGAAGGTGACGAACACCCCGACACACAACTACTCATCGCCCTGATCAAAACACTTCAGGAACAACCCAAACTTCCTACCATCGCCTTAATTGCACAATGGCATGGAACCCAACACGGCATCCGATTGCAAGAGATCGCCTCACTGGAGCTGGGACACCAACCCAATGACGAAGAGTTCCACGAAGCAATAGAACGCATCAGGGATACCGTCAGGGAACTTGAACACAAACAGGCAGCACACTCTCTGAAACAAACCTTTTCTCAAAAAAAACCAGGGCAGATTGACTCAGCTCAGCGCAGCGTTCTTGAAGCATTACTTGAGAAGAAAAAGAAAAAGCTCGGCATTAAACCCTCAACCAACACCTCCAAATAAGCACAAACCTGAAACAATAAAAAACCCCAAATTGAACGACAAAAGCCCTTTTTTCCCGCCACCTGTAAGCATAGTGTAAATTGTTTTTTTATCGGTTTATTTATGGCGACGCACGTATTTTTAGGTATACTTGAACTTCACTGTGCTATGTGGGAAGCCGTTATTGACCACACACCTGATTCTGAATCCGGTCTGAAACAGCCATGAGCGAAAAAAGCATCTTATAGATTCACTTATTGTGAGCAGGTGCTTTTACGGTAAAAAGCCACGGAAGGGGACCCTCACCATGTGTAGTTTTTCATGGACCGTATTTCCGGTGCCTCGTCCACTGAACATCGTGCAGCTCCACGAAAGTGCGCTCTCTTGCGCTTCCTTGTGGAAAACCTCATGTTTTTGAGCTATAATTGCCAGCTTACGTTTTTTTCGTCCGGCACTCCACTTTCGCTGTTAAAGGGTTGATATGTCAGCTAACTCGCAACAACAATCCCGACTGAAAGAGCTTATCTCTCGCGGTAAGGAACAGGGATACCTGACTTACGCTGAAGTGAATGACCATCTTCCTGAAGACATCTCTGATCCTGATCAGGTTGAAGATATCATTCGCATGATCAATGACATGGGTATCACCGTCTACGAAACAGCGCCGGACGCCGATACCCTGTTGTTGGCAGAAGCCGATAC
Source organism: Endozoicomonas numazuensis (assembly GCF_000722635.1). Taxonomy (GTDB): domain Bacteria; phylum Pseudomonadota; class Gammaproteobacteria; order Pseudomonadales; family Endozoicomonadaceae; genus Endozoicomonas_A; species Endozoicomonas_A numazuensis. Next base: position 396,457 of record NZ_JOKH01000004.1, on the reverse strand, counting down.
CGATGAGGCCGCTGCCGAAGAAGCAGCGGCAGCTCTAGCAGCTGTTGAACAGGAAGCAGGCAGAACCACAGACCCAGTCCGCATGTACATGCGTGAAATGGGCACGGTTGAACTGCTTACCCGTGAAGGCGAAATTCAAATCGCCAAACGGATTGAAGAAGGGCTGCGTGAAGTCATGTCAGCCCTGGCTAAATTCCCAGGATCCGTTCAGATTGTTCTGGACGAATACGATCGAATCATAGAAGAAGAAGGCCGTCTGACCGACCTGATCAGTGGCTACATCGACCCTGATTCCGATCCCGTCCCAGCCCCACCTGTTGTTGAAACCATCCAGGAAAAGTTTGATAACGACGATTCCGATGACGATGATGATGACGATGAAGATGCTGGCGGCCTGGACCCGGAAGAAGCTGCAGAACGTTTCGGCGCACTTCGTGCCGGACACGAAAAAGTTCTGAGCACTCTGGAAAAGCATGATTTTGGCTCTAAAGAAGCCAAAGCGGCCATGGAGGAACTGACTGAAGCCTTCATGCCTCTGAAGCTGGTACCTCGTATCTTTGATATGCTGGTCTTCCGCATCAGAAACACTCTGGATATCATTCGTCGAAACGAACGTGCCATCATGCAGTTCTGTGTTCGTCGTGCGAAAATGCCTCGCAAGATTTTCCTGAGCACATTCCCGGGAAATGAAACCAGTCTTAAATGGATTGATGACGTCACCTCCGGTAGCGCTGGATATTCTGACGCCATCAATAACTATCGGGATGAAATTGTTCGCTCCCAGAAGAAGCTGATCACGATTGAAAAAGAGTTTGGCTGCACACTGGTACAGATCAAGGACATCAACCGTCGAATGTCTCTGGGTGAAGCCAGAGCTCGTCGCGCCAAGAAAGAGATGGTTGAAGCCAACTTGCGTCTGGTTATTTCTATTGCCAAGAAATACACCAACCGAGGCCTGCAATTCCTGGATCTGATTCAGGAAGGCAACATCGGCTTGATGAAAGCGGTAGACAAGTTCGAATACCGTCGTGGATACAAGTTCTCGACCTATGCCACCTGGTGGATTCGTCAGGCCATCACCCGCTCTATTGCGGACCAGGCCAGAACCATTCGTATCCCGGTTCACATGATTGAGACCATCAACAAGCTGAACCGTATTTCCAGACAGATGCTGCAGGAGATGGGTCGCGAACCTACTCCTGAAGAGCTGGCTATTCGCATGGAAATGCCAGAAGACAAGATCCGCAAGGTACTGAAGATCTCCAAGGAACCGATTTCCATGGAGACTCCAATCGGTGACGATGAAGATTCCCATCTGGGCGACTTTATCGAAGACGCGACTATTCAGTCACCTATCGATCGCGCTACAGGCACTGGCTTGAAAGAATCTACCCGCAACGTACTGTCTGGACTGACAGCTCGTGAAGCGAAGGTTCTGCGCATGCGTTTTGGTATCGACATGAACACTGACCACACTCTGGAAGAAGTGGGCAAGCAGTTCGACGTTACCCGTGAGCGTATCCGTCAGATTGAAGCCAAAGCTTTAAGAAAGCTGCGTCACCCAACGCGCTCAGATCACCTGAGAAGCTTCCTGGACGAGTAACACCTCCAGATTCTCGAGTGCAAAAAACCGTGCTTAGGCACGGTTTTTTTATGCTTGCCAGAAAACACACCCCCCTATAAACGACAGCAACCAACAAAAAGTATAAACCCTGTCAAATCCGTTCGGGCCGAGCCTGTAGAAGCCCCCCTATAGCTATACCCGCCAAAAGCTCTGATATACAATACGACACTATAAAAATACCCCACAATAAAAATAGAACTGCTGCAGGATGCACAATGCTGATTATTCCCGCCGAGAGAAAGCTGGACTGGCGAGACCCACCTCTTATCACCCTACTACTGATCATTATCAACTGCGTTGTCTTTTTTGGTTACCAACTCAAAGACCAATCGATCTACCCTGAGCTAATGGAAACCTATGAGAAGATGCCTCATTCAGAGACAGAGAAGACTCTATATTCTGAATACCTTAGTCAGAATAAGCCTGAAGACTGGGCCAGAATCCCCCTGGACAGCGAAGACGCAAATATGATCCTCACCATGCAGTTGATGCATGATATGGAGTTTGAAGAACACCTGAGAACACAGCCCGAGCTCACAGGCAGCCAGTGGAAAGACGACAGAGAGTCGTTTGAACAGCTTCGAAATCAGCTGAGCTATATAGACTTCGGCTTTAACCCTGCTCAACCTTCATTGATCGATGCCTTTGTATCCATGTTTCTCCACGGCGACTTTGGCCACCTGCTGGGCAATATGATTTTTCTTTTTATTTTCGGCTTTGCCCTAGAAGCTGTTATGGGCCGACTCGCCTACCTTGCCACCTATCTAGCAACCGGTTTTGCAGCCACCGGTCTTTACTGGGCCATGCAATGGGGCGAACAAGGTTTTGGAGTAGGAGCATCAGGCGCTATCGCTGGCCTAATGGGCGCTTACCTGGGCGCCTACCAGGTTCGTAGAATTCAGTTTTTCTATTGGATTGGCCCTTACTTCAACTTCATGAAAGCACCGGCATTAATTATCTTCCCATTCTGGCTGGGAAAAGAAGTCATTGGACAAGTATTTGGCAACACTAACATCAATTACTGGGCCCACATGGGAGGACTCATCAGCGGCGTCATCATTACTCTAGCTGCACGCCCCTGGTTAAATCTGGTTGAAACAAAGCTGGAGGAAAATACAAAAACGAAAACCTTTGACCCTATTATGGCGATTGATGATTTAATCAATCAGCTACAGCATGACAAAGCGATGCAACTGGCCGAAAAACTGAACCAGGATCACCCGGGTAATCCTGATATTCTGGAAAGACTCTACTCACTGAAAAAGAGAAACCGCAATAAAAGCTTCCATCAGCTGGTATTATCAATTATCAAACTACCCAGAACAGAGGCAAACAACGCTCTTATCGCCTCAATAACGCCTTCATACTGCGAGTCACCCACACTGCTTAAAAACGGGAAACTCAGCGCTTTCTGGATCAATCGGTTAATTAAGTCCAGCTATTATTCAGAGGCCTACCAAGTCATTCAGACAGCCTTTGCAATCACAGACGACAAAGAGAACCTGATACCCTGTATTGATGAACTGGCCAGCCACTATCGCGGCAAGAATGACCAGCGCTATCAGAATCTGATCAAGCTTCTGTCGTCGCTGACAACGACTCAATAACCTTCCTGTACTCCCAGGCTTCTTTAGCAATACGGTGGTCAGGAAATTTCTGAATAATGAACTCCAGATACTTATTGGCCTGCTCATCATTATTCATGTTTTCACTGAGCAACCTGGCGATCAGCATATAGGCTTCTGGAAGCTGCTGATAATCTGGAAACAGTTTATGAAGATTAAACAGCAATCCTACAGCCTCCCTGACTTTTCCTTTTTGGGCCAATGCTTCAGCCAGGCGATACCGCTCACCCGGAACCGGTGACAAATAGGATTTCATCCTCCCCTTCATATCCAGATAAACATCTGCAGCTTCATGATCTCGGCGTAGAATCAGTAGACGCTGAATGTATTTTTCACCAAACTTAATCAAAGCCTGATCTGGCGCCGAGAGCAGTAATAGCCTAAAAAAGCGCTTATTCAGTTGAATATCTGAACGGTCACGCTCCAAAGCCTGCTTGGTAATCTTCAAAGCCTCTTCTTCGCGACCTTCACGCATGAATATCAAACCGTCAGACAGCGCTTTTTTACTCTGATACTCTTCTTCCGAAATGCCTTCTTCGCTCTCCATTTCTGCCGCATAACCCAGCTCAGACTGATACTGATACAGGCAATACCCCATCATGGCGCACATCACAAAGGAGAAGTACCCTCCCAACAACGACGAGGCCGCAGCAAATAGAGACGAAACCTCTTCCTGACCACCTATAAAATAACCCGGCCCACCATAGAGAACGATTAGAAAAAAATAGAGCAGCAGGTAAGGCCAGCCAATGGCTGAAACAACAAAAGCAATCTTGATAGGATTAACTGCCGCAGTCAGAGTATGTTCTCTGGCAAGAATCATCATGGAAGCAGGCAAGCCCAACAGCATTAAAGCCACAGCACCTAAAACAACGAACACGCCCAGTGAACTCAAGAAATACAAAGCCAGTCCCGCCACCAGGAAAACCCCCATCTGCTTGAAAAACAGACTCATACCTTCACTGGAAAAAGCTTCTGATAAATTGGGCGGCTCCCAATCCCCCAAACTGACTGACTCAATGATCTGTAATGAGTATTTAGTCAAAACACACATCAACAGAATACTTAAAGGCAGTATGAAAGGACCGGTATAAGGCATCACAAAACCAATCAGTATACAGACGGCCAGAAAGGCCATACTGGAGATCCTGACAGGATATAAAAAGAAATCGTTAATCTTCAGCCAGAATGGCTCGGCAGAGTGAGCCGCCCCAAGATAAATCATCTCATGATTACAGAGCGTGCAAAGCGGCTGGTCATAACCTTCTGGCACCACTGGAACACAACACTCACCATAATGCTTCTGACAACTTCCACAATGCCATACCGCCGGATTACTCTTGTGATACTGGCAATTGACCGCCTCAGCCATCCCATACACCTTGTCATTTTATTATTCTTGGACTGCCAGTGTTTTTTAAATAAATTTTGCAAACATCAAATACTTAACTGGCTTCAAACCGTTGAAAAAGCTTTTGTATTCTACCTCTTTCCCACTAAAAACAGCCACGCTCAGTTGTCTTAAGACATAAAAAAACAGGAGCCAATGGCTCCTGTTTTTTTATAAAGCTATACGTTCAGAATCAGCTCTGCTGTTCTCTCGCACGCTCTACTTCTTTCATGCTCAGCTTGATACGACCACGGGAGTCAATATCCAGAACAACAACATCAACCGTCTGACCAACCTTCAGGTAATCTGTCACATTCTCAACCCGCTCATTAGCGATCTGGGAAATATGCACAAGACCATCTTTTCCTGGCAGAACACTGACGAAGGCACCGAAATCAAGAATACGGGTCACTTCACCGGTGTAAATTTTACCAATTTCAGCTTCGGCAGTAATGCCGTGCACCATATCGAAAGCAGCTTGAGCTTTTTCACTGTTTTCAGCAAAGATCTGAACCATACCACTGTCGTCGATATCAACAGAAGCACCGGTTTTATCGCAGATACCGCGAATAGTAGAACCGCCCTTACCAATAACGTCACGAATCTTGTCTGGATCAATTTTCAGTGACATGGTCATAGGTGCATTCGGATTCAGTTCTGTACGAGCTGTACCGATTACTTTGTTCATTTCACCCAGGATGTGCAAACGAGCTTCCATGGCTTGCTCAAGAGCAATTTCCATGATTTCCTCAGTGATACCGGCAATCTTGATATCCATCTGCAGAGCAGTGATACCTTCAGAAGTACCCGCGACTTTAAAGTCCATATCACCCAAGTGATCTTCGTCACCCAGAATGTCAGTCAGAACGGCGAACTTCTCACCTTCTTTAACCAGACCCATTGCAATACCAGCAACCGGCGCCTTCAGTGGCACACCTGCGTCCATCAGTGCCAGAGAAGAACCACAGACAGAAGCCATGGAGCTGGAACCATTGGATTCAGTAATTTCGGAAACAACACGAACAGTGTACGGAAACTCTTCCAGTGTAGGCAGAACAGCCTGAACACCACGACGAGCCAGACGACCATGACCGATTTCACGACGACCTGGCGCACCCATACGACCACACTCACCTACAGAGTAGGAAGGGAAGTTGTAGTGCAGCATGAAGGGATCTTTGATTTCACCTTCGAGGTTATCTACGATCTGAGCATCACGGGTTGTACCCAGAGTTGCAGCAACAATGGCCTGAGTTTCACCACGGGTAAACAAAGCAGAACCATGAGTCTTCTGCAGAACACCCACCTCAACATCAATACCACGAACAGTCTTGGTATCACGACCATCGATACGAGGCATACCATTAATGATATTGCCACGAACAACATTTTTTTCGAGCTTACTGAACGACTTCTCAACATCCGAAGTGTCAAAAGCACTGCCTTCACCTGCCAGAGATTCCAGCATTTCCTGACGCAGTGTATTGATTGCAGCCTGACGATCCTGCTTGATGGTGATCTGATACGCTTCACGCATCTTACCTTCAAAAGCCGCAACCTGTTCTTTCAGCTGCACATTTTCAGCGGGCGCTTCCCAATCCCAACGAGGCTTGGCAACTTCTGCAGCCAATTCCTGAACCGCCTGAATGACTGACTGATACTCCTGATGAGCAAACAGTACTGCACCCAGCATTTCATCTTCGGTCAGCTCTTTAGCTTCTGACTCAACCATCAGTACAGCGTCGCTGGTACCAGCTACAACCATATCCAGCTCAGAACCCTTCAGCACTTCATAGCTTGGGTTTATCAGGTAGCCTTCTTCTTCAGTGAAACCTACACGAGCGGCACCGATCGGCCCGTCAAATGGAACACCTGAAATAGCCAGAGCCGCTGAAGTAGCAACCATAGCAACAATATCAGGATCATTTTGCTTGTCGGTAGACATGACAGTACAGACAACCTGCACTTCATTCATGAAACCTTTTGGAAACAGTGGGCGGATTGGACGATCAATCAAACGAGAAGTCAGAGTTTCTTTTTCGCTTGGGCGCGACTCACGCTTCAGGAAGCCACCAGGAATCTTACCAGCAGCGTAAGTTTTTTCCTGATAATGCACAGAGAGAGGGAAGAAATCTTGACCTTCTTTGGCCTGCTTGGCACCTACTACGGCTGCCAGAACAGCGATATCACCCATCTTAGCCAGGACAGCACCTGAAGCTTGACGAGCAATACGGCCGGTTTCCAGAGTTACGGTCTGGCCACCAAACTGAAATGTTTTAATTACCGGATTCACAACGTTTTCCTATTAAGTGTGAATAAAGAAATACAGTACCCGGTCATAGCGGTGTGACAGATGCAATTCTAAACCTTCTGGATAATGTACAGACTCTGCCTACCCAGACAGACTTGGAATTGCACCCCCTACTGACAACCGGAGTGCTGATGCATCAATTCAGAATGAGCTGTCCTCATTCTTTGAAACCATAAAACATTGCTGCATTTATGGTTTTTTTAACCACAAGAAAAGTGAAGACTTCATTATACACTTTATCCTGAGAATAATTTCCTTCCCAAGGACGACAAAATCATTTTCTTCTCTCACGGCCGCCGGCGGCAAAAAAACTCAAGACATCAACAGCAATGATGTTTCATGAGTTCTCAGTTTTCTCACCACCAATAATGCAAAACACCGCCTGCCTCACAAAGGAAGCCGGCGGTGCTTTGTTGCACAGAAACACATTTATTGGGCTCAAGGCTACTCAATGCATTTCTGCACAACCCTGAGTTGAACATTGCGGTACAACCCAAAGTATGCTCCTGCGTCTAAATCTATAACGCTATAGACATCAGCGACGCAGACCCAGGCGCTCGATCAGAGAGCGATAGCGCTCAACGTCTTTGCCTTTCAGGTAGGTCAGCATGCTACGACGCTGGTTTACCATACGAATCAGACCACGACGGGAGTGGTGATCCTTATGGTTCGCCTTGAAGTGACCCTGCAAACCTTCGATGTTTGCAGTCAGCAGCGCAACCTGTACTTCAGGGCTACCACTGTCGCCTTCAGTGCGACCAAAATCCTTGATGATTTCCGCTTTCTTTTCAGCAGTCAAAGCCATTGCTTTATACTCCAGATAATATGCATTAAAAACAGGCACGACCGTGCATATTTACAGCCAGCCTTTACGTCTGACAGCAGCAACTGTCAACCAAGTGGCGCATTCTAACACCAACTTCAAGATGGAAGCCAGTCTGTTAAAACCCCACGAAGCAGAGCCCAATAACCCCACCTTAATCAATTTCCAGAATTGATTAATCGCTTAGGTGCCACCAGGCCATCTTCATCAATTTCACCAATCCCAAGGAATCGAAGCACTTTCTGCCCCTCAACCTGCCCCTCAACCTGCTCCTGACCGTAGATACGAACACTACCACTGGTTGGAGCCTGAGGTACCTGAACCGGCTGCCCCTGACTGATGTAATAACTGCTTGTAGCGCCCAGACGAATCTGAGGCCAGTCACTCACAGAAGTATCCAGTGGCAGCAGCAGGTCATCCAGCGCCTTGTGCCCACCACTATCACGAATTTCTTCGAGCTCTTCCAGCGTATGAGACTGATGTTCCGTATACGGACCCGCTTTGACTCTATGAAGCTCAGCAACATGACCAAGACACCCCAGAGCCGCACCAATATCTTCAGCCAAAGTGCGAATGTAGGTACCTTTGGAACAATCCACTTCAAGAATCAGCCGGTCACCTTCGAAATCAAGCAGTTCAAGGCGATAAATAGTGATTCGACGCGACGGCCTCTCAACAACAATCCCCTGACGTGCCAGCTTATAAAGTGGCTCACCATTGTGCTTCAGAGCGGAATACATGCTGGGAACCTGATCAACTTCTCCACGAAAACGATCAAGTATGGCTTCAACATCCGAACGGGTTACATTAACCGGGCGCTGTTCAACAATTTCGCCTTCCCGGTCACCCGTTTCAGTCTGGATACCCAGCTTTACTTCCGTTCTGTAGGATTTGTCGGACTCAAGCAAATACTGTGAAAACTTCGTCGCCTCACCCAGACAAACAGGCAAAACACCGGTTGCCAGCGGATCAAGACTCCCGGTATGACCAGCCTTGGCTGCGCCATAAAGCCGCTTGACGCGTTGCAGAACATCGTTGGAACTGCCGCCCTTAGGCTTATTCACAACAATAATACCGTCAACCTTGCGGCCACGGTTACGCCTGCGCTTGGACATCAATTACTCCTCAGACTAGGAGTCTGACCAAGAATAGACAGATCGCTATCCTTAGTCAGACTCCTGATGATCACTGTCACCAGAACGAGCTTTTGCAATCAGCTCACTCAAATACGCACCACGTCGCAGACTGTTGTCATAACGGAAACGCAACTGCGGAATAGTACGCAATTTGATGGAACGGGCTAGCTGGCTGCGCAGAAATCCGGCAGCACTCTGCATCACCTCAAGATTCTCATCAACATTTTCCTGGTCATCAACACCCAGGAAAGAAACAAACACGTCGGCAAATGCCAAGTCGCGGGAAACCTCTACTGCGCTGACGGTCACCATACCTAAACGGGGATCTTTCATCTCCAGCTGAATCAGCTGAGCCAGTTCTTTCTGAATCTGGTCCGCAACTCGCTGGGTTCGACTGTATTCTTTAGCCATTGGGGATTAAATCCTGCAAGGCAGTCAAAAATACTGCCTTTCATTCGGGAACGCCAGGTGCTCTCCCAAATAACCTATCACCCCTATTCAGAGATAAGGTCTGGTCCAGCATTCACATACTGCCCACGCATCTGGCATCCTGCTGATATGAGAAAGCCCGCAGTCTCAGCTGCGGGCTTTTATGTTTAGGAACCGACTGAGCTTGATCAGATCGGCCGTGCCTCATTAAAGGGTACGCTTGACTTCAACAGTCTTGTACACTTCGATCTTGTCGCCTGGCTTAACGTCGTTGTAGGACTTCACCGCGATACCACATTCCATACCTTCGCGAACATCCTGCATGTCATCCTTGAAGCGACGCAGGGATTCCAGCTCACCTTCAAAGATAACCACGTTGTCACGCAGTACACGGATACGATCGTTACGGTAAACAGTACCTTCAACCACCATACAACCAGCCACCGCACCAAACTTCGGTGAACGGAAGACATCACGAACTTCTGCAGTACCTACGATCTGTTCGCGGGTATCAGAGCCCAGCATACCGTTCAGCGCTTTCTTCACATCTTCAATGATGTCGTAGATAACACTGTAGTAGCGCAGATCCAGCTCTTCTGTCTCAATAACCTTACGGGCAGAAGCATCTGCACGCACGTTAAAGCCGACAATCACTGCATTGGAAGCCAACGCCAGGTTCGCGTCAGTCTCAGTGATACCACCGACACCACCGGAAATAACCTTAACCTGAACTTCGTCGTTACCCTGCTCTTCCAGAGAGGTAGTCAAAGCTTCAAGAGAACCACGCACGTCTGCTTTCAGAACAATATTGAGCGTCTTCTTCTCTTCGGTACCCATGCTGGAGAAGATATTTTCCAGCTTGGAAGCCTGCTGACGAGCCAGCTTAACTTCACGGTACTTACCTTGACGGAACAGTGCGATTTCACGAGCTTTACGCTCATCCTTAACCACAATCAGTTCGTCACCTGCATCCGGAGTACCATCCAGACCCAGAATCTCAACAGGAATAGAAGGACCGGCATTCTTAATCGCCTTACCATTCTCGTCCAGCATCGCACGAACACGACCGTACTGCTGACCTACCAGGATATTATCACCCTGCTGCAGATCACCAGACTGAACCAGAACCGTAGCTACTGGACCACGTCCTTTATCAAGACGAGATTCAACAACAACACCCTTACCAGGACCTTCATCAGGTGCTGACAATTCCAGAACTTCCGCCTGAAGAACAACGGCTTCCAGCAGGTCGTCGATGCCTTCACCGGTCAGTGCAGAAACATGCATGAACTGAGTATCACCACCCCAGTCTTCAGGAATAACACCGTGTGCAGACAATTCATTCTTCACACGATCAGGGTCGGCACCCTCTTTATCCATCTTGTTAACTGCAACAACCAGAGGTACACCTGCAGCCTTAGCATGCTGAACAGCTTCTTCAGTCTGCGGCATAACACCATCATCCGCAGCAACAACCAGAATAACAATATCGGTTGCCTTGGCACCACGAGCACGCATAGCAGTAAACGCTGCGTGTCCAGGAGTATCAAGGAAAGAAACCATACCGCGTGGCGTATCCACATGGTAAGCACCAATGTGCTGGGTAATACCACCGGCTTCACCGGCCTGCACACGACTCTTACGAATGTAGTCCAGCAGAGAGGTCTTACCGTGGTCAACGTGACCCATTACAGTCACAACCGGCGCACGAGGCTTACCTTCAAACTCAACAACTTCGCCTTCCTGACTTTCAGTCAGAGAGTCTTCAATGCTGTCAGCTTTGGCCAACTTGAAGGTATGGCCCATCTCTTCCACAACAATGGAAGCGGTGTCCTGATCAATCACCTGGTTGATGGTCACCATGGAGCCCATCTTGAACATCACCTTGATGACGTCAGCAGCTTTGATGGCCATCTTCTGAGCCAGCTCAGCAACAGTGATCGTCTCAGGAATGGACACTTCACGAATCACAGGCGCTGTTGGCTTGGTAAAGCCGTGAGCTGCCATAGATTCTGGCGTGATAGTGCGAGCTGCCTTACGGCCGCCTCCACGACGGTCATCCCTGCGACCAGTGTTACGTCCGCCACGTTTCTCACCACGACGACCACGCTCTTCACGAGGCTCATCACGACGATCTTTAGCCTTACGGCTGCGGCCTCGCTTTTCACCTTCTGGAGCAGGAATAGGTGCTGCAGTCGGGTCAAAGTTAGGTGCCGACGGACCATCACGACGTGGTGGACGATCTCCATCACGACGAGGCTGCTGTGGACGATCTCCGTCACGACGCGGTGGACGATCTCCATCACGACGCTGCTGAGGACGGTCACCCTCACGACGAGGCTGTTGTGGACGATCTCCGTCACGACGTGGTGGACGATCTCCATCACGACGCTGCTGCGGACGATCGCCATCACGGCGAGGCTGCTGAGGGCGATCCCCGTCACGGCGAGGCGGACGATCTCCATCACGACGCTGCTGTGGACGATCGCCATCACGACGAGAGTCACTGCGTGCTTGTCTTTCTTCCGGCTTTTGATCTTCAGCCTTTTCGTTCTTGACGTAGGTACGCTTTTTACGAACTTCTACGTTAACAACTTTTTTCTTGCCAGCGCCACCGCCGCCAGATACTTTCATCTGACTGACAGTTTTACGCTTGAGAGTGATCTTGGTAGGCTCAGCCGTACCTGTGTGATCACCATGAACGCCTTTAAGGTGAGCCAGCAACTGCTTCTTTTCTGCATCCGATACAGCTTCTGAAGCTTTGGTCTGCTTCAGGCCAGCATCCTGCATCTGCTGCAGCAACCTTTCGACCGGAGCGCCGACCACCTTCGCGAGTTGTTCTACGGTTACTTCTGCCATTAACACTTCTCCTCTCAGTGGCCCGCTCAGTTACCAGCTTCCTCGAACCAGGGAGCACGCGCCGTCATAATCAATTCACCCGCACGCGTCTCGTCCATACCTTCGATAACAAGAAGGTCGTCTATGGACTGCTCCGCCAGATCTTCCATAGTAATGACACCCCGGCTGGCCAGCTCCAGTGCCAACTCCTCATCCATACCGTCCATAGTCAGGAGGTCTTCAGCTGGCTGTGCGCCATCTAACTTTTCTTCTCGAGCAATGGCCTGGGTCAGCAGCTTGTCTTTCGCACGAGTGCGAAGCTGTTCCACGATCTCTTCATCCATGCCTTCAATCGCCACCATCTCTTCCAGAGGGACATAGGCAATTTCTTCAACAGTGGTGAATCCTTCGTCGACCAGCAACTGCGCCAGTTCTTCATCGATATCGAGCAGATCAATAAAACTCTGTTTAAACTTGTCCGCTTCCTTTTCTTGCTTGGCAGCGGCTTCAGATTCTGTCATGACGTTCAATTTCCAGCCTGTCAATTCACTGGCTAGTCGAACGTTCTGACCACTACGACCAATGGCCTGGGCCAGATTATCTTCGCTGACAGCGATATCCATGGTTCCGGAATCTTCGTCAACGATGATGGAGGCAACCTCTGCAGGCTGCATGGCATTGATCACATATTGCACAGAATTTTCGTCGTACAGAACAATGTCGATACGCTCATTACCCAGCTCGCCGGATACTGCCTGTACACGAGCACCACGCATTCCTACGCAGGCACCCACTGGATCAATGCGGCCGTCGTTTGTTTTAACGGCAATTTTTGCTCTGGAGCCTGGATCACGGGCAGCAGCCTTTATCTCCAGAACTTCTTCAGCAATTTCTGGCACTTCAATGCGGAACAATTCAATCAGCATTTCAGGCACAGTTCGGGACAGCATCAACTGAGGCCCACGACCTTCCGTGGAAATCTCATTCAGCAGAGCTCGAACATGACTTCCCATACGGAAGTTTTCACGAGGCAGCGCGCTGTCTTTGCGCATTACTGCTTCTGCATTATTGCCCAGATCAACAATAATACTGTCGCGAGTCGTTTTCTTTACGGTTCCGTTAACCAGGTCGCCCAGCTTGTCACGATACTGCTCAACCATTTGAGCTCGTTCTGCTTCGCGCACTTTCTGAACAATGACCTGCTTAGCAGTCTGAGCAGCAATCCGTCCAAATGCGACAGATTCAACCTGCTCTTCCCAGACACCACCAATTTCCAGGGACTCATCCTTTTCTTTACCCTCATCCAGAGTAAAGTGCATGCCCGGAAACTCGAAGTCTTCGTCCGCAACCACGGCCCAACGACGGAAGGTATCGTATTCACCACTACTGCGGTCAATCGCTACCCGAATATCCACTTCTGTTTCGTAACGCTTTTTAGTCGCTGTCGCCAGTGCAATCTCCATAGCTTCGAAGATTACTTCGGGTGGAACGCCCTTCTCGTTGGAAACGGACTCAACGACCAACAGAATTTCTTTACTCATGCTCTGCCTCGCCTATGCTGAACCAGTCCATGCCTTTGCCAACACTTCCCTGGCCGTTAACCGGGAAGGCCCTTGCCTGTAATCAACTTTTGTGTTGCAGACAATGGCTAACAACCCGGCCTGAACCTTGTACTCACTCTTTTTCTGGTCATTGCCAGTTGTGAGCCTGAAGTTAGTCGAATCTCGGTATCACCTGAGCCTTGTCTATGCTCTCAATGGGAAGAAGCAGCTCATGGTCATCTACGATTAATACCACGTCCTGGTCTTCTACCCCTTTAACAATACCCTTGTACCTGCGGCGTCCCTCAAAAGGGATCCTCAAACGCACATTAACTTCTGCTCCTGCCCATGCGACATACTGCTCAAGCGAAAACAGCTGCCTGTCCACACCGGGCGAAGAAACTTCAAGGGTATACTCTTCCGTGATGGGATCTTCCACATCGAGAACCCCACTAATCTGGCGACTGACGACTTCACAGTCTTCCAGTTGAATACCCTTGTCTTTTTCAAGAGTATCGATATAAATGCGAAGCATTGAGTTCTTGCCCTGGGATTTAAACTCAATCCCCCAAAGCTGATAGCCAAGGGATTCAATCACGGGCCTGATCAATGCTTCCAGCTGCGACTGCTTACCTGCCACGTTGGAAACACCTGTCTGCAAAAACAAAAAAAGGGCTTAAAAGCCCTGTCTCTTCTATGCACCCAGTTTTCCAGCTGGACGCAACTAAGGAGCCTGCCGAAGACACGCTATCGAGCATGAATTCAACAAACTCCTAGAATCTCATCAAGGCTAACATTTCAAGCCCTGAGAAAGACTCTGACGCACCTAATAAAAAACCCCATAATGGGGTTTAATCATTTGGTAGCGGGGGCCAGATTCGAACTGACGACCTTCGGGTTATGAGCCCGACGAGCTACCAGGCTGCTCCACCCCGCATCAAACCTATTCCAGTATACTGCCAGCTAAGAACTTGCATCACAAGCCATAACTGTAGATACGTCTTTTAATCCTTACAACAATATACCAGATACTTCTCTTCCATTTACTAAAAAAGTTAATGGTAATTTGGTGCCCAGAGCGGGACTTGAACCCGCACGGCCGTTAGGCCACCGCCCCCTCAAGACGGCGTGTCTACCAATTCCACCACCTGGGCAAACATCATCACTGCATCCTGCTTTAAGCTAAGCCCTACTGGGCTGGAGGCAGAGACGATTCTTTATTCTGCTCGTCACTTTCGACGGGTTGCGATTCTATCACAGGAGCATCGCTCTCGACACTCTTTTCTGACGCTGTTTCCGGAGCAATCGGCGCGTCTCCGGCCGGAACTGATTCCTCAACAACAATCGCTGGTACACCCGCGTCACCGACGCTATCTGCCTTTTGCCTGGCTACCATAGCCAACGCAAAACTGGTCACAAAAAACACTGCTGCCAGAATCGCTGTCGTGCGACTCATGAACGAGCCAGTACCCTGACTACCAAACACTGTTTGTGACGCACCGGTTCCAAAACTGGCACCAGTCTCTGCACCCTTACCTTGCTGCAACAAAATCAAACCGATTACGGCAGCAGAGGCAAGAACATGAACAATAAGAATTATGGTTTCCATCACTATCCCGCAGCGTGACAGATCGCCTGGAACTCTTCAGCAATCAATGAGGCTCCCCCCACAAGACCGCCGTCAACATCAGGCAAAGCAATCAGGTCGGCAGCGTTAGCTGCTTTCATGCTACCACCGTACAGAATACGAGTTCTGTCAGCCATAGCCTGATCATGCTTTGCCAGCAAACCGCGAATCACAGCGTGTACTTCCTGCGCCTGTTCCGGCGTTGCAGTTAGCCCAGTTCCAATAGCCCATACAGGCTCATAAGCGATCACAAAGTTTGCCAGACGCTCCGGACCAGCAGTCCGCAGCACAGCCTCAACCTGAGCCGTCACCACATTCATGGTGTCGCCAGCTTCTCGCTCTTCCAGAGTTTCACCTACACAAAGAATAGGTACCAACTTCTGATCAGTCAGAGCACAGAATTTCGCAGCAACCTCCTCATCACTCTCGTTAAACAGAGAGCGACGCTCAGAATGACCAATGACCACGTATTCAATTCCGAGATCTTTAGCCATCAGAGGCGAAACCTCGCCAGTATATGCACCGGAAGTTTTGTCAGAAACATTCTGCAAACCAACCTTAATAGCACTACCAGCCAACTGCTCACAAATGCTTTGAGCGTAAACCGAAGGAGGACAAACCAGCACTTCAGCTTTAGTATTAAGGCCCGAAACAAGCTCATCCAGCAATTTACGATTCTCTTTGAGAGATCCGTTCATCTTCCAATTACCGGCAACAAGTGGCTGACGCATACTGCTCACCTCAACATTCGCGAGGTCGGCATACTAACCCAGGTGCCGTTATTATACAACCGTACGGGGCTCTGTTGCTGCCAATTTTCAACCACCTGTTAAAAATCAACAAATTCATGATCAATCAAGCACGTAGACAAGTATTCAAGTACACCCTCAGCCATAACAATAACGACCACCCCAACACTTTTACAACCCATCTGGCACAGCAAAAAGACAGAAAAAGCGGGCCACGCCCGCCTCACTCAAGCAGCCCGGGAATACCCCTTACTCACGCCTCGCCATTGCATAAATAACAACACCGATACAACAGCAACCCCGACAAAACCAAAGCCAGCAGGATTGAAAAGCAATATAGGCAAGCTGATAAACGCTACCCCCCTCTCCAGCAGAGATAACCGCTTGATCAGATACCCTTCTATAGCAACAGCCATGGCAATAATAATGGCTACAGTCTGAACAACGGCTATAGCCAACCCTGCAAAGTCACCTTCCGTATTTATTAATCCCGTATAAGCCATCATGACAGGAATCAGAAACAACCCCGCTGCCAGTTTAAAAGCTTCAACTGACGATTTCATGGGACTGGCATTAGCAACACCCGCACCTGCAAATGCAGCCAGCGCAATAGGCGGCGTGACGTTTGAAGTCTGAGACAACCAGAAAACAATCAGATGGGACGTCAATAATGGCAGCCCAAAATCACCCAGCAGAGGCACCGCCATCACCGCAAGTACAATATAAGCAGCCGTGACCGGCAACCCCATTCCCAGCACCAGCGCCACAAGACTGATCATAATCAGAGCAGTAAACAGATAACCTCCTGAGAGCGCCACAACAAACTGAGTAAATTGCAAACCAATGCCAGTCTGACCAACCACACCCACGATAATCCCCGCCGCTGCACAAGCCACTGAGATAGGCAAGGCCAGCAGCGCACCGGATTTAAGACCTTCAATAATCTTTCTGACACCTACACGACTATGACTTCTTATTGCAGCCGTTAGCAAAATAGCGGCGCAACCTGCCACGCCCACTAACAGCGGTGAATACCCCATCATCAGCAGTGCAGTAATTAATATCAGCGGAATCAGAAAATGAGCCCCCTGCTTCATAACACTCCAGACCGCTTCAGTTCGGCTGACTGTTGGCAACTCCAACTTGCATGCCATGATGTGCACATATAACAGGGTACAAAAGAAGTAGAGTATGGCGGGCGCAATAGAAGCAATCATAATGTCGCTGTAAGGCACACCGGTAAACTGAGCCATAACGAAGGCACCCGCCCCCATTATTGGCGGCATAATCTGCCCCCCCCGTCGATGCAGCCGCTTCAATCCCTGCTGCTTGCTCAGGCTTATAACCCAGCTTTTTCATCATTGGTATAGTAATGGAACCTGTGGTCACCGTATTGGCAATGGCCGAACCAGAGATAGAGCCCAGTCCCGCCGATGCAATCACAGCCGCCTTTGCAGGCCCTCCCCGATATTTACCGGCAATAGCAAAGGCCAGATCGATAAAAAACTTACCCGCACCGGTCACTTCAAGGAATGCACCAAAGAGTACAAAGATAAACACTGTGGTCGCGGCAATCCCCAAGGCAGAACCAAACACACCATTGCTGGAGAAAACCTGAAACTGAACCAACTCCTGAATACTGTAACTCTTGGTAGCCAACGCCCCTGGCAACAGATCACCAAAACCACTATAAGCCAGAAACAACAGAGCAATCAGCACCATCACCCAACCTACTGCCCGACGACAAGCCTCCAGCATCAGCCCCACATAGACGACACCAGCATAAAGATCATAATCAGAAAGACCATAGAGAAGGTAATTAATATCGTTGTAGTCAAAATTAATAATTCGGAAGCCCGCTACAACGGTTGCGACAGCGAGCATCAGATCGAACAATTTGACAGGTGCAAAAAAACGACTTTCTTCGTTTTTCAGAAGAGGATAATGAAGGAATATCAGCACCATGACCCAGGCCAGATGCACTGGCCTGAAATAGGTGGCAGAAATTGTCGAGGTAATCCCTTGCCAGATCTGAAACACTGACAGGAGAACTGCACAGACGAGGACCAGGTAGCCCAGCGTTTTAATTGCGACTTTATTCATTCATGCCACCCGCAAACTCAGTTAATTGAGTTCAGGTATTTTTCAGCACCCGGATGCAACGGCACACCCGACAGACGACTGGCATTAGCCTTGGTCGTTGCTTCAACGACTTTAACCACCTTACGAACATCACCCATGTTTTCAAATGCAGCTTTGGTCAAATTAAACGCCATATCGTCAGACATATCTGCACGCACAACCAGAACATTCCAAATACTCAACGTATCAACCTGACCTACGCCGTTATAGACATCCCCCGGAATTGTGTAGCTGCTATAGGCTGGATTCTCAGCAATAAACTTCGAACGATCCTTTTCTGAGACAGGCAGAACACGAACTTTGTGCGTAAGAGCCACCTGAGTCACAGCACCCACTCCCTGACCACCCACAATAAAGCCGGCATCAACCTGACCATTTGCGAGAGCATTGGTTGTTTCTGAGTAATTTAAATAAACAGCGCGAATGTCTTTTTTGGGATCAATTCCAATACTTTTCAGGAGCGCAGCTGATGTCACAGCAGTACCCGAACCCGGAGCCCCCAGAGAAACCCTTTTACCCTTTAGGTCAGCAAGCTGAGTGATACCTGAATTCTGAAGCGTCAGGGCATGCACCAGGTTCGGATACAGTGCAAAAAGCACCTTTACCGGCATTTCACCCGGAAACTGACCTGCCCCCTCATAAGCATCCAGCACAACATTCCCCATCGCGATGCCAGCAAGCATATCGCCACGAACCACTTTAATAGTATTTTCAACAGAGGCCGCTGTAACCTCTGCTTTAACATTAACCCCTTCAACCTTATCGGACCAAACCTTTGCCAGAGCCCCTCCTAATGGATAATAAATACCACTCTGACCACCCGTACCAATGGAATAATTCTGTGCAAAGGAGAGCGCAGGCAGGATCAACGCAAAGAATGCAGCGACAAGACGCATAATGATTCCCCTAAAAAAGTTTTTTTATATTTTTTATCGCAAACACATTCCACCACCCAAGGTGATAAAAACGATTCATGTATTCACGACTGTTTCTGTCGAACGACAGTTGTCAGGCCTCAGCGTGATTTATATCACTAATTTGACACGCCGGTTTCGGATTCTACCTAAGGGGAACAATTTAGAGAAGCAAGAGATTACTCCAAGCTGACATAGCTCAATAATGAATGTCTGCAGTACTGAACAGACTGACTGGAAATCATCCAGCCAGTCTATAGAAGTGATAATCAGGACATTTCCTGCTCAACTACCTTTGCCAGCCTCTCAGTATGAGCACGCACTTCTTCGGCATTCTCACCCTCTACCATGACACGAATCACAGGTTCAGTACCCGAAGCTCTCAGCAATACACGACCTCGCCCAGCCAGCTCTGCTTCAGACTGCTGAACCGCTGCAACAATACCCGGCACATTATCAGTATCTTTTTTCTCTTTAACCCGGACATTGATCATGGTCTGAGGATACTTACTCATCCCACCACGAAGCTCAGACAGCTTTTTACCTGAGCGAACCATAGCTTTAAGCACTTGCAGTGCTGAAACAATACCATCCCCTGTGGTAGAGACATCCCTGCAAATAATGTGCCCCGATGACTCACCACCAATCTGCCAGTCATTCTTCAGCAGCAACTCGTTCACATAACGATCACCGACCTTGGCACGAGCAAAAGGGATATCTTGAGCTTCCAGAGCTTTCTCCATCCCCAGATTAGTCATCAGAGTACCGACAACCCCCCCCTTCAACTCACTATGCTGACGACGATCCAACGCGATAACAAACAGCAACTCATCGCCATCAACAATTTCACCCTTGTCGTCCACCATGATGACGCGATCGCCATCACCATCGAAGGCAATGCCCAGATCCGCACCACGATCTTTGACGATCTCAGCCAGCTTATCAGGCTGGGTAGAACCACAACCTTCATTGATATTCAGACCATCCGGCGTGATTCCAATGGAGTGAACATCAGCGCCCAGCTCTCTGAAAACAGCAGGACCCACCTGATAGGTAGCACCGTGACCAGCATCAATCACAATACTCATGCCACGCAAATCGAGATGATGAGCCGTACTGGCTTTGCAGTATTCAATATAACGACCGGAAGCATCATCCAATCGAGTCACCTTGCCCAACTCATCGGAGTTAACGACTTCAATCTCACCTTCCATCAGAGCTTCGATTTTAGCCTCAACATCGTCCGACAACTTGGTACCATTACCTGCAAAGAACTTAATACCGTTGTCGTAAAAAGGGTTATGAGACGCACTGATAACAATACCGGCCTGACCATTAAAAGTGCGAGTCAGATAAGCAATGGCAGGTGTTGGCATAGGACCAGTGAGGCATACATCTATTCCTGCGGCTGACAAGCCCGCCTCAAGAGCAGACTCAAACATATAGCCAGAGATACGGGTATCCTTGCCAATGACTACCTTACCTTCACCTTCTGCCGCCAGAACTTTTCCGGCAGCCCAGCCCAGCTTGAGCACGAAATCCGGTGTAATCGGAAACTCACCCACCTTGCCACGAATACCATCGGTGCCGAAAAATTTGCGACTCATAAACTAACCCTTATTCATTAACCTGATGCCTGAATCAGCAGTCAGACAGCACTCTCAAACCAAAAGACAAAAAGGAGCGACAGGTGAAGACAGATGATGTTCAACCTACTCACAATAGAGCGGCAGAACAGAAAAAATACTGAAGATATGCCATAAATTATTACATGACTGTCATAAAGACTTAATAGAAATGATTGTCTTACAAATGACAAAGAAAGGAATCAACTTCTTTGCTCCCCTCAAAACCCGATCTGGCTGAGCTGCCGAAGCTCAACTCCCCCTCCTTCGACAAACTCAGGGTGAACGGCACCCGAGAACAAATCAGCTTCAAGCTCTGCGAACAGCGTCCACCATTCGAACCGCATCGACGGTTTCAGCCACATCATGCACCCGAATAATTTGAGCACCCGCCTGCGCTGCCATAACAGCAACAGCCAGACTGGCATTTAGACGTTCTTCAGCAGGCTTATCGAGCACAGCTGCTATAAATGACTTTCTGGACATACCTGCCAACACAGGGAAACCCTGCGCCACAATACGGTCAAGATGCTTGAGCAACTGCAAATCATAAGTCGGTTTTTTGCCAAACATCCCGCCCCCAAAGCCCGGATCTAACACCAGTCTTTCCCTATCAATACCTGCTGCCTCACAAGCATGAACGCGCTCAAGCAAATAGTCATTCACCTCACCCGCAACATCATCATAATGAGGTTCGAAGCCAGGCTCTGGCTGATCAACTAAAGAATGCATCAAAACAACAGGAAGATCCGTTGCCGCAGCCGCCTCTAAAGCGCCCTTTCGCTTGAGAGCACGCACATCATTAATCATACCCGCTCCAGCCCCGGCCCCCTCTGCAATAACAAGCGCAGAGCTTGTATCCAGCGAAATCACCTGATCAAAATTTTTATTGAGCGCCTCAACAACAGGAACAACTCTTTCAAGCTCCTGTTCACACGTAACAGCACCGCTCGCCCCCGGACGAGTAGACTCACCCCCTACATCCAGAATATCGACACCATCAGCTACCATCTGCTCGGCTACCTTCAGCACCCGATCCAGACTCTGATAACGACTGCCTTCAAAGAAAGAGTCAGGGGTAACATTAAGAATCCCCATAACGAGAGTGCGATCAAAGGTCAGCGTTTTCCCGGCACACTTCAATTTCTTCATTTTTCATATACCCAAACTACGAATACCAAATAGGGCTAATGTTTTCTTTTTCAAAACCCTAAACATCCTCCAAACTCAGGAACCGCTTAATTTCGTCAGCCAATTGCCTGGCTTCTCTTTCATTATGCTCGACGATCAAACCGTATAGCTTATTTGCGTTCATACCTTTATCTACTGTCAAATACTTCCAATACGATTTTGAAGCTTTCTTAGCTTGATCTGACTCTCGATAGGAGGGGCGCTCAACATCTGGCAGTAACACTTCTCGATTTTGAAAGATATATAATTCCAGATCCTGAACCGGAGAACAAAACATTCCTGTCTGACCTTCATATCCCCTACAAAGATCTGAGTATGTATCCCCATCGGCAATTGCCATAACCCCCCCTGGATCTGAAAACAACTGATCCAAATCATTCTTATCAACAATCATACGTAGCTGGTTTATACCACCCACACCAATCGTTTTATGCTGATAATAGGGCATTATTGAGAAATGCCTGATAACAAACTCTATAAAACCTTCTAATACAGGATCTTCCGTTAAGATATAACGCTCAAACCCTTTAAAACCGTACAGATCGGCTTTGACATACCCAAATGAACGCTGTTCCAGACTCACTTGATCATGGTGATCTTCAAGGTAGTACAACCCTCCATCATCGACAGTATTCATAAAGGCTAACGAATGGGAAACAACAATCAAGCGCGAGCCATATTGTCGTAGTAAAGGCTTTAAAGCATTGAATAACTTCACCTGCGCAGCTGCATCTAAAGCCACATCCAACTCATCGACAATAATTAGTTTCGCCTTTGATGTTACGAGCCGGAATATCTGGATCAGGAAATACTCTCCAGAGCTTAAGTGATCTTCTCGTATATAAGTAGCATCACTCTTAGGAATAAAATAATAATTCTCTTTTCCTATATGAACCATTTTCAGGTCATCAAACTTATTCCCGCCATAAACCTCATGAAGAAATGCGATTAACTCATCAGCCCTCTCATAATCTTGTGCAGCATTGCGAGCAGATATTTCCGAGTTCTGAGCTGCAATATCTGAAAAGTGCTGAAATCTTTGCCCGCTTGGAATAGGCAATTCAGCTAAAACCGCTCCTTCACCAGGTAACTCATCTTTAGTATCAATCGCACCTAGCCTACTATGATAGGTATACGAGAAGGGCGAAAAGCCATCTAGCTCAAAATAAATCTCACTGCCTTCACCTACTGTTTTATGAACGGTAGAACTTTCAAAAACCTTTGGGTTTACAATCGCATGAAATGCTTTAACCAGAGTTGTTTTCCCTACACCATTCTTTCCAGTAACAACAATCATATTCGAGTCAGGAAACTCAAAAACAACTCGTAATTCTGATACACCTTTAATCTTTCGAATTACAACAACATCAGCCATGCCACTTATCCTCCATTAGAGAACGTAAGGCATAAGCACCATATTTTCTTTGTAATTTTTCAAGATAACTCGGATCAATGGATCGGGCATAGTGCAATAAACCGAATAAAGAATGCTCTTTCCCCGCCAATGTTTCATCTACAACTCGGCCAAACCGCTCTCTATCGGTCACATAAAAGTGCAACAATGTTTCTAGCTGCCTTTTATACTTAGAATCTATTGTAACTTTCCCGCCCTGAGTCACAACAAGCCCTAAAATTTTTACTTTATTCCCTGTATGCGTGTAACGTGTTTTATCATCACTCAACCTTAACAACGGTGACACAGCAGTATTTAATAGAAGCTGGATAGTTTCAGATAAGTGTTCAAAGCCATCGAACGACTTTGCTGAGATAACAATATCATCAGAGTAGCGAGTATAGGTATAACCTCTGCCTTCACAATAACGGTGCAACTTTTGATCAAATCTTAACAAGAAAGCATTACTTAGTTGCGGCGAGGTAGGAAACCCCACTGGTAGAGATCCCTGCCATGTCATCATTTCCACCAATAGAGATATATGCTCTTTTATATCTGATATGGGCACATTACCTTCATTTCTAGTTAATATTTCTCTGACATCAACATCAGTAATATTTGAGAAGAAAGCCTTAATATCCGTCATAAAAAAATGCGAACTCCCAGCATGAGCCTCGACCGCCGTAAGAGCACTTTTACCTTTGATATATGAATGGACAACAACATCATCTCTCTCAAGATATCTCAAGATAACTTTATCGATGAATCTGAGGTACTTTTTGAGCTTAGGCGACGGATGGAAAAGATCTCGAGAGTTCGCTGAAAAAGACAGCACCTCTTGACTATGATTCATTGCACAAAAGTCATTGAAAGATTCTTTCTCGTGAAACACCGCATTAAATGCCTGTTCTAGTGTTCTTTTACTCACACAACCTCCCAACAATATGTACAGAATACATACTACCTCGCTCCCAATAAGCTACAACATATCAACATTGATATATATACAAAGTGACCTATTTCAAAAGAGGACAATGATACTTGAGGCGCCATACCCCAGACCGTTCGCAATGAGCCTGCTGAAGTGTTCGACCAGCATCCTTCGATAAACCCTGGATGAACGGAGTATATATAGGCACTAGTGCTTGACTGCACATAATAAGGGTAGATAAGAAAACCAAAAAACCAAAAGCTAGTAAAAGAGTTTTCAACCACTGACCCTCTGAAGAGGGTCGTAGAAGAAATGACATGTAGGCCACTAGGGACCAGCTTTACGACTGGAGCTACTCCTAGTCACTGGTAAAAACAAGTATAGCTTCAATGCTCGTTTTAGGTCAATCTACAGGAATTTCAAGCCTTCTTGTTACTTTTCAGCCAAGAGACAACAAACTCAGCATAAACCAGCCAGAGGCACATAATCTCTTTTCTATTGATATATAAAAAAAGGCAGGATTCTCATCCTGCCTTTTTCTTTGATCAGAAAGAATCAGTGTTCGCCAGCTGGCCCACCAATAGGTCCTTTCTTCTCATCATTATCGCCGTCGGTATCACCGGATGATTCAGACTCTTCAGGAGCCTCTTCAGCCTTAATACCTGCATCGCCATCGCCATTTGAAGAAGAATCAGAAGATTCTTTAGGCGGACGCGGCTTTTTACCTTCCATGATGTCATCAATCTGATCAGCATCTATGGTTTCATACTGCATCAGAGCATCAGCCATCATATCCAGCTTACTGCGATTTTCCTCTAGAAGACGTTCTGCAGTGGAGTAACACTCATCTATAAAGCTACGAACTTCTTCATCAATCAGTCTTGCAGTTTCACCGGAAACATTCATCTTTCCGCCACCACTGCCATAGTTCTTACCCAGGAAAACTTCCCCGTCTTCATCATCATACTGAAGCGGTCCAAGCTTTTCTGACAGACCCCATTTGGTCACCATGTTTCTGGCAATCTGGGTCGCACGCTGGATATCGTTGGAAGCACCCGTGGTTACGCCCGCCTTGCCCAGCGTCATTTCTTCAGCAATACGACCACCGAAGAGTGAACAGATCTGACTTAACAGGGCCTCCTTACTCTGACTGTAACGATCTTCCTCAGGCAGGAACATGGTTACACCCAACGCACGACCACGTGGAATGATACTGACCTTGTATACCGGATCATGGTCAGGTACCAGACGACCAACAATGGCGTGACCCGCTTCGTGATAAGCAGTGTTACGCTTCTCTTTCTCGCTCATCACCATGGACTTGCGCTCAGCACCCATCATGATTTTATCTTTGGCGAGATCAAATTCGTGCATGCCTACCATGCGTCTATTAGCACGGGCAGAGAACAACGCAGCTTCGTTCACCAGGTTGGAAAGATCCGCACCGGAAAAGCCTGGAGTACCACGGGCAATAACAGCTGGCTCCACGTCGTCAGCAATCGGCACCTTGCGCATGTGTACTTTCAGGATCTGCTCACGACCACGAATGTCTGGCAACCCTACCACTACCTGACGGTCAAAACGGCCAGGACGCAGCAGCGCAGGATCCAAAACATCCGGACGGTTGGTTGCAGCAATAACGATAATACCGTCGTTTGCTTCAAAACCGTCCATTTCCACCAGCAACTGGTTAAGTGTCTGCTCACGCTCATCGTGACCACCACCCATACCAGCACCACGGTGACGACCTACCGCATCAATCTCATCAATGAAGATAATGCAAGGTGCTTGCTTCTTGGCCTGTTCAAACATATCACGGACACGGGAAGCACCCACGCCCACAAACATTTCAACAAAGTCGGAGCCAGAAATGGTGAAGAACGGCACCTTGGCTTCACCTGCAATAGCCTTGGCCAGCAGGGTTTTACCCGTACCCGGAGGTCCTACCATCAGGACTCCGCGCGGAATACGTCCGCCCAGACGCTGGAACTTGCCCGGATCTTTCAGGAAGTCGACCAGCTCCTGCACATCTTCCTTGGCTTCTTCAACACCAGCAACATCTGCAAAAGTCGTTTTGATCTGATCTTCCGACAGCAGCCTGGCCTTACTCTTGCCAAAGCTCATAGGGCCACCACGGCCACCGCCGCCACCCTGCATCTGTCGCATAAAGAACATAAAGACAGCAAGAATCACCAGGATCGGAAAACTGGCAACCAGCAACTGAGTCCAGATGCTTTGCTTTTCAATAGGTTTAGATTCGATTTGGACATTAGCGCGCAGCAATTCGTCCATCAGCTGATTGTCGGGTACTGCCGGGGGCAGATTGGTCTCAAAGCGTTCACTGCTGCTCATGAGTCCAGTAATGGTAAACCCGTCAATCATTACCTTGCTGACCTGACGATTTTCTACCGCACTGACGAAGTCAGAATAACTGAGCTTCTGGGTAGAAGACTGCATGCCATCGAAGTTTTTGAATACGGTCAACAGCACAAGGGCAATGATGACCCATAAAATCAAGTTTTTTGCCATATCATTCAAAGGGCTACCCTCACTTGAGCGTACTGAAGCCTGTAGCGAACGGTGTTAAAGGGCATAATTACCGGCTCTGCTCTCTCTTATGGTTAATTCGCACCCCCTACCATACACGAATGGTCGAAAGGGTGACAGTCATCAGCTGGCTATTGGGCAGATAGAAAGAATCAATGATTCCGGCAAGTCTGCTCTATACTTTGCTGCGACGCGGTTTCAGGGTTTTTCCAGACTTTTGTCAGGTCTGTGTCAAGATACGATAGTCCTTAACCATCACAGCTTTAAACAGCGCACATTTCAATACCCCGCCCCAGAGGCTAACAGGAAGTGACCCATTTTGCCTCCAAGTGAAATGCTTATTCAGGATATAAAGTTTCTGGCTAACAGAAAGACTTCTCTGGACCTAGCTCTTGATGAGCCCGGCTTGCGGGTAATCACTTTTTGGAATGAAGTTTTCATATCCTTGTGAAATTCCTGATACCCCTCACCCTGGAATGTTTTTGTCAGGAAAGCGCCATTTTTCTTCAGCACCTGTCTGGACAAATCCAAAGCCAGCTCGGCCAGGTACATGGCCTTGGGCTGATCTACTGCCAGTGTACCACTCATATTGGGGGCCATATCTGAAATTACAAGGTCTACTTTGTCACTTCCTATCGTTTCCAGGATTTTTTCCAGCACAGAGTCTTCTGTAAAGTCACCCTGAACAAAGTCAACTCCGGCAATGGGATCCATGGGAAGAATGTCTGACGCCACCACTCGACCGTTATCTCCCACCATTTCAATAGCAACTTGAGACCACCCACCAGGAGCCGCGCCAAGATCTACTATTTTCATGCCCGGCCTGATCAACTTGTCTTTTTCCTGAATCTCGATCAGTTTGTAGCTGGCACGGGAACGATAGCCATCTTCCTGTGAGCGTTTTACATATTCATCTTCAAAGTGCTCCTGTAGCCAGCGAGCACTGCTTTTGGATCTGGCCATTCTATACCTTAAAAGCGTTTTTTCATGACTCTTGCTTACTTTTGAAAAATATTTTGCCCTCCTTTTTGATCGCTAAAGGTTGATCGCTAAAGGTTGATCGCTAAAGAATGGCACTAAAATATTTTTTCACTATGGGCATTTGTGAGCCATAGAGAATAAAGTAGAATAATGAACTTTTGATCAGCAGTTTCCAACCCGGTTTTTCCCTATCTCACAAAAACCGAGAAGCGAGCCCTCGATTCAGACGCATGTCGGTACAAAAGTCCTTCATCGTCTCGTTTATTCGCTCACCAGGAACCTGTTGCCCGATTGTCATGGCTGTATGCAATCGGCTTACTGGACACTCAGCCTCAGGATTCTGAAATCATGAGCATTAGTTCTGAAAAGAAGAGACATTACCGCTCCCTCGGTCACAAACTGAAACCTGTTGTTATGGTGGCAGGCAATGGTCTGAGCGATGGAGTTGTTGAAGAAACCTTGCGTGCCCTGCACGACCACGAGCTGATTAAGGTGAAGTTTGCCGTTGGCGATCGTGAAGTCAAGAAAGAAGCCATTGCCGAGCTGTGTAACCAGACTCAGGCTGAGCTAATTCAGACCATTGGCAACATTGCTCTTATCTACAAAGAGAACAAGGAGGCCAAACCTAACTTGTCTAATGTCAAAAGCTTCTGACATTTTTGAGTGCCTGAGCTTCAGGCACTCTTCTCACGCCCTTTAATTCAATAAACCCACGGCTTCCGCAACACATAGCAATAGAAAACCAGGTCAAACTGATTATCCGGAACGGCTACCTCAGCGGATTTAATGAACCTGAATGGAAAGAGAGGGTTGCTTTTTCTGGCCAACTCCAGCATCTCTGGCTGAATATCAACACCTTCCACCTCATAGCCAAGCCCCTGCCAAAAGGGAACCCGAATGCCAGAACCACAAGCATAATCCAGCACCTTATTTCCAGGCGGCGGATATTTTTGCAATAGATCAGGAGCATCCCGCAAATACAGATAACAGATATCGCCACTGGCGACTTCGTCATACATTTTGCCGTTATAGGAGACCATAGATACTTCAGCAGAGAGATTTGACCAAACAGGATAATGACATCATCTTCGCAGATGCAGACTAGCAAAAACTCGGTATTAAGCCGTTTTCACCCTAAAAAAATGAAAAAATGAAAAAATCAGGGAACCCATCAAACCAAACACAGTCCAAGTACAAGAATTTAAATGACAGAAAGTTATAAAAATGGCGATCCCAATAAACAGCAAATCACAAGACAACACTTATTATAAGGCTCCGGGCTATATAAAGGACGCTCCTAGAGGTGCAGAACAACCAGCAAGCAGCTTCGGTAAGACTGTAGACAAGACCAGCTACGCTTACAAAGCGAACCCTCCTGCATCTCGTCAACATCAAACCACCAACCCATCCCGAACTGTCGTTGAAGTTGAGCCTGAAAGATCCTCACCTGTTCAGGAAAAACCAGCACCCTTACCTGAAACAACTTATATGTACACCTCACCTTTTCAGCTAGGTATACCCTGTAGCCTGGAAGCCCATCTACAGAAGATTAAGAAATCAGCGGATACAAGCGTTCAAGCCCCTCAGCCTTTAGTTGAGCCTGAAAGATCCTCACCTGTTCAGGAAAAACCAGCACCCTCACCTGAAACAACTTATATGTACACCTCACCTTTTCAGCTAGGTATATCCTGGAGCCTGGAAGCCTATCTACAGAAGATTAAGAAATCAGCGGATACAAGCGTTCAAGCCCCTCAGCCTTTAGTTGAGCCTGAAAGATCCTCACCTGTTCAGGAAAAACCAGCACCCTCACCTGAAACAACTTATATGTACACCTCACCTTTTCAGCTAGGTATATCCTGGGGCCCGGAAGCCTATCTACAGAAAGCGGATACAAGCGTTGAAGCCCCTCAGTTTTTGGAAACCTCTGTTCAGAACAGTAAGCCTGAGAGCACAATAGATCTACCTGAAAGGATTTACGAATATAGATACTTGAAGCTATCACAAGAGAAGCTAGCCGCGCTGCACGATGCAAAACTGGACAGCGCCAGCAATGAAGAAAACCTTGATGCTATCAACGCACTACTATGCGAAGCCTACTCTCAATTCGAACAACAGAAGCGATCTGAAAACTACAAACAGGAACTACTCAAGCTACACCTTGAAATAGGCCACTTAATGCTGCACAGAGATCAGCTGAATGAAGCCAGTTCTCACTTTATGGTACTGGCTGGTTATATCAGGGAAAAAGATCAAAATCGCTGGGAAATTCCTTCGAGACATTGCTATCAATTATCCGGTTATTCAAAAAATCCGAAAGTGTCAGATAAACATAAACGCCCTTCTGAATATTACGACAGAGGATTTGCAGGCTTAGCGATATCTAATGCCTGGCACTTAAAAACACTCTTCAAAAACAATAACCCGACCAATAGAGTCACTAGAGCCAATAGAGACAAATTTTCAACCAGACTAAATAACGTTCTCACTTCAATCAGAGAGCAGCAACTTAGCTTTAAAGATACTAAAGATCAACATTTCTACGAGGAAGCGAAAAGCATTGCAGAGCAATATATAAACGAAGCAACCAAAGACAGAAAAACGACAAGAGAGAGTAGAAGAAAGAAACCTGGGAAGTAATTTCTCTGCACAGGTCATATAGACCCGTGCAGAGACTTGAGATCAATCAGATGTGTTTAACCTCATCAATCTCATATTCAACACTGCCAGAAGGCGTGTTAACGACAACAACATCACCCTCTTCCTTACCAACCAAGGCACGGGCAATAGGTGAATTAACCGAGATTTTGTTGTCCTTGATGTCGGCTTCGTCATCGCCCACGATCTTGTACTCAACCTCATCGTCCGTATCCAGGTTTACCAGCACTACAGTAGTACCAAAAAGAACCTTTCCGGTTTTATTGATCGTAGTAATATCGATAACCTGGGCATTGGACAACTTACCCTCGATATCATTAATACGACCTTCAGCAAAGCTCTGCTGCTCACGAGCGGCATGATACTCTGCATTTTCTTTCAAATCCCCCAACTCCCGGGCTTCAGCAATCGCCTGGGAAATACGTGGTCGATCAACTGTTTTCAGTTGAGTCAATTCTTCACGGAGGGCTTTTTCGCCCTCCACTGTCATTGGAAATCGATTCATCCAGTCTTACCTTCGTGCAAATCCTGAAGTCTTCTGACTGTCTTTTCCGAGCCAAAGGCAATGGCCCGGGCAATGGCTTCCGCACCCGCCATAGTGGTGGTGTAGAGAACCTTGTTGGTCAGGGAAGATCGACGGATTGTATAGGAGTCCGCAATGGCCTGACGACCTTCGGTGGTGTTGACGACAAAGGCTATATCACCATTGACGATGCTGTCCACCATATTTGGTCGACCTTCCATCACCTTTTTGACCCGTGTCACCGGTAGACCTGCATCTTCAATGACCTGAGCAGTACCGCCAGTCGCCATCAACTCAAAACCGGTATCCATTAACAGGCGAGCAATACCAGGAACCATGTGCTTATCCTGGTCACGAACACTGAGAATGACTCGACCGCCTTCTGGCAATGCCATATTCTCAGCCAACTGAGCCTTATAATAAGCCTCAGGGAAAGAAGCACCTACCCCCATCACTTCACCGGTCGACTTCATCTCAGGGCCGAGAATCGGATCAACACCCGGGAATTTGTTGAATGGGAAAATAGCTTCCTTCACGCAGTAGTAAGGAGGCACAATCTCTTTGGTAAACTCCAGCTCCTGCAACGTTTTACCCATCATGACACGAGCTGCAACCTTGGCAAGAGAGTGACCAATACACTTGGACACAAAAGGTACTGTACGAGAAGCCCGAGGATTCACCTCAATCACGTAGAGCTCACCATCCTGCAATGCCATCTGAACATTCATCAGTCCAACAACACCCAATTCCATGGCCATGGCTTTCACCTGCTCACGAATCTGATCCTGGATGCGAGGACTCAAGCTGTATGGAGGCAGAGAACAACCGGAGTCACCAGAGTGAATACCCGCCTGCTCAATGTGTTGCATAATGGCACCGATCACCACACGCTCACCGTCGCATACTGCATCAACATCAACTTCAACCGCGCGATTCAAGAACAGATCCAACAGAACCGGACTGTCATTGGAAACCTGCACCGCTTCCTTCATGTACTTTTGCAGCTCTTCTTCGCCAGCTACAATTTCCATCGCACGACCACCCAATACATAGGAAGGACGTACAACCAACGGATAACCAATCTCAGTCGCCCTGGCAACGGCTTCTTCAGCACTGCGAACAGTAGCATTAGCCGGCTGCAGAAGACCCAGCTTTTGAATCATGCTCTGGAACCGCTCACGATCTTCAGCCTGATCAATAGCATCAGGACTGGTACCGATAATAGGCACACCCTCTGCTTCCAATGCACGAGCGAGTTTCAGAGGAGTCTGGCCACCGTAGTGAACAATAACGCCTTTGGGCTTTTCTACATCGATAACTGCCAGCACATCTTCCAGAGTTACAGGCTCAAAGTAGAGTCGATCGGAGGTGTCATAATCGGTCGATACTGTTTCCGGGTTACAATTAACCATAATGGTTTCGTAACCGTCTTCACGCGCTGCCATAGCAGCATGCACACAACAGTAATCGAACTCGATCCCCTGCCCAATACGGTTAGGCCCACCACCAATAACCAGAATTTTTTCATTATCGGTAGGTGCAGCTTCACACTCTTCTTCATAGGTGGAGTACATGTACGCTGTCGTAGAGGCAAACTCGGCCGCACAGGTGTCCACGCGCTTGAAGACTGGCTTGATATTCAACTGACGACGATGGTTACGAATTTCCGCCTCAGAAAGTTCCATCACCTCTGCCAGACGTGCATCACTGAAGCCTTTACGCTTCAGACGGAACAGCACTTCAGCAGTAAGATCATCAAGACCCTTGCCAGCCAGTTTCTGCTCTTCCAGAACAATGTCTTCGATCTGCACCAGGAACCAGTGATCGATCATGCAACTGTTAAAGACTTCATCACGGGTCATACCAGCACGGAAAGCATCCGCCACGTAGTAAGGACGATCCTCCTTGGGAACAACCAGCTCAGCCTTGATCTTGTCAATAGCACCTTCAGCTCGAGCATCCAGCATCGGATTAAAGCCGGTAGCACCTGTTTCCAGACCACGCAGGGCTTTCTGCATGGATTCCTGGAAGGTACGACCAATCGCCATCACCTCACCCACAGACTTCATCTGTGTGGTCAGGCGGTCGTCAGCCTGAGGGAATTTCTCAAAGGCAAAACGAGGAATCTTGGTGACCACGTAATCGATAGTAGGCTCGAAAGAAGCCGGTACTACACCACCGGTAATTTCGTTACGCAGCTCGTCCAGGGTGTAACCCACAGCCAACTTGGCCGCTACTTTGGCAATCGGGAAGCCGGTAGCCTTGGAAGCCAGTGCCGAGGAGCGGGATACACGGGGGTTCATCTCGATCACAACCATACGACCGGTGCCCGGGCAAATACCGAACTGAACATTGGAACCACCGGTTTCTACGCCAATCTCACGCAGTACAGCAACAGAGGCGTTACGCATGATCTGATATTCTTTATCAGTCAGCGTTTGGGAGGGCGCTACGGTGATAGAGTCACCAGTGTGAACACCCATAGGGTCAAAGTTCTCGATAGAGCAGACAATGATGCAATTGTCATTGCGATCACGCACCACTTCCATCTCGTACTCTTTCCAGCCGATCAGGGACTCATCGATCAGCAGCTCATTGGTAGGAGAAAGATCCAGACCGCGCTTGCAGATTTCTTCAAATTCATCCTTGTTGTAGGCAATACCACCACCTGAACCACCCATAGTGAAAGAAGGACGGATGATGCAGGGGAAGCCTAACTGATCCAGAACAGCATGGGCTTCTTCCATAGTGTGAGCAATGCCGGAACGAGGTGTTTCCAGGCCAATATTTTTCATGGCCTTATCGAACATTTCACGATCTTCGGCCTTGTCGATGGCATCCCGACTGGCACCAATCATCTGCACGCCATACTTTTCCAGCACACCTTTATGGAAAAGATCCAGGGCACAGTTCAGCGCAGTCTGGCCACCCATGGTCGGCAGAACAGCATCTGGCCGTTCTTTCTCAATGATTTTTTCTACCGTTTCCCAACGAATAGGCTCAATGTATGTAGCATCTGCCATGCTGGGGTCGGTCATAATGGTGGCCGGATTGGAATTCACCAGAATGACGCGATAGCCCTCTTCTTTCAGGGCTTTACAGGCCTGGGCTCCGGAATAGTCAAATTCACAGGCCTGACCAATGATGATGGGACCCGCACCCAGGATCAGGATGCTTTCAATATCTGTACGTTTCGGCATCGTAGCTCTCGTAGCTTATCTCAGGCTTCCGGAGTTTTTCACTCACGGAAACCTGTTGATTCTGTACTGTATGTCTCTTTTTCAAGTGACCTGATCAGGACTGGGAAGTCGCTGCATGCTCTTCCAGCAGGCTGATAAATCGGTCAAACAGCACCGCCACATCGTGTGGCCCCGGACTGGCTTCAGGGTGTCCCTGGAAGCTGAAAGCGGGTCGGTCTGTCAACTCAATACCCTGAAGACTGCCATCAAACAGGGATTTGTGAGTCACACGAATATGCCCGGGCAGATTTTCTTCAGACACTGCAAAACCATGATTTTGACTGGTAATCATCACTACACCAGAGTCCAGATCCTGAACGGGATGGTTGGCGCCGTGGTGACCGAACTTCATCTTCATGGTGGTAGCGCCACTGGCTAGCCCCAACAACTGATGCCCCAGACAGATACCAAAGACCGGGATACGGGTTTCGAGGATGTCCTGAATAGCCTTGATAGCATAGACACAAGGCTCTGGATCACCGGGACCATTAGACAGGAAAACACCATCGGGGTTCATGGCCAGAACCTCTTCAGCGGGAGTCTCTGCCGGCACGACTGTCAGCCGACAACCACGCTGAGCCAACATCCTTAGAATGTTGCGCTTTACACCAAAATCGTAAGCCACAACATGGAAAGGCTGCTCGTCAACCGACTGGTGTTCATCAGACTCCAACGCCCAAACACCTTCTTTCCACTCATAGGACTCACTAACGGTCACTTCCTTAGCCAGGTCCATACCTTTCAGACCCGGGAAAGCACGAGCCTTCTCCAGTGCAAGCGCCTCATCGATATGACCGTTTTCATCGGCTACCATAATACAGCCATTCTGAGCCCCTTTTTCACGCAAAATCCGGGTCAGACGACGAGTATCAATATCAGCGATCGCTACGATATTGTTAGTACGAAGATACTCATCAAGAGGCATTTTATTTCGCCAATTGCTGGCAAGAAGAGGAAGGTCACGAATCACAAGGCCGGCTGCATGAACTTCTGTAGACTCTTCATCTATAGGAGTAATGCCGGTATTACCAATATGGGGATAGGTGAGAGTCACTATTTGACGGGAATAAGAAGGGTCGGTGAGAATTTCCTGATAGCCTGTCATGGCTGTATTGAAAACTACCTCACCACTGGTTTCCCCATCGGATCCAATGGCAATGCCCCGAAATAGACTTCCGTCTTCCAGAGCCAGTACGGCTGACTTACTCAATGATTCCTCCCACACTTCGACCTGTTCCTGATCAAATCCAAAGAATAACAATCTGATCAGGCGATGCTCACGCCAGCTTGCGAGACAGCCAGTACATATGTGCCCTGTTTCCATACGGAGCGCGCTCAAAAAAAGCGAGAGGTAAACTAAATCACCGTCTCGCTTTCTTATCTGACTTTTATCAGGAACGTCTGGGGCACACCGTCTGCCTCAACAAATCTAATGCAAATTTTTCGCATTTAAACACAATAATTTTGATCGAACAAGATTTTTCTAGTAGACAATACCTACAACCTTCACCCCGAAATCGGGTAAAGGCCCTACATCACAAGCACCCCCACCTAACCCATTCGAGAAAGTACTACCCCTATCACTTCTTTGACTCCGACTGTTTAACCAAGTCTTTTGTAGCATCGGTCATTCTTTTTGTCAGAGCTACAAGCAAACATGCCTGTAAATTCTCCTGCAAATGATCAACTAAGAGCGCCTTCCAGCCCCCTCCTGTCAAAGAAGCCTGCTGCTGAAAACGAGTCAGAGAACTAACCAGCTCCTGTACGCTGATCTGTCCACCATCAACATGAGGAGTAGATGAAGAAGGAACTGAAGGCAAGGTTTGGACTTGGGTTTGGGTCGATTGATCAACCATCTGAGCAACATTACTGGATGGAGGAACTTTCACCTCTTGAAGAGGCTCCACTTTTTCAGCGCCACAGTTATCACATAAAGTTACCGCCAAAAAACTGGGAACACTGGAACTAATACAGCTCAGACCAAAAATACGATAGCCTTCAAAATCCTGCCCGGCTCCTCCTGGCCCTGTTTGCAACGGGTTCAACTTGCTCTTTTTAACAGCATCAGCCTGACCCGCTTTCCTTTTTCTCTTCCGTTTCTCTCCAACTGACGCCTCAATTACCGGGGAGTCCGCCACTTCCGACCCCTCATCATCTTCAAACGGTTCTTCTTCCAACCCCACCCCATCAACCACCTCAATGGACTGCACCTTTTTCCAGTCCGGTGTAACATGCTTTGTGGACAGAACCTCTTCAACCCAAAGTGCCAGTAACTTATACCCATCGCCTTTCAAGATGCTACGTTGTTGCCAGCGTTCGCTCACCCTGATCACCTACTACTTGCAGGCTCACAGGGCTTCGCTCACTTGTCGCCTAGTAGCATCTTGAAATCCAATGGGTATATTGATCAACACATCAGTGATTTGATTCTTTTCCAAATCAGCCAAAACGGCTTCATCGGCAGGCTTGATAGCGGTCAGATCCTTCCACCTTATAATGAATCTGGACTCTAACTCAGAAACCAGTCTCAGTGACTTTTGCGGCGACAGGTAAAGCTTCATAATGAAACCATCCCAATCGCCCGTCTCGTAAATACGCCAGGCCACTCTACTCCACAACCATTTTTTTCTGAGACTTTCAGCCTCTTTCTGCTTCTTTTTCTCAGCCTCCTTGTACTTCTTCTCCCATTTCTCCTGCCCATCAACGCCGACCTTCTCAACCTGATCCAAATGCACAATCATGGATGGAATACCAAACCGACTCCCTTTCTCCAACACCTTATCTTTCTTTCCACGAGTAGCCTTTGCCATTTATCTTGAAGACTCTTTGGAGGCTTGCAACTTCTCAGAAACTACTCGAACTCTTTTATTACCCGCCTCAACCACAACACGGTGAGGACTATCGTCTTCCTCTGAAGAAGGGTTTTGCTCTTCTACTTTTGGCTTCTTTTGCTGACCCCCGCCCTGCTCCTGCTTCCTTTTTCCCGGTGTCTGTCGAGGCGTTACAGAAGCATAAGCCGGGTCGACTGGCTTACCTCCCACTCTTTGCCATCGTCGATAGTTTTCAAATACCCTTTCAAAAGCTTCAGCTGCCAACGCAAAGTCCAGCCTTATCCTTCCCAGCTGACCACCTACGCGCTTGAACAGCCAGAGCACGCCTTCAGAGTCACGATAAACCCAGTAGGCACCCTCGATGGATGCATAGGGACTGACTGAATATTCCTGTTCCTGCCAGACATCGTCGGAACCCACCCTGAGAATTCGCGACTGCTAACCTGGCTCAGGATGCACTAGGAGGCTGACCATCAGGCAGAAAATCCTCCATCTCGCTTGATTCAGACAACTCAATCACTCTGACATCGTGATCATAAATCTGTACGAAAAACTCTCTATTCTTCAGACGAAGAAATTCATTTGGGCGGATAACCTCTCCCCCTGGATGTGAATCTTCGTCGAAACGCTCTACTTCATTCCCGACAACTCCATTCTCCCTTACGCACTTGTTTTGACAGAACTCTCCAGTGGAGTCACATACCCCCTGCTCGCAAGAAAGCTGATAGTTTTCAATGGCCACAGAGTCATGAGTGGAGTACTGGAGTATCAAATCATTTGGATTCAAATCAGAAGAAAAGAGCGCTGGAATACCACGGTATTGCGAAAAAACCTTTGGAGCACCACCCCACAACAAGCCTTCCTGCAACATGCCCGCACTGACAGCAGAGGAAAGAAACCCGGCAAAAAAAACAATGGGACCCAACGCAAAAAAGATGCGAGCAGCTATAAATAGCTCATTAGATTTATTAATTTATGGCCTAAAAAGTAGTTCACAAATGAACCACTCAAGAAAAAGCTTCTCCCCTTTTTCCGTCAATCAAAAATCAGAATAATGAAACAGCAGAAAAGTGTTAGATGGGGCACCCCCTGAAAAAGGTTACTTTTCGCCGATGAGAAGTTAACCATGGAGACCAGAAGGGTCAGCATCAGCAACAGCGCCTCAACATTATTCAACCCTAAGACAATGGTTTTTGAGGTAAGAACACCAATCATCAGAACGGCCGGGATTGTCATCCCTATGGTAGCCAGCGCAGAACCCAGGCAAATATTAATAGAGCGCTGAAGATTGTTGACTCTAGCCGCTTTAATAGCCGCCATACCTTCAGGGGACAGCACCAGTATTGCCACAATCAAACCACCAAGATCCGCCGGAGCGCCCAGCTCGGAAATACCATAATCCACTAGAACAGCCAGCTTTTTAGACAAAAGCACGATGGGGATCATGTAGCAGATCAACAGCAGGGTATGTGTTAACACTGACAGTTTCTTTTCACAGTTATGATTCGGCTCAGTATTCTCCCCGACAAAATAGTTGCGATGCCGCATGGTTTGCATTCCCAGAAAAGCAACATAAAGCACCACATTCATAACCACGAGAAAGACAACCTGCTCAAGAGAGAAAGTCCCTGCACGCGTTGATTCGGTAAAGTTGGGTAAAATCAAACCCAGTACAGAAAGCGGGATCAGAATTCCAAGAAATGAGTTTGCTCCCTGTAAATTAAAGGTCTGCTCAACATGTCGTATACCCCCCAGTAGTAATGAGAGACCCACCAACCCATTCAGTACAATCATCAACACTGAGAACATAACATCCCGACCCAACGTCGGATTATGATCTCCCGTCAGCATCACTGCAGAAATCATAATAACTTCAATGCTAATTACGGAGAGCGTCAAAATCAGAGTGCCATAAGGCTCCCCTAACTGCGCAGCAAGCCCGTCAGCATGACGCACCACGCCAAACGAAGACCAGAGCATGGCAACAAAGAGCAAAAGAAACAGACACAGGCTGACCCACGCCGACGAACCCGTCGTCAGATAGCGAGTGCATAATGAATAGAAATACACCGATGCAGCAATACCTGCATACAGACCCGGCTCTGATGTTAAAACCGAAGGGAGCTTCATTCTCTTTACCGCAAAAAAGGCTTCATTGTCAGAATAAAATCCGACTGAGTTATCTCACTGGATATTCAATAAAAAAACAGTGAGACCACTTCCATGTTTCAGCGTATGGAAGCGCCCATAGAAAGGCATCTACAAGATAGTTGAGGTTTGAGACTAGAGCCATCGGGCCAGAAGAAAAGAATAAAGACCTGCAGCAACAAGACATTGCTGCAGGATAGAAACATCAGAAGATACTCAGGACGCCATATCGTCGAAGAACTTTTTCACGCCTTCAAAGAATGAAGTTTTTCTAGGTGACTGACGGTCTTCACCTTCAGCTGCAAATGTATCTTTCAACTCATTCATCAGCTCTCTCTGACGTTCAGTCAGATGAACCGGAGTTTCCACAACCACACGACACATCAGGTCACCACGACCACCGCCACGAACAGGCGTCACACCTTTATCACGCAGACGGAATAACTTGCCAGTTTGAGTCTCTTTTGGAATCTTCAGTTTTACACGACCATCCAGAGTCGGAACTTCAAGCTCCCCCCCTAATGCCGCATCAACAAAAGTAATAGGCACTTCACAGTAAAGGTGCTTGCCATCACGCTGGAAGATCGGATGATCAGCCACGCTGACCTGAACGTAAAGGTCACCTGCTGGACCACCATTAAATCCGGCTTCACCCTCACCCGCGAGACGAATACGGTCACCTGTATCCACACCTGAAGGGATCTTAACAGACAGCGTTTTGTATTCCTGAACACGCCCCTCACCATGACATTCACGACATGGGTCTTTGATCATTTTGCCCGTACCGTGACAATCCGGGCAGGCCTGCTGAACAGAGAAAAAACCCTGCTGCATACGCACCTGCCCCATACCACCACAGGTTGTACAGGTAACAGGCGAAGTACCTTTCTTGGCACCAGAACCATCACAGGAATTACAGCCCACCAGGGAAGGAATTTTGATTTTCTTAGTGGTGCCTTTAACCGCTTCTTCCAGGCTCAGTTCCAGCTGATAGCGCAAGTCAGCCCCACGCTGAACTGAACTGCGGGAATGACCGTGGCCACCACCGCCAAAAATATCACCAAACACATCACCAAAGATGTCACCGAAGCCACCGGCACCTGCACCGCCAAACCCTCCGGCTCCACCCATGCCTCCCATACTGGGATCAACACCGGCATGACCATACTGATCATAAGCGGCACGCTTCTGATCATCGGAAAGAATTTCAAAGGCTTCGTTCACTTCTTTGAAATTTTCTTCCGCATCCGTGTCATCAGGGTTACGGTCAGGGTGAAATTTCATAGCCATACGGCGATAGGCCTTCTTGATCTCTTTGTCAGAGGCCCCTTTTTCTACGCCCAGTACTTCATAAAAATCACGTTTTGCCATCAGTAACACCCTGTGGTCAGGCTCTGTCAGATCACCTGACCGAAATAATCCAAATCGCTTTCATACATCGGGAAATACCCCGATTTATTGAATACAAATGCCCATAGCGAATGAAAAACCGTTTACGCGCCTCATCGACTTAACATGAGCCACTCAACTAATTCTTCACAAAAGAAACTATTTGAAAAACTATGGGGTTTTTCAGACAGCCTCTCAAACAAACAGCGCGGGAGTATGTACTCCCGCGCCGCCTGATCAACTCATACCGCAGCGCGGAATGGGTTTATTTCTTGTCTTCTTTCACTTCTTCGAACTCGGCATCAACAGCGTCGTCCGCAGCGGCAGAAGAGTCAGCTTCCTGAGCGCCTTCAGCACCAGGCTGCTGAGCTTCAGCATACATTTTCTGAACCAGACCGGAAGAAGCTTCAGACAGAGCCTTGGACTTTTCTTCGATCAGATCCTTGTCGTCACCCTTCAGCGCTTCTTCCAAAGCGGCCAGAGCTTCGTTAATCGCATTTTTCTCTTCTTCAGTTGCCTTATCACCGGCTTCTTCGAGAGTCTTGCGAGTGGCATGAACGAGGCCATCACCTGTGTTACGGGCAGCAGCCAGTTCTTCGAACTTCTTGTCTTCAGCCGCATTAGCTTCTGCGTCCTGAACCATTTGATCGATTTCATCGTCAGACAGACCGGAAGAAGCCTTGATGACGATGGACTGCTCTTTACCTGTCGCCTTATCTTTGGCTGACACGTTCAGAATACCGTTAGCATCCAGGTCGAAGCTGACTTCAATCTGAGGCATGCCACGTGGAGCCGGTGGAATGTCAGACAGATCGAAACGACCCAGAGACTTGTTGACAGAAGCTTGCTTGCGCTCACCCTGACAAACGTGAATGGTCACTGCATTCTGGTTGTCGTCTGCAGTAGAGAACACCTGGGACTTTTTAGTCGGGATAGTGGTGTTCTTTTCGATCAGGGCAGTCATTACGCCACCCATGGTTTCGATACCCAGAGTCAGTGGTGTCACGTCCAGCAGCAGCACGTCTTTCACGTCACCGGCCAGAACTGCGCCCTGAATGGAAGCACCCATGGCAACCGCTTCGTCAGGGTTTACGTCTTTACGTGGCTCTTTACCAAAGAA
The DNA here is from genome assembly GCF_000722635.1 of Endozoicomonas numazuensis. Taxonomy (GTDB): domain Bacteria; phylum Pseudomonadota; class Gammaproteobacteria; order Pseudomonadales; family Endozoicomonadaceae; genus Endozoicomonas_A; species Endozoicomonas_A numazuensis. The sequence goes on along the minus strand of NZ_JOKH01000004.1, from coordinate 354,735 downwards.
TTCAGCTACTTTTTCCTGAACCATTGGCATACGGGTTTGACCACCCACCAGAATCACTTCGTCGATGTCAGACAGATCCAGATCGGAATCTTTCATCGCCAAGCGGCATGGTTCCAGAGAACGCACTACCAGCTCTTCTACCAGAGACTCCAGCTTGGAACGGGTGACTTTAACATTCAAGTGCTTAGGACCTGTAGCATCAGCAGTGATGTAAGGCAGGTTTACATCGGTCTGCTGAGCAGAAGACAGTTCGATCTTGGCTTTTTCAGCAGCTTCTTTCAGACGCTGCATGGCCAGTGGGTCACCTTTCAGATCAATACCCTGGTCTTTCTTAAACTCTTCAGCCAGGTAATCGATCATGCGCATGTCGAAGTCTTCACCACCCAGGAACGTATCACCGTTCGTGGCCAGTACTTCGAACTGGTGCTCGCCGTCTACATCGGCAATTTCAATAATGGATACGTCAAAGGTACCACCACCCAGATCGTATACTGCGATGGTCTGATCGCCAGACTTGCGATCCATACCGTAAGCCAGTGCAGCAGCAGTAGGCTCGTTGATAATACGTTTTACGTCCAGACCCGCGATACGGCCAGCATCTTTGGTCGCCTGACGCTGAGCGTCGTTGAAGTAAGCAGGTACGGTAACAACAGCTTCAGTAACAGACTCACCCAGATAGTCTTCAGCCGTTTTCTTCATCTTCTTCAGGATTTCAGCAGAAACCTGAGGGGGTGCTTTTTTGTCGCCCTTGGCTTCTACCCACGCATCACCGTTGTCTGCTTCGATGATTTTGTAAGGAACCATAGTGATGTCTTTCTGAACAACATCATCTTTAAAACGACGACCAATCAGACGCTTAATGGCGAACAGGGTATTATCAGGGTTGGTTACAGCCTGACGCTTGGCTGGCTGACCTACCAGAATTTCACCGTCGTCAGTGAATGCAACGATAGATGGAGTCGTACGACCACCTTCAGCATTTTCCAGAACTTTGGCTTTTTCGCCGTCCAGAATGGATACACAGGAGTTGGTTGTACCCAGGTCAATACCGATTATTTTACCCATTATTAATCTCTCCGTTGCCCTGCATGCAGAGCGAAATTCTTTAAATTTTTTACCGTGGAAAGCCTTTCATCTTTAATGATGACGAAAGCTAACTTCTACATCTCACGGTTTTTTAACCATTCAATTCTTCAGCTGAGGGCCGCTTTCCAAGTAATGGGGAGCGGCTGTTTTTGGCCTTTGAAATCAATATGGGATCAATCGATTTGATTTCAAGGCCGGTAAAACATTCTTTTTTCGAACATTCCTCAGCAGAATCACTTATTTGGACACCACAACCATGGCAGGACGAATCAGTCGGCCATTCAGCTTGTAGCCTTTCTGGAAAACATCAATCACTGTGTTGGTTTCTACATCCGGATTAGGCACCATGGACATGGCCTGATGGAAATTGGGATCAAAAGGCTGACCATTAGGGTCTTCCTGCTCCACAGAGAAACGTCCCAGTGCACCCAGGAACTGCTTCAGAGTCAGGTTCATACCTTCTACCAGGGCTTCATGAGCGCCTTCTGCCTGCTCGGCACTTTCAATACCTTTTTCCAGGCTATCCACAACCGGAATCAGAGCGTCAACAAACTTCTCCAGAGCAAACTTGTGCGCTTTTTCTACGTCCTGCTCAGCACGGCGCTTGATGTTCTGCATTTCAGCAGTGGCGCGCAGAGTCTGGTCTTTCGCTTTAGCCAGTTCTTCATTCAGAGCTTCCAACTGGTTCTCAAGACCATCGGTCAGATCACTTTCACTGTCCAGTTCAACACCACCGTCTTCGTTCAGCAGGCTTTCTTCTGCCTGCTGCTCTACTACTTCTTCTACCTGCTCTTCAGGCTTGTTGTTTTCTACTGTCATTCCAGAATCTCCGACCGGGAGGCGAATAATATACTGACGAGATATATGGGGACATCAAAAGCAAGGTTCAACCCTGAAAAAGCATTATTTTTAAAATTTCAGAAGGCAGCCCTTCTTTGTCCCTATGACTTCTGGAACCACCGGCTCCGAAATGTGTCTATAGATCCCGTAATAGATAAATCTTATTTCTTGACACTCACTCAATGGATACCGGGTCAGCAAGAAAACGAAATACTTCAGGTCACAAACGAGATAAGGACAATTAACAGAAAATGGATACACTCAGCCTCACGCGCAGCCCCCACTCGCTCACCTCTAGCCCTGAGCCTGCACACAAACACAAAGCCACTGCTGTTATTATTGGAGCAGGTCCTGCCGGACTGCTGGCGGCCAGTGTTCTTGAAGGCAGAACATTTTTACACGCTCAGAAATGCTCTGACGGGATGCACAAACATTTAGGTGAGCGACAACCCATTTATCGAACAGACTTGCCCGCAACCTTCGAAGGCCGAAGAGGTCAAACACCCGCCGGTCAATGGTTTGACTCTTTTTGTTACGATCAAGCCAACAACCCCATTCACTGCCTGACCTTTGAGAATAACCCGGACCGAAAAGTAGACTGGCAATTGTTTTCTTCCAGCCCGGCCGGAGGCAGCTGGCATCGATACAATAACGACCAGTTAACCATCAGCCCCTACGCCTGGATGGAAATTCCCGGACTGCCTATTACTGACGTAAAACACTATGAATGTGTCAACCCTCAACGCACTAAAACTGACGCCTCTTCACTCAGAAATTACTATCAAAACTACCAACAACAACTGCCTGCAGAAGCGATCCATATAGGCTACACATTAACTTCAGCAAGCTATAAAGACAGCCTCTGGCACCTTCATTTTTCTTCCGAAAGCCATCACCATAATATGAGCTGTGAACACCTTCTTTTAGCCGTAGGCAAGCAGGCTCCAAACCGGTTAAATATTCAGGGCGAAAACGGGAAACATGTCACTCATTCAACTGCAGATTCGCTTGCAGCCTTTAAAAAACTACCGCCTGGCTCAAATGTTCTGATTGTGGGTACTGGCTTGTCTGCTGCAGACACCATCTCTCACGCATGGGATCACAAGCTTAAAGTAACGCATTTAGTACCTGCTGAACTCATTAAGGAAAAAGCAAACTACAAAAGCACGTCCTCTTCCAAAATACTTATGATCCTGCAAGGTCTAGATAAGGAATACCCCAGACACAACCGGGTAACAGGGGCAATGCTGAACCCGGCTTCTGAAAAAGCCTATGAGCAACTCATTGACTACAAGCTGACAAAAGTGTGCAGCGATGGCTCTTGTATCGTCACCCATAGCAAGACTCAGGAATCAAAAAAGCTAACACCTCATCATGTAGCCACGCTTACAGGCAGTCATCCGGACTTTTCTTTCATTGAAGGTCAATCAGAGCATGAGTCGACACTGTGCTTCGATCATAACACTATGGAAGTCAATGGATTTACCAACCTATATATCGCTGGCTCATGCAGCGGAGACTGGTTCCAGCGCTTCATTTTAGGCCAATCCGTTCAGGCAGCAGAGACCATAAAATCCAAAAGTGTGCCCGACTAAATTCCAGGCACAGCAAACTCCAGATACTTAATTCAAAGAAATCGAAGATTGAATGAAGATGTTTCGTTTTTCACTCAAACACAACCCACATAGAATGCCCCACACATTTGAATACCTATACTGAGCAGCATGATAAAGAAATATTTTTACCTACTGGCCATTGGCCTGATTTGGGGATCTCAATTCCTGTTTCAACAAGCTGCTGTCAATGATTTGCCACCGGTATGGGTAGGAGCGGGTCGAGCTACCGTAGGGGCACTCACCCTGATTATTCTGACGGCACTGTTTGGCATGAAAGGTCAGGGGCGACGCCTGAGCACATTCAACTTCATCGCCCTGCTGGAAGCGACCATTCCTTTTGTGTTGATCGCCTGGGGCCAGCAATACCTGGATACGGCTGTCACGGCCATCTTGATGGGAACCATTCCCTTCTTCACAATCATCCTTTCTCCTCTGGTACTCAGAGGCTCCCGAATCACACCAGCAGGCATGGTAAGTGTCGTCATTGGTTTCTGCGGCCTGCTGTTGTTGTTCTACCCTCAGCTTTCCAATGGCTCTGGGCACACCAGCCTCCTGGCAGCGCTGGCGGTGGTCATCGCTTCTGGCTGTTTCGCAACCGGCTTATTGATGCTTAAAAAGATCAATAATGAGCACCCCATCATTGTTGCCCGCAATGTTTTAACCTGTTCATCGATCCAACTACTGATTGTTGCATGTCTATTTCAGGCACCGTGGACTCTTGAACTAACCTCCGCCAGCGCCACATCGATCCTGTACCTGGGAGTCATGTGTGCAGGTGTTGTTTATTTCCTCTATATGGCTCTGATTGCTCAGGCCGGCCCCGTATTTGCCTCCATGAACAACTACCTGGTACCTCTTATTGGTGTACTTCTGGGCGCACTGGTTAACCATGAAATTCTGCCATCCACCGCGTGGCTGTCTCTTGGCATTATCGTGACAGCTCTGGCAATCAATCAGTTATTTGAGAAGCCTTCTCCCAAAGCCACAGCCTGATTTCTACTGCTCGATACCTATAATCCCCTGCTCTCTTCCAATCGAGATCAGGGGATTTTTTTTGTCTCTGACTTTACGAATTTGCCACTTCAGGTTACTGTATATATAAACAGTAACGCTACAGTAACCGGTGTTTATCATGCTGACCCAATTGTCCATCAGCAACTTTGCCATCGTTGACCAACTGGACCTGGACATCAATTCTGGAATGACTGTCATTACCGGTGAGACCGGTGCCGGCAAGTCCATCATGCTCGATGCCCTGGGCCTCGCCACAGGTGACAGAACCGACAGCCATTGCGTTCGGCAGGACTCAGATAAAGCGGAAATTCATGCTTCTTTTGATATCAACCAATGCACTGCCGCTAAAAAATGGCTGGAACAAAAAGAACTGTCCAGTGACGATGAATGTATTCTGCGCAGGGTCATCACAAAAGAAGGGCGCTCCCGGGCCTATATCAATGGAACACTGTCCCCTCTTGCCGATCTTCGCGCCATTGGCGAACTGCTGATTGATATTCATGGTCAGCACGAAAGTCAGTCACTACTCAAAAAGACCAGTCACCGACTGCTGCTGGATGATTTTTCCTGCACTCAAAAGCTAGCTTCTGCTGTCGCTCGAATAGCCCATGAGTTTAACCAGACCCACCATGAACTGGACAGGCTGACCAATAACCGCAAAGAGCAGGATGAACGTATTCAACTGCTCAGTTATCAGCTTCAGGAGCTCGAACAGCTTTCAATTCAGGAAGGTGAGCTTGAACAACTTGAGAAAGAACTCAAACAACTGACAAGCGCAGAGAGCACACTCTCAGTATGCCATCAGGTCAACGATATCTGTTCCGAGAACGAAGCCGGCAATATTCTCCAGCAACTCACCCTCTGCATGCAGCGCATAGGTGATCTGCAAACAGACCACTCCGCGATCAACAACACTCTGGAAATGATTTCCTCTGCTCAGATCCAGATTGAAGAAGCTGTAGGAGAGCTTAATCATTTCATTGATCATTTTGATGCCGATCCGGCAAGAATGCAGGAAGTGGATGAGCGTCTCAGCGCTATTTATGAACTGGCAAGAAAGCACAGGGTTCAGCCTGAAGAATTACTGGAGAAACAGCATACTCTCAGCAATGAACTGGAGAGCATACAGTTCAGCGATGAACGCGCTGAAGAGCTTCAGAAAAAACTGATCGAACTGAAATCAGACTTTCAAAGTCAATGTAAAAAGCTGTCGAAAAAACGTCAAACTGCAGCCCGACAGCTTGAGAAGAAAGTCACCAAACGTTTAGCTTTATTAGGTCTGCCACACGGCCAGCTTACTATTGCCCTGACGCCTATAGAGGCCAGTACACTGTCACCGAATGGTGCTGAAGACATTGAATTTCTGGTCACTACCAACCCGGGACAACCGCCCAGAGCGCTGGCCAAAGTCGCCTCAGGGGGTGAGTTATCCAGAATCAGTCTGGCCATTCAGGTCATCACTGCCCAAACCTCTCATATTCCCAGCATGGTTTTTGATGAAGTGGATGTCGGTATTGGCGGCGGCACTGCCGAGACGGTTGGCTCTATGTTGAGAGAGTTAGGAGAAAAGAGTCAGGTTCTTTGCGTGACACACCAACCCCAGGTCGCCTCTCAGGGGCATCAGCATCTACATGTCAGCAAGAAAGTCCGTAATGCCAAAACATCCACCGAAATAGCAGGATTGAAAGGTGAGCGTCGCATTAAAGAAGTAGCCCGAATGCTGGGCGGACTGGAAATGACCGAATCCACACTCAATCACGCCAAAGAGATGCTTAACCTGAGCAGCCCCAAGTCTGCAGCCTGAACTTGCAGCAAAGCACTTCAAAGTGGAGTGCTTCGGCTTTCAGCTCACTTCAATCGCCTTCACAGGGGCGATTACGTGCATACCCATTGGATTTCAAGATGCTACTAGGCGACAAGTGAGCGAAGCCCTGTGAGCCTACAAGTAGTAGGTGATCAGGGTGAGCGAACGCTGGCAACAACGTAGCATCTTGAAAGGCGATGGGTATAGACAGGGATGAGGCAGTCTCATCAAATAAATGCACCCCATAAAAAAAGCCGGCCCAGCCAGACCGGCCTCTTGTAACGGGACGTGTTTCGTAGCAAGAATCAGGATTTTTGTTTTGGTTTTACGTACAGCACCAGATTGTGATCGACAATCTCATAGCCATGCTTATCAGCAATTTCCTTTTGGCGGCGCTCAATTTCTTCATCCATAAACTCAATAATCTCACCACTTTCCATGCAAACCATATGATCATGGTGTTCACCGGTAGCCAGCTCAAAAACTGAGTGTCCACTGTCAAAGTTATGCCTGACCACCAGGCCCGCTCCTTCAAACTGGGTCAAAACCCGGTAAACAGTGGCCAGACCCACATCTTCCTGTGCATCCAGAAGAGCCTTGTAAACATCTTCAGCGCTCATATGACGGCCCTGGGAGCTCTCAAGAATCTGGAGGATTTTGACACGAGGCAGCGTGACCTTCAGACCCGCTTTGCGCAACTCTTGATTTTCCAACACGTTTCCCTAACCCTTAGCAATTAGCAGGTAATCCCTGCTATTATCTCATTTTTAAGTCGCAAATTCATTTTCGAAGAAGATAGTGGAAGTCTGAAACCGATGCAAAAACGTCCAGCTCTGACCACAGTTGTCCTCACTGCCGCTGCTCTTCTGGCTGGATGCGCCAGCTCTACAGACAGCGGCTCAAAACTCATCAGCTTTCCTGGTGTCTACAAGATAGACATCCAGCAGGGTAATGTAATTACCCAGGAAATGGTCGACCAGCTTCGTCCTGGCATGACACGCAACCAGGTTCAATATGTTATGGGCACCCCTCTTTTGGAGGACGCCTTTAATCGGGACCGCTGGGATTATGTCTCCAGCATGCAGTCTGGTGGCGAAAAACGCACCCAGCAAACCCTGACCATCTTCTTCAAGGACGACAAGCTCTCTTCCGTTGAGGGAGACCTTCGTCCCGATGCTGGTGAAGCACCCTAAAAACAATAGCGCCACTGACTAAAAGCAGCTCATCTCAGGATGCTGCTGCTTCTTTTTTGAGCTTTGCTTGTTCTGCTCGCTTCTTGCGAACTTCTTTCGGATCTGCGATCAGTGGCCGATAAATTTCTATTCGGTCACCCTCTTTCACAGCCTGTTCTGCTGGTCTGATGACCGATTTTCCAAAGATACCCAACTTCACAGAGTCCCAATCAATTTCTGAAAAGAACGACTGCATGCCGGACTGCCTGGCAGCATCTAGTACAGTTGTACCTTCCCCAACCTCCAAGGTCAGTATCCGATAATCATCCGGTTTAGCGTAGGCGATTTCGATACTCACCCTGAACTCTTCACCCGACTCTAGCCGGTTATTGTTTTCAGCCATAAAGCTGCTCCGCTCTCTGACAAAAGGCATCAACCATTTTGTTCATTGCCTTGTTGAATACGGCTCCAACAGTTGCTCTCAAGAGTGGGTTGGATATTTCAAAGTCCAGCTCCAAAGACACCTTACAACCCTCATTCCCTAAAGGCTTGAAAGTCCAAACTCCATTCAACTTTGAGAACGGCCCTTTCAGCAACGACATCTCAATAGACTGGTTTTCAACCATTCGGTTCCTTGTGGAAAATTCATAACCCAGGCTCCCCTTGGACAGCTCAAGAACGGCTTCAATAACCTCTCCTTCCTGCTTAAGTATTCTGGCCCCTGAACACCAGGGCAAAAACTCAGGATAACCTTCAACATCAGCCACCAGTGGATACATCTTTTCTACCGGCTGCATAATCAGGGCTGAACGGGAGACTCTTGGCATGACGCATTGCAAATATAAAAAAACAAGGGCCAGCGAGCATACCATATTGTTAAAGCTATTGCTTTCAGGGAGAAAGGCTTCGTTTCCCTGCTTCAGAGTCAAGGGTATGAGCCGATATTGGGCACTGAATATCTGCCTTTGGGACCTCATCCATGCAGATAAACAACTCGACACCACCCGAAGGACAAGGCCCTGTTAAACCCAGCGTCACCTATCAAGTTCTGAATGCACTTTACAAATACCTGTTGATAAAACCCGTTAACGTTGCGAGAAGACTGGTGGGGCTCGAACCTGCATAGATCAAACCCCTGAAGCTGTTTTTCATTAAAAAACTGTTGAGATCAAGCAGCGAAGGTCATGTTCATCCAGGAGAATCCCAGGAGCAGGAAGTAGCCCGTAAAAATGCAACAGATCCCTGCATAACCCCTGAGCAGCGACTGACAAATATGCAAATAGAAGCCCGAGTGCTCAGTAAATTGAACCACCCAAACATCATCAGAGCTTTCTCCGGGGACAGCATTGACTGAATGGAAAACCAAAATTTGCAGACTTTGTTTCGGTGTGCGAGTTTGCCCCTGAAGAAAAGGCTTTACTGGATCCGATCGAACCAGGAGGCTGACCGAGAATAGCGTCCGAGCATAAAATTCAGTAGAACGAGTCAGCTTTTTCACTGAATTTGTGCGAATAGTTGACCTATTTAAGCAAATTCAGTGGAAAAGATGGCCGTTCTTTCTGGATTTTAGGCCGGGCTGTTTATTCTCGGTCAGCCTCCTAGCCCCCCTCAATACAACGCTCCCGAACTTGAATCCTGTGTTATTAACAAACCATGGCTGGGTGTCGAAGGCTCAGTCAATCTCTCTAAGTCGACTGCCTGGAGCCTTGCAGCCTGTTTCACCGAGATCATGACAGCTAAAAAAACCTACCGATATCGACTACCTACACTGTATTGTTCGTTTCTTCAAAAAGCATATTGCCTGCTTTTCTCCAGAGATGGTCATCCTGCTCAAAGGCATGCTGCACCCGGACCCAGCGAAGCGGCTGGACCTACCGGAAGCACAAACAAAACTGGAAGGCCTGATCAAAAGATCCTTCTGATACAAAAAAAAGCCGGATGCAATAGCATCCGGCTCTCATCGATTCATCACTTATAAAAAGTTCAAATCACTTCAATGCTGTGTACAGAATCAAAGCTACTGCAGCTGGCACAATGATACGGATCGCAAAGCGCCATACATTGAACATACCAACACTCATGGCCAGTTCGTTAGACATAACAGAACGTTTAAGCATCCAGCCTGCAAAGATCGCTGTCAGTGCTCCACCCAGTGGCAGCAGGAAGACGTCGGTCATGTAACCCGCCAGGTCAAAGATAGTCTTATCGAAGAACTTGACGTCAGCCCAGATGTTGAATGAGAACACGGAGCCCAGACCTACCAACCAGATAGCACCACCGATCATGCAGGTTGCCAGCACACGGTTGATACCAAAGCGCTCTGTAACCCAAGCCAGAGATGGCTCAATCAGGGAAATAGCAGAACTCAGAGCAGCAATACCTACCAGAGCAAAGAACATGAAGCCCAGAATGGCTCCGCCTGTCATGTTAGCGAATGCCGATGTCAGAGATACAAACAGCAGACCGGGTCCGGCAGAGGGCTCCAGACCGTGAGCGTAAACGATCGGGAATACAATCAAGCCAGAAATGATGGCCATCAGAGTATCCAGGAAAGCTACGTTCAGAGCAGTACGGGGAATAGAGTTGTTAGCTGGCATGTAAGCACCGTATGCCATCAGAGCACACATACCCAGACTCAAGGTAAAGAATGCCTGCCCCATAGCAGCTACTACGGCTTCGCCGGTAATCTTGCTGAAATCCACATCAAACATGAAGTGGAAACCGCGCATAAACTCACCGGTAGCCAGCATGCTGTAACCCAGCATGACAAACAACAGGACGAACAGAGTTGGCATCATGACCTGCAGACCTTTCTCCAGGCCTTTATGGACACCACGAGCCGTAATAAAGACGGTAATGGCCATAAACAGGGTGTGCCACAGAATCTGTCTGGGTGCTGACGCAGTCAGAGCTTCAAATTCTCCACCGACCTGATCAGCATTCATACCTGTGAATACTCCAGTCAGCAGATCCCAGGCATAAGAAAGCGCCCAACCCGCGACCACACTGTAAAAGGTCAGAATGATGAAACCGGTAAGCATCCCCATCCAGCCAATGACTTCCCAGCCACGGAACACACCCGCGTCACTGGTCAGCTTACGCATGGCATTCAGCGGACTCAGACGGGTTGAACGACCGATAGCGGTTTCAGCCATCAGCAATGGAACACCTACCAGTGCGATGCACAGCAGATAAACCATAACAAAGGCACCACCACCATACTGGCCAGCGATGTAAGGGAATTTCCAGATATTACCCAGACCAATGGCAGAACCAGCCGCAGCCAGCATAAATGTCCATCGGTTATTCCAGGTCTTGCGCGAGGCGGCAGGGTTTTGTCCTGACATGAGACTCCTCAATGATGTACAACTAAAACTTATTGAGTGACACTTTCACGCAGAGTACTGCAATAATGAATCGAGCAACGCTGCGTTAAATTGAAAGCCGCCCGGGCTATTGGGTCTCGAAATAGACAATCAGGAAAAGGAACTCAAACGATAACCAGCCTGAAGCAGAGAGAGAGTCATTACTAACAGCCAGGGGCACAAATGACAGCCCATCGAACACCAGAAAAACCGTTAATATAACGTTTTAACTGGAGCATGAGGGCGACGCTGAGCATTGTATCCGTTTAATTTCTGACCTCAACCACTTTTTCCTCTATTCACCCCAAAATAAGAAAGATCTACCAAACAAAACCACAAACCCAGATCTTCCAACTAAAAAACCAACCACCCTAGATAAATACGAAAAAACCACTATCTCCAGTACATAAAGATGAATAAAAAACTGTCATAAGCAACGACTGGTTTTATAGTGTATCCGCGTTATAATCCGCGTATGGCTAAGAGATCGAAAAAAAGCGGTAAAGGCGACTCATCAATTGTCGTCAACAAAAAAGCCCGTCATGACTACCACATAGATGAGTCATTTGAGGCAGGGCTTTCACTGGCAGGCTGGGAAGTTAAAAGTCTTCGCATGGGTAAAGTACAGCTGGTCGACAGCTATGTCTTACTCAAAGATGGCGAAGCCTGGTTGATTGGCGCCCAGATTACACCATTAGACACGGCATCTACTCATGTGGTGGCAGACCCCCTGCGTGACCGAAAATTATTGCTGCACAGAAGAGAGCTGGCCAAGCTGTTCTCGGAAACCCAGCAGAAAGGTCACACCTGTATTGCTATCAAGCTTTACTGGAAAGGTCACCTGATCAAATGTCAGGTAGCGCTCGCCCGAGGCAAAAAAGAATTCGATAAGCGAGCCGCCACCAAAGAGCGTGAATGGAATATTGAAAAGCAGCGGGTTATGCACCGAGGCTGACTCTAACTCTGTGGCAGGTACTCTACCTGCCACAACTTCTTATACTCCCCCTTAATAAACTCTCCTCAACCACTCCCCTGACTAATCCTGAAGGTTTGCCATACTGAAGAAAAAGCTTGGAAACAGCCTGATGACAAGGATTAAAGGTCACACTTCAAAAACACCGCCCCCCCATCGAAAAAAGCGCAGTCCTGTGCATACCAACAGTGGCAAAACACCAAAGGGAAAAGAAGTCAGTGTCCGCCGTCCCAAGCGACACTCAAACGGTTACATTGTTAACAAGCAGACCGGCTTTCCTGCCATCAAAGCCAAGAGCAAAGAGATTGGCCCGGTCAACATGCGGATTACAAATCGGCAAAGCCGCATACCCGCTGCTGGAATGGGGGCCTTCACCAAACGAAGCTTCAGACAAAACGAACTCATCGGCTGTTTTCAGGGTCGAGCCGTTTATGCCATGGAAGTGGCCGGACAGGATGTCTGCATGTTTACCCTGGAAGGCAATCGGGTAAGACTTCTCAGTTCTGCAACCCATTTAATCTGGACCTCGAACATCACCAAAGAATTCCCTCAGAAAGACCAGCCTGCTGCCAGCCTGAAATACGGCATACATGTAGAAGGACTTCTAAAATTCATTAACTATGACAAAGCTATAGCGAACGTCAGAGCCAAGCCCTACATCAAGACTGGAACTGTCCAGGAAAGCACCAAAGAGGGAGAAGAGCACTACTTCATGAAACCCTCTGCTTCCATGAAAGACTGTATAGAAGTCGTGGCACTGGCTAATCAGGACATCGGCCCTGACACCGAGCTGTTTCTGGATTACGCCCCGGAAGCCCAGAACGTCGACTTTGAAAAAATGGACGATTGCCCAGCAGAGCAACTCCTGCCTGAACAGAAATCAGCTCTGCTTCAGCTTGCCAGAAGCATTAATCCTAAAGTCGGCACCTCTGGCCATGAAGATGACTGGCTGATTGCTGCTAAAGAAAGAGAAGAAACCCCGTCGCTGGATACTTTGGACAGCCCCTCAACGTCTGTCAGTCAGATTTCAAGGGGCACATCGGAAGAAACCATCTCCTCTCCCATAGAAGTGGACATTGAAGAAGATGATTCCTATTTTATTGGCGAAGAAACCGATGACGAATCATCAGACGATGGCCAGGAACCTCCAGAAGATGACCCGTCTGGCAACAGCTCCAGCTGCACTATTCTATGACAAACGTCGTCTCTTCAATTATCCTAAGTACAAATAACCAGTTGACTTCTTTAGCATTTCTTGAAATAAATAGCCTCTGGTTTCACCGGGGGCGATCTGGATTCGACGACGGTACTGAAACCTAAGGTGCATGTCGAGCACGTAGTGGTGCTCGTAAATCAAATCACTACAACCTTTTAGTTGCTAATGAAGACAACTACCAAGGAGCTCTGGCAGCTTAAACCCTGCCAGCTCCCGATCACTCTGACTTGCCTGTTGGTTGGTACTGATCGCAATTGCAAACGGGATCGCCAAGCTGCATGCCTGAGGCTGACTGGTTAAACTTATTCAGGATCGCGTAGTGTCACCCTGCCCGTTGGGTCGTTCTACGTTAACTTAAAAACGGATTCTAAACATGTAGAGCCGAAGGCGTAAGATCGGCGGACGCGGGTTCAATTCCCGCCGCCTCCACCAATATACGAAAAAGGCCCGGTATCGAAAAATACCGGGCCTTTTTCGTATATACATGAAGCAGCGAATTGCAAGATCGCGTAGCGGGTTCACAAAAATGTCTGGAACATTTTTGGACAGCCTTTAGGCTGGCCCGCAGGGTGAACTACAGGACAGTAGTTCACAATTCCCGCCGCTGGGCTGCCAGCACACTTCAATCTTCACTCATCCCCCCATATCTAGCTCAAAAAGCTCTAAGGAATAGTCCTGAAATAACTTCCGTATTTGAACAAACCCGTTCAGGCTGAGCCTGTCGAAGCCCAGAGCCACCACCCTTCGACAGGCTCAGGGTGAACGGAGCCCATGCTCTAATAGGGAATTTATTTTGAGACAAACCCTAAGTACATCCTGGACAACCCCAGCAACCTCGCAGAGCTATCTATAGGATCTGATAAAGGAATTGATGGCACTTAAAAGCACCCATAGGTAGGATTAGAGAGAAGAATAAGAACAATGTCGCATACATCAAGGAAAGTTGGTCAGAGAATCAGCTGAATAATATATGTTCAGCAAATCTGATTCTTAGGGAGGAGTTTTGGAACCATCTCATTCAGCAGGAAGCTCAAGCGCTAATAATCTGAATCTATCTCATCTCAAGGAGATGGACTGGAAGCGGTTTGAAATCTTATGCATAGACTACTTTCAAGCAAAAGGTTTTGACGCAAAGCTAACCGATATTGGTTCTGACGGTGGTGTAGATATCATCATCAGTCGACCAGATGCTGTTACCAAAGCAAGTGTCTATGTCCAGTGTAAGGCTTGGTCAAATCAAAAAATAGGCGTTAAAGCTATTCGAGAGTTCTATGGCGTAGTCACCGCTGATAAAGTTCAGAAGGGCGTATTTATAGCTTCAACTGACTTCACGGATGACGCTAAAGCTTTCGCAAACAACAATAAAATTCTTCTCATATCGGGCACAAAACTTCTGAGGCTTATCGAACAGCTTCCAGAAGAAAATCGCCTTCACATCTATCAAAAAGCTCTTTCTGGAGACTTCAAAACACCCACCTGCCCTTCATGTGATAGAAAAATGACACTTCGAACAAGCTCCAAAGGTAAAAACAAGGGAGAAAAGTTCTGGGGCTGCATGAACTACCCGAAGTGTCGCCAAGTGCTCCACCTCAAGCCATCCTCTAACAAAGGTAAAGAAACAGAAAAACAGAGAATTTATTCGGCACTGTCTGCCAAAAGATCGAATCTAAACAACGAAGACCCTTATGTAGAAGATGTCCTTAGAGCAAGAAAGAGGTCAAATCATAAAAGCAACACAGCCAACCCTCTGAAGCTCTTTGCTCTGAAGTTATCGCTTATAGTAGTTTTTGTCCTATTCACGATATTCACAATCAAGACTGCTACCTCTTGGACATTCTCTTATCTGGAGAAATCAATCCTGTCTCAAGGGAAGCCTGATCAGAATTCAGAACAAGCCCAAGAGCATAGTGTGATCAGCCTTAAGCCCCTTCCAAAAGCTCCAGATATTCATACGCAACAGGAGAAAGCTCTGCAAAAAGCTAAAGCCGAAGCGGCAGAAAATAGGCGCATTCTTGAAGAGATACGCAGGCAGCAGCAAGAAGAGCAGAGAAAAGATACCGCTTTTGATACCTGGTACCACACTCCCTGGGAATGCGAAGGCATACGAGCTAATGAAAATATGGTTGAGTGCGTAAATCGACGGATGAGAGCCAAAGAAGAGTTTGAAAAGCTCTGGGCTGAAGGTAAATTTTCCAATCAACAGAATGAGTAATTATGAACGAAACACTGAAAGAACGTTTGAAAAGAATCAGAGAGCGATCTAAAGAACTGTTTTCAGACGGACCCCATGAAGATGAGCCTCAATCAGTTGGAGATCCTAAAAAGATCTTTGAGGAAGAGGCTGATGATAGAGAGCCTCAAAATTGTACGAAACAGCTGTAATCAGTAATATCCGCTAATCATTGCAATGCATCTCGAACAAATGATGAATAGAAGCGCCTACGAAAACCACATGAATGACTCAAACATTGATGGGAGTGGTAAAGCTTCATCCTATGTGAGAGCCCTTGATCTCCTTGGACAGATGATACTTGAGAAACCTCAAGGCTTTGCTGACTGCACTGATATCTGGAATGTATCATCTACTGATCGATTGGAAGCGCTTCGCTTAAAGGTACTGGAAGAACAGAAGAAAGGAAAAGTCAGCGTCTGGAATCTTCATGGCATCCCTAAAAGCTACTTAACCAGTGGCTATTGTTCTGCAGCTTTGAGAAGCTACCAACGATTTCTAGTGGAACATTTCCATGAACAGCATCTTCTCAATGAATTTCATCAGCACTCTGGAAGTAGTTCAGATTTAGCTGAAAGATTAGATCAAGAAGTTCACATCCCAGAATACTTGCAGCTAGATTACAGAAACCTAGAAGGTACAGATGTTGTCCAATCTGTCACGGTGAGGAGAAACCAGAATGTTTTTCGAAAGATAATTCTGGAGATATACGACCAGAGCTGCTGTATTACTGGACTGAATATACCCACTGTAAACCGGGCAAGCCATATCGTACCCTGGTCTGAAGACAAAGCGAACAGAATGAATCCAAGCAACGGCTTATGCTTGTCTGCCACTTATGATGCCGCTTTCGACAAAAATCTGATAAGCCTTGATGATGACTACAGAATCATCCTCTCAAAAGACATCAAAGAGCATTTTAATAGTCAGAGTGTGACCGAATACTTTTTGAGGAAGGAAGGTCAGCCCATTCTGCTACCAAAGCAGTATGAGCCTAATAGATCGTTACTTGCCCGACATAGGGAAAGAGGTAACTTTTGAAGCAAGCAAAACTTTAAACTCAAACTACATCAACTTCCTCAAAGACAAGACCTGTAAGGCCCGAAGCCTTCATCACATCTACAGCCCTTTCCGAGCAGTAAATATAAGTCTTGTTATCTTCCTCTATCTTGAAAAAGTCTGAAGAGCTCACCAACCGGGAGTCAAAAACTCTTTTCACCAGAAGACCCACTTCATTGAATTCAGTAGCTTCGGCATTAAGTGCATTGAGTATATTTCTAATATTTAGAAGCCAATAGTCTTCACCTGCCAAGCTCAACTGCATCAGTTCATCCTGAGCACTCAACATGCCTGACAGTAATTCCTTAGCACGATTACTCAACACTAACGACCCAGAAAAAAGAAATCCAAAGTCGCCTACTGGCTTATTTTCATCCTCTTCATCAAGCTCTATCTCCAATGGTTTGGGCCAGTTAGCTGATAGCTCCTCACCTTTGCACCATAGGTCACCGAAGACTTCATCATAATCCTCATCGACTGGGACAAAAGTGGCATAGTGGTTGGTATCTGCTGATAAAACATACATCTTCATTTCTACACTCTCATCCACATTTCAACTTCTTGGGCTGACATCGTTTTATCCACAGGAAAAATACCTTGCTGGAGCTCTCTGGCTATCTTTTGCAACACCCAGTGTGCCTGTTTTCTATTCATAGTCTGTGACAAAATATTTTCAATATTCAGATAATAACACTTGGTATGAATGGGTCGGTGGGCATAGGCTTCAGGCATTTTCGGGTGGGGCGTATTGCGTCTGAAGTTTGGAAGCCAAGCGCCATTGATTGGATCATCAATTCTTATCCCCAAATTAGCTAAGAGTTTCCTTGCTCTTCGTGCTCTCTTTGAACCACCTACGATTACATGGTGCGCTTCAAAGTCTTGACAGGGTTTGTCTTGGCCAATAGCTCGAAGATGCTGACCTAAAGTAGAGGAGCTGTGTTTCTCTCATCTCAGCTGACTTGGTGTCATAGAAAATGACTCTTTGCGGTACTGAGACAAAGCCAAAAATAGACTTCTGGTCTTGGTTTCTTCTATGAGTTGATCAATGCTTTGCCTGCTCTTCGTCTCTCTGAGAAGAAACTCAAGATCGATTCTCAACTCATGCTCTTCAATCAGTTCAACTTCAATATCACTTTGTGTATCCATACATCCCAATCCATTTTTATACTTATTCAAACTTGAAAGCTAATGGCCTCTGAATTCTATCTCATGTAATTTGCACAGCTCAAACAGAATGAACTTTATATCTGTCGATCACTTTCACCTTTATGAATTCTTCATCTGAAAAAGCTTAAGAAAATCAGTCATACTGCTCACGTTACCCTCATGCCCTCAAAGATTAAGAAACTTTTTCACGTATGAAAAACAGCAAAAGAACAACACTTTTATGCGCATAAAATTGTAATACACATACATTTTATTGCGCATAAAAGTGTTTAAGCCTAGACTTTACCCAAGAATGATCAAAAAACTGGCTTAACCCATGAAAAGATTGTTGCTGCAAAAACTGCTTGATTGGAAGCAGAGCCCATCAAGAAAGCCTGTACTGCTTGATGGTGCAAGGCAAACAGGCAAGTCATTTCTACTTGAGACCCTGTTCGGTGCACACTATGAGCAGGTAATACGCCTCGATTTTCTAGAACAACCCAGTTTAGGCAATCTGTTCGCTGACTCTCTCAAGCCAGACGATATCATCACCAATATTGAGCTGGAGCTGAACATCAGCATCGACAGGCAGCAGGATCTCATCATTTTCGATGAGGTTGGCGAATGCTTGCCTGCCCTTCACTCTCTTAAGTTTTTTGCTGAACAATGCTCCCAAATGCATGTCTGCGCATCAGGGTCCAATATTGGTCTTCTGGATTCATTCCCCGTTGGGAAAGTGGAATGGCTGGAACTCTACCCACTGACATTTGAGGAATTCCTCTGGGCCTCTGACCAACCACCTCTGGCTAAAGCTTTTGAGCAGATGAACTTAGGCAAGGTAGCCCATGAAAAGCTCTTCGGTTTACTCATTGAGTATTACTTTGTCGGAGGAATGCCTGAAGCAGTTAAAGCCTGGTTTCAGAGCAAACAAGACATCATTGAAAGAACCCGGAGAGTTCAACAAATACATGCGGCACTGATCTCAGGTTATGAACGCGATTTCGGAAAGTATTCCGATAAGCTTTCTGCACAACATATACAAGCAGTCTTTGAAAACGTGCCTGTTCAGTTATCGAATATGATGGACGACTCTGTTAAACGCTTTAAATTCAAAGACGTCATAGAGAAAAAGAGTCGCTACAAAGAACTGGCAGGTCCCATCAACTGGCTGGAAAATTGCAAACTGATTTCCAAGTGCCACCCTATAGACTGCAAACCTGACTCACCACTTAAACCACTGGCTAAAGACAATATTTTTAAACTGTTTTTATTCGATGTTGGTTTACTGGGACATATGCTGGGGATCAGCTACAAGGAGCATCGAGACCAGAAGTATCATTACAAGGGTTTTGTCGCAGAGAACTTCATACAGAACGAACTCATCACCCTGATTGGCAGACCAACTTATTCGTGGGAATACGCCCGAAGTGAAATAGAATTTTTATACAAGACCGAAGCAGGAGACATCATTCCTGTAGAAGTGAAAAGCGGTAAAAGGACTCGGGCAAAGTCGCTGCAGACTTATGTTCAACGCTATAGCCCAACTGCAACGTTCAAGCTCATTGGATCAACAGGTTCACTGGATGACCCAGCTGCCAAGGTACTTCCTCTTTATTACATTTCAAAAATCAAAGATGTTCTGGGTTGATTTTCGAGATCTAGTTCTCTGCGCACGAAGTGTTGCCGAAACAATGAGAGGCGGATACAAAAAATCTTCTTGCCTTTATACTAACCCTGAGTAGCAATCCCAACAATCCAGTAAAAAATCAGGAACTCTCAATGACGCCATTCGATATCAACACCAAAGAGTTCCTCTCCCAAACCTTCGACGGACTAAATCTGTCCAGCCAGCAACTCCAGGGTACAGAATTCGACGACTGTACTTTCACTGGATGCGACTTCAGCGAAACAGCCTTTGATAAATGTCGATTTATCGATTGCCAGTTCCAGAAGTGCAATCTCAGCCTTGCTCAGTTTAATTACTGTCGATTCAGTGATGTCTCTTTCAAAGAGTGTAAGCTCGTAGGGATTGACTGGACGAAAGCAGACTGGCCAAACCTGGCTCTTGCCTCCCCTGTCAGTTTTGATCAATGCATACTCAATGACTCCAGTTTCTTTGGCTTACATCTGGCTGAGATTCTTCTGAAAGAATGCAAGATTTATAATGCCGACTTCACCGACGCAGACCTTAACCACGGTGAATTCTGCTATTCAGATTTTACCGGAAGCACTTTTACCCGAACCAATTTGGAAAGCTCAGATTTCACTGAAGCCACCGAATATGACATTGATATCAACAACAATCGAGTTCAGGGTGCGAAATTCACACGTTATGAAGCAGCAAGACTATTGAGTTACCTTGGCATTGAACTGGTTGACTAGTACAGCTGAGCATTGTTATCCGCTCCGGTCGCGCTGAGCCTGTCGAAGTGCATCAACACCATCCTTCAACAGGCTCAGGATGAACGGGGATTGCAATTAACACTTGGCTGCACTAGTGCCCCTTCATTCAGACAGTTATATAAAAAATTGTCTTAATTCCTTAGATAGCCTATAACTAAATGATCCCAGAAGTTTTGAACCGGGGGCGATCTGGATTCGACGACGGTATCGAAACCTTAGGTGCATGCCGAGGACGTAGTGGTTCTCGTTAATCAAAACACTACAAACCTTATAGTTGCCAACTTGGTAGCTCTTGGAGACGCTCCTAACGAACTCTTCGAAGAAGAGTTTGCTTTTGCAGCTTAATCGTAGCTAAACCCTACGAGTTTCCCAGTCTGTCCGGCTCGTCTACTGGCCGGTTTTCGGACTGTCATCGTAAGTAGACTCGCGAGGCCCAGTATGCCTGTGACTGGCCAGCTAAAACTTAACAGGATCGCTTGATAGAACCCCGACCGCTGGGTCGTTATTGAGTTAAATTTAAAGGCGGATCTAAGCATGTAGAGCCGAAGGCTAAGAATCGGCGGACGCGGGTTCAATTCCCGCCGCCTCCACCAATACTAAGCCCTGTAGATCATTGATTTACAGGGCTTTTTTAATGCCTGTAAGAAACCAGTATCCAAGGGTGTCGGAAAAGTGTCGGTGAAATGTCGGTGCAGAATATTCATTAAATTCTAATATCCGCATTTTGTCGTGTAAGACTGGTTAAAGGGTTTAGCAGGGCTGCTTCCTTGAAGTGATCAGGGTCGAACTTGGCGTATTTCATGGTCATCTTCAGATCAGAATGTCCGAGAATACGCTGCAAGACCAAAATATTCCCCTTGTTCATCATAAAGTGGCTGGCGAAGGTATGCCTGAGTACATGGCTTCTCTGGCCTCTAGGAAGCTCTATACCCGACGCTTTCAATGCCCGCCCAAAGGCTGACATGGAAGGAGAAAAGCCACCATGAATGGCGAAATGCTCCCTCACTTCCCTGTAAAGCTCTTCCGGTATGGGAACATTTCGAGTTTTCTTTCCTTTAGTTCGGGTGAACTCCACACGGTTATTATGGAAATGCTTGGCTTTCCTGCTCTCAATCTCTCCCCAGCGTGCACCAGTTGCCAGGCAAAGCTTGGTCATCAGCAAAACATGGGGATTAGTTGAAGTCGCCTTGATCTGCTTCAGAAGCAGCTCAACCTCTTTCAGAGTAAGGAACGATAGTTCTCTTTCTTCGAGCTTGATCTTCTTGGCTTTTTTGAGCGGATTAGGGTAGTTGATCTCACCAATATCAATCAGATAGTTGTAGACCGTTGTCAGGTAACCAAGATGCTTGTTCAGGGTGTTATCCGATATGGTACGCCCTTGGTACTGCTCCTCCCTCTTGATCTTCTTATACTTGTTGAAGTGGGCGATAGTCAGCTTGCGAGCCTCAATATTGCCCATCTGTTGAGCCATGCTGTTCAGCATCCTTTTTAATCGAACATGATCACTCAGTTCACAACCCGTTCCCTCATACCAGAGGTTGATAATATCGCTTAATGTGCGGTGATCATCATCGTCTGGTCTTTCCTCCTGTTCTTCTATTTCTTTTTTGAGCTGCTGGTAAAATTCCATGCACTCGGTTTTTGTTTTGCAGGTTTTTCTAAATCTTCTATTTCTGCTTATTTCAACATCTAGCTTCCATTTCCCTGTTTTATTATTTTTCGTAATTTTCATTAAATAACCTTTGTCTTTTATTTTAGTTATCCCTTATTCAATAGCGTTTTTTTGGGTTTTGAATTGAGTATTTCCTTTACTTCATCTTCATCATAATGTTCTAGTTCTTTTAAGAAATTCTTCTCCTCTCTTGTAAAAGTTATTTCCGCTTCGCCAGTAATAATGTAATTCAGAATAAAAGGATATTGGTCTGAAATAGCTTCAAGAATTTCACTGGTTGGCCTTTGTTTTCCATATTCAATATTTGCAATTATGTGTGCATTAATTCCCAATGCTTCAGCCCATTGCTTGCGAGTTAGGTCAAGCAAGCGCCTTACAAGCTCCATTCTTCCTGCGATGGTCAAACCATTTTTATCTTTTTTGTCCATTTTTTAACCAAACACTCTCTATATTCGTGCGTAAATACAGGGGCTACAGGCATCCAACTGTTTACTCGAACATAGCCCAAAAGATAGCTTTTACAGAATAATAGAGAAGATAAATACTGTAACGATAAGAAGAGTCTGCCAAGAGCCTGATTGCTCTGCTCCAGAGTTTTGGGTGAGGGTTGGAGAAGATGAAGGCGAAGACGAAGGCGAAGACGAAGGCGAAGACGAAGGCGAAGACGAAGGGGAAGACGAAGGGGAAGACGAAGGGGAAGATGGCTGTATACCAAACTGGTAATCAATCATTCCATTCTCATCAACGGCAACTATTCCAAGCCCGCGTATGGGATACCGGGTATACCCTCCAAGAACGATTTGACTGGAATCACTTGCCGGTGGTAAGACAATGGAAGAAAAAGCAACTAACTTATCTATGGGCTTCTGACCATTCTCACCGAACTGGCCATCCAGTTCACCAGAGGGGAGCAGCCTTAATAATAAAGCATCACCCCATTGCTGGCTCAGAATATAAAATTTGTTACCTACTTCAAATTCAATGACTTCTATATCTTCTGCAAAATTCCAAACATTGTTGTAATCATGAAAGAAAAACCCGTTACTCCCGAAATCGCGGAAAGCTGTGGTGTTTTCATATAGTTTTGCAACCATGATATCGTTGCCGGGTTTCTCTGCTTTGGTGTCTTTACCAACATAGCCTGTGATAACCAATGATAATCCCTGTTCATCCTTGATCGCATGGATAACATTAATACTTAGTGACTTGATGCCGGTCGATTTGTCAACCTTGATAAATCGATTGCCAAATGTACCATCAAAGGTGCCGTTAAGGTGACAGCGGGAGATAAACCCCCGCAGTGCTCCTGCGTATATGTATTTTTCACCTTCTTCATTCTCTACCAGTGTAAGACCGGAGATAGTTGATTTGCTGTAGAACCAGGTAGATGGTTGGGGCACTGCTCCCTTAGATACTACATATGCCAGACCATCGGGGCTTAGTAATAGTATACGGAGGGCATCGTACTTGCCCTTTCCAGCAACGGCTATGCGTTGATCTTCAGGGGCGTTAGTATTTGATGGAATTAAAATCATAGCTCTTGCTGATTCACATCCATCCTCAGGTTGAGTTTTAAAGTAACCGTTGTTGCCAAAATCGGTATCGAAAGTTCCGTTCAGAAAGTGACGAGTTACCATAAATTGCCCATCAAGTTCTCCTGCGGCATATATCCTTTGATCGCTCTCTCCTATTGAGGCTACTAACAAAGCGTACACAGGGCTGCGCCTTTTGAAAGGAGAATGCTGTCGTCCATGATGCCCGAACTGTTCATCAAATGTTCCGTTGGTATGCAGTCGCATCATAACGAAATGAGCACTTCCGAAGGTATAACCAGCAACAAGCAGTCTCTGGGTATCGTCAGGCATCTGGAGTTTTTCCATTGCTCTCGTTACGAGATAAGCTGGTAGTGAATAGGTGGGTGGCTCGTTGCTTAAAACTGAAGAGCTGAAAAGAAATAAAGTTACGAAAAAGGAATAAGAAACTTTGAGAACTGCGATGCTATGCAAGAGCTTCCGGTCGAAACGGTTTTTACTCAGGCAGTTTTTAACCCGTGTTGAGTCAATTTTTATGAGACTTGAAATACTCATTCTAGCCGTCTCGAATATTTAGTTATCCCATTCTAGATCGTTTTGACGTCAGCCATTGAAAATATCTGGATGCTCCGCTCACTCATTACTCAATATGACATAAAGCACAGGCACCACAATCAACGTAAGAATCGTCGAGGCGACCAGTCCGCCAATAATTGCCCAGCCCATAGGTACCCACATAACGGAACCGGACAATGTTAACGGCAACAGCCCGCCAATAATTATATAAATAGATATATAAATAGAGAAAAAGTATAAATAGAGAGAAAAAGTATAAATAAATATAAATAGGACACCCAAAAATTAAATTTGACCATCAGGCCAATTCATCTACCTTTATGTCGGCAACAACACATTCCGAAAAAACGCCGGAGCCATAATGACCGCAGCCCGCAAAAACCTCATTGACCCAGCCAGTACGCCTTACTACCACTGTATGGCACGCTGTGTCCGTCGAGCGTTTCTGTGCGGTAAAGACGACTTTTCCGGCAAAAATTATGAACATCGCCGACAGTGGGTTATTGACCGTTTGAAAGAACTGTCAGAAGTGTTTGCCATTGAAATCTGTGCTTATGCGGTCATGTCGAATCATTATCATGTGGTGCTGCATATTAACCGTAAGCAGTGCGAACAGTGGGGAGATCGGGAGGTTCTTGAACGCTGGACAAGGCTATTCTCCGGCCATCTACTGGTACAGCGGTTTCTTGCCAACGATAAGCTGGGGAAAGCAGAGTTACAGCGAGTGGAAGCGTTTGCTGAAGAATACCGCCGTCGTCTTCTCGACATCAGCTGGTTTATGCGCTGTCTGAATGAGTATCTTGCGAGGGAGGCCAACAAAGAAGACGGTTGCAAAGGTCGCTTCTGGGAAGGCCGTTACAAAAGCCAGGCATTGCTGGATGAAGCGGCATTACTGACCTGTATGGCGTATGTAGACCTGAACCCCGTCAGGGCAAAAATGGCAAGAACGCCTGAAACTTCAGACTACACCTCGGTAAAAGAGCGAGCAATTCAAGCCCGTGGCAATGCCGCCACAAAGCAGGTTCCCCGTCTCAAATCGCTTCGCTCACAAGGACAAAAACCGGATCAGGCGATTCCTTTTGCCCTGAGCAGCTACCTTGAGCTGGTAGACTGGTCGGGTCGCATAGTCCGGCAGGATAAGAAAGGCCGCATTCCGGCAGATATTCCGCCGATTCTCGAAAGGCTGAAGATTGACCCTGATGAGTGGTTGAAAGCCATGTGCTGGAATAACCGATTTCGAAGGGCGGTGGGTAAGCTGGCCTCCTTGAAAGCCTATGCAGAAAAGACTGGAAGACAGTGGGTGCATGGAGTGAGCGGTAGCCAAAGCCTGTATCTGCAATAGAGTGTTATCACTTTTCATTTTTCTGACATTTTGAAGCTTCTGTCATGATTGCCAGAAGGGTTCTGCCTGCGGTGTTTTCCATAACGTGCGTTCTATGGCTGAAAACTGATTGAGTTTGCAACAATCAGAGAGTTCAGCATGATCAAAGCTTGTGCTTTTTGTCTTTAAGGTACTTCCGTTTTAGTCAATATATGGATGTCCTCTGTACGAAAAAATCATCCATGGTTTCCAAAAGAAAGCACGTGCTTTTCATCAAAATCAGTACTTAAAAGCCAAGAATTCAGGCTCTGAAACTCAAGAAGAAAGGAAAGCTCGTTTAGCTGATCGACAAACTGAACTGACTCATCTCAAGCATGAAGCAATAGCCGCTAAGAATCGAATCAGTGTACAGGCAAGATTAGACAAATATAGAGCAACCAAACTTAGCCAGTCTGAATTACTGAAAGAAAAGCATCATCCTACCGATGTGCTGGAACAGCACTTGAGAGCACATGGAAAACCAAAGCCTAGCCCAAAGCACACAGCTCACCACATAGTTCCAGGGAAAGGTAAAACGCAGTTTGCAGCCGATGCTCGTATTGAGATGCACCTACATGGCATTCGGATAAATGATCCCTATAATGGAGTCTGGATGCTCCGTAAGAAGGAATACAAGCCGCACTGGAGTATGCCAAACTCTCATGCACATCTAGAAATACACACTCATAACTATGAAAAGTGGGTATTTAATCGGTTAGTGTTAGCTGATGACAGAAGGGAGGCTGAGATGGCTCTCAACCTTATAGGTAAGCTTCTTCAAGATGGTAATCAACCACCAGAAGTAACAATGCCTCCTAACGACTCTTGGAATGCATGATGTCAAATGTATATGCTGTACGGAACGATGGATTTAAGTTCCAGGAATTTTGCCTACCAATAACAGATTTGATAGATGCAGCACCTGAGCCCGTCAGTACCCAAGACGTGATGAAGTTTCACTCGAATAACCTTCCTATGTCTTCGTGGTGGAAACCACTTCGAGTCCAGTTTAGGGCTGCTGAAGGTTTCTCAAACGCTTCTATCCCCGATATCTGTCTATGGAGGGGCTTTACGCTAGTTCTCTCCTCTGACGCTCACAAAATTTTGTCTAGCAAGCTTGAGCCCTTTGGAGAATTTCTTCCTGTTCATTATGGTTCTCAGGAGTACTATATTTTTAACTGTCTTACACTTGGACTGGCAGACGAAATTAACAGCCAGCAAGACATTCAAGACGGTGTTTTCATGGGAGTAAAGAAGCTTGCTTTCAATGAAATTGATATCGCTGAAAAGCTCATTTTCAAGACTGAATATAATCGGTGTTCTAGTCTCTTTAGTCTTGCCTCTCTGAAGATCCTCATTGAAAAAGAACAGTTCAAGGGCATCGTTTTCAATGATGACCTAGTTTCAGAGTTTTGAACTGTCAAACCCACCTTGTATACAATTGAAGTAAAGGGGAAGACCCCTTTACTTCGACTTGAGTGGTAACTGCCGCTCAAGGCTCTCACCTTTAAGCTCAGCCTCTAGCATATGTTTGATGACAACCAGTTCATCCACTTCGTCGTTGTAGGTTTCCCTGATGACTTTAGTGGTGTACTGAGACAGGTTGGCTATCTCGCTTCTCTTTAGTTCCAACTGATTCTTTATCAGATGGATCAGGGTGCAAAGCATAGAGTTTGTCATTGAATTTTTCATAACGGCTTACCTCTTGATGAATGTAACTTGTACAGGAACGGGCAGAATCTGCGTCCACAGCTCTGTTGACGCTGAAGAGTCTGGTTGTTCAGAATTACATTCGTTCAGAGGGAGGTAAGCCTGAAAGCTACTCAATGACAACTGCTCTGCTTCGTGAGATACGGGATAAGATCAGTACCAAGAGAGATATCGCTCATTTAGCACTCATAGGCGCAATGCGGATAGCCTGAGTCTTGATCATTTTTTGACAATCACCTGTCGTATACAGACTGAAAGGGGTGTCGAAGAAAACTGCATACAGCCGCAAACAGCTGCTATCAATGGCACATTTATTCCCATGCAACTTGTTGATATACCTACAACTTATTGATTTTAAATAATAAAAATCCCATAACCATAGAATTCAATTCCCGCCGCCTCCACCAAAACAAAACCTCATATCGCAAGATATGGGGTTTTTTATTGGTCGAATGGGAATGTCTAAAAGAGTACCACGCACATTAATCACACTTATTGGCAAACCAAGAAGCAGAACCTCTGTCCAGAACTTTCCCCACCTTCATCTATCCGTAAGGATTAAAAAATCTGTGGCTTTTATCCTTCACCAGAACGGTATCAAACTCAGAATCTTTCGTAAGAGCCAGTAACGGCAGGATACTGCTCTTCAGATCTCTACGACCTGCCTTTCTGAGACTCTTGCTGCCTTTGCCAAGACAACTACGATAAAATCCTGCCAACTACTTTATAGGCATGTGCTGTTATGGGCTTTTCTTCACTGGGTCTTCTTCCCTCTCTTATTCATGCATTGAATGAACACGGCTATGAACAGCCCACTCCTATTCAGCAGGCAGCTATTCCTGCTGTGTTGGCAGGAAAAGACGTTATGGCTGGCGCTCAAACCGGTACCGGGAAAACAGCGGCCTTTGCCCTGCCTGTTTTACAACAACTGATGAACAGCACAAACCCTGACTCAGAAACATCTCCGGTTAAAGCCGTTAAGGCTCTTGTACTCACTCCCACCAGAGAGCTGGCTCAACAAGTGCACCGTAGCTTTGAAACCTACCGGGGAGATTCCTCTTTAACGACAGCTCTTGCTTATGGTGGGGTCAGCCTGAACCCTCAGCTCAAGGCATTGCAGTCTGGCGCAGACATTCTTGTAGCCACACCCGGGCGTTTACTGGACTTAATGCAGAAAAAGGCCGTTGATCTCTCGACACTTCAGCATCTCATTTTTGATGAAGCCGATCGAATGCTGGATATGGGGTTCATCACTGACATTCAGCGCATCATGAAAAAAATCCCGTCTGATCGCCAAACCTTATTATTTTCAGCCACCTTCAATGATGAAGTGTTCAGCCTCAGCAAAACACTGTTGAAACAGCCCGAACTTATTGAGGTGGACGCCCGCAACACGGCTGCCACTAGTGTCGAGCAAATGGTGTATGTGGTTGACGAAGATCGAAAGCGAGAGCTTCTCTCGTATATGATTGGCTCAAAAAACTGGCATCAGGTACTCATATTTGTCCGGACCAAACAAGGTGCTGATGCTCTGGCAAAAGAGATGAAGAAAGACGGTATTGAAGCCGTTGCCATTCATGGCGATAAGTCACAGGGAGCCAGAGAGCGAGGGCTGGCTGAATTCAAGGAAGGCAAGATCCGCGCTTTAATCGCCACGGATGTTGCTTCCCGGGGCCTGGACATTCAACAACTGCAATACGTTGTTAACTATGAGCTGCCTTATATTGCCGAAGACTACATTCATCGTATCGGACGCACCGGCCGGGCAGGCAGTCATGGTCTGGCTATATCCATGATCAGTCTTGGCGAAGAGTATTTACTGGAAGAGATAGAGGCTATTCTGGATAATCGTCTGCCTCAGTCTTGGTACCCCGGCTATGAACCCGACCTGACCAAACCGATACCCAGTAATAAAAAGAACTCACGCACGGCCCAGAAACAACGGGCAAAAGATCGAGCTTTTGGCAAGAAGACCGGTAACCGCCGCCGACGCCCTTCCTGATATCTGACAAAAAATATCTGAATCGCCCCTGAAAAACTGATCATGCATGCGCTAAAAACCGATACCGCTCCCAGGGGCTCCTAACGACGCTGACTTCGGTCAGCTCGCTTTGCAGGTTAATCGTAGCTAAAGGCGGATCTAAGCATGGAGAGCCGAAGGCTAAGAGTCGGCAGACACGGGGTCACAAATCGTCTGGAACATTCTTCAAATAAAACATTAATCTCAAACCCGGAAGTCTCTAGACAGTTTTTTCCAGTGCTCTTTTAGTTTGATTTTGTGCTCTTCAAGCATGGGTAACTCCTGCAGTTTTTCGGGCCATAGAGTTCTTGCTTTATCCAGAACATCATCAAGATGAGGTTTAATGACTCTCCAGGGTATATCTGCTTTTTTGGACCATAATTGGAAATGCTCATAAGAGACTTCATACCAGTTTTTGGTTTTCCCTAAATTGAGAGCAAACTGTTTTTCATCCTCTATATAAACGCTGGTCGTAAGAATGTCGTACGCTGGTGAGAGCCTGGGAGTTACCTGATCGGAGTAAAGCAGACTCCAGTTTTTCAAATGTGCATCACCATTTGCCAGAAGAATGTTCACCAGCAGGCGTCGAGCTAATTGCTGAATGTCGTGTATACCATCGCCAGAGTATTGATAAAGGATCTTCCCTATTTGCTCATAGTTACCGAATCGGTATTTCTCATGGGGATACTTCACTAATACCTGAGCAAAGTCTTCCATATGGACTCTGGTGCCGTCGTGACGATCAAACCGCCTGATTGCAAATGCTACTTTTTCATCTGGCAAGTTAACTTGTGGCAGGTTATCAAGTCTGTCCAGCTCCACCAGCTTTATATCAGGTATATCAACACCCACTATCGAGGCCAGAGACATAGCTGTAAATTCATTCAGCGGGACATATTGATGCATGGTTGACGGAGTTTTGATTATCCAGTCACCCAGAGCCCCCCCTCTGGATAAGTTATAACGCCCTTCCTTCTCTTTCATGGAAAACTTCATCTGCACACCTGCCAGAGAGAATTTATTTTCCCGGACAGAGCTCTCTATCTTTACAGCTTTAGCCTTTTCATGACTCGATAAAATATTTTCGGGCACCTCTTCAGGATCAACGGGTTGAACAATTAATGCGCCCGGCAGGTCCTCCCCCAGGTACGATAGAACTTGAAACTCATTATCTATATGAACCTTCAGCCCCTGAGCAATCAATTCCCTTAATGCGCCCTCCGGTAAAAGATTGGACAGAACAGGATGCAGACGATGACTTCTTGTCCAAGACTCGTTTAACAGAATATCTGAACGGGGAAAGTCTGGATGTGTCGTTAAAGTGAAGG
Organism: Endozoicomonas numazuensis; assembly: GCF_000722635.1. Lineage (GTDB taxonomy): Bacteria > Pseudomonadota > Gammaproteobacteria > Pseudomonadales > Endozoicomonadaceae > Endozoicomonas_A > Endozoicomonas_A numazuensis. The sequence goes on along the minus strand of NZ_JOKH01000004.1, from coordinate 324,613 downwards.
TGGGACGGCTCCTATCTTCCTTAAACTCATCAACAAAACTTAAGGCATTTCTTCCGCTACGATGACTGGTGAGATAGCCTATAAGCCTGCCATGCAACAAAAGCTTAAGTACGCCAACCTCATCGACCTGATGAATACTCAACCGTTGTCCTCCAGCAGTCCTTTCCATGGGTCATCAGACAAAGCTTTGCTGGCCGTATTTTCAGACTCAGACGTTTTCTCCCGATCAATATCCTTGCTCTCAAGCAAAGCTCTGACCTGATCCAGCTTATCTTTAGGTACCAGAACAATTTCACTGTTCAAACCTTTGGCAATAAGATCGAGCGTGTCGAGCCTGGGGTTTCCTTTCGACTCAATAAATTGATACTGCTGCCGGGATACCCCTACCCGCAACATCATATCGCTTTGCTTCAGGCCGAGAGCTAAACGTCGCTTTTTGAACTGCTGGAGTAATGATCTCATAAATGTAAACGTATAAGTTTCTTTTTCATATAATGAAACATATTAGTTGCTTTATTGAAAGAAAGCAATTTATAAGTTGCTTTACAGTAATAACTGACCTGTCTCAACAACAAAGCAACATATATATTGCTTTTTAAAAATCCACAGATGAAACAATCGAAATAACTCTCACTCCATCAAAGCCCGAGCCCCAATGGGCGCAATCTTCCCACCCTGAACACCAATCACTATCTTCTTAACCGCTTTTTTAGCCTGACCAAAGTGACTCTTCACCGATACAGACATTTTTCCTTTATCAATCTGACGATTTAATTCTTCGCTGCTGATCATGCCCAAATTAACCAGATAGAGTACTTCCAGGACACATAGCTGGTTTCTATCACAGAGGTCTCTGTAGAAGTCGAAGATTCTATCTCCCTGTATTCGAAAGGTATTCAGGTAGATTAACGGGGAGATTCTTGGCAACAGGTTGAAGCCGTCAAACTGCTCATAGCAGGCCAACAGGTCTTCCAGCAAACCGGTGACCTCGTCACTTTCATCCCCCTCTCCCGATAATTTGTAGATGGCATTTTCCAAGGTATCTCCGAGGGAGAAATAGCTCTTCTCTTTTTCTGCACCAGCAGGCTGCTCATAGTGGGTAATATAGGTTAACCCCATCAAGTTGAGCAGTTTCAGCTCTGCCGCACTGAACTTCTCTGTGCTTAATGGCCCAGAGGTATACTTGGCATACCGCTCCATAAGCTCTTCACTGATACCTTTCATTCCCTGATAGATATGTTGATACATGGTTTGCTGGTATTCATGAGGCTCCAGCTCTCTGCATTCATGCGCCTGGGCTGGGTTTAGCAACACCATCAGCAACCAGCAACCCCCTGCTATGATCGAATATTTATACATCTTTTAGCCTTCTTGCTTTTAAATTCTGAAACGAAGTATAGAAAGCGCAAAATTAGAAGGTGCTAACGTACAAATTAGCAGACCTCATAAGCCCCATATTGCCCATAGATCTTGTATATACAAACGAGCATCGTTGCTGTAAAAACATCAATTGTCGTTTAAAACATTTTTCTGAAGTCATTGATTCGTTTTAAAAGCGGTCAAAAGTGCAGGAAGCATAGAAGTGAAGAAAAAAGTACTGGTACTGCTTTACCCTGGCTGTATTGAATTCGAAATCAAAGCAGCACTGGAACTTCTTGCCAATCAATGTGAAATCTATGCAGTAGCCCCTGAAAAAGGCACTCTGCATGGCTCTTCTGGCTTGCTGTATCAGATCAACATGAGCTTTGAAGAGGCTCTTAAAGAAAATTTCGATTGCCTGCTGGTACCTGGAGGGGATCCCGGCTCAGTTGTTGAAAATCAGGCTCTCAGTCAACTTCTCAAGAATGCCAGCCAATCTGGGAGCATTATTGGAGCCGTCTGCGCAGGGCCATTGCTATTGGCTATAGCTGGTATTCTGAAAGGTCGAAAGCAGACCAATGCGGCATTTTATCCCGCTGAGATGGCTCATGTCTGGGATGAGTCACAACTTGTTCGTGAGCAGGTCGTGATTGATCAGAATATTGTCACGGCTTTGCCAGAAGCCCATATCGACTTCGCCGCTGAAACTGGGTGGTTGATGGGAGTTTTCGAGGATAAAAACCAGAAAACCCAATGGCAACAGTATTACAAAGGCATTCACCAAAGAGATTGGTCATTGTCAGGCCCGGTAAGCGACTGAAATACGAATAAAAGAATAAGTACGAACACCATGGACGATTTAATAGCTCATTACACTGATACTGATGAAGATCTGCGATTAATCAGGCAGAACATCGCCCGGATGGAATTCGACACCACCATCCATCTGATGGAAAAGTACATTCCACAGGGAACACAGATCACCGAGGTTGGTGCAGCAACGGGTAGTTTTGGCGAAGTCACCTACCAGCACTGGCTGGAGCATCACTTTTCCGTATGCAGGGAACCGTCTCTCCTGGGCTCCAGCAATCATGGACTTGTGATAGCAAAGAAGAATTGAATAATGGACAAATAGATCGAGGCTGCAGTCAGGGAGCTGGATGAAAAATACCAACCCCATACCATTATCGTTTACGGCTCCCGGGCCAGGAATGATGCAACGGCCACCAGCGATATTGATATTGCCTGTTTCTGTGATGAAACAGAGGTGGCAAAAGATGCCCGAGATTTTCAGGGTATTTTTTTGGATGCCTGGATTTATCAGACAGAAGACATGCAAGCCGACAGGGATGAGTTCCTGAAATTAGGCGATGGTTTCTGCGCTCTGGACACTCGTGAACTGGGTGGACGCTTTCTGAAACAGATTCGACAACGTATTCATGAAGGGCCGGAACCGATGAGCTGTGAGGACCAGCTACACACCGTAGAGTGGATCCGGAAAATGCTCAAACGTATCGAACAGGATGATCTGGAAGGTATGTACCGAAGAACCTGGCTGCAAACCGATCTGCTGGAGATTTACTTTCAACTCAGAAGGCTCTGGTATTTCGGCCCCAAGAAAAGTCTCAGCTGGTTAAGTGAGAATGACCGGACAGGCTTCAACCTTTTTAAGGACTGCTATCAACAGCCGACAAATCTGGCTGCCTTAACGGCTCTATCCGAGCATGTTACAGACAGCTATGAGCGAAGAAAAACACAGCAGGAGACCCCTGATAACCATGAAAATAAGAAAAGCACAACGCAGTGATGCTCAGAGAGCTTTTGAGCTTCGTACTCTGGCAATCCGTTCTGAATGCAAAGGCCATTACAGTGATGAAGCCCTGACTATGTGGACCGACGGTAAAGCCTCAGAACAATTTATGGATACCGTTGAGCAAAAGTTTCATGTTGTGATGTTGGAAGGGGAAGTGGCCGGTACGGGAATGATTAATACCGAGAACGGTATGGTTGATGCTATTTTTGTTGATACTCAGTTTATGGGGAAAGGCGTTGCCCGAAAGATGATGACTCATCTGGAGCAAATTGCGAGAGCAGCGGGACTCTCTCAAATGAAGCTGGACTCTACACTGAATGCAGCTGCATTTTACCGTCGCTGTGGCTTTGTGGGTGATAAAGTTTCGACTTATCACTCACCCAGAGGGCTCCAGCTGGACTGCATACCCATGGCCAAAAGTCTCTGAATTCAAAGCATTTAGGTGCCGATCAATGACCTTTTCCGTACGGACAGTCAATCTTAAGCAAGACATGAAGCTTTGTATGCAGTTTCGTAAAGATGCCTGGCAGGTCAGTCATGGTCATCTGGAAGGTTTCAGCGCCTCTGAAACCAGAGAATGGTTTCAGTTTCTGGCAGAAAAAGCGCCTGAAGGTTTTCTAATGGTGCTCTATCAAGGTGAGATTATCGGTCAACTGGAGTTTCGAAGTCGGCTTCAAGCCGACTCCGGAAAGATCGAAGGCTATATCAACCTGTTCTACCTGGTGCCACACTGGCGTGGCAAAGGCATGGGGCAAAAACTGCACGACTACACCCTCAGCCAGCTTGCAAACAATAGCTGCACACAGGCTTTTCTGCGATATATTCCAGGCAATCATCGAGCTGAAGCTTTCTACCTCAAGAACGGCTGGGCTAAAGAGGGAGAACCAACGGAACAGCGTGGGCAGCTAATGAAGAAAGATCTTGCTCCAAGTCGCTACTATAAATTACAGGCACTTTGAAAATACTGAATCTTAAAATAATAAATCTGATTCAAAAGCTGCTTGAGGATATGTTCTTTATCTTCTTCCGTTGCACCAGCAGGTTGCATGGCAAAATCTCCTTTCTGGGCATAGCAATCATTGTCTTCCCCTCCTGAGGGAAAGAAGAGTAAGAAGGTATTAAGACTAAGGTTATCCAACCTTTGGGGAACAACCGCTACATAGGGTTCATACCCTGACTGTATCAAATCTATCAATCGGCTCTGGTCATCATGGTGACAGTTGCCCTGCCTGGGTCTGGAATCCCACCATTCTTCGACCATTTCCCGACTTCTATCTCCTACCTTGAAGATCAGAATCCCGGAGTTCAGCATGATGAAGGGGTCACAATCCCCTGTTGCAATCAGCACGGTATCGAGATTGGAAAATGTCTGTATATATTTTTCAAAAATAGAGGTGGGGCCTTCAAAATCTCTAATGAAGAGGTCATCATCCAGCCAAATCAGCCAACTGCCATCCTGAAGCGTTCCCGAATTGAGCTCTTCTCTGATGACCAACACTTTTAGCCAATGTGGGCGCAACTCACCCAGCTCTTGCTCATAACCTTTTATAGGGAAATATCGATAAGCATAATTTCGAAAACAGGCATAGGCTTTATGATTTTGCTTAACTCCTTTGACAAAAGGCCTGCCGTTTCCTCCGGATATAATTTTTATAAAACCTTTATGGTCATCATAAAGGCCAGAGTAGAGCATGCCACGCTCTAGAGCAGCCGCTCCAGAGAGTGAGGTAAAAAATACACCAAAAATAAAAACCAGCAGGTAGTCAGGCAAGTGTTTAAACATACAAACTGAACACATTGTTATTTTGTTTCAAACGTCCCTGCCGTAAAGGCTGAATCCTTTCAGAGCAGCGACTTCAAACCGCCAGCGCCCTTAATGCAAAGAACTATTGTAGTACAGCGCTACCCATAACCAGAGATAGGATGGTTATCAGGCTAACGGTGGTTATCACGGTAGCGGAATTTTCATTCGGTGATTGAGCTGGCACTGAGGTTTGAGCTGGCACTGAGGTTTGAGCTGGCACCAAGGTTTTATATGGCACTAAGGTTTTATGAGACTGTAATACCGTCGTGGTTGACCCTATCGTAGTGTCAGGCAAGTCGGTGGTCAGGGGTTGCCCAACACAAGGCTCTATTCCTGTAAATGTTACAGAACCGGTAAAGTAGAACAGGTCTGAGCAAGGCGCTCCGTGAGAAGAACTATTCTCGGCAGAGGTCACTCTGAAATCGACACGACCAATATCTGAGTTATCAGAAGAAATGCTTTTTTGAACCAGAATTCGATGGCCGTTAATAGTATTATCGGACATTTTCACATCCATCCCGCCTCTAAAGACAATGCCATCGTTCAGATAATTCTCATCCTCTACATTGATCAGATTACCCTCTACTTCGTAATAAGGATGGTTTACACCGTCATCAGACTCTTCCGCTTCCAACAGAATGCCACTGCGAATACGGGCGTGCTGGATCTGATTATTCCGAACAACCGACGTAGAGTTGGCTCCCAGACGCAATTCTATAGCCGCTTCCATAGGGCAGGTAAACGTATTGTCACTGATATTAATCAGCCCCGGAATATTCCTGACATAGGGCATACTGAATAAGATGCCTTCCTGCGGAATCTCTCCCAAAGAGCCTTCCACATGGTTGCCTCTGAATTGTACATGGGGAGCAATGCCATTATCGCTGGTCTCACGTTCACAATAGCTGTACATCGCAGCCCGGGTATCCAGTTTGAATCGGTTACCTGAAATAATCAGATCGCCATCAAAACAGGCAGCAAAAATAATGGAATCAATGCTTTTATTGTTGTGGTCAATATCCGGATAAAAGGCCATATTCTGAATAATATTGGTCTGCTGATTGACAAACCCACTGCGGCTGCCCACTTCCAGCATATGTCCGCCCTTGAAACTGGCAGCCCCATCTATTATGGGTGAACTTCTTAATACCACCTCTTCAGTACCATTGCCGATACCCACTATTATTTGTCCCCGCTTCAACCCCATAATACCTGAGGTGCAGAAGCCCCCCGGATTGAGCAAGTCGAGACAAGGGTCAGGCGGCAGTGTGGGGTCAACAGGTATAACATTACTGGGCGCACAGCCAGAGCCATCGGTTGAGTTAGTCCCATTATCATCATTCAACACACCCTCTAGACATGGCGTCGCCTTTGGCGTAGTAGTAGCATTATTAGCTGTGCTGGCCGAAGCCGCGATGGAAGAGGAAGGTAAAATGGATGATGATGCAAAACTGCTCTCGCCATCGAAAAACAGAATCAGGGTATTTTCCGGCAAGCTATTAAACAGCTTGCTGATGTTCTCATGTGGCCAGTTTGGTACCAGTACAGCACAATGATTAATGAGATTATTCTGGCTGAGCTCGGTATAGGTCTGTCGCAGACGTTGGTCAGAAAATTGCGACAGCGAACTGCAATCAATCACCTGATTAAACTGACCGTATGACCAGGATATCGCAGAACAAGCCAACAATATAGTCGACAACGCTCTGGTTATAGCCTTCATAATAAAGCCTCTTTTTAGGCCGAGCTGACTCAATTAAACAGAAATAAATGCAGCCCAGATATTTATTCGTTTATGCCCCATCACTACTAAAGGACAAATAATAGCTCACATGCAGAAACTTGAAGTGGACACCCTGCGACTGGCAACCAGTTTTTTTAAAACAAACGACAGCAAGAATCTTTTTGAATCTTATACCGGGCGAATTGCAGAGTCCCAGTACCTGGCTCGGCTCCCTCATTCATCTGTAGCCGAAACCCTATTGAAGTTAAGTGAATGGTCTAACCCACAATCATGGGTGGAGCACAATCGGGTAATTTTGGTCATTGAAGACAAGAAAAATCGACAAGCCATCGGGCAGCTCACCTTGTTCAACAAGCCTCAACACCTTGAATTTCATTTTGGTATCAGCCATGACTATTCAGGTCAGGGCTATGTATCAGAGTTGTTAGCAGGTTTGGTCGAATCAGAGTTGGCAAACAACAACCGACTAATGACCTATTGTGACTGTAACCACAAAGCAGCCCAGAGAGTACTGGAAAAGGTTGGCTTTCAGTCAACAGGTCTACTGAAACGTCATTATCAAAACCCCAACAAGGGCAACCAATGGGTAGATTGCTTTAGCTATCAATGGAGAAAAGAAGAAAAATGATTGAGCTCAGGGAGTTTATTGAGTCAGATATCGAACCTCTCGTTCGCAATGCCAACAACAAAAATGTATCCCGCTATCTGGTAGAGTCCTTTCCATAGAAGCGGTATCAAAGAATGATTACAAGGGAAACGACGACGAATCAATGGACGACAACAATACTTCGCCTTTAACAATCGAAAAATGACCGGAGGTAACAAATGACTGTCTCTTCATGCTTACGGTACCGCCATTGATATTAATCCAATGCAAACCCCCTACGTCAGTTTTGATGAAAACACTCCCGGTATAGCTTCCTATAAACCCTCGAATGGAACTCAGGCTGGATACAAGGTTTCAAACAAACCTGCCCTTCTCAATGGCGTGAGAAGAAATACATGGATTATGTTGATTACCTGAAAGCCAAGCTTTCTTTTGCAGGGGGACAAACACTTTCAAGCTATTATCAAGCCTCCCCAAGTATGCTTAGTCAGCAAATAGATATGGGATTTGATGAAAAGTCGATCGGATGTCAATAACATAGCAGCATAAGACGAATTATTGATTTCACTGACTATTAATACCAATACTTAAGGCGCGTGCCACCCAACTGTTTGGCACAGTTGTGGAGGAAATACTGATGAAACTTGCCAACGAGGGGCACATATCGATTGTGCTAATCAGAACACTCTTCAATACCTCAAGAGTGCAAGAGAGGCAGAATGGCTGCCTCCTGCACTCTCAGCTCAACGCATCAAAAAGTCAGCCCTACCCAGAGCCAGAACTTGTTTGTGTCTACCTTACCGGAAGCTTTGTCGCCTGCAGAATAACGCGCATATTTAATACCTGCGTTATAGTGCTTGCCAAACTTTCTGCTATACAGCAAATCAATTTCTTTACCCAGATCTTTAATCGCCGGGGTATCTTCATCGGCCTTGAAATCGTGATAAACCGCTGACCACTGCCCAGCGAAAAGATCGCCTCCCAGTGAGCCATACAGATCTTTCAAGCCCTGTACCGGGGTGTCCAGAAACTGATCCGCCCAACCATTGAATTTATGCGCTGTTGCCAAAGGTGTTGAGAAACCATACTTACCGTCATCGGAACCCAGCACTTCATAACCCACCTTGACGGTAATGCCATAAATATCCACTCCACCTTCTGCAAAGTAGTAACTGGCATCGTACTTAGCTATGTCAGACTTATTCTTCTGACTGGCGTATTCTGCTGTGTATAGGAACTTAAGATCGCTGGCATCAGTTGATCCGGCAAAACGAATACCGTAAGTATCCAGGCTGTTGTTTGTATGGTTATCCATTTCCAGCAAATAGGCATAGCCCGTGAGCTTACCTACTGGTGTCAAATAAGATGCGTTGAACAGATGATCTTTGGAGTCCAGATCCTTGTCTTCAGCAAAAACACGGTTGCGCTTATTGATGAAGCCGTATTGTAATGACAGCCCTTTAACCGGCATGTAATCGACTGTAAAAGCATCGAACGTTTGTCGATCCTGACGCCATCCCACGTCGCCAATAAACCGTTGATTATCATAGTTGATCACTTGCCTGCCGAGCCTGGCTGTCACCTCCTCTTCCATTTTAAATTGAAGAAAAGCCTGGTCGAGCTCAGTGACTGCCGGATCAGGTATGATTGAATACTCGGTGCCATTCCCCACAGAATCGTTGTATTTATTAACACCGAACACTGACCTTACATCCTCAAACTCCAGCATTCCCGAAAAGCCAAAAAAGTCTCCTGTCTGATAACCCAGACGCGAGCGAAGTGTAAGGGCCTTGGCATCTTTCAGGTTATTGTCCTGATCTACCGTCTCATACCTCAGTCGAAAATCACCCGAGACCTCCCCTTCCTTGATAGCATCAATAAACTCATCTGCCTGAGTCATTATGGGTGAGACAGCGACCATCCCCGAAATAGCCGCAGACAATAATGTTACCTTTGTGTGCTTCAAAGTCGTCTGCTCCATTTAATAGTTGACCGATTAAAAAATAGACGACTCCAGACCAGACTCCAGCAGGTTAATGTAAGCAATTATTGAGTTATGCATCCGAGGAATGAATATGAAAGAAGGCTTTGCTTCGGTATTAACAGGTAGAAATGTATTTTGCAGGTCAAATACGGGTTCAGAAGTTCTTTAGAAAAAGGGAAGCCGAAACCTCCCTTTTTTACTATCAGAAACTTAATCCAACCCACAACCAGAGCTTATCAGTATCAACCTTACCCGCTGCCTTATCGCCTGCAGAGTAAGTCGCATATTTAACACCGGCGTTGTAGTGCTTACCAAACTTCTTGCTGTAGACCAGATCGACCTCTTTACCCAGATCATCAATAGCCGGGGTATCTTCATCAGCACTGAAATCGTGATAGGTCACCGACCACTTACCTCCAAAGAGCTTACCGCCTACTGAGGCATAAAGATCTTTAAGACCCTGAGCCGGCGTTCCCAGGAACTGATCGGTCCAACCATTGAACTTGTGTGCAGTGGCCAAAGGTGTTGAGAAGCCATACTGGCCATCATCGGAACCCAGCACTTCATAACCCACTTTGGCGGTAATGCCAGAGATCACAACGCCACCTTCTACAAAGTAGTAGTCGGCATCGTATTTATTTGAGCCTGCTTCATTCTTTTGTGTAGCGTACTCCCCGGTGTAGAGGAACTTCAGATCACTGGCTTCTGTCGAACCTGAGAGCCGCACTCCATAAGTGTCCAAACTGTTGTCGGTATCATTATCCAGCTCAAGCAAGTACGCATAACCGGTCAGCTTTCCTATCGGTGTCGCATAGGAAGCATTGAGTAGATGATCCTTGGATCTCAGATCTTTTTCTTCTGCAAAAATCCGATTGCGCTTGTTGATGTAAGCGTATTTCAGTGACAGTCCTTCAACAGGCAGATAATCGGCGGTAAGGGCGTTAAAGGTTTGTCGATCCTGTCGCCAGCCCACATGCCCCACAAACCGTTGATTATCATAAGCGATGACCTGTCTGCCGAGTTTTGCTGTCAGCCCTTCCATTTTATATTGAATAAAGGCCTGATCGATTTCTGTGACTTCCGGATCAGCAATGACCGAATAATCTGTGCCATTGCCCACGGTATCGTTGTAGTTATCAATACCGGCTATGGATCGGGAATCTTCAAACTCCAGCAGACCGGAAAAACCGTAGTAGTCCCCTGTCTTGTAGCCCAGTCGCGAACGCAGCATCAGAGCTTTTCCGTCTTTCAGATCATTGTCCTGATCAACGGATTCGTATCTCAGTCTGAAATCACCAAACGCTTCCCCTCCGGTAAGGGCTTCAATGAACTCATCGGCATGAACCTGTGTCGTTGAGACAGCGGCTGCCCCCGCAATTGCCGCTGCCAGTACTGTTACCTTTGTGTGTTTCAAAGACTTCAACTCCGTTTTTATTCTTGCTGATTTAGCTGCGTTTTATCCCCCCAGACACTACGCAGCCTGAACGCTTTCCTTACTGCTGGAAGATTCTTTCTTGGTTTTATGTTTACTGATGCTTTCTACCTTGCGCTGTTTCTCGTAGAGGAACTTCAATACTTCTGAACGCAGGTGGGTGTACTCTGGATCTTCTGCCAGAGCCAGCCGATCTCTGGGACGCTCAAGGTTGATATCCAGAATTTCACCAATTGTGGCTTCCGGGCCATTGGTCATCATGACGATGCGATCTGACAGCAACACCGCTTCATCTACATCATGGGTAATCATAATGACGGTGTTGTTCAGTTCCTGCTGGATCTCCATCAAAGAGTCCTGCATATGAGCCCGGGTCAGGGCATCCAATGCGCCAAAAGGTTCATCCATCAACAGGATTTCCGGTTGCATGGAGAGCGCTCTGGCAATCCCTACACGCTGCTTCATTCCCCCCGAGATCTCATCAGGGCGTTTGTGCATGGCGTGCTCCATGTGCACCAGCTCAAGGTTATGCTCTATCCACTCTTTGGTTTCAGACTTGCTTTTTGAGCGTCCAAATACTTGTTTTACCGCCAGCTCAACGTTTTGATAAGACGTCAGCCAGGGCAGTAGAGAATGGTTCTGGAACACCACCGCTCTTTCTGGTCCGGGTTCACTCACTTCCTTACCATTGAGAACCACACCTCCGGTAGTGGCCTGATACAGCCCGGCAACAATGTTCAGCACTGTTGATTTACCGCAACCTGAGTGGCCAATCAGCGAAACAAATTCACCTTTGCTGATTTTCAGATCCACCCCTTTCAGCGCCGTGAAAGGCCCTTTCGGGGTTTCAAACACCATATCGATGTGGCTGATGTCTAATATTGTGCTCATGTCGTTCACCTCCGTGTTGAATTAACTGGCTGTGCCGGCTTTGTCCCATGAGACAAAGCGTTGCAACTGAAGCATGGTTCGATCCAGCAAATAACCGATAAACCCGATAACAATAATGGCGACCATAATCCGGGCCAGAGAGTTGGAGCTGCCATTCTGGAACTCATCCCAGACGAACTTTCCAAGGCCGGGGTTCTGGGCCAGCATTTCTGCAGCAATGAGAACCATCCAGGCGACACCTAAGGACAACCTCATACCCGTAAAAATCATCGGTATGGAAGCGGGCAATACTATTTTCTGCACATGCTTCAGAGCGGGCAGTCTCAGCACACGACTGACATTCACCAGATCTTTCTCAATAGAAGCAACGCCCACTGAAGTGTTGATTACCATGGGCCACAGACAGCAGAGCGTGACGGTAATCATGGAATTTAAAAAGGACTTGGCTACCAGAGGATCAGGGCTGGCATAAACAGCACTGACAACCATAGTCACCAAAGGTAACCAAGCCAGGGGAGAAACCGGTTTAAAAATCTGAATGACAGGATTTACTGCGGCATTCAGGGTTTTATTGAGTCCTATGGCGATCCCCAGGGGTATGGCGATAACCGCCGCCAGGACAAATCCACTCAGCACCGTGATTAGGCTGGTGAAGATCTGGTCCAGAAACGTTTCCTTACCGGTGTAGGCGCGGATTTTGGGTACATAATCCGGGTCCTTGGCCAGTCTGGCTTCATTACGCTTCTGTTGTCGTTCGTAGAAGGCCTGCTCTTTTACTCGTTCGGCGCTGTGTTCTTCATAGAGCGACCCCATTTGCTCCCAGACGGCTGATGGTCCGGGAAATTTACCCAGTGAAGTATCTATTTTGCTGGCGGCTCCTGACCAGAGCATCAGAAAGACCAGGATGCCTACAAAAGGAATCAACAGGGTTTTAAAAGTGGTTGTTAATAATGTTTTAAGACTTTCAGAAATAATTGGCTTATTAATATTGTTATTGGCCAACGCAGTTTCAGTTGTCATGTTTGTTCTCTCCCCCAAACAGATCTGAGTATTGAATGGATCACCTGGATGATCCATTCACGACAAAATCAAATCTTGTCGCCCTGCTTCAGACCGATACTGAACTTGTTGATGTATTCATTTGGTTTTTTGCCGTTGTAGACGATGCCGTCAATAAAGTGAGTCTGCGGGCTTCTATATCCGTCTTCCTGAGCAAAGTCTGGAAAATCACTGACTTTTGCCAGCTTGTCTTTAATCAAGGATTTGGCCGCTGTTTCATAGATGTCCGGACGATAAACTTTCTTCGCAATGTCCACGTACCAGGCATCCGGTTTATCTTCAGAGATCTGTCCCCAACGACGCATCTGCGTCAAATACCAGATGGCATCAGAGTAATAGGGGTAAGTTGCGTTGTAGCGGAAGAAGACATTGAAATCAGGTACTTCACGCTTGTCGCCTTTCTCGTACTCGAATGTGCCGGTCATGCTATTGGCAATCACTTCGTAGTCAGCGCCTACATAGTTCGACTGGGAAAGAATTTTCACAGCTTCAGGACGGTTGGCGTTGTTGTTTTCGTCCAGCCATTTTGCAGCACGGATCAGCGCACGGGTCAGACGAACCGTGGTATTGGGGTATTTCTCAGCAAAGGTTTTGGTAATACCGAATACTTTCTCCGGGTTGTCTTTCCAGATTTCGTAATCAGTCACTACCGGAACACCAATGTTTTTGAAAACAGCCTGCTGATTCCAGGGCTCACCCACGCAATAGCCATAGATAGTGCCTGCTTCCATTGTGGCTGGCATCTGTGGTGGCGGTGTTACGGAAAGCAGTGCATCAGCATCAATCTGACCTGAAGTATCGCCTTTATGAGGTGCATAGTAACCAGGGTGAATACCACCCGCAGCGAGCCAGTATCTTAATTCATAGTTATGGGTAGAAACCGGGAAGACCATGCCCATTTTGAAGGGCTTGCCATCCTCTTTGTACTTTTCCACTACAGGCTTCAGAGCATCGGCTTTAATGGGGTGTTGTGGCTTGCCATCTGCCCGCTTGGGAATATTCGGCTTCATCTGTTTCCAAATTTCGTTGGAAACAGTAATACCATTACCGTTTAAGTCCATGGAAAACGGAGTGATTATTTCCGCTTTGGTGCCATAGCCCATGGTGGCTGCAATAGGCTGACCTGCCAACATGTGCGCGCCATCGAGCCGTCCATCGATCACACCATCCAGCAATACTTTCCAGTTTGCCTGAGCTTCTATCGTGACGTAGAGACCTTCATCTTCGAAGTAGCCTTTTTCGTACGCGATGGCTATGGGAGCCATGTCCGTCAGTTTGATGAAACCAAACTTCAGCTCTTCTTTTTCCGGATAACCCAGCTCAGCCTGTGCCTGCATCGATGCAAAACCACTGACGCTAATCAGGGCGCTCATTGCAACCGACTTTAAGGGTTTAAACCACTTCATTCACCACTCCCAATCTATCCATTTCTGTTGCTCTCTTTTCTTGAGGGGAAGAGCTCGCAACAGCCAGTCTTTCCATGAACAAAAAAAACGCCCACCGCTGCCTGGAATTACTTCCCGAAAGCGATGAGCGTCTTTGCTCGTCTTCACAGCGCCTTTGCTGTGAATGTCTATTCCTGCCGCCCTTGGCAGGAATAGTTTTAATGTTGTAACTCTGTCTCGATATATCTAAAGCATTCTGCGTGCCAACTATTTCCTATATCTAACTATGCTTATTTTGTGAATTTTCTCTCATTTTATTTCAGTTTGGTGCACCGCACTGAAAACATGCACCAACAGCGATCATTCTTCCGGTCATGACGCTTTTTCTTCCAGCATGTTGAAAACATCAATCACATTCCTGGCCACAGCCGCCAGAGTTTCACCTTTATCCATCGCCATCTTTCTCAGCTTTTTATAAGCCTGATCTTCACTAATACCCTGCCTGGACATCAATAAGCCCTTGGCCTTGTCCAGTAGCTTTCGATCTTCCAGGCGATTGCGGGTCTGCTCAAGCTCATCTCTCAATGACTGGTATTCCTGAAAACGTGCCACGGCTATATCTATGATGGTTTTGAGTCGCTGGGGTTGGAGGTCAGCCACAATATAAGCATTAACACCCGATCTTATGGCCTGCTGGACAATGTTGTCGGTCGTTTGTTCTACAAACATAACAACAGGGAGCGGAGCACTCTTGCTGATCAATGAAAGCTTTTCCAGAAGTGAGGGGGCTGGTTTATCCAAACCAATCACGAGGATATCGGGTGATAGACTGGTCACAACGGTTACCAGATCTTCAGCCAGCTCTTGTCGATCCATCACTTCATAACCAAACTCATTCAGTGCCCGGTTCAATACTGACATACGAGATGAACGGGTTCCTATCAACAACACTGAATTCATAACCTGAGCCACTCTCTTCCCTTTTCTGAAAACTATTCACAGGCTGTTTTTAAGCAAAGCCTGTACCAGAGCATTAAGAAAGAAGCAGCAGCGCTAGAATAAATACTTATCCACACCCATTTACTTTTCGATAACCGAAACTAGACGACATCCTTAAAACACTCACAAAAAGAACTGATCACTTTTTAACCAGTTCATAAAAAACCCCCATTTAATGGGGGTTTGAGATGTATCCAAAAAGAAGTCACAAGGTTATCCACAGTTATTGTGGATAATGAAATAAAGTTGTCATCATCGTGCTGAAATCACGTGGTATTCTAGTAATCCACGATGCTGCATCCAGCGGATAAACCAAACCAGCAACCTTAACCGAATCCAGACTTTAGATCGGGTAACAGGCGACAGTTGACGGTAGTGCTGAGAGAACCAGAAACAGAAGCCGGAGAGGACATCCTGACTGATATCCACAAACTCTACGTTCTCATAGCCTGCTTCTTTCAGAGTCGATTCATATTTTTGGTGAACCATTAAACCTTTCACAGAAATACCACAAGAGCGTGCCAGCAGGTTCACCATCCTTTGTTCCATACGATCTTTGTAGGGACGGCTAAGAACCATGTCGGTCAAGGTAAGACATCCACCTGTCTTTATTACTTTTCTGGCGTTCTGAAAGAACTGAGGTTTGTTTTCAAAGTGGTAGGCACAGTCGAGAGCCAACAGTTTGTCAAAAGAGTCTGCATCGAACTTAGCCAGTTCCAGTTCGTTGCCTCTTTCCAGTTTCAACTGATCATAGTGATCGCACTGATCCTGTGCACCTGCCAGTAGCTGCTCAGTTTCTGCCAGTGCGGTCAATGACTCGACCTGATAGTAATCCAGCCAAACCAGAAGCTGGTCATAACTGGAGAACCCAACATCCAGAACCTTATCCTGATTGGAGAGACAGGCTTTGTCTGCAAGAAGCCCCGCCAGTTCTGAGCAAGCCTGACCATAGTCGGAGGTATCACGCCAATAACCAATAAGTCTCCAGCCGGAAGATGTTGAAACCCCACTGTTCAGGAGCCATTGATCAGCCAGCATACCCCGCTCTCTTTTGGAAGAAGGCCACCAGATACTGATGATTAAACTGATCAGTTGGGATAACAAACCCGACATCACCAGCCAGGTGAGCAGGACGCCTGAAAGAAATGCGAAAATGGTCATAGATAAAAAATTATTATTTCCCTTGGATAAGTCTGTATACCCATTGGATTTCAAGATGCTACCAGGCGTCAAGTGAGCGAAGCCCCGTGAGCCTACGAGTAGTAGGTGACCGGGGTGAGTGAACGCTGACAACAACGTAGAATCCTGAAAGACGATGGGGATATGCACTTGTCATTGCAATAACTCTGTAACAGCCACTTGATAATAGAGAGGTCCATCTTCTATTACCAGAGGCCAACTTCGATGTTTTTGATTTGAAAGTTCTTAACTCACCTGTTTCGGAAAATATTGAACTTCTCGCCAGTCATAGCGGCTTTATAGGTTTTCCGTATCAAACCAGCTCTTCATCATTTTCATCTTTAATCGTAGCTTTAACCGCAAAAGCCAGTATTGAGGACAGCGCCAGAACAAGGCCTGTGGGCCAGGCTATATCAGGCGAAAGCGCAAAGCCTTCCGGTGCCATCATA
This sequence comes from Endozoicomonas numazuensis, assembly GCF_000722635.1. Lineage (GTDB taxonomy): Bacteria > Pseudomonadota > Gammaproteobacteria > Pseudomonadales > Endozoicomonadaceae > Endozoicomonas_A > Endozoicomonas_A numazuensis. The sequence continues at coordinate 307,908 of NZ_JOKH01000004.1, read as the reverse complement.
ATATACGTGGAGCACACGCCCGTCATAAAACCTGCAGGAATCAGGACTATCCAGAAGTTACGCATTTGGCTCGCCATATAAACGGCAGCTGTCCAAAGCACAATGGTGGCCAGAGCCTGATTTGAGAATGCAAAATAGCGCCAGATGATTGAGAAGTCGACCAGCGTTAACAGGTAACCTGCAAGAAAGACCGGAACCGCCAGCATCAATCTGCGCACCATACTGGTCTGCTTGATTCCGAACATATCGGCAAAAATAAGACGCAGACTTCTGAACGCAGTATCCCCTGAAGTAATGGGACAAGCGATGACACCAAGGATGGCTAACATCCCCCCCAGTGACCCCATCAAACCAATGGCGATTTCATTCACCACCAGCGACGGTCCGCCCTGACCAAGCACGTCAGACAGTCCTTCTATCCCATTGGGGAAAAATGCCATGGCCGCAGCGGCCCAGATCAGAGTCACCACACCTTCGGCTACCATAGCGCCATAAAATACTCGACGCCCATAAACTTCATTGGGAATACAGCGAGCCATCAACGGTGACTGAGTGGCATGAAAGCCACTGATGGCTCCACAGGCAATCGTAATACAAAGCATTGGCCACACAGCCAGACCATCAGGATGCTCAGAGGGCGTTCCGATTTCAGGAACAGGAAGCCCTTTGAATATCAGCATGCCACCAATACCCAATGCCATGAACAACAGAGCAACGGCAAAAAGAGGGTATATACGGGCAATCACTTTATCGATAGGCAGAATGGTGGCCAGAAAATAGTAGGCAAGAATGATCATTAACCAGAATGTCTTGTCAGCAAACACACCGGTAAAACCAAGATTGCTGAGCAACGAGGCAGGCCCAACCATAAAGACAGTGCCCACCAGCAATAACAAAACAATCGACAACAGTCGCATAAACTGGCAAACACGGGGCCCCAGGTAAAAACCCACAATTTCAGGAATACTCTGCCCCTGATGTCTCACTGACATCATCCCGGAAAAATAATCGTGCACAGAGCCCGCGAAGATACAGCCAAAAACAATCCAGACAAAGGCCACCGGCCCATAAAGCGCGCCAAGAATTGCGCCAAAGATAGGTCCGAGACCGGCGATATTCAGAAACTGGATGAGGAAAATCTTGTACCAGGGCAGGACAACATAATCGACACCATCGGCTCTTTCTATCGCAGGCGTTGGCCTTTGGGTATCGATACCAAAACAGCGCTCAACAAATTGGCTGTAAAGGAAGTAACCTGCAATCAGTGCGACCAGCGCCAGTATAAAACTGTTCATAATCCATATCTCCATCGATACAATGCTGAAGACACGGATACGCTCATACCGGCCCTTCTATGGTAAATCCAATTTCTTTTTTATGATTTTGAGCAGTTATTCAACTTTCAAGCTAGAAATCATAGTCATTCCCGGCCCACCGTTTATACGATTTAATTATGTAAATCGCTATTTAACTAGCATCCTAGGAGGCTGACCGAGAATAGCGTCCGAGCATAAAATTCAGTAGAACGAGTCAGCTTTTTCACTGAATTTGTGCGAATAGTTGACCTATTTAAGCAAATTCAGTGGAAAAGATGGCCGTTCTTTCTGGATTTTAGGCCGGGCTGTCTATTCTCGGTCAGCCTCCTAAAAGGCTGACCGAGAATGAGTAGACTTGGTTATTTCACCCAGTCGCAGTCAGGATGAGGCTTATCAACACCTGAGCAATGGATATGACCACTTCGAAGGACATTTAGTTCCTTATGACCTGGCATCAGCTTACAACCCAGGTTTAATTTAACGCCTTCACTGATAGACAGCGCTTTGCTGGTGCCTATGACCAGGCTTTCATCTTCATTTCCCCCACAAATGCTGGGATTATCCTTGGTATAGACATGCAGCACACAACCAATCGAACCTGATTCCACCAAAACTCTGTGACAACTGTTTTCAGAACCACCAATATAAATAGGGTTTTCTACCTTACGGAGGCTGACGGTATACGTTCTATCCAGAAATGTAATGGGACCGGTATAAACATCGGAATGACTACCCAATGCCAGCTCCCCCTTCAAAGACAGTTCCTCACTCGTGCTGTTAAGTGACAGACTGCCATCCTGATTTTTCTCTACTTCAACGATATAAACGTAGCTATTGTGGGTTTCTTCAGGAAAACCTAATACATACAGATCATCACCAATGGGCAAGGCATATACATCAGCCCCACTCTCGTCGTGGAAATACCAGGCATCGGACATATCACTTAACAGTTCAGGGTCAACCTTCTTCCAGCTTTTCAGTATGACTTCGGACGCTTCCTTACAGCTTGAGATATCAATAAAACAAGTTTTTATGCCGCCTCTAAGACTCATTAACTGAGACATATTGAATTCTGCTGCATCCTTTGCTTCACGCAGTTTCGCTGAAACAGTACTCACCAGAAGTTTTTCATAAGGTGCGTTAAGTGTACGACTCGCTCTGTGTAATACGTTTCGGGTTTCTTTATAGCGCTTTTCCAGCTCGACCCTGGCATTCTGCACATCTTCAGTGACCAGACTCGGCCCCACTTTCAGACCAACATCGTTGTAAGAACGGTAACTGTACTGCACAGGGTTACTGCCGTTCGCTTCTGCTTCTGTGATCTGGGTAGAAAAGTCATTAGCAGCATATTCCAGAATCTGTCCCACCAGTTCTTTACACTTATCCAGATCTTTCAGCTGACAGGAAGTGACAAAATATTTTTCATCCTTATCTTTGCCTATGAACAACTTTGCCAGCGACTGAGGTGTCCCTCCCAATTGCATGGCCATAATTTCGACATGTCCGTGCACACGGGTTCTCTCATGAGCGACTTTCAATGAGTCCATCAGATTACCGATAGCTGTAAATTTTGCAGAAGACTCTTCTTCAAAATTGTGCTTTTGATATTCACTGTCGAACTTGACCCGGAAAGACACCAGCAATCTCCCTCCGGTATTGGCTGACTCTACAAACTGGTCACCACAGGCGGCACGAAACTGCTCCGGCCCTTTTGCGTAGGCAGACTGCCCTAATTCGTTCAGAGCATCTTCAGCCACTCCGGTAGTGCTCATGCTGCTGGCACCTGATACCACTGACTCAACAAAGGTATAGGTTTCTACCCTCTTGTCTTCTTCAGTTTCCAGTGCATATTTCACCTTGGCACTGCCCGTGAAAATGTCGTAACTGGCTGAACCATCCAGATTGACGCCTAAATTTAACTGAACATCACTGGATGAAACCTGCCTGCCAAATTGGACAGTTCCTACATCACTGCCAATATGGCTGATCGTACCGGCTTTCAAACAGCTGACTCCCAGCACTCGACCCTCATCTGAGGAATAGCCCATGCCAAGATCCAGCTGGCTTGACTCCGAATCATCAGCAATAAGCGATGACGGCAGGAAAATAAGTACAAAGAAAACAGCACGAGTCAGATCTCTCATGGGGGTCTCCATGAACTGAAAAAAGCTTGTGGGGAAGAGGGATCACATTTATCTGTGAAGGCGTGCTAAGAGATGATAGTTAAAAGCTTGTGGGCTCGCCAAAGAAAAGAACAAACGTGAGTTTTCAGTCACATATCCCTCTGGATATATGACTGAAATAATCTATCTGATCAGGCAGCCACTGCTGTGCTGACAGAAAGACGACGAGCGCGAACAATAAAGAGAGCAAAACTTAAGAGTGCCACAACGATACCTGCCGGGTACGCCACAGCGGTTGACAGCCCCAGACCTTCGGGAGCCATGACAATGTACGTTGCACACACGGCTGTCATGAATACCCCTGGTACTGTGGTCATCCAGTGCCATTTGCCATTCTGTACCAGATACATGGAAGCTGCCCAAAGAACAATGGTAGCCAATAGCTGGTTAGAAAAAGCGAAGTAGCGCCAGATGATATTGAAATCAACAAAGGTCAGAGCAAAACCAATAGCAAATACCGGAATAGCCAGAATAAGACGACTACGTGTAGATGTTTGCTCCAGACCAAGAGCATCAGCGATGATTAATCTGACACTACGAAAGGCCGTATCGCCAGAAGTAATAGGGCAGGCAATAACACCCAATATGGCCAACAATCCGCCAAAGGTTCCCATCAGACCTACAGAAATTTCCTTAACGACCAGACCCGCGCCTCCCTGGGCCAGAACGTCATTCAGTCCCTCAATACCATTAGGGAAGAACGCCATGGCTGCTGCAGCCCAGATCAGGGCAACCACACCTTCAGCAATCATTGCCCCATAAAAGACACGTCGGCCATACGTTTCAGTAGGCAGACAACGAGCCATCATGGGTGACTGGGTTGCGTGGAATCCACTGATTGCACCACAAGCGATGGTTACAAACAGCATGGGCCACATTGGCAAACCTGCTGGATGAGAGGTTTCAGTTCCGATTTCAGGAATGGGTATACCATTTACAATCAGCATACCACCTACACCCACCGCCATAATCAAAAGGGTGGCGCCGAAGAGCGGATAAACTTTTGAGATGAGTTTATCCACCGGCAGGATGGTCGCGATAAAGTAATAAGCCAGAATAACCGCCAGCCAGAAGCCACTTTTCGCCAGTAAACCTTCGCCACCAAGATTCGCCAGAAGACCGGCAGGTCCCATCATGAAGACTACGCCGACCAGCACCAGAAGGATGACAGAAAAGCCTCGCATGAACTTGCGAAAGCCTTCCCCCAGATAGATACCCACAATTTCAGGAATGGACTGACCACCATGGCGAATGGAAAGCATACCGGACAGGTAATCGTGAACACCACCGGCAAAGATGCAACCAAAAACAATCCACAGAAAGGCAGAAGGACCATAAAGAGCGCCCATAATCGCACCAAAAATGGGGCCCAGGCCGGCAATATTCAGAAACTGAATCAGGAAGATTTTGTACCATGGTAACGGTACAAAATCGACGCCGTCAGTTTTGGTCAAAGCGGGCGTCTTGCGATCAGGCTCAACACCAAAAAGACGGTCAACCACCCGCCCATAAATAAAATATCCGGCCACCAGAGCCAGAAGTGCTGTGATAAAGCTGGTCATCCCCATACCCTCAGTCTCTTTTGTCAGCTTTGGGATAAGCAGGAAGAGACCTAAATGTTCATAAATTGTTCAGAGTCCGGGCCACTCTAACAACTTAAAGATTCTGTAAATTGACTTGAAGCAACAAATACTTAAGAGGTTCGGTAATTCATTAGTCTCTACATTTGAACATGCACTCAAATACCTTCTGCTAAGCTTTCTGGACATTACCGCTTCGGAACATCGTATGAGCAGCCTGATTGATCTCGCTACCCGTGTGCTTTGGGAGTACATACTCATATATTTATTGCTGGGCGCAGGCGTCTATTTCACGATTCGCAGCCGATTTGTCCAGATTCGCCACTTCTTTCATGCCTGGAAAATCATGTTCAGTTCCAGGAACACCTCTAAAAATGAGATTTCCTCGTTTCAGGCACTGTGTACTTCACTGGCTGCTCATGTAGGAACGGGCAATCTCGCGGGTGTTGCTATCGCCATTTTCATTGGTGGGCCCGGAGCTATTTTCTGGATGTGGGTGGTTGCGGTGCTGGGTATGTCGTCCAGCTACATAGAGAACACACTGGCTCAGCTTTATAAAACCAATAATAATGACGGTACCTTTCGAGGTGGACCTGCGTATTATATAGAGAAGGCACTTGGCCTTCGCTGGCTTGGAGTCATTTTCTCCAGCCTGCTGCTGATTGCTTTTGGCTTTGTTTTCAATGCCGTCCACGCCAACTCTGTTTCTGCCTCCTTAACCGCCAGCACCAGTTTAAGCCCTGAGCAAATTGGTCTGGCTATGGCCATTATCACTGGCCTGATCATATTCCGGGGTATCAAGACCATTACCCGGTTTGCTGAAATGGTCGTTCCTCTGATGGCTTTGACTTATCTGGTTATTGCCCTGTACGTAGTCATCAGTCGAATTGATGAAATGCCCGCTGTCATTGCCCTGATTTTTAATCATGCCTTTGGTCTTGAACAAGCTGTAGGCGGGGGCATAGGCTACTCGGTAGCCCAGGCCATTATGCAAGGAGTAAAGAGAGGCCTTTTTTCCAACGAAGCCGGTATGGGCAGTGGTCCTAATGCAGCAGCAACGGCCACCCCCTGGCCTCACCACCCTGCAGCTCAGGGCATAATCTCCATGACCAGTGTCTTTATAGACACCATTATTATCTGTACCGCAACAGCTGCCATCGTCATTCTTTCAGGCCAACTGGAAAGTGCCAATACTCTGAACGGTATTCAATTGACTCAGGCAGCCCTCGGGGATCTGGTTGGTACCTGGGGTGAATGGTTTATCATGGGCGCTGTGCTTTTCTTTGGTTTCACTTCAGTGGTCGCTAATTATTATTACGGCGAATCTAACCTGCTTTTCATGAAAAACAGTTCGCAATTACTGCTGATTTATCGATGTGTCGTGATCTTGCTGGTCTATCTGGGAGCTGTCAGCAGTCTTGAGGCTGTCTGGATTGTCGCTGATCTTGCTATGGGTTTGATGGCTCTGATCAACTTGATTGTCATCGTGCTGCTATCGGGACCCGCACTGATGGTTTTGAAGGATTATGACCGACAATTGAGAAAGGGCAAAACGCCTGTTTTTTACCGTGAACGATTCCCTTTCCTGAATCAGACCATGGACGCCAATGTATGGGTACAGCCTGCTGAACCTGATGATGCGGACGACGATGAAAATGGCGCACCCGCTTCTGACTTCCCTGAAGCTGAAAGGTTATAAATCCACTGCAGCTGATTGTCTGGTGATTGTTTTCAGCCATGGAAACAATCACCAGACAAATAATGAAAACCATTATTCAAGATTAATGAGGATGGATTATCTAGATAAAAACCCTTAACAGGGAAGACGTCAATACCTAAAAGCCAGACTACCCTCCATTACCATTCAGAGTCTCCTACAACGGATAGCAGCTACTAACTGGCAAATGCTCCTTTACTTTTTACTGACCCAGGAGATGAGTATATACACCTACCACCCACAGTTTATTCACTTATATTATATAAAACTGATTACAAACAAACTTCCGGACATATAAATAATCCGGAAGCGCTATGAACGACTTTATTGCTGCATCAAACAATATTCTCTGGGGAAGCGTCCTGATTTACCTGCTTCTCGGAGCCGGTATTTTCTTCACTATTCGTACCCGATTCGTCCAGTTTCGCCGTTTCGGTCTGGCTGCCAAAACCATGATGGGCAGCCGAGCCACTACGTCTGACCGCCAGATTTCTGCATTCCAGGCTTTCTGCACCAGCCTCGCCGCCCGTATCGGTACTGGCAACATGGCAGGTGTTGCCGTTGCAATCTACCTGGGTGGACCCGGAGCTATCTTCTGGATGTGGCTGATTGCCTTATTGGGTATGGCCACCAGCTTCGCAGAAAACATTCTCGCCCAAATTTACAAAACTAATAATGGCGATGGAACTTACCGTGGAGGCCCCGCTTACTATATGCAGAAAGCATTGGGACAGCGCTGGATGGGCATTGCCTTCTCTATTTCCCTGATTATTGCTTTCGGTTTTGCGTTCAACAGCGTGCAGTCTAACTCCATTGCGGCTGCATTCGCGGGTTACGGTATCGCCCCTGAGTATATTGGTATTGGGTTAGCTCTGGTCAGCGGTGTCATCATTTTTGGTGGTATTCGTTCCATTTCAAAAGTTGCTGAAATGATCGTGCCCATCATGGCACTGAGCTATCTGGCTGTAGCTCTCGTGGTTGTAGCCATGAACATTTCTGAATTGCCTGCCATATTCTCTCTGGTTTTCAAGAGCGCTTTCGGTCTTGAAACGGCCATGGGTGGTGGCGTTGGTTACATGGTTTCTCAGGCTATGATGCAGGGTATCAAGCGTGGTCTGTTCTCCAATGAGGCCGGTATGGGTAGTGCTCCAAATGCTGCTGCTACGGCTCACTCTACTCACCCGGTTAATCAGGGCATGATGGGAATGCTGGGTGTATTCCTCGATACCATCGTCGTATGCACAGCAACTGCGGCCATTATCCTGATGTCAGGCATGTTAGAGCCCGGCAGTGGTCTGACCGGTGTCGAATTAACTCAGGCTGCACTCTCCAACGAGATTGGCCCACTAGGTGGACACTTTGTGGCCCTCGCCATCCTGCTGTTTGCTTTCACTTCCATCATTGCCAATTACTACTACGGTGAGTCTAACCTGCTGTTCATCAAAAACAGCAAACCACTGCTGATGGTGTATCGTCTGGCAGTGCTGGGCATGGTTTTCTGGGGAGCTATTGGCAACCTGCCAACTGTGTGGGCTTTTGCAGATCTTTCCATGGGCACTATGGCTCTGATCAACATTGCAGCCATTCTGCTGTTGTCCGGTATCGTAGTTCAGGTTCTGAAAGACTTTGACGAGCAGATTGCTGACGGTGTGATACCGGTGTTTAACCGCAAAAAGTTCCCATTCCTGGATAGAACCATGGATAAGGATGTGTGGCAGGAACACAACACAGGCGACGCTCAGCCTGCCTCTGTTGAGCAAGTCAAAGCAAGACTCGCGACTGAATAAACTTCCAACCTGTTGGACTGGAGCCTGAAACTTTCGGATTAAGCTTTCGAGCCTTAAGTCCGGCAGGCTCCCAGGGCCGAGTCATCCGCTTGGCCCTCTTTTCCCCTGAATACACTTCGTATACTGACTTTCATATTACTCAGATCGATATCTGCCAGCTCCAGTGTTTCCATATCTCCCGCAGCACTTCGCTTCAGAAGTAAATGATCAATACGCAGTTCTCCCGCAGAACAGGGGACTTTGAGACTGACCTCACCAGTGATTCTAATGTCTGCCCGGGCCTTTTCTGCATCATAAGAGAACTGATGAATACTTTCCCCTTCAGGCAAAGAACTTTTCAGTGTCGACAACAACCTGACTCTTTCATCTTTTATGCTGGCCTCCTTGGCCTCACTGGCTTCAGAAACAGATTCCAGAGAACCTAATAAAACGACAGCAAGAGAAGCTGAGAAACGCATTCGCGTCTGGTTAGACAGAGCTCTTCTCAGCTGCCAGCGTGAAACCCATTTTTTCTGAAGAAGTATCTCCCCTAACTTCTCGTCTGTATTTTTCTGAATGTGAACAGCCTCTCTTATTTTTTCTTCTGTGACGTACCCCCGGATTACCAGAATCTGTCCTAATCTGGATTTGTGATATGCTTGAGCCCGTTTTAAATTATCCATGCGGGTACCGTCCTTTTTGCCATTCGTACAGGAGTCTGGCTCCTTGTCTGGTTATCGGCCAATCCCAGCCATGATCCAAAAACTCTGGCTGTCACGGTCTTCCCAAAGGCAGGTATTCCCCTTCTTACTGCAAATGGAAAAGGTTTCTGAGCATGCCGGAAAAAAAGCAGGGCTTTGCCTTTGAACAGTCACTTTCTGACCTGGATACACTGGTTCAGAAATTGGAATCTGGTGACATGTCACTGGAAGAGTCCCTGAAAGCCTTTGAGCAAGGTGTGAAACTGACACGCGAATGTCAAAAGGCTCTGACCGAAGCGGAACAGAGAGTCCAGCAATTGCTGGAAAATCAGGGTCAGCTTGAAACCCGTCCGTTCGACCCGACAGAAGGCGAATAGTCCATGACACTGCTGGAATACATCAAGGGTTGTCGAAACCGCGTTGATGAGCAGCTCAAAAGCATTCTCCCCGACAACAGCCAGGTCAGTGTCAGACTGGTTGAGGCTATGTCCTATTCCGTCTTTAACGGTGGCAAACGCATTCGACCGATTCTGGTCTACGCCGCTTCTGAAGCCGTAGGTGGCCAGCCAGCCCAGGCTGACCCTGCCGCCTGTTCAGTGGAACTTATCCACGCCTATTCTCTGGTTCATGATGACCTGCCGGCAATGGATGACGACGACCTTCGCAGAGGCAAGCCTACATGCCATAAGGCCTTTGACGAAGCGACCGCTATCCTCGCTGGTGATGCCCTGCAAACTTTGGCTTTTGAAGCATTGACGTCTGCTGATCATGACTTGCCGGATCCTGTCCGCCTGAAACTGGTTAGAGAACTGGCACAGGCTTCAGGTTATGCCGGCATGTGCGGTGGTCAATCCATGGACCTGAACTCAGTAGGCAGCCCACTGAACCAGGAACAACTGCAGTTAATGCACAGCCACAAGACGGGAACTCTGATCCGAGCCAGTGTCATCATGGGAGCACTTTCAAGTGGCCATGTTGAGAGCAAACAACTGACTCATCTGACCCGGTATGCTGATGCTATAGGTCTGGCCTTTCAGGTGCAGGATGACATTCTGGATGTCACCGCCGATACTGAAGTGCTGGGTAAGCAGCAAGGCGCTGACCTTGCCCTGGATAAGCCAACATACGTTTCTCTCATGGGTTTAGACGGCGCTAGAGAATTAGCAGGCTCTCTTTGCCAGCAGGCGATTCATTCCCTTGAAAGCTTTGGAGACAGAGCTAAGATTCTCAGGCAGATGGCAGAGTACGTGATTCAGCGTTCGCACTGACGCAGACCCACGCAAGTGCCTGATTCAGGAGTAAAAACAGTATTTCCATAGTAAAAACCTCCTGTTCAGGTACAATCCTATAGTTTACTGGTTACAAATCCCTAGGAGGCTGACCGAGAATAGCGTCCGAGCATAAAATTCAGTAGAACGAGGCCATTTTTTCGATAAATTTGTGCGAATAGTGGGCCTATTCAATCAAATTTATCGGAAAAATGGGCCGTTCTTTCTGGATTTTAGGCCGACCTGCCTATTCTCGGTCAGGCTCCTAGAGGTCCGCCTTACATCTGTTATTCACAGGTCAGGCATCATGCTGCCGGAAGCCCAAAAGCTTCCCCTTCCCATCCCATACAGGTTATGGTGAATGAGGAACTACGTCGAATTTTCGAAAAGTGACTTGGGACTGGAAGTCAAACTGAGAGCAGTGCTCGACTTGATTTCTGGAAGACTGAACGACTGATTGAGCGTTTGTCTTCAAGAGTCGCTTTTTATGGCTGAGAGGCCTGGATCGCAAGCAAACATGTTTCACGAAATACCCAAGACAAAGCCTGATACCCCTTTGCTGGACCGGGTAGATACACCCGACCAGCTTCGCCAATTTGAAAAAACTGACCTGCCCCAGCTGGCCCATGAGCTGAGAGAATTTCTGCTCTACTCGGTCGGTCAGGTAGGCGGGCATTTTGGTGCCGGGCTGGGTGTTGTTGAGCTGACTATCGCCCTGCACTATCTGTTCGAAACTCCCTATGACCGGCTGGTCTGGGATGTTGGTCATCAGACCTATCCTCATAAAATTCTGACCGGTCGTAAGGACAGAATGGATACCCTGCGCCAGAAAGATGGCCTGGCGGCTTTTCCCAAAAGGGATGAAAGTGAGTTTGATACCTTTGGGGTAGGTCACTCCAGTACTTCTATCAGTGCCGCACTCGGCATGGCGACCAGCGCTCGCCTGAAAGGTGAAAAACGACGCACAGTGGCAGTGATAGGTGATGGTTCCATGACCGCAGGCATGGCTTATGAAGCCATGAATCATGCGGCAGATCTTAAAGCTAACATGCTGGTCATTTTAAACGACAACGACATGTCGATTTCCAAGAGCGTTGGCGGTCTGTCCAACTATCTGACCAAGGTATTATCCAGTAAAACCTATCACCATATTCGCGAGGGCAGTAAGAAAGTCCTGAACGTCATCCCCCATGCCTGGGAGCTGGCTCGCAGAACGGAAGAACACATGAAGGGAATGATTATTCCCGGTACATTGTTCGAGGAAATGGGCTTCAACTATTTTGGCCCTATCGATGGCCATGATTTGCCCATGCTGCTCCATACTCTTGAGAACCTTAAGGATCTGGACGGCCCTCAGTTTCTGCACGTTGTTACCCGTAAAGGTAAAGGCTTCATACCTGCCGAAAAAGACCCCATTGGTTATCACGCCGTCACCAAACTGGAACCCAATCCAAAAGCCGGGGAAGAAAAACCCAAGCTTCCCAAAAAGCCCAAATACTGCAATATTTTTGGTCAATGGCTCTGCGATATGGCGACAGAAGACAGCAAGCTGGTAGGCATCACTCCAGCTATGTGTGAAGGCTCGGACCTGATTCGCTTTGCCGATCATTATCCTGATCGCTACTTTGATGTTGCCATTGCAGAACAACATGCAGTAACCCTGGCTGCCGGCATGGCTTGTGAAGGGATGAAGCCTGTCGTAGCGATATACTCAACCTTTCTACAAAGAGCCTACGATCAATTGATCCATGATGTTGCCGTACAGAAACTGGATGTTCTTTTCGCCATCGACAGAGCTGGAATGGTCGGGGAAGACGGTCCCACTCACGGTGGCTGCTACGATATTGCCTACTTGCGATGCGTTCCGGACATGCTGGTCATGACACCCTCGGATGAAGACGAAACTCGTCGTATGCTCTCTACAGGTTATCACTATCAGGGATCTGCATCTGTCCGATACCCCAGGGGAACCGGACCTGGAGTAATGATCAGCGAAAACCTGGAAACCATGACTATTGGAAAAGGCGAGATTCGTCGTCAGGGACAACAGGTTGCCATTCTGTCGTTTGGTACATTGCTTCAGAATGCTTTGGCTGCAGGTGATGAACTGGATGTAACCGTTGCTAATATGCGCTTTGTTAAACCGCTGGATAAAGAGCTTATTCTGCAACTGGCCAAAGAGCATGAGCTTCTGGTCACATTGGAAGAAGGCTGTATTGCCGGTGGCGCAGGCTCAGCGGTTTCCGAGTTCCTGAGCGAACAAGGCATAAACACGCCTGTTCTGCATTTGGGTATCCCGGACGAATACATAGAAGCGGCCAGCCACAAGCAGCAACTGGCTGAGTGTGGCCTGGACTCAGAAGGTATCAAGCAGTCCATTATCAAACGCATGGGCCGAAACCTGAAAAGTGCTATTAAAATCGCTCAGGTCACTCAAGCCTGATACGACTTAAAACAGCCTCCTGCCCCAAGGAGGCTGAACCTCCTCCCAAGCTAAAACGTCTGAACAACCTGATGTATTCTTCCGATTTGATCCGGGCCTTGAAAGCTGCGGACTGGACTACAAAGCAGGCACTCAATGGCGAGAAAAGCTCACTGGAAATTATAAAGATGAGGATGGATTCAAAGCCGATTTCGAGTATTTACTGAACTCATTCGAAAACGATCTGGAGAAGGAAACAGAGCTCAATTTTGATGATTTAATGCCTGAAACCTAGCAGCCTTCTATAAAGAGCCAGAAACAGATTGCATCTGGCTCTCCCTCAATAGCCTCAGGCCGTATCGTACAAGTGCCCAAGCTTCCAGACCTTGGTGGTCAGGTACTTCTCATTGTGAGGATTCTGTCCGGTCTGATGGGGCTGACGTTGAACCACATCAATACCCTGACGGGTCAAGGCTTCTACTTTCTTAGGGTTATTGGTCATTAGTACCAACTTCTGAACCCCAAGATGATCCAGCATCGTCTTGCACATATCATATTTACGCAAGTCTGCGGCAAAGCCCAGCTCTTCATTAGCCTCAACAGTATCCAAGCCAGTATCCTGAAGCTGGTAAGCACGGACTTTATTCAACAGGCCAATGCCACGGCCTTCCTGACGCAGATATAGGATGACTCCGCGACCGGCCTCGGCAATCTTGCGCATAGCGGCCTCAAGCTGAGGACCACAGTCACAGCGCATGCTGAAAAGAGCATCTCCGGTCAGACACTCTGAATGAACCCGTGCCAGAACGGGACCACCCTGGCTTAAATCCCCCATGGTGAGAGCCAGGTGCTCCTTGCCAGTGCCACTCTCTTCAAATCCATGCATAATGAACTCACCGAAAGGGGTGGGCAAGCGAGACTCTGCAACGTAACGAACAGACACTCACTACTCCTCAAGACAGTCGTGCGGTGAGATTGTAACAGTACAGGATGTTACAGGCGAGTTAATAACGAGCCTGCAGTGTCATTACCCCGCCTTCCTCACTGAATCGGATATTCTTCAGATAGCTCATACCCAGCAATACCGTTTCAGGGCTATTGCCTTCAATCACTGTCGCTTCTACATTAGGCACACGTATGCCGCCCACTGACACGAAATCCAACATGACCTGAAACCCTCTGACCACGCCACTGGCGGTTTCTACTCTTACCGTATCGCCATCTTTGTAGTTAATTCCAAGACGTTCAGCCGTGGCTGCATTAATCGCTACAACATTAGCTCCAGTGTCCACTAATACCTGTGCCGATCTATTGTTGATAACGCTCTGAGCCAGGTACTGACCTTCATTCGTTCTATTAATTCGAAATGAGAGTAACTCGGGAGATTGGATACCGTCACCCATATCGCGGCTAAGAAAATAATCGTTGACCACGCCATTCACTTCAACTCTGGCTTTTCGACTACTGGAATCGATCAATCTGACACCTTTTACAGGCTGCTGACCCACCTCAAGAAATTGTCGCTCACCATCAATAAAGACCAGAGCTTTTTCAGGAAACAAAGCCACCACCCTGACATTGACAGCATGGGACAACGAAGAAAAGGAAAGCAACAGGCTGGCAAACAACCCGAAAGGGACAACTGAATTCATTATTTTTATACCGTAAGAAGTCTGTCATCAGCAAAAGCGGCTCAAGAACACTTGATCACCCATGGCTGATTATGACTCGATTCCATTTGGGTTCTATCTTCCGTGCCGCAGGCATCAGGGTCAAGTCGGTGGACTAAACTCAAGAGCTGTTTAACAACTTACATAAATAGAAAAGGACTTACGATTTACCTTGGGTGACCCATGATTAAAAAAACCGAAGTAATTCTAACGCTTGGAATGGGCTTGCTTAGCACTGCTCTGTTTGCTGGAGAACCAAAAAAGTTGAGTCGTTTACCTGCCCTCAGCCAGACAGCATTTCATCAGCAGAGGCCGCAAGAACCGGTATAATTCCGTTGCAACCCGGAATGCCAAAGGTATGGAATCACCTCAAATTCCAGTATCGCCAAAAAGCACACCCGCCCGGAGAATCAGATCTCCCCCTTGAAATAACCCCTCGGTTTGACCTGGATCTGCCGCTGACTTTTGAAAGTGCTCATATCACCAAGTCACTGAATAAGTCCCGCATTTTCTGGGCCAACTATACCCATTGGATTTCAAGATGCTACTAGGCGACAAGTGAGCGAAGCCCTGTAAGCCTACAAGTAGTAGGTGGTCAGGGTGAGCGAACGCTGGCAACAACGTAGCATCTTGACAGGCGATGGGTATATGCTCTGGAAATGATCAGCTGTGTCTATAGAATTAACGATGATCGCTACCGTGACTTTGAAATAGAACTGACTCCCAATGACAGTCTTGCCATTTTCCATCTGCAACCCAGCCATGCCTGGTCTGCCTATTCGAGAGCCGACCTGAAAACCATTAGAACCGAGTATTCATGTATGGAAAGCCCTGAGTACTGTCGGTTTTCACTGTCCAGAATCAGTGCCGAGTTCATAGCCCCCCTATTCCCATGGGCAATGAGATAAGTCTTTCTTTTGGAGAAGAGACCGTACTTAGGCAAACTATTTCCAGTCAGTTGGATATACACTCTCTCAAAGAGGGCGCTATAAACGCAACAACAACAACAACAACAACAACAACAACGGATGTAGGGAATATGATAATGACTGGTTTACCACATTGTCAGAGAGCCCCAAGACATAAAATAGATCAGTGCACATTGGCCGATCTGCAAAGCAATCTGCATCAAAACAAAGTATCAACCCTGCTTGTAAAGTTTGGCCTTCTGGGCAGCGATTCTTACGCCAGACTCAGTGGCTGCTACGACTATAAAGTGCGGTGTGAATCAGTAGTGTCAGACATTGAGGAATAGAAACGAAACTCAACACCTGCTCAAAGGAGCAGGTGTGCAATAACCTGAAGCGAAATAAGTGCAAAAATACCGGCTATTATGTCGTCTATCATAATACCCAAACCACCATGCACTTTCTGATCCAGCCATCCGATAGGCCAAGGCTTCCAGATATCGAATATTCGGAACAAAATAAATCCTGTCAGTACCCACTCCCAGCCACTGGGAGCCACCAGCATAGTAATCCAATAACCAACAAATTCATCCCAGACAATACCCGGGTGGTCATGCACGCCAAGATCTTTGGACGTTTTACCACAGAGCCAGATACCAAGAACAATACTGACCGCCAGGACCAACAGGTAGTTCCAGAGCGGCAGATACTGAAAAACCAGATAAAAAGGAATAGCCGCCAGGGTACCAAACGTCCCTGGTGCCACAGGAGATAAGCCACTGCCAAGACCAAAGGCAAAAAAGTGAACCGGGTTTTTCCAAACTGAGGGTGTTTTGCTCACATGCCTATGGCTCATAAAACGTGCCTATAGCCCATGAAAAATTGTTTTTTCATAATAGAGAACTCACTAAAAGTGCTGATAAGCCTGGGGAGAAAGTGGTTGACCTGTCTCTGCATCCACCAGCCCAGGAGATGAAGCTATACGACCAACACAGGTTATATGATGATCTTCCGTCAAACTCTCAGGAAGCTGTAACTTTTTTTGAACAGGCCAGGTAAAGCACAGCTCATAATCATCACCTCCGGTCAGCGCCAGCTCCCTGGCTTTCTCTGACCCCAGCAAACTTTCCAGTTCTTTGGAAACGGGGACCGATGAAATGTTCAGTTCAGCACCGACCTGGCTGGCTTTGAGAATATGCCCAAGGTCGCCCAGCAAACCATCCGAAACATCCAGAGCAGCAGTTGCACCATTTTCCCGCAACCACTGACCCAGCGCAATTCTGGGTGTCGGTCGATAGTAACGGTCGAGTAAATAGCGCTGCTCTATGGTGCTAACACTCTTCGGATTTTCACCTCGAAGCACATCGGGTAATGCACCAGCCGCATCGCCAAGATAACCGCTGATATAAATCAAATCCCCAATGTTGGCGCCATTTCGCCGCAGTGCACTGCCTTTGGGCAATGTTCCCTGAACTTGTATTGAGATCGTCAAAGGCCCGCGAGTAGTATCCCCGCCAATCAGCCCAATTTGATGAGCAGATGCCAGCTCTGCTAAACCATCAGAAAATGACTGAAGCCAGGCATCATCGGAATCAGGCAGGGTCAGACCAAGGGTAAAACTGTGTGGCTCTGCCCCCATAGCAGCAAGATCACTGAGGTTAACAGCCAGAGCCCGGTAACCCAGAAGACAAGGATCACAGTTTTTTGGGAAGTGAACACCTTCAACCAGCGTATCCAGAGACTGAGCCAGTTGCTGATTCGATTGAAGGGACAGAAGAGCACAATCGTCGCCTATACCAACGACATCATCGAAATGAGATCGAAGACCCGGACGATCAAAGAAACTGCGAATCAGGTCAAATTCGCCAAGAGCCATAGTCAAGCCCACAGATACGGTTGGTTCAGAGGATAACGTTAACAGTATAAAGAGTACAGTTAGCCGTTCCGGGAAGAAAGCAAACAGATCTACTGATCTGGTTCTACCAGGCGTTAATACCCACACCGTTCGCACTGAGCCTGTCGAAGTGCATCAACAGCATCCTGCGACAGACAAGTGATGAACGGGGTGTGTTTAGCATTTAACGCTATGAGTTCTCTGAAATTAATGCCCTTTCTCGAACACTCTCAAAACCCGTTTGGGCTGAGCCTGTCGAAGCCCAATACCACCACCCTTCGACAAGCTCAGAGTGAACGGCATCAGAGGTAAATCAGGAAGTTATTTCAAAAACAACCCTAAGCAGCGCTGGCCACTTACTACTGTTAGCTGAAAACTTCTTACTGTTAACGGTTATCTGTCAACTTACTTTTTACGGAAGTTACGCACTTCGTCCGGACGAACACGCGGTGCCAGCTTGTCCAGGATACCGTTGATGTAACGGTGAGAATCCTGAGCGCCAAACCGCTTAACGAGCTCAATAGCTTCGTTGATGACCACTCGATAAGGAACATCAGAACGGTTCATCAGTTCATAACAGCCAATGCGCAGAGCCGACATTTCTACGGGATCCAATTGTGAAATTGGACGATCCAGCAATGGCGACATGGCATCATCCAGTCGGCTGGCTTCACGGGCAATCCCGGTCAGCAGTACGTGAAAATAGCCATCATCAACCTTATTGAAATCGTTGTCCGCACGGAACTGCATTTCAATCTGGGTGATAGACGACTGGGACATCTGCCACTGGTACAACGCTTGGAGCGCCAGTTGACGTGCACGACGACGGGCAGACGGTTTTGGACGCGGGGCAGATTTCTGCCCGGCTTCCTGCTTCTCAGTGGACAACTCAGGCCTCCAGTTTCTTGAGCAGGGACACCATTTCGAAAGCTGCCATAGCAGCCTCTTCACCCTTGTTACCAGCCTTGGTACCGGAACGCTCGATAGCCTGCTCGATGGTGTCTACGGTCAGAACACCGAAACTCACCGGGATCTCTTCGTCCAGATTCACCTGGGACAAGCCCTTCACACATTCGTTAGCTACGAATTCAAAGTGAGGTGTGCCACCACGAATGACAGCACCCAGAGCAATAATAGCGTCGAAGCGTTGGGTTTTGGCAACTTTCTTAACAGTCAGTGGAATTTCGAACGCGCCTGGGCAGCGAACGATAGTGATATCTTCTTCCGCAACACCGTGACGGGTGAGACTGTCCACAGCACCATTGAGCAGACTTTCGACAACAAAAGCATTCCAACGACCAACCACGATCGCGTATTTGCCACCATTAGCCTGCAAAGAGCCTTCGATGGTTTTCAAAGACATAGCATTTTCCTCAATAAATCTTTGTGTCTGATGCACTTAAGACGAAGTGCCTGTGCTCTGACTTGTGCAGCCAAGCGTTATTGCTCATACATATTCCGTTCATCCTGAGGCTCAGTGCGAACAGAATTTTGTTTAGCGAATAGCTGCACTGGTTACTGAAAAAAAACAGCCTGAAACAGGCTGCTTTCCAGTCATAAAGTGTGGTCAGTCATCACACGGGATGTATTCAACAATTTCCAGATCAAATCCGGACAAGGCGCCAAAGCGAACCGGTGAGCTGAGCAGACGCATTTTTCCCACTCCCAGATCACGCAGAATCTGTGAGCCGGTGCCTATGGTCAGGTAAGCTCCGGACATACCGCTGCTACCACTTTTACCTTCCGAGAATCGTTCCAGGGCTCCGCCCAGATCAAGTCTCGATTCAGAGTCCAGCAGCACAATCACACCACGCCCTTCGCTGGCCACCCGGGCCAAAGCCTTATGCAAAGACCAGCTGGGTTTGCTTTTTTCCGGATGCGCTGACAGCAGATCACGGAAAGGCTCCATGGCATGAACCCGAACCAGGGCAGGCGAGTTCGGTGTAATATAGCCCTTGGTCAGCGCTATATGCGTGGCACCACTGATAGAATCCTTATAGGCCGTCATATCAAACTGGCCAAAATCGGTATCCAGCCTACGCTGTTCAACCTTTTCGACCGTTTTTTCATTCAGGATCCGATAGTTGATCAG
The DNA here is from genome assembly GCF_000722635.1 of Endozoicomonas numazuensis. GTDB lineage: Bacteria > Pseudomonadota > Gammaproteobacteria > Pseudomonadales > Endozoicomonadaceae > Endozoicomonas_A > Endozoicomonas_A numazuensis. Next base: position 288,391 of record NZ_JOKH01000004.1, on the reverse strand, counting down.
ATCAGCAATGGTGCCGATTTTCAGGTCATGTTCTTTGGCAAACACTTCCAGATCGGGACGGCGAGCCATGGTGCCATCTTCATTCATGATTTCGATAATGGCTGCCGCAGGTGTCAGACCTGCCAGACGAGCCAGATCACAACCGGCTTCAGTATGGCCGGCACGACTCAACACTCCGCCTGGTTGAGCTCTCAGCGGGAACACATGACCGGGCTGAACAATATCACCGGGACGGGACAGTGGATCCACTGCTGCCCGAATGGTTCTGGCCCGGTCATGGGCAGAAATACCTGTGGTCACACCTTCCGCCGCTTCAATGGAAACGGTAAAAGGAGTACCAAAACCCGATGAGTTATCTTCCGCCCCTACCATGGGAGGCAGTCCCAAAAAGTCACAACGCTCTCCGGTCAGAGTCAGGCAAAGCAGCCCTCTGGCTTCCCGGGCCATGAAATTCACGATCTCAGGAGTGATCTTCTCAGCAGCGATTATCAGGTCACCTTCGTTTTCACGATCCTCATCATCCATCAGAATGACAGGTTTTCCGAGGCGAATATCCTCAATAATCTCTTCGATGGAGTTAAGCTGCATAACACCCCCGTGTGTGTTTTTATACATCCGGCATGCGAAACCGCCCTATTCTAACGGTTTCATTCCCAAGCTGGAAGCTATCACTTCATAAAGCCATGTTCGGCAAGAAAACCGGCCGTCAGGCTGGAAGGGGCTGATTCGCTCTCTTCTCTGAGACTCGGGTCCATCAACCTTTCCAGATATCGGGCCAGTACATCCACCTCCAGATTGATTTCTGTCCCTGCCCGGTAACCGGTAATAATGGTTCCCTGCTGGGTATGGGGCACGATATTCAGAGCAAACCGGCAACCATCCACCTTGTTTACGGTAAGACTGACACCATCAATGGTGACAGACCCCTTATGAGCGATATACCGGGCCAGACTGGCAGGTGCTTCGACCCAGTAGACGGTAGACCGGCCTGAAGGTTCAATGGAGACAATTTTACCCACACCATCAACATGACCACTCACCAGGTGTCCACCCAGCCGGCTTGAAGGCGTCAGCGCCTTTTCCAGATTCAGAGCAGAGCCAACAGCCAGACCCGAGAGTGTTGAGTACTCCAGAGTTTCCAGCGAAACGTCGGCAACATAGCCCTGCCCGGTCAATTCGACCACGGTCAGGCAAACACCATTGGTGGCAATACTGTCGCCCAGTTTGACATCAGAAAGATCCAATTGACCGGTGTTCACCGTCAATCTCAAATCACCAGAGCGGGATTCTACTTTCTGCAGGCTGCCAACAGCCTCGATAATGCCTGTAAACATATAGGATCAATTCCCGGTAATCATTAGTCAGTTTTATCTTTGAAAGTCGCCGTGATTTTCCAGTCATTACCGATAGCCCGGATATCAGAGACATTAAGATCAAGCTTTTCTGACATGGACTGGAAGGGCAGTTTTAGCAATGGCCTGGCAGCAGCCCCCATGAGCGTCGGAGCCATAAATACAATCAATTCATCCACCAGCGCTTCATTGACAGCAGCACCGGCCAAAGTGGCCCCCGTTTCCAACAAGACTTCCTGGCAACCTTTACTGGACAAAAGAGTCATTAACTCTTTCAGGTCAACCTGGCCATTGCTGCCATTCAGCTTCACCACTTCTGCCCCAGCAGCTTCCAGCTTTGCCTGCTTGTCTTGCCCTGCCTGATCAGTACATACCATCAGAACTTGTCCGGGTCCGGTTATGACTTTTGCATCAACAGGGGTTTGCAGGGATGAATCCAGCACCACTCTTAGTGGCTGTCTCTGAGCCAGTGTCTGGGCATTAGGAAGACCCAGCTCTTCGGCTCTGACCGTCAACGAAGCATTATCCTGAAGAATCGAGCCCACGCCAGAAATAACCGCACAGCTCTGAGCCCGCAACTTTTGAACTTCGCTGCGGGCATCGGGCCCGGTGATCCACTGGGACTCACCACTTTCCATCGCAGTTCTGCCGTCCAGACTCATGGCCAGCTTCAACCGGACATAAGGCTGATTGCTCACCATCTTTTTGATGAATCCGGGATTTAATGCTCTGGCTTCGGCCTCAAGAACACCCGACTCAACCTCAATGCCAGCTTTACTCAGCATTTTCATACCACGGCCAGACACCAGAGGATTGGGGTCTTCCATGGCTGCCACCACCCGGGCTACTTTTGCCTTGATCAACGCTTCTGCACAAGGAGGTGTTTTTCCGAAATGACTGCAAGGCTCAAGGGTGACATAAGCCGTCGCACCCTCTGCCTTGTCACCCGCCATTTTCAGGGCATACACTTCAGCATGGGGCTCGCCTGAGCGCTCATGAAAGCCCTCGCCGACAATAACTCCATCTTTCATGATCACGCACCCTACCCTGGGATTAGGCATTGTGGTGAATAAACCTTTTCGTGCCAGTTGCAGGGCACGGGACATCATTTCATGATCGATGGCTGACGCCATGGGACGCGCTCCGGGTCAAGTCAGAAAAGGGGCTAGTTTATATGGATTTACGTTTTTCATCACTCACTGGTGAGCAAACCCGATAAATGCTTACGGTCTATTCGACAACTTTCGATCCAGGGCTTCTACCAACTCAGGAAACTCCGTAGTGTCAGGCTCACCGGTAAAATGACCCCGATCGGAATACTCATAGTATTCTGACTTTAAATGGGAGCGAACCCATCGAGCTTCATCAATGGGAATCCAAGGGTCATCAACTGAAGCAAACTGAATCACCCAAGGCAGATGATTGCATATTTTTTCCCACTGCCAGGGACGATCGAACCAGCCACCGGCTTTTTCATTCTCATTCCCCAGATCGGAAATATAAGCACTGACCAGCACCATGCCTGCCAGAGAGTATTGCTCTGCAAAACGCATCGCTGCAATAGCGCCCGATGAATGGCCGACCAGGACATCTTCCTGACCCGCTTCCAGTACATCTCTGATATAGGGAATCCAAATAGACTCATGAGCCACCTGATTATCAGGCAGCGTTTTTCTCACAACCCGATACCCTCGGGCAGTTAGTTCCTTTTCCACATAAAAGTACCAGTGCATGTCGGCAGTACAACCACCGTTGCCATGAATCAGGATAATCTTCACTCTTCAGTGCCCTCTATACTGTCCAGCAAAAACGCAACGTTTGAACTATAGATCAGAGGACATGGCCAAAGTGCAGGAACTCCGCTTTCATCACGTCGGTATCCCCACCCGGGAAAAGCTTCCCGATGACTGTTACAACGAAAAACTGAAGCTGCACGCAACGGGTTACTTTGAAACACCCTACGCTGTCGAATGAATGAACTTTGACGAAGACAGTACGCTTCCAGACATTATTAAAACAACCCCACACATCGCCTTTGAGGTAGATGACCTGGAAGCCGCACTGGAGGGCAAAGAAGTGGTTCTGTCACCACGGAGTCCTGCAGAACATGTCACTGTCGCTTTCATAAAAGATGGCAGAACTCTGGTTGAACTGATTCAGTTTGATCGACCAGAAAGCGAGCTTTGGCCGCACCCCGAGAAATTCAGAATTTAGAGCACTGACTTATACGATAAAAATCATTAAGCTGACACTGCACCCTATAAGGAAGTTGTCATGCAATATCAGGACAGGATCGAACAATTCAAACAAGCTGTAACGGAACTGGAGCAGGCTCTGATCAGAGAAGTACTACCTGTTTTTAGTCGTATTATTCAGCGATATCAAAAAGACGGACTTTACTGCCTGGGGGTGTACCACAACGGTGAATACGTCGGTTACCTTCTTTCTACTTTTTCGACTGAAAGAGGACTGAACCATGTCACCGATTACTACATGAAAGACTCAGTGCTTAGCCGAGACGAACAGAAACTCTCTCTACGATGGAGCCCCTGTGACTCGCCCTATCACGAAGCAGAAGAAGAGTTTGGAGCGCTGGATCAATACCGTAGCAAGGTGGAATACCTGCTGGACGATATTTATTACAGCCTCGATGATGAAACCTGCACTACCCACTCAGACCGGGAACGGCTTGACCTCCTGGACGAGCTCCAGCAAGAAGTCCGAGCCTGCCTTGTTCGAGGACTAAAAGTGGTTGCTGAGCAACCGGAAGTGGCTCAATGGCTAACAGAGAGCCAAGGCGTTGTTGCCCTTCTTGCGGGTGACATCAAAGAAACCGATGTACTGGACGACATCGAATGCATTAATGGTCAGCAAAAGCGGCTAGAGGTCGAGGCTGAAATGACCAAGGGCCATGAGTGCTACCTGAAGGCATCAGAAATCTGGGCACAAAAAAATGGAGAGTGTTGACCTCAACCCTTGAAGACTCATTTTAGCCAGAGTCACTTACCACAGCATTTCTTGAATTTTTTACCACTGCCACAGGGGCAAGGGTCATTACGCCCCACTTTAGGCAAGTCTCTCACAAAGGTTTCTTGTGTTTCAGCGTTTGCAAAGAAGCCTTCAACTTCGCTTGCCACATCATCAGGTGAGCCAAAAAGTTCGCTAAGATCAAAACCATCAAGATCGTCACCCTCAGCCCCATCACCGGCCACAAAGCAGGCATGTTTTTCCAGGTCGGCTATTGCATCGGTAATATAATCTCGGTGAAACGATAAACCAAATTCATCCGCCTCCCCGGATTGCAGACTTTCTTCCACTTCATCAAAGCGGATGAATTCTGACATCTCAGGCCATTTCTGATAACAGTTCCTGATGGTTTCAAGAAGGTCTGAGAACATCATCATTTCGCAGATATGTGTCAGACTGATACGAAGGTATCCCCCTTCATAATTCAGGCCACCTTCTAACATACGACGACAGTAATCATGGAGCGCAGATTTATCCCACTGTCCGCGACACACCAGGGTTAACAGAGCATAGAACGCTTCGGAACGGATATATTCAGCGATTTCAGGGTTTTCAGCCAAAGCCTGAAGCGGTGTCACGTCACCATCACAGACAGACGCCAGAATGCGACTTAAACCTTCTTCGCCCAGAATCCAGTCAGTCTCAGAATCCAGCTTGTTCAACAACTTGATCAGCGGCTGATAAGCTCGAACGTCTCGAAACTGGGCCAGTAAAAACAAAGCAACCACCAGAAAGTCGGTTTGCCAGCTCTCTATCGTCCCTGTGGGGTCAATTGCGACCGACTCCAGATAATCCAGCAACTGTGGATTAACTGCTTCCTGATTGTCCAGCAGTGTTTCCAAAGCCTTCCTGGGAAATACGCCCTCTTCATGATGAGAGAGGGTTTCAATAGCCTGATTGAGGTCAGTCATACTTACGGCCCTTGCCTTTTAATATCTAAATATGATGATTATGAATACTGAGCAGACCTCATCACGGGAAGTCAACAGACCAAGATTAGTCAGCCTGTTCTCTATTCAAAGGAGGCCATGGACGAGTCTCTTCACTCTCTATCCAGGCTTTTACCCAGCCTTCTGGCTGGGGGTGCCAATCTTCACGCCCCATCGCTTTTCTGACTCGCTCAGTGGCAATCATCCTGCCTTTTTCCGTAATGGCCGTCCTTAACAAAACGGAAGAAGCGGGTTCACCTTTTACCCACATGGACTGAACAATATAAATCCACCGTTCATCCATTGCTGCCACCTGAGTATACATAGTCACTGTGTCGAACATTCTGACCCGCTTACGATAACGGGTAGTGCTGCCAGCAACCACCAGCCCCCAGTTTTCTCTTTTGAGGACACGGGCCAACCCTGTTTGAATAGAAAGAGTAAACCGACCCAGGTCATAAAGCGTCAAAACACGACCATTATTCATTTCCATGAATAGATCCAAATCCCAGGGCATGCAGCGAAAACTGTTTTCACTGATGGCATGAGCCTGAATAGCAGGCGCTTTATTGGCTTTACGAATCGTCGACAGAAGTCGGATGAAAGGATACATATTCAAATCTTCTTGTAATACTGGCGAGCATCATAGCCATTCAAAAAAGAGAAAGAAACTACACTCCCGCTTCGGTAATCCCTCTGGATATAAGAGACCGAAGTCAATAGACTAACGGCAATTCGGGGGAGTAGCCTGCCTGGTAAACAACAGGTGTATACGTCAACATCATTGGTCATTCGACTGTGGCGTATACGGCAGTGTAGTGAATACACTTCTTGGCGAGACTCGGGTGATAGCACTGGTTATTGAGGGCCTGGTGACTGTTACCTGTGTCAAAAGCCCTCTCGTCTGTTGATATGATTGAAATCCTTTCCTTTGTTGCCGCCATTGCCGTGGGCTTTGTAATATTGTCCTGGAGCGCAGATCGATTGATCGAAGTGGCTTCTACTCTTGCCTCACGGCTGGGTATGTCCATCCTCACTATTGGTATGACCATTGTAGCTTTCGGTACTTCAGCACCAGAACTACTGGTATCTTCTGTAGCGGCTCTGGATGGCTCTGCCGGTATCGCCATAGGTAATGCTCTGGGCTCCAATATCATCAATATTGGCCTTGTTCTTGCTCTGTGTGGTGTCATTTACCCACTGGTAGTCAGCCGTCGTATTATCACTCGTGAACTCCCCCTGCTAGGGCTGGTCGTCGCTTTCTCGCTGGCCCTGATGCTGGATGGCGACCTGAGCCAGACAGATGGATTTATCCTGGCCGGAGCGCTGGTTGCCTATTGCTACTATCTGGCAAGACATTCTGGCGGTGACAGTGAAGACGACGAAGAGGTGGTTATTCTTTCCATCTCTACCGCTCGCGCCGTTGTGGAAAGCCTGGTGCTGTTAGCCTTACTTATGGGCAGCTCCAAGTTGCTGGTATGGGGAGCCAGTGAACTGGCACGTTCTTTCGGTATCAGTGAAGTTATCATTGGCTTGACCGTCATTGCCTTTGGCACCAGCCTTCCAGAAATGGCTGCAGCCTTGGCCAGCGCCCGAAAAGGCTTGTTTGATCTGGTGATGGCAACCGTCATTGGCTCCAATATATTTAATTTATTGGGTGTGCTGGCTTTCCCCGGGATTCTCAGTGGTGGTTTGAAAATAGATTCCCTTGTTATACAAAGGGATGGACTGGCCATGGCAGGGCTGACCGCTGCACTGGCCATCATTGTGGTGAGCAGTTTATCTATGGGTAATACTGACAAGGCTTCAGGCTCAACTCTTAGCCTCCGAAGAGCTGCCTGCAGCTATATCCCTCGCTATAAGAGTGCCATTCTGCTGGCCTGCTTTGCAGGGTACATGACTATTTTGGGAATCAGTGCTCTAGCCTGACTCTTGTATCAATGCAGGGGACAAGTTCTCCTGCATTGATACATTAAAGGATGGCTTAGCGAAGTAAGTCCTTAATAAGGTCGGGCTCTTCTGCAGAAATACCCCAAACAGAAAAAGCGTCTTTGACCGCCTGATATGCAGCAACATCTCTTTTAGCGGATTTTGTCAGCAACATATACTGCACATGCTGCCGCGGTGTATAAGTACCCAACCCTATGAAATCATATTTCCTGACTCATTGCTCAGACACTCTCGACAACTGCTCCTGCGTTGCCCTACCTCCTGCATCCATGCAACATAGCTGGTTATAGATGCTGTCGCCGTTGCTGTCTGCTCTTCAGGGCTCTTTCTCAACCGTTTCCAGTCGCTCAATCTCTTCTCTGAACTCATTCAAGTCAGTGAAATGACGATAAACCGATGCAAAACGTATATAGGCTATTTCATCCAGACTCTGTAATTCACGCATCACTTCTTCACCCAAGATCAGAGACTGAACCTCCCGCTCACCTGTGGCTCGTAAACGATGCTTAATGCGGTTAATGGACTCTTCCACCTGTTCCACACTGACGGGACGCTTCTCCAGAGCACGAGTCATACCGGCGCGGAGTTTGTCCTCATTGAAAGGCTCACGGGAACCGTCCCTTTTGACCAATCTGGGTATCAGCAACTCAGCCATTTCATAGGTCGTAAACCGTTCACTGCAGGTCAAACATTCACGACGACGGCGAACCTGGTTACCATCTGCCACCAGGCGGGAATCAATGACTTTAGTGTCAATAGCGTTGCAAAAAGGGCAGTGCATGGGTAAGAGAAACGCTTTTCAGAGTAAGTCCTCCATCATAATTCACCCTTGTGCAATTACCAACACTTTGCAGCATTAAACCTTTATATGACACCAGGGAAGGAATGGGCTCGTCATACTGACGTTACAAGCCGTTTCAAACAGATTGGATTTGAATGGATTCGAAATCGATTATATTGAACATTGATAAGATCACTAGAACCAAAAAAACTCAATGTCCTTATAAATAAAAACCGCTGACCTGATCAAGGTCAGCGGTCTATCACCACCTTCATTAAGAAAGTAGTTTTATATCATCAGCTGTAAACAGGCAGACGATTGCAGATTTCCAGAACTTTCGCCTTCACGTCTGCTACTACCTGCTCGTTACCGATGTTTTCCAGTACGTCACAGATCCAGCCCGCCAGAGCCGCAGAGTCTTCTTCATTGAAACCACGACGGGTAATGGCTGGAGTACCGATACGCAGACCACTGGTCACAAATGGAGAGCGTGGGTCATTGGGAACAGCGTTCTTGTTTACGGTAATGTTGGCTGCACCCAGTGCCGCTTCAGCGTCTTTACCGGTGTATTCTTTACCGATCAGATCCATCAGGAACAGGTGATCGTCAGTACCGCCAGAAACAACATTGATACCGCGCTCAAGCATGACACCTGTCATGGCCTGAGCGTTCTTCACTACCTGTTGCTGATAAGTCTTGAAGTCGCCAGACATGGCTTCCTTGAAACAAACGGCCTTGGCAGCAATCACGTGACACAGAGGACCACCCTGGGATTCAGGGAATACCGCAAAGTTGAACTTTTTGTTCAGCTCTTCATCATCGTTTGCCAGGATCAGACCACCACGAGGGCCACCCAGAGTTTTGTGAGTCGTAGTGGTAACAACATCAGCAATGCCAACCGGAGAGGGGTAAACACCTGCAGCAATCAGTCCGGCCACATGAGCCATGTCGACAAACAGGTAAGCACCGATCTTGTCAGCGATATCACGGAAACGCTGCCAGTCCACAACACGGGAATAAGCAGAGAAACCAGCCACAATCATTTTTGGTTTGTGTTCATCAGCCAGACGCTCAACTTCTTCGTAGTCGATCTCGCCCGTTTCAGGGTTCAGACCATATTGAATCGCTTCATAGATACGACCAGAAAAGCTGACCTTGGCGCCGTGAGTCAGGTGACCACCATGAGCCAGGCTCATACCCAGAACCTTGTCTCCTGGCTTAACCAGAGCCATATAAACAGCAGCGTTTGCCTGAGAACCAGAATGCGGCTGAACATTCGCATAGCCAGCACCAAAAAGCGCTTTGGCACGATCAATAGCCAGCTGCTCTGTTACGTCAACATGCTCGCAACCACCGTAGTAGCGTTTGCCTGGGTAACCTTCAGCGTATTTATTGGTCAGGACAGACCCTTGTGCTTCCATCACCCTGGGACTGGTGTAGTTTTCGGAAGCAATCAGCTCAATGTGCTCTTCCTGGCGAACCGCCTCAGCATCGATGGCAGCCTTGAGTTCCGGATCGAACTCAGCGATGGACATGTCCTTTCTGAACATTAATGATTCCTCGGGATGTTGCCTGTTAATGAGGTTTTTCGGCGGCTATTCTAATACACCTGTTCAGGATTTCGTATCGAAAAAACTTCATGTTCGTTTGAGTGACGTTCATTAACCTGGACTTTAATGCCAAATCGTAGAAAAACTGCACCAAATTCAGTCACTCATAGGTTATCGTCTACCCCTTCTCACCGAACCTGAACGATTCAATCATTCACCCGACGCGGTTGACTGAAGCCTTGTCACCAATTTGTCTTTGCAAACCATTGCCAAGCCTATAGGGTTAAAGTATCTTCGCGCGTTTAAATCCACCTGATACAGAGACACCCTCAAAATGTCACAGTATGTGTACACAATGAACCGGGTGAGCAAAGTCGTTCCCCCGAAACGCCAGATTCTTAAAGATATCTCTCTCTCCTTTTTCCCTGGAGCCAAAATCGGTGTTCTGGGTCTGAACGGTGCGGGTAAATCCACACTGTTGCGTATCATGGCCGGTGTTGACCAGGAGTTTGACGGTGAAGCCCGTCCACAGCCTAACCTGAATGTCGGTTACCTGCCTCAGGAACCTCAGCTGACAGCGGGCAAAACAGTCCGTGAAGTCGTGGAAGAAGCGCTGGGTGAAATCAAAGAAGCCCAGGTCAAACTGGATGCAGTGTATGCGGCTTACGCTGAACCCGATGCCGATTTTGATGCCCTGGCCGCAGAACAGGCCAAGCTCGAAAACATTATTCAGGCGGCAGACGCTCATAATCTGGAGCGCAAGCTTGAAGTCGCTGCCGATGCCCTGCGTCTGCCCGAATGGGATGCCACAGTGGATAACCTGTCCGGTGGTGAACGCCGTCGTGTAGCCCTGTGTCGTCTGTTACTCTCCAGTCCCGAAATGCTTTTGCTGGACGAACCGACCAACCACCTGGATGCCGAGTCCGTTGCCTGGCTGGAACGTTTCCTGGTTGAATACCCTGGTACTGTGGTAGCGATTACCCACGATCGTTACTTCCTGGATAATGCCGCTGGCTGGATTCTGGAACTGGACCGTGGTCATGGTATTCCATGGGAAGGCAACTACAGTGACTGGCTGGAACAGAAAGACGCCCGTCTGGCGCAAGAGAGCAAACAGCAGGACGCTCACCGCAAAGCAATGCAGCAGGAACTGGAATGGTCCCGTTCTAACGCCAAAGGTCGTCAGTCCAAGTCCAAGGCTCGTCTGGCTCGCTTTGAAGAAATGCAGTCTCAAGAATTCCAGACTCGTAACGAAACCAACGAAATTTACATCCCACCCGGTCCTCGCCTGGGCGACAAAGTACTGGACTTCAATAATGTCACTAAAGGTTTTGGCGACCGCCTGCTGATTGATGATCTGAGTTTCAGTGTGCCAAAGGGTGCGATTGTCGGCATCATTGGTGGTAACGGTGCGGGTAAAACCACACTGTTCAAAATGATCATGGGTGATGAGCAGCCGGATTCCGGTACCATTGAGCGTGGCGAGAGTATCAAAATCTCCAACGTTCAGCAGATGCGTGATGAACTGAAAGACGACAAAACCGTCTTTGAAGCCATTTCAGAAGGCCAGGAAATTCTGCGTATTAACGGCTATGAAATGCAGTCCCGTAAATACATCGGCCGCTTCAATTTCAAAGGCGGTGATCAGCAGAAACGCGTTGGCGAACTTTCTGGTGGTGAGCGTGGACGACTACAACTGGCGGCCACACTAAAAGAAGGGGGTAACGTACTGCTGCTCGACGAACCTTCCAACGACCTCGATGTTGAAACCCTGCGTGCGCTTGAAGATGCACTGCTGGCGTTCCCTGGCTGTGCCATGGTCATTTCCCACGACCGTTGGTTCCTGGATCGTGTGGCGACACACATTCTGGCCTACGAAGGCGACTCCAAGGTGACCTTCTTTGAAGGTAACTACACCGAGTACGAGGCCGATCGTAAAGAACGCCTGGGTGAAGAGGCCGCCGGCCCTCACCGTATCAAGTACAAGCGTATTGACGCTTAATGCTTTTGTTTAAAAGATTGAAAGAGAGTTTCTCTCTTTCAATCTTTTAAACTATTTTTCTGATTCAAAAATCTACCTGATTGCCATCTTACCCAAGCCTGCCAAAAGACAAATCACCGTCCAAACTAACGACAGAGGTTACATACTTCTACATACTTCTACATACTTCTACATACTTCTACATACTTCTACATACTTCTACAATGCGCGTCATGATCAGGAATAAGATCCAGTTTCAGAAGAGGTTGAACCTGACTCAATTCTTCGAACTGTATGGTGAAGAATCAAAATGCCGGGGTCAGTTCTTTCAGTGACGCTGGCCTACCGGGTTTGAGCATTCAATGCGGAAGAAGCTTACATTGGTATTTAAATGACCCAAGAACTAAAAGAGCAGAAATCCCCGCTGACTCCAGAGCCCTCATTACGTACAATACGCAAGCTCTAAGACGTCGCTTTCGCTTCGCAGTCATAACCATAAAACGATAAAGCCCGGGAGAAGGACAGTGATCAGTAAACTGGACCAACAGGCTACTCATGCCAATAGCGCAAGAGGGGCTCTGTATCAAAATTTTGCAGATCGGCTGGCTAGCTCCGGATTCCAGGGAGATATAGAACTGGGGTATGCAGAGCGGACCGTGCTGGCCACTGACAACTCGATCTATCAGGTTTATCCGGAAGGTGTTTTGTACCCCAAAGGCACTGAAGATTTGAGCAAAATTCTCTCACTGGCTAATAAATCTTCCTTTCAAGCCGTAGTGCTTTCCCCCAGAGGAGGGGGGACTGGCACTAATGGTCAGTCTTTGACGTCAGGGTTTATGGTAGACACCAGCCGCCATATGAACCGGGTCCTGGAGATCAACCCTGAAGAGCGCTGGGCAAAGGTTCAGAGCGGCACCGTCAAAGACTACCTGAATGAACTAGCGGCAAAACATGGACTCTTTTTCGCTCCGGAATTATCCACCAGTAACCGGGCAACCGTAGGCGGTATGGTTAACACTGATGCCAGTGGCCAGGGATCTGTCGTTTATGGCAAAACCCGCCATCATGTCCTTGAGCTAACGTCGGTATTCGCTGATGGCACCGTATGGAACTCATCACCTCTGGAAGAACAGGCGTTGACCGAGATCTGTCAACGTGAAGACCGTGCAGGGCAGATTCACAAGACGGTGGTTGAATCTTATGAGCAAAACAAAGATCGAGTGAATGAAGTTTTTCCCAAACTCAACCGCAATCTGACGGGCTATGATCTGGCCAATATTCGCAGAAAAGATCCTGTAAACCCTGAAGACATTGGCAAGTTTGACCTTAATGCCATTCTCTGTGGCTCTGAAGGGACACTGGCCATGATCAGTGAGATCAAGGTCAACCTGCTGCCTATACCTGAAACTTCTGCGTTGGTGCTGGTGTTCTACTCCAGCTTTCAAGAGTCACTGCGAGACGCTCAATCGCTTATGAAGGCGACCCCCAGCTCCGTCGAAACCATCGACTCCAAAGTCCTGTCTCTTGCCAAAGCAGACAGTGTCTGGGAAAGTGTCAAAACTTATTTCCCTGACGATATTCATCTGATTGACGGCATTAATTTTGTTGAATACACCGGCCACTCGGAAGCGGAAATTCAGGAGGGGATCGAGCGTTTGCAAGCAGAGCTGGACAAGCCTTCGGAAATCCAACGGGTGGGCCATAGTATTGTGCCCGGAACCCCCAACGTTAAAAAAATCTGGAATATGCGCAAGCAGTCTGTCGGACTGCTAGGCAACATGGAAGGCGACGCTCGCCCTATACCATTTGTAGAAGATGTGGCCGTGCCGCCAGAAAACCTGGCTCCTTTCATCGCTCGCTTCAGGGCACTACTGGATAGCCATAATCTGTCTTATGGCATGTTTGGTCATGTCGATGCCGGTGTTCTCCATGTTCGTCCCGCAATTGATATGAAAGATGTTCAGCAGGAAGTGCTGGTCAGAACTATCAGTGATGAGGTTTCTGCTCTGGCCAAAGAATACGGCGGTGTCCTTTGGGGTGAACACGGCAAAGGGGTACGCTCTGAATACGCACCTGACTTTTTCCAGGACCTTTACCCGGTGCTGCAAAACATCAAAAGCGCTTTCGATCCTCATAACCAGCTTAACCCTGGAAAAATAGCAACACCATCAACCCTGGCATCAGAGAATCTGTTGAAAATTGATGGGGTTCAAACCCGTGGTCAACTCGACAGAACCATTGAAAGAAAGGCATTTGATGCCTTTACCAGTGGCATGTATTGCAACGGCAACGGTGCCTGCTTCAACTACAGCCCCAACAGCGCCATGTGCCCCACCTGGAAAGCTACCCTGGACAGAACTCAGTCACCAAAAGGCCGTTCAGGCCTGGTGCGTGAATGGTTGAGATTACAAAGTGCTGCGGGCAGCAATATTTCTGAGGAGATGGGTAAGGCACGACAATCCGGGCTTTTTTACAACGCCATGGATAAAACCCGCAATACCATAGACAAACTGCGTGGCAAAAAAGATTTCAGCCATGATGTTTATGAAGCTCTGGACAGCTGTATGAGCTGTAAGTCCTGTGCGGGTCAATGCCCCATTCAAGTCAATGTTCCTGATTTGAGATCCCGGTATTTCGAGCTCTATCACACTCGCTATCTGCGACCTGCCAAACATCATGCAGCAGCCATGCTGGAACCGATGCTTCCCAGCCTGGCCAAAGCCAAGTCGGTCTACAACCTGGTGGCCAGTTCAAGCCTAATGAACAAGGTCTCTGCAAAAACATCAGGACTTCAGGATCTACCATCGATTACCAGCTCATCTCCCCTGGAAGACAGCTGTCGTTCTGGTGCATCAGTGGCTTCTGACAGTCTGCTGGCTTCTATGACAGAAAAGGAACTGGCTCGCACGGTGGTCATTGTTCAGGACGCCTTCACCAGTTTCTTTGAAACCCCTGTACTGACCGACCTGGTCGAACTGCTGGTCAGACTCGGGTATCGCCCTCTCGTTGCGCCTTATAAACCCAACGGAAAAGTTTTGCATGTTTATGGCTTTCTTGGACGCTTTGAAAAAGTCGCAAAAACCAACGCCCTGGAGCTTAAAAAACTGGCTGACAAGGGCGTCGCCCTGATGGGCATTGATGCAGCCGTGACCCTGACGTATCGGGATGAATACAAAGAGATTATGGGAGAAGAGGCTCCTGAAGTGCATTTACTCTCGGAATGGTTTGCCAGTCAGGCTGATACCATCCGTGAACTTCAGTTAAATCTCAGTGGTGATTTCAAGCTGCTGGGGCACTGCACCGAGACCACCAATGCTCCTGCTGCACCGGCACAGTGGCAAAAGCTCTTCTCTGCCTGTGGTCTAAAGCTGACTTATCAGGCTACTGGTTGCTGTGGCATGGCTGGCATCTATGGGCATGAAACTCGCAATCAGGATACCTCCAAAAAACTATACGACATGAGCTGGAAACCTGTAATTGAGAATCCAGAGAATCAGGGACAACTCGTCGCTACTGGTTACTCCTGTCGCAGTCAGATTAAGCGCCTTGGCAATACCCAAATTCCGCACCCGGTTTCAAAACTCCTGGCTCTGATGAATGGGTAACGGGTTGAGACTGCTGTTTTTTTAACGACCAGCAGTCTCACTAACAAAGTGATCAACAGTGATTACTCATGACATGCTGATCCATATCACGCAGGTGGGTCAGCGTTCTCATATCAGAAATATTATCAAGGTATTTCAAGGAATCTTCGATGGCATGTAATAAGTTTTCAACCATTAGCAGGGATATGTTCCCTTTGATAACGACTCTGAACATCGTCTCATTTTGATCATGATCATAAAATAAAGCGGTTTTCTCTTCTGTAACAGGATTCAGGAACTGCATCTTGTAAGCTCCGACATACCATGAATGCTGGGACAACACTTTTTGAAGGTCAGTATCGTTATACATCAGATTACAGGTTTTATTGAGTTTGGCTGCCACAACGGGTAAACACCCTTTGTTTCCCGCATCCAGCAATATAAATCTGGGTATGCTGTTGTATGTCATTGCCATAAGACCTTCTCTGAGCAATCTGGCATGTTCCATCATTTCATCACAACAGAACTGATAACCATCCATCCCGTATCTCAGAAACTTGTAATACTGCACATAGATACCCGTAGCCGGACGTGAGAAGTTCAAAGTATAAGAATCAGCTTGCCCACCCAGATAGCTCACTGAAATGGCAACATGCTCACTCAAATCTTTCCTCTCTCTCCAGATCACCCAGCCTGTTCCGCAAGATGACGCACCGTATTTGTGACCACTGGCTGAAATAGACAGAACATTATTCAGCCTGAAGTCCCAAGGCTTAACTTCTTTTTGAAATGGAGCAATGAACCCACCCGATGCGGCATCCACATGAATGCCTACCTGAAAGCCTCTTTCTCTGTTCACTGCTTCAACAGTTTGATTGATTTCCCATACAGGATCGTATTGACCTGCATAATGATTACCCATGATACAAACAACACCAATGGTATGATCATCAATGGCATCACGAATCGCTTCTGGCTCTAACGTAAATGAATTCACCGATGGCTTGATGAACTTGCAGTCTATATCCATATACTTAATCAGCTTTTCCCAAGCCGCCTGATAGCAGGTAGATATCACGATATTGGGTAACTCCCTGAGCACTTCGCTCTGAGTTAATCCACTTCGAGCTTTGTACCACGCTCTCCAACGAAACTTCAAAGCCAGACCTGCTAACAGACAGGCTTCGGTGGAACCTACTGTGCCCGCACCGGCATGAACGCCTGTCTCACGGAAATTATCGCTGTCAGGACAATTCCAGAGCCTGGCGATCATATTAATCAGTTTGTCGTGCATCTTGTACGAGTACGGATAAACGGTCTGATCAGCCAGATTCACCTTAAGCCCCATCAGCGCTATTTCTTCCTCTTCACGTTCATACGAAACATTGACGTAAGATGAAGTATTAAGCTCAGGCTTCACATCAAACAGTATGTCGTTTTTGATCAGTTTTTTGACAGAATTACTATCGCAACTGGCTTTTGGAATACTGCCGGGGTTTTCAGAGATAAAATGATTCAGAAATTCAAAACTTTTTACTTTTTGGGGGGCCAGCAACCTGACACCTGCATCTTTTTTTGCATCCATTGACGACACCTGATGTAAAAAAAAGAGTTACCGGTGTAACTCTAAGAAAAAATGAAACTCACATTGATTCTTTGATTACTGTGAGAGCATTTAGCTTAGCTGTCCTGCCTCTTATTAAAAGGTATCGATAAATATACTTCTTAGAGCATGGTAGTTTAGAGAAGATTCGTTGAATCAATCAGACCCGTCCACCTCCAACGCTAAAAAGGCAATAAAGTCATCATTAATAAAAATCTTAAATCAGCCTCTCATTAGAAAACTCCAAGAGCCTGCTTGTTGAAATAATCTAAACCCAGATCCCCTTCATCAGGACCTGAATGCCTCAGCTAGTGCCGAGCGCGAATAACAACTACACGGACCATAGGCAGCAGGTTGGAAAATGAGTCCTATACTGGCTAGACACCTTTAAACCGTACCAAAATGTTATGCCACAATCAGAATTTCTTTTTGAACCTCTGCCGCATACAGCAGGCTTTGCTTTTCATGCCTGTAACCCACTGATTGAAGAATGGATTCGTTGCTGGAATGACACAGAACCCCTGCTGGATATTGGCTGTGGTAATTGCATTAACACATTGAAGGGCATTCAGGCCGAAGCAGCAGTGGTAGCAACTGAACTGGACAGAGATTCTCTTCAACAGTTACAAGAAAAGTATTCACATCATCAAAGTCTGCACTTTGCCTACCTTGAACTTCCCGGCAAAATTCCCTGTAAAAATGAGAGTATTTCAGGCTTACTCTGCTCTGAAGTCTTTCATTTTCTGGATCATGAAGAAATCATTGCTTCTATCCTTGAGTTTCATCGGGTACTGAAGGTCGGTGGTAAAGTTATCCTCACCTGTGCCAGCGAAGACATTGCCATGCTGAGTCAGGTCGGACTCAAACAGATCAGACGCTCACAGAGAGAAGCTTTTCCTCAGTTATTGAGAGCCTATCATCACCATCTGGAACTACTGGAACAAGCTTGCCAATTAAAACCAGAGAATCACTTTGCCTGGGAACTGATTCAGTTGCATCAGCACACTTACCGCAATAACTACTTCAATTTTTTCCACCCTGGTCAGTTGGCTGAAGCTTTCAGAGATAAAGGCTTCTCAATAACATTAGCCGAAACAGGGCCTGCTCCGTATTACCCACTGTGGGAACACGGTGATCACGACCAGGTTCGTCTCATCGCAGTTAAGGAATAATATATGCTCTCTTCACAGCCAGATTTTGCGCCTGCAGGACACGTTTCCGGGTTTACATTCGGCTCTGTAAACCCACTGATTAATGAGTGGATTCGTTGTTGGGATGGGGCTCATCCATTACTGGATATCGGCTGCGGGAATTGCCTGAACGCCATTAAGGGTATTGAGTCCGGGGCCAATGTTGTAGCCACTGAAGTGTATGAGGATTCACTGGAAAAGGTAAAACACGCCCACGCTCAACAAGAACACTTGAGCTTCATACAGTTAAAGCTGCCATGCTCACTGCCTTTTCCGAAACAAAGCCTGTCTGGCATTCTTTGTTCAGAAATCCTTCATTTTCTTGATCATGACGAGCTGGTCCAATCTGTGAAGTCTCTGTATCAGGCTCTGGTCACAGAAGGAAAAATAGCAGTAACCGCTGTCTGCGAAGATTTTGCTCCTTTTCAGGCCCTGGGGTTTAAAGACCTGAAGATCAAACAAAGACAAGAATCACCCGATCGCCTGATCGCTTTGCAGCAACCCCTGGACTGGTTTGAAAAATCAGCTGCACGATTCTCAGACCCGAATACTCAACACTTGATCGAACTACACAGGGTCCATGTTCCAGCCAATATCAATTTCTTCAACCCGGAGCAGCTGGCCGGGTTGTTTGAAAAAGCTGGATTTATTATCGAGAAGGCTGACTCAGGCCCTGCTCCTTATTACCCTGTTTGGGAACATGGAGCACATGATCAGGTCCGGCTGCTAGCAAGAAAACCAACATGAGACCTAACCCACAGCCAGCAAGCCTGCCAATTCTTTCCTGTTTTCAATCAGATCAGCCAGCGTGTAACTGTCCAGAACCGCCATAAAGGCAGACATGGCATCAGCCAGTATGCCTTTAAGACGACAGCTCGGCGATATACGACATACAGGCTCATCACAATCTATCAGAACCGTTGTAGACTCCATCATTCTCACCACGACACCAAGATTAATGTCCTCAGCTGAAAGTCCGATCCGGAAACCCCCACCTTTTCCCCTAATCGTTGACAGGTAACCTTCCTGCCCAAGCCGCTGGACAATTTTCATAACGTGATTTCGAGAGAGGTCATATACGTCAGTGACCTCCTGGATAGAGATCAGGCGGCTCTGTGGTTGCAGAGCCGAATAGATCAATATCCTCAGTGCGTAATCGGTGTGCCTGGTCAATTTCATGCGAGCTATAGACTTCTTTTAAAGATGCATATAGGATGCACCTAACAAAGATGCATTACAAATACATCTTTATAAAAAAACCATTTGGAGTCATCCCCCCATGAGCCTGAGTGAAAAGACAATCAGTATCGTCAAAGCCACTGCCCCAGTGTTGGCTGAACATGGTGAGGCGATCACCCGTTACTTCTACCAGCGTATGTTCAACAACAATCCTGAACTGCTGAATATCTTTAATGCGACCAATCAGAAGACGGGGCGTCAACAGGCCGCTCTGGCAGCTGCTGTTTATGGCTATGCTGCTCATATTGATGATCTCGGAGCGTTGAGCGAGGCCGTTCAGCGTATCGCTCATAAACACGCCAGTTTCAATGTAAAACCTGAACACTACCCTATCGTTGGTGAAAACTTGCTGGCAGCAGTCGCTCACGTTTTGGGTGATGCGGCGACCGATGAGATTATTGATGCATGGGGAGAGGCCTATCAGTTCCTGGCCAGCATCTTCATCGAAGTAGAAGAAGGCATTTATAAAGAGAGCGAGAGCCATCAAGGTGGCTGGCGTGGTACCCGTGAATTCAGGGTAGCCAGTAAAGTAAAAGAGAGTGAGCTGATTACATCTTTCTATTTTGAACCTGTTGACGGAAAACCTGTTGCTGATTTCAAGCCAGGACAATACATTGGTATTTACATTACTCCTGAAAACAGTGAGAACCGTTGTATCCGCCAGTACAGTTTGTCTGATGCAGCTAACGGCAACAGCTACAGAATCTCTGTAAAACGTGAAGGCGCTGGCGATACTCTGGGTATGATCTCTAACTATCTACATGACCATGCACAGGAAGGTGATGTGGTAGAACTGAGCCCTCCTGCCGGTGACTTCTTCCTGGATACCAACAATGATAGCCCTGTAGTACTGCTCAGCGGTGGAGTGGGCGTTACTCCCGTACTCAGCATGCTGAATACTCTGACAGCCCTGAATAAATCAGAGCCTATCCGCTTTGTTCACAGTGCGATGAACGGCAGTGTTCATGCATTTTCAGATCATGTAAATGCTCTGGCCGAAAAGTGTGACAATGTTGAAAAGGTTGTCTTCTACGATAAGCCTGCAGAAAGCGATCAGGATTATGATCACGTTGGCCGTACAGACTTGAGCCTGATTCGTGAAGAAATCGAAATCCCTGGCGCTCATTATTATTTCTGTGGTCCTCTGGGTT
This sequence comes from Endozoicomonas numazuensis, assembly GCF_000722635.1. Lineage (GTDB taxonomy): Bacteria > Pseudomonadota > Gammaproteobacteria > Pseudomonadales > Endozoicomonadaceae > Endozoicomonas_A > Endozoicomonas_A numazuensis. Next base: position 268,054 of record NZ_JOKH01000004.1, on the reverse strand, counting down.
ACATGACTATGGTCAACGAAACACTCCAGGGCTGGGGTGTGCCATCAGAAAATATTCACTACGAAGTATTTGGTCCTCATAAGGACATCTAAAACCTTCCGGAGAGAGCCCCCGTGGCTCTCTCCTTTTGACTCTTTTATGTTGCCTCCTTCTTTTACTCTCTGCTATCAAACCACGCCCATCGGAAGCCGATTGATTTGCCACTTCTGGACGCCTGACAGGATGACTACGCAAAAGATCAATTTTCTCCCAGTCGGATATTGTTGAAGCCGTTTTTACGGTAAAAAAGAAAAAGTTGGAACTGTTTCAAGGTTTTTTCCGACCTGACTCAGGTTGATAAAAAACAGTCCACACCCGGAAATAAAGCGACGACTTGCTTTTATGGAGCTGCACAACCTGCCTACGAACAAGGATATTACCCAGGAATTAACAACCGAGCTGGAACAGAGAGTTGCAGACTCCCCGCTCTTGAAACGGGTCCAACAGGAAGAGGAGATGCTCCAGACGTTAAAAGGACATGATAGAAACCGGCCACTATTAAGAAAAGCCAGTATTAAGAAAAACCAGTATTGTTTTTACAAATGGTAAATGTCAGCTGAATATCAGGGTTCATCATCTTCAGCAGGATGCTTATACAACGCCGGGCCTGAGCAGCCCGGCGTCGTAAATAAAATCAGGCAGTGGCTACCTGAGGTTTCAGGCCTTCGCCTGCTGTTTCATCGTCATAGATAGTCTTATCCAGCTCGCCTTCACTCTTGGCAATGACGCTGGTTACCATCATATCACCCTGCACATTGACCCAGGTTCTGGCCATATCCAGAATACGATCGATTGCAGCAATCAACGCGACACCCTCAATAGGCAGCCCAACACTGGTCAGTACCAGACTCAGCATGATCAGACCTGCGCCTGGCACACCGGCTGTACCCACAGCAGCAAGAGTAGATGTGAAGATGATGGTGGCATAGTTAGCCATGGTCAGGTCAATACCGTAGGCCTGAGCAATAAACAGGGCACACACACCCTGATACAGAGCCGTACCATTCATATTGACAGTAGCTCCCAGAGGCATCACAAAACTGCAAATGCTCTTGGACAAACCCAGTTTTTTCTCACCGGTCTGCAGGCTAACAGGCAGAGTACCGGAGCTGCTTGAAGTACTGAAAGAAACCGTCTGTACGTTCATGGTCGCTTTCAGGAATTTGCGTGGGCTCAGGCCATTGGCTTTCAGGAAGATGCTGTAAAGGCCATAAACCAGGAAAGCACAACCAAAGTATACCGATCCAATCACCTTAGCCAATGGCAGCAATACATCAATACCGTTCTGCCCGGCTACAGCTGCCATCAAACCAAAAATACCGAATGGCGCAAAGCTCATAACAATGCCGGTCAGCTGGTACATGATTTCAGCACCGGACTCGATCAGCTTCTGCATGGGCTCGGCTTTCTTGCCCAGCGTGCTGATAGCAATACCGACAAACAGGGCAAATACGATAATCTGCAGAATTTCGCCATTCGCCATAGACATGATTGGGTTAGCAGGAATCGTCGCTACCAGGGTATCAATCATGGAAGGGGAATCTTTAACTTCGTTGACAACAGGTGCCACCAGATTCAAGCCTTCACCCGGAGCAAAGAAATTACCAATCAACAGACCAATAGTGATCGCAACTGCACCGGTAGTCAGATACAGAGCAATACTCTTCAGTGCTACACGCCCCATTTTGCTGGAGTCGTTCATCGAAGTCACACCACTCACCAGTGAGCAGAAGACCAGAGGCACAATAAGCATTTTGATGGCATTAAGAAACAGGTCGCCCAAAGGCTTGAACATAACTGCGTCAGGGCCCATGGTGAAACCGGTGGCCAGACCCAGCACCATGCCTGTCATGATTTTCTTCCAGAGGGGAATATTCTTCCACTTCTGATAAAGACCGTTTTTCTGATCCTTTGATCTCATATTCTCTCCAGATAGAAAGCTTTAATGCAGTCAGTAATGAGGGGCAGACTTTAACCAACAGGCGCTAAATAAAAACCTGTGAGATAACTGGGTTATGATTCGTCAAATACCCTGGACAGGAATGTTTTCAATATTAAACACCCTCTCAACTAGTGGTTATTACATAACTGGCTGATTAATATTATCGACTTGACTGATGGGTAGCGTGTAAGAAAGACTTGAAACAAACTACTGCTGAATCAAATTGATCCACTACCCTTATTTACGACGGAGCGAAAAATGACAACATTTGTGAAACATTGCAATCAACGAAAAACAGAGTGTTGATCTGCGTCAATTTTAAAGAAATGTGAAAATTCCTTATTTTTTTCTACACACCTTATAAGTAGAGACGTTCAGCAAAACTTAATCTGAATGCATTATACACTCCAAATTAACGGCCTGATCAGCAAAGAACACAATAGATACTATTTTCACTAACAGGTAGTTATCGAAACAACCTCTCGGATTCTACTAAAAATCAAAGCAATTTCGTTGAATTAAAATGTATAAATCATTAGAACGATCAAAGCTTTTTTTGTCCCCTTCAATTCTGTTAATTTGTCCCCTTCAATTCTGTTAAATAGTGCAGTGTCATTTATTATTGATTTTCCTTGAGCTGCCAAATGGCTTCGCATGATCAAAGAAACCATTTATACAACTCTCTGTTGACCTGCATCGACCACCTTCTTTCTAACATCGACACAAACTATAAAGCCTCTTTTGTTGATTAAGTTTTTGCAGAACATTTGGAGCTCACACGCCTACAAGCTACCATAGGGTTTTGTCTGAAACGTTCTAATGGCCAAAGCAAAATCCAGAAAAGCCTATGTCTGCACAGAATGTGGCAGCGAGTCCGCCAAATGGCAGGGGCAATGCCCAGACTGCAAAGCTTGGAATACGTTCAAAGAAGTTAATCTGGGGCCTGCTGCTTCTCCTTCCATCGGTGCTACCAATAAGTCCGGTTTTGCTGGCACGCTCAGTGGTCTTCAAACCCTGAATGAAGTCGATGTTGCAGAGGCTCCCCGATTCAGCAGTGGTACGTCAGAATTCGATCGTGTTCTCGGTGGTGGGTTTGTTAAAGGCAGTGCGGTTCTCATTGGCGGCCATCCTGGTGCAGGTAAGAGCACCATATTGCTTCAGGTGCTGTGTCATGTAGCCCAAAGTATGAATGCCCTGTATGTCTCCGGAGAAGAATCTCTTCAACAGATTGCCGCTCGAGCCAAACGCCTTGGTCTGCCTACCGATCGCCTGAAAATGCTGGCAGAAACATCCGCCGAAAATATTGTGGCCGTCGCTGAACAGGAGAAACCGGGGATTATTGTTATCGACTCCATTCAGGTCATGTATATGAACGGAGTGGATGCAGCGCCCGGAGGGGTTGCCCAGGTTAAGGAGTCTGCAGCCTTCCTGACCCGATATGCCAAACAGACGGGAACCGTTTTGTTACTGGTAGGTCATGTCACCAAAGATAATTCTCTGGCTGGTCCCATGACCCTGTCGCATATTATCGACACTCAGATCATGCTTGGGAACACCGACGACTCTCGTTTCAGAGTGATGCGCGCGACTAAGAACCGATTTGGTCAGGTTAATGAGCTGGGCATTTTTGCCATGACCGAGAGAGGGATGAAAGAAGTCAAAAATCCTTCGGCCATTTTCCTGTCCCGAACCCCAGAACCAACTTCTGGCAGCATTATCAGTGTTCTCTGGGAGGGTACGCGTCCTCTGCTGGTCGAAATTCAGGCTCTGGTCGTGGATTCTCAGCTAGGCAACCCAAGACGTGTCACAGTGGGTCTGGACCAAAACAGGCTGGCTATGCTGCTTGCAATACTCACTCGACATGGCGGTATTTTCACCAGTGACCAGGATGTCTTTCTTAATGTGGTGGGAGGAGTCAAAGTCACAGAAACCAGTGCAGACCTTGCAAGCCTGCTGGCGGTTGTCTCCAGTCTGCGTGACAGTGCCCTGCCTCAGGATCTCTTTGCCTTTGGAGAAGTGGGTCTTGCCGGCGAAATCAGACCCGTCGCCAACGGGCAAGAGCGTTTGATTGAAGCGGCTAAACATGGTTTCAGAAGAGCAATAGTGCCTACAGCAAACAAGCCCAGAAAACCTATTGAAGGTTTAACCGTAGTCGGTGTTCATAAACTGTCTGAGGCTCTTGAGGCTATTTAAGCCCTGCAACAGAAAGCAACCACAGCATATATACAGTGACCACGATGGAAAATGAGAGCTGCACTTCTGCTGCTCTCAAGGCATCAAGCAGGTGCCTGCTAATCATTGGAGCATCCTGCCAATGGTTTCTTTGTGCCGGAATTGCAACAAATCCGGGAACTATTGTCTGAAAATGATGCTGCAAGCTTTCATTCGCAAAATCACCTAACGTTAAGTCGGTGCTGACCGCCTGACCGGGTTGTCCATGATTCATCGTTACACCCGTGATGGCAGAACCGCCACCAGGACCTTGAGTGAGGTGTATATGCTCTACGTGATGGATCTGCTGTACAATCAACCCCCCTTCATCAAGTTCTTCTGACTCCAGAGGTTGCTCTGGGAAATTCAGCTGGAAATCTCCCGACACATCTATCATTGCTGTAACGATATAAGGAGCAGGTAAAGTCCCGGTAATCATTCCAGCATTTGCCACTAGTATATCGGGCTGAAGCGGATCAAGAATCTGCTGACCTGCAATCATCTCTGTTTGAACCAGAAGATGAAAACCTCCTGCCAATACCTGCTCAGGAAGGTTGTAGGAGATCCTTGCCACAACGCCCCCCCCTATTACCCTGTATATGTAGATCAGCTTCCTGCCTGATACTCCGTATGAAAGCGATAATCCGTGTGAACTGAGAAAATTCAAATGACCGGAAAACGGAGCTTGAAAGCCCTCATTACCACTTTCTGGAACAATAGCCACCATAAACCCTTCAGCTTCCTGAGTCAGGGATACCGAATAATGCTCCTTTTCAGTGACTTTCATTTTGAATTGACTATTCAGAATATTCAGTGCCAAAACCTTGAAAGTCAGCAGCATGCCGAATAGATAAGTTATGAAATAAACCAGAGGTCTGCACATTTCTAATCACTCATTGCTTCTTACTCTCCTGAATTCCCTTCCAGGCTCTCAAAAGCCAGACAGAATTTTATGTTTTCCTGCTTTAAAGATAGATGCAGTTTTTATGAATTATCCGGGTCAGCATTCATGCTGTTATACTTCGCGGCCACGTTGTTTGTGAAAAACACTTTGCTGAGTCATTTTTCATGTTTTTCATGTTTTTCATGTTTTTCATGTTTTTCATGTTTTTCATGTTTTTCATGTTTTTCATGTTTAAGGGTGACGCAAAATGCTTTTCTTCGCTCATAGCTACTTTTGAAATCAGGTCAAAACATGCTCAAAGGTCTTTACGGTGTAACCGACAGCCAGCTTCTCCCTGACGATCGTATTCTGATGGAAGCGGTTGAACAGGCTTTGATGGGAGGCATGAAAGTACTACAGTACCGGGACAAAAGTCTGGATCACAACAAACGGCTACGTCAGGCCAGTACTCTGCGAGTACTCTGCCATAAATACGGTGCTCTTTTTCTTATTAATGACGACATTGAACTGGCAGCCGAATCAGAAGCGGACGGTGTACACCTGGGGCAACAGGATGAATCTGTAGCATCCGCCCGTAAAAGACTGGGAGAATACGCCATCATTGGTGTCAGCTGTGAAGGCTCTCTCGATCAGGCTCAGATGGCTGTGGATGAAGGAGCCAATTACATTGCCTTTGGACGATTCTTTCCTTCTCGCACCAAACCCGATGCCAAGCCCGCCGAACTGTCACTTTTACCTTCTGCCAAAGAGGCCTTCAAAGTCCCTGTTGTAGCCATTGGTGGGATTACTGTGGATAATGCCTCACAACTTATTGAAGCGGGTGTTGATATGGTCGCAGTGGTCCATAGCCTGTTTGCTTCCACAGATATCCAGAGTCGTGCCCGTCACTTTACTGAATTGTTTAATCAGGAATAGATCATGTCCCTATCCCATGAACGCTCAAGCACTCTGTTTACTGAAGCCCAGACTGTTATTCCGGGAGGTGTAAACTCACCGGTAAGAGCATTCAAGGGGGTAGGAGGCAAACCGGTCTTCTTTAAAAGTGCCAAAGGGGCCTATGTTCAGGATGTCGACGGTAATAGCCTGATTGACTACGTAGGTTCCTGGGGACCCATGATTCTTGGTCATAACCACCCCGACGTCGTCAGCGCCGTTCGCGATCAAGCTCTGGACGGTCTGAGTTTTGGTGCGCCAACCGCTCTGGAGACGGAACTGGCTCTGAAAGTCCGTGAGATTTTTCCATCCATGGAACTGCTCAGAATGGTGAACTCGGGTACCGAAGCAACCATGAGCGCTATTCGTCTGGCGCGTGGCTTTACCCACCGTGACAAGATTGTGAAGTTTGAAGGCAATTACCACGGTCATTCTGACTCATTGCTGGTTAAAGCTGGCTCCGGCGCACTGACCCTGGGTGTTCCTAGCTCCCCAGGCGTTCCTGAGGCTCTGGCAGAAAGTACCATCACCCTGACTTACAATGATCTGGAATCCGTCAAACAGGCATTTTCAGAGGTAGGCAATGAAGTCGCCTGCATTATCGTTGAGCCGGTAGCAGGTAACATGAACTGCATCCCTCCCGTCAAAGGCTTCCTCGAAGGCCTGAGAGAGGTGTGTGACGAACACGGCGCTCTGTTAATTTTTGATGAAGTGATGACTGGATTCCGTGTTTCTCTGGGCGGAGCACAAGCTCACTATGGCGTTAAGCCTGATCTGACCACATTAGGCAAAATTATCGGTGGTGGCCTGCCAGTAGGTGCTTTTGGTGGACGAAAAGACGTCATGGAACACTTGGCTCCTCTGGGGCCGGTTTATCAGGCAGGCACCCTGTCAGGTAACCCTCTGGCTATGGCGGCAGGTCTGGCGACCCTGAAGAATCTGAGTCGTCCCGGCTTCCACGCAGAACTCACCGAAAAAGCAGCAAAACTGCTGACAGGTTTTAAAGAGAAAGCGTCAGAGCACGGAATCTCCCTGCAAACTTCTCAGGTTGGAGCCATGTTTGGCCTGTTCTTTACCGATCAGCCACGTGTCGACCGTTTTGATCAGGTGATGACTTGTGATGGCGAATTTTATGGCCGTTTCTTCCATGCCATGCTGGACGAAGGAATCTATCTGGCACCGTCTGCGTTTGAAGCCGGCTTTATTTCTGACGCCCATGGCGATCTGGAGATCCAGAAAACCATAGAAGCTGCAGATCGTGCTTTCCAAAAGCTTTCCATGAGGTAACACTTTTTACACTATGAGTTCATTGGCTCTTTCGGATGCGGTGCTGGCAGCTGCCAGCGCCTTCGCTGTCTTTCTGCTCTGCCAGCAACAGGCATTCGCCCAAATTCACAGAACGGCCACCAAGGGGGCACTTCTGGGCTTTCTGCTGATTGCTCTGGCAGCGGTAGCGGGCACCTTGAAGTTCGGGTTTTCAGATATCTGGACAGATGTTTATCTCTTTTTAAACAATGCCGCCACTTATCTCTCACCTCCTCTCATCGGCACAGCGATTGCGCTGCTACTGTCCAACAGAGAGTGGAGTAAACCCGCTTGGGGGAGGATGATTCTTGGACTGTGTCTGGCTTATGAAATCACCCGTTGGTACGGAGTTGAAACACTCTACAGAGATGCACTGCTGGCAATCAGCCTGCTGATCGCTCTTTACAGGGTTCTCAAAGCTCAGGTTGAATCGGGCCCCAAAGGATTATTGCTCATTGCTTTTATCAGCTTCTTTATTGGCGGGCTGGTCATCGGTAATGAAGGCACCCTGGGTGGGTACCTCAGAGTTAACCTTTTTCGATATATGATTGCCTTGGGAAGCCTGCTGTTGGGTACCGGTTTATTCATGTTGTTGAAGAATCAGAACAAGATGACTGAACAAGCGGGCACAAATCAGGAATAAACGGCCACACCTCCCATTGCACAGCATACACAAGGGATACGGGTTCTATACTGCTTGGTATTCAGAACATTTGCAGGGAAGCAAACGTGGCCAATCCTCCTTCATCCACTGGAGTCGTAAACTCCTCTCAGCCAGCCCCATCTCATACATCAGGGCTCAGTCAGCTCAAAGACCCACAGAAAGGCAAGCTTGACCGCCATGCAGTCACTGCTCTTGATGGCGATAAGGTGGAAAAAAAACTGTCTGATCCGTCAAAAGAAAGTCGTAAAGCCAAAGTCAAAAAAAGCTTCAAAGACTTCTTTTCAATCAAGTCCACTCCTCCCAAATACCAATACAATGCCAATGTTCGAGCAGGCGGGCAAAACTATCAGGTATACACCAACAGTCCGAACCTGAATGTCTGGACAAATAACCCCAACACGACAGTCTCCAGCAATACTCCGCACACCCGCGTTCAACATTTTCAGCCACAGCCCTATCAAGGAAATCCTTTTCAACTTCAGGTACCGGGCCTTGGGGTATTGCAGCTACAACAACCTCTGACTTTTCCTCAGACACCCTTTAATTTCCCACCGATATACCAACATCCTCCAGCACCGCCTCCCCAGCCTGCCAAGCCGGTTTTTGCCCATATTTATCAGGATGAGGCCGTTTGCAAACAGATTGACCAGTCCAGAGTGACCGAACGATTTCATATGTCAGAGGACCAGGTAGGCCAGCTGGAAACTCTTTCTAAGCGAGAGCTTGGCCGCTCAGAACGCTTCCCGAATACTCTGGACTCAGCCGTTGCCAAACGTAAATCTTTTGATTACCAGCGCCTGAATGACATCGTCAAAGGACACCAGGAAAAATTGACTGAAAAACTGCCTGCTGACGATGCCTCAATCAAAGCGCAGGGCAAGAAAATGATCGATTCACTCGAAGAAGGTATGCAGAGAATAGATACTATTTTCAAAACCGGCGTTCACTACTTTCCTGAGGAAGAAGTAGAGATACTGAAAGATATGCGCCAGCAACTGAACAGTGAACGCTCTCTGGTACTTCAGGTTCTGAGACAAGACGGAGCCAGTGCGGCTGGAGAAAAACTGGACTGGCAGGCCGCTACTGAATTCAAGCGACTCGGATACGACCTCACTCATGATGTGACCCAGCATTTGAGTGAATATCAGGGCAAAGCAGCCAAATCAGAAGAAGCTCTGGGATCAGGCAAAGCTCATACTGTCACTAAACTCAGTTTTGAAGAAGGCTCAGAAACAATAGAAAAGGTCTTCAAATCTGAAGACGCTGTGGATACCAGTCACTTTAAAGACCACACCGCTAAAGGCAGTTATCTGAATAGCCAGCGACCCAGGTTTGCCGCAAGAAACCTCGCCAGCCAGAGCCTTCAGGATGCTCTTGGACTGAAACTGTTACCGAAAACAGAATTGACCGTTCACAACGGCAAGGTCGGGCTTCTGATGGATGTTGCTAAGGGAAAGCAGCCTTTCACCGCCAGAAATGGTAGTGCCAAAGATATTCCCTTTGACTCAAAGGAAAATCCGAAAGTAGCAGCAGAAATCGCCAAGAACCTTAACAGTGCCGAGTGGTTGGATTGTTTTTGTGGTCAGCAGGACAGAAATACCGGAAATTATCTGATAGATCCTTCAACGGGTCAGGTCACCCTGGTCGACAATGATCATTCATTTTATCCAGGACAGTCATCGATCGACCGCTCCGAGGTAAGAGCAGGTGCCTCGGGCTGGTTATCTCCGTGGCCTGGTCCGCCCGCTCTCATAGACCGGGAAGTCCTGAATAAACTCAATGCCATAACCGTAGATGACATAACCGCAAGATTGACCGGATTGCTTGAACCCTCAGAAATTAAAGCCACCATCAGCCGTCTGGAAGAACTCAAAGAGCACGCTGAAGTTCTGGAAGAACAAGGACTGGTCGTCGATGACTGGGAGACTTGGAAAAGCAAAACCCAACCGCCACTGAGCGCTATTGACTTCATAAAACGTCACGGCAGTCAGAGCGCCTATCTCAATGCCATTCCAGCCCTTCGAACCACTGAGTCAGCATCTCAACTGACACCCAAAAAACCTAAGCCCAGAACGCCTTCAAGCTTATAAAAGGTGACAGTAATGAATGAACCCATGACCACACCCGAACAGTTTGAAGCTGCCAGACATCTGATACGGGATGCAGGCCTGCCAATGCCTCCCATACCCAAAGGCATCTCAGAGAAACTCTTCAGGCCACAAGATACCAACTACTTCACATCCCGGACCAACACACCTGGCCCCTGGAGTCTGGGTTGGTTCCTTGAAGAAGTAGAATACGGCAACCCTCAAAGTTACGTGATGATTGGCATTGATGGGCATGGCCAGGAATCCTCTGCCACCCACTTCTACCTGGTTGAAGAGGATATTGCCTTTTTCCACCAGAGCCAGATGATCAGTCCATCCAATCCGGAACTGGAAGAAAGTCTATCTGACCAGTATGACCTGATGGCCATCATTGCGGTGGCGACAGCACAAGCCAAAGAGAAAGGTCAAATGGCTGAAGAGAGTCGACTGGTTATTGTGCGCCCCACCTATCGACACCCCTTCTGGGGGATTCAGCCCAGGCCGGGGCATCCTATTGACTGGAAAGACGCTGAGGACGCCCTGTTGGATGCCAGCAACTGGCTGGCAAAAAGAATGCACTGATCAGGGCTCAGACAGAAAGATTTATGCAGGAGGCATCGGGAACGGCTTAACGTTACTACCCTTGGCTTCAGAAACCTTGGCAGACCCTTCTTTCTCTACTTCATCAATGCGAATAATAGACGTCAGTGGAATATAGCTTCGTTTAACTCCTTCAAAAGTGCTTTTCAGTTTTTCTTCACTAGGATCCACCAGCAGCTGACTTCGCTCACCAAAAGCAAACTCTTCCACTTCAATAAATCCCCAGAGTTCACTCTGAAAAATCTGTCGAGCATAAACTTCAAAGACTTCAGATTCATTCTGAAAAATAACGCGAAAAACCTGGGATTTCGACATTGACTCCAAACACCTGTAACACCGTAACTTTTAATGAAAAACCTTTCATTGCCCATAGCGACGAACATGAGTTTGGCCGCCCTGGCTGTTTCGGGCATGTAATAAAAAAGGCGGCTAGCATACCACAATCTGAACGGCCATGAGCTAACGAAAAACGAGGATAGAGGGATGACATACCACAGTTGATACCGACTGATTCCGATATTTCACAACGGACTTTGACAGATTCGACGACTTTATCTAATTACTCTATACCCATTGGATTTCAAGATGCTACCAGGCGACGAGTGAGCGAAGCCCTGTGAGCCTACAAGTAGTAGGTGATCAGGGTGAGCGAACGCTGGCAACAACGTAGCATCTTGAAAGGCGATGGGTATATGTCACCTACCGTTCTTACAACTCATTGCATATTTGTTCCGCAAACATTCCCGGGCCCGCCATGAATATACGTCCTCCTCTGATCATCACCCTATTGCTGTTTTTCATTTTTCCTTCTGCACATGCCGTAAAAGAATGCCAGGACATCTCCACTCTGCCAATGGATAAGCAGACACAAACGTTTATGGACATGAAAGAAAGCTTCATCGGTACCATGAAGCCTTCAGAGCACCTTGATCAGATTCGCGAGCTGGCTACCGACCCTGCTCTGCTGGATGAGATAGGAGACCTTCCCCTACAAAGCTTTCCTGGCATCATAGAAAAACGTTATCCCAGTGTACCTAAAACCATTTTGCACGGTTTCACTGACCAGATAGAAAAGCTCGACAGAATAGCAGACTGTTTTCACCATGGTAAACGCAACAAAGACGCATTAATGAAGCTGCGCTACCGTAAAGTGAAAGCAACGGATAACCCCTATATAGGCTTTCTCCTGCCAAAAAAAACCGACCAGCCCCGAAAAGTAAAAGTAACCAGCAAGGATACCTGCTACGACAAGAGATGCGTATTCACAGAGATCAATGTGGACGATCTCGACAAAGATGTCATTTTACTGGTTCATCGTCCTGCTCGATTAAGTACTCCAGTCATTCATTACAAACCTGTCTTCGATCCAAAAACGGCGGCTTCCAAACGTTTGCCCGAACGGGCTTATTTATTGGAACTGGATCTGCAAAAAGTCGGTGAATATTTCAGCAAACCCGAAATCTATGCACATATTACTTATTACAATGGAGACCAGCCCATTCGCGAAGACACCATTGAAATTCCATGGGCAAAAGAAAAAGGCTTCAATCAAGGCAAAACAGAGCTGATCATCTGGCTGAATGCAGACTCTGTGCAGCTGACCCTGCTCGAAAATGACTGGGAAATTCCTTTCAGGTTGATTGGCAAGATTCTTAGCAAGGCTGTCGGTTTGGGATTACAGCTGGCCAGTGCCAGCCACCCTGAAATAGGACAAATCCAGACAGCACTTGGTGACCTCAGAAACCGTTCATCATCTGAGGAGCCAGACTTCTACGATGCTCTGGAACGGATGAATGCCGACGATCTGCTGGATACTATTCGCCTCCAAAGAACCCACACAGACACTTACATTCCCATGAAACAAGGGGTTGTAAAAATGACACTAAAGCATGACTACACTCCCAAGACTGGACTAAAGAATGAACTGTAGTCCTATTAAGATCACGTAATCCCTGCATACAGGGTCAGAAATATTGCTCACTACCTTCCGGTGATCACTGCCGTTATAATGACGACCTTTTACATCAGGAGACTGACCGAACACATGACTCGGCCAGCCTCCTAACTGGTTTTGCTATTCTGAGTCACCTGAAGCCTGAATATCATGGCTTCTAAGCCTCAGACCCGTTAAACAGCAGACAGGAATCCGGTTTTGCCGTCTGAAATGACCAAGACAGACTTGAGCCCAGAAAGCGAAAGCATGAGCCCAACAAAAAAGCTTTATATCAAGACCCACGGTTGCCAGATGAACGAGTACGACTCAGCTCGAATGGCTGACCTGCTCGGAGAAACCCATACCCTGGAGTTGACAGACAACCCGGAAGAAGCCGATGTTGTGTTGGTGAACACCTGTTCTGTAAGGGAAAAAGCCCAGGAAAAGCTGTTTCACCAGTTAGGCCGCTGGAAAAAACTCAAAGACGCCAATCCCGACCTGGTGATTGGTGTGGGTGGCTGTGTCGCCAGCCAGGAAGGAGAAGCCATCCGTAAAAGGGCTCCTCAGGTAGACGTGGTATTTGGACCACAAACCCTGCACCGACTGCCAGAAATGATCGACGCGACCCAAAGTAATCATATTCCTGTCGTAGACGTCACATTCCCCGAGATTGAAAAATTCGACCGTCTTCCCGAGCCCTCTGTAGAAGGCCCTACGGCATTTGTTTCCATCATGGAAGGCTGCAGCAAATACTGTACATTCTGTATTGTCCCTTACACTCGTGGTGAGGAAGTCAGCCGCCCTATGGATGACGTGATTGCAGAGTGCGTGGGTCTGGCAGAAAAAGGGGTACGTGAAATCAACCTGCTTGGGCAAAACGTTAACGCCTATCAGGGTGATAAAGACGATGGAACTCTTTGTGATCTGGCGGAACTGATTACTATTGTTGCTGCTATTGATGGTATTGATCGTATTCGTTTCACGACCTCCCACCCGAAAGAGTTCTCTCAGAGCCTGATCGATGTGTACGCTGAAGTTCCTGAGCTCGTGAGTCATCTGCACTTGCCCGTCCAGGCTGGCTCCAACCGTATTCTCTCCATGATGAAACGTAATCATGAAGTGGAGATGTATCGGGAAAAGATCCGTCAACTGAGAGAACATCGCCCCAACCTGAGTTTGTCCTCTGATTTTATCGTTGGCTTTCCGGGTGAAACCGATGAAGACTTTGAAGACACCATGAACCTGATTAACGAAATTGGTTTCGATGCATCTTTCAGCTTCATATACAGCAAGCGTCCCGGAACTCCCGCTTCTGACATGCCAGATGATGTTTCTGATTCAACAAAAAAGCAGCGCCTTAAAATACTGCAGGATCGTATCAATCAGCAGGCCATGCAGATCAGCCGCCGTCTGGTGGGAACCACCCAGAAGATTTTGGTGACAGGTTACTCCAAGAAAGACCCTGGTGAGCTGAGCGGAAGAACAGAATGCAACCGTGTAGTTAACTTCAAGTGTGCAGAACCGAGACTCATTGGTCGATTTGCCGATGTCGAAGTTGTTGAGGCGTTCCCTCACAGCTTGCGTGGCTCACTGATAGACTCCGAGTTAGGTGTTGTTATCTGATCCCCACCTTTCTGGTTAACAAAAAGCCCACCGTATGAGTTGGTTTTTTTGTTAACCATACTAACCAGCCTGATTGAACCATTAAGGAACCTTTCTCTTTATAAGTTGACTAAGGAATAGTCCCGAAATAACTTCCCGACTCTTCAGTTCCAACTCGTCATTCCCGCGAAGACGGGGATCCACTGTTAGTGATGAATTCCCACCTTCGCGGGAATGACGGAAACCCGGAAGTTATTCCGAGACTATTCCTAAGGACTTTGGAGACTTTTCAATGCTGGACGCAACGCAACACACATCAGGGTTTCAGACTCAGGCCCTTTACCAATCTGACGAAGTATCTTCTCGCATCAGGCCTGACGTCGTTACTTCATTCCAAAAGATGCTACCAGACTCTCTGATTGCTGATTTTGCCAAGAAATCCGTAAAAATAGCAGAACGAGTAACGGCACATTCCAAGGCTTCTCTTCGTGTATTCAACTTTAAAGAAGTCGTTTGTGATAAGCAAACAAGAGATCTGTTCTGGTGCCCGGAGATCCTGTTACCTCTATCTGCTTACTACTCGGCAACGCAAGAAAATGTCTCCAAAACCAAAGCAATGAACGCCACAATCCCAAGCTACCCTGAGGTCACTGAAGCAATTTCTTCACCTTTATTAGATCTCCGTCGATTACCAAAGTTCTTTTCAGAGTTGGGATCTTTGATCAGACAACACCTCGAAACTTCTGGTATTGATACTTGTTTTTTGCAGAAGCCACTACCGGTTACAGCAAAGAAGTCTGAGATTCTGGAAGATAAACAAGACACACAATTTGAATCATTTACTGACTATCTGGATAAACATGGATGGGTAGAAAAAAAGGACTACTCTGTAGAAAAAGTCGAATCAGTATGCAAATTCAGTGATCCGATCCCCTGTCGAGAAGAGTCTCTCCCTGACATAGATTGGTTACCCATACTACGATCTACTTTTACCGCTAGTGCAAAAGCAGCCAACCTGCCCTTTAATTTTAACCAGACACCACTATTTATTGGGTATGTTGAGCCAATAATTGCCGATGAAATTTTCAAACAAACCATGTTCCTTGATCACCCAGCCTCTGGGAACCTTACCCACGGGCCATTTACTCACCAAATACAGGTGCTACTTTCTGCGTCGTTAAACTCACTCAATAAAAAAGAGCTCGACTCCATTATTACTCATAAACAGTGGGGGGCTGCGTTTGACCTCTCTCCAAATGACAACCCTGATGGTCCAATTACGTTATCTGACAAACCAGAACAGCTCGCGATGATTGACTATGAAACATTGATCAACGGCTGTTATCCTAATACTATTCAAACTCTTCTGATTTTTGGCCTAATGTCATCCCTGCTCGTAAATGGCTTAAAGACACCGGAGAGCGCCTCTGATCTGCTTTATTCTCTTGATCTTTCCGCTCTTGATACCACGTCCAATAAAGAAACTTTACATCAACACATTTTAAATATCAGAGCACTTGAATACGCAATTCTTGGAGCGACCGGGAATCTCTGTGACCAAACAGCTGATGCTCTAAACACCTATATAAAAACATTATCATCAACCACGATGGAAGCCCTCTATTCCTTGGATAAAACTCATCACTGGGGAGAATTTATTCTGGATGAACAATCAAAAACAATGACTAAAGCAACCGTCATTCATTACCTTCAAAATCACCAGCCCTTTGATGTTTATATTCAGGATTTATCCACTAAAACACCTAAACTAAGACTCATCACTCAAATTTCAGAATATGAAGAAAATGCTGGCTACATCATTTATCCCAAAGGCGTTAAACCACCCACCAACTGCCTTTCAGCTCCCGTTGCATGATAGACACTGACTATTGACAGCCCAATGAGATTCGTTAGAGTCAGCTCCTGATAACCCAATTGCAACGGAGCATACCATGTCAGTTTTGAGAGTCGCTGTGAACGGAGCCAAGGGCAAAATGGGACAGACAGTCGTCGAGTTTGTTCAAAACCACAGCAGCCTGGAACTGGCCGCGGCTATTGACCTGGGAGACGACCTGGCAGCAGAAGTCAAAAACAACTCTGCCGATATTGTGGTCGACTTCACCCGTCCGGAAGTCCGCATGGAAACGGTAAAGAGCACCCTGTTCTCAGGTGCATCTGCCGTAGTCGGTACAACCGGCTTTACCCCTGAAGATCTGGACACTATCAAAGGCTGGATCAAAGAGACCGGCAAGGGTTGCTTCATTGCCCCCAATTTTATTGTGGGTAACGTTCTGATGCAGCAATTTGCCAAGCAGGCCGCCCGTTATTATGAATACGCTGAAATCATTGAGTACCATCATCAGCAAAAAGTCGACTTCCCTTCTGGTACAGCAGTAAAAACCGCTGAACTCATGAGTGAAGAGCGTGAAAAATTCAATATTGGTACTAATGATCAGGTTGCCAACATTGAAGGCTCCAGAGGCGGAGACTACAAAGGCATCAAACTTCACGCAGTGCGTATGCCCGGCTTTGTTGCATCACAGGAAGTCATTCTGGGTGACAGTGGCCAGTACATGACAATCCGCCATGACTCCATTGAACGTACCAGCTATATGCCTGGTATCCTGATGGCCAGTGAATACATCCATGACAAGGCTGAACTGGTTTACGGTCTGGAGCATATACTCTGATCAAAAAACCATGATCTGAAACTGCAGTTCACTCTGAAGTATGAAAATACCTGCAGAACCCGTGGACTGCATTTCATCATTAACAAAGGCTGAAGTTATTTAACAGATGACATTGTTAAAACCTTCGGTAAAATCAGGCCTGCTTTAGTTTGATTCTCCCTTCATTTTCTATCTATGAACACTTTTTAAGTGTCGTCCATAGTCAATAAAGTACGGCAAGAATCAGACTACAGTGTATGCTTAACTATATGTATCGCAGTAAGAGCTGAACTCTCGACTTGAATACCCAGATCCAAGCACCACAGACAAAAAATGCAGGCAAAACCTGCCAATTCCTCCTGGAACCGGACGACCCGCGTCGATTCGCAGAGCTTTGCGGACAATTCAACCAGCATCTCAAACAGATAGAACAGCGCCTTGGCGTTGATATCCGTTATCGTGGTAACCAGTTCACGGTCAAGGGCGAAGACAAAAACGCTCAGGCTGCGACTGAGATACTCAAGCGCTTGTACAGGGAAACGGGTAAAACAGATCACCTGACTGCTGAGATCGTTCACCTTTACCTTCAGGAGTCAGCCGTTGAATGGGTTCACGAACCCAAGTCTGACAACCTGATTACCCTGCGTACCCGAAAAGGTACAATTACGCCACGGGGTGAGAACCAGCAGAGATATGTTCGTTCCATACTGGACCATGACATCAATTTTGGCATTGGCCCGGCAGGTACCGGTAAAACCTATCTGGCAGTAGCTGCTGCGGTTCAAGCTCTGGAAGAAGAAGAAATCCGTCGAATCCTTCTGGTCAGACCCGCTGTAGAAGCCGGTGAAAAACTGGGATTTCTTCCGGGTGACCTGTCACAGAAGATCGACCCTTATCTGCGCCCGCTCTACGATGCTCTTTATGAGATGCTTGGATTCGAGCGAGTGGACAAGCTGATCGAGAAAAATGTCATTGAGGTTGCACCACTGGCGTATATGCGTGGCCGCACCCTGAACAATTCATACATTATTCTCGATGAAGCACAGAACACCACACCCGAACAGATGAAAATGTTCCTGACTCGTATCGGCTTTGGATCAACAGCGGTGATTACCGGGGATATTACCCAGGTCGACTTGCCCAAAGGCACCCGTTCGGGTCTGGCTCATTCCGTTGATGTCCTGAAAGGTGTTGAAGGCATTGGCTTTACCTGGTTCAGCGCTAAAGATGTAGTACGACACCCGATTGTCCAGAGAATTGTTCAAGCCTATGATCGTTTTGATCGGGCTGGTCAAAACAAGTCGTCTTCAGAGGGTCAGTAATGTCTTCAGACGTGTATGTTGACATACAAATAGCCAGCGAGAGCTCTTCACTCCCCTCGGAAACAGATTTCCAGCAATGGGCCATGGCGGCCGTAGGATCTCACCGTGAGGAAGCTGAGATCAGTCTGCGAATTGTTGACATCGAAGAAGGGACAGAGCTTAACCAGCAATGGCGCCAGAAAACAGGACCAACGAACGTTCTGTCATTTCCATCTGATTTACCTGAGTCGCTGAATCTGCCACTGCTTGGCGACCTGGTCATCTGTGCTCCGGTTGTTGAACGTGAAGCCAGAGAGCAAGATAAAACTCTTCAGGCGCACTGGGCTCACATGATGGTTCATGGCACACTGCACCTGCTGGGTTATGACCATATTGAAGATGACGAAGCTGAGGCTATGGAATCGCTGGAAACAACGATTCTTCAAGATCTTGGTTTTCCCGATCCGTACCAGTCTGAAAAAAGCGGATCATAATCACAGGAGAGACTGGCCAACTCACGTTTTCTATGAGCTGGCCCTCACGGTAATACAAGGTAATGAACGACGACACAGCGCCGGGCGACTCGCCCGCATCCACTTGGAAAGACAAACTGACGGCCCTCTTCAGCCAGGACCCTCAGAACCGGAGTGACTTGCTGACTCTGCTCAACGATGCCGGGCTCAGGGGTATTATTGACCATGAAGCTCTCAGCATCATTGAAGGGGCTGTTCAAGTAGCTGACATGCAAGTCAGGGAAATTATGATCCCCCGCTCTCAAATGGTCTGTGTAGATGAAGACCAGGAGCCCAGGGATTTTCTACCCAAAGTTATTGAGTCTGCCCACTCCCGCTTTCCTGTCATCGGCGATACCAAAGACGAGATTATCGGTATTCTCCTGGCCAAGGACCTCCTCCCCCTGATTCTTCAGAATGGCAAATTCAATATCAAGGATCACCTTCGTCCTGCCACTTTTATTCCTGAGAGCAAACGCCTGAATGTTCTTCTTAAAGAATTCAGAACCAACCGAAATCATATGGCCATTGTCATTGATGAGTTTGGTGGCGTGGCAGGGTTAGTGACTATCGAAGACGTTCTCGAACAGATCGTCGGCGATATAGAAGACGAACACGATGTTGATGAAGACAGTTTCATCAAACCGGTTGAGGAACAGGCGCGGACTTTTATTGTCAAAGCCCTGACTCCCATAGATGACTTTAATGAACACTTTGAATCACGGTTCAGTGATGAAGAGTTCGATACTATCGGCGGTATTGTCCTGCAAGAATTTGGACACATGCCCAAACGAAATGAATTTGTAGAAATTAACGGGTTCCGCTTTGATGTTCTGAATTCCGATGGCCGAAGAATCAGGCTACTGCGAGTCAGTTCAATCTAGAAGACGACGGTTGTACCATAGATTTAGAGAATGAAATTGTCTTGAGTCCTGCGGGCTCCTGGTTCAAACTCTAACCCTTCAGGGGCTTGTCAGGCTAATTTTTCGAAATAAACTCTGGCAGGCTTCTACAAACACCTTCTTCATATGCCATGAAAACAGGTGTTGTCTTCCATGACCATTTTTTAGCAAAAGCAGACATCGCCATTCGGTGCACAGTACCGCTCTGCCTGTTCTGGAATGCCGTATTAGAATAGTGAGAACCTGATGACTCTGGATCAATGGCTGGCTTATTTAACCGCCTCACTGGTATTGGGTACCGCCTTCTCTATCCTGACAGCCATCTATTACGTTTCACTGGTCTTTATGGCAGGAAAACTTGCCAAAAAAGCAGGTCAGAACGCAATGGTTCAGAGTCTGGCGAAATGGCTGGGAGGATTATTGATGATCGGCTTTGGACTCAGACTTGCACTGGTCAGCCATCGCTGAGGAAACCTGACGTTCGCGTAATGACTTTATGAACAAAAAAACGCTCTACCATGGACACCTTGCTACGCTGTTGGCCGGAAGCCTGTTTCCATTGGGCTTTAGCCCATTCAACATCTGGCCTGCCCTGATTGTTGCTACTGCTGCAGGCTTTGCTCTTACCCGCTGTGAAACCGTAAAAACAGCCACAGTTCGAGGTCTGTTATTTGGGTTCGGTCTCTTTGGCACAGGGACTTCCTGGGTCTATGTCAGTATTCATAATTTTGGCGCAGCGTCAGTCCCTCTTGCAGGTCTGCTGACCGCTCTGTTTGTGATGCTCCTGGCCAGCCTGTTGGTCATGCCGCTTTTCTATCTTTATGCAAAATTAAAGAATCGCTTCAGCATTCAGACTCCCTGGCAGCAGGCACTCCTTTTCGCAGGCTTATGGACTCTCTTTGAATGGGTTCGCAGCTGGCTTTTGACAGGCTTTCCATGGCTTCTTCAAGGCTATTCATTGTTGGACACCCCCATTCAGTCATGGGCACCTGTCGTCGGTGTATTTGGACTGAGCCTGTTGATGGCGACGACCGCAGCATTAATGACTGCAGCAATAGTGACAGAGAGAGCCAAACGAAACCCACCACTGATTGCCCTCTCCATCACCTTGTTGTTTTGGATAGCCTCAGTACCGCTTGGAAAAATACAGTGGACCCAACCCACTGGGGAAATCAGCTTCAGTGCCGTGCAGGGTAATATTCCCCAGCTTTTGAAATGGGATCCTGACTATGTCCAGGAAACGCTAAACACTTACTACACCCTGTCTGAAAAAGAGTGGAGTCAGGAACTGATTATCTGGCCTGAGAATGCCATACCTCTTTTCTACAGTCAGGCCAGATCAGTTCTCAACCGACTTGACAGAAAAGCCGCAGAAAATAACAGCGCACTGATTCTCGGGTTACCCATTGATGAACGTTCTAAAAGCACTCACTCTTTAGTGGACGAAAAATATTACAACGGCATAGTAGCCAAGGGACTGGGAGAGGGCCGTTACTACAAGCAGAAACTGGTTCCTTTTGGCGAGTATGTGCCTCTTGAGTCCACTTTGCGTGGCCTGATCAGCTTTTTTAATCTGCCCATGTCTGCGTTTAGCGCTGGAAATAGCAGTCAGGAAAAACTGCGCATCCCTAATGCAGTGATCACAACCTATATTTGTTACGAAGTAGTTTACCCTGATTTTGCTGCTCGCCAGGCAAAAGACAGTGGTTTGTTAATAACCATCAGTAATGACACCTGGTTCGGCAAATCCATTGGTCCAGAACAGCACTTTCAGATGGCTCGTATGCGTTCGCTGGAAACAGGTCGATACATGATCCGTGCTACTAATGACGGCATCAGTGCCCTGATAGACGACAAAGGTCAGGTTATTGAAAGCATTGAACGATTTAAGCCGGGCGTTCTCAGAGGCACCGCAGAAGTGATGAAAGGCAATACACCCTTTATGTTACTTGGATCCTGGCCTGTTATATTTTTGAGCCTGCTAATGATCGTAGTGGCAGGTTTCAGCGCCAGAAGATCTGCCTCTAGGAGGCTGACCGAGAATAGCGTCCGAGCATAAAATTCAGTAGAACGAGTCAGCTTTTTCACTGAATTTGTGCGAATAGTTGACCTATTTAAGTAAATTCAGTCACTGCTGTCCGGTTAAACATATCCAAGCTCCAGCTTNTGGTCCACAGAAGCAGGTATCAGTCTCGGGCAGTATAAAGTCGATAGCAAGTCTAATGAGAGTGTGCCGTGGGTACTGAAGCTGGCCTGTTAGGAAAACAGTCAGTGAATGAGCATAAGCTCATGAAGAGATGGAGGTAGGTCCTCCAAAGTCTGCTGTCGGAAGTCGGTTTTAAACCACCTTCAAACGGCTGTTATTAAGAGTGATGGTCGGAAGCGTTGAAGGAAAATCAGAATGAAATTCTGGCGAGGTGTGATGTAAGGAGATGAGTAACTCCGAACCTGTGTGGACGCGTCGTAATCTTTCATTAACATCAAAACCGAGATCGTTTCGTTATCTCGGGACAAGTACACCGGCGTATTCCGAATGCTGGGTGTGCGGTGTTCGGCGTATTAGGCTCTTTATGGGAACCACGGGAACCACGGGAACCACGGGAACCACGGGAACCACGGGAACCAGTCATCATGATGTTAAGGGAGAAAGGCGAATAACTGAAATTATGAGCTTGAGAGTACCGATGCATGATACTGGGGCGGAGCAACTCGTAGTAGTGAGGAAGCATTTGTAATGAGTGTGGAGCGAAGGGGTTGCGTCAAGCAGCCTGAAGGCATTTCACAACTGTCACCTTGTGACAGGAGGACGTTATGCGCTCAGGCAAAACAGTTTGCGATTTCAAAATGGGATGTGCATGCCGCTTACGAGAAGGTAAAAGCCAATCGTGGTGGTGCTGGTATTGATGGTGTAACGATTGAGGTCTTCGAGCAAGATCTGAAGAACAACCTATACAAGATATGGAATCGCTTATCGTCAGGTTCTTATTTTCCACCTCCGGTGAAAGCAGTCAGTATACCGAAGAAATCGGGCGGCGAGAGAATACTGGGCATTCCAACGATAAGTGATCGTATAGCACAGATGGTCGTTAAAGAACGTCTGGAGCTTATGTTAGAGCCTTGTTTTCTTGAGGACTCTTATGGTTACAGACCGGCTAAATCAGCCACTCAAGCCATTGGGGTTACAAGGCAGCGGTGCTGGAAATACGACTGGGTTCTGGAGTTCGATATTAAAGGGCTGTTTGACAATATACGACACGACCTGTTGATGATCGCTATTGAAAAGCATGTTGCCATAGGTGAGAAAGTGCTTGGGCAGAATCTCAGCTGGATCAAACTCTATATCAGGCGATGGTTAGTTGCGCCATTACAGCAGGGTAACGGAAGTGTGTTGGAGCGGAATCGTGGGACACCACAAGGTGGTGTCGTCAGTCCGTTATTGGCCAATCTGTTTTTGCATTACGTGTTCGATAAGTGGATGCAAAAGCAGTTTCCGGAGAACCCATGGTGTCGATATGCTGATGATGGTCTGATTCATGCTAGAAACCAAGGCAAGGCAGAATATCTGCATAGAGAGATAAAACGGCGTTTTGAGGAATGTGGACTGGAAATACATCCAGAGAAAACAAAGATTGCGTATTGCAAGGATGACAAAAGAAAAGGGCAGTATGCCGCTCACATGAGTTTTGATTTTCTGGGGTATACCTTCAGGCGACGGCGCTGCAAAAGAGCGTCGGATAACACATTCTTTGTCAGTTTTACTCCTGCGGTAAGCCAAGCTGCGATGAAAGACATGAGGCGGACAATTAGAGAGCTGAAGGTTAGACATAAGACCGGCTATAGCTTGGAAGAACTTGCAAGGTGGTTGAATCCGGTCCTTCATGGGTGGATAAGTTATTATGGACAGTATCGTCGTTCAGCACTTGATCCGGTATTCAGGCACTTCAATAAAACTCTGGTGCGTTGGGCAAGAAGGAAATTCAAAACGCTAAAGAGGCACAAAAGTCGTGCGATAGGGCTGTTTGATCAGTTGTCGTTGCGATGTCCCGGACTCTTCGCCCATTGGCGATTCGGAT
Organism: Endozoicomonas numazuensis; assembly: GCF_000722635.1. Lineage (GTDB taxonomy): Bacteria > Pseudomonadota > Gammaproteobacteria > Pseudomonadales > Endozoicomonadaceae > Endozoicomonas_A > Endozoicomonas_A numazuensis. The sequence continues at coordinate 244,377 of NZ_JOKH01000004.1, read as the reverse complement.
CAGCAAGAACGTTTGCTTGATGGAAGCGGAATGAATCGAGAGGTTCACGTTCCGTTTTGCGAGAGGCTGAGGGGGAAGTTCCCTCGGTCTACTCACCT
>NZ_JOKH01000004.1:207668-242757 GCF_000722635.1 Endozoicomonas numazuensis | reverse complement strand
CTAGGAGGCTGACCGAGAATAGCGTCCGAGCATAAAATTCAGTAGAACGAGTCAGCTTTTTCACTGAATTTGTGCGAATAGTTGACCTATTTAAGCAAATTCAGTGGAAAAGATGGCCGTTCTTTCTGGATTTTAGGCCGGGCTGTCTATTCTCGGTCAGCCTCCTAGGCCTGCAATATTGCTGGTTATGACTCAAAGCCTGCAATACGGTCCTGTAAGACCACTGTTTGCTATTGCCGGTAATCTGACGGGTTTATTGTTGCTTTCTACCTGTTCAGTGCTCGGGCTCAGTACTCTCATTATGTACTCGGCATTGGCATTTACTGCGGTGAAAGTTATTGGTGCAGGATATCTGGTGTATTTGGGTGTGAACCTCTGGCGAAAAGGTCTGTCTATCTCCTTGTCAGATGATCAAGGGGAGTCTCGTAAACATGGGCTTCATTTATACATCCAGGGCCTGTTAGTAGCAGCGACCAATCCAAAAGCTCTGGTGTTTACCATGGCACTTTTTCCTCAGTTTATTAATATTTCGGGGTCATTGCTGCCACAGTTTACAATTATGGTAACGACACTGATGTTTTTTTCTTTCAGTTGCCTCCTCTTCTACAGTTTACTGGCGCACCATATCAAAGGTCGCTGTCAGAGCTGGTTGACCAGCCCGTTTTCAGGAAAGATTTTTGGCTCAACCTTCATGGGGGCTGGCACTTTATTAGCGCTGGCAGGCCATCGTTAAGTTAGGAATTTTCAAAATAGTGTAGATATCTACAAATTAAGTTTCGTACTTTAATTCTCGTTTGAGTTAGTCTGTCACCACAATAATAATTCCAACGAGAACTGTAGTTATGACACATCAGGATAATTTCTCCCTCAAGGGTAAGACCGCGATTATCACTGGTTCAGGCAAAGGTATTGGTAAAGCCATAGCGTTGGCTTTTGCAGAAGCGGGAGCCAATGTGGTTTGTGTTGCCAGAACTCAGGCTGATATCGATGCTGTAGCTGAGCAGGCCAGTCAGTATGGTGTGAAGTCACTGGCAGTTGTCTGTGACGTGATGGATGAGTCTGCGTTAAATGCCTTGGTGGTTCAGACCCTGGAGGTGATGGGGCAGGTAGATATTCTGGTTAACAACGCTGGAGGTGCTCGCCCCGGGCCTGCTATGTCCGTATCGGGTGAACAACTGACTCGGGACTTTGAGTTTAATGTGACTACTGCGTTTAATCTCTGTCGTATTGTTGCGCCTCATCTTCAAGCGCAGAGTGGTAGTATCGTCAATATTACTTCAGCTGCAGCAAGATACAGTCAAAAGAATTTCAGCAGTTATGGAACCTCTAAAGCAGCACTAGATCATCTCACCCACCTGCTTGCAGCAGAATTTGCACCGACTATCAGAGTGAATGCTATTTCTCCTGGCGCGATCATGACTGAAGCGTTGGAGCAGTTTCTGGATGAAGCCTCTACGCAAGCGGTTATAGAGAGGACACCTATGAAAGCAATGGGTAAGCCTGAAGATATTGCGAATGCTGCAGTATTTCTGGCGTCTCCAGCCGCACGATGGATTACCGGCAAGACACTTGAAGTGGACGGTGGGGCTGAATCCACACCCTGGCCTTTTTAAGCATTGGTTAAAGATCCTTTCGATCTAAAACATAAGTCTTTATTCTTCTCCTGCAAGCTGTAGGAGAAGATTATGAGAGCTGCTTTATATCTACTGTTGATAACACTATTAACAGGGTGTTCCGCTTTGCAGGTACACAACAGTAAATACCCTCTTCAGGTTTATACTGAATCTTCCCCCTCAGGATACGTTAAGGTCAAAGCTTATATCTCTGACTCAGAGCCAGTGCAATCTGCCCGGGTGCGGATAAAAACGGATTCAGGCCGAGTAGTGGCAGATAAAGAGCTTGAAGCAGGTGAAACCCGTTTTCTATATCCTGTTGAAGAGAATAGAGTGACCATTCTGGTGCAGGATCCAGAGGGTAAAAAAGGCCGCTCTATTCTGACTTATGGGCAAGCCTTTCCTGGTCGTGAATCGGGACACATCTTTAATCACTAAGCATTTAAGTTATCTATTCAGGTGTCCAGATAGATGAGAATCCTTGTATACAACAAGAAAGATGGTGAGGTCTGGACTGCAGCTGTCAAAAAAGCTTTTCCAGATGCAGATGTACGTCACTGGGTAGAAGAAGAGAGCCATGACTGGTTGGCCGACTATGCTGTTATCTGGCAACCACCCGACTCTTTTTTTGTGCAACAGAGCCGTCTGAAAGCTGTGTTTAATCAGGGGGTGGGCGTTGATAGCCTTGTGAATATTAATAGCCTTCCTGCAGACCTTCCCGTTTTCAAACTGCGGGGCGTTGGCATGGAAGAGTACATGTCGGATTACGTTACGTATGGCCTCCTTCACTTTTACCGGGATTTTGATTTATACCGACAACAGCAGTCCTCTCCTTTATGGAAGCAGCACAGAATTGACCCAAAGTCAGACTGGACCGTTGGTGTTCTGGGCATGGGAGTTATAGGTAAGGCTGTGGCTAAAACTATCAGTGGGCTAGGTTTTCCCGTGATTGGCTGGAGCCGAACGGAAAAACAGATTGAGGGAGTGAAATGTGTAGCGGGTGATGAAGGATTACAGCATCTTTTGAAACACTCTAGAGCCCTTGTCAGCCTGTTGCCTTCGACACCAGCGACTCAAAAACTGCTGAACCAGAAAACGTTGGAGCAGTTACCTAAAGACAGTGTTCTAATAAATGGAGGGCGTGGTGATGTACTTGATCTAGAGGCTTTAGAGCACGTTTTGAAATCAGGCCACGTGAGGGGTGCCATGCTGGATGTGTTTGAGATAGAGCCGTTGGAAAAGAAACATCCTCTTTGGAAGAACAGTCGAGTCATCATTACACCACACATTGCGGCTCCCACTCCGATTGAGCAGGCACTGGAACAGATAGTGGCTGATGTTGCACAGATAGAGCAGGGAGAAATGCCTCCGGAGATAGATAAAAGCCTGGGTTACTAGATGGCCCCAGAGCGTATAGAATACCGGCCTTCAGCACATTGAGGTTTTACTATGGCAATTAACTGGTTTCCCGGGCATATGCACAAGGCTCGAAAGGAGATCAAGAAAGTGGTTCCGGAAGTTGATCTGATCATCGAGGTTCTGGATGCCCGTCTTCCTTTCAGCAGCGGAAACCCTCTGGTGCCTTCCCTGCGTGATAAAACGCCTTATATCAAAGTGTTGAACAAGAGCGATCTGGCTGATCCTGTTATCACAGACCGGTGGATCAGGGAGATGGAGAAGGAAGACGGGGTCAAAGCCGTTGCCCTGACGCAGAGCCAACCAGAAAAAGTGCGCGGTGTCTTGAAGCTGGCTGAAAGCATGATTGAGCGAAAGCTCGACATCAAAGGCATGCGAGCGATGATTCTGGGGATTCCGAATGTCGGCAAGTCCACCATGATCAACACTCTGGCAAACCGCATTATTGCCAAGACGGGTAATGTTCCTGCGGTGACCAAGCAGCAGCAAAGAATCAAATTGCCAAATGGCATGATTCTTCTTGATACTCCAGGATTCCTCTGGCCAAAGCTGGAGCCAGAAACCTGTGGTTACCGACTGGCCATTTCCGGAGCCATCAAAGATGCTGTGCTGGAATATGAAGACATCGCTATGTTTGCAGCCGAGTACTTCCTGAAAGCGTATCCCGAAGCTCTCAAGACCTGCTTTCAACTTGAGACGTTACCTGCAACCGATATCGAACTGATGGATATGATCGCTGCCCGCAGGAATTGTATGCGCAGAGGCGGTATTGCTGATCTTCACAAAGTATCTGAAATATTGCTTAACGAGTTTCGTAGCGGTGGCTTAGGGCGTATAAGTCTTGAAACACCGGAAATGATTGAGCAGGAAAAGCCTGAGCCAAAAGAAAAAGAGTAACTGTTTCGGTCTGTTGATCCGGCAAAGCTGGCCGGATCAAACCACTTGTTCCGGAGGCTTGAAGCTGTCCGGATTGTCTATGTAGTGCTTCACGATGTCGTTAGGTTTCATACCTTCTTTTTCGACTTTGGAAGCCCAGTTGAACTGCCCCTGCGCCCTATCCAGATGCCGAACTGAATAATGGCCATCTTGCTCCATTTTCAGCATGAGCTCTTCTTCCACACCCGTTTCAGTGTTCTCAAGCAGGAACCAGAGAAGGTTGTCTCCATTCGCTATTTTGACACTGTATGGAAGCACCTGATGTTTCCCATGGGTAAATTCTTCCTGGTATTCAGGTTTAAGTTTTGCTTCTTTACGGAGCTTACCAATCACAGTTTCTGGAAGGGAGAGGTCTCGTTTGATCGTTTCAGAACTATTGGAGGCATTGAGTTCACGTACAGCGCGGATGAAGTGGATCATGCCCTTGAGAATGTTATAAAGGCCTTTTGTGGGAGCAGCGATGAATGAGAGGGGTAAACTGAAAGCTCCACCAATAGTTGCTCCTAAGTACTGGAAAGGCCTGATGGCTTTGGCATTATAAAATTCCAGTTGCTTGGTGACCGTCAGAGTTTCTTGACCCCCTGCTTCTTTTTTAAGGGAGTAGGATTTCCATTTTCTGACCGGAAACGTGATCAGTCGACCAAACTGTTTACCAACGGCGGACCCTGCTCTTCCGCCAGCATTAAACGAATGGATCACACCATCTGGCACAGACTTCACTCCCATGGTCACGACGTAACCGGCAGCAGCTGCAACAGAAACAGGTGTTCTCATTGGGTGATTCCTTTCTTCAGGGCATCCTGTTAACTAGTCGTCAGATAACAGGACTATTTGAGGCCATGTCATGGATTAGATACCATCGGCGGAATTCTCATCTTCTGTGAGAAAGTCCATTTGATGGATTTTTTTTGAATTTGATCGGAACAGAAATCATTCGGCCCAGCCCTTTTCCAACAAAAGCCCCTACTCTGGCGCCCGGGTTCATTGCATGACATATACCCATCGCCTTTCAAGATGCTACGTTGTTGCCAGCGTTCGCTCACCCTGATCACCTACTACTTGTAGGCTCACAGGGCTTCGCTCACTTGTCGCCTGGTAGCATCTTGAAATCCAATGGGTATAACCCATCGGGAGTCCCTTTCAGAGCCATCTTTCCCACGTGTTTGAATGAGGTTCCTATGGATGGCGTCATGGTCGATCTTCCTTAGGAGTAGCCACAAATAATTTCCTTATTCAAATCTGCCCAAAATCCGTTCGGGGTGAGCTTGTCGAAGCCCAATGCTATAACCCTTCGAAAAGCTCAGGGCGAACGGAGTCCGGGTGAAAATCGGGAAGTTATTTTGGGGCAAATCCTTAATTTGTTTATGCAATTAAACTTAGTTGATTTATAAGGGATAGTGCTTGAAAGGGATCGAACAGCTGTGAAAGCGCAAGATATGGTGTAGAGTCAATAAGTTCCTTCTGGAACGGCACCTGATAATTAAAAGAAGAATTAAGGTATCACCATGGCTGTTTGGCTCAGAAGAGGCTTGCTCCTCTTATTATGTCTGCTCATTCTAATCGCTCTTTCCATCTATATATTGTTGCAACGAAGCCTTCCCCTTCTTGACGGCACGCAATCCGTTCAAGGACTTCACAGCAAAGTTTTGATCGAACGGGATAAAATGGGTATTCCTGTGATCGCTGGGCAGCAACGTGCTGATATTGCTTTTGCTCTGGGGTATCTCCATGCACAGGAACGTTTTTTCCAGATGGATCTGAACCGTCGAAACTCTGCAGGTGAGTTATCTGAACTGGTGGGTGAAGTCGCTCTCCAACACGATAAAACTCAACGTAAGCATCGTTTTAGAAGAACGGCAAAGCAGGCTGTTACCATAATGACGCCCAATCAGCTTGCCGTTCTGGAGGCCTATACCCATGGGGTGAATCAGGGGTTAAAGCATCTGAAGGACAAGCCCTTTGAGTACTGGTTGCTGAATACAGAACCTCAACCCTGGCGTAATGAAGACACTTTTCTAACCGTATTCAGTATGTACATGGACCTCAATGATGATGAGGTTAAGCTTGATAACGCCAAAGGTTTTCTAAGTCGGATAACATCTACAGAAGTCATTGATTTTGTGTCTCCACTCAGAACGCGCTGGGACGCCCCAGTGGAACCTGGCATCTATCCCATTCCCGAAACCCCCGGCGTTGAGCAGATTAACTTGCGGGAAAAACCCTCTGATTTTTATACGGCATTGACGGGAGAGTTGATAGAAGACTCCTTGATTGGCAGTAATAACTGGGCTGTATCGGGGCAACTGACTGATCATGGTGGTGCCATCGTTGAGGATGATATGCATCTGAATCACCGGGTGCCGACTATCTGGTATCGGGCACAGTTTCGTTTTCCCGATGCTGAAACCGGTGAGCCTGTGAACATTACCGGTGTGACGTTGCCTGGAGCCCCCATAATGGTTGTGGGCAGTAATGGCAAGGTAGCCTGGGGCTTTACCAACAGCAGTGCGGACTGGGTTGATCTGGTAGAGCTGGATCTCGGCGAAAATAATCTCTATATGACGCCTCAGGGGCCAGAACGTTTAACGATATGGAATGAAACTATTCAGGTAAAAGGGCAAGCCCCCGTCGTGGTTGAATATCGGGGCACTCGCTGGGGACCTGTGATTGAATCGCCTTATGACTCTGTGCAGTACGCTCTTCGCTGGATAGCCCATGACCCCGAAGCAACCAATATCAATCTGATGAATCTGGAAACAGTCAATTCTGTTGAAGAAGCTATGGCTGTGGCGAACTCCAGTGGCATACCTCCGCAGAACTTTACAGTGGGCGATGCAGAAGGAAATATTGGTTGGACAATTGCTGGCCGTATTCCTACCCGTTCTGGCCTGGACACTTCCTACCCATTGTCATGGCAGGATGCCGACAGTCACTGGCGTGCCTGGCTGTCGCCTGAAGATTATCCCCGAATATTCAATCCTGAACACAACAGAATCTGGACGGCCAATGCCCGCATTGTTTCCGGTAAAAACTATGAGAAGCTGGGCAATGGTGGTTACGCTTTAGGTCCAAGACAAATGCAGATCCGGGACGATCTGATGACTATTGAAACCGCTGATGAGCAAACTCTGCTCAATGTCGCATTGGATGACCGTGCTCTTTACCTGGAAAATTTTCGCCAGATTATTCTGAACGCCCTTGGTGAGCCTGTACGATCAGAAAAGTCAGGGCGACAAGTATTCCATCAATTTGTTGAGTCCTGGTCTGGTAGAGCGGCTACCGATGATGTGGGTTACCGACTCGTCAGAGAGTTTCATGACGCTCTCAAGCTGAAAGTAATGAAATTCCTGGGTCGTTATTTCATGTCTTTGGCTACTGATGCAAAGGTGGGTATAGAAGACAGTTGGCTGCAAAAGATCAATCATGAAAATGAGATGTTACTGAGGCTATATCAGGAACAACCCATGAACTGGTTGAGCTCTGAATACTCCAGCTGGAATGAGCTGTTCCTGGAAACCATTGATGAATTAGTGGTTGATCTGGGAGGGGCCGACACATTGGCTGAGGCGACCTGGGGTCAAAGGAATACCGCAAAAATTCATCATCCGCTCAGTAGTGCTATTCCGGTCTTGGGACAGTTTCTGAATATGCCCGCTGTACCTTTGGAAGGAGACAGCTGGATGCCCAGAGCTCAGCATCCGGACAAAGGAGTATCAGAACGAATGATTGTTGCGCCAGGTCGGGAGGAAAACGCTATTTTTCATATGCCGGGTGGGCAGAGTGGTCACCCCTTGTCTCCCTTTTTCAAAAAAGGTTATATGGATTGGGTCGAGGCACGGGAAACTCCCTTTTTACCGGGTGACGCTCAATATCGTTTAACGCTGCTGCCTATTCAGTGAGTCTGACTTTTCTCGCATCGCTTCTACTAATGGCTTGTCATTTAGGCGGGGCAGGAAACAGTTTCTGAGTAAACCGGTGAAGCTTTGCTCAATAAAAAAGCCCGCAGAGCGGGCTTTTACAAGGCTATAGCGATACTGCGGTTATTGACTGGCAATCAGGTTTTCTCGAGGGGAATAAGTCTTGTGAACATATTCCTCGATCATTTCTTTGTATTCTTCGGTAATGTTACCACCTTTAAGGGTTGTGACTTTTATACCATCAACAAAGACAGGTGCTGAAGGTGCTTCACCTGTTCCTGGCAGACTGATACCAATATTGGCATGCTTGCTCTCACCAGGACCATTGACGATACAACCCATAACAGCCACTTTCATTTCTTCTACACCAACAAACTTGTGGCGCCAGGTGACCATTTTGGCTCGCAGGAAGGCGTCAACTTCATCGGTCAACACCCTGAAGAAAGTACTGGTAGTTCGACCACAACCCGGACATGCAGTCACTTCGGGCGAGAAGCTGCGGACATCCAATGCCTGAAGGATTTGCTGTGAGACAATGACCTCCCGGTCACGGCTGCCAGTGGGTTCGGGGGTCAAAGAGGTTCGGATGGTGTTACCAATGCCCTGCTGAAGCAGTACGCCCATGGCAACACTGGAAGATACAATGCCCTTGCTGCCCATACCTGCCTCGGTGAGACCCAGATGAAGAGCATATTCGCAGCGTTCGGCAAGCATCTCGTAAACACTGATCAGATCCTGTACCCGGGAGACCTTGCAGGAAATGACTATTTTGTTGGCACCCAGTCCTCTTTCGACAGCAGCATCAGCACTGGTCAGTGCTGACAGGACCAAAGCTTCGTGAAGGACTTCCTGAGAGGATTTAGGCTGTTCAGAACGAGCGTTCTCATCCATAAGACGAGTGGATAATTCTTTATCCAGACTGCCCCAGTTTACCCCAATACGAATGGGCTTATCGTACTTAATGGCCACATCAATCATAGTGTTGAAGCGGTCATCTTTTTTGTTACCAAAGCCAACGTTGCCAGGATTGATACGATATTTGTGCAACAGACGAGCTGTTTCATCGTATTTTGTCAGCAGTGTGTGACCGTTGTAATGAAAGTCACCGACAATGGGCACGTGGTAATTTTGTTGTGCCAGCTTTTCATAGATTGCAGGCACTGCTGCAGCGGCTTCTTCGGTATTGACCGTCACCCGGACAATTTCAGAACCAGCGTCTGCCAGAAGCTTGATCTGCTCAACCGTACGCTCCACATCAGCAGTATCCGTATCTGTCATGGACTGGACTACGACAGGGGCATCGCCACCGATGGTGATGTGTCCTACCTGAACAGAGTGGGTTTTATGGCGTCGGCCCATTAACTTGATTCCTCCGGAATGCGTTATCGAGTTGCTTCGACAAAAGTGCCTACAGCGAATTTAAAAGTGCCTACAGCGAATTTAAAAGTGCCTACAGCGAATTTAAAAGTGCCTGCAGCGAATTTAAAAGTGCCTGCAGCGAATTTAAAAGTGCCTGCAGCGAATTTAAAAGTGCCTGCAGCGAATTTAAAAGTGCCTGCAGCGAATTTAAAAGTGCCTACAGCGAATTAAAAGCTGGCAGAAATGCCCACAGCGAATGTGTAAGCAGCCACAGAATCTAGATAGTTTAACACTTATCGGGAAAAGCGTACCGGGAAGAACTCATCCGGAAGCTACAGGTTTCCTGTACCATGGAAGAAATCGTTGATTACGATCAAAAATGTGTCATTGGAGAGATAAAAACATGGCTAAAGAAACCACAGTAAGAGCTCGTATCGACGAAGCGTTAAAGGATGAAGCGGAAGAAGTACTCCGTAAGTTGGGACTAACGACCTCACAAGCCATTAATATCTATTTCAGTCAGATCGCCTTGAGAAAGGGGTTGCCATTTGATGTGGTGATACCAGAAGAGAAGAAGTCATAGTCTACACTTTTCAAGCTTGGGCTGGATAGGAGGCAAGTCGTGAAAGATCTATACGAGACAGACTATTATCGCTGGGTTGAGCAGCAAAAGGAGTATCTGACCAACCGTCAATTTGACCAACTGGATGTGGATAACCTTATTGGGGAAATTGATGATATGGGAAGTGAGCTGGATACGCTGGAATCTCGTTTGACCACTCTCCTGCTCCACCTGCTGAAATACGATTACCAGGTTCGGATTTTAAATCCCATTCTCCCTGAGCCTTACAATTGCAGAGATTGGATGGCAACCATAGACCGGACAAGGATTGCAATTAGAAAGCTCCTTAAGAAGCGGCCTCATCTAAAGAGCATGTTGAATATAAGCATGAATGAAGCGTATCCAGATGGAAAGCTGCTGGCGATTAAAGAAATGAACCGATATGTAATGAAACATCAACAACTGGATGAGCATAGCTTTCCAGAGATTTGTCCCTGGACTTTTGATCAAGTTATGGAAGAGGACTGGTTGCCTTCAAGCTATTGATTTATTGCAAGCTGTCTGAACAAAACGGTGATTCTCTGCCTATTCTGGAAAGTAGGCAACCATCAAAATAGGAAGCCAAATATAAGGAACTCAAATCCTGCCAGTACCTCTGAATAACCGGTTATACACTTTTTATGCACAGGTTGTTCTATAGGATTAGTCGATCAATAAAAATTATGACCCCCTTAAATAAAGGCCATTAGCCGTCAAAAGACTCTGTATATAAATATTTGCTGTTGATGGCATTTGTACTTATCCACAATTGTTATAGAAAGTTTTCCACAGACCGCCGATCATATCACAAGGTATCTCTCGCCAGATCATTTTCGATACTCGTTTCCACGGTTCTCCATGGGAATGCATACCTTGGTCTTTTTCAAGGACGTTGGGATGGGTTCCCAAGCAGGAGCATAGGAACCAGATGGGAAGATGTTCTGGATGCAATAACCGGATTTAGGGGAGCACAGGGACTGTGCAGTTGCAGAATCGATTTATCAGTCAATTCATCGTGCCAGCACTGGTGGGCTTTGTGGCGGCTGGGCCTGTGTGGGCGACAGATTACCCTGTTGACACATCAGCAATAGCTAGGAGTACTTCAGGTTCCGATATAGCTACAGACATTGTTAATGTGACTGGGGATAGAGATGTCACTGGTGATAATGCCATCACTATTCAAGGTACAACTGATACGGGTGGAGCTGGTACTGCAGCAGGTATCACTATCAACGGAGGGGCCAAGGTCACCTCCACTTCAGGCCGATCTATTCAGATTAATGATGGGGGTACTGTCAGTGCCACTATCACTAATATGGGCCATATTGATAACGGAATAACCATCTCTGGTAATACAACCATCGCGGGAGGTGTTCTGTCAGTTACTAATGGCAGTGGTTACGCCAGCATTCATGAAGGCTTTATTGTCAATAATAACGCCACTGCTTCATCTTCGACTTCAGATACCGTGTCTATTGGTCAAAATGGTTATATCGATTACATCAACGTTGAGACTGGTTCATCTCTGACCAATACAGGCCCACACTCAGCCATCAATGTAGGAGCCGATGGTCAACTGGGGGGAAGCTTTAATAACACTGACATTGGTGGCAGCGAAGGTAACATTGTACGAAATGAAACGGACACAATTCTTGATATAGATGGTGCTGTCTCTTCAACAGGTTCCTCAGCCATCAATATATCCACAAATGGTACCGCTACAGGCAAAATCGACATCTCTGGTGTGGTATCAGGCCAACAGAAAACGTCTTCAGGTGGTACAGAAAAAGGTGCGATTAATATCGATGGCACTTATACCGGGAGCATTGAGATTACGGGTGCAGTTAATGATGCGATTATTGTTGGCGGTACCCACAATGCCACAGGCGATGCGATTAAAACCACATCTGGCGGAACTCTGGGGGACAATCCGGGTGAAGTGATCCTTCAAGTAAAAAGCGGTGCAAGCCTGTCTTCTTCATCAAGTAAAGCAGCGGATCTCGATGGCACAATTCGTGGCAGTATTGTTAATGAAGGCACTATAACCGGTGGTATTGAAATTAAGGGTAATCAAAGCGCCAGCGGATCTGCGTATGAATCGAATAATGGCAGCTTGACGGGTGGCTTCACTGTCTCAGGTACCGTCAGCTCCAGTGGCAACACTATTTCTCTTACCAATGGTGGCACCATTGACACGGTCACCGTCAGTAGTGGCTCACTCACCAGAACGGGTGGAGGCAATGTTATTGTTCTGGACGGTGGCACGACAAAAATTAACAAGGTGTCCAACAGTGGCAATATTAATGGTGATATTACTCTGACCAATAATGCCACGATAGGTAATGGCCCCAGCCAAACAGGCATTGAAAATACCGGAACCATTACCGGTAATATCGTCAACGGTGGCCTCATTGAAGGCATTAACAGCACCGGAACCATTGTTGGCGGGATCACCAATACCGGAAGTATCACGGGTGGGGTAACACTGGGAACGGTTACCGCATCGGGTGCAAACAATTCGGCCTATCAATCAACCGGTACCGGCACGCTGACTGGCGGAATGATCATTAATGGCAATGTCTCATCGGATGACAACACGATTTCCATTGGTACTGGCACTTCTCTAGACACATTGGCAGTAAACAGCGGCGGCAACTTATCCACAACCGATACCACTAACCAGAACGCAGTCAAAGTGGATGGCACTGTGACGACTATTTCAACGTCAGGCACAGGCACCATCACCGGTAATATTAATAACGAAGGGACTGTGACCAATGTTGAGTTAACCAGTCAAACCAGTGGTGGTAATGTTTACTCTTCTGCGGGTGGCAGTCTGACCAATTATACCGTCCAGGCCAATGGTTCAGTCTCTTCTTCAGGTGCTACAGCGATATCTCTGGGACAGGCTTCAGGCAGTAACGGAACGATTACCAACCTGACTGTGAATGGCACACTCAAAGCCAATCCAGGCGGCACCGCTATCAATCTCGATGCCACAGGTAATATTACTAATCTCGGTATTGGCGCGAATGGTGCTCTGGGTGACTCTACAGATAACGGTGGCACCATAAATAATGGCGGAACCATCGGAACCATCACCAACAGTGGGAATATTTACGGCAATATCAATAATGCTGCAGCAGGCAATATTACCACCCTCAACAGTACCGGAACCATTACTGGCAGCATCACCAATGCCAACACGATAGGAACCATTGCGGTTAAGGATCAAAATGCCGGTTCGGCAGCAGCGTACAGTTCGAGTGGCTCGGCAACTCTCACCAGCTATACCGTCTCCGGAGATGTGGTCACAACGGGAGCGAATGCTGTTTCTATTGGCGGCACCAGTAGTGTGGGTACTATTACGGTCTCCAATGATGCTGGTGCAAAACTGAAAGGTGGCACCAATGCCATTAATGTTGTTGGTAGTGTGACCACAGGCATTGTGAATAATGGCACGATAGAGGGAAATATCGCGAATACCGGGGCTGTAGAAGCAATCACTAACAGCGGTACCTTCACAGGCTCGATAGATAATAACAGTGGCACTATCAAAACTTTTACCAATGCCGCCACCATGACCGGAAACATCGATAACGACGCCACTATTGATGACATTGTGAACACCGGAACTATATCAGGCACTATCAATAACAACTCCACTATCACCAATGGCATCAATAGTACTGGAATCATTGATGGCTCAATCAGTAACAGTGGTTCTATTGGTTCTGGTGTTATTGTGACAACGCAGACTGCTACTGGAGCTGCTTACCTCGGTAATAACAGTTCAACCCTGACGGGGACTTATGATGCCCGGGGTGCAGTAAAGTCCACGAGTGATCATGTCGTAAACCTTCTGAGTGGTTCTCGAGTTGACCAGATCAAAGTGTCTACCGGTGGTTCATTGATAGCTGAAGCTGCCAGCAAGCATGCCATTCAGTTAGCAAGCGGCTCCAGAGTTGATGATAACTCAGTTGACGAGGCCGAAACCATCATATCCATTGAGAGCGGTGCGATGGTCAATGCCACAGGTACCAGTGGGTTGGCTCTAAATGTAGATACTAATGTGACCGGTATAACTTCAGTGGGTGGCACCCTGAGTGGTGCAGGTGGCTCAATCAAAATTAACAGTAATAGAACATATACCGGCAGTGTCGAAGTAGAAAACGGCGGTAGGATAAGTAATGTTATTGATATCTATGGCACCCACACTGCTGCTGAGAATACATTGTATGTAAAGGATGGAGGTACTCTTGGAAACGGTAATGATTCTCAAACAGTTCTGAACATCAATGCTGATGGAGCACTAAAAACCACTTCAGGTTCAGGCGCAGCTATAAAAAATGAAGGTAGTATTACTGGAGTGATTCACTTGCAAAATAACGGTTCTTTGCAAGGTGCCATTCATAACAAGGGGAGCATTAACGGCAATATCTTGCTTGAGGAAAATGTCAGTTCATCTGAGTCAGTTTATTACTCGCAAGGGGTGAGTAGCTCGCAAAAAGCCACTATGAGTGGCCGCTTTATTGTCAACAACAGCAAAGAAGTGACTTCCTCAGCAGATACCCTCTTTCTCGATTCACACTCCGAGTTATCCAATATCACCATTCACAATGGTTCAAAGTTAAAAAGCACTGGAACAAACAAAAGAGCCATTTATATTGCCGAGAATGCTCATCTCAATAGTGGGGCTGAGGGTAATGAGGCCCTTACGTTGAGCGGTGACCTTACTTCTGATGGAGGTGCCGCTATTGAAGTCCAGGGCGCCTTGACCGGTAAATTAATGATTAACGCTACCGGATCTATAACAGGCAAGGGAGGGGCAACGGATGCTGCAATTCTGCTGGATGGATCCGGTACACATAATGGTTCTATAGAAAACCGGGGTGTGATTCGCGGTGGTATCTATATCGACCAGAATCAGACTGCAGCCAATCAGGCTTATCTCTCTCAAGGGTTGGTGAGTGACCGGGCTGCATTGGTCGGCGTCAATGATCAGGGTGGCGGCTACACCATTGATGACGGTGTCACAGTGACTTCGACTGGTACCGATACGCTGGTGGTGGGCGGCTACTCGTATGTTGACTCGGTTGTGGTTTCAGGCACTGTGAGCACCGTTGCTGGAACAGCTGGAAGTGCCGGGGGTAATAATGCTATTCGTATTGCCAGTGGTGGCCAGCTGGGTGGCAGTGATAGTAGTGCAGGTACTGGGGTCAATCGTCTGGAAACAGATACGGTTATTGATATTGAAGGCACTGTGTCATCGGTATCAGGGTATGCCATACAGATGGATGGGGTTGTGACCGGTGTGATTCGTGTTGACGATGGGGCAACGCTGACGGGTGACACTGCCGATGGCGCCATTGCCATCAACAATGTTTACACGGGTGCTATCAGAAACCTTGGCGCTATTATGGGCGATATTGATGTTTCTAACCTCCATCAGGTCACTTCAGGTCCTCTTCTTTACTTAACAGGTAATGCGTCGGTTGACGGTAATTATGTGGTTAAAAATGGTGGTTTTGCCTTCTCTGTCAGTGGAACTGAAATTCTTACCGAAGGCACTTCCAATGTGACTGGAGTGGTGGTTGAGTCCGGTGGTACTCTGGGTATTGATACCAGTGAAACGATTCGGGCCAGAAGTGGAACAACGATTGATAATGTGACTGTTGCAGGTACTCTCGCAGGTACGGTACGCAGCGATGGTAATATCAAAGCTGTTTCGGTAGAGCTAGGTGGTCGCCACCGAGCCAATAGTGATCATGCATTAGCGATTGAAAGTGGTGGTACTGTTGAGAGTGTCGCCATCAAAGGCACCAGTTACTCTACAGCCAGTCAAATTGGATTATTGACCAGCCTGGCCAGTGACAAGAGTGCAATCTACGTCGCTAATGGAGGAACACTGGGCACTACTGAAGGGACAACTGCGGTCACCATTGATGGACAGGTCACTTCTACTTTGGGCCATGCCATTGATATTGCAGGCACTGCCAGAGGTGCCATGAACATTGGTCAGTATGGTCTGGTTTATGCCGGCGAAGCTGCTGACAGTAGTATCAAGATTGGTGGTAGTTACACCGGTAGGATTTATAACCAGGGTGAAGTGGCTTCCGGTATTACGGTCGATGGTACTCATACTTCCAGCACCCAAGCCTACTATGCAAAAGGTAGCAGCAGTTCGGCCAAGTCGAAGTTAGCTGGTGGCTATCGGGTTATGAGTGGTGGCTCTGTGAGTTCCAATGCGACTCATGCCGTGCATCTGG
The DNA here is from genome assembly GCF_000722635.1 of Endozoicomonas numazuensis. Taxonomy (GTDB): domain Bacteria; phylum Pseudomonadota; class Gammaproteobacteria; order Pseudomonadales; family Endozoicomonadaceae; genus Endozoicomonas_A; species Endozoicomonas_A numazuensis. The sequence goes on along the minus strand of NZ_JOKH01000004.1, from coordinate 226,646 downwards.
ATGAATATTCTGAAACTGATTTTATCGAAGTTACTGGTAGCGGTAGTGCTATCAAGGCCAATGCTGATGGGCAGTCTGCCGTTTATGTGGCGGACAATGCCAAATTGGGTAACGGTATTACCGGCATCGGGATTACTTCAGGTGGTTTGATCACGGGTACTGGCAATGTGGGCAGTGCTGCAATCAAAGTAGACGGCACCCTTTCTGGTAATATTTCTGTCAGCAATGGTGGTCAGCTGGGCAACAATACGACCGCTTATGCCGTTGATTATGCCAACGCTGATACTGCCTTGAACTTTGTTCAAAATGGAGCGTCCTCGTATACCAGAGGACGCATTCAGGGCAGTAGCCAGGCAACCGATACCGTCTCTATCCGGGAAGGTTCTTTTGAAGGGAATCTGACCGGTGTCGAGCATCTGATCATTAGTGATGACGCCTACATCAAGATGCACGGTGACTTTACATTACCGAGCAAAACCACGGTGTACCTGGATGATAATTTCAATGCGGGTAAGTCACTGATCACATCAACAGGCACCGTTTATGCCCATGCTGACCGCAGTAATCTGGTCTTTGTACCAGAAGACAACAATGCCTATCTGAACCTTTATCGCTCAGGTCCTGTGATCACGGTAGTGGATGCTCAGGGAGTGGCCGGTGATGCAGTGAATCTGATTGATGTGGACTCAGGGAGTGTTCTGTTACAGACCGAAACATACGTGGAAAACAACAACATCAAGGTACGTCTGGAAGCCAGTACTTCTGAAGATATTAACGGTGTTATGGGACAGGCTCTGTTGGCTGCTCTTGATCCTAACGCAGATCCTGTGAAGTCCCAGCAAATTCTGACCACATTGAATCAGGAAGAAGACGTTGTAGGGGATATTGAAGATGATGTTCGGGCAGATACCACCGGTTATGCTCATATTGCGCCAAGAGAAATAGCTCTGGCTACCCAGAATATAGTCTTTGACCGGATCGACAGCCTGAGAGCCGGAGGTCTGAACTTTGGTGACGATGGTTATGGCTTTGGACTCTACGGCAATAGTTACGACGATGAAGAAGAAGCCAGAGAAGAAGAGGATGATCAACAGGCGTATGAGCCGGATGAAGATGCGGTATCAACCAGCCGCTATCGTCAGATTCGCCAGATGGATTACACGCTGATAAATGGTGGCACCTTCTGGGGGCAAGCGATGTATCTGGAAGGTAACCATGATAAGAAAAATGGCAGTGATGGATTTAATAACCGGGCTGGCGGCATTGTTCTCGGTGTAGATTCCGTGGTTTTGGATAGCTTCCGAATGGGAGTAGCGGCTACTTATGGCTTTGGTGTGGTAAACACGGAAGGTGATCGTTCAACAGAGAGTCATAACTTTCTAGGTACGGTCTATGGCAGCTGGGAGAGAGGTCGTTACTTCGTCGATACCTTGCTGACACTGGGCACCGCTCAGAATGAAACCGACAAAACGGTTCAGAACCAGAAAATCACCGGTGAGTATACGAGCAAACAGTGGAATCTGAAGACAGTAGCCGGTGTACGTTTTGCCGTTTCTGATACTTGGGAGTTCACACCTGTTGTAGAGTTCAATTACGGTCAGGTAAGGTTCGACGCCTATGAAGAAAAAGGTAATGTCGGTACCGAACAGAAAATTGAAATTCAGGACTACAGTGCGTTGGAAATGGGATTAGGCTTCACATTACGTGGGCTATTCCATAATGGTACCAGCTATGTTGAGCCAGACTTTACCTTTAAAGCCTACAGTGATTTGAACACTACGGGTTCAAAGGTTCAGTACACCTTCCTGGCAGGTGGTCCTTCTGCCTATATTGAAGGCCCGGAGCGTGACCGCCAGCGTTATCTGACCAGCTTTGGTCTGTACTTTGATATGGGTAGTAACTGGTTTGTACGCACCGGGTACGACTATCGCTGGAGCCAGCATTATCGTTCTCATGCGTTTAATGCCAAGTTCCGTTATCACTTTTAATTGCCTGTTAATTGCCTGTTAATTGCCTGAAGAGTGGCTCTTGACGTGGCTTTCCATCAGTGTTGAGCGATTTTGGTCAGAGTACAGAGGCAGGTGGCCTGATCATTGTTCGCTGGCTATTGAATAACTTCCGGCACTGACTCTGAGTGAGATGGGTTTTATCTAACAAGCGGGTTTCAGTGCACACTTTCTGTTTGAGAAGAGGTATTTTGAGCATGCTTTCTAAACTTTGAGTCTGCTGCTGGTTAACACAAAAGGTAATCATTTCAAAAGAAGACTGTCCACTGAATGATCGAGTAACCCCTGCATAACATTGATCTCCCAGAAGCCTCACATTGAAACCATACAGATCGGGTATAATCGGATGGTCCTGGCTCCATTTCAGTTCCAGTGAGTCAGAGTAATCATGGCCGTTATCCCTGCACAGGCTGGTTAAGTTAGAGAGTGTCAGGTCATACCGGGCATGGGTAGATGGGTTGAAAATGTTCAGCTGTCCGGAGGTGATGGACAGAAAACTGTCCTGATAAACGCCTGCGGTCAGATGTCCTGTAAACGTTTCTCCTGATGAGAGGTTCTTCCCTGTGATAAAGGAAGATTGACCTGCCTTGCCATAAATATCCTGACAAGCTGAAGAGGTATCGGCGTCAGCCATGAGAGGGAAGCTTGTCAGCGCAACCAAGAGCATTTTTTTCATGTGAAGAGTTCGCAAACCAGTGAAAAGAAAAACAAATTACGTATATATCTGACCTTTTGAAAAATAGCTGATTGCTGTCAGGCCGCCTCTTTTTTTCAGAAACTGCCTAAACTGAACCCGTTGAACAGCCATGAGCAAAGAGAATTATTTCACCCTCGGATGGCATCTTTTTTTCGGTAAAAACCAACAGCGTACAGGCATGATGACCAAGCAAGACAAGCTCAAAGCCCCAGGTGTTCAGTGGATAACACTGGATAATGGCTATCGGGTCTGGACTCAGCGAGTAGGCTCAGGACCAGTAAAGTTACTGACTCTGCATGGTGGGCCGGGTTGCTCCCATGAATATCTGGAATGCCTTGAAGAGTTTCTGGCCCCGCAGGGTGTTGAAGTCATTTTATATGACCAGCTGGGATCGTGGTGCTCAGATCAGCCCGAGGATGAATCGCTCTGGCAACTGGAACGTTTTATTAGTGAAATTGAGCAGGTTCGGGAAGCGCTGGGTCTGGAAGATTTTTATCTTTACGGTCACTCCTGTGGAGGACTTTGGGCTATTGAATATGCGCTTAAATACCAGCGTCATCTGAAGGGACTTGTTCTTGCTGGTATTACCGGCAGTATTCATTCCTATATGGCTCATATCAACCATCTCCGGGAGCAACTCCCTCCAGATGTGATTGAAAAAATGAAGCACTATGAAGCACAAGATGAGCTCGACAATGAAGAGTATCAGTCTCTGCTGAAGGAGCACCTTTACCGAAAGTACATCTGCAGGCTGCCACATTGGCCTGAATCGTTAAGTCGTGCTTTTGATCATATGAATCATCAGGTATACAACACCATGCAGGGAAATAATGAGTTTGTCTTCACGGGCAATTTGCTGGGGTGGGATCGCTGGAACGAGCTGGCTGAGATCCGGGTTGCAACCCTGGTGCTCTCAGGCCGTTACGACACTATGGCTCCAGATGATCAGAAACAGATGGCTTCCATACTGCCTCACAGCAGACTGGTACTTTGCGATAACGGTAGCCATTGCAGCATGTGGGACGATCCGGAAAATTACAAAGAAGCCCTGGTCAGTTTTTTTCAGGATGTGGAGAGCGGGCGCATATAAGGTAAAGCTTTCATCCATCCGGTAGCCATTGTTATCTCTGCTAACGGTCAGTATCAGCCTTTTTTGGAACTGGAAAAAGGACAGTGGAGGCGCTTGCAACTGATCAATTCATCTTTTATGCAGTGGTTGAGTATTCCTGCTCCAGAGGGGTGTGAATTCCAGCTATTGGCAAAAGACGGTATTTTCCTTAAGACCTTACCGCGCAAAGACCTTACCGCGCAAAGACCTTACCGCGCAAAGACCTTACCGCGCAAAGACCTTACCGCGCAAAGTTGAAAGGCTCATTCTGCCCGGTGGTGGACGAGCCGACCTGGCAGTGCGCTGTAACAGCTCAGGAGATCGGACTCTGGCTTCCAAAGCCTGGAAGAATGACGACACTACATTTTTGGGTACGGGAACTTTATTATTCCTGAAAATTAAAGAGAGCATTAAGCTTCTATACCCATTGGATTTCAAGATGCTACCAGGCGACAAGTGAGCGAAGCCCTGTGAGCCTACAAGTAGTAGGTGATCAGGGTGAGCGAACGCTGGCAACAACGTAGCATCTTGAAAGGCGATGGGTATAAGTCATATCAATATTGTGGTCGATGATATCGATCGGGCCACCCGTTTTTATTCAGAGGCATTTTTTGCTGAACCTGTTCTGGACTTCCCTCATTTCAAAAATAGAGGCTTTGCCCGTTCGGCGGGCTTTCTTGATCAACCTGATGATGTAGAAGTGTCTATCCGTTTTTTGAAACTACCTTCTCAGGATGAACTCTTCACCCGACTATCGGCCTTTCAAGATTGACGAAATCACCGATCAGGAATTTACCTTCTTTGATAAAACCATGAATTTGGATCCGGAATCACGGAGAGGTGTCACGGAGAGGTGTCAGGGAGATGGTCGCGGGCATTCGTTACTTCTATTTTGTCGATCCCTATGGCATTCAGTGGGAATTTGAGCAAAAGCCTGAATAAGGCTTCAGCTTTTTCTCGGTTCAACATTAACTGTTCTATCAGATTTCGATTCATCTTTCTGGAATTCAGAAGGAAGAAGGCTATCTTATTTTCAGGGTCCATGTCTCTATAGCCTGAGTATTCAGGTCATGGCTCAACAATGTGATTAAAAAAACAACAGGAGCAACCATGCAGAGACTGACCGGGTTCTTTGACCACCTGATGCGTCGCTATTTGCCTGATCCCTTTGTTCTGGCTGTCATGCTGACTTTGTTAGCCTTTATTCTGGGTATTTTATTTACTCAACATACTCCTGCAGAAATGATTCAATTCTGGGGGGATTCCATCTGGAAGCTGCTGACCTTCACCATGCAGATGGTACTGGTTTTGGTAACAGGCTATGTTCTGGCAGTTGCACCGATTGTTCATCGATTTCTTGAGAAAACATCTAATTTGGCCCGATCCCCGGGACAGGGTATTGTGCTGGTGACATTGGTGTCATTTGTTGCCTGCTGGATTAACTGGGGTTTTGGTTTAATCGTCGGAGCCCTGTTTGCCAAACATATGGCCAGAGCACAGCCTGCCACGGATTACCGTCTTCTTATCGCCAGTGCTTACAGTGGTTTTCTAATTTGGCATGGTGGGTTATCAGGCTCTGTGCCTTTGACTATAGCGACAGAGCATCACTTTATGTCAGACATGATGGGAGTGATCCACAGCTCAGAGACGATCTTTGCCCACTTCAATCTGGTGATTCTGGGTTTATTACTGGTTGTCATGCCTTTGTTGAACTGGTTGATGATGCGAGGGTTGGACAAGACCGTCACGGTTGACCCTGAACGCCTTGCAGAACCTCTGGTGACAGAGCCCAGAGTGATAGATTCTCCGGCCAGAAGGCTAGAGCATAGCCGTTTGTTAGCCCTGCTGCCGGGACTCATGGGGCTGGCTTATCTGTGGATGTACTTTTCCAGTCACGGTGCCAACTTGACCCTGGATATTGTGAATTTCTTCTTTCTTACTTTAGGGTTGATCCTTCATGGTCATGCCGGTCGGTTTCTCGATGCTGTGACTCAGGGCGTGAAAGGTGCGGGTGGCATTATCATCCAATTTCCTCTTTATGCCGGCATTATGGGCATGATGATGTCTTCGGGAATGGGGGCAGGAATAAGCGAGTGGTTTGTTTCTATCGCTTCAGCAGACAGCTTCCCACTACTGACTTTTCTCAGTGCTGGTTTGCTCAACATGTTTATCCCGTCCGGAGGGGGGCAATGGGCGATTCAGGCTCCCATTATGATTCCAGCAGCGATTGAACTGGGAGTAGAGCCCGCTAAAGCAGCTATGGCGATTGCCTGGGGAGATGCCTGGACCAACATGATTCAACCTTTCTGGGCCCTCCCTGCTCTTGCCGTCGCCGGACTTCAGGCCAGAGATATTATGGGCTTCTGTATCATGCATTTGTTAGTCAGTGGCGTGATTATTGGGGGTGTTTTCTATCTGTCTTTTTTGTGATTTACCGGTTCAAAGCTAAGACATTCTCTGAATGATCCGATTAAAAGAGCAGATACCGGAAAAAGCTTGGAAGCTGACCGGTAATGATTTGAACCAGCAGTGAGAACAGGGAAGGCACAAGGATCGTGCAAACTTCACTTAATCATTTTGTGTCCGGTGCATTGGCTCTAGTCATAGTGACTGCTTCTGCTCAGGCTGAAGACTGGAATATCAGTGCTCCCCAGACAGTTGTGATTCATGATACCCGGCGCATTGTGGTCGGAGCGGACATCAATTCAGGTGCAGAGTCACCTGTAATAGAGGTACAAGCTCGGCTGGGAGGTATCAAGCTCGATACAGAAGTACAGCTCAGTACCAGTGCAGCTGCCGGTGCACCACCCTCTCCCGAAAAAGCCACCATTTTTGTCAATACCACAGGCCAGCTTCAAGGCACTCTGGAGAATCAGGGACATATTCGAAACGGTATTGTCATCACCGGGCAGTCCATACATGAAAATGGCAACGCCTTTATGAGTAGTGGTCTGGACGCTGCTCACCAGGCATCTGTACAGGGCAGTTACAGCGTTTTGAACGGTGGTGTTTCTGAAGCCATAAAAGATCATGCAGTCAATATTGGTTCGGACTCCTACATGGATTACATCTTGGTGGGAAGCACCAGTCGGATCAAGTCTTCGGGAACAGGTAGCAGTGCTCTCTATGTAGGCAGTGATGGGCGTATAGGAGGAGAGTTCACCAATGGCCATAATTCCAAAAATCTCACGATTACCCGCACTGAAGCAGACACTGTCATTAATGTATCAGGACAGATGGTTGCCACCAATGGGCGGGCGATCGATATCGTTGGTGGTGCCATCGGTAAGCTACTGGTTGAAACCGGGGGTGTTATACAAGGGGGAGGCTCTGATGCTGCCGGTATCTATGTCAGCGGTACCTATACGGGCACCTTTGAGAACAAGGGGACTATTGAAACCGGTGTTTTCATCCGTGGCTCTCATACGGCTAATCAGGGAGCAGCTTATTGGGCGTATGGCTCTGAAAATAACTGGGCTGCACTGACGGGTGGTTTCACTGCTATAGAGGGCGGTGTCAGCCAATCAACCACCGAGCACGCAGTGAGCCTGGGTCACTATTCCAGAACTGACTTTGTAGCAGCCCGGGGCGCCAACACCAAAATTGAAGCCACCGCTGCTGATAAAAATGCTGTTTATGTCGCGGCTAATGCCCAGCTTGGTGGAACAGGGGGGCGGGGAGAAAGTGATGCTGCCATTATGGTTTCAGATGGTGGGGAAATTAAAGCCGCCAGTGACAGTGCGATAGAGGTAAACGGAACCGTCATCGGTCGTGTGCATGTCAATAACGGTCTGATCACCGGCAACAATACCACGGTTAATGCCATCAACTTCTCGTCGGCGAAATCTTCGCTGAACTTCCTACAGGAAGGTGATGAGGCAAGAACCACCGGATCTATTTTTGGTAGCACGGACTATAAGACTGACGTTGTGGAATTCAAAGCCGGCGCTTTTGATGGGGCAACCATTCAGAACGTGGATCATTTGATTGTCAGTACCCAGACCTCCAGTATCGCTATGTCCGGTAACTTCACGCTACCGACGATGACAACCGTCACTCTTCAGTTACAGACGTTGCTCGACGCAGAGAATCGACAGTTAACAGGTATTGATGCAGTCAACCCACTCATTACTGTGGCTGGGAACCTTGATGCTGAAGCGGATGGCAGCAAGGTTTTGATGCGACCTGCAACTCCGGTTGAATACCGTTCACTGGGCAGTGGTACCACGCTAACAGTGGTGAATGCGAATATTGTTGAGGGTTCAGTAAAGAACCGTCTGACGGTCGACTCCGGTAGCTTGCTGGTGAATGCTGAACCCATTGTGGACAGTCAGTCAGTCAAAGTGAAACTGACCGTCAATAAAACGGCCGATCTTAAAAAGCAGCTCGAGGCTAAAGGGGCTCGAAGCAGGAGTGCTGCCGCCCTGGCTGCAGCGCTCGACGTGGCTGTCAGCGCTTCACCTGCCGATGCTGTGAAATCAGCGAAAATGTTCACAGCTTTGAATGATAACACGGGTGATGCTGTCAAATTGGCGAGTGAAGTGCAGCCTGAAGTATCCGCAGGGGTTCAAAGAACAGGCCAGACCATGGCCAATATTTCTCACAATATAATCTTCAACCGCATTCACGGCACCCGTCGTGGTTTTAATTACGGTGATCAGTTTGTTGATGGTGCGGCCTGGGGGCAATTTCTTTCAACCTCAGGCAAGCAGGGCATGGTTAATAAGGAGCCGGGCTTCAAGAGTCAGGCCTGGGGTATGACGCTGGGTGTGGATGGTGAGCTGGAAGCCAATATCCGGTTGGGGCTTGCCATGACCGTATCTTCCGGCTCCATTGATATGGATGATGGCTCGAAAACCAGCCAGCAAAGTTACCTGACGACACTCTATGGAAGCTGGAGTCACAGGGGGCTGTTCATTGATGCCATGGCATCCATGGGAAATGGTACCAATGACATTAAAAAAACGGTGAATGCTCAATCTGTTAAAGGCAACTTCCAGACAGATCAGTGGGGTTTCAGAATTATTGGTGGCACTGCCTGGCGGATGGGAAGCTGGAATATGTCACCACAGGCAGAATTCAATTATGGCCTGATACGCGCCCAGGATTATTCCGAAAAGGGTGACTCCGGATTTGAGCAAAAAATCCAAAGCGACGATTACATCACGGCTGAGTTGGGCGCTGGTTTTAAGTTCCATGGAGAAATATGGGGTCGTCAGACGGTCTTTAAGCCTGAGTTAAGTGTTATGGGCTATTACGACTTCATTTCCTCAGGCAGTAAAGTGAAAGCCACCTATCTGGCTGGTGGTTCGTCTTATAGCGTAACCGGGCCGGAAAGAGACCCTTATCGGCTGGCAGCTGGTTTGGCCTTTGGTGTCAAAACAGGTAACCACTGGACGCTGAGAGCAGGTTATAGCCTTAACTGGAGTGAGAATTACAGTTCCGACAGTTTCTCAGCCAGAGTGCGCTATGAGTTTTAAATCAATTCAACTCAACTATCGAGCAGAAGTGTAAGGGAGAGCACTGCATGAACGTTAATGGTCCAGGGAATCATTCTACCCATCTGTCTGTTCTGAAAAGTCATTTTCAATCTGTCAGTGACAAATGGAAAAGTAAGTGGCGAAATCGAAAAGTTGCTGTGGAAACTCAGCCTGAAAAACGCATTCGGAAAGAAGCTGAAGCACTGACCCGTAATATGGAGAAAGAGCTCAAAGCTCGATCAGCTTATGTGCGCGGCCAGATAAAAAAAGTAGAAAAGCACCTTTTAAAGACAACAGACTACAGACCAGCCAATGGGCTGGAATGGAAGCTCAATGAAGGTCTTGATCCCGAGATTAAAAGGTTTCAGGAGGAAGGCAGTGCCGGTGTTTATCGAGATATACACCTCATGCTCTCTCGTGAAGCAAGACAAATAAAAAAGGCACAAGAGCGACTGGCCAACAAAAAAGAAGAAGTCAAAGAAACTCTGATCAAGGCTTACCTTCCAGAAGAGGACCTGATCAGTCTTGCTAGTGTGACGTCCCAGGAAGAAGCGGTTTTGCTGGATGAACTCAAAGAGTTTCTGGCAGAGGAAATCTCTGATGAGATCAGTGATGAAGAAATGGCTGAGCTCGAAGCTTTGGCACTGGAGGAACTGAAAGACGAGAGGATGCTGGATGATGGAGATGATGATGAGCTGGATGATATAGAGGACATGCTGGCTGAGATCGATAAGGAAGACAGTTTGAGCCTATCACTCAGCGAACTTGAGTTACTGAGCGAGATTGATCCAGAGTTATCCATCCCCACAACGACCTTAACGGATAGCGAACTGCAGACGCTCATGGCCGTTGGCAATAATGTAGAAAACGGTGAAGAAGATGAGGTTGAAAAGGTTCTGAAAGAAATCTTGAGTGATGTACGCCCGGACACTCCGAACCGGCTGTTCACTCCTGAAGAGCTAGAAGAGATGCTCAAGGATCCTGAGCTGAATGATTTAATAGATAGGCTATCAGATGCTGGAGAAGATGAGGGCATAGAAGGTACCCTGACATTCAATGAGTCGTCGGAACTGGCTGATATCAAGAAGAAGCTGGAAACCCTGGACCTTTCAGAATTATCAGTGCTGGCTAAAAAACTGCAGGATCAGGTGGACCAGGAATCCAGTAAGCTGGATGAGGCTATGACGCTGAATCGCCTTGATTCCAAGCTTTCTGACGTCAGTGATAGTGGTGACTCCGGATATGACACCGAGCTTGTTGATGATCTTGACGAACTCTCTGTCTCATCACTGAAAAGAGAAGACCTTGCAGGTATTCTGGATAAGCAACAGTTGTCCGAACTGTTTGATACGGTGATTAAGCCGGTCATGGAAAAGCATGCAGAGCAGGAAGACGTTGATGCCCTGTTAATGCAAACAGAACTCAGGCTTGAAACTAAAAGCTCTCTGGCTAATGCTTTGAAAACTCTTTCAGAAATCCCTGAGTTGAAGGATATGAGCCGTCCCCTGGTGAAGATTGCCGGTCAGGCTGAAAAAGGGAAACTCCCTGAGTCCATGGCGCATCTTGAACGTATGCTGGATGATGAAATGGAGCCTCTACCGGCAGAAACGAAAGTGGAGTCATCCACTTTTCAGCGAAAAAATGCCATGCGAGTCAAAAAGCGAAAAAGGCAACCCCCCTCCCCTCCAATGATCAGTTGAGTCCCTGTTATTGGTCAGGGGTCTGATATAAGCTTTCACCTGACCAGGGGAATACGATAGTACTTGTCGATAGTATTCTCAAAGCAGCTATCAAACTCAGGAACTGTAAACTTGCTGGAACTCTGCGCTGTTGATGATCTTGAAAACCCCGGAAGCAAAGGTTTTGAAACTGAAAAAGGCTCAATTTTTGTAGTGCGTCGAAATGAAGAAGTTTTTGTTTACGAAAACAGTTGCCCACACTTCGGTATTAATCTGGAGTGGCAGAAAGACCGTTTTCTGGACAGTGAAAAGCGACTGATTCAATGCGCCACTCACAGAGCCCTGTTTCTGATGGAGTCAGGAGAGTGCGTAGCGGGACCATGTCCTGGAGACAGGCTGACAGCCGTTCCTTCTAAAGTGGAACAGGGTATTGTTTACCTGTTGTAATCGCACGTTTCATAGTGCTGTTACCTTTTTTACTGCCTGACTGAAGGTGTTTTTCATGGTCAGGCAGCCGGCAGTTATTCTGTCAGATGTGATTTCTGCTTGAGAATATCCCTTCTCTGTTTTTTGTCAGGACGACGATCCGGTCGTGGTGCCATAGTACCTCGCATGGCTTTACGTTGTTCTGCCGCTTTTTCGCGAGATTGGATACTGGCCGCTGTTTCCTCGTAAAGTTGTTGGGCCAGCTCGGCTTTCTGCCGTTTGTCAGAAAGCTCACGGACAAGGATTACTCTTTCATCCCAGCCAGTACGCAATTTCAGCTCATCACCTACCCTGGGCTCTTTGCCGGGTTTGCAGCGCTGACCATTCAGGTGCACCTTACCTCCTTCAATAGCTTCCTTGGCAATATTTCGGGTCTTGTAAAAGCGGGCAGCCCAGAGCCACTTGTCCAGGCGTACCTTGTCTGATCTTTTCTGTTTATCTTGATTCATTACACGTGCTTTCAGCGAAAGAAAAAGAGTTTTTAGCAGCCGTATTAATAGACATTGGTGCAGTAAACTATTTTTCAAGGTCAGGAGGCTGACCGAGAATAGTGGTCGAGAACAGTGGTCGAGAATAAAATTCAGTAGAACGAGGCCATTTTTTCGAGGTATTGGTGCGAATAGTAGGCCTATTCAATCAAATTCATCGGAAAAAGGGGCCGTTCTTTCTGGATTTTAGGCCAGGCTGTCTATTCTCGGTCAGCCTCCTGGTCATTGATGAATAAGCTCACGAAAATCTTCGACAGCTTGATACCGTCCGGTATCCTTGGCGCCTTTTTTACTGTCTGGGTAGCGGATAGCCAGTAAATGGGCGATGCCATAAGTATTGGCGGAATCCAGTACAGGAATGCTGTCATCTATAAACAGCGCTCGTTCCTTGTCAGTACCTATGTCGGCTTCAAGGTTGTGCCAGAACGCCTGAGTTTCCTTGGGGTAGCCGTAATCATGAGAACTGATCAGTTTGTCAAAATAGTGTGCCATGGAGAGCCTTTCCAGCTTGAGCGACAAACTGTCACGGTGCGCATTGGTGATCATGATCACTTTTTTGCCCCGGTCCCGAATATTTTTCAGGAAACAGTCTGCATCAGGTCTGAAGCTGATCAGATGAGCTATTTCATGCTTCAGGGCCACGATGTCCAGGTCTAGTTCCTTTGTCCAGAAATCCAGGCAATACCATTCCAGCTTCCCGTAGATCTGGGTCATCCGGGGGTGCAGCTCTTCCTTCGACTGCTCCAGGGTAATGCTGTGTTTTTCAGCATACTTCTGGGGGACGTACTCCATCCAGAAGTAGTTATCAAAATGGAGGTCCAGCAGGGTACCATCCATATCGAGGAGAACAGTATCTATGGCATTCCAGTTAATCATAATCACCTCGAATTTCTTCTGTTGCCATGTTGACTCATCCAGCCAGTGAACAGCAATCATCATCTATGATAAGCCGCTTATATCAAGCTATACCGTCATTGAGCTTTGACTGTGAGCGGTTTTTACGTTCATAGCTGTTGGTTAATCAGTGCTATTGTCCACTCATGGCTCTATATTATTGTCGCAAAGGCTGAGCGAATTGAGCGTACATCGACGTATGTAGGTATCGGGCTCCCAGATACTTATAATAACGGCTGAACAAGAGGCAGGGAATAATGTCAGAAAAACCGGTCATCAAAGCGTGTCGTGAAATTGCACGCAGTCGTCTGTTCAGGATAGAAGAACTGGAACTTCGATTTTCAAATGGTGTTGAAAGAACCTATGAGCGTTTAGGGTCTTTTGGAACGGGTCATCAGGCTGTGATGGTGGTGCCATTACTGGATAACAATCGATTTCTGATGATTCGAGAGTATGCCGGCGGTACTGAAGATTATCAGCTGACTTTGCCCAAAGGGCTGGTTGAGCCGGGAGAAAGCCTGGAAGAAGGCGGTAACCGTGAATTAAAAGAAGAAGTTGGCTATGGTGCCCACCAATGGAAGTATCTAAGTGAATTCACCCAGTCGCCTAATTATATGAAGAGCAGAATACACTCTATGGTGGCTTGGGATCTTTATGAAGAAAAGCTTGAAGGTGATGAGCCAGAGCCTCTGGAAGTCGTTGAGTGGTCCTTTGACCGCTTGCTGGAATTAAATGACCGGCCGGATTTTTCTGAAGCAAGGGCGCTGGCCACTCTGTTTCTGGTCAGAGAGAAAATTCAGGCCGGATGGCTGGAGAACCCAGATGGTTGATGAAAAACTGATAGAAGCAGTCAAGCACATTGCCCGACAGGCTGGAGAAACGATCCTGACGATTTATCATCAGGAAGATCTGGGTATTCAGCACAAATCTGACAAAACACCTGTGACAGTGGCTGACATCAAGGCTAATGATGTTATTGAGCTGGGTCTTAAAGGCCTGAATGTCCAATACCCTATTCTGTCGGAAGAGTCTGATCACACTGCCTTTTCACAGCGTAGCCAGTGGCAGCGTTACTGGTTGGTAGACCCTCTGGATGGCACTCAGGAGTTTATTAACGGGAATGGCCAGTTCTCGGTGAATATCGCGCTCATGGAAAAGTCAGAAGATGGCCGCAGTTACCCAATATTGGGAGTGGTTCAAGTTCCTGTTGAGAAAGCTGTCTATTGGGGAGGCAAGGATTTAGGGGCTTTTAAGCAAACTGAAGATCAGCAACCCGTCAGTATCGCTCCAAGAAAATTTCAGCCTGAACAGGAAACTGTGGTGCTCGGCAGTCGCAGCTACGGGACAGAACGAGCAGCCACCTTTGCTGAAAAACTAAAGGCTCTTTATCCTAATTTGGAGGTAAGGCCTGTCGGCAGCGCTTTAAAAAGCTGTCATGTTGCAGAAGGTTTAGCGGACATTTATCCCAGATTAGGGCCTACCTCTGAGTGGGATACTGGAGCAGCGCAAGCCGTGCTGGAAGGTGCCGGAGGCTTACTGCTGGACCCTTACGGCAAACGCTTTTCCTACAACTTCAAAGAAAGCCTGTTGAACTCCGATTTTCTGGTAGTGGGCGACCGTACCAAAAACTGGTCGAAGGTTTGGAACCCACTGGTACTGATCGGTCTTTAGAAGATATATCGAATTTTTTCGGCTTCTACCACAATGGGTTTGCTGGGGTTCTTAGTGACCTCGCCCTTGATAATAGTGGGGGAGCCGAAAAGCAAACCTTTTTGAGGTATGTCATCATCCTCAATCTGGATTTGAATTTCCCCGGTTTTATCCCGGAACAGGTAGGTTGAACATTTCAGTTTCTTGATGATTTGACCGGAGAGTCTCACCAGTTCTTCATCATCGCTTTTCTCAATCACCTGGTCGATGCTCTGCTTTTTATAGTCATGAGCTTCTGATGACGCGACCGGAGAGGGAAGAGGAAAGTAGTTTTCGGAAAAGGCAGGCAAAGACAACAAACAGAGGCCGCTGAAAAAAAGTCCTTTCATTGAAATCATCCTTTAACTGTCTACTTTATAGAATAGACGAGGTGGCTTCTCATTCTTATGAAGCTCAGCCCTAATCATACGTCTAACTGACTAACTCTCGAAAGCTGGCTTAGGCTTGCATTTCTCATACAGTTTGTCGGGTCCATTCATTTTCTCGGGTCGTAAGATTACTAGGAGGCTGACCGAGAATAGCGTCCGAGCATAAAATTCAGTAGAACGAGTCAGCTTTTTCACTGAATTTGTGCGAATAGTTGACCTATTTAAGCAAATTCAGTGGAAAAGATGGCCGTTCTTTCTGGATTTTAGGCCGGGCTGTCTATTCTCGGTCAGCCTCCTAGCCAAGGGGTCACCTCAGCTTTTCTGGAAAGGCATGGCATCAGGGTGTTCAATCAATATCAGTGTGAGGAAGCACACCAGTATTTGAATTTGCTTGAGCAGAATTCCTTTAACTCGATGGGATAAGCACTTTATTCTTCAACGCCAGCCTGCGACTTCGTGAATGAAAGCCTGTCATTGTCTGATCGTGAGTGGGACTGCCCTCAGTGTGGAACCCATTATGACCGCGACCACAATGCCAGCGTCAATTTAAACCAAAAGGGTCGAGACACGTTACAGCTCGACCTTAAACCCTACACAAGGGTAGCGTAAGACGTACTTCGGTGCGCGGCTGTGTTGACGGTGTAGATAAACCCAGATAATCAGCGATTGTCGTAGGTTTTTAGTAACGGTGCAGATACAATTTTATACCCAGCTCAGGGTCGCTCAAAGGTAGCTCGCAGAGCAGCTTGCCAGTCAGGTTAAAGTGACTGCGAGCCATCAGCAGACCTTGTTGCTGAAGAAAAGAATGGTTAAGCAAAGTGATGTTTTGTCCTGTGGAATAGTGATTAGATCAGTCGTCCAGAAAAAATGTTTCTGTATTGAGTTAGCTTTCAGCCGAAGATGTATTCTATACAAAGCCTTTGTACGACAAGCGATAGCAGGAAAGAAAAATGGAAAAAAGAGCCTAAACTGAATCAGGATTCTATTTTTATTTTTTTTAATAGCAACCTTGATGAAGGCTTTTCATGGCAAAGTCTATTGATGAGATCGCTAAATTGGCAGGCGTCTCGGTTACATCGGTGCGGCTGGTAATCAATGGTCAGGATAAGAAATACCGCATTAGTGAAAAGACCAGAGCCAGAATCCAGTCCATTATTGATGAATATGGTTATTTTATTAACCAGACTGCCCGCAGTCTCAAGCTGCAGAAAACGCAGACTCTGGGGCTGGTGGTTCCCCGTTTAACCAATCCTTTCTTTTCCCAGTTGACTGAAGCTCTGGAGATTCGCTGCAGAGAAGCCGGTTATCAATTGATTACTGTGTGCTCCAGAGATGAAGCAGAGCTTGAGAAACAGGTTGTTGAAAATCTGATCTACCGTAGTGTCGACGGGCTTTTTGTGACGTCCAGCTACAAAGAAAGGCAGAGCGATCTGTTGGCCAATAGTCATGGCAAACCTGTAGTCTTTCTGGATCGTGATTTTGGCACCCCGGATATAGCGGTAGTGTCCACCAATAATCTGGATGGTGCGAAGTCACTGGGCAGAAAAATGGCCGAACAATTAGAAGGGCGTCAGTTGATCTTTATGGGGGCAGATGAATGGTTGCCTACGATTAAGGATCGGTTGGAGGGGTTGAAGGTCGGGCTGTCAGAAGCCGGCTATCAGCTACCCGATGGTAATGTCCATTTTGCTGAAAGAATCAGTAGAAGCCATGGCTATCAAAAGATGTCCGAGCTGTATCAAAGTCTGGGTGGGCCTCCTGATGCGTTGGTCACATCGGCATTACCTGTGCTGGAAGGGTGTCTGGAGTATCTGAAGACAGCCTCCGGCGAAATTCCCGGAGACATGGTGATAGGATCTTTTGATGACCATGCCATGTTGGGCTTTTTACCCAACAAGGTGTTTGCCGTGAGGCAAAATGCTCATGAGCTGGCCCTTGAAGCATACCGTATCCTTGAAGCCAAGATGCGTAAGGAAGATCTGGAGCAGCAGCAAAGAGTGATCATGCCTGAGCTGATCATCTATTAATAAGTACTCATGCAAATGAAATTGCATATTCTTGACCGAATGAATCAAACAATCGTTTATTTTCCTGTTCGAATTCTACGAAGCTCATGATTAACAGCAGGTTCAGCCATACTTCAATTTTCGCCATAGAATCTCTATCAAATTTAGTTCTGGTAAATAGGTTGGGAGGAAGCAGACTATCAACTTCTTCTCGATCATCCAGTCTGCCCCCTTGGCTCTGAACTTATGGCTGGTATGAATGCTGGCATTGTCTACAAACACAACAGTGTAGCGGTCGTTGGAGACGGCTTCTTTTAAGGTCCCCTTAACAGCATCATCAGTAATGGGATAAACAGTTTTCATGACCCGGCAAAGCAAGTAGAAGCATTCATGCTGAGTATAATCAGCTCATCAGGTGCCCGTGAGAAATATAAATTAACTGTCCGACCAATCAGTTTTGCCCAGAAGCAAATGTATGACTACTTAATGGGTGCGCAGGCTTCAGGTACTGCTGATTCATAAAGACATTCTGCAGAGGCTAACTATCGAAATGACATACTGTTGAAGCTGATCCCCTCAGGTTTTTTTCCCGGCAAGCTCGTAAGCCTGAGGGGGTTTTTGGTCGTTATTTAATGAGCTATTTGTTCCGAAAAGGAAATTCTGGCCTGAATCAGATGGTTTTTGAGCAAATGGTGCTTTCTGAAACAGACTGTGTTTTGGAAGTAGACTTTGGACCCGGGCATCTTATCCTGGCGATGCTCAATACTGTCACCAAGGGGGAAATCTATGGTGTCGATTTCTCCAAGGCTATGTTGCAGGAGGCCTGCAAACTTAATCAGAACAGTATTGCTTCGGGGCGAGTTCAACTGCTTCTTTCGGACAGTGCCGGGCTGCCTTTTCCTGATAACTGTTTTGATAAACTCTGTACGGTGAATACACTCTATTTCTGGCCACATCCAAAACAACAGCTCAGAGAGTTTTTGAGGGTATTAAAGCCGAGAGGAAAGCTGGTTTTAGGTTTCAGAGATTCAGAAGCACTGGAGTCTCTGAAACTGGACATACAGGTTTTTAACTTATATACCGCACCAGAAGTTGCCGGGCTCCTGAAGGAGTCAGGCTTTGATCAGGTCAAGCTTCAACTACAGTCTGGTTCCACGCTGACATCTTTGGTAGCAAAAGGTTGTAAGGCCGTACCTTGAAACGGATTTTCAAAACAAGGGAACTGTCTTATGAATTCAAATGATTTAAATCCTATTCGCACCTTCCCTAGATCCGACAAGCCCCTAGTCTACAATCCTATTATCCAGATTCTGGGAAATGCATGATGAACTCACTACCTGACCATGTTATGGCGTATAAGAAAACACCTGTATTTACGCAGGGTTCAATGCCTCCAGGTTTATTGAAAACACACAAAACAAAGCAGGGGGTTTGGGGTGTGTTGAGCGTACTTGAAGGTTCGGTGGTCTTTTGTCCGGAACAGGAAGACGCCAAAAAAATCAAGCTTTCAGCAGGCGATCAGTGGGTTATTCAACCCGATCAAGAGCATCACCTTGAGCTGGATGGACTCGTTTCCTGTTACGTAGAGTTCTATAAATAAGTTTACTTCAAGCAAGAGAGAGGAGACTCAAACATCCGGGCATGCGCCAGAGATGGAGAGGGTTCGAAACAGTATTAATTAATCTATGATTATCTACCACAATCTATCATCATGAATAAGAGATTAGTTAAGATTGGTGAAGCCGCTCGCTTGCTGGGTACTGACCACTCAACATTGAGAAAGTGGATTGAGAAAGTGGGAGAGCACGGGTGAGTTGCTCCCAGCCAGAAAGACCAAAGGCGGAACACGTTATTATGACGTGGCTGAACTCATGGGATTCAGCAACGAAGCTGCACCTACACTTTGCTACTGCCGTGTATCCAGCCACGATCAAAAAGCCGATCTGGATAGACAGCAAGAACTACTGGAGGCTTATTGCTCTGCCAAGGGCTGGCGAACGCAAGTGATCCGTGATCTTGGCTCCGGCATGAACTACCGGAAGAAAGGTCTGAACCA
>NZ_JOKH01000004.1:41064-206772 GCF_000722635.1 Endozoicomonas numazuensis | reverse complement strand
AAGAATCACAAACTGGCCCGGGCTGTGAACGACGCAGGTTTCGGAATGTTGCGCCAGTTCATTGAATACAAGGCCGAATTACGGCAGCGCGAAGTGGTCATTGCTGACAGGTTCTTCCCGTCCAGCAAGACATGCAGTGGCTGTGGCCATAAAAATGATGCTGTGGTTCTTGGTGTCCAGTGGTGGGACTGCCCAAGCTGTAAAGCCCACCATAACCGAGACTTCAACGCCTCAGTTAATTTAGATAGATATGGTCGAGACACGTTACAGCTCGACCTTAAACCCTACACAAGAGTGGCGTAAGACATACTTGGGTATGCAGCCGTGTTGACGGTGTAAATAAACCCAGATAATCAGTGATTGTCGTAGGTTTTTAGTAGCGGTAAGGCGACGTTCTGGAGAAAGTAAATGCAAAATTAACGTCAACTGCCGTTATTTTGCAAAAAGCAGTGCTAAAGATACCGATATTCTTTTCGATGCTTTGAAAAAATGACAATTGCCTTAATTTTAAGGACAATCCATTAACAAGTTTGGCACCCTTACTGCCTGCACTTGCGTCTATAGTTTTCAACAACAATATAATAATGGGAAAGCGATGAAACGTTTCATTTTCGCGGCGGCTCTCTGTGCCTCCTCAACAACGGTCCTTGCTGCAGCTTCCTCTTGGTCTTATGGTGGATCGGAAGGCCCTGAATTCTGGGGTGAACTCAGCGAGAAGTATGAACTGTGTACGACAGGTAAGAACCAATCTCCAATCAACCTGGATCACTTTATCGAAGCAGATCTTAAGCCACTGGAAATCAATTATTCAGCGGCAGGTAATGAAATTCTGAATAATGGTCATACTATTCAGGTTAACTTTCAGCCTGGCAGCACCATGTCTTTGGATGGTCATAGCTATGAGCTGAAGCAGTTCCACTTCCATGCTCCCAGTGAAAATCAGATCAAGGGCGAGTCATTCCCACTGGAAGTGCACCTGGTGCACGCCGATAAAGAGGGCAACCTGGCGGTAGTGGGTATCATGTTCAAGGAAGGGGCTGAGAATAAGGCGCTTGTACAGGCCTGGAAGCAGATGCCTGAAAAGAAAAATGCCAAGGAGGCTCTGAGCCAGGTTATCAATGCGGAAGATATGCTGCCTACCAACAAAGCGTATTACCGGTTTAATGGCTCTCTAACCACACCTCCCTGTTCTGAAGGTGTCACCTGGTTGCTAATGAAAGACCCGGTGACCGTGTCCAAAGAGCAGATTGAGCAGTTCACCAAGGTGATGGGGACGCATACCAACCGCCCAGTTCAGCCTCTTAATGCTCGTCCTGTCTTACAGTAGGCTCCTAGGAGGCTGACCGAGAATAGACAGCCCGGCCTAAAATCCAGAAAGAACGGCCATCTTTTCCACTGAATTTGCTTAAATAGGTCAACTATTCGCACAAATTCAGTGAAAAAGCTGACTCGTTCTACTGAATTTTATGCTCGGACGCTATTCTCGGTCAGCCTCCTAGAGGGAAATAGCCTGATTACAGGTGTTTCCCTTTCTACCCATGGATAATTTTATTAGGCTCATGGCCTGAGCTATCAATGGATGGAGTCCGTTAATGAAGTACCCTGCTCCTTTAAAATCTGGCAGTCGAGTTGCGATCACAGCGTTTTCTTCGGGCGTCTCTGAACCTTACCATGCACGTCTTGATCAATGCCTTGAGGATCTTCGCTCTCAGGGCTTAGAAGTGGTTGAGGGGAAATGTCTCAGGTCAGATAAAAATTATGTGAGTGCACCACTGGAGCAAAGAGCCAGTGAGCTAACCTCTTTTCTAGTGGACGATTCCATCGATGCAATTATGCCTCCCTGGGGAGGAGAGATTGCCATGGATCTGCTTTCAGTGCTGGATTTTACTCAAATAGCCAAAGCAAAACCCAAGTGGCTGACAGGCTTCTCTGATATCAGTACATTGACGTCAGTAATAACCAGTCAATGTAACTGGGCAACAGCACATTGTGCCAACCTGATGCAGCTCCACAGCTTGCAGCAGGACTCTTTAACGGCAAATACTTTGGCTTATCTGGGGAGTCGTGAAACATTTACTCAGTATTCCTCAGAAAAGTATCAGGTCAGGGGGGAGTCTTATGCTGAAAATCCAGATGCAGGGTTGAATCTCACTGAGTCTACACATTGGAAGTCTCTGGGCCGGGATCAGGAGAACACTGAATTTTCCGGCCGTTTGTTGGGAGGCTGTCTTGATACCCTGTGTCATCTGCTGGGGTCAGACTATCTCGACCTGAAAGCTTTTCAGGAAAGATACAGTCAGGATGGCATCATACTTTTTTTGGAAAATGCTGAGCTCTCACCCACAGCTTTGATAAGGGCTCTACTAGGGCTGAAATACAGAGGTATTTTTAACCATGTGAACGGTCTGTTGATTGGTAGAAATCCGTCTGATGAGCATCATGGTCAATCTCTTACTTATCAACAGGCATTAAGTTATGCACTGAACGGTCTGGAAGTACCGGTTATCTATGATGCTGATATCGGACATCTGCCACCTAACCTGACACTGATAAATGGTGCATTGGCGAATGTCCGCCTGAGGGGCGATGAAGGCAGTATTCTGCAAAATCTAACCTGAAGAAGAAGTACTTTTTTCTTCTTTTACCCTGCAACTGAACGTTTATCGGCTAACTTTATCTAGTTCATCGGGGTGAAAGCAGGAGAGAAAAGTGGTGGTATCAGGTTCGAGCTCATTCGTTATTCGCAAATACAGTCGGATTCTTCCATTTGCAGCTCTTTTGTTGCTTTCACCTGTTGCTCAAAGCTGTTTTGATTCAGGGGATCAACGTTGCTATTCCTCTCGAGGCCGCAGCAGTTATGAGCTTATAGACCAGGAGTCAAGCCCCTGCGTCGAATGGTGGGGGTGGAATAAGCCCTTCTACGATTGCCCTATCTATGTTGTGTTACCTTTCGCCACTTTTATGATATTAGGCATGGTGACTTTTGTCATTGTGGAATTGGTTGAGTTTGAAACACTGCGTGACAATGGCTCACATACCAACCAGACAGCGAGTGATTACTCAATACTCACTGACCTTCAGGTGGATGATGAATTTATTGACGAAGCGAAAACCTGCACAAATAGTATGACTCCACTGGCGCAGCTGGAACCTGAGTATCTCCCTGAAAGTACTCCTGCGGATGTGTATCTGACCTCAGAACTGAGTACATATTCTGAGTCTGAAAAGCCTGCCATAGCTTATGGTGATCTCAAGTTTCTTAATCGAATGCTCTGTAACAAGAAGATGGATAACTTATGTACTAAAGATTTAATCCGATCCGTTCAGGGCATGGAGCCTGAAAAAGCATCCGAACTGGTAGGAAAGATTAAAGTGCTGGCAGGACTTGTCCCGGCCACAAGAGCGATCAGTCCACTGGAGCTGCCTGAATTTATGGTGAAGCTTCTGGGTCTGAAGCCTGAAACCAGTGCTGAAAAGTTCTATCTCAATCACGAGGGGTTGATCTGTCCTTCTAACGAATAGTCCAAGCATGGGTATTCAAGGCGCAAGAAGCGCCTTAATCAATCTTTTCGTCTGCCTGGTGCCAGAATCATCCAGCTGAGATAGAGCTACTTCCATACTTTGAAGCAGTGTGTTCAGTTTGTCCCGGGTGACTACCTGTTGTACGACAATTCTCAGAAACTGGATACCATCTGTATCTTCCGGAGTATGCACGCGGATGTTGTAAGCAGGTACAACCCAGCCGCTCTGTGCCAGCTTGTCTGGCATATCCACCAGGTCCCAGCTGGGTTTGTTATCTGGATCCGTCCAGGTCAGAGCTATGATGGGCAGCTCCATACGCTCATTTTCCCCACTGATATCGATATTACTGACGTTGGTAAAGTGCTGGCTGAGTTTGGGGTTTAACTCCAGCTGTTTGACAAACCAGCGACTGTTTTCAACGCAGTTATCCATAATGTCTCGATAGCCTCTCCGGCCAAAGCGCAGAAAGTTGTAGTACTGCATAACGATCATTGCGGATCCCCGAGAGAAGTTGACAGTGTAGTCGTCAAAGCTGCCACCGAGATAAGCGATGTTATAGACAAGGGAAGGATCTACGACAGAGCTGTCTTTGAAGATGGCACTGCCCATGCCGGTAAAGGTCATACCGAATTTGTGGTTAGACACGTTGATAGACAGAACCCGTTTGGGACAGTCTTTGAAATTGAAAGGAATGGCTGAACCTGATGAGGAAAACATCAGAACAAAGCCTGCACTGGCCGCATCAATATGAACAGGGATATCCATAATTTCCGGGATGCGCTTGGGGGCTGGCTGCTGTGGATAAAGTCTGGCGTATTCCTGCTGATAGAGTTCGTTGAACTGCTGTTGTTGTTCATCACTGTACTGTTTATTCTGTTCCAGACAGAAGTTATCCACAGCGTCGTCTATTGCAGGAACATTGTCGCTGTTTCCAGTAAAGGTTGTTCCAACACAAGTGCCAACCGCCATCACCAGTTCTACAATACAGCGGCCTTTCTGGGTGCCTGGCTTATAGCCCATGGCTGTTCTTATTTGTTTTGCATACGGAGACACAGGATCTTCTATTTCTGTTTCCAGAACCTTCTTAACGATATCGCCATCGTGAATGGCATAAGGCGATCCATCGACTTCTATATAAAGAGACGTCGCATCGTAGTAACGGCAGAACTTGTCCCAGCAACCGTGCACTTGTGAGCTCATCAAAACAACAGGTCTGTCTCTGGCATCGACTTTTATGCCCAGTGTGTCACTGTTATCCAGCAATACTCTCTGTTTGAGGTTCCAGATGAATTTATGGGCAATCAGCCCGAGCATTACGGCTTCAGAGGAACCAATGGTGGCAGTTCCATAAAGTGCCTGAGCCGCTTCTTCTTGCTTGTGAGCAGGTGCTTTTTCATCAAACTGAGTGCCCAGCTCTTTGGCCAACATGCGGGTTGAGCGTTTTTCTGCCAGATTGGTGCCGGGGTATTCCGTGTGATCAATGAAGTTTTTCATGATGCTGTCTTTGACCACCTTCTCACCCCAGGGATCGGTGTAGGCTTCATTACAGAACGTTGCCAGGTTCAGACCAGGCTTGGCATCCATCAGCAGTTCGTTCTTGATCATCTGGTAGACCGAGTCTGCTGGTGTCGGGTAGTCAGGCAGTTCTGCGGCTGAGAGGTTGAGACCGCCGGCAAAATCTTCACGACCATAGACCGGTGTCAGTGGTTCAAAAAGATGTTCAGGTGTCAGAGCGGTGGTTTTTCCGTTCCTTGGTATGTTGGAGTTCCTTCTGGAGTTAAAAGGGTTGTTGCTCAGGGTTTGTCAGGCTGTTTTGGATCTTTGTGTTGTTGTTGGTCATAGGTGTATTGCTTTCCGTAAGGGAAAGGGGCTGCTTTTTTGGTCAGGGCCGTGTAGATCTCAGGTCTGCGATTGATCAGATAGTCTGTGTCGGCAGGTTGGGTGTTCTTGATGTCTTTGCGGAGGCAGTCGGCAATCAGCAGGCAGTCTTCGTTGCTGACAGCTGCCACCATAGTTTTGCCATAAGGGTTACAAAAAAACCATTGATTAAATGCACTCTGAACGCATTGGAGTCATTCTGATAGTTATTCTCGGGTGACAGCTCAGGGTATTCGGGATAACGAAATCATGGTCGTTCATCCAGGCCCCAGAGGTGATTCTTGAACTGTATCTGCCGGCTGCCTTCTGGCTGGAAAATAATGGCTGTATCATAAATCCCTGCGTTGCCTTTGGGATCTTTCCCCTTGAAGGGCATAGGGCAGACGATGGTCATCTTGAGAGCGGTGGCCAACTGATTGATTTTTTCGTGGTATCCCAGTTTTTCTATCAGCTCAGCAGCTTTGGCCGGTATTTCTTTATTAATCTGATCGCCGTTGGCAAATTCATAGCCAGTGAGAAACAGTTCCGGAAAAGTGATGAGCTGAGAGTTGTATTGTGAAGCCATTGAACAGGCCGTTTTCAGTGTCGAAAAGTTGAATTGCAGTGCTTGTTCTATAGTGTTCTTATCCGCTTTATGGGGAACCATGCTGGGACCCTGGGCAATGACATAGCGAACGTCCTCTCCTGACAGTGGAGGATGGGCAATAGCGTCTGGAAGTTTAGTAGCGTCGGGTTGGCAATCTTAAATGTAGGTTTGTACGACAGGGCTATAAGATTTGATTCCATTCATGACACATTTCTTAAAGACAGTCAGCTTAGCTCTGATAATGGTTTACCATACCCCGGTGAAAAATTCAGATATTAATAATAAAAAGAAAGCTTTTCTGCATTGTGAAGCCAGACAATATGACGATTAAATTTCACGAGTTTGACAACTTTCGCAGATGCTTGCTGATAGCGGTTTTGCTGGTGGGCTTTCTGGCCGCTCCTGTTGCACATTTCATTATTGATCTGATTTTGGGGCAGCAATCAGCTATGGAGAGAGTAGGATCGTTTGTGCAGGTGGAATGGTCGGATGCTCCCGGTTTGGTGATCCTGGGGCTGTTGAATTTAATCCCTTACTTCTGTCTGTGCGGCATTCTGCTGGCTGGTTTTATGGGGATTTCTGGCGGCAGTGGGCACCATGATTCACTGTTATTATATGGCTCTGGCTCCCTTCTACTCAGGCGATCATGTTTCTTCAACCACTGCTATTATTTATTTCCTGCAGCCTTTTTTTGGTTTGTTTCTCACCTTGACGGCGCTGCTAACAGGCAGCTTGTTTCTGACTCCATTCTGGTTAAGGAAAAGAAACAGGCCACCTGTTTAATTCTTCTGATCCAGCTTTAGTAAGCCAACATATCTGCGACTTTCTTTTCCAGCAGGTGAGCATTGCTGTCCTGTGCGGGAATGGGAGGTTCTGCAATAAACTCGACTCTTGACCAGAACCGTCTCGGGCGAGTGGTTAAAGCCTGCCCACCTTTATGACTGAAAACACTGCCCCATAAGCCTTTTAAAGCCATAGGAACAACCGGTACCGGGTCGCTTTTCAGGATTTTCTCTATGCCTTTTTTAAACTGGCCCAGGCTGCCGTCTTGAGTCAGTCGGCCTTCCGGGAAAATGCAGACCAGGTTTCCTTCTTTTAGCTCTTCACTGATTTTTTCAAAGGCTTTGTGGAAGGTTTCAGGGTCTTTGTGCTCCGGACAGATCGGAATGGTTTTGCTGAGTTTGAAGAGTCGATTCAGGACAGGAAGGTTGTAAATATTTCTGTCCATAACAAAGCGCACCGGGCGTTTCACTGCTCCACCAATCAAAAGTGCATCGACATAGGAGACATGATTGCAAACCAGTACAGCGGCTCCTTCCCGGGGAATATTGTCCAGCTGTTTGTGGGTAACACGGTACATTGTGTGTGAGAGCATCCAGATCACAAAGCGAAGAACAAACTCAGGTACCTGTGAATAGACATAGGCAACAATAGCCAGATTGACGACAGCCAACGTAAGGAAGAACACAGGAATCGATAAATCCATGACGCCCAGCATGACAATACCAGCCGCAGCACTGCCTACCATGAACAGTGAGTTAAGAACGTTATTGGCGGCTATGATCTGTGCTCTCTGTTCTGGTTTTGCTCTTTGTTGAATCAGAGCATACAGAGGAACAATAAATACCCCTCCGGAAAAGCCAATCATGGCCAGGTCAAACAGTACACGGATGTTTGAAGAATGACTAAGAAATTCTCCCGCCCCCATAAGAGGAGTGGTGACGGGGTTGATGGCAAAAAATAGATCAATACCGAAAATGCTGAGTCCGAGGGAGCCCAGAGGGACGATACCAATCTCAATAATGTTGCCGGACAGGCGCTCACAAATCATTGACCCAAGAGCAATACCCATCGTAAATACAGCCAGCATCAGAGTGACAACCTGAGGCCCACCGGAAAGTACGTCACTGGCAAAATTAGGAAGTTGGGTCAGATAAGCGGCTCCCAATGCCCAGAACCACGAAATAGCCAGAATTGATTGAAAGGTAGCCTTGTCTGCTTTAGCGTAACGAAGAGTTCTCAGGGTTTGAGTGACAGGGTTCCAGTCCAGTTTCAGGTCAGGGGCAGTAGACGGCATAGTTGGAATACCACGACTGCAGAAATAACCCAGTATGGCGAACACAACAATCGAACCAGCAATCCATTGATTGGCGTTGGGAAACTCGATCAGAAAGCCTGCACCAATAGTACCTGCCAGAATAGCAACAAAAGTGCCCATTTCCACCAAGGCATTACCGCCCACCAGTTCCTCATCTTTCAGAGTCTGGGGAAGCAAAGCGTATTTCACTGGCCCAAAGAAGGCACTTTGAGTGCCCATCAGAAATAACAGAACCAGCATGGCAGTGAAGCTTTCAGAAATAATGGCGTAGGCAGCTACAGCCATAATACATATTTCAACGAGTTTGATCTTACGAATAATTTCTGACTTTTCATATTTGTCTGCAAGCTGCCCTGCCATCCCTGAAAACAGGAAGAAAGGCAGGATGAACAACCCGGCAGCCAGATTGACCATGGTGTCGACACTGGCTGGCAAGGCAGAAGCACCTGCAAAAACCACCATCAGCATAAGACAGTTTTTATAAACGTTATCGTTGAAAGCGCCCAGAAACTGGGTGCCAAAAAACGGCAGAAATCGTCTTTTTCCTAAAAGACTGAATTGGTGGGTATCCGACATGGTGACACTCCCTGACATTATTATTTTTATTCATTCAGAGCTGATGATGATCCTAACACCAGCTATTCAAGTAGTTATCGATCAGTGACTGGATCAACATTTCTCCAGACGCATGGGCTTTAGAAAAGAGTTTGTCTTCAGTCGCGAGCAGGCAAATGCCGTGTACGCCAGCCCACAGCACTCGGGTAGCCGTTTCTCGTTCGGAGCTGCTTTTTTCCGGGGCAATAATTTGAAGACAGCCATCCAGCAAGCTGAACATCAAATCAATCCGCTGTTGGTGCCAGTGAGGAACTTCTTCACCCTCAGGCATGCGATGATCAAAGATCAACTGCCACCGGTGTGTGTGCTCACAGGCATAGGAAAGGTAGACGTTGGCAAGAGCATGCAACTTTTTCAAAGCGTTGGCTTCAGAGGCCAAAGCCGTTATTGAAAGCTCATGAAGCTCATCAAGGCTTTCAGCGTTAACGGCCAGCAATAATCCCGAGTAATTACCAAAAATATTAATCAGGGTGGCTGGCGTATAACCCACTACTTTGGCGATCTTTCTCAGGGAAAGCGAGTGAACCGACTCTGTTTTCAGAATCTCACTGACCTTCTCCAGCGTCAGCTGTTGTATTTCTTCCCTGGAGTGATCGTATCTTCTGGCCATAATGTTATTTTAATTAAACAGTGTTTAATTAAAATAAAGACCTATGGGTGATATGTCAACTTACGGGTCAGTGAAGGTCAGAATAGAGAAGGGATAGGGCTGTTATCTCATGTTTATGAAATCGACATAACTGTAGAACGTGTCGATAAAATTGATTTTTTTGAACACGTTTTCTTTACATGTCGATACTATCGACATAAGCTGATTACGTGTCGATTTTTTACCGGTTTATAAACATGAAGTGGCAGCCCGATCAGCCTTACAACCAGCTCCCGCCTCTGCCTCCTACTCAGAATCTGGAAACAGTACCTGTTCTCAAAGCATGTATCAGGGCTCGATCTGCTCTGGCAGAGCTTAAACAGGCTGGAGAATTACTCCCGAATCAGGAGCTGTTGATCAATATGCTGCCACTTCTGGAAGCGAAAGACAGTTCCGAAATAGAGAATATTGTCACAACCACCGATAAGTTATTCCAGTATGCAGAAGAGGACAGCCAAGCAGACCCTGCAACCAAAGAGGCTCTTAGATACCGAACAGCACTTTTCTCGGGTGTTCAGCAGTTGGCCCAAAGGCCTATATCTACCAATATGGCGGTCGCAGTCTGCAGTACTATAAAAGGCTGTGAGATGAATGTTCGCAAAGTGCCAGGTACGACACTGGCCAATGATCTGACGGGCAAGATAATTTATACCCCTCCTGTTGGAGAAATCGTTATTCGTGACTTGCTGGCAAACTGGGAGCAATATGTTCACGCTGAAGACGACACCGACCCGCTGGTGAAAATGGCCGTAACTCATTATCAGTTTGAAGCTATTCATCCCTTTACCGATGGCAATGGCCGAACCGGTCGGATATTGAATATTCTCTACATGCTGGAGCAGGATTTACTGACATTACCCATTCTCTATTTGAGTCATTACATTGTCCGAAATAAAGCTCAATACTATCAGTTGCTCAATCAGGTAACTCATGAGCAAGTCTGGGAGCCATGGGTTTTATATATGCTGCAGGCAGTAGAAAACACTTCCTGTTGGACCCGGGAAAAAATAGCGGGTATTAGGAAGTTGATGGAACTGACATCCCGATGGGTTCAACAACAAGCGCCTAAAATATACAGCCATGAGCTGGTCCAGGTTATTTTTGAACAGCCTTACTGCAGAATCAGTAATTTGACTGAAAGAAACATAGCCAAGCGACAGACAGCTTCTCTTTATCTCAAACAACTCTGTTCTATTGGGGTTCTCGACGAAATTCAGTCCGGCAAGGAGAAATTGTTTGTGCACCGGAAGTTACTTGATCTGATGACCAGAGATAGTAATGACATTACTCCTTACCTGGTAAGTCGCTCAAATTGATTATCAGTAGTTGATTTGTCCATAGTCTATGGACAAAATATTTTGATTTTCTTATAGATGTTGGACAATTCTTTTACTTTTCGTTCAGGCTTGCTCCTGAGTATTTTGGCCAAAGCCTTCCTGAGTGAGCTGGAGCCCCAGAAACCCTAGCGACGAACTGACCACACAGCTGTTGGCACGGATAAAA
The DNA here is from genome assembly GCF_000722635.1 of Endozoicomonas numazuensis. GTDB lineage: Bacteria > Pseudomonadota > Gammaproteobacteria > Pseudomonadales > Endozoicomonadaceae > Endozoicomonas_A > Endozoicomonas_A numazuensis. Next base: position 195,921 of record NZ_JOKH01000004.1, on the reverse strand, counting down.
GCGCAGAGGAAAGTTAATGCTTAGTGGGTGATCGGCAGCCACTGGGCGTGGGAGTCAGAATAAACCGGTGACCCAAAAGCTGCACATTTCGACTCCAAAGCCTTTCTGTCATTCAGGGCGAAAAAGATGTTGGCCGGTGTCAGCCCTGATACGACCAACCACTACCTTGCCTACTTCCGATCCATGTTCAACGAGCTTGAGAGACTGGGAGAGAGGAAGCATGAAAACCCACTCAAGAATGTTAAGAGAGTAAAGGTTGATGAAAGGGAGTTGTCATATCTCACCATCGAGCAAATCAAAAACCTCTTACGAGTTCTCGATAGTTATTTGGTTAATCAGGATACAGCTCTGGTGACTCGGATATGTCTTGCCACTGGTGCGAGTGGAGTGAGGCTGAGGGTTTGAGAAGGTCACAGCTTGCACCACACCGGATCACCTTTGCCAGAACCAAGAACGGTAAGACTCGGACAATCCCGATTTCTCCTGAGCTGTATGAGCAAGTCATCCAGCACAGGGGCGGGTCATCAGCAGAATGTTTTTTCGCCATGTTATGAGGCATTCAAGAGGGTATGTCGTAAAGTTAAGATTGAATTGCCCAAGGGGCAGCTTCCCCATGTTCTACGTCATACATTCGCAAGTCACTTTGTCATGAATGGTGGGAATATTCTGACTTTGCAGAAAATTCTTGGTCATCAATCGCTTATGATGACAATGAGGTATGCACATCTAGCACCAGAGCACCTTGGAGAGGCGGCAAAGTTTAACCCACTCGATAAAATTGAGTAGATACTAGTTCTTTGCAAAGCCTCTGATAGAGCCTGTATCAGCTGCTTTGATGATTTCACCAAAGTGATCCAATTTCTTTCTAACTAGATCCCAAGCCAGTGTAAATTCTTTATTTCTTTTTACTGGCTGTTTCGCTGGAATAAGAATTTCATCAGGTAATGCTCCAAAATCCCTCAGAGTATCGAGTTTTCCTGCCCACTTGTTACCATGTTCAATTACTGCTTGTGGAGTATCCTGATTAAAGTAAAGAGGTTGAATTATGCGAGTATTTTCATCCTTTTCTTGAACCAATGGCATGGTAATTTTGTATGTATCAGGGCCAAGGGTTTTTCTCTTGAATTTATGTTCAAGATCAATTGCCCTAACCATTTGAGCGATCTTTTGCTGAAGCTGTCCCTCATAGTTAGGGGCTTTTGCAAAGTCGTGCATAACAAAACGCTCAAATAAGTCGTCTTCAACCTTTTCTATACCATTAACCAACTTTAAACGCTCTTTGCTGAACCGGAGGATGGTTTCTAGAGGACGAACGAGATTGTCAAAGGCAGTGTCAGCCTTGAGTTGGTTGTTTCGAACAGCTGTTTGATAGTATTTCAGCTCTTCCACTAGACCTTTCACAGCACTGAGGTATATTTTTCGGTCTAGATGATTGAAAAAGTGAGTTAAGCGAGCAGTTTTAGCTGTCTCAAGCCTAAACGTAAATATGTTCTTTTGAGGGACTGCTAATATCACTCCTACATTTGCGAACTCACCGGTTTCTGGGTAGGGCATGAATTGCACTATGGCATAACGGCAAGCGTACTTATTCATTTCATGCTCCAAAATTCAGGTTTCTTATACTCTTCAAGTATGGACAATAGGGCATCAGAGTCTAGCTTAAAAGGGCGTGTCTCCTCAAGGTCATGCCACTGCCATGCTTCTGATATGGTTTTAATTGCTGGTTGAAATGACTCTAAAGCCTTGTCTAACCTGCTTTGATACTGCTCCTGTATGAACATATCTCCAAAAAGACGATTTCTGGCTTCAGAAAAAATGTGATAGTTCAAAAAGTCATCTTTGTTGAATTTAGGGTCAAAGGCCAAATTATGGTCTATGACGAACAGTTCCTCATCATGAGGAACCCAGAGTAGATTAGGGTTTCCTTTAGTTCTGTCTTGATTTCGTATCCAGTAGTCAAAGAATAATACGTCGTTTTGCAGCTCAGGATTTACACGCTGAGCAATGACATGAGGTTCTGGCCACTGGGCCATTTTGACTTCTTGTGATGCAAAGCAAAGGCCGTGCCCTATTTTCTTTAAACTTGGAGATAAGTACTCATGCATGTACTCATCAACTTCTGCCAGAGCAAAGTTCGCTATTGGTAAACCAAATTCTTTTGCTAACTGAGCTGCAATCCACTCTTTTGCTTGATCTTCTCTGCCAACATTATGTCCTTTTACATAATACTGCAGACCATCTTGGCCAACACAGCGAAATACGCCGCTGTATCCTTGTTCAAGTTCTTCAAGGACTTCTTCTATTTGAACAAGTTGGTTCAACAGTATGGCTCCCTTATCTGTGATACCTGAATAAAGTGATACCGTAGGCTTGTTGTTTTTGTTCTTAATGTCAACATCTAAAGAGATGAGCAATAATTTATCAAGCTTCCAACCGACATTCACCACCCCGAATTAGGAATAAATTTCTTGGTACGTTGACCCCAAGACAAGGGCTATTGTCGTCATACTCTCCGAGAGACCGATTACATGTTTCTCCGTCCCGTTGACCGTTAACACATGGACACCCGAAAAACAGAAGAAAACCCACCTGCCTGTAGGGTTCTGGGCTGGCTTTTTCTTCATGTCAGGAAACGTCCGACTTTGCCTTTTCAGCTCATGACGAATCCGGTGCTGGATAGCAGCATAGACCATCAGGCAAAGCGTCATCACCATTAATAAAGCCTCAATGCGTTCCGGCTTCTTCAGATACAAAGACGACACCAGAAAGTCCGGGCTTTTCAGAAAACGGAAGCCCCTTTCAACCTGTTGCTGAGATTTGTAAGTCCTGAGCAGTTCTGCGGTGGTCAGTCTGCCTGTATCAGTGTCGTTCGTAGCGAGAACAAAGCAACCCAGCGATGCCTCAGCATCCCGTCGGGTTTGCACAGTGACCGAGCAACACCCTGTCACGAAGTACTCCAGATGATCCGGCTCTGCCCCGTGAGCGGGACGACCTTTGGTCTTGTAACAGGGCTTTGAAATAATCTGTGGCTCAGCCTGACAGAGTTCAGATTGCTTTTGCCACTGCTTGAAGGCTTCAAGGGCGTCCTTCTCGCACCGGAACGCTTTTTTGCCCAGTTTTTCCAGTTTCTTGCACTCTGCCAGAGATTTTTTCTGCATACGTCTTGTCAGTGTCTTCTGTTCAGTTTTCCGGCTTTGCTTGTTGCGGAATAAAACCCAGCGTTGTTCTACGCCAGCATAATCAGACGACACCTTTATGGCTTCGTAATGCTCAAAACCTTCCACAGCCTTCATAGTGCGTGTTGGCGCACTCTGCACCAGCTCTTTGGCGGCGGCGATATTGAGGGGAACACGGGAAATGAACCACTGCCCTTGTTGATCCAGTTTTTGAAGCGTTTCTGCTACATACAACGCAGCATCAGCAACGAAGTAACGGGCTTCCAGTGCGGCCTTGAAACTCTTCAGGTGCTGGGATACGACCCACTGAAAACTCGTCTTGTCGGTCACATTGCCGCTGGCAGCGGCCATAAACATGGGAATGCCCGCTTTGTTTTCGGTCATCAGAAGCAAAATGGCCTGGTTCAGGTCTGGCCGATGGTCACGGCTGTAGCCTTTGCAAATCCTGATGCAATTAAGGTCTTCGTCGCTCTCCTCGCTGTCGCTATTATAACGACCATCGACGTGTAGGCTTGTACCGTCAAGGTTTAACGCCTCGCATGGCAGCTTGAGGTGCTTTGCTACCTTGATAGCCAGCTCGAAATAGACTTTACTGACATCCAGGTTGAACATCTCATCCAGTGCTCTTCCGAGCACTTTGTCGTTTAAGTGCTCAGGTTCGACTCCCTCCCTGATCAGCTTGTCGAGGGGTTTGTTGTCGAAAAACTGCGGAAACATATGGAGAGATTGCCCAACGAACCCCAAGCCATTGAGAATCATGGCGAGAATGCACTCACCATGAGAAACCTTCCACTCGTCGGACTGCTTTGGGGCACGCTGGTCAATGTGTTCGACGATCCCAAGCTCTTTGCACATTCCTGCGACTAAGCCGAGGTGATCCATGACCTGAGTGCGGTACTGAACAGGAGGCATAAGACGGTTTCCTGATATTTGCTTAACTGATAAATAGCAGACTTCAGGAAAATGTCAGGTTAGGTGGTGAATGTCGGATTCAGCAAAATCATGTCTGAATAATTTCGACCAAGGAAAGTTAAATGGGTGTTGTAAAGGACTGCTTTCGTGTCCTCAATGAAATCGTCACGCTTGGCGGATATGGTCGACTGGAAGAGGCTCAGGAACAATATCAGGCCTCATATAATGCTTATAAAGAGGTTCATGACGAAGCCTCGGCTATAGATAAGTCGGTCAATAGTAACCTTGAGCAGCTAGGCAACTCTGTCGAGAGAGTTAAGTATCGACTCGATCGAGTAGAGAAGCTTCTTAAAGCTGCAGTTAATACCTCACTTCAAACAGAGATATCTCCGTCTGAATCATTAGAAAGGCTTGAATCGTTTGGTTCTTCATTTAGTACCGCAGCAGGTGTTGGCTTTGGTTCGGTTTTAGGAGGTTCTGCAGCTGTTGGTGCCTGGGCACTGGTCTCAATTTTGGGCAGTGCATCAACAGGGACGGCCATTGCCGGTTTATCTGGAGTTGCTGCTACAAATGCGACACTGGCCTGGTTTGGTGGAGGCGCTTTGGCTGCTGGTGGAGCTGGTATGAGTGGAGGCATGATGGTGTTAGGTGGAATTGTCGCTGCACCCATTATTATATTTTCAGCCTGGGGCACCCATAAAAAGGCTGAAAAGGTCGAAGCTGAGAAAATAAAGGTGGATTCAGAACTTCAGTCTCTCTCAGAGAAAATGCCGGGTTTCAGAAAACAGCTTCAGGCTGTAGAAGAATATACACAGCAGATGCGAGAAATCTGTGAAGCATATAATTCCAATATTGATGAGAAGCTCAATACTGTTTACCCAATGGGGGTGTTGAGCGTGCTTAAGCAGAAGATATTGAGGCTATTCAACCGGAACCCATATCGTGAAGAGCAGGTTCAGGCGATTGAGGGAGTTGGAGTAGCTACACAAGAAATTCTGGATATGTTTACCTGCACTCAAAAGGAAGTGGACACTGACCTGTGAAGGTGTAGGGTGACTGCTGAATACCCTACATTGGCTCGATACTTCCTGAGCTTACTCAGCTGTGAATGCGCAACCCCACAGGCTTCATTTTTACGATGAGCGTAGTAGTGGGGTTTGATCTCCCCAGCATGCAGTCGAAGCTCCGTTACAAAGGACATTCAATTCAGTTTCGATAGCGAGCGGAGAAGTGGTCTGGAGAGAAATCTATTTGTGTTAGTGCAGTCTCTGCTCCCACTTGGGCAATAGAACTGCTGTACTGATAGCCCTTGTTTCCATAGCTGTTTTGATAGAAACGTCCTTTAGGATCGATCATCAGGTATGACCCTGCCATGACTTCATTGCTTTCTACCAGAGGGTTTAACCCATTCAGTTGGTGTCTTCTGGCAAAGTCGTTGAACTGATGGTCTGTCACCTCAAGGCTGACAGAGTCGAGTACTGGCAGCACTTGTAGTACTTTCCACTTCTCAGGTTTTAGCTGGTGGATAAGTTCTGAGAAGTCTTCCTCCCAGTTAACCGAGTTCACTACTGTGTTGACCTTTATTTTTATATTGTCGTTTATACATCTGAACAGGTTGACGGTTTCAACAAGGTTCTGGGTTTCAAATGATCTACCGTGTCTGTCTACTCGGCCAATAATCTCTCTATCCATTTGAGACTGTGCATCAAAGCTAATCCCAACCATATCGAGTATGCCTGCATTCTCCTGAATAAATGATGGAGTGAGGTAATGCCCGTTTGTAATGATGGATAGTTTGAATCCTGCTTTGTGAGCAGCTGAAAGGACATCGGTGAATTTTTTCTTCAGGAGAAAAGGTTCACCTCCGGCAAAGTTGAGCCTGACATTTTCATATCCCATTTGTTCTTTGAGCTTGTTACCACTGTGAAGAAAGAAGTTTGCCAGAGAGTTAAGAGTGTCATTAATCAGCTTTGGCTCTCTGTGTATTTCGTCTGGCCTGCCCCATTTTGCGTAACAGAATTTGCAGTCATAATTGCACGCTTCAGTTATGTGCCAGTTGATAACCAGTTCACTCACAGTTTGGTTTTTCATTGTTATCTCCTCTGATCCAGTGAGGAGAATTTCCGTTAATGACAACAATAAAAAAATGAAAGGTACCTCTACCCCCCCCCCTGAAACATCTCCATTTATGGGGGGTAAAGCTAATTTTCATTGGAGTGAATGTGCGTCTTCTTAAAATGGACCAATAATAACTAAACGGAGCGTAGACATGGCTGTAGCACCATCTTTTGAGCGGATTTTAATCGAAGTAGCACAAAGCTTTGGTTCTGGTGTGAAGACTCAGGACAAGCATAAAATCTCCCGGCTTGAGAAACCCTTAAAGCTTCAAAATGAAATTATGGCTGAACGGGTCTGGGACATAAGTAATACGCTTGGGTTGGCTGAAGATCAGTTCACTGATATCTGGAGAAATCTTTTTGAGTCCTGGCTTCCCTTCAACAAAGAGTTGGAACTGAACCTATGGACAGGAACTGCAAGTCAGGAGCAGGTTCTCTGGCACTTGCTGGGCTACTCCTATGTGCCAGCTCTGGCGAGACATCTTGCGTTTTGGCAACTGGACACCACTACGGATAAAGGCATGCCAGGTGGAAGTTTCTGGTACTTGCCTCATCTCAGAGAAGCCGAAAATGGTGAGTTGGAAGTGGCTCTTCCTGTGATAATGGTAATTGAGTGGCTGATGGACTTGTTGGGCTGCCCTATGGATTCAGCCGCTAATGGTTTTAAAGCTCAATATAAAGCGGAATCGATAGAGCGAAACTTGTACAACTGGTGGAAAAAAGGTCAAACCCCTTCAGTTGAGACAATTAACGATTACTTTAGAGAGGGCTCTAAATTCGAGTTTCATGGGCGTTTTACAGATGATAGTAATCTGCCTCTTGAAAAACGATGGGAAGAAGCCTGTGCGTTTATTGATAGGAAAAAACTGACCAGTGAGAAGTTGGCTAGAGAAATCCCTGCCCCTGCTGAATTAATTTCTGAGTTGCTAGAAGGCAAACACTCAAAGAATGAACAGCTCTATCTGATCGAATGTTTGAGTGAACGCTATGCAGAACCATCATTGGTTACTATCAGGCAGAGGCTTTCTGTTGCTCGCATGATGCAGGATGGATACAAAAGGTTGCTGAAATTTCTGTGTCCTGGTGTGGATATTCGCTGTGCAGACTCATCAGAAAATAAATTGCTACAGCTCGCTATCCACTTCCAGCAAATTTACAACTTGACCGTTGAAGCGAATGAAGAGTGTGGTCGCGGTATAGATGAGGCCAGAGAGAACCAGTATTTTGAGAGTAAGATTCCGGACTATCTCAAAATGGGGCTGTACCAGTCCATCATAAAGTCCTACGGTTTTACCGGAAAAGATGTTGGTCAGGCTCTATCGAGAAAATTCCAGAAGCTTGACCCTAATGAAGGTCTGGCTGATATTAGTGCCTCAAAGCCTGAAGACTTACCAGCACTGATTGAAGGTATGGTTAGTGAGCTGAAAGCTGAGAGTGATGAGTTAACAGCAGCTTCCGAGTTCAGAAAAAAGATCAATAAAGGTGGAGCCTGGAAGCATCTGCAAAAAGAAAATGACTTCGAAAAAGTTTTTGCAGCGGCTATGGATAGAAAGAACACGACCAAATTACAAGATCTGTGTTTAAAGAGGGCAGACGAAATCGCTTCATCTCCCGCAGAGCGTATAGGGATTCTGCTGATACAGCTAAGCACGCACTTAAATAATGATCGAAGACATTTTACAAAGGATTCACAGGTAAAAGTAGAGACATTACTGTTTGAACTGGAAGGCTTGGTAGGTGACAACGAACAGTGGAAGGCACCTTTTCTTCAATACAAAGCGAAGCACTTGGTGGCACAGAATGATTTTGATGGGGCTCTGAAGTTGTTTAAGCAGGCTCTGGATGCCTGTAAAACCCATAATCATGGCTCTCTCTCTGGTGAGATAGCACGAGACGCATTTGCAGTAGAGCTTTCTACTTCCAGTCTGAATATCAATAACCATGAAGTGTACTTCCGTAGAATGCTTGATGGAGACATATTTCAGGGAGCTAACCCTATAGATATCCCTGACATTGAAGATGTTGTCAGTGGGGTAGCTGAATTCTTTTGGGATGAGTTGTATCGCCCCTATCACGGTTTTAATAAACCATCTCGCTTTCCTGAGGCAGCAGTTAAAGCGCATATGGATAAAGTGCTTCAGAGTTTGAAACTTGACGACTGGCACACTGTCCGCAGGATTTATCAAGAGTCACCTTTGAAAACCAAGCGCCTGCAATATGCTCAGGGTGACACAATCCTGATGCTGTGGATGAAAATGTTTTACTCAATGCGAGACCAGCAACGAGCTTTTCTAAACAAGATGCCTGTGAATGAACTGAAGGCGGCTAGGCAAGTTCTCTCGTCTATCGAGCAAATTATAAAAATAGTTATAGAAGAGTGCCCCAAGCTGGTGGATATTGCAGACTACAAGGCGCAAACACCCCTGATGATGGCTGCAAACCAAGGGGATGAAGCTTTACTTACGATCTTGCTGAATGCGGGGGCAACTACAGGTTCACAGGATTATCATGGACGAACTGCTTTGCACGCATCGGTGCTCTCGCGATCTCTCAAGTGCACCGAGCTTCTTGTAAGCGCGGGTGCAAAGGCAGATGTTCAAACGAAACCAAACAAACAGAACTGTTTGCATGCAGCCGTACTGTCTGGTCACGTCAAAATAGTAAAGGTCATTGCGCAGCAAGATATGGCTTTAGTCAGCGTTCCTGATAAAAATGGTTTTACTCCACTGGAGCTTGCTCAAGCAGCGTCTGATTCGAAGTATGCGGATATGGTGTTATCGGATATGCGCCGACACAAGCGGACAACAGGTAGTATGCAGGACTATGTGAAAATACTTCAATATTTGAAGGATGTGAGGAATAGCTGTCACTGACTAATCTATTGCTAACAGAAAGGCTTAGCCAAAGTATGGCCAAGCCTTTCTATTCGATCAGTCCTCCCTAACTACTGGCTCAATTTTTCCACATGCCTCATTTTTTCTATGTGCATAGTGGGGCATATTTTTCTTCCCTACTCGCAGAATCAGAGGCCGTTTACAGTTATTGCAGATAGTGCAATCTGAAATTATGGACATTGGATCCACCCGTTATGTCTGTCTAGTTCAGGCATGACTTTCATACCTCCCTGTATAAAAAGACTTTTCAAAGGCCGGAAGTACGAAAAAAAAACAGAAAAAATTTTGAGTAGAGTTCAGGCTGTCAGATGTAAAGGTCCTTTGGTGTTATCTATGTGTGGCTCGCTTCCAGTAAGAAAGTTGCCTTTTAAAGAGGGAGCGAACAGGAATGCAGCTCAAAAAAAATCTTGCTCTTTTAAAGTCATCAAAGTGATACAAGGGGAGCTTTGACTAATAGGTAACATTCATTTTGAGTGGAGAAGCCCCCTTCGTCCCATTGATTAGAGGTAAGTCAGTTTCGGTCTTCTGTCACAAAAATAAACCCATATGCTTACTCGCTTAAGTTTCAGGCAGGGCAAGGTTTTCTTCAATAAAAATGACATCTATCGAGCCTGCTCTAAGCCTCAATACGAGAGAAAGAGCACCAAAGTTATGAAATAAAAAAATCGCCTTAAACTCCTTTAGTAATGAACAAAATAGAGAGAGAAACATGAGCGATAAACAAATCAAAATTCGTGGGCTGATAAAGAATCAGAGAGGGCTGTTGGTGCTCGACCCTCAGGGGCAGAGAAAAAAGCAGAGATGGAAAGCAATTACAAAAGCTGTTCTCGGCAAACTGAGAGTTAAACCTGGAGTCTTGTTTTGTCATGCACTTGGTTATGACAGAGTCAGTAACGAGAAAGCGATCTACTTTTGGGTTTGTGCAAACCAAGTTTCGGATGTCAGCTCTGCCTACAGAGAAGTGAGAAAGCAGCTTGAAAACTATTATGGCTCAGAGGCGTTCAGTGAGAACGAAATGGGCTGAGGCTATATGGTGGTGGCTCAAAGCTCAGAAATGAATCTTTGCCTGGAGTTGCCACTTAACCAGAAACACTATTTTTGATGGATCTATGATCTGCGTTCAGAGCAATAAAGGGATGTTCAAAATGCACCAAAAAAAGCGTCACAATAATATTCAGAATCGCTACTTAGACAATTTGATTGATAATGAAATACCTGTGGTTATCAAGCTCCTTACACAAAGACCTCATCGATATGATGTGCTTATCCAAGGGTATGATGGTTCTAATATCATCACAAAATCTGTATCTGGTAAGAAAGTAGGCCAGATGTTTCCAATGTCATCTATTTCTGAAATCACTCCTAAAGAGAATTTTGTAAGACCGGATTTACCTGAGGAGCAAAGAGTTAACACAGCGGCTAAAACAGTTACTCAATCAAAGCGTAAGGCTTATGCCGCGAAGTACAAAGCAGGCGGTATAAAGAAGGTTTCAGTGGTGAAGAAAAGAAGGCGAGTAGTGCAAGCTTCTCTGTGACCTTGGCGTCACGTCATGCAATATTAGTAAAAAATATACAGACAAGGAGGTTGTATGCAATCGATACTATTTTACCTGATGACAAGTAGTCTGATTATTTTGAATGCGTTGTTATCGGGGCTGGTCATATTTCAATTTTGGGGGTGGTTTATAACTCCACTCAGTGCAGGTGTGATCGAACTACCCTTTGTTGTAGCCGTTGGCACCGCTCTTGGGCTCAGTCATTTCACACAGTCAATCCGTTGGGATGCAGAAGATAAGATGGGTGTTGCTGATAGTGACAAAAGTGGAATCCGATTGAGTTTTTTTGAAGTATGGTTTGAAGTCGCGATGAGGGTAGCCACTAAACCTTTACTTACCCTGTTTATCGGCTGGTTACTTTCTTTCTGGGTATAGAAGTTTTGAGGAGTTTTTAGCTGGTGGGTAAGCGACGAAGTAGCATAGATGTTTTTCAGCTGAGTTGTACGACTAACTGACTTAACAGAAATATGCGTTATGCTGTAGGAATTCGTAAGAAGGATGCAGAGAGGAAAAACGGTGAATGCACTTTGCCAAGACCACTGCCAAGACCAAACGCCAGATAGCAAAAAGCCCGTAGTGCTTACTAACGCTACGGGCTTTGCTGTATATGGTGCCGGCACCAAGAGTCGAACTCGGGACCCACTGATTACAAGTCAGTTGCTCTACCAACTGAGCTATACCGGCGAGGAACGAGATGCATGATATGTATGAGCGGGTTCTTTGTCAACATCTCCAGACACAAAAAACAGACCCTGTGGTCTGCTTTCCGTACAATCCCTGTGACCCCTTTTACTGTTCTGTGTTTCAGATCTTCCTTATCTGAAATAGCATCCTGCTGTACTGGTCTTTCCTGACCACTTCAGGCGTCCTGCCTGGTTTGCATCCTGCTGAACTTTCCTGTCTTCCTGACCTTCTGGCGTCCTGCCAAGCTGCGTCCTGCAGCTAATCCTTTCGTCCTTCGGGCATCCTGCCTCAATTCGCTTTCAGAAATCTGTCGTCCTGACTTCAAAGCTTCCTGCAGTATTCGAGTCTTCCTGACTCTGGGCATCCTGGCCCTTATGCTTCCTGCGATTCGGAAAGTCTTCCTGACTGTCCTGAGGCATCCTGCCTGAATCTCTTCCCTGTCAGCTGTAGTCTTCCTGACTTTCTGGACTTCCTGTCCCGAGCTGACGATTCCTATTATCCATGACTAGGTATTTTCCGAAACCGGAGGTTTTCCTTTCCGCTTGTGAGACATTGACCATAGTACTATTAGGAAGGTTACCGCTGGCTGGCAGCCAAAAGCCCTCCACAGGCTATAAACATTGAGCCAAACAGTCTGTTTTGCAGACGTCCATACTTTTTCAATACGGGCATCAGCTTCAGAGCAAAGCTGGCGTAGCCAATCATGACAAGGCTGTCGACGATCACCATGGTGACGCCCATAATCAAGTACTGGGGCCAGAGTACTAGAGTTGGGTCAATGAACTGCGGAAGAAATGCAGCCTGAAACACAATGGCTTTGGGGTTGGTCAGGTTAACCATAATTGCGCTGGCAAATGATTTTCTTTGACTGATGGGGACTGGGCTTTCGTTCGTCATTTCCAGAGTGGCTTCACGCCACTTTACGATACCCAGAAAAACCAGGTAAATGGCTCCTACCCACTTGATCAGGGTAAATAATGTTTCTGAAGCTGTGAGTACGGCGCCGAGCCCGGCAGCAACAACTACCAGAAATAGAATCAGAGCGACCTGAAGCCCCATAATAGATGGCAGGGTTCTGATCAGTCCTGAACGAATTGCAGTGGCCATGGTGTTGACTGCACCGGCTCCGGGCGTAAGACTGATGATGAGAGTGGCGGCCAGAAAAGCCAGCCAGGTATTGAGTTCCATTAATGATTCCAGAGCTGAAAGTTAGCCAACTCTTTATTTTTGCCAATATGATGGTTTTGAATCTACGAAGTTGATGTGTGTCAGCAAGAGTAGATAGTTGGATACAAAGAGATAAGAAAGAAGTGAGGGTTTACGAAGTTTAAATACTAAAAAAGCCGATCAATGATCAGCTTTTTGAAGTGTGTGATATGGTGCCCAGGAGAAGACTCGAACTTCCACGCCCTTTCGGACACTAGCACCTGAAGCTAGCGCGTCTACCAATTCCGCCACCTGGGCATATCACTCAAATTGTATGGACTTTGCGTCCGGCCCAATCATTGTTAAATGATTGGTGCCCAGGAGAAGACTCGAACTTCCACGCCCTTTCGGACACTAGCACCTGAAGCTAGCGCGTCTACCAATTCCGCCACCTGGGCATATCACTCAAATTGTATGGACTTTGCGTCCGGCCCAATCATTGTTAAATGATTGGTGCCCAGGAGAAGACTCGAACTTCCACGCCCTTTCGGACACTAGCACCTGAAGCTAGCGCGTCTACCAATTCCGCCACCTGGGCCCTGTGACCAGCGATTTGCTGCTCGACAAGTGCGGCGAATATTAGGGATATAAGCTTAAAGTGTCAACACCCTTTCCCAAAAATAGAGGTGTGGAAAGTACGCGCAAAGAGCTTGCAAATGAATGGCTTAAACCACTTTCTTGCATAATGGCAGATGTTTGCCACGCTTTCTGGGTTCATTCACTAACTCATGGCTTTGTTATGCAGTTAAGGCTTGGTATTGCGCTATTTTTGACAAGTGCTTTGTTTTCTTTTCTCGCAGTCGGTAGTGGCACAATACCCGAAGTGGCCACTAAAAAGCTTTCAGAGCCTCCTTCCTTGATTAATACAAGTCATTGTCCTTCGCCGGCAGATATTGTTTTTAACCACGCGAATGGTTACTGGCAAGCCCCTTTGACGCCGGGAATGCCATCATCCTGGGTAAGGATGCGCTCTGACTCGCCTCATCAAGCACCTGAAACTAAGATGACAATCATTTTTGAACAAGCCAGCCTTATTAAGGAAGAAGGGCTTTATTATCTTACTTGTCACTATCAGGTGGCTGATCTTGCAAGAGAGAGCAGTTATAAAATAATTTTGGAAGTTGAACGATCTGTTCTGCTGAATGGAACGCTGAGCTTACCGATTATTACGGCAGCTGGAATATGGGAGGGAGAGGCAACAAAAAACAACATCGGTTTGATTGTCGAACCTATTTTGAAAAGTGTGAATTCAGAATTCCACAGTTGTTGATTCGGCGGCAGAGTATCCCCGGTGAGCCTGTGGACTCAGATTGGAATGTCCATCCTGGCCGATTGGTATTGGGGCCTCTCACCTGGAGCACAGGAGAGAAAAGTTTTATTGTTCAGGGAAAAGAGGAGTACGTTTATTCAAAGGAAGATTTTGTTAGCAGAACTGACCGCACCGAGCTGTTAAGAGGTGAGCAAGAGAGCATGGAAGATACGTTCGATATTATTAAGAGGCTATATGATCCATCTTTGGGCGATATTGAACAGTTTAAACCCTGCATAGATAAAGAAGGGTTTAATTTGTGTGGTTGTACAGATATCGACTTGCAAAAAAATATTAAAAAAGACGCATTTACTTTGATCAACGTGTTTGAGCATTTTAACAATAATGGCAACTTAACGGGTTATTCATGCAAACTTATTTCGATAGAAGTCCAGCACTCCGGTTTATCAGAAGACGAGCCATAGCAAGATAGGTCATCCCAGAGACATATTATGAAAGTGAATGGAAAACAGTACCGCTTTCTGGAAGAAAGCCTGGAAAGCTGGTCTAAAGAGGGGCTTTTAGAAGAAGGGAAGAAAGCCACTTTACTGAGTGCTTTGCAGGTGCGTTCTTTTCAATGGCGCATGGTGGCCCAATATGCTTTTTGGGCTGCACTTTCTTCCATGGCCCTATCACTGTTAGCCGTCATTATGGATGAAGCGCTGATGGAATGGCTGGAGCACCTTTTTACGCTTCAGGACAGTACTCGAAGCCTGATTTTTGCCGTGTTGTCCATGGGCATTTTCCTGTTTGGCGGGTGGTTTAAGTCTCGTCAGAGTCGCCATGTTTTTAGTCAGGAATTAATTTTCTTTTTGGGAGCTGTTTCCTCAGCGGCTTCCATTTATTACCTTGGTCAGGCCATTGATACGGGGAGTGGGCATTATGCGTTGTTATTACTCCTTGCTGCCATAATCTATCTGGTTGTTTCGATATGCCTGGAGTCTTTGTTGCTATGGGTGCTGGGGCTACTGGTATTGGCTGTCTGGTTTTTTGCTGAAACAGCGTATTGGGCTGGAGGTGAAGACCAACCATTCTACGGCATGAGCTATCCACTGAGATTCTTTTGCTTCAGTCTGGTGATGTTACTGATTAGCTATGGACTGACATGCTTCGCAAGAACCAGAGCCTATTTTGATTCGACGCAGTTTGTCTCGTTGATGATGCTGTTTGTATGTTTGTGGGTTTTGTCCGTGGCAGGCAATGATAATTATGGACTGGAACCCTATGAGGCTTCGCAAGCAGAGCTTTGGTTATGGCGTCTAGCTATGGTTGTGGCGTCCGGTATAGCTCTGGTTATGGGGTTTCGCAGAGATGACTCAATACTGAGAGTCAGCGGCGTCTGTTTTCTATTGGTGAATCTGTATACCCGGTTCTTTGAGTATGGCTGGGACGAAATGCATAAAGCGCTGTTCTACGCTTTGTTAGCACTGAGTTTCTGGTTGTTGGGACGGTACGCTGAAAGGTTATGGTTGGAACTGACAGGAAAAACGAAGGGTTGAATAAAAGAGGTTGATCTGAAAGCAGAGCAACCTCGGAAATTCTATAGCTCTGCCTGCGTCAGCCGTTAACGGCGTCTTTCAGGGCTTTACCTGGTTTGAAAGCTACTGTATTGCTGGCAGCAATCTGAATGGGTTCACCGGTTTGTGGATTTTTACCTGTACGTGCGGCTCTGCTACGTTGCAGGAAAGTACCAAATCCTACAAGACTAACAGTGTCTTCTTCTTTCAGAGCGGAGGTTATGGTTTCAATCAGGGCATTGAGTGCCTGATTAGCCTGTTCTTTTGTCAGATCTGCCTGGTCGGCAATAGCATTGACAAGTTCTGGTTTACGCATGGTGTCATGCACTCCTTCTTGTTTTTTTTATCTTCCGTTGGGCAAGCAACCATCAACAGACTAAAACACTGTAGAGGTTAGAGCAATAGCCTTTCGCCCGAAATAGGCGGGAATTACGCTAATTCGAGCAAATCAGCCTACTTCAGCCATTTCAAAGTCGTCTTTACCGACACCGCAGTCAGGGCAGAGCCAGTCTTCAGGCACGTCTTCCCAGCGAGTTCCCGGTTCAATCCCTTCATCTGGCCAGCCTTCAGCTTCATCGTATATCAGGCCGCAAACAACACACTGCCATTTCTTCATTATTGACCTCCAAACACCATTCTCTCTAGCTGATTCTTATGGGTGTTGACGGGGAGTTTAACAAGCTTGCCCATAAAAGGGATAATCTGACTTATCTTTTTGTCCGGTCAGTCTCTTTATTGAGACACTTGATCATAGTTGGATCAGGCTAATCCAGTTCAATCATTTCGAAATCCTGCTTGGCTGCGCCGCAGTCTGGGCACACCCAGCTGTCAGGTACGTTGCTCCAGGCTGTGCCCGGTTCAATTCCCTCTTCAGGCCAACCTTGCTCTTCGTCATAGATAAAACCACAAACAGTACACTGCCACTTCTTCATGTCTATAGCCCTTCAAAAGTCAGTAACAACTGTCGCTATTTTATACAACACAAGCCAATCATGGATGAAAAAAAAGGAATCTGTGCCACTCTCAATGAGCTTTTTTACAACCTTGCTGGTGTAGTAATGAATATTATTTTCAGACAAGTATTAGTTGGGCTTTCAGTTGCTTTTTTAGTGCCTCTGACATCGGTATATGGACATGTCTTTTATTGCCCCCCGGGGGAGAAAATTACTCTGGATCAGCAAGCATCAAAAAGGCTTTGGGCAGCACCTGTGCAGCAGGCACCAGATAATGCCCCATACTTTTTCAAGGCACTGCGTTATACCGCAGAGTCGCTTGTGGAAGAGATGGGTTCCAGAGATCACCATGATGACGTTACACATCCTGACCCCAATTCTGAATTGCAGTTTCTCAAGGCTTATTACAATGGCGATGAACCTTTCCGATATGGTTGTATTTATGCCGATAAGAATAACGCTCAGTTCAAAATTAAGCTGACATTCAGTGATGTCAAAATTCCAGGATCGAATCTGCCATTACTGGTTAGAACTTTTGGCGGTGAATGGAATAAAAGCAAAGACGGAACCTGCAGGATCCGTGGAAGGTGTGGTTTTTTTGTACCCGAAGTGTCTATCCGGTATGAACTCATATCCGGCGTTGAGCTGGGAGATAAAGACGCCGGAATTACACTCATGGGGTTGTTTGATAGAGATAACAGACCGAAAAACATGACATTTCCAGCCACGCCTGGGCGGCATTACAGAATGGAGTCAGAAGCCGTATTCCAAAGGTCGGGTGTAACCCGGCTTCTGTTGAACTATCTAGGCAGGGAAATGGAAATGTTCAGTTTTCTACGAGCCGCTGGTTTCCAGACAAAAACGAGGCCTTACTGCAGTTTTAAATTCGATAAAGTTGAGGTCTGTGACTGTACCGAACAAAATATTCAGGAAGGACGGAGGACTCACACCCATTTAACGTTGGATATCTATCAAGGGGTCGATGATCATAAAGCGACCAGTAAGCTCAGTTGTGATTTATACAGCCTTCCTTTCTCGGGCTGCGATTACACACCTCATAACCATGAAGATCACGAAGAACTTTAATCCGTTATAAGTTAGCAATAAAAAGCTGTGGGCTCTGTTGATATCAGAGCCCTATTTCCATCAGTTCATGGATACTTTGATCATGTTGTCTTTGTCAGATTGCAGCTGCTGATACCATTGGGCCAGCTGTTGACGTTCTTCTTCCGTCATTGCTGTTCGGTTTGCCAGCGGCATGATCTGTGTCTGAACGGTCTGACTGAAGATCTTATCCGCTTTGCTGGCGATGGATTCATAATCATCAAAAATCAATCCACCTGGCGCAGTCTGAAAAAGAGGATCTGTTGGCTGGGCAGCATGGCAGGTAGAGCAGCGGCTGGTAACAATCTCAACAATTTCATTTTCGTCAAAGGCCGGTTGTTCGGCGATCTCGGGTAAAGGCGCTATTTGTGGTCGGATGACCAATGCCAGACTCATCATCACCACGGCAGCAGCAGGCCAGAGCCAGGTTAATACAGCCCCCTGGTTACGACGGTTAAAGAAATGCCGGATCAGAATCGCAGCCAGCGACAAGGCTGCAAGAATCGCCCAATTCAAGTCATGACCATAAGTCATCGGATAATGCCCACTGATCATGATAAACAACAGAGGCAGAGTGAAGTAGTTGTTATGTCTTGAGCGCAGCAGTGCGTGCTGGGCTATAGCTGGGTCAAAACTGCTGTCACCTCTCTCGGCCGCGTCAACCAGCTTTCTCTGGGATGGAATGATAATTTGGAAGACATTTCCTACCATCAGCGTGCCGATCAGGGCGCCTACATGAATATAAGCGGCTCTGTCGCTGAATAGCTGAGCATATCCCCAGGCAGCGAATACTATCAGCCCAAATAATACTGCGCTGAACAGTTTTTCACTTTTAAACAACGGGGTACGGCAAAGAAAATCGTAAATAAGCCAGCTCACCAGTAAGCTGAATGCACTGACTGCAATGGCTGAAGCTGAGGAAAGGGGTGAGTCGGGTGTTAACAGATAACGGTCTGCTCCCCAGTAATAGATGATGGCCAGTAAGCCGAAACCACTGAGCCAGGTGATATAGGCTTCCCACTTGAACCAGTGAAGGGTTTCGGGCATTTTTTCTGGTGCCAGGTGGTATTTGTTGACTTCATAGAAGCCACCCCCGTGAACAGCCCATAACTCACCTTTAATGCCTTTTTTCTGTTTGGCTTGAGGAGCTTTTTCCAGTCGGCCTTCCAGCCAGTTGAAGTAAAAGGAGGCACCGATCCAGGCAATCCCCGCTGTGACGTGCAACCATCGAAAGATCAGGTTCAACCAGTCCTGTAGATAAGATTCCATACTCAGTCTCTTCCTCAAGTTTCCTGACCCATGACAATGGCTTTCTCAATGACTCTGTCATCACCCATGACCATCAGGACACCCAGTAACTCTTCCAGTGTTTTTGTTTTTTCGGTTCTGAATTTCAGTAGTGGCGTAGCTTCAGGGTTAAGTACCAGAAAGTCGGCCTCGTTCCCGACCTGGAAATTGCCGATACGGTCGTCGAGATGCAGTGTTCTGGCTCCCCCCAGCGTGGCCAGGTAGAAAGCTTGAAGAGGAGAAATTGTATTCTCACTCAACTGAGATACCTGATAAGCGTCTTTCATGGTGCTGAGTAGACAAAGACTGGTGCCACCACCCACGTCTGTACCCAACCCAACACGGATATTCTTTTTTTTAGCTTTGGAAAAATTGAATAACCCGCTGCCCAGAAAAAGGTTCGAGCCTGGGCAGCAGGCAATGGATGAGTCAGTTTCAGCCATTCGATCCCAGCTTTGATCGCAGAGGTGGATGGAGTGAGCAAAGACAGATCTTGGCCCCAGCAGGCCGTGCTGGTCATAGACATCCAGATAGTGCTGACTGTCAGGAAACAGTGCCTGAACCCACTCTATTTCTCTGGGGTTTTCTGAAAGGTGGGTATGGAAGTAGAGATCTTTATATTCTTTAAGAAGTCGACCAGCCATGTAGAGTTGTCTGGATGAAGACGTTGGAGCAAAGCGTGGGGTAACGGCATAGGACAACCGGCCTTTGTTATGCCAGCGATCGATCAGTTGTTCAGAGTCTTCATAACTGCTTTCAGGTGTGTCGAGCAGATAGTCTGGAGCATTTCGGTCCATCATGACTTTGCCAGCAATCATCCGCATGTTGCGCTTTTTAGCGGCTTCGAAAAAAGCATCAACGGATTGGGGGGCTACTGTACCGAAAACCAGTGCTGTGGTGGTTCCATGGGAAAGACACTGATCCAGAAACAGTTCTGCTATTTCTTTTGCGTATTCAGCGTCTGAGAACTTAGCTTCGGCAGGAAATGTATATTGTTCCAGCCAGTCCAGCAGTTGTACTCCACAGCCCGCCATCACTTCCAGTTGGGGGTAATGGACATGAGTGTCTATAAACCCGGGTACGATCAGCTTGCCAGGGAGTTCTCTGACTTCACAGTCTTCTGGCAGTTGTTTCAATACTGTTTCAGCAGGACCACAGGCTTTGATAAACCCTGATTCAACCAGTAATCCACCGTCGTCAAAGTACTCCCAGTTTTGTTCCCCTTGCTCGGGGTCACCCAGAAAATGAAGTACTGGAGCTCGCCAGAAAGTAGAGGTGTTCATAACTGAGCTCCTACAGTCAGAGACAAATGTTCAGGTATTAAAACCTCATCACAGTTTTGTCCGGGACCCTTGCGGTCAATCACCAAATAGGAAATACCGCTACCCATAGAAAGCAGAGGGTGGTGCCAGGTACCAGGATAATAGTTGATGCCCTGAGAGCCATCAGTGGCAAAACAGCGAATATTGTTAAAGTCCGGCTCCTGGTTATTATCTGGGGCGACAACAATCAAAAAGGGTTGTTTTTCCAGAGGCATAAAGGCCTGACTGCCCATGGGGTGGCGTTCCAGCAAGTCGATGCAGTAAGGTTTTTGAATGGCTTGCGTATGGTAAATATGAATAGCCACTTCACCCTCGGCATCGGTTTGTATGTGGGTGAGATCGTTGAATTTGTGACAGCGGCCCTGGTTAATAGTCATGGCGTTACCACAGGCCTCGATCACATCACCGAACGGTTTGAAACTGTCGGCAGATAAGGGCTCTATGGGAAGAGCCCGACGGGTTAACGTTCTTGGCATGGGCGGGTGTCTCTTTGTTCTTATTGCTGGTTTGCTCAGGGTTGTGCCCGAAAAAGAGTGAGAATCAGCTTCCTCTGTAAGTTGAATACCCAAAGGGCGATATCAGTAATGGAATATGGTGGTGGCGATCATCACTGACTTCAAAAATGACTGAAACGGCTGGATAAAAGCATTTTTGTTGTTGGCGTCTGAAATAGTTCTGAATCGCAAAGTCCAGTTTATAAACACCTTTTGGAAGGTTGACCTCATCCGTTGTCAGACTATTTATTCTTCCGTCGTCGTTTGTGATGCCCTGTCCTGCCTCTACCCAGCTGTTTTCTACTTGCCTATACAGAATGACAGACACCTGATTGGCAGGATGGCCGCAAGCTGTGTCGAGGATGTGGGTGCTTATTCCGGTCATAACATCATGCCTTCTTTTGGCAGAGAGGTGTTTTTCAACATTCTGCACAGGCGAATGCGAGTGATTTTAAGTTGCTCAGAAGCAGCGATTGATATTTCCTCTGCCGGTTCATTCTTCAAACGTTCTTCAAGAAGTGTCAGCATCTCACCAGCACTTTTACCGGTTGCGAAGACAATGAAAATATAGCCGAACTGGTTTTCATACTGTTTGTTACCTTCAGCCAGTGCCTGCAGGATTTTTTCGTCCGCTTCATCAACACCAGACTGTTCATGTCCTGCCATGGTTTGAGTATTCGCGTATCTTGCTTTCAAACTGTTGATATCACCGATTTTCGGATGAGCATCAAACGCTTCAAGGTAATCGGGTTTCTGGCAATGAGACCATACTGCATCAGAGGCTATAAGCAGGCTTTCAATATTGGCAAAAGGTCTTGCTGCGACCATGCAATCTACCCAGTGGCTGCTAGCGCAGCATTGGCGGAAGAGCTCTGCTGCCTGCGCTTCACCCAGGGTGTTCAGTTCATTCAATGTCATTGGTTTTTCTCCGGCTGGCCTACGACTCTTAATCTGGATACACCACCATCCGGGAAAATATTCAGGCGGACATGGGTGTAGATTGCTTCTGAATTTTCCAGGCTTTCTACAAAAGAGTGATTACGGTGTGCATGAAGCTTCTGTTCGGGCAGAAGACTGTGCCACTGCGTGCTGTCGTCAGGCACTTCTCCTTCAAAATAACAGCCTTCCAGACTTCCCCTGTCGGGATAGTTCCCTTTGAAATGCAGGGTATCGATTTCAACCCGACCCACTGTTCCGGGTGTGGAGAGTCTGATGATCATCCAGTCATGTCCACCCTTGCGTCTTCTGCGTGTTTCCCAGCCATCGTGCATATCTGCACCCCGTCCCGGGCGAAGCAGGTTGTGCATCGGACTGAAGAAGGCATCTGAGCAGCTGACGGGGCGGGCGCCATTCATAAGGGCAGACAGGTCAACAGGTTCATGGGGGAGCCGGTGCTGAGTATTGAACAGGATTTTTCCGTAGACTCTAAGGCGGGCAACACCACCATCGGGGAAAATTCTCAGGCGAATATGAGTGGCTTCAACCGGTTTATCCAGACTGATCAGGTTACGATGGTCGGCATTGATCGCAATTCTGGCCGTCATGTTCTGCCAGCTACTGTGCTCGTTGGGGTCTGATTCACTGGCGATATATTCCAGCTGAACGGCACCTGGTGCATTGCCTTTGAAGTGACGAGTATCGACTTCTATTCCTTCAACCATTCCCAGGGTTACAAGTCTGACGATGACCCAGTCATGGTCGCCACTGCGGCGACGACGAGACTCCCAGCCGTCCATCCATTTGCCGTAAGCCGTGTATTTCTCCGGGAGAAATACGGGTTCAGAGTCCAGTAGAAGGTTATCCTTTTCTGCAAAGAAGTCATCGCTTGCAGACAGTACATCGCCGCCCAGAGCCCGGGCGGCAAGGTCGACTTTCGTCTGTCGCCATAGCGTGGCTTCTTGAGGGTCTTCAGCCAATTTTTCCATTAAAGATCCTGAATTGTTGTTAGTGTTATCGAGAAATTTTCTGTCACCTGTGCAGGGTGATTGAGGGGGATTTCTTCTTTATGGTCTGACACCACTGAGGGGGTGGCTTTTTATTGTGGAACTGCAAAATTCCCAAGTCCTCTTCCCGTTTCCGTTGATGCAATGATCTTCATTACCGGCTTATGACAGTTGGTGAACTTATAAACTTAATGTTGACCAATTAGTCAGACTTTGGGAGTTTATGCCATAGATACTACGGATCAATCAATATATTGATTTGGAACAATGACAATAGTGCAATAAAAAGTGCAATAAAAAGTGCAATAAAAAGTGCAATAAAAAGTGCAATAAAAAGTGCAATAAAAAGTGCAATAAAAAGTGCAATAAAAATATTTTCGAATGACTCACTCGCGACAAACTGTTTTCAAAATATTTTTAAAAACATAAGAAAAATAAGCCGGAGTTCAGAATGGATCACAGGGATAACCACTACCCAAGGGACTTAATAGGCTATGGAAACACCCCTCCTCTTCCAAAATGGCCTGAGCAGTCACGCATTGCAGTTCAGTTTGTCATTAATTATGAAGAGGGCGGTGAGAACTCTGTGCTCCATGGTGACAAAGGTTCAGAAGCTTTCCTTTCAGAAATTATTGGTGCTCAGTCGTATGAAGGGATGCGCCATATCAGTATGGAATCCATCTACGATTATGGTGCCAGAGCGGGTTTCTGGAGGCTGCATCGTATCTTTACCCAGAGAAATATTCCGGTGACCGTTTATGCTGTGGCGATGGCCATGCAGCGTAATCCTCAAGTCATTCAGGCTATGCTCGATGCTGATTGGGAGATAGCCAGCCACGGCTATCGTTGGATTGATTACCAGTTTCATGATCTCAATGAAGAGCGTGAGCATATGCAAAAAGCCCTTCAGATCCATACAGAAATGACAGGCCAGAAACCTTCAGGCTGGTATACAGGTCGTTGCAGTCCGCAGACAGAACAGCTGGTGGCTGAAGAGGGTGATTTTCTCTATCACGCTGACAGTTATGCAGATGATCTGCCCTATTGGGATACCCGATTTGCTAAGCCACAGTTAGTGGTGCCCTATACACTGGACTGTAACGATATGCGTTTTGCTACAGCTCAGGGGTTTAACTCTGGAGATCAGTTTTTTCACTATTTGAAAGATACGTTTGATGTGCTCTATGAGGAGGGAGCAGAACAACCAAAGATGATGTCAGTAGGTTTGCATTGTCGTTTGGTTGGCAGACCGGGTCGAGCGGCTGCGCTCATACGTTTTCTGGATTATGTGCAATCGAAAGATAGTGTCTGGCTATGTACTCGAGAGCAGATTGCCCGACATTGGCATGAGCAGCATCCTTGCGAAGCGCCCGAAGCAAAAGTAGCCAGTGTTGCTGAACCCGCTTGAATATTGAAACTCAAAAGGGAAAGAGTGTGTTCACACCTTCCCTTGTTAAGCTGGAGCTTCAGTGGCTCCAGCTTAACATTCACTCTTTATTTGACCCACTGAACCAGTCGGTCTTTTGGAGTACGTGTCTTGGCCCTGGGTTCTTCCTGACGGTAACCAAAAGCTACCAGGCAACTGATACCAAAGTGGTGACGATCCAGCAAACCTTCCTGCTCAAAGATATCTTCCAGAGGGTCACGGTCAAACCCTTCCACCGGGCAGGAATCAATTCCGATCTGGGCAGCAACACTCATCATGTTACCCAGTGCGATGTAAGTCTGCTTACAGGACCAGTCAAACATGGCTCTGGGGGATTCAGTCAGCTTAAAGTGATCTGTCTGGAATGTTTTGTAGAAGCCACTTTTCAGGTCAACAATCTCATCAGGGAGTTGTTCTATTTCTCGCATGTGCTGTTCAATGTAAGAGGAACTGTAAATCACGCCGGGTTCCTTGCGAGCCAGAATCACCATGAAATGACTGGCTGTTGGCAACTGGCCTTCGGCCCCCCAGCAAACTGGAAGCATTTTCTTTCTTACTTCCATGTTATCAATTACCAGAAATTTCCAGGGTTCGAACCCAAATGAACTAGGCGACAGGATTCCTGCATCCAGAATAAAACTAAAATCTTCATCGGGTATCTTTTTGTCAGTATCAAAGCTTTTGCAGGCGTGGCGGAACTGAAATGCTTGCAGTATCTGTTCTTTGGTTGTTTCTTTCATGAGGGGTTCCAATCGTGAAAAACAGGGAGCGAAACAGACTGTATTCTGAATAGTATAAAAAAGGAAGAAAGCACATTTTTGTTAGGTAGTATGCATTTTTTATCTTAAGGATAATTTTGATACTATAGGAGGAAATGAATACTTGGGGGAAGTGATATGCCGGATTCTTTTGAATCAAACCGCTTACAGGCGCTGGAAAACAACTATGAAAAAGGGCTTGTTGCTTGCCCGGTAGAGGTGGCGCTCAATATCATTGGCGGGAAATGGAAAGGGGTTATTCTCTACAAGCTGAGAGTGGGAACTCTGCGTTTCAGTGAACTCAAACGTCGAATGCCCAGAGTGACTCAGAGAATGCTAACGCTTCAGTTGAGAAGTCTTGAAGAAGATGGGCTTGTTGAAAGGACAATCTATCCTGAAGTCCCTCCGAGAGTGGAATACAACCTGACTGAGCTAGGTCAGAGCCTGTCTCCGGTCATTGACCAGTTAATGGTCTGGGGAGTCCATTATCAGCAGGCTCAGGGAGTGAGCGAATAGCTCAGTCATCTACTTGTGGCGTAAACAGCTGGAAGCTGTCCTGGGAGATAAAGCTCAAACCTCCAGCCGATGGGGTGTAGTACTGACTATCAGTTTTTCTGAGATAAGCCAGATAGGACTGACCCGCATCAAGAACAGGAATAGAGCTGGGTCCGATGAAATAAGGCTCTGGAATACGATGAAAATATTTGATTTTAAGGGTGCTCCCTTCACTCAGTTCGTTTTCTGAACGCAGTGCATCATCAATGACCACAGTGACTGAGCAATGTAAGAGTCGGCTGTTGTTTTCATCAACATGAACACTGACTTTTTTGACCGTGATAATCAGTTCTTCCGGAGAAATTTCCTGCCACTCTTCGTAGACGTCTGGGGGGAGTTCGGCAAAAGCAATGTTAAGCAACAGTAATCCAGCTAACACCGATAGGAGATACTTTGCAGTCATTATTTTCTTCCTTGAAAAAATACGATTCAGTTTGATCTCAGAGTGATCCGCCAGGGACAGTCCGTTTGTCCAGAGTGCTTTTCTATAAAGTGAGCCTATATAAAAATATAGGCTACTAGGAGGCTGACCGAGAATAGACAGTCCGGCCTAAAATCCAGAAAGAACGGCCATCTTTTCCACTGGATTTGCTTAAATAGGTCAACTATTCGCACAAATCCAGTGAAAAAGCTGACTCGTTCTACTGAATTTTATGCTCGGACGCTATTCTCGGTCAGCCTCCTAGGCTGGAGAAGTGTGCAGCCTCACTTGAATGAGACTGCATGGTCTAAGAGAACGTCAGGCGGGAGTGGTGTCCAGTAATGTTTTGAGTGCTTGCCAGGGGATACCCTCTCGCTTCCCGGAAAGGCTGTTACGAGCGCCATTTTTGACTGACAGTATTTCTCCGGCAATGGCAATGGCAATCTCGGCAGGTTGTCTGCCCCCGACATTACTCAGTCCAACAGGACATCTCATGTGTTCTATCTGATTCTGTTTAAAGCCTTTGTGTTCAAGCCGTTGGCGGAACCTGTTGGCTTTCGTTTCTGAGCCTATGACTCCCAGCCAGGGATTGTCGGAGCGTTTTAATGTTTGCTCTGCAATCGCATAATCCAGTTGATGATTGTGAGTAACGACCAGCACAAACGTTTCTTCAGGCAGCAAAGCGACCTCTTCTTCAGGTTTTTCACTGATGACCCGGTTCACATTAATGGGCAGTGTTTGTGGGAAAAGCTCTGGTCGGTTATCAATCCATATGATTTGGCAATCCAGTGGCGAAAGTACATGAATCATGGCTTTGCCTATGTGCCCGGCACCAAACACCGCAATGTTGAAGCGACAGCCTGCAATAGGTTCCAGAATAACGCTGACACTGCCTCCGCAACATTGGCCCAGTTTTGGACCGAGAGGGAAATGTTCCATAACAGGCTCAGTCTGACCTGAAGACATCAGCTCCCTGGCTTTATTAATGAGCAAAAACTCAAGGTGACCCCCACCCACAGTGTCAAAGCTGTGTTCTTTTGTCACCAGCATTTTGCTGCCTGACTTTCTGGGGGCGGAACCTGCTGAGCCGAGGATTGTTACCAGAACACCGGACCGACCTGAGTGTTTGAGTTCAGAGAGTGCATCAATCCACTCCATGGACTGTCTCCATTTTGTTCAGGGCTCGCGTCTGATCACTTGCTTTTATTTTTGTGATAGCTCTCAGAACTTTTTCAGGAGTAGCTGGCACGTCAATATCCGGGCTGACTCTGTAGTCTGACAGGCTCGATACAGCATCACGAATAGCAGACCATACCGAGATACTCAGCATCAGGGGAGGTTCCCCGGTCGCTTTCGAATGGTAAATAGTATGCTCCGGATTATCTTGCTCAAACAGTTCAACATTAAACACGGTCGGGAGGTCTTCAATTGTGGGAATCTTATAAGTGGCCGGACTGTTGCTCAGTAGTTTTCCCTCTTTATCCCAAACCACTTCTTCCGTGGTCATCCACCCCATTCCCTGAATAAAACCACCTTCAATCTGTCCACGATCAATAGCTGGATTTAACGATCGTCCAACGTCGTGCAGTATATCCGCTCGTTCAACTCGATATTCGCCAGTCAGAGTATCGACCAGTACTTCTGAAACCGAGGCACCACAGGAAAAGTAATAGAAAGGGCGGCCTTGGGCTTTTTCTCGGTCATAGTGAATTTCGGGAGTACTGTAAAAGCCTGAGCTGGAGAGTGAAACCCGGTTGAAATAGGCGGCCTGAATCAGTTCAACAAAAGGAATGGATCGCTCTTTCATGTGAACATGAGCGTCGGAGAACACAATATTCTCAGGCTCTTCCTGATAGTGTTCTGCAGCAAACTTAATCAGTCGATCACGTATCTTCTGACAGGCATCCTGGGCCGCTTTTCCATTCAGATCACTGCCACTGGAAGCAGCCGTCGGTGACGTGTTGGGCACTTTGTCAGTTCGGGTGGAGGTGACCTGTACCTGTTCCAGACCGACTCCGAACTCATGGGCAACGACTTGAGCAATTTTAACGTAAAGACCCTGCCCCATCTCTGTGCCACCGTGATTGACCTGAATACTGCCATCGGTATAGATATGAACCAATGCACCCGCCTGGTTGAGATGCTTGGCGGTAAAGGAAATACCAAACTTCACCGGGGTCATTGAAAGACCTTTTTTTAGTACAGGGCTGCCCCGGTTAAAAGCGGTAATCTGTTGTCTGCGTTTTCTGTATTCTGAACGCTTCTCCAACCTTGCCATCAATTCTGGCAGTACATTATGTTCAACCGTTTGATGATAATGAGTGACATTTCTTTCGCCAATACCGTATAAATTATTCAGGCGTACATCCAAAGGGTCCAGACCGGTTGCCCGGGCAATGTCGTCCATCGCCCGCTCTATTACCAACATACCCTGAGGGCCACCAAAGCCTCTGAAGGCGGTGTTGGAGGCCGTGTTCGTTCTACAACGATGGCCTGTGACTATGGCATTATCGAGATAGTAGGCATTGTCGGAGTGAAACATGGCCCGGTCGACGATAGCGTCCGTCAGGTCAGGTGAATAGCCTCCATCCCCTGCGACTTCTATTTCTATTCCTTTAAGAATGCCCTGGTTGTCAAAACCGGCCCTATAGCTTTGTCGAAAGGGATGGCGCTTGCCTGTAGACATCATGTCCTGCAGGCGATCGATTCGGAATTTAACGGGGCGACCTGTTTTATAAGCCAGTAATGCTGCGGTGCATGCTGGGCCTGCGGCCTGGGTTTCCTTGCCGCCAAAGCCGCCCCCCATACGTCGAACATCGGCAACGACTTTATTCAGTGGAATGCCCAGAACTTCAGCCACCAGTTTTTGTACTTCGGAAGGATGCTGACTGGAGGTGTAAACATGGAACTGATTATCTTCCAGCGGGACGACGCTGGCGACCTGACCTTCGAGATAAAAATGTTCCTGAGCTCCATTGCTCATGGTCCCTTCCAGCCGTCTTGGCGCCTCAGCAATAGCTCGGTTGGCATCACCTTTATGCATTACATGCTCTGGTCTCAGGAAGGACTCTTCCTGCATAGCCTGATTGATGCCCAGCACAGGGGTTAGCGGTTGGTATTTTATTGTGGCTTTTTGAGCTGCTTTCTTGGCGGCCAGATGCGAAGTGGCGGCTACAGCAAAAACAGGCTGTCCTACATAGTCGACCTTGCCATCAGCCAGCAGCATATCGCCCGGATAAACCGGACCAATATCTTTGTGTCCGGGAATGTCGTCCGCAGTGACAACCATAACGACTCCGGGACTGTTTCTGACAGCCTCCAGATCCATGCTGATGATTTGAGCATGAGCTTGGCTCGATAGACCAAACCCGGCATGAAGCTGGCCCGCCATATCAGGCCGATCATCAATGTAAGTAGCTGTGCCACTGACATGCATATGAGCACTGTCGTGTTTAGCAGTTTTGGATGAAATTCTGGTAGTAGCAATGTCCGGTAACTTACGCATGAGCAATAATCCTTGCAGTGTGTCCGGACATTTCCAGGAAGTATCTCTCCAGCAGGTTGCAGGCTGCCTGTAAACGATAGTCACTGCTGCCCCTGACGTCAGACAGTGGCTGGAATTCAGAACGAATGGCTTCCTGAGCCTGTCGCAAAGTTTCAGGGTTGGCTGGGCTTCCCATCAGTGCTGCTTCACAAGCCATAGCCCGTTTGGGTATTTCTGCCATACCACCCAATGCGACCCTTGCTTTAGTGACTAAACCTTTGTCGTTTAGCTCCAGGTTTATGGCGGCCAGAACAGCGGATATATCATCCCCATAACGTTTACTGAGCTTGTAAACTTTCAATTGATGGCTCTGCAATGGGATGTGTATACGGGCAATAAATTCGCTTTCTTCAAGAATGGTCTTTTTGTAGCCCAGATAAAAATCTTCCAGAGGAAGAGATCGAATATTGTTGCCTTTACGCAGTTCGATCTGAGCGTCCAGAGCCAATAGCACGGGAGGCGTGTCTCCAATAGGAGAAGCATTCCCGATATTGCCACCAATCGTTCCGGAATTTCGAATCTGTTGGGAGCCCAGCCGCGAGAGCATGCGGGCAAAATCTGGAAAATAGCTCGCTAACAGGGGCTCTAGCTCACGATAGGTAGCAGCAGAGCCAATCGTTAATACCTGATGGGAACAAGTGACTTCTTTCAATTCTGTAACCGAGGTCAGTGTCACCAGCGCAGGTAGTTCTCTTAGCTGTTGAGTGACTTCCAGTCCAAGGTCTGTACCTCCGGCAAGCAGTCTGGCTTGAGGGCGTTTCAGCAGATAGTCCGCAAGTTCTTGCTCAGAATTGGGCATGAAAACCCCGGCTGCGGAGTTATCTAGCTGGCTTTTCAAGGCGCTTAGTTTCTGAAGGGTTTCCTGTTCCTGATGCTTGAATCTGTCTGATGGTGTGAGCTTTGCGATTTCATTGGCGGCATCAACGATGGGTTGATAACCGGTACAGCGGCAGAGGTTACCACCGAGAGCTTCGGTCATTTCTGGTCGGCTTTCAGGGAGTTCATGGTGAAAGGCAAACAAGGACATGATGATCCCGGGGGTACAGAAACCACATTGAGAACCATGGTGGTCTACCATGGCCTGTTGTACGGGATGTAATGTTTTACCTTCAGCAAGATCTTCAACAGTGATCAGTTGTTTGCCGTTAAGAGCGGGCAGCAGAGCGATACAGGCGTTAATTGTCTGATAATTCAAGCGGTCATTCTTCGGTTCGACTATCACTACGGTACAGGCTCCGCAGTCTCCTGAGCAGCAGCCCTCCTTGGTACCGGTTTTTCTGTCCGGTTTGTGGCTGTGATTACCTCTGAGGTAGTCGAGTATTGTGGTATCTGAGGGAGTATTCTCGAGTTCAACCAGAGTCTCGTTGAGCAAAAATCGAATCACGTCGACCTGACTCCTTTATTCTAATTATTTTCTGACAATTTGACTATTTGGTCAGAAAAATAGCAAGTACAAACAGTCCCGGGAAAGGCATTGTCACAGTCATTAAAAAGATAGGCGGCTGGTTTCGCTGTCTTGAAACGTTTAATGCTATGAAAAAAAACGTATATGCCATTGAATCATTTTCATATGAGCCTGAGTGTTCATTCAGAGTAGGTATGCCTATTATCTGAATTGACCAGTTGGTCAGATAGTTGCATTCAATAAACGATGGATCGGTTTAATCTGCCAATGCTGAATCTTTCTGGTGTACAGGTGGAAGGTGTGCACTGTATTTGTGCGCTCAGAAAATGATAGGGTGATCAGGTGCGAAGGTTTGTTGAGGCAAATCGGTTGAAATTATTTTTCAACCTCACCATGCAAATACAGTCAGGACACCAATAATAAGAACAACAACAACAATATAGGGAGCTTAGAATGGATAACGCTGAAATGTCCTCCTCTGCAGATGGGGGTAAGAGTGGGTCACTGCTCGACCGAATTTTTAAACTGAGCGCCAAAAATACGACCGTAAAAACTGAGTTGGTGGCAGGTCTAACTACCTTTGTCACCATGTGTTATGTGGTTTTTGTGATACCAGGGATGCTCGGTGATGCCGGGATGGATAAAGGTGCACTGTTCACAGCTACCTGTCTGGTCGCAGGCTTAAGCACTATAGCGATCGGCCTTTTCGCTAACTGGCCAGTGGGGCTGGCTCCTGGTATGGGGCTGAATGCTTTCTTTGCCTATGCAGTGGTGCTGGGAATGGGTTACTCCTGGCAGGAGGCGATGGGGGCTGTATTCTGGGGCGGCGTAGGTTTCATGCTGTTGAGCCTGTTTAAAGTCAGAGAATGGATTGTAGACAGTATTCCTGTTGGACTCAGAGTCGGGATCACCAGCGGCATTGGCCTCTTCCTTGCGTTAATCGGTCTTAAGAATGCCGGTATTGTGGTGGCCAGCCCAGGCACTATTGTAACGCTTGGCGATATCACTCAGTTTGGCCCTATGATGGCCAGCCTCAGTCTTTTTCTTATTCTGGGTCTTGCCTTTCGTGGACTGAAAGCTGCGGTGCTGATTGCTATTGCTGTTGTGACATCTATTGCATTACTGACGGGAGATGTCGTTTTTAGTGGAGTGGCTTCGGCACCACCCAGTGTGGCACCTATTGTGGGTGAGCTGGACATTATGGGCGCTCTAAACCCTGAAATGCTGGGTGTCATTATTGCTTTCATGTTCGTTAATCTCTTCGATACGACAGGTACACTGATTGCCGTGGGCGACAAAGCTGGCCTGGCTGATAAAAATGGCAAAATGCACAACATGAACAGAGCCATGGTGACCGATGGTACCGCTTCCTGGGCGGGTGCACTGATGGGCACACCTACTGTGACTTCCTATGTAGAAAGTGCGTCAGGCGTTGCCGCCGGAGGTCGTACCGGACTGACCGCCGTCACTATTGGTGTACTGTTTTTACTCTGTACTTTTTTCTCACCCCTGGCGGGTATGGTGCCGGCTTATGCAACAGCAGGAGCACTCATTTATGTAGCGGTGCTGATGGTAGGAAGTCTGGCCAATATTGACTGGAATGACCTGACTGAAGCTGGGCCGGTATTGATCACTACTATTATGATGCCGCTGAGTTTCTCTATTGCCAATGGTATTGCATTGGGCTTTATTGCCTACCCTGTGATTAAAGTTCTGGCTGGACGTTACAGTGATGTCAGTATCAGTGTTTGGGTGCTGGCTATTCTATTTGCGCTTAAGTTTGTGTTCTTTGGCGTATAACTCATCCTGCCTTTCTGGCTTGCTCATGGTGATGAGTAAGCCAGCTTATTCCCTGAACAGTCTGCTTGTTCTCAACAATAGTGAGAGTTCTATTTTAAGCTTTTAAACCGCAGCCACGAAGCACAATATTGCAGATGGTATCTGCGGCTTTTTCGTATTCGGAGGCGGGTAACTTTTTCTTTTTCATCACCCAGCAGATTTGCTTTTCATAATCGGCGTAGTGCTGAGTAGATCCCCAGATCAGGAAAATCAGATGCATTGGCTCAATGTGAGCCATCTTACCTTCATCCATCCAGTGCTGAAAAATATCAACTTTGTTCTTGACCCATTCTTGAGTAGAAGTCTTCATGGAAGAGGAAAGCTGTTGGCCGCCATGAATGATTTCGCTGGCAAAGATGCGGCTGGCAGTGGGGTATTTTCTGGAGACCTCAACTTTAGAGCGGATGTATCGCTCCAGGGATTCTGCCGGATCGTCCTCTGGGTGGAACTCATTCAATTTGTCGTTCCAGAGGTTCAGAATGTTATTCAGTACCTCATCGTAAATTTCCTGTTTATTACTGAAGTAATAAAGCACGTTGGGTTTTGGCAAATTGGCCAGATCAGCGATTCGCTGAACCGTTGCTCCTTTGTATCCATTCAGGGCGAACTCCTGTTCAGCCGCTTTCAGAATCAGACGAACTCTTTCCGTTCTGATGCGACCGGTTTTCTGGGGCATACGTTTTACTACAGCCATGTACGGATCCTGATTTATTGTTTTTGATCATCCTTTGGGATGATTTATACCACTGGCAGGAAGCATAGAAAAGAATCAGACACTGTCCATAAATGGTGAATCATTGAGCAGGGAGAGAAGGTGAAGCAAATAGTGAGCTGATAATAGGCCGGGATCTTTTTCAGCCTGAAGGCATTCTCAATTTCAAAAAATTGGCCAATAATAGCAGCCGGAGCATAACCGTGAAGTGACTATCTTGTCATTGCGATTCATGGTTTAGGATGAACTACCTGCTTTGTACTAAAGGTAGTTCTGGAGAATTAGGTTTGTGAAGCAGGAGTATGGATGCCTTTTATTGATTTTGCAGGCCTGCCCTGGAAGCCCAGACGTTATCTGAAACAGCAGATTCCAGAACCCTGGCGCGATTGGTTGCTGGACAGCGGTTCCCTGACGCAACGGTTGAAGTTGGCATTTAACAACAACTTCAGTGTGCAGGTTATTCGTCATGGAACATTTATGCCTACTTACTCGGAGCATAGATTCCTTAATAATCAGGAGCGACGGAGGGTGACTTCTGTCTCTCATGGAGAAACAGGTTTTTTCAGAAGCAATAGCTGCAGCAAAATGGCTACTATCAGAGAAGTTTTGCTGATTTGTGATGGCAGGCCCAGAGTATTTGCTCGCAGTGTATTGCCGCACAGCAGTCTTATTGGTCCTAACAGGGAGCTGCTGCAGTTAGGCAGTAAGCCTTTGGGAGAATTTTTATTCAATCATCCGGGTATGCGTCGAGGGCCGTTTGAAGTAGCAGAGCTGCCTGCCCGCCAGTTTAATCCATACCTGATGGATAAATACTCAGATGAGACTGCCTGGGGCAGACGATCGTTGTTTTATCTGAACGAAAAGCCTATTTCTGTGTGTGAAATTTTTTTGCCAGATTTGCCTGCACAAACAGAAAGCACTTCTGAAGTGGTATCAAGGTGCCTGGAGCATGAGCTCTAATAGATATTCTCAATAAGGATGTTTGTTTGCTGAAGTAACCTCCTCCTGAAATATCGAGATGTCCTTAGTGAGTCTGTTCATGGTCTGATTGAGAAGCGGCTCTAACCTGATAAACTGGCGACATGAGTCACGGTTCAAGGTCATGAATGACAAGGGTCCAATCTTTTCATCCTCTATGGGCCTGTTCAAGCGATGATAAAAAAGATTCAGATAAACAGCCAAAAACTATGATGCAATTCAGGAAATTGATGGGCGTGTCAGCAGGCACTGAAGCGGTTCTGCAGAGACTACCCCGTCTAAAAGACTTTTTACAATTAGCCCGGTTGGACCGGCCTATTGGCATATATCTGTTGCTTTGGCCTGCCATGTGGGCGCTTTGGGTAGCGGCGGAAGGTATTCCGAGCCTGGCCAATCTGGTCATTTTTGCAGTGGGTGTGGTGTTGATGCGCAGTGCAGGCTGTGTCATTAATGACTTTGCTGACAGGAAGGTCGATGGCCATGTTAAACGCACCCGCAACCGGCCTCTGGTAACGGGAAGAATTCAGGAAAAAGAAGCACTGATGTATTTTGCCGGAATGGTATTTCTGGCTTTTGTTCTTGTGCTCTTTACAAACACTCTGACCATTCAGCTGTCATTTGCCGGATTATTACTGGCAGCCGCTTATCCTTTTGCAAAAAGACATACCCATCTGCCACAGGTTGTTCTGGGGGCTGCGTTTGGCTGGTCTATCCCTATGGCTTTTGCTGCTGAGAGTGGGGCGCTGGGAAATATTGCCTGGTTGATGTTCCTGGCCAACCTGTTCTGGACTGTGGCCTATGACACTCAATATGCCATGGTGGATCGTGATGATGATCTTAAAGTAGGCATCAAATCCACCGCTATTCTTTTTGGAGAAATGGATAACCTTATTGTTGGCTGTTTGCAGGTACTTACTCTGGTAACGCTTGCCATGCTCGGTCGTCAACTGGAGTTGGGGGCTTTGTATAATCTTTCTCTAATTGCGGTAGCAGCCCTGTTTGTATACCAGCAACTGTTAACCAGTAACCGTGAGCGTGATGCCTGCTTTAAAGCATTTTTGAATAACCATTGGGCCGGAGCCATTGTGTTTGCAGGCTTTGTAGTGAGCTATCTCTGATCTGTTTATAGGGCTTGGCCTGCTGAGTACTGGGTAAGGTGTGAATAAGTTTTGTTACTTCTGCCGGCTTAATAGCTTGTAGAGTGAGTACATGACTTATTCGTATCTTTACTTAATACCGGGCATATTTTGCTTGTCACTTCTTTGCCAGTTCAGGTAAAAGATCTTTATTCTGTTTAATGCTGTTTATAATCTGATAGGTATTATCACTAGCGTTTTATAGGGTGGAAATGCCGTTGAGTATTGTCTCCCAAGGGGTTTAGTCGAAGTGTTTGTGTTTGAAGTGTGATGTCTGCTTTGTCTGTGTCATCTGTCTGTAACATTTCAAGGGTGTAATGACCCATGTATAGTGCGGTTGATCGAAGCAGTGAGAAACAGCCCTGAGTGATGGAGCAATGGTAGATCGAATATATTACCCTCCCGGTAAAGCTTGGAGCTGTACCTGATAGAAGCCAGAACGTCACCGCCAAAATCGAATCGACAGATAACAGGTAGAGATCAATGCCAGGAAAGACCATTCTGATCGTAGATGACGAAGCACCTATTCGCGAGATGGTGACCGTTGCTCTGGAAATGGCAGGATATGACTGCCTCGAGGCAGCTGATGCGAAGGAAGCGCACTCTCTGATTGTAGATAATAAGCCCGATCTGATATTGCTGGACTGGATGTTACCGGATATCTCAGGTATCGAACTGGCCCGCCGCCTCAAGCGTAATGAGCTGACCTCAGAAATTCCCATCGTGATGCTGACAGCAAAAGGTGAAGAGGATCATAAAATTCAGGGGCTTGAAACCGGAGCGGATGACTATATCACCAAACCTTTTTCTCCTCGTGAACTGGCTGCCCGTTTGAAAGCAGTACTTCGTCGTGCAGGCGGATTTGATAATCAGTCTCCTATTGTCATAAAAGGCTTGGAGCTGGACCCTGTCAGTCACAGGGTATCGATTGATGGATCTCCCGCTGAGATAGGGCCTACTGAATATCGTTTGCTGCAGTTTTTCCTGACTCATCAGGAGCGGGCATATAGCCGTGGACAGCTGCTGGATCAGGTGTGGGGCGGCAATGTCTACGTAGAAGAACGAACAGTCGATGTGCACATTCGACGTTTGCGAAAAGCCCTGGGCAATAACTATGAAGGCTTTGTTCAAACGGTTCGCGGTACAGGCTATCGTTTCTCAACAAGAGTTTAGCTGTGTTACCCATCACTATTGAAGATGAGGGGTGGTTGGCAGCACTCGTCGCTCATGATTGTTTGAAACTGTCTGGTGAGCTCGACCTGCTGGCTCACCAGAGGTAACATTTTTCTATGGATGGGTGATAGCCTGTCTGGGGTGATGTCAGTGATCGACGTTGCTTTTGAGACTATTGTAGATAGCCATCTGGAACATTATTCTCGTCCAGTAGGCTGTCAGCAGGTATCTGGCCGGGAGTAATATGACAACAATTTCAAAATCCTATTTGTTGAGCCATATGCTGGCTTACATGATAGTTGGGTTTTCTCTGGGCTGGTTTGTAGGAGAGCCTTTTTTGGGCCTCTGTGTGGTGATGGGAGGTTATTTTGTATGGAGTTTCCGTCAACTCTTTAAGCTGTTGGATTGGTTGAATGACCCCAAGGCGAAGAGTAAGGAGCCACCCGAAAGTAAAGGATTCTGGGGCGAGATTTTTGATGGTATCTATCGCTTACAAAAACAGCACAGCCGTTCTCGGCAAAAGCTTGCTGTCGTCATCGAGCGTATTCAGGAATCCACAGCCGCTTTGAATGACGGCGTAGTAATGATTGATAATCAGAGCAATCTGGAGTGGTGGAATCCGGCTGCTGAAACCCTGATGGGCCTGAAGATGCCTGATGACCAGGGGCAATTAATTACGAACCTGCTGCGAGATCCCCGGTTTTCTGACTATTTTGATCAAGGTGGTTATCAAAAAGCGCTTGAAATTCCCTCCCCTATCAATCCTGATCATCAATTGCAGTTTAATATTACAGTTTACGGTAAAGGCAATCGGCTGATGACAGTCAGAGATGTCACGCGTTTGAATCAGCTGGAAGTCATGAGAAAGGATTTTGTTGCCAATGTATCCCACGAGCTGAGAACACCGCTTACTGTTGTTTCCGGCTATCTTGAAACAATGCTGGATAGTCTGGGTCCTGATTCTGGTTTGCCTCCTGTTTGGGAGAAAGCTCTGAATAGAATGCAGGAGCAATCACTGAGAATGCAGAACCTGGTGGCAGACCTTTTATTGTTGTCCAAACTGGAATCGGCTGAAGCCCAGTCTGATGAGAATGGTGTACATGTTAAAACCATGCTGAATAGCATTGTTGAAGATGGACGAGCGCTCAGTGGTGAAAACCAGCATCAGATTTCTCTGGATTGCGATGAGGATGTCTTTTTGGCTGGCAGTAGCAGTGAATTACGCAGTGCTTTCTCAAATCTGGTCTTTAATGCTGTTCGCTATACACCGCTGGGTGGAAAGATTCATGTGCGCTGGTGGCAAGATAAGGAAGGTGGGCATTTAATGGTGGAAGACAATGGGGTTGGCATTGATCCCATGCACATTCCCAGATTAACTGAACGCTTCTACCGTATTGATAAAAGTCGTAGTCAGAATACAGGGGGAACAGGGCTTGGGTTGGCTATCGTCAAGCACGTAATGCTGAGACATGGAGGTAAGCTTAGTATCCGTAGTCACCCGGGGAAAGGCAGCCGATTTGTTTGTCATTTTCCTGAAAAATGTCTTGAGCTGGAGCATTCCTGAAAAAGCAGAAAAGGAGCGGTAGCTCCTTTTCTGCTTTTAGGTATACCATCAAAAAATGATTTATCTTTTCATGGTCATACATGATTCAAATAACCGGTTTAACTGCATTGAATCATGTTTTCATTCTGACCCACTGACGTCTGTATTTCAGAAGCAGCGGATAAGACATTAGTCTGGAGTTCTGAAAAAGGTAAACTTAGTTCTCAACCACGCAGTCCAGACGTTTTTTGCCAGTGCGATCCAGGTAGGCCTGGAAATCACGTGGTAGACGGCCAGTGGTAGAACCGTCCCATTGTATTGTGTCGCCTGCTTCTGTCTGGAATTCAAAAGTAAATTTTTGAACATTTCTGCGACGCTTTGGAGTCGCTACTTCCAGATCATCCAGGTCTTCCATTGAGATGCCGCGCTCAGCCATAATTTGCTTAACGGCTTCAATGCTTTCCTGTTTAGCTTGACGCTCTTCGTCAATTTTATTTCGTGCTTCAAGTTTCTCCTGCATAACATCCTGCATTCTGGAGATAATACGCTCAAGATCTTCAACATGAACATCTTTAAACAGTGAGCGGATACGGGTTTTACTGCTCAGGCGATGATGAATTTCTTCAAAAACGTTCATTCAGGAACTCCCAATTCAGACCAAATCGATGGGGTATTGATGGTATTCAATTATGAAAGTGCCTATTTATACAGGAAGCTTTAAATTGATGGAAGCATTTAATGTGCTTTTACGAAGTATTTAAATAGATTTAAGAAGGTTTTATGAGTTGATAGGAACGATTGTACAATAGATAAACAGTTGGAGCTTGGCATTAAGTGCTAACGATTTGAATTGTCCTGAAATTAATTGTTTGCTTTAAAGGGATAAATACATACTTTGGTATTGGGGCTTTCAAGAAATACAATATAGATTAAATGGCCGATGCATTAGGAAGTGTATGGCTCTTCAATAATTTTGAAAAATCCTGAAGGTGTTTTATTCCGCTTTCCTCAGACTCTTGGCACCATTTAATTAATGCATCTATTCGTTCATTTTTATCTTTTATCGTATTCCAGATAGCTTGAAGGTCATTTTTTTTCTTGTAAATCGTATTGAGAACCTGGCTGGTATCGAGAATGCTTTGGACTCGTTCCTTATGACCGGGAATCAGCAGGCTGCTTTCACGAGCTAGAAGTTGTCTGGCGGAATTAAATAGTCGTTTGGTCTGAGCACAGGCTCTGCTTTTTTCATCCCTGACCATTGGTGCGATGACCATTTTTTTGTATTGGGCCATAATTTGAAATCGATTATTAATTATGGCCATTACAGTATCGTAATCTATATGGTCTTTTTCAAAGTCCATTTTAGCCAGTGGATTGACTGTTCTGGCATGGGCCAGATTTAAAAAACTGAAAAAGCGAATCCATAACCAGCCAATATCGAACTCCCATTTACGCACTGACAGTTTGGGTGAGTTGGGGAACGTGTGATGATTGTTATGCAGTTCTTCTCCTCCAATCAGCAAGCCAATAGGGAATAAGTTTCTGGCGGCATCCTTACATTCAAAGTTTCGATACCCACTGTGGTGGCCCAGACCATTGATGACACCTGCGGCAAAAAATGGAATCCAGAGCATTTGAACAGCCCAGATGGTAATACCTATGATGCCAAAAAGAAGCAGGTCAATGACCAGCATGAACGCAATGCCTGCCTTGGTGTAGGGGGTATATAATTTCCTTTCAATCCAGTCATCAGGCGTTCTTTGTCCGAAGCGCTGAAGGGTTTCCTGATTTTCTGCTTCTTGTCGATACAACTCTGCACCTTGCCAGAGTACTTTGCGGAGTCCTTTGCGAACCGGGCTATGAGGGTCATGGTCTGTTTCACAGAAGGCATGGTGTTTTCTGTGAATGGCTGTCCACTCCAGAGTTCGCATGCCTGTTGTCAGCCAAAGCCAGAAACGGAAAATATGCTGTAAAACAGGGTGAAGTTCCAGAGCGTTATGAGCGCTGTACCGGTGCAGATAGATCGTGACTGATAGAATAGTGATGTGTGTCAGCAACAGGGTTGCCAGTGCAGCCTCCCATAAAGAGGGAGACAGGAATCCTTCATACCACATGTTCATACCTCATCAGCTTTTCACAGAATACAGCTCTTTTAATAAGTCGAATTATTGTTTGTGCCGGTGTCACCTGATTGTTTCATGAAGCAGCGATATTGAATGGGCGAAGACTGCTGATTTTATCGTCCCGATAAATTGGATCCTTGAAGTAAGCTAGCAGCTTTTCATGTTAGAAACATTTTTTTGTATCGTTTTGTGAAAGGTAATGCCCCACTGCTGTAACAGTGGGGATACCAGTAAGCAGGCTATTTTTATTGTGTTTGTTAAATGCTAACTCGTTATATTAAGTGTTGCAAAGGTAGCTATTACTCTCCGGTCATTGCTGTTTAGTGAGATTTCCCAGAATCTTTTTTATCCGGGCAGTGATAACTTTGACTCACTTTATTGTCTGCAGTGACTGACTCCATTTTGACATCAAACTGCCAGAGTCTGTGTACGTGTTTCAATAACTCTTCGGTATTTTTATCCAGTGGTCGTCCCTGATGCTGGTAATGTCTTACGGTTAATGTTCGATCGCCACGGACATCCACGTCAAAGATCTGGATATTAGGTTCCCGATTGCCAAGATTATATTGGGCAGCAAGGGACTCTCTTACTTCCTGATAACCGGTACTGTTATGGATAGCATCGACTTCCAGATAAGACTTGCCTTCATCATCCAAAACAGAAAACAGCCTTAGATCCCTCATGACTTTAGGGGACAGGAACTGCAGGATAAAACTTTCATCTTTGAAGTTCTTCATAGCAAAGTGAACCGTTTCCAGCCAGTCACTGCCTGCAAAGTCAGGGAACCAGTGCTTGTCTTCATCCGTTGGATCTTCACAGATTCTACGAATGTCCTGAAACATACTGAAGCCAAGAGTGTAGGGGTTGATTCCACTGTAATTTGGACTGTCAAAAGGCGGTTGATAGACCACGTTAGAATGCGAGTGCAGGAACTCCAGCATAAAGCCGTCAGTCACTTTGCCTTCATGATATAGCTCATGCAGCAGGTGGTAGTGCCAGAAGCAGGCCCAACCTTCGTTCATGACCTGAGTCTGTCGCTGAGGGTAATAGTACTGGGCTACTTTTCGGACGATACGAATCAGTTCACGCTGCCAGGTCTCAAGAAGAGGAGCGTTCTTCTCCAGAAAATACAGGATATTCTCTTCTGGATCTTTGGGGAAACGCTGAACTTTCCTTTCTTCTTTTTCTTCAGCTTTTGGAATCGTTGTCCAGATATCGTTCAGTGTTCTCTGGATATATTCAGCACGTTCCTGCTGACGTTCTTTTTCCTGTTCTGCAGAGAGAGGCCTGGGACGCTTATAGCGGTTGACGCCCTGGTTCATAAGGGCGTGAGCTGCATCCAATACATCTTCTACCGCTTCAACACCATATTTTTCTTCGCATTCTGCCACATAACGTTTAGCAAACATCAGGTAATCAATAATGGACTCTGCATCGGTCCAGGTCTGGAAAAGATAGTTACCTTTGAAGAATGAGTTGTGACCATAACTGGCGTGCGCCAGAACCAGTGCCTGCATGGTCATGGTGTTTTCTTCCATGAGATAAGCAATGCAGGGGTCGGAGTTAATCACAATTTCATAAGCAAGCCCCATACGACCACGTTGGTAGTTCTGCTGGGTATGGAGAAACTGTTTGCCAAAGCTCCAGTGGCTGTACATCAATGGCATACCTGTTGACGAATAGGCGTCCATCATTTGTTCAGCACTGATCACTTCAATCTGGTTGGGATAGGTATCCAGCCTGAATTTGTCGGCCAGTCGAGCCAGTTCACTGTCATACTCTTGAATGAGTTCAAAGGTCCATTCTGAACTGGTAGAAATGGGCGTTTTTTCACTCGTAACTGATGTCTCGCTCATACGGTTTCCTTTTTCTCAAACAGGCGACGGAACACCGGATAGATGTCATTAGGTGTTTTGATCTGCTGCATGGCGAACTGATCAGCGAATGACTCTGCGACGCTTTCGTATTCACGCCACAGATTCTGGTGTGCGCGATCGGTGATTTCGACGTATGAAAAATATTGAACCTTTGACATGATTTGCTCAGTCAGAATCTTGGAGCAGACGCTGGAGTCACCTTCCCAGTTATCCCCATCAGACGCTTGAGCAACATAAATATTCCAATCCACTGGGTTGTAGCGGTTATTGATAATGTCACGGGTCATTTCCAGCGCACTGGATACAATGGTTCCGCCTGTTTCTCTGGAATAAAAGAAATCATCCTCATCGACTTCTTTCGCCGCAGTATGGTGACGAATAAAGACGACTTCGATCTGTTTGTAATTACGCTGAAGGAATAGATAAAGCAAAATGAAGAAGCGCTTGGCCATATCCTTGATTTCTTGTGTCATGGAGCCAGAGACATCCATGACGCAAAACATCACAGCTTTATTACTGGGACTGGGAACCTTGATCAGGTTGTTGTATTTGAGATCAAAGTCATCAATAAAGGGTAGTTTTTTTAACTTGCCATTGAGTTCTCTGATTTTCTCGCGAAGCTCTTCTACTAACTGTGTGTCAGTCGCTTCAGGACTGACTTCCAGCTCGCGGAGTTGACGCCTCAAAGCTCTCACTTCTTTTCTGGCTCCACCTCCCAAAGCAATGCGTCGAGCATGGGCTGATCTCAGAGAACGCACAATATTCAGTCGGTCAGGAGAACCTTCGCTGGAGTAACCTGCATGCTTCATTTTAAACTCAGTAGCATCCTGGAGTTGCTTGCGCACCAGGTTGGGCAGCTCCAGATTATCAAACATGTGATTCAAAAATTCTTCATGATTGATCTGGAAGCTGAATTCATCCATCCCTTCGCCAGAGTTACCGGCTTTACCCTTACCCGACCCCTGGCCTGAACCCCCTGAGGGACGCTTGATTCTGTCGCCAGAAATGAACTCTTTATTCCCCGGGTGAACCTGCTTGTATCGACCCCCCTGGCCATGCTGAAAGCGTGGCTCGGAGAGATCTTTGGTTGGAATAGTGACCTGGCTGCCTGATTCCACATCAGTAATGGAGCGCTTGTTAACCGCTTCAGAAACAGCTTTCTTAATGTGCTTTCGGTATCTGTCCAGGAAGCGCTGTCTGTTGACAGTACTCTTGTTTTTCCCATTCAGACGTCGATCAATAATAATGCTCATTAACACGCTCCCTGTCTGTTATGACACAGAACATTTCATGATTTCCATGTCGCCAGTTTTGAACAGCCCGTTCAAAACCTTGTCATTCCAACTCCCTCATTTCATGACTTTTTTTCGCTCATGACTGTATTGGTTATCGAAATGTGGTGACATCCTTCCACCGGTTTTTTTTATTTTCTCGTCAGGAGTATTTTTCTGACATTCGTCAGTCACTCCTGAAGTCGTCTCGAAATTATTTTTTGATCACATACATGGGGTGGGCCAGTATGTGATCAAAAAATAATTCCATAAACAGCCATGAGCGGTAAATGCGGCTCACCCCGAAACATGAGAATGGCTACAGGGTCTGATAGAGCTGCACTTTCATAATAAAGTATGGCCTGCGACCGGGTCGCAGGCCATATCGGTTACTGTGACTTTCTGACCCTGATATACCATTCAGCCAGTAGTCTGACCTGTTTCTCGGTATAACCTCTTTCAACCATACGTTTTACGAACTCGTTATGCTTGCGCTGGTCTTCATTGCTGCTCTTGGCATTAAATGAAATGACCGGCAGCAGGTCTTCAGTGTTAGAGAACATTTTCTTCTCAATTACGGTGCGCATTTTCTCGTAGCTGGACCAGCTTGGGTTGCTGCCCTGATTGTTGGCCCGTGCTCTGAGTACGAAGTTAACGACTTCGTTCCGGAAGTCCTTCGGATTGGCGATACTGGCTGCTTTCTCGATTTTCTCCAACTCTTCGTTAATGGCGACCCGGTCAAGAATATCTCCGGTTTCAGGATCACGGTATTCCTGATCCTGAATCCAGAAGTCTGCGTAAGTAATGTAGCGATCAAAGATATTCTGGCCATATTCAGAGTATGACTCGAGGTAAGCTGTTTGAATCTCTTTGCCCAGGAATTCAATGTATTTGGGTGCCAGGAATTCCTTCACATAACGCAGATAACGTTCATGTATTTCTTTCGGGAACTGTTGCTGTTCAATCTGTTGCTCCAGGACATAAAGCATATGAACAGGGTT
Organism: Endozoicomonas numazuensis; assembly: GCF_000722635.1. GTDB lineage: Bacteria > Pseudomonadota > Gammaproteobacteria > Pseudomonadales > Endozoicomonadaceae > Endozoicomonas_A > Endozoicomonas_A numazuensis. The sequence continues at coordinate 151,685 of NZ_JOKH01000004.1, read as the reverse complement.
GGCGGCCACTTCTGTTGGATCAAAGTTGAAAACCTTGGATAGGATCTTGAAAGCAAAACGGGTAGAAAGTCCTTCCATGCCTTCATCGACACCTGCGGCATCTTTATATTCTTGTAAAGGCTTGGCGTTGGGGTCAGTATCTTTCAGGTTTTCACCGTCATAAACTCTCATCTTGGAATATACATTGGAGTTATCAGGTTCTTTTACTCTGGAAAGTACTGAAAACTGGGCCAGCATTTTCAATGTATCAGGTGCGCAGGGAGCGTCTCTCAGAGAGCTGTTGGTTAATAGCTTCTCATAGATCAGGATCTCTTCTTTGACTCGAGTGCAATAAGGAACCTTGACGATATTGACCCGGTCAATAAAGGCTTCATTGGTTTTATTGTTTTTAAAGGTCTGCCACTCAGATTCATTGGAGTGAGCAAGTAATACACCATTAAAAGGAATGGCTCCCATACCTTCCGTACTGTTGTAGTTGCCTTCCTGAGTTGCAGTCAGCAGGGGGTGAAGGACTTTGATGGGAGCCTTGAACATTTCTACAAATTCCATCAGGCCCTGGTTGGCACGGCAGAGTGCGCCGGAGAAACTGTAAGCGTCTGGATCATCCTGTGAGTATTCTTCCAGCTGACGAATATCGACTTTACCTACCAGGCTGGAAATATCCTGATTGTTTTCATCGCCTGGCTCGGTCTTAGCGATGGCTACTTGATTCAGAATACTCGGATAAAGTTTTACAATTTTGAACTTGGTAATATCACCGCCAAATTCGTTCAGACGTTTTACTGCCCAGGGTGACATGATGCCGCCAAGGTAGCGTTGGGGAATACCGTATTCCTGAGTTAGTATGTCTCCGTCTTCTTCGGCATTGAACAGATTAAGAGGGGATTCGAAAACCGGCGAACCTTTAATGGCATAGAAAGGTTGTCTTTGCATCAGGGCTTTTAATCGTTCTGCGAGAGATGACTTACCTCCACCAACCGGACCCAGCAAATAGAGAATCTGTTTCTTTTCTTCCAGTCCCTGAGCAGCATGTTTGAAGTAGGATACGATTTGTTCAATCGCTTCTTCCATGCCATAAAACTCTTCAAAGGCAGGGTATCGCTTGATCAGTTTATTGGAAAATATACGGCTGAGGCGTGAGTCCCGGGAGGTATCAGTCATCTGTGGTTCGCCAATAGCCAACAGCATTCTTTCTGCTGCATTGGCATAGGCACCAGGGTCTTCTTTGCAGAGATCCAGATACTCCTGGATGTTAAGCTCTTCCTGCTGCGTGGATTGGAATCGCTCCTGATAGTGGTTAAATATATCCATATTGTGCCCTGCCCTGTCTGATGTTCGGTTTCGATAGCCGTACCGGGGTTTGGCCGCCCCCTCAATTACGACTATCGGCAAGATCAGTACATTAGCCACTCTTATAATTATAGAAAGCAAGTATAAGCAGTGGCCTGGGCTGGCAGCCGTCCATTGGCTGACATCATGGAAATCTCAACTGAAACATTGATGTTGACTCAAACAGAATGGCAGGAAATTTCCAGCCCTTTAGATTTTATAATGTGGAGTTTTTGATCAATCTGCAATAGTTGTCGTAGGGTTTAATGCAGAAAATAGCGATTTTTTTTTCTGCACCCGAAAAGTGCGTGAGGTTCTTGGGGGTTGTGACAGTACTGTTATCACCCTGAAAGTTGCAAGTAAACGTCTTTAGACTTTTATTTGTCTCACCGATAAATCTTGCTTGATTATGCAAGAAAACGGGTTGTGTCCGGGGTCATCAAGAAAGAGAGTAACAGTAGCGCTTATACAAAATGAAATCATCAGATAGGAATGATTATGGCGATACCTATAACCTTCCTTTCAAGGTTCAGTGATTCTCAATCTGAACTGCTTGCTACGCCACTTGGATGTTTAGTCGACTCTTTTCAAGTCTATTCTCGGTCAGCCTCCTAGGAGGCTGACCGAGAATAGACAGTCCGGCCTAAAATCCAGAAAGAACGGCCATCTTTTCCACTGGATTTGCTTAAATAGGTCAACTATTCGCACAAATCCAGTGAAAAAGCTGACTCGTTCTACTGAATTTTATGCTCGGACGCTATTCTCGGTCAGCCTCCTAGGAGGCTGACCGAGAATAGACAGTCCGGCCTAAAATCCAGAAAGAACGGCCATCTTTTCCACTGGATTTGCTTAAAAATAGGTCAACTATTCGCACAAAACCAGTGAAAAAGCTGACTCGTTCTACTGAATTTTATGCTCGGACGCTATTCTCGGTCAGCCTCCTAGTCATGCTGAGAAAATCTTCTGTGGGTCGGATACCTGATAAAGATTTTTTACAACTTTCGGAAATGAATGAATTGCAGTGAGCGGGATGATTCGGTAGTATTCGCCGCCTCGAGTTGGCCGGGCAGTCGCTGTTGGATGCTGTTTCAGTATCTGGTGGAGGAAAGTCCGGGCTCCATAGGGTGTGGCGCCAGGTAACGCCTGGGAGGCGAAAGCCTACGGAAAGTGCAGCAGAGAGCAGACCGCCTAAGTCACCAGCTGGTGACCGGTAAGGGTGAAAGGGTGCGGTAAGAGCGCACCGCGTGACTGGTAACAGTTCACGGCATGGTAAACCCCGCCTGGAGCAAGACCAAATAGGAATCCTAGAGGTGTGGCCCGCACTGGATTCGGGTAGGTTGCTTGAGGTGTCTGGTGACAGGCATCCCAGATGAATGATTGCCCAGACCTGTTTTACAGGTTGGACAGAACCCGGCTTACAGGCCAGCTCGAGACTTCTTTTTCTTCCGCTAAGTGAGAGCTTTACCTGAGTAACTCCGGAAAGTAATTCGGAGAGTATGATTTGCCAATCTGCAATGGATTGAGCGTTGTGTTCATCGATTTATGTAATTGTCTGAAATTTTTACAATTTTTTTCAGACAGCTTTCTGGCTTCACGAGCTTAAATAGATCTTCCTCCCAAGCTGCTCATTTTCATGCACTTTTTTAATGCAATGTTCTGGTTATGAGCTCTCTGTCCAGGTCAATTCTTTGACGCAGCAGACAGATTCTGACCTTGACGTGGGTTTTTGAGATTTCTATAGTGTGCTTCAGTGGCGTAAAGTGGATAAATGTGGAGTTTAATGGGCATGATGTGAGGAAGAGGGGTAGTAATGAGCACTTTTTTCTCTCCGGGCTTTAGCCTTTCATCCTGTCTGACTTGACCAGGGAGAACCGATTTGTTTCGTGGGGTCAATGCCATAAACCTCGATGCTAAAGGGCGTCTTGCAATACCTACCCGTTATCGGCAGGTGTTGAGGGATCGTTGTGAAGGCAGCCTGGTGGCGACCATTGATACCGATGAACCCTGTCTATTGATTTATCCACAGGATGAGTGGGAGGCCATTCAAGCGAAAATTGAAGCCTTGCCCAGTTTTCATCCTATGACACGCCGTATCCAGAGACTTCTTATCGGACATGCAACCGACATTGATATGGATGGCAGTGGCCGAGTTTTAGTACCTCCCTTGCTCAGGGATTATGCAGGCTTGGATAAGCGCTGCATTCTTCTGGGTCAGGGCAAAAAGTTTGAACTGTGGGATGAAGCCAGCTGGAATCAGCGGCGAGACGATTATCTTCAGGAAGCCAGTGAATCCGGCGAAGTGCCAGCTGAACTCCAGTCTTTATCCCTTTAATGGGCATTAGCCCGGGCATGATCGATGTCATTACAAGAACAATCAGATCAGCACGTTACGGTGCTGTTAAACGAAGCGGTTGAAGCCCTGGTTACAGATCCGGATGGGATCTATGTCGATGGAACATTTGGTCGCGGTGGTCACAGTCGTGCCATCCTGGAAAAGCTTTCCGACAAAGGGCGGCTGGTCGGTATCGACAAAGATCCCAGAGCTATAGCCGTTGCTGATCAGCTGGCTGAAGCAGATAGCCGCTTTTCTATCTATCACGGATCCTTTGCAGAGCTGGAAGAAGCGCTTCAGGGGCAGAAGGTAGAAGGTGTGTTGCTGGATCTGGGAGTCTCTTCTCCACAGTTAGACAACGCTGAGAGGGGTTTTAGCTTTATGCAGGATGGTCCGCTGGACATGCGGATGAATACCACTCAGGGAGAAAGTGCAGCAGATTGGATAAATCGTGCCGAAGAGCAGGAGATTAGCAGGGTGATCTGGGAATACGGCGAAGATCGTTTCTCCCGCAGAATTGCCAGAGCGGTTATCAGGGAAAGAGAAGAAGGGCCTATTACAACGACGAAACGTCTGGCGAACATTATTGCCGCTGCCAGCTCTTCCAGAGAGAAGGGCAAGCATCCGGCTACCAGAGCGTTTCAGGCAATCCGTATACATATAAATCGAGAGCTGGATGATCTGGTGGATTGTCTGGATATAGCGCTTGAAGTACTCAAACCGGGTGGGCGTCTGGTGGTTATCAGTTTCCACTCACTGGAAGACAGGATTGCCAAACGATTTATTCGAAAACAGGCCAAAGGCGATGAGTTACCGCGCTGGATGCCGGTAACGGAAGATCAGCTTAACAAACGACTGAGGCCAATAGGTAAAGCCATTAAACCGGGTGAGCAAGAAGTTAAGGCTAACCCAAGAGCGAGAAGTGCCGTCATGCGTATTGCTGAGAAACTGATCTGACAAGGCTGAAAAAATGGATAGAAAACCGCTGCAGGCGTTGTTTCAAAAATCCAATTTAGTCAGTGCTCTGCTGCTGACCAGTGTGCTTGTGTCTGGAGTGGCAGTGAGCTTTGTCGGTCATGAAAACAGACGGCTGCATAATGAGCTTCAACAGGAGTTGGAGCGAAGGAATAAGGCCCAGGTTGAGTGGGGTAAGTTGCTTTTAGAACAGAGTTCCCTCACTAATCCAGGGCGAGTGGAAAAAATTGCAAGGGAAGAGTTGGACATGGAAGTGCCTGATGCTGGACGTATAAAAATGGTGGTACCGTGAAATCTGCAGCAAGGACGGCCAGTGCCAACAGAAAAAGCCAGGTTGGCAAAAAAGAGTCCATGCCATTTCGCTGGAGAGTCAAACTTCTGCAGCTGTTGTTCATTACGGCGGGGCTGGTGATCTGCTATCGCCTTGTCGATCTTCAAGTGTTGAATCGGAATTTTCTTCAGAATGAAGGCGATAAGCGTTCTGTTCGTCATGAGGCTATACCCGCCCACCGTGGCGTAGTGTTTGACCGCAATGGCAAGATCCTTGCGGTAAGTGCTCCCGTCATGACTATCTGGGCTGATCCTCAAGAGCTGATCAAGGTGCCAGAGCGCTGGGATGAGCTGGCATTTACTCTCAAAGTAGATAAGAGCTGGTTGGCGGGCAGGGTTAAAAAGAGCGTTGAGAAAGAGTTTATCTATCTCAAGCGGCAGATGACACCGGAGCGGGGTGAAAAAGTTAAAGCGTTGAAAGTACCGGGTGTCCATATTCTTGATGAGCAGAGGCGTTACTACCCTATGGGTGAGGTGACAGCGCATCTGGTTGGAATCACGGGTATTGATGACAAAGGGCAGGAAGGTCTTGAACTGGGCTATGATCACTGGCTGACCGGTACGGAAGGGACCAGAAGGTTGTTGAAAGATCGGAGAGGTCGTCTTGCCAAAGAGGCTGAGCTGGTTGAAAGTGCGCAGCCTGGAAAAGAATTGATGCTCAGTATTGATTCCAGACTTCAGTACATGGCTTATCGAGAACTGAAAAGTGCAGTTGAAAAAGCCAAGGCTACAGCGGGTTCTCTGATAATGATGGATGTTCAGACCGGAGAGGTTCTGGCCATGGTCAATCAGCCATCTTATAACCCTAATAATCGAACCGGGTTGCAGCCTTACCGCATGAGAAACCGTGTAATGACTGACCTGGTAGAGCCCGGGTCAACTTTAAAGCCTTTTACTGTCGCTGCTGCCATGGAAACGGGCAGGTATAATCGCTATACCCAGGTCAAAACCGGTGTGGGCTATCTACGCGTAGGCCGAAATGCTGTTCGGGATGTCATAGGTTATGGAACCATTGATGTTGAGACGGTACTGAAAAAGTCCAGCAATATCGGTGTGACTAAAATGGCCCTCGATATTGGTGTTGATAAGGTCGTCGATATGTTACGTCGTGTCGGATTCGGTCAGAGTCCTGGAACTGGCTTTCCTGGCGAAAGAGCCGGTTTTCTTCCTTACAGGGATCGCTGGAGTGATATTGAAGTGGCGACTCTGTCCTTTGGTTATGGTTTGACGGTGACGCCATTGCAGCTCGCGCAAGCCTATTCAGTACTGGGTTCTGGAGGGCTGCTCAGGCCTGCCTCCCTGATCAAGCGCGATGTGGCACCTGACGGTGTTCGGGTCATGGATGAAGATGTAGCCCATGACATCATGGAAATGCTGGGGAAGGTGGTCGGTAAAGGTGGGACAGGCTGGCGAGGTGCGGTCAAGTCCTACAATGTGGGGGGGAAAACGGGAACGGTTAAAAAAGTCGGTAGTAGTGGCTACCTTGAAGATCGTTATGTGGGACTTTTTGCGGGTGTCGCTCCTGTAGAAAATCCTCGCATTGCTACAGTCGTGATTATTGATGATCCTGCAGGAAAAGATTATTACGGTGGTGTGATAGCGGGTCCGGTTTTTTCCAAAGTAAATGGTCAGGCATTGAGAATGCTGGGTGTCAAGCCCAGTGAAGACAAAGTGCTGACAGCGGAAAGATCCAGTCATCGGGCTGGAGTTATGAAATTAAAACAGGATGGAACATGACCTCGTGTCAAATGACGTCTGTAAATGAAGTGCTGGTGGCGTTGAATCATCCTCCGCTGGATAAAGACATACAACTGACAGGACTGACCCTCGACAGCCGCAGGTTGATCGGGGGTGAGCTGTTTCTGGCTGTGCCGGGTTTTAGTTCTGATGGTCGAGAATTTATTAAAACAGCAGTGGCGTCAGGTGCGGCTGCAGTACTTGCTGAGAGTGTTGAAACTTCGGCTTTTGAAACAGAAACACTGTCTGGCAAGCCCATTATTTTTATTAAAGATTTAAAGGCGCGTATTAGCTTTCTTGCCGATCAATTCTATCGGCAGCCATCTTCAAAGCTCAAACTGACAGGGGTCACTGGAACCAATGGTAAAACCTCTACCTGTTGGTTTGCTGCACAATTACTTTCTTTGCTCGATGAGCCTTGTGCCGTCATGGGAACATTGGGTAAAGGCGTTCCACCTGAGTTGGAGCCCTGTCTGAATACAACATCGGACTCCGTTTCTACGCAGAGCTTTATGGCAGAGCTGGTGGGAAGTCAGGTGCATTCTATGGCGATGGAGGTTTCCTCTCATGGCTTGCATCAGGGGAGAGCAGATGGGCTGCAGTTTGAGGTGGGCGTTTTTACGAATATCAGTCGAGATCACCTTGATTACCATCAGACGATGGACGCCTATGCAGAAGCCAAGGCATTGTTGTTTGTCGGGGGCAGGGTCAAGAAGGCTGTCATAAATCTGGACGATGAATACAGTGGGTTGATGTTGTCCCGTTGCTCCGAAGAGACGGAAACTTTCACCTTTTCGATGGTTTCGGCTCAGGCAGATATCTTTGCCAACAACATTACTTTGGATTCTGAAGGTGTTAAGTCTGATTTGATCACTCCTTGGGGAGAGGGTCAGTTAAAAACGCCACAATTTGGTCGCTTCAGCCTCGAAAACCTTTTGGCTGTTATAGGTGCTGTTTGTTGCCAGGGGTTTTCCTTGGAGCAAGTTCTTGAGCAGTTGCCTCAGTTGATTCCGGTACCTGGAAGAATGCAAAGACTGGGAGGGGGGCAAAAGCCCGTTGTCGTCGTGGACTATGCCCATACATCGGACGCTCTGGTCAGTGTGTTGACAGCTTTACGTGAGCATGGGGCTTCAAAATTAATCTGCGTCTTTGGTTGTGGTGGTGACAGGGATCGGGGAAAAAGGCCTCTTATGGCTCGTGCGGCCGTTCAGGGTGCGGATGAGGTGGTGGTAACCAGTGATAATCCTCGAAGTGAAGATCCCTCTGAGATTATCAGGGATGCTCTGGCGGGTGTTGAGCAGTCAGATACACCGGTGACCTCTGTTATTAATCGTGCTGAGGCCATTCAATTGGCTATCTGCAAAGCGGGTGCTGGAGATATTGTTGTTATTGCTGGTAAGGGTCACGAAGATTATCAGGAAATTAATGGCATTCGACATTCATTTGATGATTGTGAAGAAGCGATCAAAGCTCTGGATCTTTGGAAACCATCAACTGCTTCGTACACAGAGGAGGGCCTATGATTCGGTCGTTTACTCTCTCTGAGCTGGTTGAGGTTCTGGATGGGACTCTAACAGGTCAGGATACATCGATATCTGGCATTAGCATCGATACCAGAACCATTGAGGCTGGCAATCTTTTTGTCGCCATCAAAGGTCCCCGTTTTGATGGTCATACTTATGCTAAGCAGGCAGAGGCGTCAGGCGCTTCAGCAGTTGTGGTGCAGGAAATTATTGAAGGACTGGGAATTGCTCAGATTCAGGTCCGTGATACCGAAAAAGCGCTGGGGCGACTGGGGCAGTTTAATCGGGCGTGTTTCCATGCTCCTGTTGTGGCTGTTACCGGAACTTGTGGAAAAACCTCGGTTAAAGAGATGCTGGCATCGGTGTTTGAACAGGCTGGAAAAGTTCTGGCAACCGAGGGCAATTTGAATAATGCCTACGGTGTGCCACTGACATTGTTCAGACTGGAAGAAGATCAGCAGCATGCCGTTGTTGAGCTGGGAACCAGCTCTCCCGGTGAGATTGAGTACATTACTCAGCTGACTGCCCCCGATGTTTCTATTATCACAAATGCTGCTGAAAACCACCTGAAGGATCTGCACACCCTTGAAGGTGTTATTCATGAAAAAGGCTTTATTCTGGAAGGTCTTAAAAATAATGGTACATCCGTACTCAATCTTGATGATCCCAGTTTTCTGCGCTGGCAGGACAGAGCTTTAAAGCAATCGGGCCGAAAAGTGTTGTCCTTCAGTTTGTCTAAGCCAGAAGCTGATGTGTTTGCCTCTGAAGTGAATTCAACATCAGAAGGTATGAGTTTTCGATTGAATCTTAATCGGAATGGGGTTGAAGAGCAGGCAGCGGTTAAGCTGGCTTTCTGGGGTAAACATCAGGTTCAGAATGCGTGTTGTGCGGCTGCAGCAGCATCGGCGGTCGGTCTGGGGCTGGACATTATTGCCAAGGGGCTGGAAAATGCCCGCCCCTATCAACGAAGAGGTACTCGTTATCCTCTGTCTGGTGATGTTCTGGTCATTGACGAGAGTTATAACGCCAGTCCGATAGCGACTTTGGCCGCTATAGATCAGCTTGCTGATTGTGAAGGTAAAACCATCATGGTACTGGGGGATATGCTTGACCTCGGTGAAGTGGCTAAAGCTCGACATGTTGATGTGGGCAAATATGCTGCTGCTAAAAGTATTGACTGTTTTGCTGCCTATGGTGATGCGTCTATCGACGCTGTAAAAGCGTTCAATAATGACAGTGGGCAGCACTTTGAAGAAAAAGAGGCTCTCTCGAACTGGGTAAGAACCCGGATTCAGGCGTTCAGAGAACAGCAGGCAGATTGTCCTGTTACAGTTCTCATCAAGGGATCGAGAGGAATGGAAATGTTGGATGTTGTCAGATCCCTCGTGGGATCAGAATATAAGGGAGAGCGCTGATAATGCTGCTCTGGCTTGCGGATTTTTTGTCGCAATACTATCACGGCTTTGCCGTTTTCAAATACCTCACGCTCAGGGCGATCCTGGGTGTGCTCACTGCGCTGGCCATGGGACTCTGGCTGGGGCCTCATATGATTCGTCGGCTGAGTTATCACCAGATTGGTCAGACTGTACGTGATGACGGTCCTCAATCGCACCTGAGTAAAGCGGGTACGCCGACTATGGGTGGGGCTCTGATACTGATCTGTATAGCAGTCAGTACCCTTCTGTGGGCAAACCTGAGTAACCGCTATATCTGGGTGGTTTTGCTGGTGACGGCTGTGTTCGGGGTTGTTGGCTGGGTGGATGATTACCGTAAGGTGGTCGAGAAAAACTCAAGGGGGTTGCCCGCACGCTGGAAGTTTTTCTGGCAGTCAGTGGGGGGGCTTGGAGCAGCTATCTTCCTCTACGCTACGGCTAAAACACCGGTAGAGACCAGTCTGATTGTACCTTTCTTCAAGAGTATCATTATAGATCTTGGTCCTTTTTATATTGTATTGGCTTATCTGACCATTGTCGGCTGTAGTAATGCGGTGAATCTGACGGATGGCCTTGATGGTTTGGCAATCATGCCTACTGTGCTGGTGGCCTCTGCCCTGGCCATCTTTGCATACGCCAGTGGTCATGCGAACTTTGCCCAGTATCTGTTGATTCCTTTTGTGCCCGGCTCTGGTGAACTGGTGGTCTTTTGTGCCGCCATAGGGGGCGCTGGTCTGTCCTTTCTGTGGTTTAACACCTATCCCGCACAAGTCTTTATGGGAGATGTTGGTGCGCTTGCACTTGGAGCCGCACTGGGTGTGCTGGCGGTTATTGTTCGTCAGGAAATAGTGTTGATCATTATGGGTGGTGTTTTTGTGATGGAAACTGTTTCGGTTATTTTGCAGGTGGCTTCGTTCAAGCTAACGGGTCGCAGAATATTCCGGATGGCGCCACTGCATCATCACTTTGAGCTCAAAGGTTGGCCAGAGCCCCGGGTCATTGTTCGATTTTGGATTATTACATTGATTCTGGTTCTGATTGGCCTGGCATCATTGAAGATTCGATAACTCAGTCATGAGTGAAGAAAACCATTTGTTGTCCTTAGGGCTCTAAATGAATTTTACAGTTAAAACAGCTTTGTCGGGAACATAACGCGTGTCAGCACTGATTAGTTCAAATCGTACAAGAGTAGTCGTAGGGCTCGGCAAGACCGGATTGTCCTGTGTGCGATTTCTGGCTGAAAGACAGCGCTCGTTCAAGGTGATGGATACTCGAGAGAATCCTCCTGGCATCGATGAACTCAGAGCTTCATTTCCTGATATTCCAGTACATCTTGGCGGATTGAACTCAGACTGGCTGTTAGAAGCCGATGAGTTGATTCTTAGCCCCGGTATTGCGCTTTCCACTCCGGAGATAGCTGAGGCGGTGAATAAAGGAGCAGAAGCAGTGGGTGATATCGAGTTGTTCTGCCGTGAAGTGGATAAGCCGGTAGTCGCTATCACTGGATCAAATGGCAAAAGTACTGTGACGACCCTGTTGGGAGAAATGGCAGAAGAGGCCGGTTTAAGTGTTGCAGTGGGTGGGAATATAGGGACTCCGGCTCTGGAGCTTCTTGAGCGAGAAGGGGTCGACCTCTATATACTCGAGCTGTCCAGCTTTCAGTTAGAAACTACTCACTCACTGCGTGCGGCTGCAGCCACTGTTCTGAATGTCAGTCCTGATCATATGGATCGTTATGCATCCATGATGGATTACCATAAAGCCAAGCAACGAATTTATCGTGGTTGCAAACATGCGGTCTACAACAAGCAGGATGCTTTGACGGTACCTCTTCTGCCACAGGCTACCCCTGCTACTGCGTTCACTTCTGGAAAACCTGACTTGCACGACTATGGTCTGATTGATGATGATGAAGGTACATGGCTCTGCAAAGGTGTTGAAAGACTTCTGAATACTGCAGCCATGAAATTACCGGGTCGTCACAATCAGATGAATGCCCTGGCTGCTCTGGCTTTGGGTGATACGGTGGGTATACCCATGGCACCTATGCTGAGTGCTTTAACTCAATTTGAGGGTCTTGCCCATCGTTGTCAGTGGGTTGCCGAGAAGAATGGCGTGGTATGGATTAATGATTCCAAAGCCACCAATGTGGGCGCTTCCGTTGCCGCGATAGAAGGCTTGGGTGAAACTCTGTCTGGAAAGGTAGTGCTTATTGCTGGCGGAGACGGTAAAGGGGCTGATTTTAATCAATTGAAGCAGCCTCTGAAGAAGTATGGTCGCGAAGTTGTACTTGTAGGACGTGATGCGGCTGACATTGCAGCTGCAGTCAATGAAGTCATCCCTGTTCAGCACTCTGAAGATTTGGCAGCGGCTATAGAGCGAGCCTGTGAAGTCAGCGAAAAGGGTGATGCAGTTCTGCTGGCACCCGCCTGCGCCAGTTTTGATATGTTCAAGAGTTTTGAGCACCGTGGCGATGTGTTCGCAGGTTTGGTCAGGGAGCGGCTTGCATGACTTTGCATCAGAAGCTTCTCAGTGAAATAACATCACCCTTTACAGGTCGAAGCAGTGCGCTTGATCTGTCTCTTCTGGGTGCTGTGCTGGGGCTTTTGGTGATTGGGTTGGTTATGGTTAGTTCTGCTTCCATGGAAGTGGCGGGTAGCTTGTACTCCAATCCCTTTTACATTTTGATCAAGCAGGGGTTGTTTGTCTTTGCCGGTTTGCTGCTTATGGGGATCATGATGATGGTTCCTGTAAAGACAGTAGAGAAGTACAGCTGGGTTTCTCTGTTTGGTGGGCTTGGCCTTCTGCTGGTGGTGTTAGTGGTTGGGCGGGAGATTAATGGTAGTGTTCGCTGGATTCCCCTGGGCTTTTTTAACCTTCAGGCTTCAGAAGCTGCCAAGCTGATGATTGTTATCTATCTGGCTGCTTATCTGGTGCGCAGGTTGGATGAAGTCAGAACCCGGTGGACGGGGTTTCTTAAGCCAATGGCGATCCTGTCAGTCTCCTCGGTATTGCTGTTGATGGAACCTGATTTTGGTGCGCTGGTTGTTTTGATGGGCGCCTCAATGGGGATGATTTTTCTGGCGGGCGCCAGACTCTGGCAATTCATAATTCTCATCATGTTACTGGTGGGTTTTATCGTCGCTCTAATCGTTTTTGAGCCTTACCGTATGGCTCGCCTTGCTTCTTATATGGATCCCTGGGCGAATGCGTTTGGTAGTGGTTATCAGTTAACCCAGTCTCTGATCGCTTTTGGGCGTGGAGAATGGTTTGGAGAAGGCTTGGGTAATAGCTTACAAAAGCTGTTCTATCTGCCGGAAGCTCATACTGATTTTGTTTTTGCTGTTTTGGCTGAAGAGTTTGGTGTGCTCGGGGCAGTCTCTGTCCTGACTTTGATTCTGTTTATTGCCTGGAGAGCCATGCAAATTGGCTTCAGGGCGGAAACAAAAAAGCTTCTGTTTCATGGCTATGTAGCCTACGGAATTGGCTTGTTATTTGGCAGTCAGGCGTTGATCAATATTGGTGTGAATACTGGATTGTTGCCGACGAAAGGGTTGGCGTTACCTCTGATCAGTTATGGAGGTAGTAGTCTTTTGATTAACTGCCTGGCCTTTGGATTGTTGCTGCGAATTGATTATGAACGACGGCAGTATAATGTCGAAACCGAGAAAAAAAGCAGGGGGGCGTCATGAGTTCTAATGATAAGCCTACTGTTTTGATTATGGCGGGCGGTACAGGTGGACATATTTTCCCTGCACTGGCGACTGCCAGAGAACTTGAGAAAAGGGGGTATGCTATTCACTGGTTGGGAACACCCAACAGTATGGAGGCTGAACTGGTTCCTCGTCATGGATTTGAAATCAGTTTTATCCCGGTGACTGGGCTCAGAGGTAAAGGTTTGAGCTTTTTGCTCAAGGCGCCCTGGAAGCTTGCGGTTTCACTGAGCAAAGCCTTGAAAGTGATACGTCGATGTAAACCTGTCTGTGTTTTGGGTATGGGTGGCTTTGTAACGGGTCCTGGTGGTGTAGCTGCTCGATTGGCGGGAGTGCCCCTGGTGATTCATGAGCAGAATGCCATTGCCGGGTTCACTAATAAGATTTTATCCAGAATTGCACGGAAGGTTCTGCTGGCTTTTCCCGGAGCGTTTGATTCTAGTAAAAGTGCCGTGAGTCGTTCAGGTAAGTTTATCCTGACGGGTAATCCGGTCAGAACGGATATTGCAGATCTTGATGTTCCTGAAGGGCTTTCCACCAGGGCTTTAAAACTGCTGGTGGTGGGTGGTAGCAGAGGTGCAGTGGCTATCAACGAGTTGGTTCCCAAGGTTCTGACGCAGTTTAAAGGTCGCATTGAAGTCTGGCATCAAACCGGCAAAAACAATTTGGATGCCACCCGGGAGCTTTATCACGCGTTAGATGTAGAGGGTTGCATTGAACCTTTTATTGATGATATGGCAAGGGCTTATGAGTGGGCGGACCTGGTAATATGCAGATCGGGTGCGCTGACCGTGTCGGAACTGGCCATGGCTCAGAGAGCTGCGGTTCTGGTGCCCTATCCCTATGCCGTTGATGATCACCAAACGGTAAATGGGCAGTATCTGGTTAATCAGGGGGCAGCCCTGATGGTGCAACAGAAAAATCTGAATGAGAACTGTCTGGTAGACATGTTAGAGAATATTGTGGGTAATCCCCAGCAGCTGGTCACCATGGCCAGGGCTGCGGGCAGTGTTGCCAAGCCTATGGCTGCTGTGGAAGTCGCTGATCATTGTCTGGAGGTGGCTCATGCCCGCTAATAAACCTATTTTTCCTATCGCTCCTATACCTGAAATGCGTCGTATAAAGCGCATCCACTTTGTGGGTATAGGTGGTTCGGGTATGTGTGGTATTGCCGAGGTGCTGAAGAATCAGGGGTATCAGATCTCCGGTTCAGATATCAGACGCTCACCAGTAACAAGGCGGCTGGAAGATCAGGGGATCACTGTCTTTATTGGTCATGAGGCGGCGAACGTTGAAGGCGCTGATGTAGTTGTTACTTCTACCGCAGTGGCGTCAGAAAATCCGGAAGTGATGGCGGCAAGAGAGCAGCGTGTACCCGTGGTGCCCAGAGCAGAAATGCTGGCTGAGCTCATGCGCTACCGTCATGGGATCGCTGTGGCCGGGACTCATGGCAAAACCACGACTACGAGCCTACTGGCTTCGGTACTGGGTTATGGTGGGCTTGATCCGACATTTGTTATTGGTGGTCGTCTGAATTCTGCGGGCACCAATGCCAAGCTTGGAGGCAGTCGTTATCTGGTAGCAGAAGCCGATGAGTCGGATGCATCTTTCCTGCATTTGCAGCCTATGGTTTCTATTGTGACCAACATTGATGCAGATCATATGGCGACATATGAGGGAGATTTTGGCAAGCTAAAGAAAACCTTTGTGGATTTTCTTCACAATCTGCCATTTTATGGTCTGGCAGTGGTGTGTATAGACTGTCCTGTAGTTCAAGAACTGTTACCATTAATTAAACGACAAGTAATTACTTATGGTGAGAGTGA
Source organism: Endozoicomonas numazuensis (assembly GCF_000722635.1). GTDB lineage: Bacteria > Pseudomonadota > Gammaproteobacteria > Pseudomonadales > Endozoicomonadaceae > Endozoicomonas_A > Endozoicomonas_A numazuensis. The sequence continues at coordinate 136,487 of NZ_JOKH01000004.1, read as the reverse complement.
AGGGGCAGACTTCCGTGCTGTAAACATTCAGCAGAATGGTATGAAAACCTGCTTTGAACTGGAACGAAAATTAAACGGCAATAGAAAGATAAAAGTCGAGCTGAATATTCCGGGTCAGCACAATGTTCTGAACTCCCTGGCGACTTTCATCGTAGCATCTGATGAAGGAATGCCGGATGAAGTGATTTGTGAGGGACTGAAGCAATTTCAGGGTGTTGGCAGGCGTTTTCAGGTTCAGGGTGATTTTCAGACTGAATCTGCAAAAGTAATGCTCGTTGATGACTACGGACATCATCCCACAGAAGTGGCTGCGACGATCAAAGCTATCCGGGCAGGGTGGCCAGATAAAAGACTGGTTATGGTCTATCAGCCTCACCGCTATTCGAGAACCCGTGATCTGTATGAAGATTTTGTTGAAGTACTGTCCCAGGTTGATGTCTTGCTGTTGATGGAAGTCTACCCAGCTGGGGAAGAGCCAATTCCTGGCGCAGACAGTCGAAGTCTCTGTCGAAGTATTCGTCAGAGAGGCCAGTTGGAACCCATTTTTATTTCCAGTCCTGATGAAGTAGGAATGGTTTTGCAGGGTGTTGTTGAAGATAATGATCTGGTTCTTACTCAGGGCGCAGGTGATATAGGTGCGTTGGCAGTGAAGCTGTCGACAGAGCTGGGTGAAAAGCTGGAAGACAAAACTCAGGATGGAAGGGTAGGTTGATGATGTTTAGCCAGGAACAGGGCCTTGAAGTTATTGATCCAAAAGCCTTTGGAAAAGTGGCTGTATTACTGGGTGGAGACTCGGCTGAACGAGAAGTGAGTCTGGCATCAGGTCGCAGGATTGTTGAAGCACTGCAAAGTAGTGGGGTTGATAGTTGTCTTATTGATCCGGTTGAAGGGCTGGTGAGTCAGCTGGTAGAGCAGAAACCTGATCGGGTGTTTATTGCTCTGCACGGACCACGTGGTGAGGATGGTACTGTCCAGGGTTTACTCGACCAAATGGATATTCCTTATGCCGGTAGTGACATTATGTCATCGGCACTGGCCATGGATAAGTACAGAAGTAAGTTGCTATGGCAGGCTGTTGGCTTACCAACACCGGATTTTATGCTGGTTGAGCATGCAGATAATCTTGAGTGCTGTGCTGAGATCTTACCGGCTTTTGTGAAGCCGAGTCTTGAGGGTTCCAGTGTCGGCGTTGCCAGAGTGGATCGAGAACAGGACTTGCTGCCAGCTTGGGAACAAGCGTCGAAGTACGGTAGTTCGGTTCTGGTGGAGCAGTTTATCGATGGTCCTGAGTTTACGGTAACGATTCTGAATGGTCAGCCTTTGCCAGCCATTCGAATAGAGTCAGCAGAGTCATTTTATGACTATGAAGCCAAATATGTCTCAGGGAATACTCAGTATCATTTGCCCTGTGGGCTGTCTGCCAGCAAGGAGCAGGAACTTCAGGCTCTGGCATTGACTGCTTTTGAAACGCTGGGCTGCTCAGGCTGGGGGCGAGTTGACTTCATGCAGGATGAAAGAGGACGTTTCTGGTTGCTGGAAGCCAATACTGTTCCTGGTATGACGGAAACGAGCCTGGTTCCTATGGCCGCAAAATCGATGGGTTTGAGTTTTGAAGCGCTGGTTCTGGAAATTCTGAAGTCGTCCCTGTTACCGGCTCATCAGAAAGGGGTCGGAATAAAGGGAAGTAATGAGCTTGTTCAAGCAGAATCAGAAACAATCTGACGACTCAGGCAAGCGCAGTCGTGGTGCGAGTCGGGGGAATGAAAAAAAGAAGACGCGCGCCATTCCCTGGGGGTGGTTGCTGGGCTTGACTGCAGTATGCGCCCTGGCTGGAGCATTGCTTTGGTTCTGGCCAACGTTGATGAAGTGGGTTAATCAGCCGATAGCACGAGTGGAGGTGCGTTCTACGTTCAATTATTTGGAGCGTGGTGAGGTTGAAAAAGAGTTGTCTCCCTGGTTGGTAAACCGTTTTTTTTACCTTGATCTTGAAGCCATGCGAAAAGTTGTTCTGGGAATGCCATGGATTCGGGAAGCCAGTTTGCGACGAGAGTGGCCTGATACTCTCGTCATCAGGCTGGAGGAGCGTAAGCCGATTGCCCGTTGGCAGGATGATGGCTTAATTGATGTTGATGGTGAGGTCTTCAGGCCTGGATTGCTGGATACGTTCGGTAATTTGCCAAAGCTGTCAGGGCCAGAAGATCGCTCTCAGGATGTAATGCAGCAATACCTGGCATTCAGTCAGGTGATCAGGCCTTTAGGGGTCGCCGTTCGTGAGCTACGGCTCAGTACAACGGACTCCTGGTGGCTGAAAGTGGATCATGTTGATGTCAATCTGGGACGTGATCGAAGAATGGAAAGATTACAGCGTTTTATCAGGTTGTATCATGCAAGGCTTGATGACCGCTGGCAGGATGTAAGGCGCGTTGATTTGCGTTACTTGAATGGGGCTTCGGTGGCCTGGAAACAACCATGAAATCTGTGCTTTTCGGTTTCAATGGCACCACTGAAGTAATGAGTTCGGCGCACTGACTATTACAGTTTGAGTGGTTTGGGAAGATAGATGCCATGACAACGGCAGATAATGGAAATTTAATCGTCGGACTCGACATTGGTACTTCCAAGGTTGTAGCCATCGTGGGTGAAATAACCGCAGATGGGCAGCTGGAAGTGATCGGGATCGGCTCACATACCTCGCGAGGTCTGAAGCGCGGTGTCGTAGTCAATATTGATTCTACAGTCCATGCCATCAAGAGGGCGGTGGAAGAGGCAGAGTTGATGGCCGGTTGTCAGATCCACTCCGTCTATGCCGGCATTGCAGGTAATCATATTCGCAGTCTGAACTCCCATGGGATTGTTGCTATCAGGGAGCGAGAGGTCACCAGGGCTGATATTGACAGGGTGATCGATGCAGCGCAGGCCGTAGCCATTCCGGCAGATCAGAAAATTCTCCATATACTGCCTCAGGAGTATGTGATTGATACTCAAGAGGGAGTAAAAGAGCCTCTGGGGATGTCAGGTGTGCGACTGGAAGCTAAAGTGCATCTGGTGACCTGTGCGGTGAATGCATCGCAAAATATTGAAAACTGTATCAAACGCTGTGGTTTGGATGTAGACGACATTATACTAGAACAGCTGGCTTCCAGTTATGCAGTGCTTTCAGAGGATGAAAAAGAACTCGGTGTGTGTATGGTAGATATTGGTGGTGGGACTACTGATATCGCTATCTTTACTGAGGGAGCCATACGACATACGGCGGTCATTCCAATAGCGGGTGATCAAGTGACGAATGATATCGCTATGGCTTTGAGAACACCCACTCAGCATGCAGAAGAGCTCAAAATAAAATATGCCTGTGCTCTGACTCAGCTGGCGGGTGCTGAAGATATGATCAAAGTGCCCAGTGTTGGAGACAGACCAGCTCGAGAGTTGTCTCGACAGTCTCTGGCAGAGGTGGTTGAACCCAGATACGATGAATTGTTTACCTTGATTCAGGCAGAATTGAGGCGCAGCGGTTTTGAGGATCTTATACCCGCCGGTATCGTACTGACGGGAGGTACTTCCAAAATGGAGGGTGCCGTTGACCTGGCGGAGGAGATTTTTCACATGCCGGTCAGGCTGGGTATGCCTCAAGCTATTCAAGGGTTGACAGATGTCGTCTGTAACCCCATTTATGCAACAGGTGTCGGCCTGCTTCATTATGGACTGAAAGCTCAGCAGGAAGGGCGTAGAGAAAGTGCTGGTTTCAGCAGACAGGAAGAAGGCCTGCTCAATCGGCTTAAAAAATGGTTTCAAGGTAACTTCTGATTGAGAGGCTGATGCCATCAGCAGAAGTGTTTGCTTACAAATAGGCAATGATTGGTTTGTCGACGGTGAAAGGGAACACACAGCAAAATAACGTTTTGCAGTGTGTTTTTCGGGAAAGTAAGCGAATTGTTGTGGCAATAAATATTCAGAAAATATCCTGTTTACGGTGATAGAAAGGAGAGGGCCATGTTTGAACTGGTGGATAATGTACCGCAGGAAGCGGTGATAAAAGTCGTAGGCGTAGGTGGCGGTGGCGGTAACGCGGTTTGTCACATGCTGAACAGTCAGCTGGAAGGGGTTGAGTTTGTCTGTGCCAATACTGATTCTCAGGCACTGAAAAAGCAGCACCTTCAGGCGCATACTCATTTGCAGCTGGGAGCCAACATTACTCGTGGGCTTGGTGCTGGAGCGAACCCGGAAGTGGGGCGTGAAGCAGCAATGGAAGACAGAGACCGGATTTCAGAAGTGTTAGCCGGCTCTGATATGGTTTTTATTACCGCCGGGATGGGTGGTGGTACAGGAACCGGGGCGGCTCCGGTAGTCGCCGAAATTGCCAGAGAGATGGGAGCACTGACTGTTGCGGTAGTCACTAAGCCATTCTCATTTGAAGGGCGACGTAGAATGTCTGTGGCAGAAGAGGGTTTGAATCAGCTTAAAGAGAGCGTAGACTCTCTTATCTGCATTCCCAATGAGAATCTTCTGCCCGTTTTGGGGCGTGATGTCAGTTTGCTGAACGCATTTGGTGCAGCCAATGATGTGCTGCTGGGTGCCGTTCAGGGCATTTCGGAGTTAATTACCCGTGATGGTCTGATTAACGTAGACTTTGCTGACGTGCGTACGGTTATGTCTGAAATGGGCATGGCTATGATGGGTACAGGCTCTGCGACAGGAAGTAACAGGGCCATTGAAGCAGCTGAGCGTGCTATTCGCAGTCCTCTCCTGGAAGATGTTAATCTCCAGGGAGCTCGTGGTGTGCTGGTTAATATTACTGCAGGTCTTGATCTTTCTGTGGGTGAGTTCCACGAAGTGGGTGATACTGTACGTGAGTTTGCTTCAGATAATGCCACCACAGTGGTTGGCACGGTTATTGATCCGGAAATGACGGATGAATTAAGAGTGACTGTCGTTGCTACTGGTCTTGGAGAAGGCGAAGATAAGCAAGAGCAGTCACTTAAGGTGGTTGATGGTTCCAAGTCCAAGGCGACCCGTCCAGACGGTACCCTGAATCTCAAGGAGCTTGATATTCCTCCTCATGTTCGTAATAAAGCTGCAGAACAGTCTGAGGTAGAGGAAGTTGAAAAGCCCCGCAGGCAGGCACCATCAACTGACAATGTAGATTACCTGGATATACCGGCGTTTTTGCGTCGCCAGGCCGATTGAGTGAATGACCGGTTGTGTCATATGTAACTTTTGTTACAATAGGTTGTTGCATTCAAATAACAGGGGCCTTTGAGGTCGCGGAATAGCGTTATCATGATCAGACAGCGTACCCTGAAAAATATTATTCGAGCTACGGGAGTGGGGTTACATTCCGGCGAAAAGGTCTATCTGACCCTGAAGCCGGCTCCCGTCGATACTGGCATTATTTTCTGCCGCACAGATCTTGATCCTGTGGTGGAGATTCCTGCTCGCGCAGAGTATGTCGGACAAACGACCCTGTGTACCTCTTTGCAGAAAGACGGTATTCGGGTAGATACCGTTGAGCATCTGCTTTCAGCAATGGCTGGACTGGGTATTGATAATGCCTATGTCGAAGTTAGTGCCCATGAAGTGCCGATTATGGACGGTAGTGCTGGTCCTTTTGTTTTCCTGATTCAGTCTGCGGGTATTCAGGAGCAGGAGGCTGCCAAGAAGTTTATTCGTATCAAGAAAGAAGTGACCGTTACTGACGGTGAAAAGACTGCTACTTTCAAGCCTTATGACGGCTTCAAGGTCAGTTTTACTATTTATTTTGATCACCCGGTCTTTAAAGGTCGTTCGCAGACCTCTGAGATTGATTTCTCCAGTACTTCTTTTGTCAAAGAAGTCAGTCGCGCGCGTACTTTCGGGTTTATGCGTGACGTTGAGTACCTTCGCTCACAAAACCTGGCACTGGGTGGCAGTGTAGATAATGTAGTGGTGGTGGATGACTATCGTATTCTGAACGAAGATGGTCTGCGCTATCACGATGAGCTGGTTAAACACAAGATTCTGGATGCTATCGGTGACCTGTATCTTCTTGGTAATAGCCTGATTGGGCAGTTCGTTGGATATAAGTCCGGACATGAATTGAACAATAAGCTGGTTCGTTCTCTGCTTGAGAATGAAAGCGCCTGGGAGGTGGTGACCTTTGAGAATGCCGAAGTGGCACCGATTTCCTATCTCAAGCCGGTGGCGGTCTCTGCTTAACCCTTATGGGGTGCATTGATCCACTTTCAAAAAAGGTCGCTGAAGCGACCTTTTTTGGGATGCTCTCCCGCTGTGTATGATTTTTAGCTTAAATGGACTTATCTTGGCGAAAAATATAAGGATGTTGGAGAACGACAGCAAAGTGACTTTTATGACCAAGGTCCTGTAGTTTGTATTTTTGTGTCAATTCTTCATAGCTGGAAAGCGCTGTCCTTCCTCAGGACAGGTTATGGATACGACGCTCTATCGCCTTTTGCATTGAAGCCCGGGCAGCAGGATGCGATTTCCATAATAATTGAGTCAATACAGTTTTTTGGTTTGAGTCGATAATTTGAATGTTCCGTGATCTGAAGATCGATGCTGTAGATCCGGAGACTATAAAACCATTGGGGTCAGGGCTTCCTTAGATGAAAGTCATTGTTGTAAAGCAAGATAACTCTCGAACGCAATCGTTCAGGGTAACAGGCAGGCGGCTGACGCTGGCTGCAATTTCGGTGATTTCGCTCTGCATGGTGCTGGGTGGAGGCTTTACCTATCTTTTCCTGAATGCTGAGCCTGGTGTGGTTCTTACTGAAGAGGGTGTACAGCAGTGGCAGGAAACTCTCAGTGATCAAAAAAAGGAAGTTGAAAATGTTCGTCTTGCTGCTGAGCAGCAGATTGATGCGCTGACCATTCGGCTGGCTGAATTGCAAGGTCGAATTACTCGTCTTGACGCTCTGGGAGAGCGGCTCACGGTGACTGCCAAGCTGGATGATGGCGAGTTTTCCTTCGATGATGTGCCAGCTATTGGTGGTCCGGAAGAATTACCTGCGACTGAATCCCTTTATTCAAAACCTTCTTTGATAGACGCCATTGATCAGCTTTCTGAGCAAATCGATAGCCGTGAGCAACAGTTTGATATTCTGATCAGTCTGGTGGCTAACAGGGCGATCAGTGATGAAGCCTTTATTGCAGGTCTCCCTGTAAAGAAAGGCTGGCTTTCATCTCGTTTTGGGCAGAGAACGGATCCCTTTACCGGTAAAAGAGCCTGGCACTCAGGTATCGATATGGCCGGGAAGCGAGGATCGGATATTATTGCAGTGGCTGCCGGAGTCGTAACCTGGTCGGGTGATCGCTTTGGTTACGGTCTTCTGGTTGAGATTAACCACGGCAACGGCTATGTGACCCGCTATGCTCACAATCAGGCCAGTAAGGTCAAAGTGGGAGATATTGTCACTCGTGGTCAGGCTATTGCGGAAATGGGTAGCTCGGGCCGCTCTACAGGTCCTCATGTCCATTTTGAGGTGATTCGTCATGGTAAGCATGTCGATCCCCAACGTTATATTTATCGCGCCAGTAAATAGTTTTATATTCGAGTCTGTTTAGAGAGTCCGCTAGATTCCATAGTTTGAGAGGCTTTCTTGGTTTTTCATGAGTACTGCCTGAAAATGAAAAACCTGATCGTCTGAACTGACGATGAAATAAAAAACCTTCCTGCCCTTGAAACTTTTCTTTCCAGTCCCTATATCCATTGTTGGCAAGTATAAATGCCTATGAGTGCAGGATTTTCTGCGTTTTATTCAGGCTTGCTGCAAGCGTCGAGCGTTGACGTCAGTCAATACAACGCCATCTTGAGCTTTATGTTTATGGCTTATTAAGCATTCTGGGCCAGATTTATAGCTAATATGGATGAGACTTTTGTGTGATTGTCATAGAATATTCGGCTGTTCTTTAGCTTGTCCGCCCACCCGGGATTGTCGGCAAGAGAGGCAGCCCCGGAATCAGAGTGAGACTGTAACCAATCTATGTTAGCTTCGTTAGTCAAAAAAATTATCGGCAGCCGGAATGATCGCCAGCTGAAACGGATGAGCAAGCTGGTCAAACAGATCAATGCTCTGGAAGATCAACTCTCAGGTCTCAGTGATGATGAACTCCGGGGCAAGACCCAGTCGTTGAAAGATCGCTATCAGCAGGGTGAAAATCTTGATGCTCTGCTACCCGAAGCTTTTGCTGTTGTTAGAGAGGGCAGTAAGCGAAGCATGGGAATGAGGCATTTCGATGTCCAGTTGATCGGTGGTATTACTCTTCACGAAGGTCGCATTGCAGAAATGAGGACCGGTGAAGGTAAAACGCTGATGGCTACATTGCCTGTTTACCTGAACGCCATCACGGGTAAAGGGGTTCATGTCGTTACTGTCAATGACTACCTGGCACGTCGTGATGCTCGGTGGATGAGTACGCTCTATGAGTTTCTCGGTCTTACTGTAGGGGTAGTCGTTCCACAACAGTCTCCAGAAGAAAAAAGAGCAGCTTATCAGGCTGACATTACTTACGGCACAAATAACGAATTCGGTTTTGATTATCTTCGCGACAACATGGCTTTTCGCAAGGAAGACAAGTTTCAGCGTGAATTGCACTACTCCGTTGTCGATGAAGTGGACTCTATCCTGATAGATGAAGCCAGAACCCCGCTTATTATCTCTGGTCCTGCTGAAGATTCATCTGAGCTTTACAAGCAGATGAACAAGCTGGCACCTCAGCTGAAGAAGCAGGAAGGTGAACTGGAAGAAGGTGAAGAGCCTACCGGTCACTATCTGGTAGATGAAAAGACCCGTCAGGTTGAACTGACTGAAGTGGGTCATCTGTTTATTGAAGAGCAGCTTCAGAAGCTAGGATTGCTTCCTGAAGCTGAAAGCCTCTATTCAGCTCATAACCTCAACATGCTGCATCATGTCAATGCTGCCCTGAAAGCTCATGTGCTGTTCACCCGGAATGTTGAATACATAGTGGCAGAAGATGAGGTGCTTCTTGTTGATGAACATACCGGACGAACCATGCCGGGTCGTCGTCTCTCCGAAGGCCTGCATCAGGCGTTGGAAGCCAAGGAAGGACTGAATATTCAGGCAGAAAGCCAGACGCTGGCATCCACTACTTTCCAGAACTACTTCCGACTCTATGAAAAGCTGTCTGGTATGACCGGTACAGCAGATACAGAAGCTTTTGAGCTTCGCCAGATTTATGGTCTGGATGTTATTGTTATTCCGACTCACAAGCCCATGGTGCGCCAGGATGGTAATGACCTGGTCTACCTCACTATTGAAGAAAAATATGAAGCTATTATTGCCGACATTAAGGAGACAGTGAAGCAGGAGCGCCCTGTTCTGGTGGGTACTGCCTCCATTGATTCTTCTGAGTTGTTGTCCAATGCTTTGAATAAGGCAAAAATCCCACACAATGTTCTGAATGCCAAATTCCACGAGAAAGAAGCTGAGATCATTGCCCAGGCGGGTCGTCCGGGAGCTATCACCATTGCTACCAACATGGCGGGCCGTGGTACCGATATTATCCTGGGGGGGAGCTGGGAAGCCGAGTTGTCTGCGATTGAGGATCCGAATCAGGAGCAGGAAGATCAGATCAAGTCTGATTGGCAAAAGCGTCACAAAGCTGTTCTGGAGGCCGGTGGCCTGCATATTATCGGTACTGAGCGCCATGAGTCTCGTCGTATTGATAACCAGTTGCGTGGTCGATCTGGGCGTCAGGGTGATCCGGGTTCTTCACGCTTTTACCTGTCTCTGGAAGACAATCTGATGCGTATCTTTGCCTCTGACCGGGTGAAGAGTTTCATGAAAGCCCTGGGTATGGAGAAAGGCGAAGCTATTGAGCATCGTATGGTGACCAATGCGATCGAAAAAGCCCAGCGTAAGGTCGAAGGTCGTAACTTTGATATTCGTAAGCAGTTGCTTGAGTACGATGATGTTGCCAATGACCAGCGCAGAGTTGTCTACAAGCAGCGTGATGAATTGCTGAACTCAGAAAACGTGCAATCCAGCATCGACAGTATGCGGGATGAAGTGGTGAGCGATGTAATTTCCCAGCATATTCCACCAGAAAGTCTTGAAGAGCAGTGGGATGTAAAAGGACTGGAGCAGAAGCTTGGGGCAGAACTGGCAATACAGCTGCCGATCCAGAAATGGCTGGATGAAGATGACAAGCTTGAAGAGGAAGGTCTGAGACAAAAAATTCTTGATGAGGTGATCACCAGCTACAAGCAAAAAGAAGAGCTTGCGGGTGAAGAACCATTGAGGAATTTTGAGAAGCATATCCTCATGCGTGTGTTGGATGATAAATGGAAAGAGCATCTGGCTACCATGGATCATCTTCGTCAGGGGATCCACTTGAGAGGCTACGCTCAAAAGAACCCTAAACAGGAATATAAGCGTGAAGCCTTTGAACTGTTCCAGTCCATGTTGGAAGAGATCAAGACTGATACCGTTCGTATTCTTTCTCATGTTCAGGTGCAACAGGATGACCGTACTGAGGAAATGGAAGAGCAGCGTCGTCAGGAGCTGATACGTCGCATGCAATTCCAGCACGAACAAGCTCAGGGTTTGGCTGATGATCCAGAAGAAGAAGGTGAGTCTCTGGAAGGTGTGAGTGAGCCTTTTGTGCGCGAGAGCCGGAAAGTAGGTCGAAATGAACCATGTCCTTGTGGCTCTGGCAAAAAGTATAAGCAGTGTCACGGTAAAATTGTCTGACCCTGATCGCTTGTATTAATCAAGAAACAGGCCGCTTTTGCGGCCTGTTTTCTTTTCTGGTCTGCTTTACATCAGCTGATTTATTGATGTATTGCGGTATAATCCACGCTCCACATCATTCAGCCAGATAAGAAGTCCAATGGAGCAACTCGTATTAAAGCCCATCTCCCGTGTTCAAGGGGAGGTCTCTATTCCTGGCTCAAAAAGCCTGTCCAATCGTATCTTGCTGCTGGCTGCGCTGGCCGAGGGTACGACAACCATTACCAACCTTCTGGATAGCGATGATGTTCGCTATATGCTGAAGGCTCTCAAAGAGTTGGGTGTTCAATATCAGCTGTCTGAAAACAATACTGTTTGTAAAATGACAGGACTGGCTGGCCCTCTGGGTTCTGGTCAAACTCTGACGATGTTCCTGGGTAATGCGGGTACGGCTATGAGGCCTTTAACCGCAGCGTTGTGTCTTGGTGAAGGTGAATACACTCTGACGGGTGAGCCCAGAATGTATGAGCGGCCTATTGGTGATTTAGTCTCCTGTCTTACAGAAGCCGGTGCAAGCATTGAGTATCTGGGAGAAAAAAACTACCCGCCACTCAAAATCTCTGGTTCTGGTCTTAGTGGCGGTGAAGTCCGTATCAGGGGAGATATCTCCAGTCAGTTTCTGACAGCCATGCTGATGGCTGCTCCTCTGGCGAAGGACAGAACCCTCATTACTATTGATGGTGAGTTGGTGTCCAAGCCCTACATAGATATTACGCTTTCAGTGATGAAACGCTTTGGGGTTGATGTTCAGAACAATGATTATCAGAGTTTTGTTATTGATGGGGGGCAAACTTACCAGGCTCCGGGTGAGATAATGGTTGAAGGGGATGCTTCCTCAGCTTCTTATTTTCTTGCAGCAGCAGCCATCGGTGGCAAACTCAGGGTGCATGGCACGGGTAATGCCAGTGTTCAGGGGGATGCCCGTTTTGCTGAAGTCCTGGAGCAAATGGGGGCTAAAGTCACCTGGAGTGACAACTGGATTGAAGTAGAAAAAAGTGTGCTCAAAGGTGTTGATGTTGATTTGAACCACATTCCTGATGCAGCCATGACCATTGCTACGACCGCACTGTTTGCTGAAGGACAGACTGCGATTCGCAATATTTATAACTGGCGGGTAAAGGAAACAGACCGGCTTTCAGCTATGGCAACAGAACTGCGTAAAGTGGGGGCTGAAGTGGAAGAAGGTGAAGACTACATTGTTATTAATCCACCTGAGCGAGTATTGTCTGCCTCCATAGATACTTATGATGACCACAGAATGGCTATGTGCTTTTCTCTGGCAGCATTTGGTGGCAGTCCTATTACCATTAATGATCCTGGTTGTACCTCAAAGACTTTCCCAACTTACTTTCAGATATTTGAAGAGCTTTTCGAATAAGTAGTTACATAATGCGAATAACTAACTATAACTGTGTTTCGCAAAAAGCCAGATGAGCGAAGGCTCTCTGGCTTGAATTATCAACCTTTCTAACGAAAAGCTCAGCCGGTTCAGATTCAGTAGTCATTTTCTTGATTCAAGTTGATCTGAAACTATTGGCTCAAGGTTATTTTCGAATTAAAAGACAGGAGATGGACAAATCATGGCAGTAGGACCAGAGAGCTGGCCTGAAATGTACCCCGTCAGTGGCTTTCGGCTGGGGACGACAGAGGCTGGTATCAAGAAGCCTGATCGCAAGGATCTTGTTGTTATGAACTGGGATCAGGGGGCAGCGGTTGCCGGTGTGTTTACCTTGAACCGTTTTTGTGCAGCTCCAGTCCACCTTGCCAAAAGTCGTATTAATCATTCGCCTGAGTATTTTGTTATCAATACAGGTAATGCCAATGCGGGCACAGGTGAACAGGGCATGAAGAATGCTTCTGACGTGTGTCGTGCTCTGGCTGAAGCTGCTTGTGTATCTGAAGACAAGGTGTTGCCCTTTTCGACGGGGGTTATTGGTGAGCCGTTGCCTGTTGACCGAATCGTGTCAGGATTGCCAGCAGCATTCTCGAGCTTGAGTGAAGATGGCTGGCATTCTGCAGGAGAAGGCATACTGACTACCGATACCCGGCCCAAAGGAGCCAGTCTTCAGTTTGAAGTTGATGGCAGGGTATATACAGTCACGGGTATCAGTAAAGGGTCAGGCATGATCAAGCCTAACATGGCTACTATGCTGGCATTTATTGCTACTGATGTTTCTGTGGATCAGGCGGTGTTGCAGAAACTGCTGTCTGATGCTGTTAATCAGTCGTTTAATAGAATTTCTGTAGAGGGTGATACCTCTACAAACGATTGCTGCATGCTGGTTGCTACGGGTAAAGCGGGGAATGAATTGCTGATGCAATCAGAAGGGGAATTGTATCAGGCTCTAAGAAAAGCGATTGAAGAAGTAGCTGTTACATTGGCTCAGGCCATTGTGAAGGATGGTGAAGGTGCTACCAAGTTTGTAACCATTCAGGTAGAGCAGGCTGGCAGCGTCGCAGATGCTCTTGAGGTTGCCTATACCATCGCACATTCACCTTTGGTGAAAACAGCCTTGTTTGCCAGTGATCCAAACTGGGGCAGAATTCTGGCGGCAGTAGGAAGGGTAGAAATCAGTGAGCTGAATATTGACAGGGTTGGCATCTGGTTGAATGACGTCTGCATTGTTGAAGGTGGTGGTGTTGCAGGGAGCTATACCGAAGCACAGGGGGAGAAGGTGATGAATCAGGAGGAGATTATGATTCGTGTCCAGCTGGGTGCTGGAAATATCACTGAAACGCTCTGGACGACAGATCTCTCCCATGAATATGTCCGTATTAATGCCGAGTACAGAACTTAGGTTTATAGGCTGTTTTGGATGACGGACTGGTTCGCACCTTCCCTAACAGATTTGACAGTTTGCTACCTGAAAGCAGGCTGTCAAGTTTCCACAGATTAATACCTTTCTCTCATTCAGGTTTCAATTATTAACCAGATGCTGGTTTGTAGCGAGGCGAAACTATTCGGCGGTTAGTTGAGAGTATGGGGTTGGGTATTCGAATTTTCTCTCGGTGAAACATTCCGCTGCTGCTGATACTGCTAAAGGCTGTTTGGTAAGATAATGCAGCATTATCTCTCTGCCGTGAGTGTTGTTATTCTCGGTGTTGTTCAAACTTTATTACAAGGCAATGGGTTATGTCTTCAGAAAATCGAGGCAGTGCCAGAAAGGTGGTCCATGTTGCGGTGGCTGTCATTCGTGGAGAAGATGGAAGAATCCTTATTGCAAGGCGACCCGATGATAAGCACATGGGCGGATATTGGGAGTTTCCCGGTGGTAAGGTGGAAGAGGGTGAGCTCATTACGGCTGCTCTGAACCGCGAGCTTAAGGAAGAACTGAATATTGAAGCCGGGCATTTTCAGAAATTAATCTCTATTCGACATGATTATTCGGATAAGTCGGTTTATCTCGATACCTGGTGGGCGGAAGATATTAAGGGTGAGCCTCGTGGTAATGAGGGGCAGGAGATTAAGTGGGTGGAACTGAAAGAGTTGCCGGAATTGGACTTCCCTCCTGCTAATGGACCCATCGTAACCGCTGCGCTTTTACCAACCCGTTATATGATTACCGGGAGGTTTAATGCAGCTGCTGAACTGTTGGAAAAGGTCGGTTATCAGATTGAGCAGGGAGTAGAGCTAGTCCAGTTTCGAGCGCCCTGGCTGGATGAAGTGACTTATCAGCATTTAGCCAGAGAATTGCATCATCTTTGTAAGGAAGCCGGAGCTAGCCTGCTTTTGAAAGGCGGGTCAGAGCTACTGGTCAATACCTGGTGTGATGGTATACACCTCACCTCAGAGCAGTTGTTACAAGAGGAAACCAATTGGCAAAGTAGCTCTCGCCCAGATCAGTGGCTGGCAGCTTCCTGTCATAATCAGGAGCAAATTGATCGGGCCGTTTCAATGGGTGTCGACTTTATAACACTTTCTCCTGTTCTACCTACTGATTCGCATCCAGGCTGTGAAGTATTGGGTGAGGCGAAAGCTGCTGAGTTGACGGAGCGCTGTCCTTTGCCCGTCTTCTGGTTAGGCGGGATGAAACTGACTAATGAAGCGAAGTTGATTGATTCGGGTGCTCAAGGGATCGCAGCCATTGGTGCTTTTTGGTCTCAAGTTCAGTAGATAGATCATTGTTATAATTAAGTCAGCCTCCTAACCTTATTAAATAGGATCGATTTGCAGGGACGCAAATGTCTAACCCCAGAATCGGGTCTGGTAATCAATCAGCACCAGGTCTGCCCACAAGCACTGTCACAACTTCTCCATCCTCCGGTCAGGATTCACTGGGAAGGTCCATAGGTTCTTTAGCTGAGACACCCGCTACTGAAGGACTGCATAACGAGCCTTTAACTCATAGTCAGCGTCAGATAAAAGACCGTGCTGTTGCTTATTACAAAGAGACTGGGCAGGTTGGCAGAAATATTCTTCCTTCAATCAATGACAGGCCTTTCAGCGAGTATTGGGAAGAAGTTCCGGGGAAAGTGCATCGCGGGGTGGTTGATCACAAGTTGATGCAGGTCAAACAGGAGGCAAGAGAGGAGGAAGAATCGTCTTCTCCCAAAGCTGAAAAGAAAAAAGAAGTCTGGCATGTCAAAACACCGGGGCGTGAAACGGGGGCTGAAAAATTCAAGCGTCTGCTACAAAAGGTCATCTATTTCATCACCGGAAAGTCTTATAAAGCTCATTTCTACGATAATCGAAAAGTACTTGCCCAGAGAGAATGCCTTGCTGCTGAAGCTTATAAGCAGGCAATGGGGTATGGCTCAGAATATATTTATCGCTATAGTCTGGATGAAGAGCGCCAGGATCATTGTGTCGCTTCAAAGGATCTACAGGGTTATTACTCAGGTGATACTTTCTTCCAGCAGACTCTGTTCCCTTCGATCAGCCAGTTTACCGATGATCATAATCCTGCCACTAACCTTGTGATGAGGCGCTTTCTTTTAGGTGATCAGGACTATCTGAAACTTGATAATTATCTCTTCAAACAGGCCGAGGGAGGTGAGCTGTCTCATGTTCAGGAAGGGGAAGAGTTGCTCACAGGCAAACTAATCAGTATTGATTTTGGTATGTCTTTTTATAATCAGTTTGCGCTGCCTAAACGCTGTACCCTTGAGCAATTTACCAATAAGCTTTTGCAGCCATCAAACTTACACCGGGTTCAATATCGAGGTCAGAAAACGCTGCTGACAATGGTTGGTCAGATGGAAAGAGATCAGGTGCAGCGGTCTATAGAGGTGGCCTTAAATAGAATTGCCAACTTGTCGGATCAGCAGTTGGGTGAGTTGGCTGAGCATATGCATCAGCCAGCGATTCGTGAAGGTATGTTTGAAATATTGCGGTTTAAGCGTGCTCAGGCCAGAGCTCTTCTGAACCAGGAATCTTGGCCTTTAGAGCCAGGAGCAGGAAAAGGCTTCTCAGTGCTTTAGGTCGTCAATATCACTGGACATCATATCGTCGAAGGTGGGGTTTCCGGGAATGGCGTGTTCCTCGCTTGCCCAGGC
This sequence comes from Endozoicomonas numazuensis, assembly GCF_000722635.1. GTDB lineage: Bacteria > Pseudomonadota > Gammaproteobacteria > Pseudomonadales > Endozoicomonadaceae > Endozoicomonas_A > Endozoicomonas_A numazuensis. The sequence goes on along the minus strand of NZ_JOKH01000004.1, from coordinate 120,246 downwards.
ACCCAGGTCGATTAACTTGCAGCGCTCAGAGCAGAACGGTCGAAACTTGTTTTCTTTTTTCCATTCCACATCTTTGCCACATTTAGGGCACTTAACAGTTGTTGGCATTGAATTACTAAACCGGCAGAGGATAGAGGTGGCTTCCTGATGGAAGCCACGGGACATTACTGTTCGTTTTTAGGAGGCTGAGGCGCTACAGCAGGGGTCTGCATCTGTTGCTTTTCGATGCCAGAGTCACCCAGCAGACCAAATGTAACGGTATAGAGCAATGAAGGGTTCACATCTCCAAAGGACTGGTAGCCGACAAATTCGCCCTGTTCATTGAGCAGTTTGGAGTTCGGGAAGTTCAGCTTCAGTACTTCAAGAGTTTCATTGGCTGGTTCTATAAGACCCAGACGTTGATAGCCTTCGACCATAACACCCAGTGCAGGTTCTACTGCAGGTGTTTTCTGCATATTCTCAACGACGTACTTTCCACGATTAACTGCCGCTACATAAGCTTTTCGCTTCATGTAGTAGTTGGCGGCGTGAATCTCATATTCTGACAGACGATTTCTCAAGGCTACCATTCGTTGACGTGCGTCTGGAGCGTACTTGCTGTCCGGATAACGGCTCAGCAGTTCACGAAATTCGTTAAAGGATTGACGTGCCTGACCAGGGTCGCGCTTGGTGTTGTCCAGTGGCAGGTAGCGTTCAATCAAGCCCATGGCTGCAGTATTCGACGCCAGCCCTTTCATGTAATAGGCATAATCAGCATTGGGGTGTTGTGGGTGCAGGCGCAAAAAGCGGTCTGCTGCAGCCCGGGAGGCCTCAGGCTCAACATTCATAAAGTAAGCATAAACAAGGTCCAGCTGAGCCTGCTCAGCAAAAGAGCCAAAGGGATAGCGTGACTCCAGAGTACGCAGTCTTTCTACAGCCTGTGAGTAATTCTTGTTATTCAGTGACTGGTTGGCCATCTGGTAGAGTTCAGCTTCGGTCAGGGACTCCGGAAGCTTCTCTTTCTCGGGGGTGGATGAGCATCCTGCCAGAACCACCGCAGCAAGGAACAGACATAACAGGCGCGAATATGTGGTTTTGAGTATTGTCATGATGTTTACAGTTTCCGTACTCCGGCATGATTATGAGGAGAGCTGATGCAACAGAACTCCCCTGAGCGTATGGCTGGGAAGCAGGTTCGATAAAGTTTTGAGCATAGCTCAGCCTGATTCCACTGGTGTGATAAACTACCTGCCTTTATCCAAACTAATTTAAACACAGTCCGTTGTAAAACGAAAAGAAACTGGGTCTTTTAATATTATTCCGCTGCTTGCAGGAAGATCTGACTTTTTATAACCCCGATCCTATTCAGCATTTGGGGATGGCGGCTGAAAATATTTATTTGTTTAGTGACACAAGAGTTTGACTGGGAATAGCGCCCGTCAGGCTCTTATAACTTGAGAAGTGGTTAATGAGTGAGCAGATCAATCAGCAGGTCGTTGTACCTGATGAGCTGGGGAGTAAACGTTTGGATCAGGTGGCTGTCAGCTGTTTTCCGGACTTTTCCAGAGCACGTCTTCAGGAGTGGATCAAGAACGGTGATCTGCTGGTGGATGGGCAGAAGAAAAAGCCTAAAGACAAGCTGGTCGGCGGTGAGCAGCTGACTCTCAGTGTTGTGGTGGAAGATGAAGAGCGCTGGGAACCTGAAAATATCCCATTAGATATTATCTATGAAGATGACACGATTCTGGTGATCAACAAACCAGTAGGCCTGGTGGTTCATCCTGCTGCAGGTAACTATTCAGGGACTTTACTTAATGGTCTTTTATACCACTTTCCTGAAATAGCCTCAGTTCCCAGAGCCGGTATTGTACATCGTCTGGATAAGGATACTTCAGGACTGATGGTGGTGGCTAAAACACTGGCCGCTCATACCGATTTGGTCTCTCAGCTCCAGGACAGAAGTGTCAGTCGGGAGTATGAAGCGATTACTCAGGGAGTCATGACGGCAGGTGGCACCGTCAATGAACCTATTGCCCGACATCCGACACATCGTCTGCGTATGGCTGTGGTAGCCAGTGGTAAACCTTCTGTGACTCATTATCGGGTTCTGGAGAAGTTTAATGCTCATACCCATGTGCGTTGCAAGCTGGAAACGGGACGAACTCATCAGATCAGGGTGCACATGAGTCATATTCGCTTTCCTCTGGTAGGCGATGATCTGTATGCTGGCCGTCTGAGGATTCCTAAAGGCTGCTCACCAGCTCTGGAAGGAGCACTGAGAGGCTTTAAACACCAGGCACTTCATGCTCGAAAGCTGGGGTTAATGCACCCTGTTACGGATGATTACATGGAGTGGGAAGCCCCTTTGCCAGATGACTTTTCAGAACTTCTGAACGTATTAAAAGAAGAGGTTAAAGCGTCCTGAACAGGCGCTCAGGCCATTCAGGACGAGGCAAGGCTCAGGGGATTACTTATCTCTCCTAGGCATTGAAGTAGAGAGAACTGTACATGTCAGACGATCGTTACCTGTTCCCGGAATGGCCTGCGCCCAAAGGCATAAAGGCCTTTGTAACCCTTCGGTCCGGTGGCTGCAGCCAGGGTGTTTTCAGCAGCTTTAATCTGGGGCTGCGATCAGGTGATGACCCTGATACCGTGGAAAAAAACAGAGCGTTACTGGGAGATTGCTGCCACTGGCGATATAGACCCCAGTGGCTCAGACAGGTTCATGGTATCGAAGTGGTCGCTGCACAATCAGATAACATTGAGAGGGAGGGCGATGCTGTCTGGACAGATAAACAGGGGTTGCCCTGTGCTGTTTTAACGGCGGATTGTCTTCCGGTTATATTCTGTAATGAAGCTGGCACCCGTGTTGCCGCTTCACATGCGGGTTGGAAAGGACTTCAGGCAGGAGTGCTGGAAGCCACAATCAAAGCGATGGGCGATCAGCCTGATCAGATACTGGCCTGGTTTGGTCCAGCTATCAGTCAGTCTCATTTTGAGGTGGGGCCAGAGGTTAGGGATGCTTTTCTGTCTTCTGACCCAAGGGCAGAGGGTGCTTTTATTCCTGGTCAGGGTGATCGGTGGTATGGGGATCTTTATCAGCTCGCAAAGCACCGGCTGGAGAGATTGGGAGTGACTCAAATCAGTGGCGGTGATTTCTGTACCTATAAGGAAGAAGACCGTTGGTTCTCCTATCGCCGAGACGGAGCTCAATCGGGTCGTTTGGCCACACTGGTCTGGATTGAATAAACAGAATAAGCCGATAAATATCTGATCATCATCATCTTGTTGGCTGTCAACTGTCATATTTTTTCTAATGCTCAGGAAGCGATTCAATGCGCCAGGGAACATTGTAATAACACGAGTAAAAAAGAAATTTCCGGGGACGACTGGCTCGGGATTGCAAATTCAGTCGTGAAATTAATGGGTATTACTGAGTCGAGTGAGCAGTAAGAGCCTGCTCAAGTAAGAGAGAAGCCGGATATTCTGGATCAACTGAATGAACTCTTCAAATAACCTCAATAGCTGAGTCTTGAAAAGATCGATTCTGCCGCAATATAAGTTATAGAAGCCGTCTAAGTCGGCATGAAACATAGCGCGGGAGAACTCTTCATGCGAGCAGACAGACTCACCAGTAAGCTGCAATCCGCATTGTCAGATGCTCAGTCACTGGCTCTGGGCAAAGACCACAATCAGATAGAACCTATTCACTTGTTGCTGGCTCTTCTAAACCAGCCAGGTGGCTCTATCAAGCCACTGCTGAGCCAGGTGGGTTTTAATTTGCAGCAACTGGCAGATGAGCTCGAGAAGCAGCTTGACCAGGTGACTGTCATAAACAATCCAACCGGTGACATTCAACCCTCCCAGGAAACTATTCGGTTGCTCAATCTGGCGGATAAGCAGGCCCAGAAAAAGGGTGATCAGTTCATTTCCAGTGAAACCGTTTTGCTGGTCATGATGGAGAGTCATTCTGCTGTTTCCCGTGTTCTGAACAGCCAGGGGGTTAGCAGGCAGGCGCTGGAAAATGCCATCAGTCATCTAAGAGGTGGCGAAGCGGTCAATGACCCTAATGCAGAAGACAATCGAAATGCTCTGGCTACCTATACCGTGGATCTTACTGAACGAGCTGAAGAAGGTAAGCTCGATCCGGTTATAGGTCGGGACGATGAGATCAGGCGTATCGTTCAGGTGCTCCAACGGAGAACCAAAAATAATCCAGTGATTATCGGTGAGCCTGGCATTGGTAAAACCGCCATTGTCGAAGGATTGGCTCAAAGAATTATCAATGGAGAAGTGCCCGATGGCATAAAAGGCAAAAGACTTTTGTCGCTTGATATGGGGGCGCTGATTGCTGGAGCCAAATTCAGGGGCGAGTTCGAGGAACGGTTGAAGTCTGTACTCAATGAACTGTCCAAGCAGGAAGGCCAGGTTATCCTGTTTATCGATGAACTGCACACCATGGTTGGAGCAGGTAAGGCGGAAGGTGCCATGGATGCCGGCAATATGCTCAAGCCTGCATTGGCTCGTGGCGAACTCCACTGTGTTGGTGCTACGACGCTGGATGAATACCGGCAGTATATTGAAAAAGATGCTGCTCTGGAGCGACGCTTTCAAAAAGTGTTGGTGGATGAGCCTACAGAAGAAGACACCATTGCTATCCTGCGTGGTTTGAAAGAACGTTATGAAGCCCACCATGGTGTTGATATTACTGACCCGGCTATTGTTGCTGCGGTCAAACTGTCCCAGCGCTATATCACGGATAGACAGCTGCCAGATAAGGCTATTGATCTGATTGATGAATCGGCCAGTCGTATTCGCATGGAAATGGACTCCAAGCCCGAAGAGATGGATCGTCTTGAGCGTCGTCTAATTCAGCTTAAGATCGAACGGGAAGCTCTGAAGAAAGAAGATGACAAGGCGTCAAAGGAAAGACTGGCACTTCTGGAAGAGGAAGTTGACAGTCTGGAAAGAGAGTATTCAGATCTTGAAGATATCTGGAAAGCTGAAAAAGTAGTGCTTCAGGGTTCGCAAAAGTTAAGAGAAGAGCGTGAAAAACTACTGATAGCTCTGGAAGCCGCCCAGCGTTCCGGTGATCTGGCAAAAATGTCAGAAATTCAATATGGGCAGCTACCTGAGCTGGAGAAAAAGCTGGTCGAGGCCGATGCAGCCGAGTCGGGTGGAGAAACCAAGCTGCTTCGTAACCGGGTGACAGATGAAGAAATTGCTGAAGTCGTTTCCCGATGGACAGGTATTCCTGTTGCCAAAATGCTGGAAGGAGAGCGTGAAAAACTGCTGAAGATGGAAGACGCTCTTCACGCTCGTGTCATAGGCCAGGATGAAGCGGTCGTGGCTGTCTCTAACGCAGTGCGCCGTTCGAGAGCAGGTTTAGCGGACCCCAACCGACCTAATGGTTCTTTCATGTTTCTTGGGCCAACAGGGGTGGGTAAAACCGAATTGTGCAAAGCGCTGGCGGTTTTCCTCTTTGATACTGAAGATGCCATTGTTCGTATCGATATGTCCGAATTTATGGAAAAGCACTCAGTTGCCCGTTTGCTGGGTGCGCCTCCGGGCTACGTGGGTTATGAAGAAGGTGGTTATCTGACAGAAGCGGTTCGCCGTAAACCTTATTCTGTTGTATTGATGGATGAAGTGGAAAAAGCACATCCTGATGTCTTCAATATTCTGCTTCAGGTACTGGAAGATGGTCGTTTAACAGACGGCCAGGGAAGAACGGTTGATTTCAAAAATACTGTGATAGTCATGACGTCTAACTTGGGTTCTGATGTTATTCAGACGATGCAAGGAGAGGATTTCGAGGCAATGAAATCAACCCTTATGGATGTAGTGGGAACTCACTTCAGACCTGAATTTGTGAACCGTGTCGATGAGCTGGTGGTCTTCCATCCTTTGACTGAAAAGCAGATAGAAGGCATTGCTGCCATTCAATTGAGTCGACTGAACAAACGTCTTGGTGAAAACAGTTTGTCGTTGGAAGTCTCAGAAGAAGCTATGCGGAAACTGGCTGAGGTGGGCTTTGATCCAGTGTATGGTGCACGGCCATTGAAGCGAGCCATCCAACGCAGTATTGAGAACCCACTGGCTGAGTCAATCCTCTCAGGTCATTACTCTCCCGGAGATGTCATTAAGGCAACACTCAAAGGTGATGAAATTACGTTTGAGTAATCCCTTCTTTTCGAAGCCGCTGTTTTGCGGCTTCTTTCTTTTCTTTCGTAAGGACCGAAGTTACGTGTCGTAGTCATCCTGAGAATACTTAACTCATTATCTTCCGTACATGCGCCTATTGTCAGAAAGTTAGAGCAACGTGCATAATTGCAGGGGCTAACCCACCTGTTTTGTCTGTTCATCACTGTGTAATGTAACAGCCATGAGCGGAGAATGCTGCGGACTCTAAAGTATGAAAATTGATATTAGAGTCTTAGAAGGCAGTATTATCATGGTCAATAGTCTCAGGATACAGATAAAACACTCTCTTTTATGAGGTATGCATGTATCCCGTTGTTGTCTCAGATCTTGATGGTACCCTTCTCAATGACCAGCATGAGCTGGCTCCCCGCACAAAAGAAGTTATTCGTCGTTTAAGTAGTCAGGGCATCCGTTTTGTCTTCGCAACAGGCAGGCATTACATTGATGTTGAAGAGATGAGAGCCCAGCTGGATATCGACATGTACACCATCACTTCCAATGGTGCCAGAGCACATAATCCCCAGGGAGAAATGATTGTCAGTCATGATCTCAATCCTGAGTTTATTCAGCCCTTAATTGCGCTCGGCCGAAAATACAGCGAAACCGTGTTTTTGAGTGTTTACAGTGAAGATAAGTGGTATGTCGAGCAGCACCATGAAGACCTGCTTAAGTTTCATAAGGACACAGGCTTCAGCTATACCATGCAGGATCTGGATACGATTCCTGTAGAAAAGATTATCAAAGTATTCTTCATAGCCAAGGAGCATGATGAGCTGTTTGAGCTGGAACAGGATATTCATGAAGCCTTTGGCGACTCGGTTAACATGGCCTTTTCACTGGATACCTGCCTTGAAATCATGGCTCCCGCTGTGAGTAAAGGGGCTGCACTGGAAGAGGTCATGAAGCTCAAGGGGCTGAAGCCTAAAGATGCAGTGGCTTTCGGTGACGGCATGAACGACGTTGAAATGCTACAGGTTGTAGGCAAAGGATTGGTTATGGGGAATGCTACAGAGCGATTGAAGGCAAAGCTGCCTGATCACGAAGTGATTGGTGAGTGCAGCGATGATGCTGTGGCTCAGTATCTGGAAAGTCAATACGTTAACTGATGTATTACTTCTTTGAGATGTTATTAGAAAAAGGGGCTCAGCCAGCCCCTTTTTGGTCCTGCTCTAAATTGAACTTGTTTCATCCCTGCCAAGATTGGTTTCCTTTACCAAGGGTGTTCGGTCCAAAGTTTGCAAAGGCTCGGCCATAGCTGCTGAGTGTTGGGTAGACATTGTTTTTAACCATAAAGGCCCCGGCAACCATTAAACCAATCTGCCCTGCAACTGGTAGATTGGCTGCTTGCTCATAAAGCTTAACGAGTCCACTTATTCCGGTCGTTTTTAGAGCGGTAGCGCCAACGCCGGTTGTGATGGCGGGTACAGCCAGTTTTTCAACCGAGATTCTAAATCCTGTATTGATGTCAGGATTCTTTAGATCGTAGTCATTATATTGAATTCCAGAAAAGGACATTCCGATATTCTTTGTCAGCCTTTTAAGGTTGTCTTTCTCCGTTCCTTTTCCACGAGGTGCTGAAAAAAAGACACGGTGGTATTGGGTGTTTATTGCTGATTTATAACTGGCCTCAGTATTAATCTCAGCCTTTTTGATTACACTATTACTTTCTGAGAGGCTTTCTAGGGCTTCTACAAAGGTTTTAGCTCCTTCACCGTGTACCAGCCACCGGACACCGTCTTTGTATTTTTGGGATTGTTGGATAATAGAAGCCAGTGATGCAATATTGGGTTTTTTGTCGAAGCCTTTTGCTTGATAAAACAGGTTATAGGCATTTCCTCTGGAAGATACTCGGCCAGGTTCCAGATCGAACGCTCCCTGTATATGTTCCACCATCTTGTTGCTGGCTTGTGCTAAATCATCATACTTTCCACAGATTGCTATATATGGCTCATGAAGAATTTTATTATTGAATTCAGGTTGCTTAGCTTCTTTTTGGACTGGGGTCCAGTTTTCATTCTGTGTGTTATATCTTATTGCGTAAAATCCCGATTGTGAATGTGTTGTTGCCTGTTCCTGAATATCAAGACTTTCAATTAGGACACTGTTGTTTTCCCAAATGCGAAAGCGAAGTTTGGCGCCGTTCAGGTCCATAGTGTTTATGCGACCAGCTTTGTGCTTGTCTTCACCAGAGCCCTTAGCTACAGCCTGAAGGTTATAGATGGCTCTGAGTACAGAAGTATAATAAAAATTTCCCGCATGATTTCGCTGGATTTCTTCCCAATTTGAGCGATGTTCATCCTTGATGAGAATCAACCTCCCTCGGGTTTCATTGGGAGAAAGCGGGCTGTAGCCTTCAGGTATCTGATGTCGATTCATTGAGTTAACTTCCTTGCTGCTGTTGTTATTTGATTATTGTGAGTACCGAACTGGCTTTTGCCACGCTCAAATCATAAGAAGTGGAGATGTAAAATTTTCATTATGATAGTGTCGGAGCTGGGGTCCCTGCTTTGGTAATCATATATTCAGGTTCACCGGCATCAGCATCCCCAATACGCCATTCTGGGAATACCCAAGGCATTGGCTCTAGCTCTTCTGTAATAGTACTTTCAGGGTGTCTTTCGCGAAGGTGTCTGATTTGCTGAAGGTGTTCTGGGGTGTAGCTTAGTTGCATGCTCTCAATAATTTGATCACGAACTTTATTCATGTTTTTCCGGCTGAAGCTTACCGGAGTGTAGCCAGTATACGTAAAGTAGAGTCTCAAGGAGTATTCCCGGGCGAGGGGTATCATCAAAGAGGCAAGGCTGTTAGCAAGAAGTCGAGTCTGTTCTGGATCACCTTGAAGGGTGTCGTGGATTTCATAGAGCACCCAAGGGATTTGCTGTTTCTGTATTACCTGCCAGTTGACCGGGACTTTGGGTTTATGCAGATTGATGGCTCTTAATGCTTTGAAATAAGCAGCTCTGAGAGTGATTTTCCCAAAATCTGAAGGGTTGAAGTAGCTCATGGTCTCTGGCAGGGTTTCATCATGACATAGCATCATGACCATAGAAATAGAGCCCAGGGGGCGACCTCGCCAAACGGGGCCCATAAAGTCCCACTCCCTTTTTAGAATGCTTTGCATGGCGAAGCCTTCACGGCGCCAGCCCATGCCTTCCTCTTCTTCTATCTGGTCTGACCAATAGCCATCCGGAGAATAAATGTTGATAGATTCAGGCGGAGCTTTTTCTCCGGACGAAGTGTCTCCAGCAAAGCCACCGTAGCTATGGTGAGGTGGCAATTCCATGGTAAGAATATTGCCCGAGAGATCTATCCGGATTTTTTCACGGATATGACCATTGATAAGATAAGGGCGTTTTCTTGAAGCGAAAAGACGTTTTAACATCTGAAATCATCCTGTATAGCCGGCAGTTGTCCATTATTATTACCGGTAATGCTTGGGACGAATCTTATTGAAAAGTGTTTTGCGTTGCAATGCTTTGGAATATAAGGGGGGGAGGTGCTGCCTGAGTCGCAAAAGTGCTATCAGGCATTGCTATGAAACAGAAGAGTGCTTATAGCCAGCCGCCAAGATCTTTCCAGCGGTTGATGATAGAGCAGAACAGCTCGGCTGTTTTCTCTGTATCGTAACGTGCGGAGTGCGCTTCACCTTTATCAAAATGAATGTCGGCTGCTTCGCAGGCTCTGGCAAGAACTGTTTGACCGTAAGCTAGTCCTGACAGTGTTGCAGTATCAAAGCAGGAGAACGGGTGGAACGGATTACGTTTGATGTCACAGCGTTCGGCTGCAGCCATAACAAAGCCAAGGTCAAATGATGCGTTGTGGCCCACCAGAACCGCGCGATTGCAGCCCTGCTTTTTGACTTCCTTACGCACAGTTTTGAAGATGCCATTCAGGGCCTGCTCTTCTTCAGTGGCTATACGCAACGGGTGAAAAGGGTCAACACCGATGAACTCAATAGCAGCGGGTTCAATATTGGCACCTTCAAAGGGCTTAACGTGGAAAGACTGTGGCTTGCCGGGGTGTACGTAGCCGCTTTCATCCATTTCAATGACGACGGCTGCAATTTCCAACAGCGCATCGGTGGCGGAATTGAAACCTCCGGTTTCCACGTCCACCACAACGGGTAAGAAACCACGAAAGCGGTTGGCCATCAGGTGGCTATCATCGACCACGGAATCTCCTTAATACATTCAGAGTAAAGGGGAAGTCTGAAGTTTTGTTGTATCAGACTTTCCCGAATCAGTGTCAGTCCTGAAGCTGTAAGCGCCAGTTCAGGGTTTCACCTGCACGCAGAGGGACAACTTGATTGTCTCCCAGAGGAATTGACTCTGGCAATTGCCACTCTTCCTTAATCAGTGTTACAGATGTCTGGTTTCTTGGTAAATCATAGAAATCTGGGCCAAAGTGGCTGGCAAAACCTTCCAGTTTATCCAGGGCATTCATGCTTTCAAAAGCTTCTGCATAGAGCTCTAGAGCAGCAGGTGCGGTGTAGCAGCCTGCACAACCGCAGGATGTTTCTTTAGCGTCTACACCATGAGGAGCAGAATCCGTGCCCAGAAAAAACTTCGGGTTGCCGCTGGTGGCTGCTTCCAGTAATGCCTGCTGATGGATATTACGTTTAAGAATGGGCAGGCAATAATAATGAGGGCGAATGCCTCCTACCAACATATCGTTTCGATTGTACAGCAGATGGTGTGCAGTAATAGTGGCTGCTACCTTGTCATGGCTGCTTTTTACAAACTCAACGGCATCGGCCGTCGTAATATGTTCCATGACCACTTTCAGATTGGGGTGACTGAGGGTGATATCTTTCAGGTAACGATCAATAAAGACTTTTTCCCGATCGAAGATATCAATGTCTGAATCAGTCACTTCAGCGTGTACTAGAAGTGGCAGTCCCACTTCAGCCATAGTCTCAAGGCTTTTTTCAATGTGACGGATATCGGTTACGCCGGAGTCAGAGTGGGTGGTTGCACCTGCGGGGTAAAGCTTCAGCGCTTTTACATCCCCTCTGGCTTTGGCTTCACGGATCATCTCCGGGGTAGTGTTATCTGTCAGGTACAGGGTCATCAGGGGCTCAAACTGACTGCCTGCCGGGATATGCTCAAGAATCCTCGCTTTGTAGGCAGCGGCATCATCCGCATTCAGTACTGGGGGGCGAAGATTGGGCATGATGATCGCACGGGCGAAATTTCTGGCTGCAGAACAGACAGTTTCAGCCAGGGCTGCGTCATCTCTCAGGTGAATATGCCAGTCGTCAGGGCGTGTCAGGGTGAGCTTTTCTTTCGCTATAGGCATTTGCGTCATCTTCTGAAGAGTACCTGTTCCAGAGAAGAAAGAGAAACTGTTGATTAGCAACAGTGTAAACGTGTTTTTGTCACGAGTCCGTTAAATGCAGCAAAGGCTGATCAAAAAAATACGTCAAATAAGGTGGAATCGGCAGAGAGTTGTGGGGACTCTCTTTTCTGCGTGGCATCGTATCTAAAATTGCGCTGGCTGGGTAGTGATATTTCCTCATCCGGTTAGCCCTTGTGACTAGTGAGGCAGGTGGACCGAATGCTTGTTGTTCAGCAGGTTAAGACCGTCTGTGCAACAGAATTTCTGCCTATGGATGATTCAGGGGATAAGTTGAGAGATTTATAGGGCTTTCGGGCTAGAAAACCAGCCTGTATTCGCGAATAATGGGCGCCAAATTACGGCTGTCCGAAGTTATATGGGTTCTTTCCACATTGAGGCCATGGAAAAGAGGGTGGTGTCTAATAACAACCCTAATAAATCAGGGTTGAATTAATATGTTGATTCCTTGAATAAATATTGATTTTCGAGTGTCGATCATCAATACTCTCCAGGAAATCAGGTTTTACCGTATCGGGAATTGGGAGTGCTCGGTGAAAGAGATTAAAAAAGTCGTACTGGCTTATTCTGGCGGACTGGATACCTCGGTGATTGCCAAATGGCTGGAAGATACCTACGAGTGCGAGGTTGTGACATTCACCGCTGACCTGGGTCAGGGAGAAGAGGTCGAGCCAGCCAGAGCCAAAGCTGAAGCGTTGGGTATAAAAGAGATTTATATCGAAGACCTGCGGGAAGAGTTTGTTCGAGACTTTGTGTTCCCAATGTTCAGGGCTAATACTGTTTATGAAGGTGAGTACCTGCTGGGTACTTCTATTGCCCGCCCCCTGATTTCTAAAAGACTGATCGAAATTGCCAATGAAACTGGCGCAGATGCCATTTCTCATGGTGCTACCGGCAAAGGTAATGATCAGGTGCGTTTTGAATTAGGTGCTTATGCCCTTAAACCGGGTGTACAAGTTATTGCCCCATGGCGTGAGTGGGACCTGAATTCCCGTGAAAAACTGCTGGCCTACTGCGATGAGCATGACATTCAGGTTGAGAAGAAAAAAGGCAAGTCGCCTTATTCAATGGATGCCAACCTGCTGCATATTTCCTATGAAGGGGGTGTTCTGGAAGACCCCTGGGCAGAAGCAGAAGAAGAAATGTGGCGTTGGAGTGTTTCTCCGGAAAATGCACCAGACGAGGCACTGTATCTTGAGCTGACTTATAAAAATGGAGACATTGTCGCCATTGATGGTCAGGAAATGACGCCTGCAACAGTTCTGACTTACCTGAATAAGGTCGGTGGAGAAAACGGCGTTGGTCGTCTTGATATTGTTGAAAATCGTTATGTAGGCATGAAATCCCGTGGTTGTTATGAAACACCAGGCGGAACCATCATGCTGAAAGCTCACCGTGCGATCGAGTCCATTACCTTGGACAGAGAAGTTGCACACCTGAAAGATGAGTTGATGCCAAAATATGCGAAACTGATTTATAACGGCTATTGGTGGTCTCCTGAGCGTGAAATGCTTCAGAAGATGATTGATGAAAGCCAGGAGTGTGTGAATGGTGTCGTTCGTCTGAAGCTTTATAAAGGTAATGTTTCAGTGGTTGGTCGTCAGTCCGATGATTCACTGTTTGATGAAAATATTGCTACTTTTGAAGATGATGAAGGCGCTTACGATCAGGCTGATGCTGAAGGCTTTATTAAGTTGAATGCGTTAAGGTTGAGAATTGCCGCTAACAAGGGTCGTAACCTTGGCTAATGAGTAAAGCAGATTAATATTGATAGCCTGAGCCATTAACTGCTCAGGCTATTTTATATTAGCTTTAATAAAACTTTATATTAAGTGGGGTAATCATTATTTGTTATTAATGCTAATGCATTGAGATTAACCTATTAAATGATTAAGTGTGTACTGTAAATTAAACGTAATTTTATTTAACAAAAATAAACAAAGTTTGAGTTATTCTATGACCTGAATCAAAAAAAGTTATTTTTGAAAAGCCTCCGAATCTTTAGATATTGTCAAATAAGTTGTCCTTCTTAATAGTGTCCTTCGTCCCTTATTGATCCATTGTCATACCCTTAAAGCTTGGCTCCTGTTTTGTAATCGGAGTGAAAGCGTTCATGGCAGTGAAGATCACTGATTGCTGTAAAGGCTTTCATTATCATCTATGAAATGATGATCAGGCATTGCAAGGAATTAAAATAATGCAGTATTCTCGCTTGGCCAGAGCCGTTTCTCTGACTCTTCCTTTTATCTTTTTGGCAGGTTGCGATGAAAATAATGTTGATGAAGTGACATTATCTTCTCAAACACTCCAGTTTGATCCTGCTAAAGGTGTGATTCCATACCCTAATGATATTGTTGGGTTTGATGAAGATGGAACTCTCCATATACCTGGTGAAACCGATTGGGCAAACACTGCGGGCGACAGCCCTAATGTTTACTGGAATTATTATGGAGCACAGAAAGGGTGGGGAACTTCTGTGCCCATGGTTCTTGAATTTAAAAAAGCTGCAGAAGAAGCCGGTGGTTCGCCTACCATTGATGGAGAAACATTGCAGGCCGGTATTAAAATGTATAAAGAAGACGGAGGTATTTTAAAAAGTCTTGAGTGGAATAAAGACTACCGGGCCATTCTAGCCAAATCAGGCACTATTAATATTGAGCCGCTGAAGCCTTTGGATGAAGCAACCAGATACTTTGTGGTCATGACGTCTGGCGTTAAAGATGCTCATGGCCAGACACTGAAAGTGTCATCTGCGTACCAACAGCTTTTGAGTAGTAAGAGTGATATGGGTCTACATCTTCAGGGGGTGATTGATACTCTTGGTGGAGCGGGTATCTCGCCTGATGATATTGTTTATGCTGCGGATTTTACAACAGGAAGCAATATTAGTGTTATACGTCCGGTTATAGGAAAGTACCTTGATGAGTACTCCTCTAATACCCATTTGGTTAATTTAGAGGAAGAGGTGGTTAGCTCAACATCAAACATTGGTGAAGAGAATACTCTGCTAACACAGCTTTCTGATCAGTTTGAGAAAAAAGGCCTGGAGGTTCCAGAGACAGAGCCGGATGCGGTGCCAGAATACAGAGTCTTTTCGGCCGCTATTAATTTGCCCGCTTATTTGGACACCCCCGAGATAGGTGTGAACTGTGAATACAATGAATATGTCTCCAGTATGCAGGAAGGTGGGGCCAATGACAGTCACCCTGAAAACTTTAATGAATACAGAGTAGCTCCCCAAGCATTTTGTCCTGGCGCTTTCAGCTACTTCCAGACAGACGACGGCACGCCAATTAATGCCAGTAATGCTGCTGATATTCATGTATTCAAAGAGCCTTATCAAAATCTTGTCAAAGCGAAGATTTATTTGCCTGCCGGTCCCGTTCCTGAGAATGGATTTAAAGTAGTGATGAGTAGCCATGGCTTTGGCAGCTCAAAAGACGAAGCCGAACTGTTTGCCAAGCAATTGGTTGGGGCTGGTTATGCACTGGTAGCGATTGATCATCCTATGCACGGTGAAAGAACCGTGGATATAGATGGGGATGATGTAGCCGATCTGGACGCCTCGGTACGTCGAACTGATTATGCCAGCCCCGAAAATCTTTTAACAACTCGTGGTTTCATGTGGCAGGTATCTATGGATTACATTGGTATCAGAATGGCCATTGCTAATGGGGTAGAAGATGATCAAGGCCAGGTTCTGCTGGACAATAAAAATGTTCATATGATGGGGAGTTCTCTGGGGGGGATTCACAGCACGATCATTTCAGGAATGATTCGGGATGCTCAGGAGCATTTTTCATCTTATGCTGATGATCTGGATATTAAAACTACGGTGACTAACGTTCCTGGCGGTAATGTAGCTGCGGTTCTGATGCAATCTCCGGTACTGTTGCCAGAAATGAAGGCAGATATTCTGGAGTCAGGTCCCTTCAGACTCTATATGGCTGAGAAGTTAGGTATCTATAACCCCGAAGTACAACTGTCAAGAAATGAGAAAGTGGCAGCACTGGATAAAGCGGACGAATATCGCAATATCCCTGAGGGTATCGACCTCAGCCAACCTGAGCTAATTGACGACAATGTAATACGTCAGATGGCAAATAAAATGGTATCAGTCAGTCAAGCTTTGGGTAATAAAGCAGCCACTGATTTTGCAGAGTTTGAAGAACAGGTCTGGCAGGCCTATAAAATTCCTGCTGAAATCGCTTATCAGACTATCATTGATCCTTCCGATCCGGTGAGTTACGCCAAAGTGCTGTCTGCTTATAAAGATGAGCCGGTACTGATGAGTGAAGCTGTAGGGGATGGTTCGAATGATCTGAGCCTTCTGGACGCTGGATTGGCATTGAAAACAGAGGGACATGAGTGGAACCCGGGGGATTTTGTCATCGTGAACCAGGCGGATGAAATGCCTTTAGGTGGAGGAGATGCCGTCATCAGAGCAATGGAGCTGGACCTTCTAACAGGTGGTGTTAATGGAGAGGAAGGAAGTGGTACCATTCGTGGCGCTTCTCGATATGCCTATGGAACCCATCTGTCCAGTTTTGTGGAATTACCTCTGGCTGTGCTTGATCCAGATCTGTTGCCTAATGATCACCAGGTGCATAACAGCATTGTCAATGCCACGCTCTCATTCCTTAACTCTAATGGCAGCAGCGTGACTGTTAATAATGGCAGGCCTGGTGAAGGCAGTGATAAGTTGTTGGTACCTGCAGAAGATTTTCCTGAACAGCCTGAGTACAAATTCAGATAAAATAAATTTGAAATACAGACGTCTCTCATGATGAAGCTCCTCCCATTGTTTTTTTGGGGGGGCTTCCCAACTTTTCTTGTTAAATAGATATTGCCCTTCTTTTTTGTCATCAAATATTTCTTTGTACAACCCCCATTAATACTTATCTTTATTCTTTCATAATTCATCAAATTGATGCGCTAAAGGCGACTCAATAAGTGAAATATATTTAACTTATTACTTAATAAATGTACTCTGTGAATGAGATGAAATAATGAGTAACAGAAAGTAACTATGTAGCCTTAATAAGATGACCTGAATCAATAAATTGGTTTTTTTGATGTTTTTGTT
This sequence comes from Endozoicomonas numazuensis, assembly GCF_000722635.1. GTDB lineage: Bacteria > Pseudomonadota > Gammaproteobacteria > Pseudomonadales > Endozoicomonadaceae > Endozoicomonas_A > Endozoicomonas_A numazuensis. The sequence goes on along the minus strand of NZ_JOKH01000004.1, from coordinate 103,622 downwards.
GTTTAAGTCATTTGTCTCATTATGGGATCTAAATAATAGTATGCCCTGTCATTAATTGAGCTTTTGCCGCACTCCTCGGTTTTCACCTTGTGTTTCCAATGGTGTAAATACCTGTACGCGAGCGAAGTTCAATTTTTGCTGATAAGGCTTATTAAAAAAGTCCCTCGCCGAAAATGATGCAAAGTCATTAGAAGGAAATAAAATGATGCAGTACACACGCTTGGCTAAAGCGGTTTCATTGACTCTCCCCCTTATTCTGCTGGCAGGATGTGACGAGGTTTTTGATGACAACGTTGATGAAGTCACCCTGCAATCCCAAACACTTAAATTTGATCCTTCCAATGGAGTTATTCCCTATCCGAACGATATTGTGGGGTTTGATGAAGACGGAACTTTGAAAGTGCCCGGGGAAACCGATTGGGCGAACACTGAAGGTGATAGCCCGAATGTGTATTGGAATTTCTATGGTGCCCAGAAAGGTTGGGGAACTTCGGTTCCCATGATTCTCGAGTTTACCAAAGCGCCAGAAGAAGCCGGTGGTTCTCCCACAATTGACCCAGCTTCCTTTCAAAACAGCATAAAAATGTTCAAGGAAGTGGATGGGGTACTCGAAAGCCTGGAATGGAATAAAGATTACCGGGCCATCCTTGCCAAAGCGGGCACTATCAATATTGAGCCGCTAAAACCATTCGAAGAAAATACCCGTTATTTTCTGGCTTTAACCAATGGTTTAAAAGACTCTCATGGTCAAACACTTCAGGCGTCCAGTGCTTATCGTCAACTGCTGAGCAGTAATGATGAGATGGGCCTGCATCTTCAGGAAGTGATTGATAAGCTGGACAGTGCCGGTCTTTCTTCTGACAGTATTGTTTACGGGGCTGATTTTACCACGGGGGGTAATCTCAGCATTATCAGACCTGTGGTCACTGAATATCTGGATGAGTATTCATCAGATACAAAGATTACTGATTTAGTGGAGGTGCCAGTACCTTCACCTATGAAAGATGAAAAAAAGAATTTTATTCTTCAAGAGGTTGAGACAGCGCTTGCTAAGAATGATGTAGTCATGCCTGAGCTAGCGGCTGACGAGGTTATTTTCCGTACATTTACGGCAAAAATTAATTTGCCGAATTACATGGATACACCACGCTCGGTAGGGCCAAACAGCAACTGCTCGTACAATCCCTACGTTGATTCGTTGGCGGGTAGTGAACCCGCTAACTTTAATGAGTACAGAGTAGCTCCTCAGGAATTCTGTCCTGGTGCATACAGTTTTTGGCAGACAGGGGCTGCAGCGGGTGAGCCGTCTGGTATTCCTGTGACAGCTGAGAACGCCAGCGACATCTATGTATTCAAGGAGCCAGAAAATAACCTGCTAAACCTGGTCATCTATTTACCGATGGATCCTCCGGAAAATGGCAATAGCTATCCGGTATTTATGAACAGTCATGGTTATGGAGGTACCAAGGAAGATGCAACATTGTCTGCAAAGACATTGACAGCCAAGGGCTATGCGGTGGTTTCTCTGGATCATCCTATGCATGGAGAGCGTGCGGTGGATGTTGATCTTGATGGAACGGTTGATCTGACTGCAGAAGAGCGTAGAACGGATTATGTGAGTCCCGAAAACCTGATGACAACCCGAGGTTTCATGTGGCAGACATTAATAGACTATGTTGGTATTCGAATGGCGTTGTCCAAAGGGGTTTCTATCCCTGGCGGTAGCGATACATTGAGTACTGATAACGTTCATATGATGGGTGGTTCTCTGGGTGGCATAACCGGAACATCTATCTCTTCTTTGATGCGTGACAGTCAGGAAGAAAACCCTGATTATTCAGATCAACTGAATCTTAAAACCACTTCTGTCAGTGTACCCGGTGGTGGCGTTGCTTCTATTCTGATGCAGTCTCCATTATTGCTGGAAGAGATGAAACAGGACATTCTTGATGCAGCTTCGTTCCGTCTGTTCATGGCAGAAAAACTAGGGTTCTATAACCCTCGAGTAAACCTTTCTAAAGACGACAAGGTGACTGCACTGGATGAAGTAGACGAGTATCGTGAATCTCTTGATGGTGAGAATATCAGTCAGCCAGAGTTAATTGAGAATGAAATGGTACGAGCCAGGGCGAATAAAATTTTGTCCACTTCAAAAGCAATGGGTTTTACTGCTGATGAAGCACCGTCGGAATTCGCTGAGTTTGAAGAGCAGGTATGGAGCGAGTATCAAAGGCCGTCTGAAATAGTTTATCAGTCCACTATCGATCCATCTGATCCTATTAATTTTGCCAAGGTGCTGGCGAAGTATAGAGATGAACCGATTTTCCTTAATGAAGCTGTGGGTGATGGTTCCAATGATCTGAGCCTGTTGGATATGGGGCTGGCCCTTATGACTGACGGGAATGAGTGGAATCCAGGGGATTTTGTCATTATTAATCAAGCTGATGAAATGCCTCTGGGAGGGACGGACCCTCTGATCAGGGCGTTAGAGCTGGATATTCTGCAGGGTGGTGCCACAACGGGTGATGCAGACAACCCAATCCGGGGTGCGGCTCGCTACGGTTATGGTACTCATATGTCCAGCTGGGTGCCATTGCCACTGGCTATTATTGATAAGGATTTGTTGCCCAATGATACCTCTGTTCATAACAGCATTGTGAACGGAATAATGACCATGGCTGAAAGCAACGGAACGGAGATTACTATAAAAAACTATGGGACAACGAATGGGGATAGTTTGTTGCTTCCTGAGTCGGAATTTCCAACACAGCCGGAATATAAGTTGAGATAATTCTACTCTCACTTCTCCGCTTTTCTTTTGAAAGACCACTGTCAGATATGATGGTGGTTTTTTAGTTTCAAGACGACTTTCTCGCAGTCCGAAAAATGGCTACGAAGCGGACAGATTGAGAGGTGGCATTTCTACCTCTTTGGTTTACTGCAGGCGTTACCAGCGTTGGAAGTGCTCAAACCTTCAATAACTCGTTTATAAGAGGGCTTATGCCCTCCAGTGGGCAGGTCAGACATTTTTGATAAAATCAGCCAGTCTGAACATCGGCTCTTTCAGCATGCTTTTAACTTGTGTTGATGCTCCAATCTCTTCCAATGCTTTATCCATACACAGTAGCCATTGATCGCGATGGTCAGCATTAATTTGGTAGGGTTTGTGTGGTGATGTTAAACAGACTGTGCCGTGTTTCTCATGGTAAAGTCCGGGACCACCCAGCCAGCCTGACAGGTACTCAAACAATCGCTGCTCAACCTGATCCAGACTTTTGGCATGCATCTGGCGAATTTCTTCGGCTTCAGTTGTTTTATCCATAGCTTGATAAAATGCTTTGGCCAGAGCGCGTATTTTTTCTTCCCCACCAAGAAGTTCGTAAGGACTGCTATTGCTCATTGAATCATAATCCTGCGGTTCTTTTTTATTATTGAAATAATGCCACTCATTTAAATAGTGGTATTGATCTCTATCAACCCGTTCTTATAAGTCAAAAGAAATGTTCAGACATCCCCCTTATAGAAGTCTTTTTGTCGTCGTCCAGCAGGTTTTTTGATCTTTAGGCATTATCAAGCCACCGCCCAGTTGAAATAGTATGTGTCTCTCTAGCTCTTTAAGCCTGAATTTATTTCCAGCGAAGTTCGTACTCACCTTGTTTGTAAGTTCTGTTTTTATCGGTGTATTAGTAGGTGTAAGCAGGACAATGGATATACTTAGCCGCTCACTGACTGATTGGAAGGGTAGCTTCCCGCGACAGTGCTCGAATACAAAACTGCAGTGGTCCTTCCAGTTGATCGCTGGATAGCGATGAACTGCTATTGTTGCAATGCATAGCCAGGGCAAACCCGTGCAGATAGTCTGCCAGCAGATCCAGGGCGTCTTTCTCCGTTTTCTTGTCAAGGTGCAGAGGAGACAGAGCGGTGTAAAACCGCTCGGTAAAAACCTGTGCCGGACCCGGCGATGACATTGAGAGCATTGTTTCCAGCAGGCCAGCATGGTTTTTTAGCAGCTCAAGATAGCTATGGCACAGCAACGTTAATTCTTTCTGCCAGTCATTTGTTCCCGTGGGTTCATAAATACCCTCAATCAATGAAACCGTCACCGCTTCCAGCAATGCTGCCTTGTTATTGAAGTAGTAATAAATGGCCATGGCATCGACGCCCAGCTCGCCGGACACACGACGTATACTGGGCACCTTCTCTTCTTCCAGCATCAGGCGTCTGGCGCATTGCACAATCTTTTCTCCGGTCAGATTGCTCTGCACCTGTGTCGGACGCCCCCGTTTTTTTTCCTTGACCATCATACATTGCCTGACTAATATTCCGACAAATTCTACAGTGTAGAATATTGTAGTTAAAGCCCTGATGAAACAAATTATGTCAGCCTGAAGCCCTTGGTTCGCTGTGCTTGCAGTGTCTGATTCTGGAGAAAGTATGTCTAATTTCGTTTACATTGGCACCAGTCTGGATGGTTATATTGCGGATAGCAATGGCGGCCTGGACTGGTTGCAGATGGTGCCTAACCCTCATAACGAAGATCTTGGCATGGACGAATTTATGGCCGGGATTGATGCCTTGGTGATGGGACGAAATACGTTTGAAGCCGTATGCGGTTTTGATGTTGACTGGCCATATTCAAAACCGGTTTTTGTACTCAGTTCAACACTGAAGGGTATCCCTGTCGAATACCAGGATAAGGCCGAGTTGGTATCAGGTTCTCTGGAGGAAGTTGTGGAAACCCTGCATCGAAAAGGTTTTAACAATCTCTATATTGATGGCGGTAAAACCGTTCAGAGCTTTCTGCAGGCCGATATGATCGATGAGATGATTATTACCCGGGTTCCGATTCTGCTCGGCGATGGCATCCCTCTGTTCGGTTCCCTGCCTGAGCATATGACCTTTGAGCATGTGAGCACAAAAGTTCTGCTGGATGCCATGGTGCAGAGTCACTATCAGCGGAAAAATTTAACTACCGGTTAAATAGGCAAGCGACCGGTCAGCTGATCAATGTCAACATGCGGTTTCTGAACAAGAGGGTAATTTCAGGACTGAGAGTTAACATCAACCCATCTTTGACACGTACCCCGGCTTTCAGCCTGTAATACGAGTCTTCAGACATCACCCTTATAGAAGTCTTTCTGCGCTTTGGTGACCTTTTTCAGGTAGTTTCTTGATTCTTGTCGGGGGTGTTTGCGGGTGAGTGCCCAGTAGGCTTCTTCGGGCTCCATCTGATTAAGGATTTCCATAGCCCGGGTGCGGTTGGAGTGAAAAGTTTTCAGGACGTTCCCCGCACCGCCATTGTAAGCAGAAATGATGGCGTAATGTCTGACCAGTGGGTCTCTGACCTGTTTGAGGTAGCGAGTCTCAAGAATATGCAAATAAGCGGTACCGGCATCAATATTATTTGAGGGATTAAAAAGATAATTTCTGCTGGGTTGCCCACTTTTTCGCTTAACCAATTTAAAAACGTCGCGCCCTGCCGTGGAAGGAATGATCTGCATCAGGCCATAGGCATTGGCATGGCTGACGGCATAGGGGTTGAAGCTGCTTTCTGTCCTCATGATGGCATAGATCAGACTTTCCTTGATTTGATATCGTTGTGACATCTGACGAACGATACTGGCATATTGATACTGGCGCTTGATCAAATGGTCGCCAACCAGATCAAGGTCAATAGCATAAATAGTACCCTTCGCACTGGAGCGAGTGATTAAGTGGTTGTCGATCAGGTAATCAGCAAACTGGCTGGCTCGCCACTCCCAGCGAATAGGCTTTCCCTGTTGATCCAGAACCTGGCCGTATAACATTGGTTCTTCCCCGAGAGGAACGGCTTTGTCACTGAACAGGTCGACTTCATCCGGGTTATACGGTGTTAGAAGGGTGACAATAATTGCGTGCTTGAGATCCTGTTGATCCAGGGTTTCGACATGAACCTTACCTTGTTCGAAATTAACAAATACCCGGGTACGATAATTGTTGGTGTATTTGACGTATTCTTTATTGCTGGCACTTTTTTCATCGCCCCAGTTAACGCGGGCTTCTGTGGTGAGAATGCGTACCAGAGCCTCAAAGGCGATCACATCTTTTTGAATACTTTGGGCTGTTTGAACCGTTGAGTAAACATCAGCTATCGGTCCACCGAGCTCACGAACGACAACATTAGTCGCATAATTAACGGCTGAATGGTTAGAGCAGCTGGTAAGCAGCGGAATGGTCAGACAAAAACCAGTCATCGTCAGAATATTTTTGATGCAGGCATCGAAACGACCGTCGAGATTGTCTGGCATAGGATCACTTCCCTGTAAAAAGTGCCTGGTCAGCTAACCTGCCCAGGCACTGGGTGTGCTTATCCCTGGAGTCCCCGGGATGCGCTTTTGTTCTGGATCATTTCGATCTTGTAACCGTCAGGATCTTCAACAAAAGCAATTTCAGTCGTACCGCCTTTGACTGGGCCTGGTTCACGGGTGATTTTACCACCGTTTGCACGGATGGCTTCACAGGTTGTATAGATATCGTCGAAGCCAATGGCTATGTGGCCAAAACCTGTACCCAGGTCGTACTCTTTGGTGCCCCAGTTGTAGGTCAGTTCGATCACTGCTTGCTCTGATTCATCGGCATAACCAACAAAAGCCAAAGTGTATTCGTATTGTTCATTATCGTGCTTGCGAAGCAGTTTCATACCCAGTACATCGGTATAAAAAGCAATAGAGCGATCCAGGTCGCCCACTCGAAGCATGGTGTGGAGAAGTCTCACAGAAAGCTCCTGATATTCAGGTGGAGGGGGGGGGAAACTAAACCGCTCCCGGTTGGAAAGCTGGAGTTTGATGGTGTATAGGGCGCGCTTTAGAATAGGCGCAAGCGCCTCTGAGCTCATGGCTTGGAGGCCCCTAGAACCAAAAGTTACCAGACTGTTAAAAAGTCCGTCTTTCAAACTGGATGCAGGGTTTCGAAAGTTATTTTATAACAAAGCTATAGAGACAGGTAGTGGCTGTGAGCGCTCGGTAAAACGTCTCTCGTTAAAAGGGTATTCAGGCTGAGTCTGTAGGTACAACTGAATATGTGCTCTCTTTACTTTAGTTTGGAGTTGAGTTTATCAATCTTGATGTCAAATCTTTCCATAGCTTTTCCGAAATTCCTTAAATCATCATGGCGCTTCCAGAATCGACAAGCCAAGCCAATGAAAACACCCCACATAATCATTTCAGAGTAGGTGGCGATATATCCCCATTCTTGGTTGCTGAAGAGAATGGTAGCCGGTAACAGGTTGGCTGCACCAAAGACAATTGATAGGGCGAATATCATTCTGAAAGAGGATTTGTTCATCTCTATACTGGATTCCTCCATGGCTGATAGAAGCTCTTTCTCCAGCTTCAAAACCTTGAGGCTCTCTTCTATATTCTTCTTTCGGTAGACTGAATATAGCTTTGTGCAGATCGCCCAGATTGCAGCCCCCAGTACACTATAAAATAGACTGTTAGCGACTTCCATTTCTATACATCCCCAGTCACTGCTGTCCGGTTAAACATATCCAAGCTCCAGCTTTCCCTGATTCTGGAGCAAGCTGCCCCCGCTTTTCTCCGGAGGATCACTGAATAACTCCAGAAGAGAACGACGACCGGTCAGATTAAGACTGATTCTCCTGGCTATTTGCTGTAACGACAGCTGGCAGCGTGTTGTGATCTGGGCCAGGCGTAGTAGAAGGTAGGCAATCATTGCTGTCAGAACCTGAATTTTCACTGCGTTCTCACTTCTGCCAATGAACCGCTTAATCTTCAGATTCTGTTTAATCCACTTGAAGAACAGTTCAATCTGCCAGCGAGATTTGTACAGGGCAGCAATTTCAACCGCTGTTCTCTTCAGGTCATTACTGATAAATACCAGTACTTTGCCGTCTTCCTCACGGTGAATTTTGACTCGTCTCAGGTAGGTTGGACAGTCTTTACGGCCTTTGTCAGAAGAAAGCCTGATGATTTGATCTTCAAGGATAAAGTTTTCCTTCGTTGCACGAGTTTCAATGACTTCGTAGACCGCAGAGCTCTTCATTCTGCCAACGAAAAGAGTACCCTGGCAGGTCATCTCGTAATACCAGCTGTAGTCATCATAGGCCCGGTCAAAAACATAGGTAACACCCGCCATAATGGGCAGGTTCTGAGCGGCTTTACGATCATTCACTTTGGCGCTGGTCAGTTCGAAGAAGGTCGGTGTATCTGCCTCCGGGTCATAAACCGTGTGCAGCTTTATGCCGCCCTTGGTTTTCCTGAAATGAGCCCATTCAAACTGGTTTACATTCAAGTCGATGGTTGTGGAGTCAATCAGACGTACCATGTCACTGGCCGCTCCCCGTGGCAGATGGCTTCTGACCTTTTGCAGCAGAAAGAAAAAAGTCTCTGAGAAAATGCTGGCGGACCGATGACTGTTGGCGTCCGACAGTGAAGAGCGCTTTATGCGAGAGACGCCCAAATGGTAATGGTGGCTGTGGCAGGTGTTGAAGTTCTCAACTAAATCCCGAATCGAGACCCGACTGGCCAGTTGAGCAAACATCATGGCGACCAGCTGAGTCCAGCATGACAGAGTTCTGATCCGATGATCACCATTGTGACGGTCAACCACCTTCTGGAATTGGTGGCGGGGAATGACTTTGAGCAACTGTTGGAAAACGCTGTTATGATGCTTCATGCCTGTCTCTCTTGGTCTGTGAAATAGCTGTCTCGATAACTTCTATTTTACTGTAAACCAACAGGGACAGGCACTTCCCAGTTATTCCGGATTTTTAACCGGACAGCAGTGATCCCCAGTATAAGTTCAGGTGGTTATAGGTTGATAAAATCAGTTACTGTTATTTTGTTTCTAGAGGCAATTCTGTAATAGCCTTGCCTTCCAGCTCGCCACCTTTAAACTGAATCAGGTAGTCTGAGCCGTTCTCTTTTTGCTGGAGCTGCACCAGAATATAGTCCCAGTCTTTGGCAAACCAGATCCAGGTTTCACGGTCATTGTCTTCACGCACGACTTTTACACGAGTGGTGTTGAGTTTGCCGGCAGGGGTATCAAGGATTTCATCGGCTTCAATAATAAAGCGTCTTTCGTAGACTTTATCGTCGTCAACAACCGGGTAGACCAGCTCTTTTTTACCCGTTTTTAAATCCAGCCGTAATTGGAGTTGATAAGAAAGAGGGTCCTGAGCGCCGGCTGGGAATTTGATGTTTGATTTTTCGTCATCCTGTTGCCAGGACGCTTCCATGGATTTCCAGTCAAACTGAGCGTTTTTAGGTGGTTTGCCACCAATACCTTTGCGCTCGTAGCGATAGGAAAGAGGGCGTACTTGTCCATTTTTTAAATCGATTCGGCTGGTTTCATCCAGGCTGATCGAGGCAATGAAGACTGATGCGCTGGCTCCAAAATCAAGAACCCATTGGTCGCCCTCTTTTTTCAGACTTCGAGAGCCTGAGCCGCTGATGCCTGAAACTTCTGCTTTATATTCAGCTGTGAATGGCTTCAGTGGCGTGGTACTAGTTTTTTGTGCAAAAGAGGGAGCGCTGGCGAATAAAAGGCCAGAAAAAAGCAGGGCAGTTGCAGACTTGAAAGGGATCATGGTAATTCCTTTTCTGAAGAGTACCTCTCTCAGTTTCTGAATAAGAGGGAGGTATTCTCGGGTTATCGCCACTATGAATTTAATCCGCTTTCAAAACCTGAGAATGGTTCTGCAGGTGTATCAACGAGGTTAATGTTCAGTGACAATGTTTTGTTCGGCTATACGATATCCTTGAGGACCCAGAGGCTTATTGTCAAGTGAGATGACATCGTCTTTTATATCTATTCGGCCGGAAACGATCCAGTCTATAGCTTTTGGGTAAAGGTGATGCTCCATTACCTTGACTCTCTGCTCAAGCGTTTTTGCTGTATCAGAAGGGGTTATTTCCAGTGCAGCCTGCATAACCACAGAACCACTGTCCAGTTCTTCTGTCACAAAGTGGACTGATGTTCCATGCTCTTTATCGCCTGCATCCAGGGCTGACTGATAGGTGTTCAAACCTTTGTGTTTCGGTAGCAGGGAGGGATGAATATTAATTAACTTTCCCTGATAGTGCTCAACAAAAGCACTGCTTAGGATTCTCATGTAACCAGCCAGCACAATGAGGTCAGGGTTGTATCTGTCAATGTGTTCCATCAGCTCAAGGTCAAACTGCTCACGACTTGAGTAGAGTTTGTGGTCGAGGCACTGGGTATCAACACCGGCATGGAGAGCTCTCTCCAGGCCATAGGCTTCAGGTCGGTTACTGAGAACCCCTACGACCTGATAGCTGTATTGATTCTGCTGGTCGAGAATGGCCTGTAATGTGGTACCACTGCCCGATAGCAGTACAACAACCCGATTGTTATCAGTCATTTCCGGTCTCAAGATTTCTGTCTGTTATAGAAAAAGGTCCAAACCATTATCAGTTAACGGATTCAGACCTTTCTTTATCTTTAACGGTAAACGACTTTGTCGCCGGAACCGGATTCCATGTGACCTATAACAAAGGCCTCTTCACCCAGCTCGCTCAGTCGAGAGACGGCTTCTTCAGCCTTGTCTTGAGGAACGCAGATCACCATGCCGACACCACAGTTGAAGGTCAAATACATCTCGGACTGGGCGATGTTGCCGCCTTCCTGCAAGAATTTGAACACTTCCGGGATATTCCAGCTTTCGGTATTGATGACTGCGACACAACCTTCGGGAATGACCCTTGGCAGGTTTTCAGTCAGGCCGCCGCCGGTAATGTGCGCCATAGCATGAACGGGCATTTCTTTCTGAAGCTGAAGCAGTGATTTGACGTAGATTCTGGTGGGAGCCATGAGGGCTTCGGCCAGAGGTCTACCGTCTACTTTGCTGTTCAGATCGACCTGGCTGACTTCGAGAACCTTGCGGATCAGAGAGTAGCCATTGGAGTGAGGGCCGCTGGATTTTAGCGCAATCAGAGCATCACCGGCGGCGACTTTGCTGCCATCGATGATGTCGGACTTTTCGACAACACCGGTACAGAAACCCGCCAGGTCATAATCTTCACCCTGATACATGCCAGGCATTTCTGCTGTTTCACCGCCTATCAGGGCACATCCAGCCTGTTTGCAGCCTTCGCCGATTCCCGTTACTACCTGTTCCGCAACGTCAACATTGAGTTTTCCGGTTGCATAGTAATCGAGAAAAAACAGAGGTTCAGCACCGCAAACCAAAAGGTCATTGACGCACATGGCTACCAGGTCAATACCAATGGTATCGTGTTTCCCCAGATCCATGGCCAGTTTCAGCTTGGTGCCTACACCATCCGTTCCGGAAACCAGAACGGGCTCTTTATAGCCTGTGGGTATCTGGCACAGGGCGCCAAAGCCTCCCAGGCCGCCCATCACTTCAGGGCGTGAAGTGGCTTTGGCTACATGCTTGATACGATCAACCAGGGCGTTACCTGCCTGGATGTCGACACCAGCGTCTTTATAGCTCAAGGAAGAAGCTGAGGAAGTTGTATCGCGGTCGCTATTGCTCATCGGAGATGTATCCGCATCGTGGATTCTATTGTGAATTGATCAGAACGCGCATTCTAACTTAACCCGGAAAATTCATAAAGCCGCTTTGGTCAGGCTGAAGAGCGCCTGCCAGCTCACTGGTTTGAAAATAATGGCGAACAGTCCATACCGCTTTACAAAGATTTTCTACAAAACCAGAAAGTTATGGCAGAATGAAGGGATACTGGGCTCCGGGCGTTTCGTCTGGGTAATTAGTACTCTTTATATAGAAGAGCAGTTGTGTCAGGTGTCACTGACATTCCATGAATCGGTCTGGCACAGTGCAGATGATCATGGCTGTTTGTTCAGAAAGAGTGCCTGTTTTTGATTCCGGACATTATGTATAGAACGTGCAAGCTGGAACGGTTGTTCCCTCTGTCGAGGCTGATTTTCACATTGATGCTGGCCTTGTTGTCTTTTCAGCTGTCTGCAGCACAGATGCCCGAACTTTATCGTGTGGGTGTCCCGGTCAGCAGTCAGAGTGGTGGAGAAGAAAGAGACAAAGCCATGAGTCGGGCTCTGTCAGAAGTGCTGGTTAAAGTCACAGGGCAGCGAAGTACGCTTAATAATGCCGGTATTAAACAGTCATTAAAGAAAGCTTCAGCGCTGGTTCAAAGTTTCGGCTACGAACGCCGTGATACTGATGCAGGCCAACAGTTGTTGCTTCAGGTACGTTTTGATGAAGCCGCCGTTAATCGTTTGCTTCGTGATAACGGTCTGGGGATTTGGGATTCCAATAGACCCGACACTATTGTCTGGCTGGCAATAGAGAAGCAGGGCGCCCGACAAATTTTGAGAGAGACAGTGGGTTCTCCTCTGGTGAATGATCTTAAGCGCGTTATGGCTGCGCGTTCTTTACCTTTGACGTTTCCCTTGATGGATTTTGAGGACAGTACCACGATCTCTGAAGTTGATGTCTGGGGACTGTTCTCAGACAAGCTGGGTCAGGCTTCTGCAAGATATGGATCAGAGGCTGTGCTGGCTGGTCGGCTCAGTGAAGCCCGTGGCCGCTTTAATGGCCGTATTGTTCTGTTGTTCAGAAATCAGCGGTTTGATGCGTCAGTAACGGATCTTTCTGCTGAAGGGCTGGCATTAGCTATTGCCGACCTTACGGGCAATACACTCTCCCGTCATTATGCAGTCCTGTCGGGTGGCAGCAGTGTTAATCCAGTGCTGGAAGTGGATGGCATAACCCATACCCGGGATTACGCCGGGGTGGTCAATTACCTTAAAGGATTGACTGCGGTGAGGGATGTGACGGTAATCAAAGTCAGTGGCAACAAAGTTGAGCTGGAGCTGGTTATTGATGGTACGCTGAGCCAGTTGTCTGATGCTATTGCTTTGGGTCGAAATCTGAGAGCGACAGGCGAAGATGATATCAATCAGACGTTGAAATATCGTTGGCTTGGAAACTGATCAGGAACGTCAGCTTTTAAATTCAGCCATGTCGGGCAATCCATACGCCTGGCAAGACGAGTCACTATAGAAGGAATAAAATGACCAGACAGCAACAGTGGATGCTGGCAGGCATCGTGTTTGTGGGTGTTGTGCTGATAAACTTTGTCGGGGCGGTGATGACACCCTTTGCGATCAGTGCAGTGCTAGCTTATTTGGGCGACCCTCTGGTGGATCGGCTGGAAAAGCTGAAGCTCTCCAGGCCGCTTTCGGTGACGCTTGTCTTTCTGGTTATTTTTACCTTTCTGGTTTTGATGTTGTTGATCCTGATACCGGCAATGTTTCAACAGGTCAAAACCCTGATGCAGTTGCTGCCAGTCTGGGAAGAGTGGGTGAGAATCAACGCCATACCTAAGCTGGTGGAGTTAACTGATCTGGACCCTGAGTGGTTCGACGTCAGTCAGCTGGTCAAGACTATGGCGGGCGAGTGGCAGAAGACTGGTGGGCTGTTGGCAGAACTGGGCCGATCAGTAACGACTTCTGGTCTGGCGGTTATAGGGTTTCTGGTGAATCTGTTTCTGGTACCTGTCGTGACTTTTTATCTGTTACGAGACTGGGATCATATGATGGAGCACATCCGGTTGATGCTGCCAGTGAATCTTGAGCCTATCGTTGTCGAACTCGCCAGTGAGTGTGATGAAGTGCTTGGCGCTTTTCTTAAAGGGCAACTGATGGTGATGTTGGCTCTGGGTCTGATTTATAGCTTGGGACTTTGGGCCATAGGGCTTCAGTTTGCATTGCTGATTGGTTTGTTGGCCGGTCTTGTCAGCATTATACCTTATATGGGATTTGTGGTGGGCTTTGCTACGGCGATCACTGTTGCATTTTTTCAATATGACAGTTATTTACCGTTGCTGATGGTGGCTGGAGTATTTACCCTGGGTCAGGCTCTGGAAGGCTGGGTGTTGACGCCTTACCTGGTCGGTGACCGTATTGGTCTTCATCCGGTGGCAGTTATATTTGCCTTGATGGCAGGGGGGCAGATCCTGGGGTTCGTTGGGATGCTAATAGCACTGCCATTAGCAGCCATTATTATGGTACTCTTGCGTCATCTGCATCGAAATTATAAGGCGAGCCACTTATACCATGCTGGTGAGCCGGGGGAGTAAGGTGATCTATGCCCACAGCGAACAGAAATCCATTTTGCCATGCCATTGTGAACAAAGGTTAAGTGAAATGTTTTTCCTGTGTCTGTCACCTGCAGATTTTATTAACCCGTGTGAGCTTGCTATTTTTCATAAAAATGTCGCGATAGCAGGTTTTAAACCTATTCCTTTGGTTAAGTTTGAGCGGCATTTCTCGCTCAAGGCTGTTTGATGTCGTATATGAGCCAGCCAGTGCAATTACCGCTTAGTGTCCAGATTAGGGACGATGCTACCTTTGAAAACTTTTTCAGCGGGGATAATGCTGCGCTGGTAAATATGTTGGACATGGATCAGCAAGCCAGCGGCGTAGACTCAGAACAATTTATCTATCTATACGGTGCGCCCGGTGTTGGTTGCAGTCACTTACTGCAGGCAGCCTGTCATCAGATCGACAGCAGAAAGGGGCGCAGTATCTATTTGCCCATGCAGGAGCTGGTTCATTACCCTTCCAAATTACTTGAGGGAATGGAAAGGCTTCAACTTGTCTGTATTGATGATGTTAGCGCTGTGGCGGGTATACCGGAATGGGAAGAAGGGCTTTTCGATCTGTTCAACCGCCTCAGGGACTCCCAGACGCGTTTGCTGGTCGCTGCAGACTGTCCTCCAAAAAGATTGTCCATCACGCTGCCAGATCTGGTCTCGAGATTAAGCTGGGGGCTGGTGTTTCAGGTGCAACCTCTCAGTGATAAAGATAAGGTATCTGCTTTGCAGCTCCGGGCTCATTTGCGTGGACTGGAAATGAATGAAGATGTAGCCCGGTATATTATATACCGCAGTAACCGGGATATGGGGCATTTGTTCAAAATGCTGCAGAAGCTGGACAGCGCTTCACTCAGAGCTAAAAGGAAGTTGACCATACCCTTCGTAAAACAAGTCATGAACTGGTAATCAAGAGAAGTCGTATGCAAACCCAGCAGTCGGTTATCCGGTTTGTGATCTTTGCTGTAATTGTTCTGGCCATTTTGTTGTCATTAATTTCAGTAGTATTAATGGTTCCTGGGCGATATACCGACCAGCTCCTCCAGCAGATAGAAGACCAAACAGGTGTAGAAGTCCTTCCTGTGGCCAAGGAGTATTCCTTCATAACCGGGAAGTTCCTGCTTACCAACCCGGAACTGAGAATCTCTCCAGGTATCACACTCAAGTCAGAGAGCATTGGTCTCAATGTCGCCTGGACCTCCCTTTGGAAAGATAAAATAGAGCTGGATCAAATTGATTTCAAAAACCCCAGGATTTTTCTTGATCTGGGTCTTATTGGTCAGAAGCCACCCATGCCCAATCTTTATCAGTTTCTCAGAGAGTCTGGGCGGTTCGTCTTTGAAGATGGTTCTATGAAGGTGGTCAATACTGAACAAGCCAGCGCCACTGAGATTGTCGGGATCGACTTCAATAGAATGGAGCTTAAAACCCAGCAAGCAGATCAGGTTGCTGTCGAAGTGTTCAGAGATTCTGGCAGCAGGAAATGGTCTTTGGGCGGTATTGTTGATTTAAATGAATTGATGATGTCGGGTCAACTCTCTATCGATGAACTGCCTTTGGCAGATGCTGTCAATCAGGGGTTTATTCAATGTTCGGAGTGTTCATTGGAAGGGCGTTTGTCCACCGATCTTTCGGTTGAATGGTCCATCGACCAAGGTTGGGAGCTAACAGGTACTGCCAAAGTACTGGATGGACAGTTTCAGGATTTGAACACGGACCTTGATCTAAAGTGGAAAGAACTGTTTGCAGAAGGTTTTCAATTTAAAAACAATGAAGGTTTTGTTGACGATCTGTCGTTTAAAGAAGCGGGGCTGACAGTTAACGGAAATCTATTGCAGCAAGTAGCAAAGTCACTGGATAGCAGTTTACCTGTCGCTGTGAAAAATATTGAGTTTAATGGTGTTATTCAGTCTTCCGAAAGGCAGGATAAAGCGCTGTTTAGCCAGAGCAGGGTTGAGCTTGAATTGCTTGGCCCCGGACAGTTCACCTACCAGCTCAATGGGCAATGGCTGGAACGGGTTGCTGTTTTTCTGGAAGGAGGGGTAGATTCGAATAATACCATTGCATCTACTCTTAATATTTCTGCCAGAGATGTTGATTTGTCTTTGCTGTCTGCTTCTGAACGGTCAGTTGCCGGATATGATCTGGCCGGTAGTCGTGTGAATTTGAATCTTGCTTCAACAGCGGGTGGTGGAAGCAGAGGGAAGTTGATCTTCTCTAAATTGGAAGCGAAGCCCATAAAGCCTGAACTGGATATCAAACATGTTAAAGCTTTGATGACTAACATCCAGTCGATAATGGCGATGGATGTATTTGTTCGTGGAGGGCAGTCTCCACTGGCCGCAACAAAGATGGCTATACAGTCAACCTGGAAGCGTGTTCTGGATCAGCCATTGCAGTATTTATCGCAGCAGGCCGGTATTACCCCTGCATTATCAAATAACCTGCATATGCCCGCAGGTAGGGCTTACTTGACAGACAATGACAAGGCTCAGTTAAAAGGTTGGAGCCGGGTACTGACACAACGGCCAGATATTAATATCTCAGTTCAAGCTGTTGCCAGTAAGGAAAAAGACTGGCCAATTCTGTCCAGATCTGAGCTTGAAGCCGATTTGATTGAACTGTATTCCGCCATTAATCGCAGTAAGCCGGGAGAGGTGAAAGAGATTCCGGCAGATATCAGGGGGCAGCTGATTGAGCAGATGTATCTGAGAGCTCATAACCGTAAAATACCGGAAGTGGGTGATGTTAGTCAGGGCACACGTGTGAAGGAAGCAGAGCAATGGCTGTTGAAAAATTGGCCAGCCAATCAGGAAAAAATGAATAAACTGGCTGTTGATCGTCTTAATGCTGTGAATGAATATATCGTGAGTGAAGGTACGGGCAAGAAACGGATTATCAGTTTGCCGCCATCAACAGTAGAAAACGCTAAGTCAGCAGTGGAAATCCAGTTGCTGTATTAAGTTGAACTGACTGGTATTGAAACAAGCTCCTGATCATTCAGGAGCTTTTTTGTTTGCAGAGAAAATAAATTGTTTTTAGAAAGGTTAAGTATCTGGTCAGTTGCTTGCGCATATTCAGGCGAGTGGATTTTTTCATCCTTCAAGGCGCAACGCCGGGCGCGTAGCCTTAGCTACGTAACCAGAGTTGGAACGCAGAAGGGTGGAAAAAGCCGCCGTCCAGATATTCGAAAACAACTGGTCAGGTACTTATGACTGAGTCTGGTTGTTCAGTTGACCCTGCCATCGGGTGAACATCATAGCGGATACAAACAATAAACTGCTAAACACAGTAATCAGCCAGCCATGAATGGAATCTTTGATAAACCATGCATCAAGAACTCCGCTGATGAAATAGAAGCAGATAATGAAGCACAACCAGGCTGATGCTCTGGGCTGACGTTTGATCAACCCATAAACAGGCGCCAGAAGTGGGATGATAGTGAAAGAGGCGATCATCCATACTGAACTTTCAGGTGGGTGTAGCCAAAGTACTTTAGCCACCTGGGAGGCCAGTAAGCAGACATAGAGAATCAAGCTTACTCGATAGCTTATAGTGGCTCTTTGGGTCAGGTCCTGCACGATTAAAGGATCTCCAGAACAGATTCTGGTGGGCGACCCACTCTGGCTTGGCCATTACAGACGACAATGGGTCTTTCAATCATTTTTGGATAGGCGACCATTTTCTCAATCTGTTGTTGTGCCGAGAGATCTTGTCCCTTGATGTGGTCTTTATATTCCTGCTCACCCTTGCGCATCAATTCTTCAGGTTTTTTGTCGAGCTGTTTCAGAATGTCTCCCAGAGCTTCTTTACTGGGTGGGGTTTCAAGGTAAAGAACGACCTCAGGGGTTATACCCTTTTCCTCAATCAGAGCCAGAGTTTGTCTGGATTTTGAACAGCGAGGGTTATGGTAAATAGTAACGCTCATGTTGTAATTCTCTCTACTTTATTCTCGGTCAGAACTGGGCAATTTGTCTGAGTTTCTGTGAAGGGAAGGTTATCGTTGAATGGGCTCTGGTGCAATTGATACGCATGAAGGAGGGGGCTGAAGCATGAATGGGCAAATATTCTGTAAATTCACTCACTTTCATGCTGACCGATCATATAATTTCTCTACAGACATCTCCAGAGCGTCTAAGGATTTGCCCCAAAATAACTTCCCGATTTTCATCCGGATTCCGTTCACCCTGAGCTTGTCGAAGGGTTATGGCATTGGGCTTCGACAAGCTCAGCCCGAACGGATTTTGAGCAGATTTGAATAAGGAAGTTATTTTGGGACTATTCCTAAGCTAGGTCGGTTCCGGTGATGAATCAGTTTGTCAGGCAAACTGAGAATATGAAATTGCCTTCATAGCTCACTGACGAACAAAGGTTCTAACAACAAACTTCCTTCCCTACAGGCAGGTATGATCATGTACAAGCTTAAACAGTTGCTGATTGTGATTATTGCAGTTGCAGTGACTGGCTGCTCAAGCCAGAGACTCGACTGGGACTATAACAATACCCCTGCTGCTACCCAGTCCATGAAAGACTGGAAAACTTATGCCTGGCTTAACAAACCAGGAGAGAATAATAAGGTTGAGGGGTATCACATTGATGGTTTGATGGATATGCGAATCCGGGCTGCCATTACTCGTGACCTTCAGGCCAGGGGGTATCGTGAGGTGACTGCCGGTGATCATCCGGACTTTCTGGTTAACTATCTGACCACGACCCGAACACGCAGGGAGCTGGATCAAATCACTACGTCCATGGGCTATGGTTGGGGTGCCTGGGGAATGGGTGCTACCACAGAAACCAGGGTGAGAGACTATCAGGAAGGCTCACTTATTATCGATGTTGTGAATCCAAAAAATCATGAGTTGGAATGGCGTGGGCGTTCGACTTCCAGGGTTGTCCGTAGTGCTACACCTGAAGACAGAACAGAAAAAGTGAATACGGCGGTTAAGGGAATACTGGATGGCTTTCCTCCCGGCCACAAGAACTGATACTCTACTCTGAGCAGAAATGAGTCCGGCAAGTTCGCTAATGCGCTTTGATCAGGTTAGAAGTGCTGAACCTTCCGGGCTGGAGCCTGAATGAAATACCTTTCACTCAGGCTCTTTTCAAAATCAGGGATTCGTTATGTCAGGTTCACGGTTGTCCAGTACTTCACCGATTCAATTGGTTCAATGGTTCCGGGCCTTTTTCCTGTCTGTCTCTGAAACTTTTTTCAAACACCGCTGCCTCGATAATGCTGCTGCTCTAACCTACACCACACTGTTTGCAGTCGTGCCTATGATGACAGTTACCTACAGTATGCTGTCGGCTATTCCCTCTTTTCAGGGCGTAGGAGAAACTGTCCAGAGTTTTATCTTCAGTCATTTTGTTCCGACAGCAGGGGAGCAAATTCAGTCTTATCTTTCCAGCTTTTCACAGCAGGCTCGCAAGCTGACGGGGGTTGGTGTCGCTTTTTTGGTCGTGACAGCTTTCATGATGCTCAGGACTATTGATCGAGCGATTAATCAGATCTGGCAGGTCGATAGAGTTCGCAGAGGAATTACTGGCTTTCTGCTTTACTGGGCGATTCTCAGTATGGGGCCATTCTTGATCGGTGTTGGCTTTGTACTGACATCTTATCTGGCGTCTCTAAAGCTTATTGCAGATACCACGGCCTATCTGGGGGTTGATCAGTGGCTGTTGCGGCTCACTCCCATGTTGTTAAGCAGTATTGTATTCACCTTACTTTATCTGGCAGTGCCCAACCGACGGGTTCCTTTTCGTCATGCTTTCTCTGGAGCGTTGGTAGTCGCTTTTTTGCTGGAGCTGGCTAAGGCTGGCTTTGCTCTCTTTATTACGCTGTCACCGTCGTATCATTTGATTTATGGTGCATTTGCCGCTGTGCCCCTGTTTTTATTGTGGATTTATCTAAGCTGGATACTGGTTCTCTTTGGTGCTGTGCTGGTAAGGAGTTTTGCTCTCTCGAATCAGACTC
The DNA here is from genome assembly GCF_000722635.1 of Endozoicomonas numazuensis. Classification (GTDB taxonomy): domain Bacteria; phylum Pseudomonadota; class Gammaproteobacteria; order Pseudomonadales; family Endozoicomonadaceae; genus Endozoicomonas_A; species Endozoicomonas_A numazuensis. The sequence goes on along the minus strand of NZ_JOKH01000004.1, from coordinate 83,531 downwards.
GTAATGAGGCCCTACCTCATTTGCCTGGCATGCTGGTGGTACTCAATGGCTTTAATGAACAGTTCCAAAAAGGGATGAGTTTAAAGCTAAAACAGTTGCATCTGGATGGCTGGAATCTGTCACTGGAAGACTGGGAGCTGTATACCAGTTACCTTCTGGAGCAAGGAATTGTCAGTAAAAATGACCTCGGGGAAATGATTCTGGCCAGAGATCTGAGGCACCTTCAATTCAATACCTTATGCCAGCAGCTGCCCTGGTCTTGTCCGTCGGATCAAGAGCTGGAAGCTGTAGACATTCAGGATAAGCCTGAGTGGTTTGTTCAGTTGCTTGATCGTTTGAAGCAGCTTAATGAGCAACAGCGGTCTGTGCTTGACTGCAATCTCGATCATCTCTTTCTACAATCCTGAAAATTATGACCTCTGTCAAAAGATGGTTTAATAGATGTAACCGGTTACAGAAACCGGTTACATCTGGTCTTCAGTATTGATATTCTCTATCTGCATGTTAATTAAGGTCGGTCATTGTGAGCTTCTGTTGTGGAATCAGTGCTGTTTCATGGTTATTCACAACGCTGTATTGATGCTTTTTGCTCTATCTATTCACCAGGGTCAGGGAAATCACTCATCTGATTTTCCTGTGGAATGAGCGAACATGTCGACTTCACAATGACATCAGAATTCAGAATTCAGAAGTAAAATACGCACGGTGGTGTTATGCAGAATTTAGCAAACAGAATGGAGCAGGCATTAATGCCTCTGGCTGGTAAGCTGGCCAATATCAAGTATCTGATTGCTTTACGTGACGGTATGGTTTACGCCATGCCATTTTTCATAGTGGGCTCTATCCTGCTGCTGTTGCTCAATCTGCCTCTGACTGATCCTGCCAACTTTATGTTCTCCCAGTGGTACACCGATCTGATGGCAGAGTATAAAGGTGATTGGCTGCAGCCATTTTATGCGACACTGGGGATGTCTTGCCTGTTCATCTCCTTTGGTATTGGCTCCAGTCTGGGTAAACAATATGGTTTGCCAGAAATCACCAGTGGCTTCCTGTCTTTATTTGCCTTTCTGCTGGTTGCGGCTCCGGTAACCGGTTGGCCTCCAGCAATTAATGCCAGCTATCTGGACAGCAAGGGTATGTTCACCGCGATTCTGGTGTCCTATCTGGCCATTGAAATTTTTCGTTTCATGCATACTCGTAAACTGACCATTAAGCTGCCAGAACAAGTGCCGCCAGCTATTGCTCGCTCATTTGAGTCTCTGACACCGGTTATCGCCATTATTCTGGTGCTGCAGCCATTGAATATTTTTGTGGCTTCTCTGGGTGACGGTGGAATGTTGATCCCGGAGTTGCTGATGCAACTGTTTATCCCGCTGGTGGGTGCAGCTGATACTTTGCCCGGCTTGTTGCTGATTGTTCTGCTGGTGCACGTTCTGTGGTTCTGTGGTCTTCATGGCACCAACATTGTGGTGGGTGTGATTACTGCGATTATGTTGACTAATCTGCAGGCTAACCAGGCCGCGTTAGAAGCAGGGGAAGTTCTGCCCGCTATCTTTGCCGGTGGTTTTCTGGATAGTTTTGTCTATCTGGGGGGAGCGGGTGCGACATTAGGTCTGGCTATTGCTATGTCTATCAGCAAGAGTGCCCACCTGCGTTCTATTGGTCGTCTGTCGGTAGTACCTGGTCTGTTCAATATTAACGAACCTGTTATCTTCGGTGCACCGGTCATCATGAATCCGATTCTGGGTATTCCTTTTATTGGTATTCCGCTGATTAATGTGACAGTGGCGTATATGGCAACCTCTATGGATCTTGTTGGTCGAGTGGTAGCTTTGGTGCCCTGGACGACACCGGGACCTCTGGCGGCATTCCTGAGTACTAATTTCAGTGTTAGTGCACTGCTGCTCAGCTTGATTCTGGTCGCTTTCTCTACGGTGGCCTACCTGCCATTCCTGAATGTTTACAGTCGTGCACTGGAAGCTCAGGAAGCCGAACAGGCTTCAGCAGCCTGATAACCTGAGCAATCTGTTGTCATTGAAAACCGGTCTCTTGCAGGCCGGTTTTTTTATGAGTAAACACCAGGGGAAAGAATTATTGGCTGTAAGCTGGCAATGAAGTGTTGAGCAAGTAAGGTATATGCCTTAAGTTCTGATAGAAACTCTAAAAATACAATAATAAGAATAATGTCAGGAGTTACTGTGTCTAAACAATATTGGATGATCTACGGAGCGAACGGTTTTACAGGAGAACTGATTGCCCGACAGGCAAAGGCTTTGGGGATGACTCCTGTGCTTGCTGGTAGAAGTGCCAGTAAGGTTGAGTCAGTTGCTGATGATCTGGGATTACCTTCAAGGTGTTTTTCTCTTGATGATCCAGAAGCCACTGAAAGTGCCCTATCCGATATTATTGTCGTTCTTCATTGCGCCGGACCGTTTTCGGCGACGTCCAGACCCATGGTGGATGCCTGCTTGAAAACGGGCACTCATTACCTGGACATCACGGGTGAAATACCTGTTCTTCAGAGTATTCATGATCGAGATCAAGAAGCCAAAACTGCAGGGTGTATGCTTATGCCGGGTGTAGGCTTCGATATTGTTCCAACGGATTGTCTGGCTGCCACCCTTGCTCAGAAGATGCCTGACGCTAAAGGTCTGGAGCTGGCTTTTTGCGGAGAAGGAGGTACCAGTCCTGGTACGGTAAAAACCATGATAGAGATGCTGTCAGACGGTGGTCGTGTACGAAGAGAGGGGGAGATTCAGGAAGTCCCTGCTGCCTATAGAGGGTGTCGCAAAACCTACTACAAGCCGGTAATCTGTATATTCAAGTAGCTTTACCGGCTTCAGCATGACGACAAGAACTCAAATAAAAATTAATACTGCTCCACAGCTCGATATTTTTTCAGGTACAGCCAGTAGTTCTGATCACAAAAAACAGGATGAATCCAAAAGATCAGCCAACAAAACAGGCAAACGACGTTTTGTTGCTCCTGACCCCAACGCAATCACTCTTGGCAACACTAACCTGAAAGAGCACCTTGAACTAACCGGTCAAAAAACACCTTTTACCGTTGCATCCCTTCTTGATGAACAGGACTGGTCTGATTTTGAGCAAAGGTATGCATTAGAAGGACGTCCTCCTTATTCACCCCGTAATATGATGGGTTTGATTCTCTATGGCATTATGCAAGGCATTACCTCGTTGAGAACTCTGGAACGATTAGCCCGTGTCGATCTTGGCTGTATGTGGGTTACCGGAGGGATTTTTCCAGACCATGCCATTATTGGTCGCTTCATCAATATGCACAGCGAGTCCATGACCGGTGCTTTCTTTGAAAGCCTGACACGAGCCGTTCTCAAAAAAACAGACTCCGATGGAAGTTGTCTGGCTGGTGATGGGACCGTTATAGAAGCCGCTTGCTCAAATTACAACCTGATGAAGCAGGAAGCTGCGCAACAGGTGCATGAAGCAGCACAAACGCAAGCTGACAACCATCCAGATTGCCCTGAAAGCCAAAAGAATCTGGAGATGGCCAGCAGTGCTCTCGAAGCAGTCGTTGAACGCAACGCGAAGCGAAAGAAGAACGGTAAGTCAGAAAGTGCTGTCGTAAGCCCTACAGAGCCTGAAGCTGTTGTCCAAAAGATGAAACGGGGGCGAGGGTACACAACGAGTTACAAGCCATCCGTATTAGCTAATAACAAGCGGGTGGTACTGGCTCAGGCTGTAGACCCTACCAATGAAACTACTGTCGTAAATCCAATGCTTGATCAGTCAATGCAGATCACGGGTAAACCAGTCGATGAAATGCTATTGGATGCTGGTTATTTTAATGATGAAGTCATTGCAACCAGTCTGGAGCACGATATCAGCCTGCTATGCCCTGAGGGTAAAGAACCAGGCAAACCCAAAGAATCCAAAAAGTTCCAGAAGGGACATTTTTATTACGATGAAACCAATGACGTTTATCGTTGCCCTGCAGGAAAAGAGTTGACTCCCATTGGTAAGATAAAAGGGAGCGCTCGCACAAAGGAGCAGAAGATATATGGCAATGGGCCTTGCGAAGGCTGCCTTCTCAAAGATAAATGCACGAGCAATAAGAAGGGGCGGCGCATAAAGCGCTATGCAATGGATGATGCTAAAGATGCACTGAGGCAGGTTATGCAGCATCCGAAAGCCAAAAAGTCTTTCAGCAAAAGGAAGGCGATGGTTGAACCTGTGTTTGCCTATTTACGGGATGTACAGGGATTAAACCGCTTCCGTCGCAAGGGGCTGGAAAAGGTTAAACTGGAATTTGGTTTGCACTTGCTGGCTTACAACCTGAGTAGGGCTGTAAAGGCCAATATTTACGCTATTTTATGGTACAACTGGCTTCTCTGGGCGTTGTTTGAGAAGTGTCACCCATTTATAGAAAAAATGGACAGCTGGGAAAGAGTCCCAATGAAGTGTCATTCTACACCGAGCAAAGCGCCTCACTGGGTTTGAATTTTGGCTTTTAAGACACCCTCTATAAGCGGAAAATAATTCGTTTCTCTGACCGTGAGCTCTGGTCTATGACTGTACCCTGGGGGGATGTCTGTACCGCCTGGTATTCTACCGGAATTGATAACATTGAGGTCTATACGGCAGCGCCAAGACCCGCGGCTTTGATGAGTAGGTTTTTGAGTCCGCTGATGAAGGTTTTGAATTATAAGCCTCTACAGGAATGGCTGAAGAGTAAGGCTGAAAAAATAGAAGGGCCTGCTCAAGATGTGAGAGACAGTGGATGTATGCATGTCTGGGGAAAGGTTTATCATGAGGATGGCCGTTCTGTGGAAGCCTGGCTCGATGTTGCTGAAGGCTATCAGTTTACTGCTCATGCATCTTTAAATATTGTTGAAAAGATACTTTCAGGACGTTTCAAACCCGGGGCGCAAACACCATCCATGGCGTTTGGGGCAGATTTCGTATGCGACTTACCTGGGTCGCGCTTGGAGTTTGTTCAGGCGCTTTGAAAGAGAGCGCCAGTTTGAGCGGCTTGCAGTGTTACTGGTAGTATATCATTTTTATTTTTTCTACCTTGCTATCGTCGTTCAATCTGAATTTTGCATCAGCAAAACTTGGCAGATCGTTTCGTCCTGAATTTTGAGAATATGCGTAACCTTCTGTTGGGATCATGCCTTTTGAATCCAGGTCCATATTTTTGTTTTCGTCATGGAAAACGAATACGGCATAGTCTCCTTTGGGGAGATTAAAAGACTGTTCAACACCTGTGGCTTCTGGCTTGATCTCAAACTGGATGGCTGCCTGTTCATAATCTGCGGTTTCAAAGACATCTTTATTATCAAATATTGCTCCGTAAATAATGCCTTTATTGTTTCTGATGTTAGTGATGATAAGTTTGAGCTGCCCATCTCCTTCAAGTGTCTGAGCTGCTTCGGTATTGTGTTCAGAACTGTTGTCGGACACGGAGTACATAAAACCTGTTCCAGTCAGTACAGCCAGAGCTACAAATGCTACTGCCATTAGTGCCATACGCATATCAGTGAATCCTCGAGTTTAGATTTTATGGATTTCAAACCGCTTCCTTAATGGATTTTTGAGTGGCTTGAGATTTAGCTGTCTGCTCTTCCTGTGGTTTTTGAAAACGGTAGTAACGCCAGGTAGGACTTTTAAAAATGATGCCATAGATGTCTGAAAAGTTTCTGGCCTGGGTTAGATCTTTAGCCATTCGGTAGTAACCATGGAAGAAAACAGATATCGGATTCGATGTGTTGACTGGAATGGTCAGTCCGTAGTTCGGGCGAGTATCTTCTTCCCGGAATGACCCAAACATTTTGTCCCAGATGATCAGGACGCTGCCGTAGTTTTTATCCAGGTATTTCCAGTCGGAGCCATGATGCACTCTGTGATGAGAGGGAGTGTTGAACACTTTTTCAATAGGACCCAGTTTTGGGCAGCGCTCTGTATGAAGCAGTGTCTGATAAAACTGATGAAGGTTTTCGCACACCAGGACAATGGCCGGATGAAAACCCAATAGTACCAGGGGTAAATGAAATGCAGCTGATACCAGCCCATCCAGAGGTCCAAAGCGGTATGCGACAGCAATGTTCATATAGGGTGAGCTGTGATGAACAGAGTGAGTGGCCCAGAGGAAGTTTACCCGGTGGGCTGCGCGGTGATGCCAGTAGTATGCAAAGTCGGCCAGTAAGAAACAGGCAGCAAATGACAGTAGGCTGGGTTCAAACTGGAATAGCGCATACTCTGATGCAGCATAAAAGCCGGTGAGAATGAAACCGAAATAGAGAACGCCTGCTCCCAAATAAGCAAAAAAGGAAACAATGCTGGATAAGATGTCAGACAGCTCTCGTGTTTCTAAACAGCGTTTTGCCAGTTTCCAGGCCAGCTCATAAGTCATCAACAATGCTGATGCAATCAATATAAAGATACTGACGATGTATTCAGAATACTCTGCCCACTCTATGACTGAAAAATCCATGTGAATGCCTCACTGCTGTTTTGGGTATTAATTCTTTATTGTATCTAATGATTCAAAAATGTATCAAAATAGAGCTGGGTAATGCAAGCTGATATTTGTATTCAGGAAAGCGATGGCAGGTGAGTCGTTCTTTCTGGATTTTTGGCCGACCTGTCTATTCTCGGGGACTCTTCGGCGACTTTATTAATCATTCCAGCTAGAATCAGATCAACCTTGATGCAGGAACTGATAGCAATGCGACTACTTTTCTTCCGACTATTTCCTCTGGTTTGGGTGACTTTTTTTTTAATGGCTTGTTCTAAGCCTGATTGGAGTGACACCCAGGGAAAAGGTGTTTTTCTTAAAGATACTAATGGGCAGTGGACTGTTATAAATATTTGGGCTCAATGGTGTGACCCTTGCCGGGAAGAGATTCCAGAGCTGAATGCATTGGCAAGTGCCGGAAGCATCAGGGTATTAGGGTATGACTTTGATAACAGTCAAGGTGAGGCTCTCGTCAATAAGGCTAAAAAGCTGGGTATTGAATTTCCGGTCATCACCGAAAGCCCTCTGGTGCTTCTGGAGGCTAAAACGCCGCAAGTGTTACCCGCGACAATGATTGTTAATCCTGATGGAAAGCTGATAGAAATATTATATGGTCCTCAGACTCTAGATAGCCTGAAGAAAAAGGTTCAGGCTTTAAAGGATAAGGTGGGTGCAAATGGCTAACCAATGCAGGCGGGCACTGATTGAGGGGAGAGTTCAGGGAGTCTGGTATCGTGGCTCAACCCAGCAGGAAGCCAGAAAGTTAGGGGTTACGGGTTGGGCAAAAAATCTGCCAGATGGAAGAGTAGAGGTCTTGATGTGTGGTGAGGGCAGCGCTTTGGATAAACTGGAGGCCTGGCTTCATAAAGGCCCTCCCATGGCGCGAGTCATTGGTGTGAGTGTTTCCTCTGAGCCCGAGCAAGAGTTTTCTGAGTTTTCTACTGGCTGATACTCGTTGCACATGCTCATTACGGTAGTTAGAAAATATGATGGGTATAATCTCTTCCCCTGATACAAAGAGTATTCTCTGAACTCTGGATTCAAAGTCGATCTGGTCGAAATAAATTTCAAGATGAATGATATTGCGTCCAGATCGGGTGATGACATGGCGAGTCCAGAGGAATTGAGAAGCCTGTTTGAGCAGGGAAAGAATGTTTCGGCTTATTTAAGGAAGCTGGAAGGCTTAACGGAGAATAATTCCGAAATTATTGAGCAGTCTTATGATCTGCAGTCGGGCAGTTACTCGTCAGCGATGGATAATCAAGCCACGCAACAACACAAGAAAGAGTATACTGCTGAAATTGTCAGTGTCATTCGATCGTTGTGCCATCCCAAGAGTGTTATGGAGGCCGGAGTAGGAGAGGCTTCTACCTTTTCAGGAGTGATTGCAGGTCTTGGTAATGAGCCGGACTATTATGGTTTTGATCTGTGCTGGTCGAGAGTGGCCTATGCCAGAAAGTGGCTTCACTCAAATAAGCAGGAAAGTGTCAGGCTTTGTACGGGTGACCTGTTTCAGATTCCTTTAGCTGACGATACTGTTGATGTTGTTTATACCTCCCACTCTATAGAGCCTAATGGTGGTAAAGAAATTCCTCTGTTGGAAGAGCTTTATCGCGTAGCAAAAAAGTATTTGATACTGATTGAGCCGGGTTATGAGCTGGCTTCTTCTAAAGCAAGAAAAAGAATGGAACAACATGGCTACTGCAGAAGTCTGGTGGGTTTCTCTGAAGGTTTAGGGTATGAAGTGCTTGATCATCGACTGATGAATTCTGTAGCAAACCCCCTGAATCCCTCTGCCATCATTATTATCAGAAAAAAAGAGAAGAAGAGCCCGTCTGAATTAACCTGGGTGTGTCCAAAGTACAGGACTGTTCTTAGGGAAAAGGATAATGTTCTTTTCAGCGAGCATTCACCTCTGGTCTATCCCGTTATTGCTGGTGTTCCATGTCTGAGAGAAGAGCATGGTATTCTGGCTGGGAAGTTTCAGGAAATAATGAACCTCTAATCATTGCGCCAGTGGCGATCCCAGTTTTTATACACTCGCTCAGGGTACCATGTTTTGCCAAGGCTTCCGTTGTAGCGAGCCAGCGCACGGGTCAGGTTACCTTTTTCCTTTTCCAGGTAATAACTGAGAATATGGCTGCCGTATTTCAGGTTGGTTTCGATGTCTGTCAGGTTGTCCTGAGGTCGCCCAATCACGTCTTTCCAGAAGGGCATCACCTGCATCAAGCCTTGAGCTCCGGCTGAAGATACAGCAAACCGGTCAAAGGCTGATTCTGTTTGAATCAAGGCTAGTACCAGTTCAGGAGAGAGTTTAGCGTCGGTTGCTTTTTTGTGGATGTTCTTGAGCAGCTCCAGACGTTGGCGCTGGCCCTGATGTTTCATGAACGGCTTCAGCCGGCTGGACATGTCGACCAGCCAGACTTCAGCTTCAAAGCGATCGGAGAAGCTCTCAGTGCTACTCAGAGCTTCTTCCAGATAGATTCTTAGCCCTTCATCTAACTTCTGCTGACTCCAGCTAGAAGCTGGAGAAAGCAGTAGAGTGAGAGCCAAGCCTGTAATCAGGCTGTATTTATTATAAAACGACGGCCGTTTATTAAATACTTCAGGCCAGACGTTCTTTAAGAAAGTCCGATATTTCACTGAGTGCCACGTCTTCGCGATCTGCTGCCCTGCGGTATTTGTATTCTACCTGACCGTTCGCCAGTCCCCTATCACTCAGAACTACCCGATGTGGAATACCAATCAGTTCCATGTCGGCAAACTTGACGCCCGGGCTGGCTTTACGATCATCCAGCAGAACATCGTAACCTGCTTCGGTCAGTTCCTTATAAAGACTTTCGGCGGCTTCACGAACAGCTTCAGATTTCTCAATCTTAAGGCCGACAATGGCTACCTGGAAAGGCGCAATGCTTTCGGGCCAGATAATGCCACGGTCATCATGGTTCTGCTCAATCGCAGCAGCGACTACGCGAGAAACTCCCAGACCATAGCAGCCCATGGCCATGGTTACGGCTTTACCGTTCTCATCCAGAACTTTGGCATTCATGGATTCAGAGTATTTTGTGCCCAGCTGAAATATGTGCCCGACTTCGATGCCGCGTTTGATCTCCAGTGTGCCTTTGCCGCATGGGCTTGGGTCACCTTCAACAATGTTTCTCAGGTCGGCAATACTGTTGAAAGAGGCGTCTCTCTCCCAGTTAATGCCAAAGTGATGCTTGTTATCAATATTGGCGCCAGCGCCAAAATCAGACATGGCAGCCACTGTGCGGTCAACGATGCATGGAATCTTGATGCCCACAGGACCCAGAGAACCCGGGCCAGCACCCATTACGGCTTTGATCTCTTCTTCCGTAGCAAAGCGCAGAGGGGCGGCAACTTCTGGCAGTTTTTCTGCCTTGAGTTCATTCAGTTCATGATCACCCCTTACCATCAGAGCTACAAGGTCGGCTTCAGCGTCTTCATCTGCTGCAACAATCAGGGTTTTGACTGTCTTTTCTACAGGCAGTTCAAACTGTTCCACCAGTGCTGCGATGGTTTTTGCCTCTGGGGTATCCACCAGACGCATGTCTTCAGAGGGGGCTGCTCTTTCGTGAGCAGGTGCCAGGGCTTCGGCTTTTTCTATATTGGCCGCGTATTCACTCTGGTCGCTGAATACGATGGCGTCTTCTCCAGACTCTGCCAGAACATGGATTTCGTGTGAAGCACTGCCGCCGATGGAGCCGGTGTCGGCCTCCACTGCTCTGAAGTTCAGGCCTAAGCGGGTAAAGATACGATTGTAGGTGTCGTGCATATTGGCGTATTCACGACTCAGGCACTCTTCATTAGTATGAAATGAATAGGCATCTTTCATAATGAATTCACGACCCCGCATCAAGCCAAAGCGGGGGCGAATTTCATCACGGAACTTGGCCTGAATCTGGTACAGGTTCATGGGCAGCTGTTTGTAGCTGCTAATAGTGTCACGAACCATGTCGGTGATGACTTCTTCGTGAGTTGGCCCTATGACAAAGTCACGCTGGTGGCGATCTTTGAATCTGAGCAGCTCGGGGCCAAACTGATCCCAGCGACCGGTTTCCTGCCAGAGCTCAGCGGGTTGCACGGCCGGTAACAGAACTTCCTGTGCGCCGGAGCGGTTCATCTCTTGACGAACAATGTTCTCAACCTTCTGAAGAACGCGCAAACCCATGGGCATCCAGCTGTATAGACCTGAAGCCAGTTTACGGATCATGCCTGCTCGCAGCATCAGCTGATGGCTGATGACTACGGCATCAGAAGGTGTTTCCTTGAGGGTAGAGATCAAGGATTGACTAGTACGCATGTGCTCAGTTATCCGATTATCAAAACGCAAAGCGGCATTTTACTACGGTTGAGCAGAGACGTCATGGCGAAAAAAGAGCGAGCGAGAAGCCGGTGAGCGCTGTTTGTTTAATTCGTAAGCATTAGAAAACGAATATCCCAGTGTTTCAGCAGTCTTCGGCCTGATTCGAGCGGCTTTATGAATTTTTCGGGCTTGTGCGAATCACAGTCGAATTTCATCTGCAGGTTAGCTATAGTGCTGCCAATTAATACGGGTAACTCGGCTAAATCGGAGTAAATTATGAGCGAATTTCAGCTGGATAACAGACTGGATAAGGATTGCTTTGTCATGGGGGATTTACCCCTTTGCCGAGTTTTGCTGATGAATGACAGCCAGTATCCCTGGTTTATTCTGGTGCCCAGAGTGGCAGGGGTCTATGAAACCTTTCACCTGGATGAGGAGCAGCAGTTGCAACTGGCCTGTGAGTCATCATTAACTGCAGCGATTCTGAATGATGTCTTTGAGGCTGATAAAATGAATGTCGCTGCTTTGGGTAATGTTGTTAAGCAGCTCCATATCCATCATATTGTGCGTTATGAAAATGACGCTGCCTGGCCTGATCCGGTTTGGGGTCGTTTGCCGGCAAAAGCTTATGACAAAGATCAGGTCAGTGAAATCAAGAAAAAGCTGGAATCACTGTTCAGTTGTTTTGAATGAGTGGGGTATATGAGATGAATGAAGAACTGATTGAGCTGCAAACCCAAATGAGCTTCCAGGAAGATACGGTAGCCCAGCTTAATGATGTAGTGACTCGTCAGCAGCAGGAAATAGATCAGCTGAAGCAGGAAATACTTCAGCTGAAAAAGCAGTTGGTGTCGATAAGTAGTTCTCAACTGGAAGAACAGGGAGACGACAATACGCCTCCTCCCCATTATTGATCAGAAATATCGCCAGGAGCCTGCTGGACTTAAGACAATTTCATGCTCGAAAGCTTAAGTCCGACAGGCTTCTGGAGCGAGGCGACTAAGCCCCGTTCAGAAAACCCCGAGCCTTAGTGGCCTCTTGGCGCAGCAATAACGTCTTCTGCCTGTAAGCCTTTGTCTTTCTCCATGACGATAAATTCAACCCGTTGTCCTTCAGACAGTGTGCGGTGACCTTCGCCTCGAATAGCACGATAGTGAACGAAGACATCTTCACCGATATCCCGGGTAATGAATCCAAAGCCTTTTGAAACGTTGAACCACTTAACGGTGCCTGTTTCCCTGTCGGAATCAATTACTTCAACGGGTAAAGGAGTCGGGTTGAGCGACTTTATGTTGATAGCAACATGCAGCAGAACACCCGCTACCAGAAGCAGGGAAGACAGCTGTCCTGGCTCAAAGCCGATATCAAGTGGCTGATGAGAGAACATCACCCAGGCACTGAGGGCGGTTGCTACTATCAGCATCACGGAAGCCAATGTCTGAATGTAGGACTTCTTGCAGCGATAGACTGTCAGGTAGCAGCCAAGACTTAAGTGGATCAGAGCTGCGGTCAGCAACAGCATGGTTGCAGAAGCAATGGCCAGAGCGCCACCGAGCAGCACATTGAGGATGGACCCTTCCACAATTAATGCTGCCAGTGAAAGGATGCCAAGGATCATGTGGATAAATTTCAGATGTTTCAAGTACTGAGTCCTTTTGGTTGTTATGAGTGTGACTGAAAAATACAAGGGTTCAGGGCGTGCTTCCGATTAATCGTAGCGTTCACTTCATGACTAATTGAGTGCGCGGCCTAAGGCATTACTGCATAAAAAAGTGCCTTACCTTGGAAAAACATCAAAAAGCTTTCTATTGCCTGCTTATAGCGAAGTGACTGTCTCCCGAGATAATGGGAATGCTGCGAAACCGTTACGACAGTCATTTCCGAGTACTTAAAGCAGAACAATAAAAAACCACAGCGTAACACTGCTATAAGGATTAATGTAACGCCATTGAGCTTCTATCTCAAACTCTTTCTATACGCCGTATATAAAGGCCTGTAGCAATGCTTAAAGGTGTAAAAAAAGACTACCACTGTAAAAAATCACTTGTTATAGTGATTTCAGATGTTTCAAAAGTCTGTTTTTACAGATTCTCTGAGGTCAGGGAAGTTTAATGTCCGATGTTTGTGGGCTCGCCTCGTGAAACATTGAATCAGCCTGGTGAAGTGGCAGATCACAATCCGCTGGTGCGGAAAGTAATTGACAGGGAAAACCATCAGGAGAGTAAAAGTATGGCAGCGAAGAAAGCCGCAGCTATCAAGGATAAGTACAGTAAAACCCAGATTCTTGCTGATATTTCAGAAAGTACCGGTTTGAGTCGAAAAGAAGTGGGCGCTGTACTGGAAGAGTTGGGGATACTGGTTGAGCGTCATATCAAAAAGCGGGGTTGTGGAGAGTTCACTCTTCCGGGATTGCTCAAGATCGTGACCAGGAAAAAACCAGCTCAGAAAGCCAAGAAAGGCGTACCTAATCCATTCAAGCCAGGTGAGTTGATGGATGTGCCCGCAAAGCCGGCCAGTATACAGGTCAAGGTTCGTCCTTTGAAAAAACTGAAGGAATACGCCACTTCCTGATAAAGGTAGCGGTTTATTTCTGGTTTTTTCCAGATCCATCAAGGGAGGCATAGGGCCTCCCTTTTTTGTGGCTGAAAGAAAGTCATTTAATGGGGTGATCTATTTTAGAGGGGGTCGGTTTGGCGCTTTCCATCCGTCATAAAAAAAAACCTGCACAGGCAGGGGCTCTTGAAGCTGCATCGTCTGACGGTTAAATCAGAATACAGCGATGTTGTACTTCAGGATGATGCGAGTGTCAGTCCTGACAACATCTTTTACGCCACTGGTATTAGAGTCAACAGTATTTTTGGCATATCTCAGGCGAGCTGATAAAGGTAGCGGTTTATTTCTGGTTTTTTCCAGATCCATCAAGGGAGGCGTAGGGCCTCCCTTTTTTGTGGCTGAAAGAAAGTCATTTAATGGGGTGATCTATTTTAGAGGGGGTCGGTTTGGCGCTTTCCATCCGTCATAAAAAAACCCCTGCACAGGCAGGGGCTCTTGAAGCTACATCGTCTGACGGTTAAATCAGAATACAGCGATGTTGTACTTCAGGATGATGCGAGTGTCAGTCTTAACAACATCTTTTACGCCACTGGTATCAGAGTCAACAGTATTCTTGGCATATCTCAGGCGAGCGCTCAGACCTTCAACCTGAGGAATGGCATAGTTGATGTCCAGGTTGTATTCAGTCTCGTCTTGAGGCTTGGTTTCACCCATGACGTAAATACCTTTAACGGTTAGGCCGTCTACAATGCCTTCAAAATCATAACCAGCTGTGAAGCCCCAAGCTTTTTGACCACTGCTATTGAAATCAGAGATTTGAATAGAGTTGTAGCCGAAGTAGCCGGTGTCATCATCTTCACTATTCCAGCCAATCAGATAGCTGTCATAGTCGTTGCTTTTAACTTTTGTATAAGCAACACCAAAAGAGGCTTTGTCAACATTGGCTTCAGCTTTAAGGCCGTATGAAGTTTGTTTGGTGTCAAGATTGGCCAGCTTTGCAGCTCTTTCGAGAAGGCCGTCAAGTTGTACTTGGCCATACTGAGCTGCAAAGCCCAGACCAACTCCGTTGTAGGTAGTAGAGAATGTGGCTTCAGTTAAATACTTTTGAGCAATTTCGTTTTGGGTGGCGTAAGCGGCATTCACCTCTACACCATTTCCAAAATCATATGAACCACCGAGTGTTTTAACTGCTTCTTCATCTACTTTGGCGTTGGAATCTACGCCAATATAGTCAGTAAAGGCAGACTCGGTTTTTCCGTTTGCTTTAGTAACCCACGCACCAAATACATTGAGTCCTTCATAGTTCAGGTCAGCATAGAAACCTTCACTCAGGCTAGGCAGCACACGGCTGTCAGAATTGTTGACCAGAGGAGTGTCCAGGAACATACGGCCGTATTTAGCTACACCCATGTCAGCCAAATTGAATTTGATGGCGTAGGCGGTTTTTCCGTAGCTGTGAGACTCACCCTTGCTGTCAACTTTCAGGAGGCCTGGTTTTAGGTCAGCGTGAGAAGCACCCAGTTTTAGAGAGTAATATGCGCTGAAATCCAGACCTACAATGTTTTCAAAGTAGCCGGAGGTGAAGTCGGCACGGATTCCTTGAGCCCATTGGGAAGTGGAACGATCATTTGCTCCATCATCTTGACCTTTGGTCATATGATAGTTACGCAGTTCCAGGTTCAGGCTTGAATCATCCAGGAAGGCATTAGCCTGAGCAGAGGTTGCCATAAAGATGGCAGCACTCAGAGCACTGATCTGTGCGAGTTTCATTATTATTCAGCTCCTTGCTGTATTTAGGTATGTGTTCTTGCCCTGGCTTCATCATCCATGTACTGCTCGGACGGAATGTACAGCGAAACCTCCCCATAGGGCTAAAGGTGATTTTTATACAAACATGAGCAGGATGCAACAGCGTTTACAGAAATATGACATCTTTTGATGCCAGGGCTTGGTGGGTCTGGCATCCATGCCAGAAGAGAATAGTCCGGAAAAACAGCCTTAGAAGACGCTGACTGTGTAGTCGACGAACAGTCGCAAGTCAGTCATGCCTTCATACTCATAGCCTTCTTTGTCCTTATTCTTGATTTTGCTGATCTCTTTATCGGCTTTATGCTGGGCGTAGAGCAGCGTGACACTCAGGCCTTTCAGCTCTTTTTGCTGGAAAGAGTAACCCACAGCAACGTTGTGCTCAGTTTCCTTGTACTTGTCACGGAAATCGGTCATGTTGGTCGCTTCGATATCGGAACCCTGCGTGTAGGTATAACCCATGCTCAGACCCGGTAATCCAAGGTTGTCAAAGCTGTAATGCACGCCAGCTTGCCAAACCTTTTCTCCGTTATAGTTGAAATCAGAAATCTGACGTTTGGTCGAGTAACCCAGGTCATCGTAGTCATGGCCAGACTCATAGGCCAGATGGTAATCAAAATAGCCCAGGCCATCATTCTTCTCGGCTTTGATCTGACTGTAAGAAGCGCTGACGGAAACCATATCGTAGGTCAGTCTGGCGTTCAGGTTGTAGAGGTTGGCATCTTTGTCAAAGCCACCGTAGGTAGTGCCGTCAGACTTCCACTTATCACCATTATCTTTACCTTTGTAAACTTGCCCTTCCAGCTGTAGAGAAGTCTCTTCTGCCAGAAGGAAAGTGTAATTCAGGTTGGCATGGTAAAGCTTGAGATAAGATTCGCTTTCGGCATAGGCCAGATCGGCTCCCAGTCCTGACTCGTGGTCATAAGAACCACCCACGGTGTATAGGTAGTCAATCTTGGTATGGACACCGCTGCGACCATCTTTACCTGGTTTGGCACTGGTGAAGTCTTCCATCCTGTCATGATTGTACAGGGAAACCTGGTCAGTCCAGGCGGCGTAAAGGTCGAAGTCTCCCAGTTTGGCGTCAGCAATAGCGCCCCTGAAGCTGGTGGGCGTCAAACGGTGGTATGTTTTCATCAGAGGTTTTTCGATGGAGATCCAGCCGACATGAGCATAAATATTATGCTGATCATCACCGGCAAACCCTTTGATATTGGCTAGCCCGAGCTTGCCATAGCTGCTTTGGTCTGCCAGATACTCCTGCTTGGTTGCGTCATAAACCGGAGTGTCTTGTTTCAGGATGGTGGTGCCATAACGGTCTTTGTCACCGAGTAGTTTTAGGCCGCCATATAATGAGAAGTCAAAACCGATCCCGGCTTCTGGTGAGCCCAGGTACGCAGATTCAAAGTTGATTTCCAGTCCCTGTCCCCAGGCCAGTTGCTTGTCATGATTCTTGACCGTGCGTTTAGAGCTGTCAGAAAGTGTTTCTATGTAGTCCGACTGCTTAAAGTCCTTGAGCTGACGATCCTGGTAGTAGTTACGCAGCTTAAGAGACAAAGAGCTGTCTTCAAGGCTTTTGGTTTGAGTGGTTTCTACCGGAGCGGCAGAAGCAGCAGAAGCGATAAGAACCGCTGTACTTGTCGCAGTCAAAACGGCAAGTTTCATCGAATAGACTCCTGTACTACCGGGCACTTTTAAAGCTTGAATCTTATGAAAAAAACGGAATTAAACGGTTTTTTCTAAAAAACTAAAGCCGTTTTTATTCGACCCGGTTATTAATGTGAGTGTTTAGCAACATGAGTTATTTAGTTAAACAGTGATTTCACATTTAGCAAATTGCAATATTGAATATAATTGAATATAAATAATTCTTTTAATTTCAATTTAAATAAGCGCTGAGCCTCATGATTAAGTTGTTTGATATTTTGGCTGTTTATAATGAAATGAGATCAAAAAAATTCAGGACTAAGCTATGGCTGGCACAAAGGGAAACGTTAGGCAGACGCATGCATCCCAATCCAATGGCAAGGATCTTTGGCTGACGTATTTACGCAGTGGTGGTACTATTCGTGAGTTAAGGGGATTGAGTTCAGATCAGATGGAAGCCATCTATCATCTGGGGTTCAGCCATTTCAGTATCGGTCACTATATAGAGGCTCTCAAAGTCTTTCGTTATCTGGCGCTTCTTGATCATCACAGCCCTCGCTATTATTTGGGAATTGGGTTAGCTCTTCATCATTTACATCAGGATGCCGCAGCAATACCGGCTCTTAATTATGCTGAAAAGCTTGATAGCAAAGATCCTCGACCATCAATTTGTATGACGGAATGCTTTATTCGGCTAAAGAATCGTAAGCTCGCCGTTAAAGCCCTGGGAAATGCAGCGAAAATTCTGAAAGTATCCAAAGGGTGGGATGAAGAGAGAAAACAGGCCAGACAATTAAAGCACTATCTGATTGAACCTTCAGGGAGGAAGTAGCTATGGCCCCAGTAGATCCTAATTCCGGAGTATCCCAGACCCCGGTTGTGCAGAATGGGCAGGTATCGCAAACGCCATCCCAGGACTCAGTCAGTCAGGGGTTCAGTCGTACTAATTCGGTTTCCAGCTCGGACAGTGGAGATAGCAGTCAGACAGTATCTGTTAGCCCTGATCAGCCAGGTACCAGTAATGCCGACAGCAGAGACTTTCTCCAGAGGGCATTTGATGCCAAGCTCGATGGCTTCAGAGCGGCAGTGCATGAGTTCAATCGTCGCTTTAATGCTCAGGATATTGATATCAATGATACCCAGTCACTCATTTTGATAGTTAAAGGCATGATCAGTGATACTCAGGCACTGGTCAGTGCTGCTTCCATTGATCAGGCTTTTGGTAACCGGGCTTATGAGCAGAGCAAACGACAGGATAGTGCAAATTCGGCCCGCTCCTTAAGGGGTGCAATCCGAACCAGAACCCAGGACTTGACGGACAAAACGGCCCAGCGTGATACCCGGGCGGGAGATCTGGCTAATAAAAACTTATCCAAAACTCTTAAAGAGCATCAATTGTCCGATGCTCAGTCCAGTCACACGAGCGAAAACGACAACAGTGAAGAAATTACCCGCCTGACGACAGAAATTACCTTGCTTGAGCATGAGATAGCAGGTATTACCACCGAAACTAATACCCTCAATCAGCAGATACAGGGGCTGGAAACCAGTAATGCAACGGATAGTGCCGCGTTGCTGAGGGCTAACCGGCAGCTGAATTCAGTAACAGAGGAGTTTGTGGGTGTTAACAGCCTGCTGGGTCGAATTCGTCAACGGTTTGATCCTGCAGCATTAGAGACTGGCGAAGAAGGTATTCAGGCTGTCAAAGAGCTTGAGCAGATGGTTCAGAAAGATCAGGTTAGAGAAATCAGAAAAAGACAGCAGAGCAAAGACGAGGTCAAAGCTCTGGATAAGCAAGGCAGAAGAGATGATATTAGAGTGGAAGATGAACGGATTGATAGAGAGGAAGGTGTTGATCAGTATTTGACGGCTGAAGATCTTGAAACTCTGCGTCTGGTATTTTCTCCCTCTGACCCTGCTGAGCTAAGAAGTGCAACCCAGCGTCTGGACGATCAATCTCAGGCAGAGCGCTACCCGGCAGCTGAAGAAGGGTTTGCTATTGCATTGAACAGTGCTCCTTCGGACAAAGCGCTGGAAGATGCGGCAAATCCCGCTGCAGAGACCCATCGAGGTGATAACTTAAGTTTCGAAGGTGCAAGCAGTCCCCAGGTGTTTGCCCGTCTCTGGATGGAGGCCAAACTGGAAGAAGGGGAAGAAACTCAGGATGTTAAAGAAGATCATTTGGATGAAGTGGCTGACAATGCGGATAGCCAACGTAAAAGTGTTGCAGAGAATCTGCAGGACTTTGAATCCATTCCTTTAGAAGTGGCTGAGTCATTGGAAAAGCAGCAAGAGGCAGCGATTCAGATCAGTAAGAATAACCGGGTTTGACTCTGGGGGAGGGGCTTCTCTCCCTTATCCTTCGGTAAATCCTCCGTCTATTCCGTGAATATCCCTCATCCTGTATCCGTTTCCTGCATATAGAGCTTGACACTATCTGGTGAAAATCAAGGGTTCAGGTATAATGCTCCAGTTGTGACAATGGCAAACGAAGGATAGACAGATTCAATGCCGATCTACGAATATCAGTGCGGAAGTTGCGGTGATGTGCAGGAAGTGATTCAGAAGTTCAGCGATGCGCCTCTGACCGACTGTGGAGCCTGCGGTGAACATGAATTGAAAAAACTGTTGAGTGCCCCCGCCTTCAGGTTGAAAGGTGGTGGCTGGTACGAGACAGATTTCAAGGGTGGCAATAAAAAGAATCTGTCCTCCAATGATAATCAGGCCCCAGCCAAGGGCACGAATAATATCAGCGGCTCTTCAGCCGCCAGTGAATAGTTCGGTCAGCCTCCTAGGAGGCTGACCGAGAATAGACAGCCCGGCCTAAAATCCAGAAAGAACGGCCATCTTTTCCACTGAATTTGCTTAAATAGGTCAACTATTCGCACAAATTCAGTGAAAAAGCTGACTCGTTCTACTGAATTTTATGCTCGGACGCTATTCTCGGTCAGCCTCCTAGGAGCCTGTCGAACTTACGCTCGAAAGCATAAGTCCGACAGGCTCCAGGTTTTGTTTTAATCTGAACCGTCTCAAAGCCAAGAATTCAGGCACAAAATTTCAGATAATTTTGTGCTGAACCTGAATAGTCCCCCAGTTTCGAGGTATGTTATGCGCAGCCATTATTGCGGCGAACTGAATCTCTCCCATGACGGGCAGGAGGTTACCCTGTGTGGATGGGTACACCGCCGTCGCGACCATGGTGGTGTGATCTTCCTGGATATGCGTGATCGTGAAGGGATCGCCCAGGTGGTTATTGATCCTGACACCGAAGAGGCATTTGCCCTCGCCGATAAAGCACGCAGTGAATACGTGCTGAAAATCACCGGTTTTGTTCGTCCACGTCCAGAAGGGACTGTGAACACCAACATGGGAACCGGTGAGATCGAAATGCTGGGTAAGCAGGTTGAAATCCTGAACGAAGCCCAGACACCACCTTTCCAGATCGAAGGTTACACCGATGTGGGCGAAGAAGTTCGTCTGAAAAACCGTGTCATTGACCTGCGTCGTCCGGAAATGCAGGAAAAAATGATCCTTCGCAGCAAGCTGACCAGTGCAGTTCGCAGCTACATGGATGAGCAGGGTTATCTGGATGTTGAAACCCCGGTTCTGACTCGTGCTACCCCTGAAGGTGCCCGAGACTATCTGGTTCCAAGCCGAACCCACGAAGGCAAGTTCTTTGCTCTGCCTCAGTCTCCTCAGCTGTTCAAGCAGATGTTGATGGTGGCGGGTTTTGACCGTTACTACCAGGTCGTAAAATGCTTCCGTGACGAAGACCTGCGTGCTGATCGTCAGCCAGAATTCACCCAGATCGATATTGAGACTTCCTTTCAGGATGAGTCCCAGATCATGGGTATGGCTGAAGATCTGGTTAAGACCACCTTTAAGAAAGTAGGTGGTATTGAGCTGGGTGAATTCCCTCACATGACTTTTGCTGAAGCCATGAATCGTTACGGCTCTGACAAGCCAGACCTGCGTATCCCGCTGGAGCTGGTGGATGTAGCTGACCTGATGGCTGGTGTTGAGTTTAAGGTCTTCAAAGGACCCGCTGAAGATCCTAAAGGACGCGTCGCGGCTCTGAAAGTAACCGGTGGTGCTGAGCTTTCCCGTAAACAGATTGATGACTACACCAAGTTTGTCAGCATCTACGGTGCCAAAGGTCTGGCCTGGATCAAGGTTAACGAGATCGAAAACGGTGCTAACGGCCTGCAGTCTCCGATCATCAAGTTCCTGGGCGACGATGTCACCATGAAGATCATGGAGCGTCTGGACGCGAAGAATGGCGACATTGTGTTCTTCGGTGCTGATAAAGAGAAGGTGGTTAACGAAGCTCTGGGTGCTCTGCGTTGCAAGGTCGGTACTGACCTGAATCTGTTCACGACAGACTGGGCACCACTGTGGATTATTGACTTCCCGATGTTTGAAGAAACGGACAACGGCGGGCTGACTGCATTGCACCATCCGTTCACAGCACCAACCAGTACACCGGAAGAGCTGGAAGCTAACCCTGCTGAAGCGCTGTCCCGCGCTTATGACATGGTGATCAACGGTTATGAAGTAGGTGGTGGTTCTGTTCGTATTCACAACGAGGCCATGCAGCAGACGGTATTCCGTATTCTGAACATTGAGGAAGAAGAACAGCAGGAGAAGTTTGGCTTCCTGCTGGACGCTCTGAAATACGGTGCGCCTCCTCATGGCGGTCTAGCATTTGGTCTGGATCGTCTGGTTATGCTGCTGTGCGGTACGGATAACATCCGTGACGTAATCGCCTTCCCGAAAACCCAGTCTGCTGCATGTCTGCTGACACAGGCTCCGGGTGAAGTGGATGGAACCCAGCTGCGTGATCTGAATATTCGTATCCGTCGCGATCCAGCCTCTGCAACCAGCCACTAATCAGTGTTAGTGGGCAGTTAACCGTTGTGAGCTGGAAATAACCTTTCGTGACTCAATGTGATGAAAGGTTTTTAAGATAAATTCCAGAAGTCCGGTTGCTTAACCGGACTTCTGATGAAGAAGAGATAAAGGGTATTTTCTATGGCAGGTCATAGTAAATGGGCCAATATCAAGCACCGTAAGGCCGCTCAGGATGCCAAGCGTGGCAAGGTCTTCACCAAGATCATTCGTGAACTGGTGGTGGCTGCCAAACAGGGTGGCGGAAATGTTGAAGATAACCCCAAGCTGCGTGCAGTTGTAGACAAAGCTCTGGGTGCCAACATGACTCGTGACACCATCAATCGTGCCATTGCTCGTGGTGCGGGTGGTGACGACGATTCCAACATGGAAGAAGTCACCTACGAAGGTTACGGTGCTGGTGGTATTGCGGTTCTGGTTGAATGTCTGACAGACAACCGTAACCGTACCGTTGCAGAAGTGCGTCATGCCTTCTCCAAGCACGGTGGCAACCTGGGTACGGATGGTTCAGTGGCCTATCTGTTCGAGCGCAAAGGACAGGTCTTCTTTGAGCCGGGTCTGGATGAAGACACGGTTATGGAAGCCGCTCTGGAAGCTGGTGCTGAAGACGTTGTAGCCAACGATGACGGTTCTATTGAAGTGGTGACTGAGTGGACTGAGTTCATGGCGGTTAAAGAAGCCATTGAAGCTGCAGGCCTGACGCCAGCGGGTGGAGAAGTCGCCATGATTGCTTCTACCCAGACTGAGCTGGACAAGGACGGTGCGGAAAAAATCATGAAGCTGGTGGATCGTCTGGAAGATCTGGACGACGTTCAAAACGTTTACACCAATGCAGATATTCCTGCCGAAGTAATGGAACAGCTGGACTGATTCATTGCAGTGAGTGCAGGCAGAACTTCTGCCTGCATGATTCAGCTTTTATAGGCTGAAATAAGAATCAGCGAATAATTAAATCCGTAACTCCATCCCTTCAACTGAAAATATTGTGTAAGACAGTATCCTGCGACGCCCTGACTGATTCCCACCTTGTTCATAGCCACTGCCAGTGAATAGACCCAGTACTCTTTGATATTGGGAGCAAACTGTTGAGCAACATTCAGAAATATCTTTTCGTAAAACAGTTTCTGAAAAGTAATCAGAGACATCTGGCCATTGTCAGTGAACCGGTCAGGCAGGTATTGATTTTATAACGAGTGCTCTCGTTTTTTTAAAGTGATAAATACATTAATTAAAGCGACGGTAGGCGTGTATGGGAGTCATGATGCCCATTTGGAAGGGGTCATTACCGGAGAAGCATTCTGAGTAAAGAAGCTGTTATGAGTTGAACTTTTTGCCGGTGACACCAGTCTGGCTGGAACGTTGGTAAAAGCCCAGACATTGAAACCTATCAGCAGCATAAACAGTACAACAATGATACCGGTGATAATCATTAATGTTCTTACGAGATCAGGCATTGATCGTTTCCAGATCATTTTATGGAGTAAATCAGTACGAGTGATAAAGACTATCTTTCTTCGGTTAAATCGATGAAAGAAATACCGGGGAAATACTAAGCTGCTTCCGCCGTTACTCACAGGCGAGTTTGGTAATACAGTGTTCTTGAATTGTAAGTTTCTGATACCCGGGTGAGTCACTGGTATGTTGTATGGATGTACAGTATATTGGTGTAATAACCATGACTACGGAATTCCCGCTGAAAGAGGTTTTCAGTCATTGTGTCACTGACAGTTACAGGCAGTGATGCCAGGGATACGTCAGTAAACAGCCATGACCAAAACAAAAGATGCGTTATCCCTACATAGGAAGTGCGATCTGGTTCAATGTTTTTCACGGTAAGCGGCTGTCATGGAACATTGCGATTTCTGACTTGAGAATACATTCTGAATGGCCATTCTAATGGGCATAGATCCGGGTTCACGAATTACCGGCTATGGATTAATTGAAGAAGTAGGTAACAAGACACACTATGTAGCTTCCGGGTGTATTCGCATCAAGGAGGCCGCTTTGCCTGAACGGTTGCAACAGATATACGATGGCATCACTACTTTAATAGAGCGTTATTCCCCTCAGTCTGTTGGTGTGGAACAAGTTTTTATGTCCAGAAATGCGGATTCTGCCTTGAAACTGGGGCAGGCAAGAGCGGCCGCTATTGTTGCCGTGGTCAACCATAATATTGAAGTCTCGGAATATTCTGCCCGTCAGGTCAAACAGGCAGTGGTGGGTAAAGGCTCAGCCGATAAGTTTCAGGTTCAACATATGGTGAAGTCCATACTGGAACTGAGTGATACGCCCCAGGCAGATGCTGCTGATGCTCTGGCGGTTGCTCTCTGCCATTCTCATACCCGTTCCAGTCTGGTCAGAATGGCCGGTGCTACAGGCACTCGCCGCAGGCGTCTCACGGGGAAGCCTTAGCCTTTAGTTCGGGTAAACGCAGAGGTGGAATGAGGCAATACAAAGTACCAGGTCTAGAATCTGTTGCGGCGTATAGATTTTTTTCAGTGCTCTCCAGTTTGCAGAACCTATGATCTGATCTTTATAGAGTTCTTCAGTGGTTCTCAGGATCAGGCGTTGCTGATGACTCCAGCCTGGTGCCAGGTGTCCGCGAGAAGCCATTTGTATGTCACTGGCTGTCAGACCAGTATCCAGGGCGCATTGAGCGATATCCGAGACCAGATGCCGGGCATTACAGAGATGAGCACTGCGTAATGCCGCCAGGGCACGATCTCTCAGAGGTAGGCTACTGTAGCCTTGCATATAGCTGATAAAACTTCTCTCGGGTTGATCCAGTTCCGGTGAGTTTGGCAGTCGTTCAGGAATGTTTGCCTCAAGCAGGAATTTCTGAGATTGAATAAATGGAATAGGGATGGCACCACCGGTTACAGCTGGGTGGTACTCACTGGCCAGACCTGCCTCAGGCAGAACCTTCCAGAGTGCCCCCAGAAATATTCGAAGTTTTTTCATGGGCAGCTCCTTAAGGCGGCCGGATTTTATGTCTCTCAGTGATTAGAGGGAGACAATCCGCAGGAGTTCATGGCTCGTGGTGTATTGTTAGGTGTTCTGACCTTATGGTCAGACATTAAGAGATCTGGAAGACGAAATGATTGGAAGAATCCGTGGCAGTCTGGCTGATAAGCAGCCACCTCATTTGCTGATTGAATCCCATGGTGTCGGGTATGAAGTAGAAGCTCCGATGTCGGTTTTTTACAAGTTGCCTGAATTGGGTGAAGAGGTAGTGCTCTATACCCACTTCGTGGTGAGGGAAGATGCTCAGCTGCTTTATGGGTTCAGTAGTCGTGACGAGCGGGAGTTGTTCAGAACCCTGATCAAAGTTAATGGTGTTGGCCCCAAGTTGGGGCTGACCCTGCTCTCAGGCATAGAAGCGGATGCTTTTGTGCGCTGTGTTCAGGAGGGGGATACGGCCACTCTCGTGAAACTGCCAGGTGTTGGCAAGAAAACAGCTGAGCGGCTGATTGTTGAAATGAAAGATAAGCTGGATCGCTGGCAGTCAGCTCCCCTGCTGGATGGCAAGCCTCTGATTGCCGGTGGTGAAATGGCTGCAGCCGCTAAAGATATTGAGCAGGAGGCGGTCAGTGCTCTGGTCACTCTGGGCTATAAACCTCAGGACGCCAGCAAGGTTATTGGGAAGTTGTTCAAGGAAGGTATGACCAGTGAAGAGCTGATTCGTCAGGCACTGAAAAGCATGATCTGATTGATGGTTCGTAGTTATACAGAATCATGGTTTACACCGCTAATGAGACTGAGTGGTTTGCAGTGAGAAAATGAGGCACAGTGTTGTGCCTCAAGGAAGTGCTCTCAGTTAGTTGTTGGCTGAGCCAGCTTTCTGGCTGAGTCTGCACAGATTACTGCGGTAGCCAGCCAGATAAAGCTGTAACTGAACCATTGCTGGGTCGTGAAGCTTTCTCCCAGTATGGTGATAGCCACTACAAAGATCAGGGCGGGTTCCAGATAACTTAACAGACCGAACAGGCTGACGGGTAAATATCGGGATGCGCTGATGTAACAGACCATTGACAGACTGCAGAGCAGACCCAGACCCGGCAGCAGATACCACAGGTTAGAAGGTTGTCCCAGATTCTGAATAAAGTTCTGATCGCTCATTAATATGAAAATACTGGCTGGCACAAACAGTAAATGCTCAAACAGTAGAGCCGGCAAGGTGCCCACCTTTAAAGGCTTACGGATAATAAAGTACACGGGGTAAAGCCCCGAAACAGCCAGGCTGACCCAGGGTAATGAGCCCTGTTGCCAGAGCATGGCAAGCACGCCCACCAAAGCAGAGCCTATGGCAAAGTACTGAGCCTTGTTCAGTCGCTCGCGAAAAATTAGTTTACCTGTCAGAGCCAGAGTCAGTGGCAATAGAAAGTAGCCAAGAGAAAGATCCTGGGTTTTATCATTCACAGGCGCCCAGACAAAGAGCCACCACTGAAAGCCAACCAATAATCCGCCCAGAGACAGTGACAGCATGGTTTTTCGGCAAAGAAATATGGCTTTGAAACCCTGCAGTTTATCCACGCGATAGCAGATAAGAGCCAGGCAAATAGCACTGAAAATGATCCGGTTCCAGAACAGGGTATTCCCGGACAGCTCAGTTAACTGTACATAGACAGGAACGAGCCCGAACATTAAAGAGGCCATAACCGAGTTGGACAGGCCTTTTCCTGAAATCAGATGTGTATTCATTCTGAGTACTTCCTTTAATCAGAATTGAAAAAAGTAGAGTTGTGGGCTGGCAAGGCAGATTGCCATGACAGCAGAGTGGTGAAGCATCCGTGGGCACCACTAAAAGCACACTTAAGAGTGTTTTGCTCACGTCAGCTTGGATTTTGAAGATAGCTTTTTGTTCCCGTTGGTACAAAGTTTTTTTGCTATGGAAATTATTTCATTGGGAGAGGCGAAAAGATTTCCTTTCTCAAGGCTGTTTCTCTGTGACCATTATTTGTTTCAGAGCCCGGAGATGGTACGCTCAGGAGACTAGAAAGCGAGCTTGACATGATAGAAGCAGATCGATTGATATCTTCCTCGGAACGCCCGTCTGAAGAGGTGCTGGACCGAGCTATTCGCCCAGTCAAATTGGCTGACTATGTAGGGCAGCCAAAAGTTAAAGAGCAGATGGATATTTTTATCCAGGCAGCCAGGCTTCGCAGTGATGCTCTGGATCATACGCTGATATTCGGACCTCCGGGGTTGGGTAAAACGACACTCTCTCACATTCTTGCCAATGAAATGGGCAGTAACATCCGCACCACTTCGGGTCCGGTACTTGAGAAGGCTGGCGATCTGGCGGCTCTGCTGACCAACCTTGAACCCAATGACATTTTGTTTATTGATGAAATTCACCGGCTCAGTCCTGTGGTGGAGGAGGTTCTTTATCCGGCGATGGAAGATTATCAGCTGGATATCATGATTGGTGAAGGGCCGGCTGCGCGCTCAATCAAGCTTGACTTGCCGCCTTTTACTCTGGTTGGTGCTACAACCAGAGCGGGTCTGTTGACCTCTCCCCTCAGAGATCGTTTCGGTATTGTTCAGCGACTGGAGTTTTACAATATTGCAGACCTGACTCACATTGTTGAACGCTCTGCCGGTATTCTGGGAGTGGGTATTGACAAGGAGGGGGCAGGAGAAATTGCCTGTCGATCCAGGGGGACTCCCCGGATTGCCAACCGCTTACTGAGACGGGTCAGGGATTACGCTGAGGTTAAGGGAGACGGGGTCATCCATAAGGAAACAGCTGACGCCGCACTGGATATGCTGGATGTGGATGCCAGTGGCTTTGACCATATGGACAGGCGCTTGCTATTGGCCATGATCGAGAAGTTTGATGGTGGGCCCGTTGGCGTAGACAGCCTGGCTGCTGCGATCAGTGAAGAAAGGGATACCATCGAAGATGTGCTGGAGCCATACCTGATTCAGCAGGGCTATATCATGAGAACGCCAAGAGGTCGGATGGTTACGCGTCACGCCTACCTCCACTTTGGACTTGATCCCCAGCTTGAGGAATAAATACCTTCCTTAGCCTGTTTAGATGCTGGTCGGCAGAAATAGATTGGCCAGTGTCTGAATGAGTGTCTATTTTTGATGGCATTCCAATTAAAAAACAGGTCACTCTGGTCGCAGGGAGCCTCTGTATGTTTTGTTACCTCTGACGGTTGTGTCGGCCGGTGCAGCATGTCTGAAGCGACTTGTCTTCTCTACAAGCTGTTATGTCTACTTCTATCAGGCAGAAGATCACTTTATTTACACTGCTACCGGCAGTGATCTTCTATAGCCTGATTTCAGCCACTTATATCTACTTCTCGTTTCATTCGGCTACCTCTGAAATCAGTCGCAGGCATCTGGAGCAGAGTTTGCATTATGCCTCGGTTATTGATGGCAGCCTTCGTGAAATCATGACAGGCAGCAAGGCACTGTCGGTTGAGTTGAAATATCATCAGGATGAAAAGGTTCATCTGTTTGAAGACTCAATCAATGCACTGTTTGTTACTAATAAGGTTGTGACAGGTGTTGGCATTATTTCAGAAGAAAGTGAGCAGTTCTCAGAGTATTGGCGTCACTCCCAGATAGGCTTTGAGCGTACTGATGATCCCCAGCAAGTTCCAGTGGTCTCACAGTTAATGGTCAGGGAATTGTTGTATGGAGGTCGCAAGGAAAGTGAGTGGTATACATCTGCTAACCCCTCCAATCTGAAAGTTTTCTCTTCCACTTACCTGATACCTGTTGATGTAGGTTCTGGTCAGCGAAACTTGCTTAGAGTTGATATTAATGCCTCCCGGTTAAGGGATCCGATGCAATGGTATAACCCTAATACCCGGCTGATTATTCTCAATCAGGAAGGTACAGTGGTTTATGCCAATGGTATCTCCATGCCCAGATTCCGGCTGCTGGAATATTTTGTCCATCATGGCCCCTGTGAAGGCAATAGCAAGCTCAATGTGACCCACTCCAGCTCGGGGCAACAGATTGCTCAGTTTCTCTTCAGTCCCATTCGCCCCAGCAGCAGTTTTGAACCCTGTCTTCTTTATCGAGAGGCTCTGGAACGGGTGACTATGCGAGGGCAGTCGGTTAATTTCAGGGTGAAGCTTCGGGGTGATAAGAAGTGGATCACGGCAACGCCCATTCCGTCAACCGGCTGGTATATGAGTATTGGCATATTGGAAACAGAGCTACTGGGGCCGGTGATCGAGCACGGGGTCATCAGTGTGGGTCTGGTTCTTTTGATGCTGATATTGACTATTTTCTGTCTGTGGACTGTTTCAGGAAGAATTACCCGGCCTCTCAATCAATTAAAAAGGCAAATGAACGAAGTCGCCGATTCTTATGGTTCTCCCGTGGATGATGATACCCGTGATGAGGCGGCCAGTCTGAATCGAAGTTTCAGTCAGCTATTGGAAAGGTTGAGGGATCGCGAGCTTTCTCTGCATCAGGCTCGAGCCAGTAATATAGGCCATCTGGTGCAGCAACTCAGAGGGCGTTATTTCTATTTTAATCTTGACGAGAAGGGGAGGATTCTTCATGTCAGTCCATCTGTCACGGCTGTATTGGGCTTCAGGGATCAGGAGTTTGCGGGAAATTTGCAGGATTATCTGACTCAGTCTGCTCTGAATCAGCCTTTCAATAAAATCCTTAAAAGGTTGGTAGGCGGTGAATGGCAAGAAGTCTTTGAGGTGGAAATGCGTCACCGTGACGGCAGTATTCGTCATATAGAGTTGTTTTGTACCACCAGTGCAGAGTTTTCGGAGCAGGGGCGCATTATCGAAGGCATGGGGAACGATATTACCGATCGAGCCCGTGATACCGAAAAATTCAAGCTACTGATTGCCTCAGCCCCTGATGCAACGGTGATCACTAATGAAGATGGCATTATCAGTCTGATCAATCGTAAGGTCTCGGAACTCTTTGGATACAGTGAAGCTGAGTTGATCAATATGCCATTGGCCTTGTTGATTGATGACAGATCCTGGACCAGTCACCCTTTGCTCAGACAATATCATCAGGAGCTGTATAGTAGTTTTTGTCTGGAAAACTATGAGTCTTCAGGGATGGATCGTCTTGGGCACTGCTTCCCTATGGAAATTTCCAGCAACGTGCTTGATTCAGCGGACGGTATTCAGATCTCGATCGTGTTGAGAAACGTAACGGAGCGGAAAAAAATAGAAACAGAACTGGTGTCTGCCAAAGTAAAAGCAGAGCATGCCAGTCGGGCCAAGTCGATGTTTTTATCCAATATCAGTCATGAACTTCGCACCCCGCTGAATGGTGTGTTGGGATATGCTCAGCTGTTACTCTCAGACAAGCATATTCCGCCAAGGTATCTTGATAACCTCAGCTCTCTGGAAGATTGTGGTTTCCATTTGATGACCTTGATTAATGATATTCTGGATATCACCAAAATTGAAAGCAGTGGGGTAGAACTCGACCCTCACCCGTTTGATTTAAGAGCCACCCTGGGCACAGTGATAGCCAATGTAAAAGAAGTCGCCAGAAGAAAAAAACTGAATCTGCAACTGCAAATTGATGAACGAATTCCAATGGAAGTGGTAGGGGATAACGTTAAGCTGCGACAAGTATTGATTAACCTGGTAGGCAATGCCGTTAAGTTTACAGATTCTGGTTTTGTATCGGTCTCTGTGAATACAGAGGAAGGTGAAGCTACACGGTTGAGATTCTCAGTGGAAGACAGTGGTATAGGAATCAGAGAGGATGAGAAAGAGCGATTGTTCAGGCCCTTTACTCAGTTGAAATCCGGCCAAAAACAAGGAGGTACAGGTTTGGGGTTGGCGATCAGTTATCGGCTCGTCAAGGCGATGGGTGGAGAGCTGGTGTTGGAGAGTGGGCAGGGTCTGGGCAGCTGCTTCAGCTTTGCGATCCCTTTTGAAACAGTGGTTGAAGGAGGGGGGTATGGCAAGAGTTTGCCGAATGCCGTCGATTATCAAATGCCTGCACAGCAGATACCGGAAGGCAAAAAAGTACTGGTAGTGGATGATAATGCAGACAATCGAAATATGTTGTCGGAAGCACTGGGATCAGAAGGTCTGGAAGTCGTCAGTGCCGGAGACGGGCATGATGCTATTGATGCAGTCAGGGGTTGTGATAGTGAGCATTTTGATCTGGTTTTAATGGATCTTAAAATGCCTGTTATGGATGGCATTACAGCCACACGCAGGATTCATCGACTGCCCGGTCAGGGGCATCTCAACGTCATCGCGGTATCGGCCAGTGTGTCTGAAACCACCCGTGAAACCATACTTGAAGCGGGATTCTGTGACTTCATTGCCAAACCAGTAAGGTTTGATGAGCTGTTTGGCAAGGTTTCTTATTGGTTGTCCCATTCGTATCACAGAGTACAGGCTGAAACCGATACTGACGAAGTATCCGCCGGAAAGCTTCAGGAAATGATTGATGTCATTGAGCAGAGTATGGACGTGGGTGATATTGAGGCATTGCAACTGCGAGCTGAGCAATGGGGTCAGGATGAGGGTTATGGCGATTGTCCTGCACAGCTGATCAGGTTGTGTAAAAACCTGGATGTTGCAGGTATCGAATTCGTTCGAGAGAAGTTGGCAATGATGAGTAACGGAACTGACTGAGCCCTTCAGGGTCAAATGTTTTTACCTGATTGTTCAGATCAGGGTAATCAATGAATCGGTATAAACTACCCGACAGGCTTCTGGCCTAGACAATAATGGATGCGTAACTACGATGCGTATGAGAACTCTGCGAATTTACAGTTTCTGTGCTCTGGCACTTGTCGCCTTAAGTGGTTGCCAGCATGTCACCACAGAAGCAACCCCTGTGCGTCCAGGGCTTTACTCAGCACCTTTCTCCCTGTCTTCTGCCGGTTGTTCGCAAGTGCTTCATGGCTCCAGTCAGCTCCCTATTGATCTGTATCATGCCGGTGTGTGTTATGAGCAGGGTGTCGGTACGCCCGCTTCATTAGCTCAAGCGGTTGAGAATTACTCTATGGCAGCCCGGTGGGGGATTCCTGAAGCAGTACAAGCCTTGAGACGTCTTGATAAACCGGCTCCCGCTGCTGACTTGCTGCAACGCAGAATCGAGCAGGAAGAACAGTTGAACAAGCAGAGGCTGGATAAAGAAAAAATCGATGCCTACAAGAGCAGAGGTGCTTATCCTGCGCCTCACTACCACTATCCTTTTGGAAGTTCGTAGTGTTATTGACTTGCCATAGCACGGGCGTCTCTGGCAGTCTCTGGTCTGATTCAATGTTTTGTGACCTGCCCTGTGACTGATTCCTTTGCCATTCCCGTTCGAGTTTATTATGAAGATACCGATGCCGGTGGCATTGTGTATCACGTCAATTACCTGAAGTTCATGGAGCGAGCCAGAACCGAGTATCTGCGCAGTACCGGTTATGATCACCAGAAGTTGTTGAAGGAAAAGAAGCAACTGGTGGTGGTTGATGCTTCTGTTCAGTTCAAACAAATTGCCCAGCTGGATGATTCTCTTACGGTGACTGCGCAGGTTGAAAGTATGGGGAAAGCCAGAATGACTTTCCTGCAAAAGGTATGGCGTGAAGATGTTTTGTTGTGTGAAGGTCGGTTTGTTGTTGCCTGCCTGGACAGTGAGACCCGAAAACCCACTGCGATTACAGAATCCTTACGGAATAAATTAAGTCCTGACACCAATTCGTCCTGAGATTGGTGGTATTATCCATAACTATCTATTTATTGTGAAAACATAGTCACTGATTTTGGTCAGACACCCAAGTCATTGTTGGCCATGTTTTCTCTAACACGTATTTATCGATTGAAAAGCGAGGTTCTCGGTGGCAGAAAGCATGTCCATTTGGTCCCTGGTTGGCAATGCCAGCTGGATCGTCTTGCTGGTGCTGATAATGCTGGTGATGGCATCGGTTGTTTCCTGGGTCATGATTGTTCAGCGTGGTTTATTGATTCGTTCAGCGCATCAGAACATGCAGGCTTTTGAAGATCGCTTCTGGTCTGGAATGGATCTGACTCAGCTCTACAAAGAACTGGATAAAGAAGAAGATCCAGGAGGACTGGAGCAAGTGTTTCGTTCTGGCTTCACAGAGTTCTCCCGGATGCGTTCTCAGGGTACTGAAGATGCCGATGCTGTCATGGAGGCAACCCAAAGAGCCATGAGGGTGGCGATATCCCGTGAGCAGGAAAAGCTAGAGACACATTTGCCTTTTCTGGCCAGTGTGGGTTCAACCAGCCCTTATGTAGGCCTTTTTGGTACCGTAGTCGGCATCATGAACTCGTTCCGTGGCTTAGCAAATGTACAGCAGGCCACGCTGGCTTCTGTTGCTCCAGGTATTGCTGAAGCCCTGATGACAACAGCTGTTGGTCTGGTCGCTGCTATTCCTGCGGTTGTTGCTTATAACCGTTATGCTTCAAGGGTGGAGGCGCTGCTTGCGAACTATGAGACCTTTGCTGATGAGTTCTCCAGTATTCTTCACCGAAAGGTTCACAGCCGTCATCGTGCAAGCTGAGGGAGCGAGTAAACATTATGGCTCGATCCAGAACCCGGCGTAAGCCGATGTCAGAAATTAACATGGTGCCGTTTATCGACATCATGATGGTGATGCTGGTGGCCTTTATGGTCAGTGCCCCGATGTTGACTCAAGGGGTAAAGGTAGAGTTGCCAAAAACAACCAGCAAGCCAATGCCACTGCCTGATGATGCCAAGACATTGATTATTTCGATCCAGTCAGACGGAAAGTACTTTATAGACCTGGGAGGTGACCAGGAAAGTGCCAAGGGAATGGATGATATCAGTGAAAAGGTAGGCAAGGTCCTTTCAGCCAGCCCTCAGACTCAGGTATTGATCAAGGGGGATCGCGCGGTCAATTATGGCTCGGTTATTGAACTGATGGCCAGGCTGCAGGAGGCGGGAGTTAACGATGTTGGATTGATTACAGATCCAGCGTCGCTTGATGAAGGGGCAAAGCGCTGATGATCGAAGGGTTTTACCTGAAGGTTGACGATCAATCAGGACAAGCCATCACCATGGTTGTGTGGAACGCAGGGCTGTAATGAAGAAGATTCCATTGATCGGTGCTTTTTTCAGTCATAAGCTGTTTCAGGGTTATGGGTTTGCAGTCGTGGTTTCTATACTGCTGCATATCCTGATACTGGGTCTTCTGTCCTGGAACTGGTCATCTGAAGATGAGCTAAGGATTGTGCCGCCCAGAAGCATAAAAGCCAGTGTCGTAGAAGTTGCTCAACCCAAACCGCCCGCACCAAAACCGGTGGTGGACGCGACCAGGGATACTGAAGACTCCGCACGAAAAGCCCGTGAACGAGCTGAACAGAAACGCAGAGATGAGGCTCGTCGGCAAGCAGACATTAAAAAGCAAAAAGAGCTCGCCCTGAAAAAAGAACAGGCCGCTAAAGAGAAAGCCAGGAAAGAAGAGGTTGCTCGAAAAGAGCGTGAGCGCAAGCAGCGCCAGGCTGCCGAAGACAAAAGAAAAAAACAGCAGCAGGAAGAGTTGCTCAAACAGTTGGAGCAAGAGCGGGTTGTCCGTGAACAGGCTCAAGCCGCTGCTGCCGAACAGGCGGAAAAAGATGCTGGTGAAGTGGCTTATTATCAGCAGTTACTAGGGAGCTTAATAGCTGAAAACTGGAACCGGCCACCCAGTGCTCGAAATGGTATGATTGCTCTTGTCCAGCTGAGCCTGTCTCCCTATGGCGATCTGCTGGAAGTGCGACTGCTGGAAGGCAGTGGTAATGATGCTTATGATCGTTCTGTCATACAGGCGATACAGAGGGCTGCGCCTTTTCCTGAATTGAAAAAACTGGAGCGGCGAGTGTTCGATAACAAGTTCAAGCGCGTTAACTTTAGGTTCAGGCCAGAGGATCTGGTGAGATGAAGCAACTAGTGCAATGGTTTTCTATCGGTTTGACGAATAGCTCAATAGCTGGGCAGGGGCTGTTCAGGGAAGGCGTCTTTCGTCGTATTAATCTCTGGCTGATGTTTGCCGCCTTGTTGATGGCAATGCAGAATGCTCAGGCCATTCTTACGATTGAGGTGACACAGGGTAATGACAAGGCCGTCAAGGTGGGAGTGTCTCCCTTCAGTTGGAATGGCAAGAAAATACTGCCTGAAGATATGGCAACTGTCGTAGAAAATGACCTGCGACTGAGTGGGCTTTTTGCGCCATTACCGCGCAAAGATATGCTCAGCTTTCCTTCCGGTGCAAAAGATGTGGTCTATCGCGACTGGAATATACTGGGAGCTTCCTACCTTGTAACCGGGCAGGTGAAACAGGAAGGCAATACCTTTGAAGTGGACTATCAGTTGTTTGATATTGTTCGTCAGAAAAGCATTCTGAAGGGCAAGGCGCGAGGCGTCGAAAGTCAGCTGCGTGGATTGGCACATCACATCAGTGACGCAGTTTATGAAAAGATTACTGGCATTCCCGGCGACTTCTCTACCCGTATTATGTACGTCACTGCCAATCGTAAAAGTGTCGAACGCACAGATTACCGTCTAAATTATGCGGATGCAGATGGTCAGCGTCAGCGCGAGATACTTCGCTCAAGAGAGCCTATACTGTCTCCCAGCTGGTCACCCGACGGTAGTCGTGTGGCGTATGTGTCTTTTGAATCTGGACGCCCTGCCATTTTTGTACAGGAACTGGCTACCGGCAAACGTCAGAAACTGACCGGTTATAAAGGGTTAAACAGTTCACCTGTTTTCTCTCCGGATGGTAAACAGGTTGCACTGGTGCTATCTAAAGGGAATAACCCGGATATTTATGTGATGGATCTGGCTACCAATAAGCTCAGCCAGATTACTTCGCACTTCTCCATTGATACGGAGCCGGACTGGATGCCTGATGGCAAAAGTCTGATTTTTACCTCTAACCGGGGAGGCAGTGCCCAGATCTATAAGGTGGGTGTTAACAGATTGTCGAATGGCACAGTGGTTGCCGAGGGAAAGCCCAAACGACTGACATTTACCGGTAAGTTTAATGCCCGTGCTAAAGTGTTCCCTGATGGGAAATCGCTGGCACTGGTTCATAAAGGGCAGGGTGCTGCAGAATTTAACATCGCGATTCTGGATCTTGATACCGGGCGACTGCGTTTGCTGACCTCTGCCCGACTTGAAGATTCACCCAGTGTTTCTCCGGGGGGGCGTCGTCTGATTTATGCGGTAACGGGGAACAGAAATGGAGAGTTGGGCATTGTCACAGCTGATGGTCGAGTAAAATATCGCCTGCCATCGGCCGAGGGTGATGTCAGAGAGCCGGTTTGGGGACCGTCATTAGGTACACAGCGCTAAAATCGGAATGGACAGGTTCACCTGGGAAGCAGACGGATTTATGGCTTAATGCTTAAAGTTTTGAAGAGATGAACACACTTTCTGGATTTTAGGTCGAAATAGTCACAAGTTCGGCTGACTCCCTTGGTATTCGGGCTAGTCCGGAGTCTGCAGTTCTGATACTGTACTGCATCAATCAAATCATTGATTTTTGACTTACCAACACTGAACAAACGATTGGAGCTTGTCATGCGTTTTGCCAATTTTGTCAAAGCCGCCGCACTGTCTGCTACTGCACTCTGGCTGGCGGGTTGTGCCTCTACCGGTGGCGAAAGCACTTCTTCTGTAGATACTGCCCCTGAAATTATCACTGAAGAAATTGTGATTGAAACTACACCTGTACTGGATCCAGCTGTTCAGGCTGTTCTCGACAGCGGTGATGTTCAGGCTACTCCTGAGCAAATTGAACAAATGCTGAGCCAGACTACTTACCAGTTCGGTTTTGATAGCTCTAAGCTGAGCGAGAACGACTATAAGTCCCTGGACGTACAAGCTGCTTTTTTGAATTCTCGTGAAGGCCGTGGCAAGAATATCATTATTCAGGGTCATACCGATGAGCGTGGAACCCGTACCTACAACCTGGCTCTGGGTGAGCGTCGTGCCAATGCTGTGAAAAACTACCTGGTTGCCAAGGGTGTTTCTCCAAGTCGCATCGAAGTGATCAGCTTTGGTTTTGAAAAGCCTCTGGATCCAGCTCACAATGCTGAAGCCTGGGCGAAAAACCGTCGCGCTCACATTGTGATCAACTAAGGGGCTGTCCGAGAATAGCGTCCGAGCATAAAATTCAGTAGAACGAGTCGGCTTTTTCACTGAATTTGTGCAAATAGTTGATCTATTTAAGCAAATTCAGTGGAAAAGGTGGCCGTTCTTTCTGGATTTTAGGCCGGGCAGTCTATTCTCGGACAGCCTCCTAGGAGCCTGACCGAGAATAGTGGTCGAGAATAAAATTCAGTAGAACGAGGCCGTTTTTTCGAGGTATTTGTGCGAATAGTGGGCCTATTCAATCAAATTCATCGGAAAAAGGGGCCGTTCTTTCTGGATTTTAGGCCGACCTGTCTATTCTCGGACAGGCTCCTAGTGCCAATAGCGAAAGAAAAGTATTGATTTCATAATGCAGCCATGGCCTATTCATTGGTATGAATACTATTGAGTGGGCAGCAATTCAGGTTCATGGCTGCCCGACAGGGAATGAGACTGAATGCAACTGAAACGATCTGTTTGTTCTGCTTTTTGTTCGCTACCGGCACTTGTTATTGCCGGCCTGATGGCCACTCAAGTTCAGGCACAGGTACCTGTGGTGGACTCCCAGCCTTCAGGCATGAATGATTCTGTTGAGAGTGTGCAACTTCAGCCAGAGGCTGAGTCGACTCCGGTGGTCTCAGCGGGTGGAAGTACAGCCCACATGTTGAACCTGGTGGATGAGCTTCGTCAGGAGATCATGACCCTCAGAGGGCAGGTAG
Organism: Endozoicomonas numazuensis; assembly: GCF_000722635.1. Classification (GTDB taxonomy): domain Bacteria; phylum Pseudomonadota; class Gammaproteobacteria; order Pseudomonadales; family Endozoicomonadaceae; genus Endozoicomonas_A; species Endozoicomonas_A numazuensis. The sequence continues at coordinate 46,015 of NZ_JOKH01000004.1, read as the reverse complement.
AAGAGCAGGCCTACCAGATCAAACAGTTGCAACAAGAAAACAGAGATCGTTACCTGGATCTTGATCAACGTATTTCTCGCTTGGGTGAGTCTTCTGGCTCAGCACCTGCGTCTGTCCGAAGTTCCTCCAGTTTGCCCGTTACTTTACCCGCTATTGGTAGTAAGCCTCCGGTAAGTCAATCCGATAGTCGTGAAGAGGCTGCTTATCAAGCTGCTTTCTCCCTGATCAAAGATAAGCGTTTTGATGACGCTGTCGTTGCGTTGAGCGCCTTGTTGAAAGACTATCCCAAAGGGCAGTTTTCAGATAACGCTCAATACTGGTTAGGTGAGGTTCAGATGGCTCAGGGTAAATATAAAGAAGCGCAAGGTGATTTTCAGGCTCTGATTGATGATTATCCGAAAAGCCCTAAAGTACCAGACGCGACCTATAAGTTAGGCAGGATTCTTGATCTTCAGGGCGAAAAAGAGGCTGCCAGAAAGCGCCTTGAATCAGTGATCAGTCAATACCCGGGCAGTGCTGCGGCCAGATTGTCTGATACCTACCTCAGGAATATGTCCGGTTCCTGATGGAATATGCCCACCTGCTTGGGTGGGTATGTCGATCTTCTCCTCACCTCGGCAATTATTCTCCCTGTCAGTACTGTTTACTATGAAAATGTAGCTCTATCAGGCCATGTAGCCATTTTCATGTTTCGGGGTGAGCCTCATTTCCCGCTCATGGCTGTTTAAGCCGAAATTGACTTAAGTCGGGTGGACTCCTAGTATTGCCAGCCTGAACGTCTGGTGAGAGCTCAATGACTGCTGATACCCTCAGAATTACTGAAATATTTCATTCCTTACAAGGGGAGTCCCGGACTACGGGCCTGCCTACTGTATTTGTCCGTCTGACGGGGTGTCCTCTCCGTTGCACCTGGTGTGATACAGAGTATTCATTTCATGGGGGGACTCGTATGTCTCTGGATGAAATTGTTAAAGAAGTAGAAGGCTACGGCGCAAAATATGTCTGTGTGACAGGTGGTGAGCCTCTGGGACAACCGAACTGTCTGCCTCTGCTTGAGCAGTTGTCGGATAAAGGGTATGAAGTTTCTCTGGAAACCAGTGGTGCGATGGATGTTTCCCTGGTGGATGATCGTGTCGTCAAAGTTATGGATCTCAAGCCACCTGCATCGGGCGAGAGTCATAGAAACCTGTACGAGAATATTCAGCACCTTACGGCCAATGATCAGGTCAAGTTTGTGGTGGCTAACCGGGAAGATTATGACTGGTCAGTGAGTAAAATGTTGCAGTACAACCTGGCCAACCGAGTGTCTGATGTCCTTTTTTCACCGGTTAATGATCAGTTGGGACCTGACCAGCTGGCTGACTGGATTATTTCTGACAAGCTCCCCGTTCGCTTCCAGGTGCAATTACATCGCGTGATCTGGGGTGATAAAACCGGGGTCTAATGGAGTTATACCAATCGCACTTTCAAAATCCCCTATTGTGCAGCCATTTGAGTCCAATATTCTGCGTTGGGGATCGTCGCCATAGCTACGGCTATGACTCCTCACCCCGCCTTTATGCCCTGTGGGTATTGCCTATTGGACTCAAATGGCTTGCTCATAACGGGGTTTGAAAGTTTGATTGGTATTAATCGTTAAAGCTCCTGCAAAACTCCACGGATCCTGAAATTGTCGAAGGATGCTGGTAATGCACTTCGACAAGCTCAGCGCGAACGGTCTGGGTTTAACGCTTGGTTGTACCGGGAACTTGACCGGGAATTAATAGCTTGGCCTAAACAGCTATACGCGAAGAAAATTAGGAACAATGAGCATGACAAAAAAAGCAGTCATTTTATTATCCGGTGGTCTGGATTCTTCCACTGTACTGGCTATCGCCAGAGGTCAGGGATATGAGTGCTATACCGTCAGCTTTGATTACGGTCAGCGCCATAGAGTGGAGCTGAAAGCTTCTGCTCGAGTCTCAAAAGAGCTGGGCGCTAAAGATCATAAAACCCTGAAGCTGGATTTACGTGATCTGGGTGGGTCCGCTTTGACGGATGATGAGATTGATGTGCCTGAGGAGCTGGGTGAGGGTATTCCTGTGACCTATGTTCCGGCTCGAAATACCGTATTTCTTTCCCTGGCACTTGGTTGGGCTGAAATACTTGGGGCCAGAGATATTTTTATTGGTGCTAACGATGTGGACTACTCAGGGTATCCGGATTGTCGTCCTGCTTACCTGGAAGCGTTTGAGAAAATGGCGAATCTGGCCACCAAGGCCGGCATTGAAGGCGATCACTTCCATATTCGCGCTCCCCTGCTTGAATTGACCAAAGCAGAGATCATAAAGGAAGGCAGCCGTTTGGGAGTAGATTACGGCATTACCGTTTCCTGCTATCAGGCGGATGGTCAGGGGCGTGCCTGTGGTGTGTGTGATAGTTGTCGTTACCGCAGCAAAGGTTTTGAAGAAGCCGGTGTAGCAGATCCAACCCCTTATATAGAGTCTTGAGAAACCGAAGTTTGTAAAGAGTTGATTCTGGCTGCTGCTCTCTCTGAACTTATAGCAGCAGCCAGAATGCCTTATTTCATTTCCAATAACTTATCCGGGATTCTGAAGAAGAGAATATCAGTACTCTTGGGTTTGGGGTTACTGGCGCCATTGTCACTGACCAGAACCAGTCGTTTGCTTCCATCTGCACCATCAGGCCCTAATGTCACGCCTTCTATGTTGAGTCGTTTGAAATCCGGGAAGGTGCCTTCAAAATCCCGGGTGCTTACCAGAAGCTGTTTTCTTAAAACGGGGAATGCGGTTGTTTGATGTTTTATGGTGCTTACTTTTACTGCTGAACTGTTGTTGCCAAAGTATCCGTTGAAAGGTACTGCAGGTAATGGGTCTCTGAGGTCAACAAGATAAACCTCGGAGTAAGAATAGTTGACGGTGTTTCGATTGGCTTTCTTGATGAAGTTTTTCTCGATCACTAGGAGTTGGTGGTCATTGATTGCCTGGGCGTCACTGATACTTTGGACAATAACCTCGGTCAATGGGTCGTAAAGTTTTTCCGGTACTGAAGTAGGTTGATAATAGTATTGAGCGTCAGGCTTTATGTCGTCTGACACCCTATTGACAGACTCAGCCATGGAGAAAAGCAATACTCGGCTGGGTGCCGGACCGAATAAATAGTTCCAGTCTTTCTCATCCTGCAGAATGCCTTGTTCGGTGATGGACAGGTAATTGAGGGTTCCCGGAATTTTGGTGACAGTTTCAAAGCCTCGGTTACGCTTGACTCCTTTTCTGTCAGGGTCCGTACTTTGCCAGTTGAACTCTGCGTCATAGGCTATTGGCACCCAGTGAGGAATCTTCAGGTCAAAACGCCAGCCGGTATTAGAGAATTCCTGAGGGAAATAATACACACCAAGAAGAGAGCCATCTCTGCCAACTTTTAAAAGCTTACTCCTTACTGACCAGCCGGGAAGCTGAAGCCAGGGGGCGGTCAGGGCAACTGGATAAACAGCATTTTGTTCTGAGGCTACGAGAAAGGCATTGTCTTCCAGAAAATCGAAACCTTCTGTATCAATCTGGCCATTTTCGATCCCTTGCACTGTATGGTTTGGTTCAATAGGTGTCTCGACTATCGAGTCTCCAGTTGCTTCCAGGAGTGCAGATGTATGTTTGACTATACCGTTTTGGTTGATCAGGTGATCTGCCGAAATAGAATAGAAGCGAGACGGGGCGTTTTTTGAATAGTAATTTTGAACAGCACCTGTGTCATCTGAGAGCAGGATGAATTGATGATGAGCCTGATCATATCGGATGGATGAAATTCCGAGAATAGGCTGTTCCTCACTGTAACCCAGTTTTTTACTGCCAAGAAACTGGGCTCCCCCCTGGCCAGCACTGACCCCTTGAAGCGACAGTAAGGCAGAAGCAATAAAGAGGGAGAGAGGCCTTAGTCCTTTGAGTGACATGAGACTACCTTCTTATAACAGGATTAGATGGAATGGCTTAATCGTAGTCGATTTTGAGCAGGTTTCAGGGGGGGTTATCTGGTCAGTTCTGAGGGTGTTTATAAAACTTACTGATATTTCTGTTTTTATCGATAGCATGGTTGAGTCTCCGGCTTTAGCTGAAGTCGCCATCTTCGGTTAGTGGGTACAGGGGGGCTAGGAGGCTGTCCGAGAATAGGTCAACGAGAGCGGCAATGAGCTTTTATAATTCAAACATGGGCAAAAAATAACCGCCTTTATGCGGGATTTTTCCCATTTTGGCAGATTTACACCTTTTCCTGGCCTTTATGCCGCTTTTTTAACCTTTTCCAAATCTTCAAGGCGGACTGATCCCGTTGAGACCGCCTTCACAAATTTTTTGAAATTATGAGCTGTGCATACCAATGAGAACTCGGCCTCAACTTTCTCCTTCCCTCGCAGGTTGAAGCCCCTGAATCCAGAGTTCTTTATCTGACCAAACGGCGGCTCTGCTATCACCTTGCGACGCTCATAGATGCTTTTCGCCTCGGTTGTCTCCATTTTTTTAGTCATGGCCTGACGTGCAACTTCAAATTTGTCTGTACGAATGACACGCCCCGCACTTTTCTTCGAACCGCTACATCTGAAGCGATAAGGGCACTTCTTGCATACATCCTTATTTGCTCTGTAACTCTTTCTCTTGGCTTTACTGGCAGGGTCGGTAACCATCTGTTCGCCCGCCGGACAGATAAACACATCTGATTCTATCTCGTATGTAAAATCTGCTTTGACAAATTTTCGATCGCTGTCTTCAAGGTCATCCGTAGCCGGCTTTTCTTCTCTGTCGGTAGCGATATAACTGTCTATTCCGTGCTCATCCACAGCATGCAGGTTTGGCCCTGAAAAGTAACCATTATCCATGCTCCACATACCTACAACTGCATCATCAATGGCTTCTGTCAGCGCCTGAAGCGCAGGTTCAACTTCCTGCACATCGTTGGCGTGCTG
>NZ_JOKH01000004.1:0-38153 GCF_000722635.1 Endozoicomonas numazuensis | reverse complement strand
AACCGCCGTGCGAAAGCCAAGCAAGCGGTTGCCAAACTTCACTATCGCATCAGCAACCAACGTCTGGCCATTCTGCATGAGGTCAGTGATTATCTGACGGCAAACTTCAGCGTTATCGCTATTGAAGACCTGAATGTACGTGGCATGACGAAGAACCACAAACTGGCCCGGGCTGTGAACGACGCAGGTTTCGGAATGTTGCGCCAGTTCATTGAATACAAGGCCGAATTACGGCAGCGCGAAGTGGTCATTGCTGACAGGTTCTTCCCGTCCAGCAAGACATGCAGTGGCTGTGGCCATAAAAATGATGCTGTGGTTCTTGGTGTCCAGTGGTGGGACTGCCCAAGCTGTAAAGCCCACCATAACCGAGACTTCAACGCCTCAGTTAATTTAGATAGATATGGTCGAGACACGTTACAGCTCGACCTTAAACCCTACACAAGAGTGGCGTAAGACATACTTCGGTATGCAGCCGTGTTGACGGTGTAGATAAACCCAGATAATCAGTGATTGTCGTAGGTTTTTAGTAGCGGTATAGCTGACGGATTTCTTTCAGAAGCAGCCCCTCGGCATCCAGGTTGCTCCGGGTGATCATGGCCCCATGTAGATCCAGCAGGCAGAAGTCTGTTCTTTTAAGACCTTCGATAATTTTTTCTTTCAGTTACCAGAATGTTTCATCATCCACAGGACCTGATGGCATGGCTTCGGCGGCTACAGGTGTTATCAGTGGAATCCTGAGCTCATCCAGAAGTTGCAGGTAACCGCCTGTTGCAGAGTTGGTATTTGAAAACTGCTCTACTATCTGCTCGTCATACAGCAAGGTCCACTCTTTGAATCGCTTTAGATGGGTGACCAGCGGAGAAAAAGAGTTGGTTTCATGCTTGAGCATTGCAATCAGGGCACGCATAAATCAGCCATGAGCGAGTGAAACCTTTTCATTCATAACAAGGATGACAAGGTTTGACTGTAAATTGATTTCCACAAGAGCTGACACAATAAATAGACCCGTATTCAAAGAAATAACAGAGCTGGCGCGGTCATATGAGGAGGATATAAACGCCGGAGAAGAAAAGACTTGCAAGATTTATCCGGCTGAGTATTATGTCGCCGCATCGGGTCGTTAGCTCAGTTGGTAGAGCAGTTGGCTTTTAACCAATTGGTCGTAGGTTCGAATCCTACACGACCCACCATTTCCCTCTCTTGTTTTTATCTCTTCTTTCCCGGCTGCCTGAATTTTTCAATTGTGTTAATATCGACCCAATTTGCCTAATTATGTCTTTAAGAGACTTTCAGACCGATTTTTATGAGTGTACTTAGTGATAAAGCATTTGTTCAGGAGCACCTGAGTGGCGCATCCATACAGGGCCTGGATGAAGACAAAGAACAAGCGCTGAAACAGAAGGTGCGTGAGCTCCTGGAACAGAAAAATGCTGTTCTCGTTGCTCATTATTACACTGACCCTGTAGTTCAGGCTCTGGCGGAAGAAACCGGTGGTTTTGTAGCCGATTCACTGGAAATGGCCCGGTTTGGTCGTGACCATTCAGCTGACACGCTGGTCGTTGCCGGTGTTCGCTTTATGGGTGAGACTTCCAAGATTCTCAGTCCTGAGAAACGTGTTCTCATGCCGACATTAGAAGCAGAGTGCTCTCTGGATCTAGGCTGTCCTGTGGATGAATTTTCTGCCTTCTGTGATCAGCATCCTGATCGTGAGGTGGTCGTCTATGCGAATACCTCTGCTGCAGTAAAAGCACGAGCCGACTGGGTAGTAACCTCCAGTTGTGCTGTTGATATTGTTGAGCACCTGATGGATCAGGATAAAAAAATCATCTGGGGTCCGGATAAGTATCTGGGCAGTTACATCCAGAAGAATACAGGGGCAGACATGCTGCTCTGGGATAGTAGTTGTATCGTTCATGAGGAGTTCAAGGCTAAGGGTATTGAAGACCTTAAACAGGTTTACCCTGATGCAGCGGTTCTGGTTCATCCGGAATCTCCTGACTCTGTCGTGCAAGTAGCGGATGTTGTTGGCTCTACCAGTCAGCTGCTGAAAGCTTCGCAGGATATGCCAAACTCTACTTTTATTGTGGCGACAGACCGTGGCATTTTTTACAAAATGCAGCAGGCCTCTCCGGATAAATCCTTTGTAGAAGCGCCCACTGCGGGTGAAAGTGCTACCTGTAAGAGTTGTGCTCATTGCCCCTGGATGGCGATGAACTCTCTGGAAGCACTGGTTCAGTGTCTGGAAAAGCCTGGCGAACTGAACGTAGTAGAAGTAGATGATGCGCTGCGAGTTAAATCACTGATTCCTCTGCATCGTATGCTGGACTTTACTGCATCGCTTTCAGCCTGATTCTGTTGTGGCAGTATAAAACCCGGGTTTAAGTCCCGGGTTTTTTTATGGGCTCAAAAAATGTTAGAAGCTCTTGTGAGTGGCACGTGTGGTTGCCTGAGTTGGTTGTCTTAAATATTTTTATAAACCCTTTCTAATTTTACACGAGTGTGTCATTATTTCGGACGATTCCAAGCGTTTAGGGTTGGGATACCCTTGCGATAATAGACTCGAGACCGTTGATGTTGAAACGATGAGTCAACGGTTTCTGTAAGACCCTGCAATATTTGGCGAAAATTATTTCAAACCGCCATGAGCGACTGAATCATTTTTCTTCCCCCGGGAATGCAAAAAGGTTCACGGTAAAAAGAATAATAAAGAGGGTGGAGAAATGACCGTACAAGAGAAGATTGATGTCAGTACTGTCGATATGCAGGCTGTACTGGATCGTCAGAAAGCGGCTTATCTGGAAGAAGGCCCTGTCACGGCAGAAGTCCGAATTGATCGTCTGAATCGTTTGATCGACCTGGTTCATGACCATAGAGATGAAATGGTGGTGGCGCTGAGCAAGGACTTTGGTCATCGCTCCAGTCACCAAACCTTGATGTCTGATATCTATTCAACGCTTGAATCCCTCAAGCATACCCGCAAGTCTCTGAAGACCTGGATGAAGCCTGAAAAAAGAAAGGCGCCTGTTCCCATGAATCTGTTCGGCGCCAGGGCGCGTATTGAATACCAGCCAAAAGGCGTGATTGGTGTTCTGGGTACCTGGAACTTCCCGATTCATACCGTAGTGTCACCGCTCGCGGGTATTTTTGCTGCGGGCAACAGAGCCTTGATCAAATATTCCGAAGTGACGCCAGAAACCTCTGCACTCCTGCATACACTGATCAAAAAGTACTACAAAGAAGAAGAGTGTGCGGGTTTCCTGGGAGGGCCTGAAGTGGGTGCTGCTTTCTCCGGTTTGCCTCTGGATCATCTGATCTTTACAGGAGCAACTTCTATTGCTCGCCATGTCATGCGTTCGGCAGCGGAACATCTTACACCCGTGACGCTGGAGCTGGGTGGTAAGTCACCCGTGATTATTTCCAGAGATGCTGACCTGAAAGAAGCGGCTCGTCGTATCCTGGCCGGTAAAACATTGAATGTGGGGCAGGTTTGTCTGTCACCGGATTATGTTTTTGTGCCTGAGGATCAGCGTGAAGAGTTTCTGGCACATGCCTCCAGTATTGTGGCGGAAATGTATCCCACTATGCTGAATAATCCGGATTACTCGTCGGTGATTAATGAGCGTCACTATCAGCGTATATTGGGGTATATCCAGGATGCCAAAGATAAAGGTGGTGATGTCCGTGAGATTAATCCGGCGAATGAAGATTTCTCAAAGCAGCAGGGTGTTCATAAAATCCCGTTAACCCTGATTGTTGATCCTTCAACGGATATGAAAGTGAGTCAGGATGAGCTGTTTGGACCACTGCTCTGTGTGAAAAGCTACAAAAAACTGGATGAATGCATTGACTATATCAATGCTAATCCCAGACCTCTGGCATTGTATTTCTTTGGCCCGAAAAAAGGCGCTGAAGTCCGTAAAGTTCTGGATAACACAACATCCGGAGGTGTTTGCATCAATGATGTCATGGCTCATGTTAGCTGCGAAGATTTGCCGTTTGGTGGAGTCGGCGACAGTGGTATGGGTAACTACCATGGACCAGAAGGTTTCAAAACATTCAGTCATGCCCGTTCAATCTTTACCCAGACCAAGATCAATCTGCAGGCTTTAGGCGGCATGTTGCCTCCTTATGGCGAGAAAGCCGATAAGACCCTGTTGGGAATGATTAAAAAGTAATCCCCTCTCAAAGCCGGTTTTACAGCAGTGAAACCGGCTGATTCCTTTCTTGGTGCCTTTGAGTTCAGTTCTGTTAAGCATATCTGCTACTATCCCGCGATCCGATCAATCAAATGAACAGGTCAGAAATTGATTTTGATCCCCAGTTATTGTGATACCACGTTGAACAACTTTAGTCGTTTATATGGAGTTAGAGGGGGGGTGGTGGAGGAAAGTTGGGAAATAGCAGGTAGGGGGCGAAGTGATTAGTGCAGTCAAGCGTTAATTATCTTGCACACTCGATTCATCCTGAGCCTGTCAAAGGATGCTATTGATGCGCTTCGACAGGCTCAGCCCGAACGGTGCGATAACAAAAGCGCTTGTCTATTCTCGGTCAGCCTCGTGGAGAGTGTGGCCGCCTCTAACGGCGACCTGGTCTGATCAATTTTTTTCCAGCTTCTGACGGTATTTGAATATGTCGTTCAGCTTTTTGTCGATCTTGGCTCTAAGTGCGTAATTATCTCCAACCAGCTTGCGGGCAAACTGTAAGTGTTTGATGGCATCGTCGAGATTGCCGGTCAAAAAGAAGTATTCAGCTCGAGCCTGATGTAAGCCCAGAATGTCATTAGCCTGACCTTGTACTTCTGCCAGTTCATACCAGATATCCGGATCATGGGCTCGAGTCCGGCTCAGTTTAAGGAGTAGGTCTCTGGCTTCCTTGAAGCGCTTGGCATGAATCAATACATCCGCTTTAGTTGCCATCAGCGGATAGCTGTCTAAATGAATCGACAGTGCAGCATCCAGCCTTTTAATGGCTTCATCGGTTTTATTAGTCGCAGACTCCAGACGTGCCTGAGCCATGATCAAATGAAGATTTCGTGGGTGTTTCTTGGTAAGAATGGCCAGTTCTTTTTCTGCTGTTTTGTAATCCCGTGCTTCCAGGCTGGCCAGTGCCAGTCCGTAGCGAGTGATATCTTCTGAGCTGGTATGACCGGTCTCCAACTCCTTTTGCAACTGTCGTGCATATCGGGCCGGGTCTTCTGCACTCAGCACAAACAATCTCATTCGGGTTAGCTGATAATCGAGGCTGCCCTGGGTACCGCTCGAAGGCAGTTGTGCCGCTCTGGCCCTGGAGTCAGAAATCCGGTTGTCGGTGACTGGGTGTGTCAGCAGAAACTCTGGTGGCCGACTCTGGTAACGACTGGACTTGTTCATGTTCTCGAAAATCTCAGGCATGGCCTGAGGGTCAAAGCCTGCTTTGGCGAGTGTCTGAATACCGATATTATCTGCTTCACGTTCAAACTGTCTGCTAAAGCGTAAGCGACTACTTTGAATGCCTGCTACTGTGGTTGAAAGTGCGGCTGCTCCAGCATCTGCTCCTGCTGTTGCCATCAAGATAACCGAAGCTAATATGGCCGCCGCTGTGGGTAGGCTCTTGTTTTTGGCATCTTCAACATTGCGAGCGTAGTGGCGTTGACTGAGATGGGCTAATTCGTGAGCCAGTACTGCAGCAAACTGAGCTTCAGTGTCAGCATTGAAAAACAGACCAGAGTTGACGCCAATGATGCCACCGGGCGCAGCAAAAGCGTTCAGAACCGCACTGTCTATGACCATGGTGTTGAGGCGATGGTCTTTTATCTCACTGTATTCAGCCAGACGATAAATCAGTCTTTCGAGGTATTCCTTAACCTCGGGGTCGCTCACAGTGGGGGTTCGGCTGCGTAAATATTTCAGATAAGTCTGTCCCAGCTCAAACTCCTGTTGAGGTGAGACCACGCCGGAGGAAGTATCCCCCAGACTGGGCAGTTCAATTGAGGCCGCGCTTACAACTGCGGAAGAAGTTCCGAGCCAGATGCTTAGCAGGGCTGCCGACAGGAAACCCGGTTGCTTCATAGAATATCCATACTCATATAATCTGCGGTACACTGTATCGTCATAAGGTTGCTGGCTCAAACAGCCATGAATAAAAAGAGTCGCATTTACGGCCTCCTTACTTATCAGGCCGTATCGAGAATGCGTGTATTATGACTGGCATCTCTGGGCGATGGAAAAAAACAGCCATCCCTCCATTTTACACGTCACCGACATTTGCACCAGAACCTTTCAATGAGAGTCGGATGGGGTGACGGGTTGCTCGCGTTTGCCTGAGCAAGTGTGTTCATTATTGAATAGCACGAAGAAACATTTTTTACGTTTATAACTGTACTGGTTTAATCGTGATCAGTCAGTTCAGCATAACATTGGCAGCAGGGTTCCTGTACAGCTGATTTTTAGCTTACCTTAGGGAGAGTGGGTTTCATCATGATAGAAGTGGATGTTGAACTGGATCTGAAAGGGATGAGTTGTCCGATGCCTCTGCTCAAGGCCAAGCAGGCGTTGAGCAAAATGAATCAGGGGGAGGTGTTGCGTGTTCAGGCTACTGATCCTGGTTCAGTGAGAGACTTTGCCTGTTTTGCTCGAATCAGTGGTCATAAATTACTGGCCAGTGATGATACTGCCGGGGTGTTTGTTTTCACCCTTGAACATAAATAATGTTGGATCGTTAACATTCAGGCAAGTGAAAAGGAAAGAAGTATGCTGGATATCATCAGGGGGTGGCTGAACCGATACTTGTCGGATCATGAAGCCCTGGTGCTGCTATTGATGTTGGTGACGGGTTTTCTGGTCATTATCTTTATGGGCAATATGCTGGCCCCAGCCCTGGCGGCTCTGGTTCTGGCGTTCTTGATGCAGGGAGTAGTGAACTGCCTTGAAAAGTGGAGGATGCCCCATATACTGGCGGTGGCCATTATCTTCACTATTTTTATGGCGGTACTGGTTGCCTTTATATTTCTGTTGGTGCCATTGATCTGGCAGCAGGTCACAGGTTTATTGAATGAGCTACCCAGTATGGTCAAGCAGGGGCAGGTGATTCTGAAAGAGTTACCGGAGCATTACCCCGCCTTTATTTCGGAAGCTCAGACAGCGGCCATTGGTAACACTATTAACATGCATCTGGCTGAGTTTGGTCAGTGGGCATTGTCTTTCTCTATCTCCAAGTTGCCTGGCGCGGTTGGTATTCTCGTTTATCTGATTCTGGTGCCGATTCTGGTGTTCTTTTTTCTTAAGGATAAAACCGAATTGCTTGGCTGGATCGGTACCCGATTGCCGACCCGTCGTCGTCTGATTATTCAGGTGGCTGATGAAATGAATGGCCAGATTGCCAATTATATTCGCGGTAAGGCTATCGAAATCCTTATAGTAGGCAGTGTCAGCTTTATTGCCTTTGCCTGGCTTGGCCTTAATTATGCCGTGTTGCTGTCGGTTCTGGTGGGTTTTTCTGTTGTGGTGCCCTATATTGGAGCCACAGTCGTCACCATTCCTATTGCCATGATTGGTTTGTTTCAGTGGGGTGTGGGGCCGGACTTTATGATGCTGATGGTTGTCTACGGCATTATTCAGGCTCTGGATGGTAATGTACTGGTGCCTCTGTTGTTTTCTGAAGCGGTAAACCTGCATCCAGTGGCCATTATTGTTGCGGTTCTGGTGTTTGGAGGGATCTGGGGCTTCTGGGGAATATTCTTTTCGATTCCATTGGCGACATTGCTAAAAGCGGTGATGAATGCCTGGCCTAGTGTGCATGAGGTTGAAACGGAGACTTAGGATCCTGTCGAAGGGTATGGGTTATGCACTTCGACAGGCTCGGTTCGAACGGTATGGGATATAACGCTGACAGCCTTCGTCATTTTCATGAGATGGCTGATCAGGCGTCTATTGTTCCAACCAGTGGCGCGCTTACTTTCGAATCAAAGTGGACGCGATGGTAGTTATTGCCATGCCTGGCTGGACCCTGGTCGATTTTGGCGCCCAGTTCACCCAGACACTGACCAATAATTTCGAGCTGTCCTGTTGAAACCAAGGCTGACTGAGCGCTGAAGCGCTTGAAGATGGAAGTAGGCAAGTCCATAGGGGGGACCTCGCCGTTGCCCAGAGTATCTATCAAAGCTGCCAGCTCAATGCAGAACTGGTTAACATAGCCGGTACGATCCTTACCGCTCTTACAGAAGTCATGGTAGCCATCGGCTGCATGTTGACCAATGATATTGAGTAAACCTGCCAGCAGCAGTGCCATATCCTGATCTTCATGATGCAGCTTGTTGTGCAGAATGTATTGAACCTGACGTGTACAGTGAATCATCAGGTTTTTGAATGCTTCGCTCTTATCCGTTGTTCTTAAAAATTCGCCTACCCGGCCACCAATAGGCTGAGAAGGGTCCATCCCGCCAAACATATCCAGAGAGGCTTTTTCGTTGATAGGGTCAGCCTGCTCCCAGACTTTGTAGAAATCTTTCTGGCCCATCTTGTTAACCGGGCAGGAGAAAAGAACACCGGTGTAGTTGACCTTAACCGCCTGCTTTTCTCCAGCACTGTCGGTAAATTCAATGGCTGTCGGTCCATTGTTGCTGAGCTCGTCGATGGCCATCTGGATAAATCTGTGCATCACCATTTCATCGTCCAGTTTGCTGGCTACCAGCTTCTGCAGTTTTGGGCTCAGTGCTTTGGCTTTTTCATTGGCCGTGGCTCTTACTCTGTCAGGACTTAAAAGGCTGGTGTGCACGGCAGTGAAGTCGATAGGGGTGCCGTTTTCTACAGCATCTTTAAACTCGGGCTTATCGCCCATAGCTTCCAGAACCATTAGCCCCAGGGTTTCGCGCATCCGGGTAACAGTCACATTAAAAATATCCTGTTCTGCAGCCTGGGCGGCAAACATGGGAAAGGAGACAGGAACCCCTGTGCGAATCTTGTGTATGACAGGTCGGCCGGCATCATCAGTCATACGAACAATCCAGCTATTAATGGTGTGTTCTTTTTCTTTAGGTGACATGGAGGAGCGTCCCCCATGCTCTAGATCAAATACATCCTTCCGAGAGCCATCGAGCTTCAGGTAATGACCCTCTTCGTCAGGCTCCAGAGACCAGCTCACAGCACCGGAGGGAGTGGTGTCGATTTTGTAGGAATAGTAAACACCGTTGTGAGCCATTACATATTCTTTGTGAATAGGCTGCCATGGGTTGTGATTAAGTGTGTGCTCCAGAGAATGAGTAAAGCTGCCTTTATCAATTCGGGCGGCTTCCAGCTGTTTGGTAAGAACCTTTTTGGTTTTATGCAGCTGTCCAACAATGTTTTTTACCAGGACGGGTTCAACCTGACGCTCTTCCTCTTCTTTCAGTCTTCTTTCCAGACTGGCTTTCAAGGTTTTAAGGGCTGTTACTTTCTGTCCCCGTGTATGACGCTTTATCAAGTTGAAACGACTGGTTTTGGCCAGTTTTTCTTCGGTGTGTTTCAACTTTTCTTCGGCAGCGTGAAGGGCTGCTCGATAGAGGCGAACATTGCCTTGCTGGAGATTTTTGTCATGACTAAAATCGTTTTCGATCAGCATCTCCAGAGCCGCTTTTTTCTGATTCAGGCTGTCTTTAACCTTGGTGATATCTTGAAGAGAGAGTGCAATCACCAGCTCGCTGGCTGGATGATCAAGCTGACCAATCACACCTTCCTGCATCTGTGTGATCAAACCTTCCAGAGGATCGTCCAGATGGTTAAGCAGTTCCTCAACCCGTTCCAGCTGTTCAACAGGATTTCTCTGGGCGTCGAAGGGGGATTCGCACAGAGCGGGGACTACCTGTTTCGTCATGAAGCCAACCACGTATTTAAGTCGGCTCATCTGCTCGTAATCCAGATTTAACTTTTCCTGAATGGCATCCAGCTGTTCTTCCAGCTGTGCAGTAGGGAAGTAGTCCTTCAAAAACGTTCTCAGGGCTGCAACGCTGCCGGGCAGGTAATGTTCACTCAGGCTCTTGTGTTCACGAAGGGCACTTTTAAGTTCTTCTTTAGTAGCGGGTTGGCCGTCTTTGACAGAGGCGTGATAAAGGGCAATGTCCAACTCCCTTTGTTCATGGGCAGGCAATGTATTCATGTCGAACCCGTACAGTTCGCTGAATAGATCGTTCCAATGAGTTCTGGCCTGATGTTTCTGTTCCGGTGTCAGGGGCGAAGCAATTTTTACATCCTGAGGCAGGGGGGCTTGGGTAACATCCAGCTCCATGACTCTGGCGGGACGAAGTTGTTCTGTGTCTGTAATGGTGTTGGCTCTGAGACGATGGAAGTCTTGTCTGTCGGTTTCGTCCAGCTCCTGCCAGTCGCTCCAGTTCATATCTTCCAGGAAATCATCATAACCTGCATCCGTATCGGTTGAAGCTGTTTCAATGTCTCTCTCTACATGACCTGGAATCAGTGCGGTGATGACGGAGTTAAGGTAGCTGGACTTCTCAACATTAACCGCACCCAGTTCAGGCTCTGAATCAGAGCTGGATAAAGGAGGAGGTGTCGTTGTTGGTACCGTAGAAACGCTTCCTGATACAAAATCTCCCCATTCCGGATCATCTTCAACCGGTTTGTCAGGAGTGGGAAGAGAGGACTTTAAACTGGCTTCCTCGAGAGGGAAATCTTCACCCATGACAACGGCTTCGAACTCCTCATCCTCAACTTCAATGATTGAGAGTCTTTGCTCCACTTCCATATGACTTTTGCGAAGGGTATCAAGATCTCTGGGGTCAAGCAGTTTGAGTGTTTCTTCAGAGGGCAGTTCTCTGGGTTTTAATGTGGATAGCGAGGTCAGTGTGGCCTCAACCGAAACATCTTCCAGAGGGTCGGGGAATTCAAAAGTTGGCGATGCAGTTGGGCTGAGAGTAGGTGTTCTGGGTCGCTCATAAATCTGGGCTTCAGGTCCGTGGTGAATATCCCGGAGCTTGGTGGTGACATGCAGATAGTCGACCAGAGAGTTATTGAAGTTAGCCTTGCTGGCATCGGAAAAGATGGCTCTGACGTGGGTCAGATACTCAGTGCGCTCCTGACCATCAAACTTTGCTGCTTCAAGCTGTTTTGAGAACTCGGCAGTCAGTTCATCCAGCTTGCTCTGATCCAGGTCGGGATTGTCTTTTTCAGAAATGTAAGACGTTAATGCAATTTCTGCCCGGGTCAGATCACTCTTGTAGAATCCGACAGGGGCTTTGGGCAGCTGCTGAATCTGTTCACGGGTGAGCTCTACTCCGGCTTTCGAAAACTCTTCATGAGCATTTCCAATCATTAACTGATGATAATGGGATTCCAGGTGGCTCATTGCCAGGGCGTATTCTGCAACAGAATCCAGTCCGTTAAATTTTTGTGCAGAAGAGAGTCGTGTTCTGAGCTGTCTCAGGTAAGCATCCCGCGACTCGGGTTTGAAATCAGCTTGTAAGACGGTAGTCCAGAGGTGAGAGACCATTTTAGTGGTCTCTTTCGTGCCATCAGCGGAGTTCTTGTTGGCGAGATAGTTGACTAATGCCGTCTCAGCTTCGTGCAGTTTGCCCGCTTGACTGTTCAGAAGCCCCTTGGAGATATCCATGGTCCGGTTAACGGTGCATCTATCAGCGGGGGCCAGAACGTGAACTCTTCGCTGATCAATGGCTTTAACAGGATTCAGCAGACTGTTGATCTGGTGATATCGGGAAGCTGTGGTTTCAAACTCCCTGAGAAAATCTTTTGTTTCTTTCGGGATGGATACGGACCAGCCAAAAAAATTACCGATGGAGACCAGTTGCCCGGATGGGTCCTTGCCAATATATTTTCCACCCAGCGTACAACTGTTGCAGTAATCAACCACACTTTGCAGGGAAAGTTGTTCCGGGGATACGGGGGACGCTCCGGGTTGCATGTTGTTGTTCCTCTGGTATCGCTGAATCTGGCTTCATAGGCTTTAGCGGCCAGCAGAGAAAAAACTGTGGGGTGTGGCTGGGCCATCAGGAAAGATGGCCCGAAAAGAATGATTAGCCCAGTGCCTGGGCAGCCTGGAGAACGTCTTCTACATGGTTTTTGATTCGCACTTTGCGCCACTCATGCTGCAGGATGCCTTCCCGGTCGATGAGGAAAGTGCTGCGTTCTATGCCCATGTACTCTTTTCCGTACATGTTTTTCAGTTTGATGACATCAAACAGCTTGCAGAGCTCTTCGTCTGGATCGGAAATCAGCTCAAAGGGAAATTCATGTTTGGTTTGGAAGTTCTCGTGAGATTTTAGGCTGTCACGAGAGACACCAAAAATCAGTGTGTCTGCCTCCTGAAAATCAGCATATAGATCGCGGAAGGTCTGACCTTCGCTGGTACAACCAGGCGTGTTGTCTTTGGGATAGAAATAGATGACAGCCTTCTTGCCTTTCAGTTCTGACAGTGTGACTGTAGTATTATTGGTTGCCTGGGCAGTGAATTCCGTAACGGGTTGGCCTAGGGTAAAACTCATTGTTCGTCCTTCGATACTCTTGTCTTAGCAAATCTGTCTTAGACAAATGTTATGGGTTCAGGGCTGAGGCGCTGAGCGCTCTAATGCCTGAATAATAGTTTTTTCATTGGCTTGATGAATGTGATTCAAGCTCCTAGCATAGTGCGAATTACCGGCAATGGTATATAAAGCTGGACTGAGTTGGGCAGAATGTCAACGCTGCCCTTGTTAATGCCTGTGTGCGTCAGTAACATTACGCACAGCTTTTGAATGACCTCTTGGAGTGGATAGATGATTACCGGTAGCCTTGTAGCGCTCGCGACCCCGATGCAGGACGATGGAGAGCTGGACTGGGAGCGTCTTCAGAAACTGGTTGATTTCCATATACAGGAAGGCTCTGATGGTATCGTGGCTGTTGGTACTACCGGAGAGTCGGCCACGTTGACTGTGCAGGAGCACTGTGAAGTCATCAGACGAGTAGTAGAGCAAGTCAATGGCCGGATTCCTGTGATTGCCGGAACAGGTGGTAATTCTACCCAGGAAGCTGTTTTGCTCACAGCTGAAGCGAAAACGCTGGGTGCAGATGCCTGCCTGTTGGTGACACCTTATTACAACAAGCCTACCCAGGAAGGCCTTTACCTGCATTTCAAAACCATAGCGGATGCAGTGGCTATTCCCCAGATTCTTTATAATGTGCCCGGCCGAACAGCGGTTGATATGTTGCCAGAGACCGTAGCTCGTCTCGCCGGCCATCAAAATATTGTGGGTATTAAAGAGGCCACTGGCATTCTGGAGCGTGGTACTCAAATTCGTGAGTTGTGTGGTGATGAGTTTGCTATCTATTCTGGAGATGATGCTACCGGGATGGAATTGATGCTGCAGGGAGCCAATGGTGTTATTTCTGTCACCAATAATCTGGCTCCCCGTAAAATGCATGAAATGTGTGTAGCGGCTCTCAATGGAGATCGTGCTACAGCCGAGACAATTAACGCTAAACTGGACGAATTGCATCAGAAGCTTTTTGTTGAAGCGAACCCGATTCCGGTGAAGTGGGCACTGGCAAAGATGGGATTGATGGGGGAAGGTATTCGCTTACCTCTGACGCCTTTGTCCGAAGGCTATCGTCCGATTTTGCATGAAGCCTTGAAGCAGGCTGAACTGATTTAATTACTGAAGGGTCAGGCTGATTGGTCTGACTCCTGTCCCTGACTATGACTCAATCACAGAATAATGAGGGGGTCGTACGGGGTATTGTTATGGAGCTTTTCAGAATGGAGATCGTATGTCGCGAGCGATGAAAACCTTGCCGGTTATGGCCTGTGCTCTGGCACTGGCAGGTTGTGCCAATCCATTCGGTAAGGAGGGCTATTTCCGGGATAAGTCCGGAGATTATACCCAGGCAAGGGTGACTACGCCTTTGGAAATACCGGAGCAGATGAATACGAAGCCAATGGTGGACGCGTTGTCCATTCCGCCTATTTCATCAGACCATACGGGTCTGGAGTCCGATTTTGCTGTGCCAAGACCTGACCAGCGTCTGACTCAGAAACAGGGTGAAGCCTATATTATTGAAAGGACCGGGGATGAACAATGGTTGCTGGTGGATCGTTCCCCCAGTGAAGCCTGGCCGAAAGTATTGGCCTTCCTCGAAGAAAATGATATCCCGGTCAAATCACAGAATGTTAAACAGGGGGTTCTTGAAACCGAATGGACCGACCTCGGAAAAGATCCTGAAAAAGGTTATGTTTCTCGAGCGTTCAGCAAGTTGTTTGGTGCTGAAGTTACAGGTCCGGTTGAAGACCGTTTCCAGTTTGAGGTGCGTCAAGGGGTAACTCCTGCTTCTTCTGAGGTTCGCCTGAAGATTAAGTCCCGACCCATTTTGGAAGAAGGTCAGCCAGCCGCTGAACCTGAATGGAACAACCTGGAAGAGCGCAGCCAGAAAATGGATGACAGTATCCTGAACGAGCTGTTGCTGTTTTTGGTGCGGGATGACAGTGAAAAGTCGGTTTCCTATCTGGCTCAGGATCTGAATCTGGGCAGTCTGGCTGTTCTGGAACAAGACGGTGCCGGTAACCCGCTGTTGAGGTTGGATCAATTATCCTATGCACGCAGCTGGTCAGCCGTGGATTCAGCACTGCAGCAAGCCGGTGTTGATGTAACGGATAAGAACCGTTCTGCGGGTATCTTCTATCTGCAGGTTGACCCCAAGGGTGTGGTCAAGAAAGAAGAAGAATCCAGTGGCTGGTTCAGTGGCTGGTTTGGAAGTGATGATAAAGAAGAGGCGCCTAAAGATGTTCTGTTGATGAGAGTAACAGAGCTCAACGGTGTGGTTAGAGTGTCCGTAGAAAAGGATGCCAATACTTCGGCGCCTGCAGACATTAGCCGAAAGCTTCTGAATCTTGTGAAGGAAAACCTTAAATAGGTTTGAAGCTCACACAAAAAGCCAGTCATTATGACTGGCTTTTTATTTTGTTTGCCAGGCAACGCAAACAGTTTCTCTGGAGCGATGTATAATTTCGCTTCTTTTGATGATCCACTCAGTGCAGTCAGGCGCTATACCCCATACCGTTCGCACTGAGCCTGTCGAAGTCCATGACCAGCATCCTTCGACAAGTTCAGGATGAATAAAGTATGTATGAGCATTAATGCTTGCTGCGCTAAATAAACTGAGAACAGGATATTGGCAATGAGCTTTGCTGATAAAGTACTGGCTGTTAATAATGACCTTCCTATTCGTACAGAGCTTCCTGTGCACTCAGGCAAGGTTCGATCTGTATATTGGCTGACAGAGGTGGATAGTCGCCGCCTGATAAAAGAAAAAGGGTACAACGTAGCGGAAGATACACCTCTGGCTATTATGGTGATCTCTGACCGAATGAGTGCCTTTGATTGCATCTGGAAAGGTGAAGGTAACATGCGAGGGGTGCCCGGTAAGGGGGCAGCTCTCAATGCTATCTCAAACCACTGGTTTAAGCTGTTTAAGGATTCCGGGCTGGCTGACAGTCATATTCTGGATATTCCTCACCCATTTGTCTGGATCGTCCAAAAGGCGCGACCTGTAATGATTGAGGCCATCTGCCGTCAGTACATTACAGGCTCCATGTGGCGAGCATACAGTAAGGGAGAACGTGAATTTTGTGGCATTCAGCTGCCAGATGGCCTGGAGAAAGATCAGAAGTTACCTGAACGGTTGATCACACCATCGACAAAAGGAATTCTGAAGGGGATTCCGGGCGTGCCGGAAGTGGATGATGTGAATATTACTCGTGCTGATCTTGAGGCAAATCACGAATCATTCAATTTCCAAAAGCCTGAAGATATTGATCGTTATGAGGTCCTTCTAAAAGAGGGCTTTGATGTGATTTCTGAAGCTCTGGGCAAGCTGGATCAGATCTTTGTGGATACCAAGTTTGAGTTTGGTTATGTCACGGATGCCCATGGTCAGGACAAGCTCATTTATATGGATGAGGTGGGAACTCCGGATTCTTCCAGGATTTGGGACGGTGCTGCTTATCGGGCAGGGAAGGTGGTCGAAAATTCCAAAGAAGGCTTTCGTCAGCAGTTGCTGAATTACTTTCCTGACCCGGATGTTCTGCTCAACAAGGATCGGATGGCCGAAAGGCAGGCTCTGGCAAAAGACAATGAGTTACCTCAGTCAATTATGATGGACGTATCCAGAACGTACCTGAACATTGCTGAGCGAATTACTGGCGAGCCTATACAGCTCTCTGACAATCCCAAGGCTGAAATCGTCACCATTCTTAAAGATGAGTACGGCCTGATTGACTAGTGCAGCCAGGCTTTATACCTCATACCGTTCGCACTGAGTCTGTCGATGGACATTAGTATCCTTCGACAGGCTCAGGATGAACGGAGCTAGCTTTGACAGCACTGGGTCGTAAGCCGGAATTCGTCAGGGGTTCGGCTTTTGCTTTCGCAAATACTCCTGTTCCGAGGCGTAATGGAAGCAGGATACTCCAAAGGCTTTCTCCAGGGCTTCTCCATAGCGTGCTGCTGTTTTTATCTTGTGTGGGAACTCCTTCTGCTCCTCGTCTTGTGCGCGTGCTTCTATATGGTCCAGAGCCTGATGGCCAATGACTACGGCTTCCAGTAATTTTGGATAAGTTGAAGTGATAACTGAGCAGAGTTGGGCTTGTCTGTGTCTTTCAATACTGTATCCGATAATCAGGGCGCCTGTCACGATGGAGGCCGGTAGTGCAAAAGTAAGGGTTTTAAGTTTCATGGAACATTATGCTTTGGCAGTTGAAAAGAGTAGTGGGAGAGCATTAAGTACCCAGCCCTATGGAGTCGAATATTTCTGGCTTGTTGGGCAGGTGTCGGGCAAGGCGTAATGGCGGGAGCATAGCCAGCTATGTGACAAGAGTTGCAATGCAGGAGCCGTTGCTGAGGGTGCCTGAGCGATAAGTCAGAAAATATGATTTCATAGGGTTGGGTACTTAGTGTTGAATGGATGTTTAATGTTGCTGTAGGGACAAAAGACATAAAAAGGAACAGCAAGGTTCTGCTTTCATCATGCAGCTTAGTCCGGAAACGTCATAAAGTATCGAGCAGCTCGCTTCACTGGTCCAGAGTGAAAGGGGGAACGGGTTTGTGAACTTAATGGTTGCACAGATTTTATGCATCTGCGTTGGTCTGTTCTCAAGCTGGTAGGTGTTATCCCCTGTCTGTCATTGAAACGTGATAACATGCGGGCAGTATATAGCTGTTATGACGGAAGAGGGTGTATTGGGTGTCACTCAATACAGAGGGAGTCGCTTTGACGGGTACTGGTCGTTTAATAACGTTTGGTTATTAGCGAAGATGTGCGGTATGACGGGGGTTTGCCTCCTTTTTTTCAGTGAAACGTCCGCATAAAGCTTACGTCATCTGTTTTTTATGCACAAATGTCAAGCCCTTGACGTCAAAAAAAGACAGCTTGTCTAAGTAATTGATTTTATAAGGATGAGCTGTAACTTACTGAAAACTAAAGAAAAATAATTGATTAAAAATTGATCAATTTGTATAGGGTGCAGTAAGAATCGGTCTTTCTGAATGATTCGACAGGTTCTTCCACAAAGTTATCCACAGATTTTGTGGGTAAGATTTCAGTAATGCTTCTGAAGAAGTAATACGATCTGCCTTCAAAGCCCTTTATTACAACTTTTTATTAAAGGATGCTGTACTCCTGACGAGTCGGCTAGAGAGTCTGAGCATGAACGAATTGCCGAATATTGTTGATCTGACTGAAGAAAACGTCAGAGAAGTTTTGATTGAGCAGTCGACCCAGCGACCAGTGCTGCTGGATATCTGGGCAGAGTGGTGTGAACCCTGCAAGAGTCAGTTGCCGGTTCTGGCCAGTCTGGTAGAAAACTATCAGGGAAAGTTTTTGTTGGCCAAGCTGGATGCAGATCAGCCTTTGGGTCAGCAACTGATGGCTCAGCTGGGTGTCCGCAGTGTGCCGACTCTGGTCTTTTTCCATCAGGGGCAACCTGTGCAGGTGCTTTCTGGTCTGCAGACAGAAGCTGCTTTGAGGGAGGTTCTGGATCCTTTAACCATGAGCCCTGTCGAGCGCATCAAGCTTCAGGTCGATCAGTTAATAGAGCAGGGGCAGCATGAGCAGGCGCTGATGCTGCTTCAGCAGATTCTTCAGGAAGAGCCAGAAAATCATGCTTTGCAGGTTTTGCAGGTCAATCTTCTGCTTGAGTTGGGACGTATAGAGGATGCCAAAACGCTGATAGCTGCTCTACCGGCAGATACGGTGGGTATTGCTCAACCCAAGGCGAAGCTGGCTTTTTATGAAATGGTGGCAGAAGCGCCACAAGTCGCAGAATTGGAAGCACGTCTTCACGATGATGAAAATGACCATGAAGCTCGTTACCAGCTGGCGGTTCGTCAGGTGATAGCAGATGAGACTGAGCAGGCGCTCGAAAATCTTCTGTTGATTGTCAGAAGAGATCGAACCTTTCGTGAAGACGGAGCCAGATTGTTAATGCTGAAAGTCTTTGATCAGTTAGGGGCGGGACATCCTCTTGCCAAACGCTATCGTGGCAAGCTGTTCGGATTGATGCACTAGGAGGCTGACCGAGAATAAACAGCCCGGCCTAAAATCCAGAAAGAACGGCCATCTTTTCCACTGAATTTGCTTAAATAGGTCAACTATTCGCACAAATTCAGTGAAAAAGCTGACTCGTTCTACTGAATTTTATGCTCGGACGCTATTCTCGGTCAGTCTCCTAGGAGTTTGTCATGAAGGGGTTGGGCTTCGAAAGGCTCAGCCCTGACGGGTTTAGAGAATCCTGGTTCCCATGTTCCAGCCTGGGAACCCATATCTTATCTCAGGTTTTAAAGCCCCATTTTCCGAGAGTACGCATTCCCACGCAGAGCGTGGGAATGAGTTGTCAGGTGTTATGCGCGATACCGTTCGCACTGAGCCTGTCGAAGTGCATTACCAGAATCCTTCGATAAGCTCAGTATGAACCTGTTCAGGCCTCTGCAGAAACGTCTGACAGACCACCCAGAGCTTCAACCAGATCGTTAATCAGTTTTCTCAGGGAAAGACTCATGACGGCAAAGTCAGCATCAAACTGCTCGGCTGCAGTTTCCGCTTCTACTTCGTCCAGTTGATCCTGAATCATCTCGGTAAATTTCAGCTTTCGAACAATAAGGTCGTCGCTGAGAACAAATGTCTGTGCTTCATCCCATTGCAGGGCCAGTTTGCTTACCTGCATTCCGCCTTCCAGATGGGCCTGAATTTCTTCAGTGATTAATTCCTGCTTGCGCACATTAATCTGTCCACCTTCATCTCCAGGTTCCCTCAGGTCGCACTCATCGCCCAGAAGAAAAGGCGCAGGTACTGTCGGGTTCTCTGAAAGCCATTGAGTCATGGGGGCAGAAGGCAGATTCTTTAGCGGTGGGTTAATAATGGGCAGGCTGCCCAGGCATTCTCGAAGGCAGCTGGTCAGTTCCTCGGCTTTTTTGAAGGAAGAAGCGTCTACGACCAGCCAGCCTTCTTTGGTATCGAGATAAGCCAGCGTTTTCTGATGCTTGGTAAAGGCTCTGGGCAAGAGTTCCATCAAGATGTCATCTTTGAGCGCTTTCTTCTCTTTGCTGAACACTTCCCTTTGTTCTTCTTGCTCTATTGTTTCAACTTTCTCTTCCAGAGCATCCTTTATAACACTGGCCGGAAGGATCTTTTCTTCTTTCTTTGCACAGATCATAACGAAGTCGCCACTGGCGTGGGTTAGCATGTCACCGTGCCGGCCCAGGGGAGGGACCCATCCAAAGGAGCTGATATCCTGGCTGCCGCAGCCACTAAAGCGTTTTTCAGTCAGCTTTTCTTCCAGCTCTTTACTGGTCCACTCAAAGGGTTTGGTAAATCGATAAAAAATCAGGTTCTTAAACCACATGATTGAGTCCATGCAAAATTGAGTGAGTGCATTATACGCATCAGGCTCTGGCTGAGTGAGAGAAAGTGTCAGTTACTTAAAGAAGATTTCGATGTTGTTGGCTTATTTAAATAGCTAATAAAGAATGTGATGTTCTATCGAGTAAAGAAGCCACTAAACAAAATGCGTTTTTATAGCGCTATGTTGCGGATACTTATAAAAAAAGTGTCTAAAGGCGGTTGCGTGAGGTTCGGTTCGCTGCTTATAATGCGCCGCGTTGTTGAGAGACACACGGCCAAAACCGAAAGGGTGATTAGCTCAGCTGGGAGAGCATCTGCCTTACAAGCAGAGGGTCGGCGGTTCGATCCCGTCATCACCCACCACTTTGAAGTTTAAGACAAAAAGCGGTAGGTTATTTGAGCTGTTTAGCGGACCGGTAGTTCAGTTGGTTAGAATGCCGGCCTGTCACGCCGGAGGTCGCGGGTTCGAGTCCCGTCCGGTCCGCCATCTTGATTCAAGATGCAGCAGTGGATGATTTCTTTTTTTGTCCCTTCTCTCGACCAGGGCTTGAACGACATCTGTCTTCAGGTATAGTTCAGTCCCGACTCGCCAGTCAAGAGTCGTTAATAAATTTGGGTGATTAGCTCAGCTGGGAGAGCATCTGCCTTACAAGCAGAGGGTCGGCGGTTCGATCCCGTCATCACCCACCAAATTCGATGTAAGAAGGTTTTCGATAAGGAAGTCTTCGCATCAAAAGATACGCGGACCGGTAGTTCAGTTGGTTAGAATGCCGGCCTGTCACGCCGGAGGTCGCGGGTTCGAGTCCCGTCCGGTCCGCCATATATAAAAACGATTATCTTTAAGATAGTCGTTTTTTTTTATTTACAGGGATGAGATGCATTTTTGAAATGCACGACTCGGATAGTGTAAGAGTTTGAGGGTGTCGTATATTCGGGGCCTGGTATAAACTCCAGCTTGCTGGATCAGGCTGATTTCATAACTTATCTGGAAAGGTTGAGTGACGGGCGAAAAAAAAGCTGGGCAATACCAGCTTTTTAAATCTGGGCTGTGGATCAGAAGCGACGTCCGCCTTCACGAT
This sequence comes from Endozoicomonas numazuensis, assembly GCF_000722635.1. GTDB lineage: Bacteria > Pseudomonadota > Gammaproteobacteria > Pseudomonadales > Endozoicomonadaceae > Endozoicomonas_A > Endozoicomonas_A numazuensis. The sequence continues at coordinate 17,227 of NZ_JOKH01000004.1, read as the reverse complement.
TTCCACCAAAGCCACGACGACCACCGCCATTGTTGTTGCGTGGGCGCTNGCATCAAAAGATACGCGGACCGGTAGTTCAGTTGGTTAGAATGCCGGCCTGTCACGCCGGAGGTCGCGGGTTCGAGTCCCGTCCGGTCCGCCATTAAGTTAAGGTTATTGCACGACAGGCGCAGTAATCGAACCATCTTGATTGGGTATAGCTTGGCTGTATCGCAAGGTGAGCATTGGGTGATTAGCTCAGCTGGGAGAGCATCTGCCTTACAAGCAGAGGGTCGGCGGTTCGATCCCGTCATCACCCACCAAATTCGATGTAAGAAGGTTTTCGATAAGGAAGTCTTCGCATCAAAAGATACGCGGACCGGTAGTTCAGTTGGTTAGAATGCCGGCCTGTCACGCCGGAGGTCGCGGGTTCGAGTCCCGTCCGGTCCGCCATCTTGATTCAAGATGCAGCAGTGGATGATTTCTTTTTTTGTCCCTTCTCTCGACCAGGGCTTGAACGACATCTGTCTTCAGGTATAGTTCAGTCCCGACTCGCCAGTCAAGAGTCGTTAATAAATTTGGGTGATTAGCTCAGCTGGGAGAGCATCTGCCTTACAAGCAGAGGGTCGGCGGTTCGATCCCGTCATCACCCACCAAATTCGATGTAAGAAGGTTTTCGATAAGGAAGTCTTCGCATCAAAAGATACGCGGACCGGTAGTTCAGTTGGTTAGAATGCCGGCCTGTCACGCCGGAGGTCGCGGGTTCGAGTCCCGTCCGGTCCGCCATATATAAAAACGATTATCTTTAAGATAGTCGTTTTTTTTTATTTACAGGGATGAGATGCATTTTTGAAATGCACGACTCGGATAGTGTAAGAGTTTGAGGGTGTCGTATATTCGGGGCCTGGTATAAACTCCAGCTTGCTGGATCAGGCTGATTTCATAACTTATCTGGAAAGGTTGAGTGACGGGCGAAAAAAAAGCTGGGCAATACCAGCTTTTTAAATCTGGGCTGTGGATCAGAAGCGACGTCCGCCTTCACGATTTCCACCAAAGCCACGACGACCACCGCCATTGTTGTTGCGTGGGCGCTCGGTTGCGATGCTGACGCGGATGCTGCGACCAGCTACATCCTGTCCATCCAGAGCCAGAGCCGCTTCGGCAGCATCGTTGGAACTGAAGGTTACGAAAGCAAAGCCGCGTGAACGACCGGTTTCACGATCGAGAATAATTTTGCATTCCTCGATTTCGCCGAAGGCACCAAAAGCCTCTTCCAGATCTTGTTCCGTCGCGGCGAAGGCCAAGTTACCAACGAACAATTTGTTTGCCATTTTTTCTCTATCTCCGGGGACGCTGTAGCTGCTTGTCTGCTACCTTTCAAAGCATTTAGCGTCGCACAAGACACTGTCTTTTTGGGTATCAGGTAAGAGTACAATGTTTAAGTGAGATTCCATTGTAGCACGTAGATCAGTGGAATGAAGGCTTGCTATATGTATTCTTTATTACTGCTATCGTTTATATCACTGACTTGTTGCGTTATTTACAGCTAATCAAACTTATAAACCAGAAGAATAAATAAGATTATGTGTTTTTCAGATGTAATTAGTAATAAAGTACCAATTGAAAGAATAAATACCTCCCTTATACGTAGTTCCACTATTAATCTCGATATTCTCCGTTTAGATAAAGTTCATCCGCTTATTAGTGGAAACAAATGGTTCAAACTTAAATACTTTCTAATTAACGCGCGTTCCAAAGGTATCAAAACTCTTCTGAGTTTTGGCGGAGCCTGGTCTAATCATCTTCATGCTCTTGCGGCGGCAGGCTATCATCTGGGTTTTCAGACTGTAGGTATTGTTCGGGGTGAAAAACCTGCCAATTCTTCCGCCATGTTAAAAGATGCAGAGCGCTGGGGAATGAAGCTGATTTATGTCAGTCGTTCTGATTATCGCAAGCGATATGAGGCTGAGTATCATCAAGCTTTGTTGAAAGCGTTATCAATCGCATCTGATCAGGTGGTTATTGTTCCGGAAGGTGGGTCGGGCGAACTGGGAGTCAGAGGTTGTGAAGACATCCTTCTTGCAGGTTCGGTTCAGGCTGCAGAATACGATGAAATCTGGTTAGCCTGTGGTACTGGGGCGACCATGGCCGGAGTGGTGCGCAGTGTCGACAGTGTCGTTCATGTACGTGGTTTTCCTGTGTTGAAAGGTGGGGGCTTTCTGAAAGCAGATATTCAGCAATACCTAAAGCCAACAGAGACTCGATGGAGCCTGGAACTCAATCATCACTGTGGTGGGTATGGGAAGATGACGCCTGAACTGATGCAGTTTATTTTAACCTTTGAGCAGGAAACAGGGATTCCTCTGGATCCGGTTTATACAGGCAAGCTACTGCTTGCCCTGAAACATAAAGCCGAGTCTGGCGAGCTTTTAATCAACCAAAGGCTGTTACTCATTCATACAGGGGGCCTTCAGGGGCGCCGTGGTTTTAGTGAGTGGGCTACTTAAACTGTTCAAGCAAAGAGCCTGCTGTATCGGCCAGTCCTGAAGGAAGAACGGACTTCAACAGTCCGGCAGCTTCGCTACTTCTGCCATCTTTAAAATAATTAATTAATACCGATGAGAAGCTTGAAATCATATCATTATCCAGCCCTAATGTTTTGAACTGTTGGCTAAGCGTGTCAAAACTGCCTAATAGACTGGCAGAGTCCAGTAATGATGAGGAGTTCTTTGTGTGTTCCGCTTCAGGAGCCGCCTTTAATAGTTCAGGTGTTTCCGGCAGAGCTTCCTTAATTACACTAAAGTCGTCTTTTGATAATTTTGAACGGGCCAATCCTAATAATGCACCTGCGCCCCCTTCAGCCTGAAATTGACTGACTTTTAATTGACTGGTAAGCGTGTCTATCAACCCCATGGCCTGATTGGCAGGTGATTGAAAAATAAGAACAGTGACAAAAAACAGAAACAACAGAGCATTGTTACAGTTAATGAAGAAGCCCGTCTGTTTCATAATGCGAATACCTCATTAGCAAAGCAATCACTGAAGTATTAATCAATACTGAGAAACAGTAGACACAAATTGTTCTATTAAAGGTAGCTGCTTATATTTCTGCGGCCATTAAGGCCTTGGCTTCCCAGTCATCGGGAACTACAAAAAAACGACAGTTTTCTTTAATCTCTCCATCCTGTTCATGGCATCGAATCACCAATTGAGGGCGTGCGCTCTTGTACAGTTGTGACTGCATACGCTGGATGAGTGTCTCTTTGGATAAGTGAATGGAAGGATCAGGTAAACCTCTGTATGAAGAGAGCCAAAGGGATTTAGGCATGGGCAGGTAGCAAGCCTCATTGGCCTCACGATCCAGCCAGGCTGATAGCTGATTAATGGGCAGCCAGTGCCCGCACAGGTGATCAGCGGCAGAATCTTCAGGGATTGGGCAGATACCGGTAATGGGATAGAACAGGTACCCCTGAAAGAGAATTTCTGTGGTGACTTCAGTAATATCAAGAGCATTGAGGGCGACCTGGCCCGCCAGCGTCTCGGAGAGCGTGATCTGATGCGTCAACATATGGTTGAGCTTTCTGTCCATCCGATCTCTGAGTCCGGGGCCAATCCAGTGGTTCCAAGGGCTGGCGGATCGGGTGCTGGAAGGCAGGCCCAGATAGAACTTAACGGCCAGCTCTCGATGAATAAAAACCTGCTTTCGCAATGACTTCAGAATCAGGTCATATTCGCCCAGTGTCTTGTGGTTGTTTTGAACCTGAAGATTGCAGGCGATCAGCTGATGTTCTTTGGAATGCCTGAGAATATACTGCCAGAGTGATTCATAATAAATACCCAGCAGGTGACTGCGCCGTTGATGCAGAATATCCACTAGCTCTGAATAGCCAGAGCCTGTAATCTGGTAGTGGTGTACCGGGTGGGTTGCCGGGCAGATGAATCTCGAATCACAATTTGGGTTGATGATTGAGGGGCTACTGAGTAACCAGTCTATGTCCCGGGCAATCTGCTGATGAGAAAGACGATTCATTTTTTGGAGTTCATAGTGATTGGCCAATGAGTGTGAATGACTACTATGTGAATGACTACTACTAAATGATGGCTCATCTATGTTGACCTCTGGGCACTCAGCAGATTACAGATAAGAGTAACAGATTCATATCGGTGTGTTTAATTCGCTCATCAGATGACCGTCTTTCATTTATGGGAGGCGTGATGTTGTGAGGGCAGGGTAAATTCACCAACGACAAGTGATTTAGACCGATGGAAGAATTCAAGCGGGTAGGAGTGACAGGCCGTCAGGGTAAAGCTCATATTGATGGGACCCTGAAGCGTCTGACCAATTTTCTGCAATCGCAGGGTGTAGCTGTATCACTGGATGAGCAATTGTCGGATCTTTTACCGGATCATGGTTTGCAAGTCAGTAGCCGGGCTATGATGGGCAAAACCTGTGATCTGGTAGTGGTGGTCGGCGGTGACGGCAGCTTGCTGGGGGCAGGCAGGGAACTGTCTGTTTATGATGTACCGGTGGTGGGGGTCAACCGTGGCCGACTGGGCTTTTTGACCGATGTTTCTCCCGATGAGCTGGAAGACAGTATTGGTGAAATACTCAAGGGCCAATACCGGATGGAAAGCCGCTTTCTGCTGGAAGCCAAGGTTGAGCGCAAAGGTAAAACCATTGGCTGTGGTAATGCTCTCAATGATGTCGTTCTTCATCCGGGCATTTCCACCAAGATCATAGAGTTTGAACTGTTTATTGAAGATCAGTTTGTCTATCGTCAGCGCTCTGATGGTCTGATTATGGCCACACCTACCGGCTCAACAGCCTATGCCCTGTCGGGTGGGGGGCCTATCATGCATCCCAAGCTGGATGCTATCGTGCTGGTGCCCATGTATCCCCATATGCTGACGAACCGCCCTCTGGTGGTGGACGGCAACAGCCAGTTGAAGCTGGTGATTTATGAAGGTAATGAAATTCATCCTCGCATCAGCTTTGACGGACAGGTTGATATCGAGCTGGCACCTGATGATGTCATTCTGATTCGTAAGAAAAAGCAGCAACTGAAACTGCTTCACCCTTTAAATCACAATTTTTACGAAGCCTGCCGATCCAAATTAAGATGGTATCCCAATGAGGATGCACAGTGATCTTGTCTACACTAACCGGTTTGAACATAACAAGAGTTGACTATGTATAGGGCGCTGGAGCTTCCTGCACACAAGGATTTGAGTGCATTGTCCTACTTTCTTTACCGGCAGGGCGTGCCGCACAGAATCACAGAGGAATCTGGGAAGCAAGTACTATGGACGCAGAATGAGCAGCAGGGCGAGGCTGTAGAGCAGTTCTATCAGGACTGGTTGTCAGGAGAGCTGGAGCTGGAAGTGGCTCCTCCCCGTAAAGGGCCTGAAGTCGGCAGCTTTTTCAAAAGCATTCCCTGGAAGCGCTTTCCTTTTACTTTCCTGATTCTGGCAGTTTGTCTGGTGGTGGCTGTCCTGACTCATCTGGGTGAGAATATTCAGGCTATTTCCTGTTTCACCTTCGTCGATTTCAAGGTGTCCAATGGCTACCTTTATTTTGCCAGTTTGGGGTATACGCTTGACAGTCATGAGTACTGGCGCCTGATAACCCCGATCTTTATCCACTTCGGGATTTTACACCTGGTCTTCAATGCTTTGATGTTTTACGTACTGGGTGGTCGAATTGAAATGCATCAGGGCGGGATCCATCTGTTAGGTCTGGTGATGCTGACCGGAGTCCTTTCAAACTTTGCCCAGTATGCCATGTCAGATGGTTCGGTACTGTTTGGAGGGCTATCTGGAGTGGTCTACGGGCTCATGGGATACAGTATGGTTCGTGAACGTCTGGACAAAAGTTTCTACATGGGGCTGCCACCGGCCATCTATGGTTTTATGATTGTGTGGCTGGTGATTGGCTATACCGACATTCTCGGGTCGGTACTGGGGCAAATGGCCAATGCCGCTCACCTTGGTGGGCTTGTCTCCGGGGTTGTTTTAGGTGGGCTGGCCGCCTTGATGTTCAAGTCCAGAATCAAGATTTAAGCGTGATGGCTCATCTGCTCTGTACAATCTGTCCATCGTCAGAAAGCTAACGTTTTGGTACTGCTTTCAGGTGTTTCAATGTGATCCCCCTGATTTCCCAAACGTTTCTGTAGCTCAGCCAGACCAGAGTTCAGTTATTTGAATTGTCTGTTCAGTCTGGCGATCATGATTGGTATCTCAATCGCCTATTTTGAGCATGATGGCATCGGGTGCTTGTTCTCTCGTGAGTCATTTTCCAGCTTGGCTGCCATATTTTTCTTGAAAGCTTTTTGAGCCTTGTTGAAATCATACATCGTTCGCATCAACTCAGCGGTGGAAGGCAATTGAGTGCGGTATTGAGGGGTCAGCAGTTGATGGGTGAGCTACTTTTCAGGGTCCGGGATGATGGCCTCTAATTCCCCCGGCCTGGCTCTCAGGCCAAACCGGTGGGCTGCGATTACTGCTCTTTCATGATGATGCATGAGCTTTCCAACCTGATCCTCTGGCGCTGTCTGAAAGATGAGTCTTATCAGAACATATCGAATATTGTTTTCAGTTTTGTACAGAATTTATTCGTTCTGATAATCATTTCTCAAATGCAAAGGTCAGGTTGTGATGGCTCACTGACTTTATGGCGCCTGGCTCATGAACTCCAGATGTCTGCTGTGAACATCCAGGTGGGTTTTCCTGATGATCGTTTCCAGATCTTTGTCCGACATAAACTGTTCAGAGAACCCCGGCATGACCGGATCCAGGTGCAGTTTTGCACAAGCCTTGAACTGTCTTACAAGATCCCTCGGGTTCTCATCGCCCATGGCCACACGAATGGTCGTCAGGAAAATACCGGCCTCTTTCTGCGCCGTTTCGTCCATTTCCGAATGGGAGGTCAAAGCCGGACAGAGTACTAAAGTATTGCTCTGGCCGAGACTGACCATATGGCCAAAAGCTGGCTCCAGGGCGTCAAAGAAACGGATAAAGGCTTCCCTTGGAATATGAGCCTTTTCCATATCAATACTGAACAGTGGGCTGGGCAGACCAAGATAAAGTTGCTCTTCTCGTAGGTCTGAGTTGGGGTGACTGCTCAGTGCGTGGCTGTTGACCTGAATCTGCTCATGGGCATCAAGATAGTGGCTGAATACCAGAGTATTGATGCATTTGGAGAGCATGCGGCTTTCCAGGGTTTTCAGACCATTAATAATGTCCAGGGATTTATCGGCATCCAGAAAAGCTCCTTTGATGTAATAAACATCCCAGAACAGGGTTTCATCCCAGCGCACGCCCTCATGTTCGGTGTTTTTGGGCAGGAACATACGACGACTTTCTCCAATAATGCCGCCCGCAGTGGCACTGCCAGAACCGGAAATATCTTTGGTGTAGCTATGAATGACCCAGTTCGGTCGCTTGCTTTTGTCTTTGTTGCGAAGAGGGCGGTGAAGAAAGGGAGTGGCCAGGGTTGAGTCCAGTGCAACCCGATACCCTTTCTCATGACTCATCTGACAGATACTGGCTACATCAATCACATTACCGTGGGGATTGCAGGGGGACTCCAGGTAAACCAGAATCTTCTTGCCCTCCTTGAGAGCCTTAGGGTATTTCTTTTCAACCTGTTTGAGTTTTGTTTTGAAGGCTTCGCCGGAGAACCCGTCAAACCATTCGAGCTTGACTGCCATGCGGTCAGGGCGGGCATAAAAATCCTGCATCAGCTGAAAGGTACCGCCATAAACATTACGTGAACTCAGCAAAATATCACCATGCCTGAGCTGGTTCGCCAGCAGGGCGTCAATGGCCGCCATGCCGCTGTTAAAATTCCAGGTCATGTACTCAGCCGCATTTTCACCGGCTTCCAGAGCCGTCAGAGTATTAGCCAGAGAAATAGACGTGGGGTTGAGCAAGCGGCTGTAAATGGGGTGAGTGCTTTCCTTACCCTGAAAAGCGTCTTCTACCCATTCTGTACAGGCATAGAGATAGGTGGCTGTTTTGACCACCGCAGGAGTGGCTGAGAAGAGGGCGCCAACATTGGCAAATAACGGATAATCGCCTTTAACGGCACGGCTGCTGACATCCATTTTCAGGGCATGATAATCCTGCTTCATACTGGGTTGCAGCATATCAATGAGCTTGGCCAGCTGGAAACAGAGAAACTTTTTGGCATTGAAATGGCTGATCTTGTCAGATTGCGGCAGTGTTGCTATAGCTTGGCAGAGACTTTCAAACTGGCTGATATCGGAGCCTGCCTGATAAAGGCTGCTGGCAGCACTGAGTAAAGATTGACCAAATGGGGTGTCAGGCTGAATACCAAAATGCTGAAGCTGCTCAGAGGCGAGAGTGTCGGCATTCTGAGCCTGAGTAGAGTTTCGAACGGGAGACAGACGCTGCATAACAGGAATCTGGTTATCCATGAACGGATCCTTTTTATTAAGATCTTTCATTAAGAGAGTGCTTGGGCTTTGTGATACAGAGCTGGTGGCACTTCCCGCTTAAGGCTTGTTTTTATTGGGAATGACAGCGAACATCCCGTTAAGGTGATGCCGACTGCATTATTTACCGCTACAGGCATTATTTACCGCTACAGGCATTTTTTTACGTTATGGGCATTCTTCGCTTGTGGCGATTTGATAGTATTATCCTTTTCTATTTATCAGACCATGTAATGGGTGAAAAGCCAATACTCCTGAGCATGGCACACTGAAAGGTTGATTGAATGCAACTCAAAGACTTTCTGGAACAAATGACTCCGGAAATCTATCAAAACATGAAACAGTCCCTTGAACTCAGCCGCTGGCCTAATGGCGACAAGCTGGATGAAGAGCACCGGGAAGCTATTCTGGACGCTCTGATTGCCTGGGAACATGAGCATCTGCCGGAAGAAGAGCGCATTGGCTACATGCCTGTGGGCTGCAAGAGTGCGCCGAAGCAGGATGAGTCTGAAACCACCATTCTGCGCTTTAAGCAGCCTTGAGCTAATAAAAGACTGAGGTATAGAACTTGACTCAAAGTCTGACTGGCGCACTGCGCAAAATGGAGTCCGTGCTGGTAAAGGATCAGCCGGTAGAGTATCAGCTGCCTGTAGGCGATACTCTGCTTCCCTTGAATGAACTGATGGGGAAAAAGCTGACTCTGGAATATCAGGGTGAGATCAACTGCTGCCATTGCGGCCGCAAGACGAAGAAAAGTTTCAGTCAGGGTTTCTGTTATCCCTGCTTCAAAAAATTGCCTCAGTGCGACAGCTGTATCATGAGTCCGGAAAAGTGTCATTATCATGAAGGCACTTGTCGGGACGCTGCCTGGGGTGAAAAATTCTGTATGACCGATCACGTGGTCTATCTGGCCAACTCATCGGGCTTGAAAGTCGGCATTACCCGTGCAACTCAGGTTCCTACCCGGTGGGTGGATCAGGGGGCAACCCAGGCATTGCCTTTTGTCCGGGTTTCTACACGACTGCAGTCTGGTTTGATCGAAACCCTGTTCAAGGAGTTTGTCAGCGATCGAACCAACTGGCGAGCCATGCTGAAAGGAACTGCAGATCCTCTGGATTTGAAAACCCAGGCCAGTGATCTGCTGGATATGAATCGTTCAAGAATGGAAGCCCTGCAGGAACAGTTTGGTCTGCAGGCAATAGCCCCGGTGGTTGATCCGGAAATCGTTGATATTCGTTATCCGGTAGAGCAATATCCTGTCAAAGTGACTTCAATGTCCTTTGACAAAAAGCCGGTTATTGAAGGTGTGCTGATGGGGATCAAAGGGCAGTATCTGATCCTCGATACCGGTGTGATCAATATTCGCAAGCATACCTCGTATCAGGTTAACGTATCCGTTACTGCCTGATCAGTGAAAAGGGGAGCATAGGGGCTCCCTTTAAATCTTGAGCCAAAAGCTCTAACACTAAACAGCCATGGCCGTGCCAATGGGCGTCAGACTCCAATAAAAACAACAAGGGCATGGCCATGGTAAAGGAAGGTTGAACATGAAAGACGCGCAACCCAGAGCCATTTACCTGAAAGATTATCAGGCTCCTGACTATTGGATAGACACCACCGATCTGACTTTTGATCTGTTTGAAGATCATGCTCTGGTCACCTCGGTACTCGGAGTGCGTCGCAATGAAGATCATGGGGAAGACACCCCTGAGCTGACTCTGGTCGGCATCGATCTGGAGTTGGTCAGTGTCTGTGTTGACGACACTGAACTGACCCCTGCACAGTATATTCAGGGCTCAGAAAGCCTCACTGTGCCGGTGGCCAGTCAGGCATTTTCCCTGACGGTTGTGACCCGTATTCGTCCTCAGGAAAACACTTCGCTGGAAGGGTTGTATAAATCCAACGGCATGTTCTGCACTCAGTGCGAGGCAGAAGGATTCCGTAAGATTACGTACTATCTGGATCGCCCGGATGTCATGTCAAAATTCACCACCAAGGTGATTGCTGACAAGGGACGCTACCCGGTTCTGCTGTCCAATGGTAATGACATTGCCCGTGGTGAGTTTGATGGTGGACGACACTGGGTGACCTGGGAAGATCCCTTCAAAAAGCCCAGCTATCTGTTTGCGTTGGTCGGAGGGGATCTGGAAGTCGTGGAAGACACCTTTACCACCATGAGTGGCAAAGAAGTGGCGCTGCGTATTTTCACTGAGTCCCACAACATCGACAAATGTGACCATGCCATGGTGTCCCTGAAAAAGTCTATGAAATGGGACGAAGAGGTTTATGGCCGAGAGTACGATCTGGATATTTTCATGATCGTAGCGGTCGATCATTTCAATATGGGGGCAATGGAAAACAAGGGGCTGAATATCTTCAATTCCTCCTGTGTACTGGCCAGCCCGGACACAGCGACTGACGCCAGCTATCAGCGTGTAGAAGCCATTGTTGCCCATGAATACTTCCATAACTGGTCTGGCAACAGGGTCACCTGCCGTGACTGGTTCCAGTTGAGCCTGAAAGAGGGTTTTACTGTATTCCGTGATGCCGAGTTTTCTGCAGATATGAACTCTCGGGGCGTCAAGAGAATCGAAGATGCCACGGTGATGAAAACCGCGCAGTTTGCGGAAGACGCTGGTCCCATGGCTCACCCTATTCGTCCGCAGTCTTTTATCGAGATTTCTAATTTTTACACCCTGACCGTTTACGAAAAGGGGTGTGAAGTCGTCCGGATGATTCAGACCATTGTTGGTAAAGATAATTTCCGCAAGGGGTCAGACCTGTACTTTGACCGCCATGATGGCGAAGCGGCTACCTGTGAAGACTTTGTCAAAGCCATGGAAGATGCGTCCGGTGTAGACCTGAGCCAGTTCCGTAACTGGTATAACCAGGCAGGGACACCGGTGATTACGGTTACCGATCATTTTAACCCGTCTTCAAGGCAGTATTCCCTGACCATTGGCCAGAGTTGCCCAGCCACACCCGGACAGGACAGCAAGCTACCTTTCCATATTCCTGTTGCAATTGCACTGTTGGACCAGAAGGGGCAGGCACTGCCCCTGAACGAAGTTGGAGAAACTGAACAGGTTTTGCAGGTGACCGCTGCCAATGAAACCTGGACCTTCGACGGGTTGACTGAAAAACCATTGCCTTCGATTCTCAGAAACTTCTCGGCACCGGTTCGTGTTAACTATGACTACCGTCGTGAAGACCTTGTGTTCCTGATGAAATACGACAGCGACGGCTACAACCGCTGGGATGCAGGACAGCGTCTGGCAACAGAAGTGATACAAGACCTGGTTAAGGGATTGCTCAAAGGGGAAGAAGCCGAGATTGACTCAAAGCTCATCGAAGCCTTTGGGGTGGTTCTGGCGGATGAACAGTTAGACAAAGCTGTGAAAACAGAGATGTTAAGACTGCCTACGGAAGCAAGTCTGGCAGAGCAGGCCGAAGAAATACACCCGCTGCAAATCTGTGAAGCCAGAAGCCGTGTTCGCAAGGCCATTGCGGTGGCTCATAAAAATCAGATTCAGGCGCTTTATCAAACACTGGAGCAAAAAGGTGATTACAGTCCAGAAGCGACTGAAATTGCTGAGCGAACCCTGAGAAACACCTGTCTGGGCTATCTATCTGAACTGGAAGACGACAGTCAGCAACAACTGGCAGTAGATCAGTACAGAAGCGCCGGCAACATGACCGATCTTCGTGCTGCGATGAGTGCGGTGATCAATTCCAGTTATCAGAGTCAGGAAACAATTGACGCCCTGTTGAATGATTTTTTGGATCGCTATAAAAATGACTCAGTGGTCATGGACAGTTGGTTCATGATGCAAAGTGCCAGCCCGTCGTTGGGCACCCTGGAACATGTGAAGTCACTGTTGGAACACGCATCTTTTGACAGCACCAGTCCAAATAAGTTGAGAGCCTTATTGGGTGGTTTTGCCAGTGGGAATATGAAACAGTTTCATTCAGGCTCTGGCGAAGGTTATGAGTTCCTGGCGGACTGGATCATTACTCTGGATAAACAGAACCCGCAAACCGCTTCTCGTCTGATGACACCGCTGACACGTTGGAAGAAATACGAGCCCGTGTGTCGCGAACACATGAGAAAAGCACTGGAGCGGATCAAGGCTGTACCCGATCTATCCACCGACATTTATGAAGTAGTCACCAAGAGCCTGTAATGCCTGCCTCTCTCTACCCTGTTTCCGAAATGGAAACAGGGTAGAATCTAGTGCGTACTAATACCTACCTTTTCCGATCGGATACTGGCACAATGTCGCTCAATCATAAAACTGAACCCGTTTCAGAACAGCAGGATGCACATTGAACTCAGGGACAAACGCTCGGGATTTCTTCTACCGTCGAAGTCTATGGGCGGTAGCGTGTCTTCTCACAATTCATCAGAAGCTCTTCATTCAGTTTGTACGAAAGTTACGTACATTGAGTTCGTATAAGTAGATTTTGACTTAGTTATCTAACTGATTGATTTTAAATAAAAATATTAGGATTAAGAGAGTGTTGGAATATTAAGCGGAAAATATACAAATCATGAAATGCGACAGGTTGAATAATGATCAGAAAAAGGTCGGATTTGGTCTACAGGCCTTGGTAATTAAGAGGTCTGGAGAAAGTCGTGTTTCCCTCAGATAGTATGTTATGCGACATTGAGTCGTATATGTAAGCTGTTAAGGCACAAAAGGAGTTCAGATGTCGCTTCTAAGAGAAATACAAAATTCAGCTATTGATTCGAATCAAGATCTAGCTGGACTCTTAAGAAAATGTAAAGTATTAGCAGCAAGACTAGGGAGTACTGACTTTAAGGAGTGGGTTGAGAATGAGCTAAGCGGTTACAAGACAGCTGAAGACTTTCCAGACTATAGAATTTTCTCAGTACATTCTAAGGGGCACTTTTCGGGAGCTTTCGGTTCAGGACTAAAAAATGCTGATATCCCAATGAGTTGTATCCCTGAGGAGTTTAGAGAGACTTTTTCTACTTCCTATTTATCGGAGCCAGTAGCATCAATTGAAATGCTCGTTGCGAATAATGATAGTGGTACACTCCAAGAGCCATGGAATCCTGATTTCGTTGCTTTAGTAGGAAGGAATATTTATCAAAATATGAACTGCATGCAAGCCTGGAAAGTAATTCCGATTAACGGCCTGGTTGCAGCCTTGGATGAGATTAGAAATAGGATTTTAAATTTCGTGTTAGAAATTGAAGCTGAAGACCCATCAGCAGGTGAAGCTGAACCAAATTCAACACCTGTAGCACCAGAAAAAGTTCAGCAAATCTTTAATACATATATCTCTGGTGATGTGCAAAATGTTGCTACAGGAAGTCATAGCTTCGAGTAACATGCAACAAAATCCGACCCAAACGCTGAACTTTTCAATCAGCTATTAGACGCATTAAAGGACATACAGGATAAACAAATATCTGAAGAGGCTTCGGCAAGTATTGAAGAAATGCGTTCTACGCAAGGTACAGATAGCTTTAAAAATCATTATCAAAACTTTATGTCTTTACTATCAAATCACATCACAGTTCTTGGTCCGGTAATAGCTCCATTTCTTCCGGCTTTGGCTGCAATTGTGCCTTAACAAAGCCATCCAGCCGACCGCCTACGGCGTCGGCTGATGGCGGCGTTACACGTATTAAGAGAGATATGAGTAAACTTCAAGTTAAGATCGTTTCTGTTGGATATTTGCCAGCAGATTTTCACAGAGAAAAAATTGAGAAGATGACTTCAAGACTGTTTGAAGTTGTCGGAGCAATAGAAAGCTACTCTCTAAACTCAGACACAGATTTGGAAGACTGGGGTTATAGTGATGCTTTACTATCAAGTGAGGTTCCAAAAAAGAATGGCGAAGATATTCTTATAGTTCTCACATCAGTTCCCTTGGAAGATAATTATTACACTCGCAGAGTATCAAACAACACGATTATATTTACATTTCATGAGGTTGCTGACTATCTTCGGTATGAAAACATCCCATTAGAAAATGTTGTTAAAAGGCTAATTTATGGATACAGCCTTGTATATTTGAGAAATGGTAATCGAATTCCAAAAACTGAAGAGTTCACTAACTTCACACATGATGAGACTCGTGGCTGCCTTTATGATATGAATGGCCTCAAAGAGGATATTGTTCATTCATGCCATTCCCCACAAATTTGCGACGACTGCACACAACGATTATTGAAAGAGAAAGTTTCATCCAACACTATCAAAAATGCCAAAGCAGAAATAAAGTCAATCCAAAAACAAAAGTATTATCAAATCCTTGGGTGGATAAAAAATTATCCTGTATGGTCAATACTACTTTCTTCTGCATGGGCTGTATTTTTGGGTGTTATTGCTTCTCTTATAACCAACAAACTGAGTTAAAATACGTGTAACAAGTAAATCCAGGTGACGCCTACGGCGCACCTGATTTAGGCGTTATACGGCTCGAAATAACATTTGAACTAAATCTAAATAGGCAAGTCTAACAATTTACATTTATTTAAATTATGAGGTTAACCATGCTAAAAAAGAAATTTTCTATACTCTTTTTATTCTTATCTACATCGATTGCTTCAGCAGATTCAGCGATGATTCTGAAAATAAATAGTATAAAAGCTAAAAATCAATTCAAACCATCAATTAGAAGTGAGCTATCTAAATGTTTGAGCGGAAAATGTGCGAAGCTAATCCCAGATTCCCTTAAGAGCGAATTGTATTCAAATCAATACATAGAAAGCCCTGAAGATAGTTTCTTCTCTGTTAGTTATATTTTCAATAAAGCTATACCAGGTAATCAATTGAATGGTTCTGTAGGAACGGAATCTCTGAAAAATACTTTAGATAGTTTTCATTCGTCACTCCGTTGCGACGCACTTTTTGGAGTAGAGGAAAATAGTTACATACCTATCTCGGGAAAAAAATATGATCGTTTCGACAGCTCATTTGAAAAAGAGTTTCAAGAGTATAGACAAGGAAGAGGTCTATTTTTTATTCTTATTCAGCCAAATTCAAAAACCAAAGGAAAGAAGAATATCTTTCATTGTACTATTTTAGAATTACAACAAGTTGAGTTATAACTCAACACTGTCATTACCGCCGTATAACAAAAATTTCCAAGGGACGCCTTCGGCGCCCCTGAAATTGGCGTTAGGCGCTAAAACTCTAAACGACAGAAAGATGCTTTAATTGTGTTCTTTTTTGTCTATCAGAAAGATATAGGTCAAGGTGAGATATATTGGAGTCTAATGAATGCTTAAAACTAGATATGTTTAACTCCATATTATCTCTTAACCCCCCAAGAGGTCCCAAGTTATGCATGCCTATTTTTTTTGTATAAAATTCTTCTGTTCCAAAATCATCAACCAAAGTAACTTTAGGTATACAATGATTTTCAGCAATATCAATTGCACACTTGATTAAATATGACCCAAAACCTTTTCTCTGATTATCTCTGGAAATAGATAAATATTTAATATCTAGAACTTTTTTGTCATCACGTCCTTCAATTTTACACGAAATAAAGCCAACCAAGGTACATGTTGTTATGTTTTTCAATTCAATTGTAAATTTTCTTCGGTTAATAAATCTTGCTAAAGATGATTTAAGATCTGACTTCATTTGCCCTCTATCATCTGCGTTTGTTTTATGTCCTTGAGATTTAGCGAAATAGAGAAAGTAAGATTCTTCTGATAAATCTTCTACTAGAACAACCGAATGTCCATTAAAGCGTGCTTTATTCAATAAAGTATCTGATAAATATATTGGTTCACGCGGTATAGCTCTATAAGTATCATTTAATGGATTCATATACTCTTATCTTAACCTTTTCCTTGAGATTAAACATATTGACCTCGCATAAAAAAAATAGTTCCCTAAAACGAGAATGCGCCTAACAAGTAAATCCAGGTGACGCCTACGGCGCACCTGATTTAGGCGTTAGGGCTCAGTACCTCACAAAAAAAGGCCACCGAAAGGTAGCCTAATTTGATTGAATGAGTGTTAAGAATTAATCCTCAAACCAGTCTCTAGCTAGGGTGGTTAAACCGCTGAAATCCTTAACCTGCAATTCTCGTACAATTGGTTGGTGAAAGTAACTGAAGCAAGCAGCAACACATTGCCCCCAATTTTCATGATTACCTTCTTCTTCAATGTAGCCCTCAAAACCATGAGATGGCATACATTCCTTCGTATTAACTATTAGAGCATTGAGTAGCGGTAATTCATTATATATACAAAAATCACCAAGCGCTCCGGCATAATGCCCGACCATGTTATGCCCAAGGCCACAAGCATTTTCAATTTCATTATATGGCACTAGACGTTTAGCTCTCGCAGCAAGGATCATATACCGCAGTAAGCAGGCGAAGATATCAGGGCGGATTTTCACAGACATACGGTTCTCCATATAGAAAATTAAGTATGGCTTCGAATCTGAAAAGGCCGAAATATCAGCATCTTTTCGTTGACTCTTTAGTCCAGTATGTGAGTTATGCTTACGTCAAAATGAACAAGTAAGCCCATTATGCTTCTCATGGAAGCCAGCTAAGCGTAGACCCCATATTTAAGTCCTGCAAAAAATAGTAGGTTATGTGCAAGTGTCCCGCCCTAACAAAAAAATCCAGGGGACTGCGCCTGCGGCGCAGCCCCTGATTTTGGCGTTAAGTGGCAGTGTGCATAGAATAGGGACATATAAGGGACACCCAGTGCGCCGAGATAAATCGGCAAGAAATTGAAGGTGAAAGCCCTTCATCCGGTAAGGTCTAGCAAACCGCCGGAACCCCG
>NZ_JOKH01000003.1:793834-917146 GCF_000722635.1 Endozoicomonas numazuensis | reverse complement strand
TTTCACTGAATTTGTGCGAATAGTTGACCTATTTAAGCAAATTCAGTGGAAAAGATGGCCGTTCTTTCTGGATTTTAGGCCGGGCTGTCTATTCTCGGTCAGCCTCCTAGTAGCATCTTGAAATCCAATGGGTATAGAGCTCGATAAACTCAGCCTGTTTATCAGCATCAGCCTTGTGTGGAATGCCCTTCGGTTTTTTGTAGGTGAAGCGGTTCTGGTGTAGCCACTTGTTCAGTCCTGAAACGGTGTATTTGATGTCCCAGCGCTGAGCAATGTAAGTGACAATCTGATGGGTATGAGCATAAGTATGTTCAGAGATATGTTCGATTAATTGCAGGGTTTGCTCCTCATCCAAATGACTTTCGCTGCCACCATTTTCAGGCTTCAGCTTTTCCTTTTGAAGATAGTCGTCGAGATGACGGTTGATACTCGATTCACTTTTCCTCAATGATCACGGGTATATACCGGCTCATTATCTGGGCAAACCAAGCAAGGCGTCAGAACCGGCAAGCACTTCTGGGAAGGCGCTTTTTTAATGCAGCCGGTCAACGCTTCGCATTCCATGGTCTTCAAGCGAAAAGCCAACTGGCAGCATAAATATCAGCGCTCCAGAAAGTCGGGTCGCATGATGTGGATGGGTTTGCCCCTGGAAAAGCAGAGCTTGCCGATCCTGAACAGTGCCATTCAGGTGCTGGAAAAGCTTCAGCCATACTATTGCAACTGGAGTCGATCAGTGAATTGCAACAACAGGGCAGCCGTCGTAAAGACCAGTGGCTTTTTAATCTCAGTGCCGTAGTACCCACCAATGACCGGGCGACTTATGCTTTGCTGGAGTTCTCAAGAACGATTCGGCAAGCCTTGAGTAATGATAAAGCGTTGGCAGAGCAATGCCGAAAACTGACTTTCTCTGAAACCCAATTTGATATCGCTCCCAGCCAGGGACAACTGTCTTTTGCAGATATCACCCTGACCCTCGAGACCGTTTTTTAAATCCTCTTCAAGGAAGGAGAACTCTATGTCCACCATCGATCGCAGCTTTATTGGCGATGGTAGTATCCATATTCAGCCCTACGACAAATCCGCGCCACTGTTGTCCATCGGCAACGTCAGTGAGTTCAATTTCAGTTTTGAAGAAGACTGTAAGGAGTTGAAAAACTATCTTGGAGGCGGCGGTAATCGCAATGTTATCAGCCGGGTGTCGGGCATTACCGCCAATCTGGTGGCCCATGATTTTACCGCCAGTAATATCTCCCTGGCCTTGCGGGGCAATGTCACCGCAGCCTCAATCACACCGGTCATTGATGAAGCCCTCAGGGTGAAGTTCTCACCGGTTCAGAATCTGGGCTTTATCTCTGATGATTTCGCCAGCATTCCCCTTCAGGTGGATGTGTTGGCGGATACGTCGATTTCCGGGAATGGGCTGAGTGCGTTTATGCAGTTGGATCTGGCTGGGTAAGGGGATGCTTATGGGCGTCGTTTTCTTAAGGTCTTATAGACAGCGTCCTTGTCTCGATTGCCGATGGCTAATACATATACAACAACCTCCTCCTCAATAACTTCGTATGCCAGGCGGTATCCAGCTGTTCGTAGTTTGATTTTGTATACGTTGTCGTAGCCTTTCAGCTTGGCTGAGAGAACATGAGGATTCTCCAAACGCTCTGCCAGTTTTTTCTTAAACTGATTACGCAATGGAGAGGCCAGCTTGTCCCACTCTTTCATAGCTGCCGGAAGGAACTTGAGCTTATAAGTCATCCAGGTTCACTTCCACAGCCTGATCCCGGTCTTTCCGACGTTCCTCAACCAGTCTGGATAACTCCTGGTCATCCAGGGCATCCATCAACCACTCGTAGGTCTCTGCCGGAATCAGATAAGCTGTTGGCTTATTGTGGTTGAGGATAGCTATGGGTGAACCATCTGACTGAGCCAGCAATGCTGTCGGGTTTTTCTTGAGCTCTGAAATACTTGCCGAGCAATCCGCTAATATCTGTCTCATAGTAAATACTCCTTATTTAGTTCTAAAAACAGGTCTTATTTTAGACCATTTTAATTTTGACTGTTAGTTCTATTGTGTTTGAGCCAGGGAGAGGACTATGTCTACCATCAAGGAATCAGCCCTCAGGCTGATACTAAAAGCCAAAGCCACCCTATCCAAAACCGTCCTCCAGTCAGCCTCCTCTCTCGAATCCCTCCGTAAAGAAGCCAAAATCCTCAAACAAAAACTGCCTGATTTGCAGAGGCAAGATCGTCTTTTGTCGTCTTTTCAAAAACAGACAGCAGTGGTTCGCGATGCAGGCAAAGCCTACCGGGAAGCGGAAGCACGGGTTGAGAAGCTGGCCAGGGAATTTCAACAGACTGAGAAGCCTTCCCGATCTCTCCAGCGTTCCCTGGAGTCCGCTCAGAAACTCCAGTCCTTCAGTGCATCACTTAAAGCGGTGTCGGCGGGTTTCAGGGAAGCCGTGAAAGAAGATGTGCAGGACATTAACAACAGCTGGCAGACACTGGGCGAAGCCATTCTTCAATCCAGTCAAACGACCCAGCAAGCTATCCGCAACGAGAGCCAGAAAATGACAAAGTCCGTCGAGCAGGATGTGGTCAAACTTAACTCGGTCTATGTCCAGTCAGCCCAGGCCGCCAAAAAAGCCTTCACGGATGCCGCCGATGCCCTCAAGCAGATCAATACCTCAGAAACACGCACCGAACTGGCAGACCTGGCTGTGAAACTCTCCCAAGCCTTCGCTGACGGTACCCTGACCCAAGATCAATACAACGAAGCCCTGGAAGCCAGTCGACAGAAGCTGGCTGAGCGGGAAGAAGGCGCAGAGTCGGCTGCTGATGCGGCCCGGTCACTGGGAGATGCAGTAGAAGAAGCGGGTGACAAGCAAGCGACAGAGGCAGCCCAGACCTCCAGCTCATTAGATGGACTGGTGGGCTTTTACAATAGCATCACCGCCGAACTCTACGGCTTGAGTGCCCAGGCAGAAGACACCTTTCTGGCCATGCAGGGAGCCACTCAAGTCGACACCACAGATACGCTGAGTGAGATTGGACAGCTCAAGGCCGTATTGGCAGAAACCACAGAAGAACTGCACCAGCTACAGACGGCTAATGTGGGTGCAGATGTCACTGGACTGGGCCGGTGGATGCAAAATACGGCCACCCATGCCACTGCCGTAAAAGCGGAATTTTATGAGCAAAAGATCGCCCTGGAAGAACGGGTGCAAGGTTATCAAGGCGGTTCTATTTCGGCAGAGGCTCTGGCCAGCCAGGGCAGGGCTGCTGCCGATTCTATGAACCTGCTCAATCAGCAAGACCTGGATCGACTGAACAGTGCCATCGAACAGGCCGAATCGAGTATGGAACGCTTGGCTGACAGCACTCGAGGTACCCTGGAAGGACTGCAGGATGAACTGGATCGTCTGCAAGGCAAACAAGACGACATTGACCGTCGTCGGTTTGAAGCCCGGAAACAGGAACTGGAATCACAGCTGGCTATTGCCAAACAGCAGGGCGATAACGCATCCATCAGCAACCTGAAAAAAGCCCTGAGCCTGAACATTAGGCTACTGACTGTTGAGTCATCCCAATAATAGAAATCAAGGAGCCCCAGACAGGTCTGGGCTGAACCTCACATCTTGTAAGCCTGCATCTTCACAGGCTTTCTTGAACTGCTTATTACAATACACACCCATATAGTTGTCGTACTCAATTCTGAATAGAGGAGAGTCTTGCAATTTCTGCTCATCAAAAGCAATCCAGTCTATTTCACCCCATTGATTTTTTTTGCAGAGATTCAGGTCCAGGGCGTCATCGGACAGGGTTAATACATTGAAGATATATCCATGCATCTTGTTGTATGTGACCGGTAAAAACTCACCGCAAGAGTCAATCAATGGGTGCAGAGCCGCATGAGCATCTTGACTGATAAATAAACGACCATAGCGTTGTGAAATATCGGGAATGGCAGATACTTTCCCTGCGGATGAACGGTAGAACTCTATTTCCATGGTTTGCCAATGCTCCAGGTAGGAGACTGGGCTTTCATCCATATGGAATAAAGTA
Organism: Endozoicomonas numazuensis; assembly: GCF_000722635.1. Classification (GTDB taxonomy): domain Bacteria; phylum Pseudomonadota; class Gammaproteobacteria; order Pseudomonadales; family Endozoicomonadaceae; genus Endozoicomonas_A; species Endozoicomonas_A numazuensis. Next base: position 913,087 of record NZ_JOKH01000003.1, on the reverse strand, counting down.
TCGTCACCCAGGGCACGGCGAAATTCTTTGCTGTCTATGTTGAACCAGAGAAAGTGTTTAACATCGGGTCGAATGGAAACCTTACTTGATGGCAAAAAGATCTGGATGGAAAAGTTCGTGAATGTAGCTTGATCTGACAGACACCTTCTTGAAAATCGGTAACTGTCAGATCAGGTCTGGATTAGTACACGGCTATCAGGCTGATTTTATGGGTTCAAACAGCACCTGCAAGTCTTCCGCCGTGAGCGTCTGTTTTTTCTTGCGCCCGGTGTCACCGTAGAGTGAGTCTGCGATGGCCTGTTTCTTTTCCTTCAGGGCCTGAATTTTTTCTTCGACCGTCCCTTCCGTCACCAGTTTGTAGACAAAGACCGGTTTATCCTGACCAATGCGATGAGCACGATCGCTGGCCTGTTCTTCCACTGCAGGATTCCACCAGGGGTCATAGTGAATAACGGTGTCAGCGGCTGTGAGGTTCAATCCGGTGCCCCCGGCTTTCAGACTGATCAGGAATACCGGCACACGCCCTTCCTGAAAGTCCTGAATGGGTTGTTTGCGATTACGGGTCTGACCTGTCAGTTTGACCCATGGAATACCGGCTGCTTTCAGACGTGTTTCAATCAACGTCAGCATACTGGTGAATTGTGAGAAAATCAGAATTTTCCGGCCTTCCTCCACGATGGGCTTAACCAGAGTCATAAGCAGATCAAGCTTTGCGGAGTCCTTGATGGCCTCTGCCTGTTCCAGTTTGACCAGTGATGGGTCACAGCAGGCCTGGCGCATCTTCAGCAAGGCATCCAGTATGACAATTTGTGAGCGGGCCAGACCTTTCTTTTCGATTTCGGCCTGGACCCTGGCTTCCATACTGGCCCGGATGGTTTCATAAAGGTCTCGCTGAGGGCCGGACAGCTCGGTCGTTCGGAGTATTTCTGTTTTTGGAGGCAGCTCTTTAGCCACCAGTTCCTTTTTCCTGCGCATCATAAAGGGAGCAATACGCTTTTGCAGTCGTTTGGATGGTTCTCGCTGGTTGTGCTTTTCGATGGGCGTCCGGTAGAAGCGGGTAAACTGATCACGAGCGCCGAGAAAGCCGGGCATCAAGAAATCAAACAGCGACCAGAGTTCCCCTAAATGATTCTCCATGGGGGTTCCAGTCAGGCACACTTTGTGACTGGCCTGCAGACAACGAACGGCTTTGGCACTTTTGGCGTTGGGATTTTTAACCGCTTGCGCTTCATCCAGTATCAGCAGGTGGAAAGTGGTTTCGGATAATTCCTTATAATCTCTCTGCACGACACCATAACTGGTAAGTACCAGATCGGCGTGTTGGATAGCCTCGCTTTCTCTTCGGGTTCCGTGGTGAATATGAACGTTCAGGTTCGGTGTAAATCGTTGCGCTTCTCGTGCCCAGTTATGAAGCAAGCTGGTAGGACAGACTACCAGACTGGGTTTTCGGCTTTTTGAACGGGTCAGGCGTTGTTTCTCCAACTGTAAATGAGCCAGTGTCTGCAGGGTTTTCCCCAGCCCCATATCGTCTGCCAGAATACCGTTGAGGCCATATTCTCTAAGAAACTGAAGCCAGGAGAGTCCCTGCTGCTGATAGGGTCTCAGTTCTGCGTTAAGGTGTTTAGCCGGTTTGACTTTTTTCAGTCGCTTGAATTTCTTCAGCTTTTTTCCCAGTTCCAGCAGCTTTTCTCCACCTGACCAGGGCAGGTCCAGGCCATTATGCAGTTCTTCCCAAATCTCGGCATGGTGGGTTTGCAAGCGATAGTCGCTTAATGGGCGGTCACCGAAGAGCTCCAGTAGAGTGCCCAGAATCAGGCTCAGACGTTCAGCGGGCATATTGATGAACTGTCCACCGGGTATCTGAATGGGCACCGGTGCATCTTTCTCCATAGACTTCAGCTGGGTCTGGTCGGGCAGTGCATCCAGTTGCCTGGCCAACAGTGGCAGCAGGTCTATTGATTTGCCATCAATGTTAAAGCCCAGTTGCAGGTTAAACCAGTCGTTTTCTGACTCTTCAAGGCCCGCATACCAGTCGTCTTCAGACAGGGTTTCGAATTGAAAGGGAAAGCTCTCATCTATTTCAATCAGCCAGCCGTTGTCTTCCAGTTCTGGCAACGTCTGATTCATGAAAGCCAGCCAGAGCTTCTGGCTATGCAGGCCAGGAGGCCCCATTATCAGATCATGGTCCATGAGCTGCTTGGTCACGATTTTTTTTCGATACGATGGCTGTAACTCAAAGGGGAGCTGTTTGGCTAACGTCTCTTCTGTTTGACGTTGACGGGGAATGACGGTTTGCTCGTCATGTTTTGAGGGAAGGGTATCCAGGACACTGGCGTGAGAAACCCTGTTGCCATCGTAGGAGAATGACAGTTGTGCACGGGCTAATGTTTCTTCTGTCGGACTGTGATTCTTCCGGAGCGTGGCTGGCTCCCCGGTCCAGGGAACGCCGTCCAGCCTGAGCACGGGTTTTGGTTTTATAATCCGTGCCGAGATTTTTTTGGGAAGTGCAATACCTTGGTTGTCAGGATCATGAATCAAGTTTGAAAGGACTTTTGAGGCTTCTTCCACACCTTTGTTATCCAGAGGAGGGGCATCCAGCAAAGTTTGCAGCAAGGCTCCGTTGGGAAGCTGGGTCAGCTCGCCACACTCCGCTTTCTGCTCGAATACTTTCAGATAGCTGGGCGGTGTCGTGGCCAGAAGATTCAGATGATGACCTTGCTGATCTACAAGAGCAGGTTGTTGTAACCCCTTTTCATCGGCTTGCCATTGCACTTCGCCACGTAATGGCTCTGCAGGTTCTACGACTATCCGCTCTTGAAGGTCAACCAGACAACGACCTGTGTTGATGATACGGGTCAGCAGCTCAAAGCCCTCTTCTCCTTTCAGGCTTAATTCACTGCCATAGTAGTTGAGGGAACCGTCCACCCAGGCTGTTTTGAGTATTTTTATGTCTTCTGGATTGATGCTCACAGGCCAGTTGTTATTTTGAATACAGTGGTGTGCCCCGTTGTAAATATTAGGTTTACCGAATCCGCCTTTTTTCAGGTAGCGTGAAAGGTAGAGTCTGACTGAGAAAGAACGATTTAGGCCATATCGATCAGGCTCTAAGAAATAGACCAGACAGTTTGTGGTGGAGCGGTTTGCTGAGAGTCGGTCAGTGTGTGGTGACTCAGATTTTGGTTTGCTGACGGCCTTTAATTGTGTGAGCCATCTGTTTCTGCTGTTTTCCAGTCTGGACTCTTCAGCAGAAAGGCTGCCGCTTCCTTCACTCAATATGCTCGGGAGGCTTTGCTTTATGTGGGTTTTGAGCTCTTCTAATACTAGGGCGTCTCCTTTAAAAACGAGCGTCTGAGCCAGATCTGTGATCATTTCGTCCAGCTCCGACTCCGTATTGTCCCAGTTTTCTTCACCCAGCAATGCATTCATTCGATCCGCGCCAAAATACTTTTCTGCCTTCAGCAGAAGGGCGCAGACGTGTTTGCAGTTGAACTGCATGGGGCAGGTGCAGGTGCCTGATATAGGGTCTTCATCAGGATCACCTGGATAGGGATTCAGTTCAATATCGACCAGATAGACCTTGCCTCCTGATCCTTTGACTTGCCCACTTAGAACGCCTGCCTCATCATCCAGCTCCAGTGAGATAACTTTATTTCGACGGAAGTAATCCAGCCCCCGCTGGGCAGTTTTGGCGCTGAACAGGTCAATGAAGTCGAGATTCAGTGAGTGCATAAAGTCTGATCTGGAAAAGATAAAAGAGCGATGATAGCAGCCGGAGGGGGTGCAGATAAGGTTTAGTCAAAAAATGTACTGTCGTTCTTGTGTAGAATATTTCGCGGAAGCCGTCGTATAAAAGCAGGATTGTTGGTGATATTCTGGTTTCTTGTCCGCTGGCCTCCGAAAGTCCTCATGCTAAAAAACACCCTTCAGCACTCTCAACAACAACCTCAAACCGATCATCAACCAATGGTGCATCTGCAAGGTTCTGTTGAAAGGGTGACGTTTCATAGTGAGGAGAGTGGTTTTTTTGTTATCCGTGTTAAGTGTAAAGGGCAGCTGGAATTAGTGACCATGACGGGTAATACCCCGTCGGTCACACCGGGTGAGTTTGTCGATGCTTCAGGGGTATGGTTCAACGACCACAAGCACGGCGTACAGTTTCGGGTCAAACACATCAAAACCGTTACACCTAACACTCTTGAAGGCATTGAGAAGTATCTGGGGTCAGGGATGGTCAAGGGTATTGGCCCACACTTTGCAAAACGCCTGGTGAAGGCCTTTGGGGAGCAGGTGTTTGATATCATTGAACAGAATCCTCAGCGACTCCTGGAACTGGAAGGTATTGGTAAAAAGCGCCGGGAGAAAATAACCTCGGCCTGGTCTGAGCAAAAAGTAATACGGGAAATTATGGTGTTCCTCCAGTCTCATGGAGTGGGAACAGCACGAGCCGTTCGAATTTATAAAACATACGGTGATCAGTCTGTCGCTAAAGTTCGGGAAAACCCTTACCGGCTGGCACTGGATATACATGGGATAGGCTTTAAAACGGCTGATCAGTTGGCTCAGCAGTTGGGTATTGATCGAGTCTCTCTTATTCGTGCTCAAGCGGGCGTTCGGCATGTACTGCAGGAATTTTCTGGAGACGGGCACTGTGCCCAAAGATTTGAATCCCTGGTGCTTGAGGCCGTTAAACTGTTGGAAATTCCTGAAGAGACCATCAAACAGGCGGTTCAATGTGAAATCAATGAAGAAAGACTGACGCCTGAAAACATTAATAATAAGCCCTGTCTGTTTTTGACGCCATTACACCGGGCTGAAGTCGGGGTTGCCAATCATGTCATGCGATTACTGCATGGCTCTTCCCTGTGGTCGAACATTGACCTGGAAAAAGCTATTCCCTGGGCAGAAGAAAAAAACAAAATCCAGCTTTCTGATTCGCAGAAACAAGCTGTCGGGCAAGCTGTGAAGCAGAAGTTCTGCATTATCACGGGTGGTCCAGGAGTGGGAAAAACCACAGTGGTGAACAGTATTCTGAAAATCATTCAGGCAAAGCGTGCTCATGTGACTCTGTGCGCACCTACTGGCAGAGCAGCTAAAAGACTCTCGGAGTCAACAGGGCAGGAAGCCACAACTATTCATCGCCTGCTGGAGTTTGACCCTGCTGCCTTTGATTTTAAACGCAATGCAGAAAATCCACTGGAAACCGAGCTCCTTGTTGTAGACGAATCCTCTATGGTCGATGTTGTCCTTATGAATCAGCTACTCAGAGCAGTGCCCGAAGAGGCCGCCGTATTGCTTGTAGGTGATGTTGATCAGCTGCCGTCGGTTGGCCCTGGCTCAGTTCTGAGCGATATGATTGAATCCGGAAAAGTGCCTGTGGCCAGGTTGACTGAAATTTTTCGGCAGGCTGCCACATCGCGAATCATTACAGGAGCTCATGCTATCAATCGGGGGCAGCCACCCAAGTTGACACGAAAGGGAGATGATACCGACTTTTTCTATATGAACGGTGAAGAGCCAGAGGAAATTTTCAGCAAACTCATGGCCGTAGTAACTCGTCGGTTACCTGATAAGTTTGGATTGGACCCAGTCAATGACATTCAGGTTTTAGCTCCGATGAATCGTGGCGGATTGGGTGCAAGGAGTTTGAATGTGGCCTTGCAGGAAGCGCTTAATGCCCAGTCTCATCCGAGAGTGACACGTTATGGCTGGACTTATGCTCCTGGAGACAAAGTAATTCAGACTGTGAACAATTATGATAAGGAAGTGTTCAACGGTGATATTGGTCGTGTCAAGAGCATTGATGTAGAAGAGGGTGAGCTGATGATGGTGTTTGAGGGGCGGGAGGTTTTATATCAGGTCAGTGAACTGGATGAAGTTTCTCTGGCTTATGCGACTACCATCCATAAAAGTCAGGGTTCTGAGTATCCTTGTGTCGTCATCCCCATGGCTATGCAGCATTATACTTTGTTGGAACGTAACCTTTTATACACAGGTGTCACTCGTGGAAAACAGATGGTGGTTCTCATTGGTCAACCCAAGGCTGTGGGAATGGCAGTAAGGAACGTCCGTTCAGCCCGAAGAATGACTAATCTGCGAGCGCGACTGGCATAGAGTGTGTGGAACAATTGTTTTGTATTCTGGGTTTATCAGAAAAGTGTGTTGTAGGTTCCCCGCCCGCCGCCAGATTGTTTGATGTTAAAGCAGTAAAAGTTGTGCGCGCTCGTAGCTCAGCTGGATAGAGTACCTGGCTACGAACCAGGCGGTTGAAGTTTTTTTTGTATTACAGACTGCCTTTTGACTACCGGTCTGTTCTTTAATCTTCCACTGTCTTATAGCTACATGCTGGAAAATCCGGTCGTGTATCAAAGAAGTTGAAAGTGTTCTCGGTTGATGAACTCTCCAATCACTTTGTCATACACGCTCTTCAGAGCGTGAGAAGCAGATCGTTTTTCGATTCAGTCTCTTCAACCGGGTCCTGAAATTCAGGTTTTCCCGTTCAATGCCCTGAATTTTGGCTTTTCCATTCTTGACGACACTTTCTGTTTGTTGACACTGGATGCAAGCAATCTGAACGACAGGCATGACACACTCAAGACAAAAGTACAGAAATATATCAAATCAACAGCACTGATTCACGATCTACCTGTAATCGAAAGAGTGCTCCCTGCGACCTAGCAGGGAGGTGAATTTCGTCAGCCCGTCAGGGCTGATCTTGGTTCTCGATATACTCCTTAATTACATCCAATGGTGCGCCCCCGCAGCTTCCGGCAAAATATGATCTCGACCATAAGACAGGCTTTCGATAAGCACCCGCAATATCACAAAACTCTTGCCTTAGTCTTCTGGACGAAACAGCTTTTAAACTGTTTATCAGTTTGGAAATAGACGGGGTTTTGGGCGTAAACTCAACCAGCAAATGCACATGGTCTGCTTCACCGTTAAATTCAACCAGCTCAGAATCAAAGCTCCCGCAAATTTCAGAAAAAATATCTTTCAGTCTTGTTAAGTGCAAAGCTCCCAGAACTTTCTTTCTGTATTTTGTGACAAAAACAATGTGGCAATGCAGGCTGTAAGCACTGTGCCGACCTTTCTTTATTTCCTGCATACTGATATTTTATAATCCGTATTATGGGCTATTATATATAGCATATAAGATATCACACTGATTGCATAAATGAAGATTATCAAGGCATATAAGTACAGACTGGACGTAACGCCAGAGCAGCATGAAAGGCTTATGCAGCTCTGCGGTACATGTCGTTTTGTCTGGAATAAAGCCCTGAGCATCTGCAATGAAAAATGGAAGTCTGGCGAAAAAATTCCATCCTCTTACACCATGCACAAATGGCTTCCTATATGGAAAAAAGAAGAGGAAACCAGTTTTTTAGCCCAAGGTAACGCTGTAGCTTTGCAGCAAAAATTAAATGACCTTGGAGCTGCTTGGGGGAAGCATTTTGATGATCTTGCAAAGCTCAAAGCAGGAAAAATGAAAGAGGTTAAGTTTGAGAAGCCTTGCTTCAAACAGCGCAACAAAGACTCCCATAATTCCATTCGTATCATGCAGTTTTCAAAATACTGTAGAATAGAAAACCGCAGGGTGAAGCTCCCCAGTAAGTTAGGCTGGGTAAGATTCCGCAAATCCCAAGAAATTTGTGGGGAAATCAAAAACTGTACAATCACCCGTAAATCAGGACACTGGTTTATCAGTTTCCAGACTGAGCAAGAGCGGCTTGATCCGGTACACCCCTCTGAAAAGATTGTGGGTCTTGATATGGGGGTTAAGAAATTCGTAACCCTTTCGACTGGCGAGCAATATAAACCCTTAAACTCGTACAGGAAGCATGAGAAAAAGCTTGCCAGTGAGCAAAGGAAGCTTTCTCGAAAGGTGAAATTTTCTGAAAACTGGAAAAAGCAGAAACGTCGTATTAACAGGATTCACAGCAAGATAGCTAATTGCCGATCCGATTACCTCCATAGAGCCTCATACGAAATCAGCAAAAACCACGCAATAATCGTCATTGAGGATTTAAAGGTGTCGAATATGTCAAAATCAGCAAAAGGCAATGCTGAGAATCAGGGTAAAAACGTAAAGGCAAAATCGGGTCTTAATAAGTCTATTCTTGATCAAGGATGGTATGAGTTCAGACGACAGCTCGAATATAAGCAGGCTTGGCGAGGTGGTGAGGTTATCGCTGTAAACCCGGCATACACAAGTCGAACCTGCCCTGAAGAGTCCTGTCGTTACGAGTCAAAAGAAAACAGACCGAATCAAGAAACATTCAGGTGCGTTAAGTGTGGGTATGAAAATAACGCCGACATTGTTGGCGCACTGAATGTATTAAGTATTTGGGAGCTGGGTCACAGCTTGTCAGCCTGTGGAGAGGGTTCGTTGGAGTCCTCTGAGAAACAGGAACCACGGCGAAATCGTAAGAGAGTAGCCGCCTAGTAATAGGAATCCCCCAGCGACCTAGCTGGGGGAGGATGTCAAGGAATTACTAAAAAACTGAAGACAGTTTCTATCCGCTTCCCTGCGGAGTTTTGAAAGACGTTGATCAGGCTTTATTAGATGGCTTGAATTTAAAATCTGATCAATTTTCTACATCAAAAACAGAAACAGCTTTTTCCTGTCCATTCACAATCAGGTGAACTTCATACTCCCCTGGATAAAACTTTCGTACACTATTCGATTTAAGACTGAGCTGTTTATTAAGAACAACCTTACCAGCCTGATTTAATGTTCTCTTGCTCCATTTAAACACCTTGCGGTTCTTCCGGCCATTCTTACCGGGAGAGAGCAGAAGAAAGTCGATCATTAACTGTTCGGGTTGATCATTGAAAGTCGACAGCTGGCATTGTAACTCTACACTCTCTCCCTCACTGATTGATGCAGGAGATGCTTTAAAATGGTTAATATCCATTTCCAGCTCACTGTCATACCCCATTAAGGATAACGCACCTTTATGACCGTTTTTTAACAGCGTGCGAAGTCCATGCTGAATAATCCACTGAAGTTCTTTACTGTCATCCTGCTCTTTCCAGAGTGTCAGCTCATGCACAACCCGATCCGCACTATCTTTGGCAATATCATTCATATTATTAGCCACTGACCGTCGTACATACTCTTCAGGATCGTCTTTCAACTGCACCAGCAGGTCGAATATGGGGCTTGGGTCATCCAGCAGGTGAGACACCCGCATGGCCCAGGGCAACCGAGGTCTGGATCCTTCTGATACCAAGCGACGAACGTCGGTTGAGTGATCGCTGGCCCAGACAGTGAGCAGATCAAAGGTTCGTTCCGGGTAACGCTCCAGGAAAGGCCGGATGGCAAACTCTCCAGTAAACTGCTGGGTGATTTGATAGATAGCAGCCATTGATGCGTCAAAGTCTTCCAGACCATAGCGTTCAACAACCTGACTGGCGACCCAGACTGGAAAACTGCGCATGGGCGCATACTGAGAACATCCGGCTATGGCCTGACAGATCACTTTGACCGTTTCCGGGTAGGGTAAACTCAATCCTTCCCAGACCCCTTCAGCGATCAGATTTACCCGGCCTTTCATTTCCAGATTCAGTAGCTGATCACCAATAACTGTGTTGAACCGGTTACGATCAAAGTCTGGCACTATTGCCTGCAACCGATCCGCATAGTCCTTGCACAGGGGATAATCAAAGTAGTCTTTAAAGTCCATTACGTTCTTATTCCATCAATTGCTTTCAGAGGCTGGACAGGCTGCCTTTCTCGAACGAGAGACTGTTCAGCGCTGTATTCAGCTGATAGTCATTCCACTCTAACAGTGTCGTTTTTCCTGTTAGGTGGTTAACCATTTTCATCTTGCCTGCCCGCCAGAAACGACCGCTGATGTAACTTCGGTAGTCGCTGTAAGTCTGGGTTTTCAGCAGTTCATTCTTGCGATCATAAAACTCGGTTTTAACCGGATAATAATTCTCCTGGTCGAGCCAGATGATCAACCGGGTGTAACCGGACTTGGGGTAATTCGGCGCCATTTCCAGCTTAAAAGCCGCCTGTCCATCCATCTCTTCTTTGCCTAACAGTTTGTAGCGATACTTATCCAGAATCCAGCTGAACTTGTTCGCAGAAGAAATTATTTTGACTCTTTTCAGAGATGGAAAATACTGCCACTGGCTGTCTGACCGGGTGGCGTAAGCGTGAGTCAGAAGAACTGTACCTTTTACATTCGCAGGTGTTTGAAACCGGACCAGGCTCTTGTCGCCCGCTTCCGTATCCACTACTTCCAGCATACTTACCCGAAGTTCACGCTGGCTGCGACTGCCATGACTATTAATCAGTTCCATTTTCAGATCGGCCACCAGATCGACCCAGCCGGTATTGCGGTTGTCTGCTTTCTGGGCGATACGGTAACCGGCATCGACAGCGTCCTGCTGTTGACTGCTTTCAGTGTCAGCCAGAGCAGCATTAGCCAGCGTTATTAGCAGAATAGCGAACCAGTTCTTCATCTTTATTCTCCTGTGATGTTTCATCGTCTGCTAACGGAATGGGTTGAAGATTAAACCCATGGTTTAAAAGAGGTATGAGACAAGGAAGAAGGTCTCATAATCGTTACCCATACTGACTGACCTGTTATTAATCTTATTTGGGGGAAGTGGCTTAATGGTGCATCCATTTTCAGGAAGGGTGCAGGTGATGGCACACGGCTCAGGTTTTCCCTCTCAATCTACCGGTCCCAAACAGGATCAACCCTATACTCTGGTTGAAAAGGGGGTTGTGGCTGCGGGCACTTTTCTTGGCATGGCAGTAGGTACTGTTGGAAAGGAGGGCGCAGGCAGTATGTTGGGAGGCGCTTTGGGTTTTACCCTGGCGAGCAAGGCTGTTGATTACTATAAAACCTATACGGCAAAAGGCACTCCGTTATATTTGAAGCAGGGTTGGGCGACCCCAGTGACCGCCAGTAATCCCAGAGAAGCTATGGCAAAGCTTCTGGATATGCCTGAGCAGCAAGGTGAGAGGTTGAGGGAAGGTAATTTTAGCAAGGTTCAGAAATTTATGTTCAGAGAAGGCGAGCCTTTTGTTATTAAGTGGGCAAAAGACTCTGATTATTCCAGAGGGGCGTCAAAAGACCGGGATATACGAGAGTGGTTTGGGCTGGAAAAAGGTGAGGTTAATGGACTCCGGTTAAACCAGCATCCTCAGTTGATTAAAACCCATGCTCTCCTTATTCAGGATTCGAGAGACGGCCACTATGTTCTGATTAATGATGCTGAGCAAATTAAAGCAGAGACCAGACCGAATTATCGTGTGAAAGCGGTCATTAATGAGTTTGTAGACGGCCTTGATCTCAGGCATGCACCCGGAGGCGTGCCTGAAGAGAATATTGAGTCGATTCTGGATGTTTTATTTTCTTCTGATCAGGCAATAAAGCTGGGTTTGCCGGTTTGTGAAGCGTTGGAGTACCTGCACAGAAATGGTGTGGTTTACCGGGATCTTAAGCCTGAAAATATCATGATCCGTCGTCATGATCATGAAGTGAAAGTAGTGGACCTTGGGTTTAGTAAGAAATTGCCCCCAGCTGACAGAACAAGCACGATTTGTGGTACTCCAGAGTACATGGCTCCTGAAGTTATTCGTGGGGAAAAGCCATATGGTTTTGAATCAGATGCCTGGTCCCTGGGTATTCTTTTACTTGAAATGTCGACAGGCGTAACTCCCAATCATCTGAGTATTGAAACAGATAAAATTGTTGAAGCGTCAGACAGTCAACACGAGCAATATCAGCGGGTCATAAATTTTGCTGCGGCAGACAATGAGGCGAAAAGACACTTTCTGTGGGATCACTTTCCGGACACATTTTTTGATAATGAAAAGCTGTTGAATCTTATTGTTAAGTTGACGGATTCTGATCCTGAAAAAAGGCTCAAGATTGAGGAGGCCTGCCAGCAATTAAAGGCCATGAGGCAAACATTGAAATCTCAGGAAAGACTCGATTGGGTGTTCAGTAAACTCAGACTTTATTAGATGGCTCACTATTAAAATACAGCTCTGTCTGACCCTGTAGTCCTTGTCATGTTTCGAGTGGGTCGCATTTCCCGCTCATAGCTGTTTGAGTCAACCTGTTATTCAGTCCTTATGCGGACAGTTTCACCCCTGCTATCTCTGACTTTATTACCTTTTGCGCTTCCCTTGGCGTGACCCAGGCCGACCTTGCGAGCCTGATAAGAACTCATGATCCTGTCATCAGGGTTGAAGACCTTCAGATAACCTGAACTATCCGAGAGGTAGAAAGGCTTGTTCCATTGTTGCACCAGTGCCGTATCGTATTTAGAGAAATAGTGTCTGGAGCCTTTGCCTGCTCCATGAGTATGCCAAAAAGCAATCACTTCATATTCTTTGGGAAAGACAATTTCTGCATGAATTCGATCTTCCCCTGACTCACCGGCCGCAACCGTATAATGATAGTGGTTGGTAGTCTTATGTTTTAAAACCGCCCCAATGTATTCGCGATCTTCCTGAATTGAAACTGGGTTATAAATATTACAAGCGCTGGCTACAGCTGCCACCTCGGATACAAACGAAGGACTGATCCAGTAATCTCCATGTTCAGATTGCCCCTGTTGTTGAGGGTCAAATTTCCATTTGGCAGGTGCTTCAACCGATGAGCTGGCTACTGGATCCATAGCCTTGACGGCGGTAGAAAACATCAGTGCGATTGTTGTTGTAATGATGAACATCCAGGTTCTTCTTTCCATGACTGTTGCGTTCCGGTTCTAAGCTTTTCGACGACAGTCTGGATTTCGTTAGTCCGTTTATCCTGAAGAATGGCTCCTTTTATCCTGAGGAATAAAAAGGAATGTTTGCTCAGGTTTGGCAGAGGTTTTCTAGCCGTTATGGAAACCTTCGGAAAAGCTTCGGATATATCAAAAAGTGGTGTAGCATCAAAAAGCAGCTGAATAAAAAGTCAAAAATGATGCATTTGCAGTAAATAAAATGGCTGTAACTTTGGGATAATCTTTAACCTCTGCTCATCACTATTCTGGTGAGCTTACCGCAGCTGTTATTGCAAAGAGGGTCCAATGGACTGGAAGCAGGGCTTCAGGTTGGGTGAGTGGGATGTTCATCCGGAAACAGGGGTTTTTATCAAAGGTGGCATGAAGCAACATGCCGAGCCCAAGCTGGTGGATGTGCTTCTGGTGTTGATAAACCATCAGGGCAATGTCGTCAGTCGTGATACGCTCCTTTGTGAAGCCTGGCGAGATTTAGTGGTTTCCGATGAGGTACTGACTCGCTGTATTTCAGAATTGCGTACCTTGCTCGGGGACACTTCGAGAGAACGACATTACATTAGAACGATCCCAAGAAGAGGTTATATGCTGGTGGCTGAAGTGGTGCCACTGGAAAATACTGAATCGGCTTTGACTGAGTCTTCAACCCATTCATCACATCCTTCACCCTCAGAAACCGTTGAGAGTAAGGCAGAACCTGTTAATAAGGTTTCATCACCACAAGCTCCGGAGTCCGTTCAAGCAGGCAATGTGCCCTGGCCTGCAAAGCTGGTCACCGACCTTATCGGTTTGTTGCAAGCCATGGTTAGTGCATTGGTCAAAGTCTTTAAATACTCTTTTGTCACTGTCATGCTGATTGTTTTTATGGTTCTGGTGTATGCCGGTTTGAACAGAGACCCTGATCGTCCTTTCGCCAGTGTGCAGATAGGCATGGATGAGTCTGTTGAAGAGTCTTTTGAAGCGAGGGGCGATAGCTCTAATGAAGAAGCGTTGCTAGAGGTGGTTGATCTGGCAGTGGATGTAGGCAAGCAGGTTCAACAGGAATTGGGCAGAAAAATTGCGATTCAGAAAGGCACACTGAAGCCGGAAGAAGAGCAGTTGGAAGGTACGGTCAGTTATGAAGCCTATGAACAGTACCTGCTAGGCAGGAACTTCTGGCGGGTGAGAACAGAACCTTCGTTGAAAAAAGCCTCCCGTTATTTCAAAAGAGCGGTCGAGCTGGATAAAAATTATGCCCAGGCTTGGGCCGGATTAGCAGACACTCAAGTGCTGCAAACCTTTTATGGGTATGGAGATCGGGACCTTTTATTAGCTGAGGCCGATAAAAGTTCAGCGCAAGCCGTAAAGCTGGCACCGGAATTGGCAGAAGCCCACGGGGCGAGAGGCGTTTTCTTGTCAGAGTCCGGCCGAATGGATGAAGCGATTGCAGCCCTGAAAATGGCTACTCGGTTGAAGCCCGACTTTTCCATGGCGCATATGTGGCTGGGTAATGCATGGCTGGCCCAGGGCATGGTGCGAAATGCCTATGAATCTTACCGCAGTGCCTATGATCTGGATCCATTGCATGCTTCGGTGAGACTGAACTATCTGTCGGGTATGACTCTGATTGGCAAAGCCCAGGAAGCTCGTTTACTGGCTGAAAAGTTTGCTCAGGAGTCCGATGAGTTTTTAATGATGCCCGTTAAGCAGGCCATTGTCGCCGGTTATTATGATCGTGCGCTGGATCGCATCAGTATGCTGCAGGAGCAAGGTAAAAACGTTGGGGGTCTGGAATACAAGGCCATGCATTCGCTGATCTACCTGAATCAGGTCAATGCGGTGAAAGGTTTGATCAGAAACTCTGAAAAAGGGGCAGATCCCTGGCAGGATTTCACACTGGCAGCCTTACTGGATTTGAAAGAACGCAATGCCGCGAGTCTTAAAATGACGCTTGGCAGCATTGAGCGAGAAGGCATCAATAACGACTGGTGTAAAGGGTTTAACTATGACCTTTTGGCATCCCATGAGCACTGGCTGAATAAAGACTGGTTAAAAGCAGAAAGAACATTTGCTGCCCTTGTTCAGGATGCCCCCCACCAATGCCTTTCTGACCCTCAGCCTATTATTGCGGGCTATCTTTATCAGGCCAGAGCAATGGAAAAACTGGGGGACTACGCCACTCGCACCCAGCATTTGAACTCAGCCCGTAAAGCGATTGAAAGCAATTGGGAAAAAGGTTGGAGAAGTCCTGAGTTTATGGTGGCTGCACTGGCGTGGGCACTGATAGATGGCCAGGATGAACTGGCCAGACAGTATCTGGAGTTTATGAAAGAAAATGGCATACAACCCTGGGGTATGATTGCCATGATGCCACTGCTGGACGATTACCACGAAGCGGAAGTTCTCAAGCCTTATAAAGGAAGACTGCAGTTGCATTACCTTCAGCAACAGGAAAGAGCAGCCAATCTGTCTTCACAGTTGATGAAAGCCTTATTAAGTGCGGACAGGGAAAAACCTGAGGGTTTGAAAGCTGGAGGATCGGAAGGCTGGAAGGTTTGAAGGCTAGAAGGCTGGAGGGCTTGAGAGCCACACACGACCCTTCGACAAGCTCAGGGTGAGCGGTATCCCAATCTAGATAGGCATGAAGGTTTGAAGGCTACAACTCGTTCCCATGCTCTGCGTGGGAATGCATACACTCCCAAAAATTGGGCACCTAGAGATAGCGTATGGGGTTCCCACGCTGGAGCATGGGAACCAGAAACACTCCCAAAAAAAAATTGGGCTCCTAGAGATAGCGTATGGGGTTCCCACGCTGGAGCATGGGAACCAGAAACACTCCCAAAAAAAAATTGGGCTCCTAGAGATAGCGTATGGGGTTCCCACGCTGGAGCATGGGAACCAGAAACACTCCCAAAAAAAAATTGGGCTCCTAGAGATAGCGTATGGGGTTCCCACGCTGGAGCATGGGAACCAGAAACTTTCCAGCTTTCCAGCTTTCCAGCTTTCCAGCTTTCCAGCTTTCCAGCTTTCCAGCTTTCCAGCCTTCCAGCTTTCCAGCCTTCCAGCCTTCCAGCCTTCCAGCCTTCCAGCCTTCCAGCCTTCCAGCCTTCCAGCCTTCCAGCCTTCCAGCCTTTAATTAATGCACTTTCGGCACCGCACTCAATAGATTACGTGTGTAATCATGTTGCGGGTTGGTCAGCACATCTTCTGTTTTACCCTGCTCAACAATCTTACCGCCCTGCATGACCGCAACCCGGTGGGCCAGGTGAGGAATGATTGAGAGGTCGTGAGTAATGAACAGATAAGAGACTTGCAGCTCTCTTTGCAGTTCCAGCAGCAGGTCCATAACTTCTGCCCGGATAGATACATCCAGCGCACTGGTGGGCTCATCGCAAATGATCAGATCAGGCTCTACCGCAAGAGCCCGGGCAATGGCGATACGCTGACGCTGACCACCGGAGAACTCGTGGGGATAACGGTAGCGGTGTTCTGGTTCCAGTTGAACTCTGTTCAGAAGAGACTCTACACGTTGTTCTCTTTCTGCTTTGCTCAGGCCCATCTTCAGGCTGATCATACCTTCTTCAATAATGTCACCGACGGTCATTCGAGGGTTCATGGAAGAATAAGGGCTTTGGAAAATCACCTGAATTTTTTTGCGAAGAGGTAGCATTTCCTTGCGGGAGAACGTATTCACTTTCTGGTTGTTGTACCAGATCTCACCGCCAGTGGCTTTTTCAAGATTAAGAATGGCTCGCCCGGTGGTGGATTTACCGCAGCCTGATTCACCCACCAGAGCCAACGTTTCACCTTTTGCTATGGAAAAGCTGATACCGTTCACGGCCTTGGTGTAATCATGAACTCGCTGGAGCAGTCCTTTGCAGACGGGAAAGTGCACTTCCAGATTATCCACCTTGAGCAGAGGCGCTGGATCGGTAGCCGGACGATAAGAATCCATATCGGGCAGACTGTTGATAAGACGACGGCTGTACTCTTCCTGAGGGTTTTCGAAGAAGGCATCACAACTGCCTTCTTCAATGATTTCACCTTTGTACATGACGCCAACGCGATCAGCCGTTTCACGAACAACGCCCATATCATGAGTAATCAGCAGTACCGCCAACTTATGACTCACGGTGAGTTTTTTGACCAGTTCCAGAATCTGTTTCTGTATGGTCACGTCCAGGGCTGTGGTAGGTTCATCCGCCAGAAGAATATCAGGCTCACAGGCCAGGGCCATGGCAATCATGACTCGTTGCTGCTGGCCCCCGGACATTTGGTGAGGGTACCAGTCGACACGCTTTTCGGGATCAGGAAGGCCAACTTCGTCAAACAGCTGAATCGCTCGTTTTTTGATGTCATCACCGGCCAGTTGGGTATGAATCTTTAACGTTTCAGCAATCTGGTCACCGACTTTCTGAACCGGGTTCAGGGAGGTCAGTGCATCCTGGAAGATCATGGCGATCTTCTTGCCACGAATGGTGCCCATTTCCTGCTCGGTCAGGGCAAACAGGTTGGTGTCACCCTGCTGGATTTTTCCTTTCGTGATTTTCAGGGCATCAGGCAGGAGACGCATGATCGACAATGACGTCATAGACTTGCCGCTGCCTGATTCACCCACCAACGCAAAGACTTCTCCCTTATTCAACTGAAAGCTGACGTCTTTCAGAATACGGGTATCGGGCTGATGTCTCAGGACAACATTAAGATGGGATACCTGAAGTGCCAGTTCCTTGCTTTCAACGGTTCTGGCTTCGGTCTTCCTCAGGGCTTCTGTAATGCTCATATCAGGCAGCCTCCAGCTTGGTTTTAGGGTCAAAAGCGTCGTTAACCAGATCAGAGAAAAGGTTAACGGAGAGCACCAGGGTAAACATCAATACGAATGCACCAGCCAGATTCCACCAGATGGAGGGTTCCCGGGACAGTTCTGTACTGGCCAGATTAATCATGTTGCCCCAGCTGGCCATAGCCGGATCAACACCTACGCCTATATAGGAAAGAACCGCTTCAGCCAATACCAGACCACTGAAGTCCAGTACAAAGGAGATCAGGATGATATGGCTAAGGTTTGGCAGGATATGTCGCCAGATGATTTGCAGATGGCTGACTCCAAAGGCATGAGCCGCCTGAACGTAGTCCAGCTGGCTGATTTTCAGAGTTTCGGCCCTGAGCAGGCGGCATAAAGTGGTCCAGCTGGTAATACCCAGAATAAAGCAGAGTGCCAGGAACTTGGCATCGGCCTTTTCCAGTCCTACTTCAAAGTAAGAAGGGTTGTTATTGATCCAGACCTGAAACAACAGAACAGAAGCTGCAATCAGCAACAGGCCGGGAATGGAGATCAGCGTGGTGTAAATATACTGAATAATGTCGTCTATCCAACCTCTGAAATAACCCGCCATAATGCCAAGAGAGATAGCTATGGGCATGGTGATCAGGGTGGCCAGTGTGCCGATAAGCACTCCGGTACGTATGCCTTTCAGACTTTCATAAAGCGTATCGTTACCGGCCTGGTCTGTCCCCAGAACATGATAAAGATTACCCATAGTGACCAGCCAGCCGAAGACAGCCATGATGACTGCAAACGTAATCCAGGCAGAAGACCAGGGCAGGGCAGGTTGAGTGGATTTGCTGCGTTTGAGGAGTAGCCAGTGAATACCAATCAGTATTCCAGCCAGAATAAGCCCTGAAAAGATGCCCTTGAAAGATTGTAAAACCATATCAATAGCTTGATCGTCAGGGCTTTCCAGATGTTGGCCGCCAAAAGTCAGTTCCGGGTAATCCCGAACAGTGTCACCGGTCTCGGTCTTGATGTTTTCACGATTCCAGGACTTCAGTGAGAAAGGAGAGGAGTAGGTTCTTTCCTGACGCTCACCCATTTCTCCCAGCATCAGATCCAGAACACTGTTGACTTTATTGTTGTAGTAAACCTGTTCAGAGCTCTGACCTTCAGCAGCAGGCAGTTCCGTTCGAAAATGCAGGGAGTCCAGAAGAGCAACACTGACGTATGTCATGATAATGACGAAGGTGCTCATTCCCAGCTTTGTAGAGAAAACTTCACGCCAGCGATTCCTGTTTTCAGGATTACGGCGCAGGGTGTAGATGAAAAATGATACCAGCCCGACCAGAATGAAGATCAGGATATCCGTCCAGAGGACAACCGGTTTAAATGCTAAATCCATGTTGAGTTCCCTGGAGGCTGACTGAGAATGGCGCTCGAGCATAAAGTTCAGTGAACAAGATGACCGTTCTTTCTGGACTTTAGGCCGAGCTGTCCATTTTCTGTCAGCCTCCTTAGTTCAGTCTTACCCGGGGATCAGCCCAGGTGTATGAAATGTCAGTCATAATGAGACCGGTGATGTAAAGCACTGACCCCAGAAAGACCATGGCACGGACAATGGCAAAGTCCTGAGCTCGAATGGCATCCAGCATGTAGCTGCCCAGCCCGGGAATACTGAAGAATGACTCCATAACCAGACTTCCCATGAACAGGGTGGGGATAACCACGACCACCCCGGTCAGAATCGGCAGCATGGCATTAGGCAGAATATGACGGAACAGTACTCCGGCTTCGCTTACGCCTTTAGCGCGAGCGGTTCGGGAGAAATCCTGACCTGACACATCGATAAACAGGGTACGGTACCAGCGGGCTCCAGCCCCGATACCGGCAATGATGCCAATGATGATCGGGAGTATCAGGAAGCGCCAGGCATCAATCCCCTCATTGAATCCGGAAACAGGCACCAGTTTGGAAAGCTTCGCGATCGAGTATTGTCCGACAATGATGTAGAAGAGATAAGAGATGGACATCAGGGTGACAAAGATAGCAACCGCAAAACGGTCAAGACGGCTGCCACGGAACATAAGCACCATCAGGGCAACACAAATATTAACCCAGACACCAATCATAAAGGTGGGTAGCGCCAGAGCCAGACTGGGGCCCATGCGGTCTGAGATATCTGAGCTGATATCCCGGCCTTCATCGGAACGACCAAAATCAAAAGCAAAGAGCTTGAGTGATTTATTGAAGAAGATGGTCTCGGTGAATGAGCCTGTGCCTTGCGACTCACTGTTGTAGAACAGAGGATCGTCGTAGCCTTTTTCTTCAATCCAGTTATCAATAGCGTCCTCAGTAACGTATTTGTCACCCAGATGAGCCCTTGCCATATCTTCCGGAGTGTTGACCACGAAAAACAGCAGGAAGGTCAGAACATTAACGCCAATAAGAATCGGCAGTGCGTAAAAGAGTCTTCTTAGTATGTATACAAGCATTTTTTATCGCTCATGGCTGTTTTGTAACCCTGAAATCTCTGGAACCGGACACTGGATCTCAGTGTCCGTCCGACATTGTTTTTATAATTATTCTGTTTCTATGGTCAGTTTTTGCCTGCGACGGTAGGCGCCTATTCCTGGAATGATCAGAGCAAGAAGTAAGCCAATACTGCCCAGCAACGGAATCACATTGGGTGAATTCCAGGCAACCTGCTTCTCTGCCCTGATCTGTTCATCAAGGCGAACGTACTTCAGAGTCCCCTGGCTGATGCCGTGTCGTTTAGTGTTAAAGACCCAGTGGTTGGAGAGGTAGTAATCTTTCTGGTTAAAGCCCCAGATCCATGGACTATCTTTCTGAACTATTTCAACCATTTGATCAATGGCTGCCTGTCTTGCGGGTCCATTGGGAAGAGATTTAACCTGGTCATAGAGACGGTCAAATTCGGGACTGTCATAGTTGGATGAATTACTTCCGTCACACGCACACTTCACCAGTCCTTGCCGGCTGTCCAACAGGAACAGAAAGTTTTCAGGGTCTGGATAATCCGCCAACCAGCCCCAGCGGAAAATCTGGGTATTCCCCTGACGCATTTTTTCCTTAAAGCGGGGGTAGTCGGTGGTTCGGAACTCAAGTTGAATGTTTAATCTGGCAAATTGTTTTTTCATCCAGTCCAGATTTGGGCTGGTGTCTTTTGCGGTGGTGTCGAGATAAAGAATGAGAGGCTCACCTGTTTCAGCATGACGCCCATTGGGATAGCCAGCTTCTGCAAGTAGCTTCCTGGCTTCTTCAATAGGTTTGCGGACAGCACTATTGGTTTTTTCATCCCAGTCAAATACAAAGGGGTTCATACCTTCTGCGCCAGGACGGTAGCCAAACAGCCCTGGTGGTATGGGACCGTGAGCGATCTGCCCAAGGCCATTAACAAAAATGTCGATGTATTCCTGATCATTGAAAATGATGCTGATAGCCTGACGTAACTTACGTTTGTCTTCTGTGTATCCTCCAACAACGGGATCAAGCATATTAAAGCCGGTATAGAAGATAGAAGGTCTAACCTCTTCATCCACTACAATATCTCTTCCTTCCAGCTCTTTGGTTAGCTCTAGTCCATCAGGTCCCACAGTGAAAGCCTGATCAAATGTGGCTGTATTTATATTGGAGTGACCATCACCGGAGCGGTCGTAATAACCTTGAGTGAATTTACTCCACTGCGAAGTAGCTGCTTTCTCATAGCGGAAAATAGCCTTATCGATAAAGGGCAGCTTTTTTCCTGCATCAGCAAGATAACCACGCTCGACATCGTTTTCAGAACCTTCCGTTGGATAGAAGTCGTCCCGGTAGTTCGGGTTTTTTTCCAGAATGATCTCACGATTGGGGGAATTCCGGGTCATCATAAAGGGGCCGGTACCAATCGGATTCCAATCCAGTGTCAGGTTTTTCTTCTCAAAGCCGGGGTTGTGGTAAAAACGATCGGCCTCGAACGGGACTGGTGCAAAGAAACGCATAGCCAGCCAGTATTGAAACTGAGGGTAGGAACCCTTGATGCGGATAGTAAACGTCAAGTCATCAACTTTCTGGAGACCTTCCATTTCAAAGTCTCGCAGATCAAGCCATTGATCTTCTTGGCGTGCCTCTTTGACTGTTTGACCGAACGCTTTCATCCCTACGATATAGTCAGACATGAGCCCAATCAGCGGAGATTTGTTGATGGGGTCGCCCATTCGTTTGATCTGATAAATATAATCGTCTGCTTTCAGGGTGCGGGTGTCAGTGACCGGAAAGTCCTGCAAAAGTATATAAGGTGCACTTTCTGCGGGTGTACTGAAAAGATACAGCGGGTTGCCTTCCTGGTCTTTGGCAAAGGCTGGGTGAGGCTGGTAAAGCGTATTGGGCTTGAGCTTTATAGTGACCAGACTGTAGGCCGGTGTTTCACTGTCGGAAACGGATTCTAACTGGTCATTGAGAAACGTGATTTCTGGAAGTTTCTCAGCAGTCGCCGGTTGCAGTTCATAAGGGCGTTTCAGGAAATGATACTGCAGTGGCGGCTCATAAATCTGGTCAAGAAAAAGACCTTCTTCTGCACTGTAAGAGCGAACCGGATCAAGATGCTTGGGGCGATTAATAAAACTACCGAAGTAGGTGTTAATTTCTGGATCTGTCGGCGGGTTAGGGTCATTCCAGGGGCCGGAGCAGCCTGTCAGCAGAGTAGCCGCAGTCAGCGTGGCAGCCAGATACCTGGTTGCTTTTCGGTTCATAATAACTTCATTCCCGTTATTTTAATTATTGTTTCAGCCATGAGCGCTATTCATAACTGGTGCTCCAGGGTTACTGAAGCATATCCTTGTATGCAGAGTCGGGTAATGTCTGCTTAGTTGCCTTGATGTCGGATTCTACTTATTTGTCAAGGAAACGTCATCATTTCAATTGAATTCGTTACTGAACCCAATCTTCGAACATCAAGTCAGGCACACGTTTGAATTCACGGATATTATTCGTGACTAAAACACTGTTCGTTGCAATGGAATGTCCTGCAATTGCAGTGTCGTTTGCATCTATAAGTGTGCCTTTTTCTGTGAGTGCTTTCTTTATTAGGGCTGTGGCATCAATCGCCTGACGATCCCAGGGCAGTACTGCGTCAATCCGTTGTAAAAAAGCATCAACTAAAACTTGATGCTTGGGCGAAGCTTTTTTTCCAATACAGCCAAATTGCATTTCTGCGTAGGTGATGGCTGAAATAACAATACGACTTTGCTCTTTTACTTTGTTTTCCAGTTGCTGAAGAACGGCTATAGGTTGTTCTCTCATTATGAAACTACAGATGCAGGTATCCAGCATGTAGAGCTTTTTCATGAATCAAAACGACCTTCATCAGCAATAATATCGCTGCGCTCAGACATGAAATCATCATCTGCAGGGTCGTAGTCTGCCAGTGAAGACCATGTAGGGCGAGCGGGTTTAAGAATGATTCGATCACCCTCTTTTATTATTTCAAGTTCGCTGATGCCTTCAAACTCCATGTCTTTGGGGAGTCGAATAGCCTGGTTTCGGCCATTCTTGAAAATCGATACTGTACGCATAGGAACCTCAATTTTATTTTTAGCATATGCCAAGCATATACAAGAGTGTCGGTAAGTCAAATATGGGGTGCTTTCAATTCCTGTAGTGTGAGGCCTATCCAAACCTTATGTCTGCAATGACCAGTATATTGGTCAAGGAAACGTCATCATTTCAATTCTCATCATTTCTGCAATTGTTCAACTTGAATACCCAAGGCTTCTGCCACACGTTCCAGCGTTTTGAGCTGAGGCGTTGAATCACGATTTTCAATCTGAGCCATTGCAGACTGGCTAATGCCCATTTTGTCGGCTAACTGTTCCTGACTCAGCTTTTTATATTTGCGCCAGGCAGTTATTAAACTGAATCCTTGAACCTGAAAGCCAACTACATCATGAGGGAAGTAGGCTTCTTTATCTTCTCTCAGTGACTTTATGACTTCATTAGCACTCATAGAGAGTTGAAACTGGCTTGCTGCTCCTTCTACGGGGTCTTTAGTGATCATCTATTGCTCAGGTTAGAAATGCAGGAAAGGTTAATCCAGATCAGTAAAGGTGTCATTCTGAAATGCGGTGAGAGTATTCCCACCGCTTGCTGTTTACCCCTTGGGCTGAAGTATCTCTACATCACCCAGCCCCAGTGCCCGGACTTCTTTTTCAATTTTTTCCAGATCACCCACGACCATCCAGATCATGGTTTCAGGATCGAGTCGTTTGTCTCCGGCTGCTCGAACGGATTCGGTATCGATGCCTTTGAGCAGATCAGCGTATTGCTCAAGATAGTTCTGCGGAAGGTTGTAGGTTTCGACCCGGCTGATGGCGCTCAGCAAACGATCATTGGTCTCAAAGCGTCCCGCCTGTTCCTTGAGGCGGTTATCACGATAGCGGGTGACTTCATCAGCAGAGGCCATTTCATCAGTAAACACCGCTTGCAGTTCATGACGAATTTCTGCCAGTGCGGGGCCCGTCTTATCGGTTTGAACAGAAGTACGAATCAGATAAGGTCTCTGGGCTTTGGTATCCCTGCTGTAGGATCGGGCACCGTAGGACCAGCGCTTTTCTTCCCGAAGATTCATATTGATTCGAGAAGTGAATTCTCCGCCCAGCAGGTCATTGAAAACACTGAAAGACAATTCTTCATCCAGCTGGTCTGAGGTTAATGCGGGTAACAGTTGAGCTACGGCGATGGTGGATTGTTGTGCGTCAGGCTGGTTGATCAGATAAACCTTGGGTTGGCTGGGTTGGGCAATTTCGGGGAATTTCACCTGGGGGATCGCCTTTTCAGGTGCACTCCAGGTTGCCAGGTTTTGTTCCAGTGCTGGCAGTAACTGCTCTAAATTAACATCACCAACTAAAAACAGCGTGGCATTATCGGGTCGAATCCAGTCGTTATAATAGTCGACAATTGTCTTGCGCTTGATAGAAGTCAGAGTGTCTGCATTTCCTGAACCTGTAGCGGGTGTAGCATAGGGGTGGTCTGCGCTGTAAAGCACATGGGGCAGCTCTCTTTGAAGAAGAGAAGTTGGAGTGGTTTTTTCCTGACCGATTTGCTGCAGCTTTTGTGCTTTCAGTTGATCAATATCACCTTGGTCAAACCCGGGTGCTGTCACCATTTCGGTCAGAATACCCAGGCTGGGAACCAGATTCGAAGAAAGGCTGCTCAAGCTGACAGATGCCTGATCCCCTGAGATAGAGGTCGATAAAGTGGTACCCAGTTTGTCCAGCTCTGTTTGAAGTCCAGCGCTATCCCGCTGCTCGTTACCTTCTCTAAGCATTTCCAGAGTAAAGCCAGGTACGCCCGGACCATAATTCTGATGACTGGATAACCCACCGTTAAACTGAAGACGCATGGACACCATCGGGGTGCTGGTTCGATTGGCCAGAACAATCTTCAGGCCGTTGCTCAGTTCAGCGCGCTGAATCTCGGGCAGGTCCAGCTTTTTACCATCGCCCACAGCAGGCAACTGGCTTCTGTCGGCGCCTTCAGTGGTTGCAGTGTATTTGGGATATGGCAGAACTGTTTGTATATAAACACCGTCGTTCAACCATTTTTTACCGGCTGTCTGAATAGAATCAGGAGTCGCTTGTGTCAGATGTTGCGAAGAAACCTGATAAAAGCCGGGATTGCCATGATAAACCTCTCCAGAGGCCAGAATGTCAGATTTACCCCCAAAGCCACCCACGCGTTCAGTTTCACGGATAAAGTTGGCTGTAAACCGAATGCGAGCCTGATCCAGCTCTGCTTGTTCTATACCTTCTTGCAGGGCTTTATCGAGCTCTTCGCGAATGATGGCTTCTATTTTTGCAAGATCTGCATCAGGCTTTGCATCGGCGCTAATGTAAATTTGGCCTGCCAGAAGTCTTGAATAAATGGAAGCAGAAACATCGGTCACAAGTTGTTCTTCTTTCACCAGTCGTTGATAGAGCCTGGAGCTTTCACCATCACCGAGAATAGAGGCCAGTAACTGGATTTCGATGTTTTCACTGGCACCATCCTGAGGAATGTTCCAGCTCAATGTTAATCGGGGCTGAGTAACATGATCCTGCATTACACGACGTTTTTCGCCTGTGCGTTTGGCTACCCAGGCACCGGGTACGCTCAGGGGAGGGCCGGGCTGAATGTCTGCAAAGTATTGACCGACTTTTTCCCTGGCTGTTTTTTCATCAATATCACCAGCCAGCACAATCACTGCGTTACTGGGGCCATAATATTGTTTGAACCACCCCTTAACGTCTTCCAGGCTGGCTGCATCCAGATCTTCCATAGAGCCAATGACAGACCAGGAGTATGGGTGCCCGGCAGGGAAAGTGTCTTGCGCCATTTGTCCCCAGGACTTGCCATAGGGGCGGTTTTCACCCTGACGTTTTTCGTTCTGTACTACGCCTCGTTGAATATCCAGTTTTTCCTGAGTGACGGCGCCAAGGAAATGTCCCATTCGATCGGACTCCATCCATAGCGCCATATCCAAAGCTTGAGTGGGCACTGTCTGAAAATAGTTAGTGCGATCATTGTTGGTCGTGCCGTTCATATCGGTAGCACCGGCACTGAGGAAGGGGACGAAAAAGTCCTGGTCAAAATTTTCCGAGCCATTAAACATCAGGTGTTCAAACAGGTGAGCAAAACCAGTCTTGCCGAAAGGTTCATCTTTTGAGCCCACCTTGTACCAGACATTAACCGCCACAACGGGAGCCTTTCTGTCTTCGTGAACAACGACTGTCAGCCCATTGTCGAGAACAAATTTTTGGTATGGGATATTAACCGTTGGTAATGAGGATGCGTGACTGGGTGAGAGTGTTGAAGTGTTTTTGGCTTCAATGGAAAGCTGGCTGCACCCGGTCAAAAGCAGGGAAGTCGCAATCAGTGCGGATAGAGTTTTTCGCTTAAACTGCAGATGTTGGTAACTACCAATGGCTCTTTTTATATTCATTGTAACGGCATTCTCTTTATTATCTGGCACTCATCGGGGTTAGATATGAGTGTAACGTCCTTGCTTTTGGCTAGTCGCAATGTGTTGTCTATTTATCGTTCAACAGCTGCGGTGCAAATCATGGCTCAAAGATCACCCAAACATTAAAATGGTTTCAAAGCTTTTTATAGTCATTATTCAGGTAAATATTTTTCTGGATGACTTTTGAGCAAGATTATTATGTCAGCTGTTTTCCATTGTATTGGAAAGCCCGTGATCAATTAATCAGCACACTCTCTGGTTTACTTCTTTGGCCGACTCATAAAGTTGAAAAATACTATTCCATTATTTTTTACAAGTCACGAGTCATTGACCATTAATTGAACGGTATAAACGACAATAGCTGAGTATATATATTAATTAAATGAATAAAAATTCACATTAAATTAAATTTATTATTTTTAGTAATTAATAAGTTTTTACTAAATCTGTGGGTTTCGTGAAAAGAGTCACAATTCAAGAATCTCTTTTGATATTTTTTTACACAAAATCATGAATGAAAAACAAACCTTTAGCCCTTGTCTTGTCAGGGGTTTGGGGGGTTATCATTCGACTTAATTCAGGGTGTAATAGGACAGCTTAAAATTTGATCAATATTTATAGTTGATTTTACGTATTGAAAAGATTTAAATTCACACTGCGTCACAATTTTGAAACAGTCGTATGGTTTCAAAAGTATTACAGGAAGTAATCAATACGGAGTTCTTTCAAGCCTGCATTGATTAAATAATGCTCTGTTGAAACTGCTTTTTAATCTCATTAAATCGCAGCGTGGCGAAGTATTACCTGTAAAAAGTGAAATTTATAGATAAGCCGGAAGATATCGGCGAATAAAAAAAAGAAATGCCAGTTTTATTACTCGCTGTGATGGAACAGGCAATACAGCCCTGAGCGGGCTAAGAGCTGAAAACGATTAAGTTGGAAGCTCTCCTGGGCTGGAGCCCCTTTTATGTATTAAACCTGTTGGGGAGTGGGTTTAGTTGTTGCGTTAAATAGGGATTACCTCAGGTGTCTGAAGCCGGTCAGGTGTCTACAACTTGATCGAAAGCAAGACAGTCGAGAGGTCACCTGCCGGGAATGGCGGTGTAGTGGCAAGGAGCCAAAAGCTCAAGCTGGCCAATAATAAACACTATAAGTGGATAGCAAGGAAAAATAATAACATGTTCAGAAGGACTGCACTTAGCACGGCCGTCGTCGTGGCTATGGGGGCTTCTGCTGGCTCAACAATGGCCATTGCAGAAGAGCAAGAAGTCGAAAAGCTTGAAAAGATTCAAGTGACTGGCTCTCGGATATCTCGGGTGGATGTAGAAGGCGCATCACCAGTCACAGTTATATCTGCTGACGATATCGAAACTCGTGGTTACACTGACATATTTGAAGCCCTTAACTCTCTTAATCAAAATACCGGTGGATCGTTAAACCAACAGAATGCTTTTACTTTTACACCTACTGCTCAAGCTGTAAATTTACGTGGCTTGGGAGTTGGGCGTAGTTTGATTCTTATTGATGGTAAAAGACTTCCCATGTTTCCACTTGGGGCCAATGGTGATACCAGTTTTGCTGATTTAGGACAAATTCCTGTTGCTGCTGTAGAGCGAATTGAAGTGCTTACTGATGGTGCTTCTGCAATTTATGGTTCTGATGCAATTAGTGGTGTTGTAAACGTCATTCTTAAAAAAGATTATGAAGGTGTTGAGATAAAAGCCAGAGCAGGTGATGCTCATGATGGAGGCTATGCTAATGGCCGAGTAGAACTGTTAGCAGGAACTTCAACGGAAAGATCCAGAGTGACTTTTGTTGCCCAGATTCAGGGTAACGAAATGTTGCGCAATAAGGATAGGGACTGGGCTGATAGCGACATGAGTGATCGTAGCCAACTGGCTGCTTACAGCTCTTATGGCGCTAGTTTTGAGGCGGATGATAGTCGCATATTTACTCCTAGTGATTGTCAGGCTGTTGTAGGAGGGAATGGTGTTGATCGATCAGATGGTAAGTGCGGTTACAATCGTTCAGCTCACAGAACGCTGAAGCCAGAAAATGAATCTTATGATTTGATGACTAATTTTGAGTTTGATCTATCAGAAGATATAACTGCTTTTACTCGTTTGAGGTTAGGTCAAAAAGAAACATTGGCCTATTTTGAGCCAAATGCTTATGACGTGGAATTGGCAGCAACAGATCCTGGAAATCCAACCTTCGGTACATCGGATCCCGTTAAAGGGGAATATACTCGGAGGATGGTTGAGTTTGGAGAACGTCAAAGTGGGGCAGACAGTCAGTATTATGGGGGCTTTGCTGGGTTAAATGGTTTGCTGATGGACGAATATGATTGGGAAATGTCTGTCGGCTACACCAAGCAAAAAGTAGAAACCTCCAGCCCTGAAATAATTCAAGCTGAACTGGATGCAATGGTTAAGTCTGGTGAGTTGAATTTATTTGAGAGAATTCCTCAAAGTGTTGTTGATCGGATTTCAGGTAAAAGCACTACAGATGCTGAGTCTTCCATATTGAGTTACACTGCCAGTCTGTCAGGAGATTTGTTCGAACTTCCGTCAGGAACTGCTGGCTTTGCTACCTTCGCAGAAATAAATAAAACCAAGTATGAAGATAAAAGAGACCAGGGAACGCTTGACGGCATTTATGTAGGTAGCGGAGGCACATCTGGTGGTGGCAAGAGAACTCAGGTAGGGGTCGGTGCAGAAGTTCTTGTACCAGTAGTCGACAAGGTGGAAGTGACACTTGCCGCACGTTATGACGATTATAAAGATGACTCAAACACAGGCTCAGCTGTAACACCAAAAGTATCTTTCACATATCGTCCAGTTGATGAGGTGTTGGTTCGCGGTAGTTGGGGCAAGAGCTTTAGGGCTCCTGATATGCAGCGCTTGTTCGGTGCTGGTGTTAACGCTTTTAATGATTCTTTAGATCCAACATACTGTGATGCTTATGTTGGTACAGAAGAAGGTCGAAAAGTAGCTTGTGGTACTCAGTACTTTGATGTTGTAACTGGTGCAAATAAAGAACTGGAAGAAGAAACTGGAACCAACTACTCATTCGGTGTTGTTTGGGAAGCAGCTGATAATCTGACGCTGTCTGCAGACTGGTACAAGATTGAACTGAAAGATCTGGTTGTTGATCCTGAGCTGGGTCGAGTAATTGCAGATCCTAGCCGCTATGCCGGTGCCCAGGTTATACGTAATGCTCCTGCAGAAGGTCAGACTGTAGGGACCATCGATACTGTGATTTACGGACCTGTAAACCAAGCGGGTGAAACCGTTGAAGGTGTTGATGCTTCTGTTCGCTATACATTCCCAGAGACTAAGTATGGTGAATTTAATACGCAGTTCTCTGTGACACATCTGATCAAGCGTGAAACTCAGACTTCAGACACTGATCCAGTGAAAGATGTTACTGAGTATGAACCAGGTGTTCAGTCAACACTGAGCTTGGGGTGGGCTTACCAGAACTTGAGTGCGAATTTGTTTCTGAAATACAGAAGCAGCTTCTGCTCAGGGTTTGCTAATGACTACTATTTCACAGACTGTGATGCCGCCAAGGACGCAGGCTATGAAACCAAAGTTGGTAGCATGACAACAGTGAATCTTTCTGGTAAATATCGCTTCAATGAGAATGCTTCTATTGGCTTCGGTATTACCAATATTGGTGATGTAACTCCTCCAGCCGATCCTCTGGAAGCTTTCTCTCCGTTCTATGCAATCGATTATGATAACCCAGTAGGTCGTACATACTATATTGAAGGTTCCTACAAGTTCTAACAGGAATCTGAAAACAGTGGAGCACGGTTATGCCGTGCTTCAGGCTCTTTAGATGAAAACTCGTTAAATAATAACAACACCCTCATGGGAAATGGCAGTCCATGATCAAAATGAAAATAAAAACTCACAAGGTTAAAAGCCTGTGCAGTGTACTTGCATTAAGTACTGCGTTGTCGGCTTCAATACTTTCCCCCGTTGCACTGGCAGAAGATCCTCTTTCCAGTGCGTTATCCACTCAGCAAAAAACTGATAAGGCTTCTCAAATCTCCCAGGGCAAGGTAGATAATCTATCGAACCAGACTCAGGAGTTATTAGCCGAATACAAAAGCGTGATCCGTCAGGTAGAGGCGCTGAAAGTTTATAACCGCCAGCTGCAAAAAGTGGTGACTGCCCAGCAAACTGAAATTGAATCCATGCTGGAGCAAATTAAAACGCTGGATCAGACCAATATTGAGATTACGCCTCTCATGTTAAAAATGGTCGGTGCTTTGGAAGAGTTTATTGAACTGGATGTTCCTTTCCAGATGAAAGAGCGCCGTGATCGTGTTACTCGCCTACAAGCCACTCTGGACAGCCCGAACGTCACTACTTCGGAAAAATACCGCAAGATTCTTGAGTCCTACCAGATTGAAACTGACTTTGGCCGCACTATTGAAGCCTATGAAGCCAGTCTGGGTGAGGGCGACGATACCCGTACTTATAACTTCCTCCGTATCGGTCGTGTAGCGCTGCTGTATCAATCCCTGGATGGTGCTGAAACCGGTCAGTGGAACAAGGAAACCCGCCAATGGGAAGTCCTGCCGGAAAGCTACCGTGCCGGTGTTAATCAGGGTCTGAAAATTGCCCGCAAGCAGGCTCCGCATAACCTGATCAAACTGCCTGTTCGCACAGCGGAGGATGCGTGATGAAGTACCTTCAAAACTCTTTTTACGGACAGTTTTACGAACTGTTTTACGGACTGAGAAAGGCGATCAAGCCGGTTGCTATCGCCATGGCCGTAGGTTTTGCGGCTCCAGCCTCTGCTGAGACAGGTCTGACCGCTCTGCAAGGTCTGCTGGACAAAATAAAGCAGGATGGTGTCACAGAAAGTCGTGACAACCGTGCCCGTGAAGCTCGATTTCTGAGTGAGAAAAATAACCAGCAACAGTTGCTGGCAGAGGCTAAAGCGGAGTTAAAAGCTCAGGAAACCCTGAGTGATAAACTGCTTAAGCAGTCTGATACTAACGAACAGGCCCTGAAAGAAACGCAAAATACGCTGGATATTCGCTCCGGTGAATTGAAAGAGCTGTTTGGTGTGGTTCGTCAGTTTGCCGGAGACAACCGGGGGGTTTTTGAAGCCTCCATGACGACCGCTCAGTACCCTGAGCGAACCGCTTTTATGGCGGAAATGGCTGAAAGTAAAAAATTGCCAACCACTGCGAAGTTAGAACAGTTCTGGCATGAAATCTTTCAGGAGATGGTAGAGGCAGGCCGTGTGGTTAAAATGCCTGCAACTGTCGTGTATGGGGAAGGCAATGAAGCCCAGAAAGAGATTATCCGTGTGGGTACTTTCAACGCGATTGCCGATGGAAAATACCTGAACTATTCACCTGCTGTGGGTAAGTTTCAGGAACTCTCCCGTCAGCCAGATTCGTCCATTCTTTCTTCGGTAGAAGCGCTGGAACAGTCTACTGCCGGCTTTGTCCCTTTCTATATTGATCCCTCACGTGGTCAGATCCTGTCTCTGCTGGTTCAAAGCCCCAGTGTGACTGAACGAATCGACCAGGGTGGTGTGGTTGGTTATGTCATTCTTGGTCTGGGTGCCCTGGGCATGTTGCTGGCATTGTTCTGCTTTTTGAACCTGACCCGTATCGGTCTGGGTGTGAGCAAGCAGCAGAAGTCTGAGCAAGTCATCAAGGGGAATCCTCTGGGTGAAATCATGCAGACCTATCAGGACAACCGCGAATCTGACCTTGAAACACTGGAGCTCAAGCTGGACGAAATTATCATGCGTTCTGCTCCGGCCATTGAGCGAGGTGTGGGGTCCATTAAACTGATTGCCTCCGTTGCGCCGCTGCTGGGTCTGCTGGGTACTGTTGTCGGTATGATTGCGACCTTCCAGGCGATTACCCTGTTTGGTACAGGTGATCCCAAGCTGATGGCAAATGGCATTTCTGAAGCATTGGTTACCACGATGCTGGGTCTGGTGGTCGCTATTCCAACCCTGTTTGCACACAGTCTGGTTCAGAGCAAGAGCCGTCGTATGATTCAGATTCTGGAAGAGCAGAGTGCAGGCTTTATTGCCAAGCATCAGGAGCAGGATCTGAATTCTGGAGTCCGTAATGTGAGGTCTTCTGTAAGTCCTCAGGACGCGCAACCCGTCACTTAATAAGAGAAAGGGAGGAATTGGATATGCTCTGGTTAATAGAAGAGCTCGAATCCATCCGCCGTTTTTTGGGCATGGGCGGCGATGTACTGATGATGTTGTTTGTACTGACTCTGCTGCTCTGGGTATTGGTGATTGAGCGTTATCTCTACTTTTTCACTGAGTACCCAAAGCTGATTAAGAAAACCATGGCCGACTGGGATGCCAGGGCAGATAAATTGTCCTGGAATGCCAAAAAGATCCGTCTGGCCATGATTTCTGAAGTCTCTCTGAGTGTGAATCGCGGGATGCCCATGATCAAGACTCTGATAGCACTTTGCCCACTGCTGGGTTTGTTAGGTACTGTCGTGGGCATGGTTTCGGTATTTGATGTACTGGCCGTCACAGGGACAGGTAGCCCCAGAGCGATGGCGTCAGGTATTTCAAAAGCGACGATCCCGACTATGGCGGGTATGGTGGCAGCCCTCTCTGGCCTTTATTTCAGTGCCTTGCTGGAGAAACGTGCTAACCGGGCAACGCATCAGGTTTCAGACTCATTACAGCATTAAGCTATGGCTGTTGGATAAAGCCCATTCTCACCGTTAAGTGTGGGAATGGGGGCCAGGCAGAATAAAAACAATAAGAACTCATCCATGAAGTGCAGGGTGGGAGGAACGAAAAATGAGAAGACGTTACAGTAACGGCGCTCAGGAAGATGCAGGAATCGATATGACCCCGATGCTAGACATCGTGTTCATTATGTTGATCTTCTTCATTGTGACAACGTCGTTTATTAAGGAAGCGGGCATCGACGTAAACAGACCTACTGCGAACTCTGCTCAGGTAGTCAAAAAAGGCAATATCATGATTGCTGTCAGTGACACAGGCGCTGTCTGGATTGACAAACGCCGAGTGGAAGTAGGCGCTGTTCGAGCCAACGTAGAGCGACTGAAAGCAGAAAACCCGGAAGGGGCTGTGGTTATCCAGGCGGATAAGGAATCCAAGTCCGGTATCGTGGTTGAAGTCATGGATCAGGTCAGGCTGGCAGGGGTCTACAGTATCTCGATTTCAGCGAAAGAGCAGTAAGGCTGGAGGCGCCCATGCGTTATCTGATATCTCTGGGTCTTGGCTTTGCTGTTGCACTGGGTCTTTTTGCCGTCATGAATGCGCTGGTTAACAGCAATAAGCATGAGCTGGCAAAAGCTGATGATACACGTATCAGTGAATTTATCCGGTTGCAGCGACCTGAGACCATTAAAGAAAAGAAAAGGGAAATCCCTAAACCTCAGCCGAAAAAGCCGCCGCCTCCTCCGGAAATGAAGATTTCCCAACAGGTGGATAAACCGGTGATTGAGCAGGTCAAAATGGACATTCCAAAAATGGATGTTGATCTTGATCTGGCGGTGGGAGATGGAGCAGGTTCCTTTGCCTCCAGTGGTTTGTCCGCTAGTGGTGGCCCTGTGCCTCTGAACAAGTTCAGTCCGATGTACCCTCGGAAAGCGCTTCAAAGTAGTGTGGGTGGGAGTGTCGTTTTTCAGTATACGGTGTCCAAAGATGGCCGTGTGACTGACGTAAAAATTCTTAAAGAAAAGCCAAGAGGCAAGGGATTTGGTAAAGCCATTAAAAAGGCCGCCGCCAAATGGAAGTTCAAGCCTGCAATGGAAGATGGTATTGCCATAGCCAGAACCCAGCAGCAGGAATATGAATTTACGCTGGAGTAAACCATGAATGGAATAAAGCGATTGCTCCCCAGAAAGGCTGCGCTCTCCTTAATGGTTGTAGGGCTGAGTGCCACTCTGAATGTAGCGATGGTTCAACCTGCGAGTGCAGCACCTAAAAAAGCCCCTGAGCTGAGGCAGATTACCTATAAATACCTGCTGAAGGCTCAGGAACAGTTAGCTGAAGATGATTACCCTGCTGCTCAGGCGAGTCTTGAGCATGTTCTTGGTAAGGTGAGTGGCAGCAAGTACGACAAAGCAGCTGTTAACCAGATGCTGGGTGTCGTTTATGCCAATCAGGAGCAGTTTGATAATGCACTGAAGTTTTTTAGAGCTTCTCTATCTGAAGATGGCTTGCATGTACCTGCCGCTCAGCAAGTACGCTACAACTTGTCTCAGCTTTTAATGATGAAAGGTGAGTACAAGGAGGGGGTGGAAGTTCTGCTGGAATGGATGGCAAACCTCGAAGAGGGAGTGGCAGTTCCTGCCAGAGCCTGGATTATGCTGGCCAATGGTTACTCCCGGCTGAATCAGTGGGAGAACGTGATCGAACCCGCTACTAAAGCGATAGAGGTTTCGAAAGAGCCGCCTGAATCCTGGTACACCTTGCTTCTGGCTGCGCATTATGAACTTAAGGATATCCCCAGTGCCATTAAGGTTCTGGAGACCCTGGTTAAGATTGCGCCAGAAAAGAAGAAGTATTGGTTACAACTTTCTGGCATGAATATCTCTATTAAACGTGATCGTCAGGCTTTGGCTGCTCTGCGTGCAGCTTATCGCCACGGTCTCTTTGATAAGGAAAGCGATTACACTCAGCTGGCTAACTTTCTGACTTACAGACGTGTGCCTTATCAGGCCGGGATCGTGTATCAGGAGGGTTTGGACAAAGGGATTGTTGAAGCTAGCTTTGACAATTATAAGCGTCTGGCTAACTTCTGGTCCCATGCCAAGGAGTCAAGAAGAGCAGTTGAGGCATTTTATGAAGCTCTGGCCTTGAAGAGCGATGCAGACCTGCAGTTAAAGCTCGGTCGTATGCTCGCTCAGTCGGAACGCTTTGATGAGTTGCTAAAGCTTGCTGCAGATCCTGCTGAGGGTATGAAAGACAAACATACTGGTGAAATGCTGTTTTTATCGGGTATGGCCCATTATCAGTTGGGGGATACTCGAAGGTCTCTGGAGCTGATGCGCAAAGCTGCCGAAATCAAGAGCAGTCGCGGTAAGGCTAATTCCTGGATTGGATTTCTGGAACAGGACCTGAAAAGCAGCAGCTAAAATGAGTCAGATTTCTGCCTCTGGTGCAGAGGTCTGAAAAATGAGTGATGACTGGGCAAAGGCACCTGAACCACTTTATTCAGTCGATCATTATTCAGTCGAACATTGCTGTTTTCCTCCCTCCCTCTGACTGCCATACGGGTTTATCCCGGGTGGGAGGGGGGAACCTTATTGATACTTTTCTCGTTAATTTTTCTAACTCTGGTTTTCTGGAACCTGGGATGGTTCTTCAGGCGCCATTGGCAGCGCTACTTTTTCTGTGTGCTTTTTTTAGTTCTGGTGTCTGTTGCTGAGCTGTTACCACCCTTGCAAATTCTGGCTGACCGGCGCACTGGGTGGATGATATTCAGGGGGAGACCTGAACCCTTTTCGACACGCCATTGTTAAGATTGATTATTATATTAGCCATAAGGTTATTTTGTGACTATTATTAAAGTCAAAATTGATCTCATGGTTGATCTATGGCTAAAGCGCGACGTTATTCCGGATACTCTGAAGAAGCCGTCATTCTACTGGGTAAGCAGATAAAGCTGGGTAGAAAACAGCGTCAATGGTCCGAGGTGGAATGTGCTGAAAGGGCTGGAATTTCCAGGGCTACATTGCAAAAGATCGAAAAGGGTAATCTGTCCTGTGCTATCGGTCTGGTGTTTGAGGTGGCTTTTTTGACCGGTGTTCCTCTTTTTCAGAGTGAGCCTGTCTCTATGGGAGGTAAGCTGGACAGAGTTGAAGATAAAATCAGGTTGCTACCTGATCGAATACGAAAACGTCATAAGGAGGTAGGTGATGACTTCTGAGTATCGGGAAGCGTTTGTCTGGGTCTGGTTAAAAGAAGAAACTGAGCCCGTGGTGGCAGGGAGGTTAACCCTGGATGGTGATCGGTTGGTTTTTAACTATGGACGTAGCTATTTACAAAGAAAGAATGCTATTGCACTTTTTGAACCAGAGTTACCACTAAAAGCGGGTATTCTTGAACCTGACGCGGGTCATGAAATTCATGGTTGTATTCGTGATGCCTCTCCAGATGCCTGGGGCCGCAGAGTTATTATTAACCGCCTGTTAGGGTTAAAAAAAGGACATATTGATACGGCTCTACTTTCTGAACTGACATACCTCCTTGAGTCAGGTTCAGATAGAGTGGGAGCACTGGATTTTCAGCGGTCTGCTTTTGATTATGTTCCCCGACTTTCTGAGGGCGTTTCAATGGCGGAATTGCTTGAGGCTGCAGAGAGAGTTGAGCAGGGCATGTCAGTACCTGTTGAGCTTGAGCAAGCGCTTTACCATGGAACCTCCATTGGAGGTGCTCGTCCAAAAGCCCAGATTGAGGACCAGGGCAAAAAGTACATTGCCAAGTTTTCTTCAAGTTCTGACTTGTACAGTGTTGTGAAAGCTGAATATGTAGCTATGAAACTTGCCAGCCTGGTGGGTATCAAAGTGGCTAATGTGAGTCTGAAGTCTTCTGCTGGCAAGGATGTTCTATTGGTCGAAAGGTTTGATCGGGAAGCTAGCAAATCAGGTTGGTTGAGAAAGCATATGGTATCGGCTCTGACATTATTGGGGCTTAATGAAATGCAGGCACGTTATGCCAGTTATGAACAGCTTGCTGATCTGGTAAGAGCAAACTTTGTGAATGCATCCGATACCCTGCGTGAACTGTTTGGCCGAATCACTTTTAATATAATCTGTGGAAATACTGATGA
The DNA here is from genome assembly GCF_000722635.1 of Endozoicomonas numazuensis. GTDB lineage: Bacteria > Pseudomonadota > Gammaproteobacteria > Pseudomonadales > Endozoicomonadaceae > Endozoicomonas_A > Endozoicomonas_A numazuensis. Next base: position 875,758 of record NZ_JOKH01000003.1, on the reverse strand, counting down.
TCATGCCAGAAATCATGCAGCTTTTTGGGATGGTAACGGTTATACCCTGACGCCTGCCTATGATATCTGTCCTCAAGGCCGTTCAGGAAATATAGCGTCTCAGGCAATGTTGATTCGTGGAGGGCAAAGGCAGAGTCAGCTTTCAATCTGCCTTAAGTCTGCAAATGCGTACCTTTTAAGTGAGCAAGAAGCCAAGGATATTATCGATTTTCAGATCAAGACGGTAGAGTCAAGCTGGGAGTCAGTGTGTAGTGATGCTGGGCTGAGCAGTGTTGACATGCGGCTATTGTGGAAACGAGCTGTTCTTAATCCTTATATCTTAGAAGGTTTTTCACGGTAGAGTGCCTCTGTAAAAAGAGGTGAAACCAGAGTAAAAAAAATCACCTTTAGATAATCCCAACTATTGCATCAGTTATACGGCTAAGTGATAATACTTATTCCTGATGCTTCTACCCTGCAAAAGGATAAGGAATAAACAGCCATGAGCATCGAAAGTGTTTATGAAACACTTTCTAACAGATAGCACCTCAATCATCAGCCAACAGCTGGAATGCAGCCTGATACTTCACCAAGCACAGGGTCTGCATCATCAAGAATAACAGCCATGAGCCCAATAAAAAGGTGAAGGAGTAGCAACATGATCAATACCGCCCATAAGACCATTGTCACGTCTAAAGCCACTATTACCGGCAATTCATGCCGTGTTTCCCGTGTGGCAGGTCAGGGTGGAATGCTGATCCCCCTGCCTTGACGACCCGTCAGCACGACCGGTAACGGTCAAACAATCGATACAGAATAAAACCTGCTGAATGACTGATGCATTGCTGCGATGTTATGTCTGCAATGTTATGTCTGTATCGTTTTCAAAAAGAATTCTAAAGAAGTTTGATTGGCTTGATGCAGCACGACGCAGGTTGGCTATGGCTATCTGCATGCTGCATACAGGCATTTCGGGGGAAATAATGGATATTTTCTGGAACCTGGGATGGTTCTTCAGGCGCCATTGGCAGCGCTACTTTTTCTGTGTGCTTTTTTTAGTTCTGGTGTCTGTTGCTGAGCTGTTGCCACCCTGGCTGATCGGGACACTGGTGGATGATATTCAGGCGGGTGAGTTGAGCGCGGAGAGTATCGTCAAGCCGATTATGTTGATCGCCTTGACGGGAGTACTGGTCTACATCTTCAGAAATGGCTGGAGGATTCTGTTGTTCGGCGGAGCCATTGAATTGGGTCGAGTGATGAGAAGTCGTTTGTTCCATCATTTTACCCGGATGTCACCAGAGTTTTATCACCGTCACAAAACCGGTGATTTGATGGCTCATGCGACTAATGACGTGAAGGCGATTGAAGCAACCGCTGCGGAAGGGGTTCTGACTCTGGTGGACTCTGTGGTGGCCGGTTCAGCGGTCGTGGTTGCCATGATCTGGGTCTGTGGTTGGCAGATGACCGCTGTGGCTTTGATGCCTTTTCCTGTTATGGCCTGGCTGATGTTTCGATATGCCTCTTTATTGCATAAGCGATTTCGTACTGCGCAGGAAACATTTTCTGATTTGAATAACCGGGTTCAGGAGTCTGTGTCTGGTATTAGAGCCATACGAGCTCATGATTTGAATCAGGCGCAAAAAGCTAAATTCAGGGAGCGGTCTGAAAAAACCAATGATGCCAACCTGAAAGTGGCCAGCGTTGATGCATTGTTTGATCCAACCATTGCGGTGTGTGTTTGTCTTTCCATTATGGGAAGTCTGGGCTATGGCGCTTGGAGAATCAGCAGTGGCCTTATGACGGTGGGAGAACTGACAACTTTCACGATTTATCTCGGCCTGTTGGTGTGGCCCATGTTTGCTTTCGGCTGGTTATTTAACATTGTGGAACGCGGCAGTGCTTCTTTAGCTCGTCTCCAGAAACTGATGGCAGAGATGCCCGATGTTGAAGACAGAGCTGTGGACGTGCAGGAAAAGCCGGAAGGGAATATTGAGTTTACCGCTCAATCTTTCACTTATCCGGGGGCAGAGCAGACATCGCTGGGATCACTGAGCTTCAAGGTTGAAAGGGGGGCTTTTGTGGGCGTCTGTGGACGAACCGGCAGTGGCAAAACGACTCTGTTCAGATTGTTATTAAGAGAATATGACCATCAAGAGGTTTCTATAAAAATAGGGGGGCGTTCACATGACTCTGTGAGCCTTGATGCTTTAAGGAGTCGTTTTGCGGTGGTGTCTCAGGAGCCTTTCCTGTTCTCGGCCACTATTGCAAACAACATTGCCTTTGGTCGACCGGATGTTTCGCAGGATGAGGTGGAGCGAGTCGCAAAGCTGGCCTGTGTTCATGACGATATTCTGGGTTTTACGGATGGCTATGAAACCCTGCTGGGAGAGAAAGGTATCAACCTTTCTGGAGGACAGAAACAGCGGATTACCATTGCACGGGCGCTCTTGCTGGAGGCTGATATCCTGCTTTTTGATGATGCTTTCTGTTCACTGGATATGAAGACCGAAGCACAGATTTTAGAAAACCTGATGAACAGCGATCAGCAGAAAACGCTGATTCTGATCACCCAGAGACTGACCAATCTTCATCAAGCGGATCATTTGATCGTGCTGGAACAGGGGGAGATTGCAGAGTCCGGTAGCCACAGTGAACTGGTCAGGAGTGGAGGTTGGTATTCACGTATCTTCCAGCGTCAGGCGATGGAGATTACTGATCAGAAAGACTCTGTAGAAACAATAGAATCGGTGGCCGTCAGTTAATGAAATTATCTTAAGTCCGACAGGCTTCTGGCTTCTGTTTGGGAATGAAATTATCTGAAGAGCTTGAGCTCTTGATGATGACCTGAGAACGAAAAAAATAATGAGGAGTGTGTGGTCAAAGATGATCACACAGGGAGTGAACCTTGGAAAGGTTAGAAAAAAAGAAGCAGTTCAAACGACTGCTTCGCTACGGATTGCCTTATAAAAACAGGCTGGCTTTGAGCTTTTCTCTGCTAATGATTGCAACAGTAGCAGGGCTTACAGCACCGATTGTCATGAAGACTTTTATTGATGACCATGTGGTGCCAGGTAATTGGGAAGTGACCGCGATAGCCACTTTGGCGGTGTTCTTTTTGGGTCTGTATCTGATTGATGCATTCATGACCTGGATGGAAACAGTGCTGTTTCAGAAAGTGGCACTGGCTATTGTTCATGACATACGGCAACAGGTGTTTAATCACTTGTTCCGCCTGCCAATGTCTTACTTTGACAAAGAACCTGTGGGTAAGTTGGTGTCACGAGTGACGAATGACACTGAAACCATTAAGGATCTGTTTGTCAGTGCTTTGCCTGAGACGCTGAAAGGGATCATCACGGTGTGTGGTGTGGTTGTCGCCATGTTTTTGCTGGATGCCCGGCTGGCCTGGTTCTGTATAGCGATTTTGCCTTTTATTTTTGGCTGCATTTTTCTCTATCAGAAGTACAGTCATCCAGTTTTTCATGCGTCTCGAACGGTGCTGAGTGACATTAATACCCGAATTAATGAGTCGATTCAGGGTATGCCGGTTATCCAGACACTGCGTCAGCAAAAACGGGTCAGTGATCAGTTTGAGCAAGCTAATCAGGAATATAAAGATGTACAGAATCGGCTAGTGCGTATCAATGGTCTTTTGTTAAGACCCATGGTTCATTTGGCGTCCACTCTGGCGTTGGCTCTGATGGTGGGAGGCTTTACCGGTCAGGCTTTGAATGGGCCTATCGAGATTGGTTTGTTGTACGCCTTTATCAATTATCTGGACCGGATGTTTGAACCTCTGACCCACGTCACCATGCAAATGCAGGTATGGCAGCAGTCAGTGGTGTCAGCGGAGCGAGTATTCACTCTGATTGATGAACACATAGAGTCAGAACAGGAGAGGCGCAGTGATACCCTGATCTCAAATGGAAAAATTGAGTTCCGGGATGTGGAGTTGTCTTACGACGGTAAAAGCAAAGCGTTGGACGGTATCAGTTTTACTGCTGAACCTGGACAGTTTGTCGCCCTGGTGGGTCATACAGGAAGTGGTAAAAGTTCCATCGTGAATCTACTGATGAGGTTTTATCAGTATCAGGGGGGGGGCATTCTGATTGATGATCAGCCTCTGGCCCATTTTTCAGAACAGGAGCTGCGACAGCAGTTGGGTCTGGTGTTTCAGGAGCCCTTCGTCTTTGAGGGAAGCATTGCTGAAAATATTCATCTCGGTCATGAACAGGTGACCGACAAAGAAGTTTGGCATGCGGCGCAACTGGTACAAGCGGCTGGATTTATCGAGAAGTTACCGGACGGATATGCCCAGGTACTGGGAGAAAGAGGACAGTCACTCTCCAGTGGTGAAAAGCAACTGTTGTCGTTTGCAAGAACGCTGGCCCAGAATCCCAGAATTTTAATCATGGATGAAGCCACGGCGAATATCGACAGTGAAACGGAACAGGCGATCAAGCAGGGGCTTAAAACTCTTCGGGAAGGTCGAACCACGCTGGCCATCGCACATCGTCTGACCACGATAGAAGACGCTGATCAGATTCTGGTGATGGAGAAAGGCCGTATTGTGCAACGGGGGACTCATCAGCAGTTGCTGTCAGAGCCCGGCTTATATCTGGATATGTACCAGTCTCAGAGAAATCAGATAGAAGAAGAGTCATTGCTGGCTGAGGCAAAACCACTTCAACCAGCAATGTAAGTGATAAAAAGAAAAGAGCAAAGCCATGGAAGACGTCATCGTAAGGCATATAGAAAACTGCGATATACCCGGAGTGAGGGACATCTATAAGGGAGAGTCTGCGGTAGCTGGGACTCTGATGGTGCCTCATCCATCGCTAAGCGATTGGGAAAAACGACTCAGTAACCCTCCAGCGGGAGTCTACATTCTGGTAGCAGAGAAGCAGGGGGAGATAGTAGGCCATGGTGCTTTGATGCATCAGCAGAATCCTCGTCGTCATCATGTCGGAGCATTCATGATGGCGGTTAAAGATGAACATCAGGGTCTGGGGATTGGAGGCCAACTATTAGAAGAAATTCTTAATCTGGCTGACAACTGGTTGAATTTACGGCGGGTAGAAATGAATGTTTTTACTGATAATGAGCCTGCTATTCATCTCTATAAAAAATGTGGTTTTGTTGTTGAGGGTGAGTCTCCGGACTACGCCTTCAGAAATGGTGAGTACATGGGGGTTTATCATATGGGGAGGATTAAACAGCTATGAGTGTTCAATCTTCATGAAGTGATGTCGTAAACCCTATGCGCAGTCTGCTCTCAAAAGGAGTCAGGCTGCCATTTAAGAGTAAGTCTTCAGTCAGCCAGAGCTGTTCCTGGTTGCACACTGCTTACAAAGCAAAAACAATAATAATGAATCCTTGTTGGAACAGAGCGAGGTTATGAAACTTACCCGTTTTTCTATTAGTCACCCGTCCGTTGTGGCGATTGTGGTGGCGTTGGTTTTTCTGTTTGGCATTGCCAGTATCCGGGTACTGCCCATACAGTTATTTCCCGACATCGATCGACCTCATTTATCAATAGAAATCTATTGGCGGGCTGCTGCGCCTGAAGAAATGGAGTCTGAAATTGCTGAACCTTTGGAAAAAGCGCTGAAAGGCCTTTCCGGGTTGAAAGAAATGGACAGCAACTCAGGCAGTGGTCGGGTCGAAATTGATCTGGAATTTGCCCTGAATACTGACATGCAGAAGACTCTGCTGGATGTTATTAATCGGTTGAACCGAGTGTCAGGACTGCCCGAAGATATCAGAGGACCTTTTGTGAATAACAACAGTTCCAACGACAATCTGACTTTTCTCTTTATACAACAGTTACCAGGCAATGACCGCTCAATAAAATCCTATCAGTCACTGATCGACAGCCAGGTTAAACCGGTACTTGAAAGTATTCCCGGAGTCGCAGGGGTTGCTGTTCGAGGCGAAGGCCAGAGACAGGTGGAAGTTGAGTTTGATGCCTGGCGAGCCGCCGAGTTGGGGATTACGATTCCGGAATTGTCCCAGAGAGTAGCTGCAGGTTTTGATGTATCTGGCGGAACACTCAATATTGGTCGACGCGAATTCAAATTGAGGCTGGCAGGTCAATACGAAATTGATCAGTTAGGGAACCTGGTCGTTGCCTGGCGCAGTGGGAAGCCTGTTTACCTGAGGGATATTGCTGAAGTCAGTATTACCCGGGGTAAGGAGCGAACGCTTCGCATTCAGAACGGCAACCCGGCAATTGGTTTACAGGTTTTCAGGGAATCCGGAGCCAATGCTCTGGAAGCGCTGATGGCGCTGAAAAAAGAAGTCGCCTGGCTGAATGAAAAAGTATTAAAGCCCGAAGGGATTTTGATGGAGCAGTCATTTGATGCCTCGGTTTTCATCAAAAGAGCCCTGAATATGGTGAGCTCCAGTCTGCTGTTTGGGATCATTCTGGCCATAGGTATTCTTTGGTGCTTTTTGCGTCGTTGGCGAGCCACTTTGATGATTGCCATGGCGATTCCTATTTGCCTGATGCTAACGCTCTGTTTGTTGAATGTGGCCGGCAGAACCCTGAATGTTATTTCTCTGGCGGGACTGGCGTTTTCTGTCGGTATGGTTCTGGATGGTGCCATCGTCGTATTGGAAAGCATTATCAGACAGAGAGAGAAAAACAGTCAGGAGGACAGGGGTGAAAGTGCTGCGGTAGCCGCTGAGAAAGTCTGGGGTGCATTGCTGGCTTCTACTTTAACGACCGTGGCTATATTTCTGCCTGTGCTGCTGTTAAATGACGTGGAGGGGCAGCTGTTCTCGGATCTGGCTTTGACCATTGCTGCGTCGGTGGCCATGTCGCTTATTGTTGCCATGTCAGTATTACCCGCAGCGGCAGCAGCCTGGCTGCCTGAACAGACACTGAAAGACCATTTTCAAACGATTTGGGAAAAACTGTCGGCAACGATCATGACGTTGACTGCGACAGGACGTCGACGCCTGAGCATTATCGTTTTGCTGATGGGGTTGCCGGTGGTTCTGACAGAAGTGGCTATGCCTGGCATGGATTATCTGCCTGAAGTGAAGCGGGATGCTATTGATGTCTGGTTAAATTTTACGCCTGGTACCAGTGTCGAATCCGTTAAAACAGAAATTATGCCAACTCTGGTTGATCGTCTTGATCCCTATATGAAAGGGGAGAAAGAGCCTGCCCTGAAAAACTACTATTTTATCCTTTGGCCCGGAGGCGCCTCTATGGGGGTCAGGGCTGAAGACCAGGCAAAGGTTAAAATGCTGGAGCGGCTGGTGATGGATGATATTGTTCAGGGGATTCCTGATACCAGAGCTTTTGGTGGTCAGGGGAATCTGTTTGGCGGGTTTGGTAATGACAATGGGGTTAATCTTGCGCTTCAATCCAGCAACCTGCCAGCATTATATGAAGCAGCAACACAAGCGATGCCCGTTATTACGGACATATTGCCTGGCGCCAGAGTCAGACCCATGCCCGGCCTGGATTTCACTGCACCGGAGCTTCGTCTAACGCCAGACGATCGTCGTTTGGCAGAGGTGGGCTGGTACCGCTCCAATCTACCGATGGTCGTTCGTAGTCTGGGTGAAGGTGTTCAGCTGGGCGAATATTTTGACGGTGAGGAGCGTATGGATATCATCCTGAAAGGCAAGGATATTCATTCTCCTGAAATGCTGCGTTCTACTCCCTTGATGACGCCTTCAGGAACTGTTGTTCCTCTGGATGAGCTGGTTGATGTTGAAGCCCTTTTGGGGCCCGCTACTATTTTCCGTATTGATCAACGCAGAACCCTGGTGCTCTCTATAAGGCCTCCAGAAGGAATGACTCTTGAAGACACTCTGGAAAAAGTAGAGAGCGCTATTTTACCGGCGATCAAACCATTGATGCCGTCTGATGGGCAGATCAAGGTTGCGGGTAATGCAGATAGTTTGAAACAGGCTATTAGTAATCTGTTGAGTATTTTTGGCTTTGCCTTGCTGATTTTAATGATTTTGCTCTGGGGGTTATTCCGCTCCATAAAAGATGCCCTGATGGTGATTCTGACTTTGCCGCTGGCCACAGTAGGCGGCGTGCTGGCCATCCATCTGCTGAACATGGTGACGTCTCAACCCATGGATCTTTTAACCATGGTGGGCTTCATTATTCTTCTGGGGCTGGTGGTGAACAACGCGATTTTGCTGGTTCATCAATCAAGAACACTCGAAAGACAGGGGTTGAGTCGAGCAGAGTCTGTCCATCAGGCGCTACAGACTCGAATGAGGCCTATCTTCATGACCACAATGACCAGTATTTTTGGCATGTTGCCCTTGCTGCTCAGTCCTGCCACAGGCAGTGAAATCTATCGGGGGCTGGCCGCAGTTATCGTGGGTGGCATGAGCATGAGTGCTTTATTTACCTTACTGTTGTTACCTGCTTTGCTGAGAATGGATTTTGGTAAGAAAGCAGAGGAAGAAAAGGCCGTTGTGGTTTCATAAATGGCTATGAATAAGAACTATACGATAAAAGGGATATAGACGTGTTAACAGAAGCAAGGTGGCTGAAACAACGATCATTGCCTGGATTGGGACTGGCCTGTCTATTGAGTTTCAACTCCTTCAAGGCGCTGGCTGTCAGTACTGTGTCGTATGCTGAAGTGTCTGAAGAATCAAGAGCGCCTTTAAACTGGTATAACGGCTCAGTAGCCAGTCAGCAGAAGGCAGAGCTGAGTGCTGAGATCAGTGGCCGCATTATCTGGTTAGCGGATTTTGGTCAGCGGGTAGAAGCGGGTGATGTGGTAGCCAGAATTGATGATAGGCAGTTGCAGCTTCAACTAAAAACCAGTGCAGTGGTATTGGGAAAAGCAAAAAGCATACTCAATTATCTCAAGACCGAGCTGGACAGGCTGGAGTCATTGCATAAAAAGCGGGGCATATCCCGAACCGAGCTGGACAAGGCCAGGCATGATTATGATCTGGCAAGACTGGATGTCGACTATGAGCAGGTAAACCATGAAATCATTCGGGATCAGTTGTCCAGAACGGTGATCAAGGCACCTTTTTCGGGGGTTGTGAATCAGCGTACCCGACAACCTAATGAGCACATTAGTTCGGGCAGCCCTGTTTTACATCTGGTTAATCCGGATGCTTTGGATATTCGAGTTCAGATTCCTATTGAACTGGCTGCGACACTGGAGAGCAAGAGCAGTCTGAAGGTGCAAATGGATGAGCAACACCAACAGGCTGAAGTTTTCCAGAGAGGCGCTAAAGCCGATGCTCAGTCTCGTCTGGTGGAAGTCAGGCTGGACCCTGAGAGTGATCATTGGTTGCCGGGTTCACCGGTAAAAGTGGCGATCCCCATGAGTGCTCTTGCCCAGGTGAAGGTCGTCCCAAGGGATGCCGTGATTCTTAGCGCTGCAGGCAGTGCTGTGTTTAAAATTCTGGAGAATCCTGAAGGTGGTTTGACCGTCAAACGAGTCTCTGTTGAAGTCCTTTTTGGTGATGATGACTCGGTTTCCGTGAAAGGGGATATTCAGCAGGGAGACCGGGTTGTTGTCAGAGGCGCCAGCCGTTTGAGAGACAGTGAGCAGGTCGTGCTTCTGGAGGAAAGTATTCCGGTTTCCTGATTGTTCCTGCTTTTGTATCTCCAGAAGCCAAGCGTGATACCCCATACCGTTCGTCCTTAGCCTGTCGAAGTGCAATAACAACATTCTTCGACAGGCTCAGGACGAACGGGCTAAGAGACTTCATGAAAATCCTTTTTAAGATCTATGACTTATATGAATATTTTCGACTGTTATTAGTGGTGTGAACTGCGTCACAAAAAAAACTGTGACCCTTTTCTGTCCTTGTTGTATGTACGAAAGTGCCTTCAGAATGTGGAAAAAGCAAAACAAGAGGACAGGCTATGGCGGTTGTAAAAGAACTACTTGAGAATAAGCCTTTATCCGTGAATGGGGGATCCCGGCGGCCGACCATCAAAGGTGATCATTACATGTACAGCAATGATTCTTGTTCGGTGACCTATCGAGAGGTCAGGGTGGACGGAAACCTGACGGTAATGGTGGATGTTCGGGTTAATCAAAATGGTGATACCAGTTTCCTGCCCTGGCAGGAAAACAAAATCTGCTCTCTGGTACTTCCTGCACGGGGAGGCCCCTCGGTTTTCCAGACATCTTCTATGTCTGGTTGTGCTTTCTATATTGATAAGATCGGTAATGACCTGATTGTTTATCACGCCAATGCTAACAAGTGTGGTGGTGGACAGGGGTCTCCTCTTGCCAATTATCAGTCACCCAACGCCATTAAATATCTCGACAAGCTTCATGCTTCGGCCGGAAATGATTACCTGGATAACGGGTTTCCTATCTTGCAACGCAAGCTTCAAAAAGAGGAATATTTTAAAGGGGTTCAACAAGCGGGTGGAGGGGCCATGAATCTGGTGGGTTACAGAACCAATGGTCAATGGAAGTTCTACTATCAGGCGGTAGAAGGCAACAGAGTACTGCGTTGTAAACAGTTTTATCCACAGTTACATGACTGATTGAGATTATGTTTGAATTCTGCACTGTGGCCCAGTGCAGAATTCAATGTCTTCGCTTTATATCAAGGCAAAGGCTGGCCTCTGGATGCGATATAAAGTTTGTACCAGTCTTCCCGGCTCATATTGATTGCCATGGCTTGTGAGCAGCCACGAATACGATCTTCATGAGTGGTTCCAATAACAGGCTGGATACTGGCAGGGTGCCTCATCAGCCAGGCCAGAACAATGGCTTCTCTGGATGTCTGATAGGTTTCTGCCATTTCTGCAACCAGTCTGGCTGTCGCTTTCACTGACTCGGGCTGGTGACTGATGTCCTTACCTGTGAATAGTCCCTGATCCAGGCAACCCCAGGCCTGAAGCTGTACATTGTGCTTACGGCAGTAATCCACCATACCCGGGGTAAATCCGGTATCAGCACTTTCGTTCATGGCAACCAGTACACCGTCGTCCACAAAGTCACAGCGTCCCAAACTCAAAGGTAGCTGATTCGTAATCAGAGGCTGCTCAATACAGGAGTGCAGATAAGTAATCTGGTGTTGGTTCATATTGGATACACCAAAATGCCGTACTTTTCCGCTGTCGTAGAGACGAGTAAAAGCTTCAGCGATCAAGTCTGGCTCCATGAGCGGGTCAGGACGATGAAGTAACAGAATATCCAGGTATTCTGTACCCAGTCTTTCCAGAATACCGTCGACACTGAACTCTATCCATTGAGGGGAAAGGTCGTATCGTGCCGGACTCTTTTCATCTGCAAAGCGAATGCCACATTTGGATTGAATAATCAGATCTTTACGGAGTTTGGGTTCCGCTTTCAGCACCGTGCTGAATGCCTGTTCTGCTTTGCCCATGGTATAGATATCTGCATGGTCAAAGAAGTTGATGCCGCACTCCAGGGCGGTGTTCACTGCCTTGTGGGCCAGTGTATAGTCCTGATCGGTAATAGGATTACTGTTCCACTCACCTCCCAAACCCATGCATCCATAGATCAGGCGGCTGGCTTTAGGGGTGTGAATCTGCAACGGGAAACGATTCATACTCAGTTCTCTTGTTCAGGACTGTTCAGAAGAGCTCAGGACTGTTCAGAAGAGCTCAAGGCTGTTCAGAAGAGCCCAAGGCTGTTCAGAAGAGCTCAAGGCTGTTCAGAAGAGCTCAGGACTGTTCAGAAGAGCTCAGGACTGTTTAGAAAAGCTCAAGGCTGTTCAGAAGAGCTCAGAAGAGCTCAGGACTGTTTAGAAAAGCTCAGGGCTGTTTAGAAAAGCTCAAGGCTGTTTAGAAAAGCTCAAGGCTGTTTAGAAAAGCTCAAGGCTGTGTTGGCATCAATATAGCTGTCTGGCAGACATTCAAGTAAGTGTCTGGGCACTACTTGTTTTGTTTCGCTTCAAAAGCCGCTAGCTGCTCTGGAGTAGCCGGTTGCTGATGGTTTTCTTTCCATTGGGAATAAGGCATGCCATAGACGCGTTCTCTGGCTTCATTGTCTGACACCTCAACACCCAGATCATCTGCGGCTGTTTTATACCACTTGCCCAGACAGTTGCGACAGAAATTCGCCAGAATCATCAGGTCAATGTTCTGCACGTCTTTATTGTCATCAAGGTGCTTCAGCAGCCGGCGAAAGGTCGCTGCATCCAGTTTGTCCCGGGTTTCCTGATCAATCTGTGTCGTCATCACATCTTCCTCATACTGTTGGCAGGCAGTGTAAGAAATTGTGGAGCAAGAAAAAAGGACTTTGAAGACAGTGATTATGAGTATTTCAGGAAGAAAGGATGAGTTTACCTGTTTGATATGAATTAAATGTGAACACTTTATGTATTCTTAATTTAAATGGGGACATGGAAAAAACAGTGCGCTGATTGTTTAAAAGATATTTTCTTGTTGATATGAGTCAAGTCTAAATTATGGTTTTTGATCAGGTGTGTTTCTAGTGGTTAATATCTGAATGAAAATTTGATCTGGATCATCTAAATAAAAATCCGGGAATCCTAGACTGAAAAAAGATAACCGATTTATACAAATTACCGTGTCGATTATTAATCGACAAAGATAGGGTTTGCTTTTAAAACACTGCATTTTAGCTCATGCCCGGTTTATTAGTTTGGACGATTTATGCTGAGTCAATTACTTGTTAAAGATCGAATAGCTGTTTTAGAGTCAGTCAATGACTGGCAGCATGCTATTGATCTTGTCTGTGAACCGTTAATTAACGACGGGTCAATTTCTGAGTTTTATAAAGAGGCTATTTTCAGATCTACTGAAGAACTGGGGCCTTACTACGTGGTTGCTCCAAAAATAGCCATGCCCCATGCCAGACCGGATGAAGGGGCTATAAAGAACGCTCTTTCTTTATTGATTGTTAAGGATGGCGTGAGCTTTAAAAGTTCTGAGAACGACCCTGTCCATCTGGTTCTTCTACTGTCTGCTGCAGACAGTAATCAACACATTGAACTGATTACCTCTATCTCGGAATTCTTCTGTCATGAGGGCGATGTCGAGAAAGTAATAGCATCCAGTTCAGTACAAGACATTATTGAAATTATCAAAAACTACTGAGGTTTTTACTATGAGAATTATGGCTGTCTGCAGTACAGGTTTGGGTTCTTCTTTCATGATCGAAATGAAAGTGAAAGAGATTCTAAGTGAAATGGGTATTCAGGGAGAAGTTAATCATACTGATTTGGGCTCTGTTACACCGGATATGGCCGATGTTTTTATTTGTACAAAAGATTTAGCCGGTTCCATTCTTTCAGGCGATGTTATAGCTCTTCCGAATATAACGGATAAAGTGGCTATGAAAGAAAAGCTGAAAGAGTATATGAATCAGTAACAGGGTGTGAAGTATGCTTGAGCTATTAATGGATGTACTCAGTACACCCGCGATTCTAATTGGTCTTGTGGCCTTGATTGGCCTTTCAATTCAAAAGAAACCTGCACCCGATGTTGTAAAAGGTACGATTAAAACCATTCTTGGCTTCCTGGTTATTGGTGGGGGTGCCGGTATTCTGGTAGCGGCTATTACGCCTATGGGTACCCTGATGGAGCAGGGTTTTAATCTTCGAGGTGTTATCCCCAATAACGAAGCCATTTATGCGACCGCCATGGCAGAATTTGGCTCTGCCACATCCCTGATTATGGCATTTGGTATGGTGGCCAATATTGTTTTTGCCCGTTTTAGCAGACTGAAATACATCTTCCTGACAGGGCATCATACACTCTACATGGCTTGCATGATTGCCATTATTCTCAGTGTGGCTGGTTTTGAAGGTTTCACGCTGGTACTGCTCGGCTCCATTACTTTAGGGCTGGTAATGGTGTTGTTCCCGGCTATGGCACAGCCTTTCATGCGCAAGATTACGGGTTCTGATGATGTGGCTTTTGGGCACTTTTCCACGGTTGGTTATGTGGCTTCTGGCCTGATTGGCAAGCTGGTGGGTAAAGGGTCTAAAAGTACAGAAGAGATGAACCTGCCTAAAAATCTGGTTTTCCTTCGTGATTCGTCCATCTCTATCTCACTGACCATGGGTATTATTTACCTGATTCTGGTAGCAGCTGCAGGTGGTGATTTTGTCAGGGAACACCTCAGTGGAGGTCAAAACCCTGTTGTGTATGCAGTACTGAGTGCCATCGGTTTTGCTGCGGGTGTTTTTGTCATTCTTCAAGGTGTCCGACTGGTTCTGGCAGAGATCGTGCCTGCCTTTAACGGGATTTCTCAGAAACTGGTACCAGAGGCCAAGCCAGCCCTGGACTGCCCCATTGTTTTCCCATATGCACAAAATGCGGTGTTGATCGGCTTCCTTTGTAGTTTCCTGGGTGGTCTGGTCAGCATGGGTCTTTTGGGGGCCATGAAACTGACGCTGATTCTGCCGGGTGTAGTGCCTCACTTTTTCACCGGTGCGACAGCAGGGGTTTTCGGGAATGCAACAGGGGGTCGTCGGGGAGCTGCGGTGGGCTCTTTTGTGAACGGCGTTGTGATTACTTTTCTGACACTCTGGTTGTTGCCTGTTCTGGGCGATCTGGGTTTTGCCAACACCACTTTCTCCGATTCTGACTTTGCGGTAACCGGTATCTTCCTGGGCTACATGGCCATGGCCGGTAAAGAAGCCGTGATTCTGGCGATTGCTGCGGTCTCCGCCGGTGTTTTTGCCACGAACTTTATTCACCGTAAGAAAAAGCTGCAGGCTGCCAGTGCTCATTGACCCCGGGATGTAATGTGAAGTTTATGAAATCAAACGAATACCTCAGAGAGATTGAACACCTCAATCTCTCCATCAAGGCAGAAACGGTTAAAGCTCTGCTGCATCTCGGATACGGTCACTTTAGCGGTAGTCTCTCCATATCGGAAACTCTGGCCTGTCTGTATGGTCATTATCTGCATCATGATCCGTCTAATCCAAAAATGGCTGACAGAGATCGACTGGTGCTTTCAAAGGGCCATGCAGGCCCCGCGTTATATGCAACGCTGGCCCTGAGAGGTTTTATTGAGTTGGAAACGCTCAAGACGATCAATGCCAATGGTACGTCTTTACCCAGCCATGCTGATATGAACAAAACAGCAGGTGTCGATATGACAACTGGCTCGCTGGGGCAGGGGATTTCCTGTGCTATGGGCATTGCTATGGGCACAGAATCAAACGTTTTCGCGGTTGTGGGTGACGGAGAGCTTCAGGAAGGGCAATGCTGGGAAGCGTTTCAGTTTGCAGCCCATCATCAGCTGAATAATCTGGTTGTGTTTGTGGATTACAACAAACGACAGTTAGATGGTTATCTGGATGAGATTCAAAAACCGTTTGATCTTCGAGAGAAATTCCAGGCTTTTGGTTTTGACGCGATTCAGGTCAATGGTCAGGATATCAACCAGATTTTCGGCGCCATTGAGCAGGGGTTGGCCAGCAGAGATAAGCCCACAGCCATTATTTTGGATACGGAAAAAGGTCAGGGTTTTCCTTCTATCGTAAATATGTCGTCTAATCATCATTTGCGTTTGGATGATACTTTGAGAAGCGCCATTCTCAAAGATCTGGATGTGATTGAACAGCGACTGGAGAGCCTGAAATGAGCAGTGAACTGAGACATATTCATGCAGAAACACTGCTTGATCTGGCTAGAGAACATCAGGACTTGAGAGTTCTGGAAGCGGATCTGATGGGCAGCGTCAGCACTGGAAAGTTTCAGGCAGAATTTCCTGAACAGTTTATTCAGTGTGGTATTGCTGAGGCCAATATGATTGGTGTGGCAGCAGGTCTTTCCGCAACAGGCTTGGTGCCTTTTGTTCATTCTTTTGGCTGTTTCATTACCCGTCGATGCTACGATCAGCTCTTCCTTTCTGGCGGTTATGCACGGCAACACATCAATATCTTTGGCAGTGATGCCGGAGTGGCTGCAGTGACTAACGGCGGAACACATATGCCGTTTGAAGATGTGGGGTTGATGCGACTGATTCCAAACTCCGTGGTTATTGAGGTATCGGATGCCGCTGTTCTGAAGAAAGCGATGCATTTCAGCTACCAGACTCCGGGGGTTAATTACATTCGCTCAACTCGAAAGGATCTTCCTGATCTCTACAAATCTCCCGATGATATTGAAATCGGCAAGGGACAGGTGCTCAGAGAGGGAGATGATCTGACGATTGTTGCCAGTGGTCTCAGTGTTCATGATGCTTTGAAATCGGCCACCGAGATTGAAGCCTTGATGGGTAAAACAGTGACCGTTGTTGATATGCACACTATCAAACCTCTGGATACCCAGTTGGTGATCCAGTGCATCAATAGAACCGGTAAATTACTGACAGTAGAGAATCACAATGTCACCGGTGGCTTGGGTGACGCGGTGATCGCTGAGCTTCTGGAGGCAGGGGTGGCTCCGACTGCTTTCAGAAAGCTGGGTGTTCGTGAACAGTTCGGGCAGGTAGGGAGTCTGGATTATCTGAAGGATCAGTATGGCATTTCAGCTCAGGCTATTACTGAAGCGGCTATAGCCATGCTGGATTGATAGAAAAAGCCCCGGACTGATCCGGGGCTTTTTTGTCGTTTATCTGCGCTTACTTCGCGTTGACGGCTTTTTACGAGGAGCCCGGTTGTCCCACTGTCCACCACGAGCCTTCTGGAATTTTCCAGCGGGCTTTTTGTTTTGTGGACGACGGCTGTCTTTGCTTTTCTCTTCAGCAGGTACCAGCTGGTTAGGGCCATCGTCAATCAGTTCAGCGTAGTGCAAGTGGTAGTGGTTAAAAAACAGGAAATCTTAAATTTTATCTTTAATTGATTAACTCAAAGCTGGATAAGTTTCTCGCAATTTGTAAGGCGGAGTAGGATAATCAATATGATAGATATTTAGGTTTGATTGTATTGAATTATGGTTTTTAGACAGTTTTTTTCGAAAATCTATAATAAAGCTGTTGTACGTCTTTATTTATATTTTGGTGCTATCACTACAGTATGGAAATCAGCTTTTGAAGAATGGATTATTTATTGGCAAAATCACGATGGTCGCTCATCGCTTAGGCCTCTCACACCGGTATCGCTAAAAGGAGAGAGTATTGCAAAATATGAGAAAGAACTTCTTGCCGGTTTAGATACGAAGAAACAGCCGAAAACCAGAAATATTGCCGTAACGGGTGCCTACGCAGCAGGAAAAAGCTCCTTTCTACACTCTTTTGCTGAGCGAAATCGGCAATTTAAATACATAAAAGTGTCATTAGCTCGCTTTGACAAAATTGAAATAGATACTGATGATGAACAGACTGATGTAGACAAAAAGTCGATTATTGATATAGAAGGAAGTATTGTTCAGCAACTTTTATATACGACTTCTAGCGAGAAGCTTCCAGACAGTCGTCTACAACGCATACAACATCATAGTTACTGGAAAGTTTTTGGATTTACACTAGGTACAATACTAGCTGCTTTTTCTGTAGCAGTCATAATACAAAAAAAATATGGCTGGAGCTGGAGTGAAAGCTCATTGATACAGACGACTAGATCATTCCTCCCTGAAAATATAATCTTTATCATAGAAAGTTTCGCTCCTATAGTAGCTGAACTAATCATTTTTGGTGTGGTTGTTTATCTATTGTCAATTGGAGTGACTTTTTTTCGTAAACTCAAAGTTACGGATTGGACTGTAAAGGGAGGTAAACTTGAAATTGCTCGAAGTGACTCTGTATTAAATAAACATCTCGATGAAATAATTTACTTTTTTGAACGAACTTCTTATAACGTTGTTTTTATTGAGGACTTAGATCGGTTTAATCAAGTACATATTTTTGACGCATTGCGTGAAATTAATAGTCATGTCAATAATTCTGATCTAGTGAAACAACCTGTTTATTTTATTTATGCTATTAAAGACTCAATGTTTGGCTCCAAGGATAGAGTGAAATTTTTTGATCTTATTATTCCTATTGTTCCATATATTGATACAGCTAACTCAGGTCCAAAACTGTACGCTCTTTTGGAAACAATAAAGATAGATGATAAAAAAGCTACTGAGAGTTTAAGCCGTGATTTAATTTACAAAGTGGCAGATTATATTGAAGATATGCGTTTGATTACTAATATTGTTAATGAGTTCGATGTTTATCTTAATAGGATTTCAATTGACGTTGAATTGGATAAGAACAAACTCTTTTCAATGGTTGTTATTAAGAATTTATTTCCTCAGGAACATGCGGAACTAGTTAAACGATCTGGTGTGTTGTTTGAAATTTTCAAGAACTTTTCATTTGAAAAGAAGCGTGCTATAGATTCTTTGAATAAGGATATAAGGAAAAACCAAGATAATATAGAGTCTAGGCGCCAATTGATCCCTGAAAATATTAAAGAGCTTAGATCTATCTATTGGTATAAGATTTTTGAAGATGGTAAAAAGTTTGACTCGACTAGAATATCTGTAGGTCAAAGGGGGCGTGTGGGTATTGATGTGTTTTTAACCGATGAGTTTTGGGAGGAGGCATACAGTAATAATCAGCATATTATTTTGCTTGACCGAAATTATAATAGTATTTTAAATACAAGAATGTCTCTTCGTAATCTTACAAATAGTACTAATCCGACTTATCACGATAAGGTAGGTTTACTGAAAGAGAATATTAGTCAGTCTTTAGGCCGTATTAGATCGATTAGAGAAACTATTAATAAGGTAGAACGGTGTTCGATTAGAGAGTTTTTTCTTTATGAAAATCCTGGCTTCGATTTTTCTTTTGACTTGGCGCAGAAAAATCTAGGGCCTATTATTTATTTCCTGAGAGAAGGTTATTTTTCCGAGGATTATAAAGATTACTTGTCATACTTTTACCCAGGGTCCATCAGCGAAAATGACAAGAGACTATCATTGGGACTTGGTGAAGGAAGAAAGTTTGATTTTTCTCATAAAATTGATAACCCAAGTGCTCTTCTTAAGCATATTACGCCTTCACACCTTTCTGGAAGTCGCGGATTAATCAATGAACTGGTTAAATATTTGATTGATAACAAGTGCTCTACGTTTGAGGAGTATTCTGCTAATAGTTATTTGATGGAGTTGTTTTCTAGGTCGATTGATAACTTTAATCAATTTAGAGAATTTATTCGCCAGTATGATAATGAAAATGGAAACCGAAGAAAGCTAATTGAAGTTATAATGGCAGCGAATCATCATTTAATTAATAAGTGTATGCTTGATAATGACTCATATTCACTGGATAAACAGGCTTTCTTCTACGATATTATGTCGGTTATAGAACCGTCCAAGCATAGGCTGCTATCTAGTGAAATTGTTTCCGTTGTTTCTTCATTTGAAGATATACGTGATATTTACAAGCTTTCTAATGAAAATCCTAAAGCATGGTTCTGGTTTAAAGAAAAAAAAGTTAAATTCAATAATTTAGGATTGGAATATTGTACGAAAGAAATGATAAGAAAAGTAATTGATGATAGACAATATGAAATAAATGTTCATATGATAAGTCTTCTTCTTTCTTTTTCTTATAGTGATGAGCCAGAAGAGTTAGCTCAGGTTAGTTATACAGCATTGATGTCGTCAGATAATGAGATTTTTATTGGGTATATAAATGAAAACCTGAAGGATTTTGTTATCAATACTCTTATTGTTCAGGAAACGGTTTCAGAAGATGAGGAATATTTTATTGATCTTCTAAATGACGATCGGCTTGAGGATGCTCATAAGTTAAGTTTGATTAGGAAAACTGACCTTAAATTGCTTGATCTTAAAAAAGTGAAATCAAAAGGTTTATATGAAAGCCTCATTTCTACCCATCAGGTTGTACCATCATGGAGAAATGTTTTTACTTATTTTGAACAGACTGATGCCGGGAAATTAGATGATAATCTATCTTTATTTTTACAGGATGAAGATAATTTTAAAGCTCTTTCAGATGACGACAGTCTTGGGGAGTATGAAAGTGTCGATATGTTTATCAGTGAGATTTTAGAGTGCGATGATATCAATACCTCGGTATTGGATGGTTTACTTTCATCAATGGGCTTCTTGGGTTCTTGGCATTTGAGGCGTGAACACCTTACACAAGATCGAATGGGTATCTTAGTGGCATGGGATCGACTGCCTTACTCAAAGCAGATCTTAGAATTTATTAATGAGGCGTTCCCTAAACTTGCTCCTCAGTATCTAATTCGTCGTTGGGATGGATTTCATAGGAGTAGTGATGAGGTTGAATTGCCCGGCAATATCATGCTCGGCTTGCTAGTTAGTAACGAACTGACAATTCGGGAAAAATCAAAACTATTCCCATGGTTAGGTGTTGAGATTATAGAGGAGACGAAGGGGCTAAGTAGTCAGATTTTAAAGTTATTTGGACAGCCTTCAGGGAAGGACTTAGCCTTACAGATTGATTTTGATGTATTAAATGCTCTCTTTGAGGATCAAGGGTTAGAATTATCAAAAGTAAGATTGTTAGCATTTCAGCTACATCACTATTGTTGGTCGGAAATTGCTATTCTCTTGTCAAAATTGGAGGTAGGTGGGTTTAATGAACTGTCTCAACAAAAAAGACAGTTCGTGGTGCCCATGAGTGAAGAAAACTTTCTACTGTTGGAAAGTCTCAAAAAGAAGGGGGTTATTGGTAGTTTAAAGATAGAAAAAAGCTACATTCGTGCACACAGCAAACGGTCATTTTTTGATTGAGTAGAAATACTCTGATTAATGCTGGAAACCCCGGAGTTCAGGCTCCGGGACGCTTCTTTTCAGAGTCTAGAATCACTGCTCTGTTGTATTAACGACGTTTTGTACGTTGGACTGTTTTCTTTTTGGGCTGCCGGTTGTCCCACTGTCCACCACGAGCCTTCTGGAATTTTCCAGCGGGCTTTTGCCCTTTTTTCGCTATGGACATATGTGGACGACGGCTGTCTTTGCTTTTCTCTTCAGCAGGTACCAGCTGGTTAGGGCCATCACCGATCAATTCGGAACGGTTCATCTTTCTCAGGGCATTACGCAATACATCCCAGTGTCTGGAGTCGTGGTAGCGCAGAAATGCTTTGTGTAGACGACGTTGTTCCATTTCTTTAGGAATATAAAGTTTGTCGCTCTTGTAGTTGAGCTTTTTCAGTGGGTTCCGACCGGAGTAGTACATGGCGGTTGCCAGTGACATCGGGGACGGGTAGAAAGTTTGTACCTGATCAACACGGAACTTGTGGCGCTTCAGCCACAGCGAAAGGTTCATCATATCTTCGTCTTCACAGCCCGGGTGAGCGGCGATGAAATAAGGAATAAGGTACTGCTTTTTACCGGCTTCCTTCGAAAACTTGTCGAACATTTTCTTAAAGGCGTCGTAGGTGCCCATGCCGGGCTTCATCATCAGGTCAAGAGTGCCTTTCTCGGTATGTTCAGGCGCAATTTTCAGATAACCACCTACGTGGTGTGTGACCAGCTCACGAACGTACTCTGGATCTTCCACCGCAAGGTCATAACGGAGGCCGGAAGCGATGGCGATCTTTTTGATACCGGGAATCGCTCTGGCTTTTCGGTACAGCTCCGTCGTTTGCTTGTGTGATGTTTCCAGATTTTTACAAATACCGGGGAAAACACAGGAAAGGCGACGGCAGCTGGCCTGAATCTCTGCACTCTTGCAGTTCAGGTGATACATATTGGCGGTGGGTCCACCCAGGTCAGAAATCTGACCTGTAAAACCCGGTACCTTGTCGCGAATATCTTCCAGCTCCTGCAGAACAGATTCTTGAGAACGGCTCTGAATGACCCGGCCTTCGTGTTCTGTAATGGAACAAAAAGTACAACCACCAAAACAGCCTCGCATGATGTTGACGGACGTCTTGATCATGTCATAAGCCGGAATTTTAGCCTCACCGTAGGAAGGGTGTGGTCTGCGCTGGTATGGCAGGGCAAAGACACCATCCATCTCTGGTGTTTCCAGAGGGATAGGGGGTGGGTTTACCCAGATTTCACGATTGCCATGCTTCTGTATCAGTACCCTGGCGTTGTGAGGGTTGGACTCCTGATGAAGCACTCGGGAAGCGTGAGCATAGAGAGCAGGATCCTTGCGAACCTTTTCAAACGACGGCAGCCGAATACAGCTTTTGCTGGCGTCAAAGTCTGCCTTGCGATGTAAAGGAAGGGGGACAATACGGATAGGCTGAACATCGGGTTCTTTATTAAACGCTGAAGGCTCCTGTTCTTTACTGGAGGCACATTCTTCTTCCTGAATATACTCATAAGGACTGGTGCCATAGGCTTCTTCCAGAGAGCCCATATCTCTGGGCCAGTCGATACGAGTGGAATCAATTTCGGTCCAGCCTTCCGGTGTTACAGGCTTAACAACCACGGTTCCGCGAATATTATCCATCGCTTTGATATCAATGCCTGCAGCCAGTTTGTTAGCTACATCGGCCATAGCTCTCTCAGCGTTTCCGTAGAGAAGAATATCTGCCGTGGAATCAATCAAAACAGAGCGACGAACTTCATTGCTCCAATAATCGTACTGGGCAATTCTGCGGAGACTCGCTTCAATACCGCCAATAACGACTGGAACGTCGTTGTAAGCTTCTTTGCAACGCTGGCTATAAACGATAACGGAGCGATCCGGGCGTTTGCCGGGTTCTGCATCAGGGGTATAGGCGTCGTCATTACGGACTTTCAGATCAGCGGTGTAGCGGTTGATCATGGAATCCATGTTGCCGCCCGTAACGCCATAGAACAGATTGGGCTTGCCCAGGCGCATGAAGTCTTCGGTATTATTCCAGTCTGGCTGGGCAATAATGCCAACTCTGAAACCCTGGGACTCCAGAAAACGGCCAATAACGGCCATACCAAAGCTGGGGTGATCAACGTAGGCATCTCCTGTGACAATGATGATGTCGCAGGAGTCCCAGCCGAGTTCATCCATCTCTGCACGGGTCATGGGAAGATAAGGTGCTGTGCCATAGCATTCAGCCCAATACTTTGGGTAGGAAAATAATTCCTTGGCAGGCACTGGCTGCTGCAGAGATGAGTGACTCATGAATGTTCTGGTTTTATCTGTTTTGTCTGAGGGAGCGCTATTTTTTCAAAAAATGCGCCGTATAGATAGCTCGAATTGCAGTCAGGGGATGAGATGAAACCGAAATGACATGGTTATGAACCATCGCTGTCTCTGTATGGATATCAATAATCCATGACAGAGACAGCGGAAATTTAAACGGAATTATGGCGTCGGATAAGCCCCTGCTCACTGGCTGCATCCTGTTGGGAAGAAAGTACTTCTTCAGGTACGTTGGAGATATTACTGACAAACTGGGTGAGATCGGGGGCGGCAGGTGGGCTCTCTGGCTGCTCATTCTGAACAGCATCAGGTGTCACTTCCTCAGAGGGAGGAGTCAGCTCCTGGTTGTTTTCCCCGATTTCAGGAACCTCTTCAGGGAGCGGTGGGGGGGCTGTATCATCGGTTGATGTACTGACACTGTCACCCAGACTGTTTTCCAGTCCTAAAGAGTCGGTAAAGCCACCCAGTATTTCTTCCGCCAGAGCTGGATCACCGGATTCCAGTGCATTAATAGCTTCCTGCAGTTTATTTTTGGCTTCTTCTGATTCGGCAGACTCTTGAAGGGCCTGAAGCAGAAGTTTTCGTCTTTCAAAGTGATCCATACCCTCGCTGGCTATCTGAATACCTTCTGTAGCGTCACCTACAGAAGAAGAGGAAGAGCCTGCTTCATCTATAGCCTCGGAGGGTTGCTGGTTGTCATCACTGTCTGGCTGGTGGTTATCGGTTTGCTCTGAGTTACCTGATGATTGGACGGGGGGGCGAAAAAGAACATGGCTATTGGCCTGGCGGTTGCGCTGGGCTTCAGAGTCTCTCTCTTGCTTCTCCATGTAGTCAATTTCACTTTTGGAAAAGATACTGATGTTCGAGTTGTCTTTGCCAGGATTAACATCGCGGTCGATTTCAAGAGCCCATTCCCAGAGCGCAACGGGAGGAAATATAAATGCCAGGCTTTTCAGGAAAATAGTATCGGAGTTAGCCTTGCTCGCGCTGTTGGCGTCATCAATATGTTCTCGAATATGTTCTATGTTGCTGGCATGGCGTTGTTGAGCATCTTGAGAAGCAATCTCTATTTTGTTTTCAGAGTATTTAACGGAATTGTCTTCCAGGTTGGCATTGATCTCAGCAAGGATCTGATCAAGCTTGTCTGTTGTCAGAGTGCCTTGTCTATTTTCGGCATGAAGTCTACCTAAGGCGCCATTGATATTGCTGAGCGTTTCTGGCGAAGCTTCTGAGAGTTTGGAAAGTTTGTCATCAATTTCCAATACCGTATTACCTACAGCGGGCGTGACCAGCTCTGGGTAGGTGTTAGTGATCGAGGCAGGGCCCTCACCAAAATTCCCTCCAATTTGCCCTCTGAGGTTGGCGGCTGTCTGCTGGGCTACCTGTTTCTGTAAATCGCCTACCTCACCGGTAATCTCTGAGTCGGGTTCTGGTATGGTGGGAGCATCAGATGCACCGGGAGGCAGTTGAACCAAGCCTCCCCCGGTACGGGCTGATACCGAATTGCTTGTATCATAACCTCTTGAAACACGGTCAGCCTGTTCAAGTCCCCTGAGTTCTTCTGTTTGTGTAGGGACTACGACGGCTTCACTACGATTAACTGAATCGACCATCAGGACTGCCCTCCCTGCTCGTCTTCAAAGGTCTGGAGCAAACGCTCGACTCTCGTCAACTCCAGATGTGAGAACTGATGTTTGCTGGCATCTTTTAATGCACTTTTATAGATCACTTTTGCAATGCCTCTTTCCTTTAGAGCAAGGTAGCAGTCACCCATATACACTTTCGCCAGTGGATTCTTGATATCCATTCTTGCTGCGTACTCGAAAGTTTTAATAGCCTGTCCGTAAGCTCTCAGCATCATCTGACAGGAACCCAGGCAAATAAAGTTTCGGGCGTTCCAGTGATCATAGAAACAAAGGTATTGAAAGATTCTTGCAGCTTCCTCAAAGTGACCATTCTGATACTGACTGTATCCATGGGCATAGATAGCTTCGAGGGCTTTCTCATTCATCTGGTTGGCTTCTGCCAGGGTTCCACCCGTGAGCAGGTATTCGGTCATGGTGGCCAGCTCCTGACTGTCAGGAGCCTGGAAGGGCTGGTTTGACATCGACGGCTTCCTTGCTGATCTTTCAGAATTCTGTTTCTAAAGGTATAGCACTCGTTTTTTGGGGGCTCCTGCCTGTTGGGACGAAAGTCGTAGGGAGAGGCTGAAGGGTTGAAATACCGAATAATCTCCAGATTTTTGACACTGAAGCCCCGATGCAGAACCTTCCTTCAGAAACAACTCAACCCTGAGAGGTGCCTAATGACTAGCTCCTGGTCCCTTTTTTGACTTTGCTGTTGTGGCTTTAGGGTCTTTGGATTTTCTGGCTTCTTTGACAGGCTTCTCCGGAAACAGCTCTGTATCTTCGTCGTCGCAACAATGGAAGTAATGAGTCAGAGACGCAAACCATTGGTTTTCCTTGGCGTAAGAAGGATGCATAAGATTCAGGTGGGGCTCGCCCGGCTCTGTCCAGAGGTTCAGACTCTCGGGTTTGATCAGATCTGGCCTGCAGTAGATACTGTGTCCCATTGAGAGGTTTGCCCGAATCGGAATCTTCAGAGCATCAGCCAGAATAGTCAGGTCATGGTGTAAATAATCAGGGTTTTTCAGAAAAGTCTCCTGTCTGACTCTTGTCAGAAGAGCGTTTAAACCCAGTTGCTCGGGCACAGACTTACCCGCTGGAGTTTTCCCTGTGTCATGGAGTACTTCAAGATAGTCACGAAGCCTTGTCTGGAGCTTCAGACCCAGTGCAGCTGGATTCGGCTCTTTTACTGTTTCAACAGCAGGAACGTTCTCTTCTCTGACTGGGGCAGCTTGGGGTTCAGGTGTCACTGACCCTTTTCCTTTACGTCCCTGTGGCTTCCCTTTTTTACCTTTTTTAGATTTGCGGCTGGCCGTTTTCCATTCCTGTTGGGAGTCTTCTTTTACAGTACTTGCTGCTGGAGGCTTTCTCTCCTGAACGGTTTCCGGATCGATGAGTTCCATCAGATTGCGTTCTATGATCGAAACTCCCAGAGCTGTATTCATGTTGTGCGGAATGAACAGTCTCAGAGGCAGTTCGACTTCTAGAGGCTCTTCGATTTCCACTGTTTCCAGTTTCTCCAGACCCACTTCCGTTGATCCATCTGTAGGCGTAACGGTATGGACTGGAGATGTTTCCCTTGAGGAGGTAATCAGATCGGGTAATGAGCCATGTGTTATATCAGTACTGTGGCTGGACATCTCTGTCATAGAGGAAAAACAGAACTCGAGCTTAAGCGCATTTTTGGGAATGGCAACATCGGAATCCCGTTGAGGTGGGTATCCAGGAGAAACGACCCATCGATCACCACCTGCCTGCACAACCAGTGTTCTGCCAATAGTGAATGCCAGGGTAGTCAGGGGGTGTGGTGTTGCGCCATGTTCCGGGTGAATTTCAAACCTGGAAGGTCGGGGACTTTCGGGGTCTGGCTTGGGCAGGTTTCCAACTTTTTCTTGAAGTTCGAGTCTCATGGCATCTGGCAACGCAAATACGATGGCTCCGGGGGGGTAAGGTATGCTCACTTCTTGAGTCGTAGCAGCTCCAGTTTCGGCTCTTAAAAAATCTGAACTTGAGCGAGAGCTAGAATGTGCATTGCCCGGTTGCGAGAGGGAGGATTGAGGCCTGAGTTCTGGAAGAATAGGACTCAGAGTCTGCATTCTTTCGTCAGGCTCTGAGACTTTTGTTCTTGCAACAGGGGGTACCTGTCGGAATTGTGCCACCTGTTTACGATCCAGAGAGTTTTCCAGCATTTCCATAGAAGTGTCGAGCTTTTTTCCTAGTTCTTCCAGGTCCTTGACTCGAACGACTAGCTGACTGCGTTGTTGAGAGCCTCCACTTCCTGAGAGTTTATGACGATGAATCATTTGACCGCGCAGTGCATAGATATTCGGAATATCCTTGCAACACTGGATGACCATTTTTCCTTGTGCAATCAAGTATTCCATCTCATTGTGCAGGTCCACCAGAGCATCAATAAATTCTGGCTGATCCTCGGAAAGGCCAAAGAAGATCTCCTGTGCATCTTTCACTGCTTTACTCATGACCAGGGTATTGATACTGATATTTTGCATATTCAGTTTAAAGAGCTTCAGGGCTTCCCTGAATTTGATATCTTTATCAAGTTCAGGGAGATCCTGACTTTCCAAGGCTTCTCTATAGGCATAAACAGGTTCAATCATCTTGTGAACTGATTCCAGCTGTCGTCGAAGTCTGGCGGTGACCATGTCGGCATAACCATAATGGGCTTGTGCCTTATCAAAACCACTGACTTGCGGATGCTGAATGACTTTCTTGAAAATGCCATTAAGAACACCAACGGCCTCTTTTCGACCAAAGGCTTTTGAGGCTTCGCTAAGAGTGCCCGCCAGATCATAGGGCTTTGGCGGAGGGGTTCCCGGCTTTTTTTCTGAGGCAATGGTTACGGCCATTTTAGCCTGCTTTTTCTTCCATTCAGCTTCCAGTTTTGCTTCTTCTCTTTCCCGACGCTTCTTCTCTCTGGTTTCTAATTTGCCGTTGATCCGTTTCTGATCCTCTTCTTCTTCTGTGATGAGGTCAGAAGCCATTTGTGCCACCCCTGCTTCCTGATTGCGAAGGTCTCTTACTACCGCTTGGCAGTGCTGATTGATCTGCTCATAAAAGAACATTAGGGAAGCCCGGCTATCTTCCGGTAGCATTTTGTTTTTATTGATGGATCTGATCAGGACTTCTAACTCAGAGACCAACGTTTCTGCTCCTTCTACTCTGGCCTTAAAGTGGGCTAATGGCTCAGGGCGATCATAAAGATAGGTCAGAGAGGCCAGCAGAGAATGGCAGAGTGAAAATATATCTTTTGGGGCAAAGAGCGGGTTGTCTGCTTCCATCTGCTTTCGGTAGAACTGCAGCAGGCGTTGTGCCTGTTTGGGGTTGTCCACTAGAATGGCTGCAGTGATCAGCTGCTTGACTCTCCAGCTTTCCAGCTCCAATACTTGCGGTTGTTCAGGGTCAAAGTCAGCCAACCATTGACTGAAATAGCAAGAGTGTGCAGACAGCATTGCACGCAGTGCTTCCTGATTATGGGTGAGCATATAATGAGCCACAGCCAGATCTGCCAGCATAGCCACCCCAAAGGCGACCTTATCATGGGTTTTGAGGCTTTCTTCCAGTTCTGAATAATGTTCAAGCCCCAGCTGATACTGAACCACTTCCTGGTACATTTTCATACACTCGATCGTTTGGGGTAGAAAGGTCTCTATCCTGTGACCGAAAGTTTCGCTCAGTTGAATGGAATCCAGGATACTCATCACTTTAAGGGCTTCACTGAAACGTATGCGACAAAAGCTGGCATAGAGGTGAATCAGTTTCCTCTCTCCCCAATAATCCTTATGGCGCTTGTCTGAGTTTCCGAGGCTCACCGCATCCCTGAGGAAGGCTTGATCATCTTCGCTGACCTGCTGTGATCTGGCGGCTCTTCTTGCAGTGGTTTCAAGCTTTTTATAAACACTGTAATCAGACGTGAGCACCTGATACATCTTGTTTGCTTTGGCAAAGTGTTCATCCAGCAACTGTTTCAGCTGTTCCATCTGGACAAATAGAAGCTGGGAGGCTCCGACATAACCGTGATCACGGGTGCATTGAATTTGTGGCAGTCCTTTATCAATGCCATTTTGCTTCATAAACGCTTTAATGGCTTCGCGTGATTTATCCACTTCATGACCCATTTTGGCCATTTCATCCCGGGTGTGTTTCTTTTTTCTGACAGCCCGCTTGGATAGCTGTTCATCTGTTCCAGCCACGGCAGAGGCTTTGGCTACCAGATTATCGCCACTGGTGTGGGTGATATCACGTTGATCGTGCTGACCCGTGGTTTCACTTTTTTGTTCAGGGCCCATTGACGAGTGAGTAGGGGAAATATTCCCTGATAGGGGAGAGGGCTTATCCCGGCCAGTTCTGTCCACTGTAACCTGCCATTTTGAGTGATCTTCTCTTTAGCTTAGAAAAGTATGTTGATTTGTCAGAAGTGGTTGGGAATATTCGTAATCAGTGGGAATAAGTTTGAAGGGAGCTGGTTCACCGGAACCAGCTGTCGGTGAGCAGCAGATCAGATATCCCAGAGCAGACCCAGGTTAAAGCCCTTGATACGCTCATCGTTGTAGATGCCCTTGGTGCCATCCATATCGATTTCGTAGGTTCGGTATCCGCCTTGCAGTTTCAGACCTGCAAACAAGTGAAAGCGAGCACCCACTTCGAAATCATTAAAGCGGGTATCACTGGAGCGACCCGCATACAGTTTGCTGTAAAAACTCAGGGCACTGGCCTGAAAGAGTTCTACATCAGCTGTGATCATGGGCACCGTGTCGCTGAATGAGGCATCCCGGTATTTACCACTGTCGAAACGTCGGGCACCCAGGCCAAGATCAAGGGCAATGTTGCCGTTGTCCAGTATTTCGTAGTAGCCGGTAGCGTCGTAACTGTCGAACTTCAGCTTGTCATGATTGAGCTTGC
The DNA here is from genome assembly GCF_000722635.1 of Endozoicomonas numazuensis. Classification (GTDB taxonomy): domain Bacteria; phylum Pseudomonadota; class Gammaproteobacteria; order Pseudomonadales; family Endozoicomonadaceae; genus Endozoicomonas_A; species Endozoicomonas_A numazuensis. The sequence continues at coordinate 846,249 of NZ_JOKH01000003.1, read as the reverse complement.
TATAGCCTACCGCCAGATTGGGCAGCAGGGGAACAGGGTGCTCTATCTGACCGTAAACGGTTTGAAAATCACCGTGGTTGGCGGTATTCCAATAGTTATAACCTAGCTTTGCACCAATAATATCTGCTTGGGCAACAGAGGCACTGACTGCCAATATGGCAGCCGTTAGAATCGTTTTTTTCATCTGTCGTTTTTTTGTGTAGGTAAAAATAACAAACTTATCGTTTGTGAGCTTCAGCTCCCATGCTTACTTTTACCTATTACGTGCACAATTAACAGGTTGTTAATTTTTTGTGACTTCAAAAACGTAGCGGTTGAGGCTAAAAAAATAATCATTCTGATCATTTTTTGTCACCAGATCCTGAAACCAGGCATTAATTTGCTCAATTGTTAAGGTGTCCGACAGGTGATTGCAGATGGATCTGGCCAAAAAATAGGAGTAATCCTGATCGCTAAAGGAAGTATTGATAATAGGGTAAATGTTGATGTGATTGACGCTCAGTTTAGCTCTGTGAAATTTAGTGGGTAGTTTGCGAGGTAAATACGAGTCTTCACAATGGGATTCCCAGAGCTCTATAGCTCTCAGCATGCTTTCCCTGTCAGAATGATTCCAGACCAGTGAATCCCAGTCGGTATCAATAATCAGAGCCCGACCACCGGGCTTGAGCACCCGATGTATTTCCAGAAGCGCCTGATCAACATTGCTGACGTATTCCAACACCTGAATGGAAACCGCCACGTCAAAGGAGGCGTTCTCAAAGGGCAGGGTTTCCGCGTCGGCTTGCTGAAAATGAGTATTGTTCTGATCCCGGCAGAGTTTTTCAGCCATCGTCAACATGGGTTTGCTCGGATCAACTCCTGTAATCAGCCCACCTGAACCGGTTTGTTTGGCCATCTCACTGACCAGCAGACCTGGACCGCAGCCAATATCCAGAACACTTTCACCTCTTTTCAAATCAAGGCGGTTCAGGGTGTATTGCCGCTGCTGAACGATATCAGGTTTGAGGTAGGAGTTTCGGGTTTGTTCAGAGCTGTCCTGATCAAAGGAAAACCGGGCATGCATAGTTGACTCCTGAAGCGGGAAGGTTCTGCCACTATAGCCAATGCATATCAGTATTTCTTGTGTCGCATGGGAAAGGGGTGGCGGAAAATCAGGGCTTCGTCTATATAAATTTGTCCAGTAAAGCATAACTCCAAAACAACAGGTTCAGTCGGGATAGCGGAACTTGCGTAAATATACCCATTGGATTTCAAGATGCTACCAGCGACAAGTGAGCGAAGCCCTGTGAGCCTACAAGTAGTAGGTGATCAGGGTGAGCGAACGCTGGCAACAACGTAGCATCTTGAAAGGCGATGGGTATACACCGAGTCAAAAGTCTCAAATGGCCAGCTTATGGAAAGACAGTTGCATTTGAATTATCAATTTTTGTAATGGGTGAAATCTGATGCGCTCAGTTCGAATGGCTTTGTACAGTGCGATAGGAGCTTTCCTTGTACTGTCGATGACTCATGCTGTAGCCAAAAATGCATGCTGGGTTACAACCTATGCCAACAGCTCATATAACGTGGATGCTCTCACTGAAGTCATGGAAGGCAGCGACGATGTGCCGCTGTGTGTGACTGATTCGCCAGTGGGTTCTGGTATTGAGGTTGGACATGTTGGATATCAGGGAGAGGTAGGCAATGAGGTTCTGGCTTGTTTGTATAAGGATTCCAGCGGAAGTAATACTTACAGTTATGAGTTTCAATGGTTGTCGACAAATCATATTCAGTTGCAGCAAGCTAAAACTTATAAACCCTCTTTGAAAGATCCTGCGGGTATTACCACCACAATATTCATTTCAAAACTGGTTTTTGAATTCTGTGACGAACAGACAGGAGAACCTGAGATTTCTGCTCAGGGTGGAATGTCTCAAGAAGCCTCTAGCTCCAATGGTGAAAAAACTTTAGGGGGAGCCACGGTTGCTATGCAGAGACCCAATCGCTGTATGGAAAGCAGGGTCGAAAAAGTTCGTGGAGAAAAGCGGCGTTACTTCTCTTTTGGTACCAAATCGTCTGATGGTAAACGCTGTGAGCTGGATGAGTCTCGTTACTACGAGGCTGTTGGCACCGATAGTAACCATACTCAACAGAGTACAATACAAGCTCAGGCAGTCCCCGCACCTCAAACCAAAGAGTGTCAATTTCCTGAGTATGTCAAAGGTCACACCTTTGTCTGTAAGTTTGATAAAGGAACTGACAATGGGCACTACTGGATTAAAGATGGCAAGGAGAAGAAACACAAAGCCGAGGATCTTGGAGAGTGTGCGCGCTACAACAATAAAGTAAGGTTCTGCATGGATACAAAACGCCATTGCATAATGGGTCGAAAAGTCAAACATGACAACAGTCACAACCGAAATTTCTGTTACATCTGCAATTCAGATACAAATGCCGAAGCGGCTAGCCTGGACTGGAATAATATTCCATGTATGGACGGTAAGTAATTTGAGTTTAAGACCTGAAGGCGCTTGTTTCTTCAGGTCTTATTTATTCTCTCCAAAAAGGTTTGCTGATTTCATCCATACGGTCAGCTTCTGTTACCCCAATATCCTTGAGCATTCTGCTATCCATTCTGGCCAGATACTCGTGAGTTCTTGAACGATGATGCCATTTATCCCATTGGTTAATCAGTTTCATAGGTAAACGGGCCATTTTACGAAGTGCATTCTGTTTCATTCTGCTGCCTCCTTTCCTGCTTGAGAACAGCTACAGAGTAGATTTGATTCGTATAGACGACAAACGAGATATTCTTTCGGGTATGATAAGAAAAACTTATAAATGGGATGGGCGAAATAGAACGTTTTCCCTCACTGAGAGGACTGCAGTATTTTGTAAGTCTGGCAACCCTGATAGATATGCGTCATATTCTTGAGCGGTGAGTTCAGACATATTGGCCTGATGCAGCAGTTTTACAAAAAACTCAGGCTGATATTTGGCCAGCCTTTTCACAAGTGCAGGAGTGAAAGGGTTAGTTGTCAAAGCATCAAATATCGTCTCTAGGAGGCTGACCGAGAATAGCGTCCGAGAATAGACAGCCCTACTGCGGCGACAGCAAATGGGTCTAAAAATTCTGCCGTCCTCACTGCGGGCGCTATTATCGGTCAGCCTCCTGGTTTCTCCGTCGTCATTTTTGTCGACCTGGACTTGTCTGGCAGTGATTCGCTTTGGAGATAAATACAAACAGTAGAATGCTGCCTTTGATGCAGGCCTTTGATGCAGGCCTTTGATGCAGGCTTTTGTGCGGCCTTATCCAAGCCTTTATAACACTTCATGACGAATCGATTGTTCACCCGCTGAAGGAAGTGGATGCAGCAGCGCAAGCTTGGGCAACTACTCCCGCTCAAGTGGTAGAGATATTGAATTACCTCATTAAGGGCTGAGGAATAGTCCGGAAAAAAAATTCGTTGATTCATCAAGCCCCGTTCGTGCTGAGCCTGTCGAAGCTTAGAGCCAGAGCTTTCCACAGGCTTGGGGTGAGCGGAGCTTATGTTTTAATCGGGAATGTATTTCGAGCTAAATCCTATGGGCTTTCTACTTCCTTGATCGAGAACGCCTGCAGTGAAAGAGTCAAGTCCTTCAGGTTCAGGCCAGGCATAATGATAGCCGGCTCCTCTCCGGGAAAAACGGCTTGTGAAGCGCTAATGGCAAAGGAGCTTGTGGGTAATTGTTTGACGCTGCTCCATCCTTCATGTCCGTCAAAAATATCTGGATACAGTGAAAACAAAAGGTTCTCTCCCTGACTGTCTGTCATCAGCAGAGTGATCAGGTATGCCTCTCCCATGTTTATTTGATTGAAGTGGTAGAGCCAGGATGCCTGAATAGTGGGCTCAGGTATCAAGGTGTTGTTAAATTGCATCTGGGGCTTCGTCTGCAGTGCAATCTTCATCTTCTGACTACTGATGTCAGCGTAAGCTGCATAGTTGAAACTGTTTTCCGGAATATTCAGTAATTGAGGTGTGGGCGCTGTGTGAATAGCAGTCGATACACTCAAGCCAGAGATATGCTGGTGGGTACCTATTTGAGCAGCGTCGCTTATTTCAACGATTTTACTTACTGGTTGCCCGTTGTCGAGTGAAAATATGCTGTATGACAGGTTGACCCTGTCACCGATGACAGAAACTGATGGAGTGCCAGCAATAATACCTCCGGAAGTATCAGCATCTACTTCACTGGATCGGCTTATAGACCATTCATAGAGTTTACCACTCTGCCTTAAAGTCGCCAGGGCAAGATAGAGATGACTGTCAGCAACCGATTTTTTTAAATCTTCAACCCTTTGAGGGGCAGAGTGACTGATGTCTGGCAGACTGCCTGTTTTATCTTTTCTTGTCAGGTAAGCCAGAATAAAACCATCTTTATAGGGTGTTGCGGTAACCCCCAGCAAGGTCTCCGGTATTTTATCGTGCTCCTTGAAGGCCGGAGCTATTGTGGTAAATTCACTTGTGAGTGCTTCTGGTTTTCTGACAGGAGATTCACTGTAGGCCATTTCAATTTGCTGATTCTGGTTTAACCATATCAGACATAGATGGTCGTTTATTTCAGTGTTTTTAGGGCAGAAAGACAGGGCAACGGAAGGAGTCAGAGTTTTTGCCAGAGTGACGGATGAGCTCTGTTGTTGATCCGGTCCAATGGTTACTTTCTGGAGGGGACCCAGAACGGCTTTTGGATGAATAGCTTCAGAGCGCGTGGTTGTCGAAAGAACCAACAAGATAAGAAAGAGAGTCGCTGGAATACTGAGCAAGGGTGAGGTAAACCATTTCATGAGCTGACCTGCTTGGAGAAATAACAGAAAACATGAAGAATAAAGTTTAGGAGAGCTTTCAGAGTCTGCAGTCTAACTACTAAAAAAAAGTAAATTTAAGTTTTTATTCTACTCGCGCTATTTCTGCCCAGCAAAAAATTGCCCGGTTATTTCCGGGCAATTAACACACATAGAAAGAACAAGAATACAGAGGAGAGTTATTGCTTCTCCTTCTTTTCCATTCGTTTCTGAATTCTTTCAAACCGGTCCAGTGGCATGCCATTTTTCGCCAGAGCCCATTCTTTCACCAATGAGTCATCCTTGGTCACGATAGAAACGGTATAGCCTTGATCATTGGCTTTGACTTCGCCCACTTTGACGTTAGAGTTGCCTTTCATAAGCAAGCGGGCAGAAGCCAGAGTCCGGATCTCATCGGCAGTGAATTCACGTGCCATATACTCTTTCAGATTCTTCTTTCCGAACCTGCCTTTGAAGCCCTGTTCCCTTTTCTTGCCACAGTCACGGTGTTCATACTTGTATTCATTGTTCTTAGGGTCTTCGTTATCCCCCTCCCCCCACCAGGCAAGGGCTGAAGTGGCTGTGAATACAGTAACAAAGGCGGCGACTACGGGTAATTTGCGATTCATCAGGTGTCTCTCCAATAAGGTTTCTACGATTCTTATTAAAGCCTGAGGATGTCTCAGAAATATATCGTGACACGTTTAATTTGTCGCAAATTGTATCAGTTGGGTCGTTTGACAAGATTTGATACATATTTCTTTTACCAAGTACATATAATCGAGATCAATACAGTTCTGGCGTCAGCATTATGGAGCAGAAAAAACACATACTGGTGGTCGATGACCACAGTGAAATTCGCGACCTTTTAGGCAAGTATCTTGGGCAACACGGTTATGAGGTTAGCCTGGCGGATGGCGGGCGAAAAATGCACAAGGTACTGGAGAATCAGTCCGTGGATCTGGTGGTTCTGGATGTGATGATGCCAGAGGAAGATGGCCTTAGCCTGTGTCGTTCACTGAAAGAGCAAGGGGGCCCACCCGTTATTATGCTGACAGCCCTGGGAGAAGAAGCAGATACCATTGTGGGCTTGGAAATGGGCGCGGATGATTATGTCTCCAAGCCGTTCAGCCCAAGAGAATTACTGGCCAGAATCAAAGCAGTACTCAGGCGTCTGGAGCATTTGCCAAGTCCGCTCAGAAAGCAAACTGAAGTTAGCAAGAAAGCTTTTTCAGGTTGGATGCTGGATCTTCACCAGCAACAATTGGAGCGGGAAGATGGCTTATTGGTGCCATTGAGTACGGCAGAGTTCAGGCTACTGGAAGTTTTTCTGGGGCATCCTCGTAAGGTGCTGAGCAGAGACCAGTTGTTAGATATGACCAAGGGAAGAGAAGCTTTGCCTTTTGATCGCAGTATTGATAACCAGGTCAGCCGTTTGCGGAAAAAAATCGAGCCAGACCCCAAAAATCCCTCTCTGGTCAAAACGGTTTGGGGTGGAGGCTACAGTTTTACAGCTGAGGTGTCAGAGCCTTGATTCGGTGGGTAAAACGATTATGGCCTTCCAGTTTGACCGGGCAGATGGTTTCTCTGGTCCTGGTAGCCCTGACGTTATCTGTTGTGATAAGCACATTTATTTTAAATGCCGCCTACAACCGTGCTGTCGATGATATTAATCAGGGGGCTCTGCTCAGAAGAGTGGTAACGCTGGTGGAGTTGTTGGAGTCGAGCCCTGAAAGTCTGCACCAGTCCATTCTCAGAGCATCGGGTAATCGCAATGAGAAAGTGCTTCTCAGCAGTCTTAGTATGGTGCACGAGGAATCAAAACGCGGGGTCAGAAAAGGCGCTGTAAACTATTTATTGAAAGAGTTGGGTTCTGATTATGAGGGGCGTATCCGGGTAGATCTGGAACGCAATCAGAATGACTGGTTCGACTATGATCGGGGCAAGCAGAGGGAGAGGTCAGAAACATTCAGAAATGAGCGGGATGATCGCTGGAAGAAGTCAGAGAAGTACCGTGAGTGGCGCAAGCACAAGGGAAAAAAACTGGTATTTCTGGAAGTGTCCATCAAATTGAATAATGGCCAGTGGCTGAACTTGTTGACTCGATCACCACCTATTCCAAGAGTGTTACTCAAACAAACCCTGTTGTTTATGAGTATTTCTGTTTTATGTGTTCTGCTGGCGGTTATCTTCATGGTCAGAAGGGTGACAAGGCCCATGAAGCAGCTGGCGGCAGCTTCCCATCGACTCGGAGTGGGAGAAAGCATTGATCCGATAGATGAAGAAGGGCCTGAAGACATTCGTGAAACGATCAGGGCTTTTAATTTGATGAATGAAAGGATGCAGCGATTTGTGTCCGATCGTACCCGTATGCTGGCTGCTCTGTCCCACGACCTTCGCACTCCGATCACGACGATGCGTTTAAGAGTAGAGATGATGGATGAGTCGGAAGATCGCAGGCAGATGCTGGCAACGTTGGATGAGATGCAGCAAATGTCGGAAGCAACACTGGCATTTATGCGACAAGCTTCTGATAAGGAGAAAACCAGAAAAGTCGATCTTAACGCCCTGTTGGATAGCCTTTGTGAGGATATGGTGGCTATGGGGCATGAAGTCGGCTTTATTGAAGGTCCGGAAGTGATCATTTCCTGTCGTTTGGTGAGCTTGAAAAGGGCTTTGAGAAATCTGATCGAAAACGGTGTGAAGTATGGAGCTTCGGTTACTGTTTCTTTGGCTCAACAGGAAGGGGCTGCTCAAATAATGATTCAGGATTACGGGCCAGGAATACCAGAAGAAACGATGGAAAAAGTATTTGAGCCTTTTGTCAGACTGGAGGAGTCACGAAATCGTGATACAGGAGGGATGGGGCTCGGGTTGTCGATAGCCCGAAACATTATTCACAGCCACGGTGGTGAAATCAGACTGGAGAATAATGAGAAGGGATTGTTGGTCACGGTTCTGTGTCCCCTGAAGTAGATGATATGGGCTCTTGTTAAACAGAGCCCATATCCGCTTTTCTGGTCAGGAACCTGATGCAGCTAAGCATTAATAAGCATACATACTTCGTTCATCCTGAGCTTGTCGAAGGATGCTGGGAGCGCACTTCAACAAGCTAGATGTGAACGTTATAAGGAATAGTGCTTGGTTGCCTAAAGTCTTCTGACTTTAAACTTACGGCCCTTTATTCGACCTTGCTCAAGACGTTCAAGCGCTTTTCGAGCACTTTCTCTTTTTATGGCCACATAAGCTACAAAATCAAAAATATTGATTTTACCGACCTGATCTCCGGAGATACCGGCATCACCCGTAAGGGCACCCAGAACATCACCCGCTCGAACTTTGTTTTTCTTACCACCATCAATGGCCAGGGTTACCATTGGCGCTTTGGAAGGTGGCTGTGTTGCTGGTTTCAAAGCTCTGTGGTCACCAAAAGTGAGTTCTGTACGCAGGATGTCAGCAATTTCATCAAGCTTGTACTGTTCACGAGAGGTATGCAGATTCAGAGCCAGCCCTTCTTTTCCGGCGCGGCCTGTACGGCCGACTCTATGAACATGGACTTCCGGATCGCGACTCAGGTCATAGTTTATGACAGCAGCCAGATCATCAATATCCAGACCTCGGGCGGCAACATCGGTGGCAATCAGAATATCGGCACTCTGATTTGAAAAGCGCACCAGCATCTGATCCCGTTCACGCTGTTCCATATCGCCATGAAGCACCAGGGGCTTATAACCCTGTTCATACAGTTCAGTGCCTACTTCCTTACAGGTCTGCTTGGTATTACAGAAAATGACAGCAGAAGCAGGTTGATAGTGATTCAGCAGCTTGCAGAGCGTGTCTGGTTTATCAGTGTTCTCAGCCTGGTAGAAAAACTGCTGGATATGCTGGTGAGAATGTACTGACTCAACCGTTACTTCTTCAGGCTCCGACTGGAACTTCTGGCTCAGAGCTCTGATCTGTTTTGGGTAGGTGGCTGAATAAAGAAGCGTCTGCCTGTCTGATGGCGTGTGACCCAGAATATGTTCAATAGGATCAATGAAACCCATGTCCAGCATACGATCCGCTTCGTCCAGCACAACGGTCTTAACTTGATCGATAGTGAGCGTTTGCTTACGCAGGTGGTCTTGAATCCTGCCTGGTGTGCCCACCACGATGTGGGCACCATGAGCCAGGGATCCTATTTGGGGGCCTATTGGCTGACCACCGCACAGGGTAACAACCTTGATGTTTTGCTGGTAACGGGCCAGTTTTCGGATTTCATTCGCTACCTGAGTCGCCAATTCGCGGGTTGGGCAAAGCACCAGACCCTGGCAGCCAAAAAAGCGTTGTTCAATACCCAGAAGCATACTAATAGCAAAGGCTGCGGTTTTACCGCTGCCGGTTTTGGCCTTGGCGATCAAATCTTTGCCGGCCATGGCCAGAGGTAAACTCTTTTGCTGGATAGGCGTCATTTCCCGGTAGCCAATCTGCTCCAGGTTTTTAAGCAACGCTTCGGGCAGCGGCAGTTCGGAAAAAGGGTGTGTACTCAAGGTATTCTCGTTGATATGGAAATTCGGGGCTCGGAGTATAACAGAGCTGATGAAAAAGCGTGGATGTGGAGTATACCCATGAGAGGAGTCTCTTCTTATAAAAAGAGAGCCATCAGAATGAAAATCTTAATCACCGGTTTGAACTGGTTGATGATCCAGTCAAACAATTCACCCACATTTCTCCGGTCTATGACGAAGTGCTGTCCTGAAACAGTCAGTGTGACATCACCCGCTGAGTCAGGTTGAAGACTTATAACTGTGGCCGGCTGGTTTGGAACAATCAGTTGAGCCATAAAAGGGGTTTGCGTGGTACTGAACTCCTCAATGTTTTGCAGGGCTGTATCTTCTGTTGGAATAGATTGTAAGCCATAGGTGGTCATTAAGATATCAAGACTAGCCTGGTCATGGGTGTCCTGAAGTTCCTGAACAGCTCCATAGTTTATGTCAGGTGGGATTACTGGTGAAGAGTGCTGCAGCCGTTGAATGTAATCAATAATCGCTGTCGCCAGAGAGGCTGGTGCAGTGACACTGGCTGTAGCTGTTACGCCCTGTGTCTGGGGAAAAAGGGCGGTCGGCAAGTCATTGGTCACTTCTGTGTGAGTAAACAGAGTTAACAATGTTACTTCTTCATTGGTAAGAAAGGTATTGAGAAGAGTGATGATGCTATCAATAGGAATGGATGCGCTTTGCATGCCTATTTCGGTAATGATCAGAGCCTGAGCGTTGTCTGCCGGATGTATATGGATAACGGTGATCGTCCCATTCTTTTGTATCATCCGGATAATGACTTTTTTTCCTGAGAGCAGGAGTGCTTTCAGGTCTGACAGAGAGTGGGCTGCCAGTTCAATGTTAAAGGTAGGTAATATGGAGATCAGGGCAGACAGTTCCGCCTCGCCTCTCAATAGTAACATTCCTTCTCCACCGGGCAGTGTTGAGCTTCCACCGCTTGATGTTTGGTAACCTTCTTGCTGAAGCAGTTTAATAAGGTTGTGGGCAACAGAAGAACCCTCTGACGCCTGTACAGGGGCGAACATAAACTGAGGCTCAGTCAGCGTATCGTAATTTGCCATGGGGGGCTGATACACCATGAGATTGTCAGGTTCCACTAGAGGAGGGTCATTCTCAACAGGGGGATGAGTTACGGTAGTTGTATCTAATGTTTCAACTCCCAGATTACTATGAGAGTCGTCGTGAGAAGGAACAATGGCTTTGTTAATGACCGTCAGATCAAAGCTATATTTGGCGCCTGCTGGAAGAGTTAAACCAGAGCTCGTCCCTACCATGGTTGAAGAGGCTACATAACCACCCGATGCCTGTCCCGGATCTCGAAATAATAGGGAGCGACCCATCTGGTCTGCTAATTTATCGGCGTCGTCTTTATCTTTATCCTTGTCATCCGTAGTTGGCCCAGTATCCATTGGTACCATCACACCAGCATGTTGGTGTATTAGTTGAGACTCCTTCTCATCTTCCATCTCATTTATCGTGTCCTGCATGCACTGCAAACAGAAATGACCACCGCTGCCATCGGGCTCCATGGCTATGTGGTGCTTTGTGCACATATGTTTTTCACAGGGAGGTTTGTCTGCCGCTGTTGCTTGAGAAACAGATACGGACATAGTTGCAATCAGCGCCCATAAGAGGCTGATACAAAAAGCTGTCTTGATAGAAAATAACTTCACAGAGAAACAGGAGTCCATTGCTGCACTTTTTCATGGTTTTATTTCATTGTAAGGATAAGAGGGTAGAAGATAGATCGTCATATTGCTCAGAAAACAACTGGTTAGAATGACCGTTTACCCATCATGAAATGGGCTGTATTTTCGCTTTTTAAAAGCGGACATGTGAATAATTCAGGGAAGTGACCGACTTATAAACAGAATACTTCTCAGGAACAGACCATGAGTAAATCATCCACCTCGCCAGAGCTGGAAGCAGGGGCTAACCCTTATATCTGGCTGCTTGGGCTGACCGCAGGTGTCAGTCTGTTTGTGTTGACGCTTCTACTGCCAGCTCCTGAGAGCATGCCCGTTGCCGCTTGGCAATGTGCAGGTCTGGCTCTGATGATGGCGGTATTCTGGTCTCTGGAAATTCTTCCTATTCCCATTACGGCATTAATGCCTCTGCTTGTAGCTCCACTGGTGGGGCTGGTTTCTCTGGATAAAGCCGCTTCAGCCTATGCTCATCCGGTCATCTATCTGTTCATGGGCGGGTTCATGTTGGGGCTGGCTATGGAGCGGTGGAACCTTCATCGCCGAATTGCGCTGTTAACCATGCTGGCTTCCGGAACCGGAGAACGCCGGCAGGTGATTGGGTTCATGCTGGCTACTGCTTTTATCAGTATGTGGGTATCGAATACCGCAACGGCCATTATGATGTTGCCTATTGGCATGTCTGTGATCGCCATGATGAAAGAAGAGCGAGGTTCTCATGGAAACTTTCCTTCAGCTTTACTTCTGGCCATAGCTTATGGTGCCTCTATTGGCGGTTTTGGCACTTTGATCGGTACTCCACCCAATGCGCTGCTGGCGGCATTTCTCAGTGAGCAGTATGGCATTGAGATCGGGTTTGCCCAATGGATGATGATTGGCCTGCCCGCGACTGTGCTGATGCTACTGGTGACAGGCTGGTGGCTCAGTCTGGGTGGCTATAAGCTCCGTCCGGGAGAAAGTGAATCCGTTCGCCAATCATTAAAAGAACAGCTGACTTCTATGGGCTCGCTGAGTCGAGCTGAGAAGTGGGTGGCAGTGATCTTTACCTCGACGGCTTTATGCTGGGTGTTCAGACCCTGGCTATCGAGCTTTATGCCAGGCATTCAACTAACCGATACAGCCATAGCCCTGACAGGTGGGCTGCTGATGTTTATTATCCCTGTTCGGTGGGGAGAGAAACTCGACTTTCTTCTCAACTGGAAAGATATTCGCAGACTGCCGTGGGATGTTTTGCTGCTTTTTGGTGGTGGTCTGAGCCTGGCTGCCATTATTCGTAAAACCGGACTGGCTGAATGGATTGCGGGTAACTTTCAGGTATTGGATGGGCTGCCCACCATTGCGGCTATCGCACTGGTTGTTGCCGTCATAATTTTCCTGACTGAAATTACCAGTAATACGGCTACAACCGCTGCATTTCTGCCTCCTCTGGGTGCACTGGCCGTTTCGCTGGGGCTGGACCCTGAAGTGTTGGCTATTCCCGCCGCGATAGCAGCCAGCTGTGCTTTTATGTTGCCAGTGGCGACACCGCCCAATGCGATTGTTTTTGGTTCAGGACTGTTGTCTATCCGCCAAATGGTTCGAAGTGGTCTTATTCTGAACCTGGCGGGCATAGTGATTATTACTGTGCTGTGCTCCCTGCTGGTGGACAAGGTATTTTGACATTTGTCTGGCGGCTTCAGGTTCCAGACGTCATTAGATACAGCACGAACGCACCCCAGCTGAGTCCCAGCAAAAGCCAGGGGAGCCAGTGCTGTTTGTAGTGAATCACCTCCTCGGTGACAGCCTCAGCCTCTTGAACAGGTGACTCCGTTTGCTTCCTGACCTTCTTCAGGTTCTTGTCGAGCTCTCTGGCTTTGGCTTTCTGTTGCTTCTTGTAGTGCTCAATGCCTTTCTGGATGCCCTGGGCAATAAGCCGTGTCTGTTCTTTGCTTTGTCCGGGGCGTTGAGTCGCTTTGGCTGTGGCCATCGCTTCTTCACGGGTTTTGGAGGAATCAGTCTTCTTCTGTGGCCTGGCCATATTGCGTTGCAGTCTCTGAAGCATGGAGAAGAGATCGGGATAATAAAGCAAGATCATAGCGAAATCAGCTTAGCCCTCTAAGATTAATCTTCAATCAAAATAATATTTCATACAGTTATGAAGACGGTACTTCAGATATTACTGCTGGCTATGCTTTGTAATGGCGCTGTTCTGGCAGGTGGGAAGGATAGGGGAAAAAGAAGGAACCCACGAATGAAACCCAGGAGGAGAATGACGGGCAGGATGATCAGAATGAGAATAGTGATGATGATTCAGTGATTCCAATGGATGGCCTGCTTTCCCAGGATACGGTGGGTTGCCCTTACGGTTGTGGTGGAGCCTGCAATCATTTTCTACCGGCTCCCCGAAACAGACGTTTCTATCCTGTTGGAGAGAGCCCGGCAGACGGGTATATATTGCCTGATAAAGACGCTTGTAAAAGCTATAAATGTTGTAATCCATCAAAGGTGGGTTTGGATGCTATGGATCAGCTGTTTTCTGGCGAGGCGGAATTGTTTGGTTATGTTTCTCTGGTTAACCAGAGGGCGTTGGATAAAGTCATGCATTGCTTGAATCGTGCCGTTGAGTGGTGTCAGCAAGTTGAGCCAAGGCCGTCCTTTGATACAAATCAGGTCATTGAGATTCAAGGCGGTTATCAAGTACTGGATCAATTTGTTGCCAGTGCTATTTCAATACAGGCCCATACAGCTGACCTTGCCGTCATGATTAACTGGATTTTTAACCCATTCTCACATCAATATCTTTCAATGCCTTACTGGTACAGAGTCAGGTCGTTAAATTACTACGGCGATTCAATAATGACTATTCTCCAAAATTGGAGTGCAGACTATCGTTACCGTTTAAATACCTATGGATACAGCGAGTTCGAGCTGACTGAGGCATTACCTCAGCTTCAAACGAATCGATGGCTGATATCCAATCACGATGGCTCCTTCGTTATGGCGGTCGTAAATGTGGGAGAAAGCCTTTTCGCCATCATGGTTCACTGTGTACTTTGTACGAGGTAAACGAGCGCTGGATGGCTTGATGTACTCATTGGGTGAACAAGTTTATCCGCAACCAATATCAGGGAAGGCATGGTATTTCTTTGATTTGGGGACTGTAGAATACTATATACCTCCAACGCCATCTTCGGAGGAAGATGGCTAAGGAAGGCTCGAAAAGTACACATTGTTGAGCTGTTTCAGTTAAGCAGTATCCAACTTTTTAAATGGATGACAGGTGTCTTGTTTTAGGCGCATTCTTCAGTTCGCTCAATTTGAAAGCCCCTGGCCTGATAGTTCGCCAGAGCACCGGGGTGGTCCAGTGAACAGGTATTGACCTGAACTTTTGACGCGCCCCAGCTCCAGGCTTCTTCTATAGCATTGCTCAAAAATCCACCTCCTAGCCCCTGACCAATAAACGGTTTGGCCAGGCCAAAGTAGGCCAGTTCAATGACACCGTCTGATTTTTTCTGTAGTTCAAAATATCCTGCAGGACTTCCTGATTTATACAGTACCCAGGTTCTCAGATTTTCTGATTCAGAATAATCTTGCCATTGTTGTTCTGACCAGCTCAGCTTATCGGTCCATTCCCAGTGACGGCCTACAAACTCGTAAAGAAAGCGGTTGTACTCGAATAACTTCTCAGAGCACTCACGAACTTCAAATCCCTTGTCAGGTAATGGCTTTTTGATCAGCTCAGAAGGTGATGTCATCACCAGGTACCAGATGGTGGTTATTTGTGTTTTCTTCTCAGTCATTGGAACACTAACTTCTACTGCTCAGCAGGCAATGGGTAATTGCAGATTGATGGTAAAGCTCTTTATCAGGAAAACAACCCTATTTTTTCGGGATGATTTATGAAGGTAGTGTGAATCAGTCCTGATGTGTTTATGAATATTAATTAAACAGAAGGTTGATTGGAGTTTTCAATAAAGGCATGGAAAAAGTCGATAGGAAAAACATGATTTGAATCAATAGATGTTTTTTTTCGATATTGGCTATTCCCTACCTTAATCATAATATTCAAGAAAAATGGGTTGATGATTCAATAATGACCGACAGGTTTCGGGGATTTAATTCGCCTGTCCTTAAATTGAAATATGCAATCAGAGCACACATTAGTTTGTAGTTGTTAACGCCTTAAAAGAGATTTCTAATGAAAAAGACGCTTCTGGCCACTGCAGTATTAATGGCTTCTACGTCTGCTATGGCAGCCTGGACTTCTTCCGATGGTAATTTGACCATTGGTGGTGATGCTGAAATTAACTTTGATGTTATCAATAACGATGAAGGTATTGGCAGAGACGATAAAACCAACACTCAATTAGGTGACGATTCTCGTTTCTTATTGGATGTCGCCTGGATGAATACCAAAGATAATGGTGCTTTTGTTACGGGCAGAGCCCAGCCTTTAATTCGTACTGATGGTAAAGTGGAAGTGGACGATGTTTACTTTGGCTTTGGTATGAAAGATGCCTGGATGTTCCAGATTGGTCGCTATGAAGCAATGGATCTGTTCCCGTTAGGTAAGGATGTAGCCGTATTTTATGCTGCAGGTTCTGATGGTATTGGTGACGGCATTTACTATTACATGGCAAAAGAAGGCCGTGGTCGCAGTGATGATGCAGGTCAGGTTCGATGGGTGGGTGAGTTTGGTAACTGGACGGCAGAGGTCTCTACTGTCTATGGTGATACCAGCGGCATTCTGAGCGGGTCAATCGATTACCTGGATAATGGTAACAAAATCATTGAGTCGGATAATAACAGCTTTATGGTTCGACCCGCTGTTAATTACCTGAGTGATGATGGTTTTGTCAGCATCAGTTTTGGTGGTGAGTACGAAGCGAATAAAGATTCTGTCAGTGTTACTAATAAGACAACAGGTGAGGTGTATGATCTTTCTCATCGTTACGGTTTATCAGCAACGACCACTCTGAATTTCGGCGATCTGCAATGGCATACCAGTGCTGCTTATCAGGATGCTAAAGAAGCCTGGAAGGCCCAAACCTTTAACACCAATTTTGAGTATCTGAATGCTTTTGGTCTGGGCACGTCTTTTGCCAGAAATGATTTTAAGGCCAAAGCGCATGATGCCCGGTCTTATATTGTTTATACCACTTACACTATGCCGGTGCTTGGTTTCGACAACGCAGAAGTTTCTTTTGCTCTTTCCTACTCTGAAACCAAAAATGCTTTTGGTATGAAAGGTAACGACGAAGAAACCGTTGCCTTCCGTACACGATTTAATTACTACTTTTAACGCGAAAAAACAGCAGGGCGAGAAGCTCGATACTGTCTGAAATTTCCAGATTTACTCAATTGAACCCCTCCTCGGGCTGGTTACTGAAAACCTGTCCGAGGGCTTTTACCAGCATACGGTTATGTTCTGGATAGACAACAATGTCACTTTGGCTGTTCTGACTCATAACCAGAAAGCGACATACAGTTTCACTGTGGTTAAGCAAGGCGTGACCTATGCCTTCACCAGGCAGAAAACAGACATAGTCTCCTGCGATCAAATGCGATTGCTCATCGCCTTCCAGCAACGTAACTTCACCTTCGACCAGAAATATATGCTCTTCGTCTTCTGTATGAAACAACAGGGGTGAGGACTGCTTTCCGGGCGAAAGTTCAATCATGCGCATACCCAGACTTCTTGAGCCTGCTGCTTTGCCAAGATTTTTTGAACGATTGCCGTACTGCTCACCGTGCTGCCACTCATCCCATTCTATTTCTTCTATATTGGCTATCATGCTCGTCGGATCACGTAGAGTTTCATATCAAAGCTGCATTTGAGGGTGTTCAGACTGGCCAGCTTTTCTTTTTGGGAAGGTTTAACATGCCAGTAATGAGGTGTCATTGCCAGCAGGTCCATAATATCTTCGTTGGATTTGAGTTGCATCTCACCCTGAACAGACCGGGTTTCATTCAGTGAAAAGTTTTCAGGGAGCTGCTCCAGCAGTTTATCAACAGGATAAGGTCTGACTGTTTCGTAGATGACCTGGCGAAGTCCCAATAAATGCTGTTCTCCGGGAGCCAGAACCAACACGTGACCGCTTGGCTTTAACAGCCGGTTAAATTCAGGCCAGTCGCAGCGTGAAAATACACTGATGATGACATCCAGCTCCTGATCCTTTACGGGCACATCATTAACACTGGCGACCAACCACTGGATAGTTTTACTTCTCTTACAGCAGGCCAGGATTGCAGGTTTGGAGATATCCATGCCGGCCACTGCCGCTTCAGGAAAAGCCTGTTGCAACCTTTCTGTGTAGTACCCCTCTCCACATCCGGCATCCAGAATAGATAATGGATGTTTTAAAGATTCTGAGAGTTTGTTCAGGGTATCGGCCAGAGAATCAGCCACTGGCTGGTAGTAGGCTTTGTCCAGAAATCGGGTTCTGGCTTGAACCATCGTTTTATCATCACCGGGGTTTTTGCTGCGCTTCTTATGCCCAGGCAACAGGTTAAAGTACCCCTGTTTGGCCCGGTCAAACTGATGGTTCTGGCTGCAGCTCAGTCCACTACCAGAAGCGTGTAGTGACTGTGGCAGAGGCTCATGGCAGACAGGGCAGCGAAGAGTAATGCTCATGGTTTCCGGTGCGGGTTTGAATCGAGCCGGGAAGTTTACTGCAATCGCCCCGTTTTACCACGAAAAATTTACCCTTTGGAAAACTACAAAAAAAGTTGCCAGCGTTTAAGACTTTGAGAGGGTCGCTATTTTAGCAGTGGGTGGCTTTCAGGCAGTTGTCGGGAAATCCAGAGTGCCAGTTTACGCTTCATATTGGGCTCGGTCTCATCGCCTTTGACCAGAGGTTGGATCAGCTTGTCATGAACCAGCAGTTTGTATAGATATTCAATTTTTTGTTTGGAAGAATCGGTCGGTTCAAATTGACCCACTTTGCGTTTTTGAGCATAAATAGCCCCGACTCTCAGTGCTTCTTTGAGCAGTTCGCTTTCATTTTTCAGTTTTTTCATTGGCTACCCGACAGTCTTCTCCAGTTTTATTAGAACAGTAAATCATAGTCTATGAAAAAGGGATATTTTTCATTGTTATATAGAGATTAATGAGCGTTTTCTGGACGTCTGTGTGGTTGCGGTCATCAGGAAAAGGTGGAGGGTTGGAGTCTATGGAGCTATTACTATTTGAATGTCCACCCTGCCATGGTATGTCATTCCATTGTTTGGTTTGAACAAGCTCCATCTGGTAAGGGGTGGGGGTATTAAGAGTGCCAGCGATGGAAAGTAGGTCGCCGTCCAGTGTCGCTACGATGGTAAACAGACCATGGAAGGTCTGATGAGAAGGCAGTAGAGGGTGGAAACTTGCCTGCAGAGTCACTGTACTGTTGTCATTAGTTTGAAGGCCGTTGATTCGAAACAATAATGGCACAAGATGGCCGCCAGGGATGGAAATGATGGGTGTCAGCTCAAGAAAAATAATCTGTCCAAGAAATTGAGCCAGTCCCTCTTCTGTGTGAGTTTCATTTTGTTCGAGAAATCCCAAATAATCCATCAGGTTATGGAGCCTGATTGCGTGACCCTCAAATATAAAGGTGTTCAGAAGAATCGGAGTGTCTCTGATGATTTGATGATGTAAGGAGTTGGAATCATGAGTACAGACCCGTCGTGTATCAAAAACCATTTGAAAAAAGCTGGTGACGTTTCCATCTTGGTAGGTAATGACTCTTTCAGTCAGTGAACTTGTGCTGCTGGAACATTGCTCTTGAAGAGGGGTAGAAAGGTCTTGGTCCGAATATTCTGGTTCATTGGTAACGATCAGTTCAACGGGAGGGTCGTTGTTTAATCTGAATTGGAAAGTCACCTTCTGGCCTGATGCCAAAAGGTTTGCAGAGGCAATGATGGTCGCGAAACAGGAAAAATAATAGTAACGGATCCATTTTCTATTCACTATATCAACCGTCTGGAAACTTCAAAACGTTGTGTATTATAGCAACGCCACTGGCTATTTCTTTTAAAGTACTGTTGGCAAAACCCAGTACCAGGCCCTGCAGTTTTTCCTTACCGTAGAAGTAACTGCTCAATGGGCTGCAGAGAATGTTTTTGGTTTTCAGGTTGCGAACCACTGTGCCTTCACAAATGCCTGGTTTGAACTCCAGAGCCAGATGCATTCCAGCTCCCTGGGCGTGGACCGTGCACCATGGGCTGAGTTTCTCGCAGGCTTCCAGTAGCGTTTTGAGTTTTTCTTCGTAGTTGAGACGCATGCGTCTGAGATGTCGATTGAAATGCCCTTCCTGCATAAAAGCAGCGGTTACCGCTTGAGTATGCAAAGGTGTAACCCCCGTCTGTTCCTGTTTGGCTTTGGTGAAAATCTCCACCAGAGTCGGGGGTAAAACCAGATAACCCAGACGCAGGGACGGGAATAGTACTTTACTAAATGATCCCATATAGATAACTTGCTGTTGTCGTGCAAGACCCTGTAAAGATGCAACCGGGCGACTCTGATAGTGGTACTCGCTGTCATAATCGTCTTCGATAATCCAGCATTGCTGCTCAAAAGCCCAGTCCAGTAGTTCCATTCTTCTGTCCAGAGGCATCATTGCTCCCAGTGGGTATTGGTGTGCCGGAGTCACATAGATCAGCTTTGGTGGGTGCTGACTTTTCTTCAGTGTCTCGAGAATCAGACCTTGGTTATCCACAGGGCAGGTCATGATATTTGCACCGGCAGAACTCAATGCTCTTCTGGCGCCTTTATACCCAGGTTCTTCTATAGCGGCTGTTTGCCCCGGGTTCATCAGAATACGAGCACAGAGATCCAAAGCTTGTTGGGCGCCAGACGTAATAATAATCTGCTGGGCGTCGCATTGTACTGACCTTGAGGCGCTGACATAGTCAGAAATGGCTTCCCGAAGAGGTTGATAGCCTTCGGCAGGACCATTGCCCATCAACGACGTTAGACCGCTGGCAGGCAATTGTTGAGAAAGACGGTTCCAGATTTTGTGTGGAAAAGCTTTGAGGTCGGGTACGCCGACACAAAATGTCTGATTACCTTCTTCATTTCTCATCTCCATCCGGTCAAGGTGCGTTGCGTAGTCAGAAAGCTGGACACTGGCAGCTGAAGTATTTGAAAAGTGAGCAGTGGGAGAAGGCAGCCAGTTCTCGGGCAGTTCAACAGCCACAAAAGTTCCTGAGCCGGTTCTGGACTCCAGATAACCTTCTGCCAGCAGTTGGTCAAAAGCTGCAATAACGGTATTTCGACTGACTTTCAGCTGGATAGCCAGTGCTCTGCTGGAAGGCAGTTTTGTACCGGGTTTCAGATAGCCATTAAGAACCTTGTTCCGAAGAGCTTCGTAGATCTGTTTGAACAAAGCTTGTTTGGGGTTGTTACTGAGCTTTAGATCCTGAAATTCTGTGACCGGAAGCGCTTTTGCCAAAAATTGGTACCTCTTATTTTTAGAAATTGGCTCTGCTGATTAAGCCACTCCTCTTATAGCATGAAAACTCAACTCATCGAACAGGAGGTTGTGATGGAAAAGCTCGTACCCACCCAGAAAACCCGAGTCAGGAGAGGGCCAGCCAAGGCCGTCTTCGACCGGGAGATGCTGTATCAGATTTTTGATGAGGCCCGCATGGCTCATGTAGGGTTCTCTGTGGATGAGCAGTCATACGTTATTCCCATGCTGGCCTGGAGAGTGGGTGATCAGCTTTATATTCATGGCAGTCGTGGCAGTCGAATGATAAAGGCGTTGACTGAAGGTGCGCAGAGCTGTGTAACAGCCACCCTTATTGATGGCATGGTATTGTCCAAGTCTGCCTTTCATCACAGTACAAACTATCGATCTGCTGTCGTATTTGGGCCGTTCAGAGCTGTCGAAGATCCTGCTGAAATCAATGAATCGCTACAACTGTTTCTAGAGGGCATAGCACCGGGGCGCTGGCAGGAAGTACGTCCACCTTCAGAAAAAGAGTTGAAGGCAACTTCAATCCTGGCCATTAAGCTGGAAGAGGCTTCGGTTAAAGTGCGAACCGGTCCTGCCAATGAAGATCCTGAAGATCTGGATCTTCCGGTTTGGACCGGTCAGCTGCAGCTGAAACAGGTCATAACGGGTATGGTCGCTGATGACAATACATCGGCAGACATTGATACGCCGGATTACTCTCAGGCTTGGTAGATTAGAATCGCAGGTTCCATTTGCCAAAGAGAAAGCTCAGGCACCAGAGAGGGCCTACCAGCAAAAACTGGATATCTTCAAAAAAGGAAGGCTTTTTGCCTTCCACCTTATGTCCTACAAACTGCAGTATCCAGGACACCACAAAAATAGCAATACTGACCATCAATAATGACTCGCCCATAGCGTCGGCAACGAAAGCCATAGCTGCATATACCCCGATAATAGCCAGGGAAAGCGGCAGCGAAAGCATAAGGTAGAAGATCATGGTAATAGCCATGATGACAAAAACAGCGGTTGTACTGAACGACCAGATGATACCAATGATGCTGAACATGATGGCCGGGACACAGACCCAGTGAATCATTTTGTTGGTAGGGTTCTGATGGCTTTCGGCATAAGCTTCCAGCCATTCATTTAAGGATCGCATTCTCATAAGGTGCCTCATTCTCCCGAAACATGCTGAAGCAGCATTTTTATTATTATTGTCATGAGTGAATGCTATTTTCCATCGCCTGACCGCATAACAATGTTGCATTCAGGTTGAGATACATCTTCAGATTTTCAGAGGGTATAGCAAGTATCAGGTGCCATTCTCAACCTTTTTCATTGATACCCTGACTCATTGAGTGGTTCTTACTGATTTTAAACAGCCATGAGCGGGAAATGAGTCACGGTTTTTCAGAATTAGTCAGTTCTTCAGAGTGCCGGTTTCCTTGCTGGCAAGCAGAGTCTCCTGCTGATCTCTGTTCATAGCCGAGATGAGAGGCTGTGTTGCTATTTTAAATCGCTTGAGTGCATCACCCTGCAAACTTTCACCGGTGGGCAGTCTGGCTGTCATGACATCGACGGCCTTTCCATCGACAAATAATTCAAAATGCAGATGGGGGCCGGTGGATAAGCCGGTGTTACCGGTTCTGCCAATCGTGTCGCCTTTACGAACCTGTTGCCCTTCTTTCACATCCAGTTGGCTCAGGTGCAGGTATCGAGTGACAAAGCGTCTGCCGTTTCGCATTTCGATAAAGGTACCTGCAGCCGGATGGTTTTTCTGAGCTTTTACAATAACTCCGTCAGCGGGAGCATAAACCGCTGTTCCTACGGGGACTGCCCAGTCGGTTCCCCGATGGGGACGAACCTGACCTGTAATGGGGTGCTTTCTGGCCGGATTAAACCCTGAACTGACCCGGCTCTCTTTACCCAGGGGGTATCGGGAGAAAGAACTGCTCAGCATTTTCCCTTGTGGGGTGTAATACTGGCTGTCGCTGTATCGAACTGCAGTATGAACTTCATCTTTCTGGTAGAGGCGTGCTGCCAGAATATTACCGTCAAAGCCCTGACTGTTTTTCAGAGAGTCATCGATCAGCAGTTCAAAGCGGTCGCCCGCACGCAGATCTTTATTGAAATCAATTTGCCACTGGAAAATGGTCGCAAATTGCAGGATGGCAGAAACTGAAACACCTGCTTTTCTTGCGCTTTGATAAAGACTTCCCTGTATCTCTCCGGTAAACGTTTTGAACTCGGGCAGATGATCGCCTGAATTGATGCTCAAGTTAAAAAGACTGTCTTCATTTTTTTGGAGCAGAACTATCTCGCCTGACTTCATGGTTAGGCTGAGTCTTGCCAGTCGATTATTTCTGTAAAGCTGGTATCGAATGTTGACGACCGATTCGAGGCTTGCCAGGTAAGCTTCGGCCTTATCCACTTTTAACAGTTCAATCAGATCCAACTCAGACAGAGACTGGTTCTGAAAGAAGGTCCAGATATTATCGTTACCGGAAGGCGTATATTCCCTCCAAATTTCCTGGCCTGCTTTTTGTTCGATAAAACTTTGTAAAGGGTCCTGTTCAGGCGCTTCAAGATCGGATTCAAAGAGTGGTGCATGAAACTCAAAAGCACCGGGCTCATTCTGTTCACTGGTATTAGCAACAGACAGTCCTGAGAAAGGCACCGAGGCTATGAGCACTAAAGGCAGAATGCCTCTGATCTTAAAGTTGAATGGTTGGCTGGACGAACGTTGATGTCTGTCAAATAGCCTTGAACAGGCTCTTAAAAACTGGTTGGCAGGCATTCACTCTGGACCCCGGCTGAAAAACTTCTGGCAGTATCGCAGTCCTCTGAAAAGTGAACTATGGAGAGTTGTCCTTAGCTTGTATGTCACTTGAAAAACTCTCGGTGCTGCCTATCAGGATATCTACCGAGGCTGTAGCGAGTTGGAGAATGAAATGAAAAAATAACAGACAGTGACCTTCTGAATCGAGGTCGGCGGTTCTTTTGCTGGAGGCTATTACTTAGAACAAAATTTGTGCATCAGTATTTTTTTATACCAGTAAGGAATAATCCTTCTTTTCTAATATTCGTACGTCTGTATCATGTGCTCGCTTAAATGGACGAGTGCATTCTTTTTGAAGTGTGATTAAAAAAATTTAATCAGCATTCGTTTTATTTCAACATTGCTCCCATATAAATGAGTCACATGCTGAACAGCGTTAAGCAGTACTTTGAATTCGAAAAATTCAATACCAATTTCAGAACAGAAATCTTTGCCGGCCTCACCGTTTTTCTGGCTATGTCGTACATTCTCAGTGTAAACCCGGCCATTCTGGGGCAAACGGGAATGGATAAGGGGGCTGTATTCACAGCGACTGCACTTTCTTCGGCTTTTGCCTGCTTTATTATGGGCGTTTTTGCTCGTTACCCTGTTGTTCTGGCTCCCGCTATGGGCATGAATGCCTTGTTTACTTATGGCACCGTCATTGCTCTGGATATTCCCTGGGAAACCGCTATTGCCGGTATTTTTGTGTCCGGCATTATTTTCTTCCTGCTGTCTGTCAGCGGTATACGGGAGAAGGTGATCAGGGCCGTTCCGGCGGATATGAAGTATGCAGTTACTGCTGCTCTGGGCTTTTTTATCTGTTTTATCGGATTGAGAAATGCCGGCATCATTACTGACAATAAGGCGACACTGGTTCAATTAGGCGATCTGACAGAACCTTCTGTGATGCTGGCGCTGGCAGGACTGGTTCTAACTGTTTTTCTGATTGCCAGAGGCATGAAACTGGCGGTCTTCTTTGGTGTGTTGTTGACCACACTGGTGGGGGTCGCTGTAGGTTTGAATCCTATGCCCGAAGGTGTTGTAGCGGCGCCACCCAGCCTGACTCCTACTTTTGGTGCAGCCATTACTCACTTACCCAACGTGTTCACCATGAAAATGATGGTGGTGATCATTACTTTCCTGTTTATCGACTTTTTTGATGCGGTGGGCACGATCATAGCCGTGTGTAATGGCATTGGTGTTGTGGATAAAAAAGGCAATATCCCTAATGTCCGCTCAGCACTGTTTGCAGACGCCTCCGGCACTATTGTGGGTTCTGTGCTGGGTACCAGCAGTATCACTTCGTACTCTGAATCCGCAGTAGCGGTCGGTAGTGGTGGTCGAACCGGTTTTACGTCACTGGTAACCGCAGGCTGCATGCTGATAGCGCTGTTTTTCTTCCCGTTGATTGCTGTATTCACCACCGTCAGCACTTCTCCTGCGCTGATAGCGGTGGGGGTATTTATGGCCAGCAGCATGGCGAAGATTGACTGGACGAAAATGGAATACAAGATTCCAGCGTTCTTCACCATCATCATTACGATTCTGTCGTACAGCCTGGTAGACGGCATTGCTTTTGGTTTTACACTTTATCCGATTTCCATGATTGCCCAGGGACGTGGCCGTGAAGTATCACCCACCATGTATGTGCTCTGTGGCATCTTTATGATGTATTACTTCTTCCTGTAAGCTTTTGGCAGCCAGTCTTCAAAACGGAGGCTGGCTCTCGAATTTCATGCTTTCCCCCGTGGTCGGGTGCTTGAAGATCAACAAGCTGGCATGAAGGTGCAGACGCTCAGAAGCAGCTCTGGCTTCGTTATGGGCATAAAACTCACAGCCTAGAATCGGGTGTCCTATCTCTGCCATGTGAACTCTCAGTTGATGGGACCTACCCGTCACAGGCTCCAGCCAGACCTTGCCGTGGGAACTGTCGCCAGCCATGAGTTGATAACGGGTCAGGGCTTTTTTACCCTGTTCATAATCTACCATCTGTCTAGGGCGATTGGGCCAGTCGCAAATTAATGGCAGGGAAATTTCACCGGACGCCTGCTCAGGCATACCCCAAACTTCTGCAATGTATCCTTTCTCAACCTCCCGATCCTGAAACTGTCGGCTCAGCTCTCTGTGACTGTCTGCATTCAAGCCAAACACCATCAGTCCGGAAGTCGACATGTCCAGTCTGTGTACAACGCGGGTTTCGGGCTCAATTGCGAGCAACCGTGCATGGGCGCTGTCTTTGTCATTAGGTGGGCGACCGGGAACACTGAGCAATCCGGCAGGTTTTTCAACAACGACTAAGTCAGAATCCCGGTAGAGTTCTGTTAAGGGATCCTGACAGGGAGGGACAATAAAGGTCATGCATAAAGGTCAATAATGAATATGCCGGCATTATGCAGGGATGCTGGGGTTATGAAAAGTCGCCTCCCCATGCTGAATTCTTTCACAAAGTCTGATTGACTAATTAGTTTAGATTCTCTTGAATAGTCTCTAAAAGTAGAGTGCTTTGGGGTGAGGTTGATGAAGAGCTGTATTTACAGGAATAGAAGTACAGGAAGTTAAAGTGGATCTAAATATCAATAATTTAAACAGTCAAGTTCGCTCCGCTATCTTGTTTGATGCAGAAAACATCTCGTATCGATTCGTTGAAAAAGCGATCAAACTGGCTAAACCATATGGTAAGCCAATACTACGAGCCTATGCTGACTTTTCCCGGCAGCACCTTAAAGGGTGGGAGCAGCCTACCCTTAAGCATGGCATCAGAACTATTCATCAGTTCAGCTACGACAGTAAAAACAGTAGTAGCGATTTTCTGATGATGCACGACGCTTTTAAGCTGATCCATAGTGGCAAAATAGATACATTTGTCATTGTTACCAATGACAGTGATTTCATAACACCTATCCAGCTACTTCGCCAATCTGGAGCCTTTGTTCATGGGCTAGGAAATATGGATAAGTGCTCAGAGCTTCTGACATCCTCTTGCAATCAGTTCGACTATCTGGAAGAAGAAGCAAAAAAGATAAAAGCTATGTCATCTAAAGAAACAGAAAAAACACCTCATGTTTCAAAAAAAATCACTACACAGTTAGAATCTGCATACCATAGTTTGGAGAAAACCAAAAAAGGCTGGGTGATGGTTTCAGAGCTATGCTCAGCAGCAGGTATACCGAAAAACCAGTACAGTAAATTTTCAACCTTATTGACCAAAAGTGGTCGATTTGAACTTGGTAACAAAAATCGTCAAGTAAAACTGATCAGCTGACTTATAAAAGTGAACTCAACTGTTGCATTAAAGGTGGCAAATAGTTTTTGAAAAGCTCTATCGGATTTCAAGCTGAGCAAGGTGCTATAGCTTGTATCAAATCCTTTGCAGGAGCCGTTAAAAGGTTTTTATATTAACCAAGTGCAATTACAGTGTGCTCTGTCAGAGCTTGATGTAGGCTTATTTCATTCTCTTTTCATCATTCAACAGAGGTGAAGTGATGAGTGACGTATTCCACTTAGGTCTTAAAAAGATGATGCTCAGAGGGGCTACACTGGCCATTCTGCCGGGTGATCCCAAGCGAGTAGAGAAAATTGCCGCTCTGCTGGATGAGCCCCATCCTCTGGCCAGTACCCGGGAATTTACCAGTCATCTGGGTTTTCTGGATGGACACCCTGTGGTGGTGTGTTCAACCGGTATTGGCGGTCCTTCCACGTCGATAGCTGTTGAAGAACTCGCCCAACTGGGCATCAGAACCTTTCTAAGGGTTGGCACTACCGGTGCAATACAGCCTAATGTCCAGGTGGGTGATATTGTGGTGACAACTGGCGCCGTTCGCCTGGATGGTGCCAGTACTCATTTTGCTCCCATGGAGTTTCCTGCGGTGGCCGACTATTACTGTACCTCTGCACTGGTTGAAGCGGCAGAAGAGTCTGGCAAAAAGCCTCATGTGGGTGTGACAGCCTCTTCCGATACTTTTTACCCGGGGCAGGAGCGTTACGACACAGTGTCTGGCCGGGTGGCTCGCCGATTTAAAGATTCTATGGAAGAGTGGCAGGCGATGAATGTTCTGAACTATGAAATGGAAGCCGCTACGCTGATGACCATGTGTGCCACTCATGGCTGGCGTGCAGGCTGTGTAGCCGGAGTCATTGTTAACCGAAATGAAAAAGAGATTCCGGATGAGAGTAAAGTTAAAAACACCGAAGCCAATGTGATTTCTGTTGTGGTGGAAGCTGCGCGCAAATTGCTTTGATCTGATCGTATAAAAAAAGCCGGGGAGATCCCCGGCTTTTTTGTTCCTGCATTTGAGGGTCAGTGACTGGCGACTTTCTTGACGAAACGAGCCACAAAGCATTCTATAAATTCCGGGACTCTTCTGAAAATAAGGGCACAAACCAGAAGGTTGAGTACGCCCAGCGTCAGGAAAAACTGTTCAATGGACAGCTCCAGCACACCCAGGAATACCATGCCAAACACGGCACTGCCTACCATATACATTGAGTTCTGAACATTCAGTGCCGCAATAGCTTGTGCACGACGGTTTTCAGGTGTTCTTTGCTGAACCATCGCGTACAGAGGGACAATAAACAGCCCACCAAAAAAGCCAATTATTCCCAGGTCTAACAGGACCCTCAGGTTCTCACTGTTTTCTATAAAGGCATTTATGCTCAGCAATTCGACAGTTGTGGCGGGCGTGATCGCAAAATACAAATCTATTCCGAATAAACTCAGCCCCAAGGCTCCGATAGGCACAATGCCAGGCTCAACATGACCTTTGGAGAGTCGTCCACAGAACAGTGAACCTGCAGCTACACCAATGGTGAACATAGCCAGCATGATACTGACTACCTGAGGACTGCCTTTCAGAATCTCACTGGCCAGATTGGGAAGCTGTGTCAGGTAAGCAGCCCCCAGAGCCCAGAACCAGGAGATGGCGATAATGGATTTGTGAACGCTGTCGTTTGAGCGGGTGTCTCGGATCATGACCAGACTTTGCTGGAAAAGATTCCAGTTCATTTTCAGGTCAGGCGCTGCAGCTTTGGCATCCGGAATAAAGCGACAGGCCAGATACCCCAGAATGGCAAAAAGAATCACAGAGCAGGCTACCCAGATATGGGCGTCGGGTTGTTCAATCAGAATACCGGCACCCAGAGTACCTGCCAGTATGGCGACAAAAGTCCCCATTTCTACCAGAGCATTGCCGCCGATTAGCTCATCTTCATCAAGGTGCTGAGGAATAATGGCGTATTTGACCGGGCCGAAAAAAGCACTTTGTGTTCCCATCAGAAACAGCAGAGCGAGTAACACCAGGTAGTTCTGGGTAATAATAAAGCCGGAAGCCACTGCCATGATGACTATTTCCAGCAGTTTAACCCGGCGAATGATCATCGACTTTTCATATTTATCGCAGATCTGTCCGGCAGCACTGGAAAAAAGAAAGAAAGGAAGAATAAATAAACCGGCTGCCAGGTTGATAAACAGGTCTGAATTAAAAGGAAGGCTGTCAGCCGCAGCAAAAGCCACCATCAGCAACAGGGAGTTTTTATAAATGTTGTCGTTAAAAGCTCCCAGAAACTGGGTCAGGAAAAAAGGAAGAAAGCGTTTTTTACCCAGCAGTGCCAGCTGACTCTGTTGGCTCATGTTGAAGCCTCATTGTTTGTTATTTCCCCGAATTCGGCTCTACAACAGGGGAGGGTGATCGATGATCATTAGCATGCCGTGAGGTCTCAACGAGTGCAACGTCTAAAATGGACGGCACAGGCGGTGAGCTTTTAAAAATAAAGTCACCAACGCCTCTAAAAATGATTACTCCATGGGATGATGCAATGAACAGAACGTTGCGGGTGCAAAAAGCAATACCCAATAAGAAGAATCCATTTGATGATGTATGGAACTAATGCTGGGTTACAGCAATAGCTGGTGTTGCATTTTATAATACAGGGGTCATCGAATGTATTTCGCCATGAATATAACAAAACCTGCGGAACTGATCATGACCATGTACGGAATGAGCTCTGGCCACTCAGCTTTGTGTTGGTAAGTGGCTATTTGATAGTGCTCTGAGCTTTGTTGATTCAGACCCTGACATAGAATGGCTTGCTCGACCTTGAGAAGCACCCCGGGAATTAAGAGGCTGTTGACCTGGAATTGGCACCACACCTGAGTTTGATGGTTGAGTTCATAGAGCTGAGTATTATTAGGCTCTGATGAGGCTCGCATGGCGTTGACGGGGTAAGTGGGCGTTTGAGATTGCCATTCAAACCCTTTGAATCCTTCACCCATAGGTAACTGGAAGTGATCGTGTCCAGAGCCGTCTTCCAGAGTTATGCACTGACTGCCATCTTTGTTCAGCATACCTGCCAGCCACGAACCGTCTTCAACTCTGGTGCGACAAACCAGGCTGGAGAAATCATCGATCACATCTCTGGAACTATCCAGTGAGTTTTCAGGATCAAAAGATTGCCAGTACCAGGCAGTCTTTTCTTCTGCCTTGAGGTAAGGGACTATAAAAAAGAGGCTAAGGAATGCAATCTTTGCTACGGACATCATATCGATGAGTGTTCTGCTTAGACGACGTAACTAGGATAGAACAGTCCAGTAGAAGTCGTATGTCTTAAAAAGCTGGGTTGTCATCCCCTTAAAGGATAGAATGGCGCGATTATTCTCATCATTCAGAACAATTAAAAGATCAAAATGAAAGTTGTCAGCACGATCTTCAAACTCCTTTTCTGTCGTTTATGGTGGCTCAGTCTTTTTTTTCCTTTAGTGGCTTTGGCTCAGGACAATCCTGGGAGTAAAGGCTTTGTAGGCAGCCAGGCCTGTGCCTCCTGTCATACTGAGCAGTTCAAAGACTGGAAAGCCAGTCAGCACCATTCTGCCCTGCAGGAAGCCTCAGCCGGGAATGTGCTGGGTGACTTCAACAACAAGACATTCAAGCACGAAGGGGTGGTGAGCCGCTTTTTCAAGCAGGACAATGACCTGATGGTGGAAACCGATGGGCCAGACGGCATACTTAAGCCGTATAAAGTGCTTTACACCATTGGTGATTATCCACTGCAGCAATACCTTGTCGATTTTGGCAAGGGACACATTCAGCCGCTGAGTCTGGCCTGGGATTCCAGACCGGTTACTGAAGGTGGTCAGCGTTGGTTCCATCTTTATCCCAACGAGAAAATCAATTTTAAAGATCCTCTGCACTGGACCAAAATCACCCAAAACGCTAACCAGATGTGCGTTGAGTGTCATACGACTGATTACAACAGGAATTACAAACCAGAGGATCACAGTTACAGCAGTGACTGGGCAGAATCCGGTGTTGGCTGCGAGAGCTGTCATGGACCCGGTAATAAGCATCTGGAGTGGGTCAAGAATCCAGAGGATACGGTCAGCAATAAAGGTTTTGTGGTTGATCTGTCCGATCAGATCAAATGGACCTGGGATGAAGGCAGTGATATTGCTCGACCTCTGGAAGTGAAAGCCCAGCAGCAGATAGAGACCTGTGGTCAGTGTCATTCCCGCCGTGAACAGATCGCTTCAAAGCCCGCTGTTAATAAAGTGATGACGGATAACTACATGCCGGCACTGCTATCGAATGTTCTTTATGAAGCGGATGGTCAGATCAACGACGAAGTATTTGTATATGGTTCCTTTAAACAGAGCAAAATGTTTGAAGCAGGTGTTACCTGTTCCAACTGTCATAACCCGCACTCTGGCAAACTGAAAGCAGAAGGTAATCAGGTTTGTGCACAGTGTCATAACCCTCAAAAGTTTGATACGCCCAAGCACACCTTCCATGAGCCGGAAAGTCCAGGTGCCCAGTGCAGCAGCTGTCATATGCCGGAGAAAACCTACATGGTGGTTGATCCGCGTAAGGATCATAGCTTCCGGATTCCAAGGCCTGATCTCAGTGCCAAACTGGGGACATCCAATGCCTGTGTTCAGTGCCATACGGATAAAAGCAATGACTGGGCTGCCAGCACTATGGATAGCTGGCACGGTAAAGAGTGGCGTCAACGCCCGGAGTTTGCCACAGCCTTTCATGCAGCAAGAACGGGTGCTGTCAGTGCTGGCAGGCAATTACAAGCCATTGCAGAAAGCCAGGATTTTGCTCCTATCGTCAGGGCGACTGCTCTGAACGAAATGGGTAATTATCTGAATAGTGACTTGTTACCGACAGTAGAAAGAAACCTGAAAGATCGTGATCCATTAGTGCGAGCTGCCGCTGTGGCATCTCTACAGGTCGCTCCGGTTAATCTCAGAGTGCAGCTACTGGCACCGTTGATGGATGATCCTTCCAAAGCTGTCAGGCTGGAAGTCACCCGTTTGATGGCAGCAGTACCTGATCAGCAGCTCACCCCCGTTCAGCGAAACCAAAAACAAGTGTTGACCGGCGAATACATCACGACTCAACGATTAAGCAGTGACCGTGCGGGTGGCCGCTTGAATCTGGGACAGTTCTATCTGGATCTGGGAATGGCGTATAAGGCTGAAGCCGAGTTTTTGAAAGCCGTTGAGATAGAGCCTTACTTTACCCCTGCCTACACGAACCTGGCGGAATACTTTCGCCGCACCCGTCAGTCACAAAAAGAGGGTGAGTGGCTCAAAAAAGGTTTGGAAATAGACAGCTCATCGGCTGCTCTGAATCATAGTATGGGTCTCTATCTGGTCAGGCAAAAACGTGCTGCTGAATCCATCGGTTTCCTTCGAAAAGGGGTTGAGTTGGAACCCATGAATGAGCGCTATGTTTATGTGTACGGCGTAGCTCTGTTCAGTGTGGGTAAAAAAGCCGAGGCGGTAGAAGTTCTGGACAAGGCTTTACAGCAGTTCCCGGCTAACCGTCAGATTGAAGAAGCCTTGCGGGCTTATCGATCTCAATTACAACAATAGGATGGTATTCAGGATGCTCAGCAAATAGGTTGCTATAGAGCATCCTTCCAATAAGTTAAAGGCTGCTCAAGGACTGGTGAATACTTTCACCCAGAATGCGGGCCAGTCTTACGGGTACGGCGTTTCCGAGTTGTCGCATGGCTTAGCCCCAGGCACCTTCCAAGGCGTAGTCATCCGGAAATGTTTGGAGTCTTGCACTTTCACGAACCGTGAAATAACGAACGCTGCCGTCAGGGTAGCGAATCATATTTTCTCCCCCCGGAACACCGTGGGCTCCAGCCTTCCGGTACAGCTTTACCAATATAAATAGGGTTGTCTGCTGGTATTTTCCCTTGATACGGGGTGCCTTGAGCGTCTATCAGGTAGATAGCATAGACACCTGCACCATCAAAAGCGGGAAGATCCTGTCATTCTCACAGTGGAATTTGCTTGAAAGAAGAAATCAGTGGACGAATAACAGCGTCGGCTTGAAGCTTGTGGGGTTGTATAGTGAAGATCATTGCTACTTTACTCCTTTAAAGTTCAAGCAATCGTACCAGTACGAAGATGACGTATGAATCTGTTTTGTATGTTTTTTAATCTTTGTTATCTTGTTGTATGTCTTGTGTACCAAGGCGTGAAATAAAAAAACTCTTTTTGTGACGATTTTAAAGAAATGATGAGTTTGAACAAAAAGCCATTGCACTGTAATCTGCGCGGCTTTTTAACCATTCTTAATTAATGGCAGGGCAACATTTGATTACTACAGCCAATATCACCATGCAATTTGGGGACAAACCCCTGTTTGAAGATATTTCCGTTAAATTTGGCGACGGTAACCGTTACGGTCTGATCGGCGCTAATGGCTGTGGCAAATCTACCCTGATGAAGATCATCAGCGGTGAACTGGAGCCTTCTGCCGGTAATATCAACTACGATCCCAATGAGCGGGTTGCCAAGCTGAACCAGAACCAGTTTGCCTACGAAGACAACACGGTGATTGATACCGTGATCATGGGGCATGCTGAACTCTGGAAGGTTAAGGAAGAGCGCGACCGTATCTACGCCAAAGCCGACATGACCGAAGAAGAAGGCATGCGCGTGGCAGATCTGGAAGTCCTGTTTGGTGAAATGGACGGTTACTCTGCTGAAGCCCGTGCCGGTGAACTGCTACTGGGGCTGGATATTCCTCTGGAGCAGCACTATGGTCCTATGAGTGCTGTCGCTCCCGGCTGGAAACTGCGCGTTTTGCTGGCTCAGGTACTGTTTGCCGATCCAGACATCATGCTGCTGGACGAACCCACCAACAACCTGGACATTAATGCCATCCGTTGGCTCGAAGGTGTACTCAAGCAGCGCGACTGCACCATGATTATTATTTCTCACGACCGTCACTTCCTGAACAGTGTCTGCACCCACATGGCGGATCTGGATTACGGTGAGTTGCGCATGTTCCCGGGCAATTACGATGAGTACATGATGGCTGCCACTCAGGTTCGTGAGCGTATGCAGGCAGACAACGCCAAGAAGAAAGCTCAGATTGCTGAACTGCAAAGCTTTGTCAGCCGTTTTTCTGCCAATGCTTCCAAAGCCAAACAGGCCACTTCCAGGGCCAAGTTGATCGACAAGATCCAGCTTGAAGAGATCAAACCCTCCAGCCGTCAGAACCCGTTTATTCGCTTTGAACAGGAAAAGAAACTGTTCCGAAATGCGCTGATCATGGAAAAAATGACTCAGGGCTACGAAGACAACATGCTATTTTCCGACGTTAACCTCATGGTTGAAGTCGGTGAGCGCATTGCCATCATCGGTCAGAACGGTATTGGCAAGTCCACCCTGTTGCACACTCTGGCCGGCAAGATGGCTCCAAAGAATGGCACTATCCAGTGGTCTGAAAACGTTGATATCGGTTACTACGCCCAGAACCACAGCGACGAGTTCGATAATGACTTAAACCTGTACGACTGGATGAGTCAATGGATGAACGAAGGCGACGACGAGCAGGTAATCAGGGGTGTTCTGGGTCGTATGCTGTTTTCCCAGAGCGATATCAAAAAATCAGTACGTGTTATTTCCGGTGGTGAGCAGGGGCGTATGTTGTTCGGTAAGCTGATTCAGCAAAAGCCTAACGTACTGCTGATGGATGAGCCGACCAACCACATGGATATGGAATCCATAGAATCCCTGAACCTGGCATTGGAAAACTATCCGGGTACTCTGATGTTTGTCAGCCATGACCGTCAGTTTGTATCGTCTCTGGCGACCCGAATTATTGAAATTACTGAAAACGGAATCGTCGACTTCCACGGAACATACGACGATTACCTGCGCAAGCAGGGTGTTGTAGAAGAGTAATAAGTTAGATGATAAGCAGGACTGAGTGTGCTCTGTCCTGCTTTCAGACTCTCTGCCGGGTTATTCGATACCCAGCAATTCCACATCAAATATCAGTGCAGAGTTTCCGGGGATTTTACCGGCACCACCGCTGCCGTAGGCCAGATTCGCAGGAATAAACAGTCGGTACTTGTCACCCACTGACATCAGTTGCAGACCCTCAGTCCAGCCGGGAATGACCTGGTTCAGCCCAAAAGAAATCGGTTGCCCGCGATCCACTGAACTGTCAAACACCTGACCATTAATCAACGTGCCATGGTAATGCACTTTGACCTTGCTGGTGGCTGAAGGTTGTTCTGAATCTTCACCTTTTTCCAGAACTTTATACTGCAACCCTGACTCGGTAGTCATTACGCCTTCTTCATTCTGGTTGTTATCCAGAAAAGCCTGTCCCTGCACAAGGGCTTCTGCAGCTTGCTGTTTTTTCTGATCAAAACGGCGTTTGCCCCAAAACAGCATGGCAGCAATAAAAACAATGAGGATAGCAGAGGTCACAGAGGTCACCCGGTCAATGGATAAGTCGACGAAAAATACCTTATCCTGACTGGGTTTACTATGAAAATGCAGCTCTTCAATCCTTAAAAGGCTTCAAGCTCTGGATGTCTCAGTACTCGAATGAGCTGTACTCTCCTGCTATGGGTGTTTTTTCTGATCGTGTTCTGCTTGCTGATCGGTTTCAGCGGGTTCCGGCTCAGGATTAACCAGCTTTTCCTCTCTTGGCCACAATCCAGTCTGTTTACGGGTACCCATAAAAAGAACAGCTACCATACCCACCAGTATCAGTCCCATCTGAACCATAAAGATCAGCATGATTAGAGGCAGCATCAGTACAAACACGCCGGTCAGAATAACAATGCCCAGTATCGCTTTGAATGGGCTGATGGCAGCGCCATCACGCTGCTCAAAAAAGGTAGCCTTAACTTGATTGAAACCGTTTTTTAATTGATTGATCCATTTATCCATCGTTTACCTCGATATGGGAGGATGTCAGTCATGCTTCTAATGTAGAGGGTTATGGATAAACAGAGCGTGTTCGGTAGATTAAATTTTGTTCATGAAAAGCATTTATGCTGATAAGCGACGCAGTTCATACAAATTTGCTTGTTTGAAAGCAGAAGATGCTGGCAAAATGAGGACCGAATCAATCCGTTGTCGGTAAAAGCTCAGGAGAGCGTGAAGCGCTGGTTCAAAAGAATAAAAAATGAGCAGGAAGCAGTATTTGCATAGGGAAGTCGCATGTCGGGTAGGAGTATGCCAGACAGATCTCTGGCGGTAGCGTGCCTATTTGTAAATCTCTTTTATCAACCTTTCAACAAAAATGGGTAGAGCTCGATAGATTTAATGGCTTATGGAAGTCCAGCGCAACCCGACGCTGAACGGCAAGATAAGTCAAAAATTGCCTGACATGATCAGGCCCTAAATCCTGAGGATGCTTCATATGGTTATAGCGAATGAAGTACTTGATCCAATAACAATACGACTGTTCAGTGTTATAGCTATAGCGCTTCACTCTCAAGGTGTTACGTACTTCAGTCATAAAAGGAGAAGGCATGACAAATCCAGAAACTGTTATTTTGTACAGTATTATTGAAGAAAATGCTAAAAATACAAATAACTCACACGCAGCCTATTCAGGGCAGTAGCTAAAATGGCTTATAGCCTATTGAAAATTAATGACTTTTCGACACACTGAAAAGTTGGGATATATCTCAAGTGAGTGAATTACCCCTGATTTGGGGGGATATGCTGCGTGCGCGCGTAATATCCAATATTACTCGTTTGAGTTTTAATAGCTGTTAGGCTCAAAGCTCCTCCTATGAAGATAGTAACGGTGCGCTTTATGAAATTTAAATCTCTAGAGTGATAAGTACATTTTTTATTCTGTAACAGATAATACATGAGTTACGTCAAAGCTTATTCATCAAAAAAGAAAAATATCATAGATTTTCTATGGATGTTCTCATTAGCAATAATCACTAACTTTGGTTCTATCTCCACATGGTACCGTGATACGAATAACCCTACGCAAGAATATGTTTATATAATTTTGTCAGTCATATTTGGTTTGATTTCATTGATTTTTATCTATGCTGCATTTCTAGCTTTTGTGAAAGTTTTCAAAAGCCAGTCAAACTGGTTTATAATAGTTAATTCTAAAAAAATAAAATTAAAAACACCTGAGTCTGAATATAAACTATCCTTCTCGTATAAAACATCTGATATTATAAGGATCGAGCGAGATGAGGTAAATAACGGTGGGGATGGTTTAGATGTTTACTGGTATATATACATAAAGAATAATTCTAAAGTTGAGAAAATAAAACTTAATGTCAAACCTTTTGTTATTGAAAATGTTGTCCATCAAATAAAGAAATTAAACTTAGACAATATTGAATTCATAAGCAAAGACTTTAAAGGGAATATCACCACTTGGAATTTAACATTACTTGATAGAATAAAAATGAAACTGAGTTTCATAATAGGCATTGCAATCTTAGGCAGCTTTATTCTTCCAGCGTTTCAATATTACTATTTAATACTATACAATTAGAGCCTAACAAGTGCAGGCAAAAGGGACGCCTCACTGCGTTCGCCGCCCCTGCTGCAAGCGTTATATTCACCAGAGAGATTTATGCAATTTGATAAGTTTGTATTTCTTCCAAAATTAGAAGACACATATCCTTTATATGTGAGAAATATAGTTAATGAAATGTCCAATACAGTAAAATTTCCTAGTTTTGATGGAAGTAAAGGTCTTTGGATAATGTCTGATTATGGTGGAGAGCATAAAGGTGCAGGATTTAATACATATAGCTTTCTAATTTGCTGCCATGATAAAACGCCAGTTTACAGAGATGAGTGTAAAAAAATCAGAGAAAAACACTCACTCAATACCCCTTTTAAAGAGTTTAATTATAAAGATTTAGATTCTCAACGAGTAAAAGCATCTCTTGATGACTTTCTTAAAATTGCTGACTCTTATTTGCATGGTGTATTAGTTACAGTTTCTGTAGATAAAAATATACCTTCTTTGTTTGGTAATACAAAGAGAGAAGGTCAAAGATTTATACAGAAGCAATTAAAGGATAGCGGTCTTGGAGAATGGAAAGGTGAAATAGCAGAAAAATTAATGCGAATATGTCACCCTATTGCTTTATATCTATCCCTGCTTCGAAGTAAAACAGAAAAATTCATGTGGCTTAGTGACAATGATGCAATTAATGCAGACGGTAAAAAAAGATCCTTTGAAGACACAAGGAATATTTTTACTCGGGTGCTTGCAATGTATACAAAAGATCCCTTTGAAATCTACGGCTTTGCTAAATCGTTCAAAGATGATCCATATACAAATGATATCTTGAGTCTTACTGATTTTGCAGCAGGTGCTATCCAAGATATATTGAGCTCTAAAGTTAAAAACATTGATAAATCAATAAGCAAAGAGCAAGAAAAAATATTTAGCTGGTTAGGAAATGATAGTAATTTCCTTATGAAACATCACTTCATCTTCACCAAAAGTAAAACTGACTTGTGGGATGTGGGGAAGGTGAATATAACAAATGCTTCCAGTTCGTTCCGGGGCTAAAGCCCCTCCACCCGACGCCGCCGTCGGCGGCGCGGCTGAAGCAGGCGTTATGCCTTAATCCAAACTTCGAAAATAACACTCGGATATGTAACCTAAAGCCATACCGCCTAAAGTAATAAGCCCCCCATATACTACAGGCACTTTATAACCGTGTTCATCTAAGAACTGTCTTCCATCTTCCGTTTTACTAACGTATATGGATCGCATGATATAAACTGTCCCCCCAATAAAACCGAAGGTATATACCAAAAAATGATCATCGCTTTGATGTTGCTGGCTTTCCTCTATCTTATTTTCAAGTCCATGAGCAATTAATATAAAAGTTATTAAAATTAAAAATACTATAACCTTCATCTGACATGTGCTCGTTTTTAAGTTGAAAGCTTCGAGTATAGGCATAACAAATGGTTCCAAAGGACTCTTACTGCGTTCGAGCCTTTGAACCAAGGGTTATGCGCCGTATGAGATTTTGTGGTTTGCTCCAGGGATCAGAGTGAATGATGTTTCGGGTTTGAAAGTTTAAACCAAGCTGGCGTGATGGTTCAGTGCTAAATTTCTATCTCAGCATCGTGCAATGCCAGCACAGAGTTTTGAACTTAGCTGTCGGCGAGGTCTGGTGTGAGTGATGGGGCGCTGAAGCTGTAAATGGTTTCTCATAAACGTCAAATTTCGAGTTTTCAGGGTTGGTGGTCATTTTTTTGTAGTACGCGCCACCCCTCCTCAANGAAACTGAGTTTCATAATAGGCATTGCAATCTTAGGCAGCTTTATTCTTCCAGCGTTTCAATATTACTATTTAATACTATACAATTAGAGCCTAACAAGTGCAGGCAAAAGGGACGCCTCACTGCGTTCGCCGCCCCTGCTGCAAGCGTTATATTCACCAGAGAGATTTATGCAATTTGATAAGTTTGTATTTCTTCCAAAATTAGAAGACACATATCCTTTATATGTGAGAAATATAGTTAATGAAATGTCCAATACAGTAAAATTTCCTAGTTTTGATGGAAGTAAAGGTCTTTGGATAATGTCTGATTATGGTGGAGAGCATAAAGGTGCAGGATTTAATACATATAGCTTTCTAATTTGCTGCCATGATAAAACGCCAGTTTACAGAGATGAGTGTAAAAAAATCAGAGAAAAACACTCACTCAATACCCCTTTTAAAGAGTTTAATTATAAAGATTTAGATTCTCAACGAGTAAAAGCATCTCTTGATGACTTTCTTAAAATTGCTGACTCTTATTTGCATGGTGTATTAGTTACAGTTTCTGTAGATAAAAATATACCTTCTTTGTTTGGTAATACAAAGAGAGAAGGTCAAAGATTTATACAGAAGCAATTAAAGGATAGCGGTCTTGGAGAATGGAAAGGTGAAATAGCAGAAAAATTAATGCGAATATGTCACCCTATTGCTTTATATCTATCCCTGCTTCGAAGTAAAACAGAAAAATTCATGTGGCTTAGTGACAATGATGCAATTAATGCAGACGGTAAAAAAAGATCCTTTGAAGACACAAGGAATATTTTTACTCGGGTGCTTGCAATGTATACAAAAGATCCCTTTGAAATCTACGGCTTTGCTAAATCGTTCAAAGATGATCCATATACAAATGATATCTTGAGTCTTACTGATTTTGCAGCAGGTGCTATCCAAGATATATTGAGCTCTAAAGTTAAAAACATTGATAAATCAATAAGCAAAGAGCAAGAAAAAATATTTAGCTGGTTAGGAAATGATAGTAATTTCCTTATGAAACATCACTTCATCTTCACCAAAAGTAAAACTGACTTGTGGGATGTGGGGAAGGTGAATATAACAAATGCTTCCAGTTCGTTCCGGGGCTAAAGCCCCTCCACCCGACGCCGCCGTCGGCGGCGCGGCTGAAGCAGGCGTTATGCCTTAATCCAAACTTCGAAAATAACACTCGGATATGTAACCTAAAGCCATACCGCCTAAAGTAATAAGCCCCCCATATACTACAGGCACTTTATAACCGTGTTCATCTAAGAACTGTCTTCCATCTTCCGTTTTACTAACGTATATGGATCGCATGATATAAACTGTCCCCCCAATAAAACCGAAGGTATATACCAAAAAATGATCATCGCTTTGATGTTGCTGGCTTTCCTCTATCTTATTTTCAAGTCCATGAGCAATTAATATAAAAGTTATTAAAATTAAAAATACTATAACCTTCATCTGACATGTGCTCGTTTTTAAGTTGAAAGCTTCGAGTATAGGCATAACAAATGGTTCCAAAGGACTCTTACTGCGTTCGAGCCTTTGAACCAAGGGTTATGCGCCGTATGAGATTTTGTGGTTTGCTCCAGGGATCAGAGTGAATGATGTTTCGGGTTTGAAAGTTTAAACCAAGCTGGCGTGATGGTTCAGTGCTAAATTTCTATCTCAGCATCGTGCAATGCCAGCACAGAGTTTTGAACTTAGCTGTCGGCGAGGTCTGGTGTGAGTGATGGGGCGCTGAAGCTGTAAATGGTTTCTCATAAACGTCAAATTTCGAGTTTTCAGGGTTGGTGGTCATTTTTTTGTAGTACGCGCCACCCCTCCTCAAGTAGTTTTGTGCGTTTTGCGAGCATTGTTCAGTGCAAAGCTGGCAATCAGCTTGGGTAATTGCTCAGTGCAACGCCAGACCAGATATTTTGGTTTGGTGCTATTGGTGGTTTAGAGCCAAAAGCAGAAAGGTTCTGCGCCGTCTCAGAGTTCGTGCCAGTAACAAAAAGCGGAGCAAACAGTAGGCGCATAACAAATGCTTCAAGTTCGGTCGCTTCGCTCCCCCGACGCCGCCTGCGGCGGCGCGGCTTAAGCAGGCGTTATGCGCTGCCAAAACCTAAACTTCCTCAAATCTGAAAGTCCTTAAAAGCTGATATCTGTCAAATATTTTTGGGGAAAATACAGGGATGATAGAAAGCTCTGAACAAATGAATAAAGGATAAATAATGTTCGAGTTGGTTGATTTAGAGGAAGTAAGAGATGAAATGATCTCTGAAATTCAAAGTGACATTGATCAGGGTAAACTTTACATTTCTGAGCGTTTAAACGGATCAGGAGCTGAAATTTATCCTGAGTTACTTTTAGATGCAGCAAAAGAAGGTGATATCGAGTCTTTCACATCTGCTTTGGGTATGAACTTTTTCAATTCTACATATCTCAGAAAAAAGCCTCGGGGTGGTTTTTCTTCTGTTAAAATGCCCCACAATGCAAATGCAACACTATGTGAAGGCGAATTTAATAGGTTTTATATCAGGGCAGTTTGTCAAAAAGCGATATCTCAAGATCAACAATTCATTACAGTGTATCGAGCCAGAAGTTCCAGCAATCCACGTATTGAATCTATACGATTAGAAAACCAACAATTCCAAGCACTTCCGTTGCTTCAGGACTTACAAGAAAGCATCGGAGTTGATTCTGCTCTTGGTTTGCCTCCTGGTCCCAATTCTGGCATGAGCATCAAGCTGTAAGCGCATAACAAATGGTTCCAGTTCGTGGCTTCGCCACCCGACGCCGCCTGCGGCGGCGCGGCTGAACCAGGCGTTATACGGCTAAACAAAATTGTGTATATAAAAGCTGGTATAGTAATGCTTCGCATCAATCTTCAATTATGGAGTATTAATGAAGATAGTAAGTATTTTCAACAATAAGGGTGGTGTTGGTAAAACAACCTATATGTACCACATAGCGCACTTGCTCGAAAAACAAGGAAAATCTGTTCTTATTGTCGACTTAGACAGTCAGTGTAATTTATCAGCATACTCGTTATCAGATGCTGATTTAGAACGCAGTTGGAGATCAAGAGGCAACAGCATATGGAATGCTATTGAGCAAGTTTATGAAGGTTTGGGTGATGTAAGGAGAAGAAGTCCTTCACTAATCAGAGAAGAATATCCAAACCTGCATATTGTTCCGGGTGATGTTCTACTGAGCAATTATGAAGATTCGCTTGGTGACACATGGAGCAGTGCAAAAGGTGGTAATGCTCCTGCGTTAAGAGTTCAATCTGCAATTTATCGATACATAAAATGGGCTGCTGAAAGAGTCGAAGCGGATGTAGTCATGCTTGATTTAGGACCTAACCTTGGAGCATTGAATAGAGCTGTGCTCGGCGCAAGTGATTATTTCATAGTTCCAATGTCTCCAGATTTGTTCTCAATTAGAGGCACAAAAAATCTCGGGGCAAAGCTGGCTACTTGGCGTCATGAATGGGATCAATGTAATTCAGCATCAACAAGCGATATTGACCTGCCAAGAGGGAAGCCAACATTCCTTGGTTATGTAATGCAACAGCATAACGCAAGAAGAAATTCCGAAGGAATGACAAGAGGCTGGTCTATTTTTGGTAGCAGAATTGAGTCTGCTGTTAAGGAAAACATCATTGATGTTCTTGAACCTTTAGGGCAGGTTCACAGCTGGGGCGATAACAACTGGAATATAGGGAAAATACCAAACCTTCATAGTTTGGTTCCATATTCGCTCGAAGCTAAAAAGCCTGTTTTTGACTGCACATCAAGAGATGGCTTGAACGGTGCTCATATCACAACAGCGAGAAATTCTTCTCAGCACTTCGATCCTATTGTCCAGAAAATGCTACAGGTGCTATAGCCGTATAACAAATGGTTCCAAGGGACGCCGCCTGCGGCGGCGCCCCTGAACCAGGCGTTAAGTGGCAGGGTGCATAGATTGGTTAGTAATATGAAAGTGTCGTACAAGTAGAAAGAAGAAGGTGTGTACCATCTGGCGATCAAGATCAGGTGTATTATCCTTCTTGCAATGCCAGCGCAAGCAGTATGCTGTTTCTCAATTTTGGGCGGAGCTGGCAAGAGGTTTCAGGTTTTCTTTCCTTGTGCCACGACAGCACAGAGTTCGGAGTCCTTCAGTTCTGAGCAATAGACAACCATTTACAAGTGCTTTGCTTTTTTTTCTCCTCAGTGACTCTGAATCAGTGCTCAGCAAAAAACAGAAAATAGATTAATCTGCTGGCGGTGAGGTCAGGTGCCAAAAATATCAATGGAGTCTC
Organism: Endozoicomonas numazuensis; assembly: GCF_000722635.1. Lineage (GTDB taxonomy): Bacteria > Pseudomonadota > Gammaproteobacteria > Pseudomonadales > Endozoicomonadaceae > Endozoicomonas_A > Endozoicomonas_A numazuensis. The sequence continues at coordinate 803,104 of NZ_JOKH01000003.1, read as the reverse complement.
GCCAGCCCAACCATCGTAGCGGCCAGGGCCACTTAACAAGTGCAGGCAAAAGGGACGCCTCACTGTGTTCGCCGCCCCTGCTGCAAGCGTTANAGCGACTGCCAGGCCAGAATTTTGAACAACATTGCCAGTCCGGTTGTAGTACTGGAATTGACGGCAGTGACGGCCTCGGAGGCTATCGCTTTCGAAAAGCCATCGCCGCCATTGGCCGAGGTGAAGACCCGGTATCTCAGGGTATTGAACGAACTGTTCAGGGAATGGTCAAAATTTCCTATGAACATTTCCCTGAAGAGACTCAGAAAGTACTCAATGGGTTGACAGCTTCCGGGGAAGCAGTAGATGCTGTCGTTGATTTTGCTGATAAAGCTACGGGAAGAGCAGTTAGCAAAAAGTGGATTAGTCTGGATCAAGCGACAAGGGATGAACTGGCGGGATATGGCAAGATATTTTCGGTCGCTGTGCCTGCCGCAAAAGTGCGGAAGTTAACTGATTTTAGTAAAAAGCAATTCACTCCATCCCAAGAACGAGCTATTCGAGGTCTTGAAGAACAGATAGCTAAGCATGAGAAAAAACTGAAAGATTTTAAAGCAAATCCTGATAAATATGACAACAAAGAGTTCTTGAAAAATGCTGAACCTGAATTGAGAGAGAAAATAATAAAATCAAGAGTTAGAAGTCTTGAAAAACAGATAGAAACATTCAATAGAGATGTTGAAGCTATCAAAAAGGGCGATAAAGACGTTCTGGAGCGTTCAAGAAATGGAAATTAAAAAGCAGGCTCTTTTCGAAGTTATAGAGTTATTACAGAAAAATATAGATGAAAATTTACCTGAAGTGATCAATGTTGAGATTGAAGATTTTTACTGGGAAATTTCAGAAGAAGATTTATATAATCCCGTTTCTACACCAGAAGAGCTTACCTTAGGACAATTATCGGAAGACTGGAGTGAGCTCTCAAGACTAATGGATGACAGCAATTTTCCAATTTCTTATGATTTGAGGAGATTATCAGCAATATTGCTGATTTTAAGGAAATATAGCATTGGAGTCTGGTAGCATGTACAGCTAACAAATGGTTCCAAGGGACGCCGCCTACGGTGGCGCCCCTGAACCAGGCGTTAAGTGGCAGGGTGCATAGATTGGTTAGTAATATGAAAGTGTCGTACAAGTAGAAAGAAGAAGGTGTGTACCATCTGGCGATCAAGATCAGGTGTATTATCCTTCTTGCAATGCCAGCGCAAGCAGTATGCTGTTTCTCAATTTTGGGCGGAGCTGGCAAGAGGTTTCAGGTTTTCTTTCCTTGTGCCACGACAGCACAGAGTTCGGAGTCCTTCAGTTCTGAGCAATAGACAACCATTTACAAGTGCTTTGCTTTTTTTTCTCCTCAGTGACTCTGAATCAGTGCTCAGCAAAAAACAGAAAATAGATTAATCTGCTGGCGGTGAGGTCAGGTGCCAAAAATATCAATGGAGTCTCGCCAGCCCAACCATCGTAGCGGCCAGGGCCACTTAACAAGTGCAGGCAAAAGGGACGCCTCACTGTGTTCGCCGCCCCTGCTGCAGGCGTTATGCCCCAATACAAATCATCAGCATAATCAATGAGATAGCCAGATTTGACAAAATACGGCAATGCCGTATACTTGTAATCTATGATTTTTATTGAAACAAGCAAATTTACCAAGCTGCTTTCTGATTATTTATCGGATGATGAGTACAGGATGTTGCAATGGCACCTACAGGAAAAGCCTGAATCTGGTGATATTGTTCGTGGTAGTGGCGGTGTCCGAAAGGTGCGTTGGGCTCCTGAAGGAAAAGGTAAAAGCGGTGGTGTTCGAGTAATTTACTACTGGAAGAAGAGTGACTACGAAATCTGGATGCTCACAATTTACAGTAAATCAGAGCAAGCCACTATTCCAAGTCACATTCTAAAGAAAATTGCGGAGGCTATCGAAAATGAGTGAACGAGATATCGGTCAGGAAATTCTGGATGGTATTGAAGAAATAAAGGCTTTTAAGTCCGGTGAAGGCAAACTTAAAACCTCTATCCTTTCAGAGCCATCACCAGCTAAAGAAATCAGAAAAAAATTACAGCTTTCTCAGTCAGCGTTTGCAGGCTTCATGGGAGTCAGCATAAGAACCATACAAGATTGGGAGCAAGGCCGCCGAACCCCGCAAGGTCCTGCAAAAGCACTGCTAAGAATCGCAGAACAATGCCCGGAAGTTTTTCAAGAGCTGCGATAATCCAAGCAGGGGCATAACAAATGGTTCCAGTTCGTTCCGGGGCTTCGCCCCTCCACCCGACGCCGCCGTCGGCGGCGGCGCGGCTGAACCAGGCGTTATGTTGCTAACAACGGAGTTCAAAATACAAACCTTAAATCTCTTTCTCTTATTAAACCTGAAAGGTTTTAGAACTAGAAGACAGACGGTACATATCCTTATTCAACATCTTGTTTTTTAATGTAAAAATAACAGATTTAAGGTGATGTAATGAACAGTTATATTGAAGAAGAAAATGTTTCTACATTCTCCATAGCAGCGTATGTTCATAGCAAAAAAGGAACTATAAGAGTTGAAAATGAAGAATTAGCTTTTATCCGTTTGCGAAACAAGCAATTCATGCTGCAAGTATCTAATAAAGAACTGTTCATTAATATTAATCATCGCGTATTTGTATGTAGTCGCAATGGTAAACACTTTGATAAATCCGATATCCTCAATATAAACAATTCAAGTTCACATTTAGGCTGTTTATCTAACTGTGTAGTAAAGGACACTGATCAAGAAAACCTTAAATTAGTGTATTTTACTACAAACTTACGATTCGATGAGTTGATTATATTAAGGCATTTCGAAGTTTCATTGCTTAACCTCTGCTCAAAAGCAGAAAAAGTTATCAAAAGTCTTGAAGATTCAGATTTTATTGCTTTTACCGATGAAGATTTAGCGTCCATGAATGAGCAAGATGAATCTGTGGAGCAGAACACCGCAACATAACAAATGGTTCCAGTTCGTGGCTTCGCCACCCGACGCCGCCTGCGGCGGCGCGGCTGAACCAGGCGTTATACGGCTCAAATACATCCAGTCAGTCTTCAACAAAAACAATTATATTTATGAATCATTTCCATCTTGCACAAATAAACATCGCTCAAGCCAGAGACTCAATGGAATCCGAGACAATGAAAGGGTTTGTCGATCGTCTTGATGAGATAAATGCTTTAGCTGATAAATCCCCAGGATTCGTGTGGAGGTTGCAAACAGAAGAAGGTGATGCAACGTCTATCCAAGCCTTTGAAGACCCTAACCTCATTGTGAATATGAGTGTTTGGGAAAGTATTGAGACACTGAAACACTATGTCTATAAAACAGCTCACGTTGAGCTAATCCGTGACCGTGACGCATGGTTCAGCAAAATTAAGACAGTTCACCAAACACTATGGTGGGTTCCTGCTGGGCACATACCAACCGTTTCCGAAGGCAAGGAAAAATTGGCAATATTGCAAAGCAATGGCCCAAGCCAACAAGCATTCACATTTGCCAAACCATTTCCACAACCAAACACTGAGCATACCGCCGTATAACAAGAGCTTCGTGTTCGTCGCTTCGCTCCTGGGACGCCTCCGGCGCCCCACAAGCTGGCGTTAGCTGCAAGGAGAAAAACAAAGCATCAGAGTAAACATCAAGTTACATTAATATGTATTTTATAATCTATAGATTTAAAAATAGGAGCTGGTATGTTTAGTTGGCTCGCAAAACTGTTATTAACAAGCACTGCAATAGCACCTGTCGGTTTCACTTACGCTTGGGTTGCCTGGTTTGCTGATGAAAAGACTTTTGCTGCATTAGCTGTAAGCGTATCTTTATTTCTTGTTCTGCTTTGCATTTGGCTATTAAGGTATGCAAAAAACTCACTTGAAAGAATAGATTTTAGTGTCTCTACCGTAGAAGCTGCTGACCGAGAAAATATGGGGTTTTTAATTTTATATTTACTCCCATTGTTCACTGCTAGTTTTGACACTCTAAATTGGGAGGTCTGGCTTCCCACACTTGTTATCTTCGCAATAATTACTAGTACAGGGTATAGCTATCATTTTAACCCTCTCTTAGGTGTAATGCGTTGGCATTTTTATAAAGTAAGGCTGGATTAATACAATAAGTGCAATCGACTGATATTTCAGATGTGAGCCAGCTGCTGGTACATTCTGTAGCTCTCACACTCAGAAATGGAAGTCAGGAATGAATACACAAACCAAACTATACAAGCAACTGACTCAGGGGCAACGATACCAGATCGAAGCTCTTCTTGGGACAGGTCTTACGCAGAAAGAGATTGCAGAGAGAATTGGCACCAGTGCAGGCACCTTATCTCGGGAGCTTCAACGCAATACTGATGGCAACGGTTATTGTGCCGAGACAGCTCACAGTATGGCTATTCATCGTAGAGTGTCAGCCAGAAAATACAGTAAAGTCGATGAACGACAAATGCCGATTATAGAAAATGGTCTGCTGCTTGGCTGGTCACCTGAGAACATCAGCTGCAGGATGAAAATCGAGATCCCTGAAATCACCTTGAGCCATACCACTATTTACGCTCGTATCGCTGATAACAAGGCCAGCGGAGGCACACTGTACAAGAAGCTGCCTCGTTTTGGAAAGAGACGCTGCAAGGGCGGTAAACGCAAGGCGGGACGTTCCCTGATACCCAATCGCGTTGATATTACTGAACGTCCTGAGGTTGTAGATCTTCGGTCTCGCCTGGGAGACTGGGAAGGTGACACGGTATTTGGACAGGACGCTCACCTGGTGACATTGGTTGACCGAAAAAGCCGCTTCACACTGATTGATAAAGTGGACAACAAGCAAGCAGAAACGGTTGCAGATAGCATGATTAAATTGCTGGGACGGGTATCATCTGTTTGCACCATCACACTGGATAACGGGGGTGAGTTTGCCGCTCATGAAAAGGTAGCTAAAGCAGTGAGTGCTGATGTATTTTTTGCCAAGCCTTATGCCAGTTACCAGAGAGGAACGAACGAGAATACTAATGGCATCATCCGTCGAACCTGGCCTAAGAAAATGGCTCTCGGGGGGCTGACAGCAGCAGAGATTCGAGAAGCTGAATTGTTAATCAATACCATGCCGAGAAAAGTATTAGGTGGGCGAACTCCGCTCGAAGTCTACACCGGGGAGTCGCTTGCACTTATTGCTTGAATCCAGCAGTACACCTGAGGGTGTTACATATGTATTAATCACAAAAAAAGAGCTGAGGCGTGCAAGCCAGCCTTTGGTAGTATCACAATTAACTGAATATATCGTTTTAGACACTGAGGATTAAAGTGGTGACAGGACAGCAAAATTATTTTGCGTTAGTGAAGGACGGAAATGGAAATCCTGAAGTAAAAAGGATTCGAGTTAACCAAACCTTACAAAATGAAATAGCGAGAGTATTCGCTAGCCAAAAGACTTCATTTGAAAGTGGCATTGACACAGAAATTGACTTCAATGGTGATTGGAAACCTGATCAAAATGAAGTGTTAGTAATTGATGGATTAGCAGAGTCAGCATTGATGGTAAATGCTATTAATGCAAATGCATCTTCTTTCTCTGACCTGAATATATCCAATTTCTCTAGCGAGCCAATTAAAGCTATTTTTACTGGCACTATCAATAACGGAAATACGTCAGTACTGGTTCAAAAATTTTCATCTAGGCAAGCTCTTTCCTTAAATGAACTTCCAATTATCAAAATGCAAACAGGAAACACATTTGTAAAATCAACGGATGAAATATTCACCCTTGATAATAAGCTTGTTGCAACAATTGAGAATAATACAACAAAGTTCAAAAGCTTTCACAATGCTAGAATGGTTTTCGACCTCTCAGCCCAGTATGTTGAAGCAACCGATGAAGACCTTGAGGATATTACACAACATGCATCTATAGAAGTTGCAGATGCCGATGTATTTATCCAAGAGGCTGATACTCAGGTTAGGAAAATGGTGCATACAATCTCAAGTACAGGAGTATTAGAGAATTACACGGTTACTGAAATTTCTAATGCTGCCAGCAATTTTCCGAGCGTGACTCTCAATGTCAGCAATGGAAAGATTGTCATACCAACAGAGAAACGAGAACTAAAAGAAGTGCTTCACTTTTTGCTCGAAGATATCTACAAAGGACCCCTAACTGGCAGTGACTACCTTACAAATTCAAAGAGAAGCTTGTAGCAAGCAGCAGCTAACAAATCAATCCAGCCGACCGCCTTCGGCGGCGGCTGATTGAGGCGTTATGCGCCGTAATAAATTTTGTCGTTTACCTCAGGATTCAGAGTGAATGATGTCTTGGGTTTGAAAGTTTAAACCAAGCTGGCGTGATGGTTCAATGCTAAATCTCTATCTCAGCATCGTGCAATGCCAGCACTGAGTTTTGAACTTGGCTGTCGGCAAGGTCTGGTGTGAGTGACGGGGCGCTGAAGCTGTAAATGGTTTCTCATAAACGTCAAATTTCGAGTTTTCAGCGTTGGTGGTCATTTTTTTGTAGTACGCGCCACCCCTCCTCAAACAGTTTTGTGCGTTTTGCGAGCATTGCTCAGTGCAAAGCTGGCAATCAGCTTGGGTAATTGTTTTGTGCAACACCAGCCCAGATATTTTGGTTTGGTGCTATTGGTGGTTTAGAGCCAAAAGCAGATAGGTTCTGTGCCGTCTCAAAGTTCGTGCCAGTAACAAAAAGCGGAGCAAACAGCAGGCGCATAACAAATGCTTCAAGTTCGGTCGCTTCGCTCCCCCGACGCCGCCTGCGGCGGCGCGGCTTAAGCAGGCGTTAGCCCTCAACCAAGCTTAAGAGTCAGATGAAATTTATATTGTTACTTTTTCTTGTATTAATCTCGGGATTTTCATTAGCAGAAAGTCGCGATGAGTGTTCTGATGGTTCCACTTTAGAAATGGTCAACTGCGTAAAAAACAAGCAATTAAAAATTAATAGTGAAATTGATAATATCGTTGAGTATGTTGAGAGGAGATTTAAATATCCAAAGCCAATATCAGAAATCTTATTGGCGCAAAGGCTATGGGAAGTATACACAGAAGCTCAATGTAGATCTCAAGTATCTTTGCGCGGGCTTTCTGGAGGTATGCAGTATCAAAGATGCTTATATCAAAAAGCGTTGGCCAGAAAAGCCGAGCTTGTCAAGCAAACATGTTACGAATTTCAGCAAAATAGCTGTCCAGCAATCCAATAGCCAAAACATGTGCCTTCTGCCTGGGCTAACAAGTGCAGGCAAAAGGGATGGCTCACTGCGTTCGCCACCCCTGCTGCAAGCGTTATGCGACATTGAGTCGTATATGTAAGCTGTTATGCGCTAAAGATCAGCAATTCCCGATCAACGTAAAACCCCTTGATTTTAGAGGGTTGTAGGCAAGTTTTGTATTGTGTGATTCGCAAACTTATTTGCCCAATATTTGTTCATTACCCCTCCAAGTTCATGGAGATCGCTCTCTGCAAGGGTTGTAGAGACCTCTCAAAGCAGGCTGATAAACATACAATCAAGTTCAGCGGGAATTGCTGGCTAAAGATAGTCCTCAAGTCTAAACAAAATTACATCGTCGGGAATATTGTTGACATCATAATATGATTCAAACAGAGTATTAATAACTGTTTGCAGAGCAATAATTGTATTTTCATAACCTAGATGTAAAAATAAATCATAAACAGCAATAAAATTATCTTCATCTAGAAATATTCTATCAAGAATTAACAGCTTAAGAGGGTTATTAGTTATTTCTTCTATTCGAAACACATAATTGGCAATCAAGGCCAGTTCAGAACTTAAACCAGCAACAGCTCTTATAAATAAATTTCTTGCAATTATAGTTGCTCTGTTAATATCTCTAGTTTGATAGTTTTGGCTATATGATGATTCAGATAAAAGAATAAGAATTGTTAATGCGAATATTTTCATAAGCAAAGTGAAGAACGGTTTCGGCAGCCAATGTTATGGGTGGTTTTGTGCTGTTCTTTTAGCCACTATCTGGTATGCTACAAATAGAAAATCAAGCTGTATTTTCTCAATTCGCATCAATATAGTCTAAACCAAGGCGCATAACAAATGCTAGTCTTCTCCAATATGAAATGAGCCTAAAGGAGCCTCTTATTTCCAATATGAAATGAGCCTCACGCCTTTAGGTCTTTCGTCCATGATTAGTGGATGAAAATCATTATGAATACGAGGCTCATTAAGACCCTTCAGCAGGTTCGAGAATTACTCGAACAGGCACCAGTAATAGAACCAGGCTGGGAGTCGAAAGACGAGTGTTATCAATGGATTGAAGAGATTTTAAGGCACTTCCGATATCGAACTCTTCTCCGTCCAGATAAAGGGCTTATCAAGCGCTACCTGACAGTCGCTACAGGCTACTCAAGGACTCAAATCACCCGCCTTATCAACACTTACCTTGCTGAAGGCCATTTAAGGCGAAAACAGCGCACGATCAATGGTTTCAGTAGCCAGTACACCAAAGCCGACATAAGACTTCTGGCTGCTACAGATCGCCTCCACAACGGCCTTAATGGTGCGGCTATCAAGAGGCTCTGTGAACGGGCTTATGAACAGGGTGATCAGAAGTATAAACGACTGAAGGGTATCTCTGTCTCGCACATATACAACCTGAGAAAGTCAAAGACATACCGAAACATCCGAACGCCTAAAGACGTCACCAGGCCGACAAATAGGGCAATTGGCGTGCGACAAAAGCCCAGACCAGAAGGACAACCGGGGTTCATACGCATCGATACGGTTCATCAGGGTGATCAAGACAGAGTAAAAAGGTGTGTACCATATCAACGCTGTCGATGAGGTCACACAATATCAAGTGGTTTGCTCTGTTGAGAAGATCAGCGAGACATTTCTGATTCCTGTTCTGGAAGAGCTGTTGGCCGCATTCCTCTTTAAATTAAGGGGTTTTCACTCAGATAACGGATCTGAATACATCAATGGTCGTGTATCTGAATTACTTGAAAAACTTCGTATAAATTTCACAAAATCAAGAGTAAGAAGAACAAACGACAATGCTCTTGTAGAAAGCAAAAACGGAGCAATCATAAGAAAGATGCTTGGTTACGCTCATATTCCTCAAGAGTATGCGACAGAAATCAATGAGTTTAACAGAAACCATCTCACCCCTTACCTGAATTTTCATCGTCCATGTTTTTTTGCGGAAACAGAAATAGATGCAAAGGGAAAAGAAAGAAAAAAGTATCGCTATGAAAACATGATGAC
>NZ_JOKH01000003.1:780644-789385 GCF_000722635.1 Endozoicomonas numazuensis | reverse complement strand
AAAAAGGGATCACTCTTGAAGAACTTGAAGCAAGAGCTACAAGCATGGGCGATAATGAAGCAGCAGAGCAGCTACAGACTGCCAGAGAATCACTGTTTCAATCAATTTTTGAACGAAAGGCCTGAAAGCACTGGCTTGACGCTTCCTTCAGGCTCATTTTGGGATTAGAAAATACTTTTCTCAAAAAACTTTTATTTGAAACTTCTGGGAATTCTTCCGGTCTTAAAACCATTACGCCAGCTTGGTTTAAACTTTCGCCTCGTCAGTAAAATCTGTGGGTCATTTCTGGTTCAGGCAGCTTGCCAAGTACGTGATAAGTACCCAAGCATATGAAATCATATTTTCTAACTCATTGCTCAGGCACTCTGACTGCGTTGCAACTCTGGTCACATAGCTTGCTATGCTCCCGCCATTGCGCCTTGCATAGCACCTGATCAATGAGCCAGAAATATTCGATTCCATATGCTTGAGTACTTGTAAAGAAATTTGGCTCTTCGTCGTTTTTCTTCCTGAGCAAGCCTTGGTATTTCAGGGATTTTGTCTTAAGTCAGTGCCATTGGGTTAAGGGGTCTCACTTTCCGGTTGTAAAAGTTGTTGTTGCCTTAACTCCCGGAGCTCCGTATCCAGAAACACAAACTCAAACACCCCTGAGAGAAATGGCAGAGGCATCCAGAAAAAGGGAAGAAGCTCCTTCTTCACCAAAGCATACGTTGTATGTATAACAATATCCTGCAAAAGAGTGATCCCTCCCGTAAACAGGTACGTTACCAGCCTGGATGCACACACAAATACTTTGACCCTCTTGGGAAAATAGCTTTGCCCAAGAATTTTCGCAGAACTAAGCACCCACGCCACCTCGGTTAAACCGAATATGATTGGGAATAATACGCTAAGCCCAATGGTGTTCATGGTATTCTGCTCTCCACCGCCTAGCTCCAGCGTGTTAGAAGCGGTTGAAGAATCATCAGCCAGCTGATTGATCAGTATTTTCAGTTTAATGGTCTGAGGAAGGTTTGTTGATTGCTTATCATACAGAACAATATCGGGTGACAGAGAACCGTACGTTGCAACGAGGAGCTGATACTGTTGCTCTTCAGTTCTAAAATGGATCTCACGTGTTTCATGCCATAATGAATCTGAGGTACCAGCAATACTGGTGACTTGCACAACATCATCAACGACTACATCCTGAAACGACAACAAAATGCTTTCTTGAGCCTGAACAGGAATGACTACTTCCTCCTGAAAAGAAGAGCTAGCCAAGGTGATTAAACCAGACTGCACATCGGTAGAACACGCCAGCCCTGAGGTAATAAGTAATGGATAGCCTTCATACTCAAGACTTATGGTTTCATTGCCAGGCAACAGATTTATCTCAGTATTTTCAGCGATAGATGCCGGGATCGCATCAATGTGACAATGATCAATACCCCCACCTTGTGAGTACATACTTAGGGAAAACAGAATAGCAAACAATATTGCAGATAGACCAAACAAATAAAATCGGCTTAATGACATAACTACCTCGCGAAGAACTCTCGAAGCTATCCATACAGAAAAACCTTCATAAGATAGCATTTATTCATCTGCTGACTTTGCGCTGGTCGCAATTTCAGTAGAGGCTGGTATGAGCGATCTATACCCAAACGAATTCAAGATGCAGGGTTCCGACGATGAAAATTATCATTGATTCTACTGATCAAAGAATCCGCAATTTCAGGCAAAGTCTCTTCGAAAAAATGGTTTATTGTTTTCCAAAATTCCTTGGCTCTTCGCTGTTTGCTATGGATTTCGTTCTGATATCTGACCGATAATACCCGACCCGGAAACTCACAGGTTTTAGTAGTCATGGACGGCAACCAGATATTCATGCTCGGCCTTGGTCTGCAGGCACCTTGGGAAATAGTTGGTCAGAACCTTGATAGAACCACTAAACCTAAGGAACTGTCTAAAAATAACTTCCCTGTTTAGCGCTCTTGAACTCATCATTTCTGCGAAGGCGGCAATCTACCACGAACCGAATATAAAGGACAGCCACCGAATATAAAGGACAGCCACAAATTTGTTCCATCAAACGCTGCTGGAAGCAGCCGGTAACTGGCTTGAAGAGAAGATCGCCAGTATGTTGGAGATAATCGGTCAACATGTTGCAGAACCAAGGGCTGTAAAGAAACGCCCAAAGCCGCACAAAAGGCTACAACACCCAAGAGCGCAGGCCCGCAGACTCAAGAAATACCAAGGGAAGGCGGCTTAAGTCAGTGCCATTGGAGTCTGCCACCTGTTTGAACGCTTAGAGCGCCGAGATAAATCGGCAAGATGTTAAGGGTGAAAGTCCCTGTGGGGTAAGGCAGGCGAGCCGCCCCAGCCCCGAGTCATGCGCCTGCTACCGTAAGGTAACCGGTGAAGCGTTGACAGGGGTGCCAGTAGGCTAAGTATTGAGCTGCGAAATCAAATAGTTTGAGGTGCTGATGTTGTTATGTTCTGCAGAAAGCAAAATCACCAATTGCGCTAAATCGCAAGTGGCTGGTGAACCTCACGCAGTCGTAGACCTTGTGCATGCGGGTACGCATCTTGTGCGGAACTCGGGAGATCCTGCCGGTTTCTCCTGTAATAGCCATGGGAGACGCAATGGGGAAGGTTAAAAACCACACGCCTATTGTCGTCGGCAGGAAGTCGGACAGGCTAATAGTACCTGAGAAGCAGCCGAACAAAGCAGGTCACCTGCGGCGGAGGTTGTGGAGGAAAGTGGTCTGACCAAGAGGAATATCCAGCAGGGTGTCGGTGGCCGGACTCAGAGCCGGACTAACACCTCGTCCAACCTGCCGGGTATACGTCAAGCAGCGGCGAAGGACAGTCGCTTACAATTCACTGCTTTGTTTCATCACCACACTCTGAACCTGCTGAAAGAAAGTTTCTTTCAACTGAAACGAAACGCATCGGCGGGGGTCGATGGCGTCACTTGGCAGTCCTATCAGCAGGAGTTGGATGCCCGGCTGAAAGCTTTGCACGAAAAGGTGCATCTAGGGAGTTATCGGCCTCGTCCAGCCCGAAGGGTCTGTATCCCCAAGGCAGACGGGAGCGAACGCCCCTTGAGCATCCTGTGTCTGGAAGACAAAATCGTCCAACAGGCTGTAGTCAAGGTACTGGAAGGGATTTATGAGGAAGACTTCCTCGGTTTCTCTTACGGGTTCCGCCCTGCGAGAAGCCAGCACGATGCACTGGATGCACTGACTGTGGGAATCAAAAGAAATCCTGTGAATTGGGTGCTGGACCTGGATATTCGGAAATTTTTCGATCAGGTTGACCATGAATGGCTAATCAGGTTTTTAGAGCACCGGGTGAAAGACAAGCGCATTATCCGCTTGGTAAAACAGTGGATAAAAGTAGGATACTATGCCGACGATGGTCGGCATGTCCGAAGCGTGGCAGGTGTAGCGCAGGGATCAGTGATATCACCTTTGCTATCCAATATTTATCTGCATTACGTGTTCGATCTATGGGTTAATCAATGGCGTAAAAGGAATGCGCAGGGCAAGGTTATTGTTGTGCGCTACGCTGACGACAGTGTGCTGGGTTTCCAACTGGAATGGGAAGCACAGAGGTTTCTGCAGGAACTTGGTGATCGACTAAAAGAGTTCGGCTTATCTCTACACGAGAATAAAACCCGGCTTATTCGTTTTGGGCGATTTGCCAAAAAGGACTTGCAGAGACTGGGAGCAGGAAAGCCAGAAACCTTTGAGTTTCTCGGCTTCACCCACTTCTGCAGTGTGACCCGAAGTAATGAACGCTTCACAGTCGTCCGAGAGACCAGCAAGAAGAGAATGCGGACAACGCTGCAAGGCATTAAAGACCATCTTATGAAGCACAGGCATGAAGCTGTGCCGGAACAGTTGGAGTGGTTAAAACGTGTCATTCAAGGGCACATGAACTACTTTGCTGTACCGGGTAATAGCCGTAGGATAAATGCTTTCAGAACTGCAGTGCAGAGAATATGGTACAAAGCCCTTAAGCGGCGCAGTCAACGAAGTCGCCTGAACTGGAAGAAGTTTGGTGCCTTCGTAAATACTGTGTTCCCAAAGGTCAAAGTCCTTCACCCATGGCCGGAGCAGCGGTTTGGCGTCAAATACTCGAGGTAGGAGCCGTATGCGCTAGCAGTGCTTGTACGGATCTGCGCAGGGGGGGCCGGGTGACCGGCATTCCTACTGTGACCCATCATCCTGACCTCGAATAAAAGCTTTGTTGATTGGGGTGAAATCTTTGGTGATCAAGCTATAGCTACAGCGATACTTGATCGGTTGTTGCATCACGCGACGACTCTCAATATCAAAGGTGAGAGTTACCGCCTGAAAGAGAAGCGCAAAGCTGGGTTACTCAAAGGCACTCCTTCCAAGAAATAAACCTGAAACACACAGTGAACTTAACCGTTGAAAGCGGGTCAAAAGTATTGCTGAAAATGGGTCATCTCAAACCGGTGGAAGAAGGTCATTTCAAAGCGGAGTTAACAACAGGCCTTGGTGTTTATGGGTCTGGTGAATGTCGTGTTTCCCTCAGATAATATGTTATGTGTCAGTACTATAAATAAGGTCACTATAAATAATTTTATGGAGTCTTAAAAATATTTAGTGTATCGCTAAATTATTTTATGTATGATGCAGCTGAAGTTTATTTATGAGGTTGCTGTAATGCTAAAAAGACATAGAGATCAACTTTGGGCACGGTTAGATGAGTTATACGCCAATGGTTCAACTTTCATAAGTTGGGGAGAAATATATCATTGGTATAGTATTGAGAGGATAAATAAGAAGCCTTGGCGTGATATAGAAGCTCGTTGGAAGGAATTATTAGAAGAAAAAGAAGAAAGGTATCTTAGCCCCCAAACAGCAGAGGTTGGTGGTGGAGTTACATTATTCTATGCAAAAAAACCAAGACCATTAAAAGAACTAGCAGCTTAACCTACCAAGACACATAACAAGTGGTTCCAGGTGACGCCTACGGCGCACCTGAACCAAGCGTTATGTGAGCAAGGAGCATCATGCAAATTTCAGAATATTCCGAATCATATGAAATCGCAGTTTCTCCTTTTGGAAAACCATCGATTTACGCTCTTGTTGATCCCGACAGTAAAGAAATTAAATACATTGGCAAAAGTGTCCAACCTACTGTCAGATACTACAATCATATTTCTGATAGTTTTCGAAAAAAAAGTGCTGTCTATATTTGGATAAACAAGCTACTTGAGTTAAATAAATATCCAAGATTGTTTATCTTAGAGGAATGTGCTGAAGAAAAACTAGAAGAATTAGAGAAGCATTGGATTAGAAAACTTAATAATGAAGGAGTAAATCTTTTAAATTTTGGTGGTCGCCGTCACTATGTCTATACACCAGAAAAATTATCTGAAATAGCACAACGGTTCGGAGGAGAATATCTTTCAGCACATGATACTGCCAACGGTATATGGAAATGCTATGAGCATGGAGACTTCAAGAAACTTTTTTCTGGTGTTACAAAAGGTCAGTGGTGTAATACCTGTACTAGAATTGAGTCTCGCAAAACTGGGAGAAATAAAGAGCAAATAAATCAATGTCGGTGTGCTCTAATACAAGATATTGTGCAAACAATGCTCACATAACAAAGCCTTCCAGCAGACCGCCTACGGCGGCTGCTGAAGGCGGCGTTAGGTGCTACCACATATTGGAGGTAATATTGTCATATCCATTTGATGAAAATCCATTTGAAAAGTACTTCATAGATTTACGACACTGGAGAGGAATAGAACTCGAATTATATAGAATTTTAGTAAGAACAACTGTAAGTGATCCGAATCGTAGAGAGCTAGTAGAAAAATTCAATAATGCAAAGAAAAAATCAAAAAGAGTTATTGATAGTAATCAATTAACCCCAAGAGAAATAGATGTATACCAGGGAGAATTAGATTTAGCATTAGAAAGATTCAAAGCCGAATTTCCTCAACCAGAGAAACCTGATCTCTGCTTACATGAAAATCATTCTCTCAAACTCAAAACACATGCTGACAATACTACACACATAGTAAGTCAATGCTCAAGTTGTGGTTGCATCGTCAAAGATCATAGAAAAGACTCAATTATAAATTGGGAGAATCTACCTTCATTTAAGGAAGATTTAAAAAGAGATGAAGATATAGAATATCAACGTTGGTGGAATTTAAGAAACCAAATCATAGATAGAATTACAGGTGAAGACGGTAAAATACCCAATTTTGATTGGGATGGTTTTAATGCAGAATATGAAAGTAAAAAACCAAAACCAATTTCTCCATCGGAATGTAAACATCCTGAAACATTAATAACATATCGGCAATACGATGAAAAGAGTAATTGTATTGTAATTCAGTGTTTAGAATGTGGTAAACACATAAAAAGCATTTCAAAGAAAAAAGTAGAAAACATCTATCAGCTACCCGATTTTGATCCAACAATTGAAGAAAGAAGATGGAAAGCATGTGATATTTGGTATAAAGGTTATTCTCAAGCATTGGATAAAGCTAAAAAATCATATAAAGAAAAAATTTATCAAGAAATTGTATCTGGTGAATTAAAAATAGTAGATAAAACTACTTTCGGTTCTTACTACGAATCATCAGAATGGCAAAAAACAAGAAGTCGAATTCTTGTCCGAGATGGACGTAAATGCCAAGCTTGCAATGAAAAGGCTGAATGTGTTCACCATTTGATTTATGATCGTATAGGTAAAGAAAACGATTTAGATTTAATTTCTCTATGTAACTCATGCCACAATGAAGTGCATACTTATCAAAACTCAATGGGGCCAAGCTACAGATTAACCCCCAATGAAATCAAAAGCCTCGTATTCAAGCGGATACAACGCACCTAACAAATGGTTCCAGTTCGTTCCGGGGCTGCGCCCCTCCACCCGACGCCGCCGTCGGCAGCGCGGCTGAACCAGGCGTTAAGTGGCAGGGTGCATAGATTGGTTAGTAATCTGAAAGTGCCGTACAAGTAGAAAGAAGAAGGTGTGTACCATCTGGCGATCAAGATCAGGTGTATTATCCTTCTTGCAATGCCAGCGTAAGCAGTATGCTGTTTCTCAATTTTGGGCGGAGCTGGCAAGAGGTTTCAGGTTTTCTTTCCTTGTGCCACGACAGTACAGAGTTCGGAGTCCTTCAGTTCTGAGCAATAGACAACCATTTACAAGTGCTTTGCTTTTTTTTCTCCTCAGTGACTCTGAATCAGTGCTCAGCAAAAAACAGAAAATAGATTAATCTGCTGGCGGTGAGGTCAGGTGCCAAAAATATCAATGGAGTCTCGCCAGCCCAACCATCGTAGCGGCCAGGGCCACTTAACAAGTGCAGGCAAAAGGGACGCCTCACTGTGTTCGCCGCCCCTGCTGCAAGCGTTATGCGCATCATCGGAGTAAGTACAATTGAAAGAAGTAAAATTGCTAGAGAAGTATTGCGAATATGAAGAGCACTTCAGGATAATCGAAGAAAAGTCAGAAGTTGTTTCTAAAGTATCTGAAGATGAATACTTATGTATTCGTTTAGATGGAATCGGTTTAAGCAAGAAATACTTAAAAGATAGTATCAAAGATAACCGGTTCACTGGGTTAATGTGGGAAGCTTTAGAGTCCACATATAATGTATTACATCGTAAAGCTCCTACTGATGCTCAAAATATATTCTTATGTGCGATTATTTGTTCAGATGAAGTGTCAATTATATTGAATAGCCAAACAAACTATTTTGAAGGTAGGCTCTTTAAAATTGTAACAACAATTGCATCAACATTTTCATCATTCTTTACAGGTGGTGGCTTTTCTGCGAAGCGAAAAAAAACAGAGCAAAGAATAGGTGGATCATTTGATGGTCGTCCATTGATTTTATCAAACACAAATGAAGTTTCAGATTACTTGGCATATAGATTCGCTACATACATTAGGAATAAAAATTCAAAACTATTAAGGATTGAAGGTATCTCTTCTGATGAACTCTATTCCGATAAAAACTATAACAATATCTCTTTCTATGAAAGCATGATAAAAGAGCTTAAACTTCAAGAAAAATCTGATGTCATTCCTAATGAGCCAATAATTTTTATTCCAGACTCAAGCGGGAAGCTAACAAACTATAGGTATGAATCTCTGAATGAGTTCTTAGAAAATACACCACAAAAAATATCAGAGTTTGATGCTTGGGTTCGAGCAAAATGCGCATAACAAAAATTTCCAGTTCGTTCCGGGGCGTTGCCCCTCCACCCGACGCGCCTGGCGGCGCGCGGCTGAAATTGGCGTTAAGTGGCAGGGTGCATAGATTGGTTAGTAATATGAAAGTGCCGTACAAGTAGAAAGAAGAAGGTGTGTACCATCTGGCGATCAAGATCAGGTGTATTATCCTTCTTGCAATGCCAGCGCAAGCAGTATGCTGTTTCTCAATTTTGGGCGGAGCTGGCAAGAGGTTTCAGGTTTTCTTTCCTTGTGCCACGACAGCACAGAGTTCGGAGTCCTTCAGTTCTGAGCAATAGACAACCATTTACAAGTGCTTTGCTTTTTTTTCTCCTCAGTGACTCTGAATCAGTGCTCAGCAAAAAACAGAAAATAGATTAATCTGCTGGCGGTGAGGTCAGGTGCCAAAAATATCAATGGAGTCTCGCCAGCCCAACCATCGTAGCGGCCAGGGCCACTTAACAAGTGCAGGCAAAAGGGACGCCTCACTGTGTTCGCCGCCCCTGCTGCAAGCGTTA
>NZ_JOKH01000003.1:773840-778020 GCF_000722635.1 Endozoicomonas numazuensis | reverse complement strand
GCTGGATTAATACAATAAGTGCAATCGACTGATATTTCAGATGTGAGCCAGCTGCTGGTACATTCTGTAGCTCTCACACTCAGAAATGGAAGTCAGGAATGAATACACAAACCAAACTATACAAGCAACTGACTCAGGGGCAACGATACCAGATCGAAGCTCTTCTTGGGACAGGTCTTACGCAGAAAGAGATTGCAGAGAGAATTGGCACCAGTGCAGGCACCTTATCTCGGGAGCTTCAACGCAATACTGATGGCAACGGTTATTGTGCCGAGACAGCTCACAGTATGGCTATTCATCGTAGAGTGTCAGCCAGAAAATACAGTAAAGTCGATGAACGACAAATGCCGATTATAGAAAATGGTCTGCTGCTTGGCTGGTCACCTGAGAACATCAGCTGCAGGATGAAAATCGAGATCCCTGAAATCACCTTGAGCCATACCACTATTTACGCTCGTATCGCTGATAACAAGGCCAGCGGAGGCACACTGTACAAGAAGCTGCCTCGTTTTGGAAAGAGACGCTGCAAGGGCGGTAAACGCAAGGCGGGACGTTCCCTGATACCCAATCGCGTTGATATTACTGAACGTCCTGAGGTTGTAGATCTTCGGTCTCGCCTGGGAGACTGGGAAGGTGACACGGTATTTGGACAGGACGCTCACCTGGTGACATTGGTTGACCGAAAAAGCCGCTTCACACTGATTGATAAAGTGGACAACAAGCAAGCAGAAACGGTTGCAGATAGCATGATTAAATTGCTGGGACGGGTATCATCTGTTTGCACCATCACACTGGATAACGGGGGTGAGTTTGCCGCTCATGAAAAGGTAGCTAAAGCAGTGAGTGCTGATGTATTTTTTGCCAAGCCTTATGCCAGTTACCAGAGAGGAACGAACGAGAATACTAATGGCATCATCCGTCGAACCTGGCCTAAGAAAATGGCTCTCGGGGGGCTGACAGCAGCAGAGATTCGAGAAGCTGAATTGTTAATCAATACCATGCCGAGAAAAGTATTAGGTGGGCGAACTCCGCTCGAAGTCTACACCGGGGAGTCGCTTGCACTTATTGCTTGAATCCAGCGCTACTCAAGGATATACAACGACTCCCCATACCGGGTCATTATCTGATCATCACGGAGCAACACGCTTTGGCGCTCAGTATCGAAACTGACCGAATCACCCTTTTTGACCAGAATAACCCCTGCTACTTTCAGGTCGTTGATCGAACGTCGTCTGATGACCTGGCCCCTGTTCTGTTTAATGCGTTGCTGCCTCCGTTAGATTGTAATGCTTCAATATCCGGTGACTATGCACAAGTGCAATGTGGCAACTTTCGCTCACGTTTGCCTTCCGACCCGGAAAGATCCTGGGATATCAATAATCACTCATTCCTGAAAGCCTTCCAGGCTTATGCTGTCTTCACTATTCAGGCAGTACTGCCTGCCAACAGTTCAAGGAAGGTCGTCTCAGGCACTGACGAACAGCTTGAATGGTTGTCGGATCAACAATTCAATCGAGTTCCCGATGTCAATACTGCCGATGCCCGAGGGGTAACCCGCCTGCATCTGGCCAGTCGTGCTGGCAACCAGATCAGTGTTGCTGAACAACTGAGGGAAAAAGTCTGGCACAGCCCTGTGACAGAAGCAGGACAGACTCCTCTGTCGATGGCTAGGGTCAAGGGGCAGCAAAAAGTCATGCAGCTACTTCAGGCAGAGGGTGCCATAGAAACACCCGGGTACCTGGATTCTGACCCATCGACCTTACTGTACCAGCGTTATTCTCAGCCACAGGTTCACCCGGAACCGCAAATTTATCAGCCCGATTATCGTCACCCAGTCTCCGAGCGACTGCCAGGCCAGAATTTTGAACAACATTGCCAGTCCGGTTGTAGTACTGGAATTGACGGCAGTGACGGCCTCGGAGGCTATCGCTTTCGAAAAGCCATCGCCGCCATTGGCCGAGGTGAAGACCCGGTATCTCAGGGTATTGAACGAACTGTTCAGGGAATGGTCAAAATTTCCTATGAACATTTCCCTGAAGAGACTCAGAAAGTACTCAATGGGTTGACAGCTTCCGGGGAAGCAGTAGATGCTGTCGTTGATTTTGCTGATAAAGCTACGGGAAGAGTAGTCAGCAAAAAGTGGAACAGTCTAGATCAGGTGACGAGGGATGAACTGGCGGGATATGGCAAGATATTTTCCGTGATTGCGCCTCCAGCTAAAGTTCGGAGCTTAATGTCACTTGATCAGCTATCTGGGAAACATTGGAGTTTTAACCCGAAAAAAGATGTAGATTTCAGAGGAACAGGGAAGAGCTTTAAGGATGGATTGGAGGAAGCATTTAAAAGAACTGGTATCCCTAGAGAGAATTTTAAAGTCACACAGTGGGGTAAAGACATCAATGGAAAAAGTATACCTACTGAATATACATCATCTAACGGTGCGTCTGTAAATGTTGATATACCAGAGTGGAATAATATTCGAAGCGACGGAACTTTAGGAGCTGGCCCCCATCAACCTCATATTGGTTACCAGACACCAGGTAGAGGCAAAGAACGTATCAGGGGGCACATTTTCATTGACAATATCCCTGCAACAAGGAGGTAACTGTATGAATCATCTACAAGAATTTATGGAATCATCTATTCGGGCAAATGTGCAATGTTATGAGTTAAGTGAAAGGGAAGCTGAAAAATACATTGGTGAAGTGATTAGAAAATTCCACCCTGATAAGTTATCAGGCCATTTATCAATTGGGCATGAGTCAACATCCATTGCTCTTGAACCATGGGAGTTCAGTTATTCTAAAAAATTAAAGGATGAACCTTTGTTCATTTTTTTTGAGCAAAGAGATGTTAATAAAAACAAAATGGCCTGTATAAAAAATGGGAAGAAACTATGTAGTATTCTAGAGCAAGCATATGGAATGGAGTACTTTGTCACAAACCAAAATGTGAGTTTTTTGTTAGCTGTTAATTGGTATGAGATTGAGGGTATTGGAGAAATTACAAATCTAATTAATGAACTTAATAAAAGTAGCCCAGACGAATAAATAATCCCCAAATATCAGGGCATGTGCCAATGCACAGCTAACAAAGCCTTCCAGCCGACGCGCCTTCGGCGCGCGGCTGAAGGCGGCGTTAGGTTCCAAAATAGGGCATACTTATCATTCCATAAACTCAACTGAAAATTATCCATAAAGCCAAAAACAAACCAAGGATGTACGCAATATGATCACTGATGTAATCCAGTATGTTGAAAGCCACCCTCTCGGCACACTCCTGATCACTCTCAGTCTTGCAATCTTCGGTTACTTGCTCCGAGTTAGCTTCTTCCAAAGGCAAAGAATCAGAAAAAGTCTGGACAGTATTAGTGCTGTTTTCCGTGATGACCTGAATGCCCTGATCGAAAGCGACCTCAAAACTATGGACATTCTTAATGAGTCCAGTTTCAACAAGCATAGGTCTGTCATCAGAAATGAAATTAAGCCTCTCGCCATTCATCAGCGTATTCGCCTGAGCAGAGAATGGAAGCAACTGGCCTACGGTAATAATAAAGAACAAGGCAAGCTTTTGCGCTATGAGCAATATGCTGATTGTTACTCCATTAGTGAGAACAAAAAACTTAGAAACCTTGCTGTCCATCGTATAAATTCTATCCTTAAAATTTGTGCATGAACCTAACAAATGGTTCTAAGGGACGCTGCCTGCGGCAGCGCCCTTGAACCAGGCGTTAAGTGACAGGGTGCATAGATTGGTTAGTAATATGAAAGTGCCGTACAAGTAGAAAGAAGAAAGTGTGTACCATCTGGCGATCAAGATCAGGTGTATTATCCTTCTTGCAATGCCAGCGCAAGCAGTATGCTGTTTCTCAATTTTGGGCGGAGCTGGCAAGAGGTTTCAGGTTTTCTTTCCTTGTGCCACGACAGCACAGAGTTCGGAGTCCTTCAGTTCTGAGCAATAGACAACCATTTACAAGTGCTTTGCTTTTTTTTCTCCTCAGTGACTCTGAATCAGTGCTCAGCAAAAAACAGAAAATAGATTAATCTGCTGGCGGTGAGGTCAGGTGCCAAAAATATCAATGGAGTCTCGCCAGCCCAACCATCGTAGCGGCCAGGGCCACTTAACAAGTGCAGGCAAAAGGGACGCCTCACTGTGTTCGCCGCCCCTGCTGCAAGCGTTA
>NZ_JOKH01000003.1:771136-773777 GCF_000722635.1 Endozoicomonas numazuensis | reverse complement strand
TGAAAGTGCCGTACAAGTAGAAAGAAGAAGGTGTGTACCATCTGGCGATCAAGATCAGGTGTATTATCCTTCTTGCAATGCCAGCGCAAGCAGTATGCTGTTTCTCAATTTTGGGCGGAGCTGGCAAGAGGTTTCAGGTTTTCTTTCCTTGTGCCACGACAGCACAGAGTTCGGAGTCCTTCAGTTCTGAGCAATAGACAACCATTTACAAGTGCTTTGCTTTTTTTTCTCCTCAGTGACTCTGAATCAGTGCTCAGCAAAAAACAGAAAATAGATTAATCTGCTGGCGGTGAGGTCAGGTGCCAAAAATATCAATGGAGTCTCGCCAGCCCAACCATCGTGGCGGCCAGGGCCACTTAACAAGTGCAGGCAAAAGGGACGCCTCACTGTGTTCGCCGCCCCTGCTGCAAGCGTTAGGCGCAATCACAGGGTTATGCTTTACTGTTATAACTTTATGATGAGCTATTGGGCAGTTATGAGCAAAATCCATATATCAGTTTATTGTCTTGTAATTATTTGCATGACTCTGAAAGCTGATGAATACTTTTTTTCGCTTCAGTCTGGTTTTAGTTTAAAAATTTCAACCAGAGCTGGTGTAACCCTAGATGATGCAATTAACCACTCTGAGCAAGCAATTATTTCAGTTTTTTCTAATAATCCCCACCAAGAAACTTTAGATAGTGAAGCAGCAAACTCGCTGGTTCAATCACTAATTCAGGAAGCAATTTCGATTTATAGTCAACAACAATTTTTATTATTTTCGCAACCGATACATTTTCAGCATACATTGCCACCACCTCCTCCTTTAATTCAAGTACAATCTTTTGAACCTGGAACAGAGCAAAGGTCTTTATCTTCCAGAAGCTCTGGTGGTCACAAGTCTTACATTGATAGTAAAACTCGGAAAAGAAAGTTTCCATGCTCCTACCCCTCTTGTGGCCAAGAGTTTCAAGAAGAGCATAAAAGAAGTTCGCATCATAAAACACACTTTGAAGCTTCCTTCTTAGGAAGTTTGGACAAAAATAAATCTCAAAAAGTCAGCTGCCCTTTGCACTGTGGGATACAATTAGTTGCTACATTTTCTGTAATAATGTCTCATATATCAAGAAAACATAGCAATTAGAATTGAGCCCAGCGCCTAACAAAAATTACCAGGGGACTGCGCCTGCGGCGCAGCCCCTGAAATTGGCGTTAGCACTATTCTGTGCTCAAAATAAAAAGAGGAAATGTAAGTGAAAATCAGTGATGTAGGTTTAGATCATTTAATAAAACTGGAAGGAGGCATACAGTTAACACGATATAATGACTTAGGTAAGAATTCTGGTCATTGTACTATTGGTGTAGGCCACCTAATACATAAAGGTGTTTGTAACGGGATCGTTCCTAGCGAAAAGCCATTTCTTAAAGGCATAACTGTCAAAAGAGCAAAGGAGTTACTTAGAAAGGATATATTAATAGCAGAAAGCACTATAAAAGGTAGTGTAACTAGTACTCTTAATCAGAACCAATATGATGCGTTAGTCTCGTTCGTATTCAATATTGGTGGCCCACAGTTTCGTAACTCAACTTTATTAAAATATTTAAATTCAAAACAGTCCAACAAGGCCTCTGATGAATTCCTAAAATGGAATAAAATGACCATTGGAGGTAGAAAAATTGAAGTAAAAGGGCTCACAAACAGAAGAATCGCAGAAAAGCATTTATTTGATATGGAGGTCAAATGAAAATCTTCATGTTTATCTTGCTTTCGTTTTTATCCATACCAATATTTGCTTTAGACGACTGTACTTTAGCAAGTACGCAGTATGAAATGAATATCTGTTTAGGAAAAAATCTAGAGAATGTTGAATTGAAACTTGAAAGAAAAATATCAGAAATATCAAAAGTTATAAGTAATGAAAAAGGAATATCTTTATTATTAGAATCAAACAATTCATGGAAAGAGTACAGGGATAAACATTGTTTGAGTGTTTCTAATATATACGAGGGTGGTAGTTTACAACGATTTATCGAAACTGAATGCAAAATAACAACTACAGAAAAAAGGATAGAATCTATTCAAAATGACTATAAAGACACTATAGATATCATTCAAAAAGGTAGACCATAGTGCTAACAAGTGCATCGAGTACGTTCCGCCCCAGGGGGCTCTACCCGACGCGCCTAAGGCGCGCGGCTCATGCAAGCGTTAAGTGACAGGGTGCATAGATTGGTTAGTAATATGAAAGTGCCGTACAAGTAGAAAGAAGAAAGTGTGTACCATCTGGCGATCAAGATCAGGTGTATTATCCTTCTTGCAATGCCAGCGCAAGCAGTATGCTGTTTCTCAATTTTGGGCGGAGCTGGCAAGAGGTTTCAGGTTTTCTTTCCTTGTGCCACGACAGCACAGAGTTCGGAGTCCTTCAGTTCTGAGCAATAGACAACCATTTACAAGTGCTTTGCTTTTTTTTCTCCTCAGTGACTCTGAATCAGTGCTCAGCAAAAAACAGAAAATAGATTAATCTGCTGGCGGTGAGGTCAGGTGCCAAAAATATCAATGGAGTCTCGCCAGCCCAACCATCGTAGCGGCCAGGGCCACTTAACAAGTGCAGGCAAAAGGGACGCCTCACTGTGTTCGCCGCCCCTGCTGCAAGCGTTATGT
>NZ_JOKH01000003.1:768049-769822 GCF_000722635.1 Endozoicomonas numazuensis | reverse complement strand
TGAAAGTGCCGTACAAGTAGAAAGAAGAAGGTGTGTACCATCTGGCGATCAAGATCAGGTGTATTATCCTTCTTGCAATGCCAGCGCAAGCAGTATGCTGTTTCTCAATTTTGGGCGGAGCTGGCAAGAGGTTTCAGGTTTTCTTTCCTTGTGCCACGACAGCACAGAGTTCGGAGTCCTTCAGTTCTGAGCAATAGACAACCATTTACAAGTGCTTTGCTTTTTTTCTCCTCAGTGACTCTGAATCAGTGCTCAGCAAAAAACAGAAAATAGATTAATCTGCTGGCGGTGAGGTCAGGTGCCAAAAAATATCAATGGAGTCTCGCCAGCCCAACCATCGTAGCGGCCAGGGCCACTTAACAAGTGCAGGCAAAAGGGACGCCTCACTGTGTTCGCCGCCCCTGCTGCAAGCGTTATGTGCTCATTAAAGTTTAAGGCTCGATAATAAAACCTTCCTTTTTAAATAGATAAGCTGAAATTTTACTTGTAGGAAATCCAACCACTCCTTTAATTTTTGGATTTTCTTCTGAGTAATTTTTGACAGTTTCGAATAAAGCCCTTGCGGCACCACGGACTTTGAAAGGTGAACTACTTTCTTCATAAAAAATAGGGTTAGAAGCGATTCTTACCATATCAATAAAATCATTTTTCATGCCACATTCGCAAAAAGCTGCAATTTTACCATCTAGGTTAGCGCGGTGTTGATCATCTTGAATCGTAATAGTAAATAAATGCAAGCTAGAACTAGATTTAGGAAATCTTTCTTTTTCTAATCTATTAATTTTATTAATAACTGGCCACAAAATGACACTTACTTCAATTGATGCCTCATCTTTCCACTCTCTTATAGAGTCTCTAAAGTTGCAAATATCAACTATGTCCATATCTGATAAATGGTTAAAGTCAAAATGTTTATAAATGAAACGTGTATGAGAGTCTTCATAACCATTTATTTTTGGACTGGTAGCAACGGCTCTGTTTGCAATAACAGTTGAATCAACACTTTTAAGACGTTTACTAGAGTCGCGCTGCCACTGTTTTGGGGGGTATGGATGCTGTCTGATACTTTTTCGAGACTTTTCACTTTTATCCGAAACAGAGTCGATATCAACAGGTTTAATATTTCTATTTCTATAAATATATTCTACTTCTAGTGACAAATCTTCAACATTAATGTCACTTGAAATTAAATTAGTATCAATAATTGGTAGCATTTTCCACCTCCGTGTAAAAGATGATATCTACTGTTTTGACAATTTTTCTAGTATTGGTTCCAATAGCTCGGCTAACAATTGAGTAAGCGCACATAACAAATGGTCAGCAATTCCCGCTTAATTGATTCCGATCAATAGTACCAAGGGATTAAGGCTGACTCGACAATCAGGAAATTGTAAACTTTCAACAAGATTATTCCAGATTTTATGTGTGTTGTTATTTTACTGTGCCGCCATCCAATCGAAAGACTGTTGCTGAAAAACTGATCACCATTGTCTCTAAAGAAGCTTCGAAAATTCCTGATTTTCGCAAAAGAATCAATGAGGATTCAATTCCACTTCATGACGCCATCATGAGCGGTCTTGCCGTCATGCACTTGAAGTATCCGTCACTGCTTCAGTTTGACCGTGATTGTGTAAAAAAACCGGATAAGTTACGTAACCTGAAATCGTTATACAGAGTTGGACAAGTCCCTTGTGACACCTACCTTCGGGAGATGCTTGACCCCATTGAAACTCGCTATTTCCGCAAGTTCTTTACCCGGCTGTTTGCTTTTGT
>NZ_JOKH01000003.1:719440-760679 GCF_000722635.1 Endozoicomonas numazuensis | reverse complement strand
CCTGAATCCGTGACTTCATCAGCAATAAAAAAGCCTTAAAGCCATCCACCGAAAGGGGTGTAGGCTAAAATACGACCTACTCGTTTTTTCACTGAATAGGTGAATTTTTGTGGAACTCCATTTTGAGCAGTCTGATACGGAATTCTATACACCATTTGCTGGCCTTGCCTTTATTGGTCACGCCCTCAATAAAAAAACATCCCTCAAAAAATCACTCCGTAAGATTAAGAAGCGACATGGAATCGCCAATATTGATTTAGTGCGTGCTTATGTTGGCTTGCTGGCCCTCGGCAAAAATGACTTTGACGCCATTGACACCCTTCGCCATGACGATTGGTTCCAGCAATGCATGGGAATAAAACAGATGCCATCTGCCAGTCGATTGCGCCAGCGCTTTAATGAAGATGCTACCCAGCTTATTCCGCTGATTGAGGAAAGTCTTGCTGAGTTGCTTATAGAACTTGATGCTCCGCTTACACCACTTCCAAAAGAACTTGATCGCCAACAGCATATACCATTAGATATGGATGTCACGCCTCAAGACAATAGCAACTCCAAGAAAGAAGGAGTGAGTTGGACATATAAACACTTTTTCGGCTACTCCCCCATTATGGCTTACCTTGGGCAAGAAGGCTGGTGCATGGGGTGTGAGTTGCGACCAGGTTCGCAACACTCGCAAAATGATTTCATCCCATTCCTGGGTGCCGTTTTACAGAGAGTACGTCGTATAACGCAACAGCCGATATTGCTTCGGCTCGATAGTGCTCACGATGCTGAAGATACCCGCATGGCCGTTGCTCAACATGCTAACGTTGACCACATAATTAAATTGAATCCTCGCCAACAGTACACCTCCAAGGCCTGGCTACCTAAGTTTGAAGCAGCGAAGGTAGAGTGGCATGAGCTACGAGCAGGTAAGCACTATGCGACTTTGACTATTAACCATGAAGCTCACTATGGTCATCAGCGACTGATTATCAAAATGGTCAGACGAACGTCAGATGCCGTTGGTCAGATGTTTCTAACTCCAGACTACGAGCTGGAAGGTTGGTGGACAACATTGAATGAAGAAGAATACAGCGATAACGACGTTATTCTGCTGTATGAGAATCACGCCACCAGTGAGCAATTTCACAGTGAATTAAAAACCGATATGGATCTGGAAAGGCTTCCTTCTGGAAAGTTCGATACTAATGATTTAGTAATGTGTCTGGGCGCATTAACTTATAATATGCTGCGTTACATGGGGCAATCTTGTTTGCTGGGGCCGCAGTCACCTGTTCGTCATCAGGCAGCAAGGAGAAGAATAAAAACCGTCATGCAGGAGTTGATTTATCAGGCTGCCCGCTTTTTGGAGGCAGGCCGTCGCAAAATACTACGATTTGGCCGATATAGCCCGGCACTCCAAGTGTTTATGGGGCTTTATCCAGAAAAAATGCTTTGTTAGCCATCAATATTATTCTGTCTTTCTGAAATGAATGCCAGGTCTTGGTAGGTGATGCATCGCCTGAATTTCAAAATAATGACAAAAACAGCTGGGTTCTTTGCTGGATTGTTCTGTTATTTCCTGATCAAAGTAGTAATAAAGTGATTTGCGGTAAGGTTGGAGCTTAAATTACACGATTTTCTCGAGATTAATTAAGAACTCACTGATTCAGGCTTGAGTCAATATCAAAGGTAAATTTTCAGAAAAGTACTTTCTTCCAGTTTGCTCCAAAGCTGCTTTTTGTAAGGAAAAAACAGATTGCTCACTTGACAAACTGCTAATTATTCTTGTTTTTGGCTCAGAGGCAACCGAAAAACCAGCTTCTTTTTGTATAAAGGGTTTTACTGCTGAGGCTTTATGTTTTTCACTTTCATCACCCTCTAGTCTTAGTCCCTGAGAAGTTGACACACTTTTTGGTAGTGGATTCATAATACATATCACCCTTAATAGTTAAGATTCCTGAATTCAGGATTATCAATATTAGAGTAGAAATGAATTATTTTTCTCCGTACAGTACTAACAACTATGTAAGCGCACATAACAAAAAATTCCAGCGGACTGCCTTCGGCGGCGGCTGATTTGGGCGTTAGGCGTCCCCATATTCAAAGAATGTATCATTCATCAAACGTGAGCTTTAAATCGGTATTTTTACTAACAAATGATCCAACTTCTGAATCTTTAATTTGTAGGCTAAAGTCACTTAAAACTCGTCGTATAAATTTACCGATAGGCGTTTTAAGAAAAAAATCATTTGTAGCTCCTTTATCTAATAAATGCTTCTTAGATGCATCTTCGCAAATGTTATTTATTATGATTGTTCTTGGACTTGAAATCTGAAAGCTAGAATATACTAATGCTTTTGAGTATAAAAACTTTATTGCTTCATTAGAATAAAAATCCGTATCTTTATCCAATCTATATACAAGATTAATAACCCACTCATTAGGCTTAAATGTAACATCAAAACAAGTTACCCAACCAACCCACTGGCAATATTCTTCAGATACTCTTAGTTGTAAAGATGGTGGATTTGCTGTACTTGTAATAACTTTGAAATTTAAAAGCTCAAGTGATGTTATTGCCTTTTCGGATAATATATTGCTTTCCAATGATGATATCTGGCGAAGATTGATAGATGTTTCTTTAGCTCCCCCCCCCCCTCATCATAAAGATTTATTTTTTCTGACAACTAAAATTAGTTTTACAAGGCGTGGCTCCTTGCACTTGGAACTCATCTGCACTTAAAACCTCCGAATCGCTTGGGCGCTTCCTATTCAATAAATTAACATCCATAATATAACCCTAATTTATATAATAAGCTCCATAATAGATTGAGATAGAGCAGAAATTACTAACATATTAGAAAGTACGCCTAACAAGTAAATCTAGGTGACGCCTACGGCGCACCTGATTTAGGCGTTATGTTGCTAATTCAACAGTCGAGATAAAGCTACTTGATAGACTTCATTTCTATTTCGTTTTCCAATTGCAATAACAGAAACGGTGATCGTTTTATCTGAAACAGAGTAAACAAGTCTAAAACCAAGTTGTCTTAGTTTGATTTTGTAGAGGTTTGGAGCGCCAGAAACTTTTGCAGAAGGGACATGTGGATCGCTCAACCTGCGTTCAAGAACCTTCTTAAATTGATCTTTCACCGCAGGATTGAGCTTATTCCATTCTTTCAGTGCAGATTTTTTGAACTCAAGCTCATAGATCATCAAGTGAAACCTTTACAGATTCTTCGTCAGCTCTTTCTTTAACGAGATCTAAAAGTTCCATATCTTCGATGAGTTCCATCATTGCTTCATAAGCCTTGGCTGGAACACAGTAGAATGCAGGCTCATTCCTGTTAAGCACGGCAATGGGCAAGCCTTCTCCACTGGCTACAACCTTCATGGGGTTGGCTTTAAGTTCTGAAATACTTGCAGCTATATCTGTCAAAATATGTGAGGCCATAGGTTTTCTCCTTTTCTATATGACCAGATAGTAGACCTATTAAAGAGTCTCGTAAAGAGAAGAAGTTCCAGACATCAAGTGTGTAAGTAGGAAAACGAATTCTGTAATATGGAATAACATCATAAAATTCAGTGCATTAGCATGAGTGGAGCCGCAAGCAACGAGCAACCGCAACATAACAAATGCTTCCAGTTCGTGGCTTCGCCACCCGACGCCGCCTGCGGCGGCGCGGCTGAAACAGGCGTTATGCTCTTTATCTGGTTTAGCTATTTCATTGGGCTGGTCGTAAGTGCCGAAGTATTAATGCCCCTGGAATTATTACAAGAACAAAAGTCCCGCTAATTACGTATTTAGTTATATTATTGTCATCTAAATATGCCCATATTCCCAAGGTTACACCAGTTCCTATGCACCCGACTAAAAGGCCAGTAAATGCTAGATCGTGTTTGCGCCTCTCTGTGCAGCATTCCTGTGCATGAAGTGTTTGACACTGAAATAATATTAAAAGTGAAGCTATTGCTATCTTTATGCGCACCCTCATCATACTTGCTCCGCTTATAAGTGACGTGCAAAAGCATAACAAAGTTTTCCAGCGGACAGCTTCGCTGCCGCTGAAAACAGGGTTATGTTGCTATTGATCGTCGTTTATTCTTAATTATCTTGGTAATGTTTTCGTCATCAAAGCCAAACATGTCATTGAAAATCAAAAGGCAAATCATAGGTATGTGCGGGTGCTTATGCCTAATACGAATATGGCACTCCCAATACAATCTGGCTTTACTCCAACATTCTACAATCACGAGAATAAAGATGATGTGGAAGATTTGTTTTTCTTTAAAATTAACGATAGTTTGTTTTGTGCAGAGTCTGGCGTAGATTTATACTCTTGGGATTTTATTAATCGCTCATACCCTACATCGAAACTGAGTTTTGGTGATGAGCTGATGGTTGCTGGATTTCCAGATACAAATGAAAGATATGATTATGATGGCCAAAAGATAAATGACTTACTATTGGTCAGAACTGCTAACTTGGCAGAGTCTGAGCTTGGAAAAGATATTTATACAATGAGTGGCTTGCCCTCTGAGTATAACTTTAATGGCATGAGTGGAGCCCCAGTTTTCTGCAGAAGAGATGGATGGGTTCTATTCTGTGGTTTAGTTATCCGTGGGAGTGCTCACAGCGGTAAAATGCATTTCATTAGCTCTGAAATTATCATGAGTGCCCTTAATAATGCAGGCGTCAAAAAGGCTTAACAATTGCGTGGTGTCGGCAGCAAGCAGCCTGGGACGCATGCGGCGCCCCACACGCAGGCGTTAGGCTTTTATACGCCGCACAGAGGACAATTTCTAGGATGTTCTAATCGAGCTCTCTCGTAACTAAAAACGCAAAACCAGTGATGGGCACAAGCCTGAACTCCAGGGTATTGAACTTGATTGAAACAAATGGCACAACTTCCTATTAAGAGATAGAAACTTGCGTAGTCTACAAGATATGAAGCGATGTAATTGATCACTCCTGAACCCAAAGTAAGGGCCATAATATAAATCGTACTCGTCCACTTCTTGCTGGCATGAGTCTCTTGAAGATGTAAATTTACGATATAATCTTGCAATGCTGATTCAATAGAAATTTCATGACTATTAAAAAGTTCAAAGTATCCATCCTGTTTATTACAGATATTGAGCTGATGAGCTCTTGAGTGATTCTTATCCATATTGATGG
This sequence comes from Endozoicomonas numazuensis, assembly GCF_000722635.1. GTDB lineage: Bacteria > Pseudomonadota > Gammaproteobacteria > Pseudomonadales > Endozoicomonadaceae > Endozoicomonas_A > Endozoicomonas_A numazuensis. The sequence continues at coordinate 755,512 of NZ_JOKH01000003.1, read as the reverse complement.
CCAAAAACTTGCCAACACTTTCTCCCGTAAGTGTACTTAAGTGATATTCTGATATATTTTTAGGTTGCGGCAACTCATCTAAATCACTTAATTCCATACAAACATTAGTTAAAACAGTTCTGTTAAAAACACTAACAACTTTTTTTTCTTTTCCTAATTCTTTAGTTTCAGTATGATATACATAAAGTTTCAAACCATGAATCATCTTCCATGCCATACACTGATTCTAAATGCGTAAGATCATACGTTGAATTTTTACGTTTTAATCCTATGCTTAACTTTAAATTTCCACCAATAGAAACAGGGTAAATAATTGAATCACTCAATAACAGAGTACAGTTTAGATCTTCTATATCTTGTAATAAAATTCTATTCAGCAACATACTTTCTAAAATAATGCCGTAGGCAGAGCTGCTTTTAAGGACTTGAGGTCTCAATGATCGAGATTTATAATCTCTAGATTGATTTTCATTTTCTTTCATAAGCATGCATAATTCAGATGCAATTGCTGAAATTGCCGCAAACCCCAAAAAATAAAATTCCTTAGCAGAACCATTATATTGTAGGTTATAGTTCATTTTAAGCTGAATAAAATTAATTACTGGTACGATCGAAATTATGGCAGCATTAATGAAAGCAATTTCATCAATATAACTCTCTTCTGAATAAGCAAGAAGAGTACTTGAGTACAATAAAAGAGAAAAAATAAAAGAACGCATTTCCATTTCTTTTTATTAAAGTAAAAGTGTTCAAATCTTATAGCAAAGCCTAACAAAAAATTCCAGCGGACTGCCTTCGGCAGCCGCTGAATTTGGCGTTAAGTGGCAGGGTGCATAGATTGGTTAGTAATATGAAAGTGCCGTACAAGTAGAAAGAAGAAGGTGTGTACCATCTGGCGATCAAGATCAGGTGTATTATCCTTCTTGCAATGCCAGCGCAAGCAGTATGCTGTTTCTCAATTTTGGGCGGAGCTGGNCATTTACAAGTGCTTTGCTTTTTTTTCTCCTCAGTGACTCTGAATCAGTGCTCAGCAAAAAACAGAAAATAGATTAATCTGCTGGCGGTGAGGTCAGGTGCCAAAAATATCAATGGAGTCTCGCCAGCCCAACCATCGTAGCGGCCAGGGCCACTTAACAAGTGCAGGCAAAAGGGACGCCTCACTGTGTTCGCCGCCCCTGCTGCAAGCGTTAGGTGCTAAGAGTAAATATGCACATTCCATCAAAATTCAAAGAAGTAAACTTGGATAGATTGCATGAATTTATTCAAGAATATCCGCTTGGTACGCTGATAGTATCAACGGAAAATATTTTAGGTGCAGATCATGTCCCGTTTTATCTTCAAAAACGAGAGAATAATCAGGTAGCACTGCAAAGTCACATTGCTAGAGCAAATCCGCTATGGGAAAAGTGTTCTGAGGGGCAGGAAGTCTTGCTTATATTTCATGGACCAAATGCTTATATCAGTCCGAACTTTTATCCATCAAAGAAGGATACAGGGAAAGCGGTTCCTACATGGAATTACTCTGTTGTTCATGTAAGAGGGCGCATATATTTCAAACATGAAAGTGCTTGGATATTGAAGCAGCTTAATGACCTTTCTGATTTCCATGAACGCAACCAAAATATCCCTTGGTCAGTTTCCGATGCACCGGAAGGTTTTACAGAAAAACTGGTCAAAGCTGTTGTTGGTCTTGAGGTTGTCGTAGAAGACATAGTAGGCAACTTTAAGTTAAGCCAAAATAAAACAGCTGCTGACTACTCAGGTGTTGTACGTGGTTTAGCAAACTCAGAGAACAGTGCAGATGTTTCAGTAGCTAAACAAATGCAAAACAACTGACACGCAGCTAACAAAAAAATCCAGGTGACGCCTACGGCGCACCTGATTTAGGCGTTAGGCTCTTAGCGAGTTCATCATTATGAAAGAAATAGAAAAATTTTGTGATGATTTAAATTCCTTTTTGGTGGGAAGATTCAACTATAAAGAGTCTTTAGCTCATGCTGATCTTTCAAATAATATTTCAGCAAAAAGAAAAGCTTATGATTTGTATTTAAGGTATAAGCCAAAACCAATCTACTGGAAAGAAGATACAATAGTAATTGCAAGAATATTCTTTCATAAAACCAAGGTAGGAAGTGGTAAATCATTTCTAAAGTTCTTAGTTGAGCATTCTAACAAATATTGCTATAAGTACATTGCTATTGAAAGTATGAATGAAAACTCAAAACAGTTTTCTGATAAATTTGGTTTCAAAGAATATAAGGAGCCAAAAAATGCGATCATCTCAATCAAAAAATTAAGAAATATACTAGAAAATTATGAATAGAAATTCGTACAAAGTAATCATTGCTGGAATATGGCTACTCATAGTATTTGGTTATCTTCATGGTCTTCAAATTGTTTATGAAGCCGAAAAGAGCTTTCATCTATTCGTTGTTTTGTCTATTTTCATAAATCTTGCTTATGATGGATTGAAAAAAATAATAAGCTATAAACCCATGTACACAGCCGACATTAGAAAATTATTTAAATATTCTGTCTCAATAGTTGTATCCCTTGCTTGTTCATTAAGTTCTTTTGTAGCTGGGGCCTTTTTGAAAATATATTTAGATTTTCCAGAATTCGTTGCTCAAGGAGTTGCATTTACAGGGTTTATAGTTTTTATCATAATCTCAATGATTTTGCTAAATAAAGCAGAAAAACTATTCAAGCTTTCAAACATAGCCTAACAAATGATTCCAGTTCGTTCCGGGGCTGCGCCCCTCCACCCGACGACGACGCCGTCGGAGGCGCGGCTGAACCAGGCGTTATGTGCAAGAGTAAATATCAAGTAATCTATGACATTGAAGCGAGTAAAAATAAGCGAAGATAGCGAAGCTGATCTGTTAATAAAATCGAGGCGTAGGTGTGCCCTATGTTTTGGATTGGAAAATGACTTTCGAGAAAAGAAAGGTCAGATCGCTCATATTGACAAAAATAGAAGTAATTCTGATATAAATAATTTGGTTTTCTTATGCCTTGATCATCACGATAGGTATGATTCATCTACTAGTCAGTCAAAAGGTATTAAAAAGAAAGAGCTTATAAAGTACAGAGATGATTTATATTCTTACATTAAAAAATGGGGGAAGGTAAATTCTTTTAATGATGGCCTTGATTATCTGGACGAGTTGATTGATAAGTTCTCTTTATATGCAATATCTGATGAAAACTCAACACTAGATTTTCCTTTTGTAGCCAAAAATGCAGCATGTAATCACGCAATTTTTATAGCAGATAATATATTTGCAATTGATCGTTGTGGCTCTTCTATTTCAGAAAGCATTAAAAGTAGTTATCAAAATACGGGGATAAGCTTTTTCGTCCCAATTGGCTCTATCAAAAGCACTCTGAAGCAGCGGCTAAAAGTGAAAGATTTCTATATTAATTTTGATATATCTAATGAAGAAATTCATCAAATAGAGTTTGGCTTAAATGACGAAGAGGGTGATGGAAGGTTTTATTTCATTGATCGTGGTGTTAATTTAATACCTGAAAAAAGTGATAGCATAGAGCTTTATATTTCAGACAAAAAAATAGTTGACTATGTATTAGAAACTTTAGGATCGCTACCATTGAATTTCTCTAACCATATAAAACAGCTCAACCAATAATGGTAATGCACATAACAAAAAATTCTAGGGGACAGCGCTGGCGTGCTGCCCCTGAATTTGGCGTTATGCCTTTATCTGGTAACAAGAAACATTTTATGGAAAAAGCTCTTTTAATTATTGATATGCAAAATGAGTTTTGCTTAAAGAATGAAAAAGATATTGGTTATAATTACAGCTCAATTGTAGCGCCAATTAATGCAATAAGTTCTCATTTCAGAGGTAATGAATGGAAAGTTTTTTGGGTAAATTGGGGAGTAGATCCTAGCTTAGAGAGTGTCAGTGAATTTCAGAAAGAAAAATTCAACAATTATGAATATCCTCCTGAAATGAATTGGAAGAGAAAGCTAAATGGATCGAAGAAAGTTTTAGAGAAATCTAGCTGGTCTGCAAGTATTCTTTCATCATTAAAGAAAGATAAATCTGATATCTACGTAAGCAAGCAGACAATTAGTGGTTTCCATACCTCAAATTTAGATAAAAAACTAAAAGAATATAGCCTCAAGGAACTCTATTTTGCAGGAATAAATCTAGATCAGTGCGTACTTGCAACTCTTCTAGATGCTCATTGTTTAGGGTACGATTGCATTTTACTTGAGGATTGTACGTCTACCTCTTCTCCCGATTACTGTAGACAAGCTGTATTGTATAATGTCGATAAACTTTTTGGTAACCGGGGAACAAGATTGACACCTGATAGCCTGTCCTTAAGATAGCGGGCAAAAGATAACCCATGCTGCTTGCAGGTCTTTTTCAAACTGGCAAAAGTATCACGACAATCCCTCCCGTCGTCACTTCGGGTGCCTCCACTGACCTTACGCCTTTTCACATATTCCCGAATTTGCCTTTCGCTCAGGTTGTTGTGTAGCGGCAGTCATGGATACTCCAGAACCAGCAATAGCTCCTCCCTGACGACCATCAATTGGCTAAGCACTTTTCGTAAGGCAGGATAGTCAACTTGCGTTTGTACCCAGTGATCAAAGTCTTGGTAAAGCCTTTGTTTTTCTGCCTTCGTGGGGCTTTTCTGATAGGCCTCTATGTCATCATAAAGTCGCCAGTATTGATCCTGCATCCAGTCTCTGGCAGCCCTTTCCAGATCATTTGCCGGTATCAGCTTGTCCAGAGGTCTGCCTGCGTGGTACCAACACAGAGCGTGCTCAAAGACGGTATCAAACTGGCGGGCTCCGTCACTATGGATAATCATATTTTCGAGGCTATTATTTTTCTTCAGTGCTGCCTTTAAAACGCCTTCGGTGGCCAGTCGTCTTTGCTCAGGGGATGCACATTCCAATTCAGTGAGGAAGGATTCCCACTCTTCTTTTGAAGAAAAGGCCTTCTCACCACAGGCGGAAAAACCAGCGATCCACTTTTCTGACATCTTGACCTGCTTCATGGAGTCAATGGCGACTTCGTTTAGCAGATAGAACGACTGCTGCCCTTGCAGGCAGCTCAGAAAGTTGATTCTGCTTTTGCTACCACTGCTCAGAAAATAACTGAAGTAGGGGTTACCCACAAACAGACAGTAGCCGTTTTTCCCCTGATGCCTGGCTCCCGTATCATCCACCTGAAGGTAGTCTGAACAGGCGTGTCCTGCCTCCAGAATTTCTTCTTTTTCCTGATGGAATGTACCATGCCCCTTCGTCAAAATGTTGTTTAGTGAACCTTCTGATATCGGGCAGCCATGATCATGAAGCCAGTCCAGAAGCAATGGCTGGGTTGTACTGCATGAATGGTAGAAATTCAGTAGATGGCTTTTCAGGTTGTCGCCAAACGCCCTTTAATATGCTCCGGCAAAGCCGCTGTGACAGTACCTTCCGGTGTCTGGTAGTACTCACGCCGGTACAGGGTGGTAATAAACTGCAAGTCGAGTTCAGTATGGTAGAAGTCCGCATAGCCTTTGAAGCGCCAACCTCTTGAGGGTCAGAAACTTTGAGAATCTCAGAGGTGTCAGCAACAAGAGGTGGTGCAGCCGTCTCTCCGGGCTGTTGTGATCTCGGTCGTTTGTTTTTCGGGGGGATGCTGTTGTCCTTGCCGTTGCTACTGGAGTTCTGATCAGTGCCCTCCTCAGAAGCGCTACTATCCTGTTCATCCTTGTCATCAGGTACATTAGGCCTGATTTTGGGTTTGCCTTTATGCTTTTTCAGATGTCGGATTTCTGCACGAAGCTGTTCATTTTCTTCAAGTAGTTGTTCGATCTGTGCCTGTTGTTTTTCAATCTGCACAGATTGTCTCTCAACAGTGTCGAGCAGGTTTTGGACGAATGAACGAAACTGCTCATTCTCCTTATTCGAGATGAAAGAATCTGGCATGTGCATGAAGTTGGAGTATAAGGATGAGCAGGGTCAAATTCATTGACCTGAAAGGGTTGTTTTGCCAGTCAAATATGAGCAGTTACTCAACGAGAACCCGCAGGCTACGACGATTGTGATGGAATACGTTGAGGGTTCCGTCGATGACGAAGCTAACCTTGAAGCAGCCAGGCTGGTAAGGTTGAATAAGTTGAATACTCTGGTTCCCGGGGATGGGCTGATTGCTTCTGGTGGCACTGATTTCTTTCTTGCCGGTTTGAAAAGAACCATTAAGGAAGGCGCTCAGATAGGGGTTCATTCATGGGCCGGGTTTGGAATTGACGATGCCTCTAAATTGCCCAGAACCGATCCGGAGCATCAGGAGCATCTTCAGTATTACAAAGAGATGGGCATACCGGCTGATTTCTATTGGTATACGCTCGAGGCAGCCCCCAGTGATGATATTCATTGGATGACTCAAGAGGAGATAAAACGCTATAAAGTGGCGACTCCGTGACGCATCGGAATACATCAGCGACACAGAGAATACGGTACTCAAGAGGTCGAAATGGGTCTATCCGAAAATTTCAGAATGTTAGCGTTGTACAATCAGCGAATGAATCGACAGTTGATCAGTGTTTGTGAAGAGCTGAGCCATGAGCAACTGCATCAGGAAACGCATTCTTTCTTTCCAAGCATTATGGCTTACTGGAACCATATTCTATTCGGTGATCTGATTATGCTTCAGCGCTTGGTCGCTAATGGTTTGGTGGATGTTGAACTCGCTATATTGATCAAGCTGCCTAAAGCAACGTCTGTAAACGATACATTTGTTACTACTATGGACGAGCTCAGGACTGTTCGAACGATTGTTGATTCGATTTACCTGCAAGTCACCGAGTCTTTATCCTCTGATGATTATTCGAAAATCGTTTCCTATAGGACAACCGAAGGTCAGGAGATCAGGCGAAGTATGGGGGCATTTTGCCAGCATATATTTAATCATCAAACCCATCACAGAGGGCAGCTTACCTGTGTTCTGAGTCAGATGGGGCTGAATTTTGGGTGTACTGATCTGCCTGTGATAGTTCCAGAAGAAATATAAATTTATATGAGTTTCTGGTTGTTGTGATGTTGTGTAGATACAGGCAGCTATCAGGGAACTGAAGGAAGAAGCTGGCCTCTCAGGAAAGAATTGGCAACAGCTGGATGCCATGTGCATGTTGCCCAGAATTTATTACAAAGGCCATGAGCTGTGGACAGAAACACCCTATGTTATTCCGGAATACTCTTTTTCTGTGCGGGTAGAATCTGAACCTGTGCTTTCATATGAGCACAGTGAGTTCAAGTGGTGTTCAGAAACAGAGGCCAGGACTCTGCTTGAATACGACTCTAACAAGATAGCGGCCTGGGAGTTGTTTCAAAGGCTTAGGGTATAAAAGGATTCATTATCATGAAAGCCAATGGATTTCTAAAAAAGCTGTTTCGCTGGGAGAAGGGTCGTCAGAATACCGGGTACGATAAAATGCTTCTGGGTGGTGGTTTGTGGCCCGTTCCCTTTGATCTTTATCTTCTGAGGTTTCTTGAGGGGCATGAGATTCCACCTCACGTGGATCAAGTCAAGAGTGGGGAGCATTACCGGCTGAATATTATTTTAAAATCGCCTGAAACCGGAGGAGAGTTTGTTTGCCGTGACCCTATCTACGAAAGCCGCATGATCAAATATTTCCGGTCAGACCTTTCAGAGCACTCGGTGACTAAAGTATTAAAGGGTCGTCGTTATGTACTGAGTATGGGTTGGGTTAAGAGTGATTCATTCAAGAAAGAGTAGATCTCGCCAGGTACGCCTGTAACTCAGGCGAGGTATTCGACATAGTTCGTTTAAATAATTGATATTCAGTTCGCAATACAGCATCCTTTCTCAAGGTTTTTTGTGAACCGGTATAAAAAAAACAGGTTTGGATACCTGATAAAAATAATTTTATCTGATAAAGGACGATTATACGGATGAAGTTGATCAAGATGGGTGCTTTTCTGGCGCTCTGCTCTGCTGCCTCTTTCTCTCAAGCCGAGCGCGTTGGCACTCAGTATTTCTACGGTTACCAGGATCAATTCCCTAATGGAAAGTGGGGTATTGTTGATGATCTCGATTATCGTCAGCTGAAGGACAATATGCCGGCTCGTGAAGCCAAAGCCTTATATGTCGATGACAATGGACGTATTCAGTTTGATGTTCAATGGACCCGTCAGACTCTGAAGCGTATGTATCCCCAGATGTGGGAAGAAGCCATGCTGCTTGAAGGCAAGGCACGCCGTGAGCGTATTCAGGACATTCGCGATATAGCCTGTGATGCCAAGCTGGAGATCGGCTATGCCAAAACCTATGGCATTAACGGGGATGGTTTTGCCACGGAAATGGATACCGACCTTAATGCTCGCAATATGGAAGGTTGTGCAAAAACCGTAGATGGCGAAGCCGCTGCGGTTCGTTTAAGAACCTTTATTCCAACTGTTCCGGGAGCCAGCTATAAGCTGCATGTTAAATATCAAAAGCGTGGTTACAACTATGCTGCCAAGGGACTCAGTGAGAAAAAGGCGTATAAGGATCTTCTGGTGAAAGTAGGGGCAGATCGTCATTCTTTGAATCTTGAAGAAGAGTTGCCGGTCAAACTGAATCACCTGACTATGGATCTTCTTCCTATTGAGTTAGATGACAGCACACTGTTATTTGATGGGCAGATTCTGGATGAAGACGGAGAAGCCTGGGTCAGATACAACAATCACACCAGTCATACCGAGAGCTTGTATTTCGAATCAGGCTCTGGTGAGCGACTGACAAAAGTCTTTACCATAGCCGGTGAAACATCGACTTATATTAATCTGGGTAAGCTGGATGAGTCGGATGCAGTTTATGCAGTGCGGAATGACCTGGATCAGACACTGATCGACTTTAATGTTGACGCACTCAGACAAGCGAACCGTTTTGACGCCCCCTACACCGTAAAGTTGGAAGAAGGTTTTAAAAAGTCGGTGATTCCATTTGTGGCCGATAAATTCTTTACCCGGGTTGCTTTTAATGACAAATCTTATGCCGACACTTTTGGAGTCCTGATTAGAGGCGTCCATGTCGACAGGGTTGAGGCTAACCCTCTGGAAGAAGGCTGTCGTGCTGTTTTCCCAGCCAATAGCAACAAACTCAGAAAGTGCCTGTTGGGTGACTCCAGCGATCCGGTGGCAGAAGCCTGTGATTTAAGCTCTGGCAAAGTCTTTTGGACTCAGGGTGAAAACACCCGTAATGACTCATACCGTTCTGATATTGCCAGTCTGTTTTACGGTGCTGACCACCGTGAATTCCTGTCACTGGGTCAGGGTGGACGTGTCATGATCAAGCCAGCGTTGGCTGGTAAGGCAGCCAGTTGCCCGATTCAGCATCAAACCCTGTCATTCAAGGAAGTGACCTGGGGGAACCAAACCTACGAAACCTATGCAGAAAAAGGTTTGGTCAAGGTGAAGCTCAAAGGGTGTCAGGATTCTTCCCTGAATGGCAGCAAGCTGCTCTCTAATGATGTCTCAATGAGAAGCTCTCTGCAGACTAACGACGGCTTCAGCTTTTACTTTGGAGAGGATTATGAAGGGTGTCGCATGCACAGTCTGAGCATTATTGACCGGACCCAGAAGATCAAATCTTCACAAGCCGGTTATGTGGCGAACTCTGACGGCATTGACATCAATAGCCTGAGCCTTGGCAGTAATTAAGTATTTTGTTTTCACGTTGCGATCACCGGTTGGTCGCAACGTCTTTCTTCTTTCTGGCCTTGGCATTCATCATGAACCCTGAATCGGTAGACGGGTCAAGCCGCGAATCAGTGGTAAAATGGAATTCAGGTTTTCTGCCTCGGGTGCAGGTATGTCTGAAGAAAATATTATTCTGCCTTACTGGCACTTATGGGCGGATGAAGAGGGTCTTTCCCATACCTCTCAACGCTACTTGAGCCACTTTGATTTAATTCAATACTCCAATCCAACACCTGAGTATCATTGCTGCGATCTTCCTAAACCTCTGAGTACACGGTTTGTAGTCTTACCTCCGGGTTATGAGGCACCCATGCATTCAACGCCCAAACCGCAATGGGTCATCATTTTACAGGGTGGCTGGTATACCCGGACTCTCGATGGCAATGAGGTGTTTTACCGCGCAGGTGATATTCATTTTGGAGGTGATCTGCCTGTTGAAGACAAGTCAGAGAATCAGCAGGGACACAGTTGTCGAAATACCAGTCAGACCGAGCCATTAGCGGCCATGATTATTCAGGTGGACAATGTGCTCCCCAAACCGAAGGATTGAGCGATGAACCGTGTTGCTTCTGGTAATTGAACACCCCGGATACGATGTGAGAGTAGCGTATGAATAAAATCAGTAAATTGTCCGCTCTTCTGCTGATGATGTTTCTGGCAGGTTGTACAGAGCATCAAACAAGAGAGTATTCCGAAAGAGTACAGGCTCCCTCTGTTGAGGACGCTGGTGGTGAAGAGTTGGCTATTGTCTCGGGAGTCATCACTGAAAAGATGCAGAAGGGCAAGGACGGGTCCGTCTGGCAGTTTATAGCCAATGACGGAAAAGAGTACGCTGTCGTTATCAGCATTCCCAATCTGGGGCCGAAGCATAGCGAAAATATAGATGTCATAAAGCCTGGGGCCAAGGTCCGCATCATAGGCGACAGCTTTATGATGGGTGACGAACGCAGACTGATAGCGACAGAAATCGTAGTGATTCATTAAACAGGAGAGCAGGGATGTTCAAGGCCAGCTGTCATTGTGGCGGGATTGTTCTGAATGCTGATGAAGCACCAGAAACAATCACGAGCTGTAACTGTTCCATCTGTCATCGGATAGGTGCTTTGTGGGGTTACTATCTGGATGAGCAGGTTGAGACTCAGCAAACGGTAGCGATTCAGGATTATCGCTGGGGTGACAAGACCATCACTTTTCACACCTGTTCAGGCTGCGGCTGTACCACTCACTACACTGCGGTTCGTGAGGATGGAAAAACGAAAATAGGTCTCAATACCAGAATGGTGTCGAGAGAAGACACAAAAGATATTCGTGTTCGGTATTTTGACGGCGCCGATACCTGGGGTTTTTTAAAGGAAGAATCATAGGGATGAAAGCCGTTTTTATTTTCCTTGTCTCAATGTTTGCCTCTGTCGTCAGTGCCAGTGTCGATCTCGTGAAAGTGGATAAGTCTGAAAGACTGATGTTTTTGCTGGATGATGGAAAAGTAGTAAAAACCTACTCAGTATCTCTTGGTGGCAGCCCTGAAGGGCATAAACAGCAGGAAGGTGATGAGCGAACTCCGGAGGGAGTCTATACGCTGGATTACAAAAAGGAAGATTCATCCTATTACCGTTCTATGCACATCAGCTACCCGAATCAGATAGATATCCAGAACGCTGAAAAGTTTGGAGTCAGTCCAGGTGGTTTTATCATGATCCATGGCCAACGAAACGGGCTGGGAGCACTCGACTTTTTAATGCAGCATTTTGATTGGACCGACGGGTGTATTGCCATAACAAATCAGGAGATGGATGAGTTTATGGACCTGGTTTCGGTGGGAACTAAAATCCAGATAGAGTGGTAGGAGCCTTCTATCTGTTTCTGCTGAGGGTTACTGGTTTTCTGTTAGGTGTTTATGGAAGAATTACTGGTCATAACAGTTATCGGAATTTACGCTCTGATCGTGATTTACTCCAGCCATCTTGAGAGAAACAAGGAGTTTTATTACCTGAAGAACTTCAAGTTTCAGCTGGACAACCCTGAAGTGAGAATCTGTTCAAAGCATCATCGTGGTGACTACTTTATTGCCTATGAAAAAGATGGTGTAACAACATATCAGTTTTTTATGGTAAAACGTGCAAGGCGCGAGCAGCACATCAAACACCTTGAAAATAATCTGGAGTGTACACTTGGAACAAGACCCAGTGAATTACCTGAGAAAAAAGGCTGGTAGTGCATATTAAGACCAGCAATCCTCTATCAAAGGATTACTGGTATTTAATGGAAATAGAGAGACCGATTTAAACCTCAGTTACCCCATTGCCATTGTTGATTGCTGCCACCGTGGTACTGCCACTGGCCAACCTGTGCACCTTTCCAGTCGCCATAGGCATCCACAGCAATAGAGCCATTGTGTCGGCTTCTCAGGGAGTTGCCCACCCAGTCAAAGCGCATATTATTGTTATCCAGACATTCCCAGATAACGATTTCGCCGTTGCTGAATGTTTGGCCACGGTTATCCAGGCATTTGCCCAGTTTGCTTCTTAAAAAGCCATTGGCTGAATCATAAGTCCATTTCTGGGCATCGGAGCCATTACACTCCCAGAGTCTTACATTGGTTCCGTTGTCACGGTTTCCGCCTTCAACGTCCAGGCAAAGGTTGCTGCGTTGATCCCTCAGTTCACGAAAGCCTGCCAGAAGAGGATAGGCTTTCTGACCGGGAATCTGCCAGGCACCTTCCTGACCTTGATCGTGATAGTTCAGCCAGACGTTGAACATGCTGCCTTTGATGGCCTTCAGTTTTTCGTTTTCCTGACTGTTGGTCGGGACTGAGAAACGATAGTTACCCAGCTCACCACAAGCCTGGCTGCCCTGATTCCAGGCACCGGTTCTGAAGCTCAGGGCCCACTCACCGGTATCATTGCTTTGGCAGGCAAAATAATAGTTCGCTGAACAACTCTGGTCGTCCCAACGACCAGACATAGTACTTACAGCACAGTGCTGATTGCCATTATGATTATTCGGTTCATTTTTGGCCCAGCTCCATACGGCAGCGTCCACCCTGTCGCCCGGTGTCATATCATCCAGATTGACAATATTCACACCCTTGGCAAAGGACTCGGCCACTTCATGAGCTTCGATACGGTCTACACCGCCTCCGTTTGTGAAGAGATCAACAATTTTGGCGACGGTGGTGCCGTCTTCCCAGATTCGGGAGACTTTGCCAAGACCGTTGAATGCCATATTCGCCAGCTCTCCATCATTGGCACAACCTTTGTCTTTCCAGAGAATGATCTGCTTGCCCGCTTCCAGAACCTGAGACTTGGTCAGAGTATCTCCAATAGCCTTGCAGCCACCACTCTGGAATATCTTGCCGCCCAGCTTACTGTTGAGCTGTTGTCTGAGAACAGAATGCTTTCCGTTTGTGTGATCTTCGATATAGAGGATAATGACTTCGTTAGGATTACTATCCAGCCATTGACGTGCTTCTTGAAGGCCATCGGTTAAACGTCGGTCTTTAAGGCTGCAGCCAATATCCAGGTCGCCAAGTTCCTTGCCGATGCCGGAGTGACAGAGCAGCAGCTCCGTACCCCACTTCCAGGGAGCTCCATGAGTGTGAGCTGTCCAGTGGGCGTCCAGTTCGATAAACCGGGCCCCCATTCTCAACTGGTCATAGATGGAGAACTTCTGCTGTGGATCGTGATACCGCAAGGCATTGCGATAGACTTCTGAATTGTAAGTGTTATGAGTGCCCAGAATGTTGTTATTGATGATGGGGGAATGATTATCCAGCTGTCGCTGCATAGCCAGCGCCTGGCTGGTCCAGCTTTTTTCAAAGTCGCTGATGGTATCTGCCTGTGCAGAAACAGCGAGCCCCCCGATTACCGCAGACTGCAGCAGTCTGCTCAGGTGTTTTTTTATTGTCATAATAATTATTGTTCTTTTTTACATCATCACTGATGTCAGGTTTTATTTTTATATTCGCTGTTCAATCACTCGCCTAAGGTGCCATTGAATGAGTGGGTGATTATTCAGCTATGTCGCAATAATGCAGAGAGTTGTTCAAAAAGTAAACGGTCGTTTGAAATCATTATGAGTGAATATAAAATCTTATACAGCCATAGCAGTGTATTTACACAATCAGGTCTATACGAGGCGCAACTGAATGCTCTTCCAGATGATATTGAAGAAGTTTGTCGTTTTACACATAACCTTCTGATTCATGCCTATTGGCTGGATAAGTACGGCTGCAATGTTGGTGAATTCACAAAGCTGGAGGAGATGCAGATACGGTGTGCCGAAGACATTTTGGCTTTAGCATCGTCAAAAGCAACGGGTTCACTATCAGATCAACGTGCGCCAGAAGAAAGAGTGGTTAGTATCTGCCGGGATTTCTCATTGATCGTCTGCTCTGTCCTCAGAGCCAAGGGTATTCCTTCCCGACTAAGGTGTGGATTTGCAACTTATCTGACACCTGGTTGCTTTGAAGATCACTGGGTATGTGAATATTGGAGTACGGATGAAAGCCGATGGGTCAAAGTTGATGCACAGCTTGACCCATTTCATTGTGACGTTCTGAAGATTGATTTTGATACTGTCGATGTGCCTGATTCAAGATTCCTCTGCGCAGGAGTTGCCTGGGAACTGTGTCGGTCTGGAAAAGAAAATCCTGAAAAATTTGGAATACATGACTTTAATGGTTTGCCCTTTATTAAAGGTAATCTGATTCGTGATCTTTTTGCATTGTCCAGAATCGAAATGCTGGCCTGGGATACCGGGTGGGGGATTTTAAATGAATACCTTTCTCCTGCAGCCAATGACGATGAATTTGAGTTGCTGGATCAATTAGCGGTTTACAGCAGAGATTCTGACCAGGAGAATGCAGAACACGTTGTCACTCAAAACCAATCTATTGCACTGCCTGAAAACTGGACATGGAATCAATCTCCCACCCTCCGTGAGCTATATAGCCAACAAAGTTAAGGCTAGAGTCGAATTGTTAGTTTCAATAACCCGATTCAATTTACAGATATGAACAAAGCCTGAAAAAGAAATCGTATTTCGTCCTGTGCGTATATTGAGAATAACAGCAGATTTCTAAACTGATGCCTCCCTATTAAAGGCAGTCACTTTTTATTAATAAAACTGCTAACGCACACTGAGGATGTTGTACATGATTAAGAACATGCTGTTATTAGCTTCAACTTCTTTATTGATGGCCTGTGCCTATAATTCTGCTCCTATAGTGGGGCCGCATGATAAAACAGAAGCCGAATATCAGCAGGATGTCGCTGCATGTCATGAATATGCTGCCAAGGTGGATAAAGGTGAAGCCGCTAAAACGGGAGCAATTAATGCTGGTATTTTAGGTGCGGTTACTGGCGCTGCGATTGGCCTGGTTGAAGGCGATGGTATTGACGGGGCTGTGGTCGGCGGAGCGGTTGTTGGTGGTGTAGCAGGAGCCAGTGCTGGTGCTGCTGGTGGCGCCATGAAGTCCACTGAGGATCAGGCCTATGTTTTGCGCCGTTGTCTGGCAGGTAAGGGCTACGATGTGCTTGACCTTCGTCCTTAAACCGCAAGTTTCGGGTCGCGGCTGGTAATGCTCTCATTCATACTTTTTACTATGAAAATGCAGCTCTATCAGTCTCTGTAGCCATTTTCATGCTACGGGGTGAGCTGCATTTCCCGCTCATGGCTGTTTATTTCGAGATAGAAAGCCCTAATAGAAAGCCCTAATGGTGTCAGGAGTGTGTGAGTGAGCAAAGAGTATTCAGAAGAGCACCGGCAGTACCAGCAAGTCAGCAAGGCTATCGCCTATCTTTCCGGGCATTGGAACGAGCAGCCCGGACTGGCTGATGTGGCCAGTCATGTTGGGTTGAGCGAGTTTCACCTGCAGCGTGTTTTTTCTGAATGGGCGGGCATCAGTCCCAAACAATTCTTGCAGTTTCTGACCCGGGAGTATGCCAGGCAACAGCTAAGGAACAACAGTGTTCTGGATACGGCGCTATCCTCGGGCTTGAGTGGTAGCAGCAGGTTACATGATTTGATGCTGAGCTGGGAAAGTATGAGTCCGGGAGCATTCAAAGCTAAGGGAAAAGGCATTGAAATAGCTTACGGGATTCATGAATCTCCATTTGGTTACTGTCTTATTGCTCAGACGGCCAGAGGTATTTGCAAACTGTCGTTCTTCGATCATGAAGAAGATCAGGAAGGGCATGAGCAGGAGCTGCGTAAAGAATGGCCGGATGCACTTATCCACAGGAGTGACTGCAATACAGCCTCTGTAGCCCGACAAATATTTGATAGAGACTTCAATCAACAACCCCTTCATTTGATCCTGAAAGGAACGCCTTTTCAGCTAAAGGTCTGGGAGGCGCTGTTAGCCATACCTCAAGGGCAGCTATATTCCTATCAGCAACTGGCAGAAAAAACTGGGAAGCCTTCAGCCGTAAGAGCAGTCGCTTCGGCTGTTGCCCGAAACAATATTGGCTTTTTAATCCCATGTCACAGAGTGATAAGAGGAACGGGCGAGATCAATCAGTATCGGTGGGGGGCGGAGCGCAAGCAGGTTTTAATTGTTCATGAAGCCGTAGGAATAGAGAGTAATCAGGCTACTCGAAAGTAGCCTGAAAGTACTTAACGATTAAGAAACGTCTCGGCAATACTCTCACCCAGCTCGCTGAGCAGTTGAGCTGATCCTCCCAGTGTCAGTTCAACCTGTTTACTCCAAAGAGAGTAACGGAATAAAGGATAGTCCCGGTCAACACCAATCCCACCATGAAGATGCTGGCTGGCCTGACTGGTTCTGTGAGTCACATCACCGCACCAGATTTTGGCTATTTTTACCGAGTCGTCTGCTGGTTTTTCCTGATCCAACAGTGAAACTGCTTCAGAGGTTGCCAGCCTTAAACACTCAACATCAATATAAGCATCGGCCGCTCGGTGTGCGACGGCCTGAAAAGTGGCAATCTTGACATCGAATTGCTCTCTCTCAGCGGTGTATCCAGCGGTCAGCCTGACCATTTTGTCGGTCATGCCTACACTGAAAGCACACAATGCGGCCTGCGTTCTCTGCAGAGCATAAGTCATGGCGGTTTCTGCATCAGAGCCAATGGCCATGATATCTGCATCATTGACCAGAACATTGGTCAGAGTCATATGACTTTGAGCCTCGCCGCTGGTACTTTGCTGATCTGTCAGTTCTATTCCTTCGTTGTCAGGCGATAGCCACAAGGCGACCAGGCCTTCACTGGATTGTGCACTGACAAGAATCTTTTCAGCTTGAGCACCATAAGGTACACAGTGCTTTAAACCACTGAGCTGCCAGCCGCCAGCTACTCTTTCTGCTGTGGTAGACGGTGTCAGCGGGTCGTCATTCAGTGGTTCTGCGAAAGCCGTGGAAATCAGACAGTCTCCGGTTGCTACACGACCAAGAATTGATTGTTGCTGTTCAGTTCCGAATTTCTGTAAGGGTAAAGCGGCACTGACAAGCACCGGAATCAGTGGGGCAGGAGCCATAGACCGGCCCGCTTCTTCTATCACCAGGCAGAGCGTTTCAAAACCAAAACCCATTCCGCCCTGGACTGGATCGATGGATATGCCCAGAATGCCGGTCTCTCCCAAGTCTGACCAGAGTTTGGTGTCGTAACGGCTGTTATTATCAAACTGTCGTAAGTGTTCGTTATCGGTCTGGTCAGCAAAGATCTGAATGGCCAGCTTCTGAACATCTTGCTGCTCAGCGGATAATTTAAAGTCCATACTGTTTCTCCTTTTGAGCTCGTGGCCGTTATCGAGCCCTGGGCATCCACAAACCGGCAGCCGAAATAATATCCCGCTGAACTTCATTACAACCGCCGCCAAAGGTCAAAATACTGCCGACCCGGTAACGGTGTTCCAGCCTTCCCTGTAACAGGGCTCCCGGACTGTCTCCGCCAATCGTGGCATCCTGCCCAAGAACTTCCATCAGTAGTCGATAGACTTCAACGAAGTATTCGGTGCCATAAACTTTGGCAACGGAAGCCTGTTCCATACCCAGTCGATTCTCTTCAATAGCCCAGGCCTGTTTCCAGTTCATCACCCTCAGTACTTCCAGACCGGTTTTCACTTTAGCCAGATTGGTTTGCACCCAGGGTTTGCTGATGATGGGCTGACCGTCCTTACCTTGGGTTTCAGCGGCCCAGGTGGCGACGTCTTCATACAGGATCTGAATGGGGCCGTGATTCACCAGACTGAGACGTTCACGATTCAGCTGTCCGGTAATCAGTCTCCAGCCTTTATTGACTTCACCTATCTGGTATTTGTCGTCCAGTTGAAGGTCTTCAAAGTAGGTCGCGTTGGTACGAACACCCAGAGTCCAGATAGGCGTGTGGGAAAAGCCGGGGTTATCTTTGGGCACCAGAAACATGGATAGCCCTTTGTGCTTCTTAACAGCATCAGAATCAGTTCGGGCTGCCAGCCAGATGTAATCAGAAAAGTTGGCCAGACTGGTCCATATTTTCTGACCATTGATCAACCATCCGTTGTCGTTTTTTTCGGCTTTGGTTTTCAAGGCTGCCAGATCGGTACCGGCTCCGGGTTCAGAATAACCAATGGCAATGACGACTTCGCCCTGCAGAATACCCTTCACCACGGTTTCCCTGATTTCATCGCTGCCGTACTCTGCGAGAATAGGGCCAATGGCTTCTGTGGTAAGAAACGGGTAGGGGAAGCCTGAACGCATGACTTCTTCGGTGAAGATGTATTGTTCGATAGCGGTGGCTTCACGGCCCCCGTATTCTTTTGGCCATGACAGGGCAATCCAGCCATCCTGGCCCATTTTTCTGAGGCCTTTCCGGTACTCGGGACCGCCGCCTTCATAGTATTCCGGGTCTTTCATTTCCTCGATCATGGCGGAGCTCATGATCGATTTCATATACTCTCTGATCTCTAGCTGCAGAGCCTGCTGCTCAGGAGTCAGGGTAATATCCATAGCACTGCTCTCTTTCTTATTCTTTTTAATGGTCCGAAGCACTCCTTATCGGACAAGCGCTATCAATATCGGGCCTGAAGCGCCCGAGGTCAAGAAGAATTAAGGCAAGTGACTTTGTATGATCTCGAGCTGTTCAATCAGTGAACAGAGTGGTAGGCGATCTCTCCTGTTTCTGGAATAGCAGGACACTACTATGGGTAAGAGTTCCGTTGTGGCTATATGGTTTATCAGGTCCGTTTCTGATTCAAGTTGCGGATACAGGTAGTCGCACAGTTCAAAATCTTGATCGTCTTTTTTGCGCTCTTCCTCCCACTGATCAAAGTGGGTTGTTGTTTCTCCCGTGATGGTCTGCATCGCCAGTAGCCCCCAGGAGTAGACTTCGGTCAACTCATCAAAAGGCTGGGTTTGAACTTCAGGAGCAAAGTATTTCGGCTTTCTATTCCAGGCTTTGCTTTTGTCTCGTTGGATAGCAAATCCACCGTCAATCAGTTTGATAGTGAGCAGGTGGGTCATCATGAGGTTATCCGCTTTTAAATCTCTGAACAGAAAATTCTGCAAGTAGATAAAATGGAGGGCTCTGGCGGCATCCAGTAAAGCCAGAAGGCGCTGGGCAAAGTTCAGGTGCGCTTTGGTGGGAAATGTCGATATAAAGTGTGGGTAGGAATGGGGAAGTAGCTCGATCACGATGTACCGGGTCTCTTTGCAAATGCTACCTACAAGCTGAACAATGTATTTAGATTGGCAGTGGGTCAGAAAAGACAGTTCTTCTCTGAGCTGATCTTCTGAAGTTGTTTTGCGTATATTAAATTTGATGCGGCTTTCGGTTGGGCGTTTGACTACTTCTGCCTTTTTGGCTGCGACTCTATATTTCTTTTCAGGTTCACCTTCACCTTCAGCATGGTTTACGGTGAGTATTGCACTGTAGACAGTTCCATAGTTTCCTGAGCCGATTTTTTTAAGTCTGGTCAGTTCGGCATCGTCCAAAACTAAACGTATGAAAGGAGGTAAAGTCTCGCTGAATGGAATCAATGGCTGAGACGCTTCTTCCTCTTCAGCCGCGTGCTCTTTATTTCCTTTATTTCCTTTATTTCCTTTATTTCCTTTATTATCTGTTAGCGGGTCTGATGGTAACTGGCTCGTAGAGTCAGGGTAGAAAATAGTCATGTAGAACGCTTTGACCTGACTCAGGCCAAAATCTTCTGAACCAGAGATATTCGGGTCGAAAGGGTCTTGAGAATCTTGATTTTTCTCATTAGAGAGAAGATCGAAATGTGAAGGGTAAACAAGGCCGGAAGTGTTGTCTTCAAGTTCATTACTGAAAAAATCCATGCCGGTCAGGTTGGCTTCAGAGGCAATGATACATTGGTCATACCAGTATTGGATCGCGACTTTTATCCATCTTAAGTGCTGAATATATTCTCCAAGCCAGCGGTTATTCTGCCATTGACTGAGGCTATGCTCCTTTTGACCTGAAGGATCAGTAAGAATGCCCGGGACAGAATGAACAAATACTTCATGATCGATGTCTGCTGTGGATTTCCATTCAGAATGACGGCTCACCAGAATTGTAGACATTACAGCGGCAGGGACAGTTATAGAATCAAGACTGGCTGAAAGTTGAGGACAGGCAAAGAGAAGGAAGACCAGTAGAGCTGGATTAAAACTTGAGTAAGATTTACTTTTTATTTTGAAGCCAAGCCTGCCATGAGTCAAACAGTCCATCAAAGCCTTCCCTGATGATTACAAGATTATTCATTATTGGCGCATTGAAGATAGCTCATGAGAGCCTATCTGTAATACACAGGGTGGAGCTGGGAAGGTTCCAACCTGTTTCATTATCCAATGGGTTGAGCGACAAAGACTTCTTGTGGTTTAACCAGTTGATCCTGAGACTCTATAAGCATTAGCTCTGAGCCTTGATGCTGATGGGTTAGTTTGAATGCCGCGTACATGGCACCCGCAACATGTTCCAGGCTGCTCTTTAACTGCTCGGTCATCAGGTACTTGGCAAGGAACAGGGCTGAAGTCGCATCACCACAGCCACTCATGGTGTTTTTAAAATGCAGCAGTGGCGCTTTGACTGTCCAGGCTTCGGTTTCTGTGACCGCCATCATTTCAATGATGTCGTTATCTGAATCCTGATAAATAAGACTGGTGACCAATATCACCCTGGGGCCTTTGCCCAGTAATGAGCGAGCTGCAGAAAGAGCCTGTTCAGGGCTGTGAATAGTTTGTCCGCTTAATATTTCCAGCTCAAAATGATTGGGGGTCAGAATATCCGCTTTCGTCAGGAGTTGATCCCGGAAAAACGCTGGAATCTGATGATTCACATACAGGCCTGTGTCTCTGTCGCCCATCACAGGATCGCAGCAGTAAAGTGCCTGAGGGTTTGCTTTTTTTACTTTATCCACAGCATGCAAAATAACATCAGCAACCGCCGGATCTCCCATGTAGCCTGAAAGCACGGCATTGCATCGAGACATCACATTCAATTGCTCAATACCTTCAATCACGTCCAACAGAGTTTGTGGCTGAAATACCGGGCCTTTCCAGGTGTCATAACCCGTATGGTTGGAAAACATGACGGTGTTGACGGGCCAGACATTGAATCCCATACGCTGAAGGGGAAAGACAGCCGAAGAGTTTCCAGCATGTCCGTAAGCGACATGGGATTGAATGGAGAGTATGTTCATAGGGTGGAGGTATTGCTCAAACCAGATCCGAAAAGTTTAATCGTACTTCTTAATCGTACTTCTTAATCGTACTTCTTAATCGACTTTGAGCGAAGTAATCATTTTACGGAAGGCTTGGAACACCGATACAGCAAAGAGTCATGCCTCATATCGTTGGCACGGAGCCTGTCGAAGTGCATGACCTGCATTCTTCGACAGGCTGGATTACTTGTGTGTATTAACTCCGTTCCCTATAAACTCAGAGCTGGAAGAAAGGTTGCAAAAGCCTGGGCACAAGTCCGTTAAATCTTAAAGGAGCGTCGGTGGCAATCAGGCATATGCAGCCTTCGTGGGTATCGGCAACCGGTTGATGTTGAATATCAGGGTCAAGGTCGGCCACGTCACCTGCACAGAATCGACCCAACTCATCTGAATAAGACCCCCTCAGAACCAGAGTGAGCTCAGAACCAGTATGTCCATGAGAGGGCATGCAGGTACCCGGAGCAATTTTCAGTAGCCTGAGGTTACTCTCTGCCGCAGGCAGAATGAACTGTTTGAGTCCGGGTGCCATGGTTTTCCAATGCAGGTCGTCCAGGTAGTGTCCCAGTAAGTGTCTCAATGGAGAAGGAACGTCTGCGTCGTCAGGTACATGCGGTTCAGGCTTGGCCGGTTCGGCAGCTTGAGTCGTTTCACCCAGCATCGACAATATGTCGTCTTTTGCACCTGCCGACATAGGCGTAGGCTCAAGCTGTTCGAGTAAACTGATGCCAATCTGCTCAGCCTCCTGAACGTGACAGCTGCAGTGGTCACACAGGCTCAAATGTGCGGCCACAACGGTTGCGATGGCGTCAGGCAGGCTGCCTGCGGAGTAGCTCATCAGGGTACTGAGGTCAGGATGATGTGTTGTCATTATACCTCTCCCATCTGATTACGAAGTTTGGTGAATGCCAGTCTCAAGCCTGATTTCACGCTGCCCAGTGGCATGTCCATGTCTTCAGAAATCTCGCGGTGACTTTTTCCTTCGTAATACACCTTGTAAACCAGTTGGGCTTGTTGTTGAGGAAGGCTTTTCAGGGCTGATTTGATCTTGGCAGAGTCAAACTCTTTCATGGCTGGTACAAAGCTGCTCTCGGGATAATTATCCAATGGTGACAAGAGGTTCGATTTTTCTTTTCTCAAACGGTCAATCCACAGGTTTCTGGCAATGCGGAAAATCCAGGTGGAGGCTGCGGATTTATCCGGGTCATAGCTTTTACAGTTCTTCCAGACGGACAACATCGTTTCCTGGACCAGTTCTTCGGCCATTTCTCCATGAGCGCCTTTAGACATCAGGTGACTCTTGAGTCTCGGGGCAAAAAAGTCGTATAGCAGAGCAAAGGTCTGCTTGTCTCGGTACCTGCCCAGATCGGCCAGTGACTGTTTTAACTTGTCGGGCGTTTTTGTGATGCTGTTATTTGGAGCCATTTTGCTTTTACTGGCGAAATGGTCGGAACGTGGCGTTTCAGTATGGCCATTTCTATTGTCATGATCCGTCATTTCTAGCTCATAGCTGTTTATCTGAATTGGACATATCATCAGAGTATCGCGTGTTCAGCCCATTTGTCTCTCTTTACGTGGTTAAGGCGCGATTGGATCACTGGGTTTTAAATCAGGAAATCAAGTCAGTGGCCTTGTATGTGATCCAATTGAGGGAGTAACGCGTAGAGGTTTCTGAAGCTTACGTTTACAGGTCGCTCTATGACAGTTAAAGGACTCAACATTGCTGTAATTGGATCAGGCATAGGCGGGCTATCCAGTGCCTGGTTACTGTCTAAACAGCACAACGTGACTCTATTTGAGAAAGATGATCGTTTTGGCGGCCATAGTAATACAGTGATGGTTAATGACGGCGATCTGACCGTGCCTGTGGATACCGGCTTTATTGTCTTCAATAAAAAGACTTATCCTAACCTGACCGCTTTTTTTGATCATCTGAATGTGCCGGTAATAAACACCGACATGTCCTTTGCGGTCTCTATGAATGAAGGTCGTACCGAGTATTCAGGAACTGACCTGAACGGCCTTTTTGCCCAACGTCTCAACTTGCTGAAGCCTCGATTCCTGAGAATGTTACTGGATATCTTCAGGTTTTATCAGGCCAGTAATGAGCTGATGCAACAGCTCAACCCATCTGTCACTCTTCGGGAATTACTCTCCGGACGAGGCTATAGCCAACAGTTTATTGATGACCATCTGGTGCCTATGGGAGCTGCCATATGGTCAACTCCTTCTGATCGTATGCTGGACTATCCGGCGCTGGCCTTTATGAGGTTCTGCCAGAATCATGGGTTGCTGCAGCTGACAGATCGTCCTCAGTGGCAAACGGTGGAGGGGGGCAGCAAAGAGTACGTCCAACGCATTCTGGCCGATATGGATGGTCTGGCGGTCAAAAACCGGTGTGTCCGAAAAGTGAAGCGATACGCAGATCGGGTCGTTATTACGGATCTTCAGGGGGGCACCCATGAGTTTGATCATGTGGTTATGGCCTGCCATGCCGATACTTCTCTGGCCATGCTGGGTGAGCCGGATGAGCTTGAACAATTGTTACTGGGAGCGTTCAGTTTTCAGCGCAATCGGGCCGTTCTGCACAGCGATGAACGACTTATGCCTTCCAGGAAAAGAGCCTGGGCCAGTTGGAATTATTTTGGCACGCAGTCAGGAGAAAGGCATAAGGCAGGAGAAAGGCATAAGGGGCCTTCTCTCACTTACTGGATGAATCGTCTTCAGCATCTTGAAGGTCAGCCGCTGTTTGTCACCCTTAATCCTTCTATAGAACCTGAAAAGATTCATGGTTGCTATCTCTATGATCATCCGGTGTTCGATCGCAATGCGCTTGAGGCGCAGTCACGATTGTGGGAGCTGCAGGGGCGTAATCGTACCTGGTTCTGTGGCGCCTGGTTTGGCTATGGATTCCATGAAGACGGTTTGCAGTCGGGTCTCGCGGTTGCCGAAGCTCTGGGTGGTAAAAGAAGGCCCTGGTCTGTTGAAAATCAGAATGACCGCCTGGTCTGGCCTGAGCATGGCATCGGAAAAAGACCGGTGACTTCTGGCTTGGAACGTGTTCATGACATTTACTGATCTGAAGCGAAATAATCCTCATCCTGATGATCAGGAGGCCGTTATGAATTCGGCAGTTTACTGGGGGCATTTGATGCATAACCGCATTCGCCCCCGCAAGCACAGGTTTGCATACCGTGTAGCTTCCTGGCTGGTGGATCTGGATGAACTGGATACTCTTCATCAACGTTTCAGGTTTTTTTCTGTTGATCGTTTTAACCTGCTCTCATTTTTCCGGAAAGATTTTGGTGATGGGTCAGGGCGTGATCTTAAAGTTCAGGTAGAAGGGCTGCTTGCCGAGAATGAGGTGCCTGCTCCTGCGCGTATTTTGATGTTTTGTTATCCAAGGGTTTTGGGGTACGCCTTCAATCCTCTCACGGTGTATTACTGCTTTTCATCGGAACAAAAGCTTTTAGCGCTGATCTACGAAGTGACCAATACCTTTGGAGAGCGGCACAGTTATGTGATCCCGGCCGAAAAAGCAAAAGACGGGCAGGTATTTTTTCACCAGGCCGTTGAAAAACAGCTGCACGTGTCACCTTTTTTCAACACTGATTGCCAGTATGGATTCAGGGTTCAATTACCCGGTAAGACAATCAAGTTATCCATCAACCTTAACAATGACGAAGGAAAGCTGTTTGCCGCTGTTTTTAAAGGGACTCGTCAGACATTAAGTGACTTTAATATTCTCAAACAGTTATTGGTTCTGCCTTTGCAGGCGATCAAAGTCATCCTGGCTATTCATTGGGAAGCACTGCGTTTGTTTTTCAAAGGGATCAAGGTTGTTCGCCATGTTCCAAAAGCAAGGTTCTTCAGTTGGAGCCGAGGCTGGTCAGGTCACCCTGATCGTCAGGAACAGAAAAACCAATCCGGTTAGCGCGATTGAGCGAATAAAGAACCATGAGTTAAGAGTAACGGTTACAAGGTATTTTTACGGTAGACAGGAGGCATCAATGCTGGAAAGTTCAGGTAAAAGTCTGACGCAAAACAGTTTTATCGCAGCGCAGAATAAAACCGCTGTGAGTGAAGAGCGTCCGTTGCCCAGATCATTGAAATGGCTGGTGGGTAAACTGGATCAGGCGTCATTCAGCCGTATTGAGCTTCAGTATGATGATTGTCTGGTAAAAACCGGTCAGCATCGGCGGGATGTGCCCATCCCCAGAGTACAGATTAATCATCCCATGAAAGTGTTGAGGTCTTCTAACCGAGGGGTAATGGGTCTGGCCGAATCCTACATGAAAGGTGATTGGGATACTCCGGATCTGCAGGCGGTGCTGGACTGGGGTATGAGCAATGAGCAGGCACTGGATCAGCAGTTTTCTTCTCACTGGTTTTTCAGAAAACTGAATCGTATCAGTCATCTATTAAACAACAATAGTCGTAAAGGGAGCCGGCGTAACATTACCGCTCATTATGATCTGGGTAATGATTTTTACAAGCTCTGGCTTGATCAGACTATGACCTATTCCAGTGCAGTGTTCACAAACGATCGGGAATCACTGGAGCAGGCGCAGGGCAATAAATATCAGTTGGTTTCAGAATGGTTGGGTGTCCAGCCTGAGCATTCAGTCCTGGAGATAGGCTGTGGTTGGGGGGGCTTTGCCAGAACATTAAAGCAACAAGGTGGGCAACACTATTCTGGTGTCACACTCTCTTCAGAGCAGTTGCAGTATGCTCAGAATTCTCTGGAAAACGAACAGGGCTTTGACTTTATCCTCAAGGATTATCGGGATATTCAGGGACAGTATGATCGGGTTGTCTCCATTGAAATGCTGGAGGCTGTAGGTGAAAGCCACTGGCCAACCTATTTTCAGAAAGTGTTTGACGTTCTAAAGCCTGGTGGCACGGCAGTGATTCAGGCGATTACCATTGATGAGGAAAGGTTCAGCCTGTATCGCAAGGAAGCTGACTTTATTCAGAGTTATATCTTTCCGGGTGGGATGCTACCCACCGATCACATCATTCATGAGCAATGTCAGACAGCGGGTCTGAATGTTGAAGATACCTTTTCTTTCGGACGTGATTACGCAAAAACACTTTCTATCTGGGCAGATGTATTCAAACAGCGCTGGTCAGAAATAGTGAAGCTGGGCTTTGACGAACATTTCAAACGTATGTGGTTATTTTACCTGGCTTATTGTGAAGCTGGTTTTAAGCAGGACAGCATTGACGTACGACTTTACAGGATCAGGAAACCGCAATCATGAACTGGGCAGGGAGGCTCTTTGATGATGAGAAAACACTGGCTTTTGGTTTTGTTGTTCACTCTTTCACTGCAGGGATGTGCCGCTATGAAACTGCAAGATAAATACTCAGAAGATCAGCCGCTTTTAACCATTGAGCATTATTTTCAGGGCACTACCTACGCCAGAGGAGAGTTTGTCGATCGTTTCGGAAAGCTTCGCAACCGGTTCGAAGTCATTATGAGGGGTCGGGTAGAAGGCAATGTTTTGATACTCGATGAAGACTTCATCTATGAAGATGGCTCAACCTCGAATCGACTCTGGAAAATAGAAATACTGGCTGATGGTCAGTATGAAGGTGTAGCCGTTGATGTGATTGGCGTTGCCACCGGCAGAAGTGAAGGTAATACCTTTAACTGGACCTATGAAATGGATCTGCCTATTAAAGGAAGAAGCTGGCGCGTGAAGTTTGATGACTGGCTGTTCCTGCAGAAAAATGGACAGATTCTTAATATTGCTGATGTCAGCAAGTGGGGATTTACTTTGGGTACACTTACGTTCTATTTCAGTAAGGATCGTTCGCTGATTAGTGATGAAGCCCTGAAGAAGTTCAGTCTTGATGATGAAGCCGGGTCTGGAATCTCAGGAAATGAACACAATGAAAAACCCTGAGACCCTGAAGGGTAAAGTGATTTGGATTACCGGGGCCAGCCAGGGCATTGGCCGGCAGCTGGCACTGGCTGCGGCAAAGCGAGGAGGTACAGTCGTTGCCACTGCCCGAAGTTACGGCAATCTGGACAGATTACAGCATGAAACGCAGGGCCTGGAAGGCATTGTTATTCCAATGCCTGCCGATGTGACAGATCAGGACGCCATTATCCGTGCAGCCGATGAGATCATGACTCGTTTTGGCAGGGTAGACATTGCCGTATTGAATGCGGGCACTTTTATAAAAACCGATGGTGTAGATTTCAGATCCACCGATATGCGCAAACACCTCGAGCTGAATGTCATGGGGGTGTGCCATTGTCTGGACGCTTTGATCCCGATGATGGTGGGTCAGCAGTCAGGCACCATAGCCATTAATGCGTCATTGGCGGGATATAGAGGTTTGCCAGGGGCTGCGGCCTATGGAGCCAGTAAGGCGGCTCTGATTAATATGGCCGAATCATTATACTCTGACCTTAAACCTCATGGTGTCGAGGTTAAGGTGATTTCCCCCGGTTTTGTTAAAACGCCCCTGACGGATAAAAATACCTTTAAAATGCCTTTTCTTATGGAGGTAGAGTCTGCGGCAGATGCGATCCTGTCTGGATTAGACAGTCAGCATTTTGAAATCCGGTTTCCCAAAACTTTTGGCATGATTATGGGTTTTCTCAGAATTCTGCCGTACAAAGCGTATTTCAGTGTGACCCGTCGTCTGAATCAATGATGGTCTTTTCAGGTTGTGCCAGAATGGACTGATCGGCACTCGATTCGGAGACTCATAATGGGCGATTGTTTTTCCCTGGCAAAAATCCGGACCCTGACTCTCAATGATGGACGACAGCTTGAATACTACAGCAGCAGGTCGCAAGGTCCTGCTGTTTTCTTCCATCATGGTGTTGCCAGTGACTTAAGTACCGTCAAAATATTTGAGTCTGCTGTTCATAATCTGGGAGGCCGAGTCATAGCCTACAGTCGTCCGGGTTATGCAGGCAGTGATCGTCAGTCAGGGCGCTCCATCCAATCTTCTGTGGCCGACATCACAGCCATTCTTGAAGATCTTGATCTGGACTCTTTTCTCTCCGTGGGCTGGTCTGCAGGAGGGCCTCATGCATTGGCAATGGCAGCGGCTTTTCCGGGGCGCTGTCATGGGGTTTCAACAGTAGCCAGTGTAGGGATGCCCGACGAACATTTCCGACATGGTATGAGTGAACTCACCATGATGGTTCTGACCCTTGCTGAGCAGGGAGAATCCGTTCTGGAACAGTGGATAGTAGAAAACAGGGAAATGCTGCTTTGTGAATCCAGTCAGGCATTGATTGCTTCTCTGGAAATGTTGTTGGGTGACTCAGATCGTTCAGCCATGCAGGACGGACTGGCAGACATCATGTTTCACTCATTTCAAAGAGCAATGGCCACGGAAAGTGGATGGGTCGATGATCATCTTGCCCTGGTAAAGAACTGGGGATTTTCTCCTCAATCCATAGGTTGTTCAGTCACTGTCTGGTGTGGGGATGAGGACAAGGTTATGCCACCCTCTCACAGTCGGAATCTGGCAAAAGCGATGACGGCAGCGGAAGTGAGAATGATGAAAGGTGAAGGCCATTATTCCATTCTCTGGAATAACCGTTCTGCCATTGCCTGTGATCTGATGAATAAATTTTAAACCGGAGGCTGAGCCTCCGGTTCTACCGTTTAATAATGAGCGACAACCTGGCTCTGTTGTTTGGCAATGGTGCTCGCTACATGCATGATATTGGCCGGAGCGCGGTTATTCTCCAGCTCTTTAGCCATGTATTTCATGTAAGGGTCCATGTGTCCGAAGATCTTCTTGTAACCTGGGCACAAGTGGTTCTGTAATGTGCCGTCGTCGTTTTGGTGGATACGTTGTTTCGGACAACCGCCGTTACAAGCATGGCGGAATTCACAGCTTTCACATTTTGCACCGACATTGGCCTTGTCCTGGCCAAACTTCTTCTGGAATTTTTGAGTCACGGTCTTATGGATTTTGCCATCCATAACATTACCCAGACGGTATTCAGGGTAAACATAGTGGTCACAGCTGAAGATGTCGCCATTTCGCTCAATGATCATGGCGTCGCCACATTCTTTGCGATAAACACAAACGTTGGGTTCTTCACCGTGCCAGGCAGCCAGGGCATTATCAAACAGTTGAACGAATATTTTGCCTACGTCTTTGCGAACCCATTCGTTGAACACTGCGACCATGAAGTCACCGTATTTGCTGCCATCGACAGAGAAAGGGGTCAGCTGCTTCTCGGTCTTTGACTTGGGGAAGATCAGCTGTGGTTGTGCTTTTTCAACTTCCATCTGTTCAACCACAGGGATGAACTGCATAAATTCTGAACCAATGCTTTTCAGAAAGTTGTAAACCTTAACCGGGTGTTCAACATTGACGTTGTTGATGACTGTTAACGTGTTGAATTTGACCCCATGTTTTTTCATGGTCTCAATGGCACGCATCACTTTCTTGAAAGAGGGCTTGTCGCCTTTCAAGGGGCGGTATATGTCGTGCAGTTCTTCGGGGCCATCTATAGATAGACCGACCAGGAAGTTGTGTTTTTTCAGGAATGTACACCAGTTGTCGTCCAGAAGAACGCCGTTGGTTTGCAGACAGTTAACGATCTCTTTTTTGCCAGCGAACTCATTCTGATATTTAATAGCCCGCTCAAAAAAATCCAGCCCAGCCAGAGTTGGCTCGCCACCCTGCCAGGCAAATTCAACAATAGGTGAATCCTGACCGGCAATGTAATGCTTAACGTAGCTTTTAAGCACTTCGTCACTCATGTGAGTGATTTTTTCCTTACCCCGATCTTCCGCCTTCTTGTTGAAGAAACGCTCTTTCTCCAGATAAAAACAGTAATCGCAATCCAGATTACATTGATAACTGGTCGGTTTGGCCATCAGGTGGAAAGGCTTTTTCATACTACAGCTGCCTTGGGTGAAAGGTTGTTCTTGTTTTGGGTTCTGGACATGTCTTAAGGACTTGTGATCTACAGGCCTATTGTCAGAAGACATAACGCTCATGACCGATGGGCATGAGTCAGGTGTTGTAAGTCAAGCAGCTTAAAGTGTTTGCGGTAAATATCAATAGGGAGGTATTTTTATACCACTCTTTTAGGTGGAAATACTTAATCTAGAGCATGTTTAGTTTCTTTAGATATGCCTGTGCCTGATGAGTGGTTGCAGCTTGATCCTCGGCTGATTGTTTATCCCAGTTCTTATATATCATGCCTATTCTGGGGTTGTTACTGAGCTGTTCTCTGTTCTCTGTGCTCGCCAGTAAAGACTGTTAAACGGACAAGCGTGTTCACCGGTTTTTCGCTTTACATCGTAATGGCAGCTTTTGCAGTAATCGCTCATCTTGTTGATATAGTTGCCACTGGCGGCATAGGGTTTTGAGGCCAGCAATCCACCATCGGAAAACTGGCTCATACCTCGAGTATTGGGAAGCTCTACCCATTCAATAGCATCCACATAGATGCCCAGATACCATTCATCAACCTGATTAGGATCGATTCCAGCCAATAAACAGAAGGTGCCCGTGATCATCAGTCTCTGGATATGATGAGCGTAGGAGTACTCCAGAGATAGACCAATCGTTTCCTGTAAACAGGTCATTTGGGTTTTTCCTGTCCAGAAATAGTCAGGCAGAGCTCGTTCAGCCTTGAGGTGGTTGAGGGATGAATACTCAGGCATATTTACCCAGTAGATGCCCCGGACATACTCACGCCAGCCAAGAATCTGCCGGATAAAGCCTTCCACCTGGGCAATAGAGATCGATTGTGGTTCCGCCTGCCAGGCTTTAATGGCGGCCTGAATAACTTGCAAAGGTGTCAACATTTTACTGTTCAGGGCAAAGGAAGGGCTGGATAGCGTATATCCAGATACTCCCGTACTTTTTTTTCGCTCTGCTGCCAAGCTTTTCGAACCGGGCGCTGAGGTGTTAATCCCATCTTCTTAAGCATCTTGCTCACGGCTGCAGGATGCATGGTGACGTTGAACTCAGTCTTAATCACTGAGGCAATAATATCCCGTGACCAGAGTGTTTTATAAAACCCATAATCCGTGGGATCTTTGGTAAGAATAATCTGGGCCAGTGCGTCTCTCTGCTCAGGTGAGAGTTTGGCATTTTTACTATGGGCTATTGGCCGTGTTTTGAGTGCTTCCATACCTCCTTCACGGTATCTGCCAATCCAGCGATAGATACAGGACTCATCAGTCCCATATTCTTCGGACAAGCTCTTTACGGTAGCGCCATCAAGCCACTTCTGAATCGCTTCAATACGAATGGCTTCTCTTACTTCATGGGAAACTTTGCGACCGTCGACCTTACTCATAAACACCTCAAAAACAGAGAGGTCAGAATAAGGTATCTCGGGCTGCAAAGTGTTGGCTCAGATCAATAAGTACTATCCATATCCGTTTTTAATTTAAGTTTTTAAGCAGGAAAGCCTTTTCAGGTGTGGGTGAGTTTCTAAGACAATATAAACTGATACCAGCTACAATCAGGACAACAGCCGATACTGCTACTATGGAACAACTAAGGGTAGATATAGTAATAATGAAATCTTTGTCAGTTGTATCTGGTATATCAAAGTCAGGGTTGGGAATATTTAGTTGTATAGGGTTTTGAGAGTCTTCCCCGTCGCTTGTAGAGAGCATTATCATGTTGTAATTTCCGTTGTACACCTCAGTAGAGTTCTGCAGGGTACTGCTCTGAAACATAAAGGAGATATTTTCATCATAGAGTGTGTTAAGAATGTCAAATTTATCTTTTATGTCTGACATCTGGCCGTTGGATAAGTATAAGGTTATCGGGGTGTCTTTTTCGTCAAATATGTTGAGTATTAACTCTTCACTTTGTAGCAGTGTTTCAGCGCTGGATATAGTCCAATTGTGTTCAGTGTTATTAAATAATTTTAAATTGCATTTTTTTTCATAAGGAATATCTGAGTATTTAAATTTGTCTGGTGAAGAAGCGTAATCCAAATATTGATAGCAGTATTCGTCATCAACTTTATCAATGATAGAAAAACTGCTGAGTGCTACGCTGGATATTTGTGTTGCAGAAGTTAATGTGAAAGCAACGTAAGGTATTAGAAGAAAATTGTAATTAATGGTATTAAAAGTGTTAGCAGGGTCTGTGGTGTTTTGATTGAAAACATTCCCGCGAATGGTCATGGTTGAATAGTAATCTGAATTTATCCTTAAATTAATTTCATACAATGAATCCGATAGGTTCAATTTTGGGTTAGGCTCTCCCGAAAAACTCTGATCTTGTACTCTTATGGCCATAGGTGCTTTTCTGTATTTTGGATTGAATTGAAGGAATTGGCCATTCCCTTCAATAGTCTGCTGAAGAATCATATAGGTATTTAAATAGTCTTGGTAGTAAAAAGGGTTTACGTAAAACGTGCCAATTATGCGTCGATCTGTCACGTGTTCAAGACATTTAATACCATACTCAACTTGACAATCAGGCACTCTGATTGCCCTTGGGTCAGTCTCAGTCAAGTCTATAAAACCCGCATCAGTATGACATTTATCGCCTTCCTGTTTAAAAAAAACAACAGGAACAAAATCCATGCTGAGCACTGGCCTTTCAGCTAACATCTGATAACCAGTTAAATCATCTGGAAGAGCCACTTCCTGAAAATACTGGATTCCATCAGGAGCGACTTTAGAATAGATAACTCTTGAGCTTCTCATCTTATCAATCTTGTTAAATATTGCACTGTGTCTACTGATTGGGTAGCCCGTATTAATACTCCTTAAACGTAATTTTTTTTCGCAAGGAGGGGGGAGGTGTGAATATATATCAGGTTGTATTTTTAAATCCCATTTAACAAAGTCTTTTTTATATTGTGACTCTACATCACTAGGAAGGGAAAATGCTTGATTGATAGGCAGAAGGAAAGCGCTAAAAAAAAACAATAATGCTTTGACGTTTGTTTTAGACATGGATCTTTTTCTATGAATTAAAATATGGTGTGTGAGTATAGTTCAATATGGAAAATGTGAATGTGATTTAATGTTTTAAGTGCTGGTCTTCGATTAAAAATATTTTTAAATCAATCCGTTATGATTGTTTTTTTAAGCTGTTTTTTAATTGATTGACGATTCACAGATTAGTGCGGTGATGGGGGCATAGTTTCAACTGGCTAAGTTACCTTTAATGGTGGGTTGACCCAATGATCAACAATAACCTCTGTCAATTTCTCCACAGTCAGCTTCCGAGCCTCTGTCAGCCGTCGCCTCCAGCCCAGGTAATGATGAAGGTACTTAGTGGCAACCCCATGAAAGACTCCCGATATCCAGTTCTTGAGGTGACTGTGATAAGCATTCACATGCTGTATATGAAAAATGTCATCCAGCACCCTTTGTCCTTCTGAACTGATTAACTCTTTGAAAGTGAACCCCAGTTTTCTGGCCAGTTTCTCATGAGCAAGATGTGCATCAGCACACACTACAGCTTCTATAGAGATGCGACCGTTGAGATGTTGGCAGAGTTGATCTCCACTGGTTGCTTCCAGTATGCCATCGACTGTTTGAGACTGGCGATCGCGAGCCACCATCACAGGAAATTTGCGACAAGGGGTCTTTTTATCGTTACCACGTTTGCGGGACGCTCTGGGCATACCGGATCGCTGGCCTTTGAATGATTCACGAAACAGAGTTTCATCTAACTCGACAATACCAGAAAGCTCTTCTGCTTGATCTTGCTCGATCACCTGAAGAAAACGATGCCTCCAACGAAAAGACGTCTTTAACGTGATATCGCAATGCCTGGCTGCTGGCCTCAGAGTCATGGAGTGGGTCATACCGTCCAGATAACCAGCCCATTTCTCAGGGTGTCTGAGTCGGGTCAGAGGAGTGCCGCTGAAGGCATTAAAAGTCTTCTCGCAATGCTTACAGCGATAGCGCTGTCGGCCATTGCGAATGCCCCAACGCCTAATCTCAAGACTTTGACAGTGTGGACAATGGGGTTTCTCTGCGAATCGGGCTTCTATGGTTTGTTCAAGCTCACGGGAACTGCCGTACTCGCCGTCCTCAAACAGAAGGCGGTGCAAGGTGTTTTTCTGTTGACGGGTTAATGAAGAAGAGGCATCAAGAAACTGTTTGAAGAGTGGATATTGCATAACCAGCTCCTCTGGAAGTAAAAGACTATGAGATTATAGTTCATGCAACCATTAAAGGTAACTTAGCCGTTTCAACTATTCAGAAAATTGAAAGTTTATTCGGGGTGGCATTGCTTTAACTCATTACACGGTGAACTGAAAATAAGTTGAATACTACTCTGGTTTTGATGGTTATGTTGAAAGGCTTTTTTAGTATTTCTGAAGCAGATAGTGAGCCTGGCTCCTACCTGCTTCAGAGGCTATGAAAACACCTTTATTGAGACGTGATGTTTCAGTATTGGCGTACAATCTGGCTTTGCTGTCTGGCAATACTGCTGGCCACATGCATTACATTAGCGGGAGCTCGATTTCTGGACAGCTCGTTAGCGATGTATTTCATATAAGGGTCTATGTGACCAAAAATCTTCTTGTAACCCGGGCAGAGGTGGTTTTGTAGAGTACCGTCGTCGTTTTGGTGAATACGCTGCTTTGGACAGCCGCCATTGCAGGCTCTGCGGAACTCACAACTTTCGCACTTGGAGCCGACATTGGCCTTGTCCTGATCAAACTTTTTTTTGCAGTTTCTGGGTTACGGTCTTATGGATTTTTCCATCCATGACATTGCCCAGTCGATATTCCGGATACACATAATGGTCACAGCTATAAATGTCGCCATTACGCTCAATGATCATGGTATCGCCGCATTCCTTGCGATAAACACAAACATTGGGTTCTTCTCCGTGCCAGGCCGCCAGGGCATTATCAAATAGCTGAACAATGACTTTACCTACGTCCTTTCTAACCCATTCGTTGAATACCGCCACCATAAAGTCACCGTATTTACTGCCATCCACCGAGAAAGGCGTGAGTTGTTTTTCTGTGGTGGACTTAGGGAAAATCAGCTGTGGCTGGGCGGTTTCCACTTCCATCTGCTCAACCACCGGGATGAACTGCATAAACTCGGAGCTGATGCTTTTCAGGAAGTTGTAAACAGTTAGCGGATGCTCAACGTTAACGTTGTTGATGACGGTGAGTGTATTGAATTTAACGCCATGCTTTTTCATGGTTTCAATACCGCGCATCACCTTTTTGAAAGAAGGCTTGTCTCCTTTCAGAGGGCGGTAATGATCGTGCAGTTCTTCAGGGCCATCAATGGACAGGCCCACCAGGAAGTCGTGCTTTTTTAAGAATGCACACCAGTTGTCGTCCAACAGGACGCCGTTGGTTTGCAGACAGTTCACAATTTCCTTGCCGTGGGCATATTGTTGCTGGTACTTAATAGCTCGCTCAAAAAAGTCCAGTCCAGCCAGGCAAATTCAACAATAGGTGAGTCCTGACCGGCAATGTAATGCTTAACGTAGCTTTTAAGCACTTCGTCACTCATGTGAGTGATTTTTTCCTTACCCCGGCCTTCCGCCTTCTTGTTGAAGAAACGCTCTTTCTCCAGGTAAAAACAGTAATCGCAATCCAGATTACATTGATAACTGGTGGGTTTGGCCATCAGGTGGAAAGGCTTTTTCATACTACAGCTGCCTTGGGTGAAAGGTTGTTCTTGTTTTGGGTTCTGGACATGTCTTAAGGACTTGTGATCTACAGG
>NZ_JOKH01000003.1:678254-709740 GCF_000722635.1 Endozoicomonas numazuensis | reverse complement strand
ATACCAATCAAACTTTCAAACCCCGTTATGAGCAAGCCATTTGAGTCCAATAGGCAATACCCACAGGGCATAAAGGCGGGGTGAGGAGTCATAGCCGTAGCTATGACGACGATCCCCAACGCAGAATATTGGACTCAAATGGCTGCACAATAGGGGATTTTGAAAGTGCGATTGGTATTATTTATCAGGGCACCCTCATGAATCTCTCAGAGAATAGAGCCTTTATCTCAGCTCTATCACAAAAAGCTTTCAACCATGATCGCAGGAATAAACGGCTTCCGCCGCTTCACGAATCAAAGAAGGCCCCTTGTAAATGAAGCCTGAGTACAACTGAACAAGACTGGCACCTGCTCTGATCTTGTCTGCTGCCGTTCTGGCATCCATGACACCGCCTACACCAATGACAGGCAGTTTTCCGGAAAGCTCTGAAGATAATAACTTGATGACTTCAGAAGAACGATCGCTCAGTGGTGCACCACTCAGTCCACCCTGTTCATCTGCATTCGGCAAACCCTGCACAGCATCCCTGGAAAGAGTTGTGTTGGTAGCAATAACACCATCCATCTCATAGGACACCAGCTCACGAGCAATTTCTGCAATTTCGACTTCATTCATATCCGGTGCAATCTTGACCGCTATCGGCACCCTGCGACCGTATTTATCCGTCAATAAAGCCTGCTCTTTCTTTAATGCGTCCAGCAGACTTTTCAGAGCATCACCAAACTGCAATTTTCTCAACCCGGGCGTATTGGGTGATGACAGGTTAACCGTGATGTAACTGGCATGAGGATAGACTTTTCTCAGACACATCAGGTAATCGCTTTCTGCGTCTTCCACGGGTGTATCAAAGTTTTTGCCAATATTAATGCCGATGATGCCTTTGTAATGACACTTGCGGACATTCTCAACCAGGTGATCAACGCCTTTATTGTTGAACCCCATACGATTGATCAGAGCCTGACGTTCCGGAATGCGGAACGAACGAGGTTTCGGATTGCCCGGCTGAGGACGAGGCGTCACAGTACCCAGCTCAATATGACCAAACCCCAGGCTACCGAGTCCATCAATACAGTCTGCATTTTTATCCAGACCAGCAGCCAGACCCACAGGGTTCTCAAACGTGAGACCCATAACCTCCCTGGGACGGGAAGGCACAGATGGCACAAAAGTATTGGTCAGGCCGAGCCGCTGGCCCGCCCCTATCATCTCTAATGCTACATCGTGTGCATTTTCTGCAGAGAGACAAAATAACAACTTTCGGCCCAGTTGATACATGAAAAGCCCCGGATAATTCAGATAAACCCGCGAAATTATACGCGGCTTCATCTTGAAAACCAGTGTTGTTCACTGTTTTTATAACTTCCGATTTTATATCCCTAACCAGACGGGCAGTAATTCTGACCAAATTAGCAATCTAACACCATTCATAGTGTCTCAAATCATAAAGGACCCCCATATCCAATAATGGCAGGAGGCCATGAATGCTAGATGCACTGATAGGAAGCCTTCCCGCAGGAACAAGCTGTACAGGCAACCCTCACATCAGCCTGAAATCGCTGCAGACCCCGATTGGTTTTGCACGTACCTATTTGTCTAGCCAAAAAGCAGAGCCAGACTCCATCCCCTTTAAAAAAGACCTGTCCGAGCATTCAGTGACCCGGTCAATGCCGACAATAAGGCTTGGCAACCACACACCCTCTGTTCATTCAGAAAGCGAGTACCCCTCTGAAGTATCCAGTGCAGAATGCCCTGAAGAATCCCTGGCATTTCACTCTCTGAGTTCCACAACAGAGTCAATACCAGTCACTGAAACAGAATCCGATGATGACGAAAAATATGAAGAAGCTGAAGACAACCCACTCTGGATTCAGGAGCATGACAGAAGGCTTGCGCAAGCGGCCACCCATCATCCATCCATAAGCAAAGACCACTGGACATTCTCCAATCACCAACGGGAAACGCTGATTAAAGAATACCCCGACCTATTGAATGCTTTCAGACAAGAAGGCATGAGTAATGACATCATTTCCATGATGCACCCTTACGGCATTCTGGAACTGATTCTGGAGGAATGCCCTGAAAGTGGTTTTGCCCTGCTGAAAGAGAGACTGCTGGCCCTGGCGACTGACGTAGAAAAAAACTGGTGGGGCTTCACATCCTCCAAACCAGAAGCCAAAAAAAAGCTCGAGGCTTTAGTCCATCTGCTGGAAGCCCATCAATACGAAGCTCTGCTGGAAGGGTTACTTGAGTTTGAAACCACCCACGGCAAAGCCCCTTTTTATCATGTTCTCCACGAATGCTTCGTACATAACACCAGTACAGACCCCTTCAAACCAGAGAGTGCCGGAACCTATCCCGTTGCTGAAAGTCTGGCCCAAAGCATTCAGCTGAAAAAAATGACCTCCCAGCAGGCCCTGGAAGAACTGTATCTGCCTCCTCCGAGAGATTGGAACAACCGCTCACTACTGGCGGAGACATTGACCAGTAGAACACCTCAAATCGTGCACGATCTGCTTCTGGATCGATGCAGTTCTGATATTAAAGCGGCTCGAAAAAAGATGCGCTCCGGACAATGGCAGAGTCGCCAGCAACTGCAGTTATTATCGAATCGCCTTAACTTTATTGCGGTGATGCCCTGCACCCCTGAAAACCTCACTGAGTTCATTCAGAACCCTGCTCATCAAGAGGTTCGGGAACACCTGGAAATTGAATGCCGTAAGCTCTATTTCAAACAGCGCTACCAGCATCTGATGAACACAGAATTATCTGAACGTTCCATCGACGAGCTTAATGATATTGAGCAACAGGTAGACTACATGCTGGCTCTGAAAGGGCATCAGGAACTACCTAGCGGGTTTTCAGCTGAAATGCTGAAACAGTTAGCGCATTTTTCTCATGCGCTTCAGCTTGTTCGTTTCATGAAACTGGAACAGGAAGAGCCTCTTATAGAACGGACCTTTATGCTGACCCCACCCTCAACCCGGCATCTTATGGAGGTATTAAATGCCGGCAGGGAAGATACAGAGATGAAGCTGTATACAGCCATTGACCAATACCGTGATCATCTGAAGGCGTATCACAAAAAACCAAGCTACTCATCCATAGTCGCCTACCAACAAAAACATCATGACCTCAGGTTGGCTCAGGAAGAACAGGTGATGGCAGAGACCAGAGTATTAATAGAATACCCTGAGTCAGTCCCCGTGATGTCACCAGATACTTATCAGGGCAACATGAGACTGCTGAGAGCTATGGATCAGGCCCTGCAGGAAACAGCCCCGGTCAGGCCCGTCAACTCCGGTAAAGAGGCGGTCATGGCTGTCGGGTATCAGGTGATCTGGCCCGGCAGACAACCACTGAACGATAAGCTGACCGAACTGCAACACCT
This sequence comes from Endozoicomonas numazuensis, assembly GCF_000722635.1. Taxonomy (GTDB): domain Bacteria; phylum Pseudomonadota; class Gammaproteobacteria; order Pseudomonadales; family Endozoicomonadaceae; genus Endozoicomonas_A; species Endozoicomonas_A numazuensis. The sequence continues at coordinate 706,352 of NZ_JOKH01000003.1, read as the reverse complement.
GAAAGACCTAAAAACAGTGGGATACTCATTCAAGGAAGAACTACTCAACACTTGCACCGCTATTCCGGGCTCTGCGAATGGCATTTGGAGCAGAGTGTCCAGCATTGTTCAACCAGCGGCCAGTCAGGTTCAGGATTGGTACAGTGGTAAAAGCAGTGCCTGGAGTATTCTTACAGGCATTCATGGCAGCTATGCAGAGCTGGAAAAACAGGCGGCAGAGACACTGTCCGGTGTGTTAGCGATTGCAGAGAGAAATCCACGTTTATTCAGACGCCTGGTAGGCGACTCTGCCCAAACCATTGAACAGCTGAAAATACTGGTCGGTACCGGCAATGCAGGATTAGTTTCACAGCTTCAGGCGAGGCTGTCCGCTGAATCAGCGGCCTCATACTTTGCAGGCGACGAAGCCGTTATTGAAGAGTTCAACTTTAGTGATAACCCTCAGAAGGCAGCACTGCTGAAACAGTTCCAGTTTCTGTTGAATGTTTCAGACCTTGCCCTGAAAGGTTCTGTGGCTCTGAACTTCTTTTCAGATTTGTCTAATCATACTGCGGGGTCCAGACTGGGTAACGTTATCGGACTCACAGCAGGAACCCTGATTGCAGGCCCGGCAGGTGGAGCCGTTGGCTGGACCGTTGGCGGATTAGTGGGTGCCATTGCTACTGCAACCACCCATGCAACTGGAGCCATTGCTATTCGCGAAGGCGTCAATCAACTGGACGGCCGAGCCGTTCGGGCTCTGAATATGCTGATCAACTACGGACCTGCCTTTGCCTATGCATCCAGCCCAATGGATGAACTGGCTCTCATTGCCAGAGGCGTTGCTAAAAAAGAAGGTCTGACAAGAAATGTTTTTAATGTTTGCTTTAATCCCATTCGGTTCCGTTACAACCGATTAACAGAAGCCATTCGGGCCTATAACGACAAAGAAACCGGAGCCTTCGGCCGGCTGGCTGTTGAAGGTGCAAAATCTCTGATTATTCTGGGCGGGTCCGTAGCGGCAGGTTTTCTGGTAGCAGGCAGCACCTTCTATGGAGGCCTGCTGGCCGTTGCATTGTTACCCATAGCCAGCTCCAGTCTGGCCTTTATTGCCACAACGCTCACTGCCAGCAATATGATAAGTCGACTTATCAATTACCTGGATCATACGGAGACGCTGATTCATTCAGCCAAAGACGTCTATCACTATTACCAGATGCTGTTGCCAGAGGGAACGGATGAAAGGGCTCGTATTGAAGCTCACTGCATGGAATCTTCAAGGCGCATGATGGCCAAGATGACCGCTCAGAGCCCATTCAAACAATACCTGCGCGAGACCATTACGGCAGAAGTGGCCAACACATACTGGGATCAGTGGAGCCAATGGCGCCCTTCCGAAGAAGATAAACACCTGGTCGATACGGTCAACACCGGTGTCGAAAAGGAAGTCAGTGAATGTGACGAGTCAAGAAAAGGGCTGGCAAAAGAAATTCTGAAACATCAGAAAGCTTTGATGATCTTTAAAAGATATAAAAGTCGAAGCGATTCACTGAGTAAAAACCAAACACTCTTCAAAACGTTCACCAGTGAGCTCACTAAAATAGGTATTACACCTCCAGAGCTACAACGGGGAATAGGTTATTACATTCAGGATCAGCTACTCGAAATCCCTCTGGCAATCACTCGTCATTGCGGAACCCCAAATCCAGGAACCACTCAGTCTGCCATCGAAAAGACCCTGGAAAACACTTTGAGACAAACGATCAGGGGTCACTATCTATTGAGACTGGCGGCGCTGGGTCGACCGGTCAAAAGAGTTCTGAATGATGATAACACTTTTACTCTTGAGCCTCTGGAGCGTGAGGATCTGGTCGCCGTCAAAAACAGGGTCATGACGCAGTTGCACAATAGCCTTGAGCACGATATTTCGTCCGCCGGCCTTGAGAGGCTTCATCTGGCTGTTCAAACTGCCGGAAAGAACATGGAAGACAACTTGGGTAATCACAGAGCAGTCAGTATTGATCAGGTAAGCAGTGCATTCGCAAACCAGCTGGAACAGCAGGGTAGAGATATGGCAGAAGTTGAAAGACTTAGAATTTCTCGCTTCCAGCAACAATTAAAAGAGAACCCTGACTTTCAGAACATGACCGAAGAAGAGCGGGCACTGATTGTTGATCAGGCCGTTATTACTCTTCCCGGAATAGAAGAAGAGGAGTAATAGCTCAACTTTCAGGTACTCCGTTGCGGTCCAAGAAAGACTTCTCCTCGTTCTATAACAAAATCAGCAGTCTTCTGTTGTCTGGCCTCAAGCTCTGATTGATGCAATTCTGGGCCGAACGGGTTGGTGTCATTCGCTATTTTCCGGGTGAAATTTTGCAGGTGCAGAACATTTTCTCTGGCTCCCGTCAGGCCACTGTAACGCATGAAATGTGGGCTGGCAGCAGCATCACCGGCTACGGTCACTGTCAGGTCATGTCCATTGGCGCTCTGAGTCACGACATTGCGCTCTACCCGATGTTGTTGAACCGGGAAAGCTGCAGCAAACTTATTATTGATTTTGTCTGATGTGGCATGTAACGAATCGGGATCATCGATACCATAATAATGGGCAACGGCCTGGAACCAGGCTTTATGCACAGCCTTGAGCCCTTCCCTGACTTTCTTCTCAGCCTGTTTACCAGACTCTTCAACACTCGAAAGTTCTGTAGAAAATGCCACGTCGATTTCAACTTTCTTCTTTATAGCGCTTTCAAGCTTTTTACAATATTCATCAAAGGGCTCTGGTAACTCCATTCCGATATACACCAGGTTCTTATTTTCAAAACAGCGGGTTTGCATACCCTGATTCAGGGTAAGGCGTTCCAGCTCTGCAAGCTGCTCAGGCTTTATTTCAGACTTAATGGTGTCTGAAGATCCTGGTAGACTCTCGAGTTCTTTGGCGAGCCTTTCCCGAAAGTGCTGATGGAAGTCTTTGCCAAAGACCACCATTTCTCTGAAATCCTGAAACGTATCCAGTCCCGGGTTCGGCAACTCCTGTCCTTTTTTTCCTTCCCAGCTGCACACACCATACGGTTTGGCATTCGTGACGGTTTTATCTGTCATGAACTTGTCCCGCATCAAGGTATTCTTACCTCCGGCACAGATCAACATGTCAACCGGACGGTGCTTGATGCGCTCCTCAGGCGTATACCTGGCAAGGTCGAATGTTTGTGAGTCTTTTTGCTTGGCGACATCATAAGCGGGGTTGTAACGGGCTTTTACCTGATAGCCACCGACATCTGACTCAACCTCTTCCAACTCAAAAGCTGCCAGACGTTCCAGACTGGGTGGTTTGTCTGGATCAGACTTCTCATCATAATTACGAGCCATCAACTCTGTCAGCCGATAATGAAGCCCTTCTTCCAGACGGTGTGTGACAATCTCACCAAAACCATCGGCCCGAACAACCCCTTTACCTTCTGCCCCTTCTCCAAATAACTCGTAATAATGCTCACCCAGATAAAACTTCAGCATGTCCATCCATTTAGGATCCAGCCTAACAACCTGTACTCTGTCGTATTCAGTACTTCTCTTCTCAAAAATAGCAACATCCGCACCGGCCTCAAACTGTGAAAGCGCCAGTATCAGTCCGGTAGGGCCAGCCCCTTCTATGGCTATCCGTGGGTGGACTTCTTTTCCATCAACCTGTTTGACCTTTTTATGTTGCCCTATCAACCAGTCAAGCTGTGCCAGATCGATTTCCTCACCTCTTAACGAGCCGATTTCCTGAATTTTCTGCAACTTGGCGTGATGTCCTTCATCGCCCGTCCAGTGATCCAGCTGCGACAACAGCTTGAGATCCCAACGTCTACCCGCAGTCAGTTGGATATCCAGCAAAACCCGCCGGGACTCAGCTATCAACATGCCTTCTTCTTTGGTCAGCTCCCCACCTGCTTCAAGACGGCCTCTAATCTCCTCCACATTCAATTGAGGTACAGCCGCTGAGAGCTTGTCCAGATGCACTCGTATCTGAGCTTGCTCTTGTTGTAACTGACGCTTCAACGGCTCCATTCTACCCAGTGCGAATCGTGCTGTTAGATCAGGATGCTGAGACAGGGCTTGTAAAAAGTGGTAGCTCTCTTTAATCACTAATTCTCTGGGGTGACCATGAATTGAAAGCTCTGTACGGGTGGCATTATCAATGGTTCTGTCGACAATTCTAGCTATAGCCTTGTCACGATGTGTGCTGGGCAAGTCATTCCATTCGGACAAAACCTGATGGTACCCATTTTGTGACAAACGCTCTGGCAGGGAATGGATAATTTCCTGAATCACCTCATTAACCAGATCCTGATAGCCATCAGGTTGACGGGTGTTGTTAAAATGCTGTTGAAGAGTCTGAACACTCTGATGAAGCTCACTGCTATCGGGTATTCGATCAGGCGCCAGTATGAGCGTGGTGTAGTAGCCCTTGAGCGCTTCACGGGCATTAAAAAGAGAGACGCCTGGAATACTTTTCACCAGTCTTGGAAAAGCTTTTATGCCCTGCTCAGCTTCACTCAGCATGACTCCAATCGCTTCGGGTCTTTGAATGGCAGCGAGACTTTTTTCCCTGATTGTTTCCCTCTCCGAGCGGCTGAACCCGGGAATAATTCCAGAGGCTACATCCTCTACCAGACGTTTTTTATCCTGTTTAGTCAGCCCATTGTCGCCAAGTGCTAATAACACCTGGTCGTGCAGCAGAGCTTTTGCTTCTCGCTCTCTGGCTCGGTACTCTCTGGCGGCTCGAGTAGGAGAAAGCAATGTAACCAGCCTTTTTAGCAAGTTCCCCCGGGGTTTGACATGAACGACTTTACGTCCCCGGAAAGAGCCCGTTTTTTCACTCTTAGAAATAGCAGAGGGTGCAATCACCTCTACCCTGCCCGACTCTCCGTTTTTATGTATGGACTCCAGATCCTGAACATTCTGCATTAGAGCAGTAAATTGAGAACCCTGACCAATCGGCCCACCAGCGCCTCCCATACTCATAGCTACAGGCCTCCTTGCCTGAATCATTACCTATATACAACAACCTATACAGGGGTAACGGTACTGCTTAATAATGCGTGACCGAGTGCATACTGGCCTGAGCCAAGTCCATTAGCTCACGGTTGGCCACAGTAAACATGGCCATTTCATGCACACTGGCATTACGAATTTCAGACAACATGCTCTGCCAGCGGGCGACTAATGCATGATGTTGCATCATCCACTCATCCAGCTTCAGGTTAAGCTCTTGCTCTTCACTCTCAGTATTGAGTAAAGCCACCGTCAAGGCTCTCTGCTGCCAGGTCAATTCATCCCGAATACTGTCCCGAGCCAGGGACTGCCAGTGATTAACAACTTCTATATTACCCAGCTGAATGCTGTACCAGTTAAGCTCAAGCCGTTCACCCACGGCAAAATAAGTCTGGGCCACCTTCTCAATAGGTTGTCCCGTTTGATCTGCTGCCTGAATAATGGGCAAGGCGCTTAACAGGTGCCTCAGGCCACAGACGACTTTGGCCAGATTCTCAGGCACCTGATTATTGATCATCTGAGCCATTTTACTATCAAGCTCTTCTCGCTCGGAATCACTGAGATATTCAGTAAAAGATTCGGTAAAGCTACTGATCAGCGGTCCGAAATGCTCAATACACTCTGCAGCCACCAGATCCTGACGCTTGAGTCGGATAAACCAACGACTGGCCCGACGGGTCAGCTTGATTAATGACACCATCATTTGTTGCTGCATACTGCTTGTGAGCTGATAGTCCAGATTTTCGATGGTATGCCAGTAATCTGAAATACCAAATACATCCCGACTTACCATAAATGCCCGGGCTATCTCCGGTGCACTAGCCCCTGTCGTTTGACGAACCCTGAGCACATAAGTGATGCCCATCATGTCGATCAAATGGTTGGCTATCTGGGTCGCAACAATCTCCCTTCTCAGACGATGTTCATCAATCTGTTTTGAGAATCTCTCTACCAGAGTATCCGGGAATGACGTATGCAGTTCATTCGTCATATAAGGTTCATCAATCACATCTGAACTGATCAGAGCTTCCTTGAGATCGGCTTTACTGTATGAAATCAGCAGCGACAGTTCAGGACGTGTTAGCCCCTGACCCGCCCCGACCCGCTCTGCCAGAGCTTCATTATCGGGCAGAAATTCTATAGACCGGTCAAGCTTGCCATCGCCCTCCAGATACTCCATGAAACGTTTATACTCATCCATCCGATACCGGGCTTCTGACTCAGCCAGAGAGAGTGCCTGAGTCTGGCGATAATTATTGGAAAGCACCAACCTTGAAACATCATCGGTCATACTCTCCAGCAGCCCATTACGCTGCTTCACCGTCATGTCACCACTGGCGACAATATCATTGAGAAGAATTTTGATGTTCACTTCATGATCAGAGCAATCCACACCACCGGAATTATCAATAAAATCGGTGTTCAGCGCACCACCCTGCAGGGAATACTCGACCCTGCCCAACTGACTCAGACCCAGGTTACCTCCCTCGCCCACTACTCTCGCACGGAGTTCACAACCATTAATACGCAGAGGGTCATTGGCCTTGTCACCTACATCGGCATGACTTTCGTTAATGGCTTTCACGTAGGTGCCAATCCCGCCATTCCAGATCAGATCGACCGGTGACCTCAATAAAGAGCGGATCAATTCGTTAGGTGTCATTCGGCCAGCTTTGATATCAAAGCGTTCCTTCATCTCTGCCGACACTGCAATGGACTTGGCATGCCGGGAGAAGATTCCGCCGCCCTCCGAAATCAAGGAAGCATCGTAGTCCTGCCAGCTGGATCGCGGAAGATTAAACAACCTTTGTCGCTCAATATAACTCCGCTCTACGTCCGGGTTAGGATCTACAAAAATATGTTGATGGTTAAAAGCTGCTACCATTTCCAGTGTTTCTGAAGAGAGCATGCCATTACCAAAAACATCGCCGGACATATCCCCGACGCCAATGACCGAGATCGGATCTTTCTGAACATTGACGCCTCGTTCTCGAAAATGACGCTGAACCGAAACCCAGGCTCCCCGTGCCGTAATCCCCATTTTCTTATGGTCATAACCAACACTGCCTCCCGAAGCAAAAGCATCCCCTAACCAGAAACTGTATTCATTGGCGATCTTATTGGCGACATCAGAAAACGTAGCAGTGCCCTTGTCAGCCGCTACAACAAGATAAGTGTCATCATCGTCATAGAACACTACCGACTCAGGATGAATAACATCCGATTCAGACAGGTTGTCGGTAACATCGAGCAGAGCCCTGATAAAGGTCTGATAACAGGCAACCCCTTCTTCCATGATGGCTTCGCGATTACCATCCACAGGTAACTGTTTGGGTACAAAGCCACCCTTTGCACCGACAGGTACAATCAACGCATTCTTGACCTGCTGAGCTTTTACCAGCCCAAGAATCTCGGTACGGTAATCTTCTACCCGATCAGACCAGCGCAGTCCGCCACGAGCGACTTTGCCACCCCGTAGATGGACACCTTCAACTTTGGGCGAGTAAACAAAAATTTCATAGAGCGGGACGGGCTTTGGAATATCGGGAATATCCCTTGGCGACAGCTTATAGGAGATATACGACTTTGATTTACCATCAGCATCAAGCTGGTAAAAATTGGTTCTTAGCGTAGCGGTAATGACACTCTGGAAACGACGAATAATACGGTCTTCACTGAGTACTGTGACCTGGTCCAGTGCTTCCAGAATGGCTTGCTGAATCTGCTGTTGCCGCCCCAGCCGTTGCGTCTTGGAGAGCGAGAGTTCGGGATTAAAGCGAACCTCAAATAACTCCACCAGCATCCGGGTGATGTCTATATTGTTGCAGAGTGTTTCCGCTATATAGCTTTGACTGAATCCCATCCGAATCTGTTTGATGTATCGGGAATAGGCTCGAAGCATCGCCACCTGACGCCAGTTCATACCACAAGCCAGCACCAACAGATTAAAGCGGTCATTTTCCGATTCACCGAACCAGACTTTTTCAAAAGCGCCTTTGAAAGTCTTATCAACTTTTTGGATATCCACCGACTTCTGTGGGTCATAGCTCAGTAAAAAGTCGTGAATCCAGATCACCTGCCCATCATTCTTTCGAATCAGATAGGGATACTCAGCCAGCACCCTGAGTCCGAGGTTTTCAATAATGGGAATCTGGTCAGCCAGGGGCAAAGGTTCGACATAATGATAAAGCTTGAAATGAATTCGACCAGGTGCATCATCCAGAGAACGATAGAACCCCATAGACAATGACTCTTGGTCATTGATGCGTTCAAAGTGTTCTACATCCACCACGGCTGACTCGGGTGAAAACGCTTCCTTGTAACCGGCAGAAAACCCTGACGCATACATGGCAATCAGTTTATTGCCCTTGGCTTCTCCATAAGACTCCAGGAGTGCCGAGCGAACCTCATCAATCCAGGAGCTGGTGGCCAGTGTCAGCTCATCATTAATCGCTTCCAGGTCGTACTCAATTCGACCACGCAGTTTGAAGATAAAGTGCACTCTGGCCAGAACGGATTCTGAAAAATGCGTCGTAAACTCAGAATCAACCGCATGGAGCCGTTGGCAAAGAATTTCTTCCATCTTGATACGAAGGTTGGTGCTGTATACATCTCTGGGAACAAACACCAACGCCGAACAAAAAGTGCCATAAGGGTCCTGACGAATGTAAATCCGAATTTTCTTACGTTCCTGAATTCTCAGGATGGACATAGCCGTGGTAAACAGCTGATCTCTGGGCGTCTGAAACAGTTCATCACGGGGGAAAACTTCCAGAATCTGCTCCAGCTCCTTGCCATGATGACTCTTAGGATCCAGCTCAGATCGCTCGATGACTTCCTGCGTTTTATGGTTGATATAAGGAATGGAAAAAGGACTCTGACGATATACCGGAGAAGTATACAAACCAACAAGACGAGCCTCTCCCACCACGGACCCGTCATCAGCAAACTGCCTTACCGTAATAAAGTCAGGGTAAGCAGGGCGATGAACACTGGATCGAACCGCTGCCTTGGAAAAAGACAGCCAGTCTTTCTGCTCAAAAAAATCTTTTTCTATGAAAGGTTCAAGTTCAAGTTGGCCAATCTCTCCTTTATGGGTGGTTCTCAATAAACCCAGTAAAGAGTCCGAAGGACGGATAATCTGTCGTCGTCCTTCTGTTTCAACCACTTTCAATTCTTCATAGCCAAGAAAAGTGAAATTATTATTCAATAGCCAGTTCAGGAATTCCTTCACCTGTTCGGCCTGCCCCCCCATCATCGAGCTGGCCAGATGCTCCACCCGGCTGTACATAGGCCGGTAATCTTGAACAACCCTGACCACATCGGCCATCACTGCAGCGACCTGCTCAGCAATCACATCAAGCTCTTCTTCATTATCCTGACGATCTATTTCAACATAGATAATGGCTTCTCTGTGAACAGATGCCTCGGCATCAAGATCAAAAATCAGGTTAAAATGACGGTCTCTGCGGTTATGAATGACAGTATTACGCAGGTTATGAATGGTCAATCCCCGCTCATTCAGTTTCATCCGCAGGGAGTCCACCAGAAAAGGCATATCGCGGTGAACCAGGCGAAGAATGGTATGAGTTGAGTGCCAGCCATGGTGTGGATAATCTGGATTGAGTACCTCTATGCCCGGACTGTCAGGGTCATGATGCTGGATAAACTTCCAGAACGAGAGGGTTGAGCCCAGAAGATCCCGACGCTTGCATTTATTCAGCTCCCGGCGGGTATCCATGGAGTAGTACTGGTAAACAAACTCGCGAAGGGCTTCTTTTTGTTGCTCGGGTATTTGGTTGCTCAACTTCTCAACAATCTTGTCCAAATACTCCTTCCGTTCCAAAGTTTCGTGATGACCCATGCTGGCATCTCCGGATAAGAAAATGTATTGCCAGGGGCCGCTGACGCCTTAAATAAGCCTGAAAATGCCTACGTCAACAGCTTCTGAATGTCGCCTGATCCTGATCAAGAAGCAAGCTGACAGGGGCTGGAACTATAAACAACTTCGTCGCCTGAAAAAGAAACCTTCAGGAACAAACTCTGTCTAAAGAAAATACACCAGACCTGTTATCAACTTATCGACCTTTGCTCTCATATAAAAGAGCCTTGGAGTCTCTGTCCACAAATCGAAAAGAAGCTGTCAGTTAACTGACAGCTTCCCTTGAACTACTAGACCTTGGCGGCCACTGAACCTATATTACAAGGTCTCTACTTGAACTATAGGTAAAGGCCGGAAGCTTTGCCCAACTGGACTTTGACAGTGGACTATCAGCTACCTTGGGTCGATGAAACCAAGGTAGCCGAACAGGAATTTTGTCCAGACAACAAAGAACAGTAAAAGTCCTGTCCATTTTTGGTCAGCTTTCAAAGCAACAGGTAGAGCAGGACAACCCGTAACAGTTGACAGTATCCGGGCCTTAAAAATAAACAGGTATAAGGCACAGATTGACACTGTTCGGATACAATAACGAACTCACATAAACAGAGGCAGCTGTCAGGCAGATATGGCCACCCAGACAGATGCCAGGAGCCACCCGGGATACAAGATTCTATGTCTCACAATTCAGTACTGAATGAACTCAGACAATACCTCTGTAGCTGCATTATCGGACAGGAGCACCTGGTTGACCGTTTGTTGATAACCCTGTTGGCCGATGGTCACCTTCTGGTTGAAGGCGCTCCGGGTCTGGCAAAGACCCGTGCCGTCAAAGCACTGGCCGATGGCCTGGAAGCGGGCTTTCACCGTATTCAGTTCACGCCGGACCTGCTGCCTGCAGACGTCACGGGTACCGATATTTACACCCCGGAAGACGGCAGTTTTCGTTTCCAGCCTGGGCCCATTTTTCAGAATCTGGTACTGGCCGACGAGATCAACCGCTCTCCCGCCAAAGTCCAGTCAGCCCTTTTGGAAGCCATGGCAGAACGCCAAGTCAGTGTGGGCCGAAAAACCTATCCACTGCCTAAAGTGTTTATGGTGATGGCCACCCAGAACCCCATTGAACAGGAAGGAACCTACCCGCTGCCTGAAGCCCAACTAGATCGTTTCCTGATGCACGTTCGGGTCAATTACCCCGATGTAGAAGCCGAACGAAAGATTTTACAACTGGCTCGTGGCGAAGCCATAAAACAATCTCCGGTCAAGCCTGACACCCCACTGACTCAGGCCAACGTTCTGGGAGCCAGACAAGAAGCTCTGGCTGTTCACATGGAGCCTGTCGTCGAGGAATATATTGTTCAGCTGATCAATGCTACCCGTCACCCTGCTCTTTACGATGATCGCCTGAGCGAATATCTAGACTATGGAGCCAGCCCCCGTGGCACCATTGCCCTTGATCGCTGCTCACGTGCCAGAGCCTGGCTCAACGGCAAAGACTTTGTCAGCCCTGACGACGTCCAGGCTGTTGCCCATGATGTTCTGCGACACCGACTGCTGCTGACCTTTGAAGCCGAGGCAGAAGGTAAAGATGCTGATCATATTATTGATCAGCTACTGAACCGGGTTCCCGTAGCCTGAACCAGGAGCAGATAATGAGTGGAGCATATTCGGAACTGAAAGAGCTGGTCAGCCTTCGTTTCCAGGCCAGGGAACTGGCCATTTTCCGTCAAAATCATTCCCGCAGTTTACTGGCGGGTAGTGGTTACTCGCCTTTCAAGGGCAGAGGCGTGAACTTTGAGGAAGTGCGGGCTTATCAGCCCGGTGACGACATCCGGTCCATCGACTGGCGTGTCACCGCACGCCGAATGAAACCCCACACCAAACTGTTTCGTGAAGAACGGGAGCGTCCGGTTCTGGTTCTGGTAGACCAGAGCCACTCGATGTTTTTTGGCAGCCAGTTAAACTTCAAATCGGTCACTGCTGCGGAAGCTGGCGCTCTGCTGGCCTGGGCCACTCTGCAGCACAGTGACCGCATCGGTGGTCTGATCTTTGATGAGCAGAGTCTCAGCGAAATCCGCCCCAAGCGTTCTAAAAAAACCTTGATGCACCTGCTGAATAAACTTGAACAACATAATAAAAGCCTCACCGCTGAAAACATGCCTCACCAGCAACAGGACAATTATCTGAGCAAGGCATTACGACATGCCCGAAGAGTTGCCCATCCGGGGACCAACGTCTTTGTCATCAGTGACTTCCACCAGCTGGATGAAGAAAGTTTTCGTCATTTGTCACGACTATCAAGGCACTGCGAACTGATGGCCATACAAGTGACAGACCCTCTGGAATCTGAGTTACCCCGACCCGGTCGCTACGACATCACCAATGGCATGCACCGTAAAACCATCGATACCCGCTCAAGGGATCTTCGCCAGAAATATCGGTCGCAGCATCATCAGTTTCAGACATCATTGAAAGACCAACTGGCCAGTATCAGAGTTCCCTTAATGGAACTGGAGGCTGGTCAGGATACCGGCAGTCAGCTTCAAGCCTGGTTTGGCTCCCGGGTGAATAGAGGGAGGCCAGCATGACGCAGAATCCTCTGGACCAGCTCCGCCCCAACCATCTTCCGGACCCGGTCAGCTTCTGGCCACCGGCTCCCGGCTGGTGGCTGTCTGCAGTGCTGGTCATAGCCGTCATTACCCTGATCACTGTATTGCTGATTCGTTACATTCGCCGTAATCGCTATCGCAGACAGGCACGACAACAGGCCAATATTCTTTTCAATGCCTTTCAGAAACATCAGAACCCGTTGCAGTTTGCCAATGACTGCAACCGTTTACTGAAAAAAACTGCATTGCATGCCTATCCAGCTGAACAAGTAGCCCCTCTTTATGGGAATGCCTGGCTGGACTTTCTCTCTCGAAAGAGTGGCATTACAGCGTTCAGCGCAAAACCTGGACAAGCTTTGGGTGACACCCGTTTTAAACCAACGCCCAAAGTGAAAGATAAACAAGAGGTCGATGTGGATCAGCTCCATAAACTGACTGTCAGCTGGATCAGGAAACACCATGCTTGAGTTGCAATGGCCCTGGATGTTATTGGCAGCTCCCCTGCCATGGCTGGTCTATCGTATTGCCAGCCCCGCTACCCGCGCCTCTGGCGCTGCTTTAAGAGTCCCCTTTTATAGAGGGCTGGCAGATATCGCCGGAGAACATTCCGAGCATCAGGACACCCTGAAACGCTGGCAAACCCTGATGCCCTGGCTGATCTGGATCCTGCTGGTATTGGCCGCCTCAAAACCGGTCTGGCTCGGAGAGCCGGTTCAGATAGAAGGTTCAGGAAGAGACTTAATGATGGCTGTTGATCTGTCAGGCAGCATGGAAATTGGCGACATGGAACTGAACGGAGAGTCCGTTGATCGCCTGATAGTCACCAAACATGTACTGACTGACTTTATTGAAAGGCGCAAAGGCGACCGTCTTGGATTGATTCTGTTTGGTTCTCAGGCGTATCTGCAGGCACCGTTAACCTTTGACCTGAAAACCATTGGCACGCTAATGGATGAGTCCGAGATTGGCATGGCAGGTAACAAAACAGCCATTGGTGACGCTCTGGGTCTGGCGGTTAAACATCTACGCAAGCGCCCCCAGGAAAGCAGGGTTCTTATATTGTTAACCGACGGCGCCAATACCGCCGGAGAAATAACACCTGTCCAGGCCGCCAAGCTGGCCGCTCAGGAGAATATTCGTATTTATTCCATTGGGCTGGGTGCAGACGAAATGATTCAGCCTGGCTTTTTTGGTTCATCCATTGGTGCCCGACGAATCAACCCGTCCGCCGATCTTGACGAAAAAACACTGAAGGAAATTGCAGAGCTGACCGGCGGTGAATATTTTCGGGCGAAAAATACCAAAGAACTTGAAAAGATATACGGCGAGCTCGACAAACTTGAGCCGGTTAAACAGGAAGAAGAAAGCTTCAGACCCAGCATAGCGCTTTTTTTCTGGCCCCTGGCTCTGGCACTGATGCTAAGCCTGATCATGGCCACCCTGAAGGCCTTTCCTGAAGCCTCCATCGGATTGTCAGGGAGGAGCCGTCAATGAGTGAACTCATTAGTCAATTCCACTTTCTTCGTCCACTCTGGTTACTGGCATTAATCCCCTGCCTGATACTGTTAGCCGCATTCTGGAGACAGCAGCAACGGACCGGGGACTGGCAACGAGTAATCGCACCTGAATTATTGCAACATCTATTACAGGGGCGCAGCGAAAAACAAAGCAAACTGCCCGTCTACCTGCTTCTGGCAGGCTGGACACTGGCCGTAGTGGCCCTGGCCGGACCGGCGTGGCAAAAAGTACCCACCCCTGTCAACAAAAGCCTGCAACCCCTGGTCGTGGTCGTTGATATGTCTTACAAAATGTATGCTGAAGACATTAAACCCAACCGGCTTTCAAGGGTACGCTACAAACTGTTAGATCTGTTCAAATTACGTAAGGATGGGCTGTCTGCATTAGTGGCCTATGCCGGATCTGCTCACACAGTTTCCCCCTTAACAGACGACAATCGCACCCTAGCCAATCTGGTACCGGCACTTAGCCCACAGATTATGCCGGAACAGGGTGATAACCCTCTGAAAGGTATTGAGCAAGCGATTGCGTTACTGGAACAAGGGGCAGGAGAAGCAGGCGATATACTGCTGATCACCGATCAGATTCCTCACAAACAGATCAGCGACATTCGCTCACTGTTGCAAAAAAAGGGGAGTAGTCTTTCCATTCTGGGCATTGGTAGTGAAAAAGGAGCCCCTATCAGTCTGCCTGGAGGCGGATTCCTGAAAGACAGCCAGGGAACCATTATTGTCCCTCAGAAAGACGTCCAACAGCTTCGTCAATTAGCTCAATCGACTGGCGGCATCTATGCAGATATGGCTCTGGACGACAGTGACCTTAAAGCCGTTCTGCCAAAAGCAGGACTCAACGATAACTCTGTCAAAGTTGAGCGACAATTTGACCAATGGCACGACACTGGTTTCTGGTTGGTATTACTCCTGTTGCCATTGGCACTGGCTGGTTTCAGAAAAGGCTGGCTGGCGATCTTTCTGGTGGCCGCTGTTCTCCCGTCCCCCCCTGCAGAAGCTATGGAGTGGAACAGCCTCTGGAAGAACAGTAATCAGCAAGCGATGGAAGCCCTGAATAACAAGGAAGCCGAACAGGCCGCAGAAAAGTTCACTCGACCGGACTGGAAAGGCGAAGCCCTCTATCAGGCAGGGAAATACGAAGAAGCCGCCAGTGCATTTGCACAATCAAACACCGCTGATGGTTTCTATAACCAAGGTAACGCGCTGGCTAAAGCGGGAAAACTGGACGAAGCAGAAAAAGCCTACAACAAAGCTTTGGAACTGGAGCCCGACATGGAAGATGCCAAAGCCAATAAAAAGCTGATTGATGCATTGAAAAAGCAGCAACAGCAACAGCAACAGCAACAGGACAACGACCAACAGCAAAATCAACAAAAAGATCAGAATCAACAAGGTCAGGATCAACAAGGTCAGGATCAACAAGGTCAGAATCAACAAGGTCAGGATCAACAAGGTCAGGATCAACAAGATCAGGATCAACAAGGTCAGGATCAACAAAACCCATCGCAGGATTCTGAGAAACAACAGAATTCGGGAAATTCCCAGGAAAACCAACAGCAACAAAACCCGAATAACTCTGGCCAGAAAAACCAGGAACAGGATCAGTCCCAATCCTCTCGCTCCCAGTCAGCCGATAATCAGCAAGAAGAAGATCAGGAAAAACAATCAGGTTCCAGCCAACAGCCAGAATCAGAGCAACAAACCCCGGATGAGACAGCGCAACAGCAAGAAGCTCAGTCTGGAGAATCACAGGAGCAAGGTGATCAGGATGAGCAGGCCATTCGTTCTCTTGATCAACAAGCCACTACCAGCCCGGATCAGCAGGCAATCGAAAACTGGTTGAAAACCATACCGGATGATCCAGGGGGACTGCTTAGACGCAAATTCCTTCAGCAGCAACAGCAGAGAGAGCAAAAGAGACAACAGGAGCAGTCATGGTGAACCCGATCTTTTCCAAACTGAGTAAAATACTGGTTCTGGTGGCCGGTATGATTCTGTCTGTTCAGGCTATGGCCGCCCTTACCGCTACGGTTGACCGGAGCAGTCTGGCAGAATACGAAACCCTGGAACTCACTCTGAGAACAGACAGCGATACCAGCGCAGCCCCGGATTTGTCACCTCTTGAAAATGACTTTGACATTCTGGGTACCCGCCAGAGCCGACAGATCAGAATTATCAATGGTAAAAATGAATCCTGGCGGGACTGGATCGTTACCCTTTCCCCTAAAAAGTCCGGCCGACTTCTGATCCCCAGTCTGCAACTGGAAAACATGACATCTAAAGCCATCAGATTAAACGTCAGCAGTACGCCCAGTGAACAAACCGCAAGCTCCGGAGGAATCGGTCCAGTATTTATTCGCACGGAAATCAGTGATGAAACCCCCTACATTCAGGAAGAAGTCATTCTGACGCTGAAGATTTACTACCGAGTCCAACTATACGACGATCGCAGACTCTCTCCGCTGAATATTGATGGTGCCATTGTCCAGCAGCTGGGTGAAACCCGAAGTTATGAAACGATACAGGATGGTCAACGTTACGGAGTCTTCGAACTTAATTTCTCCATACATCCTCAAAAGCCAGGCACTATGCAGATACCTGGCCTGACCTTCTCTGCTTCCATGCCGGACCGCAGAGACACTTTTGGTAGTATTTTCTCAATGAGTGGCAAGCCTGTTGCCGCCAGGTCTTCTGAAATCACTCTGAATGTCCAACCACAGCCAGATGGATTCAGTGGCCCCGTCTGGTTGCCGGCTCGTAACCTGACGCTGACCGATGGCTGGAGTGCCCCGCTGGATCAAGTCAAAGTTGGAGATGCCATCACCCGAACCATTGTCGTTGAAGCAGAGGGCCTGACCGGTGTCCAACTTCCGGCCATTAATATGCCTAAACCCGACGGGGTCAATACTTACCCGGACAAATCCGCAACCGATGACCGAGCGACTGACTCAGGAGTCATAGGCAACCGTATCGAAGCTATAGCTCTGATACCGACGCGCCCAGGAAAAATTGAACTGCCACCGGTGCATTACAAATGGTTTGATACCGATACCCAGACTGAAAAAGTAGCGGTCATACCTGCCAAGACCATTACAGTTCTTCCTTCAGAGAATGACGAAGTCGTCGCAGCAGTGCCCGAGATACCTGCTCAGGCAGTAGACAACACCCAGGAAGCTGTTTGCCCTCCTGCTCAGATTGAGATGCCAGAAAATACACGAAGCTGGCTATGGCCATCAGTCTCTGCACTGTTTGCTGTGCTCTGGATTCTGACATTGATAGCCTTATGGCGGTGCCGAGCCCGATCACAAAACACGGGCACGACAGATGACGTAAGTAAGGACTCATTATCAAAGCTGGATGAGAAAGAAGCCTGGCGTCACTTCGAATCCTCATGCCAGTCGGGTGACCTGCCTCAAGTCAGACAAGCCTTTATTAACTGGACTCAGGCGCTATACCAGGACAACTCACTGGTGACGACTGATCGCTGTCTGAAAAAACTCAACAGCCAAAAGTTAACCCCGTTTTTCCAGCAACTGGAGACGTCTCTTTATTCAAAAAGCCAAAAGAAACTGGATACAACCGGGCTGATTAAACTATGCGCCTCTCTTCGCAAAAAGAAGGGTGGACAGTCAAAATCAGCAGAGGATTTAAACGACCTTTATCCAAACTAAGGCTCAGGGGTGGGGGCTCCATAGCAGAGCCCCCTGACGCCGCGAAGCGCTAATGACTATACAGACTACCGTTCATCCTGAACCTGTCGAAGAATACTGGTAATGCACTTCCACAGGCTTCAGTGCGAACGGTATGGATATAACGCTGGGCTGCATCAAGCCCTCCTCCTGGCTTCCATTTTCCTGCAAGTGTAAGATGACTCTTTGCCACGAGAGGCCTTCGATCACACTTTGAGCACCCTCTGGGTCTGATAGCTGAACACTCTGATCAAATGCCCCCTTTAAATGTTTTTAAGAAAAATCTGATAATACTTGTTCCGTATCATTTCCGATAGCGTTTCGCCTCCACCTCGCCAGCGAACATCAATAAACCGAACATTCTCAAATTCGGCAAAATAGCGGATCAGTTTGACTTGCTCCCTGACCACCCTTTCTTTCTCACTCACCCAAAATACCTTGTCGTATTTTGGCTGCATATCAATCACCAGAATGGCCACTTTTTTACCTGCGCTCAAAAGTCGCTCAATATTAAGCAATTGAATCGTCGGCATTGGCCAACATCAGGGAAGAAAAAAACGAACAGCCGATCAGTAAACCCTTTAGTGTGTTCATATCAATGCTATGTCGTTAACACCCGAACACTATAGCTAAAGCGTACATGGATAAAATTCAGACAAAAAAAAAGCCGGCCATTCCAAAAAGGAATGGCCGGCTATTCAGAGGCAGGTCAGTTAGACCGTAGAAAGTTTGCCTGACGTTTCAGACTTTTTTTCGCCGGTTCCCTGCAGATTCTCTGACTTGATAAAGAAACGAGCCAGAGCAGGCAACAGCCAGATTGCGCCAATCATATTCCAGATGAACATGAAGGTCAGCAGAATCCCCATATCTGCCTGGAACTTCAACGGTGAGAAGATCCAGGTGCCTACACCAATCGCCAGAGTCATACCGGTAAAGGTAACCGCCTTACCCGTGATCTGCAGCGTCTTATGATACGCTTCCTGCAGAGGCATACCCTGCTTCAGATAACTCTCAAGACGACTGTAGATGTATATACCGTAATCCACACCTATCCCAACACCCAGGGCAATAACCGGCAGTGTTGCTACTTTCACCCCAATACCCATATAAGCCATCAGAGCCTGACAAAGCACAGAGGTCAATCCCAGCGGGATAACAATACAGAATACGGCTCTCAGAGAACGGAAGGTCAACAGACACAGGACACTGACAACAAAGTATACCCAGATCAGCATTTCTGCCTGAGCCTTGCCAATGACTTCGTTGGTCGCTGCTTCGATACCGGAGTTACCGGTTGCCAGCAGGAACTGCATGTCATCATTGTTATTGCTTTCAGCAAAGGCCTTGGTCGCTGCTACAACTCGCTCAAGCGTTTCTGCCTTATGGTCATCCAGATAGAGTACAACCGGAGCCATAGAGCAATCAGAATTAAACAATGAACCGGCATTAGATACCGAGCTGTTCAGCACATACGGGTTACGAGACAACGTCTGCCATTTGATATTACCTTCGTTGAGACCGGTAATAACCCGCTTGGAGACAGTCACCAGCGAAATAGCTTTCTGAACCCCTTCGACGTTTTCCATCTTCCACATATAGCGGTCAATGGCTTCCATGACAGGATAGGTCGAACAACTCTCAACACCGGTTTTCACCATCACCACAAACTGATCGGCACTGGTTGAGTAGTTACTGGTGAGGAACAGGTTATCCATGTTGTAGCGTGAATCTGGATGAAATTCCGGAGCACCGGGATCCAGGTCACCAACCTTCAAATCCTGGGCTTTATAAATGCCAAACCCGAAGCCCAGAATGGCTATCACTACAGAGACAGGAACAACTTTAGGGTGAGCAAAGTGCGATAACAAACCCCATACACCGCCTTCATCCTGCTGTTTAGCCCGAATCCTTGCTACAGACTTCTCACTGGGACCTGCAAAAGACATCAACACTGGCAGCAACACAAGATTGGTCAGAATGATCGCAGCCACACCGATACTGGCGGTCATTGCCAGATCCTGAATCACCTGAATTTCAATAATCAACAGTGTCAGAAAACCAATAGCATCGGAAGCCAGAGCCACCATACCCGGAATATAAAGACTTCTGAATGCACGACGCGCGGCAGTCAGTTTGTCGGCACCGGCAGCCGCTTCGACCCCAACACTATTAATAATCTGCACACCATGACTGACACCAATAGCGAAAATCAGAAACGGTACGAGTACAGAGTATAAATCCAGACCGTATCCGAACGTCGCCAGTAAACCTATCTGCCAGACAACAGCAACCAGAGAGGTAAACAGAGGAACCAGAGTACTGCGCAGGCAGCGGGAATACAGGAAAAGAAGAACGGCTGTTATGCCAATAGCCATAATAAAGAACATGACAATGGCTTGAACACCATCAAACAGATCACCAAAAACCTTGGCAATTCCGACAATATGCAGAGACACACCCTGCTCATTGTATTTTTCCCTGAGCTCTTCAAGACTGTCAGACAATCCACGGTAATCCAGTGCTTTGCCTGTTTCAGGATCACGTTCAAACAATGGAGCGCTGATAATACTGGATTCAAAATCATTGGCTACCAGCTGTCCTACCTGACCTGAGCGCAGAATATTCTGCCTCAGTTCATCCAGACTGGCCTGGGTACCATCATAGGTCTGAGGAATAACCGGACCACCGGCAAAACCTTCTTCAGTGACCTGAGTCCAGCGTACACTGGGCGTCCACAACGATTTGAGCTTGGAGCGATCAACACCGGGAAGGAAAAACACCTCATCATTGAGGTTTTTCAGTACTTCCATATATTCGGCGTCAAAAATATCGCCATTATTATTGGATACCGCTATCCGGATAGTATTGCCTGAACTACCCGACTCCATATTATTCAGCATGTTCTGAATAAAGGGGTGATTCAGCGGGATCATCTTCTGGAAACTGGCATCTACTCTCAACCCGGTTACCATTTTCCAACTCAGGAAAAGGGTTGCCAGCAGAAACAGCAGACAGATCAGCAATCTATTCTTGAAGATGAACCTTTCCAGAATGGGTTCCGTGCTGAAGTGATTCGACGACATAAGCTACAGCCTCTGGTATTTATTCTTGTTCTTTTTCAGACTTGGTCGGAGCGCCTTTTTCCAGCACTTCACCGCTTGGGCTCATCCTG
This sequence comes from Endozoicomonas numazuensis, assembly GCF_000722635.1. GTDB lineage: Bacteria > Pseudomonadota > Gammaproteobacteria > Pseudomonadales > Endozoicomonadaceae > Endozoicomonas_A > Endozoicomonas_A numazuensis. The sequence continues at coordinate 685,458 of NZ_JOKH01000003.1, read as the reverse complement.
TGGATGCCCCCTTGCCCTACCACTACAATATTTCCGTCCGCACCCGGGGCCAGAGCACTGAGTGACACTCTGTCGCTGCGATTAACAGCACTCCACTGTCCGGCCTTGCCGGAAACAAAGGAGCCGGAAGTGCCCACCAGAATACTTTTTCCGTTCTCCATAACGGCAGAACCGAATAATGTCTCACCCGTGCCGGAACTCACAGAACGCCAGTTTTTACCCTGATCCGTACTGCGAAAAACATTACCCCTCAAGCCATGTATCAGGACTTCGCCCTGACCAGCAGATACACCAAACAGACTGCCCCCATAAGGACTTTTCAGTGTCTGCCAGGTACGACCACTGTCGGCTGAATGAAACAGAATACCTGATTCACCGGCAATATAGACATTGCCATTACCATCACCGGCAATAGCATTGTAATGAAACTCTTCTTCGTTATTGATCCGGCTGCTGATGTCGACCCATTCCTTACCCCCGTTGCGGGTTTGAAGGATAGTGCCATAAGCACCCAGGGCTATGCCGGTATTTACATCGTCAAACCAGACATCCAGTAGTGGTGCTTCAAGATCAATATCGTCATAAACTCTCTGCCAGCTTTCACCGCCGTCCTGAGTTTTGAGAATGATGGCGTCGTGGCCTACGGCATACCCAATCTTATCCGATGGGAAATAAACGGCAGTGAGCATCTGAATAGTCGGCACTTTTGCCTGATTCCAGCTCATACCGTTATCATCCGAGTAAAGGATATGACCTCTGTCGCCGACAGTGACCATTCGTGCAGATTCTGCTGCCCGGGTCACATCCAGCAACAGCGACTTGGACGCCATATTGCTCATTTTGGCGAATTGAGGCTCTGTCGTTTTGGCATCAGCAGCCTGGCTGACTGCTGTCAGCATCAGGCCTGCAGCCATCACACAGTGCCTGACAACCCTCACTGTGGAACTCTTCCTTCTGGAAGCCTGTCCGTTCCAATCCATGTGTAACATCTTCTTACATCCAGGGTACAAAGACATGCAGCTCCCCTCAATCATTCTTATTATTCGTGGTGAAAGCGTTACATACTGAAAGCCCGACCACCGGTGGCAGGCAACTAGACGACACTTTCTATCAGGGCTGATTTTCTTTTGACTTATTCTTTGACTAGCGATTATAAACAGACAAGTAAAGTGTCGCCAAACCTTTCATATCGGCATTTTACAAAATCGTCCATAAGGACTACAAAAAACACCAAAACACTTCATCTTAAAAGAAAAACAGCCTGTAAAAGTCAAACTTTTCAGGCTGTTTTATAGACGTTGGCGACTTTATCGGCGCCCCCGCCTCCTTAAGGTCGATGGTTTAAAGTAGTTTTTGGGAGGGATAGCACGCTCAAAGTCAATATACGACAACTCTTCATTAGCCAGCCCCTGAACATGATAGCGCCGCGCCTGAAGATCATGAAAAACATCCAACCCGGTCCAGACCGTAGGCCGATCATAATAATTGATCAAATAAGCCATACTGACTCGCCAGAGATTTCCACGGCTGTCGTATTGATCCAAAACGGCCGCCCCCCAACTGTCCTCATCAAGATAGAGAACACGTTTTGAGTATACGTGGCGAGAACCAGGCTTGAGCTGACCTTCCACAACCCAGACCCGATGCAGTTCGTAGCGGGTATGCTCAGGATTAACATGTCCCTGGGTCAAAATGTCTTTGTATTTCAATTTGGGGCTGACCAGCTCGTAATTGTGATAAGGAATATAAATTTCTTTTTTCCCTTTCAGCACCCAGTTGTAGCGATCAGGAGCACCATTATAAATGTCGGTGTCATCTGCCGTTCTTAACCCATCCGAAGCAGCAATAGGGGTGTCATAAGACAGATTCGGAGCCCGGCGTACTCTTCGCTGACCGGCATTGTATCCCCACGCTTGTCTGGGCTGTTTGATCTGGTTGAGCGTTTCGTAGATCAGTACAGCACCACCTGCCAAACGAGCAGGAGACCGGGTAAACGACAAATAATAAAAAATAGTATTATCAAGACTCTGCTCAGAACCACCCGGCAGGTTGTAGTTCAGCAGAGCTTCCTGCTGGGAGGTTACCAGTGAGTAGGCACCGCTTCTCTGTACAGCGACCTCTGAGGCCCTCCTGACCACATACTCTCCACGATAACGAACAATGTGATTCCAGATCGCTTCCAGACCATTCTGGGGGATGGGAAAGGGGTAAGCATCATAAGCGCCCTTAAATCCGTTACCACCATCCAGTAGTTCCGCTTTGGTGGCCGCTGCCTGGGTATTGTAATAAATCCGCTCTGGCTGACGTGCCGTTCTGCGGGTTTTATACACGGGCATCTTGAAGGTATCAGGATAGGTTTTAAACAACGCAAGTTGTCCATCCGTCAACTTGTCCCGATGCTTATCCAGGTTACTTTTATCAATGACAAACAGCGGCTTGTCATCCGGAAAAGGATTGGGGTAATGCATTCCGGGCTTGAAGGCTTTAGGAATTTCTCCTTCCTTGATGCCTCCACTCCACGCTGGAATCGTACCTTCTTTATTGCCGGATTTTTCTGCTCCAATGGGCGTCAGATCCTTACCTAACCTGCGAGCTTCCTGTTCAGAAACAGCAGCATTCAGACTGACAGGGAACGTAACGGCCAGCATCAATGTCGCCAACAGCCAACGGCTGCTTTCTATAATAGAGGCAGGGTGTTTCCGGGCTTTTTCGCTATTTATAGAGGTCAGGCCGTTCTGCATTCCGGTGAGCGGCATGTCCGGCTCATGGCTGTTTTTATTGTTTTTCATTATGAGCATCCCTATCCCGTCAGAATGAGTACTTCATATTGAAGGCGACATTATCTCTGTCGTTAATGGCATTGGTTCTCTCTGAACCATAGAAAGTAGTGTAAGCCAGCCCAGCTTCGAAAGCATTCAGATAGAGCCCCTTGACCCCCAGAGTGAACGCTTTTCTGCCGGCCAGAAAATTGCCGGTACGACGGGAGTTCCCACTGACATCATGCTTGTAAATCACATAGGGATTCAGGTTGATACCGGCAAAGACATCATTCAACTCACCCGACAGTACCGCGGTAAAGCCCCAGCTAAACTTGTCCAGACGATCACGGGATGGGGTGTAGTCTGAAGCAAATGATGCGCCATAGGCACCGGATGCCGTCGAGACAAACGTATCGTAATCATCCAGATTCTGGATATATTCAAAGGAAGGTTCCAGAATCCCGTAAAGTCCGTCAAACCCGATGCGCGGACCAAAGTTTTCAACGAACACCAGAGACCCTGTCCAGAGCTTGATCTCATCATAATTTTTATAGGCTCCCGAACTCAGACAATACTCCTGCCCCGGATGAGCCTGTGAAAAATTGGTGAAACAGTCAGCCCCGGCCAAAATGGCAGGGAGATTATCCTTAAAGCCATCCACCAGATCGTCAGGATGATCAATCCACATGGGCGCATTAGGCCGATAGGCCAATTCACCCGCTATAGAGGTACTCCCGAAAGCCGTATTAAAACTGACCCCGTACATCTGGATATCTTCAGGGAACACACGAGTGGCTGAAACACCATTGGATAGCACAGCGGCACCCGCAGCCTGCCCTGCCAGATATTGTGCGCATGAAACGGTATCCAGACACTTTTTCTCTGATATCAGAGCTGTTTCCAGACTAACGCCGACACTAGGTATCGTTTGGGCTAATGTATTCGCTATCTTGAGTTGACTGGAGGCTTGTGAAACCGTTGCCAAAGCCTGATTAACAGAAGAACGATCGAGCTGAGCTTGAATGTAGGGAACATGGGAATTGTAATTCACAAAGTAAAAACCAAACTCGGTATCATTCAATTCTTCTGCAAAATATTTAAAATTGAAGCCCCATTGTCCATTGTCATCAGCCTCTATTTTCCCTGATGTGTCAGCCACAACAATATAATCGCCCGCCGTTTTTATGCCCATATCTTGATAAAGGCTGGCTCCTGAATTGGCTAATGCATACAAACCAGACACTGAACTCAGATCAGAAGGGATCTCGTTATACCCCTTGCTCCCGCCTTCAACGAAAAGATCATTGGTGCTGAAATAGGTACCCCTTCCTGGCAAAACCGTCTCTTCCCACTGGAACTGGTAAAAAGCAGACATGGACAGGTTTTCGGTAATACCCAGACTAAAAGAAACAGCATTCTGGGGAATCAGCAGGTCTTTGACCTCAGAGCCCGGCAAAGCATAAGACGCGCCGTCCAGAGCATTGATGGTGTTAATTCCATCGCGGTAGAATAGCCCCTCCCCCCAGTTCATGGCTTGCTTCCCCACGCGAATATCCAGAGGCATTTCACCCACATTCCAGGCACCATAGAAATAGGCGTCCTGAATCTTGGCATCACGACCCTGCCCCTTTTTCACATCATTGGCCCAGTCATTGCCGTATGGATGGGTGCCTGTCTGCTCAGGAAAACCAGCAACGACAGCATCCCGGTTAACACTGTTCCAGTCGTTATGGGTATCCATCAACACCGAGTCATAAAAAGCGGTTCCGCGAATAAACACCCCATACTGTTCCTGCCAGTCAATCTCCAAGTCGGCAGAGACTTTAATCACCTGTGAGACCAGCCCTTTATCAAACGCGCGGTTACCGTCATTAAGATTGACATCATCGTGATTGGGGGTGCTGCTGCCCCGATAGCGGGTATTATCCCGGCCTTCTACCCGCCACATGGCACCGTAGGAAACCGCTGTATCCAAAGCCCCCGTGATATTGCCATCTTCAGAGGCAAACTCGGCAGCATGAACCGAAACAGAAAAAGCTAGTGATAAGCTACCTGCAAGCGCAAAGCCAGAACGCCAGGCCGCAAGCCGGATAGAGTGAGATTGGGCAATCGCCATGACTGGAAGACTCCCTGTCGGTACCATTTTTTATTATTTTGACTTCCCGCCGTCATATTCCCTGACCGCGTACAAACGCCCCCTGTTACTTCTTATATTAAATTCGTGATTTTCCTACCTTCCAACAGAAAAGCCGGAAAATCAACTTTTCCGGCTTTCGAAGAATCACCTATCTAACCACCTGGGGTTATGAAGATAGAGAGTCAGTAAGTTATTAAGAATGCTTTAATCTGAACCAACTTCTTTCTATGACAGAGATAGAAACCGCGAGAAACAGAATATCTTTCACCAGAAAGAAATTAGTGACCAGAATGCCATCAGATACCTTCCAGACATTCGGTGTTGTGATCAAAAAGCTGAGCGTAGACAGGAAAATAAATGCTGCAGCAATGCCCGAATAGAAGCTGACTTTCGGACTTTTCAAGCCAACAATTAATCCGATAGCAACAATAATCTCAACAGCCCCGATAATGCTCGACACCGCTTCAACCGATAGGACATCATACAACCAGCCCATGGCAAAATGATTGACGACCAGCGGCTCAATCAGCTTGGCTTCGGTTGGAGTAAACTTATAAATACCAATCCAGAGAAGTACTAATACGGTTCCAAAAAGACCCACATGATAGCCAATGGACGACTCTCGTTTCTCAACACTGCTACTCATAATTTAAAAACCCAACAAGATTATAAAAGTAAGAAAGATCTAAAACAGACACCTGCCTATCAACAAAGATATACGCCCAAGCATAGCTTTCGGATTCAAATATTTCAGCGTTTGTATACTGGTAGCAAAGTCATATTAAAAAGCATCATCCGCTGGAGAATGAGGAAAAAAGTAATTAGATCATGCCCGTATTGAATAAGCTGCAGCCAAGGAAGGTGCGAACAAGTCCTATACGTGCTCTGCAAGGCAAAAAGGCGGCAGATACAAGGCCTCAGGTTTAGAGTTTTAAAAACATGAACGTTCGGTAAAATGTGTAGGATGTAGGCAACCAACACCGCCAGGCGTAGGACGCAAACCTGCCTGAGCTCATTAAATAGCTGCTTTTGCGTTCAGTTATGTTGCTTTTAGCAAAATGCTTCCCGAACGTTCATCTTTATCTGGTAATTCCAGCTCTAATTTTTGCTCATATCGGTTCCAGCAGTCACGAATTCGAAACTGCGGAATAATCCAAAACATTGCGCGCCTAAGCGTTCCGGCTGTGACGGTATCCGGGAGCCTCCAGGCGATTTTGGCTATTGCAATAGCCGCTGGATTTTGACAAATGGTCAGTAATTGCATCAATGCATACCCCGCCATTTTTATATGCATCCATCGCAACACTGTTCTGAGCCTTCGTTGCCACAAATGTTTACATCCGAATTCGTGTTTCAGCTGTTGAAACATGGGCTCTATAGGCCATCTCAGCGAGTAAGCCAAAAGCACCTCATGGGCTTCCAGGTCAGGATTAATCGAGAGAAATAATTTGGTTTCTGTTTGTCCCTTGTCATTTTCGAAGCGACTCCAGACGACACGGACAATACGACCTTTCAGAAAACGGGCACGGCAAATACAGGAACGGAATGAGACGGTCCGGTATTTTCTGTAAAGCCAGACAGTCATTGTGGTTACCGGTAACTTCTCTACTTCCTCGGGCGTCATTTTGGCACCATAAATACGCTTGCGTCCTTTCCGCTTAAAGGGAGAAGGTGGGTTTGCTTCAACAGGAAGCGCATAAAGTGCCCGGTTCTTGGGGATATGACCAATGACTTCGTAACCCAGTTCGAGTGCGGGTTGCATCCTGGGGCCATTCATAAACCAGCTGTCAGTGAGCAGCCGCAGTATCCGCCCCTGAAGGGACTGCCGTACAGATTTAAGCATGGCTTTTGCCATTTTAATCTTGCTGATGTTTCCTGATTTGGGAGACGGAAATGCCATCACAGAAATAGCTGTGTGCACTTTGTCTGATGGCCGCTGGAAGGCAATCGCCAGAAAAACCCAGCATTGACCAAGGATATAAAGACCACGGTTCTTTTTCTTGCTGTGCTGGCGATGTATTCTGCATGCCGGAGCTTTGGCAGAGCACCGCTCAATTGTCAGGTCGTCGAGGATAATGGAAGTGATCTGGCCGTCAGGTACTTTGGAGCAAACCAGCAATATCAGACGGTGGGCCAGATCTCGCCATCGCCACTTGCCCTGTGAGACCCAATGGTGATAGCTGCTCCAGACGTTTTCATATTGAATTACCAGAAGGGCTTGTGTAAGAAACCCTTCACCAGAAATCATACTCCCCAGAAGCAACTCGCAGAACGTTGGTGCCGCAATTGATGATAGCGCGCCTGTGAG
>NZ_JOKH01000003.1:601961-677772 GCF_000722635.1 Endozoicomonas numazuensis | reverse complement strand
AATGTCGTATATAAAGAAAGCTCCCGGAGGATAACTTTCTGTTCTGAAGTGAGCATGGCAACCGTTCCGTTGTGATAATCAGAACGGTTGCTTAACTTTATTCGAGTTCGAAAAATATAAAACGTTAGTGCTTATGATTCTCTAAACCCGAGGTAATGTCATTACAGCTGTTCTGACCTTTGACACAACGCTCTGCCTCAAGCAAAGCGGTTTCTGCAGCAATAAAAGCAGTTTGATGAGTCCGATAGCTGGCCGACATTCTCTGTTCAAGGCTTGAGAATTGAACTGCAGTCAGGCCAGCCATATCACCATAAGGGTAAGAAAGATCATGGTGTAAAGCAGTGCAGTCCCGTTTTCATCATGATGCCTTTTAATACCGTTCATGATTACCCCTTGTTTCTCAAAGCTATGGTCATGACATATTCCCTGCGTAAAAAACGATCTGGGAGCAGTCCTGACGGGTAATAGCGGCGGCATCTCCGGTTGACAGGGTTGAGCCTAAATGGCTGTTCAGAGTCAAGGTGGAAGTGGAGGTGTCATGGTTGTTGATGGCAAAGACATCGTCAGGATTGACCTTGAAAATAAGGAGGCTTTCCGAGGTGGCCTGGGCATCCATTTTTGACTGGGTGTCAGAAAGGTTCATGCCTTGAAGGGGTTGCTCTGCTGTTAACCATTCATTGGTTGCATTGTTTTGAAGCAGAGCGTTACCGATTGAAGTCTCGTTAATACAGCCGGTGTATCCAGCCATGCGGACATCATTAGACATTGAGCTCATTGCGATTCGGGCTGCTTCCTGCATCAGACCCAGTTGAAAATTTAATCGGTTGGAGTCATTGCTGCTCAGGAATACCTGGGTGACAGAGGAAATGATAAAGATGCCCAACAGCATGGAAATCATCAGTTCGATCAGGCTGAGTCCGTTCTGGTAATACCTGCCCATTATTACCTTGCCCATCATTACATAGTGCTCCTGATAATGACCTGACGACGTGGCTGCCGACCCTTACTGTCATCAAAAAAGACGGTGATTGTGTAGTTTCGACCTTCCGGGGTATCAGTTTTGACGATTGAACCATCTGAGTTGGGTAGTTGGGCATCCAGAATGAATTTCCACTGGTCGATGTCATACCGGGCCAGCTCTGAAGGGCTGCAGTCTGCAGTGTCACAATCATTAGGATAGGAAGAAGGCACACTGCCCACACCGGCAGAGTAGCCGGGTCCATCAACGGCATAAACCGGGTTGGCTTTGGTTCAGTCCAGCATGTCATAGGCAATGATGTTGGACAGGGAATTAAGACAGGCAACATTGTTGTAACTAATGCTTCGGGTTTGTAATGCGGCCATACCGAGCAGGCCTGAAGCCAGAATGATCACGGTGATCAGAATTTCCACCAGAGTCATCCCCACCTGGGCGCGTCTTGAACTCATGGACAAACCACAGAGTCGGTAGAGCGAACCCGGCCTGACAGATTCATACTCACACCTCTGGCAATCGTGGAGGTTGCCTGGCTGTCACAAATCAGGAAAGTACCTGAACTGGTGTTATTAACCGTTCCATCACCTTCAAACACCACCGGAGTAGTGTTACTCCAGGTAATGGATGCAATGGACTCAATGATCTGGGAGCGTCTCAAGGTGTCTGCTCCTGAATCAAATACGCCGTTATTGTTGTCATCGGTGAAAATGATCCAGCCTTGATTCCAGTTGGTAGAGTTCGCTGAACAGCTAGAGCCGTTGATGGAAGCACAGGCAAGGGTATTACTGCCGTTTTTCACGGCTTCACTGCGAGCATATAAAAGGTTGGATATCAGGTTTTGCTGAAGATTAGCGAAGCGAATGGCATTAGACATATCTCTCAGTTGCGGCAGTCCCATTGCGATAATAATGGCTGCGATCAACAGTGTGATCATCAATTCAATTAACGAGAATCCTTTTGTTTTTTTTATAGTGAACATTTTTTCATCGCCGCAGCTGACGAAAAAAGATTTCCTTTGCTTATGGTGGTTTCTGGATTCAAGGTTGCTTGACCGCCCCATGGCATCTGACCAGTTTTTAGCGCTTATCTGATCAGTCTAGAAGTGGATTGTCTTAATCTGGGTATAGGGTCAGAGAACCTTTGGAATTAAAAATGAAGATCCGCCGTGGTAAAAACAGGGGCGGGTTTTTGACATAGGCTAACTGGGTTAATCCATAGAACCATTTTGTAAAGAAACTTTGTGAAGAAACAGAGAAGGTTTGTTTTTGGATGGAGCCGATACTTTATAAAACTTATGGCTAATGATTTCAGAAGAACGGCAGTTATAAGGAGGAGATAACCCTTAAACTCTCGCTGAATCAGGTCAATGCCATGGAGCAGGAAAACAGGGAAACCATCCGACTGCTGATAGTTGATGCCTCCTCTGAAGAAGCTGAGGCACTGCTCAATGTCTATCGGGATGCTGGATACCCGACCAGAGCCCATCATGTCACTTCAATGGAAAGTCTGGAAGATGCGCTGTCCGGACATCAAAAATGGGATCTGATAATTATTTCTACTGCAGAATTGCCCGAGGGCTTAACTGTCAGCCTGGTTCTTGATCGAATTGACCAGCAGGGCAGGGATATACCTTCCATTGTTTTGGCAGAACATCCTGAAGAAGAGCAGCTGGAGTTGTTCAAACTGGGAGTAAGAAGTGTCATTACACTGGATAGTGACGAGTTGTTGCTACTGACTTCAGACCGGGAAATTGAAGATCTCAATACTCGCAGACATTACCGAAGAATGAGTGTTGCTCTGAATGAGTCAGAGAAGCAAAGGCGTAATCTGCTGGATGATCAGGTTGATGCCATCATTTATATCAGTGAAGGTCAGGTAAAATATTCCAACCCGGCTTTCAACGAGTTAGTAGGCCTGGATGCGGCTGCCAGCTTGGCAGGCCAGTCCTTCAGTGACCTGGTGGCTGAAAAAGATCGCAAGGATGTAGGTGACTTTCTGATCAGTATTGAAGACAGTGGTCAGGCCCTTGCTGCCATTCAGTGTTCATTGCTGGTTGACCAGGAAGATGAACTACCTGTCAGAGCGATGGTCAGCCCCACATCATTCGATGGGCGGTACACATTAAGCCTGCTGGTTAGACCTCAGGAGTTGGAAGACACACCGGAAATAGAGCAGGAAGAAGTGGAAGTAGCCCGTCCTGACAGCGAAACCCATTTGTATGATAAAGAAGCTTTTAAAGAGCAGCTGGATGTTGCCATGCAAAGAGTGGTAGCCGGAAAAGACAAATTTGCCTTGCTTTGTATTACTTTGGATTCGCTGCGTGCTCTCCACGCCAAAGGAGGGAAAAGGATCAGTCAGCCTTATCACAAAGAAGTCAGTTCACGGCTTGGATTGGAACTGGTTGAACACAAGGCTGCCAACTGGAGTGGAGACTGTGTCATGGCTCTGGTTAAGGCAGGCGATGAAAAAACGGTCAGGATACTGGCAGATCAGGTTATGAAGGGGGTTACTGAAGAGTTTGTCACTCTCGGCAATAACGAAATCCCCGTTAAGTTGAGTTTGGGAAGTGTGGTACTGACTGATGCCAGCAGCGATCTCAAAACACAGTTGGTAAGAGCCAGGCACGCAGCAACACAAGCACAAAAAGAAGGGGGTAGAAAACTCTGTTTCTACCACAAACGTAAGATTAATGCGGTCAGTTCGGTAGAGAAGCATTTAGCCGGAATGATCAGTCAGGCTCTGAAAAATGATAATTTTAAACTGAAATATCAGCCAGTAATCAGTCTGAAAGGGTCTTCTGAAAAGCACTTTGAAGTCCAGCTGCGAATGGTGGATGTCAGAGGTCGTGAACATGACTCGGTGACTTTCCGGAATAAGCTGGATAAGAATGCACTTTGGAGTAAAGTCGATCGCTGGCAGGTCATAGAAGCGGGAAAAGAGCTTTTGAATACAGCCCGCAGTAAAGACAAGATCCGGCTATTCCTGCATTTGGGGGGGAACGCTATTCTGGAGAAGGAATTTCTTCCCTGGATGGGGGTAGCACTCAAAGCTGCGGGAATTCCTAATTCATCAGTCGTGGTGGAGATCAGTGAACAAAATATTGTTCGCTTCAATAAGCAGGCTCCCGACTTTTTTGGGGCAGTGAAGGCTCAGGGGTTTTGTACCGGTGTCAGTGAGTTTGGTTGTAGTTTGAATCCGATGGAGACCATTGCGCCGTTAGCTTTGGATTATGTGAAGGTGGATCCTTCTTTCACTAAAGACTTGACCACTGAAAGGCAGGGAGAAGAACTCAAGAAGATGATTCTGGCGCTGTCAGAAGAAGGGCAGAAGGTTATTGTCCCTCAGGTTCAGAGTGCTGTTGAGATGGCCCCACTCTGGCATTCAGGGGTTGATTTTATTCAGGGTGACTTCCTTCAGGAGCCTGCAGAACACATGGACTTTGACTTCGAGGGTGAGTTCTAGAAAGACAATTCTGAAATAACTGCTATACCTCTTTCCATAAAAATTATTTCTGATCAGGTGAGTACGTTATGGGAAGGGTCTTCTGGCTTCTGTGTCTATTGCTTTTTTGTAGAGTGTGTTCCGCAATCCCCTTTTATTACTTGATCTGTTCCAAATGTAATTCGGATTCCTTAGTGCTTTCTGGTCAGGGAGCACAATGCAGCAATAATCACGAAACCTTGTCCGTTTCAGCTGCTGAGGTGATTTCTGCTCTGGAACAGCAGGATCCTGCGAATCATGTTATTCAAATTGAAGAAATCTGTACCAGTCAACCTACCCGACGGTATTCAGCAAGTGTCCAGCAACTTATCCAGTCCATGCAAGAAAGTACTAATATTCAGGTGCAAAGTCTTTCTGAAGGGCTCGATGTTTCATTGTGGCAGCCAATCATTGCATTTCCAGCCATTGAAGCCATTCTTTTGTCTATGGAACCTGAGCTCAATGGCATTGAGCTAACAGAAGAGAAGGTGCTTACAGCTTTGCAGCTGGCCGCTATTCATTTTCAAACTCTTGCGGCAGGTTCTCATTTTGAGAATTCCACTCCTTTGGACAGAGCAGTAAAGCTCTGGTTGTTGTTTAAACTCTGGCTGATAAACACTCTGAGTCTTCAAGTAGACGAGCAGGTGCTGTTAAAACTACTGAAACTGATTTTTGAGGGAATGGGGAATGCCTCATTTCCTGTTGAGGGTGTTGTAGCTTTGCAGATTAATCCTGCGCCGTTAGTCGCCTCGTCTCCGGGTCAGCTTGCCAGTACAGAGCTGCTGCTTCAGTTGGAAAGCCTGACAGAAGGGCAGCAATTGTCATTCAACATTCCTCATAATGGTGTATTAATTGCTCAAAATCTGGGCAGTGGTCAGGTTCTTCTGATCTTGAATAACAATCTTACTGTGACGGCTCAAAACCAGGATCAACTTCAAAAAATATTGAATATTTTATTCTCGTTTACATTGGACAATTATCAGCCTCCTGCTGAACCTGAATACAGTCCTCCTTTACCGGTGAATCGACCCAGCGCTGTGAATGCCCAACTCACTTCGTGGGTATCAGGTCAGCCCCCCGTTATTTCGCTTGCAAGGGAGGCCGTGGTGTTGGGTAGCCGGCTTTTAATGGGTACTGTTATAGGTTTTGTTGTTGGTAATGCCGTCAACAGGGTGACGTTTGGAAGCCACATAAGAAATAACATACCGTTGTTAATGGGGATGTTATTCGGTCAGGCAGCTTTATGGAGTACGCCGTATGAACATTCACCAAGATTTACACAAGAAACCAATATGCACAGAGAGTATGCAAGGTCTTTTTGGGAATTTTTCCTCTGGCTGACTCGGCCTCCAGCAGATCCAGATTGATTTTGAGTTTTACACAGACAGCAACATCGTTGAAAATAGCCCGCTCTCAGATTGAAGATAAAGACATCAGGCTTTTTTAATGTCAGCAAAGCTCAATATCGTCATGGCCCAGCTTAACCTCAAGGTGGGCGATATCGACGGCAATACCCACCGAGTGATCGAATCGGCGGAACAAGCGCGTGATCAGCATCAGGCCGATATGGTGGTTTTTCCTGAACTGACACTCTGTGGTTATCCACCAGAGGATCTGTTGCTCAGGCCCAGTATGGTGCTGCGAATTGAGCAGGCTGTTAGCAAGCTTGCAGCCGTTAAAGGTATCGATCTTGTGATGGGTTTGCCCGCCATGGGGGCTCATGGTCTTGAAAACCAGGCGGTAGTGCTGAGGGATGGTCAGGTTGTGGCACGGTACGCAAAGCAGCATCTGCCAAACTATCAGGTGTTTGATGAAAAGCGTTATTTTATACCGGGTCAGAAACCCTGCATTTTTGAGTGTAAGGGCGTAAAACTGGCTTTAACCGTTTGTGAAGATCTTTGGTATCAATCCCCTGCAAAGCAAGCTTTGGAAGCCGGGGCTGACCTGATTCTCAGTCTGAATGCGTCACCATTTCATAAAGACAAGCAATCTATTCGGTACGAAACCATTCGTAGTCGTTGTCATGAAACAGGTTTACCTGTGCTGTATGTCAATCTCTTTGGTGGGCAGGATGAGCTGGTGTTTGATGGTGGCTCGTTCGCAATGAACAGCAATGGTCAGGTAGCAGTCAGAGCCGATTACTTTACTGAAGGTCTGTATACAGCCTGTTTTGACACATCTGTGAAGGCTTTTGACCAGGAAATTGTCCCAGAGCTGCCCTCCTTGCATGAAAGAGTCTACAAGGCTCTCGTCACCGGCGTTCGTGACTACGTCAATAAAAATGGTTTTAAAGGCGTCGTGCTTGGCTTATCGGGCGGGATTGATTCTGCGTTGACCCTGGCTATTGCCAATGACGCCCTGGGTGCTGAACGGGTTCAGGCGGTTATGATGCCATTCCGTTATACCTCAAATATGAGTCTGGAAGACGCTCAGGAAGAAGCAGACATTTTAGGGGTAGATTATTCAGTGATGCCCATTGAGCCGATGTTTGATGCTTTTATGGGTACCCTGAGCGCTCAGTTTGAGAATACTCACAAAGACACCACAGAAGAAAACCTTCAGTCCCGTTGTCGGGGGGTCATGCTGATGGCCATTTCCAACAAGAAGGGCTATATGGTTCTTACCACCGGTAACAAGAGTGAAATGGCTGTTGGTTATGCCACGCTCTATGGTGATATGTGTGGCGGTTACAATGCCCTCAAAGATGTGCCCAAGACTCTGGTTTTTGCGTTGTCAGAATACCGAAATACTCTGGGCTATGTGATTCCGCAACGAGTTATTGATCGTCCACCTTCAGCTGAACTGGCCCCTGATCAGGTGGATGAAGACAGTCTGCCTCCCTATGATGACCTGGACAGAATCATAGAAATGTATGTGGAGGAAGATAAAAGTGCTGAAGCTATCATTGAATCCGGTTTCGACAGAGAGACTGTTTATCGAGTGCTACGACTGATCGATATTAATGAATTCAAGCGTCGACAGGCCGTTGTGGGTGTCCGTATTACCCCCAGGGGTTTTGGACGGGACCGCCGTTACCCGATTACCAATGGCTGGCATCTAGGAATCTAGGAGGCTGACCGAGAATAGCGTCCGAGCATAAAATTCAGTAGAACGAGTCAGTTTTTTCACTGAATTTGTGCGAATAGTTGACCTATTTAAGCAAATTCAGTGGAAAAGATGGCCGTTCTTTCTGGATTTTAGGCCGGGCTGTCTATTTTCGGTCAGCCTCCTAGGAGCCTGACCGAGAATAGTAGTCTGACTGGACGGACGGAAAATCTCTTCTACTCTTGTACTGTGTATTTAAACAGTGCAAGAGGTTGTCATGGACAAAGAATCTACGGTAGAAGTGCTCAAGCAACTGGCTGAAGGGGTGCATCCTTCTACGGGAGAAATCTTTTCAGACTCCGCACCTTATCAGCATCCACTGATTATTCGTTCTCTCTATTCTGCTATTCAGCTGTTGGAGCCTTCCCGAAGAAAGGCTGCTGCAAACAGGCCCGGCAAGGCTGGAAAACCCTGGAGCAAGGAAGAGGACGAGCAGTTAACCGTGGAGTTCAATAATGGGTTGGGAACCAAAGAGTTGGCAAAGATATTGGAAAGAAGCCCTTTTGCCATTGAAGCCCGGCTTGTGAAGCTGGAACTTCAGGAAGCGAGTCCCAATATGGCTTACGTGTTTGCCAAACCCAGGTAAGTCTGGTGAATCCGATCCAGTTGTTGAAATAAATGATCCAGCGAGCGGCTATTATCAACAACCTCATCGGCTTTTTCCAGTCTTTGATTTCTGGAAGCCTGTTTGGCCATTATGGACTGGGTTTGCTCTTTGCTCATACCGTCCCGACTCATGGTTCTTTCCAGCTGAACTTCTTCAGGGACATCAACCACCAGAATACGATTTGTGAGCACATGTTGATCGGTTTCAACCAGAAGAGGAGAAACCATGATCGTGTAGGGAGATGAAGAGGCTTCCAGTTCCTGAACAATCTGGTCACGAATCAGAGGGTGTAACAGCTGCTCCAGCCATACACGTTCGCTGTCGTTATTAAAGACAATGTCCCTGAGTTTTCTTCTGTCCAGGGTGTCTTCATCTGTCAGAATATCTGGACCATGTCTTTCTGCAATTTTCACCAGGGCAGGGCGGCCAGGTTCTACTACAACTCTTGAGGCCTGGTCTGCATCTACAACGGTAATACCCAAGCTGGAAAAGTAGTCGGTCACTGCCGTTTTACCACTGCCAATACCACCTGTTACGCCTATAACCAACTTACTCATGCTCAGCTCACAGCCCCATTATCTGCAGGTAAGATTGAACCAGTGTCTCGCCCCAAAGCAGGGCAATAAAGCCCGCAGCTGCCAGGTAGGGACCAAATGGAATGGGATTGCTGCGTTCCTGTTTTTTCATAATGATCAGTACAACCGCTACAACAGTGCCGACCAGTGATGACAGCAGGATAATCAGCGGCAGCATTTGCCAGCCCATCCAGGCCCCCAGAGCGCCGAGTAACTTAAAGTCTCCGTAGCCCATGCCTTCCTTGCCGGTGATCAGTTTGAAAAGCCAGTAGACCGACCACAGGGATAGATAACCAGCAGCAGCTCCGAGTACAGCGTCCTGTAAAGGCGTAAACAACCCGAAAGTATTAGCCAGCAGTCCCAGCCAGAGCAAAGGCAGGGTTATGCTGTCAGGTAGCAGTTGGGTGTCCAGATCAATCATGGTCAGAGCCAGCAAAGACCAGATCATAAAGCACAGTAAAACTGTCTGGAGAGTGGCTCCAAAGTAGATGCCTACCGACACAGTTAACAAGGCAGAAATGATTTCAATGATCGGATAACGGGCAGAGACAGATGTTTTGCAGGAAGAACAACGACCTTTCAACATCAGATAGCTGATAACCGGAATATTCTCCCAAGGCTTGATCTTGTGACCACAGTTTGGGCAAGTAGAGTCCGGCTTGATCAGGTTGTAGGGTTCCATCTCGGAAGGCACTTTGTCCGGATGCAGAGCTTCCAGGCATTCCAGTTTCCATTGGCGCTCCATCATGATCGGCAGACGCAGGATCACTACATTCAGAAAACTACCGACCAGAAGTCCAACAAGAGTGAGGGTAATGTAAAAATAAGTGGGTGAAGATTGCAGCAGTTCTAGGAGTGCCATTAGTCAATAAGTCCGGTTTTTTAATATGAAAGTGCCGCTCGTTCAGGCGCTGAAACATGTTTTTAATTCGATGTCAGCGACACTTTTTCTCATAGTTGTTTCTGGTGTTACTTTACTTGATTTTCGCAGCAAGTGCATATCTGATGGTCTGTGAGAAAGGTCTGCATATCATTGAGGAGCTCATAACAGTAAAGAACCCAAGTCTTTACTGTTATTTTGATGATGATTTGTTTTCTTACACGACTGCGCCGAGCTGGAAGATTGGCAGGTACATGGCAATGATAAGACCACCTACCAGCACACCCAGAACGGACATGATCAGGGGTTCCATCAAACTGGTTAAACCATCTACCATGTTGTCGACTTCATCTTCGTAGAAGGTGGCAACCTTATCCAGCATTTCATCCAGGGCACCGGACTCTTCACCAATAGCCACCATTTGTACTGCCATGGCCGGGAATATTCCGGAGTTTCTCATGGAGAACTGCAGTTGCTGACCACTGGACACGTCTTCTTTTATACGTTGGGTAGCATCGGAATAAACGACATTACCTGAAGCGCCGGCTACCGAGTCTAGAGCGTCTACCAGTGGTACACCGGCCGCAAAGGTAGTGGATAGGGTTCTGGCAAAACGGGCTACAGCGGATTTGTCGAGAATCACACCGATCACTGGAATCTTGAGAACGATCCGGTCCACCCTGTCACGGGCCGCTTTGGAGCGCTGCAACAGTTTTTTAAACATAAAACCCAATACAACCAAGGCTGCAATAGCCAAATGCCATGAACTCTGGACAACTTCAGAAATGCCGATAACCATTTGAGTAAAGGCTGGCAGCTCAGCACCAAAGCCCTGGAAAACTTCCTCAAACTGGGGCACTACGTAGACCAGCAGGATACCGGTAACGATCATGGCGACACCGACAACCGCGATGGGGTATTTCATCGCTTTCTTGATTTTGGCTTTGAGTGCCTCAGTTTTTTCTTTATAAGTGGCAATTCTGTCAAGCAGTGACTCAAGTGAGCCAGACTGTTCACCGGAGGCTACAAGGTTACAGTAAAGATCATCAAAATAGAGAGGGTGGTTTCTCAGTGAATCCGCCAGGGTAGTACCTCCGGCTACATCATTTTTGATTTTCCCGATGAGGTCTCTCATGGCAGGCTTTTCGATACCGTCAGCGGTGATATCAAAGGCCTGTAATAGGGGAACCCCTGCTTTCATCATGGTGGCAAGTTGACGGGTGAACAGGGCTATATCCATGGGCTTTATCTTGCCGCCCTTGGTACCCAGGGTCATCCCCTTCTTTTTGACTTTTGCGGAATTAATTCCCTGCTTACGGAGTTCGGCCTTCACCAAGGCAATACTGGCCCCTTGGACTTCTCCCTTGACCTTCCGCCCACTTTTGTCCTTACCTTCCCAGACGAATGTGGCTATTTTTGTTGGTTTACGTGCCATATCTAGCCCGTTCCGTAGCTTCTTTTGTAATTCTTAATAAGCACTGCCTGAAGGATGATCGAGAATAGTGCCAAGCTGTCTATTCTGGTCAGCCTCCCCATGCAGTGGCGTTGTACCGCTCTTAACGGAGTCCGCTATAGGGATTTCTTTATAGCGCTAATGGCTTTGTCGGCGTCTATTGTACGAGACCTTAGAGAAACTTGATACGAAGCAAGGAACAAAATCAGAAAAAGGTGACAAAAGTCCTGAAGATTGGTGATTTTTCACACTGTAATCATAGCGTTATCGAGAAAACAGACTTCCGTTTTCCGCTGTTTTTGATCATACATCTTGATAGCTGCAATCTACGGAGGTAGTACTGTAGTCATCCAGGTTCAGGGCTGTGAGGCAACGTCCCCAAACACAACCGGTATCAAGAGCATGAATCTTCTTGCGCTGACTGTCTCCTTCCAGAGCGGCCCAATGACCAAAAATAATACGTTCCTTATAGACAGGGCTCTCAGGGAAACTGTACCAGGGGGCAAACTTTTTTCTGGCAGAAGCGGTTTTGTTATCGAGGTCGAGTCGACCATATTGATCACAAAAGCGCATTCGTGTCAGGTAAGCGGCTGTCAGTTTGAGTTTTGCCCGACGGGTATAAGCTTCTTCCATTGAGTTGATCGAACTTGATTTGAAGAGGAATTGCAGAAACTCTCTGTAATCATCACCCTGAAGCGCTTTCTCCAGTTTTCCTGCGTACAGACATGCCTGTTTCAGGGTCCAGATGGGAGGAATTCCGGCATGCACCATTGTCACTTTTCGTTCTTTATCGTGGTGTAACAATGGTTGATGTCTGAGCCAGTCGATCAACGAGTCTCTGTCAGGAGCGCTGAGCAAAGGACCAAAAGTATCTTTTTTTTTGGATCTGCGTACTCTGGCTGCTACCGCCAGCAAGTGCAAGTCATGGTTGCCTAACACTGCAGTGCAGTTGCTACCGAGGCTTTTCAGGTAGCGTAATGTGGCCAGAGAGTCTGGTCCACGATTTACCATATCGCCCGCCACCCATAGCTGATCGCGACCCGGTTTGAACTGGACTTTATCCAGCAGGCGTCTGAGAGGCTGGTAACATCCCTGAATATCACCAACAGCGTACACAGTCATTAACAATAATCTCCTGAACCTGTGCGTATGGGGCAGGCACCTCCATTACAGGTTTTATAAAGGTTCTAGGAGGCTGACCGAGAATAGACAGCCCGGCCTAAAATCCAGAAAGAACGGCCATCTTTTCCACTGAATTTGCTTAAATAGGTCAACTATTCGCACAAATTCAGTGAAAAAGCTGACTCGTTCTACTGAATTTTATGCTCGGACGCTATTCTCGGTCAGCCTCATGGGCCTTTAACATCAAATTGAGAAATTTTTAATTGAAAAACTCAGAAGCCAGCCCTGATTCAGGACTGGCTTCTGGCCGGCTCGAAAAACATCCTTTTCTTCGTTTACCGGGTTGATATTGTTTAAGATAGCCAACTGATTAAGTGATGGTCAGCCAGTTATCGGTACAGTATTGAAAACTGTATTTCTCTGTTAATAGTAGTAACTCACTCACTATCAGGCTTGCAAGTTGCCTTGTCGTCTATCGCTTATCGGCTGCTTTCTTGTGCAGGTAGTTAGCAATAGAGACAAACTCGGGAAGCGTCACGGTTTCAGGGCGGCTAACGGGGTCGATACCCAGTTCTGTCAGCTCATCGGCAGAGATCAGTTTTTTCAGTGTATTACGCATGGTTTTGCGTCTTTGCTGAAAGGCCTCCCGAACAATTCTTTCCAGCAGCTTTACGTCATCTGCCGGGTAAGGAATTGTTTTATACGGCTCAAGTCGTACGATGGCGGAGTCGACTTTAGGCGCTGGTTTAAAGCAGCCTGGACCCACGACAAACAGGTTGTCTATCTTGCAATAATACTGAGCCATGATGCCGAGGCGGCCATAATGTTTTTCACCGGGCTGGGCAGCGAGTCTTTCAACGACTTCTTTCTGAAGCATGAAATACATATCATGGATCAGGCCCTGAAATTCAAGTAGATGGAAGATCAGAGGCGTAGAAATATTGTAGGGCAGGTTGCCTACCAGTCTGAGCATTTCATCTTCTTTTCTGAGAGAAGAGAAATCAAACTTGAGCGCATCTCCTTCATGAATCCTGAATTCAGGGTTCAGTCCAAATCTCAGCTTCAGGGTAGGGATCAGATCCCGGTCCAGCTCAACTACGTCCAGTTGCCCGGCGTCGTCCAGGAGGAGCTCGGTCAGCGCTCCCTGGCCCGGGCCGATTTCCACGATTCGGTCGCCCGCCTTTGGGTGTATGGAACGGATAATCCGTTGAATGACACCGTGATCGTGCAGAAAGTTCTGACCAAATCGTTTACGGGCCTTGTGGTAGGGAATTTCAGCCATGCTTTCTTTCGCTATAGGCATTTGACAAACTAAACGAGCAATAGAGGGGGCGCTATCATAGCGGCAGATAACCCTTTTGGCTACTGAACCATCTCAAGTGCATAACGAATAGCAGTAAATAGGCTGCCGGAATCCGCTTTTCCTGTACCCGCAAGATCCAAAGCCGTGCCATGGTCCACCGACGTTCGAATAATGGGAAGGCCCAGTGTGATGTTCACAGCATTGCCAAAACCTTTGTATTTGAGAACGGGCAGACCCTGATCGTGATACATGGCCAGAACCGCATCTGCGTCGTCCAGATATTTAGGGTTGAAGAGTGTGTCGGCCGGTAGAGGGCCTATCAGGTTCATGCCCTGGCTGTTTAACTGGTCGAGTACGGGAATAATGGTTTCTATCTCTTCCATGCCAAGGTGCCCACCTTCGCCGGCGTGAGGGTTCAGTCCACATACCAGAATTCTGGGGTTCACAATGGCAAACTTTGTTGCCATATCGTTGTGGAGGATGCTGATGACTTCTGCAAGAGAGGACTGGGTTATGGCAGACGATACGTCTTTTAAAGGCAGGTGTGTAGTGGCCAGCGCTACTCTCAGTCCTTCAGTTGCCAGCATCATTACCACTTTTTGGGTGCCGGTTTTTTCGGCCAGAAATTCAGTATGGCCACTGAAGGGAATGCCAGCATTATTGATGACTTCTTTGCTGACAGGTGCGGTGACCATGGCACCAAACAGGTCATTTTGGCACCCTTTTACTGCATAACTCAGCATCTCTAAAACATAGGCGCTGTTGGTTTCGTCCAGTTGTCCTGCGCAGCAGGGCCCGGCCAAATTGATGGGGGCGACCAGGAGAGTTCCGGCGGGAGCGGGTTGTCTTTCATCAGGGTTGAATATCTTTAACTTTATATCTAAACCCAGGTCCCGTGCACGCTCAGCCAGAAGTTCAGGGTCTGCAGCAATAACTATTTGTGCAGGAAGAGGCTGGGAAGCCAGCTGAAGGCACAGGTCAGGTCCAATGCCTGCAGGCTCGCCGGAGGTTATGATCAGTCTGGGCAGTGCGTTGCTTGTCATAAAACAGCCATGAGCAGGGAGTCTGCCGGCTAAGTCCAGCAGGCTCCTGGAAAAAGTAATTTGCAGGAATGAGAGTCTATAAAAAAGCAACGCCCCGGAAAACCGAGGCGTCAATTTTTATAGGCTCAAGCCGTGTTTCAGAGGCGAACTTCTACGTAGCTCTGGTCTCTGATTTCACGCAACCACACTTGAAGCTCTTCTTCAAATTTGCGGTTGCCCAGAATTTCACGAACCTTGTTCCTGCGAACCTGGTTGCTAATATCTGAGTTGCGTGTGCCCAGCACTTGCAGTACGTGCCAGCCATATGAGCTCTTGAAAGGTTTGCTGATAACTTTCTGTGGCGTCTCTTTCATAGTCTTCTGGAATTCCGGAACCAGTGATTTTGGAGAAACCCAGTTCAGGTCGCCGCCGTTCAGCGCTGAGCCTGTGTCGTCAGAGTAGGCCTTGGCCAATTCTGAAAAATCCTGTCCTTTTTCGATGCGGTCATAAATGCTCTTGGCCAGCATCTGTGCTTCCAGATCACTGCGAATCTCGTTGGGCTTGATCAGGATATGGCGAACATGTACCTGTTGCTCCATATGCTTTTCATTGCCACGGGTGTTGATCAGCTTAAAGATGTGAAAGCCGCCAGGGCTGCGGATCGGTGCAGACACGTCTCCTTCTTTCATCTTCAGTGCCTGTTTCGCAAAAAGGGTTGGCAGTTGATCGGCAGAACGCCAGCCCAGGTCTCCACCATTCAGAGCATTCTGGCCGCTGGAATAGGTGAGTGCCATTTCTGAAAAGTTAGCCCCTTTGTCGAGCTGAATAGAAATATTATTGGCTTTCTTTTCAGCTTCCCGAACCTGGTCAGGTGTGGGGTTATCTGGAGTGGCAATCAGAATGTGGCCAAGACGATATTCAATCTGCATGCTGGCCTGACCTTCAGGCGATTTGAGAAAGTTATCCACTTCCTGCTCGCTGATCTGAATACGCTCAGCAATCTGGCGTTGGCGCACACGGTTGATGATCATCTCACGACGGATCTCTTCCCGGGCATTGGCGTACGACAGGCCGTCAGATTCAAGATTCTTCTTGAAAGCTTCCACGGACATGCCATTACGCTTCGCTATTTTGCTGATGGCGTCATTCAACGTCCAGTCATCAATGCGGATTCCTCCCCGCTGGCCCATCTGCAATTGCAGATTCTCAAGAATCAGTTGCTCAAGCACCTGCTTCTTAAGAATGTTGTCAGGAGGCATGGGGATATCTCGGCTGCTCAGCTGGCGCTGGACAGCTTCAATACGATTATTAAGCTCGCTTTCCATTACCACGTCCTTATCGACGACGGCAACAATGCGATCCAGTGGTGCAGGCTTGGCGTTAGCCGTACCGCCGGCTACTGAAAGTGCGCAGCAGGCGGCTAAGAATAGATTTTTCAATCCCTTCATCATTACTTCTCGCGAGTCTCGTAACCTTGGATACCTTGCAAGTATTCCGTTCCGGAGCTACCAGTGATATTGCCCAGTCCACGCAAAATGAACTGGAAGAAAACACCGTTCTTCGGATCAGGGTGGTCGATATTATCATCTGTTTCGATCCATGAACGCCAGAAAAACCGGACCTGATAACAGCAACTGTTGTATTCGATACCAGCAAGACTCTCAAGGTTCCTTTTGTTGGTTAAATCATATTGCCAGCGACCCAGGCCCACCCAACTGGTGGTCATAGGGATCGGCCAGGCAAAAGAAAGGTCGGTCTGTTTCAGGTTGTTGTTGGCAGTTTCAAAGATAGGGCTTCCATCAGGGTTGGTACCGATCCGGATATTATGTCCATCTTTATTCTGGACATAGCGATCGACCTGGTCCCTGAAGCGCAAACCCATATTGACCGTTTTACGCTGCTCTGGTTGCCAGCGGTAGTACAGACCATAGTTGTCCAGGCGATTCTCGTTGGTATTCCAGGAGAAGTCCTGTCGCAGACTCATTGAACGGTTGAAATTGTAGATGAATTCCGAGGCCAGAGGCGAGGTTGAATCGGTCAGCTCACTTCTGAGCCTTTCATCCATCGCGTCATAGTTTTCATCAACATCTATGGGGGGTTTTCCTTCCTGTCCCAGGTTACTGGCAACGTAAACCCTGCGATCCTTAAAGTAGATAATCTGGCCTATGCCAAAGCGCATCCGCTCAAAACCATCATCTTCGATCAGGCGGGTGGTTACCCCAAGAGACAACTGATTGGCATCGCCAATGCGGTCATAACCACTGAAGCGGTTATCCAGCCAGAGTGAGCCATAGGTAAAGCCCAGGGCGGCGGTATCGAAGATCGGGTTGTACTCCTGATTTTCGACATAGGGCACATACAGGTATTTGGCTCTGGGCTCTAGTGTATGGGTAAAGTCAGTGCCGAACAGGTCGGTAAACCGCTCAAAGTAGAGCCCGCTGTCAAGACTGAAAGATGTGGCTGTGGTGTTTGGAGACTTGGTGAAGTCGCTATCGTTAAATGTCTGATTAATGTACGAGTTGCGAAGGTCTTCCATGACTTCCTGCTGGTTCAGGTTACTCAGGCTGTAGTTAACACTGCGAACCTTTACTTCCGGTGTCAGGAAACCCCAGATGGACTGCATCGGATAGCTGATGCCTGCCTGACCATAGACCCGGCCCCCTTCAGCTCGCTTGATGCCATAGCCATCATCATAAATGCTTTCCTTGATGTCCGGATCATTGAAATCCGGATGCTGGATCTCCCTGACATAGCGCCAGTCATCTGAGCGGCTGAACTGGGTGTAATCGGCCAGGTAGTTGACCTGCACTTGTTTACCTGCTTGCCAGTGGCCACTGAAAACCATTTGAGGCAGTTTGTTGTAAGGATCATCAGAGGTCTGGCTCATATTCTTGAATTGATGAGCATTCAGATTGAAGGTCCAGTTGTTATAGTCATTACCGCCCAGGTATTGAGTGCCCACCATCTGGTTCAGAGGGGCAGAGCTGGACAGGTTCAGGCTGGTACCAAAATCCTTGATGTAGTTCTTGTCACTGGCGTCAGCGTAATCCAGCTTAGCCGTCCAGCGTTCTGAAAATCGCTGGTTATATCGTACATTGGCCAACCAGCGTTCCTGATCGTAGTAAGGATTTTCGTCTTTCAGTTTGTCCTTATTGGTCAGCCCGGAAACCCCTATTTCTCCTTCACCACTTTCGTTCATGTAGCGAAGTTCATTTTCCAGCAGCAGACCTCGCTTGGACATAATGCGAGGAGTAATGGTGGCGTCGTAATTCGGGGCGATGTTCCAGTAATAAGGAAGGGTCAGGTCCAGCCCGTTATCACTGTCAGAGGCAATAGTGGGATACAGGAAGCCGGATTGACGACGGTCATCAATCGGGAAATACATGTACGGAGCGTAGAATATAGGCAACCCTTCGACTCTGATAACAGCATCTCGCGCGGTACCAAAACCGGTATTGGGGTCCAGGGTGACGTTTTTGCCTGTCAGCAGCCAGCTTTCATCACCAGGGCGGCAGGTAGTATAAGAGGCGTCGTCTAGTACCAGTGTGGAATCCTCATTACGAATAATCTCGTCGGAGTTTCCTCTGGCATGAGCTTCGTGCATGGCGTAACTGGCATTCTTGATAGATGCTCGACCTGTATCGAGCAGCATATCACCAGAATCACCGACCAGCAGGGTTCCAGGCTCACGGAAAACCACGTTACCTTCAAACTCTGCATAGTTGGTAGAGCGATTCATTCGGGCAGTATCGCTCTGGAGCTGGCGATTACCCTGTCTGACGGAAACATTCCCCGTCAGAGTGGCGACTTCATTCTGATCGTAGGAAGATTCATCTGACTCGGCAACAATGGGTGCCGCATCAGGGTTTCCTTTGAAATTCTTGCCAGGACGGGCAGGTTCTGAATAGTCACCAATACACCAGGGCGTCTCCTCATCAAGGGCTTTTTGCTCTTTTTCACTGAGCTGGGATTTGGGCACCCAGTCGAGCGTTTTTCTGAGGTTGGCACGGCTGTTACTGGTGGCAACCGTCACTGTTTGGCTGCTGGTTTTTTTGCGAGTTGCTTCTGTCACTGCCGGTGCTATAGGGCGTGGAGCCCGCTTCATGGCACCAGACTGCATGGGCTCGACGGAACACTGCCAGCCAGAACCGTCAGAGCTGGCTTTGCAGCTCCACTGATCATCAGGCGACAGTGTTGATTCGGCATAAACCTTGGCGGCCGGTTGGCTGGCAAGCAGCACAGTGGCAATAGCCAGAGGTAATGTCTTTGGTTTGAAAGGTAGAGGGTGTTTCTCCATGAGCTCAACTATCCCGGGCCGTTCTTATTACCATTGATCGACTGTTCTTTCCCTGTCTCCGGTATAAGTTGGAGTATGAGAAAACGGCATACCATGGTCGATGGCTGTTTAAATCTGCTCTGTCATGCCTGATACCTGCACAGAGAACCTTATCACCCATTCTGTCGCTGAAAGCAGCAACCTGTATAGCAGTGGTTCGGGCCTTGTGTGTGGTTGTCATGAACGTCAGCTGTTCCGAATGCATGAAAGTTCAGGTCAGTAGCTTGTCGAAGATCAACAAGCCTCTGAAAATCGTAGAGCGAACATCTGCTTTTTACCATGAAAAAAATGCCCTGCTGTGTGGAAATAAGAGGACAATGTTTCTGTTCATGATTTTTCGCAGCGGAGGATGATACCTGAATTCCCCTCTGAATAGTCTGCAAAATGGCGCTTCTTTTGATTTTTTTACCTTTCGCCTGAAGGCTTCTCGTTCCATGCCTTGTTCACAATTTATTACTGAGTTCGATCGCTCACACAGTGAACACACAACAGGGCCAGTTATCACTGTTACTAGTCTGTGTTACTCTGTCTTCCAGTGCAATAAATTTCATTACTTTGAATAATGAGAAAAAAACACGATGTTAAAACCAGTTATTATCATAAGAAAACTTAAAAAGACTACAAGTCTCTCCAAGACGAGTGAGTTTTCAATCTCTGAGATCAAAGCATCGGTTCGGAAAACAGCTCAGTCCATGTCTAATGCAACAAAGTATAAAGTAACAGAGTTTATTGAGGTGGAGTAAGAAAACATGGAAGTAAAGGTGTATTTGTCTTCTCATTTTAAGGAAAGCTGCCCAGAAGAGAAAATTGCTTCTATTGCCGCTGACTTCAAGGCCTATAAAATATCGGGAAGGAGACCTGACTATTTTGGAAGAGATGTTCCATTTGAGTTTCCAAACAGTGCATTGCAGGCAGAATTGCAGCACATACACCTTAAAGACAGTAGCTCAAGGAGCTGGAACCTGAAAAGCATATCATATGGAAAAACCAGTAATACAGCGTTAATCTATTGTACGGGCTTCTTTGATCGCAACAAATATCTTTTACTTGGGTTTCTTGAGAATGCCCATGAGACATATACCAATAATCGTCATTATCTACCGGGGTTAGCAGATATTGCTGAAGACTTCAGGTCACGATTCTAGGAAATTACATGAAAGTTGAGATCATTTTACAATGGGATTATGGGACGCCAATGCATGAGGGGCTTTATTATGTGGCTGTCAAACATGGAGAAGGTGCGGGCTTTCAAGAATTTGTAGAATGGAAAAATAAAAAATGGGAGCTAGCCAATGGCGGAGAAATAGTCGCTTTCATTGATATAGAAAGCCTTACCCGACAGCTTTCCATTCAATGGCCAATTCCCCGTCCCCCCGTCTCTAAAGGTTCTGAAGAATTCCAAGAGTTTTAGCTTTGAACAGGATGTAAAAACAAGTGACACCGTCTGCTCACGAACGCCTCCAGCAATTAAAACAATGGGCGCACAAGGCTTTAGCGCCGGGTCAAGAATTACCCGTCTGGGCAGCCCAGATGAGCCCGGTGGGTGGCGATGCCGGATTCAGAAACTACTATCGTTTGCAGGTTCCTGAAGGTTCATTACTGGCGGTAGATGCGCCCCCCGAAACTGAAGACTCCCGTGCTTTCGTCTCTATAGCCGGTTTACTCAAGGCGCAGGGTATTTGTGTGCCCGGTGTGCACTCTGTGGATTATCAGTCCGGCTTCATGCTGGTCGATGATTTGGGCGATACGCTTTTGCTTGAAGTCCTGAATGACAACAGTGCAGATGAGTTTTATAGAAAAGCACTGGATATCATTCTGCAAATCCAGAAGTGTGAGCCAGATACACTGCCACCTTATAGTCGCGAACTGTTGAGTACAGAGCTGGAACTTTATTCACGCTGGTTCCTTCAAGAGCTGTTGAGGCTGGATATTGATACGCCTTCCCGCAAGCAGCTGGATACATTGTTTGCACTCCTCACCGATTCTGCTCTGAAACAACCCAAAGGTGTCGTGCATCGAGATTTTCATTCCAGAAATCTGATGGTGCTTTCTGAGGGGAATCTGGGTGTTATCGATTTTCAGGGTGCTCTGCATGGTCCAGTATTGTACGACGCGGTTTCATTGCTGAAAGACTGCTATATCCGCTGGCCAAGGCACAAGGTGGAAAGCTGGTTGAGGGTCTTTATCAAGACGCACCCCCAGCTCAAGGATGTGAATTTTGATACTCGTCTTAAATGGTTTGACTGGATTGGATTGCAAAGGCACCTCAAGTGTCTCGGAATATTCTCCCGACTCTGGTTTCGTGATAAAAAACCGCAGTATCTGCCAGAAATTCCATTCACTTTTGCCTATGTGGTGGATGTCTGTGAGCGTTATGAAGAGCTGGCTTTCCATGCACAATGGCTCAAGCAGTCAGTAGCTCCGGTTCTTGACGATTGTATTGCGGCTACTCAAAAAGAGACAGCACAGTGAAAGTGATGATCCTGGCCGCCGGTCTGGGAACAAGACTCAGGCCACTGACTTTGGAAAAGCCAAAGCCACTGGTAGAAGTGGGTGGTAAGCCACTGATTGTTCATCATCTGGAAAAATTGTCAGAAAGTGGCTTCGAGGACATTGTTATTAACCATGCCTGGCTGGGAGAGAAGCTGGTATCGGCACTGGGAAAAGGGAGCCACTGGGGGCTGAATATTGAATACTCAGCTGAGTCTGAGCCTCTGGAAACCGGAGGAGGCGTGTTCAAGGCTTTGCCTTTGTTGGGTGATGATCCCTTCCTGTTGATTAATGGCGATGCCTATACCGATTATGCTTTCGACTCTTTGCCTGAATTATCAGAAGCGCTGGCTCATCTGGTACTGGTAGATAACCCCGAATTCAAGACAACAGGCGATTTTTCCCTGAATGAGCGCGGACTGGTACAGGCTAGTGGTCAGAACAAGCTGACTTTCAGTGGTTTAAGTGTACTGTCACCCGAACTCTTTGCAGAGTGTAAATCAGGCGCGTTCAAGCTGGCTCCCCTGTTGATTGGCGCGATGGCCTCGAGCAAAGTGACGGGCGAACATTATTCCGGACTCTGGACCGACGTCGGCACAGTTGAGCGGTTGCAGAGTCTGGAAGAGTATTTAAAGCAGAGCAGGGCAATATGACGGCAATTCTGATCGGTGTATTCATCGGTTTTGTGTTTGGAGGACCTTTTGGAGCACTTTTCGGTGGCATCCTGGGTGCCTGGATAAACCGGAATTATATTAATCCTAATGAACAAACCGGTGGCGGTGCCCGAGGGCACTTTAATCGTCAGCGGGCTCAGAGTGCGTTTTTCAAGGCGACCTTTCTGGTTATGGGGAGGCTGGCAAAGGCAGACGGGCGAGTCAGCGAGCATGAAATTGAAATGGCGTCAGCCATTATGAATGAAATGCGTTTGTCTCCTGATCAGCGTAAAGCGGCCATCAACCTTTTCAATCAGGGCAAGCAGCCTTCTGCTGATATTAGTGAAGCCCTGGCAGAGTTTCGCAGAGTGGCGGGCTCCAGCACACTGGTGCCTCTCTTTTTGGAAATACAGCTGCAGGCCGCTTATGCCGATGGCAGCCTCACTGCGGCTGAGCGAGCGGTGTTCAAGCATGTTTGTGATCAGCTGGGTGTGAGTCAGATCAGCTTTGAGTTGCTGCATAAGCGGTTTCAGGCTCAGAGAGCTTATTATCACGCTGGAGGTCAGCAGGGCGGTGGCTGGGCTCGTCCAGACAGTGGTCAGAGTCTTTCCAAAGCGTATGAAGTATTGGGTGTAGAGTCTTCGGCGACGGACAGTGAAGTGAAAAGAGCTTATAGAAAACTCATGAGTCAGCATCACCCTGATAAGCTGGTGGCTAAAGGCTTGCCTGAAGAGATGATGGAAGTAGCCAAGCAGAAAGCTCAGGAAATTCAGGTGGCCTATGAGCAGATTCGGGACCACAGAAAAAATAAATAACGGCTGGGAACTATTCTGCTAACAAGTGGACTAATGCCCCACTCAACCGCAGAGCATGGAGCGCCTATAGCAACGGATAGGAAGTTGTCCTTTTTACAAGAGATTCATCCATGTATATGGTTAGAAAACGTTTCATGTATTGGCATGTACCGTTCACTTCCAGAATTACCTTGAAAAGAGAGCGCGGAGAAGTTTACTGCTTCTTTCCTGCCTAGCTGGTTAAAAAATTTCCAAATGCTCTGAACTACATTGTCAGTCAGATTCATGATCCGGTCGCTAAAACCATTCGGGATCGTAAGGTGATACAGAGCTAAATTCGGGTTCAAGGTCTTGCTTTTGTACATTGATGAGGCGAGACCTTTTTCTCAGTTAAAAGAACATTTTCAGGATCATCTTCCCTCTTCAACGGTTCCAGCCTCTATTGTATTTTCAATAAAAGCAGCCAATGCAGGAGACACCCATCGATTGGCATTCCACACCATATAAAGTCCCAGTGATAATGTTTCGTCCTGCCAGTCCAGGCTGACCAGCTCGCCTCGCTGTAACTCTTCTGCCACAGACACTTCGCTGATAGCAGCAATACCCATCCCCATTTTCACACAGGCCTTGATCGCCTCAATACTGATGAACTCCATTTGTTGCTCTGGAATCACCCCTGAATTTTTTAGGACCGTTTCAAATACATTTCGATAACTGCAGCCAAGCTCGGTTAGCAGTAAAGGTTGTCCCTCAAGGTCTCTGGCCATGACCTTTTTCTTATGGGCGAGCTTATGCTCCGGGTCAGCCACTATCACTACTTTTTCCAGCCCGACCAGCCTCTTTTCTACGTGTGCCAGTGCGGCTTCTTTGTCCAGAAGAAAAGCCAGGTCTATCTGGTGGTTTGCTACCTGAGAAAGCAACTCCCTGACATTCAGGGAAGTAATATTGACCCGCACCTTTGGGTATTGTTCAGTGTATGCTTTCAAAATGCCCGGTAGACGATAGGTTAATACTGTTTCATACCCTGCCAGTGTTAAACGGCCGCTGACAATCTGGGTCTTTTTGACAGATTGTTCTGCCTCATCTCTTAAAGACACTATTCGATCAGCGTATTCTAATAACTGCTCGCCCGCTGAAGTGAGTACGACGCCCCGACCACTGCGGTCGAAAAGACGGACATCCAGTCGCTCTTCCAAAGACCGAATATGAGCCGTCACTGCTGACTGGACATAATGTAGCTGCCTGGCTGTTTCAGTGAAATTAAGGGTTCTGGCTGCCGTTCGAAATGTCTGTAGCTGTTTGAAATCCATCGCTATTTCCCTGTAGAATCAATTTTTATGATTTATGAAATCTTAATTATTCAATTTATATGATATCTAACTCTTGTCAGAATAGCTGGATCATCATTTCAGCAAGGGAGTAGGGAGTCATGATGGATCAGGGAATGGATAAACAACGTCTAAAAGGCACCCTTTGTGCATTGCTTTGTGTCTCATTATGGGCAGTGATCCCGGTGGTATCAAAGCTGGGTCAGACAACATTAGATCATCATCAGTTTTTATTCTGGTCCAGCCTGTTTTCATTCGTCATGGTGGCGGGTCTCTGTTTTGTTACCGGGAGCCTGAAGCACCTGAGAAATTACTCTGTTAAAGACTGGGGGCAAAGTACTGTTCTGGGTTTGCTGGGCACCTACCTCTATTTCCTGTTGCTCTACAAAGGCTATGCCGGTGGCAAGGGGATGGAAGTTTTAATTGTGCAATATACCTGGCCTATTTTCGTCGCTCTTCTGTCTGTCGTTATTCTTAGAGAGACGTTGAATGGACGCAAGATTCTCTCTCTGTTGCTGGGTTTTGCAGCCATCATTCTGATTTTGACCAAAGGTCAGTTGCAAGCCTTGTCATTGAATGATTCCTCGCTGTTGCTCTGGGTCATGGCTGGAGCAATTTGCTTTGCCCTGTTCTCAGTATTTAGCAAGCGGATTAAATTGGAAGCCAATAGTTTAATGCTGGTATTTTTCGGGGTAGCGACGCTGGCGTCTTTTATCTCCATGCTGGTGTTTTCTGAATTCATATTGCCTGATAGCAGAAGTCTGCTGATCGTGATCATCTCGGGTGTTTTAGTAAATGGTCTTTCAGATGTTCTGTGGCTATGGGCTTTGCGTCGGACCGAAGCTTCTTTTCTGGCGCCTTTTATTTTTCTGACTCCGTTGCTGTCAACGCTTTATATGCTGCTGATTTTTTCCGAGCAGTTTCTGCCTGTTTATGGTGTGAGCCTGGTTCTGATTATTTTCGCAGGTGTTATCAATACCTGCAGGCCGGGCTCGAACGAGGGAGGAAAAACGCCTCCAGGCAGTCAATTGCAAAAGCATTAAGTATTAGCGTTTCCACTGCCTGATCATCCCTTGCCTGGTTTAAAGATATAGCGGCTGAAGTTATTTAGCTGCTCGACCGTTGTTACGGGTACCATTTCAGTTTTTTCATCTTTCCCAATACCTTTTCCCAATACCTTTTCCCAATACCTTTTCCCAATACCTTTTCCCAATACCTTTTCCCAATACCTTTCTGAACGCTATAAACTTCTATCCCCTCCTGTTTCTTGCATGGTAGAGATTGGTCTGATTCAGCCGGTAGGACAGGGAGAGGTAGAAATAAATCGAAAGAAAGTTAACCGTTGTCAGTCTGACTAACTGTTCGGTTAATTCATAATTGAACGTGCGGTTGCTCTTGTTGTCCAAATGGCATAATTACTTTGCAAGGAAGATGCTCATGGACCGTACAGAATTCCAATTTAACGTTATCCCTCCGACTCTACCCACAATGAGTCAGGAACCTATAGAGGGCATGCCGCACTCTCCGGTAGCAACCGTAGAAGGTTCGCCGATTCAAGGGCTCAGAGAGCCGAGTTCTCTGACGGATAAGCCTTCAGCGTATGCTCCTGTAGCCGGTCATATAATGCCCTTGGCTGACAATGTAAATTCCCTGTCTCAAGTAAAACCCATGGCTAAGCCAAGGGCGCAGTATTTGTCTGCATCAGTATTGGATTTGAGTAGCCTGAATTCAGGTGGGGCTACTTTAAAAGAACATTCAGAAGTTACAAGGGACTGGTTTGACCGGACTTTAGCTACCCGAAAAGGGAAACGTGTCAAAAAAACTAAAGCCCCGCTTCGGGAAGAAGCTGCAAAAGTATTACCACGTTTAGATCCTCTGGATTTTCCTTCTAACTTCAAGACAGAAGTACCACTTGATGCTGCTGTCGTGGCGAAAATCGTACGCGATGGCATGCTCCCGGAATTTGCAGTTGAGGTGATCAGTCCGGTGGTTGCTCTTCTTGCAGGGGAACTGGCTGAACAACCTAAAAGTAAGGCCGTCGCGATGGATCAAAATGTCTTACACCGATTAAACGTAACAACATTGATGGCCAAGACAGCCGAAATGGTGAGCCTTGCATCGGTACCCCATAAGGAAAAGGTAACAGTGACTGGCAGGCAGAAGTTGGACTTCTCGTACACCACAGCCTTTGAAGGGGCGGCAAACGATTTGCGTGTAGCTTTGAGTCAACCTGCCCACCTGGCAGGAAAGTTAGGTGTCAAAAGCCTGAAGGAAGCCTGTTTTGATCGCAAGCTTTACAACCAGATGCGAGGCCTGTTGATGGATAAAACGGCTGAGATTATGGTGGAGCTTCTAGGTGAACTGAGGGATGATCCAGATGCTGATCCTGCAAGAAGGGATGCCATCAATCTCTACAGAAATATGTTGAAAGAATTCAGACGGTGCAATGCTCTTGCCATCAAGTCACCCATGGGCTGCAATATGATGATTGCAGTCTATCATGGACTTTTGAAATGGAGTAGTTATGTGGATGATCCGTTTATTCCGACTGGAGAAGTTATTGGAGATGCCACTCTGTTGTTTAACGGTATAGGAAACCTTTTGGAAGTGGACCCAAAGGCTAATAAGTTAGAAATGGCAGAGCTGCTGGAATGCATATTGATGGCCAGTATCAGTGGTGCAGATGTCAGAGGGTCAGTAGCCAGGTTCTCTAAAGCTTGTCCTTTGCTCTTAGAAAAAGCCGAAGCGCCTGTTTTCGGGAAAATAAGAATGAGAAGAGATTTTACACGGTTGTTAGAAGAAATTCGGCAAATGACTCATGGCTTTGATGATCCTTTGGATCCTGAGGCTTAAATTCACAAAGTAGCAATCCCGCCTCAGGGTGAGAAAGGGTTGTCTCAGCTTTGATTAGAAAGGTTTAAGGATTTGTCTTGAAATAACTTCCCGGTTAAAACATGAACTCCGTTCACCCTGAGCCTGTCGAAGAGTGGTGGCTCTGGGCTTCGACAGGCTCAGCCCGAACGGGGTCTGGTCAAATAAGAAAGTTATTTACGGACTATTCCTTAGTGGTGTCAGCTAAAAACTCATTTGAGATTTACTTATTTCTGCTTATGCTCAGCTAAGAGGCTGACCGAGAATAGACAGCCCGGCCTAAAATCCAGAAAGAACGGCCATCTTTTCCACTGAATTTTCTTAAATAGGTCAACTATTCGCACAAATTCAGTGAAAAAACTGACTCGTTCTACTGAATTTTATGCTCGGACGTTATTCTCGGTCAGCCTCCTAGGATTTCATCAACGCTTTTATCCATTTTCTCAATTTCACTCCAGCTGCGTTTATACAGAGCCGGAGACTCAAGAGTCAGTTTGTCCCAATCGGTTTTAATGGCATTCAGCGTTTTTATTTGGAGTGAGCTAAGAAACGTAGAAGATGATCTGGAAGGGCAGAAGCTACAAGAAGAAAGGTAGAGTCCCTGCTCACCCTGAAGGGCCGAGCAGGGGAGGGCTGATTAAAGCCCTTTCATTTTACCGCCGTCTACTGTCAGGCTGGTGCCTGTTATGTAGCTGGCAGCATCAGAAAGCAGGAACGCGGCTGCATTGGCAAATTCATCTGGTTTACCATAACGTCCCATCGGGATGGTTGATTCTGCAGCTTGCTGGACTTTGGCTGCAGAGGTTTCCCGGCGACCTGCCAGGAAAGTGTTCAGGGCGTCAATACGGTCGGTATGAATAGAGCCCGGGATCAGGTTATTAATACGAATGTTGTCTTCTGCCAGTTCGACGGACAGGCTTTTCACCAGGCTGGCCACACCTGAGCGCATCACGTTACTGAGCAGCAGGATATCTATAGGTTCTTTAATAGCTGAAGACGTCAGAGTCACTATACTGCCACCCTGAACTTTAAGAGCAGGCAGGGCTGCCCGGATCATTCTTACTGAGCTGAGTAATGTCTGTTCAAAAGCCGCTTGCCAGTCATTGTCTTCCAGCTCTTCGAAAAAACCCGGTGTTGGTCCACCGGCGTTAACCAGCAAACCATCAATTTTGCCAAAATCATTGAGGGTGTTATTAACCCAGTGCTGGATGGAGTCACCGTCTTTGGCATCAAATATATAGCCTCTGACTTCAGCACCGGTTTCGCTGCTGATAGTAGATGCTGCCTGGGCAATTCGATCTTCAGAACGGCTGGCAATGGACACCTGGGCGCCTTCGGCGGCCAGTCTGGAGGCAATGGCGTAGCCCAGTCCGGTACTGGCTCCAGCCACCATGAATACTTTTTCTTTTAGATTGAGATCCATTTTTTACTCTCAGGGTATAGGCCCGATTATGCATAGCTGTAGGTCTGGCTTGTTAAAGCCTGGCCCTGGTGTCATGAATGAATCGGGTCGTGAGGTTGCGACAGGTATTCTTTGGACTGCATTTCTTGTAGTCGGCTGATGGTGCGCTGAAACTCGAAGTTCAGCTTGCCACTGGTATACAGATCCAGCAATGGCGTTTCAGCTGTAAGAATCAGTTTAACGTTGCGATCGTAAAATTCATCCACCAGGTTGATGAACCGTCTGGCCTGATCGTCTTTTTTCTCACCCATCTGCGGTACGTTTTCCAGCAGCACTGTTTGATACAGGCAGGCCAGCTCAATGTAGTCATTCTGGCTTCTTGGACCATCACACAACGCCTCAAAAGCGAACCAGCCAATGTCTTCACACGTGCGTTCACTGTGGATAGTCCGGCCGGCAATTTCAATGATGTCTGTTTCCCGACAGTGACTGATATCCGGCGCCAGATCAGTAAACGTTTTTTGCAGGTGGGCCTCTGCTTCTGCTCCCAGAGGCGTAAAATAGGTTTCTGCTTTTTCAAGAAGGCGCAGGCGGTAGTCGGTACCACCATCCACATTAACGACGAGGGTATGTTCTTTCAATTGAGCAATGGCTGGCAGGAAGCGGGCTCGTTGCAGGCCATCTTTATACAGCTCGTCAGGCACTACGTTGGAGGTCGCCACCAGTGTGATTCCTTTCTGAAAGAGCTGTTCAAACAATCCGCCCAGTAGCATGGCGTCTGTGATATCAGAAACAAAGAACTCATCAAAACAGATCACCCGGGTTTCAGCAGCCAGTATTTCGGCCACTCGATCCAGAGGGTTTTTTTCTCCTGACAGTTTTTTTAGTTCACCATGAACCCAGCGCATAAAGTGATGAAAGTGCATGCGTTTTTTTTCAGGGAACGGTAAACAATCGTAAAAGGTGTCCATCAGATACGTTTTGCCCCGTCCAACTCCGCCCCAGAAATAAAGCCCGCGAACGGTGTTTGTTTCTTTGCTGGCAAATGGGTTGATGCGCTTGAGCAGAGAAGGGCGCGGAGCTTCCGTATTCAGCTGCTCAAAAAGATGCTGGAGGTGTTGAACCGCTTCTTCTTGTGCAGGGTCGTAGCTGAAGTTATCTTTCTTTAAGTCCTGCTGGTAACGAGATTCCGGGGTCATGCTAGTCGTTCAGTTGTTATTCGCTATGGGTATTATTAAGCGTTTTTCATCCCCACAGGCGACGAAAAGGTGGCTGCTTATCCAACTATCGGCCAGCATGAGAATAAGCCTGTTTCATTTCAGCAGGCCGGAAGAGGAAGGAGCACAATGTAACCTTCTGGCTAAAGCAGGGCAAGGAGTGTTTTGGCTCCCGATGTTACATAACCCCTCTATACTTTGCGCACAAAAGATTATAACTTTGACAGAAAATGGACGTGGAATATTCCACCAAATGAGGCGATGCTGTGGAAGATGTGAATGTACTTTGGTTTGTAGGCAGTTTGGCATTTCTGGCGGGTATGGCCGGTGGTGCACTTTTGTACCATCTGCTGGCAGGTCCCCGTTCAGATCGAGGCAAAATGGAAAACCAGCTGAAAGATCTGGAGGCTGACTTCAAACAATACCAGGACAGCGTAGCCGATCATTTCAATACCACGGCTCACCTGATCAATAAACTGACCGACAGCTATAAAGATGTCTATGAGCACATGGCCAGCGGTGCCGATGTTCTCTGTGAAGATGACAGAGTTAAAAATAAACTCAGTGACTCGCTGATCAGTAGCAGTGCATTGTTATCGGGGCAGATTCCTAAGCGTCGTACTGAGCGTACCAAACCGTTGGAGCAGCCACTGGATTATGCACCCAAGTCAGCGCCTGACGAAAAGGGTACCCTGTCTGAAGATTTCAGGGTAACTCCAGAAGCGGAAGAAGCAGTCAGTAATCAGAAAGCGTCCTGATCAACAAGTTGTCTGAAAGAGCCTGCTGAATTGCAGGCTTTTTTATGTCTGTTATTCAAGTTTTTTAAACAGCCATAAGCGAGAAATGGGGTTCACCTTGAAGCATGAAACTGGCTGCAGGGTCTGATAGAACTGCATTTTCATAGAAAAAAACAGTCACCGTCATAACGGTTTTATGAATAATGGGAAGCGATGGAATAGCGTGAGGCTGTAGAAAAGTATTAGAAGAAGAGAGCCCCGCATGAGCGGGGCCAGAATATCAGGACAGGGAGTCCAGATATTTTTCTGCATCCAGGGCAGCCATACAACCTGTGCCAGCAGAAGTGATGGCCTGACGGTAAACGTGATCCATAACGTCTCCCGCAGCAAATACACCTTCTTTGGACGTCAGGGTGGCATTACCTTCTGAACCACTGTTGACTGTGATGTAGCCATCTTTCATGTTCAGCTGGCCATCAAAGATACCGGTGTTTGGTGTGTGACCAATAGCGATGAAGCAACCTTCAGCTTGAATTTCACGGGTTTCGCCAGTGTTGATATCCTTGATGCGGACACCTGTCACGCCCATATCGTCACCCAGCACTTCGTCCAGGGTAGCGTCCAGGGCCAGTCTCATGTTGCCGTTCTCAACACGATCCATCATTTTGTCCTGCAGGATCTTTTCTGCACGGAAACCCTGGCGGCGGTGAATCAGAGTCACGGTTTTGGCGATGTTGGAAAGATACAGGGCTTCTTCAACAGCGGTGTTACCACCACCTACCACAACCACGTCCTTGTTCTTGTAAAAGAATCCGTCACAGGTTGCGCAAGCGGATACACCTTTACCTTTAAAGGCTTCTTCGCTGTCCAGACCCAGATAGCGGGCGCTGGCACCAGTACTGATAATGAGAGAGTCGCAAGTGTAAGTCTCACTGCCTTTCAGCGTGTAAGGCTTTTTACTCAGGTCGACTTCTTCAATATGATCAAAAATGATCTCGGTACCAAAGCGTTCTGCATGGACACGCATGTCTTCCATCAGACCGGGTCCTTGAAGACCTTCAGGGCCTCCTGGCCAGTTGTCCACATCAGTCGTGGTAGTCAACTGCCCGCCCTGTTGCATACCAGTAATCATAACCGGCTTCAGGTTAGCCCGGGCAGCGTAGACTGCAGCAGTGTAACCTGCTGGGCCGGAACCCAGAATCAGCAGCTGGACGTGCTTGGCTTCGCTCACATGTTACTCCTTGATCAGGAATGTCTGTCAGAGATATGAGTCATCTCTGGCAGTAAAGGATTCATAATTCGTTAAACTGTGTGAATAATAACGACTTGTGTTGATGAGAACCAGATTCTCTTCAGCGATTGACTTATATTCTCTATTCACCTGACTGCCATAGTTGCCAGCAGGTATATGAAATCATTAAAAGGAACAGTGCTATGCCAACGCCTGCGCCGGGAAGTGGACCCGGTTATTTTCTCAGGGGTTTATCTTATCTTCCGGATCCGGCTATTCGCTGGTTTGTATTGATTCCCCTGACCGTGAATATCCTGGTGTTCGGTTTCCTGATCTATTTTGGTCTTCAGCAAATGAACGGACTGATGGAGCAGTTGGTGAGCTGGTTGCCCAGCTGGCTGTCTTTTCTTGAGTTCCTGATCTGGCCGTTGTTATTTATGGCCATGCTGGGGGTTGTCTTCTTTACCTTTACCATTGTCGGTAATCTTATCGCAGCCCCTTTCAACGGTCTTCTTGCAGAAAAAATTCAGAATCTTCATGGTGCGACTGGTTTGCCCGAGTATGAGCTGAAAGACTGGCTGACCCTGTTGCCGAGAACCATAGGCCGGGAGGTGAGAAAGTTGACGTACTACCTGCCCAAGGCGGTGCTTCTGTTGATTCTCTCATTTGTTCCGGTGGTGAATCTGATTACCCCGGTGCTCTGGTTTCTGTTCAATAGTTGGATGATGTCGATCCAGTACTGTGATTATGCGGCGGACAATAGAGGAGTGTCGTTTAATGATATGCTGGATCGTTTGAAGCAGGACAGAAACTACGTTTGGGGGTTTGGGGCAACAGTAACGCTGGTTATGCTGATCCCTCTCATCAATTTATTGATCATGCCAGCTGCTGTCATTGGTTCAACGTTACTCTGGGAAGATAGAATAGAGTCCTGATTTGTTCCTCATTACAACAGATCAGAGTATCGTCCTTTAAACCCCATATGGGTTATCAATGGCGTATTGCCATACGCCATTGTTTTTCTGCAGTACTTCCAAAGCGTTGTATTCCTGCTCTTCTCCAGCCTCGTTGGTCATTTTCCAGACCAGCTTGATCAGGGCGTCGGCAAAGGCCTGATGAATGTCTTCCGGGTTCATGATGATCTCTGTTGAGGGGGGGATCGTTCGTTCGGTTTTTTGGATTCTGCCCAATAGAGCGCTTCAAAACAAACTGTCCCGGAGTGTGTTCAATAATATATGGGTTCGATCTGAAGCCTTTCGGGCTAAAGGATCTGGTGTTAGGCTTAGGCCAGCTTTTCGACTTAAAGGCTTGGAGGTAAATCAATGAGCTGTCTTTTCTGCAAGATGGTGGAGGGGGATATCCCTGTCGACAAGGTCTATGAAGACGACGATGTTCTTTCATTCAGGGACATTAATCCTCAGGGGCCAGTCCATATTCAGGTCATTCCCAAAAAGCACATTGCAACCCTGAATGATGCAGTTCCAGAAGATCAGGCCGTACTGGGAAAAATGGCGCTGGTGGCCAGTCAGATTGCGAAAGAAGAAGGTTTTGCTGAAGACGGCTACAGAACGGTGATGAACTGCAACAGCCATGGTTGTCAGTCGGTGTATCATATCCACCTTCATCTGATCGGTGGCCGCCAGATGAGTTGGCCTCCAGGCTGACAGGTAGCGCTTAAGGCAAGCGGGGTGATAACACACACCCCGATTTTCAAAACCTGTTCAGGCTTCAATAATTTCGTAGTTGTGGGTGATTTCTACGCCACCTTTACCCAGCATCATGGCTACGGAGCAATATTTGTCAGCAGACAATTCTACTGCACGTTTAACATGAGCTTCTTTAATGGCTGTACCTTTGACGACAAAATTCAGGTGAATTTTGGTGAAGACCGCAGGTACGCTGTCGGCACGTTCAGCCTGTATGTCGACGTGGCAGTCCACTACTTTTTGGCGAGCCTTTTCCAGAATACCGATCACATCAACAGATGAACAGCCACCGAGGCCCATCAGAATCAGTTCCATCGGGCTGGGTGCGGATTTAACGCTTTTATCGGCGTCCATAACAACAGAATTGTTACTGTCAGTCAGTCCCAGAAAGCGTTCCTGATCCACCCATTTGACTTGTGCTTTCATACCGCGTGTTTCCTTTCTTGAAGATGGCTCTCATTGCATTACTCACAAATGGCCGAAGCTCTGTGGGTTGTTTGTCATGAGAGTTGGCAGATAAATAAAGCCGCTATCTTACATCAGCAGGGGGATTGTGCGCTAACTGGAGCTGCGCAGTGATACTCACTTGGAGGAGTGTCACTCACATGACAACTGTGCTTTATTTTTTACCACTCTTCTTACTGAGCTGTGGATTAGCTCTCAAAAATGCCAACTCTTTCCTGTATTAACGAAATGAAACTAAAGTGCATAGTGTTTACCTTTCGTTGATCTGTTATCGTTGGTTCAGATTGCTATTTTTGGAAGTGCTTGGCAGAGAAAAAAGTCAGTGTTTCCAATGACATCCGTAGTTCGTTCCTTCTATAAGAGGGATAGCGTCACGGTGGATGAACAGGTCGAAGAGTATTCGAAAAAGGATACTTCGGTCACTGTCTGGGACTGAGCAGGCTCTACACGGCTATGAGCTATGAGCTATGAGCAATGGGGAATGGATCATCTTCATTCAGGTGAAGCATTTTTCAGGAAAATAATAACAGTATGTACAGACAGGAAAAATCAGCCGGGGAGTAGTAGTGACAATGCTGACGATAACCACACCAAAACCAAAAACCAGTTTGGACAGACTGCTGTCGGTAGCAAGACGCAGAACCTATCGGGCAAAAAGCACCATACTGTGTGCGGGAGATACCTCAGAGTCACTCTATTATATCGTTAAAGGTACGGTTGCCATTGTCATTGAAGATGACGAAGGTCGAGAGATGATTGTAACTTACCTGAACACCGGCGAGTATTTTGGTGAAATGGGTTTGTTCGAAGGGGATCATTCTGAGCGCAGTGCCTGGGTAAAGGCCAAAGGCCCCTGTGAAGTTGCTGAAATCAGTTATGAACAGTTTCGCGGTCTGATTCGGGAAGAACCCGAGTTATTGCTGTCACTGTCCGGTCAGCTGGTCAGTCGTCTCAAGGACACTACCCGCAAAGTCGGTGATCTGGCATTTCTGGATGTGACCGGCAGGGTAGCCAGAACGTTACTGGATCTATCAAAGCAACCCGATGCCATGACTCATCCTGATGGCATGCAAATCAAGATTACACGACAAGAAATTGGCCGAATTGTTGGGTGTTCCCGGGAAATGGTCGGCCGTGTATTAAAAAATCTGGAGGCTCAGGGGTTGGTCTCGGTGAAGGGTAAAACCATGGTGGTATTTGGTACTCGCTAAAATCTCTGAACAGTTAACAGTAGCCAATTTTAAAGGGACATACTGTGAATTGAGAAGTTATAATAACAATCTCATTTGAAAGTCCGGTTATTCTCATTGGCCGGACAGTTCGGAACTCATTTTGATAAACGACGCTCTCTTGATCGTTTTTACGCTGAATGCATTTTTACCCGTCACTTCATAGGAACTTTCCTTGAATCGTGGGCGGAAGAGTCAAAGTGGGTCACAACTTCGCTATTTTTCATCGAAAAACTAAATGAAAAATTATATGTTTATTAAGAAGTCCGGTCAGGCGACAATTTCATAATAAATACGGCCATCGCTCTTTACTCGCCAGCCCAATACTCCATTATTGTGATAGCGAAGTGAGCCAATCCCTCTGGCTGCTATCAATGTCTGCACCATAGGCTGGGTGTATCCAGCATCATCTGTAGCTCTGCTTAATAGCAGCGTCTCATTGCCATTCCATTGCCAGGGTATGTTGAAGCGTGTGTGGGCCTGACTCAGAACGGGCCCCTGAAGCTGAGTGGGTAGCCAGTGACTACCGCCGTCTGTGCTAACTTCTACTTTTTTGATTTTTCCCCGACCACTCCAGGCCAGTCCCCGGATTTCATGCCAGCCTTTTTCAATCTGATGAGGGTAGGTGGGAGCAGTTATCACGGAACGGGCATCCATGATCATGCTGAATTGACGTACGCTGCCGTCTTTTAGCGGATCTGTGTATTTGACGGTTTCCTCCCGGGTCATCCAGGGTTGATCCCCCACTTCCAGACGGCGTAGCCATTTGACGCAACTGCTGCCTTCCCAGCCTGGCAGAAGGAGTCTTAAGGGATACCCTTGTTCAGGCCGAATAGCTTCTCCGTTCTGAGCGTAGGCAATGATGGCGTCATCCATGGCCTTTTCGACAGGAATACTACGGGTTAACAATGCCGCATCTTCTCCTTCCGCCAGTAGCCAGTTAGCATTTTTTCTTAATCCGGTTTCACGTAGCAGCGTGGATAACCTTACTCCTGTCCATTCACTCTGACTGGTCATCCCGGCTACTTGTTGCAGCGATGTTTCCGGTCCCTTTTTGAAATAGTCCTGACAATTACCGGCACACTCTATAAAGCAAATCCGGGAGACTGACGGAAAACGTTTCAGATCGTTGATTGATAATTTAAGAGGCTTATCTACCAGACCATGAATATAGAGGTAGTGCTGTTCTGGATTGATGTCAGGAATGCCTGAGTGATGTCGTTCAAAGTGAAGGTCAGATGGGGTAATGATGCCATGCAGGTCCTGCAGTGGAGTGAGTCCATGGGTTTGCATCTGCCCATAAAGAGTTTTCTGAGGGTTTTCGTAGGAAGAACGAGTGCCTGTTGTGCTTGCAGGAGGGCCAGGAAAGCGTGTTTCCGCGAGGCTCTGGTTCACAAGCAGTGACGTGGTACCCAGAGCGGTCATGTTTTTGAGAAAATGTCTTCGCTTCATTTTGCTCTCTCGTTAAAGAACCTGGCCACTTCTGGTTCGGTTATCGTTTTTGAATCGGTGATGAGCTGGCATGGTGATGGCAGGCAGAGTGTCTGAGTTCAAAACCCTGTCTTCAGGAATGATCTTGTTCAGGTAGAGCAGATAGGCGGTCAGACTATAGGTTTCATCATCGGTCAGACTGCCTGGCTGTGTGTATGGCATGGTTCTACGAATATAATCGAACAGAGTGGTCGCGTAAGGCCAATAGTTGCCAATGGTTTTTTTGGGTGCGTCTTTTTCAGCAAAAGGAAATATGCCGTCTTTTAAAGTACCCACCAGTTTGTCATTGATGCCGCCTTCTCCTTCAAGCCCATGGCACTGCTGGCATTTAAGTTCATAGATGGACTTCCCTTCTCTGGCTGAACCCTGCCCCTT
This sequence comes from Endozoicomonas numazuensis, assembly GCF_000722635.1. Classification (GTDB taxonomy): domain Bacteria; phylum Pseudomonadota; class Gammaproteobacteria; order Pseudomonadales; family Endozoicomonadaceae; genus Endozoicomonas_A; species Endozoicomonas_A numazuensis. Next base: position 640,924 of record NZ_JOKH01000003.1, on the reverse strand, counting down.
GGGTAATCCTTTGCCATCAGGTCTGATGTCTGTGTCCAGTGCCGCAAGTTCGGCCTCGGTGGGGGAGGTGCCCAGTCCAAAAGATTCGGGGTGCTCATGCAGTGAACTTCCTTCCTGTGAGTCAGCAAAAGCAGGACGACAGAAAAAGAAAATGATTACCACCAAGCCTAACGCTGTTTTTGCACTACGGCAGAGCTGGACTGACATAATTGAATTCCGGAAAAACAAACCTCAAAGAATAGCTGGATTTCCTCTTCTGTCGTTCGAACCTTGCCAGCAATGTATACCCATCGCCTTTCAAGATGCTACGTTGTTGCCAGCGTTCGCTCACCCTGACCACCTACTACTTGTAGGCTCACAGGGCTTCGCTCACTTGTCGCCTAGTAGCATCTTGAATTCACTTGGGTATATGTAGTCTTCAATAACCCCTGGTATTCATTCATGGGGCTATTGGTGATTGTGCCTGCTGCTTATTGCTGGTGGGTAGGGAAAAACATAACAGATGGGAATGTTAAATAGGCTTTTTGGAACAAAACCGTAAAAAGATTGTTTTTTCAGTCTGCTCATTAAGTAAACCGGAATAAGCATGGCTATATTCCTCTGTCATACACTCGTTTTTACTGGGGTTGGCAATCATGTTCAATAAAGTCTGTGGGCTATCTGGAGTAGTGGTCGTAGCAGCGATGCTTTCTGCCTGTTCATCAAATGACCGTTTTACGGTCAAGATGAATCAGGTTTCGCCTTCCGGTGTGGGAGCCGACCTGGGAACCATTACTATTTCTTCTGCCTCTGGAGGAGGGGTGGAATTGACCCCCAATCTTCATGATCTGGTGCCTGGAGAGCATGGTTTCCATGTCCATGAAAAGGCCAGCTGTGATCCTGGCTCAAAGAATGGTGTGATGGTGGCGGCTTTGGCAGCCGGTGGGCATCTGGACCCTGATAAAACGGGTAAACATGAAGGGCCGGATGGTGCAGGGCATCTGGGGGATCTGCCCAGATTGACTGTAAACGACAAAGGTTTCGCTACGGTTCCGGTAGTAGCCAAGCGTCTGAAACTCGCTGACCTGAAAGGGCGCTCGGTGATTATTCATTCCGGTGGTGATAACTACACCGACAATCCACCCATGGGTGGCGGTGGTTCACGAATTGCCTGCGGAGTTATTAAATAAGAGTGGTCAGTTTACAGTTAATACCGTTCGCACTGAGCCTGTCGAAGTGCATTATCAGCATCCTTCGACAGGCTCAGGATGAACGGGGGCGTGTGGTCATTAACGTTTGGTTGCTTCAGTGTTGCTAAACACAAACCCATACGTTATCTCACGTTGTATACCCATCGCCTTTCAAGATGCAACGTTGTTGCCAGCGTTCGCTCACTTGTCGCCTAGTAGCATCTTGAAATCCAATGGGTATAGAGTTCAATTTTCGGAGTGTACGCATTCCCACTCGGAGCGTGGGAATGCGTTGACTTACTACTTAAGACTTAAAGATATTTACCGAACAGGTTGCTCAGACCCCGACCTGGATCTTCCTGACGCATAAAGGCTTCACCCACCAGGAAGCTGTTCACCCCTTTCGAAAACATACTGTCCACGTCTTCTACGGAGTGGATGCCACTTTCTGTAATCACCTTTCGGCCTTCCGGGATCTGGGGCAATAAGGCAAATGTGTTGTCCAGAGTGACTTCAAAGGTATTCAGGTTGCGGTTATTAATGCCCAGCAGAGTGCCTTCAAGAGGGAGTGCACGTTCCAGTTCTTCTGGCCCATGAACTTCAACCAGAACATCCATTCCAAGGTCCAGAGCAGTACTGCTGAACTCCTGAAGTTCACCGTCTGTAAGACAGGAGACGATCAGCAAGATACAATCTGCGCCAATCATCCGAGATTCATATATCTGCCAGGGGTCGACCATGAAGTCCTTGCGCAGTACTGGCAGAGAACAGGCTGAGCGAGCTTCCTGCAAATAACTTTCTGCCCCCTGGAAAAAATCTTTGTCTGTCAGTACAGACAGGCAGCTGGCGCCTGCCTGTTCATAGCTCTGGGCAATGCTGACCGGATCAAAGTTTTCTCGAATCACGCCCTTGCTGGGGGATGCTTTTTTGATTTCGGCAATAATGGCGGCCTGCCGGTTTTCTGTCCGGGTTTCCAGGCTTTTGGCGAAATCTCGAGTGCCTTCTGTGTGGCGTGCTCTGGCAATGACCTCCTGCATAGACAGGTTTGTCTGACGCTCTGCGACCTCTTCACGCTTTCGCTCAACAATTTTGTTGAGGATGGTTGGCCTGGTGTTTGAAGTTGTCATTCATTACCCCTCGGCAATCACTTGTGTGAAGCTGGCCAGTTCGCTCATTTTTTCCTGTCCCAGTCCGCTGGCAATAGCATCCTGAGCCATCGCAATACCTTCCTGCAGGCTGGTGGCCACTCCAGAAACATAAATGGCAGCACCGGCATTCAGTGAAATCATGTCTGCCGTTTTGCTGGCGTATTCACCTTCCCGTTTACCCAGTGCATCCTTGATCAGAGCCAGTGAGTCTTCTGAACCATTGACGGTCAGACCAATCAGGCTTTGAGATTCAATGCCAAAATCTTCAGGTTTGATGGTGTATTCATTGATTTCACCGTTTTTCAGTTCTGCCACATGGGTTTCACTGGCAATACTGATCTCGTCCAGGCCGTCCACTGAATGTACGACCATGACATGCTGGTTGCCGAGCTCCCTGAGTACTTCTGTCATTGGCAGGCAAAGTTCTTTGGTGAACACGCCGATGACGAGGTTCTTGACGCCAGCAGGGTTAGACATAGGGCCGAGGATATTGAAGAAGGTTCTTATTCCCAGTTCTCTGCGAACACTTACCACATTTTTCATGGCCGAGTGGTGGGCTGGAGCGAACATAAAGCCTACTCCTACTTCTTCAGTGCAACGGGCCACTTGCTCAGGATTGATACCCAGCTTAATGCCTGCTTTTTCCAGTAGGTCAGCACTGCCACTGGAGCTGGATACGCCCCGGTTACCATGCTTGGCGACATGAGCACCCGCAGCTGCAGCAACAAACGATGAAGCTGTGGATACATTGAACAAGTGAGCACCGTCGCCACCGGTACCCACAATATCTACCAGGTGTTCAGCATTCACTTCAACACCGGTGACCATTTCTCTCAGTACCTGGGCCGCTCCGGTAATTTCTTCAATGCTCTCGCTTTTCATACGCATGGCTGTCAGGAACGAGCCAATCTGGGCGTCGGTACACTGACCGGTCATGATGTCGCGCATGATGATCATCATTTCATCGCGACTGAGATCAAGATTGCTGACTGCGCGGGCAATACCTTCTTTAATGTTCATTACATCTGGCTCCAATTGTTTTTCTATAAGGTCCGGCGGTTGATACCTTTTTGACCTTATTGCTTCAAGAAGTTGTCCAGCATGTCATGGCCACGGTCGGTCATGATGGATTCCGGGTGAAACTGTACGCCTTCCAGGGGCAGAGTCTTATGGCGAATTCCCATGATCTCGTCCATGCTGCCATCTTCGTGCTGAGTCCAGGCGGTAATTTCAAAGCAGGCTGGCAAGCTTTCTTTTTCAATGACCAGAGAGTGGTATCGGGTTGTCGTGACCGGGTTGGGCAGATCAGTGAAAACCCCCAGCCCCTTATGATAGACAGGTGAAACCTTGCCGTGCATCACTTGTCGTGCCCTGATCACTTTGCCACCAAAGACCTGGCCCATGCTCTGGTGACCCAGGCAAACACCCAGAATGGGTTTTTTGCCACTGAACCGTTTGATGACTTCCATGGAAACGCCTGCTTCATTGGGGGTGCAGGGACCCGGAGAAATCACAATGCGTTCTGGATTTAGTGCTTCAATGTCTTCAATGCTGATGTGATCATTCCGATGCACTTCAACGTTCTGCCCCAGCTCACCAAAGTATTGCACCAGGTTCCAGGTGAACGAATCGTAGTTATCGATCATTAAAAGCATCTCAGTTTCGCTCCCCTGTCTGCTTCTGGTGGGTGGATCCGGATGAAAGGCCTGTCTGCGCCATGGCGACAGCCTTGAAAAGGGCTCGCCCCTTATTCATGGTTTCTTTCCATTCCATCTCGGGAACCGAGTCTGCAACAATCCCTGCGCCTGCCTGAACATGGAGTTTACGGTCTTTTATCACGGCAGTCCGTATGGCAATGGCGGTATCCATGTTGCCATTCCAGGCCAGGTATCCGACAGCACCACCATAGACACCGCGTTTAACGGGTTCCAGTTCGTCAATAATTTCCATGGCGCGAACTTTGGGTGCACCACTTAATGTGCCGGCAGGCAGTGTGGCCTTGAGCACGTCCATGGCATCCATACCGTCTTTTAATTGCCCCGTCACGTTGGACACAATATGCATGACGTGGGAGTAGCGTTCGATCACCATTTTGTCGGTCAGGCTGACGCTGCCTGTTTTTGCTACACGACCAACGTCGTTTCGACCCAGATCGATCAGCATCAGATGTTCTGCCAGTTCCTTGGGATCGTTCAGAAGCTCTTGTTCCAGTTCTTTATCCCGCTCTTCGGTAGCGCCACGTTTGCGTGTACCTGCTATCGGCCTGACGGTGACTTCACCGTCTTCCAGGCGAGCAAGAATTTCCGGTGATGAGCCAACAACATGAAAATCACCCAGATCCATGTAATACATATAAGGAGAAGGGTTGGTGCTGCGCAGTGCCCGATAGAGATTAAGAGGAGAACTGTCGAAGGGGATCGTCATTCGCTGAGACGGTACGACCTGCATGGCATCGCCCGCCAGAATGTATTCCCGGATTTTCTCCACGGAGGCTTCAAAAGTTTCTTTCCCAAAACCGGATTTGAAGTCGCTTTCCCGGGCAGGGTTAAGAGAAGCCTGTACCGGGGGGAGAACATTGGTAGTTTGCAATCTGCGAACCAGTTCGTCCAGTCGGAACTCGGCTTTCTCCAGAGCTGCAGGCTCGCTTGGGTCTGCGTGCGTTACCAGAATCAGCTTGCCACTGAGATTGTCAAATACAACCAGTTCATCAGATACCATCAGCATGATGTCAGGGTTGTCCAGCTCATCCTGCGGAGCGGTGTGCTTCAGGCGCTCTTCAATATAACGGACAGTATCGTAGGCAAAATAACCCACAAGACCGCCGGTAAAACGTGGCAAGTCAGGCAGCTCAGGCACTTTATAGCGTTCCTGGAACTGGTTGATGAAGCTCAGTGGGTCTTCCGGGTTGTGCTCTTCAACGATCTGGCCATCGGTTTCCAGAGTGACCTTGCAGTCAGGGCTGTAACCCGATACTTGGAGTATGGTTCTGCAGGGCAACCCTATCATGGAGTAACGTCCCCACTTTTCTCCGCCTTCAACGGATTCAAGCAGGTACGAATAGCGGCCGTTGGCCAGCTTTAGATAAGTGGTCAACGGGGTGTCCAGGTCCGCCAGGATTTCCCGGATTACAGGAATGCGGTTATATCCTTCGCGGGCCAGACGAGAAAATGCTTCAGGCGTCATACTGGCCTCTTTATTATCTGGCTGATGGTTAAGCGGTATTATGCTTTCTTTTGCTACGGGCATTTGTGAAACACTTCTCGTCCCTGTGGGGTTAAGAAAAACGGTTTCAGCCGCTCATGGCTGTTTAAAAAACCGCTCATGGCTGTTTAAAAAACCGCTCATGGCTGTTTAAAAAATAGTGCGAAAAAACGCAGGCTTTGACTGAGTTGGGCTTTTTTATCAGGCGCAGGGCCAGCCGAGCCATCGCCAGGAGGTAAGCTTTGAGGCAGGTGTGAAGAGGCCCGCTGTTTGACCAGCAGCGCTCATGGTGTTCTCTGTAGGTGTCTCTGAATAACAGTCAATCACTGCTGGCTCCGCTATTGTTCTGGGCGCAGTCCTAAAGACAGGAAAATGGAAGGGTATATGACTGTTGCGGCTAATGCAAATGTCTGGGGTTAGTGCAGGGCCAGGCTTCTGGCCCCGATGAATTCTGCCTTACAGCAGTTCGGTCAGATCAGAGACAACGGTGTCTGGATAAGCGGATTCAATAGGCTCACCATGGTTATAGCCATAAGGCAAACCCACTACCTTAACCTCAGCAGCCCGGGCGGCTTTAACGTCGTTCCTGGAGTCGCCAATCATGAGGGTGTTGTCCCGGGTGCAGTCAAAATGCTTCATGGTGTGTTGCAGAGGCATGGGGTGAGGTTTCTTCTCATTCAGGCTGTCGCCGCCAATACTGAGCTCAAAGAAGTGTTCAATACCCATATGTTTCAGCAGTGACTCGGTGAATATTTCAGATTTGTTTGTCACTACAGCCTGCTTGATACCTGCCTTGTGGATCTGGCTGAGAAAGGTGAATACACCAGGGTACAGTGAACTGTGCTGGCCGACTTCAATGGCATAGTGATGTTTGAACCGCTCCAAAGCTCTGGTGAAGGTTTCTTCGTCCACAATGCCGGGTTGATCACCCATCATATCATCGGCCAGTGCCCTTTGAACCAGCGATGGAATACCGTTGCCTACCCAGAGTCTGGCCTTCTCGTCGCCGGCAACAGGCAGATTGAGGTCTGTCAGCATTTTATCCAGAGCAATAGCCAGGTCAGGAACACTGTCAACCAGAGTACCGTCGAGATCGTACATGATTAATTGAACAGGGCTATCCAGCAATTCAAACAACTTCATTGTTTAAGATATCCAGGAGGAGGGAATAAAGACAGTGAGATTATAGGGGGATTTTTGTTGATATTGACAGCCCCGTGTCAATCATTGTCGTCCAATACTGCCTTCAGAAGATCATTATCAATATTCAGCTCGGGGGCACTTCCTACATTTATAGGCTTGTTGGAGTTAAAGTGACTGGAAAGCAGCACTATTTGAAGCTGGTTGAAGCTGGTTGAAGCTGGTTGAAGCTGGGTTCCCCAAGGCAGTACGATCAGTTTCCATGGGTGGGGCTTAAACGAGTAGATTCTGCCCTGTTCATGCAGTAACGGGTTTTGTATGGCTGCATACACGACAAAGTTATGGTGTGTGTCAAGCCCGTCACCACCAATGCTGAGCTGGGCTGTGTGCATCGAGCCGTGATACTGGATATTTATAGTGAGTGTTCCGATTTTCACGTAATCAAAGCTGGCTGGCCGGATTATAAAGTCGGTCAGTTTGTCTTTAGCGTCGAGCACATAGGCGTCATACTCCAGTGAGATCTGATGCTGAGCGTTCGCAGTCAGAGAAAGAAATAGAACAGTACAGCCCGTCAGTAGAAGTTTTTTCATCTTGCTACAAAACTTTTATCCAGAGTGTTGAAACGTGTATTCAGAGTAGATAAAAGCGGGACTGAAGAGCGGGATATGAGGAATGATTCAGGCCGGTTCAACCAGCCTGAATCAGAGGAGCTGAATCAGAGGGACTCAGCTTTGGAGAGTTCTTCTCGCATCTGTCTGATAACGGTTTGATAATCGTCAGCATTGAAAATGGCTGAACCTGCGACAAAGGCGTCGGCACCGGCTTCAGCAATTTGACGAATATTCTGGACACCTACACCACCGTCTACTTCCAGGCGAATGTCCAGTCCACTGTCGTCAATGATTTTGCGGACATGGCGAAGTTTGCGCAGAGTAGAAGGTATAAACTTCTGACCACCAAATCCCGGGTTAACTGACATCAGCAGAACCATATCCAGTTTATCGATGACGTATTCAATAACATCAGGGGATGTGGCCGGGTTCAATACCAGGCCTGCTTTGCAACCGCCTTCACGAATCATCTGAAGACTGCGATCAATATGATCAGAGGCTTCTGGGTGGAAGGTGATCATGCTGGCGCCCGCTTCAATAAAGTCACCAATCATGCGATCTACCGGGCTGACCATCAGATGTACATCGATGGGGGCAGTGACACCATGGTTTCTCAGCGCTTTACACACCATGGGGCCAATGGTCAGGTTGGGCACGTAATGGTTATCCATAACGTCAAAATGTACCCAGTCAGCTCCAGCGGCAATGACATTGTCCACTTCTTCTCCCAGGCGGGCAAAATTCGCTGAAAGAATGCTGGGGGCGATAATAAAGTCGCGCATGTTTTGGTTTCCGGTGAATTCTGATCAGAAATGAGAGGCGATTTTAGACTTTTGACCGGCTGATGTCAGTTCTTTAACGGGTGTATTGCGTGAAATATTGAGCTTTTCGTTCTGCTATTTTGTCGACTGACTCATTTTGTCGGCACATTCATGCTTATTGCATACTCTTGATCGATTCTAGACAGCCCGGCCTAAAATCCAGAAAGAACGGCCATCTTTTCCACTGAATTTTCTTAAATAGGTCAACTATTCGCACAAATTCAGTGAAAAAGCTGACTCGTTCTACTGAATTTTATGCTCGGGCGCTATTCTCGGTCAGCCCCTGGCGAAAGGCCGACGAGTGGCTGATTGACTGTTTGTAGTTTCAAAAAATTCTCATGAGGCCTTTGTCAGGAGCGAATGTCAGGATATTCAAAGAGCGGCTTCATGCAATATGCGTGTTCTGGGTTGTTGGCACAGGTAGTGCACCATTTCAGTCTGATAAGGAAGGGTTCCATGCTGATCAATCAGCTTTTCAAGCTTATGGATCAGCTTCTGACGAAACCCGGACTTTAGTTGTCTGAGCTCAACATTGGGGAAGCTGCAGATGAAATCGGCCCAGATTTCCGGGTAAGGACAGGAAAAGCCGGTTTGGTAATTTGTGGTTTTGAGGCTGGAGAAATGTCTCTTTAGCTGGGACGGCGCATTTTCAGCACTAAAGGGAGACAGGATCTCGGAATATGGTGGTATTTCCGGCTCTATGGCATGAACAGTTTTCCAAATGATATCTTCCGAGTGGCTGGCAAAGGTTGTTGTACTTAACCAGGCATGAGGTTTTAGAACCCGGGTTATTTCTCTGAGTGTCTGGTCAATATCAGTAGCATGGTAGAGCAGCATATGAGCCAGCACTGCATCAAATTGCTGATCCTTGAAGCAAAGTTGTTCCATGGCGTTTCGCAGGAAAAAACGCTCAGCTTTCAGTTCGCCAGTGTGATTTCTTGCATGAAAAAGCATGTTGGATGATCGGTCTGTCAGGAAAAGCTGATGGTTTTGTTTAAGGAGGTCAGGAAACTTTTTCCACAGTAATGCGGGTCCGCAACCCAGGTCCAGAATTTTATCAGCCTTTTCGAAAGGGCTCTGCTCTTTCAGCCAATCCAGGTAGTGTCCGGGGGCTTTTCTGAAACGGAAAATATCGACCCTGCTGACAAAGGTTGATGTGTTTTCGTAGTGTTCCGAACACTCTATAAAATGCGGGTTTTGATTGTCTGTCATGATGTGTCTTGAATCATGGGCTGAAGTTGAATGAATGGAAAGTAAAGGGCTATTTACGAACAGATAAGGGGTTTATGAGCAATCTGTCTGCACCATGAAAATTATAAATGAATAAAATTTAATGTCAGGTTCATGTACTGAGTGTTTAGTGGAGCCTTTGTGAAACTAAGGGTATAGAGGATGCTTTTGGCAAGGTGCTTCAGGTTTTTTATCGTTCTGTGTGACTTATTTCATCAATAAGCCATTTTAATGGCGAGGTTCAATTTTGAATATATACTTGTTACAAGAGTAAAGTAAGTCGTTTAGAAATGCTTCCAGTGTCTTTTATCTCAGGCAGCCTTTGTAATAAAGGAGGAGGTTATTTTCGTGAATTCAAATAACCGCTTTCTGGGTCAACTGATTAGCCGGGCTGAGCAGATTATGGTTCAGGACAGTTATCAGTTTTCCCAACTGGCCGGGTTGTCTGAGCTGATTGACCCGTCAACCGTTCCTCAGTTGCTCCAATGTGTGGCTGAGGATATTTCCAAAGAAACGTCTGCTGAGAAAAAGCCTTTTCTTGATCAGAATTACCTGTACAGCAAAGGAGATTTCAATCTCTCGCTGGTCTTCTGTAACGGTTTGGGTGAGCCTTCAGAAAGTAAAGAAGTCTGTGCCAATGAATTTGATTTGATGCTGATTAATCTGGGTGAGCAAGCCATTGATATCCCGGTGCTTGAAACCAAAGTCGACACGGTTGATATCTATGAAATGCCTGTGTCTGCCAGGAACGGACCTACTTTGATTCTGGGTTCTTGTCAGGCTCACGTTTTCAAAGCCTATGATTCGGTTCCATTGTTGGATGGCATTAAACAGCAGGCATGTCTGTTAACAGCCCACTCTGCAGCAAGAGGGGTTCTGACATGGACCTATAATCGCGAGACTTTACAGCCAACTCGGTTGATTGCAACCCGAGTGTCCGACTCCAGAAGTCAACTGGCTGCAGCACTGATCGGGGAGTTGTCAGGCTCTGAGAAAAGTATTGAATGTCTTGAGAATGTTGCCTCCAGTGATCGTTATGCACCTTTTGTACGCTGGGAGGCTTTTTCCAGCCTTTGCAAACAGAGTGAGGAGAGAAGTCGATCTTTGTTGGAGCATACCCTGATTTACGACAGTGATCCTTATATACGTCAATTGGCTGATAAAACGATGACGGCTCTTTCTGTAACGGCCTGATGTTGGTCAGGTGCCTTTGCCAGGAGGTGTACCATGGTAAGAACGGTTGAATGCAGGACTGAGCTGGCCATACCGCTGGATGAGTTTTACAGCTTGTGTGATCGGGCTGGTTTGCAGTCTGAGGAAGATCTGGAAGGGCTTGTCCCGGCATTGAAACAGCTGGCAAACAACAGTCAGTTTCTTGAACAGTACTTCTGCGATTATCTGAAAGATCTGAGTGAGCCTGAACACAGTTTTTTGCCACCCGTCTTCATGCCTCGTATTGGTGAATCCTACATTTTCCGCATTGTGATCTGGCCTGTCATTGATCCTGCCGAGCGGGGTAACCAGTTACTCTATCACTATCCCCATAATCACGATGTGGGTTTTATTACCTGTGGCTATACCGGTTCAGGCTATCACACGGATATCTACAGTTTTGACTATGAGCATTGCACTGGGCTGGTGGGTGAGGAGGTGGACCTTGAGTTTCAGGAAAGCACCATGCTGCCTCCTGGCAAAATTATGCAGTACAAAGCGGGTACCGATATGCATATACAGTATCCACCGGAAGAGCTGTCTGTCTCCTTAAATGTAATCAAGCGGGAAGCTCGTAAAAACATTGTCGAGTGCTCATTTGATATGGATAAGCGGACGGTCATGGGACACTCCATCAAGATTCCGGTACAGGAGTCCGTGTTTAATGCAGTTTGCACACTAGGTAATGAAAACAGCAAGGACGTGTTGATTGATATTGCTCAAAGGCATCCTTTCATGCGCGTCCGGGCAGCGGCCTGGCATGCTCTGATTGAGTTTAATCCTGCAGACAGGGATTACCTGTTCTCTAAAGCAGTTGCTGATGAGCATTCCCATGTAAGAGCCTATACCGATACCCTTAAGCGCAATATTGAGAAGCAGGAGTTGGCTCTTGCTTCCAGTCAGTAAGCAAAGTGAGGTGGCGTCATGGTTAGAACTCTCGAATATGACTCCGACGACAAAGCTATCTCTCTGGATGACTTTTATGAAGTCTGTGAGTCAACTCCGATTAAGCGAGGTGAGGATCTGGAGCCATTGTCTCCCTTCCTGCATCAGCTTTCCAACAACAGGCAGTTTCTGTCAGATTACCTTTGCCAGTATCTGAAGAGCTTTGCCACTCTGGAGGCCTCACACAGTTTACTGCCGACCACATTTATTCCCCGTTTTGGCAAAGATTATGTGTTCAGGGTGGTGGTCTGGCCTGACAACTTTAATACCATCGAAAAAGGTCAGTACAACTATCTCCACAATCACGATATTAATTTTATTACCTGCGGTTATGCTGGTCCGGGGTACAAAACCGATATTTACGAATTTGATTATGAACGTTGCAGTGGTGTCATGGGTGAGAAGGCAGAGTTTCGCTTTGTAGAATCCACCCTGTTGACTCAGGGTAAGGTTATGCAGTTTACCGCAGGCACCGATATTCACCTGCAATATCCACCGGAAGCCACTTCAGTATCGATTAATGTGGTTCAAAGAGAACGACAGATGGCGGTGGCAGAGTGTTCATTTGATTCGAAAACTCATCGGGTCAATGGTCATGCTGTTTCTATTTTTGCCAAGGATATGATGCTTCATGCCATTGCCAACTTTGGTGATGAGAACTGTCGGGATGTTCTCACCCAAATTGCTAGACGGCACCCTTTCATGCGTGTCCGGGCTTCAGCCTGGCATGCACTGATGCAGGCGCATCCAGAAGAGCTTGATCAGTTGGCTGAACAGGGAGCCAGAGACCCACATTTATATGTAAGGACTTCCGTTAAACAGTTTCATGAAGGAATGACTCAGTATTTTGGTCTTTGTCTTGCCTGGCCAACAGGCAATGAACAGGGTAACTTCATAGTTGAGGAGGTGCAATATGAGAACTGATCACGCAATGACTCAAAAGCAGAGCCCGCTGATGCAGGCTGTATTGAAGGCTGTGGAAACTTCAAGGAAAGTAGACTTTGCAGGCAAAGCGCCACACAGCATTAATACCAAAGAGCAGTCCAGATATACCTTATAAATGAGGTGGTAGTGAAGATGATGCTTGGGGGCTGTAGTCAATGAGTCTCGCAAGATTGGATTTGCTGGCAAGGCCCCCTCCATAGCCTGAATACCAAAGAATAGTCAGGACTGATGTTATGACGATTTGAGTTTAGGACCTGACCGTTGTGGTCAGGTCTTTTTTTTTGTTTTTCATGTAATGCTGCGATGGGTTTTTACTTCTTCAATCCATGAAATAGACAGCATGACCATGGCACCTATGCAGGCGGCTATCAGGACATGAAAGCCACCGTCCCAACCGTATCGATCAACAATAAAGCCCATTGCTATGTTGGCGAATAACGCGCCGCCAAGATAACCAAACAGTCCTGTCAGGCCAGCGGCTGTTCCGGCAGCTTTTTTGGGTACCAGATCCAGAGCATGAACGCCAATCAACATAACCGGGCCATAGATCAGAAAGCCAATGGTAATCAGGGCGAGATTGTCCACAAGAGGGTTTCCGGGAGGGTTCTTCCAATAAACCACCACTGCGGCCAGAACGGCAACCAGATAAACAAGACTGGCGGGGGCTCTTCGACCTCTAAAAAAGCGATCGCTCAAATACCCGCAAAGCAGGGTTCCGGGAATGCCGGCAAACTCATAAAGAAAATAGGCCCAGCTGCTATCGGTCATGGAGAAGCCCTTTGCTTCATCCAAATAGGCCGGTGCCCAGTCTAAAACACCGTATCGAACCAGGTAAACGAATGCGTTGGCAATGGCGATGTACCAGAGCAGACGATTATTAAGTACGTACTTGAAAAAGATCTCGCTGGCAGAAAATTCTCTTTCATGGGAATCGTTGTAAGCAAAAGCGTGGGGGTAGTCTCCTGTATATTCCTCTATTGGGGGGAGTCCACAGGATTGAGGGGTATCCCTAACCATCAGCCAGCTGACAAGGGCGGTGACAATAGCCATTAAACCCGCAAAGTAGAAAACGCTGTGCCAGTCTGCAAAGAGTGCCATGCCCATAATGGCGAGAGGCCCCACCAGACCGCCACCGACATTATGGGCCAGGTTCCAGGTGGCCGCCCAGGTCCCCCGTTCACTGACTGAGAACCAGTGGACAATGACCCGGCCACTGGAAGGCCAGCCCATGCCCTGAAACCAGCCATTAATAAACAGTAGAATAAACATGGCTGGAATGGTGGCTGTGGCAGCAGGAACAGTGCCCATGAGGATCATGGTTAAAGCGCTGAATATCAGGCCGAAGGTGATGAATTTTCGGGCGTCACTGCGATCAGAAAGGTTTCCCATCAGGAACTTGCTGATGCCGTAGGCGATGGAAACACCAGAAAGGGCAAAGCCGAGTTCGGACTTGGTGAAACCTTCTTCAACCAGATGAGGGATGGCCAGAGAAAAGTTTTTCCTTACCAGATAATAACCGGCGTAACCAATGAAAATCCCAAGAAAAACCTGACGTCTCAGATGTTTATAGGTAGTGTCGACATCCTGACTGGCAATGGACTCCTGGTGCCTGGCCGGACTCAAAAAATTATTCATACAGCCCTGATACTCTTGAGTAATTTGTTAGTGGCAGTGGCCTGCCTTTTTACCATCCTGGGTAGATTGATAAAGCGACTGAAACTGATCCGCTCAACCGAAATTATTTTTGAAATCAAAACTAAAAATAGGCGAAAAACATTAAGTGGGTCAGTTAATTGTGGTTCTTTAGATAAATGGTGAAAGGGGGGCGAGTGCCAGATGAGCTGACACCCGGTGGAATGGTCAGTAAAAATCAGGGGGCAGGGTTGGGTTGCAGCGTGTGAATGTTTTCAATTTCTTCCAGAAGAGACTCTGAAAGTTGTAATTCACTGGAAGCAAGGTTGCTCTCCAGCTGATCCAGGTTGGTAGCCCCAATAATATTGCTGGTCAGGAAAGGGCGAGATGTGACAAACGCCAGTGCCATCTGTGAAGGATCCAGGTCAGAATCTTTTGCGAGCTGAACATAGGCCTCGATGGCTCTGCGGGATTGTGGTGAATCATAACGCTGGTAATGCGGGAAAAGCGTCAGTCGAGCATTCTCGGGTCGTGCACCACCGATGTATTTTCCTGAAAGGGCACCAAACCCCAGTGGTGAGTAAGCCAGTAAACCTATCTGCTCCCGGTGGGCTATTTCTGCAAGACCGACCTCAAAAGAGCGATTCAGTAAGTTGTAGGGGTTCTGGATGCTGAGGGCTCTTGGCAGGTTCTTTTCGCTGCTGATGCGAAGGTGCTCCATAACACCCCAGGGAGTTTCATTCGACAACCCGTAATGTTTGATCTTGCCAGCCTTGACCAGTTCATCCAGAGCAGAAAGTGTTTCTTCTATAGGTGTACCATCGAAACCATCCTGATGGGCATAGCCAAGCTTGCCAAAGAAGTTGGTGTTTCGGTCAGGCCAATGCAGCTGGTAAAGGTCGATGGCTTCAACCCCCAGTCGTTTCAGGCTGCCGTCAATGGCCTTGTGGATATGTTCTGGTGTCATCATCCGTCCACCGTCCATATATTCCAGGCCGGGACCGCAGATTTTGGTGGCAATCACCAGATCATTGCTTTTACCTCGCTGCTTGAGCCAGTTACCGATGATGGCTTCTGTACGGGTATAGGTCTCTTCCCTGGCAGGCACCGGATACATTTCTGCGGTATCGATAAAGTTGACACCATAGTCCACTGCTCGATCCAGTTGGGCAAAAGCTTCTTCTTCGGTATTTTGCTCGCCCCAGGTCATGGTGCCGAGGCACAGGGCGCTGACCTGAATATCGGTACGCCCAAGTTTTCTGTAATCCATGATACCACTATGCTCCAGGTTGAATGAATATCTTGAGGGTAATGCCCTGATAAGGCATGGAACAATCATTCTATCGGGGTTTTTGCCTATCAGGGATAGGGATTTCTCTGAATTGTCGGCCTGGAGGCTTTTTAAGTGCCGAAAGGGGTTTCATTCCTGAAGACAGACGATATAATACTGCTCCCGTTTCCCAATTGAGCGCCCCATGTTTGAGCAGGTCGTAGCCTGAAGCTATTAGCCTTGCTTCATCCCCGAGCGGATTTCGATATGGAATTCAGTAAGGGGCGGCCAAGTAAGAACAGGTATTGCATACAGCAATACTATTGAGGCGAATTTAATGAAAACTTTTAGTGCAAAACCAGAAACAGTAAAACGTGACTGGTTCGTGGTCGACGCTGAAGGCAAGACCCTGGGCCGTCTGGCAACCGAAATTGCTTCCCGTCTGCGCGGTAAGCATAAGCCAGAATACACTCCTCATGTTGACACTGGCGATTACATCGTTGTTGTTAATGCTGAGAAGGTCCATGTGACTGGCCGTAAAGCGTCTGACAAGATGTATTACCGTCACACTGGCTTCCCTGGTGGTCTGCGTTCAATCAGCTTTGAAAAGCTGATTGCGCACAAGCCAGAAATGGTCATCGAAAAAGCTGTTAAAGGCATGCTGCCAAAAGGCCCTCTGGGTCGCGATATGTACCGTAAGCTGAAAGTTTACACAGGTACTGAGCATCCGCATGCTTCGCAACAGCCACAGAAACTGGACATTTAATCGGGGGTAGCTATGTCAGTGACTCAATACTACGGTACTGGACGTCGTAAGTCTTCTACCGCTCGCGTTTTCCTGAAATCTGGTTCTGGCAGCATCTCTGTCAATGGCCGTAGTCTGGACGAATACTTCGGTCGTGAGACCGCTCGTATGGTTGTTCGCCAGCCTCTGGAGCTGACCGAACTGCTGGAAAAGTTTGACATCAAAATCACCGTTGCTGGTGGTGGTGGTTCCGGTCAGGCGGGTGCTATCCGTCACGGTATCACTCGTGCGTTGATGCAGTACGATGAAACTTTACGCCCAACACTGCGTAAGGCTGGCTACGTTACTCGTGACGCTCGTGAAGTTGAACGTAAGAAAGTGGGTCTGCGCAAAGCGCGTAAGCGTCCACAGTTCTCCAAGCGTTAATGTCAGTGGCGTCTGTTTACAGACGCTGTTGCAGAAAACGTCCGCTTTATGCGGACGTTTTTTTTTGCATAAAAAAAGAATTGGAAGCTATACGACCATTAGCTTTTATTAACAATAGGGCGAATGAGTTGTGTAAGAAAAGGACTTTGTTGTTGGGTTTAACCAACGTTAACTGTCGACAAAATCGGTATGCGCCGCTTTGCTGGCAGACTTAACGGGGTTGTGCTCATGCGCAATGATAGGGGCTGGAGGTCTTGAGACTGGCGAGATTGATTCTCAGGTTCAGGAAAACTTCATGTAAGGCTTTTGTATAGAAGCTAAAACCAGTATCATTACGCATTGCTGCCAAGGTGGGACAAATAATCAGACAGAGCTTTGATAGGGGGCGGGGGAAAGTCATAGAAAGGTTTTTCTCTTATTAAGAGACGCATCTCTTGTACTCCCTGCTAATATCCCACCCGTGAATTAAAAGAAGTCATTGGGCATTTGCCTGGATGGGGAGAGTAGGTTAAATGAGTGACAACGGCGTAAATAACAGCCGGCGCCGCTTTCTCGTGGCTGCGACTTCGGTGGTGGGGGCTGCCGGAGCCGTTGGGGTCGCTACACCTTTTATCAAATCATGGAATCCCAGTGCCAAAGCAAAGGCTGCTGGTGCTCCTGTGAAGGTGAACCTCAGTAAGCTAGAGCCGGGACAGCAGATTGTTGTTGAATGGCGCGGGAAACCTGTGTTTGTGGTAAGACGAACACAAGCCATGCTGGAAAACATCAGATCTCTTGACGATAAATTGAGAGATCCCAAGTCCGAGAAGTCAGAGCAGCCCGCGTATGCGGCGAATGAATACCGTTCCGTAAAGGACGAGTATTTGATTCTGGTAGGTCTTTGCACCCATCTGGGGTGTTCACCTAAATACATGCCTGAAGTTAAGCCGATGGAATTTGACCCTGAATGGAAAGGTGGTTACCACTGCCCATGTCATGGTTCCAAGTTTGATCTGGCGGGTCGTGTATTCAAGGGAGTGCCTGCACCTACCAACTTGGAAGTGCCTCCTTATATCTTTGAGAGCGACACCGTGATCATTGTCGGCCAAGATGAGGAGAATGCATAATGGGCAACTTCATGGATTGGCTCAATGCCAGGCTTCCAGTCACCCAGGTCTGGGAAGATCATCTCAGTAAATACTACGCACCAAAGAACTTTAACTTCTGGTACTTCTTCGGATCTCTGGCACTGCTGGTTCTGGTCAACCAGTTGCTGACCGGCATCTGGCTGACTATGAGTTATGTGCCTAGTGCTGAACAGGCTTTTGCTTCTGTTGAGTACATTATGCGTGATGTCGAGTACGGTTGGTTGATTCGCTACATGCATTCTACCGGCGCCTCGTTCTTCTTTGTCGTCGTCTATATGCACATGTTCCGGGGCCTGCTGTATGGCTCTTACCGTGCTCCCCGTGAGCTGGTATGGATCTTTGGTATGGCCATTTACCTGGCGCTGATGGCAGAAGCCTTTATGGGTTACATGCTGCCATGGGGGCAGATGTCATACTGGGGTGCCCAGGTTATTATCTCCCTGTTTGGTGCAATTCCTGTTATCGGCCCTGATCTGCAACAGTGGATTCGTGGTGATTTTCTGATTTCAGGCATTACTCTGAACCGTTTCTTCGCTCTGCACGTCGTTGCCTTGCCTATTGTTATTTTGGGCCTTGTACTTCTGCATATTATTGCTCTGCATGAAGTGGGTTCTAACAATCCGGATGGTATCGAAATCAAGAAGCTGAAGGATGAGAATGGCATTCCACTGGATGGTATTCCTTTCCACCCGTACTACACCGTGAAAGATCTGGTGGGCGTGGCTGTCTTCCTGTTTGTTTTCTGTAGTGTCATGTTCTTCTTCCCGGAAATGGGCGGCTACTTCCTCGAGTATGCGAACTTTGAACAGGCAGATGCGCTGAAAACACCAGCACACATAGCTCCAGTCTGGTACATGGGGGCGTTCTACTCCATTTTGCGTGCCATTACCTTTGATATTGGTCCAATTGATTCGAAGCTGGGTGGGTTTATTGCTATGGGTGGCGCAATCGCCATTCTGTTTGTATTGCCCTGGCTGGATCGTAGTCCGGTTAAGTCCTGGCGCTACAAGGGTATTATCAGCAAGGTAGGTATTGCTCTGTTTGCTGTTGTGTTTATTATTCTGACCTGGTTGGGAACACAGCCAGCGACAGTGGTTTACACATTGATTGCCCAGATCTGTACCCTGTTCTACTTCGCATTCTTCTTGTTAATGCCGTTCTATACACGATGGGAAAAAACAAAACCCGTACCGGAGAGGGTGACCGGATAATGAAAAAAGCAATAATTACCCTGTTGTTCTCGCTGGTTCCTGTACTTGGCTTTGCGGCTGGTGGTACCGGTTATCCACTGGATCCTATTGAAACGGATCCTTCGGACAAGGCTTCTTTGCAGCGCGGTGCCATGTACTATCAGAATTTTTGTTCTGCCTGTCATGCTACTCAGTTCCAGCGTTATGAGCGTGTAGCCGATGATATTGGCATTCCACACGATCTGATGCTGGAAAACCTGATGCCACAGTCTTCCAAGATCGGTGATCTGATGACTAATGGCATGCGAAAAGATGAAGCCAAGGTTTGGTTTGGTGCTGCGCCACCTGACCTGACTATGGTGACTCGTGTTCGTGGTGATGACTGGGTGTACACCTACCTGCGTACATTCTATGAAGATCCCAAGCGCCCCTGGGGTGTGAACAATAAGGTATTTCCTGATGTAGGTATGCCTCATGTTCTAATGGAACTACAGGGAATACAGATTGATAGCTGTCAGGGTGCCAGTCCTACTGAGCGTGATCCTCTGACCGGTGAGAAGATCTGTGGTCTGACGGTTGATCCTGATCGTAAGGGCTCTATGACACCAGCGGAGTATGATCAGGCCATGTATGACCTGACCAACTTCCTGGCATATTCTGCTGAGCCTATGAAGATGGAACGCAAGCAGCTGGGTATTTATGTCCTGCTGTTCCTGGTTCTGCTCTTCATCGTATCTCTGCTGCTCAAGCGTGAGTACTGGAAAGACATTCACTGATATAGCCTGAAACCAGGTCAATGTCACAGTGAGGCTCATTTAACAGGCATTATTAGATGAGCTGATCCAAGACCCGACTGTACTCCAGTCGGGTTTTGTTTTTTTAAACGCCTTCCGCTGTTGTTAGTCATTACTCCATTGTTACGACTTGCAGGAAGCCTGCCCAATAAGTCAGAAATATTCGATTCCATAGGGCTGGGTACTTAGCCCACTCTTTTGAGGAATTTTGTGAGCGGATTAAAGAAACGCTTTTGTTTTATTGATAATCTCAAAAGCCAGACTATCTTGATCCAGCTCCCGGCAATCAATCGTGACATCCGCATATTTCTTGTAAAGCGTCACTCGTTCTTCAAACAGGTCTTCAATCGTCTGGTTCTCAGAACGGGCGATACCACGGGTGTCAAAGTTATGAATGCGTTTGCGGATTTGCTCAAGATCCAGATCCAGAAAGACGATGACTGATTCTTTGGCCAGATGTTTCATAGCCGCATCGCTGTATACGGCTGACCCGCCCGTGGCAATAATATGGCGTTTAAGGTTCACCTTCAGTAACTCAGCTTCTTCAATGTCTCGAAGAACCATATAGCCTGACTCGTTAACAATGTCCTGCAGGGTTTTCTGTTGACTGATCTGTATCAGTACATCGGTATCCAGAAAGCCATAAGCCAGATCTTTGGCCAGAATAATGCCAATGGTACTTTTGCCTGCACCCGGCATTCCGATCAATGTGATGTTGGTTTTCATTGTTTGCGTCCCCCTTGACTGCTTTCCAGAGTTTAATAGTCTATTTTCAAACACAGAGTGGCTTATCTGCAAGTGTTCTGTCACAGCCCCTAATGGATAGTCATGAAAACGTTGATCTTCTTTTCGATGCTATGCCTCGTATCCGGCGCTCAGGCCGGGTTTGATGATACCAGAACTCATATTGAGCAACTGTTACAACAAGGGAAAAAAGTAGCCATTCTTGTCATTGATATGCAGGTGGCTTATGAAGGCCGGGGGTCATTACATAAACTGAGTTTAGTTTTAGGTGAGCAGATCAATATTGAGTTGGACTTGCAAAGTGCACTGACGAAATACCCTAAACTCCATGTTGTTTCCAAAGCCGCAGAGCCCTGTGAAAAATAAAGTCACCCATAAGCTTTCTTGATAACAGAAAGACTCCGGCTGGCTCCAAAATGGCGCGCCTGCTAATATGTGTATCCTGAAATTTTTCCGATCTTCGATCCTATCTATTTGAGCAATCCATGAGTAAATCACTGAGAGACCAGCTGATGGGAGCTGGCCTGGCCACCAAGCAGCAAGCCCTTAAAGCTAAAACCAGTAATAAGAAAACGAAGAAGCAAGCCGCTAAAAGTGGCGAGCTGACCGATCAGGAAAAGCGCCGTATTGAGCTTGAAAAGCAGAAAGCGGAGCAGGTTGAGCGGGACCGTGAACTCAATCGTAAGCTGGAGGAAGAGCGCCAGCAAAAGGCACTTCTGGCTCAGGTACGCCAACTGATAGAAATGAATTCCATTCCCAGAGAAGCAGGGGATGTGGGGTATAACTTTGTTGTTGATAGCAAAGTGAAAAAGATCTATGTCTCCGAAGGCATGCAAAACAAGCTGAGTCGTGGACTGTTCGCAATTGGTATTCTGAGTCAGGGAGATGAAGAAGACTATCGGGTGATTCCTGCCACTGTGGCCAGAAAAATCGAAGAGAGAGAACCGACTGCAGTAGTGGTTCAATCTGAGAATCAGAGTGAGCTAACAGAAGAAGAGCAGGAGTGGTATGCGGATTATGAAATTCCGGATGACCTGATGTGGTAAGGCATTTGGGGGCTCTCAGGTTTTAAAAACCTATACCCCCCATGCTTACGCATCGGATTATTCTGCCGATGCAACGACTTCTATTTCAACCTTCACATCTTTAGGCAGTCGAGCTACTTCTACAAGGCTGCGAGCTGGAAATGGGAAAGTGAAGTACTGTTTGTAAACTTCATTGATATCAGTAAAGTCATTCATGTCTTTTACGAACACGGTGGCTTTTTTGACTTTGTTCAGGCCACTGCCCGCCGCCTCCAGTACTGATTTCAGGTTTTTCAGACATTGATGAGCCTGTTCCTTGGTGTCTTCAGACATTTCTCCGGTTTCTGGCTCAATAGGCAACTGACCGGAAGTGAAAATCAGGTTGCCAAATTGAATTCCCTGGGAGTATGGGCCAATGGCAGGAGGTGCATCCGGGGTCTCAATGACTTTATGCATAATGCTTCAGTTACCTGACGTAGGTTATTGATTGTAGTCAGCGAATTCTAATCACCTGCTGAAGCTTTGTCATCGTGGCGAGGGGGGGCAACGGGCCTATTTCCGTACAATTACTTAATAGTTTGAAGGGAAAGGTATGTATATTAACGGACTTTTTTATAACCTGAGTGGGACTGGATCCTTCAGTCCCAGAAAATAGGGGGCTTCGTCCTCTCAGATATAGTGTTGAGACTGGGCGTACTCTTCCAGTTCCGGGCGGAAATCCGGATGAGCCAGTGCAATCAGTGCTCTGGCCCTTTCGGACGTAGACTTGCCCCGCAGGCTGGTAATACCAAATTCGGTGGCAACGTATTGAATAGAATTTCGAGTGTCTGTGGCCGGACCAGATATACTTTTTACGATTCTTGAGAATTTACCTCCGCCTGCTGTTGAAGTGGCTGCGAGAATAGAGATACCGTCTTTTGAGCGTTGTACCCCTTCAATAAAATCCAGTTGTCCGCCGGCCGTGCTGTATTGGTGACCGGCAATAAACTCAGCGTTTACCTGACCAAAAAGATCAATCTCAACAAAGGCATTGAGTGAAAAGGCTCTGTCGTTTTTACCAATCACACAGGGGTCATTCACATAACTGGCAGGGTGTCCTTCTATGCCCGGGTTGTTGTGGATGAATTCAAACATTTCCGTATTTCCGGCTGACAGGGTAAACACCGATTTGCCCACATCGATCTTCTTCAGGCGGTTGTTTACATTACCGGATTTTATGAGCTGCACCATGGAAGGGGAGAGTAGCTCACTGTGAATACCCATATCATTGAACTGAGAGAGCTTGTTACAGACGGCATTGGGTACATTACCTGCTCCAATCTGAATAGTCATACCATCAGTGCAGTGTCCAATTATATGACTGGCAATCTTTTCATCGATAGCGCTGGGTTCTTTGTGGGGAGGTTCTTGTGGAAGTTCTACGGTATTTTCGACAATGGCATCCACTTCCGAGATATGGATGTAAGTATTGCCAAACACCTGTGGCATATTTTCGTTGACTTCTATGATCAGTCGTTTCGCATTTCTGGCGGCTACGATCGTGTAATCTGAACTGGTACCTGTGCTGAAGTAGCCTCCACCGGTCATAGGTGAAACCGTGACGACACAGGTATCCAGAGTCAGATCATGAGTCATTATGTAGGGTATCTGGTGAAAATTGGCCGGGATGTAATTGACCAGCTTAACGCCTTCTTTCAGTCCCTCCTTTAGCAGCTCCCATTCTTTGTGAGTGGCATAGAAAGGATAGAGGTCGACCGTATCCAGATACTCCATTTTCAACAGGGTGTCTTGTAAGGGGGTGGCAGGGTGCATGTAATACAGACGGAGTTTTTCAAGCTCTTTGCACTTTACACGGTCTTCAATCGCACTCAGTAGGGCTGGAGGCTCTGACATCCCCAGGCCAATGACCATTGTGCTGTTTTTGGGAATGATCTGGACCGCATCAGAGGCTGAGCGAAGTTTGCTTCGGTATTCTTCTTGATAAGACATGGGATCACTCCTGTTGGAGTTCGGATGAATGAACAACATTGACCAGTCTTTTAAGACTGGCAATAGCCTGGTCATGAATCTCATGGGTTGAAGCGGCACAGAGATTTTCAACAACGACAGTGTCATAGTCACGGTCATGAGCTTCACGGGCGCAGGACTGAATCACGTAATCGGTCGATACCCCGGTCAGAATAAGTCTGCTGACACACTGTGCTCTGAGGATAGCTTCCAGCTCTGTTGAGTAAAAAGGGCTGATCCGGTGTTTGACCAGAACGGTGTCGTTGTTGTTCAAGGCCAGGTCAGGGTGAAATTCGGTTCCCCACTGACCCAGTTCATAAGCTCTTGGTTCTCGTACTCCCCGGAATAAAGACCAGGGTTGAGTAGGGCATTCAATGTAGCTGGCAGAAAACCCAACTCTGAAAAAGATGATAAGTCCGCGCTGCTTTCTGATGTGTTCAATCAAATGATTGGTATTTAAAATCAGGTTTTTTTCTGCAACACATGAAGATGCTGAAGCAATAGGGCTGTCTGGATGGACAACATCATTGATCAGATCAAGAACCAGTAATGCCGTTTGTTTCATCATAACCCGATCAATATTCGACGTTGGGAATGTATACCTGGCCACTCATGATCTTTCGGGCTGTTCGGCCGTACTGGATTTTGAGGAATTCGGGCCAGAGCTGACCACTGACACTGCGACTGGCTACATGCAAAGGCATGATGCCCTGAGGGTGCATTATTCTGAGGGTATATTCTTCAGGACTGGCTATGGTGGCCAGTTGATTGACAATAGTGCCTGGCACTGCCCCAGACGACGATGTGCAGACAGAGCCTGTGCCCGCCAGAGCAGGATGACACTTGTTGAGCAGAAACATCCGGATTCGAAGGTCTTCATTTTTGCTTTCTGGCTCTTTAGCCAGAATCACCAGTGGCAGCAGTGGCGATACTTTATCGATATCCTGCCAACGATCACACATGCCGATCATCTGAGCAGCCTTGCCACGTATTTCGCGCACGCTATCCAGTACGAGCTGATTCTCATCCAGCTCTTGTTTGCTTTCGTGACAAGTTACCCCTAGATCTTCAGCTTTGGCAAAAATACCCAGGTTACCTGCATCAAAAACAGTCACTTCAATGGTTTTACCGGATTCCAGTGTCAACGTATCGGTGGCATTGCCTGTCGGCAGGCATTTTCCTGTGACAGCCCCCGATGTGCCGCTGTAATCCAGGTCGATTCGGGCCCCGGTTCCCGGAACTCCAGCAATACTGAAGTCTCCCTGGATGGCAACCTCGCCGTTGACCACAGGAACATCTGCAATAAAAACTTTGCCGGTATTGGTGTTATGTATTCTGACCCGGGTAACGGGTTCCTTTACCTTCACAAGGCCGCTGTCAATGGCAAAAGGGCCCACCGCTGAAGAGATATTGCCGCAGTTGGCATCGTAATCGATATGAGGGTGATCAATTTCTGCCTGTCCGAAGGTGTAATCGACGTCGGCATCTGGCCTGGATGGGGGATCAATGACAGCCAGTTTGGAAGTGACTATTTGGGCTCCGCCCATACCGTCTATTTCGGTAAGGTCTGGTGAGCCCATGATTCGCATCAGAATATTGTTCCGTTTCTCTCCGGGGGGAGGTAAATCCTTGCCCATAAGATAGACGGCTTTGCTGGTTCCACCCCGCATATAGACACAAGGGATGGCAATCTGTTGTCCGCTCATATTGGTATCTCCTATGAAGCATTACGCTTCCAAACCAACATGGTCCGAGTCCCTGTCATCACGACATCTCCGTGCTGGTTACGAATGATGAGCATCACTTTTACCAGGCCCTGCTTGGGTCGGGATTTAGATTCACGAGCACTGATGACTTCTGATGAGACATAAATTGTGTCGTTTATTTTGACGGGTTTCAGGGCCTTGATTTCATCAAATTCAAGATTCGCGGCAGCGTGCCCACTGATTAGACGTGAGTGAATACCTACTGCCATTCCGAAGGTCACTATATGTTCGACGATCAGGTCACCAAACTCTGATTTTTTGGCGAAATCCCGGTTAGTATGAGGTTGGGATTCAATGCCAAGAAGTATGGTCAGGGAAACACAGTCGGATTCTATAATGGTTCTGCCATGACTGGACTCAATAACACGGCCAACGACAAAATCCTCATAAAACATGGCGCCGTCTTCAACGAAATGATTTTCATCTTTCTGAATCAGCAGTGTGGGGAATTGATTGCTCATGACATACCCTGAGGTGCGTTGATGGAGTGATCAATGCAGTCTGAGTGTAGTGGAGTAGAATCTTTTTTATTAATAAATAAATGAGATAACTCATGCTGGTCGTTTATGTGTGAGAATATAAATATAAATATAAATATAAATATAAATATAAATATAAATATGAATATATTTATCGATTATTTTAAGGCTTGGTATCCAGTGCATTGACCTCGCAGCAAGAAAGGTTTCAGATGAAGTGTGCAGTGTTGCTCAAGTGATCTTAAAGAGGTTTCAAACCAGTACCCCCAGTCCATAGTGTTGTCGGCATCCTGCATTTGACTGCCGGTGAGGGAAAATTTTTACCGTTTGTCAGTTTGAGGATGTAGGTGGCGTCAGAGAGTTTTTTCGGAATGGTTGGGCAAGAGAGCTCAGCATTATGCAGAGCTATATTTTTTCGGCTTTTGACTTCATCTTTGAAAATACCCTGTTCTTTTTCAGATCGCTTTAGCAGTCCGCCGTGGGAATAGGCGATATAAAGATCGACTTGTTTTTCTCGAGCCAGTAAACGCATGGTTTCAGTGCGGTCTTTTAAGGTTTTAAGACGCTGGGGGTCACTTCTCACCGACTCAGGTAAGGTATCTTTAGCCAGTTTGCCGTTAAGGTTGCACAGAGGAGTCGTTGGGCGGTCAGTGTGTATGATGGCTGTTGCGCTCTTAATTTTGCCTTTGTTCACGATCAGCATCCTTTGAGAGTAATTCACGAATAGCAGGCTTGCTGATGATCAGTTCAGGACTGAAATCTGTCATGCTCTGACGTCATTCATGAAGATACCCTCCTGTATTATTCTTCAGAGCCAGCCCGACAATAATATGGGATAGCAGAGCGTTTTCCATGTCATTCAGGTTGTCCTTAATACTTGAGCACTGGTGCTATAAGGATGAGTAAGGTTTGGTACGTTCGATTTAGACAAGAGACACAGACGGGGGTTCCCTGATGATCAAAAGCATAGAGTGATCCATATTATAGGATGACAAATGATGTCTAGATTGCGATTATCTCTATGCGATACCTTTCACGGTAGAATAAGAATAAGGGAAGAAACGTGGAAAAAATTATCTATCTGTTGAAAGCAGATGAAAACTTTCAACAGCCCGCTTTTTGTGAGGTTGTACTGGGCTTGTTAAGTGAAGACTTGCTGAAACAGGACAATGTCCTGAGTTTGCGGGTCAGTCTGAACGATGCAGATGTGGCCAGAGCTGAAGGTTTGAAGCAGCAACATTGTGGCCCTCTTCCTGATGCGATGATTTCACTGTGGGTCAAATCTGCCAATGATCATCAAGCGCTGGAAGCATTGATGAAGCCCTATAGCAGCAGAATAGAGGGCTATCTGGTCACTGAGTCAGAAATACTGTCAGCTCCTTCTGAAGAGAGACAAAGAACCCCGGGCTCTATGCAATTATGCTGTCTGAACAAGCGGGGTGATCTGAGCGATGAGGAATTCTTGTCTATCTGGAAAGACAGTCATGGAGCTGTCGCTGTAGCCACACAATCTACTTTTGGTTATAGGCAGCATATTGTGGTGCGAAAACTGACAGAAGACTCGCTCAATTATATCGCCATAGTAGAAGAGCATTTCCCCACCGATGCGATGGATTCCCCTCATGCTTTCTTTGATGCCATAGATGACGATAGGAAACTGGCAAAAAACCGGAATGCCATGGTTGAAAGCTGCGCTCGATTTATTGACTTTAACCGGATGAATTGTATTCATTTGAGTGAATACACTATCAAGGATTGATCAGAGAGGGATGTCGGGGATATCCAGGCCGCATTCTTTCAAATATTTGAAGACCTCTTTGTAACGCTTGTCGACAGGGGCATCTTTCAGGCTACCGAACCAGTATCGCCAGAGAGTGCTGCCTGTTGCATCAGCGGCTTGAGTGCCGTTGTTGGCAAAGTAGAGCGTATGCCCCAGTTTTGTAGTCAGCACGTAGGATGCTCCGACTATTGCGTCTGGCATTTCTGAACAGGCCATCTCTTCGTTATGGAGGCTGGTGTTGGCAGACGAATTGACCTCGTGCTTATAGATCAATTGTTCTTCTGGCGAACGTTTATCCAGGCCTCCTTTTACATAAGCAACGTAAAGATCCATAGGGGGGCCATTCTGAGCCATTCTGCGAAGTGTAACGGTTCTGTCTTCAATGGTTTTGGTTCGGTGTGGGTTGCCCTGCATTGAAACAGACATCGTTTGTCTGAGCACTTTGCCAGCAGGGTTACACAGTGGGGTGGTCGGTTTGCGGGTATGAATAATAGCTGCAGCTTGGCTGAGCTGGGCTTCGTCCATCATATTCATCAGGCTCTGTTCGAAAGCTTTTTGAAAACTGACGGCGACAGGGCGAGTGATCTCATCACTACCGGCAATCTGAACTTCGGGGGAACGCCTCAGCGGGGTGATGGCCAAGCGGGCAATATCGGTCTTGATATTGTTGGCCAGTTCACCATCGCTGACTACCGTACTGGATATGTCAGCGAGCATGGTCATTTTTAATTCATTGACATCCAGTTTTTCAAGGGCAACTTCACTGCTGTCCTGCGAAGGCCCGGAAGAACAGCCACACAGCAACGCTGCTGATAACAGCAGTAATGCGTTAAGCCAGACTGTATGGCTACCGAGTCTGGCAATAGGGTTCTGTTTTGAATGTAAATGCTTTGTTATAAGCTGCAAGCGGCTTGCCTTATATTCTGTTCATCAGCAGCTCATCAAAGATAGTCAATATTCTGGTTTCTGCCAGCCCAGAGCGCTGAGCATCAACTGAATAATGTGGCTCTGGTACTTTTTCTTATGAAGCAACAGAGAGAGGGTTCTTCTAAGAGTGACTCCAGTGACTTTTACAGAAATTAATTCTCCCAGCTCCAGCTCATGGCTGACACAAAGGCGGGACAGGCAGCTGATGCCCTGTCCATACTGCACCAGCTTTTTAATGGCTTCTGACTGGTTCAGTTCCATCTTGACACTCAGATCCGTTAGTTTTTGACCGAGCTGCTGATCAAAAATATTTCGGGTGCCAGAGCCTGACTCCCGAAGAATCCAGTTCTGGTTATTCAGCTGCTCTACAGAGACCTCTCTCAGGTTGGCCAGAGGGTGGTCAGGACTACAGATAATCAGCAGTTCATCTTCCTGCCAGGGAATGACGTCGATATCTTCATGCTGACAGGGGCCTTCAACGCAGCCAATGTCCAGATCAAAGCTGGCTATACGGCTGATGATGTTTTCTGTATTGCGGATATCCATGTTAAAGCTGATATTGGGAAAGTCCGCGCTGACCTGGGCCAGAATATCGGGTAAAAGATAATTGCCAATCGTTGTGCTGGCACCTATTCGAAGGTGACCGGATTCTGTGTTCTGAAGATCTCTGAACAGGGTTTCGATTTCTGATGTACGATCCAGCAACTCTGAGGCCAGAGGCATAAGTAACTCGCCCTGATGGTTGATCAGGAGCTTGTTGCCGGTTCGGTCAAACAGCTGACAGCCCAGCTGGTTCTCCAGCTCGGCAATGGCCATGCTGGTCGCTGGCTGAGAGAGGCTAAGCTGTTGGGCTGCCAGGCGAACCTGTCCGAGGCTGGCGACAGCCCGGAACGCCTTGAGCTGTTTTAGAGTGATGTGCATGTTGAGGTTCTGTTTAAGGTAACGGCGGCATTTTATACTGCTTGGCAGCAAGACTAAATCTGTAGATGTCCAATTGTGGCATTCTTTGTCATATTTTCTCAGTTGATGGAGTTTTTTCATCCCTCTTTTTGAATTTTTTGGTGAGCTAAATGGAGTGGAAGCTGTTTTAGAATATATAAAAATAGTGTCGTTTTCTGTCTGAGATAACGGCATTTGTCACTAACGAATATGATTTGTTCTTTATTATGTTTTGAGCATCTTATATAGCTTGGCTGATTGCTTTGGCTGTCTGGTTTTGATTGTTTTGAGATGTGCCGTCTATTCGAAGAAATGCTTTTTTGGGATGCTTTTTTGGGATGCTTTTTTGAATTACTTTGTTATGAGTGAATTAACATCTCTTCCGTTAAGTACTCGGAAATATTCGATTCCATAGGGTTGGGCACTAAATATTGCCTTGTTTGGGTGGGGTTTTTATACCGGTCGATTGACTTTGCGTGCAAAATAAAGTGGCTTCTGGGTCTTTTTCTTTCTTATAGTGCTGTCAATATTGAAAGGCTTTCTGCTTCTGGGAACCTTTCAATATAATGGAAGGGTCGTTACTGTATTACTTTGTCTCAGGCGTCCGATAAGTCTTTCTTATATCCTTTAATAATAATTTTTATAACCAGGATAATGGAGGTCTGATGTAAGCTCTGCACGGTTCTCAGGGTGGAGCTGTCTATTCTGCTGCAGGATGCTATCTTTTTAGTGGGTATCCCAGACGCTTGTTCTTCCTGATTTATTCAACTCAATACAGTTTTTTGAATGATTCCAGAGGTTTTGCCATGCACGAAACCGGCCTAGCTGCACCGGTCCTGATACTGGCTGGTCTGCTGCTTCTTGCTACCAGTTCATCCATTTTGCTTAAAAAGCTAAGGTTTCCCTACACCATTGGCCTGGTGGTGATTGGCATGGCTTTGGGGATTCTGGCGCAATACACCGATGCTTTGGAGCCGGTTCTCAAGGTGGATCTGTCTCATGATCTGATCATGTATGTGCTGTTACCCATCCTTATTTTTGATGCAGCTATTAATATCAAACCGCCCCATTTGTTTCGTGAGATGGGTTCGGTCATGAATCTGGCCGTATTTGGGGTTGTGCTGTCCATGTTGGTCATCGGGGTGATTATGAATGCCCTGACACCTCTCAGTCTGGCTGGCGCTATGTTATTTGGTGCTCTGATTTCTGCTACAGACCCGGTAGCTGTGATTGCCTTATTCAAGGAAGTTGGGGCTCCGGCACGAATGTCCATGCTAATGGATGCTGAGAGCCTGTTTAATGATGCCACCGCTATCGTGATTTTCGGAATTGTATTAGCCGTGATTCAAGCTGGCGGGGGTGTGGGAACCGGAGTCGTGCTGGGTGGAGTCTGGTCTTTCATCGAAGTGTTTTTTGGTGGGATTCTGGTCGGTACAATTATGGGGATCGCCACGCACTGGTTGCTTAAGTTGGGTAAATCAGAGCCTTTTGTCCAGATAGCCCATACCACAATACTGGCTTATGGCAGTTTTATCATTGCTGATCATGTGCTTGGCGTGTCTGGTGTCATGTCCACCATTGCTGCGGGTATTGTTACGCGCTCTGAGTCAGGTAAAGTATTGTCGGATCAGGTACGCAGCTTTATTACCCCTTATTGGGAGTTTATGGCCTTTCTTGCGAACAGTCTGATTTTTCTGCTGCTGGGTATGAAGGAAGATCTGCTGTTCAGAAACCTGGAGCATCTGCAGAATTACTATCCCTATCTTCTGATTGCCATTGCAGCTGTGCTTATTGGTCGTCTGGTTGTTGTCTATTTGCTTCTGCCTATCTCAAATCGATTGCCGGTGGGTCGTCCTGTGGATAACAAGACCAAGGCGATTATGTTCTGGGGTGGGTTGAGAGGTGTTGTGCCTGTGGCACTGATGCTGTCGATTCCTGACAGTATTCCCGAGAAGAAGTTGATCATTGATATGACTTTAGCCGTTATTCTTTTCTCTTTACTGGTACAGGGAACAACGGTGAACTGGCTAATGACCAAGCTGGATGTCAATCAACATTATCATGTTGTCAGAGAAGCGATGAAAAAGTTGGGGGGCTAATCCCCCCAACCAGTGATTACTCTGCAGTAAGAACTCTGCCCAGGGTAGCGTCACCTTCTATAGTGGTGCGATTGATAATGCGTCGCACTCCTTTTCGTGTGCCGGTGGTACAGTGCATGGCTCGCCAGTTGTCCCACAGAACCATGTCTCCCTCTTTCCACTCATGGAAGTAGTGGAATTCAGGTCTGCGTGTGTGAGCCACCAGTTTCTGCAGAAGGTCTATTGCTTCGTCATTGGACAGGCCTGCCTGCTGTGGCGTGATCACCCGATCAAGAAACTGCTCGACAATCCCAAGCACTTTTCGGCCAGTAATAGGGTGAGTCACAACCCCCGGGTAGGCTGCATCAGGAAAGTCCGGGTAGTTCATATCAGAGGGTTTTTTAGGCTGATTCGGGCCTGGCTCATAACCTTCCACGTCAACATAACGCATGTTTCTGCGTTGCATGCTGAAGGTGTATGCCACTTCAATTTTTTCCAGCAGATCTTTGGTTTCCTGATCCAGGGCATCGTAGGCTTTGGCCAGATCACCAAAGCCGGTCAGACCATCATTTTCAGGAACCACAACTGCGCGGAGCAGGGCACCATGATTGGGTCGACCGGTGTAGTGCAGGTCAATGTGCCAGTCCAGACGACCCACAATTTCCTCACCGTTGTAGTTTGCTGTGAAAAATTTGTCCTTTTCTCCACCGCTTTCCAGAACAAACAGCTCCGGGTTGGCTTCATTGGTTGTGGCCTTGAGCGGGTGGATTTCCAGCGGACCAAAAATCCGACTGAACTCAATCTGTTTTTCCTGGGTTATTTCCTGGTTTCGGAACACCAGAATGCCGTATTCATGCCAGAGGGATTTCAGTTCGTCTTTAATTGCATCGGAGACTGGCTCGTTGATATCAAAACCGGAGATTTCTACGCCAACATTTTCAAGAGGTGTCACCTGTAACTTCATGGTTTTATACCTTTTATTCTTTTTGTTTCGCTAAGGGCATTGCTGATTTGCCTGATAGCGTCGGCTTATGTATTGGTTTTTAGTCGTCATTCACTAAGTTGGGATCGGCTCTCAACTCCCGGCGAGCCATGGCTTCCCAGCAGAATGGAAAACCGTTGTCGTCGATACGACTGAGTTTTTCCACTTCTTCCGGAGGCAGCGGTTGAGCACCACCGGCTACTTCAGCTTCCCAGGCCCGCTTGCTGCGCCATTCCAGGGTGATGACTCTCAGGTGTGCCTGTCTGAGATTTTCACCTACAACCAGTGAACCGTGATTGGCCAGTAAAGCCCATTTGGATTCTCCCAGGGCTTCTGCTGCTGAAAGCGTGGAGTGTTCATCTTCAAAAGTGCCAGTGTACTCGTTATAAATAGGGAGCTTTTCGCCGCAGTAGGCACCCGCCTGATCGTAAATAGGCGGAACCTTCTGGAGGTTTGCCCAGATACCGCTCCAGTGGGCATGGTTGTGAATAACAACGTTGATCTCAGGGCGCAGAGCATGAAGCTGGATATGCAGACCGATGGCCGGAGTGATATTCCATTCACCATCAATGACTTTGCCTTTTTCATCCAGGGTCATAATGTCTTTGGCGGTCAGTTCATCCCAGCTTAACTCCCAGGGGTTGGTCAGAATGTTGCCATTGGGCAGGCGCCAGGTAATATGACCGGCAATGTGCTCGCTCCAGCCTTCTCTGAACAACATGCGACACATCAGGGCTACCTGTGCCTTTTCAGACAGTTCTGGTAGCAGGGCTTGCCTTCCCGGTCTGGGAGCAAACTGATCGACTATGGCCTGATTCAAACCTTCGTATCTGTTCATGTTCTAGTCCTTATTTTTTCACCATGGCTTTCAGCGCACGGTCACATTTTTTGGTGTAAGGAGGAATCAGACCACTGAGTTTCTGAATGTTGATTTTTCCCTGTTTAAAGATGGCTCTCGCATGGCTGAACTCTTTGAAGCCATAGACTCCGTGATAATGACCTACGCCAGAGTCTCCAACACCACCAAACGGCAGGTTTTCGCAACCGCCATGCATGATGACATCGTTCAGGGTGACACCACCGGACTGGGTCTGTTTGATGACCTTGTTCTGGAATGAAGGCTGATCACTGAATATATAAAGGCCAAGCGGGTGAGGGCGGGCATTAATAAAATCCAGACACTCACTGATCTGTCGATAGCTTTTGATCGCCAGCACCGGACCAAAAATCTCTTCGCGCATAATGCCCAAATCATCATCAGGATTGACAATAAAGGTCATTGGAAGCTTATAGACAGAATCTTTGGGCTCCAGAGCTTCTTTGGCCGGGTTTATGGTGCGAACATCGGTTCCCCGTTCTTTGGCTTCATCAATACAACCTTTGACCCGGTAGTAATGACGCTCGTTCACAACAGCGGTGTAATCCTTGTTGTTCTTCATGGTGGGGAACATTTTTCGGGTCCACTGGGTCGCAGCCTCAATGAACGACTCCAGTTTGTCTTCGTGTACAAATACATAGTCAGGAGACAGACAGACCTGGCCTGCATTCAGAGCTTTGCCAATCATTATTTTTTCGGCAGCTTCCTGGACATCGTATTCCCTGTCCACCACAACAGGGGACTTACCTCCGAGCTCCAGTGTGACCGGGGTGAGATGGTCAGAAGCGGACCTCATGATCTTTTTGCCAATATTGGTGGAGCCGGTGAAGACCAGGTGATTAAACGGTGCTGATGTCATTTCGGAACCCAGTTCAGGGCCTCCGGAAACCGCAGCGACTACTTTCTCATCGAAATGGGTTTTCACCAGAGATTCCATCAATGCTGAAGTGGCAGGAGAAACTTCTGAGAACTTGAGAATGGCCCGGTTGCCGGCAGCCAAAACGCCTGCAAGCGGGCAGATGACGGTATTGACCGGGAAATTCCAGGTACCCAGAATGCCGACAACCCCTTTGGGCTGGTATTGCACTTCAGCTTTACTGCCGGTGATACGATAGATCAGATCCAGCTTTCGCTTTTCTGCCTTCATCCACTGTCGTACATGTTTGCGGCTGTGTTTGAGAGACTCCAGACAGAAGTAGACGTCAGAAAAAATGGATTGATGTCCTGATCGACTGCCAAAGTCCTGCGCCAGTGCCTGAACAATGTGGTCATGATTGTCATGAATCAGGTCGATAGTCTGATTTAGTCGTTCAATTCGGGTTTCTGCACTGACTTCACCTTCTCTGATGAAGTCTGCTCTTTGTAACTCCAGCAGGCGCTTGACTTCACCCCCCGGAGTTTCGCTGGCCTCCTTGACTCGGTCGGGGTCAAGGAGGTTGGTCTTCAGAGTTAAAACCGATGCGCCTCTCATACTGCTGCCTTTTGTTCTGTTTTGTGTTTTCTATTAATGAAAATGCTGTTGTTTAGACGGTGATCATTCTCATCACTCCGAAGTGATGGCATTTTCTGCTCATGGCTGTTTGCTTGAGAGTGATGCTTCTGGCTTTCGAATCAGTGGCCAGAAAAGTTCTTCTTTCCAGTCCAGGTTCTTGGCTTTTGGCAGGCCGTATCGTTTCTGCTCACGATTCGGAATTTTTGCTGTGCCAAAGACCGTATCGAAAATGAACAGGGTGGTGGCGTAGTTGCCATTCAGGTTGGATCCCGGTCCCCAGGCATGGTGAGCATGGTGCGTATCTGGCAGAGTGATAACCTTTTCTATCACGCACCAGGCTGGCTCACTCCAGGGCATTTTTTTACGCAGCCACAGGTCCCATCTGAAGGCGGTGTGAGTGAGCATATTGCCAAAAAAGGTGATCATGCCTGCAACAACACAGGGAATGCCCAGCCCGAAATAAATCATGAAAGGCAGCATCCAGACCTGAGGCAACAGCAGAGTCCAGAAAATGTTGTAGCGCCAGATTACACCGGTGTTAAGTTTTTCAGCGGTGTGATGGGTTCTGTGAATTTTCCACAGCCATTCTTTTTCATGGATCCAGCGGTGTAACCAGTAGTGCATCATCTCCTGAGTGAAAAAGATGCAGCCCAATGCTAACCAGAAAGGGGTGTCTGCCAGTGCGCCGGAACTGTTTGGAAACATCAGGACAACCAGCCAACCCGCAATAAAACCTATCAAGGGGGTCGACATGACCGCGTGGGCAGAAAGCCCGGCCATGATAAAGCCGCCGTCTCGCCAGGGGCGGGGAGATTCTTTGAATTTGCCCGCCAAAAGCTCAATGACGAACACCAGAATAAAGCCTGAGCTGACTATGCTCGCGATGATCTCTCTTTCACTCATAACAACCTCGCATTCTTGTTCTTTTTTTTAGTGCTGTTGCACTTTTGCTTTAGGCAATGGGGTCTGGGGGTCTTTAACGCTTCTAAAACTACGAGAGTGGTTGATATATGTAAAATCGATATTTAGTATTAAATATATCCATGTGGTTGATAATAAGAATGAGTTATGAAGTTTAATCTAAAAGGTGTGGACCTTAATCTGTTGACTGTCTTTGAAGCCGTTATGGAAACAGGACAGCTTTCCAAGGCCGGAGATCTGCTGGGGATGAGCCAGCCAGCCATGAGTGCGGCGCTGCAACGGTTGAGAATAACGGTGGATGACCCGTTATTTGTGAGAAGTCGACAAGGCATGGAACCGACCCCCAGAGCTATTGATTGGTATCAGACCGTTGGGCCGGCCTTGAATCAGATTCGTCTGAGTCTTGAGTCTCGAAAAGACCCCAAGCCGGAAGAGAGTCAAAGAGTGTTTACGTTGCTGGCGGGTGACTATTTTGAATCGGTTTATCTGGCACCTTTGCTGAACACATTGCAGAAAGAGGCGCCTGGTATCAGCCTTAATCTGCTAACCGTTTCTGCAGATGGTTTGCCTCATGACTTCAAATCCGGAAAGGCAGATTTTGCCATTCATTATCAGGAGCCAGATGACTCGGGCCTGGATTTTACCTCAGTGGGTGAAGAGCGATTGGTGGTGATTACCCGAAAAAATCATCCCAGAATTGGCGAAGAGCTCACTGTGGATAACTATTGTCAGGAGCGACATGTTATTTTTGCTGTCAATGGCCAGCAGAATTTTCATTTGGATATTTTGATGGGAAAGCAGAGGCCCAAGCGAAGTATTCTTGCACGGGTTTCTCATTTTAACTCTGCTGCTACGATCATCGAAACTACTGATGCCATTTGCACGATTCCTGAAAGGCTGGCTGATGTTTTGATGGCGCGATTTGCTGTAGAAGCTCATCCTTTCCCACTGGAAATGCCTGCCGTGCCGAAGAAATTGATATGGCCGTCTGTCCTTGCCGCCGACCCCCTGCATAGATGGTTCAGGGAAAAACTGATTCAATTGATACTGAGTCGCTGATTCATTGTGGGCAGCCCCTGCTGGGTGTAGACTAGCGCCCACTTAAACTGTACTCGTTAATAGATCATGACTGTTCGTACTCGCGTAGCTCCCTCTCCTACCGGCGATCCCCATGTGGGAACGGCCTATATTGCCCTGTTTAACATGGCTTTTGCCAAGAGTCAGGGCGGCCAGTTTCTGCTCCGTATAGAAGATACTGACCAGGCGCGTAGCACAGCTGAATCTGAACAGCAGATTCTGGATTCCCTGCGCTGGCTGGGTCTAAATTGGGACGAGGGTCCTGATGTGGGTGGCCCCCACGGACCTTACCGTCAGAGTGAAAGGCGTGAAGTTTATGATGAGCATGCACAAAAGCTGCTTGATAATGATCATGCCTTTCGTTGCTTCTGTACTACAGAGCGTCTTGATGTACTGAGGGCAGAACAGGCCGAGACCAAACAGGGCTCGGGTTATGACGGACACTGTCTGCAACTGTCTCAGGAAGAAGTGCAGAGCAAGATGGCGGCTGGCGAGCCCCATGTTATTCGCATGAAGGTGCCTTCTGAAGGCAGCAGTAAGGTGGAAGACATGTTGCGTGGCACTATTGAGATTGAATGGTCTCAGGTGGATATGCAGGTTCTGGTCAAAGCCGATGGCATGCCTACTTACCATCTGGCTAATGTGGTTGATGACCATTTGATGGGTATTACTCATGTCATCAGGGGGGAAGAATGGATCAGTTCTGCACCCAAGCACCAGCTGCTTTATCAATACTTTGACTGGGACATGCCTGTTCTTTGTCATATGCCGCTGTTGCGTAATCCGGACAAGAGCAAGTTATCCAAGCGCAAGAATCCAACCAGCATCACCTACTACCGTGATGCAGGCTACCTGCCGGAAGCACTTGTGAATTATCTCGGACGTATGGGCTGGTCGATGCCTGATGAGCGTGAGAAATTCAACCTGGATGAAATGATTGAAAATTTTGATATCCAGCGTGTGTCTCTGGGCGGACCTATTTTTGATCAGGAAAAGCTGTCCTGGCTGAATGCCAGCTGGATTCGTGAAGATCTGAGCACCGAGCAGTTTGCCTATCGCCTACATAAATGGTTGCTCAATAGTGACTACATTATGAAGTTCCTGCCATTCGCCCAGGGTCGTGTAGAAACGCTGGCTGATTTTGCGCCTATGGCCAGTTTTATGTTCTCTGGCATGCTGGATCTTTCTGAAGAAGATTTTGCCCACAAAAAGCTGGAGCAGGCTGAGGTGAAGAAAGTGCTGCAGTTTATCCTTTGGAGGCTGGAGCAGCTGAGGCAGTGGAACAAAGAAAACATCTTTGCGGAAGTAAAAACGCTTTCCAAGGAAATGGGATTAAAGCTGGGTGACTTTAACCATCCTATCTTTGTGGCTATTGCAGGGACACCTAATTCCTGGTCGGTCATGGACTCAATGGCTATTTTGGGCGCAGATATGACTCGTGCTCGTTTGCGTCATGCCGTCAATGTTCTGGGTGGCTTGTCCAAAAAAGAAACAAAGCGCTTTGAAAAAGAATTCAAAATGCTGGGCAGTGAGTCAGAATAAATCAGATTGAAGCTTTTGAAAAAGAAGGTCGGATTTTTCCGGCCTTTTTTTATTGAGAGAGAAGCATTTCTGTGGAGCCTTGGGCATGAAGCTCACAGAGGAAAAACCTATATAACTATCTGCTTGGATTAAACATTTTTTCATAAGTGCGCTTGACAGGTTGGGGGGGCATCCATATCATTCGCCCTGCGTTTCGGGGCAGCCAAACAACTTCTCAAAAAGAGAAGGGTGAGCCGGAGTCGCGAGAAGTATTTTGGGGCTATAGCTCAGCTGGGAGAGCGCAACACTGGCAGTGTTGAGGTCAGCGGTTCGATCCCGCTTAGCTCCACCAAATTTTCAAAGCCTGGCTTTTTATTCGCTATAGGTATTTGAATCAAAAATTGTGTCCCGTTCGTCTAGTGGCCTAGGACACTGCCCTTTCACGGC
The DNA here is from genome assembly GCF_000722635.1 of Endozoicomonas numazuensis. GTDB lineage: Bacteria > Pseudomonadota > Gammaproteobacteria > Pseudomonadales > Endozoicomonadaceae > Endozoicomonas_A > Endozoicomonas_A numazuensis. The sequence continues at coordinate 602,256 of NZ_JOKH01000003.1, read as the reverse complement.
AGTAACAGGGGTTCGAGTCCCCTACGGGATGCCATTTTCAAAATCAGTAAATGGTATTTCTACTGATTTCTATGACCGGATAAGTCGTTAAACTGCGTCGCTCAGTTCAATATTGAATGATCTGATTAAGCGGGAATAGCTCAGTGGGTAGAGCGCAACCTTGCCAAGGTTGGGGTCGCCTCAGGGTTAAAGAGTGAGTCTCGTTTCCTGCTGCGGACTTTGAAGAAGTCCTAAAACATCTTTCTGCGGGAATAGCTCAGTTGGTAGAGCACAACCTTGCCAAGGTTGGGGTCGC
>NZ_JOKH01000003.1:540092-600375 GCF_000722635.1 Endozoicomonas numazuensis | reverse complement strand
CGAGTCTCGTTTCCCGCTCCAATTTAAAGAGTGTGAGAAACTAAACCTGAGTAAGGTTGGGGTCGTCTATTTATAGCAAGGGCGAGTCTCGTTTCCCGCTCCAAATTAGGCTTTATGCACACTAAAGCATAAAGACACAGAATTGTGTCCCGTTCGTCTAGTGGCCTAGGACACTGCCCTTTCACGGCAGTAACAGGGGTTCGAGTCCCCTACGGGATGCCATATCAGAAAGTCCGATACTGAAAAGTATCGGGCTTTTTTTTTATGGTGCGCCGTGTATGGCGCGTAGCGCCAACCGGCGCTGTTCCAGTATGCATGGTGGCGGCTGGATGACTTGGAGGTGAAAGTCATCCATCGACCCGGCACCAACAGTAGGCGCTTTAGGCGAGGGGAACGATTAGCCGAACGGCAAGGGTGTCCATCGCGAGGTGGAATCTGAAGAAAGCTGAAGGCAAAACACTGGCCCGACGAACAGAAATCGCATAGGAGGCGGTCGCAGTGGGTGAGAAGGCCAATAGCTTCAATACCCAAAGGGCACAAGAGCCCGATACTTGCACGGAAACTGCGGACGTAGATGCGGCAGGAAGGTCACGCGCATTACCTCGGGAGGTCTGTATCCCTGTCACTGGCTATTAGCATCGTGAGGTATTGAGATGGGGAAGCAGAAGTCAGCAGACGCCATAGTAGGCTTGTCACCGCAAGCTGAAGGGCTGAACCTGTAAATGATGTGAAGTAAGCGATCTCTGACTGTTTAGAACAGATGCTCGAAAGAGGCCTTTAAATCCGAATGAGTGGAAGACAGTATCTGAAGCTTGGATTGGGTGTTTATTGGACAGCAGGCGGCGTATTACAACAAAAGCTGAGTTTGCAAGAACCGCCGTGGTACGGAACCGTATGCCCGGTGGTGTGAGAGGACGGCGGCGGCAACCCCGCCTCCTGCTCGATCCAAAAATAAACAAAGATAATTTTAAACGCTGATATCGTCTGGGTGGCTACTTCCTGGGCTACTTTGCTATGCCTGAATGCGCTCTGGAGCGTTGTGTGACTTTATTGAGTTGCACGACATTAAGTTGAACGTTCGGATTTCCACAGAATAACAAGCAAGAGAAGCAAGGTGGCACGATTAGAAATTTTGCTACTCCGGCAGTCCGAGAGTGTGAAGGGGCTGTCTACAAGGATCCAGCGGGTAACGCTCTCAGGGCCCTTATTCGTGACAAGTATGAGAAGTTTGTTAATTCCGTTAAGAATAAGTTTCAGAATTGATTTATGGAAGTTGACATAGGGCGGGTAAGTCCATAGAATTCTGCCTCGTTCGCTGGTGCAGGTCGGTCATTCAGGGAGTCATTTTATTGATTCTGAAGATGAGGTCTGTATGCTTGAACACTTGATTTTGGGGCTATAGCTCAGCTGGGAGAGCGCAACACTGGCAGTGTTGAGGTCAGCGGTTCGATCCCGCTTAGCTCCACCAAAATTAGCACTTTCATTATTTGGAAGCGCAAAAAGATAGTGTGTCCCGTTCGTCTAGTGGCCTAGGACACTGCCCTTTCACGGCAGTAACAGGGGTTCGAGTCCCCTACGGGATGCCATATTCAGACTTTGAAGATGTCTTAAAATATCTTCATTGCGGGAATAGCTCATTGGGTAGAGCACAACCTTGCCAAGGTTGGGGTCGCCTCAGAGTTAAAGAGTGAGTCTCGTTTCCCGCTGCGGACTTTGAAGAAGTCCTAAAACATCTTCATTGCGGGAATAGCTCAGTGGGTAGAGCACAACCTTGCCAAGGTTGGGGTCGCCTCAGAGTTAAAGAGTGAGTCTCGTTTCCCGCTCCGGACTTTGAAGAAGTCCTAAATTATCTTCATTGCGGGAATAGCTCAGTTGGTAGAGCACAACCTTGCCAAGGTTGGGGTCGCGAGTTCGAGTCTCGTTTCCCGCTCCAAATTAAAAAAAACCAGTCGTTTGACTGGTTTTTTTATGCCTGTAGGAAATGTGCATGACTTCAAGCAGAAGTGCATAGCAAGCCAAGGTTGGGGTCGTCTCTCTATAGCAAGGGCGAGTCTCGTTTCCCGCTCCAAATTAAAGAAGCCAGTCGTTTGACTGGTTTTTTTATGCCTGTAGGAAATTCGTTAAACCCGATACCGTTCGCACTGAGCCTGTCGAAGTGCATTACCAGTATCCTTCGACAAACTCGTCATCTATACCCATCGCCTTTCAAGATGCTACGTTGTTGCCAGCATTCGCTCACCCTGATCACCTACTACTTGTAGGCTCACAGGGCTTCGCTCACTTGTCGTTTAGTAGCATCTTGAAATCCAATGGGTATATAAGCATTAACGTAAGCTGCACTAAGTTCAGTAAAATCTACTACTTGATCGTTTAGAAAATAACTGCATAATACGCATCAGATTTTGGGGCTATAGCTCAGCTGGGAGAGCGCAACACTGGCAGTGTTGAGGTCAGCGGTTCGATCCCGCTTAGCTCCACCAAAATCTACGCTTTCACTGTTCGAGAGCGTCAAAAGATAGTGTGTCCCGTTCGTCTAGTGGCCTAGGACACTGCCCTTTCACGGCAGTAACAGGGGTTCGAGTCCCCTACGGGATGCCATTTAAAGAAAAACCAGTCCGTTGTGACTGGTTTTTTCGTTTCAGGGTATTTCATCTGTCTGATCGGGAGAGAAGAGCCGGCTTATTGAGCAGGCTTTCACTATTAATCAGGCTTTCTTCTCAAAAGGTTTGATGTTGATTTTCTGCAGTGCATCGGTGCTGTACTTCACATACGTCTTCTCTATAACGTCCTGGACATAAAGCTCATCTTTAAAAGAGTTCGGGCAATATCCCTGTTTCTGAAGATCCACCTTGCGCAGTTTGAATGTTGCGGTCAGGTCAGACTGCTCTGCAATTCTTATAAAAAGAGGCATCGCATAGTGGGGGAGGGCTCTCATGGCTTTGTGATAAAAAGCTTTACCATCGAACTGCTCTCCACTCTTAAGTTGAATGGCTGCCATACCGGCGCGTCCTTCGTGACCAGGTACGGCCACACCGTATATATTGATCAACTCGGCGGGGTCATAGGAAGACAGAGCGTCACTGACTTCGGTGGTGGAAACGTTCTCGCTTTTCCAGCGAAAGGTGTCTCCGATGCGATCGACAAAGTAGTAATAGTCTTCTTCGTCGCGACTCAGCAGGTCGCCTGAGCGGAACCAGGCATCTCCTTCGGTAAAAACGTTACGAAGTATCTTATTCTCAGTCGCTTCAGCGTTGGTGTAACCTTCAAACCGGCCGGCTGCGAGACCGGGTATATTAAGAATCATCCCCAAGGCTTCACCCACATCTCCGGCTTCTGCTTCTACGTGAAATCCGTTCTCATCTTTGACGTGACAGTCATTTTCAAGGTCATATTTAACCAAGCGCAGATTGGACTTATCCTTGAAGGGAATACGACCAACACTTCCTGGTTTGCAGTCCACATTAATGATGCCGCAGTTGGCTTCTGTGGCTCCCCAGCCCTCGTAAATCTCTACATCACCAAAACGTTCCAGAAAGCGCTGCCAGATTTCTGTGCTGACGCCTGCCCCTGTCATGCGTTTGAGAGTGTGCTCTTTATCGTTATCTTGTTCGGGCTGGTTCACAAGGTAGCGACAGATCTCACCAATATACTGCGTGGTAGTCACGTTGTGTTGACGAACATCTTCCCAGAAGCGGGAGGCAGAAAACTTTCTCTTAAGGACAATGCTGGCATTGGAGGACAGTGCATTTGATACCAGAGACATGCCTGCTGCACCGTGGAAAAGGGGGAGAATACAGTAGAAAACATCCTCGTCGGTCATGTGTAACAGTTTTCTCCAGCCATCACCCACGCCCAGCCAGCGCATATGACTGATAATGGCGGCTTTGGGTAAGCCGGTGGTGCCAGAGGTAAAGACATAGAATAAAGGCGTTTCGCCAATAATGTTTTTTCTCAGGCCTTCTGGCAGAACGTTTCTGCTGACTGTTTCCAGGGCGGGCTCTACGGGTTCGGCATTTGCTGGAATGTTCTGTGTTTCGCCGTCCGATACAGACCAGACTCTGATCTCGTTTATCGTATCGGCAACCGAGGTGTACAAGTCTGCACACTCTGCTCCCAGAAACAGGCATTTGGATGAGGTTTCCTGCAAGGCATGGGACAGTGCTGCTCCGCGTGCCTGGGTGTTTATCAGCGCTGCTGTTATGCCTGCTTTCGCCAGGCCCAGCCATGCATAGAAAAACTCGGGACGGTTCTCAATCATGACCGCACCGGTATCACCGGGCTTCAGGCCGCCAGCAAGAGCCAGTTTGCTGTACTGGCTGGCTTTTTTATTGAGTTGAGAAAAAGTAACCGTCTCGTTCTGGTAGATCAGGAAGGTTTTATCCGGATAAACTTCAGCCAGCTCTTCGAAGCGATCACTGACGGTGTAGCTTTGCTCCGGAGTGTGTCGTGTTGCACCTGCACCCTGCAGATTGAGTCGTGCCTGGGTTTCTTCTCTTGAAACAGTCATCGTTCTTGTTCTTCTGTGTTATCAGGGTTTATTGTCTTAACGTTATCTTATAAATAGTGGGTGAAGCTTCAATAGCCAAAAAGATCATGAAGGGTGTTCATATTTATCATTTTTGCTTTAATATGCCTACATTATGGGGCGGTTCTTATGGGGCGGTTCTTTTCCTTTTGGTCATCCTTGATAGCGTCAGTGAAGTAATAATAAGTATGAGTGGTCTATTATGCAGCGGCAGATGCCTTCACGATTTGCACAAACAATACTAAGACTGTTGCAAGATGATTCTCGTCGCATGCAGGCAATGGATCTGTCTGGCGTTAACACTGAAAAGATGGCGGCAGAATGTATTTCTTTGGAGGATTACTGTCGTTTATTTCATGAGGTGGTTTTCCAGATTCAGGCCGAGCTGCATGGTGATGAGGCTGAAAAGGTTCGACGTTTTAGCAGTTATCAGCTGCTTTTGGAGTCCATGACCCAGGCTGAATCACTGCAAGAGGCTTTGGACAAGGCTGACTGCTTCTTCAAGCGTATGAGCTTTGCCAAAGCGGGCATTTCTCTGGAAGATGATACTGACTCTGCACTGTTGACGTTTGAGTTTCCCCAGAGTGAAACCGGCCATTTAGAAGCTTCACATTTTTCTATGGATGGCCTCGGCTGGTTGCCCGGTTTGATAGGCCGTTCTACCGCATTATGGATCTGGTGGAATATTGCCGGTTGGTTGATTGGAGAGTCTATTCCACTTGAGAAGGTGTATTTTGAAGATCCATGGCCTGAGCCGTTAGAAAAGTATGAAGCACTGTTCGATGCCCCTGTCGCCTGTCTTTCCCCTTCTTCATCCTTGCGTTTTGATTCAGCCTATCTGTGTCGGCCAATTATTAAGGATCAAAGGGATGTCCGGCAGTTGATGTTGAACTTTCTTCAGGGGCTATTCGATGTGCGGTACAAGAATCGTTCGCTGGCTGTCAGAATCGAAGAGTATCTGGGAGTGAGTGGGGGTGAAATGCCCACCTTAAAATCGCTGGCAAGTGCATTTAATATGTCGGTGCCCACTTTGCACCGACACCTTCAGAAAGAAGATACCCGTTATCAGGTGCTCAAAAATCATCACCGGCGCAGGCGGGCTGAGCAGATGCTCGCCAAAGGACGTCTATCGATTGGTGAGATTGCAGTGCAGTCTGGTTTCTCTGATGCAGCAGCATTTCATCGCGCCTTCAAGAAATGGACGGGTGTTACCCCGAATCAGTTTCGTCTGGAGGCTGGCTGATGGATTAGGGCAGCCAAACGTTAGTGCTCATACATACTCTGCTCATCCTGAACTTATCGAAGGGTGTTGGTCATGCACTTCGACAGGCTCAGTGCGAACGGTATTGGGTATCACGCCATTGCACTATGGATTAGCATGCTGGCTTAGTCTGGTTTTTGGTCGCCAAAATTCCTTGATTCCTTTTCTGGCGGAAATGATTTTCTGCGTTTATGCCCGCTTTGGCTATATTGACTCTTCTCTTTACTATCAGAAAGAAGAAACTATGTATTGGAGAGCGCTGTTTGTTGTCGGGACTCTGGTCAGTGGTGGGCTGCAGGCCAGCGTGCTGGAGGTCTATTCTCAGCCGGATGCGGTGTTTAAAAGTAATGCTTCAGGGGAAGCTGATTCTGATCGTCTGGACAATGCCGCTTTTTCGAAGGAACTTAATCACCGTGGCAAGGGCAAGTTAGGGGTTTGTATCTCGGGCGGTGGTAGTCGCTCTATGGCTTTGGCCAGAGGGCAGATGGCAGTCATGAGGGAGTATGGCATTGAGGAGCAAATATCCGACTTGTCTCTGGTTTCCGGGGGAGCCTGGTTTGGTGTCAGCTATTACAGCAGTGATATAGAGGATTCACTGATTTTGGGGGAACGGGTCAGCAATCCAGAGGATTTGACTTTGGATTCTGCTGATAGCAAGTGCTCCAATGATGACAGCCGAGATTGTGATGAGGAGGACACTGTTTCTTTAAAAAAGAATCTCCATATCATGACTAATAACAGTTTGGGTCAGACTCATCAGCAGTTTTCCAGCCTTCCAGGCTTTATCGTTTCTTTTGTCGCAGGCACTTTGGCAAGGCGCCTTGATGGCTCTCATGTCTGGAGTGACTTTCTCAACCAGAGTTTAAATGGCCGGTTCAAAGTGCCACTGAGTCATGATTTCTTTATCCGCAAAAGAGTGGACATGAGCATCATTATCAATGCTCTGCTGAAAAATGGAGAGCAGTACTACCCCTTTGAGATATTGCCTGATGAAGTGCGGATTCGTTCTTTTGTCGATGGGTTCCAGGCTCGCTCTTTGAAGCTTTCTGAATTTGGGTTGGTGGGAGAGGATGTTAATGGAAGAGAAAAAATCTCTCCGATGAGGGTTCAGGATGCATTGGCGGCCAGTAGTGCCAACTATGCTAATTTTGTCTGGGAACCTCTCAATTATTTTGTACTTCCTATTTATAAGTTCGCCGAAGATTCCTCGATGCCGAATGGGTGGAAACCAGACTGCCAGCTGATTGACGGTGGTTTTCTGGATTACCTGGGTATCATGCCTCTGCTGGCTAGAAAATCAGAACGCATCATAGCTTTCATTAATACTGGCATTCCTATTCGTTCAAAAGTTCTGGTGAGCGGTGAAGACCTGGTTGGGATGGAGAAGGCATTACCAGCCCTCTTCGGAATTCAACCTGATGAGAGTCTGGAAGAAGACGCCTACCTGTTGCTGAAGAGCTCCAGCAAGAAAGATCGTTACAAAGCGCTGCAATTAAGTCAGGTCTTCGAGTCGACCCACTATGTCAGGCTTGCTGAGCAGTTATTGGCGAAGAAAAAAGCCGGTGATCCTGCGGTGGTTCTTCAGAGAGGCCTCAAGATTTTATCAAACGACTTTCATGGTATTCAGGGTGGTCATACGGTGGATGTGCTCTGGGTCTATAACGAGCTGCCAGAGAGGTGGTGGGCAAGATTGGATCAAAGCATCAAAGATTGTCTCAAGGGTAATCGATTCGGCAACTGGTTCAGAGGTTGTTACACGACAAACACTGAGTTTCCCCATTATAGCGCGGTTGTGGACCTTCATCTGCCAGCCCTTCAGGCCAACCTCCTGTTCTATCTTGCTTCATGGGTATTGGAGGAGGCTGAAAGGACTGATCATGTGTTGAGTCGATTTATGGACTCTTATTAATCATTATCTATAAGTACGAACATTTCTTCTACCTGCTTGGTGCAACTGGCGTTCTTGGGGGCAGAGGCCAGAGCAGGGCAATGTTCATGGTCATGTTCGCCAAAGAAGTAGGGAATCCAGGAGGTTGAGGTCGTGTAGGCGTTCATCCAGATCAGGCCGTAGAAGGCTATTTCTTTGGCTGCATGGAGCTTGTCTCCGAGTGTGGTAGGCCAGGAGCTGATGGCCTCAAGCACATCCGGTGTTTCTAGTTTCAATTCAATAATGGTGCTGACAGCATCTGCCGCAGTTTCTTTGGCGCTGAATTCGTGGTCATGATGAGTGTTACTGGTATGCAGGCCGTGTTTATAGATTTCCAGAGAATTCCAGCTCATACCCAGTGCCATCAATGGTAAAGCATAGAAGTTGTTGGACAGTTGATAGTTTTTCCAGATTTTCAGATAGATCATGCTATGAAAGAAGATCTCAACCAGGTTGCCACCGTTGTACAGAGCATAGGTCATAAGTTCTGATAAGGAATAATCAGGGTGCTGATAGATATCGTTATTGATAAGTACTATTGGGTAGCCTGGTATTTCGATGGCACGGCTACTGGAAGTGGCTTTTTTTGAAAGAGCTTTGCAGTCTGGAAAAGGTGTTTTTGCAGAGGCTTTCTGTGTGGTTTTCTGAGTAGCGTTGTCAGTGCTTTCTTCGGCAGTTGATCGGCATGTATATTCTAATGTGTTAGGGGGAACGAACACTGTCTTTTCGAGAAACGGACCTTCTTTGGTTTCCAGAATAGTTTTGCATTCCAGGTGTTTCGGGAAGTGATAGGGGTCGAAATGATGGCGATCCCGCATGGCCTCATGGCAGCTTTCATGGGCTTTACTCATCTGGATATCTTCATTAGCTTGTACTGACGTATGAAAATAAAAGCTGAGTAATGCAATAAATTGAATCCTGCGTAGGAGGGTGATTCTCACTGAGCGGCTGGCGTTTGAAGATTTTATGTAGCCCGGGTGTCCTGCAAGCCTCTGGGAAGGAATCATTAGTACCTCTTTCTTATTAGATGAAAATGATATGAAAGAAAGCGTAGACCCTTTTTAGATGTTGTAAAAAAGAATGGTTCTTATTTTTATTTTCTTAGAAAGAAAACACGCCTTTAATCGAGACTCTTTTTTAGAGGTCATTGAAGAGCGCTGTGATTTTGATGATTATTTGTTTAAGTTTAAGACGACATAGCTGGTTGATCTTTTCAGTTATATCGCCTTTTCAGGATTATGCGTTCAGCATGGCTGCTCCGCGTACACCACCGGCATCACCAAATTTCGCTTTACGAACTTCTGGCTGTTGTCCCATGTTCAGTGTGTACTTCTGAAGCAGTGGGGGAATCAGCTCATAGAGTTCATCAAAATTCGATAGACCGCCGCCCAAAACAATGACACCTGGGTCCAGAATGTTAATCATGGCGCCCAATCCGGATGCCAGTAATTCACAATATATTTCAACTGCGCGTTCTGCTTGAGTATCGTGGCGACGAAACAGCTGAACTATGTCCATACCTGACCGTACTTCGCCTGAAACATGTTTGTACGATAGCTCCAGACCTCTGCCTGACAGATAGTTGTCCAGGCAACCGTGCATGCCACAGCCACACTGAACAATCGGGAAATCTTCACCAGCCAGTTTGAATACATGGTAGGGCAGCGGGGTATGTCCCCATTCACCGGCCAGGTTGTTCCTGCCATCATGGAGTCTGTTGTTAATGTAAAGGCCGCCACCACAGCCGGTACCAAGAATGACGCCGAAAACGGTAGGAATTTTATCGCCTGCTCCGCCAATGGCTTCTGACAATGTAAAGCAGTTGGCATCGTTTTCAATGTTGATGGGGCGATCTAATAACAGTTCAAGGTCAACCTGAAGGTTCTGGCCATTGGCGCAGGGGACATTGGCACACTGAGCCTTACCGGTGTCGGGATTAACAAACCCCGGAATACCAATACCAACGCTCCCCCGGGTGTTTAACTCACGATCGGTTTCGATAACCAGTTCCCGGATGGCATTTTTAAATGCATCGTAGGAGTCGGTCGGTGTGGGAACGCGTTTGCTGGCGAGTTTGTTGTGCTCATGATCAAAAATCGCCAGCTCCATCTTGGTGCCACCGATATCTAAACCATACAGCATGGCTCACTCCTGAATCTGTTGAAATGTCTGCGATAAAAACAAGCCTGCACAGGTTTTGCAGAGTAATAGAGTGCGGCTCGAATGCGAGAGCAGTATCGCGATAAAAAGGGTGCGGTGTTTTATAACATTATTTATCAGTTGAGTTTAATGATTTAAGGCAGTTTGAGTGTAAAAAAAGCCAACCTCAAAAGAGGTTGGCTTATAGAAGTATATTAAGCTGGAGGTTTAGCGAATTTTCGGGTTCAGTTCGCCTTTACCGTAGCGAATGAACATACCTTCCAGGCTGGTGGTGCTGATTTTTGAGCCCTGACCAGCGGCGCCAAAAGCTTCATAGCGCTGGATGCAGATATCTTTCATGGCTTTAGTGGCCACTGCAAAGTATTTACGAGGATCAAATTCAGAAGGGTTTTCGGTCAGGAAGCGACGAATAGCGCCGGTAGATGCCAGTCGCAGATCGGTATCAATGTTTACCTTGCGGACACCATGACGAATACCTTCCTGAATCTGTTCAACCGGTACGCCGTAGGTTTCAGGGATTTCACCGCCGTTGTCGTTGATGACTTTCAGCCATTCCTGAGGAACGGACGAAGAGCCATGCATAACGAGGTGTGTGTTGGGGATTCGCTGGTGGATCTCGCGAATGCGATCAATCGCCAGAATGTCGCCTGTCGGTGGGCGAGTGAATTTATAAGCACCATGGCTGGTACCACAGGCAATAGCCAGAGCATCAACGTGAGTGGCTTTTACAAATTCTGCAGCTTCATCCGGGTCAGTGAGTAGTTGATCGTGTGACAGGGTACCTTCAGCGCCAACGCCATCTTCTTCACCGGCTTGTCCGGTTTCCAGAGAGCCCAGACAACCCAGTTCGCCTTCTACAGAAACGCCACAGGCATGGGCCATTTCTACGGTGCGGCGAGTCACATCAACGTTGTACTCATAGGTGGAAGGCGTTTTACCATCGTCTTTGAGGGAGCCGTCCATCATTACAGAGCTGAAACCAAGCTGGATAGAGCGCTGGCAAACAGCCGGGCTGGTACCATGATCCTGATGCATAACCACTGGAATGTGAGGGAACTCCTCTGTGGCTGCCAGGATCAGATGCCTTAGAAACGGGGCTCCTGCGTATTTTCGGGCGCCGGCAGAAGCCTGAACGATGACAGGGGAATCTGTCTCGTCGGCAGCTTCCATAATTGCGCGCATCTGTTCAAGGTTGTTGACATTAAATGCGGGAACGCCGTAGTGGTTCTCTGCGGCGTGGTCGAGCATTTCACGCAAGCTGATCAGGGCCATTGCCTGCTCCTGCTAATCAAAAAGGGGGGGTGGTTGAATTCGGACGCTATTATCCCTGTTTATTGTAAGTGGTGCAAAAACTTGTGATGGTTTGAGAGGTTTGGTATGGCACTCGATACGAATAGAGTGAGCAACAGCTGAACGGCTCTTAGTGCCCCGTGGGTATTTGAGAAACTGTATTGGCTGGTGTTCCGCTTCTTTGAGGGTGGGTTTTGATGAACAGGAGATTCAGTAGGTGTTTGAAAACCCTGCTCACCTTCATCTCTGATGACAGTGGCAACCGGTTTTTTCTCTTCCTGGGGCGGCTGATCGTCAACTCTTTGCAGAGTGTATGAGATCTTGCTTGAATCAATGTCGAAGACTATTTTGTCGATCTGTGTACCATCGTCAGATAGATGAATGTTAACGCTGATGTAAGTTGTGCTGGAGCCTGATTTGTGGAAGCGAGCAGAATACACAGGCTGTCTGAAGCCTCTGTCCAGGAAGGCTGAGGTGACGTGATAGGTAAATTGTCTGGTATGAACGGTTTTTGTTGTTTTTTCTCCCAGTGTTTTTACTTCTTCATAAATGATGCGCAGTACCCAGCTCAGCATATTTAAAAAGTTAAACTGTTTGTTTCCACTCCCTGATTGGTTCTGTTGTAATATGAGGTCGCTGCCTCTTTGGGTGAATTGGGTGGTTGAATGATAAGCCGGTGGGGAGGCCGAGGCTTGAGGCTCAGTAACAGTCAGCACCAGCTGCTCGGAAGATGGTTGATGAGCCGTGACTGCTACCACTTGATCAAGCTGAATGTCGTAGGTTGATGATGAGTTTTTCTTGAGTTTCTTTCCGGTGACCTGATAGGTGCCAGAGAGTGCTTTATCATAGTTGGCCTGTACTACTCTCGTTTCAAGAACTGACATCACTAATAAACATGCAGAAATGGCAATACCCTTGAGCATGAGGCTCTCCATGAATGGTTTGGACTAATTGAATACTTGTTCAGATTAGAAAGGGATAAGCAAACTACAAGTTTTAGGTTGTCAGCAGTTTTTTTAATAAGAGTCGTTAGTCTTATAGTTTGTTTTTAAACCGGAGTGGGGCAGTCGGTGAGGGGGGCGGGTGGCTATTGCAGATAAGCAGCCCGGCAGGTTGAACTACCGGGCCAAAAAATCAGGCTTTGCCTTCAGAACCGAACTCACGGATTTTACCCATGACGGTTTCAACAATAGCTTCTTTGCCTGGGCCGATGACTTTACGTGGGTCGTAAACTTCAGCGTCGCTGGCCAGAACCTTGCGAACCATGTTAGTCCAGGCGATCTGGTTTTCTGTGTTCACGTTGATCTTGGCGGTGCCACGGCTGATGGCATTCTGAATATCCGCAGTAGGTATGCCTGTGCCACCGTGCAGAACCAGAGGAACCGCGGTGAGTTCTTTAACCTGCAGCATTTCTTCAAAGCCCAGGTTTGGCAGGCCTTTATAAGGACCGTGTACAGAGCCTAAAGCGGGTGCGAGGCAGTCAACACCCGTGCGCTCAACTAGCTCTTTACATTCCTGCGGGTCTGCATAGATGCAGTTGTCTGCAACTACGTCGTCTTCCTGACCGCCAACAACACCCAGCTCAGCTTCTACAGAAACACCACGAGCATGAGCGTATTCAACAACGGTTTTGGTCATGGCAACATTCTCTTCGAATGGGCCGTGAGAACCGTCGATCATTACGGAAGAGAAGCCTGCTTCGATGGCTTCTTTACACTTTTCAATGCTGGAGCCATGATCCAGGTGGATAGCAACAGGAACAGTGATCTCCATGCTCTCGATGAGGGCGTTGACCATGGCAGTAATGACCTTGAAGCCACTCATGTAACGAGCAGCACCCTCAGACACGCCGAGAATAACAGGAGACTGGGTTTTCTGGGCGGCGGTCAGAATAGCCTGAGTCCATTCCAGGTTATTGATGTTGAACTGGCCAACTGCGTACTTACCTTCCAGGGCTTTCTTCAGCATTTCAGTCATGGGTACCAGTGCCATAAAGGTTTCCTCGATCAGTGGTAGGGGGCTGACTCTGAATCAGATGATGCGTTATTCAGATATTTAACTGGATAACACTTTCTGTTCCGGATCTTACAAACTGAGTTGTTTATACCGTGTCGCAGGTTAATTCAGAGACTAGAAACTTGGCTTGCCTGAAGTCTAACAAAAAAACTTTATCTTTCTCCAGTTATAAAAAAAGACAGTTTTAAGAATTGTTTCAATTTACTGACGACTTAGACATATTCAAGAAGCTTGTCGAAGCAAGAGCCGGGTTCTCTATTCATTAAAATAAGTTTGTCGCCTAATGAAAAGAGGTTTATTAAAAACGGTGATAGCCATCTTTATATTTATTGACGTATGTCGTGCAAAACGCTCATTAATTCCCAGTTTGCAAGGCCTTAGGTAGTAATGCGTATGTTGGCTGGAAGTCAATCCTATTAAGGTGTGAAGCAATTTTTCGTAAGAGTGTAGATGGTTTTTGGTGTTTCCTGAAAGAATGTGTCAAGCATTCTAATTGGGATAGGTGTGCTAATTACGATCACACTTTCTGAAGCAAGCATTGATATTAATGATTGAACTCGTTTGTTAATGAAAAAACATTATATAACAATTGATTTCATATGACGTGAAAGCTTTTGAAAAAGATTGTTGATAATGGTTATTTGAATGGGATTAATTCATTAAACGGCAGGCGGTTAATTAGATGATGCACTATCTTGGAATTGATCTGGTTATAATTGGTGACGCTTTCCATGAACTCCATATTTAAGTGCGCATCATGAAATGATTCGTCGGTCTTTGTCAGAATTTGTGCGATTGATTGCCGGTCGTATCAGGTGGGTTAATAGACTGATGCATCGGCAGCTGAATAACTCTATGAGTGGGTAGGATCATGTTTTCAGGCATCATTGCGTCTTCAGGCGTGGCCATAGGTAACGCCTTTGTACTGAAAGAGGTCGAAATACAGATCAGCGATGGCGTTCTGGATAACTCTGAGGTTGAAGCGGATATTACTCGCTTCAAGCATGCCAGGGATCGCACCGTTGAACAGCTGGAAGCCATTCGCGACAAAACAGCAGGCAAGCTGGGTGAGGAAGAGGCTGAAGTCTTTGAGGGCCATATTCTGGTAGCTACTGACGAAGAGCTGGAAGAAGAGGTTGTTTCTGCTATTCGCGCCTTGAAGCCTGCAGATGCGGCACTGAATGAAGCGATCCAGGCCAATGTTAGCATGTTGGAAGAACTGGACGATCCTTATCTGCGCGAGCGCGTGGCGGATATCAAGGACGTAGGTCGTCGAATGCTGAAAAATCTACTGGGTATTCCCGTGACTTCTCTGGAAGAAGTTGATGAGGGGTCCATAGTGATCGCAGATGATCTGACACCTTCTGATACCTCGCAGATCGACCTCGACAGAGTCTGGGGTTTTGTGACTAATGTTGGGGGGCGTACTTCTCACTCTGCCATCATGGCCCGTTCTCTTGAGTTGCCTGCTATTGTCGGAGCCAAAGTGGCAACGGACAGAATACAGAATGGTGACCGGGTCGTACTGGACGCCATTAATAATAAGGTGCTGATCAACCCTGACGCTTCAGCCCTTGATTATTACAGAACGCTCCAGAAACAGCTGGATGAAGAGCGCAGAGAACTGGCGAAGCTGAAAGATCTCAGCTGCGAAACGCTGGACGGTAAAGCGTTTGAAGTCTGTGCCAACATTGGTACGGTCAAAGATGTTGAGGGTGCAGACCGTCATGGTGCTGAAGGGGTAGGTCTCTATAGAACTGAATTCCTGTTCATGGATCGCACCCATATGCCTACAGAAGAAGAACAATTTGAGGCATACAGGGCTGTGGCTGAAGCCGTGAATGGCAACCCGGTGATTATCCGTACGCTGGATATAGGTGGTGATAAAGAGCTGCCCTATCTGGATTTGCCTCAGGAGTTAAACCCTTTCCTCGGCTGGCGTGCTATTCGCATGTGTTTTGACAAGCCCGAAATTCTTAACACTCAGCTGCGAGCTATTTTCAGAGCGAGTGCCTTTGGTAAGCTGAAAATTATGTTTCCGATGGTGATTTCCGTGGAAGAAGCTCGTCGTCTGAAGGCGATGGTAGGTGCGGTTAAAGCCGAGCTCAGCGGTGAAGGCGTAAGCTTTGATGACAATGTTGAAGTCGGGATTATGGTTGAAACCCCTGCTGCAGTGATGATAGCGGATCTGCTGATTGAAGAAGTGGATTTCTTCAGTATCGGAACTAATGACCTGACCCAGTATGTGCTGGCAGTGGATCGTGGCAATGAAATGATTGCAGATCTCTATGACCCAATGGCTCCAGCCGTTCTGCGTTCTATCAAACGAGTCATTGATTGCTCTCATAAAGCCGGAAAGTGGACCGGCATGTGTGGCGAAATGGCGGGTGATGAGCGTGCGGCGCTTATTCTGGCAGGTTTTGGGTTGGATGAATTCAGCATGAGTGCGACGTCTATTCCCAAGGTCAAAAAAGTGCTCAGAGAGCAACGCTATACAGATCTTCAGGGGCTGGCTGATCAAGTGTTGAGCCAGCTTACTACAGAGGATGTTCAAGCGACTCTGGATGCATTTATCGGATAACAAAAGGGAGCCATTGGCTCCCTTTTGTTTTTTATGCACAAAGCAAGAATGAACAGGTAAGAATGAACAGAATAGACGGGTAAAGCAAAGATCCCGCAAACCCGAAGATTCGGACACAGGGCCGAAGGGTGAAAAGTTTCGAACGAATAATGTTTCAATAAACGACAGTGTGAGGTAATTCTCATGGCAAGTGATAAACCGGTAGCGAAGGCTCAGGAGAAAAAGCAGGGAGGTGTATCCGATGTGGACATGCAGCTCGATACTCTGCTGAAGAGGGCGAAGGGAGCCAGGGACAAGTTTCTGAAGCTAAATCAGGAAGATGTGGACAGAATAACCCGGGCTATGGCTCTGGCAGGTCAGTCTGCTCATATGGAGCTGGCCAGAATGGCCGTTGAGGAGACCGGAAGAGGAATTCTTGAAGATAAGGTGACAAAGAACATCTTTGCCACTGAATATATCTATCACTCTATAAAATACGATAAAACCGTAGGAGTGATCGAGGATAATGAAGAAGAGGATTATATGCTGGTGGCTGAGCCAGTGGGTGTAGTCTGTGGTATCACACCTGTGACCAATCCCACTTCAACCACCATGTTCAAGTCCATCATTTCTGCGAAGACACGAAATCCGATTGTCTTTGCTTTTCATCCTTCTGCTCAACAGTGTTCTAAAGAAGCCGCAAGAATTGTCCGTGATGCTGCCATTGAAGCCGGGGCTCCTGAGGATTGTGTGCTCTGGGTAGAACATCCATCGCTGGAAGCGACTCAGAAACTGATGACTCATCCTGAGATCTCGGTGATTCTTGCAACTGGGGGATCCGGCATGGTGCGTGCCGCTTACTCTTCAGGTAAACCAGCTCTGGGTGTAGGGCCGGGTAATGTACCTTGTGTCATCGACAGGACAGCCAATATCAAGCAGGCAGCTAATGATTTGGTGCTGTCCAAGAGTTTTGACAATGGCATGATTTGCGCTTCTGAGCAGGCCGCTATTGTACACGACGAAGTTTATGCTTCTTTCAAGGAAGAAATGAAGAAGCTTAATGTCTATTTTACATCGCCACAGGAAACCAGCCATCTTGCTGAAGTGGTGATTATTGATGGTCATGTAAACAGTAAAATTGTTGGGATGAAGCCGTCAGACATTGCTGAGATGGCTGGGATCAAAGTGCCGGAACAAACACGGGTTCTGGCAGCTGAAATAGAAGGGGTTGGACCAGATTTTCCCTTATCACGGGAGAAGCTCTCTCCTGTCCTGGGTATTCTTAAAGCCCGAAATACTCAGCATGCTATTGAGCTGGCCGACCAGATGTTGAATTTTGGCGGCTTGGGGCATTCTGCCGTTTTACACTCTCAAAGTGATGAAGTGGTCGATCAGTTTTCTCTGGCTATGAAAGCGGGGCGAATCATTATTAACTCCCCTAGTACTCATGGCGCTATCGGAGATATCTATAACACCAACATGCCTTCCTTGACACTGGGTTGTGGTACTTATGGTGGCAATAGTACGACCTCTAATGTTTCAGCGGTCAACCTGATCAATGTTAAGCGTGTAGCCAAACGCCGAGTGAATATGCAGTGGTTCAAACTACCCAGAAAAATTTACTTCGAAGCGAATTCTTTGCAATACCTTGAGAAAATGCAGGACATCTCTCGTGTGTTTATTGTGACTGACGAAGTGATCCAGAGTCTGGGGTATGTTGAGAAGGTTCGGTATCATCTTGGAAAACGTCAGGTGCCGGTTCAGGTTCGGGTGTTTAACCAGGTTGAGGCTGATCCCAGTCTGGCCACTATTCGGGCTGGAGCGGAGGATATGGCGCGCTTTAATCCGGATGTGGTGATTGCTCTGGGTGGCGGTTCACCGATCGATGCAGCCAAGGGTATGTGGCTGTTCTATGAGCAGCCAGAAGCTGACTTTGCCGGTCTGGCTCAAAAGTTCTTTGATATTCGCAAGCGGGTCTACAAGTTTCCCAAGCTGGGTAAGAAGGCCAAAATGGTGGCTATTCCTACGACCTCTGGAACAGGCTCCGAAGTGACTTCCTTTGCGGTTATCACCGATAAGGAAAAAGGGGTTAAATATCCTCTGGCGGATTATGAGTTGACACCTGATGTGGCGATTCTGGATCCGAACCTGGTGTTGACGGTGCCCAGGAAAGTGACCGCAGATACCGGGTTGGATGTGTTGACCCATGCTTTGGAAGCCTATGTTTCTGTTATGGCGTCAGACTATACCGACGCTCTGGCAATGAAAGCGACTCAGATGGTTTTTGAGTATCTGCCACAGTCCTATGAAGAGGCCGATAAGCGAGCCAGAGAAAAAATGCATAATGCCTCCTGTATTGCGGGAATGGCGTTCGCCAATGCTTTTCTGGGTATAAATCATTCTATGGCGCACAAGTTAGGGCATGAGTTTCATGTTCCCCATGGATTGGCCAACGCCTTGTTGTTGCCTCATGTTATCGAGTACAACGGGTGCCCTAATCCATCCAAGGTGGCTTCTTTTCCCAAATATGATCATTACATAGCTCATGAGAAATACGCAGAGGTGGCCAAGGCGTTAGGGTTACCTTGTGGCACTATTGCAGAAGGGGTGAGCTCCCTTGCTGATGCGGTGCGCCAATTAATGACGCGTGTGGGAATGCCTCTCTCCCTGAAGGAGTTGGGCATTTCTGAAAAAGAGTTCATGGAAAAGGTGAAAATGCTGGCCGATCATGCTTTTGAAGATCAGTGCACAACGGCTAACCCAAGAATGCCTCTGGTTTCCGAACTGGAAGAGCTGTTGAAGAAGGCTTATTACGGTAAGTAACTCTTAGATCCGCTAATAAAATGCGCTGGCAGACCTTGTGTTGTCAGCGCATTTTTGATTTGAAGGTACTGCAGTTTGCCTGCTTGCCTGAGGGTAGCTACTTTTTATTGGGGCAGGATTATTTCTGAGCTGCCTATAGGGAGGTGCATGTGCTCAGTTATAGAGGGCTGGCAGCTTTGTCTATTGGTAGTGGTTGTAATTGCAGAATGGTTGTCAGCTCTGTGTTGTCTTATGAGTGGTTCTGTTTACTTTTTTGCTCTGGGTCAATAACTGATTAATCTCTTTACGAAATCTTCACAATGTGGTTGAACGGGTAACTTGCAACCGGTTACATTCCCACCCAAACCATACACTGCCCATGGAGAGTCTGACGAGCTTAAGTTCGGTAGCTTCTTGATTGCGGTTTGTGGAATGACGTTGATATTAAAGGGGTGACTACTTTGAACATTCTTGGCTATATGCAGAGACTGGGTAAGGCATTGATGCTGCCCATTGCTACTCTGCCTATCGCAGCGTTATTGCTGCGTCTGGGTCAGCCTGACCTGCTCGGTATTCCGTTTGTTGCGGAGGCGGGTAATGCCATTTTCAGCAACTTGCCTCTGCTGTTTGCCATGGGTATTGCAGCAGGTTTGTCTAAAGACGATGCCGGCGCGGCCGTTCTGGCCGGTGCGGTAGGTTATTTTGTCCTGACTGCCGGGGCCAAGACCATTAATGCCGACATTGATATGTCGTTCTTTGGTGGCATTATCGCCGGTATTATTGCCGGACACAGCTATAACCGTTTTCATACGGTGGCTCTGCCTCCTTATCTGGCGTTCTTTGGTGGTAAGCGACTGGTTCCGATCATGACAGGCCTGATTGCTTTGGCGATTTCTGTCGTGGCGGGTTATGTATGGCCTGCTATCCAGTCCGGTATCGATGCGTTTGCAGTGGGTGTCTCTGAATCGGGTCCCATTGGTCAGTTTGCCTATGGTGTTCTTAACCGTGGTTTGATCCCTGTGGGTCTGCACCATGTTGTGAACTCTGTATTCTGGTTTGGTTATGGTGAATTCACTAACGCTGCTGGTGAGATTGTAACCGGTGATCTGCCTCGCTTCTTCGCGGGTGATCCTACTGCTGGTACTTTCATGGCCGGCTTCTTCCCGGTGATGATGTTTGGTCTTCCTGCCGCTGCCTTTGCCATGTATCTGGCCGCGCCCAAGGAAAATCGTGCTCGTGTGGGAGGTGTCCTGCTGTCTGTCGGTGCAACAGCCTTTCTGACGGGCGTTACTGAACCACTGGAGTTCATGTTTGTATTCCTGGCGCCGGGTCTTTATGCGGTTCACGCAGTGCTGGCGGGTCTTTCTCTGGTGGTGACCAATATGTTTGGTGTGCTGCATGGGTTTGGCTTCTCTGCCGGTGCTCTGGATATGGTCCTTAACTGGGGACTGGCGACCAAGCCACTGACCCTGGTGTTCATTGGTCTGGCATTCTCTGTTATCTATTTTTGTGTATTCTACTTCTCCATCAAGGCCTTCAACCTGAAGACGCCAGGTCGTGAAGATGAAGAGCCTGAGCAGATTGAGTCTGCAGCTGATGCCAAAGGGTCTGAGCGTGCAGCCCGTTATATTGAACTGCTGGGCGGCGAAGAAAATCTGACATCTGTTGAGGCATGCATTACCCGTTTGCGTCTGACTCTGGCCAATCGTGATCTGATCGATGAGGCTGGTTTAAAGGCGATGGGCGCTAAAGGTGTCGTAAGGCTGGGTGATAATAACCTTCAGGTTATTCTTGGACCTCAGGCTGAAATTATTGCCGGTGAAATAAACGCTAAAATGGCCTGAGAGCCTCAGATGTCTGACTGAGCTCAACGCTGGGTCAGACGTCAGGTATTTTGCTCTGGCTCAATGAAGGTTCTGATTTTCTTTCTATATGAAGCGTTTTAGTGGAAAGTGCGGATACCTTTTTGGTCAGGGCTGTCAGATTCTTGAGCTATAGCGTGGAGGCTACTTACAGTGGGCTCTACAGACCGAATGACTGAGTAAGTCAGTATTTCCTGCCGGCCTCTGTACTGGAATTCAGGCAGAGCTTCTGAGTGAAAGTGGCCAGATAGTGTATCTTTACTCTGGTGCATTTGTTTCAGAGTCAGGTCATTAAGCTTCCCGATGCCTGGCAGGTGCTCATGTTACAGAGAGAGCGAAAATGTTTAAGAAAGATGTTGTGATCACTGCTGAGAATGGCCTTCATACTCGTCCGGCTGCTCAGTTCGTAAAAGAAGCCAAGACGTTTGAGTGTGACATTAAGCTGGAAGCGAGTGGCAAGCAAGCCAGTGCCAAAAGTTTGTTTAAACTGCAGACTCTGGGCCTGACACAAGGCTCAACAGTGACCATCATTGGTGAAGGTGATGGCGCTGAAAAGGCAGTTCAGCATCTGGCTGAGTTCATCGTGACATTGAAATAATTTCGCGGTAAAAAATGCCTGTAATAGTCAAGCTGTTACGGGTATTCTCTAAGAAGTATTACGTACTGATCGCAGACAATGGGTCAGGGCGCCGTCATCCAGACCGAGACGTGTTTTCAGGTATAGTTAATGGATGGCGGGTAGGTAGCGCAACACTGAGTCAAAGTGTTAGGTGTTGTTACCTGTTGAAATACGTGGGGAGTCTCCATCAGATTGCCGTCTGAATGAAGAAATCCCGCTATTTGTGTACTTTTAGATGTGTGCACAACGATCTACCAGGAAGAGATTCGCTGGATAATGATGTTTTCGAGTGTGCGATTTTGTGTGTCTTGTTGAGCATATTTGTAACGTCGTTCCAATCCCGTGTCAACCCCTGGCAGTTCGATAGGGATAACTTTTGTTGTATTCCCTGAATAAAAGTGTCCTTTGGTGTGACTGTTTGTTGGGCGGGATGATTAATTCTGTCGATTGTTGAATGTGCCTGTAAACCCTTGTGTAGCAAGGTGTCTAGGTATTTTCACGAAGCTGAATTCACACTGAAAATCCTATTTACTAATGAGGTAGCGGGCTACCCCGCTGTGACTAAGGGTATTGGAGACGTCATGATCAAAATCGCAATCAATGGCTATGGTCGTATCGGTCGCAACGTTCTGCGTGCACTCTACGAAGCAGGTCGTCGTGAAGAATTCCAGATTGTTGCTATCAACGACCTGGGGGATGCGAAAATCAATACTCACCTGACCAAGTACGACACTGTACATGGTCGTTTCGACGCTCAGGTTGAAGAAGGTGAGGGTGCACTGTTCGTCAATGGCGACGAAATCAAGACTTTCTCTGAGCGTGATCCATCTAATCTGCCGTGGGCTGCTCTGGGTGTAGACGTTGTTTTTGAATGCACCGGTGTGTTCCGTTCCAAGGAAGCTTGCAAGCCGCACCTGGATGCTGGCGCCAAGAAAGTCATCATCTCTGCCCCGGGCAAAGAAGTAGACGCTACCATCGTTTACGGTGTTAACCATGACACACTGACTTCTGACATGACCGTTATTTCTAACGCTTCATGCACCACCAACTGCCTGGCCCCCATCGCCAAGCCTCTGAACGATGCTCTGGTTATTGAAAAGGGTCTGATGACCACTATTCACGCCTACACCAATGACCAGCGTCTGAGCGATGTTTACCACACTGACCTGTATCGTGCCCGTGCTGCTGCACAGAACATGATCCCAACCGCTACCGGTGCAGCTGCAGCAGTAGGTCTGGTTGTTCCTGAGCTGAAGGGTAAGTTTGACGGTATGGCGGTTCGTGTACCTACCATCAACGTATCCCTGGTTGACCTGAACTTTGTAGCCAGTCGTGAAACTTCTGTTGAAGAAGTTAACGAAATCATCGCCACAGCTTCCAAGTCTTCCGAAGCAATGGGCAAGGTTCTGCATGTGAATTATGAGCCTCTGGTTTCCATGGACTTCAACCACTGTCCATTCTCTTCCAGCTTTGATGCGACCCAGACTCGTGTACAGGGTAACCTTGTGAAGGTTATGTCCTGGTATGACAACGAGTGGGGCTTCTCCAACCGTATGTTGGATACAGCCAAAGCTCTGCTGAGCGCCTGAACTCAGGTCCTTGAAAAGCCTCACGGATGTGAGGCTTTTCAGATGGGGACTGGTACTCTGAAAAGAGGGTGCTGGCAAGCAGCAAAAAGAAGAAGGTGTATGAGTGGTTAGCCGAGAATGTACAGATTCGGTGAATCTCCGGGATGTCGAGAAATAGCATGCCAACTATACTGGATCCAGATTGGCATGCTGGTTTCTTAGGGTGCACATTCTTCTTTTTGCTGCTTTATCAAGATCGAACAGATGTAGGAACTACGGCAGGCGTTTACCTTAATGAGGTTGGCACACGTCGATCGTTTCTCACTTAAAAACTGTTGTCACACTGCCGTATGGCATTTATGCCTCGGTCGACTCTCCATTCAAGTAGTTTCATCGTGCTGGGTCGATTCGTGGCGAATTCGCGAGAGGATATCATGCTCAGACGCACAAAAATCGTTGCCACACTCGGACCTGCCACAGAATCCGAAGAACAGCTCACCAAGCTGATTGAAGCCGGTGTCAACGTTGTTCGACTGAACTTCTCCCATGGTGATGCCGATGATCACCGCATCCGCGCAGAGCGCATTCGCAGTATTGCTGCTCGTCTGGGGCGCAGTGTTGCGATTCTAGGGGATCTGCAGGGACCCAAAATCCGTATCGGTCGCTTCCAGAATGGCAAGATTATTCTGCCAGATGGTGCAGACTTCATTCTGGATGCTGAGTTACCTATTGATGCGGGTGATGAGACTCAGGTTGGCCTGGCTTACAAAAACCTGCCGAATGACTGCAAGGTAGGTGACGTGCTGCTGCTTGACGATGGTCGTCTGAGTTTGCAGGTAAAAGCTATTGAAGGTTCCCGTATCGTAACCACAACGCTTGATGGTGGCGAACTGTCCAATAACAAGGGGATCAACCTGGCCGGTGGTGGTCTCTCTGCTGATGCTCTGACTGAAAAGGATAAGGAAGACATCAAGCTGGCTGCTTCTCTGGGTGTTGATTTCCTGGCCGTTTCCTTTGTGCGCAGTGCCGCTGACGTTGAGCTGGCGCGCAAACTGTTGGGTGAGGCGGGTGGTAGTGCTGCCATTCTCTCCAAGATTGAACGCGCTGAAGTAGTACAAAGCCACGAACTGCTGGAAGAAGTTATCAAGGCTTCTGACGCGGTAATGGTGGCTCGCGGTGATCTGGGCGTTGAAATCGGTGATGCTGAACTGATCGGCGTCCAGAAACAAATGATCAATGTTGCCCGTCGTCTGAACCGTCCTGTCATTACGGCTACTCAGATGATGGAATCCATGATCCACAATACTCAGCCAACCCGTGCTGAAGTGTTTGATGTGGCCAATGCGGTTCTGGACGGTACTGATGCAGTGATGCTGTCTGGAGAGACGGCGACAGGCAAGCGTCCACACGAAGTTGTTAAGGCTATGGCCCGTATCTGTCAGGGTGCTGAAAAATACCCTGAAATGATTTCAGGCAGCAGCCTGGACAAGGCTTATGCGGGTGAAACCGATGCCGCCATTGCTCTGGCGGCCATGCATGCTGCCAACAGTCTGGAAGGCGTCAAGGCTATTGTCTGCCTGACCAAGACCGGCGCTACACCATTGTGGATGTCTCGCGTTAATACAAGCCTGCCCATTTTTGCACTGACTCGTTACAAAACCACTGAGCGTCGCGTTGCTCTGTTCCGTGGTGTTGAGTCTGTGGCTTTTGACAGTGGCAGCAAGTATGGCTCTGAAGTGAACGATCGAGCCATTGCAGAACTGAAAGAACGTGGCCTGCTGGAATCCGGTGACCGTATTATCCTGACCAAGGGTGAGTCAGGTGAAGTCGAAGGCGGCACTAACACCATGCAGATTGTTACTGTTAAATAGCCATGAGCGTTTAAATAGCCATGAGCGTTTAAATAGCCATGAGCGTTTAATAACGGTTTATCATTTATGGGATAAACCGTTATTTATGGTAAAGAATTCAGTCAATACAGGCGTGTTGTTTGAGCGGCATGCCTGATGCTTCCCCTGATGGGATTTAGGAGACGAGCAGATCATGGCAGAACTGAAAAAAGTCGGTGTGCTTACTTCAGGTGGCGATGCTCCGGGCATGAATGCAGCCATTCGTTCCGTAGTTCGCAGCTGTATCTTTTACGGCATTGAGCCGGTCGCCATTCATGAAGGGTACAAAGGCCTGATTGATAACGACCTGGAAATAATGAATGCGCGCTCAGTGGCCAATATAATCAATCAGGGGGGGACTTTCCTGAAGTCTGCCCGCTGTCAGGAATTTCGTACTCCGGAAGGTCGGGCCGCTGCTTATGAAAATGCCAAAGCGGCAGGGCTGGATGGTCTGGTGGTCATTGGTGGTGATGGTTCTTTCACCGGAGCCATGCTACTAGAGAAAGAACATGGGCTTCCGTGTATTGGTGTTCCTGGCACTATCGATAACGATATCTTCGGAACCGACTTCACCATCGGCTATGACACCGCACTGAATACGGTTGTAGAAGCTATTGATAAGATTCGTGATACGGCGACTTCTCATAATCGCCTTTTCTTGATTGAGGTCATGGGTCGAGATGCTGGGTTTATTGCCTTAAATGCAGGTATTGCAGCAGGTGCAGAAGAGATTCTGATTCCTGAAGATCAGAAGCCTATTGATCAGTTGATGGACTCCCTGGAAAACAGTGGCAGGGCGGGAAAGACGTCCAGTATTGTTGTGGTATCAGAGGGTGACAAGTCTGGAGGCGTGTTTGAGCTGTCTCGGGCGGTGGAGGAAAACTTCCCGGCCTATGAAGTCAAAGTGACGGTACTGGGTCATATTCAGCGTGGTGGTAAGCCAAGTTGCTATGACCGTGTTCTGGCCAGTCGACTGGGAGTAGCTTCTGTTGAAGCCTTGCGTGATGGCATTAGTGGTGTAATGGTCGGTGTTCGTGATCAAAAGATTGTTCAGACGCCACTGGAAGAAGCGATCAGTAAGCATAATGCGATTGACAGTAATCTGTTGAAAGTGGCGGATATTGTTACCGTATAAAGGATACACAGCCACTGAAGTTTAAACGCTTCAGTGGCTAATCCGGAAAGGAATCGGGAGTTTCAATCAGGTCGACTGGCCTGATTTTCAAAGGGCTCCTAAAATCAATGCGTTCGAAGTAAAAGGTGAAAGCGATGGGCCTTTTTGACTCTCTCAAGAAAAGTATGGGGTTGTCTGCTGATCAGGGAACTGTGATCAAAGCGCCACTGACCGGTGAAGTCGTACCCATTGAAGAGGTGCCCGATCCCGTATTTGCCGACAAAGTAGTGGGTGATGGCATTGCCATTAATCCTACCGGTAAGGTGATGGTTGCACCCTGTGATGGTGAGATTGGCAAGATCTTTGAAACCAATCATGCTTTCAGTATGGAGACTCCTAGTGGGGTTGAGCTGTTTGTTCACTTTGGCATTGATACGGTTGAACTTAAGGGCGAGGGGTTCAAACGTATCGCTAGCGAAGGTCAGCAGGTCAAAGCTGGCGATCCGGTGATTGAAGTGGACCTGGACTTACTGAAAGAAAAAGCCAAGAGCATCATTACTCCGGTTGTTATCTCTAATATGGATGACGTGGCTTCTCTGGAAAAGGCTTCGGGTTCAGTGATTCAGGGCAGTGATGATTTACTGATTGTTAAAATGAAGTAATGTTCTGACTGGTTCAGATGGACTGTTATTTTCGAAAATAAAGTCTGTCTGGATCTTGAAGCCGGTGCTCTGCCGGCTTTCAATATTCCCGCTTTCCCGCTTTCCCGCTTTCCCGCTTTCCCGCTTTCCCGCTTTCCCGCTTTCCCGCTTTCCTGTTACTTCTAATGGTTAGAGTTTCGCCCTAACCGCTCTGTTAGTGATGTTTTTCTTTCCTTCTTCTAAGCTGTCGGCGATTGAATCGTCTAGGAAGGCCATGGTCTTACTTTGTGAAGGTCAAGAGGTTCAGACTGAAGGAGATGTTATGAAAGGAATTTTAATACTTATTGCGCTAGTGATTACCGGCTTCCTGCTGTTGATTTATTCATTCAAGGTGTTCTCACTGTCCCAGGAGGATAAGAAAGAGACAGAGAAATTACAGGTAGTCATTGAACAGCTTGATTCTGTTCGAAGAGAGGCGGTTTACAAGTATCTGGATGGCGGCCCTTTGCTACAAGGGAACAGTTATCGCTCTTATGATCAGTCACGGCGAGCTCGCCTTAACCAGATGTCCCATCAGGAGCTGGTGGCAACACTCAAGCAGTTGGAATCAAAGCAAATTGAGCAGGCAGCCCGGTTGGCTGGTATTGCTATCAAGCCAGATGAAAAGAAAGATCAGACAAGAGAAAGTACAGGTTTTGATGCAACTGTAAGAAGAGGCTCAGATTCCGGGAAAACGGGAGCTAAAACAGCCTGTTCTTCCTATATGGCGTCTTATTGTGAGGATCTCCTTAAGCATCAACCGGCGGGGCAACGCTTCGATGATATGCCACACTCTGTGCCTGATTTTGTTGATCCAAGCCATGAAGAATATACCGTTACAATACCTCCTGTTATCACAGGCGGCCAGCCAAAAAATGTGAAGGTCAGAGTCAGTCCGGGAAAGATGGAGTTGCTTAAACAGAAGCAGAGACTGGATAAGATTCTGATCGATGACGTACTTCGCATGACAGGTAAGCTTCCTTGATCCTGTTGCTGTAAACATGGCTACAGGGTCTGATAGAGCTGCCTTTTCATAGTCAACAAGTGCAGCTCTGATTCAGAGTTGTCAGCATCTCATTAACTCCCCAAGAATCTCTATATCTATTGATTAGTTTTGTGCGCCCTCCTTTGTAAAGAGTATGTTTTTCTGTGCTATCTGTGAGAATCTGTTTATCGTTGTCAGAGTTCTCCTGTCTATGACTTCAGTCACAAAGAGAAGCAGGACAGGCTTCTATAATAGGTTCTTAGTGTCGTTTTTATTTCGCTATGGGCATCCAGGAGTTATACCTTGCCAATCCCTGTTGAGATTTGCGTCAACAGTCTGAATCCAGACTATGTTTATCGCTCTGTTGCAGCGGCCTACGAAGGAGGAGCATCACGAATAGAGTTGTGTGGTGACATGTCGGTCGGAGGTACTACACCCGCTATGGCGCACCTGGAAGCGGCCAGAAAGGCATTTCAGGATCGTTGTGGATTGCTCTGCATGATTCGCCCCCGTGGTGGTGACTTCTCTTTTGGAACCGAAGAAGTTGAGCTAATGGAGCAGCAGATTTCCGATGCGGCTTTGGCTGGAGCAGATGGTGTTGTTATTGGTGCACTTCAACTCCCCGGGAATACCATTAATCGAGATGTGTTGGGCCAGCTGGTAGACACTGCAAAAACACGTAATCTGTCAGTGACGTTCCATCGTGCACTGGATGCTACGCCCAATATGTTTGAGAGCCTGGATGTCCTGATTCAATACGGCGTTGATCGTATATTAAGTAGTGGAACAGCCTGGGGGTCTGCAGATGGCGCTTTTGAAGGGGTTAGAATGCTTGAGCAGCTGATGCTCAGGGCTAAAAACCGGCTGGAGCTGGTGATAGGAGGGGGAGTAGGCCCTGAAAATATCAGTAAGATTCTTCAGCAGTTATCCGTAGAAGATCATTCAACCAGTGTTCACGCATACAGCAGTGTTCTGGAAGAGGGAGAGGTGTCTGTGGAGAGAGTCCGTTCCCTCTGCGCAGCGGTAGAATCTTATCAATGATTCTGACTGGATTTATACCAATCGTGCTTTCTAACTACCGTAATGAGCATGGCAAGCTGGACGGCAGAACAAGGCGGAACGACGAGTAATAGCTAGCTATTGCGAGGAGTTCCAACGCAGGGCTGGTGTTCAGATTGCCAGCGCAATAGCGTAGTTAGAAAGTACGATTGGTATTACATGGCCTTAATGGCTTCTTCCATCTCAGTCCGAATGTTATCGGACTGAGTACCAAAAATAGCCTGCATATTCTGGCCTACCACCACTACGGCGGTAGCTCCCAGTTGTTTAATCGCATCCTGGTCAACATCGTCAGGGTTGTTGACCGTGACTCTCAAGCGAGTGATACAGGCATCCAGGTTCTTGATATTTCCCTTGCCTCCAAAGGCCAGAATAAGGTTTCTGGCCAGGTCGCTGGAAGCGACCACTTTGGCTACAAGTTCAGTTTCGTCTTCACGTCCCGGTGTTTTTAGATCCATCAAGGTGATCATAACTCTGAAGATGACATAGTAGACCACCGCGTAGATCAGCCCAAGGCCAATTATCCAGGAAGGTTTAGTCGCTATACCGTAGTAGAGGGCATAGTCGATCAGGCCATTGGAGAATGACATGGCCATTTTGATTTCAAGATAATTGGTAATGGCGTATGCCAGTCCAGCCAGGAGCGCGTGAATGACATACAGTACCGGAGCCACGAATAGAAACGAGAACTCTATGGGTTCTGTGATGCCTGTCAGTAATGAGGTCAGTGCTGCTGAGATCATCAGACCAGCAGCCTTATGTTTGTTTGCCGGCTTGGCACAATGCCAGATGGCAATGGCGGCGGCGGGCAAACCGAACATTTTGAAAAGATAGCCGCCTGCGAGGAATCCTGCTGTAGGGTCACCTGCGAAGAAGCGAGCTATATCGCCGGTATAAACATTACCTGATGGATCAATAAATTCGCCCATTTCCATCTGAAAAGGTACGTTCCAGATGTGGTGCAGGCCAAATGGAATCAGGCCGCGTTCAATCACACCATAGACAAAGCCTGCCATAACCGGATTTTCAGTCACAGACCATTGTGAGAAGGCATCAATACCATCCTGAATAGGAGGCCAGATATAGCTCAGGATAATCCCCAGAAAGATAGCCCCGATGGCTGTGATGATAGGGACAAACCGCTTTCCGGCAAAGAAGCCGAGATAATCCGGTAGTTTGATCTTGTAAAAGCGGTTAAAGAATGAGGCCGCCATGATGCCAACAATAATCCCGCCGAAAACCCCCGTCTCAATTGTGTCAATGCCCATAATCGAACTGGGTTCTACCTCCAGTTCTGCGGCCATGACGCCCATCGTGCCAAGCATGACCACATAGCCAACGGTGGCTGCAACGGATGAGACTCCGTCGTTATCGGTGAGACCGATGGCGGTGCCGATGGCAAAGATGATAGGCAGGTTTCCGAATACCATGCCTCCGGCCTGAGCCATGATGCTTGAGACCAGGTCTGGAATAAAATCGAAGCCGGCACTGCCTACACCCAGCAGTATCCCTGCAACAGGTAGTACGGCTACAGGCAGCATGAGTGCCCGACCTATCTGCTGAAGTGTGCCGAATGCAGATTTGAACATTGGGGAGACTCCGGGGAGAAGATTCTAAACAGAGAGCAAATTGATGGTTTATGAATTCATGGAATAATAGACCAAACCAC
Organism: Endozoicomonas numazuensis; assembly: GCF_000722635.1. Lineage (GTDB taxonomy): Bacteria > Pseudomonadota > Gammaproteobacteria > Pseudomonadales > Endozoicomonadaceae > Endozoicomonas_A > Endozoicomonas_A numazuensis. The sequence goes on along the minus strand of NZ_JOKH01000003.1, from coordinate 570,389 downwards.
CGTGAGCGTAGGAAAACATTTGTCTGATTAAGGTCTGTTGAGATTTTGTTTGCGACTGGGCTCGAAAGCAAAACCTCAACAGCTACCAGAAGAAAAGGCATGTCAATGGATTGAAAATCACGGGAATGATTGAGTCTGGTTCGTGATATTGTTAGTGGGCCTGATTTATCAAGGTATTAAAGACTTGGCGGATGGAAGAAGTCGTCAACGATTCTGATGTCAAATGATCACGCTTCAACAGATAAAATCATTCAATAAGTGTCATATTTTCGCGCTTTTTATTTGTTATAACTAACTGAATTATAAGAGTTTTATTGAATTTTTCTGAGGATGGCTTTTTATTTGTGATCTCTGACTTGAGTAGGGATCTTAAAATAGAGCTGCCAGCATTGTTTCTTAGAGCATTAAGTAATGAGCAAGATCGGAAACTCTATTTCGAGCTATGTAGGATCTAATGGCTTTGTCGCACAGACACCTAATATGAGTTTTATACAGCCACTGGTTGGGCTGTGCGTCTGAATACTTATTTCAAGGAGATAAACATGCTGAAGAAAACCATCAAAATGAGTGCTGCTGCAGCCCTGACAGTGTTTGCAATGGCTGCCTCTGCTGCTGACCTGGATGTATCTGGCAGTATGTTTGGCAACATGGCTAATGTGAATGTTATGAGCCAGGGTCAGCCTGTATCAGTTGGACAGGTTATGGTGATGGACATTAATGGTAATGTTGTTGGTCAGGGGGATGTTGACGAGACAGGCCGAGCCCATGTCATTCTGCCTTTCAGCAGTGGCATAGGAACCTGGAAAGTAGTGGCGGTGAGTGGTGGTTTGGAGCAGAGCGGCATGATTGTCAATCCAGGTCGGGTTGGACACAGATAAACAAATTCTTCCTGACGGGATAAAAAAACGGAGCCAATCGGCTCCGTTTTTTTATCCCGGGTTGCTCCTGATTATTCTTTGATGCTGAACGGCATGCTCAAGATCAGTTTGAAGTCGGTTTCATCCTGGAAGAGGTTGGTATAACCATTCCAGGCAGGGGCATCTGTGTCGTTAAAGTACTGAGTAAAGTGCAGTCCAATGGTGGCACCTTTAAGGGCTCCATTCTGGATAGAGTAGTTTGCAAACAAACTGTAGGCATATTCTTTGAGATCATCATACCCGGTTGCCTTGGAGCCAAAGCCGTATGCGCCGCTGATGCCGGCACTGAAGCCAGGGGCATCGATATCTGAAAAATCACGACTGGCAGAAAGAAAGAATGCCAGCTCTTCATCGTGGTTAAAATCAGAGCGGTTATTCCACCAGATGTCGTAAGCACCATTCGACCCGCCAAATTGTTTAGTGAGTCGATAGGTGAAGTTTTCTGACACGCCTTTTACTTTTGATTCCGCAGATGTGTAGGTTGCTTCAGCTCTATAAGAGTATTGACCTGAAGACATGCTTGTCAGCAGAGCAAGCTGGAAGGCAGTGGAGTCATACTGTTCATCATCACGGGTAACGTAAAGCTGAGGCGACCAGTTCAGTCCGCCAGCAGATTCGCCCTTTAGTTTGATATGGGCATTTTTCCTGTCGCCATCGGTCAGCGCACCATAGCCGACATCAATGGCAAGACCATTTTCCAGTGTGTAGCGTGCACCTGTTGAATAAACCTCGCCCGCATCTTTGTTAAGCGTGGTTCTGAACTCGTAGTCGTCTTTATACCAGGGAGCCTTGTATTGGTCCGCTACTACCAGACCGAGTGAGAGTCCGCTGATCGAGGTGCCAATTTCACCACCGCGATAGGTTCCTGGTGCAAAAGACCAGTTAACACCCAGTGTACTGGGTACCGATGGCTGGAAATAACCCAGTTTAGCAGTGCTGCTCTCTCCCAGTTGGAATTTCAGAGCTGCAGTTCCAAGGGAAACTCCGTTTGCATTACAGTCAGTCCAGATATTTGTACATTTGTCATCTTCCGGCTTCTTGTCATAGGGGTTATCAATATTCCAGAAGTTCATTTCATGGTCAGCGCTTGCGTCTTGCCACATGTCATAGGTCGCATACACCATGGCGTCCAGGCCAACAAAATTATTGATGTAACCAGACTGAAAGCTGAGGTTGGCAAAAGCAGAGCCGTGATCAAGGTTGCTTGTTTTAGAGGTGTCTTTGCCGTTTGCATCGGTGCCTGCACGATCCCGGTCACGCAGAAAAAAGTTTACACTGCCGCTAATGGATGAGTCTGAGAAGAAAGGCGAGGCTTCATCTGCAGATGCGGCTGATGATGCAGAAAAAGCAACAACTGTACTGACGGCTGCACTCAGCAGTGACCTGGTCAAGATTTTCATTATTGTTGTGTCCCTGTGTATGTCTTATTGGTGTGAGTTTCTCTCAGGGGCCTGTTTGCAGAATTGCTACTGGGGCAGTTTGATTGAATTCACTTTGTTATTGGACGGCATACCTGTACGACTGAATCAGAGAATGAAACCGGTTACATGTGATTATTATTGTGCTCTATTTTCAGATCTTTGCTGTGACAGGGTTCACAAAAATGTCATCTCCATGAAATAAAAAGGAACTTTTCAAGAGGCGTTATCCACAAGACTGGAGAGACAGATTTATGCTGGTTGCAGGGCGAAGTGCTTTCGCTGAAAATGCAGAGAAAGTCTGGATTAGACGGCATTTGATGTGTTTGTCTGGCTCCTGGTGCAGCCAAACGTTATACCTGATACCGTTTGTACTGAAGCCTGTCGAAGTGCATCATCAGCATCCTTCGACAGGTTCTGGATTTTAGGCTGGACTGTCTGTTCCCGGTCAGCCTGCTAGCTGTGTAACGAAATCGTAGTCCGTCAGTTCCACTCCGCGCTCTGCCAAGGCTCGCTTAACCGAGTCAGAATTGAGAATCTCAGTTTCTCTGACACGTTGAATGCAGTACGAACTCATTTGATACAGAGCGGGGTCAATGTAAGCGGGATGACACATGACTTCCAGAATGCAGTTTTGACCCTGCCTGGCAATTTCCCTGTCCACGATATCCAATAACATGGATTCGCTGACATCACCGTAAAACTCATCGCTGAAACGATAGCTAAACTCACCGATTCTGGAGACTTCTTTTGAGTCCACAGTTCGTAGAGGAATAGCCAGTTCTTTGGCAATCTTTTGTACTACCGTGTAGGCAGCGGGATGTCCATAGCAATGATGATGACTGTCAAGATGGGTTGGCTTTAAACCCAGTGACAGGAAGCGATCAATTTGCGCGCGGAACTCTCTTTCAACTTCTTCAGGACAGATGTTTTCATTGCCATAAAAATCAGTCTGATTGTTGAATTGCCCAGCCTCATTCGTCAGTGTTTTCAGACCTGAGCACAGCGATTGACCAGCAGTGAGTCGAAGGTGAATACCGATTTTCAGGCCTGGGTTGACTCTGGCAAGTTCAACAGCATGGGTTTCCCCTGGCATGCCTACCATCATGGTGGTAGAGCGAACAATGCCGTTCTGATAAGCGTCAATGATGCCGTAATTGACCCCTTCGCTCAGGCCGTAATCATCAGCGTTGGCAATCAGTTTCATGACTTCTCCTGTGATAGCAGATCGGCGATCACATGTTCTTCTCTAGAAAACAGTTGTGACTTCCCGGTGAGTGTACCGGGAAGTGTGCTTCAGTTTGCAACCTGAATTATTTTTTCAGGTCAAACTGTGGCAGGTAGTCAGCGTTCTGTTCCAGAATGTCATCCAGAATAGACTTGGCAATCTTGGCACTGGGGATCAGAGGGTTAGCGGTCAACGCTTGCAATGCCTTGCTGTAGTCACCATGAACAGCCGCTTCAACTGCAAGGGATTCATAGGATTTGACTGCACGGGCGAGACCAATCTGATTGTCTGCCAACGCGCCCATTGAAATCGGGTGGGCACCACCGCTGTCGATAACAGAGCTGATTTCTACAACGCAGTCGTTGGGCATGTTGCTGATGGCACCGTTGTTAACGGTATTGACAACATTGATCATACCGGTGTCATTGTGCAAGGAATCAACCAGATTCAGGGAAACGTCGGAGTAATAAGCCCCTCCGCGCTTTTCCAGCTGCGGGGGTTTGATGTCCAGATCAGGGTCGCGGTAGAGCTCAAACAGTTCTTCTTCGGTTTTCATAACCTGCTCTGCGCGAGTCCCTTTTGACTTGGCGGCTTCCTGTTCTTCTGCCAGCATCTCGTCCTGCATATAGAAGTAACGGTGGTAAGGGCAGGGGATGACGCCCAGGCCGCGCAGGAAGTCAGGATCCCAGGGAGATTCATGAATATTGTTCATATTCATATGGGCGCCGTCGCACAGTTTTTCAATCAGGTCGCCGGTAATGTCTTTGCCATCGAGGCGAACGTCGCTCATCCATACCAGGTGGTTCAAGCCAGCAAAGGTGGTTTTGATGCGGTCAAAATCAACATTGAACGCTTTTGCAACATCGTGATGCATGTGAATTGGGACATTACACAGGCCAAGAGCTTTGACTTTGGTGTATTTGCTGATGGCCTCAGTCACCATGCCTGCGGGGTTGGTGAAGTTAATCAGCCAGGCTTCCGGAGCCAGCTCTTCAATGTCGCGACAAATATCGAGAAGTACTGGGATGGTTCTGAGTGCTTTAGCCAGTCCGCCAGGGCCGGTAGTTTCCTGGCCAATGACATTGTATTGGAGAGGGATGCGTTCATCGCGTGCGCGTGCAGCCAGGCCGCCAACGCGCAGCTGGGTCATGATAAAGCTGGCATCTTTGATGGCTTCACGACGATCCAGAGTGGCGCGTACAGTAATATCCAGTCCGGCCTTGGAAACCATACGCTGAGCCAGGCGTGTAACAATTTCAAGCTTTTCGCGGCCGGCGTCAATATCCACCAGATCAATCTGGGCTACAGGCAGGCGATCGGCTCTCTTGATCACCCCTTCAATCAGTTCTGGTGTATAACTGCTGCCACCACCAATGACGGCGAGTTTCAGTTTTTTCATCTGTATACCTTCACTTCCGACTGCTGCCACTCTCTGCCTGCATAATGATGAATCGGCAGGGGCTATGGCTGCAGAATGTCTTTGCTATGAAAATGCAGCCATATCCGGATTGCAGCTATTTCTAATCATTCATGATGAGGCTGCATTTTCGGCTCATGGCTGAATTTCGGCTCATGGTTGTATTTAGGCTCATGGCTGTTGGTTTCGGACAGCAGTCGCTTCAGGCTTTGCAAAGCTCTTGTTGTGAGCCAGCAGACACAGACTACGGGCAGAAGACTGTCTGACCGAAAACTATTTGAGTTTCCTTACTGAATGTCTCAGGCGCAGTTCACCGTCAAAATGCGTGTGCTCTGGCCTGCTAAAACCTTCCTCCCTGAGTCGGTTCATTAAAAGTGTGCCCGCTACGCTGGCCATCTCAGTTACCGGGAAATGCAGTGCGGAAACATGTGGAGTCAGAAAAGTACACAGATCCACACTGTCATAACTGATCAGGGAAACGTCTTCGGGTACACGAATGTTGCTTTCACGAAAGGCGTCCATACAGCCTGCTGCCATTTCTTCACTGCAGGCATAGACGGCGGTAAACGGTTTACCGGTTAGCAGCAGTTGCTTGGCTCCGTCATATCCGGCCTCCCTCGTATAATTGCCTTCTGTTACAAGGTCCATGTCTAAAGCAATATCGTGACGGGTCAGGGCATTGGCGTATCCCTGAAAACGTTCTTTTGCCTTGGATTTGGTCAGTTTCCCTGCCAGGCAGGCAATACCGGTGTGACCGTTTTTCAATAGAACTTCTACAGCGCTGTCGCTGGCCTTGATGTGATCGAAGGTAATGCAGCGATCGGACAGCGCATCGACATAGCGATCCAGAAGTACAAAGGGAGGCGCCGTTTCAGCAATGGTAATCAGTTCCTCATCGCTCAGGTATCGCACATGAAGTAGCAGTCCATCGACTCTCATGTTGATCAGATAGTCGATTGCGGCTCGCTCACTTTCTGCGCTGTGTTTGCCCTGGGTGACAATCATTACTTTACCGGCAGAATCCACAACCTGTTGAACTTCAGCCATCAGGTCACCAAAAAAACCCCCTCGGAAAGATGAGATCATCAAGCCTATGGTGTTGGTGGTGTTGCTGGCCAGAGACTGAGCGACAGGGTTGGGACGGTATTTCATTTCGTCCATAGCGGCTTTCACCCGCAGGCGAGTTGACTCGGTAACCTGTCCGGTGTTGTTCAGTACTCTCGAGACCGTAGCCCGGGAAACTTTTGCTCGCTCAGCGACGTCTTTTATTGTTGCCATTAGTCCAATCCTGCGTGAAAAGCTGCCTGACCCTTCTCTTCACGACTTTCTTGCGCTACGGGCATGCGAAGTCCGGATCATTGTGTGTTGCAGCCTGAATGTCTTTGTCTGCAGCTATGCGTGAGAGAATCTCGATGCCTGGAAGTGAAAGCTTTTTCCACGGGCTCATGGTGATCGATGAAACACCATGAGAAAAAGGCAAATTCTCTACAAAAATGCTGTGATCCGGCCATTATTACTTCTGATCGACTTTTTTGTGAAGTGTTATCAACTCCTGAACCATTTCCTGAGCCAGCATGGACGTCATTAAATGATCCTGAGCATGAACCATGACCAGGGTCATTGAGGTCTTGCCTTCGCCCTGATCTTCCTCAATCAGCTGGGTCTGAACCCGGTGTGCCCCTTTGGCAGCTTCTTGAGCGTGAGCCATCATTTCTTCGGCTCCTTCGTAGTCTCCGGCTTTTGCCTTAGACAAAGCTTCGTAAGCGCAGCTGCGAGCCTGGCCAGAGTTAATGATAATCTCCATTACAGCGGACTCTAGATCCATGGTGATACTCCTGTCTGGTAAACGGTTAGCCGGAGAGCATCCGGTGACTTTACTGAAATAGCCTTAAAGGCGTCTGAAAAATAACGTTCAGCATTCAATAAAATAGTGATGAAACTCAGTCTACATTGTGTTGTTTCTAGATGAAACCGGTTACTGAAACCGGTTTCATTATGGTTGACATAAATCAAAAAACCAAGCTAAGGACTCCGTTACTGAGAAACCTGTCACAAACAAACCCATGTCTGGTATTCAGGGCTGCGTATAGTGTCAGTGAACGTCTAGAACAATAGTCAATGGTATGTACCCATCACCATTGAAGATGTGAGGTTGTTGGCTGCGCTCCCTCACCTCAATCAATCAATCACCTACTACCCGTAGGCTCATGGGGCTTCGCGAGCTTGCCGCCTACTCACATCTCTAATGGTAACGGGTACAGGTGTCGCACATTGCCTCAGTGGGAAGCGAGAGTTTTGATGAGCTTGCTCGTACAGAAAGTGATCGCAACTCGTTCAGGCTCAGAGAGCCTGAAAGAATTGAGTTTATGTCATTGAAAAAGCGGTACTGCCTGTCAGTTCAGATAAGGGTAAACCGAGGTTTGTTGATCTGGATCAAAATAGCCGTATCGGAAAATACGTATTATGAGGTCACTTAGGCAAATTAATAAAAACAGCGCCAGGGAATTCAAGGATATAAAAAAGAGAAGCGGGAACCAGTGATAAGCCAGCCAGTCAAATACCCGGGTCTGAGGGGACCCAGGGTATTTTTTTTATGTGAAAAATTGTTTCAGACACTCATGGCTGTTTATTATGAGGTATTGGCTTTTCTTTTCATAAAGCTGACGAGGTATTCCCACTCTTTTCAAGGCAACTTTCAATGCAACTTTCAGGGCTTGTATACCATGCAGATACTGATTACCGGGGGAACAGGGTTTATTGGCCGGCGGCTGGTAGCGAAACTCCTGTCAAAAGGTCATCGGATGACAGTATTGAGCAGGCAGGATGCAAAAGAAGTTCGTCGTCTTCTCACTAGTGAAGTGAAACCGGTAAAGTCGTTGTCGGCAGTCAATCCTTCTATTGCCTACGATGCGGTGATCAATCTGGCAGGGGAGGGTGTTATGGATGAGCGATGGACGCCCTCCAGAAAAAGACAGCTGTTGGAGAGCAGGGTTACTCTGACTTCTGAGCTGGTTGATCTGATCGAGCGAATGGAGAATCGCCCGCGTTGTCTGATCAGTGGTTCAGCCATTGGGTTTTATGGCGGCAGGGATGATGCTACCCGATTAGATGAGTCTTCTGATCCTGGAGACGATTTTGCGGCCGGGCTTTGTGTTCGGTGGGAACAGGCGGCAAAGCGTGCAGAAGGTTTGGACGTCAAGGTGTGTCTGGTCAGAACCAGTGTGGTTTTGCATCCTGAAGGCGGCGCCATGCATGAAATGCTACCACCTTTTCGGTTGGGAATAGGTGGCCCGCTAGGTTCTGGTAAACAGATGATGTCGTGGATTCACATGGACGATATGGTCAATGCGCTGTTGTTTTTACTTGAAAAAGAGTCAGTACAAGGCATTTTTAACGCTACCGCTCCAAAAGCCGTCAGTAATAAAGAGTATTCAAAGGCTCTTGCCGCCTCCCTCAATCGTCCTGCCTTTCTAACCATGCCAGCCATGATTCTGAAATTACTTTTGGGGGAATCTTCCGAGATGGTACTGAAAGGTCAGAATGTCTATCCAGAGCGTCTGTTGGCAGAAGGTTTTCAGTTTACCTACCCACAATTACAACCTGCACTCACCCAGTTGATCGATGCCTGACAAGAAAAAAATGATCTAAAAATGCCGTTTAATTGTTCATTTTATAATAGAATGATTCTCTTTTTCATTTTGGGAGGGGGTTGAGCATTCAGTTCAATCTTCTTTCAACCATCCTTCTGTTGGGTATACCACTTCGTTCAAGAGAGTGAAGCCCGCTATGTCGCAAAGAGGGTGTTAAGACCCCCTCAATGTAAGTACTGACAGCCATGAGCAGCAGGATGTCTTTCTATTCCCTGATGATGGAAAAACGGTCACAGTTACAGTGTTGACTGGACGCCTCTCTTTCTCTCAACGGGGTATGCAAAGAGAGAAAAGAAAGCAGCCATGAGTGAAGAGAATCATTTCGTCACCTTTGGGTGATGAAATGATTTTCACTATTAATGATTTTCACTATTAAAGTACGAGTGAAACTGTGCAGCATCACTGCAGGAATGGAGATACTGCATACTACGGATAATGAAAGCATGACCCAGGCACTGGAAATACAGGATTTACGAAAACAATACGACAATGGTTTTCAAGCCCTGAAAGGGATTGATCTCTCTGTTGCAGAAGGGGATTTTTATGCCCTGCTGGGGCCTAATGGTGCCGGTAAATCGACCTCTATAGGCATTATCTCTTCTCTTGTTCGCAAGAGTTCTGGAAAGGTTTCAGTATTTGAGCATGATATTGATACAGACCTTGTTAAGGCTAAACGGATGCTGGGCGTCGTTCCCCAGGAATTTAACTTTAATCAGTTTGAAAAAGTTGAAGATATCATTGTAACGCAAGCCGGTTACTACGGCATTCCTGCGAAAGAAGCACGTAAGCGTGCTGAGAAATACCTGAAACAACTGGGTCTTTGGGACAAGCGACATAACATCTCAAGAATGTTGTCCGGTGGTATGAAACGCCGCCTGATGATTGTCAGGGCTCTGATTCATCAACCCAAACTGCTCATACTGGATGAACCGACTGCGGGTGTTGATATTGAGTTGCGACGTTCTCTCTGGGATTTTTTGAGAGAAATTAACGAGCAGGGCACCACGATTATTTTAACTACCCATTATCTGGAAGAAGCCGAACAGCTCTGTCGTAATATCGGTATTATTGATAACGGTGAGATTGTTGAAAATACCAGCACCAAGGCGCTGCTGAGTAAACTTCAGCAGGAGAGTTTTGTTTTGGATCTTAATGAGCCCATTAACGATCTTCCGACTTTTGTCGGTTATTCTGTCAAGAAAATAGACAGCTACAGCATAGAGGTTGAAGTTGGAAAAGATCAGGGCGTTAATGACCTGTTCCAGCAGCTGAGTGAATGCCGTATAGAAGTGGCCAGTATGAGGAACAAGTCCAATCGACTGGAGGAGCTGTTTGTCAGTCTGACTTCTGACAGTCCGGCAACAACCAGCAGCAGTGCAGCCGAGAAGGGGAGAAGCGCACAGTGAGTGAATGGAAGTATAATCTGGTTGCGTTTAACACCATTTTCAGCAAAGAAATTCGTCGTTTCATGCGTATCTGGCCACAGACGTTGTTGCCGCCGGCTATCACAATGTCTCTGTATTTCGTTATTTTTGGTGCTGTGATTGGCTCCAGAGTAGGTGAAATGGGAGGCTTTGATTACATGACTTTTGTCGTACCAGGACTGGTTATGATGGCGGTTATTACCAACAGTTTCAGTAATGTGGCTTCCAGTTTCTTCAGCAACAAGTTTCAGAAGAGTATTGAAGAACTGCTGGTGTCGCCAGTACCAAACTGGATTATTCTGGCTGGATACACCATGGGTGGTGTTGTCAGGGGATTATATGTAGGTGTCCTGGTGATGCTGCTGGGGGCGTTCTTTGTGGAGCTTCAGGTGCATCATATTCTGATTACTTTACTGGCAGTGTTTCTGACCGCTACTCTGTTTGCACTGTGTGGCTTCATTAATGCCGTGTTTGCCAGAAAATTTGATGATGTAGCCATCATTCCAACGTTTGTATTGACTCCGCTCACCTATCTGGGCGGTGTATTCTACTCTGTGGATGTTCTTCCTGAACCCTTCCGGTCTGTATCTCTGCTGAACCCGATTCTTTATCAGGTGAATGCTTTTCGTTACGGCATTCTGGGGCAGGACAGTGGCATCAGTATTGGCTGGGCTTTTGTTGTTATGACTGTAGCTATTGTCATAATGGCGACCTGGGCTCTGCACTTGTTGAGAGTGGGTAAAGGCCTGAGAAACTAAGCAAGTCATTGAGCCTGTCGAAGTGCATTACCAGCACCCTTCGACAGGCCCGGGGTGAACGGGGGGTAGGGTAATTATTGCCTGACCGCATGGGTTCATTTTTGTAAAAGTCCGGATTCCTCCTGACTCTATGTTCTCTTCTATCTTTTCTGGACGCGAGAGTATTCTTCTGCATCCATGAGCGCTTTCCGCTCTGGCAGCTTTTGCCTGATCTGCGTATGATTCCACGATTTTTCGATCTACTCTTCAGGGTGCAAACGTAGTCAAAGTTGCCTTGAGGTGCTGCTTTCTGACATGTTCTGGATTGAATGGGTTATCAACTCATGGCGTCAGGCAGAGTTTTATCAGAGTGAAAATATGAGCGAATTAGTGAATGCTTCCCCATTGGGGAAAAACAGTGAGTACCCGTCTGAGTATAATCCGGAGCTCTTGTTCCCTATTCCCCGAAAGGAGAAGCAGCTGGAACTGGGTCTGGACCCGGAAAATCTACCTTTTGTAGGCAGTGACGTCTGGTATGGCTATGAACTGTCCTGGCTGGACAGTAAGGGCAAGCCGTTGGCCATGATAGGCCGCTTCGAGTTGCCTTGTAACTCTCCCAGTCTGGTTGAATCCAAGTCGTTCAAACTCTATTTGAATTCATTCAATCAGTCTCAGTTTGAATCGGTTGCTCATGTTCAGGCCGTTATGGAAAAGGACCTGAGTCAGGCGGCAGGCGCACCGGTCAGAGTGAAGTTGATGACCGTTGCTGAGATGGAGGCTTTTGGATTCAAGCCAGCACCCGGTACGGGGGTTGATGAGCTGGATGTGACGATTGATTGTTATGACTATTCTCCCGATCTGTTGCAAAGAACGGAAGGTGATAGAGAAGAGACCATTCACTCTCACCTGTTAAAGTCCAACTGTCCGGTGACCGGGCAGCCAGATTGGGGCACAGTGGTTGTTCAATACAAAGGTGAAGCCATCAGTCATGAGTCGTTCCTGAGATTCATCTGTTCATTCAGAGGGCACCAGGAGTTTCATGAGCAGTGTGTAGAAAGGGTGTTCACAGAGATTCAGGCACGGTTCAAGATGGAATCACTGACGGTTTATGCCCGTTATGTTCGCCGGGGAGGTCTGGATATTAATCCATGGCGCAGCACTCATCAGGCAGAACAGGATGACTTGCGTCTGATCAGACAGTAAACGGGCCTATTAAACGCCGGGAATAGTCTATTATTTTACCTGTGTAAAAAAATGGTTTATGCCCGGTGCCGTTCTCCTGCAGACAGTTTGGTTTTGCTCTTACACTTCTTGCTCTGTTGTGTTGTTTTCCTGCGTCGGCTACAAAGACCTATACAACGCACTTATCCAATCTGGCTATCACCCGAACCTTTACTGTGGAATGGCAGAATCAATGCATGGCAATGGATCGTCGGGGTATGAGAGATGCCAGTCCTTCCCAGGTGCTTTCCACAGTGTTACTCCAGCGACAAGGATGGGCTCGTCAGGGTAACTATGGAGCGCTCACTGGTTTGGAATATTTCACGGGCCAGATGATGCAGTATGATCAGACATATCGCTTTCAGGTTGATGCGTTTAATCAGGCGAGTGTTACTGGCAGCAGTGCATTATGGTTGTCTCAACATTTTATTTCAGGAGGCGCAATCAATACTCAGCAAACAAACCTGTTGTTTGTACCTGAATTGTTTGGCCAGTTATTACTTCAGTTTCATCAGGTTCATGTTATAAGTGATCAGCAAAATCAACCCGTTTGGCTGGTGCATGTCCATCTCCCTGAATCTGCCAGCACTACAATTCCTGTTACTTTGAAAGTGTTTCATAACGCTGATGGGAATGTTCAGATAAGTGCCTATGACGGTTTTTTAACGTCCGCTTCAGATAGTTTGCCTGCCGTTTACACCGTGTTTGAAGAAATGAGTCATGAGGATCTGGCTGAGCAGGAAGGTCAAACGGTACAACTGCAGGATGAGGCCTCTGGATTAGCCGACGGTATAGGTACTCTGCAAATTCATGACGAGGAGAAGAAAAGTGATGAAGGTAAACCACCATGGATGTCAGAAGACTATACGCCATTAAAAAGAAATATGTGGGTGTGTTGCTTAGCTGTTGTCTTCTGTCATAATTTCTCGCTCAAGTTTCTGAGCCGCTAACTTCAGGTTTCGTATGATCTCTTTTCTATCTTTATGATCTATCGTGTCCCCATCTACATAAATTGAAAACCCTTTGGCTTCGTAATCCATATAACTTTGTTTCTGGCCTAGATTACGACGGAAATCCAGAACCCGGTAACAGGGAACAGAACGACTGAATCCTTTTACTCTGAGTACGCCGACTGACTGACAAAGTATCACTTCCTTGACCAGCGACCATGTTTCATGAGAGATCAGGACCTGATTGGCATCGGCCTGACTTTCCAGGCGACTGGCCAGATTCACTTCCTTGCCGATCAGGGTGTAATCCATTCGGTTCTCGGCACCAAAATTTCCTACTGTGCAATAGCCTGTATTGATCCCCATGCGAATTTCCAGTGGTCGTTCAATCCCCTGCTTACGCCATTGATGACGTAGAACCTTCATGTGGCGTCGCATGGCGATCGCCATTGAAACTGCCGCCAGAGCATCTTTTTTGGGACCTCGGGTGCGGGGGTCACCGAAGAAAATCATAATGCTGTCGCCTACAAATTTGTCGATAGTTCCGCCGTACTTAAGCGCTATTTTCGACATCTCGGTCAGATACTGATTCAGCATATCCGTCAGGGCTTCTGGCTCGAGTTCTTCAGACAGTTCCGTAAATCCCTTGATATCGGAGAAGAAAACAGTCAGTTTTTTTCTCTGGCTTTCCAGTTTTGCACTTTTTCGTCCGACAAAAATCGAGTGCCAGACTTGAGGAGAAAGGTATTTGGTCAAGCTGCTGGCCAGAATGGTGTATCGACGCTGTTGGGCTTTTGCCTTGTCTCTGAGGTCCACAAAAACCTTGTGTTTTTGTCGTATGATCCAGGCAAGGTAGAGCATATAAATCATGACAGAGAGCGCAGACACAAGGGTGAAAGTAACAGGCATAGGCCTCATCAGAGGCTGGGGAAGAAGGAAGTAAGTGACACCTCCGGACGCCAGCATCAGAACGGGAATCACGGCCAGAGAAATCAGACCATAGCGAATGATGCCACTGCACATCAAAATCATACTGAATAGCATGGACTCTACAGGAGGCAGGCCTGCTGCAATCAGAAAGATGCCTGCATTCATGGAGTCGACCACCAGAGAGGCTGGCTTATGCTTTTTGGGGTAAAGCTGATTCAGGAAAAAAAACAGTAGAGTGGCAATATGTGGGTAGACAGCAGCATAGACCCCAAAGAAAATCATATGGCTGGGGAGCGTGTCCTTGTAAATCCCGAAACCGATGCTCAGGGCGACCAGAGTATAAGCCAGAACCCTGGCCTGATAATCTCTACCGACAGGACTGTGTAAACTGCTGAAGATTGCTTGCTTCGCCATTGCACCCCTGGCACTTATTTTCCCATGGAAACGTTCGGAGTCACTCACATTGGCGCACTTCTCGCTCATGGATGTTTTCTTATTGTCATGCCTTAAAATACAGTTCAGGCGGGTTAATTCATCATACCCGTGTTTCAGGATGTCTGGAATTTCCTGTCGTCCCGGACAGGTCTTTGCCAGAGGCATTGACTATAACACTATCATTCTTTGCTGGAAAATAGGCTGAATGAAGGTGGCAGTAATAGCGGGTCGTATCCGCTCTAGCAGTATCCGCTCTAGCAGTATCAGTCATTTGCTCAGCTCAATGGGTAAAAACGCTGGCAAGATAGGATAGCCCAGTAATACCATTGTCTATCAAACTATCACAATGCAGTCGCAGTTTTCCCGTTCGAGCCCTATTTTAAGGATTAATGGTTCATGGACAATCAATCTATGATTATGGAGTCGCTGACTCAACGAGTTTCGCGTCCTGTTCTGACTGACCCCGGCCCTGACGCTGAACAGTTAAGAATGATATTTAAAGCGGCGCTGAGAGCACCTGATCATGGCAGACTCAGACCTTGGCGCTTTTTAACCATTACAGGAGGTGCCAGGCTCAAACTGGGTGAACTGTTTGCACGCTCTGCTGTGGCAGAGCAGCCTGACCTTTCTCCTGACGCGGTAGAGCGATTGAAAGGCCTGCCATTGCGTGCACCGGTTCTGATTGCATTGATCTGTAATTTACAGGAACACCCGAAAGTTCCAGAGCTGGAACAATATCTTTCTGCCGGTGCCGCCGCCCAGAATATTCTGCATGCAGCTTTTGCCCAGGGGGTGGGGGCTATGTGGCGAACGGGTGCTGTCTCATATTACTCTGGCACCGCAAAAGGTTTGGGTCTTTCAGACAATGAACGACTGTTAGGGTTTATTTACCTGGGGACGCCCACAGGACCCACAAAGAAAGTGGATGAGCTCAATCCAGCAGACTTTGTTGCTCCCTGGAAAGGATAAAGTTAACCGTTATCTGTGAGCTCACGGGTCAATATTTTGAAGGGGGATAATGTAATCCTCCCAGTCTTCTTCTGGCACTGTTGTTTCTGATTGTGCGAAAGCCCTGACTGAAATACCAGCATGGTGAATACTGTCAGTCTCGCCTGATACCAGAGGGTGCCAATCGAAGAGTGGTTTGCCTTCGGCCAGCAGGCGATAGGCGCAGGTATCTGGCAGCCAGTGGAAATGGGGAATATCGCTCACGGTTAGCTTTAGACACTCGGGCACCTTTTCTTTGCGGTGTGCGTAGTCTGAGCACTGGCAACTGGCGATATCCAGCAGCTGGCAGGCCAGAGAAGTGTTGTGAACCTCCCCTGTGTCCTCATCTTCCAACTTTTGCAGGCAGCAGCGACCGCAGCCATCGCAGAGACTTTCCCACTCTTCGGGGGTCATCTGATTAAGGGATTTGGTCAGCCAGAAAGGAGTCGTCATACCGGGTCGTTAAAGCTCAGCAATTCTTCAGGAAGGTGCTGAATATAGTCTTCTTCGGCAGGAGGCATCTGTAAGTAAAAGCCCTTCTCTTCAATCTCTGAGATCACCTGTTCAACGTCAGCTCTGGCCAGTTTACGTTCCGGTGTTAACAGTACATCCATCACATGGGTCGCTTTACCGAAGGCCTGGTGAAGTGCTTCAGGGACTTTTTCCAGTTGATCGCGTTTTTCGACGTAGAGATACATCTCATTGCGCTTACTGCTTTTGAAAATGGAGGCAATCAATTTAGACATAATAATAATCGTTTCTTTAAAATTGCTATGAAACAGAGGAAAAGTGGACTTGAGTCACGATTATCTCTGGTCAGTTTTGTGTTCTTTCAGTGCAAGAATCAAAGGTTTGGCAATTTCCCGCTGACGCCATCCCTTAATGCTTTCAGGGATGGAGAATTGGCCGTTGTTCTGCCACTGACGTAAAAGCGCATTGGACATCTTGCCAGGAAAGAGCAGCTCTACAGGAATATTCAGTTCCGCAGATTTCTCTTGTACCCAGGCTTTGATCAGTTTGCCGTAGTCTCTCGCCGCTTTAGGGAGAGGGGCTGGAAGTTGATCTGGATACTCCGTTTCGGGAATATCTTTAGCCTGCTCGACCAGGTCCAGAATAATCTCACCATATTTGCGAAGGGTCTTGGGCTTCATGTCCTGAATGGAAGAAAGTGAACGTATATTGTCAGGCATGTCGCGGGCGATAGGCCAAAGGCTGCCCTTGGGAATGACCCGGTTTCTTGGTGTATTGCTTTTGCGGGCTTCCAACTCCCGGTACTCACAAATCTTCCGCAGTACTGCCAGCTGCTGGGGGCGCAGTTGCCATGCCCGCTTGACGTCTTTCCAGATTTCGCTGGGGTCCGGGAATAAAGGAGAGGACAGCAGAGCATCACAGTCTTCTTGAACCCATTGTAACTGGGGTTTGTCCTGCAATTGTTTCAGCAATAACTGGTAGGCTTCCAACAGGTGGACGACATCAAGTGTTGCATAGCTGACTTGAGCTTCTGTCAGTGGACGTTGCAGCCAGTCTGAACGGGTAGCATCCTTGGGCAGATCCACTTCAAGCAGGGTCTTCAGCAGGTTCTGGTAACTTAAGGAGTGCCCGAGCCCTGCATAAGCAGCAGCCAGCTGCGTATCCAGTAATGCAACGGGTCGGCAACCGGTCAAGATATTGAACACTTCCAGGTCTTCGCCGCAGGCATGAAGTACCTTGACGACAGACTTGGACTGAAGAACCCTGGCAAATGGGCCCCAGTCCTGAACACTGAGCGGGTCTAACAGGAAAACCTCTTCACCCGTACCCACTTGGATCAGCCCGGGAATGGGATAAAAGGTGTCTGTGCGGATAAATTCTGTATCCAGTGCTATAGCATCCAGCTCAAGCCACTGCTGGCAGTAATGGTTAAGGCTTTCACTGTCGAGGACCCAGATAGGATCAGGATGTTCAATAGGCATATAAGCAGCTGGATTAGAAATAAAAGCTTATTATAAAGAGCTTGTCACTGAAGCCAAAACAATATTCTTCTGTCTCTGTCATGGAATAGGAAGTATCTGGCTCCATAGTTTGAAAATTACAGCTTGAATCTGTTGAAAAGACGAAGGGTTATATGCCCCCGAAATGGGGCATATAGACAGCCCGGCCTAAAATCCAGAAAGAACGGCCATCTTTTCCACTGAATTTGCTTAAATAGGTCAACTATTCGCACAAATTCAGTGAAAAAGCTGACTCGTTCTACTGAATTTTATGCTCGGACGCTATTCTCGGTCAGCCTCCTAGAAGAGTGCATCTTGTCGGAAGCGGTGTTTCGTATAAGAAACGGAGGCTGTTTCTGGAGTGACGAGATTGCTCAAAGCTTTCGCCAGAAATGAAAAAGGCCCGCATGGGCGAGCCTTTGCAGATAGAGCTTAAGATCAACGGTGAGCTTGCAGTGCCTGAATACGATCTTCCAGAGCTGGGTGGCTGGAGAACAGGGCCGCTAGCCCGCCCTGGCCATTCTTGCGAATACCAAATGCGGTCATTGTGGCCGGCATTACACTGGGAGCGTCGTATTCAGCTCTCAGTCTTTCCAAAGCAGCAATCATGTCACCACGGCCTGCCAGTTCGGCACCCGCCTCATCAGCACGGAACTCGCGCTTACGGGAGAACCACATAACAATGGAGCTGGCAGCAATACCCAGAATGATCTCGGCAATAAAACTGACAACATAGAAGCCAATGCCGGGACCGCTGCTTTCTTCATCACGGCGAAGGAAGCTGTCTACGGCATACCCAATAATGCGGGCAAAGAACATGACAAACGTGTTCACGACACCCTGAATCAGAGCCAGCGTTACCATGTCACCATTGGCTACATGACCAATTTCGTGACCGATAACCGCTCTTGCTTCTTTAGGACTGAAACGATCCAGAAGACCCTGACTCACAGCGACCAGTGAGGCATTTTTATTCCAGCCAGTAGCAAACGCATTGGATTCAGGAGAAGGGAAAATACCCACTTCAGGCATGCCAATGCCTGCTTTTTCAGACAGCTCTTGCACAGTGTCGATCAACCAGCGTTCCTGAGCCGTACGGGGCTGGTCAATAATCTGGGTACCGGTACCCATTTTAGCCATCATTTTGGAGAGGAACAGAGAGACAAAGGAACCGGCAAAACCGAAGACTGCACAGAAAACCAGCAGTGAACTCATATTGAGTCCCTGGGCTGTGATATAGCTACCCACGCCAAGGATGTTCAGAGTGATACTGGCTACTGCGATGACAGCAAGGTTAGTGGCCAGAAATAGCAGAATTCTTTTCATTACCGGAATGGTTACCTTAATTAGTCGGATACTGGGAATATGGAGACGCTGAGTCAGGATTTCAATCCTTACTCAGGCATTTTACAGTTGTTTACAGTCTGTTAGCTTTTTATTGTAAAAAAGTGTTGGCAAAGCTGGTTTAGCTGGTGGGTTGTGCCTGACCTCAAGGCTGCTCGAAACTGCCAGCCCAGTGTTCCACGCTTTTGAGCGATATGCTCGGGCTGTTCGTCGAGGTCAACATTCAGGCTGGGTAAACTCAGTCTGAGAAAACTTTTCTCAGTGAGTACTACCTGGTCCAGACCTTCCAGTCGGACTCTTTGCTCGTAGTGGATATAGCCTTCTCTGGCCAGCCACAGAAAACTGTCAAAACAGGCCTGATGTCGTCTGCTGGGTAAGCCAAACTCATCCACAGGTTCTGGGATTATAATGTCATCGACATACAGTGAAGTCAGTCTTGGAAAGGTATTGTAGAGATGTACCAGGGTCTTGGCACAGTCATGAAAAAAATCGTCTATGTGGATGTCTGCCATTTCTTTTAGTTTTCAGTTAACAGTCTTCAGCTAAGGAATCGTCCGTCAATAACTGCCTTATTTAACCAGTCCCCGTTCGGACTGAGCCTGTCGAAGCCCAGAGCCACCACCCTTCAACAAGCTCAGGGTGAACGGAGTTCATGTTTTAATCGGGAAGTTATTTCAAGACAAATCCTAAGAGTATTAAGCTGGCAGTGTTTAGTATAGAACTGCCAGCGTTTAACGTTTAAGTGTTAGCCAATTTATTGTTTATAACGGCTCAGGAATCGCTCAAGTTTTTCTCCTACCATTTCCAGGTCTTCGACCCGGGGCAAGGTGATAATTCTTAGATGATCGGGATCAGGCCAGTTGAAGGCACGACCCTGCACCAGCAGAATTTTCTCCTGAGTCAACAGATCCAGAACCAGCTGTTCGTCGTCGTGAATAGGATACTTCTTAGGATCCAGTCTAGGGAATACATAAAGGGCTCCCTTGGGTTTTACACAGCTGACACCGGGTATCTGATTTAATCGCTCATAGAGCACATCTCTCTGGGCCAGAAGCCTGCCACCGGGTAATACCAGGTCATTGATACTCTGATAACCACCCAGTGCCGTTTGAATAGCATGCTGGGCAGGCACATTAGAGCACAGGCGCATGGATGCCAGCATTTCCAACCCTTCGAGATAATCTTTAGCTCTATGCTTGGGGCCGCTGGCAACCATCCAGCCTGAACGAAAACCGGCTGCACGATAGGATTTGGAGAGGCCATTGAAAGAAATCATAAACACATCATCAGCCAGTGATGCCATAGCGGTGTGCTCTGTGCCATCGTAAAGAATCTTGTCGTAGATCTCGTCAGCAAAAACAATAAGGCTGTGTTGTCGGGCGATCTCAATGATTTCTAACAACAGCTCAGGAGGGTAAACGGCACCCGTTGGATTATTAGGGTTGATGACAACAATGCCCCGGGTTTTAGCCGTAATCTTGCTTCGAATATCATCCAGGTCTGGATACCAGTCAGAGTGTTCATCGCAGAGGTAGTGGACAGCCCGGCCACCTGACAAGTTGGCGGCTGCAGTCCAGAGAGGGTAATCCGGAGCCGGTATCAGAATTTCGTCACCGTTATTCAGTAACCCCTGCATGGTCATGACGACCAGCTCGCTGACACCGTTGCCAATGAATATGTCTTCCAACTCTACGCCAGGAAAACCTTTTTGCTGGCAGTAGTGCATAACCGCTTTACGAGCAGAGAACAGACCCTTGGAGTCCGTATAACCTTGAGAGTTGGGGAGGTTGAGAATGACGTCCTGAATAATCTCCTCAGGTGCATCAAAGCCGAAAGGCGCAGGGTTGCCTGTGTTCAATTTCAGAACACGCTGGCCTTCCTCCTCCAATCTTCTGGCTTCACGCAATACCGGACCACGTATTTCATAGCAGACGTTTTCCAGTTTCAGGGACTTCTCAATATCCTTCATGGGTACTTTTCCAGTGTTGACTCTGGGAGCCAGTCGCACTTATGGCTCCGGGGTCAATTGTGTTTTTGTATGTTGTCATTACTCATGGCTGGGCAGCCATAGAAGGCTGATTGTTTTGGTTCAGCCTCCTGGGAGGCTGACCGAGAGTAGCGTCCGAGCATAAAATTCAGTAGAACGAGTCAGCTTTTTCACTGAATTTGTGCGAATAGTGGACCTATTTAAGCAAATTCAGTGGAAAAGATGGCCGTTCTTTCTGGATTTTAGGCCGGGCTGTCTATTCTCGGACAGCCTCCTAGTGTCCTTGATCAGCAGGGATCAAGGCACCAGATTCCTCAGAACACACGCTGTCTGACTATAAATAGACAAGACTTGGTAAAAAATGTTCTATCTGGAAGGAAATCAGGCGATCATTATGATCGCTTTAAGGCAGCAGTGCACGAGCTAAACCCGGATATTTCAGCTAAAGATGCTGGAGGTGGTATGACTGTAGAAAAAACCGATGCCCAGTGGCAGGAAGAGTTGACTGATGATCAGTATCAGGTTTGTCGGAAGAAGGGGACAGAGAGGCCTTTTTCCGGTGAATACGTTCATTTTGATGGCAATGGCTGCTATAGCTGTGTCTGTTGTGATCAGGTCCTGTTTGAATCGACGACCAAATTTGATGCAGGCTGTGGCTGGCCGAGCTTCTGGGAAGTCGTGGATAAAGAAGCTGTGAAATATATCGAGGATAAAAGCCTGGGGATGGACCGCATTGAAGTCGTTTGCTCCGCGTGTAATGCGCATTTGGGGCATGTATTTCCAGACGGCCCGGAGCCTACAGGGATGAGGTACTGCATGAACTCGGTGGCACTTCAGTTCAAAGAAAGTTAAGTATTGAGTTGTCAGGGTTTAGTTGAAAGTACAGGTATTAAGAAACTGCCTGAAGCTGACTTCTCTGTTCAACCCTCTCAAAACCCGTTCGGGCTGAGCCTGTCGAAGCCTGGTAGCACAACCCTTCGACAGCTCAGGGTGAACAGCGTCCCCATGTTTATCAGGCTGCAAGCCACTTGGACAAAGTGCTTTCAAGCTGTTCCTTGTTGAAGGGTTTTGCCAGATGGTCGTTCATGCCTGCTTCAAGGCACTGTTTTCGGTGTTCATTGAGAGCATTGGCTGTCAAAGCAACTATGGGCGTTTCCCGGGTTTCTATCTGGTCACGCAGTCTTCGAGTGGTGGTAAACCCATCCATGACCGGCATATTGCAGTCCATTAAAATCAGGTCGTAGTTCTTGTGCTGGCATGCTTCGAGGCAGCTCTTGCCGTTATGGGCCAGCTCCACGTTGAAGCCTAATTGCTCAAGCATGCCTTCTGCCACCATTCGGTTGATGGGGTTATCTTCGACCACCAGAACAGAGTAATGGCTGCTTTTTTTATGCTGAGTATTCAGAGTGGCAGGTAACGGCTGTGAAACCTCGTAGCTAATGGTTTGGGTTTTTTCCAACGCCTGGATGAGTAGCGTCCGGGTCAGGGGGAGTGGAAGCCAAACCAACGTATCTGGACTGTTTTCCAGAGGGGTGTGAGCCGCATAAATGACTTTCAGAGACGGGTTATCCAGAACAGCGCTTTTGGCCTGCTCTTTATGGTCAGTAATCAGAATATCTGCCCAATCACCAGGTTGGATCCCGGTTTCACTGTTACTCGCTTGTCGATGGGTAATGTCCCAGTGTGTCAGAAGGTGAGAACAACAGCTCTGCAAAGCTTCTGAGCAGTCAAGCACCAGTTGTCTTTCTCTGGCATCAGAAGGTACAGGCACTTTTTCCTCGGCTGACTCATAGTGGAAAGGTAGCTGCACAGAAAAGGTACTGCCTTCTCCGGGTTCTGAGATGACAGACAGTTGTCCACCCATATTAGTGACAATAGATTGAGTCAGAGGCAAGCCCATACCCGAACCTCCGAAGCGACGGCTGGTATCACTGCTGGCCTGGGCAAAAGGTTTAAAGATTTCATCCAGAGCTGACTCCGGAACACCGATACCGGTGTCACTGATATTCAGCATGATCACCAGACTGTTCTCTGATGTTTTCTGGCAATCAAGCCAGAGGCGAATTTCGCCCTCATCCGTAAATTTTGCGGCATTGCTGACGAGATTGGTGATGACCTGATGGAAGCGGGTAGGGTCTCCCACAACCTCTTCGGGCAATGTAGGATCAATATCACAAAAGATGGGCACCCCTTTAGTGAAGGTTGATTGCCCGGTGAGAACGACCACGTCTTCCAGTGAGCTTCTGAGATCAAAAGGAATCTCTTCGAGAATCATTTTGCCTGATTCAAGCCGGGAGAGATCCAGAATATCATTGAGTAGTCGTATCAGGTGTGTGCCAGAATCCCGGGCAATAGTTAACCGCTGGTGTTGTACTTCAGTCAGTTCTTCGTCGAGAGCAATACTCAACATGCCCAGAAGTGCATTGAGTGGTGTTCTGATTTCATGACTCAGACTGGATAACTGCTTGGCTCGCTGGCTGGCGGTTTCCATAGCTTGACTGCGTGCTTTCTCAAGCTGGCGGTTGGTTTTTTCCAATGTCTCGTTGTTTTTACGAATTTCCCGGGTACGCCGGGCAATAATGGTTTCGAGCTCCGCCAGGTGTTCTCGTAACTGTTCTTCAGCCCGTCGTCGATGATGCAGATGGTGATGGATATTGTTCAGGTAGTGATTGATGGTGCGTGCCAGCAGACCAATTTCATCATTCTCATGCCCCTTGGGTTCCGGTAACTGAATTTTGTTACTGTCTTCCGGATGCTCGACCATTCGGTCAGTAAGGTTGAGCAAAGGTTTGGTTAACATCAAGTAGAGCATGATGAACAGCACCAGAGACAGTAAGAATGTTCTGACCAGCCCTGTGACCATTGTCACAATTGAGCGGTCAAAAAACTGAATACTGATAGGGCGAGTGTCCGCTACGATTTTTAACCAGCCAAGCTTTTCATCTTCATCAAAGGGTACCTTCAGTTCTCGGATATAGGTTCGGCTGGCGCCAAACAACATATCAGTAAAAGGCCGGGCCTTATCTTGCTGTGGCTCTTTGCTGACAGCAGCCAATGCGGCACCTGAAGGATCAACGATTTCTGCCCTGACGATGGTAGGTGATTCGATCAGTCCCAGCACCAGCTCATTGGCCAGCTCTTTATCAATGTTATAGGCAATCCGGGCGGCGGGTGTACGGGTAATGGCGATATAGGTTTCTATGGTGGCATCAATTTGCCGGTCCTGGGACTGGTAGTCGGTGATGACCTGAAACAGACTCAGGAATAGCCCCAGTATGAAGGCTATGACAACGGTGTTACGTGCCTGTTTGAATGACAGTCGATCCCTGAAACGGATTGGCATGAGAGTCGCTTTATCTTAATTATTGCTCTGCCGCTCTTTTTTACCTGCATTTGCCTGCTAACGCAATAAGGAAGTCTGGATATCTCAGCAAGTGTCGAGTGTATTGCTTGTAATTCTATACCTGATTATTGGTGTATCGGATTTATGTTTAGATCGGAAACTTCATAAAGTTGCAAAGACTATAAAAGCACTGTCGTGTTCATTTTTTGCTGGACGTGAACGTTAACACATCCAGATTGTCATCTTTTTGCCGAAGCTTTATCGTCATGACAGTATTTTGTGGTCTGGTTCATGCAATAAAAATGAGTATGACGACAAAACACTTCATGAAATTTCCGGGTTAGGCAATGATGCCTTATGCACAAGCTGAACTTATTGCTCTGCTTCTTCTGGGTAGTATCCTTCCAGTTCTCCCTGGTCTTCCATTTCATCGAGGTCAGCTTCATCAGGAACTGGATAAGGAGAGCCGGAATCATCCTGTTCATTGATGAACTGTTCAACGACTGACCGCTCTTCATCATCTTCTGTTTCATTCCAGTCTGCATTGCACACAGTCACTGGCCCCAAAGTCAGTATCAGAGTCAGAGATGTGGCTGCGCAAACTGAAAAAAGGGAAGTAATACCGAACAATGATTCTGTAGGTTTAAAAGGGTAGGGGTCGACTATAGAGTCATGCTTCCGTTCAAGCATTTCGTTAATTGAATTTGCTTGAGCATTATTCATTTGAGTTGTTTTTTCAGAAAAGGAAAACATGCACTAATACCTTCTCGTAGAGGGTTAATCGAAGCTTGACCAGGCTGTTCATCATTGCACTTTTAGAGGCTTATCCAGCGATTCCTGTGAATCTATATCGGGTATTCATGTTGAATACAGAAGTCATTAACAGACTATTGCATCACTCCTGAAGCCAGATTTTTTGATACAGAACTGTTTCAGATAGAGCCTTTAATCAGTTTTCTGTCTTTATAGTAAAGCAACAGGTTAGGAGTAGTCCCAAAATAACTTCCTTATTCAAATCTGCTCAAAATCCGTTCGGGCTGAGCTTGTCGAAGCCCAATGCCATAACCCTTCGACAGGCTCAGGGCGAACGGAATCCGGGTGAAAATCGGGAAGTTATTTTGGGACAAATCCTTAATCGTATTATTCATCGTATTGCTTTCAATTTTTTAAAGGTGTGTGACTTGTCCTGTAAACGATTAATGGGCTGCCTTTTAATAGGAAGAAGCCAGTATGTATCCTTCATACTGGCTTCGTTTGATAACCCTTAGAGGGTTATGCGTGGGTTGCTGATATTAATCAGAACTCGTCGTGTCCAGTATCCCAGTCTTCATTATCCCAATCATCATCCAGATTGAAGTCGTCAAGGTTAATCTCTGAAGTGGGTTGTTTGAGTACTGGGGTTTCCTTAGGTGCAGTACTTGTAGTGGTTGAGGTAGTAGTGGTTGAGGTAGTAGTAGCCGGTGTTATCGGCACTGCTGTCGTCGTTGTAGTGACCGGAGCTGCTGTGGTTGTGACTTCCCAATCTTCTTCTTTATCCAAATCTACGGGAGGGGTTGCTGGTGTTTCAACAGGCTCCATGGATGCAGTCGTTGTCTGGACGACGCTGGATGAGCTAGGTTCAGACACTGGTTCACTGCTAACCGAAGTATCGACTGTGGTCGATGTGGTCACAGGCGCTTCGGTAGTCGTTGTTACAGTTTCCCAATCTTCATCTTCATCCAGATCTACGAGAGGGACTGCTGGTGTTTTAACCGGAACGGTTTCAGAGATTGCTTGTGTGACAACAGGTGTTGAAGTCACAGAAGAAGCCTTAGTTGATTTTATTGGAGGTTTGCCAATAATATCGATCTTTTCATCCTTATCATCAACCTTTTGCCATTCATAGAAGGCACCCAGAGTATAAGAATAAGGAATACTTTCTGCATGCGAGAATGACCACTTGGGCACATTTTCCTTGAAGTACTTTTCCCAACCCTGGTCATAGAGTTTCATGGTTTGATCACGACGTTCACGGAAATGCAGATAGTTGCTCTCATTACGTGTCCAGCCATGCATCATGTTACTCTTTTTAACACGCTGGGCATAAGCCTGATCAGTTTCGTTATGGCGTTGTGGATTAGCAACAGCAGTACGTCTTATGTACTCTGCTTCACTTTCGCCAGTGCCTCTCCAACGGTTGATCGAGTCAATACCCCTACCCACTGGGCCACTTAGCCACTGAGTGAGCATTTTGTTGTCGTTCATGAAGAAGTCATAAGAAACACCCGCGGCCATAGATGCCAAGACAACTTGAGGCGTGGTAAATCCAGACATCAGGCCGTAGACATAGGATCCAGCGGTGGTCACTGGACCAAGCACTACACCGGCTGTAACTGAGGCCAGCATTTTCACTTTTTGCGGTGTTACTCTATGCAGCAACGGTACCTGTATTCCTTGTCTGGAGCCCATGGATTTCACCATTTGAGGCACCAGGCGGAGAAAGCTGCGATACATATGTGGGTTGGCATGGTACTGTCTGGCAAACAGCATCTTACCCGTGTTCAACATGATGCCCATTGATGCGGCCTTGCCAAATGGCATCAGCAGACCACCGACTTCAGTAATTCTTTCTAAATCACTATGGAAGGCATACTGACCGGTTCGGTCCTGATCAATTTCATAGCGTTCCAGCCAGTTCTGGAAAGGCGTTGGTATTCTGTGCAGATAATCCCCTCGGTTAGTCAGGTCCAGGAGGTAAAGGTACCCCATGTTAGAGAGTGCAAGTTTGCTTGCCTGCCAGGCAGTACTGGTGGCCAGTAGTGGTTTGTAACTGTTGAAATACCAGGTCACGGCCTGTACCAGATAGGCCGAAGGTTTTACCCAGAAATCAAATACCTGGTGTTCAACAGCCGATGCGTGAAGCTGTGAAAGAGTGCTGGTGATAACCTTGATCAAGTCGGACTCTGCCACGCCGAGGGCATAGGCATAAGGTGTCAAAGTCTCTTGAATATTGGCAAGAAAAGCTCCTGTTTGAATGCCGTTATTCAAGGCTATATCGTCCAGAATAATGTTAGCGATGATTGAAGCTGCATATTCCGTCATGCCAGTGACAGACTCTTTCATCCCTGTTGGACCGGTGGCGGTCACGGCGACAGATTTAAAGGCGCTATCTATAAAATTATCTATTCCGTCGTCGGACAGCATTGTAATAATTTTCTTGAACGGAGCCACCTCAACGCCGTGTTTGTAGCTAAGGAAATGTTCTAGCTCTTGATACTGCTCTGCGAATGCTTCTTCTAATGCTAAAAGCTGGGCTGTTTGATCTACAGTAGGCTTTTGAATCTGCTGCGCTTGACCAAGAGTCCTGGCTGCCCTCATGTAACTTCCAAGTTCAGCATGGTTGACCAGACCGTCACGCAGCAGAACAATGACCATGTTACCGTTTTCTGACTGTTCAGCAAAGTAATCTGAAAAGGCCTTCAGGTAACGAGGGTCGTGCTCTTCATAGTTTATGGCGCTCGATCCCAGACCATTAATTACGTCATCGAAGTGCTGAGGGCCGGTTTGTATCTGAGCCCTTGCCTGATCAGCCAGATCCAGAGCTCTCTGGAATGCTGTTACAGGTTCGCCATCATCTATTGCTTGAGCGGTTGGGAAAGTCTCCTTCAGTTTTCTGAAGACTTCAACAATGCGACTGGACTGTTCAAGAGTCAATTCATCGCCGACCAGTGCCTGCAAGCGAATGGAAGCAAACTCATCGTCGAAGTCGAAAGCGACAAGGTTGATATCTGGCTTATTAGCTTTTTTCGCTGCGTTAGCCAGACCAATAGCTGCTCTCAGGGCTTTATCTTTGAAGATGTTATCGTTCGAATAAGCTTGTATCGCTAACTCGACTTTTGCCTGTTTCGGCGTGTACTGGTAAGGGCCACCTTCATTCTCTACGGCTTCTTCTGCTGCCATCACTACTGCGTTTTTTGTCTCAAGTTCTTGCTGCATAGCTTCAAGTTCAGCTGCCAGTTGGAGCTGTTGTTGAGTCAGCTGCTCGATCTTGCCTCCATTACCATCATCACCACCCAGTTGTGCCTGTTTGTCTCTCAAGGCATTAACCCGGGCATCATGCTCATCGGTAGGGGCGGGCTTAAGGCCCATACTTTCTTCAGTAGTTTTAAGAAGGGCTTCATGATCATCCAGATCTTTCTGCGCGACAGGAACAGCTGCTGTTTTCTGCTTCAGTAGCAGATCCAGCTGATCCTTTTCGTTTCTAAGCCTTGTCTTCGCTGCCTGGTCATCGCCCACTAAATCGGCAATCTCTTGCTTCTTACGATCCAGATCCTGTTGTGCATTCCTTTGTTCCTGCTCAGCATTGGCCACAGCCAGACGTTTCTGCTCATGATCCTGAAGGAAGGTAGTGACCTGATCGTATTTTTTTCTTGTTTCAGGCAGTTTACCTACCACTTCTTCAACTTCATCCTGACCATGAGTAGCTGTATAGGCTGTGATGGCATCGAAGTAATCACCTTCTTCCAGTACTCCGGGGTCACCCTCTACAGGAACCTTCAGATCTGTAGTGACAGCTCTCAGTTTCTCAGCGGCTTCACCTCTTTTTCCGGCACCATCTCCCTGAAGGTGTTGCCTGATGGCATCGACACGATCATCGGTGTTCTGCTCGTCAGGAGCATCCAGACCTAAATCGGTCTGAATCTGCTTCATTTTCTGGTTGAGAACAGTGGCTTCTTCATCCGTGATGGGGTGAACACCTTCACGACCCGTAATCTCCAAATGCTTGCCACGAACCGCTTCCAGTTCACTTTCAGTTTCCGCCAGAGCTCGCTTGGACCAGGCTACCTCACGATCAAGCACGTATCGTGGTTTGGGGCTGAGGCGAGCTACTTGTTTATCGAGCACGGCATCAATATCCGCAATACGATCTTTAACGGTTAGCTGACCAGCGCTGTCTATCTGACTATCCAGTTGATGGAGTTTTCTCTGAAGTACTTCATTCTGGTTGTCAATAGGAGCCGCTTCATCAAAGTCCTCAATGCCGAGCAGCTGGGCTATCTCATTGTTCCGGTTTCTTCTTGTCCCTTCATTTGCATAGGCTTCGTCGACTTCGTCATTTAACACCTGAACCTTGGCTTTAAGGGCTTCCTTTCTGTCATTCAGACCAGGATTGTCGTCATCGTACTCAACATCCAGTTGTTTTGCTAACTCATCACTGAAAGCCTTACCTCTTTCATCCGCGTTTTTATCAGCGTTGATATCCAGGTTCTTTTCAGCAGCTTCAAGCAGTGCGGTCTGTCTTTCCCCGGCTCTCTCATCCACTTCTTCAACTTCGTTGGTAAGACGATCACGAAGCCTCTGGAGCTTGTCATCTCTGTTGCCCTGAGGAGCTTCTTCCTCGTCATCATCTTGAAGGGCAATCTCTATATCGTTCAGAATCTCTTCTGTGACGTCATCGGTGCCCAGTTTTTCATGAACTCTGGCCAGTCTTTTGGCCCTGTCGTCGTTTTCATCAACTTCGAGCTCGAGCTTATCTTCCAGAACTTCGAGTACGTCAATGGCTTCTTCTTCTGAACGCTCCCTGGCTTGAGTGATGTATTTCTTCATCTCCTCGGAAATGGCCCAACGACGAAGATACTCATCATCCTCTTCATCCGGGTCAGCCATCTCCAGAGCTCTTTCCAATTTACCCAGTGTTTCTTTTACTTCAGGCTTAGCTTTGGGATGTCCGGGCGTTCTGATGTCTTCCAGTTCTTCGACGAGCTTGTCGACTGTGCCCTGCATGGCTTCTTCAAGCTTTGTATTTCGGTCGTCGAGGGTACCGGCATCATCCAGTTCAATGCCAAGAACGGCGGCTAAAGCGGCCTGTTGGGCTTTGACGTCAGCATCGTTTCCAGGGCCTGCAACAGCGTTTAACTCCTGGATTCTCTGCAGCAGAACCGCTCGCTGGTTGTCAAGATCAGCATCGCCATCAAAACCCTGAATGTTCAGTTGTGCGGCGATGTCTTGATAGCGGGCCTTGACCTGAATTTTATTCTGCTGATCGAGCTCCGCCTGGATGGCAGCATGCATCTTCGCCCGGATGGCAGCGTTTTGCTGATCCAGGGCTGCGTCATCATCAAAGTCAACAATACCCAGCTGTTGAGCCAGCTGTGCATTGCGTTGCTTGGCAAGGGCATCGGGCTGCTGGTTTAGCTCTTGGAGTTTGGCTTCAATGGCTTCATTTTGTTCAACCAGAGTGGTTTTTTCGGCGAAAGGATCCATACCCAGGGTCTGGGCCAGAGCAGCATTACGGGCTTTGACCTGAGCTTCAGGCTGCTGACCGAGCTCACGCAGTTTCACCTGGATGACATCGTTTTG
>NZ_JOKH01000003.1:512112-539529 GCF_000722635.1 Endozoicomonas numazuensis | reverse complement strand
GCGTCACCATCAAAGTCAACAATACCCAGCTGTTGAGCCAGCTGTGCATTGCGTTGCTTGGCAAGGGCATCGGGCTGCTGGTTCAGCTCCTGCAGTTTGGCTTCAATGGCTTCATTTTGTTCAACCAGAGTGGTTTTTTCGGCGAAAGGATCCATACCTAGGGTCTGGGCCAGAGCAGCATTACGGGCTTTGACCTGAGCTTCAGGCTGCTGACCGAGCTCACGTAGTTTCACCTGGATGACATCGTTTTGTTGATCCAGAGCTGCGTCACCATCAAAATCATCAATACCCAGCTGTTGAGCCAGCTGTGCATTGCGTTGCTTGGCAAGGGCATCGGGCTGCTGGTTCAGCTCCTGCAGTTTGGTTTCAATGGCTTCATTTTGTTCAGCCAGAGTGGTCTCTTCGGCGAAAGGATCCATACCCAGAGTCTGGGCCAGTGCAGCATTACGGGCTTTGGCTTCTCTTTCGGAGCGCTGGCCAGCTTCCCTTACTAATTGGTTTATCTCTGTAACTTTCTCTTTGATGATTCTGGCCTGTTCTTCTAGTGCCTGAGTATCATCCCAGTTTTCAATGCCCAGCTCAGCAGCCAGTTGAGTGTTACGAGCTTTTGTGGCTTCTGCTCTAGCCACACGAACCTGTTCTTCCAGCTGTGGAATACGTTCGGCTTCCTGTTGCAGCTCCTCTACCTGGTTTTTCTGTTGTTCCAATTCTCGACGAACCTGATCAAGCTCATTCTCAACTTGCTGCTTGAGTTGTTGGGCTCTCAGCTTCTCTTCGTCACTGGCGTTAGCTCTCTCAGTAGCACGTTGTAATTGATTTCTAAGTTGAGCCAGTTCACCTTCTTTTGCCTGCAACTCTGCCAGTTCG
The DNA here is from genome assembly GCF_000722635.1 of Endozoicomonas numazuensis. Lineage (GTDB taxonomy): Bacteria > Pseudomonadota > Gammaproteobacteria > Pseudomonadales > Endozoicomonadaceae > Endozoicomonas_A > Endozoicomonas_A numazuensis. The sequence continues at coordinate 538,662 of NZ_JOKH01000003.1, read as the reverse complement.
TTTTCCATCTCAAGCAGCTGCTTGGCCATGTCATCAATGACTTTGATAGCAAACTCTTCGCTATCACGATAAGCTGTAGCAGCCACTCTAGTGACAACCGGCATTAACTTCTGAATGAAATGCTGGTTAGCTAAAAGAGCTGCAAGTGTGGGTTTGAAACTGAAGTATTTTGCGAGTTGAACCTTCATCCAGGTTGGAGTAATGGCCCACGAAGTGACGTCGATGTGGGTTCTTGTGAACTCAAATTCATCTTCTCCGTCTGAATTAGCACTGCTCAGTGCTTGCTGAAGGTACTCGCAGTAGGCAAGAATGTATAACTTGGTGTCATCAAGATCTGCATCGTGATCAGCAGCAAGCTCAGCTGCAAACTCTTCCAGCAGTTCCATTTGCGCGCTTCGAATAACGTACTGGTAGCTTTTGACCTTGTCTTTCTTGATTTGTGTAGTTAAGGCAGGAACGGGATGGTCACCCTCAATTTTTTCCCTGAGATTGAAGAGGCCTTCTACAAAAGCGACATCGGTCGGGTTCAGTTTCTGACCATGGAAAACAATGATGTCCCCTGGAGCCTGACGAACCTCCAGTCTCGGATAATCAGTAGGTACTGGATAGGCTTTTGTTTCGTCCTCAACATGCACCACATACCCGACAGGCTTCTGGTTAGCCAATAAATCGTTGAGAGCTTCCTGTTGTAAGGCCTCTCCAATAACGTGGACCTGAGTGTAAGCCGAAGTCGCTGCGGCAAAAAGAACTTCATCATTGACGAAGAGTGATTGACCCAGGCGCTGAAGTTCAGGAGGCTGGTCGCCAGAAGAGATAAGGCGCATGAAGGTGCGACCGTTAATTTCAACTTCGTCTACTTCAATGGTTGCGAGAGCGACATAGTTGTCACCCGCACCAAGGTTACCAGCTCTTCCATTTGCACCCTTCAGAACCCCGGCGAGTTGGGCGGGATTGGAGATTTTCGATAGGGGCTCTAGCTGGTTATTATCAGCTAGCTGAGCGCGAACAGCCTGAACTGTGTCGTGCTCTGTCATTCCGCTCCTGACTTCAATGACCAGCTCATTCTCTTCAAGGTTATGGGTGAATCTGAAGACCCCTTCATCGCCAACCTTTAGTACTTTTGTATATTTCTGAGCAACGTCATCATCACCTGTATCAAACAGGTCAACACTGGAAACACCACCGTCGACGCCAGAAAGTACGTCTGTGAAGCCTTCAGAAGGAACATGGTAGCCTGCTCTGGCTGGACCCTGATCAGGGTAGGTAGTTGTATAGGAATTCTGTATTGGCTGCTGGTCATCGCCTAGTGTCGGCTTAACCATTACCTCACTCTGAGTAAACTCCTGATGTCCTTCACTCGGAATATCAACAGACTTTGTCTGAAGCTTGCGATCGGCCAGTGCCTGTGTGCCAATGATGGAAGAGCTGATTGCAACGGCCACAGCAAGGCTCAATGCATTGGGGCGAGCATTTGTCATTCTACTACCTCAGAACTGAGTACTTTTATTACCGTGAAAAGTGATTTCCACACCAGGCGATTACCCAACTTTCAATCGCTCATGGTTGTTTCGGTAAGCTAATGAGAGAATTTTTAAATACCCAAAACTTTTAGCAGTTAAATGGCGAGCTGCAAGTTCAAGAGGCTAAATATGTAAATTTTGACCAAGGAATATGTAAAGAGATGAACGCGTTTTCCAAGCTGATCGTACGTGATACCCAATGGTACGCTTTGATTGGTAGTAGATAGAGGAGAAAGTAATAAAAGTAGGACGTTTGTAAGGAATTAGACTTTTAATATATTGCACATTAGTACTTATCTGTCTGGAAAGCCCAAAAAAAACCGACAACTGTCGGCTTTTTTTTGGGCTCAGTATCAGGCTGCCGCAGCGGTACCAATGTACTGATTTCTTAACTCTTCAATTTTCTGTAGATAACTGTTGTATTCAGGCGATCCGTCGTGAGAATAATTGAGGTTTTTGAACAAACCTGTCAGTTTCACAAAGTAGTCGCGCGCGATTTCCTTGTCCTTGAAGGTGTACTGTTGGCGGATCAGGCTGACTGCTAACTCAAAACAAGCCTTCTGCCGGGTCAATGGGCAACTGCTGTCCACGTCGTCAAAAGCATCCTGTTGCAGGTAAACCATATCCAGAAACAGGGACTTCTGGAAGGTGACATAGTCTTCCAGAGTAATACCCTCTTCACCCGTTACCTGCATCATCTGGTTAATGCTGTCACCCTTTACCAGCAGAGCCTGCATTTCCTTGACGTTTTCAACCCAGTCAGCTGACAGGTTGTTTCCGTACCAGTCGGACAACTGGTCAAGGTAACGTGACCAGGAAATCAGTGGGTCAATGGCGGGGTAGAAACGTTTATAGGCTCGCTCGTATGATAGGCCGAGGAACGTTTTCACAGTACTCAGGGTGGCCTGCGTCACAGGTTCTTCAAAGTTACCACCGGCTGGAGATACAGAGCCCACCATGGTCAGTGAGCCTTCGTCGCCTTCTTCGTTACGGATAACACCGCAGCGCTCGTAAACACCCTTGATGGCAGAGTCCATGTAGGCAGGGAAACCTTCTTCACCTGGAATCTCTTCCAGGCGGTTTGAGGTTTCACGCATGGCCTGAGCCCAGCGAGAGGTGGAGTCAGCCAGAGCGAGAACGTTATAGCCCATCTGACGATAGTATTCACCCAGTGTCAGTCCGGTATAGATCGAAGCTTCACGGGCGGCTACCGGCATTGAAGAGGTGTTACAAATGATCACGGTACGGTCAATGAGAGAGCCACCGGTTGTCGGGTCCTGAAGGTGTGGGAATTCTTCGATGGTTTCCACCACTTCACCCGCTCGTTCGCCACAGGCGGTGACGATAACAATGTCAGCATCGCAGTAACGGGAGAAGGAGTGCTGCAATACGGTTTTGCCAGAACCAAATGGACCTGGGATGCAGCCGGTACCGCCTCGTGCAATCGGGAAGAACGTATCCACGATTCTCTGGGTAGTCACCAGCGGGGTATCAGGGTATTGACGTTCAGTTTTCCCTTTTTTGGTCAGAGTTTCAGAGATGGAGTGACGCACCGGCCATTTCTGAACCATGGTCAAATCAACTTCTTCTCCACGCTGATTGCGTACTTTGGCGACAACCGTATCAACGTTAAAAGAGCCTTCCTGGATCCAGATGACTTCAACTTCACCTTCGGTATTGAAAGGAATCATGATTCTGTGGGTAAAGCGGCCTTCTGGTACGGTACCAAAGGTTTCACCAGCGTGCAGTTTGTCACCGGTTTTGGCCACTGCGGTAAAGGCCCAGGTCTGGCTGCGATCCAGAGCGTCGAGCTGAACACCGCGTTGCAGAAACTTTCCATGGAGCGAGGCGAGTCGTTCCAGAGGGTTCTGCAAACCATCGTAGATCATGGACAGAATACCAGGGCCCAGCTCCAGAGAGAGCAGGTGGCCGGTCTGGATAATGGCATCGCCTACGGCAACACCCCGGGTGTCTTCGTAAACCTGTATGTCAGCAATATCGCCGCGTACCCTCAGGACTTCGGCCATCAGCTGTTCTTCCACCTGCTCATTGGCACGGCGGCTGGGCATTACATAAACGACTTCGTTTTTGGTCAGTGGTTTACTGCCCAGACTTTTGATGGTGATGATATCACCCATCACGGCAACGACTTGGGCTGAAGCTCTATGGGCTGAAGCTCTATGGGCTGAAGCCTGTTGTTCCAGTTCTGTGTTGGTCTGTTCACTCATTGGCGTGTTCCAAAAGCTGTTTACTGCTTACCATGAAAGCGGTTCAGGCTCTTCAACCTTCGGTTAAAAGAGCAGACGGCATTTTGCTCATGGCTGCTTATTCAGGCGCCAGGCAACTGGTTGACAAATTCACCCAGTGCCAGATCAGTCAGTTCATTAAAGCGTTCCAACGCCTGCTCGCCATCATAGGTTGTCCAGCGAGCGACCAGATTCCAGCGCAATACATAGATGACAACCGCTTCAAAGTCGAAACTGTGTTGTCTGCCAGCGTCGTCCAGTCGACGCCAGACTGCTTCCAGCAGGGTTTTCTCCAGGATGAGATAGTCCTGCTTGTTCAGGCAGTCTATTGCCTGTGGAATCCATGGAAATGCGTGCTGTAGACCCAGTGTTGGGTTGCTCCAGTTGCGGCGAATGTAGGCGTAGCGAGTACCGTAACTCCACTGGGGGTCACCGGGAGCCTGCTTGCCCTGCATTTTGCGACGCAGTGCTGCCATGACGGTCCTCATGTCCAATCGCCAGTTGACGAGGTCACGGAGCGTCTGACTGGGAAGTTCTGCATGCAGACGAGCCGCCAGTTTGATCAGGGCTGCTTCGTCAACATCGTCACCCAGATGGCTCCAGTGCATGAGCTGCTCTACCTTGATCAGGGTTTCTTTGTCTTCCTGATTCAACATAGAGAGGCGTCGATCGAGCTGCAGACGGGAGATCGGAGTGATCTTGCTGTCAAACAGTGAGTCGATGTGAGGCAGCGAAGTCAGCAGCGTGTAATAGGCATTTTCTGCCATCTCATTCTCCCAAAAGACAGATAAGAGTTGACGGTTTTCTGTTGTGAGAAGAAGCATCTACTCATGACTTCAAACGGTTAACTCCTAACTGTTCACATCAAACTTACTTGACGATGCCTTCGAGCAAAGCCCGGAAACGAGGCTGAAGGTGTCTCAGCAGAACGGCAGTGACGGTTTCGTCATTCAGTTCCACTTCGATTTCCTTGTCATGGAGACGGAACTTTATGCCGCTCTGATCCGGCTGACCTACAGAGAAAGATACGCCTTCCTGTAACATTTCAGCGGCCTGACCGGTGACGAAGTCCAGCAGTGGCCCCTGTTTAACCAGATCAGGGTTCTTACGAAGTTCATCCACACCGATCACTTTGCGAGGCAGTACGACTTCCAGGTTTTTCTCTCCATGCAGGTGGTTTTCACCCGCTACTTCAAGAATCATCTGTTTGAGCACTTCTTCCTTCTCCAGAGAACCGCTGACCAGAGCACTGATTTGTCCGGAGAATTTTTCCAGCAAGTAATCTTTCAACTCCAGTACCGCATTCCGTTCAGCCAGTTGAAGGGCTTCCTGGCCTGCCTTGGCAATAAAGTCGGCTTCTTCTCGGGCCTTGCTGACGATAGCGTCTGCTTTGGCCTGGGCTTCACGCATCAGCTCAGACGCAGTGGCTTCAGCTTCGCTGACAATCTGGGCAGCCTGGTTACGGCCATCCTGAACACCCTGGTTACGCAGTTTTTCGATCAGCTCCTGAACGCCGACAGAGACTCTCTGACCGCCAGGATTAATAGCTGCTGTCATAATCTATTCCTCTGGTTTCCAGTGAACGGAGTTACTCGTTCACTGTCCACTGTTGACTGTTAACTGATCAGGCAGCGATTTGCTGACCCAGAACCAGAGCAAATACGAAAGCGAACACGGCAAAACCTTCAACAATCGCTGCGGGCGCAATGGACAGACCAAAGACTTCAGGCTTGTTCTTGGAAGCATTGATACAGGCGGCAACTGCCTGACCCTGATAGATGGCAGAGTACATCAGGGCGATACCGGTCAGCAGCCCAATACCCAGCAGGCCTGGCGCGCTTTTAATAGAAACACCGATACCGCTCAGGGTGAACATAATGACGATGCCGTATATGACCTGGGAAGAGGGCATGGCAGAAAGGCCAATGAATTTGCCGTAACCACTTTCAACGTCCAGCATGGCACCACAAGCCGCCTGACCAGCGACGGAACAGCCAATCGCTGAACCCACAGCACCCAGTGCAACCGGTGAAAATACGCCTATCCAGCCCAGGGCCAAGATCAGATTATCCATGGTTAGTCCTCTTGCTTTCTAAAAGATTTGAATGGGTAGCCCTCATCGGACAAACCCCAGTTAACGAATTCAATAACATTGAGACGCATGCCGTGAACGACACCGCTCATGATGCACAGTGCAAAGTTGAGTGCGTGTCCGAGCAGCAGGATAAGGCCACTGAAGAGCACGCCAATGACAGGGCTGGAGTCCAGTACATCCATGGCCAGGGTGTTGAATGTTATGGCCAGAGAGGCACCGGAAAGTCCCAGTGCAAACAGACGCATGTAACTCAGTACGTCACCAAATGCGGAAGTGATGTTATAAACCGCTTTCAGGCCGTCCAGTCCCCTCAGGCACAAACTGCCAATGGAGCGAACAGGGCGGGTGCTGGTAAACAGGAACACCAGTAAGGCACCGATGATCAGACCTGCAGGGCCAACCCGGTCAGCAAAGATTGCGGGTAGTGTTTGGGTCATGCCCAGCCAGATCGACAGGCCCGAGCCCATGATTAATGCCCAGCCAAGGGGGGCCAGAGCGTAACTGCTCCCTCGATTGACGACAGCAGTCATGAGATTGGCGATGATCAGGTGGGAAACACCGACAAAGACAGACAGTTTCATCATGGCGTTGTAGTCATTCAGATCAACAAAGGCCAGATGACCCAGAATGCCTCCTGAGCCCGGAGCTACACCAAAGTAACTGCCAATCAGAACACCCCATACGGCACCAGCGGCAGACATGAAGTACGCCAGATTCATCAGGCGTGAACCGGCTTCAGTCTTCTTCAGTTTCTTTCGGAACATGAAAACGATGCCGCCAAACAGCAAGCTGTACATGGCGTCGCTCATGATCATGGCGAAGAACAGGGAGAAAGAGTAGAAGACCAGATTACCTGGATCCCACGTGCGGTAGTTGGGAGTCTGGAAGAAGCCCAATGCGTCAGATCCACCTCCGATACTATTGGATTTTTCCAACAGGGTGGGAGGCGCATCGTCATCAGTCGGTTCTTCGAAAATCGCTGCCACACTGTTTTCCAGACAGAAGGACTCTACGGCTTTCTTCTCCGAGACCGCTACCCAGCCCTGAACCAGAAAAAAGGTTTCTTCATCCTGTGTACCACTGCTGGCTTCTTCCAGAGAGGCCTGATCCTGTTTCGCTGCTACGGCCTGACCCAGCAGATAGTTCCAGCGGGTCAGTGCTTCACGTTCTGCAAGCAGTTCTTCCAGTAAGTGTTCAGACTCTTCCAGTTCCATTTCAAGTCGGGAAAGCGGCACCATGCCCACATGAGAGCGGGGTACAGGAAGCAGGTCTTCAGCCGGTTCACGGTTGGAAATGACGATCACATAGGCTTCGCGATGATCCCGATGAATTTCTTCCCACGGCAAATCCTTTTCCTTGAGTGCCCCCGAAAGTGCTTCCATCTCGCCCAGTGGGACGACATAGAACCAGAATCGCTGACCATCCAGGTCTGACAACCTGGGAAAACTGAATTCACCCCAGGGCCGAACTTCTCGGATACGTTCAATCAATTTGTCCCGAGCATCAGAGACTTCCCGAATGGAAGCCTTGTTGTCGAGTACTTCCGCAACTACCTGATCGATACAGACCTGATTTTTGTCCTTGATCTGTCGTCTTGATCTGGGTGCGCGCTCCAGCCAGGCCAGTGCTTCGCTGGCTTGTGCTGGCTGCATACGCAGACTTTGATCCGCTGTTTTGTCAGACAGTGGAATCAGGTGCATACACCCCAGAGCCTGAAGTCCCTGAAGAATCCGGGTTTTGTCTTCCCCGGGTCCGTACAGGGTGATTTTATTCAGTCGTTTAATGGACATTGACGTCTGCCTCCCCTGATTCCTGTGCCCTAGCCTTGGCCATTTTGGCTTCCTGTGCCAGCACTTTGCCTTTGGAAAGTTTGGCGTTCATGACGCTGGCACGATCCTGATCAGACAGGTAGATCTGGATTTTCTGGATACTTTTCCGGGTTTGTGGAATCAGTACCTTGGAAAACAGGTTAACCCTCTGGGACGTAGTGCGGGTTGCCTTGTCCAGTTCTTTGTGGCGCAGTACGCGTACCTGATATTCAATACGCAGGCGCACCATTTGCTGGAGCAGGTCAACCAGAAAATCGACCCAGACTGGCTTAGCTAGATCGCTGTATGCTTTTACTCTGATGGAGATGTTCTCTACTTTGGGAACCGCTGTACCCACAATATTTTCATCCATCAGTGTGACATTGGTGACTTTGACCAGACTCTCGACGGGAACGTCTTCCCGGGCCAGCATCGGGAGCTGTTCCCTCACCAGACGTTCGACGTCGGCAAGGTGTGACCGGGTTTCTGTCAGTGCCACTTCAGCCTTTTTTCTCTCAGCCATCAGCTGCTGGCGCTTTAACTCCAGCGCTGGCAGATAACGGTTGTAGGTTTTAAGGCTGCGCTTCTCTTTATTCAGCGAGCTTTTGTTGAGGGCTACCTTGGCCATGGTTTACGCCTCTGTATGAGCCGCAGCGCCAGCTGCTTTATCCGCGCCAGCCTCTCCATCAGCCTTGGCGAACTCTTTGGCTTCGGCGAGACCGGGCCAGTATTTGTCCAGCAGGCTCTGTTTTAGCAGGGTTTCTTCTGGCTCAAAGCATTCAGCCAGTGTCTGCCAGCACAGATCCAGAGCTTCTTCCAGACTCATTCGGGCATCAAGAATCATGAAGCGACTCTTGAATTTGTCACCGAACCGAATGGCTTTGAGGTCATAACTGGACAGCTCAAAGGCCATAGCCTGTTTCTGCTGAGCATTCACAGAATCCGAGTAGAAGCGGATCATGGTGTTCATGATGTGAGCGTGATCGTCACGGGTTTCTTTACCCTGAACCATCTGTTTCAAACGGGACAGAGAGCCGAATGGGTCGATAACACCGTTGTGCAGGTAAAACTGACCTTCAGTGATATATCCGGTGTTATCAGGAACAGGGTGAGTGACATCGTTGCCTGGCATGGTGGTGACGGCCAGGATGGTGACAGACCCCGCCCCTTTGTAATCACAGGCTTTTTCGTAACGTTTGGCCAGCTGTGAGTACAGGTCACCCATGTAACCCCGGTTTGCCGGAATCTTGTCCATGGCGACACCGATTTCTTTCATGGCATCCGCGTAAGAGGTCATGTCGGTTAGCAGCACCAGAACTTTTTTGCTTTCTTTCACTGCAAAATGTTCTGCCACGGCCAGAGCCATGTCAGGGGTCAACAGGCGTTCAACCGTTGGGTCAGATGCCTGGTTAGTGAACATGACGGTACGGGAAGATACACCCGCTTCTTCAAAGGCTGTACGGAAGAAATGGTAATCGTCAAAGATCAGACCCATACCGGCGAAAACCACTACGTCAGCCTCAGCCTGAATAGCAATACGAGCAAGAAAGCGATTGTAGGGTTCACCCGCCACGGAAAAGATAGGGATTTTCTGAGATTCAACCAGCGTGTTGAATACGTCAATCATTGGAACGTTGGTTCGAACCATTCTTGACGCCAGTACACGACGGACAGGGTTTACTGATGGGCCATCGATTTCAATTTTGGGGTCCTGTTCCAGAGCAGGGCCACCGTCAATGGGTTCGCCAGCACCGTTGAAGATACGGCCCAGAATGTTAGGAGAATAGGTAGCCTTCATTGGCTCACCCAGGAAACAGACGGCGGCATCTGTAGACAGGCCCTTGGTCCCTGCAAATACCTGCAGGGAAACTTCTTCATGATCGATCTTGATGATCTGGGCCAGGGAATACACCTGTCCGCTTTGTTCGATCATCGCCAGATCGCCATAACTGGCCCGGGCATTACCTGCCGTCAGGTTAGGCACTTGAACGCGAATCAAGTCACCAACAATGCTGAGAATGTTAGTGTATCGCAATAGACTCTGGGGCATTGCTGCTCCTCTATACTGCTTGGGAACTGAAAAAACGAAACGATTGACCGAAGAAGGGATCAAAACGGTACGGATTTTTCGATGTACCTGTACCCAATGAAGCTTGGCTTATGCAGATTCATCGAAAAATGTTGTCAGCCGTTACTGATCACAATCTTTCTGGCCTAAAACACAGGCCCATCTCCATAGAGGATGGACGTTTCAGAACCATTCGGGCTCGGGTCAACAAGCCTTCGGTTAGTCATCTGTTACCTGTCGCCTATAAGATTGAGGGACAGACGATCAGGTAAGACCGGGTTGCTGATTATTCTGGATGATAGCCCTGATAAGTTAGCGCTATAGTTCAGCCAGCAACCCGGATGCAATGCAAAATTTACTCAATAGTAGACAATTCCAGACTTGTCAGCGTCCAGACTTTGTCAAGTTTGTTTTTCTTTGACCTTGATCGAACAAAATCCTCAGACCCTGCTCGTTTATTTCGTTGATAATCAGGGGCGTGTTCCCGATGCCCTGATTATAAAAGTTGAGAGCAATTACTTCGTCTTGTTCCCTGGTGCAACTTGGCGTTATACCCCGTACCGTTCGCACTGAGCCTGTCGAAGTGCATGACCAGCAGGCTCAGGATGAACGGGGTCTGCATGGTAATTAACGCTTGCCTCCTGGGAGGCTGACCGAGAATAGACAGCCCGGCCTAAAATCCAGAAAGAACGGCCATCTTTTCCACTGAATTTGCTTAAATAGGTCCACTATTCGCACAAATCCAGTGAAAAAGCTGACTCGTTCTACTGAATTTTATGCTCGGACGCTATTCTCGGTCAGCCTCCCAGAGTGGCAACCATTACGGCCTTGATGGTATGCATGCGGTTTTCTGCCTGATCAAAAACGATGGAGTGTTTTGACTCAAAAACGTCTTCAGTGACTTCCAGTCCGGACATGTCGTATTTGCTGGCAATCTCCTGTCCAATGCTTGTTTCATCGTTATGAAAAGCAGGCAGACAGTGCAGAAAACGAACGTTTTGATTGCCCGTTTTTTCCAGCATGGAGGTATTCACCTGGTAAGGTTTCATGAGGCGAACCCGCTCGTCCCAGGCTTCTATAGGCTCTCCCATAGAGACCCAGACATCGGTGTAAATAAAGTCACAGCCGGCTACAGCCTCTTCAACAGACTGGGTGACCGTGATTTTTGCACCGGACTTTTCTGCTAGTGGCTGGCAGAGCGCCAGTAATTCTGGCGTTGGGGTGTAACCTTCCGGGGCGGCAATTCTGAAATCAACGCCCATTTTGGCACAACCCACCAGCAGCGAATGGGCAACATTATTTCGGCCGTCGCCAACATAGCAAAGCTTGAATTCATTCAGAGGGCGGTTGTTGCCATGTTCCAACATGGTCAGAAAATCTGCCAGAACCTGAGTCGGGTGCCATTCATCCGTCAGGCCATTCCAAACGGGAACGCCAGAATATTCAGCCAGTTCTTCTACATGCTGCTGAGAGTGGCCACGAAATTCGATACCATCGTACATTCTGCCCAGAACTCTGGCCGTATCTTTAACAGACTCTTTACTGCCCATCTGAGACCCACCGGAGATATACGTCACATTGGCACCCTGATCAAAACTGGCTACTTCAAAAGCACAGCGGGTGCGAGTGGACGCTTTTTCAAAAATCAACGCGATGTTGCGACCCTGAAGAAAACGGGGTTCATTTCCGTTTTGCTTGGCCTGCTTCAGTTGAGCAGACAAATCCAGCAGAGCAGAAATATCTTCTGCAGCGAAATCCAGCAGTTTCAGGAAGGAGTGATTGGGCAGTCTGAAATCCATCGTTTTACTCTTGCTTTTCGTTTGGCGCATGGCTGTTTGCTATGGACATGACGCAATAGATCAGTCATTCATCCTTGGATGATAGGACTGAGCGGCATTTCTGGCGGGTTGCATTGAAACCGTCTGCCAGTCTATGTGTCCTGCAGGCAAAGAGGCTGCAGGGCTGTTTTTTGAATCATGGCTGATCGAGCAATACTGGGTGTCTGGTCACATCACGATAAGAGATGAGGTTAGGCTCCTGACACTTTGCATACTCTTTCGAACCGACCATCATCCATAGCTCATGCCTCACTGTCCAGACTTGCCAGGTAATACAGTGGCAGACAAAAAAATAGAACCAGGTCTTTCTATGGAGAAGTAGCTTTATTCTCAGCAAGCTGGATTGTGCAACGGGCTTTTATCATCTGCAGGGCTGGAACACGGAATGTAGGGTTAATGACTCTGTTATGAACATTTGTCGCACATTCCACGGGTGTTCCAGACGTACAGATGCACGGCTGCACTCGACTCCGACAGGCTCTAGGAGGCTGACCGAGAATAGACAGTCCGGCCTAAAATCCAGAAAGAACGGCCATCTTTTCCACTGGATTTGCTTAAATAGGTCCACTATTCGCACAAATTCAGTGAAAAAGCTGACTCGTTCTACTGAATTTTATGCTCGGACGCTATTCTCGGTCAGCCTCCTAGGAGCCTGACCGAGAATAAACAGCCCGGCCTAAAATCCAGAAAGAACGGCCCCTTTTTCCGATGAATTTGATTGAATAGGCCCACTATTCGCACAAATACCTCGAAAAAATGGCCTCGTTCTACTGAATTTTATGCTCGGACGCTATTCTCGGTCAGCCTCCTAGGGTATATGCGCGAAAACGGGATAGCACTACGTAGAATTACGTTTACTGCCGCTGATCATAGTAGGTAGCGGTCCTCGGCATCAGTGAGTACTGACATTAAGGTTTTGATATTAATTAAATATTGGATGGGTACTCCGCTTTCTTGTCCAGAAAGTACTCAAAGTTTGCAATACGGGTTGTCGGATTTTTAAAATGGCGATGGATAGGAGCGGTCTTCAATGACATCACCGTTGGTGGCGTTTACCATTAGCCTTTTCTTTTGACGACTTTCGTCAAGATAATAAACTTCCCGAACCTGCTGGTTTTTCCAATGAGCCAGTCCGGTTTTTAGAATCACCATATTCTTGTGTGTTTGTCTTGCTTTTGTAATGACTTGGTCCAGGCTAACAAGCTTGCCTTGGGGGGTCATTGTGTATGAATATTCATCTACGATCATGCCTGTATAGGCATCAAGCGTCGTATTCCAGCGCTTATGCTTCTTGTCTATAAAGTCGATGATCCGAACCGTTTGGCCATTACGCTGATCTATCCGGGTTTTGAGAATCGCAGCCACATGATGTTTGCTTCTGACTTTTTCGAGGGTTTTCTCCAGTGATATGGGAATCTGTAATTGAGCGACTTCAATTATTTTTCCTGACAGGGCATCTACAACGGCTCTCTGGTTGTTATTACTGCTCTCTTTAAAGTCAATCACTCTTACCAGACGTTTGTCTTCTTCGGTCAGACGTGCAGCCTGAAAGACAACGTGTCCGTACTTTTTCCGTATCTGACTGATAATTTGTTCCAGGGGTACCAGTTGGTTGTCCTTGATGGGGATGGGCGTCGAGTTTTCAGCAAAGCTGCCAGTCACCATCATCAGTGCCAGAATCAGGGCTCGACAGCAGCAGGGTAGAAAAAGGTTTTTGTACATAACACAGTACCTGAGGCTCCACTGTTGTATGTGTGGGGCCATAGACGGGATTTTATTCAACCTGGAATAGCAAAAGAAGATATGAATTTACATGTTGGTCGAAAGAGCCGTATTTACTCTTGATGCCTCAATAGGTGGTCAGGGTAAATACGTAATGAACTAGCTTCTAATGTAGATTTGAATGGATGGAATGCAAGCCGGGACTGAATATTTCTCGTACTCTTTCTTTTTCTCAATCTTAAAAAGGACAAAAGTCGTATATATCATCCAATTTTTGTTGAAACTGTTCAGGGGGGGGGATCGCTGAGCGGGTGTTTTTCCCAGCTTTTTTATCTGAATGTAATCTGTCGTCTAAAAACCCTGTTCAGGCTCCGTAAAAATCAGAGCCTGAACAGGGTTGAGGAACTGGCTGTATAACTACAGCAGCCCTCAGGCTTGCTGATAAGCCTTTCGCACTTCTTCGGCAATAATGGCAATGCCGCGCTCAACGGTTTCATTATCACGAGTGTAAGTCATTCTCAGACACTCATGTTTGTGTTCCCAGTGATCATCGATTCCCGGGAAGAAATAGTGACCGGACACCACCAGAACATTGCGCTTCTTCAATCGCTCGTAGAGCTCCTGGCTGCTGATGGGCAACCCTTCAAACCAGAGCCAGAGGAACATGGCACCTTCCGGTTTGTGAACCTTCCAGTTGACCCCACTGAAATGTTTTCGCAATGAAGCAACGGCAAATTCAGCCTTGTCCTGATAGTAGGGGCGGATCACATTCTTGCTGAGATCAATGATGCTATCGTCCCGGATCATATCCAGCACGATGAGGCTGCCAAAGCTGTTGGGTGCCAGGTTCATGATGGCATTAATACCCGAAAGAGCTCTGATTACCTGTTCATTAGCAATGACGATACCGGTTCTGGCAGCGGGCAGGCCCAGCTTGGACAGGCTGAGGCAAAGAATGGTGTTCTCATTCCAGTCCGGATTGGCATCACTGAAGATCAAGTTGGGGAATGGGGTGCCATAGGCACCGTCAATGATCAGGGGGATATCATGTTCCCGGGCCATTTCATCCAGTCGGCTGACTTCCAGGTCGGTCAGAACATTGCCGGTTGGATTGGTCGGACGGGAGGCACACAGCGCACCGGTACGCTTATCGACTTTCAGACTGCCGAAATCAACATGGTACTTGAACATGTGGTCATTAATGATTTCGATTTCAGGCTTGTTGGCCAGAAAGAAATCATCACTCAGACCCGCGTCACCGTAACCAATATATTCGGGTGCTAATGGCAACTGAATACGCTTGTGGCTGCCATCATCATAGTCACCGGCAAACATATTGAAGAGCATGAAAAAGGCGGCCTGACTGCCATTGGTCAGGGCAATGTTTTCAGGCCCCAGTTTCCAGCCAAACTGACGGTTCAGAAATCGGGCCATTTCATGAACAAATTCTTTCTCACCCTGAGGTGGGTCATAAGTGCCGGTGAGGCGCGTGAATTCGGATGGACTGTCGACGATCTTTTGAAGGCGTTGACGAAAAGTCTCTTCCACTTCAGGAATATGGGCAGGATTACCTCCTCCCATCATGATCATATCCTGACCACCGGCCAGTGCATGGCCCAGATCATCCATAAGCTGGAGTATGCCGGAATGACGGGTAAATTTCGTGCCAAATGTGGAAAGCTTCATGCTTGCCTCAGGTTCTCAATTAACGGCTGTGAACAGCTCAACTTAGAATGGAAAGACTTTCGCTGCTACCCGGTAAAGTCCGGAAGGACCTCCCGTAAGAAAACAGTACTCAGCGAAAATTGCCGCCAGGGTGCGTGCAGTCATTCAAATCATCTGAATGGCAGCGCTTTTATACAGGGAGTTTGTCAGTCTTCAAGCTCAAAGCCTCCTAGACAGACTCCTGAGAAATACCACGGGAGTTTAACTGAGATTATCTTTTTGTGCATAAGATGTTTGTAGCGCTTTGTATTGGCAGAGTTAAAACCAGCAGCTATAACTATTGATTCATTAAAACGGTTCGATTTCCATGGTACGAAGAGTTTTCAGGGTATTAATGTTCTTACCCCTGTTTCTGCTGATCGGGTGGGGTGCTCTTCAAGCTTCTATGGATGAACAACCGGGTATCCCTTTCCGTCATGAAGCTCTGCTACTGTTTTTTCTGAATCCTTTATTGGATGCCTACGCTCCCATTAACCCCGCTCTGATGATGAACAAGTTCCAGGTGAATGGCTTGAGCTCACAGGATGTATTTTTTGAGCCGGTTTTGGGCAAAAGCCTTATATCACTCTACAGCGGATTGCCTGGAATCATGCAATGGGGTGGAGTGATTAGTCGCAGCAGCAGTGATGAGGGGACACCTCCCAACGGAAGGAGCACTCCTGCCGATGAGGATGATGATCTGGAAGAGGAGGAGTCTTCTACAAGTGGGGTTGTTGCGGCTGGGGGAGAGGATCGTAAGGATAATAACGAAGATGAAAACCGGGCTGAGCCAGAGGACAAAAAGGATCCAATTTTGTGCTGGCATTGTCAGGACAAAAGGGTTTGTTGGCAATATTCCTGCTGTGACAGAGGGCTTTGTGAAGACTGCTATCGGGGATTTGGAGTTTCCCCTGTTAAATGTCCATGCTGTGGCAAGAGCAGAAGGCCCAGGGTTAGTTGTCAGCTCTGTCCAGTCGATCATGAGCCAATGGAACTCGACCAGCCGGGGTTCATGGTGCACCTTTATACGGAGCACCTGCAGCAGCGGTGTCGGGCAAGAATCAATCAGATCTGCCAGCATTGCAGCCAGCCCATAGCGTTATTTCTTCCTTTACAAGAACTGTTGAGTGCTCTGTTATCGCACTGTTATGCCTTTTGTATTTTTCCTGGCTGTGGGACTGTTTTGACGGCAGAAAATGACAATACTGCTCACTTTGAGTCCTCTCATAAGGGGCAGGCCGGGTGTCCGATATCGGTTTGTCCTATGAATCAGCTGGCGAATATCCAGCCCTCTGCTTCGCACATGAACAGCCATTTGCAGTACAGCTGTTGTTTTTGTTCTGTGTCTTTTAATAATCTGCAAACCCTGCAAACCCATCTGACAACCCATATACAGTCTTACAGTTGTAGTATCTGTCAGGGTCATGCCGGGCCATCTTTTCTTCTTATGCTGGTGAATAACGTGCAGCAGGTTCAGGTGGCAGCGGTGCCACTGAATTCGGAAGAATCCATGATAAATCACTGGACGACCGTTCATTGCCAGATTAATTGTCCGTTATGCGCGTTCCATCATCAAGGTTGTGATGATGTGAGTATGCAGGAGCATATTGACAATGAATGTTCGAGAGTTGACCGGTTATCGAGGCCTGTGCAAGAACAGGGAGAGTTGAATCTTGGGCCCTAGGAGGCTGACCGAGAATAGACAGTCCGGCCTAAAATCCAGAAAGAACGGCCATCTTTTCCACTGGATTTGCTTAAATAGGTCAACTATTCGCACAAATCCAGTGAAAAAGCTGACTCGTTCTACTGAATTTTATGCTCGGACGCTATTCTCGGTCAGCCTCCTAGGAGCCTGTCCGAGAATAGACAGTCCGGCCTAAAATCCAGAAAGAACGGTCATCTTTTCCACTGAATTTGCTTAAATAGGTCAACTATTCGCACAAATTCAGTGAAAAAGCTGACTCGTTCTACTGAATTTTATGCTCGGACGCTATTCTCGGTCAGCCTCCTGGATTTGAGGTGATCCTGAACCTGATTCATAGTCAAATGCAGTCGCTGCGAAACAGGCTGGGAGTCATACCCGTCCAGCGCTTGAAAGATCGTCTGAAATTGTTGATGTCATTGAAATTCAGGTACTCGGCAACCTGCTCATTGTTGTAGCTTTTGTGTTGAAACAGGTAGAGCGCAATCTGTTTTCTGATTTGATCCTGAAGGTTCTGGAAGCGTGCACCGTGTTTTTTCAGCTTGCGTTTGAACGTTGCAGGGCTCATGTGAAAATGGGAAGCGGTTGACTCAAGGGAAGTTGATTGCCTGATGTGTTCGTGAAGGTACTGAATGACAGCATACAGAAAACTATTGGGTTGCTGCGCTACGGTCACCTGACACTGTTGTCTGGCTACGGTATAGGCGGTGGAGTCGTCTTTCCACTTCTCGAATAAGTAATCCACAGGGAGTTGCATGACACAGAACTGGGCATCGAAGGAGAGGTGGGAGCCAAGATTGACCTGGTACTGTTCAATGTGCTCCGGCTTTGGGTAGTTAAAGCTGAACTGCCATGGGGCTTTTTGAGTATTGTTCCAGCGACCGAGGTGACTGAATGCCGTCATCATGGTTTCAAGCATGAACCGCTGGTTTTTACCGGAGCCAGCAGTGTCGTAAAAATAGATATGGCAATAGTCTTTATCAACCACTTTATGTGGCGTGATTAAGGGAGAAATCAAAGAGTGGCACAGACAGGCAATATCCAGTGCTTGATTGAGATTAGCCGACTGTAGCAAGGCATCAGTGACCGAACCATAATTGCCCGGAAAGATTCGATGACCAAAAACAAAAGACAGATCGCTGCCTGTGTATAAGTATTCACTGTTTTCAATCAATTTCAGAAACTGGGAGGGTGCTATTGCCAGATGACCTTGAATAACATCCTCGTAAAAAATTCCCGTGTGCCGAAGCAGTCTGTTTTTTTCAATACCCCGACTGCCGAGAATGTCCATTAATGTTGCGGGCTGCTGGTGGGCAACAATAAAACGACTGTCGTTTTCCAGCCATCGCAGCTCTGTTGAGTCATGAGTGGTCATCCATGCTCCTATGCAGCCTGAATCGGCTGTCTGTTGTTGTTCTGGTGCAGCGTCGCTTCTTCCTTGGCTTTCAGCAGAGCCTTGTTGGCCCTTTCCAGAAGCGTTTCAGCAGAAGATTCCAGAGCGGTGACTACGCCTGAGCTGATCGTGTGATAGAGCGTTTCGCCTGTGAGCGTTTTGAAAGCAAAGTGCTCACAGCTCTGCTGTAGCTGATCTGCGATCAGGTTAGCCAGACTCTCTCCGGTTTGTGGTAATAAAATGGCAAACCGGTCACCGGCAAACCGGCAGATCAGATCACAACGCCTCAGGTTCAGGGTCAGCAATTCCGAGATTTCCAGCAGTAGTCGATCGCCTTCATGGTGGCCGTGTTGATGATTGATGTGATGAAAGTGGTCGATATCCAGCAGAATTATGGAGGTGGCTTGCAGTTGTTCCGGACCTGATTTCAACTCTCTGGCCAGCTGTTGTTTTAAATAAACGGCACTGGATAGACAAGTAACCGGATCGTAATGACGATGGTCGCGAAACAGTCGCTCGCGTTTTTGTAACTGTTGATTCAGGCTGATCTGTTCTTTATGCCAGTGGTATAACCCTAAAGTCAGCAGAATCATACCCGCTGGCATAGGGGCCGCCTCAATCCATGATGCCCACTGAGTGCCTTCTGGCAGTCTTATGATTTCATCAAGAAAATCCTGGAAGCTGGCAATGAAAAAACAGCTCAGACCCGCTACCAGCAGATGGGTGACAGGGCCCGGGGGGCGACTGCAAAGTACCAGAGCAATCCAGCAGGTGGACAGCATTACGGCGCCCCCTTCACCAAAAATATCCAGCCAGTCGACATCCTGTTGTAATTTGATTTCTCCGGCAGCCAGGTTAAGCACTATCTGGACATTGGTGATAAGCAGAATCACCAGAATCTTGTATTTATGCAGCGCCAGTAATTGTTTTGCGTTATTCATCAGACATCCTGCATCCATGTGAACGAATACCATTAAATGACGTAATGATGAAAAATTGATGACAAAAGCTCCGATGGGTCATTTCAGCTCAGGGGTAGCCATGATTTTTTTAAAAACGTGAAATATAAGATCAATCTGTTGGCTTTAGTTTGTTTTTTTCTATGATTAAGATCAAAGTGTTGATTTTGGTGGCTCTATGATTACGATTTCAGAAAAAGAAATAATGACCCGCTTTTACTTTGATAACCCTTGGTGGGACTCTCAGGAGGTTGAAGGAAGGTACAAGAGTTTCCCCAGACGATTTTATTTTGAGCCTTTTTACAATCTTGTCAGAGAGTCATCTATAAACCGAGCTGCTGTTTTGATGGGATCAAGACGTGTAGGCAAAACAGTTATGGTTTTTCAAACGGTTGACAGGCTGCTTGATGAAGGGGTTGATTCAAGAAATATACTTTATGTTTCTCTTGAAACACCCATGTATACAGGGCTCTCACTTGAAAAAATTATTAATTTTTTTAAAGAGGAATTTTCCCACAGCAGAGATAGTGAACTCATTATTATTTTTGATGAAATACAGTATCTACCCGGCTGGGAAGTTCATTTGAAATCTCTGGTAGATTCATATCCTTCGTATAAGTTTGTGGCAACAGGTTCTGCTGCAGCTGCATTAAAGCTGAAGAGTCGTGAGTCAGGAGCTGGAAGGTTTACTGAGTTTCTCTTGCCACCTCTCACTTTTGCTGAATACATTTCATTCATTGGAAGGGCTGATGAACTTATTACATTTGAGGAAAACGATGGCGATGGTTATTGGTGTGCTAAAGACATTAATAAGTTGAATGATGAATTCGTTAATTATCTTAATTTTGGAGGTTATCCTGAGGCTGTCTTTTCTCCTCTTGTGCAAGCTGAGAGTTCAAGGTATATAAAAAGCGACATAATCGATAAGGTTCTCTTGCGTGATCTTCCCAGTCTTTACGGAATTAATGATGTTCAGGAGCTCAATAAGCTTTTTAATACTATTGCTTATAACACTGGTAATGAGATAACACTGGAGTCTCTTTCCAAGTCTTCAGGTGTTTCAAAAAATACAATTAAAAAGTATATAGAGTATCTTGAGGCTGCGTTTCTAATTAAAATTGTTCATCGCGTTGATATCTCGGCTAAAAAATTCAAAAGAGCCACCACATTCAAGGTCTATCTAACGAATCCTTCAATGAGGGCAGCCTTGTTTGGTCCGGTAACTTCAGATCATGATGCCATGGGGGCTTTGACAGAAACAGCGATATTCAGTCAGTGGGTACATAATGAGAATATTGAAAATTTACACTATGCGCGTTGGAATAGCGGTGAAGTTGATATTGTCTGGTTAAATCTTGCGACCCAAAAGCCATACTGGTGTGTTGAGGTGAAGTGGTCTGATTTACCTTGCTCTGACACAAGAATGTTGAAAGGGTTAATCTCTTTTGTCAAACAGCATAACTTGCCAAGTGGGCTAGTGACCACCAGGACAGTGATGAGAGAGAAAAATATTAATAATACAGAGATACGATATTTACCAAGTGCAGCGTATACCTATGCGCTAGGAGTGAATATTTTGAAGGGGATTTCACAAAGAGTGCAGTGAAACACATTTAGATTGACCTGAATGTCGTTACCAGTCAATTTAGCTCAAAATCTGTTTTTTCATGCTCATCATCTGTCATTTTCAGGGCAACCCTGTTGCTCTGTCATAAATCTGCAAATTTTTCCGCTTAAATTTTTCTCCAGATTTTGGTGAAAGCTCACAAGATGTGGGCAAGCCAGAAAAGGATTTTCAAACCACTATTTAATAACAATTTAATAACAATTTAATAACAATTTAATAACAATTTAATAACAATTTAATAACAATTTAATAACAACAAAAGCTCGCAGGAATCAGGGGAACATCATGCAATCGGGAAAAAACACCCAGGCTGCAAGGCAAAGGAATCATCAAAAACGTTTCAAACCCGCTGTTCTGGCTATTGCCATTGCATCGGTGTGTGCAGTCACCACTATTCAGGCTGATGGCCGGGTAGAAGGAAGTTACAAAGTCGAAAAGGGCAATGTGGGTCTGCAAGGAGCTCTGGTTCGTATTGAAGAACTGAACCTTGAAACCACTACTGCCCGGGATGGCCGCTTTGATTTCCCTCCGGTAAAAGCAGGTACCTATACCCTCACCATTAAATACCTCGGTGCAGAAACCCAGACCAAAACAGTGGTAGTGACTGACGATCAGGTCAGCAACGAAGCTTTTGTTCTGGCTTCTTCTGACAAGACCGAGCAGGTGTTGGTGGTTGGGCAGGCGTCTAACATTAACCGCGCTCTGAATCGTCAGCGTGCTGCAGACAATATCATCACGGTGGTGAATGCTGACGCTATTGGTCAATTGCCGGATGCTAATGCTGCTGAGTCTTTGCGTAGAATTCCCGGTGTTTCTGTTGAGCTGGATCAGGGGGAAGGACGAAAAGTCAGCGTTCGCGGACTGTCTCCCGATCTTAACTCAGTCACCATTAATGGCGTCACTGTACCTTCTCCCGATAAGGATGACCGCTCGGTTAACCTGGATGTGGTGTCCTCAGATCTTCTCGAATCTCTGGAAGTGACTAAAAGTGTGACACCTGATATGGATGCCGATTCCATTGGTGGCAGCGTCAATATCAAAAGTCTTTCAGCTTATGACCGTGACGGCTTCTTCTACAAGCTGAACGCTGAAGGTTCAAAAGACGACAATACCGGTGATACCAGCCCCAAACTCGCGGGCACTGTCAGTGATGTCTTCAGTGTTGGAGATGGAACAGACAATCTTGGGGTTGCAGCCGGTGTCAGCTGGCAGAAGCGTAAGTTTGGTTCTGATAATGTTGAAACCGGTGGCAAGTGGGCTTTTGAAGATGATGGCACTGCCAAGCTGGAAGAGGTCGAACTGAGAGATTATCAAATTACCCGCGAGCGTCTGGGGGCCACTCTTAACTTTGACTACAAGTTGAATCGCGATAATGAGCTATATCTGCGCACACTCTACAGCGAGTTCAAAGACACTGAATTAAGAAATTCAGTAACTGCTGAGTTTGATAGCCCGGTAGCAGCGGGTGAAAGTGGTGAAATAAAAGAACCCAAACGTGAGCTAAAAGACCGGAAAGAAATTCAGAAAATTGTGTCAACCGTATTCGGTGGCACCAGCCGAAACGATGCCTGGACCATCGATTACAGTGCCAGTTACAGCCATGCGGAAGAGAAAAAGCCGAATGCGGTGGAATCGGCTTTTGAATCTTCCTCTAATGTTGCAGGCAGTTTTTCTGATACTAAAAAACCAAAGATTACTGCTGTCGATGGCTTCTATCAGGCGTCCAACTATGAATTCAAGGAAGCCGAAGTTTCTGATTCCAAAACGACAGATAAACTCTATAACTTCAAGCTGGATATTTCCCGCGACTTTGACTGGAATAACAACCCGGCCATGGTCAAGTTCGGTGGCAAGATCAGTCGAAGGGACAAAGAGGCCCATGAAGATGTATGGAAATATGAAGATTTCCCTGATACGGATATGGCCAACTATGTAAAAGGTTCTGTGGACTATGCTCTGGGTCGATTCGGGCCTGAAGTCAATCCGTCCGCAGTAAAAGCAGCATTAGGATCGGCTGGAACAAAAGAGAAGGACCTGGAAAAGTCGATTGTGAATGACTACACCCTGCAGGAAGACATTAATGCTGCTTATCTGATGGGTAAAGTGGATATTGAAAAGTGGCGCTTCATGACCGGTGTTCGTTATGAAGGCACAGACTTTAAGGCTTCCGGTTATCAGTTTGATAAGGATTCTGAGGTTGCCACAAAACGTAAGGTTAATAAGGACTATGGCCACTGGCTGCCCGCTTTGCATGGGCGTTATCGTATTGACGACAACACACTGATTCGTGCTGCCTGGACGCACTCTGTCGTAAGGCCCACCTTTGAGCAGGCTCGTCCCGGTTTGCTGCTTGACGATGACAAGGCTGAGATAGGAAATCCAAACCTGAAGCCTGTTGAATCCAGTAACCTTGATCTGGGTATTGAGCATTACATGGGCAGGGCCGGTGTTATTTCTGCCTTTGTTTTCTACAAGGATCTGGAAAACTTTATCTACAACACCGATCTGGCCGGTACCCCGGGCACGTTTGAGAATTTCAGTGAAGCGAAGATAGCCCAGAATGGCGACAGTGGTCATGTCTATGGAATGGAGCTGGCTTATTCCAAGCAGTTCTCCGAGCTGCCTTATCCCTTTAATGGACTGTTGGTCAATGCCAACGCCACCTTTGCAGATTCTGAAGCCGAGGTAAAAGGCGCCAAGGGCAATACCCTGGTAACGCGTGATGTGGCTTTGCCCGGGCAATCCGATGTAACGGCCAACCTGATTCTGGGTTATGAACTGGATCGTCTGAGTCTCAGGCTGTCTACCCATTATAAATCCAGTTATCTTGATGAGATCACCAAAGTATCTGACAAACGTTTTGATCTGTATGTCGATGATTATACTCAGGTGGATTTCTCTGCCAGCTACCAGCTGACTGATGAGTTGAATATTTTCTTCCAGGCCGTGAATCTGACCGATGCTGCTTTCTATAAGTATACCGGCAAAGAGAAATACAACGCTCAATATGAAGAGTACGGCACTGCGTGGAAGCTGGGTGTCACTCTGAGTAATTTCTAGTGCAGCCAAGCGTTATAAACCATACCGTTCGCCTGCATCCTTCGACAGGCTCAGGATGAACGGAGCCTTTATGGTAGTTAACGCTTGGTTCACAGGTAGAAAACAATGACAGGGGAAATACCAGCAGGTGGGCCCTCTGTGGGAATAGACAGCTAGAAGCTAAAAATATCTGATGATGATAAAAACAATAAAATATTTGTCGTTTACTGTTGGCCTGGTTGCCATGATGGCCACTTTAACTGGCTGCAACAGTGAGCCTGAGCTAAAGACCCATGCCATTCAGAATACTGAAGGGCTGTCGGGCGAAACGGTCATTCCTTTGGGGAGTGAAGATCAGCCTTTCTGGCTGGTGACCAGTGAAAGTAAGGGGCTCTTGTTACTGGATGAAGATGGCAGGGTCCGCAGCCAGATCAAAGGCAGTAATGAACTGCTGGATATACGACAAAACGTCGTGATAAAGGGGCAGTCAGTGTTGCTGGCTGCCAGTGTTAACAAGGAAACTAACCGTCCGATGTTAGTAGCCGTGAATACACAAGAGGGCACTCTCAAGTCAGTGGCGAGCTTACCATCACCCACCTTTGATATTGATGGTATCTGTCTCTACCGGGACACTCAGCAACATGTCTACCTGTTTATGCTCAATGGCAGAGGGGCAGGTCAGCAGTGGCTGGTCATTGACGGGGAGACTCAAACTCCTCTCTCAAGAGAAGTGCGTGAACTGACTCTGCCGCCATTAAGCAGTGACTGCAGTGTTGATGATACGACAAATGCTCTCTATATCTCTGAAGAAGGTATCGGTGTCTGGAAGTACGGTGCTCATCCTGAAGCCGCTCTGGGTCGTCAGGTGATTCATCTGGTACAGCCTCACGGTTCAAGTGCTGAAAGCGTAGCCGGCATTTCTGCCTTTCCCGGTGGTGTCATGGTTGTCGATCCTGATACGGCCACCCTCAGTGGTTATAAGGTTGAAGGGGATACCGTTGAAGAAGCTTTTGCACTCAAAGTGGCAGGTGCACAGACGCCCGAGTCTGTCGGGGTAATCCGGGCATCGGATTCAACGCTGCGTGTTGGTCTGTTTGATGATGAAACCGATCAGTATCTGGCGGCGGATGTGGATTGGAAAGCATCAGCCGCACCTGAAGACAGTGAGCTGATCACCATTCTGCCCGAAGTACAGACACCGGCTATGGGCCGCTTTGGTGACGTGGCTGACGATCCGGCCATCTGGGTTAACCCTGAGAATGCCAGCCAGAGCCTTGTTTTGGGAACCAATAAAAAGCAGGGATTGTTTGTTTATGATCTTGAGGGCAAGGAGCGGCAATCTTTCTCTACGGGCCGTTTGAATAATGTGGATGTTCGTTATGGCTTCGAGCTGGGTAGAAAAACGGTAGATATTGCAACGGCCAGTAACCGTACGGATAACAGTATTGCAGTGTACAGCATTGATCGTACAACAGGTCGCTTAACAGAGTCAGGCCGGGTGAAAACCGATCTGCCAGAGATTTATGGTCTTTGTATGTATCAGCCTGAGCCAGGACGTATTGATGTTTTCGTCAATGATAAGGATGGTACGTATCAACAATACCAACTTAAAGTCCGTGGTATGCGTATTTCTGGAACCAAAGTTCGTACCTTCAAAGTTGACAGTCAGCCGGAAGGGTGTGTTGCCAACGAAGCGACTCAGCAGTTGTTTGTGGGTGAGGAAGGGGCGGGTGTCTGGGTGATTGGAGCTAACGATAATGATGGCGTCAAGTTGGAGCCTGTAGCGAAAATCGGTGGGCAGCTGGTAGACGATGTCGAAGGGATGGCCGTCTACTCACAGGAACAACAGTCTTACCTGGTAGTGTCCAGTCAGGGTAATGACAGTTATGCGGTTTTCGATACAGAAAAACCTTATGCCTACCGAGGTTCATTCCGTGTGGGTTTGAATGCTGCCAAAGGGATTGATGGAGCGTCTGAAACCGATGGTTTGGATGTCAGTAGTGCCAACTTTGGAGGCGTTTTCTCTGAAGGTATGCTGGTGGTTCAGGATGGCAGAAATCATATGCCATCCAGTCCTCAAAACTTTAAATACATTCCCTGGAAGTCTATTCAATCAGCTCTGAAGCTCGATTGATTCAGATCAGGACGCAGTTTTCTGCGTCCTACCTCACCATACCGATAAACTGCAGAACAGAACCATTCGGATGATGGATGTATTGCAACCCGGTGAAGCCCTGGGTCTGAAAGGTGTTCTGTAGACGATGGACCATCGGATAGCGCATTTTGGTCAGTAGCTTGCCGGACAGTTTATCGAAGAAAAGAATATCCAACCCCTGCATACCCTGTTGTATCGCCACTGTGAAGGCCGGAAACTCATTCATTTCCATGGATTGAGCCCTGGATGAAGCATTCCCGAGCATGAGTGGCAGTGTAACGGCATACCCCTTGGCCTCAGGATCTTTCTGAAAATAAAAATTCAGGGCTGCCTCTTGTTGGGCTCCGGCAGTCTGAGTTCTGGCCTGAGTCAGTGGCGAAATGAGCAGGACGCAGAGGCTGGCCAGTACCAGAGTGATCCTTTTCATCAGGGTTCCTTTCATCAGAGTCTCTGCTGTTATGTCTCGACAGCCAGCCTAAAAACATAAGTTTTGCTGTGCCTCATTCCTAGGAGGCTGACCGAGAATAGACAGCCCGGCCTAAAATCCAGAAAGAACGGCCATCTTTTCCACTGAATTTGCTTAAATAGGTCAACTATTCGCACAAATTCAGTGAAAAAGCTGACTCGTTCTACTGAATTTTATGCTCGGACGCTATTCTCGGTCAGCCTCCTAG
>NZ_JOKH01000003.1:449300-511827 GCF_000722635.1 Endozoicomonas numazuensis | reverse complement strand
AGGACGTATTGATGTTTTCGTCAATGATAAGGATGGTACGTATCAACAATACCAACTTAAAGTCCGTGGTATGCGTATTTCTGGAACCAAAGTTCGTACCTTCAAAGTTGACAGTCAGCCGGAAGGGTGTGTTGCCAACGAAGCGACTCAGCAGTTGTTTGTGGGTGAGGAAGGGGCGGGTGTCTGGGTGATTGGAGCTAACGATAATGATGGCGTCAAGTTGGAGCCTGTAGCGAAAATCGGTGGGCAGCTGGTAGACGATGTCGAAGGGATGGCCGTCTACTCACAGGAACAACAGTCTTACCTGGTAGTGTCCAGTCAGGGTAATGACAGTTATGCGGTTTTCGATACAGAAAAACCTTATGCCTACCGAGGTTCATTCCGTGTGGGTTTGAATGCTGCCAAAGGGATTGATGGAGCGTCTGAAACCGATGGTTTGGATGTCAGTAGTGCCAACTTTGGAGGCGTTTTCTCTGAAGGTATGCTGGTGGTTCAGGATGGCAGAAATCATATGCCATCCAGTCCTCAAAACTTTAAATACATTCCCTGGAAGTCTATTCAATCAGCTCTGAAGCTCGATTGATTCAGATCAGGACGCAGTTTTCTGCGTCCTACCTCACCATACCGATAAACTGCAGAACAGAACCATTCGGATGATGGATGTATTGCAACCCGGTGAAGCCCTGGGTCTGAAAGGTGTTCTGTAGACGATGGACCATCGGATAGCGCATTTTGGTCAGTAGCTTGCCGGACAGTTTATCGAAGAAAAGAATATCCAACCCCTGCATACCCTGTTGTATCGCCACTGTGAAGGCCGGAAACTCATTCATTTCCATGGATTGAGCCCTGGATGAAGCATTCCCGAGCATGAGTGGCAGTGTAACGGCATACCCCTTGGCCTCAGGATCTTTCTGAAAATAAAAATTCAGGGCTGCCTCTTGTTGGGCTCCGGCAGTCTGAGTTCTGGCCTGAGTCAGTGGCGAAATGAGCAGGACGCAGAGGCTGGCCAGTACCAGAGTGATCCTTTTCATCAGGGTTCCTTTCATCAGAGTCTCTGCTGTTATGTCTCGACAGCCAGCCTAAAAACATAAGTTTTGCTGTGCCTCATTCCTAGGAGGCTGACCGAGAATAGACAGCCCGGCCTAAAATCCAGAAAGAACGGCCATCTTTTCCACTGAATTTGCTTAAATAGGTCAACTATTCGCACAAATTCAGTGAAAAAGCTGACTAGTTCTACTGAATTTTATGCTCGAAAGCTTAAGTCCGACAGGCTCCTGGCTAAGTGGGCATAACTGCACGGTTGGAATCCGTGAATCCACAATGTCGGACAATAATGTACTGCTGTACCGTTACACCAGTACATTTTCAGAGTGGTTATGGGCAGAGATGTTGGGTCTGATTCAGAGTCAGTCAGACAAAAAGTCACTGCACAGGGTCATGGATGTTTTACTGACTCCAGAAGAGCAGGAGGCCGTTGCTTCACGACTGGCCATTATGAGGGCATTGCTGAATGGGGAAGCTTCACAGCGTGAAATTGCTTCACGTTTTGGGGGCAGCATTGCCAAGGTCACGCGTTGTTCGAACTACCTGAAAAGATCAGATGAACAGAATAAACAGGTTTTAGAAGCCAATATATGAGTGAAGCAGTGATCGGAAGTATCCCGGCAGAAAAGCCGGAGCAGGAAGGCAGTATCCTGGGTGGGACCGTCATCGTGGCAGGGACAGCCTCGGTGCCGGTATGCTTTCTCTGCCGGTGGCCACCAGTGAGTCGGGAGCAGGCTTTAGCCTGCTCCTTCCGGTATTAAATAATAACGACACCCGGTATCAGAAAGAAGAGAATAGCGTTGACGATAGAAAGTACGATACCCATGACCAGCGCCCAGCCAAAATTGTCAATCTTGAAGCTGTCCATAAAATAATCAACGATCATCAGCATCAGGGCGTTGAGCACCAGGGTGAAAAGACCCAGGGTCAGAATGGTGATGGGGAGAGTCAGGAAAAACAGAATCGGTTTTACAAAGGTATTGACCACCGCTAGCAGGATCGACACCAGCACCGCACTGCCATAGCCTTTAATTTCAACGCCCTTGAGTATTCTGGCGGTAATAAAAACAGCCAGACCGTTGATCAGAAAATACAAAATCAGGCTCAGCATGGCAGATATTCTCCAGATGGTTTCCTGTACACAATACTACATCTTTACCTGTTTTGATTTCCTGTTGTTTCAAGCCCGTCTGAGTTCAACCGATGAATCTAGAAGGAACCGTTGTTTAATCCTGCCAGGTATACTGATCTGCCCGCAAAAATTCTCCGCTATTTTCTTCAGATGAAAAAGGTAGAGGACAATAGTCGTTATCTGGTTGCTCCGAAGGGCAAGGTCAAAAGGTGGCATCTCGGCAACTGTTCCAAACGTTGCTCTACCACCTGCATCCATGCAGTTGTCCTGCGTTCCAGTTTTTGTTAATGACTAAGGTTATTAACCGCAAACTGAGCCTTGTATTTGCCGCCTTTTGTCTAGGAGGCTGACCGAGAATAGACAGTCCGGCCTAAAATCCAGAAAGAACGGCCATCTTTTCCACTGGATTTGCTTAAATAGGTCAACTATTCGCACAAATCCAGTGAAAAAGCTGACTCGTTCTACTGAATTTTATGCTCGGACGCTATTCTCGGTCAGCCTCCTAGCAGAGTATTCATAGAACTTGTTCACACCTTCCCATATATCCTGACTGCTTTTAATCCTGAGTGTTTTCAAGCTGTACTGATTGTTTCCTGACCTTGTAGCTGTTTATACTGTTCGACTCGATAACATGGACGTAAAACAATGCTTGTTGCTGAAAACTGGCCCTATTTGGTTTCGGGTGTCTGTGCCTTTTTACTCTGTTGTCTGATTCTTGCCTTGATTTTTAGTAGTGATTTCAGGGAAGACATTACATCCGGTAATACGAACAAGACCAAAATATTCAATATTATTACCCTTGAAGGTGCCTTGGTGTTGTCTCTTTGTGGCCTGTTTTTCTATGGATTAATTCAGCCTGTTATCAACCCTCCCGAACCTTTTTCATTATTGGTTAAAGCCAATGGTCTTTCTTTCGAAACGCCGTCTCAGTTTTTGGATGACTATAAACAAAAAGTAGCTGAGCTAAACGAGAAAAAGGTCAGAGTGACTGAACTGGAATCTGAACTGAAAGGTATGATCAAGGAAGAAAGTCTGTTGTCTTATATCAAAGCACTTTCTCCTGATGCAGAATTCAGTGTTTTTCTGAGAGAACTTCCTCTGAAGCATGAAGGACCCTGGGGACGCTTTAAAAAATCAGAAACTATTCTGGTTTCAATCCCGGGTGATGTAAAAGAAGGTGAAGCCTGGGTTTGTCACTCCAGAATCAATGACCACTTCGAATTGATCAGTGATTTGAAAATTAATGAAGAACCAGTACTGGGTAAGTCCGTCAAAGTGAGTTCTACCAAACTGATGTTTCCTTCTATAGATTGTGAAGAGCGGGTTTCCATCGACATGCAGATTGCCTGTGTGAATGCAGTACAGTTATTTGGTGACAGCGTGCTGGCCTGTGATGACAAGGGAAATGCCCGCTGGAAAATTCAAAAGCCCCGAGAATTATCTGTGTTGTCTGTCCTCTTGCCAGAAGAGCTGGTTGAAAACCGACTGGTAGACAACTGAGCTGAATTGACTGCTAATCGAAATATTTTTGTAACACTCGAAAGCTAGTCTCCCTCAAAAAGCATGCGACACAGTTTTAGTGCTTCAGCGGCATAAAGATACTGATGATCCATGCAAAGAAAATAATAAATGATGAGGGAGCTTTGCATGTTATTGGGACAAAACCATCAGGAATATCACGAAAGTCTGGAAGCTGTGGATGACCAGGCTGATAACCCATCGAACTCCGGATCACTGAATGAAATGGTTGAAAGTGGCCGCCGCAACTTTCTGAAAGGTGGGCTGGGTCTGGCTATGGCTGGTTTTCTGGGTGGATCAGGGTTGGTGAGTACTGCCCAGGCCCATTATCGTCCGTCTCAGCGCCCTGACATTGGTTTCAATCCCATTCCCGTTGAGCAAAACCCGAACTTTGACACTGTAACCGTTCCAAAGGGCTATTCCGCCCAGTCATTCTTTTCCTGGGGCGATCCTGTTGAACAGGGGGCTCCTGCCTGGCAGAAAGATGCTTCCAATACCTGGCAGGATCAGATGAAGCAGGCAGGGCAGAACCATGACGGTATCTGGTTCTTTCCGTTCAGAGACAAGCCCAATGATCAGGGCCTGCTGGTGATGAATCATGAATACATCAACCCAACGTTGCATCCTGGTGGACTGACTTTCAAGGAAGACGAGAACGGTCTTAGATTTCGTCCTGAAAGCGAAGTTAAGAAAGAGATGGCTGCTCATGGTGTCAGTATTATTGAAGTGAAAAGAAGTACGGATGGCGCCTGGGTAAGAGTCATGGACTCTAAATACAATCGCCGTATCACCGGTATGACCCCTATGGCGTTAACAGGCGAAGCGGCCGGCACGGATATGTTGAAAACCATGGCTGACCCCGAAGGGCGAACTGTGCTGGGAACACTTAATAATTGTGCCATGGGTTTTACGCCCTGGGGAACTTACCTGACCTGTGAAGAAAATTGGAAAAACTATTTCGTGAACAGGGATAAGGACGATTATGCCCAAAGGGTTTCCCATCATCGGTATGGCGTCTCCAACCAGCAGAACAGTGCTTACTATGCCTGGGAGTCTGTAGAGCCCCGCTTCAATGCTACTCCTGATAAAGAACAGGCTCATGGAGGTTACGTGAATGAGCCTAATCGCTTTGGCTGGGTGGTAGAGATTGATCCTTTTGATCCAAAAAGTACCCCTAAAAAGCGGACAGCCATGGGGCGTCTGGTCAGGGAATGTTCGACGTTGTCTCTGGGTGACAGCGGTCAGATGGCTTTCTATTTTGGTGATGATACCCGGGGTGAATACGTTTATAAGTTTGTGCCTGACAAGGTTTATGATCCCAAGCGTCTCACATCTAATACCGACATTCTGGACAGCGGTACCCTCTATGCGGCGATCTTCCATGACGACGGTAAAGGTGAGTGGAAACCTCTGGTCTTTGGTCAGGGTGGACTGACTCGTCGTAATGGCTTTTTCAGTCAGGCAGATGTGCTGATCAATGCCCGCCGTGCTGCGGATATTGTGGGAGCCACGACCATGGACAGACCCGAATGGGTGGCCGTACATCCAACGACCAGAGAAGTGTATGTGACTCTGACCAATAACAAGCACCGGGGAAAAAAGGACGATCAGTCTACCAACGCTGCAAACCCAAGAGAAGATAATCGACACGGGCAGATTGTACGATTTACTGAAGCTCAGTCTGACCCAACGGCTATAACATTTGACTGGGAAGTTTTTCTGCTGGCAGGTGATCGCCCCGGCGCGACTTTAGCTGATAACAGTAAAGTGCCTGAGAACCTTATTGGTAACATCAAGGGTGATATCTTCTCATCTCCCGACGGTATCTGGTTTGATTTCCAGGGGCGCCTGTGGATTCAGACAGATTACGGTGATGACAGCGAGCGGAACTACAACATGGGTACAAACCAGATGTTGTGCTGTGACCCTGTCACGGCAGAAGTGAAGCGGTTCATGGTGGGGCCCAGAGGGTGTGAAATTACAGGGGTAACGACGACGCCTGATGGTAAAACCATGTGGGTGAACATCCAGCATCCCGAAATCAGCTTCCCGGCCAGTGATGGTAAAACCCGACCTCGTTCTACTACAGTCATGATCACCAAAGATGATGGTGGTGTGATCGGGAGTTGATAGGCTCGGATAGGGCAGCCGAGAGGTTGCCCTGTATTCTCAACCTTAAAAAGTACTATTCCTGGATGTATTCATACTCTTTCAAGGTCAATTTTTGAGTCAGTCTGGCAAACCCGCCCCGTGTTCCCTTGAGGTCATAAATGGATAGCTGGGAGCGTAAAAAGGTATCGCCCAAGATCCAGCTAATGTCGTCTATTGCATCAATGCCGAGTTGGCAGTGAAGTTGGTTTTGTTCATCGGGAACCTTGATAACGTAAAAAGCGGGTATCAGATTATCGCTGAATTGAGATAGCTGGATCTTGATAGTGGGTAGTTTGTCCGGGTCTGAGCCGTTTTCCTTCGCATGTATGCTTTGTTGAAATTGTGCCAGGACTGCCTTGGGAACAATCAGCTGTGAAGTGTCTCGGTTCCATATTGCAACTGAAATGCCTTGTCAGTCGTCCCAAACGTCTGACTGCTGGTGGGGGCGTATTGATGTTTACGAATTGTACTAAAGTGCTTTTCAAATCCCGCTGTATAGGTAAAATACGCAAGTCTTGTCTGCATGAAACCTTCGAAGAAAGGGTGGATAAAAAACGACAAAAAGAGAGATATTGTGCTGCTTCCCAACGAACAGCCGTGTTTCAAAAAGCTTGAGTGAAAGTAACAATCTTTCATTGAGATGGGCGCGGTCTTATCCCGATCAGCCTCCAGACACTGGCAGATTTTTCACATTATAAAAACTGGAAGTAACTGAGTTCCGGCTGAACCGGAACCGTGGAGTGGAACATAATGAAAAAAATAGTGGCATTTCTGACGTTTATGCTGGCTTTTAGCAGCAGCCTTTTTGCTTCTGACAATACACTTTGGCAGAAGTCTACCCTGAACGAAATTATTGAGCGTGGCACTCTACGTGTGGGTATGGAAGCGGGTTACATGCCCTTCGAAATGACCAATAAGCGTGGTGATATTGTAGGTTTTGACGTGGATATTGCCCGTCAGATGGCTAAAGCGATGGGTGTTAAGCTGGAGCTGGTGAACACCGCCTGGGATGGAATTATTCCTGCGCTGCTGACCGGTAAATTCGATATTATCATGTCAGGTATGACCCTGACGCCACAGCGTAATCTGCAAATTAATTTTGCCCAGCCTTACATTGTCGTAGGCCAGACTATTTTGCTGCGCAAAGGATTGGAAGGTGAAATCAAGAGTTACAAGGATCTCAACAATAAGAAGTACACCGTAGCGACCAAACTGGGTACTACCGGTGAACAGGCTACCAAGCGTTACCTGAGCAAATCCGACATCCGCCTGTTTGAAACAGAAGCCGACGGTGCTCTGGAAGTAGCCAATGGCAAGGCAGATGCTTTCGTATATGACCTGCCTTTCAATGCGATCTATTCCAGCCAGAACCCTGGCAAGCTGACTCACCTGGATAC
Organism: Endozoicomonas numazuensis; assembly: GCF_000722635.1. Classification (GTDB taxonomy): domain Bacteria; phylum Pseudomonadota; class Gammaproteobacteria; order Pseudomonadales; family Endozoicomonadaceae; genus Endozoicomonas_A; species Endozoicomonas_A numazuensis. Next base: position 504,585 of record NZ_JOKH01000003.1, on the reverse strand, counting down.
TGCTTTCACTCATGAGCCTCTGGCCTGGGGTATCCGCAAGGGTGATCCGGATTTTGAAAACTGGCTGAACAACTTCATGCGCCAGATCCGGGGTGATGGCACCTATGACAAGATCTATGGCAAGTGGTTCGAAAGCTCCGACTGGCAGAAGACTCTGAACTAAGTGCTGGGCAGTAAACCCATAGGCGTCCGTCCGTTGCAAATGGAGAAACAACCAAACCAGGTTTTATGGAATCTGGTTTTTGGTGTGTTATTGCTGCTGATGGGCGTGGGTATCTACAAATCCAGTCAGTCGATCGACTACATCTGGCGCTGGGAGCGCATTCCACAGTACGTTTTTTACAAGGCAGAAAATCCACTCAGGGCTGAATACGACGGTACGGTTTCAGCGAACGACAGTGGGCAGCTGGTTCTGGTTAATGATTTTGATGACTCAGAACAGACCGTTATCGAGGGCTTTACCGACGTTCAGGTTTATGAAAATGACCTGGTTTTTGAAGGGGATTTGCTAGCCGTCAGTTATGAATGGAAAGCCGGACCCATTGCCAATGGTTTGGTCATGACGATCAAACTGTCTCTGGTATCTATTGTTTTTGCCATTTTACTCGGTGTTATTTCAGGGCTGGCAAGAATATCGCCTAATCCGGCATTGCGAAATCTTTCGATTCTCTATATCGAATTGATTCGAGGCACACCATTGCTGGTGCAGATTTTTATTGTCTATTTCTTTATTGGCACGGTTTTTCATTTAGATCGATTTACTGCCGGTGTTGCTGCACTGTCGATTTTTACCGGTGCCTATATTGCTGAGATTATTCGAGCAGGCATTGAGTCTGTTAATAAAGGCCAAATGGAAGCTGGGCGCAGTCTGGGAATGAGCCGGGGGGCAACCATGCGCTATATCATTCTGCCCCAGGCCTTTAAGCAGGTACTGCCGCCACTGGCCGGACAGTTTATCAACTTGATTAAAGACTCTTCACTGGTGTCGGTTATCTCCCTGACAGACCTGACTAAAGCTGGCAGGGAAACGGTCAGCAGTACTTTCAGTCCGTTTGAAGTTTGGTTTACTGTTGCTCTGCTTTACCTGGTGTTGACCGGTATTCTGTCGTTTGTTGTCAGAAGAATGGAGGTGAAGTATGCCGCAAGAAGCTGATGCCATTATTACCGTGACAGACATTCACAAGGTATACCCTAACGGTGTTCATGCCCTGAAGAATGTCAGTCAAACCATCAAGGAAGGCGAAGTGGTGGTGGTTGTCGGGCCCAGTGGTTCCGGTAAGTCCACTTTTTTGCGAACGCTGAATCAGTTGGAGACCATTAACACCGGTGAAATTGTTGTTGATGGCATTTCTCTCACTACACCGGGTGATGTCAATAAGCTGAGGGAAGAGGTCGGTATGGTCTTTCAGTCCTTCAACCTGTTTCCTCATCTGAGTGTTCTGGACAACATCTGTCTGGCACCGATGAAGGTTCGAGGCATTTCCCGAAGTGACGCTGAAGACAGAGGTGTTGAGTTGCTCGTGAAAGTTGGCCTTTCAGACAAAGCCGGGAGTTTTCCTCCCCAGTTGTCGGGTGGTCAGCAACAGCGTGTTGCTATTGCCAGGGCTCTGGCCATGCAACCGAAAATTATGCTGTTTGACGAGCCAACTTCGGCACTGGATCCTGAAATGGTCGGTGAGGTGCTGGAGGTTATGAAACAGCTGGCCCGTTCAGGTATGACTATGGTGGTAGTGACTCATGAAATGGGTTTTGCTCGTGAGGTGGCTGACCGAGTGATATTCATGGAGTCTGGTGAGTTGCTGGAAGACAGTGATCCAGAGCACTTCTTTGATGAGCCGGAAAGCGAACGCTTACAGACTTTTCTCAGTCAGGTGATCTAGGAGCCTGACCGAGAATAGACAGCCCGCCCTAAAATCCAGAAAGAACGGCCATCTTTTTCACTGAATTTGCTTAAATAGGTCAACTATTCGCACAAATTCAGTGAAAAAGCTGACTCGTTCTACTGAATTTTATGCTCGGACGCTATTCTCGGTCAGCCACCTAGATTATTTTGAGTCTGCGAGCGGGTATTTCGCAGACTCAAAATTCCAGCAATTCCCTGTCTGGCTCATGCTGCAAATCATGGGAAGCATATTGGCTCCCTGATCTGAATGATGAGGCAATTCCGGGGCCGGTTTACGACACCAATGAGCTATTGTCAGTGCATTGGGTGGTAGATCGATTGTCATAGGTTTTTTACTGCTCATATAAGCCATTGCGGCTGACCTTCATGATCAAACACAGTCTGGACGCAGGGTAGACCTCCTTCTCTTGCCGGATAAACTCGTATCTTACAGAGTTTCTATTGCGAAGAAGGCCGCTGCTTTTTTTAATATTTTCTTATCCATTTTTAGCCATTTTATCTGGGCCTTGAGCTCCTCAATCTCTTGTTGTTCAGAGCTTAAAGCTTGTTTACCGTTACCTTGAAATGCCCAGGTCTTGCTGCCACTCATAATAAATAACCCCTAAATCACGCGAAAGTGATTTTGTTATCTGGCTGGATAGCCCGGTATCACAGGGGTTTTATGAAGAAAGGGAATGACTGGCATAGGCCTTAAATAAACTTGGGGGTAAACCCGCCGAATGTATTTGGGATAATCCTGAAATCCAAACCGTGAGCCATCATGTTGAATGACCGCCTTAATGGAATGTCAGTAGAAACCCTGGCGCAAACCATCAGAGAGCTTCCCTCCTGCTTCTCTATAAATGAACAATCCGTGAAATTTATGGGGCGAGAGGTGGCTCTGGCTGAGGGTAAAATATTGATTCCGGGCGAAGGCAAGCTTGAGGGCCGTTCAGGTAAAACCCTTCGAAACCGAGTGGTTGATGCAAGCCCAAATATTGAAAGCAGCTTACCTTCGGAGCAGCATCAGGCACTGGAAAAAGAGATTGAACGCTTTAGTCAGAAAAAAGGCGTTGACATTACATTGTCAAAGAAACACTCAAGCGAGGTGAAACAGGTCGCTTTATCTCTGGCAGGCAGCAACCCTCCCGCCCTGCTGGCCTGCATAGGGCAGCTCGATTTTTTAGACGCCGAAGATAAGTACGAAATATTAAGCGCCCTGCAAAAAAACACGGGGCGTAACATAAACCAGATATCGGTAGATCAGATCGACCTCCGGGACCTCAACCTTAAGTTTCGTCTGGTCTCTGAAGGCATGTTACTTGAGAAAAGCTCTGTTCCTGTAACCTTTGATTCGATGACAGAGCTTTGTAAAAACCGTGTGCGCAGGTATTCGAATAAATTCTGCACGATCGTTGATCCAGGGGGAGAGATCAGTAACAATTTTTTTGATGAACTCTATAACATTGCTTATAAAATCCAAACAGACTTGATAGCCAGAGGGGAAGAAACATTTTCAAAAGAGTGCAAACAAAAAGCGGATGCAGCTGGTGCAACGCTTTTACGCTTTGCTGCTGCCGCTATACATACCTCCAACTCTGGCTCCGGAGCAAAGACTGCAAGACTAGTGAATGCCGCCCAACGAATAGCGTATTACCCTGAAGATGACTACCAGGAAGAAATAGACGAGATTCTCACTGACAAGCACTCAATCGACGAAAGTGAACTGCCTGCTCCCAGCTACCCAAGCGCAATCTACTCATTATCGCCATTTTTGCCATTAGCAAAAGAATTGCAGTCTCTAGCCATTCCGAAAGAGGGTTCCCGAATAGAGGATCATGGTTCTATAAAAGGTTGCCTTCAGGCTGCCCGGAAAATAATTTTAGCTCAGGTGCCTGCCCATTCCAGCCCATTAATAGAGGAAATCGATAAACTTGAGCTCAAATACAGCCACATTCTTGAAGACAGCCAATTACCAGAGGAAGAGAAAGAGAGTTTTGAATGGGCGGTTCATCGTCTTATGCTGGTGACCACAGCCCTGATGCTGGGCAAAATGACAGTGGATGATGCCACCTTGGCACCTGCAATCAAAGGCGCACTCTCTGATAGCAGCAGTAAGAAAGATGTGATGCGCTCTATCAGTGACCTGGCCTGCCTGGTTAAAAGCCCGGCAGACGTTCAGTCAAAAGTGTGCCACTTGATAAACAGCAGTGAACAGGTATACCGGACAGCACTGGCTATTCCAAGAGTGCTCCAGTGTCACCGGTTAAATGGAGAGGCAGCCGTGCAGGCGTGTGACAGACTGGTTACCCTGTCTCCTAATAAGCAGGATTTAGAAGAAGGTAGGTTTTTCCATGACTACCTGAGAGAATTCCAGTTTTTTAATGAAGAAGACAAGTTCAGGTTGCTAACACATTATCAGGAACGCCTTGGCATTCCTGTAGGTCAACAGTTACCGGGCGCCATTGGGCTAAACGATGTTTTACTCAGAAAGGTTCTGGCGCGTCAGAGGCTGAATTTGAAAGCCTCTCCAAACCCTGTGGAAGCTCACCCGGATACTGTCAGGCCAGATTTACCAGACGCAACATCAGTAATAAATACTGATAACCCTGATGTTCAAAGCAGAAAGCGTACGACAAATAACAAAATTCGACATCGCATCGGAGGCAAAGGTTTTTTTCTCACAACCATGCAACAGGCAGGCATTCCCGTACCAGCCTTTCAATGCGTGGATACTGATATTGGCAGGAATATTGAAAAACAGGTAATTGCGCCGGAGCTGGTTCGAGCATACTTCCCTGAATCACAGGCGACCTGTATTGAAGACATTAAGCAGGCGCTTTCTGAACAGGAACCTGAAACCCGGCAGAAAGGGTTTGAGCAATTAGCCCGCTTGCTGACCAGCGACGGATTTTATCAAACCATTGCTGCAACAGGAGAAGCCAGTGCCATCCGGTCGTTTTACCAACAACTGCAAAAAGAAAACAAAGGCATCGACACACCTGTGATTGCCCGCAGCTCAGGCGTGGCCGAAGACAGTTACGGCGATGCACAGGCGGGAAAATATGATTCAAAAGTCAAAGGGCAGGAAGATATAGTACAAACCTATCTTCAGGTTATTGCATCGGGCTATCGTAATGCCTCGGTTAACGAGCCCGTTCCGCCCATCATGCCGGTCATATTGCAGCAGTGTATTGCGTGTCAAACGGGTGGTGTTGCCATGAGCTACTCGACTCTGGGCGATAATACCATCCAAATTAATTCTGCCCCCGGCCAGCCTCGCACCGCCGTGGGTGGCGACAATGGTATTACGCCTGACCTGCATTCGGTGAACCGGAGCGCACCTGAACCTGTTATCACCGCTACGCCCGGCAGCATTGACTCAACCTACGCTCTGGTTAAAACAAAAGAAGGTGGTTATGAAGAGCAAAAGGTCAGCACTGAATCCATGGGTGCCAAAAAGTTAACAACACAACAGATTAATGAACTGACATCACATATAAAAACTCTTGAAAAACGCTTGTTATGCCCGGTAGATGTGGAGTTTGGCATTGATAAAGCAGGTCAGTTTTTTATTCTCCAGGTCAGGCCAATCACTCGCCTGCCCGGCGCCATGCGCTTCAATGCCCGGCCTGAGGCACCTGAAGCCCTGACAGGAACAGTGGTCAGCGAAGGATTTTGTCGTGGGGTACTGTATCATGCCGATGGGCCAAGCAGTGCGCTGGAGGAAGGAAATATTGTAGTGGCAGAACATTTTCATCCGGGCATGCTGGAGCCTGAATTTCTCGCTAAGGCCAGTGGCTTTATTTTCAGACATGGCGGACTGAATGATCATGTGGCGATTACCTTAAGGCAGGCAGGAAAACCCTACTTTATTGCCGGTGAGTCTGCGACCTTTCCGGAAAGGGAGCATGACAGCCCTCAAAAAACGTATACCATGGCCTGCGGGCACTTTGGCGAACATCAGGAAGGAGTGTTATGGCAGGGAGACCATGTTGATTTCTTGCAGAAGAAAATGACCTCTGTCGTAAATAGCATCCCCCCCAGAGCTTCGGGTAAGCGACGAGAGCCACCTTCTCATTTTGATGACCCCGGTAAAGCCTTCACCTGGCTCAACAAGCAAAATACTCACCTGTTACAATATTTCTCCCCTAATGGCGTATTTCCCCAGTGTCTGGAACCCAAGGCGGTGGTCTCCTTGGCTATGTCTACCGATAGGCAACAGTTTATTACTGCACTGGAACAGGAAACAAATAACTTCTTAAAGGATACACAGGCTTTTATTGATGGCTATGACAAACTGCTTGCATTAAGTACAGAAGAAAACAGCGCTGAACTGACCAAAAGAAAAGATGCAATTGCAACCCTTAAATATCGGTATGCCAATTTAAACAAAAATATACAGGCACACCTTCAGGCCATTAAACAACCCTTTAAGGATAATGGTGAACTGCCTGAGGCCTCAGAAGAATTTTCGACCTGGCAGCAGCACTTTACTGAACTCCAGAAAGCCTTGCAGCAGCTCACGCCACCAAAAGAGCCGAAAGCGGTTCAAAGCTGTCATGATATTATTTTTATGCTGCACAAGGAGTTTATAGATGCATTACCTCATGTCTGCCAGTCTTCCGGCAAAGGCGAAGTAACAAACCTTTTCGGGCAGCGGGAAAAATCCGTGATCGATTTTACAACACCGCAGTGCCAGGTTGGCCTCAGTGGATTAGTACTTATGGCGCTCGGGGACGCCATTTGCAATGACACACGGGTTGTAAACACTGATGATGCATTGGTGATCACCGCGGATCTCGGCCTCCATAAATGCGTCATTGAAAGCCTGGCTCAGGGAGATGGAGGGAAAGGGCGGATGTTAAGAGTCAGATTTTCTGACGATATATCCATATCCGGTGATGGGCAAGTTAGCGTTTACGGAAAGCGTCCGAGAATGCTGTTGGTTGCCCTTCTCTTTGAGGCTATGAATCAAAAAACTATCGTTAAACATTTTGACCCGGATAATAGTGAGTTAATTATTGAGCAGACACACTTGCAAAAACCCAGAGAACAAGAAGAGAGCCTGTTAAAGGCCATTTCTATTTTATTCTCATTGTCAGATATCGATTTAGATTACTGTAGGAAAAAATCATCTCAATCGAAATTAGAACTGCAAGTTCTGTCTGATAGAATCGCGGAAGGCCTCAAGCAACCTGAAAATGACGCCATGTTAAAATCTTTCTTGGTGGAACAAAATAAGTCTTCCAGTAATCTCAACAAGGGCAATAAAGAGTGGTGTAACTATTTGACGGACACCTATGCTCCTTTTATGGTCTCAGGGAAAAACTGATGCATTTAATTTAACGTCAGCTCGATCGAAAAAATGACATGAGAACCAACTGGTAGCTGTATTGTGTTTGCCAAGACAACGTCCAGTACCCGTCGAGTCTCTCATGTCCTTGGGGAGTTTATTCTGTGAAGTCGATGATTTCTGCTTAAACTCCGGGGTCGCATCTTGAATCGTGAATTTATTATGATTAAGCCAATTGAAATTTAAGATGTGACCCCGAAATGTTTAAGATATGACCCTGAAACCTTCTCGAGCGTTCGTGTCTTTAGAGCTCTAAACCTGAGTTCCTTATGGCTTTTTATATTCTATGATTAGCTTCTTTCCGAACGTCTAAAACTTCGGGTCTTTAATGGTCACAACCATTATTTTTCCGCGATCTCCTAACCTGATTGTCAAGTCACCATTTTCATCCGTTATATCAATAATTTCCGCCTTAAATATCGCTGACGGAATATTGTTCGCCAGAGCAAAATCGAACTGATTGATAAACCCTTTACCGTCGCCAAACATAATCGCTACCGGGTTGCTAATGCTGCTATAAGCAGGTTCATTATATACGGCAATTACACTATTATAAAAGGTTTCGCCCAGCTGGAAATATTCTAATCCTACATGCGATGCTCTGTTAAAAATGCTTAAGTGAAGTTCATTATTACTCGCCTGCAGATCTCTATTATCAATCGGATAATCCTGATCAATACTCACTGCCAGAATCTCTTGCGTATCTTCATTCGCCAAATAAATTTTATTACCATCGACCCCTAAAGCAAGACCGGTATAAGGATAATAGCTTTCCAGAAACGTCGAATTATTTTCTTTTCGAGAGAGAATGATAACCCGATAATCAAATTCCCGAGTCCCTTGGTCAGGAGAATCTGCATCAAAAGCGGAACGCTTTGGTACTAGATTGAAGACCACCTGACTTAAATCATCATTCGAGTAAACAGGCTGATAGCCTAAATCCTGAGTCTCTATTTGTTCTTCAATTTGGGAGAACTGATCTATATTCTTCTGAACATAATCCCCTTTCGAATCGGCACTCCAGTTGACCAGTTTATTAGCGTAGAAACCAACAATTCGACTGCCATCATCAGTCGCTACAATAGGGGTCGAATGCCATCCTTCAGTGTGATTAGCATATTGATCTGTTAACCTTTCCCATTGAGTTGAGCTTGCATTCCTAAACAGCGGGTTGATTGCATCAGCCTGAGGATCTTTATCTTCAGATCCGCCTCCATACCCAACTATAACACCTTTTTTCCCTACGTTAGTTACTCTGTAGTTCTGGAAATTCAGATGAATCTGATGCGTTTTTGATATTTGATTGATGATATCTTCTTTCGCATCAAACCACTTACCATTAACATCTGGCTCATCCATTAGAAATTGATATTTTTTATTTTTCACATCATAAAGAATGGGAAATACATTCATTGGATTACCCGCCTCAAAAGACACATGCGAAACATAATAATCGGTTCCATTGGCATTATAGGCGCCAATATGAGCCTTATATCTTTGTTTCGGGAGAACTTCCACTGGAGCAAAATAGGTACCATTGGGAGCCTGATACTCCACAGAGGATACCTCCATAGCCAAAGCACTTTCAGGAATAGGTGCTACAAGCATAAATGGTACGAGCATAAATGGTACGAGCGGATAATAGCGTAAGGATTTCATTGTTCAACCTGTTCTTTCTATAACTGACTTCATTAAAGGTAGATTGAAACTTTTTTTTCTCAACAAGATTCGGGGCTTTCGCAGGTTCGCTGATGAAAAGTGAGGGGTTGCGACAGAAATAGCCTACAGGGGAAGATTGATTTGAAAGGGTCAAAACTTCTGAAGGGTCAGATATTAGCCTTTCAAGATGCTACGTTGTTGCCAGCGTTCGCTCACCCTGATCACCTACTACTTGTAGGCGCACAGGGCTTCGCTCACTTGTCGCCTAGGAGGCTGACCGAGAATAGCGTCCGAGCATAAAATTCAGTGGAAAAGATGGCCGTTCTTTCTGGATTTTAGGCCGGGCTGTCTATTCTCGGTCAGCCTCCTAGTAGCATCTTGAAATCCAATGGGTACTTATGCCCCTGTCTTCCTGTGTAGTGTTTAATAATCAGCGAAGCTGATCAATGACTGAGTAAATGGCATTCAGGTTTGCAGCGCCCAAAGCCTGACTTCTTTCCGGGCTCCAGCCCTGATACTCATCCGGTGAATCCACCGTGTCCTTGAAAGGCATTTCCAGGGTCATGGACAGACAGTCAAAGCGTTCTGCCAGTGCGGCGGTGCAAACCGTCATGTTGGCTTTACCGGGCTCGTCTTTTGGATAGCCAAACTCTGTCTGGAAATCAGGGCTGGCCTGTACCAGAGCTTGTAGATAGTTTTCGGTCAGAGTATTCAGTCTGTCGGTCCAGGATGGGATACCTTCAGCTGCTGCAATAAAGTTATAAGGCAGTGCTTCATCACCATGGACATCCAGCGCGAAATCGACGCCGGTTTCATCCATTTTATTTCTGACCAGAAGGACTTCCGGGCTTCTTTCAGAAGAAGGCTCAGCCCATTCACGGTTCAGGTTGGCACCACAGGCATTGCTGCGCAGATGACCACGACGACTGCCGTCTGGATTCATGTTGGGTACCACGTAGAAAACAGCTTTTTTAAGCAGTTCACGAGCTACCGGGCAGGCAGGGTCCAGAAGGCGCTGGAGGAAACCTTCCATCCACCATTCTGCCATGGTTTCACCCGGGTGCTGACGGGCGATAACCCAGCATTTGTGTTTGCCTTCCCCACCACCAATCTTAAGCAGATCCATGGGTTGCCCATCCAGAGTGTCACCCAGCGTTTCTGTCTGAACTATGGCTGATTGTTGAGCCCAGGCCACCAGGTCGTGGTGACGCTCCATAGAATAGGGCGCAAAATAGGCGTAATAAACTGTGTTGCACTCGGGGGTGTGCTGGATAATCAGCTTTTCACCGTCGTAGTCGCTGTCAACACGGAACCAGTGTTCTCTGTCGTAAGAGGCGACGGCCCGGTAGTCGATCCAGCCTTCAGCATAGGAGGAGCCCGATGCATTATTCAGGTGCATGGTCAGCGGCTGCCCCTCTGAGCCACTGACACGATAGTAAAACCACTGATAAAAGCCGGACTCAACGTCTTTGTTGATGTCCAGCTGAATATGCTCCGGGTTGTCCTTGTTGATGACTTTGATATTGCCACCATCAAACTGGCTGGAGATATGGAGTGATGTCATGAACTCTGTTCACTTCTTTCAATGATTCGTCGCTAAGCTATCGTATCGGAGATGAAAAATACACTTTCTGAGATCCGTATTTATACAGTACGACAATTCCCGATTTCTATCTGATCATCGAATCAATAAAATGCCTGCGTTTTTGGCCTTGGTGACTTATCCGGCGCCAATGCTGGTTTATTTAGGTAGCAGGGTTTGTTTTATGGAATGTCGTTTGGGTTGTGGTGCCTGTTGTATTGCACCTTCAATATCTTCTCCTATACCGGGAATGCCAGAAGGCAAACCTGCCGGAGTTCGATGTATACAACTCAATGACAATAACCTCTGTAATCTCTTTGGCCAGTCTGATCGTCCTGATGTTTGCTCTGGTTTCAAGGCAGACAGTGTTGTGTGTGGACAGGAAAATGCTATTGCGTTAACGAATCTGATAGAACTGGAAATGCTGACGGGCTGAGGGAACTCTCCAGCCGTATTGGAGTCAAAATCTTATGGTCAGGGAATACCAGGATGATGCAGTATGGATGCGACTACCGCCCGTTTAACCTTTCCCGGGTACCAAGACCCGGTAACGCCATTTCAACCAGCACCACTCTATGAGTGTGGGTGCGCCAGCAAGTCTATCGACAGGACGCCTTCAGCCGTCACTCAAAAGCCTATTACAGGGCGGAATGTCTGTTTGTATGACAGGGAAACACAGAAAGCTTTAGTCAATGGCTATAACCTGCCTTTGGCCGAACTGATTGTGCCGTCTACTCACACACCTAAATTGCCAGAAGACCCTGATGTTATTCTGGAAAAAATTGTCGATGAAAGGATGGTTGAAACAGAAGCATCGATAAAAGACAAACCTCTGTCTTCCTATTTTTACGCGAATAGGAATCGAATCAGGAAACTCTACACTTCTCTTCTGGATTATAAACAGTATTTGAAAGCCTTCACTGTCATTGGCCAACAGCTGTTCAATGAATGTCCCGAGTTTAGCTTGTCAGAAAAGGGTGAGCGAGTGGTCAGAAAGATTCCTTTTGAGCGATTAAGAAGCAGTATCGGAAGACAGGCTGTTAAGGGGGGGAATGAAGGGTTTGATGAGTTACTTTATGAGTGCGCGGAACAGACGGATTATGAATATCTGACTTCTAATCGATCAGGTTCTAGTGAATCTTCCGGAGCCAGCTCTGTGCTACGAAAGATAGTCAGTGCTCAGCTTAACAGAGCGGCTCATGGGGATAACCTTCTTGGCACACAGTCAGACTCCTGTGTAAAAGCTAAGCTTCGCCATTTTCTGCTATGGGGAACGGGAGGTTATGCAAGAAATGTTGAGTTTGTTGGTTTCATGCCTTATCTGACAGGTGATTATCTCGCTTCCAGGTTGCCCTATTATGAAGATCCCACCAATCTTGATTTTCTTTTGACTCATGGTGTTCACTCTCATGTTCTTTCAGAGTATGTAGCCGCCCATGCTGGAATACTTGACGCAGATTTATTGTCTTTTTTGATAGTGGGTGATGAGTGGGATAGTACATTGGATCGTTATTCAATCGAAGACCCTTTTTGTCATAAATTAAGTGATGACTTGCTCCTGGCTAACTGGCCTGTACCGGTATCACCCACCTATTTGAATCGCTTTCTATTACTGGGACAGTTCTCTGAAGTGATTAATGACGTATTGTCAGAAGGTTGTGAGGAACGAATTCGAAAGCTGGCAGAGATTCTGGGTTGTAAAGGTGATCATGAAGCACAGGTGGCCTGCCTGAAAAACTCAAAAGACGCTTTAAGATGCCTTGAGATAACTATTTTTGAACAACAACAGAAGCACCTGAGCAGACAGGCAAAACAATACGGTATCGATGTTGATCAGGCTCATCAGGTAACGGCCACTGAACCTGACAGAACCTATTCCAGCTTGTCGGGTGGTTGTTACGATCAGAAGTCAGTTCGTTTGGATCGGGTAGAGAAAGCTCTGGCGAAAGGGTATCAGGTTATTGGAGTAAAAATAGACAATGACAATGTCCGTGGGCCTTGTAATCTATTCAGTATCAAACCCGATGCCCCCCCTGAAACGCTGGCTGACTTCAAAGCTTTTGCTATTGTGAGAGGCTCCGCTATAGAATTTCCGGATTACATTTATTGATTCTGGAGCGTCGACTTTCATGACAACGCTCACAGTTCTTACTCAGAGAGCAGCCAAACGTTAATTACCATACAGACCAAGTTCATCCTGAGCCTGTCGAAGGATACTGGTAATGCACTTCGACAGGCTCAGTGCGTACGGTAAGGGGTATAACGGCTGTTTGCGCTAGTTCGTCATCGCTGCAGCGACTTCACGATACACTTCGTTAATGATTTCCGGCCCATCCACTTTGGTATGACCCTGTCGTACAATGATCAGGTTTTCAGACGGTGACACAATCACTACCTGACCGTTATTGCCTGAAGCGGCATAAAGGTCAGCAGGCGCATCCGGAAAAATTACGCCCGTTTTTGCAGCGTGATTATTAATGGCAGGGTGGCGCCAGGTGTCATTGGGGCCGGTGTTCAACCACCACAGGTAGCCGTATGCCGCATTCAGTGATGAACCCGGTGAGGTGGCAGCAGTTACGTAGCTTTGTGGCACAATCTGCTGGCCATTCCAGTGTCCACCATTGAGGAACAGATAGCCCAGTCGGGCCATATCTCTGGCAGTGGTTCTGAGGTGAGAGGGCATAATCATTTGGCCACTGTTGTCAGTAAATGCAGTGGTGTTCAGCATGCCCAGAGGGTTAATCAGTTCGCTGGTAGCGTATGAGGCAGTATCTATTCCGGTTGCGACGCTCAAAACCCGGTCCAGTGTCTGTATGGCCAGGTTGTTGTATCTCCAGACCGATCCGGGTGTGTTCTGTTGTGATCGACCTATGGCGTAACCGGTCATATCACTTTTGCCTACAGAGCCCTCTTTCCTGAAATGCCAGTTGTCCCAGAAAATACTGTGGTGTCGACCGGAGGTATTGGCGAGAAGTTGTCGAACCGTTACGGAGTCACTGGAACCTCCCTGCCATTGGGATATATAGTTCGATGCCTTGTCATTAAGGCTCAGATGCCCCTGATCCTGGGCAATTCCAACCAGTATTGCTGTGAAAGACTTAGTAACAGACCAGACATTCTTTTGTGGCGAATTTTGTCCCAGACCGTTCCAGTATTCCTCCCAGATAACGTGACCGTTTCTGATGATCAGGAGGCTGTCTGAATTGATGGATTGTGCATAGGCAGAGGTGTTTTGTAGCAGTGTGGAATCAAATCCATGGTGTTCAGGTGAGTCTGTAGGCCAGTTGGGTACTGGAAAGGCAGGGGTTTGTGAGAAGGATAAGGTACTAAAGGTACAAGCGATAGAAACAGCAATAACAGGCTTTATTATACGGCCGCTTTTTTTGAACAACAGCTCTTTTAGTGATGACATAGCTATTTTAGCTCCAGTCATTATTCACCATTCACAGGACTTTTTGGCTTTCTCGAAGAAAGCGCCCGGTTTCTGGACTTCAGGTGATTTATTTTTATTATTTGCGGTCTCATCTTTTTCTTTTGCCTGTTTACTGGTGCCATAAACAGACTGAAGATGAAACTGCTCTGTTGTGCTATTCACATCTTTGAATGCATTCTATTTTTTGGAGGAAACGACAGTAGACATATACATTCAGATCAATAAGCACTCACTTTCAAATGAGACTTGCACTGATGTAGTGCAATTTTGAAAGTGTCATATAAATGAAACAAAACAGTTAAATTCATTCAATCGTTTGACTTAATTTTTGTAAAGAAGATGATACCTGATTAAAAAAGTGTGCGCTGGTTCAACAAAAGTGAGGACTTTTCAAGACAGGAGAGGGGTCACAATGGTAATCCGCTATTTATGGATTTGGAGTTTTCTGTAGTTAGCTTCCCTGTTCAAGCCTTCTCAAGGCCCGTTCGGGCTGAGCCTGTCGAAGCCTAATAGCACAACCTTTCGACAAGCTTCAGGGTGAACGGCATCTCATCGAGAAGTTTATTCAGGAGTATTCCATAGAGGTTTTTGTTCAAACAATATTAAGCAGATTTAAGTGAGTGACGCCCAATTTTGGTGAGATGATTCACCATTGTCGTGCGCTAAATTGTCCAAAAGGGTGCAACTGATAAGAGGCTGTTTTGATGGGGCCGGGCAGGAAAAAAAGCCGGATTTTTCCGGCTTTTCAGAAGGTAGTCAGGCTCTGCTGATCAGCTCGACATCAGGTAAGGGGTACTCATCTACCACCACTTTTTCAACGGCTGGCATCACTTCAGCCTTGCCTTTTACGACGGTCTTGCCATTTTGGTTGATGACATTGGTAGAGACGGTTGCGCGCTTTCGACGCTCATTGATTTCTACTACTTCCAGTTCAACTGTTACGGTGTCACCAATTTTTACAGGGCGCATGAACTTCACTTCCTGTGACAGGTAAATACCGCCCGGTCCTGGCAATTTTGTTGCCAGAGCACATGAGATCAGAGAGGAAGTCCACATTCCGTGGGCAATGCGTCCTTCAAACTGGGTGGTAGACGCAAAATCCTTGTCCAGGTGAACCGGGTTGGTATCGCCAGACACCTTGGCGAACAGCAGAAGGTCCTGTTCGTTAAGCGTGCGGGTCAGTGTTTCTTTATCCCCGATTTTAAGCTCGTTGAAAGGGGTGTTTTCCAGTTTACGCATTATCATTGGCCCTTGAAGGCAAAACAACAAAGAAAGGGCGACGGTAATCACCGCCGGCTGACAATTCCACAAAATGCCCATAGCGAAAGAAAAACATTCTACCCACTCTCGATCATGAAAAGTGATAAGAAAATTGTTTTCCGTGGTAAACAGTGAGTATGAAAATGCTGCTGTTCAGGATTCTGTGACCACCGGTGTGGTATATTCCGCTGGGCAGCACTCCCGGCTCATAGCTGTTTGATTAATCCATTGTAACAGGCGATTTATCACTTGCTGAGAATTCATTTCGTTCAGCATTTCGTGACGGCCCTCAGGATATAAGCTCAGTGTGACATTTTTTAAGCCGGCTTTCCGTAATGCTTTGGTAAGTTTCTGTTGTCCGTTCGGAGCGCTGACGGGGTCTTTTTCCCCTCCCATGACCAAAACAGGCAGTTCTGGCTCTATTCTCTTCAGGTTGCTGATAGTACCGATATGAAGTAAACCCTTGAAGAGGTCATGCCACAGTTGATTACTGCAGGGGAAGCCACAAAGTGTATCGGAGATATAATCATCAACGGCCTGAGGGTTTCTGCTCAGCCAGTCAAATTCAGTGCGGTTTGGCTTGAACTGGCGATTATAACTGGAGAAGGTTAATTGCTTGATCAGGGGACTTATGCCTTTCTTGCCTTGTCTGAGGCATTCCGCTTTGGCTACCAGCAGGCCGGCTTCCAGTAAGAATCTGGGGGCATAGTTTGAGCCAGAAAGTACCGTACCCGCCAGTCGGGGAGAGTGGTGGATCAGGTAACTCTGAAGAATATAGCTACCCATACTGTGACCCATGAGTATCAGAGGGCAGCTGGGAAATTTTTTCTGGATAAACTCAACCACAACCGCCAGGTCATCGACGACTTTATGCCAGCCGCGTTGCCCGGAGAAATAACCTTCACCATTTTGCTCAATACAGGCGCCATGGCCTCTATGATCATGAGTAAAGGCAATATAACCTGCCTGGTTCAGTTCTGTGGCAAAAGAACTGTAACGCTGTCCATATTCCGCCATACCGTGACTGATGTGAACAATCCCTTTGCGCTCCACACCTTCTGGAAGGTCATTCCAGCAATAGAGAGGAATGGTATGGTCGTCGCTTTTCAGTGTATAGGTTTTCATGCCGTGGAGCTGCTCTCTTTATTGTTGATCTTCTGCTCTCTAGGAGCCTGTTGGGCTTAAGCTTTCGAGCGTCCGACAGACTTCTGGCCATGGGCATTGGATAAGTCCCTTTTTTGATATGCGGGCGAGGGGTACTCAAAGATTGCATATTCAATGAACTCTTTATGGCAAAACTAAAACAGTTAGTAAACGATTTCCGGATTTTTTCTAAAGACTCTCTATCCGGAAAACCTTAAAACTGGTAATCTCCGACACCCCCGATTCGGGTGTTAAAATGCCTTGCTCAAAGAGAGGAGGCAGGCTGATTTAGTTGTGACAGATTAGTGGTAACTGACTTAGTGATGTTTTTGGCGACTTTAGGGCAAAATAAACCGGGCTCTCTCGTGCAGTGGAGGTGGTCTCTGTGATTCGCAGTGATTTCTGGAAAGACAAGTACCCTGAAGGCGTGCCATCAGAAATTGATACAGGGCAGTACCGTTCTATTTTGGATGTGCTGGATTACTCTGCCCGCAGATACGCGGACAAGCCAGTATTCAGTAATCTGGGTAAAAGTATCACTTACTCTGAGCTGCATGAGCTCAGTGGTCACTTTTGCAGCTATTTGCAGAATGAAACGGATCTTAGACCCGGTGACCGTATAGCCATCATGCTGCCAAATCTGCTGCAGTTTCCCATTGCCGTCTACGGTGCACTCAGAGCCGGCCTGGTGGTCGTGAACACCAACCCGCTTTATACCGAACGGGAAATGGAACACCAATTCTGTGACTCTGGCGCCAAGGCTCTGGTTGTTCTGGCCAATATGGCGCATATGGCAGAAAAGGTCGTTTCAAAAACATCGATTGAAACGGTAGTGATCACTGAAGTGGGGGACATGCTGCCGCCACTGAAGAAAACAGTGGTCAACCTGGCGGTAAAGTATGTTAAGAAAATGGTACCTGACTACCATGTCAAAGGTTCAGTCCGCTTTAGTAAAGCTATGAAGCTGGGCACCCGCCATACGCCCCATGATGCCCGTAAGGAGGAAGACGAAGTAGCGGTTCTTCAATACACGGGTGGTACGACCGGTGTTGCCAAGGGGGCAATGCTGACTCATCGCAATATTCTCAGCAACATGTTTCAGGTGAAGGCTATGGTGGCCCGTAATCTGGAAGATGGTAAAGAACTTCTGATTGCACCTCTGCCGCTTTATCACATTTTTGCTTTCACGGTTCACTGCATGGTAGGCATGCTGGTGGGCGCTCATAATATGCTGATCACTAATCCCCGTGATATGAAAACCTTTATGAAGGATATCAAGGGACAGCCATTCAGCATGTTTGTAGGCTTGAATACTCTGTTTGTAGGCCTGATGAATAATCCTGAATTTCGCAAGATGGATTTTAGTCATCTGAAAAATACGGTCTCGGGTGGGATGGCGTTGCAGATGGATACGGCGGAACGTTGGGAGAACCTGACCGGCTGCAAGATCTGTGAAGGTTATGGCATGACAGAAACTTCACCTGTCGTGACTATTAATCCTCTGGACCGAATCAAACTCGGCTCTATAGGTATTCCGGTGCCTTCTTGTGAGTTGAAAGTGATTGACGACGATGGCAATGATCTGGGGCTCAACGCAGTGGGTGAACTGTGTGTTAAAGGTCCACAGGTGATGAAAGGCTATTGGGATAATGTTGACGCAACTGATGAAACTATTGATGAAAAAGGTTGGCTGAAAACCGGTGACATTGCCCGCATCGATGATGAAGGTTATGTCACGATTGTCGATCGTAAAAAGGACATGATTTGTATTTCTGGCTTCAATGTTTACCCGAATGAGCTGGAAGAAGTCATGGCGATGCATCCGGATGTCGATCAATGTGCCGCTATAGGTGTGCCACACGAAAAAACCGGTGAAGCCATCAAAATGTTTTTGGTGAGTTCTAATCCGACCATGAACGAAGAGCATGTGACCAAACACCTGCGCAAACATGTGACTGGCTATAAAGTCCCCAAACAGATCGAGTTCCGCGACGAACTGCCTACTACTAATGTCGGTAAGATTCTTCGTCGTGAATTACGGGATGAAGAGCTGAAAAAGCGGGGTCTATAGTTCCTCCTGTTCTGGCAGCGCTGATTGACCGTTGGCTGCCAGATTGTCTCTTGATAGCCAGCCTTTCCCTATTCTCTAATACCTTGGTCGAACACGTCAGTATGGCTGACCGTCCTGTCATAACTATCTCGGCCAGTCCTCTTCATAATGTCAGTCTGGAATCAATAGCAAGAGGACGCTGACATGGACTTATCGATCAATTCACCAAGTATGCTTAACTTTCATGCATCGCCCAATGGGCAGGTGCCTGTTGATGAAAGCAGTGCAACACTGGGGCAGTTCTCTGTGGGGTCTCATGGATCGGAGAAGTCGCTTACTTCTAAGAAGGACGGTCTTGAAAGTGAATTAACGGCTAAACGCTCTCTCTGTGCCCGTATTGCTCATCCACTGACTTCTACTGTTCGTGGTATCTACAACAAGACTGTAACTACGGCTTTGCATGCAGAGACTACAGGTTACGAGAAGGGCGGCTTCCTGTTGGGTAAGCCTATGAAGATCATTGGTGGTCTCTGTGGTTTGGGCTATGGCGTTTTGACCAGCCTTCCCATGTTTGCACAGGGTATTGCCAGAGCTTATCAGGGCAATTTTGAAAAGTATGAGGGTTCACTTAAAGACACGGGGAAAAGGCAGAACTTTTATCGCAAGGAGACAGCTATCAGTCAGCTGAATGCGACCAAACCTTTGTGGTTCAAGGGTTCCATTGGTAACGCCATCGAGAAAATGAGCGTTCTGAAGGATAATGATGGATTGCGTGTGGTGGATGGTATTACCAAATTAGACTTCATGCTTAACTTCTATCTGCTCTGCTCTAGGGGAGGTTTGGATCTGAATGATATTGTTGGGGAGCACCCTGAGTTAAGAGAGCCTTTAATGGTACTTTTGAAAGCTGTTGAAGATGAGTCCCAGGTATATCAGCTAATTAATGACTGCTATCTGACGGGAGAGCCCGATGTACAGAATCGGAACGATCATAGGCAGTATGTGGCAGATGTTTACGCAGGACGAATTAATCTCGATAGTGAAAGTAAGATTCGTGAGCTAAGGCAAAGTTTGAAACAAAATTAAAACTCTTTTGAATGGTTAAAATAGAGCCGGGCTAATGACCCGGCTATTCTATGCCAGTCATGGGATATCTATTATCCTGGGGCGTGATATGTGTGAGCTCAATTCTGTTGAGAAAGAACTCAATAGAAGACGATGAGTGTGGATCCAGTAGCAGGAAATCTGGAAACTCAGTCTCATGCAAAGAGCTGACGACGCGTGAGTACCTGTCCAGATCTGCTTCACTTCTTCCTTCATTAATCATGAGTATCAGGTGGCAGAAAGCTTTTGAGTAAGCACGATTGGCTTCAAGTCTGGAAGACTGATCCTTAACTAATGCACGAGCCAATCGTTGAAAGTAGGGCAACTGTTCTTTTCTGATCTTCAGGCTATGGACTGATTCACTCAGCGTGTCCATGTGTCCGAGAAGGTTGGTGGCGAGATGTGGATCGGTGAGAGCCATTTCTGCAAAGTCATTGGCGGACAGCTGTTTTCTTTCAATCGCAAGGCTTAGTGAGTTCCTTTCATAAATCATTACAGGAATCATGGCCCGGCTTAAGCTATTGAAGGGGAGTGAAGTTAACTGGCAGAGTTCCGGGTAACCTTCGAGCAGCATAGAGAATTCTACTTTGGCAATGAGGGTTTTGTCCAAGGCCTCTTGCCAGAAAATATTAGGTATGGTGCCATTGATTATTTGTGGGGGCGCTTTGTGCTTTGCCAATGTATCAGATAGGTAAATCTCGAAGGTTCGGATCCAGTATCGTTCAAAGTCACTGATGGAACATGAGGTTTTGGCCAGAGCATTAAGAGCAGTGGCACTGATCAGAAAACCAGCCAAGAGCACTCTTAGTCGGTGGCAGGTTCTGGCAGTATTCATATTATGCCTGCGTCATGATGGGTTAGGGCAGTAACTATAGGTCAGGCGAACCTTTCTGCAATAGAAAGAGTGGAAATAGAGGCAGTTCTTAATGCTGATTGATCAAATCAGTCGTCATTGTGTTCTTGTCCATCAAGTATTCTGACGGCCTATCGATCCTCTGCCGGAGATAGCGTAAAGGTATTAATAAGGCCTGTTTTACAAGGCCTGTTTTACAAGGCCTGTTTTACAAGGCCTGTTTTACAAGGCCTGTGCAATGCCTTCATACCCCCAGGGGCCTTCACCCAGCCAGGATGGTTCAGGGGCAGCCTCTAATCGGTTGATATGGGCGCTGCCCACATTTCTTTAGGCTTCACGCTGTTTGGCGCACCATTCCTGCGGTCTTTCTTTTGAAGACAGTTCCTGTACGGGCAGGCTTCTCAGCATAGTCATAAAGTCATCAATGGTGGGTTCTGGCAGGTCAGTGCCGTCTTCCCAGGCTAATAACAGTGTCAGGCCGGAATTCCATTCTTTTTGGTATGAATATCCCTGACATAAAGCCTGAGCAGGCCTCCGAATAGAAAAGAAAAACGCATATAAGAGTTCAGACCGAGTATAATTGCGCGTTTTGATTGCAACGCATTTTCCGGGAGATTTGAGTGTCCGGCCACAGCCCTGAGCCAAACAGCCCTGAGCCAAACAGCCCTGAGCCAAACAGCCCTGAGCCAAACAGCCCTGAGCCAAACAGCCCTGAGCCAAATAGTAGCCCTGACTCCATCCAGCGGCATAAGAGGTCTTCGCCCAGCAAACATTCTTCGGGAAACGACCGTGAAAAGGGCCGTCATCTTCAGAAGAAAGCGCTGTACGAAGCTCTGGATCAATGCATGATCAGGGATCGTTTTCCTTTACGCAGGCAGATACAACGACTGCAGGCCAGCGATAATGTCGCTGTGGAAAAGCTGCAGAGCAGGATAGACCGGTCCTCTGTCAGGGTTCAGAAAAGGCAGCAGGCTATTCCTGGTATTGATTATGATGAGGCTTTGCCTGTTGTTGCTCGTCGTGATGAGATCAGACAAGCCATAGAACAGCATCAGGTTGTGGTGATTGCGGGAGAAACCGGGTCGGGTAAAACCACCCAGATTCCGAAAATCTGCCTGGAAGCAGGTCGCGGAATTTATGGTCAGATTGGCCACACTCAACCAAGAAGGCTGGCGGCTCGATCCGTAGCCAACCGAATTGCCGAAGAGCTGAAAGTGCCCATGGGGGAGCAGGTAGGCTATCAGGTTCGATTCACCGATCATGGTAATGAGAATACCCTGGTCAAGCTGATGACCGACGGTATTCTGCTGGCTGAAGTTCAGAATGATCGCTTTTTGAATCGTTACGATACCCTTATTATTGATGAAGCCCATGAGCGCAGCCTTAATATTGATTTTCTGTTGGGCTATCTCAAGATTCTTCTGCCTAAACGACCTGATCTGAAGTTAATCATCACCTCCGCAACGATTGATGTAGAACGTTTTTCAAAGCATTTTGACAATGCCCCTGTTATTGAGGTTTCTGGCCGTACCTATCCCGTGGATGTCAATTATCGTCCCATGGAAGATCTGGAGTTGGAAGGCCGGGATGCCGACCAGAGAGTCCAGCAAAGTATATTGTCCTGTCTGAGAGAAATAGAAGGTCAGGAGCGCTCCGGCAAAGGTGGGCGTTTGGGCGATGTACTGGTTTTTCTAAGCGGTGAGCGGGAAATCCGGGAAACCAATAAATTTCTCAAAGATGCACGCTTGGCTCATACAGAGATTCTTCCTCTTTATGCCCGGCTTTCTGCAGCTGAGCAGAACCGCATCTTCCAACCCTATTCATTGGCTACTGGCAGTCGCGGGCGAAGGATTATTCTGTCGACTAACGTGGCAGAAACGTCACTGACGGTTCCGGGTATTCGCTATGTTATTGATCCTGGAACAGCAAGAATCAGCCGGTACAGTGTTCGTTCAAAAGTGCAACGATTGCCCATTGAACCGGTATCTCAGGCATCTGCTAATCAGCGTAAAGGTCGATGTGGCCGAGTCGCTGAGGGTGTTTGCTACCGACTTTATTCTGAAGAAGATTTTCTGGGGCGCCCTGAGTTTACCGATGCTGAAATCTTAAGAACCAATCTGGCTGCGGTTATTTTGCAGATGCTCAGACTGGGGTTAGGGGATATCGCTGCCTTTCCTTTTGTTGATGCTCCTGACTCAAAAGCGATCAATGATGGTTTCAAACTCTTGCAGGAGTTGGGTGCGGTCAGTGATCAGCGTCGTATGACCCGCATGGGTCAGCAGATTTGCAGATTGCCGGTTGATCCCCGAATGGCGAGGATGCTGGTAGAAGCGGATAAAAACCGCTCACTCAGTGAATTGCTGGTTATTACCAGTGCTCTGGCTATCCAGGATCCAAGAGAGCGTCCGGCAGAGAAGAAACAGGCTGCAGATCAGCGACACCGTGAGCATTATCACGATGACTCGGACTTTATGAGTCTGGTTCAACTCTGGAATGCTTATGAAGAACAGCGTCAGGAACTTTCCCAGAATCAGTTGCGTAAATACTGCAAACAGCAGTTTCTGTCGTTTATGAGAATGCGTGAGTGGCGGGATTTGCATCGTCAGCTATCTCTGGCTTGTAAAGATGTGGGCCTGAAAGCCAATGAAGACGAGGCGAACTACGCAGATATCCATAAATCTCTGCTGGCCGGTTTGCTTTCTCACCTGGGTAACAAGGATGACGACGCTGATTATATGGGAGCACGCAACCGTCGTTTTTATATCTTCCCGTCATCAACACTGTATAAGCGCAAACCCAAGTGGGTGATGACAGCTGAACTGGTTGAGACATCAAGACTGTTTGCCCGCACTAATGCCAAAGTGGAACCTCAGTGGATTGAGCCGCTGGCGGGGCATCTGGTCAAAAGAAATTATTTTGAACCCCACTGGGAAAAGAAGCGAGCCCAGGTAGTGGCCTATGAGCAGGTCACTTTGTACGGTCTGATTATTGTTGGCCGACGCCGGATAGGTTATGGCTCGATTGATCCGGTCGTATCCCGCGAAATATTCATCAGGGAAGCGTTGGTAGAGGGCCATTATCATTCACAGGGTAAGTTCCAGTCACATAACCTGGCGCTGATTCAGGAAGTGGATGAATTGGAATCCAAGTCCCGGCGCAGGGACATTCTGGTCGATCCGGAAACCCTCTATCAGTTCTACGATGAAAAGCTGCCAGCCGATATTCACAACGGTGCCGGTTTTGAGAAGTGGCGTAAAGTTTCCGAAAAAGAAGACGCCCGACTTCTGTATCTCACCAAAGAATACTTGATGAGGCATGATGCCGGTGAGGTGACCGAAAATAAATACCCTGACCGGTTCCGTTGGGAAGGGTTAGAACTTCCGCTGACGTATCATTTCGAACCGGGTGCTCAGGATGATGGGGTGACACTGACACTGCCGGTACAGGCTTTGAGGTTGTTGCCTAAACATCGTCTGGAATGGCTGGTACCGGGCATGCTTTACGACAAGTGTGTTGCATTGGTCAGGGCCCTGCCTAAAGCGACGCGCAAAAATTTTGTGCCTGTGCCGGATTACGTTCGTGGCGCCATGGACTCCATGTCTACCTGCGATGAGCCACTGACGGATATTTTGGGGCACCATCTGCATCGCATGTCCGGTGTTCGCATCCTTGAAGAGCAATGGGATACGAGTGACCTGTCGGATCACCTGAAGATGAACTTCCGGCTGATTGACGAGAATGGCAAAGTGTTGGGGCAGGGCCGGAATCTGATCAAACTGAAAGAAAAGTTTGGTCGTGAATCGGAAGACAGTATGCGCAGGCTGACGGACAGCTCACTGGAGCAGGAAGGTCTGAAAGACTGGAGTTGTGGTGAGCTTCCAGAAGAAATTACCCGTAATGTGGGCGGTCTGGTTCTGAAAACCTACCCGGCTCTGGTCGATCAGAGCAGCTCTGTGGCTGTTAAGCTGTTTGAAGATAAAGCCATGGCGGAAGCTACTCACCGCATGGGTTTGACTCGTCTGCTTCAGTTCAAGCTGTCCAATCAGCTGAAGTTTGCTCTGTCAAAGATGAAGCATCTCAAGCAGGTGAAACTGCTGACTACTGGCATTATGCAGGCCAGGGCTCTGGAAGAAGATCTTCAGGCATTTTTGATCTCAGAAGTCTTTGTTCGTGATTCTGCCCTGTTGTCAGGCAATAAGGGACCAAGAAACGAGGCTTCATTTAAAGCGCTGGTTGAGGAGAGGAAGGGGCATTTGGTGCCTTTTGCTGAAGAGATTGATGGCCTGCTGTTCGAGATATTCCAGAAGGCTCACAACGTCAGCAAGCAGCTAAAGGGCAAAATATCCTTTGATCGGGCTTTTTCACTTTCAGATATCAAACAGCATCTGGTTCAGCTGATCTATCCAGGCTTTCTCTGTGATGCGGGTATTGAGTGGCTGAGGCACTACCCAAGGTTCCTGGAAGGCATTGAGGTCAGACAGGAGAAGCTGGCTGCCCAGGTCAATAAAGACAGAGCCTGGACAGAGGAGTTATCCAACCTTTATAAGTCCTGGGAAAAGCGTAAGGAAGTTCATGAAAAGCACAAAATTGTGGACGAAAACCTGATGCTTTACCGTTGGATGCTGGAAGAGTATCGAGTTTCACTCTTTGCCCAGAAACTGGGGACTCGTTTTCCGGTTTCTGAAAAACGACTCAGGAAGCTCTGGCAAGAGGTTCAGGAAGTCTGAAAAAAGTCGTTAAGGATTAGAGGCTGCCTGGAAAGTAATGGATCGGTTGAAAATCCAGAAAGAACGGCTAAATTATCCAGGCAGCCTCTTAAAGAATGACACGGTTTGGCAGGGAGGCCATATCATGAAAAAGCTATTAACAGGTTTCGTTTTTATCTTGGCTGTACTGGGCTTAGGCCTTACCGTTGCCAATGAAATGGATCTTTTTGACGAGCAGGATGAGCCTGAATCCAGGCAGTATGATTCTGACGATCTCTACCAGAATGAAACGGCTTCTTATCCGGGGCAGTACTCTGAATCTGATGAGTATGAAGAGGATGAGGACGACGATTATGATGACGACGAATACGATGATGATTCTGATCAGGATGACCTTCAATAAAAGGGCATGGTTTTGATTTATTCAGTGCCCGTTTTTACTGGGTATTTTCGATAAAATGCCCAATAAAACCAATACTCATACTCCCTCTTCAAAGTGTGATCCAGATTTAAATATTCTGACCATTTAGTAAGTAATGTAATAAAACTTTCTCTCTCTCGTCACTTCCAAGAAATATTTCCGTTTCAATATACCCATCCGAAGTTAATAAAAAAAAACACAAATCACAAGGAGTGTTTTTAATGAAACTCAAGCCTGTTTCCCTGGCTGTAGCCGCTGTTGCTGCGGGTCTGACCCTGTCTTCTGCTCATGCAGGTGTTGTGAAGACTGAAGGTGAAGATATTATCGTCAGCACCAAAAATGGTGGTCTTCAGCTGAAAACAGAAGACGGCGCTTTTTCTTTCAAGGTCAGCGGTAAGCTTCAGTGGGATTACGCTAACCTGGACGAGTTTATTGCCGGTGGTAAAGATCAGGACTTTGGTTATCTCCGTCGTGGCAAGCTGGGCATCAGTGGTAAGGCCTACTCTGACTGGAAATATAAACTGGTTCTGGAATCTGACGACAATGACATCGTTCTGGATGAAGCCAATATCACTTATGCTGGATTCAAGCCTGCCAACATCAAAATCGGTCGTTGGGGCAATGAGTTTGGTCTGGAAGACTCTGTAAGCTCTTCCTGGATCATGGCGATTGAGCGCCCACACATTTACGAAGCGCTCCGTGCTGATGGCAACAATGATTATGGTGTTCAGGTGTTTGCTGCAGACACAAACTATCTGCTCCGTGCGGGTGTTGAATACATCGGTCTGGACAAGACAACTGACAGCGAACAAAAGCAACAGTTTGCTTACCAGATGCGTGCTGCTTATGCCCCCATCATGGAAGATGAAATGCTGTTGCACGTTGGCTTCTCTTACTACAATGCCAACCCTGACAGAGAAACCGATGCGGCCAAGAGCTCCATCAGATTTGCGAAGAAAGGCACCAAAGTCAAGCTGTTCAATGGTACTGGCATGAACGTCAAGGACGATGCCGAGTATGCGTTTGAA
The DNA here is from genome assembly GCF_000722635.1 of Endozoicomonas numazuensis. Taxonomy (GTDB): domain Bacteria; phylum Pseudomonadota; class Gammaproteobacteria; order Pseudomonadales; family Endozoicomonadaceae; genus Endozoicomonas_A; species Endozoicomonas_A numazuensis. The sequence goes on along the minus strand of NZ_JOKH01000003.1, from coordinate 478,108 downwards.
CTGGCCGGTCAGTTCCAGTCACTGCAGCTGCAGGGCGAATACTTTATTCGTGACATCAAGTCTGACAATGCTAACAGCGACGTAAAAGTAACCGGCTACTATGGTCAGGTTTCTTACATGCTGGACGGTGGCAAGCGCACCTACAAGAAAGGTGAATTCAGCAAGCCTAAAGGTGGTAAGTGGGAAGCTTTCGCCCGTTACACTGCAACCACTACCGATGCCGACAGCGCTGTTACCCTGGGTACCAGTGGGGATGATGTAGAAACCGCTTCCTACACTCTGGGTCTGAACTACTACCCCACCAAGAATATTCGCGGCATGTTGAATTATGTTCACGGTGAAGTGAAAAACCATACTTCTTACGTGAATGAGAAAGACGATGGCAACGCTATCGTAGCTAGAGTGCAGTACGTGTTCTGATTCCCTTCAGTTCCTTTGTGTGTGAGTTTGGCCCTGCTATGCAGGGCCTTTTTGATGGAAAGTATGCTTGATCGGTTCTTACCCCGTCTTTTCTGATGGCGAAGGACTAGGAGGCTGACCGAGAATAGACAGCCCGGCCTAAAATCCAGAAAGAACGGCCATCTTTTCCACTGAATTTGCTTAAATAGGTCAACTATTCGCACAAATTCAGTGAAAAAGCTGACTCGTTCTACTGAATTTTATGCTCGAACGCTATTCTCGGTCAGCCTCCTAGGCAAAGGTTTCGCCAGTGCCGGTATCCAGTTAGCCAGTTTTTTCCCAGAGTGACCCGGAAAATAAATTCCAGATTCAGCCACCGGGACTGTGGGTAGCTGAAATCAGATAACTCTCTGAGTGCGTGAGCATTGGACTTAGCTTCTATTCGAGAATTTATTGAAGAAGAGCAGCGAGAAAGTGTGCAGTATCAGGGCAATTTTGATAGTTCTGGTACTAAAGATGTCGCACTTTTACACTCTAAGACTGGAACCACGGGGTTTTCTGGAGATGTCTCTGATGAATTAAAAAGAACCTAAAAAAGCTTCGTGAGCTCATGACTGCGAATTTGCAGAATGATCACTCACCAGTGGTAGCAAGAACTGACGCTTACAGGCCGTTTGTATCGCCAAGTCAGAGTTTTCGGAGCAGCCTACCCCGGGTTATTCCATTGATAACGAACAGGTTGTGTTTTCTTGACTAAAACGCCATCCTCTACTGCACGAATCAGCCATTCTTTGACCTGGCTCTTATGCAGTCCCAGAGACTGGGATATGTCATCAGATGCGATAGGGGTTTTGCACAAAGGTTGCAAGTGTTTTAGAAAAAAAGCATAAAGAGACTCTAAATGTTGTTCTTTATGTTCTGCCTTCTGTTCGAGCAGGCTCGGCTGGCTTCCCCTGATTTCACTGCTTACAGTAGCGACAGAAGAATATGACTCTGACCCTTTGTCTTGTGACGCAGACGGTTCTTCAGCTCCCCACAAGTCCAGAGTTGGTACCTGAGACGGCTGTTTGATAAACAGGTCAGCTACCACCATCTTATCAATACTGTTGTGACACCAGTGAGCGCCCTGATTAACGATGTCTTCATTCCCTGCAGCTCGGTCTTCAGTCGGCTTGACCCATAATGGCACCCAGTCTTTTTTCAGATTCTCCAGCGCGCCATTCCATGTACCACCTTTAGTACCGGAATGCACGATCAATGCCCCATCAGCCATGCAATAGACATACTTATTGCGAGCCATGGCATTACCGGCGTTAAAGCCGGCTTCAGGATAAAATGGAGAGATCAGAACAAGGTTGTTACTGGCAAGATGGCTGCGCCATTTTTTAGCCATTGCAGCTTTCAGCAAGCTGTCTGCCATAACACCGATTGAAGTTCCCTCTGCGTTCACTGCTCCCAGCATTGAGGTTTCATCAACACCCCGAGCCCCACCGGAAACAATACAGATTCCATTGGAAGCGCTCTTCGCTCCAATAGCATCGGTAAACACCAAATCAACGGGAGAAGCATTTCTGGAACCCACTACAGCCAGCCCGCCCTGATTGAGAAGGTCTTTATTGCCCACACCAAAAAATACGGGAGGAGCCAAAGTGCCCAGCCGTGCTTTTAACCGCTTCGGATAGCATTCGTCTGAGCGAGTGATCACCCAGACCCCCGCTCTCTGCCATTTCTCCAAAGCCAGAGCCATGGCATTACCACGTTCAAGCAATGCTTTGATGCGGTCAAAGGTAATGTTTTTGTCCTGCCAGCCTGCCAGCAGTTCAGAGAAGTTCTTTTGTAAGAGTTGGGCAGGTGAGAGTTTCTGATCTTTCAGCCATAACGCAAAGCGCCCCCACTCCGTGGGGGTCAAAGGTTTTGCTGCTCCTCTCTCAGGCTTTGAGAAGTATGTGTTGAGCAACAAAATTGCTTGTGTATTTCCTGAAAAACTCATTAGTCACCTGTTGAGGTGGAAGCCAGTGCGACTGGATATACTTTTCCACTGCCTGCCTGTTGTAACAAGGCTGCTGCAACAGTGGAAGTCCAGCCAGAGTCCACAATATCATCAACCAGCAAAACAGGACCTGAATAGCATTCAGTGACTGTAAAAGCGCCGTCCAGATTACGACAGCGCTGATATCGGTTTTGCTGCAGCTTTTGGAGACTATTGTCTCTGTTTTTTGTGATGGCGTCGACAAAGGGGAGTTTCAGTGCATCGGCCAGTCGCTGTGCAAAGCTTGGAACCAGCTCCGGATGGTTACGTGAAGGAATACAGCAAACCCATGTCGGGAGCTCTTCTGGGTTCCAGCGTTCACGAATCATTTCAGCTGTAGCGGTTACCAACTCATCCCTGAAGTGACCATTGTGCTTATCTTCAGCCACCATATAGCCCCAGCCTGCATCGCCCCAGCGAGACAGTACCCTGCCAACTTGCGCTTGCAGTGCGAGTGGAATATTCGTTCTGAAGTCGTACTGCACAAAGGCATCTTTCGCGGCTTGCTTGTTGGGTTTAATTGGGGCTTCAGCCTGCCTCAGAAATACAGCCGCCTGATGAGCAATATCAGATTCGATTTCTGTAGCAATGATATTCTGCTCCAGGCAATTAGCGCAGCAATCACAGGACTCACGATTACCATCATCTAATGCCTTTCTGAGAAAGGTCATCAAACATACGTCCGTAGACATATAGTCCTGAACCTCCTGCCATTCACTTTCTCTTTGCTGAGTAAGATGAGCAATACGATCATGATCCATTGAGAACGGGTTTGCTGTACGCTTCCAGACTCGACCATCCTTGAAGATCGGCGCAGGGTTTTCAATGCTCAGCATTTTCAAAACTTTTTCGATCTGTCCATTGCTGACATTGGAATGCTCTTCCAGCTGTCTGGCCGTTAAGCCATCAGAATTATCCAGCGCATTCAGAATCTGATTCACTTCATCTTCCGTGGGAAATACGGAGCCACGGAAGTACTCGTGAATATCCCGATCTTCCCGGCCACTGAGCAGCACACCAGTAGATGAAGCAATACCACGACCAGCCCGGCCAACCTGCTGGTAATAGGCAACAATAGAGCCCGGAGCCTGGTAATGAATAACAAAAGCCAGATCAGGCTTGTCGTAGCCCATGCCTAAAGCAGTGGTAGCGACCAATACATCAAGACGATTGTTCAACAGCTGGTCTTCAAGATGCTGACGATAACCATCACTGGTTTCAAAAGCCGGGTCAGTGACGCCACTGTAATAGGCTTTGGCATCAATACCCTGCTCAACCAGCCAGTCAGCTACCTGATCAGCATCCCGCTTGGTCAGCACGTAAACAATACCAGTGCCGTTCAGTTGTGGAATCGTCTGAGCAAGCCAGGCCAGCCGTGAAGCCTGATCGGGTAGTTCCAGTGTTTGCAGGCTCAAGCCGTCTCGAATCAATGGACCACGCTGAACCACAATATCACCGAGCTGACTCTTAATATCATCGACCACACGGTTGTTTGCAGTGGCTGTAGTGCCTAATACCGGTGTGTTGGCAGGAAGACGCTGAAGAATGTTAATAATACGGCGGTAGTCTGGACGGAAGTCATGCCCCCAGTCAGAAATACAGTGCGCTTCATCAACCACCATCAAGCTTATGTTTTCAGAGACGGGCATCAGGACATGGTTGATAAAGTCATCATTAGCCAGTCGTTCAGGGGAGATCAGCAGGCAGTCAACCTGATTGGCCAGAATACGGTTTTTAATGGTTTCCCATTCATCCTGATTGGTTGAGTTCAGGGTGACGGCTTCTACTCCCAGCCTTGCTGCGGAGTCAATCTGGTTACGCATCAGAGCCAGCAGCGGTGAGATAATAATGGTGACACCTCGCCCACGGTCACGGAAGATTTTGGTGCTGATAAAGTAGACTGAGCTTTTACCCCAGCCAGTACGCTGAACAACCAGCAGTTTCTGCCGCTGGTTGACCAGAGCGTCTATTGCTTCCCACTGTCCATCTCTGAACTCAGCCTCCGGATTGTCGAGTGATGTTCTGAGCAGCTCCTGAGCCTGATCGTATTCCATACTGCCTCCAATAAGGGAGATTGGTTTCTATACATGTGAGGGTTTTTAATCCTGCCATTTAAGGTTCTGGCAAAACTGAAAATATTTTTGATCCGATGATAAAGGGTTTTCAATTTTTCCGACTGAACTTATGCCGCAAATAAAACTGCAGGATAGTTAACTCCGTATCAATTGGCATTCAGGTTAATCCATGTCTTTAAGCCCATGTTTCAATCATTTCCAGAACCAAGCTTTCCAGAGACGTCGACATTTCTTTCTTACATACCAAGCTCAGGAATGTTGTTGCACGGGTAGCTCCTACATAAAGGAACTTTTCAAAAAGATCTGTTTTTTTCATCAGTCAGTGTATCCACTCTCAGGAAAAACATAGTTTCAAACTCCAACCCCTTGGTGTGCTGGATGTCTAAAACACGGACAGAGCTGCCTTCTCCAATGCTTTTACCATTTAAGCAAGTCTCAGACTGAAGGTTTATGTCTAACAGATGCTGGTTGATCTGCTCATTAAAACTGGCCGTCTCTGAAGGTGATATGGGGTGAATATAGCTATTTGTAAATGGTGTATACCCATCGCCTTTCAAGGTGCTACGTTGTTGTCAGCGTTCACTCATCGGAACGCCAGACCACCCGTTCACCTACTACCCATAAGCTCACGGTGCTTCGCTCACTTGACATTTGGTAATATCTGGAAATTCAATGGGTCTATGTCAAAGGTTAGAGCGAGCAGAGGAGCTAAGAGTGGGCTTTTTCGCATGATAAATCCTATCAAGTGGGCCTGTCTGGTGACCCTCAGCTTTGTGCACTCATAATGTGATTAAGGCTTGGGGGTTACCTGATCGGAGAGATCTTGGAAGGATTTCCTGGAGTAGGTTCGTGGGCTGATGAGAAATATATGAAAGGAGTTTTGCCCAGATGGGTTATCAAGTTGTCACAGAAGGTACGGTAAAACCCGAGGCCCCTGTCAGAATGGGTTTAAAACTTCTGGGTTTTCCAGTAAATGAAGAGAGGAGGTGGTTATTTCACGTCATATTTTATAAAAAAAACCAAAAAAGAATTAAAGTGACGGAGAAATTTGACGAAATAGGATTTTAGACCTTAACTGAATTAATAAGAGCTAGCTTATTGCAGTTCATATTATTTCAGGCTGTCTATTTTCATTGCTTTGATGACAAGGAAAGTCGTTACAATGGATGCAGCAGATCAGGTATTGATCATTGAAGACTCTCAACAGCGCCGACATGATCTAAGTACCATTATTGAATTCATGGGGTATCGTACCAGAGCCGTTAGTTCAGCTTACTGGGAAGATGCCATCAAGGAATCCGACAAAGGCGGTTTCTGTGCACTTTTTCTTGGGGATTTTCTCCAGGCAGAAAGCTCAATGCAGGGCATGATTGCTCGCATACAGAACTGGAGTGGCGGGGTTCCCGTCATCCGCATAGCCGATCCTCTTCCGGAAAACCTTCAATCCTCACTCCGCAGACAAATTATTGCCCGCATTGACTGGCCATGTAATCGCTCGCAGCTGTTATCTTGCTTGCATTATGGTCAGGTATATCGTGAGCAGTGGCGTCAGCTGCACCAGACTGGTATGAATCAGCAGGTGGAACTGTTCCGGGGGCTGGTGGGTAAGAGTGACAAAGTCCGCAAAGTTCGAGCTTCTATGGCTCAAGTAGCTAACCGGGATGTCAATGTCATGGTGACCGGCGAGTCTGGAACAGGTAAAGAGCTGGTGGCCAGAAATCTGCATGACCACTCTCATCGTCGGGATTTGCCTTTTGTGCCAGTCAATTGTGGCGCCATTCCCAATGATTTGCTGGAAAGCGAACTGTTTGGGCATGAAAAAGGTGCTTTTACCGGAGCCGTTAATTCCAGAAAAGGACGATTTGAACTGGCTCATGGTGGGACGCTGTTTCTGGACGAAATTGGTGACATGCCACTGCATATGCAGGTTAAGTTGCTGAGGGTCTTGCAGGAGCGCACCATTGAGAGAGTAGGAGGCTCTGAACAGATTGCTGTTGATGTCAGAATCATTGCAGCCACTCACAAAAATCTGTCAGAAATGATTGAATCGGGTGAGTTCAGGGAAGATCTGTACTACCGGTTGAATGTATTCCCCATTGAAATGCCTGCCCTGAGAGATCGTCCGGAAGATATTCCGCTGATTCTCAATGAACTGGTCAGTGCCATGGAAAAACAGAGCAGAGGCTCAATTCGATTGAGTTCTGCTGCCATTATGTCTCTATGCCGTCATGACTGGCCTGGTAATGTCAGGGAAATGTCGAATCTGTTGGAAAGATTAGCCATTATGTACCCTTACGGTGTTGTCGGTGTTCAGGATTTGCCACAGAATTTCCGTCATATGGAAGCGATGGCTGATGATGACGGTGTCGCTGAGTTATTCCCTGACAGCATCCTGCCAGCAGGATCAGGAAAAGTCGACGATTTGGCCATTCTTCCTGTAGGTGGACTGAATCTTAAGGAATTTTTGACCCGGTTGGAAAAAAGTCTGATCCAGCAAGCCTTGAGTGACTGTAATAGTGTTGTCGCCAGAGCTGCAGACAAATTACAGATTCGTCGTACTACCCTGGTTGAGAAAATGAGAAAGTATGGCCTTCATCGTTATGAAGAAACCATGCGCTGAGAGATAGGTGGATTTTTTGGTCGCCAGTGGCGACCAAAAAATCACAATAAAAAAAATGGCTATCAGTGATAACTGATAGCCATTTTTTTTGTCTGATGATTCTCTTTTTCTGAGTTAATCCTGGCTAGGAGCCTGCCGGATTTAAGCTTTCGAGTATGAAATTCAGTAGAGCGAGTCAGCTTTTTCGTTGGATTTGTGCGAAGAGTTGACCTATTTAAGCAAACTCAACGAAAAAGATGGCCGCTCTTTCTGGATTTTAGGCCGGGCTGTCTATTCTCGGTCAGCCTCCTAAATAAGGCCCTTCGTTTTTTTAAAAAAAGTAAACGATGGTTTGTTTGTATTCATATAAAGCTCAAATCAATTTTTAAACGTTTCTTCATCCCTTATAAAATCTAAAGTCATTTTCTCGTCGTCCATTCTTTAAAAGACTTTAATTTATCTGACGGTTTTTTATCGTCAAATAAAGTGTATTTTTGGGTTTTATAAAACTGCCTTTATTTTGTCGTTTGTCTTATTGACTGAATTTTTTATTTATTGGGTCAATAATTTAGCGCTTTTATTCTTCTTGAAAATTTTCATACGACAGCAATTCGTCACTTTAAAATGACAGTGTCAAATAATTATCTTTGTACTTTTCAATGAAACGACAATTGATGTCTTATTACTGACAGTGATTCTGACTCTGTCAAAAAAGTATCATGACGGGAATTCGGCTTGCTTTGAAAAATATTAATAAAAACAATGATTTATAATTCTTTTGGGGAGTTGGGTCAAAATGATGTCACGTCAATAGAGTGGCTATGCCTGAAAAACAGGTATTTTTAAAAATTGGCACGGCTCTTGTTACTAATAAGGTATGGCGAAGTAAAAAGATAAACATGATGTTCTTATATTCCTAATCACTTTTTTATAACCACTGGATAGAAACTGAAAACCATGAACTCAACAACCAAACAAATTATTGCAGTTGCGGGGTGTAAAGGTGGAGTAGGTAAAACACTGGTGGCAGTAAATCTCGCACTGGCACTTTCAAACAACAGAAGACGTGTAGTACTCATGGATGGCAATCTCGCTGTACCAGATGTAGGTATCAGTCTTGGATTGGAGAAGAAGCTGGATGTAGCTGATTTCAATTCTGACGAAGAGAACTCAAGTTTCATGCAGGATGGTCCTTCAGGTCTCAAGGTTCTGACCCCCAGAGGAGAACCTATCTGGAGAGAAACAGTAGAAACCGGTCAAGCTGTCAGAATGATCGAGAGTCTTGAGTCTCTCGCACCCACACTGGATACACTGGTGATAGATACGGCTCCTGGATTAGCTCCGGATAATGTCGCACTTATTCAGGCTGCAGGAGAAATTCTTGTAGTGATTAACCAGGAGATCGTGTCATTACTTGATGCCGTAAGAATGATTCGTGTGCTCTATAGAATATATGGTGTACGTCGTTTTGGTGTGATTGTGAATGCGGTGAATAATCGCCGGTATGGTTCTAACCAGTTCGAAAGATTGCAATCTCATCTCAGTGATGAAGTAGAAATTATTCTCCGCTACATGGGGGCGATTCCATTCGACAAGGCTGTCGCAGAATCGTTAACCCGCCAACAAGCGCTGCTCGAAGCCAGCCCGGATTGTCGGGCATCAAAAGCTATTTCGCGTATTGCTCATCAGGTGATGGCGATACCCGTGACACCACCAAGAGGCCGTATTGAATTCTTTTTACCAACAAGAATAAAAGAGAGGGTATAAGCATGGATGCTACAGCACAGGGACTGCAGGCAACTAACGCCAGTCAGGAAAAGAGTAAGAAACTGTTTCAGACAGAGATGGTTGAAACCCATAAAGGGTTGGTAAAAAGAATTGCAAATCACCTGGCGGCAAGAATGCCGGCCAGTGTTCAGATTGATGATCTGGTTCAATCAGGAATGATTGGTCTGCTGGAAGCCGCTTCGAAGTACGATGCCACTAAAGGCGCCAGTTTTGAAACATTTGCCGGTATTCGTATACGTGGTGCCATGCTGGATGAGATCCGTAAGGGTGACTGGGGGCCAAGATCAGTTTATCGCAACAGTCGTAAAGTCACTGAAGCGATTCAGAAGGTTGAAGCCCGTTTGGGAAGGGATGCCCGTGATTTTGAAGTCGCTGAGGAACTGGAAGTCAATCTGGATGAGTTTTATACCATTCTGAGTGACCTTCGCGGATGCAGACTGTTCAGTTTTGAAGAACTGTTCGACAGTGAAGAGTCCAGAATGCAGGCACGTTCTGGAGATCGTGGACCATCAGCCGATATTCAGGAAGAGAAGTTCAAGTTTGCCCTGGTAGAAGCTATTGAGAAGTTGCCCGAGCGGGAAAAACTGGTCCTGATGCTCTATTACGATGAGGAAATGAATCTCAAGGAAATTGGCAAGGTTCTGGGTGTCAGTGAGTCCAGAGTCAGCCAGATTCACTCTCAGGCAGCCGTCAGATTAAGGGCCAAGCTCCATAACTGGTTGGGGTAGGTGCCGGTCGAGCAATCTCTTCTCGGTCAGGCTCCAGTCATCAGTGTATCCACAGGGACCCTCGATTATAGGGTCCCCGGGCTTTCAAATAAGTACTTTTGTTTCTATCCAGGGTCATTGTTTCTCCAAATCCTGTGGCTGGAATGAACGATTTGTAGAGTAAGCGGCAATTTTTCATTCATTATGCTCTGTTGCTGTGAGCAGAATGCTTTTTTGCTTCCTATTGTTCCAAGTACGCAGGTCCATACTCCATATACTTTTTTATTAAGTAGTTTTATAACGGACCTGTATTAATATGAAATGGAATTCTTACCTTGCAGGGTGCTTTCTGGCCCTGGCCTCCTGTTTCCTGTCTGCTCAGGAAGCCCCCGTCAATATCAAAAACGTCGTAACGATTAATACTCATCAAGCCAAGCGTCTCCATGAGCTGGGTGCACTGTTTATTGATGTAAGGCCTTATCAACAGTGGGGCTGGGGACGTATTGACCGGTCTCACAGCCTGGATCTCAGGTCTGGCTTCAGACAGTTGTTTATGCCGGGTACCCTGGATAAGAAGACTCCGATCGTCATCTATGGCAACAGTACTTATCATATGAGGGGCGCTATAGCGAGTTACCTTGCGGCACTCTGGGGTTATAAACGAGTTTTCTTTTTCAGGGATGGATACTTTTCCTGGCTTGCATTGGATTACCCCGTGACCTTGCATTCGGATCAGGGGCCAGAGGAAGAGGTTATCAGCTGGAAGCCTGAGCAAGAAAAAATTGAAGAGTTGCATGACATGCAGATATTTTCAGCTATGCAAAAGCCGTGATTGTTTTTACCCCATAAAAAAGGCGTCGATTGACGCCTTTTTTATGGGGGGGAATGACTACCAGCCTGGTACACCAGTCATGTCGGGTAGCTTATGAGCAATCCCCTTGTGACACTGGATGCAGGTTTCACCATTTTTCTCTGCAGCCGTATGATTTTTAACGGCTAACAACGACTGTTCAGACAGTTCCATGGATTCCTGGGTATGACAGTTCCGGCACTCCTGAGAGTCATTGGCTTCCATTCTGGCCCATTCACGTTCAGCCATTTCCCTTCGATGAGCATTAAACTTCTCCGGGGTATCCACCTTACCGGTAAAGTGTGCAAAAACTTCCCTGCTGGCCTGAATCTTACGAGTCATCTTTGGTACAAATTCCTTGGGTAGATGACAGCTGGCACAGTCTGCCTGAACGCCAGATGCGTTGCTGAAGTGGACACTTTCCTGATATTCCGGAACAACATCATTGGTATGGCAGCTGGAGCAGAATTCAAGGGTACTGGTGTATTCCATGGTAGCGCTATAGGTGCCATGTAAAACCAGAGCGGCGATGAAGCCCACAATCAGTAACAGACCTGCAGACAGCTTGGCACTTGGGTGGCATAGAAACTGCCAACTCTTTTTAACAAGTAAAAGCACCTTGTTCATAATCGCTATTTTCCTTAAATCAGTGCTTCTTCAGAGACTCAACAGGTTCGAAGGTATTTTCCTTCAGAGGTTTGGCATCTTTTTGGGGGACGTGGCAGATCAGACAGAAATATCGGTTGGGGGCCACATCAGCCAGCTGCTGACCATCGCGATTTTTGTAATGGGAAACAGCAATCTTGGTTGCACCCCATTTATCTGCATTTTTCATGCTGTGGCAGCGAAGACAGCTGTTGGCATTTTTATCCACCTGATAGCGATCAACGGAATGAGGAATCAGTGGCGGCATATCCACAAAGTCACGTCCCATTGCCGGGCCTTCCTGATCCTGTTTCATATATTCCGCCTGAGGTTCAGTGCTGACTTCTTCTTTTCTCAGAGAATCCAGTCCACCGGTCTCATTGGTGTTCACCATTTCCGCGAAGGCAGGCAAGCTGATGGCTAATGCCAGTAAAACATTTATTATTTTGTTCATGAGGGGTATTCCATTTTTTGATCAATGCAGCCGCCATCATGCGTACTGGGGCTGCATTTCTGATTCATGGCTAGTTATCAGCTCAAGGCTGTTGGGTTCCAGAGGGAGTGTCCGGCATAGGCCGGACACTCCCTGCATTCCGGTCTCAGACTTTGGAAACCTTGACAGCGGTTTTCTTGTAATCAGTCTCTTTGGAGAGAGGGTCGGTAGCATCCAGTACCAGTTTGTTGGTCAATTGGCTGGCATCAAAGAACGGCATGAATGTCAGTCCCTTAGGTGGACGGTTACGACCTTTGGTTTCAACCCGGGTGCGTACTTCGCCGTAGCGGGAAGTGACCCTGATTTCATCGCCCCGGCGTAATCCCCGTTCTGAAGCATCATCAGGATGCATGAATAACTGGGCATCAGGGTAAGAGCGGTAAAGTTCAGGAACCCGTCGGGTCATTGAGCCAGAGTGCCAGTGTTCGAGAACACGGCCTGTGGACAGCCACAGGTCAAACTCTTCGTCAGGGGCATCATGGGGAGGCTCATAAGGCAGGGCGAAGATCCAGGCTTTGCCATCTGGTTTGCCGTAGAAGTCAAAGTCACTGCCTGCTTTGGCATAGGGGTCTGAGCCTTCTTTGAAGCGCCAGCGAGTTTCCTGTCCATCGACCACAGGCCAGCGGAGGCCGCGCTCCTGGTGATAGCGTTCGAAATCTGCCAGATCGTGTGCTTTTCCGCGACCAAAAGAGGCGTATTCTTCAAACAGGCCCTTTTGTGCATAAAAACCAAATGCGCGGGCATCGTCGTTCAGTCGGTCTTCCGGAATTTCATCCAGTTTGAACTGATCCACCTGACCGTTGGCATAGAGCACATCAAACACAGTCTTCCCACGATATTCTGGGTTTTTAGCCAGCAAGGCATCAGACCAAACTTCTTCAACCTTGAATCGCTTGGAGAATTCCATTAACTGCCATAGATCTGATTTGGCTTCGGCCGGGGCTTTCACCTGTTGATACCAGAACTGGGTACGACGCTCTGCATTTCCGTAAGCCCCTTCTTTTTCTACCCACATGGCAGTAGGGAGAATCAGATCGCCAATCTGGCCGGTCAGGGTTGGGTACGGATCAGATACCACGATGAAGTTATCCGGGTTTCTGTAACCTGGCAGGGTTTCATTGTTGAGGTTAGGAGCGGTCTGGGCATTGTTGTTGCACATCACCCAATAGGCATTCAGTTTGCCGTCTTTGAGCATTCTGTTCTGCAAAACAGCATGGTAACCAACCTTCGCAGGGATAGTGCCTGCAGGGAGCTTCCAGGCTTTTTCGGCATAGTCACGATGATCTTTGTTGGCTACGACCATATCAGCAGGGAGGCGGTGAGCAAAGGTGCCCACTTCTCTTGCGGTTCCACAGGCTGACGGCTGTCCTGTCAGGGAGAAAGGGCTATTGCCTGGCTGTGAAATCTTACCGGTCAGCAGGTGCAGGTTGTAGATAATGTTGTTCATCCACACGCCACGGGTATGTTGGTTCACCCCCATGGTCCAGAGAGACATAACTTTGGTATTCGGGTCAGCATAGAGCTTGGCCAGTTCTTCCAGCTGTTCTTCAGGAACACCAGACAGCTTGGAGACCTTTTCTGCAGTATATTCGCTGACGAACTGAGCAAACCCGTCAAAATCGAGAGGGGTGGCACCACCATTACCGGGGTTTTTAGCTTTCTTTTCCAGCTCGTGTTTAGGACGAAGGCCGTAACCAATATCCGTGACACCTTTGCGGAAAACAGTGTGCTTCTTGACGAAGTCCTGATTTACCTTGCCATTCTGGATGATGTAATTGGCGATATAGTTACCGATCGCCAGATCAGACTGCGGGTTGAAGATGATGGGCTGGTCAGCCAGCTCAAAGGAGCGATGCTTGTAGGTAGACATCACCGCCACTTTTACATGGGCATGAGATAAACGACGATCTGCCAGTCTTGACCAGAGCACTGGGTGCATCTCAGCCATGTTGGAGCCCCAGAGAACAAAGGCGTCAGCATGTTCAAAGTCATCATAGCAGCCCATAGGTTCATCGATACCGAAGGTACGCATGAAGCCGACTACCGCAGAAGCCATGCAGTGTCGTGCATTAGGGTCGATGTGATTTGAGCGGAAGCCGGCCTTCATCAGTTTGGAAGCGGCATAACCTTCCCATACTGTCCATTGGCCAGAGCCGAACATACCCACAGGAGGCATCTCATCAGAGTTACGGGTCTTGGCCATCGCCGCTTTCCACTTTTCGGCCATGATGTCGAAAGCCTGGTCCCAGGTGATGGGGGTGAAATCACCATTTTTGTCGAACTTGCCGTCTTTCATCCTCAATAAAGGTGTTTCCAGACGATCCTTGCCGTACATGATTTTTGACAGGAAGTAGCCTTTGATGCAATTAAGGCCTTTATTCACCGGAGCTTCCGGGTCAGCCTGAGTTGCGACTACGCGACCGTGTTGTGTACCCACAAGAACAGAGCAACCGGTACCACAGAAACGGCAGGGTGCTTTGTCCCATTTGATTTCGGTCTCTTTACTGCTGGTGATCAGATTGGTTGCAGCAGCATTCATACTGACGCCCGCTGCTGCAGCAGTAGCGGCTACGGCACTGCTCTTGATAAAGTCACGGCGACTTTGTTTCATGGTTTTAATCCTGGTCTTAATAGCTTCTATTCCGGTCTGTAAGGCAAACCTGGAAGATTTATCTTTTATTCCTGGTGGGTGTACACCAGAGCGGTGGAGATTACGCCTGCCACTTGGCTGATTTGGGTCATGGTGTCGACCATGGTGCGCTCACCGGGTTGCTCTTCAACCGTCACCACCATTTTTCCTGAAGGGTCGGCAATATGGACTTCAACCCCGGACAGCTTGTGAAGGTTGTGTTTGACTTCTATCATCCGGTCAGGATTGGTCTGGACGGACAGTCCGGAAATGCTGTAGTGCATCGTTTTATGATCGTGTGGTGTCTGTAGGGACATAGGAGCTTTCTCGGGCTGTCATGGTGATCGCATCCACTGGGCAGGAGGACACGCATTCACCACAGGCGTTACAAAGATCTAAATCAATGGCGGGCTCTGCTACACCGCTGGTTTGAAACCGGAACTGTATAGCTGCGGCTTCACACATCTCTGAGCAGGTACGGCAGTGAACCTTATTCAGGGCCAGACATTGATCGGAAATCACGGGTTTTAGTTTCCATGGGGTGTCGTTATGCTTGCCAATTGCGCCTGAGGAGCAAACCTCTTTGCAGGCGTTACAGAAAGAACACCCCGATTTTCTGAAATCTGCTTCAGGAAACCCCCCGGATCCTTGAACCAGTAACCCTGTTTCGCAAACGGCAATGCACTCACTGCAGCGTGTGCAAAGGTCTGTGAATGACTGTTCCTGTAAACTCCTGGGTGGGCGTACAGGTGGCACAGCGTTTCTGCCAGACTGAGTCAGTTCTGAGCCGTTGGAATAGCTTTTCGTCACTTTGGGTGAAGAAAAAAGAGTTCCGGTAAATAACCGACGGCGGTCAAGATCTACCTTTTGGCTCATGACAATGTGACCCTTTTAAACATGGGATCTGAGTGAAATTGTTCAGACTCTTTCAAGCTTTGTTCAGGGTTATCTTAATGAGGATGAACGTACAAAAAAGCCCCTTAAAAGCACTTTTTGGTACGGGGTGATGTTGGTGTACCTCTTAGGGAGTAGTGGTTATGCGAAGGTATGCTAAAGCATTGGAATAGTGGTGCGGTTTGGATACTGGTCGCATCAGTTTTACCAGAGATTCGGGTTTTTAGAGGTAGGAATAATTTAAGCGTTTTTCTAGTGTAAAAAATGCTTCCAGTTGTTCAAAGTTGTTTGGTTTTTTTGTTTATGAAGGTGCATGTTGTTGAAGCCGATCCGATATAAAGCCCTTGCCGCCATTATCGCTACCTGTTTTTTAGGGCTGCTGAGTGTCAGTGGCTCTTTGTGGTTTGCGGCTACGACAGAAAGTGATGCAGCGGCTATTAATGTGGCGGGTTCCCTGAGAATGCAGGCATGGCGCCTGGTGGATCAGATCCGCACTGAAGATACAGATAAGGCTCAGTTATGGCAGTTGATCAAGGTCTATGACAGAAGCCTCACCAGCCCTTCCCTTAAACATCTCGGTGGCAGAACGGATATTATCGGAAATCGTTATCTGGCTATGGTGGGGGAGTGGCGCAGCGAAATGCGGCCTCTGTTAAACGACGAAGCCGGTTGGCATGAGTTTACCGAGAAAGTGCCTGGGTTTGTCGACCGCCTGAATGATCTGGTTAATTCATTGCAGCTGAATACCGAACGGAAGCTGCACTGGTTGGTCATACTGGCCATCTTTTCTCTCTGT
Organism: Endozoicomonas numazuensis; assembly: GCF_000722635.1. Classification (GTDB taxonomy): domain Bacteria; phylum Pseudomonadota; class Gammaproteobacteria; order Pseudomonadales; family Endozoicomonadaceae; genus Endozoicomonas_A; species Endozoicomonas_A numazuensis. The sequence continues at coordinate 462,204 of NZ_JOKH01000003.1, read as the reverse complement.
TCAATACTCGCCATTGGTGCCATGACCATTCGCTACATCCGGTTGAATCTCATCAAGCCTGTTGAGCAATTGAGTGAAGCTGCAAAAAAAGTACGTCGTGGTGAGTTTGATCAGCTTCGCCTTGAATATTGTCACGCCAACGAAATGGGGCAGCTGACAGAAACATTCTCAGCCATGGCCGATAGTCTGTCGCTTCTTTATGGTGATCTGGAGTCACAGGTTTCAAGTCAGACCCGATCTCTGGAGCAGGCGAACACGGCTTTACAGTTGTTGTATGAATCTTCCCAGACTCTCGGAATGAACCCCTATGATGAAGAGCAGTTGATGTTGATACTGGAAAGATGGAAAGTATTGCTGGGGCTCAGAAGTGCTTATGTCTGCCTGACGGGGAGTGCCGGCAGCATCAGGCTGCAGAGGATTTTTCCTCAAAGTGATACCTATAATGATGTTTGCAATATTGGCCAGTGTGAGGGATGTGTCCGGACACCCTCATCCGATGTCCAGTTCCCATTGAGTCAGAATGACCAGGGTTATGGTTATCTTCACATCTCACTGCAGGGTGGACAGTCATTAACTGAAGAAAGCCGTCAGTGGTTGAGGACTTTCAGTGATATTGTCTCATCTTCTCTTTACCGCAGTGGTTATCAAACACAGGAAAGGCGACTTCTGTTAATGGAAGAGCGGGCGGTCATTGCCAGAGAACTGCACGATTCATTGGCTCAGGCACTGTCCTATCAGAAAATACAGGTCACCCGTTTGAAGAAGGTCCTGACCCGAATGGATGCTGATGAGTCAGTACACTCCATTGTCGAAGAGATTCGCGAGGGGGTGAATAATGCTTACCGGCAACTCAGGGAGCTATTGAATACTTTCCGACTCAGTATGACTTCCGGCACGCTTGAAGAAGCCTTGCAACAGACCATGGAAGAGTACGGTAAACGGGATGGCAGCGTGATATTTAATCTGGATTATCGATTACGGTTCTGTCATCTCGATGCTCACCATCAAATTCATGTTTTGCAGATTGTCCGGGAAGGGCTGGTTAATGTGATCCAGCATTCAGAAGCGACAAAAGCGACGGTCGTCTGTGAACAGGTTGCCCCCGGAAAAGTTCAGGTTCTGGTTGATGATGATGGCAGCGGTTTCAATGAAGATATCACGACGTCAGGACACTATGGGACCACCATCATGCAGGAAAGGGCAGAGAGTCTTGGTGGTCAGCTCTATTTTGAAACTTCTGGTTATGGTGGCGCACGGGTGCGTCTTGAGTTTTCATCAGTATGAGAGGAATGATGAACGACACAAGTATTTTATTGATTGATGATCATCCATTACTGCGTAAAGGGTTGGCTCAGCTAATCGATGAAGAAGAAGGGTTGAAAGTGGTCGCCGAGGCGGGTGACGGTGCTACTGGATTGAAGCTGGCTGTTGAGCTGGAGCCGGATCTGATATTGCTGGATCTGAATATGAAAGGTATGGATGGGCTGGAAACGCTCAAAGCCATGCGTGCTGAAGGTGTAGCTTCGCGAGTGGTTGCACTGACTGTTTCGGAGCACAAGGACGATGTTGCTGCCATGTTTCGGGCAGGTGCTGATGGCTATCTTTTGAAAGATATGGAGCCTGAAGATCTGCTTAGCCAGATTTCGCAGGCGGCTGTGGGTAAGCTGGCTGTAGATGATCGACTGGCAGAGGTACTGGCTTCGGTGCTGAGACCTGACGCCAGTCAGACCAGCAAGGTGGATTTGCTGACACCTAAAGAAAGAGAGGTTTTGCAATTTATTGCAGAAGGTGATGCCAATAAGGTCATCGCACGGAAAATGAATATCAGTGAAGGCACGGTCAAAGTTCACGTCAAGCGCATGCTGAGAAAGTTGGACTTTCGTTCTCGTTTAGAAGCTGCTGTCTGGTGGGTGAATAACCGGGATCGTAAATGATCTATTTGCAGTGAATGTGTGAGCATGGTCAGGTTTTCAGCACGTTTGAATAGGCTTGGAACGCTTTTTACATCAGAGTGAAAAATATCATTGTCGGGTTTGATTCAGGTCAATGTCAGTGGATTTACCTGATCCTGATAGTTTATTACTTCGGAATAAACGTTTTTTTAGATATAATCCTGCCCGTCTTCATGGCTTTTAGATTGTTTTTTGAACAGAGTGTTTAGCATTAGATCATTAATTGTTTTCGCTATGAAGAGACCTTCAGGCGGCCAATAGGCGGCCAAGTGCCTTTGGGTTAAGCATCTGACTGATCGATTTTTAAGGGAAAATGACTTGCTCGAAGTGGCGAAGCTGAGGTGTGAACGAGACGATCGAGTTCTTTTTTCAAACCTTTCCATTCAACTGTCACCCGGTGAACTGTTACAGATAGAAGGCTGTAACGGAGCTGGGAAAACCACGCTTTTAAGAGTGCTGGCAGGGCTTTCTGGTGATTACCGGGGGCAAGTGATATGGCGGGGACAGAAGCTTTCCAGAGTCTATGCTGACTTTCGGTTATCGACCTTTTACTTTGGCCACAAACCCGCAGTTAAAACCGAACTGACACCTGTAGAAAATATTCTGTGGCGCTCCAGTCTTCGCAATGAGAGTTACTCTGAACAATCTGTGTTTTCTGCACTGGAACATGTAAATCTGGCAGGGTACGAAGATATTCCCTGTGGACAACTGTCTGCAGGTCAGCACAGAAGAGTGGCTCTGGCTGATCTTTCGCTTTCAACCACACCACTCTGGATCCTGGATGAGCCTTTTACCGCTATCGATGTTGATGGAGTAGCCTGGCTGGAGCAGCGATTGGCCCAGCATATTTCAGAGGGCGGTGCGGTAGTGATGACCAGCCATCAGAGCTTGTCAAAGTTATCAGACCGTGTCAGAAAGCTTCGTCTGGAAGCTTTTTCTGCTGTAGATGAAGAGACAGGTCACGAAGAGTCGGAGGCCTGGCTATGAGCGTGGCTTCGTTAAATGGCGGCAGAGCATTTCTGGATTTGGTCAAAAGAGACCTGGTTCTGGCCTTTCGGACCCCCGGGCAAACCTTGAACCCTGTGGCTTTTTATCTGATGGTAGCCAGTCTGTTTCCTTTAGGTATTGCCCCTGAAAAAGCACTTTTGTCTCAATTGGCAGGAGGAATTGTCTGGATAGGCGCGTTGCTTGCAGTGCTGCTTTCCCTGGATTCTCTCTTCAGAAGTGATCAGGAAGACGGTTCTCTGGACCAGTTACTGTTATCGCCGCACCCATTACCTCTGCTGGTACTGGCTAAAATATCTGCACATTGGCTGACCACCGGTGTAGCTCTGATTGTCATGGCACCGTTGTTGGCCTTGATGCTGCATCTGCCAACGCAGGCGTTTCCTGCCTTGCTGTTAAGCCTGCTGTTAGGGACACCTTTAATGAGCCTTGCCGGAGGTATTGGTGCAGCCCTGACAGTGCGTGTACAGAGGGGGGGAATACTACTGACATTGCTGTCTTTACCTCTGTATATTCCTGTTCTGATTTTTGGAACAGGTGCTGTTCAGACTGCAGTAGAAGGTCTGTCCTACTCAGGACACCTGCTGTGGATGGCAGCATTGCTGATGTTAGGATTGTGTCTGGCACCTCTGGCAATAGCTGCATCATTGAGAATAGTTGCAGATGGGTAATGCCCGGATATTGCATAAAGCCGCTAAGAGCTGTCAGCCCTGAGCGACAGGTACGAGTCACGGTAGAGAAAAGAATGAACTGGACTTTTTTTCACAAACTGGGTTCGCCCAAATGGTTTTACGAGATCAGTGGCAAGTGGTTGCCCTGGTTGGCCATTCTGGCTGCCTTGCTGATGGCCGTCGGTTTGACCTGGGGGTTGATGTTTACGCCTCCGGACTATCTCCAGGGCAATAGTTACCGGATTATTTTTCTGCATGTGCCGACTGCCTTTCTGGCCTCTGCCATCTACGTCATGATGGCCTGTGCCGGTGTTGTCACTTTGGTTTGGAAAATGAAGCTGGCTGACATGGCACTTAAGTGCTGTGCACCCATTGGCGCTTCATTCTGTCTTATGGCTCTGATAACCGGTGCTATATGGGGCAAGCCAACCTGGGGAACCTGGTGGGTGTGGGATGCGAGACTGACGTCTATGTTGATTCTGCTGTTCCTTTATATGGGTGTGATAGCTCTTCGTGGCGCGATCAGAACGACCAATACTGCAGCAAGAGCCTGTGCCATCCTGACCCTTGTAGGGGTGATCAACATCCCCATTATCAAATTTTCAGTTCAGTGGTGGAATACCTTGCACCAGGGCGCCACACTTAAGCTCACTGAAAAACCGTCCATGGCTCCTGAAATGCTCTGGCCTTTGCTGATCAGCATTGCGGCTTTTTATCTGTTTTTTACTGTGGTCCTGTTTCTTCGTTTGAGAACCGAAATACTGGATCGTGAACGCCGAACCAAATGGGTTCATAACATCGTAACGGCCGGGGCAGGGAACTGAGAAATATGTATTTTGATAGTCTCGCCAGTTTGATACATATGGACGGTCACGGAATTTACGTGTGGTCGACTTATGGTATTGGTTTACTGATTATTGCCTATAACATTGTTTCTCCCTTGCGAGCTAGAAAGCGGATCGTAGCTCAGATTCAGCGTCAGGTGCGCAGCAATCAGTCAAGAAATCGTAGTTCCAGCAATGCTCATAACCACAGCCCGAGGGCTGATAGTGAAAAGAAAAAAAAGAAAGTCGTTCAGCGGGAAGATAGAGTCAGTCATAAAGATCAGGGTGTCCGAGAGGGAAAGATGGAATGAATCCAGTTCGTAAGCAACGTTTATTATTAGTCCTTTTGCTGGTAGCCGGTGTCGGTATTGCCGTGGCTCTGGCTCTGTTCGCCCTGAAGGAAAACATCAATCATTACTTTTCCCCTGCCCAGATGGCCAGTGGTGAAGCACCCATCGGTCAGAAGATTCGCGGGGGTGGCGTGGTGGTACCCGGTACCGTCAAGCGAGACCCTGAGAGCTTGAAAGTCATCTTCCGCGTCAGTGATGGCGATGGTGACGTGGAAGTAGAGTACACCGGCATTCTGCCCGATCTTTTTAAAGAAGGTCAGGGGATCGTCGGAACGGGTAAATTAGACGAAAGTCGTCGTTTTGTAGCCGAGGAATTACTGGCCAAGCATGATGAAAACTATATGCCTCCAGAAGTACAGAAAGCCATCGACAAGGCTCATGGTTCGAAGTCAGGCGATAAGTCGGATAAATCTTATGGCACCCCGTCATACCAACAGGAGAGCCGTCAGTCCGTTGAGAGTCTTCAGCCTGAGAGCCAGCCTCAATCACCGGAGAGCAAGTGATGAATCCTGAGCTGGGGCTATTTGCCCTGATACTGGCTACCTGCCTGGCGCTGCTGCAAAGTATTATACCGCTGGTAGGTAGCTACAATGGTCGACTGAACTGGATGGCCACCGGTAAAACGCTGGCAACAGGTCAGTTTGCGTTTGTCCTGTTATCGTTTCTCTGTCTGGTTTTTGCTTTTGTCTCGGATGATTTTTCGGTTCAGTATGTCGCCAGTAATTCAAACTCTCTCTTGCCTGTCTACTACAAGGTCACTGCTGTCTGGGGAGGTCATGAAGGTTCTCTGCTGCTCTGGATCCTGACCCTGACCGGTTGGGGGCAGGTCGTTGCATTGCGCAGTGACAAGCTGCCACCGGAACTTTCTGCACGAGTCCTGGCCGTTTTGGGGATGATCAGCGTAGGTTTTATGCTGTTTATTCTCCTGACGTCCAACCCGTTTACCCGAATTCTGCCTTTCCCTCCTGTTGACGGTTCTGATCTGAATCCACTACTGCAGGATTTGGGGATGATTGTTCACCCTCCGATGCTTTATATGGGGTATGTGGGTTTTGCGGTTGCTTTTGCTTTTGCTATCGCAGCTTTGCTGGGTGGTCAGCTCGACAGTGCCTGGGCTCGCTGGGCTCGTCCCTGGACAACCGTAGCCTGGTGTTTCCTGACAGCAGGTATTTCACTGGGCAGCTGGTGGGCTTATTACGAGCTTGGCTGGGGTGGCTGGTGGTTCTGGGATCCTGTGGAAAATGCTTCCCTGATGCCCTGGTTGACCGGTACGGCTTTGATCCACTCTCTGGCAACGACTGAAAAGCGTGGCTTGTTCAAGAGCTGGACTTTACTGCTGGCCATTACCACGTTCTCCCTGAGTCTGTTTGGTACCTTCCTGGTTCGTTCCGGTGTACTGACCTCTGTGCATGCCTTTGCCAGCGATCCTCAGCGTGGTCTGTTCATTCTGGGTTACCTTCTGGTGGTTGTCGGTGCTTCCCTGACTCTGTTCGCATTCAGGGCACCGGAAGTGAGAAGTAAAATCAGCTTCTCTCTGTTGTCGCGTGAAACCTTATTGCTGTTGAATAACATCATTCTGGTAACCAGTTGCGCCACTGTTCTGCTAGGTACAATGTTCCCATTGCTGTTGGATGCTCTGGATCTGGGCATGATTTCTGTGGGCCCTCCCTACTTTAATCTATTGTTTATCCCGCTCTCCATGCTGCTGGCTGCATGCCTGGGTATTGGTATTCTGCTGAACTGGAAAAAAGGTTCTGTCAGCTGGTTGAAACAACAGGTGCGTTGGATCTTCGTTGTGTCTGTTATCGGTGGCGTTGTATTCAGCTTCCTTTATGGTGACCGTTTTATGGTCAGCGAAGCCCTGGCGATTGGGCTCGTATTCTGGATGGTGTTAACGATTGCCAAAGATGTTCGCAATAAAACCCGCAATGCTGGTCTGTTCCAGGGGTTGAAAAAGCTCAAGCCTGCTTATTACGGTATGCAGCTGGCTCATTTGGGTTTGGCGGTCACCTTTATTGGTGTCGCTCTGACGTCTGGGTACAGTGTGCAGAAAGATCTGCGAATGAAGCCGGGTGATTCTGCTGAAGTCGGCGAGTATGTATTCCGCTTTGATGGTGTCAGTCAGCGTCAGGGGCCTAACTTTGTGGCAGATTACGGCACGGTCAGCATCTTCAAGGATCAGAAGCCGGTTGTTGTTCTCAAGCCTGAGAAGCGCGTTTATACCGTACAAAACATGCCTATGACCGAAGCGGCCATTGATGCGGGATTAACCCGTGATCTTTACGTTGCTCTGGGTGAACCTTTGGGTGGAGACAGTTGGGCTGTTCGTCTCTATGTTAAGCCCTATGTTCGCTTGATCTGGCTGGGATCTATCTTCATGACACTGGGTGGTCTGCTGGCAATTTCCGATAAGCGCTACCGTGTTCGTCTCAAGAAAAAAACAGCCCTGAGTCGGAAAAAAGATGCACTGATGGGGAATAAAACCCGATCTCCAGAGGCTGGAGAAGGTAATTCAGTGTCGACAGGAGGTCAGGCGTGAAGCGCTGGAAACTTTTTTTACCATTAGCTTTTTTCCTGACTTTTTGTGTGCTGCTCTATATCGGCCTGTTCATGGAAGATAAAAGTGAACTGCCTTCTATGTTGCTGGATAAACCCTTGCCGGAATTCAGTTTGAAAAAACTGAAAAACCCAAGCGAGACGGTGACGGAAGAAGATCTGAAAGGCAAGGTATTGATGCTGAATGTCTGGGGTTCCTGGTGTCCGGCCTGTAAGGTTGAGCATCCTTATCTGATGAAGCTCTCCCGTGAAGGCATCAATATTGTCGGAGTTAACTACAAGGATGAACGTGAAGGGGCTCTGCAGTGGCTGGACCGTCTGGAAGATCCATACCTGTTCAACATAGTGGATGAAGATGGCAGGCTGGGTCTGGATCTGGGTGTCTATGGTGCACCGGAAACCTTCCTCGTCGACAAAAAAGGTGTCATTCGATACAAGCACATCGGGATCATCGATGCTCGTGTCTGGAAGGAAGATCTCAAGCCCCGTTACGATGCTCTGCAGAAGGAGTTAGTGCAATGACTCTAGACTTTTTTTTCATGCGCTCAACTTTCATGCGCTCAACTTTCATGCGCTCAAAGCTGCTGAAATCTGCAAGTGTTGCTCTTTCTGTTTGGAAAAGAATGGCGGTGGTTGCTGCGATGGTTGCTGCGATGGTGCTGGTGAGTCTGGTTGCTAATGCCGGAGTCATAGAAAACTATCAGTTTGAATCGCCAGAGCAGCAAGAGCAGTTTTTTCGTTTGAATGAAGAACTGCGTTGCCCTCAATGCCAGAATCAGTCGATTGCTGATTCTAATGCGCCTATTGCTCAGGATCTGCGTCGGGAAGTGCATCGCATGATTGTTGAAGAACAGGCGGATGATGACACCGTTATCCAGTTTATGCTGGATCGATACGGTGACTTTGTACTCTATAAACCCAGGATGGATGCCCGCACTTTAGCGCTCTGGTTTGGCCCTCTGATTTTATTATTACTGGGTCTGTTAATACTGTTCAGAATTCTGAAGCAGCATCGTCCTGATACTAAAGATCAGGAGCTGGATCAGCAGGACAAAGCCGAGCTGGACAAGATACTGGGTGGTAAAGATAAATGACGCAGTTCTGGATAATCGCCACAATTTTAACCCTCAGTGGTATGGCTCTGGTGCTTTTGCCGCTGTGGTTTCGCAGCCGGCGTACCACGGATCAGGATGTTTCTGACAAAGCTTCCAACATCGCCTATTTCAAGGAGCAGGAAGTAGAGCTGAAAAAGCAACTGGAACAAGGCCTGATCACACCGGATGATGCCGAGTTGATCCGCACTGAGTTGGAAAAGAAACTCCTGGAAGATGTTGCTGACAAGGAAGAGAAGTTTAGTTACACAAGCAGTAGTAACAAAGGTTTGGCTCTCTTTCTGGCATTGATGATTCCTGCCATGGCCGTGCCGGTGTATCTGTATCTTGGTGCGCAGACTGAGTTGTCTGTGACTGAAATGATGATGAATCCGGATGTTTCCCATGAGGAAATGATCTCTACTCTGGAAGCCTGGAGTGATAAACGACCCGATAGTGCTCAAGCCTGGTATATGCTGGCTGGCCGTTATATGGCAAAGGGTGAGGTTAATAAGGCGATTGACGCCTATAAGAAACTTTACACGGTCACCGAGGGCAGCCCTCAGGCAGCAGCTCAATTGGCCCAGGTGTTATTTCTGGCCAACCGTAATCAGATAAACGGAGAAGTCCGGGGACTGTATCAGGATGCCTTGAGCAAAGACGAAAGCAACACTACTGCTTTAGGACTCAAGGGTATTGATGCTTTTGAGCAGGAAGACTACCCGAATGCGGTTCAAGCCTGGACCAAAGCTCTCTCTTTTGAGAATGATATGGCTGCACGACAATCGTTGTCTGCCGGTATCGCCAAAGCTCGAAAACTGATGGGAGAAACGGTTGCAGAGCTGAGAATCAATGTTGAACTGGCTCCTGAGCTTAAAGATCTTCCTGCTAATGCCAGAGTGATTGTATTTGCCCGTGAGAGTGGTGCCAGAAAGCCTCCTATAGCCGCGATTCCTCTTCAGGTTGGAGACCTTCCTAAAGAAGTTATTTTGGACGACAATGCTGCAATGATGATGGGCTCAGGCAGTCTGTCTGATGCAGAAAGTCTTGATGTAGTGGCGCGTATCACTCTTTCCGGTGATGCCGCCAAAGCCGACTATCAGGCTGAAGTCCGTGACGTGAAAATCAAGGATAATGGTGTTATCCAGTTAAGGATTGCTCCCGCCAGTTGATAGTCATTTACCTGTCTCGAGTTGAGCCGTATTTCCCGCTCCTGGCTGTTTAAGCTGCTTTATAGATCCACCGCTCAGCATTTTGGCTGAGCGGTTTCTTCTCAGAACATTTCCTCAGATTACTTTCATAAACTGTTTTTGAATGACTGCTCATTCGAGCTGTAAGCGATGATTTCCGCACACCTTGATTCGGGCTTACCTTTGTTCAAAGTCAACAACTGCTCGATGTCAGCCACTGTTTCTGCTCTTGGCAGATAGGTAAAGTTCGACTTATCCGCAGACTCCCTTAAGAGCAAGACTTGTTCACGCCTTCGGCTAAGGAATAGTCCCAAAATAACTTCCTTATTCAAATCTGCTCAAAATCCGTTCGGGCTGAGCTTGTCGAAGCCCAATGCTATAACCCTTCGACAAGCTCAGGGCGAACGGAGTCCGGGTGAAAATCGGGAAGTTATTTTGGGGCAAACTAAGTGACTATTACTAATTAATGATAACGTAGCCGACAGTCGATATAAGGAAGATGCTTCCAATAATTGGCTGAGAATGAATTTTCCTCTTTTTAGAAAAGGATTCAAGGATGAACAACTTTAAAAGGCTTTCCGCTTCAGGTGTGTTGCTGCTTCAGGCATATGGGGGGTATGCGGCTGAGGTGATCATACCCTCTGAAACTGATCTGGAGGTTAGTATCACTGGAGATTATGGTGATGATATTTTATATCAACCTGGAGATACTCTGATCCTGCCGGAAGGTAATACGGTTTCCGGGAGTGGTAGTATCAATGATGTGTTCAAAATGGATATTAATAATCAAGAGGATGATGAAGATACCACTTATGTTGAGGCAGATATCATTATCAATGGTGATATTCTCGGTGGCTCCAGGAATGGCTTTGAGATAAGGGACTCTTCAGTTCATGTCGATAGTGAAGATGTGACCCATGAAGATATCCTGAAAGGGAACATAATCATAAACGGTCGCATTCAAGGTGATGAAAGTATGGCTTTTGATATGGATGTTGCTCAGGAAGGTAATATCATCATCAATGGTATTGTAGAAGGTTTGAATGGCGCTATTGATTTAGCAAATAAAACAGAGGATATGGTCGGTTCAATTACCAATAACGGTAAAATTCTCACTGCATCGGGGACAGGTATTGATTCATCTGGGGTGATAACTGGAGGAATTCATAATTATGGTTTAATTTATGCCGTAAGAGCTATCAGGTTTTACACTGAAAACCAGTCAAGCCAGATAATAAATTATGTACGCAATTATAACGAAATTAAAGGCAGCATAACTTCTGCTTACAATCATCATGCTTATATCATCAATAATGGAAAAATTACTGGTGATATATTATTTGATACAGATATTGATCTTTATGATGACTATAACAACAGTACTGGAAGTGATACTGGAGATGGCTTATTAGATGTTGGAAATATAAATGGAACTAATACCCTTGAAAACTATGGTAGTGTCAATAGTGCAGTCATAGAGGCTACCTTAAAAAACAATGGTCAAATAGATGTTGGACAACTCATATTACATGGCGACTCATACAACAATAATACCCTGAATGTCACACAGCTATTAAACGTAGGAACACATACCTTTGATAATACCGGCAGACTTTCAGCTCTGCAGATTTCCGGGTCAGGCACAATCAATAACAAAGGACTGATTTACGTAAATAAAGGGTCAGAGCTGGTAAGTAATAATCTAAATAATATTGGCGGAACTATAGAAGTTAATTTTGGTGATAGCTTTTCTGGTACAGGTTTTATTGCAAAATCCATTTCATTTGATGATGACTCAAAAATAATTATCGATTTTGATGAAAGCCTGTTTGAAAATCCTCAAACAGGCTCCATAAATGTAATGACCTCAACGGATTATAACGGTGAAAATGTTGCTATCGAAAGAGGTGGTCTGTTTTTTGAGGTTTTAAATGTGGACTATGATGCTGCTGGTAATTCAATTTCTGCAAATATAGAGGTTCTGTCACCTCAAGCGGTTGTCGAAAAGCACGCAGATGGTGGCGCAAATGAAGCATTGTTTGCAACCAGCATGTTGTCAGAAGATGGTGGGTATAGCACTTTATCTTCTGAGTATGGATCTATTTACGATATTACCTCCGCTGAACAGCTGAATGCCTATATAAATAACTTAATGCCTGATGCCAGAGATATGCACAATCAGGTATTAGGCAACTTATCAAGCCTTGTTTTTGAACAGATTCATCAACGCTCTAATATCCTGGGTTCAGGCATCTCAACCGGTGATGCCCCACAAGCTTATCAATTCTGGATAAAAGGGCTGCATGGTGATGGTGATCATGAAGAGACCGCTAGCACAAGCGGGTTTGATTTTGAAATAGATGGGTTCACCCTCGGACTGGATAAAAGCTTTGATAAACACACCATCGGTGCTGTGCTGAATATAGGCAATAGCCAAATCGCTTCCGACAGAGAAGAAAGTGAACTAATTACTACCTACACCGCAGGTGTTTACGACATTTGGCAGCACGACGCGCTGTATTTAAATTCAGCCATGTCGTTTGGTGTTTCCAGTCATAAAGTTTCGAGACTTAGAGGCGCTGCTCAAATGAGTGGCTCTTATCGCTCATCTTATATTGATATCAATGTTCAAGGGGGATACAGATATACCTTATCTGATTTTCAGTTTGAGCCTTTGTTCAAACTATCTGCCAGATGGTTGAAATCAGGCAGCCTCAGTCTTGGTAATGCTGCAGACTCAGTGACAGAACATCATAATGCTAATCTTGTAAGGCAGTTCGAAGCAGGCTTGGGGGGGGCAATCAGCAAGCGCTGGGCAGTTAAAGGTTGGGTGATCGAACCAAAATTTTCTATTATGCATGTTTCAGATCTTGCTAGAGACGAAGGGAAGCAGGATATCACCTTCTCAGGCAATGATTATATTGGCCTGCAAATAGATAAAGAACACAGTCATCTGCTTACCAGTTTCGATATAAAGCTCAAACGAAATGAGAATCTGGATGTGATCCTGAATTACCACCATAGAAGCACTAAGGTGAGTTCTTACAGGGCTTTCTCTGTTCGGTTTGATTTCAGTTTTTGATGCGACGTGAAAACTCTGGGAGGCTGACCGAGAATAGTGTCCGAGCATAAAATTCAGTAGAACGAGTCAGCTTTTTCACTGAATTTGTGCGAATAGTTGACCTATTTAAGCAAATTCAGTGGAAAAGATGGCCGTTCTTTCTGGATTTTAGGCCGGGCTGTCTATTCTCGGTCAGCCTCCTAG
>NZ_JOKH01000003.1:357418-447550 GCF_000722635.1 Endozoicomonas numazuensis | reverse complement strand
ATGCTGTAACCACTGGCTTCTTTGTAGGTGTCATTTTCCTCCTGGTCGCATTGACTGGCTTTCTCGATCAGGTCATCAATTTCTGCACTGAGTTCTGCTTCTTTGAGCTTGAGTCGCCCGTAACTCATGGCCTTGTGCTTTGAGCTGTTGGCTTTGAACTTTGAACCGTCCAGACTGATATGCCCGAGCGATGCCAGTTCCAGCTCCATTGCCAGCTTGACGGATTGTTTGAAGCAGTCATGGAAGAAGGACAGGTTATCTTTACGAAAGTCACCCAGGACTCTGAAGTTCGGGCAATTCATTTGCGAGATGTACATAAACGCCAGATCTTGCCGACAGCGACGTTCAATCTCACGGGAGCTGAAAACGCCATGGCTATAGGCGTAGATCAGGATGGCGACAATGAGCTTCGGGGGATAAGCGTGCTGGCCAAGGTGGTGGTATTTTTTTTCGACTTCAGATGTATCAATGCTCTGAAAGATGCCTTCGTAGACAAAACAGTCATGATCTTTGGAAAGCAGATCGAAAATATTGGTTGGAAACAGTAGGTGCTGATCGAACTCAACAGGGCTATCTTTGAATTTTGGTGGTGACATCAGGCATCATCAAGGTTGATTTAAGGCTTATCATAGCGTCCGAGCATAAAATTCAGTAGAACGAGTCAGCTTTTTCACTGAATTTGTGCGAATAGTTGACCTATTTAAGCAAATCCAGTGGAAAAGATGGCCGTTCTTTCTGGATTTTAGGCCGGACTGTCTATTCTCGGTCAGCCTCCTAAGAGAGTAAAATCACTCTGTGAGGTGACCAATGACGACCAAGAAAAAAAGAAAAATCCATTCTCCTGAATTCAAAGCTGAGGCACTGAAACTGGCCGAGAAAACCAGTGTGTCTTCTGCGGCTAAAGAGACTCGGGCTAAAAGAGTCTCAACTCTATATACCCATCATATACCCATCGCCTTTCAAGATGCTACGTTGTTGCCAGCGTTCGCTCATCCCGATCACCTACTACTTGTAGGCTCACGGGCTTCGTTCACTTGACGCCTAACGCCTAGTAGCATCATGAAATCCAATGGGTATAATGGGGTCTGCTATCAAAGAAATAGCTTCTCTTTAAAGAAAGACTAAAACAAGGGTTTTACACGGTAAATTGATGCTCTTTCTGGGCGAAGTCGAGATATACTGAACTTGCCCGAAGGCTGATGGTCAAAGCTTTCGGTTAGAACGACTTTTCCTGAAGGGCCGAATCTGTGTACACTCGTAGAAGTTAAAGAGACTTAATACAGGGAGTACCTTCGGGGACAGGGATTAAGAGGCTGCTTGGATAGTAGCCTCTGGGGCCACCGGAAAAGAGTCGTCAGCGGCTTATATTGAGTCTGTAACTGAGAAAAGCTTTTTTACCGATAACCAGGCAGCTGTGGCCCTGATAGCTATGAATTAAGGATAAGATGCGTCTTAAATCGATCAAACTGGCCGGTTTCAAATCCTTTGTGGATCCCACAACGGTTCATTTTCCCTCCAATATGTGCGGTGTTGTTGGTCCTAATGGCTGCGGCAAGTCTAATATTATCGATGCCGTTCGCTGGGTAATGGGGGAGTCTTCTGCCAAACACCTTCGTGGCGAGTCCATGACGGACGTTATCTTCAAGGGTTCCAACAGCCGGAAGCCAGCGGCCAAAGCTACAGTAGAGTTGATCTTTGATAATAACGAAGGTCGGGTTACCGGTGAGTTTGCTGCCTACAGCGAGATTTCAGTTCGCAGGATGCTAACGTCTGAAGCCAAGAATTTTTACTTCCTTAATGGCAACAAATGCCGTCGGAAAGATGTTATGGATATCTTTCTGGGAACCGGTCTGGGTCCGCGCAGTTATTCCATTATCAGCCAGGGTATCGTTTCCACACTGATCGAGTCCAAACCCGAAGAACTCAGGGTTTTCATTGAAGAAGCTGCAGGTATTTCCAAGTATAAGGAACGGCGTCGTGAGACCGAAAATCGTATCCGTCGGACCAATGAAAATCTGGAGCGTCTGACCGACTTGCGTGACGAGCTGGGGCGTCGTCTTGGGCATTTGCAAAGACAGGCAGAGGCCGCCGAGAAGTACAAAGAATACAAAGCCGATGAACGACTGAAAAAAGCTCAGCTTCAAGCCCTTCGCTGGCAGAGTATCGATGAGTCGGTCAAAAATCAGGAACATGTAATTTCCGAACTGGAAGTCCAGCTGGAAGCGGCTGTTAGTGATCAACGTTCATCTGATGCAGGTATGGAAAAAGATCGTGCACAACAGATGGAGTTGAGCGATCACTTTCATGAAACCCAGGCCAAATATTATGGTACAGGCAACGAGATAACCCGGATCGAGCAGACGCTTCGTCATAAGGAAGAGCGAGCTAAAGAATTGAGTCATGACCTGCAACAGTTGGATCAAAGCTGGCAGGAAGCTCGTGAACAGATGGCAGAAGACCAGTCTCAACTGGAAATGCTGGAAGAAGAAAAGCTGCAGGTTGAGCCTGAGCTGGAAATGCTCCAGGAACAGGAATACATGTCCGGAGACTCCCTTGCTCAGGTTGAAGAAGAAGTACATCGTCTTCAACAGGAGTGGGAACAGTTTAATCAGCGCTCCCATGAGCCTCAAAAAGCAGCAGAAGTTGAACAGTCCCGGATACAACATGCTGAAACGGTTCTGGAGCGCCTGCTGGAACGAGAACAGCGCCTGAGCGAAGAAAGGAACAGTCTGGGTGGAGGGGAAGACCTCGAAGAGATTGAGTTGCTCTCGGAGAAACTGACAGAGCTTGAACTGACCCGCGAAACACACGAACTGAAATTGGAAGAGGTGACTTCAGAAATTGAAGAAAATCGTCTTCAGTTTGATCAGTTGCAAGAAGACCGTGACAGCCATCGCAATGAACTGAGTATGATCAGGGGGCGTCATGCTTCCCTGGAAGCTCTTCAGCAGGCGGCTTTGGGGCAGGATACCGGTGTCATGGTCTGGATGGAGCAGCATGGACTGGAATCGACACCAAGGCTGGCAGAAAAGCTGCAAGTGGAGTCTGGCTGGGAGCTTGCCGTAGAAACGGTACTGGGCGACAGTCTGCAAGCGCTTTGTGTTGATGATCTGGATCCTGTTGCAGGATTGCTCGGGTCTTTGGAGCAGGGGGCTGCAGTGCTTCTCGATGCTTCGCATCATCAGGTTTCAACCGATGCCCGGGGTGATTTGCATGCTCTGGCTGGTAAAGTCCAGTCAGGTAATGAAGCGCAGGGGTTGTTGGCAGGCATTTATATCACTGATTCCCTGGAAGCCGCTTTATCTGCCCGTACTTCTCTTGAAGTTCATGAATCCATTGTCACGAAAGATGGTATTTGGTTATCCAGAAACTGGCTTAGGGTTTGTCGTGAGACAGATAATAATTCCGGTGTTCTCGCTCGTCAGCAAGAGTTGGAACAACTTGGTTTGCGAATGGAAGAGCTGGAATCGCTGAGTCAACAGGTAGAAGAACGCCTGGCCGACGTTAAGATTCAATCTGAGCAGCTTGAAAACCGTCGCCAACAAACTCAGCAGCAAATTACAGAACTCAATCGCAGCCATGGTGAAGTAAGAGCGGACCTCGGTGCCCGAAAAGTAAAGCTGGAGCAGTTTTCTGAAAGACGGACTCGTCTTCAACATGAAATCGCAGAATGTCAGGAATTGAGTCAGGCCGAGCAGGAAAGTATTGGTGAGTCGCGCCTGCGTCTGCAGGAAGCCCTGGATCGAATGGAAATGGACAGTGGTCTTAAAGAAGATCTACTGGAGAAAAGGGAACGAGGCAGAGAAAAGCTTGAACAGGTTCGTCAGAGTTCCCGCCAGGATAAGGACCGCTTGCATCAGTTGGCATTAAGGCAACAGACTATTAACAGCCAGCTTGAATCATTGCGTGCGGCTATTGAACGACTCAGTCAGCAATCCACCAAGCTGCGTGAACGTCGTGAATTACTTCAGGCTTCTTTGTCAGAATCTCATTCCCCTGAAGGCGAGTTGCAGGAACAGTTAGAAGTACTTTTGGCCAGAAGGCTGGAAGAAGAAGAAGCCATGCAGAAGGCCCGCAGTGAGCTGGAAGAAGTTGAACAGCGCATGCAACAATTGGAAAAAAGCCGGCAATCAGCAGAACAGAAAGCGCAGACAGCGCGTTCGAGGCTCGAGAAGCTAAGAATGGACTGGCAGGGTATGCAGGTCAGACGTACGACTTTGGCCGATCAGTTGAGGGAAGATCAGTTTGATCTCGACACAGTGTTGGGCAATATGCCGGAAGAAGCGGCTGAGAAAGTATGGGAGCAGGAGCTGGAGCGACTGCAGGCCCGGATTGACAGACTTGGGGCTATTAACCTGGCAGCCATTGAAGAATACGAAACCCAGTCAGAACGAAAAACCTACCTGGATGCGCAGAACGCTGATCTGGAGTCCGCCCTTGAGACGCTGGAAAATGCTATTCGCAAAATTGACCGGGAAACTCGCCAACGCTTTAAAGTGACCTTTGAAAAGGTTAATACGGGTTTGCAGGAATTGTTCCCCAGAGTTTTTGGCGGTGGTCGGGCTTATCTTCAATTGACTGGAGAAGACCTTCTGGATACCGGGGTGGCTATTATGGCGCAACCACCCGGTAAGAAGAACAGTACCATTCATTTGTTGTCGGGTGGTGAAAAAGCATTGACGGCGATTGCTTTGGTATTCGCTATCTTCCAATTGAATCCATCACCTTTCTGTATGCTGGATGAGGTCGATGCGCCACTGGATGATGCCAACGTAGGTCGTTATGCCAGAATGGTTTCCGAAATGAGTGACAAGGTTCAATTCATCTATATCACTCACAATAAGATTGCGATGCAGGCAGCAAGTCAACTGGTGGGGGTAACCATGCAGGAGCCAGGAGTATCCAGACCCGTATCGGTGGATGTGGAAGAAGCGGCAGCCATGGCTCAGCTCTAAACTTTTTTATGCTCAGAAAAACAGCCTGATGGGGCTGTTTTTCTATTTTTATGACCGACTTTTTTGTACGAAAGTGATTATCGAAAATCAGATTTTGCATACCTGTTTATAAACTGCTTTTGCAGTTGTGCAGGCGACTGGATAAAGTGATCACTACTTAAGTACCTAACCCGTTGTTTTCGAATATCTGGACGGAGGCTTTTTCCATCCTTCTGTGTTCCAACTCTGGTTACGTAGCCAAGGCTACGCGCCCAGTGTTGCGTCTTGAAGGATGAAAAAATCCACTCGCCAGAATATGAGAAAGCAACGGGTCAGATACTTATTACGGATAAACCGTGGTTTGCGCTTGAAGGGACGGCCAATACTCGCCAGAATAGAGTTATAGGTCAGGGCGCTTAATTTATGGTAGCTCTGGTGTTTAACGAATAGTGTTGTGAAAGTGTAAATTAGAAACTTGTTTCAACAATAAACATAAACAATAGTCTGATTACAAATTATTTTGTTGTAACATGAATACGCTTTGACCGATTAATAATATTCAGATTTTTGCGTTTTCGGGTTGTTGATTTACAGGCGACAACAACCCATTGGGTAGACAGGCGGCATGGACATGAGTTTACGAGATTGGTTGGTAATAATCGGAATCGTCGTCATTATTGGCGTTCTGGCTGATGGATACCGCCGTATGCGTCTGGCTAGAAAAAGAGCATCAGAACTGTCTTTCGGTCTTGAAGATGTCAAAGGAAATGAAGACAGCTTCGGCAGTGAGTTGCCGAATGGTGGAGCCAGAAAGTCAGGGGGAGCGACCCAGAAGTTAGAAACAATGAAGAACTGGGTACGTTCAGAGGAACCGGTTCATGTTCCTGTACGGGATCGTATTGAGCCAGAATTTTCCAGTCTTGAATCAGAAGCGGCGCCTGCAGTCAGACCGGCAAAAGAAATACCGGAACGCAAGCCGCCGGTCGATATGCCCGAAATCCAACCTGAACCAGAACCCGTACCGGTTCTGACCCAGGTTGATGAGGCTTCAGAGGTGCTCTCTTCAGAACCCCGCACCAGGATGAAAGAACCGAAGGTCAGAGAAGAAGAACAGGCGATTGTTCAGGAGAGCTTCTCAATAAAGAAGACCGAGGTTGTTGAAGAACTACCGGCAGCAGCACCTCCTCCTGTTGCCGAAGCCAAACCGGCAAGAGCGGAAAAAAGCCACCGTCCTGTAAATCAGGAGAAACTGGCAGACCGGCCCGCAGCCAGCGAAATTCTGGTGATTAATCTGCTGGCTAAAAGCGGCGAAAGTTTTGATGGTGCAAGATTGCTTCAGAGCTTGCTGGCTTCTGGTATGCGCTATGGTGATATGTCCATTTTCCACCGATATGCCAACATGGATGGAACCGGACAAATTCTTTTCAGTATGGCCAATGGTGTTGAGCCGGGTACCTTTGATATAGCTAAGCTGGAATCAACAGAAACTCCGGCTGTCACTGTTTTTATGGGATTGCCAGGGCCCAGAGAACCGCTGAAAGCCTTTATGCTGATGGAAGAAACGGTCCGTCAACTGGCTCTGGATCTGGGCGGTGAGTTGAAAGACGAACACTTTAGTGTACTGACTCAGCAGACGCTGGAGCATTACCGTCAACGTATTCGCGATTTTGAAAGAAAGCAGCTAACCCAGAAGTTGGCTGACTGAACCCACCCCTACACCATGAATCTGAATTCCCCCGAATCTTCGGGGGATGACTCCGTTGAAAACGTGAGGAAAAAGATTCAGGCTGCTTACTCTTTTTATTAATGGCGCTGAACGGCGTCATTTTTTAAGTAATAGAATCATGACTCAAACCACCCTCTCTCTTAAAGAAGCAGAACAGGAAGTTCATGGGCTGCGAGAACAGATTAATGATCACAATTATCGTTATTATGTGCTCGATGACCCGATCATTGCCGATGCCAGCTATGACCGACTACTGCAACAGCTGAAAGCGATAGAGACAGATTTTCCTCAGCTCATCACTCCTGAGTCGCCCACTCAGCGCGTAGGGGCTGCGCCCTTAAAGGAATTTGGTCAGATTCGTCATGAGCTGCCCATGTTGTCCCTGGATAATGCTTTCAATGAGGACGACCTTAACGACTTTGATCGCAGGGTAAGAGAGCGTTTGGGCGTTGCTTCTGAAGTGGAGTATGCCTGCGAACCGAAGCTGGACGGAATAGCCGTTAGCCTTCTATACGAAAACGGTTTGTTGGTGCGAGGAGCTACCCGTGGTGACGGTACTACGGGAGAAGACATCACTATGAATGTGCGAACGATACCGTCTATTCCTTTGCAGCTGATCGGTGATGACTGGCCAGCGCGTCTGGAAGTTCGTGGTGAAATCTTCATGCCTAAAGAAGGTTTTGAAAAACTGAACCAGAGAGCCAAAGCCAGAGAAGAAAAGGTTTTCGTTAACCCCCGTAATGCTGCAGCAGGCAGCTTGAGACAGCTTGATCCAAAAGTAACCGCTAAAAGACCCCTTGATATGTACTGTTACAGTGCCGGTATTGTCGAGGGGGGAACATTACCAGAAAAGCATGCTGACATTCTTAAACGCTTCAAAACCTGGGGTTTGCGGATCAATCCTGAACTGAGAGTGGTTAATGGGGCTGCTGCCTGCGCAGAGTATTTCACCCGAATGAGTCAGAAGCGGGAAAGTCTGCCTTATGAGATTGATGGCATTGTGTACAAAGTCAACAGTCTGACTTTACAAAATCAACTGGGTTTTGTCGCCCGTGCTCCCCGTTGGGCTATCGCCCATAAATTTCCTGCCCAGGAAGAAATGACTCTACTGAAAGACGTTGAGTTCCAGGTAGGAAGAACCGGAGCCATTACACCAGTAGCAAGGCTTGAACCCGTTTTCGTAGGTGGAGTAACAGTCAGTAATGCAACCCTCCACAATATGGATGAAGTAGCACGACTGGATCTTAAGATCGGTGACACTGTGGTGATTCATCGAGCAGGAGATGTTATTCCTAAAGTGGTTCGGACTTTACCTGACCGCAGACCGGATAATGCCAGAGACATTGAGTTGCCTGAACGCTGCCCGGTCTGCGATTCAGAAGTCGAGAGAGATGAAGCAGAAGCCGCAGCCCGTTGTACCGGCGGTCTTTATTGCTCTGCCCAGCGAAAGGAAGCCATCAAACACTTTGCGTCCAGAAAAGCCATGGATATCGATGGTCTTGGCGATAAGCTGGTGGATCAGTTTGTTGAGAAGGGGCTGGTCAATACTATTGCTGACCTGTACAAGCTGACGGTAGAACCTATAGCCTCGCTTGAGCGTATGGGTAAAAAATCAGCGACTAATCTGGTAAATGCCCTCAAGGTCAGTCAGAAAACGACATTGGCCAGATTTGTCTACGGTCTGGGAATCCGGGAGGTGGGTGAGGCAACGGCTCAGAGTCTGGTCGCTCATTATCGAGACTTTGAAGCCATCAAGTCCGCTACTATAGAGCAGTTACAGGAAGTCGATGATGTCGGTCCCATCGTTGCAGCTCATATTGAAAAGTTTTTTAAGCAAACACATAACCTGGAAGTGATTGATGAATTACTGAAGGTAGGGTTACATTGGGAAGAAGAAGCGGAGCCTGACGAAGGCTCTGATCAGCCCCTGGAAGGTGAAGTTTGGGTACTGACAGGCACTCTCCATAACATGACCCGAGATGAAGGTAAGGCAGCATTGCAGAAGCTGGGAGCCAAAGTGACCGGGTCAGTTTCAGCCAAAACCACTGCATTACTGGCGGGGGAAAAAGCAGGCTCTAAACTGATCAAAGCTCAAAGTCTGGGGGTTCGTGTTGTTACAGAAGATGAGTTTATTAATTTGATGCAGGAATGGGGAGTCTGATACGTGAAACGGGGGTTGGCACTGATTATAACCATTACAGGTTTTCTTTTTCTGACCGGTTGTGCCAGTACGACACCACCTGCCAATCCCCATAATCTGTGCAGTGTTTTCAAGGAAAAGCGCAGCTGGTATCGACACGCTGAAAAAGCCAATGAAAAATGGGGGACTCCGATTCAGATCATGATGGCTATCATGTATCAGGAGTCTTCATACCGTCATGATGTAAGGCCTCCCAGACCTTGGTTCCTCTTTATTCCCTTACCCAGAAACTCATCGGCATACGGCTATGCCCAGGCACAGGATGGTACCTGGGATATGTATCTGAAAGAGAATGGAGGCTGGTTCAAGGGCCGGGATGACTTTGAAGATGCTATAGACTTTATTGGCTGGTATACCAACAGAACGCGTCGTGTTAATGGTGTTTCTCTCTGGCGTGCAGATTTGCTTTACCTGAATTACCACGAAGGCTGGGGTGGCTATAAGCGGGGATCCCATAAAAAGAAGCCCTGGTTGATGAATACCGCGAAAAAAGTCCACAGTCGCGCTTCTAACTACGGCGCTCAGCTTCGACGTTGCGGCCTTTGAACATCTCTGTTCACATTTTAAGCTGAGCGAGTCAGACATCCCCGGGTTCATGGTTTTCTGTTGGCTCTTCCGGTTCTGGTGTGCATGTAGTGTCTGCAGCCTCGGTTGAACTGACAGACTCTTCAGTCGTTTCCTGTGTCACCGTGCTGGTTTTTGTTGCTGTTTCTTCTGGCTCTGATAATTGATGAATCTTTCAGAACCTCTGTCAGGGTTATGGGTTCTTCGGGACGTTCCGGATTTTCGGTGAGTGTTTCAGTACTGTGAGTTTCTTCTGCTTTGGAAAAGCGTTGCCCGGTATTGATCAAAAAAATTCCGGTAATACCGTCGTTTAGTGTCAGGTCTACACCGGGTAATCGATTGTACTTATTGCTTGAATCCAGCCCGTTCATAGCTGTTTAAGAGTGATGGATCATAGACTCAAACTGTTGAGCCTCTTTGGCAGGAATAATATTGACACTTCCTGTCTCCGGATCAAAAACAATAGAAACCTCTCCAGATTTCAGCAGTCCCATAACTTGTTGGATACGGCTTTCCTGATCCTGATCAAAGCCGTTATCAGTTCCCTCTCGGCTGACAAAATCGGCAATCAGGTTGTTCAGTGTCTCTTTTTCCAGCTCCTGGTACGGAATGATCAAACCTCAGCTCCTCAAGGTCGTCGTAAGGCTATTTTAAAGCAGAATTATACCTTGCTGTGAGTCACTCGCATATTGCTTAAAGTACACACACATAATTAGGGAGGGTATGAAAAATATAGGCATGCAAAGTGAATACACCATGCCATCGTTGTTTTCTCTTCTAATAATCTGAAGTGAACACTTGAATGAGTGCTGGTCTTTTTAGGTTAAAACCCGGCAGGGTTCATTGGCAGCGTCTAACATAAATGTTTTTTACATTTTCTATTTGGTCTGCCATGTCTGTAAGAATTATTCTCGTTTGTATTTTAGTAATCTGGTGGGCAGGGGCAAAAGCAGGGGCGACCCCCGAACCTTGGTCGAACACCCCACTTTTTCAGTTGGATGGAGACGGTAAGCTTCTCAAGGGACAGGAAGAGGGCTGCGTCATCGTTGGTCATCAGGGAGAAGTTCGGGTTCGTTTTCGTCTTCCCCCCGACAGTTTGGCTGAATTTCCTGGTAAGACAGAAAGCCGGTTTCGTACGGATGGACGTTTTAAAAGCCGGCAAGGAAGGGGGCAATGTTTAAGCAAAGAGCATTGTGAAGATCAGGATGGGAATACGGTTAAGCCTTTCGACTACCATCTTCATGATTTTTATCTGAAAACCGTTTCAATCCACAATGGTAAAAAACGTCAGGAAGTCACCCGACATTCCCAGCCAGATACTATTCAGCGGGTAATTTTTACGAATAAAGAACCGGGTTCATCTTACTGTCCTGACAGTCAAGGCATTTCAAGGGTTGAGTCCTGGTTTGAAGTGGCGGGTTTGTATGTGGGTAAATTGTTTGTGCTCTGGCTTGGAGAGAAGGTTACCGATGGCGCTTTAAGTAATTTCAAAAATGGCGCATTCGCAGAATCTCTGATGCCTTACGGGGTGTTGGAAGCGCAGGTTAAGTTTGCCGATCAGCTCAGGACTCTACTTGAAAATGAAAAGAATATGAGCCCAGGCGACAGTGCCTGTGCCGTTTCTGCTTTGTATGCCGTGACGTATTTCACGTTTCTGAGCCGAATGGGTAAAATAGAATATGAGGAACTGACCACTTTTCAGGGTTTCAGAACCTTTTGGGCATCGGCTATGGCGGGCACAGGGCTGGAGTGTGCCGATCTGAATGGCGTTATGCCTTACGTTGCAGAGGCGCTTTATCCTGCTGAAGGATCAGACCGTTCTGAAGGCAGTCAGGCAATCAGTGAAGTTTTCAAGGGGCCGGTGAATCTGGCGGGTCTTTATATTGGTAAGGATGTTTTTTTCCACCCCAGCATGTATGGCCTTGGTACCAAGCTGAGCATTAAAGGTGCTATCAACATCCGGGATCTGTTGTATAGGGCTAATCATGGTCTGGCTCCTGACTATGCAAATGTAATGCAGGTGATAGAAGATGGGGTCATGTTGATGGCCACTCATCCACTGAAAGGGTCGGATGGGATATTGAATATTCTGAATGATGAATATAAAAAGCAGGTGGGTGGCGGATTGTCAGGACAGTTACCCTTCTCTCAGTCCCATGGTGAGAATGATCAGTCCGGAGAAGTTCTGGTTTACATCTTTGAAGCCATTCTTACCGGTGTAATTCTGAGCTCTGTACTGGATCCTGCCAAGGCTGTAGCCTTGCCTTATCTGGCTCATATGGTCAGGCCGCTGACTGCTGTGGTTCAACCGGTTGTTGCCCCCCCTCTGGCATTAATCAATATCTGTCTGTCGCCGATTGCATGGACTGTAGGAAAAATGGGGTCAGCTGCTGCCTGGGCCAGTTCTCAGGCTATCAGCCCCGTTCGTTATGTCTGTCCGGAACTCATGGGAGCCTTGTCGACAAAAGTGGCAGGTACAGTAGCCAAGGAAACAGGAAAAGCGATTCTTAAAGGGGGGGGCATGGGGGTTGCTCTCAGAACGGTGGGTGACAAACTGGTCAGCCCAGCTGCGGCTCGTTTTGCTGACTATGTCATCAACCAGAGCAACCCTAATAAAATGCATTGGTCCCTGTTTCAGTCTGGCAGGATGGTTACTATTGGTTATGAATAGGGTTCCAGGTCGGTGACCAGAAAGTGATCACCTCTGGACTCCCAAACCACATTAACATCCCAGAGAGCCGAGCCATGTCTGCGCTCGGTAGTCTCTCTCAGATAAGCAGGACGAGGGTCCTGTCCTAATACTTGCCGAATCAGTTCTATCAGTGAGCGTCCGGTCTGGCGCTCATAAGCAAGACATTTGAGCATAGCGGCTTCCGAGAACTCGACTTCAGCCATAATGGCGGGCAAAGGTGCAAACCCACCTTTAGCTTCCGGTAAGGCATCGGCATAGGGAAGATAGGGCTTTATATCTATGACCGGTGTGCCATCCAGAAGGTCAGCTTCAGCCAGTCTGAGAATCAGTTTTCCATTTCCAGATTGAATGCTCTTGAGTTTGACCACAGATAATCCGATAGGGTTCGGCCGGTGGGTCGAACGGGTGGCAAAAACGCCCATGCGTTGTTTACCACCAAGACGAGGCGGGCGAATGGTTGGGCGCCAACCTTCTTCCATCGTTTTATGAAAAATAAAATGAACCCACAGGTGGGAGAAACCTTCCAGCCCACGCACCAGGTTCTCCTGGTTGTAAGGGGGTAACAGTTCCAGCTCAGACTCTGCCGCTGTCACAATGCCGGGTTGGCGGGGAATCCCAAATTTCTGTCGATAGCAGGAGTGAATCACTCCGATTTGTTCAAACTGGAAACTGCTTTTACTCACATTTAACCTGTAATCACTGTCTGAATTGGGCAATATAATAATGGAAAACAGAGGCTCTTAACAGGTATGACCCATCCTCTATATTGGTGAAATATTCACTGGCTCAACCTGATGTGGGTGTTTAAAATAAACGCTTTGCCACCGAAAAAGCCCCCCCCTGAACCTCCATCAGGATCAAAGTCGGTTCGATTCGGTTTCATTTGACTCGCTCCGGATTCATCCCGACATGATACTGACTTGATCTGATCAAGTAGAGCTGCGCGGAAGGCTTTCGACCATCGTTCTATAAGAGACCGTCTCTCGTTATTACTTAAAGTTCCTCTATAAGCATCCAGCTGACTCGGGTAATCTCTTAACGCTTGCTCGTAGGTTCGCCTCCTGCTTTCATAGGGAGCACGAACGTTATCTTTGAAATCACTGATGAGCTGCTGGTGGATCCTTTGTGGAATCTCGTGAAGATCCAGTGGTGTAGGGATCTCTGGCTCTTGGGGGAGAGCAGGAGGGGGTGGCTGTTGCACCTGGACGTTATAATAGTCAGGCCGATCCGGGGTGTTTCCCTGAACAGTAAAATATGATGGTGAAGGAGTACTGACCAAACCTGAAAAGTAGCCTTCACTGGGAGGGTGGTTGCCCACGGGTATGGGTATGCCTCCCGGAGTAAAACTGCCGGGGTGGGATCCGGGTGTAGGAGTTCTCTGCCCTCTTGGTCTTCTTCCTGCATGGAGGGTAGGATGATGGCCAGTGTTATCAATACCTGGATCATCTTCCTGGAAGGTAGGATCATCCGCGAGCGGGTCCAGTGTTGCCGGTGGAGGCACCAGAGTCTCTAATTCGGGGGCATGTTGGTCTGTGTCTGGCTCAGGAACATGAAATACGGGAGACACAGCTGCTACATTGAGCGGATTATGAGGTATGGCTGGAACGGGCGTAACCTGGGGTTGTGGTGCTGTCTGAGTGGTAAAAATCTGTACAAAAAAAGCCTCACCGGTATGCTGCTGATGAAACACAAACCCCAGCAAAACCTGATGCGACGCACCGGCATTCTTACCAATGACTGCGTGAATGGACCATCGGCAATCAATTCCTAACAGGTTGTCGTACATGGAATCATGCCATCCTTTGGAGATCCTCGTCAGAGCGTTTTGCAGATTGAATCCTTCTGTCCAGTTAAACTCACCATGGGGTGATAAAAAACCACGGGATTCAAGATCTTCTAATAGGCGGGTAGTTCCATCCACAATCAAACCGCTCTCTACAGAAGTGCTATAGCCTGATCCTTCTTGATTTTCTGTGTGAGTGATGACTGTGCTCTGTCTTCTATCACTGGAAGTGTGTGAGATAGAGAAATCCATTCCTCCCGTAAAAATTCGATTCGGAAGTGCTCCATGGGTATTGAGTGCAACCGCGCAGGCAGGGGCGGGGGGTGGAAGTGGAAGCTGTTTTCTGGGGCTTTCAGCCTCCTTGCTTTTATTTTTTCCAGTTAGTCGCCTTTTAAGAGTGTTTGTTGACTTGGGGGAAGCGCTCTGTTCAGGAACGGGTGGTTTTTTAACTTCCTGTTTCTCAGGAACGGGTGGTTTTTTAACTTCCTGTTTCGTCTCGGAGACCGTTTTCATAACATGCTTGTGGGTAAATTTCAGGTCCTTAGGAACTACTGGTTGAACCTCTCTTGAAACATCAGTGACTGAAAATTCACCTTGAACCGGAGAGGCTCCCTGGGCAGGCAGGGCTGTCACTTCAAAGCTTTTCCAGTACTGTAAAGACTGGAAGTCAGGAATATTCAAAGCAGTGAAAAAACCACTATACAACGGGTGATTAAGTGGTAAGAAAAAAATGTTGAGTACAAAACCCAAAGCGACCGCCTGGGGTGTGCACAGGAAAAAAAGTGTTGCCGTCCTAATAAGTTGACTGAGCCACCGACTTGTTATTATTCGCGTCAACATTGTGATTACCATGCCCTGAAAAACAGCAGAGTATTAACAAATAGATCAAAGGCTCGTTTGTCGCAAATGGACTAAAGAAATAATGACTGAATACGGAAGGGTAAAAGAATTTTCCTCTTCAAAGGGTGGTTTTGAAGAGGAAATGGTTTGATATTTTCAGATTGCCAGTAAAGGTTCTAGACCTATTCGCTGCCAAAACCAAAGTGCAGCAACTGCGCCGATGGCATAGGCCGGTGTCAGCCTGGCCAGTTGTTGAGAAAGTGACGACCAGTCCGATTTGATTTTAAGAATACCCTTCCAGATCACAATAAATACCGCTATGACCAGGAGCTGACCAATCTCAATACCAATATTAAATGCGGCCAAAGCCAGAGGGATATCATTCGTTGGCAAACCAAACTCACTGAGAACACCGGCAAACCCCATTCCGTGTAACAGGCCGAAGCCTCCTGACATTAGCCACGGGCGTCTTCTGAACAAACTCTTTGAGTCATTCCTGATGACTTCAGCCGCCGCTACCACAATACTCAGCGCAATAATGGCTTCAACCAGCATAACCGGAAAGTTAACGTAGCCCAGCGCCGTCAGGGAAAGAGTCACTGAGTGACCGAGAGTGAAGAGCGTAATGGTCCAGACCAGTTGTCTGCCCCAGCCTACCAGCAAGGTCAGCATGATGACGAAGAAGACATGATCCAGCCCGGAGAGCAGATGATCAAATCCTGAAACAACATAAGTCCACATGATCTCAAGAGCGTCAGGTGCGGGTGAAAGGGTAATAGCTGGATCATCGCTGCTGAGCATTTGATGATAAAGGTTGCCATCCAGCGTCTTCATTCTGAAAAGAACACCGGAGGGGCTGCCGTCCAGTCCTTCTACCCTGAACTCACTGCCAATCAAATCAATTGAAGAGCAGTCGGTCGTCCACTGGACAACCTGCCCTGTTCCCTCTTGATTTCCGGTAAGCTGACTGTTGCTGATACAGCCTTCTGGCAGTACGGGTGTCAGTCGTATACCGGGCATGGGTTTCAACGATGTTTTCCAGATAACCAGAAAGTTTCCGGGTGTTTGTTCGTTCATGGCCCATAGACCGGGAGCCATGGGGTGAGCACTGACTTTACCGGACAATATCAGCAGAAGCGGGAATAACAAAAATAGGTTCTTCATAAAGTACGTTCCCTACTGAAATCCGGGAAGGTCATGGTTGAAGCATCAAGACCTACATCTGCAACATCGATGATGTAATTTTCTTTCAACTCCTCAAGCTCGCGCATCAGCATGTTTTGTCGTTTATCGCGGAGGATTCTGGAGCGAATATGTTCGGCTACTTCTTTCAAGGGTCGGTAGTGATCCAGTTTTGTCTCCTTGACCCAAACCAGATGGTAGCCATAACTGGAGGCGATCGGGCCATGCCATTGACCTGATTTCATAGTCATAACTTGACGTGCAAAATCAGATCCCAGTCGCTTTGACAATTGTTGCTCATTCAGAAAAGGCAGCTGGTGGCCATTAAAGAAAGGATCACCGGAGCGTATGGCGTCTTCTTTAGCTACTGGCATAGCGGCAAGCAGGCTATTCGCCCTGTTCAGCGAGTTTTGTTCAAAACCGCCAAAAAACACATGACTGATCTTGATCGCACCAGGCTGGCGATATTGTTCTTTATGTTCCTCATAGTAGGCTTCCAGTGCCTTCTGGTCAGGAGCATCCACCGGACTCTCTGCCGAAATAACTTCTTTCATGGATGAGACCAGGTAGCGTCGAATCAGAGGGTCGGTTTTATCGAGCCCAAGTTTAAGGGCTTCTTTCTCATTGGCTACAGCGTTCTCCCGGGCATCACCCTCGGTAAGTTTGAGAAAGCCTCCCAGCTGTTGCAGTCGATTTTTAACGACAGGCAGCTGATCAAAACGACGATTCATGGCTTCCTGAAATAAAATTTCATTCTCAATGCTGGCATCGATCAGCATGGCCGTACGCTGAGCGTCAGGAGTTCTGCCGGTTTGCAGTTGCCATTGAACCTGGAGGTCTTTGATCTGCTGTTCACTGATGGAAATCACCGGAGCCGGCTCCGGCTCGGCAGTGACCCAGAGAAGGGCCATGCCAAGCCAGAGGCAGTGGAGTAAAGGTGATAACAACAGACGTTTTCCCATACGTCTTATCATATTGATTTACCTTTCAATAGAGGCTGTTTTTATAGAACTTTGCTTGTCTTCAGGTGTGTACCAGACAGGTGAAGTCCAGGCACGTTCCTGAATAGTGGGTGAGTAAAAAGGTTCGTTCTTCGGGTCGATACAGCAGCGACCGAAAATATCCCCCATATCATCCATATTTTCTGTCTGGGTTGCGGCTTGCTGTTCGCAATTGGGTGAGAAAGGATCTACACCGTAAGACTTACACTGCAGTGTGCTCCAGCGACAGCTGGGGTTTTCTACGACACGAGCGTAATAGAAAGCAGGTTGTTCTGGGTTGAATTCAGGATCCTTCCAGACACCACACAAGCTGGCATAGCCCTGACCTTCAGGCTCACAGGTCTTTTTATTAACGGTCGCGCCATTATCAGGGTTACCGGCCATATCAATCACTTTCTCGTGGGTTTTACCGTTTTTGTCTACCCAGCCCTTGATGATCTGGATTCGTTGCAAATCGGTACCGGGGTGACCAAAGATGCCCGGATCTTTCATGGCGGTTACCAGCAGAGTGGGCGCTTCATTACCCGGTCTGGATGTCATGTCGCCACCCATAGCGACACCACGCTCATAACCCTGTTTGACCAGGTCAAAGGCATTACACATTTCAGGTTTGAAATCCCAGCCTGCGAAAAAGCGAACGATAGGGCGAGTACCACTGGTGGCATAGGCCTCACGTTGTCTCATGGCATTAAAGAGACTGTCCCGTGAGTTCTCTTCAGCCCAGACGACGGCATGGCCACCGGGGTTATCAAAGAAGTGATCCTGAACATTACGGTACCCTGAATCACGTTTACCCAGATGTCCGGTAAAGTTATCTTCTTCAGCCCCTCCTGGAGTAGCACTATGGGTATCGGTTGAGCCAATAAAGCCCATTTTAAAGGGGTTAACACCGTCTTCCTGTCCCAGCTTCAGGCCATCTTTCAGGGCATTTCTGACCATGTTACGAGGCGCAAACTCATCAACAGGCACCGGTTTGGCACCTTCAGCCATGACCTTCCCGTATACGGTTCCCAGCATACTGAGGTTATCTGCAACGGTTTGTTCAAAGTCGCAGAGTTCATCCTGGGTCTGTACACCTCGACCGGCCAGTCGGTCATAGCGACATTCTGAAGCAGCCTTATGCTGAACCAGTTCTACCAGAGGTTCAAAATAAATTCTGTTATCCCGCTCTTCTTCATTAAGAGGGTCTCGGAACATGAGGCCGCCAGAGAGATTAGGGTTATGGGGAATAGAAATAACATCACAACCAGTACCCTTATCTGTACAGTCTTTGCGTAATTTTTTCCAAAGATCGGGATAGTTGTAGCTACCGGTTTCGTAGGTTGAAATGGTTTTCTCTACTACACGGTCATTTCTGAAAATGACGTTACGATGCATGTTCTTGAACTCAGGGGCATCGGTGTACTCGTAACCTACCATGGTCGTAAAACTGCAGGCTTCGGTACGGTCATAATGATCTTCTGCTGCTTGCTGAATGTTGTTCCAGTATTTGGCCTGACCCGCATCACAATCGGAAAGTGTACAAGCGAAAGACTTTTCTTTGTTGGCGCTGGTGCCGCTGACGCCCAACCCCTGCCAATAGTCAGCGGCAAGGAGCTGAATGGGGTAGGTGTTGCTTCGGGTCATCATGCAGTAAGGGAACCAGTAGCCGGGCTCGCTGGGATCGTCAGCACACACGTTAATCTGCCCAAGAAATTCGGCATGATCGGTGACTGCGGTGAAATCCAGAGGGCGCTGGATTTTGGCGATAATTTTCTGTTCACCTCTTTCGTCAGGCAGAGTGATGGCTTCGCCTTTCGCATAGCGGTAGGCGTCCCAGGGTGTGTTTCTCTGGCTGGATACAAAGGAGTCAAAGCTGTAACTGGTATGGACATGCAAGTCGCCAAAGAAAGGCTGCTTCAGGGGATCATAATTGGCACATCGCACTCGCTCCTCTGTTACTTCGAAAGGCAGTTTTGCCGGAACGTTGGATGAGGTTGATGTCTCTGCCGAGACCGTCCCGCTGAACAAAGCAAGTCCAGCAGCCAGCATGCCAGTGGCTGTGCTGGTAGAGATAGAAAGAAAAGTCTTCACTGCGCGAATTCCGTTCCATTATTGTTGTTTTTATTTTGAGCTTATAGCGGCTCTGAAAATGCTGCAGTTACAGCGCTTGGAGGGACAGCACTTTCGCTCTGGCACTCTCTTTACAGAGTATCCAGACTACTTTTCTGCCTACTTTAAATCAGTTGGCTTATTTTTATTTAGTTCATTTGGGGTAGATGAATGTAAATGGGGTCATTCGAACAGGCTTGTTAAGAAAGGTTTAAGCTACTTATTACGGCTTTCCTAGTGCATTACCAACATCTTTCGACAGGCTCCTGGGAGGCTGACCGAGAATAGCGTCCGAGCATAAAATTCAGTAGAACGAGTCAGCTTTTTCACTGAATTTGTGCGAATAGTTGACCTATTTAAGCAAATTCAGTGGAAAAGATGGCCGTTCTTTCTGGATTTTAGGCCGGGCTGTCTATTCTCGGTCAGCCTCCTAGTGCTCAGATTATCAAGCAATCAGTGGCCTGATAGATGTTCGTCTATCAGGCCACTGTTGGGGTCAGAGCGTTTTTTTCCTCCAGAAAGTAGCCTGGGCGACAGTATGCTGATGCTTTCTGGCCGTTTCCCGGATTACAAACGGGATATCTCTGGGTGGTTGAACCTCCGTAAAATGTTGATTCAAAACTCTATGCAGTCCGTCATAGGTAGTCAGAGCCTCTCCATTCTCACGAATTCCACCTAGCCATTTGTCTTTTGACGTATAATCTTCCAGCCAGGTGTAGGGAGATGTGAGCACCAGTAATCCATCCGGGCGAATTCGCTCGTGAATTGTGGATAGAAAACTGTGGGGATCATTCAATCGGTCAATCAGATTTCCAGCGAAGATCAGGTCGTAGTTGTTGTACTTGCTTTTAAGGTTGCATGCGTCTCCCTGGGTAAACAGTACACGACTGACATCAATATCTTCAGCAAACTCTGAAAGTCTGGCTTCACGATAATCACCCAGCTCACCTTCAGAAGGAACAAAATAGCGTATTTTACCGTTCTGTTGCAGTTCAGACGCTGCAGAAATGAAACGTGCAGAGAAGTCGATACCGTCAACATGGCTGAACCAGCGAGCCAGCTCAAAACTACTGCGTCCTACTGAACAACCCAGATCCAGTGCTCTAGTACAGGCCGTCTCTTTTAGCAGCTCATGACAGGCTTGGGCGCACGCCACCGGGAAATTATCAACGCCGAAATAGCGCTCGCCGTAATGAAATTCCAGATACTGGGCTACCAGGGCATCCGTTTCATAGGGGTTCAGGCAGTCATCATGTTTAACCGTAGATTCAACATATCTAAAACCTGCATGCTGGAAAAAGTGTCGTCTGAAGGCGTATCGCGAATCCCGTATGGCGTAGTTGCCTGTTGAGGCCCAACAGCCCCCTTTGATCAGGTTATGTTTGCCGTCAAAAGTGGGGGTTGAAAAATCATCATAATAAGGGTGAACCTTGAAACCTTCAAAAGCGTCGATAGGAGTGCTTGTCCATTGCCAGACATTCCCAATAACATCATAGAAGTCACCGGTCTTGAACTGGTTAACCGGGCAGGAAGAAGCCCAGTACTCAAGGTTGATATTACCGGGAGCCTGTTCCCAGTAGGGCTGGTCAGTATCAATCGTTTCTCTCAGACAGTACCACTCAGCTTCAGAAGGCAGCTGTATCTGCAGGCCGGTAATGTCTGACTTCCATCGACAGAATGCCTGTGACTCGTGGCAGTTTACATCCACAGGCCAGTCCCAGGGCATATCAATTTCTTCCAGCATGGTGCGGTAACGGTAATGTTCTCCGCTGGGGACCCAGAATTCGGGATGCATGGCTCTGGCAAAGGTAGCCCAGGCCCAGCCTTCATCGGTCCAGTATTTTTCTGTGCTGTACCCGCCATCTTGCACAAACTCAAGGAACTCCTGATTGCTGACCAGAAACTGACTGGCCTTGAAAGGAGGAATGCTCTCTTCGTACTGACCATACTCGTTATCCCAGCCATAAAGCTCATTATCAAAAGATTTGCCAAGAACCTGATGACCACCGGGATGCTCAATTAATTGATTTTCAGGGGCAGCGGCTGTACTTCTGCAAGGTTGCCAGTATGGGTGAGGATTGACATACGCCAGAGGCAGCTGCCGAATCAGGACCGATGAGGTTTCCAGGTGGATACGCTCATGTTCAATGCCCATTATGATCAGCCATGCAGGGCTATTCCATGTAATCGGCATTTCCAGGGGCATGGTTGTAATAAAATTAATCACTTTTGTCCTGACTTTTTGCCGGTATTCCTTCATGGCGGCAACAGTAGGCCAGTCGTAATTTTTTTCATCCAGGTCATCCCAGGACATTTCATCAACACCGATCGCCATCATGGCTTCTATGTTTGCATCGACCCGATCTTTTATCAGGCGGGCAGCTATCAATTTGTTGATAAAAAATGAAGCCGTATGACCGTAATAAAAAATAAGAGGGTGGCGCAGAGAAATAGCTTTTCGGTAATAAGCCTGATCGCTGGCTAATGTCTCAAAAAGACGGTCATAAATATCGAAGGTTTCGCAGAAGTACTGGATAAGCTCCAGCCGTTTTTCTTCCGGAGCACCTGAACTAAGAATGATGGTTCTTGTCGGAGTCTGGAGAGAAGAGGTTGTTAATGTAGGTGTCTTGCTCAGCACGTGCTAGCCCCCAAAGCTATGATCAATGCTGTACGGCCTGATCAGCGGCTAATAAATGATAATACATGGTTTAGTGGTTAAAGACAGAAGTATCAAGGTTGACCGGTGAGCCAGTGTCATCGGGTTGACTGATACTTGGTTATCGGCTTTAAATTTCAACTTTAAGTCATTAGTTTTTATCAGGGAACACGCTGGGAGATCCTTATTCAGGAAAAGTTTAATTGCGTAGATAAAGGAGTGAAGGGGCTGCCAGCTATTAAACGACAGCCACACTCTGTGGGGTTAGAGATTAAAAAGAAATGTTATGAATTCAGGCTGGCGACTGCTGCCTTGATTCTTTGAATGCCTTCTTCCAGTGTGGATCGACTACAGCCAAAGTTCAGTCTTAGATAATCCCGGTCACCAAACTGAGCTCCGGGAGAGAGGCCCACCCCGGCTTCTTCAAAGAAACGCTGTGGGTCGTCCAGGCCTAATTCGCTGACGTTGATCCAGGCCAGATAGGTAGACTGCAGCGGTAGCATGCTAAGGCCTTCGATACCGTTAATTTCCGACATCAGCAAGTCATGATTACCTCGCAGGTAATCCAGTAGGCTCTGGCGCCAGGGTTCACCGTGCTCATAAGCTGCCTTGGCTGCGGTGTAACCGATCAGCATATTATCCGGGTCAGGTACAATACCCTTGCGAACTCTCTGGAATTCCATGCGCAGTGTGCCATCTGGAATAATGGCAAAGGCGCAGCCAAAGCCGGCGACATTAAAGGTTTTGGAAGGGGACATCAGGGTGATGGAGGTGTCCCTGGTGAACTCGCTGAGACTGGCATAAGGGATGTGTTCAGCATTGCGATCAAGGATCAGGTCACAATGAACTTCATCAGAACAAACGACAATGTTGTGTTTCTTGCAAATAGCCTCAATTGTTTCCAGCTCTTCCAGAGTCAGCACACGTCCATTGGGGTTCTGGGGGTTACACAGCATCAACAGTTTTGTGTCTTCTGTAATCCGCTCTTTAAATGCTTTCAGGTCAAGCTGCCACTGGTTGTCTTTGAGGACCCAGTCCAGTCCAATCATCTGACGTCCACCCAGTTTTGGCGCCATCAGAAAGGGGTAGTAGACCGGGAGTGGTACGGCAACGGTTTCGCCAGGGCCGGCAACACTTCTCACCGCAATATTGAGTGCAGTCACCAAACCTGGTAGCCAGACGATCCATTCTTTTTCAATGGACCAGTCATAGAGGTTGTGCATTCGATCGACAATGCGATCTTCCAAACCTTCATCGGCCAGTGTGTAGCCAAAGACACCATGTTCAATACGCTGTTGCAAAGCTTCAATGATTTCTGGTGCGGATTTGAAATCCATATCGGCTACCCAGAAAGGCAATATGTCTTTATTTTTGTAGCGATCCCACTTCAGACTGGAGGTGTGACTTCTGTCGATAAAAGCATCGAAATCTGTGGACACGGACACTTCCCTTGGTATTGGATTTAATTGATTTCCCCGATACTACCTGCAGTCAGTCATTTTTGAAATGTGGCTTTTCTGGACTGCCTTGTGAAATGCCGCAATGAGGCGGGTGCAGCCAGGCGTTAATGCTCATATGTCCTCTGTTCATCCTGAACTTATCGAAGGATGCGGGTCATGCACTTCGACAGGCTCCTGGACAATCATTATGTGAAGATGGGATTGGCTGACTTTATTAGTCCGGATAATGGCTGCACAATAGGGGATTTTGAAAGTGCGATTGGTATAACTGTGGTTTAGAACCACTTCTTTTTAAGGTCATCAATATTGGTTTTACCCAGCCAGATATTGACCTGATCAGCCAGCTTTCGACTGTTCTTTTGCATCATGAAGACTTTATGCGAGCGGGTTTCAGTGAACATAGCCGGGTTGACAATGGTCAGAGACGGATTTTTTTTCAGCCGGTAACGGGCTTCTATCAGGTCAGTAATCATGACGTCAGCTTTATCTTCTCTAAGAACCAGGAACGGTTCTTTGTTATTGGCGGTGATGATCAACTGGGCATTGGGCAAGTGTTGTTCAGCAAATACCAGATTCAGGCCTCCGGGGTTTTCAACGACTCGAACTTCTGAGCGATTGAGTGCTGCAATGAGCGCCAGGTCATTCAGCCCCGTAACCTGAGGGAAAAACTCCTTTCTAATCAAGGCGACTTTGCCACAGGGAGTAATACCATCGCTGAGCAGGAAATCTCTGGCCCGTGAATCACTGTATGAGATCCCGCCCATGGCAATATCGAAGCGGTCATTTTTCAGATCCGTCGATAAATCGGGCCAGTTGGTATTTATGTACTTCACCTTTACTGGCTGAGCATAGAGTTTACTCAGGTATTTACCCAGAGACTCAGCCAGGTCGATTGCGAAGCCAGAGCATTGCATCCGCTGATTGCATTCTGTCAATGGCGGATAGTCACCTGTGGTACCTACCCTAAGAGTGCCTGAGTTCAGAATTTCAGGCAGATCTCTGGCTTGAACCGGACTGATCTGACTCAAGAACAGAGCCGCTAACAGGACAAAATTCTTCATGAAGGCTCTTTTCCCCGCAAAGCTAATAATTAAAGCAGATTTTATCCGTTTTGCTGCCTCGCTGGTCGGGTTAAGGAATAGTCCCAAAATAACTTCCTTATTCAAATCTGCTCAAAATCCGTTCGGGCTGAGCTTGTCGAAGCCCAATGCTATAACCCTTCGACAAGCTCAGGGCGAACGGAGTCCGGGTGAAAATCGGGAAGTTATTTTGGGGCAAATCCTAAGTCAGTGAATCCCTTCTGGAGGCTGGAAAATCCTGATTTTGTGGACAATGCTCAGTTAACCTGAAGTTTGTCTATGGAGTACAGTCGCGTTGGTTTCCAGAGGAGTTGTTTATTTACTGTTGTCCGGAGCGTTGCTGGGAAGCTTGATCGTTATACCTGAATGGTTGTCGGACTATTCTGCTATGGAACTGGTAGCAGGACGATTTGCCGTTTTTGGTCTCTGGGTATCAGTGATTATTCTCTTTCGTCGCGAAATTATTCAAAGAATTCAACAGGATGGTATCCAGCCCTGGATCTGGGTGGCTCTGCTAACAAATATCCTCTATTACCTCTTTTTAGTGATCAGTATCCGCAGTCTCGGGGGCGTATTTGCCTGCGTTCTGATGGCTGCATTGCCCATGATTTTTCATAAGTACTTTCTGGGGAAAAGAGAGTGCAACAAGCTCACCATGCCCTTGTTGCTATTGGTGGGAGCATTGTTTCTGCTGATTAGCCAGAAGCTGGATCAGAACTACTCGGACTTCCATGAGCACAAGATGATTGAAGGTTTGTTCTGGTTACTGCTGGCCAGTGTATGCTGGCTTCTGGGGACTCGCATGCAGCTGTTAATGGCTATCAGGCGTCCAGATATCGATCCCTCAGATCGTTATTTGCTCACTGGACTGGCGTCCATGCTTGCACTGCCTCTGATCTATCCAATGACCTGGCTGGGCCATCCTGAACTCAGTCTGTTTCCTGAAGGACTGGTTAAAATAGACGGAGCTTTTCTTGGCGGTGGACTGCTAGGAGGCTGACCGAGAATAGCGTCCGAGCATAAAATTCAGTAGAACGAGTCAGCTTTTTCACTGAATTTGTGCGAATAGTTGACCTATTTAAGCAAATTCAGTGGAAAAGATGGCCGTTCTTTCTGGATTTTAGGCCGGGCTGTCTATTCTCGGTCAGCCTCCTAGTAGCGGGTGTCCTGGCCACGGGTGTAGCCCGGATATACCGGCGCAAAGCGGTCTTGTATAACAGTGATTCGGGGTTCTACCCCAGCACAACCCTGGAAGTGTTATTTGGCGTACTTTTTATTTTTATGATGGAAGGGCGCATACCCAGCCATCAAGAATGGGCTGTCATTGCCATTCTGGTATGGGGTATGGCCCTGTTTTACCGAAACCGACCCGTATCTCAGGCTTGTAGTGCCAGTTCAGGATAACGGTTTCTGATATCTTCCCGGTTGCCCTTGAACAGTATTCGTCCCTGTTTTTGTTCCAGCTGATATTCGTACATGGGGTCGTAATAGCCGGCCAGTAAATGTTGAATTAAGGGTCGATAGCCATCAATGACTCCCTGGTTTTCATGCTGTTTCAGCGCCTCAGACAGAATGTCTCCCAGTTCCTGATAACGGGCTCCCCCCAGTCTTCTGCGAATTCGATGAAGGCTGTCGGTTAACCCCTGACTGAACTGGTTAAATCCTTCTTCTTCTCCATATACCGCCTGGAATTCAGCCAGGTTGTCACTGACATACTCTTGTAAACCAATTTCAACACGCTCTTCAATGGTTTCTTCCAGCAGAATAATGGGTGATTGCTGCATTTTATCCTTGAAGGCCTGAGACAGGCTGCAACGGCCTATCAGTTTGCTTTCGTCTTCCAAAAGCACCGGTTTACCTGCTTTAAAGTGGCGGTGTTTGAGCATGGCAACAGAAAGACGGTTTTCAAAGTCGATCTGGGTAGGCTGACCCCCATAACGGCGGCCGAAGCTGGAGCCCCGGTGGTTGGCCAGACCTTCCAGGTCAACGCTGTCATCAATATCATGAATCAGGCGGGTCTTGCCGGTGCCCGTTTTACCACTGAGAATAATGAACTGAGTTTCCTCAACCGACTTTTCCAGCTCATCAATCAGACATCTTCTGAGCGCTTTATAGCCACCCTTGATCAGTGGATAGGGAGATCCGGACTCGGCCAACCAGGATTGTGTGATATGTGAGCGCTGCCCACCACGAAAACAGAACAGGTAACCTTCCGGGTGTTGCTGAACAAATTGTTGCCATCCGGCCACTCTTTCGGCACGTACTTCGTCTGTTGCCAGTTCATAGCCCAGAGAAATAGCAGAGTCCTGTCCTTGCTGCTTGTATTCGGTACCAATTATTTCGCGCTGATGATCGTCCAGAATAGGGAGGTTGCTGGCCAGAGGGAATGACCCCTTGCTGAATTCAACAGGTGCCCGAACATCCATCAGCGGAATGTCGTTCAGGAACAGGGAGAGGTAATCGTTGGTATCCGGGCGTTGTTGGGTCATAAAGTTCCGTAACAGCTCAACGGGAGCAGGGCTGGGTTCTTGTTGAAAGCCTTATAGTTTGGCTGGAACCTGCCTGTTCAGGCAAGTGTGGATTGTTTCTATCCCTTTATAAAATGATCGTATCCATTCAGGAATCTGTTGTATCAGAATCATGATCACTGTCATAGCCATCAGGGTGTTTCTGATACCAGTTCCATAAATCCCTGATCATATCAGTCAAGCTGTACTTTGCAGTCCAGTTCAGTTCTTTATTAGCTTTCGATGGATCAGCATAGCAACTATCTACATCACCAGAACGGGGGCCCTTATTTCTGGTTACTATTTTTACACCTGTAACCATTTCAAAACTGCTCACAACCTCTATCACACTGTACGGCTGACCAGTACCCAGATTATAAATGTGTACACCTTTCGTTTTCTGCATCTGCTCAATGGCTCTTAAATGTCCTCTGGCCAAGTCAGAGATATGAATATAGTCGCGCTCGCCGGTACCACTGGCCGTAGAGTAACCAGTATAAATATCAAGATGTGCCCTTTTCCCTGCCACCACTTCCAGAATGGCTGGTAACAGATTATTGGCCCTCCCCTTTGGACTCTCACCAACATCCCCTGATTGATGAGCTCCTATAGGGTTGAAATATCGAAGAATAAAGACTCTCCATTGATTATCTGCCTGGTTTTTTGCCATTAGCATTTTTTCAATGTCGATTTTATTCTGGCCATAATTACTATCAGCTTTTTCAGGCAACACCGCGGTTTCCTTTATAGGCATTTCTTTCTGACGTCCATAAACTGTTGCTGAAGAGCTGAAAACGATTTTTTTTACACCGAACTTCTCCATAATGTCCAGCAAGTTTCGAGTCCCCTTTACATTGACATTATGATACCTTTCTCCCTGTTCCTGGGACTCACCAACAGCTTTCAGGCCAGCACAGTGAACCACAGCATCAATTTTATTCATCGCAAAGACTCTTTCCAGAGAATCTCTGTCAGTGATGTCCGCTTCGTTTTGTATTACCGATTTACTAGTGAGCGCTTCAACCTGGGTTAAAGACGATTTATGAGAATTTGACAGGTTATCCAATCCAATTACATTATGCCCGGCATCGAGCAATTCTATAGTTACATGGCTGCCTATATATCCGTTTGCTCCCGTCACCAGAATGTTTAGTGGCACAATGCTCGTGCCTGCTTCATCGCTACTTCTCCCAGCCTCCGACGCTTTTGATGAATCAGCAGTGCTCTCCGATTGATCAGAACCTTGAGTTGGACTGGGTGATGGTGAAGAGGAGTTTGAAACTTCCCGAGGTCGTACAGACGCTGCATCAAATCCAGACCGTGTATGCTGTGCAGAACCCCCTTCCTCTAAATCAAGTGACAGATAGGATGCTGTCGGAATAATATCGTTCTGCCAATAATAGTCAGTTTCATTCGAGGGTAGATCTGGCTGTTTTTCAAAGCCCTTGGGCACAGCTATATATGGCTCCACTGACCTTCGATAGCCAACCTTATTTTTTCGTAGAGAAACACCTTTATTCGAATCTTTGACAGTGTCAGATTGCGCCTGTTTAAAGAGCAATTCGACCCATATCGCACCTTCACTGTACATCGTTTCTGCTTTAGCCTGCCCTAAAAAAAATAACATAATAAGCATTAACAGGCTTATCGTTAACCGACCGATCTGTTTCATCTAAAAACCAATTATTGCAACAATATATCGTAGAGAGCATTTTGGAAGAGCCACTCAATCATCGTTACATTTTTATCTACTCTCCCAAAAATCTTAGCCAGAAGATTAGTCGTGTTTTTGACCGAAACAAGCTGATTCAAACCGAAATTGTTTTGGATTCAACAGACTGCTAGCCCGGAAATTTCATAAAGTGTCGAGCTTCTCGCTCTGCTATTTTTTCGGCTGACACATTTTTCCGACATATTCATGCTTATTGCATGGATCTGTTGGAAAAATGCTGTCATGGCGGGAAAAGAGCTAGCCCGGATATTTCATAAACAAGGTTCGAGCCTTTGCCAAGGGGCTTGGATCTGAGTTTTTTGGCCGGACTACTTTTCAATTGACCTCCTGCACCAACTTTTCAAGCAAGACGCACGCTTGGCTGATAGATTTATCGCTAAACCTCCAATTCCAAATAAACGCCNCCCCCCCCAGAGCTCTTTCATCTGGTCGCTTTTTGACTCAATTGAGTGCCTGCAGAGTCATTTATCCCGGTCGGGGTGGCGGCATCGAATAAAACACTTCTGTCACATGCCGCAAAAGCCCCCTGAATGGACAGCTACGAGGCAGATGTAACTTGATCCGATCTTTGTATTCGACCACTTTCACTGCAATTTTGCAGAGCTTCGCAATCACTGTTGAGGGCTGAGCTTTTTCCAGTTCTGTGCCTTTCAGGGCCTTGGTTCTTAACTCATGGTGGATAACGTAAGCAGCACAGGCGTAAAACATCCTCAGATGGTTAGCCAGAAAGCCCTGGTCTGATAGCCTGTCACCAGACAGGTCGCTTTTCAGATGCTTGATGAAGTTCTCATCCTGGCCTCTTGGGCAGTAAAGCTCTTCATAAATGACCTCAGGAGAAGCCTCTTTTATCGATGTCACAATAAAACGAGGATTGTCGCCTTTCTGGTTGACCTCTGCCTTGTAGATGATTCGTGTATCCAGGCCTTTCCAGCTTTTGGCCTGATACTCTGCTTCTCCGTAAAGCCTGAGCCGCTCGGGTATTGGCATATTGTTTAATCTGGCCAGGCCGGTCTTGACCTTGAGTGCTTGTCGAGCCTCATCCAGTAACTCTTTGGCTTTGGGTCGTAGAGCTGTTTTATGGCCTGCCCCTTTGCCCAGCACATAGTCGGAATGCGGATCATCCTGAACAACCCGCATTAGCTCAGGCTGGGCAAAATGGCTATCACCCCGAACCAGCAAATACGTTTTCGGCCACCTCCGTCGGATCAGCTGAATGACGCGCTTAAGAATGGCGGCGTTCTCTTTGCCTGTAGGTGTTTTACCCGGACGCAAGACAGCAGTAATCAACTTGCCGCTGAGTCCTTCAAATATCAGTAATGGCAGGTAACAGTAGTCATTATATTTAGCATTGAACAGGTTCATTTGTTGACCACCATGGGTAATGGTCGGCGTGTGATCCAGATCAATTATGGCTGCCATCGGTGGTAGCTCGTAACTGCTGATGAAATGCTCAGCAAGAGCCTTGGCCATCTTGTAGATGTCCTTTTTGGTCATTGACTGCCCAAGCCTGGTGTACGTCGGAGCTGACGCTAAATGACCCTCTTCGCTCAGCGGGTTTCTTCCAACGGCAAGCTTGAACATAGGATCTTTGCGCAAATAGTTGCTGTCGTTGGCGTCCTCATAACCACAGGCCATCTGCAAAACTCTCTGGGTCAGGAGGTCTTGCAAGGGATGGTCGATGTAGGATTGGTGGCGTTTATCATCAATCGCGTTGGACAGCTTGGAAATGAGACCGCTATGCAGCATGGTTTCGCGCAGTAAAATGGTCCCAAAATCAGATGATAACTCGCCACCCTGAAAATCAGCTCTCAGTGTTTTGCCGTTGACCGGATGAAATTTGAGTATTTCTTGAGCAGGTTGATCCATCACAAGTTCCGAACTGGTGTGTCCGGAATACTCTGGTGGCAATGTCATTTATATCAAGGGCTGAGGGCAAATTTTGCTTATTTTATGAATTATCCGGGCTAGCGAAAAGCCGACGAGCGATGTTCGTTTATTTTCGTACACATCAGAAAGTGAACATCTCAGTATTTCAGCAGTCTTTTCCCTGATTAGAGCGGCTTTATGAATTTTCCGGGCTAGTCATGCGGGCAGTTGTTTCCTCTGGAGAATCTATGACTACCGCCGTCACCTCAGACCTTTCTCTTATCCAGCAACAAGTGCAGCAACAAGTGCAGCAACAAGTGCAGCAAAGAGTTACCGAGTTGTATTGCCTGGCAGAACGCCATTTTCTGAAACGCTTTCCCCGTCCGGAAGTCCGCCTGGATCTCAACGGAGAGAAAGCCGGACAGGCATGGATGGAAAGAAACCTTCTGAGACTGAATCTGCAACTGCTCAAGGAAAACCAGGAACACTTTCTGGAGCACACTATTGGTCATGAGGTACCACACCTGATTGCAGATCGGCACTTTGTTCGAAAGATTCGCCCCTACGGTAGGGAATGGCAGTTTATTATGGAGCACGTATTCCAACTTCCTGCCAGACGTACCCACAGCTACGACACCAGTCGGACCTCAAAGCGCCCTTTTCTATACACCTGCCAGTGTGAAGGAAAAACCATTCCCCTCACTCGCATTCGGCATAACCGCGCAATAAAAGGAACAAACTATCTCTGCACCAGCTGTAAGCGGCCTTTGATCTATAAGGAAACATTTCCCTCAATCTGAGAAGTATTGCTCACAGGGCTGAACACTAAAGCCTTCAAACCCGCCTCCGGACTGATATCGTTAAATTCCGGAGGGTTCTCCAGCCGCTCGATAAAGCCCAGTGACGGAGCTTCTTCACTCATCTCCCTGATTAGAAAATCAGAGGTAAGCGAAGGGTCATTGACACAGGCCAGCACTTCTCCAGTGAGGTCAAAAAGGTAAAAACCGGAACTTGGAAGGCTCTCGGTGGTCAAAACCCTGAATACCCGTTACGGAACAGGAAACAGCAGACAGGTG
Source organism: Endozoicomonas numazuensis (assembly GCF_000722635.1). GTDB lineage: Bacteria > Pseudomonadota > Gammaproteobacteria > Pseudomonadales > Endozoicomonadaceae > Endozoicomonas_A > Endozoicomonas_A numazuensis. The sequence goes on along the minus strand of NZ_JOKH01000003.1, from coordinate 416,161 downwards.
AATATTTCAGAACAGGGAACCCCGCGTTTGGGCGACAAGCGTCCTCTTGAGGAAGACGCTACTTCCAGTCCCCCTAAATTCGTCAAATTCAACTTTAAACCCGTCGTCAAAAGAACTCTGGGGATGCCTGCTGCATCGGCATTTACTGATCAGTCTGCTGGCTCCTCGTCCGTTAAGAAATCCCGTATTCGAACGAAAAAAGCAACCACGCTGAAAGCAAGGCTTCCTCTGCCTGAACCTATGGAGATCCCCCCTTCAGAAAAGGTTCCTCATCCACCTGCCATCACAAGGCCTGTATCATCAGTCAGCTCTTTTTTTCCTGCTGATAGTCTTGAACAGTTGAATGAACTGTCACCGGAAAACGAGCGTGAAGCAATCAAACTGCTGTTGAATCCATTCTGTCAGGAAAGTAGTGCTGCTATTCGATTCACTACTTTCAAAGATCTGGCCCGCTTTACCCACCGAGTCTCAAAGCTTTTGGAGTACAAAGATACCGAGAAAATGGCACAGGTGTTTATTCAGCATTGTGCAGAGCTGTTCAGGCAGTCTCTGAAAACCAATCACACGCCTGATCACCTGGCATTGTTCGCAAACTCCCTGGCGAGACTGAAAGACAACGATGTGGTTCAGCATGCCCTGATCGAACTGGCTGAGGAACTTCTGGATCGGGATTTTGAGGCTTGCCCTCGTGGTCGGTATCGGTGGGGACCTATCGATTTTTCCAGGGTTTGTAATGGGCTGGGTAAGGTCATTCCGGCCGAATCGGTGGCCGAGGCTTTGGAGAAGGTAGCCCTCGAGATTCAAAGGCGGGGAGAACAACATCAGTTGACACTTAAGAATGGCTGGGGAGTCTGGGATTTCACCCAGATTGTCTGTGCTCTGGGAAAAGTGGATCGAATGAAAACCCGGGGCAGGTCTGATGAGTCCGATAAGAAGGCCTGGCAGGTTGCAGAGGCCATGGATGTTATGGCGGACGAATTGTTAAACAGGTTCAAAAGAAAGCAATGGCCAGGCGAGGAAAAAGTTTGTATCAGAGACCTGCATATGCTGGCAGGTGGTTTTTCCCATAGTGATATCAGAACCTGGTCGTATGTTGCTGGTGATGCCCTGCTGATGCTGGCAAAACAGTTGTCAGAGCAGGACTTCAGCTCTGAGACGGCAACGACCAGGCGGCTTTGTGAGCTGGCAGTCTATCTATCTCACTGTAATTACAGTACAGCGGAACAGCAGGTAGAGCGAATAGCCCGTGAATATCTGAAACGTCTGCCATCCATGGAGAAGCACAAGTTGCCTCAAACGGTCTCGGTTTTAAATAGTCTGTGTCGCTTATCTCTGAGCAAAGAACAAATGGAGCTGGGTGGTCAGATACTGGATCATGCGATAAAAGAAGATAAACAGTTGGCGGAATCTGCCCTGACCCGAGACCAGATTTACTGGCACCTGACATTATTGCATTTTGCCCGATTCGATATGGCCCGGCCATCAACCGATGTTTCGAAACTCTCCAAAAAAGCCCATCAGGGGAGAGACAATGATCCCCAGAGAGGTCAGTTGATGCAATGGCAGTTGAATATGATCAGAAGATACTGGCGAGAGACTGACTATGAACCGGTAGTGAAAACAGACAGAACGGTCAGAACCACTTCTTCAAAAATTCAGAAAGAAGTATTTTCAGCTTTGAAGAGAAATCTGCCAGCTCATTGCCAGATTGAGCAGGAAGCTGAGATAGACGGCTTTCCTGTGGATATCCTGCTGCCGGATGAGAAAATCTGTGTTGAAGTGGATGGCCATCAACATTTCATCTGGCCAGATCCTGATTCAGCCCGTGATCCTGCTCAATCTTCCATTAAGCCCACTGTCCGAGGCAATTACAGATTTGTGAACGCGATGCTGGAGTTTATGGGATATACCGTATTTCGCATAAATATTAATGAAGCAAGATCGGAGACAGTTAGGCATGAACTGTTGGGAAAGATCAGAAAACGTTTAACGCATCCCAAAAAATAATTGTGATACGTACAACCCGAAATTTAAGCTGTTCTTCCTGTTTGTATATTGGCACAATGTCGCCTAAATAAAAAAGGCGGCAGGACGTTGCCAGTTTAAGCTCAGGGACAAGGCTTTACTGTCATTGCAATTATGGCAGTCAGATCTCAGGGCGGTAGCGTGTCAGAAAACCTTGGGCTGGTTCCAGGTTCCTGCCTCACAGAGAAACTCACTTCCTTTAAGATTTGTCTTGAAATAACTTCCTGCTTTACATTCGGATGCCGTTCACTCTGAGATTGTCTAAGGGTATTGGGTTTCGACGGCTCAGCCCGAACGGATTTTAAGAAAGTATTGCACCCATCAGTCATGTGGGTCAGTCTCAGCCAGAGCAACAGGTTGGTAGTCATAAAATGTATAAAGGCAGCTGTTTGTGCGGTTCTATTCAAATAGAACTGAAGGGGCCTATCTCCGATATTATTCATTGTCATTGCTCTCTGTGCAGAAAGTCCAGCGGTACCGCATACGCAACCAATGGGTTTATTGAAGCGAAAGATTTGAAAGTGATTGATGCGGAAAATCAGCTGGCCTTTTTTGAGAGGGTAGAAGGTAAGAAAAGGCATTTCTGCAGGCAGTGTGGATCACCTGTTTACAGCTCAAACGCGGCCAATCCCGAAAGGTATAGAATCCGACTGGGGATATTGGATTCTGAAATCACTGAGCGTCCTATCTCCCATAATTTTATAACGTCAAAGGCTGAGTGGGATGATATGGATGCCGAGCTGCCCAGATATGATCGCTACGAGCCTTCTCGGGATGTTTTTTCACTTTAGTTAAGTATTGTAGCTGATGAGTAAAAGGGCATAATGAGCTACTCAAATATTGGAAAAAGTTAGAGTTATGAGGAAGGTGAAAAAAATTACTGATACTTATCACAAGTAAATATAGTATGAGTATTACTTCTAACGTCGATATAAAAAGAATGTGAAAACACGCTATGCGAGATGATAGGAGGGAATGTTAAAAAGTGATAACTTGGTCACTAAAAAGGTTTTATGTCGGAGTTTTTTAATGTTTGACACAGTATTTCTATCTTGTGACCTAATTATTAGAGGGCTTCTCATAAGGTAAGGGAATTGTATTGAAAATCAAATCTTTATGAGTGTTCTTTTGATTTTATTAGGTAGGTTCTTATTTCTATGTGATTGACAGAAGAAGAGTGAAATTACTTTTTATATGTTGTACGTCGAAAGTCTTTTTGTTAGGGTTATTTTGCCTAGGCAAAAAGCAAATAAATATAAACACTGATGTTAACGGAATAGCTTAATGAAAAGTGTAATTAAATCTAATGTAACTGATTTTTTTCTGATTTTAATCGATCCATGATGGGTGGTTGGACCATTGACAGAATTAGCGATGGTGCAGAAGTGAGTGCTAGCAAGCCAAATAATAATGTTGCTGAATTCTTTAATGAAGAAAATCGATCCATGATGGGTGGGTGGACCATTGACAGAATTAGCGGTGGTGCAGAAGAGAGTGCTAGCAAGACAAATAATAATGTTGCTGAATTCTTTAATGAAGAAAATCGATCCATGATGGGTGGGTGGACCATTGACAGAATTAGCGGTGGTGAAGAAGAGAGTGCTAGCAAGACAAATAATAATGTTGCTGAATTCTTTAATGAAGAAAATCGATCCATGATGGGTGGGTGGACCATTGACAGAATTAGCGGTGGTGCAGAAGAGAGTGCTAGCAAGACAAATAATAATGTTGCTGAATTCTTTAATGAAGAAAATCGATCCATGATGGGTGGGTGGACCATTGACAGAATTAGTGGTGGTGCAGAAGAGAGTGAGGGATAATTATTTCTGTCTAATACCCTCTATTGGTAAGGTCTAGATAACGGTTCTTTGTATTAGAATTATTCATTTGAATGATAAAGCATACCGTTTTGAATGTCCTTTCTGATTCTTAATGTTTACTCCCAATAACCTTTTCTGAAAAGGTTATTGGGAGTTCTAAGAACTGAAGTGATTGGTTGGGAAGTTTCTCAAGGAAATGGCTCTAGGTTGTTTTCTCGTCAAGGAGTGAAGAAGATGTTTCTGAGTGTATCTCATAGTAGGGAAAATATAGAAAATCTTGCGAAAGCAGTTTTGCAAGATGAATATGATTCTAACGAACAACTAAAATTCTCTTACTCGAAATCTATAGAAAAAATTCGTGGAATTGAATGTGATCATGATGTAAAAGTTCAGTTTCATAATAGTCCTATTGCTAGAGAAGCAATCAGGCAAGGTGTCTTCTCAGAAGCTGCCGACTTAGATGATAAGATTACGATTCAATCTGAATCATATCAGATGCATTGCTTGAATCTCTACAACGAAGCAATAAAGCTAATCGAGAAGAAGTCCATTCAATTATTACAATTAATTGAGTTAGTTACGACGGATGTCGTTTTTGTTCACTCACCCCGAATTGGCGGGGGGACAGGTTCTCACTTACCGGGCGTTATTTGTATAAGTATTGGTGATGATTGGACGGAAGTTGATGTGGCAAATACTCTAGTGCATGAGGCTACACATCTGAATGTATTTCTGTGTGATATGGTGAATAAGGTGTTTACTTCACCTGCATCGGAGCTTGATAAAGAAGAATACAGAGTATTATCAGCAGTAAGAGTCGGTGATATGAGACCCCTTGATAAAGCAGTTCACTCAGCATTTGTTACTGTTCCTCTGCTTTACTTTGAGAAACTCTTAGGCAGTTGTGAAATGATGAAAGAGTTTTCAGTATCATTGAATGATTGTGTTAATGGTGTGGTTGATAAGGAATTTTTATTTACTCAATATGGTCAACAACTTGTTAATCAACTTAGAGAGTTTAATGAAAGCAGAGACTTTTCACTAGTTGAAAAAGCACTGATATAATCTGGGGGAGAATATGATCAGCTCTAAAGCAATAGGAGGTGAAAGTTTTAATGCCTCGTTATTATTATTTTTGTCATCTGTGTTTTTAGGGATACTCGCAGAGACATTTATTATATTTTCGATCCCACTTATTGTTTTAGAGTTAACTGGTAGTGCTTCTTATGCAGGTCTTGCATTTATGGTGGAATGGATACCAGCAATACTGATGTATCCCATTGCAGGAATAATAGTAGATAAACTAGGGGCAAAGATGTCTTTAGCTTTATCCGCACTCCTTCGCTGTATTGTAATTGTAGCTGTAACAATCTGTTTGTTTGAATTTGAAGAATATACTTTACATATTGTTCTTGTGTGTTCATTTCTCTTGTCGTTTATGTTGCCATTTAGTCGAATGGGAGCAGAAAAACTAGTATCTGCACTAAAAGAACTGAAAAATGTCTCTGTTTTGCATTCTTATGTTCAATCTAGCGAATTGTTGGCTTGGACTCTGGGACCGGCATTAGCTGCGTATGCATCTACTTTATTAAAACTTGAAGAGATACTTGGTTTGGCAGGTTTATTATTCTTTGTTGGACTAATTTCTATTTCACTCTATAAAGATATGGAGATAACAATAGATAAGGAAGATAAGGAAGATAAGGAAGATAAGGGAGTAGGGCTTTTTTTTGGAGTTTCATATGTATGGTCTAATAAAGCGCTTTTTGCATTAGCAATAAATAATTGCATTGCAAATTTTATGTTTGCAGTTGTTCTTTCTTCACATGCGGCTATTGTGACAGAAGTTTTTAAGTTGGATGATGGATACTATGGGTTGCTGAATTTTATTGGCGGGGTTTTTGGCTTTTTAAATTTAGCATTAGTGCCATATTTGATAAGAGAAATGAAGATGCTTTCTTTCTCAATAACTGGTCTAGGGATGATTGGGATAGGGTTCCTGATACTTTCTATTGCTGAAGGATATATGCTTTATGTAGTAGGCTTTTCGATGTCTATTATAGGGATAACTTTGTATAATATATTCAACAGAACTCTAAGAACAACAATTATAGAACAAGAGGTTGTGGGGCAGGTTATGGGCTTTTTTTATCTGTTAAATATAATTATGCTCCCTATTGGAGGTGGGGCTGTTTACTTATTTGCAGATACTTTTGGTAATCAACCAATTATTATGGTCGTTACATTAATTTTAACTCCTGTTTGTATTTTTTTATCTCTCAAAGCTAATCAAGGGTTTTGGAATAGTGAAGCTGTCAAGCAATAATGGTTGTAAATATAGACATAAGAGTTGGGGTTTGTTTTTAAAGTAATGTTAAGCGTTTTTTGTTATTTACCAACTGAATTTACGCAGCTACGAACGTTCCTAGTTGCTTGAGTGAGGCGTGCAAAGCAAATATAGATTTTCGCCCAGAGCTGAAAGTGGCTCATCTGTTGTTTCAATGAAACAACTCTAGCTAGAAGGAAGAGTATATCGATAGAAAGATATACTTACTCTGGGCTCGAACAGTATGAGCTGGCGATTTACCATGACAACATTGGTTTTCCAGTATTTTATAGAAGACTCAACGTTCAAACGTTTTTTGTAGATCATTTTCAAGCTCTCATCGTCACATTCCGGGTGGTTCTCGTTCTGGTGGACCCCACTGTTAACGGAAAGAGTATGAACAAGTCCAACTCACAAGCTTTCCCTGTCTCAGATTATGTTTGGAGTTATACATCAAGAATCAGCTTACCTTTTCCGGTCGCAATCCTGCTTCAGAAATCAGAGAGTCGATATTCTTCATACGGTTCTCGATAATGCCATTTAAATGGCCACTGTCTTTAAACAGTCTTTGAAGCAGTGAGTTAAAAACTCAATATCTTCTGAAGTAGTGTTGAGAGGTATTGCAAGATAAGCGGTTTTGCCAATGCAACGTATTGTGACTCCCTGAGTGATACTGTATTGCCTGAATCTGGCGGCATCAATTTCCTGCTCAACCGATACTGCGGCCAACAAGCCCATGCTTTGGCAGAGAGTTACACCAGGAATATCAGAGTACTCTGCCAATCCCGTCTTTAACTTGTGAGCTATACGTGCGACGTCGGCCTGCCATTGCCCGGTTTCCAGCAGGTCCAGATTGGCATTGCCCGCTGCGCAGCCCAGAACTGTGGCCATGTAGGTAGCCCCATGCATGAAGGGCTGATCTCCGAGAACGTCCAAAACCCGGGATGAGGCCAGGGTGGCGCCCATACTCATCATGCCACCTGTGAGAGATTTAGCGAGGCACATCAGATCAGGACTGATTTGGGCTTGATCACAGGCGAACATGGAGCCGGTTTTGACAAAACCTGCTGCCACCTCATCGGCAACAAAGAGAATGTCGTAATTTTTGCATAAGTCATGAAGGGCTGCCAGGTGTTCCGGTGAATACATTTTCAAACCTGTATAGCCTTGTACCAGAGGTTCTACAAACAGAGCTGCAATTTCATGATGATGTTTCTCCAGGAGCTGTTCGCTTGAAGCCAGGTCTTCTTTTTGGAAAGGGCGGTTAATGCCTAAAGGAGGAGGATCCAGCTGAAAAGCGGGTTTAACAATCCCCTGGTATTCAGAAAAGAGAGAGTGTTCACTTCCACATAACGACATACTGCCAAATGTATCGCCATGGAAGCCATTACGGAGAGTGGCAAAGTGATTTTTTGGGGCTTTCCTGAAGATCTCCAATACTGAAGCGCCATTTTCATAGCCACTTCGACTGCACTGGAACCAGATTCAGAGAAAAATACGGCTTTCATATTGCCAGGCGCAATCTTGGTTAATCTATCAGCCAGTCGCTCAGCAGGTTCGTGAACCAGCTCAGAAAACATGGGAGCGTGGGGCCGTGTCGCCAGCTGGTCATGCATTTTCTGTTCGATGTAAGGATGATGGTATCCATGCAGCATGGCCCACCATCCCATGTTGCCATCCAAGAGCTCGCGGCCATCAATGAGAGTTAAACGAACCCCCTGACTGTGAGTGACTTTTAGAGGTGCCCCTCCAAGAGCTGAGTAGGCGTGCCAGAGTGTTGGCCTGGATTGTTGCTTCATTAGATTTATCAGAATGGATTGAACAAAATGGGTTGAACAATGCCTCCATACTAGTAGAACAGTCTGGACATTGCCGGTTGTCAGGGAGTGTACAAATCAGGGTAAGTCTCTGGATTCACAATGGATAGCCCTGTGAGGCTTAAGCTGGTAGTGGTATGCTCATCGTCATCAGGATAAGGAAGTCAGAAGGTGTTTTTCAGGGGCAGTTTTATGCCTCAAGAAGGGCACCACTCGTTGTATCAGGAATCTAAAAACAATCCATATTATGTTGAGAAAACCAGTGAATAAAATTGCCCCTTCACTTGTCCTCTCATTAGCACTGGCACTGCCTGCTACTTCCCATGCCATGCGCTGTGGGACTCACCTGGTGCAGAAGGGAGACTTGAAATATGAGGTCTCTTCCAAATGTGGACAGCCTGAGTACCGTGAATCCACTGGTTATATCGATGAAGAAAGGCGGGGTAAACGCATTAAGGTGCTGGGTCTGGAAGAGTGGGTTTATAAAATCTCCAGTAGCTACTATCGTCTGGAGTTCAAAGGGAATGAGCTGGTTAAGATTGAATCCAGGGGCAGAATCTAATAACCGTAGTCCAACCTCTCACTCCTTCTGCCATCAAGATTCCAGCCAAACTTCCTTCTGGCCGTCTTGATGGTTCTCTCTGTGTACGCATGACAAGTGACGGGCGTATCGATTATGGTATCAATATTGCCGCTCTGTCGTAGACATTAAACCACCGAACATGGGTCAATGATCATCGATATAGGTACTGCAGTCTGTGCCAAAAGCACGGGTGGGTATCGATTGAAACCCTGAGAGTAACATCCAAAAAATGGGTACCAACCAGACAAGGAGCAATAATGCTGAATTCTGCTACTGCAAAAGCAGTTATTGACCACGCCCTGTTTATGGGGGCTGACTTTGCCGAGTTATTTGTTGAACACCACCAGAACAGTTCTGTGCAGCTGGTATCTGGTGAAGTGGACAAGGTGAACTCGGGTATCGACTTTGGTATTGGAATCCGTCTTTTTTTCGGCCATAAAATCCTCTATGGCTATACCAACAGTTCTGATGAGCAGGAACTGAAGCGAGTGACTGCGCTGTTGGCGGCCAAGGATCAGAGAGACCAGATCGCCCAGGCCGGAGCCCTGAACCTCAATAAATTCCAGGATCATCACCCCTGTATGCAGGCTCTGAGCCAGAGTGCCAATCTGGACGCCAAAATTGCTTTTCTGCGCAAGGCCGATGCTGCGGCAAGAAAGGAAAGCGACAAGATTGTCCAGTACATGGGCAGTGTTCTGCAGCGTGAACAACGGGTAGAAATTTTTAACTCTGAAGGCCTTCATACACACGACACCCGTCATTACACTCGTTTTGCCGGAAACGCTGTGGCACAGGAAGGTAATGAACAAGCTACTGGCTTTGAGGCTCCTGGCGCTCTTACCGGTTGGGAGCTCAATGAACAGTTGGATGCCGAAGCACTGGGCCAGCAAGTAGCCCGACAGGCTTTGGTAAAGCTGAATGCTGACGCCTGTCCTTCCGGTGAAATGCCGGTGGTCATTGGGAATGGTTTTGGCGGGGTTATCTTCCACGAAGCCTGTGGTCATCTATTGGAAACAACGTCAGTTGCCAAACAGGCCTCTGTATTCCACGACCAGATGGGTGAGGTGATTGCGAATCCGGTGGTCAGTGCTGTGGATGACGGTACCCTGGACAATAAATGGGGCTCCATCAATATTGATGATGAAGGGATGGAAACCCGCAAGACCCAGCTGATCAAAGACGGTGTTCTTACCAACTTCATGGCCGACAAAATGGGCGCCTTGAAAACGGGCTTTGAAAGAACGGGCTCAGGTCGTCGTGAAAGCTACAAATACGCTCCGGCTTCCCGTATGAGAAATACCTTTATCGAGGCAGGCAATAGTTCACTGGAGGATATGGTGTCCAGCATTGAGCGGGGTGTCTATGCCAAGAAAATGGGGGGCGGATCGGTCCAGCCGGGTACCGGTGAATTCAACTTTGCCGTGCAGGAAGCTTACCTGATTGAAAACGGAAAGATCAGTAAACCTCTGAAAACCGCCACTCTGATCAGTACGGGGCCAAAAGTACTGAAAGAGATCAGTATGATTGGTGCTGATTTGGACTTTGCTGCGGGCATGTGTGGTTCTGTCAGTGGTTCTGTACCTACAACCGTTGGGCAGGCTGCTCTCAAAGTGGACAAAATCACAGTAGGAGGTGGTAACTGATGAGCGAACAAGCCAAATTGCAGAAAGCCATCGAACACGTGCTGAATTCAGTCCAGGGTCAAGGGGCTGAAGCCGATGTGATTGCCAGTGGCAGCAACAGTTTTTCCCTGAAAGCCAACAAGGGAGAACTGGACGAATACAAGGTGACTTCAGGCCAGGTCATCGGTGTCCGTGTGATCAAGGATCAGAGAGTAGCGACCAGTTACTCAGAATCATTGGAGCCCGCCAGTCTGGATCTGATGATAAAAAATGCTCTGGAAAGTGCCCGGTTTGCCAAGGTCGATGAGCATCAGCAGATCAGTTGTCTGAATAGCAAAATTTCAACGGATATGGATGAAATTCATCAGCCGGATAGTGTATCCGTTGATGAAAAAATTGCTCTGGCTCTCAGCCTGGAACAGGGTGTGGTGAATAAACCTTTTGAACCCAGTTCTCCCTATAACGGCTATGGCGAGTCAGAAAGCCAGTTGTTGATTGCCAACACTCAGGGCAGTTTCTGTGAGCATAAAGAGCGCTCTTTTAGTTGCTATGCCTACACCCTGCTGGAAAAGGATGGCAAACAGTCAATGGATGGTGCTTCTTCCTGTGGTCGAAGTTTCAGTGAGCTCAAGCCTCAGTTCTGTATCGATCATGGCTATGATCTGGCGAATGATCTGCTGGAAGGTGAGCCTGTAGCGACAGGTAGCTACAGTGTGATCTTTGAGGTTGATGCCCTGAGCAGCCTGTTGGGTGCTTTTGGACTCTGCTTCTCTGGTGTGGGTGCCATGAAAGGTGTCAATCCATGGCGGGAAAAGCTGGGTCAGCAAGTAGCCAGCCCATTGTTCAGCATTACGGATAAAGCTTACGTCGAAGGTGGTATGAATATCTGCGCCTTTGACAGCGAAGGTTATGCGGCCAGGGACAATCAGTTGATTGAAAAAGGTCAACTGCAAACCTTGTTGCATAACAGCCATACAGCAAAATCTTTGGAAGCGGAGAATACGGCCAGTGCCTCTCGTGGTGCAAAGAGCAGTCTGGATGTTGCCCCAAGGCATAAAGTCATAGCCGTGGGCAGTTCAAGTCATGCTGAAGTAACAGGTGGAGAATACCTGGAGCTGGTTGATTTGGCAGGTGTTCACTCAGGAGCTGATGCCATCAGTGGTGACTTTTCTTTCGGTGCGTCTGGTTTCTTATGCCGTGATGGCAAGCGTGTACAGCCCGTTCGTGGTATCACAGTAGCAGGCAACTTCTACAAGATGCTGAACGAGATAGACGCTATGGGGTCTGTACTGGAAACGTCCCAGTCCAGAAACTTCTATGCGCCGGTGATTCGTTTCTCCCGTCTGAGTATTGGGGGTAAGTAAGTTGGCCGAACAGAGGGCTGATAGCTGGCCCTCTGGTTTCTCAACTGTTTTTTCTTGAAGCACCTGCTCTTCGACATCGCTCCTACATTCCCTTATGGGAATACCTTGCCCTGATTTTTCAACTGTGCCAAGCATGTAAGCCAAAACTAAAAGAATAAATAACTATGCTAAAAAATCTTTCAGAGCATAAACAAGCGGTATACTTCACGGCAGTTGCCATGTTTCTGGTGAGTGCTTACATGAGCATCCATATTCAGACTCAGGAAGAGTCTGGCAAGGTTGCTATTAAAGCCATTTCTCTGTTTGGTCCCTTCATTGTTCTGTTGTTATTTCAGATTCTCAGAAGGTTCCGAAACCTTCTCGCTTGCGCTGTTATTTATAGTGTTTCAAGCTTTATGCTTGTTTTTGGTGAAGCCATTATTGGCAAGCTGATAGTGGGATAAGAAGCGTTTTCCTAAAGGAATGCTTCTTCAATCTATTCCTCGTTCCCACGATCCTCATGGGAATGCATACTAAGCGCTGCTGTGAAGTGACATAGATTCCAATGCTTCAGAGGATGTCACAAAACCCTATGAAGCATTGGAGCCAGAAAAGCCAAAGGAATCTCAGACATTAAAGAGTACCTGACACAATGTTAGGAGTGATTCTATTGTCTGGTTGCCAGACTGAAATTTAATCAAGCTGAACGATGTTGGAAAAGAAGATTCCTTTCAGGATTGAATGAACTTTTACCTGCTGCGAATCAGGAAGAAATTCCAAAATAAAAAGGAGGTTTTTATGGCAGAACTGCATATATTCAGACATGGAGAGACGGAGTGGAATCTTGAAGGGCGGATGCAGGGCTCTCAGGACTCACCTTTAACCGAGCTTGGAAAGTCTCAGGCCATTGCCGCCAGAAGCAAGATTGAATCCATCGAGTTTGATGCGGTTTACAGCTCTTCCAGTGCAAGGGCCTATGATACTGCTCAATTGCTTCTTGGAGATCGGCAGATACCTGTCCAACAGCTTGATGAGCTGAAAGAGATATCTATGGGAACTTGGGAAGGTATGACCTATAAGGAGGTAGAAAAAGAGTACGCACAGGATCATTTCCATTTCTGGAAACAGCCAAGTCTATTCAGAGGAGAGGGCGCTGAATCATTTCATCAATTAGAAAACCGCTCTGTTTCGGTGATCAAGCAAATTATCAGTCAGCATCAGGACCAGAAAGTACTGGTGGTCTCTCACGGCGCTTTTATTAAAACATTGCTGACCAGTCTTCAGTCCCGCCCTCTGGATGAAATCTGGGAAGGGCCTTATGCGAAAAACCTCTGCCACAGTATTGTGCTGGGTCCTGATGTCAAAGTTAAGCAATACTGCGACGAAGACTGGGGCAATAATTCTTGATAGCGAATCATCAACAGGGTTGGAAATAGCGTTTCTACTCGTTCCCACGATCCTTCGTGGAATGCATACTAAGCATCCTGCGAAGTGGCATAGGTTTCCACTCTGGAGCATGGGAGCCAGAAAAATAAGAATTAAAAAAGGAAGTATTTATGACATCAGAAGTCACCTATCAACGTGGAGTCCTGGGTCTCGGAAAAGAGTGCGAATCTGTACTCAGAACGGTTCCGGAATGGTTTGGCCGGGAAGATTCTATTCAGCATTATATCGAAGATATCAATAAAATGGAGACCTCTACGGCCTGGCATAATGACCAGTTGATAGGCTTTTATGCGGTGAACTTTCATTTCCCGAAAGTGGCTGAACTGCATGTCCTGGCTGTTAGAAAAGAGTATCACCGGGCTGGTATTGGTGGAGAGCTCTACAAAAGGGTTGAAGATGAGCTGAAGGAGAAAGGTGCTAAATTCATCCAGGTCAAAACGCTCAGTCCACGGGCCAAGAATGTTGATTACCAGAAGACCTATGAATTCTATATGAAGCATGGATTTACGCCTCTGGAAGATTTTGACGAGCTTTGGGGAGAAGACACGCCCTCTATTCAGTTGATTAAGGGTATTTAGGATTTATCTCGAAATAACTTCCAGATTTACATTCGGATGCCGTTCACCCTGAGCTTATCGAAGGGTAGTGGTATTGGGCTTCGACAGGCTCAGCCCGAGCGGGGTTTGGTCAAATAAGGAAGTTATTTCCGGTCTATTCCTAAGTCTGAGCGCTATCAATACAGGAGCTGAATATGTACAAAGGAAGCTGTCTTTGCGGATCAGTGCAATATCAGATTTTGTCCGAGCCCAAAAAAGTCACTCATTGTCATTGCTCTATGTGCCAGAAGCAGCATGGTGCTGCTTTCGCCACTTATGCCAGTGTTAAAAAAGAAGATCTGGAGTATGTGCAGGGAGAGGGCTCTCTGAAAAGTTATAACTCATCAGGCACCATCGAAAGAAAGTTCTGCGGACAATGCGGCTCCAGTTTGGAATGGGGAGGCAGCCCTGATTATGCTGAATGGGTGTCTATTGCCATAGGGACCCTGGATTCACCCTACGAGCCGGAAAAAGTAGACAATATTTTCAGAAAAACAAGAGTGTGCTGGATAGGTGAAGTCAATGAGTAATCTGGTAATCAGACAAGCCTCTGAAGAGGACATAGACCTTCTGCCTGAACTGATGTATGAACTGGATCGTTTTCATCACGAGAGCCGCCCGGAAGAATATCGAACACCTGAAGCTATGCACAATGAGCGGGTAAAGCGGAATATATTTGATCACTATCGTTCCGGGAAGTTTGTCGTGTTTCTGGCCCATGTCGATCAAAAGCTGGCAGGTATGGTTTCCGGTCAGATCAAGGAGATGAACTCCATCACTACATGGCCAAAAACGGTGGGCTTTATCAATGAGCTGGTTGTGTTGCCTGAATACCGGGGCAGTGAAGCGGCCACTGAGCTGATGAGCACCATTGAGACTTATTTTTCAGAACAGGGCGCGACGGACATTGGCTTGAATGTCAGCAGCTTTAATGACCGAGCCCAGGGCTTATACAAAAAGCTGGGCTATGACTACGACTCTCACCTGATGGTTAAAAAAGCGGTTTAACTTTTCCCGGAGTATTTATGGATCATAAACTGGAAGGCATTCTCGAATTTCTTCGTGGCGCCGAGCAGCTCAAGAATACACTGCGTACTTCCAGAACATCCAATGGCGGCAGAGAATTCACGAGTTAGGGGTCGTGAAAAAGCCGACCTGTTAAGGCTCTATAAAATGGACAAGACCGGCGGTTGGCAAAAACAGGAAAAACCCACCCCAGTGACTTTGCCGCCCGAGCCCTATACAACCTCGTATAAAACTTCTAATCAAGGTGGGTTCTTACTGCCCATGGCCTTGATCTTTATGGTCAGTGGAGTCATGCCGGTTTCGAAATAAAAAATAACCATCCGAGTAGATTCAGGGTGTATAAAAATGGATCAACAAAAAAAGAAAACATGGAGTGAGTACTATCAAAAGGTGGCTGCCTATCCTCATAAACAGAGAACCGAGGCAGCCGTTGCTCAAAACCAATCCGGATCTCTTGTTGCATTAGACTGCGGTTGCGGAACGGGCAGTGATACAGCCTATCTGCTCAGCCAGAGTTATTCCGTTGTTGCTTTTGATATTAATCAGGAATCAGTGGAGTTTTGTAGTAAACGCTTTGCTGATGAATCTGCTGTTACGATTCATTGCACCGATTTTGAATCATTTACCTATCCCGATGCGGGATTAGTGGTAGCGAATGCCAGTTTGTTTTTTGCCCACCCGGAATCATTCCCGATTATCTGGCAGAAAATAAGGGCGGCCATTCCGATTGGAGGTGTCTTCTGTGGTGATTTCCTGGGTCCTGAAGATGAGTGGCTGGAAGACAAGCGTCATATTCTGACTCCATTAAGCGAGCAGGAGGTCAAAGCTCTGTTTGATGGTTTTGAAATACTGGAATTTTCCGAGCGAAACCGACGTGGACCGACGGCCAGAGGTCCCGAGAAACACTGGCATACGTTCTCGGTGATCGCTCGTAAAAATGTTGTATAAGCGAAGAAAAATAACGAACTGTGAATCTGAATGAGTGGAATAGATTACAAGGATATTGTTTTAAGAAAAGCCCTGCCCGATGAAAGCGACCGGCTCTATGATCTGGTGACTGCCGATGAACGTTGGACTGAGTTCAATGCCCCTTACTTTCCTTATCAAACGCCCACCAGAGACAGCTTTGAACAAGGACTTTTTCAGGACTTGTTAGAAGGCCGGAACAAAAAAGTCATAGAGTATCGTTCTCAACCGGTAGGAACCGTCTCCTGTTACTGGGTGGATGAAAATACCCGCTGGCTGGAGGCAGGAATTGCTCTTTATGACAGTCGCCAATGGGGGAAGGGGATTGGCAAACAGGCATTAGTTGCCTGGATATCCCATCTTTTTGATACCTGTGACATTGCTCGAATGGGTATGACCACCTGGTCCGGAAATCCAGGGATGATTGCCTGTGGAGAAAGCATTGGCTTCAAGATTGAAGGCAGGCTTCGACGTGTCAGGTACTTTAAGGGCACTTATTACGATTCAATCAAGCTGGGCGTGCTCAGAGAAGAGTGGCAACAGTTGTATGATATGACGGAGAGAAGGTAGGGAATAGTCCGGAAATAATTTCCTTATTTGATCAAATCCCTAGCAACCACCCTTCGACAGGCTCAGGGTGAACGGAGCTTATGTTTTAATCGCGAGTTTATATCGAGACAAATCCCGAGTCGGAAGTATGAAAAAACAGTGGAACAATGAAAACATCAAAGTCAGTACGTTCTCTGAACATGAAATCCCTTTGATGAAAACGATTTTTGAGCAGAACGCTTCGGTAAGCGAACACGATCCTTCTTTTGGCGTGTGGTCCATGGAGGTTTATCAGTCGATTTACGCTGAACACCAAAAAGATGATTTCTTTTTGAGAAAAATAATGGATCCGGATAATCGGGCTGTGGGCTATTTCCATTGCAACTATCATCAGGCTAGAAAAGGGGTCTGCTGGATTTCAATGCTCTCAATTTCTCCGGAGTTTCAAGGGAAACAGTTGGGCAGGCACACTTTAGAATCTATTGAACAGCAGGTTCGTTCAAATCCTGAGATTCAGGAGTTATGGCTGGAGGTCTACACCCGTAATCAGGCCGCTCTTCATTTTTGGGTCAGGCAAGGCTTTAACCGTATCGTTAAAGTCATGGATGAAACGGTTAAGGGTGAAACGGTGTCATCCATGATTCTGAGTAAATCCGTTGTTTGATGAAATCAACAGGTCTTTATTCAGACCGGACTTCATTCCATCCTTTCTTCTGCATCCTCTTGATGGTTAATACCTCGGTATTGGACAGGGGTTGTGTGCTGCGTAGCAACAGCTTCAATGTCAACGATATGGGCTTTGATGCAGACTTCACTGCCGTATTTCAAAAGTCCATTTTTTAATGCTTCATCGAGTTGACTGTGAATCTCTCGACTCCAGAGAGCATCTGTCGTGCAACCAATAAAGCAGCAGATCCCTTCGTTGGGATCATAAACCACCAGTTGCTGGGCACCTCCGGTATTGGGAACATCCCATAGCTGAACGATGCAACTGTGCTGTTCCTGGGAAATATAAAGAATTTTGTGTTCTCTCAGCAGCTCTTGCAAACGATCCGTGTTTATAAAAGTAGCGCCCTGATGGTTGTAGCTAACCTCTTCGCCCTCAGTGACAAATTGCTTGTGTTGCCTTTGCAGGAAATCCAGCCGCTCGGGCAGGCTCTTATGATGCATCCACCCTTGATCCGAGAGGTAGTATTTCTCAGCTTTTTCCATATAATCCGTAGGGTGTTTTTCAGGGTGCAAGACCTGCCAGCGAGCATAATCCAGGCAAAATCCGCTACAGACGCCGCTGGCTTTCACTCGATCCGAGTGAATAGCGGTCATTATATCTTGTGGTAATCGGAAAAACTCTGGTTTGACCTTTTCCAAATGAGCGGTTCTTGTTTGCAGTTGTTCTGTTTGTCTCAGAAATTTTTCCATTTCAACCGTGTCGCAAGTGGCGGTATGTTGTTCAACAGAATGATCAGGTACTGGAAAGTAAGGGCTATTGAGAGACTCTAATACTTCTGGCTGTTCTTGGCAGAAAGCGACGATGTTCCCCCATATTTCTGCCAGATTCTCCTCGTTTGACATACGAAAGTGAAAAGCCGGGTTTTTCATACAGAGATTAAACAGCACTTCCAGTGACATCTTTGACAAAAGCTCTGGCTGGTTCTGAAGAGCATCGGCAAACAAAGGGTGCTGATGACACAAACTGTAGAGCAGAGTACTCTCTGCAGAGTTCAGAAAGCCTTTTTGAAGCGCCAGAATCGCCGCTCGTTTCTGGTGTGGTGACACAAGCATAGTGCCGAGAAAATGAATATCTGATATGAGCTCTTGTGGTGACTTCAGAAAAGATTCCGGCTTTTCTAACAGAGCCATTAAGGTGTCTTGGAAATACTCGGCTGCTTGCATTTTTTCATAATCATTAAAATCCGGGTGCTTCATGACTTCAAATGCCAATGTCTGGCTTCTGGAACTGGCTTCAATGATCAGGTGATTAGGAACAGTCAGTGCAGGCTGATGGATGCTTAATAGCATTCTGAGTGCAATCAGGCTGGGATAGGCTGTTTGGAGCTGCTCGCTGGTCTCCTTACTCAGCCTGTTCATTAAAGCTGGGCTTTGCAGTAGTTGAAAGGCTTCCGGGTACGGCTTACTGTTCTGGTTGAATTGCCACTGCCTTTGATGTTCACGCATTAATGCCAGAGCAGCAGGGTTGGCCAGTTCCGTCATTAATTCCTTTTGTGCATTGGGACCCAGGTTTCTAAGAAAAAAGCTGCACAGAACACTGCCGGCTGTGCTGGTATAGCAGTCCATCAGGTCGCTGAAGCCTGCCTGATCCAGCTTTTGTCCCATGGGCAGAATCAACATACCCAGGTTGGGGTAATGATTCAGCAGCTCCAGCTTTTGCTCTGGCGTCATTTTTGTGCGGATATAGTCCTGAGCAATGTCAATGAATGAAATCAGACTTCGGGTCAGCAGCAGAGAGGCAGCATCCTGGTCTCCCAGAATCTTCTGCAAATCCATCCCCTCTGTTTTTCTTAAGTCGGGGTAGCGGGACAGGATTTCCGCCATCATGATCGGATGAAGATCTTCGGTCATTAAGTCCCTTATGCCTGCCAGCCATTCCAGGGCCAGTGATTGATGACACATTAACAGCCGCCATGCAGCTTGTTCATCGTAAGAACAGGGCTCTCCCACGTGATTGAATATTTCGCTGACCAGTTCAGCCTGAAGTATTTCAGCCTTTTCAGTCGAGGCAAGGGCTAACGCGGCACGGTGTCGATAGCCCAGATAAGTCAGTGACAGGTTATTGTTAAACACGGCTTCAGCCAGATGTGGACATTGCTGGCATAGCTTGAACAGTTGAGGCCACTCACTCTCATGGGTAAGACAGTGCCGGTCCATTACAAATTGAGCGACCAGATCAGGATGAGCGTTGGCAATCGAGCTGATGGCTTCAGCACTCATCAGAGGCAGTTTATTTTCCAGAATATAGCTGGCGATGACAGGGCGTGAGTGGCGAGCTATGTAGGCCAGATCTTCACCACAAAGATACTGACTGAAATGCTTCAGCACATCGAGTCTGGCCCTGTCTTTGACCAGCCAGCAGGTCATGCGGGCAATCGCCAGAGATCTTTTTTTATGACTGGTGCTTTTCTGCTCCCGGATAGCTATGAGAAGAGTCTGATCATGGTCACTGACATTGGTAGCTTCAGCGACTGGATGCAGTGGTGTATCACTGAAATGACAATGAGTTAAACCTTTGCCGTACATCTGATGCAGGCAGGCCAGCAGTTCCCCTTCCTGTGCGTCATCCGGTTTTTCATTAAATTGATCGATCAGGCGACACAGTCTTTCTTTTTCGGCCCTGACCGACATTTGCGTCAGCTTCTTAATGGGTTTACCAAAGCGGTCGTAATCCTTTTTGGAACGTACTTCTGTTTCTTGTGCTTCGGTTACCTCCATCATAGAGAACTGGGCAGAAACCTTTTCAAGATCTTCTGCATCGCTGGAAGTGCCTTCATTATTGCCTGAGGGCGAAGAGGTCCGGTAGTCTTCAGAGTGGCTATGAATCATTCGAAAAATTCCTATTAATTAGCCAAGAGTCAGTCATTCAATGAATAATCAGACCATCTAGCAGAGGAAATAGTTCACAACAGATTGTGAATTGGTCAGCAGGGCTGGCAAAGTGGTCAGTAGAGGTAACAAATGTGTCGAAGATATCATTGATAAGATGGAGCAAAGTCGAATGAATCTCATGGAAAAGTGGCGCAGTTTTTATATAAAGCACAATGATTTTTATTAAGAAGTCGGGGTCACTTGAGGGTAGTTAATATGGAAGCAAATTTTATTATTAGTGGCCTGCTCATCAGGATGAGGATATAAAAATGCTCAAGCAGCAAATCATAGCCATGGGAGGAGGGGGTTTTTCCATGGAGGCCTCACCGTTTCTTGATGATTATATTCTCAGCAGTGCAGGCGGCAATCCCCGTATTTGCTTTCTGGCCACCGCTTCTGGCGACAGCGAGGAATACATTACCCGTTTTTATCGCAGATTTACCCAAACAAACTGTCAACCTACTCATCTTGAGCTCTTTCGCAGAGACAAACGAGATCTTGAAGCTTTTCTGCTGTCTCAAGACATTATTTATGTCGGTGGTGGTAATACAGCCAATATGCTGGCTATCTGGGCGGTTCATGGTGTTGACAGGATCTTGAAAAAAGCCCTGGAGAGCGGGGTTGTGCTCTGTGGTATCAGTGCAGGCTCTATCTGCTGGTTTGAAGAGGGTGTGACCGATTCTTTCGGGCAGGCCCTTGCTCCTTATTCGTGCCTTGGATTTTTGTCGGGCAGTAACTGCCCTCACTACGATGGTGAGGCTGAAAGAAAGCCAATCTATCACAGACTTGTGAGTGAAGGCCTGATTTCACCGGGAGTCGCTGCTGATGACAGTGTTGCACTGCACTATGTAGACGGCGAACTTTATCATGTGGTGTCTTCCAAAGCCGGTGCGGCAGCCTACAGGATTGAGGAATATAAGGGAGAAGTGGTTGAAACCCATATCCCTACGTTATATCTGGGTGAATGATTCAGGTGCCTGATCTTGACGGAATGAGAGCTATCAGGAACTTATAACCAGAATGCCAGTCTTAATTGCATTGACCCCATCTCTACTAGAAAGGAGTTTAGAGTGCTTGAAGGAACTGGCGATCGCCCTGTAACCCCCACATCCCCCGTAACGTCTCTTGATCATCAGGAAGAACAGCCTGTGTCTGTTGTTCAGGTCGATCCGCTTTTGCCTGATTCTTCTGATTCTGAAGCCTCTGATTCTGAAGCCTTTGATTCTGTTAAAAGAAAGGTAGAGGTGGTTGTTGCAGAAGAGCCTTCAATCAAGAAGGGATTATCTCTCAGGCTAGAAGTTCTGCTATCGGCATTTCCGAAAATGGTGTCTGTTAATTCCGAAGGCTTAAGGAGAGAACTGGTCATATTGACGGTTCAAGTTAAGAGTAAGAAATACGCAGAAGGATTGAAGACTAGCGAGGAAATGCTGGAAAAAGCCAGAAAGGAAACACCGGAAAACAGCGCACTCATACAGTATCTTGAATCCATGTATCTGATTTGTTTACTGAATGGGAGTTTGGACATTGTAAAGCTTGAGGGGGTCCTGTCTGACAAAAACAGGGAAGAACGTATTGAATGGTACCTG
Source organism: Endozoicomonas numazuensis (assembly GCF_000722635.1). Lineage (GTDB taxonomy): Bacteria > Pseudomonadota > Gammaproteobacteria > Pseudomonadales > Endozoicomonadaceae > Endozoicomonas_A > Endozoicomonas_A numazuensis. Next base: position 394,856 of record NZ_JOKH01000003.1, on the reverse strand, counting down.
GCTACCGCAAAGGCTGCTGCAACAGGCAGTGATTGGATTCAGGCATCCAAGAATAAGGAACTGTATTGTTATCGGAATGCAGCCGACCATGGCTCGGTAGTAGCCAAACAGAAACTGGTCAGGGAGGTACTGTTTTCGGAAACGCCCGCTACTTCGCCGTTTATGGACTGCGAGGCTCTGCGAATAATCAAGCAGTTATCTCTTCATAAAGACGAACATCTGCTCAAACCTGTAGATGATAGAGACAAGGTGATTCTTGAACTGGTCAGGCTGGTACGCAGTGAAAAAGGCGTGGACTTGCTTGCTGCACGTACACAGCTTGAAAAAACTCTTACGAGCAGTCGTGACGTGAAGCTGATTCGTCTGGCTCCATGGCTCTATGTTGAAGCTGCTTTCGGCCCAATTGATCCCGCTAAAGTGACTGAGCTGAGTAGCAAGTCTTCCAGGTGGCAAAAGAAACTGCAGACTGCTGAAGAGAAAAAATATCATGCGACATTCAGCAGCTATTGGGAAGCGGTCCTGATACTGAAAACCAGAGATAGAAGAGAAGGCCTTAGAAAATTAAAACTTCTTCAAAAGAATGGATTTGCTGCAGCAACCGTTTTAGTGGCCAGAGAATATAGAGCCACATCGAACTATTCAGAGTGTTTGAAGTTCTTCACTGATATAGAAGCTCCCTATTTGCACTATACCCCGGATCTGGCCTATGCCGGATACAGTTGTTATATGGGGTATACGGAGTATATGGAAGAGATGGGGGGGGCATTGTCCGAACCGTTCGAATTAGTTTCATATTCGGAGAAGCAACAGATACTTAAGGCTATAGAACTCCTCAAAATATCCAATACGCATTGCTTGGCCCAGGCGGGACCGACCAACTGTATGGATATATTAAAATATTACAACAATAATTTGCGGCAGTTACCGGCTCACTCAGGTGCTCTGGAAAAATGTGAGCGTCTTGATGCCTTCTATCGTGCTGTTGAAGCGGCTCCTTTCAGTCTTAATCCTGAAATGTTGATTCTCCGACACTACGCCCAGATGCTGAAAACCGGCACAGCCGACGATCATCTGGTGGTTGATGCTATTGCTTTAAACCCTGTGGCTGCGCTCTACCGGATGAGTGTGTTATGGCACGCCTCCAGCAAGATGACGCTTGAGCAGGTTCTATCCCAATTGGTTCACTGTGTGGGAGGTAACGTCGAGTTACTCGAAGCCTGGCATGAGGATCCTGAGTTCAGTCAGCTGGTGCCCATGCTCAGATCTAATCACGAGTTTATGGAGGATCCTGAGGCGGCTCTGAAGTTAGCCATAGCTCTGGGTGATCAGGATGATCCGGAGAATATTGAGCTGCATCTGAAGTTGGCCTGGATGCTTGAAAAGCAGAAGCGTACAGCGGAAGCCAATGAGCAGTACAGGCTTTACCGAGTTAAATCAAAAGGCAAGTACGGAATGCCTGATCCTGATGTAGTGGTGTTAGGGACAGAAATCAACTTTAGACAGTTACCTGCTGTTTATCTTGAATTGAACCGGTTCAATCCGGTTTCTTATCATCCTTTTGATGTAAAAGCCAAGTGCTCGCAGCTGAGCCGGCTGAAAGAAGCTCTTAAGGACGACTTGAATCTTCAGGCCAAAAGAGTCTGGATTGAAAAGGCGACTGACTTTTTAGCGAATAATTGTGCTCTGATTGAGCCCGTTGAGTTTGAAAGCCTGCAACTTCAGGTGGAGCAGGAAATTAAAAATCTGGAAAGAGGGATGGCAAGGGCCACTGAGTATGCTGAAAGTGTTTTGAATCACTTTACTGAAGGTGAAGATGAGTCATCGGGGAAATGGTTATCTGATTCTGATTTTGGTACTTGCAGTGAGAAGCTGACTGCATTGTCACCCTTGTATCACTGTATGCTCCCTTTAAAATACACTGCGCTTTGCAGCACCAATGAGCAGTTAGAAGCTCTGGCACCCTGGAAAGATGTGAAACAAGGCTGCCAGGCGCTGGAAAAGGCACTTGAAGCCGCTTATGATGAACCCGAACCTCAGGCTTTAATCCTGAGATCTGCTTCACTTCTTTCTGCTTTAAAGAAGGAGAATCCGAGAAAAGCTCTATTTCTCGCCATGCAACTTCAGGGTTATTTGAACGCTGAAAAAGCAGGTCTCGATTATGTACTGGGTGAACTGAATGCCCGACTCTTAAAGGCAGAAGCTGTTTACCTGTCCGATAGAGTGCCCGCCACGGAGGCATTGGATAAAAAAGTTAAGCTGCAGGAAAAGCTAACGGCAGCGGTAGTTAGATCCCCTGAACTGATTGCAGAAAATCTGACCAAGGTTAAACATGGTTTTGATGCAGAATTCTTCAAAGCATTGAAAATGAACCATGAATGCGCTGTTTTTCAGGTAGGCTATCTGACCAAAATGATGTCTGTCATTCCCGTGTCCTCTGTGAGTTTTGTTGAGGGTGTCAAAAGTCGTTTATCAAGAGATCCTAAAAGTCTGGATGAAGTGACTCGCATTCCTATTGTGGAAGCCGATGATGAAGCACCCTTTACTCATCTCTTGCAGGCATATTTTTGTGAACAGGATTGTGTACCCGTTATACAGACTTACCTGAGAGATAAAAAAGTCAGCGAGGGTGTAAAGGCTAATCTCATTCTGGCGGCTGAGGCTTTTGGTATCATCGGTTTTGAGCATAGGAAAGACATTTTAGACTGTCTGAAGAAGAAAACTCTGCCTTATCAGGTAAGCCGAATCATTCTGGCTGCAACCCCTGATGAATTACCCTCTGAAAAAACAATCAGTGAATTACAGTTCCAAGCTGACCGAGCAGTATTAACGGCTCTGGGAAAAACTTATCTGAAGTTTGGGCAACCTGATAAGGCCTACGACTGTTATCAAAGTATCAAAGCCGCTTATAAGGCTCCGTCTTATGAGAAATCCATGTTGGAATGGCGCCATGGGTTTAAGCCGGTTGTCGCCGAAATACCTATGATCATTGCCCGAGAAGGGGGACGTTCTGATCTGGGCGCTCAGTGTCGTTTGTTTGACTGGTTATGTTCAGAGTCTATTTGCGATTATACCAATGCCGCCACAGCTACTGTCTGCTATCGACATCTGGCAGCACCTTCACTGGTGCATTCTCCTGAAAGGGATTTTTATCTGGGAGCGGCCCTGTATCAGGGGGTCGGCTGTGATGCAGATGAAGAGAAAGGGCTGGAGAAGATGAGAGAAGCCTTGAACTCTCCGTCTCCGGTTCCTGCCTTCCGTCTTGTCTGGATGACTGAGCATGAATATTTACCCTCTGGTATCTGCCAGGAAGCTCATCCTGTCGATTTACTGGCACAAAAGGTGGATGGTTTGACTCCAGAGCGGGTGGATGAACTGGTCTTCAGCTTGGGAGTGAAAGAGCTCCAGATCATTATCAGCGCAATTAAAGCTCATGTTGAAAGCTCATCCGTCCCAAGTTCTGAGCTCGAAACAGTTATTGCACGTCTGGAAAGTGGAATAAACCGCTGGAAGGGGGTGTATGAGTCACCAGAGCCTAGCTCTACAACGTCTGTATTCTCTGATGCCGTAGAGTCTGGTTCTGCTTCAGTGGCAGAGCCGAAGACACTGTCACGAGAAGATGAGCTGACTGAAGAACTCGGCAGACTGGTTTTGGGCAAGAAACCTTTACAGGAAGGTTCTGATACCGTCTTTAATCTGTTGTTGGAACTGAGAAACATTCAAGGCGCGCGTTTTCCCGATTTTGACGATCAGGAAAAAGCCTGTGCAGCATTACTTCCTCATATTCCAATGAATGAGGAAGAGGGGTTGCAGGTTGTTCGACTGCTGTATCCGGAAAATGCTTCGACAGAGAGTAAAAGCAGAATACTTGAGACTATGCTCTACAGCTTTTATCTCGACGATATGGCTCAGGATGTGACGCTTGAACAGGCAGAGTATCTATTCAGTTTGATTCCGGAGGAACGACTGGCGTCGGCGGATCGTTTTCTTGCCAAACTGGGTAAGTATCTGAAACTGGCTCCCGGGTTATCTCCTGGACGCCTCAAATTCCTCGTGAAGCACGGATCTCTTACAGAAATTCAGAAACTGCCAGATTTTGCCTGTCAATACAGCGGTAAGCTGGCTGAAGACGTATACAGAACATTGAGAAGCAGAAGGCAACCGGTTCTTGCAGCCCGTTTTATGATCACTGTCATGTCCAATAGCAAGAGCAGTGAGCTTATAAAGCAGGGCCAGAAGACTTTGACTGAACTGATTGAACTGTACCCTGACTCGGTGGGGCCTGCAGTATTCGGTCATGTGCAACTGCAACCGGAAGCTAAACACACAATTCTCGAGAAGTTACCGAAATGGGCTTGTGAATGGCTTGTTCCAGAAGGAGCAAAACTCTCAGAAGAGAGCATGATGCTGCTTATTGAGCGAGGTGTGGTCACTGCAGACGAATTGCTGGAGTTGGAATGTGGCTTTGACCCTGCATTGCATTCGACTCTGCTTCAGCAAACTCAGGGTTTGCTGCCAGTGCAAAAACAGCTGGATTATATTCTTAAGACTTTGAAACCGGATATGCCCAGTCATGACAAGAAAGCTTTTTTCCCAGCTCTTGCCTTTGTATTAGCCTGCTCACCGGACAGTATCGGAAAAGCCCTTTTTGTACGTAATCTGTTAACACCTGAAGAAAAGCTGGAGTTTTTTGACTCTCTGCCCTCAGCGACCAAGGCGATGGTAGACAGTTTTGTCGAGAAAGCTGGTTTGGGTCAGGTAGCCCTCAAAGCGGTGGAGCTGATCAAAGTTCGGGAAGTTAATTTACTTGATAAAAGTAATAAAGCGATCAGTGGTGAAGTGGAGTACGATCTCGTCACCCTGATGCAACTGTACCGAAGTTTCAAGGGGTCCGATCAGGACTTCGTTGCAACTCAGCTGCTTCGCGTTATGAAACGAGCGGCTCAAAATCTTATCAGTGCCGATAAAAATGATCGTGATCGGTTAAAGTACAGAGCATTGGCCGCTGGAGTTTTAACGCTTTAGGAATTGTCTCGAAATAACTTCCCTGTTTGCTTCCAACTTCGTTAGCCCTGAGCTTGTCGAAGGGTTATGACATTGGGCTTCGACAAAGCTTCAGACTGAACGGATTTTGAGCAGATTTGAATAAGGAAGTTATTTCAGGACTATTCCTTAATAGCCTTCAAGCCGATACCGTTCGCACTGAGCCTGTCGAAGTGCCTTGTCCATATCCTTCGACAAGCTTCAGGATGAACGGAATATACATTGGCCATAACGCTGGCCTTCAAGCCTTCAAAGCCAGCAGAGCTTCCGTGAATTCCGCAAACCCATAGCCACCGGGCTTACTCATGACCACAGAAGGTTTATGAGACAACTTGTCCCAGTACTTTTTAATGTTGGCAACACCCACGGATAAAGGCAGGTGTTCAAACATTTGTTGATCATTCATTGAGTCACCGGCGTAGCAGGTTTTGGTCAGAATATCATTTTGACTCAGACCCTTGGCTTCCAGAAAACCCAGAGAAGTCACTCGCTTGGAGTGTTCGCCGTACCAGGCATTAATGTGGATGGAGCTGGCTGTGGCATGGGCACCCAGTTTATGAATGCGTGCCACAATCTCTTCAATAATCCCGTGATCGACTTTTGGACGGTTCTGGCCAATATCAATAGCCACTTCGCAGAGTCGGTAGGATTGATCGAGAGTCAGGTTCAGCTCTGGGTAGTCTTTGAGAATTTCCAGAACCTCTGCCTTCAGCTCATTCTGCTTTTGTCGTATTTCTTCCAGATTGCGATCGGCCTGAATCGTCAGAAAGCCCTCTTTCTTTTCAAGAATAAAGGCGCCATTCTCACCCAGAACCGCATCCACAGGCCACAACTGGGCAATGTGGTCACACCATCCGGCACATGCTCCGGTCACGGCAATTACCTTGATGTCAGCATCTTGCAGCTTTTTCAAAGCGATCAGGGTTTCGGGTGGCAGATGCCCGTCACAGGTCAGGGTGTCGTCTACGTCTGTCAGTACCCACTCAACATTTTTCCAGTCTTGGTTCAGTTTTGTCATCGCTGTTAGGTAGCTTCTTGCAATAATAATTCATTCTTACCATGAGTGGAGCACAGCGCCCCACTCATGCCGGAAAAATCAGGTCAACAGATTAGGCAGAAACAGGGCTACATCTTCAAAAAAGGTCAGGATCATCAGAACAGCCAGCAAAGCGAGCAGCAGAGGATACACTTCCTTCATAAAATCGGTGAGCCGCACTTTCAGAATGGAGCAGACAGTAAACATCATGGAACCAAAAGGTGGGGTTACGCCACCGATCATGATATTCACAATCACTACAATACCGAAGTGAACCGGATCAATGCCTGCATTCAGTACTGCAGGTAGCAGCAATGGTGTCAGAATGATCATGGCGGCTCCGCCTTCGATGAACATGCCGACCACCAACAGCAGGACATTGATAAGTAACAGCAGGAGCAGTTTGTTGTCTGTCAGCTCGATCAATGCTGAAGCGATGTTCTGGGGAATTTGCTCCAGGGTCATGTAATAGCCAAACACCATGGCGCCAATAATGATGAAAATGACACTGCCGGTTCCCTGAATGGTTTCTTTCAGAATCGCCGGGAAGTGGGTGATTTTCAGCTCTTTGTAGATAAACAGTCCTACAACGGCACACAGAAGAACAGCAATGGCACCGGCTTCGGTAGGCGTAAACAGGCCAAATCGCATACCCAGGATAATGCCAAAAGGAATCAGAAGAGCAGGGGTTGCTTTCAGAAAGTGCTGAAAGCGTTCACCGGCAGAGGCTGGCTTTTCACGGGAAGGCTTATAACCACGACGTTTGGATATAATCGCAATAACGATTATCAGTGACACTGCCATCATCAGAGCAGGCACGTAACCGGCAATGAACATCTTGTGTACGGATACACCGGCCAGCAGTGAGAAAATAATCAGGTTAATGCCCGGTGGTATCACCGGACTAATAATGGAGGAGGCTGCAGTCACTGCTGCAGAAAATGCCTTGCCATATCCTCTCTGGGTCATTTCTGGCACCAGTATCTTGGATTGCATGGCAGCATCAGCATTGGCAGAGCCGGAAATTCCGCCCATAAAAGTACTCAGGGCTACGTTCACTTGGGCTAAGCCACCGGTTTTGTGACCAACAATGGAGTCAGCAAACGACAGTAGGCTTCTACTGATGCCCGAGTAGTTCATGACAGATCCCACCATGATAAAGAATGGGATGGCCAGCAGTGGAAACGATTCCACAGAAGATGTGAACTTTTGCATCACCAGAGTCACCGGGATGGTGTTGTTCAAAAACAGGAAATAGGACATTGCCGCTGCAATCAGCGAGAAGGCAATGGGAATGTTCAGAAGAAACAGAACAAACAGTATAAATATCGGGATATAGCTTTCCATCAGACCACTTTATTCCAGTAAAAGTGTGCAAAATTCGTTGCCTGAACAGCCATGAGCGAAATTTTTTTACGCCAAACGGACTTCAGTACTTCAACGATCAAGATTGAGGGTTGGATTCAGGCTTTTGCATTGCGAATAGCGCGCATCTCCATAACTTCCCGGGCAATAAAGCGAACGGTGTGCAAAAACATCATGCCAAAGCACAACAGCAGCACACTGTTGATGTAGAAATAGGACAGACCCATAACCGGAGTCGACTTGGTCGAAATCATCAGGTAGTCAAAGCTCAACCAGGTCATGATGGCATTAAGACCCAGTAACAGGGTCAGGACACACAAGCGAAAAGCAGGTTTCACTTTCTCCGGGAGCATGGCCACAATAACATCAACACCCATGTGGAGCTTGTGCTTGTAGCAGGAGCTGATACCGAGATAGACCGCCCAAACAAAGCAGATGACGGATAACTCTTCACTCCAGGGCACTACAAAACCAAAGCCGTATCGCAGAATAACGTTGATAATAACGACCAGAACGGTGACCGAGATGGCGGCCGAAGCCAGAATCTCTTCAAGGTTCTTAAACAGCCATGTGCCGATAAAGGGTATTTGCATGGGCTCTCACAGGTTTGCTAATGACTAAAACGAAAAAATGCTGCTTTCAGTCAGAAAACAGCATTCCTTCGCTTGTGTTCTTTGGGCCTTAGTGGGCGTTGGACTCACGGATTTTGGTGAGTTCTTTCATGATGGTGTCGTGAATACCTTCACTCCAGCCCGGGAACTCGTCATAAACTTTGGAGGTCAATGTATTGAACTCGGTGGTATCGACTTCGTTGAAGGTGACACCTTCTTCTTTCAACTTGTCGGTGTATTCTGCTTCCAGACGAACCAGCTCATTGTTGTTGGACAGAGCACCGGCAGAGAGCTCTTCATTCACAATGGCCTGCTGTTCAGGTGTCAGCTTGTCCCACAGTTTGGGAGAAATGTAGATACCCACAGAGCCCAGGAAGTGTTTGGTCATGGACATATTCTTGGCCACTTCATAGATTTTTGTGGAGTACATGGTCAACACTGAACCTTCCAGACCATCTACGATACCCTGTTGAACACCCGCATACGTTTCAGGGAAGGCGAGAGACGCCGGGGCAGCACCCATCGCTTTCAGTGTGCTTATAAACAACTGGCTTTGAGGGACGCGGATACGCATACCTTTGATATCGTCAGAGTTCTTGATTTCTTTGTTGGTAATCATGTGGCGGAAGCCAAACATGTAATCCAGGTTCAGAACTTTGATACCTTTTTCTTCAGCCTGTTGTTTCAGACCTTTCACCAGGTCGGTCTGCATCATGGCCACGTATTCGTCATAGGTGTTGTACAGCATGGGGCCGGCCAGGGCAGAAAAATCAGGTACATAGTCACCCAGGTAAGTCAGGTCTTCTACGGCAATCCAGTTGGCGCCATTCACTACCTGTTCGAGGTTATCTTTGTAGACCGGCAGCTGACCGCCAGGGAAGACCGTGATGTTTACGCTGCCTCCACTGCGCTCACGAATGTTATCAGTCGCTTTTACCAACTCTTTGGTCAGCAGCTCGTTAGGGCTGAAAACCAAACTCATGTTGATGTCGATGGGTTTTTGGGCAGTGCTTTCAGTAGAAGCACTCTCCTTGTTGCAGCCGGTCAGTAGGATGCTGATGGCGACAATAGCTCCAATAAATTTTTTCATGACTTCATTCCGAAAAAATATTTTTTTAATGTGAGTTGAGCTAACAAATTTCAGCCGGGAGAATATAGAGTGAATATTTCAGTTTTATGACACTCCTGTCTATACGGTTGTAGTAATGGTTCATAGTTGAAAACCTCTATTTCATTTCTGTTAAAAGATTGCAATGCCAGTGACTTCTACAATACTTGGCTAGTCCTCCCTTGCCCGAGGTGGCTCGTATGAAAAGGCCCTGGTTATTTCCATTGTCCTGCTCAACGCTATTTGTTGTTAGTTCACCCTTGGTTAATGCTGCAGTTGAGGTTCTTCCCGTTTCTGATCCTGTGAGATCTGCGTTCAAAAAGGGTGAGGCCGGTTCTGAATGGACTGAGTCGGAATTGGAAAAAGCACGAACGACAAAGGATGATCCAAAAATAGATATAAGGGTTGAGGTTGAAACGGATGATGGACCAAGGTTATTTAATGTTCAATTGAATGAAGGCAGCGCAAATTTTAGCCACCGTTCATATTAAATACGATTTTCAGCTACGAAGAGCAAATCATAATTGGCAGATTGTTCAGGATACCTTCTGCTTGAGGATTAACAGAGTCCAAGAACCAGCAATTCCCGCTGACCATTAATAAATGTTCGATCCAATAGATTATTTTGATGCCATTTATTCGGGCCGAACAACACCCGACTGCTTAATCAGTCAATCTGTCAGCAAGTTCTAAACACAGGAAATCAGGGCCACCAGTATCTTTGCTACGTGGTATCAACTACTAGGTGCTTTAAGCTGGCACTCCTGCCTTCAGTAATCGCTGCAAACACGTCTTCCCAGTTTTCGATGGTGAACCAGTCAAATAATCCCCTGATCGCATGCCATAGCGCTTTTTTGGACTTCTTTGCTTCAAGAGCCTGCTGGAAGAACTTGCAAGCCAGCTGCTCTATCTGGTCGATGAGGAAGGCGCTGAACGTCAGGCAGGCCAGATTGGTCGCCAGATGTTGCTTTCCGTGCCCGTAATTGTGTTCGAGGTGGTAGCCCTGTGTTTTTAGCGTGTTAAAGGTTTCGTTCTCAATTTTCCACTTAGCGCGGCCTCCTCGCATGACTTTCGCCACATTCTCCTGAGTGAGTTGAATATCGGTTATCCATGTGTTGACGTATTTTTTGCCTTTCGGATCAGTTTCGACGTATTCGAGGTAGTTGACCAGTGTCTTTTTATGAGACTTATTGATGGAGACGTTGTTCACGAACCGGAACCAATGCTTATGACCCTTTTCATCGGTAAACTGATAGCGTTTCACTTTGTCAGCCTTATCCAGTTCGTCAACCGATTCATAAAGCGACGTATGCGAAGTGTCCTTTGCCACCATGATGAAGCTGTATCCGTGGGATTTCACCAGCTTGATGGTCGGGCCGTCGGAGTAAAGATCGTCGAAGTTCAGAACCAGCTTAAGGTGTGGGTGCTCTCTGGATATGTTTGACAGAAGTCGTTTCAACGCCGTTTTTTCACAGTCATTCTTTGAGGCATCCACCTGCTGAATAATGGGTTCCGGCATTAAAGGGAGTACTTCCTTTTTGCCCGGCTTTACCAGACAGCAAGCTAATAGCTGGTGATAGTACTGAGGATTCTTGCTACCTGGCTTTTTTACGCAGCATTCCGGGCAGTCAATTTTACCTGAGCTGAAATGTCCAGTTCCATCAATTGGCGCGAGATAGCCTTCGTCAAAATATTCGAACTGCCTGAGGCGCCCGGAGCGTTGAACAAAAGCAAACAGCCGGGTAAAGAACTTGCGGAAATAGCGAGTTTCAATGGGGTCAAGCATCTCCCGAAGGTAGGTGTCACAAGGGACTTGTCCAACTCTGTATAACGATTTCAGGTTACGTAACTTATCCGGTTTTTTTACACAATCACGGTCAAACTGAAGCAGTGACGGATACTTCAAGTGCATGACGGCAAGACCGCTCATGATGGCGTCATGAAGTGGAATTGAATCCTCATTGATTCTTTTGCGAAAATCAGGAATTTTCGAAGCTTCTTTAGAGACAATGGTGATCAGTTTTTCAGCAACAGTCTTTCGATTGGATGGCGGCATAGTAAAATAACAACACACATAAAATCTGGAATAATCTTGTTGAAAGTTTACAATTTCCTGATTGTCGAGTCAGCCTTAATCCCTTGGTACTATTGATCGGAATCAATTAAGCGGGAATTGCTGTCCAAGAACCGCCCCCTGCTTCAGCGTAAGAAAAAGTTTCCATTAAACCCTTCTTTGTGATAGAGGGGAGCGCTATCTGGATACCTGTTACGACGAGAAGTGGGTAGCCATTAATATCGGCGATATTGAGCCCTGGAAACGCAAACTGGAATTCAGGCATATAAATTAATCGTCTTCTGAAGGTTATTTCTGTTACAACTCCTCACTTTTGATCAGCCAACCTGTAAAAGCCCCTCTAATATTCCGTCTCCTTCTTACTCGTTCAATAAATGCTGGCTCATAAGCTTCAATCTTTCTTACTGGGACATAGCAGATGGAAGTAATATGAATGTTATAAATGGTTCATATAAATTCAACTGTTAGGTGGAACTTAGTCCTCAGAAAACTGTCCACAGTATTTAAATAGAATAATCATGATTTAAAGGAAGTAAGTAAAAAATGATTGGAACTAAAATGATAAACTTTGGTTTAAGGTGTATAACTCAACCTTCAAGGGAGAACTATAACCACTTGAGAGGTTGTGTAAATACAAGGAATGTCAGTTGTATAAGCGATGGTATAAGAAAGCTACTCAGGACTTCTGGGTGCTCTCTATCTAATTGTTATACAGCTTCTGAAAAAAAAGTCCTTAGATGTTATAAAACCGATCGATTATTAGTAAGGGCACTCTACCCTATGCGGATAGAAGATGTTCCTGTAAAATCAGATTTTAGAGCACTTCAGTGGGAGTTAGATGAAGTCGTACATAATACGGAGCGAAAATCAAGTTCAACAACCTATATTCCTTATAAAGTCCCTGTTTTGCCTGTTGGGTATTTAGGTATTCTTTTGGATTTAGAAAAGTGCAATTTAGAAGGAGTTTATATGCATGATGCATTTGTTTCGAGGGTAGATATGGCTGGCCGAAAAATCTTTTGGTCTAATCCATTAAAAACATATGTACTGCATGAAGATCCAAGTGTTGCTGTTGATAGATCTGATATAAAGCATAAAGCACACTTATGGCAATATAAACTAGATGGCCCTAAACAATTAAAAAAACTCACTCAAGAAGTCAGTTTAGTGCGGGGTAAGAAACCCGTGGAGTATAATGAAGTAGTTGTTGGTTACGACAAAGATTCTATTATCGGAGTTATGGCTACTCTTAATAACACCCTACATGATAATGGAATCTCAAATAAGGAAATATTGTCTGATAGTAAGAATTTCAAATCAATTATATCGGATAGGCTTAATATATGCGTACCGGTATTGCGTTATAATTGCAGTAATGGTGAACTTTATTGAACACATAACGTCTGGTTAAGCGGCGCGCCGAAGGGGGGTGGTCTCTCAATCTGATAGTTGTCTTAACAATCAGCTAGCCCGAATATTTCATAAACGAGCAGCAGCTATCGGTCATATTTCTTAATTTTGTCCTTGTCTGTGGATTTGTTGCTCTGTCAACCGCCTTGCACTTCTGCCGCCATCAGTTTCCTGACTACAATTCTTGGTTTTCTCGAGCCTCCTGATTCACAGTACTTGCAGCGTCTTCAGCAAGAATTGGATCAGGCAAGACTGGAAGGGGAACAGTAATCTAAAATGTTCATGTTATGGGGGGGTTTTCATTTATGTTCGAATTCTGTTGATTGATGGCTGGTTTGTCATAAGTGTGAAATAATTGGCTGGTATTGTGAATGAAACCTAATAGTTGCCCGGTGCAGCCATTGGATTTCTTCATTAAGGCAAGGCCAAATCCCTCTTTACAGAGTCCAGAAGTCATGGATATTTCAGTAAACACAGAGAGTCAGAAGTTGTTGACGGCTCACCGTGGTATTCCTTCCAAAGCGCCTGAAAACACCCTGTCCGGCATACGATTGGCAGCACAGTTGGGTGCACGCTGGGTTGAGTTGGACACGCAGCTGAGCAAAGACCGAATTCCAGTGATCATGCACGATGAAAGCCTGGATAGAACCACCAACGGTACGGGGTTACTCAGGGAAAAGACTCTGGATCAACTGAGAATGCTGGATACCGGGGAGTGGTACAAGGCAGACTACTCCGGTGAGTTGTTCCCCATTCTGGAAGAAGCACTGGAAGAGTGTAAAAGACTGAATTTGACGCTTAATCTAGAATTGAAGCTTTACCCTGGCAGTGATCCTGAAGCATTGGCCGAGCGGGTGATTGAGTTGATTCAGGAGACAGAGTTTCCCTTGGATAAACTGTTGTTGTCCAGTTTTTCCGGAGATGCATTAATCCGTTGTCGTGAACTGATGCCTGACGTACGTCGTGGTTTTATATCAGATAGAACGGACTTTAGTCTGAATCAAACGTTGAATGAGATCGAGCCCTATAGCATCCATCTTGATCATAGAATACTGACTCCTGAAATTGCCAGAGATATTAAAGGCACAGGTGTTGTTCTGGCTATCTGGACATTAAATGAGCCTGAGAAAGCCGAGTATTTCTTTAACATGGGTGTAGATAACATTATCACCGACATGATTGATCAGTTCTGATCATTTGAGGGGGTGGATGGATGCACAATTGAGCCTCTGATGAGTGAGAAGTCAGAGTATTCATAGGCGAATATCCTGCTTTCCTGACTTGACACGGGCTGTGAAAAACTCACAATGAACTTATGGATGCCTATTCTTGGCAGACCAGAAATACTGTCCCAGATTTTCTCCTTTCAATCAGCGAGAAAATCCAAGCAACCCCTGGTATGGGTTGCCACTGGTACAAAGGTTCTCAGTCCTTGGTATGGGCTGGTAAGAACGATGAGCAAGCAGCCTCCGGTATAGGTTGCCACTGAAGATGAACACTATGCCTATAGCGGCTTAGATGCCTATAGCGGCTTAGATGCCTAAAGCGGTAAAAGAGCCCCTGGCAGCAAAAATTAAGGAATTTCTCCTCATGCCTGTAATTACGCTTCCCGACGGCAGCAAGCGCGAGTTTGCTGACGCAGTTTCCGTAATGGAAGTGGCCCAGGATATTGGTCCGGGCCTGGCCAAAGCGACTCTGGCGGGTCGTATCAATGGTGAGCTGGTGGATGCCAGTGCCAAAATCACGGAAGACTCTGAATTGTCCATTATCACTTCCCGTGATGAAGAAGGGGTCGATGTGATTCGTCACTCAACGGCTCACCTGCTGGCGATGGCTACTCAGGATCTTTACCCGGGCGCACAGGTCACCATCGGTCCTGTTATTGATAATGGCTTTTATTACGACTTCTCTTATGAGCGGGCATTCAACCTGGAAGATCTTGAGAAGATCGAAAAGCGCATGACTGAGCTGGCCAAGCAGGATCTGGGTATTGAGCGAGTAGTTATGACTCGTGAAGAAGCCATCAGTGCTTTCCAGGCCATGGGTGAAGAGTACAAGGTTGAGATCATAAATGATCTGCCTGCAAGCGAAGCGATTTCTGTCTACCGCCAGGGTGAGTGGATGGACCTGTGTCGTGGACCACACGTCCCTTCAACAGGCAAGCTTAAAGCTTTCAAACTGATGCGTGTGGCCGGTGCTTACTGGCGTGGTGATTCCAGCAACGAAATGCTGACCCGTATCTATGGTACTGCCTGGGAAGATAAAAAAGCCCTGAAAGCCTATTTACAGCGTCTGGAAGAAGCTGAAAAGCGTGACCACCGTAAACTGGGTAAGAGGCTTGACCTGTTTCATATGCAGGAAGAAGCGCCGGGTATGGTCTTCTGGCATCCTAATGGTTGGGCTATCTATCAGGAGCTCGAGCAGTACATGCGTACTAAGCAGATTATGCATGGCTATAAAGAGATCAAGACACCTCAGCTGGTGGATCGTTCTCTTTGGGAGAAATCGGGTCACTGGGACAAGTTCAAAGACGACATGTTCACGACTAATTCAGAAGAGCGTGATATTGCTGTTAAGCCCATGAACTGCCCATGCCACGTTCAGGTGTTCAATCAGGGGCTTAAAAGTTACCGTGATCTGCCTCTGCGACTGGCAGAGTTTGGTTCCTGTCACCGTAATGAACCATCCGGTGCATTACACGGAATCATGCGTGTTCGAGGCTTTGTTCAGGACGACGCCCATATTTTCGCGACAGAAGATCAGATTCAGTCTGAAGTGGCTTCTTTCATCGACTTCCTCCATGAAGTGTATGAAGACTTTGGCTTCAGTCGTGACAACATGCTTTACAAACTGTCTACCCGCCCTGAAAAACGCGTAGGTTCCGACGAAATCTGGGATAAAGCCGAAAAAGCTCTGGCAGAAGCCCTGGATGCACAGGAGCTGCCATGGGAAGAACTACCGGGTGAAGGTGCTTTCTACGGCCCTAAAATCGAATTTTCCCTGAAAGACTGCATTGGCCGGGTGTGGCAGTGTGGTACTATTCAGGTCGATTTCTCGATGCCAGGACGCCTGGGTGCTGAATATGTCGATGAAAGCGGTGAGCGTAAAACCCCCGTTATGTTGCACAGAGCGATTCTTGGGTCGTTTGAGCGTTTCATTGGTATACTTATTGAGCACTATGAAGGAGCTATGCCTCCATGGCTTGCACCCAAGCAGGTTGCCATCCTCAACATCACTGACAGACAGGCTGATTATGCGGCCGAATTGGAAAAAATGTTGATGGAAAAGGGCGTTAGGGTAAAAGCGGACTTGAGAAACGAGAAGATCGGCTTTAAAATCCGCGAGCACACCTTGAATAAGGTGCCTTATCTGCTGGTTATTGGCGATAAGGAAATGGAAAACAGAACCGTTGCTGTTCGTACCCGTAAAGGTGAAGACTTGGGTACCATGCCAGTAGAGGCATTCGTAGAGCATTTAGCAGCGGATATCAGCAAGCGTGGCCGTACTGCGTAATTTATTGTCCTATGGTTTGTCAGGTAGTGTTTTAACCTTTCCTGACAAGCTTGTTTGTACAGGCTGCCTTTACAGGAGATACACCTATCAGACGTAACAGCTTCCGTGATCGTCGTCCGCAGAAAGCGCCGATCAATGAGAATATCCGTGCCAAAGAAGTCCGACTGATTGGGGCCGATGGCTCCCAGGTAGGGGTGGTCGATACCCGTGACGCTTTGACCATGGCCCAGGAAGCAGGGCTGGATCTGGTTGAGATCAACGCTACCAGCGAACCGCCTGTCTGTAAGATCCTTGACTACGGCAAGCATCAGTACGAGACAAAGAAGCAGAAGGCCGCTGCGAAGAAGAAGCAGGTTCAGACCCAGGTGAAAGAAGTTAAGTTTCGCCCGGGCACAGAGGATGGGGATTATCAGGTAAAACTGCGCAACCTGATACGTTTCCTGACTGAGGGCAACAAGGCGAAGGTTTCTCTTCGTTTTCGTGGTCGTGAGATGGCTCACCAGCAGCTGGGCATGGAACTGATGAGAAGGGTTGAAAAAGACCTGGAAGAAATCGGAACCGTTGAACAGCATCCAAAGATGGAAGGCCGTCAATTGATCATGGTTATTGCCCCGAAAAAGAAGAAGTGATTTGTTTGTAAAAAAACCGGTCGCTGAGTAAGTGACCGGTTTTTTATGTTCTGAGTGAATATTTTCTGTATGGAAAATAGAACTCTGGACTGAATAACGATTGCTTTTATTTTTAATATCCCGACACCTCCAGGCCCTGAAACGGGCGCCGCTCTCTCCAAGGAGAAGGGGTAGGTAGTCGCGAATGCGGAGTGCTTTTTCATGCCAAAAATGAAAACCAACAGTGGTGCCGCCAAGCGTTTCAAGAAAACGGCTAGCGGTTACAAGCGTAAGGGTGCCTTCAAGAGTCACATCCTGACCAAGATGACCACCAAGCGTAAGCGTCAGCTGCGTGGTACCTCCATGGTAACACCTGCCGACCAGGGTCTCGTTAAGCGTATGCTGCGCGACTAATCGCTTTTTAGATCATTTTTTCGGAGATATAGCTCATGGCACGTGTAAAACGTGGTGTAGTCGCGCGTAAGCGTCACAAGAAAGTTTTGAAAGCAGCTAAAGGTTACTACGGAGCGCGTTCGCGTATCTTCCGTGTAGCCAAGCAGGCTGTAACCAAAGCAGGTCAGTATGCTTACCGTGACCGTCGTCAGCGTAAGCGTCAGTTCCGCGCTCTGTGGATTGCCCGTATTAACGCCGGTGCGCGTATGAACGGACTGTCCTACAGCCGTTTCATCGCTGGTCTGAAGAAGGCTGCGATCGAAATCGACCGTAAGGTTCTGGCTGATCTGGCTGTGCACGACAAGGCCGTTTTCGGTCAGCTGGTTGAAAAGGCTAAAGCTTCTCTGGCTTAAGTCTGATTCATATCAGTGTTTAACGGGGTTATGGCTTTGCCATAGCCCCGTTTTGTTTTAGCCACCGGGTAATTCTCTCTCCATCAAAGTGCGAGCTTGTGCAACTATTTGAGTCAGATCTTTCATCCATTGATTGCCAAGACTGGATAGTCTGGGGTCTTCACTGGTGACCATTTCTGCACATTTGGCCTTAAGTTCCAGGGCCCGACCGCTCAGCTTTCCTAAATCTTTTCTAAAATCCTGGCTGCGGTAACTTTCATTTTTCCTGGATTTTGTTTCCAGCTTTTTCAGTTTTTCTTCCAGTTTTCCCGGTCCCAGCTCATGCTTCAGATGCTCGATCATTGTTTCTATTTTGCTGCAGGCTAACAAACGATCCGATTTCAGGATAACTTTCTGCTTTTCCGCTGCTTTATCACTTAATCGATAGTAACTCCGATTACGGGGGGTATCCTTGACGACTTTGTGTGCACCGTAATAAGGGACCACTAGGAAAGCTTCATTTTGAGTGTTCTTCTCTACTTCTATTTGAAATTTTTCTGCGGTGTCTTTGAGTTCATTGAGTTTGCTGAAGAGTATTTCCAGCGTTGTGCCTTGTCCGCAAATCTGACGAATTTCACCAATTAGAGAAGAGGTTTCTGCCCCATGGGGAACAGGGAAAAACTCCAGAGCGCATTCCATGTCAAAACTACGCTGGGCGTATGTCACGCCTACTTGAACCTCTGGTTTGGGTGGCATGGCAGACCAGGGGTCTACTTTATGGTCGTGAATAGGGGTGGATGGTGGTGTACTTTCCTGGCTGCTGCTTCTACGAAACATTTTGCCAAGTGTTTCGATACCAGACTCATCTTTTCTGACATTCCAGTGCTTCCAGGCATTCATGGCCAGTTTGAAAAAGGACATTTTAAACAGAGACTGCGTGAACTGAGATAAGCTAATTTTCATGATTATCGTCCGTTATTGTCCGTATTGTTTAAACTCTCTTCCACAGGCTGACGGCTATAGCTTGCTGTTGCTTCATTCAGGGGAAGGAAAATGGCATCCAGCAGACCGATGTAAGGGTATTCAAGGGGGAAGTTCCAACGGCGATAGTCGCTACCATAATCTTGGGTGGAGTATTCGTATACGACATCCTCCATGGTTACCTGGGCTGAGCAACTGACATTGCTGGCCAGTTCATCGGGTAACTCTGAGAGTTTGACGATCTTGTAGCAGATGTTGGAAGCGCTATCACCTTCTGTCGGGCATTCGAAGACGGTTGAATAAACCGGTTTGCTCAACCATCCGAACAGATCCCAAAGAGGGGCATGAAAGCAGTTCAGTTCCAGCGAAAAATCCTTGGCTGAAGGTGGAGACAAGGAAGTTTCGGCAATGTAGATATAGAGGTCGAGCTGTTTAACCGATGACTTTCTGATATCTCTTTTTCTGGGGTTTGGGTTGTTGGTGATGAGATCAGCAAGCATTTCTCCTGAGAAGAGCAGGATCAAACTGGCGGTAAACAGTTTCAGTGGATTATTCATGTCATCTTCTCTGAAGTTTTAAGTAGTGGAAAATCATCAGGCATACCAACGACAGCAAAGCAGGCATCAGCCAGATCCATTTAAGGGGGAAGTGGGTTGAAATTCATTAACACGGAAAGAGTGCCTCCACCCAGCGCTATAGCCAGACCCAAACCAAGGGCTGCACTCAGAGCAGGTTTCTGAAGGTGCTGATTGAGCATTTTCAGCATGACTGGGGTGGCGGATTGGGGGCATGCAAGACCTGTAACCAGAGCTGGTATTGAGCCAGTGGTTTCTGTGAACAGCAGAATACAGGACGCTGTGATGAGCATTGGCTTCTGCCAACTTCCCGAAAAATGCAGCTGTGGCCATGATCAGCAGCAGAGAGGCGGAAAGCGTCAGATTGCCCTGGTAAAAGCTCCAAACCAGAGAGCGCATTGAAATCAGAAGGAGGAAAATAGCTATAAGGGCGAAGCTGATACTGAATGGTTCTGTGGTTGGATTTGTTTTCGCAGGCTTTACCGTTGAAGTATTGATAAACATACTGCAAGACAGGCCTGCAATGAGCCCCCACGAAACAATTGAAAGTTCATTGATGCCTGCGGCCATTCCCGTTAAAAGCCCTAAAACGCCTGGGGCAATAAACCAGCTGAGTTGAAAAGAGTCGTTATCGGATGATTTCAGGCCGATGGAGCCTGCGTTAACGTGAAAGAGAGCGCTGCCCGTAGCGATGCATATCAAGCACATCCAATAGCGCTCAGGCGCAAGCAAAAGAGCCGCGACAGCCAGTAAAAGAGCTATTGAGATGGCCTTGTTCTCGAACTTTTCGGGCAAAAGGCTGAACAGTGGCTGGCAGCCAAAAGCAACCAGGTTATATGCGATTAGCAGGGGGATCAGGGTTTCTATAGGCAGGGAGAGAAACCAGCAGCCTGCTATATAGCCTGCGCTGGCATCTGAAAGGGCGTGTTTCAACCCCAGCTTCTGGCAGACGTGTGGCTTTGAAAGCATGGCTGTGCCTGAGGAATCGAATGAGTTCTATTCAATCCCTATCGACGGATACTGCCTTTTTCTGAGTTTCAGGCACTCAGAATCCAGGTGCCAATCAGCAGTGAGGTCAGGTTAGCCAGAATGGCTGTAGGCAGGGCCAGCCTGAATCGGGTTTGTAGCCAGCTGGCCAGAAGGGCTGCCTCAACGACGACAACTAGGCTCTCGCCAATCAACAGCAGCTGGTTGTAATCCATCCAGTGACTCAGAACAAACCAGAGCCAGGGCAGTGTGAGTGTAGAGGCTATGAGGCCGGCAAAGATGACTTTATGTCGTGGTGCAGATTTGTGTAAAAGCAGGTAGATGACAGGCATTTCGAGGGCCAGTGTCAGTAGCCAGGCAATCAGGAAATCATTGGGTATCATGACCTATCATCCTTTGAAGTAACTCAAGGAGCCTGACTATTCTGGGTCAGGTTCCCAAGGATTATCGACAGCTCATTGGCTCGCTGGAATCAGGCAGTACGTTTGGCGTGGCGCTCTCGGTTTTCCAGCTTTTCTCTCTCACTCTTTCTCAGAACCACATAAAGGGCAGCGGAGCCGCCATGAAACTTCAGTGCGGTATGAAAGCAGAGAACCTGATCCATTTCCCGGAGCCAGGTATTGACGTAGCTCTTGATGATGGCGGGCGGGTTGCTGTTTAAGCCCCGACCATGATTGATGATAAGTGAGCGAAGTTCGTGCTTCTTGCAGTCGTTAATGAAGTCGAAAACGGCTTGCCGGGCTTCAGCTGCGGTGTGGTTGTGAAGATCCAGCCTGGCTTCAATATCGTATTTTCCCAACCGCATTTTCTTGAAAACCCCCTCTTGAACGCCAGAGCGCTTGTACTCCAGATGATCGTAAGGTTGAACTCGTTTTGGGTTGTCCAGAGATAAAAAGTTGGGATCATTCAGTTCAGCCTGAGCTGCTTTTCGTCTCAGAGCCTGGCCAGGGGTCTCGGCCTGATTCTTCTTGAGATCTGCTTTGGGGCGGCTTTTCAGTGGAGCCACTCCCTCCATTTCCTGAAGGAATAAATCCTGATCGTTGTAACTCATGACTTTGTACTTTTGATCGAACTGTTGGAAGTGCTTCTCGGACTATCAATCTGAGCATACCAGAAATGCAAATCGGTCGTGAAGATTGATTTGATCCCTTTGTTAGTATTCCTGACAGGCTCGTTAGCCCTTTCCGGTGCGATATGAATCTCTCGAAGGTCTAAAGAATTAATGGTCTAGAGGGAAGTGAAACAATGGATGCGGTTGGAAAGGGTCAAAACGGGAATTCAGGTGAAGTTTCAAGTCTTGGCCCCTCATCTCATAGAAAGTCAGGTGAGCAGGGTCAAGTGAGAGCAATGAATCGAAGTTTGGGGAGTACTTCGTCAGATTTATTGCTTGAAAGGCAGGCTTTTATCGCCCCTTGTAAAACAGCCAAAAAGGCAGTCTCTGACCTGCAGCTCACCAATATTGTCGATCCCAAATGTTTTCTGGTGAATCCTTCAACCACTCAGTCCGATTATCTCGAAGGTGATGGGCTTGATGTCAATCTCGTCTGTCAGCGTATCTCCGAAATGCGAAAAGGAAGTCTGTCAGGTGTTTATGAGAATGGCGGCGTCATTTATTGGAAGCATGTCCTGGAGCAACAGAAAGCTATGGCGGAGCTGGGGCAGAAACTGAAAGAGTCTCCCTGTGACATTCTGTTTACCATGGAGCGGGGAGGTACTCTTCTATCTGATTTTATGCATCCCTACATTCCTGATGAAAGTCAGGTTGGAGTGGTTGTATCAACGGCCAAGGACGCCTCTTTGTGTCCGAAAATTCATATTTCAAAGATGACTGACGAGGTCATTAAGGCCTGTCGCCAGGGCTACCGGTCCGTGGGAATAGTTGAAGTCAGCATTAGTGGTGCCCAGATTCATTCTATTATCAGACATTTGATAGACGCTCTGAAAAAAGAGGGTTTAGAGTCGGTTGATCTAAGATTTTTTATCCTGCGACAACAGTTGTCTGTTCGTCCAAGGCATCGAAAGGCTACAGGTGAAAAATTAATGGGTCTTGATAAAGACTATAAGCAGATTACGATCCACATGGCTGTAACACCGGTGCTAATGGGAGAAGATGTCGATCAGCATCTGATGTATGGGGCTGAAAACCAGTATCCCGTCAATCTGCTGCTACCTGATGGCAGCTTATGGCAGCTCAAAACAAGAAATGGTTGCCGACAAACTCTGATTCGCTTGCTGGCTGGAGACTATAACGAGACGATTGAAGGCTTGTATGCAGATCGTTCTTGTTCGAATTCAGTGGTCTTTGATATAAAAGACAGTAGTTGTCTTGTTCGGAGGGCAGAGACGTCCAGGCAAAAAAGTCGCAGTTGGAATGAAGTTGACTGTTTCTGGTACCTGATTAATCACAGCTTTGAAGGTGAGCCTGATGAACTTAAGGGCAGAGCTTCTCTTTTGGAAAGATTTCATTCCGTTCAGGAGAGAATGATCCGGTTGCGGGACTGGTCTGAAAGTAAAGCGAGGGAATTACACAAAAAATACAATGCCTTGCCGGAAAAGCAGTTTATGAGGTTATGTCAGAGAGATCTTGAAGACGTCAGCATGCATAAACTCCGACCTTTGATTACCTCGATTTGTTATCTGCTTTATATGGGCAGGAGAGTGGATATGGCGGCCATTTTCAGGCGGCAAAGAAAGCTGGTGGTCTCGGTTTTTCCGAAGGTGGATGCGCAGTTTTCTGATCAGGAATTAACAAAAGGCTTGAATGGGGCGGTTAAGGAGACTAAATCAGAGAGCCCGTCTTCTATTGATTTGCTGGAACCCTGTGAAGCTATTACACGAACGGCTTCTGAGTTAATAGAAGCACCTTTCAGTCAGCAGTACGACTCGAATATTACTAATTTTCTGAAGAATAAGTGTGCTCGTTGGTTGAATGATCTCTGTGCCTGTTTGAGTGCAGATATACCTTGTTATTCGGGGCAGAGTGAACTGGTAAGTCAGTTGTTAAAACTCAAGTCATTGCTTGTCAGTGAAAGGTTGCAATTGAGGGAAGGTAAACAGGCTCAAAGAAACAGGGATGAATTGACTGAGCTATTGGAAAGGTTTGAGGTCTGTATTGAGATATTGACGCCAGGAATCGATACTGAAAAGCTATCAGAAAAAAAAGCATGGCTTAACAGCCAGCTAACGTCCAAGAGAACCACTAGAAAAGGTAACGGAAGAAAGAGCTCTGCAGCCGCTGAATCTCAGGAAACTGTATCATTGACAGGGCCTTTTGCTGGCAAGTTGTTGCAGCTGCTGAAATGCTTTGGCAAGAACAAGGATCGAGATTTGGCGGAAACATTACTGTCATCTCTCATGACCTGGAGAGCAAGGTTGATTCCGTTTATGGGGCACTCCGCTAAAAGGGCTTCTGCTCTTTATCCTTTGCCCGATACCCAGATTAAGCCAATAAATCCTTCTTCTCAGTGGAATGCGAATCGAGTTTTTTATGGGGATAGTATGCCCGGTATTGCGATGAAGGGCCCTGAACTCGAAGATATGCCAGACGTTTTAAGGATGGTAGAGCAAGAGAATGTTGGTCTGTTTCTTGACTTGATCAATGATCATGATCGTCAAATGGATAAGGGGCGTGATCGTTTCGACTGGAGTCGTCTTCCATTGTCTGAAGAGGTGCCTTTGGGCAGAGGATATTCTTTGGAGAAAACATCAGAAGAGAAGATCTTGTTCAAAAGCCGTTTGTCTGTGAAAGGTCAAGACACAATCCCGGTGTCAGCTACGGTCAGATCGTTTCGGGTGAAGGGGGCTTCGGGAGAGCGTGTTATCAGACAGGTATCGTTCCCCGGTTGGCCTGATATGAAGCCTTTGCCAGTGGATATTATGAATGAGTTGCAGGCACTGGTGGCGCAGCAAAGGACGTATTGCCCGGATCAGGCTTTGGTTGTGAATTGTCTTGCAAGCTTAGGTCGAACAGGCTGTTTTTTGGCCGTTGAGCATCTTTATGGCCTGGCAGAAAAGGGTGAGTTGTCGAAAGAGAATCTGCTGTTAATGACGCTGCAAACACTAATGCAGGGTAAGTTGTCGAGAAATCATCCGGAGTTTGTGCAAACAGTAGGGCAGATCCGAAATGTTTATGAGGCTGCCAAGGCCTGTCTTGATGATCAGGGCTGGCAACCGCATACTCAGATGGCTTCTGTCAGTTTAACTGAGTTGACCGGAAACAGAACTCCAGATTAATTGGGGTCAGTGACTATAACTGCGATCCCAGTCCTTCCAGACTGCTTCCAAACCCTTTGTCTTGATAGCCGCTGCGACGGCTTCAGGACGACGATTGTCATCTATAGAGAACTGTTCCAGAGATTCAATAGCACCGTCAGCATAACCGCCAGGCTGGGTGCTGGAGAACGCACTCATGGTGGTAATGCCTAAGGGTAAGACATTATCTCTGAACGATTCTGATTCCCGAGTGGAAAGTGATAACTCTGCTTCCGGTTTAAACAGGCGATAAGCACAGATCAACTGTACCAGTTGTCTGTCTGAAATAATGGAAACCGGCTGGAACTCACCTTCGCAAGGACGCAGTCTCGGGAAAGAGATGGAATAGCGGGTTTTCCAGTAGGTTTTTTCCAGATAGTCGAGATGAGCAGCAGCCATGGCGGAATCGGTTCGCCAATCTTCCAGGCCAATCAGGGCGCCTACACCAATTTTGTCGATACCTGCTTTGCCCAGTCTGTCTGCTGTGTCCAGACGATAATCAAAATCCATTTTGCTGCCACGGAGGTGGTATTTCTCATAAGCCGGACGATTATAGGTTTCCTGGTAAACCAGAACGGCGTCGAGTCCCAGTTCCATTAGCTCTTCGTATTCGTGCTGATCCAGAGGTTGTACTTCGAGTGTGATATGAGAAAAGTACAGTCTGACCTTTTCCAGCACGGATTTGAAATAGTCGGTCCCCACGGTTCCCTGGGCTTCACCCGTTACCAGAAGAATATGGTCAAAGCCCATAGCTTTGATGGCTTGTAATTCTCGATCCAGCTCTTCCATGCTCAGCGTTTTTCGCCGAATCTTGTTGCCGAGGCTGAAACCACAATAGGTGCAGATGTTGGTGCATTTGTTGGACAGATACAGGGGAATGTACATCTGTACTGTATTACCAAAGCGCTGGCGGGTAAGAGCCATGCTTTTCTGTGCCATCTGCTCCAGATAGGGTTCCGCTGCAGGGGAAATCAGTGACAGAAACTGGTCGTGAGTCAGTCGGCGAGCAGACAGGGCATTCTCGACATCCGCAGCGGTCTTGCTGAGGATGCTCATTCTGACTTCATCCCAGTTTAACTGGTTAAATTTGTCTATGAATGACATTAGAAATCTTCCAGAAAGGCCGTCAGAGGGCTGCTTGCCTGAGCCTGGTGTGAACGTATGCCCAGACCTGCTTCATAGGCGCGTCTACCTGCTACTACCGCTTCTTTAAAAGCCATACCCATGGCCACAGGATCATTGGAAACCGCTATAGCCGTATTGACCAATACCGCATCAGCTCCTATT
This sequence comes from Endozoicomonas numazuensis, assembly GCF_000722635.1. Taxonomy (GTDB): domain Bacteria; phylum Pseudomonadota; class Gammaproteobacteria; order Pseudomonadales; family Endozoicomonadaceae; genus Endozoicomonas_A; species Endozoicomonas_A numazuensis. The sequence continues at coordinate 369,225 of NZ_JOKH01000003.1, read as the reverse complement.
TCCATAGCTTTCGCAGCATCAGAAGGGCTGCCAATTCCGGCATCAACAATTACGGGCACCTGGCTCTGCTCGATGATGATGTTAAGAAAGTCTTCGGTTTTCAAACCCAGGTTACTGCCAATGGGAGCGCCAAGAGGCATTACTGCAGCGGCGCCGGCTTCTTCCAGTTTTTTGCACAAAACCGGGTCAGCGTGAACGTAAGGCAGAACCACAAAACCCAGTTCAGCCAGCTCTTCGCAAGCTTTCAGTGTTTCGATGGGATCGGGCAGTAAATATTTGGGGTCCGGATGGATTTCCAGCTTCAGCCAGTTGGTTTGCAGGGCTTCTCTGGCCAGCTGGGCTGCATATACAGCTTCTCTGGCATCACGGGCGCCAGAAGTATTGGGTAGCAGGTTAACACCCGCTTCTACCAGAGGAGAGAGAATGTCGTCCTGGTCATCGTTCAGGTCCACCCGCTTGAGGGCCATGGTCACCAGCTCACTCTCAGACGCCTTGATAGCGTCAGTCATAGACTGGCTGTTATTGAATTTCCCCGTGCCGGTAAACAGGCGCGATTTAAATGTCTTGTCAGCAATATTCAGCATGCCAGTTCTGTAGTCCTATACAGCATAAGCGAATTTCAGCCACCTGCGGTGGCTTTGATCAGGGTGATTCTGTCACCTTCTTCTACTTGTGTCTGAGGCCACTGTGATCGGCTAATGATCTGTCGATTGACGGCCAGTGCCACGCCTTTTTCGGCCTGGTTGATCTTTTCCAGCAGTGCACTTAGCGTCAGGGTGCTATCTGAGCTCAGAGGCTGGTCATTAACAAAAAATTGCATAGATCATATCTGGGAGGTTTTGAAAATCAGGACGGAGTGTAAAGCAATTCAGGCCCGGGATAAATGAGAGGACATGCTGCTTGCTGCCCTATTATGGGGTTGTTGAGGTTATTTTGGGTTCTGCCGTTGCTGGGGTTTCCATGCTGCGAGCACTGGCAGGATGAGCCTATATTCCAATGGCATCAATTTTTTAAAGGGAAGGTAGTCAGAGGTTGTTCTCGGATCCCTAACACCTTTGTTATATACCCATCACCCATCGCCTTTCAAGATGCTACGTTGTTGCCAGCGTTCGCTCACCCTGATCACCTACTACTTGTTGGCTCACAGGGCTTCTTGTAGGCTCACAGGGCTTCGCTCACTTGTCGCCTGGTAGCATCTTGAAATCCAATGGATATATATGGCCGCTTTTGGGCATCACGGAGCCGCAAAACAAAGCCTCAACAGTCCAGGCAAATGGGTGTTATCGAGTAATGATACTCTTGCCGCTGTTGACCACGGTTTCGGCGTCCGCCCTTGGAGGTACTTCTACCCCCTTGGCGCAGGCAGGTCTTGCCTGTATCTGATCAATCCAGCGTTGCAGATGGGGCAGGTCGTCAACTTCTACCCCTGACCAGCTGCTGGTTCTGGCCCAACACCAATTGGCTATGTCAGCAATACTGAACTCATCAGTAAGAAACTCATTTTTTTCCAGGTGGCTGTTCAACACACTGAGCAGACGGTAAGTTTCGTTCTGATAACGATCAATAGCGGGCTGAATTTTTTCGGGGAAATATCGAAAGAACACATTAGCCTGGCCCATCATGGGACCCACGCCTCCCATCTGGAACATCAGCCATTGAATGACCTGGCTGCGACCTTTTGGATCCTGGGGCAGTAGTTTGCCTGTTTTTTCGGCAAGGTAGATCATGATGGCACCTGATTCGAATACGACAAAATCATCGGCTTCACGATCAACAATGACAGGGATTCGTCCATTGGGGGTCATGGCAAGAAAATCGGACTGTTTTTGCTCACCTTCCATCAGGTTGACCGGGTGAGTAGTGTAATCCAGTCCCAGCTCTTCGAGCGTGACAGAGGCTTTGTGGCCGTTTGGGGTTGCAGCTGTGTAGAGTTCAATCCGGGTGGTCATGGTCCAATCCTTATCTCATTCTTTTGCCTGTGTCTGAACCATACACTTTGATCGCTTTTGGCCAAAGGTCTGATTGAAAATTTGTCGGTTACCCGTCATGGCCAAGACAAACCCGTACAGCAAGGCAAGTACGCATCTATTCAAAACCATTCTCAACCGTTAGAATTGGCGGTTTGTTTTCTCTACGCATCGGTTATCGGGAATCCCATGGAGAATCTGGAAACACTTGTTTCACCCATAGTCACCTCTGCTCTGACTGAAGTTGAGTCAGCCGCCAACGCAGCTGATCTGGATCAGGTTCGGGTACGATTTCTTGGCAAAAAAGGTGAGCTGACCCAACTGTTGAAAGGTCTGGGCAAGCTGTCACCTGAAGAGCGTCCGAAAGCAGGTGGCTTTATTAACGAAGCCAAGCAGCAGGTTCAGGCTGCCCTGAATGTGAAGCGTGAAGGTCTGGAAAAAGCAGCACTGGAAGCCCGTCTGGCGAGTGAAACCATTGATGTTACCTTGTCCGGCCGAAGCCAGGACCTGGGGACGGTGCACCCTATTACCCGCACCATGGAACGTATCACCGATTACTTTGGCAATATCGGCTTTGAAGTGGCCCAGGGGCCGGAAATCGAAGACGATTACCATAACTTTGAAGCGCTGAATATTCCGGGTCACCATCCGGCTCGTGCTATGCACGATACCTTTTATTTTAATGACGCTTCTTATGAAGGAAACAGGGTACTGAGAACTCACACCTCTCCGGTTCAGGTGCGTGTCATGGAAGCTCTGAGCAAAGCCGGTGAGAAGCCGCCCATTGCCATTGTCTGCCCTGGCAAGGTTTACCGCTGCGATTCTGATCAGACTCATAGCCCGATGTTCCATCAGGTAGAAGGTCTGTACGTGGCTGAAAAAGTCAGCTTTGCTGATCTGAAGAGTGTTCTCAGTGACTTCCTGAGAGTTTTCTTTGAGCGTGATGATCTGCAAGTCCGCTTTCGTCCTTCTTATTTTCCTTTCACCGAGCCTTCTGCAGAAGTGGATATTGAGTGGGGAAGGAATGAAGACGGCTCCATCAAGTGGCTGGAAGTTCTGGGCTGCGGCATGGTTCATCCGAAAGTATTTGAATATTCCGGCATTGATACCAGCAAGTACACAGGCTTTGCCTTTGGACTGGGTGTTGAGCGATTTGCCATGCTCCGTTACGGCGTGAACGATTTGCGTCAATTCTTCGATAACGACCTGCGCTTCCTGAGCCAGTTCAACTAACGGCTCTACTGAACATTTCTACTGGAACGTTTTTTAGCGATTAGATCGAATAACGGAGTTGAGATAAGCATATGAAATTCAGTGAACAATGGTTACGTCAGTGGGTTGCTCTTGAAGCAGATACCCAGGAACTGGTGCATAAGATCACCATGGCGGGTCTGGAAGTGGACGACGTCGATCCGGTAGCGGGTGAGTTTTCCGGTGTCGTGGTGGGCGAAATTGTTGCCTGCGAACAGCATCCAGATGCAGACAAGCTGCGCGTGACTCGTGTCAGTGTCGGCTCAGAAGAGTTTCAGGTAGTTTGCGGCGCACCTAATGCCCGTGTCGGTATCCGTGTACCTTTTGCAACAGTCGGTGCCCAATTATCTTTAAAAGAGGGCCCGGGTAACTTCAAAATCAAGAAAGCCAAGCTGCGTGGTGTGGAATCTTTCGGCATGCTCTGTGCGGAAGAAGAGCTGGGTATGGCTGAATCTTCTGACGGACTGATGGAATTGCCTGGCGACGCTGTTGTGGGCCAGGATATCAGAGAGTACCTGAACCTTGATGACAAAATCATTGATGTTGATCTGACACCCAACCGTGGCGACTGCCTGAGCATTGCCGGTCTGGCCCGTGAAGTCAGCGCGAACTTCCTGGCGGATGTCAGTGAGATTCAGGTTGAGCCAGTGGCTCCTGCTCTGGACGACACATTCAAGGTTTCTGTGGAATCCAAAGAAGGTGCTCCACGATTCCTGACCCGTGTTCTCAAAGATGTCGACGTCACAAAAGCTACGCCGCTGTGGATGGTTGAACGTCTGCGTCGTTCCGGTATCCGCTCCATTGATCCTGTTGTGGACGTGACTGCATACGTCATGCTGGAGCTGGGGCAACCCATGCACGGTTATGATCTGGATACCCTCAATGGTTCTCTGATCGTTCGCATGGCCAAGGCTGAAGAAAAGCTGGTGTTGCTGGACGGACAGGAAGTCAGCATGAACGCTGAAACCCTGGTGATTGCAGATGAAAAGCACGCTCTGGGTATTGCAGGCGTAATGGGTGGAGAGGGTTCCGGTGTTTCCCAGACTACTCGTAATGTACTGCTGGAAGCGGCATTCTTTGATCCAATCGTTATTGCGGGTAAAGCCCGTTCTTACGGACTGCATACCGATGCTTCTCACCGCTTCGAGCGTGGTGTGGACTTCCAGTTGCAGCGCAAGGCTATTGAAAGGGCAACGGCTCTGATTCTGGAGATTTGTGGTGGTCAGCCAGGCCCTGTCTCTGAAGTAATGAGCGAAGAGCATCTGCCAGCGCTGAGTACCGTGACTCTGAGAGCTGAAAAAGTCGCTTCTTTGCTGGGTATTACCATTGAAAATGACCTGATTGAAGCTCTGTTGACTCGACTGGGTCTGGAGATGAGCGCTACAGCGGAAGGTGAGTGGACCGTTTCTGTGCCAAGCTGGCGCTTTGATATCTCTATAGAAGAAGACCTGATCGAAGAGCTGGGTCGTATCTACGGGTATGAGCGTCTTCCGGAAACCATTCCAACAGCTTTGCTGAAGCTTAAGCAGGTGGACGAGGATAAAGTTAAAGAGTCCGATATTCGTCGTGTTTTGGTAGGGCGTGGCTATCAGGAAGCGGTTTCTTTCAGCTTTATTGATCCGAAGCTGCATCAGCTGTTTGATCCCAGGCATGAGCCTGTTGCTCTGGCTAATCCTATTGCCAGCGATCTGTCTGTAATGCGTACCACCTTGCTGCCTGGTCTGGTTAAAACCGTCAGTTACAACCTGAATCGTCAGCAGAGTCGAGTTCGCCTGTTTGAAACCGGCCAGACTTTTGTTCGTGAAGGTGAGTCGCTTAGACAGGAAAATCAGATTGCAGCAGTGATTACTGGCAGTCGTTACCCGGAAAGCTGGGCTCTTAAAGCTGAGCCTGTGGACTTTTTTGACCTGAAAGGGGATTTAGAAGCGCTGCTGGAACTGGGTGGTGCTGCAGGGGATTTCCGTTTCGAAAAAGGCAGCCACGATGCTATGCATCCAGGTCAGTGTGCGGCCATAGTTCGTAGTGAAGGGATTCGCGACGGTAAGGTGATGGGTCATGTAGGCGCTCTGCATCCTAATCTGGCAAAAGAACTGGGTCTGGATGGAGCCGTTCTGATGTTTGAAGCCAGCCTGGAAGCGATAAGTCAGGGTCATGTGACAGAGTTTACACCGCTGTCCAAATTCCCGGAAGTGCGTCGTGACCTGGCCTTGATCGTCAAACAGGACGTTGCGGCTGACAGTCTGAATCAGGTTATACGCGAAGAAGCTTCCGAACTGCTGAAAGATGTTCGCATTTTTGATGTGTATGCCGGAAAAGGCATCGAAGAAGGTTATAAGAGTCTTGCTTTGGGCTTGACCTTGCAGCACGCTTCCCGCACTCTAAAAGACGAAGAAGTTAATCAGTTGATTGACAGCATTGTAAGTCGGCTGGAATCCGAATTTGGTGCCAGCCTCCGTAGCTAATCAGCCACAGTGAGCGTTCTTGAAAGGTCTGCTGTTTGAGCAGGCCTTCAACAGTTCGCTCCCCGGTTTTAAGAGAGCGGAAGTTATCCATGGGAGCTCTGACGAAAGCTGACATAGCCGAGCGTCTTCATGAAGAACTCGGTTTGAACAAGCGCGAAGCCAAGGATATGGTCGAGCAGTTTTTCGAACAGATCCGTCAGGCGTTAGAGAATAATGAACAGGTCAAGTTATCCGGTTTCGGTAACTTTGAACTGCGTGACAAAAGCCAACGACCCGGCCGAAACCCCAAAACCGGCGAAGAGATTCCTATTTCTCCCCGCAGGGTGGTGACTTTCAGGCCCGGTCAAAAACTCAGGGCACGAGTTGAGGCCTATGCAGGAAACAGAGCTCAGGAAGAGTGATCTCCCTGTTATTCCTGGCAAGCGTTATTTCACCATTGGTGAAGTCAGCGACTTATGCCAGGTAAAGTCCCATGTCCTTCGATACTGGGAGCAGGAGTTTTCGCAACTAAAACCGGTAAGGCGGGGGAATCGTCGTTATTATCGGCGTCAGGATGTGCTGCTGATACGTCAAATTCGCAGTTTACTCTACGATAAGCGTTTCACCATTGATGGTGCTCGAAATCATCTCAAAGGCGAAGTGCAGAAACTGGATGCATCCCAGTACAAGCAGCTGATCCGGCAAACCATTGCTGAATTGGAAGATGTGGTGGATGCGCTGGACGGGATTCCATCCAGCTAACGAATCGCGCTTATAAAAATACCGGCTGATGCCGGTATTTTTTGCTTTGAAAAATTATTCAGTTGCGAACTTGCCCACTGGGTCGGTTGAATGGGTCAACAGCATTAGGCGGTCTGTTTTGTATGTGGTCATTAATTATGTTTTCAACGGCCAAGCCTATTTGATTCCACTCAGTATTCTCTTTAAGGGTTTCAGTGTAATTAAGAAGGTCATTGAGCTGTCCCTGATCTGCCTGCCGTAAGACTGGGGTTAGTTCGCTGGCCAGCTTCTCGGCATTGAATGTTTGAATGGTATTTCCATAACCACCCTCTGATATCTTATCAAGCAATTGATCGGCATTTTGAGGTCGAATGGACGCTGTTCTCCTCGCTACTGGTGGTGAGTCCGGTGCCTGAATCGAAACAGATTCTTCAATATCATCAGGAGAAGGGCTCGGGGTTAGAATGGGAGGTGGTTCAAGGGTGTCATCTTCTTCTGATACCTCCTCAATGGAATCGTCCCTTATCTGCCCAAAACTGGTATTTTCGTAGTTTTCATCCTGATGAGCTTTTCTGATCCTTCCTGCATCTCGTTCATCCCTGTTGATAGTGGCATAAGCTGTAGAGTCATATCCGAGTCCATTATCCTCAGGTTCAGGGGGTTCCTGAGGTGTAACGGGTGTTTGAACAGGAGTCGCTACAGTCAGTCCAGCTTCTTTCAGTAAAGGATTAAACAATGGTGTGAATTGTCCGTGAACGGCTGCGAGAGTATTGAGTTGTCCTGCTGTTTGAACGAACTTGTTTCTAACCTGACGTGCTGTAGAAATCGTTTGAGTGTAATCTTGTGGAGGTGTGCCCGTCTTTTGATATTCCCTCAGACTGTTATCAATAGTTACAAATGTTCCGGTTCTGCCTACTCCGGCATTGCAGTTGACTACAGTAGGGTTTTCTGCCCTGTCAGCAACGGAGGGATGCTGACGTAGCTTTTCAACAAGTACTGATAGCTTTGCTAACCTTTCGGGGTTGCCTGCTGAATGGTCTTCCCAGCCTTTGTCGTACACTCTGAACTGCGTTTCACCATTAATGGAGAGTTGTTTGACAACCACTTTACCATCATCAAAAGAGTGCATCCCATCCAGTTTTACCTTGACGCCCCCATAGTTTTTTTCTTCACCGACTGCTTTCGGGCCTACTTCAATGGAGCGTTTGGAGTTTTTCCTGCCTGATATGGAAGGGTCTTTGAGCTCATCTGAATTCACAAGAGAAACTGAGACAGCGGGGTGGTGATGGGCAAGTAGTTTAATGAAATTTGTTTCTGTTTTTTCAAGTGGCCCCTGAGCTGCAATAAAGCTGCTTCCAGGCAGATCAATTTTTGCAGCATGGTAAGGGGCTCCTGGTGCAAAAGCCTTGGCTGTTTCACTAAGGTGGATGTTCGTGAATTTTGGAAATGCCTGAGTCTTGAAGTCATCTTTCTGGTCAATCCTGTCCGATATCTTTGGACTCTGTTTCTCAATATTACTGAATTGCTGATTTATTACTGAGTCCTGAGGGATACTTGGAAATGTCTGATTGAGTTGAAGTGGTTTGCCGTCGTGTAGGCCATGCTGAAGCTGAGCTCCACTGTCTGAGTCATATACACTCTGCAAGCCTGGGGTAAGTTCTTGAAGTTCGGGGGGGCGAGCATCAGGAGCTTCCTGAATGTTAAGCTGTCGATTAATTTCTGCATTCATCGCAGCAGCGAGATTAGGGGATGATTTGTAATGTTTGGCAAATTTTTCTTTGAGACCTTGCACATCACCATCAAAGTTTGCCAATTCCTCTGTTATTTTTCTTTCTGCGTATATTTCACGAACTTCTTGTCTTACATTTTCTGTTTGCAGTTGAGTGTTATGATTTACCAATAAATCTTTGATCTCTGAAGTTGGGAGTAATTGAACCGTTTCCGAGAATTTGCTTAGAGAAAAGTCATACTCTTCTTCAAAGCCTCCGAAGGTTAAAGCGTTAATGATTTCAGAAACTGCCATAGGTTGAACGTGTCTGTTCTCGGGAGTTACTTCAACAGGTGTGGCAGAGGGGGTTGATCCGGTAAATTCATTCACTTTATTAGGTGTTGCAGGCATGGCTCGGGTTGCTCGTTCCAAGAGCGGTGTTGAAGGCGGGGTTGAAGTACCTGATACATTCCCATCAGCGCGATGATCATGAAGCTTGCCATGAAAGTGGTTATAGGCGGGTTTGATGAGGCCGTGAACCCCCAGAAGCTCCCGTGCAATTCGAAGTCCCCAGACTTTTGCCTTACCGGCATTGTAAGTTTTGCCATTGACCGTAACCTGCTCGGTAATGGGCTTCTGGTTTTCGGTACCTGCAGTGTGTGAATGGCTTGCTGAAGAAGCTCCGCCACTGTTAATAGGGTCGCTCACAACCTCACTCCTGAGAATTATCCCTGATCTTTTCAGCATAAAGGGCAATGTGACATTTTCCACAGAGTTGGAGTCGAGCGGGTCGGGAGAGCGGCCATCGGTCGCGGGTGCCATATTTTTGTCATATTTCACCGATAGACTCACCGAAAAAATAGGTCTGTGCTCAGAAAATAAGTTATGACAATAACAAAAACGCTCCATATTTTGCTGTTTTCCACACTGGTTGCTCTCTTTTCTGCCAATAGTCAGGCTCAGGAAGAGTTACTGTTCTCAATTCATGGTTCGAATACAGTGGGTGCCAAGCTGGGACCATCACTGGCTGAGTCTTATCTGAAATATCTGGGTGCACAAAGTGTGGGCGTGTTTCCGACGGGTCAGGAAAATGAAGTGAAAGTCACAGGATTTCTGCCCGGCAAAGGTCAGTTAGTCAGTATCTTTATTGCTGCTCATGGTTCATCCAGCGGCTTTAAAGCATTAGTCAGTGGTGAGGGGCAGGTTGCTGCAGCTTCCAGACCCATTAAGAAGAAAGAGCAGGCCAAGCTATCTGAAATGGGAGACTTCAGCGCTCGTGAGGCTGAATATGTGGTAGGTATTGATGGGTTGGCCATTATTGTGAATCAGGATAACGGCATCAGTAAACTGGATATAAAAGAGGTTGCCCGACTATTTTCTGGTGAAGTCGCTAATTGGAAAGAGCTGGGAGGTGCTGATCTGCCAGTGTCTCTGCATGCCCGTGATAACCGTTCTGGAACCTGGGATACCTTCAAGAACCTGGTGTTGGCAAAGAAGTACAAACTGGCTGCATCGGCTGAGCGCTTTGAGTCCAATACCGTTCTTTCCGATCGGGTAGCATCAACCCCGGGCGGTATAGGCTTTGTCAGTCTGAATACTATAGGCAGAGCCAAACCATTGATGATTTCTGAAGGAACAGAGAGAGCTCTGGAGCCTGAGCTGTTGCATGTTTCGACTGAAGATTATGTATTGAGCCGTCGTCTTTATATGTATCTGCCTGAAAAGGGGGCTGATCCTGAAGCTCTGGACTTTCTTCGTTATGCAACCAGTGATCTTGCTCAGCCTGTGGTAGCTTCTGTCGGTTATGTTCACCAGGCGGTTGAGCTGATGAGTCCAGATGTACAATCTGCTCCGCAGGATTATCAAGACATTGTTGATCAGTTTGATCGTGCTTCTGTTAATTTTCGTTTTGCACAGGGTCGGGCCCAGCTGGATAACAAAGCCATCAGTGACATTGAGAGGCTGGCTCGTTTTATCGAGCGCCAGCCTGGTGAAGTGTTGTTAATTGGTTTTGCCGAGCAAAGCGCCAATGCCAGAAATGCTGATTTATTGGCCAGACTGAGAGCGGATGTGGTGCGAAGGGCTTTGATTAAAGCGGGTGTGTCGAGAAAGAAAATTCAACATAAAGGGTATGGTCAGTTCATGGCGCTGTCTTCTACCGACAGTCTGGCCAGTAAAATCAGAAATCGACGTGTTGAAGTCTGGGTGAAATCTGACAGTAAACCTCAGCAGGTCGCTTCTGCTTACTGACCACTTGTTATACGATGCTTCTGAGCTGTCGGTGCTGACAGAAACGATGATACAACAAAATTTTACTGAGGCTGAAATCAGAAAGGTCATGGGTGACAATACCCGACGCTTTCTGCTGGAGCAATTGCCGGACGCCTGATGGCAAGCCCGTAAAATTCATAAAGCCGCTCCAGTCAGGCTAAAGGTTGCGGAAATACTGATACCAATCGTACTTTCTGACTACGCTATTGCGCTGGCAATCTGAACACCAGCCCTGCGTTGGAACTCCTCGCAATAGCTAGCTATTACTCGTCGTTCCGCCTTGTTCTGCCGTCCAGCTTGCCATGCTCATTACGGTAGTTAGAAAGCACGATTGGTATGAGATGTTTGTTCTCTGATGTGTCAGCAGAAAAAATAGCCGAGCGAGAAACTCAACACTTTATGAATTTTACGGGCTAGGAGGCTGACCGAGAATAGACAGTCCGGCCTAAAATCCAGAAAGAACGGCCATCTTTTCCACTGGATTTGCTTAAATAGGTCAACTATTCGCACAAATTCAGTGAAAAAGCTGACTCGTTCTACTGAATTTTATGCTCGGACGCTATGATAAGCCTTAAATCAACCTTGATGATGCCTGATGTCACCACCAAAATTCAAAGATAGCCCTGTTGAGTTCGATCAGCACCTACTGTTTCCAACCAATATTTTCGATCTGCTTTCCAAAGATCATGACTGTTTTGTCTACGAAGGCATCTTTCAGAGCATTGATACATCTGAAGTCGAAAAAAAATACCACCACCTTGGCCAGCACGCTTATCCCCCGAAGCTCATTGTCGCCATCCTGATCTACGCCTATAGCCATGGCGTTTTCAGCTCCCGTGAGATTGAACGTCGCTGTCGGCAAGATCTGGCGTTTATGTACATCTCGCAAATGAATTGCCCGAACTTCAGAGTCCTGGGTGACTTTCGTAAAGATAACCTGTCCTTCTTCCATGACTGCTTCAAACAATCCGTCAAGCTGGCAATGGAGCTGGAACTGGCATCGCTCGGGCATATCAGTCTGGACGGTTCAAAGTTCAAAGCCAACAGCTCAAAGCACAAGGCCATGAGTTACGGGCGACTCAAGCTCAAAGAAGCAGAACTCAGTGCAGAAATTGATGACCTGATCGAGAAAGCCAGTCAATGCGACCAGGAGGAAAATGACACCTACAAAGAAGCCAGTGGTTACAGCATCCCTGAAGACCTCCAGTTCAAAGAAGAGCGGTTAAAGAAAATCAGGGTAGCCAAAAAAGCCCTCGAAGAACGAGAGAAAGCCCTGAACCCGGACGAACCAATAGACGACAAAAAGCAGATTAGTTTTGCAGATCATGATGCCCGGATGATGACCAAGAAAGGTTACTGTGATTACAGCTACAACGCTCAGATTAATGTTGATGCCGATCACCAGATCATTGTTGGCCAGCATATCAG
>NZ_JOKH01000003.1:258223-357222 GCF_000722635.1 Endozoicomonas numazuensis | reverse complement strand
GATTGAAGATTACCTCATGGCTTCACCTGTACTGGAAGACCTTACTCAAGCCCGGGAAGACTAATTATGTGTGGTCGTTATACTTTGATGACCGATCAAATCGACCTGGGTTGGCTTGGAATGAGCCAGCCGGTTATTAATATCCCATCCTATAATGTGGCGCCGGGTGAACAGGTGCTCATTATCAAGAATAATGAGAAAGGCAAGCCAGAGGCCTTGCGGGTTAAATGGGGGCTGGTTCCTCACTGGCTGCAGGATTTTTCCAGAGCCCAGATCAATGCAAGAATTGAAACTGCTGCAGACAAACCGATGTTTCGTGATGCGATTCGTAAACGACGTTGTCTGATATTGGCAGATGGCTGGTTCGACTGGCAGAAAACCCGGGGGCGCAGTCAGCCATGGTATATACGTCCAAAATCTAGTGGTGTATTTGCTTTCGCAGGTGTCTGGGAATCTTATCCTGTTGATGACCAACTGAGTTTTGAGTCCTGCGCTATTCTTACCCGTCCTGCCATTAGTCATATCACGCCTTTGACCGAGCGAATGCCAGTGGTGTTACCACAGAAGCAGGCAGCTGATTGGCTGGGTGAAGATTATGAGGCAGTGTTAATGCATCAGGAGAACCCTGATCAGGTGATTAGCAACCTGTCGTTTTATAAAGTAGGAAGAACGGTGAATAGTGTTGCAAATAAGGGGGCTGACTGCGTGAAAAAACTGGTTTCAACATTTTAATAAAACGGTTTTTTATTGTTGGAAAATACTATTTCTAAGTCTAATCTTTTCCAGCTTTCCAGCTTTCCAGCTTTCCAGCTTTCCAGCTTTCCAGCTTTCCAGCTTTCCAGCTTTCCAGCTTTCCAGCTTTCCAGCTTTCCAGAAAATTGTATTCTCAAAATCTGTTCTGGTTTGATGATATACTGATTGGTCTTTACTTCTGTATTTAATAACCGTCGTTTAAATGTGTACTGGACTGTAATGACTGATCCTGCTCTGTCTGATTCTGCTTTAAATGTTCTGCAAAATACTTTCGGGTTCGAATCTTTCCGTGGTTTTCAGGGAGAGGTGATCAGAGAAGTCACAGAGGGGCGAGATGCACTGGTCCTTATGCCTACCGGTGGTGGTAAATCCCTCTGCTATCAGGTGCCAGCTTTGGTTATGGCGGGCACCGCCATTGTTGTTTCCCCTTTGATCGCTCTGATGGAAGATCAGATCAGTAATCTCAAACAGATCGGTGTTCGTGCCGAGAGTTTGCACTCAGGTGTTTCATTGGAAGAACAGTACCGCATTGAGCAGGAGCTGTTCACGGGGCATCTTGATCTGCTGTATGTTGCTCCTGAGCGTTTGATGACCGAAATGATGCAGAGAAAACTGGATCAGGTTCGTGTATCACTGTTTGCCATCGATGAAGCTCACTGTGTGTCCCAGTGGGGGCATGACTTTAGACCAGAGTACCTTCAGCTTTCTGTACTGAAAACAAGGTTTCCAAATGTTCCCCGAATTGCTCTCACAGCGACAGCAGACAAGCGAACTCGTCAGGAAATCATTGAGCGATTGGGGTTGGATCAAGCCAGAGTTTTTGTTGATAGCTTTAACCGGGCTAACATTTTCTATCGCATCAGCCAGAAGAAGCAGGGAAAGCAACAGTTACTGAGGTTTCTTGAAAAAGAGCATCCGGAAGACTCTGGCATTGTCTATTGTCTTTCCAGAAAACGGGTGGAAGACACCGCTGCCTGGCTAAATGCCCAGGGGCGAAAAGCGTTGCCTTATCACGGTGGCATGACGGCGTATGATCGTAAAAACAATCAGCATCGCTTTCTGCAAGAAGAAGGCATGATTATTGTGGCCACCCTGGCGTTCGGGATGGGGATCGACAAGCCTGATGTACGCTTTGTTGCTCATCTGGATCTGCCAAGAAGTATTGAAGCATACTATCAGGAAACGGGTCGGGCTGGTCGTGATGGTCTCCCGGCGACAGCCTGGATGGTTTACGGCCTGCAAGATGTCATGTTGTTGAGACAAATCCAATCCAACTCCATGGCTGCGCCAGAAATTCAGCGAATAGAACAGCAAAAGCTGGAGGCCATGTTATCTCTTTGTGAGGTAACGGGTTGTCGCCGGCAGGTGTTACTGGAATATTTTGATGAACCGCTGAAAGAAAAGTGTGGCAACTGCGACCTTTGCCTTGAACCTGTTACCACCTGGGATGGTACTGAAGCGGCTCGAAAAGCCCTTTCCTGCGTTTACCGAACGGGGCAGATGTTTGGTGTTTCTCATCTCGTAGACGTTCTATTAGGGAAAGAAACCGCCAAGGTCAGCCAGTTCGGCCATCGGCAGTTAACGACCTTTGGGATAGGCAGTGAATTCAAGCAAAGTGAGTGGCGTTCAGTTTTCCGTCAACTGGTAGCCCGAGGGTTTATTAATGTGGATGTAGAAGGGCATGGTGCACTCAAACTGAATGAAAAGTGCCGTCCTCTTCTAAAAGGCAATGAACGATTATTGCTCCGTCAGGATCGTTACGAATACGCTACTGAAAAAGCAGCCCGCAAAACCCGAAGTGTGGATCAGGGCAGAGTTATTATTGACGACCAGGATCGTCCACTCTGGGAAGCCATGAGGTCTCGCCGCAAAGAACTGGCAGAAGAACAGGGTGTGCCTGCCTACGTCATTCTCAATGATAAAACCCTTTATGAAATGCTGAAAATTAAACCCACCAGTCTGGAGGCTTTGTCTCATATTTCCGGAGTGGGTGAGTACAAGCTGGAAAAATATGGGCAGACTTTTGTTGAGTTGATTTCCGGGTTTGTTGTTTCCGTTCATTAGTAGATTGTGATCTTTGATAGAGTCACAAAACCTTGGTTTCGATACTCCAGCTTGGTAACTCTTGTTGTAAGTTCAAGTTTTGAATTTTGTAGGGTATGTGTTCCCACGCAGAGCGTGGGAATGAGACTAGTCAGTATCAGAGCATTAGTTTTCTTTTGTAAGTTCTATTCCTAAGTGGTAACCACTGCGCCAGATGATACCGTCCTCGGATCGAAAGACATTGCTAGTAGGTCCCGATCCACCATTTTGGCCACCAATTAACCATAAAAAATTATCTGCGCTAAATAGCTCGTGATATCTTCGACCGCTGACATATAATCCCGAAGGTGTATGGCTTGTCCAAGTCAAACCATCCTCAGAAGACCAGATAGAGTTGGTGTTTCCGACTAACCATAATCTATTAGAAAGCACAGACAGCTTATGGTGGTTTACCGGTGGGAATTCAGCACTTTCCATTTCAAGGGTCCAGTTGATCCCATCCATTGATGACCAAATATCATTTTTTGTTATCCTATTGGTTAAGTCGAAGCCTCCCACATACCATAGTTTTCCATTAAAAGATGTCATAGCGGCGTAAGAGCGTTGTCCAAAGCCCGGTAAGTCTGAAGACTGCCAACTTTTTCCATCTGATGAACGCCATACTTTTGATTCGGATCCTTGATTAATGAGAAACATTTGATCTTGAAATACATAGAAATAACCTCTGTAGCTATTGGCAAAGCTAGGGGTGTCAGTCTCTAAACGCCAATTAACGCCGTCTGAAGATGACCAGATATCATTTAAGTTTGAGAGAGACTCTGTTTTTCCACCGATCAACCATAGCTTGTCATTAAACTCCTGAATGTGATGCCCATAGCGAGGAGAGAAGTTGGCTCTATCTGTTTCTAATATCCAATTTAATCCATCTTTGGATGACCAGATATCATTTTTATACTCCCCATCTTTTCCCCCAATTAACCAAAATTTTTCTTCAAAATAGAAAGCTGCGCTTTCTGTTCGAGGGGAGAAGTCTGCTCTATGAGTGGCCTGTCTCCAGTTAATTCCATCACTGGAAAACCATGTGTCGAAATGGGAAGAGCCTGGAAACCCCTCATAACCAGTGGAAAGACCACTATTTATCCAGAGTTTGTCTTGATATACGGATAGTGCGAAATCAAATCTTGCAGGAAATTCTGCATCTTCGGTAGCTAGAGACCAATTTAAGCCATCACTGGATTGCCAAACATCTGACATAGGTTTACTACTAAATGCCCGGCTGCCGCCAATTAGCCATAACTGATTTTTAAAAGATACTACCTGACTACCATATCTTGCTCCGAATGGAGCATTTTCTACTTCCATGCTCCAGTCAATACCATTATCTGAGGACCATATATCTGTTAGATGGTCGCCTTTTTCATTTTGGCCAGCAAAAAGCCAGAGCTTATCTTTAAATTGGACAATACGGTGGCCAACTCTTGCAGGAAATGCTGCTGATTCAGTTTCCTGAAACCAATTAATGCCATCGATAGAAGACCATATATCATTGCGGGCTGCTTTAGGGCCTCGTGCTCCTACACGATCACCAAACATAAATAGTTTATTTTGGAACTCTACTACAAGTGGATAAATGATGTCTGGAAAGTTATCACTTGGAGTTTCTTCTACCCAGATCATTCCATCTGAGGTGGTCTCTATTTTTCCATTGGATATTTCCCATAACTTATTGTTGAATTTTACAGCTGACCCAATACGTTTATATAAGT
Organism: Endozoicomonas numazuensis; assembly: GCF_000722635.1. Lineage (GTDB taxonomy): Bacteria > Pseudomonadota > Gammaproteobacteria > Pseudomonadales > Endozoicomonadaceae > Endozoicomonas_A > Endozoicomonas_A numazuensis. The sequence continues at coordinate 352,660 of NZ_JOKH01000003.1, read as the reverse complement.
GATTTTTCCAGTTTATGCCATCTTTTGTAGAGAGGCCTGAAACCCATAGTCGATCCAAAAAAACTACACTATTGAGATAAAAACCACCCGCTGGGCCTATATTACTTAGCATTCTTTGGGTTTTGTAAGAGCCATGATTCAATGCAGCGAAGTTAAGAGTGTTTCTCCTGAAAGCAGTATCAAGAATCGTGTTGCCGTTTAGAATATCCGATTGTCCATTATCACAAGCAGAATAATTCGTCAGGTCACAATCCTCCTGATTACTGCGAGCATACTCGATGCCCTCTGTACCTTCTGGAAACTCAACCAGAGCATCTTCCTGACCTACCCAGGCCTTAAGAGTGAACTGGCTATCAACGACACTCAACGTATAGCTGGCGGTACCAGCTTCATACTTTGATGTTTCTTCAATTTCAGCTGTGATGAGAGTAGAGCCTGGCTTGTGAGCAGAGATTACGCCTGTTTGGCTGTCTACTGAAGCTTTACTAGGGTCGCTGGAACGATAGGTTATAGTGCCGGTGCCTTGACCACTGGCTGTATTCGTCAGTACTTCCCCAGTGATGGCAGCAACGGTTCCAGACTGGTTAAAGCCCAGAGTCTGTGGATTAAGAGCAACATTCAAAGTGTAATTAGCACTGGCTGCCTGAAATTTAGCATCCTGCTCAACAAGCACACTGATGGTTGTGGTTCCAAGACCAACAAGGCTTACCTGGCCTTGCCTATCAACTGTTGCGACTGAAGTGTTACTGCTTAGATAGGATTCATCTCCGCTGCCTTCCTTAACTACTCTATTATCTAATGTTCTATCTATATATTCATTGACAGTGCCTGATTGACGGAAGCTCAGCTGTTGTACACGACGTTCAATAGTAATTTGATAGTTGGCATCTGCCGCAAAGTACTGGCCGCTTTGGGCTATTTCTGCGGTGATTGTGGTTGCCCCAGCAATTAGCAGTGTCACTTTACCATTAGCATCGACAGTAGCTACATCGGTATTGCTGGAGCTATAGCTGATTTCCCCGCTTCCTTTTCCAGTTGCGACGTTTTCAAGTGTGTCGCCTGCTGTAGCTGTTATAGGCCCACTTTCTGAAAAAGTAATTTCCTGAATATCGCGGGTCACAGTGAGGTTGTAACTCTGGGTAGCCGACTGAAATGAACTGTCGGCTTCGATAGTTGCAGTGATCACTGCTTCTCCGGCAGAAAGGGCGCTGACAACACCGGATGAATCAACAGTAGCAATCTCGGTATCGCTGGAACTGTAGCTGATAGCTCCAGATCCCTGACCAGAGGCAGTATTCGTAAATTGCTGAGTGGCAGGCAAGTTAAGTGAGCCACTTTGTTGAAAGGTTAACTGCTGGGGCTGAGGTGAGGTGTCCTGGGCAGCATCATTGCTTCCTCCGCCACCACCACCGCAGCCTTGCAGTAATAAAAAAAGGATAAACGGAACAAAAGACGGTCTCCATGATAACATCTTAATCAATCATCCATGCTGGTTTTATTGTTAGTACGTATTTGACGCAGCTTAAAAATACATCACGTGTCTTCTAATGGCAATGACATAGATGGACCATTTCTTTGAGATAGTTTGCATCTCTATGTATACAGCGAAGCTGGTTCAGTTGAGGCTATTAATTTCATAGAGGTTGGGGGGTGTTATTCAATAGGTCGAGATAGCAAGTACTGTTCATAATCCGGTACAAGCCGCTCATGATCCCTGCTCATAAGAGGGGACGAGATGACAAATTCAGCTGTACTCTGATTGCAGGCAAAGGGGATGTTCCAGACGGCTGCAATTCTTAGCAGTGCCTTGATGTCTGGGTCGTGGGGTTGGGATTGCATAGGGTCCAGGAAGAACACCAGAAGGTCGAGTTTGTTTTCCGTGATCATGGCTCCGATCTGCTGGTCACCACCCAGAGGGCCACTGACCAGTTTACGAACAGGCAGTTGAATACGTTTTTCCAGAATGGCTCCTGTGGTTCCTGTTGCATAAAGCTGGTGTCCTTTTAAGCTTTCCCTGAACCGGTAGGCCCAGTCGACCAGTTCTTCCTTTTTTTTGTCATGGGCTACCAGAGCAATGCTCTTGATCTCGGATACGCGCTGAGTTTTATTTTCCATTGGACAACCTTGCGAATGACAGTGTCATCAGCTCTCAGGGATAATTGGATTCAGGAAAGGGTCGCTAATTTACGATGTTAAATATGAATCTAAACAATGGATTTATTTAGATTGCTTTTTATAGTAGTCGATATCAATTGAAAGAATCCCTGTATCCCCTGTCAAAAGAGAATAAGTCAGTAAATGATTGATATACCCATCGCCTTTCAAGATGCTACGTTGTTGCCAGCGTTCGCTCACCCTGATCACCTACTACTTGTAGGCTCACAGGGCTTCGCTCACTTGTCGCCTGGTAGCATCTTGAAATCCAATGGGTATATAAAAGAATTTCCATTCTTTGTCATACGTTTTTCATTGAATACATTGCCTTATAAGGTTTAACCCCATTTTTATCCGCTTCAAAATGGCGGGTTGACGGCCGATAACCCTTCCAGTTCAATTCTCTGAAAAGGAATGCAGACGTGCTCCCATCATTACCCAAACTCTATGGAACGATCCGAGCCTGGCAGAAAGATTGTGAGAAGATCGAAGGAAAAAAGCTCGAGGCAGGGCTGCCTGATGTAGGAGAAAATGGTCATCTGAGAATGCCGGAAGCTCCCTCTGGTATGTTATGGAGTGCACTCTCATCGGCAGGCCGATATGTTGGACTGGTCGTTGAGGGAGAAGCAAGGAATCTTGCACCTTTAAAAGAACATCTCACACAAATGTATCGGGCTACCAAAGGGTTGTGCGAGCAAGCTGGTATTTCGACCCGTGGGATAGTAGCCGTGACGGATGACGATTTAAGTACCTTGACCGTGCAAAGCCTGAAAGAAAAAATGGATGGAATGGTCTATTCTCCCGGTGGCCAACTGGTGAGAATGCATGAGTATCTTGATGAAATGGTTCAGACAGTCCGGGAGGGCAATCCTGAAAGTATTAAGAGAGAAATTGATGATCTCCCAGAACTTCTAAGGGAAAGTTATAAACTGTTTGCTCTGCATTCTACAGATACAAAGCTTTTCAACCAGTTTTTACAATTCTCAACCTCCATTCAGTTCTGGCTTGAAGAGAACAGGCTAGAATTGAATGCTTTCAATCAGTTGGAGGGAGAGGTAGGGAATGCCTTCACAGTGATTAAAAAGCATTGTAATGATTATTTACAAGTTATTCGGCAAGAAATGGGTATTCCTTCCGACCCGACGCCACCCCCTCCCATAATGAACCCGATTAAAACGCCCGAAAACCTTGAGCATGCCTGTCAATTAGCCTGGCAGCATATTGTGAACCCCAGGCATCATGGCCCTCAGCTTAATGAAGAGTTTCAGCATATCACTGAGGCCTTGGTGAATTTGACGCAAAACGGAGATGGGCCGGATACCGAGGATCTTACAGCAAAAGCGCGTGAACTCTATAGGAGCCTCAATAGGTTTATGAGTACAGCCGGTGCGGGGCATCCTCTAAGAGAAACAATTCGCCCCTTTTCTGCCGTCATGAACCGGTTGAATAGCAAGCTGGCAGAGAGAAGAGTGGAGCAGGTAATAGAAGAAGAGGAACCACTACGTTCCCTGCACAGTTTACCCAGTCTTAATAATACCAGTCTGCAAATGAGTTTAAGGGGCGAGCAATTACCTGAGCGGCAGCAGTATGAAGTTCATATAGCTCCCAATGGTGACAAGTTTATTCCTTTGGAAGATGACAAGCTGACCTACAACCACCTGTGTAACGAGCCCAGGTTTGCTGAGAAAGACTTTGAATATCTGCGGGATGGTAGTTACCGCATCTATACCCGCAGTGCTTATGGTCCAGCGTTCAAGCATGATCGGATTATGGAAAAAGGTACCCAGAAATGGAAAATGCACCTTTCGATCAAGCGTGAAGATATGGACAAAGCGTTTCCCATCGTTAAAGACTGGATCATGAATCCGGAAAACCGGATGTACGCTGCCAAGGTTCTGGATCAGGAAAATCGGGAAAGTCCTGATCAGATGGGTAAAGAATTCACACTCTATCTTTATGAAGACGACGAGTATGGTAACCGGGATACATTGCACTGGCAGGAAAAACTGGCTGAGTTGGAAGAATGTCTGACTAAAGCGGGTATCAGACCAGGTCCCAGGCCCGCACCAGAGCGCCACAAATTTGATCGTCAAATCGATGGCAGCCAATTCCTCCACTATCGAAATGATTTTGTCAGGGTCGAGGATGATATCAACCACACTTGGTACAGAGAGCATAGGGACGAATTGTCAGGTGTTAGATACTTCAAGAACCGATGGGCTCATGGTGATGTCATTGTATTGCAGCAAGACTTTAATCAAGTGCCATCGAATATGAGGCATAATCTTTTGCCTCAGGACAGTGCTGATTTTCTTGCAGGTGTTCAATTAGGGCGTAAACCTGGATTGGTTGTTGGGGAAGAGAATATGTCCTGGCCCCAAGAGATTCCTCCCCCTAAACCCAAAGAAGTCAAAAAGTCTGTCCCACATGTGCCTAACAAATCCGCTCCGCTCAAACCTTTATCTGCAGGTCAGAAAGCAACGTTTGACACCATGCTGGCGAATGTCAGGAAGCAACATCCTCAGTTGACTGAAGAGCGTTTGCTGGTAATGCTTAGAGACCCTGAAACAGGGGACTACAAAGGTCTTGATGGTTGGTTTCCTCCTACAGCTGCGGTCATCGGATATCTGACTCTTGAAAAGGAAAAGCCCGGCTTTTTTCCTGATGAAGACTTCCAGGCGGCCTACAACGAACTGGGAGTAAAGTTCTACTATCATGACAGAATGCCTGAAGGTGCTGCATATCAGGATTGGATCAATGATGCAGTCCATCTGGTCGTAAGAGGAAGGGAAACTCGACAGGCCATGAGTGAGTGGGAGCCCGAGCTGCAGCATTTAATGCCAGAGAGTGGCAATTTTAAGAGTTATATCAGATCTAAAGTGCCTGGTAGACGCATTCCTGAAGATATTCCTGCAGAATTATTGAATGATTACCGTAATCATGTGCGGGAGGAACTCTTCCTGCAATTCAAGGCCTTCGGTCTTGATCAGGTGAATGAACTGACCCTGAATAACATTCTCATTGACTGCTGCGAGAACCTTTTGAGGCATTTTGAGCCGAATTATTCTCGAGAAAATAGCCAGTATAATAAATTCCGATACCAGCAATTTAATTGGCTTGATCCCAGTAAACACTCATACAGGGGTAAAGATGCTATGGGCTTTTTTGCTTATGCGGATCCCCAGGCAGATGCTGATTATGTTCCACGATCCGGTTCAGGAACAGAATATGCTAACAAGTTCAGGGTAAGTATTCATCCCCACGACTATGAGAAAGCCTGGCCTTTGGTTGCAGAGGTTTTGCACCGTAATAATTGTCCATTTCCTGCCTGGAAATCAACTTATCCCTGGTCTCGAAGCGTAGGAAAGGAGCATGAGCGTTTGAATATGGGTGGGCAATTCACCCTTTATTCTCTGGATCATCCTGATGGAAACAAACTGACCCGTTTTCAGGACAGAAATATTGCCAATACTCTCAGAGAAATAGAAGAAGTGCTGAGAAAAAACAACATTCGTCCCGGTCAGCTTCCTCATACCGATGTGTATTTTGGCGATCAGCACCCTTATGTCTCCTATCGCTTTGATATGGATAAAGATCGAAAATACTATGAACCCTCGCACTTAATTGGCCATACAAGACGAAGAGAGTATATGGGTGAGCCACGCTACCAAAACGTTGGAAGACTATTAGGATAAACTCTTAAATTAAAAAGCCGGTAGCATTCCAATTGATACCGGCTGGCTTCTCATTCTAGAATGCGCTCCTTTTGATTGATTCTTCGGTTAGATATGAACGCTGAGTCCCTGCCAGTACTCGAACAACATTTACTCTCTGCCTTATCTTCTCCTCCTCAGGAAATTCGACGCCTGTTTCATGGTCGGGGGCGTTGTTGGCCTGGACTGGAGCAGCTGACGGTGGACTGGCTACAGAATCAATTACTGGTTTCTCTGTTTAAGGAGCCTGATCAGGCGTTTCTTTCTGAACTCCGGGCTATGCTCGCCAGAATGACTGAGACTGAACAGTGGCAAGCTTCTGGAGCGGTATCCATGCTGTTACATTACAGGGATCGGGATGGGAGTCCATTGGAATGCCTGTGGGGGGTTATAAATGATTATCCACAAGTGAAAGAGAATGGACACAGCTATCAGTTGGATCTGGGAAGAAAGCAGAACAATGGCTTGTTTCTGGATATGCGCAATGGACGTCAATGGGTTCATGATAATGCAAAAGGGATGAAAGTCCTGAATCTGTTTGCTTACACTTGTGGTTTCTCCGTAGCGGCAATTGCGGGTGGTGCTGATAGTGTCGTAAACCTCGATATGGCCAGGGCTGCTCTTGAACGGGGTAGAGAAAGCCATAGGTTGAATGGTCATAATTTGAATCAGGTACGATTTCTTGGGCATGATCTATTCAAGTCTTGGGGCAAGGTACGCAAACTGGGTCCTTATGATATGGTGATTATTGATCCTCCTACCTTTCAGAAAGGCAGTTTTGCTCTGACCCGAGATTACCGAAAAATTCTTCGACGGCTGCCTGAGTTGTTGACAGAAGAAGGGCTGGTTCTGGCTTGTGTCAATGACCCGTACCTGACATCCGACTTTCTGATTGATGAAATGAACGAAGAAGCGCCGGATCTTAAATTTAGTGAGCGTCTGCCCAATCCGCCAGAATTTGAAGATATCAATCCGGAGTCGTCTTTGAAGGCGATGGTTTTCAGGCGCTGACTTTTTCAATAAATTTCAAGGGCTCCCGGCACTGGGTACAGAGATAAACGGTTCCCTTTATCGCTCTGTTGTGACGGATAGTACTGAGTGGAATGGTTTTTCCTTCGCAGCTGCAACGGTACAAAAACGGTCGTTTACTGGCGTTGTTGGTGTTGTAGCTGTGGGTTCTCTGGGCCGGCAGCCGGAATACGTCTTCCATAATGAATTGCCACTCTCTGCCATGGGGGCGAATCTTTCGGCCAAACAGCTGGTGGGCTATGAGGTGAGCGACTTCATGGCCTACGGTGTGTTCCAGGAAGTGGGCCTGGTTTTCCTTAAACAATTGTTTATTAAGACGTAGCAGATTTTTTTCTGTCCAGGCCTGACCAGCTGTTTCTCCCCTTAAGTTCAGGGTGATCTGGGGGCGTGGGAATCGTTTAAGAAAATGCTGTTCCGCCAGACAGTAGAGTTTACTGACCCGTAATTCAATGGCAGGTAAATAGGGACATTGTGTATTCGACATAAACAGACTGGCCAGAAAAAAATCCATAGAGAATAGTTGAAAGGGCCTGTGTCTGTACAGTAGGGATTAGCTGTCTTGAAAATAGGGGTCTTGTAATACTTCGGTTGCTGAAGGTCTTTCACTGGGGTTAATAGAAAGCCGTTTGCTCAATAAATGTTTGAGCTGGGCATTTTCGGGCTTTTTTAAAGTCTCGTGGTTTAATCCGTTACTGACAAAGCCTTCCAGAATAGAATAGCGCTGCCCGACAGGAACAGAGGGCAACATGGGGTTGTTTCTTAAGCTGCCTCAGGAATTCCAGTTCCCTGGATTGAATTTCATTGATCGTGGTTTTTAATGCTCTGATAGGTCTGGCTGAGCTCTCACTGTCAGGCAGTACTGTGGGAAGTGCCATTCTGACCGAGCCAAAATTACCTTCGCCTTGTGTTACGTCCGATATTTCCAGATGCAGATTTTTCTACAGAGCCTGATCCAGTTGATCTTTTGATACACGATCCGGAGTCTCGTTAAAACTTTTAAAGTCAGCTATTCAAAGTCAGCTATTCAAAGTCACCTAAAGGTTGTTCCTGCTTAAAAATGACGTTTACGTAAGGTGATGTTGCCTCTGCAGCAGGGACTGCTGCTGTGCTCAGTTGAATAGGTTCACTGCCTGGGTGTTGTGATTTCAGGGATGAGGGTGTTGGCTCAAGGTAACCGTCATCTTCAGGTGTGGAGAAAGAAGGCGAATACAGGTCGTCGTCATCTGGCTCTGAGTCGACATAAGGGTTTTCATTAGGGCTCGTAGTAGAGAGTGAGACCTCAGTCTCATCGATATCGGTATAACTATGATCTTGATGAAAGGGGGCAGACAGTGCGGAGTTATCGTCTATTTCTGAATAAGGGTTATGGGTAGCAGGACGGTTGAGGTAGGTGTTTGAAGCTTCAGAGGATCTTGTCTGTAAACGCTGTTCCAGATTCCGGGTAGAAGGTTGCCTGATGAATAATTTTCCCAGAAAGCTGTTTGCAATCCGATCTTTAAGAGATCGTGAATGGCGCGGGTGGGGATTGCCCGCTTCGCCACTTAATCCTTCCGTTCTCTGAGCCTCAGTGGTTTGGACACTTCGACCGGCCTGATTGCCTCGGGAGGACTCTCTTGGTGAGGAGGACAAACATGAGAAATCCACCCTCGCAGGGTTCTGGTGATGGGATTATTGGAATAGTCAGGCATGGCTCAAGGCACCGTTCCAGATGATAGTACTTAATTCATCTGGTCTCAGGGCTGAAGCTTTAGTGTATCTGTATATACTCAGGTCCTACACCCATGCCCCAGAATATAACCGTTGTGATCATAATAGAGACCAGAACCACGAGCCCGATGCACAGTACCGAACTGGCATAGATAAATCCTTGCTCCTTAGGTATCTGCATGAAAGTCGGTAGGCCGGAGTAAAGCAACCAGGCCGAGCAGGAAGAGGCAATGGTACCGGCAACAATCGTTAGCCAGATAGATGGATAGAGACCACAGAGGCCCGCCAGGAAAAGGGGTGTCGCTGTATAACAACTAAATGCAACACTTTGGGTCAGGGTGGGTTTGCTGCCAAAGGTTTCTGCCATCCACTGAATGAAAGCCCCCATGATGGCAACACCGGCCAGTATTGCCAGCCAGGCAAAAAAAGCCATAGCAGCAGCACTGGTATCGGTTAACTTGATCACCTGATCACTGCCTGGAACAGACCAGCCTGTGCGAGTGGTTCCCACATAAGTACATAATGCCGGCAAGGCTGCCAGCCAGATGATTTGCCCCAGATAGAGGCGGATAATGCCGGGTGGGTGTTCCCGGATGCTGATCCATTCTTTGTCAGGGTGAAAGAGAAGTCCCCAAAAATGGCTTAATATCATGGTGCAACCTCCATTTAGGGCTGTACACCAGTAGCTGGTAATCCTTACATTGTGTTTAGCATTCAGCTACAAAACAGCGGCTAATATGTTGTTATTATTATTCACTGCGATAGGAGCCTGACAGGCTCCGGGCTTCGGATTCACATGATTAACATGAATCAGGCACTTCCTGTTAAACAGGATCGCTTAATAGCCTTGATTTCAGTGTGTACATATTTATTTCATGAAGTAAAGTAATACGTTGGTATTTCGAGTAACCTTCATCATCAAAATCACAAAAAGTGCAAAAGTTTGGGGGTGCGGGCCAAGTTTGGAGTGAATCGGTCTGATCAGTCAAACCGGTTGCTGCTTGGGTGAGAAGGGTAGACCGTTTCAGGTTAATGCAGCTAAGGCCGGCAGGGGGAGTTCACTGAGGCTTTATTTCTTTTAGAAAACAGCCACCACAAAGGCAACCAGATTTCATGATTCGGTGACACTGTCGTTTTCGTATGAATGAAGCAGGTATTTGTCGTTTGTAACAGGGTAGGCTCAGGAGTAGTGCTGACACTATGATGACTAGAATAGATCGTTGTTTTCTGTTGCTGCTGGCGGGGACAGTAGCTGTGGCAAGCTGGTACAACAGGGATTTTGAGGCAGTCAAGGAACCCGCCGTAGCAGAGGTGAAAAAGATCAGCAAGGAAGTCAAGGTTGAGAAAAAAGTTCAAACAGACATCCCTGACTTTGCAGCCATGATGGACGTTAAAAAGAAGAAAAGCGAATTCTTTGCGTTCATGAAACAGATGATAGAAAACGAGAACGAGCGTCTGGCCAGTATTCGACAAGAAGTTGAGCTGCTCAGGACCAAGCCCGCCCTGCACGAAACCGAAGAAAAGTGGTTGCTGGATATTGCTCGAAAATTCAGAGTGAATGAAGAGCTTAAAGTCAGTGATGAACTTTATGATGATCTCTTGAACCGGGTGGATGAACTTCCGGTTTCACTGGCTCTGGTTCAAGCAGCCAATGAATCAGCCTGGGGAACCTCAAGGTTTGCTGTTGATGCCAATAACTATTTTGGTCAGTGGTGCTTTACTCCGGGTTGCGGAGTGGTTCCGGGGGCGCGTCCTGAAGGTGCAACCTATGAAGTGAGGAAGTTTGCTTCACCGGCTGCATCCGTTCGCTCTTATATGCATAATCTCAATACCAGCCATCATTATGAAGGTTTGAGAGAGTTACGCGCAAAAAGAAGATCTGTGGGGGAACCGGTCACGGGCCCAATACTGGCTCAGGGGCTTTATTCTTACTCTATTCGTGGGGTCGACTATGTAGAAGAGTTGATTTCAATGATTGAGAGTAATGGTTTACTGAAGTACGATCTTGAGAAGCCTTTGACAGAGCTCAATGAGGGGAAAGATGACCAGAGCAATCTTCTGGCTATTGATGCTGTTTATATTGCCGACGCCTCCAGTGCAGGCAGCCCCATCCAGTGAATACTGGAAACTGTGGGACAAAAGTAATGAACAATCCCTGAAGTCGGTTGATCATTCTGCCTGGGGACAATTTCTTGAGCGTTATCTCAAGGTGTCCCCTGATGTTGAAGGGCGTGTTCTGGCTTATGGCAAGGTGTCTGCTGAAGACAGGACTCGCCTGAAGGAATATATTCAATCACTCACTAAAGTAGATCCTCGCCAATACAGCAGAGCTGTGCAAATGGCTTACTGGATTAATCTCTACAACGCTCTTACTGTAGAGCTTATTCTCGAAAACTATCCAGTTAAATCTATTACCAAGATTGGTCCCTGGTATGCCTTTGGTCCCTGGGATCAGGAGCTGACAAAAGTCGCTGGCCAATCGCTCTCTTTGAATGATATTGAGCATCGAATACTGAGGCCTTTGTGGCAGGACAAGCGGATTCACTATGCAGTGAACTGTGCCAGTAAAGGGTGCCCGGACCTCGCCTCAGAACCCTACACGGCTGTGAATCTGGAGAAAATGCTGGCAGAAGCAAGCCGACGGTTTATCAACCAGAAAAAAGGGGTAGAGTTTGTTGGTGGCAAACTGGTGCTTTCCAGAATCTATGAATGGTATGGCGAAGATTTTGGTGCCCGAAAAGACTTGCTGGTTCATTTAAAGGCTAATGCTAACGAGAAACTCAAGAAACGCCTTGAGAAGTACACAGGTTTGATTGATTACCGCTATGACTGGTCTTTGAATGATTCGAAAGGCCGTTAAAAACTGATCCTTGGAATCTCCATAAATGACAGGGTGTATCAGCCGATAATTTTTCTATCCGCGCAGGTTTGGATAACCCGGAGGATTAATGAAGTCGGTTTGGATAGCGCTCTTTTTTGCAATACCCCTCTTTGTGGCGGACCCGGTGTTGGCTGCGCCGGAGAAGGAGTACTGGGCCTTCTGGGATAAAAGTGACGAGAGTAATCGACAGGAAGTCGACCATTCCCAATGGCAGTACATCATCGACAAATACCTGAGATATTCTGAAAAAGATAAAATGTACGTGTTTGTGTATGGAGGCGTCAGTCGGGAAAACTTCGCCAGATTACAAACTTATCTAAAAGGCATGTCGGGTGTCGACCCCAGAAAACTGAGAAAGAAAGAGCAGCTGGCGTACTGGATTAACCTTTATAATGCCTTGACTGTTGAGCTGATTCTCAAAAATTACCCGGTCAAATCCATTACCCGTCTTGGCAAGGGCTGGTTCAGAACAGGTCCCTGGAAAGATAAAGTCATTCAGGTTCAGGGGCAGCCTGTCTCATTGCATGACATTGAACACCGCATTATTCGACCTCTTTGGGAATCGCCCAGAATACACTATGCCATTAACTGTGCCAGTCTTGGTTGCCCTGATCTGGCACCCAAGACTTATAAATCCAGTGAGATAGAAGCTCAACTGGATGAAGCTGGAAAACGGTTTATCAATCAAAGTAAGGGGGTCAATTTTGTCGGTGGCCGCCTGGTGTTGTCAAAGATCTTCTATTGGTATGGTGAGGATTTCGGTGGCAAAGACGGTGTAATGAAAGAGTTGCTGTTGTTTTCTGAGCCCGGGACACGCAAGCGCATTGAAAACTATCAGGGCGGTATCAGCTACCACTATAACTGGAAGCTGAATGAATACCGCCGCTGAACTGGATGTTAGAGATTGACAATATTCACAATGGAAGCCTGATCGGGCTTTTCATCTTTATCATTGTCGTCTTTGAAGCTCAGAGGCACATCCACCGGGTCAAACGCGGTGTCACCGTCCTCAACAGGCTGGCCATTAGCCGTCAGGCCTTTGAAATCAAACAATGAAGTATCTGCCAGATGAGACGGAGCGACATTTCTAAGAGCTCTGAACATACTTTCCATTCTGCCCGGAAAACGCTTGTCCCATTCCGTGAACATCGCCTTGATTGCCTGTCTCTGAAGGTTGTCCTGAGAGCCGCAGAGGTTGCAGGGGATGATCGGGAATGCTTTTGATTCGGAAAAGCGAACAATGTCTTTTTCCCGGCAGAAGGCCAGCGGGCGAATAACAGTGTGTTGGCCATCATCGCTCACCAGCTTAGGTGGCATGGCTTTCATCTTGCCCCCATAGAACATATTCAGAAACAGGGTTTCCAGAATATCATCCCGGTGATGACCCAGAGCAATTTTGGTGGCTTTCAGCTCAGTGGCTGTGCGGTAGAGAATACCCCGACGCAGGCGAGAGCAAAGTGCGCAGGTGGTTTTGCCCTCAGGAACCTTATCCTTAACAATCGAATAGGTATCTTCTTCGACGATTCTATATTCAACGCCCAGGCTTTCCAGATAGTCTGGCAACACATGTTCAGGGAACCCCGGTTGTTTCTGGTCAAGATTGACCGCAATCACGTCAAAGTTGACCGGTGCATAGGTCTTCAGGTTCAACAGAATGTCCAGTAGGGTATAGCTGTCTTTACCTCCGGACAGACAGACCATGATGCGGTCACCGTCTTTAATCATGTTGTATTCGGAGATAGCCCGACCAACCTCACGTCTCAGGCGTTTCTGCAATTTGTTGAAGTGGCTCTTTTCGCTTTTTATCTGGCTCTGCATTTTGGTTCTGTCTTGTCTCTCAAAGTTCCCGTTTTCAAATCAGATCCTGACAGGGTCTGTTAAACCGGATGACTTTCAGCTTTTTAATAGGGTTGTAACGGGCAGGAACCCGAAAATTCAGCTCATTATAATCAAAGGTGTGAGTATAGGCATCAGGGATAATGACGGGCTGAGTTATAAAAATACGATGAGACTCCATGAACGGGTTGTTAGCAGCCCTGTCGGACGGCTCTAAATAAATGTAGTAGAAGGTTTTCAGATTAAACACTGGGTTTGCCCGTTATTACCCGGGGTGCTTTGTGGCTATTGTTAACCCGTTATCGAAATATGGCTAACTGGAGCTATGCTTAGCTTATGGACAGCATGCGTATGGACTCAGCATCAAGTCGTTTATACACAGAATAATCGTCGACATTTATTCAGGGGATTTCCATGGCTGAATACGAAAAACTGAAAGACTGGTTGTTATCTCGTAGAGATGAATTAAACGTTCGTCTTGGTCGTATCAAAAAAGATGTGACTCGCAGAGCCAATGCCGACTGGTCAGAACAGGCGCAGGAAAGAGAGAACGATGAGGTTATTGATCAGTTGGGAAACGAAGCTCAGGCTGAACTTAACCTGGTTAACAAAGCGCTTGATCGTATGAATTATGATGACTATGGCTATTGCATCGGGTGTGGTGGTGAAATTGCCGAAGCCCGTCTTGCCGCTATGCCTTATGCTGATCTTTGTATTAAGTGTGCTGAGAAAAGAGATCAGGCCAGCTAAAGCCGTCAGGGAGTCTTCAGACTCTCTGACAATGACTTTTCCATTTCAATAGAATCCGTAATTAACGCCTTATAGCTATCAACAAAGCTCTCAACAGGACCTGGATGGTGCCGGTGGTAGTAATTGTGCCAGAGCTTACCCATGGCATGGACATCATCGTGAGGGACTTTGTGGATAGGCTTATCGGTACGATAATAAATCATCCATGCAATGGCTGTGGCATAAGAAAGGTTGGTTGCCAGTTCCAGGTGCGGATGGGCAAGAAATTCTCTCTGGCTGGCCAGTCCCCGAATCAAACTTGAAAGGTCAGATTTTTTAGCCAGATAATGATCCCAGATATTGCGATGCATTCTGGGTGAGATTTGATAAATCCCCAGAGCCTGATGATGTTCCTGCTTGAGATGAAAACCCAAACCAGATTCTCTGGCAGCGGTCCCCAGCAAAAGATTTTCTGCAGTGGGACTCCACATTCTCAGGTGCTTTAAGGTAGGGCGAACAACATAATGGCGCAACTCCTTTGCACAAATTCCCATCGGACTTTCCTTTGCCTTAGAGCGTTGTTTTCTTTGAAAACCCAGCTCTTCCAGGTTTTACAGCCATTTAATGTATCAGGGTGAACCGTGTTTCTGGTTCATGGCTGTTTCATTACACAGTTTATCGTAGCACCCAAAAAATTCTGAAGTACAGCAGAATTTATGTTGTTGTCTGTTTAGCGGCAGAAGAAGTGGTTAAAGTTCAGGGTGACAAGCAGGGCATGAAAGAAGGGGATTATTCCCCTTCAAACTCACACAGAGAGAAGACAGGGATACCGGCATCTTTTAATTTCCTGGAGCCACCCAAGTCTGGAAGATCCATAATAGAGGCTGCTTCAAGAGTCTGTCCACCGAGCTGGCTGACCAGCTGGCTGGCAGCAAGAAGAGTCCCACCAGTGGCAATCAGATCGTCTGCCAGAATGACTTTATCACCTTTTTGAAGGGTGTCTGCATGAACTTCCAACGTTGCAGTACCGTATTCCAGTGCATAATCCTGAGCGACGGTATGGTAGGGTAATTTACCCTTTTTTCTGAACAGGATCAGGGGCTTGTTCAAAGCATAAGAAAGCGTTGAACCCATTAGAAACCCACGAGCATCCAGTGCGCCTATTCGATCAAATTCGATATTCATATAACGGTGAATGAGGCTGTCCATGACTGCGCGCCAGGCCTGGGGGTTTTCGAATATAGTGGTGACATCCCGAAACTGAATGCCAGGCTTGGGCCAGTCAGGTACCGTCCTAATCTGTGATTTCAGAAAAGCTTCATCAACGATCATATTTACGCCTTGCTGTTCGTCCTGGCTAAAAGTGATGTCACACAACCGGAGCAGACATTGTCTGTTCCGGGGAGATTGTCATGAAAAGTATTTTGCTTGGCCATTGTTTATATTCAAGGTTGCTGCAAAATATTTTTCTTTGCCCGGGGCTGTTTATACCGAGGAGATAATCTGTTCTATGTCTACAGCCTTACCACCGGCCAGCGAGCATAATTGAACCGGGTCCCGGATTTCAATCTCTTTGCCCACGGCGTAAATCAGACCGTTTTTCTGGAATCGGGTAAACACCCGGCTGACGGTTTCAACGGCCAGTCCCAGATAGTTACCCATCTCATTGCGGGACATGGATAAACGGAATGACTGGGATGAAAAACCTCTGCGACGAAAACGACTGGCCAGATTGATCAGGAACGTCGCAATGCGTTCATCAGCGTTTTTCTTGGAGAGCAGCATCATCATTTGCTGATCCTCCCGAATCTTTTTGCTCATCAGGCGCATCATGTGACGGCGCAGTTCCGGGAAATGGTCCGACAGTGTCTCTAGCTGATCAAATGGAATTTCGCAGATCATGGTCGTTTCCATCGCCTGTGCTGAGACAGGGTAGACATCGGTATCCATACCACTGAGTCCCAATATTTCGCTTGGCAGATAGAAAGAGGTAATCTGCTCTTCGCCTTCATTGGTGGCAGTGTAGGTTTTGATTGCCCCTGAGCGAACAGCGAAGACGCTGGTGAAAGGGTCTCCTTCCAGGAACAGGTGCTCCCCCTTCTTAAGAGGGCGGCCTCGCTTGATGATGCGATCAAGCTGGTCAATGTCCTGTAGACTCAATGCCAGTGGTAGGCAGAGGGAACTGAGACTGCAATCTCTACAGGCCACATGGCTCGGCTGTCGTACATTGGGCTTGGACGTCATTGAGTGGCCTCAAAGTCGTATTGGCGGAATCGGCGCCTATTCTATTGAAAATGTCACTAAAGTGTAAGTCTGTGCTTTCCGAGACTAAAGCGTAATCCCTTAATATCTAAGGGTTTTTCGGAAATTGCTTACAGGGTTTCGATAAATTCGTGGTAAGAATGTCGCAATTGAATGGCAGACAGCCATTTAAGTACTGAGTTTATCCTCTGGTTCCGAGATGGCCATTCATCATTATCGCGAAAGAAAAATATTTTTCTCATAAAATGGTCGATAACTGTTCTGAATACATTTTCGTAAATCAAGGAGATTTACGCTATGAGCCTGCTCAGCTCAGTGACAGGGATTCTATTTACGCCGACTGTACAAGAAGCGGAACCTCGCACATTTGAGGAACTCGTTGAAACAGTAGGTCTGACTTTCGACGACCTTACTCCTCGGGAAAAACAAATCCTGATGGCCAGAAAGGGTGAGCTTGGGCTCGATGAGCTCAGGGCTCTTAAGCTTGAAGAGAGCGAGTGTGTCGAGCTTGAAGAAGGGCATCGAACGCGGCTCAAGAAAAGTTCGATCTGGGATGGCCGAAGAATAGCGGTCACCATCGCCAAGGGAACTGGTGTTTTGGTCGCCGGTGGTTTTGCCGCCGGAGCTGCTACCGTCTCTATGCCCGTTGCTGCGGGTGTAGCTGTTTGTACAGGGGTGGGCTACCTGTTTTATCTACGAGTTAACTCCATTGAGCTTGAAAAGCGTTCCAGTCAGTTGAGCGACTTTGTTGTTACCCATGAACAACCCCAGAGAATCATTCGCGAGCAGCTGGAACTAAGGGAGTCTGAACGTGCAGAAGATCTGGACAGAAGGCTTCACGAGTCTGAAGAAGCGCTGGAGTTGGAAAGGCAGCGTCAAGAAGAGCTGGCCGATCAATTGTTCCCTCAAGGGCTGGATCTGGCTATTGGCCAAGAGCATTTTGAGGAGCTGCAGGCTCGAATTGAGGTCCTTAAACAGTCAGAGCGCCAACAAAAAGAATTGGGCACCGCGTTGAGAGAACTGACTGAACAGCACCGGAGCGTCAATCTTGAGGTGGTGCGAGAGCGTGAAGAGGTAGTCAGGCTGAGTGAAGAGCTCAAGAAAAGTCAAATGCAGGATTTTGACAAGGGCAGTGAGCTTCAGCAGTTCAAAGAACAGGATCTAAGGCTGCAAGAGTCGCTTCAGCTGTCTCAGAAGAGAATAGAAGAGCTTCAGAGTGCAGCAGATGAACTGGTTGCAAAAATAGAAGAAAAAGATATTGAGATTGAGAGAGTCGGGCGTCAGAAGAATCTTCAGGCCACTGAAATACAGGCATTGATTCTGCAAAATAAAGCCGTTCAAAGAGACACGGTTAAGCCACTGGAAACAAAACTCAAAGTCGCCGAGCAGATGTTCCAGGAAGCGCAGAGCACCCAGCAAGACATTCAACAACAGTTGTTTCAGGCCCAAAAGATAATAAGAGATATGAAGGCGGAGGTGAAAATCGCTTCAGGCGAAGCCGATGTCAGCAAGCTCAATTTGGAAAAGGCTTTAGAGAGGGAGGAACTCCTTGAGTCACAGCTCAGTCTGGCTGTTCAGACTAAAGATAAAAGTCATCGGGAATATCTGGTTGTCGTTGAAGAACTCAATGCCGTTCGAATGCAACTGGAAAGAACTCAGATGCTGCAGGATGAATTAGAAGAACAGCTGGAAAAAGATAAGGCGACTCAGAGCGCCCAGGTCAGGGAGCTGAAATCCAGTCTGGGACAACTGCGAAAAGAGAAAGGACAGTTGGTCGGCAGTTCGAAACAGTTAGCTGCAGAGAATAAGTTCTATCGTGAGCAGGTGAACCTTCTTGACCAGGAAGAGAAGCTGGTCAGGGCTCGTTGGGTAGAAGCTCTAAAGTCCTCTCAGCGTTTAAAAGAAGTGGAAGATGAGCTGAAGACTCAGGGAGATCAACTCGGAGAAACTCGCAGGTATTTGCAGAAAGAGGCCTCTTCCAGAGCAGTACTGGAAGCTGAGATGAAAGGGTTGAAGCTGCAGGAAGCCAAGGTTGCGAAGGAGAAAGGTCAGCTTGAAGTGCAGATCCAAACAATTCGGGAGCAGGAAAAGGCTGACCAAGATGCGATTGTCTTGAGAGAACGTCGGCTCAGTGCAAAAGAGACTGAACTGAAATTGTTGCAGGAGAGTCAGAACCGTCTTGATGAAAAAGTCAGGTCAGGTGAGCTGTCGAACCACCAGTTGAGGGAAGAGCTGGATAGGGTGAAACAGGAAATACTGGAAAGAAACAAAGAGATTCAGGAAGTTCGTAATCTGTTGCAGGAAACACAAAGTGCTCTCGATAAAGCCCAGCAGAAGGTGCTTGATCTGAATGAAGAACACGAAGCCATTCGCAGGCAAACTATGGAGGGGACAGTAGCCAGTGCCATGACTCACATGGATCAACTGACCGCTGAGCTTGTGGGTACCAAAGAGCATCTAAGAAAAGTTGAAGATCAAAAGCATAAGCTGAATCTTCAGTTTGAAAAACTCAAAAGCATGAATGAGGCACTGTCGGAAGAGGTTGCTCAGTCAGATAAGCAGTTGGGCTGGAAGAAAAGCAACTGGCAAAAGGAAATACGACTGGCTAAGTCGGAAGCCGAACAAAGTCAGCTATTGGCTAAAAAACTTCAGGAAGAACTGATCAGTAGGAGCTCTTCTGTCGGTGAGATGACAGAGCGACTTAAGCAGGTTGAAGAAGAGTTTGGAGTAGTTTCTGAAGAGTTGAATGTCCAAAAGCAGGAAGCCAATGAGGTCTCCGTCAAGCTTGCGTCCACCAGGATAGAGTCCGAAGAGCGCTGGTTAAGACTGGAAGAAGTGGAAGAGTCCAGGGCTAAACTGCAGTCCAGTCTGGAATCCCTGACGGGTGAACTTGTAGCTATCAGATCAAAACCGGAAGGCATTGATAATGAAGTTCATCAAAGAGTAGTAGATCAGCTTAAAAAAGCACAAGGCGAAGTTGAAAGCCTGGAGGAGCAGCTGAATGACTCCGAGTTTATTCTGGAAGGGCTTCAGGCCGATGTTCAGGAATTGCCGGAGCTCAAGGAGAAGCTTGCGGAAATAGAGAAACAGCTGATATTCCTCGAGGAACGTCTGGAGCAGGAAGCCGGTGAAAGGAAAAAGTTTGAGACGCTTTCCCGTAAGGAGGATGCTAGAAATTCAGAGCTGGAGCGTGAGTTCAAATCTCAGTTGGCAAAGGCGGAAGAGACTTTCCAAAATGAAATCGGTGAAATCACTCTAGCCTTGTCTCAGCTGAAGTCAGAATGGCACCAGATGGCCGTTCTGACGGGGCAGGAGATTACCGTGCTGAAACGTCAGGTTGTACAGCTGCATGATATGAATTATCTGTTAAAAGCCGGTGAGGTGGAGAGTCAGACAAAGGTTCTGGAAACCCAGGTCAAACTGGTTGAAGCGCTCAGAGCACTCAATGAGTTACAGAAGAGCAGTGGGCCCGAATCCGCTGAAAAGTTCGCTGAGGAGCTGGTGGCTGCAGAAACCCGGCTGCAAGCACTGAAGCAAGAAACTGAAGAGTTTCAACGAACCCTCAAGTCATTGGAAAATCATCCTGTCATTCAGGTTGAAACCGACCCTGTCGCCATGGAACTGGATCAGCTGCGAGAGGAATTGTTGCTGGAGCAGCAAAAGTCAGAAGACTATGCCGGACAGATCAAAGAACTGAAAGTTTACTGTGCTCGTCAGAATTCTGAAATCAACCCTTCTGGCCTTTCTGATGACGAATATGCTCAGAATATTCTGGATGTGGTAAAAAAATACATTACCCTTGATGAAAATGAAACCCGCCCCGGTTCCGGTCTGGAAACACTCATGACCGATCCACTGGATTATATATCCCGTCTGGATGACGATGTAGATGATGACAGAAACTGGGAAGTTGAACTGGCCGGCATTCAAGCGCCAGAAAGCTGGCATCTGGCTTTGCAAGAAGAGCGGCGAAGATCGAGGGCTTATTTCAAAGAGGTGATGGCCCTGCGAACCTATCTGATTGCTGAGCTGCAGTTGCGGGGAGTCAGCTTGAAAGAAATGAAAGACTATAAAGCAGACCTGGAAGCCAGAGTGGATGAGTATCTGTTGAGTCCGGTAGAGCTGATAGAAAAATCCCAGATACGACTGCAAGAAAAAATGGACGACGTGGGTCGTAAACAGTTTACGGTGGTTGATATTGAGAAAGAGTGGACTCCCTCATCCACCACATCCACCACGTCCACCACATCCCCCATACCCTCGGCATTGAGTTATCTTCCTTCTCATAGCCTTCCGTCCAGTGGATTCCCAAGCTTACAGTGGGATGACGGGGATATCCTGGCTTCTTCTAAACCGACCGCCAAAGTGGCGACTACTCCCCCTGATCTTGAACGCAGTATCTCTCCAGATTACGATCCTACCCGACCGGATAGCCGGAACAGTCTTTCGGATCTGGTTGAGAATGCCATGCTCCGGCAGCAGCATCGTGGTCTACAAAGAGTAGAGGTAGGTTATCAGGAAGTGCTCGGTGCACTGGATGATATTTCCTTAACGACGGGCGTTGGGTCTGTCCCTCCAAGGCCGGGGTCTGATCAGGATAATGTGCTGGATGAAGAGCTGAGTGCATCTGTCAGCGATCGATCAAAATCCAGTGATGAACTGAGACCTGAAGATGGCGTGCAGGGTTTTACACAACTGAGCCAGTTGCAGCAGGGGTTCTCTTTACTTCAGTCGCAGTCACTCAGCTATCAGACGGTATTGACCGCTCTGGAGAACCTGGATGCATTAGAGCAGCAACTTGATGAAATTAATGAGGACGATATCCATTCTGTTCAGTCTTCGGCATGGGCCAAACCGTTATTCAA
This sequence comes from Endozoicomonas numazuensis, assembly GCF_000722635.1. GTDB lineage: Bacteria > Pseudomonadota > Gammaproteobacteria > Pseudomonadales > Endozoicomonadaceae > Endozoicomonas_A > Endozoicomonas_A numazuensis. The sequence continues at coordinate 331,484 of NZ_JOKH01000003.1, read as the reverse complement.
TGAACTTGAATCGCTAAAAAAACAGTATCGCGAATGGTTTAACAAACCTGATGTTTTCAGGATGTTAGAAAATATCCAGGCTGAAATTTTTGGCAGTGATGAACAAGAAAGCCCACTCTATGGGCTGATAAAGTCGGACAACAAAGGCGATCTATTCTCAAGAGTTGTAAAGCTTAAAAATTCATTGCCTGCTTCGGTTCAGGTTAATGAGGCAGAAGCCAGATTAAAAGAAGAGAGAGAAAGGCCCGCTCAGCTCAACCCTCTGGGGCCTGTGACCAGCCACATAGCCGAGAGAATCAAGGCGCACCCTGAAACTCCCTGGAAAGAATACATCAGGAAGTTCTTTGTCAGACGATTCAGAATTGAGTCTATTTCAGGGAATAAACTGTCTGACAACTGGTATCGAGAAGAAGTGCCTGGCCACAAAAAGCTGGGAGATAACCCGGCCACTATAAAAGCCAAGGTTCAGGAAAAGGTGAAAGATATTGCTTTTGCTGAGCAACCTGGCTGGCCCGGTGCCTGCAAACTATTTGGTAAAGGGCGTATCGTCAGGCAGCTGGGTGGACGCATGGGCTATGACGTGGTGATTCCTCTGATTAATCATAAAATGGTTGATGGTTCTTCTTTTGGCGCCACCGGTGAGGAGGTATCTTCTGGAGTAACCGAATGGCTGAAGGGCGAACTGAACAGCATAGCGGATGAAGAATACCAGTTATATCTTGAATGCGTTGAAGAACTGCTCACTCAAACAAGGGGGGCGATGGGAGCTGATCTTGGAAGAATGGCAATGGGGCAGGTACCCATTGAGCAAATTACCAAGAAACAGCATGGGAAAAACCATTTCAAATACGCTCGACTTACGGCTCTCAAGGAAATCCTGACTGAAGCGACCCCAATATTGCAGCAATCGGAAGACCTGATTGATAAAAAGGTAGGCAGTATTATTACCGTTGAAGCCTCCAGTGTGGATCAGCTTCAGGAAAATGAGAGAAAAGCCATCGCAGAGATGGACGAGCAAGAAAGAAAGGCCATCTTTCATGAGGCTCAAACCTTGCTTGCAAGGCATGAAAAACTCAATAGAAATCATTTTCCTCAAGAAGTGCTGGATGAATTAGACGGTAAGAAGAAGAAACTGAACAAAATTGCCAGGAAATTTGACCAGGCCACCTGAAGAAATGGCCCGTTGAAATAACAACGTTGTTAGTCTAATCCAGTAAATAATCCGTCATAGTCCTCCCCAGGGAATTGAATCAGTACTCCGGGGGGAAAAGGACTATGGCCGGAAAATCACTCAAATTATCATTGGTTTTGGCCATGCTGCTGGCAGCCGTTGCGTTGCCTGTGCCGGTATTGGCGATTGATCCAGCCATACTGGTGACGGGTGGCACAGCTCTCTTTGGAACGGGGCTGGGTACACTCTCCTACAAACTTGGCCAATGGCTGTTCAGCCCATACTCCACCAGTGAAGATCAACCCGAACCGGTCGTGGTTGAACCCGTGTCGATCTTCAACCCTGGGGAAGACCAGCCTTATGCAGTGACCATTAAGGTGAATGAAGATGACAATGGTGGAGGCGGTGAAGACAGACCTGTCGGGACAGAGAAGAAACCTGAGCCCGGTTCCAGTGAAGGCCCGGTGAGTTCAGATACGGAAAAAGACGCTAAAAACAGGAGTGAGTCCGAAAAGGATTCTAATGAAAAATGGGTTGTTATTAAAGTTGAGAAAGGCGAGGCCAGTCGTGAATTGCAGTCACTGATCGATCAACCTCTACCTGAGGTGGGTGAAGTCATTTATCATCTTACGCCTACTGCACAGGCCAGTTTGAATGCCACCCGACATCTTGAAATGGCTTCCGCTCAGGCTTTGTTTAGTCAGCTGAGTGATCTTCGCCAGATACTTGATTTTTATCGGACAGGACAAGCTTTTATTCTAAACAATGCCGCTCTGGATCGCAGTACGCTCAAAGGTGAGCAGTCCATAAACAGCGAAAGACGTCAAAGCCATGATAATGCGCAATGGCACAGTTTTGTGCAAACCTATGGTGCCCAGTCCCACTATTCTTCGCTCCCTGGATTACAGGGTATGAATGCCAGCAGTTATGGTTTGAATGCGGGTGTTTTCAGCCAGATCAGTGAGCACTCTATTGTCGGCATGATGTTTGGTACCCGAAAAACTTCGGCCGGCTTTCAGCAAAAGCTGGGGTCAGGTCGTGTCGAATCGATTCATTTTGGGCCTTTCCTTTCCTGGCAAAAAGATCAATGGCAGTTTGATGGAGCCCTCTCTTTTGCCACCAAGCAATACAGCAGTAAGCGCAAGGATTCGGATGGAAACCGTCTGTTGGCTCATCGCTCAGGTTTCGAATGGAATGCCTATGGTGCGTTGGGTTATGACATTGATATGGATGAATGGCTGAATGGGCTTACCGTCACACCAGTTGTGGCGTTTCTTTATCATCATACTGAGGCTGGCAGCTTTAGAGAGAAAGGTGTATCCGATGAGGCGTTAGCTGTGAGTGGACAGTCATTCGACCAGTGGATTGTGAGAGTGGGCAGTGACTTTGTTGTGTTGGATCAAAACGCAGAAAGGCCAGCGGCTCTGAAGTTATCGATAGGCTGGCAGCAGCAAACAGTTCTGAGCGGTAAGACCCAATACCGGGTGATGGGGTTCGAGCAACAAGAAGCGCCTGAGTTTCATACAGATGATATCAGCGATACCGGTTTGTATGTGAGCTTTGGATATAATGCCAAAATGTCAGAGCGATCCAGTCTGAGTATGAATTATACCGCTATTCGTTCCAGTCGCAGTCGCAGTGATGGTTTGCAGCTAAGCTATCAGCGTTCTTTCTAGCCCGCAATGTTGCGGGCTAGAAAACAGACCTCTCAGATGACTTTGGAGTAGAGCGCTTGTTGCTGCTGCATCTGTTGTTTGAAGTAGCCATCAAACTGCATGCAGATATTTCTGATCAGCATCTTGCCTCTGGGTTCGACTTTAATCCCCTGTTCAGTCAAAGCAAGCAAGCCATCGTTAGCCATAGGCCTGAGTGCTTCCAGCGCATCAGAGAAATAGTCGCTGAACTTGAGTTCGTAGCGTTCTTCAACTTCAGCAAAGTCCAGCTTGAAGTGACAAATTAATTCATTAATCACAGCCTGACGGATTTCGTCGTCACGGTTCATGGTCAGGCCGCGATAAGCAGGCAGTTTACCCTCGTCTATAGCTTTCTGATAGGCGTCCATGCTGACGTGATTCTGGGTGTATACACCGCCTACTTTACTAATAGACGACACTCCCATTGCTATGAGGTCGCAGTGACTGTGCGTGGTATACCCCTGGAAGTTTCTGTGCAGTGTGCCTGTTTCCTGGGCAATGGCCAGCTCGTCATCGGGCAGGGCGAAGTGATCCATGCCGATATAGACATAACCTCGTTCAACCAGTTTTTCGGTAGCCTGGTGCAGAATGTCCAGTTTTGCCTCCGGGCAGGGCAGATCTGCTTCATTGATGCGTCTCTGTTGTTTGAACCGGTGTGGCAAATGTGCGTAGTTAAACAGTGAAAGTCGATCCGGTGCCATATTAATAATACGATCTACCGTATTCATAAATCCGTCCACTGTCTGATGAGGCAGGCCGTAGATCAGATCCATATGCACTGAGTTAAAAGCCATGGTTCTGGCTGCATCCAGAACAGATTGAACCTGTTCTTCAGGTTGTACCCGGTTGATGGCTTTCTGAACCTTTTCGTCCAGATCCTGAACTCCAATGCTGATGCGGTTGAAACCCTCATCTCGAAGGTGGGACATCATGACCCAGTCCACTTCACGGGGATCCAGCTCAATGGAAAAGTCAGAATGATTCTGGGAACCAAAGTTAAACACGGATCTTAGCTTGTCCATCACCGCAGAAATCTGATCCGGACTCAGGAAAGTCGGAGTGCCTCCACCCAGATGCAGCTGCTCTACTCTTTGATCACGACCGAACAGGCTGGCCTGCATATCGATCTCGCGAAACAGGTAGTCGAGGTACTCTTCGGCTTTGGAACGGTGTTTGGTGACGATCTTGTTGCAGGCGCAGTAGTAGCATACGTGGCTGCAGAACGGGATATGCACATAAAGCGACAGCGGGTTATTGATAGCACTGCTTCTCCAGGCACTGGATTCATAATGCTGAAGATCGAAATCCTCCTGAAACTGAACTGCAGTCGGGTAGGAGGTATATCTTGGGCCACTCAGGTCATACTTTTTAATCAGACCTGTATCCCATATGGGGGCTGTACTCATGTTAACTCTCGAATTGGTTACAGGTCATATGGCTGGATCCTAATTGTTATTATCCAGGTAAACTGCAGGGTGACCCGATTCTTCTGTTAACAGTTTAAAGATTTCGCGAGAAAATATATTTGATATATGTCAATAAGTAGGTGGCGCAATTTAAGGCGGGTTTTTTTACGAAGTGTAACGGGTGAAAGTTAATGTCTGAATTATAAGGAAGCGAAGAGGTGTGTGAAATCAGAGATTGTCTCTATAAAGCAAACTGAAACTGTAAATCGGCTTTACAATTCAATAGTATTCATACTACTGGATTTTTTATTTTTAATTCATTTGTAAACTAAAAAGCCGGTCATTATAAAATAGCAGTCGCACTCAGCTGCAGATTGTTTTTAGAACTCTTTTTTTTAAGAAGTAAAAAAGTATGTCTTCAGATAACCTTTCTTTCGGGGGAGCAACGGCAGATTCTGCTGATGCTGGAAAGAGCAGTAAATGGTCTGCATTAGGTCCGGGTATTATGGTGGCTGCCGCAGCCATTGGGGGTTCACACATTGTGGCATCGACTCAGGCCGGGGCTCATTATGGCTGGCAGCTGGTCGGTCTGGTTATTCTTGTCAATTTCTTTAAGTATCCATTTTTCCAGTTTGGAGCTCGTTATACTGCAGCAACAGGGGAGTCCCTGATGGCTGGCTATGGTCGTTTGGGTAAAGGCTGGTTGAGTCTTTTTCTGGTGCTGAACAGTTTTGCCGGTGTCGTCAATATTGCAGCATTAATGGGATTGACAGCAGCACTTTTGACCTGGGTTGCACCCGGAGTATCCAGCCTGGTTCTTGTCTCGTCCGTAGCGGCGATCAGTCTGATGATCATTCTTCTGGGTCATTATACGTGGGTGGACAGAGTCACCAAACTGATAGTGGTTCTGCTGTCAGTAGTGACCGTTCTGGCTGCCCTGCTGGCGTTTGGTCAGGGGGCTGTCGCTCCGGCAGGTTTTGTGAGCCCCAACCCCTGGACCATAGCATCGGTTGGTTTTCTGGTGGCTTTGATGGGGTGGATGCCTGCACCGATTGAAGTGTCGGCCATGAATTCCGTCTGGAGTATGAGTAAGAAAAAAGAGCGTGGTCATCTGAGTGTTAAAGATGCCCTGTTTGATATGAATATTGGTTACGTGGGTACGGCCATTCTTGCCCTGTTTTTCCTTGGTATGGGAGCCACCGTATTACACGGCAGTGGTATTGAACCGGCCGCCAGTGGTGCAGCCTTTACCAAACAGCTGGTTTCTATGTACTCCTCTTCCATAGGTGGCTGGAGTAGCTGGCTAATTATTATCGCTGCTATTTGCTGTATTTACAGTTCCACTTTGACCTGTATTGATGGCTATAGTCGAACTACGTACAGCGCTTGGTTGAATCTGCAGCAGCGGGATACGGATCAGACTGAAAAGCCGTTACTGATTTTGGTGGTGACGGGTCTGGCCCTGACGGTGGTTTTGATGTTCCCGGGCACTATGCTGTCTATGTTGAACTTTGCCATGATTGCAGCTTTTTTAACGACCCCCATTTTTGGCTGGCTTAACTATCGTCTGATCTCTTCCGAGCAGGTGCCTGAAGAACATCGTCCTGGAAAAGTACTTAACTTTTGGGCGCAGCTGGGCATGGTCTTCCTGTTTGGTTTTGCCGGGTTCTTTGTCTGGTGGCAGTGGCTGATGTAATGCTTTAATGCGGTGCAACATTAAAGTGGGTCATGAAGCTATTGCATATAAGTAGAAGTGATATCTCCCGTCGGGGATATTACTTTTCAAGTGAGCGTTTGAATCCTCTCAGGAGATCCGTCAGACTCATAAGAATTGCTGGCAAAAAATAAAAGCGAACCTGACATGACTGATCGATTCGACCCTCACACGCATCTATCACAAGCGGAGACTCATGAGGTCTTCAATCAGCCTGCGCCATTGGAGCAATACAATACTTATACCAGCGACCAGCCCCTTCAGTACTGGGTGGGTGTGTATGGTGCCGGCTGGGCTAAGAGTCAGCTGCAGAGTTTTGGTCTGCAGTGTGGAGGTGATCTGCTAGAGGCCGGTTTTATGGCCAATGAAAACAAGCCTGAATTTCATACCCATGATCGTTTTGGTAACAGGGTCGATCTGGTTAAGTTTCATCCTTCTTATCATCAACTGATGGCTGCTGCGATTGAAGCCGGCATGCACTCTTTGCCCTGGGAGCAGCCCGGCCCGGGGGCCCAGGTGGCAAGAGCGGCTATGGAGTATCAATATTTTCAGACCGATGCAGGGTCTGGCTGCCCATTGACCATGACCTTTGCGGTGGTTCCTGCTCTCAAGCACTCACCGAAGCTGGCTGAAGAGTGGTTGCCTCGAATACTTTCTCATCAATACGACGAACGTAATGTACCTTACTTTGAAAAGAAAGGTGTGACTCTGGGGATGGCCATGACCGAGAAGCAGGGGGGGTCAGATGTCAGGGCCAATACTACCCGTGCCTATCCTAAAGCCGAAGGTGGAAACGGTAGCGAATATGAAATCGTAGGCCATAAATGGTTTTGTTCAGCACCCATGAGTGACGCCTTTCTGGTGCTGGCGCAGACAGACAGTGGGCTGTCGTGTTTCCTGCTGCCACGCTGGCGAGATGATGGCAGTAAGAATCAATTCTTTATCCAACGTTTAAAGAACAAGTTAGGCAATGCTTCCAATGCGTCCTCTGAAGTTGAGTTCAGAGGGGCTCAAGCCTGGATGATAGGAGAAGAGGGAAGGGGCGTTCGAACCATTATAGAAATGGTGGCAATGACCCGTTTTGATTGCATGGTTGGGTCTTCCGCCTTGATGAGAGCGGCTCTGGCTCAGGCCATTCACCATACTTCCGGGCGATCTGTTTTTGGTAAAAATCTGCATGATCAAAAGCTGATGCAGAATGTTCTGGCTGATCTGGCCATTGAATCTGAAGCTGCTCTGGCGATGAGTATGCGAGTCGGATTTGCTCTTGATCATCTGGATGACGAACAGCAATCATTATTTGCAAGAATTACGACAGCGGTTGGCAAATATTGGATCTGCAAGCGAGCGCCACAAATGATCGTTGAAGCCATGGAGTGTATCGGAGGTGTTGGATATGTCGAAGACAATATCTTACCAAGGCTTTATCGCGAAGCACCGGTTAATGCGATCTGGGAGGGGGCGGGTAATGTTCAGTGCCTCGATGTCCTGCGGGCAATCAATAAAGAGCCTGCTGTCTTGAAGGCTTACCTGTCCGAGTTGGATAAGGCTAAAGGTCGTTATCAGGCCTATGATAATTTTCTTATGGCTCTGACCGAAGAGCTTGGGAATCATGAAACAATAGAATACCGCTGTCGAACAGTGGTAGAAAAAATGGCTCTGGCGCTTCAGGCCTGTGTCTTGATCTGTGAAGGTAATAAGGAAATTGCAGAAGCTTTTGTCCAGTCTCGAATTGCACGGCAAGCGGGCTGCCAGTTTGGCACTTTGCCCGAAGGGATAGACTGTTTCAGTATTCTAAAACGATCACAGCCTGTCATCTGAATGGAAGGGGGGCTGCCCCCCCCTCGTTACTGGCCTCTGATTTCTGTCACCGTTTTCCCTCCGATACCCCAGTTATCCGTATCAACTTCCTCTATGACGACAACGGTCGTCGCCGGATTTTTATCCAGCACATCGACCAGTAATTGAGTTACCCCTGATATAAGTTCTGCTTTCTTTTCAGGGGTGACTTGTTCATTGGTGATCTTGATATTGACGTAAGGCATGGTGTTTCCTGATGTTTTTCTTGTAGAAGAAATGGAGTGGGTTGAGGAGGCCTGAGCTGATGACTGTGCCAGCGCTGACCAGGATGAGTCCGGATATCAGTATGGAGGTTACTGGTTCAGAGAACAGGGCAATGGCTGCTGCACCAGAGATAAGAGGAACCAGTCCCATCATGGCGCCCATGTTTGACGCCCCTATCTTTTCTACTGCTTTCACAGGTTGCCCGAGAGCTGGGAGTATTCGCAAACCTGTCTGCTGGCGCAAGGGGGCTCGGACAGCAAATCTCAAGGCATTCACTGCAGTATTGGTAGCAGATTCAAATCAGGAAGCTATGATAGAAGCCAATAAAAAGTTTTTACTTAGGGTTTGTCCCAAAATAACTTCCCGAGTTTCACCCGGACTCCGTTCGCCCTGAGCTTGTCGAAGGGTTATGGCATTGGGCTTCGACAAGCTCAGCCCGAACGGATTTTGAGCAGACTTGAATAAGGACGTTATTTTGGGACTACTTCTCAATAGGGGAGAGCAGGTTTTGAGAGCTATTGGTGTTTGTGGTCTTGTGCTACTGATGATTTTTTTTAGTGCTGTCACTCGATCAGAAGAGATGACCTGGGAAGAAATCCAGTCAGACCCGCTGGATCCCCGACGAAGCCCGATTCAGCAAGAAGGTTATCTTCTTTATCTGGCTCAATTGAAACAGAGTGGGAAGTCGCCTGAAACGACTGTTCTGGAAGATATCTTTAAATTGTCTCCCGAACGAGCGCGAGAATGCAGTGATGGGCACTGCAAATTGAAAAGCAGGCTTGTGATAAGCAGTTTTTCTTATTGGCTGGAAAGGGATGTAGTTCACCTGCTGGTGTTTGTTTCCAGTAAGGACTGGCAGGAGAAATTTTTACGGGAAGAGTCAGAGCGCCTGTTGAGGGAGAAGCTGGGTGAGCTGCAAGGACAGTACTCTCTGGAGTGGCAGGTTTATGTTAATCCGCCCCATAAAAGAACCGTAGGTCTGGCTCACGCTCACATCTTTCTGAAGGGGGTCAGCTCAGAAGAGATTGCTGATCAGGTTAAACGTATTCTGCCTTTCAGCAAGCCAGGGCTGGAGCCCTGGTAACGCATTTGACTACATCGAATGACCACCATGCCCCACGGAGAGCACGGACATCACCCACATCTGATGAGGGCCGGGGATGGTATACAGGCCGAAGAGAATCATCATGATGCCGGCAATGCTTCGTGTCAGGCTGGCCTGAATGATAGAGGTCAGTTGTCTGGCAAAAAGCCCCGTCAGAAAAGTAGTGGGCAGAGTGCCCAGACCAAAGGCTGCCATTAACAGGGCTGATTGTCCGGGGTGGTTCTGGCTGGCAGACCAGATCAGGGTGCTATACACCAGTCCACAGGGCAGCCAGCCCCATAATACCCCCAGAGCAAGAGCGTTCGGGGTGTTGCGAATGGGGAGTAATTGACTGGCAATGGGCTGAATGTGTTTCCACAGATGTTGCCCCAGCTTCTCCATTTTCATCAGGCCTTTCCACCAACCGGTGATATACAGACCCATGGCAATCAGCATGGCACTGGCAATATATCGAAGTGAGATCTGCAGAGGTTCGCTGACATCTCCCAGATACCAGCCTGCCAAACCCAGCAAAAAACCAGCCAGAGCATAACTGCTGATCCGGCCAAGGTGATAAGTAAGCATCAGCCAGGTGGTTTCTGCTTGTGAGCGTCCCTTGAGTGACACGCTCAGAGCAGAGGTAATGCCTCCGCACATGCCTATGCAGTGTGTTCCGCCCAAAAGGCCAATAGTAATGGCGGCAAGAAGAGTTGGCGCTTCGGTCATGATTGTTTGGGCGCTTGTGCTGTTTCTGATGAGTCTTTATTGGATGGGCGACGTGCTTTCGGCTTGTCGTCATCAAATAGAATGCTGTGGGCGGGGCCTTCCATATCATCAAACTGGTCATTATCGACAGCCCACAGAAAAATCCTGACGGCAATGGCAATCAGAAGAACGGCTATCGGGATGAGAATGATCAGGCTTTCCATAACGTCACTATACCTTTACTGCGTCTTGCAGGTTATCCGCATTTTCCCTGCCTGCATTCTGGCTGGCTAAACGTTCATCTGGGCTGACTGGGATAGGGTCTCTGTTAAGGCGCATGGCATTTCCGACAACTACCAGAGAGCTTAAAGCCATGCCAATTGCTGCCATCCAGGGAGCAATCATGGCGGCAGCGGCAAGCGGCAATGCGGTCATATTGTACCCCAATGACCAGGCCAGGTTCTGTCGAATAATCCTTCGGGTTCGCTTTACCAGTTCAAAAGCATCTGTCAGGCGACTAAGGTCGTCTGACAGTAATACCGCATCGGCACTGGTCTTTGCCAGGTCAGAAGCGTTGCCCATGGCCAGAGAAATATCAGCACCGGCAAGTACGGGCACATCGTTTATGCCGTCGCCCACCATCAGAACATGTTCACCTTTGGCCTGGTGCTGGCGTATGAATGCCAGCTTGTCGTCCGGGCTGGCCTGGGAGTGCCATTGCCTGATGTGTAACTGCTGGGCAACAGAAGCAACAACCGGTTCCTGGTCACCACTGAGCAGTGTGATTTTAAAGCCTGCTTCTCTGAGCTGCTGAATGACGGTCGAAGCTTCGGGTCTCAGGCTGTCGGTCACCTTGAACCAGCACAGGGGGGTGTTATTCTCGGACATCAGCAGCCACTGGCCTTCTTCCTCTGGGCGTGCAGGGATGGTTCCCTGACAGCAGAAATCCGGACGACCGATCCTGTAGTGATGTGTGCCGATTCGGGCTTCGATCCCTTTTCCGGTATGGCTGACCACGTCTTCTGCCTTGAGCGCTGTCGAGGCTGTAAACGCTCTGGCAATGGGGTGTTCGGAGTGAGCTTCAATGGCTGAGGCAATTGCCAGCAGGGTTTTATTGGGTATGGTGCAATCAGAAACCGGGTATATGCCTTCCAGAGTTAAACGACCTTGAGTCAGAGTGCCGGTTTTATCGAAAACAATATGAGTGATTTTACCCAGCCCTTCAAGAACATGGCCACGGGTCACGAGAAAACCCAGCTTGTGCAGATAGCCGGTAGCGGCGGTAAGGGCTGTTGGGGTCGCCAAAGAGAGGGCGCATGGACAAGTCACCACCAGTACGGAAAGAGTGATCCAGAATGCATCTTCTGCGGCTACCCCGGACCAATACCAATAAACGACTGTGGCAGTAATAAGTACGGAGGCGACAAAATAACTGGCAACACGATCTGCCAGTTTGGCAATGGCAGGTTTGTCCTGTTGGGCGTGTTTAAGCAGTTTGAGAATGGCGGACATTTGGGTTTCTTCACCCACATGAGTGATTTCAATGTCAATGGCGTTATCAACATTGAGGCTGCCTCCCATGACCGACTCACTTTTACTTCGGGCAATAGGCAGATATTCGCCGGTCAGCATGGACTCATCTACACTGCTATTCCCTTTCAGAATGACCGCGTCGGCCGGAATGGAATCGCCCGGCAAGACTCTGACCTGATCCCCGGGTTTCAAATCTTTCAGTGGCACACGAATATAATCATTGCCCTCTTTTTTCAGGCAGCTGGATGGCAGCAGGTTTCTCAAAGCACGTGCAGCACGAGAAGTGGAGTGTCGTGCCCGAAGCTCAAAGTATCGACCGGTCAGCAGAAAGAAGGTAAACATGGAGACTGAGTCAAAATAGACTTCGCCGCCACCGTTTACGGTAGCCCATAAGCTGGCTACATAGGCACCGCCAATGGCAATAGAAACAGGTACGTCCATGCTCAGGTGACGGGTTTTGAAATCTCGCAGTGCAGCTCTGAAAAAGGGCGCTGCGGAATAAAAGATCACTGGGGTGGCCACCAGGGCACTGACGTATCGGATCAGGTCGCGATAGGGGTCGGTCATATCGTTGCTGATAGCACCAGAATACAGAGCGATGGCGTACATCATCACTTGCATGGTACCGATACCGGCAATGGCAAGGCGTCGTATGGAAACCCTGTTTTCTTCCTTGAGCATGGCTTCCTGGCGATCTGCTCTCCAGGGGTATGCCTTGTAGCCAATCTGGTGGATGGCCATCAGAATCTGGCTGAGTGGTACCTGCTCATTATCCCAGCTGATTTGGGCTTCGTGGGTGCTCAGGTTGACGCTGACTCTTTCTACACCATTAATCAGACCAATGTGATTCTCAAGTAGCCAGATACAAGCCGCACAGGTGATCCCTTCAATCAATAAACTGGCCTGTCGTTCAGACGACTGGTTACTGATAACGAAGTCCTGCTGAATATCATCCCGGTCGTAAAGTCTCAGTTCTTCTTCTAACTGTTTGCTGAGCGTATTGGCCTGCAAACCCGGATCGGTTCGGTGCTGGTAATAACTGTCCAGGCCACCCGCTATGATGGCTTCAGTCACCATTTTGCAGCCCGGGCAGCACATAGGCTGCTCGATATCTTCAACCACTGCCGTATAGGGAGGCGTGCCTTCTATAGGAAGGTGGCAATGGAAGCAATGGCAGCTTTCAGAATGTTTACTCATCCGGTCAATCCGAAATGCTTAAGGTTTTATGAACCCGGTTCATGGCGAATATCTGTAACAACTGTGAATGCACGGGAAGTCAGACTCTCGGCTGGATACAGGCATGTTCAGGGTTGTTTCGAGCTGCCACGAGGTAAAAGTTCACTGGTAACTCCAGTTTTCAGAACCAGTGGTTGGTTCAGTCGCCAGCCCGTTTCATAGCCAACTTCAGGGATGTGCTCATCCAGAGTTTCCAGCTGGACATAGGTTTTACCTTCAACCGCTTCGTCTACCTGACCCACATAAATCTGAGTCGATTCATCCCGGGTGATGGAGCGATTGACAAGAATGACCTTGTCTCTATCGGCAAAAACCGGAGAAAGCAGGCTCAGTCTTAATTGTTTGGGCCAGTCACTGATATCCCCTTGCAAGGTGATTCTTACCTCACCCGTCAGGTCATCAATCAGCATATTGGCGCGAATTTTCAGGTCTTGGGCGTTGGTGTCACGGGTCAGATCGGTATTGATCAATTTACCGGTCTTGTAGTAGTCATCCACGACCACGCTGTCCTGAATCTGGAAGGCGTAGTAAATTCGGTAACTACCCCAGATAAAGGTGACCGCCAGTACTCCCAGAATTGCCCAGACCCAGGGCTCCTGGTACCAGCGGGTAATGGGTTCATTCTTTACAAGGCTCATAGTTGTTTTTACCTGTCTTCAGTTTGGCTGGAGGCTGGTCAGGTTATACCCGGTCAGTCTCCTTGATGCCAGTCTGTCCTCTTCATTGCCTGCAGGGTAACCCGGAATAGTGCTCAACCTTTCTATTCTCGGTCTGACTCCTAAGGGGCAATAAATCGACTTTCGGCTGTTACAGGCGGGATATCCGGCTGATCAGTACTGATTATAAATTCAATGTCTCTACTGCCGGAATCGAGAGATTCCGCAGGAAGAGCCAGCCGGACTACGTGTTGTGCCACTTCTCCGGCATTGACCGTAAAGTGCATATCGCTTCTGGAACTCAGGCTTCCCATATCTTTTACCTTGACGGTCATGCTTAATGGGCGCTGATCTTTGTTGGCCAGTTTCAGAGTGTAAGTATTCTCAATGCTGCCATCCGATGAGGTGCGATATAGCTGGTTGCGATCTCTGAGAACATCCAGCTCCAATGCCGAGCGACTGCTCAGACTCCAGATAAACAGACCTATCATCGCTACTAGCAGACCGGTATAAATCAACAGCTGTGGTCGCAGGAAATGCGTTTTCTTTCCTGACAGCTCACTGTCAGTGGTGTAGCGAATCAATCCTTTCTCATAATTCATCTTGTCCATGATGTCATCACAGGCGTCAATGCAGGCCGCACAGCCAATGCAGCCAATCTGCAGGCCATTACGGATGTCGATACCCGTAGGACACACCTGAACACAGACGCTGCAGTCAATACAGTCACCGAGCCCCTGACTTTTTGGGTCTACACCCCGTTTGCGTGACCCCCGACTCTCGCCACGGTTGTAATCGTAGGCTACAACCAGTGTGTCCCGGTCAAACATAACACTCTGAAAACGAGCGTAGGGGCACATGTGCAGACAAACCATTTCCCTTAACCAGCCCGCATTGGCGTATGTGGCAACGGTAAAGAAACCCAGCCAGAAAAGGGCTGAGGCATTCACCTGCCAGGACAACATATCCGGCACAAGGTCCCTGATTGGGGTGAAATAACCGACAAAAGTAATGGCTGTGGCGACAGAGACTCCGAGCCAGATACCATGTTTGGCGAGTTTTCGCAAAATCTTGCCGACTGATATAGGCCCTTTGTCCCGACGCATTCTCTGGTTTCGGTCACCTTCCGTGATTTTTTCTGCCCACATGAATACCCAGGTGAATACGCTCTGGGGGCAGGTGTATCCACACCAGATACGGCCGGCAAAAACGGTAATGGCGAAGAGGCCAAAGGCACAGATGATCAGCAACCATGACAACAGAATAAAATCTTGTGGCCAGAATGTGGCGGAGAATATGTGGAACTTTCGCTCAGGTAAGTCAAAAAGAACCGCCTGGCGGCCCCCCCAGTTCAACCAGGCTGTACCAAAATACAAGAGGAACAAAAAAGCCCCGCCTGCGAGCCTGAGATTACGGAAATACCCCTTAAAACTGCGTGTGTAAATCTTGTCCGGCTTTTGATACAGGTCAATCAGTTCCGGTTCATTGGAATAGTTTGGTTGGTCTGACTCTGGCATATCACGTCACTGCCCTGATTGTCGTTATAGGTCGTCCATTGAACTGAATTCTACCCCTGAATATGAGAATCGGTCCTTCGAACTGCATCCGTTATCGCTGCTTTTATAGGATGCTATTGGGAAATCGCCGCTATCTTACCTTTTTTTACGGTAAGTGTCAGTGATTTGGCCATGACATAGCGGGATAGCCCGATCAAAAAAAGTGAACCAATCTATCAATATTTTTTGTGTAACCAGGTTAAAAATTAATGTGAATAAATAATCATTTTAATTTTTCTTTTGAATAAAGCTGCGGGAACCATTTGTTTCTTAGTGGTTTGTTACTGCGGCAATACAGAATGATGAGTTTGGTGTAGAGGTTTAAGCTAATTAGAATATATATTTATAACGAATTTTATTTGCCATAGTTTACTTTAATAGAGTAAACCATGGCTGTTCATTTAAATGCGATATGTCGTTTACAAAAGATTTTAAGTGGATTTCTTGTTTTAGAAAATAACTTGTTTTAGAAAATAAAGGGGTATGCTCTAAAAAATTAACCGTCAGTTTTATAATAGTTCTTATGTTTATTCTGTATTTACAGTTAAATACTATCTATTTATTCAAGTAATTATTCATGGTTTGTTGTCGTCTATATATATTTACCAGCGAGGGTTTTTTTGATGGTGTCTGGTTCATGAATAAAAGAGCACGGCTAAATGAATAATCTCTAACTATACTCTTCTCTCTTCGTGTGATTACAAAGTAGAGACGTCCAGCCGCATGAAAACTGTGCTCTTGGCAGCGCTGCTGCTTGTCTGTGGTGTCAGTATTGGCGCTAATGCTGAAGTTGATTCGACTACTGTCGTGCAAAATATAGCAGCCACAAAGGGGGAGGCAGGCACTCATTCTGTTAACCCCAAAGAACGAATCCAGTTGCCTCTGGGGGTTTTGCAAAAAGCTCCTGATGGATGGGTGTATTGGAACGGTGCTGAAGCCAGACAGGTTGATTATTATCAGTCTTCTGCTCTTTACAGTTATCTTTATTCAATCACCACCTATGTTCTCATGGGTGGGGTTACTGCCATGCTCGGCGGATATACTCCCTTTGAAATGAAAGCCATCAGTCTTCTGACGACGTTCGGCTTTCTGGTTGATCTTGGTTTAACGGCCAAGCAGGCCTATAAGGTTTATAGCCTGTCTGGTCAGCCTGAGAGAGGGATCTGGCAGATTCCTTTCAGAGACAGGAAAGAACCGCCTCTGCTGATACTGTTGAACCAGCATGCTATAGGCAGTGTTCATTACACCGTTTTCAGCCTGTATGACGAGGAAGCCAGTGACTTACGGTACATTGACGACGAATATTTAAAACTGGCCAAAATCCTTTACAAAAGAGGGGTTTATCTGACTTTAACTCCGATGGAAGAGGAGCCTGAAGAACATTCCTCATTAAGGGATGAGCTGGCCAGAGACAGTGATCTGTCGGTATCGATCTTTCAGAATTTGAACCGGGAATTACTCTACCATGTTGATTTTAGTGGCAGCCCATCCTTGCCATGGCAGGAGCTGTCCCTGAACACTGCATCCGGTGCGGAGTTGGACAGGCAATATATTTCTGCAATCTCTCCGCTCTGGATCGGGCACGTGGCTGATTGGCTGACAAAGCCTCAAAACTGGAAGCTGATGGGTGACTATCATGCAGCTCTGGATGAAGACCTCTCTGGTTTGGGAGAAATGCCTGAGCAGCCAGGCCCCTTGCTTGAAGAGGATGAGCTGGGTGTGAACAACATGTTGGTGAAAGATGCAGAATCTGGCTGTTTGCAATTGGATATGGGGTCTATGGTGGGTCGGTTGCCAGCATCTGGCGTTCTGCTGATGGCCCATGATCAGCATTGCCTCTCCATTGGGCGTAAAGATATCCCGCGTCATGCTGAGCATGATGTTTCAAAGAGTTATACCTACAACCATTATGAAGCTGAGAGTACATTCCTGAAGTGGACAGTACTTAAGAAGATCCAGGTGGCGGGTATTAACTGGTTGTTCATGAATGGTGTCAGTCAAGGGCACAAAGCATATATGGGCTGGCAAAACAGAAAGGCTGTCTCAGTGCCGGTCACTGAATTTGTTCCACCTAAAGACATCCCAGCAAAAGATATTACTGGTAATGAAGTGATACCTGCTCCCATAGCGAAACCTCCTGCCAACGTAGCTAAAGTGGTCGCGAAAAGCTTGGGGTTGCAAGATCACCTGGTGCTTGCCGAAGTAGAGAAAAGGGTAGGGCTTGGTGCTGAACTTGCAAAAGGTATTCAACTGAAGAAGAGAGACGAGATAAAACCTCTTAAAGAAAAAAAGGTGAGCGAGTTTGAAAAGAAACTGGAAGCCCATAATAAGGCAATGCACAGGGGCGGGGATTCAGACGATGAAAGTGATGATGACTTTGAATTTGACGATGAGAAAAATGAGGAGGTTACATCTGCCAGACCTAAATTGGTCGTTGTAGGGAAGAAAACAATACCCGATGAACCCCAACCTGAAAAAGACAATACAGCAGGGGGGCAGAAGCAGGGTATACCTGCACCTCCAACTGGGGCAGTACCACCACCTCCACCGCCACCAGAGGTGAAAGTTCAGACAGGGTTAAAGATCAAAATCAAACCCAAGGCTCAGCTAGCTGCAGATCAGACTGCTAAAGCCAATCAACCGAAGAGTAAAAACGGTATGGATGATGTGGTGAGTGCTATGGGCGATATTCTTGAGGCTAGAAGGAAAAAGCTCGAAGCATTTGAGCGTCAACAGCAACAGCCCTCTGTGGATCAGGATGTTCCACCCGTTGAGCCTGTCAATGTTGCAATGGGTCAAGTTAACCAAAGGCAGGCTCCGCCACCGGTTAAACCAAAGCCACCAAGGTTGAAGCCCAGGCCCACACGAGATCAGGTCAATGCTATTCGTGAAAAGCTTCTGCAAAAGCGTCAGGGTGATCATGTTGTCATTGACGAAGTTAAAGAAGAAGTGGAAGTCTTTGGCTATAAAGTGGAGCCTGAAAACTGGAATCGATTCCTCAAAGCCTCCAGAGCGGCAGGTGTTAAAGGCAAAGAGCAAGCGGCGCTCAATGCGGGGAACATACCTGAAATAGGTGATGATGAGTGGGATGGAGAGGGACAAAGACCTGTCGAAGACTATGATGGCCCCGCCATTATTGAGATACCTTACCAGTGGATCATTTACATGTGGCGTACAGGCTTGATTGGAGAAAACGATATAGATTAATTGAATTCCTGATGTAGCTTATAAAGCCCTTATGCCCTGCGTAAGGGCTTTTTTTTTATTTCAATCGATGGGGGAGGTGGGTCAATCAGTGCATCTGGTCATTTAATAGGATTTTGAAATAAATTCCGCTCACATTAAAAATATTAAATTATATTTATCTTTACTCCGAATTCACTGTAGAGATGTAGTTTTCAGATGAGAGTTGGTCTGTTTGTAGTGCTGACACTGTTAGGCTTTAGCAACGTCTATGCCAGGGATGAGGCAATAAGAGTTGTTGAGCTGCCAGAGGGTGTCTATGAAGAGTATGAAAATGGCAGTCTTTGGTGGGAGAAGGCCAGTTCCAATGCTGTTATCGACTATCACAGGTCTACTGTCTCGACCTGGTTTTGTTCGCTGACCTCACTGTTCCCAATACTCATGGTCATCAATACGGTCAGTCAGCATTCGCCTCACAGTGCTCCCATGGCCAGATTGCTTTTTGCGGGTCTGGCTTTCACGGATTTTGCCTTCCTCTGCAGTGACGGGGTAGCTCTGGTTCAGAGCAGTCGTCAACTTCAGCCGGTTTTCCATACCCTGCCTTTTCAAGATCGCAAGCGGGCCCCTTTGTTGATACAGGTGATTGTCGGAGTTTTGCCATTCAATATGCAGTATCGAATCCATTCTCTCTGGCAAACCGGAATATCTGACTCAGATTATGGTGATGATGAGTATCTGGATCTGGCGAAAGTGTTATCCAGAAATGGCCAGTACCTCAGACTGTCGGGCTTTGATATAGAAGATGAAGAGTCTGAGTCAGCAACAAGCAGGCTCTTGGAGCGAACATTGAAGATGGAAGTGCATCAGGTGGGTGGTAACGATACAACTCAGGTGCTGTTTGAAGAAGCGTCGCCCCGGAGATGGATAGAACCCTATCTGCTGAATCTCTCGGAGCTGGAAGATTCTGATGAGCTCTATCAGGCGACTATCAGTCCTGAATGGATGGCACATATTGCGCAGTGGCTGTCAGCTCATCCTGATGTAGCCGTGGAGAATGAAGTTATTCGTGTGGAAATGGGATCTTTGTCATCAGAGACATTTGACGATGAGTTCGATGACCGTTTTACCCTGGTAAAGGGTAAAGAAGGCTGTTTGTCATTGGATATGGATGGCATGCAATGGAATTTGCCAAAAGAAGGCATCCTGTTTTCCAGCGATGGCTGTTTCTCTCTGGGGCACAGCAGCGCAAATGTATCATTGCCGGGCTCTCATGTCGCTCAGAATGAAAGAGACAGTCGTTACTATCTCTATAAAGATAAAGCCCTGAAGCAGTTTATGGTGACAGCCTTTAATGGCGTCATGGGCAAAGCCCTGGAATATGGTATCAGTAAGCTGTTTGGAAATAACCGGCAACCGGTTTTTAAACACACGACTGAGGTTTTCGCGCGGGACAACAAGCAGCTGGTTTTGAAACGTAATATTAAGGCTTACCAGCGAGACTTGGATCAGCAGATAGTCAAGTCTCAAACAGGGCAGTTCTCTTATATAGTGCCTGAACGAAAATCCTCGAATAGCTTATAGATCAAGACGTCTACGTCATATTTACCGTATGAAGTTTTTCCTAAAGCTTGGCTTTTAACGCTAGAATAGCCCTAATCATGTCTATTTCCTTCATTCTTCGGCTCAAAAATAATCATGCGACAGGTACAATCCAGACAACTTCAGATCGGTGAAGTGGATATTGGTAGCATTGAACTCGATCATCGGTCCCGTGATGATATTCCCCAGATCCTGCTTGGCTTACAACACCTCTATTTGAATGCCGAAGCCCGGGATTTAGTCTTTTCTCTTCTGGAGCAGGCTGTCCCTGAAAATATCAGCCCTGACAGGGGGCGACCAGGAATGCAGCTGTGGAAGATCCTTGTTCTGGGTGTACTCCGGTTAAATCTTGATTGGAACTATGACCGGCTTCGGGAAATGGCCAACCAACACGCCACCATCCGGGCAATGCTCGGTCACGGGATGTATGACCTGTATGAATATAAGCTCCAGACGATTAAGGATAACGTCTCACTTTTAACCCCCGAACTGCTCAATCAGATTAATGAAGTCGTTGTGGCTGAAGGCCATAAAATAGTTGGAAAAAAAAAGAAGATCCGCTGAGAGGTCGCTGTGACTCTTATGTTTTAGAAACCGATGTTCATTTCCCGACAGATCTCAACCTTTTGTTTGATGCAGTCAGAACTGTCGTTGTTCTTACTGCACGCTTTGCAGCCAGGGCTGAGGTAAGTGGTTGGCGACAGTGGCAATACAACCTGAATCAGTTGAAAAAAATGTATCGTCGTGTACAGATATTACGACACTCTACTTCGAAAGATCCTGCCAAAAAACTTCAAAGGGACAAGGAAATCCGACAAGCCTGTCAGAACTACCTGAATGGCAGTCAGGCATTGATTAACAGAGCTGAAGAAACACTTCAGGACAAGGCGTTCATTACGATATGTCCAGCGAATAAATACAGTTCTATCCAGAAGTTTATCGATCATGGTAAGCGGCAGGTGGATCATGTTAAACGTCGATTGATCGACCATGAAAAAATCCCTCATGATGAAAAAGTATTCTCGCTCTTTCAGCCGCATACTGAGTGGATCAATAAAGGTAAAGCAGGTGTTCCGGTTGAGCTTGGCGTCCGTTTGGCGATTGTCGAAGACCAGTATGGTTTTATTCTGAACCATCGGGTCATGGAAAAAGAAACCGATGAAAAGGCTGCCGTTCCGATCATCCGGGCAACCAAAGCCGCCTTTCCATCTTTGAGCGTTTGCAGTTTTGATAAAGGGTTTCACTCACCATCCAACCAAAAAGATTTGCTTAAATACCTTACTATGGTCGTATTACCAAAAAAGGGACGACGAACCCGGGCCGAGCAGGAGCGGGAAAACGACCCGGAATTCAAAGCGGCTAAAAGAAAGCACTCGGCGGTAGAATCAGCGATCAATGCACTTGAGTCTCACGGGTTGGATAAATGCGCGGATCACGGAATAGATGGACTGAAACGCTATGTTGCTCTCGGAGTTCTTGCCAGGAATTTTCAGAAGATGGGGGCAGAGCTTCAGAAAATAGAACGAAAGAGCGCAAAAAAACGACAACTTCGACTCTGTGGCTGAAAGCACTGACGGTTAATTCGAAAAAAGAATAAAATCAGTAAAGACTGAGGTCGTCGCTTGTCTTGAAATTGCAGAAATGACGAGTTTGGTAAGAAAATTACGATGAAACTGGCAAATCAGAAAGTCTATTGATCGATTATTCAAATATCTGGCTTATGAAGGCTGAACTTCGAACAGAAAAGAGCATTTTCCGTTCGGGCACTATATAGAAACGTTTGTAGAACAGCCTATCCCGGTTATGTGGCTACCCAATCGGGAGGGTACAGCCAAAGGCAGGGCTCGGGAAAAAAGTGGTGTGAATACCGAGGGCACCAGTAAGCGGAAGTCATCGAAAGACATTTTGTCGGTTAAGCCCACCATCAGGTCATTGCGGGGAGAAGAAATACCTGAGTCGTTTATTAAGGGGGCGAATGATCGAAAGTTGGGTGTACTGGTCGAAGAGTATGAGGAAGGTGATGAAATGAGTGAAAGTTCAAAAGGTTCTCTGACTCACTCGTCAGCTTCGAGCACTCTTGTTTCTCAGAAAGTTAGTTCGTCAAATGATGGTTCTGTTATCAGGGTTCAAGGTGAACGGATAACATTGGAATATCCTGCAAACAGTGATCAGTTGGGACTTGCACAGCCCTATTTACCCGGAGAGGTGGCTTTCCAAGGGGGTGTTGCAGAGAGTGCCAAAGAAAGTGCTGTCAAAATGGGGCGAAGGTCAGCTGGAACTTCTCAGCCGAGAATTAGATAGTCAGGAAATCAAGCTTTATGTAGAAGGGTTGTTTGAAGAGATTCAGCAGTTCGATTGGTGGAGCTTTGATGGGGAAGATCTCTCGGAGCGTGATATTCCCGATCTGGCTCATGAGGTATTGAAAAAAATCTTCTGGAGTAAAACAGGTCGGCTTAGTGTGTAGAAAAACGAAGTTCTGTCACCCGTTCTCGATGATTCCGATGACGATCTGGATATGTGGGGTATAGACATTCCGTAAAGTATTCTCAGGCGTTTTTCTGGACGAAGGCAATACAGAACATTGGTTATCTATCTGATTCTCTTCGAGGGAGAAACCGGATGACCAGAACGGCTCCTCTGCTGTCATCAATAATCAGTTTCCATATGGGGCCGCCATTATCCGGTATAATCAGAAACTGATGGCTACCCTGTGGAATGAAGCCAGCAGGTGGCACCTCAATCAATCTCAATTGTTCCATGGTGACAAAAGGCGGGCATCTTTGAGCAGGGCACTGTGCCTGAAGCAATTGGGCCAGAGCTCCGGATTGAGTGACGTAATTCAAGGCACCGTGCAGTTGGGCTAGCAGTGTGTAAGAAAAAGGTGAGATCAAAACCTGGTCTGCTGTATTTTCGGTCTGGTTCAGAAGGTTTAGCATGTCATGATGAGGTGTGTGTTTGGGGGCTCAAAAGCCCACAGACTGGCTGCAGGCTTTAAATTAAAAAAACGTTTTGATGCCCGGTCTCACTCGATCTTGGTATAAGCACCGGCTTTGCAAGAGATCGCCACAATGCCGATGGCAACGTAGCCAAGTGCTTGCAGGCCATTAACAACGAATGAGGCAATGGCTGCTGCTTTCCAGGTATCTGATCTTTTATTGCAATCAGGGCATTTAGGTCCATCGTACTTTAGAGTCAGATTAAAGTCTGCGCGCTTTGTTTTTGAGCTAAGACCACAGCCCTTGCTCCAGAAAGAAGCTCCCTCATTTTCAATGGTTTCGTTCAGGTTGAGAGTAGGAAACAGTGGAGTAATGCAGGTGCCCATTCTGGGCCAGGCAGTCAAGCTGGTTGGGCTGCTGCCCGGATCAAAAAACTCTGCCCAGGTAATCACTTCCTCCAGGGGGACGGGCCCATAGTTTTCCTCAGTTTCAACCTGCTTACCGACAGATGGGCTGTTACCGCAGGCCCGAGTCAGGTTGTCGGTAATACTGTTGGCAAAGACATGAACTTCCAGATCATGGTCGCTGGTTTGCAGAAACTGCATGGCACAAACCGATGGCCAGCGCGTGGTAGAAAGAGAGTGGAAATAGTTTTCGGCTACTTTGGAGCGTTCAGTTCTGGAAGCGTTGTGCAGGTTCTCTAATGCAAGAAGTGCTCTGGTATGCCCTTTATTGGCGTTATTGCCATCCATATAGAAATCATTATGCTCTATTTGTCCGTACACGTGCTTAAGGTGCATACCTCTCTGGCAACTCATGCCTGCAGCTTCCTCCGTCACTCGTGTAACGTTGTGCTTAATATCAACTTCCTTATGGGCGTTTTCGTCCGGGCCGCCTTCGAGCAGCACTCCGTACTCATTGCCTTCGAGTTCGAACCAGCTTCTGCTGATCCTGTACTTCCCTTCTGAAGCAATATTTTCAGCCCCCGTGTTGTCTACCCAAACCAGCGCTTTCAGTCCAGGTCTGCCAATCATACCCAGTCTGGAAATATCAAATTGACTGCTTCCCCTGCTGTAAGCCAGTACTTTAGGAGCCGTCGTCGTGTTGAATGAGCTACTTTCTGTGAGGTTGAATTGGCCGGAGTCTATTGCCAGCCCGGTAATGTTGTTGTTTTGGGAGAAGTCCAGCAGGCAGTAGATGGAGTCGTCACCGATGTCGAAGTCGCTGGCGGGTGCAATAAAGAACAACCCTTCATCACCGGCGCCATCAGACATCAGTCCAGAGGCTCCTTTTGGCTTCAGTGCTTTTGAAATTTCGTAGGGAGTCGTCCGGGGTCTGGCGGGTATGATCAGCAAATGATTAGCTGGCAGCTCATCAACAGCATCATCCAGCCTTTGATCTGGCTGTAAGTGGTGTATTTGATCTTCAGTGTACTTGAGACAGGTATTTCTGTTTTCCGTTTGATCGGGAATGGCCATACAAGACGGAGGAATAGTAGTCTGTCGTTTAACAATGCCCGTATCTTTATGTCCAGCCGATTTCCCAGGTTGCAAGACATCAACTGAGGTGTCCTGTTGGACTGAAGAAGTTGAACCTGTTGAGGCTGCTCCTGCCGTTATTGAAAACAAAAAAAGACTGCATGCTATAGAGCATGTACGAAGATCAAATTTCATAAGGCATCTCTTGAAGTCAGTAAGAAGACGCAGTCGGCCGTTGCTCATCTTAAAGATAGAATAGATATATATAGGAATAGTTATCGTTTGTAATATTGATGAGATTTTATCTCTTTAATAGTTATAGATTCGAACTCACTTCAGTCGTTGCCCTTTGTCGCTTTTCTGCTATTAGCATTACAAAAAACACAAATCATTATTGTTTACAGATAGGAATGATTATCTATAAATAAGGGTGCCGGGAGGCTACAGGGATTTTTCTACGGGAGTCGTATCACTTGAACAACTGGGTGTAGACAATGAGCAGAAAGCTGTTGATGTTTCTTCTGACAGTGTCTTTAAGTAGAGGTCTCTATGCCAATGACCTGACTTTATACGACGAAGAGCAAGCGAGGCTTAATCAGGCTAATCATCAATTGGCGTTGTCATCAGAAAAGCCCACAGAGATTCCGATGATTGTTTTTACTCCAGTGCCCAGAGAGGGGCTGAAGCCGGATCAGGCAGGCGTAGTGAAGGAAAACATCGAGCTGGAATGGCAGGGAGAGCCGGTGCTCATGAAAGTGGAGAGTCATACCTCCGAAAAAGAATATCGCAAAGCCATGAAAAGGTTCATCAGGGAAGAAGGGTTGGAGCTTGATAAGCGATCTTCTGACTCTGAAGATGAAGGCGTCAACAGGAACGATACTTCTGTAACCGGTCAGGAATGGCTCAAAACAACCTTTCTATGGTCAAGAGAATCCATGGAGCAGGTGATTTTTATAGGGGCTTTTGTGATTGAGTACCCCGAACATCGGGGAAAAATCATGATTGGCGCTGCCGCAGGTGCTGGCGGGACGGCAACGGT
Organism: Endozoicomonas numazuensis; assembly: GCF_000722635.1. Lineage (GTDB taxonomy): Bacteria > Pseudomonadota > Gammaproteobacteria > Pseudomonadales > Endozoicomonadaceae > Endozoicomonas_A > Endozoicomonas_A numazuensis. Next base: position 306,430 of record NZ_JOKH01000003.1, on the reverse strand, counting down.
TGTGCTGGTGGGCGGTGTGTTGTTGGATAAATTCTCCAGCGGAATACCAGAAGCCATGATCGATCTGATCGAGTGGGGTACAAACCTTTTGGGTGCAGCCGTCTTCGCTCGCTTTAATTACATGGTGTCAAACAGTGTCGCATCGCGCAGATTAGCTGGTGGAGGCTCTCCTGTGGCCAGAACAACCAGTGGCTATGATGTGGGGTCTTATGTGGTATTCCCTGTCGTGATCTATTCCGCGAAAGAGATGGCAGAAGCCGGCTTTGGTACCTTGAAGGTACTGTCAAAAGGTCATTATGAAGCTTCTGCCATGCCGCTGATTCCTGTAGCTTTCTTCATAGTCACGACAGTTGTCGTATTTAAGGATAAGTTGCCCTATGTAAAAAATTATCATTGTCCTGCATGTGTCAGAGGTCAGTATCTCCTTTCGGTTCTGGCGCGGGCAGGTTTGACTGTGGTGGGAGCGGGTATGCTTTCCGGAGCGGCCCATGAAACAGAAGATCTGACCGATTGGCACTCACCTACTGTGTGGGATGCAAACAATAAAACGGTGGTGAATGGTTATGATTTCTGGGGGGATGATTCGGTGCTGGCCTTGATCCTTTCTCCTCTGGGGTTCAGAGCTACTCCCAGCGTAGCGACCATGGTCACATGGTTAGGTTACGCTGCAGCGATCACGGGAATGAATGTTTTTGTTGAGTATATGTACTGGAAAAAAGCCAGAATGGAGGCAAGGGTTCGGGGCAGTGCTGGAGGTGAAGTAGAAATGAACCTCATTGGATCTGATGCTTCGGATTTATGATTATATATTGTTGATTAGCAGTCAGCAGTCAGCAGTCAGCAGTCAGCAGTCAGCAGTTAGCAGTTAGCAGGACTAGGGAAGTTAGAGGTTTACAAGAGTCCAGATAAAAAAACCGCAGCCGAAGCTGCGGTTTTCATGACAAGGGTGTGAATCAGAGAAACTCAGTTCTTCTCTTCTTTCTTTTCCTTGTTGTCTTCATTCAGGCTGTATACGTAAGTAGAGACCAGGTGTACCTTTTCCTTGCCCAGAATGTCTTTCCAGGCAGGCATAACACCATTACGGCCGTTACGAATCGTGTATTCAACCTGAGCCTGGCTGGAGCCGTACAGCCAGGTGTCATCCGTCAGGTCAGGTGCTCCCAGAAGCTGGTTGCCCTTACCATCGGCGTTATGGCATACGGCGCAGGTTGTGTCGTATACCTTTTGGCCGGCTTCAGCTGTGGCTGGGTCAACATTGTCGACCAGGCCAGCCTGAGCGCGGATGAAAGTAGCTACGTCACGAACACCCTTTTCACCAATAACGGCCCCCCAGGCAGGCATCTGCCCGTTACGCCCTTCCATGATGGTGGTGTTGATGGCATCGGCTGTGCCGCCATACAACCAGTCATCATCGGTCAGGTTAGGAAAGCCGAAGGCACCTGCAGCATCACTACCGTGGCAGAGCGCGCAGTTATTCAGGAAGATACGCTCACCCATTTTGACGGCCTTTGGGTTGTTAACCAGCTCTTCTATCGGAGTATTGGCATACTGCGCGAACAGAGGCTGATAACGGCGGTTGTGCTTTTCCTGATGGCGTGTCAGTTCCCCGGTGGAGGTCCAGCCCAGAAAGCCTTTCCAATTTCCCAGACCAGGATACAGCCAGAGGTAGAAGGCCGTGAATATAAACGTGGCGATAAACAGGGCCAGCCACCACTTGGGCATGGGGTTATCCAACTCTTCAATGCCGTCGTAGACATGTCCGGTGGTTTCGTTGGTTGTTTCGCTGCGCTGTTGCCTCCAGGTGGTAAACAGCACATAGCTTACAAATGCCAGGCAGGCCAGAGTAAGGATGACAACCCATCCACTCCAGAAACTACTCATCATTGTATGGCCCCTTTGTCCTTGTCTGCGTGCTCAGCACTTGATACGCCACGGGCGTCTCGTGTATTTATATGTGCTGCGTCGTCTTCGAACGGCAATGTAGCCGCTTCATCAAAGTCGTGCTTCTTACGGCCACTGTATGCCCAGAAACAGACCGCCAAAAAGGCGATCATGGCAAAAACAGTGGACAGTCCTCTCAGATCATTAATATCCATGAGTGTCACCGTTTGTTCTGGAGCGCGGTGCCCAGTGACTGCAAATAAGCCACGACAGCGTCCATTTCAGTACGACCTTTCACGGCAGCAGAGGCACCTTCGATGTCATCATTGGTGTAAGGCACACCCAGACTTCTCAGAACTTCCATTTTTTTGCCAGTCAGTTTGCCATCCAGAGTGTTCTGGTTCAGCCATGGGTAAGATGGCATGATGGATTCAGGCACAACGTCTCTTGGGTTGTTCAGGTGAGCACGGTGCCACTCATCAGAGTAGCGGCCGCCCACACGGGCCAGATCTGGCCCGGTACGCTTGGAGCCCCAAAGGAACGGATACTCATAGACAGATTCACCGGCTACAGAGTAGTGACCGTAACGCTCTACTTCAGCACGCAGAGGGCGAACCATCTGCGAATGACAACCCACACAGCCTTCGCGAATGTAGATGTCACGACCTTCCAGTTGCAGAGCAGTGTAAGGCTTCAGGCCTTCCACTGGCTCAGTGGTGGTCTTCTGGAAAAACAGTGGCACGATCTCAACCAGGCCACCAAAGCTGATGGCGACTACGATCAGTACCACCATCAAACCAAGATTTTTTTCGACTAAATCATGTTTTCTCATGGTGAACTCCCCGGATCAGGCTGTCTGTGCAGGTGACGCCTGAACTTCACCTTCCTGCTGGTTTTCACTGCCAAGTCTGACAGTGCGGAACACGTTGTAAGCCATGATCAGAACACCTGTTACAAAGAAGGCGCCACCGATTGCACGGACAACGTAGCCGAAGTGGCTGGCGGTTACAGACTCAATAAAGCTGTAAGTCAGTGTGCCATCGTTGTTTACTGCTCTCCACATCAGGCCCTGGGTAATACCGTTAACCCACATGGCAACGACATACAGAACGGTACCGATAGTGGCCAGCCAGAAGTGAGCATTAATCAGTCCAACGCTGTACATCTGTTCACGACCGCAAACTCTTGGAATCAGGTGGTACAGAGAGCCAAAGGAAACCATGGCTACCCAGCCCAGAGCACCAGAGTGTACGTGACCAATGGTCCAGTCGGTGTAGTGAGACAGAGCGTTAACAGTCTTGATGGCCATCATCGGGCCTTCGAAGGTAGACATGCCGTAGAAGGACAGGGAAACCACCAAAAAGCGCAGAATTGGATCGGTACGCAGTTTGTGCCACGCGCCGGACAGCGTCATGATGCCGTTGATCATACCGCCCCAGGAAGGTGCCAGCAGAATCAGGGACATAACCATACCCAGACTCTGGGCCCAGTCGGGCAGAGCGGTATAGTGCAGATGGTGTGGACCGGCCCAGATGTAGATGGCGATCAGTGCCCAGAAGTGTACGATAGACAGACGATAGGAATAAACCGGGCGACCAGCCTGTTTGGGTACGAAGTAGTACATCATCCCCAGGAAGCCGGCAGTCAGGAAAAAGCCTACGGCATTGTGGCCATACCACCACTGGATCATAGCGTCCATGGCTCCGGCATAAGCGGAGTAAGACTTGGTCAGGGTGACGGGTACTGCAGCGCTATTGACGATGTGAAGAATCGCAACGGTGATGATGAAGGCACCGAAGAACCAGTTGGCTACATAAATATGCTTTGCCTTGCGCTTCATGATGGTGCCAAAGAACACAATCGCGTAGCTGATCCAGACAATGGCAATCAGAATATCAATAGGCCATTCAAGCTCGGCATACTCTTTAGTAGAGGTCATGCCCATTGGCAGGGTGATTGCGGCTAATACAATGACCAGCTGCCAGCCCCAGAACGTGAAAGATGCCAACTTTGGCAAAGCCAGTGTTGCCTGACAAGTTCTCTGAACGACATAGTAAGAGGTAGCGAAAAGGACGCAGCCTCCAAATGCAAATATAACGGCGTTTGTGTGTAAGGGTCTTAGCCTGCCAAAACTGGTCCAGGGTAGATCAAGATTCAGTTCAGGGAATACCATCTGGGTAGCGATGAACAGTCCCACCCCCATCCCAACGATGGCCCAAACCACCGCCATGATGGCAAACTGCCTGACAACCTTATAGTTATAGGTTGGCTGTAACGTTGCAGTGCTCATGCTCCATGTTACCTTCGGGTTCTGCTAACAAATTACGACTTGGAGTAACCTGAGGCTTTGCACCTCTGACCGGAAATCCAGTAACACATCCTGCACCTTTAAACTGCTTATGAGTATTTCAGGGCAAAACGAACCCTGACCGGCTGCCAAAGGCTTCCGGATAATAAAGGCGTTGCTGTTCTACTGGATTTCAGGCCAGATATTCTCTGCTTCCGGCCAGCTCCCCTGGGTTGTCCGTAAGGCCTATCATCTTGGAGTCTTATCCTTTATTGAATAAATACTGCAGATGATGAATGGAGTCGGAACACTCCGCTCATGGGTCCTGCTAAAAATGGCAATTCCCGTTGAGTCTGCCTGACGTGAGCTTTATGTCATATTCATCTTGTTGCTGAGGTCTTCTGACTCAGTTTGAGTGAACTTTAATGGGCTCATGACAGTGAGACTCTGAGTGCTTATTCCTGGATCGGTACTCCTGATTTTGACACTTCTGATTATTCTCCGGTCCTTATCGGCTGGCAGTGGGTTGATACTGCCAAACCCGCTGCAATCATACAGAAATATCACTAGGCCTGCTAATGCTTTTTAGGTATGAACAGGTGATTTGTATTGAAAGCTTTTGTTTGAGTTTGTTTTGTATGTGAAGTGTCAGGATTACCAAGGGCTGAGGGCTGCATGAAGATAATTAAGGCAAATTTATGCTGTGATTTACCGTGATTGTAAGGAGATGTTCGTTTATGTGTAAGCAGATGGGCTCATGAGATGTAGCGATTAAGCTACATCTCTTAATGGCTCGCTGACAGGAATCATAAGCTCAGTGTGAATGCATTGAGTTGATCAGTGCTTGCCCTGTTTTGCTGAACGAAGAGTCAGGTGTTCCTTTGAAGCATGCCATCGCCCAAGGGTAACTGTCAGTGATGTAATAACCGTACTGATTATTGAGAGTCATGCCGTTGCACTCGTCCAGATCGCCACTATTGATCTGGTATTCATAATCTCCGGTGAATTGACCATTATAAGTGTTGCTGCTCACGACGCCGTTTCCTGCAACCGGTGTTGTATAAGGTGAAACGAATGCCCGGGTACCGGTTTTCAAAACGAAACTGGATCTGGCTTTGCGCACAATTCCGTCAGCGGGATCCCTGAAGCAGGGGCCATAAACTGGAAAACCGTCGGCAGCAAAGCCAATGACGGGAGACTCTTGCCCTTGGGATTCACAATCCTGAAAGTACATCGCTTTCGGATCACCATGATAATGGTAACTGCCATCTGGCTGAACATGGGCGTTATGCTCGTCGGTTCCAAAATTGTTCAGGGCTGACATGGGGTCGTAGCGCCAGGGATTGTCAATCTGACTTTGGTCACAACCTGTTTTCTCCCGTCCCAAGGGTTCATCGCCTACGTCATAACAGGCGGCTGCCAGTAAATCCATAGACACTCCGTTCAGCATGATGACATTAGTGATACCTATGGATCTGGGTGTGACAGAGGCGGAAAAAGTCGGAGAGGGGGTTACTTCATACAGTCCGTTCTGCTCCTGAACAGTATTGGCGAAGTTTGCTGATGCATCGTTGAAATCATGGTTGGGGATTTCATCAGCAGTAAAACGACATTTACCCTCTTCAACGGATAGAGTGAGATTGCCTGTAAAAGCCACGGCTCGCTGAATGTCGGTAACATTGGAGTAGAACGTGCCCACGTATTCTTGGCAATTGGCAGATCGCACAGTAAATAAGCTGTTTGTTATGTCCGTTCCAGTATTGTTAATGGGCGCAGGTGAGATTGAATCACCACTGTCACTTCCTCCACCGCCACCGCCACCGCCACCGCCACCGCCACCGCCACCGCCACCGCCACCGCCACCTCCGCAGCCTGAAAGAGAGACAAGAAGAGCGCTGAAAACAGATACTTTGATGGGTGAAACCAACTGACTTCCCATATTCATTATTATTGTATTCCCGGGGAGAGAGGAGTAGTCAGAACAGTATTTCAGTTAATCTAAACGACAACAAGTAGATAAACGAATAAATAAGAAGGGTATAGGCCTTTAAATATCTTCACATTTATTCATTGCCGTTGCTGTGTGATGGCGATTATAGGGTAGCAGGAATAAGTCGTATAATATTCTTTCTATTCCATACAAAATAAATGTTTGTTTTATTTTTGGTTTTTATGTTTTAGGTTTTTATGTTTTAAAAGTGCACGGGGTTTTTTAAGAGGCAGTGAAGAGGGTTGATATGGAACTTCTCTAATCAAGACTCTTCTTAAATCGTTTTGCCGCGACCATTAGCCCTGCAATCGTAAACACACCAAGATAGAGAGCATTGTTGCTCATGCATTGTATTTCTGCCCCCCTTAATACGATCCCTCTCATCAACCGCATATAATGGGTGGCCGGTAATAGCTCAGACAGCCATTGAGCCGCCACAGGCATGCCTTCAAAAGGAAACATAAACCCTGATAAAAGAATGGAAGGCAACAGAATGAAAACGGTCATCTGCATAGCTTGCAGTTGGGTTTCAGTGCACGTCGAGATAATCAGTCCCAGGGTCAGGCTGGCAGAAATAAACAGCATCGTAGCCAGTAGCATCTGCACAATACTACCCACAAAAGGTACATCAAAAATAAGGTGGCCCAGGGAAATAATGATACCGGTCTGAATGAGTCCAACAAAAATATAAGGAACAATTTTGCCTATCATCAGCTCCATTGGGTGAACCGGTGTCGCGATGAGCAGTTCTAAATTGCCTCTTTCTCTTTCACGAACCAGCGCAGCAGAGGTAAACATGATCATGGTCATCGTAAGGATAACGCCCACCAGTCCAGGCACAATATTGACAACGGACCGTTGCTCCGGGTTGTAATAGAGCACAACCTCAAAGAGTGCTCTTGGAGAGACTGACTGAATACCCTCAATAGCTGAGAAAGGCATGGTCTGTAGTTTCAGAATGGCTGAGCTGATCATGGTGTCCGAACCGTCAACCAGCCATTGAGCAGGGGGTCTGCCATCGTTTAATCGTTGATTAAAGTCAGACGGGATCAACAAGGCCGCTCTGACGGTCCCTCTTTGAAGCGCATTTTCTGCTTCCTGAGGCGTTGCATCTTGCCGTACGACTCTGATCACCTGGGTCGCCTTCAAAGCCTCGATCAGTGCACGGCTATAGTAAGTGCGGCTGTCATCGACAATGCTGACGGGTAACTCTCTGACATCGGTATTAATAGCAAAGCCAAACAGCAGCAGCTGTATGAGTGGAATGATTACAATCATGGCAAAGGTGGGGCGATCGCGTGATAACTGTCGTAACTCCTTGACCAGAATGGACATGATTCGCTGAAGACTGTTCGTCACTTTTCGGAGGGCTGAAACATTTTCCATTACTGCCGCCGTTGTCCTGTGCAATGAACAAATACGTCTTCCAGACTGGGACGAACTCTTTCTATCGTTCTGTCTTTCATCGCATCCGGCCACTGACTTTTAAGCCACTCTTCAGGGTTGCTGAGGGCGTTGGTGACCAGCACTCGTAAACGGGCACCCTGTTGAGCGGCGGATAAAATTTCCGGTCGGGCAGTCAGGACTTCCCTGATCTGTCGAAGATGAGTGCCATCAACTTCAAGCACCGTTGCTTGCATATCAGCCATCAGCTGCTTGGGTGAGCCGTCAGCCTGTTTAATGCCGCCTTCCAGGATGGCCAGATTATGGCAGCGCTCGGCTTCATCCATATAGTGAGTAGACACCAGAATGGTGGCTCCTTGGTCGCAGAGATCAAACAGGGTTTCCCAGAAATCGCGGCGGTTTTCAGGGTCTACGGCCGACGTGGGTTCATCCAGCAGTAATAATTCAGGTTCATGTAATGTTGCAGCTGCCAGAGCAAGCCGCTGACGCTGGCCACCACTGAGGCTACCCGCCATTCGCTTGCGGCGCTGATCCAGACCGTAGACAGTGAGTTGGGCGTCAATGCGTTTATTAACTTCTCTGCCCGGCAGGTTAAATACCTGAGCCATGAACTTCAGGTTTTCTTCTATTGACAGGTCGTCGTATAAAGAAAATTTCTGGGTCATGTACCCCAGACGCAATCGAAGTGCTTCTGACTGTTTGGGTATATCCAGGCCCAGAACACAGATATCGCCATGGCTGGGAGTCAACAAGCCAGTCAACATTCTGAGTGTGGTGGACTTACCGCTGCCATTGGGGCCAAGAAATCCAAAAATGGTTTTTTCTTCAATGCTCAGGTCCAGTCGATCGACAGCAATGAAGTCACCAAAGCAGCGGGTCAGCCCTTTGGCAGAAATGGCCAGGCTCATAAGGGCAAATCCACTTGCACAGGAAGACCTGATGGCAAGTCCGCAGCGGTTTCAGGAAGTTGTACCTCTGCCATATAGACCAGTCGTGATCGTTCTTTCTCATTCAAGGCATAATGGGGAGTAAAGGCTGGATCAAGTGATATCCAGCGTACCTGACCAAGAAAGGTTTTTCCTACACCATCAATATGTATGGTTACATGGTCGCCTACATGAAGAGAGGCCTTATGGGGTTCTGGAACATAGATTCGAGCGTATGGCGCTTCATTGACCAGCAGAATAGCAAGGGGGCTGCCTGCAGAGACTCGTTCTCCCAAGTGTCTGGGAAGACTGTCCAGCCTGCTGTTTCTTGTGGCATAGATTGATAAATCGTCCAGCTTTTGCTCTTCCAGAATATGATTCGCTAATGCCTTGTTCAGAGAAGCTTCAGCTTGCGCTATGGATTCGGGGCGGTTGCCGTTGAGCAAGCTCATGAGTTTTTCTCTGGCATTATTTTTCTCGGCTTTGAGGGCATCACGAGCCGCTCTTGCCTGATCCAGCTCAGACTGGCTGATCAGTTTGCGTTGCAGTAGAAGGGCGTTTCTCTGGAATGTCTTATTAGCATCTACCAGTCTGGCTTCAATTTGGCGGACATTGGCTCTCGCGGCTGCAATATCTTCAACCCTTGCACCGTTGATCATTTCATCCAGATAGGCTCGGGCTCTTGCTGCTTCGGCAGAGGCAGCAGCGACGGCTGCCAGCTGTTTTCGATCATCCAGCTTCAGGATCAGTTGGCCCATTTTTACCGGGCTGCCTTCAGGTATAAGAATGTCTGTGATCAGTTCAGATGCAGTCGCTTCCAGAGTGATTCTGTCTCTCTCAAGTGTCCCCAGAGCTTGGCGGGCGTCAGAAGAGAAACAACCGGAAAGCAGCAGTGTTACTGTGGTACCAAAGAGCAACTTCTGCAGACTATGCATCAACCTGTTCATAAAGGGGAGCGTTCTATGCCGACTAACATCACACAAATGTAGTCATAAAATGTAGTCATAAAATGTAAAGACTACTTTTTCTTTATTCTCGGTCTTCTTCGAGTATGGCTCTTTGGCCGTCTTATTCTTTTGACTGTCGAAGACTGTTGCTGGGCAGCGAGGGCAGCCAGTTGGGGGACTGCATCTTCTATTGTCATCCTCGTGGATGGGGTTTCTTCGGTCAGGTTGGCGATCAGTTCAAGAAGAGGTTGATTCTTTTCAAAGAACTCAGGGTAATATTTGTTGAGGGCTGCTTTCTTTTCAAAGGCGGAGAAATCAGCAAACTCCTTTATATTTTCGAATTGCTCTTTTCTGTCGAGTATCTCTTTATTCTTCCAGCGACCATTGTTATTTGCGGGTAAATAACCACAGCTAGCCTCTAGCAGAACAATGCCCAGCGTCCAGGCATCTACTTGCAGGTTGTATTGTCGGACCTCCCTGTCATCAACCAGTATCTCAGGGGCAAAATAAGACGGAGTGCCACAAAAACTGCGGGTTGTACTTCCGGGTTCCAGGGTTTTATTGAGGCCGAAGTCAATCAGTTTGACGGTGATCTGTCCGGTGTCTGAAACAGAACACATGATGTTCTCAGGTTTTAAGTCACGGTACAGAATCTTGTGGTCGTGCAGGTGCTTAAGCCCCTGGCAGACTTGATGACCCACTTGAATAGCGTTTTTGGCACCAATCGCAAGATGAGTGGAGCGTCCTCCCGCCCATGCTTTTTGAAGGTCCTTACCTGCTACCCTCTCGCCAATACAGGCTCTGATTTCATAATTCCCCTTCTGATCATCGGGAATTTGATCCGCTGAATTAATGACACAGTAATGGCCACTTCTGATATTCCTGACCAGAAGTGCATAGGTATCCGCTACGTTTGCATGTGAGGGACGGCTTAAAGCGGTTATCTCCCCCTGAATCAGTCCACGTCTATCGGGTTTGTGGGTTGCACTCGCCTCTTTCGGCGGTTCTATAAACTTCACAGCGTAACGTTTATTGGCAGGGGTCTTCATCAGTTTTACCTTCCCCATATGACCACTGCCCAGTGTTTTCAAAGGTGTTGAAATAGACAACAGTTTATCAAGCGCCTCTTCGCTGCATGCTGCATCAATGTGATGTCCCCATCCTTGCTCAGGTTTAAAAGGGCAGTGCCTTATGGTGCCTGGCTGATCCGTATTGCTGGCTTTTCTTACTTTTGAAGAGGGTGGTTTCAGGGCTGAATCGGGCTCAGGGCTAGGCGTTTTGGGCAATACCTCTTCACAAGCCAGAACGTCTTTATCAAAAGACCGTGATCTTTTTGCACCAGCCACAGGCGTGGGAGGCACCAAAGGTGCTTCTATGGCTTTAAGATCTCTTGATGTAGAGGGCTGCATTGGAATTCCTTTTTCATGCCAGCAGGGGGTTGTATACAGGTGATTGGACAATGGAAGGCCTGAAAAGTTTAGTCTTTTCGGTTGTGCATCAATGACTGCCAGGGAAGGTGCGAACAAGTCCTACAAGTCCTATACGTGCAGTCGCGCCTTCAGAGGAAGCCAGCCTCCTAGGAGGCTGACCGAAAATAGCGTCCGAGCATAAAATTCAGTAGAACGAGTCAGCTTTTTCACTGAATTTGTGCGAATAGTTGACCTATTTAAGCAAATCCAGTGGAAAAGATGGCCGTTCTTTCTGGATTTTAGGCCGGACTGTCTATTCTCGGTCAGCCTCCTGGACATGCCTGAAAAAGACCCCTTGATTCTGAATCCCCCTGGCAGGCCAGTGCAACATAGGACTTATTCGCACCTTCTCTGGTTATTTTCCAGAAACTCAACAGAAGGCGCAAAGAAAGCGCAGCCGGTAACGGCTTCTGAGTAATCCATCAAGTGATCATAGTAGCCCTGTGTATCGGCCTTGATCATAGACTCCAGCATTTTTTCAAAATGTACGGGTGTACGACAGTAAGAGACAAAGTAAAGTCCGCCTTCACTGGCATTGCCATAGGGCATACTGTGCCGCAGGATTTCCATGCTCTTGCCTTCACTGTTCTTGACGTTTGAACGTTTGACGTGAGCCGTGGGTGCTTTTTCTTCGCCACTGAATTCAATGTCGTCTTCCTTGGTGCGACCAATCACTTTTTCCTGCTCAGGTACTGCCAGTTTGTCCCACTTATTGAACTTGTGGACCCATTTTTGGGTGTGGATATAGCAGCCACCGGAAAAGGCGTTATCTTCTTCTCCCACCAGAGTCACGCTGGCTCTGTTCTCACCCTGGGGGTTTTCAGTACCATCGATAAATCCTGTCAGGTCGCGGCTGTCCAGGTAACGGAAACCTGTTTCATCTTCCTGAATTTCAACACTCTGACCAAAGTGATCCATGGCTTTGTGCAGAAGGATAAAGTTGATATCCCGACGGTTGGAACGGATATGGAGCAGCAGGTCACCTGGTGTAGCCGGTGCAGTCCGAACACCTTCAGTCATGGATTTAAAAGGTTCGAGAAGTGCAGGTTTACTGGCTTTGTACAAGGTATCCCAAGCCAGGCTGCCGATACTCAAGGTGGAAGACAGCCTTGCGTCCGGGTACTGCTCACTGAGGTCCCGGGTCAGCTGGGGAATCAGTGCACAGGTCTTTTTAATCTGATCAAGGCTGTCGGCATCTTGCTTGATGTTTAAAACCAGAAAGCAGGCATCGGTATTCGCTTCTGGAGTAATTCCTGATTGTGGTGTGCTCATTTCCAACTCTAGCGTCAGTTTGCGAAATAATTGGAACCTGACTGAGGATAGCGCTCGAGCATAAAGTTCTGTAGAACGTGGCACAGTCTTGAACGCTCTAGGAGGCTGACCGAGAATAGCGTCCGAGCATAAAATTCAGTAGAACGAGTCAGCTTTTTCACTGAATTTGTGCGAATAGTTGACCTATTTAAGCAAATTCAGTGGAAAAGATGGCCNAGTTAAGCAACCGTTCTGATTATCACAACGGAACGGTTGCCATGCTCACTTCAGAACAGAAAGTTATCCTCCGGGAGCTTTCTTTATATACGACATTTCTCACAGGCGCGCTATCATCAATTGCGGCACCAACGTTCTGCGAGTTGCTTCTGGGGAGTATGATTTCTGGTGAAGGGTTTCTTACACAAACCCTTCTGGTGGTTCAGTGCTCCATAAAGCGGTCAGATGCAAGGCAGTCTTGTGCAGGCATAGCTTTCCTATGTCAATCAAGACTAACGCTGTCACGACTGCATGGATGCAGGAGCTAGAGCAACGCAAGGAGCAGGTGCCCTGATGGCCGCTTTATGGGGCACCCCCCGGGCGACTGAGAGAGGGCTCATTAGCGCGTTCCAACCGATTGAAAGATATTGATATTCCTTCACGGTTGCGCCTTGTCCTGAGCCCTCACTCAGCCGCTGAACGCGACAAATAAATGGGTTTCGAGTACTTGTGTTGCTTCGAACTAACGCCGAAGTCTCCGCCTATTTTCCATGGCAGACATCATTCAGTCATATCGGAGTCTGTCATAAAAAAGCAGCAGACTGATTAAAGAGGAGAGGAGCCACAGAGACAGAAGCTCTGTGGCCTGTTGAAACGATCAGTGACGCTTCGCCAGCTCGGCTTGTTGGCCTGAAATCCCCATAGCGAACTTCATGACTTCTTTAACAGCAGGCGTCGATTTACCCGCTATCCCTAAAGCCATATTCCTTAGTACTTTGAGCGGAGCACTGTCATTACTGAAAACATGGTAAAAAGCATCCATGGCACTCATCATCAACTGATTGTCTCGGCGACGGGCTTTTTCATATCGCATTAACACGTCCTGGCTACCTGGTGCTTCTCCAGCTTGAAAAGCGTTAATCAATATTTCTGACAACCAGGCAACATCCTGAAAGCCCAGGTTGACTCCCTGACCAGCCAAAGGGTTAATGGTGTGTGCTGAATCACCCGCCAATACGACACCATTGGTGAAATAGTTCATGGCATGACGACGGGCCAGAGGGAAAAAGCCTCTTTCATGCAGCTTCACCAATGGCGGTAACTCTTTCGGGAACGTCGTGGATAATTCTTCCAGAAACTCACTGTCCGAGAGCTTCATCAGTTTCTGAACATTCTCTGGCAGGTTATACCAGACGATGGATGCATAACTTTTGCCGTTGATATCAGGCAGCGGCAAAAAAGCTTCTGGCCCTGTTGCAGTAAAAGCCTGCCAGGTAATGTCCTGCAAGCCCCCCTCAATCTCAACTGTAGCAACCAGACACTGCTGCTCGTACTCACGGGTATTCAAACGTATGTTGGCCTGACTTCTTACCCTGGACTGGGCGCCATCAGCACCAATGAGCAGGTCGGCCGAAAATTTTCTTCCATCGTCCAGCACTACTTCAGGCGTATCACCCTTGAAGTTCATACTGGCAATGGTTGCAGGTGCAAACACGGATACCGACTCAATCTCTTCAAGCCTTTTCAAAAGCCCAAGCTGGGTAACCCGATTTTCTACGATGAATCCTAACTGACTATGTTGGATATCAGCCGCGTTGAACACTGTTTGATTAGGACGTTTATCCAGCTCTCTTCCAGGTGGAAAGTGCAGTTTCTCCCAGACTGCCATGCGCCGATAAGGGCACATTCTCATGGCTTCCATGTATGGCCAGGCCCCCAGGTTCTTCAAAATCTGCTCCGACGCATAACTCAGGGCCGATACCCTCAAATCCGGTAGCTGATCAGGTTCGAAAGCTGACGGCAAAGCTCGATCAAAAACCGCAACACGAATACCTTTGAGACCCATAGCACAAGCAATTGCGGCACCTATCATGCCTGCGCCGACCACTAATACATCGTAGTTTTCTGATTTCACCATAGCCTGACTTCCCATCAGCCCACTCTCTGCGAATAACCGGCCTATATGACCACAGGGCTAAGGAATGCTCAACTCTCCAGATCAAGGGAATGACGAATAGTCTTCTTGCATATCGATCAACCAGTGCTAAATACAGTGTCATCACTAATAAAATTTCTTGAGCGAGTATTCAAATGCAGTATCGGTTTTTTCCGATAGTCCCTCTCCTTGTGTCAATTTACAGCGAAGCAGGACAATTCCAGGACACATCCCTGTATTCAGCGTCTTCTTATAGTCACCCCAAAACAATGGGCTTAAACAATCTACCTGAACAAGTATTCGAAATTTCTATAAGACAATGGCTTGGTGCGGGGTTAAATCTACCTGAGCCTCTCCCTCGTAATGAGACAAAAACTCCTTTTCAATTGAATGTTTCTACCCTTGGCGCTTCCAGGGTTGAGGTTATTGAAGTCTCAAACGGTACTTTCGTCACTTCATTTAAAACCACTGAAAGCGTTTCCGAAACAACATCTACATTAGAGAAGATCTATCTGAATCATCTTGATGTACTTACACTCAACAAAGTCAGACTGGTGTTTGACTCTCAAGACGATTCACTAAAATTTTCTTTCCAGGGGAAGCAGTTCATTCTTTCTGAATTCAGCCATTTAGCGTTTTCAGAACCCTATCAATCATTCCTGATCCCTGCCATCTCATTAATGCCGGAAGTCCTCCAACTGGTGGTGAATCTGATCAAACATCTGAATGAAAACCCTATCGGTATAGTAGAGACAGAAGCGTTCCCAGGCGGAATGCTCGAACCCTTGGAGGTGAATAAATACCTCATACTTCCTGACATAGTTCTGCTTCCAACTTTGCCTGACACAAGCCTCTGCTGGGGCAGCAGCCACTGTATACCTCTGAGTCAATACGCTTGGCTTGTCTATTCAGGACATGGAAAAGCAGCCATTATCAGTGACCCTTATTCCTCTGATGAGCCTATGGACGGTAAAAAAAGAAAAGGGGGCAAGGGTGGTAAAGGAAAAAAGATCGCCTATACATCTGTTCCTCTTGCTAAAACAGGCTTTCAGTTCAGTAATATCGGCAATGGTGGAATTGGGACTGGCTCAGGCAGTGGCGACAATGATCCACCGGAAAGAGAAACGGATTATTCCATAACGCCTCCTGCAGACAAAAACGAGTTTGAAGATGACGACACTCGTTATTACCAGGTACCAACGGATGATGAAGCCGAAGAGCTGGATGCCCAGGCAAGATCTGACCAGGAAAGAACAGGGAACGCTCTTCTGACGCGTGATGCGGTTCAAGGCCGGAGAAATGGCAGGCAATTGCTGGACGTTGTGGGCGGAGAAGCTGAAGGGACAAGACAATCACCACCCAATCCACCAGCACCACCAGAAGCCACTGTTGTTCCTAATCAGGAACCAACTGTAACAGAGACAACCGTCAACACTTTTGATACAAACTCCTGGATACCAGACGATGGCGAAGAAATCGTCGTCAATCCAGATCCGGGAAGCAAGGGTCAGCTCCCGAAAGGGATGTCTTCCAGAGAGCGGGACACATTCATTAACATTGATGACATCTAGATCTCTGAATCTTCCTCATTCTCGTTCTCTTCTTTTTGCCGGGCCCAACGCTCGGCAAGCTTTCGAGCTTTACTCTGCTTCTTCTTGCGCTTTTTTGAGGTTTTTCTGGATCGCAGATTACGGGCTGACTCCGGCCCTCCCTCTTCATGAGGGACAATAGGCTGATACTCATCGTCTCCCTGTTGAGCACCTTTATCCTGATCACCGGAGCTTTTGTTTGGATTCTCTCCATAATCCAGGGAAGTAGAGGTAGAAGATGGATTGATCTTCAATGGCTTGGCTTCCTTGCTGAGCTATATAACCGGTTTACAGCTAAAAACCGGTCATCACCAAGAATGCGGAAAGGCCCTGTTCGTCCATTGATCTCACACAGGGAAAACTCATCAGTCTATAGACCTCCCGCTCTGTATCAGAGCTGGATATAACGCAGTGAGATGCCGTATTTATTAAGGAAAGAAGCGGCCAGCTCTTTTTGGGAAGACTTGCTGGGTTGCTCTACCATAACGGCTTCTTCGATAGCGTCTTCTGTGTTGTGAAGCAAGGCCAGACGCCAGTTTACGGCAGCGGACTCCATTGCTGTAACGCCAGGATTAAAAGCAGCATTGGCGCCGTAGCGACCCGTCACGATACGTCCACTTTTTAATCTGAGAGCAATTCCGGCACGGCTTTGGCAGACAGGAGCATAGCTTTTGGAAGCAGCAAACAGAGCGACTTCTGCCAGCTCGTCACCTTCCAGCTCAGCGGGCAGTTCCAACGGGTAGCTAAGATCACACATCAAAGCACCGTCTTCCATCCCCAAATCAGCAGGTCCAAAACGATCAGGCAGTAATTCACCTATCGTATAGTGCCGAGCCTCTCCCTTTGAATTGTTGTAAACAATGACTTGTAGCTGATCGACTCTGCACAACTCATTCAGAAACTGTCGACAGTGGCCGCATGGAGCTTCATTCACTACCAGGCGTTTCAGACCTTGTTCACCACGATGCCAGGCATTAACTACGGCAAACTGCTCTGCATGTACTGTCGTTTTCAAAGGTTGCCCGGTAAATTCCAGGTTGGCTCCCAGATAGAGAGACCCTGATAATCCTTCTGCTACCACACCGACCCGAAAGTCCGAGATTTCGGCAACACTCAAGGAAGCAGCCACCGGTAATAACTGAATCATGAGCTCTTCCAAAGAGAGGCTCATGGCCGCTTTTAATTCTTCAACCTGAGCAGCGTCGAGCTTACCCAATTGTGCAGGAATATTCTCGAGAACAAGGGCAGCAGAGGCGGGGAATTCGGCGATTTTTTGATTAAAGTCTGAAGTGATTTGCATCGCTTTTACCGCAGCAATGATGTATGGAAAGCAACCATACCTCAATATGAATTTCTGTCCACCCAGAAATTGCGCTTACCTCATTTTCTTCGACCGATACCTCTTAAATGAGTAAGTTAAATGAGTAAGCTGAACGATTGTTTTCTTTTCTCCTCTGCAGACAGCTATTTGCAAAGAGCTGCAAACGCTCTAGGAGGCTGACCAAGAATAGCGTCCGAGCATAAAATTCAGTAGAACGAGTCAGCTTTTTCACTGAATTTGTGCGAATAGTTGACCTATTTAAGCAAATTCAGTGGAAAAGATGGCCGTTCTTTCTGGATTTTAGGCCGGACTGTCTATTCTCGGTCAGCCTCCTAGGCAGCTTCACTGGATTTGTGCAAATAGTCATCTATTTAATCAAATGCAGTGGAGCTGTCCAGAACGCTCATGGCTGCGACCGTTCTTTCTGGACTTTAGGCCGAGCTGTCTATCCTCAGTCAGGTTCCCTTACATAGCATGCAGCGGTTTATCTTTGGGATCAAGACACCTGTTTGGCTTTATCTGGCAGGTTGCAGGCTTCTTCGCACTCACCTTCTTCAGCCATTTGTGCCAGCTGTGAACACTCCGATGACATTGGGTTGAAGGCGCAGGTCATAGTTTCATCCTGATGGGTCATGATACTGGCTATCATATTCTGGCGGGTTACCTTGCAGTCTATGGAATCTATGGTGCGGAAGCCGAGCCATATGGCGATCACTGAGAACAGTACACCACCGGCCGCCTGACCTACCAGAACCCCGTAAGCGCCCATGGATTCCGATGCCAGCCAGATAAACGGAAGGGTGCCCAGCGTTGCCCGGCCCCAGTTAAGAAGCGTGGAATAGCCCGGTTTACCGAGGTTGTTGAAAACCGCGTTGGTGACGAAGAGGCAGCCAGTAAAAACAAAACTGATGGCAATCCAGGTGCAGAAAAACGACACCAGACTGGCAGCCTGACGCTTGGCTCGAAAGACCTCAATCAGAATGTCCTGCAAAAGAAACAACACCACTGAAATCAGGATGACATAGATCACCGTGAAGAAGATGGCATTGCGAAATGACTCTCGAACCCGGCCAATCAGTCTTGCCCCAAAATTCTGTCCGACAATAGGGCCCACAGCACCAGACAGAGCAAAAATGACACCAAAAGCAACAGGAACCAGGCGATTGATAATGGAATAGCCAGCCACATAACTGTCGCCATACTGCGACATATAACGAACCATCCAGGCACTGCTGAATGGCATAGCCAGGTTGGTTCCAATGGCTGGCAGGGCAATGCTCATGATATTTTTCAAATCACTGTTGAACAGGATGAAACGAAAGGGCGAGTAAAGCTTGTGTTTACGGAAAATGCCGTAACAGACAACGCTGAACAGGGTTACTCGAGCCATGACAGAGGCTATGGCTGCGCCTTCAATATTCAGATCCAGCAGAAAGATCAGTATGGGGTCCAATACGGCATTGACTGCCCCGGCGCATAAGGATGATGTCATGGACAGTTTTGCATCACCCACTGCTCTAAGTCCGGCACCCAGAGTCATGGCCAGACTGACCAGAGGCATGGAGGGGATCAAAATGTTCAGATATCGCACCGCCAGATCGTGAACCTGGCCTGTCGCTCCAAGTAGAGTCAGCAGTTGTGGAATGAGCAGCCAGATCACCAGAGCCAGAGTGATACTGATGAACAGAACCAGAAAGCAGATATTGACTTGATACTGGCAGGCTCTTTCCCGGTCATGGCTGCCTATAGCTCGTGAAACCAGAGCGCCTGCGGCAATGGATAAGCCAATACCCAAAGAAGACGTCAGGAAGAGTATAGTTCCTGCATAGCCTATGGCTGCAGCCAAAAACTTTTCACCCAGCAGGCTAAGAAAAAACAGGTCGAGCAAGTCGACAATAAACAGGGTCGTGATGCCTGCTGCATTGCTGAGGCTCATAACAATGATATGTTTCATTGTTGAGCCTTGGGTAAAGCGGGGCTGGGACATCAGAGGCTTCCGTCAGGAGTGGTAGAAACTCACGCATCAGTCAGTGAAGCGACAGAAAACAAAAAATAAAAAACAAAAAAACAAAAAATAAAATGTAGAGAGATAAGTGCTCAAGCCAGTTCGTGGCATCATGAAGAGCTTCGACCAGCTTAGTTCAGATAGCCGGGTCCGGTCGGGTAAATAAAGGTACAATCAGGTACTTCAATACTTTGGACTGTCTGTTTATGAACCTTATCTGGAATCGGGCTGAGGCGGGATCTCCATTATTAATACTTGCCCATGGTGCTGGTGCCGCTATGGACAGTGACTTTATGAATCAGGTCGCTGATCTAATGATGGCAGGGGGAGTCAGTGTCGTGCGGTTTGAGTTCCCCTATATGCAAGAGCGAAGGGAGACCGGTAAAAAAAGACCGCCGGATAGACAGCCTAAATTGTTGCAGTGTTGGCAGGAAGTTATTCAGCAAGTCATGAACGAATACTCAGGTCCTTTGTTTATCGGTGGCAAGTCGATGGGCGGACGAATGGCCAGTTTGCTGGTGTCAGAGTGTCCTGATCTCCCTTTGAGCGGTGTCGTGTGTTTAGGTTATCCGTTTTATGCACCAGGCAAGCAGGATAAACCCAGAACAGAGCACCTTGCTGATTTTCCATTATCCATGCTGGTGGTTCAGGGTAGCCGGGACGCCATGGGTGACTACGAAACTGTGCAGGGTTATGACCTGTCTTCTAATATCCAGCTCCATTGGTTGGAAGATGGAAATCATGATTTGAAACCCAGAGTAAAATCAGGGTATAGCCATGAGCAGCATTTGGTTGAAGCAGCAGACAGGGTAGCAGCCTTCATCAAGTCCAGGCTCTAAGCCACTGAAAAAAAACGTGAGTCATCAGAATAATTATTCTAATGCCATCTATAATTCTGACTCTTTTTTAGTCTGCACATTGGGTCAGTATGAAGTTGAAAGGCATTGGACTTTTAGTCGGACTGTTGCAAATATTACCGGTTTTCGGCTCACTTCTGGAAAATATGGCGGCAGGGGTTTCAGCGGGTATTTTTAGTGCGGAAGCTCTCCCTTTCATTAAAATCCAGAACATGCACAGGTTCTATCAAAGTCATATTCCTGTAAATGTGTTCATGAGTGAAGAGGTTCTTCCCCTGTTGCCAGCCCCTCTGGTCAGCGATCCTCTGGAAATAGTCAAAGGCCCGCTCTATCAATTGGAAGATCATCGTTTACTGAGGCTTTTGAGAAAGAACCGTCAGTATTTTATCCAGTTGGAGCTGAAACCTTCCCGTGTTGACGGCAGTATCAAAACGGATATCAAATCAGTCAGTACAGTTGTTTATGATGAAGGAGAAACCTTCACATTCTGGCTGCCTGAAAACAGGCAATCTGAAAAAGGCATTCAAATAGAAGTCTGCCTTGCTGAAAACAGTGTGATAGAAAGTCTGATTCGTGAATATCTGAGCATTTATTTTGGTGACGTCGAAGATTATACCGTTAGCCAGACAACAGATGGGTCTATTCAGATCAGCGTCTGGAAGAAGGGGGTGCTGATCAACCTTACCCTTAAACAGTTGCTGATGAAGCTGGGGGAGTGGCATTACTTTTTCTTTGAAGTCTATTTGCAGGGACGTTATGGCCGAAGCCATTGCACTTCTGTTTATGTCCCGGGGTCATCCAGCGCAGAGTATATTCCTGTCTACTCTCCGGCCAAGAAAAAAATAAAAGGCGACAACCCCACTCATTCTGAAGAAGTGACCGATGGTAATACCGGCTCCAGATCTACCAAAAAGGGCGAGGCGACCGGCGGTGGGGCTCCTGAGCCCAATCCTTCAAAGGTACAAACACAAAACAAGCCAGAACAGGGTGGGAAGGACGTTCCCGATGGACCTCTTGATTTTGAAGCGGTGAGTCGTGAGCAACCCGATGGTCAAAATAAAGGGGGGGCTCAAGCCAATCCTTCTCAGGATTTGACCCGATTCAGAATGATGAGGGCCATGAACGACCTGGTCACCAAGCGTCAAATCCAGGAGGGCAGGGGCAAAGGGGTTAAAAAGCTGGCTGAGTTTATTCATGGGGAGCATGAAGTAGCTCTTAGAAAAGAGTTTGACTCTGTAAGTCGTTCTCCTGGTGCAGCACTGCCGGTTTTTCTGGCGGATATTCTGGTGCAGGGCTACACCGCCCAGTTAGCCAGATTTCTGTTGACAAGGTTTGATGAAGCCCAACTGAATCTATTCAAGGATGAACTGAATACCGTCTTGCGTCAGCAGACGTTTAGAGTGCGCAGAGCGGGTCAGACCCAGATTCGAAGAGGAAAAGAGAATAATCAATACCCATTGGTGGTCAGTATTCTGGAAGAGCTGGGCAGCGCAGGAGGCGCAGGCGACTCCGGTTGTTCGCTGGCAAAGTTGAATGAAAAAGGCTGGGATATTGTTTTGTCCCAGGGCAAAAATGAAGTGGTCTACCATCACGATCAGCATCGGCAAATGGTTGAGGAAGGACTGCCCGCATTGGCAGGAGCGGAACTGAGCAAACGAATGCTGGTGGACCTGCTGGCCGCAATGGGTTTGTTCCTGCAGGATGATGCGCTAAGGGACGATGTGATCCAGGAGATCTGTTCTGTAGTGCCCGTGGATGTCGACAGCACCGTGAAAGAAAAAATGCAGTCGGTCGGTCTTAATCAGGGCATTCTGGAGATATCGCTAGGGTTGCAGGAATTTGTTCGCTTGCGAGGTCACCCCAATGTATTTGCCGGTACTGTGTTGTTGTCAGAAAGGCCCAGAAAGCATGTCGAAATATTGCTCAGGGGTGGGTATGTTGAAATCCGGGTCAGTATGGAATTCTCGTCAGTCACTCTTACCCGCCCCGACGGACGAACTCAGACGCTAAGAATGCAGCTGGGTATTCGAAACCACTATCGTTTTTATACTGAGACATCCAGTTTGGAAACTTCCCGTTCGGAAGTCGTTCTGAGTCCACCGCAGATACCGCCTGGACCCACAGAAGAAGAGCAGAAAGCCTGGCTTGAAGCGGCTCAGAAAAGGTATGAAAACACGGTTAGGAACGGCTTGGTGAAATCAAGGGAATCTTATGCAAAGTACAAGGAAGAAGTTGAGGACAGAAACGATGATTCCCTGATGTCATTAAGCCCTCCGAGTCGTCAATTCAAGGTGGCCTGGCAAAAGCTCAAAAGTCTCAGAGGACTGGTGGAAGAGTGGCAGTTAGATAAAGACGAATTGATGGATCAATATGCCGAACTGAAGCAGGCTACCCGTGTCTATCTTGAAAGTGTCAGGGCGGCGCTGAGAGCAATGGGTACCACGCAGGCTGAAAGCCATCCCCATGGTCAGGCTTTGATCAACAAATACGTAAGATTGGTTGAACAGAGTATTGATCATCTTGAAGCCATGCAGCGGCTGGCAGAACAGAAAGCGCAGCCACAGTTCAATCGTCGGGAGATGGAAGAACAGATTCGGAAATGGGTTGAGAGTCATGAAGCTCTGGGAGACACATTCAGGTATGACACCCGATCGGAGTTGCCTGTTGAAAGATCCGAGAGGGTCAATGATGGCACTATGACTCAGGAACAAAAGACAGTGACCAGCTATCTGGTGGATATCTATTATGTGATGACTTCCGCTTTTACGGTTGAAAAACAAATGGTGCTGGCAGATGTAAACGGCAGTGGCAACTTAGAATTGCAGAGTGAAGATGAACCAGCCGCAGAGGCTCTGATACAACCGAGTGAGGAGGAGGGCGGCACGGCTGAACCGGTTTTGCCATTCAGGGTGATTGATGAAGGTGATGATAGCCCGGATACACCGGATGAGGTAATGTCTGAAAACAATCAGTAGCCCATCACGATTCTACGTATTCAGGATAGAACTAATGTCCCATACAATAGTCTGATTCTTTGTTGGGCAATTGTGAGGGCGGATGTTGACGTCGACTGCAGCATTGTATCGGCGGGTCTGGATGTTTGCCTGGCCTGCCATTCTTTCTAATATCTCGGTTCCCCTGTTGGGACTGGTGGATGCAGGTGTACTGGGTCATCTCTCTTCCGAGATCTATCTGGGTGGAGTAGCCATTGGCAGTACACTGTTTACGCTGGTGTTCTGGGCCTTCGGTTTTCTCAGAATGGGTACGACCGGGCTGGTGGCCCAGGCGCTGGGGCAGAACGATCATCAGGAGACGCGGCAGTGGCTGGCGCAGTCGATCCTGCTGGCTCTGGTTATTGGCTTTTTCCTGATTCTGCTGCACCGGCCTCTTCTTGATCTTGTCTTGCCTCTGTTTAATCCTGCTGTGGAAGTGGCTGAACAGGCAAGGATCTATTTCACGACGCGCATTTTCTCAGCCCCTGCGGTTTTAATTAACTATGCCATTGTCGGCTGGTTGATAGGCATGCACCGACCTAAAGGTCCATTGCTCATTCTGGTGCTGGCGAATCTTGTTAATATTGTATTGGATCTGCTGTTTGTACTGGGCTTTGGAATGGCGACACAGGGGGCGGCGCTGGCTACTGTCATTGCGGATTATGCCAGTCTGATGTTGGGTATCTGGGTGGTAAGGGGCACGCTGGCAGACAGACCCGGAACCTTTACACGGGCAATGATGCTGAATTTGACTGCCATGCGCCGGCTCCTGTTGTTGAATCGACATCTTTTTGTTCGCACACTTTGCTTGCTTGGTACACAGGCTTTCTTTACTGCACAGGGTGCCCAGAATGGCAATCATATTCTTGCGGCCAATGCTCTTCTGTTGAATATGCTGCTGTTGATTTCCAATGGGCTGGATGGCTTTGCCCATGCCGCTGAAGCACTGACAGGTGAGGCTCTTGGGCAAAGAAGAGAAGATCGTTTTAAACAGATTGTCAGAGTAACAGGCTATTGCTCGTTGATTTGTGCTGTGCTGTTTTTCATCGCATTCTCACTGCTAGGCCGCGATATCATCAATCTGTTGACGAATATCCCTGCGGTGGCTGAAACAGCGGCAGCTTATTTGCCCTGGCTGGCTGCTATGCCAATGTTTGCTGTGTGGTGTTATTGGCTGGATGGTGTCTTCATTGGAGCCGTTCGTACGGATATGATGCAACACACCATGCTGGCAGCCACGTTATTGGTGTTCCTGCCGGTCTGGTATTTCACCCGGGATATGGGGAATCACGGCTTGTGGTTGGCTTTCAGTGCCTTTATGCTGGCGCGCAGTGCAGGGCTGGCTATTGCTTATCGATCCCTGAGTCGGTCCAGATCCTGGGTCAGTGATAACAGGAGTGAAAGTGTCGGATAGTATTGAAATCAATCATGAGCTGGATACTTCGGGTCTGCTTTGTCCCGAGCCAGTTATGATGCTGCATAATAAAGTAAGAGATATGAAGCCGGGGGACGTCGTCAAGGTCACAGCGACAGATCCTTCGACCCAGCGGGATATTCCGAAGTTCTGTAATTTTCTGGATCATGAGCTGCTGTCTCATGAGCAGGTGGACAAGGAATACATCTACCTGATCCGCAAGGCGGGTTGAAGCTAATGCAGGAGTCTGATGACAGGCTCCAAATGTTCACAGAGTACCGGTTCTTCGGAAACTCTGTGAAACTGATCCGGGTATCTTCCCTCCAGATTTCCCCGTTTCCAGGCTTCATCACTGGCCGCTTTTTTTTGGCTCGTGTGATAGGTTTGTCTTCTTTTCCTTTCTTGGCTTCCTCTGTTTGGTTTCGTCGCTAACCCCTGAGTCTTGATTCATTTCAAAGGTGTGTAGCGATCAGCTGACTACAGAAGTTATGCACTTATGATACGAATTTATATTATCTATCAGAGCGAACATGTTTGAATGAAATAGGAATGATACTGAATGTATCTTTCGCCTTCATAGGTTAGGTAATACCTCAAAATTTGATAAGGGTTCAGCCATGAGTGATTAAGAGGAGAAGGTTACTCTTCAATCAGCTGAGTGAAAGCGGCAATGGCATCAGGATCACCATGCTTGATCTTATTGGCAATAACATGGTGAAAGAAATAGCGGAAGCTTTCATGTTCCTGTGCCGGAAACAGGCACTCATCTTTGGGTAGAATGGGGGTGGTTTCCACTTTCTTCTCATCAGCCAGCATCGCATGAATACGACCGTCGCTATATAAACGCCAGCTGGTTACATGAATCAGCATAATTGTATGGAAGTTGTCTTCTGTCAGAATGGCGTGGGTACCAATATTGTCACTAATCTCCTGCAGAATCAGGTCTGCCTCTTCTCCTTTTGATTCGAAGTAGTTGGCAGCGGTTTCCAGCTCGGTAACTTTGTATTCTGGTGGTTCAAAAAATGCGTGATCATGGAAGCTGTCGTAATAACCTTCCCAGTGGCCATTCAGGGGGTCATTAAGATCCTGAGCGGGGACCAGTTTATTGAGCCATGGCACCATGGCGTCCACTGTGCCGTCTTTTTTCAGAGCCCAGCAGAGAATTTTCATACTGAACAGTTTGCCGGGATTGGCATCGTTGCTGTACAGCATTTCCAGGCCGTCCAGTTCAGGTGCCAGTCTTATGATTTTTTCGCTTTCATTTTCGTCGAGGGGCTTACGAGTAAAAAGGTCAATGACATTCCCTTCGTCATCCGGCTGCTTATCCATTGAGTCTCCGGTTGTGCAGGGCTTAAAGGTGAATGAAGAATCGCCCTTAAAGCTGTCTATCGGCACCGGAGCTTGGAAGTTAATTTAGAGCTTAATACACTCACATACCTGGCTTATCGAAGAATGTTATTCCTGCACTTCGACAGGCTCAGTGCGAACGGGATAATGCACTTCGACAGACTCAATACGATCAGTGTGGGTATAAGTCTGAGTTAGACTATGGCTTTTTCCCGGGTTGCATCTGACATTGCATCAGCACTGTTTGCCAGCTTTGGGTATGACGGATGATAGCCTTGTCCAGTTGGTTCCAAATAGAAAAATCGGAATCAGAATCTGTAATAGCTAACAGATAGTCTTCCATGGCTTTGTCGGGTGGAGCTGGCAGTTCAAGCAGCAAAGACAGCATCACAGAACGCCATTCTCTCCCTTCTGAAACTACTTTCGACATATAGGGTTGAATGCTGTCGACATAGAAAAGTCTGAAGACATTGTTGAGTCGTTCTATGGTTACCGTGCGCCGACCTTGTGGACAGATATTGTGACTGTTCTCCAGCATGACGGAAACCCGGTTAAGGGTATTGGTGATGGCGGTCGCTGCAGCCAGTAACTGACCACTGTAGTGAGAAGCGGTTAATTGTTGCAGTTGCATTTCCAGAGACTGCTGATCGTATGGAGGAGAGAAACGGTCACCTTTTAGATAGGAAGTGAGATATTTAAGAGCTTCCAGCGTACCCTGTCGGCCATTATCCCCCTGTAAGGGAAGCAGGTTTTGAAAACCACTGAGCTGGCCGGGCAGTTCAGTGTTGGAAAGCAGCATATTCCACTTGGCAGCAGGCAGTGCTGATTCTTTCTGTTGGAGGGTGGTTTCCAGCTTGGCTCTTAGCTCAGGCTTTTTATTCTGTTGCTGTAAATAATGGATGCAGTCTTTAAGCTGGACGATCAGTTTTTTTTCATAATCCAGCAGCTGGGAAGGTTGCATCTGTTTACCCAGGCTGTTGTTGCGGTGTGCGATGAGCTGGGTGAGTTTAGGGCATTCGAGCAAGTTAAGGGCTTCCAGCGCTTTCAAACGGATATCCGGCAGCGGGTATTGCCTTTTCCTTAGTGAGGGTAGTTCTGGAAAACTGATGGTGGGAGAGGGCAAGGATACTTCGGTGACGGTACTGATCCTGCTTTCATACTCTTCAAGCTGATATTCAGGGGTAGAGCGATAGCCGCAGCCTGTCAGAGTCAACAGAAGCACGAAGAGAAGGCTGTGAATAGTTGCTTTTAAGGTCATTAGTACTGTCTGGGCAGAATGAGAACAGTATAGTTTTTATAAGCGTTTTCTTCTTGGGTGTCATCTTTCAGTCTGGCGCTATAGGTCCGCATAAGCACAGAGTTGTTAATTTTAAGAGCGGACTATAGTATCACTGCATTACTGAACTCTACGAATACGGCCATCGATGAAAATTGTTGCTGACGAGAATATTCCACTACTCCATGAATGCTTTGGCTCACTGGCTGAAGTAGTGGCTTTGCAGGGGCGAGATATTACCGCAGGTGATATTATTGACGCCGATGCTCTGCTGGTGCGCTCGGTAACAAAGGTGAATCGTGCATTGTTGTCTCAGGCGTCATCTTTAAGGTTTGTCGGCTCCTGTACTGCCGGGGTAGATCATATTGACCAGCAGGAATTAAACGGTCGTGGCATCAGCTTTTCTAATGCTCCGGGGTGTAATGCCCGTTCTGTGGTTGAATATGTACTCTGTGCCCTGGATATTCTTGCTGATCGCGATGGCTTTGAGCTGGAGAAGCGAAAGGTAGGTATTGTTGGCCATGGCCAGGTGGGTAGCAGGTTGTATCAAACCCTTGATGGGCTCGGCGTTGAGGTTATGGCCTGTGATCCGCTTTGTGAGCGAGTCCCCGATGTTCGATTTGAAAGCCTGGAGACTCTGATCCAGCAATGTGATGTCATTGCTCTGCACACCCCACTGACCCGAAACGTTGAATATCCTACTCATCACCTGCTGGATTATGACAAGCTCAGCCAGATAAAATCGGGCGCCATTCTGATCAATGCAGGTAGAGGGCCGGTCATTGATAACCAGGCGCTACTGAGAGTACTTGAAGAAGGTCTGGATATCAGTGTGGTGCTGGATGTCTGGGAACATGAGCCCGATGTTAATCTGGATTTGTTGGCCCGCGTTGATATTGGCACTCCCCATATTGCGGGTTATAGCCTGGACGGCAAGATTACTGGTACAGAAATGGTGTACAAGGGCTTGTGCCAGACTTTTGGACTGCCGGCTCGAGTCCGGCTGGCGGCCATCACGCCCATGCCTGCCCTGAATAGAATAGCGTTCAATGACTCTGCCACTGCTGCTCAGGCGGCGGGTATGGCTATGAAGTCTGTCTATGACCTGCGCCGTGATGATGCCCTAATGCGGCGTCTTTTCAGAATGGATCAGGAGGCACGCTGCATCGAGTTTGACCGTATGAGGAAACATTACTGTGAACGGCGGGAGTTCAGCACGCTGACGGTTCAGGCAAGAAAGTGTGAAGCCGGAGTACAGGAGCGCATGAAGGCTTTGGGATTCCACCTTCAGGTGTCCTGAATAATGGTTAACAGAGAACCATAGAGAGTCCTGATAATTTTACGATAACCTTTCTGAGATGAGTGCTCTGAGAAAGGTTCCATGATCAAGAAGCTGGTGCTAAGGATTTGTCTTGAAATAACTTCCCGATTAAAACATGAACTCCGTTCACCCTGAGCCTGTCGAAGGGTGGTGGCTCTGGGCTTCGACAGGCTCAGCCCGAACGGGGGGTGGTCAAATAAGGAAGTTATTTACGGACTATTCCTTAGTGGTGAGATACTGCTTTTGGTTGAGCGGACTTGGATGCATCGTAAGAAATCATAAAGGCCCCCGCTTTAAACCTGGTCATTGGAGTGAATGTTTAGGACGCTGTTGCTTTAAAAAACTGACACTTATGGAGCAAAGGCTATTCTCGTCGATACTGCTTTCAACCTTGTCAGGTAACATTCCCCTGAGATAGATTTTCAAACCTTCAATAAACATCTCGTCGTCCATTACCTGGTCAAAAACGATCGTGTGCAGTGGCATCATTTTATAGGGGGTGCCTTGGTACTGGAGCTGAACCCTGAATAGCTCGTTATTATCCTGATAGCTGGCCACAATCTGACTGTCTGCCAGGTTGGCTTTGTGTATGCAGTAGGATAACTCTCTGGCCAGGACAATACAGTCTGCATTTGGGTTTAGAGCCAGGTTCCAGGCATGTTCATAGCGATAGATGTTTTCTTGAATGATCTGATCTTTCTGGTTCTCTTGCCTGAGAATAAAGTGAGGCTGTTTTCGGGTTCTCAGAAAAAACAGAATATTGAGAAAATGAGCAGTTACAGTGCAAAGCAAGTCATTTTTAACTACCTTAATGAGCACCTATCACTGATACCCATAGTTAGTAATGGTGCAACTAATGGTGAGAAAAAATATCGTTTTGTTGATATTAATAATATGCAAAAGTAATGTCGTATTAGCAGGCTATGGTTCGGGAGGAAATGGCATTTTAGCCCTTACCTCTTTAGTAATCTTTTCCAAATATACAAATCCTGATTGGCTTGTTGTTTTTCCCATTGGCAAAATAGGTGGACAAGAACAAGAAGTACAAGTTCAGCAATCCGATTCAGGTAATCAGAAAGGTGGCAATAGTCGAACCACGGTTAGTCAAGGTGGCTTTCATAATCAACATTCTGATGATGAAGGTGATGATAAACCACCCGTGCCTCCTGAACAGGATAAAAAAGAACCTTGTGGAGCAGAGTGCTTACCATTTCCTCTGCGAAAAGTTATACAGGTGGGGCAAACGCCTATCAGTTTTACCTATAGTGTTACCAAGGAAGATCTACACGTAAATTATGGTAATTCTCCCTGGTGCCAAATACCTCTCACACAGGGAGCCGCTTTTGTCCAAGTATCACTTCATTGGTATAGTGAAGGCAGTCAGGAACTCTCTCTATGGGCAATAGCAAGAACCTCAGCACCACAACCGACGCCCACAGTAATAGTTCTAGGAGGCGCAAATAAAATCCCCAAATCTAGCTCAAATACCATCTTATTAGAAGGAGAGTTTTCTTCAAATAGTCAAAGCGCACTTTCTGAGTTGGAAGTTGAAATACAATTACTTGATAATGATAATCAGATATTATCGAATATAAATTTAACAGAATTCGACAACTATGCTCCTTTTTTTCAAGCTTTTAATCCTTTAGGTATAGATGACTTTGAAATGTTCAATCATCAATCAAGCGTTCATGGAAATTTACTTGATAGTTCTGCTGTAATTTCAAGCTTACCGCCTTTTCAAAATTGCCAAACATGCCAATCAATTGCCAGTAGCAGAAGCAGTTTTAGGCAATGGCTAGAGAGCCTAAATAGATACATGAAGAGTAATGAAGTATTAACATTCAGGATAATAATAAAACACAAAGAGGAATGAGTGAATGCAGCCTAATCGGGTAGCCGGAGGTTTCTAACCTCCAGCCCCCACAACACCCTGCATGCGGGTCCGCACAGGGCGTTTCATTAAGAATGGTGAAGCTTGATCCATCCGTCCCGCAGTGAATAGAGCCCCTGTGATTTCAGATAAGCCAGCGATAGCGCCTGATTGATACCCGGCGTTTTCGCGCTTCTCCACGGGCCTTTACTGCTTCGACCACAACCAACTGCCGTTCGGATTTCAACGCCAAGACGCATCAATTGTCTGATTTTAGTACGAGGCTTTCCCCCTGTGTCAGCATAGTTGTCGCCTCTTCTGATTTATCTATTTAAGACAGGGGGCGGTCAGAAAACAATCAATGGCCCGTTATTCAGAAGAGTTTAAGTCATCCGTCGTTCAAAAGATGATGCCACCCAATAATGTACCTGTTGCCCAGTTAGCCCGCGAGACTGGTATCACTGAGGCAACCTTGTACACTTGGCGGAAAAAGACAAGAGCGCAAGGAGTGCCTGTGCCGGGTGATGGTCTCAATCCTGAACAATGGCGTTCAGAAGATAAATTTGCTGTCGTACTTGAAACAGCTGCCCTGAATGAAACAGAACTGTCCGAGTACTGCCGGAAAAAAGGGTTATTCCCTGAGCAAATCACGCAATGGAAAGCCGCCTGCTTAACGGCCAATGCAGAAGCCGCAGAGCAATGTAAACAGCTTGCTGAAGAGCGTAAACAGGACAAGAAAACTATCAAGAGTCTTGAACGCGAACTCAGCCGAAAGGACAAGGCTCTGGCTGAAACTGCCGCCTTGTTGGTATTAACAAAAAAGGCCCGCGCGATCTGGGGGGAGCGCGAGGACGACTGATCAGCCTCCCGGATCGCAAAAATGCAGTAAAACTGATTCAACACAGCATGGAATACAGGTTTTTAGAGTACCGGATAAAGGACAAACGCATTATCCGCGTGGTAAAGCAGTGGGTAAAAGTAGGGCATTATGACGACGATGGTCGTCATGTTCAAAGCGTGGCAGGGGTTCCACAAGGATCAGTGATATCTCCTTTGCTATCCAATATGTATTTGCATTATGTCTTCGATCTTTAGGTTAACCAATGGCGTAAGAGGCACGCCTATGGAAGGGGTATTGTTGTGCGTTATGCCGACGATAGTGTGTTGGGTTTCCAATCGGAATGGGATGCAAAGAGCTTTCTGAATGAACTGGGTAATCGACTAAAACAGTTTGGGCTAACTCTTCATGAGGATAAAACCCGACTTATTTATTTTGGGCGTTTTACCAAGAGTAATCTACAGAGGCTCGGAGGAGGGAAACCAGCGACTTTGCGAGGGATTAAAACCTACCTGCTTAAACACAGGCACGATGCTGTGTTGGAACAATTGAAGTGGTTGAAGCGTGTCGTTCAAGGGCATATGAATTACTTCTCAGTTCCGGGCAATAGCCGTAGGATAAATGCTTTCAGAACAGCGGTGCAAAAGATTTGGTATAAAAGCCTGAAGCGGCGTAGTCAACGAAGCCGACTGAACTGGAAGAAGTTCTGTGCTTTCGTAAATACTGTGCTCCCAAAGGTTAGAGTCCTTCATCCATGGCCGGAAAAGCGGTTTGACGTTAAGCACTCGAGGCAGGAGCCGTATGCGCTAGCAGTGTATGTACGGATCTGCGCAGGGGGTGTCGGGTGACCGGCATTCCTACTGTGACCTATAATCAGCCACTCGATTCAGGCAAAAGGCTGCGGAAGTACTGAGAAATTCGTTTTCTGATGTGTACGAAAAGAAATGAATATCGCTCGATGGCTTCTCGCTAGCTCTTTCTCCGTTGTGACCACATATTCTCGTCAGGTTCATGCAATAAGCGTGAATATGATGAGAACATGTGTCAGCGAAAAAATAGTGGAGCGAGAGGCCCAACACTTTATGACATTTACGGGCTGGTAAGAAAATTACTCGGGGTTATCTGAATCCCTGATACGTTCAAGGCGTTCTTGCTCTTCATGCATGGCTGCTTTGATTTCTTCCATGATGGAATCAACATCGGCAGCCGATTCATCGATCTCAAATTGCCCGGTCAGTTCAGTTTCAGGTGTGAGCTCGCCATCTTCAAAAAGTTGCCAGATTTCCTGAGCGTAACGGGCATTAAGCAACTGTGGTGCAAACTGGCCGTAATAGTGATTCATGTTTTCGATGTCACGTTCCAGCATACTGCGCGCATTATTATTGGCGGCAGCATCGACAGCCTGAGGCAGATCAATGATTACGGGGCCATCTTCGTTTACAAGAACATTGAATTCAGATAAGTCGCCATGTACCAGGCCGGCACAAAGCATCAGTTTTACGTAATGCATGACCAGGGCATGATCTTCAAGCGCCTGTTCTTCAGACATGGAGACGTCACTGAGTCTGGGGGCTACGTCACCATCGCCATCGGTGACCAGCTCCATCAGCAGAACACCTTCCAGACAGATATAAGGTTGAGGAACTCTGACACCGGCGTTGGCCAATTTGAACAGTGCGTCGACCTCGGCATTCTGCCAGACCTCTTCCTGTTGCTTGCGACCAAACTTGGACCCTTTTTCCATGGCCCTGGCCCGGCGGCTGTTTCGTACCTTTCTGCCTTCCTGATAGAGAGCGGCTTTCTTGAAGCTGCGCTTGGCGGCTTCCTTATAAACTTTGGCGCAGCGGATCTCGTCACCGCAACGTACAACAAAGACATCGGCTTCTTTTCCGCTCATTAATCGGCGGAGGACTTCGTCAACCAGACCTGCTTCTACAAATGGTTGAATGCGTTTAGGGGTTTTCATCGCGTCCTTGTACATTAGTCACAGCAAAAAGTCAGGCAAAAAATGAAAAATTTTTTATTTATGACTCTTTTAGAAGGCTGACAGAGTAGTAGCGTTGAAAAAACGAGCAGACAAGCATCGGAAAACTCCTAAGTAAAGAGGTTAAACTGTCGCTATGCGTAGCGAGTTTATGATCGCGTTCAATCGACTCAAGCCAGAGTAGGAACGATTGTACCAGACCATGGTTTCAGCCACTCAACGAGACTAATGTCTGATCGTTCAAGAATAGCTGGCATTCCTGAAGGGACTGAGCCTTTTTTGTCCACTCTGACAGCACGTCCACTCCATCAACCGAGCCAGTGGCTGTTTTCTTGTATCAGAGCTTGATACCTGATCGATTCGTTCCTGGGTTGAGGTATAGCCCGATTCCTCAGGTATTTCAGCCAATTTTGCCCGGATAGGGACCAAGTCTACCTAGACCATACTGGTCAGTTTCGTCCTGCAATGTTTGACTCTTAAACGGTCCTTCCCGGGAACACTCTTTACAATCATCTTCTTTATTGGCTTCACGAGCAAGGTATTCATCCAAGCCGCGCACCTGCGCCCTTGGGATAAACCAACTTCAAATAAACAAAACAAATAAACAAATAAAAAGGAACAAATAAAAAGGACATCCATAAAAATAAGACATATGTGGATGTCCTATATATTGGTTAGGCGCAGGGAACTGGATTTAACCGACAATAGCTAGACGAACGTTGAGGGCATGTAAAAGCCTATGAATGGTGTCCCACTTGGGTTGGACTTTACCGCTGAAAGTTTTGTAGAGACTTTCTCTATTTAGGCCAGTTTCTTTGGCTAATGTACTGATGCCTTTATGCTTTGCAACATGACCGAGAGCAATGATGAAAACACTGGGGTCTTCGTCAAGATATGCTTCTGTCAGGTACTCAGCAATCTCGTCTTCCCCTTGCAGGAAATCTACTGGGTTGAAAGCTGATAGTTTCTCTCCCATAACTTAATCCTCCAAGTCGTTTAAAATTTCTTTAGCTTGCTCTATATCTCTTGCTTGGCTGGATTTGTCGCCACCGCAGAGCAAAATCACAAGCTTTCCATCTCGGATTGTGAAATAGATTCTGTAGCCTTTTCCTACAAAAATCCTCATTTCACTCACCGCACCACCAACAGGTTTCACATCACCAAGATTTCCTGCTTCTGCACGGGTAAGCCGCATAGCTATAGCTTTCCTCGCTTGGCGATCCTTAACCTTGGCAAGCCACCTATTGAATGTTTCTGTCGATACGATCTCGTAGCTCATGCTGAGAGTGTAGCCTGTAGGCTACTTTCAGTAAACTACTAATAGTGAGGTTTTATAACAATTTGGTTTGAGCTCCTAACGAATCTGAAATAAAAAGGATATCCATAAAAAAGTCCGAAGAAATATGTGGATGTCCCTTTTTATCGTCTAATTTTCTTTCTGGGAATTAATGGTATTCCTTTGGCTAGCGCTGAATTAATGCCGAAATACAATTATGTAGCAATTTATCTTGAGTCTAAACGAAAAGACGATGAAAAAACTGGTCTCAATGTTGTCACATAATTAATTCTACTAGGCCCTGGATCTTGCTTTAAATCAAAACAGTGTAGAAGAGCCCTGATACCTTGTTCTACCTCCATCTTACCCAGCTTTCTACCGCCACAACTCCTTGTTCCGGCCAAAAATGGCAAGAACGCTTTTCGATCATAACTATCATTCATGAATTCAGGTCGTTCAGGGTTAAATACTAACGGGTTTGTCCAGTAATCCGGATGCGTATGGAGACCAATAATAGAAACTAACATGTGTTGATCTTTTTTGAATTTCATTTGGTTTTGTTTGAAATCCTGATTGGCTTTTCTAGTGACAATGGGAACAGGAGGGTAAAGTCGCCACATCTCATTTAAAAAACCTTTGAACTCAACAGATTCAGGATCATTATTGATTCGGAGATGCTGTTGCAGTTCCGGTTGTTTTGACAGTAATTCGACTGCCCAGCTGAGGCTTGATGCCGTTGTTTCTGTCGCAGCTAACAGGTTCTGAGCTAATTCTTCAACAGGGCTGAATGAAGGGCAAAGCATCATGCTTTTAGCTAGTATATTCAGAAACTTTGCCCCTTCTGGAGATTTGAAAAACCGTTCTTCCGTTATCACTCGTTCTTCTTTTAACGCTTTGACTGACACCTGCGAGAAGGAATTCAATGCCGGACTCCAGGATATAGCTTGTCTTATTTGCAGTAATTTCAATATTTTATTGGCATGATTTGCGTCCCAGCCAATATCTTCTCTTATACCGAATGCCCGTAAAACGACTTCCGTAGCGGCAGATAGGAAGACGTTATACAACTCTTGAGGTGAATGGATAGGGTGCGATGTCAGATGTCGGCAGTAAATATCATACACAGCATCAGGATTTTTTAAATCTGTGGCTTTACTATAAAAGGTTTGCGTTAATGCTTGTCGTTGTTCCCATTCTTCACCATTGGCACTGAACCGGCCTTTTGCAAAATCTTCCAGAAAATCATAATCTTTTTCAAAAATTTGATGATTTCTAAATATTTGAAAAGCCACTTCCGGAGAATCAATAAAGGTCATAGGAAAAGGCTTGGCAGGAATGTTTCTATCTGTCCGCTGATAAACATCCGTCAATAATTCGATGAGTCGTTGTTCAGACTGAAATTCTAGCTGTTTTGTCTCTGTGGCAGAAAATTGCTTACGCCCCATTATAGGAGGACGTTTGTGTGATTTTCGATCTCCCTGAAAGGTTCGCTTTCGATAAACAGGCAAGCCTGCACAGCCGTCGGAGATTCCACGCACTAACTGAGCAATGGCTTTTCGTTCATTACTGACCGTAATATTTACCAATGCAGCTTCTGGATGATCCCAGTCAGGAACGGGGTCTTCATTATTATTAAGCCAGTTAGTGATCGCAGTAGTGTTGGTCAACATCCAGCCGGCATACCCTACTAACTGATCATCTTTCGTCACACATATATGACTCTTATGTTGTAACTGTGAACTCAAAGTAGACAACATGGCCGCAAAACCATATTGACTAAATGGCGGGTGTTGACTGACTAAGTTAGCAATATTGATAAAGTTTTCTGGGGTCCAACTAGCTACCGTCAACTTGTAACCCATGTAGAAACCCTTCCCTGATTTTTCATGTGCTTATTAATTTATACAGGAGTTTCTATGAAAAAACACATTAAGTGGCCGATAAGCATCGGATTGGAACTCTAGGTTTAGAATTTGGCAGGCTACTGGCTGCTTGAATTACATGACTCAAGGAAGAGAAAATGTTTGATTCAACGGGCAAAGAGATACCCTTTCAGAGAACTTCTCTGAGCAGAGCAATATTCACTGTATGTTGCCTTGGGTTTTACGCTTCAACTGCTTCTCCAAAAATAGCGGCTGCAGAGGTGTGTGTTGCCACTGAATTGAATGTAATCAGTACTGACCTGTCATCAGATAGTTGTCTTATCGGTACGGGTGGGAGTGTTCAGGTAAATTCTGGAGGTATGATTGAAACTATCAAAGTTGATGGCCAAACAGAGGGTGGTGTTACCAATAATGGCACTGTTAAGAGTATCGATATTGGGTCATCTGCTCAAATAAAAGGGGGGATTACAAATTCCGGGACTTTGGGTGACCTTGAAGGTAATAATTTTTCAATTGCAGAAGGAAGTTGCATTAATGGTATCCATAATACGGCTGATGGTGTCATCCAAGGTACATCGGTAAATATTTTTGATACAACAATTGATAGTCATCCATCTTTGGATAATGAAATAGCCATACAAAACGATGGCCGAATTTCTGGTAGAAATGGAAATGGAAATGAATCTAGCTTAAATATCTACGGCAGTACTATTAACGGAGATATAGTTAATGAAAGTGAAGGATCGATAGAAGGTGATAAAGGTATTGTTATTGGACTCGAAGTAGAATTTAATGGTGCTTTGATTAACAAGGGAGAAATATCGGCAGAAAGTATTGATAAAGGCATAGGGATCCATAGTGAAGTGAGAGATGGTGTCATGAACAAAGGCATCATTCGTGGTGATGTGGTTTTTTTTGAAGATTCTGGTAGCTCTTATTTTGAAAACTCTGGTGTTGTGTACGGTAGTATTTGGATGATTTCATCTGAATCAAGCTTAAGTATCAAAGGTGGCGGCGTAGAAGGTTTTATAGTGTCAGGAAATGGCGTTGATGTGAGTATTGATAGTGAAATGAATGTCGCCAATTATCAAGGAGGATTTGAAGGGGTTTTAAGTTTTCAGATCGCACCTTTAGGACAAATGAGTTTTTCAAATACAGATTCTTTTTCAATGGAAGAATCTCGATTCGTCGAAGCGGCGACAAACAAACGAATCCAGAATAAAGGAACGATCAATATTGCTGCAAATGCGGATGCAACGATAATAGGGGATTATTCCCAGTCCGGGGATGGACAAATAATGATTCAGGCCGAAAGTGCCTCTAATTATGGACGTTTAACTATTGATGGGACTGCGGATTTAAGCCAGAACAATGTTATTGGTTTAACGATCACTTCTGATGATAATTTCCGTAATGGCGACGTATTAGAGAATGTTCTTAGTGCCACTAATCTGATTGTTGGAGATGAACTTACACTTATTGATAACAGCGCATTACTGGATTTCAGGGCTGTTGCAGATACCGAAACCAATACTGTTGATATTCTTACAAGCCAGAGAAGTCTTTTGCCTCTACTGCATGAAGGAGGCTCTCATATAGAACTCATTCAGGGATTAGGAGCTCATCTTGAAAATCATTTAAATCAGTCTGATTTACATGATTCTATCGAAAGAGTAACAGGCGAGCTGCTTTCTCTAGGGAGTGCTGAAGAGGTGGCTGATGCTGTTGAACAGATGGGGCCTCTGCTTTCTGGCAGTACAATATTATCAAGTTCAGCCAGTAAGCAGGGTTTGGGAGCTATTGTTAACCAGCGTATTTTGAATTCATCGGGAGTCACTTCATTTTCCGGTTATAACGCAGTCCAGTCTCTTGACTCAAAAAATACAGTAACACCTGCGAAAAGCTTTGATGTTTATGGTGTCGCTAATTCACATTCCTTATGGATTGCGCCTTATGGACAAAAATCTGAATACAAACAGCAAGGTGAAATATCGGGCTATGAAACGTCTACCTCCGGAATGGCGTTTGGTATAGAAACACAATGGCGACCCAATATTAAAGTGGGGATTGCTTTTAGTCACTCAACAGGAGAGGTAGTAGGAAAAGACAGTCTAAACCGTCATGAAGCAGATATTACGAGTGACCAGATTCAGGGTTATGGGAGCTGGAAACTAAGTGATAAAAACGGACTGCACGGTCGAATCACTTATGGGAAGAACAAAATGAAAGGCAGTCGTAATATTCAATTTGGCTCCATAAATGAAACTGCAAAATCTGATTACGAAGGCTGGTTTGCCAATATATCAGCAACATTAAGTCATAAGTATAAGGTATCTAAAGACTGGAATTTAACAGCCAATGCTGAAATGAGTTATGGCCACGCCCGGGATGATGGATATGAAGAAACAGGAGCAGGTGGTAGCAATCTGGATGTTCGATCCCTCAGTACAAAATCTATGAATATAGGGCTAAATGGACAGCTTGATCGTACCATTGAGTTGGAAAAGAAACAGTTACACTTTAGTTTTTACGGGGGCCTCACCACTAATTTAGCGGGCGATCAGCCACAATTAAGGGCGTCCTTGGTTAATAGCGACCTGCCTGATTTTACCACCGAAGGACTTAAGCCTCATAAAGTAACCTGGAGTACAGGCGTTGCGTTGCTCTTAACCGGAGAGAGTTCATGGCAAGGTCGTATTGGCTACGGTCTGAGAGGGCATAAAGATTATAATAGCCAAGCCTGGTTCATGAAAATAACCCGTCGATTTTAATGGTTTCGGGTACGACTTAGTGCAGCTTTGTGGGGGCTCACTGCACCAGAATGGAATAATGGTGGAGTGATAATTAGAGGCTGATACCCCAGAACCGACTCCGGAGGATTGGTTTTAATCAAAAGTCCGTGGCATATCCATGTTCAGTCTCACCATAGCACCATTAGGAACCGGAAAGGTAACTGCTCAAAAACCGTAGGCAGGACTACCCATCAGTTGAGCTGATTTTTGACGTATCATGTCAGACAGCTGGGGAATTAAACCGGTTCCTGAGATTCGATCCTTCAAATATCGAGAAAACGACACTCCATGTAGTTTGCATGTTTTTTTCAGGCTCGCGAACGTGTCCCGGCAGCTTTTGCCGAGTGAGCTTCGAGTACCGCCACTGATCTTTCGCCGCTTTACGCACTCTCGGATCTGGCGTTCGCTCAGGTTGTTGTGCAAGGGCAGCCATGGATACTCCAGAACCAGCAATAACTCCTCCCGTGCCCTGTGCAGCTGGCCCAGAATCGATCGAAGGTCTGTGTAGTTAACCTGCGTCGTCACCCAGCTATCAAAATCTTGCTCAATCTGAGCCTTCCTGCCTGCTGTCGGTGCCTGGCAATAGGCCTCAACGTCGTCGTATAAACACCAGAATTGCTTTTCCATCCAGTCGCGGGCAGCTCGCTCCTGTTTATTCGCAGGAATCAGCTTTGCCAGCGGGCGGCTGGCATGGAACCAACACAGGGAGTGTGCAAACACAGTATCAAACTGTCGTGCCCCATCACTGTGGATAATCATAGCTTCCGGGAAGCCATTGTTCAGCAGACCCGCTTTGAGAACCGCTTCTGTCGCCTTGCGACGTTGCTCCTTGGCAAACAGCTTGTGGTCATCCAAAAAAGCTTCCCAGGCCGCTTTGTCCAGGAAGTGGGTTTCACCATAAGCAGACAGAGTAGTCACCCATTTGTCGGCCATCTCCACCTGTTTCATGTAGCTGAGTGCAACGGGGTTCAGTACGTGAGACCGACGCTTCCCCTGAAGCAAGGTCAGGAAATTAATGCGGCTTTTGCTGGCGGTTGAGGCAAACACGGTAAAGATGTCATTACCGATGACTGTGCAATAGCCGCTTTGGCCGTCATGCCTGGCTCCTGTGTCGTCTACAAGCAGCATGCGGGAGCAGGCAAAAAGTAAAAAGTAAAAAGTAAAAAGGAAAAGTAAAAGGGACATCCAGTGCGCCGAGATAAATCGGCAAGAAATTGAAGGTGAAAGCCCTTCATCCGGTAAGGTCTAGCAAGCCGCCGGAACCCCGAGTCATGGGCGGTTGTCAGTAATGACAATGGTTAAGCGTTGACAGGGGAAGATGCAGGCTCAGTATTGAGCTCCGAAACCATTATCGAGAACGCCGACCACGTTGGGTGATTGGGAAGGCAATACAACAAGAGTGCGTTACTGCAAGTGCCCTTGTTGGTTCTCCGGAGTCGTTAGACCTGGTGCATGTATCGATGTCTCTTGCGCGGAACTCGGGAGACCCTGTCTGTGATTCACACTTTTCCATGTGGGTCAGGTTCGGTGAAGTCTGTGGACGAAGACTGGACGCTTACGCAAGCAGGGAGTCAGATAGTTTCATAGTAGTGAGGAAACTGGCGAACAAAGTGCAGGTAAACACACCAGACCACGGCGGAGCCGGTGGAGCGAAGGGAACTAACCGTCAAAAAGAGCGCGACAAGCCGATCCAGACTGTAACACAGAGTGCAGAAGGATGGACGACAGGGCTATCACGTCTACATACAGCAGCAAAGCGGGATCGGTCGCTGCAATTCAACAACCTGCTTCATCATATTACCCCTGAGTTGCTAGTGAAGGCATACCATCGTCTGAACCGGAAAGCGTCCAAAGGGGTCGACGGTGAAAGCTGGCAATGCTTTGGCCAAAATCTGGCTGAACGAGTGCAAGCACTTCACACACGCATTCATACCCAAGCCTATAAACCCCAATCCGTGCTTCGAATCTGGATACCCAAAGCGGATGGCGATCATCGTCCAATAGGGATAACCACAGTAGAAGACAAGGTGGTGCAGCAGGCGTTGGTCTGGGTGCTGGAAGCAATCTACGAAGCAGACTTTCTTGGGTTCAGTTATGGCTTCAGGCCGGGACGAAATCAACATCAGGCACTGGACGCAGTGTACATGGCGATTACCACCCGAAAGGTTAGCTGGATAGTGGATGCGGACATCAGCCGGTTCTTTGATCAAATCGATCATGGCTGGATGATGAAATTCCTGCAGCACAGAATTGCAGACAAAAGAATACTCCGGCTCGTAGAGCAGACGCTCAGAGCTGGAGTCGTCGACGATGGCCGAAAGATCAGAACAAGACTTGGAACACCTCAAGGGGCGGTTATTTCCCCATTACTGGCGAATATCTACCTCCACTATGTTCTGGATCTATGGGCTCACCAGTGGCGCAGGAAGCAGGCCAGAGGTGAGGGCTACATCGTCCGTTTTGCGGACGACAGTGTGATGGGATTCCAGTATCGGTCAGACGCGCTCCATTTTACGGGGTTACTGCACAGACGACTGGAAAAGTTTGGTCTGAAGTTGAATAAAGGTAAAACTCGATTACTGGAGTTTGGTCGATTTGCGACAAGTAACAGAAAGCAGAAGAACCGGCCAAAACCGGAGACATTTGACTTTCTGGGCTTTACGCATATCTGCTCCACAAGGCGCTCAGATGGGGGCTTTACGGTAAAACGATTTACCAGTGCGAAAAAGCTGACAGCCAAGCTGAAGGAGATCAAACAGATCTTGCTGAGAAATCGTCACAGGGATGTCTTCGAGCAGGGGAAGTGGTTAAAAAGTGTCGTACAAGGACACAATAACTACTTTGCGGTGCCCGGAAACCTGAAAGCGATAAACCTCTTTCGGAGGGAAATCTGCCGCTACTGGTTAAGGGCTCTGCGAAAGCGCAGCCAGCGCCACACCCTGACGTGGACAAAGATGACGAAGCTCATCAAATACTTCATCCCGAGCAGCATGCTTACACACCCATATCCAAATCAGCGACTGTGTGTCTGATTGACGGTAGGAGCCGTATGCATTAGCAGTGCATGTACGGATCTGTGTCGGAGGGGTGATGAACTGAAGGTTTTCTGAAAACTGTAGGTGAATCAACCCTTTACGGCGATTAAAAATAAGAAAAAATTAATAGAACATCCATACAAATATGCTGTAGGAATATATGGATGTCCCATATAACCATATAATAGCGATTGGCGACAGTGGCGAAAGCCTCGTACTAAAATCAGACAATTGATGCGTCTTGGCGTTGAAATCCGAACGGCAGTTGGTTGTGGTCGAAGCAGTAAAGGCCCGTGGAGAAGCGCGAAAACGCCGGGTATTAATCAGGCGCTATCGCTGGCTTATCTGAAATCACCAGCAATTCCCGCTTAATTGATTCCGATCAATAGTNGAATCAATGAGGATTCAATTCCACTTCATGACGCCATCATGAGCGGTCTTGCCGTCATGCACTTGAAGTATCCGTCACTGCTTCAGTTTGACCGTGATTGTGTAAAAAAACCGGATAAGTTACGTAACCTGAAATCGTTATACAGAGTTGGACAAGTCCCTTGTGACACCTACCTTCGGGAGATGCTTGACCCCATTGAAACTCGCTATTTCCGCAAGTTCTTTACCCGGCTGTTTGCTTTTGTTCAACGCTCCGGGCGCCTCAGGCAGTTCGAATATTTTGACGAAGGCTATCTCGCGCCAATTGATGGAACTGGACATTTCAGCTCAGGTAAAATTGACTGCCCGGAATGCTGCGTAAAAAAGCCAGGTAGCAAGAATCCTCAGTACTATCACCAGCTATTAGCTTGCTGTCTGGTAAAGCCGGGCAAAAAGGAAGTACTCCCTTTAATGCCGGAACCCATTATTCAGCAGGTGGATGCCTCAAAGAATGACTGTGAAAAAACGGCGTTGAAACGACTTCTGTCAAACATATCCAGAGAGCACCCACACCTTAAGCTGGTTCTGAACTTCGACGATCTTTACTCCGACGGCCCGACCATCAAGCTGGTGAAATCCCACGGATACAGCTTCATCATGGTGGCAAAGGACACTTCGCATACGTCGCTTTATGAATCGGTTGACGAACTGGATAAGGCTGACAAAGTGAAACGCTATCAGTTTACCGATGAAAAGGGTCATAAGCATTGGTTCCGGTTCGTGAACAACGTCTCCATCAATAAGT
Source organism: Endozoicomonas numazuensis (assembly GCF_000722635.1). Lineage (GTDB taxonomy): Bacteria > Pseudomonadota > Gammaproteobacteria > Pseudomonadales > Endozoicomonadaceae > Endozoicomonas_A > Endozoicomonas_A numazuensis. The sequence continues at coordinate 263,145 of NZ_JOKH01000003.1, read as the reverse complement.
CTCATAAAAAGACACTGGTCAACTACCTCGAATACGTCGAAACTGATCCGAAAGGCAAAAAATACGTCAACACATGGATAACCGATATTCAACTCACTCAGGAGAATGTGGCGAAAGTCATGCGAGGAGGCCGCGCTAAGTGGAAAATTGAGAACGAAACCTTTAACACGCTAATAACACAGGGCTACCACCTCGAACACAATTACGGGCACGGAAAGCAACATCTGGCGACCAATCTGGCCTGCCTGACGTTCAGCGCCTTCCTCATCGACCAGATAGAGCAGCTGGCTTGCAAGTTCTTCCAGCAGGCTCTTGAAGCAAAGAAGTCCAAAAAAGCGCTATGGCATGCGATCAGGGGATTATTTGACTGGTTCACCATCGAAAACTGGGAAGACGTGTTTGCAGCGATTACTGAAGGCAGGAGTGCCAGCTTAAAGCACCTAGTAGTTGATACCACGTAGCAAAGATACTGGTGGCCCTGATTTCCTGTGTTTAGAACTTGCTGACAGATTGACTGATTAAGCAGTCGGGTGTTGTTCGGCCCGAATAAATGGCATCAAAATAATCTATTGGATCGAACATTTATTAATGGTCAGCGGGAATTGCTGTGAAATCACAGGGGCTCTATTCACTGCGGGACGGATGGATCAAGCTTCACCATTCTTAATGAAACGCCCTGTGCGGACCTGCATGCAGGGTGTTGTGTGGGCTGGAGGTTAAACCTCCGGCTACCCGATTAGCTTGCGTTGACTCCAAAACTTACCTAAGTTGTCTTTTTAGATACTTGCTTTGAGATTGAAGTATGTTTGTTAGATATCGTGTGATTATAAGGTATTTATTGACTTTCCTTACACTTACCTTTTCTATTCATTCTTTTCCAGAAACTTTAGAAGATATTGAACGGATAAAAACAAAGTGTAATCCAATGATTTTAAAAATTGACGAAGATGATTATTACGTATCTAAGGTGATTAACTCACTTGGTCAGAAGAATAAAGATTTAAAATCAGATGTTATTAATGCTCTTAGAATAGCACCGACTAGTCCTGATTTAGATGCTTTTCTTCAAGCAGCCCTTTCTGGCGTGTCACATTTTAAAAAACTAGAGTTTCCAATAGATGAAGAGGATGTTTTAGCTCTTATGTTAATAACACTGTTCATATCAATAAATGATCCAGTTCCTTTGTTGATTAGGAATATTGATAATCCTTGCAAACAAATTATGATTTTGTTTGATAGACAAACCTCAAAAATAAATTTTGCGATTGAACCTAGAAATTCACCAAGCAGTGTAATAAAAATATTACTTGGTAATAGGCTAGGAAAACCACACCTAGTCTATAAAGGTTTAGATTACGAAGACTTAGAAACAAGCTGCCCTATGAATTTACAGTTTGAGGAAAGTTTTCTAGATATTAGTTATTTATTACTTGTTGTTCATCTTGGAAAGCTTGATGCACCTGATTTAAGTAATAGCGATTGGTGCTCAAAAAAAACTAATGATCCGTTATGCAGATTAAGTACTCGTTGGAGCCTTATGACGGAGTCACAAAAAAAAGAAAGACTGATAGATGTTGCAAGCTCTTTTCATTTGGTTTCCCATCAAGAAATAGAAGAAAAAAACTCTATCGATAAATTGTGTGATCGTTTCGAGACGGATGCCTCAGTTATAAATGATCGTATAGGTTATGAACTTGAAAGTTATAAAACGCTAAGCCCTCATATTTATTCATTCCTTAAAAATGGTCTAACTGTATTAAAGAATTACTGCTTTATTTTGCGAAGAAGAGGCCAAGAACTATAAATTACTTCGTGAGCGAGCTAACGCCTGGTTAAGCGGCGCCACCGCAGGGCGAAGCCCGGAACGAACTTGAACCACTTGTTAGGCGCCATTTTCACTCCGAACTTTCTGGTTGCACCAAGCTCAAAATCGCTCTGCTCGCTACTTGCTGAGAGCTTTCTGTCAGGCATCTGCCAAGGAAGGTGACCATGCAGAACCAGAAACACCAAGCCTGCCCCAACCACTGAGAAAACTCAATAGCTTGTGCTGGCGCTATAGCATAGGGAAAAAAGGATAATGCCTGATCGCCAGCGGCACAGAACAAAAAAACTAACAATCTTGTTTGAACTAACTAACTGCTACCTGCCGAGAAGGTGACCAAGTTGAAACTGGCGTGGCACCATAGGGCAAAAGCGATAAAGCTTGCTCGCCAGAAACACTTTGAAAAGTGTCCGAGGGTACTTACTGACTCAGGAGTTTCAGTTATTTTGGGATTACGTGTCGCCACATTGGGCAGGGAAATATCTTGATCGCTGGAGCATCAGAGTCATGAGATCAAAGATAGAACCAATGAAGAAGGTGGCTAAAACTGTTCGACGACACAAGCCACTTATCCTGAACTGGTTTAAGGCAAGAAAGGCGTATTCAAGCGGGAAAGTGGAAGGGCTGAACACTAAAATAAAATTCACTACGAGAAAATCTTACGGGTTCATAACCTACAGACGTGCGGAAATCGCTTTATATCATGTGCTTGGCAAGCTGCTTGAACCAAAAATGACCCGCAGATTTTATTGAAGAGGCAAAAATTTGTACCTTTGGCGCTGAATTCACGACACTTAACGCCTGGTTCAGCCGCGCCGCCGACGGCGGCGTCGGGTGGAGGGGCGAAGCCCCGGAACGAACTGAAACCATTTGTGTACGCCCGGCATGGGCATGAACTTATGGGGTGAAAGTCCCCTGTAGGAAGATCACCGTTGAAACCCCTGTTGTGATTAAACGCTAACTACTAGCGAACGGCAAGGGCCAGCCCGTGAGGTCTGGTCTGGAGGAAGCCGCTAGCAAAGCTGCGAGCTGATGAACAAGAACATCCTATGAGGCGTAGGCTGGAGGCAAGTTGGCACAAGACAACGAAGCCACGTGATCTGACGGCCACCGTAAAGGATGCAGTTGCGCAGTGACAGTTCATGTCCTTATCCGGGGAGATCTGCTTAACACGCGATCGGTTACTTTCCAGTTCTCAGCCACTGGTCTCAACAGGCTCGGCGAACAGAATGCATCCCCCTGTTCGAGCAAACCGGATGACCACCGATAGCGCCGTCAGTCAGAGGCAACTCTGCTGGTGATTAAGCAGAAGTCAGCAGAAGGCATAGTAGTCAAATGCCCGGCGTAATGGCCGGGACACGACGAAGGCCTGAACATTAAGAATAAAGGAGGAGCCTTGTCAGACTTGAATACACGAATGCCGCCCGGTAATGACGTGACTCAGCGTGATGATACGAAGCCAGCCTTTGGCGACAATCTTTTCGACCACGTTTTCACTGCGGGACGGATGGATCAAGCTTTACCATTCTTAATGAAACGCCCTGTGCGGACCCGCATGCAGGGTGTTGTGGGGGCTGGAGGTTAGAAACCTCCGGCTACCCGATTAGCTGGCTTTGCTTGTTTTCTATAGTAATTTCGGATTTAAGGGTCAGTATTGATAGCCTGATAATCAGGCTGACTGCTAGTATCTGCTCTATTATAATCTCCTATCCAATGCCACGCCATGGTAGGCCACCCCCCCGTAAAACAATATTTAGTATATGGTTCGGCGCAGTACTTGCAGCCTAAAATACCAGACCAAAAAACATTGCATGGCATGCCTCTTGAGTTAGCCCTGCAATACAAAATTGATAATACTATTCCTTGTGTGGCAATAATGGCCGCAACTGCAACTGCAACTGTAACTCCAGCCACAACACTATAGTAGATGGTATTATCATCATCATCACCAACACTATTTCTTTTTATGCGCGTCACACCATACGACACTGGCTTACAGAGTGCATTAGATGCAACAAGGCAGATCAATTTGCTATTTTGATCAAAGATGGGTGTACCTTGCTGCAAGGTTAATTCTGAAGTTAAAGTATAAATTGGACTGTCATAATTATTATTTGGCAATGATAATTCTATATAATTTTGACTCGATATTCCATTCTCATTAAATGAATAGTAAAAGCTATAATCTATTAATTCACCAACAGTATGGTGCGTTGGATAAAAGTAAGAATGTTCCTGATCATTGGTTATAGCCAGCAATACATCAGAGGCAATGTAATTAATCTCAGTAGTTTCTATTACTTCATCGATATGAGATTGATTATGATCAATGACTCCAACGACTGTACTTGATAGTTTGTTTTTAATTTCTTTAATACATGATGGTGAGCTTGCAATATAACCTTTGGAAACTCTTACTCCTTGGCAAAAATCACCTTCCTGGAGCTGAATAGCAGGAGAGAATGAAACTAGAAAATCAAGAGGTGTACATGTGGCAGAAGTGCTAAATAAAAAAAAAATGAAAAAATAAATATATTTTGCTTTTTCCTTAGGATGCCCACACATAGAACCTATAAACTTCATATCACACCTAACTAGAACTATCGGAAATCGATGACATAGTATTATAGATGGTTCTTAAAACAGGATCGTAAAATTGTAATTTTGAGGTATCAACTGACCTGCCAGCTAACGCCTATATCAGGTGCGCCGTAGGCGTCCCATTTGAAGCATTTGTGTACGCCCGGCATGGGCATGAACTTATGGGGTGAAAGTCCCCTGTAGGAAGATCACCGTTGAACCCCCTGTTGTGATTAAACGCTAACTACTAGCGAACGGCAAGGGCCAGCCCGTGAGGTCTGGTCTGGAGGAAGCCGCTAGCAAAGCTGCGAGCTGATGAACAAGAACATCCTATGAGGCGTAGGCTGGAGGCAAGTTGGCACAAGACAACGAAGCCACGTGATCTGACGGCCACCGTAAAGGATGCAGTTGCGCAGTGACAGTTCATGTCCTTATCCGGGGAGATCTGCTTAACACGCGATCGGTTACTTTCCAGTTCTCAGCCACTGGTCTCAACAGGCTCGGCGAACAGAATGCATCC
>NZ_JOKH01000003.1:255959-257946 GCF_000722635.1 Endozoicomonas numazuensis | reverse complement strand
CCTGTTCGAGCAAACCGGATGACCACCGATAGCGCCGTCAGAGGCAACTCTGCCGGTGATTAAGCAGAAGTCAGCAGAAGGCATAGTAGTCAAATGCCCGGCGTAATGGCCGGGACACGGCGAAGGCCTGAACATTAAGAATAAAGGAGGAGCCTTGTCAGACTTGAATACACGAATGCCGCCCGGTAATGACGTGACTCAGCGTGATGATACGAAGCCAGCCTTTGGCGACAATCTTTTCGACCACGTTTTCACTGGGGGACGGATGGATCAAGCTTCACCATTCTTAATGAAACGCCCTGTGCGGACCCGCATGCAGGGTGTTGTGGGGGCTGGAGGTTAGAAACCTCCGGCTACCCGATTATGTTTTCATTGTTGATCTACGATTTCTTCCCACTCATTCTCGTAGCCAGAGTTTTCTAAATAGCCAGAAAATGAATTCATCAACTTTTCATTCCAGAACTCTGCACCTTCTTCCCAAGGGAACTGAATATCTTTCTTTTCATCATCTATGGATGCATCAACCATTTTCCAGAAAAATAAACTTAAATGTCTTGCTTCATCTGTGTTTGAAACGCTCCCTCTTTTTAGGATTTCTGCTGTTCGTTTATCTTCCATTTTTTTTGCATAGTATTCAGCGTATACTACTTCTTCATCAAATTTATAAACAATCATTATTTCTAACTCGCATCTCTAATAACTGACATTCTTTGGGCGATAACCTTAAGGTTTGAAACAAGTTTATTAACATGCATTTGTTCAGTGACAGTTAAAAAGTAGTGCCCTTTCTTGCTTCTGTCTTCTCTGAATTCCATTCCTTTAGGAATATCTGCTTTTTCTAAAATCCAGAATATATCGAAGCTCTTGCTTAAGATTTTTGTAGGTGGAGGAGAAAGACAATCCCATTTGGTCATGTGGTAAAACCCATTTTTTATCTTCCGAGAATAGCCAGTCTCTAATTCGCACACCTTTTAATATTTTTTCGTTTCTACCTACGTCTCTTCTTCTATAAAGGGTGGGATGACTTATTCTTTGAGTTGGCCTGCATAGAATCCCTTCATATTCCTTAATGACTTCACTGAGGTCATTTATTATTTTAAATTGTTGTATCACTCTTACTCCTTGAGATTGGTTGAACCTTGAAGAAAACATAACGCCCGCATATGGGGCGCCGCAGGCGTCCCAGGAGCGAAGCGACGAATATGATGCGCTTGTTACACGCGCTATGCACGAACCCAGTTTTTTTGGCTTTTGGGTGAGCGTTGAATTTTATTGGATTTAATCAATGTATTCATTGCTCTGGTGAAATCTGGCTTTGGAGATTTTAGTTTTACTCTCATTGCCTCAGAGGACATAGGTGTTTTTAGTAGCTCAAAAATCTTCTGGTCCAGTGTTTTCTCGGGTTTTATCGGAGCTATGACCTTTTGCTCTTTAGGTTCAAGGGCAATTTTTTGTTTCACCTTATGAAGTTTGCACTGAAATGCAAACGCAGTTACAAGTGAATTGTCCCGTGAATAGAGTACAAATTCACATACTTCCTTTTGCCCATTAGTCAGTGAGGCGATTATTCCAACAAGGTTGCCAATAAGGTAAAAATCAGCCTGATTCGAGCCTGTAGGATAGCTCGATATATAAAGAAAAAGCTTTCTCTCGCAAACTGATTTTATTGCTTCATTTTTTGAGAAGACAAATACTTTGTCAGATACAGCTGCTTCAATAGGCTCGACTTCCTTGAGCCCGATATTCTCGGCATCTACGAAAATAAATCTCAAATGCTATTCCATTATTATTTTTAGCGTGTAACGCCCCCATCAAGCGCCGCCGTAGGCGGTCGCTTGGATGGGCTTGTGTACGCCCGGCATGGGCATGAACTTATGGGGTGAAAGTCCCCTGTAGGAAGATCACCGTTGAAAACCCTGTTGTGATTAAACGCTAACTACTAGCGAACGGCAAGGGCCAGCCCGTGAGGTCTGGTCTGGAGGAAGCC
>NZ_JOKH01000003.1:129767-254672 GCF_000722635.1 Endozoicomonas numazuensis | reverse complement strand
TCAGTAGCTTCAGTAGCTTCAGTAGCTTCAGTAGCTTCAGTAGCTTCAGTAGCTTCAGTAGCTTCAGTAGCTTCAGTAGCTTCAGTAGCTTCAGTAGCTTCAGTAGCTTCAGTAGCTTCAGTAGCTTCAGTAGTTTCAGTAGTTTCAGTAGTTTCAGTAGCTTCAGTAGCTTCAGTAGCTTCAGTAGCTTCAGTGGCTTCAGTGGCTTCAGTGGCTTCAGTGGTTTCAGTGACTAAATCGCAATGTATATCTTCCCAAAATTGAGTCAATGGAAATAAACGATCACTGCCACTGCCACTTGAGATTAAGCTAATATTTGTATGGGTTTCAATAAACTCTAAGTTTCTTGAAACTGGTTCATAAAGGTTAGGGTAATCACTACCCTTCCATAACCCTCCAAAATGCAACCCTAGTAATAAATGCATTTCATCATTTGTTAAAAATAATGGAGAACCAGAATCTCCTCCTTCACCTATGCCCATATATTTTAGGTTGTATAACTTTGGAAATACTGAAATGTCGCACCCGTAGCTTGGAAGCCATTCCAGTAATGCTTCTTTTAAAACAGAGTAGTGTGCATAACCAGCAGTTAATGGGTTCTGAATACCATTAATGTCAGAACAATTATACTTTGTTGTATCAATAGTTATTGGAGTTTCATCTGAGGCTGTTTCTAATTCTAGAATTGCAATATCGTGCTCATGAAATTTACCAGTCAGAAAATAATTGTATGGAATATAATCAGGATGAATTGCAACTCTTGTAATACCTATATTTAACTGATCTTTTGAGTTAGAAAAAATAACTCTAACACAGTTCCTACTAATAGGGTTAGACACACAATGAGCAGAAACTAATGCATGCGTTTTAGAAATTAACACAGCAGTACAATTTTTTATAGAAAATTTATTGACTTGTTGCAATATCCAAGGATATTTCCCACTTTCAACATCTTGTGCTGGTAAAGTATATCGTTTAGAAATACTCATAGTATTTGAATAGCAATATATCGATGAAAAAATCAGAACTATTAATAGGTTGATAGATATGCTGGAGTGTAATTTCATTGTGTTAGCATCTTAAAAAAAGAATACTGTTGATAGTAGTTCTTTTTCAGCTGATTTATCACAACTTACTCTTTGACATATAACGCCTGCTTAAGCCGCGCCGCCGCAGGCGGCGTCGGGGGAGCGAAGCGACCGAACTTGAAGCATTTGTGTACGCCCGGCATGGGCATGAACTTATGGGGTGAAAGTCCCCTGTAGGAAGATCACCGTTGAAACCCCTGTTGTGATTAAACGCTAACTACTAGCGAACGGCAAGGGCCAGCCCGTGAGGTCTGGTCTGGAGGAAGCCGCTAGCCAAGCTGCGAGCTGATGAACAAGAACATCCTATGAGGCGTAGGCTAGAGGCGAGTTGGCACAAGACAACGAAGCCACGTGATCTGACGGCCACCGTAAAGGATGCAGTTGCGCAGTGACAGTTCATGTCCTTATCCGGGGAGATCTGCTTAACACGCGATCGGTTACTTTCCAGTTCTCAGCCACTGGTCTCAACAGGCTCGGCGAACAGAATGCATCCCCCTGTTCGAGCAAACCGGATTACCACCGATAGCGNCGAAGGCCTGAACATTAAGAATAAAGGAGGAGCCTTGTCAGACTTGAATACACGAATGCCGCCCGGTAATGACGTGACTCAGCGTGATGATACGAAGCCAGCCTTTGGCGACAATCTTTTCGACCACGTTTTCACTGGGGGACGGATGGATCAAGCTTCACCATTCTTAATGAAACGCCCTGTGCGGACCCGCATGCAGGGTGTTGTGGGGGCTGGAGGTTAGTAACCTCCGGCTACCCGATTAGGTTTTTATAACTCCTCTCTGAGAGAGAAATCGTGATTGTCTAGTTTGTAACCAAATGCATAGCTCTCTTCGACTGTTATGTCCGGTTTTACAAGTCTAATTATTTTTAGCATCCCATCTTTAATATAAGCTGGTGTTCTTGGATCAAAACATATTGATTCAATGAAATCATGGTTGATTGGGATTTCTACGGTCTTAGGTAAATCTTGTATTGCAGGCTCATAAATCAAAGCACCACCAAAGAAGTAATCCAGCTTACTCTTGTGCTCAGGTTTGCGCCATTCCTCTTCCAATAGGTCGTTTCTGTAGTATACCCTGAAGCAAGCTCTTAGCTCTCTCTCATGCCGAAAACACTTGTCCTTTAGAAAGCTAGATTTCCCTATTTCAATAATTCGATCATCTTCAATTTCTTTGATGTTTTTCTCGTAGATTTCCTTTTCATCCTTGGAGAGATCTTTGTCTATTGATTTAACGCATTCTTTCACATACCGGTCGTGTTTTTTCTTGATTTCCGAGCTTAACTCTTCAAAAGAAACATATTTCACATTATCAGTGTCTGGGTAGCTCAAAAGAGTTATGGAGCCTTTAGGCGCGTCTAGTTGATTTAAAAAGTAATGGTTCTTACCAAATTTATTGACTGCATTTTTTAATTTTTTCTCTGTGGTTTTAATTCGTATTGAGTCTTTGTTTTTTGAATACAATAGCCACATAGCCATTAAGTCGGGCTCTTTAGTCCAACACGAGATATATGATATTGCTTGTATCCTCTCATGATGCTCTTTGATTTTGTTGTGTTTTTGGAGCTCCCATGAATAGGAAAAGGACTCTTGAGCACTTAAGACATTACCTAATCCTTCGTTTGGATCATCCATGAGCATCAATTGAGTAAATTTTATATTTGAGTCATGCAGGATGGTGCATAATTCTACCAGACTCATGAAGCGATATATGAAGTCCATTTTATACTCGATAATTTCTAAAAACCTAACGCCTGCTTCAGCCGCGCCGCCGCAGGCGGCGTCGGGGGAGCGAAGCGACCGAACTTGAACCATTTGTGTACGCCCGGCATGGGCATGAACTTATGGGATGAAAGTCCCCTGTAGGAAGATCACCGTTGAAAACCCTGTTGTGATTAAACGCTAACTACTAGCGAACGGCAAGGGCCAGCCCGTGAGGTCTGGTCTGGAGGAAGCCACTAGCAAAGCTGCGAGCTGATGAACAAGAACATCCTATGAGGCGTAGGCTGGAGGCGAGTTGGCACAAGACAACGAAGCCACGTGATCTGACGGCCACCGTNGTCTTGGCGTTGAAATCCGAACGGCAGTTGGTTGTGGTCGAAGCAGTAAAGGCCCGTGGAGAAGCGCGAAAACGCCGGGTATCAATCAGGCGCTATCGCTGGCTTATCTGAAATCACAGGGGCTCTATTCACTGCGGGACGGATGGATCAAGCTTCACCATTCTTAATGAAACGCCCTGTGCGGACCCGCATGCAGGGTGTTGTAGGGGCTGGAGGTTAGAAACCTCCGGCTACCCGATTATCAGTATCTTTGCGACAAAGCTTTACTAAGATTGCAGCTTTTACTTGCTCTTGAGACTTCTAAGCTGCCAAATATTTTTTCTTTCCTCTCAGGTATATTTTCCAAGAATTCTATCAACTCACCATTCTCATCTATTATCTGACAGGCATGATATAAAGATCCTTTCGATGAGTATTGATAAGATGCATAGATGTAGAGTTTTGGAGTTCCACTCTTTCTTGATATAAGAGGGTGAACATTAGTTCTTTTTTCTGAAGATAGGTTAGGATTTTCTTTTTTCTTTAATAGGTGATAGTCAAGATTTTTTTCAATGGTATTATGATTTACATTGTAAATCACATTGAAAATATCCCTATCATGACCTTGTATTTTATAACAGCTGTCGTTTGGCTTATTGGGTTTATTAAAGACTGGTTTTATATTAGTTTCTTTCTCAATCAATTTTCCAGATGAGTCAACAACTAAGCATATGTAATTGTATTTCTCATCGCTAGAAACTGGGTATTTCAAAAGGAAAGCTATGAACAAATTTTTCTTTCGATGAGAAAATTCTGTTGATATACGATAAAGACTGTATGTTCTGCCAAAACCTGCTTCTTCACTAGCAAGTTCTAATACTCTTGAATAGATCTGATAATAATCAAAGTTATACAGCCTTTCTTGAGCAAAGGCTTGCAATGAAAACAATGCTAAAACTAGATATTTAAATATTTGCATGATTGATACTGATAACGTCAAGCTAAGCGACGCGCGTTAGCGCGTCCTTGCTTGAGCGCCTTGTTATGCGTTTTTTAAAGATCGACTTTGCCTTATCCAAGTTTACTTCTTCAGACTCCATTATTTCTGATAGTATATTTTTACCGTACTGCCAGAGAAACTTATCTATCTGGTAGTTAGAGTAAGATTCAAGGTTATAACTCTCTTTGAATTTAGAGAAGTTTCTATAGAATTCCGAATATGACCCAGGGGAAGACAAATTTATTTTCATATTCTTTTCTTTCAGGTAGGCCACTATTACAAGCCATATATAGCTGTCGTAAATAGGGGTATATCTTTCACTTAGAAAATGTACATACTTAGATGCAAATGAAAGATTTTTCCTTTTATGGTGCTTTCCAGTTGTTTCGCTTACCCATTCAACTGAGGAAATCCGATCAACCAAATTAAGATACCCTTCTCTTCCCAGCTCTGAATGATTTTTCTTAATCTCTGAAACAATTTTCGTTACAACTGGCTTTATGTATTGAATGGAGGTTGAATAAAGCTGATTTAACGCAGCAACCTTTATGGATACTTCATTCTTATTTTCTTCATCCGATAAAGATGCAAATAGCTTCCCAAGACTCTCATTAATCTCATTCCCACCATCGGCATCATGCTGAGCTAGCATTCGGTCAATATTCTGTGCATTTATTTTAATCAGTTTCATATGCTCAACCTTAACTGAGATCTTACGCATAACAGCTTACTTATGCGACTGAGTGTCGCATAACATACTATCTGAGGGAAATACGACTGTCTCCAATCCCATAGATGCCGGGACTTGTAGATCCAACCTGTCTATTTAGATCGTTATTCAACCTGTCGCATTTCATGATTTGTATATTTTCCGCTTAACATTCTCATACGCGCCTTTTTATAAAAATAATATTTAAAATCAATTAGATAAGGAACTATGGGAGAATCCACTTATACGAACTAAATTTACGTAACTTTCGTACAAACTGACTGAAGAGCGGATGATGGATTGGGGTCAGACACGCTACCGCCCATAGACTTGGGCTGTACTGCGTAGCCACGAGCTAATATCCCTGAGCTCAAACCGCTTCCTGCTTTTTAACGAGTTCAATGTTTTTATTGAGCGACATATTACCTGTATATAATCTGGAAAGGTAGGTGTAGAAAACTGCTAAGCATTGGCTCAGCTGCTCAAATACTGAACCACATTGACCATAAAAAGTAACAGCGCAATCAGCTGCCAGGTAAGCACCGGATTCCGTTCTATCAAAGGTTGAAAGCTGCGACTTTGAAATGAACTGTTCGGTTGCTTCAAATCCTGCAAAAATTCAGACAGAGCCGGGTAACGTTTCGCCGGGTCGGCTGCTACGGCTTTTGCCAGTGCTGAATCTATCCATGAAGGAATCGATGAGTCGGACTGATTTGCGGGGCGGTATTTCATGTGCTGATAGTGTCGCACCCTCAGGCTGCTGCCTGAATGTTCAGGGTAGGGCAGTTCACCGGTCAATAATTCGTAAGCAATCACACCAATGGCAAACTGGTCGGCTCGTTCATCAATCACTCCATCCAAAAAGTATTCAGGGGCTGTATAGTTTTTGGTGCCCTGGGGTAATTCACTTTGAAGGGTTTGCTGGTTTTCGAAATCACCTGCGACGCGAGCGGATCCAAAATCAATCAGTTTCAAGCGGCCTTCCTGGTCAAACATCAGGTTTTCCGGTTTCAGATCCTGATGCAAAATCTGAAGTCTGTGCAGCCCCCGAATGGCAGTGATAATTTGTGCCACTATATCCCTGACTTCAGTCAGTGATGGTTTGGGATTTTCTTGCATCCAGCTGCGCAGTGTCTGCCCGCGAATGTGTTCACAGATATGGTAAAGAAATTGCCGACCCGTTCGGGGAGGCAAGACTTCCATGACGGAAGGATGTTTTATCCTGCGGCCGATCCATTCTTCGCGCATGAATCCTTCCAGGTAGTCCGGATCATCCTCAAAGTTAATGGAAGGCGTTTTAATGACCACATGATGAGGGCCTGGTGTGTCGGCCTGTGTATCTTCAGCCAGATACAGTTGGCTGCGTTTGCTGGCATGAAGCTCTTCAAGAATACGATAGCCGTCCAGTATCTGGCCGGGGTACAGATCGGGCGGTAACCTGAGTTCAGAAAGCCTTTGCAGGTTTTCAGTGGGGTCGCCCGCTGGTACTTGATCGATTCGGCCAATGACGCAGGTCAGATTGTCATTGCTGCCTTTTTCCAGCGCCAGATCAACCAGTTGTTGTGCAATCTCATCCAGAGGTTTCTGTTGGGAAAAACATTCTTTGATGGTGTCTTTCGATATAAAGTCATGTACGCCATCGGTCGTCAGTAACAGTAGGTCTCCGTCGTCCAGTATTTCTGACTTGTAATCGACTTCTACATCAGGGGCCATGCCCAGTGCTCTGCCCAGGTACTGTCGTCCGCCCAGAGTGGCAGTATGATCCCGGGTCAGGCATTCCAGCTCGTTATTTCTAATGCGCCATGCTCTGGAGTCTCCGGTATGCACCAGGTGCAAGGTGGTGGACTTTAAAATCATGGCGGTAAAGGTGGTGCACCAGCTGCCTTGATCTAAAGGGTCGGTATGACCTTGCTGGTATAGCCAGCGATTCAGGGCACTGAGAATTTTTGCGGCAGAGTGACGTGCCGTCCAGGAGTCAGGTGTGCTGTAGTAATCAGAAGTAAAACTGCGGATACTGGTATGACTGGCCCGACGGGCTTCTGTACAGGCGCTGACCCCATCAGCCAGAGCCAGCACAGCCCCCTTATAATTCATTGTGCTGGTATTGTCGGGGACTTCGGCCACCCAGGCGTCCTGGTTTTCTTCCTTGATGCCGGCGCTGCTGACACCGGCTGTCGTCATTTTTAACTGCTTCATAGAGGCTTTCTAATGAGAAAAACTTTTTAGTGGAGTAAAAAGTTTTTCAATTGCTCAAGGCTTTTATTTTAAGGGCCATCCGTCGGGATGACCCTCACTATGACAGGCGGATCAGGTTACATCAATCATGGTAACACTGCCGTCTGGCATCACTTCGGCAATCTGGCCTTTAGGTTCTTCCATCATGAATAGGGTGAAGAAACCAAGAACTGCGGTTCCTGCAATCACCATGAAGAATGTCGAGTAATCGACCAGAGACAGAACCGTCAGGTAGAAAACGGCACCGACATTACCGTAGGCACCTGTCATACCCGCAATCTGACCCGTCAGACGACGCTTGATCAGAGGTACGGCAGCAAATACGGCACCTTCACCGGCCTGTACAAAGAAGGAGCAGGCCATGGCAGCAACTACAGCCAGTACCAGAGGCCAGCTGGAGTCAATAATACTCATCATGTAGTAACCACCGGCCAGACCTGCAGTCAGAACCAGCAGGGTGATCTTGCGACCAAACTTGTCGCTCAATAAGCCACCACCAGGACGAGACATCAGGTTCATAAAGGCATAAGCGGAAGCCACCAGCCCGGCCATGACGGGGTCCAGCTCAAAGGTGTCTGCAAAGAACAGAGGCAGCATGGAAATTACAGCCAGTTCAGAACCGAAGGTAGCGAAGTAAAGAACATTCAGAACAGCAACCTGTTTGAACTGATACTGGTGAATCGCAGGTACAGGCTCAGAGAAAATGTGCTTGTTAACCTGCCACACTTTCCAGGAATCAAACAGGTAGATGGCCGCCAGTACCACATAGATGGCTGTTGAAATTTCGGCACTCAGCATGGCAACGCCGTTGGGTGAAAGCTTCCAGGTCAGCAAAGCCAGCGCCGCATACATAGGAATTTTCATAACCAGCAGAAGGGCAAAGTCGCCTTTGCTGGTCACTTCCATCGCCCCTACACTTTTAGGGCGGAAGTAGGTGGAGCCTTTGGGAGTGTCAGTGACATTCATATAAAAGACGACACTGAACAGCAGCGAAATAACGCCGGTCAGGCCAATGGCATAGCGCCAGCCGTCATCCCCACCAAAGACAAGGGCAAGGGTAGGTAGTGACATGGCGGCAGCAGCAGAACCAAAGTTACCCCAGCCACCATAAATACCTTCCGCTGTACCCAATTGACGGGCTGGGAACCATTCCGACACCAGACGAATACCGACTACAAAGCCAGCACCGATAGTACCCAGCAGAAAACGGGCAATGGCGGCTTGAGTAAAGTCATCCGCCATGGCGTACATAAAGCAGGGAATACTGCAGACAGCCAACAGTCCTGAGTAAACTTTTCTGGGGCCATAGACGTCGGTCAGCATTCCAATAATAACTCGGGCAGGAATGGTCAGAGCCACGTTAAGAATCAAAAGTGTTTTTAATTCTTCACGAGTCAGTCCCAGAGATTCTGAGATGGCCAGGGCCAATGGTGCATGGTTAAACCAGACGACAAAGCTGATAAAGAAGGCAATCCAGCTGAGGTGTAGAATTTTGGTCTTCCCGGTAAAGGAAAACAGGTTGAAGGAATCGGGATTGCTCATACAAACTCCTTGTTTGTGATAATTCTTATGTGAGCCGATTTTTCAACTCTATACGCAAACATCAGGCCAACATCTCCAATGCACTGATGTGTGCTGCATATTTATTCTTTATTTATGAAAGCATTGCCTTCTCCATATCTATATGTCCGCTGCTCAAAAGGCTGGGGTGTCCGAGTTTATGCATGCGCTCACCAAAACAGTGCTCGTTCCATAGCTGTTCATGAAAGGGTGCGTCATTTTGGTGCGCTTGCTTTAAGTTGCCAAATAGAACCCCCTCTTTTCATAGGGTTTAGAAAGTGGGCATGACAGTTGCATAAACCACTGCAGGTATAAAAGAGGCTAGATTCCAAACAGCCTCTAAGAACAAAGTCTTGAGTGGAGACGTTTCGCTGTATAAAGGATGCAGTTGCAGCGAACGAAGGCTCCACACTGAAGAGGATGTCCGAGATGAGCAGGAAAGAAACCCTGGTGGTAGTCGGTAACGGCATGGTTGGTCACCGCTTTCTGGAAAAGCTGGTAGATGCAGGTGGTTTAGAGCGTTACGACGTGGTGGTGTATGGTGAGGAAGTCCGTCCTGCCTATGATCGGGTTCATCTCAGCGAGTTTTTCAGCGGCCGTTCAGCGGAAGAACTCTCTATGGTCTCCGAAGGCTTTTATGATCAGGATGGTATTACCCTGATACTTGATGAAGCTATAACATCGATCGATCGTGAATCCTGTGAAGTGCACTCTGCCAGTGGGAATACAAAAAAGTATGACCAGTTGGTGCTGGCCACAGGGTCTTATCCATTTGTGCCCCCAGTGCCAGGTCACGACCGTGACAACTGTTTTGTTTATCGCACCATTGAAGATCTGGAAGCGATTAAAGAAGCGGCTCGTGACAGTAAGGTGGGAGCGGTTGTGGGTGGAGGCTTGCTGGGACTGGAAGCCGCCAAGGCTCTGAAAGATCTGGGCCTGGAAACTCACGTAGTTGAGTTTGCGCCACGGTTGATGGCGGTACAGGTTGATGATGGCGGCGGTGCTATGCTCAGGCGCAAAATTGAAGGCCTGGGCGTTTCCATTCATACCGGCAAGAATACCCAGCAGATAGTGGATGGTGAAGGGGCTGTTCACCAGATGCAGTTTGCCGATGGAGAGCAGTTGAACACCGATATTGTGCTGTTCTCAGCAGGTATTCGACCACGTGATGAGCTGGCAAAGAGTACCGGGCTGGAACTGGGTGAGCGCGGCGGTGTTGTTATAAATAACGATTGTCGTACATCGGATCAGCGCATTTTTGCCATTGGTGAATGTGCACTCTGGAGTGGCCGTATCTTTGGTCTGGTAGCACCGGGTTATCAGATGGGGCAGGTGGTTGTCGACCAACTGGTAGCCGATAAAGACAGCGCCCAAAGCAGTAGTCAGTTCACGGGTGCTGATATGAGTACCAAGCTGAAACTGATGGGTGTTGATGTTGCCAGTATTGGTGATGCTCACGGTAATACTGAAGGTAGCCTGAGTTACCAGCTGATCGACGAAGAAAAAGAAGTTTATAAAAAGCTGGTGGTCTCCAAGAACAAGAAAAAAGTCCTGGGTGCTGTGCTGGTAGGTGATGCTGAAGAGTATGGCACTCTGCTGCAGATGATGCTGAACGACATACGTCCACCGGAAAACCCGGCTGAACTGATCCTGCCACAGACAGACGGGTCTGCTTCTTCAGGTCTCGGTGTGGCAGCCTTGCCAGAAACTGCTCAGATCTGTTCCTGCTATGACGTCAGCAAAGGTGACCTGGTCAATGCCGTTGCCGGTGGCTGCATGGATATGGGCGCGCTGAAAGCTGAGACCAGTGCCGGTACCGGTTGTGGTGGTTGTACCGCTCTGGTCAAGCAAGTACTGGATCATGAGTTGACTGAGCTTGGGGTTGAGGTCAAAAAAGATATTTGTGAACACTTCCCTCATTCCCGTCAGGAGCTTTACCACCTGGTGCGTGTTGGTGAACTCAAGTCATTTAATGAAGTGCTGGAAAAGCATGGTAAAGGGCGAGGGTGCGATATCTGCAAGCCAACCATAGGCTCGGTGCTGGCTTCCTGCTGGAATGAATACGTGCTGAATGATCAGCATGCCCAGTTGCAGGACACTAATGACTATTTCCTTGGCAACATGCAGAAAGACGGCACTTACTCCATTGTGCCCAGGGTGCCGGGTGGTGAAATTACTCCCGATAAACTGATCACTATTGGTGAGGTAGGTCGGGACTATAACCTCTATACAAAAATTACCGGTGGTCAGCGTATCGATTTATTCGGTGCCCGGGTCGAACAGTTACCGGACATCTGGAAGCGCCTGGTTGATGCCGGTTTTGAAACCGGTCATGCCTACGGTAAGTCTTTGCGGACCGTTAAGTCCTGTGTAGGCAGTACCTGGTGTCGTTACGGTGTACTGGACAGTGTCAGTATGGCTATTGCTGTTGAAAATCGTTACCGGGGAGTACGTTCTCCGCACAAAATCAAGATGGCTGTATCCGGTTGTACCCGCGAATGTGCAGAAGCTCAAAGTAAGGATGTCGGTGTCATTGCCACAGAGAAAGGCTGGAACCTCTATCTGTGTGGTAACGGCGGAATGAAGCCTCGTCATGCCGATCTTTTTGCTACGGAGCTGGACGATGAAACTCTGGTCAAATACATCGATCGCTTCCTGATGTTTTATATCCGTACTGCCGATCGTCTGCAGCGGACTTCTGTCTGGATGGAAAATCTGGAAGGCGGCCTCGATTACCTGCGCGAAGTGATCATTGAAGACAGTCTGGGTATCTGTCAGGAACTGGAAGATGAGATGACCTACCTGGTAGGCACTTATCAATGCGAATGGAAAACCACCCTCTCAGATCCTGAGAAGCTCAAGCGTTTCAATCACTTTATCAACAGTGATGAAAGCGACAGTAACGTGGTGTTTGTGAGCGAGCGTGATCAGATACGCCCGGCCACAAATGACGAAAAGATTACCCTGAAACAGCTGTAAACGAAGCGAGCGATAAGGAGACTTTATTATGACTCAAGCCAATAAAGGTTGGACAACCGTTTGCAGTGAAGGTGATCTTATTCCTAACCTGGGTGTTTGTGCCCTGGTGGAAGGCGTTCAGATTGCCCTGTTTAAAGTAGACGACCAAGTATACGCATTGGATAACCACGACCCATTCAGTCAGGCCAATGTTATTTCCCGTGGCCTGGTCGGCGATCTGGAAGGGAAGCTGGTCGTGGCATCACCGATTTATAAACAGCACTTTGAGTTGAGTACCGGTCAGTGTCTGGAAGATGAGACTGTTTCACTGAATGCCTATCCGGTTGAAGTGGTGGACCAGAAGGTTCAGGTGTCACTGGCATCGGCTACCGTAGAGGCAGCCTGATATGACAGCGGCATTACAGGCGGCCAGAAGCCCTGAGCGAGTAAAAGGCCCTGAGCGAGTAAAAGGCCTTCAGCGGGTAAATAGTGACCATCACTCGTCCGCAAAAAAACAGTTGCTGGTGGTGGGTAATGGTATGGGCTCGGTCCGCTTTCTCGAAAAGCTGACTGAGCAGCATGGCCATCAGTATCAGGTCACGGTTCTTTCTGAAGAGCATTGCCCGGGATACAACCGTATCCAGTTATCCAAACTGTTGGCAGGCAGTGTCGATCTTCAGGGCATTCAGCTGCAGCCAGAGTCCTGGTACCAGGATCAGAATATCAGCCTGTTGTCCGGTAGTGACTATCGGGTCAGTGCGCTCGACCTTGAATTAAAGCGAGTCGAGACCGAAGGCGGTCAAAGCTTTGATTACGATCATCTGGTTTTGGCAACAGGCTCTCTTCCCAATCGTATTCCTGTGTCTGGTGCTGATCTGGAAGGGGTTATGGCTTTCAGGAATCTGGATGATGTTGAGCAGATGCTGACAGCATCTTCCCATCCGGAAGCTCAGGCTGTTGTCATCGGCGGCGGTCTGCTGGGGCTTGAATGTGCCAGTGGTCTTGCCAGACGAGGCATGAAGGTCACCGTGGTTGATACCATGCCCATTCCCATGGCCCGTCAACTGGACGAAAAGGCCGGTAACCTTTTGCAGGAAGCGCTGGAAGAAACGGGTATTGAATTCCGCTGCAGTGCCATGCTGGATTCCTACACCGGCGAAGACGGAAAAGTCACCGGCGTTCAGTTGAAAGATGGCGAGTGGTTGCAGGCTTCGCTGGTAGTGGTCACTGCAGGGGTTCGACCCAATATCGAACTGATCAGGGAAACCGAACTGGAATACGACAGAGGTATTCTGGTCAATGATAGAATGCAGACTTCTGATCCATCGGTTACGGCTATTGGAGAGTGTGTTCAGCTGAACACCGATTTATTTGGTCTTGTTGCTCCCGTTTATGGTCATGCTGAAGTAGCTGTCCATCGTTTGTTGGGTACTTCGGGAGAGCGGTTTGAGCCGGTTCCCATCCCTACCAGCCTGAAAGTCGATGGTATTGATCTGTTTTCCAGCGGTCAGTTTGTCGCCCGGGAGAATGATGAAGAAATCATCATTGATGCTGCAGGGGTGGGGATCTATCGCAAACTGGTGGTCAGCGATAACAAGCTCAAGGGTGCATTGCTTTATGGTGATGCGTCCGATGGTCTCTGGTACCAGGAGTTGATGGAAACAGGGCAGGATATTTCGGATATTCGCGACCGACTGATCTTCGGAAAACGTTACCTGAGCGCAGCCTGAGAGCCTTTTAATTGTTTGCAGGCTCTTTGAATCAATAAGAAAGTACGGACAAAGGAAGTATGCCCATGGCTGGCAGCATCAATATAAGCAATGAACATCCGAAAGTCATCCATACAACGTGTGCCTATTGTGGTGTTGGCTGTGGCATCAAGGCGACAGTTACGGATAAAGAATTGCATTTGGTTGATATTGAAGGCCGGAAAGATCATCCGGCTAATCTGGGGCGACTTTGTTCAAAGGGCAGTGCACTGGGGGAGACGGTTTCTCTTGAGAACAGGTTGCTCACGCCATTTATTGATGAACAGAGAGTCGGTTGGGATAAAGCTCTGGATGAGGTTGCCAATCGACTGAAAGCGACATTGGACGAATATGGTCCGGAAGCCGTCGCTTTGTATGGCTCAGGTCAGCTGTTAACGGAAGATTACTATGTAGCCAATAAGCTGATGAAGGGTTTCATTGGCACCGGCAATATGGATACCAATTCCCGTCTTTGTATGGCCTCTACCGTTGCAGGACAGAAGAGAGCCTTTGGTTCGGACACCGTGCCTGGCAGTTATGAAGATCTGGAACTGGCGGATATGGTTGTTCTGGTCGGTGCCAATACGGCCTGGTGTCATCCGGTTCTGTTTCAAAGAATTCGGGCAGCCAAAGAGCAGCGTCCAGAGATGAAAGTGGTCGTCATTGATCCACGGGTAACCGACACCTGTGATATTGCTGATTTGCACCTGCCGCTGAAGTCAGGCACTGATACTGCACTCTTTAATAAACTATTCAGCTACCTCCAAAAGCACAATAAGGTGGATACAGCGTATGTTGATCAGCATACCCAGGGCTTTGAAGAGGCTCTGAAAGCAGCAGAAAAAGTAGGCGACTTTTCTGCAGTGGCTGAACTGTGTGGCGTTGAGAAAACGGCACTTAAGCAATTCTGCCAGTGGTTTGCCGACACTGACAAAGTCGTCACTGCCTGGTCTCAGGGGGTGAATCAGTCGGTTGCCGGTACCGACAAAGTTAACGCCATTGTTAATTGTCATCTGATCACTGGTCGTATAGGTAAGCCTGGAACAGGGCCATTGTCTCTGACGGGGCAACCTAATGCCATGGGCGGCAGGGAGGTGGGCGGATTAGCGAATCAGTTGGCTGCCCATATGGAATTTGCAAACGCTGAAGATATTGATCGTGTCAGACGGTTTTGGAATGCTCCCAATATTGCCCGGTCTCCTGGTAAAACGGCGGTTGATTTGTTTAATGCCATGGATAACGGTGAAATCAAGTTTGTCTGGATTATGGGCACCAATCCGGTGGTCAGTATGCCTGATGCCAATACGGTGATCAGTGCTCTTAAAAAGTGTCCGACTGTGGTGGTCTCTGATTGTATTGAGAAAACAGACACTTCTGAGTTTGCCCATATCCGTTTACCCGCCGCTGGCTGGAGTGAAAAAGACGGTACGGTCACTAATTCAGAGCGAAGAATCTCCAGGCAAAGAGCCCTGTTTGACCTTTCCGGAGAATCAAAACCCGATTGGTGGATTATTTCGAGAGTGGCTGAAAAAGTCGGTTTTGGTGAGGCATTTGATTACCAGAGTTCAGCAGATATTTTTCGTGAGCATGCAGCTTTATCGGCCTTTGAAAATAATTCGCAGGGGCGTGTTCGGGACTTTAATATCGGTGCGGTGGCGTCTATTTCTGATGCCGAATATGAAGCGCTTGAGCCATTTCAATGGCCACTGATTAAAGGTCATAAGGCAGCACAACCGCATACTCGTTTATTTGCTGATGGAGGCTATTTCACAGAGACGGGTAGGGCAACCGTAGTTTCTACCGAGTTCAAGGTCTCTTACCATCAGCCCAATACTGACTATCCACTGCTACTGAATACAGGCAGGGTACGTGATCATTGGCATACTATGACACGGACCGCTCTGTCACCCAGATTGAGTCAGCATATGGATGAACCTTTTGTAGAAGTTCATCCTGATGATGCTGAAAAATATGGCCTTGCCGATCAAGCTTTGTGTCGTTTGAGTACGGCCTTTGATTCCATCCTGATCAGAGTGACTGTCACACCTTCAGTGGGTAAGGGTAATGTTTTTATGCCCATGCACTGGACTCGTCAAAACAGTAAAACAGGGCATTGCGGTGTTTTGGTGAAGTCAGCCGTAGATCCCTGGTCAAAGCAACCGGGTTGCAAGCATACTCCGGCCAGTATTGAAGCGGTCTCATTGCAGCAACAAGCCGTTCTTCTGAGTCGTCAGAAACAGTGTTTTGATCGTTTTGACTATGGGACAGAAGTGAAGTTTCAGCAGGGATTTCGCTATGAGCTGGCGGGTCAATCTATTGATACGACCGCACTGGACATCATCGGCTCAGAGAAAGAGCGGATTGATTATACGGACCCTGAGACAGGCAGCAGCCGAAGTGCCTGGTTTGCTCTTGGTCAGTTGCAGGCGTTGCTGATTGTGGGAGAAACACTATCAGACAGTGACCGTTCATGGTTGCAGGGGGCTTTTGATAAAGAAGATATACCGTTTTCAGAGCGGTGGCGTCTTCTGGCAGGCATGCCACCCCAGGGCGAAGATACCGGTAAGGTCATTTGCGCTTGCTTTGGCGTTGGAGAAAAAACGATTTGCCGGGCCATTGAAGAAGAAGGCTTTAGTGATCCTGCTGAAGTGGGTCAGTCGCTGAAGGCAGGAACCAACTGCGGGTCCTGTATTCCTGAGATTCGTAAATTGATCAGTCAGGTTGAAGATTTGGCGATTAATGCTGCCAGTTAGTGCAGTTATGGACTAAGCCCGATACTGTTCGAACTGAGCCTGACGAAGTGCGTGTCCAGCATCCTTCGACAAGCTCAGGGTGAGCGGAGTTTGTATAGCAGCTCAGGGTGAGTAGAGTATTTATGAGCTGCACCTTTTGTCACTTCTCAATACAGCGATCAATGAGGTTGGGCTTTCTTAATGCTGAACCAGGTTGTTGCTATTCGATGGAGAATCAAAGCTCCCCAATACGTGTTCAAAGCAATAAAGACCCCGCCTGACGATAGAACAACTGGATTTATAATATGGCTGTTTTCATATTGTGCTTCTCCTCTATAAACAGCTAATGCAAACTTTAACCATTCATAGGGGAAAATACCCCATCGGAATACAAAAAATGAAGTGGCAAACAGTAGACGCATAGCGGCGTGGTATTTCAGGAAGTTCAGGTAGATGGTAGAGAACTCCACAATAAGTCCGTCAGTGACCAGATGTATCCGACCCAGAGCGCAAAACGTGGAACAGGTGACGAATATGGTTGTTCCATGAATAAAAAAGGCTGCGCTGCCATGTTGAATAGAGTCAAATATTTCCCAGGCGGCGTAACCAAAAGTAATCAGAGGTAGAACGATTTCCCAGACATTAGCAGGTTCTCTCTGAAGGGTGATGCGCTCAACATAGGATGTATTGCGGCTGAAATAAAGATAGTTGGAACCTGTTCCGGTAATAGCTGAGTGCACGAAGGAAGGGACGGTATCCCCTCCAGTGTATTGTTTAAGTGTGAGAAATAAACTGCCCGAGCCTCCTGCAATCCAGACCATCATATCCTGTGGAATGTATGAACTTGAATCATGAGTGACCATCGATGTATTAGAGTCAGGGGGCGTCGTCATTAACATCGGGCTGTTGGCTTTTTCTGCTGCGCGGCAGGCCAGTTCTTTGCGAATGATTTCTTCAGGCGTCTCTTTGAAACCTGAATGGGTAGTGGCGTCAGAAATTTTCACATGATCCAGAGGGACCTGAGCTTCATACAGCATGTCATTATTATCATGTTCACTTTTTACAATGCCTCGAAGTGACAGACTTTGGGCAGGAAAAGACAGGCTCTTCAGAGTGGTTTGTGCGCCTGTTGATCCGGAATCATCAGCCAGAGAGCCGTACACTTTAAGCCATTGTTCCGGGTCATTGCCCGAGGACTGCTTCAGTAAGCCCAGTGCTTCCTTAGGAACAATGATCTTTAACCAGCCTTTTCCCTTGTCTGACTTCTTTTGAACGATTTTGACCGTAGCGCCGTTCAGAATGAGTGGCGCATTTGTGTTATTTATTTCTGTGGTTGCTGACTGGCAATAACGTTTGAGTGTGATGGTGTATCCGGATGGGATGACTCTGGGGAGATCGACTTGAGGATCATCAGGGTAAAAGGTGAGGTCTGAAGTGGCATGCAGGGACTGAATGAAAAGAGAGGCTAGAACGAATAAATACAGACTTCTCACTTGGAGCTCCCTGGTCAGATAATCCTTTTGGATTGCTGAGAGTGAATGGGTGAGGAGTTAGTATAGTGACCACACGCCAGGGAGCTTTTTTTATTGCAAATTCACTTAATA
Source organism: Endozoicomonas numazuensis (assembly GCF_000722635.1). GTDB lineage: Bacteria > Pseudomonadota > Gammaproteobacteria > Pseudomonadales > Endozoicomonadaceae > Endozoicomonas_A > Endozoicomonas_A numazuensis. Next base: position 236,989 of record NZ_JOKH01000003.1, on the reverse strand, counting down.
CCTGAATCGATATCAGATTCTTTTAACACCGGGTACTGATCAGCATCCGGTAACTGATAGTGCCACCATTCGCTTTGAATGGGGTTGAAGCCAGCCACATTCATGGCACCGGCCAGTATTAACCGGTTCTTTTGGGCGAGATCAGAAACCTGATCATTGCCATGGTGTGCAAGAGGGCGAAAGTCATCAAACTCGGTCCCCATCTCCAGCTCATTGCCAAACGGATCAATCAATGTGAGGTCAATGGCGATGCCTCTGCAATGAGGTCGCACACCGGTTTGTGGGTGAGAGACATATTCGGGGTCGGGTGCACAGCGGTAAAGTTCCTGCTGTGCCTCCTGAGGGCGAAAGGCGTCCCAGATTTTTAGCTTCAGACCCATTGGCTCCAGAACTTCAATGGCTCTTTGCAGTTTATTGGCTGCTGCTTCGTGCATCAGGCACAGAGGCTTTTTATAAATGGGCTTACCGGTAAAGTTGTTCTCGGTGGCATAGGCGATCTCGAGAATAACATCATGACTTTGCGGTGTAATTTCAACCAGAGAGTGAGTGTTCTTCATAAATTATGATCTGACCGTCAGGCATTCTCTTTGCAGAGTAACAGTAATTATCGACGACAGGCAGAATTTCTTTCTGCGAGGAAAGCTGGCACTTTGTGAAATTTTCGAGCCAGTGCAACCAAGCGTTTTACTTTGTAACGTTTGTTTTTAGCCTGTCGAAGGGCATGGTCAACATCCTTCGACAAGCTCAAGATGAACGCAATACAAGTTCAAGATAAACGCAATACAAGTTAAGGATGAGCAAAGTGCGCAAGATTATTAGCGCTTACTGATCGTTTTTATTCAGATTCAGGTTTGTAAGGTTTCATAAGGTTAACTGCCAGAGCTGTCACCAAAGTACCTGCAATAGTCGCCAGTATGTACCAGAGCCGGCCATCCACCACAGGCAGAACTATCCAGCCGCCCCAGGGCGCATGATTGATGACTCCTGCCATAAATCCAATAATATTGCCCGTAATGCCTCCCAGAACAATGGCGGGTATAACCCGTATCGGATCAGCAACGGCAAAGGGAATGGCTCCTTCCGAAATACCTATCATACCCATAGCCAATGCAGCTTTTCCGGCTTCTCGCTCTTCTGCCGAGTACTTTTTAGGAGACAGTAGCGTAGCCAGCCACATACCCAGTGGCGGGGTGCAGATGGCAACACCGACTCCGCCCATTAAATAAGGGTGATCCTTGACCTGAGTCTGGGCGAACAGGGTGGCCACTTTATTAATGGGGCCTCCCATGTCAAAAGCAGTCATACCACCCAGAATGGCACCCAGAGATACTTTGGAGAGCCCCTGTAAACTGTGCAGCCATTCATTCAAGTAGTTCATCATGTTGGCAATGGGCTGGCCAATCACCCAGATGACCAGTGCAGAAGTCAGGAACGTACCTGCCAGAGGGTAGATAAAGATTAAGGCGACGGGTCTCATGGTGGTGGAGAGAGGGATTTTTTTGAGGGCATTGACGATATAGCCCGCTATGAAGCCAACAATCATGGCACCAAGAAACCCTGCCCCGTATTGACCCGCCAGCCAGGCGCCAATCATGCCGGGTGCCAGTCCGGGGCGGCTGGCAATAGACCAGGCTATATACCCTCCAAGAACCGGTATAAACAGGGTGAATCCTGCAACGCCCATATCCCACAAATCTTTGAGGAGTCCATACTCGGGCGGTTCGCCTTTACCATGAAGCATGACTGACAGCGAGAGCAATACGCCGCCAGCCACCACAAAGGGAATCATGTGGCTGGTTCCCGTTAAAAGGTGAGACCTGAGCTTGATGAGTTCTGCTTTCAAGGTATCCATCGGTATTGCCAGCCTCAGTAGCTGATGCCCTGTGGGGTGTCGGGAGTGTGAGAGGTGTTAGTGTGATCCACCGGATAGTAAGTGCCCGGGATCGGTTGTTTGTTATCTTTGATCATTTCGTTTCGGCGCTTCTCGTCATTCCGGGCATTGTCTATTTCTGCGGTGGTTTTGTCTTTTTGCTCATGACACCAGGACTCAGTACATGGAGGTGCCTTGGTACTGTCCTGCTGACTCATGTCACTGGCACAAGCACTGAGTAGAAGGGCTGCACCTATCAGAATAAAGCGGCCAAGTGAGTAATGTCTGAACCGGTTGAGTCTCATGGGGACCTGTTGAGCTTTAAATGTGAGTTCTGAATTCTAGCAGTTCAGGGGGGGTGTCAAGTATGAAGGCAGGATTTGCCGCTTCCAGTGTTGGACGATCATGCCATCCCCATGCCGCAGCAACAGGAATAGCTCCGGCTTTACGGGCTTCGTGAAGGTCTCCGGAAGTGTCGCTGATGAAGTAGCAGGGCTGATCCGAATGCTGCTTCATAACAGTCCGGATTTTGTCTGTTTTGCTGAAGCTGTGTTCCATTCCCAGTACTTCTCTGAAGCAGCCAATGTTCTGGTTTTCCAGAAAGTGTTCAGCCGCTTCTGCAAAGTTGGAGGTGACCAGATAAAGAGGGAAGTCTTGAGAAAGGTGCTGCAAACCCTCGCTGACATGAGGGATTGATGGGCATTTCTTCATAAATTGTAAATGGGCCAGGCGGGCATGGCTCAGAAAAGCGGGTTGCATCCAGTTGCCAGGTACCTTGTGGCTCAATTCTTCAAAAAAATTGCCTTCGAACAATGCCAGTATTTGTTCTTCCGTCGCCATCTCTTCTGCACCCAGATTGATCAGAACCTCGGACCAGAATGAGAAAAAGGGTTCCCAGGAATCGGCAATCACACCGTCCATGTCAAACAGAATTGGGCAGGACATAACAGCTCCAGATGTCAGTGGTGTTATTCAGTGTGTGGCGAATGATCTGCTATTACTGCCCGGATTGTCGCGATCGCAAGCGACTATTGAGCATCTCGACAGCAAGGGAAAACGCCATGGCAAAGTAGATGTAGCCTTTCGGGATATGGAAGTCCAGACCTTCTCCCATAAGAGAGACGCCAACCAGAATCAGGAATGAGAGCGCGAGCATTTTGAATGTAGGGTGGTTGCTGACAAACTCTCCGATAGGGGCTGCCGCAAACATCATAATACCCACTGAAATAATAATGGCAGTGACCATGACCCACAAGTGTTCTGCCAGCCCGACTGCGGTGATCACTGAGTCCAGGGAGAAAACGATATCGATCAGCGCAATCTGGACAAGGGTAATGACATAGCCTCTTGGCTTAAGGTTAGGGCCTTCATCCTCTCCGGGCTCAATAGAATCATGGATTTCATGTGTCGATTTTGCCAGCAGGAAGAGGCCGCCACCCAGAAGAATCAGATCCCGACCCGAAATAGCATGATCGAACAGGTGGAAGAGAGGAACCGTGAGACTCATGATCCAGGTAATGGAGAGCAACAGGGCGATTCGTGTGAACATAGCCAGTAACAATCCCAGCCTGCGGGCACTGTTACGTTGATGCTCGGGCAGTTTATCAACAACGATTGTAATAAAAATAATGTTGTCGATGCCCAGAATGATCTCCAGGATCGTCAATGTTGCCAGAGCAATCCAGGGCTCCGGGGTTAGAAGAAGTTCAGTCATGTTTCTATCGTTTAAGCTCTGTTGTTGTTTTGTTGTCGTCAGCACTATGAGCCCAAAGCAAAATATTAACAGAGCTTTTGTTTTTGCTGGGCTTAAGGCTGAGGCACTCATTCACGGCCAGACATTTAGGTAATATCGGTTAAAAATAGCTGAGCTGAAAGCAGGCAGAAGGGTGTTTTGACCAGGCGGTATGGCTGGCTGACCTTAAAAAGTATTCTGAAGAGTGGTTCCTGCCTCTTTGGAGGAGGTGACATAAGGCTGGTGGGGTGGAATTTTTTTGTATTAATCCAGCGAATAATCTGTTGAATCAATAATTCTGAAGGCAGGGAGGGGGGTCGGGGGGGGAAATACCTGCTACGTTGTTTGAGGGTTGTTGGAATGTGATTTATAAACTAAAAATAAGTCACATTATTAAAGCTAATACATAAGTCTCAAAGTTTGGTTTAAGCTTATTGGTTTTATAGGATGTTATGATGTCTTCTTTCAGACTGAAGAGTCACAGTCTTTTTTTCTCTGGCCTTCTGTTCATTTCTACAATGCTTAACGCAATGACAATGACAGAGATTTCTTCTGCCCAGAGTTATGCATCAACAAAAATGTATCAGCCAATACCACTTGACCTGTTGCTCACTCTTTTTGGCTTGACTCTATTTAAATCAGACTATAGCAGAAGCTCCTATTTATCTTTCAGACAGGATAATGATAAGGCGGATGAATTTGCCAGTGAGTTAGAAAACTATCTGTTTTCGGATGAAAGCTATATTAATAAATTACTCATTTTTTTAGAAAAAACAAAAATTATTACTGAGAACAGTGTTATTCAGTTTTTCATAAAAACTCATGCCGATGAGCCTATATCTTTTCATGATAATATGAATGTAAAGGGTGAATATATTTCGTTTGCTGAGTCCGATCTTATCGATTATGGGCAAGGGGATCTATTAGATAATACCTATGCATTCACGTCCATTAAATTAATCGTTTTAGCATCAGGTAATAATTCCGAAGGTAATAACAGTTTCGATAATGGCTGTGATGAAAGTGGTGATGAAAGTAGTGATGAAAGTAGTGATGAGGATGAAGATTGCGATGTAAATAGTAGCGGAAGCTATGAATCTAGCAGTGACAGCGATAGTAGCAGCGTCAGCAGTGATATAGATACAAGCTCGTCAGGTTCTCAAATTACACATTATGGTTTAATAGACGATGTTTCTGATCCTCAGAAAACTGCAATACAATATAATGTCGTATCAAAGTTTGGCGTTGATTGTTATGTAAGGAAAGGCGAATCTCAAAGACGGATTTGTAGAGCAATTGCTGACTACAACCTAGGGCATCAATGTCAGATATTATATAAAAGAAAGCATATATTTATTGTAGGAGAAACGGTTGTTAAAAGCCTTTATCCTCCCGGAAAGCCCAAAAAAATAGTTGCTAAAATTTGTTGTAGTGAACAATCTGACATGCGGCATAGTGTCAATGAGGTAAGTTTTTTAAAACAGCTGAATCATCGAAATATAATTAAAATGTTAGGGTATTTAAAAGTATCGACAAAGAGCTATTTTGGCAAAATAATTATTCTTGAACGTATGGATTGTTCGCTGACCGAACTGGTAGTCGATAAATTTCCTAAAATTAAGCAGCAAATATTTTCAATTGCTTATCAAATATCTGCTGCTATTGCCTTTATACACAGTAAAGGGATCATTCATGCCGATATATCTATCCATAACATTCTTCTAAAAAAATACGGAAGTTTTTATCTCGTGAAAATCAGTGATTTTGGATTGACTCTTGATCATCCAATACTGTGCTCTCGGGGGAATCGAGATTTTATTGAGCCTGAAGCAGGCTATCAATCAAAAGGAATAGTGCAGGCATCGGATATTTATGGGATAGGCGTAGTGATGTTTTTCTTATCGGGGGCACAAGATTTAAATGATAAGGGATACGAGGTATTTAGAGCGATGTTAGAAGGAGAAGATCACTCAAATTATCATGGCTTCTTTTTTAAAATATTGACCCCTGATGTGTTCTCCCAGGCCAGTATCAGACTCAGTAATTGCGGTGTAAACCCATTAGATAAAGATAAGGTTCGTGATTTGCATAACGACTCTGAGTTTTTAAAGCTGATGAGCGTAGAGTGCACTCATAAAAGAGATCAGAGAATAACAGCTCATGAGCTGCGGGAGTATTTTTTACAGTATGAATCTGCACAAAAAAGAACAGGCCAGATAGAAGATTCTCCTGTTGACGATGATATCCATGAAGCTATGCATAGGTTGTTTGATGGCAACACTGAAGACTGATATCTGTTGCGAGCCGCAATAGGACAGTCTTAAGTTCGACGGTCTCCTGGTAGCTTGCATGATCATATAGTAACCGGTCATTTAAGGACGTCTTTCAACACTGGCAATTTATGATTATGCTGCCCGGCAATGTCATCCTCAGGGTGCGCCAGTAACATGTTCTTCCCTGTATCCGGTGTCCGAGTGTGGTTGTGCACCCAGCCCACCGATATGCGAAAGTCCTATGACGGGCTGTTAGCACTGGTCAAGAGCCAGCTTCAGGAAGATCCTCTCAGTGGCCAGCTGTTTGTGTTCATCAACCGCAAAGGCAACTAGGAGGCTGACCGAGAATAGACAGTCCGGCCTAAAATTCAGAAAGAACGGCCATCTTTTCCACTGAATTTGCTTAAATAGGTCAACTATTCGCACAAATTCAGTGAAAAAGCTGACTCGTTCTACTGAATTTTATGCTCGGACGCTATTCTCGGTCAGCCTCCTATATTCTCGGTCAGCCTCCTAGAAGGAGGTCCTCCTTATTCACCCCGTAATATGATGGGTTTGATTCTCTATGGCATTATGCAAGGCATTACCTCGTTGAGAACTCTGGAACGATTAGCCCGTGTCGATCTTGGCTGTATGTGGGTTACCGGAGGGATTTTTCCAGACCATGCCATTATTGGTCGCTTCATCAATATGCACAGCGAGTCCATGACCGGTGCTTTCTTTGAAAGCCTGACACGAGCCGTTCTCAAAAAAACAGACTCCGATGGAAGTTGTCTGGCTGGTGATAGTGCTGTCGTAAGCCCTACAGAGCCTGAAGCTGTTGTCCAAAAGATGAGTTGATTCCCATTGGTAAGATAAAAGGGAGCGCTCGCACAAAGGAGCAGAAGATATATGGCAATGGGCCTTGCGAAAGCTGCCTTCTCAAAGATAAATGCACGAGCAATAAGAAGGGGCGGCGCATAAAGCGCTATGCAATGGATGATGCTAAAGATGCACTGAGGTAGGTTATGCAGCATCCGAAAGCCAAAAAGTCTTTCAGCAAAAGGAAGGCGATGGTTGAACCTGTGTTTGCCTATTTACGGGATGTACAGGAATTAAACCGCTTCCGTCGCAAGGGGCTGGAAAAGGTTAAACTGGAATTTGGTTTGCACTTGCTGGCTTACAACCTGAGTAGGGCTGTAAAGGCCAATATTTACGCTATTTTATGGTACAACTGGCTTCTCTGGGTGTTGTTTGAGAAGTGTCACCCATTTATAGAAAAAATGGACAGCTGGGAAAGAGTCCCAATGAAGTGTCATTCTACACCGAGCAAAGCGCCTCACTGGGTTTGAATTTTGGCTTTTAAGACACCCTCTTACTCCATGGTATGACAACCGCATAAGCAATACCCAGGCGCATAGGGTCGCGGCCAGTCATAAGAGCAGCACGTGTAGGTGAACATATAGGGGTTGTATAAAAACGATCCAGTTGCACACCCTGAGCTGCCAGCTTATCCAGAGAGGGAGTGTCTATATCCTGATTGCCATGAAAGCCTACATCGGCCCACCCAAGGTCGTCTGCCTCCATCACGATAATATTAGGTTTTTCTGTGGTCATTTCATAAGCGTTCAGTGTCGTCAGGAACACCATCAGGAGTAAGCGGCTTATTGTTATTTTCATGACCGTGGACTCATTGATTAGTGAAATTCATGAGCAGAAAAATCCAGCTTCCTGCGAAATAAAAAACATCTTTATCTAAAAGTGCTTCACAATCTTTCATAAAATGGGATTAAATACAATAAAATACCACTTTGAGATTTTTCTTATAGCTTTGGATCGTCTGTCATTGGCAGGAAAGGGTCATCGGTTTTTAAAAGGCTGAGTCATAACTGCTCTGGCGTATGGCGAAAGGACACAGTGTCCATTGCGAAAGAAAAGGCAGTATTGAGAAACTTTATGTCTAAAAGCACTACAAAAGCCCGCGCAACTCATGAGTGTATTCTGAAGGCAACGATTCACTGTTATGGCGTTTACGGTGTAGAAAATACGACTTTGGAGCAAGTAGCTGCTGAAGCGGGTATGAGTCGTACGACAGTTTATCGTTATGCAGGGAACCGTCGTGAGTTACTGAATAAAGTATTGCTCAGAGATGCCAATCAAGCTCTGTCAGAACTCGAGGTGATCACCCGTTACTACGACAATCTGGAAGAGGTGGTATTAGAAAGCATTCTGTTCTTGATGCGACGACGCAATAACTTCGAAATGCAGCATATTCTTTACGGAGATTCATCCGGAGCACAACAGGATGATGGGCTTCCTCTGAATATTCTCACTGATCTGGTTGAGCAATCCCTAACTCATCATTATGCCAACGCAGAAAGCAAGGGTCTTGTTTCCAGCAAGTTGCCGCTGCCTTTGCTGGCTGACTGGTTAGGCAGAATCACGATATCCCTGATCAGTCAGCCTTCTCATTTTACACAGACAGAAGAGTCACTCCGAACCTATTTGAAAGCAGTGCTCTGCCCGATTTTTCACCTCCCTTCGTCTACTCCCCAACCAAGGAACGAATAATGGGCACAACCTCTATCATGGGTAAAACCCTGCTGGTGACTGGCGGAGCGTCAGGTATAGGCCGTGGAATCTGTGAACTGTTTTCGGAGCAGGGGTCTATTGTTTATGCCGCAGATATCAATACCGATGCGCTCAATGCACTTTGTTCCGATTACCCCGGTATATTGAGAACAATGATCGTTCTATTATTTTCCCGGCGATCAACAAAGTCATTACACGGCTCTATCAGCTGATTCCTGGTTTGATCACGCGAGTGGCTGTAGCGCCCATGGCCAAACCCAATCAATAATAACATCAGGGAGAGTGGTTCAAGTGATGAATTCAACGACCCGGGTTCTCTGTGCGGGCAGTTTGCCCAATGTCCGTTTTCACGAACGAGTCGAAGCTGCACACTCAGCGGGGTTTGATGCTATATCCCTGTTTCCACATCACTACCTGAATGCCCGCACCCGGGAAAAGCTCAGCGTGGCAGATATGCAGGCACGACTCAGGGAACGGGAGATCAAGGTAGTCACCATTGACCCATTATTGGACTGGTTCAGCCCCGATGAATCAGCGGCTGAAACACTGATTTATGAAGCTGCGACAGCATTGGAAGCACCGAGCATCAATGTGTCTCCTGCTTTTGCCCCGAAATTGAGCCAGACAGCACTCACCGAGACGGTCTACAGAGTATGCCAGCGAGCAGCCAGGCATGGTTTGCGTGTGGATTTTGAAATTCTGCCATGGACGATTATTCCTGATTATCTTACGTTGTTTGAACTCATCTCGGCTTCAGGGCAAGACAATGCCGCTGTCACTTTTGACTGTCTGCACTTTTACCGCAGTGGCGGTAGAGTTCAGGATTTGAAAAGGCTGGGCCGTCAGCAGCTTCGGCGCATCAGTAATATTCAACTGTGTGATATCTCTTCTCAACCTCAGCCGTTGACTTGGCATCAGGATATTAAAGCCAACCTTTCCCTGCTAGCCACTGGCTGGGAAAGCAGCCGATCCATCGGTTTTAGAAAATTGCTTCACATCGCTTCAAAAGGCTACACAGGTAGAAAAGATGCACAAGTCTTGATGAAGGAGGCTTCGTGCAGTCGCCTGTTGCCAGGGCAGGGAAGCATTCCTCTCGTCGAGATCTTGCAAACCCTGTCAGATCATCAATGTCAGCCTTTATTGGGGATGGAGGTTTTCTCCCTTAACCAGAACAGATTGCCTGCCCATCAATCCGCAAAGCATTTAATGAATGCCTTACAACGGCTTGAGCAACAACTTGAGCAACAACTTGAGCAACAACTTGAGCAACAACTTGAGCAACAAGTAGTGGGCACACCATCAGTCATATCCTCTGACTCAAACAATAAGTCAATGTCCTGTTAAATGAACACCTGAATGGCTCGAACAGAAAAATAATTAAACTGAGTAAAAGCATGAACTTTCGCAAAAATAAGAAAAAGCCCTCTAAGAAAATCACCATGGCTAAACCGGTTGATCTTAAGGGCAAGCATATGATTGTTACAGGGGCTGCACCGGGCTCTCTGGGTTATGAAACCGCCAAGCAGCTCTTGCTCTGGGGTGCATCTGTCGTCATAACAACGCGCAATGACACCCAGGACGTCGCAGCAACACTTAAACAAGAGCTGGGTCTACCCGCAGATAAAGTGAGTTTGGGCAGCCACACTCTTGATCTTGCCAATACAGCCTCCGTACAAAATTTTGTCAGCTGGTACACAGCGAATTACGGCTCACGGCTTGATGCCTTGATCAATAACGCCGGTATCCATCTGGATTTATTGTCAAAATGGAAGGAGCCACGTCTGACTGAAGATGGCCATGAAATGCATTGGCGCATAAACCACCTCGGCACAGCCCATTTGACAGATGAACTCCTGCCTCTGCTGCGTAAAACTGGACGAGAGCATGGCGAAGCGCGGATTGTAAATGTGGTTTCTCAGTTGCATTCACGGGGTAACAACACGCTTTTGTTCAACCCCGATCGTCCGTACGAATCATGGCAGGCTTATGGGTTGTCAAAACTGGCGACGATGCACTTCAGTAATGAACTCCATCGACGTTTTAATGCAACAGACAATATAAAAAGCTACAGCCTGCACCCTGCGCTGAAGAGTGGGGCCACCTCGAACATTGCAAAAAGGGGGCTTGAAGAGCAGCCCTTCTTGAAGTGGTTGTTAACCATTTCTTCCAGGCTGGGTGAGGCATTTATGGCATCGACACGGGAAGGTGCACAGACGCAACTGCATTGTGCCACGGATAAAGAGGCTGAAGGAGGGCACTATTACGTTAATTGCCTGATAGCGCCGGTCAGCTCCGATGCAAACGATAAGGAAGCAGCAAGACGGTTATGGGAACAAACGAATCGTTGGTTACGAGATAGTGGGTTGCAAGGCAAAGAGGTCAGTAATAAGGAAGGTGAACATGTTCTTGAAGTCTAATAAAGTTCATCAGGAAGTCATCGACTTAAAGGCAAGTCCCGATCAGGTACGGGACTTTATCATGACGCCGCAGCGTATTATGGATTACTACCCCTCGCCACTGGAAGCTGGAGTCCTTGAACCCGGCTCCAGCTTATATTGCAAGGGAAAGTCGGGTATATCGCTTCTGGAAATTCAGGCCGACCAAAGTCACGAACAACGCTCAAGCATCAAAGTGGTCGTCAAAGTCACTACCGCATTGAAACTCAAACCTCCTTTTACCACTGAGCGTATAAGAGAAGCTGCTTTTTTTACGATGTTTGAAGACTGGCAGCTGGAGCCACACTCCAGTGGTACCAGACTCACAAAAACCTGGAGAGACGTACATAAAATCAAACACAAGATACTCCCCATGAGCTGGATTGTTCGAAAGTCGGCCAAAGGTGAATCGGCTCATTTAAAAAAAGCCTGGGATAGCGTGGCAGACTAACCCAAAGATCAATCGATAGCGTTGTTCTTTGTCTCTTTGGAGAAGATAACAAAAAGCAGGTGGGTCAGGGCCAGCAGCGTGATGTAATAAACCAGCGAGTATATGTCACCGGTAAGCTGGTAGATTTGCTGGCAGATGACCGGAGTCAGCCCCCCTGCAAAAGTTAGGGCAATATTGTAACCGATGGCACCACCAGTGCATCGGGTTTCAAAAGGGAACATTTCGGTGATGGCTGTTGTTAATACTGCGGATGTGGGAGCCAGGGCTACAGCATACATGGAGAGCCCTATAATGGTGTACATCAGTTGCCCTTTAGCAATGAAAAAGAACATGGGATAACTGACAAGGATGAACAGAATCGCTCCGAACGCCATGACTGGCCTGCGACCCACCCGATCCGAAATATAACCACAAACAGGGATGAGAAGAGTACTGATGAGTAAGCTGACCAGAATTGCCAGGTTGGTTTCTTTTAGGCTCAAGTGAGTGCTGTGGGATAAAAACGAAGGAACAAAGCCCAGTAGAAAGTAGTTCCCCATCGCCATCATGATGCCATACCCAAAGGACATGAACAGAGAGCTCATCTGGTTAAGGAAAGAGGCTTTAATAGGGTTCTTGGTAAGCTCTCCCTTTTTCTGGTGAGCAAGAAAAACCGGGGACTCGTCTACTTTCAAAAGCAGGTAAGCGACAATCAGTCCAATAACCAGGAAAGAGAGAAAAGGTATTCTCCAGCCCCAGAGATGAATTTGCTCTTCACTTAATTCAACACTGATTAGATAGAAAGACAGAATTCCGACTGAAAAGCCGAGAAAAACACCGCACATCACACTGCTGGAAATCAAACCACGACGCTCGTTTAAGCCCAGTTCAATCAATAGTGCGGTGGAGTTGGTGGGTTCGGCAGATATGGCCATGGTCTGAAAGATACGAATGAGTACCAGAAGGACAATGGAGTAATAACCGAATTGATCATAACCCGGCAGTATTCCGATCAGCGCAGTACACACGGATGAAATAACAACCGTCGCCAGAAGCGTTTTTTTTCGACCATATCGATCGGCATAAGCACCTGAAATGAGTCCGCCAATCGGCCTGAACAAGAAGCCAACAGCGAAGATCAGGGAGTAGAGCAACAATGACGTTGAGTAAGAGGCGAAGGGGAAAAAAACCTTCGACAGAATGGGAGCAAAATAGGAATAAAGAGCAAAGTCGGCCCAGGCTATAGTGTTGCCAATAATGGCAGCTGCGACGAGTTTGGAGTGGACTTTCTTGTTCATCACGGCTCTGTCTGATGTGTAAGGAGGAGTAGCGCACGTGCTTTGCGTTATCCTCTGCAGAAAATAGGAAGAAAAAGAGATGTAAGAAGGGGCTGAATGAGTATAGGTCAATAAAATAAAAATGAAAAAAAGCTCAGAATTTCATTGGTTAGCTGAATCTATCTGGCGAAATAAGTCGCGCACAAAAAGCAATTTTGGGCATGTAGTCAGCCTCAGTATTGAATGGTTTCTCTTCAATAGATATTGGAGTTGAAAGGATGACACTGAATTCAACATTGGGTTTGTCACAGATATTTCTCACCTGGAAAAAAACCAATTGCCATTATCTGGGGTCTGGTGCTGGCTGAAACTGTTTTTCTTGCTCTTTTTCCCCTTAAAGCGGGTCAGGTATTGATGATGATCTTCTGGCAGGAGGAATAGGCTCTTTAATGAATCTGGCAGGTGTGTTAATGGTTTTGGCCTTATTGATGATGTTTCTCAGATTCTACGACACCTGGACTTGTGGGCAGATTCGAATTTCTTGAAGTTTGACTGGAAGTGAATGAAGGCGACGATGCTCTGAAGGTAATTTATAACCCGAAAGTACTGCTGAATGAAGCGGACGCAGTGAAAATGATCCTTTTCGTGCCATTATCTGATAGAACTGAGGGTTGAACAATTTATAGGAGGAGTAGCTGAAAGCCGATCAGGATGCCGGCTTTCAGCTAAAACGGTGACTAGCGATCAGAAACTGGAACAAAGTCTCTGGAAGTTTCACCGGTGTATAGCTGACGAGGACGACCGATACGGTATTCGCCGCTGATCATTTCATGCCAGTGAGCAATCCAGCCTGGTGTACGGCCAGTTGCAAAAATAACCGTGAACATTTCAGTAGGAATGCCCAGTGCTTTCAGAATGATGCCGGAGTAGAAATCGACATTCGGGTACAGTTTCTTGGAGACGAAATATTCATCTTCCAGAGCAATCTTCTCGAGACGCTTGGCGATCTTGAATAAAGGATCATCTTCCAGGCCCAGCTCACTCAGAACTTCGTCACAGGTCTGTTTCATTACCTTGGCACGTGGGTCAAAGTTTTTGTAAACACGGTGACCGAAGCCCATCAGACGGAACGGGTCGTCTTTATCTTTGGCGCGGGTAATGAACTCATCGATGTTCTTCTCATCACCGATCTCGTTCAGCATAACCAGAACTGCTTCGTTGGCACCGCCGTGTGCAGGTCCCCACAGAGCAGCAATACCTGCAGCAATACAGGCAAACGGATTTGCGCCACTGGAGCCAGCCAGACGAACAGTAGAAGTAGAAGCGTTTTGTTCGTGGTCAGCATGCAGCAGGAAAATACGATCCATGGCGCGGGCCAGCACAGGATTGACTTCGTACTCTTCACAGGGAGTAGCAAACATCATGTGCAGGAAGTTGCCGCCATAACCCAGGTCGTTACGAGGGTAAATGAAAGGCTGGCCGATGGAGTATTTGTAGGTCATGGCTGCCAGAGTAGGCATTTTGGAAATCAGGCGATACGCACAAATTTCACGATGACGCTCGTTAGTGATATCGAGTGAGTCGTGGTAGAAGGCAGAAAGTGCACCTACTACACCACACATTACGGCCATTGGGTGAGCATCGCGACGGAAACCGGAAAACAGATCAACCATTTGTTCATGAATCATGGTGTGACGCATGATAGTGGCTTCAAAGTGCTTTTTCTCTTCCTTGTCAGGAAGTTCGCCGTAAATCAGCAGATAGCAGGTTTCCAGGTAGTCAGAGTGCTCAGCAAGCTGCTCGATAGGGTAGCCACGGTGCAGAAGGACGCCTTTGTCACCATCTATGTAGGTGATTTTAGACTCGCAGGAAGCAGTGGATACAAAACCTGGGTCGTATGTAAACAGACCGTTGGCAGTCAGACTGCGAACATCAACAACATCTGGGCCCAGGGAGCCCGCATGTACAGGGAGTTCCAGCTGCTTGCCGTCAATCGAGAGGGTTGCTTTCTTTTCAGCCATCATAGGCTCCTGTCTTGCCGTTTATTCTGTCGTTATCGTCGAATCGGACCCATAATTATGGCGCTGGCAGAATAAGTTTTTATGGTGGGCCCCTTTCACGGTTCGACCACTATAGAGCCAGAAATTTGTTTGTCAAACGTGTGTACCGATGAAAAAGTCTGCGCAATATTTCAGGGTCCTATAGTAAATTTGCTTAGTGGGTTAATCAATTGTAATTAAAAACCGAACTGTATATACTTCGCCTCCGAAGTCGTGGAGGGCTTCATGAGGGGGGGTGAGAAAAGAACGTTAACAACAATTAACGCGGTTTCTTAACCTGCAGTCAGGGTGGCCTGTTCAGGTAACCTTGATTTGAGAGGACATGATCCGAGAGATCATAACCTCTGGATAATGTTGCTGATTCAGCTGTGCACGCCTCGGGCGTTGGGACAAAAAACGTGAATAGCAAAAGACCTGTCAATCTAGACATAACCACTATAAAACTACCTCTGCCAGCCTATACCTCGATCCTTCACAGGGTTTCGGGTATTTTGCTGTTTGTCGGGGTCGGTTTCCTGCTCTATGCACTGGACCTGTCACTGTCTTCAGAACAGTCCTTTGCGGAAATGAAAGCACTCATGTCGGGTGGCCTGGTCAAATTTATTGTCTGGGTTCTGCTTTCCGGTCTGATCTACCACTTTGTTGCAGGTGTTAAACACTTGTTGATGGACGTGGGTATTGGTGAAGGTAAGGAGTCCGGCAAGACCGGTGCTATCGTCACCATTATTGTATCAGCTGTACTGATTGTGCTCGCGGGGGTGTGGGTATGGTAACCAATATTACCAACTTGTCCCGAAGTGGACTCTACGACTGGATGCTGCAGAGACTGTCTGCCATCATCCTGGCTGCCTACACGCTGTTTATAGGCGGCTATGTTCTGATGAATCCAGGTCTGGACTTTCAACAATGGAGTGGTCTGTTTGATCAGACCTGGGTGAGGGTGTTTACCTTGCTCGCCATCCTGTCCATCGCTGCCCACTCCTGGGTAGGTATGTGGACTATTGCAACGGACTACCTGAATGCTCGTGCATTTGGAGAAAGGTCTGTTCTGATTCGTTTCCCCTTCCAGCTGATCTGTTTTGTCGCAGTATTCAGTTACATCGTCTGGGGCATTCAAATTCTCTGGGGGAATTGATCTATGTCAGCACTACGCACACTGACTTACGACGCCATCGTAATCGGCGGCGGTGGCGCTGGCATGCGCGCTGCACTGCAACTGACTCAGGCGGGTATCAAAACCGCTTGTGTAACCAAGGTGTTTCCGACCCGCTCTCATACGGTATCAGCTCAGGGTGGTATCACCTGTGCGATTGCAAGTTCTGATCCGAATGATGACTGGCGCTGGCATATGTTCGATACCATAAAAGGTTCGGACTATATCGGTGACCAGGACGCTATCGAATATATGTGTTCTGTAGGGCCTCAGGCAGTATTTGAGCTGGAACACATGGGGCTGCCTTTTTCCCGTACAGAAGAAGGTCGTATTTATCAGCGTCCATTCGGTGGTCAGTCCAAAGATTTCGGTAAGGGTGGTCAGGCTGCCCGTACCTGTGCTGCAGCTGACCGTACAGGTCATGCTCTGCTGCATACTCTTTATCAGGCCAACCTGAAGGGTGGTACTACATTCCTGAATGAATGGTACGCCGTCGATCTGGTGAAAAACCAGAACGGGCAGGTGGCTGGTGTTATTGCGATTTGCATGGAGACGGGTGAGACCGTTTATATCAAATCCAAAGCGACAGTGATGGCAACCGGTGGTGCTGGACGTATTTATGCTTCCACAACCAATGCTCTGATCAATACCGGCGACGGAATTGGTATGGCACTGCGCGCCGGTTACCCCATGCAGGACATGGAAATGTGGCAGTTCCACCCAACCGGTATTCACGGTGCGGGTGTGCTCGTAACGGAAGGTTGTCGTGGTGAAGGTGGTTACCTGATCAACAGTGAAGGCGAGCGTTTCATGGAACGTTATGCGCCTAATGCTAAAGATCTGGCTGGCCGCGATGTTGTTGCCCGTTCCATGATTCTCGAAATTCTGGAAGGTCGTGGTTGTGGACCTGATAAGGACCACGTACTGCTGAAACTGGATCACCTGGGTGAAGAAACTCTGAACCTGCGTTTGCCTGGTATTTGTGAATTGTCCAAGACGTTCGCTCATGCCGATCCGGTTAAGGTGCCGGTACCTGTTGTTCCAACCTGTCACTACATGATGGGTGGTATTCCGACCAATGTCGGTGGTCAGGCTCTGTTCCCTGACTCAGAAGGCAGTGACAAAGTTGTAGAAGGTCTGTATGCCTGTGGCGAAGCCGCTTGTGTTTCTGTTCACGGTGCTAACCGTCTGGGTGGTAACTCTCTGCTGGATCTGGTGGTCTTTGGTCGTGCAGCGGGTATTCAGATCGAGAAAAACCTGAGAGAAGGTTTTGACGGTGTTGATGCTTCTGATAGCGATATTGAAGCAGCTATGTCCCGTCTGGATCGTCTGAACAAGTCCAACAGCGGCGAGAAAGTGGCCGATGTTCGCAAGGACCTGCAAAACACCATGCAGCTGTACTTCGGGGTATTCCGTGAAGGTGACAGTATGCAGGAAGGTCTGAAGAAACTGGATGAGTTGGGCGAGCGACTGCAAAATACTCATCTGGAAGACAAGAGTCATGCTTTCAATACTGCACGTATTGAAGCGCTGGAACTTGAAAACCTGTATGAAGTGGCTTATGCGACTGCAGTTTCTGCAGAAGAGCGTAAGGAGTCTCGTGGTGCTCATGCCCGTAATGACTTTACCGAGCGTGATGATGAAAACTGGCTGGCTCATTCCCTGTACTTCCCGCTTGAAAAGCGTGTAGGCAAGCGTCAGGTCAATTTTGCACCGAAGACGATGGAAGCTTTCCCACCGAAAGCAAGAACCTACTAAGGAGGAGGCAGGAAAATGTTGGTAAGTGTCTATCGCTACAACCCGGAGACTGACTCCAAACCTTATATGCAGGACATTGAGGTAGAAATTCCTGAAGGTAAAGACCTGATGGTTCTCGATGTATTGAACCTGATCAAGGAAAAGGACGAAACATTAGTGTATCGTCGTTCCTGTCGTGAAGGTGTTTGCGGTTCTGATGGTATGAGCATCAATGGCGTTAATGGCTTGGCCTGTGTAACTTCTTTGTCAGAAGCCATGGGTAGTAAGAAGAAGCTGGTTATTCGCCCGCTTCCTGGTCTGCCAGTGATTCGTGATCTGATCGTGGATATGAGTCTTTTCTATAAACAGTACGAAAAGATCAAGCCGTTCCTGATTAATGATGAACCAGAGCCTGCTATTGAGCGTCTGCAGAGTCCTGAAGATCGTGAGAAACTGGATGGTTTGTACGAGTGTATTCTCTGTGCATGCTGTTCCACTGCTTGCCCATCTTTCTGGTGGAACCCTGACAAATTTGTTGGTCCATCTGGTTTGCTGCAGGCCTATCGTTTTCTGGCTGACAGTCGTGATACTGCGACGGAAGCGCGCCTGGCTGACCTTGACGATCCGTTCAGTGTGTTCCGTTGCCGTGGGATCATGAACTGCGTCAGTGTATGTCCAAAAGGTTTGAATCCAACCAAGGCTATTGGTCATATCAAGCAGATGCTGTTCGATAGTGCTACCTAATCAGGCACTATAGTCGCAAGCGGCTTAAACCGTGTATTTCATTTCGTGCCATTTGGAGGAAGTGAAATACCTGGTGAAAAGGAGCTTCTTTTGTAACTACAGAGAAGCTCCTGATAAGAATTTAGAGGTTAAGGGGGAGTTCTTGATCCTTGAAAGAGGGTGGTTCCTTAACATGAAAAGTGTGAATGCTGTCTGGTCGTACGTTTAATTTTTATAAACAGCATCTACACTAGGGTTCGAAGGCTGACACCAGAGTACTGGGGAAGCTGACGATCTGAAATAGAATTTCTGACTACAGTTTTACTGTCGCACAATACATTGCCATGTGAGCAAAGTGGGACTGTAGTTTACTCTAGAGCTTGGCTGGCTACTGATCCCATGAATCAATGATGGACAGGGCTGGCGGGTTTTACCAGCGGGGTGGCCGGTCAATCACCGGTCTATCTGTGGAGTTTGATAAACGAGGGAGGCGAAAGCCCCGGTTTTCAGCGTTTTGCCTGTCATGCACAACAGACAGCTGACCACAGTGCGACTCTCATGATTAGACAGCCCTTCATTCACGGGGTAGTGACGATGCAAGAAGGTGTGATGCAGCAAATGTGGGATACCTCACATATTTCCGGGGGAAATGCTGCATACGTCGAAGAACTGTACGAGCAATTCCTTCGCGACCCGAATTCGGTCTCTGAGGAATGGCGTGATTATTTTGAGAAACTTCCTCAGGTCAATGGTGGTGGACCCGATGTACCCCACTCGACCATTCAGGAAAATTTTGTCTTAATGGCGCGTCAGCGTCAGACAACACGTCCAATTGAAGCCGGTACAGTTTCTAGTGATCATGAGCGTAAGCAGATTCAGGTATTGCGTCTGATCAGTGCCTTCAGAATACGAGGGCACCAGCAGGCCAAGATTGACCCACTGGGTTGCATGCAGCGTGAGCAATTTCCCGATTTGAGTCTTGAGTATCACGGTCTGAGCGAGGCAGATCTTGATACAGAATTCCAGACCAGTACCATTTTTATCGGTAAAGAACGAGCAACTTTACGTGAGATTCTGAACTCGATGACAACCACTTACTGTGGTTCTATCGGTGTCGAATACATGCATATTGTGAATACCGAAGAGCGTCGCTGGTTCCAGAGCCGAATGGAGAGCGTCCGTGGTAAGCCTGAAGTTGGGGCCGAAGCACGACAGCACCTTCTGGAGCGTCTGACCGCAGCTGAAGGTCTTGAAAAATACCTGGGTACCAAATTTCCGGGCACCAAACGTTTTGGTCTGGAAGGGGGGGAATCCCTGATTCCCATGCTGGATGAAATTATCCAGCGCTCCGGTTCCTACGGTGCCAAAGAAATCGTTATCGGCATGGCCCACCGTGGTCGACTGAACGTACTGGTTAACATTCTCGGTAAGAATCCTTCTGAGCTGTTCGATGAGTTCGAAGGCAAGAAAATGGCTGATACCGGTTCTGGTGATGTGAAATACCACCAGGGGTTCTCATCTAACGTGATGACCCCGGGCGGTGAAGTTCACCTGGCACTGGCATTCAACCCTTCTCATCTGGAAATTGTTTCTCCTGTAGTGGAAGGTTCTGTACGTGCCCGTCAGGATCGTCGTAATGATGAAGTCCGTGGTCAGGTCATTCCCTTAGCCATTCATGGTGATGCGGCGTTTGCCGGTCAGGGTGTGGTTATGGAAACCCTGCAGATGTCTCAGACTCGTGCCTATAAAACCGGTGGCACTCTGCACATCATCATTAATAACCAGGTTGGTTTTACTACCAGTAAGCAGGAAGACGCACGTTCTACTGAATACTGTACGGATGTCGCCAAGATTGTGGGGGCTCCGATTCTCCATGTGAATGGTGATGATCCTGAAGCGGTTCATTTTGCGACCAAACTGGCGCTTGATTACCGGATGGAATTCAAGCGTGATGTTGTGATCGACATGGTTTGTTATCGTCGTCGTGGTCACAACGAGGCCGATGAGCCTTCTGGTACCCAGCCTTTGATGTACCAGGTCATTAAGACTCACAAAACAACCCGTGATCTGTACGCTGGTAAGCTTGTAGAAGCAGGTGTTATGGATGCAGAGCAGGACAAGACGCTGGTAGACAGCTATCGAAATGCTTTGGATAACGGTGGTTATGTTGTTAAAGCGTTGGTTAAAGAGCCCAATAAAGAACTGTTTGTTGATTGGACTCCTTACCTGGGACATGAATGGACTGCTCGTCACGATACTCGTGTAGCGCTCGCTACACTGCAGGGGCTAGGCCAAAAGCTGTGCAAGGTTCCTGAAGGTTTTGTTGTGCAGCGTCAGGTCAGCAAGATTATTGATGACCGTCTGAAAATGGCTGCCGGCGCGCAATCCATTAACTGGGGCGCAGCTGAAATTCTGGCTTACGGTTCCCTGATTATGGAAGGTCATCCGGTTCGTATTACCGGGCAGGACGTGGGGCGTGGTACTTTCTCGCACCGTCATGCAGTTCTGCATAATCAGAAAGACGGTTCTACCCATGTGCCACTGGCTAATATCTCTGAGAATCAGCCTGACTTCCAGATCTGGGACTCCCTGTTATCTGAAGAAGCTGTGCTGGCCTTTGAGTATGGGTATGCGACAACAACACCAAGTGCTCTGGTCATCTGGGAAGCTCAGTTTGGTGATTTCGCCAACGGTTGTCAGGTCGTTATCGATCAGTTTATCACCAGTGGTGAGCATAAGTGGGGGCGTCTCTGTGGTCTGACCATGCTTCTGCCTCATGGCTATGAAGGTCAGGGACCTGAGCACTCTTCTGCGCGTCTTGAGCGTTATTTGCAGCTTTGTGCCGAGCATAATATCCAGGTTTGTGTACCGACTACGCCAGCTCAGGTGTTCCATATGTTGCGCCGTCAGGTATTGCGCCCTCTGCGTAAACCGCTGATTGCCTTTACACCCAAGAGCCTGCTGAGACATAAACTGGCGGTTTCTACGCTTGAAGATCTCGCGGAAGGTAGTTTCCAGACCATTATTCCTGAAATTGATGAGCACGATTCTGCGGAAATTACTCGCATGATCATGTGCAGCGGCAAGGTCTACTACGACTTGCTGGAGTACAAACGTGCAAATGAATTGAAGAATACAGCCATTATTCGTATCGAGCAGCTGTATCCTTTCCCTCAGGATGATCTGGATGAGTTGATTGCCAGCTATCCAAACCTGAAAGATGTTGTCTGGTGTCAGGAAGAGCCCATGAATCAGGGTGCCTGGTATTGCAGTCAGCATCATATGCGCCGTGCTCTGGATAATCATACCAACAGCCTGCGTTTGGAATATGCAGGCCGGGACGCTTCAGCCGCGCCAGCCTGTGGTTATATGTCCAAGCATGTTGAAGAACAACAGAAGCTGGTAAAAGACGCTTTTAACGTATAATTGACGACGCCCCGGTGGCTCCGGGGCGTCTGGTCGCAACCCCGAAAGGATCCATAATGGCCACTGAAATAAAAGCACCAACATTTCCGGAATCTGTCGCTGACGGTGTGGTTGCCACATGGCACAAGAAACCTGGAGAAGCCTGCTCCCGTGATGAGTTGTTGGTTGATATTGAGACCGACAAAGTAGTTCTCGAAGTAGTTGCTCCAGCAGACGGTGTGCTTAAAGAGATTCTCAAGAACGAAGATGACACCGTTCTGAGTGCTGAAGTTATTGCTATATTTGAAGCTGGCGCTGCAGCCTCTGCTTCGGCTCCAGCCGCTGAGTCAGCGCCTGCAGCAGAAGTAACTGCTGCTCAGGAAGAGCCAATCCTTAGCCCGGCAGCCCGTAAAATGGCTGACGAAAAAGGTATTGATCATGCTGCCATTGCCGGCACTGGCAAAGGTGGTCGTGTGACCAAAGAAGACGTGGTTCGTCATGCTGAGCAAAAGCCTGCTCCTGCATCTGCTGTCCAGGCTTCTTCTGCTCCACAGGTGGAAGCTACTACCCCGGTATTTGCGGGTGAGCGTACGGAAAAACGTGTACCAATGACACGTCTGCGTGCTAGAGTTGCGCAGCGCCTGGTAGAAGCACAGCAAACCGCAGCTATGCTGACCACATTTAATGAGGTCAACATGAAGCCGGTAATGGAACTGAGAGCCCGTTACAAGGACCAGTTCGAGAAGCGTCATGGTGTCCGTCTTGGTTTCATGTCCTTCTTTGTTAAAGCCTGTGCTGAAGCCCTTCGTCGTTATCCTGCAGTGAACGCCTCTATTGATGGTAATGACATTGTTTACCACGGCTATCAGGATATTGGCGTAGCCGTCTCCAGTGATCGTGGTCTGGTAGTACCTATTCTGCGTAACGCTGAAAACATGAGCCTGGCTGACGTTGAGGCGAAAATCCGTGAATACGGAAAGAAAGCCCAGGGTGGCAAGCTGGATATTGAGGACATGACCGGTGGAACCTTTACTATTTCCAACGGCGGTGTGTTTGGTTCGCTCTTGTCTACACCGATATTGAATCCACCTCAGTCCGCTATTTTGGGTATGCACAAAATTCAAGAGCGCCCCATGGCTGTCAATGGCCAGGTGGAGATTCTGCCCATGATGAACCTGGCTCTGTCCTATGACCACAGGTTGCTGGATGGCAAGGAAGCGGTCACCTTCCTCGTTACCATCAAGGAACTGTTGGAAGATCCAGCACGCATCCTGTTGGAATTGTAAGCTCTCATGGGTTTTGCGGCGGCTGATAAGGCCGCCATTCTCATTTTCTTGGAATAGAAGATATGGCAAATCAGTTTGATGTTGTAGTCATCGGCGCAGGTCCTGCAGGTTATGTTTGTGCAATTCGCGCAGCGCAACTGGGCCTCAAGACTGCTTGTATCGAAAAGTGGACTGATGACAAAGGCAAAACAGCTCTGGGTGGAACTTGCCTGAATGTGGGCTGCATTCCCTCCAAGGCGCTGCTGGACAGCTCTCACAAGTTTGTAGAAGCTCAAAAAGACTTCAAATTGCACGGCATCAATCACTCCGGTGTTGAGATGGACGTGCCACAAATGGTTGCCCGCAAGAACAAGATCGTTAAAACCCTGACAACCGGGGTGGGTGGTCTGTTCAAGGCGAATGGCGTAACCCTGCTGGAAGGTGCTGGTAAAGTACTGGCTAACAAGCAGGTTGAGCTCACCAAAGCTGACGGCACTGTAGAAGTGTATGAAGCCGCTAATGTTGTAGTTGCAACCGGATCACGTCCTGTTGAAATTCCACCAACACCGACTGATGGTGACCTGATTGTTGACTCTACCGGTGCCCTGGAATTCCAGGAAACACCTAAGCGTCTGGGGGTTATTGGTGCAGGTGTTATCGGTCTTGAACTGGGCAGTGTGTGGGGCCGTTTGGGCTCTGAAGTCATTGTTCTGGAAGCTATGGATCGTTTCCTGGCAGCAGCTGATGAGCAAATCTCCAAGGAATCTCTGAAGATTTGCAAGAAGCAGGGACTGGACATTCGTATGGGGGCCCGTGTCACTGGCTCTGAGATTAAAGGCAAAGAAGTCCATGTGACTTACGCTGACTCAGACGGTAGTGAAAAAGTAGTGGTTTTTGATAAGTTGATTGTGGCTGTAGGTCGCCGTCCTTATACCGAAAACCTGCTGGCTGCTGATTGCGGCGTCAACATGGACGAGCGTGGCTTTATCTTTGTTGATGATCACTGTGCAACTGACGTACCAGGCGTATACGCGATTGGTGACGTTGTTCGTGGTCCAATGCTGGCACACAAAGGCAGTGAAGAAGGCATCATGGTTGCTGAAATCATCGCCGGCCAGAAAGGTCACATGAACTATGACCTGATTCCTTCGGTTATCTATACCCACCCGGAAATTGCATGGGTAGGAAAAACCGAGCAGGAACTGAAGGCAGAAGGCGTTGACTACAAGGTCGGTACCTTCCCGTTTGCTGCCAGTGGTCGTGCTCTAGCGGCTAACGAGACTGAAGGCATGGTTAAAGTCATTGCTGACAAGGCAACTGACCGTGTACTGGGTGTGCATGTAGTCGGCCCAAGCGCTGCTGAATTGGTTCAGCAGGGTGTTATTGCCATGGAATTTGCTGCAAGCACTGAAGATCTGGCTCTGACCATCTTCTCTCACCCAACACTGAGTGAAGCTCTGCATGAAGCAGTTCTGGCTGTAGACGGTCATGCGATTCATATTGCTAATCGCAAGCGCCGCTAACTGAGGGTCTGAAGGCTGGTCAGCTTTATAACCAGCCTTCACCAGGATCGTTTACTGATGTGTGGAAGGCGCAGTTGATTCAGTAAGCCTTCTCAGTGAGCAACTGATACGAAGATGTATCAGAGGGGGTGGGAGTCTTTCGGGCGCCTGACCTCCAAAGTTTAATGTCGACACCTGAGGGGCTGGGGTCGAAATAAAGAAACCTTTTATCCACGGATGTGGATAGGAATTTGATTAAAAAACAACAATGGTAGTGTCAGTATGAATCTCCATGAATATCAGGGCAAGCAGCTGTTTGCTGAATATGGCCTGCCGGTATCCAAGGGTATTGCCTGCGATACGCCGGAAGAAGCAGCTGCAGCAGCCGATGAAATTGGCGGAAACCAGTGGGTTGTAAAAGCACAGGTTCATGCAGGTGGCCGTGGTAAGGCTGGCGGCGTTAAGCTGGTCAGCACCAAGGAAGAAATCCGTGAATTTGCTGAAAAGTGGCTGGGCAAGAACCTGGTTACTTACCAGACAGACGAAAATGGTCAGCCGGTTAGCAAGATCCTGGTTGAAACCTGCACCGATATCGCTCAGGAACTTTACCTCGGTGCGGTAGTGGATCGTTCAACCCGTCGCATCGTTTTCATGGCCTCCACAGAAGGTGGCGTGGAAATTGAGAAAGTGGCTGAAGAAACACCAGAAAAAATCCTGAAAGCAACGGTTGATCCTCTGGTAGGCGCTCAGCCATACCAAGGCCGTGAACTGGCTTTCAAACTGGGTCTGAACGCTACTCAGGTTAAGCAGTTCACCAAGATCTTCCTGGGTCTGGCGAAACTGTTCCAAGATCTGGATCTGGCTCTGCTGGAAATTAATCCGCTGGTTATCACTGAAGCGGGTGATCTGCACTGTCTGGATGCCAAGCTGAACATCGACAGCAACGCTCTGTACCGTCAGCCTCGCCTGAAAACCATGCACGATCCTTCTCAGGAAGATGCTCGTGAAGCTCACGCCGCTCAGTGGGAACTGAACTACGTAGCTCTGGATGGCAACATTGGTTGCATGGTAAACGGCGCTGGTCTGGCTATGGGCACCATGGACATCGTTAAGCTGTCTGGTGGCGCTCCAGCAAACTTCCTGGACGTTGGTGGCGGTGCTACCAAAGAGCGTGTCAGCGAAGCTTTCAAAATTATCCTTTCTGACGACAGTGTTAAAGCGGTTCTGGTTAACATCTTCGGTGGTATCGTTCGCTGTGACCTGATTGCTGACGGCATCATTGGTGCAGTGAAAGAAGTAGGTGTTGAAGTGCCAGTTGTTGTTCGTCTGGAAGGCAACAACGCTGAGCTGGGTGCTAAGAAACTGGCCGAAAGTGGACTGGATATCATCGCTGCAAGCAGTCTCTCCGACGCTGCAGATCAGGTAGTAAAAGCAGCGGAGGGTAAATAAGAATGAGCGTCCTGATTAATAAAGACACCAAAGTGATCTGCCAGGGCTTTACTGGTTCTCAGGGAACTTTTCACTCCGAACAAGCGATTGCTTATGGCACACGCATGGTTGGCGGTGTAACTCCGGGTAAAGGTGGTCAGGAGCATCTGGGTCTGCCTGTATTCAACACAGTTGCTGAAGCTGTAGTAGAAACAGGCGCTGAAGCTTCTGTTATCTACGTACCTGCTGCATTCTGTAAGGATTCTATCCTGGAAGCGGCTAATGCTGGCATCAAACTGATTGTCTGCATTACTGAAGGTATTCCTACTCTGGACATGCTGGACTGCAAGGTTCGCTGTGATGAGCTGGGTGTTACCTTGATCGGACCTAACTGCCCAGGTGTTATCACTCCGGGTGAGTGCAAGATCGGTATCATGCCAGGTCACATTCACAAGTCAGGTAAAGTGGGTATCGTATCCCGTTCCGGTACCCTGACTTATGAAGCAGTCAAGCAGACCACTGACTTCGGTTATGGTCAGTCTACCTGTGTCGGTATCGGTGGTGATCCGATTCCTGGTTCCAACTTCATCGACATTCTGAAGCTGTTCGAAGAAGATCCACAGACTGAAGCCATCGTTATGATCGGCGAAATCGGTGGTACAGCGGAAGAAGAAGCTGCTGCTTACATCAAAGAGAATGTAACCAAGCCGGTTGTCTCTTACATTGCCGGTGTTACTGCACCTCCAGGCAAGCGTATGGGTCACGCGGGTGCGATCATCTCTGGTGGTAAAGGTACTGCTGACGAGAAGTTTGCTGCTCTGGAAGAAGCCGGTGTTAAAACCGTTCGCTCCCTGGCAGAAATCGGTCAGGCTCTGAAAGAGAAAACAGGCTGGTAAGTTCTGGTTTAGCCTCTGGCGACAGAATCAGTCTGGACTGATCAAACGGCTCACCTCTCAGGAGGTGGGCCGTTTTACTTTGGTGCGCTGAGTATGTCACACAGCTTGGGGGTGAAAGTCCCCTGTCCAGCCAGATGAGGGCGAAGGACTAGCGAAGCACAAGGTTTGTATCGTGAGGTGCAGGTGTGGAGCAAAACCGCGAGCCGACGAACAGAAACCAGATATGAGGCTGTCTGTGTGAGGACGAGTCAGCATGTGATGACGAAGTCCATACTCATCCGGACACTCAGGCAGTAGATCTGGCGGTTGTGCGGCGAAGGCGGTGTGACTTACCTCGGGAGGTCTGTGTGGTGTCTGATATTTCGGACTGAGGCTATCGTAAGGTGGTCTGATCGCCATACAGAAGTCAGCAGACGGCATAGTAGCTGGCGAATGTCAGTGAAGGCCTGCACGGTACAGAGTGGTGAATAGTTTCTGTTATTCGATACACAGGACGCAGACAAATCCAGCAAACACTGGAACTCATGCCAAGTGGTCACGGCGGAACCGGAGGCTGCGACGTTATGAGGGCTGAGGTTGTGTCGGCATCATAGGATTACGAAAGCCCGGCAAGCGATGCAAGCCTGATGGCACGCATCGCTCATCCCAATAGCCTGAAGAAGGTTTGATCAGGTTGTTGGTCGCTTAACTGGCCGAAACGCCCAGTACGGACCCGTATGCTGGGTGTTGTGGGAGGAGCGTAGCCGTGAGGCTACGCCCTATCCCGATCATGGGCGAAATTCACAGTCGATATTTCTCAGCCAGTCGTCTGTATTCTGTCAACTATAAGCTCAGCACTCTTCTCATTTATTTATGGTTTCATCTTGCGGTTGTCGAGCTGCTATCCTCTTTTACTCAGCCTGATATGTCGTAGCCATCCGTGTCCGCTGAATAGCTTACGGAATGTCGTTATAGGCTGCAGCCGTTAAATGGCACATAGTCCCATGTTTATCTCCACCCTCAGGGAATCCTCCAGTGGATACACCAAATCTGAATCCAGATAAGTACTGTTTTTTCAGGGCGCTGAGGCCCTTCTCTTTCTCCGTTGCTTTGATCACCTGTGGGGTAGGGATTGCTGTCGCCTATGTGAGAGACGAAGGCGATCTAGTCAGAGCCATAGCTGTGATGATTGCTGGCCTTTTATTGCAGGCTGCCAGTAATCTTGCCAATGATCATGCTGATCTGCATTTTTGGAATGGTCGAACAGGTTTGCTGGCAGGGCAGGTGATTCAACAGATCAAAAGGAATTTTTATATTGCGGGTCTTTTTGCTCTGATTGCGATTGTGATTGGTCTTTGGCTTGTCTGGATGACAGGCTTACCGCTGTTCCTTTTGGGTTTGTTTGGTGTCGTCGCAGGCTATTTTTATACGGGTGAGCCTGTTGTCTACAAACACCGGGGGTTGGGTGTGCCAGCAGTCTTTCTTCTGACTGGGGTCTTGATGGTGAGCGGATCTTACTATGCCGTTTCTGGAGTATGGAGTAATGAGTTGCTATGGATATCAATACCGGTGAGTTTGCTAACGGCTGCCTTGCTGGTGTCCAATGAAATTCGTGATTATCTGGATGATCAGTCTTCCAGTATTCGTACCCTGACAGTCAGGATCGGTTTTGACATGAGCAGGGCTTTGTATGTTGCATTGCTCTTGTCAGTATATCCAGTCAGCTACTACCTCTATCTCAATAACTTATTGGTAAACCCGGCTTACCTTGTATTCTCATTGTTGGTCATTTGGCAGCCTGTTAGATTACTAAGATGCGTTCCTGGTGATTATCAGTTAATGAAATTACCTCCAATGACTGGACGATTCTTTTTGGTGTTCGGAGTCTGTTTTATATTGAGTGTTTTTTGATTGCTGATGTGAGCTCCCATATTGGCGATGAAAACTATTAGTCAATGGGTGGGTTTTAAGATGAATAATTTATAGACGGTTTTTTTATTTTTAATGTCAGTTTTTTGAAAATTAAGAGTCAGTGTTTTGCAATTAGTTCTGACGTTGTCATGAAGTTATAAAAATAAAAAAAGCCAGGTTGGTAACCTGGCTTTTTTGGGTAGGAATAAAAATCAGTTGTTGGTCTGCCAGATTTTTTTATCCTTGTTACGTAGATCAAATGCTTCTGGCTCAAACAGAGTTGATGGGTCTTCAGGTAACATGTCCGGTGCTTTCTTGTTATGTTGATGAATGACTTTGAGTTTGGTGTAGCGGTCTTTTGTCGCTTTGGCCAGAGTTTCAGAATTTCTCATGATAGTGGGTCTAACAAATAACATGAGATTACGTTTCTGACTTTTATCCTGTTCATAACGGAACAGGTTTCCGATGATCGGGATATCGCCCAGCAGGGGAACTTTCTTTTTGGTCTGACTCTTTATGTTTTCAATCAGGCCACCAATGACAATGGTTTGCCCGTCATCCACCAGAACGGTAGTTTTCAGCGTTCTGTTATTGAAGATAAGGTCATCATTCTTCAGAAGAGACTCTGATGTACCTACGTCAAGAGAAGACACTTCCTGCTCCAGTTCGAGCCGGATACCATTACCTTCACTGAGGTGAGGTGTGATCTTGAGCTTGATGCCGACATCTTTTCGATTAGTTGTGGTGAAAGGGTTGTTGCTGCCACCACTGGCTGAAGTCTGATAGGAGCCGGTCTTGATGGGGATATTCTGACCTACCAGGAATTCGGCTTCCTGATTATCGAGTGTCAGCATACTGGGTGTAGAGAGAATGTCATTATTAGACTTTGCACTCAAGGCTGAGACCAGTACACCAAAGTTATCGCCTCTAAGGGCTAGAGAGCCCAGAGTGATTGCAGAGTTGTTCAGTATATGGCCTGTTATGCTGCTCTTTGAGCCAGAAATACTGGTGGTCGATTTACCGTCTGTGCCGCTCGTAGTGGCCTCACCACGAATAGTTTTCTTACCGTCTATTCCCCACTGCACTCCCAGGGCGTCGTCAATACCACCTGACACTTCCACAATAACGGCTTCCAACAGTACCTGAGACCTTGGTATGTCGAGCTGGCGCACGATGTGCTCCATCTCTGCCAGAGTGTCAGGATCCGCAATCATGATGAGAGCATTCTGAGTCTCGTCGGCTTTAACAAATACGTTAGCCGCAGATTTGGCACTCTTGCTCTTGCCGGAAGACTGCCCTTTGGTTTGAACCGGCTGCTGAGGTAAAGGTTGTTGCGATGATGATTTGGATTGCTTCTCCTGGCTGTCCTGAATGGTTGAGGACGCTTCTGCAAGAATGTCTGCGATGTTTTTGGCATCGCCATAGCTGAGGAAAATAACCTTGGTGTTGGACTTGCGAATCCCCTCTTTGTCCAGGGTTTCAACCAGCTTTCTGACCCTTTGGCGCTTGCTGGCGTTGCCTTTGATAACCAGACGGTTACTGCGCTCGTCAGCAATAACTTGAAGTCCACTGGGAAGTTGCCCCTTACCGGAGATCAGGGTGTCCTGGATGATTTTTGATACATCACCGACCCAGGCGTGTTTTAGCTGAAGTACTTCGTAATCGTTATTGCCTGTTTCATCCAGCTCTCTGACCAGCTTGGTGATACGGTCAACGTTATCAGCCAGATCGCTGACAATCACCGCATTACTGGACGCTGACGCAGCTGCGTGTCCGTACTGGGCAATCAGAGGTCGAATAATTGGAATCAGCTCTATGGCTGAAACGCTGTGGAGTTCAATGACTCGGGTGGTCATAACAGCATCACGAGGCTTCTGTTTATCGTTGGGAGAGCTGGTTTTTGCCGTTGTACTGGGCACTATGCTGATAATGTTGCCCTTGGGGATTACGGCATATCCGTTTGCAGAAAGTACTTCCAGGAACACATCGTAAACTTCGTCGCCGTTTAAAGGTTTGGAGGAAATGACCGTAACGGTGTTTCCGCCCTTGATTCTGGGGTCAATGACAAAGGTCTCACCGGTAATTTTTGCGATCTGTCCAATGAACTCTCTAATATCAGCATTCTGGTGGTTCAGTGTCCACTTTTTGTCTTTAGTGTTTTCAGGCTTATGAGCCTGTGCAGATGCTTTTGATACTGGAACGGCAGTTGTGTTTGCTGGAGCTGTTGCTGCAGATACGCTGCTATGGAGGCTTAAAGTAAACAACACAGCAAGCAGAGGTCTGGAGGCCATGGATACTAATGGGCAGTCTTTAGTTTTCATCACTTAACCATATGAAGAGGTTTTAATTCTTTTATCAAATCCCTTGATTCGCCTGCTGAAGTTTGTCTCTTAACTCCTGCATGCGCTGTTCAAGTGATTTTTCATCCGGCTCTTGAGTATAGCCGGGGCGTTCTGTTTTCTTATCCATAGCGTCGGTAGAGCTTTTGTATTCCTGTAAAGCCCGGTCATCTTTGCCTGCATCAGGGAAGTACAGGGTTTCAAGCTGGCCATTTCGACTTAAAACCACATGATCCGAATGCACTTCCCTCAGTATTGCACCTCCGGGAAGAGTGTCTCCGATACCATAAAGCTTGTCCTGATTGCTGCCTTGGATAATAGCACTTGAATTTTTATTCTTCTGGTCACGTTCACCAACGGCACCCCTAAGTACTAAGTTCAGTCTTGTTTCAGGAATATCGGCGGACTGCTGGGTGACTTCAGGTTGATGATTAATACCAAAGAGTAACTCAAAGTCTTTAGGTGTTAGAACTTTTTCCTGAGGTTGGATTTGAGACACTTGTTCAGAATTATCAAGACCACTATCTTTTATCATTGATTCATAAAAGGAAAATGACTGAATACCTAATGAGAAAATCATGGCGATTGTCAGCAATCCTGTCAGTGCGAAGCGGTTTTTTCGATGGCCCCATTTTAAATAGGTGGCCATGACCTCTGAATTCATAGTGTTCTCTATTTAGTATTTACTTGATTGAAAAAAAACGTGCTGGGTCATGGACTATTCTTAATCTAAATAAAGCATAAGAGTGCTACTTTTAAAAGCTGACGCTCTAACCAAAAACAGTTTTCAATTAATCGAGAGTAAACAGAAAATTCTGTTTGATCAAAATCTTGGGGTTGTGTTTTAGTCATTTTTAAAATTCAGTTGTAAAATTCGGATATTGGATCACACTTCCTGTGACGTGCCTGAAGAATAATTCAATTTCCAAGGCTCAGAGCAAAAAAATACCTGATTGATTCTAGTCGTCGTCAATCAACCCTAATAGAAGTTCTGGAATTATTAATTATCCAAGGAGTTAGCCTTGACTGACACAGCTGCCCTTCCAGAAGATCCCGAATCCCAAAATCAGGGACTGATGCTGCAGCGTCTGCCATTTACGTTTGCCAAGCGGCATGGGGTGGTACTGGTTTGGGAGCAGGAACAACCAGTGCTTTATTTTCGTTCTGTCCCCTCTGCTGATATTTTTTCTGAAATTACCCGGATCACCTGTCAGTCCCCCATGTATCGTAAGGTAGATACGGATAAACTCTCTGAAGTTCTGTCTGAGTGTTATCACAATGACAGTTCTGAAGCGTTGCAGAATGCAGCCGGAATCAGTGATGACATGGATCTCAGTAGTCTTGCTGAAGCCGTGCCTGTTACAGAAGACTTGCTTGAGCAGAGTGATGATGCGCCTGTTATACGCTTGATCAACGCTTTGTTGACAGAAGCTATCAAAGAAGGGGCCTCGGATGTCCATATCGAGACTTTTGAAAGTAATCTGGTTGTCAGGGTCAGAGTAGATGGAGTTCTCAGGGAAATTCTCAGTCTTCAGAGAACCCTGGCGGCACTGCTGGTTTCAAGAATCAAGGTTATGGCTCGACTGGATATTGCTGAGAAACGGATCCCGCAGGATGGGCGAATTTCTTTGAAGGTGGCCGGTAAAGAGGTCGATGTCCGGGTTTCTACATTACCTTCCAGTAATGGTGAGAGGGTCGTTCTACGTCTTCTTGATAAAGCAGCCGGTCGTCTTGAATTGAAGCATCTGGGAATGGACAACCAGGATCTTAAGAGGGTTTCCAGCTTACTGGCCAAACCTTATGGCATCATTCTGGTGACCGGGCCAACTGGTTCAGGTAAAACGACATCACTTTATGCCTGCCTTACTTCATTGAATGATAAGTGCCGAAACATTCTTACCGTTGAAGATCCTATCGAGTACAACTTGCAAGGTATTGGCCAGACTCAGGTTAATACCAAAGTAGATATGACATTTGCCCGTGGGCTTCGGGCTATTCTCCGACAAGACCCGGATGTGGTCATGGTGGGGGAAATACGAGATACCGAAACTGCAGAAATTGCCGTTCAGGCCAGTTTAACCGGACACCTTGTACTCTCAACTTTGCATACCAATACCGCCATTGGTGCATTAACGCGTTTACAGGATATGGGCGTTGAACCTTTTCTACTCTCATCCAGCTTACTGGGTGTGATTGCTCAGCGTCTGGTGAGAATGCTATGTGATCAATGCAAGCAGTCATATCAGCCCGATGAAGCGGAATGTCGAGAGTTGGGCGTGGACATGGCCAGTGCACCTAATCTTTATCATGCAAAAGGTTGTAAGGAATGTAACCACAGCGGATACCGTGGTCGTACAGGTATCTATGAAGTTGTCGTGGTGGACGAACAGGTCAGAAGGATGATCCATGCTGGCGAAGGAGAACAGGCGATTACTGACTATGTCAGGCATAGCGCCACAGGTATACGGGAAGATGGCGCCAAAAAGGTACTGGCTGGTCTGACAACACTGGAAGAAGTGCTCAGGGTGACCCAGAAAGATTAATCCGTATCGGAGGCGGATGACCGCACAACATGGCTGCATATGAATACATCGCCCTTGATCAGCAGGGCAAACAGCATAAGGGTACTCTGGAGGCCGACAGTAATCGGCACGTCCGGCAAATGCTTCGTGACAGGGAGTGGACCCCTTTATCGGTCAATCCGGTATCGGAGCAGAAAAAAAATAACGCTGGTGGTTTGTCTACCGTGTTTCAGCGAGGTGTTTCGGCCGTAGAACTGGCCACTTTGACCCGTCAGCTAGCAACACTTATTCAGGCTGCGATGCCGGTTGAGGAGGCTCTCTATGGAGTTGCCTCACAGCAAGAGAAGCGCCGGTTGAAAAACATGTTGCTGGCGATTCGTTCAAGGGTTCTGGAAGGCTACACACTGGCGCAGAGTCTTGAAGACTTCCCTCATATTTTTCCTCAGATGTTTCGGGCTACCGTATCGGCAGGTGAGCATGCGGGTTATCTGGACAAGGTGCTGAACAGGCTGGCGGACTATACCGAAGCCCGGATGAAATCCACACAGAAAGTCCAGCAGGCGTTGTTGTATCCGGTCATTCTACTGGTGGCTGCCCTGGGCATTGTCAGTTTTCTGCTTGGGTATGTGGTGCCGGATGTAGTAAAAGTTTTTGTCGATACCGGTCAGGATTTACCTGGTATTACGATAGCTCTAATTGCTGCCAGTGAAGGTTTTCAGTCGTATTGGCCTTTTATTTTCAGCATTATTTTCTTCGGTATTGTGACTTTTAAACAGGCACTTAAAAAACCAGCCGTGAGAATGTCATGGGACCGTTTCTTTTTACGTCTTCCGATTTTAGGAAGGTTCAGCAAAACACTGAGTGCGGCCAGGTTCGCCAGTACATTGAGTATTTTGACGCGAAGCGGTGTTTCTCTCGTAGAGGCGTTGGTTATTGCAGCACAGGTTATAGATAACCGTGCCATTTGCGATGCGGTAAAAAATGCAGCCCGAAGGGTTAGTGAAGGTTCCAGTCTGAACAGAGCGTTGGCAGAAACCGGATATTTTCCACCTTTGATGCTTCATATGATTGGTAGTGGTGAATCAACAGGTGAGCTCGATGAAATGCTCGACAGGACTGCCCAGAATCAACAAATGGAATTAGATGGAAGAGTTTCACTTCTGCTTGGACTTTTTGAGCCGTTAATGCTGGTAGTCATGGGAGGGGTTGTCATGGTGATTGTTCTTGCCATATTGCTTCCCATTTTGAATATGAATCAGCTGCTGAACTAAATGCAGAGGATGCTGTCACTCCTGACAGCATTCGCAAAGATAGAAACAGGACGTACAGGACAGGATCTGCAGATCACCGGGCAGATTGCTCTGGAAGTGTCGACAAAGTCTTCACTTCTTAGGTACGGAATCCATTGATGAGGTCGTGAAAATGATGAAAAGACAGGTGCAAAGAGGTTTTACTCTTATCGAGATCATGGTGGTTGTCGTGATCCTGGGGATATTAGCGGCAATGGTAGCACCAAAAATCCTGAGCCGACCTGATCAGGCTAAGGTGACGGTGGCTCGATCCGATATCGAAACGATCTCTCAGGCACTGGAACTTTTCAGGCTTGATAATGGTTTTTATCCTTCAACGGATCAGGGGCTCGATGCGCTGGTTAAGAAGCCTACCATTACGCCTGAGCCCAGAAATTGGAACCCGGAGGGGTATCTGAAAAAAGCGCCCGTTGATCCTTGGGGGAATGCTTATATCTATCTCCAGCCCGGAAATCACGGCAAATACGATCTCTATTCTCTGGGAGCGGATGGGCGTGAAGGAGGTGAAGGCCTTGAGGCAGATATCACTAATTGGGAAGAGTCGTGAGATTAACATCGGCATCTGATCAAACTTGTCATAACTGCAGGAGCTCAATGAACAGTCCGGTGTTAGAGAATAGCAGGCCAGAAAAGAGAAAAAACCGGGGATTCACTCTGGTTGAATTGCTGGTTGTCATTCTGATTATTGGTATTTTATTGGGCATCACGCTTCTCAGCCCAGTGACCGGAAATACACAAAAAACCGTTCAGGAGCAGGCTGCGAGATTGCAGGTACTGTTCTCGCAGGTGAGGGATAAGGCGCTACTGGACAATGCTGAATACGGTTTCTCAATTGATGAAAGCGGTCGTTACCACTGGTGGGTATTACCTCTGGAAAGTACTGAGTGGATCGCTATTACGGAGACGCCTTTTCAGCCCTATAAGATGCCTGACAGTCTGGATGTCTTTCTGAATACCGCAGAGGGTGAGCTCCCTTACCTGGAGCCCAGAGATAATGAAGGCCCTAGAGTAGTATTTTATTCTGACTACCAGGTGACCCCTTTTTCTCTCTACGTAGTCCCCAATGAAAACAAGAAGCAAAGGGTGGTGTTGAAAACCGATGGCTTGTCCGATGTCGAAGTCGTCCGCTAGTTCCAGAGGTTTCACCCTGATCGAGGTGATGGTGGCACTGGTTGTGTTTGCTGTTGCTGCGTCCATGTTGATGCTGGTAGACGGTAACAGTATTCGCCAAACGCGATACATGCAGGAAAAGGTTCTAGCTGCCCAAGTGGCGGATCAATATCTGAGTCGGCTCCAGGCAGAGAAGAGCTGGCCCGAAAAAGGTATCAAGGGGAAGGTTGAGAATTATGCCGGATATTACTGGTATGTTCGGCGGACCGTTAGAGACACCAGTGAGCGAGATTTTAGAAAAATAGTTGTAGATGTTTTCGTGGGTAATCAAAAGCCGGGTGATGATGATACTCCGATATTTTTTCTGGACTCCTACCTGAGGAAGCCCAAGAAATGAAGGGGAGTAAAGGGTTCACTCTGCTTGAGCTAATGGTTGCCATTATGCTGTTTGCCATGATCAGTACAGCGGCTTATAAGCTATTTGATTCGGTCAGTCGTGCACAGCAAGTGACTGACGGAATTCTGGATAATCTCGATGAAATTCAACGAGCGCAATTGATTCTGGAAAAAGATCTTTTCCAGATGGCTGCTCGATCAGTGAGGGATGAATTTGGTGACAGTCAGCCTGCTGTCAAATCGCCCAGTCGAGATGGCTTTGCTATTGAATTTACCCGGTCAGGCTGGCGTAACCCCTTAAAAGAGCTGAGGAGCAATCTACAGAGAGTGGCGTATGACCTGGAAGAGGGTGAGCTGGTTCGTTACTACTGGCTAATGTTGGATCGCGCACCTGACCCTGTTCAGACCCGGCAGGTTCTGCTCAGCAATGTGCATGGGTTGAAAGTACGCTTTATGGACGAGAAGAAGCGTTGGAGCAGTCGTTGGCCTCCGGCAAAGCAAACTGAGGAGCAAAAGCCAGCGGGAGAAGCCAGGAAATCAGAAGATCCAGTGATGCCTCATGCCATTGAATTGACTTTGCAACATGGCAATTTTGGGGCGCTGGTAACGGTTTTGCCTGTGATGGATTACAAACCCTCCGATGCCCATAAAAGTCTGGATCAGGATCAACAGGGAAAAGATTCGAAGAAAGGAGGGCAGCAGAGAGCACTGTGGCCAAAGTCTGATAATGAAGGCGGTTTTGATGAGGATGAACAATGAGGTCAGTTAGACGGCAGCAAGGCATCGCCCTGATCTATGTGCTCCTGATTTTCGCCATGATTACACTGATGTCTTCCCAGATGGTGACCAGTCTCTGGCTTCATACTGAAAAAAACACACGTTATCTGGAGCGCATTCAGGCCAGACATCTTGCATTAGGGGCTGAGCAGTACGTTGCTCTGCTTCTTGAGCAGGATGCAGAAGAAGATAAGAAAAAGCAAAAGGTCATGGATCACGAAAGTGAGCGCTGGAATATACAGGAAGTGGGTTATGCCGTGGATCAGGGGGGTGTCGAGCTGGTGATTGTTGATGAAACCAGCCGATTTAATTTGAATTGGCTCGCTGCAGAAGCTTTGGGTGGTCAGAGGTTTGACGCCATGTTCCAGCAGATATTGCAGAATCTGGGGCTTGATGTACAGATTGGTTCAGCCATTAAGGACTGGATTGACAGTGATCAAGAGCCCACTGAAACCGGCGCAGAAGATAATCATTATCTGGTCATGGAACCTCCAAGAAGGACGGCAGATGCGCCACTTGTTTCATTATCCGAATTAAGACTGATCGAGGGGGTCGGCAGCGTAGAGTTTCAATTGCTGGCGCCACTGGTAACGACTTTGCCTAATAATACCAAGATCAATGTTAATACAGCGCTCCCAGAAGTCATGCGTTCCCTCTCTGATAAACTCACAGAAGGGGATACAGCGACTATTATTGATGCTCGGAGTGCGAAAGGGTTTGCCAATCTGGAAGATTTGGCCAATTTACCAGCCTTGAAAGATAAAACGGAGGCTCTCAAAGAAGTGCCCCTGGGTGTTACTAGTAATTATTTCACTGCTTATATCAAGGCAACGTATCGTGATACGACATTCTATTTAAGAACCCTCCTGTATCGTAATGCAGAAGGGCAGGTTCAAATCGCCGGTCGTGAGATTGGACCCAACGATTATTGGGTAAGTGCCAAGAAGGAATCCTGAGGTCTAATAATGAAAAACATCCTGTTGATTCGGATACCACCACCGATTTCCCGGATTGAGCCAGATACCCGAGTTCAGTGGGGGGCTTTCGCTGGGAATGGACAGCTTTTAGGAGATGTTCATATCTCGGAGCTGAGGGAGGTCAAAAAGGACTGGATCCAGTTTGTTGTCCAGCAGCCTGACAATAAGGAACTGGATGAAACAGCTCTGGAAGATGAAATGCCAGACCAGGTGGTTATTTTACTACCAGGCACTCTGGTCATGCATAGACAGCTGCCTATAAACAGTGGTCAGAGAAAGCATCTTTCAACAGCATTACCTTTTATGATTGAAGAGTCACTGGCAGATGACATTGAGTCCATGCATCTGGCCAGTTATCTCCATCGAAAACGTGACCAGGTTTCAGTATCGGCTGTGCCTCATGAGCAGATGCAGTCTTTATTAGCCTGCCTTGATGAACAGGGGTTTTCAGCTCAGCAAGTGATGGCAGAGCTTCAATTTGTTAATGCTCAGCCTCAGGAGCTAAATCTCCTGCTTGAAAATGACACTGTCATTCTTTCTGCTCCAGATCAATCCAGTGTTTGTCTGGATTATGAGGCTTTGAAATTTGTTTTGAGTCACTGGGGGGAAAAGGCCAGTGATACCATTCTTCAGACCGATGCTGATTCAACTACAGAAGAATCAACGGCGCTTGTTAATGCCAGAATGAAGTTTGCTGATGGTCTGGTGCCGTTAGCCACGGATAAACAAGAACAAGTCAAACAGTGGTTGGATGAAAGTGGCTGGCTAGTGGAAGAGGACCCTTTGACCGGGAGTGCTTTTGAATATCTGGCTGAGCTTTATTTTTCCTCCATGCGGTCCGCTGAACTGGTGGATCTGCGCCATGGGCCATATCAGTGTCCAAAAAGAGCCAGTCGCAAGCTCAGACGCTGGAAGCCTTTTGCCTTAGTAGCTTCTGTCTGGCTATTACTGGAGCTGGGTCTGAAAGTTGGGGAAGGTGTTCTATTGCATCAACAGGCTCAGGACTACTGGCAGAATAACGCTGCATTGTATCTGGAGGTTTTTCCTCAAGATCAGCAGGTATTGGAAGCCAAGACCCAGTCAGTTGGCAGCATTAACCTTAAAAGTCGTATGGAAAGTCGGTTAAAAAGTGTTGGGCAGAAAGCAGGAGGAGAACCTTTCTTGCCTCTGTTACAACAAGTATCGGCGGTGTCCTCAGCGTTGCCTGACCTTAAGTTGAAACCCGTCAGCATGGATTTCAACGAGGCATCGGGGAAGCTGGTGCTTGAGCTCAAGGCAGACAATCTTGAAGGGGTCGATAAATTGCTCGCAGCAGTGAAATCCTCAGGGCTGAGTGCACGACTTGATAGCGCTAATCAAGAAAAAACGGGTGTGAATGCCCGTATGACGATAGGCAGGTGAAGCTGATGAAACTGACTAGTCTACTCCAGAAAAGTCCGCTCTGGTTACAGCTTCAGGCTAAGTATGAGCTTATGCCAGAGAAAGATCGAAGAGCGTTTCATCTTCTGTTGTCTTTCCTGTTGCTGGGGGCTGTTTATCTTTTTGTCTGGGAGCCTGTTACAGTCTGGAATGAAAAACAGAAAGAAGAGTTCGCACACCAGCAAACCATTCACGAATGGATGGCAGATAATATTGGTCAGGCAAAAATGGCCCAAAGGAAACAAAAGTCTTCAGGTGCCAAAAAGG
The DNA here is from genome assembly GCF_000722635.1 of Endozoicomonas numazuensis. GTDB lineage: Bacteria > Pseudomonadota > Gammaproteobacteria > Pseudomonadales > Endozoicomonadaceae > Endozoicomonas_A > Endozoicomonas_A numazuensis. The sequence continues at coordinate 197,225 of NZ_JOKH01000003.1, read as the reverse complement.
ACTTGTCTTCCATTGTGTCAGGCAGTGCCAGACAGGCAGAGCTGACATTGAGTCGTGTACAGCCAGACCGAAAAGGGTTGGGCGTCTGGATCGAAGATGCAGCCTATCAGAAGCTACTGGCCTGGATGGTCGCTTTGGATACCCGTTATGAGGTAACCATTCAGCAGGTTAAAATAGACCGAGGAAAAGAAGAGGGTCGGGTGAAAGTTTATATGCATCTGGCTAATTGAACGGGCCTATACCCATTGTGCTTCAATATGCTTCAGGGTAATAACTGAGCATAGCCCCATGAGTTTACGAAGAGTGGATGATTGGATTGATTGAACGCAGACAGCAACGTAGCCTTTGAAAGGCGATGGGTATATTGCAAATATTTCTTGAATCCAGCAGCACTCATAGAACATTTGTTCTTATCCAAGGGAGAAGTTTCGCTTCTTCCAATCTGTGGGAATAAACGAGTAGAAAAATCTAGAAGAGTGCCTAAGTTCTGATTTTACCTTGTTTTCCCCCTTGACACTTTCGTCTGATCTACATAATATTCGCCTCACTTCAGCGCAACGCACCGCGCAGAGAAGTCGGGTGATTAGCTCAGCTGGGAGAGCATCTGCTTTACACGCAGAGGGTCGGCGGTTCGATCCCGTCATCACCCACCATTTTCTCGAAAGAGAATGCGTGACCGCATACTTGGTTTGATAAAAAGTATGTGAAAAATGCAGCGGACCGGTAGTTCAGTTGGTTAGAATGCCGGCCTGTCACGCCGGAGGTCGCGGGTTCGAGTCCCGTCCGGTCCGCCATATATTGAAAGCCCCGTAGACTTTCGTCTACGGGGTTTTTCTCGTTTGAGCCTACGTATAAAGGGTTTTTGCCTTTTTCCCCGGTTTGGCAAAACCATCCCTTTCCCCGTTTTCCTTTCTGTTCCTCTTGGTTTTTCTCTCTTCTCTGGTTTTCTGGAGGAACTGGGGTACTACTGCCTCCACTTTAGTTTTCCTTTTTAAAACAGCACTTTGGTTTCTTTTTCGGGCTGGAGGTCGTTGGCCGGTTTGTTATTGATCATACGGTAGCCTTAGGGAACTGAAACAGGCAGTCTAATATAGTACTAAATGGGTAAACTCTTAATATGAAGAATGAGACAAAAATTTCAAATACTGCCAGAGGAGCAGCCGCTTATTGAAGCTGCAATAAAGCTTGGGGATTGGCTTGGGAAACAGAAGTCAGTAACAAAGCAGCAGAAACAAATCATAAAAGACCTTCAGTATGCGCTAAGTAATTTGCCTGACTCAGCACCAGGCGTGTCTGGGAGTTATGGCTTTAGTGTATGTGATAAGGCTGTCTCGACTTGGAATGGGGAAATGCCAGTACCAACCGGAAAATTTCAAGAATGGTGTGTTTACTACTCTTCGGGCAATAATAATGATGAAAGTATTAGGGAATACTGTGTTTTGGAAATTTTTAGTATCTACAGTCCATATCCAGAACAGCATTTCGATGATTTGGCAGGGGTTTCAAAAGAATTAGGCTTATACAGGGCAACTACTGAGTCTAAGGGAGGGATTTGTTCAGAGGATCATGAGGTGATTCTCGATTGGATTGAATCGGTCAGTGATCCTGAACAGTTTCTGGTTGAAGGAGTGGATTTCAAGATTGAGATACTGGATTAATGATATCTGTTTGAGGTGAGATTACTTTGAAATGTTCCCGCTGCTCAGACCAGAGCATCGGAAAGGGTTTCATGCAATCTTTCATCGATAACTGCCACTTGCCCTGATAACACAGAATATCTTCCTGGATATCCGGGGCCAGGCAGGTCAGGCGGATGCACTTTGAGACCCTGGCCTTATCCACCTTTTCCTTCTCAGCCAGCTGTTTGATGCTGGAGAACTTTTGCCGGGTGAGCATCTTTAGCCAGCGATGACCCTGAATCAGGGCTATTTGTATCTGCTTCATTTCCGGTGGGTCAATGGCTCCAGCTGGTGTTTCAATGGTGGTCTTGCCCCCTCGTTGATTCATGCGAATCGGCAGGGTTACTTTGATCAGATTTTCCTCTTCAAGAAACTCAACCTGCTCCTCGCCGTTTTTAAGTACGTAGGCCATGGTCTTCGATCTCCGTGTGAGTGGGGGATAGTTCTGATACGACAGAATCAATGCCATCCGGTTTGAACAGGATGGTCAGAGTCGTTGGGGTCAGGTCAATGCGGTGAATCAAAAGCTCGATTAAACGGCGCTTTTCAGGAGTAAATAGCTCCTCCCAGATGCTTGATAAGTCATTCAGGGCCAGGCGAACCCTGTCAATGCTGATCTGCGGCTCAGTCTTTTCCACCTTCTCCCATACGTGCAGTAACAGCTCCGGGCTGGCCAGCTGTCGTTGTGTACTCTCCAGCACCAGTTTTTCCAACACAGAGGCCGACAGGGGCGGCAGTGGGCCGTTTGAGTAGCCTTTGGACTGTGCTGAATAGCTGACGTAGTAACGAAACAGTTTCCCGTTTTGCTTTCGTGTGCTGGTGGCTGACAGGGCATGGCCATCCGGCCCAAAAAGAAGGCCTTTCAGGAAGGAGGGATTCTTTCTTAATCGAGACTGCCGTGAGCGCTGTATGGATTCAATGTCGAACGCTGCCACTGCCTTGGCCCAGAGGTCATTGGAAATAATGGCCGTATGCTCCGCTGGAAACCATTCTCCCTTGTTGCCAATTTCACCCATGTAAATCCGGTTTCTGAGAATGCGATAGACGGCGTTTTTGGCAAAAGCTATACCACCACGAAAGCCTCCATTTCTTAAAGGGATCTGTTTGGTCCTGTAACCCTTGGCATTGAGCATCTCACAGGTGGCTATGATCGAGCGGGTGGCTGCAAAGTGTTCAAAAATAAGTCGTACAACAGAAGCCTCTTTCCTGTTAATCAATAGCTTTCGGTTTACTACGTCGTAGCCCAAGGGTGGATTGCCTCCCATCCACATGCCTTTCTTCTTGGACAACAGAAACTTGTCACGGATACGCTCACTGGTCACCTCTCGCTCAAACTGGGCGAAGGAGAGCAGAATATTCAGGGTCAAACGGCCCATACTGCTGGTGGTATTAAATTGCTGGGTGACAGAAACAAAGGAAACACGATGCTGGTCAAACAAATCCACCAGCTGGGCAAAGTCGGCCAGTGAACGACTAAGGCGATCCACTTTATAGACAACGATGATATCCAGCAGGCCTGCCCTGACATCACGAAGCAGACGTTGAAGGGCAGGACGCTCAATGTTTCCCCCAGAGTAGCCCCCATCATCATAGTCGTCGGGTACCAAAACCCAGCCTTCATGTTTCTGGGAGAGAATATAGGCCTCGGCTGCATCTCTCTGGGCATGGAGTGAGTTGAATTCCTGTTCCAGTCCTTCTTCTGAGGACTTTCGGGTATAGACAGCACAGCGCTTTTTAACTGATTCAGCGTTATTCTTTGCCATTTTTATCCCCTCTCAAACCAAAGAACAGAGGTCCAGACCAATAAGAGCCGGTGATCAGGTTGGCTATCTTCGACAGGCTTGAGTAGGTCTGTCCCCTGTACTCAAAGCCCTCCGGCGTTACCACTACCCTATGTGATTCACCGTTGTAGTCCTTGGTGAGAACCGTTCCTGGTGGTGGCTTTACTGTACGCCGTTTTAGGGTTTTTTGTTGGTGTTCCCTATGGCGGTTGGCATCCTGCAGACGCTCCTTGGTTCTCTCCGTCATACCTCCCAATACCAGCTCCTGTATTCTGACCGCAAGGCGCTGGCGAAGAATACGTTGGTCCAGTTCTGGTGCCGGTTTTCCATAGAGCTGAAACCATTTCTGTCTAAGCTGTTCTGTATTCATTCTCTGAAGCTCCAGCACTCGAACTGCCAGAGTTTTTTCTTCTTGGCTGTCTTTCATAATCAGTCTCCGTCGTTTTTCTCAGCAGTGTTAACAGTCATGCATGAGTTGGCCGGTATATCCAGTCGAACAGAGTCTTTTTCAGGGAATGTAGTGGATTTGGGGTACTGTCGGTAATAGCTTCTCAGAATGGCGTGAGCCAATAATTCGGTTATCTCTTCTCTAGAGGATACCGGTTGTTTTGATAAAAGTTCTTCCATGATGTACGCCGGATTGTTTTTCGAATTCTTATCTGAGTGTTGTCTTTTCTTTATATAAGATCCATACCGGGGTAACCGGTTCCATCCGGTGTTTTCCGGGGGATTGACAGAGTAGACAATCAGGGACAAGATGAGTGACTTAAAAAAATTACAAAAACTCTGTTGTATAAGAGGTCAAGGTGTAGATGTAGAGAAAGTCTAAAACCGGAGGATAGGATGCCCCATATAAAACGAGTCCTGAAATATGTTCGGGGTGACTATTGTCGTCAGCTATTACAGCTAACCGGGGTGACGAGAGCGCAAAGGATTCTTGCTCATGAACCGGAATTCAGTACCACCATCAATCTGAAAGACGCCTGTGCCAACCTCGACAAGAGACAGCGGCAGACCTTTGATGACCTGACCCGGCGCATTGACCAGATGACGGACGAAGTGGGTCAGGAGTTACTGGCCAGGCTGGTCAAGAATAAAGCCGAGTATATTGCCCAGGATGATCCTTATAATCAGGCAGCCTGGGTTCTTCTTCATGAACAATCCATCTTTGAACAGGCTGAAAGTGAGCGCTTTGCCGATGAAGCTCGTCTGACAGCGAAGTGGGACAGTTTCAAAGTGTTGTCCAGCGTCAATCAACTCCCGGATCTGGAAGGATTAAAAGAGTATCTCACACAGCACTTTGGTGGTGATGATGAAGTGCTGGTGGAGTTGTTTCAACGTGAACGCCCAAGCATCGATGGCACCACAGAAACCCTGCAGCAAGTGATGGTTTACCGGGAAGGTGTGCCCAGCCTACTTAAGGAAGTCTCCAAAGAGAAGAAAGCACTCCGGGAAACCATGGTCAGACCAGCGAGGGAGTATGCTTTCCTCTGGAATCCGCAGAAGGGTGAACTGGAAGTGGTGATTCGCAAGAAGCAGGAACGCGAGCAGCTGGCCCAGTTGTTCACCAGCAAGGGACTGGGGATAGAGCAGGCTCCAGAGAAGTTGGAAAGAAGACAGCTTACGCTTGATGTCCTGAAGTCAAATCCAGTGTTGCCATTCACCCGGAAAGAAGGGATCGAACAGGTCTCTGTCTCCTATCTGAAATTTAAATCGACCCGAACCAAGGCACCTTACACCGTTCGATCTCCGGCTCATAAAGCCCATGAAAAAGATGTCTATCAGGTGCTGAAAGAGGATGAGATAGAACACTTTCTGAATTGTGGCCAGTATTCTGTTGCTGAGGCTTCCATTGCCGTGAAGTTCAGGAAAAAGGAAGGGCAGAGTCGTGCTAACAGTACCATCATTATTCTGAAAGAGCCCTGTACCTCCAATTTGCAGGATCTAACCGAACGAGAGCGTCATCTCAGTTGGAATAAGCTCAGGGAGTGGGGGTTGACTCATGACTGACGCGTTAAAGCTGCCTGATAAACAGCGTTCATTTCGTTATCTGGCTGGTCTGTACGAAACCGATTTTGACACGGTTCTGAAAGCGAGCCTGGATATAGACAGGCCTAATGAAGCTGCAGACATCGTCAGCTCTGGAGCTTTGACTCCTGGTGGGCTGACTTATGATATACCTATCGATACCGACGACGGAGAGCAATGGTTGGAAGTGGTTGAGCGGGAGCCGGGCGTCTATACCTGTTACTGCGTCTCCGAAGGCTTTGTTGAGGTCACGGAAGAGCAGCAGCGACAATACAAGTACGACCGGGGCTGGCTAATCAAAGTGCTCAAGAGTCACCTTAAATTGTCAGGCGAACAGGTCACGGTGATTCCTGAACTGCTCGAGTGGTTGGGGAATACTCAGGTAAGTGGGTAACCCTATCAGGTTCTGCTTGCCCGACATCTGACCAGTATGAGCGGCTTCAAAAGCATTTATCAAAGCTTGGAAAGCTGGAAGGGTAAGGCTCCCGGAGTGGTCCTAACGGTATCCGAGCGCTTTGACCATCTGCTTCCCTTGCCAGGCCCGTATCCGATTGTGTCGATTATGTCGTTGCTGTCTTCTGAAGGTCCCTGTGAGATAAACGCCCGAAAGCTGAAAGATGTACTGCGGGCAACCTTCCAGCCTGATCTTGGATCACTCGAAGTACAGTGGTCGGTACAAGGGCTTGTTGGCCGGTTTGAAGCGGATGATAGAGAACCCTGGGATATTCGTGGTGAGAAACGCTGTACGGTGACCACCCTGATCTATGATGCCTGGTTAGCAGGTAATGCAGGGATTACGACTGAGCAGTTGAATGAGGAGGGCTTTAAAGTCACTCACCCTGGTAACTGTTATAACGACAACCGATGGAAGGATTACATTTGTTATGAAAACAAACTCTGGAGTATCAAGGCGGAGAGATTAACTCGGCGGAAACTTTCAGCTTGATTCTTGGCTATCCTTATTTCGCTGGGGCAGTAAAGTCCTGGTGATCTTCAATTTATGACTGAATATTACGGTCTACAGCGAGGTTGTTATGTCCAAGAAGTCAAACCATCCAGCTGACATGGGTAATTCAAATAAAGGTACTCCAGGTCAAAATCAGACTCATTCCAAAAATCAAGGTAATAGAGGGAAGCAGCTGAACCCTAACCAACAGAAAGGAGATAAGTAAACTCCTTTGTTAGTGGCGGGTTTTCAGCTCGCCACTCTCACGCCTTTCCTGCCGCAAAAGTTCTCATTTTTTCATAAATATACGCCAGCTACTTCCCAGCTACGCCTCAGCTACCTCCCGGCTACTCCGACTGCCCCATGATTGTTCCTGCCTTTGGAAAAAACAAGAAGGAGCATGAAATGGAAGTGCAACACCTGAGCCAGAAAGAACTGGCCGACCGCTGGCGGATCAGCCCCTATACCCTGGAGAAGTGGCGTATGCGCGGGTTGGGTCCTTGCTATATCAAGCTGGGCAATCGTGTCGTTTATCGGTTGTCAGATATTGAAGCGCATGAAGCTTCGCATACCCATGCGGGTACATCGCAGCCAATCGTCTGTCAGGAAGGTGATGTATGAGCAGTGAGCTGGAAAATATTCAGGGTATGGGGGTTGCTGAGTTGGCTGCTCGCTCTGGAGAAGAGTTGGCGAAGCTCGAGAAAGAGGTGGAAAGAGGCCTGTCCCATTTAGCGGTTCAGAAAGAATGGCTGGCGTCGGTGATCGCCTACAAGTATGTCTTCAAGGCTTCTCAGATCCGGGCTCAACTGCAGCAAGAGTTCGGTGAAATCAGCTTTGAAGATGAAGGTGTGCGAGTGCTGGTGGATCTGCCCAGGGAAGTTAGCTGGGATCAACAAAAACTGAAGGCCATAGCTCAGCGGATTCAGGAGCAGGGAGAAGATCCTTCTGAGTTCCTGGATGTTCATTACTCAGTGCCCCAGGAGAAGTTTGATCGTTGGCCTCAGGAAGTTCGTCGATCCTTTGAGCCAGCCTTGCAAGTGAAGCCAGGACGTTGCACCTACCAGCTGGTGGGAGGGTAGTCATGAGCCTTCCCATTCTCAACTCGCAACAACGTAGCCAGGAACACAAGGGCATTAAGTGTGTACTGCTGGGCAACAGTGGGGTGGGTAAAACCACCCAGCTGCTGAGTCTCAACCCTGACGCCACTCTGTTTGTGGATCTGGAAGCCGGTGATCTGGCAGTGCAGGAGTGGCCTGGTGATACCCTTCGTCCAGCCACCTGGTCTGAGTTCCGAAACTTTGCCGTCTATCTGGCGGGTCCCAACCCAGCCCTTCGGGACGATCAGGTGTATTCGAAAGCGCATTATGAAGCCGTGTGTCGTAAGTACGGTGACCCCAAATCGCTGGAGAAGTACGACACCTACTTTATCGATTCCATTACGGTGCTGGGTCGGCTCTGCTTTCAATGGTGCAAGGGACAGCCCCAGGCTTTCTCGAGAAAACCGGCAAGCCGGACACTCGGGGAGCCTATGGGCTGCACGGTCAGGAGATGATTGCGGCACTGACTCATCTGCAACATGCAAGGGGCAAGAATGTGGTCTTTGTCGCCATCCTGGAAGAGCGGGTGGACGACTTTAACCGCAAGCTCCATCAGCCCCAGATCGAAGGCAGTAAAACCGGTCTGGAACTGCCTGGCATCGTTGACCAAGTGATTACCCTGGCCAGCCTGCCCGATGAAGAAGGAAACCTGCGTCGTACTTTTGTTTGCCAGACCCTCAACCCCTATGGCTACCCGGCCAAAGATCGCAGCGGTCGTTTGGATGTATTCGAACCGCCTCACCTCGGACAGCTGTTTACCAAGATCCGCAGTGGATCAAGGCAGCCTGTCCAGTTTGAAACTCAATCCCAAGGAATGGAGCAACAGCCATGAGCCAACAAAGAGCAATGAATCAGCAAAAACCGATGGCACGCTGGAACGACTTTAATGATGCCACTGACCAGGGCAGCTACGACGTCATTCCTTCAGGAACCCTGGTCAAAGTTCGTATGACTCTTAAACCCGGAGGATATGACAATCCCGAAATGGGCTGGACGGGTGGTTACGCTACCTGTGGTGATACTGGAGCCATCTATCTCAATGCCGAGTTTACCGTGCTGGAAGGTCAGTACGCCAAACGTAAGGTCTGGTCCCTGATCGGGATGCACAGCCCCAAAGGCCTGGAGTGGGAGAACATGGGCCGGTCTTTTGTCCGGGGTATCCTGCAATCAGCACGTAATATCAAGGCCGAGGATAACAGTCCACCAGCTTATAAAGCCCGACAGTTGCAGTCTTTGTCAGAGCTGGATGGTATTGAGTTTGTCGCCAAGGTCAGTACTGAAAAGGATCAATACGACGAACCCAAGAATGTCATCAAGCAGGCCATCACACCGGAGCACAAGCAGTATGCCCAGCTGATGTTTGGACAGACAGCACCTCAAGGTCATCCACAAACCGCTCAACAGGGAGGTCATTCCCAGGCTCAGCTGCAATCACAGCTCTACAGTCCTCCGGATTCAGCGCCCCATCCGGCTGAAAGCTACAACAACCAGTGGGATTAAGGCTCTGATGCCCACCCGCTGGTGGGCTTTTCCCTACAGGGACTGTGACAATGAAGAACAAATGGCTTGATTTTAATGATGCCCCAGAGCAGGGCACGATTCAGAAACTGGATGCAGAAGACGTTAAACGTCGTATTCAGGAACGGATGCCAGAGTATCTGGCCTGGCTGTTTCCCAACGGCAAAAAACGAGGTCAGAAGTTTGTGCTGGGCAATGTCCAGGGCAAGAAAGGCAAGAGTCTGGAAGTGGAACTGGGCAGCGGGCTTTGGCACGACTTTGAGAGTGGTGAAGGCGGCGACATCATCAGCCTCACGGCAGAACATCAGAAGCTGGATGCACAAAGGGATTTCCCCGAGATCATTCAGTTTATGGCGGACTGGCTGGGTATGCCGTCATTCACTCCACCAGCTACTGCCAACCACCAGGAAGAATATGAGGATCTGGGTCACCATACCGGCAAGTGGGACTACCAGGATGCTGAAGGTAATCTGATCGCCTGTGTTTACCGTTATGACACATCGGATGGAAAGGAGTTCCGGCCCTGGGATGTAAAGACCCGCAAAACCAAAACCCCCAACCCCAGACCGCTCTACAACCAGCCGGGCATTAAGTTAGCGGACGAAGTGTTGCTGGTGGAGGGAGAGAAAGCAGCCCAGGCTTTGATTGATAGCGGCTATTGCGCTACTACAGCTATGAACGGTGCCAAGGCTCCTACGGATAAAACGGACTGGTCACCTCTCAAGGGCAAGCGAGTGACGCTTTGGCCTGATAATGACGACGCTGGGCTGGAATATGCCTTCAGTGCAGCCAAAGCCATCGCTGATGCAGGAGCCTTGTCGGTAGTGATTTTGAAACCACCCGCAGACAAACCAGGGAAATGGGATGCGGCTGATGCTGCTCAAGAAAGTTTTGATATCGACCATTGGCTAGCCAGCACCGAACGCAAGACAATCAAGTCAGCAGCTGTCAGACTGGAGTGCGCTTCGTTATAAAGGCAAGGCTCCTGAACAGCATTTTCTTATTGAAGGCTCGTTTCCATTGGGGGTTGTGTCCATTCTTGCTGCAATGGGTGATACCGGCAAAGGGATGCTCACCCTGAAACTGGCGCTGGAAATTGCCTGCTGCGACGGTCTCACGGTCGAAGTATTTGGTGGCAAGGTTTTACAGCACGGAACCGCAGTCGTCTTCACATCTGAGGATGATCAGGCAGAAGTGCATCGCCGCCTGGAAAAACTGGACCCAACTGACTTGAGACTGAAGTCACCTGAGAAGCTGGTCATCATTCCCTTACCCAATGCAGGTGGGCCATTCCCTATGGTCAGGGAAACTCCGGAAGGGCCAAGAACGACAACGGAGTTTACCCAGGTGGTCAGGCAGTTACAGGCCATTGAAGATCTCAAACTGGTGGTTTTTGATCCTTTATCGTCTTTTGTCCATGCCGATGTGAATGCCGATCCTGCGGTGGGCAGCTACCTGACAGGGCTGTTAGCAAACCTGGCCAGTGAAACTGGAGCCACTGTGATTGTGGTACACCATATGCGAAAGCCACCAGGGCAGAAACCTATCGAAAACGCAGAGCAAGCCAGAGATGCCATCCGAGGCAGTAGTGCGCTGGTGGATGGTGTTCGTATGGCTTATGCCTTCTGGCCTGCTCAGGATCTGGTGGTTCAACAGGTTTGTCAGACCCTGAACCTGATTCCCGAGTCGAGAAGTTTTTACCAGGGAGCGGTGGTGAAATCCAATGGCCCGGCGGATCGGACAATCCGGACCTATAAACGCAACGGTATCGGGTTGTTGGAAGATCTGACCGCAAGGATAAAAGGTCAGCAGCCTTCTACCTATGACCTGCTGGGAGTGCTGGCAGGTGGCATCAGAATGGCTGCCAGTCGTGGGCATCCTTTTACACACACAGGTGTTAATGGTGTCTTCAAACACCGGCATCGTCTTCCTGAAGCCTTCCATCATATGCCAAGACACAAGCTGGAAAATATGGTTCAGGAATTGTTGAGTGAGCGTCCTCCAAGAGTGGTCAAGGGTACACTTATGGGATCAAAAGAACATAAGTGGCTGGACTCTCCCTGGGGACCATTTGCTGATGGCAAAGGCCGGATCGAAGAGGGTGCTGATCGGCTGAAAAATGACTGATTTAGCGTTTCCAGAGCGTTTCCAATTTCCAGCATTTCCAGAACATTTCCAGATTTTTGGAAACGGAGAAAAGTTTAAGAAGGTGCTCTAACAGTCTGAAAGCATGAAGAAATCTACAAAATTGAATGACATATGTCGCATTTCCAGTTTCCAGGAAATGGTGTGGCTCTGGAAACGTGTAACTTGTTGAAAAATAACCCGTTTCCAATTTCCAGAACACCTTACTTATATAAGTAAGGTTGGAACTTAAATTTCCAACCTTACTGACACGTGATATTTCCGGCTGGAAATCGACTCAGAGAGGCGTCGAAATGGACATCAACGAACTGGCCAATCGCTATCGGGAAGCCTGGCTGGTGGCACGACGAGTGTCGTCAGGGATTAATCTCCGGTACTCCGCCTTCTGGCCGGAGATCAATCCCAATCGCTGGGAGGTCTACCAGGGTGAAAACAAAATCCTGAGACTCCCCGAGCCTTCGGAGGATGAGGTTGACCGAATGGTGCAGTGCATGCGCTGGCTGCGCTGGGTCAGTGAGGAGGAACGCAGGCTGATCTGGCTTCGTGCTTCAGGGTTGCCTTGGCGAGTGATTGCTGAAGATCTGGGTGTGAACCGGAAGACGCCTTACGCACACTGGCGCAAAGCCATGAGCCGGATTGCTATCCATTTGGCCGGAGGACGTAACCCGGAGTAACCCGAAGTAACTCGTAGTGTCCGGTTTTGTCCGGGTAAATCCAAAATAGAGGCCTCTTCAAGGGGTGGACACTTTCGCCAAATTTGACAAGAATTAACGCTAACATCGAAGCGAAGTGCACCTGAACCTCACACCCTCCCGGTCTGAGGTTTTCTTGTCTCTGGAAATCACGGAAGAACCATGTCCAGAATCCTTGTCGAAGCCATCGAACATCGCTCAGTCGCCAGTCTGGTGCCCTATGCCAACAATGCCCGGACTCACTCCGATGAACAGGTGAGCCAGATTGCCCGGTCCATCGAGGAGTTCGGGTTTGTCAATCCGGTGCTGGTGGGCAGTGATGATGTCATCGTAGCTGGTCATGGTCGTTTGATGGCTGCGAACCAACTGGGCATGGACACGGTGCCGGTGATTGTTCTGGGACATCTGGATGAGACACAGCGTCGGGCACTTGTGATTGCTGACAACCAGATCACAGCTAACTCGGGTTGGGACGAAGACCTGCTCAAGCAGGAACTGGCAGAACTGGATGCCCTGGATTTTGACCTGGATCTGATGGGGTTTTCCGATGAAGAGCTGGAAGGCCTGCTGCTGGTGGACGAGCCTGAAGGCCAGACCGACGATGACGACATTCCTGAACCGGAAGAACATCCTGTCAGCCAGACTGGTGATCTCTGGGTTCTGGGGGATCACCGGGTACTTTGCGGCAGTGCTACCGAACAGGCCGATGTGGAAACCCTGATGGCTGGCCAGCTGGCGGACATGGTGTTCACCGATCCGCCCTACAACGTCGACTACGCCAACCCGGAGAAAAATGGCAAAGCCAAAAAAGATCGTCGGATCAAGAACGACAACCTGGGCTCTGAATTCCATGCTTTCCTGCTGGCCGCCATGACCAACCTGCTCGGGGTTTGCAAGGGGGCAATTTATATCTGCATGTCGTCGTCTGAACTGGATACGCTCCAGAAAGCTTTTCGGGAGGCCGGGGGCAAGTGGTCCACGTTTATCATCTGGGCCAAGAACACGTTTACCCTGGGGCGCTCCGATTACCAGCGACAGTACGAACCGATCCTCTACGGCTGGAAGGAAGGTAATGAACACTTCTGGTGTGGAGCTCGGGATCAGGGCGATGTCTGGTTCTACAGCAAGCCTGCCAGGAATGACCTGCACCCCACCATGAAACCGGTGGAACTGGTGGAACGGGCTATCCGTAACTCTTCCAAAACCCATGACATTGTGCTGGATCTGTTTGGTGGCTCTGGCTCCACATTGATTGCCTGTGAAAAGTCCCATCGCAGTGCCCGGCTGACTGAACTCGACCCCAAATACGTCGATGTGATCGTGCGCCGATGGGAGGAGTACACCGGCAAGGAAGCCTACCTTGAATCCAGTAATCTGACCTTCGAACAAACCAGGGGCGATAGACATGGACGATCTCTCAAGGCGACTGGATCAGATTGATTCCAAGCTCGATAAGCTGAGTGATGCGGTGTCTCGCCTGGCCATGATTGAAGAACGGATGACTCATCAGAGCAGCAACCTTTCCCGGCAGGACGAACGACTGGATGAGCAGGAGAAACGCATTCGGCAGCTGGAGTTTCAGTCCAGTAAACGAGGTGTGGTGTTGAACTACTTTGAACGATTCGGTTGGGTTGTGCTGACCGCCACTATCGGACTGTTGTCATACTTTCTCAGGGGGTGAGTGATGAGTAAGCGTAAGGAAACCAACTTCATCGTTGTGCACTGTTCAGACACCCGGGCGAATCAGTGCATCACCTTCGAGGACATCAAACGATGGCACATGATGGAGAGGGCCTTTCTGGACATTGGTTATCACTGGGTGATTGAACGGGATGGTTCGGTGAAACAGGGCAGGCCAATTGATAACTGGGGTGCTCACGTGAAGTGTCACAATCACGAGAGTGTAGGGATCTGCCTGGTGGGTGGTCTGGGACAGAACAATCAGCCTGACGATAACTTCACTTCGGATCAAAAACGGATGCTGAAGTTCCTGGTGGCAGGCCACCAAGCACTGTATCCAAATGCTGTGGTTCATGGTCATCACCACTTCAGTAAGGTGAAGACCTGTCCCAACTTCGATGTGCACTATTGGCTTCGACAGGAAGGACTGTTAGGAGGTAAGCAGTGAGTCTCGTTGCAGCCATTCCGGTGCTGGGAAAGGTTATCGACAAACTCTTTCCAGATGCGGGCAAGGCTCAGGCAGCCAAGACTGAGCTGACCGAGATGCTTCTCAACGGAGAGCTGGAGGAGCTAGAGCAACAGGCTGGAGTCATCAAAGCCGAAGCTCAGGGGGAAGGCTGGCTGCAAAGAAACTGGCGACCCATCGTGATGCTGGTGTTTACGGCGTTGGTCGTGTGTCGTTGGATGGGCTGGTCAGCACCGAATCTTACCGAGGCGGTGGAACTGAAACTGTTCAGCATTATCCAGTTGGGCATTGGTGGATACATTGCCAGCCGGGGGATTGAGAAGGTGGCAACAAGACTTGGTAAGGGTTTTTAAGGTCTCTTTATTTTCGCTAGATGATAGGGCTTAAAACGCTTTGATTTTTTCAGACAGGTTTTGAATATTCCTGTAGACTCTGGACAAAGGGATAGTCGTATAAAAAGAAAAGGATGTATTGTGAACTCATCTAAATTCCATAATTACCCTTCAGTCATCCACTATTACCAAAGAATCAGAGAAGACGTGTGGTCCATCACTCAGGAGACGTGGCCCCACGCAACTATTAAAGGTATTTCACGCAGTACTGCATTACTGGCTGATTCGTGGAAAACCCTTCAGGGGGAAGGGTATCGACGTTCCAGAGCTATTTGGGACTGGGAGCCCGAATTTAAATCGTACCAGACGAAACCCAAACGCTTTGAAATGTCTATCTGGTCAGGCAGTGAACTGTGTGGGCTGACATACGGGAGTCTATCAAAGAATGGTTCCAAGGTTCGTATGAACCTAATTGAAGCTACCCCGGTAAGGCCTAGCCCACTTGGAGAGGCTGTTTTCCCTATCCTTTCTTTTGGGGCCACAGTCTATGCTGATTTAGTTGGGGCTGATGAGATCTGGCTTCTGGACCCTGTATCAGGTGCAATTGATTATTATAAGAATCAGGGGTATATGGCACCAGAACGTTATTGTGGCAAACGTATTGGTATGAAGAAGAGGTAAGCCTATGTTGTCCGACGAAGAGTATGAGAAGAGGCTTCAAGAAGTCAGGAAGCGAATGAAAAAAGAAGGTGAAGAAGTAAAGCAGCGCTCCAGAGAGTGTCCTGTTGAAGAGCCCACTGGAAAGATGACCAATCCATCTGATTTGGACCGAATTAGAGACAGGAAGCACGATGACTAATTCAGCACCAAAGACGCCAGAAGAAATTAAGAAGTACCTTCAGAAAAATAAGGGCAGGCTTCTAAACGATTCCAAACAACTGGAAGCCGCTATAAGGGCAAACAAAAAGGATAAGTCTTGAGGAGCTTCTTTTTAAATGCAGGGAGCGTCTCGAGATCGAAGAGAAAGCTTGATAGAAGGCTTCTGACGACCGTTCCGGGGTCCCTGGGCGGTGTCTTCTAGTGCGGGTATGCATCAGCGCGAAATAGCGCCAGCGACAGAGTGAAAATCGGGGTTGACACTCAGGTTGACAAAATCAGGAGTAGCCTAGTAATGACGGGGCTTTCCGGTGTCAACCCGTTGAAGATTTTGTCAACCTGGGCGGTCGAAGTTGTCAACCTGGTTGACAGATTTCAGGTTGAGCTCAATCCAGAGTTGACTCTGGTGACAGAGAAGCGTTTTGATCTTCAAAGTGCGAGCCAGTGCCTTCAGGTGGTTGAAGCTTGTATTTATACGAGGTTGGTGATCCTGCCAGCTGTCTCCCCAATCGCGGTACAAAGCAGAAGTCTGCCTCTCTTTCAGGTAGTGCAGATCTCCCAATTGGATCAGAAAGATGGCTTCAGGCATTGTCCGGTACCAGCGCTTGAGACTGGGGAGGGTGTGACGATCAGGATGGAGCAAACGACAGGAGAGAAAGGAGCCGCTGCTGAGTTCAACGGCCAATAGAATCGGGTCTCTCATGACTGAGGTCCCCACATGGAATGGCTCTGCCAGCCGCCATCTTGCCAGTAATAAACGTATTCGGCTCCGGTCTCCCAGGCCAGGGCAATCAGGCTCTGGAGGTCGTCGCTGGTACGAGGCCGGATCTTGGCCCAGGGCTCACCCTTGTCCATATAAGCATCGACGCCGTTCTTGGTGATGCTCGACAGGTCGCCAAAATTCACAATGATCTTGGCGTCTGCTTCAGTGGGATAGTGTTCCCTCAGCACTTTACCCACTTGATCCCCATCGAAGTGACAGTAGATAGAGCAATAGCGACCGTCAGCCAGCCGCCTTGCAATTCGGGCGCGGGTGCTCATGCGGTCTCTCCCTGAAAGAGAGCATCTAGCCCGGCGGTGATTCGGTAAATGCGGTCCTTGCCTTCAGGCTTTTCCGATTCGATGGTCAGCCCCAGTCGTTTTTTCAGAGTACCGGCAAAGGTGCCGCGCACCGTGTGTTGCTGCCAGCCGGTTTCGCGCATGATCTCGTGGATGGCGGCCCCGTCGGGGCGGCTGAGCAGTTCGATCACTGTATGCAGCTTGGTGCCGGTGCGGATCTTACCCAGACTCTTGGCGGTTGGCCTGGCTTCTTCATCCTAAATTCCTCACTTAAGAATCCCGACTAAACTGTAATCCCTTCTGCAAAGAGGGATACAGATGACTTTTCCACCAAAACCTACTCACCCAAAAGGTGAGCCTAAAGAACTCAGCAAAAAGTGCTCGACAACCTCTCTTGAGGTGGACACATTTGAGGGGAAAATCCATGTCGTGTGGGAACCTGACGCATCAGTCACACCAATGGGGCAGCTACCATTTTTTATTCAGTTTTTAAAAACAGGTTGTCGATTTGAACCATGGGTTGAAGACTGCCCCCTGAATCCGTGATTTCTTGATTGCAGAGAAGATTTTCCATCTCATTTAACTCAATGACAGAAAGTTTTACGCTTTCGGTGCGTGCAATTCACCACAAAATAGCTGAACAGATTTAATAGCACGGCTCTTTTCCAATGAATACCGAAAGATTTCTGCTCTGAAGGCGAGCGAAATCCTGCCAGTGTCAGCCATACTTTTTCATTCAGTCGAGAGAAATAAATAATCAGCTAACAGAGCTGTTTTTCAGGAAAGAGTTGCATAAAGGCCGACAGCCCGGGGCTATGTCGGCCAAAACGAAGAATAAATTGGCGACTCTTTTTCAGGAATCGCGCAGATTGGTAAACCAGCTCCTGCATAACCGTCTTGATTCTTCGGCGCTGAGCTTTGTGGCGAACCGGAGAATCAGGACCCAGCAAACAGGTTTGCCCCATGTAGCGCAAAATTTTGTAGGTCAGTGCACCAAGACACATGACAAGATCATTCGTATCAAACTTACCTGAAGGCAGTCTTTCCAGATCCATGTCAGTCTTGAATTCACTATGAAACTGTTCGCTGGTCGCATGGTCTTCATAGAGTAATATAACATTATCATTATCGTATTCAGTTTCATCCAATGTCGTCCACCAACCATCCAGCTCGTAGTCTGGTGTTAAAAAATACTGACCCACCGAGTCAGTAGTACGCTTGATAATACGGATGATTAGTCGCTGTCTGCCGTAGTCGGTCTCATGGATAACTGAGTGTGTCGCATACGTTTTTCCGGGGCGAAGCTCTGTCCACTGAACACTGGCTGTCTCAAAGGCTTGCAGCCAGGCTGTTACGGCATACTGCTTACGTGGATTGAGTTTGATGATGTGATCCACATGGTTGTGATCGGCAATCTCTCGGCGAGTGTCTTCTGCATCATGGCCACTGTCGAGTCGCAGCAATACCGGAGCTTGAGTAACACGACGAAGTCTGTGTAATACGGTATTCAAGAAGGGTACGAAGTCGTTTTGTGAGTGTTGTGAACCAGGACGTAGTTCAGTGCCTAGACACCATCCCTCGGTTCCCACATAAGACATAATGGGGGCAAAGCCATGAAAGTGCTTGTAGGTCCATTGCACACCTTCTTTTTGAGTTTTGCTGTTATCCTGCGGAGTAACGTCTATATCCAGCGGAATGTGCTGAAGGTGATCGAGTTCTTTTGAAAGTGGAGAGATCGGTGCATCCAATTCGACCAATAGCTCGGGGAGGGCTTCTTCAATTAAGGGGATCAACTGAGTGGCATCTTCATTAAACCGCTGGCGCAAGCGACTGGCGGAAGGCATTTGTTTAATGTCCATACTGCGCTTGAACCAGTCATCATGGCGATAGTTATCAATAGCATCAAAATCAGTTTTACCCAAAGCCAATAAGCCGACAAAAGCCCGCACCAGATCAATATTAGGAATGCCGTGACGTTTCTTGATAGAGCGCAGCGATTTCCTTAGAGATGTTTTCTGGTTCAGGGCATGACCGACAAAACAGAGACCGGCTGCCGGCGTATAAAACTCAGTGTCAGATTGCTCAAATTTAAGTTCCACAAAAATGCACTTATAAGGTGAAAATAGGGATGAGCAAATATTAGCCTACAGGTACTGGTACGACTGAGTTTTTAGTGGATTTAGTGATGGTAAACTCACGGATTCAGGTGCCCCTTAACTTACAAAAGCAACAACGCACCCAAGAAAGTTAATGTACTCGGCTCCCTTTTTCTCTCAATACTTTCAGGTCACAAGCGTTATGCACATATCGGAACATTAACAGGAGACGGAGTGAACCCGAAATTACTGGGTATGACAAAGGTAGTCAGTGATGATTCTGCTCGACGGGGCTTACTTAAAATAGATGAGGACGAAGGTGTTGAATGGATGCAACACCACTTGCAAGAATGCTATGAGCCCTTATTAAAGCTGCCGTGGATATTGGACGCAGATGTTACGATAAAAACAATTTACGGAAGTCAGGAAGGAGCAGAAAAAGGATATAACCCGCACAAGAAAGGACGCCCTTCACATACTTACCACTCTTACATGATGGCTAATTTAAAGTTGATTCTTGATGTTGAAGTCCAACCCGGTGATAAAGGAAACAGCAAGCACTCATTACCCGGTTTAATTAATTTATTAAATCGACTTCCTCGAGAGTGCTGGCCTGAGTTTGTTCGAGGCGACTGTGACTGGGGAAGCGATCGGGTAATGTCAGAACTAGAACAAGCGGGTTGCGGTTATCTTTTCAAAATAAAGAAGACAGTTAACGTCAAGAGGTCCATACACCACGCACACTGTAGCGGAGGATGGGTTCGCTACAACAGGCACTGGGAAGGCAAAGAATCAGAATTAAAGCTGGATGGTTGGGCAGAACCAAGGCGAATCATTATTGTCCGAAGAAGGTTGGCTGGTGATTCTCTGATGCTGGAAAAAGAGAATAACAAGAAACAAAAAGAAATCGCCTTTATTGAAGATCCAGAGAACATCAAACTCTTTGAATACTCAGTATTAGTGACCAGCCTTGATAGTGATGTAGTGTCCATCATAGATCACTACAGGGACAGAGCTGACTGTGAAAACAATTTTGATGAGATCAAGAACCAGTGGGGCTGGGGAGGTTATACAACCAAAGACATAAAGCGATGCCGCCTCCTGTCAAGGATGGTTGCACTGGCTTATAACTGGTGGACTTTGTTTGTAAGGCTGAGTAATCCTGATTCGCATAAAGAGTCAATAACCAGTAGGCCGTTATTAATGAGTGCTATTGGCAAGTTAACAGAGAGTGGTCGTCAGAAAAAAATAACGGTTACCAGTCAGCACAATCTGATGAAAAAGATCCAAGCAATGCAGGAGAATCTCTGTGGATTTTTTGATGCAATCAAGGAAATTGCAACGCAGTTAACTCCAGATGATATCTGGTGCCGGATATTGACGAGAGCTGTATCGAAATTTTTAATAAAAGATCAAGTTATTACACCTGTTCGGCTCATTAACTCAAGTTAAGCGAGAGCAAAGCTCTGCAGCTCACTTGGTGACACTGCACACTTAGCGTACGGTGGGCTATCACTCAACTGCTGAATTTAGGTTGAAAGAGAACTGGTCAAGCAGCAGAAGCGACCAAGGCAGTATGGCGTCTATTCCAGCAAGGGAATCTGAATGAAGATCCGACAAAAGATTGCCGGGTGGCTGCTGCCAGAGCTGAAAAACCTGGCCTATACCTCGGCAGGCCAGGGACGGCGCAGTCAGAGTTGGATCGCACCTTCTACAGGCCCGAATAATTCACTGACTGGTAATCTCGGTACCCTGATTAATCGTTCCCGGGCAGCGATTCGTAATGACCCCTGGGCCGCTTCCGGGCTGGAGAAGTTGGTCGCCAACATTGTCGGCACTGGCGTTAAACCCAAGTCAGAAGCCACAGATGATGCGTTTCGTAAACAGTTACAGGCATTGTTTCTGGTCTGGACCGATGAGGCCGATGCCGATGGCCTGTTGGACTTCTATGGGCTGCAGGCACTGGCCGCTCGATCCATGCTGGAAGCCGGTGAATGCTTTGTACGTTTTCGACCTCGTCAGCCCGGTGATGGTTTAAGCGTGCCCCTTCAGTTACAGCTGCTGGAATCCGAGTTTGTCCCCTGGGATTACAACGACGATCTAAAAAGAGGTCACAAGATTCGTGCAGGCATTGAATTTAATGCTCTGGGTCAGAGAGTGGCGTACTGGATGCATCGAGCACACCCCTCTGATTTTACCGTACTGGATACTGCAGACCTGCGTCGTGTGCCTGCGAAGCAGGTAATGCATCTTTATGAACCTTTGCGGCCCGGTCAATTGCGAGGCCAGCCACGGTTGTCTCAGGTGTTGTTAAGGATGTTTCATTTGGACAAGTTTGATGATGCCACGTTGCTTCGCCAGGAAATCGCCAATCTGTTCACTGGTTTTATTACCAAACCATCACCGGAACAGGAGAAGGTTGATCCTCTGACCGGTAGGCCGATCGTGTATGACTTACAGGGTGTGCCTATGGTCGCTATGGAACCGGGTACCATGCAGGAGTTGTCACCGGGTGAAGAGATTACCTTCAATACCCCTCCGGGAGCGGCCAGTAACTACCCGGATTTTATCCGACAGCAACTGATGGCGGTGGCGGCAGGGATGGGACTGCCCTATGAAATCCTGTCCGGTGATATGAAAGGCGTCAGTGACCGGGCACTTCGCGTCGTGCTGAATGAGTTCCGTCGTCGGATTCAGCAGATCCAGCACAATCAGCTGGTGTTTCAGCTCTGTCGACCGGTCTGGAACCGCTGGTTGGAGATGGCAGTGCTCAGTGGTGCGGTTTCGGCTCCTGAGTTCCATCGAAACCCATCGCAGTACAACCGGGTGAAATGGATACCCCACGGCTGGGCCTATATCCATCCGGTGCAGGATGTTCAGTCCCAGAATCTGGCGGTGCGCAGTGGGTTCAAATCCCGGTCGGAAGTGGTCTCTGAGCAAGGGTACGACAGCGAGCAGATCGATGACGAAATTGCCGCCGACAATCGCCGGGCGGATGAGCTGGAATTGCAATACGACAGTGATGCCAGAGTTCAAACACAAGAAAACCCTGTCACGGATGAGGATAAAGCACCGGATGAACAAGAAACCGCTCAACAAAAATAGAGCCTGGTATACGCTGAAGGACCAGGCTGGCCAGCCAGCGGAACTGCTGATTTATGATGTGATTGGCGACTGGGCGGGAGTTTCAGCTCGACAGCTGGTCAGCACCCTAAAAGATATCGATGCCGATGAGATTACCGTGCGTATTAACAGTCCCGGTGGTTCTGTCTTTGATGGAGTAGCCATTTATAATGCCCTGCGTTACCACAAGGCCCATATCCACGTCCGTATAGAAGGGCTGGCGGCCAGTATTGCCAGTGTCATTGCCATGGCAGGCGACAGCATTCATATGGCTGAGAATGCTCTGTTGATGATTCATAATCCGTTTGGATGGGTCGGTGGTGATGCTGGTGAGTTGCGAAAGATGGCGGATATGCTGGACAAAACCACCGAGGTCATTGCCCAGACTTATTGCAGCCGATGTGAGCTGGATCTGGAAGCCATGTTCAAGCTGATGAATGACGAAACCTGGTTTACCGCGACAGAAGCAGAGGGCCATGGTCTGATTGATAAGGTGGATAGCCCGGTGAAAATGGCGGCCAGCTTTGATCTCTCTAGCTTTATGCATCCGCCACATCAGCCTGACCCTGAACCCAAAGAAGAGAAAGGTCTACAGGCTCTAGCGGTGATGACATTGTGCAATCAGGCCGGTTACCCGGAAATGGCGGAACAGTTTGTCAGACAACAGCAAGGCTTAGAGGATGTAAAAGCCCGGCTGGCGGAGTGCGAAGCCATCAAGTCTCTTTGCACCGCAGCCCATTGCCCGGACCGTGCCAGTCAGTACATCCGGTCCGGCAAGTCCAAAGAGCAGGTGCGCACAGAACTGTTTGATTTGCTGGTGCAGGATGATGACGGTATCGATAATAGCCTGACCCCCCATCAGCAGGAGCAGACCTTCAAGCCGCTGATTGATACCCAGAGCGTTTACCGCAAACGCAACGGACAAACCGACATTCACCACCCCGAATTAGGAATAAATTTCTTGGTACGTTGACCCCAAGACAAGGACTATTGTCGTCATACTCTCCGAGAGACCGATTACATGTTTCTCCGTCCCGTTGACCGTTAACACATGGACACCCGAAAAACAGAAGAAAACCCACCTGCCTGTAGGGTTCTGGGCTGGCTTTTTCTTCATGTCAGGAAACGTCCGACTTTGCCTTTTCAGCTCATGACGAATCCGGTGCTGGATAGCAGCATAGACCATCAGGCAAAGCGTCATCACCATTAATAAAGCCTCAATGCGTTCCGGCTTCTTCAGATACAAAGACGACACCAGAAAGTCCGGGCTTTTCAGAAAACGGAAGCCCCTTTCAACCTGTTGCTGAGATTTGTAAGTCCTGAGCAGTTCTGCGGTGGTCAGTCTGCCTGTATCAGTGTCGTTCGTAGCGAGAACAAAGCAACCCAGCGATGCCTCAGCATCCCGTCGGGTTTGCACAGTGACCGAGCAACACCCTGTCACGAAGTACTCCAGATGATCCGGCTCTGCCCCGTGAGCGGGACGACCTTTGGTCTTGTAACAGGGCTTTGAAATAATCTGTGGCTCAGCCTGACAGAGTTCAGATTGCTTTTGCCACTGCTTGAAGGCTTCAAGGGCGTCCTTCTCGCACCGAAACGCTTTTTTGCCCAGTTTTTCCAGTTTCTTGCACTCTGCCAGAGATTTTTTCTGCATACGTCTTGTCAGTGTCTTCTGTTCAGTTTTCCGGCTTTGCTTGTTGCGGAATAAAACCCAGCGTTGTTCTACGCCAGCATAATCAGACGACACCTTTATGGCTTCG
Source organism: Endozoicomonas numazuensis (assembly GCF_000722635.1). Classification (GTDB taxonomy): domain Bacteria; phylum Pseudomonadota; class Gammaproteobacteria; order Pseudomonadales; family Endozoicomonadaceae; genus Endozoicomonas_A; species Endozoicomonas_A numazuensis. The sequence continues at coordinate 173,950 of NZ_JOKH01000003.1, read as the reverse complement.
TAATGCTCAAAACCTTCCACAGCCTTCATAGTGCGTGTTGGCGCACTCTGCACCAGCTCTTTGGCGGCGGCGATATTGAGGGGAACACGGGAAATGAACCACTGCCCTTGTTGATCCAGTTTTTGAAGCGTTTCTGCTACATACAACGCAGCATCAGCAACGAAGTAACGGGCTTCCAGTGCGGCCTTGAAACTCTTCAGGTGCTGGGATACGACCCACTGAAAACTCGTCTTGTCGGTCACATTGCCGCTGGCAGCGGCCATAAACATGGGAATGCCCGCTTTGTTTTCGGTCATCAGAAGCAAAATGGCCTGGTTCAGGTCTGGCCGATGGTCACGGCTGTAGCCTTTGCAAATCCTGATGCAATTAAGGTCTTCGTCGCTCTCCTCGCTGTCGCTATTATAACGACCATCGACGTGTAGGCTTGTACCGTCAAGGTTTAACGCCTCGCATGGCAGCTTGAGGTTCTTTGCTACCTTGATAGCCAGCTCGAAATAGACTTTACTGACATCCAGGTTGAACATCTCATCCAGTGCTCTTCCGAGCACTTTGTCGTTTAAGTGCTCAGGTTCGACTCCCTCCCTGATCAGCTTGTCGAGGGGTTTGTTGTCGAAAAACTGCGGAAACATATGGAGAGATTGCCCAACGAACCCCAAGCCATTGAGAATCATGGCGAGAATGCACTCACCATGAGAAACCTTCCACTCGTCGGACTGCTTTGGGGCACGCTGGTCAATGTGTTCGACGATCCCAAGCTCTTTGCACATTCCTGCGACTAAGCCGAGGTGATCCATGACCTGAGTGCGGTACTGAACAGGAGGCATAAGACGGTTTCCTGATATTTGCTTATCTGATAAATAGCAGACTTCAGGAAAATGTCAGGTTAGGTGGTGAATGTCGGGACAAACGACTGCCTAAGCCTTTTTATTCGACGTTTGATTCTATCTCTCTCAAAGGAACTGAAACCATGCCTGTCATGACAGAGCCGGTGCACACTGGCGAATTTATTGTGTCCGAAGGAAACAACAGCATCAGTCGGGAGTTGGTTGAGCTGGCCCCGGATCTGAAGCTTCTGCCTGGCTCAGTGTTAGGCAAGAATACATCCACGGATGTTTATGGACCGCTGGACCCTGATGCAGACACCGGTCTGCAAATGGCGGTTGGAGTGCTCTGGGATCATGTCAGCACCGATGCTACGGGAGGCGAAGGTGTCATCATTGCCCGTCTGGCGGAGGTGCATCAGGATCTGTTGATTTGGCCGGAAGGTGTAACGGATGAGCAACAGGCGACAGCGGTGAGTGAGCTGGCGTCACTGGATATTATTCTCAGGAAAGGAGAACAGGGATGAACTTGCTGGATATCTTTAACAACGATGCTTTCAGTCTCACCAGTCTGACCGCCACGCTCAATGATTTACCCTATAAGCCGGGTCGTATCGGGGAGTTGGGCTTGTTTAGCGAAAACGGTATCAACACCACGACAGCGATTGTGGAATCCAGAAATGGTGAGTTGATTCTGCTGCCGACCTCTGAACGGGGGGCACCGGCACCGCAAGCCAAAGGCCGTAAACGCAAGGTCCGCAGTTTTGTCATTCCTCATATTCCTTATGACTCCACCATTATTGCGGATGAGGTGCGTAATGTGCGGGCCTTTGGCTCGGAGAGTGCTCTGGAAGGTGTGCGTACCGTTGTTAATCAGCGGCTGTCGGATATGAACGCCAATCATGAAGTCACACTGGAGCATCTGAGGTTGGGAGCGATCAAGGGACAGATTCTGGATGCCGATGGCTCCAGTGTCATTTACGACCTGTTTCAGGAGTTCGGGGTGACCCAGCAGACTCATACCTTCAAATTCAGTGTGGCCGAGACCGATGTCCGGCTGGAGTGTGTTGCTCTTCGCAGGAAGGTAGACAAAGCACTGGGGGCGCAACCCTATACAGGATTAAGGGGGCTTTGTGGTGCCGACTTTTATGACGGTCTGGTTGGGCACGATTATGTGAAAGATGCCTACCACCGCTATCAGGACAGTGCCCTGCTGCGCAACGACCCCAAGGCCGGATTCCGGTTCGGTGATATCGACTGGGAAGAGTACCGGGGACAGGTAGGTGATTTGCCTTTTATTCAGCCGGATGAAGCTTATGTGATCCCGGAGGGCACCGGCATCTTCCGCACCTGGTTTGCCCCGGCGGACTTTATCGAGACCGTCAACACCATCGGTCTGCCCCGTTATGCCAAGCAGAAAATCATCGATTTCGACAAAGGCGTACAAGTGCATACCCAGTCCAACCCGTTGCCGATTTGCCTTAAGCCCCGGGCGGTAATCAAATGCAAGATGAGCTGAAGGCATTGAACCGGCAAGTGCTGGCTACCTTTGGTCAGTCGGTGTTGATCTTACGTTCAGACGACAGCGAACTGGAAACCACAGGCGTATTATCCAGAGAGCTGATCCCGACCGGACAGTATGAACAGGTGCTACAGGAAGTGACTGTGTTGGCCCTTGCGTCAGAAACACCGCTTAAAAGAGGTGAGCGGGTCTCATCGGATGGGCAACAATGGACCGTTGATCGAAAGCTGAAAAGTGACGGTCACATGATCTGGTGGAACCTCCATGAAGCTGGATCTTGAACTGGATGACCGTATTGGAGGGCTGATCACAGCTTTCCAAAACTCACCTGAAAAGGTCGATCGGGCTACTCGACGTGCGTTGAAAAAGCTGTCGCGTTTTGCCGAACGACACACCCTGCGAGCGCTGGCGCGGCAACAGGGTATCACCCAGAAAACACTGAAGGCATTGGGTCGGGTAAAAGTCAGTCTTCTTAAACCGGGAGAGCGGGGCAGTGAGGGTTATAGCCTGGTGGTCTGGATCGGAGCCAGTGATCTACCGGCTCACTACCTGGGTCAACCCAGACAAACGACATCGGGCGTTAAAACTGGCAAACACTTCTGGAAAGGGGCGTTTCTGATGCAACCGGTGAATGCCCCCAGACCTATGGTCTTCCGCCGAAAAGACAACTGGCAGCACCAATACCAGCGCTCAAAAAAGTCGGGTCGCATGATGTGGATGGGGCTGCCATTGGAAAAACAAGCCCTGCCTATGCTTCACAATGCTATTAAAGTTCTGGAAAAACTGAAACCGCTGTTGCTGGAGCGGTTTACCACATTAATGCAACAGGAATTGAACTTTTTATGGAACGAGGCATTCAATATCTAGTCCTGAAGCCCGGATTGTACAAACGCTGGTTGAAAGACTGAAGTCTGTTATAGACAACGTGCTGCTGGGTTATGGGGCCACCGGACTGGAAAAAGACCTGACACTACCGGCTCTGCTGGTGCAGCTGGAATCCATCCAGGAAGACTCCCGTCAGGGGCTTAAAGCCAAATACCAGTTGCAGTGTAATCTCAGTGTTGTGATTCGAACGGATGAGCAGACGACGTACAAGCTGATTGAACTGTCCAGTGCGCTTCGTAAAACCCTGAGTCCTGACAACCGACTGACGGCAGAAGTCCGGAAAGTAACTCTGAACGAAACTCAGTTTGATATTGCCCCTAATAACGGTCACCTGTCTTTTTCAGATACGGCACTGACCATTGAAGCCGTCTTTTAATCGAAACCTCAAGGAAGGAGATTCCCATGTCCACCATCGACCGCAGCTTTATCGGCGCAGGCAGTATCCATATCCAACCCTATAATAAATCGGCACCGTTACTGCCCATTGGTAATGTCAGTGAATTCAACTTCAGCTTTGAAGAAGACCGCAAGGAGCTGAAGAACTATCTGGGCGGTGGTGGCAATCGCAATGTCATCAGTCGGGTGTCGGGTATTACCGCCAGTCTGGTGGCTCATGACTTCACTGCCAGTAATATCTCATTAGCGCTGAGGGGCAATGTGACTGCAGCGACCACCACGCCGGTTGTGGATGAAGTACTGGTAAGTCACGGTGTCACCGATGAATTGATTCCCTTTAAACGTCTGCCGGACCTCAATCAAACCATCACTATCAAAGACAGTCTGGATACGATTTTGGTTCAAGGTGATGATTACGAGCTGATGAAATCAGGCATCAAAGTGTCAGAAGGTGGTGGCATCGACGACCAGGGTCTCAAGGTCAGCTACACACCACTCAAGGCCAACATGGTACAGGCGCTGGTAGAATCCGGGCGTGAATTTGTCCTGTTTATGGAAGGGTTAAACGATGCTCAGGAAGGTTTGCCCTTCAATATCCGGGTTCACCGGGTGAAGTTCTCACCGGTACAGAACCTGGGTTTTATCTCCGATGACTTCGCCAGCATTCCCTTGCAGGTGGATGTGCTGGCGGATACGTCGATTTCAGGGAATGGGCTGAGTTCGTTTATGCAGCTGGATTTGGCTCAATGAAGGGAATTATTCAAGAGGTCTGTTACTTAAGTCAGTACTGAATAATATTCCCCGAAGTTCATTGTTTTCTATTACTTGCTTGAAGGACTCTTGACAGTAAATACCCTGAAAACAGTCTACTTCTGTGCGGAAGATGGGAGTCTCCTTCAAAGCTGCCTGAATAAAGGCAATTTTCTCCAATTCGTCCCATTCATTGAAGCAAGTTTTCTCTTGATCAATAGCTTGTAAATCTTCAGCAAGGACCAGTGGGTTGAACAGGTAAGCTTTTGTTCCATCCTCATGTTCTACAGGTAAAAACTCACCATGGTCTTGTAACAAAGTAAATAGCTGATTATAGGCTTTCTGACTTAGATAAAGTTTGCCAAGCTGATCACAGGAGATATCTGGAACAGGGTTGTCTGTCTTGCTGGAAACAGAGCGATAAAATTCTATATGAATGGGTTGCCATAATTGCTTATATTGGGTCGGCTGGCTGTCCATATAGATCAGACAATCTTCCCCAAGTTTGTCTTCTACTTCGTCAGCATCAAGAGTGAAGCGTTGAAACTGTTTAACTTCAGGGTGGATTCGATAGATCATTCAGGTAAACCCTCACCTTTACGCAGCATAACATAGGTTGGCTGTGACCCAGCCTGTAGCCTGAGTTCGATAGTTTTCAGAGTGTACTTCAAGTCATCCTGGCTTTTTGTTTTGCTGGTATTGATCAATGTTCCCAGCCAGAAATAATAGTTAAATCTGTGAATTCTACTGTGAGGAACAGCCTGTTTGAGCCGCTTTGGCATATAAGTAAGAGCGCTGGTGTTTTCTGGAAGCCAGCAGCCATTGTAGCTGTCATCGATACGCATTTTAAGGTGGGCTAATACAGCACGCATTGGAGCGGCGTCTTTATGTGCTCCAGAAACAATGGCATGAGCATGGCATTTGGGATGTGGCTTCGAATCGCCCGTATCCTCTAGATGACCTGCCAGCCTGGATGATTCATGCTGCTCATTCCTAAGTTCTTTTCGTGTCATTTCATCTGCGCCTATGCGATATCGATCGATACCGAGTTCAACCTGTGCAGTTACAGATACTGCGATCAGGTCAGCAGGTGTTGGATTTTTTGTAGAAGCAAAACGATCAATGGAATGCTCGACCCTGTCTTTTTGATAATACCGTTTTTCATTGACTGGCACGGCCACTCGACACCTCCTGTGCACGAAAAATCGTCATTCTGTTTATTTTTTATCACTGCTGTCCGGTTAAAAATCCGGAATAACTGGGAAGTGCCTGTCCCTGTTGGTTTACAGTAAAATAGAAGTTGTCGAGACAGCTATTTCACAGACCAAGAGAGACAGGCATGAAGCATCATAACAGCGTTTTCCAACAGTTGCTCAAAGTCATTCCCCGCCACCAATTCCAGAAGGTGGTTGACCGTCACAATGGTGATCATCGGATCAGAACTCTGTCATGCTGGACTCAGCTGGTCGCCATGATGTTTGCTCAACTGGCCAGTCGGGTCTCGATTCGGGATTTAGTTGAGAACTTCAACACCTGCCACAGCCACCATTACCATTTGGGCGTCTCTCGCATAAAGCGCTCTTCACTGTCGGACGCCAACAGTCATCGGTCCGCCAGCATTTTCTCAGAGACTTTTTTCTTTCTGCTGCAAAAGGTCAGAAGCCATCTGCCACGGGGAGCGGCCAGTGACATGGTACGTCTGATTGACTCCACAACCATCGACTTGAATGTAAACCAGTTTGAATGGGCTCATTTCAGGAAAACCAAGGGCGGCATAAAGCTGCACACGGTTTATGACCCGGAGGCAGATACACCGACCTTCTTCGAACTGACCAGCGCCAAAGTGAATGATCGTAAAGCCGCTCAGAACCTGCCCATTATGGCGGGTGTTACCTATGTTTTTGACCGGGCCTATGATGACTACAGCTGGTATTACGAGATGACCTGCCAGGGTACTCTTTTCGTTGGCAGAATGAAGAGCTCTGCGGTCTACGAAGTCATTGAAACTCGTGCAACGAAGGAAAACTTTATCCTTGAAGATCAAATCATCAGGCTTTCTTCTGACAAAGGCCGTAAAGACTGTCCAACCTACCTAAGACGAGTCAAAATTCACCGTGAGGAAGACGGCAAAGTACTGGTATTTATCAGTAATGACCTGAAGAGAACAGCGGTTGAAATTGCTGCCCTGTACAAATCTCGCTGGCAGATTGAACTGTTCTTCAAGTGGATTAAACAGAATCTGAAGATTAAGCGGTTCATTGGCAGAAGTGAGAACGCAGTGAAAATTCAGGTTCTGACAGCAATGATTGCCTACCTTCTACTACGCCTGGCCCAGATCACAACACGCTGCCAGCTGTCGTTACAGCAAATAGCCAGGAGAATCAGTCTTAATCTGACCGGTCGTCGTTCTCTTCTGGAGTTATTCAGTGATCCTCCGGAGAAAAGCGGGGGCAGCTTGCTCCAGAATCAGGGAAAGCTGGAGCTTGGATATGTTTAACCGGACAGCAGTGATTTTTTATCGATAAAAAGACACCGTGATTCTAAGTGTAACTGAGAGTCAAAGGCAATCTCGCATCAGAAGTAGAAGTTAATGAGTTAGAAGAATTTAGGAGGACAGTATGTCAGCTATGCGTGATATGGCTTTGAAGCTGGTACTAAAAGCCAAAGACACCCTATCCAAAACCGTCCTCCAGTCAGCTACTTCCCTTGAATCCCTCCGTAAAGAAGCCCAAATCCTAAAACAGAAACTGTCTGATTTACAGAAACAAGATCGATTACTGTCGTCTTTTCAAAAACAGACAGCAGCCGTTCGAGATACAGGCAAAGCCTACCGGGAAGCAGAAGCCAGGGTTGAGAAGCTGGCTCGGGAATTTCAACAGGCTGAGAAACCCTCCCGGTCTCTTCAACGCTCACTGGAGTCAGCTCGCAAATCCGTGGTGTCGGCCAGTCGGGCTTATCAGTCTCAGCGCCAGAAGCTAGCCGGATTACGCAGTAGTTTGGAGCAGGCAGGTCTTTCCAATCGTAACCTCTCTGCCCAGCAGCAGCGACTGCAAAAGGAGCTGAAAGAGACAGCTTCCGCATTGCAGAAAGTGGATGCCAGGGCGAAAACCTCTGCTCGTTCATTTAAACGCATCGGCTTCCGGCAGCTGGCTCGAGATGCTGATCGGACATCAGGCAGTATGAGTCGTTTGTCTCAGCGATTGGGGACTCTGGTGGCGGCCAGTGTTGGATTGTATACAGTCAAACGGGCAATTCAGGGACTGTTGGGGACGGGTGATCAGTTTGAACGCTTGAGAGTTCAGCTCAATGCCGTAATGGGCTCAGTGGCTGAAGGTGAACGAGCTATTCAATGGATCAAGCAGTTTACCCGTGAGACCCCTTACCAGCTGGAACAGGTGGCAGAGGCATTTGTACGACTGAAGGCGTTCGGTCTTGATCCTATGGACGGCAGTATGCAGGCCATGGTGGACCAAGCTTCCAAGCTGGGTGGTGGTATGGAGCGCCTGAATGGTATTTCACTGGCGGTGGGACAGGCCTGGGCCAAGCAGAAGTTGCAGGGTGAAGAGATTCTGCAGCTTGTAGAGCGAGGCGTTCCGGTTTGGGAACTGTTGGAAAAAGCCACTGGGAAAAATGTTCAGGAACTGCAGAAGCTGTCGAGCGCAGGCAAGCTGGGTCGGGATACCATTGCCTTGCTGATTGATGAAATTGGCAAGAGTTCAGCCGGTGCCGCTGCTGAGAATATGTCGTTACTGTCGGGTTATGTCAGCAACCTGAAAGACAGCTGGAAGAACTTCCTTGATGAAATCGCCCAGAGTGGCGCTCTGTCTTACGCCAAGGATCAGCTGAAGGGTATTTCAGACCAGGTCAGTGTTATGTCTGAAGATGGTCGTCTGTCTCGATTGGCACAGTCCATCAGCGATGCCTTTGTGCAAATGGGTGAGGCCATCAAGGCCAACTTCACCGGGCTGACATTTGAAAGTGTGGTGACCAGCATTCAGTCTGCCAGCCAGCGTATCGCCTCAACCCTGGCCAGCCTTAACAATACATTTACTTTGACCGGTAATACTGTCCAGTTGTTCTTTAATGGTTTTACCCTAGCGGTGAAAGCCTTTGGTCTGGTTTTCAGTCAGGTGCTCTCTTCCGTTTCGCAGGGGCTGGGCAGTCTGTTTAATGTGTTTGGTGCGACAGAGTCGGCCCAGAAACTCCAGTCCTTCAGTGAGTCACTAAAGGCCGTTTCAGCAGGCTTTAAGGAAGCTGTAAAGGAGGATGTGCAGGACATTAACAGTACCTGGCAAAGTCTGAGTGATGCAATTCTTCAATCCAGTCAAACGACCCAACAAGCCATCCGCAACGAGAGCCAGAAAACGACAGAGTCCGTCGAGCAGGATGTGGTCAAACTGAACTCCGTCTATGTCCAGTCAGCCCAGACCGCCAAAAACGCCTTCACCGATGCCGCTGATGCCCTCAGGCAGATCAACACCGCAGAGGCACGCACCGAACTGGCAGACCTGGCCGTGCAACTGTCCCAGGCTTTTGCTGAGGGGACACTGACTCAGGAGCAATACAACGAAGCCCTGGAAGCCAGTCGACAGAAACTGGCTGAGCTGGAAGACGGTGCCCAGGCTGCCGCTGATGCAGCCAGGACTCTGGGTGATGCCGTCGACGAGGCTGGAGATAAACAAGCACAAGGGGCTGAACGTGCATCCGGCACACTCAATGGTCTAGTGGGCTTCTATAACAACATCACCTCCGAGCTCTATGGGTTGAGTGCCCAAGCAGAAGACACCTTTCTGGCCTTGCAGGGAGCGACTCAAATCGACACTACCGACACTCTGGGCGAAGTTGGGCAGCTCAAGGCCGCATTGGCAGAGACCACCGAAGAGCTGCACCAGTTACAGAGTGCCAATGTAGGAGCAGATGTCACTGGCCTGGGTCGGTGGATGCAGAATACCGCTACCCATGCCGCTGCCGTAAAAGCGGAATTCTATGAGCAGAAAATCGCCCTGGAAGAACTGGTGCAAGGTTATCAAGACGGCTCCATTTCGGCAGAGACTCTGGCCAGACAGGGAAAGGCCGCATCAGAGTCCATGAACCTGCTTAACCAGCAAGATTTGGATCGACTGAACAGTGCTATTGATCAAGCTGAAGCGAGTATGGAACGCCTGGCCAACAGCACTCAGGGTACCCTGGAAGGATTGCAGGATGAACTGGATCGTCTGCAAGGCAAGCAAGACGATATTGACCGTCGTCGGTTTGAAGCCCGGAAACAGGAGCTGGAATCTCAGCTAGCCATAGCTAAACAGCAGGGCGATAACGCATCCATCAGCAATCTGAAAAAAGCGTTGAGCCTGAACCAGTCTATCTACGCAGAAACCAAATCCAGACGTAAACAGCAGGAGCAGGAAGCGGCCAGGAGAGAAAGAGAAGAAAAGACACGCCAGGAAAACTTGCATACTCAACCCTCGCGCCAACCGACACAAGGGTCTGCAGCCCGAACAAGGGCCACTCCTGATAAGGTCATTCGCCTCGAATATCCGGGAGGTCAAGTAGATGTCGGAGTTAAAGCTGGGGACGAAAGGCGGCTGCTGGAAGCATTGAAAAATGCGGGAATGAGGTCCGCACGATGACACTGGATAGCATCACACTGCCTGATGATTTGTTATGGATCAATGAGTTTGACTGGAATCCGGTGGAACAAAGCCAGGATCGTAGCCTGACCGGAGGCCTGCTGATTCAGGAGCAAAGTAAACGTTTCGGGCGACCTATTGAGCTGAATGGTGGTGAAGAAGTCGCCTGGGTATCTCGATCCGTGGTAGTCAACCTGCTTGCATTGAGCCAGATTGCCAACAAGATCATGACCCTGACCCTTCCCGACTTAAGGCAATACTCAGTGATTTTTGATCGCAGCTCGGGAGCCCCTATCGAAGCCCAGCAGATTTTGCCTTATGCCTATCCGGGTGACGACTATCAATACAGCCTGATTGTCAGACTGCTGACCGTTGAATGATTATTTCTTTTCAGAAAGCAGGGACTCCTCAATTTGCTGTTTTAACCCCCGGTCAATCAATCGAACATGACAATAAAAGGCAATGCCACTGAAAGTCAGACCGACTAGCCAGAGGTAGATACCTATAGGCAGCTCTTTAGTGAGATGAGAAGTGGCCATAACTGCTGACAGGGCTATGGCGGTTAATGACCATTTTTTGCCTCTGACTGCTTTGATGGTCAGAAACAGGGTAGGTATTGGAATGCTCAAAGCTATGGCAAGTACAGTCAATGGTTTGAGTTCCAGTAGATTAAAAATGGGTACCAAACTCCAGGTTAAGGCCATAACTAGAAAGGTGTAGGACAAACTTCCCAACATTCTTAATCCATCCCTCTGATCAAGTAAATCGTTGTATTTCGAACATGGCCATCCAAAGCGCTGGACAGGAAAGACAAGCTGGCGGCAATGGAGTCTCGTAAGGTCAGTACGGCACCAGCAGACAACACTTGAGGACTCATTCGTCTGGGTAATGTTTGGGAGCGCAGCAATGCTTTGATTTCACCCTGGGTAGCATGGGGACGGTTGGCTTTATGGATTTCGCGAGTCAGTCGTAATCTTTCCTGCCGGTTTAAAACTTTTTTACTGGCTGATCTCAGGCTGATGCCTGCCTTCCCCAAAATTCCCATAACCCTTATCGTCGCAAAAGCTGAAGCTCCAACGCCAACCAGAGAGACTCCATCCAAGACTTTCATGGATGTTTGGTAAGCAGGTGAGTTATCCCAGGCTGAGTTCATATCCGGGTTATCGAACGCATTGTACGTACGTATCAGTGAGTTAGCACAACTCCCTGCAGTTGCAGCAGTAGCCGCATACCCTATGGAGGTCAGCGCCAGACTGCTACCCCCGGTAAAAGGAGACGTGGCGGCTGATCCAAAAGTGACCAGCGTGGCTACAACCATCGCTGAACAGTTGATGGCAGCCAGCCCAGCTTCTCTGGAGACTTTTGTCATATCAACAGATGATTTGGTGGTGACATCAATGACCCGGTAATCACCCGCTGCTTGACACATCTCCGAGGCAGGCTTGCGCAGGATTTCAGGAAAGTCGTCTCGGTTCAGCACCACGCCAATGCCGGTCAGTGCTCCAATATTGTCAATTTTGTGCAGGATCTGGTTTTTTGTTGTGTTGGGTAAGGTGTTCATTTTTATACATCCATTGACTACTAAATAGGGCTTCTTGCCTCTTTGATAAAAAATCTTGCACCGGAAAAACAAGGAATTATCAGGCCATTAGCTTACTGGCTAGATGACCAGATTTCTACAGGTAGAAGGCTATATCATGAACAGAGGAGCTATGGATGGCCATCAATAACGATGATGTGAAACTCTTTGAAAGCCAGCGTCTCAGTGATGAAGAAGACGGGGGTGGCCGGGCTACCGGCAATGTGGTGATCGACGGTAATGTGAATAACCTGTTTCAGGACATCTCACGGATTGATAGAACCATCGGTGATGTGGCTCTTCGCAAGGCTTACATTGGCATCAGCACCGATAATAACGACGCTTATCTGGGCAGTCATATCATCCTGACCGATGCGCCGGATGACGACAATGTCAGTGTGTTGCTGTTCAACACCGACAGCCAGGTGGATGAGCGCAATGCCGCTCGGGATAGGATCGAAGCCTATGTGGTGCCGGGAATATCGGCCAACAAAAAATGATGCGGGTGAATACAGCCACCGAAAAATAGCCCTGGTTCATTATATTGCAGACTGTCAGGTATGCTCAGGAGAGGTTACGGTAGGTAAAGGCGGCTGGCATTTTCCCGGTCGGCTAGTGGGGCGCTGTAATGAAAACCCTGTGGAACATGTTTATACCTTTGACCATGTGACGCGGGTGGGCAAGCCGCTACGGTGATATCTGGCACGATCCGGTATGGTACTAATGTTCGGTTTATGGGGGTCTCAATAAAGTTCCTCATAAGTTCCCCACCCAGCGCCAAATATTGAAAAACCCGTAGACTTTCGTTTACGGGGTTTTTCTCTCTTCCCAAGTTTGCTGAAGGGTCAGAAGTACTTCTGCTTTTAATTGAGTTTTTCTTTATAAAGCCGCTTCATAATTTGGTTAGCAGAACTTTCCAGACAATGCCTGGTGGCTGATATGGGTGTGCTGCATGGTGGGAGTAGGGGAGTTGGTTTGGGGTTGTCGGTATAAATACTCAGGTTGTACGATAATTCCAGATGAAAATCCTTTCTAATATACTATTGCCGCTGACGAATATTGGTTTATACTCGTTGAGAACAGCTCGAAGCCATGTAAAATGGGCACCACGTTATAAGTGCGTTTGATTCTTTATGTATAGATTAAGTGTTCCGAGTGTAGTAGCTCGTCATGTTCTTCATAAGCGATAACAAAACTTCTAGCTCTATCGTCTTGTTAGCGAAGGCAAATAAGGCAAATTTTTATTGAAAAATATCAGGATATGATTATGTCTACTACTACCGGTACTGTTAAGTGGTTCAACGAAGAGAAAGGTTTTGGTTTCATCGCTCAGGAAAATGGTCCTGACGTGTTTGCCCATTTCCGTCAGATCACTGGCGACGGCTTCAAGACTCTGACTGAAGGCCAGCGCGTTGAATTTACTGTTACTCAGGGCCAGAAAGGTCCTCAGGCAGAAGATATTCGTCCTCTGTAAGGACTAAGCTGCATCTAATGTAGCTGACTTGTTTCGCATCATGTGAAGCTGAAAAGGCAATACCCTTGGGTGTTGCCTTTTTTACGTTTAAAGGGAATGCATAAAGAGGAAAGTTATAGCGACCTATGTCGTCAGGTTGCAGTTCAATTCCTTATTCCCAGAGGACGTGGTTTAGATCTCAGTCCACCCTGCTATACCATTCATCATGAGTTGGATCTGCCCCGAATACTCACTAAGGATTTGTCCCAAAATAACTTCCCGATTTTCACCCGGACTCCGTTCGCCCTGAGCTTGTCGAAGGGTTTTGGCATTGGGCTTCGACAAGCTCAACCCAAGGGATTTTGAGCAGATTTGAATAAGGAAGTTATTTTGGGATTACTCCTAATACGACACTGCACTTGTTTTTCTTTGGGTCAGTTTTGATGCATATATACCCATCGCCTTTCAAGATGCTACGTTGTTGCCAGCGTTCGCTCACCCTGATTACCTATTACTTATAGGCTCACAGGGCTTCGCTCACTTGTCGCCTAGTAGCATCTTGAAATCCAATGGGTATAGTCTCTGGCAGTTTAAGCAGAGTTCGCCCTGGGTCGATATATGCCGTCTGTCTTTAACCCTGTTTCTACTTTTGATCATTCCTAATAGGCCAGTGTCTACTGGCATGGCTTTTAAGGCTTTGGTAGCATGAGTGACAAGTGGCAATATTGCGGTTTGCCCTTGCTTCTTGATACAGCATAAAGTGCGCAACGAATCTCTTATTTTGTGTGCTTTCTTTCGATATTGTCTTCTTTCAATCCCTTACATTCCCAAACGGTAGAGATCTATGCTTTCCTATTTGCTGGCTGGTGACCATGGTATTCCACTGACTCTGGTGGAAACTTCAAATTATGATCGCTGGTTTGATGAGCAACCAGAGCCTCTTCAGAATTGGCTGACCTGTACTGACTATAAAGGGAAAGGTATCAGTCTGATCCCTGGCGAAGAAGGTGTCATGAGTCAGGTGATTGTAGGTGTTGAAGAACTGTCCAGTCACTTTATCTGTGGTGACCTGGTCAACCAGCTGCCTGCCGGGGACTACAAATTACAAGGTGACGAAAGTCTGTTAAAGCTTGCAGCCTTTAGTTGGGGGTTGGGAGCGTATCAGTTTGATCGTTATAAAAAAGCAGAGGAAAAAGAGCGACCAAGGCTGATTTTGCCGAGTCAGGCTCAGGTTGAAGAGGCAGAGAAGTTCGTTAAAGCAGTCGCTATTGTTCGTGATCTGGTGAACACACCAGCGGGCGATATGATGCCAGAGCACTTGGGCGATGCAGTTGAAAAACTGGCAGAAGAGTTTGGTGCCAAGGTGGGGCAGATTGTCGGTGATGAACTGCTGACTCAGAACTATCCCACTATTCATGCAGTAGGCCGTGCCAGTACTCATGCTCCACGTCTGATTGATATGACCTGGGGTGACGAGAAACATCCGTTGATTACTCTGGTGGGCAAGGGTGTCTGCTTTGACAGTGGTGGTCTGGATATGAAAGGTGCAGCGGGTATGCGCCTGATGAAGAAAGATATGGGCGGTGCCGCTCATGTTATTGGTCTGGCTCGTTTGATCATGGATTTCAATCTGCCTGTTCGATTGAGAATGATGATTCCTGCCGTTGAAAATGCCGTTGCTGGCAATGCCTTGCGTCCCGGCGATGTGGTTAAAACCCGTCAGGGTTTGACAGTAGAGATTCATAACACCGATGCCGAGGGGCGTCTGGTGTTGTGTGAAGCACTGACTGAAGCCAGTACTGAAAATCCGGAAATGATTGTAGACTTCGCCACTTTAACTGGTGCCTGTCGTGTTGCTCTGGGTACTGAAGTAGGCGGTTTTTACACTGATAATACCGATCTGGCTTGTGCGCTGATGCAGGCAGGCGACAAAACAGATGATCCAGTCTGGCGCATGCCTTTGCACAAGGGCTACAAATACATGCTCAAAAGCGAAATCGCTGATATGACCAACTGTGCGAAGGAGCCGTATGGTGGCTCTATCACTGCGGCCCTCTATTTGCAGGCATTTGTTGGCAAGAATATCCCTTGGGTTCATTTTGACATTATGGCCTGGAATATCCGAAATCAGCCAGGTCGTCCGGTAGGTGGAGAGGCCTTTGGTGTTCGGGCCGTGTTTGAAGTACTGAAGGAACGCTATGGTAAGTAAGTTGTTAATGGTTGTAATAGCCACTTCCTGATTTCAGGCAGTGGCTTTTTTATGGATGGTTGTTTTTGGACTGACTATTAAAATTACATGGCTTGAGCAGATGCCTACTTCATCATAAGGAAGAAACGTATATGAAGGGAGCACGCTATGTCGGGAGGGGTTCAGTTTGATGCTTCAATACCCTCTGGTATTCCCGGCGGGCTTCCTGAAGTTCCGGCGACAGAAGTCCTGATGATCAATCTTCGCTGCCTTCCATCAAGACGAAAGAGCCAGAGAGCACTGAGGTAATGCAGCCTTTTGAAGAAGTTCTTCAAGAGAAAGTGCCGCGATCTTTCAAGAAAAAGCTTGCCGATGCAGCCAGAAAACTCAAATCAAAAACCTATGGTGACTTGAAGCGTTGGGTGTTGGGGCAGAATCTTAAGCCCATGCCTCAAGGGCTAATTGATCGAGTGTCATATGATGGAAAAATGCAAGGTATGGCGACTGAAAGAAATCAGATGATTGCCACCTTGACGGAGTTAAAAGAAGAGCTCAATAACCTGAAGGATGAACTGTCCAGACATAAAAAAGATTCACCGCGTTATCAGGAGATCAGGTCTGGATTAGTACAGATCAAAGCTCAAATAAAGAGCATTCCTCTGAATCGAGAAAAGTTGAAGGGAGATATCGAGGCACTCAACAAAGAAATGATTGCTGATTTACCCCGATTCGGTGCCGTTGAACGGCAAATAAAAGGACCTTGATCAGAGTTGAATGAGTCGTCAGGGCGTCGCTATTGTCGGAGTCTGATGTTTAGAGTCGTGTTTTCTCAACCGTAGACCTAGCCAATACATCAGTCCATAGAGTGTTATTGACCCTATTAATACCCCAGACCAGGCAGCTATCTCCCAACAAGCGATGAGCAGAAACCCTCCCAGGCTGCCTCCCAGATAATATGAAACAAGATACAGTGCTGTTGCGGTAGCTTTAGCCCGGGTTGCTTGATGGCTGACCCAGCCATAAGCGAGAGAATGAACAAAAAAAGCGCCTGAACTGATCAGCAGCAGTCCAATTATAATGGCCGCAAGGTCCTGAAAACTGGCTATCCACACCCCACTCATACTTATGAACGTCCCGATCAGTATGCCTTGGGTGGTGGTGTGTTGTTTTCGCCAGTGACCACTAAGCCGGGAAGAAACGGTGCCGCTTAGATAACAGAGAAAAATTAATGAAGTCCAGCCCAGGGGCAGGGAGTAGGGTGGGGCAATCAGTCTGAGCCCCATCACCGTATAGAGATTGACGAACAGAGCAAAATTCAGTCCGCCAATCATCACAGCTAATAATATTTTGGGGGTGTGTAAGTGCTCGGCAATATTTCGAGTGGCGCCTTTGACACTAAAATTCTCTGCTTTTTGAAAATGGACGGCTTTGGGCAGTAATGAATAAACAATCAGAGCACAGATCAGGCTGAAAAGGATCATGGCTATTACTGCTGTTTGCCAGTTCCACTGTTCAGAAACCAGTCCTCCAAAAATTCGTCCACTGATACCTCCCAGAGAGTTGGCACTGATATAGGTGCCTACCGCCATCATCAGAGCGCTTTGGGTAAACTCTTCTGCCATATAAGCCACAGCAACGGCAGCAAAGCCTGCCAGGGCCACCCCCAGCATTGCCCGGGAAAAAATCATGATACTCAGGCTGTCCGAAAAAAGGATGCCCAGTCCAGCCAGGGGCACCAGAGCCAGGCTGATCATCATGACAGGGTATCGTCCTACCTTTTCAGAAAGAATGGCCCAGGGCAGTAATGTCAGAGCCAACCCTGAAGTGCTTGCAGCCAATAGCCCATTCGCTTTGAGTACCGACACGGAAAACTGGTCAGCCATCAGTGGAATCAGGGGCTGAAACAGGTACAGATTGCAGAATATCAGGAAAGATCCCAGCGCCAGAGCAAAGGTAGCTTTACGATAAGTCGGGGTGGCAAGATCGATCATGTCATTACTGCTGCTTGGCCTGAAACAGGTGTTAGAATAAAATTTTTTAAGAAATAAAAAAAATATATAATAAATATAGTTTCCATATATAAAAGATATGACAGGTGAATATTCGATACCTCCGTTACTTTATGACAGTGGCTGACACCCTGAGCTTCACCCGGGCTGCCGAGCAGCTGCATATTGCGCAGCCTGCACTGAGTATTGCCGTTAAAAAACTCGAGCAGGAGCTGGACATTACTCTTTTCCACCGACAAGAGCGGAAGGTTTCTTTAACTTATGAAGGGCAGGTCCTATTGGAGCATGCCCACCAAATCATGCAGCAAATAGAGAGTGCCCGACTGGCTATCGATGAGCTGAAAGGTCTGGAGAAGGGGGAGGTTAGGCTGGGGGTGCCCGGTATGATGGGTTCATACTTTTTTCCCGATATCCTGATGGCCTTTAAAACCCGTTACCCGAATATTAAGTTGCGAATGGTTGAGGCAGGCACTCAGTCAATTCGAAAAATGTTGGTGAATGGTGACCTGGATCTGGGCGTTGTGGTGAACAGGAATGTTCCTGATACCTTAGCTACAGAACATCTGCTCAACTCTGAAATGGTGGCGGTAGTCAGTCAGGTACACCGGTTTAGCAAAAAATCATCGATCTCTTTCAAGGAATTTTTCAGCGAAGATCTGGTGATGTTTCGAGAGGGCTATTTTCACCGTGAGCTGGCCGATGAAATTTGTCAGAAGTATCAATTAGAGTCAAAAATTGCAGTTGAGACCAATCTTCTGCCCATGATACTGAAAATTGTTGAAGGCAATCATGCCGTTTCTCCCCTGCTTAAGCTGGTGGCTCAATGTGAGCATCAAGTCAGCTATGTACCTTTTGAAGACCCAGTCAAACTCGAAATTGTCATGGCCTGGCGAAAAAACAGCTATCTGTCTCTCGCTGACCAGACGTTCAAAGAGTTTGTGAAAGAGAAGTGTGTCTGACAGCCCTGATAATGACTGAGTGATCCGAACTCGACGAACTTGCGTATAAGTTTGAGTATTAGGTTTTCGACTTGGTTTAATCTCCGGAAAAGGATGTTCCGTATGATAAGAATTCTCTATCGCTTGCCTGACTTGCCCTGTGCCCAAAAATTTAATGAACTGGTTGAATCTGAAGGGGTTGCTCATAACCGAATCCATATTGCCCACAAAGACCACTTAACCCTCCAGAAAAAGCATTTGAATGACTTAACGTTTCTCGAAGAGTTCGACACGGTTCATTCCGGTGAGCGGGGGTTTCTGGTTGGTATTATATTGACAGTACTGGCTGGACTTTCGGTCTATGAGATTATGGAAGGGTATCCGGTCGCTTCAATGATTACCTTATTTGCCTGCCTGGTTGTGCTCGGATATTCCACCTGGTTAGGGGGACTGATTGGGGCTTCCAGTGACAACTACAGACTCCAGCCTTTCCGGGCTCATCTGGATGACGGCGGCAGTGTTGTTATGTTGGATGTCGACCCGGTTTCAGCTTCTAGACTAATGAATGTGATTGCACACCACATTCCAGAGGCGCAGCCTGCTGGCAGAAGTCAAACACTGGACAATCCGTTCAAGGGGTCGTGGTTTTTAAGAAAACATTCGTGAGGTTAGGTTATGAATTTGAAAAAATTGACTGCAATCGTGCGACAAACGCCGGTTCATCTGGAGTTGATTTCAGCTGAGGGTGATATCTATTTATGCCGGATTAATGATAAAGAGTGGCTCACTGATGGTTCAGAAGAAAAGCCCAAAATTTTTCATAGTATTTTCGAGGCCAAGCACACACTGGGTAAGGAACTGTCAGATCAGCTGGATATGGTGATGTCTACCACCTACGATGAAATGATCAGTTCAGGCGATACACCCAATAACCAATCTATTCGTCATGGGCTTTCAAAAATTGATCAATAGACGTGCACCAGCTGTCGTTTGATCGATCGGGCAACAGGTTCTGATCTCTTAAACCCAACTTGAACTCTACCACTGAGCGCCATTCCATTGAGCCGAGATCAGGACCATGACCCATCCCATCTCCAGTGGGTACTCTGGACTCAACATATTCGTACCAGCTTTCAGAACACAATGACCGCTGTTTTGGACCTTTCTGAGAAGAACACCCTGCCAGAATGAAACCAATGGTTAACCCGGCTAATAAATATTTAGACTGCATGGCTACTGCTCTCCACTGTGTCCATAGGTTTTCAGTACCAGGTTAATAATCATCAAGATGACAGTAATGAAGATCTGAATTATTTACTCTTCAATAAAAGTCACCTTGAAGTTGACCCTGTTATTTCAGCATTAATGGTAACAGTACGCCTATGAAAAACATGTTGTATTTTTTATTTTTTCCGGGCTAACCGATAAAATTGTGTTCTTGGCTGGAAGGTCATCTATTGACCGGTTCTTGCAAACCTTCCTGAGTGGTAATACCAGCCAAACACCATGATGTTGTACCAGTTCCTAAGAGTAAAATTAACGAAGTGTCCCTTAAAAGTATGCATAGCAACTATTGATTTCTACTGATTTCTACTGATTTCTACTGATTTCTACCCATCTGAATAGTGATGTTTACCTGTTCGACCTGAAGATAAGTCTCCAGTATTTTCAGAAATATTGGGTTTCACGCTTTCTCTTCCGTTTAATCCACAGTGACTCCTCGTCAGGGATTCTCTATCCTGATTCCTGTGTTCAATTTATAAACAGAATAAAAACAGCCCTGAAGGCCGATAAGTAATTGGAAATACTGATTTTTATCCTTTAGGAAAAATATCAGCTGAACTCAGAGGAGGCGCTTGAATGCCCCCTAAAAATGACCATTAGCCTGGCTGGCAGAAAAGTGAGAGTGAACTTACTCTATAGATAAAAGGTCTAAAAGTTGATTTATATCAATACTATAGAAGGGGTGATCCATTAGTTTTGCGCACTCGATTCGTGTGAACTGCTTATAAAGTGATCGCCTTATTTCGAGATTTCCCTATCGTGTGGGGGTCGGTAAGACAAGGGGCACGGTATGGAAATAATAATGAACAAACAGCCAAGAGCTGGGAATTCTACCTTTCCCTGATGATCAGAAGGGGTATGAATTTCATTATAAATTAAGTGGGTATAGTATGGGCGAAACTCAATCTCTATTTGATCGTATGGCCAGTACCAGTCTGGTGCTGAGAATTATCATTGGTATTGCACTGGGTGCAGGCCTCGCGGTAGTCGCGCCAGATACTGCCCTCTCATTTTCTCTGCTGGGTTCTCTGTTTGTTGGTGCCCTTAAGGCGGTCGCGCCTATTCTGGTTTTTGTGCTGGTGGCATCCTCTATTGCCAACCAGAAAAAAGGTCAGCACACCAACATGAAGCCCGTCATCGGCCTTTACCTGGTAGGTACGCTGGCGGCATCCCTGACAGCCGTTGTCATGAGTTTTGCGTTCCCGATTACCCTGACACTGGTCACCAATGAAGCCAGTGCAACACCTCCTCAGGGTATTGGTGAAGTACTGAACACGTTGTTGTTCAATATTGTACAAAATCCCGTGGAAGCTCTGATGACCGGTAACTTTATCGGTATCCTGGCCTGGGCTGTTGCTCTGGGTCTGGCCCTGCACCGGGCGTCTGATAACACCAAACGTGTTGTTCATGACCTTTCTGATGCGATATCCAACGTGGTTCGCTTTATTATTCAGCTGGCGCCATTCGGTATCTTTGGTCTGGTGGCTAACACAGTGGCCCAGACAGGCTTCTCTGCTCTGGCTGAGTATGGGCAACTGCTTATGATCCTGATCAGCTGCATGGTGATTATTGCTCTGGTGGTGAACCCGTTGATTGTGTTTACCAAGATCAAGCGCAATCCATACCCTCTGATTTTCCAATGCCTGCGTGAGAGCGGCGTAACAGCCTTCTTTACCCGCAGTTCTGCTGCCAATATTCCAGTCAACATGGAACTGTGCAAAAAGCTGAACCTCCATGAAGACACTTACTCTGTCTCCATTCCTCTGGGGGCCACCATCAACATGGCTGGCGCTGCCATTACTATTACTGTGATGACTCTGGCGGCGGTGAATACACTGGGTATTCAGGTTGATATGCCAACCGCCTTGATTCTGAGTGTTATTGCTGCTGTTTCTGCCTGTGGTGCTTCTGGTGTTGCAGGTGGTTCTTTGCTGCTGATCCCTCTTGCGTGCAGCTTGTTCGGTATCTCTGCTGATGTGGCTATGCAGGTCGTAGCGGTTGGCTTTATCATCGGTGTTATTCAGGATTCAGCTGAAACCGCTCTGAACAGTTCAACCGACGTTGTGTTCACAGCGACAGCGTGCATCTCTGCTGAAGACAATGGCCAGGCTATTCCTGTCACCCGGAAAGCCAATGTCTGAGACTGACGTATTACTCAGTCCATAAAAATGAAGCCGCCAGTTGATCCTGGCGGCTTTTTGTATAAGCAGTGAAAATCAGGATTTAGCGAGGTCAAACCGATCCAGGTTCATGACTTTTACCCAGGCTGCTGCAAAATCATGGACAAATTGCTCTCCAGCATCTGATGAACCATAAACTTCAGACACTGCTCGCAGTTCAGAATTAGAGCCAAAAATAAGATCCACCCGGGTGGCTGTCCACATCAGAGCTCCGGTTTTTCGATCAGATCCTTCAAAAAGACTTTCGTCCTCAGATGTGGCTTTCCATTTGGTGCCCATATCCAGCAGATTAATAAAAAAGTCATTTGTCAGTGTTTCTGGTCTTGAGGTGAACACACCGTGTTGGCTCTGGTCACTGTTGGTGTTTAGAACGCGCATACCTCCGATTAAGACGGTCATCTCAGGAATGCTCAAAGTCAACAGTTGAGCTTTATCAATCAGAAGCATTTCGGCCGGAATATTCACAGTCTGGCTCTGGTAGTTTCTGAAGCCATCTGCCATCGGTTCCAACAGTTGGAAGCTCTCAATATCGGTCTCTTCCTGTAAGGCGTCCATCCGACCCGGAGTAAACACTAAATCAATACTGTATCCGGCATTTTTTGCAGCTTGCTCAACCGCTGAGCAGCCTGCCAGTACAATCAAGTCGGCAAGGGAAATCCTTTTACTCCCCGGTTGTGAATGGTTGAACTGATGTTGAATGCTTTCGAGCTGTTCAAGGGCCTTAGACAAGAGTTCGGGTCTGTTTACTGCCCAACTTTTCTGTGGCTCCAGACGAATTCGAGCTCCATTGGCTCCACCACGCATGTCAGATCCTCTGAACGTAGAGACAGCAGCCCAGGCGGTTGATACCCATTCGCTGATAGAGAGAGGGGTGTTCAAAATGAGCTCTTTGAGAGCAACCTGATCCACTTTATTAACCAGTTCATGATCAACTACAGGAATAGGATCTTGCCAGATCATGACTTCCTTGGGGACTTCCGGGCCGAGATACCGTGCGCGAGGCCCCATATCCCTGTGTGTCAGTTTGAACCAGGCACGGGCAAAGGCGTCTGCAAACTGGTCCGGATTTTCATAAAAGTGTCTGGATATCTGTTCGTAAGCAGGATCAAACCGAAGCGACAGATCTGTGGTCAGCATAGTGGGTTGATGTCGTTTTACGGGGTTATGGGCATCGGGTATGTTGGAATCACTGTCTTTGGCAATCCATTGATAAGCTCCGGCAGGGCTCTTGGTCAGTTCCCATTCGTATTTAAAAAGATTTTCAAAAAACAAGTGACTCCACTGAGTGGGTTGGCTGGTCCAGGTGACTTCTGGCCCCCCTGTTATGGCATCACCGGCTTTGCCGCTGCCGTAACTGCTTATCCAGCCTAACCCCTGTTCTGTAATATCAGCGGCTTCGGGTTCCGGGCCTACCATGGCAGGGTCGCCTGCTCCATGGGTTTTACCAAAAGTATGACCGCCAGCAATCAGGGCTACCGTTTCCTCATCATCCATAGCCATGCGGGCAAAAGTGGCTCTTATATCTACTGCAGCGGCTACCGGGTCAGGATTTCCGTTGGGGCCCTCGGGGTTAACATAAATCAATCCCATCTGGACAGCAGCGAGAGGGTTTTCCAGATTGCGTTCCCCCGAATATCGTACGTCACCCAGCCAGGTGTTTTCATTGCCCCAATAAATATCTTTTTCTGATTCCCAGATGTCTACACGCCCTCCGGCAAAGCCAAAGGTTTTAAAGCCCATGGATTCAAGCGCTACATTGCCAGTGAGAATGATCAGATCGGCCCAGGACAGTTTTTTGCCGTATTTTTGTTTGATGGGCCAGAGTAATCTTCGCGCTTTATCAAGATTGGTATTATCTGGCCAGCTATTGACGGGGGCAAAACGCTGGTTGCCGGTACCGGCTCCACCCCGGCCATCAATCGTGCGATAGGTACCTGCACTGTGCCAGGCCATTCGAATAAAGAAAGGGCCATAATGACCAAAGTCGGCAGGCCACCAGGATTGGGAGTCTGTCATCAAGGTGCGTAAGTCAGCTTTTACCGCCCTGAGATCCAGAGTCCCGAATTCATCCGCATATCGAAAATGCGAACCCATAGGGTTTGAGGCAGCTCCATGCTGTCGAAGAATATCCAGCTTCAAGCGGTTGGGCCACCAATCCTGGTTGGAAGTACCACCGCCAGCGGTATGGTGCATAATCGGACATTGACTAACAGACATACAGTGTCTCCTATTTGTCCTGCAGAAATGCGGAACAAACGACATAAGATCAAGGCAGCATGGTAGGGTGTCTGGCAAGCGCCATGCAATATCCGGAAGCTACCTGAGTTCAGCCTGATTAAAGTTTTTGAGAGTAGAGTGATAAGCAAGTGTAAGAGCCATTGGCTGTGTCAGCAAATAGCGTTTGATGGCAGGCAGCGTTTGTGAAGGCTACAGAGTATATAAGACTGGATGGGGAAAAATCTTCAGGCAAACCTCCGGCGTTGCCGGAGGTTGATATTAAGGACTTTAATCTGACTGTACGACAGTCATGCTTTTCTGAAAATCCACCAGTTCACTCAGTGTCGGTGCTCCGTTTGAACCTGGTTTGCTGACCACAATGCCCGCAATCAGGTTGCCCAGCTCAACTGCTCTCGTGACAGGCATTCCCAGAGCTATCCCGGCAATAACGCCACCTGTGTGACTGTCTCCCGCTGCAATGGTATCAGCCACCTCAACTTTGAGGGCTTCAACAGTGACAGGAGGCATACCTGGCTGGCAAACCGTAGCGCCTTCTTTATCAAAACGACAAATCAAGGTTATATCGCAATTGTTTGAAAACTCGATAGCGGATGTGAGAAGGCTGCCTTGACTGTCGTTTGGCATCTCCAGAGCCCGGAGTTCATCTCTGTTCAAGGTCAGAATGGGTTTCTTCTCCAGTAGTTTGTTAATAAATACTGGATCGATATCTCTGATTCGCGGGCCTAAATCAACAAAGAGGGTTTTATCATCTGACTGTGCCAACAACCAGTCCCTCAGAGCTTCGCTACCATCGCTGACCAGTTCATAACCAGACACATAGATAATGGCTTGATCCGGAACCGGGATCTGGGCAAGCAAAGGCTCGTTCCAATGTTGTTCACACCCTTCTATGGAGACAAAAGTTCTTTCCCGGTTAGCTTCCACCATGGCTATGCACCAGCCATTGTCGTGTGTTGGGTGCAACAATGAAACGGGCAGGTTTTCCTTTTCCATGGCTGCAGCCACTGTTCGACCATGAACACCATTTCCTACCGGTATTGCATTGACAGGCTCCAAAGACAGGCGTTGCAGAACCCTGATGACATTAAAGGCGCACCCGCCCACCTGAGAGCCCAGATCCTGAGCTGTCACATCGCCACCGCTTTCAGGGAGTGTATCTACTCCCAGCATGACATCACAGAAAGCTGCGCCGACCACGACCACCGGCCTCACCTGTGAGTATTGGCTCAGCTCAAACATACAGACTCCTGCTGTGGGCGTAATGCTTTGTTGTACAGGTTGTACATCAACAGGCTGACACCGAAAGAAACAAAAAGTCCGAGGCTGGAGTCTGCAAAGATACCCACTGCAAAAGGCCCGTCAATAAAGCCGGTTTTGGTGACCATCAGGCCTGATAGTGCACCTGCGATCCAGCAAGTTAATGTGGGCAAAATGGTACCCGTCTCACCAAACAGTTCTTGCTCTGAATACCCACGGTGACGATGGTAACTGAAGAAGTCGGAGATAAAGATGGCCGCCCAGGCCGCCAGGAAGACACCACAGAACACCAGAAAAGCAATGAAGGGGCCCAGGAAATCGCCGGAAACAAACAGCACATAGAGGGCAATGCCAAGAATCAAAGTGGCGTCCAGGGCAATAGCGGTTCTCTGCTTGAGCTTGATGCCCATGCTCAACAAGTTAAGGCTGGCAGAATAAAGGCTCAGTACAGAAATAGTGACAATACCTGCGACCGCTGCGGCCAGATAAGGGATAGCCATCCAGGTGGGAAGGAGTTGGCCGATCGCCGAAATAGGGTTTTCATGGGAAGCAAGGTCTGGAATCTGTGCGGTCAGTAGAATGCCGGTCAGCATCAACAAAACCAGTGGTAAACCGGCGCCCACAACGACAGAACTGAAAATGCTGCGGTTAGAGGAAGATGAGGCCTGGTCACGGCTGTAGTCTGCACCTGCAATCGCCCAGCTAATGCCAGTACCCGCAGCAATAATGGAAACTGCAGGCAGAAATCCGGTAAGCCAGTTGCCAGATGGCAGGGCTAAAATGGCAGGCCAGTCAGCAGTGGATAAAAGATACAGCACCACAAACAGTGTCATAGCGCCAAAGGTTCGGGTGATCCACTTCTGCATCAACAGTACGGTGTTCTGTCCGAGCATACTGACTATTACAGTCAGGCCGCCAAAGAGAATCAGGGCAATGACTTTTGTGGCCACACTTTCTGTAATGCCTACTGCACTCAACAAGGCCACTACAGTCAGTGTACCGGTGATGATATTAACGGCTTCCCAGCCCATCAGGTTGATCCAGCAGAATGAGGTGGGGGCAATGTTGCCCTGCTTGCCAAAGCTGGAGCGGGAGAGGGTCAGAGTGGTGGTTCGGCCAATCTTGCCGGCCATACTTGAAACACCGACCAGGGCAAAGGACGCGACACCAACAACGGCCGCCAGAACGGACTGGATAAACGACAATCCGAATGAAACGATGATAGCGCCATAGACAACGCCAAGGATACCAATGTTGGCAGCACACCAGACAAAAAACAGCTCAACCGGCTTTTTGGTCTGCTGGCTTTCGGGTACCAGTGCAATACCCAGTTGATCGATGGAAGGTTCTCCCCCGGAAGTTCTGCCTTCAGGGATCCCGGCAGTGGACTCAATACTACTCATGATGCATGTCCGTTTTGTTTTTTCCGTTAAAGGTTTTTCTTTGCTTCAGGTTGCTTAAGAAAAGCGGAAGTCCGTTAATGCGGCGGCATATGGCGCAAAGTCAATGTCATTTGCCTGATTAATCAGGCTGATATGTTTTGGATCAAAAGCTTCCTGACCATGCAAGGCTCCACAGATAGCCGTTGCCATAGCACCAATGGTGTCAGTATCTCCACCCAGGTTGGCCGCCAGTTTGGCGCACAGAGTGGGTTCAGTTGAAGACAGTTCTACCAGAGCCAAAGCAGCCGGTATGGATTCAATCATATCCATGCCTGAACCAACATTGTCGTAAATATCGGCTAAGCCTTTATGAACATCCTGCTGACCATAAACAATAGCCAGAGCATACAAGATGCGCTTACCAATCAGAGGGCTGAAAGTGGACTCAAAACGACGTTGTACATCACTGGCTAACGGGATGATTTCCAGCTTAATCTGTTCCCAGGTAGCCCCTTCAATGGCCCGGCTTATTGCCCAGGCAATAGCGGTAGCGCCGGCTATGGCAATGTCTGACTTATGAGTAGGTAGACAGGAGTTTCTGACGGTCTCAATAAATTTGTCCTGATCCTGGGTTGGCATTAAGCAACCGACAGGAGCAACACGCATGGCAGAGCCATTCGTGACACCGTTAGCTTCGATTTCTTCCAGAGGGGTACCGTTCTGCAAAGCAAGCAAGGCATTTTTTGAGGTAGGACCCAGAATGTTTTTTTCAAAAGCATTAATACGCTGAGCCCAGTTCATTATGTGTTGGGCTACAACCATGGGCTCAACTTGCCCCTGGCATTCAATAATGGCATCCATCAAGGCAACACACTGACTGGTGTCGTCAGTATACTGCCCGCGTTCGAATTCATTAGCCGCTATGTTTTCTTCCGGTCCGGCAAGGAAATCAGAAATCCATTCAAAGTGACTCTGAACGCGGCTGCGTGGCCATAATTCAGACGGCATTCCCATGGAATCCCCGATGGCCTGGCCATAGAGGCACCCAAGAATCCGGTTTCTGACAGGATTCACTTCTGGTTCCTTGCTCACAAACTACCTCTTAATAATGCTTGTTATACCCATCGCCTTTCAAGATGCTACGTTGTTGCCAGCGTACGCTCACCCTGATCACCTACTACTTGTAGGCTCACAGGGCTTCGCTCACTTGTCGCCTAGTAGCATCTTGAAATCCAATGGGTATAGAACAGTTTCTATCATGATAAGTCCAAAACAAGTCCAGTTAAATACCAATATCACTCCAAAATGATTGAAATCAAAACATTTGATAGAATCTGTCGGCCTTTTTCCAGCATTAAAAAATCAGGTGAATCTATTGAGCCAGCGTCTCCTAAGTTATCTGAAAGACCAAATGTACCAACAAGAGCCAGCCCCGCTGTATCTGAAGTTGCAAAATGCTATTCAGTCAGCGGTCGACAGTAAGATGCTGACTCATGGTAATACTCTTCCTTCAGAACGTCTGATGTCTGATGTACTGGGTATTTCCCGGGTGACCGTCGTGAAGGCGTTGGCTGAACTAAAAGACATTGGTTTGCTGGTCAAAAAGCAGGGGCGGGGTAATCAGGTTAATCAGCCGGTGTTATACAACCTGGCCGGAGGAGGGTTTTCATCACAGCTTCAACACAAGGGAGTTGTCAGTAACCGGTGGTTAGTGCGCGAACTGGTCAATGCGAACGAGACGTTAACCCTGAAGCTGGAACTGTCGAAAGCGGATGAGTCCGTAGCAAAAATAAAGCGGGTACGATTACTGGATCAGATCCCTGTTTCTATCGAAACACTGTTTATTCCAGAAGAGTATCTCCCTCGGCCTGATCTGCTGGAAGGTTCACTGTATGCTTTTTGGAAAGAGTGCGGAATTATTCCGGATAAACAGCAGTATGATCTGAGCATTTATATGCCCGACTCAGAAGAAGCGGCCATGCTTGAAATTCCAAGGAGCATCCCTCTGATGAAAGTAGGGTTGCTCAGTCGCCGGCAGGATGGCCGTATTATTGAATACGGATCTGCGGTTTGCCGGAGCGATTATTACAAATTCCAGTTTGAGGTTAAGGTGGGCTAGGAGCCTGATTACGAACAGACAGGCTCCTCATGTTAATCATACCCTCTAGCCATTTTTATATTTCAGGGTGAGCCGCATTTCCCGCTCATGGCTGTTTATGGATTCCAGACAAAATCCATCTGTCTTGCTGTTTTCTCAGCAAGCGCCTGGCTGTGCAGCAAACTGACCAGAGAAAGGCTCATATCGATCCCGGCGGTAATGCCTGCAGATGTGACGACGGAACCCTCTTGAACCCATCGTTGGTCTGAGACCACATTCAGTTCAGGAAACTGTTGTTTGAGCTCTGGAATATCTTCCCAATGGGTGGTGACCTTCTGATCTGTCAGAATCCCCGCTGCTGCCAGAATAAAAGCCCCTGTACAGACTGATACGGTCATTTTTGCAGAGGCTGAAGAGGTCCGTATCCATTCCAGCATTTGAGGTTTTTTCAGTTCAGCATGGTGAACGCCACCCACTACCATCAGCAGGTCGATAGGAGGGTGGTTGTAAAAACCATAATCAGGATTCACGCTGAATCCGGCACGGGCAGAAACTGTTTCTCCGGTTTCCCCCACCAGAAAGACATTGAAAGGCGCTCCGCCTTCACAGATCCGGCTGGCCGTTGAAAATACTTCGAAAGGACCGGAAAAGTCCAATATTTCAGCATTGTCGTATAGGTAAATGGCAATGTTCATGCTTTATTCTTGCCTTGGGCTTTTCAGAGAGTTTTGAATATAAGGACGTTTGACCAGTAGAGAAAGATTCAGAGGAGGGATGAAATTTAAGGGCGAGTGGTGTACCGAGTGAAGAGGGTAGAACAAGCCAGAAGGCTGGCCTTGTTGCACTGTATTCTGGACTGTCTTTAGTTCTCTGTCTCGACCAGATCACTGACAGAAATGATTCGTCCTTCTTCGGTTTTAACAAAAAGAACCGAATCTCCAGCAGGCATGCAATGACGGGAACCGTCCCTGTTTCTCACACAGGCAGCATTGAAAATACCCATGTTTCTTAGCATTTTTTCCCACTCATCATAAACCGGTTTAACCCTTGAGCGTCCTTCGTCAACAGCGGCCCCCATTCGCATCAGGCGGCTGTACATTTGCCGGATCTCTTTTTCTTTGTGTGGGTAGGCTTGCAATTCCAGAGGCATGGTGTGTTCAGATTTGCAGGTCAGCCAGCGGGTGAACCATTGGGGGTGTTGTTCGTCCCGGTCCACCTGCCACTGAGACTGACAGTGGGTACTGGCTCGATCAAAGTCCTGTTGGGTGATTTTTTTTGAAGCGCTGCCACATCCTGATAAGAAAAAAATCAGAATGAAATAAACAGTCAGTTTGACCGGCGTGAGCAAGACCCTTCTCCCTGGTGCCAGATTCCCAATAGATCATCGTATCGGTTTGAATGAGTCTTTACAATCCAGAGGCAGTGCGGTGTCTAAGCTTAACCTTGGTATTTGTGAAGGACTTCAACAATTTCTACCTGATAATCCTGATACCAGAGTGTTTTTCCTTTTTGTTGAGCAGAGAGATGCTCCGGATTATTTTTCCAGGCCCGGATACTCTCCTTGTCTGGCCAGTAAGAAATAGCCAGTTCCTGATCACCTTCAGTATTGGCAATAAATTCAATACAGCCATACTCGTTTAAAGCCAGCTCACGCATTCGCTGAGCCTTTTGAGTGTATTCCTGATCCAGCTTTTTAAGAGTGGCTCTGAAAATCACAGCGTACATAGGCATTCCTTGTCTGATATGACGAGATATCAGCTGTCAGCTTGCATGGAAACAAAGCCCGGTAAAGCATGAATATGTTCTATCCAGTTCTGGATACCGGGGTACAGTGACAGGTCAAAACCCCCTTCATGAGCAACATGCGTGTACCCGAACAGGGATAAATCAGCTGTTGTCAGTTGATCTCCCACCAGAAAAGGGCTTTTTAACAGTTGCTGTTCCATGACTTTAAGCGCCTTGTGGCCACCTTCCTGCTTACTTTCAAACTCATTGCGTCGATGCTCAGGCATTCCCAGGTATTTATTGATGAACCGGGCCACAGCAATGTAGGGCTCATGACTGTATTGTTCAAAAAACTGCCATTGCTGGATTTTGGCCTCTAAAAAAGGATCCGCAGGAAGCAGCTCAGAGTCCTGGGCCAGGTAATTAAGGATGGCATTGGACTCCCAGAGGCAGCGACCATCATCAAGCTCTAATAGAGGAATCTTCCCGTTAGGGTTTTTGCTAAGAAAGCCTGGGCTCTGGGTTTCATTGTTCAGAATATCAATATCGACCCACTCATGATTCAGGTCGAGCAGAGCAGCCAGCAGTTTGATCTTGTAGCAGTTGCCGGACTGAATATCGCCATAAATTTTCATGTTCTGACGCACTCCATACAGATTTTTATAATATTTTATGAATGACTCAAGAAGCCTTGGCCTGCTCAATCAGGCGCTCATGTTCCTGCCGAATGGGCATGACCTTGAATGGACTGACATTACTGCCACCGGTATTCCCTTTGGGAACAAAGCCTATGGCAGTCATTGCGGCAGCACCGAAGATTCGAAAAATCTGGCCGAAGAACTCACCCGGTCTTTTTTGCTGGAACCCCCAAAGCATCATGATCCAGTGGACTTTGACATGAAGCCAGGTGGATTCCTGTCCCAGGACGTGAGCATTTTCCAGATGTTTGAAAGCCTCAGCAGGTTTGGCCTCGCGCATGAGTGCACGATATTGATCAAGCTCTTGCTCGACGTAAGGTCTTATTTTTTTAGTGAATACAGGCATGATGTTTTATCCCTGATGTTAGGCTCCTGGAGCAACCTATCATTTTTTTCGACAGTCCTGCTACTGCCTGAGCGACTATAGCGAAAAGATCATTCTACAGTTAGATCACAAACCAGCCGGAGCATGTCTTTATGTTGGATACCCTGTTCAAAAATGGGCTCAACATAATGATCAAGAAAGAAGTTTTTACGGATAGAGTCGACCCTGAAGCCCTGCCGCTGATAAAAAGCCAGCTGATATCCAAAAGTACCTGTACCCAGTTCGACTCTTTGAACTCCCTTGTTTTTGAGTGAGTCCAAGGTGAACTTCAGGAGCTTGGAGCCAGTTCCCTTGGCCTGACAATCTGGACTCACAGCAATATTAAACAGTTCAGCCAGTTTGTTGTTCTCGGGCTTTACAACACAAATACCAATGACCGTGTCGTCT
The DNA here is from genome assembly GCF_000722635.1 of Endozoicomonas numazuensis. Classification (GTDB taxonomy): domain Bacteria; phylum Pseudomonadota; class Gammaproteobacteria; order Pseudomonadales; family Endozoicomonadaceae; genus Endozoicomonas_A; species Endozoicomonas_A numazuensis. The sequence goes on along the minus strand of NZ_JOKH01000003.1, from coordinate 142,148 downwards.
TCAAGTGCTGCATAGCACCATGAATCTTTCAGGTATTTCTGTATACATTCTTCAGAGGGGTCGGCTTCCAGAAGTAAGCGGAAGAGGGTGGAATGTGGATGAGAAGCAGGACTGCAAGGCACGTGAAGGCTCTTATCATTCTTCCTCCGGAGCAGGAGGTAAAGAGGCTGCTAGCAGGCATCCATGCTTCCCTGAATTCCCCTAATGAATATCCTTTAACTTAATGGAATAGACATTGGGTTGTCCAGAGATCGAAAAAGCAAAAAGAAACCTGAAAAGCAGGCTGCATGTCATAACGTATTTTTATTGGTTTTGAATCGTATTTTTAATGTGCTTTCTACCATTAATTGAGGAATAAAGAATAACAGAAACACTAAACCCAAAGGAGGCACCCAGCAGGCCAAGTTCCAGTAATTCACTAGCCCCAAAGCCAGTGATAAGAAAGCCCAGTAACGCTCCGGAAGAAGCAATAATCAGAAAATTATTAGTGTATGGGATGACAAAATATTCCATGATTACGATGGAAATGACAGATTGGATGCCCATGAAAATATAAGCAAATAGCAGTGTAATAAAGAAATTGGCAACAGGCCTTCTGGGTCATCCGAGCCGCATGCTCTGCCGACTCCTCCTTATGAACTTTCCAAGCCACGATCATCCGGCTGTAAACGTCCATGACCAGATAAAGGTAATAATACTGACCCCGAATCGACGAGTTCAGGTACGTGATATCCCATGACCACAGCTGATTCGGCTTTGTCGCACAATGGGATGTGGGCGTTCTCCTGACCGGCTTCTGGCTGCGACCTCGATGATGCTGTTGGCCGTCTACTTTCAGTACTCGATAGAACGAGGCTTCCGAACCCAGGTAAACGCCCTCATCCGTCAGTGTTGGCACAATCTGGCTGGGAGGCTGGCTTTTAAAGCGTTCGCTGTTACAGATCTCAATAATCCTGGTGCGTTCCTCTTTCGTTAATTCGTTGGAAGGCACTGGACGGTCAGCGCCTTTTCGCTGATCCATCCTGACGCCTTCTTCATTGTGTACCCAGCGCTGAACTGTGCGCACTGACAGGTTAAGGACAGAGCAGGCCTCTGCCTTACGGGCGCCGTTAGCCACCGCCTCTTCAATCAGTGCTACAGCTTCCTTGCGATCCGGGAGAGGAATCAGTCGTCCTCGCGCTCCCCCCAGATCGCCTCGGCTTTTTTTGACAGTACCAGCAGAGCCGCAGTTTCAGCGAGAGCTTTGTCCTTGCGCTTGAGCTCTCTTTCTAATTTTTGGATGCGCTTTTTGTCACTGCGTTGGGAAGCTGCCTGAGCCTGCCTGGATTCAGCGGGCTTTGAGCTTCCAGTGATACAGTCTGACTTCCATTGCTGAAGTTCTTCTGGATACAGCCCTTTTTTGCGGCAATATTCAGACAGCTCGGTAGTATTCATGGTCGCGGTTTCCATCAGAACCGCGAATTTGTCTTCAGCTGACCACTGATCAGGATTTTTGCCATCTCCGGGCTGAACTCTTGCCTGTTTGCGCCAAGTATACAGGGTGGCATCGGTGATACCTGTGTCTTTTTTCAACTGGGAAACTGGCACATTATTGGGCGGCATCATTTTCTGGATGATTGCTGCTTTCATTTCTTTGGAGTAACGAGCCATTACAGCCTCTTTCAGTCAGCTCTCAGTTGTTGAGAGTCATGGATCAAAAGTGGCGACATCTATCCTGACACAGGCGGGTTGTGGGGGGTGGAGGTTAGAAACCTCCGGCTACCCGATTATGTTGCGGTTGTTCTGCTCTGAGCTACAGTATGAGTCAGAAGATGCTGTTCACCGGTTGTGACTCTATGAAGATTTTATGTATATTGTTGATCGTATTATGCACTGCTTCATGGGCTGATAAAAACGATAGCCCAAGTCAAGATTTAGCTCGTTTATTTGACTCTATTCCCGTTGACATTGAACCATATGAAAACAGTGGATATATAGAACGAAATTATATTGGTTGTTTGAGTCATGAGCTTGAGATATATGGAGTACTTTCTCAGGATAAAAGGATATGTATTGTTCTAAATGAGAACAATACCTTGAGCAAAACCACAAAATTCAGTGAAATCTTTCCCGACTCTACATCTTTAAGTACTACTGCTTCTCATTTTATTACCTCTAACTCCACTTTGAATCAAAGTTATTGGCAAATGAATAATGATTCTCTCTGTTATATTCAGGAACGGTCTGGGTCTCAACATAGTTGCTTGCTTCCAAGTAATTATTTTGAGTCCAATGGAGCTTGGATTCATGGCGAGCCTAGCCCAGACAGCTACTCAGATGAGGGATGTGGTGATTTACAAGCCGCCGTAGTAGGTACAGGTCTATTTGTAGTCATTACGGTCTCTATCCTGACGATAATCAATGTTGTGGCTTGTCAGATTAGAAGCTCAAAATATAGTGGGTATAGCTCTTTGTAATTGTGAGTTGAGCAACATAACGCCTGCAGCAGGGGCGGCGAACGCAGTGAGGCGTCCCTTTTGACTGCACTTGTGTACGCCCGGCATGGGCATGAACTTATGGGGTGAAAGTCCCCTGTAGGAAGATCACCGTTGAAAACCCTGTTGTGATTAAACGCTAACTACTAGCGAACGGCAAGGGCCAGCCCGTGAGGTCTGGTCTGGAGGAAGCCGCTAGCAAAGCTGCGAGCTGATGAACAAGAACATCCTATGAGGCGTAGGCTGGAGGCGAGTTGGCACAAGACAACGAAGCCACGTGATCTGACGGCCACCGTAAAGGATGCAGTTGCGCAGTGACAGTTCATGTCCTTATCCGGGGAGATCTGCTTAACACGCGATCGGTTACTTTCCAGTTCTCAGCCACTGGTCTCAACAGGCTCGGCGAACGCTGGCTTATTTGAAATCACAGGGGCTCTATTCACTGCGGGACGGATGGATCAAGCTTCACCATCCTTAAGAAATGCCCTGTGCGGACCCGCATGCAGGGTGTTGTGGGGGTTGGAGGTTAGAAACCTCCGGCTACCCGATTAGGTGTTTTCCACAAAACCAAATTTTTCAGCTAAAACCGCCATATTTTCTGACTTTGCTTCTAAAATCAAATTTTCTTTTTTCATATGACATTCGTTAATTGCTACAGCTAAACAATATGTACCTGCCCCACGGTATTCTTGCTGCTTTGCTAACAGCAATAATAATTTTTGGTTCCCTTTTTTTGAACTAGGAAGAATAAATGCTAAACAATACAGATCATCCTCTATTGATACATCTATTTCTGTATAACCTTCTTCATAAAATTCAATTTCAGACATTAACCACTCAACTAATTCTTTTGTAAAACCTTGTTGACTTGGTGGAAGGTTATCAGTAATTTTTTCTAATTTTGAAGATAGTTCTAACACACCATTTTCATTTAACTTTTTATTGATAACTTCATGATTAAAGGAAGGTTTTTCTTTTTCTAAATGACCTTTTGTTGATTTCGGTTTAAGTTCTGACAGTTCAATGCTTTTTTTGGGAATAAGAATACATTCTTTTTCAAATAGCCTAGGCTTTAATTCAGAAATACTTCTACTCAATAGTTGAGGTCTACCAGTTTCTACTTGTTCATTCTGGGGTATTTTTTTTGAATAGGTTGTACTATTTTTCGAAGGTGCTGGCTGTAATTCAGAATCTAATTCATGAGATGGTGGTCTTTTTCTATTAATTCTATCCATAAATATATTAATCTCAGTTATTGATTTGCGCCTAATCGGGATAGGGCGGAGCCTCGCGGTTCAAATTACTGTTGTTTATCTTGTCGCCATTTCTGGCAAACCCAAGTTCCTGAAATATCTATTCGGCAGTGCTCTGGTGAGTGCCGGACTACCACTTAAACGCCAGACCCCATGCGCCGACTTCGCTGTATTCCAAGCTAGAAATCGATCAACTCCCAGTCGTCTGAGCATTCGGTAACCTTTGCTTCCCCACTGCTTCAAGATATAACACCTCAATCGTCGTCGAATCCATTTATCCAGATCCCGCAGAGGACTCGGTATTTCGGCAATGTCGAAATACGCTTTCCAGCCAAGCAGGGATTTTCTTAACTCTGTGATGATCTGGGTGACTGAATGACCTCTCGTTCGACGGCTCAGCTGTTTAACCGTTGCTTTCAGCTTCATCAGTGCTTTATCACTGACTTTCATTTTAAGTCCCCGCCGACTGAACGTAAACCCAAGGAAGTTGCGCTCCCAAGGGCGTCCTACCGCACTGATCTGAGGTAGTAAAACTGGACACCAGGTTAAACTTCTGCCAACTCATAGTTCTCAGGGCTTAAATAACCCAAATAACTGTATCGACGAGTTCGATTATAATCAACTTCGATGTATTCAAACACTTCTTGGCGCATCTGCTCCCGATTGATCATAGGCTCATACAGTACGGCTTCTACTTTCAGAGAATGAAAGAAGCTTTCTACACAGGCATTATCCCAGCAATCGCCCTTGCGGCTCATGCTTTGCAGCAACTCCTTCTCCTGAAGGATACTTCGAAAAGCCTCAGAGCAGTACTGACTCCCTCTATCACTATGGAAGATAGTGCTTTTAGGACATTTGCGTCTCCATAGGGCCATATTCAGGGCATCGCAGACTAAACTTGCCCTCATGGTTGTGTCCATCGACCAGCCAATGACTTTACGAGAGAAAAGATCAATGACAACCGCCAGATATAACCAGCCTTCTGTCGCTTGTAGATAAGTGATGCTCCAGCCCATTGTTGATTAGGTTCAGTGGCTGTAAAGTCACGTTCCAGTAAATTTGGGGCAACAGGCATTGAGTGTTTGCTGTCAGTTGTCACTTTAAACTTCCTTGCTGCTTTCGGGATAAGCGCCTGACGCTTCATACTGGCCTGTATGGTCTTAAGGCAACAGGGATAGCCGTCGTCTTCGAGGTCTTTATGTATTCGGCGCGCACCGGAGCGGCCTTTGCTCCGATAAAAGGCTTCACGAATCAACAAGTCACGTGCAGACTGACTCTCTGCCCGCTGACTGAGTGTATGGCGGTTCTTTGCCCAATGATGAAACCCACTTCGGGAAACGCTCAGCACAGCAGCCATTCTTACCAGAGAAAACGGGTCACTGTGTTGAGCATAAAGCGAAACCGCTCTACTTTTGGTTCTTCGCGAAGTAGGTAGCCGCCTTTTCCCCCTGTGTCACCATAGTTGTCGCCTCTTCAGGTTTCTCTACTAAAGACAGGGGGCGGTCAGTGAGTAATCAATGGCCCGTTATTCAGAAGAGTTTAAGGCATCCGTCGTTCAAAAAATGATGCCCCCCAATAATGTACCTGTTGCCCAGTTATCACGAGAGACTGGTATCACTGAGGCAACCTTGTACACTTGGCGGAAAAAGACAAGAGCGCAAGGAGTACCTGTGCCTGGTGATGGTCTGAATCCTGAACAATGGCGTTCAGAAGATAAGTTTGCTGTCGTGCTTGAAACTGCAGCTCTGAATGAAACAGAACTGTCCGAATATTGTCGGAAAAAGGGCTTGTTTCCTGAGCAAATAGCACAATGGAAAACCGCCTGTTTGACAGCCAATGCTGAAGCTGCCGAACAGCGTAAACTGCTTGCTGAAGAACGCAAACAAGACAAGAAAATCATCAAGAACCTTGAACGTGAACTCAATCGCAAGGACAAGGCTCTGGCTGAAACCGCTGCCTTGCTGGTACTGGCAAAAAAGGCCCGCGCGATCTGGGGGGAGCGCGAGGACGATTGATCAGCCTCCAAGATCGCAAAAATGCTGTAAACCTGATTGAACAAACAATGGAACAAGGAGCCAGACAGCTTGCTGCCTGTCAGGTTCTGGGACTGTCTGTACGCACCTTTCAGCGATGGAAACAGGAGGATAATGTGAAAGTGGATGGCAGAAAAACAGCGAACCGACCTGCTCCGGCTAACAAACTTACCGAGTCTTGTACTAAAATCAGACAATTGATGTGTCTTGGCGTTGAAATCCGAATGGTAGTTGGTTGTGGTCGAAGCAGTAAAGGCCCGTGGAGAAGCGCGAAAACGCCGGGTATCAATCAGGCGCTATCGCTGGCTTATCTGAAATCACAGGGGCTCTATTCACTGCGGGAGGGATGGATCAAGCTTCACCATTCTTAATGAAACGCCCTGTGCGGACCCGCATGCAGGGTGTTGTGGGGGCTGGAGGTTAGAAACCTCCGGCTACCCGATTAGACGCGCGAAGCTTGACTAAACTTAGATTCAGCATCTTCATATGTAACTGCTATGAAAAAGATAATCTGTTTTTTATTTGCTTTCACGAGCGTCTGTCATTCAAGTATGTTCTATTTAAATACTCCATATGGAGTGTTGCTTATAGATATAGAAAATGGTGGAAAAATTACTTCAATAATATATGAAAACAATCAACTGAGATTCACGAATTCTACAGTATTACAATTAGTTGTTACTCATGACCCAGCATGTCCTAGCTTGGCAGTTTTATTAGCCTCTTTCTTGAGTGTTAATCATCAAGGTGAGAGTCAAGACCTTTTTTCCATGCATGGCGAAGGCTCTTTGCTAGAAGCAAACTTTATAAGTTATGCAAATAATTATGACTATGAAATAATGACAGAAACTTATAGCCCTAATGATTCAGTTAATTGCCTTACAAACGGTTATGTAATACCACCTCCTTATGCTACAAAGCCATTCCCTTGTATGTTTAACTGTCCAAGTGGGTTTAAAACTCCGCAACAAAGAATAAATCATTATAAAGCTAGTCATCATTCTCCATATGAAACCCTTAAACAGAAGTACAGTAAGCAAACAACATGCCCTCTATGTGGGTTTATTATTATCAGTTTTCTGTCATTTAGTAAGCACATAAATCTAGATCATTATGGGAAAGGATACTCAGATTTTTAGCGCCTAACGCTTGGTTCAGGTGCGCCGTAGGCGTCACCTGGAATTTCTTGTGTACGCCCGGCATGGGCATGAACTTATGGGGTGAAAGTCCCCTGTAGGAAGATCACCGTTGAAAACCCTGTTGTGATTAAACGCTAACTACTAGCGAACGGCAAGGGCCCCCTGTGTCACCATAGTTGCCTCGCACTAAAATCAGACAATTGATGCGTCTTGGCGTTGAAATCCGAACGGCAGTTGGTTGTGGTCGAAGCAGTAAAGGCCCGTGGAGAAGCGCGAAAACGCCGGGTATTAATCAGGCTCTATCGCTGGCTTAGCTGAAATCACAGGGTCATTTCAAAGCGGAGTTAACACTCTATTCACTGCTGGACGGATGGATCAAGCTTCACCATTCTTAATGAAACGCCCTGTGCGGAACCGCATGCAGGGTGTTGTGGGGGCTGGAGGTTAGAAACCTCCGGCTACCCGATTATGTTGCGATGGTTCTTAACTACACTTGATACCTACATGACCACTTACAATTTTTAACATGCATCATTTTTTCGCTGTTTTCGCTGTTTTCGCTGTTTTCGCTGTTTTCGCTGTTTTCGCTGTTTTCGCTGTTTTCGCTGTTTTCGCTGTTTTCGCTGTTTTCGCACTGAGCTTTTTTTCTGGTCTTTTATGTGCCTCTTATAGAGAAGAGCGTTACACAGAACCTAATGAAAAAGTTGCTCGTGGTGTGCTACCTTGGATAGCGAAAATGTCAAGTACTTCCTCAAGCTATACCGCTGTATTAGTTTCAAATAAATTTCTTTTAACTACTGCTCATACTCTGGCACAGGGTGATAAAAGTGACTGCCTTAAAGCTAGATTTTTAAATGCAGCTAGCCCTTTCACTGTGAGTGCGAGAAAATATTTAAAGAGTTCAGAAGATGATTTTGCAATAATTGAGTTAACAGATAGTCTTAATACATCAAATCTTAATCCACCAGAAATGGATTTTGAAAACTATAGAAGCATTGATTTGACAATGGTAGATCCAGTTTATGCTGCTGCATATGATGGTTCGGAAGTACTGAAACAAGTCAAGCTTTCGTGGAAACTGTCAAGTTCAAGTGATGGAGACTCTATTCCTCAATCATACCAACTGAGTTATTCTGGTTATAGTGAGGCTGGAGACTCTGGCGGGGCTTTATTCTATTCTAAAAGTGATACCTTTTATTTGTTAGGACTCCATACTGCAGGGTATGAGTACCCTGGAGCCAATGATTATTATGAACCAATCTTTAAGCATATGAGTTTGATCTTGAACTGCACAAACATTTATTCATCAATTGCAGGAAGTATTTGCCAACAAGATGATTGGCAAGATATCAGCTGTAAACATGATAAATATGAACTTGTCATCAAATTTTTATACGGTGTAGTTGGTGTAATTGGTGTAGTGATTACATCAGCTGCAATATATTATGGCTCGAAATGGTTAAGATTAAAGTGCATTAATAGCCAATAGTGATTAGCAACATAACGCCTAGCGCAGCGGCTTGTGGAACTGGCGCTTGTTTTGCCGTTTTTTTTTGGCAAAACGAGTGACAGTTTTGCAAGTCCGCTGCCGCTACTTGTGTACGCCCGGCATGGGCATGAACTTATGGGGTGAAAGTCCCCTGTAGGAAGATCACCGTTGAAAACCCTGTTGTGATTAAACGCTAACTACTTTTTCGACCACGTTATGCACCCTGAAAACCTTCAGAGAGCATGGTAGCAGGTCCACGCCAACAAGGGCGCAGCCGGTGTAGACGGCATGACCATTGACGCCTTCCCTGAATGGGTGCACCAAGGCTACTGGAAACACACGGCAACGGCCTTGCAGAACGGAATCTACAGACCTGCGCCAGTACGACGTGTGACGTGTAGGGTTCGACAAACTTGACGGAGGAAAACGCCCTCTGGGTATCCCCACGGTACAGGATCGCGTTATCCAGCAGGCGATGGCTCAGCTTCTGACACCTCTGCTCGATCCAGGATTTTCCAATAATAGTTTTGGATTCCGCTCTGGTCGCAATGGGCAACAGGCTGTCAGACAGGTGCAGTCCATAATCTGCAATGGATATCGTATCGCTGTTGATATTGACCTCTCTAAGTTCTTTGACCGGGTAAACCACGATCTGCTGATGTCGCTCCTTGGCCGCAAGATTAAGGATCAGCGCGTGATGCAATTAATCGGTCGCTACCTGCGTGCCGGTGTCATGGATAACCACTGTCTTACAGAAACTCGGGAAGGTGTTCCCCAGNTTGAAAACCCTGTTGTGATTAAACGCTAACTACTAGCGAACGGCAAGGGCCAGCCCGTGAGGTCTGGTCTGGAGGAAGCCGCTAGCAAAGCTGCGAGCTGATGAACAAGAACATCCTATGAGGCGTAGGCTGGAGGCGAGTTGGCACAAGACAACGAAGCCACGTGATCTGACGGCCACCGTTCAGGCGCTATCGCTGGCTTATCTGAAATCACAGGGGCTCTATTCACTGCGGGACGGATGGATCAAGCTTCACCATTCTTAATGAAACGCCCTGTGCGGACCCGCATGCAGGGTGTTTTGGGGGCTGGAGGTTAGAAACCTCCGGCTACCCGATTAGCCGTTTCCCTGATGTTTGGTTTGAACTTTTTTGCATTTTATCAGTCCAATTCATTAATAAAGTTTTTACAGGGAAGTGTATAAATGGAACCTACACTACGGAGACCCCTTATTGCAGGAGTGCTTTCAGATCACACCACGAAGCGTAAAACTCGTTTTCATAGGAAAAAAGAAACCGAACCAAGGCAAAAAACCATGCCGCGCTCAGAGCGAATTCGCTATAACGCTCGAGCAAAACATGACTATACAGATATATTATCTCGAAAAATAAGCCATTTTAGAAAAGACATGAAAGATAATATTGGTGATCGTAATGTAGCAATTGCAGTGATTAAACACTCTGTATCTAACACTGAAGAATTCGTAGCTGTTAGTGGAACTGATACAAGAGTTGGTTTATCAGTTCCTAGGAATAGAGCCTTTGAAACTTTTGATATTCGTCATGACCGATCATGTGATGCGGAAGTGAAGATATTTGAATACTTGGATAAAAAAATCAAAATCGACTCAAAAGCATCTGTTTTTCTGCACTCTGAATTGCCTGTATGCGATTCTTGTCGTTATGTGATAGACCAGTTTAAAGATAAATATGACAAGATAAAAATATTCACATCCTACAGTTTACTTGACCAGCTCTGAATATTGCAGACGGCTAACGCCTGCTTCAGCTGCAGACAAAATTGGCTGTCGGTTGCCTGCACTTGTTAGAGGCTGGGCAAAACATACCTGAATACTTTTGTTTTTATACTGAAACTAACCTCTCTATTCTCTGGTGAATATGAGATTACCTTTGTTATATTTTTACCCTTAAAAAATGTCCCAATTTCTTGCTCAGTAAAGTCTCTACTGAATATTTCAGTAAATGAATTTGAAGAAGTTTGACAAAAACTTGGGGAGTCGCTTGCACTTATTGCTTGAATCCAGCTTTACCAGAACAACGTTCGTCGATTACAGGAATTTGAACATTTATGGAGTAATAGCTTTTACCACGAGTCTCTTCGGCTAAATAAACGCGGCTTGAAACATTTGCACGAACGCATGTATTGCCGAGAAAATATGAATGAGAAATGCCTGTCGTTGGTTCACCTTTAATCTGTAAGCTTTCTCCCCTATCGAGCGCAGAGTAAAAGTTTCTATCATACCCGACATTCACCACCTAACCTGACATTTTCCTGAAGTCTGCTATTTATCAGATAAGCAAATATCAGGAAACCGTCTTATGCCTCCTGTTCAGTACCGCACTCAGGTCATGGATCACCTCGGCTTAGTCGCAGGAATGTGCAAAGAGCTTGGGATCGTCGAACACATTGACCAGCGTGCCCCAAAGCAGTCCGACGAGTGGAAGGTTTCTCATGGTGAGTGCATTCTCGCCATGATTCTCAATGGCTTGGGGTTCGTTGGGCAATCTCTCCATATGTTTCCGCAGTTTTTCGACAACAAACCCCTCGACAAGCTGATCAGGGAGGGAGTCGAACCTGAGCACTTAAACGACAAAGTGCTCGGAAGAGCACTGGATGAGATGTTCAACCTGGATGTCAGTAAAGTCTATTTCGAGCTGGCTATCAAGGTAGCAAAGCACCTCAAGCTGCCATGCGAGGCGTTAAACCTTGACGGTACAAGCCTACACGTCGATGGTCGTTATAATAGCGACAGCGAGGAGAGCGACGAAGACCTTAATTGCATCAGGATTTGCAAAGGCTACAGCCGTGACCATCGGCCAGACCTGAACCAGGCCATTTTGCTTCTGATGACCGAAAACAAAGCGGGCATTCCCATGTTTATGGCCGCTGCCAGCGGCAATGTGACCGACAAGACGAGTTTTCAGTGGGTCGTATCCCAGCACCTGAAGAGTTTCAAGGCCGCACTGGAAGCCCGTTACTTCGTTGCTGATGCTGCGTTGTATGTAGCAGAAACGCTTCAAAAACTGGATCAACAAGGGCAGTGGTTCATTTCCCGTGTTCCCCTCAATATCGCCGCCGCCAAAGAGCTGGTGCAGAGTGCGCCAACACGCACTATGAAGGCTGTGGAAGGTTTTGAGCATTACGAAGCCATAAAGGTGTCGTCTGATTATGCTGGCGTAGAACAACGCTGGGTTTTATTCCGCAACAAGCAAAGCCGGAAAACTGAACAGAAGACACTGACAAGACGTATGCAGAAAAAATCTCTGGCAGAGTGCAAGAAACTGGAAAAACTGGGCAAAAAAGCGTTTCGGTGCGAGAAGGACGCCCTTGAAGCCTTCAAGCAGTGGCAAAAGCAATCTGAACTCTGTCAGGCTGAGCCACAGATTATTTCAAAGCCCTGTTACAAGACCAAAGGTCGTCCCGCTCACGGGGCAGAGCCGGATCATCTGGAGTACTTCGTGACAGGGTGTTGCTCGGTCACTGTGCAAACCCGACGGGATGCTGAGGCATCGCTGGGTTGCTTTGTTCTCGCTACGAACGACACTGATACAGGCAGACTGACCACCGCAGAACTGCTCAGGACTTACAAATCTCAGCAACAGGTTGAAAGGGGCTTCCGTTTTCTGAAAAGCCCGGACTTTCTGGTGTCGTCTTTGTATCTGAAGAAGCCGGAACGCATTGAGGCTTTATTAATGGTGATGACGCTTTGCCTGATGGTCTATGCTGCTATCCAGCACCGGATTCGTCATGAGCTGAAAAGGCAAAGTCGGACGTTTCCTGACATGAAGAAAAAGCCAGCCCAGAACCCTACAGGCAGGTGGGTTTTCTTCTGTTTTTCGGGTGTCCATGTGTTAACGGTCAACGGGACGGAGAAACATGTAATCGGTCTCTCGGAGAGTATGACGACAATAGTCCTTGTCTTGGGGTCAACGTACCAAGAAATTTATTCCTAATTCGGGGTGGTGAATGTCGGAT
>NZ_JOKH01000003.1:121027-125922 GCF_000722635.1 Endozoicomonas numazuensis | reverse complement strand
TCAGACTTGAATACACGAATGCCGCCCGGTAATGACGTGACTCAGCGTGATGATACGAAGCCAGCCTTTGGCGACAATCTTTTCGACCACGTTATGCACCCTGAAAACCTTCAGAGAGCATGGAAGCAGGTCCGCGCCAACAAGGGCGCAGCCGGTGTAGACGGCATGACCATTGACGCCTTCCCTGAATGGGTGCACCAAGGCTACTGGAAACACACGGCAACGGCCTTGCAGAACGGAATCTACAGACCTGCGCCAGTACGACGTGTGACGTGTAGGGTTCGACAAACTTGACGGAGGAAAACGCCCTCTGGGTATCCCCACGGTACAGGATCGCGTTATCCAGCAGGCAATGGCTCAGGTTCTGACACCTCTGTTCGATCCGGGGTTTTCCAATAATAGTTTTGGATTCCGCTCTGGTCGCAATGGGCAACAGGCTGTCAGACAGGTGCAGTCCATAATCTGCAATGGATATCGTATCGCTGTTGATATTGACCTCTCTAAGTTCTTTGACCGGGTAAACCACGATCTGCTGATGTCGCTCCTTGGCCGCAAGATTAAGGATCAGCGCGTGATGCAATTAATCGGTCGCTACCTGCGTGCCGGTGTCATGGATAACCACTGTCTTACAGAAACTCGGGAAGGTGTTCCCCAGGGTGGCCCACTGTCGCCATTGCTGGCGAACATCATGCTCAACCCTCTGGACAAGGAGCTGGAGAAACGCGGACACCGTTTTGCCCGCTACGCGGACGATTTCATCATTCTGGTGAGAAGTCTGAGAGCAGGAAAACGGATGCTGCACAGTATCAGCCAGTATCTGCGCGGTTGAATCAACTATTTTGGTATTGCCAACGGCTATCAGCTCTGCTGCGATCTGGATCATTGGATACGTCGCAGAATCCGCATGGCTTATTGGCGACAGTGGCGAAAGCCTCGTACAAAAATCAGACAATTGATGCGTCTTGGCGTTGAAATCCGAACGGCAGTTGGTTGTGGTCGAAGCAGTAAAGGCCCGTGGAGAAGCGCGAAAACGCCGGGTATCAATCAGGCGCTATCGCTGGCTTATCTGAAATCACAGGGGCTCTATTCACTGCGGGACGGATGGATCAAGCTTCACCATTCTTAATGAAACGCCCTGTGCGGACCCGCATGCAGGGTGTTGTGGGGGCTGGAGGTTAGAAACCTCCGGCTACCCGATGAGCTTGTTCCTGTCCAAAAACTCTAGCCCTTGTACCACGGGTTTCGTAGCGTATCGAGCACCCTGAAAATGACGTTAAAATTGCTCATTTTTTTCCCAGGCCCACAGGAATCAAGGCTATCAGAGGTAAAAACAAAACCACAATTTTTACTGCAACGCATTGCTACGTAAGGGTTGCAGAGTTTTTGGATGGGAACTAGCTTGCGCTAGTTGAGTAATAGGCTTAGAGTTCGAAGGACTCTAAAGGTGGTTTTTTATCCCAAGATCTTGCACCATGAGCTTTGTTAGAATCTTCATAACTGAACTCACTAATACGTAAGCCTGAAAAGGTTATATCATCTATTCTACCCGCACCTTTTTGTAAAGCTAAGTAACTTGAATCTTCATTAAAAGTTAGATTTTCTACTGTAAGCTTCTCATCTTTAGCGTATTGTTCAAGAAGCAAACTTAAGTGTTCTGGTCCACTATACTTTAATACTTGTATAGGGTTGGTACGCCTTTTATCCATTTGGTCTAATGAAACTTTGCAATCATACGGTACCCTTTGGGTTATTGAATCTGCTTCTGCATATTTATGTAAAATTGCCAGAAGTGCTGTTTTTATGAACTTATGATTTGGCAAAGCTCCAATTAAATTATTATTTATAAGCCAATGCTTGAAAAAATTTAAATCAGAACGCTTAAAGAGAACTCCTCCTATTGCTTCTATATTCTCTAACTCTCTTGATGATTGAGAAAAAATATATTCTCTGATTTCGCTTATCAAAGTTCTGAAGCTATCTTTCCCTGTTAGCCGTTTACACTCATCAGTTGAATCCGATATTTTTTGAAAAAAAGAACTCCACGAACTGAATGGCTTTGGAGGTGATGATAAGCCGACCTTTCTTCTGAAGTAAAATTCAAGATAGTCTCTTTGTGTACTATCATCACAAGAAAATCTTTCCGCAAGGGCAGACCAAGGATAGAAATCAGCATCCATATCAGAATATATACCACCCTCTTGACGAAGTATTTCAAGTCGATACATATCAGCTCTTGCTGCTTGACATTCAATTCCTATACCTTCACGGCTAGTAAATTGATGATACAATTTTACTTCATTATCTGAATAGTCAGCTTTAACTTTTGGATTTAATTCATCTAATGTTCGAACCTTAAGCATTCCTTCTTTTTCCATATCGATGTATTCAGAACGCAAGGCTTGTGCCTTTTCATATTGAACTCTCCTATCCAGCCATAAATTTACTGAATATGGCTCTACTTTTTTTTTAGCTCTTGTGCAAAAGCGTTGTACAGTATTTATGGCATAGTCTGGCATTTTTTTTCCACACCAAATCAGATGTACTTTATGAGGGACGCTAAATGAACTTCTTTGCGTTGTAGCCCCAGAGCTTGCAAAATCAATTGGTTTATGATGGCCTTTATAACTACTTAATGACAAAGTATCCACACTAACTAAACTCCGAAATAACTAAATCTATTAGAGAATAGACACTTAAAATTCTGAAAAGTTCCGAATATTTTCAGCAAGCTAACGCCAAATTCAGCGGCTGCCGAAGGCAGTCCGCTGGAATTTTTTGTTATGTGTTCTTACCAAGTTGTTAGGATATGGGATGGAACAAAATATCTATGACTTAACTCTAATCGTCCGTATCTCATTTCAAGGATTTTAAAAATGCAACAGCTTGAAAAAGTTAAACATCCTCCTATTCAAGAGCAAGCTTCTTCCAGAGCAGTAAATGATTGTTCTAAAAAGTGTTTCCATGGGTTTGGTACTAAAGTATCTGAAAAGAAGTTGTGTCAACCAAAATTTGAATTCAAAGCTTTGATTGGAGAAGGCTCTTATGGAAAAGTACATAAAGCTTTATGTGAAAGAGGATGCGCTGTTGCGATAAAGTCACTAAAGCCCGATTTCAAATATTTAGAAAGAGAATTAAGAAACTTAAGATATCTTTCCGAGTCAACTCATCCTAATATCATCGAATACTTTGGTCATTTTTATGAGCTTGGTGATTACCACTTGGTTTTTGAATTAGGTGATGAGGATTTTGATGATTTTCTAGATAGAATTCGCTCTTCCCTTATAAATGAGCATCTTAACAATATCATATTTCAGACTTTAGAAATATTATCTTACCTAAGTAAAATGAAAATTTATCATGCAGATTTTCGTTTTATTAATATGGTTTATTTAAGATCAAGTGATGCTATAAAATTGATAGACTTTGGTTACTCAAAAATAGACTCCGATGAAGGTTATGCTGATCCATTACGCGACTTGTCACGTCTAGGAAGTGAACTTGGTTCTCTTCAATTAAACATGAAGCATAAAGTACCCAATCAAGAATGGTTTGATGCTAGTTTGCGATTTATCTTTGCAAGTGATGTATCTTCTCTTTTGAGTGATGATTCTAACTGGTTAATTGGTATAACCGATCAATTGAAGCGAATTATCGCATTGTGTGCAATTAATGACCCGAGCGATAGAGAAAACGTCATTGGTATGAGATTTGGTTTAACTCCTAGGTATAGGCTTGACGAATTGTGAACACAACGCCAATTTCAGCCGCGCCGCCGTCGGGTGGAGGGGCGAAGCCCCGGAACGAACTGGAAATTTTTGTTATGTGGCGGTGCTGATTTTTACTCAAGAAATGGTAGTTTTTCCACTGGTACTAAAACTTTGATACTTCGTGGCTTTCCTGGTTCTCGACTGATTAGCCCAAGATCATGTAACTTTACTACCATTTGGTGAGTTGTTGGTGGCGGTGTTTGTCAACAAAGTTGTCGCCTCCACCTTACGCCGATTCTTTAACAAGTGGCTTAATACAAGCTTCTGATCGTTCAGGGTTTAACCAGACCTCATCCTGAAGTGACCAGTCCCGTGTTGATCGGCTACCCCATCTTTCAGGGTTTCTGGCTTTAGCCTGCTCCATCAGCTTCTCTCGCTGGCTCAGACACTTTTTAGCCTCACCATAGTGCCTTTGTGAAGGTGTGACGAACTTCAGGCTGCTATGCTTGTGCTCCTCGTTGTACCAGGTCACAAAACCTGACGACCACTCTCGTGCTTCCGTCAGACAGCCAAAGGGTTTTGTTGGGTAATCAGGACGGTATTTCATGGTTCGGAACGTAGACTCTGAGAACGGGTTGTCATTGCTGACTCTTGGCCTGCTGAATGACGGCACAATGCCCAATCGTTGCAGGGTGGACAGCATGGTTGCACCCTTCATCGGACTGCCATTGTCTGAGTGCAGGACAAGCAGGTTATCCAGTTGGCCAATGTCATGTTTCAGGCAGGCTTTGCTTATCATCTCTGCAGCATGATCTGCAGACTCTGTTTCATGGATTTCCCATGCAACGATCATTCTGCTGAAAATATCTTCGACCATGTACAGGTAATAGAACTGCCCTTTGATATTTGAGCGAACGTAAGTGATATCCCAGGACCACACTTGATTCGGCCCTTTAGCTACATACGAGTTTGTTAGCCGGAGCAGGTCGGTTCGCTGTTTTTCTGCCATCCACTTTCACATTATCCTCCTGTTTCCATCGCTGAAAGGTGCGTACAGACAGTCCCAGAACCTGACAGGCAGCAAGCTGTCTGGCTCCTTGTTCCATTGTTTGTTCAATCAGGTTTACAGCATTTTTGCGATCTTGGAGGCTGATCAATCGTCCTCGCGCTCCCCCCAGATCGCGCGGG
>NZ_JOKH01000003.1:115789-117076 GCF_000722635.1 Endozoicomonas numazuensis | reverse complement strand
TCAGACTTGAATACACGAATGCCGCCCGGTAATGACGTGACTCAGCGTGATGATACGAAGCCAGCCTTTGGCGACAATCTTTTCGACCACGTTTTCACTGGGGGACGAATGGATCAAGCTTCACCATTCTTAATGAAACGCCCTGTGCGGACCCGCATGCAGGGTGTTGTGGGGGCTGGAGGTTAGAAACCTCCGGCTACCCGATTATGTTCCGTTGAAGAACACGGATGGTGAGATTTTAAAACGCTGGGAAAGAGCCTGGATATGATCTCTAGTAAGATTTCTAGAACCATTCAGAATCATAGATACAAGGCTCTTACTTCCTAACTCATTTTTCAAGTCATCAGCCTTTAACTGATACTGATCCATTATTGTTCTAAGAATTGCCACTCCATCATCAAGTCTTTCAATTCTTTCGTTGAAATCAGAAAACTGTTCAGATTCATCTTCCCATTTCTCGATTGAAGCAGAAAGCACCTCAATTAGTGGGAGATATTTGTCATAATCCTCTATGAGTTCATCCATTAACTCCAGAGCTTGTTCGTATTCAGCTTCATTATGAATACGCCCGACAAAACGAGCTTCAGAGAAGAAGTCTACAGCTTTTTGCTTTAGATTTGAGAACCTCATGAGCCTGCCTCCTTTGCGTACTTTTTGCATAATTTGCCGTATTCAGCGTGAGTAACAATATGCTTCACATACATGCGGCTATCTCTGAACTCAATGAAAGCAATGAGTCGCAGGTTATTGCCACCAATATCAATCACCCACCATTTATCTTTGTACTTGAAGTTATCCAAGCTGGGAAAGAGTGATTTCAGCTCGTTTGGGCTATGAAAATCACTATTTCTCAATGACTTATATGCAGCATCAATAGCGGCTGCATCATTTGGGTACTTCTTTGCAGCTTCGTTAAACGGCTTTCTTGAGATAACGTGCATAACAGCCTCTACATTCACTTATTGTGAACTTTAGCACGTTCAAGACAGGTTTACAAATTGTGAATCAAGGGTTGGAGTTAGGGGCATAACGCCGCATTCAGCCGCGCGCCGAAGGCGCGTCGGCTGGAATGCTTTGTGTACGCCCGGCATGGGCATGAACTTATGGGGTGAAAGTCCCCTGTAGGAAGATCACCGTTGAAAACCCTGTTGTGATTAAACGCTAACTCCTAGCGAACGGCAAGGGCCAGCCCGTGAGGTCTGGTCTGGAGGAAGCCGCTAGCAAAGCTGCGAGCTGATGAACAAGAACATCCTATGAGGCGTAGGCTGGAGGCGAGTTGGCACAAGA
>NZ_JOKH01000003.1:103734-114475 GCF_000722635.1 Endozoicomonas numazuensis | reverse complement strand
GCTATCAGCTCTGCTGCGATCTGGATCATTGGATACGTCGCAGAATCCGCATGGCTTATTGGCGACAGTGGCGAAAGCCTCGTACAAAAATCAGACAATTGATGCGTCTCGGCGTTGAAATCCGAACGACAGTTGGTTGTGGTCGAAGCAGTAAAGGCCCGTGGAGAAGCGCGAAAACGCCGGGTATTAATCAGGCTCTATCGCTGGCTTATCTGAAATTACAGGGGCTCTATTCACTGCGGGAGGGATGGATCAAGCTTCACCATTCTTAATGAAAAGCCCTGTGCGGACCCGCATGAAGGGTGTTGTGGGGGCTGGAGGTTAGAAACCTCCGGCTACCCGATTATGCGCTTGCTTGACTTATAGGTACGGTATACCATAATTAGGTATATATTGGTATTTGACAACTGAATCAGGAGGTAGACATGGCTAAAAACACCAGTATAACCCTGGGAGAGCACTTTGATTGGTTTATTTCTAGTCAAGTAGAAAGTGGCCGTTATGGCTCAGCAAGTGAAGTGATCCGAGCTGCGCTGCGCTTATTGGAGAGTAAGGAGACCAAGCTAAATACCCTCAGAAATTTGCTCATTGAAGGAGAAGAAAGTGGCTTGGCCGAGTATGACTATGACACTTTCATCAATGAATTAGACAATGAAGACCAAAAATGAAGCCTTTTGACTTAACCCAGAAAGCCAAGGCCGACTTAAAAGAAGTTGCTAAACTCACAATGAATCGCTGGGGTAGAGAACAAAGAAACATCTACTTAAAGCAGTTTGACGACACTTTCTGTCTATTGTCTGAGCGACCAGAAATAGGTAAATCATGTGCTGAAATCAGAAATGGATACCTAAAGTTCCCTCAAGGTAGTCACGTAATATTTTTCAGAAAAACCACTCAAAACCGAATAGAAATTGTCAGAATCTTACACAAGAGCATGGATGTTGAGATTCACTTTGGCGCATAACGCTTGGTTCAGGTGCGCCGTAGGCGTCACCTGGAACCACATGTTAGGTGCATTGCACTGAGCAGCTCAGCAATATAATCGTACCAACTCTGTTTTCTATAATATGCATAGAGATAAAATTCGCTCCATAAAGACTCTAGATTTTGACCAGTGAGTTTTTCAAATATTAGTTCACTATAATCCTTATCAAGCATACTCCTTGTTAAAGATTTTATAAAACCATTTGATTTGTATAGCTCAATCCATAATATAAATACTGCTGATGCTCTAGAATCCACTAAATAACCTTTTTCAAATACATCTGTTTTTGAATTCTCAATAAGCCATCCAATATTTTTATTTTCATAAAGTATCCATCGATAGTAATCAGCAATACCATTTGCTATCCATGTAGGACTAGATTTCGTACCTATGATTACACGAATTAGTTCAAAAATAACAAGGCCTGTGTCATCTGGATTTTTTGATATCCATTCTCTGCTTACAAAAATTGTGTTTTCATCAGCACTAGTAATACAACTATCATGATCATTAAATACAACATGAATTTCTTTAAAGGGTATCAATCTAAAGATATTTCCTTCTGTATCCATTTCGACTTCTGATATTTTGTATCCTTTTTTATCTAGCCATATTGTATTAAATGATTTTTGATACCATGATTCAAACATTTTGGTTGTAGTTAAACACCATTTTTTTGTTGCATAGCTCTCATTTTCATAATTCATCACTAACTTTAATTCTGTTTTTCCAGAAGAATTAGCAAAGATTAGATTTGGTAATAAAAACGTTATTATTAATGATAAATATAATAGTATTTTCATAGCCGACAATCACTTTCAAAAACCTTGGTAGTAAGCTTTGTATTTTAGCACCTAACGCCTAAATCAGGTACGCCGTAGGCGTCACCTGGATTTACTTGTGTACGCCCGGCATGGGCATGAACTTATGGGGTGAAAGTCCCCTGTAGGCAGGGCAAACGCATGAACATTTCTTGATCAGTACTTGTTGGAATTTTTCTTGCCACACCCCCGTTGTTCTGGCAAATTCTCACTTTTTATGCCCTTTCAGTCTCTTCTCGAACGTACTCACCAGTTGCCTGATCCTCGGCAACCTGCCAAATGCACCCATATCATGGGAGAAGTCGTTTTCATGACCATTGTTGGTCTCCTCTGTGGTGCAGACGACTGGGATAGTATTGTCCAGTGCGCTGAGTGTAAAGAAGACTGGCTTAGCAAGTACCTCAAGCTGCCGTGAGGCATCCCATCTCACGATACATTCAATCGGATTTACGCACTTCTTGATCCAGCTGAATTTCGTGACCTGTTTACTCGCTGGGTTAAGGATATGCTGATTGATACACCCTTATCGGGCGTTGTTGCCATTGATGGCAAGACAGTTCGAGGCTCTCGAGATAAATCATCCAGTGCCATTCATATGGTTAATGCTTGGTCCACAGAAGCAGGTATCAGTCTCGGGCAGTATAAAGTCGATAGCAAGTCTAATCGAGCTATTGGATAAACTGGCCATTGAAGGTTGTACGGTGACTGCTGATGCCATGAGCTGCCAAAAGCGTATTGCCAGCAAAATTCTCAAGGTCAAAGCAGATTATCTGTTAGCTGTGAAAAACAACCAGCGCAAACTTTATGGTGAACTGGATCGCTACTTTTCTACTTATTGGGAGAGTAATCCGACCGATAGCCCAGACCAGTCTCAATATAGTGAGCAGCGCGACAGTAAACATGGTCGCAAGGAACACCGCCGTTGCTGGGTTCTTACTGACCTGTCATCTTGTCCTCAAGCAACTCAATGGCAGGCCAAGACGATTGCAGCCGTTCAGTTGGATTGTACAAAAGGGAACAAGGGGCGAAGCTTCATTCGCTACTTCATCAGTAGTAAGGTCATGACCGCAGAAGAAGTCCTGCTGGCGACACGACTTCACTGGCAAGTGGAGAATAACTTGCATTGGGTGTTGGATGTTGCATTTTCAGAAGATCAGTCGCGAGTCAGAAGGGGCAATGCTGCTGAAAACCTGGCTATAGCAAGGTAAGTAGCTCTCAACCTTCTAAAACAGGATACCTCAATCAAGCTTGGTATAAAGAACAAACGCAAAACGTGTGGCTGGAGTGAGGAATACCTCTGTCACATCCTCGGATTGATCAAATAACGTTCATGCGTTTACCCTGGGTGGAGGGGCGAAGCCCCGGAACGAACTGGAAGCATTTGTTATGCGTTCTACCCACTATGTTAGTGGTTTCTAAGCTCATATAGGGAAGTATTTGAATAAATTGCTGTCAAAATTTAAATACAATAAAACTTGGAATGATCAGAATGAATCCGATAAGTGCTTTTTCTTACAATAATCCCCTAATTAACAGTGCTGAACATATTAGTTTGGACAGTGCCACCCCTGTTTGTATTGATCAACTTTATAGGCAAGGGAAAATTTTAGTAAAAATGATTAGTAATACATATGAACCTCACGATCGACTGGATAATGAACTATCTGAGTTGCTTTCTGTTGGTATCATTCGATCAGCTTCAACTAGTTTACTTGCTTATCAGGCTGGTTCCAAGTTGTTTAGAGATATAGGCCTTATTCTTAATTCTGATAAATGCAATATTCAAGATATTTTTCCCTCAGACGCAGGTTCATTTAGGGTGAATCCTGATGGGGATAGGGTTGCATGGAACTCTATAAAGAAAACTTTTTGCACTTCAGTTTTTGGGAAACCCCAAATTGAGACGGAATATCAAGGAGATTTTCGGGTAGGTGAACATGCAAAAAAACTTAAAATAAAAGATAGTTCTGAGTTAGTAACTTATCTGAAAAGTAAATATCAGGAAACTTCTTTCCCAATCCCATGGAATGAAGTTGTTGTTGATTACAATAAGGAGTCAATATTTGGCTTAATAGCAACCCAAAATGTGCTCTACCCATTAAATAGCGAAGAAAGAAATGCTAAAACTATTCATCATTTGCAAGAAATAAAGGAAATAATGAGAAGCCGTTTACAGCTAGATTTACCAATCTATATCTACGACTGCATTACAGGTAGTTTATCTGCTTGGACAAACGCATAACGCTTGCAGCAGGGATGGCGAACGCAGTGAGCCATCCCTTTGACTGCACTTGTTACGCGCGGAAGGTTTGTATAAAATTTGATGGTTTAATCGTAGCTTCTTAATAACTGCTGCAAACCCCGCAAGGCAGATTGTGGGACGCTTTTTCAATCAAGTTCGCCAGCCTCGGGAACAGGGCATTACCGGTTAACCTGTCTGTCAGATAGTCCCAGAATGAGAGACCATACAGGCGACACGTCTTCTTCAGGCTGGCAAAGGTGTCGCGACATTGCCGCCCCGCATCACTGCGTGTCCCGCCACTGACTTTTCGTCGTTTGACGTATTCCCGTATCTGGCTCTCGCTCAGGTTGTTGTGGAGCGGTAAGCTTGGATCATCCAGAACCAGTAACAGCTCTTCCTCAGCAATTCCCGCTCAGACAGAAAGTCCTTTATTTTAAAGGGCTGTAGAGGTTTTTTAACATTAGAGTTCGCAGACTTTTTTTCTTCAGACTTGTGCATAATTTATGCAAACTTTGAAGATGCCCGGTTTTCAAGGGCTATAGAATCCTCATTAATTAGCTTGAAAAACATACAATTAAATTGAGCGGGAATTGCTGGCTCTTCCTTGATCAATGCCAGCCCTGATAGTGCTTCCTGAAGAGGTTCGCAAGACGTTTCAGTCTGGATAAGTGCGTGGAAGCCCAGCCACACCTTCAGAGCTTTCTCTTCATCAGGCTCTGCCTTGAAAGCTTTCAGATCATCGTAAACAGCCCAGAACCATGTCCTGCACCATTTTTGAGCCATGGCTTGCTGGTCATTGACCGGATGGATTTTGGCCAGCCCTCGCTCTGCATGAATCCAGCACTGACTATGTTTGAACACATCAAACTGACGTGCGCCATCGCTGAAAGTGGTCAGATGCCCGGCACCATGTTCGATCAGGCTACCATAGATCAGGGCTTCGCTGGCTTTCCGGAACCGATCTTTTACCAGACCTTGTGCTTTCATGCAGGCTTGCCAGGCATCACGACTCAAAAAAGTCACTCCGAGATAAGGCCTGAGTACACGCAACCATTTTTCCGGGTATTTATGCTCCTTCAGGTAGGCCATGCCATTTTCTGTCAATGTGTAGGTACGCCAGGGGCGATGCAATAAACTCAGGAAGTTTTCCCGGCTCTTGCTGCCTGTGCTGGCGAACCAAGCAAAGGACTCATTGTTGATAATGGTGCAATAGCCGTTTTGTCCTTTATGCCTCGTTCCCGTGTCGTCTGTCTGGATATAACTTGAGCATCGGATACCTGTCGCCAGTAGTTCATCTTTTTCCCTGTGAAACTGATCATGCCCCTGAGTTAGCAGCAAACTCAACTCACCCGCGGACATGGACACTCCAACGTCCCATAGCCAGTCCAGCAATTCCGGCTGGGTAACAGAACAGCCGTGATGCTGGTGCAGAACATAGGCTTGCAGCGTGGGGCCATAATGATGCCCATGAAGATCGGCGGGCGGCCTGGCTGTTATGGTTTTTCCGCCGGGCGTTACCCATTGTTCCAGAAGGTATTGAAAGCTGGATGCCTGTATCGTCAACTCCTGCACCTTGTAGGGAGTGTAACCATTCCAGGTTGATCCTGACGGAACATCTACCGCTTCAACAGATATAGTACCTTCAGATGGTGGTGCCGGAGGTTGATGGCGCTGCTTGCGGGTTTTCACGTCGGGTTTGTTGACCTTACGCTTTTTTGGAGTATCAGGGGTAGGGCTGTCGTCTTCAGCCTCTGACTGTTCAGTTCCCGTACCGTCATCAGGAGGCTCGATGTTGGGTTTTATGTCGGGTTTTGGCGGCAGTTTTTTTAATCGACGAATCTCAGCCTCAAGAGCTTCGATCTGCCCTTGTAGCTGAATGATTTGCTCTTGCTGCTGGGTGATCTGCTCTTGCTGCTGGGTGATCTGCTCTTGCTGCTGAACCTTAAAAGCTTCTCTGGCAGATCTGGTTGCAGTTCGTCGTGTACTGAAAAAACCATGCATGGAGGATAGACGATTAACCAAAGTTCTTCATTATCCAGCACTCATTGAGGAGCTATGTTTAATCTTCTTCATGATTTAGATAAGATTAAATATGAATTAATTTAATGGACCACTCGAAGAGAATTCTTTCTTTGCCCAAAGATACGATGCT
The DNA here is from genome assembly GCF_000722635.1 of Endozoicomonas numazuensis. Classification (GTDB taxonomy): domain Bacteria; phylum Pseudomonadota; class Gammaproteobacteria; order Pseudomonadales; family Endozoicomonadaceae; genus Endozoicomonas_A; species Endozoicomonas_A numazuensis. The sequence goes on along the minus strand of NZ_JOKH01000003.1, from coordinate 108,275 downwards.
ATCGATAAGCTTTGAATCAAATCACTATTTTTAGATAATCCAAAGATTTGTATTTTCACAGGTGGAAAAAATCTCCACAGATTGTATCTCACATAAAATGATTCATCAGAATCTAATCTCACAATCTTTTTGGTCTCATAGAGAAATTCTGAAAAAGTTTCATAATCATTACGAATTTCGAAAATAGGAATTCCAGAAGGTAGGCATATAAATTCTTTAATACCTTCTGTATAGGCTTTCTTTATTTCACATCTTCCAATTCCATTAATAAAGTCAACATGGCTTTCAGCAGGCTAAGTTCGCCTTACCCGTTGTTTGAACTATAATGCAGCAGTCTCCTACTTTTAGGGATGCTGTTATGCAATATGCTCTCTTCAAAGCATTTCTTGATGCTATTTCGACATTGACCAGCCATCAGAAAAATACTCTCAATAAAGCCCTTTCTCCAGAGCTTAAGGCAACCACTCATCAGCCGAACCTAAGTACCGCCATTGAACAGAAATTCTCTGAACAACCTAGTTGCCCTCATTGTAAAAGTGATCAAATAAAGCGCTGGGGCTGTAGTGATGGAAGACAACGCTACCGTTGCAAGTCATGCCATAAGACATTTAATGCATTAACAGGAACCCCCATAGCTCGACTACGTCACCCTGAAAAATGGCAGGCTTATCTGAATGGAATGAGCCACTCCGCAACCTTGCGAGTGGCGGCACGAGAATGTGGTGTCACCCTACACACATCTTTCCGCTGGCGACACCGCTTCCTTGCTGTGCTGGAGAATGACCAGGGTAATGATTTGGGTGATATTGTTGAACTGGATGAAACCTTTTTTGCGTGAGTCTTTCAAAGGGTAGAGATCGGGACTGCCAAGACCCGCCAGACAAAGAGGTAATGATAAAAAACGGATTGCCGTAATATCCCCGTTTTGGTTGCAAGAGACCGCTCCTCACATACCGTTGACGGTATTCTCTGCGATGAAAGTGCCTCGGAGATGCAAAAGCCCCTCAAAGGTCATCTGTCTTCAAAAGCCATTTTATGCGCTGTATGGTGGACCCCACTGTCAAGACAGAAATTCAACAAATTTAAGTTAAGTCCTGGCAGTGGTTGAGAACCCCTCATACAAAGTGAATTGCTTGAGGCGTCTTGTATTCCAACGACTGATGTAATCGTTCAGTGTTGTAAAACTCAAAGTATTCATCCAGTCCAGCGTGAAGCTCAGGAACCGTCTGAAACTCGTGCGTATAGAGCCATTCGTACTTGACGGAACGCCATAGCCTTTCCACAAAAATATTATCCAGTGCCCGGCCTTTGCCGTCCATACTGATCTGAATTTCCCGTTCCTGCAAAGGAGCCAGAAAGTCATGACTGGTAAACTGGCAGCCCTGGTCTGTGTTGAATATATCAGGCTGTGCCTGCTCCAGAGCACGGTTCAACGCATGGATACAGAAATCAGCATCAAGTGTGTTCGACAGCTCCCAGCTCACCACGTAACGGCTGTACCAGTCAATGATGGCAACCAGGTACATAAACCCCTGTGGCATCGGACAGTAGGTAATATCCGTGCTCCACACCTGGTTAGGCCTGACAATCTCAACCCCTCGAAGCAGGTAAGGATAAACCTTATGCTCCTTGTTCCTCTGGCTGGTTCCAGGCTTTGGCCCTACATCCTGTATGCCCATCAGTCCCATGAGCCGTTGGATACGCTTCCTGTTGACCAAATATCCTTGAGTATTTAACCATGCCGTTATCCTTCGGCTGCCGTAAAACGGTGTACGTGTATACTGCTCATCAATCAGCCGCATCAAGTTCAGGTTCTCGGTGCTTTCCTGGGCCGGTGAGGCTTGGTAATACCAGCTTGACCTGTTTAACCCGATCAGCTCACATTGCCGCTGTACGCTCAGTTCCGGGTGGCTCGGTTCAATGCATCTGCGCTTCTCGTCAGTGGACATAGCCAGATTTTTTTTTCAACCAGTCCAGCTCCATCTTGAGTCGACCGATCTCCTGGTACAGTGGCGCTGTCAGCGCTTCCGGGTCAACCTCTGGTCTTGTCCTGCCGAAGACCTCTGGAATCCCCTGGAGTAGTTGGCGCTTCCACTGGCTGACCTGCACAGCTGCAACCTCATGTTCACTGGCCAACTGGTTTATGGTCTTATCACCCTTGTAGGCTTCCAGTGCTACCTGTGCCTTGAACTCGGGCGCATGTCGTTTTCTTTTTGCTGCCATGATTCCCACCTGAAGGGACATAATACAGCCAGAAAACTTAACTTAGCGAGCTGTCCAGTTTATGGGGTCCACTATAAGCTGTCCGCTGGAAAACTTTGTTATGCTTTTGCACGTCACTTATAAGCGGAGCAAGTATGATGAGGGTGCGCATAAAGATAGCAATAGCTTCACTTTTAATATTATTTCAGTGTCAAACACTTCATGCACAGGAATGCTGCACAGAGAGGCGCAAACACGATCTAGCATTTACTGGCCTTTTAGTCGGGTGCATAGGAACTGGTGTAACCTTGGGAATATGGGCATATTTAGATGACAATAATATAACTAAATACGTAATTGGCGGGACTTTTGCTCTTGTAATAATTCCAGGGGCAATAATACTTCGGCACTTACGACCAGCCCAATGAAATAGCTAAACCAGATAAAGAGCATAACGCCAACTTCAGCCGCGTGCCGAAGGCACGTCGGGTGGAGGGGCGAAGCCCCGGAACGAACTGGAAGTTTTTGTTATGCCTTGGTAGCTACTCAGCTTCATCTTTGTATGTGTAATAAAGATCAGTGAGTTGATCATGAAAGCCCCAGCCACAGTTAGAAGTATTTGTGACTATGGCTTTAGCTCTATCTTGAAAGTCATGGAAGATTCCCTCTTTAACTATGTACCTGAATCAGTGAGTTCTTAATTAATCTCGAGAAAATCGTGTAATTTAAGCTCCAACCTTACCGCAAATCACTTTATTACTACTTTGATCAGGAAATAACAGAACAATCCAGCAAAGAACCCAGCTGTTTTTGTCATTATTTTGAAATTCAGGCGATGCATCACCTACCAAGACCTGGCATTCATTTCAGAAAGACAGAATAATATTGATGGCTAACAAAGCATTTTTTCTGGATAAAGCCCCATAAACACTTGGAGTGCCGGGCTATATCGGCCAAATCGTAGTATTTTGCGACGGCCTGCCTCCAAAAAGCGGGCAGCCTGATAAATCAACTCCTGCATGACGGTTTTTATTCTTCTCCTTGCTGCCTGATGACGAACAGGTGACTGCGGCCCCAGCAAACAAGATTGCCCCATGTAACGCAGCATATTATAAGTTAATGCGCCCAGACACATTACTAAATCATTAGTATCGAACTTTCCAGAAGGAAGCCTTTCCAGATCCATATCGGTTTTTAATTCACTGTGAAATTGCTCACTGGTGGCGTGATTCTCATACAGCAGAATAACGTCGTTATCGCTGTATTCTTCTTCATTCAATGTTGTCCACCAACCTTCCAGCTCGTAGTCTGGAGTTAGAAACATCTGACCAACGGCATCTGACGTTCGTCTGACCATTTTGATAATCAGTCGCTGATGACCATAGTGAGCTTCATGGTTAATAGTCAAAGTCGCATAGTGCTTACCTGCTCGTAGCTCATGCCACTCTACCTTCGCTGCTTCAAACTTAGGTAGCCAGGCCTTGGAGGTGTACTGTTGGCGAGGATTCAATTTAATTATGTGGTCAACGTTAGCATGTTGAGCAACGGCCATGCGGGTATCTTCAGCATCGTGAGCACTATCGAGCCGAAGCAATATCGGCTGTTGCGTTATACGACGTACTCTCTGTAAAACGGCACCCAGGAATGGGATGAAATCATTTTGCGAGTGTTGCGAACCTGGTCGCAACTCACACCCCATGCACCAGCCTTCTTGCCCAAGGTAAGCCATAATGGGGGAGTAGCCGAAAAAGTGTTTATATGTCCAACTCACTCCTTCTTTCTTGGAGTTGCTATTGTCTTGAGGCGTGACATCCATATCTAATGGTATATGCTGTTGGCGATCAAGTTCTTTTGGAAGTGGTGTAAGCGGAGCATCAAGTTCTATAAGCAACTCAGCAAGACTTTCCTCAATCAGCGGAATAAGCTGGGTAGCATCTTCATTAAAGCGCTGGCGCAATCGACTGGCAGATGGCATCTGTTTTATTCCCATGCATTGCTGGAACCAATCGTCATGGCGAAGGGTGTCAATGGCGTCAAAGTCATTTTTGCCGAGGGCCAGCAAGCCAACATAAGCACGCACTAAATCAATATTGGCGATTCCATGTCGCTTCTTAATCTTACGGAGTGATTTTTTGAGGGATGTTTTTTTATTGAGGGCGTGACCAATAAAGGCAAGGCCAGCAAATGGTGTATAGAATTCCGTATCAGACTGCTCAAAATGGAGTTCCACAAAAATTCACCTATTCAGTGAAAAAACGAGTAGGTCGTATTTTAGCCTACACCCCTTTCGGTGGATGGCTTTAAGGCTTTTTTATTGCTGATGAAGTCACGGATTCAGG
>NZ_JOKH01000003.1:95565-100748 GCF_000722635.1 Endozoicomonas numazuensis | reverse complement strand
CCTGTTCGAGCAAACCGGATGACCACCGATAGCGCCGTCAGAGGCAACTCTGCCGGTGATTAAGCAGAAGTCAGCAGAAGGCATAGTAGTCAAATGCCCGGCGTAATGGCCGGGACACGGCGAAGGCCTGAACATTAAGAATAAAGGAGGAGCCTTGTCAGACTTGAATACACGAATGCCGCCCGGTAATGACGTGACTCAGCGTGATGATACGAAGCCAGCCTTTGGCGACAATCTTTTCGACCACGTTTTCACTGGGGGACGGATGGATCAAGCTTCACCATTCTTAATGAAACGCCCTGTGCGGACCCGCATGCAGGGTGTTGTGGGGGCTGGAGGTTAGAAACCTCCGGCTACCCGATTAGGTGCAAATTGCACGACACTTTGGGAATTGGCTACAACCCCAAAATTTATTGCCTGCATTTGGGCCTTTTTTAGATACTCTCTGAATCATTGAGCTTCCACATTTTGGGCAAGTTTTTTCTGCGGCTTTCTTGGATTGTACCTCTTTTACATGTTGAACATGCTCTCTATGAGTTTTTATAGAGGGTTTGAGGCGGCCTGATTCGATTGCCTGAATCACTGACTGTTTTTCTGCAAGAGATAGAATATTCTCTTTCTTGGAATTTATGTACCGAATTAGGCCACCTGCATAGGTTACATTTGCAGGCATTTCTGTTTTGAACTCACTGTCACCGACAAAAACTATGACTGAGAATATTTTGGTTTCGGAAATGTTTAAGCAAGTAGCCAAAGTCTTTGTGTGTTTATAGTTTTGGTGTAATGGATTTTGAAATTTACTGGTGTGTTTGTATATTTTCTGAGTCCATTGTTTCTGTTTCTCTGAACCGAAAATCCAACCCTTCATATTTTTTGTTTCAACAACGAAAACTCCTTTGGAAGAGACCAGGATATGATCGATTTGCGTTGTTCCATCCTCTGTAAGAAGGGTCACATTTTTTATGAGATGATATTCATCTTTGTCGAGTCGTACTTTTATGGCGAAGTTTACAATTACCTCGCCAATGTACCCTTTGAACCAAGGTGATTTAAAGATCCCGACAAGAATCAGAAGTGGAATGAAATACCAGAAAGAAGATATTGCATTCCATATTATTGATGTGAAATCGATCATGTTAACTCAATGTTGGTTTTGCACTTAACGCTTGCAGCAGGGGCGGCGAACACAGTGAGGCGTCCCTTTTGCCTGCACTTGTTAAGCGGCCCTGGCCGCTACGATGGTTGGGCTGGCGAGACTCCATTGATATTTTTGGCACCTGACCTCACCGCCAGCAGATTAATCTATTTTCTGTTTTTTGCTGAGCACTGATTCAGAGTCACTGAGGAGAAAAAAAGCAAAGCACTTGTAAATGGTTGTCTATTGCTCAGAACTGAAGGACTCCGAACTCTGTGCTGTCGTGGCACAAGGAAAGAAAACCTGAAACCTCTTGCCAGCTCCGCCCAAAATTGAGAAACAGCATACTGCTTGCGCTGGCATTGCAAGAAGGATAATACACCTGATCTTGATCGCCAGATGGCACACACCTTCTTCTTTCTACTTGTACGACACTTTCAGACTACTAACCAATCTATGCACCCTGCCACTTAACGCCAAAATCAGGGGCTGCGCCGCAGGCGCAGTCCCCTGGATTTATTTGTTAGGCATTTGGACTATACTTTCCGGTAGTTTTTATGAGATTTTGTTTATGAAATTCAATATTTTTAACTCAAGTTACTGTGTGATGATTTTTTTTTCATGTACCATCAGTTTTAGTATTCAAGCTTCACCATCCTGTGAGGTTTTAATTAAGGATGGTCAGAATGAATTTAAAATAAGAGACCCGAAATGTCCTATTGATAGTAAAGTAAGTTCCTTTAAAAAAGGAAAACTAATTGATACTTTTTTTTATGAAGTAACTTGCTCTGACAACAATTCATATACTTGTCATTCTATTGCTAGGATTCCTGACAATCAATTTTATATAGCATGGGGTTGCCGTGGAGTATCTAAAAACATCTTAGTTTCAGAGGCTTATTTGACAGAAACAGATAGAACTTTAGGTACGTTTATAGGAGAACAAAAACGATTCACAATCAAAAGCCTTCTCCTTGCAGATATGCTAATTGGAATACCTTTGTGCAATATGCTTAGCCAATTCTCTGAAGACTGAGGTGAGTGAGATGCCTAACGCTTGCAGCAGGGGCGGCGAACACAGTGAGGCGTCCCTTTTGCCTGCACTTGTTAAGTGGCCCTGGCCGCTACGATGGTTGGGCTGGCGAGACTCCATTGATATTTTTGGCACCTGACCTCACCGCCAGCAGATTAATCTATTTTCTGTTTTTTGCTGAGCACTGATTCAGAGTCACTGAGGAGAAAAAAAAGCAAAGCACTTGTAAATGGTTGTCTATTGCTCAGAACTGAAGGACTCCGAACTCTGTACTGTCGTGGCACAAGGAAAGAAAACCTGAAACCTCTTGCCAGCTCCACCCAAAATTGAGAAACAGCATACTGCTTACGCTGGCATTGCAAGAAGGATAATACACCTGATCTTGATCGCCAGATGGTACACACCTTCTTCTTTCTACTTGTACGACACTTTCATATTACTAACCAATCTATGCACCCTGCCACTTAACGCTTCCTTAATCCGCCGCACGCCAGTGCGGTCGGTTTGAAGGATTTGTTAGGTTTGGGGTTCATGATCAACATCTACATTTATATCCATAGTTTCAGTGGGAACAACTTCACGAGCTTCTGAAAATATTGTTGGAATTGTTGATTCTTCTGGGTCTTTTTTCTTGATCTTTGGGGCTAGGGCAACCCATTTTGTTAAAAGCTGTCCCGCATCATGATAAAACTTGGGGAACTGAGTAGAGACATCTTCTACAAAAGTCTTAGCTCCTTTAAATCTTGCCCCCATATCCACAACCCGGACAACTTCCAAATATGTTGGTAGTTCACTAACATTTGGTGGTATAAGAACGGTTGGGTTTTCAAGTACGGCATCTAGAGAGGCCATTGTTTCAGGTATTCGTTTTGGCCAAAAAGCCTTTATAGACAAATTTTTGTGACTAGTGCCTTTTAATTGTCTTGATAACCAATTAATTGACGCAGTAGCCCTGCTTTTATCTTTAGGAGCCTCCAGTTTCATTGATATGTTGATGACTTTCCTAAGCACATCTGCTGATAAAACCAGCCTAGAAGCAGCATTGGGAATATTGAACTCAGCTTTTAAACTGGACTCTTTTGCTAAGTAAGTACAATCCTCTGAAAAGTTTAAATCTGCATCTTTCTCTCTCTGTCTAGAGAGGTTTATATTTACTGGCTGACCAATAGCCATGCTTAGGTTTAGTGATAGGTGTCTTAACAGTTGGTGCCACCCTGATACAGAGCTGGTTAAATAATCTGAATTTTTATTTAATGTCACTCCGTTTTGAACTGCAGCGCAAAGATCTTTCCATGGTGCAGGCATTTTATTTAATGAGGTAATGCCTGAAGAGTCATGATCAAGATAGCGAACAAGCTCACTAAGTATGTATGCCTGTTCAGGATCTTCAATACCCTTGGATCCGGTTAGCAGGATCGCCTTAGATTTTAGAGATAGCCATGAAAAGTGATAGAGTTCAACTGATCTCGTTTTTGACTTGGCAATAGTCAGTGGGTGATGAGTTGGTGTTGTGGCAAATTGATTAGAAATAGTTATTACTGAGTTTATTTTGTATTGCTTTGCAAGCGATAAATATTACTCAACTTGATCGTTAGTAAGCTCTGAGTTACCTATCTTTGATTCAATTAATGCAGTCCATACTTTAGAGCCATTATTGATCACGACCAGTCCATCTGGTCTTGGTCCTTTTCCCTTCTCGGGAGACTTAAAAACAACCTCAGTGTAGCAGGTAACCCTAGACCTTTTACCGATAGAAGCACCAGCATCGGATAGCACACTCATTGCAAAACTTGGAACAACCATGAATGAAGCCAGCAAAGTTGAAGTAGCACGCTCCTCTTTCTTTGAGTCTGCTACGGTTGGTATCAGTCGCGCAAGCTGTCCCGATGCGAGTAATGATTTTATTTCAGAAGACATTTGATATTCCTTTTATTATTTATAATCTCTGGTGCTGCAGCATGGTATAAAACCTAACGCCAAAATCAGGTGCCGCCGAAGGCGGTCACCTGGATTTTTTTGTGTACGCCCGGCATGGGCATGAACTTATGGGGTGAAAGTCCCCTGTAGGAAGATCACCGTTGAAAACCCTGTTGTGATTAAACGCTAACTACTAGCGAACGGCAAGGGCCAGCCCGTGAGGTCTGGTCTGGAGGAAGCCGCTAGCAAAGCTGCGAGCTGATGAACAAGAACATCCTATGAGGCGTAGGCTGGAGGCGAGTTGGCACAAGACAACGAAGCCACGTGATCTGACGGCCACCGTAAAGGATGCAGTTGCGCAGTGACAGTTCATGTCCTTATCCGGGGAGATCTGCTTAACACGCGATCGGTTACTTTCCAGTTCTCAGCCACTGGTCTCAACAGGCTCGGCGAACAGAATGCATCCTCCTGTTCGAGCAAACCGGATGACCACCGATAGCGCCGTCAGAGGCAACTCTGCCGGTGATTAAGCAGAAGTCAGCAGAAGGCATAGTAGTCAAATGCCCGGCGTAATGGCCGGGACACGACGAAGGCCTGAACATTAAGAATAAAGGAGGAGCCTTGTCAGACTTGAATACACGAATGCCGCCCGGTAATGACGTGACTCAGCGTGATGATACGAAGCCAGCCTTTGGCGACAATCTTTTCGACCACGTTATGCACCCTGAAAACCTTCAGAGAGCATGGAAGCAGGTCCGCGCCAACAAGGGCGCAGCCGGTGTAGACGGCATGACCATTGACGCCTTCCCTGAATGGGTGCACCAAGGCTACTGGAAACACACGGCAACGGCCTTGCAGAACGGAAGCTACACGCCTGCGCCAGTACGATTTCACCATTCTGGTGAGAAGTCTGAGAGCAGGAAAACGGGTGCTGCACAGTATCAGCCAGTATCTGCGCGGTTGGATCAACTATTTTGGTATTGCCAACTGTTATCAGCTCTGCTGCGATCTGGATCACTGGATACGTCGCAGAGTCCGCATGGCTTATTGGCGACAGTGGCGAAAGCCTCGTACAAAAATCAGACAATTGATGCGTCT
>NZ_JOKH01000003.1:88296-92093 GCF_000722635.1 Endozoicomonas numazuensis | reverse complement strand
CCCCCTGTGTCAGCATAGTTGTCGCCTCTTCTGATTTATCTATTTAAGACAGGGGGCGGTCAGTGAGTAATCAATGGCCCGTTATTCAGAAGAGTTTAAGGCATCCGTCGTTCAAAAAATGATGCCCCCCAATAATGTACCTGTTGCCCAGTTATCACGAGAGACTGGTATCACTGAGGCAACCTTGTACACTTGGCGGAAAAAGACAAGAGCGCAAGGAGTGCCTGTGCCTGGTGATGGTCTGAATCCTGAACAATGGCGTTCAGAAGATAAGTTTGCTGTCGTGCTTGAAACTGCAGCTCTGAATGAAACAGAACTGTCCGAATATTGTCGGAAAAAAGGCTTGTTTCCTGAGCAAATAGCACAATGGAAAACCGCCTGTTTGACAGCCAATGCTGAAGCTGCCGAACAGCGTAAACTGCTTGCTGAAGAACGCAAACAAGACAAGAAAATCATCAAGAACCTTGAACGTGAACTCAATCGCAAGGACAAGGCTCTGGCTGAAACCGCTGCCTTGCTGGTACTGGCAAAAAAGACCCGCGCGATCTGGGGGGAGCGCGAGGACGATTGATCAGCCTCCAAGATCGCAAAAATGCTGTAAACCTGATTGAACAAACAATGGAACAAGGAGCCAGACAGCTTGCTGCCTGTCAGGTTCTGGGACTGTCTGTACGCACCTTTCAGCGATGGAAACAGGAGGATAATGTGAAAGTGGATGGCAGAAAAACAGCGAACCGACCTGCTCCGGCTAACAAACTTACCGAGTCTGAATGTCAGGCCATTCTGGCGGCGTGTAACGAGCCTCGTTTTCAAAGTCTGCCACCCAGTCAGATCGTGCCAACCTTGTTGGATGAGGGCCGCTACATTGCCTCTGTATCTTCGTATTACCGAGTTCTCAAGGCGAAAGGCCAGCAACACCGCCGTGGTCGGGTTAATGCCTCTGGAGGGCGCAAACCTACCTCGTATGTAGCTAAAGGGCCGAATCAAGTATGGTCCTGGGATATCACTTACGTTCGCTCAAATATCAAAGGGCAGTTCTATTACCTGTACATGGTCGAAGATATTTTCAGCAGAATGATCGTTGCATGGGAAATCCATGAAACAGAGTCTGCAGATCATGCTGCAGAGATGATAAGCAAAGCCTGCCTGAAACATGACATTGGCCAACTGGATAACCTGCTTGTCCTGCACTCAGACAATGGCAGTCCGATGAAGGGTGCAACCATGCTGTCCACCCTGCAACGATTGGGCATTGTGCCGTCATTCAGCAGGCCAAGAGTCAGCAATGACAACCCGTTCTCAGAGTCTACGTTCCGAACCATGAAATACCGTCCTGATTACCCAACAAAACCCTTTGGCTGCCTGACGGAAGCACGAGAGTGGTCGTCAGGTTTTGTGACCTGGTACAACGAGGAGCACAAGCATAGCAGCCTGAAGTTCGTCACACCTTCACAAAGGCACTATGGTGAGGCTAAAAAGTGTCTGAGCCAGCGAGAGAAGCTGATGGAGCAGGCTAAAGCCAGAAACCCTGAAAGATGGGGTAGCCGATCAACACGGGACTGGTCACTTCAGGATGAGGTCTGGTTAAACCCTGAACGATCAGAAGCTTGTATTAAGCCACTTGTTAAAGAAGCGGCGTAAGGTGGAGGCGACAACTTTGTTGACAAACACCGATATGCATCTTTATAAATTTCAAAATCTTCACTACGTGAAATATGCATGCCCATTTCATTATTGTTTACTTGGCTAAATTCATACAAATTCAAACTAGTAATAATACATGACTCTTCATTTATATAGCATTTGGCATGAAGATTTTTACAAAAGCTTGTACGTACAAATGTGAGTTCTTTTAACCAATTTATTTCTTCTGGTTGCAATTCACTTTTTCCGTAAACAATCCTAACATCAATCTTCAATCTATTTTTATCTTCTAAAAGCTCTTTGATTCTATCATTTAATTTCAAAAATGGACTGATCAATATTAAGCGATCTGATGCTGTTTTTATTAATTCTTCAAGATAGTAGTTTGTTGCACTTGTATTTAAAAACTTCGCCATACATTTCTCGCTTAGTCTTGTTGTTTTTAAGATATACGCATTAATCTTCAAGAGATATACGTGGCATGCCAGAAAGCAGTAAATATAGCCGTTCTTGGATTATTTGAGTAGCATACTTTTTTGGTAACTGCTCATTTTTTGTAGGCGAAATTTAGATGCGATTGGCTACAGCCCAGTAAAATCAAGGGTGGCATTCTCGACATCAGCACTTTTGCCTACAAAAAATGAGCAGTTACCTTTTTTGGAAGCTAACGCCAAATTCAGGGGCAGCGCCGCAGGCGCTGTCCCCTGGAATTTTTTGTTATGCCTCTTTTTGATTCATTGTTTCCACTAAAATTTGCGCTTCGCCACTATAACCATACTGAGAAGCAAACTCTAAATCCTCAAGAATATATTTGGCAGAAGCATGACTTCTACCTTGTAACATATTTTGAATGTCTGTTTTTGCTCGCTCAAGTTTAACCTTGGCCTCTAATGGTAATGATTCAGCAGATAATCCATGCTGAGAAGCAAACTCTAAATCCTCAAGAATATATTTGGCAGAAGCATGACTTCTACCTTGTAACATATTTTCAATGTCTGTTTTTGCTCGCTCAAGTTTAACCTTGGCCCCTAATGGTAATGATTCAGCAGACAATCCATGCTGAGAAGCAAACTCTAAATCCTCAAGAATATATTTGGCAGAAGCATGACTTCTACCTTGTAACATATTTTCAATGTCTGCTTTTGCTCTTTGTAGCATATTTTGTGCAGCTGAATTATTATCTTTTCTTTCGCTTTCTAACTTATTAAGACCTGATGTAATAGCTCCAATATGTGATCTACAAGTTGGACATGTTTCAATTTTTCTCGATCCAATGTTTGTATTTAGCCATTCTTTAAGACAAGCAACGTGAAATAAATGCTTGCATGGAGTTTCTGCAATTTTTAGATCAGCGGAAAAAACATCAATACAGATATTACATGATTCATCCGTTATATTTTTTTCCTTTATATTAAAACTGTCACCACTACCAGAAAAGCAGTAAGCATTACTTACATTCATGGCAAGCCTCCTAATTAAAATTTATAAATTCATGAATGTTAGACAGCCTTCTATATAATTGGTTTTATTGCATTGTTATTAAAACTAACAGATATGTTAATTGTTGGCAGTTTGGGTTTTGTTGTTGGAGGCATAACGCCCAAACCAGCAGCCGCCGAAGGCGGTCTGCTGGATTTTTTTGTTATGTTGGCAGCCCCGACGCACGGGCAATGGTGATTGGTGCGGCGGACTTGCCAACGCTTGTGCCTGGGAATATGCACTGAGCAAACCCCGTAACTGCTCATTTTTTGTAGGTAAACTTTAGAGTCGATTGACTATAGCCCAGTAAAATCAGGGGCACCATTCTTGAAATCGGCACTTTTGCCTACAAAAAATGAGCAGTTACCAAACCCCAAACCTGTTTTATAAGTGTATTGACGACCCAACATAGAGCTTATTTGCACTTAACTGATGCTACTGCACCGAGCAAACTGTTGCAGCTTTTTCAGCTGATGGCTCTGAACCAGAAAACAACTCTGAACTGAGAAACAACAGACTTGCAAGAGTTGAGAGCTGCTGGATTTCAATGGTTGCACCCTGCAACAGATATTTTCTCTGAATTTGCCAACAACACCAGGCCAGAAAAACCCTCAGAAAAAAACTGACCAATCAACAGAGAAAAGCTTGAATGTGTTGCTGCGACATAACGCCTG
>NZ_JOKH01000003.1:10689-82668 GCF_000722635.1 Endozoicomonas numazuensis | reverse complement strand
CTAGCCATCGACAGAGGAGTCTGTCCTGCTTCTGTCACAGGGCTGTGCCAGACTTTTTCCCTCAGTTGTTCAGCAACACTGATCTGGTTGCCAGCACGACTGGCCAGATGCAGGCGGGTTACCCCTCGGGCATCGGCAATATTGACATCGGGGACTCGATTGAGTTGTTGATCCGACAACCATTCAAGCTGTTCGTCAATGCCTGCGACGACCTTCCTTGAACTGTTGGCAGGCAGTGCCGCCTGAATAGTGAAGACAGCATAAGCCTGAAAAGCTTTCAGAAATGAGTGATTGTTGATCTCCCAAGGCTTTTCCGGGTCGGAAGGCAAACGTGAGCGAAAGTTGCCACATTGCACTTGTGCATAGTCACCGGATATTGAAACATTACAATCTAACGGAGGCAGCAACGCATTAAACAGAACAGGGGCCAGGTCATCAGACGACGTTCGATCAACGACCTGAAAGTAGCAGGGGTTATTCTGGTCAAAAAGGGTTATTCGGTCAGTTTCGATACTGAGCGCCAAAGCGTGTTGTTCCGTGATGATCAGATAATGACCCGGTATGGGGAGTCGTTGTATATCCTTGAGTAGCTGGGTGATGGTTTTCCTGTCTGCGGCCATAGGCCAAGCCTGGGTCATCGCCAAAAGAGGCGAGGTTGCATGGTTGGAAGTAATCTCAGAGGAACAGCCTTGTTGTCGCTGTTGCTCCCGGTAAAGCCATTGAATCCAGGTGCTGGTTGCCAGCAGTTCGGCGGACTCAGTATCCTGAACTGCAAAGTGTTTTAGCGTGGTAGGATCGTCAAGCAAACCATTTGCAGTTCGATAGGCATTATAATGCTCTTGCGCAAAAAGAAAGGTCTGTTCCAGATCATTGAATGAATGGTTGTTGTATTGCCAGCCCTGGGCTGAATCCCGACTACAGGTGTGCAGCCTCTGACTTAGAAGAAGACGGGTGTCCTCCTGACCGACGACAGCCTGCAACCAGGCGCAGGCCAGCCCCAGACAGATGCCTTCGCTGGCGTTTTCTGATGAAAGCAAGCGGGTGTTCTGTTTGAAACACTCAAGGGGCTGAGGTGTGTTATCGGCAACCTTGCATGAGCTGCCGCTGTCGCTGAGATAGCCGGAGAAAACCAGTTCTATCTCGTTGGCAGATAGGTTTGATAGCACCAGTATTAAAAGAGGCACTAATAACATAAAACAAACAGTGCTTTTACAGGAGCTGTAGAGCTGCATACATAGACTTGATCATGACAGAGAGTGTTAAAGGGAAAAGTAGTAGTTTTCTTTGAAAACACAATTCAGGATACTCAGTGTGTCTGTGTCAAACGGCAATGAGTTGGAATTCTTTCATCCAGCAGCATTGTTTGCGGGCTTTGGGTACAGCTAACGCCTGCTTAAGGGGCGCCGTAGGCGTTATATTTCGTTTATGATAAAGTCATGCTGCTTTACAGTTTTTATGAAGGCATCATATTGATCTTGAAGTTTCTGTGCAGACTTACCCCTGAATCAGTGAGTTCTTAATTAATCTCGAGAAAATCGTGTAATTTAAGCTCCAACCTTACCGCAAATCACTTTATTACTACTTTGATCAGGAAATAACAGAACAATCCAGCAAAGAACCCAGCTGTTTTTGTCATTATTTTGAAATTCAGGCGATGCATCACCTACCAAGACCTGGCATTCATTTCAGAAAGACAGAATAATATTGATGGCTAACAAAGCATTTTTTCTGGATAAAGCCCCATAAACACTTGGAGTGCCGGGCTATATCGGCCAAATCGTAGTATTTTGCGACGGCCTGCCTCCAAAAAGCGGGCAGCCTGATAAATCAACTCCTGCATGACGGTTTTTATTCTTCTCCTTGCTGCCTGATGACGAACAGGTGACTGCGGCCCCAGCAAACAAGATTGCCCCATGTAACGCAGCATATTATAAGTTAATGCGCCCAGACACATTACTAAATCATTAGTATCGAACTTTCCAGAAGGAAGCCTTTCCAGATCCATATCGGTTTTTAATTCACTGTGAAATTGCTCACTGGTGGCGTGATTCTCATACAGCAGAATAACGTCGTTATCGCTGTATTCTTCTTCATTCAATGTTGTCCACCAACCTTCCAGCTCGTAGTCTGGAGTTAGAAACATCTGACCAACGGCATCTGACGTTCGTCTGACCATTTTGATAATCAGTCGCTGATGACCATAGTGAGCTTCATGGTTAATAGTCAAAGTCGCATAGTGCTTACCTGCTCGTAGCTCATGCCACTCTACCTTCGCTGCTTCAAACTTAGGTAGCCAGGCCTTGGAGGTGTACTGTTGGCGAGGATTCAATTTAATTATGTGGTCAACGTTAGCATGTTGAGCAACGGCCATGCGGGTATCTTCAGCATCGTGAGCACTATCGAGCCGAAGCAATATCGGCTGTTGCGTTATACGACGTACTCTCTGTAAAACGGCACCCAGGAATGGGATGAAATCATTTTGCGAGTGTTGCGAACCTGGTCGCAACTCACACCCCATGCACCAGCCTTCTTGCCCAAGGTAAGCCATAATGGGGGAGTAGCCGAAAAAGTGTTTATATGTCCAACTCACTCCTTCTTTCTTGGAGTTGCTATTGTCTTGAGGCGTGACATCCATATCTAATGGTATATGCTGTTGGCGATCAAGTTCTTTTGGAAGTGGTGTAAGCGGAGCATCAAGTTCTATAAGCAACTCAGCAAGACTTTCCTCAATCAGCGGAATAAGCTGGGTAGCATCTTCATTAAAGCGCTGGCGCAATCGACTGGCAGATGGCATCTGTTTTATTCCCATGCATTGCTGGAACCAATCGTCATGGCGAAGGGTGTCAATGGCGTCAAAGTCATTTTTGCCGAGGGCCAGCAAGCCAACATAAGCACGCACTAAATCAATATTGGCGATTCCATGTCGCTTCTTAATCTTACGGAGTGATTTTTTGAGAGATGTTTTTTTATTGAGGGCGTGACCAATAAAGGCAAGGCCAGCAAATGGTGTATAGAATTCCGTATCAGACTGCTCAAAATGGAGTTCCACAAAAATTCACCTATTCAGTGAAAAAACGAGTAGGTCGTATTTTAGCCTACACCCCTTTCGGTGGATGGCTTTAAGGCTTTTTTATTGCTGATGAAGTCACGGATTCAGGTTACCCATAGCTTCAACCTGTTCATAATAGCGTGCTTCACTTTTCTTTCCTTGGCTTTTCCAGTGATAAGGTGGTAGATACATTTGCCCACTTTTATCTTCTTGTGCCCCCAAATGCCCTAAACAGTGTTGATTGAAATCTTTTATGCATAAAATCAATTCATTTTTACTTGCTTCAACTTGTTCGTTATATATAGCAAATGGAGGAGTGATGAACTTTTCACAAGCTTCAAGGTCGTGTGTAAAATCTCGCCGCATACCAGCATATGCAGCTTGTTCTAGCCAATGATGAGTATTTTCATAAGGTAGAAGTGAAAGTAGTTCTTCTATTATTTTCTTGTCGTGAGGGATTTGAGCAACTTGTGCTTCTTTTCGTGTATGAGCCGCTCGCTCACCATCACGATATTCAAAATATTGAAAACTCAGATTGTGTAAAGCTCCAATAGTCATTAGGGCTACGCCAGCATAAGCAGGAATGTCTGGTACATCTATCGGAACATCAATATCAAAGAACTGTAACAATATAACCTTGATTATAATGTGTTCGATTAATGGAGCAGCAACTACCGCAGCTCCAGTAAACAATAATGTTTTAGTCACTTTGTTTGAAAATGGTGTAAGTAACCAGCGCTTTAAAGCCGGTTTTATAAACTCTTTAAAAATATCACTCATGTACAACTCTCTGAGAAATATAACGCCAAATTCAGGGGCTGGCGCCGCAGGCGACAGTCCCCTGGAATTTTTTGTTAGGTTTATCTTTACGATTTACAAGGAAATGCTTCTTGCAAACCAAAAAGCAATAACATTTCTATTGGAAAATCCTTGCCAGACTTCTCATAAAGGGGTATTTGAGAGTCAATTATTTGCATATAGTTATCTGCATTTAAAGCCAACTTCCCCGGAGAACAATAAAATGGTTTTCTTCCCTCAATATTGTTACTCCATAGAAAACCCTGCCCAACCCCATTTATGTGCAGCTTTAGTGAATTAAGATGCTTTTCATTTAAGTTTTTATATGCACTAATAGTCACACTATTTCCTGCTACTGCATTTATCGAGAAAAAAGTGGTTAACAGTACTACAGCTAGAGATAATTTTCTTAACATAGGAAAATCCATTTTCTTTGATTTCACTATTTAAAAAATGAATAAAAGAAGCTTTCATTCACATGGAAAATGATGAACCTTGATTGATAAACCTAACGCCTGCTTCAGCCGCGCCGCCGCAGGCGGCGTCGGGTAGCGAAGCCACGAACTGGAAGCATTTGTTAGGCTTACTCTCGAGTAGTGCCATGATACCTAGAGTTTAAATTCACTGAATATTGAAAAGGGTCATTAATGATGGGTGAGAATGCAAAAACTTTAGTTAACAAATTATCACGGTATATAGCTATATCGCCTAAAAAAACACAATCATTTTTCGTAAGCTTACAAATACTGCATAGCGGTGTTGCATTATTAAACCTAACTGAATCAGTTTTTATTAAACTGGTTGTTCCGCTTGAAAATCCTGGCATTCCTAATACTGTATTATATTCTTCTTTTGGCGTAGATACCGTTTGAAATGCAATTATAAACCCAGCTTTTTCTGGAAAATGATATACATCAAGATAGATTGCCATGCATTGATTATTTGTTAATTTGTTTCGTGCATATAGCATCAATTTATCAACGACATCTATTGATAGCTCGTAACTGTTGGATGTTACCTTTGTCAAGTAAACATCTGAAATATATAAAACCTTGTCATCCTGTATAGTTTCTTGTGCTGCTATTATTTGAACATTCATCAGAATGACAAAGTATAAATATACAGTCTTTTGTGCGAATTTCATGGTACTACCAACAAGGTGCTTTCAAGTTGTAGAAGTATAGTCGTAAGCCTAACGCTTGCAGCAGGGGCGGCGAACACGGTGAGGCGTCCCTTTTGCCTGCACTTGTTAAGTGGCCCTGGCCGCTACGATGGTTGGGCTGGCGAGACTCCATTGATATTTTTGGCACCTGACCTCACCGCCAGCAGATTAATCTATTTTCTGTTTTTTGCTGAGCACTGATTCAGAGTCACTGAGGAGGAAAAAAAGCAAAGCACTTGTAAATGGTTGTCTATTGCTCAGAACTGAAGGACTCCGAACTCTGTGCTGTCGTGGCACAAGGAAAGAAAACCTGAAACCTCTTGCCAGCTCCGCCCAAAATTGAGAAACAGCATACTGCTTGCGCTGGCATTGCAAGAAGGATAATACACCTGATCTTGATCGCCAGATGGTACACACCTTCTTCTTTCTACTTGTACGGCTCTTTCAGATTACTAACCAATCTATGCACCCTGCCACTTAACGCCTGGTTCAGCCGCGCCGCCGACGGCGGCGTCGGGTGGAGGGCGAAGCCCGGAACGAACTGGAACCATTTGTTATGTGGCCGGTTGTTAAAATCTCGAACTATTTTCTGGTTACAAACCTGCAACACCCACCGAACAAAAAACTTCAGATTAATCCAGACTGGCAAGCCGCACCAAACAAGGAAAATCTGTGCTGGCGTTGCACTAAAGAAAAGGCACTAAACTTTCTTGGCAGCTTGCACGTGCTAACCCCAATCGCCATGCACTAAGTTCAATAGCTGCCATTCCAAGCGGAAAACACTCCGAAGTTGCGGCCAGCTTGTTTGATCTTTGCAAAACATTCTGAGCTTTGGGTTGGCGCGCCTCCCTGCCGCTACCGGGCACAAAACCAACTTGGCAGCGGTGGGCATAGAACCATTATTTTCTGCTGCCATTGCACGAAGGAAAAAACGACAAAACTAATTCGCCAGCGTTGTATGAATTTTCGAACCCTTATTCTCGTTCAATCTGAATTTTCAGATGAAACAAATTAATTCGATGCGCCACATAACGCCTGGCTCAGGGGCTGCGCCGAAGGCGGCGTCCCTTGGAGCCATTTGTTAGGCGCTTGAGCACAGCGTTGGTGATAGGGCATGTTTTATACGCAATCTAATAGAACCTATCTTGTCAAAGCTATTGGTTGCTTGCTGTGATTTAATATTATCAATTTCTAATGCTAATAATTCATCATATTTAAACTCTGAAATAACTGAGCTCCTTGGATTGAATACTATATCTTTTGGTCGTCGTGGATGGTTTCCAAGAAACGTTAACTTGAAATGCAAGTTTGCTGATCTAAATACAGGAAGAATTTCACTTGAAAACCCGCTTGCTGAAGAAGAGCTTAAAAAGTTATTATATCCTCCAATAATAAAAAAATCAGTATATTCATTTATTTTAAATTTTGATTCAAGAAATTTAAGCAAACCTTCTATTTCACGTTTATTAGTTAGCTTAGGGGGCAGATGAGCCATGCATGCTTTATCACCAGCTGAGCTACTTATGACTAAACAAATGCATGCTTCAAGACCGGTTGTTGATAAATAAGTACTTTCAGTTAAGTTATCTAGGTATATTGCTTCCCCCACATCGCACCAATAAAGAGTGGAGGTAATTGAGTCATTTTTCCTCAATGTCAAGAATGACGTATCTATATGATTTTTAGAACATTGCTCATTAGTTATACATCTCCCAATATACCCATCATCAACCCATATAGCAGAAAACTTTGTTTTACTTATTTGCTGGATAGTTACAGCTGACTGAGCATCTGTAGTTTTCTCAACTGAAAACAGTACTGTATGTAAAAAATGCCTGAAATCACGGTTTTCAGATTCAAATTCATGCCTGAAAAACTTATCAGTTGGTCTACCAGTTTTACTCATTCTTAATCTAGGTGAAATATCAAAGATAATTTGTTTCTCATCCAACTCTATTATTTCGAATTTATTATTTTTTATAGCCAATAAAAATAAACTTCTTTGTTCAGGTGTTGGTTCAACAATCTTCGAAGATTCTCTTGAGGTTATATTGACTGCCTTTCTAACTGGCTCACTAGCTAGAATATGTTTGTCTACGACTTTTTCTTTTAGGTCTTTTTCGTTTTCTTTACTTGTCGGATCAACAATATATTTAGTGTTATTTTTAGGATCTATTGAGTCCATTAACTTTAATCCCTATTTGTTATGCGCCTAACGCTTGGGTGAACCGCGCGCCGAAGGCGCGTCGGGTGGAGCCCTTCAGGGCGGAACGTATTCCACCCACTTGTTAAATTTCACTTGCACGGTATTGATTTAAACTATGTCTTTAAAAACTAGACCTGTAAATCCATTATCATCATATATGGATTTGAACTCATTAGTAGAATAACTATATGTTAACTTGTTTGTTGGTGATTTGAAGATGAAATGATTCTTTATTTTTGCTTCATCAAACTTGACGTTTTTTTTGCCCATGTGGACACCAGAATCTACAGCATCATAGGCTTCAGATAAATCAATAGCACTTTCTGGAATTACAAAGAGTGTATTAAACATATAATAGGTTTCATTACCAACCAATAAAGGTAAAAATTCACCTGAAGAGCTAAGTCTATCTTTGAGGACTGAGTAAGCTTTAGGGCTTAGCACTAAGTTACCTAGAGCCCATGTAGTGATGTCTGGGATATTATCTTTTAATCCAGAGTAGTTTTCACTCTCATAGAAAGAGGCCTTTGGCGAAACCCAGCTTGCTAATCTCGCTTTAGCGCGAAATCTTTGGCTATACGATGGCATCTTAGTAACAAGATCTTCAACATCCATTGTTAGGGAGTAATAGTTTTCGAAATCATAATCGATTAGGTAACTCATAGCTTTCGGTTCTTCTTTAGCCAGTCGTTATATTCAGCTTCGTCAATTTCATCTTGAAGCTTCATTTCATCGCTTATATTTCCATGCAGAAGCTGTGTCCTGACAGTATTTAGGAAACTGCGAACCTGAAGGTCATCATCCATCATTGTGATAGCATTTTCAATCCATCGGTAATATAGTTGTCTGTGAATTCTGTTATGACCGATGGCATTGGGATAAATTGTAGGGCGTGCATCTGCTTTTGTTTTAGGCATCCAAGCCCCATTATCGGGGTCATCAATCCGAATTGCTATGTCATCTTCAGCAATTATTAAGCGAGCACCAATTGCTTCTTGATGTTCAGCTGAGACTATATGGTGTGCTTCCCATCTTGCTCCAGGTCTTGGAATACCACTTGCCCCCTGTGTCAGCATAGTTGTCGCCTCTTCTGATTTACCTGAATCCGTGACTTCATCAGCAATAAAAAAGCCTTAAAGCCATCCACCGAAAGGGGTGTAGGCTAAAATACGACCTACTCGTTTTTTCACTGAATAGGTGAATTTTTGTGGAACTCCATTTTGAGCAGTCTGATACGGAATTCTATACACCATTTGCTGGCCTTGCCTTTATTGGTCACGCCCTCAATAAAAAAACATCCCTCAAAAAATCACTCCGTAAGATTAAGAAGCGACATGGAATCGCCAATATTGATTTAGTGCGTGCTTATGTTGGCTTGCTGGCCCTCGGCAAAAATGACTTTGACGCCATTGACACCCTTCGCCATGACGATTGGTTCCAGCAATGCATGGGAATAAAACAGATGCCATCTGCCAGTCGATTGCGCCAGCGCTTTAATGAAGATGCTACCCAGCTTATTCCGCTGATTGAGGAAAGTCTTGCTGAGTTGCTTATAGAACTTGATGCTCCGCTTACACCACTTCCAAAAGAACTTGATCGCCAACAGCATATACCATTAGATATGGATGTCACGCCTCAAGACAATAGCAACTCCAAGAAAGAAGGAGTGAGTTGGACATATAAACACTTTTTCGGCTACTCCCCCATTATGGCTTACCTTGGGCAAGAAGGCTGGTGCATGGGGTGTGAGTTGCGACCAGGTTCGCAACACTCGCAAAATGATTTCATCCCATTCCTGGGTGCCGTTTTACAGAGAGTACGTCGTATAACGCAACAGCCGATATTGCTTCGGCTCGATAGTGCTCACGATGCTGAAGATACCCGCATGGCCGTTGCTNCCCCCTGTGTCAGCATAGTTGTCGCCTCTTCTGATTTATCTATTTAAGACAGGGGGCGGTCAGTGAGTAATCAATGGCCCGTTATTCAGAAGAGTTTAAGGCATCCGTCGTTCAAAAAATGATGCCCCCCAATAATGTACCTGTTGCCCAGTTATCACGAGAGACTGGTATCACTGAGGCAACCTTGTACACTTGGCGGAAAAAGACAAGAGCGCAAGGAGTGCCTGTGTCTGGTGATGGTCTGAATCCTGAACAATGGCGTTCAGAAGATAAGTTTGCTGTCGTGCTTGAAACTGCAGCTCTGAATGAAACAGAACTGTCCGAATATTGTCGGAAAAAAGGCTTGTTTCCTGAGCAAATAGCACAATGGAAAACCGCCTGTTTGACAGCCAATGCTGAAGCTGCCGAACAGCGTAAACTGCTTGCTGAAGAACGCAAACAAGACAAGAAAATCATCAAGAACCTTGAACGTGAACTCAATCGCAAGGACAAGGCTCTGGCTGAAACCGCTGCCTTGCTGGTACTGGCAAAAAAGACCCGCGCGATCTGGGGGGAGCGCGAGGACGATTGATCAGCCTCCAAGATCGCAAAAATGCTGTAAACCTGATTGAACAAACAATGGAACAAGGAGCCAGACAGCTTGCTGCCTGTCAGGTTCTGGGACTGTCTGTACGCACCTTTCAGCGATGGAAACAGGAGGATAATGTGAAAGTGGATGGCAGAAAAACAGCGAACCGACCTGCTCCGGCTAACAAACTTACCGAGTCTGAATGTCAGGCCATTCTGGCGGCGTGTAACGAGCCTCGTTTTCAAAGTCTGCCACCCAGTCAGATCGTGCCAACCTTGTTGGATGAGGGCCGCTACATTGCCTCTGTATCTTCGTATTACCGAGTTCTCAAGGCGAAAGGCCAGCAACACCGCCGTGGTCGGGTTAATGCCTCTGGAGGGCGCAAACCTACCTCGTATGTAGCTAAAGGGCCGAATCAAGTGTGGTCCTGGGATATCACTTACGTTCGCTCAAATATCAAAGGGCAGTTCTATTACCTGTACATGGTCGAAGATATTTTCAGCAGAATGATCGTTGCATGGGAAATCCATGAAACAGAGTCTGCAGATCATGCTGCAGAGATGATAAGCAAAGCCTGCCTGAAACATGACATTGGCCAACTGGATAACCTGCTTGTCCTGCACTCAGACAATGGCAGTCCGATGAAGGGTGCAACCATGCTGTCCACCCTGCAACGATTGGGCATTGTGCCGTCATTCAGCAGGCCAAGAGTCAGCAATGACAACCCGTTCTCAGAGTCTACGTTCCGAACCATGAAATACCGTCCTGATTACCCAACAAAACCCTTTGGCTGCCTGACGGAAGCACGAGAGTGGTCGTCAGGTTTTGTGACCTGGTACAACGAGGAGCACAAGCATAGCAGCCTGAAGTTCGTCACACCTTCACAAAGGCACTATGGTGAGGCTAAAAAGTGTCTGAGCCAGCGAGAGAAGCTGATGGAGCAGGCTAAAGCCAGAAACCCTGAAAGATGGGGTAGCCGATCAACACGGGACTGGTCACTTCAGGATGAGGTCTGGTTAAACCCTGAACGATCAGAAGCTTGTATTAAGCCACTTGTTAAAGAAGCGGCGTAAGGTGGAGGCGACAACTTTGTTGACAAACACCGCTTGCGCGGAGGTATTTACCCAAGGTTGCAGATGAATGTTTTTCTGTGAGTCTTTGGTGCAAAGTCATTTCTGCACCTTCACGCCTGAAAGAAGCCAATTTATTTGCAAGCCGAGTTTTATTCATCCTTGCAAATCGACATTCAACTCTTTTGAAAGTTTCATGATCCTTATCAGAGTGACTTTCAGATTTTGCCTTTTCAAGAACGTTCTGATTTTTAATAGGTTGACCCATAGAATTCCTTGCTTTTATTATTTTGAATAGACTCGATTGTTTGTGTGAAATTTAACGCCAATTTCAGGGGCTGCGCCGCAGGCGCAGTCCCCTGGAAATTTTTGTTAGGCGGCACTTTTTTTTGCACTAAGCTCAGCTCTTAAAGTTCTTTGTAGGAGTTATGATAATGCTTAAAATACCTTTGCTTATAACTTTTATGTTGTGTGCTTCATATACGTATGGCTGGAATTTTGTAATTAACGAGTATTCTGATGCAGGTAGTATTTTAGTGAAAGAGCAAACGGTATATGGTGACCTTAACCAGCCTGTCGAACCTGGCACATTGGAAATTTTTGGAGCAGCAGGACCATTGCTATCACAAGTTATTTATGGAGCAATTAAGCATTTGGGTAGACCCTTACAAGATGGGTGTATAGAGTTGTTGTCAAAAAATCCTCAGCTTGGAAGCGCCATACTTTTTACTGCTAAGAATTCGATAAGTGCTGTTTTTTCGAAACGTTCTCTTATGCACCGATATGAAATACTGATACATTAAATTGTTACCTTATTGCAGTTTGAAGTTGTAACTGATCAGAGTTTGTGGGCAACTTTTGCGACCAATTGGCTGTAGCCCAGTAAAATTAAGGCTGCTATTTTCACAGTTGGTACTTTTTCCTACAAATAATGATCAGTTACAAAAGTTTCTTGTTGTAATACAGACGATGAATTCTATGCTGACGCCTAACGCCCAAATCAGCAGCTGCCGAAGGCGGTCTGCTGGATTTTTTTGTTATGTTGGCAGCCCCGACGCACGGGCAATGGTGATAGATGCAGCGGACTTTCCAACGCTTGTGGTTGAGTTTTTGCCCAGTACACGATTTATGCCTGATTGCACATTAATCTTTGTGGGCGACGACCTTGCATAGAGCTTTTTCCACTGCGAGCCAACGATGCCATTCCCGGCAATAAACATCAATTTAAAAACTGCCGGCTCTGAACCAATAAATAGCTCCGAGCTGAGAAACAACAGACTTGCAAGAGTTGAGAGCTGCTGGATTTCAATGGTTGCACCCTGAAACAGATATTTTCTCAGAAATGGCCAACCACACTGGGTCAAATAACGGCCAGAAGGAAAATCTGACCAATCAACAAAGAAAAATTTCTAATGTGTTGCTGCGACATAACGCCGCATTCAGGTGCGCCGTAGGCATCACCCTGGAATGCTTTGTTAGGTGCTTTGCATATAGTTTGAAAATGGAGAAACTTATGACTTCCCGCCACGGATCAGGCTCAAAGCGGCCTTTAACTTATCACGACCTGAAGAATCTTGGTCTGATTTCGTCAAGCTCAGATAAGATGAGTCTGGACTGTCTTCAAGTGCCAATAGAAGCCGATCAGATAGTAATTGGAAAGCCTCTGTTGATTCGATTTTGCTTTCATCTTTCAACTTGCTCAGAAGGGAATGTATCGCTGAAGCTGATTGAGTATGATCTTTCGCAAGTTGATGACAAATAATGGTTAACATATCAACAATAGCCGCATGTGACTCAGCAAGTTCAATTAGCATTTTGCTGTTTTCGTCAAGGTTGTTATTGTCCACTTTACTTCCTCTTTTGGTTACAGCAATTCAGCCATAAAAATGATGTGGTAGGTATGGTGAAAATACGTAGAAAGATGATATAGCTGGTTTGGCACCTAACGCTAAATTCAGGGGCTGGCGCCGCAGGCGACAGTCCCCTGGAATTTTTTGTTATGCGGCCTGTACCGTAGTATCTGCTTTTATTGGCAAAGCTTTTCCAAAACCTTGATATTGTCAATTTTCTCACAATCACATTTCGGTTCGCCGTCCATGTGTATATGGTAACATTTTTCTGAAACTGGAGTTAAATCAAACAACCCAAGGTATGTCATTCCACATAATATGTTTTTCTTATCGTGCTTTATATGAAGGCTGGCCCCAATTTTGAACTTTGTCGTATGGAATCCTAAATACTTTTTAGAAATCTCTGACGCTTTTAAAATAACCTCATAATCCGCATGCGAGCTTGTTAAAACCCTGTAATCACATTTAGTATCAAAATAATTTTGATCTTCTAAGGAAACCCCAACCCAATTAGATTCGATATATGGTAAGTCTATATCATCATCAGCTATAACAGCTGCATTTACAGTTAATACATTGAACATAAAAATTAATAACACAAGAAATGAAGTTACAAATTCTTTCAACTTCATAGCACCACCTAATTAAGCCTAATTTGACATTTTTCACTCTGCATAGACGCATAGTTTATCCTTCTGATATTTGTAAATTTCATAAGGAAAGCAGCTATCTACGTTATAGATCTGTATTTTAGTAGCTAAAGGTAGATATAGTTGCCGCATAACGCCTGGTTCAGCCGCGCCGCCGACGGCGGCGTCGGATGGAGGGGCGAAGCCCCGGAACGAACTGGAACCATTTGTTAGGCTCATGCCACGATATAGTGTTGAAGCTCTTCTTTTGAGTTCAAAAATTTATCTTTCTTGCCGTGTTTAAGTTTTTTGAATTCACCTTTTCCAATTTTTTCGTTTAAAGCTTTTTCAACTTTCTGAATCGAACCTGAAATAAGACGAATATCTTTGCCTAAGAATTTTTGGAGAGGTAATTCATCGTCTTTATCGTATTCGTCAATTTTTTTAATGAGTAATTCTTCTATTTTTTCATATTCCTCTATAACCTCTTCAAGTTTTCCTTTCGATGTTTTGTCCAGTATATATACTGTTGTAAGAAGGTGTTCAATTATGACTAACGCTGCCTCTAATGATACTAACGACGGAGTTTTTATGTCATGTGCGGCATCGTTACCAAGGAACCTTATAGAATGGAGACGATTAGAATCCTTCTTTGAAATTAAGCCTTTTGATGAGAGGTTATTAATCTTTGTGCTTAATTCTTTACCTTTAATATCTTGGTCATTACATACAGCTTCAATTATTGCTCTAAATCCAATGCCAGCTAATGTATATGATTTATCACTATAAGCACTACAGCTCTCCTGATATATTTTGCTCACAATATCAGGGAGGTGGTAGGTTTCTAAATTCCCCTTTGGTGGTAATGGATAGGTATCAACAACCGAAGGAACTTCCCATTCGTTATCATGTGTTGGATATGCAGCTTCATAGTCATGAAGCTCTCTTCTGAAAGAGGCAGTTTCACATCCTCTGCATTTCACAACAGAATAATCTGTTTGACAATGATAATGCTCGGGATCACTGCTTTCAGAGTAATAACCTTCTACATCATGCCATGTATCAAGTTGGCAAGATGTACAGAAATTTTTGATTTTTTGCTTACTTGGTTTATTCATATTTACTTCGTTGTTGAATAAAGAGCCTAACGCCTGCTTAAGCCGCGCCGCCGCAGGCGGCGTCGGGGGAGCGAAGCGACCGAACTTGAAGCATTTGTTATGCGCCTGCTGTTTACTCTGTTTTTAATTGTTGGGCACGAACTCCAGGACTGCACAAAACCTGCCTTTTTTTGCTCCGAACCACCAACTGCACCGAGCCAAAATATCCGAACTGGCGTTGCACTGAGCAATTACCCAAGCTGATTGCCAGCTTTGCACTGAACAATGCTCGCAAAACGCACAAAACTGCTTGAGGAGGGGTGGCGCGTACTAAAAAAAATGACCATCAACCCTGAAAACTCGAAATTTGACGTTTATGAGAAACCATTTACAGCTTCAGCGCCCCATCACTCACACCAGACCTCGCCGACAGCCAAGTTCAAAACTCTGTGCTGGCATTGCACGATGCTGAGATAGAAATTTAGCACCGAACCATCACGCCAGCTTGGTTTAAACTTTCAAACCCAAGACATCATTCACTCTGAATCCTGAGGTAAACGACAAAATTTCTTACGGCGCATAACGCTTGGTTCAGGTGCGCCGCCTGCGGCGTCACCTGGTACCACTTGTTATGCTGCGCTTACTTGGCTTGATACAAGTTCACAGTCATATAAGATTGCGTCTTTGGTCTCACTTACATTTTTTGCAGCATGTTCAATAAAGTCCAGGTCTGACTTATTACGCATTAACCCAAGAAGATGTCCAACTTTCAAATTGTACATTCTTATTTTTCTTGAAATGTGAAAAAGATTCTCTGTTGTTAACGCATCAAATAAGCCTGATTTACCCGCTTCCTCATGTGCTAGTGGAGATAAGAATGTTACTATCACCTCGATTTTTTTATTTTCAGGTAGATTCAACGTCATACCTTCACTATCCGACAAAATTGATTTTATATCATTAGATTCAGCAATAGTTATTAATTTTAATCTTTGCAATTCAGATTTATCATTTGACTTTCTTTGCTTTTCAAATAAGAAAATACCAACAATTATAGAAAGTAATGTCGATGAAAAAGTTGTTACGATACCATCAGTTAAATTTATCAATGCACTTGGGACAATGCAGCGGAAAAATACTATATACAAATAAAGTGCAACACATAAAACGATAAACGTTATTAGCTTCAATCTTTTCACAAGCAACTCGGGATAAATATATTTAAACTATGCAAACCCATGTATTCTTATAGATCTACTTTCAAGATGTCAATACTGGCAAGGAAAGCTGATTGCTGGCAGCTTGGTTTAGCAGCATAACGCTTGCATGAGCCGCGCGCCGAAGGCGCGTCGGGTGGAGCCCTGAAAGGGCGGAACGAACTCGATGCACTTGTTATGCCTGTGCAGAGCCCCCGCTGATTGAATTTTAGAAACTAAGCTTGGCAACATGCATATTGGTTCTAATTTTGGCAGCTCTTGTTCCTAAGTTATTACCAGACTTAAATATTAATTTTCTAGAGTCAGTTGTGACAGAGTTTGCACCACCTGATTTTAGCGCTTGATGTAGGTCATTTTCCGGTATTTTATTATTTATACTCGCACTGTAAACATGGATATTAACATCTGACTGTAATCCAAAATGTGAGCAAGCTTTATTGATTGCCTCTGCTGTCGATTTATAAAGTTCTTTATTTAATTGAACTAAAAGATCTAACTCATACCTGGACTCATCTTCAATATTTAAATTCTTTATATAAATATTACCTAAAATATCATGAGGCTTAACACGATAGAATTCGACAGCAATTTTAACAGCTTCAATAATATGCTGAGGATTGGTGCCATTGACACCAAATACCCAAATTTCATTGTCAATTAAAGCTGCTTCTTTTATTGAAGTCTTTAGGCGAGGATAAAATGGAGATATATTAACTGCATACTTTGCTTTCCACATGGATAGTTTATCATATGCAGTTCTTAAAACGTATTTGCGTTCTTCTTGACCATTTAAAATTAGAGTTGCATCAGTTTTATATTTATTTTTCTGACTTCCTTCAGCTAAAGTCATTGCTCCCTTAGACAAAATCAGTCCTCCATTGACAGCTCTGAGATAAAGCAACCAAATTCAATATTCCCTGTTGTTTTTGCTCTTTCAAAAGATTCAACAGTTTCATAGTCTTCATCTTTATCGCTATTCCAGGCATTATTCTCGTATAGCACTACGGATGAAACATCTTCGACAAGAATAAAATCTTCTTCAAGCGCAGACGTTAATCTAAAAACTGCCTGATCCTTTGAGTCATCAGGAACAATTGAACGACCATAGTAGTATTTACTGCCATCCTGAGGCAAAGAACTATTTGGAAGGACTTTTACTTTTGTGTCTATTACCCAATATTTAAACATACTCTACTCCATGACTTTTCGTTTGAATCATATCATTGTTTTGAATAGTGTAAAGAACTTGATGAGGGCATAACGCCTGCTTCAGCCGCGCCGCCGACGGCGGCGTCGGGTGGAGGGGCGAAGCCCCGGAACGAACTGGAAGCATTTGTTATGTGCGAACTAAATATTGTAATGAACTTGGAAGAACCAGATTTACATTACCAAGTTCAGATATTTTGTCTTGAAGAGATTTAATTATCTCATTTTTAAACTCATGAAACTTATTTAAATCCTCTTTGAACTGATCGATTCCCAGCTCACAGAAATCAGCTGGTAGAATTGCTTTTTTATCAATAAATCCATGAGGATAAACCTGCTCAAATTGAAGATTATGATTTTTACCAAATATGTAACCTAACAGCTCATCATTCATTTGAATGAAATATGGAATTCTAACAACTTGATAACCAAGTCTGATATAATCGTTATCCTTTTCTTTATCATCGATAATGCGTTTAGCTTTGCAATAATGAGAATCACCATCAAATTCGACAATAAGTTTTTTACTTACAAAACGATAATCAGGTCTTCTCCTTTTGTTTTTTGAGTTAGGTACCGATTTATCATGAATTATTTCTTCTTCCGGTAGGAGTTTAGAAAAAATCTCTCCTAACCTTTTTTCTGTTAAATACAAGCAATTTACTCCTAGCACATAACGCCCAAATCAGCCGCCGCCGAAGGCGGTCTGCTGGATTTTTTTGTTATGTTGGCAGCCCCGCAGCACGGGCAATGGTGATTGATGTAGCGAACTTGCCCATGCTTGTAGCTTGGAATATGCACTGAGCAAGCCCCGAGCCTGTTTTATAAATGTACTTGCGGGCGACGACCCAACATAGAGTTTTATTTGCAAGATACTGATGCTACCGAACCGAGCAAACTGTTGCAGCTTTTCAACTGATGGCTCTTAACCAGAAAACAACACTGAGCTGAGGAGCAACAAACTTGCAAGAGTTGAGAACTACTGGATTTCAATGGTTGCAGCATACAACAAATATTTTCTCTGAATTTGCCAACAACACCAGGCCAGAAAAACCCTCAGAAAAAAACTGACCAATCAACAGAGAAAAGCTTGAATGTGTTGCTGCGACATAACGCTTGCATCAAGCGCCGCCGAAGGCGGTCGCTTGGATGCACTTGTTAAATTCACATTGCGTTTGACCCAGAAGGTTTATTTGTTGCTCTGGCATCAATGAGCACTAGTTCCTTACCTTCTTTAAGCTCCAAATCTTTCATTGTTTTAATAAGTTTTGTTAGCTCTGAGTCTGTAAAGTAAAGGATTACTTTTATTGCTTTTTTGGTTTGATTTGCGGCTTTATATACTTCCACTTGCTTTGCTAGATTCTGTTTTAGCTTACTATTGCCAGCGAGTTTAAATTCAACAAGTGTACTGTCTTTAGAACCTCGAGAAATTTTATAATCTACAGGTCCACGACCATTGTTTACTTCCGCATTTACGTCATCTTCTGCCGCATACCAAGTTAATCTGAAGATAAGTTGTAAGTCTGACTCTCGCTTAACAGGTTGTCCTTTTATATAGAACAAGCGATAACCATCATTGCTCTCAATAACTTGTTTTAAAAATTGAACTCTATTATACGCCTCTTCAAAAGTATCTCCCTTTTGGGAGTAAAACTCTCTTTGTGCGCGAAGCATTTCCACTAAATTGGTGACTTGGCGAATAAAAACAGCTTCCGTTTCTTTTACTTTTTCTTCACTTATTGCCACAGCCTCATTGCCATGATCTTCTTTGTACTTAATATAATGATCAATTAGTTCAGGGAATTTTAGTAGCGTACGTGAGATTGCATGATTCATTTCACGTTTGTTCGCATTGTCAGGAATCTGTCTTAGGAAATAATCATTAATTTGAGCACGAAGTTCGATGTTTGGTATTGACCCAGCAATTTCGTCAAAATCACCAATAATATCGTGTTTGTTTATCCATGCTTCATCTTTTGTCAGAATATCTTTTGGAGTTAAGAGAACAAAATCCCCGTCAATGAAGGGGAGTTTGTATTTTTTGGACATCCAAGTTCTAGTCTCGTAATTGAACTGAGCATGTTTGACATGAACAGTTCTACATCTATTTTCATCAACGTGCTCTTTGGAAAACCTTTCCGTATATTCGCATATAAATCCTTTGATAAGGTTTGTAGTGAAGTCGCTGATCGAGTCTTTCCCAACGCCATCTTTTATCAGGCAAAGTTTTTCTAGATGGCTACTTTGGGTTATTTTCTCTGCTCCGAAGTCATTAAAAATTGTACTTAAGTTGTCGTTCAAGGCAGCCGCGAACTTGGAGCCTAATCCAGAGCCACCATTTCCTACTTTACTGTAACCAAGCCAGTTTTGCTTCACTTCTGGGAAAAGAAACCAGTGTTTTACAAGCCCTTTCGAGATTTCTCCTTCGTCAGATACTTCTCTTAAGAAGGTGATATAGTCAATAATTTCTCGATGTAGCTTCTTGTATTCTTCTCTGTCGCTATTAAATAACCTGAATTCGTATCATAAGTGCATAACCTCTGTAATCAACTGATCGCTACACACCTTTGAAATGAATCAAGACTCAGGGGTACTCTGTTAGCGACGAAACCAAGCAGAGGAAGCCAAGGATGGCCTATACACACCTGAGCCTTGAAGAAAGACATTATATCGAACTTCAACTGAAAGAAGGAGTCTCTCAAAATAAGATTGCCAAGGCACTGGGGCGATCCCAGAGTAGCTTGTCCCGCGAGCTGGGCCGCAATACAGGACAAAGAGGCTACCGTCACAAGCAAGCGCACGGCAAGGCTGAAGAACGGCATAAGGAAAAGACCAAGTCGATAAAGCTTACTGATGACATTAAACAACGGATTGAGCGTGATATCAGAGAAGACTGGAGCCCTGAGCAAGTTGTCGGAAGGCTCGAGCAGGAAGGTGTCATAAAGCTTCATCATGAGACCGTTTACCAGTTCATACTGGAAGACAAAAAAACCGGTGGAACGCTTTATAAGCACTTGCGCCACCAAGGTAAAACGTACCGAAAACGATATGGTTCAGCCCATAATCGAACAGGCATTCCTAACCGTGTTGGCATAGAACACCGTCCGGAGATTGCTAATGACCGGAAACGGGTTGGAGACTGGGAAGCCGATACAATAATTGGCAAAAACCATAAAGGAGCCGTTGTCACAATGGATGAGCGCAAGACCAAGCTTCGCCTTGCAGTACCACTGCCAGGAAAGAAGGCGAAAGCAGTTAAACAGGCGATGGTTAGCTCTCTCAAGCCTTTAAAGAAGTTTGTCAAAACCATAACTTACGACAATGGAAGAGAATTTGTTGAGCATGAAGAGGTAGCAAAAGCTTTGAGCTGTGACAGCTATTTCGCTGTACCCTATCACTCATGGGAGAGAGGCCAGAATGAAAACGCTAATGGTCTGCTAAGGCAGTATTTTCCCAAGTCGATGGAGCTTGATAATGTCACAGACAAAGAAGTCATCATTGCGGTCGATAAGCTGAATGGTAGACCTAGAAAATGCCTAGGTTACAAAACCCCTTATGAGGCATTTAAAGAGTTAACAGGAATAGATGCAAGAAAAGTCATGGGTTATGCACTTATGACTTGAATTCAGGTAATAAAAATGGATCAATAAATACGGGAAGATCGTTGATCAAGGAGACATTAAAGGCTCCATATTTTTCAAGATC
Organism: Endozoicomonas numazuensis; assembly: GCF_000722635.1. GTDB lineage: Bacteria > Pseudomonadota > Gammaproteobacteria > Pseudomonadales > Endozoicomonadaceae > Endozoicomonas_A > Endozoicomonas_A numazuensis. Next base: position 62,213 of record NZ_JOKH01000003.1, on the reverse strand, counting down.
TTCTTTTTCTACATCGAAGTAATCGGAAAAATAGATGTTCATGAGATCTCCCTTGTGAATTTAACGCCTGCTTCAGCCGCGCCGCCGCAGGCGGCGTCGGGTGGAGGGGCGAAGCCCCGGAACGAACTGGAAGCATTTGTTATGTGGCGTAGTTCAGTTCACTGTTGCGAAGCTTCAAGTTTTCGCAATGCAGAGTGCTCTACGCTTCGCCAACTTTCGCTCATTTCCAAATGAGTAGTATGTGATCGTAGTTTGCTCGCTTCAGACCATTGTTTTGCAGCATTGACGGGATCTCCCAGTAAACGCTGTATATGAGCTAAAGAGGATAAATTACTCGCAGTTTTATTTTTTGACACTGAGAGTTCAGCATACATTAAAGCTAAATCTAGGGAAGCTTGATAGCAATTCTGACTATTGATTTCTTTGCAAGCGATTAGGAAAAAGTGATTTCCTAGATGAAGAGCTGGTAATTCACTTTCTCTATATTGTTCATATAACTCAAATAATATGGCTCTTTCTTCTTGGCTTTTACCATCAAATTTCGACAGTATGCATGTCAATGCTAACTCTATTGATAAGTCTCCACTACAATCATCTATACAAGCTCTTTTATGGTCTCTATTATATCTGCGACGGAGAATTCTAACATTCTCTTCTGCCTGTTGTAATGATTCTATATCTCCAAGAGCCTCAAGTGCTCTTGAAATGGCTAATTCAATATTAATGTCGTTACAAATTCTCTCGGGGTAATGACAATTATGTTCTTGATTTTCAATAAATCTTAGTTTTTCTAAAACTTTAAGAGCTTCAGAGATTTTTCCTTTATTTTTACTTTGAGTAAGACATTTTGCATATGCTAATTCAACTCTTTTATAATCTTCCATCGCGTAAGTAAAGCAGCCTTCTTTATGCATATTGACATTGTTTTGATACCGTTGCTCTCTTAATATCAACTCTGCATCATCATATTCGCCCATATGTAATTTGGCACGTGCTATTTGCAGCTGAGAGGAAACCGTTCGCTGCATATTATTTGGAAGCTTTTTATAGCTATCAATTGCTTTTACATATTTTTTTTCTCTAACGTCTTTACGTGCAGCCTTCCTACGCCTTTCAGGAATAACATATGGCTGAAACCTTGCCGGGCGGCTTCCTGATAATGATGTTGGGTACATCCTTTTTTCCTCTAGGGTTCAAATTTAGGATATGTATTTTGACCACAAAGAAAATCTTTAGTTTCTACAAAGCTGCAAGTAAGCCTAACATCAGGGTTAGAAAAATGGTTGGAATTATGTTTAGCCACATAACGCTTGCAGCAGGGGCGGCGAACACAGTGAGGCGTCCCTTTTGCCTGCACTTGTTAAGTGGCCCTGGCCGCTACGATGGTTGGGCTGGCGAGACTCCATTGATATTTTTGGCACCTGACCTCACCGCCAGCAGATTAATCTATTTTCTGTTTTTTGCTGAGCACTGATTCAGAGTCACTGAGGAGAAAAAAAAGCAAAGCACTTGTAAATGGTTGTCTATTGCTCAGAACTGAAGGACTCCGAACTCTGTGCTGTCGTGGCACAAGGAAAGAAAACCTGAAACCTCTTGCCAGCTCCGCCCAAAATTGAGAAACAGCATACTGCTTGCGCTGGCATTGCAAGAAGGATAATACACCTGATCTTGATCGCCAGATGGTACACACCTTCTTCTTTCTACTTGTACGGCACTTTCATATTACTAACCAATCTATGCACCCTGTCACTTAACGCCTGGTTCAAGGGCGCTGCCGCAGGCAGCGTCCCTTAGAACCATTTGTTAGGTTCATGCACAAATTTTAAGGATAGAATTTATACGATNCACTAGGCCAGAAAAACCCTCAGAAAAAAACTGACCAATCAACAGAGAAAAGCTTGAATGTGTTGCTGCGACATAACGCCTGGTTCAAGGGCGCTGCCGCAGGCAGCGTCCCTTAGAACCATTTGTTAGGTTCATGCACAAATTTTAAGGATAGAATTTATACGATGGACAGCAAGGTTTCTAAGTTTTTTGTTCTCACTAATGGAGTAACAATCAGCATATTGCTCATAGCGCAAAAGCTTGCCTTGTTCTTTATTATTACCGTAGGCCAGTTGCTTCCATTCTCTGCTCAGGCGAATACGCTGATGAATGGCGAGAGGCTTAATTTCATTTCTGATGACAGACCTATGCTTGTTGAAACTGGACTCATTAAGAATGTCCATAGTTTTGAGGTCGCTTTCGATCAGGGCATTCAGGTCATCACGGAAAACAGCACTAATACTGTCCAGACTTTTTCTGATTCTTTGCCTTTGGAAGAAGCTAACTCGGAGCAAGTAACCGAAGATTGCAAGACTGAGAGTGATCAGGAGTGTGCCGAGAGGGTGGCTTTCAACATACTGGATTACATCAGTGATCATATTGCGTACATCCTTGGTTTGTTTTTGGCTTTATGGATAATTTTCAGTTGAGTTTATGGAATGATAAGTATGCCCTATTTTGGAACCTAACGCTTGGGTCAGGTGCTGCGCCGCAGGCGCAGTCACTCTGCACCCACTTGTTATAACCCGGTTACTTCAATATTTTATCCAAAGGCAAACCAACCTCTTCTTCAATCTCTTTATATTCTTCTTTTAATATTTCAAGAAGTTGTTCTAACTGCATTATGTGCTCTTCATAATCTGTCGTATCTTTTACTGTATCGCTGCCTAGAAAGCCTTCTTGGTAAATGATGGCATCTCTAACTGCTGAGACTAGTAAAGGAGCAAGCGTATTTGAAATCTTCATTTATACAGCCTTATTGAATAACTCAGCAGCAAATGTTGCTAGAGCAGATTTAAATTGAACAAGTGACATATCGTATGCAGGTGCGATTGTATAGTGTGTTGCATCGTACCGCTTATTATACTGATCTTTTACAATTGCCAACTCTTCAGGAAGAATAGTTCCAGCGGGAATCTTGTAGTACTCCCAGCCATTTCCAGGGGGACAGCCCTCTTTATCAAAGGTGCTTAAACCTCTCGGCCTGTCTTCAACTGAAACCCACTTTTCACCATTTCTATGCTCATAGATCTTAATGTCAGCGGCCCTTGGGCGCCCGTTGGATAAGATTGTAGCTTCTTCTATAAAGTCAAAAATGCCATTGTTCGATTTTTTTCTTCAATGCTCGCCATAAGCTAACTGGAACCTCATCGCCGAAGTAACAGTCAAGTTTACCTTTTTGAATGAGAATATCTTTTAATAATTTTTCTCTCATAACACATTCCATATGTACTAAGTTGATTTAGGGTTATAACGCTTGCAGCAGGGGCGGCGAACACAGTGAGGCGTCCCTTTTGCCTGCACTTGTTAAGTGGCCCTGGCCGCTACGATGGTTGGGCTGGCGAGACTCCATTGATATTTTTGGCACCTGACCTCACCGCCAGCAGATTAATCTATTTTCTGTTTTTTGCTGAGCACTGATTCAGAGTCACTGAGGAGAAAAAAAAGCAAAGCACTTGTAAATGGTTGTCTATTGCTCAGAACTGAAGGACTCCGAACTCTGTACTGTCGTGGCACAAGGAAAGAAAACCTGAAACCTCTTGCCAGCTCCGCCCAAAATTGAGAAACAGCATACTGCTTACGCTGGCATTGCAAGAAGGATAATACACCTGATCTTGATCGCCAGATGGTACACACCTTCTTCTTTCTACTTGTACGGCACTTTCAGATTACTAACCAATCTATACACCCTGCCACTTAACGCTTGCAGCAGGGGCGGCGAACGCAGTGAGGCGTCCCTTTTGCCTGCACTTGTTAGGCTCTAATTGTATAGTATTAAATAGTAATATTGAAACGCTGGAAGAATAAAGCTGCCTAAGATTGCAATGCCTATTATGAAACTCAGTTTCATTTTTATTCTATCAAGTAATGTTAAATTCCAAGTGGTGATATTCCCTTTAAAGTCTTTGCTTATGAATTCAATATTGTCTAAGTTTAATTTCTTTATTTGATGGACAACATTTTCAATAACAAAAGGTTTGACATTAAGTTTTATTTTCTCAACTTTAGAATTATTCTTTATGTATATATACCAGTAAACATCTAAACCATCCCCACCGTTATTTACCTCATCTCGCTCGATCCTTATAATATCAGATGTTTTATACGAGAAGGATAGTTTATATTCAGACTCAGGTGTTTTTAATTTTATTTTTTTAGAATTAACTATTATAAACCAGTTTGACTGGCTTTTGAAAACTTTCACAAAAGCTAGAAATGCAGCATAGATAAAAATCAATGAAATCAAACCAAATATGACTGACAAAATTATATAAACATATTCTTGCGTAGGGTTATTCGTATCACGGTACCATGTGGAGATAGAACCAAAGTTAGTGATTATTGCTAATGAGAACATCCATAGAAAATCTATGATATTTTTCTTTTTTGATGAATAAGCTTTGACGTAACTCATGTATTATCTGTTACAGAATAAAAAATGTACTTATCACTCTAGAGATTTAAATTTCATAAAGCGCACCGTTACTATCTTCATAGGAGGAGCTTTGAGCCTAACAGCTATTAAAACTCAAACGAGTAATATTGGATATTACGCGCGCACGCAGCATATCCCCCCAAATCAGGGGCAATTCACTCACTTGAGATATATCCCAACTTTTCAGTGTGTCGAAAAGTCATTAATTTTCAATAGGCTATATGCCATTTTGACTGCTGCCCTGAATAGGCCGCGTGTGAGTTATTTGCATTTTTAGCATTCTCTTCAATAATACTGTACAAAATAACAGTTGTTGGATTTATCATGCCTTCTCCTTTTATGACTGAAGTACGTAACACCCTGAGAGTGAAGCGCTATAGCTATAACACTGAACAGTCGTATTGTTATTGGATCAAGTACTTCATTCGCTATCACCATATGAAGCATCCTCAGGATTTAGGGCCTGATCATGTCAGGCAATTTTTGACTTATCTTGCCGTTCAGCGTCGGGTTGCAACTTCAACGCAAAACCAGGCATTGAATGCTCTGAACTATTTATACACGCAAGTTTTAGGCAGATCCCTGGGGGATGTCAGCAATCTGGTCAGAGCTAAGAAGGCCACCAAAATTCCTGTGGTGTTTGAACGGCATGAAGTGAATGCTATTTTCTCAGTAATCAGCCCTGCACATAAGTTACCGGTTCAGCTGATGTATGGCTCAGGTCTTCGTATAACAGAATGTCTTCGCTTGCGTATTAAGGATATTGATTTCAACCGCAAAGCTATTCTTGTTCGAAGTGGCAAAGGTAATAAAGACCGGGTGACTGTCTTGCCTGATCCGCTTATTCCTGAGCTACAGGCTAGAATAAGCGAAGTTCGTTTTCTTCATGCTGCCGATATAGAAGCCGGTTTTGGTGAAGTTTGGATGCCGGATTCTCTTGCAAAAAAATACCCATCTCATGCAAAAAGCTTGCACTGGCAATATCTTTTTTGTTCCCACAAGCGCTCAATCGATCCCCGAGATGGCTGTGAACGACGCCATCATATTGATGACAGCACTTTGCAAAGAGCGGTAAAACGAGCCATTGAGTTATCCGGTATAGAAAAGAAGGGAAGCTGCCACACTTTCCGACATTCTTTTGCCACTCATTTGCTGGATGATGGTTACGATATACGAACGGTTCAGGAGCTTCTTGGACACAAAGATTTAAAGACAACCCAGATCTAGACACATGTGTTGAATCGTGGTGGACACGCTGTTAAAAGTCCTTTGTGCAGAATATAAGTGGCACGCTACCGCCCGAGGAGTTCTAACTGCCTAAACAGCTGGCGAGCACTTATCCCTTGGCTCAATAGCTTCCTGCTTGTTGGGGGTATTCATTCTATTGAGCGACATTGTGCCAGTATTTTTTCTTGAGGGGTAGGGCTAAGTACTTATTTTTAGGGCGGGCGCTTTAAAGAAGTGAAGGGCCTGATGGTCAGGCCCTGAATAGTTATATTAACGGCTGGCGGTTTGTTTCTTTTCTAGTTGTATTAAATCAACTAGCACCATTCCAGCTTCCTTGATAAAAGCGTCTGCTTCTTTCTTTTTCTTCTTGGCTTCGGCCGATGCTTCTTCTTGCTCAGCCTCTTCCAGTTCATCCAGGTTGTTTAGCAAAGGCTCACCTTTGGCTTTCCTTAACCGGTTTTCAATGGTCAGTCTTTGGCTTCGCATGGTCTGGATTTCGTGCTTGCGCTTCTCTTCATTGAGAGAGACTTTTTCCTGGTTTTCGTAGCGTGCCAGGTAGTCTTTCATTTCATTCAGATAAACGAAGTCCGGGTCGTCGTCAGTGCGCTTACGATGTTTTTTGTCCAGTGGTTCCAGATAGGGCTTCATATCTGAATATTTTCGATATGGGATTGGCTCGATGGTATCCCAGGGCAGGGCATCGGGTAATTTGTTTTCGCCGATGTCACGACCGTCGTAGAGTGAAGGGAAGGCAATGTCTGGTAGTACACCCTGGTTTTGTGTGCTCTGACCAGAAATACGGTAGAACTTGGCCAGAGTCAGTTTCAGTTGACCATGGTTAAGTGGTTGAATGCTCTGAACGGTGCCTTTGCCGTAGGTCTGGCCACCAATGACCAAAGCCCGGCCATAGTCTTGCATGGCACCGGCAAATATTTCTGACGCAGAGGCACTTAAGCGGTCAACAACAACGGCCATAGGGCCACCGTAAACCTGTGTAGGATCCGGGTCTTGTTGTCGCTCGGTACGGCCTCGACTGTCACGAACCAGAACCGTTGGGCCCTGATCAATAAACAGGCCTGTCAGCTCATTGGCTTCCTGCAAAGATCCTCCGCCGTTGCCGCGAAGATCAATGACCAGTCCATCCAGGTTTTCTTTCTTGAGCTTTTCAAGGAGCTTCCTTACGTCACGAGTCGTGCTCTTGTAATTCGGGTCACCGGATTGAGCGGCTTTGAAGTCAATGTAGAAGGTAGGGATTTCTATGACACCCACACGTTTGTTTTTGCCATCCTGTTTGAATTCCAGAATACGGCTGCTGGCGTCCTGTTCTTCCAGTTTGACTTTGTCCCGAACAATTTCATAGATACGAGTGCTGCTACTTTTACTGGAACCAGAAATAATCTCCAGTCTGACCAGTGTTTTCTTTTTACCACGGATCAGGTTAACAACGTCATCCAAACGCATGCCTACTACGTCTTCCAGGGGTCCCTTGCGGCCCTGGCCAACGCTGATAATTTTGTCCCCGGGTTTTAATTGGCCTGCTTTTTCAGCCGGACCACCCGGAACAACACTGACCACTTTGGTGTATTCGTCTTCAGAGGAAAGAACCGCGCCAATGCCTTCCAGAGAAAGGCTCATGTTTATGTCAAAGTTCTCAGCGGTCTGGGGGGAGAAATATTGGGTGTGTGGATCAAAAATTCCGGTAAAGGAATTAATGTAAGTCTGGAAAGCGTCTTCGCTTTTACTCTGGTGCAGACGGCGCAGCAGGTTGGTGTTACGACGGCTCAGCTGATCGGCAATTTCTTCATTGGTTTTGTTGTTCAGCTTGAGTGTCAATACGCTGTCTTTGAATTGTTTTCGCCATAAGTCACGTTGCGCTTTTTTGTTGGCCAGCCAGGGCTGTTCCTTGCGATCGACTATCAGCTCTTCGTTCTTTTTCAGGTTTTGCTTTTCCACGCCTTGCTTGATTAAGGCCAGCATATAGCGAGCGCGTTGTTCGGCTCTAATCCGGTAACGGTTGAAGATTTCGAAGGCTGGCTTGAGGTCACCACTTTTAAGGGAGCTGTCGAGTTTCTCCTTATAAGGGGTAAACTGATCGATATCGCTTTGCAGGAAAAAGCTGCGGTTAGGGTCCAGACGATCAAGATAGCGTTGGAAAACTTTTTCGCCACTCTCCTGATCCAGGGCTATTTTTCGGTAATGATTGCGAGATAACAGCTGTACCACGTTCACACTTGCGATGGCCTGCTGCAGGCTGGGCTCGAGCTCTTCGACCGGGCGCTCAAGTTTCTGATCAGCGGCAAAAACCGAACTGGTGGTTATACAGAGCGCGGTGAACAGGGCAAAAAAAACCGATGGTGTTTTCCTGGCGTTTCGCAGGGTCGGTATCATGGATTGTGAAGCTCCGTGTCGTTTTTCGATATCGGGTGTGCCGCCTCGGCTCTTGCAGGAATACGTTCTGTTACGGGGTGTTTAAGACGACGTTCATCGACTATAGGTCACTCCATCCCACTGTTCCTGAAACACTTGTACCAAACTATTCACAGGGGGTCTTCAAACCCTTTCTGTACCGGAAATAGACAAAGCCTGCCATAGCTTTGATTGCCGGAAAAACTTCGTTTGGCTCATGTAGCTGTAATGGCTACCAGACAGTCTGTCCATATACCCGTCCCAAAGCTTTGGTTGACTTCTATTTTTAAGTTACCAGTGCTTTGGGGGCTTTCACAATCAGTTTTCTGCACTGATTGTTATTATCCCCGGGGACATAATACAGTCTATACCTGAATGCAGCTAGTTAGGGGTCTCTGCCGGGACCGCTGTCAGACGGTAAAACTCCCATTTAATACAGCCAGGTAACAGAGGTATTTCCTTGATACCTGTATCGGCTTGATCACAGAGGTTTGAGATAAAGATGCAAGATAGCAAAGGCTTTCACGGACTTGTGGCTATTGACAAGGCACTGCAGTGGCGGTCTTTTCCCAATGAGTCTTTGGGTAAAGATCAGGTAAAAGTTCGTATTGTGGCTGCAGGGCTCAACCGGGCAGATCTTTCTCAGCAGGCTGGAACCTATAATCCTCCAGAGGGTGTTACGCCCGTTTTGGGTTTGGAATGTTCCGGTATCATTGACTCCGTGGGGGAGAATGTCAGTCAGTGGCTGCCAGGTCAGCAAGTGTGTGCATTATTACCTGGTGGAGGATTGGCGACAGACGTAGTTTGTGACCAGCGCTTGCTGTTACCGGTGCCTGAGTCATTGAGTCTGATACAGGCAGGTGGGATTGTTGAAGTGTATACCACCGCCTGGTTAAACCTGTTTCATCGTGGCAGGGTGAAACCTGGAGACAAAGTTCTGGTCATGGCTGGAGCCAGTGGTGTGGGCACTGCGATGATTCAACTGTGTGCCCATTTTGGAATGGATGTCACAGTGGTTGTCGGCAGTGATGAGAAGCTGGCTTTCTGCAAGGCACTGGGAGCCTGTAATGGTATCAATCGGCATCAGCAGGATTGGCAAACACTAAAGGAGTGGGGGCCTTTTGATAGGGTATTGGATTGTTGTGCGGGCGACTGGCTGGAAAAGTACATGTCGCTAATGAATACCGGGGGAAGGATTATCACTATTGGTTTAATGGCAGGCCGGAAGGGTAAGCTGGATATGGGGCTGCTTTTAATGAAGCGGATTCAAATCATTGGATCGACACTGCGTTTTTTGCCCATTGCCGAAAAAGAGAAGCTGTTAGCTGAGTTAAAGGAAAAGGTTTGGCCTTTATTTGCTCAGGGACAATTAAAACCTATTGTCGATACGGTAATGTCAATGGATCAATATCAAAGTGCTTATGATTTAATGGCTTCGAATAAAACAACAGGCAAGGTCATTCTTACCTTGCCTGCTTAATCAACGATGAGCGGTTTTAATAAAGTCATAGATTTCTCTGATCATTCTGCTGTGGGCATTTACAGGGGCATGGCAGAATGGATCAGTTATAGCCGAGCTCAAAGCATTCGCAGCCTTCAGGCTTGCTTGGGGGGAGCTGACTGCTGTTCTTCATTAGAGGCTTCAGGCCTTTAGGATAGGCGGTTGCATGATACGCACGACCCTGAGGGCGAATAGCGGTTTTACGGTTTTTAAACGGTGCGAAATAGTGGTGTTTCATAGTCTTTCCTGACCGTGATGGGTTTTGCATGGATACAAGTTAAGAATAACAGTAACTTTGACTTTGAGTTAGTCTGAAATTGTACTTAAGTGAGAATTTCAATTGCAGTTTGAAACGCAATGTTAATAAAGCGTTGCAAACTGTTGAGAGAGTAGTTATACGGTTAATTAATCAGTGCTTTTTAATAAGGCCGGTTGTTTAATTCATTCTGCTTTTAAGAAACTGTATTAATGTACAGGCTTGTTTGATTCAAAGAGAGGTCGCCCTCACTCATGGGGCGACCTCTCTTTTTTTTGTTCTTAAAAGGGAAAAGCCGCTAATTCATAAAATCTTTTAAGAATCAGGCTTAGTTCGCAGGCATCTTTTGTACCACAGGTTTCACGAATGGAGTGCATTCCAAATGTAGGCAAGCCAATATCCAGGGTCTTAATGCCGAGTTCACTGGCCGTAATGGGGCCAATAGTACTGCCGCACCCTATATCTGTTCTTACCGTGAAGTGCTGGCACTCCACATTTTCCTGCTGACATAAGCAACGAAACAGTGCGGCTGTTTCATCGTTGGTGGCGTATCGCTGGTTGGCATTGATCTTAATGACAGTACCATGGTTCAGTATTGGGCCATGATTACCGTCATGCTTGTCTGCATAGTTGGGGTGAATACCATGGGCATTGTCGGTTGAAATCATGACCGTACGGGTCATTGCCCGACGATATTGATCGGGCGTTTCACTAATTCTTTCCAATATGGACTGCAGCATGGGTCCCTGGGCACCCACGGCAGTCTGGCTGCCCACTTCTTCATGATCGCTACAAACCAATACAGTTGAAGCCGTAGACTGATCGGCGGAATGAATGAGTGATTCCAATCCAACAAAGCAACTGAGCAGGTTGTCGAGACGGGCACTGGTAATGAATTCATCATTAAGGCCAATGGTGGCGGCGCCCTGGGTGTCATAGAAGCTCAAGTCAAATTCCAGAACGTCCGCAACATTGGTATAGCCTTCTTCAGTAAGTGGTCTTTCAAAATGGATCGTACGTCGGCTTCTTCGTCTTTGCTCAGTTGAGACAGAATGGGCGGGATATGTTTCTGAGGGTTTATGGTTCTGTTTTTGTTGGCTTCTCGACCAAGGTGTATTGCCAGGCTGGGTATGACAGCAATGGCTTTTTGATAATTAATCAGTCCGCAAGCCAGCTGGCCTGAGGTTGTGAGATAATGCACTCGCCCAGCCAGGGAGAGATCCCGGTCAAACCATGGATTGAGAAGGGCGCCGCCGTACGCTTCGACCCCCAATTGCAGATACTGATGCCGAATCAGTTCAGGTTTTGGTTTTAATTTCAGGAGGGTGAGTCGGTGTGGGTACCGGTCATCCGAAACCCCTGATTCAGATTGCCCCGGGTAAAGGCAACGATGGAGGAGTCGTTACGGGTAACGTAGTAGCGGCCACCTTCTTCCAGTGACCAGGTTTGGGCTTCGTCGAGCTTTTGAAAACCGCTATCTTCGAGCCGGCTGGCCATGTTTTTGACCGCATGGAAGGGCGTGGGTGAAGCATCCAGAAACTTGATCAGAGCCTGGTTAAAAGTACTTTGTTTTTTTTGACGTCATTAGGAATGTCAGTCTTGCAGCGAATGAAAATATTATTGTTGTCCGCCTATGATGCCATGAGTCATGCCTATTGGCGAAAAGGTTTGGTGGCCGCTTTTCCTGAGTATGACTGGACCGTTCTGACGCTGCCTCCTCGCTATTTTAACTGGCGACTCAGGGGAAACAGTTTGAGTTGGGCGCTAGGTGAGCGTGAAGTATTGGAGTCAGGTTATGATCTCATGATCTGTACCTCTATGACTGACTTATCTGCTTTAAAGGGCCTGGTGCCCGCGTTATCGTCCATTCCCACGATCTGCTACTTCCATGAAAATCAGTTTGCCTACCCCCAGGCCGATAGTCAGCACAAAAGTGTTGAGCCAAAAATATTAAACCTCTATACCGCCCTGGCAGCCGATCAGGTTCTGTTTAACACGGCTTATAATCGTGAGACTTTTTTTGCCGGGGTAGAGCAGTTGCTGAGAAAGCTGCCAGACCATGTTCCTCCGGGAGTGGTTGATCAGCTTAGAGAGCGCTCCTCGGTATTGCCTGTTCCCCTTCCGGATTCCGTATTTGAGACACATATTGATGCTCAAGCGTCACAGCCTTTGCAGATTTTATGGAATCACCGATGGGAATACGACAAGGCACCGGAGCGGTTTTTTATGGCATTGACGCATCTGAAAGCGCAGGGGGTTTCTTTTCAGGTTCATATTGTTGGACAGAGTTTCAGGAAAATACCCGATGTGTTTATCAAGGCGAAGGAAAGCTTGGCTGATGAATTGGGTGCCTGGGGGTATATCGAAAGCATTGAAGACTACCGGCAGCTTTTGCAGAGTTGTGATGCCGTGGTTTCGTCGGCGATTCATGACTTTCAGGGGATTGCGGTTCTGGAAGCTGTTGCAGCTGGCTGTTATCCATTGGTTCCTGACAGGCTGGCTTATCCCGAGTTATTCCCGCAGAAGCATCGTTATCCCTCCCATGAGCAGGATCCTGCTCAGGAAGCCAGAGTACTGGCAAAAGCATTGTCGGTGTTGGCGCTAAAGAAAGCATCTGGTCAGCCCTTGCAGGCGCCTGATGTGCAGGGCTTGAGCTGGCATGCTCTCAAACCCTGTTATCAGGAGTGGATAGAGCAGTTAGTGGAGTGAAGTATTGACTCCGTTCATCCTGAAGCTTGTCGAAGGGTAGAGGTGATGTACTTCGACAAGTTCAGAGCGAGCGGTGTTGTATAACCTTTGATGTCACCCGTTAACAATTAATTGTCAGTGAGCTTCTTTCAGCTGTTGCTCCAGTTGCTGACTGACATGTTCGGGGGATGTCGTTTTTCTTGCCAGCAGTGCATACATAGCGGGTACGACAAAAATAGTCAGCAGGCTGGAGATCAGTACGCCCCAGAATACTACGACACCAATAGTGAAGCGCGATTCAGCCCCTGCTCCAGTAGACAGTAGCAGGGGGACCGCGCCGGCTACTGTGGTCAGTGCCGTCATCAGTATAGGGCGTAAGCGCAAGCGGGCAGCTTCAATCACAGCTTTTTCAAAGGCCAGACCCTGGTCGCGCAACTGATTGGCAAACTCAACAATCAAAATGCCGTTTTTGGTGGCCAGACCGATCAGCATGATCAGGGCCAGCTGGCTGTATATATTCAGCGTTTCACCGGCCAGCAACAATCCGGCCAGTGCACCAGCCAGACCCAGTGGTACCGTCAGCATAACAACGAGTGGATGTACAAAGCTTTCGAACTGTGCCGCCAGTACCAGATAGACAATCAGCATGGCCAAACCAAATATCATCAGGATAGAGCTCTGATTAGTGCGGTAGTCCAAAGATTCACCTTTGTAGTCTACTGTGGCTTCCTGGGGAAGGTGATCAACCACTAACTGATCCAGATAATCCAGAGCTTCGCCAATGGAGTAACCGTCCTGAAGACTGGCTGATAAAGTGATGGCCCGGTTTCGGTTGTAGTGACGCAATTGTGAGGCCTTACCCACTTCTTCTACGGTGACCAGATTGTCCAGCCTGATCAGTGCTCCGGTGGTGTGAGACCTTACATACATAGATGCCAGGTCTTCGGCAGTATGGAAAGTATTGTCAGGGGCTTTGAGATAAACATCATACTCTTCGCCCCTTTCCATGAAGGTGGTGGCAGTGACACCGCCCAGCATTATCTCCAGTGTGGAGCCAATTTCTTCGGCGGATACACCGAGTTGCTGGGCTCTTTCCTTATTAATGCTGACTTCCAGCTGAGGCTGGTTCTGATTGAAATCCAGATCCAGGTCCGTCAGCCCTGGGTTTTCTCTGGCTTTCTCTTGCAGCAAGTCCGACCACTCAACCAGTTCGTCGAATGATCCGCCACCCACTACGAATTGAATGGGGGCCTGAGAGCGGCCACCAATGGATGAACGCATGACAGGAAATGCCGATACATTTGGAATATCTGAAGTGAGTTGTCGTATTTTTGCAGCAAGCTGAAAGACTGACATATTACGGTCTTCCCAGTCGTCCATGCCGACAATTAACATACCGGTGTTATTGCCCCGGCCTCCCCAGCCAGGCGTTTGCATAAACATAAACTGCAATGGACCGTTATCGAGCTCTGGCAACAGACGGGACTCAATGTCCAGCATACTGGATTCCATGCTTTGATAGCTGGCCCCTTCAGGTCCCTTGACCATCACAAATACTACGCCCCGGTCTTCCGGTGGGGTGAAGGTCTGAGGGATTAAAGGATAAATCAGGGCAGAAAGAGCCAGTGACCCTGCGAGAATGCCTGCACCGGCCCATTTATGGCGCAGAAATACTTTCAGACAGCGTTCATAACCTTGCTCCATTCGGGAAAGGCCACGTTCCGTCAGTTGATTCAGTCTGGAGGGTTTAACATTTAATTTAAGTATTCTGGAGCCGAGCATAGGCGACAGGGTCAGGGCGATCAGGCTGGAGAAAACAACAGCGCCTGCCAATGTCAGAGCGTATTCGGAAAACAGTCGCCCAATGGTGCCGGACATAAAGACGATGGGAACAAAGGTCATAACCAGTACTACGGTAGTGGCAATAACTGCGAATCCTACTTCCCGGGCACCTTTCCAGGCTGCTGCCAGAGGGGGAGTACCGGCTTCCAGGTGTCTGTGTATGTTTTCCAGAACCACAATGGCGTCATCGACCACCAGACCAATGGCCAGAATCAGGGCTAACAGTGTTAACAGGTTAATCGAGTAACCCAGTGCATAAATAACAATGAAGGCACTGATCAGGGAAACGGGCACCGTAATAGCCGGAATCAGTGTGGCACGGGCATTTCCCAGGAAAATGTAAAGTACCAGGATAACCAGACCCACTGTGATAAACAGGGTTTGATACACCTCGTTAATGGCGCTTTCAATAAATACAGAAGCGTCGTAAGTCGTGCTTAACTTGGCCCCTTCTGGTAGGAAAGGACGAAATGCTTCAAGTTCTGCTTTGACATTTTTGACCACATTCAGTGGGTTGGCACTGGAGAGGGGAATAATGCCAAGCGTTACTACGTTCTGGCCATTGGCCTTGGCAAGGCTTTCAGTGTCTTTGGCGTCTGTCCGGATGCTGGCAACGTCGGACAGGTAAACAGTAGAGCTACCGTCCTGACGGACCACCATGCGTTGAAAGTCGTCCACTGTGTTGTAATCGCGGATCACTCGAATCTGTAAACTGCGTTGATCGCTGTTGAGTTCACCGGCAGGCAATTCAACATTATCCCGTTCAAGAGCCAGCTGGATATCAGACGCTGTAATCTGTCGGGCTGCCATGGCTACAGGATCGAGCTCCACCCGCATGACATATTCACGAATACCAAAGATTTCTGCCGAACTGACTCCATCGACCAGTCCCAGACGATCCTGAAGGGTTCGCTGGGCATAGTCTGTCAGCTCAATAGGTGACATCTGGTCACTCTTGAGGGTGATCATGAGAATCGATTCACCACTACCGTCGTCTTTCCAGACCACTGGCGATTCTGCTTCGTCAGGCATTCTCCAGGTGACTCGCGACAAGGCTTCCCTGACGTCATTCGCGGCGCTGTCCATATCCCTGTCAGGTGTGAACTCGATATTAATTCGGGAGTTGCCGTGAGAACTGCTGCTTTCGATGGCTTTTATCCCTTCGATGCCACCCAGCTGATCTTCAATGATATTGGTGATCTTGGATTCGACCACTTCAGCAGAGGCGCCATCATAAGTGGTGGTCACACTGATTTTGGGTGAGGTTGTGTCAGGGAGTTCACGAATGGGGAGCATCAGGAAAGTGACGATACCAAATGTCACCAGCAACAAGCTGACCACTGTCGCAAAGACAGGTCTTTTGACCGACAAGTCGGAAAGCATCATGAGCGGGACTCCGATGACTTCTCCGTTTTTGTCCCTGTGTCTACCACTTGCTTTTCCTGGGGTAGCGATACTTGTCGGCCATCGGATACTTTGATGATGCCTTCGTCAACAATGTGTTCACCGGCATCGAGTCCAGAACGGATGGCAATTTGATTTCCAAGGGTCTTGCCTGTTTTTACTTCGCGTTTATGAACAATACTTTCATCATCAATAACGTAGACAAATCGCTGGTGGCCGCTGAACAGAATACTCCGGGCAGGGACAACCAGAGCGGTTGTGGTGGGGCCTGCTACATCAATTCTCATCAGCATGCCGGGGCGAAGTTTGCGGTCACTGTTACCCAGAGTGGCACGAACCTTGAAGGTCAGGTTAACCGGGTCAATACGTGGGTTGATGGTTTCAATGACCCCACTGAACTGGACATCAGGCCAGGCTTCAGTGGTCGCAGCTATGGAAGAGCCCGGCTGGATTTTGCTCAGAGTGTTTTCGGGGAGCTCAAAGGTCAGTTTCATGCTGCTCAGGTCGTCCAGCGTAGTGATGACCGTGGCTGTATTAATCAGAGTGCCCAGACTGACTTCGTGGAAACCCAGTGTACCCCTGAAAGGGGCTTCAATGGTGTAATGATCAAGAATGGCTTCTTCAGCACTTAACTGGGCTCTCAGGCGATCGACCTCAGCTTGCATGGCTTCCAGTTCGTCCTGGGAAACAGCCTTGCGCTTGAACAGTGTCTGCATGTAGTCAAGCTGTCGTTTTTTATCCTTCAATGAAATTCTGGCTTCAGACACTTTGGCCGATTGTTCACGATCATCCATTTTGATCAGTGTACTGCCCTGTTCGACTTTACCGCCTTCTGCCAGTTTCAGGCTGACAATCCGGCCATCGATCTGGGGGCTGATATCCACCGACTGGTTAGCGGTTAATGAGCCGATAGCAGTAAGAGATCTTTCGATACTCTCTTCCTGAACTACGACGGAGGTGACTCTGGGTGCAGGTTTTCCAGCAGCTAGGCTGAAGGGGGAAAAACAGAGCAGCAGGAGAGCTGCTAAATACGGAAATGAATGCTTACTACTTCTGGTCATCAGCTGTGTGTCAGTGCTTCAGGTAATGGTTATTATGCAAATACCGTCTGGTATGACGTTGTTTCATCATTCTTTAAAACGGACGGTATTTTCCGAAAATGGCTCATGAATCAGCTGTGTGTGATGAGTGATGCCACGGTTGTAAAAAAGCCGGTCTATTCTCATCGAAATGAGAAGTGTTATCAGCAAGTTTTACAGACCCTTTCATTCATGATGCAAAACAGGTGCAGGTACAGAGGTTATCTGTACCTGCATTTGAGAGGGATTATACGCAGGGCTGGTGATCGGGAGTATCAGGAGTTTTCCGGTAACTGAACATTCACTTCGAGGGTTGAACAGTCACCCTCATTGTCGAGCCGGACAGAAATAGTGTTGTCTGCCACCTGAAAATATTTTTCGATGACATCAAGAATATCCTGTTTCATAGCCGGTAAAAAATCATGGCTTGAACGGCTCAGGCGCTCATGGGCTACCAGAATTTGCAGTCGCTCCTTGGCGACGGAGGCGCTGCATTCTGATTGTTTGGATTTAAAAAATTGCAGGAGGCTCATGCGCGACTCCCGAAGACTTTTTGGAAGAAGCCTTTTTTAGGGGCATTAATGAAGCGGTGGGGAAGTTCTGCCCCAAGAAAGCGTGCGACCATATCATTGTAAGCCTGACCCGCATCGGTTGCCTGCTGATGAATGACCGGTACACCGTGGTTTGATGCCTTCAAAACGTCTTTGGACTCAGGAACCACGGCCAGTAATGGGATGGCGAGAATTTCCTGGACATCTTCAACGTTGAGCATGTCGCCCATTTCAACCCGGGTGGGGTTATAGCGCGTCAGCAGCAGGTGTTCTTTGACCGGATCAAGATTTTGTTCGGCGCGTCTGGACTTGCTTTGCAAAATGCCCAGAATGCGGTCTGAATCTCTGACGGAAGAGACTTCCGGGTTAGTGGTTATGATGGCTTCATCGGCAAAATACAGGGCCATAAGCGCACCGTGTTCAATACCAGCAGGGGAGTCGCAGATGATGTATTCATAATCTTTTGCCAGCTCATCAAAAACGGCCTGAATGCCTTCCCGGGTCAGTGCTTCCTTGTCCCGTGTTTGAGAGGCCGGTAACACGCTGAGGTTCTCAGTGTGTTTATCTTTAATCAGCGCCTGATGAAGTGCCGCCTCGCCATTAATGACATTAATCAAGTCATAGACGACTCTGCGTTCACAACCCATAATAAGGTCGAGATTACGCAGCCCTACATCAAAGTCGATCACCACGGTTCTGTGTCCCTTCATGGCCAGACCCGTGGCAAATGAAGCGCTGGTTGTGGTTTTGCCAACACCGCCTTTTCCTGACGTTACAACTATTATGCGTGCCAAGTTCAAATCCTGTGAATAGTTAGAAGCTGTTTTTAAAAAAACAGGCTCGCAGTGGTGATCGTTGTTCAAGTATTTATTAAAGCCTGCTGATGTGCAAGTGATCTGCGGCAAGCTTTATTAAAACAGATTTACCCCAGTGGCGGCTCCAGGAAGATTGTTCCGTCTTACAGGTTAGTTTGTACTGACCACTGATGGAAATCAGTTCGGCCTCGAAGCGATGACAAAAAATTCTTGCTTTGGGGTTGCCCTTCACCCCGGCCAGAGCTCTGCCTCTTAAAGGGCCGTAGACGTGTATATGCCCTCCAGCCAGCAATTCTGCACCTGGACTGACCTGTGAAAGAACAATCAAATCACCCGGTGCATAGACTTGCTGGCCGGAGCGAACAGGTTGTTCAATAATTCGTGTTTCTGAAGCGGAGGCACCAGGCATCGGCTCGGAGACGGTTTCATTTTTCTGGGAGGGCTGAGCAGACTCATGACTTTCAACAGGGATCGGTTGTTCGCTCTGTTTCATCATGACGACATTTTTTTCAGGGCGTGCCTTCTGAGAGGGCAACCATGCTACACCTGCTCGATCTGCTGAAAGCTTATACTGTTCACTGCTTCTGATAGCGACGAGAATCATTCCGGATTCTCTGAGACGGCCGGCAATGGCGGTCAAAGTGTGGGCGTCAATCGCTGCCGGTAACTTCTCCAGAGCCAACACTACGGGTGTTTGCTGAAAGAAGTGCGGAGCTTTTTCTGACATCGCCTTCAACTGCTGGCTGAGGCTGCTCAGGCAGCTGCTGTGCAATTCAAGCGTAGTCAGTGTATAAATGCCGCCTTTCAGCTGGAAAGCGGCAGATGACTGTTTTGAGGTCAGTGTTGAATTCATGGTAGTAACGGCAGTGTGTCAGTGGATCCTTGTGCAGCTGACGGGCCAGTGGAAAGACAAACCTTTTGATCAGGCTTCCAGCCTATCACTCCGCTCGAGCGTTCAGATTATGTTCATATGGTTGAAATCTCAAGTGCCTTTACAGTAGCCCAGTCCATGAGAGACATGACCTGAGCCAGAGCACCTGAGATAATAGGGTTCAGGGCGTATAAGTTAGTTTGTTATTTAATGCTTATTAATATGAAATTGGGCGTCAGTGCGCAATGTACAGTATGAAAATGCAGCACTTTCAGACTCAATGGCTATTGTCACGCTCAGAGGTTGGCTACCTTTTCAACTCAGGGTGGTTTGAATAAGTTGGCTGCTTTAGCAGAGTTAATGAAAAAGGGTTTCTGGTGAATTGATGAAGTCGGATGAGTTAAAAAATACTACGGAAGCGGATCGTTTTCTGTGGTCCTACCTGAAACCAAAATTCTGGCTGGTATGGCTTGGGTTGGGGTTTACCGCTCTGGTGGCGCTTTTGCCTTTTTCTGTCATGGTGCGTCTGGGACGATTTATTGGTCGACTTTTACTTCGCTTTGGTGGCAACCGGGTACGCATCACCCGGGTGAATCTTGAAAAGTGTTTTCCCGGTATGAGTGAAGCTGAACGGGAAGTTCTGTTGCAGAAGAACTTTGAGTCGGTCGGCATTGGTTTGATGGAAGTGCTGATGGCCTGGTGGTGGCCAAGAGCGCGTCTTGAGCGGCTAGTGACGTATAAAGGGTTGGAGCATCTTGAATCAGAGTCAAAACAGGGAAATCTGCTGCTGATTCTACACTTTACCACCATAGAAATTTCGGGTGCCCTGATTACGCTCAGACAGAGTGTTGACGCAACTTATCGGGAGCACAAGAACCCTGTTTTTGAATACATGCAGAGGCGACAACGTTTGCGTTATGACCGGGGGAGCCGGTTGCTGGGGAGAAGAGATGTACGAGGTATGTTGCGATCTTTGAGGCAGGGGAAGACAGTCTGGTACTCTCCAGATCAGGATTATGGTCCTAAGCAAAGTGTTTTTGCCCCATTCTTTGGTGTTCAAACGGCATCGGTGACAGGCACTTCCAGGATGAGCAAAATGGGTAAGGCCAGGGTCGTGCCCATGGTCGTGACCCGCAAACCCGGCTCCGAAGGGTATGTTCTTGAAGTGTTTGAAGCCTGGAAGGATTTCCCACAGGGGGATGATCTGCAGGATGCGACCCGAGTCAATCAGTTCGTAGAAGAACAGGTAAGAAGAAATCCGGATCAGTACATGTGGTTGCATCGCCGCTTCAAGACTCGGCCGGAAGGTGAGCCGGGCTTTTATAAAAAGTAGATGCCATGTTCTGACATGGCATTCAAAAAAGAGCCGATTATTGCGGCTCTTTTTTTATGGTCAATCAGAGTTATTGGGGCTCGGTCAACGGTACTTCCAGGTAGGTGTTGAACCCTTTAATAAAATCTACAATGTCAGAAAAATTTGAGGCAAGGGGGGTAGAGCTCTAGGAGGCTGACCGAGAATAGCGTCCGAGCATAAAATTCAGTAGAACGAGTCAGCTTTTTCACTGAATTTATGCGAATAGTTGACCTATTTAAGCAAATTCAGTGGAAAAGATGGCCGTTCTTTCTGGATTTTAGGCCGGGCTGTCTATTCTCGGTCAGCCTCCTAGTCATAAGGTCTTCAAAGGGGAGAAGGAAATGCAGCGGGAGAGCTGCATTTCCTTAAAGCGGATACGATGTTGGGTCGTTTTAACCCGCAATCATCAATCGCAGACCATCCAGTCTTAGCATGGCATTCTGCAGGCATTGATGACCCAATGCTGCACGTAGTTTGAGATGTTCAATCTCTTCATCACGTACGTTCGGGTTCACTGCTTTCAGAGCTGCCAGTCGCTTGATCTCTTCCGTGACATTACTCAGCAGGGTTTTGCAGGCTTCAGTCACAATAGGATTAACCTGTTCCTTGGCGGCTTGCTCGGCTTTGCCCAGCATCGACAGGATGGGTTCACGTTGTGCCTTTACCAGCTTTTTCGCCATGCCTTTCTTGATGGGTTGCAGCTGTGCATTCAGTGTGTCAAAGGCCACTTTCTCCGAGAGGTTGTTCATGCCGGGGTCAATCAGACAGCGAATCGGTGTCGCTGGCAGATATCGATCCAGTTGAAGCTTTTTCTCACCGGTGGCTTCTACCACATAGATAGCTTCCAGCAGCATGGTACCGGGTTTCAGAGCCTTGTTTTTCAACAGGGCTACCGAGGTGTTACCCATATCACTGGTGAGCAGCATTTCCATGCTGTCCCGAACCATTGGGTGTTCCCAGGTCAGAAAGTGCATGTCTTCCCGGGAAAGTGCCATATCCCTGTCAAAGGTGACAGTAATCCCGTCAGCCGGAAGGCCAGGGAAAGAGGTCACCATGTGGCTGCCGGGGCGAACAACCAGGCAATGTTTGGAATGATCTTCTGACTCAACACCAAAGCCTTCAAACAGTTTTTCCATATAGCGTTTCAGCTGTCTGGGTTCTTCCTGTTCTTCAATGTCATTGATCAGATCTTCACTGGACAGGGTGCCACGGGAATTGATTTCCAGCAGTCTGTCCCGACCGTTGTGAAGATGCTCATTCATTTTTGCATTGAGCTCGGCGGTTTCTTCGATCAGAGGCTGAATGTCAGTCAGTGTCGTTTTCTTTTCCGGTGCCAATGCTTCTGTGAACGCTTCGCCCAGCTGTTCAAAGACCATGCTGCCTGATGGACAGGTATCAGCAAAGGCATTGAGTCCCTGATCATACCAGTGGAACATTAATTCCTGACCGGTTCCTTCAATATACGGAACATGTATTTTGATGGTTTCGGTCTGGCCAATACGGTCCAGGCGTCCTATGCGTTGTTCCAGCAAGTCAGGGTGAGCAGGCAGGTCAAACAGCACCAGGTGGTGGGCGAACTGGAAGTTACGACCCTCGCTGCCGATTTCGGAGCAAACCAGCACCTGGGCGCCATACTCTTCGTCTGCAAACCAGGCTGCCGCACGGTCTCTTTCCACAATGCTCATGTTCTCGTGGAATACGGCTGTGGGAATGCCTGACAGGATTCTCAAAGCGTCTTCCAGATCCAGAGCGGTATTGGCGTTGGCGCAAATAACCAGCACTTTCTGCTTTTTAAGCAGCTTTAGCAGGTTGATCAGCCAGTCAATACGTGGATCAACTTTCCACCAGGGGTCCATATCATCGACACGAATGTGTGATTGATAGGCCAACTCAGGGTAAAGCGTACCACGGACTTCTGTTTCTTCTTCCTGGGCAATTTGATACAGCTCGGGCAGTTTCTGGGCATAGCCCTGAACAACCCGGCCCGGGAAGCCTCCTACAGCAGCCCGCGTGTTTCTGAACAGCACTCGACCGGTGCCATGACGGTCCAGCAGGCTACGCAGAAGTTGCTCGCGAGCCGCTTCTTTCTGTTCATCAGAGCCACTGTTGATCAGTTCGATCAGAGGCTGGCAGTCCTGTCCCAGAAAGCCGATCAGATGCTGACAGGCTGTGTCAGCAAGGTGGTCATTTTCCAGCAGAGCCTGAACCGATTCTGCCACAGGCTCATAGCTTTGTTCCTCTTCCTGATAGGTGGCCAGATCATGGAAACGATCCGGGTCCAGCAGGCGAAGTCGGGCAAAATGACTTTCTGGTCCCATCTGTTCTGGGGTTGCGGTTAACAGCAGTAACCCGGGAATCTGGGCAGACAGTGTTTCCACCACCTGATATTCACGGCTGGGGTCTTCTTCTGACCAGATCAGGTGGTGAGCCTCATCGACGATGAGTAGATCCCAGTCGACCTCGAGAGCCTGCTGAAAGCGATCATTATATTGGCTCAGGAAGTCCAGACTGCAGAGAATCAACTGTTCAGTGTTGAACGGGTTTTCATCTTCAATCGCACGGCAACGTTCTTCATCAAAGAGGCTGAAGTGCAGGTTGAAGCGTCGAAGCATTTCGACCAGCCACTGATGCTGGAGTGTCTCCGGTACCAGAATCAGCACCCGGCTGGCACGCTCAGTGATCAACTGTTGGTGAAGAATAAGGCCGGCTTCTATGGTTTTACCCATTCCGACTTCATCCGCCAGCATCACTCTGGGGGCGTGGCGTCCTGAGACTTCACGGGCTATGTGCAGCTGGTGAGGTATCAGGCTGGTTCGGGCACCTACGAGTCCTCTCATGTGAGAGCTGCGCAGGCGACAATTGATCAACAGTGTTTTGTATCGCAGGGAGAAATTACTGTTCTGATCAATCTGACCAGCCAGCATTCTGTCCTGAGGTTTGTTGAAATGAATAAAGTTGCCCAATTCCGACTCGGGAAGCGCTTTGGGCTTACCATCGGACAGCATACCTTTATATAGCAGCAGGCCATTTTCTTCGATGGCTTCCGCCACCGTCATGGTCCAGCCTTCGTGGCTTTCAATCCTGTCGCCAGGGTTGAATTGTACCCTTGAAAGCGGGCAGTTATTTATGGAGTACAGCCGGGTTTCACCGGTGGCGGGGAACAAGAGGGTGACCATGCGACTATCGAAAGTCAGAACGGTACCTAGCCCTTGTTCAGTTTCGGTGTCACTGATCCAGCGCTGTCCAGGAACGAAGCTCGTCATGTCGTGACTACATACCTTGCCAGACAAAAAGGCCGCTATATTAGCGGAATTGGTTGTATTAGCAACCAGTACAAGTGCTACTTGGCGGGCTGGTTCAGTATAGTCTCGGTCTGATAACGAGAAAAATGACGAACAGCACCGCCGTTTTTAGTAAAAACCCGTCTTTCTGAATCATTGAGAGCAGATGGGGTTTTTAGTCGCACAGGGCTATATATAGCTGAATCTGCAGTACATCAGGGGGAATTGATAAAAGTAAATGCCTGAAACTGAGAGGTAAAATGGGAGGGAGGGCAGGTGTCAGAGCGGATTAGGGCGTTCCGCTCTGGTGTGTCGGAAATTGCGTAGGCCTGTTTCAGGCTGCGGCTTCATCTCCGGTGTCATCTGCTTCAGAGCTGTTGCCAATTTCCAGAATCAGGTCTGGTTTGCCTTTAAAGGCTTTGGCAAAGGCTTCTTTGTTTTTGGCGAACATCAGGCCAATTTCTTCAGCCAGGTCTTCATTGATTTCAAAGCGATCTTCCAGCAGGCTGGTGATATTCGCAGCCAGTTCCAGCATCCGATCGTATTCTTCAGCGGCTTTCTTGTCTGTAAACATGCTTCCGTCCCGGTCAACTCGCCACATGGGGGTAATAGACATGGCCCTCTCCTGTCAGGTTTAGATTAAGGATACTGTATAAAAATACAGTATCCTTGTCCAGCGGCAATTCTTCGAAATGCTTTAGGAATAGTCCGTAAATAACTTCCTTATTTGCCCCCCTCCCGTTCGAGGGTGTCTTAAAAGCCAAAATTCAAACCCAGTGAGGCGCTTTGCTCGGTGTAGAATGACACTTCATTGGGACTCTTTCCCAGCTGTCCATTTTTTCTATAAATGGGTGACACTTCTCAAACAACGCCCAGAGAAGCCAGTTGTACCATAAAATAGCGTAAATATTGGCCTTTACAGCCCTACTCAAGTTGTAAGCCAGCAAGTGCAAACCAAATTCCAGTTTAACCTTTTCCAGCCCCTTGCGACGGAAGCGGTTTAATCCCTGTACATCCCGTAAATAGGCAAACACAGGTTCAACCATCGCCTTCCTTTTGCTGAAAGACTTTTTGGCTTTCGGATGCTGCATAACCTGCCTCAGTGCATCTTTAGCATCATCCATTGCATAGCGCTTTATGCGCCGCCCCTTCTTATTGCTCGTGCATTTATCTTTGAGAAGGCAGCCTTCGCAAGGCCCATTGCCATATATCTTCTGCTCCTTTGTGCGAGCGCTCCCTTTTATCTTACCAATGGGAGTCAACTCTTTTCCTGCAGGGCAACGATAAACGTCATTGGTTTCATCGTAATAAAAATGTCCCTTCTGGAACTTTTTGGATTCTTTGGGTTTGCCTGGTTCTTTACCCTCAGGGCATAGCAGGCTGATATCGTGCTCCAGACTGGTTGCAATGACTTCATCATTAAAATAACCAGCATCCAATAGCATTTCATCGACTGGTTTACCCGTGATCTGCATTGACTGATCAAGCATTGGATTTACGACAGTAGTTTCATTGGTAGGGTCTACAGCCTGAGCCAGTACCACCCGCTTGTTATTAGCTAATACGGATGGCTTGTAACTCGTTGTGTACCCTCGCCCCCGTTTCATCTTTTGGACAACAGCTTCAGGCTCTGTAGGGCTTACGACAGCACTTTCTGACTTACCGTTCTTCTTTCGCTTCGCGTTGCGTTCAACGACTGCTTCGAGAGCACTGCTGGCCATCTCCAGATTCTTTTGGCTTTCAGGGCAATCTGGATGGTTGTCAGCTTGCGTTTGTGCTGCTTCATGCACCTGTTGCGCAGCTTCCTGCTTCATCAGGTTGTAATTTGAGCAAGCGGCTTCTATAACGGTCCCATCACCAGCCAGACAACTTCCATCGGAGTCTGTTTTTTTGAGAACGGCTCGTGTCAGGCTTTCAAAGAAAGCACCGGTCATGGACTCGCTGTGCATATTGATGAAGCGACCAATAATGGCATGGTCTGGAAAAATCCCTCCGGTAACCCACATACAGCCAAGATCGACACGGGCTAATCGTTCCAGAGTTCTCAACGAGGTAATGCCTTGCATAATGCCATAGAGAATCAAACCCATCATATTACGGGGTGAATAAGGAGGACGTCCTTCTAATGCATACCTTTGCTCAAAATCAGACCAGTCCTGTTCATCAAGAAGGGATGCAACGGTAAAAGGTGTTTTTTGACCGGTTAGTTCAAGGTGCTCTTTCAGGTTAGTGTTGCCAAGAGTGATTGCGTTGGGGTCAGGAGCAACAAAACGTCGTTTGCCTGTTTTGTTGGCTGATCTTTTGGATTCATCCTGTTTTTTGTGATCAGAACTACTGGCTGTACCTGAAAAAATATCGAGCTGTGGAGCAGTATTAATTTTTATTTGAGTTCTTGTCGTCATGCTGAAGCCGGTAAAGCTACTTGAATATACAGATTACCGGCTTGTAGTAGGTTTTGCGACACCCTCGTTCGGGCTGAGCCTGTCGAAGCCCAGAGCCACCACCCTTCGACAAGCTCAGGGTGAACGGAGTTCATGTTTTAATCGGGAAGTTATTTCAAGACAAATCCTTAAACATATTTTGACGTGGTGTTATCAGAGCTCATCGCGATTGAGATCTTCTGTTGTGCTCTGAGTGCTTTGATAATTACCTTGCCAGATCGGTACGATGGAAAAGTCATCGTAATAATTTTTTGTGGCGGTGCGGATGTCTGGCATAGGTATACGAAGCAGCAGTCGTGCTTGATCTTCCTTATAGCCGTCATCTGTCGATTCAAAAGAGCGCATAGAGGTATAGATTTCATACCCGGCCGGGTACTCGAAGAGTGAGCCATCGGGATATTGAAAGGGAGGGAGCGTTGTGCGACCTCTGGCTTTGCCTGCCTCAAAGTGAATGTTCCGACCCAGATAGTCCAGCCCCAGAAGGTCATTGCTGACATGTGGCTGGGCTTTACGACTGCCTTTTTCATAGCGAACCAGCCGCTCGTAGGGAATGCTGCCTGAGTAAAGATAAGCTGTTTTGCCATTTTTGAGAGCAGGTTTGGCATGTTCATGGGTGCCCGTACGATAATAGAAGGGCTCCGCAGGGTTGTGACTGAAGCTATGAATGCGGGTGACTGTTTCATTAGACGAGATATAGTCACTGCCACTGGCTGTGGGTGCATTGATGGTCAGGCAGTGACTGTGATGGGTTCTACAATCAATGCGATCCTCATTGTCATCCAGATGTTTTTCAAGGTCGTTCTGGTAGCTCAGTAGACTATTGGAGGTGGGCCCTCCGACATCGCCTTCTAATGATCTTTGACCAGAGAGAATCGCTCTCGGGAAAGTACCATGCCAATCTGCAATCCGGTTAAATATTTGTAAGTTAAAGTCGTACAGTATACAGAGTAGGTGATAGCAGTCGTCTTCCTTGGCTTGATCATATCTCACCGCCATGGTGTTAATGATATCCATTGCAGGATCCAGTGGGGAGATGGTTGCACTGTCTGAAAACAATCCGGTTTTTTCATCTAATGGCATTCTTAGAATAATGGCCGGCTTAACGGTGCCCCGAATGAATGGTGCAAATCGATCGTATTGAGTGAAAATCAGGTAAGGCTGTCTTTTGCTGTTGATGTGCACACTGAGTCCAGTCTGGCGATTGGTTTCATTGACCACTGGATCGAATCGTTTTTCTTTGTAGAGCGTCAGATCGAGCTCCCCTGTCTCGGGAACCTCCATACGCTTGCTGACTGCTTCAAAGGTATCCAGTTCTGCAGAACGCTGCTCCAGTGCACCTTTAAAGACCAGTTGCTTGCCGTTTTCGATTTGAACGGAGTAGGCCTTGTTAGCGCGTGCCATGTAGAGATTGTTCGGATACTGAACTGCCCAGGTCACAAAAGCAGGGCTTCTCTCCTGGAGGGCATCGGGGTCATGGGTGTTCAGGTCCAGGGTGTCCAGCACTTCCCCGTTTTCAATCAGGGCCAGAAGGTTGTTGTCACAATAAATCACATCTTTAGGTGCCCCTTTGTTTTCGGGGTGATTTACGGTAATGCCGTTACCAAACTGATCGTCGCTTTTGCCTCTGTGTTTGACCCAGTCCCAAGCGTTCCAAGCTCCCTGGTTGAGCATATGGCAGCCAGAGATATGTACCTGGTTTGAACTCCAGTAGTCTTTGAATTGGCTCTTCATAGGATCAAAAGGAGCAGGCTCAAACCTCTCTTTTTTCAGAGGTACACCTGTTTGAGCGGACAAGGCGGTTGTTTTTATATCAACATAACTGCCTGTCCAATGAGAGGGGGTAATGGAGTATGCCCTTAACTCATATCTGACCGGCATTTGATTTAAAGGCTCAGGTAGAGCGGCCAGCGAGAGGGAAGCAAACAGCGGCAGGAATGCTAGCCAGAATCTGGTAACCATATTGCGAGTCCCTATGGTGTCTTATTTATTGTGCTGAAGAGACATTTATAGTTCATATTTGAATTTTTGCTGCTTCTTGGTCTTTCCTCTTGGGCTATCTCTTTATCACACCTCTACACTCCAGAACTGGCGCGCCATACGGAAGACCTCAACGTAGCCCTATAATTTTGACCACCCTTCCCAAACGGCTAGGAGGCTGACCGAGAATAGCGTCCGAGCATAAAATTCAGTAGAACGAGTCAGCTTTTTCACTGAATTTGTGCGAATAGTTGACCTATTTAAGCAAATTCAGTGGAAAAGATGGCCGTTCTTTCTGGATTTTAGGCCGACCTGTCTATTCTCGGACAGCCTCCTGGTGTTTCCAACATGTTCAAACTAAGTGCTTGCTTCTTGTTTCCTGGCTACTATCAACTCGTCTTTTACGGGGACGGTTCTTAACCTGAGTTCTTAAAGGTAAGGGTGTGGATTCCTCCTCTGGTGTTACGACCACATTATTTGCACATTGAATTGCCGGTAGTGTTTCGCGCATCCTTTTAAGATCAGCCAGTTTCCAGTTTTTTGCAGATTCTCTAAAATATTCCAGTTTTTTCAAACTGGCAAGGGTAGACTCATTACCGCAAAAGTACAGTTTCAGAGTCAATAGCTGATTAACCAACGTTTTGAGTTTTTCATCGGTAGCATTCGGTTTTATTAGTGCCAGCATTCCAGATGTCTGGCGAAAAAACAGGTTCGGATCAAGGGATTCAAACCCGTAAAAATACACAAAGGACAGTAATAGGTGGGCAGCGGTTGCTGGTTTATCCGCTATGGTGGTTCCATAGATTGGAAAGAGCTTGGTATGCTTCTCAACTTTATCTCGCCTGTTTTTCAGGTCTATCTTTAAATTTCTGAAAGCATCAGTACTTTGACCATAAGATTCTATCAGTGTATTGAGGTGCCTCTTATAAGCAGTCAGATCTTTCCTTTGAGCAGAATCCCAGAAGTCATCAAATAATCGACGCTTACTGTGAGGGTTTGTACAGGGAAAATGTCCCTGAGCCTCTGCTATTACTTTTTTTATTGCTTCTTTGGTCCATTTACCCGTACTGGAAGTGATGCAACTTCTGAATTCCTTTCCATCCTGATCAATAACAGCCGCTGGTAATGGCAGTAGCTCTTTTACTTTATTTGAGTTCATCGAGCTGGCACGAACTTTGATTTTTTGTTCGGTTTCTTGATCAATTTCGATTGTCTTATCTGTAATTGGGTATAAATTCAGTGATTTTAAAATATATTCGCTAACCATTTCCCGATAAACCAGAGAAGAAGGCTTCAGAATGTTCATTGTTAATTTAAGGTTGCTTATAGTGTAATCGGCTTTTTTGAAATACCATGCCAAAAACAGGAAGTGTACAAATTTCCATTCTTTATCACAGTCGGGATGAAATACATCGTCACACTCAGGAGGGGAAATTCCATTGTTGTTATATAGCCTTGGCATCCCTCTCAGGCTTTTTTGATCCCAACCCTTGAGGTGCTGGCCGATGGCATAACAATAAGCCCAACAGTCTGGTTTGAGTATGTTGAAATCTTCGATTTCAAGAACTGGCTCATCACAAACACCCAAACGAAATAAAGCATAACGGGTTAGTGCAGGTGTCCAGGTGCTGACCTGCTTGAGTTCATGCCATTCAGGAACCGCTATTTGATGTTCATTCAGCTTCCGGGATATTTCTTCTGGACTCTTGAGCAATCCGGTACCTCTGGCACTATTGATGAATTGAGTCAGCTGCTCATCTTGCTCTGTTGGCTGGCCATACACCTCCTCAGGGCTAGAGTATTCGGCTCGATTCAACAGACAGGGTTTGACCGGCCAGCCGGGGTAATCATGACTGAGCAACTCTTCTCTGGCTGTTGCTGTGATTGTTGCTGTGATTGTTGCAGTGACTGGGGCATGCTGGCTCTGAGAAGCCCCTGACATTGGTTGCAAACTGGCTGATCTTGATGAAGGTGAAGTTAAAACGGCTCTCCTGCGCGCTGGCAGTTCATCATCGAAAAAAGAATCGTCTTCTGAGTCAGATAGATTCTCTATTCCCGGCTCAAAATCCGGATCATCGCTATTCGGGAACAGCGATGGGGCAAATAGGGGTTGCCTGCCATGCACAGCGACCGGGTTGTTTCCTGAATCGACTAGGAACTCTGCTGGATCGTTCAGTTCTCCCCCCGTAGAGTCATAATGATCACCTTCCTCAAGCGACCTCCCTGCAAAAGGATTCGGGGACTTTGGCTGTTGAATGTCAGTGACCAAAGTCGGCAACTCAGGGTGAGAATGACAAAATTCGACCATCATAACGGCAAAAGACTCCAGAGTATCGACAGAGTCATCTTCCATTTCATCAATATCGGTACCCCCCTGCTGGTGGCACAATGCTGACTTCATACGAACCATCATGGTTTTTAAGCGATGAGAAATCATTCTCTCTGTTTCAAGTTCTTCGTTGAGCAGGGTCTGATGGTTTCTGGATATCTCCAGTTGTGAGTTAAATATTACTTCTGCATCACATTTTTCCTGCCTGGTGGTGATCAGTGCATCTGATTTTTCGGCCAGTTTTTGTTGGTAAGTTATCAATTGAGTGTGCTGAAGCTCCATATCTTCTTGTGCTTTTAGAAGATCGGTTTTCAATCTCTTATTGGTTTCATTAAGTTCTTTTTTTTCTTCCAGAGCCAGATGTAGATCTGCTGATTCGCTCTCAAGTTTTTCCATGGATAACTTTATTACTTCGATTTCACGGTCTTTATCTTGAATAAGTCTGGCTTTAGCGTCTATATCCTCTCTTAAGATAAGCTCAGAATCCATAATTTTCTGTAAGTGCTCTGCTTCTTTATCTAAGGTCTTCTTAAGATCAGTATCGAGTTTTTCTATAATCGCATCTTTTTCCTTCAGACCCGTTTTAACACTTTCAAGATCAGTTTTCAGAGAAGCTATTATTTGGTTTGATTGCTGAATCTCTTTATTTTTTTTCGACCCCTCTTTTTTTAGTTCTGTTAAATGGCTTTCATTCTTTGTCAGGGAGTCAGTTGCTTCAATGATCATTTGGGACTGGACATCGTTCTGACTGGTTAATTTAACTATATATTCCTGGCGTTTATCCGCTAGTATCACTTGTTCATTAAGTTGTGATTCCAGTTGTTTTTGCTTATCTTCCCATTGAGCTTTTTCTGCGATCAATGCATTTAGCGAACCTTCATCATCTGTATGCTGGGTCTGAAAAAAATCAAGAAAAATATCACTTGTTTCTTTATGTTCTATCAGAGCTTCTTCAGCCTCTTTCAGGCTGTTCGTCAGTGTTGATATTTTATGTGTTTGTTCATTAATTAACTCCAGTTGATGGGTCAACACTGATGTGGCTGATTTAATAGTATCAGTCACCTGCTGTATCTGACTTTCTTTTTTGACCAGAAGGGTCTTAGTCCTATCAAATTCCTCAGTCAATAATTCTAACTGTTCTTTGTGTTCCTCTTTCAATATATCGAGGCTTCGCTGTAGTTCTTCCCTGCTTTCTTTTTCGCGAGTCAGGGCAGCTATATGATCAGAGGTATCAGTCATTGTTACGAGCTTTACTTTCAATCTATCCAGCTCTTTCTGCAATCCAATTGCTTCTCGGTTTCGTTCATCCAGCCTAAAGCTAATGTCCGACAATTTTTCAATGTTTTCTTCAGCCTGTTTTTTGTACTTCAAGGCGTTTCTAATGAGTCTCCCCAACGTTGAAATTTTGGGTGCTGTTTTGGAGTGGCCGCCGGATTCCTGACGGAGATTTTCTGCCAGTTTCTTTATCAGGCTTGCCTGGTCGTTCTTTTCAAGATCCGTTTTGAGTTTCAGTTCTCTCAACTCTTTTTGACAAGCTTCCAGTGTTCTTTCTCTGTCTTTGAAAGCTTTGGTGACATCATCAAGACTGCTTTCTGATATCGTGAGCTGCTCCTTCAATGATGCCAGGGACGTCTTCCTGACTTTCAGTCGTTCTTTATAGCTGGCTATCTTTTGTTCGTAGGCTCTCAGGGGTGAAGCAGCAAGAGGGAGAGTTGCCGCTCTTTCACTGGTCGATAATTCTTCAACCCGATGCCGCAGTTTGTTCCTTTCTTTTCTTACTCTTCGAAGATCTTTAGTATTGCTGCTTTCTTCCTGCTGTAAATCAGTGAGTGTTTGGGAAATATGCTGTAACTGCTCCATCAGCTTTTCTGCATGATCAGGGGCTGAATCTTCAGTCTGAGTACTTATTGTATTAAGTCGTGCTTCCGGAAAAGTACCTGATGAAGCTGAAGGCGTAAATGGTTGGAGCTCAGGATATAACTCACCGGTAAACAATTCTTCTGGTTCGTACAGACCAATTTGGCGGCCTGACAAGCTGACATTTGAAAGATGTCTGAAATCTTCGGGACTCGACAAATAATTATTAACTTGTGCTAGAGATGAGAAATGAGTAACAGACTCACTTTCATCAGCTGAGAAAGTGGCTGTTTTGTCTGGTTCAGAGCTGTAATCCGAGAATTCCTTTGATCCTGTAGCATCCATGACACATTAGCCCCCATTTAAAGTAATATAAGAGGCTCCAGGTTTGTAAAAGTTCTGGTTATTGCTAACAGAAGAGTTAGGAGGGCTTACCTGTTATGACTCTGGTTAGCCTTTTGTCAGCCGGTAGGTAAGAGTGCGATCCTGAATTTTTGTCCAACTTTCCCATAAAACTTTCCAGCCTGGTATTCCTGTCCGCTTGGAGTTGCTTCAACCGCTGAGCTTGGCATCGTCTGGAACAACCACGTTAGCGTAGGTGTTGTTTTCGGCAAAGGCTTATTCCCATATGTAATCCAGAGGACTTTCCACTCTTCATTGCTCACAATCTTGTGAGCCGGAGTCCGCTCATTCCATGTTTTGTCATCTATGCGCTAGCGTAGCTCGTAAAATCTGAGCACTGCCCGACAGTTCTCAAATGTTTCAATAGGCTCTGTTGTCAACAAAATCCAGGACGCCTTCACAGGAAGCAGTCAGAGACGAACCAGTGTGCGTGGATAAATCAGCAGCTTGAACCAGTCTTTTGATACGACGTTTATCCCCCCAAGTTTGCACACCCGAAAGTGAGTTCAGCCCATCGTTTAGGAGGAAATTAAATCATGACTTTGACTTACTGCTGTTAAGGATAAGTCTGGATTAGGATTTGTGATTAAGAGATAGCTCTTGGAGGGCAGCAAAGCGCAGCAGTCTCTGATCACATCAGACTGTTTAAGGGAGTAAATGTTCAGTGCATGCTCTGTAAAACGGCGAAGTCGAACAAGGTGGCGTCGTAATTGTGGAGGCTGAATAGGTGTGCGGCTCAGGTCACTGTTCTCAGAGTCCGGCTTTTCTGTGGGGCGTAAGATGAGAACTCCGACGTGAAGTCGGAGTTCTATAGACAGGATTAATGTCGGTTCTTTTTGAAAGCGCCAGGCTTTTTGTGAGGAGAAGGGCGCTTTTTGTTGATGGCTGGCTTGCCTCGGGTCCCTTTGATTTTCAAACCCGTTTTGGTGTGTCGAGGGCTTGCTTTACGAGAGGGAGCATTGGCTGCAGGCGTCAGTTTAACAGCGGCGGCCAGTTCGTCTATTTCAGACTTGTCGACCTCTTCCCATTGACCCATACGCAGATGGTCCGGAATGATGACATTGGCAAAACGGACACGCTTCAGTCGGCTTACTGTTAACTCTTGGGATTCCCAGAGTCGGCGCACTTCACGATTGCGACCTTCTAGCAGGCAGACATGGAACCAGCGGTTGATGCCTGCACCCCCTGAGTCAACAATATCGGTAAAGCGGGCAGGGCCGTCTTCCAGCTCAACACCCTCAAACAGATTCTTCACTTTCTGTTCTGTTACATTACCCATGATACGCACAGCGTATTCACGCTCAACCTGGTAAGAGGGATGCATCAGTCGGCTGGCCAGTTCACCATCGGTGGTGAAAAGCATCAGTCCAGATGTGTTGATATCAAGGCGGCCGATGGCGATCCAGCGTTCACCCTGAAGTTTCGGCAAACGATCAAAAACCGTTGGGCGACCTTCTGGATCATGGCGGCTACAGATTTCACCTTCGGGCTTGTTGTAGGCGATAACGCGGCGAATTCTGGAAGCATAGGTTTCCAGTTTGACAGGGCGTCCGTCTACAGCAATTTTGTCTTCGGCAGTAGCACGATCACCGAGGCCGGCTTTTTCGCCGTTGACGGTGATACGACCTTCGCTGATCCAGCGTTCCATCTCACGGCGCGAGCCCAGGCCAGCACCCGCCAGGATTTTTTGCAGCTTCTCACCCTGGGGAGGAGTGGTTTCAGTTGTCATGGTATTTACGGCAATGCCGCTCTGTTACTCAATCAAAGGGGCCAGAGTATAACGACTTAAGATAGCTTAAGACAGCGTGGATTACCCTATGAGTCTGTTAAGGGGGTTGAAGTTCCGTCCCTCATACAGATGTCGTAGCTAGGAGGCTG
This sequence comes from Endozoicomonas numazuensis, assembly GCF_000722635.1. Lineage (GTDB taxonomy): Bacteria > Pseudomonadota > Gammaproteobacteria > Pseudomonadales > Endozoicomonadaceae > Endozoicomonas_A > Endozoicomonas_A numazuensis. The sequence continues at coordinate 27,574 of NZ_JOKH01000003.1, read as the reverse complement.
ACCGAGAATAGACAGCCCGGCCTGAAATCCAGAAAGAACGGCCATCTTTTCCGTTGAATTTGCTTAAATAGGTCAACTATTTGCACAAATCCAACGAAAAAGCTGACTCGCTCTACTGAATTTCATGCTCGAAAGCTTAAATCCGACAGGCTCCCAGAGTGACATGAACTGTGTGAGGAGGAGAGTAGGCTTTTGCTGGGTTCTGACTGTTGAAATGATTATTTTTCATCAATAGGGAATGAGCGCCCCTCAGGGTGGTAGACATTGGGATCAGACCAGTGTGCATGGCGGATTTTCCACTTTCCGTCCCGTTTTTCTGCATACAGTGTGCTTCTGACCAGAGGGATCTTTTTCCACTCACTGCTGCCTTTGTGCTGATAGTCTACGACCCATTCAGACACGATAACGCCGGCTTCACCTCGGTTGAAGGTTCGAACATTTTCTGTGGTGATGCGGGTTTTGGCTTCCTTGAAGTCGCGCATCAGGCCCTCTTTGACCTCATTCAAATGGGTTGCATGCTCGTCTCTGGCGGTGCCCCAGATGTCAATGCCGTCGTTCTGGACATAGAATTCGGACACAGCTTTTACATCGCCCTGCTCGTAGGCTTTTATATAGCCTGTCATCATGGCTTCCAGATCTTTGCTGTCATCTGCCAGAGCAGTCATAGAGCCCAGGGGCAATAACAACAGGGAAAACAGGAGTGGTAGTGTATTTAGCTTTATGTCGGTGGCTCCGAAAATCAGTCAATCGGGATGTAATCTAAAGTAGACTCAATTGACTGATTAGGCACGGATTCAGAGATCGTTTTCGTCGGATATTTCCCGGGGCGGCAGACGTTCAGAGGTTTCGTCGAACGCTTCAGTACCTGAGGGTTCTGTCAGTAGGTCGGAGGCCTCGGATTCCTGTTCAGGTAACGGCAGTTCTTCAACTTTCTTCTTACGGATCAGATCATCAAAGTTGTCAGGCAGATCAGACTCCAGTTGATCCAGCTCGGCAAAGAGTTCTTCTGCGGATTGTTCTTCCACTTCAATGACTTCTTGAATTTCAGCATCTTCCGCTGGCAATTCACTTTGCTCGCTGGCTTCTGTCAGTTCCCGGGCAGCTTCTTCCAGATTGCGAATTTCTGAAAGAGCAGGCAGTTCATTGAGGTTTTCCAGATTAAAATAATCCAGAAACTGGCGGGTCGTGGCAAACATGGCTGGACGACCCGGTACATCCCGGTGCCCGACCACCCGGACCCATTCCCGATCCTGAAGGGTTCGTATAATGTTACTGCTTACGGCAACACCCCGGACGTCTTCAATTTCCCCACGGGTAATGGGTTGTCGGTAGGCAATCAGTGCCAGTGTTTCCAGCAGTGCCCGGGTATAACGCTGGGGTTTTTCTTCCCAGAGCCTTCCCACCCAGGGTGCTAATTCCTGTCTGACCTGAAAGCGATAGCCAGAAGCTACTTTCTTGAGTTCAAAGCCCCGGTCTTCACAGGCTTCAGTGATGGCCACCAGCGCTTCACGAATCTGGTTACCATCCGGGCGCTCTTCCTCGGAATAGAGGTCTTCCGGAAACAGGGCGGCCATTTTTTCTACAGTCAGGGGTTTCTGACTGGCCAGCAGGGCTCCTTCCAGGATTTTTTGCAGCTGTTCTGCTTCCATTAGTCAATCCGGGCCTTAACGTGAATGGGTCCAAACGGTTCGTTCTGTATGAGTTCGATCAGGGATTCTTTAATCAGTTCCATGACGGCCATAAAGGTGACCACAACCCCTAGTTTGCCTTCTTCCAGCCTGAATAGGGCTACGAAGGGTGTGAAACGTTCAGAGGTCAGCATTGAGAGCACTTCACTCATTCGTTCACGGGTAGACAGTGCTTCCTGTTCAACCTGATGGTTTACATACATTTCTGAGCGACGCAGTATCTCTCCCATCGCCAGCATAATCTCTTGTAGGTCTACTTCCGGGTGTGGGCGCTCTTGTTCCATGTCGGGAGGAGAGGCGCTGGCTTCGTGGAGGTCACGAGTCATTCTGGGCAGCTGATCAATATCTTCAGCGGCTTTTTTAAAACGTTCATATTCCTGAAGACGACGAATCAGCTCGGCACGGGGATCTTCTTCCTCGTCTTCATCTTCTGAAACTCTGGGCAGTAGCATGCGAGATTTGATTTCGGCCAGCGTGGCGGCCATAACCAGGTATTCTGCTGCCAGCTCGAATTGTCCGGAATCCATCAGGTCTACGTACTTCATATATTGTTCAGTGATCACTGCAACCTGGATATTGAGAATGTCCATGTTGTTGCGTTTGATCAGATAAAGCAGAAGGTCCAGGGGGCCTTCGAAGGCTTCCAGAAATACCTGCAGGGCATCCGGTGGTATATATAAGTCGTCAGGCAGCTTGGCCATGGGCTGACCCATGACCAGTATCTGGTGTTCAATGATATCAGGTTCAGTGCCTGATTGAGTTTCCGGTACCTGCTCTTCGGGGAGCTTCTCTGCTCCGGACTCAGCCACGATTTCCGTGGAGGTCATTGATGCTTCACCCTTTATAGATCCTTTGACTAAAAAAGCAGTTTGACCGGTTAACGGTGAAACTGCTTTTTATGGCGTTCAGGCTGGTTTGACCTGATCTGATTTTTTATGAGCTGATTACTTCACTGAAACACAGTGTTCAACGATAGTCCAGCCCTATGGCTTCACGGACTTTCCTGAGGGTGTCCTGGGCTTCATCCCGGGCCTTTTCAGTCCCTTCAGAAATGATGCTTTTTACGACATCAGGATTGTTCTCGAGTTCCCGGGCTTCGATTCGGATCGGCTCCAGTTCCGCCTGAACAGCTTCGATCAATGGCTTCTTGCAATCCAGGCAGCCAATGCCTGCAGAGCGGCAACCAGTCTGAACCCAGTCCTTGCGTTGCTCATCCGAGTAAACCTGATGCAACTGCCAGACCGGACATTTCTCCGGTTCGCCCGGGTCATTCCTGCGAATTCGGGCCGGGTCTGTAGGCATCTTTTTCAGTTTAGAAGCGACACTGTCGCGGTCTTCCCTGAGACTGATGGTATTACCGTAGGACTTGGACATTTTCTGGCCGTCGAGTCCCGGCATACGGGATTGTTCAGTCAGCAATGCCTGAGGTTCCGGAAGAATAACCTTGCCGGTACCTTCCAGGTAGCCAAACAGTCGTTCCTGGTCTCCAAGGGTAATATTACTTTGCTCTTTCAGCAGAGCCTTGGCTGTAGCCAGAGCTTCGTCATCTCCCTGTTCGAGATAGGAGCGGCGGAGCTTTCGATAGAGGTTGGCTGTTTTACGACCCATTTTGCCGATGGCGGCTTCAGCGTTTTCTTCAAAACCAGGCTCGCGGCCGTAGAGGTGGTTGAAACGCCTGGCTATTTCACGAGTGATTTCTACGTGGGCTTCCTGGTCTGCTCCAATGGGCACCTGACCCGCACGATAAGCAAGAATATCGGCACTTTGCAGTAGTGGGTAGCCGAGAAATCCGAAAGTAGAGAGGTCCCTTTCTTTCAGTTTTTCCTGCTGATCCTTATAACTGGGAACTCTTTCCAGCCAGGAGAGCGGTGTGATCATGGAGAGCAGCAGATTCAGTTCTGCATGTTCCGGTATTCTGGACTGAATGAACAGGGTGGCAGAACCAGGGTTGATACCGGTAGCCAGCCAGTCAATGACCATGTCCCAGACAGAGTCTTCCAGTTTTTCCGGTTCTTCATAGTGAGTAGTCAGTGCATGCCAGTCAGCTACGAAGAAAAAACATTCATACTCATGTTGCAGCCGAAGCCAGTTTTTTAAAACCCCATGATAGTGGCCAAGATGTAATCGGCCAGTGGGTCGCATGCCAGACAGAACACGCGACTGCGAGTCTACAGCGCTCAAGAGGCTCTCCCGTTAGAATCCAGAGTGGACAGGTTACGACAGTTTGGACGTAGGTAAAAGAATGTTTTTATCTGCCGGGAGTAAAAACACCTTTTTGTCCCGGAATCTGTTTTTACCCGCTCAGGTTTATACCGTTTTAATAAAACTCAGGATAAATTTTCCTGACTTGTTGGTAGGGTTTTAGCTGAGAAAAGGCGCCGTATTGCCTTTTCCTTCCCGCAATACTTCAGGAGCTTCTTCCAGTAAGCTGATGACGGTTGTAGGCTCCATGCCGCGATAGCCACCATCAATGACCAGATCCAGCTGACTTTCCAGTGTCAGTCTGATGTCGTATGGATCAAGCATGGGTTCATGATCACCAGGTAACTGGAGAGTACTGCTCATCAATGGCGCATCCAGCTCATTGAGCAGAGCACTGACAATGTTGCACTCTGGTACTCGCAGGCCGATGGTCTTACGCTTGGGGTGCATCAGGCGCCTGGGGACTTCCCGGGTTCCTTTCAGAATAAAGGTGTAAGGGCCTGGTGTATGGTTTTTCAGCAAACGGTATTGAACGTTATCGACCTGGGCATAGGTAGCCAGCTCGGAGAGGTCTCTGCATACGAGAGTAAAGTTGTGTTTATCATCCAGTCGACGAATCTGACGAATACGTTCAACGGCTTTTTTATCGCCAATCAGGCAGCCCAGAGCATAGGCTGAGTCAGTCGGGTAAGCGATTACCCCCCCGGACCTCAGGATTTCTGCGGCCTGGCGAACCAGTCGGAGCTGCGGCGTCTCAGGGTGAATCTGAAAAAACTGACTCATGGCTGTTATGTACATGGTACCTGCACCTTATGAACAGTCATTAAGACTCTCTGTTCACAGGGATGTCGGCAGGTTGCCATTCTCTTGCAGTAATAATAGAGCGCGCATCATACCACCGAAGGCAGGCAGTGCAACGATTCGGTTAACCTATACTCGTCGCCTTTCAACATGCCAGGTTGATGTTGGCATTTTCTCTTTCATATCACCTGCTCTTTACAGGCCTGAGGAGCTTTGTTTGCTGATGGCCTCAGCCGTCTCTTGAAGTTCATCAGGTCGATTGGGGCGGAGGGTGTTTTTTAGAGTTTTGACTTCTTCAGATGTCAGATCTCGAAATGTACCAGAGCTAAGGCCGTCAAGCTGAAGGTTAACCAGACGGGTGCGTTGCAGGTGGGTCACTGTGTAGCCCAGACTGCGACACATTTTTCGAATCTGCCGGTTCATGCCTTGTGTCAGGGTAATCAGGAAGGTATGTGTATCAGTCTGAATGATTTTGCACGGGCGAGTCCGGGTACCATTGTATTCAACACCTTGTGCCATCTGCAGACAGAAAAGGGGAGTGATCGCCTTGTCCACGACGACGCAATACTCTTTTTCATGGAAAAAGTCCGGGTGCAGGATTTTCTGACAGAGGGCTCCGTCATTGGTAAGCAGTAATAAACCATGGGAGTCTTTATCAAGCCTGCCAGCGGGGAAGACTCTCTGCTTACCTTTCAGCTGGTGGATGATGCTGTCCGGGTCCTCTTCAGAGCAGACACAATCAATTCCCACCGGTTTGTTATAAATCTGGTATTCAAGCTCTGGAAAAGGTTGGATCAGGTGCTGCTCTACATGAATGACGTCGTTAGCTGAAACACGATCAGTGTGTTTTCCGGGTAAGCCATTGACGTTGACATGGCCCGCTTCAATCAGTCGACAGGCTGCTCTTCGAGAGCAGTAACCAGAATCAGCGATCCATTTTGACAGGCGGGTCAGAGTTTCAGAAGGCACGGTACTTGAGTTTTGAAGTGATAGAACGGGTGGATTCTAACCTGCATTATTTTTCCTTTAAAGTCGCATATTCATTCAATGATGCGAATTAGCAGTTATCAAGAAGTGAAAATTGCGCCTACATTGAAAAGCTTCTGGTCTAAAGTGGGCACGATTAATGAAGCGGTCAAGCTGGTTCTGGATTACCTTTTGTTTACTCTCGACAGTCTTTTCGATCCATGCTCTGGGTTCAGGTCTATGGCTCCTTTTTGAGCGCTATACCGGCGTTGCCCCTTCGAGCTATCAAAGTGTTGGGTATCAGGCTGTTCATTTTGAGACTGTCCCAGGGGCTGGAGCTACACCCTTTCGAACCTTGATGAGAGGAAACAGTTATTTTATTCCTCAGCAAACCCCTCAGCCGATTCAAGCCCGTGATCAAATTCTTGGTGATAATCCTTCTTCAGAGCCCGTAAAGCACAGCCGACCTGGTTCAAGTGCCACAGGGTCCGGAGTTTCACAACGATCAACTAATACGGGTTCTCCTGATTCTAAGCAGCAGAGTCCAGTTGAGGTAAATGTTGGCTCGCCTGAAAGCTGGCTTCAGAGGCAGAATCAGGCTGTGTTTAGTAATCGGAACAGTGATTCAGAGGGAGCGGTCAGGAGAAGAGGGCGCGGCAGAACCTATCAATGTCGGGCGTTAGACAGTGCCTCGCCATCCTCCGATGCTCCCCAACAAATGCACTTCGATGTCACCGTGATGCCAGGAGAAAAAGAGGGTACAACCGTTACCCGAACCCAGTATACAAGGATACATCCTGTGCCAGACCATAAGACTTACGATAACCTTGGCTTTTCCAGCATGGAGCTGCTTCAGGTGCTTTATGTCGAGGATGCCAAAGAAAGTAACGACGCCGATGAAATGCTTCAGTCCCTGATCGAAGGTGATGAAAATGAGCCTGTAACTGATATAGAACAATATTCTGAAGAACAGGTCAGGGCACTGGAAGAGTTTCGTCGCAGGGCAAGAAGGGCACTGGTACAACATCATGGCGAATACATAGATGGACTCTGGGGCATCAGCTGTGGCTGGGCCATGGACGCCCTTTATGACATTGCGACTGGCACCATGTCCATGGAAATGACGCATTCGGATCATAACCCCATACTGCTGGTCCCAATACTGCTGAATCAGGTGCCTGAAGTTCTGGTGGCAGGTCTGCAAAATTTGCAGGTACCGGTCGAACTTCTGGCAGGTCTGAATGTGGTTGCTCCAGTGGTTCCACCTGCTCAGATACCTCTGGCACCCGCACCGGCTCTCCAACCCGTTCACGATTATGAAAATGTGCCGCTGGAAGCTAATGTTGGCACTGGTTCGGAAAGTAATCCGACAGTGTCTTCTAACGAAGCTGGCCAAACGCCGACTGATGGAACGGGTGTAAATCCTGTTGCCCAGTACGATCAGGTGGCACTTGATACCACCGATGAAGGGCAGACGATTGTCGGCCCCTGGGATCTCCTGACCGGGAATGATCCGATGACTTCGGTGAGAAGAAGGGGTTATGAATTGATGCAGATGGCACTCAGAAATGATGATGCCACTCAGGATAGAGACTACCAGCTGAGCAGGGTTCGGCTTGAAATCCGCAATAATAGCCGGATGATTCCCGACAGAGCGCAGAGGCTGGCTCTTCTGGAAAGGTTTGAGAAAGCATTGAATGGAGAAATTTTCGAATTCAGGCTCTGGGGTATTAATGTGGTGCCCAAGACCTGTAAAGAGGGAGCAGGTGAAAATAATTTCAAAAGAGATGATGAAGATCCGGATAGCAGTGGAGCTGGTGGGACAGGGCGAAGAACAGCTCCGGAAAAGAGTCGGAATAGAGAACGAAACGGTGGCTATTTTGTCTGGCAACCATCCGGGCAACCATCCGGGCAATCGAATACCACGGAGCACAGAAGCAGTACTCAGGGTGTGTTATCTCTTGTTGCTCCTTCTATGCCAAAGATCAATGGTTCTGGGGACATGAGAATTTATTTTTTAAATAAGACAGCTGAGGGCCTGATGACAGGGAAAAATGATCTGTTTGGAGGCATTGAAAAGAAGATTGGGGTCTATTGGCTGAATAACCTATCTCAATAATCGCAGAGCACGCATGGGGTTTGTTCACACCTTCCTTAGGGCAAAACATCATCAGGAAAAGTGCGAGTCACTCCTGAATTTACTCTTTGGTTTTTTCGCACTATTCCTGAGAGTGTTTACTGGATAGATGTCCCGGTAGTGTCTGCTGTGAGCATAAGGGGTGAGTGCTAGGAGGCTGACCGAGAATAGCGTCCGAGCATAAAATTCAGTGGAAAAGATGGCCGTTCTTTCTGGATTTTAGGCCGGGCTGTCTATTCTCGGTCAGCCTCCTGGGGTTTACCAGCTGTCCCAGACAGGTATAGCTCCCTTGGGTAGTTCTGGTGCTCTGCCCATTTCTACCCATGGGTTGGCAGGGGTGTGGAAGTCGCTGGCCCTTGAGGCTTTGAGCTCAAAATCTTCACAAAGGCTGGCCAGTTCTTCTCGTTGTCCGAGGGGTTGCTGGCAGCCACTGACTTCCAGAGCGTGGCCACCTGCCAGTTTAAAATCGTTGGTCAGAGCCCTGAGTTTGGTTCGGGTCATTTTATACTTTCCGGGGTGAGCAAGAACGGCTGTACCGTCCAGTGCCCTGATCCAGGCTACGGCCTGACTCATGGGAGGCCAGAATGCTTTAAGGTTGCCAATTTTCTGATGTGACAGGTGTTTGTCAAACGCTGCCTGCATTTCGTTGACATAACCTTTTTCTATTAGCCAGTAAGCGAAGTGAGGACGGCCTGTTTGAATGTCTTCCCGGGACAAAAGAAAATCATCTGCGGACTGTTTTTGACGATTTAGAGCCAGATCAATGACTTCGTCCATCAGGGCATCGGCACTGATGTTTACTTTTAATTGCTTGGCCAAACGGGTAGCAATCAACAGTGACCGTTGTTTTCTGGCCGCACACTGATGGCTGACGATTCGTTCAAGGTCTGGATGGGTCAGAGAAAAGTTGAGACCTACGATATGGATTTCCATTGCAGACCAGGTCGTCGACAGTTCAATTCCAGTGACCAGTTCAGGGCCTTCAAGTTTTTTGTCCTTGAGAAAGTGGTGAGCGGCCACCGAATCATGATCAGTAATAGCCAGTATATCGACGCCTTTATCACGCGCTCGTTCGTAGACTTCCAGTGGTCCCATGGAACCATCAGAGGCGGTTGTGTGACAATGGAGGTCAACATTCAGGGTCATTGCGATACAAATAAGTAGTAACTGTCAGTACACTTTATCACTAAACGGCCCTGAGCAGAGGAGAGAACTGTAAAGGCTTTTAAAAAGTTGGCAGGTTGGAGCCAGCAAAGCATGGAAATGATTCGGTTCCATAGTAAACTGCATGTTAATTTAATGGGCTTGATACATTTTCAATGCTGTATTTGTCTGGATCTCAGGTTTGAGTAAGAACCAGACCGATCACCATTGACGATGTGAGGTGACTGACTGCTCGCATCTCCAATGGTAACCGGTATATACAGGGTGACAGTGAGTCGCCATCAATGAAAAATTGCAGTAAATCGTAAGGTAACCCAACTGGTTTAATATGAAGCAACTGATTGACTTTATTCCACTGATTGTCTTTTTTACGGTCTACAAGATGGACCCCCGAATGGTGGATGTGGCCGGTAATTCCATGGAAGTGGGTGGCCCATTCAGTGCCACCCTGTTTTTGATTGTCGCTTCTGTCATTGTTTACGGTGGCAGCTTCATCAAAAATAAAACGCTGGAAAAAAGTCAGGCTATCACTCTGGGGGCTGTTGTTTTATTTGGGGGGATGACCCTGGCATTTCAGGATGAGAACTTCCTGAAATGGAAAGCACCCATTGTTAACTGGATCTTTGCTGCCGCTTTCCTGGGTAGCCAGTTTATTGGCCAGAAAACTCTGGTTCAAAGAATGATGGAGCATGCTATCACCCTGCCAGGAGAAATCTGGATTCGTATGAATCTCAGCTGGGTCGTATTCTTTACCCTGCTGGGTGCTGCTAACCTTTTTGTCGCCTTTACCTTCCATGAGTTCTGGGTAGATTTTAAGGTTTTTGGTAGCCTGATTCTCACTTTTGTCTTTGTCGTCTTGCAGTTCCTGGTTATTTCCAGGCATATACAGGCTGAGGAAAAATAAATGCTGTATGCAGTCATCAGTGAAGATGTTGAAAACAGTCTGTCTTTGCGCAAAACTGCCAGGCCGGCTCATCTGGAAAGGCTTGAGCAATTAAAAGCTCAGGGACGTCTGGTTCTGGCAGGTCCATGTCCTGCTATCGACAGTAATGACCCGGGTGAGGCTGGGTTCAGCGGCAGTATTGTTATTGCGGAATTTGGCAGCCTTGAAGCAGCTCAGGTATGGGCTGATGCAGACCCGTATGTGGCAGCAGGCGTTTATCAGTCCGTTAGTGTGAAGCCTTTCAAGAAAGTACTCCCCTGATTTTCCTTCCGGAAGCCTGTCAAGCTTATACTGAAGTCCTGACAGGTTTCCCGCCCTGGTTGAGGAATCGTAATTGCAGGGCAGCTTGGTTAAGAGAGAAAACGTGAAATTACCCTTACGCAAACTGTTTTTATCCCTCAGTGGTATTGTACTGCTGGGTTCAATGGTTCAGGCAGAACCGGTTCAGGCAGAAACCCGTTATGTGACGGATGTTGTTTATGTGCCGCTGCGGGCAGGTCCGGGGAATCAGTACCGGATTTTGCATCGTGGACTGAAAACCGGTTTGAGAATGACTGTTCTGGAAGCTGATGCCGGAGAAGGCTTTAGCAAAATCAAAACCGCAGATGGCCTGGAGGGTTTTATCCCCAGTCAATATCTGGTGGCCGAGCAGCCAGCCAGGGAGCGGTTGCCAATAGAGCTGAAAAGAGTGACACAGCTGACCAGTGAGAATACTGCTCTTAAAGTTGAACTGTCATCGACTGAGGGAGAGCTCAACAGCGTCAAAGGTTCTCTTGAAGAAGCCACAGGATTGCTGGATGAGAAGACCTCTGAATTTATTTCCCTGCGAGAAGCCACAGCCGATCCCCAGGCTCTGGATCGTCGCAACAAACAACTGATGGAAGAAAATCTTCAGTTGAAAAGCCGCATTGAAGTAGTAGAAGCAGAGAATAACCAGTTAGTTCGAAGTGCCAGTATGCGCTGGTACCTCTACGGAGGAGGAACCATTATTATTGGTATTCTGCTTGGGTTGTTCCTACCTATGGTTCGTTTCCGCAAGAAACCATCGTCGGATTGGATCTAGGAGGCTGACCGAGAATAGACAGCCCGGCCTAAAATCCAGAAAGAACGGCCATCTTTTCCACTGAATTTGCTTAAATAGGTCAACTATTCGCACAAATTCAGTGAAAAAGCTGACTCGTTCTACTGAATTTTATGCTCGGACGCTATTCTCGGTCAGTCTCCTAGGAGGCTGTTGGACCCAAGGCAAGAAGTTCTGGTAATGATCCCAGGACTTCTTGCCATTTATCAGAACGGACTTAAGAGTGTACTGCTGTCAGCTGTTCCTTGATGTAGCGTCCAGGTTCACTGAAATAGTCCAGCATGGCCTGTTTGCTGGCAAACTTGCTGCGGGTGCACTGAGAGTCGTTTATTCTATCCACTTCTCCATGCTCATTCACGATCAGAAAAGTCCAGTGATCGTGCCCTCCCCATTTATAGAGTCCGCATTCATTCTCGTTAAATGTTCGTCTGGATTGTTCGTTTCTAGGATCAAGCAGGGTTTCATTTAAGCTGTATTCCATGGGGACAATCCCACCATAGTGGTTATCGATACCTTCAATTTGTTGATGAGTATCATAGGCCGGTGCCAGTGAAGTTGCGTCGTGTCTACGGGTGTCTCGAAGTTGCTCCAATATTTGAAGCCAGCTTGTTTGCAGAGACAGCTTGCGAAGGTAATCCTGGTACTGGTTATTGGCTCTGTCCCAGGTGCTCTGTCGTTCCCTGCGATCAGTGTCGAACTGTCGTCGGGCTGTTCTTTGTTCATTGGCCAGAGAGCGACTTTCCTCATGAATTCTTATTTCTTCAGCTTCCAGTGATTTTTTTTCAAGAAGTAGCTGGCCCCGCTTTTCAGTGGGTTCTTGTTTTTGATTGGCAAGAGCAAAACGCTCATTCATGGATTTTTGTCGTTCAGTTTGAGAGTGATCTCTTAATTCCGCCGGTTTCGGTAAAGCTCTCATTTTGACATTGATGGTTTCTATCTGTTCATCGTAGGACTTAATTGCGGTGTTAATGGAAGTCAGTCGTTCTGATAGCTCTGCTTTTTGTTGGCTGTTCTTGGTAATAGCGGCTTCCATATTTTCAAGTTGTGATTGATCGACGACAGGTTTGGGTCCGGGTAAAGGTACCGATGGTAAAAAACGGTGGAGGAAATAGTCACTCCATCCTGAATGGGCTAATGCCTGAGCATGAGAATTAAATGGGCAGTCCCTATAGCGGTTGTAGAGGCCTCGTCTTGCTGGATAAGAGGCTGGTGGTCTGTCAGGAGAACGAACAGCAAGATACATAGTGTCCTGCATTTTGAGCAGTCTTTGCCTGCTGGCGGTATACCAGCTTTGCAATGCTGCAGGTGACATCTCTTGAGAGTGGAGCTCTTCCTTTAGAGCTTCTTTTGCTATTTCCAGGTCATCCAGCAACATTTGCCGGCCATTCGGGTACTTTTCCGGGATGTTCATTCGTTGAATCATCCCTTCTGAAGATCGCATAACGGCTTGCAGTTCCTGAAAAAACGACTCCTTGCTGGCGGGCTGAGTTGACGTTTCAGATATCTGTGTACTTTGAACGATTCTGGTTTCAGGGGCGACAGCCTCTGAAGCTACAAATAAGTGGTTGCTGACAGAGTTTGCAACAAGGCTCTCATGCACATCTAAAGCCTTGCCATAACTTTCAAACAATGACTGAACTTCTTTATTGATCTGATCCAGGGCTCTTCGTGCTGAATCTGAGTTGACCTGATTAGATTGTTCATCGATCCAGTTATAGAGCAGAGTCTGCATTTTAGTGAGACTGTCTGCGGTGTCTTCATTCTGTCGACGTGAGGCAGACAGATATCGAGTCAGGCAGTGCTGAAGTTCATCGGCAACATGGGCAACGCCTTCGGGTTCTGACAGTGTCTGCAAAAGGCCTTCCAGTGTGGATTCCATGAGCAGCATTTGACCCGCCTGAGAGCCCATAAGGTCCTGCAAAACATGCAGATATTGTTTGCCAGTGGTGATGGATTGGTTTTGAGGTTCAGAACCCTCTTCAGTATTGAGAAGGTACATGTCATTTAATTGTGAGGCTCTTCGTTGCATCAGTTGAATATCCGAGAGCATGCTATTGCTGGCCCCGTTGTCTTGGGTTCTGCGACTATTCCACGGATTGAAAGGAATGTATGACAACCAGCCTCTGTTCTCGGATTCTTTCAGTACTAAAACTTCTCTGCCGCCAGGGGTGACGCCTACGTTTTCCTTTAAATCAGTCACATCCAGTTTGATCAGCTGGTCACGCCAGTTTCTGGCCCTGTCATAAACATGTGTTGAGCCAGCAGACTCCATGCCCATGCCCATTCCCATTCCCATTCCTATTGCCATAAAGAGAGCTCTTCATTTGTCATCCGATAGTGCTTGTATCTGCCAGCATCAGAGCATCTAAAGATGGGAGTGATACTTGAGCCCATTTGTTAAGGGCTCTTATTCATAGGGCTTTAGAAGTATCAAGGGTCTCAGGGGCGGTCGTTGTGTCCGAGATCTCGTTCAGGATCAATCAGGTCACGAACTTTCTGCTTGATCTGTTTGGGTTGAGGGAAGCCGCCGTTCTGCTTTCTTTCCCAGATCTGTTTGCCATTCAGGGTGATGATAAAGATACCGCCGGTTCCTGGTTTCAGTCTGACTTCTCCAAGGTCTGTGTTAAAGGTACTGAGCAGCTCCTGAGCCAGCCAGGCAGAACGCAACAACCATTGGCACTGGCTGCAATACTCTATTTCTACAATGGGTTTGTCTAACATGGTTTACTGCCTTGTGAGTTGAATTTGTTACTCCAAAACTTCGTCGTATTGATCATGATCAGTCTCCCCGAATACCAATAGAGTCTGGTGTCTATTCTGCCAGGAGTGAAAAACTTCTGCTTCCAGCTTTAGTTCTATTTGCAGTATCGTTCGTTCGGAAGAGCTCTCAAGTAAACGGAGTTCGAGAAATCCTACCATGAGTCCCAGAGAGGAGGATGATTAAAATGCAGTAGGCATTTTTTGCTCAGCTGGCTCTTGGTAGAATTGAGTGATTCATGCAGTTAAGGAAAGGCCATGACGGTCATTGTTAATCCCGATATTGAACAATATTGCCACGATATTACTGGTGGTGAGTCCCCACTTTTGAGAGAGCTGACGCAGGCTACAGAAGACCGGACTCGCTATCCGGGGAATATGTCCGGGCGTATGGTGGGTCAAACCCTGAAAATGCTGGTGGCCCTGAGCAGCAGTAAGAGAGTGTTGGAAATTGGCATGTTTACGGGCTATGCAGCCTTGTCTATGGCTGAAGCTTTGCCTGATGATGGCGAAATTTTTTGTTGTGAAACGAATCCAAGAGCCATTGCCATTGCCGAAGAGTTTTTTGATCGGTCGTCCCATGCTCATAAATTGAAAGTGCTTTTCGGAAAGGCTCTTGAAACTATTCCCACTATCGAGGGAGAGCTGGACTTTGTTTTTATTGATGCTGACAAGAAAAAGTATTTTGAATATCTGGAACTGATTCTTCCCATGTTGAAGAAAGGGGGGGTGATTGTTGTTGATGATGCTCTCTGGAAAGGAGGGGTTCTGGACCCACAAGATGAGCGGGATGAGGTGATCGCTGAACTCAACCACTATCTTTCTTCAAGGACTGACCTGGATAATATTCTGTTACCGGTGCGTCATGGTTTACATGTAGTACGAAAGTTATAGATGAAGATGATTTAACGTAGTGTTTCGCTCAATAAAGTACATTCATTCTGGCCTGTCAGTCAGTTCAATGCTTTCAGGTGAGTAATATTTTTTTGGAATTTGGTTAAAACCGAAAGATTGGTCTTTACTTGATCAGCAGTGATCGCTGAAGCCGCTGTGGTGTTGCACATTTTACCCAAAAGTAAGTGCACCATAGCCAAGAGATAGTATGGATTCCTGGATGATCAATCTAACGCGCAATATCTGGCCATTTCGTCTGACCCAGAGGGATGCTTTCTCCCAGTGTACGGAGGATGTTCTTTCTGAAATTGCCGAAAAGGCTGGCAGTCTAAAAAAGCCCGATGCCATTGAGGAGGAATCGTACCTGCTCTGGGTGATGGGGCGATTAATGATGTTGGATAAGGTGGCAATACCCGATCCAGCGCTTTTTCAGGTTCACCCTCAAGGGGAGGGAGTCCGGGTTTGCCGGAAGCGAGCAGGTTCGGTTGAGTTCTGTTTTCTGATGTTTGAGCCCGATGGCTACATTCCCTACCATGACCACAGTGATTGCAATGGCGTTATGAGAGTGCTTGGGGGAGAGGTGACTACACGTAACTACGACTTGCTGGAGCAGACTCTTGAAGGGATGGTGTTGCAGCCTTCTGCTCAGGCGTGGATGACAGAAGGCCGTATGGCCAGTTTGTCCCGACATCGAGATAATGTTCATCAGGTGACTGCGGGTCCAGAGGGCGCTGTGGTACTCGATGTGTTTACCCTTTTTAGTCATGATGCCGGCTGCCGGTATATGAAAGTGACGGCTTCAGAGCAGTGGTCGGGTTTGGCACAGGGACAACTCATAAATGGGGAAGGTGGCGCTTGATCATTTATGAAGTGAATTGTCTGGTTGAGGCTTCAATCGAAAGGCCTTTTCTTACCTGGCTAAAAGAGCATGCTACTCAGATAGTAACCCTGGAAGGTTTTGAAAAAGCCTCTATCTCGTTGATAAAGCTGGATGACCGGCTGGACGAGCACTCAGAGCGCACAGGCTTTTCTGTAACCTACCGGTTGGAAAATCAAGCAGCTTTGGATAACTATCTTAAAGAGTATGCTCCCACTCTCAGAGAAGATGGCCTGAAGCGCTTTGGCACCCAGATGACGATCTATCGTCGGGTTCTGGGGGGCGCCTTGTTTGAAGTCAGGCGTTCGACTCAGTGAACTACTGATGTGTCTGCGGTTCTGACTTGTTTGTATCCATCTGACTTTCAAAGGATAGGTGATCTTCTGCCTTCGAGTGTTGGGGCATTAGTCCAACAAACTATTTCCAAAGAAAGATATGTTCTAGGTACTCCATTGCTTCGAGGGAGCTTCTTCACCTATAGTTCGGCGTAAACCATGACACAAATGCCTGCTTTGGGTTAAAGAATAAATGTTTCGGGGGACGTCAATGGATCTGGGGAGTATTAACCGGGAGCTCGCAGAGCTCTCTCCGCAAGAGATTATCCGCTGGGCTTTGCAAAAAGCTGAGAAGCCGGTGGTCACCACCAACTTTGGACCTCATGAAGCTGCTATTTTGCATATGGCCACTCAGATTCAACCGGATTTGCCCGTAGTCTGGATTGATTCTGGGTATGGTACCCAAGCGACTTATCGTTTTGCCCGAGATCTGATTCAAAAGCTTGAACTCAATATTCAGGTTTATCACCCGGAGTACAGCCGCGCCTATCGTGATGCCATTATGGGGGGCGTTCCTGAAGTGGATACGCCTGAGCATGATGAATTTACCCGGCAGGTAAAGCTGGAGCCTTTCGGTAGAGCCATGCAAACCTTTTCGCCAGATTACTGGTTAACAGCTATCCGTAAGGATCAAACCGCTTTCCGACAGGGTCTTGAAGTGGTGAGTGAGACGAAAGATGGCTATTACCGTGTTGCCCCTCTGCTGAACTGGACAGAGCTGGACATTGAAGAGTACCTGGTGATGAATGATCTTCCTATTGAGGAAGATTATTACGATCCGACTAAAGTCATTGGTAATCGGGAGTGTGGGTTACACACTTCGGTGTCCTGATCTATTAGATAGAAAACATTTAAGAGCAGGCTATCAAGTTAAAACTTGGTAGCCTCCTAGCCCGGAAATTTCATAAAGTGTTGAGCTTCTCGCTCTGCTATTTTTTTGGCTGACACATTTTCTCGTCATATTCATGCTTATTGCATGGATCTGACGAGAAAATGCTGTCACGGCGGAGAAAGAGCTAGCGAGAAGCCGACGAGCGATG
>NZ_JOKH01000003.1:0-6940 GCF_000722635.1 Endozoicomonas numazuensis | reverse complement strand
GAGACAATTTCTATCCATGATGGAAAAGCCGGATGTCGATCACATAGAAGGTTTATCACCCGCTATATCAATAGAGCAGAAATCCACCAGCCATAACCCTCGTTCTACCGTCGGTACCATCACTGAAATATACGACTACCTGCGACTGCTGTTTGCCAGAACCGGCACGCCCCGATGCCCCAAGCACCATTTAACTCTTGAAGCCCAGACTGTCAGTCAGATGGTGGATCAGGTGCTCGCTCTGCCTGAAGGCACCAAACTGATGCTGTTAGCGCCTGTGGTCAGAGACAGAAAAGGTGAGCACCTTCATGTTTTCAGTGAGCTGAGAGCCCAGGGTTTTATCCGGGCCCGTATAAATGGCATTGTTACTGACCTGGACACCCCGCCGGAACTGGACAAGAAAAAGAAACACACCATTGAAGTGGTAGTCGACCGATTCAAGGTAAGAGAAGACCTGCAGTTACGTCTGGCTGAATCGTTTGAAACTGCTCTGGAATTGACCGACGGCCTGGCAGCCATCAGCTTTATGGAAGGAGAGCAGGAAGATATTGTTTATTCTGCCCGGTTTGCCTGCCCGTCCTGTGGGTACAGTATCAATGAACTGGAACCTCGCATGTTCTCGTTCAACAACCCGGCCGGAGCCTGCCCTACCTGTGACGGTCTGGGTGTAAAACAGTTTTTTGATGAAGGCCGTATTGTTCAACATCCGGAATTAACCCTGGCAGAAGGTGCTATTCGAGGCTGGGATCGCAGAAGTGTCTATTACTTCCATCTTCTGAAATCGCTGGCAGCTCATTTCGGATTTGATATTGATACCGCTTTTGATGATCTGACTGCCGAACAACAGAACATTATTCTTCATGGCTCTGGTGAAGAAGCTATTGATTTCAGCTACGTCAACGACCGGGGCGACGTTTATAAAAAACGCCATTGCTTTGAAGGAATTATCCCCAACTTTGAGCGTCGTTTCCGTGAAACGGAATCCCAGTCTGTTCGGGAAGAACTCTCCAAATACCTGAGTACCCAGCACTGTCCAAGCTGTAAAGGCACGCGTCTTCGTCAGGAATCCCGGCATGTCTTTATTCAGGATGAAGCGCTTCCTGATCTGGTAAAGCTACCGGTAGAACGTGCACTGTCTTATTTCGAACAGCTCAGCCTGCCCGGTCAGAAAGGAGAGATCGCCGAGAAAATCCTGAAAGAAATATGCGACCGTCTGAGCTTTCTGGTTAACGTAGGACTCAACTACCTTACTCTGGATCGCAGTGCTGATACTCTCTCAGGAGGTGAAGCTCAGCGTATTCGATTGGCCAGTCAGATTGGTGCAGGCTTAGTGGGCGTTATGTACATTCTGGATGAGCCCAGCATTGGTCTTCATCAGAGAGATAACGAGCGGTTGCTGAGCACACTCACCCGACTTCGCGATCTGGGTAACACGGTCATTGTCGTTGAGCATGACGAAGATGCTATTCGAATGGCTGACCACGTGATTGATATCGGCCCTGGTGCAGGTGTTCACGGTGGGGAAATTATTGCCCAGGGCACCCCTGCCCAGGTCATGGATAACGAAAAGTCCGTGACTGGCCAATACCTCACCGGGGCCAGAAAGATAGCAGTGCCTGAGCAACGCACGCCTGTGGATAACAAAAAGCTACTGAAACTCAGTGGTTGCACCGGCAACAACCTGAAGAATGTTAATTTGGAAATCCCTGTAGGTCTGATGACTTGCGTGACCGGGGTTTCTGGCTCAGGTAAATCAACCCTGATTAACAGCACTCTGTACCCGATTGCAGCCCACGCTTTGAACGGTGCTACCACTTTAACGGCTTCAAAACATAAAAAGATCAGTGGACTGGATCACTTCGACAAATGCATTGATATTGACCAGAGCCCTATTGGTCGTACGCCAAGATCGAACCCTGCCACTTACACCGGTATTTTCACCGCCATTCGTGAACTGTTTGCCGGTACCCAGGAAGCTCGCTCCCGTGGTTATAAACCAGGTCGTTTCAGTTTCAACGTAAAAGGTGGACGCTGCGAAGCCTGTCAGGGCGATGGCGTCATTAAGGTAGAAATGCACTTCCTGCCGGATATTTATGTGCCCTGTGACGTCTGCAAGGGAAAGCGTTATAACCGTGAAACCCTGGACGTAAAATACAAAGGCAAGAGTATCCATGAAGTCCTGGAAATGACCGTTGAGGAAGCCCTGGAGTACTTTGAACCTATTCCTGCCGTTAAGCGAAAACTACAAACCTTAATGGATGTTGGCTTGTCATATATTCATCTGGGACAGAACGCTACCACTCTCTCAGGAGGTGAAGCTCAACGGGTGAAACTGGCCAAAGAGCTCTCCAAACGGGATACGGGCAAAACGCTGTACATTCTTGATGAACCCACAACCGGTCTGCACTTTCACGATATTGAACAGTTACTGGTAGTTCTCCACCGACTCAGGGATCACGGCAATACGGTGGTCGTTATTGAGCATAATCTGGATGTCATCAAAACCGCAGACTGGATCGTTGACCTGGGACCCGAAGGAGGTGACGGTGGTGGCCAGATTATTGCCGAAGGGACACCAGAAACCGTGGCTGAAAGTGACGCTTCCCATACAGGCCATTTCCTTAAACCTATGCTGGCGTAACAGCAGACAACTTTCCTGGCTCTGCAATACAGGCAGAGCCAGGCTGATTCCTGATGAGCTAGTACACATGCACATCCCGTCCATCCTGAGCCTGTCGAAAGATGCTGCCAATACGCTTCGACAAACTCTGTGCGAACGGTATGATGCAGAACGCCAGCCTCCTAGGAGGCTGACCTAGAATAGACAGCCCGGCCTAAAATCCAGAAAGAACGGCCATCTTTTCCACTGAATTTGCTTAAATAGGTCAACTATTCGCACAAATTCAGTGAAAAAGCTGACTCGTTCTACTGAATTTTATGCTCGGACGCTATTCTCGGTCAGCCTCCTGGACCGTTGGATTTCTGATCGCAGAGAAATTTACAGCAAGATCTTCCAGCAGATCATAAACCGGTTGATTGTCTTCCGTGTAATAAGTGACCGTTGACGTCACACCCGAGTGGCTGGTTGAAACACATTGAAGGTAATGAGTCACCCGGATTCGCAAATTCACTTCTTCCGTAAAATCACCACTGGGGGTTCTGTAAACCGCCTGAGAGGCCAGTGGCAAATTACTGATGGCGGAGCCATCATTGTTGGTGACTGCACTCAAAGTGTCGTATTCAAAAAATTCGGTGGCAGAAGGCTTGATAACGATACTGTCAGGGCCTGTGTATAAGCCCTTCGGTGTACTGCTCAGGTTATAGTCATGATTCACTTCATCGTCTGCAGAATTGTTAGCTACAGTAAAATCTGCAACCGTTTGGGAACTACTGCTGGAAGTACTGTTGGAGACACCAATGGATAATTTTGGTGCGCCATCACTGGCCGTCACCCCTGCTGTCACTCCCAGGGTCTCACTGGTTGAAAAAGTGGTGCCGCTGGTTGTGGTGCTGGGGTAATCCTGTTCCAACACCGGATTATTGCCAAATCCGTCTACACCGATATAAATATTGACCTTCTCGGTATACCAGCCTCGGTGAGTATCGGTGTCGTATACCATATCGCCGGTATGACTGGCTGCTACCGTACTATTGAGAAGGGAAATCGTCAGGAACTTACTGTCGATGCCGTCAAAGCATTCCAGCGTGACTGAAAGCTGCAGGGTAATTTCCGGTTCTTGCCCATCAAAGCGGTCATCTGTCCCTTTCAGGGAGAACGTGTAAAGTTGGGTGTTTGAATCTCCGCTCATATCGCCTTCCTTGCGTTATAGTCTCTATCTACCATGATCGGTTTCTGGCTGTATATCTATAGAAGCCTTTCAAATCAGGGCCACACCCTTTTCTTCCTGATGCCTCATCCTGATAACGTTAGGGGGATAAAAGATTCGCAGGCAGTTCAATCTCTCCAGTGGTCAGCAGATACTCGAGAAACACTCGAGCGGCCTGGGGCGTCAATACCAATCTTGTGTATGCCTGTTGTGGATAAGTCAAACTGTCGAGCAAAGAGGCTGCGTTATCCAGAAGACCAACAAGATAAACGCGATATTGATGTTCAAACGCTAATGCCTCCGAAAGATGAAGCTGTTTAGAATGATCCAGTATCTCCTGCTGCAAGTGATGTTTCAGTTGAAGCCTCATCTGCACTTCCATGAAATCAGCTACGGGAAAAGTCGTGTCATTGATATAAAAATGCCGCAATGTACTAAGAGCAGTGTTACTCCGAAAGGCGTCAGATAACCCGTTTCTTACCTCAAAGGCCTGCCTCATCTCTCTCCAATTGACCAAAACGCTCAGAATTATTCACCAGCCAGCTCATCAGGAACTCTCGCGTCAGCTCAGTCTCATAATCCAGAATATGAAGTCTGGTATTAGTCAAGGAATGCCTGCCCTGCAATGCCTATAGAATCACCATTGTCACAATGCTCATGCTGAAGCTCTCATTACTGGCGTTTACACATTGAAGCTAACCGCCCAATGAAGGATGATTCCCTCCTTGAAAAATTGCCTTGAAAAAGGGTCTGCTCTACGGTTTCAAACAACAGAGCGTCAGCCGCTTTTTCTTTCGCTATAGGCATTTCGGGTCAAGCACTTTAAGGAGTTCACCATGTGGGGCAAGAACAGCTCAGAAGACAACCCGTTGAGTGGAAACAGAAACGATGACACGATCACTTTAATTGCTGCAGGCACTGAAGTTGAAGGAGACATCCGCTTTCGGGGCATCGTCCATGTTGAGGGTAAGATCAAAGGTAATGTCAGCTCCAATGATGGTAAGTTGCAACTAATTGCCGGCAGCAGCGTAGATGGCAATATTCAGGCTGCCCATGTAGTAATCAACGGTCGTGTAATGGGTGATGTTTACGCCACTGAAAAGCTGGAACTGTCAGCCAAGGCTCATGTTGAAGGTAATGTATACTACGACGTGATGGAGATGGTGGCTGGCGCTGCAATCAATGGCAAGATGGAGCACATGCACAAAAGCGGCGAACTACTGCCAAGCCACACAGTTGAAGAGAAAGAAACTGACATCAAACAGTTAGAGTCTGCCTGATCTACCCAGAGGAAAGAGATCACTCTTTCCTCTTTTCACTCTATCTCAACAGTCTTACCGACCTGCTCTTCGCAGAGATGAAGGCGTAAAGTCCCGACTTCTGGCCGTACGAGAAAAATCGATGGGCTTTGGCTCTTCATTCATCAGCCAATCAACAAAATAACGCCGTACAATCAGGTCGTAGAGCGTACCCAATGAATACCAGCTCATCATCGGTTGACTGAAGAACGCCATATGTCCCTCACCTACCCGCCATAAATCACCCCGTTCATCATAGTGATCAACATGAGCAATCTGCCAGGTATCTTCATCGACATAAAAGACACGTTTTGCATAAATATGACGCTCACCTTCTTTCAGGGCTGCTTCAACAACCCATACTCTGTGAAGCTCATAGCGAGCATACTCCTGATTAATATGCCCTTTTTTAATGATGTCTGAATACTTCAGATCACGAGAAGCTACCTGGTTGGCATTGTAGGGAATCAACATCTCCTTTTTGCCCAACAGTTTCATGTTGTAGCGATCCGGAGCACCATTGAACCTATCTATATTGTCTGACGTCCGCATTCCTTCAGAAGCAAAAGCCGGCCCATCATAGGCAATAGTTGGAGCTCTTCTCACTCGTCGCTGCCCAGCAGCAGCGACACCACCAAAATATGGAACACGACTATGGTAATTCAAATAATAAAAACCAAACTCTGTGTCATTCAGTTCAGGTGAGAAGTAACGGAAAGCCAGACCATACTGTCCTGAATCACTGGCCTCTTTATCCCCGATTCTTCTCATAAAGCGATTCTGGGCCAATGCTTGCTCATCAGAGAATGCAAAACCCGACAGTGTCAATTTGTCACAACCTGTCGCAACCACATCACTACCGGCAAAGAAGATGCCGCAACCATCAACAACGGCCTTCTCCCACTTGAGCTGGTAGAAGGCCTCCATGGTCAGGTTCTCAGTCAGGCTGAAGTTGCCATAAACCATATTGACCGGACGCAGACCTTCCTTGACTTCAGCCCCCGGGCGACAGAAAGCATTCAGGTCCACGGGGTTAATACTGTTTATCCCGTCCCGGATAAATGTACTTTCACCCCAACTGACAACCTGTCGTCCCAGGCGCAGGTCCATCAACACATCGCCCAGTTCAAAATCTCCATAAACATAAGCATCAAGAATTTCTGCTCCTGAGAATTTCGCTGGATCATCAAAGCGACCATCATCCAGTTGCTTATCTTTACGGGTGTTGCCATAACCGGTAGCCACATGACCATGATTAACGTCACCGTCTTTCAGACGACGGTCATACCAGTACTTACCCCGGACAAATGCACCGTAATTCCTGTAGTTAAGACTCAGCTCATGAATACCTTTGAAGATCTTTGAAAAAGTGTCGCCTTTATTAAAGTTCAAACGACCATCGTCCATGGTACTGCTGAATGCCTGGCCACCGTTTCCTCTGGCAACCAAACTATTGTCAGCTTTTTCTGTGCTCCAACTGGCACCAATAGAGAGTTGGGAGGTCAGCCTTCCCTCTCCTCTATTTCTCCGGAAGTGAATTCAATCACCTGGGCGGTTGCTGACAGGCGACTGCCCAGCACCAGGCAACAGGAAAAGAGAGGGGGTCTTCTTCTTTGCATCAATCTGGCTCTTATTCTTTATATTAACGAACGATCACTCGTTGACATCCTCCCCCAGCTAGGTCGCTGGGGGATTCCTATTACTAGGCGGCTACTCTCTTACGATTTCGCCGTGGTTCCTGTTTCTCAGAGGACTCCAACGAACCCTCTCCACAGGCTGACAAGCTGTGACCCAGCTCCCAAATACTTAATACAT
>NZ_JOKH01000002.1:1149635-1279779 GCF_000722635.1 Endozoicomonas numazuensis | reverse complement strand
TCCAGCCTTCCAGCCTTCCAGCCTTCCAGCCTTCCAGCCTTCCAGCCTTCCAGCCTTCCAGCCTTCCAGCCTTCCAGCCTTCCAGCCTTCCAGCCCAAAATCATTTCACCAAATCTGGATAGTACTTCTTATACCAAGCCCTGCGATCTTCCAGTTGTTTTGCCGACTCAACTCTTTCTTCAGGGGTCATAGCATCTTTAAGTGGCTGGTACATGAGGTGGTTGAACATAAATGTTTTTAGCTGATTTTCTTCAAGTCGATGGAGGCACCAGTTTTTCACAAAGAGGCAATCCAGGACGCCTTTAGTAACAATCTGCTGATCAGATTGCCCAAGGGTTTTAGAACATCTGGCATCCCTTTGTATTTGTCTGGATATAGCTCAGATAAAACTCATGACAATGATTCAAATCATGCTTGAAAGAATGTTTGGGAGCTGGAGTATTTTTATTAGAGAAACAAACGCCGGCGTACATGTATTGGGCACCTTTTCGATTTGAAATCATTGTTTCTATGCTTATCAACGAAGTGTTTAGAGCTCAGCGTTCAATGGCACTATTGTTGTTCTTGTCGAGTCAGCCTAGATGGAGAAACCCATTCTTCCAGTTAGGCAGGGCTATGAGACTGAAGTTTTAGAGTAGGAGAGATCAAAAAAACAAGGGCCTGTGCGGCCCTGAACACAGAAAATCAGATGAGCAGTTTTAAGCTTCTGCCAGTTTTTCCTTTTTTTGAACTTTGTGGGCTTCATCCGATAAGCCAAGCTGCCAGTAGCTGCTGATGTAACGCGAAGAGCGGGGAGCCAGAGATTCACCATTGACCCAGTTTCTGATCTCCAGCACGGAGTTCAGCTCACTGGCAGCCCATAGATAAGGATTACCTGGCAAACGGGGGAGGTTAGCCAGTGTTTCTCTTAACAGCTCCTTTTGTTGGCCTGGATGGGGGTTGATAACCCAGATGATTTCCAGACCTTTGGGAATAGACGAAGCTTCCAGAGCTAGAGATTGCTGGTCGTCCTGATGTGGAATTTCCAGAATGACATAGCCCTTTGCGTTGGCAGGAAGAATTTCTATGTTAGCTCGAATAGCAGGCAGAGCGGTCAGATCTCCTGTCAGGATAAACCAATCTGCCTCACGGTTAACCCGTTTTGTCGGGCCGGGTCCATGTACAGAAATAGGATCGCCAATGCTGGCACTCTCAAGCCAGCGTGCAGCTGGCCCCTGATCATTACCACCGGGATGCACCGCGAAATCAATCGTCAAATGCTGTGTATTCTGATCAGAGGAAACCACACTGAAGCTTCTCAAAAGAGGTTTTTCGGGCATAGCAGGGTTATCAAAAGCCAGCTTAACGTATGCAGTTGCTTGATCAGGGGGAAAATCAGAGAGAGATTCTCCTGTCAGGGTCACCCGCTTCATATGAGGGCTCAGTGATTTAATACTCTGTATAGATAGCTCTCTTGCAGAGGACCTTGCCATAGAAATACTCAACTGATCTAAAAACTCTTATTGAGAATCATTATCATCTCTGGTTAAAGCAATTTCAATAAATATGTGTTTTACCTGAAACTGCCGTTTTGCCATCAGGCCGACGAAGGTCGCAGAGCAACGGTCTGGACGACCATTATTCGATTTTCTTTCAGATTTTTAAGCTGATTAGCGGCCATTTCTGAAAAGCGATCGCCTAAGAGCAGGTGATATCCCAGTTGGGGGCGCCCTGCTTCCTGAATTCTCGAGAGTACGCCTTCAAACCATTTGAGTGACTGGCTTGAGCAGTCTTTCCAGGAACAAACCCTGAAACCAGAATGTTCGAGTAATGTATGTAGTTTTCCTCCGCTTACCAGGAAACTTTGAGCGGATGACATAGCCCAGGGAACCGGATAATGAAGTTCTTTCTCAGCATTTGAGAGAATATCGTAGAGAGCCAGATAACCGCCCGGCTTAAGAACTCTGTAGGCTTCCTTAAGCATTTGTCCTTTGTCATTAATGTTCATTGAGACGTGCTGAGTCCAGACAACATCAAAGCTGTTGTCCTCAAAGGGCAGATCCAAAGCATCACCGTGAAAATACGAGACCTGTTTCTCCAGATGGGTCAGAGCCGTCAGGGAGCGGGCCACCGAGCAATACTCTTCAGTAAGGTCAATACCCTGCACGTTACAGCCAAATTGTGAGGCCA
Organism: Endozoicomonas numazuensis; assembly: GCF_000722635.1. Lineage (GTDB taxonomy): Bacteria > Pseudomonadota > Gammaproteobacteria > Pseudomonadales > Endozoicomonadaceae > Endozoicomonas_A > Endozoicomonas_A numazuensis. Next base: position 1,277,610 of record NZ_JOKH01000002.1, on the reverse strand, counting down.
GATAACGAGAGGCTCCCCCAATACCACAACCAAGATCTAGCACCTTTGTGCCTGGTGTCAGGGAAATCTCTTCTGCCAGCTCAGTAGTGGCTATCCGACCTCTCAAATGAAATTCATCAATGGCTGATAGGTCATCCGGCTGCAATTTCTTGATATTTTTACCTGATTGATCAAGAGCTTGGAGGATGGTTTCTTCCAAAGTCCCGTGGCTGTAGTGATCAGCGACTTCTTGCATCATTTGCTCTCCACTTGAAAATGAGCCGATAAGAGGCGAAATCTGAGCTTAACTTCTGCTCTGGGAGTTTATCGACTAAGACGATTTCATGTTTGAAAACGTAAGTGCGATACTCCCTTAGAAGAAAAAACATAAAGATCCGCAAATATAAGGATTGATAATTTGTCAGTTCCTGAAAAAATAGCCGGATTTTTTCTAGAGGTTAAATAATTGATCACCCAAGATTTGTTCCTGAAGGCTCTTAACAATAATAAAGCTGTTCGTCCTCAAGATATGGAACTGCTGACAACATGGTTTGCTCTGCCCGGACGTGCCGTCAGTGCTGAGCAAGTGGTTGCTGTAACGGGTGCCAAGCGTGCCTCCCTGATTGTTAATAATCTGGGCAAGCGTGTTGCTGCGTTCCTGGAAGTTGATGCAGGCACCGGGGCTTCCGTTGTCGCTCTGGATGAGAAAAACGAAGCAGGCGAAGCCGTATGGGTTATGCGTGAAGAATTGTCTCAGGCTCTGCTTACTCACGGCTCTGTTGCTGCTGAAGCAGTGCAGGAAGAAGTTGCCCCTGTTGTTAAAGCTGAGCCAGTAAAGGCTGAAGTCAAAGCAGCGCCAGTAGTTTCCGAGTCAGAAGTTGTGGTTGAAGTCGTCGATAGCCCACTGGCTAAAGCTCTGGTTGAATTCGATGTTCAGTTTATCCGTAAAGCGTATCCTAATACGCCTGCAGGCCAGCGTTTGCTGAAGCCGGCTATGGTGAATGCTCTGGTAACAACTCGTCCAGTGAATGCTCGTGCATACCAGCGTAAGATTCCAGCAGAGCTGCGTAAGAGTGTTAACACTCAGGAAGTTAAAATGTTCCTGAATAAAGTGCTGGGTATTTTAAAAGCCCACTGATAAGCATTATGAAGGATTGCTATTAGTCTGAAGTCCAGACTGAAAGAAACAGGGGAAGGGGCAAACCGTGACAGGCAGTCGGTTTATGCTCCTTGGTTTCTGTACAGCGCTTGTTTACCTTCTGAAAAGAACAATGCTAACGACTTCATCTGCTCCTATCTGTTTATTTGAGACCCACTGAATATGCCCCTGACCAGAGCTCTGCAATCTGACTACGATTCCATCATTATTGGTGCCGGTGCATCAGGTCTTATGTGTGCGCTCACAGCTGGCTATCGGGGTCGAAACGTTCTTGTTCTGGATCACGCTAACAAGATCGGGAAGAAAATTATTATTTCAGGTGGCGGACGTTGTAACTTCACCAATCTATACACTGAGCCCGCCAACTACCTTTCAAACAACTCGCATTTCTGCAAGTCAGCTCTGGCACGTTATACCCAGTGGGACTTTCAGGCGCTAGTGGATAAGTATCAGGTTGCCTGGCATGAAAAAACACTGGGACAACTCTTCTGTGATAATCGTTCGCAGGAGATCGTCGATTTATTGGTCAGTGAGTGCCGGGATGCAGGGGTTACTATTCGAGCCAAAGCCAGTGTTGAATCGATAAAACCCAGTGAGTCTTCTGGTTATACTCTGGCTACGAATATGGGTGAGTTCTCCTGCCAGTCAGTGGTGGTGGCAACAGGAGGGCTGTCATTTCCAACAATGGGAGCCACAGGGTTTGGTTATCAGGTGGCTGAACAGTTTGGTCATGAATTGATTGAGCAAAAGCCAGCACTGGTACCGTTCACCATGAGTCAGGTCTGGCTGAAGCAGTTTGCAGAACTTTCAGGTGTCAGCTCAGAAGTCATAGCCAGCTGCAATGGGCAGTCCTTCCGGGAAAACATTCTGTTCACTCATCGTGGTGTCAGTGGGCCGGTTATTTTGCAGGTTTCATCCTATTGGAATCAGGGAGATACAGTCTCTATCAATTGGATTCCCGGCACAGATATTCATGTCTGGCTTCAGTCCTGTGCAGAGCAAAGACCCAAAGCCCAGACCGCAACTATCCTGTCCGAACATATGACCAAAAGGCTGTCTCATGCCTTATGTGAACAAGGCCAGTTGAGATTGTTAACCGACAAGGGACAAAAGCCCATCGCACAATATACCCCAGTCCAACTGGAAGAATTGGCGAATGCGCTGGAAAACTGGGCGTTAAAACCTTCGGGTACCGAAGGCTATAAAAAAGCAGAGGTGACTCTGGGTGGTGTGGATACAGCGACAGTGTCGTCCAAAACTTTTGAGAGCCGCCTTCAGCCAGGGCTTTTCTTTATTGGCGAAGTACTGGATGTTACGGGTCACTTGGGAGGGTTTAACTTCCAGTGGGCATGGGCTTCAGGCCATTGTGCCGGGCAATATATTTAGCGACTGCACTCATCGGCGGCAATGCCGCCAGCAATAAAATCAATCAACCTGTTGATGTATTGCTGATAGTGATCAATTTGTGATGAGCCACTGCGAATCGTCATAACATTATCGATATTAGCGAGCCCCTGGAAGGTCAGTTCTGAAGCAATAACCCAGCGCTGATGCACCAGGTTCGGCTCAATATCAGTTAAACCAGTGCTTTGGTAATGCGGTAAATATCTGGCTTTTCTTCTCTCTCCAATACGTCAGAAGTTCTTTTTTTGGCGACGTAATAGGCTATTGTCGTCTACTGGCTAAGGCATTTATCAGCTTGGCCTGGGTGTCAAAATGATAATGCAGTGCGGCAACACTGCAGGCTGCTGAAGGTGGGTGAGGGTTTTCATACTTTCCAATTCCTGTCGGACAGGCTGCAGAGAGGTTGATAGAAAATGATCAGTCGCTCCAGTCAGACTATAGACTGCGGAAATACTGAGATATTCGTTTTCTGATGTGAACGAAAAGAAACGAGCATCGCTCGTCGGCTTCTCGCTAGCTCTTTCTCCGCCGTGGCAGCATTTTCTCGTCAGACCCATGCAATAAGCATGAATATGACGAAAAAATGTGTCAGCCGAAAAAATAGCAGAGCGAGAAGCTCAACACTTTATGAAATTTCCGGGCTAGCCGTAAAACAAAAACGAACAGGAAAGTTGTGTTGAAAGAGAGGACATCAAAGTACGATCAGCGTGACCTCGCAGCGGTTGATGCAGCGGCAGCAGTCTTTGCTGAAAAGGGGTATCACGCGTCGGGAACCATTGATACTGCCCAGCGGCTGAATATCAAACAGGGTAGCCTATACTACTACTTCCGTTCCAAGGAGGCTGCACTGGAAGCCGTCTGTCTTGAGGGTATCAGACCAAGCAGTCCATAGATCTGGATATTGTCGCGAATCAGTACAGTGACGTGTTTTTATTCGGTAGTACTCCCTCATAAAGAACCTGATAGTGCTGTATTTTTAGGGTAGAAGTCATGAAGTTTATTAATCGTTGTGTTGTCACTCTTAAGCCCAGAGCCCCTTTTATTGACTGGGCAAAAGGGCTTGGCACAGATCTGCCGGAAGACTGGAGCCTGGAAGGTGGGTCTTATCTGCTGGATGAGCAGGAGACCGAAGAAGGGCTGGAAGCAACAGTGGTCAACTATGCCCGTGATATGATGGAAAATGAACTGTCTGCCTGGGAAGAAGATCCGGGCCGCTGGCCCCAGCAGCGTGATGCAGATGCGCTGAGAAGCTGGTTTGATGTTCATGTATCAGTGGCTGGTTTTGACCTAGGCACTGAAAGCCTGATGAGGGCTGACCTGTCTGATCTTGAAGTGATGTGACCGCATCTTGCCTGCCATGCCCTTAAGGCATTCCCTGAATTTGACGTATTCCTCATCATGAAAAAGTCCATAAAATGGTCATTGAAGGTCATTGCTGTTCTGGTTTTGGCAATGATGGCTATTAATTATTTCGATATCGATGACAAGCTCTACGATGAATACTTGTCCCTGACTCTTTCTGCGGAACAGCAGGCTGATGCCATACGGCTGAATGAATATGAGCTGGAAGCCGGGCCTTTGAAGTTGGCTGAAGCGGGAGATCAGGTATCCGGGGTGACCTGGAGCCCTGTTACCCATTCTCTTTATGTTGTAGCCAGGGGCGATAATGCGATCAATGTGCTTGAGTACGACCAGCAGGGAAGCCTGAAAAGAAAGCTGACGTCTAATCTCAACGCCGATGTAGAAGGCATTGCCTGGGTAGGAGGGAATCGCTTCATCATCGTCAATGAGCGTCAGCAAGAATTGTTGCTGGTGGACATTAAGCCGAACGCAAAGACAATCGATTTCTCCGATGCACCCACTTTTACCTTTGGTGTAGGAGCGGCGGGTAATAAAGGCTTTGAGGGTATCGCCTGGGATCCGGATACAAATTCGGTCTATGTACTCAAAGAACGAGACCCTATCCAGATTTATCGTATTGATGGTTTTACCGAGCAGGGTACGAACAGGAAATTAGCGATTACAGAGCAGGAAGCAATGAGAGAGAGTCTGAGGCTCTTCAATCGGGACCTGTCTGGTATGCACTATGATTCGGTTTCTGGGCATTTTTTGGTGCTCAGTGATGAGTCTCACTCTCTGACCGAGTTGGATGAAAGCGGAAGCGCCGTAAGTGTTATGGAGCTGGAAAAAGGCTGGCAGGGATTAAAGAATACCATTGAGCAGCCAGAAGGTGTGGCAATGGATAGACAGGGAACTGTGTATATTGTCGGGGAGCCGAATGATCTCTATATATTCAAAAAATAAATAGTCCCCTTTACTATGAAAATACAGCTCTATCGAACTCTGCAGCCATTTTCATGTTTCGGGGTGAGCTGTATTTCCCGCTCATGGCTGTTTGATTCTGAACCACCCTGGCAGGGCAGAACACCAGAGGACTTATTCGTACCTTCCCTAAAAAAAACATGCCTGACAGTGAGTATTGTGCATGTCTGAAGAGACTTCAGAAAAGCTGGAAATTATTTATCAGGATCAGTGGCTGGTGGCGGTGAACAAACCATCCGGCCTGCTGGTGCATCGTTCCATGATTGACCGAAATGAAACCCGGTTTGCCTTGCAGATTGTCAGGAATCAGGTCGGTCAGCATGTTTATCCATTGCACCGTCTGGACAAGCCCACCTCGGGGGTTTTGTTGTTTGCCCTTTCGCCGGATATAGCTCGGCTGGCTGGAAAGCAGTTTGAAGAGGGGGCAGTGAAAAAAACTTATCTGGCGGTAGTCAGAGGCTATGCCCCTGAGTCTGGAGAGATTGACCATCCTTTGAAAGAAGAGCTGGATAAAATGACGGATCGAAAAGCTCGCCAGAATAAACCGGCTCAGGAAGCCATCACAACGTTTGAAAGGCTGGCAACGGTTGAGTTACCTCTTGCTATTGAAAGATATCCGAGCAGTCGGTATTCGCTGGTGAGAGTCTGGCCGAAAACCGGTCGTAAACACCAGATTCGGCGACATATGAAGCACATTGCCCACCCGATTATTGGCGATGCCAAGCATGGGAAGGGGGTTCATAATCGATATTTTGCCGAACATTTTTCAGCAGGAAGGTTGCTTTTGGCCTGTACAGAGATGGAACTGATTCACCCGGTCAGCAATGAGCGTCTGGTGTTGTCTGCCCCTTTGGATGATGTTTTTTCTGATTTGATGAGTCGTTTTGGGTGGGCAGACTCACTGTTACGAAAAAGCAGTTAACTTACTCTGATTCACCATGACGAATTTCAATTAAGAATCTAATCTGCCTGAACTGTCTGGTTCAGGAGGCTTTATGCTCAGACTTGGTTTGGGTGTGTTATGTGTACTTCTATTCTTTGGATCTTTTAACAGTCATGGAAATGGAGACGAGAAGAGAGCCAAAATAACAACAGATAAACTTGGGCATCAAAGATGTACGGAGTGTAATAAACGTCTTGCTATCTGTGGGTGTCGTTGCAGTCGATGCGGCAAATTTTTCAGAGAAAAAAGACAGATTGTCCGAAAAATAATGAGAAAAAAAGGACAGTTTTATGATACCAGTGAGAAAGACCCCGAACCCAGAGAGGTTTATTTGCCCACTGAGAATACTTGTCAGTGTGGCGAAAACCATCCGGATCCTGGACCTATATCAGATCCTCGATTGAAACTGGGCTACAGGAAAAGGGCTATTGCTATTAATGGGCCCCCTACCCGTAAAATGGCTTTATTTGATTTATCCGGTAATGGCTTTTCGGGTGAAGTGGCTCCCATTGCTGTTCCGGATACGGAGAATCAACTTGACAGTGAATGGATGAACGAGCCGATTGATCTCAGTGGTTTTCAGCAGCAGGCTCCGGTTGTCGTTGTGCCTCCCTGTCAGCAACAAGCATCCCCAGCTTCATCCTTCAATGTCTGTCACCTGGAAAATAATATGGTGCCAGTCACTTTCCAGACTTCAAACAATCAGGTTCAACACCTGCAGCAGGTATTCATGCAGGTTCAGTCCGCTGTTCAGCACAGCCTGGTGGCTGGCTTGATATCTCAAGGGTGGATAAGTGGACAAGCTCCACCACTGGGCATTATTCATACTATGGATGATGGTTATTATGTCCTGGCTCTCCCTAATCCTCAGGGAGGCTTTTTCATTGCCCTTATTGTCGTAGAAGAAAAAATGACCTTTGTTTTTCTTCTGAATCAGGCCGGGGCAGTGAGTGGTTATGTCGGTGCTAATCAAAGCCTCATTATTTGGGTGATCAATGGTTACCTGAATACGATGAGAGGACAGCTTTATCGGACTCTGTTACCTGTCACTATCGATGTGCTCAATTACATGTTGGAAACGGCTGTGGCTGCTTTTATACAAATGTGTTCAGACGACGCAGGGGCAGATTTGCTGGTGGCAGATGACTGTGGCGATGGTGGAGTGGTTTTGGTTTCTGACTCTCCCATGGGGCATGACGTTGCTGTTCGGCAATGTTTTATGAGTCAAATGTCTAACGGCGCACCAAAAATTCCGTTACCTCAAGGGTTGGATGAATCTCAACTTTCCGATTTATATGCCTTGATGCAGCTAATGGAAGTGGGCCATGCGATGAATGCTCTTGAAGTCGATCTTGAAGTTGAAGAACTTCAGTCTCTGAACTCGATCCAGCAGTTACTGAACACTGCACTTGGAAATGGTGTCTTTATCATGTCGGTTAAGGCACCGAACGAGCAAGCATGTGTTGTGATTATCTCAGTTAATGCTGCTGGGATGACATTAAGAATGTTGTGTTTCTCAGACAACCTTCGAGAGCGAGCTTCGTTGAGAGCTGTCAGCGGGCTGGTTTGTGAATGGAATAAAGCGCTGCAGGTACTGGTTTGCATTACAAGAACGGGGCAGAGCGTCAGGGTTTATCGATTAAGGTCGCCCGGCAACAGTAACAATTAATTTATCTGTCGATAGGGGGGTTAATAAACAAAAAAATTGAATATTAACCGTTTTTTAACGATTAATAAGTGTATTAATAAGTCTATGAATTTATTGGATATTAAACGACTTTTGTGCATAATTTACTGATCAGTTAACCGATAATTACCCGTTAGTCAGGAGTCCTGATGCATACGCTGGAACGTTTGTCAGACTATCGATTTACTGCCTCCCAATTGGGGCGATTCAGACAGCTTGGAGAATTCCGGGGACGCCAGCCTCACACCTTGCGGCAACAAACTGAAGTTCTGGATACGCTCAGGCAGGTGGCCACTCTGGAGTCTGTGGAATATGGTAATAGCCTGGAGCATATCTCCGTCAGCAAAGAGGCATTGAGGAAGCTGGTTCAGTATGAAGTCAAGCCAGCTACTCCGGCTGAAAGGCAAATAGCGGGTTATCGTGATGTGTTGGATATGGTGACAGAACCCGCAGAGCATACCAACGTATCCTCGGGACTGATACGACAGCTTCATGCCACTCTTTATAGTCATTTTCCCCATGAAGGGGGACGCTGGAAAGCGACCAATAAAGACATTGTCGAGCGAGACTCTGAAGGGAATCGCATTGGTGTTCTCTATCGAACGGTTCCGGCCGCTGATACTCCAAAGGCGATGGAGTTTACGGTTGCGCTTTATCATCAATGTCTGGATAAGATGATAGAGCCTTTGCTGGTGGCCAGCTGTGCTGTACTGGATTTTCTCTGTATTCACCCCTTCAGCGATGGCAATACCCGTATTGCACGTTTGATCGCAACTCTGATGCTGTCTCTGAATAATTATGATGTTGGACGATACATCAGTCTGGAAAGAATCTTTGCCCAGAATGAACAGGTTTATCTGGACGCTCTGCAGCTCAGTGTAAAAGGCTGGCATGAAGGAACTCATAACCCTATGCCCTGGATTAACTTTTTTCTGGACAGTGTGATCAAAGCCTATGAAGAACTTGAGCAGAGGGTGGATGCTTTACAGAATCAGGGAAGCCGGGCACCCAAATCGCAGTTGATTGCCATGGCGATTGATAATGCTGACGGACCTTTTTCGGTTGCGGACATTTGTATTCAGCTACCCACTGTCAGTCGGGAGTTAGTGAAGAAAGTCGTGCAGCAAAAACGTAAGGATGGAGCGCTGAAGTCAGTAGGAAAAGGTCGGGGCGCTCATTGGGAAAGAGTCGGCTGAACAGGGATAAGGGCTCTCAATAGAGCCCTTTCATGGCTGGTTAAATCATTCTGCTCAGGACATCATTTTCTGGCTTATCCATAAACCGGTGTTTGAGTGCACCGAGAATATGCAAGGCAATGATGGCAAGAAAAACATAGGGGATATAGGTATGGACAGTATGAAGTATGCCCGCCAGTTCTTTATTATTTTCCATCAGCTCTGGTAGCTGGATGCCAAAGAAGAATACATCGTGTCCTCCTGCGTCAGACATAGTGAAACCGCTGAGAGGGACAAGGATCATCAAGGCATAGAGTGAAAAATGAGTGAGTTTGGCCAACACCTTTTCATGATTGGGTAAGCCTTTGGGCATGGGCGGCGTTTTGGTGAAGAGCCTGACCAGAATACGAACGGCAACCAGTATCAGCACAAGAATGCCGAACGACTTATGCCAAGGGTAAATATCGTATTTATAACTGACATCCTGGGAAAGGCTTGCCATATACCAGCCACTGCCAATCATGCCCAGCACCGCAATAGCCATCAACCAATGAAGTAGTCGAAGCACGGCTGGATATTTTTCGGGTGTCATAGAAGTAACCTCTGGAATCGTAAGTGCGTACGGCTCAATGTTTATTGTTTTATCCAAAGCAGCCATGAGCGAAGAAACTCATTTCACCCATAAGGATGAAATTATTCTTACTTTAAACGGTAGCTATGTCACGTAATTCCGGAAAAGTATAGACGCTGGGTAGCAGGTAACTCAGGGAGAAGGCCGACAGTCATGGAAAATGACCGCCGGCAGTTTAATGGCAATGATTCAGTGACTGGTAATCTGTTGGATGGCACTGCTGTAGAGTCCATCCAGGCTTTCAGGATCAGAGACACAGAGTCCAAGGTCTCTTAGCAGACCGTCTTTTAATCCGTAAATCCAACTGTGAACCGTCAGGTCCTGACCGCGCAGCCAGGCGTCCTGCACAATGGTGGTCTGACAGACATTAAGCGCCTGCTCCACAACATTCAGTTCGTACATACGCTCGAATACATCTTCCTGACTTTCCAGAGTACTCAGGAAAGGCTGATGTTTATGCTGCACATCCTGAATATGTCGGAGCCAGTTATCAATCAGTCCCAGCTTACGGTTTTTTACAGCTTCCTGAACACCGCCGCAGCCGTAGTGTCCGGTAACTATGATGTGCTCAACTTTCAGATACTCAACGGCATACTGGATAACAGAAAGACTGTTGAGGTCGGTGTGAATAACCTGGTTGGCAACATTCCGGTGAACAAACAGTTCTCCGGGTACCAGCCCGGTAATCTGGTTAGCCGGTACCCGGCTGTCAGAGCAACCTATCCAGAGGTATTTAGGAGCCTGTTGCTGAGAAAGTTGTTCAAAAAAACCAGGTTCTTTATCACGGACAGAAGTTGACCATTCGCGGTTTTGGTCCAGCAGCTTCTTGAGTCTGCGCATGGGGGCTTCCCTATCTGAATTAACTTTTAGATACAGCGATCTGGAGGCTGAAGCATCCAGCCGGGCTGCATGGGTCACGAGAGAGAATACAGCCGTCGCTACTGAAAATGGGTGTACCCATGCTAGCAAAGGAAGATACCGGTTTAGAGTATCTTCCTGTAGTCATTTGTTAACGGTACTGATTCACCTGGTCTCTGAGTTCAATGGCTGCAGCTCTTGCTGCTTCGGCAAAGTTTTCATCGCTGGCTGCATAAATAATGCCTCTGGATGAGTTCACAATGATGCCCTCGCCCTGACTGTTCAGACCACTCTTAACAGTGGCTTCCACATCGCCTCCCTGGGCACCCAAACCTGGAACCAGAAATGTCATATCCCCGGTAATGGCTCGAATGCGCTTGAGCTCTTCAGGGTTTGTGGCACCTACCACCAGTAACAGGTTGTTGTGGCTGTTCCACTCTTCTTTTGCCTTGCGAGCGATGACTTCATACAGGAAGTCATCGCCAACTTTCAGGTTCTGAATAGCTGCAGCGCCCGGGTTGGAGGTTCGGCAAAGAACGATGGTGCCTTTTTCTTCATAGCGCGTGAAAGGTTCAATGGTGTCGATGCCCATATAGGGGTTGATGGTGATGGCATCTGCTCCATAGCGCTCAAACGCTTCAGTTGCATATTGGTCTGCGGTGCTGCCGATATCCCCTCGCTTCGAGTCCAGTATGACGGGAATATCCGGATAGTTATCTTTAATGTATTCGATGGTTTGAGCGAGCTGATCTTCAGCGCCACAGGCATGATAATGGGCTGCCTGAGGTTTGTAAGCGCAAACTAGATCAGCAGTGGCATCAATGATGAAGCGGTTAAATTCCAGAATAGGCTGCTCGAGCGCCTGAATATGGGGGGGGAACTTCTCGGGTAGAGGGTCCAGACCTACGCAGAGCAAAGAATTGTTCTTACGCATGGCAGCCTGTACCTGATCCAGAAAACGCATAGCAAAACCTTATGTTGCAGTGGACGATGTCTGGGCGTGCAGTGTAACAGATTGAAGGCAGGGTTTGTTGTGACAAATAAGAAATTTGCCGGGCTGAGCCCTGCAATCATCATGGATCAGACTTTCTCGGGTATGCTTTCTACGACGATCTGAGGATTATCCTGAGAGTAGTATTCCGGTGGTGTCATGGGAGCTGTCTCTATAGAAAGGTTCGAGCTGACATGCTCTTCTGTCCCTTCTTTTACTGAGTCCTCTGGAATCCCATTACTGCGGGTATAATGCTCACGCCTGAGCTGATTATGTGCTCTGTGCCACTGGTCATTTTTCTCCAGAAAATCGCCGATGGAGTCACCTTTGTAAAGATTCGGATAGAGACCGAAGACCGGGGCATAAAGATCCTCATTTTTGGTCAGTGAGAAGCCATAATTGCGATACTCATCGTAAACCTTCATGGCTGAAGAAATACCTTTGACCAGATTGATGCCCGCACCGATGGTGGGAGCCATTCCCAGTAGTTTACCGACAAGAGGGTTGGCGCTGGTAATAACGGCATAGGTCGGCAGACTCAAAGCTACTGCGCCTGCAAACTGAAAGGCTTTGACGGTTCTGTCGGCATGTTTTTTAGCGTTGATCTGCCATTTGTTGGGCAAAAGCTTGTTCAGCCCCTTGCCAGTGTACTCAACGACTTTGCTTACAGGTTTTCCGGCCAGCCATCCAACAGCAGCCCCGGGAGCACCTACCACACTAGTAGTTACGGAAGCCCCCACAAGAGCGCCTCGTAGTGGCATGGCGGCCACATAAGCAGCGGTCTTCAATCCTGACATGATTCTTCCTGATCCTTGCATGCTGTAACTCCTTGTATTGTCTGGTTTTATTGATTCACCATTATCTGCTTTCATGGCCCGAAGTAATCTGACGGGGCTGTCAGTGCTGCTGACGGTTTGAGTACAAAAAGCCGGGCATATAGCCCGGCGGTTGGCGCACAGAGTTAAGTTTCAAGCATATGCGGCTCAGTTGTTGTGAAGTCGGGTGTAAAAGACTCTGTGAGCATTGCTTCAGAACGCTTGCTGCTATCTTCCAGGGACAAGGCCTCCTGGCTCTGAAGCTTCTCCTGTTGAACCAGGTATTGCTGTTCCAGCTGTTCTCGCTTTTGCTCATGTCTTGCGGCCTGTTCTTCCAGGTGAGGCATTCTGAACAGGTCTTGTAAGTTGCCGGTTTTTGAGAAGCGTTCAGAATAGTTATGGAACAGGTCATCTCCGTGATGGATGTTCAGGTACAGGTTTTCTACAGGATCCAGCAGGTTTTCCTTCATGGTCTCTGAGGTCCCGTATTTTCTGAGTTCCTGATATACCGTTTTACAGGCCATTAGATTTTTAATGGTCTTGCCCGCTGCTGTTCCCAAGCTTGGTGCGGCATAAAAGGCCGTCAACACGGGATGAGAAAGTGCCTGCATTACGACCAGAGGAGTGCCAATGATGGCGCCTGCTGTCTGAAGAATCTTAATGGTTCTGCGAACGTGCTTCTGAGTATCAATCTGATTCTTCATAGCCCGATTTTTATTGAGTCTGTTACAACCCGCTGCAACGACTTTGCTGACCAGTTTTCCGGCCAGATAGCCAGCGCCCGCTCCGGGTATACCAACCGTAGTGGTGAGTGATCCTATTCCGTCAGCAATGCCCCTGAGTGGGCTGGCTGCGACATAGAGGGCTGTTTGAATACCTGCACTGATTCTCCCTGCTCCATGCATAATCTGTACTCCTTGAATGTCTTATCGAATAGTTATGGTCCGAGTATGCCAAGAGAGGAGTGTGAAGTGACTGACAGAGCTGTCAGTATTACTTGCTTCTGACATGTCCAGCTCTGCAAAATCACCGAAAAAGCCAGCCAGACTGTGCCATATCTTCTCAGTTCCTGGTATATGGTCTTGCAGGCCCTCAGATTCTTCGCTGTATCCATAACAGAGGTTACTGAGAACTGGAGCGCTGCAAACGTCGAAAATATCGGACTTGCAGCCACTTTTACTGCGATCAGCGGAGCACCAAGGATGGCATCTGCTGTCTCAAGGACTTTTACGGTGCGGCGCTGCGGCGCATAGAGTGCGGTTTGAATGCCAGTACTGATTCCTTCTGCTCCTTGCATAACCTGTACTCCTTTAGAAATGACCGACAAAACGGTTAGTCGGGTCTGGGTATGGTTGGTCAAACTAACCATTTCGTCGTGTTCAAGGAGGCCATAAAATAGACGGATTATGCAGATATAGAGTGTTCAGGCCGCTTTTTCTGGTCAGTAATCCCATTTGATTTGGCAAGTGCCAGCCTGGTTCTTTGAGTCAGGCAGGAGAGAGTTGATGCAGAAGTTAGTTGTACCCGATCTGCAGCAGGTAGAAATCTGGCTGAATCAGGCTGGTCATGAATCCTGGATGTGTGATCACTGTGAGGGATTGCATGTTGCGTCGCTTCAGTCTCTGGACGGCATAGTCGATAGTCGGCTTTTTATTGAACCGTTTGGCATACTTTTTTCTACTGAACTGGACTTGAAAGCAGGCTCTGCATTTTCAGTGCAGGCCGATATGACCCGCCTCAATCTTGGCCTGCCCATGCTGAAGTTGTTCCTTGATATGTTGGACTCTGGTCATCTTTTGCTGGTGGCTTCAGATGTCATGATGACTACAGAAGGTATTTGCTACAGACAGTTCTGCGAATTTCTGACAATGACCCTGGAAGCCAAGAGCTGGTTATACAGAGAATGTCAGAGCCTGCAGTACATTCTTACTGAACAGGAGTATTTTGTGCCTCCGGTTGAAGGAAAGTTTTCATTTCACTAAAAGTACTTGTGCTTTCACCTTTTAACCGTGCGAAATAAAGCGATAACAATTGCTGGCGAAACTGGCTAATTAACCTAATGTCATACAGTGATCATTCTGATGCGGGAAGTACAGAACGTGTCCAATGCCACTCTTTTCTGTATCTGTTCTCTGGTTTGGGGCTCAACCTGGTATGCGATCAGCTGGCAGCTGGGATCGGTCGATGTCATGTGGTCTGTCGCCTACCGGTTTTTGTTGGGTGCTTTTTTGTTATGGATTTTCTGCTTGCTCAGGGGTGGCTTTCCCAGCTACACCCGTCAACAGCATTTTCGCTTCTTTTTTCAGGGCACTTTCCTTTGCGGACTTTCCTACTGGCTGGTTTATGAAAGTGAACACTTTATCAGTAGTGGGCTCTCAGCACTGATCTGTACCGGCATTCTTTATTCGAATGTAGTAATTGCCCGGTTCTGGTTGGGGCACACAGTTAAACGCTCTGTTCTCATTGGCGCTATATGCGGCAGTGTTGGTGTATTTATGGTGTTTCTTCCCCAGCTCACCCTCATTGATTCAGATCCGCAAGAACTGAAAGGGTTAGCACTGGCGTTGGGGGCAGTGTTGACGTTTTCTCTGGGCAGTGTGTCTTGCGAAATCAACGAGAAAGACGGTCTCTCAGTGGTACCTGTGACAGTGTTTGCCATGTTCTATGGTGGCGTAGAAATGGGGCTGGTGGCCATGCTTCGTGGTATCCCTCCGACCTTTGATTTCAGTCCGGGCTACCTGTTTTCCCTCGTGTATCTGGTGATATTTGGCTCTGTGGTGGCTTTGACATCCTACCTTGCCTTGATCCAGCGCATGGGGTCTGATCGAACCGCTTATGTCGACATTATTTATCCGATTATTGCCTTATTGATTTCCACCATTATGGAGGGTTACGAATGGACAATGGTTTCTGTTCTGGGCGTAGTGGTGATTTTATTTGGGAATTTACTGGCTATGAGTAATCATTTTGATCGGCCTAAAGCGGAGACTATCTACTAGGTAGGAGGCTGACCTGTCTATTCTCGGTCAGCCTCCTAGTGCAGACAAGCGTTATGCTCCATGAGCCTATCGAAGTGCACTATCAGCATCCTTCTATACCCATCGCCTTTCAAGATGCTACGTTGTTGCCAGCGTTCGCTCACCCTGATCACCTACTACTTGTAGGCTCACAGGGCTTCGCTCACTTGTCGCCTGGTAGCATCTTGAAATCCAATAGGTATATATGGGGGACTTGAAATGGGGGGGATCGCATTCTTGAGAGGCATTCCTCCTGCTTTTGACTTCAGCCCGGGCTATCTGATTTCTCTGGCCTATTTAGTGATTTTTGGCTCAGTCATTACCATGACATCCTACAGCTTATTCAGAGAATCGGGGCAGACAGAACGGCGTATGTCGATATTATTTACCCTGTAATTGCGCTTCTGGTGGCAACTCTCCTTGAGGGCTATCAGTGGACACTTCTGGCTATGTCCGGTGTTTTTGTCATCCTGTTAGGGAATTTTCTGGCATTAGGTCATTGCTTTGAGCAGCGCAGACTGAAAGTGAGCTGCTAAAATCTTTGCGAGCCTCTCTCTCTTGAGTGGCTCTCATAATAACTCCCTTCTCTGATGTATATGGGATTTCCCATGAATGAGCACAAACCTTTTATTTTCCGGGCTATAGAGTTGTCCAGCCAGGCTTTAGACAAGGGTGAAGCCCCCTTTGGTGCTTTGCTGGTCCATAACGGAAAGATTGTCCTGGAGTCGGAATGCACTGTTGAAGCAGAGAACGATCAGACCCGACATGCAGAGTTAAATCTGGTCAGTCACGCTTGCCGGCAAATGCCCTGGCAACAGTTGTCGGAATGTACGTTATATACCAGTACCGAGCCCTGCCCTATGTGTGCAGGCGCTATCTATTGGGCTGGAATTCCAAAAGTAGTGTATGGGTGCAGTATGGAGGCACTCGGCCAGATCGCCGGACACTCTACCCGGATGGGGTGCCGAAAAGTGTTTGATTGCTGCTACGGCAATATAGAAGTCATTGGTCCCGTAGAAGAAGAACTGGCCTGCGAGCCCCATATGAAGTGCTGGCCGCATCCGTCTTGAAAAAAAGGTTCTGTGAAATCCAAAGTAAATAATTCTCAGCGGTTTGCTCGTGGAGGGGGACTTTCTGCAGCTCCTTTCAAACTATTCAAACCAATAAAAAAACTGCAAACTGGTTCAATTCAGAGAAAATATCTGTTTTGTTGGTTTATGCCGGATAAATCTGTATGTTTCTTGATCTGAATCATTCCTGTTACTACCTCCCTTTTTGCTAAAGTCCCCGCCCTTATAAGAATCTGAATTTTTACACTTATTTTACTGATATTGACCAGGGGTTAGCATGAGCCATGCCGGTACCGGGGGGAGGCTCGCTACGTCCAGCGAGAAGCCACCGTTTATTGATCGCTTTCTGAATGCCATTGAAGTGGCAGGTAACAAGCTGCCTGATCCGGCAATGTTGTTTGTCTACTGTCTTCTGATTGTGGTAGCGCTGTCTGCCGTATTCTCTTCTGTCAGCTTTGACCTGGTTAGCCCGGCTACTGGTGAAGCTATTCAGGTTAAAAACCTGCTGGATGCCAAGTACCTGACGGACTTTATGGCTTCCAGCGTGACTACATTTACCAGTTTTGCGCCTCTGGGTATGGTTCTGGCCGCTCTGCTGGGTGTGGGTATTGCTGAATCTTCAGGCTACATCAACATTGCCCTGAAGAAGATGATTCGTATGACACCTCAGAAGCTGTTGGCTCCTGCGGTGGTAATGATTGGTGCCATCAGCTCTGTTGCTGCTGACGCTGGTTACGTTCTGGTTATTCCTATTGGCGCGGTTATCTTCCACGCGGCCGGTCGTCACCCTCTGGCGGGTCTGGCCGCTGCTTTTGCCGGTGTGTCCGGTGGTTTCTCTGCAGGCTTTTTGCCTTCCAGTCTGGACCCTCTGCTGCAAAGCTTTACCCAGTCTGCTGCCCAGATTTACGACAAGGACTATCTGGTTAACCCACTGGCAAACTTCTACTTCACTTTTGTCTCCACCTTTGTCGTTACACTGCTTGGCTGGTTTGTGACAGAAAAAATTGTTGAGCCGCGTCTGAAGAGCGTTGAGCTGAACAAGGATCTGGAAGAAGCTGAAGACATGAGCAGCTACACCCAGGCCGAAGACCGTGCTTTCAAGATCAGCAGTGCCGTTCTGCTGGCTATGGCAGGTTTGCTGGTTCTGGCCTGTCTGCCTGAAACGTCTCCACTGCGTGCCGAGAATGGTTCCCTGACCGCTCATACAGCGCCTCTGATGAAATCTATTGTGCCTCTGATTCTGTTGTTCTTCCTGATTCCTGGTGTGATTTACGGCCGGATGACTGGGACTTTCAAGAATCATCGTGATGTGATGGCTGGCATGAGTCAGTCCATGACCACCATGAGCAGCTACATTGTTATGGCATTTTTCTGTGCCCAGTTCCTGAAAGCTTTTGGTGACTCTAACCTGGGTACTCTGCTGGCGCTGTCTGGTGCGGAAGTATTGCAGGCTATGGACCTGCCGGGCCAGATGACCATTATCGGTATCATTCTACTGACTGCTGTCGTTAACCTGACGGTAGGTTCTGCTTCTGCCAAGTGGGCTCTGATTGGCCCTATTTTTGTCCCAATGCTGATGGCGGTGGGTATCTCTCCGGAACTGTCTCAGGCAGCTTACCGTATTGGTGATTCCTCCTCCAACATCATTACTCCGATGATGGCTTACTACCCTGTGATCATCGTGTTCTGCCAGCGTTATGTGAAGAACTCCGGCATCGGTACCATTGCTTCCCTGATGATGCCTTACTCCATTGTCTTCCTGGTGGGTTGGACTGCATTCCTTCTGCTTTACTGGGCTCTGGGTCTGCCTCTGGGTATTGCTGCACCTTACACATACCCTGTCATGTAATTGACATTACCCGGCTTTAAAAGAAAACCCCTGCATACGTCAGGGGTTTTCTTTATTGCGGATACAGTGGCTACTTTGCACCGTAAGCTTTTAGAAGCTCAATGATACTTTTGGGTACTTGCCACTTTCTGGCAATGGTCATAGGGGTATCACCTGAGCTGTAATAGTCTGGGTGCTGGGGAACAGGAGCGTTGATATTAGCGCTGGAAACCTTCAATACCACTCTTACTGTATCAATATTCAGACTTTTGATTGCCGCGAGTAACAAGTCATTACCCGTGTCGTCTCTGGCTTCAACAATAATCTTTGCTTCATCTTGGGGTAGTGTTCTCAGGCGGTAGCTGAGGCTGGAAGAAAAGCCGTTAAAGGCTAAAAAGTGTTCATACCATTTTCCGTGAACCTTAAAGCTGTCCATATGATCGGGAGTTAATACGCCTGCCATCATCGCCCGGTATAAGGCATTATCCAGCTGGTCCCCCATGTCCGGCTCGATTAACTCTGCAGGTGCCGTCACTATTGGCTCTTCGATAAAACCATTGGCTGTAAGCTGGGCGATAAGGCTGTCGGCTTCGGCCTGAAGGGAGGCGTTGTTAGCTGCCATGAGTCTCAGGTGTGCAGCAATTTCATTGAGATGCAGCGGATCGTTGGCTTTGCCCCCGGCTGTAATGATCAGTCTGAAAAGGGAAAGCGGACTTTTCCATTTCAAAAGAGCGCTAAGAGCGGTGTCTTGATGACCGGGTTGTCCAAAAACACGATTGGGATTAGCTTTGTTTTTCAGAGCAAAGGTAGCCATGTAATCCAGACTGTTGCCTATTGACATTCTCAGTGCTGTGGCATTGTCTTTATCTCCCGCATTGATGTCAGCAGCATTGTTCAACCCCCAGTGAGCCAGCCTTCTGAAACCATTGAAGACAGAAAAGCTAAGCAGATGACGCCCCCGCTTTTCTGTTTTTCCGGAAATGGGCGCATTGACCAGTTTCACTGCATCTTCCCGGGATTTAAGGCGAATCAATTGCTTGTGATAAGCCTGAATGAACAGGTCTTCTACGACGCAGTGAGCATCATCGAGAGGGACGTTTTTGTCGATCTGACTCCAGTTAGGTGCTTCTGGTGGCCAGCAGAAGTAATGCATGAAGATCGGTTGAGAATCATCATAAAAAGGGGTACTGCAGGCTTTGCCAGAACAGAGAAAAAACAGCGTGGAAAAGATCAGAAGGCAGGCTGGCTTGAACATGGCATCCTTGCACTTGTAATTTAGCTATCTTTCCTCAGTGTAGATAGAAAGAGGCGTTGTTGTACAAGTGCAGAGATGCTGCGAGTTTCTGGCTCAGGGAACGTGGTAACCCACGGGTTTCATGGCATCGTATTGCAGCCAGACTTTGTTCAGCCAGCTCTCTTCACCCAGCCAGTCCAGTACCCAGCGAATACCATTGCCCATGACTTCCTTGTTCCATGCCAGGTAGCAGCTGTCATTCATCGGAATGTCCATAACATCTTTGCGAACCAGCAGTTCCTGCTCGATGTAGGGCTGAACAAAATGGCTTGGCATGATGGTGATTCCCAAGCCTTTGAGCAGGCACTCGATGGCCATTCGGAAACTGGGAACCAACAGTATTTGCTGGTCATCCAGCAGCAGGTTGTAACCTTGGTGGAAGACCCTTGAGGTATCCTGAATGCAGATTGAGCTATAGCTTTTAAGCATGTCCTGACTGACCGGACCTGAAATTCGAGCCAGTGGATGCTCTGGTGACATCACCAGATCCCATTCCAGTGACCCCATAGACTTCCATTCAAAACGGTCGTTACTGGCAATGTTGTCAGGAATGGTTTTGGGGGCACCAATGACCAGCTGGCAGCGGTTATGGAACAAGGCATCCCATGAGCCATTGTGAACTTCGGTATTGATCACCAGGCTGGTTTCAGGCCGTACTGCCTGAAGATCGCGAATCAGGTCGTAGATCATGCCCTGGTTAACCACGTTGTCCAGGGCGATCTTGATTTCATGTTCCCAGCCGGTAGCCATTTGCCGAGTGGTTTTCTCAAGCTCTTCCAGTTCTGCCAGCAGTTTTCCTGTCTGCTTGATAAAGTGTTCGCCCGCCGGAGTCAGCTCGACGCGTTTGCTGTCCCTCAAAAACAACTGTACGTCCAGCCGCTCTTCCAGCTTCCGGACGGTGTAGCTGATGGCTGAAGGTACTTTATGCAGGTGTTTAGCCGCCGCAGTAAAGTTTTTGAAGTGGGCCACGGCCCTGACAATTTCGAGGGATTCCGTCGGGATCATGAGGAGAGTACTACTTTTTTGCTGGTTTTTAAGTGTCTATAGAGTATCTCTTAGGTTGGCAGAAAGGGAATCGAAAATGAGAGTTTTTTATCGACAGGCTTTCAAAGACAACACAGGGGCACTTCTTTTTGATCTTTGCAGTAAGTCGAGACCAGCTAAAATCAGCGATGCAGCGAGTAAAGCATAAGAAAATGCCACGGTTGTAAAAGCATCCAGTCCTGCCAGCTTGACAGCAAAGGCAATCAGGCCACCGCCAGTCATGCGAGCGCAGCCGTCTATTGCAGCAGCCAGCCCGGCACAATGTTTAAAGTGCTCTAGCGTCAGGCTGGAGGCAGTACCGAAAATAAAGTTAAAGCCAATGGCTCCTATCGCTGCAGGCGCAAAGAACCAGAGTGGCTGATCGTTTGGCACCAGCAGAAGACCAGTGGCTCCGATAATGGAGAATAGAGACCCGACCATGATGGTTTGACGCTGGCCCAGCCAGTCAATCAGTCTGGGGGTCAGCAAGCTGGCAGATAATTGCATAATGCCCAGAAGACCGAAAAAGAGCGAAAACCCAAACTCATCCAGACCCGCCAGGTTGATGGCAACATAAGGAGCGTGAGTGGCGTACGTCAGAATAGCGCCCATGGCCAGCATCCCACTGAGCGAATAGTTCAGAAACTGCTTGTTGCCCAGAATACTGGTCAAATTCTGCAGGATATGCCCGGATGTATTGGACCCCTGTGCTGTTGAGCGAACTTCTGGCTGCATATTTCTGCAAGCCATCAGCAATATGAACCCACTGAGTAGTGCCATGAAAACAAAGTTGGCTTCCCATCCCCAATAAATGGCCAGTGCTCCACCCAGTGTGGGAGCCAGAGTAGGAATGGTGCCAATCATACCGCCCATATAGCTGATCCACTTACCGGACTCTATCGGACTGAAATGATCTCGCACCCAGGCAAAAGCCGTTACACTGCAGCTGGCTGCTCCGAGCCCTTGTAATATCCGGGCCAGATAAAGTAATTCAATACTGGATGAAAGGGCTCCCACCACGCTACCCATCAGGTAGAGGCCTACACCCAACAGCGCAGAAGCTTTTCGTCCGTAGTGATCAGAAAAAGGTCCGGCAAACAGTTGCCCTACGCCCATGCAGATCATAAACAGGGAGATAGTCAGCTGAACTTCGGAGTCCGTGGCTGAGAAAAAACGAGTCATTTCCGGCAATGAAGGCAGATAAATATCAATGGCCAGAGGGCTTAATATGACCAGGGCAAAGATAACAGGCAGTGCGGAACGTTGGAGTTGGGGCATTAACAGAGAGCTCATCCAGAGGAAGTCAGAATAAGTACAGTGTAAAAAGATCAAGATATGATCAGAAGTGATATATTTTCAATTACGAATTTCCTATATGGAATACCTCTGATCTATCATGCCTATCCAAGAATTATCCCGAATTAATCTGAATCTTTTGGTGTGCCTTCAGGCATTACTGGAAGAAAGAAGTGTGACTCGAGCGTCTGAGCGATTGAATCTCAGTCAATCTGCTGTGAGTAAAAGCCTTGCCAGACTCCGCGAACTGATCGGAGACCCTCTGTTCACCCGAGCTGCGCATGGTTTGATTCCCACTTCCCGGGCATTGTCGATTCAGGAGCAGCTAAAACCTGTTCTCGATGAGCTTTGGAAAGTGGTGCAGCCTCAAGTATTTGATCCTCTGTATTGCGACCGCCATTTCACTATTGCTTTACCAGAGACAGCTAATCATTTGAAGTTTCAGAATTCTCTGGCGGACATTCTCAAGAGTGCCCCGCATATCAAAATAAAATTGATGCATCTGAATCTGAAAAGTCTGGAAGAGTTGGCGGCTGGCAAAGTGGATCTGGTGGCTTTGCCTGATGATCTGGATTGTGGACAGCACAGAATTTCAGGTATCCACAGAAAGAGACTGTATAAAGACAAACTGGTTTGTGTAGTGCGAAACAACCATCCTTGTCTTGAACAGCCCTGGACCCTTGAGGCTTGTTTAGCGCTTGGGCATATCGGAATTGGGGCTGTTACCGACAGGGTATCGATTACCGATCAGACATTGGCGAAACTGGGGCTTGATCGTGACATTGTTGTAGCTGTCGGAGACTTTCACAGTGCTACCCAGGTGTGCGAAGGCACCGATTTGATGTTTGTCTCTTCAGGCAATTGGGCGGACTATGCCGAAGAACTCTACGCTGTTACAACATTACCGATGCCAATAACGGTTGAGCCCATTGCCTATGATCTTTACTGGCATGAGATGAATCATCAGGATCTGGCGCATCAATGGTTAAGGTCTTATTTTAAGGTCTAGGAGGCTGACCGAGAATAGACAGCCCGGCCTAAAATCGAGAAAGAACGGCCATCTTTTCCACTGAGTTTGCTTAAATAGGTCAACTATTCGCACAAATTCAGTGAAAAAGCTGACTCGTTCTACTGAATTTTATGCACGGACGCTATTCTCGGTCAGCCTCCTGGAAGCCCGTCGGTATTCAAAAAAGCTGAATGCACATCCAAAAATACTTGCTGTAATTGGTGTCAGGGATTCTCTAGGATATGCCCTCACTTCGAGCGACCCCAAGCTCATGGGGGGAGAAATGTACTGCACTGTTGCCTGTTCCCGCAGTACAAAGACTCTTGCACGAAGTGTTGAGTTTGCAGCCCACGCTGCAGACTCAGGTGGATGATCAGCAAAGCAGCCTTGAGCTGGCAAAAAATACCTCTGCGTCTTTGGTGCAGGGGTTTTTTTGTTTATAAACTACGACTGGCGACATACCAGTATTTGAACCTGTGCAATGGTCAGTTTCAGTGACCCGGACAGGTTACGAGTATTGGAGATACTTTTCTTCTCTTCTGTCGCCGTCAAAGCTCTTTTGAGCCAGAGGACAGACTCATGACCGATCTCACTGCCAGTAGCCGTCAGGCCTTGCAACTGATGGACCTCACTTCCCTGAATGATAATGATACGCCGGAAGTAATTATTGATCTCTGCCACAAAGTCAAAACACCGGCAGGCAATACTGCCGCAGTCTGTATTTATCCAAGATTTGTTCCTATCGCTAAAAAGACCCTGAAAGAGTTGGGTCTGAACGATGTCACTGTGGCCACTGTTACCAACTTTCCACAAGGCGGTGATGATATAGAGCTCGCTGTCACAGAAACTCGTGCAGCTGTCGTTTATGGGGCAGATGAAGTGGATGTTGTATTCCCTTATCGCGCGTTCATGGCAGGCGATCAGGAAGTGGGTTCTGAACTGGTTCGCCGCTGCAAAGCCGTATGTGGCGATCAGGTGATGCTTAAGGTGATCATTGAGTCTGGTGAACTGAAAGATCCAGCCCTGATCCGTCAAGTCAGCGATATCTGCATTGAAGCGGGCGCTGACTTTATCAAGACCTCCACAGGTAAAGTTCATGTGAACGCAACGGCTGAGTCAGCCCGTATCATGCTGGAAGCGATCCGTGACAGTGGCAAAAAGAATGTCGGCTTTAAACCCGCTGGTGGCATTCGTACCGCAGAAGACGCTGCAGAACATCTGGCTATTGCTGACGATGTTATGGGGCAAGGGTGGGTCGATCGTAACCATTACCGCTTTGGTGCCAGCAGTTTACTGGGTAGCCTTTTGGTGTCTCTTGGTCTGAAAGAGCAGGAAGACGATAAAGGCGGGTACTGAGTTTTCTCTTATTTGCTGAACATTGTGGAGCCAAGGCTCCACAATGAATGAAGAAAAGCAACGCCCTTGGTATAGCGAAGCGTTAACGCTCATACATACTCCGTTTATCCTGAACTTGTCGAAGGTCACAGATCAAGCACTTCGACAGGCTCAGTGTGAACGGTATGGGTCATGCACTTCGACAAGCTCAGTGCGACGGCATAAGGGGCAGGGCTTTCCTGCTCTAGAATAGGCTGGTAAACACTGTGGCCACCGTCGTCGAGATAGCAATAATAATCACGTAGAGCATTGTTTCAGAAGCGCCTGAAGGAGCATCTGGAGTCTGGGAAGGCGTAGGCGTAGCTATAGTCGATGAAGCCGTCTGGTGACAGGGGTTACCGTTAAAGTCCTGAACAATATTGTTTTTGTTTATGTGCAGCGATGCTTTTTGCACTGGTGAGTCATAGAGCAGTGTCATGGTATCACAGGTTTCTACAGAAAGCGTGTTCTGGGTAATGATGTACTGGTCTACCCAGTTGTAAAGGCTGAAGGCATAGACGTCATATTTATGTTCAGGTGCTGAATTGTCTTTAAATTGAGACTCGAGCAAAAAGCTTTTTTTCAGTTTACGAACCACCTCAGGACGATAATGAATTTTCATTTTACTGTTGATCAGCAATGAAGAAGCACTATTACCAGAGTTGAGCCCTGCCATGACCATAACGGCAGGAAAGGTTTCCCGCGCATCAGCCTGGCCATTTGCACTGTCATGATAGGTGTACTCCAGAGTGACCGGTGCAAGAGCTGCTTCGAAGTTGACTCCTGAGACCCGGGCTTTTCCGAGGCTGATCAGAGCATTGCCTGATTTTGCATCGTTGTTTTTGGAACCGACACCGCTGCAGTTGACATCTGGTAAGGTCTCTGGCTGGAATGTTTCGCAGGCAGACTGGAATTGGCCTGAACCTTTGATGGTTGGAACATACTCGTTTGCAAAGGGAGTAGTCGGATCAAAAGTGCCTTTTCTCAGGTCCGGTATACCGACAAGGCCGCCCAGAAACTGGGTGTCCAGAGTGGTATTCAGTTCAACATTCTGGAAGACAGCCACGATGGGAGGAAGCATGTCATCGATGGAAGCATTCTCATCCAGCCATTGGTTCAGGTGGGATATTGAACCAGGAGATTGATACCAGGTGTAAACACTTAGTTGGCCTTGGCTGCTCTTCAGGTTTTGGATAAAAAATTTGGCAGCAATAGCCCGGCAACCATAACCTTCGGCATCTTCTTCCACAAAAGGATTGTGGTAAGAACCGCAGAAGGTGGGGGTGTCTCCCCCGGACAGGTAAGAGACCAGATAGTGGGAAAGGTTGAAGATAAAGCCTTTGATCTGGTCGTCGCTAAAGACAACGGGTGTTGTCGGTGTAGTTGTCGGTGTAGTTGTCGGTATTGTCGATGTAGTTGTCGGTATTGTCGATGTAGTTGTCGGTATTGTCGGTGTAGCAGTTGGCACAACACTTTGGGTTTCTGTCTCCAGAGTGGGCGTAGCGGTCACCAATGCAGTTGTATCTAAAGGTTGTAGCGTTGAGGTGTATTCCTGGGTAGACGAAGAATCAGGTGTTATTGAAGTGCTGGGAGCAACGGTAGGTTCGCTGCCTTCAAGGAGATTTCTAACGATCTTGATGGTCTCTTGGTCCATCAAGAATTCATAGTACTCTCTAGGGAAGAGGTTGGGCCTTCCGGGAGTATCGAAAGCGGCAAGAGCACTGCTGTGAAGGGTTTTGAATATATCGGCGCAGGTCTCGCTGGTTTCTGGGCTGAGGGGTGGCACACTGATAGGATGCGCTGGCAGTTTTGTAACTGAATTGATCGAGCGGAGTCTGCGCCTGTAATAGTTGCCAATGATCGTACTTCGCTCAGAAGTGAATTGCTTGTAGCAGCTTTGCATACTATCAAAATCAAGTGTCTCGGGTGCTTGAGTCGTTTCAGTGTCTGCTGAGGATAAAAATGGTTTCAGCGATAACAGAAGAATAAGTAAGAGTCTGTAGTTGAACATGGAAAGTACTCCTGGAAAGTGAATTCATTCTAGTAAATTTCCGGACGTTTACTGGATTAAGTATTAATAACTGTCTTGTTGTGTATTGTTCTGGGTAATAATTAGGGGACTCTGGAAGGGAGTTGCTGAGAGCATTGAGCTTTGTGATTCATCAGTCTTGAACTGCAATACAGCTTTCCACCAGAGTATGAGAATGGTTGAAAAACCTGAGAAAGTTGTATCGTCATAGCGAAAAGTGTCAGCGTGTTTCCGGATAATGGGAACTCTCAGGAGTAAGGTATTTCACATGAAACGAGCAATTGTTCTGGTAATGGATTCGTTCGGGATTGGCGCCAGCGCTGATGCCGATCAGTTTGGTGATGCAGGGTCAAATACCATTGGCCATATTGCCAAGGCCTGTGCTGAAGGCAAAGCCGATATTGGACGCAGTGGTGTGCTGGAATTACCAGTGCTGGCCAGTCTTGGTTTGCTGCACGCTGCCAAAGACTCTTCGGGTGTTTTTCCTGCTGGTATGCATCATGACGTAAAACTGATGGGTGCCCATGGATATGCCAAAGAAATTTCCAGTGGTAAAGACACCCCCAGCGGTCACTGGGAAATGATGGGAGTCCCGGTACTGTTTGACTGGGGTTATTTCAAGGATGAAAACAACAGTTTTCCTCAGGAGTTGCTGGATCAGCTGGTCGAGAAGGCAAAGCTGCCGGGTGTCGTGGGTAATTGCCACGCCTCGGGTACAACGATCCTGGAAAATCTGGGTGAAGAGCACATGCGCACTGGCAAGCCCATTGTTTATACATCGGCGGACAGTGTTTTCCAGATTGCCTGCCATGAAGAGACGTTTGGTCTGGAAAGATTATATGAAGTCTGTGAAATAGCCCGCGAACTGCTCGAGCCCTATAATATTGGCCGTGTTATTGCCCGACCTTTCATTGGTGATGATGCCGGTGACTTCCAGAGAACAGGGAATCGACGTGATTATTCTGTTCTGCCTCCAGCACCCACACTGTTGGATAAACTGGCCGACAGTGGAGGTGAAGTAGTGAGCGTGGGTAAAATCGCAGACATCTTCGCGCATCAGGGTATTACCGGAAAGCTGAAGGCAACCGGTATTCCGGCATTATTTGAAACCACCATGCAAGCGTTAGAGTCAGCCGGAGATCGCTCTCTGATTTTTACCAACTTTGTCGATTTTGACTCTTCTTTTGGTCATCGTCGTGATGTGGCAGGTTATGCCAAGGCTCTGGAAGAGCTGGATGCCATGATGCCAAGACTGCTCAACGCCATGCAGGAAGATGATGTACTGATTATCAGTGCAGACCATGGTTGTGATCCAACCTGGCCAGGAACGGATCATACCCGTGAACACATACCGGTATTGGTCTACGGCAAAAAAGTGCCTCCCGTTTCACTGGGAGGGCGAGAAACCTTTGCTGATATAGGCCAGAGCCTGGCCAGTTTCTTTGATCTGGAACCTATGGATTACGGAACCAGTTTTCTGTCATAAACGCGACAGAACTGAATTTATGGCCATTGATATACCCTGCCAATGGCCAGCTTTTTGAAAGCTGTATAGAGGAAAAAAAATGACCCCTCATATTCATGCAAAACCTGGTGCTTTTGCTGATGTCTGCCTGATGCCAGGCGATCCACTGCGTGCCAAGTATATTGCTGAGACCTTTCTTGAAGGCGCTGAGCTGGTAAACGACGTTCGCAATATGTTTGGTTATACCGGAACATATAAAGGTCGTCGTGTATCTGTGATGGGCTCAGGCATGGGGATTCCTTCAGCCTCCATTTATTATAAAGAGCTGATTACAGAGTACGGCGTGAGCAAGCTGATTCGTATTGGTTCCTGTGGCGCTATCTCTTCCGATGTGAAACTGCGTGACGTAGTGATCGGCATGGGGGCCAGCACGGACTCCAAAGTGAACCGTATCCGCTTTAATGATCATGACTTTGCAGCCATTGCCGATTATGAGTTGCTTGAAAATGCAGTTAAAAGTGCCCGTGACAAGAAAATGCCAGTGAAGGTGGGTAACATCTATTCTGCTGATCTTTTCTACAGTCCAGAAACAAACATGTTCGACATTATGGAAAAGCACGGCATTCTGGGTGTTGAAATGGAGGCAGCAGGCCTTTATGGCGTTTGTGCAGAATACGGAGCCAAAGGTTTGGCTATTTGTACCGTCAGTGACCACATTCGTAAAGGAGAAGCTCTGTCTCCTGAAGATAGACAGACATCCTTTAATGAAATGATTGTACTGGCACTGGATTCTGTGTTGATGGGTTGATCTATAGAGGTCAGGCTCCAGACAGGGAAATGTTAACGTCCTGAACAGGACTCACTGGTATTTCCCTGTTGATTGTTTTTGAAGTGCGATGAACCCCTTTGGGAATAAAGTTTCTGGCCTTGATCGGTGACTGAGTTTTAATGAACCACCGTAGTACGTCTGCAGTACCATACCCTGTCACAACATAACCCGGATGCTTTTCAAGCACTGGGTAGCCATCCCCCCCTGCTGCCAGGAAATCATTGAAAGCCATGCGATATTTTCTGTTATTGCGCAGTGGGCGACCTTGAATCCTGATGTTTGAAACCTTCTGATCTTCAATGGTCATTTCCAGTCCTGCAAACTGAGCAAATGCACCGGTATTGGCGGGCAGGTTAACGACTTTCTCCAGATATTTACGCACCTCTCTGCCGGTCAGGTTAGCGTAGGCCAGAAAGTTGTTATAGGGCTTAACCTTGAGGATGTCACGATAGGATACGGGGCCAGAAGGAAGGCTGGCTCGAATGCTACCGGAGTTGATGACAGCGAAGTCAGCATAGGTTTTCTTCATCATGGAAGAGGCTACGAGTACACCCAGATTGGTGGGCTGGTTACGAATTTTTGCTCGCTCTCCTTCAAATCGCTGGTCCATTACTCCTGAAGCTTTCATCGTCAGCTCTTGCCCTCTCTGTTGATAGGGCCCCAGCAAGTTGAGCATTTTCGGGTCTTCTTGTATTCGGGGTGACTGGTTTTTATGGTTGATAGGAATCAGCTCATAATTATCCAGAGTCAGCTGACCATTCTTTAGCGTAAAGTCAGCCCTGCCCAGGTATTTTCCATTCTCTCCAGCCTGCATAATCCAGGTGTTATTGACGACTTCTGGCTGATGCAGGGCGGTTCTTGAGTGGGCACCAATAATCATATCAATCCCACTGACCTCTTTTGCCAGCTCTATATCGCCAGGAGGGGCATTGGCTCTTTGCTGCTCAGGAAAGTAACCCAGATGAGTCAGAGCGATGACAACATCAACCTGTTCCTGAATTTTGGGGATCAGTCGGCGGGCGATTCGCAGGGGGTTCTTGAAGTCTACCCGGGAAACATTATCCGGATTGCCAATCTTGCGAGTGTCCTGAGTGGTCAGGCCCACTATTGCAATGGTCATGTTGCCAACATCCAGCAAACGAAAAGCGTCAAAGAGCGGCCGACCTGTACTGGCGTCGTATGTATTCGCAGACAGGAAGGGAAAGTTAGCCAGATTTTCTTGTTGATGGAGTACTTTCATCGGGTTGTCGAACTCGTGGTTACCGACCACCATGGCGTCATAGCCCATCAGGTTCATGCCCTCGATGTCTGGAATGGCATTCTGCAAGTCAGACTCAGGCACGCCACTGTTAATATCGCCACCCGACAGCAGTAAGACCTTTCCGCCCTCTGCAGTGACTTCTGTGCGGATCTGGTCTATTAGAGTCTTGCGGGCAGCCATACCCCATTCGTTCTGTTGATTTCTCCAGAACTGACCATTGTTATCATTGGTGTGAAGAACAGTGAGTTTGTAACTGCGTCCTGAGTCGCTCTTCAGGGTTTCGTTCGAAGAGGAGCAGGCCGCCACCATCAACGACAAGGCAATAATGATGGGGGTTGTTGAAACCGCCATGAGCGAAGAAAAATATTTTGCATTTCCTTTAAACATAATAAACCGGCTTAGCAAAATGTTTTTTATGAGAATGGCTAGGCAGTTTGGGCATGAACAGCTCCCAGTAAGAGGCGATCTTCTGATAAATCGCAATATATCACTGGATCTCAATGGGGTCTGTCGAGAAATAAGGCGCAAGATGAAAATTAAGTGTAAAGAGTTAAGTCATTTGCTGAAAAAATAACCTTCAGAGACCATTTGAACGGCAACAACAATACCATTAGCGACCTGGGATAATTTCGGCACCATTAATTTCGGCACCATTAATTTCGGCACCATTAATTTCGGCACAATAAGGAATCTCTTTGTTAAGGAATCTCTTTGTTTTGGATCTAATTTCAGTCACATACTTCATCCATGCATCGGTTGACATTCTCTCACGACTACAGTCGTTGGAGGATGTCAATTAAGGCTTTGGGTTTGCACAGTTTGCCAATGTCAAACTGACTATGAAGGGCGACAGACTGGTTCGTCTTTAAATAGGTGGAAAGCCAGTTCGGAAAGATAAAATCTACCGTCTGGCTATTAATCATTTTTCAGCGGGAGGTGGGGACAAATGGCCAATCATTGATACCAATCCTACCTTTGTGAATACAGGCTATACAGATTCTGTCGTATTAAGGGACTATGTCAGAAAGCACTCACCCTTAAAGGCCAGTGATTATCAGCCGCGCAAGGGAGACATTGTTCGATGACTTTATGTGCCTGGTGCAGCTAAGCGCTAAACCCTATACCGTTCGCACTGAGCTTGTCGATGTGCATGATTAGCATTCTTCGACAAGCTCAGGATGAACGGGGTATGTATGAATATTAACGCTTGGCTGCACCAGGAGCCTGTAGGCACCCTGATGGTTCTATCAGGACTTGGGCTTCAGACTCTTGTCAAGCTCTGCCTTGAGGTCCTTTCCGGCATCATGGGTATGCAGGAGTCGACCATTCACGAAGAGGGTTGGCGTACCTGTCACACCAAGATCCAGAGCCATTTTTTCGGAGTTTTTGACGAAGTCTGCCGATTCATCGGAGGTCAGGCAGGCATTGAATGACTTTTCGTCAAGTTTCAAGGCTGTCGCCAGCTCGGAGGCGCTCTCCATGGTCACGGGCTTTTCATAAGCCAGGTTATAGAACTCCCAGAACTTGTCTTGTTTTCCAGCACAGTATGCGCCTCTGGCTGTCTGAGTAGTGCTTCCTGCTACCCCTTTTTCAGTGACCGGGTAGTCGATGTAATAGAATTTAACCTGATCACCATACTGTTTTAGCAGCTTGTCGATTTCCGGCTTGCTGTTACGGCAATAACCGCAATTATAATCAGCAAATTCTACGACAGTGACTTTGGCATCTTCTGGGCCCTTGAAAGGGTAAGGTGACAGATCCATTGAAAACGTCGGTGGCTCAGGCTTTTTCAGTTGGTTGACAAAGCCTGTTTCCTTTTTGACTTTCTCAATCAGAGATAGCACTTTTTCCTGCTGTTTCTGTTGTTGAAGCTGTTGAGTTAAGGCTGCTTCAACCTCTTCTAACGGGCGACCAATCTGTTCTTTGTACTGTTCGTAAACCGCTACTACGTCTTCTTTACTCACAGACTCTGCTGTTAACAGCTCTTCTCTGACATCATTGATCGCACGATCAGAGCGGGTGGCCAAGTCTTCGATGTATTTTTCTACCATGGCTTGTTCAAGCACGGGATTCAGGCTTTCCTGTGCCTTGACCTGGGCCGTATAAAAAGCCTGCTGAAGCTGTGGCTGCAGATCTTTCAGGGCGTAATCCTTGCCCTTGTAGGTGAACAGGGTATTACTCTCTTCTGCAAGTGCAGGTTGCAGAGTAGCTGAGGCGAGCAAGAGTACGGCAACGTTTTTTTTGAACATCTTATATTCGCTTTGTGTTGAAAATTACGGTCTCTGTTTGAGCCGGTTCCAAGGGTCAGAAAATTATCATATAAAAATATATTTATGTGTGATGTGAGTCAATCCGGTTAAATACAGCCAGAAGATCACTGCGGAGTCTGACAAGGAAAGAGTACTCACCGCTTCTGCTTGCTAAAAATGTGCAGGGAGGACGGTATGAGTGCCATCAGGCCTTCCTGTTCAACCACTGCCTCAATGGATATGCCGTCACTGCTTTCAATCAGCCTGACTCGAGTCGTTTGTTGCTGGTTTCGTGACTTTTGATAGATTTCATTATTCTGCCTTTTTGTGTGAAAAGGATTCAACTCTTGAGAGAGCAAATTTTTCAGCAGCTCTCTGGCGGCTATACGGTGGTCTTCATCCGTGAGATTCATAGCTTGTGATAAACAATTATCTGTCTGGAACCTGGTTGACACCTGAAAACAAAATTCCTGTGCATAAAATGCTCTTCATTTGAAGAGCATGGATGTTTTTAGCGGTCAGATTGACAACAGTCTGAACTATTTCAGTCTCGTTATGATTACTCGAACTGTTGGGTTATCCCACCGATGCTCTTGGGTCAGAACAGAGCCAGTGAGTCCGTCATTGGATGTCACTACACCACTGTGCATTCGAACCTCGTCAGCGAGATCATCCCTGGCACTGTTAAAACCCTCGCCATTATCCGCCGCGCCTGGCATGGTGCCAGCGGACTCGGTATTGGCTTCAGTACCGGAATCATAAGCAATGCCATTCACCGTGAGGCTGCCATTGACGGCCAGTGATGCGATATTCACAGCATTGACGCCCGCAAAGGCATCGTTGGTGTTCACCAGCATGGTCAGCAGAGACAGCTCTGCACCGCTTCTGCTGCTTTCAGGGATGGTGAGGGTATAAGTCTGATTCCCTCCGGGAGGTACAGCAGCAGTGTCAGCAGAATGTGCCAGAACAGCCTGAGAGAACAGAGCCTCTGTCACCAGCTGGCTGGTATCACCGCCCTCTGCCAGCTGTTCAAGACCGACAGTAGCTGTCGTACCAATGGTGAACGTTCTCAAAGTGCTGGTGTGAATGAAAACCACCGGAGGCGACAGTGGCTGACCTGCAGTCAGATTGATCAGGCGAACCTGGAATTCGGCTGTCTGGGTGCTTGTACGGTTACTGCTACCACTACCACCACTGCCACCGCAGCCAGCAAGTGCCAGTGTCAGGACCAATGCCATAGCTCTACCCAACCCGGTAGAAATTTCAGCTGTATTCATAATCTGATCCCTTAGTTTGCTCTCAGGGTAACGGTGACTCTGGCAACCGGGTTCAGCCAGCGATGTATGGTCGGGAATATGTCACTGTTTCCTCCTGTGTCATTGGAGTCACCCAAAACATTCCTGTGGATATGGACATAACCTTCTGCTGAAGCACTGATACCTGTGCCGCCCGTCCCCGCTGCATAGGTGCCAGAATCTATCGGCCCTGGTGTCGGGAAGCCAGCCTGTCCGGCTGTACCTGAGCCACGGAGTTCATTGTTGGCTTCTGTACCGGCATCGTAAGCGTTGACGTTAAACACCATTCTTTGCCCAACAGTGGTAGGCAAAGAAGCTGAACTCAGTCCGATAAACCCGTCGTTGGTAGGCAGCATCATGCTGACGACTGAGAGTCTGGTATTAGTAGTGCTTTGTCCGGTATTCAGCGTGAATGAAGTATTGGCACCGGGAGCCAGCAAACCTGACGCTGGGTTTTCAATCACAGTTGCACTGACACCGTTTAAATCGGTGGCCAGTCCACTGATATCACCACCTTCTGCCATAGCCTGAAGGTTGGCTGAGGCAGTCGAGCCCGCAGAGAAAAGGCTGGTGGATTCATCGTGAGCGGCTACCAGCAGAGGAGTGAAGTGAATACCGCGGGTCAGATTCACTACAGTAATGTCGTATTCAGCGGAAAAGGCAGAGCTTGAACCCAGAGAAAGGGCTCCTGCGGTCACCAGAGAACAAAGCATTTTATTTAAAGTCATTTCTTTTACCGTTTGGGATTAGAAATTGGAAACGATCGGCTATGAGGCTTGAAAACCGTTTTTTAAGTTTTGTTATTGAAAGGTTTTAAAAACTCATACTCTAAATAATTCGATGCACTGCTCATGAAACAACCCAAAAATGTGTTGGTTTGTCACTTGGTTTACTTTGTATACCCATTGGATTTCAAGATGCTACCAGGCGACAAGTGAGCGAAGCCCTGTGAGCCTACAAGTAGTAGGTGATCAGGGTGAGCGAACGCTGGCAACAACGTAGCATCTTGAAAGGCGATGGATATAGACAGGTAAAGCCATGTTTTGGATAACTCAGAACAAGGGTTGAGGTAAATGAAAGTGCTTTGAGAATTTAAGAAACGCTATTCCGAAGAAGGAGCAGATTTTTGAGCCTACTCTGAATTTAATCGTTAAAAGTATTTGATCCGAAAAAGTTCAGGTGTTTAATGATTTATCGAACTCTGGACAATGATATGGAGTAGGGATGAGAGGAAAGAATATTAATCGACAGCTTGATTTGATGCCCTGTTCCAGAGTGAACAGGGCAAGGACGCATTGATTTTTTTTTTAGAAGTTGTACTTCAGAGAGTAGATCATTCCGTTCTGGTAGGTGTTGGCACCCAGCTTGTCGTCTGCGTAGCGGTATTGCAGGCCAGCAGTCATTTTATCGGTAGCGTTCCACCACAGGGAAACAGCACCGTTCTGACCGGTTTCCTTGCCGTCTGCATAGTCCTTGTCACGGTTGAATTCAGTTTCATGCCAGTTAGTGACCATGAAGTCTTCGCCAAAGGCTTTGAAACCGTAACCCAGAACCCAACCCAGCATGTAGCCATTGTTACCGCTAAAGTAAGTGGTTTGGGCATTGTGCAGACCAATAAAAGGTTTGAAGAAGAAAGAACCCTGGGCGATGTTGTAGCCAAAGCCGACAACACGGTTTTGCTCATTAAAGCCATCAGTGCTCAGGTCATAAACCTGCCCGTACAAGTTGAGACCGCTGTCACCGAGGTTGACGCGGATGGTGCCTTTCATGGCTATACGACGACCGTCACCATCATCTTCCTCGTTACTTTTGTGTGGGTTTTCCAGATCCATAAAACCATAGAGTTCACCCCAGTCGAAACCAGCTCCGCCTTCCAGCTCCAGGTAAGTAAAGTCTTTTTTGCCGCCTGCTGTGCGTTCTTCAGTGCCGTTGGACCAATCCAGACGGTTGATGCTGATGTTACCAAAGCCGTACTGGTATTCAGCACTTGCAGTAGTAGTGTAAGCAGCAGATAAAGCAGCCAGTGCCAGGGTGGCATTACGCAGGAGTTTCATGGATAGCCCGATTCCGGTCAAAGAAATAATTCAGGCCGCGAAATTTATAGACTTTGTCAGTATTCGGGGATGGTCAGTTTCCGATTAATACTAACGTCCACGTACGTACAGTTGTATTAATTCCTGTTCTTCTTGTATCTGTTATAGGTGTAATAAGGTATTGCCTGTCATGTTATCCGAGTGGCTTGTGCAAAGATTTTGTATGCTTGTTTCTATGGTTTGAATGTTTTTATAGAGAGCCCCAGAGCGTATCAAAAATGATTTGTTGAGTGCTGGCAATCTCTTGAGAATCGATCACAACCGCAACGGGATAGTCCGTGGATGCCAGTGAGATCATGGCTACTTTTGGAGGGTAAATGGCAATGTAGCTGGCATCAATGTTACCCGTGGCCTTGATCCATTTTCGTTCAGAGAGTTCAGCATCTTCCCCGCCTTCTCCTATAGCAATGACCCGAACGTTAATGCCTTTGCGGATACGTTGCTGGGTATAATTCGGGAAAGGACGATAGAGATGCTGCCGGATCGGTTTGGATGAAAAAATGGAATAGTTTTTATCATCCTGTTTGGCGACAGTATTCAGTATGTCTTTTAAAACAAATTCGATGCCGCTGTCGCCCTCATAAAAGCGCACATTGCCAGCATTGAAGTCAGGTTTGAGCTGATTCAGCTGAGGGATCAGCTTTTGTTTCATCTCTTCAATGCTTTGTTCCAGAGACTGTTTTTTTTCTTCTGCCAGATCCAGTAGCTTTTCGGGGGGTTCGGCACAGAAAACCCGCCTTTTACCTTTTGGGAAGTAGCTGACAATACCTTTACCGGCCAGTCCTTTCAGGGTCTCATAGGTAGTACCGCGATTGATGTCGGCTTCAGCCGCTATATCACGGATAGAGGCAGTTCCAAGCTTCAAAAGCGCCAGATAAAGCTTGATTTCCTTCTGGTCGAGTCCCAGCTGTTCCAGTGTTCCCAAGTTCATATTGTCAATTTTCCAATGACAAACACAGTTGTGTTTCAGATGTTATAGGATAAGCTAAATTCAATACTGTAGAAAAGTGTCAGCACTTCTTATGACATTGATTGTAAGAAAAGAGGCACTTATATCTGATGTTTCCTGCTGATATTTGTCCTGTCTGTACTGTCTTCATGAATTCATTGCATGCTAATGGGTCCATAGCGAGAGGTTCAACGGTTTTTCCAGGGAGGTAAATCATGGTTGATTGGCCATGGTTTTTACTTTGGTTTTTCCCCAGGCAGGCAAAATAGGAAGAAACCTGAATTGTTAAGAGAGCATCATGAGAGCTGATATTGTCATTCTTGCTGCTGGTCAGGGCAGCCGTATGAAATCTAACTTGCCCAAGGTTCTGCATCCCATTGCTGGCAAGCCTATGCTGGAACACGTGATTCTCAGCGCTCTGCAAACACAAAAAGTGATTGGCAAGGGCGGGATTCATGTGGTGATTGGTCACGGTGCAGAAAAAGTGAAAAGTGCCCTGGGACATTACGACCTGAACTGGGTTGAGCAGACCGAGCAGCTGGGAACAGGTCATGCTGTTCAGCAAGCGGTACCCGGTTGTAAAGATGCCGATGTGGTTTTGGTTCTCTACGGTGATGTGCCACTGATTCATGCTTCTACCCTTCAGTCCCTGCTGGCCGCCAGCAATGGCGAAAGACTGGGTCTGCTGACTATTAATCTGGCCAATCCTTCCGGTTATGGCCGAATTGTTCGAGATGACTTTGGCAGTGTGCAGGCCATTGTTGAAGACAAGGATGCGACACCAGAGCAGTTGGCTATTAATGAAGTCAATACCGGCATCATGGCAATCCCCGGCAACAAGCTGGGAGACTGGGTCATGGGGTTGGATAACAAGAATGCCCAGCAGGAATATTACCTGACGGATGTAGTGTCCAAAGCGGTTTCTGAAGAGACCCCTGTTGTTCACGTTCAGCCTCAAAAGGCAACGGAAGTAGAAGGTGTTAACAGCCGGGTTCAGCTGACAGAACTGGAGCGGGCATTTCAGCAGCAGCTGGCTACTGCCATGATGACCAGTGGTGTCACCATTATTGATCCATCCCGTCTTGATATTCGTGGTGATATCAAAACCGGCAGAGATATCCTGCTGGATATCAACGTGATTCTGGAAGGCGATGTCGAGATTGCGGATAACGTGGTGATTGAGGCTGGCTGTGTCATTCGCAATTCAAAGATTGGGGAAGGCGCTATTATCAAGGCGCACTCGATCCTGGAAGATGCAGACGTTTCCGCCCACTGTGAAGTGGGGCCTTTCGCACGACTGCGTCCAGGTACTCAATTGGCGGAAAGCGCCAAAGTGGGTAACTTTGTAGAAATCAAAAAAGCGACCATTGGTGAAGGCAGTAAGGTCAATCACCTGACCTATGTAGGTGACGCTGACATTGGTGCCGGTGTCAACGTGGGAGCTGGTACCGTGACCTGCAACTATGATGGAGTCAACAAACACAAAACGGTGATTGAAGATAATGTCTTCATCGGCACCAACAGTTCGCTGGTGGCTCCGGTGACAGTGGGTAAAGGTGCAACTACTGCGGCCGGTTCAGTCATTACCCAGAACCTGGAAGAAGGTCAGCTGGGTGTGGCCCGGAGTCGTCAGAGAAATATCGATGGTTGGCAGCGTCCCACCAAAAAGAATTGATGGTCAGGCAGGGGAGGTTGTGTACCTGAACCCCTGCCGCTCATGCAGAACACAGATCAAAGGTAGAAAATTATGTGTGGCATTGTAGGTGCTGTAGCGCAAAGGGATGTGGCGCCCATTCTGTTAGAAGGTTTGCGTCGTCTGGAGTATCGCGGCTATGACTCCGCAGGTGTAGCCATTGTCGGTGCAAATGGCGATCTTCAGCGACTGCGAAGAACCGGAAAAGTGTCCGAACTGAGCGAAGCTATTGATCAGTCTCCCGTGCCCGGTGGGACCGGTATAGCTCACACCCGTTGGGCTACACATGGCGAGCCTAATGAGCGCAATGCTCATCCTCATGTCTCCGGTGAAGATATTGCTGTGGTTCATAACGGCATCATTGAGAACCATGAGCTACTAAGAAGTTTCCTGGAACAGGAAGGGTATATCTTTGCTTCTGATACCGATACAGAAGTGATTGCTCATCTGGTCAGCCATGAACTGAAAAAAACAGACAACCTGATAGCTGCGGTTCAATCAGCAGTGCATCAACTGGAAGGTGCCTATGGCATGGTGGTGATGGATCGAAAAGATCCTGAACGTCTGGTGGTTGCTCGTTCTGGCAGTCCATTAGTCATTGGACTGGGTCTGGGTGAAAACTTCATTGCATCCGATCAGCTGGCACTCTTTCCGGTAACCCGTCGCTTTATGTTTCTGGAAGAAGGTGATGTAGCGGAAGTCACCCGTACTTCGGTGTCTGTCTTCGATGTAGACGGCAAGAGTGTTACCCGTGCAGCCAAGGAAAGCGATATTGAGCACGATGCCGGTGACAAGGGTCAATACCGTCACTACATGCTCAAGGAAATTCATGAGCAGCCTGATGCCATTGCAAACACTTTGGAAGGGCGCCTGGGTGAGACAAAGCTGAATCTGGATATTTTGGGTAAAAACGGTATCGAGATTCTCAATAAAACCAAAGCTGTTCAGATTGTAGCCTGTGGTACCAGTTACCATGCGGGTATGGTCGCTCGATACTGGTTTGAAGAGCTGGCAGGCATACCCTGTCGTGTAGAAATCGCTTCAGAGTTTCGCTACCGCAAATTCTTTGTGCCAGACGACTGCCTTTTTGTGACCCTTTCTCAGTCCGGTGAAACGGCCGATACTCTGGCTGCACTGCAAAAAGCGAAAGAGCTGGGTTACATGGCTTCTTTGAGTATCTGTAACGTGCCGGGCTCATCCATGGTGCGTGAGTCAGACATTGCGCTGATGACCCGTGCCGGAGCCGAAATCGGTGTTGCTTCCACCAAAGCCTTCACTACTCAGCTGGCAGCCCTGTTGATGCTGGTTACCGCGATTGGCCGTCATACAGGCATGAGCGAAGAGCAGGAAGCTGAAATCGTAAAAGCCCTGAGAGAACTGCCTCATACTATCAGCAGTACGCTGGAAATGAGTAATGAGATTGAAGCGGTCGCCGAAGATTTTGCCGACAAACATCACAGTCTCTTCCTCGGTCGTGGTACTCAGTACCCGATTGCCATGGAAGGCGCACTGAAGCTGAAGGAAATCTCTTACATTCACGCAGAAGCTTACGCCGCTGGTGAATTGAAGCACGGTCCATTGGCTCTGATTGATAATGATATGCCGGTTATTGTGGTGGCTCCCAACAACGACCTGCTGGAAAAACTGAAATCCAACATGGAAGAAGTTCGCGCCCGGGGTGGCCAGCTGTTTGTCTTTGCAGACCGCTATGCCCGACTGGTAGCAGGTGATGGAATTAAGGTATTGCCCGTAGAAACCGCGCCAGAAGTGGTCGCGCCAATTCTCTACACGGTGCCACTGCAGCTGCTGTCTTATTACGTAGCCATCATCAAGGGAACTGACGTCGACCAGCCTCGTAACCTGGCCAAGTCTGTGACGGTGGAATGATGTTTTTGCGGTGAATGTCTTTTACTTGTGAATGAGTAATAAAGCCTGAAATCAGGTAGCTTGTTGTGCTTGATAGGTGCAGCAAGCATCTGATGAAATCTGAATATGCCCATCGTCTTTCAAGATGCTACGTTGTTGTCAGCGTTCACTCCATCCATGGAGATAACGGAGCTTCGCTCACTTGACGCCTGGTAGCATCTTGAAATCCAATGGGTATACACTCCTTGTAGTTGGGCAATTGCAGTTGTGCAGTGTGATGGTCCGTTCTTTTAGAGCCTGATTCTTTGAGGTCATTATTTCGAGGAAGTTATCAAAGGTCATTCTCCTGGTTTGATGTAATACACACGGCTAATGCCGTAAAATGCTTTAACCAGCACATCTTTTATCTTTTGACAGCGAAGGAATGTACATCCAGTCCCAATGGACTGTGAGTATTATCAGGGAGACAGCGACATGGCGGCAGATCATAAAGCTCAGCTATCAAATTTTCATTTTCTTGCTGAACACGACTCTCTTTTTGTTGAGCTGGCCACTGCGGCTGAGCGCTCTTTTTCCAGTGACCCCAATATTACTCTGATCAAGCTCCGCCAACTGGGTGAAGCTCTGGCCCAGAATATCGCAGCGAAAGTAGGGCTGGAACAGGAAGAAAAAACAACACAGGCAGACTTACTTTACCTACTTCACCAGGAAATCCGTTTCAGCCCGGAAGTCCGTCAGCTCTTTCACACTCTGCGCCGTGAAGGCAATATCGCCACCCACCAGTTCCGCACCCAACATAAAGAGGCTCTGGAAGGTCTGAAAATGGCCAGAGAACTGGCCGTCTGGTATCACCAGTCTTTTGGCAAACAGGGAACCCGATTTAAACCCGGCCCGTTCAAAATCCCCAGTGACCCAAGCAAGCAGTTGCAGCAACTTCAGGAAGAGATTGAAAAGCTAAAAGGTGATTTGACTGATACCAGTGGGCAGCTTGTATCCAGCCAGCAACTGAACGATCTGATCCAGCAAGAGAAAGATGAGTACGAAGCTCTGGCTCATGCGATGGATGAAGAGTCACAACAGCTGGCGGAACAGGCCAAAGCCCATGAGCAGGCACTGGCGAAACAACAGCAGCAATATGAAACCAGGCTGGCCGAGCTGCAGAAGCAAATCAAGGATCAGACCGACAAAGCCCGCTCAACACAACGCAAGCAGGTCGCGAAAAAAACCCAGAGTGCCAGTCAGAACATTAGCCTGAGTGAAGAGTTAACCCGTATTCTGATTGACCAGCAATTGGTAGAAGCAGGCTGGGAAACGGACACCCAGGAGTTGACCTGGAAAAAGGGAGCAAGGCCAGAAAAAGATAAGAATAAAGCCATTGCAGAATGGCCGACTCGTTTTCAGGGCAAAAGAGGACGAGCCGATTATGTTCTGTTCCGGGGGCTCACTCCCATAGCGATTGTTGAAGCCAAGAAAGAGAACACGGATGTTGCTGGTAAAATCCCCCAAGCCGAGCGTTATAGTAAAGGGTTTAAGATTGAAGATCCGGTTAGAGGTGCATGGGAGTTAGCCGGGCGAACCATTGCATGGCCTGATGAGCAGGATAGCCATTACCAGATTCCTTTCGTGTATTCCTGCAATGGTCGTCCTTACATCAAACAGCTGGAGACTCAGTCCGGTACCTGGTTCCGGGATGTACGTCAGCATAGTAATCTGGCTAAGGCTTTACAGGGCTTTCATACCCCTGATGGCCTCTATGATCTTCTAAAGCGAAGCAAAGAAGCTGCAGAGCAAAAGCTCCAACAGGAAGGTTTTGATTACCTGCGCCTTCGTACATATCAGGAAAAAGCCATTAAGGCTGTAGAAAGCACCCTGGCTCAAGGTATTAGTAATGCTCTTCTGGCTATGGCGACAGGTACAGGTAAAACCCGAACCATCATCGGGTTAATGTACCGCTTTCTTAAGGCGGAGAGATTCAAGCGCATTCTGTTTCTGGTAGATAGAACAGCCCTGGGTGATCAGGCGCTAGATAACTTTAAAGAAGCACCACTGGAGCAGAATCAGAGCCTGTCAAAAATTTACAACATCGCCGAGTTGGGTGATATGGCGGCTGAAGCTGAAACTCGTATTCAGGTAGCCACAGTGCAAGCGATGGTGAAACGCATCTTCGCATCGGATACGCCACCTCCAGTAGATGACTTTGACTGCATTATTGTGGATGAAGCCCACCGGGGATACACCCTTGATCAGGAAATGACAGAGGGAGAAATCTCTACACGAGATGCCAGCCAGTACCTGTCCAGTTACCGTCGTGTGCTGGACTATTTTGATGCTGTGAAAATTGGCCTGACAGCTACACCGGCTAAACACACCAGCGATATTTTTGGTCGCCCAGTGTACACCTACTCCTACCGCGAAGCGGTTGCTGATGACTGGTTGATAGACCATGAGCCTCCCATCCGCTATATCACCAAACTGACAGAGCAGGGTATTCAGTTTGAAAAGGGCGAAACCGTCACAGCCATTGATACCCAGACAGGTGAAGTGGTAACAGAAGAGCTGGAAGATGAGCTCAACTTTGATGTGGATGCCTTTAACCGCAAAGTCATCACTCCTGATTTCAACAGAGTTATTTGTGAACAGTTGGTCCAGGAGCTGGACCCGTTCAGTCAGGAAAAAACCATGATCTTCTGTGTCACTGATCGCCATGCAGATAGGGTAAAGGAGCAGTTGGATACTGCCTTTAAAGCCCTTTATGGTGACGAATACAAACAGGCCGCAGTGGCCAAAATCACGGGTCAGAGTGATGAAGTAGACAAGCTGATTCGTCGTTACAAAAACGAAACCTACCCCAATATTGCTATTACCGTTGATCTGCTCACCACGGGGATTGATGTCCCGAAAATCTGTAACTTGGTGTTTTTGCGCCGGGTGAAATCGCGAATTCTGTACGAGCAGATGGTAGGGCGTGCTACCCGCCGTTGTGACGAAATTGGCAAAACCGTATTCCGCATTTATGACCCGGTGGATATTTACAAGGCGCTGAGTGAAGTCAGCACCATGAAGCCACTGGTGAAAAATCCCAATATCACCCTGGAACAACTGGTTGAAGAGCTCACTGATCAGAACAAGCTGGAAACTGCCCTCAACAGCCCTGGTGAGCAGGCAGGGGGAAACCAGGCCGATGCAGTGTTAAGTCAGCTAGGCCAGAAGCTGATGCGAGTGCTGCGTAAGGCTGAGAAAAAAGCTGAAAGCAACCCGGCGTTAAAGAGCAAACTGGACGAGCTGCAGGAGCTGTGGGGCGTGGAACCCAAAAATCTGCACAGCCATTTACGTACTCTGGGGCCACGTAAAGCGTCAGAGTTTATAACGAAACATACCGGGCTATTGAACCAGATTAGCGAAGTTTCCAGCATGATTGGTTCTGAATACAAACCGGTGATCGCCCACGATCCGGATGAAATCAGAGATCGCATCCAGAACTATGGTGAGCACCAGCGCCCGGAAGACTACCTGGAAAGCTTTAACGACTTTATCCAGCAGCAACTGAATGAATCTGCAGCCTTATCCGTGGTAGTGAACAAGCCAGGAGACCTGACCCGGGAGCAGCTAAAAGAAATCAAGCTGCTGTTGGATCAGGCTGGTTACTCAGAGGCTAAACTGCAAACGGCAGTACGCAACCAGACTAATCAGGACATTGCCGCCAGCATTATCGGGCATATCCGCCGGGCCGCACTGGGTGAGCCCCTGATTCCTTTCGAGCAGAGAGTGAGTCAGGCCATGGAAGCGATTTATGCCAGCCATTTATGGACACCGGCCCAGCGAAAATGGCTGGATCGTCTGGCCAAACAGCTCAAGCATGAAGTGATTATCGACCGGCAGTTTGTCAATGAACGCTTTGCCGATCACGGGGGTGCGAAGCAGCTTAATAACATTCTGAAAGACAGTCTCAATCACGTCCTTGAACAGTTGAATGACGAACTTTGGGAGCCATCAAAAGCGGCGAACGGATAAGCTCTGACTTGTTGCAGATACCAATCTGGATGAGAATATGAGTTATAAGTACCCGATCACCTCAGAGAGAAACGGCCTTCAGACTTGTATGGGAGCCGTGAGGCTTAATGTTATCCAGGAACCCCTATGTCTAATGACCTGACCACGTCCACTATTGATCGGCAGAATGTACTGAATAATCCCTACGCACTGGAGAAAATACAGGAACACTTGGGGATCGGTGGGATTACATGGCAAGGGGAAATTCTTCTCACGAAGGTTCAGGTTGTTCGGCTACTCGGGGTTGATGAGCGCACAGTGGAGCGCTATCTGACGAACCATGAGCAGGAACTGGCCACGAATGGCTATCGTGTTCTTCGTGGTAAGTCATTGAAAGAGTTGAAGAATAGTTTTGGTACCGACATTGATGTCGGTACCAAAACAACGGTGTTAGGGGTATTCTCATTTCGTGCTTTTCTGAACCTGGCTATGCTGCTGACCGAGAGTGAGAAAGCCAGAGCTATTCGCAGTCGTATTCTTGATATTGTCATTGACGTTATAGCTGAACGTTCCGGTGGTCATACTCAGTTTATCAATCAGCGTGACGAAGCTTTTTTGCCTGCAGCCTATCAGGAGTTCAGTTACCGGCAGGTGTTCACTACTGCACTGCGGGACTATCTGGATATGGGCAATTTTAAATACGGTGTGTACACCAATAAGGTGTACAAGGCTGTGTTTCATGAGGATGCTAAAGAGTACAGGCAGATTCTCAAACTGGCAGAGAAAGAAAATCCCAGAGATAGCATGTATGCAGAAGTCCTTCAGGCGATTGCCAGTATTGAAAATGGCCTGGCCCATGAGATGAAAACT
The DNA here is from genome assembly GCF_000722635.1 of Endozoicomonas numazuensis. Taxonomy (GTDB): domain Bacteria; phylum Pseudomonadota; class Gammaproteobacteria; order Pseudomonadales; family Endozoicomonadaceae; genus Endozoicomonas_A; species Endozoicomonas_A numazuensis. The sequence goes on along the minus strand of NZ_JOKH01000002.1, from coordinate 1,233,146 downwards.
CGCAGCGAGGAACTGGGCCGCAAGCTCAGGCCGAAAGAGCTGGATGAGATTATCGACCAGATAGAACACAACCCTTACCTCAAGCCAACCATGGAACAGGCGCGCACCCGTATGGCCAGCCGTGACCTCTGCTTTCGAGACGCTCTCCATGAGAAGTTACAGGCCTATGTTCAAGCCGTTCCGGCTACTGACTTTGAACGATTTATGGGGGAAACCAGCAAGGCGCTGGAAGAACGATTGTCTGACCCGGAAACACTGGCGGTGTTCAAACGACTGAAGGATCGTTGAAAGGATAGTTGATATGTATGAAAACAACGACGATCTGCCGCTATTCTACTTCGATGTTGCCCATGCTGTTAAAGAACATGACTGGATCATTGAGCACTCCGGTGGCCGGGCCGGTATAAAAGACCAGGGTATTCTGGAGAGCGTGTTAGAGCACATTCAAAATGATCAGTATTACCCTACATTGGAAGCCAAGCTGACTCATCTGGTATTTGGTGTGAACAAGTTTCATGCCTTTGTCGATGGCAACAAACGTTCCAGTATCGCCCTTGGAGCCTATTTTCTGGAAATGAATGGGCTCGGTTTTTGCGTGCATAAATTTATCCATACGATGGAAAACTATGCGGTCTGGCTGGCCGAAGATCTCATTGATAAAGAGCTGTTGGGTGACATCATCACCTCGCTGATTGAAGATGACGACTTCCCTGAGGCGTTGAAGTTGAGAATAGCCAGAGCCGCTAGCCAGAGCATTAGCCGATAGGCTAACCACCTATTCTATCGTCATTCATTACCGTCACTCATTACCACCCATTTTTGCATTAAGGCGGGCTCTGCCCGAAGAGAACCGATGACCAGCGACAACATTGTTCAAAAACTCTGGAACCTCTGTGACGTACTCAGAGACGACGGCATTAACTATTCCGATTACGTGACCGAGCTGGTACTGCTGCTGTTTATCAAAATGGTGCACGAAAATACCGAAGCAGGCACCCTGCAAAAACACCCACTGCCGGAAGGCTGCCGCTGGACCGACCTGAACGACAAGTCTGGCATTATCCTGCTGAACGACTACCGGCAGATGCTGCTGGCGCTGTCCACCGGCAAGCGCACAGAAGCCGACCCGGACGAGCCCGGCAAAACCATTGAAAAACAGATTCATACTGACCCGCTGATTACCGCCATTTATGCCGATGCCCAGACTCGCCTGCGTGAGCCCCGCCACCTGGAACAGCTGATCAAACAGCTGGACAAGATCAACTGGTTCGATGCTAAAAAAGACGGCCTGGGTAACCTCTATGAAGGCCTGTTGGAAAAAAACGCCAACGAAACCAAGTCCGGCGCAGGCCAGTACTTCACCCCAAGAGCGTTGATTGATTCTATGGTGCGCTGTACCCAACCAAAAGCCGGGGAAGTGGTACAAGACCCGGCAGCAGGCACCGCAGGCTTTTTGATTGCCGCAGACAGCTACATCAAAAAACAAACTGATGATCTGTTTGACCTGACGGCCAAGGAGCAACGTTTCCAGAAAAACGATGCTTTTGTGGGTGTTGAGCTGGTGCCTTCTACCCGTCGTTTAGCGTTAATGAACTGCCTTCTGCATGGGATGGAAGGGGATGCCGACGGTGTTGTGCACTTGGGTAATGCCCTCGGGCAGGTGGGTGTAAACCTGCCAAAAGCCGATGTGATTCTGGCTAATCCGCCTTTTGGTACCAGTAAAGGCGGCGAAGCCTCCATTACCCGCAAAGACCTCACCTTCCCAACCAGCAACAAACAGCTGGCCTTTTTACAACACATTTACCGCAACCTGAAACCCGGTGGCCGGGCGGCGGTGGTGCTGCCAGACAACGTACTGTTTGAAAGCGGCGTCGGCACCGATATCCGCCAGGATTTAATGAACAAGTGCAACCTGCACACTGTCTTACGACTGCCTACTGGTATTTTTTATGCTGCTGGCGTGAAAACCAATGTGCTGTTTTTCACGAAAGGATCACCAGAGAAAAAGTCACAGGAAGATAACTGCACTAAAAACGTCTGGGTCTACGACCTGCGAACGAATATGCCCAATTTCGGCAAGCGTACGCCCTTTGGTCAAGCGCAACTGAAGCCCTTCGAGAAAGTGTTTGGGAAGAAGCCTGATGGCACCAGCAAGCGTACCGAAGGCGAGTGGAGCTTTAATGCTGAAGAGATTGAACTGAACAGCACCGATGAAAATAAAGAGGTAGACAATAAGCTTGCCCACAGCCGCTGGCGCTGTTTCTCCCGCCAGTGGATTGCCGAACATAAATCCGACTCACTGGATATCAGCTGGCTGAAAGATGCCGACAGTGTGGACGCTGCCGACTTACCAGAACCGGGTGTGCTGGCTGGTGAAGCCATGACCGATCTGGTTCAGGCTCTGGGTGAGCTGGATAACCTGTTGCGAGAGCTGGGGGAAAGTGAAGCGGCGGATGGGCAGAAGGCTCTAATGGCTGAAGTTATGGGTGGGGCTGAGTAATGGAGACTCTTACACTACCTGAGAGCTGGTGCATTACCGATATTGAAAAGCTACTGGAAGCGCAGAGTGATGGAAAAATAATACATCAAGGCTGGAGCCCTCAGTGCGAAAAGTCCCCAGCTGATATTGATGAATGGGGTGTTTTAAAAACGACCGCTATTCAGGATGGATATTATCTTGAGGGTGAAAACAAACGTTTGCCCAGCAGTAAAGAACCTAAGCCAAGAATAGAAGTGCATGATGGTGATCTTTTGATCACTAATGCGGGGCCACGTTCACGTTGTGGGGTTATATGTCACGTTAAAAAAACACGTTCCAAATTAATGATTTCAGGGAAAATGTATCGATTACGTTTTCCCAAAAGTCATGTTCATACCGAATACATAGAGTCTTGGCTCCGTACATCGTTTGCCCAAAAAGAGCTTAATGATAGAAAAACAGGCATTAATGAAAGTGGACTGAATATGACTCAGGCCCGCTTTCTTACTTTACCTGTAGTGCTTGCACCGGTTGAAGAGCAAAAAGTTATTGCGCGCAAACTCGACACCTTGCTGGCCCAGGCAGAAAGCACCAAAGCCCGCCTTGAACGCACCCGCGAAACCATGAAGCGTTTCCGCCAGTCGGTACTGGCTGCTGCTGTGAGTGGGAAGTTGACGGCGGAGTGGTGTGGGAATAAGTCAGCTGACTGGCAGCTAGTGAAATTGCTGGATGTGGTAAGAGCGAAGCCTCGAAATGGTAAGTCACCAAAAGGCGTGGATTATATAACCTCATATAAAAACCTAACCCTTTCAGCAACCACGTCGGGTATTTTTCTTGGTGATAAATTCAAGTATGTAGAGCTTGATATTGATGAAAAATCGCACCTTTGGATAAAGAACGGCGACATTCTGATTCAGCGAGCAAATACCATTGATTATGTTGGTGTCAGTGCAATTTATCGCGGAGAGGATGATGCTTATGTTTATCCAGATTTGATGATGAAGTGTACACCTAATGAAAAAGTACTTGGTGAGTTTCTTCATTACTCGTTGCTGTCTGGGAATGTCAGAAAATACTTTAAAGATAATGCAACAGGCACATCAGGCAATATGCCGAAGATAAACCAAACAGTAGTTTCATGTACGCCTCTCCTTTTGCCGTCTCTTGAAGAACAAACCGAAATAGTACGCCGGGTAGAACAACTCTTCGCCCACGCCGACACCATCGAAAAACAAACCGAAGCCGCCCTGACAAAAGTCAGCAACCTCACCCAGTCCATCCTCGCCAAAGCCTTCCGGGGCGAGCTGACCGAGCAGTGGCGCAAGGACAACCCCGAGCTGATCAGTGGCGAAAACTCTGCCGAGGCTCTGCTGGAGAAAATCAAGGCGGAGCGTGCCATAATGGCAGGTAAAAAAACCAAACCCAGAAAACGCACCGGCACCAGGACGGGAAGCGCTGCATGAAAATTAACACATTGAGTCTGGAGAATTTTCGCTGCTTTGAGCAGGCGAAGTTCGATCTTGATGAACGTATCACTCTGATCGTCGGCGATAACGCCAAGGGTAAAACCACCATACTTGAAGGGCTTTCTGTGGCTATGGGGGGCTTTCTGCTGGGCGTGCCTCACAGTTATGTTGGGGTAACAAAGCAGGCATTTGTCAGAAATCTGCATGCCCGTGATGTCCAGCGTTATATTCTCACCTCAAATCAAGTAGCGACAACCGAGCTTAAGGAAAACTGCAAGGTGGCTGCTTGTGGTCCTGTTGGTCAACACCGCTCATTGAGTTGGCACAGGTTACTCAAAAAGGCCGGCGGAAGAACAACAAACGAAGGGTGCAAAAAAATCAGTGCAGAAGCAGCCCGGCTTTATGAGACACAAAAAACAGAAGGAGCTGTTGCTGAAAACCTGCCTGTGCTGGTTTATTACGGAACTGGACGTTTGTGGGCCGGGCAGAAAACACAGAATGTCAACAAGTTCACCGCAGCGAATACGGCTCTTGGCTATTACTATGCGTTAAAATCTGATGCTCAGAATAAAACATTGATGCCGTGGCTGGAGTGGATTGATCGCATCGCCTACAAGAAACGAATACCTGATATGCCAGCACTGGTAGCCGTTCTGGATGCTATTACGGCTATGATTCCCAACGCAACCCATAGTTATTATTCGCCGGAGCACTCTGAGCTGGTTGTGGAATTCAAGGATAAAGCATTCCCCTACTCTGATCTCAGCGATGGACAGCGCAATATGATCACCCTGGCAGGTGACCTGGCCATGCGTTGTGCTCAGCTCAATCAGCACCTGGGGAAAGACGCCGCTCGAAAAACGCCCGGTATTGTTCTGGTGGATGAGGTTGATGCCAATATTCATCCTGGCTGGCAGAAACTACTGTTACCCAGGCTGCTGGAATATTTCGAAAATATCCAGTTTGTGGTGACCAGTCATTCTCCTTTTATTCTACAGTCCCTGGATCATGGAAAAATTATCAACCTTGATCATATGAACAATCCTGAACAGGATGCAGATCAGTGGAATCGTGGAGTGGAGGATATTGTGACTGACGTAATGGGAGTAGATACACCACGAAGTGCCCTGTATCAAGAAATGATGGAAACCGCCCAGAAGTATTACCAGCTGCTTGAGGCTGGCAAACCCGCCACCGATGCAGAGGTAAAAAAGTTGAGTAATGAGCTGGATCAATACGAGCTGGAATTTTCAGAGCATCCGGCCTATGTCGCACTGTTAAAAGCGCAGAGGAAAAAACAGGGGCTGGATGGATGAGGCCGGTTGATCGACTCGATATTGAAAACAGTTATTCAACCTACAAGAGCTACCTTAAATCTCTGATAGAGAGTTTTGGGCAATTTTGCTCATATTGTGAACGCCCTGACAAAATGGATGTTGAGCACGTAGTACCAAAATCCAAGGAGGCTGGCCTTGAAGTTGAGTGGACTAACTTGTTGTTAGGCTGCTCACGTTGCAACCGGGATTTCAAAAAAGACAAAAATGACCGCCGTGAAGGTTATCTTTGGCCCGATACCGATAACACCTTCCACGCCTTTACTTACGAAGAAACGGGGCGGGTTTTTGCCAACCCTGAATTGGATAATGCAGCCCGGCAGGCAGCAGAAAACCTCAAAGTGCTGGTTAAGCTGGATGATGGCCTTGAAGTTCAAAAGACGTTGAATCTGGGCCGAAGAGCTGAGTTTAGGAGGGCGAACCTAATAAAAGACCAGTTTGCCAATGGATATATAGATATTGAAGGGATAATGATCATGCTCGATAGAGTGTCCTATTGGTCTGTGTGGATGACTGTGTTTGCTGATGTTCCAGAGGTAAAGGCGTGTTTATTAGACAGTGATTGTTTTCCGAATACAGCTACGCATTATTTTAAGGAAGAGGGATAAGCCTGACGACTCATGGCAGTTTGGTTAGTAAGGGCTGGCGCACAAAGCCAGTACGAACAGAAGTTCTTGCAGGAAAACAGTATCTATCTGACATGGGATGATCTTAATAACCCGCTGGATAGTTGGAGTGAGCGCAGCGAACTTACTGTTCATCTGGGGGAGCTTACGGTGATGAGAAACCCAAACGGCTGATCAATAACGCCAGTCAAATAAACAGAATAATATTGAGTTCACACTTCCTGTGGTGATCCTGAAAAACTTTTCTTCCTTCTGTTGACCTGTCCATAGGTAAAGCGTTTAACATTACGTTTTCGGTGGATATTTGTCCGATAAAATAGCCATCGAACACTCGTCTGCTCACTTAGCACTTTGTTTATCATCTGAAAAAACTGTTCTTTCGCTCCTGCTCGCATTGATTTATTGAGAGGCTACATGGCTTTAGGTTTTGACTACGGCACGGCTAATTGTTCTGTCGCACACAGGGTGGATGGTGAGATCCAGCCTATTCCCCTGATGGCAGAAGAACGTTATATCCCTTCTACATTAAGTGCGCCAAACAGAGAGGCGGTGTCAGAGTATTTGTATCGTTTTATGAATATCTTGCCGGAAGGTAAGGTAGGTGAAGCGTTATTGAGCCGCTCGATGCGAACGAATAAAGAAGAAGGGATTCACCTGCTCGCCGATGATGTTCGGTTTGGTCAACAGGCTACAGCTTTGTATCTGGAAGACCCAACAGAGACTTACTACGTTAAGTCCCCTAAATCCTTTCTGGGACTCCTTGGGTTGCGTGACATTCAGCTGTCCATTTTTGAAGATCTGGTCTGTGCCATGATGGCCAACGTGAAATGCTTGGCCGAACAATCCCTTCAAAAAGATTGTCCACAGGTGGTGATAGGCCGTCCTGTTAACTTTCACAACAGGGGTGGGGAAAAATCTAATCTGCAAGCCCTGGCCATTTTACGTCGTGCGGCCAGCAGAGCTGGATTCAAAGACATTGAGTTTCAATATGAGCCCGTGGCAGCGGGACTGGAATATGAGTCAACGCTGACCGAAGACAAGACGGTTCTGGTCGTTGATATAGGCGGGGGCACAACAGACTGCTCCATGTTAAAAATGGGGCCGAGCTGGTTTGAGAAAGAAGACCGGGCCGACTCTATGATTGCACACTCGGGTAAGTTTATTGGCGGCAACGATCTGGATATAGCCATCGCCTTTAAGCGCTTTATGACAGAGTTTGTGTGAAAGGTCGGCCGATTCCTACGGCTAATTTTTGGGACCCCATAGCGATCAAGGATGTTGAGGCTCAAAGAAGATTTTATGCCTATGACAACCTGGGAGTCTTGAAGCAGACAGTGGCCAAGGCAGAGCACCCCGAAAAAGTAGGCAGGTTGCTTCGTGTCTATCAGGACACATTGGGTTATGGAATTATTCAGGAAGCTGAAAATACCAAAATCGCACTGGGGGAGAGTGGTCTTCATACAGCACTCATTGATTTAAAGACTGAGCAACTCAGCATTCCCGTTGATGTGGATGAAATGGAAGAGGCTATTGTCACTCCTTTGCGAGGCATTACCAGCCTGGTGACGGAGTCGATTAAACAGGCGGGTGTTCGTCCCGATTCTATTTACATTACTGGTGGCTCCGCTCGCTCTCCCATTATTCGAAAAGCTCTTGCGGAAGTATTGCCCGATACGCCCATTGTTAATGGTGACTTTGATGGCTCTGTGACTTCCGGGTTGGCTCGTTATGCGGAGTTGTGTTTCAAATAATATTTCACAGGTGGTGACTAAAAAACCTTTAGTCTGATTGGTTTTCTTACTGGTATGGTTGAATATCTTTTTGTATATAGCCTTGATATATAGCTAGTGCTATATATACTTTGTATATGGCAATAGTTCGAGGAATTATCATGGCTCAAGGCACTGTTTTTGTTAACAATAGAACCCAGGCTGTTCGATTACCTGCTGAAACCCGCTTCCCGGATGACATCAAGAAAGTAAAGGTCAGAGTAAGGGGTCAGGATCGTATTCTTTCACCCGTTGGACATACATGGGATGCCTTTTTTTTAGCAGAAGCTGAGGAAGGCGTTACGGATGATTTTATGGAAGAGAGGGCATCACAAGAACAGGCCGACCGGGAGTCATTCTGATGCTGAAGTATATGCTGGATACGAACATGGTGATCTATACCATCAAGCGCCGGCCATTAGAGCTTTTGGATGTTTTCAATCGTCATGATGATCAGATGGCTATAAGCACCATCACTTTGTCAGAGCTACTGCATGGTGTTGAGAAGAGCGCTGATTCGAAGAGAAATAGAAGCAAGGTTGAGCGTTTTATCACTCGTCTTGTAGTGCTTGATTATGGGCGGAAAGCTTCAGCTCATTATGGAGACATAAGAGCAGATCTGGAGCGTAAAGGTACTCCAATAGGAGTCAATGATTTACATATTGCAGGTCATTCCAGAAGTGAAGGCCTTGTTCTTGTGACGAATAACCGTAAAGAATTTGATCGTGTAGAAGGACTTCGTGTCGAGAATTGGCTTGACCAGATAGAGCTCTAACAGGTTTTCAAGAGCACAAAGTCATGTTAAACCACTGGCAAGAACACAAAGCTCAGTTGTTGGGCTTTATCCGTAAAAAAGTGGGCGATTCTGCAACGGCAGAAGATATCCTTCAGGATGTTTATATCAAGGCTCATATCCAGGCACATACTCTGAAAGATGAAAGCAGTCTGGGTGCCTGGCTACCCGTATTACATCGTGCCCATATCATTCACGAGAACACGGGCTACGATTTTCTGGCTTTTTATCCCAAAACCAAAGCATGGCAAAAAAGCCTGCTGGCAACAGGACTGGCTGAAAAAACAGTCTCCGATGATTTTGTTGAAGCGTTCACAAGCTTTTATCTGTCCAACGAAACCTTGCTTGGGCGTTGTGAGCAAGGAGGAGAATGTAATGCTTTTAATCTTGAGGAATGTTGCATTGAAGCCGACTGTTGTGAGGCTGAACATGAGCAATCCAACATAGATCATTCATGTTGTGCACCAGCAGCTAAGGAATAGTCCGTAAATAACGTCCTTATTTGACCACCCTCTCCCCGTTCGGGCTGAGCCTGTCGAAGCCCAGAGCCACCACCCTTCGACAGGCTCAGGGTGAACGGAGTTCATGTTTTAATCGGGAAGTTATTTCAAGACAAATCCTAAACAAAAACCGTCATCTTCATGCTGTCTATAGTTCCGACAGGCTTCCGGGATGTGTCGTTTTTTGATTGAGTGGCGCAGATCGATCGTTCAGAAGGCATTCATTAGCACTTTTTCGAATGGTTGGATTTTGTTTTCCTGATACTCTCTTGCGCACAGAAAATAAGCATCGGAGAGTGTCAGAATGAGCAAAATGTACGAGCAGTTCGCCAGAGACTATGAAAAGGCCATTACCGATAATATCTACAATGGCAATCTGGAGCGTCCATCACTAATCGCCATGCTGCCTGAACTTGCAGAGAAAAGTGTTCTTGATCTGGGATGTGGACCGGGAGTTTATGCAGAGTACCTGATCAGCCATGGAGCGACAGTGACTGCAGTAGATGCTTCTCAGGAAATGGTTGAGATTGTCAGAGAGAAGTTTGGTGAAGCGGTCAAAACTTATGCGCAGGACCTTTCCCTCGGGTTGCCAGAAGAAAAAGATGCCAGCTATGACGTCATTATTTGCCCTCTGACCGTGCATTACATTGAAGACGTCAGCGTATTTTTCGGTGATGTAAAGCGTCTTCTCAAGCAGGGAGGCGTGTTCATCTTCTCTACCCATCATCCCGTTGTGGATTTTGAAGTGTCACCTTCCGGCAATTACTTTCAGAGAGAACTGATCACGGAAGAGTGGGATACAGTGGGTCATCCTGTCGAAGTAAGCTTCTATCGTCGTTCGTTGACGGAATGGTTTGAAAGTCTGGCTTCAGCCGGTCTGTGTGTAACTAATCTGTCAGAAGGAAAACCCTCTGAACGCATGAAGTCTCTCTGTGCTGATAGCTACAAAAGGTTATCCACAACGCCTAACTTCATTTTCTTTAAGTGTGAGGTCAGATAGGGGTCTTTTTATGGCTTAATGGAGATTTCTAAGTAGCGCTATATCATGGAAAAGCTTTTTTATATCCTGCTTTTGATGAAGTAGCGCCAGGACAAATATTTTCTGCTGATCATTAGAGGAGCGATAAAGGACTCTGAAGGTTTCGATATTGTATTCTCGGTAGGCCGTAACTCCTAACTCGATCAGTGCAGGAGAAACCTGGCAAGATACAGGGTGCTCCAGAACTCTCTTTTCAAGCCTCTCAACTACATGATTGATCACGCTGACAGATTTATGATTGCCTAGCTCCGGCGTTAAGAAGTCAACAACCCGCTCAGCAGTTGCTAGAAAAGTCTGGGTATAAACTATGTCCACTTCTGATTTCATTCCTCGAAGGTGTCACTTTGTTTTTTTAGCAATTGAGACTTTAGTTCTTCACTGGTCAGGGTACGACTCTGTTGGATATCTGACTCAGCCATTGTCATCAGTTTAAGAAGTGCAATAGCCTGTTCCCGCTTCTCGTAATCCTCGTAGGTTTCTACAACATATTTTGGTGCGCCATTCTGAGTGATGATAAGACCTCCCTCAGCATCAAGATTTGCTGCATTGGCCTTCAAGCCACTGACAGTTATTGTCTTCATCGGATCTCTCCTGATCTCGTTGGTTTATATTTAGTCTATTTATAGACTTGTTTGGTTTGTTGTCAACATTACTGATCAGGTTAGGTTCAATTTCGAAAGCCATTGCACATTAGGGCCAACACTGAAACCATGGACAGACCTGATAAAAAAACAATCAAAAGGAGGTCTGTCCATGTCTGGGGGAATTTTCAGACGGTGTGCTATCACCGCCAGTTTATTGGCTGCTTGCATCACCTTGCAGGCAAAAGAGGTGAATGTCAGTGATGATCTGGCACCGGAAGCAGCGACAGGGTTTGAAGAAAAAAGTCTGGTAAAAGCCAGTAAGCATATGGTGGTTGCTGCCCATCCACTGGCAGTAAAAGCAGGCGATGAAGTGCTTAGAAAAGGCGGTTCCGCTGCAGATGCTGCCATTGCTGTTCAGTTGGTTCTAAATCTGGTGGAGCCTCAATCGTCAGGTATTGGTGGGGGCGCTTTTACGCTCTACTTCGATGCTCAGAAGAACACACTGACAACTCTGGATGGTCGGGAAACAGCACCTTCAGAGGCTACTCCCACGTTATTCCAGGACGATAATGGCAAGCCATTAAAATTCTACGATGCTGTGGTTGGCGGACGCTCTGTGGGTACACCTGGTACTGTCAAGCTGCTGGAAGACCTGCACCAGCGTTATGGTAAACGTCCATGGTCTGAACTTTTTCAGCCTGCTATTAAACTGGCTGAAGAGGGATTTACTGTTTCTCCCAGGCTGGCCAGTCTGATTGCTAAAGATCAGAAAAGACTCAGCCGCTATCCGAATACTCGCCAGTATTTCTTTGATGAAAAAGGCCAGCCGCTTCAGGCCGGAGCCGTCCTTAAAAATCCCGAGTTTGCCAAAACTCTGAGGCTGATTGCCAGTAGAGGCTCTAAGGCCTTTTATGAAGGTCAACTGGCTGACAGGATTGTCAAAACAGTTAGAGAAGCCAAAGGCAACCCTGGCCTTCTGTCGAAAAAAGATCTGAGAAACTATCAGATAAAAGAACGGACACCTGTATGTTCAGGTTATCGACAATACTCTGTCTGTGGCATGGGGCCTCCCAGCTCGGGTGCTACCACGGTAGGACAGATTCTGGGCATTTTGCAGTCTTATGATCTGGCCAGTCTTGGGCCGGTGAACCCAGAATCCTGGCGTCTGTTTGCCGGTGCTTCCAGGCTGGCATTCGCAGACCGCGCGCGTTATCTGGCTGACAGTGACTTTGTCCCTGTACCTGTTCAGGGGCTCCTGGATAATCAATATCTGGCAGACAGAGCTCAACTGCTCCAGTCGTCTGATCAGGCTTTGAAGACGGTCTCAGCAGGCACGCCTGTCTGGCAGCATGCATCTATTCAGGCGGATGATCAGTCCATTGAACTGCCTTCTACCAGCCATATTTCTATTGTCGACGCACAAGGTAATGCACTCTCCATGACCACGACCATTGAGAATGGTTTTGGTTCACGGCTGATGGTAGGCGGCTTCCTGTTGAACAATGAAATGACTGACTTTTCCTTTGCCAGCCATAATAATGGTACTCCCATTGCCAATCGGGTTGAGCCTGGTAAAAGACCAAGGTCATCTATGGCGCCCACCATTGTCATGAATAAAGAAGGCCAGCCATATATGGTGATCGGGTCGCCCGGTGGCAGTCGTATAATCAGTTATGTTGCCAAAACACTGGTTGCTCATATCGACTGGGGGATGGATATCCAGGAAGCCATTGCCCTACCACATAAGCTGAATCCTTTTGGCGTTTATGAGCTGGAACAGGATACCGAAGCAGAGCGGCTGAAACCTGAGCTGGAAAAGCTGGGGTATCCTGTGAAAGTAAGAGAACTGAACAGTGGTCTGCATGGAATTGTGATTACTGAAGAGGGTCTTGAAGGAGGTGCTGATCCACGTCGGGAAGGTGTGGCAATAGGTATTTAAGCTTTTTCTGCCCGTTGATCAAACGTAGCGGGGTTGCTTTTGTTCAGTGACAGGCTTCCAGGAGTCATGGCTTCTTCAGGGTTAAACAGCCATGAGCGGGAAATGCGGCTCACCCCGAACCATGAAAATAGCTACGAGGTCTGATAGAGCAACATTCTCATAGTGCAGAGTCGGTAGGCAGTAAAAAGGGCCATACGGCGAACCGTATGACCCCGGGAGCAACCGATAAATCGGTTAGAACTTCATTTCATAGGTCAGTGCCAGAGCATGGCTTTGGCTGCTCTTGCCTGTAGAGCCGAAGTAATCGAGGTGCAGATTCTGGTGGTCTTTCAACACCACCGAGTAACCGGCGTTGTAGTAGATAGCATCTTTGCCATAACTGCCGGTTTTCAGCTGCTGCATACTGCCCTGGTCGACATAGCCCACCTTGATGGGCGACTCATCCAGCATACTCTTCTGATAACCCACTCCGAATCTGAACTCTCTTGGCAGTTCTGAATCCGGAATCAGGTAAGACGCCTGCAGTCCGGTACGGGTAATGATGTGCGTACGGTTCTGGCTGTCGACTTTCAGAGCCTTGTCGCCCTGACCTTTTTCCTTGAAGCCATCAATAGAACTGTTGATGTAGAGCACTTCAATGTTTGGGGTCAGAATCAGGCCGGTAGTGACATGATCCATATTGATGTCATAACCCAGAGAGGCGTAAGCCGTCCATTCATTCGCCTTGGGGCTGGCCTTGTACTCCTGACCAAAGACAGGGTCACGACGCTTACTGTCCATATCGGTGATACCGTAGGTCAGAGCGGTGTTGAAGTGCCACTGATCTTTGTTCCAGGAAGCAAAAGGTCCCATGCGAAGGTTGCTGGCCTTGATGCTGCCCTGAGAGTCCTTGAAGCTGGAGCTCATCTTTTGAATGCCAATCATGAGACCGGCAGACCACTCACTGTTCAGTTGTTTGAACACACCCACTTCCAGACCGTAACCGTTGGCATCAAACCCGGCCAGGTTATCCACCTTGCCCTGGTTCATCTTGAAGCCGTAGATCTGGCCGTAACTGTAGAGACCACCGTCTTGAATCAGCTCCTTGTTAAAGGTGTGCTCACCGGCAGAAGCCAGCATCTCACCGGTGTTCAGATCTTCCAGCTGGACATTGGCCAGCATTCGAGTGTTGTGGAAACTGTTCATGGCCGTGCCGTGATGAGACATAGCGGCAGTAGATTGAGTCGATAATGACTGCACCAAACCGGCTGCGTACAGCGTTTTCACCTGAGCGCCGACCTGGCTGGTTTCATTGATGGCACTGGCTTCTTCCAGCTGACGACGGAGTCTTTCCTGTTCCTGACGCTGGCGCTCAGCCTCGGCAGCTTCTGCTTCTGCCTTGGCTCGGGCAGCCGCTTCTTTGTCTTCTTTGGCTGTATCTTTTCCAGCAATCTGATAAGTGGGCTCACCGGTATAGATCGTGTCGTCTTCTTCCTGATCAATACCCAGCAGAAAGTTTCTCGCGGCTTTGCCCAGGTAGAAGGCTTCGGTGCAGGCCTGCGGGTCTTCACACTTATCCGGGTGATACGTTTTGGCATACTCACGGAAAGCATGTTTAATCTCAGCTTCGCTGGGAGAGGCATTCTCTGTGAGTCCCAGTAACTGCAGAGCGGCTTTACGCTTTGGATTCAGTTCGGGGCCATAAACCTCGTAGTTTTCCAGAGGCTGTCCCGTAAACTCATGGTCGACACCAACGTGATAGCTGCCACCCTGAGGATTGTTTTTGGACAGGCGCTCGTATTCCGCACGCTGATTTTCTTTCTCTGCCTTGGCCTCGGCTTCCTTATCTTCCTGAATGTCTTTGTCTTCGGGGGTAGATGTTTTGCCAAAAATGCTGGCATAAACCCGTGAGAGATAAGAAGGTCCTGTTGAGGCAGCCGGTTTCCCGGTTTCAGCCGCAGGAGGTGGTGTCGGGGACTCGGCCAGGGTTTCTGCCTCGGTTTTATGGCCAAAAACAGTAGTGCTGCTTGGCACTGGATGAGGCGAAGCAGTAGGTTCTGCAGGGATGGACGTTTCTGTTTTCACAGTTGGCGTCGGAGTGACTGTTTCAGTTGTCTTATCAGCACCTTCTGTCCGGGTGGCAGTAGGCGTTATTTTCGGTTCACTGTCTGCAGCCGGTGTAGAGGTGATTTCAACGGTCTCCGTGCTGGTTGGAGCAACGTTTGTATCGGTTGAGAAATGAGAGTCTGAAACAGGACTGCTGACCGACATCACGGTAGGCGTTGGCTCTGTTGTGGTAGACGTTTGTGTAGTCACAGTAGACGTCGGAGTGACCGTTTCAGTGGTTGTATCCGCATCTTCAGGCATGGAAGTCTGACCAAAAATGCGGGTGAAAAGACGAGTAGAAAAAGACGGGCCCTGGCTCTTTGCGTCGGCTGTCAGGGTAGCAGTAGGTGTTATTTTCGGTTCACTGCTCGCAGCTGATGTAGAGGTGGTTTCAATCGTCTCTGTGATGGTTGGAGCAATGTTTGCCTCGGGTGGTTGAGTGGTGTTTGAAACAGGGCTACTGACAGGCATTACCGTAGGCGTTGGCTCTGTCGTAGTGGCCGTTTCCGTTGTCTTATCAGCATCTTCAGGCATGGAAGTCTGACCAAAAATGCTGTTGAAAAGACGAGTAGAAAAAGATGGACCCTGGCTCTTTGCTTCGACTGTCTGGGTAGCAGTAGACGTTATGTTCGGCTCACTGCCCACAGCGGATGTAGAGGTAATTTCAACGGCCTCTGTACTGGTTGGAGTAAAGTTTGCATCGGTTGGTTGAGTGGAATTTGAAACAGGACTACTGACAGGTATTACTGTAGGCGTTGGCTCTGTCGTGGTGGTCGTTTCAGTTGTCTTATCAACGTCTTCAGGCATTGAAGTCTGGCCAAAAATGCTGGTGTAGAGACGAGTAGTAAAGGACGGACCCTGACTCTTTGTATTGGTAGTCTGGGCTTCAGTCGGTTTAATTTCCTCTTCAACACTGGCAGTGGGGATAGCAGTTATTGCAGTTGAAGGCGTGCCAGTTGGGGCTGCACTGGTTTTTGCTTCAGTCCTGGGACCAAAAACAGCGGTGCTGACAGGAGTAGTTTGTGGCGAAGTGGTTGAATATACAGACTCTGTTTCTGTTACCTTGCCTGGAACAGAAACGGCTTCACTGCTGGCTGCACTTTTTGTCTTCTCTGTGGGAACATCTTCTGGTGTAGAAGTTCTGATAAACACACTGTTGTAGAATCTGCGAGCATAAGAGGTGCTGTCACTTTTGTTGGGTGACGTTGGCTGTGCTGCAACAGATGTATCAGAAGACAGAGGGGCTTGCTCTAGCTTTTCAGGCGCAGGCTTAGTGGGGGCAGCGTAAGCAGGGGTAACCGGGGCGCTTACAACTACAGCTGCTGTAGCGGGAGTGGTGTTATCATCGTAATGCGGTTTGGGTACACCACAGTCATCTTCTTCGTAAAAGAAGTCCAGTTCTACTTCAGAAACACCTTCCCAGTAGCTTCCACCCTGAGGGTTGTTCTTCATGATACGGACAGCTTTTTCAATCTGCTTTCTTCTCTCCTCATTAATATGAGGCTCCAGCAAGCCCTCTTTGGCATCGCCTGCCTGTTGCATTAATACCTGATACTTTTCCTTATCTCCCAGGTGTTTATCCGGGTGGTTTTTAAATGAGAAATCACGAAATGCTTTTTTAATGGCTTTTTGTGAAGGGAACTCTTCTTTGATACCTAAAAGATCGAGAGCCTCTTTCCTTTCTGCGTGGTATTCCTGAATTTCCTCAGGTGTAAATCCTTCTGGTTCGTAGTCGTTGCTGTCTTCTTGGGCGTTGATAACACTCACAGTAATACAGCCTGTAATGGCTATTGCTAAGAGAGTTTTATTAAATGCCTGTTCAGCTGAGTTGAGTCCTTTCATTGCCTTGCTCCCGTTTTTGATACTGAGAAGTAAGACTGATGTTCAGAGCTGAAGTTTCACTTTGGAAACTGCTGTAGAAACAATTCTTCTTTCAAATTTTTGTATCTTTATGATTATTAAGGTTTTTTTTGTATTGACAGGTCGGTCAGGTGTACTGACAAAATAGCCATTCAACAGTCATGGCAGGGTAATGCGATCACTAGGAGGCTGACCGAGAATAGACAGCCCGGCCTAAAATCCAGAAAGAACGGCCATCTTTTCCACTGAATTTTATGCTCGGACGCTATTCTCGGTCAGCCTCCTAGAAAATAGTGGCATTTTGATAGAAAAAAGGGCCATACGGCGAACCGTATGACCCCGGGAGCAACCGATAAATCGGTTAGAACTTCATTTCATAGGTCAGTGCCAGAGCATTGCTTTGGCTGCTCTTGCCTGTAGAGCCGAAGTAATCGAGGTGCAGATTCTGGTGGTCTTTCAACACCACTGAGTAACCGGCGTTGTAGTAGATAGCATCTTTGCCATAACTGCCGGTTTTCAGCTGCTGCATACTGCCCTGGTCGACATAGCCCACCTTGATGGGCGACTCATCCAGCATACTCTTCTGATAACCCACTCCGAATCTGAACTCTCTTGGCAGTTCTGAATCCGGAATCAGGTAAGACGCCTGCAGTCCGGTACGGGTAATGATGTGCGTACGGTTCTGGCTGTCGACTTTCAGAGCCTTGTCGCCCTGACCTTTTTCCTTGAAGCCATCAATAGAACTGTTGATGTAGAGCACTTCAATGTTTGGGGTCAGAATCAGGCCGGTAGTGACATGATCCATATTGATGTCATAACCCAGAGAGGCGTAAGCCGTCCATTCATTCGCCTTGGGGCTGGCCTTGTACTCCTGACCAAAGACAGGGTCACGACGCTTACTGTCCATATCGGTGATACCGTAGGTCAGAGCGGTGTTGAAGTGCCACTGATCTTTGTTCCAGGAAGCAAAAGGTCCCATGCGAAGGTTGCTGGCCTTGATGCTGCCCTGAGCTTCCTTGAAGCTGGAGCTCATCTTTTGAATGCCAATCATGAGACCGGCAGACCACTCACTGTTCAGTTGTTTGAACACACCCACTTCCAGACCGTAACCGTTGGCATCAAACCCGGCCAGGTTATCCACCTTGCCCTGGTTCATCTTGAAGCCGTAGATCTGGCCGTAACTGTAGAGACCACCGTCTTGAATCAGCTCCTTGTTAAAGGTGTGCTCACCGGCAGAAGCCAGCATCTCACCGGTGTTCAGATCTTCCAGCTGGACATTGGCCAGCATTCGAGTGTTGTGGAAACTGTTCATGGCCGTGCCGTGATGAGACATAGCGGCAGTAGATTGAGTCGATAATGACTGCACCAAACCGGCTGCGTACAGCGTTTTCACCTGAGCGCCGACCTGGCTGGTTTCATTGATGGCACTGGCTTCTTCCAGCTGACGACGGAGTCTTTCCTGTTCCTGACGCTGGCGCTCAGCCTCGGCAGCTTCTGCTTCTGCCTTGGCTCGGGCAGCCGCTTCTTTGTCTTCTTTGGCTGTATCTTTTCCAGCAATCTGATAAGTGGGCTCACCGGTATAGATCGTGTCGTCTTCTTCCTGATCAATACCCAGCAGAAAGTTTCTCGCGGCTTTGCCCAGGTAGAAGGCTTCGGTGCAGGCCTGCGGGTCTTCACACTTATCCGGGTGATACGTTTTGGCATACTCACTGAAAGCATGTTTAATCTCAGCTTCGCTGGGAGAGGCATTCTCTGTGAGTCCCAGTAACTGCAGAGCGGCTTTACGCTTTGGATTCAGTTCGGGGCCATAAACCTCGTAGTTTTCCAGAGGCTGTCCCGTAAACTCATGGTCGACACCAACGTGATAGCTGCCACCCTGAGGATTGTTTTTGGAAAGACGCTCGTATTCAGCACGCTGGGCTTCTTTATCTTCCTGAATGTCTTTGTTTTCGGGGGTAGATGTTTTGCCAAAAATGCTGGTGTCAACCCTGGTCAGTTCAGAACCCGGGTTGCTTTCTCCAGCTGTTTCAGAATGCGTCTCTGGGCTATTACTTTCTTCTTTCGCGTTGGTTTTATCTGCGGGTTTAAAGTAAGTATACCAATAGTAGTTATAGGTTGGACCAAACCGACGCTTCCAATAACCAAGCTCCATATAGCTGTTGTATATTCTTGGATTGGTTTTCGCGATCTGAACCGCTTCCTTCAGCTTTTCNTTCTCTGTGAGTCCCAGTAACTGCAGAGCGGCTTTACGCTTTGGATTCAGCTCGGGGCCATAAACCTCGTAGTTTTCCAGAGGCTGTCCCGTAAACTCATGGTCGACACCAACGTGATAGCTGCCACCCTGAGGATTGTTTTTGGAAAGACGCTCGTATTCAGCACGCTGGGCTTCTTTATCTTCCTGAATGTCTTTGTTTTCGGGGGTAGATGTTTTGCCAAAAATGCTGGTGTCAACCCTGGTCAGTTCAGAACCCGGGTTGCTTTCTCCAGCTGTTTCAGAATGCGTCTCTGGGCTATTACTTTCTTCTTTCGCGTTGGTTTTATCTGCGGGTTTAAAGTAAGTATACCAATAGTAGTTATAGGTTGGACCAAACCGACGCTTCCAATAACCAAGCTCCATATAGCTGTTGTATATTCTTGGATTGGTTTTCGCGATCTGAACCGCTTCCTTCAGCTTTTCTTTCCTGAGCTCCTGAAGGTCGGGTCTGCCAACGAGGTCAAATCTTTGGTTAAAGTATGTCAGGTCAGGGTTGATCAAGAAGTCCTTGGCGTGGCCAGCCCTCTGCATTCGTTTATGTGTCAGGGGGTCTGGATTTTTATCAGGATGAGTAGGAGCAGCAATGCGTCGGAATGCTTCTCTGATTTGCTTATCCGTAGGAAAGTCTTCTTTTAAGTCCAGCTCCATAAGCTGTTCAAGTCTTTGTCGGTAGTACCGTTCGGCCTCCTGAAGTGTCCAGGGATAAGGAATATCGTTTTCGTCGTATCCATAAACAGTCATGTTGCCAGCAGTCATACAGCCAACAATGGCACAAATTTGAAAGGCTTTTCTGAGCATTGCCTTTGAGTAATAGGTTTCTTTCATGGTCCTACTCCTACTCCTTTTAGTGGGGTTTGAAGTAAGACCCATAAGTTGGCCTACTGTTTCAATTGGCTTTGACTATTTTCTGTCTTAGATGTCCTGTACTTCTATCTAATTGATTTAAATGTGTTTTTTTAACTAACGAATGGGTTAGTCATACTGACACATAGCATTCTGTTCTACTTTCAGGGGTTGAGACAGTGCCCCACTGTAAAAAGGCGATGAAGCAGCTGGTGATTTTCTCCGATCTGGATGGCACGCTTCTGGATCATGATAGCTACAGCTGGACAGCAGCAAAACCTGCACTGGATCGGTTGAAAGCGCTTAACATTCCAGTTGTTTTTAATACCAGTAAAACCCTCAGTGAGGTGCTGCCTCTGCAACTGGACATGGGGCTGGATCATCCGTTCAATACCCACTACTTTCATGGTCATCCCTACAAAGCTATTCGCAGAATCTTGCAACAGTTTCGTGATCAATATGACTTCCGGTTCAAGGGGTTTGGCGACTGCAGCCATCGAGAAATAGCGGACTTCTGCGGACTCAGTCAGGAAGAAGCAAGCCAGGCTGCAGACCGAAAGGCCAGCGAACCCTTGATATGGGAAGACAGTGACAAAATGCTGGAAAAGTTTGAAAAACAGCTTGCTAAAGAAAGTTTGCACCTGACTCGGGGAGGCCGTTTCTATCACGTATCGGGCAAGGGGGGTAAAGGTTCGGCGGCGAAGAAGCTCTTCAAACATTATCTGGAGAACTTCCCTGGGCGGAAATGGTTATCGGTTGGCCTGAGTGACAGCTTCAATGATCTGCCCATGCTGGAAGTTGTGGATATTCCTGTTCTGGCGCGCTCAGAAAAAAGCCAACAGCCGGCTACAAAACATCTGTCTGATATTAAATACACGCAATCAGTGGTTCATGCACTTCGACAGGCTCAGTGCGAACGGTATGGGGTATAACGCCTGGCTGCACTTCGAAGCTGACAGGTAATAAAACTATAAATAGAAGAAGGGACCGTCTTTATGGGAGATTTTTACCAGAATGGCATTATCACCAATTTCCATAACTTGAGAGTTCGCTCAACAGAAGATATGGAGCAGGAGCTGCAAGCCTTTTCCAGATAACGCCCCATGTCGCTTGTCTTACCTTCTCTGTTTTCCGAGTTACAGGGACCTGCCTTGAAGAATATTGTGCAGGAACTGAGTCAGGTTCGTTATCTTTCCGAGATTGTTATTGGTCTGGATAGAGCCAGTGAAGATGAGTATGCCTATGCCAGAGATTTTTTCGGGCAGCTGAATCAGCATCACCGGGCTTTATGGCAGGATGGCCCCCGGTTACGTGAAATTGATCGACTTCTTGAAAGCAAGGGACTGGCTCCGAAAGAGGCCGGAAAAGGAAGAAACGTCTGGTACTGCTATGGTTATGGGCTCGCTTCGGCAAAGTCGGAAGCAGTAGCCTTGCACGATTGCGATATTGTCACTTATCAGCGGGATCTCCTGGCCAGACTGCTCTATCCCGTAGCCAACCCTGCCTTCAGCTATGACTTTTGCAAGGGGTATTACGCGAGAGTGGCTGACAACAAGCTGAATGGCAGGGTCAGTCGTCTTCTGGTGACACTACTGCTTCGCGCTCTGAAGAAAATACACGGCCCTATGGAGTATCTGGAATATCTAGACAGTTTCCGTTACCCACTGGCGGACGAGTTTTCCATGCGTACCAGTGTCTTCAATGATATCCGGATTCCCAGTGACTGGGGGCTGGAAATAGGCGTACTGTCAGAAGTTAAGCGAAATTATTCCAGTAAACGACTGTGTCAGGTTGATATTGCAGACGTCTACGATCACAAGCATCAACCGCTTTCGGAAGAAGATCGGAATGCCGGTTTGTCCAAGATGAGCCATGACATTATTAAGGCCATTTTCAGAAAGCTGGCCACCAATGGTGTGCAGTTCAATACTGAAACCTTCCGGACAATTAAGGCTACTTATTACCGGGTAGCACTCGATTTTATTGAGTCCTATTACGACGATGCAGTGATGAACGGCCTTCATGTCGATCGTGATACCGAAGAGCGAGCTGTATAGCTGTTTGCCAGAAACATTATGGAGGCAGGGCAGCACTTCCTCGAAAACCCGATGGAAAGGCCCTTTATTCCCAGCTGGAATCGGGTGATGTCCGCTATCCCCGATATTCTGGAGCGCCTTTATGATGCGGTGGAAGAGGATAATGCCTGATTTTTACTTAAAGGTAGCCATCAAAAAATGTGGAAATTCTTATATTTGACAAGTGGTTAGCACGCTATAGTTCTTTGTTTTAGTAATGATGAATTTTTGCGGACTTAAGGTAACTGATCATGGCGTACAGGATTTCCTTACACAATATCATCAAAAAAAATAAAATTACCGTAAAAGGAACTAATTGTTCGATAGTTGCACCAGATGACTACGATAGCAGGCTAAGTAAAGTCAAGATAACGATTGGTGGAGACAATTGTAAGTTAGTAATAGGGAAGAATGTCAGAATCTCTAATACTCAAATTCGGATCAAGGGTAAAAACAATACATTAGTTCTCGGTGATAATTGTAGGTATGGAGGTGGAAAAATATATCTGACATACGGGGACAATATGAACATAGATATTGGTAACGACTTGTCAGTTGAAAATGCTTATCTACTGGTGGATAACGGCTGTTCAATCAAAATTGGAAGTGATTGTATGTTTTCAACGGGAATAATGATAAGAACGGGTGACAAGCATCCTATATATGAAAAAACTTCTGACAGGCATTTGAACCCTCCTCAAAGCATTACGATAGGGAATCATGTTTGGTTAGCGAGGGATGTTTTAGTTCTTAAAGGCTCTAAGATAAGCGATGGGAGTGTTGTTGGGGCAAAATCTGTTGTATCTAGAGAGTTTTCAGAAAAAGATATAATTTTGGCTGGAGTGCCAGCAAATAAAATAAAAGAGAATGTTAGATGGGAGCGTTAATCAGTACTTCGTAGATTTCGGATTGACCTTCCACTAACTGGAAGGTTTAAGCTGAGTTACTGAACCCTTATTTTTTTGCCCTATGTCTATCACTCTTTTGAATCTGCGACATCGACAAAAGCTCGGCACAGCACTGATTGCTCTGCTGATGTTTATGCTGTTGCAGGTTTGCTTGATGGAGCAGACTCAGGCTATGGATTCAGCCCAGCTACACATGCAGAAGGTGTCACTGGATACCTCTGAAATGAGTGGTGATATGGGCATGAATCATGAATGCTGCACCCCTTCCCCGGTAGAGCACCTTCAGAAAGCAGATCAGTCTTGCCCGGATTGTGATACTGATGACCACTATATCCAGTATTCACAGTCCGACAGCAAACCGGCTTTTACTCTGCTTTATATCATCTCTGAATTGATATCGCTCGACTCTGAGCCATCCCGAAACTGGGTTTCGGAACCTCCACCTTCGATACACCACTCTCAGCCTGACATCTATCTGGCCAATGTCTCCTTTCTGGAGTAGCCCTTTCCAGAGAATCATCGTCGTTTAAAAAATCGAGTGAAACGTTGATTTCGCAGTGCGTTCTTGCATGCAAATGGCATTCGCACTGCTATGGAGAGAAACATGCAATTAAAACGGATTATGCAATCCGGTGCATGGCTTTTATTGGTATCGGCGGGGGTCAGTGCAGACAGTCTGACCCTTGCAGAAGCTGAGCATAAAGCTCTGGCTGCTGATCCAATGATTCAAGCCTATGAAAAGCAATCCAGAGGTTATCAGGAACAGGCTATCGCGGATGAAAGCTGGGCTGATCCCAAAGTATCCGTTGGGACTATGAATCTGCCTGGTGATGACCTTGATCCAACCCGCCAGGGAATGCTGGAACTGAAGATAGAGCAGATGCTCCCCCGTGGTAACAGCAATCAGATCGAGAGAAACAAGACTGAGTTGATGGCACGAGGTTCCGATTCAGCAGCACAAAATCGCAAGTTGGTAGTGCTTAGAGAAGTCAGATTAGCCTGGCTGGACGGCTGGTACTGGCAACAGGCTCTGGCAAAGCTGAATGAGAGTCGCTACCTGTTCGAGAGCCTTCGCAGTGTGACTGAATCCATGTACCGACAGGGCAAGAACAGCCAGCAGGATCTGATCCGTGCCGAGCTGGCATTGGCCAGGCTTGATGATCGAATACTGTCGTCTGAAAGCAGTCTGAATGAGAGTCGGTCATTGTTGAATCGCTGGTTAGGCGAGACGTCAGATATGGGCTTGGCTAGCCAACTTCCCGATCAGGTCGATGTGCCTGCACCTGTCCTGAAGTCTGTGCAGGTACACCCTCTGGTAGAGGCTGAGGAGTGGTTGGTACAGCAATCTGAGAGGGATGTAGATCTGGCTAAGGAGGCGTATAAGCCCCAGTGGGGAGCAGAGGTCAAATACGGTCGCTCTATGTCTGATATGAATACCAACATGGGGTCTGAAAGTCGTGATCAATATTCTCTGATGCTGATGGTAGATATTCCGCTGTTTACCGGTAATCGCCAGGATCGTCAGTTGTTAGCCAGCCACTATCAGCGAGAAGCAGCCATCGACAGAAAAGATGAGTTGTTGAGAGGCATGATGGGAGAAGCTCAGCAGGAGTATGCGCGCTTTCAGGGGGCTCAAAGAAGACTGAGCCAATATCAACAAAGGTTGTTACCACAGGCTCGCCGCCAGTCTGAGTCCACACTTGACGCCTATCAGAGTGATGACAGTGACTTTGACTCTGTCATGCAGTCCTACATCGAAGAGCTGGACCTTCAGATTGACTACCTGAGACTTCAGACCGACACCCTGCAGAGCAAAGCAAAGCTCGACTACTTGATGCCAAAGGAGAGAGCACAATGAAAAACTGGATCTTGATGGCGTCAGTTTCCGCTATTGCGTTCGTTGCAGGGATTGGGGCGAAAAACTTGTTTATGGACAGTAGTCATGAAGGAGGAGTGGACTCGAGCGAAAAAAGCCCACTGTACTGGGTTGCCCCCATGGACTCGAACTACAAACGAGACAGGCCAGGTAAGTCACCTATGGGGATGGATCTTGTTCCCGTTTATAAAGAAGAACAAATAGAAGACGAACCCGGTACGATTTCAGTCTCTTCGGCGGTGGTAAACAGTCTGGGTGTTCGTTCTGAACCGGTCATTGAACAAACGCTTCAAACACGAGTCAGTACCGTAGGTTTTGTTGGCTATAACGAGGACAGTCTTCGTCAGGTCAACAGTCGGGTGGAAGGCTGGATCAAGAATCTACAGGTTTCTTCTCAGGGTGAGTCTGTTGCCAAAGGCAGTAAGTTATTCGATCTCTATTCTCCGGTACTGGTCAGTGCCCAGGAAGAACTGTTATCTGCCGTGCGTTCTGGTAATCAGGGGGTTGTCGGGGCTTCGAAAGATCGTCTCCTGTCACTGGGTGTATCTGAGCAGGTGATTGATCGCATCATCAGGAACAGAAAAGTTGAGCAAACGCTCTCTTTTTATGCCCCTGAGAATGGTTATATTTCACAGCTGAATACTCGTGAAGGTGGCTACATCAACCCATCCAAAGTCATCCTTGAACTGGCCTCTCTGGACTCTGTCTGGGTCGTGGCTGATGTCTTTGAAAGACAGTCACCGTTGGTAAAGGCGGGTCAAAAGGCGGTGATGTCAGTGGATTATCTGCCTGGCAGGGAGTGGCAGGGAACCGTTGACTATATCTATCCGGAACTGGATCCCCAGACCCGCAGTCTACGTGTACGACTTCGGTTTGATAATCCCGGGGGTGAACTCAAGCCCAACATGTTCTCCAAAGTAACGATCTTCCCGAAAGGATTCAAAGCGTTGAGTATTCCTCTGACCGCAGTGATCAGACTGGAATCTCAAGATCGAGTGGTGAAAGACCTGGGAGAAGGGCGATTTCGCTCCGCCAGAGTCGAGCTGGGGCGTGAAATCGGAGACCGTGTGGAAGTTCTGAAAGGGCTGACATCTGCCGATCGTGTCGTGACTTCTGCCCAGTTCCTGCTGGACTCTGAGTCCAGCATTAATGCTGACCTGAGCCGGATAGAAGGTGCACCTTCAGACAGTGTCTGGTTTGAAGGCACATTCCAGGCTCAGAAAAGTCCAGAGGTTATTAATGTTGCCCATGGTCCAGTCAAGGAGTGGGGTTGGCCTGACATGATTATGGACTTCAATCTTAGTCCTGATCTTCAGCTGCCTGAATTGTCCCAGGGGCAGGCCATCCGGTTTGAAGTAGAAAAACTGAAAGAGGGTGGATATCGGGTTCATCAGATAGAGCTACTCGATTCACCTGAAAACAACCAGCCCGGTCACTCAGAAGCTATGGATCATAGTGGGCACGATATGTCAGGCATGAACATGGATCATAGTGGGCACGACATGCCAGATATGAATATGGATCATGGTCAGGACGAGATGCCTGCTATGGACCACAGCATGATGGAACACTGAGGAGCGAACCATGATCACTGCGATAATTCGCTGGTCACTGGGAAATCGTTTCCTGGTGTTACTGGCTGCGCTGGCCCTGCTGTTTGCCGGTGTCTGGATTACTAAGAAAACACCTGTAGATGCCTTGCCTGATCTCTCGGATGTTCAGGTTATTATCAAGACCGATTACCCCGGTCAGGCGCCACAGGTTGTAGAAGATCAGGTGACCTATCCGCTGACTACCGCCATGATGGCTGTACCTGGTGCTGTAGATGTCAGAGGCGCTTCCATATTTGGTACCTCCTATGTCTACATCCTGTTTGAAGATGGCACTGACTTGTATTGGGCTCGCTCCCGGGTGCTTGAGTATCTGAATCAGGTTCAGTCCAGTCTTCCGGATTCTGCAAAGACTGCTCTGGGTCCTGATGCGACAGGTGTCGGCTGGGTGTTTAATTATGCTTTGGTGGATCGAAGCGGCAAGCATGATCTGGCTCAGCTGACCAGTATTCAGAACGGGTATCTCAAGTTTCAGCTGCAATCCGTACCCGGGGTCAGCGAGGTGGCTACAGAAGGAGGTATGGTTCGGCAGTATCAGGTGGTTGCTGATCCAGACAAGCTGAGAGCCTATGGTATTTCTCTCCAGGAGTTGGCGACAGCCCTGAAAGAAGGAAATAGTGAATCCGGAGCCTCTGTCGTTGAGATGGCTGAAGCGGAATACATTGTGCGGGTGAATGGTTACCTGAGCACTCTGGACGATATCAGACAACTGCCCTTGAAAATAAACGCAAAAGGAACCCCTTTACTGGTCGGAGATGTTGCCGAAGTTCGGATGGGACCCCAGATGCGAAGGGGGATTTCAGAACTGAATGGCGAGGGAGAAGCGGTCGGAGGTATTATCGTCATGCGTCAT
Organism: Endozoicomonas numazuensis; assembly: GCF_000722635.1. Lineage (GTDB taxonomy): Bacteria > Pseudomonadota > Gammaproteobacteria > Pseudomonadales > Endozoicomonadaceae > Endozoicomonas_A > Endozoicomonas_A numazuensis. The sequence continues at coordinate 1,206,253 of NZ_JOKH01000002.1, read as the reverse complement.
GGCGAGAATGCCCGGGAAGTGGTCGAAGGGGTAAAAGCCAGGTTAAATGAATTAGCCAGTGGCTTGCCGGAAGGCGTCGAAATTGTCACTACTTATGATCGTTCGATCCTGGTGAATTCATCGGTCAAGACCTTGAGCAGTACGCTGATCATTCAGCTGATCATAGTGATGGCCATTTGTGCCCTTTTCCTTCTGCATTTCCGCTCTTCCCTGGTCATCGTGATCAGTCTGCCGCTGGGAATTCTGGGGGCTTTTGTGATCATGTATGTTCAGGGATTGAATGCTAACATCATGTCTCTGGGGGGGATTGCAGTAGCTATAGGCTCGATGGTGGATGGCTCTATCGTCATGATCGAAAATTTCCACAAACATATGCAGAGAGTAAAAGTTACGGCAGCTAACCGTTGGCAGGTTGTACGGCAATCGTCTCTTGAGGTGGGGCCTCCGTTGTTTTTCTCACTGTTGATTGAAGCAGTCAGCTTTATGCCCGTTTTCAGTCTGCAGGCTCAGGAAGGGCGGATGTTCTCTCCTCTCGCTTTTACCAAGTCATATGCCATGGTGGTGGCGGCCGGATTGACCATCACCCTGGTTCCGGTTCTGATCGGCTATCTGATCAGGGGAAATGTTGTATCTGAGGACCGTAACCCGGTGAACAAGGGGTTGATGTCCGTTTATCGACCTGTCGTCAACTTTTCCCTGAAGTACCCCAAGTCCCTGATTGCTGCAGCCTGTGTTCTGATGGTGGTAGGCTTTCTTCCGGCTTCAAAACTGGGGAGCGAGTTTATGCCGCTTTTAGACGAGGGTGACCTGATGTATATGCCCACCACTTATGCGGGGATATCGGTGGGCAAGGCCAGAGAGCTTCTGCAGCAGACAGACAAGCTGATCAAAACAGTACCGGAAGTGAAAACAGTCTTTGGCAAGGTTGGACGTGCCGATACTGCTACAGACCCTGCTCCTCTCACTATGATCGAAACCGTTGTCCAGCTCAAACCCAGAAGTGAATGGCGTGAAGGCATGACACCCGATCAGCTGAAGGCTGAGCTTGAAGAGCGTGTGAAACTCCCTGGTGTCAGCAATGCCTGGGTCATGCCCATCAGGACTCGAATCGACATGTTATCGACAGGGATTAAAACCCCTGTGGGTATTCAGGTGACGGGACCTGATCTGGACACAATAGAAGACATTGGTAAACAGTTGGAGAAGCTGTTAACCCCTGTGGATGGGACATTGTCTGTTTATGCAGATCGTGTGGCAGGCGGGCGTTATATCCGGGTCGACATTGATCGTACCAAAGCCGCTCGATATGGTCTGAGTATCAATGCTATTCAGTCAGTTACTTCTGCGGCCATCGGCGGTATGGATGTGACTCAGGCAGTAGAAGGTCTGGAACGTTATCCGGTCAATATTCGATATCCCCAGCATTACCGCAACTCAATTGAAAAGCTTAAGGTACTGCCAGTCGTCACACCATCTGGCCAGACCATTGCACTGGGTGATGTATCTGATATTTACATTGAGAAAGGGCCAGGGTCTATTCAGTCAGTCAATGCAAGGCCTTCCGGGCTGGTTTTTGTCGATATCGCAGGAAAGGATCTGGGGTCTTATGTTGAAGAAGCCAAGGCTCTGGTCGCTGAGAATCTGGAATTGCCTGCAGGGTATGCTTTGGAATGGACGGGCCAATACAAGTATCTGGAAAGAGCCAATGAACGACTGAGTGTCATTATTCCAGTCACGTTGCTTTTCATAACGGTGATGTTATTCCTGACCTTCAGAAGTGCTTTTGAAGTGGTGACCATACTCAGTACCCTGCCTTTTGCTCTGATAGGCGGTATTTGGCTGATGTATCTTCAGGGATACAACCTTTCTGTTGCTGTAGGCGTTGGTTTTATAGCCTTGGCAGGTGTCACGGTAGGCAACGCCATCATGATGTTGGTTTATCTCAATCAGTCTCTGGCTGAGTTGCGGCAATCGGGTGTTGTGATATCAACTCAGTCCATAAAGCAGGCCGTACAAGAGGGAGCTGTGCTGAGATTGAGACCCATCATGATGACTGTAACCACGATTCTATTTGGCCTTATCCCGGTCATGACGAATGACGGAACCGGCTCTGAAGTCATGCAACGTATTGCCGGACCCATGATTGGCGGTATTGTCAGTTCACTGGCCGTAACCCTGGTGCTGGTTCCTGCCATCTATTTCCTCTGGCATAGCCGAAAGCAGACACCGATTGAAACTGTTGCACAATAAATAGCCAAAATTTGAAAAGGAGAATAAAACAATGAAAAAGCTGAATGCCCTGTTCCTGGGAACTGCTGTTCTGATGTCGTCCATGCTGGCCAAGGCTGAGGAGTCTCTGCCCACCGTCATGCTCTACAAAACCCCTGCCTGTGGCTGCTGCACAGAGTGGGCAAAGCATATGGAAAAAAATGGCTTTAAGGTGATGTTGCATGATGTGCCCAGTACTGCCATGTATCGTGCCAAGGCGGGGGTTCCACAAGGTATGGAGTCTTGTCATACAGCCTTCATTGGTGATTATGCCGTTGAAGGTCATGTTCCGGCGGCGGACATTAAGCGTATGCTGAGTGAAAAGCCTGAGGGCGTTAATGGACTGACGGTTCCAGGCATGCCGATGGGCTCGCCGGGTATGGACTACGGTGACCGCAAAGATGCCTATAAAGTCATTAGCTTCAATGCTAATGGTAAAACCAGTGTGTTTGCTTCCTATTGATCACTGTAATCTGAAGAAGCTCATCCCTGAGCTTCTTTGCCCCAGGGCTATCTCAATCTTTGTTTATCAACCTTGGCTCTCTGTCTACTGACCAGAGAGTCTCTGCGCGCTATAGCCCACATCAATTGGTCGTAAGCTGTTGTGACCAGCACGTCTCCACGAGCTTCGGTTTCGGCGAGGTTGTTGAGTGCGTTGTTGACGCCTGGCTTCAAGTTTGCTGGCTGAAAGCTGGCAACATAGAAGGCATTATCAGGAATGAGGGAAGATGAAATACCCGTGTTTCTTACAATCAGTGTTTTCAAAGTAGTGCTTCTGACATCTTCCAGTTCGTCGCTGGTCAGGTGATCAGGGTTGGTGGTTCCATCCATATTCTCAAACCAGAGGCGATCGCCATCTCTCAGTAACAGGAACTGGTCCTTTATGAGGGTATGAAAGAGAGGACCCACCAGAGAGTTCCCTCTGGGAGTTTCTGCCAAACCACCAGACCAAGAATAACTGCATCTACACCGCCATTATTGGTGTCTATCGCATATTAACGGAGGGGGAATAGTGAGACTAAGCGCTATTCCCCATGCCGTTCGCATTTCAAACAGAGCTTATGCAGAAGTAGAGTCTTTTCCTTTAGCCAGCCGGTCGATGATAGGGCAGTCCGGCATATCATCTCCATGGCAACATTCTGTGAGTTTTTGCAGACTTTCACGAATAACCTGCAGTTGACTGATTTTATCTTCCACATCAGCAATTTTTTTCAGAGCCAATGATTTTACATCGGCACTTTTACGACCATTGTCGTTGTAGAGGCCGAGTAAGTCCGAGCACTCTTTCAGAGTAAACCCCAGCTCTCTGGCGTGGCTTATAAAAGACAATTCTCGTAGGTGTGATTCATTATAATCCCGATAACCATTCTCCAGACGATGGGCGGGGGAGATCAATTTCAGACTCTCATAATAACGAATCGTTTTCGCTGTCAGTCCGGTAGCCTGTGCCGCTTTGGAAATGTTCATGATTCAGGCCTCCCTGGCAGTGGGCTTGAACAGCCTCAGGCGATTGGCGTTGCTGACTACAGTAACCGATGACAGTGCCATGGCAGCCCCTGCTACCACAGGGTTAAGGAGTATTCCGGTCAGTGGGTACAGTATACCGGCAGCAATAGGAATACCCAGGGAGTTGTAGACCAAGGCACCAAACAGGTTCTGTTTGATATTTCTCAGGGTCGTTCTGGACAGTTCGACGGCATCGGCCAGACCGTGAAGTGAAGAGCGAATCAAAGTGATATCTGCTGATTCAATAGCTACATCAGTACCTGAACCAATGGCAAACCCAACGTCTGCACGAGCCAGAGCCGGGGCATCGTTAATACCATCACCTGTCATGCCAACTTTAAGCCCATGTTCCTGCAACTGTCTGACATAGCTTTCTTTATCTTCAGGCATGACTTCAGCCTGGAAATCATCAATCCCAACCTGTTGGGCGACAGCGGCAGCTGTCAGCTTATTATCACCGGTCAGCATCATGACTTTGATGCCCAGTTTATGCAGCCTATCAATGGCTGCTTTAGAGTCTTTCCTCACAGGATCGGCAACCGCTATCAGTCCAGCCAATTGATTATCCACAGCCAGATACATGGGGGTTTTACCCTGATTGGCCAGTGACTCTGAAGTGGATGCCAGAGAAGAAACATCAATATTACTGGCAGCCATCAGCTTTTCATTACCCAGCATCACAGACTTTTCTGCAACACTCCCGGTGACACCCTGTCCTGTGACCGCATGGAAATCGGATACGGGTGAAAGTGACAACGACTGTTGTTTTGCAGAGTCGACAATAGCGTCTGCCAATGGATGCTCCGATGCACTTTCAATACTGGCAGCTATCTGCAGAATCCGGTTCCTTTCTTCCTCAGTGTCAGCAGTAGTACTGATCAGTTCGGTCACTTTGGGAACGCCTTCAGTAATAGTGCCTGTTTTATCCAGAACAATAGTGGTCAGCTTACTGGCCTGCTGCAAAGAATCACCCTTGCGGATCAGCATACCCAGTTCAGCTGCCTTGCCGACCCCTGCCATGACTGACATGGGAGTGGCCAGACCCAAGGCACAGGGACAGGCAATAATCAGGACGGTTGTGGCTACTACCAGAGCATGAGCCAGTGCTGGCGCAGGTCCGAAAAAAAACCAGATACTGGCGGCCAGAATAGCGATGACAAGCACAACAGGTACGAAAACAGATGAGATCTGATCGGCCATGCGGGCAATAGGCATCTTTGAACTCTGGGCTTTTTTCACCAGGGCAATGATGTGGGCCAGAGCGGTTTCGCTGCCGACCTTTTCAGCCCTGAACAGCAAACTGCCATTTTTGTTCAAAGTACCGGCAGAAACCTCTTCCTCTGGCATTTTTTTCACGGCCAGTGGTTCACCTGTGAGCATGGATTCATCGACCAGGCTGCTACCTTCAGTGACAACACCATCGACCGCGATTTTTTCACCAGGCCTGACTCTGACGATATCACCTTTCAAAACCTGGTGAGTGGGGATATCAATCTCTTGTCCGTCACGTACGACTCTGGCTGTTTTTACCTGCAGCCCCAGCAGCCGCTTGATAGCTTTACTGGTTTTTCCCTTGGCTCTTAATTCCAGAGCATGGCCAAGGTTGATAAGACCGATGATCATGGCGCTGGCTTCAAAGTAGACATGGCGAGCGGCAAATGGCAGAAGGTGGGGGAATAGCACGACTACCATAGAATAAAGCCAGGCGATCCCCGTGCCTATGGCAATCAGGGTATCCATATTGGTGTTGCCATGCTTCAGAGCTTTCCACATGCCGGTAAAGTAATGTTTACCGGAGAACACCAGAATAAGCAGGGTGGCAAGGCCAACACCTCCCCAGGCTATTTGTTGAAAGGGTGTGTTGACACTCATTTCACCGGTGACAACACCCCAGATCATAAGGGGAATACCCAGGCCCAGAGCAATAGCCGTATGTTTTAACAGGTGGTGATACTGTTTTTTATCTTCCTGTTCCTGCTTTTCCTGGATATCGCTTTCTGGTGTGAGTTCAGTACCCGGATAACCGGCATTTTCCAAAGCCTGCAGAATAGCACCTGCTTCCGGTTGTCCTTGAACAGAGCAGGTTTTGTCTGCCAGATTGACTGATGCACTCTCAACGCCAGGAACTTTCAATAGAGCGGATTCGATTTTACTGACGCACGATGCACAGTGAATAGAAGGTATAGAGAATTGTCGTTCTGAATCGGACGGTATCACTTCAGCACCGAATCCGGCGGTTTCCACTGCTGAAACCAGAGAGGCAGAGTCAGCATTGCCTTCGACCATGGCCGTTTTATCTGCAAAGTTCACACTGGCTTCATGCACGCCAGTCACGCCTTTCAGAGCCTTTTCAATTTTGCCTACACAACCGGCACAGTTGACTCCGGACAGTGCCAGCTGAATCTGTAAAGCGTTCATAGTTCTACTCCCGGACATCAATTTCAAGGGGAACAGTACACAGAATAACCCTTACCCTAACTGGAAGGTAAAGGTTGATAGGGAAAAGAGGCCATAGATGTTTCTTATAACACGCTAAATCGAGGTCATTGTTTTCCAAAAGAGAGCAGGGTTTAGCCGATTCTGGTGAGGGAAAGAGAGGGTCTATTAGAGAGAATTCAAGAGGGGGTCGTAAGGGAAGGGGGCTTCAGCTTCCGTCGCGTCCAGAAGCTGAAACAGAGCGCGGTATCAAGCCTGTGCGATAATGCTTTCAGGGTCTTTGATCGCTTCACCCACTGCCACTTTAATGGTCTTCAAGGATTCAAAACGTTCAATGCCCTGAATTTCCACATCAATGGCCAGAACTGCCAGGTCTGCTGCTGCAATATCTTCTGCAGTGATCTCGTTTTCTATGCCCAGTGCTCCCTGGGTTTCTACTTTGATCTCATGGCCCTGGCTCTGGGCGAATTCCGCCAGTTTTTCTGCAGCCATGTAGGTGTGGGCGATACCCGTGGTACAAGCGGTCACTGCGACAATGTTCATGTGTGTGTTCCTGTTTCGCAGGATCTGCCAGGTCAGCAGGCAGTCTCCGGATTCAATATTTTTAAGGCTTGCCACTGACTATAAGTGTCCGAATTTGTTATCGGAATCGAAGAAAAACGACATTTAGCGGACATTTGTAACCATCCATGCACAAAGCTGATGCAAGTCAATTTATGGTGATGGCCTGATCCATTAAGGTGGGCACCATTATCCCCTTGTTGATAGAAAGCAGTTTCCTATGAGCACACCTGAACACCTGTTTCCCGAGAATTTCTGGTGGGGCAGCGCGACCTCTGCAACCCAGTGTGAAGGCGCTTCCCGTGAAGGCGGTCGTGGGCCCAACGTTTGGGATTTCTGGCATGAAAAAGAGCCCGGGAAATTCCACAATCAGGTAGGCTCCTGCGAAGCCTCTACCTTCTACAAGAATTACAAGAACGATATTGCTCTGATGAAAGAACTGGGTCATAACTCGTTCCGTACCTCTATCTCATGGTCTCGCTTGATTCCTGCCGGAACGGGTGAGGTGAATCCGGAAGCAGTGGCTTTCTACAACAACATGATTGATGAATTGATCAAGCAGGGTATCGAGCCTGTCATCAATCTGTTCCACTTTGACTTACCTGTTCCGCTGGTGGAAAAAGGTGGCTGGGAATCCCGGGAAACGGTAGAGGCTTTTGCTGAATACGCTGAGAAGTGTTTTGAACTGTTTGGTCACAAGGTGAATTACTGGTTTACCCAGAACGAACCCATAGTGCCTGTGGAAGCAGGTTACCTGAATGTCTATCACTGGCCCTGCGTCGTTGACTTCAAAAGAGCTGCTCAGGTGGCTTACCACTCCATTCTGGCCAATGCCTGCGCGATTGAGCGTTATCGCAAAGCCGGACTGGACGGAAAGATCGGTATTATCCTGAACCTATCTCCGACCTATGCTCGCAGTGACTCGCCTGAAGATCAGAAAGCGGCCCACATGGCTGATTTGTTCTGCACTCGTGCGTTCCTTGATCCGGTCACCAAGGGAGCCTACCCTCGTGAGCTGGTGGAGCTGCTGAAAGAGCATGATCAGCTGCCAGCCTATGATAAGGCTGATCTTGAGATCATTGCTGCTAATACCATTGATGTTCTGGGCTTTAACTACTATCAGCCTCGTCGAGTTAAATCCAGAGATGTCGCTCCCGCTGCAGATGCCCCGTTTGTTCCCGAAAATTTCTACGACTTTTATGAAATGCCCGGTCGCAAGATGAATGAGCACCGTGGCTGGGAAATCTACGAGAAAGGGATATACGACACATTGCTTGATCTGAGAGATAACTACGATAACATCGAAGTTTATATCTCAGAAAATGGTATGGGTGTTGAAGGTGAGAAGCGGTTTGAAGTCGATGGTCAGATACAGGACGACTATCGCATCGACTTTATCAGTGATCACCTGAAGTGGATTCACAAAGCGTCAGAAGAAGGCTCCAGAGTTCGTGGCTACCACCTTTGGACCTTCATCGATTGCTGGTCCTGGCTGAATGCTTATAAAAACCGTTATGGTTTTGTCAGTCTGGATTTGGAAACTCAGGAGCGAACCATTAAAAAGAGCGGTCTCTGGTTCAGGGATGTTGCTCAACAAAACGGTTTCTGAAACAGGCACTTCTGAGTCAAGAAAACCCCGGATTTCCGGGGTTTTTGCTATCAGTCAGCAGGGAAAATAACGCCCAGAGTTTTACGGGCTTCTGTAATGATCCGGCTAACCTCAAGGGTTTTTGCCAGTCCTGGATGATCAATTTCTTTATTTTCAATCAATTCGGCAAAAGCAGCGGCTTCATACTCCATGGTATTTTCTGCCTGGCTTTCTTTCGCTATGGGCATTCGGGTTAAATCTTTCACCGGGTGGCCTCGCTCCATCAGGGTGACTCCCTTGCATTCAGAAATAAAGTCGATCAGCAAAGTGCCCTGTTCACCCTGAATTTCACTGGGAATGTGACCGTCGCTGACTTTGGAGTGAGCAATCAATACCTCGAAATCCTGATAGTGAAGCGTCAGAGAACCTTCTGCATCCACACCCGATTCCAGAAGATTGCCATTGGCTGTAAAGCTATTTGGGGCTCCAAACAGTTCCACGGCAGCGCTTAATGGATAAATGCCAATATCCATAAGCGAGCCATTAGAGAAAGCGGGATTAAAAGTATTGGGGTTTTCTCCGTCAAGATATCGCTGATAGCGTGACGAATACTGACAGTATGAGAAGTAGGCTTTGCGTAATTTACCCAGTTTTGGCAGGGTCGCTTTGCATACGTCCATATTGGGTAGGTAACGGGTTTTCATCGCTTCAAACAAAACGACATTGTTCTCTTTAGCGAGATTTATCAGCTGATTGACTTCGGTCACGTTGGAAGCAATCGGCTTTTCAATAATGACGTGCTTACCATACTTCAAAAATAGCTGGGCTTGAGAGGCGTGGAAGGCATTGGGGCTGGCAATATACACCGCATCAATGTCCTTATTCCCGGCCATGGCTTCCAGATCGTCATAGCATTGGCTGACACCGTACTCTGCAGCAAAAGATTGAGCAGTGTCCAGTTGGCGAGAATAAACAGCCTGGAGCAGGAGTCTTCCCGTTTCGTGAGCTGCCCTGCAGAAGGCGTGACTGATCCAGTTGGTTCCTATGACGGCAAAACGAATCATTACTTCTTTCTCCGTTGCGTGGAAGCGGCAGAGGTGGGTAGAGGGTTACTGTGCTTTTATGGCTTCCATCAGGGAGTGTACTGGAATGACCATGGCGGATAAATTGTCTTTTGGGCTGTAACTCAGTGCTATCAAATCCGCCATTGGGTATATATCGAGGTTTCATAGTAGTGCTGACTTGTCATCTAAAGGTCATCGACTAAGGGTGCTTGCCAGATCAGAGCTTTGAGAGGACATTCTAGAAAATGTCACGGTTGCTTTGAGTCCGCCATGAGCTGATTTATCTAGATAAATAGCTGCATTATGAAGCTGGACGATGTGGTTAACGATTGAAAGGCCAATACCTGCACCGACTGTACTGGAGCTATGTCGATCTCCTCCGCCTCGATAGAAGCGGTCAAAAACCCTTTCTTTTTGTTCTTCTGGTATGCCGGGGCCAGAATCAGCAACGAACAATAGAACCTTTTCGTGGAATCGGCTGATACCCAGCTCTACAATACCTTCGTCAGGTGTGTAGAGAATGGCGTTGCGAACCAGGTTATTCAACATAATTTCAAGACCCTGCCGGTCTCCCCAGATGATCTCTTTTGGCCCTTCGGTGAGTGAGACGGTCTGATGTTTGCTAAGAGCCAAATGAATAGTGTCGCCAATAACAGTCTGACAGAGTTTATGGAGATCAATGGGTTGAAAGCGAGTTGTGTAGCTGTCAGGTGTGGTTCTTGCTAACAGCAGAAGTTGCTCAACCAGATGAACCATACGTTGATGGCCTGATTTTGCCTGAATCAGGGCCTGATGGCATTCATCTCTATTACCCGACTTGGCGTTTTCAAGGTGAATGCCAAGTCCGGCCAGAGGGGTTCGCAATTCATGAGCGGCGTCTGCTGTAAAGCGTCGCTCACGCAAGAATGCAGACGACAATCGGCTCAGCAGACTATTAACTGAGTGAGTTAATGGTATCAGTTCTTTGGGAATATCCTTCAGATCAATGGCTGTAAGGTCATTGGCTTCTCTTAGTTCAAGTTCGAAGCTCAGCTGTTTAACCGGCTTCAGGCCTCTATTGACCAGCCAACCGACCAGCAGAAATAAAACCGGCAGAGTAAAGAGAAAGGGAAGTATGCTCTGTAGCGCAATGACGCCACCCAGTTCACTGCGAATATCGTCTCTTTGAGCCACAATTATCCAGTGATGGTCAGCATCACTATATAGAGTGAAGAGTCGCCAGAGATAGCCATTCGCTTCGACATTATAGAAGCCGGGTTCAGGATCTCTGAGGTAAAGGTCGGGGGCACTTTTAGAACGAGCAATCAGTTGAAGGTCATCATCCATGATCTGAAAAAACAGTTTGGCTTCGTATTTATGACCCATACGTCCGGCTACACTGCCTGACCAGTTGTCCGGATCATCAAAAAAAGGCACTACGCTTGCTGTTCCTTCCTTTATTGCAGGGGCTGTTAGCTGATCCAAAATTCGGGCGTATTGGGCCATCTGGGCATCAAATAGCTCTTCTACTTCATGTCGGCTGGCGAGATAGCCCCAGGTGGTAGCAAAGCACCCTGCAATCGCTACTGTGCCTAGTAGCCAGGTGAACAAAAAGCGTCGAAGAGATTTGATTTTCATTCAGGGATGCTTCTCAACAAGCCAGCCTACACCTCGGATGGTTCGGATAAAGTCAGCACCGGTTTTTTTTCTGAGGTTATGAAGATGGACATCAACAGCATTACTGGCAACATCGTTTTCCCAGTTGTAGAGCTTGCTGTTCAGCTGCTCTCGTGAATAGATACGCCCAGGGTTTTCCATAAGAATTCTGAGAATAGAAAACTCACGACGGGGAAGTTCTATTTCTTCACCGCTATTCAGGCGCATGCGATGATTTGAGGTGTTCAGGGAAACTGGCCCAAGCGCAATCGTAGCACTTTGACTGGTCTGTGTTCTATTGCCCGCACGGCGCTCCAGAACTCTTAATCGAGCCAGCAGTTCAGCCACTTCAAAAGGTTTAGTCAGGTAATCGTCGCCGCCGCTATCAAGCCCTGCGACTTTGTCAGGCAGGGCATCTCTTGCACTGAGTATTAAGACTGGCACAAAGTTATCTGCAGCACTTTTCTGATGAATTTTGGGTAGCAGATCCAGTCCATCCATATCGGGTAATCCCAGGTCCAGAATAATCAGATCCGGGCAGGAATCCTCACTGGAAACCAGAGACAGAGCATCTTTCCCCCGGGTCACATGATCAACGGCATACCCCTTGCGTGACAAAGCCACCTGGACTCCGTCAGCCAGAAGAAGGTCGTCTTCAACCAGTAGAACTTTCATCTTAAAGAGAGGGCTCCAACTTTTCGATCAACTTTTCGATCAACTTCTGGATCTCCTGACGGCGTCCTCTATCAGCCAAAGGGCGATCAGGACGGGCAGGCGCTTTCAGTGCAGTTTTCAGTACGTCGATGGCTTTGTGATTCTCACCCTGACTGGCCAGAAAGTCACCATAGAAATAGTTGCTGTCAATGCCATTAGGGTTCACCTTCACAGCCTGCTCCAGATAGGTTCTGGCCTTGTTGTCATCACCAAAAGCCAGTGGCCATCCGGGTACTTGATAGTACAGGGCGCCGAGGCTTGTTAGAGCTGACCCTTGCAGAGCTGTGTTATCAATCTTCAGGGAAGTTTGAAGATCACTCCGTGCGTCTTTCACCAGTGACAGAGCCCCTATTCCTCCGTCTATACCTGCCTCAGTAGAGCGAATAATACCGCGCCAGATCAGAAAACCGGCCTTTTCTGAGTCTGAACTCGCTTCAACCAGCCCGGTTGCCTCATTCTCAAGTTTTTCCAGAGCCTTAATTTTACCATCGTCGTCAAGCTGGCCGTATTCAATTTGTGCCCATTCCCGTTGTATAGACAGAAGGTTCTGGGAGGCGAATGCTGAATTGAAGAAGCCTGTGCAAAGGAAAACGGTCAGATATTTTCCGGCAGAGGGCATCCATGCAGGGAGGCGGTTCAATGCTTTCATAGTCGGTGCCTTGTAACAGTGATTGCATAATGTCAGCTCTTTTGCTGGTTCAGCAGAGCGTATTTGCGAATGATGGGCAGTTGTTTTTTAAGGGAGCCATCAACCAGACCCGGCAGTGCGCCATTGATGCGGGAAAACAGTTTTTCAGGCCACCCCAGGGTTTTCTGCTGACTCCTTTGGCTGAGTAACAGGGACAATAGTTCGTTGGCCACGAAATCGGGAGAGTCAACCGAAATGCCCAGAGTCTGGTTGAGTGCATTGACTGCCTGAGAGTTTATATCAGTCTCTGTTGCCCGGGGAGACAGCAAGTGTACACGAATTGCAGTATCAGACAGCTCGCGGCGAAGGGCTTCAGTGAAGCCGCGAAGTGCAAATTTACTGGCGCAGTACATTGAGTAGCCAGGGTAACCAATAGCGCCAAAAACTGAGCCGATATTAACGATGGCAGCCTCAGGCTTGTTTTTCAGAACGGGCAGTAATGCCTGGCAGAGATGTGCCGGTGCTTCGACATTCGTAGCCAGTATGGCTTTCAGGCTTTGCTCCGAAGTTGATTCCAGCAGAGAAAACTGACAAATCCCCGCGTTATTGATCAGAATATCTATAGCTTCTTTCTTGCAGACGTTGATCAGCTGACTTCGCTCCTCCTGACTTTCCAGGTCGACGACTATGGTTCTGTGTAGCTGACCAGGAAGGGCGTGAAGCAGAACTTCCAGCCGTTCCTGTCTTCTGCCCGCCAGGAGTAACCGAGCGCCCTCAGAAGCCAGTTTTTGGGCTATAGCCGAGCCCATCCCTCCGGTGGCACCTGTCAGCAGAATGGTTTTGTTTCTAATGTCCATTATGCTGCTCTCTTGTCTGGCAGCATGACGTTGTCCAGATTTTGGAAAATATTGCCATACAGTCCATACATCATCCGGGAACAGTGAATAATGGCAGCCTGGTCTTGTGGATCGTTGATTTTGTTCATCAGGTTTTCAAAAAACTTCATATGACCAATGTCCAGTTCCCCATGAGAGCTTAAGTAGCTGAAGGCGCTGTCTGGCAGTTCCAGCACTTCCTGCACGACCTTGGAGCCAGCACTGGCGAGTAGAATGCTGGTGCCTTCAAGAACCTGAACCATGCCGAAAATACCAACAGGGTTGATTCTGTTTATAGTGTCGTACAGATAAGCGACCATGATCTCTGTCTCAGGAAGGGGCTGACTATGGCGCACCTCTTCCTTGTCAAAGCCACAGGCGGCGATATCATTAAGAACCCATTCCTGGTGTCCCAGTTCTTCTTCGATGTATTCAGCTATCGCCTGACGGAGCCACTCCTTTTCTTGGGGAAGTCGGCTTCCTGCTGCCATCAACAGAGGCACAGTATGCTTGACGTGATGGTATGCCTGGGTCAAAAAGGCAACATAGTTTTCCAGTGTGACGTCGCGTTGAAAGCAGCGCTGAATGATCGGTGTTTTAAGCAGAGATTCTCGTTGTAGTTCTGTATTGCTCTGCAGTAAGTCAAAGAAATTCATGCAGCAGGCTCCTGCAGCTGTTGATAGAGTTTATCGAGATCCCGTTGGTTCGCTTGAAGAATCTTGTCTCGACGGGGACGGCCATTGGCAGTCCATTGGTCAGCCTGCGGCTCTGCCATGAGCGTCCAGCCTTTAATTTGTGCGTAGTCCGGGAGTTGTCGGTTGGCAATGCTCAGGGCTGAAATAACCTGCTCATCGGTAACACCGGGTAAAAGTCTGACCAGGGCGGTACAGAAGGGACGACTGTCTCCTGCTACCAGACAGTGGCTGAAGAGGCCTGTCTGCATGAGTTCACTCTCCGGCCATTCAGGTGATATGTTGCGGCCAAATGAAGAGATCAGCAGGTTCTTGCGACGACCTGTAATATGAAGAAATCCACTGGCGTCGATATATCCGGTATCGCCGGTAAAGACGGCTTCGTTCAGGTTTTCCGGTTGGCCAAGGTAGCCTAGAAAACAGCTGCCTTTTACCACCACCTCATCATTGTTTATCTCAACCTGGCAGTGAGACAGAGGGCGCCCGGTACTGCCTGCTTTCAAGGCTCTGGGAGTGTTCAGGCTGACCACAGAACAACACTCGGACAGTCCATAACCTTCAAACACCGGTAGTCCCATTTTGTGGGCTTTCTCCAGAAGCCCCTGAGATACACGACCACCACCCACTGCAATGAATTTCAGCGAAGACGGGGCAGTCCATCCTTGCTGGGTAGCCGCAACTAATGCTAGTAAAAGCTGAGGCGTCAAAATCAGGCTGGCAGGCTGAAACCGGCTTAGAGATTGAACCAGCTTGGAAGTATCCAGAGATGAACTGCCCTTCAGTCCAACGTCTGATGTTGATGGAACGGCAATCGACATCCCTCTCAGAATCGGAACATACAGACCAGCAATGTTTTCCAGCAAAGTGCTGAGAGGAAGAAGGCAGAGGTGCTTGTCACCTTCCACTGAACCAATAGCAGAATTGATGGCTTGTGCGGTATTCAATTGATGTTCTGCTGACAGGCAAACGCCTTTGGGTGAGCCTGTAGAGCCCGAAGTGAACGTGATTTTCTGACAACTCTGAAAGGGGAGTGAGTTAACCTTTACCCTATGTTTGAATAGAGACAGGTCATGGCATTCTGCAATGGGGTTGCCACTGATACTGGAGGAGAGAATGGCATCCACTCCGGCTGTTTTCAGCAGGTGCTCTTTTTGGCTGGCAGTAAAGAAGGGAGGGATCGGTACTGAAATAATCTGGCTTTCCAGACAGGCCAGGTCGGCTATCACCCAGCCGAAACCATTATCAGCATCGATCGCCAGCTTACGAATTTTGTGATTTTGCAGCGTTTTTGCAAAGCCTTGTACTTCAAACCAGAGCTTCTCCCACGACAAGGTGTTACTACCACTTTCAAGAGCAGGCTTGTTAGATATCTGGTTTGCGTGTTTTTTCAGAGCATCGATAACGGTATTCACCGGGCGTACTCCCTGGCTGATTTTGAAATGACCTCCACAATGGCAGGCAGCTCGTCTTGATACTGATCCAATGTGCCTTGAAGGTGAGGTTTTCTACGGATGTGGGCAACAGCAGGTTCAATGGCTCCAGCCAGGACTTTCGGTGAGGCATCATAGTAGCGTCCCCAGTAAACACGCTGCTCACCAAGGCTCAGGCCATCTGCCTGTCCCAGCAAAACGGGCTGAAACTGCATGGTTTTCAGTTGTCGCTGAACAAGTGGAGTAGCAGTGCATATCACCCATTTAAAACCTGCCTGATAAAGCACATCTGCCAGAACAATAAACAACGCTTGGCAGGCTCGGGTGGAGGAAGCTGCAAGATTGCCTATCTCAACAATGTGCTGGCGATCGATTCGATAATCAGAGAGTTGCCTGATTTCTGATTCAACAGGCTGTTTGAGATATGATTCAACCAGTAAAGGCCCTTCACTGGCTATGCTGATACCTGCTACAGCAGAAGGGAGATTCTTATCGATTACACCAACCAGAATGGGCAGGAATCTGGCTATGATCGCACCATGATGTTCTGCGAACTTTTTTCTGATCAGGCTCTCAAACGCTTCTCTGTGAGAGTCACCTGAAAGAGCATGCTGGAATCTGCGGGTTTCCAATGTCTGGAAACTCGTTTGAGGTTGAGTAGACACTCTTCATATCACCATGGTGATCTGTGATGTCAGACAGGATATGAGGACAGAATTAAGAGAAAATTAAGAGAGAGAATATTTGTGATGATCTAAGGCTTGTAAGGTGAGGCTGGATTCAAGCAATAAGTGCTTTTACAAAAGCAGCCTATCGTCTTGTTTTTACGCTAAAAGCACGACTTTTTAGCATGCCTTAAGTTGAATAGTTGAATCGTGTGTGTAAGTAAGCGAGCTGTTTGAGTGGGTAGCTGTTTTGAGTCAGAGTGGGGAACTGACTCAAAACAGCCCGCTTACCCGCTTACCCGCTTACCCGCTTAAATGGTGTTTGTCGTTCAGGTCATGGGTTGATAAGAGCAGGCCCTGAGGGGGCAACAATCTGAATGCTTCTTTATTATCTGCATCGGCTGGGTCAACGAGCCGATGCACGATTCAGGATTACTTTTTCAGCTTCTTCTCAATCTGCTCAACAATTTGAGGCGCTTTCTTAACCGCATCGGCCACACCCACACGAATAATCGGTTTACCGGTGAATCGACCTTCTTCCTTGATAGCAATGTCTTTGGTCAGTAGAACAAAGTCGGCATCCCTTACTTCTTCCAGTTCAATACGGTTTTCAATCCCGTAAGAGCCTTGGGTCTCTACCTTGACCTCCCAGCCTTTTTCCCTGGCCGCGTTTTCCAGTGCTTCAGCCGCCATGTAAGTGTGGGCAACACCGGAAGGGCAGGATGTAACAGCCAGCATTTTCATCGTTGTACTCCATTTAATCTTTATAACTGCGAAAGTGAGTGTCAGGTGTCTGGAGCTCCGTTTTGTTGGAGCACCTTGTTATTCAGTCGAATTCGAGCACCAGCTCGTCAGAGTTATCCAGTTCTTCTTCTTTTTCTTCAGAACGTTGATCGATCGGTTTCTTGAGAATGTTGACGATCAGAGCGGTAGTGGCTGCACCGGCTATGGTGGCGATGATATAGCCCATACGTCCATCAACTACGGGCAGTACAATCCAGCCGCCCCAGGGGGCGTGATTTAATACGCCCATCTGGAAGGCAATTACGTTACCTACAATGCCTCCAGCAACAATGGACGGAATAACGCGCAGTGGGTCGTTAGCCGCGAAGGGAATAGCCCCTTCGGTAATGCCGATCATGCCCATCAAGCCTGCAGCACGGCCAGCTTCACGCTCTTCATCGCTATAACGGCTTTTTGAAAACAGAGTGGCCAGAAACATGCCCAGAGGAGGAACGCAGATAGCAACACCAACACCTCCCATTAATTCCGGGTGTTCGAAAACCTGGGTCTGGGCGAATAGAGTGGCTACTTTATTGATGGGACCGCCCATGTCAAAAGCAGTCATACCCCCGAGCACAGTCCCCAGTGCTACTTTTGATCCATCACCCATGCCTGACAACCAGCCATTCAGAGCTTCCATCAGAGCAGCAATGGGTTGACCAATACCCCAGATAACAATGGCAGATACAATAAAAGTGCCGCCTATTGGCAGAATGAAGTAAGTAGAAACAGCCTTGAACTTATTAGACAGAGGAATTCTTTTCAGCTGATTTACGATGTAGCCAGCCAGAAAGCCAACAATGATAGCACCCAGAAATCCAGTACCGTTGGCATTCGCCAGGTAAGCGCCAATCATGCCCGGAGCCAGTGCGGGACGGTCTGCTATAGAGTAAGCGATATAACCGCCAAGAACCGGAACAAAAAGAGTAAAGCCTGCAATCCCCATATCCCAGATGCCAGTCAAGAAAGCACCTTCTGGCTGGGCACCTTTACCATTCAGCATCACTGATAATGCCAGCAAAACACCGCCAGCGACGATAAATGGCAGCATGTGACTGGTACCTGTCAGCAAATGCCGCTTCAGGGTTGCAAGATCATTCTTCATAACGAGTCCTTCTCATCATCCAGTGCTGTATAAGAGGTCACAAACTTGAACAGTTTGTTGCTGTTGAGGGAACTATAAGAGAAGGGGGGGAGGACGAAAATCTGATAAATGAAGCGTATTACGGACTTTTGTAGCAATGTGATTCTTTGTTGACGCATATCAACAAAGATAATGACCTGCAAAGAATAAGTCAGCATGCAGTCATAGGAATTATGGAGAGAATCAATGCTATAAGCTGTTGGTAATTCTGAGAGAGGTATTTTATGTGTGTGTTGTCGTACAATCAAACTTGATTAAGTTGTTATTAGTAAACAGGATTATAGGATTATTGTAACAATATTGTAGAGCAGGCTTGAAAAACCTTATTAAATTCGTGGTTATACAAGAGTGATTGTTTATTGATATGGTATGAAAATTTTGTAATCATCGCCCTCGGAATACCCTTACACTTTTTCTTCGGCATGTCGCCTAGTGTTGTTCTTATAGGGTTTAATACCTGTTTTTCAGAGGGTTAACACTATAGGAAGTGCTCTTGGTTACATATGTGAGTATGTCTATAAGACAATGGGTTTCTGCATGATGCACAGGGACTCTTGATACATTCATGCTAGTCGAACTTTCAGTTGGGTTTAAGCCGAAAGGTCTGAAAGTGTGAAGCCTTTCATAAAAATAACGACCGTTAGTGACGAGGTAATACAGATAGATACCTCCTGAAACTCAAAGTTTTGAGTGACAGAAGTTGTTGTTCTCAGGTTTATCTCTTAGATAAAAATACAAATAAATTTTGTTCTACTTGTTATGCCGTTTCAACATTAAGGTGTTAGTTGAAGGGCGGTAGCGTGCTAAAAACAATAAATAAAAGATAGTCTTTTTGGACTACGAATTCTTAAGAGATAAAACATATCTGTGAAAAAAAGGCGTTATAAGTTAGTTAATAAGAGTTTCTTTCTTATCTTAATGAGTTCTTCCGGTGTAAAGGGCAGTGAGTGTATAAACGCTCTATCTTTTGATTCATTATGTTTGCAGTCAGAGATAACTGCAGAGGTAAAATATGACGATAATGTCTTTCGTAGCCAAAGAAAGAGAAGCTCTCCGGTTTATATTCTTAGTCCAAAGTTTTCTACCCTTTTCAGAAAAGAAAATAATGTCTATCGACTGACGTTCAGCGCCGAAAAAAGTGATTATTCTAGATTTCAGTCTGGTAGCTTTTTTGATTACAGCTTGTCAGGGGTAATCAAACATGAGCTGAATAGTCGACATAGAGTCAACTTTAAGGTGTCTGATGAACTATCTCATGAACTATCTCATGATGTTGGTTCAGAAAATGAAAGTGATAACACCCTTTTTCCTGAATACAGGCAGCAGTCAATATCTGGAATATATGGTTTTGGCTCCAAGAAGGCAGAAGCCCGGATAGATTTTGTATACCAGATGAACACAAGAAACTATAGCGATGAAGGTTTCAATGATCGTCAGGTTGAAGACTACGGAACAACATTTTATTTCCAGTTGATGCCTGATACAGATGCAGTATTCGAGGTTTCCCGTCGTACTCTACAATACCTTGATTTGGATGATACGGGCTATGAAATCACCAGTTATCTGGCTGGTATTAACTGGGATTTCAGCGTCAAGACTTCATTGTCTTTGAAGTTGGGTCGTCGCTTCAGGACAACTGATGCGAGCCTGGCAGGCAAAGAAGGTTTCACTGGCTGGGATACGGGTTTTGTATACAAACCCAAAACATATTCGACATTCAAACTGACAGCTGGTCAGAATTATGGTTTAGATGCTGATGAGCCACAAAGTGCAGACTTTACCCGGGGGCGCTTTATTCGTTTTTCCTGGAATCATAACTGGAGAGCACGATTAGCAACCAGAGTAGGTTGGAGTTATTCAGATGACTGGGTATTGAATGGAGCAGGAACGAAACTCAAACAGAGAGACGTTTATCAATATTCATTAGGTCTTTTCTATGAACTACGACGCTGGCTCACACTATCACTCAACTGGGCGTACACCGTCAGAAGAGAAGACAGTGTCACTAAAGGTTCTGAGCCTGAAGGGTATGCTCGAAACCGCTATGCAGTGACCGGAAAAATCAGCCTCTGAGCTAGAGGTTATATGGAAGTAAGACGTGAAAAAAATAATAACAATCATCCAACTGTTTCTGTTTGCCACTTTGTTTTCCCCTTTATCCCTGAGCCAGTCCAATATTCTGGAAGGCTCTTCCTACCAGCTCAGTGTCGGAGACCGGATCAGTGTCACTGTTTTTGGTGAGGAAGAAATGAGTTTGAAAGAAACCAGGCTGAGTGATGCAGGCACTATTTCCATGCCGTTTATTGGCGAAATCAAAGTCAGGGGGTTATCGGTAGGTCGTTTGCAAACGTTTATCGAAGACAAGCTGAGAGGTGATTATCTGATAGAGCCCGTTGTCACTGTGAGAATTCTTGAATACAGAAAGTTCTTTGTTCGGGGGCAGGTCAAGAAACCCGGAGCTTTTGCTTTTGAGCCCGGCCTGACATTAGGGAAAGCGGTAGCGTTAGCGGGTGGCTTCACAGAGCGCGCAGCTAAAAAAACTGTGACCGTGATCAGGGAAAATGTTCAGGGAGAGCAAAACACATTGGCCTTCAAGCTGAACGAACGACTTCAGCCAGGTGATATCATAAACATTCAAGAAAGCTTCTTTTAATGAACCAGCCTGTACAGTATTCAACCGTCGTCAAACCCAGAGATGCTGAAGTTATTTCTATCAGTGAATTGCTGAGTGTGCTGAAGATTTATCGTTGGCTGATACCAGCATTCACAGGCCTGGTAACTTTAGCGGTCATTTTCTATGCAATCAGTCTTCAGCCTCAATACCTGGCAACCGCTACCTTGATGATTGAGGATAGAGATAAGAGCATCATTTCGATTAAGGATATTTATGGCATTGCTGGTAGCGATACTTACCTGAATACTCAATACGAGATTCTGAAGTCCAGAGCTGTTATGGAGCGAGCTTTTAATAACTTGATACAAAAGGAAAAGATTTCACTGAGCGATGTTGAGCAGGACTACAATATCCTGCTGAATGATTTTGCCAAGAACGTCTCTGTCAGTCCGGTTAGAAAAACCCAGATTGTTTATATCTCATATCAGTCCGAAAACCCTGAGTTAGCTGCTAGTGCTGCTAACGCTATTGCTCATGCCTACACAGAAACCTGGCTGGATTCAAGGCTGGCTGTCACGACGAATGCTAAAGACTGGATGCAGGTTCGACTCAAGGATTTGACTGCAGAGCTGGAAGAGGCGGAGCAAGCTCTTCAGGGCTATCGTGAGCGGGAAGGGTTAATAGACCTGGGGGGAGAACTGGTGTTATCCCGGAGTGAATTGACTGCACTCACCCAGTCTCTGGCATCTATCCAGGGGCAGCTGGCTGAAGCTGAAAGTGTTTATCTTCAAATCAGAAATACCGGTAAGGACAACTATGAAGGCCTGGGCTCTTTGCCTATTGTGCTTCAAAACGGCCTGATACAGAGACTAAAAGAAGACAAATCAGTTCTGGAGCGGGAAGTGGAGCAGCTCTCCCGTCGTTATGGACCCAGACACCCGAAGATGAAATCGGCTCTCAGTAAGCTTGAAAGTATTAATCAAAACATCCAGAAACAGATAAAGAAAATAGTCCAAGGTGCTGAGCGTGAGTATGAGGTTGTGTTGTCCAACGAGAAAGCGATTCAAGACAATGTTGAAAGAGCCAGAAGCAGGGTGCAGGCGATCAACCGCAAGCAGTTTCGTTTGAATGAGCTGGAGCGACAAGTTAAAACGAAGCGAGATCTTTACGACGTATTCTTTACCCGTATTGGCGAAACCCAGGCTACTTCTGATTTGAACACCAGTAATGCCAGAATTATTGATGAAGCACTCGTTCCTTTGAATCCGAGCAGTCCGATAAAAAAGCTGATTGTTCTGGCGGGCGCTGTCATTGCTTTTATATTATCGATGGCTCTGGTGATAATCAGAGAAATGCTGGATAACACTGTTCGTGTAGCAAGAGATGCCGAAGAAAAACTCAATCAGACACTGCTTTGCGTAGTACCTGACAAAAAGTTCTCCAAACGTAAAAGAGATGAAGTACTGCGGTTTTCTCCAGTCTCTTCAGATGCTTATTCCGAAGCTATCAGAACGATTCGCTCTAGCATTCACCTGAACCGCTCCAGTCTGGATCACAAGGTATTTGCAGTTACCTCAACAGCTGCATCAGAAGGAAAAACCAGTGTTGCGTTTAATACGGCTCTGGCTTTCGCAGAGCTGGGGCGAACACTCTATATTGAAGCCAATTTGAGAGAGCCAGCTATTCATCACTATCTCGAGAGTGATGTTTGCACAGGAGGGTTGGTTGATATTCTGGAAAGTCAGGCTCAGGTTGAAAGCTGTACAGCTCGATATGGAAAGCTGAGCATTATTTCGGCAGGGCGTGAGACAGTATATGCTCAGGAGATGCTAGTTGCAGAAAAGTTTTCAAACTTGCTGGGTCTATTAAGAGATCAATACGACTATGTTTTTGTAGATTGTCCTTCTTTGGAGCAGGTGAGTGACGCGCTGGTTGTTGCAAAACATTGTGACAGTGTTCTGTATATAGTCGGGGCAGGGAAACTCAATGTTGAACGCGTCAATGCTGGGATTGCTCGGATCATCCAGTCAGGAGCTGATATGGCTGGAGTGATTCTCAACAAGGCTGACCCATCCAGAACCCTGTATAAGGGATAGGGGTAAGACGTTGATTGCTGTCAACCGATCGGAACTTAAAGAGTTCGCATTCGCCTTCATCATTGTTTTCTCATTAATGTTCAATTCAATGTTTGGCGTATTGGCAGGGCTGGTGTTTCTGGCAGCAGGGATATTGGTTGTGATACTTGACTATGGACAGTCACTGGCATTTTGTCGAAGACATTGGGTGATCTTGCTGATCCCTGTTATGAGTATGCTGTCTTTTCTCTGGTCTGATCAGCCAGGTAAGAGTCTGAGGAGTGGTTTTCAGTTATTCCTGACCAGCATTATCGCCATTGTGCTGGCCGAAACGATCAAAGACGATACTTTTCTTTCTGCAGCAGCCAGCGCCATGTTGATAGCCATGCTGATGTCTCTGTTCTTTGGCAGGACTGCGATTAATGGCTTGACTCAGGATGTGGTTCTGACTGGGATCTACCAGAGTAAGAATTTTTTGTCTGTGCACTCGGGCTTGAGCATTTTTACTGGCCTGACACTGATGTTTAGTCGTCGTCACCGATTGGTTTTCAGAGGGCTGGGCGCTTTGTTGATGCTGACCAGTTTCGTCGTTCTGATTTATGCCAAGTCTCTGGGTGGGCTGGTGGCTGTGATCATGAGTGTTGTTGCTGGCCTGGTTGTCATCTTGTACCTCAACTGGAACATGAGAAGTTTTAGCCGTAGAGCTATGAATTTCTTCCTGATTCTTGCTGCTGTCTGTATAGGTATTGCCATCGTGATCTTTGTCTCACAAGGGTATTTCGATGAGCTCATGTACAGCCTGAACAAAGACCCCACTCTGACAGGCCGTACCTATATCTGGCAGAGAGGGTTAGAGTTTTTCTGGTCAAACCCGATTTTTGGGACGGGTTTTCAAGCGGTTTTCTATCAGGGAAATAATGTTGCTGAAGATATCTGGGAAGCGTTGAACTTTGCATCCGGAGCCAAGTTCAACTTTCACAATATGTTTGTGGATATTTTGATTGAGTTGGGAGCGGTTGGGTTCACCATTTTTTTGTCAGTCATTCTTATTCAGTGTCGCAGGATTCTCTTGCGACGTTCTATTGCTTTGGGTAGTCGTGAAAGCTATGCCGTATTTATATTCATTTTCATGCTTTCACAGACCATTCTTGAGGTCAGCTGGTTCAGAGAGTTCTCTATGATGCAGCTGCTTATCTGCTTTTCCTGGGTTTATCTGAGTCCACACTCAGAAATAAAACCCATCCGCGTTGTCTATTAGTAATAAAGCCGTTTTGCAGGATTAAAGTATGGCCGAACTAGATGTTCTGGTAGTGATTCCCTGTCTCAATGAATCTGAGCATATCGAACCGTTAATCCGACAGATTCTGGATAACTATCAAAAAAGCAGGATAGTAATAGCTGATGGTGGCAGCAGTGATGGAACGCGTTCTATCGTCGCTCAATTAGCAGATGAGGACAGTAGGGTTAGTCTATTGGATAACCCCAAAAAAATTCAAAGTGCTGGCGTGAATCTGGCTATTGAAAAATATGGGGAGAGCTATGAGTGTTTTATTAGGCTGGATGCCCATGCTTCTTATCCTGATGATTTTATCTCCAGATTGATGGATGAATTCAAGAAACAGTCGGCTGATTCTGTGGTGGTTTCTATGGAAACCTGTGGACATTCACGGTTTCAGGAAGTAGTGGCGATTACCCAGAATTCCAGACTGGGTAATGGAGGCTCAGCACATCGAAAAGCAATACAGGAAGGGCAATGGGTTGATCATGGTCACCATGCCTTGATGAGAGTGTCAGCATTTCGGGCTGTTGGGGGTTATGACGAGTCTTATGTAGCGAATGAGGATTTTGAGCTGGATTATCGACTCATTCAGGCAGGCTACAGAATCTGGCATACCGCAGAAACGGTTATGGGCTACTACCCACGAAAAACGCTGGCTTCGTTGTTTGCTCAATATCATCGAAATGGTGTGGGAGTGGCCAGTCACACTCTACAGCACAAAAAATCTTTGAAGTTACGTCAGGCTCTGCCCATGCTGGTATTTCCGTCAGTTCTTCTGTTGTTACTGGTTCCAGTCAGCAACATTTTTTTTCTTCCAGTCGCTTTATGGTGTCTCGTTTGTGCTGGCTATGGCCTGTTGCTTGGGGTTCGGAATCGTTCTTTGAACAGTTGTCTGTCAGGGCTGGCCGCTGCTGCCATGCACATGGGGTGGTCATTAGGGTTCTGTCGTGAAGTGACAGCAGGCTTAATGCGTCGACTTCAGGGTAGAGCGTATTGATATGGACGTATGTGTAGCCATCTGTACTTTTCAGCGTCCTGCTATCAGGCAAACACTGGAATCTCTGGCCCGGCAGCAAGTCCCAGAGGGAATGACATTATCAGTACGGGTGGCTGACAATGATCTGGAGCCGGTAATGAAAAGTCGCATTTTGGCGATTGCCGCGGAAACCGGCTTGAACCTGACCTATGTACATGCCCCTTATCGAAATATCTCGGTCGCCAGAAATGCCTGTCTCGAAAATCAAAACTCAGACTATCTGATCTTTATTGATGACGATGAAGAAGTCTCTGAAGGATGGCTGATAGCCATGCTGGATAGGGCAGGAAAGTCGGGAGCCCAGGTTGTATTTGGGCCTGTGATGGCTGTATACCCTGAAGGTTGTCCTGAATGGATGAGGCAGTGCGACCTTCATACGACAAAACCTGAGTATGACGAAGGTGAGATCAAGACAGGCTATACCGGTAATACGCTTCTGGACATGCAATCTGACATTGTAAAGGGTGAGAGATTTAATCTGTCTTTGGGACAGACAGGCGGTGAAGACACCGAGTTTTTTGCCAGGCTATACAAAAAGGGGGCAAAACTGGTTTATGACGATGACGCTATAGCGTATGAAAAAGTGCCTGCACACCGGGCAACATTGAGCTGGCTGATTAAAAGGCGATATTGTGCAGGACAATCTCA
Source organism: Endozoicomonas numazuensis (assembly GCF_000722635.1). GTDB lineage: Bacteria > Pseudomonadota > Gammaproteobacteria > Pseudomonadales > Endozoicomonadaceae > Endozoicomonas_A > Endozoicomonas_A numazuensis. The sequence goes on along the minus strand of NZ_JOKH01000002.1, from coordinate 1,180,612 downwards.
TGGTCAGCTGTTGGTAGCTGACAGAAAAACCATGGGTGCTGTTGAGTTGGTGAAGGCGGGAATTAAGGTTCTTGTCTGCTTTTTTAGCGCTTTGATGTTGTCGATTTATCCTGTAAAGAGAAACTATTGGCTGCTTCGAAGCTGCTTGCATCTGGGAGTGGCTTCCAAACTCATTGGAAGAGATGACCTGAAGCAGTATTAATCCAACGCTTCAAACATAAGAAGAATAATAGAACCCATGGATTCCTGGGTTAATCTGGTTAAGTAGTCAGTATGTCTGATAAAAGTACAATGACCCGGGGCGTAATATGGCTATTTATTAGCAAATTCTTCCCTCCGGCCATCACCTTTGCTGTTTTTACCTACACTGCCAGGATTCTCAGTCCTGAAGATTTCGGTCTGGTAGCGTTTGCGCTGGCCGTGATTTTTCTGGCAGCATGCTTGCTTCCCAGTGGTTGGCGAGATGGATTGATAAAGTTTGAAGAAATAGATAGCCGACATATTAGCAGTGTTTTCTGGTTCAACTTATTTGTTGCATTGGCGATTAGCACTGTTCTGATGGGTTTTAGTTGTTTGTCTCTATTCGAGTTTCAAACGGACGTGTTCAATCTGGCGTTGAGAATCCTTTGTCTCAAACTGTTGGCTGACGGTCTGTTCAATACTCTTAATGCGGTACTTCTTCGAGAGCAGAAGTACACAACTATTGCCGTCAGGGTAACAGTATCTACCTTCTTGGCCGCTGCCATCATTATTGCCCTGATTCATTCCGGGTTTGGAGTCTGGTCACTGATCTGGTCTCAGGTCATATTGGCTGTTGTAAATTTTATTGCAGTGTTTATTCCCACAAGAAAATATTTGAAGTGCTATTTCTCCATCGACATACTTAAGTCGATGGCTACATTCGGTTGGTACAGTACACTGACAACCGGGCTGTCTGAACTGGCTAAACACTACGATTCTGTCATCATCGGCTCATTTCTCGGTAATAAGGAGTTAGGCTTTTTTAATGTTGCCAAGCGTCTGTCTGATATAGTCAGTGATATCTGCATTGGCACGATAAATGATGTCAACTTTCCATTGCTGGCGTCTCAACAAAGTGACTTTGAGCGAGTTAGAGCCTCATTTCAGAGCTCTGTCTATCTGACTTCCATGCTTCTATTTCCGGTATTTACATTGCTGTTTATTGAAGCCGACCTGATTTTCAAGATTCTGTTTACAGAGCAATGGAGCAGTGCTGTTGGTGTCTTTCAGGCCTTCTGTCTTATCTTGTTCAGCATTGCCCTTGGAGTTCCTCAGAAAAGCATTATTCTGATCTGTGACCATGCCCAGTGGTGGGTCAGGAGGCAGGTAACACTGCTGATGATTATCATGCCTTTGACAGCTCTGGCAGCGTCACAGGGAATGCAGTTTTTGTTGCTTGTGTTTGTATTCAGCAAGTTTATTTTCTGTACTATTTCCATGGTCAAATCCTGCGATTTGCTTGATTTAACGCTGACGAAATATCTGAACAATATCCGGGTGGCGATATTGGGCTGTCTTACGTTCAGTGTCGTTCTTTATATGACTGAGAACACTTTTCAATTGTATCCGGTCATTCACCTTTTAATAGATGCTGTTATCGCAGTTTTCATCTACCTCTTTGTAGTTATGCTGCTGGATTATCAGCGGGTCAAAGCAATGTTCTGTGACTTGATGCCCAGATATCAGCCTTTTTTTGACAAGCTTGAATGCTGTTTGAATTTAATTTTCAGGTGATCAATGAAGTTAACGTATTACCGGGGTGAAGTGCCTAATTTTGGGGATGAGCTGAACAGCATCTTGTGGGATGAGCTCATTGAGCCTGGATTTTTCAATGATGATGACTCTCAACTTTTTTTGGGGGTGGGGTCCATCATCTGGAATGACTTTAATCCTGCTGCAAAAAAGCTGGTTGTAGGCTCAGGCTATGGAGGTTATACCGATTTGCCAGACGTGCATGACGGTAACTGGCAGTTCTGTTTTGTACGAGGACCCCGAACAGCCTCCCGGTTAGGGTTAGAGCAGAATCTTGCGATTACAGACTCCGCCATCCTGACTCACTTTGTTGCCAGACCATCGATGGAAAAAAAGTTTAAAGCGAGCTTTATGCCTCATTTTCAGAGTATCGAACGAGGCAATTGGGAGAGAGCCTGTGAGCTCGCAGGTATTCACTTTATTGATCCTCGTGCTGAGGTAAGGAAAGTACTGGATGATATTCAGCAGAGTGAGCTGCTGATTTCGGAAGCCATGCATGGAGCCATTCTGGCAGATACTCTCAGAACGCCCTGGCTTGCTGTTGAACCATTGGCAAGCTTGCATAGAAATAAGTGGTATGACTGGAGTGAGTCATTAGGAATGACGTTGGAGTTCAGGTCGATGCCTGTTTCAAGTATAAGAGATCTCTGGGCAAAAACTGCAGGTGGGACCGGGTTAGGCAGAAAAAGTCAGCTTGCAGAAAGAGTTCTGTCTTTTACTCAGCATTATTTCGTTAAGGACGCTGCCAGTCGATTGAGTCATTTATCAAAAGAGTCGGGCTTTCTGAGTAATGAAGCCACTTTCAAGAGCAGAGCGCATCAGGCAATAGATGCTTTATCAACGGTTGCCCCCGTTAAAGTTTGAATGACTAGCTACTTACGAAAAGAGAGCTAGTAAGACCCTGACCAGTACAGAATAATAAAAATTGAAGATGTTTGATCATGATAATCAGTAAACCGGAAGTAACCCGCAGTAGTGGTTTCACCAGGTACACAGCAAGAATCAGTTATGCTCTGGGCAACGATGAGTTGGAATACTCCCTTCCGGATGAGTTCTCAGAACTGGTGTCCGATCGGGCAGATGCTGCTTTATTGGCTTTGTTGATACCAGCAATGGACAGGGGGGAGCCTATCAAGGTTGAAGGTGTTGTTTCAGAGCACTTGTATCATCATTTGTCTGGGTCTTATCAACACGTACTAAAAAGCATTATGCCTCATCTTCAGTTGATCGATATTTTTGTAGATGAGATTGACAAAACATCTTATGAGAGCAGAGGAGTTGCAACCGGTTTTTCAGGCGGCATTGATTCATACTGCACGCTTGCTGACTACTTCTATGCCGATGTTTTGCCTGGCTTCAAAGTGACTCATCTGATTTATAACAATGTTGGTTCACATGGTAAAAAAACGAACCCGGAAGTGCTCTTTAATGACCGTTACGAAGCGTTGAAGCCTATTGCTGACAAGATAGGGCTGCCTTTCATCAAGGTTAATTCAAACCTCGACCACTTTTATTGTGATCGACTGCATTTTATGCAAACGCATACAGCACGAAATACTTCAGTCGCTTTGTTACTTCAAAAAGGGATAGGTCGTTACTTATATGGCTCTGCCTATGCTTATCCGGAAGTCTTCATCGGTAAAACCGATTCTATGGCACACAGTGACTTAATGGCGTTACCCATGTTGTCTACTGAGTCTTTGAGTTCGCTCTCAGTGGGCAGTGAGTACACACGGGCTGAAAAAACCATTCGAGTGGCAGGTGTTGAAGATTCTTATACGTCTTTAGACGTTTGTGTAGGGGATGAAGTTGCAGGTAATTGCAGTCAATGCATAAAGTGTTTGAGAACGTTGTTAACACTGGATATAGCCGGTGAGCTGGATAAGTATTCCCAAGTTTTCGATCTGGAGGTTTATCGACAGCACAAAGACCGGTATTGCAGCAGGATACTTATAAGCAGGGCTCCATTGGAGAGGGAAATTGCTCTGCTGGCCAATAAAAAGTCATTTCGCTTTCCATTGTCGTCTCATTTAGGGTCTCTGGTTCGCTTCTGCACCAGTGGTAGCAGATACGTTTTCAGGCACTCAATAAGCCTGGCTAAAAAGTTTTTCGGTCGTTCGGTTAATGCTCATTAATCATCAGGAGTAATGCTGTGACCTCAAGTAAAGTTTCCGATGTGGGTGTTTCGGTGGTCATTGCCGCCTGGAATGCTGCTGATTTCATCCAAAAAGCGATTGATTCTGCTCTGAGTCAGGAAAATGTTCAGGTTGAAGTCATCGTGATTGATGATGCTTCTGAAGACAATACGGTTGAAGTGGTGAAAGCTTATCAAGATAAGCGTGTTGTTCTAATTCAGTCAGAGAATAATGGGGGCCCAGGCGCTGCCAGAAATCTCGGGTTTGCAGCAGCAAGAGGAGAGTGGATTGCGGTTCTGGATTCGGATGACTATTTTCTACCGGGCCGTCTTGCTGGCTTGTTGAGCCATGCAGATGAAACAGTCGATATTCTTATCGATCCTGTGGTTGAACAACACCATGGAGATGACAAGCACGTTCCTTTTTTCAACCAGGGTGAACTACCAGCCGATGAGCTCACTTTGTCGCATCTGATATCAACCAATCTGATTTTTACCAACATAAAATCAACGGGTTATCTGAAGCCTGTTTTTCGCAAACGGTTTTTACAGGAAAACCAAATAACCTATTGGCCAGAGGTTAGAATCGGTGAAGATTATTATTTTTTGGCGTCCTGCCTAGCTCACGGAGCAAAAGCCAGAATGGCTGAACAGTCTGGTTATGTTTATACCATCCGTACAGACTCTATTTCCCGTACGATGAATGTAGAAGATATCCATGTTCTTCTTGCCAATGATGAGCGTTTTTTATCTCAGTTTTCTCTGGAAAAAGAGAGTGAAAAAGCTCAGGGCTTGAGAACCAGAAACCTGATTCGAGGGCGTGATTTTCTGCAATTGGTACGTTATATCAAAAGCAGGCAGATGCTCAAAGGTCTGGAGCTTGTGTTTAATTCACCCAGAAGTGCCATGTTGCTCTGGCTTCCTGTGCGAAAAAGATGGCTGGGATATTAATGATGAAAATTCTGGCAGCAACCCTCACCACAGGTACACGTAACAAGACGTTTATTCAATGTCTGGAAAGTTTGATGAAGCAGAATCTGCCTGACCAGACAGAGCTTTCTATAGTAGTGGTAGAGAATAATCTGGCGTCGGACAAATCTGTGCAGTCCATCATTAAAAAACTGAGAAAGCGTTCTCCTGTTCATATCTATCATGAGCTTGAATGTAAGCAGGGTATCCCTTATGCCAGAAACCGGGCTCTTAAGTTGGCAGGTGAGCTTGGCTTCAGCCATCTGGCATTTATTGATGACGATGCCTTTGCTGAACAGGATTGGATTGCTCAACTGGCTTGCACGGTCAGGAGGTACAAATGTCAGGCAGTGACAGGGCCTCAGAAAGCTATTTTCCCTGATGATACATCACCAATGTTCAGGAATGCCCCTGTTTACCATGAACGGAAAATCAGCAATGGCCAGAAAGTCAGTTGGGGGGCTACCAATAACATCCTGATGGATGTGAGCTTTCTGCATCAGAAGGGGCTTCAGTTCAATACTCAATTGATCCATGGCGGTGAAGACAAGGAGCTGTTTTTGAGGGTGACGCAATCCGGTGCTTCTATTTACTGGTGCCAAAAGGCGGTTGTCAGTGAGTATATCTCTGGTGAGAGGCTTAAACCTCAGTGGGCTGTCAGAAGAACGTTTCGTATGGGGGCCACTGGATTAATGATTGAACGCTGTAATAAGTCTAGAAAAAAAGCAGTATTCACTTGTCTGTTTAAAGGGAGTGCTTATTTGACTCGTGGCTTATTGACCCTGCCTCTATATGGGTTGGCTTCGAGCAAGTCCCCTCTTGAATCATTGTGTGATTTATCCCACGGATATGGCTTCTATTATGGCTTGTTCTCTGGTGGAACCGTTCGATCTTACACTTGAAAACCTCCATGAAAAAAAAGAAAACAACAGGCTTTTGCAGTGTCAGGGTATGGCTGACTCTCTTTACCCTGTTCGTGAGCCATGTTTCTTCCGCCAGCGAATGGAAGCTGGTTTGGCAGGATGAGTTCGACTACACAGGTCTGCCTGATAATAAGAAATGGAACTATGAAGAAGGCTATATTCGTAATTCTGAACTGCAGACTTATACCAGAGACAAGCAAAATGCTCGTGTAGAAGACGGAATTCTCATTATTGAGGCTCACCAGCAAAAGCGTGCAGATGCCAATACCAATACCTGTACATCCAGCAATCGGATTATCCAGTGGTGGTGCCGAAAGACTGGCAGTAAACAAGAAGCTTACTATTACACATCGGCAAGCCTGACGACTCAATCCCGATTTGAGTGGACCCATGGACGAATCGAAGTCAGGGCAAAGTTGCCGCAAGGTCGAGGAGTCTGGCCTGCAATCTGGTTGCTGGGAACTCGTATTGAAGAAGTGGGTTGGCCTGCGACCGGTGAAATCGACATCATGGAATTTGTCGGCTATCAACCAGACCGTATTCACGGCGCATTGCATACTGGCAATAGAAATCACAAAAAAGGTAATGCGGCTACAGGTTCTATTTCTGTCAGTGACACAGGGAAGAACTTCCATACTTATGCTGTGGAGTGGTCCAGTGACACTGTAGAGTTCTACCTTGATGATCAGAAATATTTCATTTATCAGAAGGAGGGAGGCAGTGCTGCTGACTGGCCTTTTGATGACCCCATGTATCTGATTATAAACCTGGCTATTGGAGGGGGATGGGGAGGCAAAGAAGGCATCGATCGTGCCGTTTTTCCTCAGCAGTTCCTCATTGATTTTGTCCGCATCTATCAACACTAACAACCGCTGAAGTTCGCCATCATAAAGAGATGGCAAAGCACTAAACCTTTCGTTCAGAAAAAGGCTGTAATAAAAATGTACGATTCATCTGATAGACGCTCTTTGTGCGTTCTACTTCTCTTTGTGCTTTCTGACTTGTTTATAGCGCTGGCCAGTGGCTGGTTTGCTTATTTGATGCGTTTTGGAGATTTGAATCTTCCTGAATCTTACCAGACACTGATTATCATTTTTTCACTTTTGGCCGTAGTCTCTTTTGGTGTGTTTGGTCCAAACAGTTCCTGGCATCGATATCCGTGGCTTGAACAAATCAGAAAGCTTTCTACTGCATTTGTTATGGCATTCAGTGGTTTACTCCTGATTTTAGTTGCATTCAAAATGTCCCATGAATATTCAAGAGTCTGGTTATCAATATGGATGCTGACTCATGCAACTCTGGCTGTATTGTTTTATTCGATGGTTTCTGTAGCTGTAAAACGATACTGGGCCAGAGAAGAAAATACTCGTTCAGTATTGATTATCGGAAAGGGTGCAGGCTTCAAAAAAACAGTTGATCGGTTTCTAAAGCCTAATAGTGAAGGCTACCTGATTAAAGATACGATTTATTTCGAGAATCTTGAGGATGCTCTGGGTCAGCTACAAAACAGGATTAATGAAGGTCAGCAGTTTGATGCTTACTGGATTTTTCTGCCACTGAACTGCAGTGATGCAGTGAAAGATATTGTACATACGCTGAGGCATGAAACAGGCGACATTCAATATATGCCGGGCTTGAGCGAACTACCGCTGATTAATCATCAGGTGACAACTATTGGTGATATCTATTCATTTGACATTACTCGAAGCCCTCTGGATGGCTTCAACAGCATTCTCAAGAGGGCAGAAGATATTGTTATCGCATCCTTGATTCTAATTCTTATCAGCCCTCTCTGCCTTCTGATTGCGCTAGCTGTAAAGTTATCTTCACCTGGACCGGTTTTGTTCAAGCAGTATCGTTACGGGAAAGGTAAAGAAAAGATCAAGGTGTATAAATTCAGATCAATGAAGCTGCATCAGGAGGAGTCAGGCTCGGTGACACAGGCCATTAAGGGCGATCCCAGAATTACCCGACTAGGAGCCTTTCTGCGTTGTACCAGTCTTGATGAATTGCCTCAGTTTATCAATGTACTGCAGGGACGAATGTCTATTGTAGGGCCCAGACCTCATGCTGTAGCTCATAACGAGCAGTATAAAGATCAAGTGGCTTCTTATATGAAGCGTCATAAAATCAAACCGGGTATTACGGGTCTCGCTCAGGTTAATGGTTACCGGGGGGAAACGGATACTCTGGAGAAAATGCAGAAACGGGTTGAATTCGACATTAAGTACTTGGAGCAATGGTCTTTATGGCTTGATATAAAAATCGTTTTCAAGACAGTATTCAAGGGCTTTATTAGTGATAAAGCTTATTGATCTGAGTTATAGCTGACATTTCTGATGCAATGCTCTGTTTAATTTATCAAGGCCTTTTAGAAAACAAACATCTCTTGATGTATATCAACACTTTAGAGAAGAAGATTACCAATGATCACGTGACTTGAAATTTAATAGAAATCACCATGCTCAAATCAGCCATGATTGCCAGGCAGATCGACGGTTTTCTTTCCAGGGGAAGACTCGGACGTATCTGGTTTGCTTCGCACACCGATGAATACCCTCCAAATGCTTTTCTGGTGAAATTTGCCAGAATGGTGGTAATACTGGAGGGAACCTACCTGACAGCGATTGGTCACAAAGGACAGTATCTGGAAATAGAGGCCCGGCAGGGTGATGTGATTTATATACCGTCACAAACCTGGGATTTACCAGACTGGAATACCCAGGGCAAAGTACTGACCCTGTTATTTGGCCATTATCAAATCGGTATGAGCCTAACCTTCAGTGATTATCAGACTAAAGCAGCGTCTGTCATCAAGTGTAGTGTGCCTGAACCTATGCAGCAGGAAGGCCTCTATCTTGAAAAGGCATTATGCGAATCGGCTCTTGCTGCTCATGATAATGGGACTGCATCCTGTATTGCTGAGGGCTTGTTAAGGTATTGTAGGGGTAAAATTGAAGATCATCGTTATTCACATGCCGGACGTTCGAACGATAAATGGCGCGCCATTAGTATGTATCTTCAGAAAAACTTCAGTGCCAAGATTTCTCGTGAGTCAGTGGCTCTGGAGTATGGTATTTCTCCTAACCATCTTTCACGCTTATTCAGAGAAGAAGGTGGAATGGGATTCAATGAATATCTGACCCTGGTCAGAATTGACCGTACCAAAATGCTGCTCAGTCAATATCAGATGAACATGTCCGAAATAGCCGCTCGAACTGGCTTCAAAGACAGCAGTTATATGGGGCGGGTCTTTCGTAAGCACACCGGCATGACTCTGGGTGAATATCGGGCCAAGTATGCTGCCTGAATCACGAACTTCTCAAGGATGAGAGCCTTTCCTGCCAATCAAACCCTGTGACAGAGTTTCTCCTTTCCAGTTAATTATTTCCCTTATCTTTCATTCTCATCGTCAGGTTTCTGACAGTCCCCCCCACAGTTATTTTTCTTTTTCTATAGTGCTAATAACAGACGTATTTTGCACAGGGAGAAAAGGATGCTTGGACAGTTAGAATCACTCAATAATCAGCTTCAGAGTCTGGGTTGTCATGAAAGGGAAGAGTTAGGCGCATCAGCAGGGCAGCAGGGTATAGCTCTAAAGGCAGGTAATACAAAGTCCTGGACAGGAATGCTTGTTTCTATTGCACGGCATCAAGGGGTTTCAAAGGAGGAAAGAGCCGCGCTGATAGAAAAACTTGAGGGTTTGTGTGAGCTGGCTGATGAGTTTTCGAAGAAAAGTAACCTCAAAGAACGTTTGATTACTCCCATTAAAGACGCTGGCAGAGCTGTAACAAGCCAGGACTTGGTTGAAATTACCCAAGCGCTGAAGAGTTGTGAGAGAGCTTCCTATGAAGATCTTACACATTGGTTTGTACAGGACTTGCCTGTGGTGCTGGGCCAAGAAAAAAGAAATGCTGAAAAGGTTGATCCGAGTTTGGTGGCAAAGATTGTTAAGGAAATGGACGCCCAGCTCAAAAAATATAATGTGGAACATCTCGCCGTCATTCTTCCCAGAGCACTGGATCGTGCCCGATCACATCGTCAGTGCCATGCTTCGTTCGTAGAGGCCGCCAAGCAGATAGCTGAAAAACATAATGTTGATTTTTTTGCGCCTGAAATGACACCAGAACAAAGAATTTTGTTTATGCGGTATCGGAGCCTTTTTGGCCAGAATGACATCAGTGATATGGACCTGCATTACGGGGTGATACATAACATTCTTGATGGTGCTATCTTTAACAGTACAGGCATCAGGCCAAAGCAAATGGCACGACGTGCAGATCTTCCCAAAGCACTGGGGGTTATTCAGCAAAGAAAACTTCAGTCAGAAAGAGAACGAATGCCAGAGCCTCCTCGTCCTCCTGCAGCTAAAAAAGAAGGCCTGCAACACCCACTCAAACCTCTTCACAAGAAAACGTCCGATTCAACCCTGGCCAATGAGCAGTATGATAGACAGCAAGCCATCAATATTTTGGGTGAAGGGTCTGATGAAACGGTTGAAAAATTACTGACTAGAAGCAGGGTGCCAGAGCAACTTGCTGTCAAATATCATTCTGCATTCACAGATTTCAGGCAACGTATAAGTGCTGAGGAGTTCAGTGATAATGAACTGTGCAGAGCATTAGAACAAGAGATGATCGATCCTACTATTTTCCATCAAACCAATTATACCTCGGCTCAGTTAAGAGCTCTGGTAGAGCTGGATAATCTGAAAATAAAGCTGGCACAAGAGGCATTAGGAATAGTTTCAAGGGCTGCAGAGGTTCAGATGTTGTCAGACGATGAACGCGCCGTTAAAGACATCCTGATGGGGTCAAATTTCACCGTCGAAGAAGCAGAACCATTGGCTATTCAGCTGGTTCAGGGGCAGTGGATAAATACGGCCCAATTGAAAGGCGAAAAGGAAGTACAGAAACGGAGAGATATGGTATCAGACGCTCTGGGGAACCTTAAGCTTCAAGAAACAGGGAGCGTTCAAGGTGCACAAGATGAGGTATTGGGTAGTCCAAAGTCTTTGCCTGTCATGAGCCTTAAGAAAATGCTTGTTTTACCTGATCCCATGGAACAGATTAACCAGCTGAAAGAGACTTTGTATCGTATTGAAAACTCCAGAGAGCGAGTTGATGCGCTGGTCGATGCGGGTTATCTGAACTTTGAAGTACTGAAGCTCTGTGCCCATGATCCTGAAGCAGATGTGACTTTTAAAAATCACCTTGAGCAACGTAAGGCAGACTATAGAAAGAATGAAGGCCCCTTGCCAGGAGAACAGAAGGATCTATGGCAGACCCATATTGAGCAGTTTCAGCTCTATTTGCATTACAAAGACCTTCGCTATGAGACGTTGAATGCACTCACCCGTCAGTTTTGTGAGCTTTGCTCTGATCCGGGCATTGCTTCTGCACAAAAAGAAGAGCTGATAAAAATCTACTTTGAGACTTACTTGCCCAAAGTCTCAGAGAACACAAAAAAAGCTCAGGTAATAGAACTCATACTTAAGAACGTTGAAAAATTCAGGCCCAGAGTGGATCAGCAGCTATTCGTAAAGCTGGAGCAGGAATTGAAGGCGCTGGTACCTGAGGAAGTACCTTTGCCTCTGCCCAGTCCTGTTGATATTCATCCGCCACAATCTTTGGCTAGACCGGAAGCAGGAATGGTTATGCCAGAAGCAGAAATCATGCCTGATCCAGCTCTGAGACGATTTGAGTCTGTACTGAGCCATTACGGGCAGAAGTACAAACTGTCAGAAAGAGATCTGGAAATTATCAGAAGGATGCCCCCCGTCGATATTGAATCCCAACAATTTGATCATCAAATGTTTGCCTGGGCTACTTTGAGAGATAAAGCAATACCGTTGTCGTTTTTAGAGTTTCATGGTTTAGCTTCAAAGAACATGATCACTGAGGAAATGTGCGAAGAGGTAATAGTGTCCTACGCCTTTATGAGCAAAGGCATGGACTCGCAGGAAGGTAAACGTCTCTTCAAAGAATCTGCAGTGCCCATCATGAAGGCTTACTGTAAATCTCATCCTGCTTTGGCAGCAGCCTCAGAAGCCGAGCTGGAAAACCTGACTGTGCTGAATTTGTGGAATCCTCGTTTGAAGAGTGATCTGGATGCCATGATCAATCTCTATGCCATGCATTCAGTACTGTCAGATCAGCATCTTTACACCCGGGATCTGGCCTATGCAGCCAGTGAACATTTGGTGACTCCAAGTGAGGCCGCCCATGCCTCAACCTACGTTCCTGATGAAGTGGAGCGAATGAAACAGCTGCGGAGTCAGGCCAGTGGCGACGCTTATTTTCAGACAATGAGTCAGGTTCCTGAAGTAGGAGAAATAAGCCGGACTCCAAGTCTGACTACCTTCCAAGTGTGTGATGAACTGGTGCAATACCATAACAAACCGGCTGTTTATTTCAGGGCTCATATGGAAAACCAGCCTGAGCACAGAAATAAAATCAATAGTTGTATCATGCATCTTGGTCTGGCTACTGCCCATATCTCATTGAGCAATCAGTATGAACTGGAAGATAAAATCAGAGGCTGGTGTGGCTTTAGACCTGAGGAGCAGCAGTGGTCCATATATCTTTGTAATGTATTGAGTGAGTATATCCGTGAGAAACAGGCGAACCCTGCCACTGGGTTGGATTTCTTCAAGAGATACGATCAGGAAGTGCAGAATCATATGCGCATCGTCATATGGAATATGGGCGAACAGCAATTGTCAGGTATGGCGGAGCGAATGAAGCAATATACTCCGCTGTTGGAGGCTTCTTCGGTAACAGGCCAGTTCGCCAAGCATATTGGAGAGAGGGAAGACTTCCAGAACAGTTACAATCGCCCTGAGGTCACGCGGTTCCTGGTCAATGAACTGGGTTCCCGTCTGGGGCAGAAGACAGTTCCAGATGGCAGTTGTGGATTTCATGCTATCGCCCATACAACAGGTGACTCTCCACTGGAAGTGAGAAGACGCTGTGCCTGGGCTGCGAGAGATGTTGATGTCTACGTGAGAACAAAAGACATCAAGCAACTTTCTTCGGCGGATCCTGCTTATGTTAACCGTGTGGTTCGAGCTGCTGAGCAGAGGTTACAGAGTGAAGAAGAGCTGATCATTGCTTTTGAATCACCTCCTGGTAATCGAGTCGAATTTCTGAATCATCCTTTGGAAGAAGAAGGCGTACCGAACGGCCGAGTACCGGAAGATTACTGGATGAAAACGGAAGACCTGCAGTTTGTATCAGTAGCCTATGGCCGTCCATCTATCTATGTCATTAACCCCGCAATACTGGTCGAAGGCAATCAGCCGGTTGAGTTCTGCTTTAATGAGTTCGGAGAGAGAGAGTTGTTATGGGGCGATATGGATCGGGCCCATCAGTTGCTGGGGCAAAAGGACACTATTGGGCTCATGAATCTGGGTCGAAAAGGTTGGGAGCACTGGGAACCTATTGTTCCTCTACCGGCTTATCAACGCCCCCCCAGATCTGCTGCGCGTGTTGCACCTGAGCCTGTAGCTCTTCAGAAAGAACCTCATAGATATCAGCAGCGACTGGATCAGCAAAGAGGTCACATGGAAAGCCTTAGAGTTGAAAACAGAGCAGTTGCCGGTCAGGCATTTGTTGCTCCTGAGCTGCGAATCAAGCAGCTTGACCGGTTCCGGGTTGAGATTAAATCTGACCCAAACACCGTATCAGAAAATATCTCATTCTCTCCTGGCAAGGCAATAGATGCCAAGGTGGAAGAAGTTGAGGTAGAACTCAAACCAGTGGTAGAGCAAGAGGATGTGGGTATTATTGCTAAAGAGAAGCCTACAATAGAGGGGCAAATTGTTGGAACTCGCCCTTCAATGTGGGCTGTTGGTATGCCTCTGGACCCTCATCTGGTTTGCCATAAATGCAACATCCAATATCAAGTTGGCGGAATTCAGTATTTGAGAAGACATATAAACGAATTTGACCATAAGATCGAGTGAGTTGTTCAGGGTTGTTGATCTGCTTAAAAATGTTGATTTCTGTCAACATTTTTAAGCTTTGGTACTTTTTTGACCTCAATGATTGAATTTTACGATTCCCCCGCAAACTTGACCTCCCTAACATGGCCCCTGTAATCACCAGACGGGGCTATCCATGAATATTATCGCAGTGACTGCCTGTTCTACGGGAATTGCCGAAACCTACATGGCTGCAGAAGTGCTGGAACGCTGTGCCAGGACTCGTGGACATTCCATCAAGGTAGAGACCCAGGGTGCTTTGGGCATTATGGATAAGCTGTCGAGTCAGGATATCGCAAGTGCCGATATTGCGATTTTGACGAACGACATTGCTATCAATGGCGATGATCGTTTTAAAGGCATTAAAACATTTCACGTATCCATTAGTGACATCCTGGAGTCGCCTCAGGACATCATGTCCGAAATTAATTCAGAACCCTGAAGCCCCTTTTAATCAAAGTATTGTGATTCTGGTGATCCAAGAATATGAAATGCGTCTGCAAGACTTGTTGATGCATACGACATTTGACCTATTGTAGATAACTTCAAACGATGAACAGTTCAGCAAGTTTTAATTATACGTTTCCTTTGCCCAATGGATTGCATGCCAGACCTGCCAGTTTTATTGAAGAGGCCGTAAAAAGTTACAGCGACTCAATCACTATTACTAATCTTCGAAATAACAAGGAAGCAGATGCTTGTTCTGTTCTATCCATGATTGCTTCAGACATTGCTCTGAACGACCCTATTCTGGTTAAGGTAACGGGGGATAAGGCAGAATCTACCCTGAATCAATTCAAAGTATTTCTGGCAACTGAATTTCTAACCTGCGATGAGCCTTTGACAGTCGTTGAGGATAAACAACAGAAGCCTCTGCCTCATATGCTTCGCAGTGAAGAGCTGCAGAGCCTTCGGGGTGTTTCAGTGAGCCCGGGTCTGGCCAGAGGAATTCCTCTCGTATTGGGTGAGCCTCGCCTGACTTTGAATCCTGAAACTCAGGAAAAGGCGCCAGTGACGGAAGAACTGGCACGTTTCGATGAATCGAGACAGCATCTGAAGGCACAACTTGAGCAACAGGCCGAAGTATCCGCAGGAGAAGAAAAAGCCATTCTAAAGGCTCACCTTTCTCTATTGTGTGATCAAAAGCTGATCAGTAGTGTTTCAGAAGCGGTTACCAATGGCGCCTCTATTCTCTCTGCTGTTTTGAAAACGCAGGAGCACTTTGTTCAGGTGTTAGAGAGTTCCAGCAGTGAATATCTGCAGGAACGTGCACTGGATATTCGTGACCTGTGCTACAAGCTGATTGTAGAAACGTATGGTGAAGACAGTTTTGAAAAAACAGACACTCAGCTGACAACGGATACGGTGTGTGTTGCCAGTTCGTTAGCTCCCAGTCAGTTTCTATCTCTGGATCGTAGCTTCCTGAAAGGTCTGGTGCTGGAAGCTGGCGGTACAACATCTCACACTGTCATTCTGGCCAGATCCTTTGGCATTCCTGTGATGGTCGGGGTTGAGGGAGCCCGCACTCTGGCTGCTGATGGCCGTCAGGTGATTATGGATGCCAATCTTGGCCTGTTAATCAGTAACCCATCTGAAAGCGTGACCCGATTTTATGATCTGGAGCAGAATAAACAGGAACGCTTAAGTAAGCGACGTGAACAGTATATTAATCAGAGAGCCGTTACACTGGATGGTTATCATGTTGAAGTAGCGGCCAACATTGCCAGTGCCGAAGAAGCAGAAGTGGCGTTTGCGCAGGGTGCGGAAGGCGTAGGGCTATTCCGGACTGAAATGCTTTATATGGATCGCATTGAACCACCCTGTGAAGAAGAGCAGTTTGAAATCTATCGAAAAGCGTTAACCGCAGCAAATGACAAACCGGTGATTATCCGAACCATGGATATTGGCGGCGATAAACCAGTGGACTATTTCAATATCGGCACTGAAGAAAACCCCTTTCTGGGTTATCGCGCCGTTCGCTTGTATCCAGAGTATCTGAATCTTTTTCACACCCAGCTGCGAGCTATCCTGAGAGCCAGTCACTACGGGCAGTGTAAGATTATGGTGCCTATGGTGGCGACTCTGGCAGAAGCCAAATGGCTCAGAGAAATATTCAACAATGTGATTGAATCTTTGAAGGTTGAGGGTGTTGAGCATAATTCTGATGTACAGCTGGGGATAATGCTGGAAGTCCCGTCCTGTGCTTTCATCATTGATCAGCTGGTTCGCTATGTTGATTTCTTCAGTATTGGTAGCAACGATCTGACGCAATATCTGTTAGCTGCCGACAGGGGTAACAGTAAAGTTGAGCATCTTTATGATTCTTTGAATCCGGCTTTCCTGAGATTGCTGAAACATGTAGTCACTGAGGCTCACAAAGCCGGAGCCTGGGTAGGAATGTGCGGCGAATTTGCGGGAAATCCTGAGCATCTTCCGATTCTTCTTGGGCTGGGTCTGGATGAAGTCAGTCTCAGTGCCCCCCGTATTCTTGAGGTTAAGGAAGCGATCAGTCAGCTGACACTGGAAGATAGCAAAGCTGTACTGGAGCAGGCTCTTAATATGGAAACATCCGAAGAAGTGTCTGAGCTTTTGCAAAACGCCTGCCAAAAGAAAGAAGTTATGCCCATTCTGGCTGAGCATTCCATTATCATTCATGCTGAATGCCGCACTAAGGCTGAAGTGATCAAAACGCTGGTGGACAATCTTGATGTGAATGGCCGGGTGTCCGATGTCTTGGGTGCCGAAGAGGCCATCTGGGAACGGGAAGCCATTTCTCCTACCATGCTGGGCTTTGGTATTGCGATTCCTCATTGCAAGTCAGACAGTATTGCCGTTAACAGTATCAGTATCATGAAACTGGCAGAGCCGATTCTCTGGAATGAAGGGGATCAGGTTATGACGGATACTGTCTTTATGCTGACGGTTCGGGCCAGTGAAGCTGGCAGTGTGCACATGCAGATTTTTGCTCAGTTAGCCCGCCGCATTATGCGCGGTGCTTTTCGCGATTCTCTGGGAGCCTGCACCAGTGAGCAGGAATTGTTGGAATTTATTTCTGGCGAGCTGGAGCTTTAAGGTCTCACAGGCAGCCTCTGGGCTGCCCATTTTTTCACTATTCAAACCATCTTGCGTATCATTTTGACACAGCAAAACTCATGCTTCTTAGCTGCAATAATATGCAGCTAAGAAGCTCTACCATGTCTTATGGTTCTTGATCAATCCCTTATCTTCGGCCTCCTTGAGAGCCTTACCCCACTGCGTTCTTCTGAAAAGCTTCTTCAGTTCTTCTTTTGTTCTGGGGTTGTAAACTTTCCTTGTCATTTCTTTCTCTCCTTTCTCTCCTTTCTCCGCTCTGATGCTAGCTGAAATTCCCGTAGTTCTTCGAGGGCAGGTGTCTTGCAAAGCGTAACGGCGGGAGCATAGCCAGCTATGTGACCAGAGTTGCAACGCAGGAGCAGTTGTCGAGGGTGCCAATGACCTCTCTGAAAAGAATGGAAAATAGTTGTCCGGTGATTTTTTCAATGGAGTCAATTAGTCAAGGAATAGTCCCAAAATAACTTCCTTATTCAAATCTGCTCAAAATCCGTTCGGGCTGAGCTTGTCGAAGCCCAATGCCATAACCCTTCGACAAGCTCAGGGCGAACGGAATCCGGGTGAAAATCGGGAAGTTACTTTGGGGCAAATCCTAAGTGTTAAATATAAGACAGATGGCTTGATTTGAATCAAGGTAGTTTGTCTTCAGGCCGCGTATATTGTTGGCTGCAAAAGATTTCATTGTTTTTGTAGGTGTTTGCACGTATAACAATTGTGTGTGGCACCTATGTACCATCTGTGAAGACAGATGAGACATTTAAAGCATAAAATTCTTCACTGCCGGTTTTGTGTGCATCGGACAAATAAACGAATTAATAAATAAGCTGTACCATGTCGACAACCCTGCTAAACAGACTCAAAGGCCTCGGCCCTCAGTCGTCGCCTGACTTTAATATTGCCAGTGTGTTGTCACAGACTGGGGTGCGGCGACTTATTATCTGCTGCGAAGTGCTTCTGGTTATTCTTCTTACCCAGCAGTTAGCTCGTCTTACCTGGCAATTCCTTGATAACTCAGATAATGCTTCGATGAAGGCATGGCAACCAAGTTCGGTTGCAGTGAATGGCCGACAGTCGGATAAAGACGTATACCCAGCTCTTAATAATCTGCATCTGTTTGGTCAGGAGCCTATTAAGCTGACGACAAGCGAGAGCAGTGATATTGATCCCAATGCGGTTCCTAAATCTCGCCTTTCTGCAAAAGTAACAGGTATTGTTGCCAGTACGCTGCCTGCTGATTCAGTAGCGGTGATTCAAGCGGGTGGACGAGATCGCACGTATCGAATAGGTGAAAAGCTTCAAGGTTCTAACGCTGAAGTCAAAGATATTTATGAGGATCGGGTGATTGTATTAAACAGAGGCAAACACGAAGCCCTGTTGCTTTACCCCGATGAAGCCGGTCGAAAAGTAGAAAAAAGAAACAGTGGCCGCCTGACAGAAGTCCGTCAACAACTGATCTCCGATCCTGCTTCTTTCACAGACTTTGTTCAGTTCACCGCTGTTCAGAAGAGTGGTCAGCTTGTTGGATATCAGTTAAACCCTGGCAAGTTTCCTGAAGTTTTCCGTCAATCAGGCCTTAAGCCGAATGATGTAGCCCTGTCTATTAACGGATATGACCTAAGCGATAGCAACGACACCATGAAGTTGCTGCAAGAAATAAATCAGCTCGCCCAGTTATCGATGACCATTGAGCGTGATGGCCGTCTCTATGAAATAGAAGTAAAGCTATGATCATGACAAGAAAAATTGTCACAGGAAAGACAGGGTTCGACCAATCATTCCCTGAAAAGCTTAGCGGGGCCCGTGCCCGGATATTTGGAAAACAGGTACGAAGAAAAGTCTGCTCTCTGATAGCAGGTTTTTTATTGGTATCGGCTCCGGTTTTTGCCAGTGAGCTTTCAGCTGCTACTCATGGACAGTACTCTGCCAGTTTTGAAAAAGCAGACATCAGTGAATTCGCCAATACGGTGAGTGCAACTCTGAACAAAAGCATTATTCTTGATCCTGCTGTTCGTGGTTCTGTCACGGTTCGATCCTATGACAAGCTGACGGCCGAACAGTATTACCAGTTGTTTCTGAATGTTTTGGAAGTGCATGGTTTTGCTGTCATAGAACAAGATAATAATGTTCTGAAAATCGTTCAGGATAAAAACGCAAAAATGTCTGCTATTCAGGTGGCTGACAGTCAACACCCGGGTGAGGGTGATGAGTTTGTTACCTGGGTGCTTCCGGTTCAAAACGTACCAGTGAGAGAGTTATCTCCCTTGCTGCGTCAGTTGAACGACACTGCAGGCAATGTTGTTCATTATGATCCATCCAATATTCTTCTGCTCACCGGTCGTGCTGCCAATGTTAAGCGTCTGGTTGAAATTGTCAGACGAGTAGACATGGTCGGCAACCGAAACTTCTCTGTTATTCAGCTGGAATACGCTTCTGCTTCAGAAATGCAGCGAATTCTGACTTCTCTGCTGCAGGAAAAAGGCGGCAAGGGCGGAGCTTCGCAAGTGACCGTTGTGGCCGATGACCGAGGTAATCGCCTGATTGTTGCTGGGCAGGCAAGACAGCTCCAGAAAGTAAACCGCATTGTTTACCAGTTGGATGCTGAACAGGAATCATCGGGTAATACCCGTGTCTTCTATCTGAGATATGCCAAAGCAGCTGACCTGAAAGAGGTTATGGAAGGTGTCGGTCAAACCGTTCAGGCAGAAAAAGACAACGGTAAGTCTACTCGCCGTAATGACCAGAAGTTCAGTATTAATGTTCATGAACAAACCAATGCTTTGGTGGTCACCGCTCAGCCTGACATGATGAAAAGCCTGGAAGGCGTCATTAAGCAGCTGGACATTCGTCGAGCTCAGGTTCTGGTTGAAGCCATTATTGTAGAAGTCACTGATGGCGACGGCATTAACCTGTCATTTCAGCTGGCTAATGCTAATGGCTCCAGCCTGATGCAGTTTAATGATGGCCGTACCGTTCCCATTGGTCAGATTATGGCGGGTTTGAAAGACGCTGAAGACACACCGGGTTCAACTGTCATTATTGATGGTAATACCACGATTAACCCTGATCAGCCAGGCGACTATGGCAAGCTCTATGATGCACTCGCCGGGGTGTCAGGTGCTGCATTCAGTATTACATCAGGTGATTGGACCGCATTGCTTCAGGCAGTGACCACGTCGTCCAAGTCCAATGTTCTGGCGACGCCTAGCCTGATGACACTGGATAATGAAGAAGCGTCGTTTATTGTAGGTGACGAAGTTCCTGTTATTACTGGAGCCGCCTCCGGCTCTAATAACGACAACCCTTTCCAGACGGTTGACCGTAAAGAAGTGGGCGTAAAAATGACGGTAACACCTCAGATTAATGAAGGTGACTCGGTCAAGCTGGCCATTACACAGGAAGTTTCTGGAGTAAATGGTACTACTTCTGTCGACGTAACCTTTTCCAAACGTGAAGTGAAAACGTCTGTGTTGGCCCGCAGTGGTGACACCATTGTCATTGGCGGACTGTTGGATGAAGACGTTCAGGAGAGTGTCTCCAAAGTGCCACTGCTGGGAGATATTCCTTTTATTGGTGCTCTTTTCCGCTCCACATCCAGTGAAGTGAAAAAACGCAACCTGATGGTTTTCCTGAGACCCACCATCATTCGTGACGATAACATCCTGACCAGCATCAGCGGTAAGAAGTACAGCTATATGCGTGCCCGTCAGCTGGACCGTCGTGATCAGGGCGTTGAGCTGATGCCCAATGCAAGAACGCCTGTACTTCCAGAATATCCATCGAACTCTGACTTAATGAACAGAGCTCGCCAGAAGCTGGATGAAGCGGAACAGAAAGAAGCGGAACAGAAAGAAGCGGAACAGAAAGAAGCGGAACAGAAAGAAGCCGAGCAAGAGAAAAACGTTAAAGAAGACGATAGCTCTTCAGAAGAAAGTCCGGTAGCCAGTAATCAGTCGGAGAAAAACGATGCAGAGTCCGGCGATAACAGCTGATCAGGAAACTGAAGCCTTCGCGCAAGAAACAGTCAAGAATACCCCGGCTGGTATTCTGGAGCTGCCCTTTGCTTTTGCCCGAAACTTTGGTGTTCTGCTGGAGCAGGAACAGCAGGGTAAACCCTGTTTGTACGTCAATGGGCGTCCTTCAAAGGCGGCGATTACTGAAGTACGGCGTTTTGTAGCAGGCCCTATAGACATTAAATCCCTTTCAGAAGGTGAGTTCGAAGCCAGGCTTTCGGCTTATTATCAAAAAGATTCATCAGCAGCTCGACAGCTGATGAATGACATCGGTAATGATGAGGAACTTTATTCTTTGGCAGAAGAGTTGCCAGACAATGAAGATCTTTTGGACGCCGACGATGGGGCCCCTATTATTCGAATGATCAACGCCATGCTGGGCGAGGCGATCAAGGAAGGGGCTTCCGATATTCATATCGAAACCTTCGAAAACTGCCTGGTCATTCGCTTTCGTGTAGACGGTGTACTGAGAGAAATTCTGCGACCTCAGCGTAAACTGGCAGCATTGCTGGTGTCTCGTATCAAGGTTATGGCCAAACTGGATATCGCCGAGAAGCGGGTGCCTCAGGATGGCCGTATTTCTTTGCGTCTGGGTGGCCGTGCAGTGGACGTTCGGGTATCGACACTGCCTTCCCGTCACGGCGAACGAATTGTACTGCGTCTTTTGGACCGCAACAGTGTTCGCATGGACATGTCCAGTCTGGGTATGACCCCCGGTATCCATGAACAGATCAGTGAAGCCCTGCATAAGCCCCATGGGATTCTTCTTGTCACCGGCCCTACCGGTTCGGGTAAGAGTACAACCCTTTATGCGGGTCTGACCGAAATAAACGACACAGAACGTAATATTCTGACCGTTGAAGATCCTGTGGAGTATGACCTTGAAGGTGTCGGTCAAACTCAGGTGAATCCCAAGGTTGATATGACCTTTGCCCGTGGACTGCGAGCCATTCTTCGTCAGGATCCGGATGTGGTGATGGTCGGGGAAATCCGGGACCTTGAAACCGCTGAGATCTCCATTCAGGCCTCTCTGACCGGTCATCTGGTTTTAAGTACACTGCACACTAATACCGCTATTGGTGCTGTCACTCGACTTCGGGATATGGGTATAGAACCTTTCCTACTGTCGTCCAGCTTGCTGGGGGTTCTGGCCCAGCGTCTGGTTCGAACTCTGTGTTCATCCTGTAAAGTGGCCAGAGAACCTACGCCCCATGAACGTAAACTGATGGCCATGGATGAGTCTGATCATCGTCCTGTGCATGAAGCCAGCCCTGAAGGATGTTCTGAATGTCACGGTGGAGGCTATAGAGGCCGAACCGGTATCCATGAGTTGTTCCTGGTGAATGATGAAGTGCGAAGGATGATTCATGAAGGGGACAGTGAGCAGGCTCTGGAAGATGTGATTCGCAAGAGCAGCCCAAGCATTCAGAAAGATGGCTTCCACAAAGTCCTTGCAGGCAAGACTTCTATTGAAGAAGTGCTGCGAGTGACCAGGGAGGAATAATGGGCGTATTTGCATACGAAGCTCTTGATAAAAAGGGTAAAAAGCGCAAAGGCGTGCTGGAGGCAGACTCTGCCCGTCAGCTCCGCCAACAGTTGCGTTCTGAAGGTCTGGCTCCGGTTTCTATTGCTGAGTCTGAGCAAAAAAGCAGTGGTGAGCGCGCATCGTTTTCACTGTTTGAGAAAAAAGCCAGTCCTGGCGAAGTAGCCATGCTGACTCGCCAGCTGGCGACTCTGGTGGCCGCATCTATTCCTCTGGAAGAGTGTTTGCAGGCGCTGTCCCGTCAGGTTCAGAAATCCCATCTGAAAACCATGATTACTACAGTCCGGGCCAAGGTACTGGAAGGCCGAACCCTGGCTGAAAGTCTCGCTATTTACCCTAAAACGTTTGATACCCTGTATTGCTCCATGGTGGCGGCCGGTGAAAAATCCGGTCATCTGGATACGGTATTGGAACGTCTGGCTGACTACACCGAACAGCGTCAGGTCATCCGTGGCAAACTGATTCAGGCCATGATCTATCCGGCCATTCTGACTATTGTTGCGGTCTCGGTCATAGCGGTCTTGCTGGCAACCGTAGTTCCCACGGTTGTAGAACAGTTTGCTGACCTTGGTCAGGATCTGCCAGGCATGACTCTGGCCCTGATTGCCATGAGTGACTTCGTCCGGGATTATGGTTTTGCAGTGCTCGGGGGACTGGTTGCTCTGTTATTTCTAAGGCAACGTTTGCTGGTAAACCCTAAACGACGGCTCACCTACGACAGAATTATGTTGAAAATGCCGGTCATTGGTGAGGTGGGAGCAGGGGTTGATACCTCACGCTTTGCTCGAACACTCAGTATTCTCAGCAGTAGCTCGGTTCCCTTGCTGGATGGTATGAGAATTTCAGCAGAAGTCATGTCTAACAGTTTTATCCGTAAGGCACTTGAAGAAGCCTCCGAACGAGTTAGGGAGGGTTCCAGCCTGTGGATTGCACTGGATAAAACCCAGTTATTTCCTCCCATGATGCTCCACATTATTGCCAGTGGCGAGAAGTCAGGAGAGCTGGAGCAAATGCTGGGCCGTGCAGCCGACAGCCAGGATCGTCAGTTTGAAAACCAGGTCAATATAGCCCTTGGCGTTTTTGGACCGTTGCTGATTGTGTCCATGGCAGGCATGGTGTTGTTTATCGTCATGGCCATTTTGACGCCGATGCTGGACCTGAACTCTCTGGTGTCAGGCTAAGTAAGATACCAGTCATTATTTAAAAAATTGAGCCTATTCATTTTGAGTAAATAAACATGAAGAGAGAAAGTAAAAGAAAACAGTCGGGTTTTACCTTGATAGAGATCATGGTGGTGATCGTGATTCTCGGCGTTCTGGCCAGTATGGTGGCTCCGAACGTTCTGGGTAACAAGAAAAAAGCAGACCAGCAAAAAGCGGTCAGTGACATCGTGGCACTGGAAAATGCTTTGGATATGTACAAGCTGGACAACAATCATTTTCCTTCTACTCAGCAAGGTCTTGATTCTCTGGTAGAGCTACCTTCAGGTACTCCTCAGCCAAGAAATTATCGCGATAACGGCTACATCCGTCGTTTACCTCAGGACCCATGGGGTAATGACTACCTGATGCAGTCTCCCGGTGAGTTTGGCGATGTCGATATTTTCTCGGCCGGACCCGATGGACAGGCAGGCTCTGATGACGATATCGGCAACTGGAACATGAATTCCTAATGAAGAATGCCGGTTTCACCCTGCTGGAAATCATGCTGGTTCTGGTATTACTGGGCATTGCTACCGCCATGGTGTTGCCCACACTGGAACCGGGTGACAGTTCAGCCCGATTGAAAACGGATGCTGAGCGCTTTGCTGCATTGGTGAAAACCGGCCATGAAGAATCGCTGGTAAAAGGAAAGGATCTTGGCGTCAAGTTTACCCGCAATGGTTATCAGTTCATGGAATGGCATGAAGGCAAGTGGCAACCATTGCAAAGTGACCGGCTGCTCACAGAGAAAGAGTTGCCAGAAGCCATGAGTCTGGACTTTATGCCGGGAGAACTGGTCTGGCAGGAAGCCCTGGACGCCGAACAACAGGAAGATAGTAGCTCTCTTTTTACCCGCTCAGGGCTGTTTGATAATGAAGAAGAGAGCAAGAAAACACCTGATCTCTATATCTGGTCCAGTGGAGAAGTGACTCCAGCCGAAGTACGGTTCCAGTCTGCCAGCGACGGTCGTCGTTTTTATAGCGTGATGATCAGGGAAACCGGTGAAGTAAAGGTCGTACAAAATAAAGATGGCTAAGTTTTTCGGTAGTATAAAAAGGATTATAAATGGAATTTGAATGGGACGAAGAAAAGAGGCATGAAAAACATGCAGAAACACGGAATAGATTTTGTTTCTGTCATTTCTATTTTTGATGATCCAAATGCTATAGAGCAATTTGACGATAAAAACTCGACTTCTGAAGATCGTTATCAAATTATTGGAATGGCACGCCCAGGTGTATTATTCGTTGCATTTACTGAACGTGATGATGGAAATACTATCAGAATCATATCGGCGAGACGTGCTGAAAGAAGTGAAATTGCAAAATACCGCTCTTGGAGAAGAGGTTAGATATGTCTGTTAAAAAGTATACCAAGGAAGAGATCGATAGTATGGAGGAAAAAACAGACTATGAGCGAGTCAATAGTATGACTGATGAAGAAATTCGAGAGAATGCTCAGTCTGATCCGGATGTGCCTATTCAGTCAGAGAAGGAGCTAGAACAATTCAGGCCTGCAAAAAGACGAGGTAAGGCTGATGAAAGCAAAAAAAGTTAGAACCAGGGCTGATCAAGCTAAAAAACTGAGTGATAAAACAGACTGGAATCGTGTTTGTGGAAAGTCCCAGGATGCTGTCGATCATGATGCCATGGTTGATAGTGAGAACCCTGTATTGAAATCAGGCAAGATTCGCCGCCTGAATGATGAGAAGTAAAATTAGAGGAATGGGGCAAGAACCGCTTGTCAGTCATGGTATTAATTGACAATGGGGCTCAGCAATGAAACGTCATTCAGACCATTCAAGAACGTTCAGAAAGTCAAAGGGCTGCTTCAGAAGAGCTAAAGGCTTCACCCTGCTGGAAGTGCTGATGGCTATGACCATTCTGGCCATTGCTGGCATTACGGTGCTGAGAACCACCAGTGAAAGCTTGGATAACAGCCAGTATCTGAAGAATAAGACCATGGCTCGCTGGGTAGCTGACAATGAACTGGCAGACCTTTATCTGACACACAGCTCTTCAAAAAAAGGATGGCCTCCCCAGACCTGGAAGAAGGAAACCCGTGAGCTGGCCAATCAGACCTGGCAGGTACGATACCGTAGTCTTCGCACGGGAGACGAGAGCTTTCGAGCCATTCAGGTAGAAGTCAGGCTGGATCGTGATGAGAAAAAGCCAGCGCTGGCAAGTCTGCAAACCTATATGGTGAAGCAGTCATGAACGTATCAAAAGTCATGAACGCTTCAAACCGCATGAAACGCCCAAATAATCGGGGTTTTACCTTGCTGGAAATGCTGGTGGCCTTGACCATTTTTGCACTGGTGAGTTTGAGTGCCTGGCAGATTTTACAAGGTGTCATGAAGTCCAGAGACGTTTCTAACGATCACCAGAACCGTATTCAAGAATTAGATTACGCCATGATTGTTCTGGAGCAGGATTTCAGGCAAATGATTGATCGTGGTGTTCGTGTAGACGGTGAACTGACAGAACAAAGTCTGTTTGCCGGTGAAGATATGCTGGAATCGGATGATGAAGCGGCCGCCTTTATTCGTCTGGGGTGGCGCAATCCACAGCAAAAGTTGCCCCGGTCAGAACTTCAGAAAGTCAGTTACCGACTCAAAGATGGTGTATTAGAGCGGCAGCACTTTTATGTGCTGGACCCGGAAGAAAATGCTGAGCCCGTAGTCAGGGATTTGTTGACGGATGTTCGTTCACTCAAGTTCCAGTACTTTATAAACGGCAAGTGGGTCGAGAAACTGGGCAAAACCCTTCCCCAGGGGCTGATGATTACCTTCGAGCTGAATGACCTGGGTGTTATTGAACGCCGCTTTGTTCTTCCTGGTACCTGGGAAGTTCAGGAGGAGGCTTCATGAGGCGCCTCAGCTCAAATATAGAAAAAGCTACCTTGTATAAACGTCGACAGTCTGGTATTGCACTGTTGATTGTCATGTTTGTACTGACTCTGATGGTGCTGATTGCTGCAGAGATTACCTTTGGCTTCTCGCTGCAAATGCGGCGGACAGCGACGCTGCAGCAAATGGAGCAGGCTCGCTGGTATGCCCTATCTGCTGAAGAGCTGGCCGTTAAGGTGCTTCAGGATGAGTTTGAAGAAAAAGAAGAAACGGTCAATCTTGGTCAAAACTGGGCTACCGGTGAGGTAACCTTTCCCGTTGATGGTGGAACGATCAGCGGTGAGATCATGGATGCCCAAGCTTGTTTGAATCTGAATGCCCTGCATCTTGCGGATAAAGAAGGAGAGGCTCCGGCAGAAGTGAAAGTCTTTCAATCCCTGATGGAGGCTCTGGAGGTTGAGCCTTATCAGGCGGATGTCATTGCTCAATCGGCGAGAGACTGGGTAGATGGTGATGATACCCAGGGTTCAGGCACCGGAGCTGAAGACAGTTACTATCAATCGTTGCCGGTCCCCTATCTGGCCAGTAACACCAGTATGAGATCCGCTTCAGAGCTAAGAGCCGTGAAGGGTGTCAGTGCAGGCCTGATGAGGAAAGTAGAGCCTTATGTCTGTGCACTCCCTGCCACTGAGATGAAAATAAATATCAATACCTTGTCGCCGGATCATGCAGCCGTTCTCAGTGCTCTGTATTTGGGAGAACTCCCTGTAGAGCAGGCTAAAGAGATATTGGAGCAAAGGCCGGAAGAGGGCTGGAAGAATGTGGATGAGTTTATTCAACAACCTTCACTTTCCAACTTCAGCGCTGAAGGCACCAGTGAGTTGATGTCGGTCGACAGTCAATATTTTGTGATGGATGCAACCGCTTCCTTTGCGGACTCGGAAGTCCGAATAAAGAGCCTGCTGCGGCGGGAAGAAG
Source organism: Endozoicomonas numazuensis (assembly GCF_000722635.1). Lineage (GTDB taxonomy): Bacteria > Pseudomonadota > Gammaproteobacteria > Pseudomonadales > Endozoicomonadaceae > Endozoicomonas_A > Endozoicomonas_A numazuensis. Next base: position 1,153,158 of record NZ_JOKH01000002.1, on the reverse strand, counting down.
AGAATAAGTTCAGCGTGATTCGCCGACAGTTTGGAGGGCTTGAATGAGCCAGCATCTTATCATCAGGTTGCCCGGAGATCCCGGTCAGCCCGTTCACTGGCAATTATGGCCTGTAAACCAGGAGCCAGTGGCGCAGACAGCAGACGGAAATAGAGCTTCCTCTGGTAGCCTGTCGTCTATTGAAGGCCTGGGGGCACTGACTGAGTTATTCCCAGATACTAAAACCATTGCTCTGGTACCTTCTGAACTGGTGAGTGTTCACCGGGTTCAGGTTGAAGGTGGCCTGAGTAAGGCAGTACTGAAATCGCTTCCTTATCGCCTGGAAGATGATCTGGCTGAAGATGTTGATGATCTACATATTTCAGTGATGGCCAGAGAGGGAGATCAGGTTCATATTTCAGTGGTAGCCCGGAAAAAAATGGCTTTCTGGTATGAAGCCCTGAACCAGTCCGGGCTGAAATTCAAAACAATGATTCCTGAAGCCCTGGCCTTGCCCTGGACAGAGGGTGAGTGTTCTGCACTTGAAATGGATGGGCGCTGGTTACTCCGTGATGGTCGCTGGCAGTGGGCCGCCTGTGATCCATCCTGGCTGAGTTTCTATCTGGCAGAGAGTGATTCTGATAAAGAACCTCTGAAGGTAAATAGTTTTAGCGAGATAGCTGAAAACGGTCCAGGTGAGTGGTATCAGGAGGATTTGGGACCGGCTATGGAAGTTCTGGCTGCTGGCGCTGTCAGTGCGGCCTCAGCGAAGAGCTATATAGGGAAAGAGAGTGCTAACTTGCTGCAAGGTGCCTGGCAGGTTGAGTCATCCGTCATCAAAAGCCTGAAACCCTGGGGACTGGCTGCCGGGCTCATGGCTTTCACCATCAGTCTGTTTGCTGCTCAGGCCGTGCTGAAGTCAGTTCAGTTGGAACAGCAGTCTGATCAGCTTCAGGCACAGGCACAGAAAATTTACAGTGACATGTTTCCCGGTGAGCGAGTTGTACGTCTGCAGTCGCAGATGAGGCAGAAGCTCATGGCATTGAAAAGCAATAACAGCGATGACTCGGGTCTTTTGAAGTTACTGGATCAGACCGCGCCATTATTTAAGCAGTACCCGGAACTGAAACCTGTAACTCTGTCGTACAATAAGTCTCAGCAATCACTGCGACTGGAAGCTACAGCCAAAGACTTTGATACTTTTACGGCATTCCGGGAAGAGTCAGGAAAACAATTGGTGATCACAGTTGAAACGTTGGAGAAGAGCGGTGATCTGGCCAATGGCACGCTGATTATCAAGGGAGACGACTCATGAGTGGTATTCTGGGTTATCTTAATGGGCTCTGGCAGCAGGTTCAGAGCTACTGGAATGGCTTGAGTCGACGCGAGCAGCAGCTCTGTATGGTGGGTAGTGCAGCCATTATTGTCTGGATCATCTGGCAGGGTATTCTTAATCCATTGGCAGAACGTCAGCTGGCTGCCGAGCGTAAACTGGTTGCCAGTCAGAAATTATTGCTTTCCATTCAGGAACAGGCCAGCGAGATTGTAAATCTGCGACAGGGCCAGCCTGACAAGACCCGTTATCTGGTTTTACCACTGGATCAAATGGTGAACAGAACCGCACGAGATTTTGACCTGCGGATCACTGGTGTTCGATCCGTTCGTGACAGCTTGCAGGTCGATCTTGATACAGTGGGCTTTGATCGTTTACTGGAATGGCTGGTCAATCTTGAGCAACAGGGTGGTGTTGAGATCAGGGAGCTGGAGGTAGAAGCTGCAGAAAAGCCCGGTCAGGTGAATGTTAATGCACTGAGAATACAGAGAGCCTTCAGCGAGAGTTAAGTCACATGAAGAAAATAATGTCTCTGGCTGCACTGGCCGTTGTTTCCTACACAGGTTTTATGCTGACAGAGCTGCCAGCCGCTTTTGTCTGGAGTCATGCACCCAAAATGCCGGGAATTGAACTGGAAGGCCTTTCTGGCTCTGTCTGGTCCGGGTCGGCTCAGGAAGTCACCCTGAACGGGATCGAACTGCAAGAGGTCAGCTGGGATCTTCAGCCTTCTGCGCTTTTAACCGGAAAGATCAGGGCAGACCTTGAGGTCGGCGATGATTTTTCTGCCGTAGTGGGTGAGGCTACAGTCACCTACAGCACGCAGGGTGTCACCGTCGAAGATCTTGAGGCCGATGCCTCAGCAGACTGGCTGCAACAGCTGGCGCCCATGCCTGTTCCGGCAACCGCTCGGGGCAATATCAATCTGGTGGCTGATAGCTTGGTCTATGCTGAAGGGCAATGCGTTGAGCTGGAAGGTCGTATGGCCTGGGAAAGAGGTCGGATCAGCAGCCCCCTGGGTGATGTGAAGCTGGGTAAAGCTAATGCTGACCTCAGCTGTAAAGGAAATACCCTCGAAGGCAAGATTCGCCAGTCTTCAGAGTTTCTGACGACCAATGCTGTATTCAGTTTCAATCTCAGCGGCAGTTATTCTCTGAGTGGCAAGGTATCGGAAGGTGAAGCCCTGCCAGAAACCATGAAAAACGGCCTGAAAGTTCTGGGAAGACCCGATTCTCAGGGGCGTTATCCGCTGACATTCAGGGGGCGGATATAATACCCATCGTACTTTCTAACTACGCTATTGCGCTGACAATCTGAACACGTAGCCCTGCGTCTAGCTATTACTTGTCGTTCCGCCTTGTTCTGCCGTCCAGCTTGCCATGCTCATTACGGTAGTTAGAAAGCACGATTGGTATAACCCTGCAAATATTTTTAAAGGGTAACAAGCGATGCTAGCCTGCAATCAAGCTGGGCAACTTGATGGGCTTTGATAAACCGCCTGGCACCGAAGCGCATCGTCCGATAGCTTGATATGGACGTTTTCCATAAAGGACTGAACCGTCTTCTCTGCTGCTTCTGACACTGTATCGAGATCGTTGATTAAGTGTTTGTGCCATGAAGAGGGGTTGAATCGAAAGATCAGAAGATGATCGTCAGTGATAGGAGTTTCAAAATAACTCTTCCATGTATGAGGCCAATCAGTTGCTTTATAAGAGTAAAATGCCGTCCCATTTATCTCGGAGATCGGCAGTTCATGGGCGGCCCTGGGATATATCCAGTTTTGATCTGAATCTGAATCATTAAAGCTATTATCATTAATTCGCTGTATCCACTGTCTGGCATCTTCATCTTTGAACAGGGAATCAATGCTGCGATTGTGAGGGTGTCTTCTCTGAACTTGGATGTATACATCTAGTCCCCCTACGCTACCTTCCCCCCAGATCAGATGATCGAAAAATGACCAGCCACTTTTAAATATATCCTGTGTCATACCAAGACCATCTGGCCACAATTCATAGTCTTCGCCGTATAGGTAAAACCTATCAGGAAAGTGTTCAGCAAAAATACCTGTGGTTTGAGATGGATTTTTGAATCTGAGTTCTGTACCAGAGAGGTTAATCGTTCGCCAGGGGGCTTTATTAAAATCGGGAATACCAACCGGTTTCATCTTGGAAGCCGTTAATCGTTTTAACCACAACATCGGTTTAACCTCTA
>NZ_JOKH01000002.1:1043243-1148560 GCF_000722635.1 Endozoicomonas numazuensis | reverse complement strand
TACAGGGTTGGCTTTGATAAACCGCCTGGCACCGAAGCGCATCGTCCGATAGCTTGATATGGACGTTTTCCATAAAGGACTGAACCGTCTTCTCTGCTGCTTCTGACACTGTATCGAGATCGTTGATTAAGTGTTTGTGCCATGAAGAGGGGTTGAATCGAAAGATCAGAAGATGATCGTCAGTGATAGGAGTTTCAAAATAACTCTTCCATGTATGAGGCCAATCAGTTGCTTTATAAGAGTAAAATGCCGTCCCATTTATCTCGGAGATCGGCAGTTCATGGGCGGCCCTGGGATATATCCAGTTTTGATCTGAATCTGAATCATTAAAGCTATTATCATTAATTCGCTGTATCCACTGTCTGGCATCTTCATCTTTGAACAGGGAATCAATGCTGCGATTGTGAGGGTGTCTTCTCTGAACTTGGATGTATACATCTAGTCCCCCTACGCTACCTTCCCCCCAGATCAGATGATCGAAAAATGACCAGCCACTTTTAAATATATCCTGTGTCATACCAAGGCCATCTGGCCATAACTCATAGTTATCATCGTACAGGTCGAATCTATCAGGAAAGTGTTCAGCAAAAATACCTGTGGTTTGAGATGGATTTTTGAATCTGAGTTCTGTACCAGAGAGGTTAATCGTTCGCCAGGGGGCTTTATTAAAATCGGGAATACCAACCGGTTTCATCTTGGAAGCCGTTAATCGTTTTAACCACAACATCGGTTTAACCTCTACTCATGCCAACCAAAGCCAGAAATGAATTCAGCTGGCCACCATGGCTTTTTGCCACATGATGCTCAAACTCAGCCCTACTTTTGAAGGGGTGCATATGGGGGTTGAGACTGGCCCTGCTACTCCTGTTGCCAGCCAGGTTTCGTAACGATTTGAGTTTCCGATAGGCCTTGTACACCCCATAGGCCGAACCGGCCCCCAACGCAATACCGGGCTCAGCGCCCGCGTAAAAGGCGGCCGCAACCACCCCACCCCCTTTAAAGGCACTCATGCCCATGCCCAGAGCAGTTTCTCAGTCGCCACCGGCTTGCGCTTTCAATACCCCCAAGCGATCTTCGTATTCATCGCCCAGAGATTCAATCACACGGTAAAGCCCCGACATCCCCCACACACGGTTGTTTAATGCATTCCAGTCATGGGGGTTGTATTTGATAATATCCTTATGAAACCCAATACCAGCCTGTTTCATGGTTTGCATAACCGGGCCCAGTTTTTGCTTGGGAAGCCCTGCAAACAGCACTTCATGCTGGTCAAACTTGTGGCCTTTCAGCTGATCCAGCGCCTGGGCAAACAAGGTGGCACCGTCACCATGAATGACCCACTGAACCGTCTGCTTTTTCTTTTGGGCTTCCAGCAGGCCTTTTGCCAGACGTTGGCTGGCGATTTGGCTATTGACTCGCTTCTGGGCTGGAGTAAGCCAGCTGAGGCCTCGTCGAAGCAGTGAGGGAGGTTGATAGAAAAAATCAAAGCCTTCAGTTTCAGCGCTGCCATAAGCTTTTTCAACCATCTCAGGCAATAATTGTTTACTCGCTCGGTCGAAATTTTCTACCCGGCCATTAATAGCTGCTTTTTGGGTTTTAATGTTTTTCGAAGGTTTACTGTTCTTGGCGGCCCATTCTTTTTTGACTGGGTCCTTTTCAACCCGATAAAACCCCGGCTCTCGACTGCCTGCGAAATCCGCCAGATCAAGATCAATAATCCGAATCCCGTCATAGGGATCGTCGGGGGAGGACTGATGAATTTCGTAGGTGACCAGTACATGCCCAATGGCATCCATATGGCGCTGAGGCTTGCTGTTGCAACTGTTGCTGTTGATACCGCCGCCTTTGGCCCGAAGTTGCTTGATGCCAGCAATGACCAGTTGTCCCTTGCTGTCATGGTTGATCAGGGCTGAAAACTTGTTGGCCAGTTGGGCATTAATCAGGATTCTTCGACCGCTTCGGCCATCGGTATCCCGATCAAACAGCAGAAAACCGCCGTCGTGTTGAAAAGACTGAATGTTGTGCTTTCCCAGCGAAGAGTGAACCGACATCACGCTCATAGCTAATCCTTTAACATCTCTTTTGAATTTTTGTCTTATAGGTTGTCGGCTAGTCTACCGTATCGAGGCGAAATGAAACAATAAGGCTATAGATCTGTTGTCGTTTATAGGGGGGCACAAAAACAGACTGGTGCAGCTAAGCGATGTACTCTATACCGTTCGCACTGAGCTTGTCGAAGTGCATTACCCGCACCCTTCGACAAGCTCAGGATGAACGGAGTAGGTATGCATATTAACGCTCAGCCTCCTAGTGCAAACGGGACCTGCCTATCCAGTCTGCCGATCAGACAGTACAATAAGACGATCATCAACGTTATCACCCATTCCTGCTGTCGACTGACTCAGTGGGCTGCTCTTGTCGGAATTCCCATGGCCATTAAAAAAACCGAACTCTACTCCTCTCTCTGGCAAAGCTGCGACGAGCTGCGTGGGGGGATGGATGCTTCCCAGTACAAGGATTATGTACTGACGATGCTGTTCATGAAGTACGTCTCTGATAAAGCAGACAACGACTCTGATTTTCTGCTGGAAGTGCCTGAAGGTGGTTCATTTACCGACATGGTTGCCCTGAAAGGCGACAAAGAGATAGGCGACAAGATCAATAAGATCATCGGTGCGCTGGCCCAGGAGAACGACCTGAAAGGCGTAATTGATGTGGCCGACTTCAACGATGAAGACAAGCTGGGCAAAGGCAAGGAGATGCAAGACCGGCTGTCGAAGCTGGTGGGTATTTTTCAGGGGTTGGATCTGGGTGCAAATCAGGCCCAGGGCGATGATCTGCTGGGTGATGCCTATGAATTTCTGATGCGTCACTTTGCGACCGAATCCGGTAAAAGTAAGGGACAATTCTATACCCCTTCCGAAGTCTCCCAGATTCTGGCGAAGGTCGTCGGTATCACGAAAGACACCGCTCAGGATCAAACCGTTTACGACCCGACCTGTGGCTCCGGTTCTTTGTTGTTGAAAGCGGCTGATCAGGCATCCCGAGGTTTGACCATCTACGGACAGGAGATGGATAACGCTACCTCCGCACTGGCGCGTATGAACATGATTCTGCACGACAATGTAGAAGCGGAAATCTGGCAGGACAACACTCTGTCATCGCCCCAATGGAAAGAAGCCGATGGTAGCCTGAAGCGCTTTGACTTTTCCGTAGCTAATCCGCCGTTTTCTTTTAAAGCCTGGAACACCGGGCTGAATCCGGCAGACGATGAATTTGGTCGTTTTGAATACGGTATTCCGCCAGAGAAAAATGGTGATTATGCTTTCCTGCTGCATATTATTAAATCTCTGAAAAGCACCGGTAAAGGCGCGGTAATTCTGCCTCACGGTGTTCTGTTCCGTGGCAATGTAGAGTCCAGTATTCGCCAGAACCTGATTAAGCAGGGTTATATCAAAGGCATTATTGGTCTGCCTGCTAACCTGTTTTACGGAACCGGTATTCCTGCCTGTATTATTGTGATTGATAAAGCTCAGGCGTCGTCCCGCTCCGGTATCTTTATGGTGGATGCCAGCAAGGGCTTTATGAAAGACGGTAATAAAAACCGTCTGCGTGCTCAGGATATCCATAAAATTGTGGATATCTTTACCCGCCAGACCACTCTGCCGGGTTATGCCCGCATGGTGAACTATCGGGAAATCGAAGATAACGACTACAACCTGAACATCCCCCGTTATATCGACTCGACTGATATTGAAGACCTCCACGACCTCACCGCCCATATGCGCGGCGGTATTCCTGAAAGGGACATTGATGCTCTGGGCAGCTTCTGGAAAGTGTTCCCCAATCTTCGCAGCACCCTGTTTAAACCGTCTGACCTCAAAGGTTACAGCGATGCCTGCATAGAAGCTGCACAGGTTAAAACCACCATTCTGGCACATCAGGAATTCAAAACCTTCTCCACCAGGGCGCTCACGGTGTATGAACAGTGGGAAGCTGAGCACCTGAGCCGACTGGAAAGCCTGACCGTTGGCGACGATGCCAAGGCACTGATTCACACATTGTCTGAAGACCTGCTGACCCGTTTTACCCAAGCCGACCTGTTGGATAAATACGACATCTACCAGCTGTTGATGGAATACTGGGAAGAAACCCTGCAAGACGATGTGTATGTGATCACTCAGGACGGTTGGAAAGCCGGTAACGTACTGCGAACTCTGAAAGTCGCCAAAGGCGAGAAGCTGAAAGAAACGCCAGATTTGGTGATTAACAAGGTCAAATACAAGTCAGACCTGATTCCGCCCCACCTGATCATCGCCCGCTATTTTGCCGATGAGCAGCAAGCTGTGAACGAGTTGCAGGCAAAAAAGGATGAAGCGACTCAGGCTGTAGAAACTTATATAGAAGAGAACTCTTCATCGGGCTCCGGCGGTGGCGAAGATGGTTTGCTGGAAGAAGCGAAAAACGACAAAGAGAAAGTCACCAAGGCAACCGTCACTGCCAGACTGAAAGCCCTGAAAAACGCTTTGTCGGGTGATGGCGAAATCGCAGCTCTGAAAAAGTGCCAGAGCCTGTTTAACAAAGAAGCCGCAGCCAACAAAGCCGTTAAAGGTGCCCAGACCCAACTGGATCAAGCGGTATACGACAAATACCCGGAGTTGGATATCAATCAGATTAAGGAACTGGTGATTGAAGACAAATGGCTTGCGACCATCAAAGGCGACATTGAAGCAGAAGTGGAGCGTGTTACCCAGCAGCTGGCGAATCGGGTGAAAACGCTGGAAGAGCGTTATGCCGAACCTTTGCCGGAGCTGACGAAAACAGTGAGTGACCTGGCTGGTAAGGTGGACGAGCATCTGAAAAAGATGGGGGTGAGCTGGTGAGTCAGTTGCAGTTAGCAGTCGACAGTGGTCAGGTGCCTGAAGGGTATAAACAGACTGAGGTTGGGGTTATTCCTGAGGACTGGTCAGTTAAAACAGTAGCAGATATAGCAGAAGTAATAAGGGGAGCAAGCCCCAGACCAAAAGGTGATAAAAGATATTATGGAGGAACAATACCACGCCTGATGGTTGAGGATGTGACTCGTGATATAAAGTATGTCACTCCAATCGTTGATAGCTTAACAGAAGAGGGAGCCAAAAAGAGTCGACCCTGCTCAAAAGGAACGTTAACCGTTGTATGTTCAGGCACAGTTGGCATTCCATCAATATTGGCAGTTGATGCTTGTATCCATGATGGATTTCTAGGGCTGATTAATCTGTCTGGAAATATTAATAGAGACTACTTATACCACTTTTTTAAAACACAGCAGAGTAAGCTAAATCAATCAGCAACTCATGGTGGTGTCTTTACAAATTTGACATCAGACATTGTAAGGAATTTTGTTTTACCTGCTCCGCCATTTGAAGAACAACAACTGATTTCGCAAGTCCTATCCGACATAGACACCCTAATCACCTCACTGGAAAAACTGATCGCCAAAAAACGCGCCATCAAAACCGCCACTATGCAGCAACTGCTGACGGGGAAAAAGCGCCTGCCTGAGTTTGAACGCCATCCCAATGGTGAACCCAAAGGCTATAAGCAGACTGAGCTTGGGGTGATTCCGGAGGATTGGGAAACCCCAAGATTAAAAGAGTTTTGTACATTGATTAATGGGCGAGGCTTTAAACCTCACGAATGGGAAACGGAAGGATTACCAATAATCAGAATTCAAAACCTAAATGGTTCTGAAGAGTTTAATTATTACTCGGGACACTATGACCCGAAGATTTTTGTAAAAAATAATCAATTACTGTTTGCATGGTCAGGAAGCCGAGGCACCTCCTTTGGCCCACATGTGTGGAAAGGTGGTGACGCTCTTCTTAATTACCACACATGGAAACTGGTAGTAGATGAAACCAAAGTGAAAGAAACTTTCTTTTACTTTACTTTGAAGGTCTTGACTAAAGAGATTGAAGAGTCTGCACACGGTGCATCAGCTCTGGTTCATACGCAAAAAGGCGAGATGGAGCAATTTGCAATTCCATTACCCCCTTCAGCAAAGGAGCAAGAAGCCATTGCTGAAGTATTGTCAAATATTGAAACAGACCTGAACTCACTTCAGACACGTCTAACCAAAACCCACCAACTCAAACAAGGCATGATGCAAGAACTGCTAACAGGGAGAACCCGGCTGATATAAGAGCTACTGAATTCGTCATACACTGTGTGACGAATTCAGTGGGTCAGTCAAACGCAGAAGGCAAAGTTTGATGTTTACGAATGCCGGTCAATACCTCCTCCCCTAAGCTTCCGGCAGCCAGTCTTCTTTGATGACTTGCTCGTAAGTCCAGGGGCATTTTGCCGGAAAACTGCTGTCATCGAGCCTTTGGTGCTTCTTGACGTAGCGGTTCATTTCTTTGATGGCCATTTTTTTGCCCTGTGGGTAGGCATCGGATAATGCTTCATCGGTCAGACGTTTCAAGGATGGGTTTTTGCGGATCAGTGTCAGTATATCGGTTCTCGCCCGATCCATACTTCCGAACCAGTCCCGGCAGTTATAAGGCTCTGTCAATAACGGATTAATGACCAGAGTCTGGTACTGGTATTTCAGCAGATGCAGCAACAGTATCGTCAAGTGTGACTCAAGGGTACTGGATATATCGCCTATTTGTAGCGTCATCGCCTCAAGCAGATTGGGTACGTCCAGATCACCGAACTGTTTGTTTTTCAAAAGTTCCCGCTGTTGGCTGATCCAGCCATGGTAATCGGTTGTGTATTGGTTTTCCATCATGAGCTCTGCGCCAGTCAATCCATAATTACCCACTGTAGACCAGAAACCACAACGAACACGAAATGAACGACTGGGAGCCTGTCGGACTTCGGCTTTCGAGCATGAAATTCAGTACATGTGCTGAGTTGAGCAGAACATGAAACTGATCATTGCCAGAATCTCAGTTCTGGCGGATATTCTGTCGTATCAGCAACTCAAGCTGGCTGGATTTTTCTTCCTGTTTATCAAAACGCTCTCGTATTTCCTGTTTAAACGCCATATGCTCCTGCCTGAATTCAAAGAGCTCCTTGCGGGTGTCTCTGTGTTCATTGAGAATCAGGGCAACAGTATCCATGACGCCTTTCAGCACCCGGTTATTTTCACGAAAAGCCTGTTCAAGCTCATCTTGCCGAGATTCCATCATTTCTACTCTGGCTTCAAGAGACACACCACTTCTCCACTCATTATTCAAAAGAGTCGTTTTTATACTGCGAGATTAGCGATTAGCAGCATAGCAAAACTTTTTACAGTCTGTGCTCCAACTTTGGGGGAGAGTCGCTCTGTTGGTTGGCTTGTGGCAAGATAGCCGTCGACAGTCTTGTGAATGATTGAAGGTTCAGAAAAGGGGATGTGGTATGAGTACCGTCGGCCAAAAGGAACGGGCAACCCTGGATCGAGTTGTCCGGTTATTTCAGGATCATCTGAATTATGATTATCTGGGCAGCTGGGAGTCCCGGGAGAATAATCGCAATATAGAGGAAGGTTTGCTGACGACCTTTCTCTCCAGACAGGGCTATAACGACGTACTGATTAATAAAGCCTTGTGGGTGTTGAACAAAGAGGCCGCACTGGGTGAAGGTAAAAACCTCTACGATGCCAATAAAGCTGTTTACCGGCTGCTGCGATACGGCGTAAAGGTCAAAGAAGGCACGGGTGAACAGAACCAGACTGTCTGGCTGATCGATTGGACAACGCCTGAAAATAATCGTTTCGCCATTGCTGAAGAAGTGTCTATCAAAGGCGTCAACAATAAACGACCCGATATTGTTATCTATGTGAATGGTATTGCTCTGGGTGTGCTGGAGCTGAAACGCTCAAAAGTATCCATTGGTGAAGGCATTCGTCAGAATCTGGACAACCAGAAAAAAGACTTTATCCGTAATTTTTATGCCACCCAGCAGCTGGTTATGGCGGGTAATGATACGGAAGGTTTGCGCTACGGAACTATTGAAACACAGGAAAAGTATTATCTGAGCTGGAAAGAGCAGAATCCGTCCTGGACGCCAAAGCTTGCGGATGAAGATAAGTTTTTGTCTGGTGATGGTTGTAACCGTTCTGATAATCCTCTCGACTGCGCCTTGCTCCGACTGTGTGATAAGAAGCGTTTTCTGGAACTGATCCACGATTTTATTGTGTTTGATGCTGGCGTCAAAAAGACCTGTCGGCAGAACCAGTATTTTGGTGTTCAGGCGGCAAAAAAGCGCATTGCCCACCGAGACGGCGGCATCATCTGGCACACTCAGGGTTCCGGAAAAAGTCTGACCATGGTTTGGCTGGCCAAGTGGATCAAGGAAAATATTAACGACTCCCGTGTGATCATTATTACCGATCGAACCGAACTGGACGAGCAAATCCAAAAGGTCTTTAACGGTGTCGATGAAGATATTTTCAGAGCACCCAGTGGCGAGACATTAATCAGCACCTTGAACGATCACGATAAGTGGCTGATCTGCTCGCTGGTTCACAAGTTTGGTCGTCGTTCTGAAAAAGAAGATGACAAGGCTACCGAAGAGTTTATCGAGGCTATGAAAAAGAGCCTGCCTCATGGTTTCAAAGCCAAAGGCGAGCTGTTTGTCTTTGTGGATGAGTGTCACCGAACCCAGTCCGGTAAATTGCACGAGGCTATGAAGCTGATTCTGCCCAGCGCCCTGTTTATTGGTTTTACGGGTACGCCACTGCTGAAGAAAGATAAGAAGAAAAGCATCGAAGTGTTTGGCACTTACATTCACACCTACAAATTTAATGAAGCGGTGAATGATGAAGTAGTACTGGATCTTCGTTATGAAGCCCGTGATATCGATCAGAGTATTACCAACCAGAAAAAAATTGATGAGTGGTTTGAAGCCAAAACCAAAGGGCTTTCTGCCTTGGCGAAAAGCCAGTTAAAGCAGAAATGGGGCACCATGCAGAAGGTGCTGTCCAGCCAGGATCGTTTGCGAAAAATTGTCGCTGATATTCTACTGGATATGGAAACCAAGCCCAGACTGATGGATGGTCATGGCAATGCCATGCTGGTCTGTTCAAGCATTTATCAGGCCTGTAAATGCTATGAAATGTTCAACCAGACTGACCTGAAGGGCAAGTGCGCCATTATCACCAGCTATAAACCGGCTACCAGCGATATCACGGGGGAAGAGAGCGGTGAAGGTTTGACGGAAAAGCTCAAGCAGTATGAAATCTATCGCAAAATGCTGGCTGACTACTTTGACCTGCCTGAAGATAGAGCGATGGGTATGACCGAGAAGTTTGAAATTCAGGTCAAGGAACGCTTTATCAAAGAACCGGGACAAATGCGCCTGTTGATTGTGGTGGACAAACTGCTGACCGGTTTTGATGCGCCCTCAGCTACCTACCTCTATATCGATAAGAAGATGCAGGATCACGGCCTGTTTCAGGCCATCTGTCGTGTGAATCGCCTGGACGGTAATGATAAGGAGTATGGCTATATCGTCGATTACAAGGATCTGTTCAAGCGTCTGGAAGGTGCCATTAATGATTACACCGGAGGGGCTTTGGATGGCTATGACGAGAAGGATGTTGAAGGACTGTTGAGTGATCGGCTGGAAAAGGGGCGGGAGCAGCTGGAAGCTGCTCTGGAGACGGTAAAAGCGATTTGCGAACCGGTCAAAGAGCCAAGAGCGACTAAAGATTACCTTCATTATTTTTGTGCGGAAGACACCAGCGATAAAGACGCTCTACAGGAAAATGAACCTAAACGTGTCGCCTTGTACAAGGCGGTTGGCTCTCTTCTCAGAGCCTATTCCAACCTTGCTAATGAAATGCCTGAAGCGGGCTTTACGCCTGAGCAGATTGCTCAAGTCAAGAAAGATGTGACTCACTTTGATGATGTCTGCAAGGAGGTCAAACTGGCCAGTGCCGATTATCTCGATATGAAGCTCTATGAACCTGCCATGCGTCACCTGTTCGATAACTACATCCGTGCCGATGACAGTGAAACCCTTGCCGATTTCGAAGAGCTGGGGCTGATTGACCTGATTGTTGAGAATGATTTGAGCGAGCTGCAAAAGCTACCCGGGAATATTCGCAAGGATAAGGACTCTATGGCGGAAACCATAGAGAATAATATGCGTAAGGTCATTATCGATGCCCAGGCTAACAATCCCAGGTACTACGATAAAATGTCAGAACTTCTGGATGCCCTGATCAAGCAGCGCAAGAAAGAAGCGGTTGACTATGAGCAATATCTGCAAAGAGTTAAAGAGCTGGCAGGTAAAGTGGTTAAGCCAGAGGGAACGGGGGGGCGTTATCCGTCTTCGTTAAAAACAGCTGCTCGGCGCGCGCTCTATGACAACTTGAATCAGAATGAAGCATTGGCTTTAAAAGTTGATCAAGCCGTAATGAACTCTAAAAATGAAGGGTGGAGAGACCAGCGGTTCAAACTGAAAAAAGTCCGCAATGCCATTCAAAAGGCTTTGGGTGAACACGGTGGCCCGTTGGATGCTATTGTTGAACTTGTTAAGAGTCAGGGTGACTATTGATACACAGTTATTGATACACAGTTATTGATACGTATGGACGAAGCCGCATCAACAAGAGGCCATTGCTGATTGAACGCCCCAGAGAGCTCAAAAGACAACCTTATGATGGTTCGGGATATTCCTGTGGAGGTTGTTCGCAAGACTATTAAAAATCTGCATTTGGCAGTTTATCCGCCAGATGGCCGGGTACGAATCGCTGTTCCTGAACATGTTTCGGACGAAAGTGTCCGGCTGGCCGTTATTTCCCGTTTGGCCTGGATCAGGAAGCAGCAAGCGGCTTTTGACGCTCAGCCAAGGCAGTCACCCAGGGAAATGGTGGCAGGCGAAAGTCATTATTTTTTGGGGAGGCGCTACCGTCTTGAGATCATTGAGCAGTATGGACAGCATTCATTAATATTGAAAAATAATCACTGGATGCAATTATCCGTCTCTCCGGGAACCCGTCAAGCTAACCGTGAAAAGGTGTTAACACAGTGGTATCGGGAGCAATTAAAACAGAAAATTCCGCCACTGCTTGAGAAATGGCAAACGGTTATAGGGGTTGAGGTCGCTGAGTGGCATGTTCGGAAAATGAAAACTCGATGGGGTTCCTGCCATGCATCAGCAAGCAGGATTCTTATTAATCTGGAGCTGGTGAAAAAGCCGGTTGAGTGCCTGGAATATATTCTGGTGCATGAGCTGGTTCATCTACTGGAACGCCACCATAACGACCGGTTTAAAGCGTATATGGATCGTTTTTTGCCTCAATGGCGGCTCAGTCGAGATCTGTTAAATGGTGAGCCTCTGGGTGGTGCAGGCTGGAAGTATTGAATCAATCAGGCACCTGTAGTGTCTAATACGACTTTGCAACATAGAACTCACTGATGGGAATCCTATGAATAAAGCCCTGATTAAAATCATAATCTTGATTCTGGTTCTGGCCGGAACGGCGATTCTTTATTTGAAATTCAAACCCGTAGAAAAACCAGTCAGCCCCCTCCCGGCGTTGACCCAGCTGCTGGAAAGAGCCCAGCATCAGGCTCAAGAGCTCGCCATGCCCAAGGCCGAGCCGATTAATCTGGCCGACTGGCAGGTACTGATGCAGCAGGTAGCGGATCATAATGGGCTGCAAATTGGCGTTCGGGAAGGTAATGCCCAGCAGGCTGAAATCTATATCAAGAAAGGGTCAGTAGAATCGTTTGTTAATGGTTTTTCTGATATGTATGCCAGAGGGCTCAGAGTTCAGAGCATTAGACTGTTGGAAGCCGGAGAGCCAGGGCAGGTGAAGGCTGAAACGGTGAAGTTGCTGGTCAGTCCGTAGTTTTTTCGTCTGGTGGTTCTCTCGTCTGGTAGCTCTCACATGACGGTCCTGAAAATCATCGTTATTCAGGTGATTGAAGAGAAAGCTAATGCTTAAAGCTGCCTTTGCTCCGCTTCAAGCTCTTTTCGAGCATACTTGGCCCGATACTCTCCGGGTGTCAGGCCGGTATGTTTTCTGAATACTCGCCCTAGATAATCCCCGCCTTTAAAACCAGTCCGTGTCGCTATTTCATCAAGGTTTAGCTGGTATCGGCTCAGTAGCAGTTTGGCTCTGTCGATGCGAACAAAAGTCAGGTAGTCATTGAATCCCATACGGCCTTCCTGGCGAAACAATCGGGAAAGGTGGTTGGGAGTGATGGCAAACTCTTCCGCGACTTTGTCTCGAGTAATTTCAGAGCCAAAATTTTTCTGGAGATACAAGCATATGGCTTCCCAGCGACTCTGAGTTCGATTCACGAGATGGCTGGTTTCTTTGGGAATAAGATGAGAAGTGTGTTGTATCAGAGCTTCGGCGAGGTAATTAACTGCGGGGTTATCGTTCGGACTGGAGGCGATGGCTTCAATGGCTTTCTGGATCAGTATTCCTTCATCAGCCAGCGGTTCGGGTATTGAGGTTCTGGCCAGTGATGAAACCTGATCGGTAGAGCTGCATTGATTCAGGCTCAAACCAATTTGCCGATGGGCAAACATAAACGTCAGTGTCTGACTTTGTTGCCGCCAGGTGGGAAGGTCCCAGCAATGAGCAGGAATATAAATCACGTCCCCGGGACTGGCCTCTATAGAACGCAGAGAGCCATGATCGCTGATTTGCACATCATAAGTGCCCGACAATACCAGTGACAGTCTTGGGAAGTTGACCTGGCAGGCATTCACCGGAGGCGCATCATTATTGGCCGCAAACCAGACACGCGAGATCCTGCGACTATTTAAAAACGCATTGATCTGTTGCTGGATTTGCAGGGCGTCGCTCATTCATATTTTCCATAAGAAGATGCGAGGTAATAATGATAATTTTTGATCAGTCAGATTTTGACCGGGGTCAAGTTTTTATCACCTTGATACAAAAGTGAGCATAATCATTCAAATCTCGGGTACTGCCGTGAAAAGCGATTGAATATAGTGTCAGCACTTCCTTATTCCAAACTTTCACACAGATTGCCAATGACAGCTCACGACCCTCAAGCGCTGGAAGAGACGTCTGGAGACAGCCCTTCTAAAGTCAAAAAGATTCATACCATTGCTCATACCCATTGGGATTATGAGTGGTATTTCACCCAGAATGAGTCTCAAATCCAGCTCGACTACCACATGGATGAGTTGTTATATGCACTGGATTCCAATCTGTTACAGAGCTATTTGCTGGATGGCCAGACCAGCCTGATTGAAGATCATCTCAGTAACTGCCCACAAAACCGCGAGGCCATTGAAAGACAGGTTGCGGATAAGCGTTTACTGATTGGCCCCTGGTATACCCAGTCAGACCTGATGATTGTGGCCGGTGAATCCATTGTTAAAAATCTGCAAACCGGATATCACTATGCCGAAGCCATGGGGCACTCCATGGACATTGCGTATGTTCCGGATTCCTTTGGCCAGAGTCAGGATATGCCCAAAATTTTCAATGGTTTTGGTCTGACTCGCTTTGTTTTCTGGCGCGGGTTGTCCAGCAGCAAGAGTGCCTATCGCGAATTTCTATGGCAGAGCGAAGATGGTTCTCAGCTGACCTGTTACAACATTCGTGAAGGTTACTACCCGGGCGGAGCATTGATTTGGGGGAATGAAAACGATATTCGGGCTACTGCTGATACCAACAGTCAGGCGTCACACTTCGATTTTGGTGTATTCCCGGTAGGGGGTGACCAGCGCTACGTAGACTTTGATTTTAAGGAAAAAATTGCTAAGGCCAACCGCGAAGTTGAAGAATATGAGTTTGTAGAAAGCGACTATCGTCAAGTATTTGAAGATATTGATACCAGCAAGCTGAACACCATTCAGGGAGAAATGCTGGATTCGGAAAACTCCAAGATTCACCGCTCGATCTATTCCTCACGCTACGATCACAAGTATATGAATGACAGGGTAGAGCGGAAGCTCATCAATACCCTGGAGCCTCTGATGGCGATGGGTTCAGCTTTGGGACTGGAGCACAAGCGCGGCACGGTTGATAACATCTGGAAAGGTGTTCTGAAAAACCATGCCCATGACAGTGCCTGCGGCTGTAATACCGACAAAACCAATTATCAGATTCTGAACCGCTTTATTAATGCCGATGAACGCATTGATGCCCACATTGATTATCTGATTCGCAAGATTTCTGAAGCAACACCTGAAGACAGTACACTGACTCTCTTCAATACACTGGCTTACCGATCTGACAAGAAGATCACAGCCACCATCAGTACCAAAAAGCCCTGCTTTGACATCACGCTGAATGGCCAGAGTATTCCTTTTGAAGTAGAAGATGTCCGCAAAGTCTACAACGGTTCTATCAAGCGGGATGAAAGCGAAAACGATCCGGAGTTGTATTATCACGAGATTGATATTGCTTTCAGGCACTCAATGAAACCGCTCTCCTACTGCAACCTGAGAGTAGAAGAAGGTGTTCAGGAGCTCTCCGTAACCCGTCAGGAACTGACTCTGGCAGCTATAGAAGATAATGACTATAAACTGGCGGTCATTAATGGTCAGCTGAATCTGAAAGAAAAGAGTACGGGAAGACTGCTCAAGAATTTCATCACTCTGGTGGACCAGGCGGATGATGGTGATACCTATGATTACTCACCACTGGCTGGGGATGAGCCTCTGGTTTTCGACTTTACCGGTGCAGAGTTTTCTGCTGAAGCGGACACGCTGACGCAGACCCTGAAAATCAGGGGCTGCGTTGAACTGCCAGAAGGTATTGAAGGTCAGGAGCGCAGTGAAACCTTCACAAAATTGCCTTACACATTGCAGATTTCACTGGAGAACAAGGGTCAGGTGCAATGTCGTCTGCTGGTGGACAATACCTGCAAAGATCACCGGTTGAGAGTTCGGATTGATACAGGTATCGCCTCTACTTCCTCATTTTCAGACACACCTTTTGGCTGCATAGAACGTCCAGTTCGTCAGACTGAAATGGATAATTGGCAGGAGCTGGGCTGGAACGAAGAGCCTACCGGTATTTATCCGATGCTGAATATCGTCAACCTGCATGATGACCAGAGCTCTGTCACCGCTTTTACCCGTGGCATCAAAGAGTACGAAATCACCGGTGATCAGGGGCAATTCATTGAGCTGACGGCTTTCCGAAGCGTTGGCTGGCTGGGCAAACCAGGCCTTCAGCGCCGCCCTGGTAAAGCATCAGGCAATGAATTCCGCTATATCCCGGCACCAGACAGTCAGCTGCTGCAAACCCTGGAATGTGAATTTGCTATCAGTCTGGATTCTGAATTCCGTTTCGCGGAGTTACGCAGACGCCAGCAGGACTGGACGACACCTGTTCTTCATTACCAAAAGCAGGAACTGAACCGCTTTACCGGTCCGCTGAAATATTTTGTTTCCAACCGCATGCGTCGAGATCTGGACAGTCAATTCCAGTTGTTCCGCAAAATAGAGCTCAGTGACCATCTGGTCAGTTCTCTCTTCAAGCTGGCCGATGATGGTCGCAGCTATGTGCTCCGCCTGCTGAATGTCAGTAATGAGCAGCAGGTGAAGGCAAACATTGAATTCAACACAGCACCGAAACAGTTAACCGAGACCGACCTTGCAGAGCGAACTCAGCTTGGCTTTTTCGACAATACGATCGACCTGGACACGATGAAGCCAGGCGAAATTAAAACATTCCTGATTGAACTTTTCTGATTAAGAGCTTGGAGAGTGACTTATGAGTAAGAAAGTCCTTGCCATTACGGGGTGTGCAGCAGGCATCGCACATACTTTCATGGCGGCAGAAAGCCTTGAGAATGCTGCCAAAGCCATGGGGTACGACGTTAAAGTTGAAACCCATGGCACCATTGGCGTTGAAAATGAATTCACCTCAAAAGAAATTCAGGAAGCCGACGTCATCATTATTGCGGCAGACATTGATGTCAGCCTTGACCGTTTTATCGACAAGAAGGTCATGAAGACCTACGTTAAAGCCGCAATTGAGAACCCTGAAGGTCTGATCAAGCAGGCTTTTGAAACCGCTCAAAAGCACTCAGTGAAGGGCGAAACAGTCGGTAACGTTTCTCTGGGTAAAACCAATAACAGTGCAGTAAAACATCTGATGAGTGGCATTAGCTACATGATTCCGATGTGTATCTCGGCAGGCCTGTTGTTGGCGATTGCCAATATTTTTGCCTTTTCTGCGGATGATGCAGGCAACCTGGTGAACTGGGGGTTTGATGTAGAAACAGCCAGTGGCCTGTTCTTCAGCAAACTGTTTGCCCTGGGACAGATTGGTTTCAAGCTGATGATTCCTCTGTTTGCAGGTTTTACCGCTTACTCCATTGCTGACCGTCCGGCGATTGCGCCTGCCATGATCGGTGCTTACATCATTAATGATCCTGCATTCCTGGGTACAGAAGCCGGTGCAGGTTTCCTGGGAGCCATCATTGTGGCTTTCCTGGCGGGTTACATCGTTAAATACCTGAAACAGATTCCATGGCCAAAGATCATCATGCCGATCGTTCCGATTATGGTGATCCCTTTACTGGCGACATTTGCCGTTTTTGTCATTGTTTTCTACGGCATTGGTCATCCAATAGCTTCTGTGATGACGGCTCTGTATGAAGGTTTGAATTCTCTGTCTAACGCATACGCGGCTGCTCCCATTCTGATTGGTGCCCTGATTGGTGCGATGATTGGCTTTGACCTGGGTGGGCCGGTTAACAAGATTGCTCTGATTTTTGGTACTGCAGTATTCACTGACACCGTTGCCAAATACGGTATCCAGGGCGCTAATTTTGTACCGGGTACGGCTGCTCAAGCGGCTATCTCTGTGGCGCCTCTGGGTGCCTGGCTGGCCACCAAACTGTTCAAGAATTCCTTTAGTTCTGATCAGACTGTCATGGGCAATAACGCCATGGCGATGGGTATGGTGGGTATCACTGAAGGAGCCATTCCTTTCGCGGCCAGTAAGCCTCTGGTATTCATTCCTGCCAATGTGATTGGCTCTGCAGTAGCCGGTGCACTGGTCACTGCTTTTGGTGCCAAGTTTTACGGTGGTTTAGGCTCTCCACTGGGTACATTCGTGGGTTATATCGAGCAGCCTATGCCGTTCCTGCCCTGGATCTTCTCTATCTGTGTCGGGGTCAGTGTGACCGCATGCATGATTGGTTTTGGTCTGAAGCAGGCACAAAAAAAAGCCCTTAAAGAAGCCGAGAAAGAAGAGACAGGAGAAGTAGCTCATGCTTAAGCAGGAAAATGTCATTCTGGATGTTAATGCATCCTCTAAAGAAGCTTTGTTTGAATCAATCAGTAAAGTGGCTCTGGAAACTGGTGTCGTAGCTGATGCTGGTGCCTTTGTTGAAGGGTTAAAAGCTCGTGAAGCTGTGAGCTCCACAGGCTTTATGGATGGCTTTGCTATCCCTCATTGCAAAAGTGCTACCGTGAAAGATCCTGCTGTATTCTTCATTCGCTTGCAGGAGGGAATTGAGTGGGGGCTGACTGATAATACCTCGGCACAATACATGTTCTGTCTGGCCATCTCTGATTCTGACGACGGCTCTCAGCTAAAAGTATTGAGTAAACTATCGCGTAAGCTGGTTCATGCTGACTTCCGCAGCCAGCTGAAGACAGCTGATTCTTCGGCTGATATTGTTGAGATTGTAAATCAGGCTATTTGCTGAGTAAGCCCTGAACAAATACGAGGGACGGTTGATATGTATCTTTCCATAGATCTGGGCGGTACTTTTGTTAAATACGGAGTACTGGATGAACAGGGAAGCATCGAGCTAAAAGACAAATTCCCAACGCCGCAGGGCGATATTGATCAGCTCTATGGAGAGATCAGCCGTGTATTTGCTGATGTCTCAGAAACGTTTGAAATTAAAGGTCTGGCCATCAGTGCTCCGGGGGCAGTGACCGATGATGGCCTTATTAAGGGGGTCAGTGCCATCCCCTGTATTCATGGACCTAATATCCGGGAAGATCTTCAGAACCGTTTCAATGTTCCTGTAGCCATGGAAAATGACGCCAACTGTGCTGCATTGGCAGAGGTCAGGGCGGGCAGTGCAAAAGACTACAACGATGTCCTTTTTGTCGTCTGTGGTACGGGTGTTGGCGGTGCTGTCATTAAAGATGGTCAATTGCATAAAGGTAAACACCTGCTCGGTGGCGAGTTCGGAATGCTGGTTCAGTACGACCATGAACAGAAGTGTATGGCGTCCTATAGCTGGCTGGCTTCCACCGGCAACATGGTGCGAAGAGCTTCGGAGAAGCTGAACCGCGAACTGTCGGGTCAGAATGTATTTGAGCTGGCTGAGTCAGGTAATCAAACCTGTCAGGAAGAGGTTGAGGCATTCTACTCGCATCTGTCAGTTCTGCTAACGAATCTCCAATGTGTTTATGACCCTGAGCTGATTGTGGTATCAGGAGGCATTACTGAGCGCCCACAGTTTGGCGAAGAATTGAAGTCTGCACTGAGTACGATCAATACGATGCGTGACTCACTCTCTATCGAAACTGAAGTGACCGTTGCTCAGCATAGAAATGATGCCAACCTGCTGGGGGCGTTTTTTAATCTTAAGGATAAAATCGAGAAGTCAGAGAGGTGTTGATAAACGACTAAGTTAATATGCATAGGTGTGAGCGGCTTCTTACCCCTTGGCCGCCATGCCATCTGGATTTTTTAGTGAAAAAAATTCTGGAAGTGTGAAATTTACTGCCTCAAAAAAGTCTCTGAAAAGATAGACTGCCTCCCTAAAAAAGCTGTATAAGAAAAGTACAATAAGATTGTTTTCTGAACATCATCCGTTATAAATTTGGCGTTTTCTGCAGAGCAATGCTGCGGACAGCACCTTTACGGAAACAGAAAACAAAACGAAGAATTATAAGAAAACAGGGACGGCTTATGTTGCATCAGCACTTCTATAGCCAGACAGAAATACGAGTCTTGAAGGCTCTTTTTCTGACGTTCATCTTGTCGATGGCTTCATCCGTTCAGGCAGAAGAACAGACACCTTCGAAGACAGAAGAGCCAGAAGCTCAGGAGTCATCTGAGATAGCGCCCGATTCTGTCGAATCATTGCCAGAGCTTGGTTCTGAATCTGGAGAGGCCGCAAGCGAAACAGCAGCTGCGGCCAAGCCTGCATTTAATAAATGGTATCTGATCGGCGGTGGTGCGGCTGCCGGATTGGCGGCGCTGGCCGGTGGAGGAGGTGGCGGTGGAAGCAGCGGTGGTAGTGCTGCTCCGGCTGAAAGTAGTCCACCGATAACGCCGCCTGATACAGGTGCAAATAATCTGACACCCCAGAGCCCGGAGTATTACAACACAGAAGAGTACCAGCGCCGCTCTGACCTGGATCAGATCAACGCCAAGGAGGCCTACTCCAATGTTTCTTCAACGGCTGGAGCCAGACAAGCAGGGGAAGGGATTACCATTGCGATTCTGGACAGTGGTGTGAATACAACTCATAACGACCTTAATGAAAGTATCGATCTGCCAAACTGTGGCACACAAACCTGTGATCTTAATTACGGTGAGCAGGATAGTGGCAGCCATGGTACACACGTTGCCGGCATTGCTGCAGCGGATAAAGATGGCGCAGGCATTCATGGTGTCGCATACAACGCAGATGTGCTGTCCGGGTGTGCCAATATTTCAGAGGGTTGCTCAGAAACCTCGCCCACTACTGCCAGTTTGTTGCTTTGGTCTGCCAATCAGGGTGCCTCTGTCGCCAATATGAGTTTTGCCTATGTGCACAGCTCTGAGACAAGAGCGCTGGTGGCTTCCGATATCATCGGGCAGCCTGTTAATTATTCTAATGACACCCTGAAGAGTTATATTTTTGGTACCGCAGATTCTACCCGATACCAGCAGGCACAGAGTGCATTCAAGGCAGGTTTGGTCGGTGTCGTTGCAGCAGGCAATCATAATAATCTGGATGAAAACCTTAACCCTCAAGTGCAACAGGCATCCATTTTCACCATGGCTCCGAAGGTTTATGAAGGCACTTCATTGCAAAACGATGTGGCTTTGCAGTGGATCTCGGTCGTCAACGTGAACAGCAGTAATCAGTTGCACAGCAGCTCTCATGGTTGTGGAGACAGTGCTGAATTCTGCCTGGCTGCTCCAGGAACCCATATTTATTCAACGGTGCCCGGTGGCCACGGCTATAAGACTGGAACCTCTATGGCTGCGCCTCAGGTGAGTGGGGCCTTTGCAGTAGTAGCGGCTGCTTTCCCCGGGCTGCAACTGCCCGGTTCAAATTCTCTTTCCTATTTGTGCGATAGCAGCGATGGAAGAGCTAATGCCAAACAATGTCACAGTAAAGCCGTGGTGAACCGGCTATTTACTTCGGCAGATGATCTGGGAGCCTCAGGCGTAGATGCCGTATACGGACAGGGCATGTTGAACCTTCAAGCGGCTACACAGCTGATTGGGGTCGCTCAGATTCAGAGTGAAAATGGGCAGGTTCAGAACCTCTCTGATTCCACTTTGGACGCTTCGGCTGCCACTGGTGACATTGTCGATCAGCAGTTATCAGAGATTAAGTTTGTCGCTGTCGATTCCTATGACAAGGCTGGCTTTGTTTACAGTGGCAGTGCCCTGACGGGTAATAACCCGGTTAATGATCTCAGGCGAATACATTCTGATCGTTACTTTCAAGTATTTACGTCCAGGCCTTTGTCGAGCGTGGATCTTTCAGAAGGAGTTACGTTGTCGTTTACTAAAAGCGGTGATAAGCCGTTTGAATCTCTGGGTAGTCTCACCGGTACTCTGGGATTTGCCATGAGTAAAAATCAGACGTTTTTTTTCAGTCAGGGGGTGGATGCCTCGTCTGTCTTTGGTTTATTGGCTGACGACTCTTCGAGTATTAAAGAACTGACGACAACCCGAGCTTTTGCCAATCCTTTCCAGAGCTTTAACGAAGCGTCCCGAGGTGTGCATATCGAACAGGTTCTGGGTGAAGGTATGACCTTGAAGGCAGGTGCTTTCCAGGGCGAGCCAGAGAAAGCGTCCAGAGGGGGAGTAGACAGTAAGTTTGAGAG
Source organism: Endozoicomonas numazuensis (assembly GCF_000722635.1). Taxonomy (GTDB): domain Bacteria; phylum Pseudomonadota; class Gammaproteobacteria; order Pseudomonadales; family Endozoicomonadaceae; genus Endozoicomonas_A; species Endozoicomonas_A numazuensis. Next base: position 1,127,554 of record NZ_JOKH01000002.1, on the reverse strand, counting down.
TCTGAATGCTGAGCTGTCGACCGCTTTGACCAAAGACCTTAAAGTTAGCCTGTCTGTGGGCAGCCTCAGGGAAAGAGACTCTGTTCTGGGTTCTGAAGGCTCCGGCATCTGGGATTTTGGAAAAGGCAGCCAAACCCACTTCTATAGCGTCAACCTGAACTATAAGCCGACAAAGTCTACGGACTTGTTAATGAGTTACTATCAGGGGCAAACCCGCAACCGTGCCAGTAACAATGCAGTTGTAGAACATTCAGATAAGCTGCTTAGCGACAGTCTCAGTCTGGGTGCTGTGACCAAACTGGATGAACAAACTACGATGGCTGCGTTTGTTACCCGCCCCATGGCGGTGCAGTCAGGGCAGGCAGAGCTCACATTGCCTCAGGGGTATAACGGAAGTCATCTCCGTTATGGCAATATCACACTGGACTATGCACCGGATCATCGCCAAACCGATTATGAAGTGGTGGTGCGTAGAGCGTTTCCGGAGCTTAATAGTTTTGCCAAGGTAAGCCTCTTACGTGTAGAGAATGCCCATAATGTTCAGGGGCTGGACGATACGATGTTGATGATGAGTGTTGGTTTCGATTTTTAAGAGGAGAACTGTTTTGGTTTGAGCTTTAAGAGCCAAGCTAAAACAGTTCTTTCTATACCTTTCATTTAATGACGACTGCCTCTGGGTAGAGTGTAAACTTTGCCAATATTGAATTTGGGGTCATGAAAGCCAGGTCGAGTCCAGTGAATTCGATACTGGCTCCAGGGGGTTGGGTTCTGTCTTGTCGTTCTCGGGTGTCTGCCGCCAGCCAGGATCACCACTTGTTCTGCATCAATGATGAAGAACACTGTCACGGTACCCCCTTCGTTCTCCTCAACCCTTGCTCCCTTGGACTTATAATAGAGGGGGTAGTCCTTGCCCATCCAGCTGACGGTTTGCTCGCTGACAAGGCAACACTCATTCAGTTCTTTCCAACTGTGATTTTCAATCTCGGTCATGGCGTTATTCAGCCATTGGATCTTCAAACCACTTTTTTCCAAAGCCCTTTTACTGATGTCTTTTTCAAAAATAACGGGGTTCCTGCTGGTTGTTGAGAAAAGTGGACTTTGGGGAGAGCTGGTTCTTGAACCGACGGTAAACCGGCTTATGAATCGTCCTTTATGTTGAGGACTGTTGCTGGCAGTTTCCTTTTTGTACTCCTCTTTTTGAGCAACTTCTGATTTTGAAGGCTCTAGCCAGTCAATACCTTTCTCGACTCTAGCCAGGGCGTTAATAAAATCCTCGTCTTTCCAGATATCAGGGGTGTTTTCCAGCATATCAGAGCGGTAAGTCGTGGGTATGTACGTTTGATCATGAGAGTCTTTATGGATTTGATCCAGCATTACCTGCCAAAGACTCTTCGGAGTAGTGCCTTTCAATCTGTACTTCGCTTTTCCGGATGGGACTGCTTTTGGTTTTAATAACATTTTCAGGGCAGAGGTCACAGAGCCACTTAACTGGAAAAAATGATCATTGTCATTCATTTCCAGGACCATACGGATAGAGTTTGGGTCTTTTTTCGTGACCCCATAAGCGAGCCAGAGCAGACCTTTTTGTTGATTAGGAAGCCAGAAGTATATTCCTTCTCCAAACCTGCCACCATATAAATTTCCCAGGGCTTGATGCACGTAATTCTTCCCTTTATACAGGCTTTTTGCTCGTGCCAGTATACCTCCAGAGTACATATCACCATAGAAAGCCTGAGCTTTGAAATTGCTCATAGCCTGTTGCATGGGTGTTCTTTGTAGGGGAGATAATGAAACTGAACTGCTCAGCTCTTTGCCTACACCTTGTAGTCCACTGGAAGTCATCAGTGCTGCGGGTAGAGGTGACGTGCTCACAGAAGACGTCAGAAATGAGCGAACAACGGCACCAAGTGCTCTACGGTGCAGTTTGCGTAAAATGGGTCTTAAGGGATTGGAGCCGAATACGCCCCACACCAGAACAGCGGTTGTTATGAAGCTATCGGGATGAGTGAGGGAATATGGGTAATTGTCCTTCAGCTCTTTTTCTGGATCCTCCTGTTTTCTCAAGTGTCGGAGGAGATGATTGACCTCTTCACCTTCAGCGACCCTGATGATACTGGGAAATGGATGACTGTTACTGTCCCAGAAAAGCCCGGCATTGCAATGCTGACCATCTTCTGTGCAACTGAAAGGCTGCCAGGATACCTGTTTTTTGCTATTGGTTTTGGCAATACCTTGTGGAGGGGGACTTGCTGCTTCATAGATCCAGCTTTTCAGGTGGCTCAGTTGGAAACCTAGCTCTACTTCAGTCTGGTTACTGTACAGGCTCCGACTGTTTCCATACTGAAGGAGCAGCTGTCCATTCAGGCATTCATTTTTAAAAAAACAATAAAGAGTATTGCTGAAAAGCTGGCTGCCAGCTTCAGAGAATAGAAAGTTCAATGGCTCCATAGCTTGTTCAATGGCGTTTGGATCGCACTGATCATCGACATAATGAGTCGTGTCATCGGTATCAAGCCAGATCCTGTGATAGTCGCCGGATTCTCCCAGATACAGCATGATGAAAAGGTCCCCTTCTGGTGATTTACCCAGTAGGATCTGATCGCCCATACTGCCATCCAGCATATTCAGAGCTAAAAGCACTCGTTCTGAAGGTTTGGCTGGATTGTGTGTTAATGGGAGTTTGAATGGGGTAGGTTCCAGGAGCAAAAGACTTTGTGAATACCCCTTATCAAAGTAAGAGGGAAAATCCATATCGTAGTCTGGAGAGCTGGTGTGATGTCTTAAAACCGGTTTTGGCACAATCAGGTTGATACGAACCTGTCGATCAAAGAGCGGTTGGCCTGTGTACACTGATGTGATGTTCAGTCCATTGTCAAAATCCTGGAACTGCAGATTGATCACGGGTTTTGGTTGGGATGACAGTGCAACCATCTCGGCTGAAGGCATATTCGTGTATGAGTAGTAAAACAGACCTAGAGAGGCTACTGTGTATAACTTTAAAAAACCGTCTGCGGAGTGGATATTAGCAACGGCCTGAGAAACAGAAAGGGGCGTTATTCCTTTGGCATACATGGTGGCTAGCATGATGTAAGCATCAAGATTATCGAGGAAACTGGCCGTAAGAGCATTAGCTCCAAAGCTGATAGCATCTCTCATCAGCGAGAAGCCGGGAATGTAGTACAGGGTTTGAGGGGTATTGACGTATAAGCCACTCTTAGAGTTTGCAAACGAGTATTGTTGGGGCGAGTCAAGAGGCACTTCATCGGCACAGAGCGTCTGGAGACTCATTGATCCGACGAGAATCAGAGATTTGGTCAGAGATCGGATTTTAAAAAATAAACTACAGCTTTGATTTATTTTTATCACGGATTGTCATGTTTGTTTTGGGATGATTGATAAGTAAAGAAGATGACATTGAATAAATAATCAAGTTTTCAATTTGGATCGGAACCCTGATGAATGAATGCTAATTCTTATCTAATTGGACATAGCGTTCATTCATTCAGAGCTGATATACAGGGCAGCTGCCTGAGAGCGTTTCTACTTTGGAGGGGCATTCAGTCCGCGGCTATCAAGGAGTCACGGCATAATGTTTGTCCAGAGAGCTGTATCCCAATCCGGTCTCTTTTATGACTTCAATGCGTGTGGGAATCCTTTCTTTCAGTGATTCAATATGAGAGATAACACCTACCATTTTTCCCGATGCATTCAGGTTGTCCAGAGCGTCCAGAGCGATTTCCAGTGTCTCTTGATCCAGAGTGCCAAAACCCTCGTCCAGAAACAGGGAATCAATGCTGGTTTTGTGACTGACCAGGTCAGACAAAGCCAGTGCCAGAGCAAGACTCACCAGAAAGGTCTCACCCCCGGAGAGAGTTTTAATGTCTCTGGCGGTATCACCCTGCCAGGTATCGATGACCTCAATACTGAGTGCTTCGCCTGTTCTGCGGTTTAGCTGGTAACGACCATGCAGCCTCTGTAGCTGTTGGTTAGCCAGATAAATCAGATGGTCGAGCGTTAATCCCTGGGCAAACTTACGGAATTTGTCGCCTTTTGCGGAGCCAATCAGACTGTTGAGATGTTCCCAGGTGGCAAACAGCTGTTTCTGCTCACTGATTTCATTGACCCAGCCAGACAACTGCTGACGTTTTTTCTGGTCTTCAGTCAGCGCTTGTCGGATTTCACCCAGTCGTTGATTGTTCAGGCTCAGTTCTGTTTCCTGCTGTTTCAGGAGGGTTACTATCTCTTCAGAAGCCAGCTCTGTCAGGGCTTCGTCTAATAGCTTTTCAAGGGATGATTCTGCCCGTTTGAAACGCTCGTTGCTGCTTGCAATCGCCTGGTCCAAAGACCGGTTTAAAGCTTCCAGCTCAGAGCGTTGTTCAGGAGAAAGCAGTGCCTGTTCAAACTGTTCGTTGGAATCAAAAGGGCTGTTTGTCAGAACAGTCAGCCATTGAGCTTCTCGTTCTTCCAGCTCAGACCCACCGGTTTTTTGATCATTGAGGTGTTGCTGAATGGAACCTGACAACTCACTGACAGCCTGCAGTGCCGTCTGGAATGCCACTTCTGCCTGTTTTACGCCCTGTTCAGCGGTCACTATCGCCTGTTCGATTCTGCTTCGTTCATCGGTGACCTTCAGCTCGCCAAAGAGTGTGAATCGCATGTCTTTGCGATCAGCCTGCTCTGTGCTGATCTGATTCAATTGTCGGATTAATTGATCGTTCTGCTGTCGGGACTGAAGCAGGCCTTGATCAAGCATTTGTATCTCATGATTGAGGCTTTGTAGTGCTTGCTGTTGCTCAAGGTTTTGTTGATGGCAGGCTTGCCAGCGATCTTTTAAAGCTTTCTGGTTTGCGAGCCAACTGTCCTGATTTTCGAGCGCTGGCAGTGCTGTTTGCAGAGATTGTTGAAGGATAGCCTCCAGCTGTCCCAGATCCTGTTCTTGCTGGGTGATCTGTTGGGTCAGTGTTCTGACCTGTTCTGCAGATTGATTCAGTTGTTGCTGCAACAGAGCCAGTTGAGATTGTTTCTGGTCAAACTGTTGTTGTTCCTGAGTTGCCGTTTTTTGAGCACTCTGCAGTTGCTGGCTGATGGTATCCAGCTGTTTGACCTGTTCTTTAATGGTCGTCAGCTGTTCCCCAGTGCTGATGAGCCAGCTTCTGACCGATTCGGTATCAGAGATATCCAGTTGAATCTGCAATGACTGACAAAGCGTTTGCCACTCTGTCTGGGTCGATGTCTGCTGGTTCTTTAATTCCAGAATACGCTTTTCTGAAGAGGTACAGAGCGTTTTTAGCTCTGTTTCCTGCTGTTTTTTCCGGGTTCCCTGTTGTTCCAGTTCGGTTACGAGTCGCTTTTTTTCAGCCAGTCGATGTGCGGTTGAATCAACGTCTATCTGTTGATAATTCTGTACGGCAGGGTGTGCTGTTGAACCACAGAGTGGGCAGGCTTCACCTTCTTGCAGATTATTTCGATGCTCGCTCAGACTGGCAATGGTTTGCTCCTGCAATAGCAGGGTTTCCAGATCTTTCTGGTGTTGGGCTTCTTTTCGGTAGAGGTCTCTCTGTTGGCTTAATTCTGTCTGAACCGTGATGAGTTGCCTGCTATTCTCATCCAGCGTCGTTTTTTCTGCTGACAGGCTGGTCTGGCTTTCAACGTGTTGTTTCACCAAAGTCTTGAGCTGTTGGCACTGAGGCACTTTTTCCATCAGGTATTGTTGTTGCTCCCTGATTGCAGACTCTTCCTGCCCCTGAAGCCATTGCTGACGCTGAGCCTGCTGTTGTTCCAACAGCTGATTGGTCAGGGTTAACCTTTCCTGACTGACTCTCTGCTGTTCAAGCAACTGCCGGTGTTGGCTAGTGTCCTGCTCAGTCTGAGTGTTTTGCTCTTGCAGGGTGTTCCTGAGTTGATTGAGCTGCTGAATCAGAGACTTTCTCTGATCAAACTGGGAATGCCAAAGAGGCAGCTGTTCTGCCAGCTTTTCATGATGAGCATTTTGACTCAGATAGTCAGAGGCCTGCTTCAGTGATTGCTGAAGTTTCTGGCGCTTTTGCTGGAGTGTTGAGTGCTGTTCTTCCTGACCTTGGAGTGTTGTCTGAACGGTTTTTTGTGATTCAGACAACTCGATTCGGCTGCGCTCAGCCTCGGAAATTTGCAGGTCCAGAGGAATAATCTGGTCAGCAATCAATTGCTCGGTTTGTGTTTTCTGTTGTTTGACCTGCCCTAGATTTTCCTGCGAGCTTTGCTTGGTCTGTTCTTTTTCTGTCAGTGTGTCCTTGAGCTTTTTTTCCTGCTCCAGTAGCTCATCCACCTGTTTCTGGCGGGTGTCAGCTGCGGCTTTCAAACTGGATAGTTGATCATAAACCGGTTTTATTTCCAGAGCAGGAATAGACTGTTCCAGTTTTTTCAGCGTTTCGCTGCTGGCATCTTTGCGCTCCAGATTCTGCTGGTGCAATTGCTGAGAGGTTTGCTTTTCCTGTTCAAACTCTGCTTTCTTCTCCAGCCAAGTGTTTTGTTTGTTTAGTTCATTAATCTTGTTTTGTATCTTGCTGGTGGATTCAGTCAGTTCAGTCTGTTCGTTAGCGAGCTGTTTCAGAACACTGTCGTCCAGCAGCTCAACGCCTTCGGTTCTGGCTTGAAGCAGGTTGAGTTTTTCCTGTTCTGATCGTGCTCGCTCAAAAACCCGGCGGGAGATCTCGCCATAAATATCGGTGCCTGTCAGTTCTTCCAGAAGTTCGGCCCGGTCATTGGCGCTGGCCTGCAGAAAAGCAGCAAAACCACCCTGAGCCAGCATCATGGACTGGGTGAAGCGACCGAAGTCGAGGCCAGTAATGTCACTGACGATCCTCAGTTTGTCATTGATACGGCTGGTGATGATGGAGCCATCCAGTTTGGTCAGCTCCACCTGTGGACTTTGTAACTTGCCGTCTGCTTTGCCCCGGGCTCTTCGCTGAGACCAGAAGGAGCGATAGCCTTGTCCCTGAACTTCAAATTCTACTTCCGCCAGAGATTCTGACGTATGGCGTGTCATCAGCTCATTATCGCTGGCAGAAATAGTGCTCAATCGAGGTGTCTGGTGATAAAGCGCCAGACAGATGGCATCCAGTAATGTGGTTTTTCCCGCACCCGTAGGGCCGGTAATGGCAAAGAGACCGTTGTTGCGAAAATTGTCTTCGGTGAAATCAATTTTCCACTCACCTTTAAGCGAGTTGATGTTCTTCAGGCGTAAACTGAGGATTTTCAAACGCTCAACTCCTTCTCGTCCTTTCGCTCAGAGGCTTTGCTGTCATCATCTGGTTCATCATCTGGTTCATCATCTGGTTCGTCAAGAGTGGAAAGGATTTCATTAAACGCCTGGTTGAGAGAGGCTACGCGCTGATCATCCAGTTCTTCGTCATTCAGTCGGCGGGCAAACACTTCAGACACATCAAGCTCATCCAGAGTTTCTTTGCTCTCGCGCTGCAACGAAGCTTCGTTCGTTTCACGCTTTCGTCGCACTCGCAATACTTCCAGATTCCTGTCTTCCACCATGCTCTGTATAGGTTTTTGAAGATCAGTGAGGTAGTCGTCAGTGCTGATCTCCAGTTCTAACCAGGTGGTCAGCTGGGTATCGTCATCATCGATCTTATCCAGTTCCTGTTGAATGGTCTCCAGATTCCCTTTGAGGCTTTTGAGGGAGCGAAAAACAGGAATGTCCAGTTCGGTTATGTCTGGGGCGGCTTCTGAATCAAGGCTAACCAGCAATACTTGCTTGCGGCGTGAGGTTTCATCAAAGCTCAGGGGAATAGGGGAGCCCGAATACCGAATATGGTCCTGATCCGAGACTTTCTGAGCCCGGTGCAGGTGCCCCAGGGCTATATAGTCTGCAGGTGGAAAAGCACTGGCCGGGAAAGCCGACAATGTACCAATATAAATTTCCCGTACTGACTCTGTCATTTGACCACCGACGGTAGTCAGGTGACCGGTGGCTACTGTTGGCAGGTTTTTATCGGAAGCGAGCTTGAATACTCTCTGATAATGCTCAGCAATGGCAGTTTGAAGTGCTTTTTGTTTATCGATATCGTTGTCGCCTGCACGACTTTCTAAAACATCTCTGGGACGGATAAAGGGAATAGCACACACCACTGCTCCGGGTTCTCCCTGGCTGTTTTTCAAAACAACCACCTGGTCTTCCAGGTTTTCAGTCACGCCTCCGACCACGTGGGTGTTCAGACAGGCCAGTAAGTCTCTGGATTCATTGAGCGTGGCAACTGAATCATGATTACCTCCAACAATAATCAATTGCTGACAGCAGGTTTTCTGCAGATCGACAATAAACCGGTTGTAGAGCGTTCGTGCATAACTGGGCGGTGTGCCGGTATCAAAAATATCACCGGCAATAACCATGGCATTCACAGAGTGTTCGTCGACAGTTTCCAGCAACCAGCGAATAAACGCCTGATGTTCAGGCTCACGGCTCTTACCCATAAAGTGCTGGCCAAGATGCCAATCGGACGTGTGAAGGATGTGCATGTATTTAAGATTAACCAGACAAATACAGAGGACTATAAAGAATACTCTCCTGAGTCTGGGCTGTCAGTTCTGTGAGAACATTAATGTAAGGATGTGCTTTGTAGAGCTTTGTTAAAGATGGCCGTTCTTTCTGGATTTTAGGCCGGACTGTCTATTCTCAGTCAGCCTCCTAGTGATCCATAAATTGCTTCTGCCATTCCTTGGGGGATATGCCGGTTCTGCTACGAAAGATTCGGGCCAGTGTGGAGGTGTTTTCATAACCGACTTCATTGGCGACCCATCCCACACGTTTCCCTTTTTTCAGATGTGTTTTCGCCACTTCTACCCGCCAGGTAGCAATATAATCGCCGGGCGTCTGGCCATTAACTTCCTTGAAATGTGCTGAAAAACGAGAGCGAGACATGGTTGCCAGCTCTGCCAGTTCTACCAGACTCCAGTTTTTCCCAGGCTCTTTATGGATGGCTTCCATGGCTCTGGCAAGTCGTGAGTCTGCCAGTCCTGCCAGTAAGCCTACATCCACTTGACGATGGTTGATGACATGCCGGAGCAACTGAACAATCAGAATTTCACAGAGGCGATCCATCACCAGTTGACGGGCGCATTTACTGTCAAAAGCTTCCTCAAACAGCCATTCAACGGTCTCCTTGAAGCGACGGTCCTGATTGATTGGAATATTGATCATTGACGGCAGGGAGTTGGCTAACGGGTTGCTGGGACCCGCACCATAATGGATCTCGGCACAAACGACCTCGGTATTGGATTCTTTCTCTGCCTTGATGGTGTGGGGCAAGGGTCTGGGGTAAAAAATCAGGGTGGGTTCGTCAAAAATGACAGGTGCTTTCCCCGATTCCCGGGTTTCCAGCACGCCCTGTTTCAATAGATGAATATGGCCTGATGACTGGGCTTTCTCACCTTCAAAGGTGCCAAGACCACATAGCTGGCCCGTATAAAACACCCCGGTAGAAAAGGAAAGCTGGTTGAGAATTGATGAAAGTTTATCCATGAGACGAACAAATCCATAAAAAAGACTATTCGAGCCCGATCATCTCACAGCTTACTTATCATTGCTCATAGTGATACAGGAAAAGCTCAATACCAGCCTTGAGATAGTGCAGTACTTGTCATTGCTGTAAAGAACATGAAAGCCGATTTTTCAGTAAATCCAGGGAGAGAGATTTTATGAGTGTTCACGAACTCACTGATCATCATCATTTTGAGCGTATCAATAGTAATTCAGATTGGTCTCTGGTGGACTTTTGGGCGACCTGGTGTGGCCCGTGCAAAGTGATGAATCCAGTGATCGAGAAAATTGGTGACAGTTACCAAGGCACTGTCGCTACCAGCAAAGCCAATGTAGACGAGCTTCATGAATTGGCAAAACAGTATGGTATCCGTGGGGTGCCGACGTTGATTCTGTTTCATAAGGGTCAGGTGGTTGATCAGCTGGTGGGGTCGAAACCGGAAAAAGCGGTAACCCAATGGCTGGATGATCATATAGCCAGATCTAAACCCTGACACACTGTTAATAATTGATCTGATTGGAGGTTTTTATAGGGCTGAATTTTGATCTTGTGGTGTTTTTGCGGGACTGACTCCTCAATACTGTCCCGCTCTTTTCTTCTTGTTAACGCTTAAGCGGTTCCTGCTCAAGCTCTCCCCAGGCATCATTTCCCCATAGGGGCACGGTTGACATTGAATGCTTGTGGCTGCCTTCGACTTCTTTTGTAGAGTAACTGAGATAAATCAGGGTTTTATTCTGGGCATCCCAGATTCTGCGAATTTTCAGCGACTTGAACAGCACGCTCTTTGATGATTTGAAGACCACCTCGCCACTGGGACTTGTATCAATGGCCTGGATCATATCCAGCGTGATCGGACCGGTCTGGCGGCAGGAAATGCCCATGTCAGAAGGGTCAGCAAAGCTGAGGTCAGCCTTGATATGACTGATATGACAAGTGACACCACTGACCAGAGGGTCATTCACCTTTTCAATTTTGATGTCTTTGGTGGTGAACAATCCCAGGCTGACGTTTCCGACTTCATTCTCATTGGAGCAACCTGCCAGCAGAAGAATGGCTAACAGGGGAGCAAAAAATTTCATGGATCAAACCTGTTTTTTCTGGAGTCATATGGACTATACCGGAGTGGCAGGAAATTCGGACATATTTCACGAAACATTGACCTGTGAGATAGGTCAATTCTTGCAAAGATGGTAATGTAACCGGTTTCATGTGGTCGAAAAAATGATGACAAACGCTCATCATCCGGCTAAACAGAGTTCAGAAGGTCTACAACCGGAAGGTTACAATATGCGTTTAATTCCTCTATCCGCTAAAGCCGACGTGGGCAAATGGGCAGCAAAACACATTGCCAGACGGATCAATGAGTTCAAGCCAACCGCAAACAAACCCTTTGTGCTGGGTTTGCCTACGGGCAGTACGCCCATGGCAACCTACAAAAAGCTGATCGAGATGAACCGTGATGGGGAGGTCAGCTTTGAGCACGTAGTGACCTTTAATATGGATGAATATGTGGGTATTCCAGCCGATCATCCAGAATCCTATCGTACCTTTATGTTCAAGAACTTTTTTGAACACATTGATATCCGTCACGAAAACATCAACCTGCTGAATGGTAACCCCGAAGATCTTGAAGCGGAATGCCAGCGCTATGAAGACAAGATCAAATCCTACGGCGGTATCCATCTGTTTATGGGCGGTGTTGGTCATGATGGTCACATTGCTTTTAACGAGCCAGGCTCTTCCCTGTCTTCTCGAACCCGCATCAAAACCCTGACGGACAAAACCCGTCAGGCCAACTCCCGTTTCTTTGAGAATGATATTAATCAGGTGCCCAAGCTGTCTTTGACCATTGGTGTTGGCACTCTGATGGACGCTCGTGAAGTCATGATTCTGGTAACTGGTGCTGATAAGGCTTATGCCTTGCATGCCGCTGTAGAAGGTTCTGTGAACCATCTGTGGACGATTTCTGCCATGCAGATGCATCCAAAAGCCATGATTGTCTGTGACGAAGACGCGACCATGGAACTGCGAGTGAAAACCCTGAAATATTTTGCTGAATTGGAAGCCGAAAACATTCGCGGCCTCTGACTATCAGCTGAGCGTTTTTTAGTTCGGATGTTTCTGCAGTCTTGATCTGGGTTTAGCGGCTTTATGAATTTTCCGGGCTACATACCTCGAATGAGCGTACTGCCCCTTTCCGGCTTCTGACACGATGAATCAACCATCTACCCAGAAGCCGGAGTCGCTATGTCACTTGAAGAAAAAACGTCACTTGAAGAAAAAACGTCACTTGAAGGAAAAACGGTCTTTCTGTCAGGCGGCTCAAGGGGCATTGGTCTTGCTATAGCCCGACGGTTCGCCCAGGCCGGAGCCAACATTGCTATTTGTTCAAAAACGGCAGAACCTCACCCCAAGCTTCCCGGAACCATTCATGAAACGGCAGAACAAGTGATTGCGCTGGGTGGCAAAGCGTTGCCCATTGTGATGGATGTCAGGGATGAGAAGGCGGTTCAAGCGGCAGTGGCAGAAACAGTCTCCGTATTTGGCGGGATCGATATCTGCATTAACAATGCCGCTGCTTTCTGGATGGAACATTCCATGGCGACCGCCACGAAAAGGCACGACTTGCTGTTTGATATCAATGAGCGCGGAGCTTTTCTGGTGACTCAGGCCTGTTATCCACATCTGAAGAAATCAGATAATCCCCATATTCTCAGTCTGGCGCCTCCGCTTGATCTCAAACCTGTCTGGTTTAAATACACTTCCCCCTATTCAGTCTCGAAATTTGCAGTCAGTCTTTATTCTCTGGGGTGGGCTTCGGAGTTTAAAGAAGATCGGATTGCCGTCAACACGTTATGGCCCAGAGTCGGTATAGACTCGCCGGCGGCCATTGTTCATGGCGGAGACGCTTTACGCTCGGAATTCCGAAAACCTGAAATCATGGCCGATGCAGCTTTTGCCATAACGACCAAACCCTCTGATACGTTCACGGGTAATTTCTGCATTGATGACACGCTGCTGTATGAAGAAGGCGTCAGAGATCTGGAGCAATACAGTATGGTTCCGGGAAACGCTCTGGTGCCCGACTACTTCGTGCCTGAGAGTATTCCTGCGCCACCCGGTGTGAAACTGAGCACACCCAGACTGTATGATTTTTATGAGGACGACGAGTAGCCGTAGTGTTTCATCAACAGACAGACGTTGATTGTTAGAATGCCTGACAGGCTTGTTATGAACACAGGACAGGCAGAAGAAGTCAAAAGACCAGTTAAATGAGAAAAGGAGTTCTCTCTTGACCTTTCCGACTGAATTTGAAGGCTATCTCGACGTATCTGTCCCTCCAGTTATGAACCCTGCTCCTCAGGACGCTGGGCAGGCCTCAATGTCTGGGCGATCGGTGACGAAGTCATCTGCGAAAGAGTTTGAAATAGGTAAAACTGTATTCAGTGAGCTGGATGCTAAAGAGCTGAGTAATGGCAGGCTGGCCTATAAGTCGGTCATTGACCTCACAAAATTACCCTTCTGCAAGTTAATGATGCCGGGGCATTATTTCCCTGATACCAATTTCAGTGCTCACCTTGAGCGTTATATGGCTGCTAATCAGCATCGAAGCCGGAGTAACTTTTGCCGTCTGCATATGAATGAGTTACCCAAAAAGGTTATGGCCAAATCACCACAAGCGATGACTGCAATGGTGGCTCTGGAATACTTGTCGGATATTCGGCAACTGGTGGGGCCTCTTGCGCGTTTGGGTCTTGAATTCAGGGACTATTATCATCAGCAGACCGAAAAACCTTATCCTGAAACAGCAGTGGAAGATTTCTGTGACGTAGAAGAAAGAAGATATACCGCAAGACAAACCATCCTGCTCGAAAGCAAAGAATACCTTAATTCACCTGGAGCTCTTGAGTTTGCCAATCAGCAATCCCTTCGTATCCCCAAAAGAAAGCCAGGGGAAGACCACACTGACTTAAAAGGATCCAGGCATTTGCAAGCATTCCTGCGAGAAAAGTTGAAAGCTGCAGGAATAGAGGGGCCGTTATGTGAACTGCTGGGCTTTGTACCTTCTAAAGTGGCAAACCCAAAAGTCAGAGGCAGTGGCTTTATTGACAGCCACTGGTCCCTCAACTTTCTGCATGGTAATGAGACTCATCTGATCCAGTTAGTCCTGCTCGTCGAGGCCGGTATTCTGGATAAGGATTCATTAGCCTATTTGGTTGATCATGGGCTTTGGGGATGGGTTTTGGACAGGATCTATGTACCTGCCTGTGATGGGTACTCTATTCTTGATCCTGGCTCAGAAGATAAACATATGGCTCGAACGCTGGAAAAGGATCCGAATGAACTCGATATTTCCCTGATTAATTTCCAGGGAGCAGAAGCTGCTCTGTGTGCCAATGGCCCCAGCTTTATGCATCGATTCTTCCTGGCAGGAGAGTTTTCTCAGGCCATAGAATGTTTGTCTAACGATCTGGATGCAGAAGGAAGGGTAGAACTGATTACCAGGGTTCTGGGAATGAACCCCTGTGGTTCTGACTTGCAGAACAAGTCATTACTGAGGGATGTTGCAAGAAACCTCACGGCACTGGAGAGCTGCATTACCCATAAACAGTTGAAGAGTATGGACAACATAGCGAGCTTTATGGGGCTTCCGTCTTCCGATGAGCTGTTCAAAGATTTGAGTGATACCTACAGCTTTATGGGGAAGGACAAGGCTGAGCCTGTTATCAGGGAGAAAGCTCGGAGACATCTGGCAAAAGGTCGAAGGGTCTTGGGTATCAAACCGGGATCAACCAAAGAGAAAGTATTGGATCGGCATTCGGACTTGAGTAAATATCAGTCGTTTGTAGTATATCGAGACTGACTTAACCCGGATATACCATAAAGGATGTGTACTCTTCCAGCTTAGAGTGACGTTCCAGTTTTACTTTTATCGTTCCCCGGTCATTGATGCCATACACTTTTTTACCATTAGCAATGTCTCGTCTGGCATCTTCTCTGACGCATTTTTCTACCTGGGGCGTGCCGGTTGAAAACTGGCCATTCAGTGCATTATCTTGTGTTAGAACAGTTTCAGGGGGTTGACCCAGATATTTGGAAATTTCATTCAAGGTTATCAATTGATTGTTTTGAATGATCCACTCGATGAGTTTCAGATTACTTTCAACCTGCTGAAGTATGCGAATGTTATCTTCATCACTATGACCAGGAGGTTGCTGGAGAACCTTCTGAATAAATAGGGCTCGGTCTGCAGGAGAAAGCTGACTGTTTAATTGCCTTATTGCCAATGAAAACTCGCTGCAGAACATTCTGGTATGCAGGGCATCCGGAGAGTTGCCCAGAAGGGCTCGTCTTAAACCGATCAGGGAGATCCTGGCCGGAGTCGTTACCGGACTTTCCAGTCCCAGTTTTTCCAATATTTTCAGGTCGTCATCTTGTGGCGCCGCCACTGTGAAGGCATCAAATGACAGGAAACTGTTGAATTCCATAATCAGTGTCCAAAGGTCGTTTTTGATGATCCATTTCAGAACATCACTGTTCATATGTCCGGTATCTTTTTGAATAAAAAGCTGCAGGAGATGAGAGAGGTTTCCATGGCTCATATTTAATGACCAGAAACTGTCCATATAGCCCCTGGTAGAGGCTTCGGGATCCGCAAATTTAGAGGGTACATAACCAGATAGTTTGACAGGGAAATCATGAGTGGTCCCCCTGAGCTGGTCACTGAGGAATTGGCAGAATATGTCATAAAGCTCTGGGTTGAATTCCGGATCAGGATCCAGAGTGCAGGGTAACTTTAGAGAAGGCTTCATGGGATAGCCGAAGCATTCTTTCATGGTCTTGTGCTTTTCAAAAAGCCCCAATTGTTTCAACATGGAGGTCGACAAACGAAAGTCCGTAGAATGAAAAGCGCGGTCGCTGATCTCTTTAGTATTGATACCCACCTTGGCAAGATGAACGCGGAATTGAGCTCCGAGCTTATTGAGGGGAGCAATAGATTTATCCATTCTGGAGAGGCTTAGCATCGCATTCCTGGTCATTTGAATGAGTGCTGTATGTTTTGAACCCAATCTCATCGTTTTTACCGTCTGGTCGAAACGTTGCTCCAGCTCCTCAATGCTTCTGTGCCTGAAGGCTTCAAGGTGTTTGCAGAAAGATTCTGAAAAAAAGAATTCGGGCATCAGCAGCTGATAAAGCGGGATTTTTCTCAGATCAACAATGGCGTGATCTTCAACCATTTGGACTGGGCTGGTGGGAGCAACGGGCTTCTGGCGAGAGGCTTCAGGCAGTTGGTTCTTTACTTCTACCTCTGAAGTTTTTTTATGTGCGAACCGAGCTGCATCTTCTTGTATGACTGTAGAAGAGTCAGTCTGAGGCGCTTGTATAGAGGGGGAGCAGGCATCAAGATTTTGCACAGCAAACTCCTTTTCACTGGCCTATTGACCAATAAGTATCTGAATATTCGAAAGTTAGACAATGTATTTAGTTCATTGGTTCAAACAAACCTGACAGTCACACTGACAAGGCTGTTTTTTGGGGTAGAATGGAATACCCGCATATTACATAAAGGCGCTATGAATTTATCTGAAGTTCCTTGCTCATCAAGGTGACAGAGAAAGCAGTAAGAATAGAAACAGTCGGTTGGGCACTTGTCGGCTTCTCGCTAGCTCTTTACCTCTATTGTTCTGGCTGGTGTTCTGGCTGGGTATGAAGGGACAGTGCTGGTCAGGGCAGATTAACTGACAAAGCTATCCACAAGCTCACCAATCCAGCGGCCACCCGGGTTCAAAGGACAGAAGATTCCCTGATTATTCAAGGCCAGGGCTATCTGTTCACAATCTGTTTTCCGGCTGTCTTCCCTGAGGCCTTCCTCATCTGCAGCGCGGTGCTCTTCACCCATGAATAGTCGACAGTTAATGTATGCTTTAACAGCTCCTGGTTCTCTGGCACAGGCTCGAACCAGAAGTTCTGTCCCCAGTTGCTCTCGACGTGTTTTTGAAACTGTGGAATTATAGTCTGCCGTCAGCAGTGCTAGAGAGTTTGGAAAGAAGCCTCTGATATCAAAATGACTGGTGATCAGGTGTCCGATAGTTTGGCTCTTCCAGCTGTTGGCCCACTCGGGTAATAACACGCCCTTAGTGCTTATGTGCTGGATAAAATTACTCAAGGCACCATTTTTTTTAACCCAGTTTTTGATGATGCAGGCAAGGGCATAGTCGTAGTTATCAGCGACAGGCCCAGATCGTGACAACTCTGTGATTGGCAGCTCATCGACCAGAAGTCCATATAGCTCAGATTCAGGCTCCAGTCTTGGCTCCAGCCACCGAAACAGCATCAGTACTCCCCAGTCACTGCCGTTGCACAGGTCGGCAGGTGCTTTTGCTTTTCTAAGGGTCGCCGCTATGGCATTCAGGCTATTACCTGTTTCCAGTTTTCCTGTGAGGTAGAGTTCAAGTGCTTTCACCTGTGTGTGGGCACAAAGTAGCAGTCGGCCGGTCTCGTTGATCTTCTTCTGTCGGTGAGCGCTGTAAAGTGCTGTAAGGGATGTGTCATCCAGTGCTTCAAGACGCTGCTTCAGGGAAGGTGAGTTGTTGAGGATGTCCACTGGGTGCCATTCTTCCCCTGGGCTGGTTTTCAGATTGGGGAGTGATCCTTTAGCGAAGGAATAAACCTTCTGAAAGTTTCGGCCGCTTTCCCACCAGGCCAGGAAAAACTGATCCAGAATATCTGGCTGACAGGCGGCTTTCAGGATAGCAACTTCAAGGGGGATTAAGTGGTGGTAGGCTTGAGTATCCAGTATTTGATGTCGCTCCATGTAGTCAAACAACATGGCTCCATCACAGCTGAAATTTTTGAACTGCTTAAAGTTACCATTGAGATGGCTGACCGCCTTGGCGAGAGTATCGTTGTTCTTGATACAAAGACTGGCTTCTTTAGAGACAATCTCTTTTAGTCGCTCTTCTGTCAAACCCGAAAAAGCTTCTTCCAGTCGAGTATTGGTGACGGGTTGGGAGTGAGTCATGCTTTCAGCAGAACGGTGTAATGCAGGTTTCTCGGGTACCTTTTTCGTTCTTGGCTGTCGTGTTTTTTTCTTGGTTGATGCCGAGGTTTTAGCCCGCTTGCCGGATTCTTCTTCTGAAGCTCCGGTAGGCTGAGTTTTTCTTTTTCTCGGTATACCCGAAAGGCTCGATGATCCTGCTCCATCCATAGCGATATTACCTTTGAGATTGTCATAAGTAAAATCGGCTTGCAGACAAATAACTGTGAAGAAGGAAGAACTTTTTGTTGTTTCTCCAATCAAAACAGGGATGTGATGACAAGCACAGCCTTTATACCAAGCTTCAGGCTTCTTCACGCAAATACCCTAACATTCTGATTGTGCCGGGCAGTATTGCCTATTCCAAAGCTCGTGGCCTATCAACAAGGAAGTATTACAATGTCTGCCCGATTCTGTTTGGCGGCAATATTATCCTGAAGAAATACAAAGTGGGTAATGACAACTATCAGTCGAAAGGCGATTTTAAAACCAAAGGTAAAGGCAATACCTTTACTCATAAGAATCTTAAGTTTGGCATTGATATTTGCTTGGATCATGGTCATAAAGTCCTCAAGACTTCGCTTAAAGGCGAAACAGTAGATGTTCATGTTCTGATTGCGGATGGTGCAGCACCCTCGCCAAGAAGTCTGGCGACAACAACCGATGGCGTTGTCGTCTACTGCAACATGAAAAGCAAAAACAAGGACAAGGGCGTTAACGGCATTTTGTCTGTCAAAAAGAATGACTATGGCAATCTGAATACCCACAATCGCCAGCTGGTGAGCGAAACCTCTCAAAGCCTGACCGGTGGTTATCGCATTGCTTTGTATAAAGGCCAGGTTCAATAAATACCTGAGCCCACCGTCTTTGAATTTGCTATTGAGCTGTCTGTACTCACACCCGTCACCTACTCATTGGTAGATGACGGGTGTTTCGTTCGCTGCCTTGTAGCCACTCTAAATCATTTGTGTCTATTACAGATTATTCATCATTATCATTCTGTACTGGGCCGTTCCAGTTGAGCACAAAAGGTTGTTCTTCAGATTGTTTCAGATAGAGGTGGCGTGATTTTGCCCGGTGAAAAAAGTCAAAATAGGTGTTGGCTGTTAAACTGACCATTTTGCCGTTCTGGCTGTTCTGGGCGTCCGGCTGGAATTCAAAAGTGAGAACAGTCCCTTTCTTGCTGCCTTTCTCCCTGAGCATAATGTCCTTGATGTTGTACATCCAGAAGGTCAACAAACCGGCCTCGTTGTAGGCTCTGTCTCTAAAAGTAGAGAACTGAAGACTTAAGGTATGGTCTTCACAAGTGACGGTGCCGTATTTGCCCAAGTCATAAATCTCCTGCTTGTCATCGCTGGGTTCAAGTTTCAGGGTCCAGTCAAAGATCAGTTCCTCATCATTTTTCTTTTTTCTGATGACTAACTCAGTGGTCGCTGAATTCAGCTTTTTGACGCTGTGTTTATCTGCATGACCCGTCCATGCTGCGGTGTATTTACCCAAAGGGATATCACAATCTGCCATCAAATGAGCAGGCAGGCTGAGTGCGATAAGGCAAAGGGAAGAACGAACAACAGGAATCATGATTAAAACTCTCATACTGTGGATGAAAGAAACCTAGATGAGAATCGTAATGAGTTTTGAGTATCTTGCTTTTGTTCAGGAAAGGTTCATTGAAGACCTGCAGAGGCTGCAGGTCTTTTGAGGATTAAAGAGAGAACTGGTTTTGACGGATGGATACCGTTTTACCGCAGAACTCTTCCTGCTCCATCTGTTCCATTAACTCCGGTAAGTCACTGAAGCAGACGGAACGTTTGCCAGAAGGCTGATCAATAACGGCAATAGCCCGGGTTTTCTCAGTTCCCTGATACATGACGGTATAGCCAGCAATAACACCTTCACCTTCGTAGCTGTTATCCAACTTAACCGGTGGTGTGCGTTCTTTCACCCGTGGGGTGACGTCAATGTTGGCAAACTCGTTGCTGCCCGGCTGGCAAGACCACAAGCCATAAGCCTGTTTCGTCAGCATTCCTGAAACCGAAGAGACAAGGCCGTACTCTGCAGGATTGTTTCTAAGAAGTTCTATCATACGACAGGTGGATTGTATGGCGTAGTTATTCAGGGGGCCGCCAGCAAATGGCATACCTCCTGTGACAGTCAGGTCGCGATCCAGAGAGACGCCTAATTCATTGGCATAAGTCTCCACTGCCACAGGAAAACAGCTATATAAATCCAGAAAAGCCACGTCTTCCGCTTTGATGTTGGCCACTTCCAGTGCCTTTTCTCCGCATAGCTCAGCACCAGGTAAACGATGCAATTCCGGGCGCTGGGAAACACAGGTCATGGAGTTGGACTCGGTACTGGCTAATGGGAACACCCATTTTTCTTTGGGAATGCCCAGAGATTCAGCTTTTGCAACTGAGCAGAACAACAGAGCGCCCGCCTGATCCACATTCCAGGAAGTGTTGTGCAGTTTGGTGTATGGGAAGGCCAGCATTTTGTTTTTATCCGACGGATTGCGGATAAAATCTGCATCGACATGCTTGGGCTTCCAGGCATGGGGATTGTCGGCCGCAATGTCACTGAAGCGACTGTACATGGCGGCAATCTTGTCCCGGTGCTCATCAATGCTCAGCCCCTGACTGTGACGAAAAGCACTTTCCATGATGGCGTAATAACCCACGGGCATTCCCAGACCTGCTCCGGTTTCTTCTTCCAGCCAGAGTTCTGCTTCTGGCTCCAGAACTTCATCCGGCTTTTCAGTCTGTTGGGTGTCGGTCAGTTCAATATTGCCAAAACGGGCAATCAACTCGCGGTACTTGGCATCACCACCGGTGACAACAGCAACATCGATGTCGCCATTTTGAATGGCTTCACAGGCATCACCCATCAGGGTTTGCTGAAGCACACCGATCTGACCCAGTACCGTTTTGGCTTGACTGGCGCCGACTTCATCGGCAATCAGTCGACCCGGATCCGAGTAGGGCCAGAGGCTTTGTGGAACATAGACTTTGTCGATGTCCTTCAGCAGGCTTTCTGCCTGAGCGTCAGAAGCTGCAGCAGACACGGAATCGGCCATTAATTGCCAGGCTTCTTTCGCCTTAGAAGGGTCATCCATGCGTTGTTCAATAATGCCAATACCCACGAGGACGGGCGTATTTGGATTGAGTTCTGTCATTACGGCTGCCTTTATATTTTTTTCTCAATGTCTGCCCAGTAGGTTTCCCGGATTTTTCTCCGCAGAACCTTGCCCGCTTCAGAACGGGGAAGCGTTTCGATAAAGTCGATACTTTTCGGGAGCTTCTGGCGAGCCAGACGGACACTGGCAAAATCGATCAATTCAGTGCTTAGTTGTTCTGTTGAGGAGACTTCGGACTTCAGCTGTACGACGGCTTTGACCGCTTCACCCCATTCTTTAGAAGGAACGCCGACACAGGCGACATCAGCTACAGCTGGATGCAGTGCAATTACGTCGTCTATTTCCTGTGGATAAATATTAACGCCACCGGAAATGATGATCTCAGCACTTCGTCCAGTCAGGAATAAATATCCGTCGTCGTCCAGGTAGCCAATATCACCGGCAGTGAAATAGCCATTATATTGAGCGTCCCGGGTTTTCTGCTCATCTTGGTAATATTCAAAACGGCTTTCTTCCGGGTTTTTCAGGAAAATACGACCCGCTTCGCCGGCTGGCAGATCCTGACCCTGATCATCCAGAATCCGGATCTGGCCTGGAGCCGCTTTACCCACAGTACCTGGTTTATCCAACCATTCCTGAGGACTGACAATGGTGCCTGGTCCTTCCGTTCCGGCAAACATTTCCCAGATGATCGGGCCAAACCAGTCCATCATGGCTTGCTTGGTTTCAATAGAACAGGGTGCTGCACCGTGAATGACAAAGCGCAGGGAAGACACATCGTATTGCTGGCGAACACTCTCCTTCAGCTGGAGCAGGCGGACAAACATGGCGGGCACAAAAAAGCTGTGGGTGATTCGATGCTGCTCGATCAGGTTCAGACTTGGCTCAGCCTCCCATTTGTCCATAATGACGATACTGATTCCGGAAACCAGCGGGGTCATCATGCAAAGATTGAAGGGCCCTGCGTGATAAAGAGGACCTGTGACCAGTGAACGATCAGTGCCTGCATCGGGCTGATACTGAAAGACCATGGTGAAAAGATCCTGTAATCCTGCAGCCATTTCAGGGTCTGGCTGTTTCCGTAGTACACCTTTGGGACGACCCGAAGTGCCGGAGGTATAGAGCATCATGGTTCCACGAACGGGATTTTCAATGTTAGTTTCTGGTTGGCCAGACAGCGCCTGATCCCAACTTTCATAACCGTCAATAGTCCCTCCTACTGAAAGGCTGACAGAAAGCAAGTTGTTGTCGCTGATGGCGTCAGTGACTTTGTCGGCGATACGAGTGTCAGCAATGAAAGCTTTGGCTTCACAGTTTTTGACGATATAGGTGATTTCATCAGCAGACAGATGCCAGTTGACCGGAGTCAGTCGTCCACCCAATCGATGAGCAGTGAGGGCTGCGACAACAAACTCCGGACGATTACTGCAGCAGAGAGCGAGGGCATCGCCTTCTTTGAAGCCTCTGTTGCGGAGTAAATGAGATAGCTTATTCACCTGTCCATTGAGCTCACTGAAGCTCAGATTGCCCAGTTCACTGAAGATAGCGATGCGCTCGGGGGCGTGTTCAGCAATGGCCGCGATTTCCATGCCAACCGAGGCCTGAGCCCTGGCCGCCTCGTAGATACTCTGAGACATAGTGATTCCCTGTTCCTTATTATTATGGAGGTGCAGTTGTTCAATATTTTTGTGATTCGCTACGCTGCACTTCCTGTTCTTTTCTGTTGGTTTAGCTGCTCAGGCTGCGGTGAATTCAGGCTGTCGTTTTTCCTTGAACGCTTTGGTCCCTTCGCGGGCGTCCTTGCTCATCATGATCATGGCGGATTCATGAGTCTCTTTCTCAAACGCAGCATTCCAGTCGTCGGTATAACTTTCCAGAGCAGTACGTTTGATCGCCTGAAGGGCAAGAGGAGCATTTTGGGCAAGTTGTTCAGCCAGAGCTTTGGCTCTGTCTTGCAGGTCAGCTGCAGGGCAGACTTCGCTGACTAATCCAATCTGTTGAGCTGTGTCTGCATTGATTGGTTCACCCGTCAGCAGGAGTTTCATGGCATGAGCATAGGGTAGCTGGCGCACCAGACGAACCATGGAGCCGCCACCCGGAACAATTCCGCGTTTAGGTTCTGGCAAACCAAAAGTGGCGGTGTCTGCGGCAATACGAATATCTGTCGCCTGAAGAATTTCACAACCACCACCCAAGGCACGACCATTAATCGCTGCAATGATGGGCTTATACACAGGTTCGGCTTTCAGCATGACTTTATCCACAGTCTGTGGATCAGCCAGTAGTTTTTGTTCGATGTCGGTTTCTGGCTGTTTGGTGCCCATCCAAAGGGGAATGACACCGGAGAGGTCACCACCGCAGCAGAAATCTTCCTGGCCTTCTGCGGTCAGGATAGCTACACGAATTTCGTCGTCTTCACGAACCTGATCCCAGGCTTCCTTGAGATTGACGAATGCCTCTGCATCCAGAGTGTTTTTGGCTTCGGGGCGGTTAATGGTGATCCAGGCAATATGCCCTTCTTTTTTAAATTCTACGGCTGCCATGCGGGTATTCCTTATTTTTTTATGCTATTTCAGGCTCAGGCTCAGGCTTCTTCCAATAGTCCATTGAGACGCTCAAGAGATTCCAGGTACTCATTGAGCATGTCGTACATGATAGTTTTGCAGCCTTTTTCTTCATTCATCATGCCGACGATCTGGCCAGTAGGGTAAAAAGCCAGTTCTTCATTTTGTGCTCGGGCAATTCGAATGTGGGCTTCCTGGGCCAGCATGCCCTGTAGTGGCATAGGCAGTGCGCCGGGGCATTCTTCACTTTCCCATTCATCTGTCCACTTGGAACGCAGCATTCGAGCCGGTTTACCGCTGATCATTTTGGATTGAACGGTGTCTTCGCTGGTGGCTTCAATCAGTTTGCGTTTGGGTAGGGGTTCCACCTCAGATTCTGGAGAGGTCAGCCAGACAGAACCGCACCAGACACCCTCAGCACCCAGTGCCATGGCCGCAGCCATCTGACGGCCTCCGCCAATACCGCCTGCTGCGAGTACCGGCATGGGGTGCACGGCATCAACCACTTGGGGAATCAGAACCATTGTGGTGACTTTACCGGTATGGCCACCGGCTTCATGACCCTGAGCCACAACAAAGTCCAGGCCACCTTCTTTGTGAGCAACAGCGTGCTTCACCTTGCCTGCCAGAGCGCCAACAAGAATACCTTTTTCCTTACAGGTATCCAGAATATCCTGAGGAGGTGTTCCCAGGGCATTGACCATCACTTTCAGGTTGGGGTATTCAAAGGCGACTTCGAGAAGCTGACGACAGATTTTGTGTGTCCAGCCAATGTCGGAACCGTTGACACTGTGATAGCTGTCACCATCAAGGTCTCTGGGAAGAGGAGGAATGTCGTATTTCTGCATGACCGATTCCACCCAGACTTTGTGCTCTTCAGGAATCATGGCCTCCAGGTCCGGAACTTCGTCTCCCATGTAATTGTTGGGCATGATGACATCAATACCGAAAGGCTTGTCGCCTACTTTGTCCTGAATCCAGTCCAATTCCTGCTTTAATTGTTCCGGGGTATAGCCTGCAGCACCGAAAACACCAATGCCGCCAGCTTTACTCACTTCAACGACAACGTCACGGCAATGGGTAAAGGCAAAGATAGGGGCATCAAGACCCAGCTTTTTGCAGAGATCGGTCTTCATAGGAAAGTACCTCTTTTTCACTTCTTGTTTTTATTGTTTTGTTCTGGCCCGTTTTCGTGGCCTGAGGTCTGCGCTTTTGCGCGTCACTCGATCCCATAAGAGCTTCGATACTGCCTTGAATCTCCAATATTTTTTGTTGTAATTCGATGTTCAGTTCTGGGCTGGCCCAAGCTTTGATTAACAGTAAAAAGTGGAATTTGCTGGTGAGTCTAAAGCGCTCCAGGTTGATAACCCCGGCTGACCAGTTTTCCAGCAACATTACCTGAGTAATTAACATTTGTTCAGCCAGTAGCTGAGGCGATAGTCCTGGCAGCATGGCTCCACTGTTTTGTAACTGTCGTATAGCACTAATAAACAATGTGCGATTGTTCTGGGCAGTGTGGAAAACAGGAACTGTCAGTTCTCTGGAAACATTGATCTGGAAAACCGCTTTCAGGACAGCTTTGTACTTGGACTCATCTTTTTTCAGGAAGCTGTAAGCGGCTTCACTGACGCCTTCAATAATGGCAAGTGGCGCGAGATCACGGGTGATATGAGTGTAGGCTGATTCAAATTCGGTAAACAGCTGCTCAACAATGACATCCAGAATGTTGTCGATTGAGCCCATGAGGTTATAGAGCGTTGCAACGCTGACCTCGGCTTCTTCTGCGATACGTGAAGTAGAGAGTGCACTGAAACCTTCCGCCTGAAGAAGGGTAACCACGGCATCCAGAATCTGTTGTTTTCTTCGGGCTTTGCCTTTTTCTCTCAGACTCATACAGGTATCCGCTACATCACGATTTATGAAGTACAGCTCATGGCTGTGGATATTTAGAATACCTTTCTAAAAATAGAATGCAATTAAAATTATTTCTGAGGGATCAGAAAACCTTCCCTGGTTTTCTTAAAGGAATGGATTAGCAGACGTGTTGAATCAGGGCAGAAAGGCCCGTATCAGGAAAGTCGTTCAGAGCGGCCATCTCCAGAATTTCTTCTTCGTGGAACAGCTCTCCGTCATAAACGACAACAATGCTGGTATCTCCGGGTTGCAGAAAATGTGACTCGCCATAATCGGTGTAACGGGTAGCACCAATGCTGATCAGCGCCTGTTCAGGGTAATTGGCTTTAGCCAGAAGTGAGGCAATATTTTCTGCTGGTCCGGTATCTTTTTGGTGATTCATGCGCTCAACAATCCAGTCCAGCAACTTCTGGTGAAAATAGCTGTAGCCCACCGTCGGGCTGTCTTCACCGTACCGGAAGATATCCCCCTCTTTTTTGTGGTAGCTGGCGATTCTGAAACGATCCAGTGTGCCACCTTGCTCCAGGCTGTCGAGTTCAAGCAGCGTACTGGCGATGCCTTTGGTATGAGCGCCCCAGTTTTTCTTTTCGCTGATTTTGAGGGCATTGGGTTTGCGAATAGAACAGTCGTTGTAAGCTGCGAACTGTTTTGGAGTCAGTGCCAAAACCGTTCTCTCTCCAGTCTGATCATCAATGCTGTACTGAATGTCACAGATCAGAGCTACTTCTGGTTCGATCTGCAGGCAACCATCCGTTTCCGGCATCGTGATTTTGTCATTCGACAGCGGATAGGTAGACAAAAATCCGGAGTCTTCAGAAGGGACATAGAAAGGGAAAATAGCTTTGGGCTGAATGGCTTCAGAGACTTTTACTGATTGAAAGTCAGAGGCTTCCCCTGCCTGCTCCAGATGACCGGCAAAGTTACCGGCAACCCCAAGACCTATCATATTTTTGTAAGGCATGATTACTTCTGATCTTAAACTTTAAAGTATGAAGTTTACTCCGACTGATCTCGGCCTGCGATTGCGGGATTCACTCAACCAGAAAGCAGAAATACCATAGGCTCTTTCGCATGAGAGACGAAGTCTGGTCGCGGATGAGTAATACCGATTGCCAAAAAGCCTTTATAAAATCAGGAGAAAAAGCGGTGCTAACGTGCGCGGGTTAGGCTAACTTCCCAGTAAGACATTCCACACCAGAAACAATCCTTGCGCCATTCTCAGCGCGTCTATACTTCAGCTTTTTTTATAAATGAGGCTTCTGACTCATGCTCCGAATGTGCCGCTGTTTCTGGCTGACGGCTCTTTTAATGGTGTTTGCTCCCTCTGTGTCAGCAGGCATTCTGGAGTGGTGTAGAAACCATAATCCTTTTTGCTGGTGGAATAATTATCTTTTCATTGATGATCATTTAGGGGGAGAGATTTATCAACCTCAGGGCAATGAGAGTTCCCCTGAGCAGCTGGCCATTCATATGAGTGAGTCTCTTCAGCTGTTCGACTCGCTGGAACCCGAGCTTCGACAGATGTTTATGGACTCCGGAATTACGCCCGAGCTGATGCAAACGGTGCTGGGAGAGAATGGCGAAGCGGCTGCCAGGTTATCTCAGGTTCTGAAAGAACTGGGCAATATCCAACCCCGCGAACAGCTCAATCACCACAGGGTCATTGCCAACATCATCAGGGTGATGTGTCTGTTTGGCGGAGCGGTTAACCGGATAGCGGCATACACCGGACTGGCGGCTCTGTTTTCAGCTTGGGGAGCTCCCGTTACTTTGGCAACAGCCATGGCTGGCCTGATCACAGGTGGAGCCATGTTGAGCAGTAATTTCTTATCGGTAGAGGGAGCCAACAAGATCCGTTTTGAAGGTATTCACTCTATCGGCGAGCTGTGTTGTGCCGTGGTATCAGGAATGGCTACAGCCATAGATTGCGGTATGGCTTATAGAGGGATGGAGGCGCTGACCGGGAGTGTAGCGGCTGGTCTTTGTACCATTCCCTTTATGGTCGCAGGGCTTTATCCACTCTTGTTAAACAAGCTGATCGATCTTAGCTTCAGTATTTATGGCAAAAGCGCAGAGGATGAAATTCTGCTCAGGGATACTGTGCAGATGCTGGCTGATGTGATGCACACCATGGAAAGGAATAATTGTTCCATGGACTCCAATGTGCATGATCGAATGAATGCCTACTTTGAGTGTCTGGGAATGTGTCGTAAACCGACCTATAAAGATTTACTGCTGGATGGGCTTTCTATTCATGGCAAAGTGTCAAAGCGAAAAAACACGCTGAAAAAACTCCATGACGATGGTTACTTGCAGCCCGGTGAAGTAAATGAAAGGTGGACTATTCCTGAACGGGTTTTTCATAGGGCAGAAGCCAGCAGGCGATCGAGCCGGGCTACAGTAGCAACGCGTGGCTTACTGATTCTCAGTGTTGGGCCTGCTTTAGTTTATGTTTTCGGAGATACCAGCAGTTTGACTCAGCTGGTGGAAGACGAGCTCAGCCTGCAGGCATTTTGTGGTAACACAGGAGAGCAGGCGGCCTACTGGATTTACCAGGGAGGGGCATTGGCAGCCATGTCTGGTAAGTCGGCAGCGGCTGCCCGTAATGGTGCCAGAAACCTTGAGCGTTTAATGCTGTGGTTATACAGCTTTTATACGAGAGAGGGAGAGCAAACACCCAAGGGTGACATTGCTGCCAACCTGGTTGGGTTTATTGCTTCGCTTTTCTATGGAGCCAATAACTTTGGCACGATGGCCGGCAATATCATGGGCAATACCTGTTTGGGTGAGGGCACGGTGGCGTTCTATATGGTTCCGTCAGCATCGGCGGTAGGCGGTATTGGTTTCAACGGAGGCTGCGGAAAACAGCTGAAAAAAGGGGTTATAGAAACCGTCAGGGATGTGATTCAGATTTTCACAGGAAAAGCCCGGTGTCAGTCTAATTTCGATGAGCAGGTAGCTGCGCTTTACCAACTGGATAAAACCGGGATTGTGGATCTGTCGAGTAAAGATTCACTGGATGAACTGAAAACGTTTCTGGAAGAAGAAGGGTTTGTTGTCAGCCCTGCAGCAGGCCAGACCGAGACGGCGATTGATGTCGATGCATTGTTTGAGATGCTGCATCTAGAGATGGATGAGTCCACTGAATTACTACCCGATAATAATCAACCGATGAATCCTGCAACCGCGCAGGAAGAATCGGATAATTCCTTGCCTGTCCAGATGTCTCAGGAAGACTGGCTGCTTAGTGTTGGATTACCTGCTCATTTGGGGGGGCTGTTTAGTACTGTAGATTATGACGAAGCCAGAAAGAGGCGGGTCGAATGGCAATGGCTCAAAAAGTACCTGTTACTGTTAGCCGATATCCTTGAACGCAGAAGGTCGAAGGTTCATACCGTTCCCAGAGGAGTTCAGTCGTTTTTTCAAGCCTATCTCGAATCTCAGGGTGAGAACGATCAATTTCATCAGGCCTTAGTTCTCAGAAACAATCTCGTCGATTTTCTGTATCACCTGATAGACCCCAGCTCTCAAAAGAGTGACTGGGAGCAGCGCTTCATTCGACGATTTGGCCGCTGGCGATTGTTGCAGATAGCCAGAGACCTTGTTCATGGTGATGTCGATCTGCCACTGATGCAGCTGCTGGTGGTGATGGAACGGAAAACCATTCTGGTGCTGGTGCATCGAAACGGTAAACCTGTGCTGTATCGAATTGCTGAGGATAACCCTGAACAGCTTGAAGAAGTGCCTGAAACCTTCATGGATGGCAATACCACTCTGGTGGTTAATGGCATGGGTCAGTGGGCCTGGCTGACAACAGGAGGGCAGGTGTCGATTCAGATGGAAGAGGAAGCAGGACTGGAGACTTCTTTTTCCTGGGCATCGCCTCCTGACCCTCATCATTCCCCCGTGATACCACAGGCGAATATAACAGCACCCTTCATACCGGACGAAGGGAGCGGAGCTCTGGATGGAGGTGATGGTGCGCCTCCTGAGGTGGTTGTTGTAACAGACGAGGAGGCCAGAAGGAACAACATTGATCCCGATGGAGAGGATTATGACTCTGAAATTGATCGTATTAAACACGGCTTTGGGCCAACTTCCAAAAGGGACTATGAACCGGATCCGGGCGGTGGAGGTGGCAATAGGGTCATGACCCTGATGCAGAGCTATCCCACTCTGAACAGTCTGGAGTTATTGAAACAAATGCCTAATGTGGCTGTGGCGCTGAAGTTGTTTATGCAGATGAAACTGAAATAGCGTGATCAAAACCCGGTGTCATCCATTTTCGCTTTGTGGATAAAGGATAGTATGCCAGCATTGACCATTACTGGTCTTTGAATAATTGGGATTAACGAAGCTGAACAAGCAGTGCAGCTAAGTCTTAATTGCTATACCTACCCCCGCTCATCCTGAGCTTGTCGAAGGATATTAGTCATGCACTTCGACAGGCTCAGTGGGAACGGTATGGGGTATAACGCTTGACTCCCAAAGCTGCTTGATAGAGCCTTCTATTTAAATTTTGAAGCGTATTTATCCTCGTTGTCATCACGCCAGATGGGTTGGTTGGATGGGTCATAGGCCCAGATTCTGGTAGCAACGGGCAGCCAACCTAGATAAACCGTCAACTTGATGGTTTCGCCTTCCACCTTCATCACTGAGGTGAAGAACCCTCGTTCAGAAGATTTTTCTGAAGCACTGTAAATCGTACCGTCGGCAATATTGGGTGTTTTTTCACGAGGCTTCATGTTGGCGGCAACAATCAGGCCGGTTGTGTCCGGAGTATCACCAAGATCATCCAGGCAACTGGTACAACGGCCTTTGTCCTTCTCCAGCAGAATATCTCCGACCCATACCCGGCAACCGATACCGGGTTTACACTCAACCGCTACACGACTCTGGGGTTCTTTGGTTTTGCTGTCGTAGGTTGTCCAGCAACCCTGAAGGGGCTGCTTGGGGTCTCTGGCTGGACATTTTGTCTGGTAAAGCTCGGGAGCCGTTGGGTGACGAACAACAGCTGTCGTTTCAGAAGCGGCTGCAGTAGTTTCACTTTCTAGGGGTTTTTGTCCAGGAGTGACAGGGTGAGATGAAGAGTCTACCTGTACACGTTCATCCTGAGTAAAGAGACCGGAGAAAGGGTTAAAGGACTGAAAGCTGGATAACCAGCTAGAAGATGTAGCTTGCGAAGCGCTTGTGGAGGCAGTGGTTGAAGATCCCGTTTCACTTTGTTTCTTGTCTGATTTTTGCGAGCTGCTGTCTGACTGCTTGCTGCCAGACTCTTTTTTTCCTCCAGGATCATCCGTGAGTTCGTCGCTCTTTCTGGCGGGCTGGGTTTTTCCAGGCGGGATATACAAAACGATTTTATCGTACTGATCCAGATCCAGTTCAATACCACCGTATCTGAGGCGCTGACGTTCAATCATTCTCTCAATAGGGGTTTTGTTAATAGAGTCCTGCCCTGATTGTTGATCATGGGAAAAATGCCTTGCGGGTGTCAGCTCGGTATTGGTGTGCTTTTCCATCATTTTTTTGTTGGGACGATCCGGGTCTCGAGGGTTATACGAATATTCCTCATCCAGTCTTCTCTGGCCAGCAGCCAGCCGATTGGCAAATGTCTTTTCCCAGTGTTCCTGAAATTCATGGCCTTCCTGGTTCCGAATAGCTTCCAGAATGGCTTCCATGCTGGCATCTTTACCGGAAAACAGATCCGGGTGCTGATCTTCTCGTTTGATCAGCCCTCCATCTGTCAGCATCCAGATAGGAGGGAGTGTTGAGGGTCCACCTTCGATCATGACTACCCAGGGCTTCGGTAGGGGGACTGAGGTTTCGATGACCATGCTCACTCCTGACAAATCACCCTGCACAGAGAAAGTCAGGGCTCGCCTGTTTGGAGGCATTAAACACTGAACCGTATGTGTTGATGTCTCAAAGCAGTGATAGCTGTGACTGGTCAGGCCTGCTTGCAGAAACAGGCCTCCTTTGAGAGATAAGTACAGGGAGGTGTCTGATGCCTGTTCGCCTACTGCAATAAAATGAACCTGAAGGGTTTTCTGAGCATTGGGCTGATAATCAAAATCAAAAGAGGGATACGAAGCCTTGGGGACTGGCTCGAAAGAGGTGTGAACGCCGGAAAAGTCCACCATTGTTTCCAGTTGTCCGTAGGAACATGGGACCGTAAAGAGAGTCAGAAGTAATAAGAGATGAGCAGTAAGGTGCCGCAAGAGAAGGCTGAAGGTTTGAAGGAGTGAAAACAAGCGTTTAGGTTTGTCTGAATTTTCCAGGGAGGAGGCCATCTGAAACTCCGGTCAAATTGATTTTACCGGCAGCTAAAAATAGACCAGAAGGAAAGGCTTTGCTGAAAATACTGATAAGGGGGAGCCAGTCAGCTGCTAGCCCTTAGCCTAATGAGGGGTTGCTGACTGTACGTTCGTGCATTGCTTCTGGTTGGCATCAACAAAGGACTTGGTCAAGGCCAAAAGCGAAACCTTGCAGGCAAGTCAAAAAGGATACTGAACGAGTTCAAAAGCAGCAGGCCTGATCTCAGTAATCAGCCTGACAATATAGTCAAAACTGAATACCTTACGACCATGATTGATGAATGTCTTGCTAAAGGCAAAGATCCATCAGTTATCAGGAGTCTGTTCAACACCATGACGGAGCCTGAGAAGGAAACAATGTGTTTTACAGGAGTAAATGATCTGGATAGCTGGCTACTTGAGCGAATGCATTACTACGCATCAATTCATAGTATTGATAGCTTGTTTAACGCAACACGCAGATCATTGTCTTATCTGGAGCGTCCTATATCAAAAGAGTCAAACAGTGGAAAAGTGTGGGCGGGCAAGAACCCGTACAACCCCAACATGATAGAGAAGGTTCTTGATATACAAAGAGCCTGCAATAACTTCATAAAAATCAGCCCAAAGGACAATAAAACACCAGCAATGCGACTAGCCCGAATATTTCATAAAGGAGCAGCAACTTCCGGTCAAGTCATTCAACTTTGATTTCTTCCGTGAGTCTGCTGCTCTTTTAGCAGTGAAAGATGCCTTACGATCCAGACTCGTCTGCAGTCTGGATATTTATTAATCAATTCAGCTTCTTCAGGACAAGCGAACTCTGCCTGAGCTCTTTCATCTGGTCGCTATCTGGTTCGATTACGGTTTATGAAGGTCACTATCCCGGACGAGGCTGTGGCATCCGATAAAAAACCTCTGTCACATGCCGTAAAAGATTCTTGAATGGGCAACTACGGGGCAGGTGTAGCTTGATCCGGTCTTTATACTCAACCACTTTCACCGCCACTTTGCAGAGTTTTTTGATCACCGTTGATGGCTGTGCTTTGTCCAGCTCCGTTCCTTTCAGGGCTTTGGTTCTCAACTCGTGGTGGAGAACATAAGCGGTACAGGCATAAAACATCCTCAGATGGTTAGCCAGAAAGCCCTGATCTGACAACCTGTCACCGGACAGATCGCTTTTCAGGTGTTTGATGAAGTTCTCATCCTGCCCTCTCGGGCAGTAAAGTTCTTCATAAATCACTTCGGGAGAAGCCTCTTTTATCGATGTCACAATAAAGCGAGGGTTGTCGCCTTTCTGGTTAACCTCTGCCCTATAAATGATCCGGGTATCCAGCCCTCTCCAGCTTTTGGCCTGATATTCTGTTTCCCCGTAAAGCCTGAGACGGTCAGGTTCTGGCAGATTATTCGCTCTTGCCAGATTTGTTTTGACTATGAGAGCCCTGCGTGCTTCATCCAATTGCTCTCTGGCTTTAGGGCGCAAAGCTGTCTTGTGACCAGCGCCTTTGCCCAGTACATAGTCGGAGTGCGGGTCATCCTGAACCACCTGCATCAACTCCGGTTGTGCAAAGTGGCTATCCCCGCGAACCAGTAAGTGGGTCTTTGGCCACCTTTTTCGGATCAGCTTAATGACCCGTTTGAGAATGGCAGCATTCTCTTTACCAGTGGGTGTTTTTCCCGGTCGCAGGATAGCCGTAATCAACTGGCCACTGAGCCCCTCAAAAATCATCAGGGGCAGATAGCAGTAGTCCTGGTATTTGGCGTTAAACAGGTTCATCTGCTGAGCTCCGTGAGTGATGGCTGGTGTGTGGTCGAGGTCAATAACGATCGCAGCAGGTGGCAGCTTGTAACTGCTGATGAAGTGATCCGCAAAGGCCTTGGTCAACCTGTAAATATCTGTCCGGGTCATAGACTGCCCCAGTCTGGTAAAAGTGGGGGCTGATGCGAGGTGGTTATCATTGCCCAGAGGGTTGCGCCCTGTAGCTAATTTGAACATAGGGTCTTTACGCAGACGATTACTGTCGTTGGCATCCTCATAACCGCAGGCCATTTGCAGAATCCGCTGAACCAGAAGATCCTGAAGAGAATGGTCGATATAGGACTGGTGACGATTGTCGTGAATAGCATCGGTCAGTCTGTCAATAAGACCGCTATGAAGCATGGTTTCTCGTAGCAGCAGAGCACCAAAGTCAGAGGATAATTCCCCACCATTGAAGTCGGCACGGACAGTTTTGCTATTGGATGGGTGAAAACGAAGGTGTTTTTGTGTAGATTTGGGCATGGCAAGTTCCGGTTTGCTTTTTCCGAAGCATTTTTTTGGTCGACCCAATTATATCAAGTGATTGGGCGGAACTTGCCTTCTTTTATGAAATTTCCGGGTTAGAAACCGATGTTCATTTCCCGACAGATCTCAACCTTTTGTTTGATGCAGTCAGAACTGTCGTTGTTCTTACTGCACGCTTTGCAGCCAGGGCTGAGGTAAGTGGTTGGTGACAGTGGCAATACAACCTGAATCAGTTGAAAAAAATGTATCGTCGTGTACAGATATTACGACACTCTACTTCGAAAGATCCTGCCAAAAAACTTCAAAGGGACAAGGAAATCCGACAAGCCTGTCAGAACTACCTGAATGCCAGTCAGGCATTGATTAACAGAGCTGAAGAAACACTTCAGGACAAGGCGTTCATTACGATATGTCCAGCGAATAAATACAGTTCTATCCAGAAGTTTATCGATCATGGTAAGCGGCAGGTGGATCATGTTAAACGTCGATTGATCGACCATGAAAAAATCCCTCATGATGAAAAAGTATTCTCGCTCTTTCAGCCGCATACTGAGTGGATCAATAAAGGTAAAGCAGGTGTTCCGGTTGAGCTAGGCGTCCGTTTGGCGATTGTCGAAGACCAGTATGGTTTTATTCTGAACCATCGGGTCATGGAGAAAGAAACCGATGAAAAGGCTGCCGTTCCGATCATCCGGGCAACCAAAGCCGCCTTTCCATCTTTGAGCGTTTGCAGTTTTGATAAAGGGTTTCACTCACCATCCAACCAAAAAGATTTGCTTAAATACCTTACTATGGTCGTATTACCAAAAAAGGGACGACGAACCCGAGCCGAGCAGGAGCGGGAAAACGACCCGGAATTCAAAGCGGCTAAAAGAAAGCACTCGGCGGTAGAATCAGCGATCAATGCACTTGAGTCTCACGGGTTGGATAAATGCGCGGATCACGGAATAGATGGACTGAAACGCTATGTTGCTCTCGGAGTTCTTGCCAGGAATTTTCAGAAGATGGGGGCAGAACTTCAGAAAATAGAACGAAAGAGCGCAAAAAAACGACAACTTCGACTCTGTGGCTGAAAGCACTGACGGTTAATTCGAAAAAAGAATAAAATCAGTAAAGACTGAGGTCGTCGCTTGTCTTGAAATTGCAGAAATGACGAGTTTGGTAAGAAAATTACGATGAAACTGGCAAATCAGAAAGTCTATTGATCGATTATTCAAATATCTGGCTTATGAAGGCTGAACTTCGAACAGAAAAGAGCATTTTCCGTTCGGGCACTAAGTAGAAAGCCGGAAGATACCAGTCAAAGCGACCGGGATGATTCTGAGCCATTGCTCCTGCAGCAAAGCCAACCCCCATAAAGCAGAATAAGCAGATAGCGATCAGAACTATTGTGAAAAATAATAAAGTAAAGAATCCCATAATATTCAATGAACCCTCTTTGTTCTCTCCACATTAAATTGCTCGACCGTCCGCCAGAGTCTGGCTCAAAACATTTTTAGCCATCTGGTTGACCTTTTCTGACAAACGTTCCAGCAGATATCGAATGACCTGTTTTTCCGGTTTCTCGGTTTTGACGTGTCTATGCATACCCAGAAACTCAGCAATCTTTCTCATCAGGTGCACCACCCAACCTGACAGCTTCTCAGTCAGTGAGACACCCCGGCTGAGAATCCAGGCCAGACTGTCCATGAGGGTTGAATGGCTGGATTGCAGCAACTGATAAGTGCTGCCTATGGCAGACAGGCATTTGCCCACCACATAAGCTAATGCACTTTGAAGCCATTTAATCGCAGGCAGGGTGCCGGACAAAATTTTGCTATCGGCCAGCCATCGCTGGATATCTGATTCGGTGGGTTGTGGCTCTCTCAAAGCATAAATCGTCTGCCAGGATTTTTTGCCTACCGAACGAATGTAATTGTCCATAGAATGCCACTTCTTACCCGGAAAAAAGCCGGGCGAAGGCAGAAAGTAATCACGACCCGAATCAGGCGTATGAACAAAAGGCCAGATGGGGATGCAGGGTACAATATCCGTCTTGTGCCAGACTCGAAGAATATTCTCACTGCCCAGTCGTTTTGTGGTGCCCCTGGCAAAGTCATCCAGCCCCACTCTGGGGCTGCCAAAGGTATACAGCTTGGCCCGGATACCCTTTTCGATAGCAAGCCATTCTGCGGCAATCGTCGCAAGCGCACCGCCCAGACTGTGCCCAATACAATGCACCTGAGAACCATTGGAGAGTTTGACTGTGTAATCTCGAAGCTGGGGCAACATGGACTGAAAGGCTTTCATAAACCCTTGGTGAACCGATTTACCATGATTCGAAGAACCCACGGTAATGTTGCCGTTGCTGAGCCAATCTGCCAGATATTCAGTACCACGGAATACGACAAAGGTATGGCCTTCCAGTTGCTTTTTTCCTTCCAGCACAAACCCGAAAGCGGTTCTGACCTTGACATAACCGGGGCCGCCGGTTTTTCCTTTGAGGAGGTTGGATTCGGAGAAGGTTAAATCTCCATGAAATGATCTATTAAGTTCTTCACAAGCGGCTTCAATGGTTGGCAGCTTCGTAAGAAGATAGACGTCGCTAGCAATTTTAGCGGCTAATCTTGGCTCTTTGGCTCTATTGTTGACATTTTTTATCTTTTCCTTGACCTTATTTATTCGTCGCTGAATAGCTTCCATTCACTGTAATCATCTTTGTCGGGTTCAACATCCCACTGACATTTTCCCGTAAACAGAGAACCATCGACTCTAAAGCTCTGCTTCTCATTCGCAAGATCGCATGAAACAACTAGTGGTTTACCTCTGGACTCGGCATTCTCGTCAATTGTGCGCTTAACCCCAGACCATATCTGTTCTTCCCTGTCTCCAATAACCACCTTGATCAATTGCCCCACCACAAACTCTTGAGGCAAATACTTGGCGATAGATCGAACAAACAAGGCAGGCATTTCAAAATATCCATTTTCATCCGTCGTCGTCTGGTCAGTGAATTTTTTCTCATAATCGGTTTCCCGGATCACCTGGGCGTGGGTCACCGGTTCCCCATTATTAAGAATCACTCCCGATATTTTCGAGAAAGTGCACATTTTTCCAACATCAAAAATCGACATGGCAAACCCCTTTATGGTGAGAAGGGAGAGGAATACCCCCAGGAACACTGAATATAAACGATGCATATCGTGACCGTTCTGAAAGACCTGACTGGCAAGAGAGGAACGCAGAGAATTGCCTCTGCGTTCATGTTTGAACACTGAACAGAAAGGTTACAGCGGCTCTGCAGTGGTCAGGTCGTAGCCGACCTTGAGGTTTTTCTTGTTCTTGTGGGTTTTGTCGGCATGGCTCAGATCGGCAACCACCTTGGCATAGCTCAGGCTAATGGTTTCAGTAGGAGCTCCTCCAGAACCGGCACCCACGCTGTAGGCTGAAACCATACACTCTTCCAGCACATAGCTGGCGTATTTGGTCACCGCATTGGCCCCGGTCTGGACAATATCAATTTGCACCGTCACGCCTTCAGAGCCCGTGACGGATTCTTTAAATAGACCACCAGAAGCGGCATCCAGCTTTTTGGTAAAATTAACTTCATTGAGCGTGGGGCGGCTGGCTTCCCGGTTGCTCATAGCCCCCGGCTGCATGGTGATGTTGCGAGCAGCGCCAAAGCTGAATGAGTCCAGTTCAATCCAGTCTTCATAGCCTTTTGCCGTGACATTACCCGCAGGTTGTTTGCTATTGAAATTCATGTAAATAGCCATGAATGAAATCCTCTTTCTTGGTCTTGTTATTCCTGAATGCCTTACCTGCATTCATGACAGACTTCGAAATCAAAAGAGGTTTGTTCTGCTGATTTCTCCGTATGCTGAAGGCATTAAAGCAAATAGTAATTAAGCAGGGAAGCAAATACCCTGCTTAATTATTCGACTCTGACACCTATTTTCAATTTCTAAAGTGCACCCAACTAAAACCATTAAATAGCGGTTTCTACATAAGCGCGGTTTAGATCAAAACTGCTTCAAAATGCCTTCAACGGTGCCGTGGGCATCACCAAAAAGCATACTAGCATTGTCTTTGAAGAAGAGAGGGTTCTGAACGCCAGCATAGCCGGTTGCCATGGAGCGTTTGAATACCACGACTCTTTCCGCTTCCCATACACGCAGTACCGGCATGCCAGCAATCGGGCTACCCGGATCTTCTGATGCCGCAGGGTTTACGGTGTCGTTGGCGCCGATAACCAGAACTACATCAGTGTCGGTGAAGTCATCATTGAGTTCATCCATTTCTTCAACGATGTCATAGGGTACTTTGGCTTCGGCCAGTAGTACGTTCATGTGACCAGGCAGACGCCCTGCAACCGGGTGAATACCAAAACGTACTTTGATATTCTGGGCGCGCAGTTTGTTAACCAGTTCTCTCAGAGGGTGCTGAGCCTGGGCAACGGCCATACCGTAACCGGGAGTGATGATGACACTGGAAGCGTTTTTGAGCATGTCAGCCACTTCCTCGACATTCACTTCGGTGTACTCACCTTCCTCTGTGCCTTCTGCAACGGTTCCACCTTCAGTACCGAATCCACCCAGGATAACGGAAATAAAAGAGCGGTTCATGGCAGTACACATCAGGTAGGAGAGAATGGCTCCGGAAGAACCCACCATGGCGCCAGTGATAATCAACAGGTTGTTACCCAGCATGAAACCCGTTGCTGCAGCGGCGATACCGGAATAAGCATTCAACATGGAAACAACCACCGGCATATCTGCACCACCAATACCCATAACCAGGGTAATGCCGAACAGGAAGGCCAGAGCCGTCATGATGATCAGCGCAAGCAGGCTGTCCTGCTGGACAAAAACGATGCCCATAAGAATGGCCAGGGCAATCACTGCCAGATTCGTCCAGTGACCACCGGGAAGAGAGGCAGGGCGACTGCTGATTTTTCCATGCAGTTTCAGACAGGCAACAATAGAGCCACTGAAAGTGATGGCACCGATAATGATTCCAATGAAGATTTCAATGCTGTGAATCATTCGGTCAGTAGACGACAAAAGACTGGAAGCCGCTTGTGCCAATGACTCAGATGCTTCAATAGCGCTGGAAAAACCGATCAGAACCGCTGCCAGGCCACCGAATCCGTTGAGGACGGCCACCAGTTGGGGCATCTCGGTCATTTCGACCTTTTTCGCCAGAAAAAGACCAATACCTGCGCCAGCCATCATTAGAATGGTGACCAGAGTAAAGCCTTCCAGATGGGCATAACCCAGGGTAGCTAAGACGGCAATGACCATGCCGACCATGCCATAGAGGCTACCACTCTTGGCTGATTCTTGACGGCTCAGGCCCGCGAGACTCATGACAAACAGCAGCGCTGCTATCAGGTAAGCGGATACTAATAATCCTTGAGACATTCCTGTAACTCCCGCTGTGTTTAGTTATCCCGGATGAACATTTTCAGCATCCGCTGGGTTACAGCGAATCCACCGACGATATTGATCATGGCGACGATCAGAGCAATACCCGACAATGCCAGAATAATATTATTGTCACTGCCCATTTGCGTCAGCGCACCAATCACGATAATGCCGCTAATGGCATTGGTGACACTCATCAGTGGTGTGTGCAATGCTGATTTAACATTCCAGATGACGTAGTAACCAACAATGGAAGACAGTACGAAGACTGTGAAGTGCTCTAGAAAGTCAGCAGGAGCAGAGTTAGCCACAAATCCGAAAATCAGTGCTCCAGCTGCTAGTAGCGCAGGTTTCAGCCATGGGCGTGATGGTTTTTCCTCAACAGCCGGTGCGGCAGTGGGAGCAGGCTTGGCTGCAGGTGCTGCGCTGACCTTGACTGGAGGTGGTGGCCAGGTGATGTTACCTTCTTTAACGACGGTAAGACCCCGAACGACTTCGTCTTCAAAGTCGATGACCAGGTTGCCGTCTTTTTCCGGCGTCATCAGCTTCAGCATATTCACCAGGTTGGTGCCGTATAACTGAGAGGATTGGGTAGGCAGTCGGCTTGGCAGATCGGTATAGCCAATGACGGTGACACCGTGTTTGACGACAACTTTATCTTTTTCTGTACACTCACAGTTACCACCGGTCTGGGCAGCCAGATCGACAATAACGCTGCCTGGTTTCATGGCCTTGACCATGTCTTCCAGTATCAGTTTGGGGGCAGGGCGGCCCGGAATCAGAGCAGTGGTGATAATAATATCAACTTCTTTGGCCTGCTCCATGAACAGAGCCATTTCGGCATCAATAAAGGCCTGGCTCATTTCCTTGGCGTAACCATCCGAAGAATCCTGTTCTTCTTCATAGTCGAGTTCCAGGAACTCGGCGCCCATGCTTTCTACCTGTTCCTTAACCTCTGGACGGGTATCAAAAGCGCGAACGATAGCACCCATGCTGCCAGCAGCGCCCAGTGCAGCCAGACCAGCAACACCAGCACCGATAACCATGACCTTTGCGGGTGGGATTTTGCCTGCAGCGGTAATCTGGCCATTAAAGAAGCGACCAAAATGATGAGAAGCTTCAACCACAGCACGATAGCCACCTATGTTGGCCATGGAGCTGAGCGCATCCAGTGATTGGGAGCGGGACAAGCGGGGCACACTGTCCAATGCCAGCACGTTGATGTTGCGTTGGCTGAGCTTATTCATGAGCTCTTCATTCTGGCCGGGCCAGATAAAGCTGGCGATGCTGGCGCCGTCTTTTAATAGGGCTATTTCGTCGTCTGTTGGTGCGTTCACTTTCAGGACGATATCGGAACCCCAGACTTCTGAGCGTTCTGCGATTTGAGCACCAGCCTCTTCAAAAGCTGCATCATCAAAGCTGGCTTTAATACCTGCTCCGCTCTCAATGATGATGTCATAACCGAGCTTCTGTAGCTTGCCTACCGTATCAGGCGTAGCGGCTACCCGGTTTTCGTTGTCCTGAATCTCTCCAGGGATCCCTATCCGCATATCAGTCACCTAGTGTAGCTATAAAATGTTCTGACAAACGCAGGCTGTCGACCAGCAGCTGTGCACTTGCATTCCCGGCTCATGCACAACCGGCTCATGCACTCCCGGCTCATGGCTGTCGTTGTCGTTTTTCATCGCACCAGAATGGAGCACGACAATGGCTCAAGGCTGTCTGTCGATACGGCAGTCAACGCTTGTCAAAACACTGTGTTTTTTCTGACCCTGTCCTGCTTTCCCTAATTGCTATGGGCATTACGTGGGCCTCTGATATCCGGTTTTATCCGGACTTCATCCCTGAGAGGCACTCTGACTCGAGTGCTGGTCACGTATAGTATGTGATTTTAAGTGAAAAGGGTAACTAACTACCTAGGCAGTATGGATTACGTGTGCAAATATTTTTGGTTTTCGGTTTGTACGTGTTGGCATGTTAGGTTCTCTGTCAATATATGAAGATTGTTTTGAGTGATTTATGAATGGGTGTTTTTGACTATTTATTCTTAATAGTGAATAAATTATCGATTGTGTGGATTTTTAAGAGTGAGTATTTGGTAACTTGTGTTAAGTTTTGGTTTCAGTCTTCGAGGTGTGCAGGCACTATTTGGCTTCAGTCGATGGTAAGTCTACTCAATGAATCAAGGCTTTGCTTAGTCAGAATGAGTTAGGGCGGTGATTTATCGCCCTGCAATGGTGCGTGAGAGACATTTTGCCTCAATTCCTGATGGAAAAGACGGCAGGCAAAATGCTGTCACGCGGGGAGAGGCGAACTTTATCCGAACTGGTTCATCGTATTGTCGTCACCGGCTGCTTTCAGAGCCGCGTCACCAGAGAAGTATTCTTTATGGTCATCACCCATGTCGGACCCTGCCATGTTCTGATGCTTCACACAGGCTATACCCTGGCGAATTTCCTTACGCTGAACATTCGCTACGTAGCCCAGCATACCCTGGTCACCGAAGTATTCTTTAGCCAGGTTGTCGGTAGACAGTGCTGCCGTATGGTAAGTAGGCAGAGTGATCAAGTGATGGAAGATGCCCGCTTCACGGGCAGCGTCAGCCTGGAAAGTTCTGATCTTTTCGTCGGCGATTTGAGCGAGCTCAGTTTCGTCGTATTCTGCGCTCATCAGCTGAGCACGATCAAAGGCAGATACATCTTTGCCTTCTTCGCTCCAGGCATCAAATACTTGCTGACGGAAGTTCAGAGTCCAGTTGAAAGACGGTGAGTTGTTATAAACCAGCTTAGCGTTCGGGCAGGTTTCACGGATCTTGTTGACCATCTCGGCAATTTGGCCAACATGGGGTTTCTCTGTCTCAATCCACAGCAGGTCAGCGCCGTTCTGCAGGGAAGTGATGCAGTCCAGAACTACACGGTCAACTCCGGTGCCCTGTCGGAACTGGAACAAATTGCTAGGCAGGCGCTTGGGGCGAACCAGCTTGCCGTTACGGTTGATGATCACGTCGCCGTTGCTCATGTTCTCCTGAGTGATTTCTTCAACATCCAGGAAGCTGTTGTACTGGTCACCCAGGTCACCAGGCTGCTGGGTTACAGCCAGTTGTTTGGTCAGGCCAGCACCCAGGGAGTCAGTACGAGCAACGATGACTCCGTCGTCTACGCCCAGTTCAAGGAAGGCATAGCGTACAGCACGAATCTTGGCGAGGAAGTCTTCGTGAGGCACTGTTACTTTGCCATCCTGGTGACCACATTGTTTCTCATCAGATACTTGGTTTTCCAGCTGTATGCAGCAGGCACCGGCTTCAATCATCTTCTTTGCGAGCAGATAGGTGGCTTCTGCATTACCGAAACCGGCATCAATGTCAGCAATGATAGGAACAATGTGTGTCTGGTGATTTTCGATCTGGCTCTGAAGATCGGCTTCTTTAGAAGTTTCACCGGCTTTTCGAGCAGAATCCATGTCCCGGAACAGGCCACCCAGCTCGCGGGCATCGGCCTGTCGCAGGAATGTGTAGAGTTCTTCAATCAGGCCAGCTACTGAGGTTTTCTCATGCATAGACTGATCAGGCAGTGGGCCAAACTCGGAGCGTAATGCAGCAACCATCCAGCCTGACAGGTACAGGTAACGACGGTCAGTGCTGTTAAAGTGTTTTTTGATGGAGATCATCTTCTGCTGACCGATGAATCCGTGCCAGCAGCCCAGAGACTGGGTGTATTTTGCAGTGTCAGCGTCGTAAGCCGCCATGTCTTCGCGCATAATCT
Organism: Endozoicomonas numazuensis; assembly: GCF_000722635.1. Taxonomy (GTDB): domain Bacteria; phylum Pseudomonadota; class Gammaproteobacteria; order Pseudomonadales; family Endozoicomonadaceae; genus Endozoicomonas_A; species Endozoicomonas_A numazuensis. Next base: position 1,084,632 of record NZ_JOKH01000002.1, on the reverse strand, counting down.
TGGCGGTGTAGCGGGCAATATCCAGACCGGTTTTGAAGCGATTCTGCGCTTTCATGCGAGCGGCGTATTCTGGATTGATCGCTTCCCAGGAAGAACCCTGAGCAGCTTTTAGTGAAGCGATTGCGTCAATATCATTCAGGTAGTTTGACATGATCAGTCCTTCCGTTTTCGCGATGTCATCAACACGATTTGATGACCGGCTTTTATTGTTGGAGTCTTGCCGACTCGGTGACTGCATTCTGTGATTTGTTAATGTTTGTGACAATCCTGTTATTTTTATCTTTGTTATTTATTTCGTGAATAGTGGTGTTGAAACAGATTCTCGTAACAAAGAAAAAGGTAAGATGTTATTTTCTTTTTTATAAAATTAATTTAATTATAACAATAAGTTAGGAGTATTCTTGAGAGGCGTCTTAAAGTATACGGCTATGCTTTTTTAGTTTTAAGGAAGTGACTTTTAGATGAGTGATTTTCTGAGAAAAATGTTTTTTATGCTTTAAGTTGTGAATGTTTGATAATTAATGTTTTAAGGATGGCTCTTTGTTCAGTGGTTAAAGAGCCACGTATCCCTATCTATTGTGCAACCTTGTAAATATCTCTGGAATAAATTCTACCTTCCGGATTGTCATAGCTGATGCCTCGAAGATCTGGCTTGATCAGATAGTTCAAGCTGTTCCAGTAAATCGGGGCAATGGGCATGTCTGAAGCCAGCACCAGTTCTGCTTCAGCGTAAATACGGTTTCTTTCTTCTCGATCCAGAGTCTGACGAGCCTGGTCCAACAGTTGATTGTAGCGCTTACTGTTATAGAAACTGCTGTTGTTACCGTGCTCAGGTGTATGAACATCCAGCATGGTGATCGCATCGTCATAATCGCCCCCCCAGAGCGCTCTGGCTACCTGGTATTGGCCGTCCAGTTTTCTTTGCAGATAAGTCGACCATTCAAGGTTTTCCAGTTCAACTTTAACCGGTAGTTGCTTTTGCCACATTTCCTGAATAGCTACAGCAATATGCTTGTTGCTGTCTGTAGCGTTGTAGATATAGGTAAACGTCAGCGGGTTATCTTTACTGTAACCTGCTTCTTTAAGGAGCTTGCTGGCTGAAGCCTGCCTTTCCTGTGGGGACATTTTCTTGTAATCCGGCTCGGGTGCGGTGAAGCCCGTTACGGTTTCCGGTGTAAAGGTATAAGCGGTTTTTTGCCCCTGTCCCAGAATATTGTCGGTAATCTTTTCTCTATGCAGAACGTAGGACAGGGCTTTCCTGACCCTGACATCGTTAAACGGCTTTTCCCGAGTATTAAACGTCAGATAGTAAGTGGCCAGGCTGGAACTGGTTTTGAGCTGTTCAGGCATCTCATTAATCAGCTTTTTATAATGAGTCGTGGGAACACTGGACACCATATCCAGTTCACCCGCACGGTATCTGTTGAGTGCGGCAGTTTCAGATTCAATAGGCAGGAAGGTGATCTCGGTCAGGACGGTGTTTTTATGATTCCAGTAATTGGAGTTCTGATTTAATACGATTTGTTCCCTGATGATTCGCTTCACCAGATTGAATGGCCCATTATTCACAATCTTGCCCGATGCTACCCAATCTCGACCATGAGCTTCGATTGCAGCTCGGGGTACAGGATTCATGGAGCGATGGGTCAGCATGGCGAGCAGGTAAGGTGCCGGCCGGTTCAGTTCCAGAGTCAGAGTATTCCCCGGGCCTGCCTTAACGCCAAGAGTGGAGACCGGCTTTTTACCCTTGGTAATTTCATCGGCATTTTTCACTCCCATGGCGGCCAAGTACCAGGCATAAGGTGATGCTGTTTCAGGGTTGGCCAATCGCTTAAAGCTGTATTCAAAATCTTCTGCGGTCAGTGGTTTACCATTGGACCAGCGCAGACCTTTACGCAGGGTAAATGTCCAGACAGTGCCATCTCTGGATGTTTCCCAGGATTCGGCCTGACCAGGAATAATATTGCCCTGTAGATCCTGAGTCACCAGCCCTTCAAACAATTCCCGGGTGACATGATCTTCCGGTGTCCCTATAGCCAGATGAGGGTCCAGGGATTCCGGGTCACCTCTCAAAGCACGCTTGAGTGTCTGTTGTTCTGCGAGCTTCACACCTTTTGGAATTTCTGCGGCCTGAGCTAGGAATGGAAGTGCTGTCAGTTGCAAGTTGAAGAACAGGAAGCTCAGTTTAATAGAGGTCTTAGAAAGCGGAATTATTGTTCTTAGCTGGGTCATGGTCGGTTGACCTATGCGAGTGTAAAGAATATCAAGATAGCACAGGCAGATTCCACCTGATGTTTTGGCTGGAAAGTGGCTATGTAGGAGGTAGCTAGAACTTTTCTAACCTGTTTTGGCATTCAGGAAGATAAAAAATGCTTACTGCAGTCTCAGGGGTTCGGGCTGGCATCCGCTCCTTACCCACTTCTCTATCAAAAGCATCATCCAGACTGTTTCAGCTCAAAGGGGGCAGCCTGTTGCGAGAAAGCAGATTATTGGCAGCAGCAATCTGAATCAGATCAGTACGCTGAAGGCTCCGGTTGAGTCAGAAAGACTGCAACTGCAGGCATAAAGGATAACTTTGGTCGCTATCTGGAGTTTGAAGAGTGGCAGCTGTTCAGAAAAAGGGAGATTTTTGTCAGCAAGCACGTTGCCTGGCTGAGCGGTCACTATCAGTGTGAGAAACACCAGATACCAGCTTCGGCCCGACTACGAAAAATCTTTATGACGGAGCAGTTGAACAAGGTTTGTCCGTACGGGAATTGTTCTGCTTTGGCAGAAACCACCTTCCTTACACTCTATAAAAAAGAAATGTTTCCTCTGGAGTTGATTCATCAGTTCTCCAGTTTTGAAGATAAAAGATACAGCCATGCCTATGTTGTCATGAATCGAGAGAAAGGCAGTGACCTGAAAGCTCAGGACGAATGGGGAGAGGATTGCCTGATAGTGGATGCCTGGGTGCCCTCAGTCTTCTATGCAGAAGAATACCCGACCATGAAAGTATGGTTACCCCGAGCCTTCAGTCAGGATGAGGTTTACAGTGTGATCCGTCTGGAGTCGAGGTTGGAAAGCGCTGAACGACCAGCTGTAGAGTTGAAGTCTGAGAAAGATATAGATGCGGATATTGAAAGCTAGTCTCTGACTCTTTCAGGACTGAATAGAAACCGCCTTTGCTGGTTTATTTTCTTGCCTCGTCAGTAAAATCTGTGGGTCATTTCCGGTTCAGGCAGCTTGCCGAGTGCATGATATAAAGCGATTTCTGCGCATTTATAGGTTCTGAATCCGTATGATTTTCTCGTAGTGAGTTTTATCTTGGTATTAAGACCCTCAACAATGCCGCTGGAATACGCCTTTTTTGCCCGGAACCAGTTCAGGATGAGAGGCTTGTGTCGTCGAACAGTTTTAGCAACTTTTTTCATCGGCTCTATCTTTGATCGCATGACTCTTGTACACGAACGATCCAGATATTTTTCCGCCCAATGTGGTGAAATGTACTCCCAGAATGCCTGAAATTCTTCTCTGAGCAGGTAGGCTCTGACGCTTTTCAGGTTGTACTGAAGCACGGTGTTCAGCTTTATCTCTTCTTTCTCTGTGAGGTTTTCTTTGCGCTTGAGTAGGCACCAGCGTGTTTTTTTCAAAACAGGCTCATAACCATCGGCCTGTAGCTGCTTATGTTCAGATGCCCGGACTTCATCAATAGCCTTGTTCAACATGGCCACGATGTGGAAGCGATCCAGGATGTGCAGTGCCTGACTGGCACATTCCGCGATGGCTTTTACGTAGGGCTTCCACATATCAGAGCAGACATACTCCAATCGCTGACTACGCTCCGTACCAAAGAAAGCGAAGAAGCTTCGAATCGTAGCCTCTGTACGCTCCTGACTAACCCACAATAATCGTGTGCAACCGCGATCAATCTGGTAAACGACAGTCAGGTATTTATGGCCTGTCTGGTAGGCAACCTCATCAACGCCAATAGCCCTGACGTTATCGAGTGTAGGTGGGCCTTTCCCCATTCAACAACGTACTCAACAGCATGAAAGACTTTCTCCCATGAAGTACTGAAACTACTGGCAACCTCTTTCCACGATAACTTTTTTGCCCAATGTGCGAGGAACTGCATGTAAACTTTGGTCAGCTCCTTCTTGCCATCAGCCCATGGAACCTGTTCAACCTTTACACCACATGAATTGCATTCCACCCGTCGCATTATGTAGAGCAGGAAAACCCTGATGCCCCAGAGAGGGATAAACTCGAAGCGACGTTCAGCAAGATGATCATAGCCAGGAGCAGGCTTCTGGCATCCTGAGCAGATAGCGTGACTGTTCTTTCGTGGAACAACGGTTACATTGAATACTTCAGAACCTTGATAGAAGCCGAGCTTTACATCTTGATAAACAAATGACTTGAGTTTATGAACTTTATTGAGGATAGTTTTAATCAGCATCAGTGGTCACTTTTGTTGTTTTTTTGTCCATCAACAAAAAACTATCAAAAGTTTGCTACTGATGCTTTTATCTCAAAATCTGTTCATTTTTACCCACAGTTATCCCTGAAGAGCCATTTTCTTTAATGTTGAAGACTACTTTGCCAATCACCTGTCGCAGTCGAATTGGACCCATTTCACGCATTGATACGCTGCTGTCATTTTCCCTTTTCAGCCAGAATCTACCAAGACGATCGATTTTTGCCACTGTTTTGATAATTGTACCTAAACGATCATGGTCGACGACCAGTGTGTCACCGACTTTTGGCAGCATAAAGCCAAGGCGATGAGCCATGCGGGTACTGAGAATCAAGGCATAGCTTTTATCGGGGATGCGGGGAGACATGCTCTCTCCCCGAACTTTATGAATGCTCAGCCAAAACATTCAGTTTGCCTGTAACTGCGGGTACACCACAGGCTGTTCTGGTGGGTAAGGGCAAGTGGCGGTATAGGTCTTCACTCCCTTGGTAGCCCAGAAAATCTCAGCGAAGCGGTTTACCCGGTTCAACAGCTCAAGGGCAGCATCTTTATCAACATGCTGTTTCGCCTTGGATGCCGCCAGCATAACACTGTGAGCCAGCTCGTGAATCTCAGGAAACTGCTCCAGCTGAGGTGCCTTGATATAGTCTCCCCAGATAACATGTATCTCTTCCTTAACCTTGAAGCCATGTTCTTCTTTCTGGGCAACCAACCTGGCCAGTGTCGCCTGATCGTTCAGGGATAAACTGTCCTTGGCTTCAAGATCCTGAATCAGATCCACCATGCGGATAATCGTCAGCGCTGCAATCTGGGCCGATGAGGGATCATAGATTTTGCAGGGGATGTCGCAGTGAGCAGAAGCTTCGGGAAAAGGGGCTTTGCGATCCAGGAATGAGAGTAACTTGTACAACATTATTCTTGTCCTTTTGAGTGCTTGTTTTTCCGGAAGCGATAAACTGCAAAGCCTGTGGCAAGAATGACAGGAGCGATCCACAGGGCGTGAATCATAGCGGCAGACCAGTGGCTGTGATCATGGCCAGGGTGAGCCAGTACAGGTTCACTGGCCAAAATGAACATGGGTAACAGCAGGGTGAGGGATTCGGTTTTTTTTAACATTTTAAGTGTTTCCTTGCTCCTTTGAATGTTCTGAACAGGTTTTGAGTTTCCGGTCAGACGGGGTCTATCTCAATGAACGGTGTGGTGCACAGGTGCCTGTGTTTTCCTGGGGATTGGCTGGCATGACTCTTTACCGCCCAGAAATGCCGTGTAGGCATGTGGCTGGAGCAGCCAGTCTTTCATCTTTTCAAGTTGCTTCTGGCAGCATTGGCAGGTGGGGCAACGCTTTGAGAACTCCAGCAAAGGGATAATGGCTGCCCGCATGGCATAATGGAGTGAACTCTGAAATTCTCCTGGCAGACTCTCTTCTCTCATCAGAATCAGAATGCGCTGATAGGGTTGAACGAAGTAGGGGCTGGCCATTTGTGGACTTTGAGTGGTGCTGGATTAATACAATAAGTGCAATCGACTGATATTTCAGATGTGAGCCAGCTGCTGGTACATTCTGTAGCTATCACACTCAGAAATGGAAGTCAGGAATGAATACACAAACCAAACTATACAAGCAACTGACTCAGGGGCAACGATACCAGATCGAAGCTCTTCTTGGGACAGGTCTTACGCAGAAAGAGATTGCAGAGAGAATTGGCACCAGTGCAGGCACCTTATCTCGGGAGCTTCAACGAAATACTGATGGCAACGGTTATTGTGCCGAGACGGCTCACAGTATGGCTATTCATCGTAGAGTGTCAGCCAGAAAATACAGTAAAGTCGATGAACGACAAATGCCGATTATAGAAAATGGTCTGCTGCTTGGCTGGTCACCTGAGAACATCAGCTGCAGGATGAAAATCGAGATCCCTGAAATCACCTTGAGCCATACCACTATTTACGCTCGTATCGCTGATAACAAGGCCAGCGGAGGCACACTGTACAAGAAGCTGCCTCGTTTTGGAAAGAGACGCTGCAAGGGCGGTAAACGCAAGGCGGGACGTTCCCTGATACCCAATCGCGTTGATATTACTGAACGTCCTGAGGTTGTGGGTCTTCGGTCTCGCCTGGGAGACTGGGAAGGTGACACGGTATTTGGACAGGACGCTCACCTGGTGACATTGGTTGACCGAAAAAGCCGCTTCACACTGATTGATAAAGTGGACAACAAGCAAGCAGAAACGGTTGCAGATAGCATGATTAAATTGCTGGGACGGGTATCATCTGTTTGCACCATCACACTGGATAACGGGGGTGAGTTTGCCGCTCATGAAAAGGTAGCTAAAGCAGTGAGTGCTGATGTATTTTTTGCCAAGCCTTATGCCAGTTACCAGAGAGGAACGAACGAGAATACTAATGGCATCATCCGTCGAACCTGGCCTAAGAAAATGGCTCTCGGGGGGCTGACAGCAGCAGAGATTCGAGAAGCTGAATTGTTAATCAATACCATGCCGAGAAAAGTATTAGGTGGGCGAACTCCGCTCGAAGTCTACACCGGGGAGTCGCTTGCACTTATTGCTTGAATCCAGCGTTTCATAAAGGGTTGCCAGATTATGCATGTTGGCCATCCAGGCCATCATCAGTTGCACATCGGTCAGATTAGTGAACCATTCCTGTTCAAGCTCGTTGGCTGCATCCAGATAAGCTTTTTCTGCCAGATGCCAATGCTGCTCGTTGAAACAATTGTTTCCCTGACAGATTTTCTCTTTCCAAGAACCCATAACCTGAACTCCTAAAATGCAATTGAGATTCATTGTCATTTGCGTTTGGCTTTTTTTCAACCCAATTTCTGGTTTATGGGAAGAAAATCTAAGGCTATGGGGTGAGTACAGAGTGATGGTTATATGATTTTTGGCGAGACTTGTTTCATCGGTCCAGTTGTCTTGAAACCATCAAGGGCAGTTTTCGAGCCACTTCCTTCCTTTTTCGGTAGTTCTATATGCCTGCTCAGGATGGTTGGCGACTTCTGGGTAAAGATAGGTAATCAGCCCTTCCTGACGCATTTGGTTCAGGTGCTGGCTTTTCAGATATTTTCCTCTCCTGATCAGTAATTGTCCCAGCTCTTCAGCACTGTGTGGTGCAAAGCTACAGACACCCAAGATCAGAGGCCATAGTTGAGGCTTTCGCGCCTTTGGCGTTAGGTTGCTGATTTGCTTTTGTATGGATTCAGGATAAGCCTTTAGGTCACCTGTATTTGAGGTGAGGTCACCTGTATTTGGGGTGAGGTCACCTGTATTTGGGGTGAGGTCACCTGTATTTGGGGTGAGGTCACCTGTATTTGGGGTGAGGTCACCTGTATTTGAGGCAAGGTTACCTGTATTTTCAGTTACAGCAGATGGGCTTATCTGATAATAAGTAGCTGAGCCACTGCCCCCTTTAATCAGTAAGCCATGGGTTTTACAGAGCTTACCCAGAACCTGGCTTGCAGTAAGAGTGTCCAAACCACTGACTGCCCGTAAAGCTGCATTATCAATGGCACCGATTTCACGAGCTAGTACTAAAGCTTTGGCTTCTTCCTGGCTCAAATTAAGTGGCTGGAACTTCTGTAACCAGAGTAAGTGTTCTTCGCTCATAAGCTGGTGCAGTAGATAACTGGCAGAGAATAGATTGGACTCACGGTTCGATGTAAATACAGGAGCCGCCAGTCCGGCAGCAGTGAGCAGTTTCCTCATTGTTCGAATACCACTGCCTTTGGTTTCAGCGAAATCAAGGTCGTATAACACGGCTGCGAGGAAAGGGTTTCTGAGGACAGAGCCCATTTCACCGAGCTCTACTTCGGGCTTGAGTGAGTATCCGGGATTACGAATTTCAAGGCGATTACTATAGCGTACGATCAAAGTGGGTTGGTTCACCTGATAGTCGCGGTGCATAACTGCATTAACGACGGCTTCCCTGACAACTTTTTGTGGTAGCAATGGCTCGTCGCTTCGTTGATTTTGGCCATTCTTAAGGCGGAAGTGTCGAGGCATATCGTCAAGAATGGTTGACTCCAGCCTGGGAATGATACGAATCAGAGAGTCGCGAAGATCAAGAGTTGTCGTGAAGCGTTGTTCAGGATCTTCTATCCATTCAGTACCATTAATTCGAACATAATCCACACGCACTGAAGGTAAAAGTCGCCTCAGGGACAGAGGTCTCCCCAGTAGCAAGATGCCAGCAAGGTTTGGTTTCCAAGTATTTTTCTTTTTTCGAACCAGGTTAAGAGCTCTGAGCATTTCTTCATCAGAAACCTGCAACTCTTCCGCATGAGGTTTGACCCGAGCTCGTAACTGGCGATAGAGCTCTATCGCACTTGGATCAAAATCGTCCCATTCTGCATCGGCAAGCAGAGTCTGATCATAGGTCTGGCCGCTCTTGGCCTGGAGCAACGGCTCAAGCTCTTGTTCTGTGCACTCGTAATCACCATTAGCTCCCCTGCGCCAGACTCCGGTTTTACGTTTGTTCGATTTATCTGGCTTCCCGGCAAACCGGCAGGGCTTAGCTGCAGTATCCAGCTCAGCTACATAAATGGCTACGACTAGTTTGTCGTGTATCAGCTCATGTTTGGATTGAATATGGACGGACTGCTCAAACTGATTGCGGCAATTATTCTGTAAATTGTTGAGCAACTCATCAGGCTCATCCACTCCTTGAACCCAGTATTCCGGATGCTCGTTGTCAGGCTCACAAATGCCCAGAAGAATAAAGCCTCCACCGAGTCCTGGCTCATTGGCGAAAGCACAAACCGTTTGCATGATGGATTTGCCAATATCAGTAGCTCGCTTGGCTTCAATTCTTGGATGTTCATCCAGAGCCAGCAGTTCCTGATATTTATCTTCTACACTCCAATCCATCCAGTTTCTCCGTGCTCGTGTAGCTAGAATCAGCTGAATCACTCTAGCCAATGATCATAATACTCGCATTTTTGTTAGGCACTTCACCAGTGGTTGAGAATTGATCTTTTGATAGAAGGAAGATAGTCGGGTTGGAGAGCTAAGAGGAAAAAACTAAAGACTCTCAGCTAACATGATTTGTTCAACACAACGTTCTCATTTGAGATTAGTTTTTCAGTATCTGAGAAAAAAGAAAAATAGGATAATATGCGCGTAACGAGGTTTTCTGTTTCAGATTTATTCTGAGAATTATTCACAAGAGTAAGATATTCGATTGAAGGTGTAAGTCCGCGTGAGGAAAAGGAACTTTACAGATGGCTTTATCAACATAGAAGACCTCTATATGGCCTATCGAAAGGCTAAAGCAGAGGCTTTTTTTGACAATATGCATCCGCATGCTTTGGCCTTTACAGAGTACGAGAAGCATCTGGAAAGGAATCTAAATCAGCTCTTCAATAAGATGATAGCCACTGAATCGGACTGGTATAGTGACCTGAGTCTTATAGGTGGTCATATATATGCTCCAAAGTCTCTGGATCTGAGTATCTGGGGTGATGGTAAAGATGATGTTCATTACAGGGCGATTAATCCTCTTGATGACTGGAAGCTGCGATTTGATGCCAGTGGTCAGAAGAAGGCAAATGCAAAATATCGATTACTGATTACAGCCTCTGTTGATTACCAGATCATCTCAGCCTTGTGGATTCTAAAAATTGGTCATGGGTTCGAGTTTAAACTGAACAAGGATTGGTCCTACGGCAACCGGCTGCGAAGAAATCGTCCAAACACCTGGATGCAGCTGCTTTTCAAAAATGGTAACGGTCAGCTCAACCAAGAGTGCTCAGGGTTGTTCACACCTTATTTCTCAGGTTATCAGTCTTGGCGTGAAAAAGGACTGAATGCCATGAAAAACGCAGTAGAAGAGGGAAAGTCCATCAATGCAATCACGATGGATCTGGCCAGCTTTTACCACAATACCAGCCCCAAATTTATCCTGCGAAAGGCATTTCTGGATGAAATTGGGATCACTCTGGATAGAGATGAGAAAAAGTTTACTGAACAGCTGATAAAGTCAATCGACACTTGGTATAAATCGACACCAGATCATAAAGGCCGCCCGAAGGGTGCACTACCTGTTGGGCTATCAGCTTCGAAAATCCTCTCCAATATACTCCTTTACCAGTTTGATAAAGAGATTCAGGATGGTCTGAAACCACTCTATTACGGACGGTATGTGGATGACATTTTTCTGGTTACGGAAGCTCACGAAGGAGGCAAAACGGGGCAAGATGTTTTGGACTGGATTACTGCATCGGTAGAGTGTCTTGAGCAGTTGGAAAGCAATGCCCTCAAGGTTAATCTGCCTTATGCTAAGGACAGTGACCTGATATTTGCAGGCGATAAACAGAAAATTTTTAGTTTGTCATCTGAGCACGGTTTGGATTTTATTGACCAGATTTCTGAGCAGATCAGAAGGCAGTCCAGCGAGCATCGCCTTCTCCCCGAAGTACCAGAAACAGCTACTGACATGGCCTCAAAAGCGCTGCTGGCAACACCAAGTGCTTCGCTAAATGCAGACGCGCTTCGTAAAGCTGATGTTGTTTCGGTCAGAAGGCTTGGCTTCTCTTTACTCCTAAGGGATATAGAGAGCTACGCTCGGGATTTGCGCCCCCAAGTCTGGATAGGTTTAAGACAAGAATTTTATGGACTTGTACACCGGCATCTTTTAACACCTCAGGGGATCTTTGAGTTTACAAATTACTATCCTCGAATCTTCGGCCTGATGATTGGTTGTGGAGACTTTGATGATGTTAAAAGGTTTGTTGATGGCATTTTTACCTGTTTTGATCTTTTAGCTGAGACGACAGCTGATGGAACAAATAAACAAAGCAAGCAGCTGTCATGCCAAGGGTATTTGGTAAAAGTTCTTGCTCAGTCTGGGCTACAGGCTTCCACAGCAAAAGGGTATAGCTCTCATACCCAACTTGGACGAGCACTCCGTCAATTATTTGCATTCGATGCAACCTATAAATTTCCCGCTACTGCGCCATCCTTGCAGAAATTAGGCAAGAACCTGCTGTTTGCTGATTGGGGGAATCGATCCTACAAAGATTATTGGTATTATTCCCAGGAAGAAGACTTCCATGGGCTGAAAGTACCTGGTAAACGAGCTATCAGGAAAACGATACGTCTTGGAGCTGCGAGAAAGTTCCAGAATTTTGCTCAGTTAAAACAACCGAATTGGATGGCACTGGCATTCCCGACTCGTCCCCTTTCGATTCAGGAAATGCTCATCATTGCTCCAGAGCTGCTGGAAGATCAGGTACTTTTCAAACAATCTATTTTGGGTTTGAGAGGGGCTAAAGTAGGAAACCAATCTTCCCTTGGGATAAAGCTTCAAAATGGTTCAGAGGCAGAGCCGCGCAAGCATCTGAATGTTCCTTTAAGTCAGAAGCCGAAAAAAATGAAGGTTGCCCTGACCAGTCTGGAAACAACCTATACCGAATGGAAAAGTGCCGCTTCAGGAAAACCTGTCCGCTCGCTGGAGCGCTACCAGCGGATTTTTGGTCTGGTGAATTTGATACTCAAAGAAAAGGACAAGCCAGATTATGTGGTTTTTCCTGAATGCAGTATACCAAGGCGCTGGGCGTTCAGCATGGCGCAAAAATTGGCAGGCAATGGCATATCCCTAATTTGTGGGTTGGAGTATTACGCAGACAAGAAAAGCAGAAGAAAACTGCTTCGAAATGACTGCTTCGTCTCAATGACAACTCCCTGGCCAGGTTACAAGAGCAATATTATTTACATGCAGCCCAAACTGGCGCCTTCCCATGGAGAAAAAGCAGGGCTCAAAGAACTTAAAAAAGAGCAGTGGCTGCCTCCGGAAGGTGTAAAAGGGTTGCCAATCTATAACCATGGTGGGTTCCATTTCGGTATCTTGATCTGTAGTGATATGACCAATATCGAAAGCCGTGCTCACTACCAAGGCATGGTTGACAGCCTATTTGTGTTGGAATGGAATCCTGATGTTAATACTTTCAGCTTTTTGGTTGAGAGTGCTGCTCATGATCTACATACCTTTGTTGTTCAAGTTAACAACCGGATGTATGGCGACAGCAGAGTAAGGGCTCCGTACAAAGAGGACTATGCAAGGGATTCTGTCCGCATTAAAGGTGGTCTGACGGACTTTTATGTCATTGGAGACATAGCTTTTATGGACTTGAGAAGGTTTCAGAGAGCAAAGAAAAAAGCGAAAAAACCTAAGTTTAAGCCCTTGCCAATAGGTTTCAAAATGTCTGAAAGTAGGAAAAAAGATAAAAGTTGAAGAAAAATAGGCCATGCGCAAAACTTGACTAATATGCATGGCCATTTTGTTGAAAAGGCTCCTAGTCTTACCTCATCGTAACAAACTCTTCTGAAGAGGTTGGATGGATCGCTACTGTATTATCAAAGTCTGCCTTGGTTGCACCCATTTTCAGAGCAACCGCAAAGCCTTGCATCATTTCATCGGAACCATGGCCGATGGTGTGGATGCCAACAATCTTCTCTTCTTCACCCACAGTCACCAGCTTCATGCGGCTTGGCTGGCGGTGACTGGTGAGAGCGCTGTACATGGCGGTAAAGCCACTGGTATAAACCTTAACGTTCTCTTCTCCGTGACGTTCGATGGCTTCGTTTTCACTCAGGCCTACGGTGCCAATGGTGGGGTGACTGAAGACGACAGTCGCAATATTGTCGTAGTTCAGGTGCTCTTCCGGCTTGTTGTTGAACAGTCTTTCTGACAGACGACGCCCGGCAGCAACTGCAACCGGTGTCAGCTCAATCTTGCCAATATTGTCACCTACCGCATAAATACCCGGTACATTAGTATTCTGGAACTTATCCACAGAGATGTAGCCACGCTCGTTGGTTTCTACACCGGCTGCTTCCAGGTTGATGGAGTGGGTATGAGGTTTACGACCCGCTGCCCAGATAACGGTATCCACTGTCAGGCTGTTGCCGTTTTCGAGGTGGATAGTCAGGCTTCCATCACTTTCTTTGGTGATCTCTTTGGGCACAGAGTGGGTGTGCAGAGTCGGACCTTCAGCTTCCATGATCTCAACCAGAGTATCAGAAAGCATGTCGTCGAAGCTGCGCAGAGGCTTGTGCTTGCGAACGAGCAGGTGGGTATCACTGCCCAGTGCGTGCAGTACGCCAGCCAGCTCAACAGCAATGTAGCCTGCTCCCAGCACGGCAACACGCTCAGGGCGTTCCGTCAGTTCAAAGAAGCCGTTTGAGTCAATGCCATGCTCGGCTCCGGGAATGGATGGAACCGCAGGCTCACCACCGGTAGCGATGGTAATGTGGTCTGCCGTGTATTGAACACCGTCCACTTCAACAGTTTTAGCATCCACAAAACGTCCGTAGCCTTTTATAACGTTGACCTTGTTGTTACCCAGTACACGATCATAAGACTGATGAATACGACTGATGTAAGCCTCACGGCTTTCAACCAGTTTGCTCCAGCTGAAGTTTTTCAGGATCTCGTCACGATTCAGGTCAAAGCCATAATCAGGACCATATTGGATGGCATCTGAAATCTGTCCTGCAAACCACATGGCTTTTTTGGGTACGCAGCCAACGTTTACACAAGTACCACCCAAGTGTTTGGCTTCGATAAGACCGACTTTTGCGCCGTGCATGGCAGCACGATTAGCCGTGCCGATGCCGCCGCTGCCACCGCCAATGACCAGGTAGTCAAAATGGGTATCTGTAGTCATGAATAGTTCCTGATGAATTCCAAGTGCCATTTAAAGACATTATAAAGACACTATATGGGCAATCTCATGAATTTAAATAGCGGCATGTGTAAAGCAGGGTACAGCTGGAGTAATGAATCTCGCAGGACTTGTTCACACCTTCCCTTGGCAATGTCTTTTATTTGTAAGCGTTACGTCAATATCCCGGTGTTACGCGATTATTCCCACAGGTAACACATTTGGATTAGGTAAAACTACCTACTGCAAATGATGGGGTTGTCGGGTTGTACGTATTTCGGGGGCTGCAGGCATGTTTAAAAAAGTTGGCACACCGATTGTATATATAGGATCGAAAGCAAGAAAAACTGCCGCAAATAACAATAATAATGAGGCAGATGAACCGACAAAAAATAATAATAATAAAAGTCGGTGACCGTACAAGTGGATTGGTTTACAGGGTGTTTTTTTGTGGTGTGGCAACCAACAGGGAAACCGGAGCTGAGAAGAATTGCAAAAGCAACGCCAGCATCCCGGTAAACAGGGAAGGATAATAAAGCAATTATCCACACAGCCTGTAAACCAATCCGCTTATCTTTATCTACAATAGTGTTCCGCTGAAACTTTCTTTTCCTTCATTCTTTTCCTTCATTGCCTTATTCTGACTGACGGCTGTTATATACCAGTTTGTTACGTGCTCTAAATTCTTTGAATACAGCTATAGCTTCTTCGGTCAGTACATTGTTGATCACTTCAGCATGAGCAGAGGAGCACTTTTGCTCAACGACCCGGTTAACCCCTGCACTGATTAGTTTCCCCGGCTCTTTCTCAAAGACTCCCGCCGCAAAAAGTCCTCCAGTGTCGTGCATCATATTCAGTTGGGAAAACCGAATAATCAGCGCCATCCGATCCTTAAGGTCAGGGATGCATTCAGGCAGCCCTAACAGTTCGGAGGCAAACCAGTCAGGGAGAGCGAGTTGAAACTGATGAGGAAAGTTCAGCATTCGTCACCATGACAAGAATATGGTCTTAGCAGGTAGTTTAGTCAGGAGTTGTCTGAAGTTAACTTCCCTGTTGAAACCCTCTCAAAACCCGTTCGGGCTGAGCCTGTCGAAGCCCAATACCACACCTTTCGACAAGCTCGGGGTGAGCGGCATCCGAATGTAAGTCGGGAAGTTGTTACGGAACTGTTTCCTGGTTACATCCGACAGTGTGGGGGTAACAGTTTAAAGAGAGTGTAAA
Organism: Endozoicomonas numazuensis; assembly: GCF_000722635.1. GTDB lineage: Bacteria > Pseudomonadota > Gammaproteobacteria > Pseudomonadales > Endozoicomonadaceae > Endozoicomonas_A > Endozoicomonas_A numazuensis. Next base: position 1,069,276 of record NZ_JOKH01000002.1, on the reverse strand, counting down.
GAGTAGGTGTGTGTTTCGTGATTTTTCGGATAGTACGTATTTCAAGGGATGCAGAGGTTTTTCAAAAAGTTGGCACAGGGATTGTATATAGATAGGCAACTAACAAAAAACTGCCGCTAATAAAAATAATAACAAGGCAGACGAATCGACCGACAATAACAATAATAATGGTCGATGTCCGTATAAGCGGATTGGTTTACAGGGTGTTTCAAGTGGTGTAGCAACCAATATGGAAGCCGGAAAGCTGAGAAGAACTGCAAAAAGCAGCACGAGCGAACCGGAATCATGGAAGAGCTATAAAGCAAGACTCCACACAGCCTTTAAACCAATCCGCTTTTTCTTTTCTGCTACTTTTTTCCTATTTCCTATTTCCTATTTCCTATTTCCTATTTCCTATTTCCTATAGCCAAGCGTTAATACCCGTACCGTTCGCACTGAGCTTGTCGAAGTGCATTACCAGAATCCTTCGACAAGCTCAGGATGAACGGAGTATGTATTTGCATTAATTCTTTATTGCATCAAAGCCCCAGATTTTTCGCGATTACTTCGTTCATAATCTCATAGGTTCCGCCACCGATTGAGAGTATCCGGCTTTCAAAAACCGCTCTCTGTGAGCCGGCGGGCAGCTTTCCTGACCGCCTGGTGTTCTTAAGTAAAAATGAGACAGGCTCATCCCTCAGCCTCCTCTGCAACAATTTCCAGTAAACATTGTCGGGTCTTGACCTGATCGCCAGCTGTTGAAGAAACGGTCTCTACCGTACCGGACACCCTTGCTTTCAGAGCATGTTCCATCTTCATGGCTTCCAGCACCATAACGGTCTGACCCACTTCTACCCGGTCGCCCGGTTTGGCCAGAACATCAATGATGACACCATCCATAGAGGCCAGAACACGGCCGTCACCGGATTGATTGGAAGACTGGGCAGGTGCGTGAGTCTGGTTTTGCCAGAGCGTATTGCCCTGCAAGGTGGAGAGATGAAGTTGGCCGGCAGAAAGAACAAAATGACAATACTGAGTACGTCCATCAACGGAATACTTCATGCGCTGGTCGTCAATAGACAACAGATTTAGAGTATGAGTCTGATCTCCGGACTGGATTTGATAATGATTTTTTTCGGTGACCGTCAGTGATACCGGGTAATCCTGCTCTTCGCCATTTGTGTCGCAATGCAGTTTATAGAGCCAGGGGGCAAAGCGTGTTGCTCCCCATACTTGTCGTTTATCGTGCCCCGGGTTTTCAAGCTGGAAGAATATCAGCGCTGCCAGAGCCGAGCTCAGTAGTAGGGTCTCTGCTGGTAGACAAAAAGCATCATCTTCAAATTGCTGATTAAGAAAAGCGGTAGTGGCCTGACCCTCGGCAAAGACAGGCTCTTTCAGTATCTGGCTAAGGAAGTGCTGGTTATGTTTTACGCCCAGCAGTTTCATATCTTCGAGGGCGCAAATCAGTTTTCGGCGAGCTGTTTCCCGATCGCTTCCGTAGGCGATAACCTTTGCCAGTATCGGATCATAAAATGGCGATACGGTCTGGTTAGTCTGAATACCATGGTCAACACGGACTTCGCCTGGAGGTTGCCAGTCCAGAATCTGACCAGTCTGGGGCAGAAAATTGTCCGCTGGGTCTTCAGCATAAAGACGAACTTCAATGGCGTGGCCATTCAGACTCACCTGCTCCTGAGATAAAGGCAGGGAATGACCTTCAGCCACCGTGATCTGCCAGGCTACCAGGTCGACTCCTGCTACCAGTTCGGTCACCGGGTGTTCAACCTGGAGTCGGGTATTCATTTCCAGAAAGTAGAAGTTGCGGTCGTGGTCTACCAGAAATTCAACGGTACCTGCACCTACATAATCGCAGCTCAAAGCAGCACGGACAGCCGCCTCACCCATCTGTTGTCGGAGTGAATCAGTCATAAAGGGAGAAGGTGATTCCTCGACTACTTTCTGGAATCTTCTCTGGATAGAGCAATCTCTTTCTCCCAGATAAATGCAGTGACCTTGTCGGTCAGCAAACACCTGAATTTCAATGTGTCTGGGTTCTACAATGGCTTTTTCCAGAATCAGTTCGCCACTGCCAAAAGCATTGGTTGCTTCCGAGCGGGCTGATTTCAGGTTTTCCAGCAGAGAAGCTTCGTCGTCAACCTGTCGCATACCCCGGCCACCACCACCGGCAGCAGCTTTAACCATGATCGGGAAGCCTATTCTTCTGGCTTCTGACTGCAGGGTTTCATCGCTCTGATCTGCGCCTTCATAGCCGGGAATACAGGGGACTCCTGCTTCCAGCATGGCGATCTTGGCCTGGCGTTTGTTGCCCATCAACTCAATGGCTCTGGCATCCGGACCAATAAAAGTGATACCTGAACGGGCACAGGCTTCTGAGAAGTCGGTATTCTCTGATAAAAAACCGTAACCAGGATGGATTGCATCTGCTCCAGTAGCATGGGCAGCAGCTAATATTGACTCCTGATTAAGATAAGAAGCTGAAACTTCTGGAGCGCCAATCAGAACAGCTTCGTCGGCCAGAGAGGTGTGCAGAGCATCATGATCTGCTTCGCTGTATACGGCAACAGTTCTATATCCCATAGCCTTGGCCGTGCGGATCACTCGTACGGCGATCTCGCCACGGTTGGCAACAAGAATTTTGTTTAATGAGGGCATGGTGTTTCTCATTTATGCTTTTGTTGGCTCATGGCTGTATTCATGTGCTGAAGATATTTTTGGTTGTTCATCAGGCCCAATGGGGTGAACGTTTCTCTTTAAAGGCCTGGATACCTTCAAGGCCTTCTTCGCCAGTGACTGCATTGGAAAACAGCCGGGCAGCATGATCCAGAGACTCTTGAGAAGGTTGACCGGCCATCGAAAGCATCAGGGCCTTGGTCATAGCGTTAGCGTCCGGAGCACAGCGTTTGACTCGCTTGATGGCTTCCTGAACGGCTGTATCAAGAGCTTCTGAGGAATCCACACACTGATGAACTATGCCCAGCTCACAGGCTTCGGTGCCGGAAATTCGTTCTCCCATCAGGGCTAGTCGACGTGCTTGGGTAAGGCCAATACGATGGACGACAAAAGGCGCAATCTGTGCCGGGGGAATCCCCAGAGTGGTTTCCGGCATGCCGAACTTTGCGGTCGAGGTACTGATGGCAAAGTCAGATACACAGACCATGCCAAAGCCGCCTCCCATCACAGCCCCTTCAATCGCTGCAATCACAACCTGTTCAAGATGACCGACGGCTGTGATTAAATCGCCAAATCTGCGATTGCTCTTAAAAGCACTTTCCGGCTCGCTGTTGGCTGAGTTCATACTTTTCAGGTCGGCACCAGCACAGAAGTGGCCGCCGTTACCTCGTAATACAATGGCTCGAACCGAACGATTGCCTTCCAGTTGACCAAAGACTTCCATTAACTCATCAATCATTTGATCACTGAGGGCATTGCGGGCTTCAGGGCGGTTCAGATGGATTGCCAGAGTGCCTTCTTCCAGACACGGTTGCAGTGTTTCAAAATCAGACAGTTTCATACGACATTAGCCTCTTTTCTGGCCGGACTTTCTTTGGCCTGGCAGTAGTCCCAGGTATTTGCAGATGATGCCCAGCATGACTTCGTCGGCACCGCCGCCAATCGACATCAGGCGGGAATCTCTGTAGAAGCGGGAAACCTTGTTATCCCACATGTAGCCCATGCCACCCCAAAATTGCAGGCAGCCATCAGTGACTTCACGGGCCAGGCGACCGGTCTTCAGCTTCAGCATGGAAGCCAGCTTGGTGACGTCTTCACCCCCGACGTATTGTTCAACGGCTTGATAGAAAGCGGCTCTGACAATTTCGGTTTCGGTCTGGAGTTCTGCCAGACGATAGTGGAGGTATTGATTATCCAGCAGTGGCTTACCAAAGGCTTTTCGTTCGTAGCAGTAGTCAGCGGTTTCACTGACGCAGAGGTCGAGGGTTTTCAACATGCTGCCGACACAAAACAGTCGCTCTTCCTGAAATTGCTGCATTTGCATGGTGAAACCCTGGCCTTCTGCTCCAATGCGGTAGCGCTGGGGAACCCGAACATCATCAAAGAAAATCTGGGCAGTATCGGAAGAGCGCATACCCAGCTTGTTCAGGCGTGGAGAAACCTCGACACCCGGGGTATTGGTGGGGACGATAATCAGTGACTTGTTGATGTGTTTTGCGTCATCAGAGGTGTTAGCCAGCACACACAGAAAGTCTGCCTGGGTGGAATTGGTGATCCACATTTTGCTGCCATTGATCACATAGTCATCGCCGTCTTTTCTGGCTTCTGTTTTGATAGCAGCAACGTCAGAACCTGCACCGGGTTCGCTGACCGCAATACTGGCCACCTGATCGCCGGCAATGGCAGGGGTCAGGAACTCATCACGTAATTCATGGCTGCCAAAGCGTGCCAGTGCGGGGGTTGCCATATTGGTTTGTACACCGACCGCCATTGGAATGCTGCCACAATGAATAGCACCCAGCTCTTCGGCTACTAGTGCTTCAAAGCTGTAGTCCAGCCCCAGTCCTCCGTATTCAACAGGCTTGGAGATCCCCAAAAGACCCAGATTGCCCAGCTTTTTAAAAAGGTCATGGGCGGGGAAAATACCTTCTTCTTCCCACTGTTCAACATAGGGGTTGATCTCTTTTTCGATGATCTGTGCCATGGTACGGCGAACTTCGCTGTGTTCCTCGGTAAATTTCATCAGATGCTCCGGTAGTTTTATTGGATTTGTTATAAACGTGCTGCGCCAAAAGTGATTGAGCGAGTCTGTCGTTGTTCGCCTTCATGACAGATGTCTAACAGGAAGCCCAATAACTGACGGCTGTCTCTTGGGTCAATCAGACCGTCATCCCAAAGTCTGGCTGTGCCAAAGATAGCTGTGGCGCTCTGGTTAAGAAAGTCGGCGGTACTTTTCTCCATGTGTTCCAGCTTCTGTTGATCGGCTTCCACACCTGCCTTGCGGGCTTTTTCTTCAGCCACGATTCTCAGTACCATGCCTGCCTGTTCTCCGCCCATAATGGCCGTTCTGGCCGATGGCCAGGCAAAGATGAAATGAGGGTCAAGGCCACGGCCACACATAGCGTAGTTACCTGCGCCGTAGGAGCCGCCAACAACCATGCTGATTTTGGGAACTTTGGCATTAGCGACGGCTTGAATCATTTTTGATCCGTGTTTGACGACGCCACCCTGCTCAGTTTCAGTACCGACCAGAAAACCTGTGGTGTTATGCAGGAAAAGCAAAGCCGTGTTGCTTTGTTCACAGAGTTGAATGAATTGAGATGCCTTATTGGCACCTTTGGGAGTGATCGGGCCATTATTGCCAATGATGCCAACAGGCAAACCTTCAATACGACAATGTCCACAGATAGTGCCCTGATCAAATCCTGGCTTGAACGCCATGAACTCGGAGCCATCAACGATTCGGGCAATCAACTCTTTAACGTCATAAGGCGTTTTGGGGTCTGATGGTACGATGCCGATCAACTCTTCCGGGTTATAGAGAGGTTCTTTGAACGGCTTCTGATTTTTTGGTAGAGGTTCCCAGTTCAGAGTTGTCATTACTTCCCGGGCGATCCGAATGCCATCGGCATCATTCTCTGCCAAGTACTCGCCGGTACCGGCGACAGCTGCGTGCATATCCGCTCCACCCAGCTCTTCATCGTCAGCAATTTCACCAGTGGCGGCTTTCAGCAGGGGAGGGCCGGCCAGGAAAATCTTGCTCTTGTTACGTACCAGAATCAGATAGTCAGAAAGCCCGGCCTGATAAGCGCCTCCAGCCGTGGCATTGCCATGCACAACCGTAATCTGGGGGATTCCAGCTGCTGACAGTCTGGCCTGATTGGCAAAACCATTGGCACCACGAACAAAAGATTCTGTCGCATAGTTGAGGTTGGCACCGCCGCTTTCCAGAAGGTTGATAATGGGTAGTTTATTTTCGAGCGCAATCTTCTGCGCCCGAATGGTCTTTTCCAAACCTATGGGCGAGAAAGTGCCACCTTTTACTGAGTAGTTGTTAACCTGCACCAGGCATCGGACACCGGACACATAACCAATACCGGCAATAAAGCCGCCGCCGGCGCTGCTGCCGTCTTTGTCGTCATACATTTTGTAGCCGACCAGAGAACCCAGTTCTATGAACGGTGCGCCTGGGTCCAGCAGGCAGTGAAGGCGTTCTCTGGGCAGCAACTTGTCGAGCTTGGCTAAAGCTTCGCGCTTCTTGCCTGCAGTATCGACGACCAGTTGTTCTATGATCTGAAATTCTCTGACTTTTTCTGACATCCACTCGGCATTGGCGGCAAAGCTTTCAGAGCCGGTATTGATGCTGGATTCGATAATAGCCATATTTGATAGGGGCCTCGTTAGCAGTCCTGAACGTTAAAAATTATTGTGATGCATGAGTGTATTTTTCAGTAATCCACTGAGGTGGGTTGGAACGGTGGAAACCATCAAAAGGCTCGTTATTTCTGGCTTTAGGCAGTGGCCAGCTGTGATTGCCCTGGGAAGCGGCACCGTCAATTCTCAGCGTTGAACCACTGATGAATGCGGCAGCCTCACTCAATAGAAAACAGATGGCGGCGCTGACTTCTGATTCAGTGCCCATCCGTTTCAGTGGAACATGCTGATAAAGTTGGGAGAGCATGTTTTTTGTGGCGTCGTCATAGGTATTCATGCCACTGGAAGCAACCCAGCCGGGTGCAACGGCATTGACCCTGACGCCACTCCGGCCCCATTCATAAGCTGCCGTTTTTGTGAAGTTATCCATACCGGCTCTGGCGGCTCCGGAATGTCCCATGCCCGGCATACCGCCCCAGTTGTCAGCAATAATATTGACGACACTGCCACCGTGTTCCTGCATGGATTGCTTGAAGACTTCTCTGGCCATCAGGAAGCCACCGATCAGATTGGTTCTTACAACCGCTTCGAAGCCGTTTTTACTGATATGTTCCAGTGGTGAAGGGAACTGGCCGCCAGCATTATTAACTAAGCCATGGATGACGCCTTTTTCTGCAACTACCCGGCTAACAAGTGCCGTAACACCTTCTTCATCACGGATATCACAGACCTGAATCGATGCACTGCCGCCGTCTTCAATAATCTCCTGTTGGACTTTTTCCAGTTTCTCCAGCTTTCTGCCTACCAAAATTACATGGGCGCCCAGTGCGCTGAGTTCGTGGGCTGTACAGCGTCCAATACCACTGCCACCACCGGTCACAATGATATTTTTGTTATTGAACAGGTCTTGTCTGAATATCGAAGCAAAGCTCATTGGTTATCCTGTCTTTACTGATCTTTAATTTTTTGGTTTATTCTTCTCATGGCTTTAGCTGGAAAGTTTTTGAGCCAGAGCAGGGGGGACGGGGACGGGGTAAGTCAGTATCTGCTGAGCATAAGTCTTGCCCTGAGGGTCTGGATTGAGGCTTGCAATACCGCCACCGCCCAGACTGTTTCTCAGCAGGAAGTTAAACGCACTCAAGCCTGGCAGATACCAGCGTGAAACATCACTGTCAGGATCATCCAGAACATGCGACATATGGTTAGCCATTGTTTCGACTGTCACTGCAGAAGCAATGTAGGGCACATAAGCTGACTGCCGGGCAATAACGCCGATATTGGCATGGTTACCCTTATCGCCACTTCGACACCAGGCCAGTTTTACCAGAGGAACCGTTGGCCAGTCAGGATCGGAAGAGACACTTTCAACAGACAATTCTGGTTGTACGTCCAGCGTTAAAGCGTTTGAAGAAGAATGGATAGAGACTGGAATGATTTCATCATCCAGCGACAGGTTAACGGATACATCACTCTTTGGAACCAACAGAGAGTACAGGCAGATGCGTGGTGAAACAGAAGGACGACCTCCGGTAACACTGCCAGCTATTCCTGAAGCCATTGCAGTAGCTGCCTGGGCGATCTCTTTTGAAAACAGCACCAGTGCTTTTTTGTCGGAATGGGTGACTGCAATGCGCATGACCACTTCTCTGAAGCCGCTGTCATTGGTTTGTGTCTGTTGTAGAGAGCCTGCACCCAATGTATCAATACGTGCCTGGGTGAAGTCATCAATACCTTTGCTGGCAAATAGACGACGACATTTGGCGAGAATACTTTCGGCTACAGATTCCGCTTTTGCTGCTGCCTCTATGCCACCTATCAGTAGGTTGGCGACACAGCGGAAACCATCCATCCAAGTCCCTGAAACTTTGTAGTAGCCAGAAGGTGCATAGCCTCTGGCTCCCGAAATTGATACTCGATTATTTCCGGTTTCTTCAAGTGTAACTTGGGAAAAGTCACAGACGACATCCGGTAGTAGATAGTGTCGAGGGTTATCTATTTCATAGAGGATCTGTTCTGAAACCGTACCTGTATTGACCAGTCCCCCGGTTTTTTCCGGTTTGGTAACCTCGAAGTGACCGTCTTCAAAACATTTAATGACCGGGAAGCCCATATCTTCAAAGCCGGAAACGGTATCCCAGTCCGTGAAGTTTCCTCCTGTGCACTGGGTACCGCACTCTATGACATGACCTGCCAGACTGGCCTGGGCCAGTTTGTCGTAATCGTCAGGTTTCCAACCAAATTCATAGGCAAGAGCGCCTGTCACAACGGCGCTGTCCACTATACGACCTGTGATGACTATATCGGCGCCAGCAGCCAGTGCTGCGCTGATGCCTTCATAGCCGAGGTAGGCATTCAGACTGACAAAACTCTCAGGCATCGGAGCCTGACTGAACATTTCTGTCAGTCCCTGCTCCCGGTAATGTTGCTGTTGATCGAGAAGGTTATCGCCGGTGACAACGGCTACTTTCAGAGACAAACCTGCTTCTGAAATGATTTTACAGAGCGCATCTCTGCAAGCCTTTGGATTAATGCCGCCAGCGTTACTGATAACTTTTATATTCTTTTGAGCAATGGGCTCAAGGAGAGGGGCCAAGGTCTGGACGAAGTCCGGGGCATAACCCATATCCGGATTTTTCATGCGAGCTGCAGCCATGATGGACAGGGTGACTTCGGCGAGATAATCAAAGACCAGATAGTCCAGTGATGTTTGGGTCACCAGCTGGTGGGCGGCTGTGCTGGTATCGCCCCAGAAGGCAGAGGCGCAACCGATGCGAATGCTTTTATCGATATTTTTTTCAAGGTTGTGCTCAGAGCTTTTTTTTGGCGCAAGACTATTTGAATTCATTGTTAACTGCTTGGACGCCACTGGCATCCTGTTCGGGCAAGGGGTATATTTAAGTTACCAAGCAAGCGCTTGGTTGGCAAATTTTCAATGAACTGTTATCCATGAAATGACTGCTCTATCATGCGCAGGTTATTTCATGGTTTGGGTGAGTGATGCAGGGTTTACATGGCATTGCTCTCAATGTTGAGTACGGATTCAGGTCGAATGTGTGAGTGAAATACCTTCTGTTCTGCAGACACTGTTAGATCAAAAAATTATCAATGCCCCTGACAGTGCCAAAGGTCGTTTGTTAAGAACGGCGGCTCATCTGTTTGTTGAGAGGGGATACGAGCGTACGACAGTGAGAGAGCTGGCAAAGGCTCTGGGGATTCAGTCTGGCAGTCTTTTCTACCACTACCCCAATAAAGCAGCGATTTTAAAAGCGGTGCTGGTTGAGACTATTCACATCAATACTGCGCGTATGCAGGAAGCCCTCTCCCGTACAACGAACCCCAAACAGCAGGTGCTTGCTCTGATTCGATGTGAGATTGAATCCATAATAGGCGATACCGGTGAGGCTATGTCTTTACTTTTGTCAGAATGGCGCTCACTCACCGAAGAAAGTCAGGCCGATATACTGGAACTGCGGGATCAGTATGAAAGTCTGTGGCTAAATAGTTTAAAAGCGTGTGAAAAAGACGGCTTGCTGGTGATCGACCCACATATTCTCAGGCATTTTCTACGAGGTGCTATATCGTGGGTGAAAGTCTGGTATGACCCTGATGGCCGTCTGGATCTGGAGCAGTTGTGTGAAATGACCTTGACCATGGCGGTTAAGCAGGGCTAAAGCCGCCAATAAATGACAATATCCCAGAAATTGCTCCCCGGCTCGGGCATCCTGCTTCACTCTAACTCCTACTTCCTGTAGTCGTGCATTTCTGGGATACCGGACGTCCTGTACATAAAAAAGGCCGACATAGTAGCCGGCCTCAAGAAAATCAGTCAGTTAGCTTTCAGGCACCCTGGCCTTGTTGATCACCGATGTGGTGGAAGTCGATGTTTTCATCGCTTTCACCCGCTTCAAGGTCGTTATAAACCTGCTGGTTCATCTCGCCTTCGCTCTTGGCTACGATACAAGTTACTACGCTGTCTCCAGTGATGTTAACTGCGGTGCGAACCATGTCGAGCAGGCGATCCACGCCCATGATCAGAGCAATACCTTCCAGAGGCAGACCAACTTGCTGCAGAACCATCGCCAGCATAACCAGGCCAACACCAGGGACACCTGCAGTACCGATAGACGCCAGAGTAGCGGTCACAATAACCATCAGATAGTCACTCATACCCAGATCAATGCCAAAGGCCTGAGCGATGAAGACGGTTGCTGCACCCTGCATAATGGCAGTACCGTCCATGTTGATGGTGCTGCCTAGAGGGATAGTGAAAGAAGCGACCTTGTTGCTGACACCCATACGACGGGTAACGGCTTCCAGAGTCACTGGAATAGTGGCGTTACTGGAGGCTGTAGTGAAAGCGAACATGAAGGCATCCTGAATCTTTTTCAGGAAGATACGAGGGCTAAGGCCCGTCGTTATTTTCAGTAGACCACAATAAGTAATGAACAGCTGAAGAGCCAGAGCACCCAAAACGACCAGGAAGTATTGAATCAGGTTACCGATGGCACCCAGATCAATAGTGTAAAAGAGCTTGGCCATCAGTCCCATAACACCGTATGGCGCCAGGTTCATGATCAGTGTAACCAGCTTCATCATGACTTCGTTCAGAGCTACAAACAGTTTTACGATGGGTTCAGCAGGCTTGCCTGCAGCAGCGATGGCAATACCAAACAGCAGGGCAAATACGATGATCTGCAGTGTGTTTCCGGAAGCCATGGCTTCAATGGGGTTAGCCGGGAACATACCGATAATGACTTCGGTGATGGAGGGGGCGGTAGAAGCAGCAAAAGAAGATGCGCTTTCCAGATTGGCACCTTCACCCGGACCTATCAGCAGAGCCAGACCCATTGCCAGACAGATAGCAATACAGGTAGTCAGAAGATAAAAGACAACGGTCTTTCCGCCCAGGCGGCCCAGAACAGTAACATCTTTCAGGGAACAAGCGCCGCAAACGATAGACGTAAATACCAGAGGTACAACGATCATTTTCAAAGCGGTCAGAAATATTTGACCAATGACGTTGAATACGCCATTTACCAGGTAGTGCTCAATAAAAGTACTACCTGTAAACTGGCGCATTACCAGACCTATAGCCAAGCCTGCCATCATGCCGATCAGCACTTTCGCTGTGAGGGAAAGTCGAATCCACTGCTTCATATTGATTTCCTGTATTGCCAAACATGTCTCTTTCGTTTTTCAGCTGTGTTTTTACTTTCACGAAAGAGTTATACGGGGAAGTGTTAGATCAGACTTTTTTAGAAGTGTTATCGCTGAACAACTCCAGCGATTTCTTGCGGCGCTTATGGAGTTTAATAGGCCTGCCGGGTTATTTGGCAGGTTGTGCTGGTCACAATATATTGCTCCAGCACCCCCGATCTTTATACAGCTTAAGTTTGTTTGCTATAAAGCGGGTTTGATCTGGATCAATAAATGGATAAAGAATGATCAAAATACCAGGTTTTTAATGTATTTAACTTGGTTGTCCTGATTTTCTGGTTGATTTATCTATTGTTGTGAGGCCTTTTTGAAGGAATCTGTAACAGACTTTCCAGTCTGATCAAGGCTTGATTCAAGGTTCCGGGTTAGGGGGTTGATGTTGGTATCCAGCATCTCAAGAATCTCGGTTTGATTAAGACCTGTCAGCATGCTGGGTTCCTCATGGTAAAGCCAGTGATGAGTGGGTAGACCAAACTGGATGACCATCAAATTTCTGTCCAGAGGAGAACGATTAACCTGACCTCCATGAATCAGCTTTGGGTGAATGGCGACGGCTTGTCCGGGTTTCAGTTCCAGAGAGATGCTTTGTTCATGGTTATTAACATCCAGAGGTTGTTTTTTGTGTTCCCTGATAGCTCGCTCGTCACTGAGAGTATGGCTGTTGGCAATAATCCGGGTACAGGTATGGGCTGGTTGAATGTCTTCCAGTGGTAGCAGTAATCGGAAAAAATGGTCGGAGTGTTCCGGGCAGATATACTGATTGGGAAAATCTCTGTGCCAGCTTAAAGACGGGTCATTATTAGCTAGTTTTCTAGTGACATTGGAGAAGTGGTAAACGACTTCATCGTCACCCAGAATTGCGCTGGCTATATCCCAGAGATCCGGGTTAATTATGAGCATTGCAAAGGTGCTGGACAGCTCTACAGGTTCACCAATCAGGTAAGGTTCCTCCTCAATATCCTGTTGATCTCCCAATGGACTTAGATAGTCCGACATTTCTGACAGAGGAACAACATAGTCACTCAGAAGCTGTTTGTCCTGTTTGAAGAGATTGCGAATGCGGTTGATTTCATTCTTGGCAGATTCCCTGCAATTGTCAGAGATGACGTTATTGAAAACCTGATACCCCAGTTCCCGGTAGCTCATGCTCAGCCTTAAAGAAGATAGATTCCTAATTGAGGGCAAACAGTATAGCAATGGAATGGAGGTAGGTTGTTTGCACGTCAAAAGACGTGCAAACAGAAAGCAATGGTCAGCAGACCATTAGAAAGAGAAGAACTATTAGCAGAAAGACATACGGATGCGACGATACTCTGGGCTCCAGCGCTTCGCTCTGATCTTTTGTTCCAGATCGGTCAGTTCAGTCACTGGTGCCAGACCTTCCTTCTGAGCCTGTAGAGCGACTGCAAGGGCAATGTCGTTGGTGACGTGCTGAATACGATCCATCAGAGGCAGTAAGGGGGCTTCCCGATTGACCAGCGCAGGAGAGGCCAGAGCCAGTGTTTCTACTGCTACGTTGAGCATCTTGTCAGAAATACGGTTTGCGCCAGAAGCCAACACACCCAGACCCAGACCAGGGAAAATATAAATATTGTTGCACTGGGCAATAGGATAGGCACGATCATTAAATTGAACGGGCTCAAATGGGCTACCAGTAGCAATCAGGGCTTTGCCGTTAGTCCACTTGATGATGTCTTCAGGCAGGGCTTCCACCTGACTGATCGGGTTCGACAGTGGGAAGATAATAGGCTGCTCGTGATTGGCTGCCATATTTTCAATAATTTCTTGGGTGAACAGGCCCGGTTGTCCGGAAACGCCAATGATGGCATCCGGTTTGGCAATACGAATGACATCGGCCAGGGAAGCTCCGCCTTCTGCAGGCCAGTTTTCGATATCGGCAAAACGGTGAGTCAGCTTCTGTTGGAACGGACGAAGGCCTTCCATCTGGTCGTGCACCAGACCATCACGATCGACCATGTAAATGCGCTGGCGGGCTTCTTCGTCAGACAGGCCACGACCTACCATCAGACGAATAATCTGTTCAGCAATACCACAACCGGCTGAGCCGGCGCCCAGGAAGGCTACGCTCAGGTCTTCAATGGATTTACCAGCGGCTTTGGCTGCAGCCATCAGGGTTGCAGCAGTGACACCGGCAGTACCCTGAATATCGTCGTTGAAGGTACAAAGTTCGTCACGGTACTTCTCCAGCAGAGGCGTAGCGTGGTTGATAGCGAAATCTTCAAACTGCAGCAAAGCATTTGGCCAGCGACGTTTAAGTGCCTGAATGAACAGTTCGAGAAACTCATAGTAATCGTCGTCACCAATTCGCTCATGACGCCATCCCAGGTAATTGGGATCTTCCAGCAGTTTCTTGTTATTGGTGCCGCAATCGAGAGTGATGGGCAGTGTCAGGTTGGGTGTGATACCACCTACAGCAGAGTAAAGAGAAAGCTTACCGATACAGATACCCATACCACCAATACCCTGGTCGCCCAGACCCAGAATACGCTCACCATCAGTGACCACAATGACTTCAATATTGCGTTTGAAGTTTGCCAGCATCGCATCAATCTGGTCCCGCTCAGGGAAAGAGATATAGAGGCCACGAGGACGACGATACAAATCGCTGTATCTCTGACAGGCTTGACCTACCACAGGGGTATAGATGATAGGCAGCATTTCCTGGAGATGACGCTGAACCAGAGCGTAGAAAAGCGTTTCGTTCGTATCTTGAAGGGAGCGCAGATAAATATGCTTGAGAATAGGGGTCGGTTTGATCACAAATGACTTGTAGGCACGACGGCATTGCTCTTCCAGTGTCTCGACACGAGGAGGCAGCAGGCCGTGCAAGTCCAGTTCACTTCGCTCTTCAAACGTGAAGGCTGTGCCCTTGTTCAGCAAGGGGTTTTCGAGAAGCATGCGACCTGAAAGGCCGGTATGAATGCTGTTGGAGTCTAGATCGGTCATTATTCAGTTCCAGTGGTGGCTCTGGAGAGTGCATCAGGTGTTCAAGACGGGTAACCCCGCGAATCTGGCTTCTATACCAGTTTGCAGAGGTGCTTGGCACTGTCATGATTTGTGAGTCTAAGGATAAGTGTTGATCTTCATCTTAAATAGACAGGAAAAGCCGAAGTGACCATGCGTGCTTATTACTGGATAAGTCTCTATCTATGGCTGTCATGAAGTGATGCGTAGTTCATTACCGATAAAAATATCTTACTGACAGTATACAGGCACTGTTTTTTGAATTTCAGGCGTCTGAAATTTTGTCAGGGCACTGCGTTCTGAGAAAACCACCCTGCACAAATTGATAGTACGAGCTTTTGTTTATGTGTTGCTGCTTATAAAGCAACCATCGTCGTTTTGTTGAGTAAGAGTGTTACATAATATTGTGACTGTTACCCGCTTGGGTTTCGTGGGTAACATAATAGACCAGTCCATGGGGTAGGTTTATTTGTCGCCCCTCTAGTTATATGTACTTATCTTGGGTGGTTTGGACCGGTTGGTAAAAGTTGGCACGAGGTTTGTATATATAGGTTCAAGAATAATAAAAACAGCCAGAATAAAAATAATAACAGGCTGATACAGCTGACCACGAATAAAAATAATAACGTGTCAGCAGCAAGCAGATAGGTTTGCAGGGTGATTGTTTGAGGTACTGCTACCAAGACGGACCCTTTCAGCCTAACAAGGTTTTTTTATATTGTCTCAGAGCAATAAAAATAACCTTACACATAACAATTAGCTGACGGGTTGCATGGAAGCAGCACAAAGATTTTGACCCCACAGCTTGTAAACCCATCTGCTTGATTATTTTTATATGGATATCTTTCTCTCTTCAGTTGCTTATTCTCCTACCTGACAAGCTGAATTTTTCCACCATACTACCTCTTGATTTGCAGTGAGACTTTTTCCTGTATCTGCATTTTGGCTAACGGAACTTCATAAGAGGCGTATTTTTCGTATGGCGCCGACTCTTTCTTGACTAAACGAGATGGAAGCAGGATGAAGCGACAGCTTTGGTTGGTGATATTTTCAGTGATGTCGGCGGTAGGCTTATTGTTTTCCTGGCAGGCCTTTGCCTTGACAGATTTGCAGCGTCTTGAAAAAGCAGCCTCTGATGAAGGCCGGTTGGAAACCGCGACGATGCCTGATGACTGGGCTAACTGGGGCCAGACATGGCGTGATCTGAGAAAAAGGTATGGCATTGCTCAGAGAGATACGGATATGAGCAGTGCTGAGGTGATTTCAAAAATAAAGGCAGAACGTAAACATTCAACTCTGGATATTGGTGACTCTGGTCTTGAGTTTGCCAGTGTAGCCAAGTCTCAATCTATTACCCAGCCCTATAAGCCATCCACCTGGCATGAAATTCCTGATTGGGCAAAGGATCCGGATGGTCACTGGATGCTGTCTTATACAGGAACAATGTCTTTTATTGTAAACCTTGAAAAAGTGAAATCAGTCCCCCGAAGCTGGAAGGACCTGCTCAACGGCCGCCAGAAATTATCCATTGGACCCGTAGGGAAAGGGAGTCAGCCTACGAATGCGGTATTGTCAGCATCCATTGCAATGGGGGGGAGTGAAGAAGATCTCATGCCGGGCATCAGGCTGTTCTCAAAATTAGCTCAGGAGAAGCGGCTGACACTTGTTCCTCCCAGTGTTACTAATCTTGAGCGGGGAGAAATAGAAGTCGCAGTACTCTGGGATTTTAATGCGTTGAACTACAGAAACATCATTGACCCTAAAAAGTTTGAAGTGGTCATTCCCAGCGATGGTTCTGTCATCAGTGGCTACAGCACTATTATCAATAAGTGGGCGAAGCACCCCAACGCCGCCAAATTGGCGCGTGAATATATTCTTAGTGATGCGGGCCAGATTAATCTGGCCAGAGGCTTTGCCCGGCCTATTCGACCTGTGTCCCTGCCTGATGACGTAAAAAAATATCTTTTACCTGAGGAGCAATATCGTAATGCGCGTTTGATCAAGGATGTTTCTGCATGGCGAAGAAGTGCCAGAGAGGTACCTTATCTGTGGCAGGATTATGTGCTTTTTTATCTCAATTGAAATGTCTGAGCAAACGCAGCTTTGTGAAGAGTGTCTTCTTAAACCAGGCATCGAGATCAGTAATCGAACTTAAGCGATTCGAATCTATTTTTTATAGAAAATTATTTACTGAAGAATAATCAAACTCGACTAGTATTTCTCGAACGGTTTTGACTTTTATGCTTTGAAACTTAGGGTTTCTAGGAGGCTGACCGAGAATAGCGTCCGAGCATAAAATTCAGTAGAACGAGTCAGCTTTTTCACTGGATTTGTGCGAATAGTTGACCTATTTAAGCAAATCCAGTGGAAAAGATGGCCGTTCTTTCTGGATTTTAGGCCGGACTGTCTATTCTCGGTCAGCCTCCTAGACGTCTGACCACTATTTTTGGTCAAGCTCCTATGGCTTATCAGTCAGACTTGCATGCAGGTAGCAGTGTTTTTCGACTGCTCTGTGTAAAGGTTGTTCCCGGTGTTAACCGTGAACGGGTATCCGGAGTGAATCATGAGTAACAAGCTCATACTGATTATTCTTGACGGTTTGAACTATCAGGTGGCTCGTGAATGTATGGGGTGCCTGATGGGGTATGTAGAACTGTCCCGGGCCCAGTTGCACAAACTGGTCTGTGAACTACCCAGTCTCTCCAGACCTCTCTATGAAACCATACTGACGGGAGCTCGCCCTCTTGATCATGGTGTTCTTTCGAACAATATGGCCAGAAGGTCAAATCAGAGCAGCATTTTCTCCCTGGCCAGGGATCATGGCAAAACGACAGCCGCCGCAGCCTATTTTATGTTCAGTGAGCTTTACAATCATACGCCTTTCCAGCCACTGAAAGATCGATTTCAAAACAATCCGGCTCAATTAATCCAGAATGGTCTTTTCTATTGGCTTGACCATTATCCTGACAGCCATCTTTTTGCTGATGCTGAATATCTTAGAGCCACTCATGACCCTGACTTTCTTTTGATTCATCCAATGAATGTAGATGATGCAGGACACCACTATGGTTCGCTGTCGGCAGAGTATCGTATGGCAGCGAGCTCAGTGGATGTACAGATGGCCGAATATCTGCCTGACTGGGTAGAGGCTGGATATCAGATCTTGGTAACCAGTGATCACGGTATGAACGGTATGTGCAGTCATGGTGGTACGTTGGCCGAAGAGCGTGAAGTGCCATTGTTTCTGCTGGGGGAAACGTTTGATGACCTTCGAAGTATGCAGCTGAAGCAGTTGCATATATGTGGCTTGGCTTGTGAAGCTCTGGGAATTGAGCAACATGGTAAGTTGTTGCCTATAAGCTCTGTTCACTGAGAAGTACAATATGGCTTTTTACAAGGCGAAAAGAGCGGCGCTTTTGCTGTTGGCACCCTTTATTCTGACTTTTTTTCTTTTTCAAGTTCTTCCTCTGCTGTGGGTGTTAGTGAACAGTTTCAAAAGCAATATGGGGGAAGAGTGGGGGGTGGACAATTACCAGTTTATTTTGGAAAGCCGATATTTCCGACAGGCAATCTACAACAGTCTGAAAATCAGTATTTACTCTAGTATTGCTGGAATGTTGCTGGCTTTGCCCTGCGCCTGGTCACTGCATCGACTGTCCGGTCGCCTCAAAGAAGCAACCCTGACGATCTCTAATATGATTGCCAACTTTTCCGGTGTTCCACTGGCATTTGCATTTGTTATTTTGCTGGGAGCTAATGGTTGTCTAATAGCTTTGCTTGATCAGCTGAATATTGGACATGGTTTTAATCTTTACTCAGCCTTTGGCCTTATTCTGATATACAGCTATTTTCAAATCCCATTGGCTATTTTGCTGATGCTTCCGGCCATGGAAGGGCTCAGGGATGAATGGCAGGAAGCGGCTTGTCTACTGGGGGCTGGTAAGTTTCGATACTGGTTGAATATTGGGCTACCGGTTCTGATGCCCGGTATTCTTGGGACTTTTATTATCCTCTTTGCGAATGCCATGGGGACTATGGCTACTGCTTTTGCCCTGACAGGGGGTAATTACAACCTTCTCACGATCAGAATCAGTAATCTGATTTCCGGCGATATCTTTCTGGACCCCTGGCTCGCAAGTGCCCTCTCTATGATCCTGGTTTTTATTCTGATGTTGGTAACACTGGCAAATGAATGGTTAATCAAGCCGGGGAGGCTACGTGCGAAGGTCAAATAGTATCGGACATCTGTCAGTTATCATCGTATTCATGTCGATAATGATGCTGCCACTGCTGGGAACCTTGCTCTATTCCATAAGTACCAGCTGGTCTTCAGGCATGCTACCCGACGGCGTTACCTTTAAGTGGTACAAAATTCTGTTTGTCGAGCATCGATTCTTACAGGCGATGATGAATTCTATTATGGTGTGCCTGGGGGCGCTTATACTGACCCTGATATTGGTGGTTCCGACGGCATTTATTGTTTTCTACTATTTCCCTTTCTTAAAACCCTTCATGAATTTCATTATTTTGCTGCCCTTTGCTGTGCCACCGGTGGTGTCTTCGGTTGGGTTGCTGCAAATCTTCTCTAATGATGTGATCACGCTGACAGGAACTCCGTGGATTTTATTAGGGGCTTACTTCACGGTAGCTTTGCCTTTTTCCTACCGAGCTATTGCCAACAATATGGCGAATCTTAATCTTCAGGATATGCTGGATGCCGCTCATTTATTGGGCGCGAGCACTTTTCGGGCTTTTTTTACCATTGTGTTACCGAATTTGAAAACGGGTTTGATGATTTCCCTGTTCTTGAGTTTTTCTCTGCTGATTGGAGAATTTGTGTTTGCCAATATTCTGGTGGGAACCCGGTTTGAAACGGTGCAGGTGTATCTGTTCAATATGAAGGCAAGAAGCGGACATTTCAGTAGTGCGGTGGTGGTCAGTTATTTTCTGGTGATCATGCTGATGACGATACTGGCCGGGCAGTGGGGAAAAAAACAATGAGCTTCCTCAGGGCGCAGGGACTGGAAAAAAAGTATGACGATAGTCTGGTCTTTACCCACATCGATTTTGCTCTGGAGAAAGGCGAATTTGTCACGCTTCTGGGACCTTCAGGCTGTGGAAAATCAACATTGCTACGATGTGTTGCAGGCCTTACTCAGTTAGACGAAGGGCAGCTATTTATTGATAGCGCAAACGTCACCGATTTGCCTGCCAGAGAACGTGGTATTGCGATGGTATTTCAGAGCTATGCGCTCTTTCCAAATATGACGGTTCGGGAGAATATTGCTTTTGGTTTGAAAATGCAGAAAGTCCCTCTTTCTGAGCGATCCCGGCGGGTTATAGAGGCGATAGAACTCGTAGAGTTGGGAGGGAAGGAACAGCGTTATCCTTCAGAACTTTCAGGCGGGCAATGTCAGAGGGTTGCACTGGCAAGATCTCTGATTGTGAGGCCTAGAATACTGTTGTTAGACGAACCGTTATCGGCTTTGGATGCCCGAATCAGAAAAAATCTGCGTGAACAACTTCGGTCCATTCAAAAGGAATTGGGATTGACCACTTTGTTTGTTACTCATGATCAGGAAGAAGCGCTGACACTGTCAGATCGAATTCTGTTGATGAACCATGGCAAGATTATTCAAAACGGGACGGCGGAAGCAATATACACGGAGCCTGCCAATGCTTTTGTTGTTCGTTTTATAGGAAACTATAACCTGCTGAGTAGCACTCAGGCGTATCAAGCGCTCGGAATAAAGTCAGAAAAGCAGATTGCTATCAGGCCGGAGTCTATCTACGTTCGTGAAGAAGGCCGCCAGTATGCGGATCATGTACGGCATCCGGTACGTGGTCAGGTGGTTGACTATTTGCTTTTGGGTAATGTCATTCGTTACCGCGTCAATGTCAGTGGAGTAGAATTGCTGGTGGACTTGCTCAATAGAAGTTCAGAGCGGATCTTTCCCGCAGGCGCTCCACTCGAGCTGTTATTCAACACTCGGGAAATCAGAGAAGTAGACGAAGATACACAAGAAGCGGTCTAGTGCAGCTAAGTGTACATACTCCGTCATCCTGAGCTGTCGAAGGATGCTGGTCACGCACTTCGACAACCTCAGTGCGAACGGTATGGGGTAGAGGGTTAAGGCTCTTCAATCAAAAA
This sequence comes from Endozoicomonas numazuensis, assembly GCF_000722635.1. GTDB lineage: Bacteria > Pseudomonadota > Gammaproteobacteria > Pseudomonadales > Endozoicomonadaceae > Endozoicomonas_A > Endozoicomonas_A numazuensis. The sequence continues at coordinate 1,048,599 of NZ_JOKH01000002.1, read as the reverse complement.
TTGATCGGTCAACAATGGCCTTGCATCACTTAAACTGTCCAGGATAGCGTATGTATGCTGTTGTACATCTTCTTCCGGAGGTAGGTAGTCTGGCACCATTATCGTTCGGCACCCAGCCTTGAAGGCAGATCGTATCCCATTGTTTGAATCTTCAAAAACCACAGTTTCTTCAGGCGCAACCTCCAGCTTTTGGCACGCCAGCAGGTAAGGTTCAGGATCTGGTTTTCCGTTTACAACCTGTTCAGATGTGACCACGACATTAAAGCTTGCGAGCTCGCTTCTAGAGGCAAAATGATGATTAACAGAAGTGCTTCTTGAAGACGTTACCAGACCTAATTTCAGAGGTTGGGAGCGTAGCCATTGAAACAGTTCTACAAACCCCTTTTTTGTCTGAGTGGGGTGGGAGTTGATGTACTCCTGATAAAAGTCTTTTTTCTGTTGGTAAAAGGCTTCTGCCGGACAATCCTTTCCAAAGAGCTCATTGAGTAGTATCAGGGTTTTTTTGCCTGTGGTGGCAGTACTGTGTTTAAAAAAAATGTCATTGATTTCGTACCCAAAGGACTGGCCGGCCAGTATCCAGCACTGTCGATGAATGACTTCGGTGTCAAAGATCAGTCCATCCATATCGAACAGCACAGCTTTCAGTTCATTTTTCATAGGCTTTAGTAGTGTGTTGGGCTTCTCTTATTCTAACATTGTGTAGATGTTAATTGTTTCGAGTTAGCTTGTTGATCTGATAGTAATAAAATATAGGCTCATATTTTATTTTTAGGTGTTTCCTGGAGTACTGCTTTAGACTGGTCTTTCGATTGTAATGTGAGGTCTGGTTACTTTTGGTGAATTTTTCAAAAGTAATGATGTCTGACTTCAGGTGATGGGTGAGTCGAGTTAGACTTGTCCGGTCAGTATAAAAATGAGCTGATGTTTTTAGCTCATAGCGGTTTAATCTAAATGTACTTTTTAAAATGTAATTCTCTATGACTGAAACTCATCAGCCCTGTTGTACTGAATTACCAGAAATGTCTTCAGAGCAGTTGGCCAGGCTGGCCTCTCTTTTCAGACTTCTGGGGGATGAGGGGCGCCTCAAGTTGGTTATGGCTTGCATTGATGCTCCACAGCCTGTCTGCTGCCTGTCAGAAATTTCAGGTATGTCTCAACCGTTGACTAGTCACCATCTCAGAGGGCTCAGAGAAGCAAGAATTCTCAAATCTTCCCGTAGAGGTAAGCAGGTGCTCTACGAGCTGGATGACCATCATATCCGGCATGTTGTGCTTGATCTTGCCAGTCATGTTCTGGAACCTTGTGACTGACTGCTATTAAAAATGGACTAAAGTTTTATTTTTTCTTGTAAAGGCTTTCCCTGCTGCGGTTATCAATGTCTTTTGATGACCGCAATCTAAACCTTTCCGTTCATCGGGCGAATTCAATAGACAGCTATTCATGAAGAAATTCATCCCTTCAATCTGGGTGATGAAATAATTTTCATAGTAGACCGTTAAATATCAGCCAGGGAGGCTCAGTGGTGTCCGATTCAGGGAAAGATACCAAGCAGAATGCTCAAGAGGGATTGGGCAGGTTTGATGTGCTGGCCACAGGAGGAATGAAAACCGCAGGACTTTCCGGAAAAAGTCCCATTCTTCTGAAAGGACTGGGTGATTACAGTATTGCAATAGAACCTGCTGGAGAGGCTCAATTGGTGTCGAGCACACAGGCTTCTGTTGATCTGGCTGCGGAGCTTTTAGATCTTCTTCATCCTGGTATGAATGTACCTTCACGGCAAATTCTGAGAGATGTTAATCTTGAAGGCCGGGATCTGGAACGAGTCTGTTTCAATCAAACCGATCTGAAAGGCAGTTATTTCAGGAAGGCCAAGCTGAGAGGAGCCCGATTTAAAGGGTGCGATTTATCCGGTGCTGATTTCAGAGGCGCAGATCTCAAGGACACTATTTTTGAAGACTCTATTCTGGATGGCGCCGATCTGAGGCAGTGCAGACTGGACGATGCCCGGCTGGTAGACAGTAACCTATTCGCGGTGAATTTTGACCAGAGTTGTCTGGATAATGCAGTGATTGAGAGCTGTAATATGGGGGCTCAAAGCTTTCATAACAGTTCATGCATGGGCTTGAAGATGCACAACAGCCAGATTATTCATGGCTTTCTGGATGACGCAAATTTTACAGGGTCAGAACTCAGAAATATTGAATTCAGAGATTGCACCCTGTCGAGTACTCACTTCAATAATGCCTTGATGGAAGAGTGCCATTTCAGAGGTTGTGACAGTTTACAGGACGGACCTGTATTTTCCGGTGGTACTTTAAACAAGGTGGTAATGACCGACTGTGAATTCAATGTCCCCAAGCTGGTCAGAACCCGAATCTCAAACAGTTGTTTTACTCGAGTCGATCTGGATTCTGCGTTGATGGAAGGTACCCAGTTCAACGAGGTGGTTTTTGAACAGGGTGAGTTCAGGGAATGTTACAGCCTTGAAGAGAGTCCATCGTTTAACCACTGTCGTCTCGATCATATTACGATTGATCAAGCTGAATTCAGCCATGCCCGATTTGATCGCAGCTCATTTGTAGGAGCATTGATTAGGGACTCTGATTTTGGAGCCTGGACCATGAATCACACCGGTCTGGATGGAGAAACTTCAATCGAATGAGTATCGGTTGATTCAGACCCCGGGCAAGAATAAGAGGAGGTGAACCATGAACTTATTACCTCCTGATTCAAATCAGCAGCCTGGCCGATTAGTCGGAACCTCACATACTGCTCCCCAGCAACAAGATCAATCAATCCGTCCAGTGGATGTACGACGGCAATCTCCCGATATACCCCCCTCTTTTGTTGATAGACCACTCATTAATGGAAAAATTACACCGCTTTCAAATGGACTGGCCCTGTTGGCCTGTCGAGCATTATCAGTGGTTTCGAAATGGGCCAGAGACAAGACGGCTGTGACTTTATTGTTCAGAGCTGAAAATGACTATCTGAAGGGAAATCATCTAAAGGCTGTTCGATGGCTCAATCAGTTACAGGTTTATCAGGGTTTTTTGGAAACTACAGAAGACAGTATTTATCGTCGTTTTAAAGAGTTGTATCTAAAGTTGGGAGGAAATCCTGACAGTACCGGGGTAAAGTTGCCATCGCCAGCGCAGATCAAAAAGTGGCAAAAAATCAAAGTACCCGATTACTGGTTGGTTCTGGGATCAGAAGGGAGTGGTAGAAACAGTCTTGTTCAGGCAGTGGGAGACTCGTATACAAGAGGAAACCGGCTTTTCGAATCTGTTGGAAAAGAACTTGATGAAACCCAGTTTAAAGATTCTGGCCATCTGTATATCCCCGGGAAGTCGTTGAAATACAAAACGATGCTCGTACAAACCAAACCCGATGGTGGCGTTACAGATGAGCTTTCCCTTTCTTTGAATGAGGCTCAGCAGGTGACCTATACATTCGATATGCTCAATCCGGATTTTGAGGCGGAGCTTCAGGAATTATCGACTTTACTAAGACATTTCAATGCCAACTCAATGGATCTGGATAAGTTTCACATTACTTTGGCTCATGCGAATCAATTAGGCCAAACTTTTTCGGAAGATGTGATCTGGTGGCGTAGCAGGATAAAAAATCATCTGACTTCTGAGGCTGGTTTGGCAGAAGATCAGGCTGAAAAGCTGGTGAGTGCGCGTTTGTCTTTTGCAGGGAGTCCCAAGACTCGTAAAAGCCGTCTTGGAGTATCTCAAAATGTGGGAAAAGATTGGCGTTTCAAGCTGTTTCCCACACGGCCTGTATCAGATCAATCGATTTGAAGGTTTCCATCACTGATCAAGTTGTTCAGAATTTCCGAATCAGTGCTGCCTCCACCATAACCAGAGAGGTCAACGCCCTCCAGCTTGATCTTTTGGGTGACTCCCCCGTTGGCGTCAGGCTTCACTTCGATGGTGGTATCACCGTTATCAAAGTTCAGGCTGAGATATTGATCAAGGGGCTCTGCATCGTTCACTAAAACATCGCTCAGATCAATAATGTCCCCACCAGAGCCTGTATGGAAATCCTTGATAATATCCTCTGCCGGGGTGACTAATGATCCCATATCAGAAGCTTCCCAGATAAAGGTATCGCTGTCATTACCACCGGTAAGAACGTCATCGCCGGCTCCGCCAGTGATTTGATCACTCTGATCTGTATTGACTGTTTCCTGTGCCACTTGTTCAGTGGTAGTGGCCGTTAGCCGGACATTATCAAACGCAACCTGGTAGCCACTGTTCTTGACCAGCTCTATGGTTATAGGCTGACCCACTGCAGCAGAGTTTGCTGCAATAGAGGAACCATCTAGAGTCAGTGTCAGTGTTTCAAACTGCCCTTCTGCCGGAGTTAAAGAGCCATCTGCAACAAGTGTTACTCCACCTGCTTTGATACGCACTTCATAATCACCCATCCCAGCAGAATTTTTGTGATTACCGATATCCACCTGCAACTCATAAACAGAGTTAAGGTCAAAGTTCTCAGATAATGTCTGCGAGATAACCCCGCCATCTTGATTGATGAATGCAGTATCTGTACCTTCCGTAGACTGCTCATCCAATGCTACTGAGTCGTAGTCATGGATACCGTTTTGACCGCTTCCTGAGAAATTCCAGGCTGTCCCTGTTGGATTGTGAACAAAACTGTTGTCGCCCAGAGACTGACTTTCAAAGCTTGAGTCACCGATTGAAATACTGCGTTTGGTTTCCTTATTCGCTGTGAATGTCAGGCTGTCATCCCAGGCATTAGTTCCCGTATTGGTCATGGTCAAGTCATTAAGGTCACTGCCTTTGAGTGCCCAGGTACCATCACCATTATCGGTGCCGGCTGAAAGAGCAACATCTGAAGCTACATCTACGACGATATCCGGAGTAGGCAGGTCGTAATAACTTTGCCCACTCACCGGTTCAGCACCCGCAGGCAACATATCGTAAAACTGGAAAGGTTCTGCGGTCGAACTGCTGACAACCATATCCGCTCCGAAATTCCCCTGCCAGTAAACCAGCTCCACTTCATATAGGCCGTCCTGAGGCGCTGTGAAGTTTCCAGAACTTGTAGCGACCCCTCTGGGGGCGGTGAACTCAGTAACGGTGTCACCATTGATTTTCAACCTGAAACCATCATCCGAGGCCACATTAAAATCATGGGTACCTGCTGTTAGACGAATATAACCCGTCATCTTGAGCGCAAATGTCTGACCTGGCATATCACCATTACCGGTCAGAGTACTGCTATCGCTGCCAATAAAGTCTGCCAGAGTATGATTACCACTTCTGGTGTAATTGAACGTTGAAGCCGTAAAGGTTGAAATTGGATTATTGTTTTCAACCAG
>NZ_JOKH01000002.1:999481-1043069 GCF_000722635.1 Endozoicomonas numazuensis | reverse complement strand
CAGACTGCCCACATCAGGGTCGTCAGGAATACCACTGAAGGTTCGGGTTCCAGTATCAAATGTCAACCAGGCTGGCAGAGGGTCACCATTGGCAAGGCTGGTGCTGAACGTTAATGAGTCGCCGTCATCATCAGAGAAGGCATTAGCAGGCAGTGTGTAACTGAAAGCTGCTTCTTCTGTAGCGGTTTGATCTGAAAGTCCGACATAATCTGATTCGGCAGGGCCTGAACCAGAAGGTACGTAATCGACATCATCACTGATGACAATTTTGTCGACTGCAGTGCCATCTTCGCGCATCCATAGATTCAGCTGATGAGTTCCGGGAGCATCGACTTCAATAGTAATGCGACCAGCGCTGTTTATTCTGTCGCCAGCCCAGTCATGGCTGCCGTCATTGAAACCAATTTGAGAGCCGGTACTCACCGCTTCACCATTCAAACCAATATGAACACTGTCACTGTTCCCATCAGGTGCATCACCTCTCACCCAGACGTAATAGGTGCCTGCACTCTCAAACTGAATATCGTAGGTCAGCTCAGAGCTTATGCCGGTGTAATCCGTATCGAAGCCGTCGGCACCATTGTTGGCAGTACTGACTTGCTGGCCACCGGATGCTGAAGCATCATTTTCTACTGCCCAGGCGTTGCCGCTCCGATTGACCTGACTGCTGAAATGCTCTGCTTCAATGGACACCAGTCCATTGTCTTCAGCAAAGACAGGCGACGGAGCATCGTTTATGTTGTTGACTATCAGGCTGAAACTGGCATCAATTGTTTCGCCGTCTTCGTCGGTAGCCGTGACTTTCAGGTTAAGGGTAGCGACGTCGTCATTATCAGGTGTACCTGAGAAAACTCTCGTTGAAGTATTAAAGTTCAACCACTCAGGTAAAGCTGATCCATCAGTCTGGGTTGCCGTGAAAGTTAAAGTATCTCCATCACCATGCGAGAACGTATTCTCAGGGACTGTAAAGCTGAAAGATGAGTCTTCATTGACTGATTGATCGGTAACGGCGTTGGCGAGTAATGGCGCATCATTGGTGCCCTGAATTGTGATCTCTACGGTGTGGGTTGTCCCATCGTTTGAGCTGATTGTGATGGAATCAGTCAGCTGCTCACCGTCATCCAGAGATTGAATACTGCTTTGGTCGTTATCAGAAGAATAAGTCCAGTTACCATCGGTACTGATGGTTAGAGAGCCATAACTTCCATTCACCGTTTCGGCAACAAAGGATGCGCTGCCATCAACATCAGACACGCTTAAGCTGCCTGATGTCGAAAGTGTGGCGGCTGCGTCTTCAGTAACAGAACCACTGTCATCTCCAGTAATGATTGCAGCGTCACTGACAGGCTGCATATCAATACGAATGGTCTGGGTGTGAGTGGCAGAATCGTTATTGCTGGTTTCAGTTGCAGTAGACGTCACAGTAATGGTGAAATCAGAGTCGTAGTTGGCAACTGGGGTAATAGTGAGATTGGAAAGATTCCAGCTGGAGGCATCAACAGTACTTCCATCGGTTGTCAGGCTGTTGGTTCCATCAGTCAGTGCAAATCCTGAAGGAATGCCGCTCAGACTGACTGAAAGGCTCTCAGAACCGTCAGAGTCATTCAGAGATGAGCCTAGATCCAGAGCAATTCGAGTATCTTCCTGGCTGGAGATCATTTTGTCGTAGGCAGGGTCTGTACTGTCATCGGCTCCCAATCGGCTGATGGTGATCTGATCCAGAAGTGGGCCTACACCATTATTCTGTCCAGCCACCTCCCTTACAGCTAGTTGAGTTGATGCCTGATCAGTATAGGGAAGATTAATAGTGACTTCTTGCCAGCTGGTGCCTGGATCAATGGTCTGTAATACCTGTCCATTCCAGACGATCTCTATTTCGTCAGTTCCATCATAGCTTTCGCGCTGTTTCACCCAGAGTGAGATCTGATGATCGTGACCCTGACTGGTATCAACCGAGTAGTAATAGGCATCGGGAGTGCCTGAGCCTTCTCCATCCAGCTCAGCTACATTCGTACCACTGTTGGAGTTGCCAACAGGTCCGCCATCGTTGTGGATTTCAGTACTGTGTTCGGAGGTCCAGCCCGAAGCCAATCCGCCGTTAAAGTCCATGGAGCTGATAACCGTTGTGCCTGTAATCGAGATATCTGGAGTATCTGCGACTGCAGTGACTGTCATATCAGCCTGACCCGACACTGTGACGGTGCCATCTGAAATATCGAAAGACAGCTGACCGTTACCTGACCATTCAGCTGAAGGTGTTAAAGTCCAGGTATTGTTGCCATTGTCAGTTACAGATACCTGACCACTGGTTACCTGAACATTGCTCACTGATAAGTTGTCACCATCTGCATCCGTTGTATTTGCCAGCAGTTCCGCTTTAGTGATTGTCAGACTGTTGTCTTCATCTACAGAGTGGCTGGTGGAACCTGCAGTAACCGGAGCGTCATTTGTATCAGCTACTGACAGAGTGAAGTTTTCTGTGTAAGCCACCCCTTCAGTGTCTTCAGTAGTGACATTCAGAGTAATACTGTCTTCTGTTTCATAATCAAGGCTGACACCGTCTTTGAGCTTGAGCTGGCCATTGACGATTTCAAAACGATTATCGTTGACTGAATAACTGTGACTGTCATCCGAGTCAGCATCCGATGTGCTGAGACTGCCAACTACAGCGCCTGCCGAGTTCTCAGACACTGAGAGAGAATCAAGATTAATCGCTGTAGGTGAATCATTCTCAGCGAGGAGTTCAACTCTGAGACTGCTACTGCTGCTGGCAGAGTCACCATTCCCTTCAGTCGCAGTAGAGGCAATGGTAATCGTGAAGTCAGTATGGCTGTGAGCAGGAGGTGTCAGGGAAAGTGCGCTTAGGTTCCAGGTTGATACATCAATATTGCTGCCATCAGCATTTACCGTATGGGTTCCATCTGTCAGTACACTGCCTGTAGGAATACCAGCCAAATGGGTGGTGATTGACTCTGTTCCACCACTGGTGACTGTGCCAAGGTTCAGAGGAATACCGGTATCTTCGAGGCTGGTGATACTGAAATCATAAGCAGGGTCGTCACTGGGAGTAATACCGACTTTAAGAACCTTTAAGTCATCCAGCAATGAACCTTCAAAGTCATTTGCACCGGAGAGTTCCCTGATTTCAAGGCTGGTTGTGTCTTCTCCTGTTGGAGGAAGCTCAATGCGGTGTACTGTCCAGCGGTCGGTAGGAGTTATTGTGGCTATCTGTTCCCCATTCCAGTAAATTTCAAAGTCATCGGTTGTATCAGCCCGGCGCTCTTTAGTAGCAAACTCAAAGAGGAAGGGTTGCCCGTCACTGGTATCTGCTTGATAGCTGATGGTATCAAGAGTCTGATCTGTATCCAGTTCAAGCCATTGATTGCCTTCAAAAGCAGTATTACTGTCAGCACCATTGCGCTGAAATTCGAAGAGTCCTGCTGCGCTGCTCCACCCTTCTGGTGATGCGTTAACATCCTGCCAGTCTGAGCCTATAACGGTGTCTTCAAAACCCCAACTGCTAATGGTTGTCTCGCTAGTATCAGGAGAAATGACAGGGTTATCTGCTAAAGCATTAATATCAACGACAGCAGTTCCGTTGCTATCTCCTCCAGAGTGACCGTCACTGACGATAAAGTTAAAAGAAATATTATCGCCGTTGAAGTTGGCTGCGGGTGTGAAGGTCCAGGTGCCATTACCATTGTCTGTCACTGATCCATGATTGCTGTCAGCCACGACTAAACTGTTTACTGAAAGGCTGTCGCCGTCTATATCTGAAGCATTCGCGAGCAGTTGGGCTTCTGTAATGGTTAAGCTGGTGTCTTCATCAATGTTGCCCAGATCAATGGCTGAGGAAACGGTTGGAGCATCATTGGTGCCATTCAGAGTGATGGTGATATCTTTTGTGGTGCCATCGGCAGTTTGTACTGTGAATGTTTCGGAGAGACTGTCTCCATCACCCAACTGCTGAATAGGCGCCTGAGAGTTATCAGCTGAATAACTCCAGTTTCCATCACTGTCGATTGCGAGATCGCCATAATTGCCATTGATGGTTTCACTGCTAAATACTGCTTCTCCTGCATCTGGATCGATAACACTCAGGGAGCCGCTGGCAGTGAGTGTGGCTACAGTATCTTCTGTCAGAGACGCTGTATCATCACCTGAGATAACAGCAGTATCAGCAACCGATGTAATGTTGACCCGAACAAGGTTATTCACTTCATAGCCCAACGTGCCATCACTGACCACATAGAGCATTTCCAGCATGCCATTGAAGTCTTGTGCAGGTGTCAGAGTCCATGTGCCATCGTTGTTATTGACGATGGAATGCCCTCCAACGGGCAGTTGAATAGCAGTGACCGTGAGCGTATCGCCATCAATATCAGAAACGGCATTCAGTATGGATGATTCGTTAATGACCAGAGTGTTATCTTCAGCCAGCGAGCCTAGAAATAAAGGTGCTCCGTCACCCTGATCATTGGCACCCTGAATCGTAATGGTGATGTCATGAGTGGTGCCGTCCAAGGATTGAACGGTGAGAGTATCCTGTAGTGTTTCTGTGACCCCTAACGCTTGAATTTCAGATTGTCGTGAATCTGCGATGTATTCCCACTGACCATTACTGTTGATGGTTAAATCACCATAAGAGCCTGATACTGTTTCTGCCTGAAAGGCAGCTTCGCCTGCGTCATGTTCCTGTATATCCAGGTCGCCTGCAGCGATCAATTCCCTCTGGCCCAATGGGCCATAAGTACTGAAGTCATCTTCAGTGACTGAGCCCGTGTGGATACCGGTGATGATCGCTGAATCATTTTGAGGCTGGATATCAATCAGGATCTCGCGGGTTGTAGAAGAAGTACTCCCACCTGACAGCTCTGTTGCTGTAGCTGTGACACTGATCGAGAAGTCCGTTTCATGATGATCAATGGGCGTAACCGACAAGTTGGCAAGGTTCCAGCTGGAAATATTGATTGGACCGCCGGTGGACGTGACTATCTCGGAACCGTCAGTGATCTCTGCTCCGGTGGGCAGACCTTCAATGAGCACATCCAGGGTTTCAGAACCGTCTGTATCTGTCAGATCAGCCGCAAGATTCAGGGCAATACTGGTGTCTTCATTAGCGCTAACAGTGGCATTTTGGGCACTGTTGTTGAAAAGGAGTGAGGGCGCATCTGCATCCGGTGTAATGGCAAGTGATAAGGTATTCGTAACGGATTCGTTTCCATCAGAAATATCAAATGACAACTGACTGGTACCTGACCAATGAACAACAGGGGTGATCGTCCAGGTTCCGTTGCCATTATCTGTGACACCAACGCTGCCATTATCAACTCTGACATTACTGACAGATAGGGTGTCTCCATCTATGTCTGAAGCGTTAACCAGAAGTTGAGCTTCTGTCAGAGTGATGGTTTGATCTTCGTTAACCGTATGGCTAATGCCTGCGCTGACAACCGGAGTATCATTGACCGCAGTGACGTCTACCGTCATTACATTCTTGGACAGAGAGAAGACATTCTGCTGGTCTGCAACGGAAAAGCTAAAGCTGTCATAGCCATCACCGTTGGCATTCAGAGCAGGCTTGAAAGTGAGAAGACCTGATTCTATATCTTCCTTTGAAACAGTGTCAGCCTGTGAAACAGATACGCCGTTCAGCAATAGCTCACCGTTTTCTGGCAGGTTTTCAATGCGGATCTGGCTGAGAGAGTCATCTTGATCGGCATCACTAAAGTTGAAGTCACTGCTGGTGAAGGTGTAACTGCTGTCTTCCAATGTTGATACGGTTTCATCCTGAGCATCAGGGGTGTCATTGGTGTCAGTCAGATAGATGGTATAGGTACGAGTATCTGTAAGAGATCCATCGCTGACCTGAACCGATATGTTATGACTGCCAGCGGTTTCATGATCTAGAAGGGTGCTGTCAGAAGTGGCAACGGTGATCATTCCTGTATCGGAATCAATAGTAAAGCGTCCACTTGCGTCGTCAGTCAGTGAATAACTCAGGTTTGGATTATCTACGTCGGTAGCACTGACAGTACCAATCTCAGTACCAGAGATGCTGTGTTCTTCTACATGAAAGCTGTCGGACAGTAAGTTGTTGACTGTGTCAGCCTGATAAATGGCCTTGGCTTGATCTGCACTAACCGCTCCGTTGGCAATAACCAGTTCATCAATGCTACCGTCCAGATAACCGTCTTCTGGCCAGTGACTCTTGCCCAGGAAGTTTCCAGTACGTACCATTTCCTCTGGAACCACACCATCAGCTTGTCCAGCCAGTTCACCGTTTCTGTAGATGGACATGGTGCCATCGGCTTCAACGGTGGCAGTGATGTGAACCCATTCACCTGCGGTGAAAAAGTTATTGATCTCAAGTGTGCCTTTCGGATCATCAGCGCCACCAGAATAAATATGAAATCCGATACCACTATTACTGCCGGTATGACCCAGTACAATATTGTTGTCACTTTGTCCGTTACCAAAATCCAGAATTCTGGACCAGTACTCATCAAAACTGTCGAATTGAACCCAGGCAGAGATGGTCATGGCACCACCTGTACTCAAGCCCTGCAGTTCAGCATGACCCTCTGAGCCATCCATATTGAACGCACTGCCGGTGTTGTCATGTCCTGAGACCCAGTTTACGCTGCCGGAAAAGCTGGCATCATTGCCTTCAGTAGACAGATCATTGGCTAACAGACCCGCACCGGTATTAAAGTCCAGGGCTGTGATGATGTCGTCAACCAGAGGCGATGACTGAAGCTCGGGTGGATCATTGACAGCCGCAACGTTTATCTTGAATTGGCCTGAAGTACTGAGGTCTCCATCGCTGGCGGTGACTTTAACGATGATCTGTCCAAGGTCCGGATCATCTGGTGTTCCGGAGAAGGTACCCGTTGAAGGATTAAACGTTACCCATGAAGGTAAAGGACTGCCGTCATTCAATGTGGCGGAGTAAGTCAGGCTGTCGCCGTCTATATCGGAAAAAGCTTCTGAAGGAAGCTGATAACTGAAGGCCTGTTCTTCGGTTGCAGTCTGATCGCTCATTCCCGCACCAATGACCGGAGCATCGTTGGTGCCAGCGATAGTCATATCAATGTTGTGAGTATCACCGCCTGCTGTGGTTACCGTGAAGGTTTCACTCAACGTATCGCCGTCATCCAGACCTTGAATAGCCAGAAGAGTGTTGTCAGCTGTGTAAGTCCACTGACCGTTTGCACCTATGACCAGATCACCATAATTCCCGGTCAGTGTTTCAGGTTCAAACTGTGATTCCCCCTGATCTGCATCAGAAGCAGTGAGAGAGCCTGATGTCGTCAGAGTGTTGGCATGACTGCCTTCAGTAACAGTTGCAGTATCAAGACCTGTTATTTGTGCGCTGTCGTTTGTGCCGGTGATGACCAGAGTGGCTGTCTGGGAAACTGAACCTCCATTGCCGTCTTCAATGTCATAGCTGTAGACAATAGTTTCAGTGACCCCGTCTGGAAGATAGTCATAGGCATCAGGGTCGACGGTCAGTGTGTTGCCGTTGATGGTGATGCCAGAATCATTACCAGAGGATAAAGTGACCTGTGTAACAGAGAGAGTATCGCCTGTATCAACATCTGCGGCATAATCAAGCAGGTTGATGTCGACTGAAGCTGAGTCTTCGACAAAGCTTTCGGCAATGGCAGCGCTCACCGTTGGGTCATCATTGACCGGTATAATGCTGAAATCGAAAGTTGCTGAAGATGAGAAGAGTTCGCCATCACTGACCTGAAATTCGAATGAAGCATACAAGTTGCCATTTTCGTTTTCAGCTGGTTCAAATCGTAAGCGACCGGCCAGCAGATCATTTTTTGTCACTTCCATATCTGCAGTGACGGCCGATCCGTTGTAGAGCAGTTCACCTGCTGAGGGTAACTGGGTGATCTTTATGCTTTGCAGTGTTTGTCTGGCATCCGGGTCTGAGAATGTGAAATCAGAAGTAGTAAAGATATAAGGTGCATCTTCGTCTGATGTGACCAGGATATCTTCTGTATCCGGAGCATCATTTACAGCAGTAACCGTAATGGTGCTAGTGGCTATATTGCTGCTGTCATGGCCGTCATCAACACTGAAGCTGATGGTACGATCTGCGGTGCTGGGTGACTCAGAACTGTTGGAGTAGGTGACTGTTCTCAGTGCTTCCTGGTATTGGGCAACGGTTGCAGTACCTGAAAGAGTGATTGAGCCGGTTAATGAATCCCAGTGTCCTGAAATACCGTTATGATCCGTAAAGGCCAGGCTGTCTTCAGCTGCACTGAAGTTACTGCTAATGCTGATTGTGGCGCTATCAATGGTGACTGAATCTATATCGGCCAGAGTGATGTGAGCGTCTACTGCCTGTGCACCATCATTTTCTGTGTAAGTGAGGGTACCTCCCGCAGTGACAACGGGGGCATCATTGGTACCTCGAATAGTTGCTGATACCGTATGTTCTGTGCCATCAGCTGTCAGAATGGTAAAGCTGTCAGTCAGTGAATCGCCCTGACCCAGTTCCTGAATGGCGCTTTGGTTGTTATCTGCGCTATAGGTCCATCTACCATCAGCAACTATTGATAACTGTCCATGATTTCCTGAAAGCGTATCCGCTTGGAATTCTGATTCGTTGTCATCAATATCGGTAACGGTCAGATTGCCACTGGTAGTTAATGTAACTGCGTCGTCTTCTGTGACAGTCCCACTCAGGTCAACATGGAGCGTTTTGCTGATTATGGATTGATCATTGTTGGCAGATTCAGAAGCAGTGGCTGTGAAAGTCAGAGTGAAGTCTAAATGGCTGTTTTCTGAAGGCGTTAGTCTCAGAGTATCTTGTTGCCAGCTACTGATATCAATGTCGCTGCCATTCGCAGTGATACTCTGGTTACCATCGGTAAGAATGCTTCCGGCTGGTGCCCCAGAAAGAATTAACTGGTAGGTTTCCGAGCCATCAGTATCAGTAAGAGCACTGCTGAGATTCAGAGGTATGGGGGTATCTTCCTGAATGCTGATTTCGTAATCAAAGCTTGATGATGAAATGACTTCAGAAGCATTAAGGCTGAACGAGGGGGTGTCTGCAATAGGGGTAACATCGAAGGTAAACGTTTGAATATCAGAAGACAGCTCACCATCATTTACCCGAAAGTTAAAGTGGGTGTAGTTTTCTGAGCTTTCATTAGATTCAGGAAGGAAGGTCAGCAAGCCAGCAGAAATATCCGGCCGGCTAATGGCGTCACCTTCAGATATCGGAGTACCATTGAGCTCAAGCGATCCGTTGGCTGGTAGTGATTCAATGACAACGGTTTCAAGTTGATCGCCGTTATCTTCATCGTTATAAGGAAAGTCGTTCAGAGAGAAACGATAGAGAGAATCTTCATCAATAGTGGCAGAACTGTCTGAGGAGACCGGCGCTTCGTTGATGTCGTTGACTTTAACGGTAAAACTCTCTGAATAGGCGGCGCCATGAACGTCGGTTGTTGTTACCTCGACATCAATGGACCCTTCTGTTTCATAATTCAGAGCGACGTCATCTTTTAGTTTGAGATCACCATCAACCACTTCAAATCGATTGTCATCGACGCTGTAACTGTGAGTGTCAGAAAGATTTTTGTCTGTGGTGGATAAAGAGCCTACGACAGCACCATCGTGGTTTTCATCAATTTGGGTCCCGTCGAGATCAAGGTCTTCCGGATTATCATTCACGCCCTCAATAGAAATAGATGCACTCTGACTGACAACCCCTCCGTGACCATCATCGATTTCATAGCTGTATTCAATCTCGTCAGATTCACCTTCTGCCAAGTGCTCGTAGGCAGAAGTATCTACCGAAAGACTGTTGCCATCATCAGCAATAGTGATACCAGCAGGGTCTCCAGCAGTGAGCCTCAGAGAAACAACATTGAGGGTATCTGTGGCATCTATGTCAAATACACCTGCTAACAAATCAACATTAAAGTCATTGCTGTTCTGGTCAGAGGTCTTGATTATCGCTTCCCTGACCTGGGGCTGATCATTGGTTCCGGAGAGGGTGATGGTCACGGATTGAGGAACGGACTCTCCCTGGGAACCCGTTACCTGGTATTCGTAGGTCAGAGTTTCTGATTCGCCTTCAGCCAGATAGTTGTAGGTTTCAGGGTCAATGCTCAGACTGTTGCTGTCCAGACCTATACTGACACCCGCTTCATTACCTTCGGTGAGACGTAATTGAGTGACAGAGAGAGTGTCTGAAAGATCCTTATCAGAAGAGCGGGAGAGCAGGTCAATGATGGTCTCATCATCATTTTGAATAATATCGGCCGAGATCGGTCCGGCCACTTCCGGTGTATCATTCACACCTTTGATGGTGATATCAACGGAAGCTTGAGAGCGGGCACCACGACTGTCTGTGACTTCAAAGATAAAAGTA
Source organism: Endozoicomonas numazuensis (assembly GCF_000722635.1). Taxonomy (GTDB): domain Bacteria; phylum Pseudomonadota; class Gammaproteobacteria; order Pseudomonadales; family Endozoicomonadaceae; genus Endozoicomonas_A; species Endozoicomonas_A numazuensis. The sequence goes on along the minus strand of NZ_JOKH01000002.1, from coordinate 1,032,667 downwards.
ACGACTGATTGTTCACCTGCAGCAAGGTATTCGAAATCACTGCCTGTGAGGAAGCGGAAGCTGCCATCATTGTTAAGAAACAGTTGTCCGGAGGAGGGGGATGTCACCAGACTGTAGGTTAAGACTTCGCCAGTATTGGCGTCGTAAACATGGAGCTTACCCTCCAGTTCTGTTCCGTTCTCACTGCTCCCCATGGTCATGTTATGAGCAGTGGGCGCATAATTGACAGCCAGAGCACTTTTTATCTCTTCATCTTCTTCTTGTGCAATCTGTGATTTAAGTTCTTCAGAAGACTCTGATAACTGCTCAGATACTGATTGGTCTTGTTGTTCCTTTTCCTGAGCGTCTCTTTCCAGAATGGCGGCTTTTCCAAGAGAATTACTGATCACATCTGGAGATTGATCCCGTGAGGGATTATCACTATCCCCAGCTGAGGATGGTTCAGATACTTCAACAGGGTCTGCTCCATCAGCAATGGCAGTCTGAATCTGTTCGACTTCGGATGGCTCAGGGATGTCAGTAGGGGTTGCCTGGAGCATACTCCGCTGCATTACAAGCTGCGACTGGCCACCCAGTTGAATGACTTCATTATTAAGAAGGCGAATAGAGGTTAAACCACTGGACTCTGAAATCACCCTGTCATTGAGATAGAGTGGATCTCCTTCCTGAAGAATGCGCTTGCTGCCATCGGGAGTGATGACGACTACGGAGCCATCGGTTTCCTGAATATGGCCGATGACTGGCCTGGAACCATCAGAGTCTGAATGCATATTCCCTTGCCCACTTCCTTGTTGTGCAAAGAGGAGTTCAGTAGTGAAAGCCTGAGCAGGGGGACGTCAGGTTACAGGTAGGGGAGAACTCCTTCTCACACCATTACTTGATAAAAAAGCACATCTATTAGAAAGCTTAGTCATAAGCTATGCAGAGAGGAGGAGAAAGATATATAAGAAAATGAAATAAAATCATGTGGTTAGATGATTTATTTCATAAGGTAATTTAAATATTTAATTTTAATTCTTAAATATTCTAAAAAAATAATACCCAGATGGATTTTGACAAGCTCTCATCGTTCGGTCAGGGCGTTTTGTCTGGCTCTTAGAATGGGCTTCATCAGATATTCCATCAGGGTTTTTTCCCCGGTGATGATATCTATGTTGGCTTTCATTCCCGGGATAATTTCCAGTGGCTGTTCAGGGCTACCCAGTTGGTTCTCATGGGTTCTGATGCGAACGATGTAAAAACTTTCACCTTTTTCGTCTTTGATAGTATCTGCACTGATATGTTCTACCAGGCCTTCAAGCCCACCATAAACGGCGAAGTCATAAGCGGTCAGCTTGACTACTGATTTCATGCCCTCTCTGAGGAATCCAATATCTTTGGGAGCAATCTGAGCTTCAACCAATAAGGTGTCCTCTACAGGGACAATTTCCATGACATCCATCCCTGGCTGAACAACCCCACCTACAGTCTTCACATTGATCTTTTTGACAATGCCTTCCACAGGGGAGCGAAGTAATGTTCTGACAACCTGATCTTCCAGATTGGTCTGGGTTTCAGAAAGTTGATCAAGGCGGACTTCAGCATCTTTCAATTCCTGAACGACTTCTTCACGGAATTTGATAGTGAGCTCTCGCTTACGTGCGAGGGCCTCCTGATAAGCAGCGTTGAGTTTCGGAATAGAGAGCTCTGTCATTCTTTTCTCGGAGGCCAAGTCATTGACTCTCTGCTTGAGCTGAATCATTTCAACATGAGAAACGACACCCTGCTCGGCCAATGGTGTAGTCAGTTCCAATTCCTCTTCACCCAGCTCCAGACTGGTGGCCAAGAACTCCAGCTGTGCTTCGGAAGCCGCCAGTTCATGCTTGGCTTGAGAAGCTTGCTTGTTCGATATATCAAGCTCAGCTTTAAGGCCTGCTTCCCGTCTCTGAAAAATCTGGACTTCTCGATCAACATAGGATTGATGATCACTTAATTCAGGAGGGAATTTTAAGGGAGTGCCAGAAAGTTCAGCTTTTAATCTGGCTGCTTTGGCCAGTTCACTGTAATACTCAACAGCGCTTTCCCTGAAAGTGGATTTGAAGCGGGTGTCATCCAGTTGCAGAAGAGGTTGTCCTTCCTTGACCAGCTCACCTTCTCTGACAAAAAGCTCTTCCAAAATACCACCTTCCAGATTTTGAATGACCTGAAGATGAGTAGAAGGAATGACTTTTCCCATGCCTCGAGTGATTTCATCCAGCGGAGCTACACTGGCCCAGATGATGGCAGAGCCTATGGCTAATAACATGGTGTAAATCAGCAGCCTACCGCCTCTGGGCGTTTTCATCAGCACAGCAGCGCTGGTGTCAGACATATACTCAAGGTCTTCCGGGCTGATATTTTCTTCCAGAGGAGAGGTGTTACTCTTAAGGTCTTTTTCGTTTTCGGCGTCCTGGAGCTGTCTGTCGAGCTCTTCCGGATCATCTAGCACCTGTTCACCTGTCAGGGCTTTTTCATTTGCTGATTCATCTGCTGGTTCATCAGAATTGTCGGGCACCGGGCTGTCATAATCCGAAGGGTTTTGAGGCTGCTCTTCAGGTGTCTCAGAAGGTGTTTTATCGTCCTTGTACTCACTCATTGCACGATCCTGTTCAATTCATTCTGTATCGTTGGCAGTTGGATGACAGCTTTATTCTATGAATAGGTTCTATCAATCTCAGCCAGGTTATTCGATTTTTAATTTGCCCTGTTTAAGAGCAGCGTGGACCTGATCCTTGGGTCCGTCCGCGACAATTTTTCCGTTATCAACCACGATCAAGCGATCAACCAACTCCAGCATGGAGGCTTTATGAGTGACCAGAACAATGGTTTTATCCTTGCACTGCTTTTTAAGTTGCTCTTTTACTCTCAATTCTGTGGTGTTATCCATTGAGCTGGAAGGCTCATCCAGAATCAATATGGGTGGATCCATCAGTAAAGCTCTGGCCAAAGCGATACTTTGACGTTGGCCTCCTGAAAGGTTCTGGCCTCTTTCGCCCACGATCATGTCCAAACCGTTAGGGTGTTTGTTAGCGAACTCGGTAACGCCTGAAAGTTCAGCAGCTTTCAGCAGTGCAGTATCTTCGACAAAGCTGGCACCCAGAGTGATGTTCTCCTTGATGCTGCCATAGAACAGGGTGATATCCTGAGAAACACAGCCAATACTGCTGCGTAAATCCGAAGGATTAATTTGTCGAAGGTCAATGCCATCGACTCTGATGGCTCCTTCATCAGGTTCATAGAGACCAAGAATCAGTTTCTCAATGGTCGTTTTTCCAGAACCAATGCGGCCGATGATGGCAACTTTCTCACCTGAATTGATTCTCAGATTGATGTTTCTGAGAGCCTGAATTTCCTGGCCAGGGTAGGTGAAATTAACCCCGTCAAACTCAATGCTGCCAGTCAACTCAGGGCGGTGGACATAATCACGGTCTGCTGGACGCTCAACGGGCATGTCCATGATCTGGTTAAGCCCATCGAGTGCTGATTTTGCTTGATTGTAGCGAGTAGCAAGGCCAGCTACCTGAGCCATGGGGGCCAGGCAACGACCTGACAGCATAACCGTGGCAATCAGGCCGCCCATGCTGAGGTCGCCTTCAGAAATCAGGAAGACACCATAGGCCACCAGAGCGATGTTACACATCTGCTGAACATAGGCGCTGATGGTAGAGGCAGATGAACTCAGTAACTTGGTTTTGATACTCCAGGTGGCTATGTGGCCAACCGCTTTTTCCCATTTGTACTGAATTTCACTCTCTGCCTGGGCAATCTTCAGCGCTTCCATGCCTGAAAGGCTTTCAATCAGGGTGGCATTTTTCTGTGAATTGGAGCGAAGGGTCTTTTCAACCGAGCGTTTAAGAGGCCCCTGAATAGCAAAACTGTAGGCAGCGATCAGTGCCATACAGAAAAGAGGAATGTAAGCCAGTGGGCCACCCAGAATAAAAATAACCATCAAAATGATCAGGGTGAAAGGCAGATCAACCAGGGCAATAATCGTCGATGAAGTGATAAATTCCCTGATACTCTCAAACTCCTGAAGGCTCTTGGCAAAAGAACCCACCGAAACCGGCTTGGCTGACATACTAAGCCCCAGCACACGCTCCATAATTCTGGAAGAGAGCAATATGTCTGATTTTTTACCAGCAAGATCAATAAAATAACTTCGAATCATTTTCAGAATGAAGTCAAAACTGAAGACAATAATGGCTCCGATAGCTAATACCCAGAGTGTGTCAAAAGCCTGATTGGGAACCACTCTGTCATAAACGTTCATAACAAACAGTGGACTGGCAACCACAAAAATATTAATCAACAAAGAAGCCAGTAAAACATCACGGTAGATTCTCCAGGAGCCCAGAATAGTGCCCCAGAACCAGTGTCTTGAGCGAATATTGAGGGTTGTTGGAGTCCGTTTGTCATAACGATGCTTTTCCCGGACATAGATAGTATATCCGGTATAGTGTTCTTCCAGGTCAGAGATGTTGATTCGCTTAACACCATCTCCTGCTTCAGGAAGAATCACACGAGCTTTGCCTTCTTCATGATCAATATCAATCAGAATGCAGGCTTTACGTTGTTTGAGAAAGATAACCGTGGGGGTAACCAAAGGAGAAATATCTTTCAATTCTCTTTTATGGGTTTTAGAGGCAAGGCCTGCTCTCTCGGCAGCCCGGGAGAATAGATCTGCGGTAAGCTTGCCATTTTCAAGCGGTAATCCAGCACGAAGAGAGTCGTGGGAAAAAGGCTTGCCATAATGTTTGGTTAAAATACTGAGACATTCCAGCAATGGGTCAAATTCCTGCTGGTCACTCTCGGGTATCCCCCACTCTTCTGTCGCATCGTCTGCAGCTGCACTGTAATTCATGGTCCCTGCCACTGAAACAAAAAAATAAAAATACAGAGTTACTGCTTATTCTGTAGAAAGGTTTATGAAAATAAGATTAGCGCAGTTTACTGGTCTTAAATGATTAATAAGAAAGCAATTAAAGAGTGTCTGATATCTGTCGCTTGATTTTATAAAATTACATTGGGTAGGCAATATGATGCTTTTTTGACATGGAGGTGTTGAGTGAGTTTTGAAGGGGTTAAATCTTTTGTTTCGGATCATATAAGTCTTGCTGGCTTTAAAAAAAGCTGTGAAAAATTATATGGCGCTGTTTTTGGTAAGCTGGTTTATGTTCTTGAAGCTTTGACTACAGCTTTGGACAAAGTAGCTAGGTCGCCCAATACCGAGTTGTCATTTAACAAGTCTGTTCATAAAAGAAAAGCATCACCCTGGAGTGTGGCTGTCAAACTGTATAACTGGCACCTTGAAAAACATGAAGAGAAGGCGAGGTCGCAAATGACCAGCTTTCTGGAAAAACTGGTAGAAAGAGGAGCTGGTATTCAGGATCTTTCCTCTGAAGAAGCCAAAACATTAACGAATGAATTAATGAAGAATCTTCTGGAGTTGCACTCCTCAGTATTTAAAGCCCTTTACATAGCAAAAGGGTGCAAGCCTGGGCCAGAAGATATGGGTCAGGCAACGCGCGATCTTTTTGATGAGGTTGAGCTGACTGCGGATGATCAGGAGAAAATAAAAACTCTATTAAGCGAAAAAGGATTTTTTTATAAATTTATTCGCGCTTCGGCTCAACTGAATGTGATTAAAGTCCGTGCTAAAAAAGGGAGTGAGGTTGAAGCTCAACCTCTTGCTATAAATTGTTTGGGTGTTAGAGGCTGTAATTTCTTGCATAATACTTTAGAGCTTTATTATGAAATGACGGGCAGTTTACTTCCCGATGAAAAACAGGCATTACAAAAACAGATTAATGGAGTATCTGCTAGTGAAAAAGAGCTCTTGCCTATAGGGCAGACTGTTTTCAATAGACTTCATATGAAAGATTGAGTCAAGCCTATGAGTGCTGTTACCAGAGCCATTAAAACTTTTGCTCGAACTCATTTCACTGTAGATGGGTTAAAAAAAGACTGGGCAAGTTTTAGAGGTATGCTGGTCAAAAAGAGAAAAGGTACAACACCAATCTTTGAACATAAGCATGCGCTTACTCGTTCCAGAAAAGAAAAAAATATTTTAGATAGGCAAGCCCATGAAAGAGAACCAAATCAATATGTCAGTTTTCGTCTGGATGAAAAGAGAAAACCAAACATTCAGCTAAAACCCAAATCCATAGAGACTACAGTTAATCCCTTATCTATAGAAGAAGTTGAGCTCAGAGCCACAAAAGCGCTTAATGAGTGTATTCATGCTATGTGTGTTGGGGATGCTGGGCATCGCATCCACAAGTTATCCGAAGTGATGCGTTATGTTCATATGATTTGTTTGGAAAAAACAGGCAATGCCTATGGTACAGAAGACATAGGACATACGTTGGAGGATCTTCTGAACAGAATTGCATTAAATCAAGGTGTAGCTAATGTGCTGGCAAGAGAGCTTTCCAGTACCGAAGGTGCAATGCAGGATTTATTTGCTGTTCAGCTGGTCGCTTATTATAAAAGAGACTTCAGCCCGAAAATGAGATTGACAGATTTAAGTCTCTCTAATGCTTTGAGTCATACGGCCAACGAATGTATGGTCATGACACCTGTGCTGGTGAGATTGCTTGCAGAAAAAGTAGCACCGGATCGGGCGGATGAAATTACACGTCAATTTGCTTGCATGAAGGACCCGAATCCGGAGCGGCTCGGGCCTGTATTCAATGCAATGCTGAGAATTCCCTGATCAAACCTTGTCAAAAACTTCTTCCTGAATTCTTTTAATACCAATGTGTCGTACATCAGTACCTTTTACCAGGTAGATAACATATTCCGCCAGATTACGGGCATGATCGCCAATTCGCTCAAGGGATCTCAATACCCACATGATATTCAGAACCCGGGTAATGGATCTCGGATCTTCCATCATATAAGTAACCAATTCCCGTGTTGCACTCTTGTACTCACGGTCTACAGTTTTATCTTCCTTGGCAACAGCCAGAGCCAAATCGGCGTCAAAACGGGCAAAAGCATTCAGTGCATCCTGAACCATCTGTCGTACATGATTACCAATATGACGGGTTTCGATATAGCCTTTGGGAGCTTCTCCCTGCTCACTGAGACTGATAGCAAATCGGGCTATTTTAGCGGCCTCGTCGCCAATCCTTTCCAGGTCAGTAGCAGCCTTGGAGCAGGAAATTACCAGGCGGAGATCACTGGCTGCAGGCTGACGTCTGGCCAGAATGCGAGAGCATTCCTCATCAATAGCCAGTTCCATGAAGTTGATCTCTGTGTCTTTTTCACAGACCACAGCAGCCCCTTCACTGTCAGCACTGATCAGCGCGTTTATAGCATCGGATACCTGCTTTTCAACCTGCCCCCCCATGGAGAGGAGATTGTTTCGTAATTCCTCCAGCTCATGGTTAAATTGCTGGGAAATATGATGGCTAAGAAGTTCGCTTTTGGTATCCATGGGTTTTCCAGGTGCTTTTATTGGCTATGGGCATTCAGCCGTAACGGCCGGTTATATAATCTTCAGTTTGTTTTTGTTGTGGGTTCGTGAACAGCGTATCTGTATCACCGAATTCAATAAGCTTACCCATATACATAAACGCTGTGTAGTCTGAGACACGAGCAGCCTGTTGCATGTTGTGGGTAACAATGACAATGGTGAACTTGGACTTGAGCTTGTTAATAAGTTCTTCAATTTTTAGAGTCGAAATGGGGTCCAGAGCGGAAGCCGGTTCGTCCAACAGGAGAACTTCAGGCTCAACGGCAATGGTCCTCGCAATGACCAGACGTTGCTGCTGACCGCCGGACATGCCCAGAGCACTTTCATGCAGTCGGTCTTTGACTTCATCCCAGAGGGCTGCACTGCGTAGAGCCCACTCTACCACTTCATCCAGTACACGTTTCTTGTTTATTCCCTGAATACGCAGCCCGTAAGCAACGTTTTCATAAATACTTTTTGGGAAAGGGTTCGGCTTCTGGAATACCATGCCAATCCGGCGACGAAGGTCAGCAACGTTGACCCCTTTCTGATAAATATTCTGGTCATCCAGTTGAATTTCGCCTTCTACACGGCAGCCTTCAACCAAGTCGTTCATTCTGTTCATGCTGCGTAACAGCGTTGATTTACCACAGCCTGATGGGCCAATGAAAGCCGTTACCCTGCGTTTGGGAATCATCAGCGATATATCGTGCAGCGCCTGCTTCTCACTATAAAACAGGTTTAAATTTCTGACGTCGAGGCAGCTTTCTTCCTGCTCAAGACTAAGTTTGCGACGACTGCGTCCCAGACTATCGAGATTAAACGCCGGTGTTGAGCTGGTCTCTTCGGGAGCCGCTCTCCTCTGTTCATTCTCTGTCCGGGTAGGAGTATTCAAGTCCAGTGCCTCATCCAGCATGATGTTACCTTTAATACGTAATTAAACCTTCCTGGCACACTCAGGGAAACTTTTTTTTTACCGCTCAAGGCTGTTTTTTTCTGACTCGTGTTTTTTTCTTTATCAGTCACTGAGTCATTTCTGCTGAATCTGACGGTTCCACCATGGAACTGATCATGATTCAGTGTTGTTACAGCTTTATTTCTCTGAGTCTGCACCGTATTAATCTTAAGCCTCAAGGCTCTTGTATTTTTCACGCAAGTGGTTGCGAATAGCGACTGCTGACAGGTTAAGCACAGCAATAACAACAACCAGTAAAAGCGCTGTGGCATAAACCAAAGGTCGAGCCGCTTCTACGTTTGGACTCTGGAAGCCCACATCGTAAATATGGAAGCCCAGGTGCATGAATTTCTGATCCAGATGCAAGAATGGATAGTTTCCATCCAGGGGCAAACTGGGAGCCAGCTTCACAACACCTACCAGCATGAGAGGTGCTACCTCACCGGCGGCACGGGCAACAGCAAGAATCAATCCTGTCATCATGGCAGGGCTGGCCATAGGCAGAACCACTCGCCAGAGAGTTTCTGCTTTGGTAGCTCCCAGAGCCAGACTGCCTTCGCGGACAGAGCTGGGAATTCGTGACAGGCCTTCTTCAGTTGCAACAATAACAACTGGCAGTGTTAATAAGGCCAGGGTAATGGATGCCCAGAGTAACCCCGGAGTACCGAAAGTGGGTGCTGGGAGCGCTTCCTGAAAGAACACTTGGTCGATCTGGCTACCGGCAAAATAAATAAAGAAACCGAGACCGAATACACCGTAAACAATGGAAGGAACACCTGCCAGGTTATTTACAGCAACCCGAATGGTTCGGGTTAACCAGCCCTGGTTGGCATATTCACGGAGATAAACGGCAGCAATTACACCAAAAGGCGTCACAATGATGGACATAAGAATAACCATCATGACGGTACCAAAAATGGCTGGAAAGACTCCCCCTTCAGTGTTCGCTTCTCTGGGGTCGTCGGTAATAAATTCGGCCACCTTGTCGAGATAGAAGAGCATCTTTTGAGGCAGTGTCATAGCGTTAGGCTTATACGCCCGGACTATTTTACCAAAAGACTGCTCAATCTCTATGCCATCAACGGTCGTGGCAACCAGACTATCTCGGTTGAAAGCAACATAAAGATCACCCAGTTTGGCTTCCATAACCTTATATTCAGCCTGGTATACCTTGCGCTGAGCCTCTATGTCGGCCAGTGCCTGAGGGGTCGCTGTTTCGTTCAGTTCGAGGCCTCGTTGTTCCAGACGCAGGCGCTCAAGCCTGGAATTAACAGAACCTATTTCGTGCTTTTCAATGGCGTAGATTTCATCGTAAATAGACAGAGCTCTATCCAGTCTTTTCTGGAACTCGGGCCATACAGCATCGCCTTCAGTAACAATGTTTCCATTCTGTTTGATGCTGGTCAGATAACCGTAGAAGTTACCCCACTCACGTCGCTCCAGGGCGACAATGTTTTCGGGATAACGGCGGTTCTCCAGCCAGAGGTCTATGACCCAGGCAAAATCTGAGCCTGAAACATCTCTGTTACCCACTTTCAGAAGATCACGGGTAAGTGTTTCCATACCTTTCGGAACCGGCAGGCCTGCAGCTTCCAGTCGGGATGCAGAGACTGATTCGGTATCTGAAATTTCCCCGGCGATCAGTCTGCTTTCCTGATTCGGTGGGGCATAGTCTGCTACCAGAATTTGCCCCGGCCAGAAGTGCCCCAGGCCTCGTATAGCAATCAAGCTCAAAAGACCAACGACAAGGATAACGCTGATGGCTACAGCTCCGGCATTCAGCCAAACCCAGGGAGAGCCAGTTTTGTACCAGTTACTTATTTTATTGTTCATATTCTGGCTCCTTCCTTAAAGCGAACTGTACTTCTTGCGCAGTCGATGACGAACTATCTCGGCAGCGGTGTTAACAACAAAGGTGAACAAAAACAGCACCAGTGCGGCAAGGAACAGAATTCGATAGTGGCTGCTGCCTACTTCTGACTCCGGCATTTCGACAGCAATGTTGGCTGCCAGGGTTCTCATACCTTCAAAAATATTGGCATCCATGATGGGGGTATTACCGGTGGCCATAAGTACAATCATGGTTTCACCTACAGCACGGCCCATTCCGATCATTACGGCAGAGAAAATACCTGGGCTTGCTGTCAGCAACACAACTCGCATCAGTGTCTGCCAAGGGGTCGCTCCCAGTGCCAGAGAGCCATAGCTTAGATGCTTGGGGACACTGAAAATGGCGTCTTCTGCGATAGAGAAAATAGTGGGTATAACCGCAAATCCCATAGCCAGACCCACAACCAGAGCATTACGTTGGTCATAAGGTATACCAAGTTCTGAAGTTAGCCAGGCTCTCAGGTCACCGTTAAAGAGAGTGGCCTCAATCGTACCATTGAGATTCATGGCAATAGCGGCACTGATCAGGACAACAGGGATCAGCAGGGCTGCTTGCCAGCCTTCAGGGATAGCATGGCGAATTCTGCTGGGCATTGAGTCCCAGGCAAAAGCAAACAACAGTATGCCTATGGGAACAATCAACAATAGAGCAAATATTCCTGCCAGGCTGCTCTCGATCAAAGGCGCCAACCAAAGGCCGGCCAGGAAACCCAGAATTACGGTGGGCAGTGCTTCCATTAATTCAATAACAGGCTTTACCTTGCGACGCATGGCGGGAGCCATGAAGTAGGCCGTATAAATGGCTCCGGCAATCGCCAGAGGTGTCGCCAGCAGCATGGCGTAAAAGGCTGCCTTGAGAGTACCAAAGGCCAGAGGGGTCAGGCTAAGCTTTGGCTCAAAATCATTGTTTGAAGCGGATGACTGCCAAATATACTCTGGCTGCTCATAGCCTTCATACCAGACCTCGCCCCAGAGTGCAGACATGGAGACTTCCGGGTGCTCATTTTCAACACTCCAGAACTCGGTAGAGCCATTGCTACTGATCAGCATGTAATTACTGCGAGGAGAAATGACCAGTTGTTCAACAGGCCCATCGGTCAGTCTTTCAGTCAGTAGCGTCCTGTTGGCAGTAGTGTAGAAAATACCAACATTACCCTTGTCATCTGCAGCCAGAAAGCCCTTGCGGCGATGTTCGGGTACGATCTGGGTGATGGGTTCTCCAGCCAGCTCGAACTCACGAATTCTTTGCAGAGACCATTCATTTTGTTCGTTTCTAACCATGAACCATTGACTGATCATGCCAGTGTCATCGCCGATCATTAGAGACGCGCCTCCGAGCAGGAAAGTCATGGTCGTAACTTTTGCGGAGCTGGTGGTCAGGTCGGTTTCTGACATTACATGAGGCTGATTAATGTTACTAATATCAATCAGAGTCAGACTCTCTGACCCTGATTGTACATAGAGCCAGTGTTGATCGGGCGCGATCAGAACGTCTCGAATGCGTCCATCCACTTCAGGCAGGGTGACACTCTCTTCCTCCAGAGTGACTTCTTCAGTCAGGAAATCTGCTTCCTTGGTAAAAGCAGTCATGTTCAACCGATTGTCACCCAGCCCGGTGATCAGCAGCTGGTCTTCAGTGTCACTGATGCTCAGGTGTGAAACTGGCTGACTATCTGGCACCAGGTCAATGGCTGACTCACCATAGGGGTAAGTCACCTTAGGTGTTATCAGTCTTTTATCATCAGGCCAGGTAATACGATAAGCGTGCTTGAAGATAATGACCTGGCCATTGCTCAGACCCGCCGCAAGCAGATTTCCATCCGATGGGTCGCTGGTAATGGTAGTAACAGAACTCCCGGCAGGAAGGGGCAGGGAATAACGATATTTCTGCTCTCCGGTTCGGGTTGAAGAAAAAGTCAGAGCACCATCGGTTGTGATGGAAAAAGCCAGCTCAGCTTGTTCTTCCATACTTTGATAGAGTGGACGCTGTTTCTCGGTAATCGTTTGTGCCCAGGTACTGGTTTGTTCTATTTCAGCACTTTTAAATAAAGGTGCAACTTCGTAAAGAAGGTAGATAAAAATCAGCAGAATAGCAGCAATAACACCGAGACCACCTACAGCTACACCCCAACGGGTCAGGTAATCTTTGAGAAAGCGAAGTGACTGATAACGTTTATGAGCCGGGGTGTTGTAATCGACACCAGGGCTGTCTTCTATTATTGGTTGGTACATGGCACTGGTCGCAGAGATTCTTGAGCGTACCTTAAAATGTATGTGTTACAGAAATATGACAGAACTGAAAAAAAACAGGTAACAGCAAATTCCTATTTAAATGATTTAATCTTCTGGCGTGATGAGTTCATTAAGTGATACATGGCTGTTTAGCCTAGCTGTATTTAGTAGGAAGCGCGAAAAGATGTAAATACTCTGGCTCGCTTTTTCAATGCAGTTTGATAAAATTTTTGGCTCTGATAGTTGAGTCCATCCGGAAGCTGTAATAATGCAATCAAAAATATCGATATTATCGACGATGAGTAATCCATCGCTCATACTGCCGTCCCAAATTGCTGTTGCCCCTCTGCATCCTCATCATCACTCCCATCATTGATTCCTGATTGCTTTTTCAGGGATTTATCTCTGCTTTAATACTTGTTTAGCCTGTTCTCGATTTGCAGGAAAAATAAATCTATTAACTACAATCATCTTGTACCGTTATAGCCCATGATCCATTGTTGATAGTGGCTGGCGGTAAAAACGATAGAATACAATTTGGGAATTTTATGAACGCAGTGATTCTGGCGGTTGTCGTCATGCTCGCGTTGAGTTTGTTACGCGTCAATGTGGTTCTCGCACTCTTTGTGGGTGCCATGGCCGGAGGAGTGATTGGAGGACTGGATATCATCCAGACTCTGGAGGCATTTTCCAGAGGTTTGGGTGGTGGTGTCGGCATTGCCATCAGTTACGCTATGTTAGGGGCTTTTGCCGTAGCGATTGCTCGTTCAGGGATACCTGAATGGATGGCGGGTAAGATCATCCGTAAAGTAAAAAGCAGCAACAGCTCGCATAATAATTTAAAACTGAAATACAGTTTGTTTCTGGCAATTGTGCTGATGGCATTTTCTTCTCAAAACCTGGTGCCTATCCATATCGCTTTTATTCCTATACTGATCCCACCTCTGTTGTCGGTATTCAGCGCTATGGAGATCGATCGTCGTCAGGTAGCCTGCCTTCTCACTTTCGGTCTTACAGCTACATACATGCTTTTACCTATTGGCTTTGGCAGTATGTATCTGCATCAGATTCTAGGTGGCAATCTTCTGGCCAATGGCCTGGATATTGAAATGAGTCAGATGCCGTTAGCCATGGCTATACCTGTATTTGGTATGTTTCTGGGATTACTGATAGCTGTTTTTTTCAGCTACAGGAAGCCAAGAAAGTATCGGGTAGAAGAAACACTGCTGATTCATGAGCAAGATATTCAGTTGAGCAAATCCGCCATCATTACCTCTCTGATTGCCATTGTTCTTGTGCTGGTCAGCCAGCTAATGACGGGGTCAATGGTGCTGGGTGCTGCACTTGGCTTTATTACCATGGTGGTGGGGAGAGTGGTCTGCTGGCGGGAAGCCGATGAAGTATTCAATGAAGGTCTGAGAATGATGGCCGTTTTTGGCTTTATCATGATATCTGCCGCAGGCTTTGCTGAAGTACTCCGATCTACAGGCGATATTCCCGAACTGGTGGCTCAGATACAGACTATTGTAGGAGGCAGTCAAGGGCTTGCCGCTATTCTTATGCTTTTGGTTGGGCTGCTGATTACGATGGGGATCGGTTCTTCATTTTCAACGGTACCGATCATTGCCACTCTTTATGTGCCGCTGGGTATGGAGCTTGGTTTTACATCGCTGGCCATTGCTTGTCTTGTGGGGGCTTCAGGTGCGGTGGGTGATGCTGGCTCCCCGGTTTCTGAATCTACCATTGGTCCTACTGCAGGTCTGAATGTGGATGATCAACATGATCATATTTGGGACTCTGTTATTCCAACCTTTCTGCACTACAACATTCCGATGATTATTTTTGGCTGGATTGCCGCCATGATTCTCTGAATGCATTTTGCGGAAAAAAATTGTGCCATCTTCACAGTGAAAATCTACTTAACAAAGAGCGTTTTACTGTGAAGAGTAAAGGCAAAAAGAAAGTCTTCTCAGATTTCACTCTGCTATCTCGAATAAATTTCAAGTGAAAAAGAACGGCCTGATAGCTGATCTACACTACCACGACTGTGGAGCGTTAATTTTAAATTAATGGGGTAGTGCATTGGAAAATCTCTTAACCAGAGTGTTCCGTCGGGCTTCTTGTCTATGTGGCATTTTTTATTGTGGATTGGTTTCTGCAGATATATGGATGTCTCAATGGGCTTTGTCTCTTAATGCTTTTTCCTTCAGCGCATCGGATAGTTTTCAAAACAGTACATTAATTCATCAATGGCCAAATAGTGTTCCTAACAGTTCATCAAGTCGATCGGGCAGTCGTGAGCCTGAGGGTGGGAGTAGGCCCTCAGCACTAAGGTGGCGCAGCACATTCAGCCCAACTCAGGCTCGAAAGTCATTAGGGCTGACGGGTGGGGACGACGAGCCTCCGGAAGAACATTTTTTTTCCACAGAAGAAGAAAAAAGAAAATATCGAGCGATGAAAGCGGAGCAGGAGCGTCTCAAGCAAGAGTTACTGTTCAGCTTGCTGGGAAAGTCTGCCTTGAAGCGTTTGTCTCTGATGATTAGTACAGAAAGTAGTGCTGATGGAATGTTATCCAGGCTGCTGGTGGCATTTCTACTGTATGCACAAACCAATGATTTTGACTTTTCCATGGATGAATATCATGTCGAACAAGAAGCGGACTACATTCAGGCTTATCTGGTGACATTAGGTTTTGTGATTCACTTTAGTGAACCCACGGCCAGCCTTGATCAAACTATAAATGACCTGGTATTTGAGCAGTATACCCATGAACTGGTTGAGTTTTTTTCCTTTCAACAGTTGGTGAATTTTCTTTATATTCTGGAGCGTGCTTCTAACTCAGAGATTGAGGCTATGGCACCTCGGTTGATTCAGGGACAACAGATTCTAACCGACGAGCTTTCTGAATCGTTGTTAGATGCTCTCTCAATGGCTGGTGGTTCTGAGCAGAGTCAGGTTTCTATTCAAAATGGAGTCAGTCATTTTTTGTCGCAGCTTACTGCTGCCACACAGCAACAAACGGATCATTTACCAGAGCATCTGGCTGCTCATTTAATCAATGTATTACCGTTTGATCTCTGGTGGTACTTTGCGAGGAATCTCAGGCAGAGGTTGGGGCCGGATCAGAAATAAAAAAACGGGGCCAAATGGCCCCGTGCGATCGACTCTTGAATCTGTACTTACAGATCGAGTTCTGACAGATACTTATCAACAACCTTGGAAGGCAGTGGGATATAACCGTCTTTAACAACCACTTCCTGACCTTGCTGAGATAGAACCATCTTCAGGAATTCAGCTTCCAGAGGAGGCAGTTTCTTATTGGGTTGTTTGTTTACGTACACGAACAGGAAGCGAGCCAGTGGGTATGTGTTGTTCACAGCATTGGCTGGGGTTGCTTCAACAAATGGCTGACCTGACTTTTTGGCCAGAGGTACGGTGCGAACGCTGGAAGTCTTGTAACCGATGCCAGAATAGCCAATACCATTGACGGAAGCACTGACAGACTGAACGACAGAGGCAGAACCGGGCTGTTCATTTACATTGTTACGAAAGTCGCCTTTACACAGAGCTTTTTTCTTGAAGTAACCGTAGGTGCCGGAAACAGAGTTACGACCGTACAGCTGGATTGAACGGTTTTTCCAGGCTCCGTCCAGGCCAGTGCCGCCCCAAGTGTTGATGCTCTGGTCGCCACCGCACTTACGAGTGGAAGAAAAAATTGCGTCAACGTCAGCCATGGTCAAACCCTTAATAGGGTTATCCTTGTTAACGAATACAGCCAGTGCGTCAATGGCAACAGGAACAGGGGTAGGCTTGTAGCCATGCTTTTTCTCAAAAGCTTCCAGTTCCTTGTCTTTCATCTTGCGGCTCATGGGGCCGATGTTAGATGTTCCTTCAGTCAGAGCAGGTGGTGCAGTTGAAGAACCTGCCGCCTGAATCTGAACATTCACGTTAGGGTATTCACGCTTGAAATCTTCTGCCCAGAGCGTCATCAGGTTGGCTAGAGTGTCAGAACCGACACTGGACAGGTTTCCTGAAACGCCACTGGCTTTCTTGTAGGTTGGGATCTCTGCGTCAATCTGACTGGCAGAGGCAGCCTGCATTCCAGTAGCAAGAGCGATTGTTGTTATTAGAGCTTTAAGCTTCATCCATGTATCTCCTGAAGGGATTCTTTTAGCTATTTTTTGTGCTGCTATAGGCATTTGTCTACTGGCAAAAACTATAAGGCGGAAATATGACAATTATATGAACGACAATGAAAGCTGTTTATCCGTAATATCTGTAATGGGATACTTTGTTTTCCGCTCATCGGCTGTTTGAAGATAGCTGATGAATTATCAGAACAGGGTATAACTGTTTTCAAGCTGTCGTTATAATTCATCACTACAGCCTCTGAAGAAAAGATCTTTTGCCAAAAAATGGCAAGATTTTTCGCAACAAAATAATAAAACGATATAACAGGCAGGATAGAAATGACCACCGGCTGGAAAATGATAATAACAGCAGTCGCCGGTATTGACGGATTAACAGAGAAATTAGGGCGTCTTCTGAGTGGAGTTAACCTCCTGCTGGTCGTCAGTGTTTGTCTCGTAGTTCTTCTTCGCTACTGGTTTAACTCCGGCTCTATTGCGCTTCAGGAGCTGGCGATGTATTTCCATGCGCTGATTTTTCTTGGGGCCAGCAGCTACACGCTTAAGCAGGGCAGCCATGTCAGGGTGGATGTTCTTTACAATCGCATGAATATCAGACAGCGAGCGTGGGTAAATTGCCTGGGTACTCTGTTTCTGCTGTTTCCAGTCTGCCTGTTTATTGGTGTGATGAGCTTTGATTATGTTTCCCGATCCTGGGAGATTATGGAAACATCATCAGATCCAGGCGGACTACCGCTGGTGTATCTTTTGAAAAGTCTGATACTGGTGTTTGTCGCCACTATGCTGTTGCAGGGGGTGGCAGAGTTTTTGAGATCAGTACTCATTCTGTCTGGAAAGGAGTCCCCGGAAAATGGCTGAGTACATCCCGATTTTTATGTTTGTGACCGTCTGCCTGGTTTTGCTGGCAGGCTATCCTGTAGCTTTTTCTCTTGCAGGTACGGCGTTAGCTTTTGCCAGCGTGGGTGCACTGACCGGATTCTTTGACCCTTCTTTTCTCAATGCATTACCCAGCCGCTTGTTTGGTATCGTCACCAATCAGACACTGATGGCTGTGCCTCTGTTTGTCTTCATGGGTTGCATGCTGGAAAAGTCCAGGGTTGCCGAAGGCCTTTTGGAGAGTATGACTCGTCTGTTTGGCAAGATGAGAGGTGGCCTCGGACTTTCTGTCACACTTGTGGGTATGTTACTGGCGGCGAGTACTGGTATTGTCGGAGCAACGGTTGTGACCATGGGGCTGCTGTCTTTACCGACCATGCTGAAACGAGGTTATTCCACTTCTCTGGCCACTGGAACCATCTGTGCAACCGGAAGTCTGGGACAAATTATTCCGCCATCTATTGCTCTGGTTTTGCTGGGTGATGTTTTATCTACTGCATACCAACAGGCTCAGCTGAAAATGGGCATATTCTCACCAAAAACGGTTTCAGTGGGTGACCTTTTTGTGGGGGCAATTATTCCCGGTCTGATGTTGGTAGCGGCTTACTCCATTTACCTGATGATCGTAGCCTGGAGAAACCCTGAGGCTGCACCGGGTCTGTCCGATGAAGATATCCAGGCCTATGATGAGGGCGACCACGGCTCTCTGCTTATGAATTTGTTACCTCCTTTACTCTTGATTGGTGCGGTTCTGGGATCGATTCTGGCAGGGGCTGCAACACCAACAGAAGCTGCGGGTGTAGGGGCTATTGGTGCTTTATTGCTGGCAGCAGTTAAGCGACAGCTTAATATCGAAACGTTGTCAGAAACCCTTTCTAATACGACAAAAGTCACCTGTATGGTGTTTTTGATTTTAATCGGGGCTTCAGTTTTCTCGCTGGTCTTTAGAGGTTTTGGTGGAGAAGAGCTGATTCATGAACTCTTCACGAGCATGCCAGGCGGGACATTTACGGCCGTGCTGGTGGTTATGCTTGTGATGTTCCTACTGGGATTTATTCTGGACTTTATTGAAATTACGTTTGTGATTGTTCCTATGGTAGGGCCGGTTCTACTGGCTATGGGGCTCGATCCTGTCTGGCTTGGCATCATGATTGCAGTGAATTTGCAGACATCTTTTCTGACTCCACCCTTTGGATTTGCGCTTTTTTATCTCAGAGGCGTCGCTCCTCCTGAAGTCAGGACAACAGATATTTATAAAGGCGTTGTGCCTTTTGTGATGATTCAGCTGCTTTTACTGTGTGCATTAGCAGTCTGGCCGGAATTGGCTACATGGCTTCCGGAAAAACTATACGGTTAGAAATACCAGACGTCTGATTGAATATCAGGCTCCTGAAAGGCAGAACAATAAAAACAATAAGTGCTGGAGAGCAATATGGAACTGGATAATGATCTCGCTCCCGGGCCTCAGGGCGAACTGACTCTGAAAGTACTGGCTGATTATCAGTCAGTTAATACGACAGGTGATGTTTTTGGTGGCTGGGTTGCCATGCAGGTTGATCAGGCTGGAGAAATTATGGCCAGAAAGATTGCCCGAGGTCGTGTAGTTACTGTCAGTATTGGCAGTATGAGTTTTATGCGCCCCGTGAAAGTGGGCGATATCCTTTCATTGTTTACCCGGGTGACAGAAGTAGGTAAAACGTCAATTCGAGTGGTCGTAGAGGCCTGGGTAGAAGATAAACAGGGCAGTGCCAAGCTGACTGAAACCAGTATGGTTTTTGTGGCAATAGACCCACAAGGCAGAACGCGTCGTATTCAGAGCGCCGAATATTAGGGAGGACGTTTTAATCCCTGATCCAGAGAGCCAGTTTTTCTGATAAGAGAGTCAGGGTAACCGGCTTGACCAGAAAGTCGTTCATACCAGCAGACTTACAGGCGATTTGATCGGACTCCATGGCGTTGGCGGTGAAAGCGACAATAGGAATACTGGCATAACTCTGACCAGAAGCCCTGATTTTTTCAGTGGCTTCCAGGCCATCCATGACAGGCATCATACAGTCCATAAGAATCAGGTCGAAGGCTTCGGAGGTCTCCAGGACTTCCAGTGCTTCCAGACCGTTTTCGGCGACCTTGCAGGTACATCCCAGCTTTTCCAGCAGCTTTCTGGCTACCATCTGATTAACTTTGTTGTCTTCAACGACCAGAATATGAAGGTTGTAAGCTTCCTTGGCTAACACTGGCTGTCCCTTGCCTGTGGTCTGATTTCTCTACTATCAATATCTGAAGAAATACTGAGTTCTTTAGAGTTATAGACAGGATGTGGTCAGAGTAAATCGGTCAGAAATAGAGAGTTCCAGCTGATCTCCTTGCTTAACGGGACCTACTCCAGCGGGTGTGCCAGTGAGAACTATGTCTCCTGGTTCCAATGTAAAGTGGCGGCTTATGTAATTGATCAGGCCAGGGATAGAAGTCAGCATATGGGCTGAAGTGTCTTCCTGACGGGTTTTACCATTGACTTTAAGACTGAACTGAATGTCATCAAAGTCAGGCAAGTGCTCTTTTGCAATAAAGCCGGAAACCGGGCAGCTGCCATCAAATGCTTTGGCTACTTCCCAGGGTAATCCCTTGGCTTTCAGGCGAGACTGGACATCACGAAGTGTCAGATCAAGCGCCAGGCCCATAGCTTTGATTGCACAGATGCTTTCACTTTCGCTGGCATTCTGGAGACGACTATCAATCAGGATTGCAATTTCTGTCTCATAATGAACTTCACCACGGTTAGCAGGAATAGCAAAGGGGGTTTCCAGTGAGGCCAGTGATGTTGAAGGTTTGATAAACAAAACCGGGTCATCGGGCAGAGGGTTATTCAGTTCCCTGATGTGCTCAGCATAGTTACGACCAACGCAAACGACTTTTCCCGTAGGCAGATCAATACGGTCGCCACTTAGCCAATGGTGCCTGTACTTCATAAGGCTTCCTTCTTGATTGTTTTTTCTTGTATTTGTATTTTGCTCATGGCCTGACACATCATAAGTATTTATCAGCCGGGTGCTCCTGCTGCAGCTATCATTCACAGTACAGACATTCGTCTTCCAGACTTACTTGACCACAGGAGCACGCCATGTCCGAAGAACTCCACATCAATATCCAGAACCTGCATGACCTGCTTGAAGGTCAGCCTGTGGATGATTGTACTGCAGGTAGTCTCAAGCAGATTACTGATGAGCTGCAACTGGCTCTGGCTCAGGCAGAGGGCGACATTCCCCTGCAAGATTATAATGAGCAGCTTGAGCAGGAAGCGATCAAGTTTTCTGAAGAGCATCCTGCGCTGTCTCAAGCTATCAAACAGATTCTGACGACGCTATCGAGTATAGGTGTCTGACACATCATAACTGCTCTATTCCCGAGGTTTAAGCCCTGTAGTGGTCATTAGACAATAAATACAGGGTTTATCCGTTTAAGGTAAGGGTGTTTCTTTTTTGTATGCTATTATCCCCAGCCCGGTAGGTTATAAAACTAGCTACTATAACTATTCCAGCGCTATAGAGTGACTCCGGTTGTATTCAGCCATGGGTGGTGTTTCTTTCAGGCATCGATGTGAAGAGCCTTCATGGTGAATAAAAAAAACAACTTTGCCAGCTATGCAGTACGGCAGAAAAGTCATGGAAGCTCATGAGAGCTACATGAGCAAGTCGGCCTTGAGCGAGAGAAACAATCCGAGTCAGTTGATAAAAGATTGTTCAGCAAGCCAAGCCAGGAAAAGTATTTTGCCTCCTTTTGGGTTAAATACTTTTCACGGTAGATAATAAGACATCTGAGCTATTGTTATGCCTTCTATTTCCCTGGACAAGAGTAAGATTCGATTCCTTCTTCTGGAGGGGGTTCATCAGTCTGCTGTGGAAGTGCTTGAAGCTTCCGGTTACACCAACATTGATTATGTGTCCAAGTCCCTACCGGAAGACGAGCTGAAGCGTCGGATTTCCGAAGCGCACTTTGTAGGCATTCGATCCCGAACCCAACTGACAGAAGATATTTTCGCTGCGGCTGAAAAGCTCATTGCAGTAGGTTGTTTTTGTATCGGTACCAACCAGGTTGAACTGATTGCAGCGACTTCTCGGGGTATTCCGGTTTTTAATGCGCCTTATTCCAATACTCGCTCAGTTGCTGAGCTGGTTCTGGCTGAAGCGATTCTCTTGCTGCGGGGGGTTCCTGAAAAGAATGCGGTAGCCCACCGTGGTGGCTGGCAGAAGAGTGCAGCCAACTCCTATGAAATTCGTGGTAAAAAGCTGGGTATTGTAGGTTATGGCAGCATTGGCAGTCAGCTGAGTGTTCTAGCAGAATCCTTGGGGATGGACGTCTATTATTACGATGTGGTGACCAAGCTCTCCATAGGTAATGCCAAGCAAGTGGGCAGCCTGAATGATCTGCTAGCCATGTCTGACGTGGTCAGTCTGCATGTGCCGGAAACACCCGCAACTAAATGGATGTTTGGTGAAGAACAGTTTGCAGCTATGAAACAAGGCAGTGTTCTGATCAATGCTTCTCGCGGAACGGTTGTCGAAATTCAATCCCTGGCTTCCATGATTGAAACCGGCAAGTTGCTGGGGGCTGCTATTGATGTTTTCCCGGAAGAGCCTCGCTCGAACAACGATGAGTTTATCAGCCCTCTGCGCGGCCTGGATAATGTAATTCTGACCCCGCATGTGGGAGGAAGTACTCAGGAAGCTCAGGAAAATATCGGTCGTGAAGTTGCCGAGAAGTTCATCATGTATAGCGACAATGGTACTACGTTGTCGTCTGTTAATTTTCCTGAAGTCTCTTTGCCAGGTCATCCAGACAAGCATCGTATCCTTCATATTCACCAGAATATTCCGGGAGTTCTGGGGTCGGTTAACAGAGTTTTTTCTGAAAACAATATCAATATCAGCGGCCAGTTCCTGCAAACCAATGAGTCTGTAGGTTATGTGGTCATTGACGTCGATGCCGATCACAGTGAGATTGCATTGGAGAAGCTTAAAGAAATTGACGGTACTATTCGCTGCCGGATTCTTTACTGATCCTGATACTGGCCGGGCATCAGTCCGGCCAGTATGTTTTTACTGCATCATTTTCAAAGCTTCAATCTCGTCCGGCCAGATTGTTTCATCGATGGTTTCCAACACCATGGGAATGCCATTGAAGCGCTCATCTTTCATGATATAACGGAAAACTTCCCAGCCAATTTCACCTTGACCCAAGCTATGATGCCGATCTTTTCTTGATCCCAGCTCACACTTGGAGTCATTCAGGTGCATACCTTTCAGGTATTGGAAGCCGACTGTGCTTTCAAATTCTGTGAAGGTTTTCTGACAGCTTTCCTGTGTTCTCAAGTCATATCCGGCGGCAAAAGTGTGGCAGGTATCCAGGCAAACCCCTACTCGATGCTTGTCTTCAACCTGATCAATAATTTCTGCCAGTTCTTCGAAGCGCCAGCCCAGATTACTGCCCTGCCCAGCGGTATTTTCGATAACAGCAATAACGCCTTCACTTTGATCCAGAACCAGGTTGATCGATTCTGCAATGCAGGACAGACATTCTGAAATATCCATTTTTCTCAAGTGACTTCCCGGGTGGAAGTTAAGTCTATCCAGGCCCAGTTGCATGCAACGCTGCATCTCCTCAACGAAGGCGTCACGGGATTTCTGCAGGGCTTCCTGTTCCGGATGTCCCAGATTGATCAGGTAGCTGTCGTGAGGAAGAATCTGCTCAGGCTTATACCCGTATTTTTCACAGCGCTCCCTGAAAAGGTTAATGCTTTTCTGGGTTAGAGGCTTCGCTTTCCACTGTCTTTGATTTTTAGTGAATAGCGCAAAAGCGGTGGCACCCAACTTGTGGGCATTCAGGGGCGCATTTTCTACACCGCCGGCTGCGCTCACGTGAGCGCCAATGTATTTCATTTAGGTCTAAGTCCTTATACAGCCATCGAGAAAACTGATGGAGGATGGGTGATGAATATGTGAATCAATCGCCTGGGTTGAAAGGTCAATTTTACCTCAGGGAGATGTCGATCGCAGGTAGTTTTGAGTGCACAGGAAATCTCTTCGTGAAAAAACCATTAGCCCTGATTTTGTTATTGCTGGCTATGCCTATGACTGTCTTTGCCACAAACTTTGTAGAGGGAAAGGATTTTACTCGTTTACCTGCTTCCTTTGAGAAATCCACTCAGCCTACTCTGGCCGAGGTTTTTTCTGTTTATTGCCACAATTGCTATCGCTGGGATCAGGAAATGATCGACAGTGTAAAGCAGCGAATGGAGAAGAAAGATGTCTCCTTCAGACAGAAGCATATTGCCTATGTGGCAGAGTTTGGTGATCGAGCCAGCGAGGCCCTTGCCGTTGTAAAAGGCACTGCCCATGCTGAGCTGGTAAAAGATGGATTATTTGAAGCCGTTCAGAAAGGTAACCCGGGCGAGTGGGAAAATGAAGAAGCGTTTTTTAAAACACTGTCTCAAAGTGGTCTGAGCAGGGAAGAATTTCAGAAGCGATTAAAAGACCCTGTTGTACAGGCTCGGCTGAAGAACTGGAAGATGTATGAAGAAACTTTGCCATCGGTCCCCAGTTTTGTTGTTAATGGCCAATATCTGGTCAATATGAGCAGTATTCGTTCATTTGATCAGTTCTATTCACTGATAGACTACTTGCTGACCCTGTGAGCATGATTGAACTCCGTCAGCTTCTTGTAATCTGTCTTACACTCATTCGGTGCATACAGTATCTTTAGCTGACGGACTCTGACTAGGAGCCTGACCGAGAATTGCGTCCGAGCATAAAGTTCAGAAGAACGAGGCAGCTTTTTCACTCAATTCGTGCGAATAGTTGACCTATTTAATCGAATTAAGTGGAAAAGATGGCCGTTCTTTCTGGGCTTTAGGCCGGGTTGTCTATTCTTGGTCAGGCTCCTAGAGTTCAAGATACATTTAGAACAATATACAGGCTTTTGGAGAAGCACTGTTTTGACGAAACTATCCCACCTTTGGACTGATATAAGAACGGACCCTCTAGGGGCTATTCGTGACTGGCAGAATGCCAGAACTACCTGGCTGATCATGCTGTTGACGGCTGTATTTCTCGAGTCAGTGGCCTTTTACTTTCAGTATGTGATGTATCTGGACCCCTGCGAGCTCTGTGTTTATCAGCGACTGGCCGTGTTACTGATTGGTGTGGCCGCTCTGGTCATGCTGGTGGCACCACGAAACAAGCTGGTAAGAGGAGTGGGTTACATCATCTGGATTGCCGGTGCTGCCTATGGTCTGGATGCCTCGATAAAAATGCTGGGGTACTACTCATCCGAAGATCTGTTCATGACTTGTAAGGCACTGCCTACTTTCCCGTTTGATTTGCCTCTGTATGAGTGGTGGCCTCAAATGTTTCTGCCTTCCGGTTTTTGTGGGCAGGATGGTTGGCTGTTTTTGGGTTTGAACATGGCCCATTGGATGACATTTATCTTTGGTGTTTACGTTGTGGCTTACATGCTTTGTCTGATCAGTCTCTTCAGGAAATCGAAATAATCGAGTAAGCACACCTCCGGGCGCCCTGGAGTATATGTTCCAGGCGCTCAACCTTTGCCATTCCTGCAAAAAGTTCTTCAAATATTTCCAACTCTGATCGGCAAAACCCCTGACAAGCCGAAGCGGCTGAGCATATTGGGCAGTGGTTTTCAAAAAAGATGAAGCCATTCTCAGAGATTTCATAATCCGCCATGTACCCTTCTTTGGAGCGGACTTTGACCAACGCTTTGACCTTGTCTTCCAGGTCCATGTGACGGTCGAGAGTTTCATGATACTGCCGGGACGTTTCTTTTGACCGGTGCTCTATCAGCTGATCCAGACCCTGATCACCAAACACATCCTTGATAGAAATTAGCATATCCACGGTGAGCTGATCATGACGATCGGGAAAATGCGATTGAGCCTCTTCTGTTAACTGCCAGAGTTTTTTGGGGCGACCGACCCCTTTACTGACTTCCTCACTGGATATCAGGCCTTCTTTCTCCATTCGTTCGAGATGTTGCCTGGCACCCATGCTGGTGATGTCTAGCGTTTTGCCCAACTCTACTGCTGTTTTTGCGCCTTCAGTCTTGAGGAGTTGGAGAATTCTGTTTTGGGCTTTTTTACTTTTCATGGCTTCAGTATAAGGAGGTTGTTTTTATTAGTAAACAAAATGCTTTACAAATCAAAGCGTCTGCCATAGCCTAAATATGTAAATAAAAAACTTTATATATTTGGAGAAAGGTATGAACGCTTATCTTGAGCATGCCAATGTCACTGTCCCCTCAATTGATGAAGCCACTCGCATTCTTGGTGCTGCCTTTCCTGACTTTCGGGTGAGAGGAGGAGGAGAGTTTCGGGGTCGCCGCTGGGTGCATTTTGGCAATGACACAACTTATATGGCTTTGAATGAATACCCGGAAGGTGAGGCCAGCAAGCCAAACTACACCCACTATGGTGTGAATCATATTGGCTTTGTGGTTGATCAGCTCGATGAGTTGGATCAAAGGCTCAAGGAAGAAGGGTATGAGTTGATCCCGGAATTTCAGGAAGAAGGAGAATTCCGCAGACGCCATTACTACTACGATGGCAACGGAATGGAATGGGAGTTTATTGAATATACAACTGATGATGTTGCTAAAAGAAATAATTACTGAATCAGGGCAGAGTTGTGAAAAATAATCAAATAGCTGTTATTTATTATTCTGCTTCAGGTTCTACTGAGCAGCTTGCAGGGGCTATTGCAGAAGGGGTTGACTCTGTAGCAGGCGCACATGCGGTATCCGTGAAAATCTCTGGCAAAGATATTCATGAAGGTCGCTATACAAATGATGAAGTTATGTCTTTGTTAACAGAATCCAGAGGCATTGTGTTTGGTTCGCCTACTTACATGGGTGGTGTGGCTGCACAATTCAAGGCTTTTGCGGACGCTACCAGTGAACTTTGGTACAGAAGGGAGTGGCTCGATAAAGTAGCATCCGGATTTACGGTGGGGGGTAGTCCCAGTGGTGAACAGATGTCGACTATTCAATACATTCAGACACTGGCTGCTCAGCATGGTATGCACTGGGTAGCGGTTGATGCGCTGCGTTCTGAGCATATCAACAGACTGGGGGCCAGCAGTGGTCTGATTACCCAGTCTGTTCAGGGGGAGCTAAGTGTTGCTGATTATGAAACGGGTAAAGCACTGGGAGTTCGTGTTGCCAGTCTGGCAGAAAAACTGGTCTCAAGCTGATTGGGTATTCAGCTTGCTGGTCAGCCAGCTGAGGTAATCTTCAATGGTTTCGTCCAGCTCATTAGGCAAATGGTGTCGGGCGTCCTCAAGATAATAAACGCTGGGCTTGCTATAGAGCTTTTCAAGCACAGGAATATTGTGTTTGGCATCGACAGTCCGGTCGAAAGTACCTTGCACAATCAGTGGGCTGACAGGTGATTTGACTTTGCTGGACTCTATACGCCTGATCCAGCGATCCATGGCCAGAACCCATTGTGTGGGCAGGATGTCGGGTGAAAGCGGGTCGTTGTGTGAAAGCGTTAGAAAAGATTTTTTCCGAGAGTTTTCTGTGTAATTACGAGGCAGCTTGGAAATAAACAGTTTTGCCAGTTGCAGCTGCAACCGCCCCAGATTCCACATCCAGGGCCTGACGAGAGGAGCAGACAAGATAACCTGTTGGAAAGGGCTGGGCTTGTGATGAGCTTCTCGATTGATGAGGCAGTCTGTAAGGATCGCACACCCTGTACTTTGGCCATAAGCATGCCACGGTTTGGGTAAGTGACCTTCACAATGCACCAGTAGGTCTTCAAGAATCAGGGTATAGACAGAAAAATCAGGGATAGTGGCTGGCTTACCGCTAGAAAGCCCATGACCAGGCAGATCATAGGCCAGAACATTAAAACCCTGATCCAGAAGAAAGCGGATAATGCGAGCATAGAGCCCAACATGGTCATAGTAACCATGCAGCAGAAAAAAAGTGCCTTTGGCATTTTTCTTCTCAAACAGATGACAGGAAATCCTGTAGTCACAGCTGTCGATCGAGCCCATAAAATGGCGAACATCATCTGATCCGGTTTCAAAATCGATACCATAGAAGCTCAGGTATTCTTTGATGTCGGCATTCTGGCAGGTCGTCGAGACCTGGTGTTCCAGAGGAAATGCCAGAGGTTGGAGCTGCTCCTTCAGGCTTTTGGGGTTCAGCATAAGAGACTCTGTTCGAGCGTTAGGCTCAAGGCTGTTTTTCATCATAGAATCAGGTTTGCCTCTCATCAGGCTTTTTCCAGATCCTCAAGTCTGACTTTCATTTCCTTCTGGGAAATGACTTCACAAACTGTCTCGCCTTCAGGGCTTCGCTGCTTCTTAATGTATTGCACCAGAATCAGGCCCCGCTTTGAACCCAGGTCTGCCATAAAGGTCATCTCCAGCTCCTGATAGAGAGGATGGTTCATGATCACTTTATCCCCTCTGTTGAAGCTGACAACTTTATCGGAGGCCGTGCTTGTGCCTTCAGCATTGCTATTGAGAGTTTCGACAATTAACCGGATATCCTTGATCACCTCATGACCATTGGGGATAGGCTTGGGTAACAAAGCCTGTACATCCTGCTCCTGTTTTTTGCTCAGGCGACCGTCTTTATGGAGCTGGCGGGTGATGCGGTTAAAGTAAACAATCTCATTCACACCCCGGGTCGAGCGGATTTTGTGGTATCGATCCAGATCCTTGAGATCCAGATAGAGAAATACATAGCTGGGAAAGAGAACTTCTTCCTTTAACAGGCCCTTGCTACGTACTTTGACGAACGGGCAGTAAACATCAAATCCCTGAATTTCGAGGTTTTCCTCGGCTCTCTGCTCCTGACGTGGCTTGGTTTTGAGCAGGTACCATCCCTCTTGCAAGCACTCTTCATTCTGCATACATATTCCCTGAATGCTTTTCTGCTGCGTAGTACAAAAGTAGTGATAGCCAAAGACGAGACCTTTTGGGTTTCACATTTGTAGAGGACTATCTGAATCATTGACTACGATTTGAGCAGTTACATCGCAATTTCAATTCAAAGACCCTTATTATAAATCCCATGGTCGAACTATGCACCGCTAAACATTCAGAACATGAATTAACATTATTTAAACTTGGTTTTATGTTAAGTCAGGCTTAAAGAATAAAGGCGTTGATTGCCAGAACCCCTGCCTTAATTAGCCATAATACAGCCATGACTTCTATGAAGAAGGATTCGTGATCATGGGCAGATGCTGAAGAGCTGGGTACGTCGCCTGAGCCCTCTGTTTCAACAGGTGCTTTTTGATAGCCATTGGCCGCAATAAAGCGCTGAATTTCATCAGAAAGCAGATAGTCGACCAGAGTTTTTGCTGCAGCTTCATGCTCGGTAGCCTTTAAAATGACCAGCTCTTGAAGCAACGGTGTATAGAGTGATTGTGGGACGATCGTTACACCGACAGGAAAAAAGATCACTTGGCCATTTTCATCCGTTTCTATTACAAGGGAAACGGGTACAAAACCCGCATCAGAAGAATTTTGTACATTTGTCCATGTTTCGCTGACGTGATCACTGACTATCAACTTTTCCTGATCTTTGAGTGATTGATAAAGGCCATATTGTTGGAGAACAGATTTAGCAGCATGGCCATAAGGGGCGTCTTCAGGGTCAGCGATGTGAATAGCAGAAGGGCTGTTTTCAGTAATGTAGGCTTTTATCTCGTTAGGGTTAACGAAGCTCCCCTGACCGTGCCAGAATGCCAGCAACCCCTGTGCATAGATTTTTCGGGAGCTTTCTAAAACCTTACCTTCCTGTTCCAGTGCTGCCGTTTTTACGTTATCAGCAGAAAGAAATACGTCAAATTGTTGGGCGGTATTGTCGTTACTGATCTGGCTTTTCAGGTCTCCTGAAGCCCCGTAGTGCAAATCCAGAGTGTGGCCGTGCTGAGATTGGAACGATTCTTTCAGGCTTTCCAGTACGTGATGGAAGTTTGCTGCGACAGCCACCTTTATAGTGTCTGCGTTGGCTTGGGTACTGAGGAATAACAGGCATCCGAAAATACCCGCCAGAATGGATGAGCCAGAAATAGCTTTATATTCCGA
Organism: Endozoicomonas numazuensis; assembly: GCF_000722635.1. Classification (GTDB taxonomy): domain Bacteria; phylum Pseudomonadota; class Gammaproteobacteria; order Pseudomonadales; family Endozoicomonadaceae; genus Endozoicomonas_A; species Endozoicomonas_A numazuensis. Next base: position 1,002,976 of record NZ_JOKH01000002.1, on the reverse strand, counting down.
GATAGGTTTCAGTGGTTCAAAAAAGCGAAGGTGAGACAAGATTCTTCTCCACAACTCAATGAATAATGAGTTACAGAGCTTAGTTCAGGCTGGACAAGGTTGTAGGAAAGGCAGTCAGAAGGTATCTGACTGCCCGAAGAGCATTTAGTTTGGGCTTATGGCTATTTGCAGGCTTCTTCCAGCATAGCTACAGCCGGCAGTTTTTTGCCTTCAACAAACTCCAGGAAAGCACCGCCGCCAGTAGAAATATAAGACACACGATCTTTAATGCCGTACTTGTCGATGGCAGCCAGAGTGTCACCACCGCCTGCGATAGAGAAGGCGTTAGATTCTGCAATGGCCAGAGACAGTGAGCGAGTGCCTTCACCAAACTGGTCAAATTCAAAGACGCCCACCGGGCCATTCCACAGAACGGTTTTGGAGGATTTCAGAACTTCGTTGAACAGCTTCTGGGTTTCAGGGCCAACGTCGAAGATCATGTCATCGTCTTCTACTTCAGATACCAGCTTGATGATAGCGGGCTCATTCTCGTCAAACTGCTTGCCGCACAAGACGTCTACAGGCATAGGCACGTCCACCTTTTCCATCAGTGCCTTGGCATTGGAAATCAGGTCTGCTTCATACAGGGACTTGCCGACATTGTAACCCGCGGCGGCCAGGAAGGTATTAGCGATACCGCCACCTACAATCAGCTGGTCGCAGATGTCGGACAGAGACTCCAGAACCGTCAGTTTGGTGGAAACCTTGGAGCCACCCACGATAGCGCACATGGGGCGCTCAGGATTACCCAGTGCTTTGCCCAAAGCGTCCAGTTCACCAGCGAGAAGAGGGCCGGCGCAGGCAATCTCGGCGAATTTACCAACACCATGGGTAGAGGCCTGAGCACGGTGAGCCGTACCGAAAGCATCCATGACATAAATATCGCACAGTGCCGCCATTTTTCTGGACAGTGCTTCGTCGTCTTTCTTTTCACCCTTGTTGAAACGGACGTTTTCAAGAATGACCAGTTCACCTTCGGTAACCTCAAAGTCACCGTCAACCCAGTCCTTGACCAGACGAACGTCTTTGCCCAGCAGGTTGCCGATGTAATCAGCAACGGGCTTCAGGGAGAACTGTTCATCATACTCTCCTTCAGTAGGACGACCCAGGTGAGACGTAGCCATGACTTTGGCACCGGCTTCCAGAGCACGTTTGATGGTAGGCAGGGATGCAAGGATACGGGCATCGCTGGTGACTTTGCCGTCTTTGACTGGAACGTTCAGGTCTTCACGGATCAGGACACGTTTGCCAGCAAGATCCAGGTCGGTCATTTTCAATACGTTCATCAGAGTCTCTCCATAGGAGGCTGACAGAGAATGGATTGCTCAGTTCAACTGAACTCAGGTTTGAGCACTGTTCTCATTCAGCTTCCGAGCACAGTTCAACGAAGCTCGACTGCCGTTTTGAATAAACAGCAGTACTGAAGGGTAGAATTCGGACGGACAATAGCACAAAAATATGACGGTCGGTACGTACCTTTCGGGCAATATGACGTGAGTCAATAGGGTTTTCAGGAGTGAACGCAGAACAACAAGAGTTTCATGGAACAATCGTTGATCAACAGAGCTGAAAGGAAGGTATACCAAAGTCGGACAGACCATGGTCGAGTGGAGTCTGGCAGGAATGATTGATAAGTTTCTCAGCAATCATTTCTGAAAAACTGGGAGGGGGAGCTTATGTTGGCCAGTGAAATCAGTTCAAGCAAGGATTCAATCAGTCCTCTTTCTGTCAGTAGGTTGTCAGCGGCCAGTGGTGTCTCATCGGGCTCGAATGATTCATCTGGTTTGATTCTGGGTCGTGGAGGCTGTGGTCGAGCCATCTTGAAAATAGATCCTGAAACCAGACAATTGCTGGTCGAAAAAAGAGCTCATAACGACACGCTTCTTGGACCCCGATACATGCAGGTGCTAAAGCGTGAAGCTGAAGCATTGGGTCACCTCAGTCATCCCAATATCATTAACAAACTTGGCCACACAGGTGATGCACGTTGGTGTGAGTCGATTATTCTGGAGTTTGGCGGTGTTGATCTGGGCAGATGGTCCAAGCTGAACTCTTCTCATGAAGATGCGGCTTTATTATCTAGAAAGAAGAAACAAAAATTGCTCCTTAAACAGGTTGTAGAGGGTCTTAAATATCTTCACGACCAAAATCTTATCCACAGAGATATTAAACCTCAGAATATCCTGGTAGATGCTCAGTTGAGAGCTCGCATCTGTGATTTTGGTGAGTTAATGGAATTGACGGAGGAGAACATCTTTCATCAAGCCGGTGATACTCCTGAGTATCGATCACCTGATCAGTGGACCGGTGCTGGCTGGAGTCCTGCTTCTGACATGTGGTCTTTCGGTTGTGTGATGTATCACGTACTCACCGGTAAAGACATCCTTCCTGAATTGGCCAATAAAACCCAGTTTCCCATGACCTTGTATCTGGAAGAGGACGATGGTGTCCAAGCCTATTACTTTGAGGATAAGAACGAGTTGCTTGGCTGGATCGATTTTGAAATCGTTAGAAAAGTTATGGGTAATGTCACGGATCCTCAGGCCAAAACCCTGTTGTTAAATCTTCTGAGTATTGATCCGGGTAAGAGACCACCTGCCGGTTACCTGAAAGCCCATCCCTGGTTCAATGTTGATCGCCCTGAGATACAAAACTATTTGCCTTAATTACAGGCTGTTTCTAATCAGTTGCTGCTAACTCTTCAATCTAGGTTATTCTTGGCGATCAGAGTGACCTGGTCAATTATTCTCGAGTGATATCTCTTAAAAGACCGCTATCAGTAACAAATACGCTTTTACTGAGCCTGCTTCCTTCCAGAGTATCAATGTTTTCAATCTTTTTGATGACATTCATTCCAGTGTGAACATATCCGAAGGTTACAAGATCAGAAGTTGGTTTGAAGTTCCAGTGGGTTTGAATTACAAAACTGAAGGGAAGGTCACTGTTCTTTTTGCACGTGCCCTTTCGGCATTGTTCGGGAACAAACAGTGATAACATTCCCGTCTTTTTAAGGGACCTTTGGATGCCCTCCGGTTTAAACAGATCTCCGTATTTGAAAAGTTTACGCCCACTGGAACCGCTACTAAAAACCTACGACAATCACTGATTATCTGGGTTTATCTACACCGTCAACACGGCTGCATACCGAAGTATGTCTTACGCCACTCTTGTGTAGGGTTTAAGGTCGAGCTGTAACGTGTCTCGACCATATCTATCTAAATTAACTGAGGCGTTGAAGTCTCGGTTATGGTGGGCTTTACAGCTTGGGCAGTCCCACCACTGGACACCAAGAACCACAGCATCATTTTTATGGCCACAGCCACTGCATGTCTTGCTGGACGGGAAGAACCTGTCAGCAATGACCACTTCGCGCTGCCGTAATTCGGCCTTGTATTCAATGAACTGGCGCAACATTCCGAAACCTGCGTCGTTCACAGCCCGGGCCAGTTTGTGATT
>NZ_JOKH01000002.1:688755-999031 GCF_000722635.1 Endozoicomonas numazuensis | reverse complement strand
GGTTAAAGGCATGACGACGTGAGCCGCAAGCTCGATCAAGATACTCTGCCTGTTGTTCGGTTGGCCTCAGCTCAATCTTGTGTGCCAGCAACATCTTTCAGAGTCTCCAGCATCCTTTTGTGCTTCTTGCTTGGGCTACCGTAGAGCCTCGTACTAGCCCTGAATCATCCCCCCTCGACTCAACAGAGTGACTTTCCATCGACAATCTGTACTGAATAAAAGATCAAAATACCCGGTGGCGGTAGCCTCTTTCTGGCACTGGGCATCATCAATTTGATCGGTCTGATCTACCAGATCCAGTGTGAGATCTGACATTCTTTGAGCCAGTAACAATTTGGGACCAATAGGGGCATCTTGCAACTGACTCTGAAGTTTTTCAGAAGACTCTTCCAACACCTGCATTTCTCCATAAAGCTCACTCTGTCCCAGATGACAGCGAAGACTTTCATGAAGCTTCAATGATAAACTCCAGGCATCGTTTTGAATCTCTATAACACAGTCTTGTACGCCATTTTTATGGAAGGTAATCTTTTTTACTCCTCCCATTGCTCTCACGCTATACGATATTTCGAACTCGTCTCCTATCATTCGTTCAAAGAAGCTTTTTTGTTTTTTGTCAGGACACCGGGCAACTGGAGATTTAATTTCTCGCCGGACAGCCTGCGGCCATTGCTCATAAACAGAGGATGTTGTTAGAGAGGTGTCTATGGGGCGACTAACCACCGAGCCCATGCGGGCTTCAATATTGACAATGATTGTAGACATTGGTGACCAGTTACTACTCGCCGAAGAACTATACAGGGTAAACACATGCTCGCCCCCAAAGGCAGGAACGATGTGCAACCATAAAGCCAAAAACAGAAAATGCCTTCCACCACCTGCAGCACAATGGATCACGCTCCTACCCTGTTCTATTAATAATTAGAGATTCATTTTAGACAGAAATCCTCCTGAATATTGCCAACTCCCCAGATTTGACCACCAGTCTTCAAGCAAAAACGGTCTGCTGCTGACCGGCTCGATTCAGTTGCCAGTCATAACGATTGAACGTCTTTTTCGCATTATTGTTCTGAAGCAGTTTCTGAACCAACCCCCGATCCGGGTGCCAACTGACCAGAAAGTTTATAGCGCCCTGATCATCAAAATCCGCCTGATACCATTTAAATAAGGGAGGCAGATAAAGTAGCCGGGAGTCATCACTCAAAGTCACTTCGCGCTTAAGGAAATTTCGCGTTGCATCGGACAGAGACCGTTCCACGGAATCTGGAGAGAAAGCCCTGAGTGCAGGCGAAGAAAAGCAGGCCGAATAAAGCCCCATATGAAGACGAGGATCAAGCTGTGACAGAACCAGGCTTCGACGAGGGTCACTTCTTTTAAAGGTGCGACTGATACTGTTGGGTTGTCTGGCATTTTTCCGAAGAATACCGTGCTCAATATCATCCAGACTGAGAAGATACCCACCAATATTATAGGTGTGATCCTGATAGAAGCCTTTTACCTCCCAGAGACTGCTACTGATCCCGGAAAAACAAACACTGTGCAGTAAAAGCAGATTGTAAACGTTTAACCAGAAAGCCAATCGGTCTTGATCTGCAGTGAGAATAAAAGGATCAAAGTGCTTCAGGTGTCTCGAAAACAGCACTGCGCGGTAGTATTCCTGCGAATTTCTGCAACGCTCATAATCAAATGTATGTTGTTGTTCATCATAGAACGCATTGGAAAGTACCTGGATATGCCGGCTGATATCAATAGAGAGGCAACACTCATCGGGCTTTCTGTTCGAAGCAGTTCCATCATTTAGCAGCATTATTATTCCATCGTATTGTTTTTGTTCTAATCCAATATACGACGAATAAATAGTTGCAGTTTCAGGACACTAGCGCCTTTTTTGCATTGAATGTCATTCAGAATACTCTTGCTTAAAATCGATCTGCATATTTTTTGTATAACTGTCTAGCGAAAAAACGACAACTGGCAGGCTCACCATCCCAGATCAATACTAAAAGAGCCGCGTTCCAGCGCGAACACAGAAAAGCTTCGTACTGAACGAACGTGCTTTAAACTGATCAGCAAAAGACCGACGGAGAACGCTACCAGCAGCCACAATGCCACCATAATAAAGCCCGGTTTATAAGTGAAATCTTCAGAGGATTAAGGATAGTCATAGATAGCGATTTCAGTTTCCGACTGAAGGCATTAGAATATGCGCCTATTCTAAACTGACTGGATCTTCGGAGCCCTGATTCCTATGTCCTCACGTCGTGAGCTAGCCAACGCCATCCGCGCCCTGAGTATGGACGCTGTACAGAAAGCCAAATCCGGACACCCCGGAGCCCCAATGGGCATGGCTGATATTGCTGAAGTACTGTGGCGTGATTATCTGAATCACAACCCGGCTAATCCGGAGTGGGCTGACCGCGACCGCTTTGTGCTGTCCAACGGTCACGGTTCCATGCTGCTTTATTCTCTGCTGCACCTGAGCGGTTATGACCTGTCTATTGAAGACATCAAAAACTTCCGCCAACTGCACTCCAAGACCGCGGGCCACCCTGAGTACGGTTACGCTCCTGGCATTGAAACCACTACCGGACCTCTGGGTCAGGGTATTGCCAATGCCGTAGGTATGGCTGTTGCTGAAAAAACACTGGCAGCACAGTTCAACCGTGAAGGTCACGATATTGTTGATCACAATACCTATGTGTTCCTGGGCGATGGCTGCATGATGGAAGGCATTTCCCATGAAGTCAGCTCTTTGGCAGGCACTCTGGAACTGGGTAAACTGGTTGCATTCTACGATGACAACGGCATCTCTATTGATGGCGAAGTAGAAGGCTGGTTCACTGACGATACTGTTAAGCGTTTTGAATCCTACAACTGGCATGTTGTTCCAAACGTGGACGGCCATGACCCAGAAGCCATTCGTGCAGCCATTGAAGCAGCCCGTGCTGAAACCACCAAACCTACCCTGATCTGCTGCAAGACCATCATTGGTTTTGGTTCTCCCAATAAAGAAGGTAAGGGAGACTGTCACGGTGCTCCTCTGGGCGACGAAGAGATCAAACTGACTCGTGAGCGTCTGGGCTGGAAACACGGTTCATTTGAAATCCCGCAAGACATCTATGCCGAGTGGAATGCCAAAGAAGCGGGTACCGCTAAAGAAACAGCATGGAATGAAAAGTTTGCCGCTTACCAGGCTGCTTACCCAGAGCTGGCTGCTGAATATGTTCGCCGTCAGAAAGGTGAATTGCCAGCAGACTTCTCTACCAAGGCTGATGAGTACATCAAGACCTGTCAGGTAGAAGGCGAAAAAATTGCCAGCCGTAAAGCGTCTCAAAACAGCCTGAATGCCTACGGTCCTCTACTGCCAGAACTTCTGGGCGGCTCAGCTGACCTGGCAGGTTCTAACCTGACTCTGTGGAGCGGCTCCAAAGGCGTTAAGCCCGCTGACGCTGATGGCAACTACGTGTTCTACGGCGTACGTGAATTTGGCATGACAGCCATGATGAACGGTATTGCTCTACACGGTGGTTTTGTACCTTACGGCGCTACCTTCCTGGTATTCATGGAATACGCCTGCAACGCTGTTCGTATGGCTGCTCTGATGAAGCAACGCGCTATCCAGGTCTACACACACGATTCTATTGGTCTGGGTGAAGATGGTCCAACCCACCAGCCTGTAGAACAGATTGCCAGCCTGCGCCTGACACCAAACGTTAACGCATGGCGTCCATGTGACACCGTAGAATCTGCAGTAGCCTGGAAACACTCCATTGAGCGTCAGGACGGCCCAAGTGCGCTGATCTTCTCCCGTCAGGGTCTGCCATGCATGCACCGTGAAGACCAACAGGTGGCTGACATCGCTCGCGGTGGCTACGTGCTGAAAGACTGTGAAGGCACAGCGGATCTGATTCTGATCGCTACCGGTTCTGAAGTTGAACTGGCCATGAAGGCAGAAGCAACTCTGACTGAACAGGGTCACAAGGTACGTGTTGTATCCATGCCATCTACGGACGTATTTGACGCTCAGGATGCTGAATACAAGCAAAGCGTACTGCCTCTGGAAGTACCAGCCCGTATCGCTATCGAAGCTGCAGCGGCTGACTTCTGGTACAAGTACGTAGGTCTGGATGGACGCGTAATCGGCATGACCACCTTCGGTGAGTCTGCACCTGCCGGTGACCTCTTCCCATACTTCGGCTTCACCGTAGAAAATATTGTTGCTGCGGCAGAAGAAATTCTGGACTGATAGCAACAACAGGGAGTCCAACTCCCTGACTGGCTTTTAAAGCTACTAAAAAAACGGCAGATGATTGATATCACCTGCCGTTTTTTTATGCCCATTTTACTACCAGGAAACAACTCTGGATGGCCTATTTTGATGAACTCGGCTTTTAATCGAATGCTCTAAAATATGATCAACGAGAGACTTTTCTTCACCAAAATCTGAGTGGCCTCTTCCATTGCTGCCACCTTCTTTTGAAGAACCCCATCCACACAATGTCTGGCAACAGTTTGGTTGGGGAGTACCTTCTTTACTGCTATCAGCCACTTTTTCTTCAGGTTTTCCAAGCTTTTCAGCCCCAGGTTCAGAGCGGTCTTCCTTCAACTTCGTTTCGGTGAGATGGATTTTCTTGTTCCAGGGAAAATTGGATGAGAAAAAGGCACTTGCTTCATTTCAATTTAAGTTATTTGTTAGCAGTCTGCCCTTGAAATAGTTTTTTTATTTCCAACTTGAAATCTGGCAGAGGACGCCTGCCAGATTGATGTTTTGAAACATACATCTGGTTATTTTCGAACCAGTTTATAGACCACTTCAACCAACTCATTCACCCCTTTTTCCTTCAAACTGGTTGAAGCAAATGAACTGTGAGCATCCAGTTTAATGACCTCAAACCAGGGCGAAAAAAGCGTTCTAACCTCATCCTCTTCAACTGAAAACGGAGGTCCTTGCACCAGATCCTGATCATATTCCACAGTAATCAATAAACCTTCCTGAAGATTGGGAGCAGCCCTTAGCAACTGATCAACATATTGCTTTCTCATCGCTGAAGGCACTGCAATCAGAGCAGCGCGATCGTAAAAAACAGGACTTTGCAGAGAGTTCTCCGGCAGTGCAAAAAAATCACCTTCAAGGATATGGATATCGTCGGCTTGCCAATGCCGGTATGTCTGAAAATCTTTTACTTCAGGTTGCAGGTTTTGCTCCTGATAGAAAGACGCCACTGCCATTTCCACCAATTCTGTACCAACGACTTCTAACCCCTGCTGTCTGAGCCAGATCATATCCAGGCTTTTTCCACAGAGAGGAACCAGAACTGACTGGGTTTGTGACACATCCAATTGCGGCCAGAACTTCAATAGTGACTCGTTGAACTCTGGCCTGTGGAAACCAATACGTCCTTCTTTCCAGCGTGTAACCCAGTCAGGATTGTTCATTTATGTCCTCTCAGCCGTGTATGATCTGAATTTAGCCATTAGCACTAACAAACTACTGATAGCTACAAAGTTAACAGGCATATACCAGAGCTCATCCAGGTACCATGCACTCAATGCTCCCAGCCCTGCCATGATCACCAGATAATAGAATAAGCCCAGTAATGCTCCTGCAGTACCCAGTTGAGCTTTATAGTCAACCAGAGCCGTTCCCAGAACGTTTGGTATTGTCAGTCCAAACCCAGTCACAATAAGGAGCAGCGGCAATAAAAACAATACAAGGTGAATCTTCTGAGATCCGACATCAATGGCGCTGACCAGCCATTGCAGGCAACTGCCGGTCAAAGCCAGCATACAGCCCCATAGAATCAGTTTTTCAATACTGACTCGCTGAATCAACGAGCGATTAAGCAAAGCTCCGATGGCTGTCCCCAAAGCCATCAAGATCCCTGAAAACCCGAACACCTGCTGAGAAAAGCCCATTTTTGCTATGACAAATGGCCCCATAGTGTAATATCCAAACAACAGAATATTCATGCCTGCGACCAGCACAACTGAGCAGATAATACGACGATCACCCATCATCTTCCCTGAAAGCGCTAATATTGAAAGGCGACTCTGGTTATTGCCAGATTGAACGTGTTGAGTTTCAGGCAGTTTTACCAGCGTCCATATCAGCAACAGAACGGCCAAACTCACCAGTGCAAAAAGAACACCATTTAACCCACTGCTCTCTGCCAACATCCCCCCTAAAGCAGGTCCAAGAGTTGGAGATAACGAAAGGGCCACCCCTACCAGAGAGAAGAATCTCGCCAGCTCTTTACCTTCATAGCAGTCACGAATCATTGTCTGAACCACAACAGAGCCTGCACTGGCACCAAAAGCCAGCGCAATACGAGCCACCAGAAACTCCCAGAAATTCTCGGAAACAACAGCCATAAGGGCAGATAGTCCATAAATGACCAGACCTGCGATCATGGAGTTTCGCCTACCCATCCGGTCTGCCAGATATCCCCAGCAAAGAACCCCCATGGCAAAGCCTCCAAAATAGAGACTCATGGTTAACTGAGCCAGATTACTCGATACCGAAAAAGCTTCTGACACTCCGGGTAGTACCGGCGCATAAACCGTCTCGCTGAACTGTGGAAAAGTCAGCAACAATAGAATCAATAAAATGCCTGGATGATGCGCTCTCATAGCAATCCCACTTCGAAAAGCCACTACTTTAGAGAGTTCTGAATGGTCGAGTTATAATCAATCAGACAAAAAATGTATCAGAGAGGACAACCTTGCCCCTTATCACCGAGTCTGAACTGTTTGATCCCGATGAGTGTTCTCAACCCGTCGTAGGCCTGGCCATTAATCATGGTAAACACGACTCAGGTCTGCACAGTCACCGGAGAGCTCAACTGCTTTATGCTGTCAAAGGTTGCATGAGCATTCGCTTTGACGAAAAAGTCTGCATACTGCCTCCGACCAGCGCGGTCTGGATTCCACCGGGAGTGATGCACAGAGCCACCATGTCGGGCAAAACACACTACCGCTCTCTTTACTTTGACTGTGACTACTTTAGCCACCTCCCGAACCGGGAAAAAGTGATTGACGTCAATCCATTGCTAAAGGAGCTGATTACCAGAGTCACGTCCTGGTCCTTGGAAGAAACGTTGAAGCCACCTGAAATGCAGTTGGTCAATGTTTTAATCTCTGAGCTTTCTGCACCTGAAGCCCATTCCCTGTTTATCCCCACGCCCGGAGATAAACGACTGAGAATAATTGTTGAAGACTACCTGCTAAACCCTGCCTGCCATAAAGAACTGTCACTTTATGCGGAACAATGCGGAGCCAGCGTCAAAACGCTAACACGCCTGTTCAAAAAGGAAACGGGGATGACATTTCAGGCCTGGAAACAGCGGCTACGGGTTATTCATGCCATTCGCTTTCTGGGAACAGGAAAGTCGGTTTCACAAACAGGACAACTACTGGGATTTTCCAGTGATAGCGCATTTGTGCAGTTCTTTCGAAAACAGTCTGGTGCTACACCCGGAAAATACCCTCAGTAGAACTCACTGCTCAAGATTTCCTGCAATACAGCGAACGAAGTTTTGTTCATCAACTACCTATCAAACCTGCCATTCAAACTTATTACAAATTCGCCTATTTGCCATATTTTTTAATACCAATAAGATTTAAACTAGTCGTCTCTTCTGTATACGACAGTAAACCTGTTTTTTTATCCCTCAACTCTGTGACAGCTGTGTCACAACTTCGCCCCTGCGAAAATCCAACAGAAGGAACATAACACCAATGCCCATAACGGGCAGAGAATTCCAATCAGTTTCAGTGACTAATCCGTTTGATTCAAGGAAGTACCATGACCATTAATATTGAAAGCAGCCCTGAGCCAGAAATGCCCAGACAAGTAGACAATAAACAGGGCATTTCAATAAAAAATAGCCGCGACAAGCTACTTTTCATACTGACACTCGGCGCCCTGACGACTCTTGGCCCTTTGGCTATAGACCTTTATCTGCCTGCCATTCCTGCTATTGCACAGGAGATGGGAGAGCCCCTGAGTATCATCCAGTACACCCTCAGTGCCTACACCATTGGCTTTGCGCTTGGCCAACTATTGTACGGACCACTTTCTGACCGCTTTGGTCGCAGAAAAATAATGTTTCCAGGTCTGATCGCTTTTCTGATAACCAATATTCTGGCAGCACTCTGTGAAACCGGCCTTCAGCTCATTATTGTTCGAATTCTTCAAGCCTTTGCCGGTGCCGCCGTTATGGTGACGATTCCCGCAATGGTTCGGGATCTTTTCCCCCGTCAGGAAAGCGCAAAGGTAATGTCGTCTATTTTAATGGTCATGACTGTTGCCCCTCTGATTGCACCTCTGCTGGGTGGTCAGATCCTGAAATTTATGGGCTGGGAGAGTCTGTTCATTTTTCTGGCCATACTTTCTGCACTGGCTTTGGTACTGGCTGTTTACAAAGTACCGGAAACCCTGCCAGACGACAGAAAACTGGTTATTCCCGCCAGCCAGCTGTGCATGACTTACCTGTCCGTCCTGAAAAACCGCGAAGCCATGGGGTGCATACTGAGTCATGCATTTTTCTTTGGTGGTATGTTCGCGTTTATTGCTGGCTCGCCCTACGTTTATATCGAGCTATATGGCGTTAAGCCTGAAAGTTATGGCCTGCTGTTTGCCGTCAATATTATTGCCATGATGGCCATGAATATGATCAATATCCGTTTGATCGGTCGCCTGCAGCTGTTCTCTATTCTGAAAACGGGTAGCATTCTTGCCGCTATCAGCTCTATTGTGATGCTGGCTACCGCAAAGTTTGAGATTGGCGGGTTGGTAGGACTGATGATCCCTATCGTGATTTACATCAGCTGCATTGGTCTGACAGGCCCTAACTCCAATGCCCTGTCTCTTTCACACTTTCCAAAGTCTGCAGGTACCGCCAACGCTATGGCAGGTGCACTGAGATTCTCCATAGGCGGTCTATCTTCTGCGGTGGTGGGCCTGTTTCATAATGGTACGGCTATCCCAATGGCTACTGTTATGGCGGTTTGTGGTTTGCTCTCTGTACTATCCCTTTTGTTGGTTAAGAATCAGGGTATCCCTCTGGATGAACAGACCCCAGAAGGTATTTCCACCTCTGAAGCCAACGCCTCTGCCTGATAGAGACACTTTGTAAAAGCATTTTGCCTCGCATTAGCCGTTAAGATCCGGGGCAAAATATTTTTACAGGCTATAAGCATTCAGATCCCATTCACGCTTATAATACGGGCTCACTTTAGTAGTAGCGGATCTGACAACAAGACTATGTTTCGAATAGCCATCAACGGATACGGTCGTATTGGCCAGTGCGTACTTCGCGCTCTTTACGAAAATGGTTATCGCAAAGACTTGCAGGTCGTGGCTATTAACGAACTGTCTGATCAGGACACCCTGACCTACCTGACCCGATATGACACGACCCACGGTCGCTTTCCCGCCAAGGTTCAGTCGGCAGAAAATCAGCTTATAGTGGCAGATGATCAGATTCAGCTTCTCCATGAAGCCCAGCCTGAAAGCATCGACTGGAAAAGCCTCGATATAGACCTGTTGCTGGAATGCTCAGGCTCCTTCAATGAAAGACAGTTAGCAGAGCAACACATCGAACGCGGAGCCCGAAAGCTGCTTTTTTCACAGCCTGCCCAGCCTGATGTCGATGCCACTATTGTTTACGGTATCAATGAGCAAGATCTCAACCGCGATCAGCGGATTGTGTCCAGTGCGTCCTGTACGACTAACTGTATTGTTCCTGTCATTAAAACATTGAATGATGCGCTCGGGATTGAGTACGGAAGTATCACGACTATTCACTCAGCTATGAACGATCAGCCGGTCATCGATGCTTATCATAAAAGTGATCTCAGGCTGACTCGCAGTGCACTTCAGTCCATCATTCCGGTCGATACGGGTCTGGCCAAAGGAATAGACAGACTACTCCCTGAACTCCAGGGTTGCTTCAAAGCCAATTCAGTCAGGGTTCCGACCATTAATGTTTCCTGTATGGATCTCTGTATTCATGTCAAACAGGAAACAACCGAAGCGGAAGTTAACCAGATTCTGGAACGCGCGACTCATGGCCGTCTGGAAGGTATTCTGGGCTTCTCCAACGAACCACATGCTTCGGTAGACTTTAACCATGATGCCCGTTCATGCGTTGTCGACGGAACCCAGACCAAAGTCACTTCAGGAAAACTGATCAAGCTGCTCTGCTGGTTTGATAATGAGTGGGGCTTTTCTAACCGGATGTTGGATGTAGCCAGTTACTGGTTACGCCTGAACGCCTGAGCAGGCTGCTAAACAAGCGTCTATTCTCGTTCTGAAATTAATCAGAATAAGAGGATTAAAAGCAGATTATGCTTTCACTTTTCGGGCAATTTCTCATAGCCGCCACTCTATTATTAAGCACCTGTTTTTCCGTAGCGGGAGCTCCACCGTCAAAAGCACCTTGCCCATCATCAAGCACTGGTTCAGGGTTCGAAACAGCATTGATTAATCTATGATTATCTACCACAATCTATCACCAAGCTGAAACCATAAATTCATTCTTCACAGGTTGACACACTTCTTCGATATCTATCTAATATTTCGAGACGTTAATGTGTCAAAATATTCTTTTGTGAATCGCCCTGTAAAAAGTATCAATGCCTGAAGGTACAAAGGGAGATGTAGAGTTTGGTTGATAATAAAAACGACCTTTCACGTTTTCTGATGCAGTCTACTCTTGGCGCAAGCAAGAAAACCATTGACCATGTCTATCGACTTGGCAAAGAACAGTGGCTGGATCAGCAGCTGCAGTCATCCGTCAATATCAAGGAAGGATATGAGTTCAAGACAACCGAGATTTGGAATTTTTTTCGAAAAAAATTGAAGGAAACCCACGGGGAAAGAGCGATCAATAGTGACGGAAACGATCCGGCGCTCCCCTATGAGTGGTACTTTCAAATGGGATGGTGGAATCAGGTTCTGTCGGCCAGCTATGATAGTGACAGCCTGCTGCGACACCGAATAGCCCAAGCCTTGAGTGAAGTTCTGGTGGTTTCCCAGAACTCTCAGTTAGATCTCGAGTCAGTGGCGTTAGCCAACTATTACGATATTTTTTATCGTCATGCTTTTGGTAGTTATGCAGATATTTTCCCAATATTGAAAACTTCTATACCCATTGGATTTCAAGATGCTACTAGGCGACAAGTGAGCGAAGCCCTGTGAGCCTACAAGTAGTGGGTGATCAGGGTGAGCGAACGCTGGCAACAACGTAGCATCTTGAAAGGCGATGGGTATATTTATCTTATGATTATCTCGTTATCAGATGAAGGTTTTTTGAGACTTTTTGACACTGGACGTAGCGCCCAGTGCAGTCTTTACTATGGATTCCAAGGGCGAAACTATCCGTGAGCATTAGCGTTAGATACCTTTACTATCCCAGGCTTTCCTCATGGCATAATTTTTCGTAAAAAAGCATCGGAAGCTCGAGTACTTAAAGCCCGCTTTTTATTTGTACAAATAAACTAGTCATCAAGAAAATATGAATTATCCGATTAAACTGAAGGCGATTGTCGTTTTTTTAGTATGCATCAGCTTTCAGTATGGCTATGGTGCTAATGGGTGCCACATCAACCAGACAGATGCACTCATTGGTGCCGATTATGTCTATGCTCCTGGCTATTTTTACAAGTATGTTTTGAAAAAAACTGACCAGTGCCACGATTATTGTCAGGTGACAGAAGACTCCAACAAGCGATGGCTCGGGTATCATATGCTAATGCATTATTGGGTTCCCCAGCATAGTCGTAATAAGGCTTTTGTCTCTGTACGGTATAGCAGGTATAGCCCTCAAGGTCACACACTGCAGTCTTATATTATCTCCAGCAGGTTATTAGCGGAGTATGATAGCGATACTGGATTTTCTGGTCACAAGAGTCCCAGATCGTTCCCTAACTCTATTGAAGTTCTCGAAGGCCGTCGTTACACTAGAAAAGTAGAGGCCGTTTACGAGTATGTGTGTTTTTCTTACTTTCCGCTATTTCACTTGCTGGAATCGGGGGAGAACGAACAATTTGCCATGGCGGATGCCCAGTTATGCACAGGCGGTGATCATCGGCCAGCACTTTTTCAGGCGATAGAAGCTGCACGGGCAAACCCCGGGCAGCCCATTCCATTTGAGTTTCAACCCGCAAGAACATCTGAAACATTTCAGCAGATTGTCGTGGCATATGAGAACCAGGACTTTTCCGCCATACTGACCGAAAATAAAAACACGCTGATTATTCTGGGGGTTCCGGATCATGATGATACTCCGGCAGTCTCTAGCGGCTATGAAAATGGTTCTGAAAATGATTCTGAAAGTGGCTCTGGCAGTGGTACAGTGCCCAATACTGAAACGCTTCCGCTGTACTATGAACTGAATCATGATGTTCGCAAGAGCATTCCCGATGGGGTTTCTCATGCCATTATCGGTATGTTAAGCCCGCACAGGCCTGACCCGGTCATTCGTTTCTCTGGTGAGCCTATCGTCCCGGGCAAAAATCTTTATCTTGAGAATCTTCAGTGGCTGACCGATGAAAAACATTCCATCTATTTACCCCGCCAGTCGGTGTTGCTGGAAACCAATGTCACCTGGAATACACTGCCTGATCATGAGATTAGCTTTTCTCTTGGCGAAAAACACAGTGCATTGCATGTTGCCATTGAGAGTAAACATATCTTTCATAACAGTAACGGACAAAAAGTCTCAGGCAATGAGTGTCACCTCCAGCTTCCTTTACAAGCTGCCGAGCTGTGCAATCTTGTTTTTTCTGGAGAGACTTATCAGTCAAATTGCCGGACAGTGGATGTTCAAACGCTTCGCCACGGGCTGTTAGAGATAGGAAATATCGACTTGTCGGGCAGCAGTGAAAAGCCTGATACCTCTCTGGAGAATGTTGTTTTTCTCGATACCGCTTATTCCAAGCGCGCCTACTACAGTGGCAGTGCCGATAACAAAGCCGCTTATTTCCCGCCACTGCCTGAGTATGATCCGGCATTAATAACGGCACCGCTGTGTACTCCACTGGTTCCGCCTACAGAGCCGACAGAAACCTCTCAGGCAGCACCTTATTCTTCAAGTTCGAGCTCAGCCATGGTCAGTACTACTTCTTCAAAAATAAACCCGCAAATAACATCCAGTAGCAGTAGCAGCAGTAGCAGCAGTAGTAGCAGTAGTAGCAGTAGTAGCAGTAGTAGTAGCCGCTCAACAGCTTTTTTGCAGACAGTGACTACCCGTACAACGTCGCCGGGCATTGTAAAGATTTCAACACAAACTTATCTGGCGATGACCCGCTCTGCATGGCAAGAATTAGTCTCTCCCTCAGTCTCTCCCTCAGTCATTCCTTTAGCTACCCCAGAGATATCAGGCTTCGGAGAACAGGATTTAACGCCTGTCATTATCACTACACCGGTACTGGCAGCCACTGGAATTGCACTTTGGACGGCAGCCACGGTAGCTTCTTGTGCAGGTTACCATGCAACGGGACGAAAGCACCGCGCATTAAAAGTTGCCTGCTACATTTTTTCGGGAGCAACTGCCTATGCCGTCGATCTGATGATGAGTACCGATAAAGGTTCCCACTCGGATGGTTTTGAATTGGGGCTGATAGAAAACTGATTCAGGAACGGTTTGAATTTGCTGTGGGAGAAAACCAGAGAAAAACACACTGCTGTCCGGTTAAAAATCCGGAATAGGCGGAAAGTGCCTGTCCCTGTTTGATTGATAGTGCCCGGCGGGTCCGGGCACTATCAAATAGCGATCAATGTAGAGAATTGTTTCATCGCTTGTGGGTGAAATGATGATCAAAATAAACCATTTTAGAATCCTGACTTCCCCATGAAGAATACAAGACTGCTACCAGGGTAGGGGCACTGCTGTTTCTTATTTTAGCCCTGGTTTACGGCTACAACGCCTATCAGATTCCTCTTCAGCCCTGGAGTATGGATGAACCCTTTACCTCCAGAACCTTACCGATTTTTCTCAGCGTCATTGGTTTCATCGTGGCTCTGTTGATGCTGATTCTTCCAGATAATGAAGCCCAGTCACCGATAGAAAGCTTCACAGGACCTGGCAGGAAAGTCACTCTGGCTTTGCTGGTTTTAATGAGCCTGTTTGGTGTAGCTCTGAAGCCTCTGGGCTTTTTGATTTCCACCACCCTGTTCCTGCTGGGTGGTTACTGGCTGTTGGGTGAACGTCGTATAAAAGTGTTGTTGCTTGCTTCGTTGCCGGTAGCGATTGGGCCCTGGTTCCTGCTCGCAAAGGTACTGGGTATTTATCTGGCCCCCGGTGAGCTGTTTGTCTAAGGAGATAAACCATGTTTGAAGGAATTACCGCCGGTTTGGCTACGGCAATGGCTTGGAACAACCTGCTCTATGTCATTATTGGTTGTTTTGCCGGTACCTTTCACCTTTGGCAAAATGGATCTGATCGATGGCATCGACTTCCTGTTATTAGCCATGGCCACTTTCGCGCTGGCTGAGGCTTTAATGTCAGTTTTCAGGCCGGATAAGGGAGGTCTCAGTGGTGATCAACTGGGTCAGATGGGAAGCTTGAAGCTCAGTAAGGAGGAAGTGAAAGAAGTAGTACCTACTGTCGCTCGTTCTTCCATTCTGGGCTTCTTTACCGGTGTGTTGCCCGGTGCGGGTGCCACTATTGCTTCTTTCCTGGCTTATGGCATGGAGCGAAATCTGGCTTCTGCAAAAAAAAGCTGGGCTTTGGTAAAGGCGGTTTGAAAGGTCTGGCAGGGCCGGAAACCGCAAACAATGCCGCTTGTACAGGCTCTTTTGTACCTCTGCTGACACTGGGTATTCCTGGCTCAGGTACTACCGCTATTTTGCTGGGTGCCTTGATATCCTATGGTGTTCAGCCAGGACCAAGACTGTTTGTTGAGCAGCCTGAGGTATTCTGGTCAGTAATCATTTCCATGTATCTGGGTAATCTGGTGCTGCTGATTCTGAATCTGCCATTGATTCCCTACATGGCCAAATTGCTGAACATGCCACGTCAGATTCTGACACCGCTGGTGCTGTTCTTCTCTCTGACTGGTGTTTACCTGATCAGTTTTAATACCTTTGATATCCAGATGATGGTGCTGTTTGCTGTTATCGCCTTGGTACTGAAGCTGCTGAGTTTTCCAATGGCTCCCATGATTCTCGGGTTTATTCTGGGTGGGATGATGGAAGACAATCTGCGTCGTGCATTAATGATCAGCGACGGTTCCCTCAGTTTCCTGTGGGAGCGCCCTATCACTCTGGTGATTATCTCTATTGCGGTAGCTGTACTGCTGGTGCCGGTTATTCAGGCCTTCAGAAGAAAGCCTGAAACGGTCGAAGCAGCTGCTTAAACGGTCTCTGCTGCAATAAAAAAGCCTCCTGTTGAATATCGACTGGAGGCTTTTTTCGATCAGGCTACTTGTACCTTTGATCGTTGGGAACTGATTCGGTTCCACAACCACAGGAACAGGTCTCTGACCTTGTATTTATGCCTTTCCGTAGCACTGCCAACGACCACAGTGACGATCATAATGCCCACCACCATTGCCAGGTGTCGCCATACCGAGGTGATTTCCCCGGGAAGGACTGCCGTGAAGAAATTCATCAGCGGGTAGTGGAAAAGATACAGGGAGAACGTCAGTCCTGCCCAATAACGAATAGGCTTTTGCCAGCGTTCCAGCCAGGCGAGATTATCTTTGGCTACTGTTACCAGTCCCAGGAAATGCATGGAGACCAGAATCATATAAACGTAGCTGATAATGAATTCATCTGAGAATCTTAGCCATTTATACACGACATCAGACCCTAGAGTACTGCGGGTCCATTCCAGTAATGTCGCACTGATACCAAAGTATTTGATCAGTGCATAGATGGCAATCGGGCTGAGGAACATAAACCAGGCCATGGACTTGGACTGTTCAATTGTCTTGCTTTTACGGTATGTCCAAACTCCCATCAACCAGATAGGAGCCATCAACCAAAGCTTGATGCCCATGATAGCTAGCACTAAAGCCGTCAACAGAATACGTTTAGCTCCCTGGAAGTAGAATATCGTAAAAAACATCATGTAATACCAGAACTCATAGCTCAGTGACCAGAAGGGGCCATTACTGAAAGGTCTGATATTGATGGTCCAGATTTGATTGATGTAGAAGAAGCTGGCAAAGAAGCGCTCTAGGTTACTGAAGGGGATGTACCAGAATGTTTCGTAGAAGTCGGGCGCCAGCAGGATACCCAGCCAGTCCACAAGCATCGTCAACAGAAGGGCTGGTATGACTACAGAGTACAGTCGTGAAAGACGGTTGATCATGTAGCTGGTTTTATCTTCTTTTTTCTGGTCTACGACATAGGCAATAACGTAACCGGAAAGTACAAAGAATACGATGACGCTGTCACTGCCAATGTGCAGGTCTCGAACCCATTGCCATACCCCTCCCGAGGTTCGCTCTATGGCAATATGCGACAACATGACAATGAATGCTGCGCCAAAGCGCAGCAGATCCAGGTAGAGTGATACTCGCTTATTCATACTGGACGATCTACAAGCGGCTGCTTTGAAAAGCGCTCGCGGACAATCTTGAAGATATTCTTCAGAGGGCCCATGTAGGCTGTTTTCAGATCGACATGAGGGTCAGGATCGTTGGGCGTCAGGCCAAACACCAGCTTGTCTCTTAAATCTTCAGTAGGAAGTACCAGTGTGCCGAACATCCAGTCCCAGAAGGCGAAGATCTGCCCGTTGTTTTTACCCCAATGCTTCATACGTGAGCTGTGGTGAATCTGGTGATGGGCAGGACTGATGAAAATATGATTCAGTACATGACCCCAGGAGAGCCAGATATGAGAGTGTCGCAGGTTGGATGCGGCAAAGGTAAAAATAAAGAAGATGAAGTTCATGCCAAAAATCTTGAAGATATCCACAGATCCAAGGAACAGGAACAGTAGAATTCCGATCAGTACCCCACTGACAGAACTTTTTATCAGGCCAGCAAACAAAAAGTTGAGAGGATGTACCCGGAACAGAGTAAGAGGGTTCATCACTTTCGGCGAGTGGTGCAGGGCATGAATTTCCCAGAGAACCGGGTATTTATGAGCGGCAGTATGAGCTACGTAATAAGCAAAGTCGTAGACCAGTAAATATATCAGTGCGAACAGATAAAGGCCGTATGGCCCTTCAGACCAGTTGGGCGATGTCAGTTGACTGGATAGTAAGTAATTTACCAGCGCGGCAACTGTTGCAGAAGAAAGTAGTACTTTAAGAGGAGAGAGAAGGCCACTCACTATTTTATTGCCCAGATATATTTTTAAATCTACCAGTGCTGAATTACTTAAGTAAACATCTTTGGGCGTAAGAAAGCTGAAGAAACCACGAACTGAGCGTTCCTTATTATCTCTCCTCGAATAATAAACATATGAAAAAATTGCGAACAAAGCGGAAATAAACAGGAAGCTGATATTGATCCGGCTTTTAGCAAAAAGAGGAGCGGTAATACCGTTGTAAAGGTTATTTGTGGTGGTGAAAAGAATATCGTAGAGCCATGCAGGTACTACGCCATCCAGGAAGCCTATTAGCGCTTCAGGCATGTTACTACTCCTGATGTACTGTTTTATGCACAGGTATTCACTCTTATTTTGTGGAAGGTTCTTAAAGTGAATACATTAATTGAATTGTTCTGTTTACTGCTTTTATTAAGGAGATTTCTTAAATAAGCACCGTTGAGATAATAATCAGTTAGGTCTAAAAAGTTAAGACAAATGAGCTAAGTGTTAATGTCATGGCTGTAAGTGTTTTTATTTATTTTTCTAATGGGCTGGCTTGTTTAGTTATTACCGTGAAAGTACGTACAACGCTGAGGCGAGTGACTGATTATAATTTCTGTCTCGTAGAATAATTTTTATTTTAATGCATCGTGAAAATCCACGTCCTATGGACGTGGTCATGAATGGTTGGCTCCGCCTGCCATGAACTACCCATGCTACTCCTTATCTCTGAGTTGTCCCCACAACTACTAGAGATAGGAAGTAACATGAGTAGATTTGAGAAGTTAACGCATGTCATCTGGCATTGCCAATACCACATAGTTTGGGTACCAAAGTATCGGTTTCGTGTCTTAACCGGAGCTGTAAAAGCTGATGTTCACAACAGCATTCAGGTATTTTGTAGTCAGCTTGGTTGTACGGTAGTTGAGCTGAACATCCAAAATGACCATGTACATTTGCTGGTGAAGGTACCTCCGAAGGTTTCGATTTCAACGCTTTTGGGAACGGTGAAGGGTCGTACGGCTCTGAGGCTGTTTTCGAAATTCCCGTATTTGAAGAAGAGGCCATATTGGGGCAATCACTTTTGGGCTAAGGGATATTGTGTTGATACCGTTGGTGTTGATGCAGAAATGATACGCAAATATGTGAAGTATCAGGAGAAAAGAGAGCGTCTCCAGCAGGAGATAGATTTCAGGAAATAATTTTCAATCTTGGGACAACTCTCACCAGCCTTCTCTGAAGGCTGGCGGTATTAGCCCCCTTTTAGGGGGCATAAAGCAAAACCACGTTCTATGAACGTGGATCATTTACTTTGTGTCGTACGCTGCTTTTTGTTTGGAGTAAGGAATCAAATTTTTAGCTGATTCATTGCCTCTGCAGCATTTCCATGATCCTGATGTACTGAGAAAAATACAGTGATAAAACATCTTGTTCGTCTGCTCATACTTCTGAGCCTTGCTTCAGCCAATGCCTTTGCTAACAGCTATAAGGATGATGCGGATCTGATTCGTAAAACCTATGAATCAGAGCTTTACAGCATTTCCTATTTCAAGATGGCTCACTATGGTCTGCGCATGTACCGACAGAACCCGGATCCAAAGTTCAAAACAGCGATCTGGGTGGACTTGGCCAGAGTGGCGAGTCAGCTGAATACTTCAGCCAATGAAATGTATACCGATGAGCAGATTAAAGCTTACTCCCTGCAACGTAGCGAGAACTACCAGGATACCGATCCTGAACGGGAAATTCTGAGACGCGCAGCCCTGAAAAAGAATCCTGAGTATGTTTATCTGGCGGTGGGACTGCTGGGATCCATGGCAAGGGCCGATGAGTATGGTCTCAAGCATAAGAATGATGAGAAACTGCATGCTATTTTCAAGCGGTATGACTTTAAGCGTTATGTCACAGATCCCCAGATGATTGAAGCTTGGGCTGGTCAAATGGCTAATCACGTTTACTGGTTGAAGCAGCTGGGAGAGCAGGATGTTACAGAGGCTTTCAGTCAATCTTTTCGTCAAACTTATCCTGACTCAAAAGATCCTGAATTAAGCGAACAGCAATATAACAATAAGTTGTATGGCCTTACTCACATCATCTTTGGTGCTTCAGAGTATTATCAACACAGTGTGAAAGAAGAAAATTTTCAGTGGATCTATGATTATTTCCGCAACAATATTGATACCCTCTTAAATCGTGCCAAAGAGGATGTTATAGCTGAAGTAGGTATTACTTTTCTGCTAGCAGGTCTTGATAATGATCCGGCTCTTGAGAAAGTTAGAAAACATATCCAGGCTTCGATAGATCCGAAAGAAGGTATGATTCCTTCTAAAGATGGTGGTTTCGAATTGACTTATGGTGAGCACAGGAATGTTCTGGCCATTATGTTGCTGGACTGGCAGGGCGTTAACAGCACGGTGAATATCCAGCAACGGCCTGAGTTATTTAAAAGCCTTCCTTATGGTCTGATAAAAAAAGATTAATCAGTTTGTTAATTAAATGCAGTGGCTTCTCTTCAATTTCGATGGGAAGTCACAGCTCCTTTCTTAACGATGTTTTAATATCTTCTGGCATCACAGGATTCCCTCACCTACTTTTCCCAATGAAACATCACTTTCTGATTTCTGAAAGTTCATTCACTGCCAAAAAGGCTTAAGTATGTTGGGAAACCTTAACCCAAACTGATACCTGCGTGCAGGCGGCTATGGGCTGGTATTATTCTGTTCAATCAACGCACAGCCTGGCATGAGCTGGGCCACATGATGATCGGTCAGCTCGCCAATGATCAGGTGGCAGCAAAGCATCCGGATGTTTCCGGCTACATGGAGAAACTTCTAAAGAAAGCACAAGATTATTACGCCAGTTATTTTAATACAGCACTACCTATATCTGTCATTGAAAGGAAGATGGTTTTATTGCTGTGCTTATTTTTAGTCGTTGCATCAAAGGCGTTGTCGACCAGGTTGCCCATGCTGCCAAAAGCAGAAGAGATGTAAGACTGGCCGTGTTTGAGCGCTAACTCATTATCACCACCGACCATGGGCAGGCCAATACCGATTTTCCAGACGATGGGCCAGACGAACACCTCTTTCGTCACCAATGGCTACAAAACTGGCGCCCAGCACCTTGTGCATCTCGGTCACCAGCTTTTGCAGAGTGGCGGAGTCACCTTCTTCTACAGCCTGCCTTACCGAGGGAATAAGTGCGAGGGTTTTGGCCTGCTCGAGGTTTTTTTCAGCAAGCTGGTTCTCCAGCTGTTCTTTGATATAAAACATTCCAGCCATGCCGGTAATACCGATTTGCAGCACTCCAAGGATCATTAAAGTGATCATGATTCTTGGTTGAATGCCCATGGGGATCAATCGATGCAAAGCCCACGTACTGCTCATGGTAATTGCTTTCCAGACGTTCTTGATCCATTGACGTTCTTGATAGTGAAAGAGTTCGGATTTATTCCCGGCTCATGACTGAGTTTTTCATGAAAATAAAGCGCTACCAGGCTCTGTAGCCAGGCTCATATTTCAGCGCGAACGAAATTTCTCATTCATGGCTGCAGACACCTGATCAGGCAGGCTGCGCTATGTTAACGATTGCTGTACGTGTGTACAAATTAGTTGAATGAACCTGACACGTATAATTATCTATATCAAAAAGTTTTGATATACCTTGTGGTGCTTGCTAGACTTCGGCCTTAGATAGACGGAGTAGAACCCTTCTGGCCGCTTGCCAGAAGACAACGATGCAGCGGTAAGGAGCTTTGCGTGTCGGAATCAGGATCAGTCGAGCAGCTGGCCGCTTTGGGAAAAGCGTATGGCGATGTACTGAGGCTTGAGATATTAAGAGTTCTGAGCACAGACTCTTTTGGAGTGCTGGAACTTAGCAGCCTCTTCGATATGCGTCAGCCTGCCATGAGTCATCACCTCAAGGTTCTCTCCCTGGCCGGACTTGTGAGTACCCGCAAGGAAGGCAATACCGTCTTTTACCGTCGGTCTCTACCTCCTCAGGAAGGGATCAGCAGTGATGTCATGCGCTCTCTTTTTTCAGCTGTCGACACATTGTCGTTGTCGCCTTCCCTGATGAATCGCCTGGTCAAGGTGAGGGGTCAGAGGGCTGAACAGTCTATGGCGTTTTTTGCCAGGAATGTGGATCAGTTTCGTCAGCATCAGGAATTAATTGCTGATCATGATCTTTATGCCCGATGTGTCGCGGATGTTTTGGAAAAAACGGAGTTGCCTGACCGTCAGCGAGTGTTGGAGCTCGGTCCGGGCGAAGGAGATTTTCTGGAAACGCTGAGTGAGAATTTTCAGCGAGTCTATGCTGTGGACAATTCCGGAGAAATGCTGGCCATCAGTCAGCAGAGGGTAAAAGATCGAGGCCTGGAAAACGTCGAGTTCATTCATGGGGAAATTGAAACCCTGAATGCTCTGGAAGGACAGTTTGACTGCATAGTGGCTAATATGGTGTTGCACCATGTAGCAACCCCTTTCGTTATCTTCACCTGGGTTTCAAGGTTGTTGAAATCAGGTGGCAGTTTGCTGGTCAGCGAGCTCAGCAGTCACGATCAGGATTGGGTACGAGAATCCTGTGGCGATTTATGGCTTGGGTTCAGTGTCGATGACCTGGATGGTTGGGCACAGGATTCTGGCCTGGAAATAGGTGAGTCCCAGTATCTGGGGCTACGTAATGGTTTTCAGATTCAGGTCAGGCGTTTTTTCAAAACCCTGAACTGAACGCTCGAAAGAGAATTAGATAAAGAGGAAGAGGCGAAAAACGACTATGGCAGATTACACTCTGTTCACCTCCGAGTCGGTTTCCGAGGGTCATCCGGACAAGATTGCCGATCAGATTTCCGACGCTATTCTGGATGCCATCCTCAAGGATGATCCAGAAGCTCGTGTTGCGGTTGAAACCATGGTGAAAACCGGCATGGTCATCGTGGCGGGTGAAGTACGTACCGACACTTACGTCGATATTGAAGATCTGGTGCGTAACGTTGTCACTGACATCGGTTACAATCATGGCGACCTGGGCTTTGATGGCGAATGCGTGGCAGTATTAAATGCCATTGGTAAGCAGTCCCCGGATATCGCTGTAGGTGTTGATGAAACAGATGCACGTGAACAGGGTGCTGGCGACCAGGGACTGATGTTCGGGTATGCCACCAATGAAACCCCTGTATTGATGCCTGCTCCTATTTATTACTCTCACGAGCTGGTGAAGCGTCAGGCTGAACTGCGTAAAAATGGCACTCTGCCCTGGTTGCGCCCGGATGCTAAAAGTCAGGTTACCATGCGTTACGACAGTGAAGGCAAGGTGATAAGTGTTGATGCTGTCGTTCTGTCTACCCAGCATAACCCGGAAATTTCTCAGGAAGAGCTGCAGAAAGAAATTCTGGAAAAGGTGATCAAGCCGGTTCTGCCTGCAGAATGGTTGCATGAAGACACCCAGTATCACATTAACCCAACCGGTATTTT
This sequence comes from Endozoicomonas numazuensis, assembly GCF_000722635.1. Taxonomy (GTDB): domain Bacteria; phylum Pseudomonadota; class Gammaproteobacteria; order Pseudomonadales; family Endozoicomonadaceae; genus Endozoicomonas_A; species Endozoicomonas_A numazuensis. The sequence continues at coordinate 976,291 of NZ_JOKH01000002.1, read as the reverse complement.
CGTCATCGGTGGTCCTGTGGGTGACTGTGGTCTGACCGGACGTAAAATCATCGTAGATACATACGGTGGTATGGCTCGTCACGGAGGCGGTGCTTTCTCTGGTAAAGATCCATCAAAAGTTGACCGTTCAGCCGCTTACGCTGGCCGTTACGTAGCCAAGAACGTAGTGGCAGCGGGCCTGGCCGACAAATGTGAAATTCAGGTTTCATACGCGATTGGCGTAGCTGAGCCGACTTCTATCTCTATCGATACTTTTGGTACCGGCAAGATTGCTGATGCCAGAATTGAAGAACTGGTGCGTGAGCATTTCGATCTGCGTCCAAAGGGTCTGGTGGATATGTTGGATCTGAAGCGTCCTATTTACAGAGCGACTGCAGCGTACGGTCACTTCGGTCGTGAAGAGGAAGAGTTTTCCTGGGAGCGTACCGACAAGGCTGACGCCCTGAGAACCGCTGCAGGTCTGTAATTGATACCGATCTCTGCTTAAAGGCTGCCATGTGCAGCCTTTTTTATCCGTGTCCTCCCACTGAAGCTCATCAAACGATTCTGTCAGTCATACTGACAACTCTGTCTTGAACCTTTCAGAACTTCTGAACTCTAGAAATAAAGTATTCCTCATTAAAGGATTCTGAAAACGCCTGATGCAAAGGATGGCGATAGGTTTCAATCAACAGTGACAGGGACGTAACTATGGATATTTCGTTTACAAAGGATGGCAATGACTTGTTTGCTCCAGAGCCTGCTCTGACAACGGCAGGTCAAGCATTCGTGGGGCAGTTTAATAGTTCTTCTGTCACGGGCGCGCAGCCAACAGCTCATGTTCAACAAGGTCAGGACCCTGTTCAGGTCAGACCACCTGCCTCTTCTATTTCACTCAATAGTCCTATATCAGTTGTGTCTTCTGCAGATCCTATGTTGTCTGGATTCAATGCCGATAGTGGAGAATCGTTGACGACGCCAGTGTTTACAAATGAAAGTGGCGGTGATCTTTTCAGTTTTGATCTTGATGAGGGCCTAGACGATTTTCTTGCTGGATTAATAGGCAGTGAACCTGTGCCTGCACTTCCTCTCTCCACTGTAACAACGGATTCTGAACAGGAGATGAGGGCGATGGGATTGTTGAATACTTCTTCAGGGATATTGTGTGAAGAATTGAGTGGTGGTACCAGTCAGCAGTCGGGAAGTGAAAGTGTTGAATTAACTGAAGAGGTGATTAAACTGCTGGTGAATAATCCTGATCAGATGGGTAGTTTGATTTCAGGGGAGCTTCCCATGATTCCTCAGCCTCAGATGCCTGTCGCTCTAACTCCAATTCCAACTCCAACTCCAATTCCAACTCCAACTCCAACTCCAACTCCAACTCCAATTCCAGAAACTCCTGAGGAAGAAATTCAGGAGCCAGGGCCTATAGTGAAAGCGTGTCATTCAAAGAGTCCCAAGTCAGCGACTTGTAGTAACAAAAATGTGGAAGAGGTTGCGGAAAAACTGATTGCTGATGAGGCTGCGAGAAGTTGCCCGATAAGCGCTCAGATCATCGGTAGGCAACTAACAAAAGACATGTTGAGTGATATGGATGTTAAAGAATTCGATACCTTGCTTTCAGTCAACGGATTGGATGATGTGGATGTAGCCGCTATGAAAAAGTGGCGTAGAAACAGTAAAAATAGGTTTTCAGCACAAGCCTGCAGAGAAAGGAAGTCTAAGGGAATAGAAAGCCTTAATGTTACAATCAAGAAGCTTAAAAAAGAGAAAAAAGAGCTGGAACAAAAGCTCAGGTCACTGCCTGACGTTATCAAAGAATGGAAAACAAAAGCTCAAGCTCTGGAGCAAGAAGCGTTTGACAGAGGTGACTTTAGCAATGTGGTTCAAGGCAGATTGGAGGCTGGAGATATAAAGGGCGCTATGGAAATTACGACCTGGTTGCAGCAGCAGATTCAGGGGCAACAAGCAAAGTAAGCACTATACGGAAAGGGGGCTAAAATAGCCCCCTGCTTAAGTGATGTGTAACAAGAAAAGTCTTACACTCTTCCTGTGTTCAATTTCGCGTATAACTTATCAATGTAGAGCTTCTGAATGATACGATCCAAAGTAATCTGCCCATTGCCGTATACTGCAAGCACCATCAGCATCAAGCCCCAGAGATAATGTTGTTGCATACCGGCAGCGCTGATGTCTGGATACGATAAGACTGCAATCAGATTAACGAAAAACAATGATATGGCTGCAATAGGGCCGCCGAGTCCGAGCACGAGAAGAACAGGGAAGAAGAGTTCACCAAAAGTACCCAGCCATGCGGCTATGTCAGGTGCCAGATAAGGCACTGCATATTCGTATTCAAACAGCATCATCGTAGTGTCCCAGCTCTGGTATTTATTGAGACCTGCAAAGAAAAATACATTAGCCACCCACAAGCGAAGGCCTAATGGCAGTAGTTGCTGTAAAGGCATTCGGATAATGGCTAAATATTCTTGTGCTGTCTGGATTTTCATCATGAATGCTTCCTTCCTTTTGTTATTTTAAACTGGCTTAGCCTCTGGCCTGTATTCGGTCAGCTGACTTTGTTGATAAACCCTTGCTCTATGCAGCTGGAAAAGGCCGAAAGGCAGTTTTCCTGTCCTCGTGAAGACAGCAGTTCACAACACTTTTCCAGGTCAGGTTGCTCTGACAAAGTCGACAGCAGCTCAAATTGTTCTTGGCTCAAAGCAAAGCAGGTAGCCTGATGATTGTGTTGATCAATGAGAATCCGGGAGGGAAAGTAATCATCCAGATTCATTTCGGGCTCATCGAATTCTTGATGCATTTGCCAGATGTCCAGTACCGGATAATCACTGGTCAGCAGTGTGGCATGGGTTGGCAAATGAAATTGACTGGCAGTACCTTGCTGAATCGCAGTTTGTATTTCATCCAGACTCATCGATGGCGACTCTGGTTGCAATTCACATTGGTGAATTCTCAGTTCAAGAAGAATCAGGTCGGGTAGATAGACCAATTGTTCAAGTTCTGGAAGTCGGGCGACGTATTCATGAAGATCCTGGCCGACGTTTTCCAGTGAATGGTCGGAAAAATCCGCGTGGCGAATGTATTGGCTCAGAGTACCTCGAAAACATTCTTCACCCAGTAATCGATGGGTAACGGGGAAGGTCAGTTTCAAAGCCCTGATGGTGACTTCATGGATACTGTTGCGATAAACGTTCAGACCCTGCTCTGGTGTCAGGGCACAGGCTGCTTGAATACAGTCCGGAGCTGGCTCAGATGTATTGGACTGAATCCAGTTCAGCATCTCATTTTGCAGTTGCTCCAGTTTCATGATGCCTTACCCAAGTCAGCGATCAGATTTTCCGCTCGCTTTGCCTGCTCATCCAAACTCTGCCAGGAAGGAATATCGGTATCCCATTCAATCAGGGTGGGAATCTCTCCTGTCAATTGCAGACACTGCTCATATAATTTCCAGACCGGCTCAGCAATGGCACTGCCATGGGTGTCCAATAAAAAACCCTGATCCGTTTCGGTATGACCGCCAAGGTGAATTTCTTTAACACGTTCCGGTGGGACCGTAGCCAGAAAGTTCAGTGGGTCATAATCATGATTACAGGCATTCACATAGATATTGTTAACGTCCAGCAGGGCATAACAGTCTGCTTTTTCCAGCACGGCAGCAAAGAATTCGGCTTCACTGAGTTGTGAATGATGGAATCGGATATAACTGGAGACATTCTCGACCAGAATCTGTTCTCCCAGAAAATCCTGCACCTTCATGATTCGCTCCGCTATGTGACCTATGGCTTCTTCCGTATAGGGAAGAGGCATCAGCTCATGCAGATAAGTGCCCGCGATGGATGTCCAGCATAAGTGATCGGAAAGCCAGGCAGGCTCCAGGTCATCCCTGAGTTGTTTGACCCGGGACAGATATTCCCTGTTCAAAGGATCACTGGAGCCCAGTGACATACCCACTCCATGCAGGGTCATGGGGTAATGTTCCCTGATGGTCAGCAAGGTTTCTCTTTCGCGGGTAGGGAACAGGAAGTTATCTGTCATAGCCTCCAACCAGGGCATATGGGGCTGCTGCTCCAGAACCTGGCTGAAATGCACTTCCCTTAGACCGATACCTACAGACATCGGTCTAATGTCAGGGCTCTGGCTCATTTTTTCAGGCTGCCACCTACCAGTTTGTCACAGGTGCCTTTTGGGACATAAATCCACTCGGTTTTGTCACCGTCGGTTTTGGCCTGGGCTGCACAGCTGTGCTTATCTGTTCCACAGTCATTTTTACCTGCCTTCGCTACGCCATAGCACTTTTCCATACCGGACTTGGCCGCATGAGCAGTACCTGCAGTAGACATAGCCAGAACAGAACCCAGAGCAGAAGCGACGAGTAATTTGGTTGAGTTTTTCATGGAGGGAATCCTTTGAATTTTTTATGTTTGTTGTTGGGCAGACTTCACTGTCTGCAAAATAAGATACGCCTTCTTGATTCATTTGGATTCAGAATTTTTTTAATTACTGTCAGCTTGATGACAACCGTTTGATTTCGTTGTAGTTATATTTTTTGGAGAACAGTGCTATTTTTATTTTTGTCGTTTGCTACCCGTGTCATCATGATTGACGAGAGGAAATTCTCTGTGGAAATTGAACACGCCGAAAAGCTGGAGCCTCATATTCTGCTCAGTATTGCCAATGAGAGGCTGCGATTGAGTTGCAAAAACCTGGAGCAGCTGTCCGATGATCTTGATCTGCCTATTAAACAGATTGAGCGAATGATGAAGCAGATTCATTACCATTATCAGATTGAGAATAATCAGTTCACCCATGATTGAGGATTATTAGCCATGGACAGGCTTTCTCTCTGATAAACAAGCCCGCCCGTCTGCCGACAATCAAAATATCTCACTGGGTAAACAGGCAGCCATGGATCCCACTCCTCCACCTTCATCACATCGTCTTGGCGATGCGATTGATCCTCCTTCTGACAGCAAGGAGATTGATGAAACCAGACCCCAAACGACTCAGGGTGAGGTGCAGCAGGGTATTATTAATCAGCGCCATATTTCCCATGTTCAGGGACCCGCAAGAAAAGCGCTTCAGCACTGGGCAGAAGAAGCTGCGAGAATGAGTCTCAACTCTGAAAAAAGTACTCAAACCTGTGTACGAGATCTGTATCGGCGCGACTGTCCGAAGCAGGCACCCAGACCCTTAACGAATACTGATGCCAGGATGCTTCTGGGAACTATTGTCAGGTTGGAAAAAAAATATGACTTGCTGCGTGTTTCAATGAGAGAGTTTAACGTTGGCGTAGCCTCTATGCTTGATTCCCCTAACTTTCGAGAGACTCAGTATTTCTTTGCTTTTCAGGATTTGCCTGATGAAGGGACTGGCGATGGAAGTCGTCTGACTCTGAACTTGCATCCTGACAAGGTGAAAGAGGTCATAGAAGTGCTGGTTGAAATGATGCATCAGGCTCCCTGGTCTGAGCTGATCAGAAAGACAAAGATTCAAGCGCTTTCGAGGTTGGGAAAAACAACCGACTGTCTTGTGGTCTATTGTACTTTCAGCCCGGATCAAGTCATGGCGTTGGCACAGGCTGTTGATGAGAAAATTCCAAAAGGATTTCGACTGGAACATACGCCTTTTGGCATGGAACGCATTTATACCGGAATTGCTTACAGTGAGCGAAAAGAAGGCGATTCAGGGAGTCATGGCAATTCACGAAACAAGGTAATCTGCAGGGCGTTGAGACGCTGCCGTCACAACTCCGACCTGGATTTGACCCGGATTCTGAATGAAGAACTGTTGCTATCTGGCTATGATCCGGAGAACCCGGCAAGGCTGGCCAGAACCAACGATTTTATGGAAATTGTCTCAAAGCTGGCCCGTGACAAGGAACCGACCGTTCAGCTGGCGGATATTGAACTGGAGTGCCGTGGTCTGTTTGGTCGAAACACTTCCCCGCCAGAGATGACTCGAGAAAGTGAAAGGGTCCTTAAAAAACTGTTCGAGCAGTTGCAGGGGCAACCGGATCTCAGGGTGCAAAGGTTGGGTTATGGCATGAGACCCTTGTCTGAACCCAGTTTGGGGGTCTCCAATGAGGCTGCTGTCAGGTTTCTGAAAGTATCCAGAGCGGATGGCGTCAGAGGGGCTGAATCGAGCCCTTGGGCCGTTTTGACACTTTGTCTCTCTCCTGAAAATACCGTTAAATCGTCTGAATCGTTGCTGGCTGAACTGGAACGTCTGAAGCAGGAGCAGAAGCCAGCCTTCCTGATTTTTAGCTCACCAGAAACGATTAAACGATCAGGCACTGCTGCCGCACTGTATGTGCAATCCGGCCCGGGAAGTGTTCAGCAATGTGTGGAAAGACTGGCAGATTGCTTGAAAGGTTCTGTGCAGGAGAATGCCTGTATTCCTGTGATGGAAAAGTGCTCAGAGGGTATTTTTTATTCGGAAGCACTCAATAGCAGGGACTCATTTGATACTTCCAGAGGGGCTGCTGTTGCGATGGGCTTTCGAAAAACAATCGAATCAGGCTATTTTCTTGAAAATCTTTCCGAGGCCTTACAAGTAATGGGCGTGAACCCGGAAAACCCGGCAAAGCTGTTGTAATTGACGACTGAATACTTATTAAAAATCTATATCAAAAAAAATTGATATAGATTTATGCGGCTGTTAGACTTCACATAATCTTTCGGTAAGTACGCATAACAGGATCATACCCATGAGCGCTACTCCTGCAGCTGTTGAGAGCTTCACTGACTATCGGGTTGCCGACATTTCCCTGGCCGAATGGGGCCGCCGCGAAATTCAGATCGCAGAGGGTGAAATGCCCGCCTTGATGGCTATCCGCCAGAAGTACCGTGATCAGCAGCCTTTAAAAGGGGCAAAGGTCATGGGCTGTATCCATATGACCATCCAGACCGCTGTTCTGATTGAAACCCTGATCGACCTGGGAGCAGAGGTACGCTGGTCTTCTTGTAATATTTTCTCTACTCAGGATCACGCTGCTGCAGCTATTGCTGCTGCCGGTATTCCAGTGTTTGCCTGGAAAGGTGAAACAGATGAAGAGTTCTGGTGGTGTATTGAACAGACCATTCTGACAGAAGGTGGTCAGCCTTGGGATTCCAACATGATCCTGGACGACGGTGGTGACCTGACTCTGATGCTGCATGATAAGTATCCTGAGATTCTGGATAACATTCACGGCATTTCTGAAGAGACCACCACAGGGGTTCATCGCCTGGTGGAAATGTTGGAAAAAGGCACGCTGAAAGTACCGGCAATCAATGTTAACGATGCCGTTACCAAGAGCAAGAACGACAATAAATACGGCTGCCGTCACTCATTAAACGATGCGATCAAGCGCGGAACTGACCATCTGCTGGCCGGTAAAAAAGCTCTGGTCATTGGTTATGGTGATGTGGGTAAAGGCTCAGCGGCTTCCCTGCGTCAGGAAGGCATGATCGTTAAAGTGACCGAGATTGATCCAATCTGTGCCATGCAGGCTTGCATGGACGGCTTTGAAGTGGTCTCTCCTTACATTAACGGTGTCAACGATGGTACCGCTGGCAGCATCAACAAAGAGTTGCTGGGTACCACTGACCTGCTGGTCACGACAACCGGTAACGTACATGTGTGCGACCGTGAGATGCTGATAGCCTTGAAGAGCAGCTGTGTTGTCTGCAACATCGGCCACTTTGATACTGAGATTGATACAGCTTTCATGAGGGAATCATGGGAGTGGGAAGAAATTAAACCTCAGGTTCACAAGATCTGGCGTGACAAGGGCAGTAATGATCATCTGATACTGCTCTCTGAAGGTCGTCTGGTCAATCTGGGTAATGCTACTGGGCACCCATCTCGAATTATGGATGGTTCATTTGCCAACCAGGTTCTGGCGCAGATTCATTTGTACGAAGAAGGTTTTGCAAACCTGTCTCAAGCTGAAAAGTCTGAGAATCTATACGTGAGCGTTCTGCCCAAGAAGCTGGATGAAGAAGTAGCAAGCTACATGGTTCAGGGTTTTGGCGGGGTCATTACTCAGTTGACAGGTCAACAGGCTGATTACATTAATGTCGCTGTTGAAGGTCCATTCAAAGCTGACGAGTACAAGTACTAGGAGCCTGACCGAGAATAGCGTCCGAGCATAAAACTCAGTAGAACGAGTCAGCTTTTTCACTGGATTTGTGCGAATAGTTGACCTATTTAAGCAAATTCAGTGGAAAAGATGGCCGTTCTTTCTGGGTTTTAGGCCGGGCTGTCTATTCTCGGTCAGGCTCCTGGGAGCCCAGGCGTTAATGCTCATGCATACTCCGTTCATCCTGAGCTTCTCGTAGGATGCTGGTCATGCACTTCGACAAGCTCAGTGCGAACGGTATGGGGTATAACGCTTGGCTGAAAGCCTGTACCTTTGTGCAGGCTTTCATGCCGATTTAAATGCCTTGAGGATGGGGAAGGATTTTCATCACTCCAGAATGAAACCATCATGGTTTAAACCGTTGTAACCATGAGTGATAGCACAGTGATGAAGGCTCTGAGATAACGATGACAAGTAACGAAAAAAAGCTGCCAATCAGCTTTGAGTTTTTTCCGACTAAAACGGAAGAAGGGGCCAAAAAGCTGGATCAGACAGCCATTGAGCTCTCCAAATGCCAACCTGAATTTTTCTCTGTGACCTATGGTGCCGGTGGCTCAACCCGTGACAGAACGCTGGATACGGTACTGAGTGTTCGCAGCTGCACAGATGTTTCTACAGCTCCTCATTTGTCCTGTGTGGGTGACAGCAAAACTCAGTTGAAGGCCCTGCTGGAACAATATAAGCGTCAGGGAATTAATCGTATTGTTGCTCTGCGTGGCGACTTGCCATCCGGTATGGGGCGTTCAAACGGTGAATTGCAGTATGCCAATGAACTGGTGGAGTTTATCAGAGCAGAAACTGGTGATTACTTTCACCTTGAGGTCGCTGCTTATCCCGAGGCTCATCCTCAGGCGCAAAGCTTTGAAACAGATCTGGCCAATTTCAAACGCAAGGTTGATGCAGGTGCCAGCTCGGCTATTACCCAGTATTTTTTTAATGCTGACAGCTACTTCCACTTTGTTGATCGGGCCGCCGATTTAGGTGTTGATCTGCCGATTATTCCAGGCATTATGCCGATCACCAACTACACCCGTTTGGCTCGTTTCTCTGATGCCTGTGGTGCAGAAATTCCACGCTGGATTCGCAAGCAGCTGGAAGCGTATGGTGATGATATTGAAAGCATCAAAAAGTTTGGTGAAGAAGTCATTACCAGCCTGTGCGAAAGACTGATCGAACAGGGTGTTCCGGGGCTGCATTTTTATGCCTTGAATCAGGCTGCTCCATCCAGAACTATTTGTCAGAACCTTAAGCTGGTCTGATGATTATGCGATCAGAGTGCTTCTGATCGCATTAGCTCCCTTTCCAATTTTTTAAGCATCCTTAAACAGCCAGGAAGAAAAGATTCGGGTCATAAATGGCATAACGAACCATGTCATCAGTATGCAGGTACAAATACAGCTGATGAGAATGGTTATGAAAGTGGGTATTCCTGCGGGCAGCATCAAGGGCAGAAAGGAGTATAGTGTCAAACAGTGGGTAAACCGCCAGCAGAGTGACCATAGCCATTTTGTAGCGAGGGATCGTTTTTGGTGGGATGTCTGGTAAATCAAACCAGAGTTCCATCCCCTCATTTTTTTTGTACTGAAGCTTCTTTTCCAGCAAGGGCTGGAGTTGAGTCAGCCAGTTTTGACGCTCTTCTGACTCTTCCCAGGCAACCAGATTTGAGTGATGGTCAAATCGGAACACCGCTGTATATGCAATGTACTGCTTAGAGGTCCGGTCTGGCGATCTGAAAAAATAGGCCCCCTGGTGACCTTTACCCCCTGGTGACCTTTACCCCTTGGTGACCTTTAAAGGTAGCTGCAGTTTGCGTAATACCAGAAATCCATTGTTTAAAGGCGTCTTCCTGATCTGGCTTAATATGATATGACACCATCACGGTGATAGGGTCATTGAGTTCAGTTGCAAATGTCTCCAATAGTGTCTCCCGATACTACTCTAATGGGCGATTGTCGTGTTGTTCAGTTGTTGAAGTGTCCGAACCTGAGCGGTTGAACTAAACAGTGAATCCTGCCATATCGTGAGTGCTTGGGTATAATTCTTTCATAATTCAATGTTATTTAAAAAGAAGAGCGATAGGGTTACTGGTCCTTCAGGAATCCTAGGCTTTTCCATGAGAACATCATGAGAAACCCTCGAATCTATACCGATCAGCCGCTGATCAAAGATCAGATCGTAGAATTAACAGACAGTGCTGCCAACCATGTTGGTAAAGTACTTCGAATGAAGCCTGAAGAGTCTCTTATCCTGTTTAACGGCAAGGGATCTTCATGGCAGGGGACTATTCAGATGGTATCAAAGAAAACAGTGACGGTTGCTCTGGATGCAGAAGTCGCCCTGATCACAGAATCTCCTTTGAAAATTCATCTGGGACAGAGTCTGAGTAGAGGCGAGCGAATGGATTACGCTATTCAGAAAGCCACTGAGATGGGCGTTACTGAGATAACACCCCTTTTTTCAGAGCGCTGTGAAGTGAAGCTGAACGCAGAACGCCAGGAAAAGCGAATCAGGCACTGGCAACAGGTGGCCATTAGTGCCTGTGAACAGTGTGGCCTGAACAGAGTACCAGTCATTCACCCACCTGAGAATGTTGCTGACTGGATGGAGAAGCAAACCTCAGATCTAAAATTTGTGCTTCATCACCGAACGGATAAAAAGCTAGAGGGGTTCAACCAACCTGCAACGGTCTCGCTGTTGATTGGTCCTGAAGGCGGGTTGACTGGAGAAGAGATTACCCAGGCAGAGTCTTCCGGTTTTCATGCTTTAGCACTGGGCCCAAGGGTTTTGAGAACTGAAACTGCGCCTGTGACAGCTGTTAGCCTAATGCAGTATCTTTGGGGTGATATCTGATTCCAGGAGTCCTGTCGGACTTAAGGCAGTTTTGGCCTAAATTCCAGAAAGAAGGGCTCAATTTTTCGATGAATTCGATTAAATAGGTCAACTATTCGCACGAATCCATAGAAAAATTTGACTTGTTCTACTGAAGTTCATGCTCGAAAGCATAAGTCCGATAGACTCCTTGTACTCGAAGATGCAGGAGCTAGAGCAACGCAGGAGCAGTTGCCGTGATGGCCGCTTTATGGGGCACCCTCCGGGCGACTGAGAGAGGGCTCATTAGCGCGTTCCAACCGATTGAAAGATGTTGATATTCCTGCACGGTTGCGCCTTGTTCTGAGCCCTCTCTCAGCCTCCTAGTATTGACCTTCCAGTTCAACCAGTTTCTGTTCCAGTTGTGAAAGGTCGGGTATAGCCGCAGGAATTTCCCTGACGATTACTCTGGATGTTTCAGCTGCACCTGTCGTACTTTCCGTTTCTGGCATTGGCCGTATATCTCCAGCCAGTACTTCCATCTCTTGGGGGATACCCTGAATGACAATGCCGTAGAAAGGCAGTTGCTCATTGCCAGTGACGCTGTGCATTACGGCAATTCTCGCCGTTGCAGAAAAGTCTGCAAATCGACCTCCGTTGATCCGCTCAAAGGAAATCAACGGAATAGTTTGACCTCGCCATTCAATTTCACCCAAGTACCATCGGTTTTCCATATTGCCACCGGATGGACGGCTGTAGTCCACCACATCGGCAATACAGGAAGCGGGCAGCAAAAGTGGCTTCTGCTGCATTGGGATCAAGCGAGACTTCAGGCTTCCGCTCTCTGCCTGTTCAGAACTGCCCGCCATTATGCTACTCCTCTAATCATTGTTGTGAACCAGCGCCAGCTTTGACTCCGATCAATTGTCCGATGGATGCCAGTAATGCTGCTTCCTGGAAAGGTTTGCCCAGATACTCATTGACACCCAGGCTAAAGGCTCTGGCTTTATGCTTCTCACCGGTTCGGGAGGTTATCATGATGATCGGAAGAGACTTCAGCTTGCTGTCATTACGCACGGCACTGGCCACTTCATAACCATCCATTTTGGGCATTTCAATATCCAGCAACATGATGTCGTAACTGCTTTCAGCAAGCTTCGCCATGGCTTCTACGCCATCCCTTGCACTCTCAACCAGATAGCCGTTACGTTCAAGCAGACGTGTAGTTACTTTTCGTACGGTGACCGAGTCATCCACTACCAGAACTCGCTGAACGGATTCTGTTTCTTCTTCCATCTGGTTGGTCAGCTCTACATAGTGCTGCTCGATGCGATGTCTGCGTACCAGTGTTGCCGGGTCGATAATGATGGCAACACGGCCGTCACCAAGAATGGTGGCACCGTTGACACCGGTCAGGCCCGCAAACTGTGGACCCAGACTCTTGGTAAAGATTTCACGACCGCCAATAATTTCATCCACATGCAGGGCCAGGTTTTTCCCCCCACGCTCAATGATGACTACCGGGCACTGCTCTGGTTGTATTTTGGGGTTAGCGTCCCCCAGAAGCTCACCCAGGAACATAAGCTGGTGATCTATGCCACCGTACTCCAGAGGAGTATTGTTCTGGTAGCAGTCGGTCAGAACGTGTGGTGCGACTACAGTGATACCATCAATGGACTGCATGGGCAGGGCATAGAGACTGTCCGCTACCTGAATCATCAGGGCGCGATTTACTGACAGGGTAAATGGCAGTCGGAGCTTGAAAGAAGTTCCTTTGTCAGCCTCGCTGTCAATCTGGATGCTGCCACCCATCTGACGTATTTCGGTATTAACAACATCCAGACCCACGCCTCGTCCAGAAATCTGAGTCACAGATTCGGTGGTACTGAAGCCTGCTTCCAGAGTGAGCTGAGCAATCTCCTGATCGGTCAATTCATCTTCCGGAGTGATCAGGTGTTTCTCCAGCGCCTTGGCATGAACTGCCTGAAGGTTAATACCTCTGCCATCGTCGCTCAGTTCGACAACAATGTCGGCACCATCCCGGGTAATGGCAAGTGTCAGGCTGCCTGCCTCTGGTTTGCCTAGTGCCAGTCGATCATGCACTGAGGGTTCAATACCATGGTCAATAGCATTTCGAAGCAGGTGCTCCAGCGGTGCCAGAATCCGTTCGAGCATGGTTCGGTCCATTTCACCTTCAGCATTACTGACATTCAGGTTAACGGGCTTGCCCAGTTCAGTAGACAGCTGACGGGTAATCTTACGCAGACGAGGAAGCAGACGGCTGAAGGAAACCATTCGGGCCTGCATCAGTTTTTCCTGAAGCTCTATCAGAGTTCGGGATTGCTGAAGCAGCAGGGTTTCTGCATCGCGGTTTTTATCCTGAATACCTTCCTTAAGGTCTTTAAGGTCAGTTGCAGACTCTACAAGAGAGCGGGACAGCTGAGTCAGCTCTGAATACTGGTCCATTTCCAGCGGATCAAACTCAGGGTTGCTGCCATGCTCTTCCTCGAAGGTAGAAATAATCTGGGCCTGTGTTTCAGTATCCAGACGACGCAGCTGTTCTTTAACCCGGTCGATGGTGCTGTCCATCTCTTCCAGGGTGTTACTGATGTCCTGAATCTGCTGTTCGATACGACCACGATTAATACTGGACTCACCAGACAGATTGATCAGTGACTCCAGAAGCTGTGCAGGCACACGAATCATTTCGTTGCCTTTGGACAGCATTGGGACAGCGCTGTTGGTGACTGGTGTTTCTATGCGTGTGGTGGCAGGAGCAGGAGCAGGAGCAGGAGCAGGCGCAGGCGCAGGCGCTTCTACGATAAATTCTGGAGCAGAAGAGGGGCTGTTTTCTGCTTCTGTGATAACGTCTGTTTTGAGATTGTCGTCAGCAATCACCAGGGTATCATCTACTGCAATTTCTGCAGGCTGGACGCTGGCTGTGTCTGATTCTCTTTTAACTTTGCCTGATAAATAGTCAGGAAGGATCTCAACAGGGCTGTCAGCTCTGGCCAGAGGTGGCAGTTCTGCTTCGCAGTCATTATTGAGCGACCACTGCTCCAGTTGCTCTACCAGAGGTGTAACAGACTTCTGAGGTTGCTGGTTTTTTAAAGCAACCAGCATCTGGTCAATCTGGTCATGAGCCGTCTGCAGCAAGTGTACGGGGGCTTTTTCTGCAGAACTTCTGCCACTGGCAATAGCACTGTATATATCTTCAATGGCGTGACTGAGGTCGCCAAGCTCGGGCTGATCAGCCATTCGTGCGCTGCCCTTGAGCGTGTGAAGGGAGCGTTGCAGATCCGTCAGTGGTGCCAGGTTTTGACGATGATTCAGCCAGTCTTCCAGAGCATGATGACAATCTTCAGCCAGGTCGGTGGCTTCTTCCAGGAAGAGTTCAATCAGTTCCAGGTCATGCTCTTCTACTTCAACGTTCAGAACAGGAACTGGATCGGGGGCTGGAGTCTCCAGAACCACTTCTTCATCTATTAATGCTTCTGGTTCAGCCTCGAGCGGTGCTTCAAAAGCAGGTGCTTCTGGCAAAGACTCCAGAATAATCTCATCCAACTCTTCGCTTGCAAGGACAGGCTCTTCGGATGAAGACTCCAGAACAACTTCGTCAATTTCAATAATTTCAGCGACGGGGTCAGCCTGATGAGATTCGAGGCCAACAGCCAGAGAAATCTCAGGTTTGGCTTCAGCCGTCAGCAAGGTCTCAAGTGATTCCCTGAGCTCCGTAAATACAGACTGTGGTGGAACCGGTGTCTGCTGTGCTGCCACCTGGTTCATCATGTCGACCATGGCTTCAAAGCCGTTGGACAGCGGTGCAGCCAATACTCCGGGCAATATTGTTTCGTGTTTGTCCAGATAGTTCATTACGTCCAGCAGAACATCGCAGAGTTCTGCCAGCGATGTCAGGCGTGCTTCGCCCGAGCGTTCTGCCAGTATCGTCAGCTCTTTCTGGAACAGAGCCAGCTCGTTCTTGGGCAGAGTGTTGCGCCAGGTAGAAAGATACTCGTCGGCATCCAACAACAGACCCAGATCACTGTGAGCAAACAGATTGGTGTCCTGGCCACCGGTGTATTTTCTATTGGTCGACTGAGCCTTGTGCTGTTCAGTTATGAGCTGGGCATGAAGGGCTTCCAGCCATGACAGGTAGTTTTCAGAATCCAGTATTGGCTGTTTGGGAGATAAGGTCAGTTGCTCAAGACCATCTTTGATTAACTCAAGGCCTTTTTCCAGCATACTGATAACCCGGTCATCGGCCGGAATCAGGTGTGCTCTGAAATCTTTGATGTTCTTTTCAAGAGCAACAATGATCTCAGCCAGAGGAGCAATTTCTGCCATCAGGGCAATGCCCTTCATGGTATGCAAAGAGCGTTGCACCTGATCACTGATCTGGCGCTTGCCACCCTGAATTTTCACCTGATCAACAAATGACTGTACAACGTCCAGGTGTGTTCTTGATTCCCCCAGGAATACATTGAGCAGCTGAATGTCGTAAGCAACCTGCGTGGTTGGTTCTTCAGAACCAACATGAGATTCTGTTGCAAGTTCCAGTTCAGGCGCTGGTTTTGATAACTCTTCTACTATTGCCAGCTGTGCTGCTTCGGCGTCAGGTTCTTCTGTCAGTTCGAAGTCGATATCTGAGTTGCTGACAATGGCGTCATCAATAGCGTTTTCCTCGTCCTCAATGGTGTATTTCTCACCCTTGGACAAGGCGTCTGCCTGCTCCATGCAGACCAGAACTTCATGAGTCAGCACCTGATTCTGCTCTGCAAAATCAGAAATCAGCCCCGGCAACATATCGGTAACCCGGCTGATCAGGCTTCTTAGTTCAGGGCTATTCTGAACCGTTCCGTCGATCAGTCGATTTAGCATGTTTTCGATGGACCAGGCCAGTTCGCCAACAACGTTGGCATCTACCATTCGTCCACTGCCCTTCAATGTATGAAAGGCTCTTCGGACATCTTTCAGGGTCCCGTCAGCATCCTGATTATTGGCCCAGGCAGGCACACTTTCAGCAAGTTGCTCCTGAACTTCACCGGCCTCTTCAATAAAGACTTCCAGCAGTTCATCGTCAATGATGCTTTCTTCTTCTGCTGTCGTGTCTTCAACTACGGGAGCTATGACTTGTTCGGGTTCAGGGGGTTGTGGCGTGGCTGAGGGTGATTCAGCTTCAACACTGCTGGATGTTGTGAATTCAAACTGAACTACATCGTAAGGGCTGACTTCTATAGGTCTATTGGTCAGTGTGACAGAAGCCTGAGCTGCCAGATTCTCTGTTTCTACTGAACTCTGGATCTTATCTTCATTCAGGGCGACAGGCACTGAGCCGTCCAGGAAGCTTTGTTCATCAAGCTCCAGCTCGAGCGCGTTTTCTTCCTGCTCTGGGGTGTCTGTAGCCAGTTCAGAAACACTTTCAGCTGGCTCGGTTTCGGGGACACGCAAAGCTGACAGGCTTTCTTCTGCAACATCCAGAATCGCTTCATGCTCTTCCTGGCTCTTGTCGCTGAGTCTTTCCAGATAATACTCAATACTGGTAACCGCATCTGCCAGCTGCTCGAGTTCCATTTTTTCAGGCGTTTTATTATTCTCTATCCACTCTCTCTTGATATGTTCAGAGCAGACTCTGACCAGATCGGCAGCACGGGTCAGAGGGGTCATGGACAAGCCACCCTGAACCTTATGAAGTAGCTCGGGAATCTGGTTCAGGAAGTCGGGGTGATGATGACTGTCAACAAAGTCGACAATGGCATCCTTGGTTTGCTCAAGATAGTGACGAGCCTCTTTGATAACAGCCTGATACACCTCTTCCAGCAAAGGTGAGCTGTCGCCTGTTTCCAGGCTTTCACCTGCAGCGTATCTGGACAGTGCGGCTTCAAGATCGAGAATTGTGCCCGCTACTTCCATCAGATGCTCTTCAGCATTCTGTCCTGTATTGATCACCGTCTGAATCAATTCTTTTTTCTGTTTCAGGCGGGTTCTCAGATCTTCCATTCCCAGAATGGTCAGGGTATCAGCCACTTGTTGAATAATGGGTAGCTGATTTTCCAGAACCAGGGGATCGGGGTCGGTAGAGAGCAGATACAGGTCCAGGGCTTCCTTAATACCTGTCAGCTCATAGTTCAATGCCTCAACAACCGGTGTTGTAGCATCTACACTGGTCAGAATGTCAGAGACATCTGCTTGAGCCTGGTGAAGAACTTCTTCCAGTTTGTATCGGGCTTTCAGTGCGCCAGTGAAACCCTCCTGACCTTCCGAGGAAGCAATATAATAGAGGAGCCCCCGAAACAGTTCATCATTGGGATGAGTGTTGATGAAGGGAGCGCCCTGCTTAATAAACAGACGGATCTGGCCATCCAGTTCTCGAAGCAGGTTGGTAACATGTATATTTTGTTCAATTGACTGATTATCCAGTCCTTCGGTCAGTGCAACACTGGCTTCCCAGAGAGGGGAAAGCGGCGCTCCCCAGGAGAGGTCCTGGAGTTTGGAAAACAGCTTGGCCAGTACCTTAATTTGCTGGGCACGATTCTGATCACGCAGATAGCCGGCCAGCGTTAGCTGATACTTTTGCCGTATTTTTCTCAGTAATGGCACCAGACCCGTTTTTTCAAGACTCTCCAGTTGTGGAGGCTCGACAGGATCAATCAGAGAGGTGGTGTCTGGAAAGAAAAAAGTGGCTTCTGGCAGTGAGTCTTCACCGCGTAACTGTCTGAGTTCGTTGATCAGAGGTAGAAGCGACAGTGGACGATCGACGCCACTGTTAAGAGTCTGTTGAATATAACCTGGCAGCTGCAAGGTAGCCTGCATCAGGATTTCCAGGGCCATTCTGATGTCGGGTACACGTTGACTGAGTAATGCTTCAGTCAGTCTGTTCATTTCCAGACTTAAATGGGTTGCGCCTTCATGTTGCAACATCTTAAGTGCACCATGAACCTGGGTAAATGCACTTTGCCCGGCATTGATATGGGTTGGGTTGCCTGGCTCTTCCTGGTATTTTTCCAATGCCTGGCGGGCTTGAACGAGCGTTTGCTCAATCTCTTCCTTAACCCAGTCCAGGCCAGCATAATCCTGTTGTTCAGCCATTGACGGCCCCCGCTATTCCGTGCCAGCAACCCATGCTGCTGGAATAAAAATACGTCAGTTCTCTAATCTTTATCGTGAAAAACTGCTTCAGCCGCTCAAGGCGGTATGCCATGAAAGTGCCAATTTGTTGTCGTTTATCTGGCCTTTGTAGTTCATGGCAGTTTTGTGAAAATGCTGTCAGCGTGGCTTCTGATGAGTTTGGTCAGAAGCGAAGCAGGCTACCGGATCAAGATAAAGGCAGCACTTTAGGCTTATAGCTTTCACTGTCGGGTATTAACCTGACAGAAGCTGGATGTGCCAGCCTCTGTCAGAACGATCAGACTGTGATTTCATCTTCCTGCGTTGTATTTGCGGCCTCTTGGCCAACGGAAGGCAGGCGAAAACCAGATACAGACTGACGCATTTCCAGAGCCATTTCCGCCAGGTTACCTACCGAGCCGGCTGTCGCTGTTGTACTGGACGCCGTACGGGTGGTGATATCCCGGATAGTGGTCATACGCAGGGAAATCTGTTCTGCAGAGCCTGTCTGTTTCTTCGCTGTGTCGGAAATGTTGCTGATCAGACTGGCGAGGTTACTGGATACTTTCTCAATTTCTTCCAGAGCTACACCGGCATCCTGTGCCAGTCTGGCACCATTAACTACCTCAGAAGTGGTTTGTTCCATGGAGATAACCGCTTCGTTGGTATCCGTCTGGATGGTGGATACCAGTGCTTCAATCTGCTTGGTTGCACCCGAAACACGTTCCGCAAGACGCTGTACCTCATCCGCAACTACTGCGAAGCCCCGGCCCGCTTCACCCGCCATAGAGGCCTGGATAGCGGCGTTCAGAGATAGAATGTTGGTCTGGTCGGCAATGTCGTTGATCAGAGCGATGATGTCACCGATTTCCTGGGAAGATTCACCCAGACGCTTGATCCGTTTTGAAGTGTCCTGAATCTGTTCACGAATGGTGTCCATGCCTTCAATGGTGTTTCGTACGACCTGACCACCACTGGTTGCAATTTCTACCGACCTTTCTGCTACGTGAGCTGACTCGGAGGCGTTAGCGGATACCATGTTCATAGATTCGGTCATGTCATTGACCGCTTGGGTGGCAAAGTTGATTTCCTCTGCCTGGTAGTCTGCAGCTTCGGCCAGCTCTTTTGCAGTACTCTGGGTTTCCTGGGCTGAAGTATCTACTTCTACCGCTGTCTGGTTGATGGTGTTTACCAGAGCACGGAGCTGCTCGATCGAGAAGTTGATGGAGTCTGCGATAGCGCCGGTAAAGTCTTCGGTTACTGTCGCCTGTACAGTCAGGTCACCGTCTGCGAGGTCAGCCATTTCATCCAGAAGACGCAGAATCGCAGCCTGGTTGGCTTCGTTCTGGGCGGCAGTTTCAGCCAGACTCTGGCGAGTATCTCTTACAATGGTCAGAGCAATCATAAGCAGAGACAGCAGGGCAATGACACCCGCAATACTGATCACCGTATTGTTGACCAGACGCTGGTCAGTCAGGCTTTCAAAAGTGTCTACGAGAATAGAAGTCTGTTGCAGTAATTGCTGAGAGTCAGTAAAAATCTGGTCAGAAGCAGCACGCACCTGGAACAGTTCCGGGGAGGTCTCCAGGATCTCGTCAACGCTGCCTTCTACAAAGCCGAACAGGTCAGAAATCTCGGCCAGACGATCAATGGCTTCTTCATCGGTGACCTGACTGATACGCATGGCCAGGTTACCTTCCAGCATACCGTTCAGTACACGACCAAAAAGCTTGGCATCACGACCAAAGCTGTCTGCCGCCATGATGGAGTCTTCACCCCCTTCCAGTACTTTGGAGACGCTACGAATAATACGTTCTGCGAGCCAGGGTTGGCGTTGTGCCAGGGCGATCTGATCATTTGGAGCGCCATTCTCAAGGAGAATCTCAACAACCTCGTCGTATTCCACCTGCAACTGAGGAACCGTTTCACCCAGTGTTTTTGCAACTTCGTGCAGGGTCAGTACGGTTTCTTCTGCGGCCAGAATGTTATCCGCTTCGACTTTCAGTTCCGACCAGGCAGCATCCAGTGTCTCTATCTGAGCAGTAGCATTATTGTCACCGGGGCTCAGAAACGGAGCAACGGAAAGCTTGGAGCTTTTCAGAGAGGTAAAACGCTCATCGAACTCGTTCCGGGCTTCCCGCAACAGAGCAAAGGCTTCTTCTTTACCAGCAGAAGCCTCGGTAGCACTGGTGGCTATCCTCTGAGAGAGCACCCTGAGCTCGCCGGCATCAGTCAGGTGTTGTTGATCAAGTTCACTTTGCTGGCTGATAAAGATAAATGAGCCAGTGATGACGGATAGGGAGAGTATTAACAGGATAATCGAGGCCAGAATGGCTCGGCTTGCCCCTGCTCCCTGGGCGTTGGTTGCTGTATTGCCTTTCATTATTATGGTCCCCGGTGACTTCTTCGGAATGCTCGCTTTTTTGATTGTTTTTATTGGGATAACTTTTTACCGTGAATCCTCTTTTTTCATCAGAAATGAAGGAAGAGTGTTTCTGGCACTCAAGCTTGTCATCACCTGAGAGATAAAAAGCATCTTTTGATCATGACTGATAATAAAAATGCCGCCCAACCGTTCTTTATTCTTGTATGCAAAGAAAGCGACATTTTTTACCCTGAGCTTTTTCAGCTCAAGATTGATTACTCTTTGGCTGCTTTGAGAAAGCGAGAGTCATTCACCAGCAGCTGTGTGTTAAACACCAAGTAATCTTTATCTTGATGATATTGGCCAACAGTAAACGGTTTTACTTCATCAAACAGTTGGTCGGGCACTGCATCAGAGAACTGGCTGGTGGAAAAATGCACCATGCCTTGTACTTCATCAACAATTAAGCCGACAGATAGTTCTCCCTGTTCGACAATCATAATCCGGTTGGCAGACTCGCGATTGTCTCGAGTCTTACCCAGAAACTCTCCCAGATCTATGATAGGAAGTAAACGTCCGCGTACGTTTGATACACCTTTTGCCCATGGATGTACACCGGGCAAAGGTGTGGTGGATGGAACGGGTAGAATTTCCGTAACCTCACCAATTTGTACTGCAAACTGCTGGTCATTCAGTGTGAAGCCAACGCCATTCCACGATTCAACCCGGGTTTGCTTTTCAGGCGGCTCAAAAGCATTCTGGCTGATCCTGGCATCCAGCTCCACCAATGCCTCAAAAGGGCTTGTGTGAGCGGTACTCATGCAGATTCGGTTTCCAGAAC
Source organism: Endozoicomonas numazuensis (assembly GCF_000722635.1). GTDB lineage: Bacteria > Pseudomonadota > Gammaproteobacteria > Pseudomonadales > Endozoicomonadaceae > Endozoicomonas_A > Endozoicomonas_A numazuensis. The sequence goes on along the minus strand of NZ_JOKH01000002.1, from coordinate 955,051 downwards.
ATTGCCCAGTGTCTTGAGCAGGGTTTCTTCACGGATGGGTTTGGTCAGATAGTCTTTCGCACCCTGCCTCATACCCCAGACCCTGTCAGTTTCCTGATCTTTGGTAGTGACAATCACAACCGGAATATGGGAGGTATCATTACCTTTAGACAATTGACGTGTAGCCTGAAAACCATTCAGACCCGGCATGACAATATCCATTAATACTGCATCGGGATGCTCTGCCCGGCAAAGTGCTACACCATCGGCGCCATTTTCTGCAGTCAGCACACTGTGTCCGTGCTTTTCCAGCATGGCTTTCAACTGGTACAACTCAGTGGGTGAGTCATCAACAATGAGAATGTTTGCCATTATTATCCCCTGTTACTGCTTTTGCCCAAATCCTCAGGGCCAAGCTTTTTTTCATTGTTATCAGCCGCTTTCCTTACCACGAAAATACCGTGTTTTCATCGCTGGAATGGAGGTATTTTCGTGCTCTGCCAGAGGGTACTTCTTCTCAAAGTTATCAGATTCCCGCCAGAACAAGAGGTTTGAAAGCGCAGTACATGTTTATACCAGATCTTTTCACACTTTTCTTGTCAAACTCTTATTAAGCTACTGCCGGACAGTAATTCCTGATGGCCCCCAGCAATTCATCCTTGCTGAAAGGTTTGGTCAGGTAATGATCTGATCCGACGACCCGTCCCTTTGCACGATCAAAGAGTCCATCCTTGCTGGATAGCATGATAACTGGGGTTTTTCGGTAAGAATTATTGTTTTTGATCAATGCGCAGGTCTGATAGCCATCCAGTCGTGGCATCATGATATCGACAAAAATAATGTTGGGCTGGTTATCAGCAATTTTTGCCAGCGCATCAAAACCATCGGTGGCCGTCACAACTTCACAGCCTTCTTTTTTCAGGAGTGTCTCTGCGGTTCTGCGAATAGTCTTGCTGTCATCGATCACCATCACTTTCAGGTGATTCAGGGTGACAGCACCACCATTTTGACTTGAAGGCGATGCAGCGTTTGACTCATAGCTGTTCATGCTTTTGTCCATACACTCTGATCACCTGAAACATGATCCTTCGATTTCAGGTGTTTTTTTATTATATCTGCCATGAAAATACTGATCTTCTTTTGTTTATGGATGGTCAGTACTTTCCGCTCATGGCGGTTTGTTCATACCCTTCTCAATGCTGATTGAGAGGAAGAGCAATGATGACTCAAAGCTTTTTTCAGATCTGTGAACACCGTTTTAGTGACATGTTGTTCACTCATAGAACGATGACATGCCATGTTATGGCTATTCCGGGTCAGATCTGATGTTGAGAAAAATCGATTGTTTTCAGTATTCGTGCATTTTCTTATGTCCATTCTGAAATGCCATTATTTCAGTCAGACTCCCAAATCTTTTTAACACAGTTCGTCGGTGAATAGCCAGACGATGAGTGGGTCAATAGCCCGACAAATTGAGGGATATTTGACTAAAGCCACATCTTTGGGCGCCGATGTATCGGGAAATAATCCAACTGAACTCTATGGCTGACAGGGATGCTCATGAAATTCAATCCGATATCGTCTTTAAGGAAAACGCCGTTATCTCGGCTTTCCCGTTTTTGGCTGCTGGCTGGTACTCTGGCTGGCAGCTCAGTATTTAGCAGCTACCTAATGGCTGAAACCTTGAATGAGGTGGTCAACAAGGCTCTGGCCAGTCATCCTCAGGCTCAGGCCAGCTTGAACCGATACCGGGCCGCTACTGAGAGCATTGATGTGGCCTGGGGGGGCTGGTGGCCCTCTGTCGATGTCACTACAGGTATTGGTAGCCAGAAGAAGAGTTACCCCGATGATCAACCGAATGAAGCATTGGGTGATAAGAGCTTTACCCGCAAGGAAGCTTCTTTTTCGATACGTCAGAATCTATTCTCGGGCTTTAATACCAGCAGCAGCGTGGATCAGGCTCGCCACAGTGCCGCCGCAGAGTACCTGCGACTGAGGAATACTTTACAGGATTTGACTCTGCAGATTACCGATGTCTATCTGAAGGTATTGGAGAGAAAGGATCTTTTAGAATTGGCTGAGGAGAATCTGGAAGTCCACGATTCCATCCTTAAGCAAATTGCCCAACGCGCTCGACAGGGTGTTGCCAGAAGTTCCGACCTTGACCAGATCAAGGGGCGGGTAGCCAGAGCCACGGCTAATGTGATCAATGCCCGTAACAATCTAATGGATGCTGAGAGTGAGTATTACAGCCTGGTTGGCACCATGCCTGGTGAGCTGGAACAGCCTGGCTCCTATAAACTGGCGATTCACGAGAGCTTTGAGCATGCGCTTCAGGCCAGTGTCAGCAGACACCCGGGTATTCTCGCTACAGAGCAGGATATTAAAGCCTCTGAATCACAAGCATCTGCCACTGAAAGCAGTTATTTCCCGACTCTGGATATAGAGATCGATAAAAGCTGGAGAAATAACGCCGATGGTCAGCTGGGCACCCATGAAGATACTACTGCCATGCTGAGGCTTCGTTATAACTTGTTTCGTGGTGGCTCTGACAAGGCGCGTTCCAAAGAAAGTGCCTACAGGACAGAAGAGAGCAGAGCCCAACGAGACAGAATGCTGCGCAATGTTGAAGAGACCTTGAGGCTGGCCTGGTCAGCCCATGAGTTTATTGGTGAGCAAAAGCAATATCTTCGACAGCATGAAGACTCCAGCAAAAAAACCGTCAAAGCCTATCGAGAGCAGTTCAACATTGGTAAACGAACTCTGCTGGATCTGCTGGACAGTGAAAATGAGTTATTTCAGTCCAGTCGCAGTCTGACCAGTGCGATCTATCAGGAAGCTTTCTCTCGCTACCGGATTGTTGCTGCTACTGGAGAGCTGCTGGAAAGACTTGATATTGTCTTGCCAGTAGACTGGCAGGAGCAAGAATAACTGAGTCCCGTTATGAGGCACCAGAGTCGCCAAGTGCTCTGGTGCTGATTTGGTCTAACGATTCCCCTAGGAGGCTGACCGAGAATAGCGTCCGAGCATAAAATTCAGTAGAACGAGTCAGCTTTTTCACTGAATTTGTGCGAATAGTTGACCTATTTAAGCAAATTCATTGGAAAAGATGGCCGTTCTTTCTGGATTTTAGGCCGGACTGTTTATTCTCGGTCAGCCTCCTACTAGAAGTCCTGATCAATAATTTCCCTCACCTGAAATCTTCTACTAGCCTTATTGGGTCAAACAGCCTGCTATAAGCATCGGAAAGCTGAGCGCTCTTCCTGCTACTAACAATAAAACAGTAGGGAAGGGCTTATTTACTGTGAACAAATTGGGCTGTTCCACTGGCAAAAGTGGTTCCAGAGGGTCAATAAATGAAAATAGTCGTTGTAACTGCCTGCCCGACCGGTATTGCTCATACCTATATGGCTGCCGAGAAACTCACCGAAGCCGCGCTTAATCAGGGACATGACATCAAGGTAGAAACTCAGGGGGCTATGGGTATTGAGAACGAAATCACCATTGAGGATGTAGAAGAAGCGGATGTTGCGCTCCTGGCTGTGGATATTGCGGTAGATGGAGAGGAGCGTTTCAGGGACCTGAGGGTGATCAAGGTGCCTGTGTCTGAAGCTATTCGGAATCCGGAAGCGGTGATGGCTCAATTGGGTCAGGGGTGAGACGGGTGGCTGATGTTATTGTTCGGGCATAGATCATTGCAGATAAGTACGTTCGTTTTGTTTAGGTAGGCGGCACCAGAGCATCCTGAAGCTTGAGTGTTGAGGTGTAGACATTTTCCATGCAAATGCTTTTATCTCGCTGGCCATTACTTTTCTGGTTCAGGGGTGAGGCTGCATTCCCATTCAAGATAGTTGAAAACATGGCAGCTTTTCTGACCGTTAGATTGTTTCATCACGCCCCGTTGTTGAAGCAGTTTTTAGGCAATGCTGAGACTGTAACCGTGGAATCTTGATAAGGGCAGACAACAATGACAATACTGAGGGCCCCGGGGTAATGAGTTGTAAGGAATTTATTTTTACCTGTGAATTGCTGAATGGCTTACACGCCAGACCTGTGAGTTATCTGGTCAAGGAGGCGGCTGTTTTTGAAGCGACCATGGAGTTGGAAAATCTTCGCAGTGGCAGGAAGGCCAATCTTAAAAGTCCTCTCTCCCTTATTGCTGCAGACATTGCTTATCGGGATGTCTGCAGGATAAAAATTTCTGGCTCTGATGCGGTAGAAGCATTCAGGAAAATTAAGGCATTTATTTTCAAACAGCTCCCTGGTTGTGATGAGTTGTTACCAGCCATTAAAAACTCCGGTGTGTTACCTCCGTCGCTCAGAATACTGGAAATGGAATATTGTCGTGGTCAGGCCACTGGGGAAGGCTGGGCAATAGGAGAGCCTGTTTGTCTCAAAGAGTATCGTTTTCTGCCTATTGAGGACCGTGCGGTTTATGCCGGTGTGACCGGTGAACGGTTGAGGTTACTGGGAGCTATTGAACAGGTTCAGGATGAATTGCAGGCAGCCGTCGGAAAAGCCGAGTTGGTGGCCGAGAGAGAAGTATTAAAAGCGCATCAGCAGCTGGCAAGTGATCCTGATTTCAAAGCTCGTCTTCTTGACCACGTCGATAATGGCCTTTCTGTTTCCGAAAGTATTGAAGCAACCCTGGAGCATTTTGCCAATGCTCTGGAAAGTTCTGAGAACAGTTATCTCAGAGATCGGGTGATTGATATTCGTGATCTCTGTGATCAGATTTTGCGCCTTTCTTATGGTTCTGGAAGGCTGTTTAGTCCTGATAAATTACAAAGAAGCAGTATTTGCCTGGCCGATAATCTGACCCCCAGCCAATTCATGGGGCTGGATAAAAGTCATCTGAAAGGGTTGGTTCTGGAGAGTGGTGGTAAAGCTTCCCACACGGTATTGCTGGCACAGGCCCGGGGTATTCCTGTTCTGGTGGGGGTTGAAGGTGCCCAGGTGCTGATGAAGCAGGCCCGCGAGGTTGTGCTGGATGCGGGTCTTGGCATTTTGATTGCTAACCCTCCTTTGAAAGTACTCAGGTATTATCAGCAGGAAGAAAAACGACATCATGCATTGAGCGTCCGTTGCGAACCTTTTGTTCATACTGAAGCAAAAACGGTGGACGGGCAAAGACTCGAGGTGGGTGCAAACATTATTGGTCAGGAAGATGCCGAGCTGGCTTTTCGATCCGGTGCAGAAGGTATTGGCTTATTCAGAACTGAAATGATGTTTATGGAGCGAGCGCAGGCGCCTTCTTCAGCAGAGCAAGTGGCAGCTTATACCGCAGTGATCAGGGAGGCCGAAGGGCGGCCTGTTGTGATCAGGACGATTGATGTCGGGGCCGATAAACCTGTGGACTACTTCAATCTGGCGGAAGAGCAGAATCCGTTTCTCGGGTATCGGGCCGTCAGGCTTTATCCGGAGTTTCTCGACCTGTTTAAAGCGCAGGTTTTTGCTGTCCTCAAAGCGGCTGTTCATGGTCCGGTGGGTCTTATGATTCCAATGATCAGTTGTGTTGCCGAGGTAAAGTGGGTCAGGGAGGTGATTCAAGAAGTAGAAGAAGAATTAAAGCAATCCGGGGAGCATTATGGATCTATCCAGCTGGGTATTATGCTGGAGGTACCATCTGTTTGCCTGATTATTGACCAGCTGGCTCAATATGTGGATTTCTTTAGCATTGGCAGTAACGACCTGGCACAGTACTTTCTAGCGGCTGACCGAGGCAATGATAAGGTAGGCAATCTTTATCATTACCTTCATCCGTCTTTTTTGAGGTTTCTTAGAAATACGGTCAAAGAGGCTCACCGCTATAAAAAATGGGTTGGGCTTTGTGGCGAGATGGCTGCAGATACTGACACTCTCCCTTTGCTGGTGGGTTTGGGTCTGGATGAGATCAGCCTGCCAGCCCCACTGATACCTGCTGTAAAAGAAAAGATCAATCATCTAAACAGCACTCTCTGCAGGGACCTTCTGGATCAGTCAGTCAACTGTGAGGATATGGATCAGGTGAGCCTGCTATTGAAACAGTCTCACAATGATCTGGCCCCTCGTCCTGTATTCAGTACAACCATCATGAATCTGGATTTTGACTGTTTATCCAAGGAAGAAGCTGTGAAAGAGTTGGTGGATATGCTTTTTCTGGACAGTCGTATATCAGACAGCCGTTTGCTTGAAGAGGCTGTCTGGAAACGTGAAGCGGTTTATTCCACCGCTCTTGGAAATGGTATGGCCATCCCTCACTGCCAATCAGATCTGGTTTACAGCCACTCCGCTGGAGTATTGAGACTGAAGAAACCCATTGAATGGAAGTCGGTTGATGGAAAGCCCGTCGATACTGTGTTTCTGCTGGCAGTGAGAGAGTCTGGGAGCCATAGTGATCATATGAAAGTATTGGCGGAACTGGCGCGCAAGCTGGTGAATGAAGCGTTTTTAAATCAAATCAAATCTTCTCCTGATCCTGAAGCGCTGGCTAATTTCCTTGAAAAACATCTCGAAATACAAGGGTGAAAAATTACACCCAGGAATCGTCCCATTCATAAAGACTTTTCAGATGCTCGTATCCGAGCATCCATTCTTTTTGTTGCTTGAAAGCGCCGGGGTCAGAAGGAGGTAGAGTGAGAGCACTGCTGTCATCAAACTCTCTGGGTGCGCCGCCTATGTAAATCGTGACGTCATTAGTCAGTTCGTTTTGATCATTAAGGCCTTGTGTCCAGCAATGGCAAAGACGAGCCAGGTCCTGAGAGATCTCAAATGCATGTTGATCCCACTCATCTTCGGGCATGGACTGTTCAAGTCTCTGATAAATCTCAAGCTCCTCAACATCTATTTTGTTATTGAATCGGCTCATCTCCAGCCTTTCAATATCTCTGACTATCGCTGCAGTGAGAGTGTCGTATAGTGCTGCTTTTGACTTTCTGGTATCTATTGAAGGGCTGGTCTTTTGGCTGCCAGTAATATCTCTTGCTATCAGTTCAGCTACCGCAGGGTGGACACTTTCCAGCTCAGTTAGCAGTTCCTGACAGCGTTTTCTTTCGGTATCGCTGCCATACCCTTCCAGGGTTTTGGCAGTATTTGGCAGAGTGGCAGCCAACCCCACCTGATAGGCGTAAACCGCTTCTTTTGGAAAGGATATGGCGGATGGGTGCTGATGCTTTCTCATGAAGTTCATGAGCAGCGGAAACAGTAATGCTTTTCTTGCTGAGTGGGCTGACCCCTGATAGTCATGATCTTCTTGGTCAGGGAGCAAGGCAAGGGGAGTGCCAACAAAAGCTTCATTCTTGAGAGGGTTGCCCTGCCTCAGAAGAATGGCTTTGTCGCCTGATGAGTCGAAGTCTCTGGGGCCTGTGTCGCCTTGATAAAAATCAGCTCTATGAATCTGAAGCGTACTGATGGTTGGGTCATTAATCTGTGGCTCCCTGTTTTCTTTTGATACAGGGGGAGCCGGAGGCGGCGGGGGGAAATCTTGCAGATCTATCAGATCTTCATCGTCAGGCGATTGTGTCACAGGTGGTCTGGGAGGCAGAGCATAGGGACCCGGTGGGTGGCTATCGGGTCTGGATGGAGGAAAAGGCTCAGAAAGCTTCGGCGGCTGGCCTAATGTTGGAATGTCTATGTGAATACCGCGACCGGCTAAATCGGGCCGGGGCAGAGCCTGTTTCATGTCTAATAATGTTTGTTTACAGGTTTCCAGTTCACGTTTGGCTTCGTTGAGATCTTTCTGCAGGGCGGCTTTGTTCTCAGGAGAGTAATATTTGCTGACTTCGTCAAAAGTTTTTGTCAGTGATGCCCTTAGCGCTTTTGATTGTTCCAGATCTCTCATTCCTTCATCGGCAGGGATGATGTTCGTCATCTTGCCGTTACTCCCAACATGAATGACCAGAATCGGGGCCCCCGCACTGTTAGGGTTGCCTGAAGCAATATGTCGGCTCAACCCTGCTGCAAAGATAGCCAGAGTGGTGCGGGTTTCAAGGGCTTCTACCCTGAAGCTTTGTTGGATGTAATTGTTTTTAGCTTCTTCCGGTGTTTTGGGAGAGGGTATTGTGAAGGGTGTTGGCGATGTTTTTGATGCTTTTCGATCAGCCAGCGACTGTTTTGGTGTCTGTGAGTCACCTTTGGGAATCGCAGGTGTTGTTTGGTCACCTGACTGCTTTCCCGGTCCTGCTGGTGGAACGGGTCCATGAACGGGAGGCTTATTGGAGTTGGAAGGAGGTATGCTCATAGTATGCTTCCATTGAGACGTTCTCAGACGCCATGTTCGTACTGAACTTCTTTAATCGTATTTTCTTCAGGATTGATTGCATCAAAGTAGTCTTTGATGCCAGCTCGAATAGCCTGGGCGACTTCCTCTTGATCAGAGTCTGGATGACAGTAAATGCCTCCACCAAAGGCACAGGTGCGTACTACAGGTAGTGTAGGTAGACCTCTTTCAACAGCATGCTGATTATATTTATTTTGAGTAGCTAAAAGATTCTTGGCAGTCAGTTTTATATCTTTTAGAAATTCATCCTTATCGTCATAGCGATCCGATTTTCCATCTGGAGGAATGACATAAACCATGGCACGATTTTTCTTGATGCCTGCCGGACAATGCCCCTCTCTGAAAACGCTGACGAGGACAGTGCCCTGATTATCAGGTTCTCCACTGACGTGGCCATATATCGTTTCCAGAGGCGTGTTGTCAGTGAACTTGTCGTCAGCCGTTACGAACCCCAGGTAGCCTTGCTCGGCGGAGTCTGTCAGAAAATCGCTCTGTGCCTGTGCTATGGCAGCTTGCTGAGGATCTGTGAAGAACGCTCCAAACTGGGCATTAATTCCAGCGGCTTGTTTGCCAAACGTCAGATCTGTGGAACCTGCATTCACCGAGGCTATATTTCCCGTTTTTCCAAACTCAGCCTCAGAATCCTTTAACAGGTAAACATCTGAGAATTGACCTTTATTGTTAACTGGCAGCTGGGTTTCTATAGGCTTTAGATGCCCAGGAGCAGAGGGGTGAGGTTGTGATGGTATTTCAGTTGGCTTTGATCCTTCTTCCTGTAAAGGATTAGCAGGCCTTTTGGTAACCGGAGGAGGCATTCGTTTGGAGGGAGTTTTTGGAATCAACAGAAACTGACCCTCATTGCCTTGTTTGCGGGGTGTTTCATTGGGGTTAAACTTTCTCGCAGGAGTTCGGGCAGTGAACTGATTTTCATCGATCACAAGAGTGATTTGTGGAACAGGAGGAGTAGGAACCGTTCCGCCAGCCTCTTGGATGGCTTTACTCAGTTGACCTAACTCAGCTCTGGCGCTTTCTATTTGCTCTCTAAGTGCCTGTCTTTCTTCAGGGCCATTCTTCTGATTAATAACAGACAGCTTTTCTCTCAGAGCAGTTCTAAGCTTGCCAGCCTCTTCTGATTCGACTGGCATTTCGGGGTCTGGCGGTAGAATGGATGTCGTCTTGCCATCTTTGACATAAACAATTTCAAAAGGCAGGTCATCCTTGAACTGTGAAGGATCCTGAAGGCGTTGTTCAAGATTAGGGATGAAGTTCAGGAAATCATACTGAGCTTGAAAAGACAGTACCTGATGAAACTGATTCTCGAATACTTTAGCTGAGTTGACCTGGGGTGTGGCTGTTGTAGGTATAGTGTTTCGCTGGCCAATTGGAATGTCTGGTGCTGCGCTTTGGCCACCCGGGAGTGCATTGGATGCAGTGTGCGGTGTGATCCCTCCTTTGCCTGGTGGGGGAGGAGGTTGGTGAGGCGAAGTGACACCTGGAATATGTGATCCCGGAGCTCCTGAAGGGGGTATGTTTCCGCCGCCTGTTGACATGACTTTTTCCCGAATTAATTGACCGTAAAAGCATATTGCTACGTCATCCTTCATGGGTGGAAGTGACGTGAAATATTTTTCTTAGCTCATGGCTATTTAACTCATTGCCTTATTATCGGTCAGTAAAAGCAACAAATGAGATGAAGACATAAAATCGCTATACTTGCCGTTTTCATGAACCCGGCACCGTTCGCAGGCCTCTGGCAGAGCCTGGCAGCACAGGCTGGAAAAGCCATCAGCTCTCTACTTATGAAGCTGAGCAGGCATTAGCGAAAGAAATAGTAGAGCCGTTGATGAGTAAACAAAATACCGCCTTGAACGATGATTCAAACGCCGTGAGCCAGAAAGACTGTGCTCAGAGATTTATATTTGAGAACGCCGACCTCCGTGGCGAGATTGTCTCTTTAAGCGATAGCCTGACCGAGTCTCTGGCGGCACATGATTATCCGGTTAATGTTAAGGCATTGCTGGGTGAGTTGGTGGCTGCTGCAGTTCTGCTCAGCTCGACTTTGAAATTTGAAGGCATCCTGAGTTTGCAGGCCAAGGGTGATGGACCTCTGTCCCTGTTAATGGTGGAATGCACCGACCAGAAGACATTCCGTGCTTTGGCACGCTGGGATGAAGAGAGTACGGACAAGCTGGCTGCCAAAGGTCTGTCAGGTCTTCTGGGTCAAGGGCAATTGGTGCTGACTGTTGATCCTCACAAAGGTAACCGTTATCAGGGTATTGTGCCTTTGCATCATGAAACTCTGGCAGAAGGTTTGAATGCATACTTCAAGCAGTCTGAGCAGCTGTCCACCCGTTTCTGGCTAGCCAGTAATGGTGTGCAGGGGGCTGGCATTCTGCTTCAGGCGCTGCCAGAAAGTATTGAAACAGAAGCAGTTGAACGCCAGGAATCATGGAGTCGTATGACCATGCTGGCTGATACCGTGACTGAAGCAGAGATGCTTGAGCTGGAGCACGAATCTCTGTTGCTTCGCCTCTTTCATGAAGAGGAAGTTCGGGTATTTGATCGTGAAGCCGTAGCTTTTAATTGTAACTGTTCACGCCCGCGCAGCGCTAAAATACTGGCCAGCTTGGGTCAGGAAGAAGCTGAATCTATGGTGGCTGATCTCGGAACAATCGAGATGGGTTGTCAGTTTTGTAGTCAGACCTATATTTTTACTGCACAGGATGTCTCCGAGATTTTTCAGGGTAATCAACCCAAGACGCACTGAGCCATAAAACAAAATCACTACAGCTCCAGGAACCTGTCGGCTTATGCTTTCGAGCATAATATCGACAGGCTTCTGGCCGTAGACTCTCTCGCTAAATCCCCTTTCTATTGATCTCTGACAATCTGCTCGCTTCTGCAACCTGATAATTTCTTTTTCATTGTGTTTTAGTATGTTTGCTCTGTTTTGTTTTTGATTTCTACTGTTAAGAATCAGACAGTGGTTTGGCATTAAAGTCTGCGAGACATGGCAGGAGTCAAACTTTTACGGATAAATAGGCCACTTATGCGTTTATCTGGGCCAATATATCCCCTATCATAGGCGCCACTACACCGCTTATCATAGAATCACAAATACAAACATAATAACTTTCTGGAAGCTTAGGAGAGCTCTAAATGGCAGAAGTTAGCGCAGATATTGAGCTAAACAACGAAGCTCTGGCCAGCCTTGGTATCAGAGATGTAGCGGAAATTGTTTACAATCCGTCCTACGAGCTTCTATTTGAAGAGGAAACACGTCCTGAGCTGGAAGGTTATGAGAAAGGCGTGGTGACCGGACTGGGGGCTGTTTCAGTTGATACAGGCATTTTTACCGGCCGTTCCCCCAAAGATAAGTACATCGTAAAAGATGATACTACCCGCGATACCCTGTGGTGGTCTGACCAGGGCAAGAATGACAACAAAGCGATCACACAGGAAGTCTGGACTGATCTGAAAGGTCTCGTTTCTCAACAACTTTCTGGCAAGCGACTGTTTGTGGTTGATGGTTTTTGTGGAGCCAACGAAGAAACCCGGTTGAGTGTTCGTTTTATTACTGAGGTTGCCTGGCAGGCTCATTTCGTTAAGAACATGTTTATTCGTCCTTCTGAGGCGGAGCTGAAAGGGTTTGAGCCTGACTTTGTGGTAATGAATGGTGCGAAGTGCACTAATCCAAACTGGAAAGAGCAGGGGCTGAACTCCGAGAATTTCGTAGCCTTTAACCTGACTGAGCGTGTGCAGATTATTGGTGGTACCTGGTACGGTGGCGAAATGAAGAAAGGTATGTTCTCTATTATGAACTACCTTCTGCCCCTGAAAGGTATTGCTTCCATGCACTGCTCTGCGAATGTCGGGAAAGAGGGTGATGTTGCGGTATTCTTCGGATTGTCTGGTACAGGTAAAACAACGCTTTCTGCAGATCCAAAGCGGGCTCTGATTGGTGATGATGAGCACGGCTGGGATGATGATGGTGTCTTCAACTTTGAAGGCGGTTGTTATGCCAAGACCATCAATCTGAGCAAGGAAAATGAGCCGGACATCTACAACGCTATTCGTCGTGATGCACTACTGGAAAATGTTACGGTTCTTGAAGATGGCTCTATCGATTTTGCCGATGGTTCCAAAACCGAGAATACACGTGTTTCCTACCCGATTGAGCATATTGAAAACATTGTTAAGCCGGTTTCAAAAGCAGGTCATGCCAAGAAAGTTATTTTTCTGACAGCTGATGCTTTTGGTGTTCTGCCTCCGGTATCCAAGTTGACGCCTGAGCAGACCAAATACCACTTTCTGTCTGGTTTCACAGCGAAGCTTGCGGGTACTGAGCGTGGGGTTACTGAGCCAACACCAACATTTTCTTCCTGCTTTGGCGCAGCATTCTTGAGCTTGCATCCAACCAAGTACGCAGAAGAGCTGGTTAAGAAGATGGAAGCCAACGGTGCAACGGCCTATCTGGTTAACACGGGTTGGAATGGTACTGGCAAACGTATCTCCATCAAGGCGACTCGTGCCATCATTGATGCGATTCTTGATGGCAGTATTGATGAAGCAGAAACTGCTACGGTTCCTTACTTTGGTCTGCACGTTCCGACTCAGGTTGAAGGCGTGGAAGACGGTATTCTGAATCCTCAGGATACTTACGAAGATAAAGAAGAATGGAGTGGTAAGGCACGTGATCTGGCTGATCGCTTTATTGCCAACTTCAACAAGTTTACGGATACAGATGAAGGTAAGGCGCTGATAGCCGCAGGCCCTTCGCTGGATTAATGTAAGCAATAACTGCCGTGTAACAAGGATGGTTGATCACTGTTGTATGGCAGTTTTTTTATTTTGGTCTTTTTCAGATTTCCTGCCATTCGATCAATATCCTTTGTCGTCTTATTTCATATTCACTGAAACTTTCAATTTCTGAAACACTGGTGCGGTAAACGGCTGGATGCTGTAATTGTGAGTCTTCAACACTTCCTGCTGTGTTTTCTGAGCGGCTTACCGGTATAGGGTGTCACTTTCTTCCTGTTGCTTTTGAGTGGTTTCCAAAGGTGTCTTGCCTTCCTGTTCCAGCCAGAGTTCAAGCTGATCGTGGTAGTAATCCCAAACGCATGGGCAGCAGCCTCCCCCACAGCAATCATCGTCCGCAGGGCGTTCCGGTTTTTGTATGTCTGGCATAATTCCTTCCAGTGGTCAGTTTGTGCTTATTGTTCGTTGTTTACCCAGACATTGATTGAGCAATCGATCTATGGAGTTGGATACGTGAGTTCCGAAGCTTCTGTTAAGGTTGAACATTTCTTCGTATCCGTCTTTTCTACCCACATCCTCTTCAGGGATCAGGTAACCCAGACTGTCATGAGTCAGGCTGAACAGTGCACGATCAAAGAGGGGGGCTTTTGCCATCAACTGCTGACTCATTTGAGTCACGGGCTCGCCGGGCACTGACATTATCACAAGTCTGTCAAGAATCAGCACCGATGTTCTTGTGTTTAATGACGTGTCGGTCAGTGAAGACCAGTCGATGGTGCCATTCCTTACTGTTTTGGTCAGGGTTATTATTTTGAGGTTGTCTACTTCCAAAGGAATATACTCTGTACAGTAAGCCAAATGGCTGTTCAGCTCCCGGGCGTTCTTATCAGCCTGAATAACAGCCCGGGCAATACTTTCACCGTACTCTTTTGCGAACTCAAAAGTGCGTTTGTTACTGGGTTTACCATCAAGAGATGGCATTACATCTCCCAGGGAGCCATTGATGAAAATAGCCCGGGTTCCTAATTCTTTTTCTATTTGATCACGAGAGAAGCCTACCCAGTCTGATGTGATCTCAAGGTTATTGTCGTCAAGAGCAACAGGGTGGGAACCGAATGAAAAAAGCATCGCAATGGGGTTGCCATTCTTTTCAGTGATATTCAGAGAAAGTACTTGAGATACGATCTCGTTACTTTTTAAACGACGGTTATACCCTTTTCCCTGATCGGATAATCCTAACATCAACTTTGCGGATCTGGCGTTGGCAACGGCTGATTTTCCAGACTTCACGATTCTTTTTGTAATGACGCTAGCCTGCTCTTCTTCCAGGCTGCCCCAGAGGCCTTGTAAGTCAATACTGCTATGGGTGTGAGTGGCGGTGAGCAGGATATTTTTACTCGGTATTTCCAGCTCTTCGGAAAGTGCTTTTCGTAGCCGCTTGCCTAGTTTCTGGCTAAATCCGACGGCATCCAGACTGATGATCAGGACTGAGTTATTGCTATCACTCAGATAGAGTGAGCGTGCAGACACATCATCATGAATCCCCGTGGCTTCACGGTTTCCCAATATTCCATACCCTGCCAGGTAGAGGGTTTGTTTGTCGGCCAGATCCTGGTGAGTGACTAATGTTTCGCTGCTAAAGCCAGCTATCCAGGCCCAGCAGGAAGAAGCAGTGAGGGTCAGAGACAGGATAAAAAGTATTGTTCGATTTATTTTCATGTTCATTGGATGTTTTCTAACAGTAGAAAACGGAGTCGTTCCGATTCTGAAAAAAAGCTATTTTAGTCATGCATAACCCGCTATTAACGTCCATCTTTATATACCCATCGCCTTTCAAGATGCTACGTTGTTGCCAGCCCTGATCACCAACTAGTTGTAGGCTCACAGGGCTTCGCTCACTTGTCGCCTGGTAGCATCTTGAAATCCAAAGGGTATAGAGTGTTGCCGAGAATGCCATCTTAGTTTGGCTTTATCTTCAGAAAAGGTCGAATATTAAGCATTTTCATTCTTTTGCATTTATTTTTCTTTCACCCGATTTTTCACCTCAGGAGAATACTGTGGTAACAGGAAAGGGGGATTGTCAGTTCAAAGCGGTCGGCATTGATATGGCTCATAAAGAACAGGTTCTGAGAGTGGCTGAAGAGCTGGTGGCAGAAGGCTTTCAGATGATTTAGCTGTACGGTGGCTTTGGGTCTGAATGGGCTTATAAACTGTCTGAGCATCTTGGAGGAAAAGTGCCAGTAGGTGGTGTCTATTATGGTCCTCAGTATCGTCAGCAGCTGGCAGATTTGATGAAGTGAATGATTGCAGAGGCAGGCTATCTGCACAGAACGCAAGACAACTCGGTACCATCCGTTATAATTCGCCTTCTGGATTCGGGAAGTGACTGGATATTTAGGGTCACAACTTCCGGGAGCAGGTACTGTTTTTCAGGTTTTTCATATAATCACCTACCAGTCTGCTCCACAGGTGTGATTTTTTGCACCGTATTCGATAAATTCAAATCTAACATTGAGTGGGTTTTATGGAGATCATCTTTCAGCGTATCGCCGAAGAGCTGAATGTTCGTCCGGCGCAGGTCACCAGTGCAGTTGCACTGCTGGATGATGGCGCTACAGTCCCTTTTATAGCTCGTTATCGTAAAGAGGCTACCGGTGCTCTTGATGATACCCAACTGCGTTCTCTTGAAGAGCGTCTCAGGTATCTTCGTGAGCTGGAAGAGCGTCGTGATACGGTTCTGAACAGCATTCGGGAGCAGGAAAAACTGACGCCTGAACTGGAAAAGGACATTCGTGCTGCGGACACTAAAACCCGCCTTGAAGATCTTTATCTTCCTTATAAGCCCAAGCGCCGCACCAAGGGCCAGATTGCTATTGAAGCAGGTCTGGAGCCGCTGGCTGATCGATTGTTTAATGAGCCTGACACTGATCCGGAAGCTGTTGCAGCAGACTTTGTGAATGCTGAAAAAGGTGTTGCTGACATTAAAGCAGCACTGGAAGGTGCCCGGTATATCCTGATGGAAAGGTTCAGTGAAGACGCAGAGCTGCTGGGTAAACTCAGAGATATGCTCTGGGGTGAGGGTATTCTTTCCAGTCATGGTGTAGAAGGCAAAGAAGAAGAAGGCGCGAAATTCAGAGATTATTTCGAGCATGATGAGCCCATCAGGCAGGTACCTTCTCATCGTGCCCTGGCTATTTTCCGTGGTCGAAATGAGGGTGTTCTTCAATCCAATATCCGTCTGGATAATGAGCCAGAATCTCGTCTGGAAACGCACCCCTGCGAAAAAGTGATTGCTGATCATTGGAAAATCTCTGATCAGGGAAGAGCTGCAGACAAATGGCTTAAAGATGTTGTGCGCTGGACCTGGAGAGTCAAACTCCTGACCCAGCTGGAAACTGATCTGATGACTCGTGTACGTGAAAGTGCAGAGGAAGAAGCGATCAAAGTCTTTGCTAAAAACCTGAAAGATCTTCTTTTGGCTGCACCGGCAGGCCTGCGTCCTACTCTGGGACTGGATCCGGGTCTTCGTACGGGAACGAAAGTGGCGGTGGTTGATGGTACCGGGAAGCTGGTAGAGTATACGACTATTTTTCCACATGCTCCTCAACGTCAATGGAAAGAATCTTTGGGAACACTGGCAACGCTCTGTCTGACACACGGTGTAGAGCTGGTCAGTATTGGTAATGGTACAGCGTCCCGTGAAACCGATCGTCTTGTTGCTGAGCTCATGCGAGCTTATCCAAAACTGGGTCTGACCAAAATTGTCGTCAGTGAAGCCGGCGCATCGGTTTATTCTGCCTCTGAGCTTGCGGCGCGTGAATTCCCTAATCTCGATGTTTCTATCCGAGGCGCGGTATCTATTGCCCGTCGTCTTCAGGATCCACTGGCTGAATTGGTGAAGATTGAACCAAAAGCGATTGGTGTAGGTCAGTATCAGCATGATGTCAGCCAAACTCAGTTGTCACGTTCTCTGGAAGCAGTAGTAGAAGACTGTGTAAACGCGGTAGGTGTTGATGTAAATACCGCGTCCAGTGCCCTGTTGACTCGTGTTTCCGGTTTGAACAGAACGCTGGCAGATAACATTGTTGCATTTCGTGATCAGAACGGTGTGTTTTCAGATCGTGAAACACTTATGAAAGTGGATCGCTTTGGACCTAAAGCTTTTGAACAGGCAGCGGGCTTCCTTCGTGTCATGAATGGTGCAAATCCTCTGGATGCTTCTGGAGTTCACCCGGAGTCTTATCCTGTCGTGGAAAAAATTGCCAGCCAGTCCGAGCGTGCGGTTCATGGCCTGATTGGCGACTCTCTGTTCCTCAGATCTCTGGATCCAAAAAGTTTCACAGATGAAACCTTTGGACTGCCAACAGTCACTGACATTATTTCAGAACTGGATAAGCCAGGGCGAGATCCCAGACCTGAATTCAAGGCTCCGGAATTTCAGGAAGGTGTTGTTAAGATCAGTGACCTGAAGCTGAACATGGAGCTGGAAGGTGTTGTCACCAACGTCACCAACTTTGGTGCTTTTGTTGATGTCGGCGTACATCAGGACGGTCTGGTGCATATTTCGGCCCTGTCTAATACCTTTGTGAAAGATCCGGCTGAAGTGGTTAAGGCAGGTGATATCGTCAAGGTAAAAGTGATGGAAGTAGACGTCCAGCGCAAGCGTATTGGTCTCTCAATGCGTATGAGTGACAAAGCTGAAGAAGTGGCTCAGGCAAGACAGCAGCCCAGAGGGGAACGTTCTGGTGCTGGAAAACCACAGCAGAACCGTGGCGGTAAAAAAAGCAGTAATCAGGGTAAAAAAGAGTCTGCCGGAGGCTCATTTGCTGATCTGTTTGCCAATGCTAAAAAGCTGAGAAAGTAAGCTGATCGAGAGGCTGTCTTTGCGGGCAGCCTCTTTTATATGTTTTTGCGAAAGGACAGAAACAATTTCATGGTTATTGAAGGTTGTTTCTGCAAGAGCCGGGTATCAAAATCCGGGCTCAGAAAGTCTGTGAAGCTACTGCTTTCTGCCAGTTTCTTTCGGCTGGTTTTTTTAAATCCCATCTGCCATTCAGGAAACTGACGAGTCTCAATAAAAGACTGGTTTAACATGATGACGCCGAAGTGTCTTGGGTCTTTGGCAATGACTTTATAAAGTGCTGCAACCTGCTGTTTTTCTCCTTCCAGAGCCTGGATGAAAACGCCCTCACTGTATAGCAGCATCCCTGTGATGGTCTGTTTTTTTATTATTCTCTCTTGCCACACTGAGTAGTTTCTCCAAGGCATCTTCATCGAAAAGCTCAGAAGCTGTGCTGGTATAAACCATACAGAAAAGCGTGTTTTCCATAATGGCCGGGCTCCCTTTAAGTGGTTTTTGAGCAATGGGTATTTGTGAGCTTTGTGAATGATTTCATCGGCAGTGTTCGCTAAAGTTCAAACGACTTCGGGATGCTTGAGGTCTGTGATTGTCAGAATGAAATGCTGATGTTCAGGCAGGTCTTCTGAATAGTTTGAATTCATTTGCACCGATGGTGATATGGGATAAAGAACCATTGATTTGTAAAGAGTCTTTTCAGAATGAATCTATCTCGATAGGTGCAAGGTAGATTCTAACGTTATATAGTCCGCCTCAAGACATGTTTATAGCCTTTAGCGATTGCAAACATTTTTTGCTCGCTTACAGATATTTCACACAACAGCCATGAGCGAAGACAAGCCTTTTCACTGCCCTCAAATTTGAAGGGCGACAGAGCAAAAGGTTTATCTCGAAAAAACGCACCTGGATTGGAATTGTATTTTGACTAGCCAGTATGAGAGTCGTCTGCAACTACTTCAGCAGTCGTCCAACCAAAACCTGTTCAGTGGTATACGACACGGAATCGAAAGGGAAGGGTTGCGGGTATCGGCTGACGCACGCCTGTCACAGCTTTCTCATCCGGAAGTGCTGGGCAAGACTCTGACGCATCCCTATATTACGACCGATTACTCGGAAGCCTTGCTGGAGTTCATTACTCCGGTTTATTGCAAGGTAGAAGATGTCATGAAGTTTCTTGAAGAGCTGCACAGTTATACCTGTAGAAACCTTGACGGTGAAGCGCTCTGGGCAGGCAGTATGCCGGCTTTTCTGGAAGGTGAGCAAAGTATTCCTATTGCCCGTTACGGTGACTCCAATCCAGGCAAGATGAAGTATATTTATCGTGAAGGTCTGGCTCATCGATATGGTAAGGCCATGCAAACTATTGCCGGAATTCACTATAACTTTTCATTGCCCGAGTCGCTCTGGCAGTTACTGTCTGATGCTGAGTCAATGGATCACTCGCTGGAAGATTTCCAGTCAGAGTCCTACCTGGCCTTAATTAGAAATTTTCGCCGTTATTCCTGGCTACTGATGTATTTATTCGGAGCGTCTCCTGCGGTGAGTAAAAGCTTTTTTACTCAGGAAGCGCCCAGCGAGACTCTCGACCAGCTCGATGAGGATACGCTCTATATGCCTTGGGCAACCTCACTGAGAATGAGTGATCTTGGTTATACCAATAACGCGCAGTCTTCTTTAAGTATTTGTTACAACACATTGGGAGAGTACGTCTCCAGTCTTTCAGCAGCGATTAAAACACCTTATGAGCCTTATGAAGCGATTGGGCTCAAAAATCAGGATCGTTATCTACAGCTGAATACCAATCTGCTCCAGATTGAAAATGAGTATTACAGCAACATTCGGCCCAAGCGAATTGCCAAGCGGGGTGAAAAGCCTCTGACCGCATTATCGAAATATGGCGTTGAGTATGTAGAAGTGCGCTGTATGGACATCAATCCTCTGGAGCCTCTGGGTTTGTCATCGGTTGATGCTGCTTTTCTGGATGTTTTTCTGGTCTTTGTAGCACTGATGGATAGCCCTGAAATTGATCATGAAGAATGCCAAAGAGTGACTGAAAACTTTGCTCGAACGGTTTCAGAAGGAAGGCGTCCGGGATTGGAGTTAAATGATGAACAAGGCCCGGTCGTTCTCACTCACTGGGGACTTCGGTTGATCGACAAAATGGTTCCGGTTGCTGAAATGCTCGATCAAGCCAATGATTCGAGCCTGTTCTCAGAGTCTCTGGAGCAGCAAAGAGAGAAGTTACTGGATTCAGAAAGTACGCCATCAGCAAAAATTTTGCAGGCACTGAAAAGCAGTGGAGACAGTTATATCGACTGGATGCTTAAGCAATCAGAAATACATTCTCACTACTTCAGTCAACAGGAAATTCAGCCTGAAAGACTGGAGTATTTCGGACGAATAGCTGCTGAGTCAAGAGCAGACCAGGAGCATCTGAAAGCATTAGATACCACTGACTTTGATGAATTTTTGAAACATTACTTTGAGTCAGAGTAATTGAAATTAAATCTCATGGGCAGGTTCTTGAGAGTGGGTCTATTCCTACTGGAACCTGCTGAGGTTTTTAGAAGAGCTCTTCCCAGAGCCTGAGTATATTTTTATTTTCTATATTGGGTGAAATTCTGGGTTGCTTGGCTTTTTTAAATAGAAAGTAAAGCTTGATTTAAAGAGGTCTTATTGGTTTTTTTTAGTATGGAAGCAGGTAAAAGGTTTGCTTTCAGGTTTTTGAATGCAATTGAAATTAGCCGGATTGAGACGATAATCTGTCTTTTTTGCTTCTTTTTTAAATAATCTTTTTTAATCAAAGCTTCCTTTCTTATCCGTATTAGAATTAAAAAACGGTTAAAACCCTGAAAAAAACGACTTTTAGTGCGAGTGTCCAAATATAATCAATATCGAAATTTACAGTAAATTGAAATTACCCCTTGCCGCAAAAAATCCACTGTCATAACCTAGCAACTGAGTCGCCATTTCAAGCGGCGAGAAAGTGATCCCGTTTCGAGTAGATGAGATCCAAACGAAGAGGAATTGTCATGCTGGAGGGGTGCAAAACGGCCAGAGAACGTTGGGGTGGCGTATCACAAATTATTGATCGCTGGCTTAACGAGCGGCAGGAACTGATTGTTCTTTACTGCTCAATCAATGGAGTGAATCAATTTCACGATGATAAAAGGCCTGTTGCAAATAAATTGAAAGAAATGTGCCAGATCCTGGTTGATTATGTTTCAGCTGGGCATTTTGAAGTCTATGAACAACTGGTTCAGGAAGGTATGGAATTTAATGATGGGGGAGTAGAAATGGCTCAATCTATTCTGCCCAGACTGGAAAAAAATACACAGATTTGTCTGGATTTTAACGACGGTTGTGAGTCCGTCAGCAGTGTTGCCATGCTACAGACCCACCTCTCCGACCTGGGTGAAGCACTGGAGGAAAGGTTTTCTCTGGAAGATCAAATGATTGAAGTGCTACACGAATCCCACAGAGAATTGCTCTCTTCGCAGTAATGCTGCAGAAGTGGCAGATAGCATGGATATCTGCCAGCAGTATGAAGGAAACAGCTCAGTCTATGACGGGTTGTTTACTTCTTTTTCTCTTCTTTTCCCAGTGAGTCTTTTTTCACACTCAGCAGCTCAACTTTGAAAGTCAGCATTTCGTTTGGCCCTATTCTTCCGGGAATGCCTCCGGGTCCATAGGCAAGATCAGCAGGAATGTAGAGTTCCCAGACAGAACCCTCTGACATCTGTTTCAGGCCTTCTGTCCAGCCTTTGATAACCTGATTCAGCTTGAAGGTTGCAGGCTGATTTCTGTTGTAAGAACTATCGAAGACTTTGTTATCCAGAAGGCGTCCTTCGTAATTGACAGTCACTTCACTGTTTTCCTGCGGTTTAACACCTTGACCATTTTTTATTACTTTGTATTGAAGGCCACTTTCCAGTGTATTTATGCCGGGCTTTTTTGCATTCTCTTTCAGGAAGGCCTGACCTTTTTCAAGGTTCTTTTTAGCTTCATCAGTGAGTTGTTCCTGACGAGCTGTTTCAATCAGCTTAAACATTTCTTGCTTGTCCAGAGCGAGAGGTTTGTTCTCAAGAGTATCTTTGATACCCTGAGACAATGCGTCTGCGTTAATGCTCTCGAACTGCTTGAGTTGCTCAGCCAAAATCGCACCCAGGCTATAGCTGAGCTTGTCTGCTTTCGTATCCAAAGCAGCAACTGATTGCAGGGAATAGGACATCAGGGCGATGCCAGCAAGCACTTTTAGTCTCATGGGGTCTCTCTATTTACTATGAAAATTCAGCTCACTCAGACTTTGCAGTCACTATTTTCATATTCCGGTTTGAGCTGTATTTCCGGCTCATGGTTGTTTGTGTTAGCTCGACACAGATGAGTCAAATTTTTTTTTAGCACAGGTAATAATCCATCTTTGTGCAAACGTTAAGAGATAGCAAGTGTTCAGAAGTAGCAGTTTTACAAAAAGGCCTTAAATTTAAGGGTAAAATGACTTTTCTAAAAAATAAAATTAAATACGACAAGTTTTTTTTGAAGAAATAATTTCATCTTATATAAAAAAAATGTATAAAAAAATTTGCAGTCGTGTGATAAGCACTCTATTTTTCTAATTAAAACTGGATATAAATTATTCAGCTTTTATATAGAAGTACTTCTAAAGGCAATGACGAGGGATGACAAATGCCTGTAGCTAAAAGGAAACCAGCCGTTAAGAAGGCTGTTAAAAAACCAGCAGCTAAAAAACCAGCAGCTAAAAAAACTGCAGTTAAGAAGACTACCCGCAAGGTAGATCCAGTTAAGACGCTAGAAAAAGAAATTGAAGCTCTTAAGAAAAAACTGGATAAGGCTAAAGAGTCTTTGAAGAAAGCAAAGGCTAAAGCTAAAGCCACTCCCAAGAAGAAAGCACCCGCCAAGAAAAAAGCGCCTGCTAAAAAAGCGACCGCTAAAAAGACAGTAGCCAAGAAAAAGGCACCGGCTAAGAAAAAGACTACCGCTAAGAAAACAACTGCCAAGAAAAAAGCACCCGCTAAGAAGGCAGCTGCTAAAAAGAAACCTGTAGCGAAAAAAGCCACTGCCAAGAAAAAGGCGCCTGCTAAGAAAAAAGCCCCAGTCCGTAAAGCGGCTGCCAAGAAAGCTGTAGCTAAGAAAAAAGCTCCAGCTCCCAAGGCTGCTGCTAAAAAGGCTCTAGCTAAGAAGAAAGCGAAGCGTTAATCGCTCTAGCAGTCTCTGCAGGAGGGGGTATCCTCTCCTGCAATAATTCCAAATACCTGTCTCCCTCTCGCCCGCTATCAGCGAGTACTTCCTTGTGGCAATCTTCCAGTTGCCACTTTTTCTGTCTAGGGAAGGTGTACAAGCTGAGTTACCACTATATTCCCAGACCCTGAAAATATCCTGATTCGTCTACTGCTTATTCACTCCATTGTGCTTCCTGAACCCTGAATCTATTCGTGTCTGATATTCCCGTAGGAATGCCAGTGAAACAGTGTTTATAATGCGCGCCATGATTAATTTGAATTCAGTCAGTTTATTGCGTTCTGGCAAGGTTTTGCTGGAAGAAACCAGTGCAATGATTCATCACGGCCAGCATGTCGGACTGGTCGGTGCCAATGGGTGCGGCAAGTCGAGTTTGCTGGCGCTGATTATGGGTGTCTTTCAACCGGATAAGGGTGATATCAGCATCGATCCTGGCCGAGGGATTGCCCATATGGCCCAGGAAGTACTGGCCCTTGATCAGAAAGCTGTGGATTATGTGCTGGATGGCGATGAAATACTTCGAAAAATAGAAAAAGCGATTGAGCAGGCTGAACGCGATGAAGAGCATGGCAAGCTTGCTGAACTTCATGAAAAGTTGCTGCAGGCTGATGGTTATACTGCGCGTTCGCGTGCAGAACAATTACTGCATGGTCTTGGATTTTCCCATGAACAAATCGAGCGCAGCGTAAAAGATTTCTCCGGTGGTTGGAGAATGCGGCTGAATTTGGCACGTACTCTGATGTGTCCCTCTGACTTACTGTTTCTGGACGAGCCTACTAACCACCTTGATCTGGATGCCATTGTCTGGCTGGAAAGCTTTCTGAAGCGTTATCAGGGTACGCTGATTATTATTTCTCACGACCGTGATTTTCTGGATGAGGTGATTGATGTCACCATTCATATTGAACATCAGAAGCTGAATACCTACCGAGGCAACTATTCTGCTTTCGAACGTATGCGTTCAGAACGTCTTCAGCAACAGCAGGCTGCTTTTGAAAAACAACAAAAGCAACGTGCACACATGGAAAAGTTTGTTGAACGATTTCGTGCCAAGGCGACTAAAGCCAAGCAGGCTCAAAGTCGATTAAAAGCGTTGGCCAGGCTGGAAGAAATTGCTCCGGCGCATGTGGATTCCCCTTTCAGTTTCAGTTTTCCTGATCCCGACAAAATGTCTTCGCCCTTATTGACTCTGGATAAAGCAGAGCTGGGGTATGAAGGCAACGCTATGATCAAGATGAAGCTGAACATTCTGCCCGGCAGTCGTATAGGTTTGCTGGGGGCTAATGGTGCTGGTAAATCAACATTAATCCGGACACTGGCAGGTGAACTTCCTCTTGTGGCGGGAGAGCGGCATGACGGTGAGCATCTGAAAATTGGGTATTTTGCTCAACATCAGCTGGAAAAATTGGATGCAGACGCCAGCCCACTGCTTCATCTACAACGATTGTCGCCTGAAGCAAGAGAGCAGGAGTTAAGAAACTTTCTGGGTGGTTTTGGCTTTCATGGTGACAAAGCGCTGGAAAAGATCGAAGGTTTTTCTGGTGGAGAACAGGCAAGGCTGGCTTTGGCTATCGTCGCCTGGCATAAGCCCAACCTGTTATTGCTTGATGAACCGACCAACCATCTTGATCTTGATATGCGTCACGCTCTGACGATGGCTCTACAGACGTTTGAAGGCGCTATGATTCTGGTGTCGCACGATCGTAATCTCCTGCGCAGCACTACGGATGATCTTTTCCTGGTTCATGGTGGCAGGGTGGAAGCGTTTGAAGGTGATCTGGAAGACTATAGTGTCTGGCTGACTCAACAGCGGCAGGAAGAAAAGTCAGAACCAGCTTCTGAAACACTCCAGTCTTCAAACTCTGCACAAGCCAGAAAAGAGCAGAAACGCCTGGATGCCGAGCGTCGCAAGCAACTCAGACCGATGAAAAAGAAAGTCGAGTCTTTGGAGAAAAAACTCGAGAAGCAGCAGTCTTTATTGGTTGATATAGAGTCTGAACTGGCGAATCCAGAGCTTTATGAGCATTCTGCAAAAGAGCGTTTAAAAGCTTTGCTGGATCAACAAACGCAATACAAAATGGCCATCGGCGATATCGAAGAAGAGTGGATGGAAGCATTGGAAAAACTTGAAGAAATGGAAAGTGAATAAACCATTATGAGTTTATATATCACTTTACAATTTTAGTGATGAACTGCGATTGATGGTTACCGCCTGAGAGTGATCAGGCGGTAAAGTTCAGGAGTGTCTCTGTATGTGAGAGGTAATGCGCTATAAGCCGTCATAGGCTTTCTGGCTTTCTCATTGCCTGGTGCGATGAAAGCAGACATTACACTCCTGAAGACATGGGTCGTAAATGTGAAAATGACCGTTATGCTTGCTCGTATGCGACTTCTTCAGCTTCGTCAGATACGCTATCGAGCTTGCCGAGCAGAGCTCCAACTCTGTCACTCCAAGAGCTTAGCTCCTGTTTCAGATGAGAATTTTCATCTTCAAGACGAGTGTTTGATGAACGCAGTTCCTCAAGCTCCATTCGAGTGAGCTCAAGTTTGTCGATAAGATTCTGAAGTTTGGCTTCCAGTTGACCTAAGGATTCAATGGACATAACTGTTACTTTATCACCAGGAAATAGTTCGGACGAAATCAGCCTGCCTGCAACCAACCGCTACCCGCCATGCTCTCCGATAGATTTTCATAAAGCATTAATCTGGCAAGCTTCTGCAAAGGTTCAGAGTGGCTTTTGCACTGAGCTCTACGATAGCACATAGTTCAGGCTAAGTTCAGATAAGTTACGTATATGCAGGCTATACTTGCGAAGTAATTACAAAAGAGAGTGAGTGGTAAGCGAATTTTTATGGGTTTATTTCAGTGACCATTGTTATGGCTTCTGAAGTGACTTAAAAAACGACGGGCATCGGATACTGAATTTGACTGTTTGATACTAATCAAATACCTGTTGCGGCCAATTGTTTTTTGCTGCGGGTTCTATTCAAAAATCAGATCACCGAAGGCGTTTTTTGGACAACAGGGCTGTAAAAATGGCTCGTCAGAACTCTATTAAATGCCGACCGGAAACCTTGATGCTCTTCTGAATTGCACAGGACACTTGTATCACCTGTGTATGAGGTGGAATGCCTCAAGGAGTTTTGCATGAGCGAAACGACAATACCCTCCGCAACGATTGTCTCTATCCTCAATGTTGAGGATGAGGCTATGAGGGCTTTTTATATCTCCCTGACCTGCAATCAAAGTGTGGACGAATACATTCAGGATCAGCATCTTTATTTTTCTTCACGTCAGGTTGAAGGTGTCTTTCTAAGCCATTTGCTAGCGTTGACTGAGCTGGCTCTTGATCGTTGTTTTCTGCACACTCGATAAATGTAAAACCTGAAATCACGACTCAGTATTTACATTCAATGATTCTTTTTTTTTCGGAAAAAGAGATCAATAAAGCATTTCTTATTACGTAGTATGCGGCCAAGAATGAGCCAATGATTTTCCCTATGGGCAAGAATCGTTTCTATCATCCACGATTCCTGTATGAAAGGTCCAAACGATAGAATCGATGTATTGGGGGGGGTTTGTTGGATCAGCCCCTTTTGATATCTTGCTGCATACTGACAACTATCTGCCAAATCGATACACTCCCCCGTTCCGAATGTAAATGCAGATCGGGCTTCCAGACTGAGTGTGATCAGTCTGATGATCAGGGGCTGGGCCATTATCCAGAAAACTGCCACAGGTATTGTCAGTATGATGCTGTGGCTGGGAGTCTGTCGGACTTTAGACCGAATTTGTCTTAAGTCCGACAGCCTCCTGGGGTAACGTATACCCGGAGAACCTTCAGACTTATGCTCAAGCGCTTAAGCTTGTGGGTTCCTGGTTTTCTGATGATCCTGCATGCCGATGGGTAATCCGTGGAAACCACCATGAGCAGAAGAACAATTTTTCATCACTCAACAGGGTGAAAAGTGTTTCACGGTAACAAGTGATAGATAAGTAATTATGCCAGACACTATTCCCGCTGACTCGGTGGGCCTGGTTGAACCGACAACGGTTCATTTTGATCAGCCCCTGCA
The DNA here is from genome assembly GCF_000722635.1 of Endozoicomonas numazuensis. Lineage (GTDB taxonomy): Bacteria > Pseudomonadota > Gammaproteobacteria > Pseudomonadales > Endozoicomonadaceae > Endozoicomonas_A > Endozoicomonas_A numazuensis. Next base: position 927,863 of record NZ_JOKH01000002.1, on the reverse strand, counting down.
GTTAAGTTGTGGTCAGACACTGAATGAATATGACCTGGTAATTGAAACCTATGGTGAACTGAATACCGAAAAAAATAATGGTGTTTTGATTTGCCATGCTCTCAGTGGCCACCACCATGCAGCAGGCTACCATTCTATGGAGGATAGAAAGCCAGGTTGGTGGGATAACTTTATTGGTCCGGGCAAACCACTGGATACCGATCACTTTTTTATTGTCAGTCTGAATAACCTCGGGGGCTGTCATGGCAGCACCGGCCCTACCAGCAGTAACCCGGTAACGGGCAAACTCTATGGTTCAGATTTTCCCATCGTAACTGTGGAAGACTGGGTTGATAGCCAGGTGAGGCTTGCTGATCATCTGGGTATCGAACAATGGGCTGCTGTCGTTGGAGGCAGTCTTGGTGGCATGCAGACCCTTTATTGGTCCATGGCTTATCCTGACCGGTTGAGACATGCTATTGTGGTTGCTTCTGCTTCCAAACTTTCTGCACAGAATATTGCATTCAATGAAGTCGCTCGTCAGGCCATTATGTCTGATGAAAACTTCCGGGGCGGCCAGTATCTTGAACAAGGTACACTTCCAAAAAGTGGCTTGGGGTTGGCAAGAATGGTAGGGCATATCACTTATCTTTCTGATGATGCCATGGGACAGAAGTTCGGACGTGAACTCAAGAATGAAGAGTTCAGTTTTGATTACGGGGTTCAGTTTCAGGTAGAGAGTTATCTGCGTTATCAAGCAGAAAACTTCTCTGGTAGTTTTGATGCCAACACCTATCTGTTGATGACCCGGGCGCTGGATTACTTTGATCCGGCTCGTCAATTTAATGATGACCTCTCTCAGGCGCTGTCTCCGGCTCAAGCGCGCTTTCTGCTGGTCTCTTTCACTACGGACTGGCGATTCTCTCCAGAGCGTTCCAGAGAGATTACAGACGCACTTCTGAAAGCAGGTAAACAGGTCTCTTATATGGAAGTGGATGCACCTCAGGGGCACGATGCTTTCCTGATGAACATTCCCCGATATGTCAATGCTGTTGCCGGCTATATGAAACGAGTCGCCGACGAGTGCAAGGAGGCTTCTGTCTGAATGAGTACTCGTGTTGATTTTGCCATCATCAGTGACTGGATTGACCAGGGCAGCCACATCCTGGATCTGGCCTGTGGCGACGGCACTCTGCTGGCTGATTTGAGTAAAGACAAGCAGGTCAGGGGGTATGGTTTGGAGATTAACCCCCAGAATATCCAGAATTGTATTGAGAAGGGTGTGAGTGTTCTTGAGCAAAATATTGATCAGGGGTTGGGAAACTTTGAAGACCAGAGTTTTGATACTGTTGTGATGGCTCAAGCTCTGCAGGCTCTGCAATTTCCGCATTTGGCTCTGGATGAAATGCTGAGAGTAGGTCGTGAATGTATCGTTACCTTCCCAAACTTTGGTCATTGGCGGTGCCGCTGGCATCTGGCCACCAAAGGCAGAATGCCTGTGTCCAGATTTATGCCTTACACCTGGTATGACACGCCTAATATACACTTCTGTACGTTTAAGGATTTTGAAGATCTTTGTCGTCAGAAAAAGCTGAAGATCATTAATCGAATGGTGACGGATAACGCCAACAGGGGAGGTTGGAGAACTCACTTGTTTCCCAATCTGATGGGAGAAGTTGCTATCTATCACCTGACCCGAGGGGAGTGAATTCTCATGAAAAGCATTGCGCTGGCCGGTTTATTGTTAAAACGTTATATGGGAAACGGAGCATTGACCGTGAAAAATAGTTTGATTCATTGCTTGTCCTATTCAAGAGACTCGCAAACTATTTCTATTCGCTCAAGGCTGTTCAGTTTTCTGCTGGCTTTTTCTGTTATTTCTGTCGCTCATGCAGCTCCGGTTCCAGAGGCTCGGGTCATGAATGACAAACCGGTCCGGTTTGGCGATTACGAAGTGTTCTACAGTGCATTCCCCAGTACATTTATTCAGCCCGATATCGCCAAAACGTATGACCTTGAACGAGGGCCAAAAAATGGTCTGGTTAACATTGCCGTTAGAAATGTTAAGAACAGTGCAGAAGGTAAGGCAGTAAAAGCCACTTTTGAAGGGAAAACTGTCAACCTGCTCGGTCAGCAGTCTGCTCTGAAATTCAAAGAAATCAAAGAAGGTGATGCTATTTATTATCTGGCGGGCTTCCGGTTCAGTCATGAGGAAATGCTAAAATTCAGCGTCAAGGTGCAACCTGAAGGCTCCAGTTTGAGTCAGACCGTTCAATTCAGCCAGACATTCTACGAGGATGGCAAGTGAAGTCACTCGAAAAAAAAGTCGTATTGGCCAGTGGGAATAAAGGCAAGTTAAGAGAGCTTCAGCAAATGCTCTCAGGGCTTGATTTTGAAGTGCTGCCACAAAGTGAGTTTAATGTAGATTCCGTTGAGGAAACAGGACTGACTTTTGTAGAAAATGCTTTGATCAAGGCCAGAAATGCGGCAGAAATTTCTGGCCTTGCCGCCATTGCTGATGATTCTGGTATTGAAGTGGATGCCCTGAATGGTCAGCCAGGCATATACTCAGCACGCTTTGCCGGTGAAGAGGCAACGGATCAGGAAAATAACCAGAAGCTATTGCAAAGACTGGAAGGGTTGCCGAGAGAGCAACGTACTGCTCGCTTTCACAGTGTTCTGGTTTTTATGCGTCATGCAAAAGATCCTACACCTCTGATTTGTCATGGCAGCTGGGAGGGTTATATTCTGGACAAACCTTCTGGTGATCAGGGGTTTGGTTATGATCCCCTCTTTTATGTGCCTGATCAGAACTGTGCTGCGGCTGAGCTGAGTCGTGAACAGAAGAACAGTGTGAGTCATCGGGCTAAAGCCATGGCGCTTCTGTTGGAACAGTTAAAGCAACGTTCCTGATAGAAGCTGCTACAGCCAAGTGTTTTTCGCACTGAGCCTGCCGAAGTGCATGACCAGCGCCCTTCGACAGGCTCCTGGAAGCATTTTTACTTTTTCATTCTGCAGTCGGTTCTGTCATCTGGCTGCCTCAATCATTTGGCTTGACTCCCTATATGCCCGAACTCCCTCCCCTGAGCCTTTATGTGCACATTCCCTGGTGCGTGAAAAAGTGTCCTTATTGTGACTTTAATTCCCACGCCCTCAGTGGCGGCATTCCTGAAGAGGCTTATGTTGATGCCTTGCTGGAAGATTTTGACAGTGAAGTCACTACAATCCAGGGGAGAGAGCTTCATACGATTTTCTTTGGTGGTGGTACTCCCAGCCTGATGTCGGCCAAAGGTTTTGATCGTTTTCTCTCAGAACTGGAAAAGAGGATTCGTTTCTCCCCACATATTGAGATCACCATGGAAGCTAATCCTGGCACCTATGAGCATGATCGTTTCAGAGATTACCGAAAAGCTGGAATCAACCGACTTTCATTGGGGGTTCAGAGCTTTCAAGATGAAAAGCTTAAGGCATTAGGTCGTATTCATAGCTCGGATGAAGCGTGCAAGGCGATTGAATCTCTAAGGGGTATGGGCTTTGACAATTTCAATATTGATCTGATGCATGGATTACCGGACCAGAGTATCAACGATGGTCTCATGGATCTTCAGAAAGCGATTGCACTGAACCCTACCCATATTTCCTGGTATCAGCTCACTATTGAACCCAATACTGTTTTTTATTCAAAAACACCGATTTTGCCTGAGGATGATACGCTTTGGTCTATTCAGGAAGAGGGGTGGGACCTGTTAGACAATGCGGGTTATCGCCAGTATGAGATTTCTGCTTATAGTCAGCCGGGAAAGCAGGCAAGACATAATCTTAATTATTGGCAGTTTGGTGATTATATTGGAATTGGTGCTGGAGCTCATGGCAAGATCACTGAGCAAGAGTCTGGCAAAATTTATCGAAACTGGAAAACCCGGGTGCCTTCTGATTATCTGGCAAAGGATAAGCCTTATGAGGCTGGCAGTAGAGTGCTGGATGTGAATGATCTGCCGATTGAGTTTATGATGAATGTCCTGCGACTGAATCAGGGTGTTGATATTTCGCTGTTTCAAGAGAGAACAGGGATGATGTTTTCTGATATAGAATCTCAGTGTCGGCAAGCCATTCAGAAAGGCTTACTGGAACCTGATCGTCTACAGCCAACGAAGCAGGGAAGGTTGTTTTTGAATAACTTACTGGAGATTTTCTCCTGAGCAACCATAAGCCGTAGAAACCATTTTTCGCTATCTGCTGTGAAACAGCAGAGATGAAAGATTTTTACGATTAAGGGGAACCTATGGAGTGGATAACAGACGGGATTATCTTTCTGTCAAAACTGGCCCGGGATCATCTTGATCTCTTGGCTATGGCTTTGACAGCGGTTGCTGTGGTGTTTTCAGGCCGATTTATTGCTTCATGGAGCAGCAGTTGGCTAAATCGCCTTCATGCAGTACTGAGAATTCCTGCCAGAGCCGTCGTGAATCTTGCCTTGTTTGGGGCTGTTTTTTACTTTGTTCCCCACTGGCTGGAAAATCTCCTGGGTTACTTTAATAATTACACTCTGGCGCCTGTGTTACTGGTTATAGGCTTTTGTGTGGGGATGCTGGCAGAAAAGCTGGGGCGTTAAGGAGACGAGCAAAAGACTTTCTAAAGCCTTTTGCTCATTTGAACGGGGTGTAGAGTTTATTCCGTTCTTTCAAACAGTAGATCCCATACACCATGGCCCAACCGGTGACCACGTTTTTCGAACTTGGTCAGAGGTCTGAAATCAGGTCTTGGTGAGTACTGGCCTTCACCTTCCTGATTGTTAAAACCTTTAGCTGCAGTCATCACTTCCATCATCTGCTCAGCATAGTTTTCCCAATCTGTAGCCAGGTGAATGACTCCACCCATAGCCAGCTTGGGTTTGATCGCTTCAATAAATTTAGGCTGGATCAAACGACGCTTTTGATGACGCTTTTTGTGCCAGGGATCAGGGAAATAAACCTGAACCCTGGAGAGGCTGCCATCAGCTATGCAGTCGCGCAGGACTTCAACAGCATCGTCGCAATAACTGCGAACATTATTGACGCCAGCCAACTGACATTCGTTAAGCAGGCAGCCAACACCCGGGCGGTGAACTTCGATACCGATAAAGTTTTTGTCGCTTTCGGCCTCAGCCATAGCGACCAGTGACAGACCCATGCCGTATCCGATTTCCAGAACAACAGGCGCCTCTCGACCGAATGCCTCGCTGATGTTTAAGGGACCGTCTTCTTTTTGAAGGCCCCATTTGTCCCAGCATTCATCCCAGCCACGGCGCTGTCCTGTGGTCATACGGCCTGCGCGCAGGACAAAACTTTTGATTTCTCTCTTTACTATCGGGGGGTGTTCAAGGGCTTCGTCGACAACAGAGTCACTCATGAAGGCATATCATCTGAATTAAAAATGGGTCGTACGATACCGATTGATGATGCATTTGAAAATAGCAACTCGTCGGTTTTACATAGGGGTGGTTGCTATTTTTCTTGTGTCTAACCTGGTCCCAGGGGCTCACCTAATCTGAAATTTCTGTCACTGAGAAGATGGCTAGAAAAAGCCAGCCCAGCATTAACGAAACGCCACCCAGCGGTGTAATGGCGCCCAGCCAGCTAATTCCGGTGATAGCGAGAATATAGAGGCTGCCGGAAAAAAGGATGATGCCCGTCAAGAACAGCCTGGCGCTCCATCTCAGTTTTCTGGAGTCTTTGAACAGTATTGAAAGAACAGCAACCAAAACCAGAGCCAGGCTGTGATAGAGCTGGTAATCCGTTGCGGTACCCCAGACTTCGAGATAGCGCTCTGACAACTGTGCTTTCAGCGCATGAGCCCCAAAAGCTCCCAGAGCGACAGACAGAAGCCCGCCAAGGGCCCCAGATAACAGATAAAATCGAGTCATAGTGGCTATTCAGATTAGAAGGCTGTTGATGAGAATAAGTCCAGACACTGAAGGGGTATCTGGACTCAACTGCCGCTTAAAATTATTTATTTAAAGTCGTGTATGGCTACCTGGAAGAGGGAGGTCAACCACACTGCCGGCTGCCAAACGAAGACCTTCCTGGAAGAACAAAGAGCTGCTCTCGTGATCTTCCATATGAGCCAGCAGGCGTCCTAACTCGTTATAAGTGTCAATACGCTTGCTGAGTCTCAGGCTGGCTTCAAAGTATTCTCTGGCTTTACCCCAGAGTTCGTTTCGCAAAGCAAGGCGACCCAGAGTCAGTAATAAATCAGCGTCGTTTGGTCTTTCATTTAGCATGGCTTCCGCAAAATGCAGTTGTTTGCTCAGATCCTTGCCTTTGATCTTTCCGTACAGCAGAACAATGTCGCTGCTGTAATGCTTGTTCAGGTTATCGCGAAGCAAAGCCTCGGCCTTGTCTTCCGCTCCCAGGTCGGTCAGACACTTTCCATAACGGTATATCATGGCGGAATGGCGTTTTTGACTAGACGACAGGCTGTTCCAGACTTGAGCGGCAGGTTTTATTCTCTGGTCCAATGAGGTGAAACTACGACCATTGTTAAAAGCCTGCTTGAAGAGTGCTTCAAAACACTGAAGCTCAATAGTGCGAAACTCTTCATCGGAAACGACTTTCTGTTTTTTTAGTTTGGGCAGCAGAGCTGCAAGCGACTGCCAATCATTTAGACGGCTATAGGACTGCTTCAGCATTTTCAAGACGTAGGCATGCCGTGGAACCTGTTTGTGCAGTTTTGTCAGGGTAGCTAATGCCTGCTCTAACTGACCTGATGCCAGCTGCAGCTGAGCCTGGGTAATCCCTATTGCCAGCTCGGCGCCAGGCTCCTTGTGATCGGCACGTCGAAGGTATTCAGCAGAAGCTTCAAGGTCGCCGTTTTCATGAGCAGCTCTGGCCGCAGCCAGATAGTTCAGCAACGGTGAGCTGCCATAATCAGCGGCTTGAGACAGCATCCGCTCTGCTTTTTTCCAGTGTCCCTGGGTAAACTCAACAAAGCCACGAGTTGTCATTTTCCGAGCTTGTCTCTCTTTGGCAGTGGGCGTCATTGGGTAGATAAAACCCGTGATGCCAAAGATCAGTTTGAGGATGATCCAGACCAGCCAGACAGCGCCTATGGCAAGCCCTATGAGTAGAAATAACCCCCACAAAGTACTTTCAAAAGTCGCTGTGTTGTAAGAGATCAGCACATAGCCATTGTCACTGACCATGGCGTTAGCCAAGCCAAAGGTAATGCCTAATATCACCAGGAAGATTATAAAGCTCTTCATGCCTGAGGCTCCTCTGCTGATTCTGCAGGCGCTTCAGAGGGCTGAGAGTTGTTGTTTTGCTCGTTCAGTGATTGAGCGTTATCTTGTGGCTGAAGGCTCTCAGAGGAGGTCTGTGGGCTTTCTATCTGGTCTTGTGCCGCAGACTCTTTTGTAACTGGAGATGCTTCGCTGACAGGGCTTGTCTGAACGGGCTGACTATTTTCTGTCGGTGCAGCCTTCTTCACAGAAGAGGCCTGCTCACTTTTAAGGGGCTCTGCTACCTGGCGAGACTTGAGTAAGTCCAAAGCGCGGCTGATATTTGTTGTGGCAGGCTTAACCGTGATGGCGCCCAGTGATTTCAGTTCGTCTAATAATGCCGTTGCTTTTGGCCCGGCCAGAGAGAAGTATTTTTCTATCCAGTCAGAAGCTTGTTGAAGGCTGCTGTTGTATATAGCCTGATCTCTGGAAAGTGCGGCCAGTTTGGCTTGTTCCAACATCAGCTGAAGATTCTGACGAATCAGAATGTTTTCCTCAGGTGATAACAGTGATGTGACGGTTTGCTCACGATCAGGTGTGAACCTGAACAGGCTGACAAAGCTTTCCCAGGTGTTGTTAAGCATTGAGAGGGCTATGGTCTGCCAGTTAGAGCTGTCTGTTGAAGAGGGCTTGGATGCTTCTGATGCCTTCTCGAAAGGAGCCTGAAGGGTTTCTTTCTCCATCAGGGGGAGTTGATAGACTTGGCGGGTGAGTGCTTCAAGTTTCAGGTACAGACCTTCCTGGTCGAAGTCCGGAAGATTATTGAGTGATGCAATATCTTCTGCCAGAGCTTCCCGCATGGAATAGAGGTTATAGTTGTCCAGCTCAAGCAGTATTTGGTCGGCACTGTTGAGCAGAGCCTTCGCTGCTTTGGTATCAGAGGACATCAATAGACGCTGGTTGGCAAGCCTGAGTAAATATTCGACTTCTGCCAGCTTCCAGCCTTCCTGACTGGTGCCAGAAACTTCCTGCAGACTCCTGGTCAGTTTATCGGTTCGACTGAGCAAGCGTTTACTTCGATCTTCCAGTTCATTGAGTCCGGTGTTAATCGGAGAAAGCTCACGGTTAACTTCAGTCAGTCTTGCCTGTAGCCGGGCAATCTGGGTTTGCTGTTGCTCCTGCCCTTCTATCAGAGCCGGTTGTTTCTGCTCCAGCGGCATCGCACGCCAACCAATATAACCACTCAATCCCAGTGCAATGATGGCAATCAGCAAGGCCAGGATAGTCAGCCCTTGTCCTGATTTTGGAGCTGACTTTTGAGGCTGTTTTCTGGAGCCTGTTGAAGCCGGTTTGGCGGCCTCTTTTTTAGAGGGCTCTATAGGCTTTGCCGGTTCTTTCAGTTCGGTTTGCTCGAGTTTCCTGGAGTTCTGATCTTTCTTGCTCACGTTAACCCTTCGCTGTTAATCAGGTTCAATACCGAGATCATGGCGTGATTGTCGGCGCCCTGGGCGGTATAGACCCTTTTGAATGCTTGAGCTTCTGGCATTCTGGCAATTCTTTCGCTGGGGACTACCAGGCAACACTCCTGACTTAATGCCGGAGAAAGGTAGTCCGCGGTATTGGCCAAAATCTCGCCACTGCTGGTCAGTATGACATTGATAGCATGCTCTTTGATCAGTCTGTTCAGACAATTTTCCGGATAATCCGGTTTCTGACGCTCATATAGCTCCAGGCAATCCACCTGGGCTCCCCGATTTCTGAGGGTAGTCTCAAGCAGCTCTCTGCCACCCTTTCCCTTCAGAATCAGAATTTTCTCACCACTGACCTGCTGCAGGCCTTCCAGCTGCAACAGAGCTTCGCTGTCCGCTGACTTATTTTTCTCTATAGATATTTCTGGGCAGGTAGCCTCAATATCATAACTTTTAAGCCACTGAAGTGTTTTTGAACCCACAGCATACCAAGTCATCTTTAAAGGCATCTGTGGCCAGTAATTCTCTATATGTTCCAGACCAAGCCTTGCAGCGTTTTGGCTGATGACAATGATTTTGCTGTATTGATCCAGTTGCAGTACCTGGTTTCGAAGCGTCTGATTTTCTGCCATGGGCTGAATATGAATCATGGGCAAAGACCACGCGCCGCCGCCCAGCTGTTGAATCATGGTAACCAGTGGCTCAGCCAGCTCCTGTGGGCGCGTGACCAGAGCCCTGATATCACTTCCTGACAGTGTCACTCGAACTTTGCCTCATGGCTGTTAATCATGGCATGGCTCATGTTAATGCAGCAACTCAGAGAGAATACGGTCTGCACCTTGCTCTAACAGGGATTCCGCTAGCTGGATGCCGCCTTTTTCTCCTTCTGAAGGAGCACAATAGACTTTTGCACTCAGCAATAACTTGCCATCGGGCTGGCCTACGAGTCCACGGATGAAGAGTTGACCATCAACCAGCTCGGAATAGCAGCCAATTGGTACCTGACAGCCGCCATTCAGCTTTCGGTTCATAGCTCTTTCTGCCAGAACCCGTATGGCGGTCTCTTCGTGGTGCAGTGGCGCTAAGAGTTGTTTGATTGCATCATCGTTGGTGCGAATCTCTATGCCGACTGCACCCTGACCTGCAGCCGGCAGGCTCAGCTCTGATGGCAGCGTTGTTTTAATCCGCTCTTCCATGCCCAGCCGTATTAATCCGGCTGCGGCAAGAATAATGGCGTCATACTGACCTTCATCCAGTTTGACCAGGCGTGTATTGACATTGCCTCGCAGGAACTCAATTTTCAGATCCGGTCTTTTGGCCAGTATCTGGCATTGGCGGCGAAGGCTGGAGGTGCCTACGATAGCGCCTTCAGGAAGTTGGTCCAGATGGTTGTAAGTATTGGAAACAAAAGCATCCAGCGGGTTTTCACGAGGACAGATAACCCCCAGTTCAAGCCCTTCGGGAAATTCCATGGGAACATCTTTCATGGAGTGCACGGCTATATCGGCCCTGTTCTCCAGCATGGCGGTTTCCAGCTCTTTGACAAACAGACCCTTGCCACCAATTTTGGCGAGGGGGGCATCCAGAATCCGGTCTCCCTTACTGGTCATTTTAACCAGTTCCACCTGGATACCCGGATGAAAGTGCTCCAGACGCTCTTTTACGTATTCAGCCTGCCAGAGGGCCAGGGCACTTTTTCTTGTAGCGATGCGGACGGTTTTCATGAAGAGGTTTTCAATAATAAAAAGGACAACGGTTGCTGAATTGCATTGGGAACCTGATTGAGAATAGACAGCTCAGTGCTGCTGAACGTTAAGCTCAAGCACTATTCTCGATCAGATTCCTGTGGAGTTGTCTGCTCCATACCAGGATAAAGCCAGTATACAAATTCACTTATAACTGACGAGATTCAGTGTTTGGGATAATACGATAGTCTGTAAGTGTGACCAACATTTAACGTGAAAAATCACCGCACTGTTGGAAAGCGAAAGGAGGGAGCAATAGGGTGGGATAGAAATACTTTTCCACATCAGACAGGAAAAGCATTTCTTTGGGAAGGCTTAGTCTGGCACTCTTGGCCAGGCTCCTAGAGCGACTGCATGAATTTTTTCATCAAGGGGACATGTCGACGGCTAACCGAAAGAGGCTCTTCAACACCACTGAGTTGAATAAAGTAGTGACCCTGTTCGTCACGAGTCATTCTTTCTATTGCCTTTCTGGCTACCAAAGCATTCCTGTGAATTCTTACGAATCTTGAATTGAATTCTGATTCCAGATCTTTCAAGGGGTCGTCTATGAGAACTTCACCATTCTTGTGATAGACGGTGACGTATTTACTGTCAGCCATAAAGTAGGAAATATCGTCCAGCGGGACGAGCTCTATCCCTTTGAGAGTTTTGGCTGCAATATGGCTTCGGGAATTATCATTAAGCTCGTCTCTCAAGCTGGCCAGTTGCAGTCGATTTACTTTAGCTGCACCGCTCAGGGCTTGCTGGAGGTCTTCTAGCTTTACCGGTTTTAACAAATAACCCACAGCCTGAACCTGAAAAGCTTCAATGGCATGAGTGTCATAAGCTGTACAGAAAATCACTGCCGGTGGACGTTCAAGCTTGCTGATATGAGCAGCGGCTTCCAGCCCGCCCATAACCGGCATGCGGATATCCATCAGGACAATATCTGGCTGGTACTTACGACAAAGCTCCAGAGCTTCTATACCATTCCCTGCATCGTACTCCAGAGCCTGAAAGCCCTCCAATCGTCCCAGCAGGTGGCGCAGGCGGTCTCTTGCCAGCGGCTCATCATCGGTGATCAGTATGTTCATGGTTATCGCCACCGTAAGGATAAGTGATCAATGTTTCAAACTCCTGAGTATGTCCACTCTCACCTTCAAACAGCTGAGCTTCTACACTGGCTTTGTTGCCAAAAAGCATGTTCAGTCTGGAGCGGATGTTTTCCAGAGCTAACTGATTTCCCTGGGCCCCTTTTGCAAAGCTGGAAGGGGCACTATGAACCGGGTTTCGTACTCTGATAATGATGTTATCGTTGCTCCTGGCAATATCTACACTCACAGTGCCACCTTTTTCCAGCGGCTGGATGCCATGATAAACCGCATTTTCAACAATGGGCTGTAATGTTAGCGGTGGAATGTGAACATCTTCAGGGATTAACTCAATATTCCACTGGGTTTGCAGACGGCTTCCCAGTCTGTGCTGTTCAATTCTCAAATATCGCTGACAGAGCTCGATTTCACGGCTCAGGGCAATGCTATTACCGTGATCCTGAAGGCTGGATCTAAAAAGATCTGACAAATCTTCTACGGCCTGTTCTGCCTTGTCCTGATCAATATGTATCAGGCTGGCGATGATGTTCATGCTATTGAACAGGAAATGTGGGCGGATTCTGGCCTGCAGAGCTTCAAAGCGGGCTGCGTGGCTCGCTTTCTGTTCCTTTTTGGCTTCCTGCTGAACATAGAAGTAACGCAACAACATAGCGGTGATGATCAGAGAAACGGTGATGTGTCTGACCAGTTGGGTCCACTCAGGATAAGTATCTATAAAAGCATCGCGCCAAAGAAACCATTGAGCTGCCAGAGTGAATATCAGGGTGATTGTGCCTACAACCCCCAGGCAACTGCTGACAATAACGACCAGTTTCTTATCCGACAGGATTGGTCTTAGCCGACAAAGAACGGCACCTGACACCAGAGATATCCATTGTACAAACATGGAGGTCATGGCCAGTCGGTTCCAGTCAAGGTCCCCGGGGCCAGGCAGAGCGAGTACCTGAATCAGGACAAATAGCTCAGAGACCAATACCAGCATAAAGACCGCGCCGGGAGAGCATAAGTCCGGCAGGAAAAAGTCATCTTCATCTTTGGTCATGGTCACTTTAAATGGCAAAAGGAAACGTCCTGTTTAAATAAGGGAGCTGACCAGAAAACGAAGGCACAGCTTCTTGTTGTTTGAATATTTATAAAAATTTAGTTATTTTGCATAATTATTCTATGGTTTGGGTGAGCTATCTAAAGTAACCCGGTTCCCCCTATAATGCCGTAGCCAGCTTCAGTCATCCACAGGCTGGCCAGAAAAATCAGAATAATGACGCTTGCAGACTGAAAGAAGTTTGTCTGCGCAACCAGATGAGATAAGAGGTAGATAATGTCTGATAGCAGCAATCAGCAATGGGGCGGAAGGTTTAGCGAAGGTGTGGATGCGTTTGTCGCACGATTTACAGCCTCGATAGACTTTGATCGCCGTCTGTATCGTCACGATATTGAAGGTTCGGTTGCTCATGCGCGTATGCTGCAGAAGTCAGGTATCCTGAGCCAGGATGAACTGTCTGCAATTGTTGGTGGTCTTGAAGGTATTCTGGAAGATATAGAAAACGACAAAATTGACTGGTCTATCGAGCTGGAAGATATTCATATGAATATTGAAGCCAGATTGACCGACAGGATTGGTGATGCGGGTAAGAAACTGCATACTGGGCGCTCAAGAAATGATCAGGTGGCTACCGATATTCGTTTATGGCTTCGGGAAGAGATTGATCAACTGGGAGCTGAACTGAAGAGACTTCAGACGGGGTTGGTGGATCTCGCTGAGCGAGAAGCAGACACTATTATGCCAGGGTTTACCCACCTGCAAACCGCACAACCAGTGACGTTTGGGCATCATCTGATGGCTTGGTATGAGATGCTGGTAAGAGACAGTGAGCGTCTGCAAGATTGCAGGAAAAGAGTAAATGTATCTCCTTTGGGAGCTGCAGCACTGGCGGGGACTACTTACCCTATTGATCGTGAATTTACCGCAAAATCGCTGGGTTTTGATCGTCCAACCAGAAATTCGCTCGACTCTGTAAGCGACAGGGATTTTGCAATAGAGTTCTGTTCAGTGGGCGCATTGATTATGACTCACCTGTCGCGTATGTCAGAAGAGCTGGTATTGTGGACGTCGGCCCAGTTTGATTTTATCGATCTACCTGACCGTTTCTGCACCGGCTCATCTATTATGCCTCAGAAGAAAAACCCGGACGTGCCAGAACTGGTTAGAGGGAAGACAGGAAGAGTTAATGGACATCTGATCAGTCTTCTGACTTTGATGAAGTCGCAGCCTTTGGCTTACAACAAGGATAACCAGGAAGACAAGGAACCCTTGTTTGATACAGTGGATACTCTCAAAGACTGCCTGCGTGCTTTTGCTGACATGATTCCACATATAGAATCGAAGAAGGACAGTATGGAAGAAGCTGCCCGGCGTGGATTCAGCACAGCTACTGATCTGGCAGACTACCTGGTAAGGCAGGGAATGCCTTTCCGTAATGCCCATGAAGTAGTAGGCAAAGCAGTGGCCTACGGTCTTGCAGAGAAAAAAGACCTGTCAGAGATGAGCCTGGAAGAACTGGCAGTATTCTCAGACACAATTAAAGAAGATGTGTTTGACGTACTGACTTTACAGGGTTCTGTAGCTGCTCGGGATCATATCGGAGGGACTGCTCCCAATCAGGTGAGGCTGGCTGTTAAGGCTGCACGAGGGGAGGAATCGTAAGTTTTTGACAGGTCTTTATGTGATATCTGTCGCTTATAGTTAGCTTTCTCGTAAATCATCTTATACTTTCATGGTCTGGCGCCTTCATTGATAGGCGCCATCTGCTTTATTCGCTATGTCTTTGAAGGCAATTGAGTAGTGATTATGAAGGTACTGCTTTATTCGACCAGCCATCGACTGGATGAGTATTATCAGTCAATTTCTGAAAATGTCTCCAGTAATCTTCAGTGTGAAGTATTTCGATTTGGACAGGGTCTTCCTGGGCCAGACTTCAAGTTCATTAAATTAGCATTACGTCTTGACCTTGGGGAAATAATTGACTTCAAGATTAAATATAAAAGCATCATGCGTGGAAAGGAGAAGATATCGAGAGTTAGAGCGGAAAAATACAAGTTTAATTGTTTTTTGAGTGCTCTGAGAATATTTAATTTGATTAATTCTGGCGGATACAGCCTGGTTGTAATTTGGAACGGCAGCCGGATGACACAAAGGTTGGTGTCGGAAGTGGCTAAATTGATGGGTGTATCTGTTGCCTATATGGAAAATGGTATTATCCCAAGAACAACAGTTGCAGACGGAAAAGGTGTTAACTTTAATAATTCAGTTCCAAGAGAAAGTGGTTTTTATAAAAGTAATTGTTTTGGTTTTAATATTGAAAGAGAAGAAGGGTTGTCTTTAAGAAATCAAATTGAGGGTGTTGAAAGAATTGGTTCTAGCAAGAAGCTGGAAGGTAAGTATGTCTTCTTTCCATTTCAGGTTGATAGTGATTCGCAAATTATTAATCACTCCAAGTGGGTGAAAAACATGAAGGATCTATTTGTTGTTGCCTTGAGGACTCATAAAATACTTGATGATAAAAGTATAAAATTCGTGTTTAAAGAGCACCCCTCAAGTCCATTCGAATATAAAGAGCTAGAAGACGATCAAACGGATAATTGTTTTTTTTTTAAACAACTTAAGCACTGAGTGGTTGATAAGGAAAGCTGAGGCAGTGGTGACAATTAATTCAACGGTTGGTATTGAAGCCCTTATTTATGGGAAAAAGGTTATTACGATAGGAGATGCTTTTTATAATATTGACGGTTTAGTTAATCATGCGGATTCAGAAGTTGAATTGGCATCGTTAGTAAATTGTTTGGATGAATGGGTTGTGAATGAGGAGTTAAGAAGGTCTTTTTTAGGCTATTTGGAAAATGTATATTCTATTCCTGGTCTGTGGACTAAGCCTAACTTAAAACACTTTAATAAGCTTGAAGAAAGATTGGTTGAAATACGAGAGGATGGTTTCTTGTAAATAGATCAATTTTAATTTACTTGTTAGAGTTAAGTAACCTTTTTTATATCATTAAAGGCTTCTCTGATGGTTAAAATGTACAGAGTTGGTGAAAATGGAAAAATACGATGCGTTTTAACAGAGAGCAACATTTTTCATGATTAGAAAGCAGCGGGTATGCATTATAATCAGCCTCTATATATGGATTTATAGCGTCTTTAAGGATAATTAAATGATAAAATTAATGGCATTTCTATGCAAAAAGTCGATGTAATTATTCCTGTGTACAATGCTTTGGATTTCACCAAGGCGTGTATTGAATCGTTGTATAAGCATGTGATTCATCATGTGAATAAAATTATCATTATGGACGACTGCTCAGGAGATGAAACCAGAAAGTATCTGGAGTCACTTATTAATCCTGAGATCATGCTGGTGAGGAATGAGGAAAATCTGGGTTATGGTGCCAATGTAAACAGAGGGTTCGAGTTTTCTGAAAAAGAGTTGGTGCTTGTCTTGAATTCGGATACATTAGCCCAAAATGATTTCCTTGGCCCACTCATTAAATCTATGGAGAATTTGTCAGGCCTTATGGCCTTGAATCCCATGTTTCCTTTCGATGTCGATAGTTTTAATAAATATGAAAATCACCACCATGTTGTAAAAACTTTCATGCTTTCAGGATATGCATTTTTAATCAGGAAGAATGCCTTTTTAAATGTTGGTGGTTTTAATTCTGTTTTTGGTAAAGGGTATTTTGAAGATGCAGCTTTAGGTCGTGAGCTTAATAAAGGGGGATGTTATACTGGTGTATGTATTAAGTCCGTTCTTCATCATGCAGGGTCAAAATCTTTTCCTACAGAGCAGAGAGTTAAACTGGAAGAGAGGAATGCCCCTATCTTCAGAAATATGTATCCAGAATCGACTAGAAAGATAATGTTTCTTACAAAAGATTTAAGTCTCTCGACTCATGGTATAACGGGCGAAAAGTGTTACGATATTTGTCTTAAAGGAGGAAGGGTTTCTTTCTTTTCAAACGATGAAAAGTCACTTATACCCAATAAACGATTTGAATATCGGCAGCTTCGTCTAAGTCGAATTATTAGCTTTCTCAACCGCTCTGTCATTCGTGGTAAAAAAAGGCCATATACTAAAACAACTGAGCTTTGGGTTGACGGAAGTCTGAGTAGGCTTTCCCTTAATGTTTTAATCGCTAAGATGGTATGTAGGCACTATAAAATACCTATAAAAGTGATCGGTTAAGACAAAAGCACTGGGTGGAATACCGCTATATATTCTGGTTTCCACCCCAAAGGTTTTGTTTTTTTACAAGATTTATGACTTCGATTGCGAGTTTCTTCTGATCTTTTTTATCAAATCGGTTATAGCTTTGGTTATAATGTTTGAAAAACAAGACTCGGTCTTTTGCTGTAAAATCTTTGAAAGATATTCTCTTTATCAGCTGTACCAGATTCTTTCTGACAAGTGAAAGGGGCACAATCTTATGATGGCTGTTTCGTTCAATATCAATCATGACAAAATGGGGGGGGGAACTGGGTTCCATTAGAATGTTTCCAGCACGTAAGTCGCCATGAACAATGCCTGCTTTATGCATTTGGCCAATATATTCACCGAAGGCTTTTATCCATTGCTGTCTCTTTGTCTCATTGTTGTCTGGCTTCTTGATCAGATAGTCTGAAGCAGCCCCATCAGGCCCTGAAGCAGTGATCAGATAGTGATGTTTATTCTGAAGAATGCCATAGGCTAAAATTTCTGGTACATCAAAGCCTGCATTCATAGCCACTTTTGCCTGTTCTACCCAGATTTCACATCGGCTACCCCTGAATTTTGATTTAATGACTTCCAGCTGACTTTTAGGGATAAATTCCTTGAAATAGCAAACAGGGTCACTTTTATATCGCGCCATTTTTGCCTGTTTGGAGCAACGGATCCATTCCCAATTCTCAGGAAGAATGTTTTTTTCAAGTTGGGATACATCGGGCTCAAAATTATGCTGCATAGAACGGCTGTTTTCTTTCAGGGTTTCGTGAGTCTGGAGGTAGTAGATGGCGAGGAATGATTAAAATTCAAACCATCTGATGGATCGACGATTAATCCAGTGTTCAGGTAAAATTGCAAGCGCTTTTTACTATGAGCAGGTAATGCTGGCAGAGCTCTAATATTGCTCCTGAAGGTCTATGTTTTCTTGAACATGACTGTTTCGGCAAGAATATGCATGTTGGTACTTTGTAGCTACATGGTGAAATGATGTTTGATACAATAGCGGGTCAGTATCGGTATTTACGGATTCCTGCATGAGCCAGCTGTTACACCATTTGCTGTTTGATCAGGCTGAGAAAAGACCTCTATCCCAGGCTCTGGGAGTGAAATCTCAGTGCTATGATTACGCTTCGGTTGCCCTACATGTGAAAAGTGTAGCGGCAGGCCTACAAAGCTTGGGCTTGTTACGGTCTGAGAGAGTAGCTGTTTATTTGCCAAAAACGGCTGAAGCTGTTTTCAGTTACTTTGGAGCAACGGCGGCTGGCGGTGTCATGGTTCCGGTTAACCCGGTTTTAAAGGCACCTCAGGTTCTCCATATTCTGACAGACTGCAAAGCCAAAATCCTGATTACTAATAAAGCTCGTTATAAGCAAGTGGAAGGCAGCCTGCAAGACTGCCCTGATCTATATCATGTCATTTTGGTGGATGGGCACTCAGAAGAAGAAAGAACCAGCCTGGTTACAAACTGGACAGATTTCCTTATGGAAGCGTCGCTTTGGGACGAGTCAGCGGCTATAGATATGGATATGGCAGCTATTCTCTACACCTCAGGCAGTACGGGTAAACCCAAAGGGGTAATACTGTCCCATCGAAATATGGTTGCAGGTGCTCATAGTGTTGCTGAGTATCTTGAGAACAACGAGCAAGACAAGCTTCTCTGTGTACTGCCATTCAGCTTTGACTACGGTTTCAGTCAGTTGACCACCGCTTTTGCCTCTGGTGCCAGTTGTTATCTGCTGGAATATCTCTTGCCCACTGATATTATCAAGCAGGTGGCTCAGCAAAAAATTACAGGTTTGGCTCTGGTTCCGCCTCTGTGGGTGCAACTCTCTGAAATGAATTGGCCTGAAGAAGCTGCTGCGTGCCTGAGGTATTTCACTAATTCGGGGGGAGCCATGCCAACGTCAACACTGACTGCTCTTCGAAATAAAATACCGGCAGCATCGCCTTATTTAATGTATGGCCTTACAGAAGCTTTTCGATCCAGCTATCTTCCACCAGAAGAGATTGATGCTCGTCCGAATTCCATGGGAAAAGCGATTCCTAATGCTGAGTTGTTGGTCATTAATGAGAATGGGCAGCCATGTAAGGCTCATGAACCGGGAGAGCTGGTTCATAGGGGAAGTCTGGTGGCCTTGGGTTACTGGAACGATATTGAACGAACAGCAGAGCGCTTCAAACCCGCACCTTTATCCATTCAGGAAATTCCAACATCAGAGCTGGCGGTTTGGTCAGGAGATATTGTGACCCAGGATGAAGAAGGGTATCTCTATTTTGTAGGGCGTAAGGATGACATGATCAAGACTTCGGGCTATCGAGTGAGTCCCAGTGAGCTTGAAGAATTATTGTACGCTTCTGGGCTGGTCTCAGAAGTAGTGGCTATTGGTGTCCCCCATCATCGTCTGGGTCAGGCAATTGTTCTGATTGTTGTGCCTGTCAATGATGAGCCGTTCGAAGAAAAAGTAGTTATCAAACATTTTCAGAAGTATATGCCGTCTTATATGGTGCCTTCCAGAGTCGTTACCCAAAATGCTCTAGCCAGAAATCCTAATGGTAAAATAGACCGAAAAGCACTGGCTTCAGAGTATGGAAATCTGTTTGTATCCGGAGAAAATGAATGAGCAAGGAGCATGATCGTCTAAAAAGAATTACAGTGAAAGACAATGTTCTGCAGGTGGCGGGACGTTCTGCTGGTCAATTGGTGACCATGGCCGGAGGCACACCCTGCTATATATACGACAGGAAATTTCTTACTAAGCGTGTAGAGACTCTCCGCTCAATGATGCCTTCTGAGTTGAAGCTGCATTACGCTATCAAAGCTAATCCTATGCCTGCTGTTGTTCAGCATATGGCTGCTCTTGTGGATGGCCTGGATGTAGCTTCACAGAAGGAGTTGATGGTTGCTATTGGTTCAGGTATTGATCCTGAAGCCATCAGTTTTGCCGGGCCTGCAAAAAGAGTCGAAGAACTTAAGTCCGCAGTTGCTGCCAATATAGTCATCAATGTTGAATCCTGTTTGGAGCTGGAAAGGCTGTATGAGCTCTCTGAGGAACTTGGAATTAAGCCAAGAGTGGCTTTTCGGGTTAACCCTGATTTTGAGCTTAAGTCTTCTGGAATGAAAATGGCCGGAGGCCCAAAGCAATTTGGTATTGATGCCGAGTTAATGCCTGAAGTTTTAGCTGGGTTGGATACAGGTAAAGTAGACTTTTATGGCTTTCATATTTTCTCTGGGTCTCAGAATCTCAAGCCAGAGGCTTTGATCGATGCACATGATAAAACATTTGAATTAGCCGAACGACTTTGCGAACTAGCCCCAGTCCCTGTACGGCATGTCAATATAGGAGGGGGGTTAGGTATTCCTTATTTCCCTGGTGAACAGAGCCTTGATGTTGCTGTTGTTGCTGAGCACCTTAAAGAACTGATGCTTGCCCGTACCGGATGTTTTAAGAATTCCGAGATAGTGATGGAGCTGGGGCGATATCTGGTTGGTGAGGCTGGCTACTATTTTTGTCAGATTACCGATAAAAAAGAGTCCCGGGGACAGACTTTTCTGATGACTGATGGAGGTCTGCATCATCACTTGTCAAATTCAGGTAATTTTGGCCAGGTGATTCGAAAGAACTATCCGGTATTGATCGCTAATCGGGTTGATAGCGAAGAAAAAGAACAGGTCGAGATTGTAGGGCCTTTATGTACACCACTGGATATTGTCGGGGCAAAGCTTGATCTACCTATTGCTGAAGTAGGCGATCTTGTCGTCGTATTCCAGTCGGGTGCTTACGGAGCAACAGCCAGCCCTCAGGGTTTTCTCAGCCACCCATACGTTAGGGAGCTGTTGGTGTAATGCCGGCTTCAGATTTACCAAAAGCCAAAGTGAGGGCGGCGGTTGCTGAAGACTTTGATCAAGTCTATCCATTGTTGCAGCAGCTGAATAACACACGCTTTACCAAAGCTATTTGGAAAAGGCTTTTTACCAATCTGTGGGAGCAAGAAAATGGGTCACCAGGCTATGTGCTCGACACAGGCGAAAAGATTGTGGGTTTTCTGGGTGGGATTTGTTCCGAAACAATGAGTGGGAACCAAAGTCAGGTTGTTTGTAATCTAACCGCCTGGATTGTTGAGGAAGAATATCGCAGTGCCTCAATGATGTTATTAATGCCTTTTTTACGTCAAAAAACAGTGGTGTTGACCAGTCTGACTTCTTCTCCAGAAGCCTACGCTGTTTATAAAAAGCTGGGCTTTAAAGATCTTGATACTGCGGCAAGAGTTATTTATCCATTCCCTGCTTTTATGAGTAATGTTGAGTTGATCACAGAACCCGAACAAGTTAGGAGCTTATTAAGTGAGCAGGAGCGTCAGAGTTTTGATGACCATGCTTCTCTGGACGTTTGGCAGTGTGTGATTAAGAAAGAAGATTGTATCTGTTATTTATTAGGCTTTCGTCGTCTAGGGCGAGGACATATACAAAGAGTAGGAGACATTGAGCTGTTCAGAGAGTCAATAGCTCAGGTTCGGTGGCGTCTCTGCAAAGAAATTGATGTTAAGAGCCTGCAGGTGGATGAGCGATTTCTTGAAGGTAAAAAGCTGTTACTTTCTCGTTTGAAGCACTTTCCTCAGCCTAAACAGTACAAAGGAAGCATTCCTGCCGAAAGGGTGAATGCCAGCTATTCAGAACTCGTAGTACTGGCAACACCCTGAAGGAGGATGTTCAGAATAACCGATAATTCAGGAAGTCTGGTTGATATAGTTCAGCAAGCTACCAACAGTCTCGAAGATAGTAGCATCAATATCATCATCGGCTACGCTGATGCCAAAAGACTCTTCCATTGCTGTAATCACTCCTACCACGGCCATAGAGTCAAACTCAGGAAGGTCACCCAAAAGTGGGGTCTCTTCATCAAAGGCTTGGGTATCTATTTCCAGCACTTCCGCCAGTATCGTTTTGAGTTCGTCAATCTTTGCCATGTATGTTTCCTGGTACTGTTGAACTGGAGCTTGGCCCATGAACAAGCTGTACAAATAAATCTGTCGCGCAACTTTATAGAGTTTCAGAGTTAGCATCAAGCCACGGATATTGGCATGCCAATCATGATCAGTGGATTAACATGCCTGATAAAAATAGACTTTCAGTCCAGTAGAGAAAGCAAGTATCGACCGTAACCACTTTTTAGAAGGCCAGTGGCCTGCTCTTGGAACTCTGAGTCGTTAATCCAGCCATTTCGCCACGCAATTTCTTCCAGGGCTGCAATCTTTAAGCCCTGACGTTTCTCAATGGTTTGTACAAAGTGGCTAGCTTCAAGAAGAGCGTCGTGGGTACCTGTGTCGAGCCAGGCCATACCTCTACCCATCACTTCGACTTTAAGCTTTTGTTGCTCCAGGTACATCTGGTTTACTGATGTTATTTCCAGTTCTCCTCGCTCAGAAGGGCGTACTTCTTTTGCAATATCAATGACTTGATTGTCATAGAAATACAGCCCTGTCACAGCGTACCGTGACTTTGGGTGAGCGGGCTTTTCCTGAATAGATATAGCGGTGCCTTCATCATCGAACTCAACAACACCATAGCGCTCTGGATCTTGAACAGGGTAGGCGAAGACAGTGGCGCAGTCATTGCTGCGCTGAACAGCCTGTTGCATCATACCTGCGAGCTTGTCACCAAAAAACAGGTTGTCCCCCAACACCAAAGCACAGGGATCGTTACCTAGAAATTCGGAACCAATAATAAAAGCTTGTGCCAGGCCGTCGGGAGATGGTTGCACAGCATACTGGATAGAGCATCCCCATTGCTTTCCATCGCCTAAAAGACGCTGGAATTGAATCTGATCTTCAGGTGTCGTGATGACAAGAATCTCTCTGATACCCGCCAGCATGAGCGTGCTGAGAGGGTAATAGATCATGGGCTTGTCATAAACAGGAGTTAACTGCTTGGATACAGCCTGAGTGACTGGGTAAAGGCGTGTACCAGACCCGCCTGCAAGGATAATCCCTTTCATACTATGGTGCGCTCCCTGTACCTAAACGTTGCCGCTGGTAGCTGCCAGATTGTAAAGCCTGACACCAAGGTTGGTTCTCCAGATACCAGATGACCGTCTTGCGAATACCGGATTCAAAGGTTTCTTCCGGAGTCCAGCCCAGCTCTCTGGCTATTTTGCTGGCATCAATCGCATAACGAACATCATGTCCCGGACGATCTTTTACAAATGTGATGAGTTCTGAATAGCTGCTGATACCATCTTTTTTTTCTGGATGAAGCTCGTCAAGTAAAGAGCAGATAGCCTCAACAACTTGAATGTTTTGACGCTCATTATGTCCGCCGATATTGTAGGTTTCGCCTACTTTTCCTTCTTCCAGAACTTTAAGAAGTGCACGAGCATGGTCGTCAACATGGAGCCAGTCTCTAACCTGTTGCCCCTCACCATACACAGGCAGAGGCTTTCCTTCCAAAGCATTGAGGATCACTAAAGGAATTAGCTTCTCTGGGAACTGGTAATGTCCATAATTATTCGAACAGTTAGTAATCAGTATCGGGAGTCCATAGGTTCTCTGCCAGGCCCGTACCAGGTGGTCAGAGGAGGCTTTGGAGGCTGAGTAGGGAGAGCTTGGTTCGTAGGGGGATTGCTCCGTAAAGAGACCTGTATCGCCTAAATCGCCGTACACCTCATCAGTAGAGATGTGGTGAAATCTGAAATGCTCTCTGGCCTCTTTTGATAGTCCGAGCCAGTATTTTCTGGCTGCTTCCAGCAGGGTGAATGTGCCTACAATATTCGTTTGAATAAAGTCTGCAGGGCCATCAATGGAGCGATCCACGTGAGACTCAGCAGCAAGGTGCATAATGGCGTCAGGCTGGTAATGGGCCAGCAGTTCTTCAATGGCTTGAGTCTGGCAGATATCAATCTGATGAAAGTTATGGCGAGGACTTTCAACGGTTTCAGCTAATGAATCAAGATTCCCTGCGTAGGTCAACTTGTCAACGTTGATCACTTGATGCTCGGTATGGCGAATGATATGCCTCACCAAGGCTGCACCAATAAATCCGGCTCCTCCGGTGATCATGATTTTCATTTGTTGAAGGCCTTTTTTTCAGTCGATGCAGTTTTAATATTTTGAGATACGCTGTATTCAGCCGTATGAACGCTCTTGTACCGGGTATTGTTGTCTGATCGGTATTTTGCTCCGACCACTAAACCAACAGGTAGCCAGAAAATCAGCCAGGCTTCATCTGGAATGATGATAAGGCGGGATATTTCCGTCAACATACAGGTCATTCCGTAAATGAGAAGAAAGAAGCTGATTTTTATCAGTGTGTTGTGCCAATGTTTTCTTATCAAGAACAAAGTGGAGCCAATGATGCCGGCAAATAAAGAAAAACCCAGAAGTCCGTAATTTAGGGCGGACTGTAGATAGTAATTGTGGGCATAGATAAAGTGAGTTCCTTGCCAAAGATTGGACATTTTATAGCCCAGCCCGTGACCAATCCATGGGCTATCAGAGATGTGCTTTAAGGTCGACAGCCAGATGGGAACTCGTCCGTTAAGGGTGGAATCTTTGTTGATTTCGAAAAAACTTTCCTGGAAAAGATACAGGCCAATGATGGCTGTAATCAGACCTAAACCCAGAAACAGCTTGGTTCGTTTGTTTCTAATGACGAGGCATGCAGCGAGAAATGCTACTGCTGTTGCCAGCTGTGGGCCTCTGGAACCCGTCATAAGAACATAAAGCAGTAGAGTGCATACACCTGTTATGGAAAGGATCAACTGCCATGGCTTAAGCAAAGTTGTACAGGTCCAGCTGAAGAGCAGGGCTGCAATAGCACCAAAGTAAATGCCTGCAGGTATAGGGTTGCCCATATCGCCAAACCGGGCGATCCCCATGCTGGATATTCTGTAGGATCGGTAGCTTAAACTGTGATCCTGAATTACGTATTGATTGATCAGGGCAACAGCTGCTCCCAGTACAGCAATAATGGCAGAGGCAACCAGTGTCTTTTCGAGCAAGCGCCCTTTTTGAGACAACCGGACCAGTGCGTAGAGGTACATAGATATGTACAGGCATTTTTTCAGCACATCTATCCAGGGTTTCTCAGATGGACTCCACCACCAGGATGCAAGAGCCGTAATAAGGAAGCCTGCAATACATATTTCTTGCCAATCCGGCCGCCAGTCTCTAAGACTTTTAATGTTAAGCAGAAAGCAAACCAGTGCAGGAAACAGTAACCAGGTGTAGGTTTGGCTGATATCAGCCCCACGGCCAAGCCAGTGAATACCAGATATCTGGATGAGAAGCCCTAGCGGGAGTATGAACCGCACCAGGTTATTGTCTATTCGAGAAGCAATCATTAGAGGGTGTTAATAATTAACCAAGCAAGAGAGTATAGTAGTCAGTGACAGGTAAAGTTTAAGTCTGCACCATATTCTAATGTGCAAAGGCTCTTCAGAAATTGTTTTGGCACAGCAGTGCGTGGCCTTTCTGTTAGAGGCAAGACTGTATGATACAATGATGATGCTTCGAAGTTCGAGTAAAACAGAAAAATGCCATCAGTATCTGTCATCATAGCGTCTTACAATCATGCTCAATACATAGCTCAATCGATTGAGAGTGTAGTCAGGCAAACTTTTCAGGATTTCGAGCTGATCGTGATTGATGATGGCTCAACGGATAACAGTGTTGAGGTTATTCAGGCTTTACAGAAAAAGCATAAGTTTCAGTTTATCGTGCAAGATAATATGGGGCTGGCTAAAACGCTCAATAAGGCGGTGAGTCTGGCATCCGGCGAGTTTATAGCTCCTTTCGGATCTGATGATATTATGATGCTGGATCGGCTCGAAAAACAGGCCAGCTATATGAAGTTGTCTCCTCAACTGGGTATCAGCGGAGGGAATATACTTTGCATAGATGGACAGAGTCAGCTTCATAAGGTGCAGAAAATCTACCCGGCACGAGTGTTAGGTTTTGATGATATTTATATGAATCGCGAAAAAGGAGTGCCTGCACCTACTCTAATGTTCAGGAAAAAGGTGTTGCTTGAAGCAGAGGGCTTCAATCCAGATATTCGTTTGGAAGATTTGTACATTGAGTTCAAGATCGCCTCTATGGGCTATCAGATAGGTATGCTCAATGATGTTCTCGCCTATTATCGTATACACGATACTAATACTTATAAGAATCTTGAGCTTATGCTTGATGCAGTGCTGGCTACTTATGACTGTTTTTCTGACCACCCGCAATATGAACAAATGAGGCAGCGAACTTTGCACAGTTATTTGTTAATGGCCGCAAAGTCAGATAAACAGCTTGCCAGAAAAATCCTCTCAATGATTCCCCTTAGTGCTTACTGTGGTAAAACCTTCAGGGGAATTTTTAAACTCTTGGTTGGGAGGTAATCCCTGGCTGGGTTAATCAGGTTATAGAGTCCGGAGGCCTATCACAGTGAGTGACAGGAAGCAGATTTTACAGCTTCAAAATAGTTATAACGTCATGTCCTCTGATCTGGCGGAACAAATCATTAAGGCACTGCCTGCCGACCAGTATGAAATTACAACCGCTTTTCTGAAAGGGAAGCCGGAAGATGGTCAGGCGGTCAGTGCTGCCGGGCGCTCCGTCTATTTCGACTTTAATAGCAAGCAATTAAAAGGTATTCGTCGCTGGTTTGCTATACGAAAACTGTTTCGTTTTTGTCGGGATAATCATTTTGACGGCATAATATGTCATCGATTTAAGCCCACTCATATCATGCTTAACCTGACTAAAAAGCTGGAAACCAAAGCTTTTATAAGTATTGCTCATGGGTTTGGTGATTACGATCGTTCCTATCGGCAAAAGCTGGTCAACAGGCTGATTGATGAACGTTGGTGCTTTGTCGGTGTCTCTAAGCCAGTCAAGAGTTATCTCATCAGCACGACTGGCAGCATGAATGAGCAAAACACTCTGGCGATCAATAATGCCATTGATATTGACCAGGCCGTTTCCATTCAATTGAGCAGGGAGCAGGCAAGGTCAGAGCTTGGGCTGCCTGAAGATCGCTTTATCTTTGGTACCATAGGACGGTTGGTAGAGATAAAAGGTCATGCTGTGATGATTGATGCGCTGTCTGACATTATCCGGCAATACCCTAACGCTGCAGTGGCTATTATTGGGTGGGGTGAAGAAGAGCAAAATCTTAGACAACAGATTGCTCGGCTTGGCTTGCAAGACAGTGTTTTTCTCTTGGGAAAAAGAGAAGAGGCCATTAAATATGTCAGAGCATTTGATGTATTTACTCTGCCTTCGTTCACGGAAGGCTTACCGCTTGCTCTCTTGGAAGGTATGTCTGGGGCTTTACCTGTCATTGGTTCTGATATTGATACT
Source organism: Endozoicomonas numazuensis (assembly GCF_000722635.1). GTDB lineage: Bacteria > Pseudomonadota > Gammaproteobacteria > Pseudomonadales > Endozoicomonadaceae > Endozoicomonas_A > Endozoicomonas_A numazuensis. The sequence continues at coordinate 900,779 of NZ_JOKH01000002.1, read as the reverse complement.
ATCAAGCCTTATATCCAGGGTCTGGGGCAAATATGTAAAGTAGGTGACTCAAAGAGCCTGGCTGAGGCGATGGGGTATTATCTTTCCAGTCCAGCTGAAGCTCTGGAAGAGCAAGGTCAACAGCTATATGAGGCACTTTGTGAAAGGCATAATATTGCTGATTTCCGGGAAGCCTATCGTGACCTGATGGATAAGATGCTTATGCAGTAAAGCTCAGCTATAAACAATGCACCTAAATACTGGATAAATTAGAAGATGAAATCGTTATTCAGGGCTCTAAAACTGTTAAGTATTCTTACAGTCAGTGGTCACTATATTGGGCGCAGGAATTTATCTGTATCCCAGTTTGCTCTGGATCGTTTTTTTCTTCATTACGTATATTCTGCATGAGACGCTGTTTGCAGATCATATCTATTATCGCCGGTGCTGTGACTATAAGTGGAAAGTGAGTGATAAAGACTGTCAGAAAGCTATTTTTGATGGTCCTGTATTGCTGTTGCCTGAAACATTGAGATCTGAGGAGTTTAGTGTTTTTCTCAAGATTAAAGTCAGGGCAAGGCTTTCTGGAAAGCTCTTTGATCCAGCTCTCAGAATACTGTCAGTTGCACAGAGACATGTTCAATTTTTTTGAGCGTGGCTGTAAAGGTTACCGGTATATCAATTTAACCCCTGCTATAGAAATGCTTAAAGGTGAAGAAACATTAAGTCTGAGAGGAAGGCATTGTCATTTCACCAAAGAAGGGGCTGAACTAATTGCTTTTAAAAAGCCAGAATTAGCCGGAAAGAAAGTTCTTTACATCTCCCCTCATGCTGATGATGCTGAAATCGCTGCTTTTGGTCTTTACAAGAATACAGACAGTCTTGTGGTTACGATTACTGCGGGAGAAGCAGAGCCAGAAGCATTTGATCGTTATATTCGTGATAGAAAGCAGGCTTCTATTTTGAAAGGCAGAGTACGAGCCTGGGACAGTATTACGATCCCCCAGTGGGCAGGGCTAAAAAGTGACCGGGTGATTCAGCTTGGTTATTTTTGCGAGCACCTGAAGAAAATGCATGATAGCCCTGAGACGGTTGTGACTTCCGAGTATGCAGGGGTTGCAGATTCCAGAACTTCCAGGGAGTTTAACCACTTCAAATTAGCTTCAGACAGCCATGACTCAGCCAGTAGACGATCTGGCTGAAATCGTTGACCATTTTCGACCGGATTATGTGGTAACGCCTCATATCCATGTTGATGCTCATCAGGATCACCAATACAGTACTATGGCTGTCCGTGAGGCGATTATTAAGAGTGGGCATACTGATGTATTTGTTATGTTTTATGCTAACCATCTTTCAAATACCAATATGCATCCATTCGGCCTTCCGGATCACTTGTGTCTTTGCCCCCAGTCACAGGGGATACAGTGAAGCTCTCAGGTGTGTTCTCATACACCCTGAATGAAGCAGAACAAAAAGATAAGATTATGGCGCTTGAGATGAATCATGATCTTAGAAGGCCTGTTCGATTCAAGAAGTGGTTGAGAAAGCGTCTTCAAAAAGCTCTTATCAACCTGACTATGGGGAGGATGAGTTTTTTAGGAAGTCAGTTAGAGCTAATGAAATATTCTTTTATAAGCTTCTACACTAGGTGTTACTTGAATATATAATATATTACTGAACGGATGGCTTTTCTTAGGGACGACAAGTGTAGTAGGGCTGAAGGTGACAATTTAATTGCATTGCAATAGTAAGAGATGGATTCGTTATATCTGCCTGCTGCATATAGAGATCTAGATAGAGATAATAGGCGTAGTACAGTATAACTTGATTTGTACTTCATCATGTTCTCTGGAATCCTACCATTTGAAAATATTTCATCGACAAGCTCAAGTCCAATAGATAGATCTCTGTCTACATTATGTCTCATACTAGCTGAATGTTTGTGTATTTTAGCTATTGGCTTGTTAAGTGCTAGGCAATTAAAATTGGCTAGCACATAAGCAAACACAGGAATGTCCTCAACACATCGAAAGTGTTCCGGGTACTCGTATTGATCAAATACACGACGATGCATCATTGATGCTCCGTGAGAAACGGGAATCTCATCTTTAATCAAGTACTTCTTAAATCTTTCTTCTGGGTCTAGTGGTAAAGGGAGCCTAGGTCGGTATCGCTGTATTCCTTCTGGTGTTACTGAAATGTGTGCACCGATGATAACATCAGTATTTTTGTGTTCTTTGATAAATGTCTCGAGATTTTTTAGCGCATTTTCTGCTAGCTCATCATCTGCATCTAGAAATATAAGATATTCACCAGAAGTTTCCTTTATACCCAAATTTCTGACAGCAGACTGACCTTTATTGCATTGATTAATGACTCGAAATGTATCAGTTAATTTTTTTTGTAATCCCTTTAGAGTCTCAGTAGTGTTATCTTTAGAACCATCATTGATTACTAGTAGCTCAAATTTGTTTGAGTTTTGATTTAATACGGATCGAATAGCTCTTTCAAGTGTGTGTGCATAGTTATAAGCCGGAATAATTATACTGAAAAGAGGCTTCTCACTAGGTTTTTTTCTCTCATGCATAATCACGAAGCTCTTTATCTAGTCTTGAAAATAGTAATTTTATTTCAGGCTCTTCGTTCCAGTTTCGCTGAAAACGTTCCAAGTCTTTAGAACGTTTTTTGGAAAAATGGCTAACTGATTGAAAAGATTGTAATGAGTCAAGGTCAATCAAGTAAGCATGATGATTTTGGATAATGAAATTATGGGCTTTCAGGTCGCCATGAATGATCATTGAACGCTTTAGTGTATAAAGAATATCACTGATTTCTTTTGCAGCCTCTTTCCATTCTGGTTGGGGATTTGCCCCTTCTGCAAAGTATTTCATGGCATGAATACTGTCTATGTACTCATGGATTACATAACTGGTTTGCTTAAAGGGCCCCCAGCGTTTTTCCAGCAAAGCTACCGGTCGTGCCGTAGGAATTCCAATACTTTCCAATAGCTGAGCAGCATGCCAGGTCACTGCTGCTCGTGACGGAATCAGGCTACGGGTCAGGCTATAAAGAAAGCCTTTGGGGTTGTACCTTTTGATGAAATACTGCTTTTGACCGGATGAAATAATAGCAACAGTCGTTGCTTTTCCTGACTTTATAATCTTGCCTTGCTGAATGAAGGTGTCTGGATGATTGATGATATTTGAAAGCTCCGGGCACTCATCTCTCTGGTCAGTAATGACCAGCTGGTCCCAGCTTTTTTGGCAGGTAAACCCCCGTCTAGGCTTCAGACAGTCTTCCAGCTTTAGCTCTTGCTGCTTACGAACACGCTGTACTGCATTGAGCAGTTCAGGTGGCGCCTGATTCTCTTCAAGCAGGCGATCAAACTTTGGCATAAGTCTGGCAAAGCTATTGGGTGATTCTTTGTCAGAAAGAGCCTGATGAATGAAGGCGGATCTGTCTTGATGGGTGTTCAGTGTTTGCCATTTTTGAAGGAATGCGTCAGGCATATTATTCTCTGCCTTCAAAAAAGTTCAGAATCTTCCGGATACGCACCTTGTCACTTGGCTTCAACTGGCCACCGCAATAGAGTAAATAAAACTTCAGACGCTGAGTGCGTGAGAGGTGTTGTTTACCCATCTTATCAAGACAAGCGAGGTCTTTAATAATGCCCCGTTCAATAAAAAAAGGCAGAACTTTCTGTCCGGCAGGGCAATCAATGAAGCAGATCTCCGGGTTTTTTTCCTGGGTGACCAGGATATTGCGCCATTTCAAGTCGGTATGAATAAAGCTCTGACTGTGCATGGTTTTGACCGCTGGAGCCAGTTGTTCAATGACCTTTGCTATCCAGTTTCTGTCTTTCAGCCAGGGGATACTGTCCCTGACCATTTGGCGAAGATCCAGAGTGTTTGGCGCTTCTTCTGTGACCAAGGCACCACGAGTCATGATGCCCCACTGAATATCTTGCCCAAACGCGACCACTTTTGCCGCTGGAATACCGTTTTCATGGAAAAACAGCATGCTTTCCCATTCTCCCCGAATACGACTTCTGCCAATGTACCGGCGAAGGTTTTTGCCTCCTCCGGTATATCGCTTTAGATAGTATCCTTTACCATCGATCTGGGTGCGGCTCATGGAACTGATGATATCCCGGGTAATCTCTACCCCCTCCATGGCAAAGGTGCTTTCTAATGTAGAGACAGCTTTACCGACAGGGGTATTCTTATAGGACTCTATCAGCGTCCAACTGGACGACATCAAAAAAGGTATTTGCATGTTTATTTTTGAGGCTTAATAGCCGCCTTGTCCCGCTTTGCGTTCCATTCGTTGGTACAGTTTTACTGCTTTTCTTTCAATTTGTTCGAGTATGGTGTTGTGCTTTTTTAATGTGTCTCTAAGAGGCAGCCCGGTATAGGCTTTTAGAAAACGAAAAATATCATTCCGTGTGATGCCGTAATCCATGGCTGAAAAATACAGGCCCGAAAGGTCCTTTAATCGCCAACGGTCGGGTATCTCATCCCGGATTTGAGCGCGATGAAGGTCGATCAAATAGAATTTCAGGCATTCTGGGTCAGGGGTGTCAGTGTTGGGCATCATGAAGTGACAGAGATAGTAATCACGATGATTGATGCCATGGTCATGGAGTTTTTTGCTGATTTCAGCCAACTTCAAAGTGATGGCTTGCTTCAATCGAAAAGAGGGCGGATGGTTCTTCCATTGCTCACAAAAATCTTCCAGAGTCACCATATCCGCAAGCTCCTCTGTCACCAGAAAAGAGCGCAAAGTGGCAGGGTTATTACCGGTTTCTCCGTAAGCCACGGGCGTCATGGTATCAATGCCAACCTCATGGAGTTTGTTCAGAGCTTCCCATTCATGCCGGGCACCCAGAACGGGTTTACGCAGGTGCAGAAAGTTTTCCAGAATTTCATACCAGCCCACGCCACCATGAACTTTGGCAAAGTAGCCTTTACCGTTCAGTTCAAATCGAAAAGTGCGTCGAGCTTCAAGGGCTCTGTAGACCTCGCCATCCATTGTTTCCAACAGTGTTTGCGGGTCTTTACCCTGCCAGGCTTTTTTAAAATCATCTCTAAGGTAAAGCATAAGGCTTGGAATTCAGTATCCGGGGAAAAGTCATCAGCGGGATTTGAAGGAATTGTCGAACCAGTCAGAAAGCTTTCTCTTTTTTTTGAAAAACTTTTCTTTGAGGGACCTTGTACTTGAAGGGAGTACCCAGGAACCTGCTTCATGATGGATGGTGTAACAATGCTCAGTCTCATAAGGACTGCTCTGATCCGGGTACATTAACGCCCTGTTGAGCAGTTTTATCCCGTCAATCTTCTGGGTCGTAGCCCTGTTAAGCCCTTTTGCCTGTAATAATCGGGTCAGTAACTTAGGGCCAGTTAGGTGGTCCTTTCGGAGGACTCGTTTGGCGAGCCCTATATCATACTGATCCATAAAAATTTTGATGAAAGGATCTTGTTTTTTTGCAGCAATCACTGCAGTTCCTACGTAGCACCTGCGATGGGTTTCGTCGGATTCAAATCCAAACAGACAGCTGGTATCGTCTTGCAGTTCGTGTTCAAAATTCTGTTTAACTTCAATATCTGTATCGAAATAGATACCACCGTGATGGTAGAGAGCATAAAGGCGGACGTAATCAGCAAGAAAGGCCCATTGGCAGTTTTTTAGCATGCTTTCAAGATATGGATGACCTCTGGGAATGTTGTCTTCATTCCAATGGATGACTTCATAATCAGGAAAGGCAGTCTGCCACTCTTTAATAAAGGCTTGTTCTTGTTTTGGGAGGGGCCCGCCAAACCAGCAGTAATGAATCTTTTTAGTGTGCATACTCACACATTTTGACTCCTATTGTCTTTAGGTTGGAAGGTTCATAGAAAAGAAGCATGGTCAGATTTTTGTTGAGCTTGTTCAATAATGATATCGGTAGCACGTTCTGGCATGCTGTACAGATCTTCTTGATGACTGAATGCGATGGCGTTATTTTGCCATGCTTGCCAAGTCTTCGAAGTAAGCATTGTGGACAAAGACTGATTAAGAGCCTCTTGTGCAAAAGGGCTTTGTACTACAGTTCCAGAATTGGCGTCATTGATATAGTGCGCATAGCCACAAACATCGGTAGTTAGTACAGGTAATCCTGCTACCAGAGCTTCAAGAAGGACGGTGCCGGTATTTTCGTTATAAGCAGGATGAATCAGCAAGTCGGCACCTAACAGGAAGCGGGGAACATCGTCGCGACCGGCAAAAAAATGCAACTGATTTTGAATACCTGCCTGCCTGGCCAGGGAGGCAAAGGGTTTTTGTTTGTCCTGACCGATTACAAAGAACCGGGTTTTTTGTTTCAAAGAGCTCGGTAGTGAGGCGACAGCCTTGATAGCCCGGTCTAAACCTTTGGTTCTGAATCCAGAGCCTACCATCAAGATCAGTTTATCCTCATTCGTGAGTCCAAACTCTTTTCTGAAATCCATTCTTATTGCTTCAGCATTATCAGGTCGGCATCTATCTCTTGAGATGCCGGGGGGAAGCAAATGAATGCGTTCGTCAGGGGTGTGGTAATACTGCTGGAAAACAGGCTTTTGCAAGGCTGATATCAGGAGGGAGACAGTATGGCTTTGTTGAGAGAATACGGCTTCTTCAAATGCTTTGTAATAACGAAAGCGTGATGTCAGTCGGTATAACCAGCCTTTCGATTGAGCTTTATCTAGATAACAGGTATCTGCCGCATAATAGATATCCAGTCCTGGCAGTTTATTAAATCCTACCAGGGCTACTTTTGGCTGATTCTTTAAAGTACTGCTGATTTGTTGTTGAAAATTCAGCATCCGGACATGATTTGAGTTGCCACTTACTTCCAGAAAGCGGATATCAAAGCCATCAGGCTGATCACCCTGCCAGCTGGTAGTGAAAACGAGGATATTGTGTCCTCTTTTCTGGCATTCGAGCGCAATTCTTAAAAAGTCCCTTTGTAACCCACCAAAAGGGAAGTATTTATACAGGGCAAAAGCCAGAGTCATGAGGATCCCTCCTGAAGAATATTCTCCAGGTAAGACCAGACATAATCCGGTGTCATAGGAGTGAAGATTTCAGGGTCTGCTTTCGGAAGCTGGCTCTTAGGACATTGGTTGACGGTCAAGTGAACCTGAGATTTTCCATAGGCACCCACAAGATCTGGATTAGTAGGCCCGTAAAGAGAAACGGCAGGTGTTTCCAGAGCTGCTGTCAAATGGCCTAATCCTGTATCTACTGCAACAACCGCTTTGGCATTGGCTATGACACCAGCAATACCTGCCAGACTGAGTCTGGGTAACACTTCGATGCTGTTTGAACTTTTAGCGATACAGTTTGCGCGCTCTTTCTCTTTTTCACTGCCCCATGGAATGACAATATGAAGCCCTGCCGCTTCCGCTTTTTGGGCAAGTTGACACCAGTAGGCCTCTGGCCAGTGCTTCGTAGGCCAAGTAGTGCCGTGGATAAACATGATATAGGGTTTGTTGTTTACCATGTCATTATCAAATCTGGATTTGTCGAGCAGAAATTGTCCAGGTTGCTCTGGCAGCTCATAGTTTAAAGCTTGAGCAAACAGTTGTCGGACACGTTCTACTGCATGTTGTCCCCAAGGAACTGTTTTTGGGTGATCGTAGAGCTTTGCTGAGACAGGCTCACGGGCAGAGTTTCTATCCAGCCCGTATTTTGGACCTTTTGCCATGCGGGTAATCAGAGCGCTTTTCAGCAAGCCCTGAGCATCAATGACTGCATCATATTCTCGGGCCTTAAGGTCTTTTCGAAATCTGCGCCATTCTCCTGATCGCACTGTATTCAGGATCGATTTTCGCCACCGACGTACGGCTACTGGTATGACTTTATCAACGGCAGGGTGCCAGCGGGGGATTTCTGCAAATCCTTCTTCTACTACCCAGTCAAAACGAATGCCCGGGATAGCTGCAGCTGCATCGGTGAGGGCGGGAAGAGTATGAATAACATCTCCCATAGAAGTAGTCTTAACAATAAGCACTCTCAACCCTGAATCTCCAGAGTCTGTTCACCAGACAAACGTTCCAGGGCATCCAACACCATTTCCGGTCCCAGCTTTTTCATGCAGTTAAGGTGTTCCAGTGGGCATTCACGTTTGAAACAAGGGCTGCAATCCAGTCCCAGCCAGAGAGTTTCACTGTTGTCATTCATGGGAGGAGTATGAGCAGCAGTGGTTGAGCCATAAACAGCAACTAATGGTCGGGAAAGCGCTGCGGCAATATGCATAAGACCAGAATCATTTGAAACCACCGCGCTGGCCTGAGACATCAGGTCAACGGCATCGGCCAGAGTGGTTTGCCCCGCGAGATTAAAGCAGCGTTCCTGCAAGTTCCTGGGTAGATATCCCATGATTTCATTTGTTACAGGCTGATCTTTTTCTGAACCGAATAGCCATATTTGCCAGCCCTTCTGGATCATTGTCAAAGCCACTTCACCGTAATAACCGGCTGGCCACTGTTTTGAAGGGCCGAATTCAGCACCAGGACAAAGAGCAAGGATGGGTAAATCTTTAGAAAGTTGATAGCGATGTAATGCATTGACAACATTATCGCTTTCTACATTCAGTGATGGCTTTGGGAGAGGTGATGGTAAGGGGGATTTATCCGGGTAAGCCAGAGCAATAAAGCGCTCAACCATCAGAGGGTATTGTGCTTTATCTAAAACTCTCAGGTCATTGAGCAGCCCGTATCTCATTTCTCCCCGCCAACCGGTTCTTACGGGAATTCCGGCAAGGAAAGGAATCAGGGCTGACTTCAATGAGTTAGGCAGAAGAATGGCTCTATCATAACCTTCAGCTTTAAGGTTTTTGGCTATTTTACTGCGCACACCAAGATTCAGACTGCCGTGTCCTACAGGCATATCTATCCCGCTACGAACTTCAGGCATCCGCTCAATAATAGGGCGGCTCCATGCCGGGGCCAGAACATCAATGATGGCATCCGGATGTTGTCGTTTCAGGGCAATGAACAAGGTCTGGGCCATCACCATATCCCCCACCCAGGAGGGACCGACAATCAAGTACTTCACGTTGCAGCAGTTCCTGTTTCCAGCCACTTTTTGAGGGTGGCTGCTTAAAATTTTGGCACGCTACCGCCCTCAGTGAGAGCAAGCTGTCACCGATTGCAGAGTTATGTTGTTTGGAAAGCGTTCAGTTTTAAACACTTGGCTATAACTTACTCAAAGCGTTATGGGCCAAGCCTTTCCATACAGTAGGTATGGTGAAGATTATACGCCAATGCCGTATCGCCACAATCTACCTACTGATCTCTGAGGGGTTGTACATGTAATGATGCTTGGAGTCCAGCGAAATGGACACCCTGCTGGATTGACGTCGACAAAAATTGTTGAAGTTATATTGGTACTAGTGTGCTTCTTTCTTTCCGATCACCCACTTTCAAGACGCTATACTAAGCTGGCCATTTTTCTCTTCCCTAGCTGGAGGCAACTGATGTGAATATCTCACTGAACTGCCAAACGGTTTTCCTCAAGTTTCATTATTTATTCAAGGTATTAAAGCATCATGGGGTGTTCCGAATATGGGGGTTGATGACGCTCACCCTTGGGCTGGTTGTGAGTAGTCATCAAAGCTATGCCCGGAATGTCGATGTCAAAGTCCTGAAAATTATTCAGGATCAGGACAATACCAACTATGTGACGCGGGCAAAAAGCTATTCTGATCATCCCAATCTGCTCTTTACCACTTCAAGAGGCAGTGATGAATTGGGTAATCATGGTCGTTTAAGTATCTTTGACCTCTCCAAGCCTGAAGAGCCCAAGCGCCTCTCCAGCTGGAAGCCAGAGTCTCTGGATAATGTTGAGTTACCAACAGCAGGTACACCTTTGGCCATAACGGTCGGCAACTCAACAAATAGCCAGTTTGTGGCCTGGCCTTACCTGAAGAACGTCATGGAAGGGCAGGATAAATATAAAGATATATTGATCGTCCTTTCTATTTATACGGGAACAGTGCATCTTCTGGATGTTTCAGATCCGGCCAAGCCGGTTGAAAAGGGCAACCTTAGTATTGGCGGGTTTATCTCCATTCCTTTTATGCAGCTACTGCATGTCAAAGTTTATGTCACGGATGATAAACAGTATGCATTGGTGACTTCGCCACAAAGGCACAGCCTTATTGCCATTGATATTACTGATCCAGAACATCCGGACAAAATCGCTGAAGTCGATCTGGGCTTTAGTCCCTTGCCTGACGGCGAGGGTGCAGAGGGGATTTATATTCATGATCACTATGCCTATTGTGGCGCATTCCACGGCTCAAAACTGGTTGTGGTCGATCTGAGTCAGATTGGGCATAAGCAGTTAAAAGTAGTTAAGAGTCTGGATGACAAGGATTATGATCAAATGGTATCGATGATCGAACCCCGTGATGAATATAATAACCTGCTCTATTCCGCTGGCTGGGGAAGTCCCGGTGGTTTGCTGGTGTTTGATCTGGCAGAACCTGCTAATCCTGTCGAAATAGCGCGGGTGGTCAAGCCTGAGTTGAGCAAGGCGAATCGGGTCAAGTTATGGAATAACTTTGCCTTCCTCCCACAAGAAGCGGTACCTGGCACTTTAGGCATAGTGGATGTGACTGACCCTAAAAAGCCTGAATTGATCAAAGTTATCCCCAAGATTGCTGACGACCATGGGCAGGTGATCAATCACCCTTATGCCATGATGATCAAAAGCCATGATGATAAGTCTGCTTATGCGTACATTTTCGGGGCTACAGACTCAAACATGGCTATTCTTCAGTTGACCGCTGATTAATCCAGCATCGTGTTTTCAATTAATCCCATCAAGCTTACCCATGAGTGGAGGCTGCTATGTTGTTGAGCATCTTAAAAAGAACTTCTGTCTGTGCATTGGTGGCTGCAAGCTGGGCCCAGACGAATGCTGATCCCGGAAATGCCAGCAGTGAGCCCTTTCAGGGCAAGTGGGATGGAACCTATGAGTCGCTGCAGTCGACAGAGGACCTGGGTCATCTTGATTGCCACTGTAAGATTGATATGGACATTGGTACCACGAAAGATGATCCCAATAATGTTGAAATAACACTCTCTGATCCTACCGAGAAAAGTAATGTTCCCAAGAAGGTTCAAGCCTGCAAGGATTTGCTGCCTTCATGCGATGGTCACTCTTTTTCAAATACGATGACCTTGAGCCGGGATGGCACCAAGTTCAAGGTATCAATATCAGACCACCACTCGGATGACAGTAATGTTGTGCTGACCTTCCAGTTCCAGGGGTCGCAGCTGTATGGAACCAACGACGTTGATTCATACGTATTCTTGAAAGAAGAAAAATGAAGTGAGTGCCCCAATGACACTTCGAGAGAATAACGATGGAAGTGTCATTGGGGTTGTGTAGCGATCAAGCCTTGGTCAGCCAGCCTGATTTACATGGGCCTGCCATTCTGGATAGACTTCACGCTTGCCTGTCACCTGGTCAAAGTACATGGTTTGTAATTGTTCAGTGATTGGGCCTCGCTGACCATTGCCGATGGTGCGTCCATCGTGTTCGCGAATGGGCAGTACCTCGGCGGCAGTGCCTGTGAAGAACGCTTCTTTGGCAATATAGACTTCGTCACGGGTGATGCGTTTTTCTTTCACTTCCAGCCCCAGGTCCTGGGCAAACCGGATGATCGTGTCACGGGTGATACCTTCCAGGCAGGAGGTCAGCTCTGGCGTGTAGAGAATGCCATCTTCTTTCACAATAAAGATGTTTTCACCGCTGCCTTCGGCCACGTAACCTTCATTATCCAGTAGCAGGGCTTCTTCGCAGCCACTGTCCAGAGCCTCACGAAGTGCCAGCATGGAGTTCATGTAATTACCATTGGCCTTTGCCTTACACATGGTAATGTTGACATGGTGACGAGTATAGGAAGAGGTGCGGATCTTAATGCCTTTTTCTTTGGCGTCAGGGTCCATGTAAGATGGCCAGTCCCATGCAGCAATAATGCAGTGAACTTTCAGACCTTCGGCGCGCAGCCCCATACCTTCAGAGCCCAGGAAACACATAGGGCGGAGGTAGGCACTGTCCAAACCGTTTTCACGGACTACCGTCTTTTGGGCTTCTATCAGCTCTTCACGGGAGTATGGGATGGTCATTCCCAGAATGTGAGCACTTCTAAACAGTCGATCAGTGTGCTCTTCCAGTCGGAAAATCGCGGGACCTGCGTCTGTGTTGTAGGCGCGGACACCTTCAAAGACGCCCATGCCGTAGTGCAGGGTATGGGTCAGAACGTGGGTTTGTGCTTCTCGCCATGGAACCAGCTTGCCATCAAACCAAATAACGCCATCTCTATCGGCGAAGGACATGCGAAAACTCCCGGTGCAATCCAGTTATTTTAACCATAAGAATGCTGCAATTTTCATTATCAAATGGGCAGCCTTGTTTTCTCATGGCGGTATTGTGATCTTGTTGAAGACCCTGTTTTCTATGAAAATACAGCTCTCTCAGACCCTGCAGCCATTTTCATGTTTCGGGGTGAGCTGCATTTCCCGCTCATGGCTGTTTATAGTGAAAATGTCTTTCATCCCTTTGGGTGACGAAATGATTTTCTTCGCTCATGGCTGTTTTGGACATCAGTTCAAATGATGTCCGAGAACAATCCCGACTTGTTTTCAGAAGTCAGATAGAGCATAGCCAATGGGGCGCTCCCGGACTTCAGGGATGTGACTGCTCGGCTGGGCGGGTCTCAGTCCTGGCCGGCAGGCCGCTTTGGATTGGGCGGCCATGGTTCTGTCTGCTCTCTATGGGCTGTTGGCACTATGGGCTGTTGGCACTTCGGTTATCTGCAGACAGGAGAGTATTGGATCATATTTTGCTACTGATTCCAAACCGCTCTGCCTGCATTGATACCTGGTTGATATCTGTGCCGGAAGAATCATTCCATCCATTGCTGCCAGAGCGCTTCAACATGCTGAGTAAAGGGTTCGACCAAAAGTGTTTCAACAAAAGGTTGCTCATTTTGCAAAGCTTTTGAGTGAGCCGCTTTTCTGAGCACTTTGTAAGCTTCTCTTAGCTCGTTACCTTCTTCATGAGTAAGGTAACCTGCTTTTTCCAGAGACTCGGAGATTCGAATGTTGTCTGGAAAGTGGGCAACCTCCGGATGGGCGTGGGAATGGGCTAATACTGCGTATTGCATCAAAAATTCGATATCAACAATACCACCACGATCGTGTTTCAAATGGAAAAGTGGTTGCCCCTGCTTGTCTTGCCGGGACTTTGTCAGATGTTCTTGCATCTTCTGGCGCATTTGAACGACATCTTTCTTTAAGCTGACCGGGTCTCTTTCAATGGCCAGAATACTTTTTCGAAGCGCTTCAAATTGAGTGGTCAGGTGTTTATCGCCTGCCACAGCTCTGGCTCGAACCAGAGCCTGATGCTCCCAGGTCCAGGCTTCATTGCGCTGATACTTTTCAAAAGAGGCCAGAGAGCTGACCAGCATGCCTGATGCACCTGAAGGGCGCAGTCGCATATCCACTTCATAAAGCCTTCCAGAAGGCGTATGAGTAGTGAGTATGTGTATGATTCTCTGGCCCAGACGGGTATAGAACGTTGAGCTTTCAATGGGTCGGAGGCCGTCTGTTTCCTTGTTGGTCGCGCCATTATGCACAAATACCAGGTCCAGATCGGAGCCTGGGCTGAGCTCTATACCACCGAGTTTGCCATAGCCAATGACAATAAAACCAGGCTCGCATAGGGAGCCATCTTCACCAACAGGGTGTCCGTGACGTTCAATTATAGTTTTCCATGCGAGGCCCACGACCTGATCTAATAGAGCTTCGGCAATCCAGGTCAGGTAATCACTTTCTTTCATCAGTGGCAAAGTACCTGCGACCTGAGCGGCAGCGACTTTCAGAAGATGTGACATCTTGAAGTAGCGCAGGGCTTCCATCTGGGCTTCCAGATCGTCCTCGGGGATATGAGTCAGCTGTTGTCTGAGATCATGTTCCAGTTCGGCTTTTTCTGGCGGATTATACAGGTCTCCGATATCAAGAAACTCGTCCAATAAAGCGGGATGTCGAGATATTTGATCTGCGATCCAGGGACTGGCAGTACAGAGGCTGATCAGGTGTCCCAGTGCTTTGGGGTTTTCCATTAGCAGAACAAGGTAGGCGGTCCGGCGCACAACGCCTTCAATCAATGGAAGGATGCGTGCCAGAGCTAAATCTGGCTGCTTGCTATGGGTTATATATTCCAGCAGCAATGGCATGAAGTTATCGAGCCGCTCCCGGCTCTGGCGTCGAACTCTGGTAATGGCTTTACCATCTCTAAGTGCTAACAAGAGTCGCCTGGACTCTTCAGCTTCAGAAAAGTGGTTTTCCTGAAACTGTTTTAATTCTTCGTCTTCAGTCAGGCTGTTCTGCCATAACAGTTTCCATTGTTCCTGAATGGTGTGCTGCTGATTTTTAGATTCTTCAGGTGCTGAAACTACATGATCAAAGTGATGGGCGACCTGTTTCCTGTAGTGGTCCAGTGAAGACATCAGCGCGGGCCAGTCCTCATGACCCATGCTAAAAGCAATCCGGTCTTGTTGTATGGGATCTGTTGGTAAGTCCTGAGTTTGTCTATCCTGCAGTGCCTGAATAGCATGCTCTATATTCCTGAGGTATACATACGCCTCGTGCAGTTCTTTGGTGACCTCCGCAGGTAAATGGTGAGGTGAGAGGCGTGTAAGGACGGTCAGCAACGCTTTTTCCTGAAGGCTTCGATCACGACCACCATGGATGAGCTGAAAGGATTGGGCAATGAATTCGATCTCTCGAATACCGCCGGGCCCTAACTTGATATTGCTTTGCATTCCTCTGCGTTTTATTTCTCTCTGAATCAGGGCTTTCATATCCCTCAGGGCAGAAATGGCGCTGAAATCGATATATCGCCTGTAAGTAAATGGTTTGAGCGTGTTGAGCAGGTTCTGACCTTCGTTGATGTCTCCGGCAATCGCTCTGGCTTTGATCATGGCGTAGCGTTCCCAGTCTCTCCCCTGATCCTGATAATACTGCTCCATTGCAGAAAAGCTCATGGCCAGAGCGCCACTGGTACCGTAAGGCCTGAGTCGCATATCTACCCTGAAAACAAAACCGTCGACCGTTTGGCTGTCCAGTACTTTGATCAGTCGTTGACCAAGCCTGATGAAAAACTCCTGGTTATCTAAAGTGCGTGTGCCACCTACCGTTTCACCTTTATGGGGATAGGTGAACATCAGGTCAATGTCAGAGGAAAGGTTTAGTTCGTGTGCACCCAGCTTGCCCATGCCGAGTACCACCATTTTTTGGGGTTGTGGAACCGCCCCGTAGGCGGACCCCATGGGTGTCCCCAATGTTTTGCAAGCGTCTTCATAGAGCCAGCCCAGTGACTGATCAACACAGGCGTCGGCCATTGCCGATAAATCAAGTGTCGTTTCTTGCATGGTGCATAAGCGGTTAAGATCACGCCAAATGATTCTGACCATTTCGCGATTTCTGTAAACCCTGAGCTTGTGCATCAGGTCGTTTTCGTTGAGCGTTTCCTGAATCAGTTTATAGAGTGCATTTTGATGCCGGCTGGGTTTGGGGAATCGCAATAAATCCTGATTCTGATGAAGTTTGAATACCAGATCCGGGTGTTTCAGGCATTGCTCAAAAGCAAAGTCACTGCCTGCCCAGGTTTTGAAGAGTTGTGAGAGAAATTCGGAGGAGAGTGTGTCAGGCCTGTCGGTCAGATTTTTCGTCCGGCAGGTGTCCACAAACTCGTCCCACTGGTTATTGATAATTGTTTTAACCGATGCAGGACTGTTAATTAGCCCAAGGTTGTGACCAGGCAACTCCATGAGTGGAAGCTCTCCATAGGCGGGAACGTGTATAGAGGATTAGTTTACCGTGAAAGTGAGAGTACAGGAACGAGGCAATAGCCTGATAGAGAAGGTGTCGGGCGTTGGGTTTTGCTTTAGCGAGCGTATCCTGCAGGTATTTCCCCCTTCCGGTAATAACACGCAAGCCTACCCCGGCAGGCATCACTGGCACTACCGAAGCCACCTTCAGCAGTCCGTTCAGCTCATCCCTCAGGTTTGGGTCCAGGTTGTTCCAGCTGTCAACGACAACCCTCCCGGTAGCCCTGTCCAGCAAGTCTACCTGCTCTGCAACCCACTCACCAGCCACCTGTTTTGAGACGATGGATATGGCTACAAGCGTCGGGTGTCGTTCGGTGACCAGTTTGACCACATTGTCCTGAACCTGTTCTACCCTGTCTGTAAATCGGGATGTTGAGGCCTTCATCATTCCTATTCGGTCTATTTAGTTCGTATAAATGTGTACAGCTGAATCACTCATTTAATTTGCATATTAATTTTACAGCATCAATTATCATTTGCTTGAGGCTGACCAAGTTTCTTGCTTCTTTGGTTAAGATGGGGTCTTCCCAGTTGTAGTTCTTGATCACTCTGATCTGAAAGCAACCAGGTGCGCTAAAAGAAGGATACCACCCGAAATCCAATATTAGATTATTGCCATAGCGAACTTGACACATGTCTTCCTTAAGAGAGTCTAACTGCTCATCTAAGCTTATTTCAGGATTAATATCACAATCAAAAAACTCGATAGTTCCTGGGTAAAAATCCTTAGTCGTGAGGAAGCTCTGTGGAGTCATTTTTCCAGCCTTTGGTATTCTTCTCTGGTTATGGGGTGGCCGTGTATGGTATCACCTGAGTTCTCAACTCTGATCCAGCGGCTTGACTTACCTCTGCTTGCTCCAATTTCGTGCTCAAATTCTTGAATTTTCCAATTTTTTCCGTTGGAAACTTTTTTTCCGCTTTTCCAGACACTTCGTTCAAGTTCTTCTATTTGAGTTTCAGGTTTGTATTTGGCAGGGCCATTTCTTGTGGAATCAATTATCTGACTCCATTTTTTGTTGCCAGGAGGAAAGTGTTTATAAGCATGAGGAGTCCACTTTATTATTGTCAACCCCTTACCACCCGGCACTACCGAAGCCACCTTCAGCAGCCCGTTCAGCTCATCCCTCAGGTTTGGGTCCAGGTTGTTCCAGCTGTCAACGACAACCCTCCCGGTCGCCCTGTCCAGCAAGTCTACCTGCTCTGCAACCCACTCACCAGCCACCTGTTTTGAGACGATGGATATGGCTGCAAGCGTCGGGTGTCGTTCGGTGACCAGTTTGACAACGTTGTCCTGAACCTGTTCTACCCTGTCTACAAACCGGGATACAGGATCTTCTCCACGGCCTATAGAGCCCAAAGCCTTGCGAAAACGGAATCCACGGGGACTGTCGCCAATGACAGGTGAACTTAGCCCACAGTCACCTGCTGTGCAATGTTGGTTAAAACTATTCTGGGCAGACGGTGAGTCGCCCGGTAAGTGCAAGCCTCTCTGCCGTTCCTGGGCGTGGTAGTCCTGAAGGTTGTCCGGCACCTCGCGTTCCATTGGCGGAGAGTACCGTTGATAGAGTTCAGGCTGAAATGAATGCCCCTTTTCAATAACCTGTTCTATCGCGCCTTTTTCTTCCAGCAGCTGGACAATATCCTGGTGGTCTCGACTTCTGGCAAGAGTCAGGGCCGTTATGCCATCCTCCGTCACCGCATTGGGGTTAGCGCCCATGCTCAACAAATGTTCAACGACGTCACGGTTGCCGGAACGGCTGGCCAGGTGCAAGCGGGTTACCCCCAGGGCGTCGGCTGCATCGACGGGCGAAGGAAAGGCCTGGTCAATGCGTGCACTCAGCCATTCCAGATTCTCATCCGCTTCGTCCAGAGATTGTTGTGGAGCACCGTGGGAGAAGGCTGCCTGAACCGTAAAAACGGCGTCAGTCTGGAAGGCTTTAAGAAAACTGTGAGGGTTGACGTTCCGGGGTTCGTCTTGCTTGGAAGGCGGTCGACTTTTAAATGTTCCGCATTCCACTTTCGCATATTCACCCGAAATATGGACGTTTTCGCAGCTCAGTGGTGGCAGCAGCGCATTAAACAGGGCTTCGGCTATGTCATCCGGGGAAGATCGTTTAACCTGGAGAAAGTAGCAGGGATTGTTCTGATCGAACAGCAAAAGGTGCTCTTCCTCAACGCTCAGGGCGATAGCATGGCGTCCGGTAGTCAGAAGATAGTGAGAAGGTGTAGGTAATTTTGAGAGCTCCCTGAGCCACCCTTTCATGCTGGCCCGTGTTGTTGCCACCGGCCAGGCCTGAGTCATTTTCAAATTGCGTTCGGCTTCGTGGGTGTCAGCTTCATCCACAACGGCTGGACACCCCTGCTGACGCTTTTGTACCTGATAGAGCCATCTGACCCAGGTGTGAATATTGATCAGCTCAGCCAGTTCGGGTGACTGCTCAGAAAAAGCCTAGAGAGATTCCGTGCTGTCGGGTAAACCCAGGGTCATCCTGAACCGGTTATATTGAGATACCGCTTCGGTCGCTGCGGCTTCAAGGCTGTCCCAGTGATGGTTGTTATACTGCCAGCCTGTTTCGGTTGGTCGGCTACAGATCTGGAGCCGCTGGCTGAACGTTGGGCGGCTGTCCGGTTCTGACAGGGCGGCCTGGAGATAGGCGCAGGCCATACCAAAACAGAGCCCTTCCTTTTTTGAATCTTTTTTTGTAGGAGGAAGTAAGTAATGGCTGTTTTCCTGAAAATGCTCAAGGGCGGGATGATCGGCAGAGGCCTCGCAAATTTGGTTTGTGCTGTGCAAATATCCGGAAAGGGGGCTGCTGTTAATAACGCTGCCATGACTGTCTGCCCAGAGGTTGAATGAGATGAAGATGAATGTCAGGAACAGATACAGGCAGTATGGTGTACTCCGCAAAACTGAAGAAAAAGCAGGAGTGGTAGCCATAAAATACCTAAAAAATTGGTAAGAACCTCGGTTTGGCGGCCAATTATAGTTAAAAAACCGAACAGACAGTCTCTTTCTGAAGAATTCTTATTTCGTAAAGGCGAGGTGAGAATCAGGGCGGAAATTGTTATGAGGGTATGCGCTGGCAGTGTTTTTTCTTGTCCTTTGAAGGGTTTGTAAGCAGATTTCATCGAGGTATGTGATTTTGTAGCAGCTTTTGATATATTTTTGTAACTTTACTACACCTAAGTACTGGTACTCATTGCGGATTTTGCTTATCTTGTAGTTCAATTACAAAATTGATCGATATCAATTTTTTGAAGGTTTAAACTCTGTCTTCTTCTCACCAAGTTAAAAATCCACCCGGGCGCGATCACCCGGCTGGAAGCCTGATGGCGATGGTGGTCGAACATTAAGCTCCAACAGACAGGGCAGATTTTTCATTGGATTTGTTTCAGGCTGAGGCTTGCCCCACTCAAATTCATTGCAAAGAATGCCTGGCACTGTTCGGGCTCAGGGCTGTATGTGCTCAGGGCTGCTCAAGAGCTGCAAAAGACCCCTTTATTTGCAAAGGCTTATGGTGAACAATTTCACTCATCACCCTCCTGGGTGTGGAGTTTGGTTGAAGGCTCAGACAGTTAACATTGGATAACAGTTTGGCGCTGGGAGCCACGACAAAGATAGTGCGCGAGCATAGAGTTCAGTAAAGCGATTCAGATTAATCAAATTCATTGAGTAATCTAACCGTTTTATTGGAATTTAGGCTGAGTTGTCTGCCTTTGTCCGGACTCCTGAGGCTCACGTCGTTCGATCATTGGTTTTCACTGATGACCAGGGCTGAAAAAAGCAGTCCATCAGAGGTAAGCCTCGACTATCCTGACAAACAGAATTTCACTGGTGTTTCTATGAAAATGCCGTCATATGAAAGGTTGTGGCGTTTTTGTAGGACAGAATGAGACGGTATTTCCAACTCAGGACTGTATAACCATAGTGTGCTTTTGTCTGGGGAATCGAAAGGGAAGGACTCATCAGCCGGTAGATGACCCATTCAGTTGATGCCTCTTTTCGAACCGATCACAGCGCTCAATTCTCGGAGCAAACTATATGCACGACATCGATCCCATCGAAACCCAGGAGTGGCTGGAAGCCCTGGATTCCGTACTGGAAAAAGAAGGAGAAGACAGAGCTCATTACCTGATGACTCGTCTTTCTCAGCATGCCAGGGCGAAAGGTACCCAGCTGCCCTATGCGATTACTACCCCTTATCGCAACACCATTCCGCCTGAAAAAGAAGCGAGAATGCCGGGTGACCTGTTCATGGAACGCAGAATCCGTTCCTTGGTTCGTTGGAACGCGCTGGCAATGGTAATGCGTGCCAACCAGAAAGACAGCTCTCTGGGCGGCCATATCTCTTCCTTTGCCTCCAGTGCCACTCTGTATGACATTGGTTATAACTACTTCTTCCACGGATACGACAACAACCGTGAAGGTGATCTGGTTTACTACCAGGGTCATACTGCACCGGGTATTTACTCCCGTGCTTTCCTGGAAGGCCGTCTGAGTGAAGAACAGCTGGATGGATTTCGTCAGGAAGTAGAAGGCAAAGGTCTGTCTTCATACCCGCATCCACATCTGATGCCCGACTTCTGGCAGTTCCCGACCGTATCTATGGGCCTGGGTCCTCTGCAGGCCATCTATCAGGCGCGCTTCATGAAGTACCTGATCAACCGGGGTTTGGCGCCAGAGCAGAACCGTAAGGTTTGGGCTTTTCTGGGTGACGGTGAAATGGATGAGCCGGAGTCCACCGGTGCCATTTCTCTGGCTGGTCGTGAAAAGCTGGATAACCTGGTCTTTGTTGTTAACTGCAACCTTCAGCGTCTGGACGGACCGGTTCGTGGTAACGGCAAGATCATGCAGGAACTGGAAGGTGTATTCCGGGGTGCTGGCTGGAACGTTATCAAGGTGACCTGGGGACGTCATTGGGATCAACTGTTTGCCCAGGACAAAGATGGCATGCTGCAGAAACTGATGGATGAAGCCGTAGACGGCGACTATCAGAACTGTAAAGCCAAAGGTGGCGGCTGGACTCGCGAAAACTTCTTCGGTCGTTATCCTGAAACCAAAAAGATGGTAGAGCATCTGTCAGACGACGACATCTGGCGTCTGAACCGTGGTGGTCACGATCCCTATAAGGTTTATGCTGCATACCACGCGGCTGTAAATACAACGGACAAACCGACTATTATTCTGGCCAAGACTGTTAAAGGCTACGGTACAGGTACCACCGGTGAAGCGTCCAACGTCAGTCACAACGTTAAGAAATTGCCTATCGATGATCTGAAGCAGTTCCGTGATCGTTTTGACCTGCCAATCAAAGACGAAGATCTGGCCAGCCTGCCTTACTTCAAGCCAGCAGAAGACAGCCCGGAAATGGTTTACATGCGCAAGCATCGTGAAAAACTGGGTGGCTTCATTCCTCAGCGTCGTCAGCAGTCTGAAGTACAGCTGGAGATTCCTGAGCTGACTGCTTTTGAAGCTGTTCTGAAAGGCAGTGGCGAGCGCGAAATCTCTACCACTATGGCTTACGTTCGTGTTCTGGCTGCTTTGGCGAAAGACAAAAAAATTGGTAAGCACATTGTGCCAATTATTCCTGACGAAGCTCGTACTTTTGGTATGGAAGGTATGTTCCGCCAGCTGGGCATCTACTCTGCAGAAGGTCAGAAGTATGAGCCAGTTGATTCCGATCAGGTGATGTTCTACAAAGAATCCAAGCAAGGCCAGATTCTGGAAGAAGGAATTAACGAAGCAGGCGCCCATGCTGCCTGGATTGCTGCTGCAACGTCATACAGCAACAATAACGTACCGATGATTCCTTTCTATGCCTTCTACTCCATGTTTGGTTTCCAGCGTACGGGTGATCTGGCTTGGGCTGCAGGTGACATACAGGCTCGCGGCTTCCTGATCGGGGCTACTTCTGGCCGTACGTCTCTGAATGGTGAAGGCTTGCAGCATCAGGACGGCCACAGTCACATTCTGGCTTCTACTGTTCCAAACTGCATAAGCTACGATCCGTCTTACGGTTACGAGCTGGCGGTGATTATTCAAGACGGTCTGCGTCGCATGTACGGCGACAATGAAAGCGTCTGGTACTACATCACCACCATGAACGACAGCTACAAGATGCCCGCCATGCCAGAAGGCAATGACGTTATCGAAGGCATTGTTAAGGGGCTGTACTGCTTCGAGGAAAACTCCAAGAACGATGGCCTGAAAGTTCAGCTGATGGGTTGTGGCACTATTCTTGAGGAAGTACGTGCAGCAGCCGACATCCTGCGTGATGACTTCGGTATTGAGTCTGACATCTGGAGTGCTACAAGCTTCAATGAGCTACGTCGTGATGGTATGGCGGCAGCTCGTTACAATATGTTGAATCCTGATGCTGAGAAGCAGGTAGGCTGGGTAGAGCAAAAACTGGCAGGCCGTAAAGGGCCAGTCGTTGCTGCCTCAGACTACATGAAGATTTACTCTGACCAGATCCGTGAGTTCGTACCTGGTACCTTTATTGCCTTGGGTACTGATGGTTTCGGTCGCTCCGATACCCGTGGGAAGCTGCGTGAGTTCTTCGAAGTGGATCGCTACTTTGTTGTCATTGCTGCTCTGTACGGTCTGGTTAAAGATGGTGAACTGGAAGCGTCTGTACTGAAAGACGCCATGAAGAAGTTCAACATTGACGGCGACAAAGCTAACCCACTGTACTGCTGATTTTATGCAGTCCGGCGCCACGATGAGAGTGGCGCCGGATGACATGCACAATGCACATAGCGAGAGGAAAACATTTTTGCGCCATCTTCAGATATGGAAAGCTGCGCGGTAAAGTGTTTTTTACGACATAAGGTTATCCCGAATGAGCGATGAAATTATCAAGGTCCCGGACATCGGCAGTGGCAGTGCAGAGGTTATTGAAATCTGCGTTGCTCCCGGCGACTCCGTTTCTGCCGATGACTCCCTGATTGTTCTGGAGTCTGACAAGGCATCCATGGAAGTGCCTGCTCCACGTGATGGCAAGATCACTGAGATCATGCTGAAGGTAGGCGACAGTGTGTCTGAAGGTGATGACATGCTGAAAATGGCTGCAGCCGGTACTGCTGTAGAAGCGGCTCCAGCCCCAGCCCCGGTTACACAGCCGGCATCAGCCCCTGCGCCAGTTGCGCCTGCTGCTCCTGTGGCAGCTGCAGCCAGCAGTATTCAGGAAGTGCTGATTCCTGATATTGGTGCTGAAAATGTGCCTGTGATCGAGATTTGTGTTGCCGTAGGTGACGTGATCTCTGAAGAAGATTCTCTGGTGGTTCTGGAATCTGACAAGGCGACGATGGAAGTGCCTTCTCCTTTCTCTGGCGTAGTGAAAGAGATCTGCGTTAAAGAAGGCGACGAGATGAATCAGGGTGACCTGGTGGTTCGCGTTGAAACGACCGGTGGAGTGGCTGCTGCTGCGCCTCAGGCTCAAGCGCCACAAGCTGCTGCTCCGGCACCGACAGCTGCACCTGCTCCGGTAGCTGCACCTGTTGCTGGTGGTGTTCAGGAAGTGACTGTTCCTGATATTGGTGCAGAAGACGTGCCCGTCATCGAAATCTGCATAGCGGTAGGTGATGAGGTTGCTGAAGAAGACTCCCTGATTGTTCTGGAGTCTGACAAGGCGACGATGGAAGTACCTTCTCCTTTCTCTGGCGTAGTCAAAGAGATCTGCGTTAAAGAAGGTGACAAGCTGAGTCAGGGTCACCTGATTGTTAAGGTTGAGACCAAGGGCGGTGCTGCTGCACCTGCTCCGGTAGCTGCACCTGTTGCTGGTGGTGTTCAGGAAGTGACTGTTCCTGATATTGGTGCAGAAGACGTGCCCGTCAAAGAGATCTGCGTTAAAGAAGGTGACAAGCTGAGTCAGGGTCACCTGATTGTTAAGGTTGAGACCAAGGGCGGTGCTGCTGCACCTGCTCCGGCACCACAAGCCGCTGCACCAGCTCCAGCTCCGGCTGCCAAAGCTCCTGCGGCCCCGGCACCTGCCAAGAATCTGGTTGAACTGGAAAAAGCTAATCGTAACTTCCACGCAGGCCCTGCAGTTCGCAGACTTGCCCGCGAATTTGGCGTAAACCTGGAGCTTGTAAAAGGCACTGGTCCACGCAGCCGTATTCTGAAAGAAGACGTGCAAGCCTTTGTTAAGGCCAAGTTGGCAGAAGCGAACAAGCCTCAAGCTGCAACCGGTGGGGCAGGTATTCCTCCGGTACCGGCGCAGGATTATGCCAAGTGGGGTGAGATCGAAGAAAAGGCTCTGAACCGTCTGCGTAAAGTTGCGGCTCAGAACTTCCAGCGCTCCTGGTTGAACGTGCCTCACGTGACCCAGTTTGATGAAGCTGATATCACTGAACTGGAAGCTTTCCGTAAGGCCAACAAGGCGCTGGCGGAAGTTCAGGGCACCAAGCTGACTCCGCTGCCGTTCTTCCTGAAGGCTGTCGCTTATGTACTGAAAGAGATGCCCATCTTCTGTTCTTCCCTGAGTGAAGACGGCGAGTCTGTTATCTACAAAAAGTACATCAACATTGGTGTAGCCGTAGATACGCCAGACGGTCTGTTGGTACCTGTCATCAAGAATGTTGATCAGAAAGGTATCTGGGATCTGTCCAGAGAATGCATCGAGCTGGCTGGCAAGGCCCGTGACAAGAAGCTGAAGCCTGCAGAAATGCAAGGCGGTTGTTTCACCATCTCCAGCCTGGGTTCAGTCGGTGGCACTGCCTTTACCCCAATCGTGAATGCGCCTGAAGTGGCTATTCTGGGTATCTCCAAGGCATCCATGAAGCCTGTCTGGAATGGCAAAGACTTTGATGCGCGCCTGATGTGCCCATTGTCACTGTCTTACGATCATCGTGTAGTTAATGGTGCTGATGCGGCTCGTTTCACTACCATGCTGGGTAGCCTGCTGGCAGACATTCGTCGTCTGCTGTTGTAATCCCAACACTCCGGTGAATAAAAAGCCCGCTACTGGAATACAGTAGCGGGCTTTTTTATGGTCAGGGCTGGTCTATATCCAGAGAATGGCTTTATCCATTCAGAGTTATATCCCTGTGTTGCCTGTTTTCTGCCTGACATGCTCAAGAAGTTGAGAAGGAAAGTTACAGTCGCTAACGATATTGTCAGAAAAGGAAGAGCTGTAGCCTAACTTGGATGTTTCCATCCCTTTATTACTAGTGAATGTGCAGCCTTCAATTATTGAACGTTCGCCGACCTGCAGGCTAAGGTGATCACAGTCATTGAAGGTGCAGTCCCTGGCAATATAGTGATAACCATGCAGCTTTACGTCACAGTTCTCGAAATGACAGTGATACATTTTACCCACAGGATCCTGCATGTTGGCATCACCTCGACCCACTCCCAAATGAAGCTTCATGTTTCTCAGTGTCAGGGTGTTTACTCCTCCGATATCTGTGGGTAATACAACGGAGCCATACTTAACGGTATCCAGAGTTGCTCCGGCTAAGGTATGCCCTAAAGCTAACTGATTGATTCTGGTTTTGGTCATTCGAGCCTGCGAAAAGTTTGCGGTGCCGACATCTATACCTCGAATATCACTATCGTTGATAATGGCAGCTGTCAGATCAGTATGACTGTCCACTTTACAGCCATAGGCAACACAGTCAGTCATTCTGGCGCCTCCCATTTTTGTGTGATTCAGCCTGCAGTCACCCAGTGTCAGGTTGTTAGCTATGAGACCTTTCATATCGGCACTGTCGAAATTGCAGCGAGTACAGGCAGCATTTCCCATCTTAGTGCGATTGAGCGTTGCATGACTGAAATCACACTCTTCGAAGATGACATCTGTGAGGTCCAGATCACTTAAGTCGGCGCCTGAAAAATCAACATGTTTGAGAACGACGGGTAATCTCACTTGTCCAGAGTCATCAGAGAAGAAACTGCTCAGTTTTGTGTTCTCAGGGAAACCTGTGGATAACCTTAAGCCACTCATATCCAGTACGTTTTGACTGCCAGCCAGCATCTGTTGCACTTTAGGATTACTTTGCCATTGCTTTAGAGAGCTCCCAAGCTGTTCGGCTGACAAAGCTTTGGCTTCAAATTTTGGGGTATAGATATGATGTTTAGTTGCCCACTTTTTCAGACTTATCAATAATTTTTGCAGTCTGGGAAAGCGAGAACCTTTCGCTTCTACAACGTCTCGTTCTGCCAGATGCTTGTGAGGTGCTTTAGCCTCCTCAGACCTTTTTTCCGGAATCTTTTTTTCTACATCTGCAGTCTTGACCTGCATACCGCTCAGTTGGCCTACTTTTTCATTGGACGCATTTTCACTAGAGCCGGACCTGGGAGAAAATGTGACATAATCATTCTGTGGTCGTTGACCAGGTGGTGTAGGCCCTGTTGGATGTGACATGAAAAGTTCTCTCTGAGTTTTTATTAACTCCTGAAATTCGAATTATTCGTCGCTGATTTCCTGGCCTGATTGACCCGATGACCTGAGGTTTTCCCTCGCTCTCAGCTGTTCGCGTGTTAAATTATCATGCAGATCTTCAGGCTCACTGTCCGAACCGTATCCAGGATCGTTTTCTTCACTGATGCTATCGAGGGAAGGACGATGTTTTGTGCTTCTCAGGGATGATGTAGAGATAGAGAGTTCTTCATCTTCACTCTCTAAGCTGATGGCCGAGTCGGAACTAATTAGATCGTCATCACTATCAAGCTCGATAGCAGAGTCGGAGCTGCTAAGGTTGCCCTCACTGCCCTGACTCGATAGAGACAGTTTTCGCATAGCCATTTCGATTTCAGTTTGTTGTTGAACTGAAGCTTGTAACAGGAAGTCCATCACTTCTTCTTCCAGCTCATTGCTTTCAGATGAGATGCCTGAATCCCAATATTTCTCGATTTCTTCTCCCAACTGCTTGTCTTTTTGTTGTTGTGAGAGGGTTTTTCCTTCCAGATGATGGAGGGCCTGATTGAATGAAGGGCGTCGGGCTCGTGTTTTACCCCAGAGCAAGTTCTTCTCAGGTTCATACCCTGCTTCCATCAATTCAAACATGACGTCCAGAAGCTGCTGTTCGTTGAAGATCATGCAGATACCATCGTGTATCCCCATACTTTCTGGGAAGAAGGCGGTAACCGGATAATTAGCGGATTCGTCAGTGGCCAGACTGTGAGCATCAACATTGTGGTGAACAACGTCTTCTTGTGTTTGTAACTCTCTTTTGTAGTGAGAGACCATATTTCGTGTTCTCTGGGTCACATTACCCATCTCAGGGTCTTCTTTTTCGAAATGTTCTCCATCAGCAGTGATCCCGGTGAAAAAGTCTTTAAGCAGCTCTTTCTCCAGATCATGGTAGTGACTGAGTTTCATCACAAATTGTTCGGCGGTGATTGTGTCTTCCATAAATTGAGACTTGAGGCGATTTTTGTAAGTTTCTACCTGCTTACGCACTATCACATCAGAAATGAGAGGCAGTGGTAGTTTGTCTTTGCCTCCAAGATCAAGGTCTGAAAGCGGGAAAGCTTCCAGTAATGGATCGACGTCGGCTGTATAAGGAAGCGCTTTTGCACCTTCTTTTTCTGAAGGTTTGGCCAGAACCTCGATGGAGCTCTTCCTGTCAGGACCCTCGTAAATAGCCCATTCGTCATCCTCTTCGAGCCAGGCTTCCTGAATCTGGATTTTGCCTTTCGGGTTATTGCCTTCAAACGCTTTGAAACGAAGAGCGAGTAACTTGCCCTGCTCATCCCTCATCTCTTCTCGATCAAAAACATATCCCTGTGATTCAAGCTCCTCGATACGTTCAAAGTCGAGCTTTAGGGGGATGCTGACGGCGACTCTGCGGCCATCTTTCCAGGTGCTTTTAAGGCATTTCTGGGTCAATTGATTCAAACGGGCAACTTTTTTGGGATCTCCCGCTTTCTTACTGTATTTCTGGTCGCTGGGAATGGTGCCGGCGGGTAGACCACTATTGGCGCTTTTCGTTTTGATCATGTAGTTCTTGGTTGGCCATGCTCTGGCTATCAGAGACTTGCTGACAGGTTCAACAAAGCGGCTGAAAAATGGCATTTGTCTCTTGGAACAGGATTTCATAAATCGAGTTAAGTAATCGCGGGGCAGGCCTTGTTTTGGATGAGCATTGACCATTTCCAAGCCCACAATAAGAGTCGGTTCAGGTTCAGCAAAATCTTCAAGGTCGAGCAACTTGGCAGTGCCCGATTCTGGTTTGATAGAGTATTGGCCCAGATCTTTGCTGTCTAAGTCACCAGAGGGAGCTGGAATCTTTTTGTGGCCAGGCCCTGAATGAACCGGCTTGAATTGGTAGGACGCAGAGGCTTCATTGGATGAGGTCTTCAGTGAAGACCTGTCTGAGGAGGCGTCAACCTGATGATGGCCCGGACCTATTTTCATGATCCTGCACTCCTTTGTCGTTACTGGTCTGAAGGGGTATCTTTTTCTTTTTGTGGTTTGTCTTGTGCGTATTCAAGGATCAGTTGCCGGATCTTAAGTACTTCCTTGTTAGAAAGGCTCTTCTCTGCAGCTTTCCATTGACCAGGTATTTGTCTACTGATTTGATCCAGTAATTCCTGTGCTTTGGTATCCTTTGTGGCTCTGGCTTCCAGCCATTGCATCCAACGCAAGTCCGTTACCGCTTCCTGAAGATCTAACAGGCGTTGGTGAATGGTCATGGTGGACGGGCAGCTGCCTGCCCAGGGGTACATATAAATTACATCCCCTTCACGACCGTCCGTGGGGTCAAAAGGATCTGCTGTAGGCATACGGCCATGCCATTGCAGGTAACCATCAGCACCGGACTTCCATAGATAGAATCCGGCTGCCAGTCTTGGGTTGGGCATGTTGTACAACCAGACTTCCCGATTGTTTCTCATAGCCGTAATCGAATCTTTACTAACGCCAAAGCCATGGTTGATGATGGCAAGGTCAGTGGCTTCGATCAGGTCAGCCTGTCCAGGATTATTCAGGTGTCCCGCCGTTTTCATTTCCAGTGTTTGGTTATGGATTTGTCGGGCCGTGTTGATTATCTCTGGTGTTTTCTCCGGTACAGGTTCGTCATAAATTGACCAATAAGGCTCTGGCAGTTGGCTTTGACTCAGGAGCATTTTGACTTGTGTCAGGGACTTGATGGCCTCTTCCTGAGATTGGGCAACCAGCAAACGTTTCAGAGGGGCGTAGGCGAGAATTGATTGGTCAAATCCGAAGCGTCGAAGTTGAGCCAGTTGTCGGATGAAGCTTTTTCTGGAATTTCTTGTATTGGGAGTATCCAGTGCCGGAGCTACATTGGTGAATCCCATCGTGGCCAGTAGAGAAAGGTCACAGGCTGTTGAAAAAGGTTGCCAGCGTTGTAACTCTTCAAACCATTGGTAGAAAGGAGCAGGTTCCAGATAGAGCCCGACGGGTTTTTCCAGTCTTGGCAGGTCAAAGGGGAGTACCTGGATGTTGTAATCCTGAACCAGTAAGGCGGTTTTGCTGAATAACTGAATACTGCCTGAGTAAACCCCGGGCTCGGCATCAGAGGGAATGCTGACCTGCAGGTGAATCTTTCTTGGCAGTTTGGAAGATAGGGTTAAGGATTCCATATCCCCGCGCAGAAGACTGTCGCTGGCAATCAGTGATGTTGCATTCGGTTGAGGGCGTTCAAAGCGCCAGTGGCCATATCGTTTGCTAACGGTTATTTTTTTACCATTGGCCTTTCTGGGTTGGGCAATAGCGATGACGGGAGAGGCATCATCTACAGGGCTTTGAATCTGAAAAGTCAGGTTAAGCTGGGAGCCTCTTGGAGCTGGGTAGGTATTGAGCTGTTCTGATGGCTCGAAAGATCCTGTTGAAATGTCCTTAATTTCCAATGCTTCCGGAGCATGGTATTCAGGTATTGAAACGGGCCATTGAGAAAGTAGCCGAGCTTTCCTGTTTTCTTCAACTTTGGTAGCAAACTGGCCATCGACAGGCTCAAGTACCAGTCCGGAAAGAAACTGTGCGGTTTTGTCTCCTTCCAGAAACAGGTTCAATTGTTCATCTGAAATTTTAATGGTGGTTTGGAGAAATCCGCTTCTTCTTTCTCCAATCAGAGCCCAGAGATCACCATCAATGATGGCTTCTTTTTTCATACCCTCAAGATAATATTCACTGACCCACTGCTCAGGCGTAAGGCTCTGATCTGTCAGTATGTTGTTTTCAGCAATGATTTTCTTTCTCAAGTGGTGGGGTAAATATTCCCACTCACCCTGTTCCTGAGTCCAGAGGCTGAGTTTCCAGGTGCCGTTTGGCCAGGGAAGGGTCAAGCTCTGAATGCCTTCGAATCCATCCTGAATAAGAGGGTCCCCTGAAGGGCGGTTTCGGGCACGTAAATCGCCTTTTATCCTTCGGTCATCTGGGAGAATGAGTTCAAATCCGGGAAAAACAGGGCTGTCCATCAGGCCAAAATCGAGAGCCAGAACATTTTTTTCAGGTGGAGGTGGCTGTTTGAAGAAGGCTTTGTTCAGTACGACACCGTCTGAATTCCCTGCAATGAAAATGATCATTTTGGAATAAGGCTGTGGAAGAGGGTGGTTGCCCGAAGTTTTCAATGCAGTAACAGGAATGGAGAGAGAAAAAGGCCCCGGTTGAATACTGAATTCCCGGTTGAATCGGGTTCTATAACTATTGGAAGCCTCATTATCAATCCTGATGATGAGGATCAGAGCAGAATCTGACTGGTTGAAACCTTCGAGGTGAAGTTCATGACCGGCTTCCAGTTTCTGATCATCAAATTCATACTTAAAAGACAATTCAGTGCTTTCATCAATCAGAGACTGATCTGATTGAACAGCTGGAAAGACGGTTAGAAAAAGAAAAGCCAGAAAACAGCGTGACAGGCTACAGCTGAAACGAGCATCCGGTGCCATGATAATTCCCTGAAAAACGAAAGAGGTTATACAGGAAAACTATAGCACCGGAGCGGAGAGGTTATAGGGCAGCAACAAAGTTCTTTAGAGTAATAATCACCAGAACCAGTACCATTAAAGAAAAGTCGAGGCCTCCCAGAGGTGGAATGACTTTTCTGATACGGCTACTGAGAGGCTCTGTCAGCTGGTGTAGAAGCATCAGACCCGGGTTGTAGCTGCCTGGAGCTACCCAGCTAGCGATTGCGATGACGATCAGACTGAACATGTAGATATTTAATAATTCATTGACCAGTTCTTTAAGGCTGACAATCAATACCTGAGGCAAAGGAATAGCTGCAGCAGAAAAGCCCTGAACCATAAAGAGTACATAGACCAGGAGAATTTGCAGTATCAGGGCGAGCGTCAGAGAAGCCAAGTCCAGACCACCCATTCCCGGAATCACTTTTCTGAGAGGATTCAGTAATGGTGAGGTCACTTTAACAATGGCTTGGGAGATCGGGTTGTAAAAGTCTGCTTTAACCAACTGAAGCAGAAAGCGCAGCAGAACAGCCATGATGTACAGACCTCCCAGGGTCTGTATCAGAAAGACGAGGCTGGATGAGAGTGCTGACATAAAAATCCTTCGTGTTTAAGCAGTCATGAACGAAAAATAACATGAATGTTAAGTAAAAGCTGACAAGCCGGGAAAGCGTGGTGGCTTATGAGGCTGTGCTCTATATCCCAACCAGTTTACTATGAAACTTCATGATGCGGGAAATACAGCCTCTTGTATGAGTGGCTAGTCAGCCAGCTGTTCCGCCAGCTCGGCCCCTCGGTCTTTTGCCGCCTTAACCGCTTTGTAAACCACTTCTTCAAAGCCTTCCTGACGGAAGGTTTTTAATGCCTGTTCAGTGGTGCCGCCAGGAGAGGTCACTCTTCTGCGCAGCTCAGCAGCATCAACATCACTCTGTACCGCCATGTTTGCAGCTCCCAGAGCGGTTTGCAATGAAAAGCGTTCGGCCGTTTCATGATCCAGCCCGAGCTTGACTCCGGCTTCTGTCATCGCTTCCATAAACAGGAAAAAGTAAGCAGGGCCTGAGCCTGACAAGGCTGTAATGGTATCGACCTGCTCTTCTCTTTCCAGCCACTGAAGAATACCAATCGGCTCAAAAATCTCATTAGCAGTCGCTTTCAGAGCATCATTTACCCGCGTATTGGCAAAAAGGCCTGTAGCGCCGCAATGCAGTAATGAAGGGGTGTTAGGCATACTGCGAACAATCGGCAGTCCGCCACCACTCCAGTCATCCAGGCTTTTCAGGCGGATGCCCGCCGCTACAGAAATGATGAAAGGTTTCTGCTTCTGTAAAGCAGGAGCCAATTCGGTCAGAACAGATCTCATCATCTGAGGTTTAACGGCCAGCACCACAATAGCGGCTTTTGCTGCAGCTTTCAGGTTGCTGGTAGAAGTGTGAATACCGAGCTCGTCTGAACGTTTTCTGGCACTTTCTTCCGTTCGGCAGGAAGCGAATATTCTGTCTTTGGGCCAGCCATGCTCTATCAATCCACCCATGATGCTGGTGGCCATATTGCCAGCACCGATGAATGCAATGGTCTTGTCGGTCATTCTTAATTCCTTGATGAGTAATCTCGAGCCCCAAAAAGAGCTGTACCAATGCGAACCATGGTGGCTCCTTCAGCAATGGCTGCCTCCAGATCTCCTGTCATTCCCATGGATAATGTGTCCATATTTAGATGGTGCTCACGGTTGAGAGATTCAAGGGTATCTGCCAGCTTTTTAAAAGGAACT
Source organism: Endozoicomonas numazuensis (assembly GCF_000722635.1). GTDB lineage: Bacteria > Pseudomonadota > Gammaproteobacteria > Pseudomonadales > Endozoicomonadaceae > Endozoicomonas_A > Endozoicomonas_A numazuensis. Next base: position 868,232 of record NZ_JOKH01000002.1, on the reverse strand, counting down.
CGCTGTTTAAGCGCGTCTTCTTCTGGTGCTGGTATGGCCATTAACCCGCGCAGCTGGAGCCTCGATAACTGAGATATAGACGCTACCAGTTCAGGCAGTTCTGACAGAGTCGCTCCGGACTTGCTCTCTTCATCACTGATATTCACCTGCAGGCAGATATTCAGGGGAGGAAGGTCGTCAGGACGCTGATCATTCAGGCGTTTGGCTATTTTTAGTCGATCAACACTGTGAACCCAGTGAAAGTGGGTGGCAATCTCACGGGTCTTGTTCGACTGGATAGGTCCGATAAAGTGCCAGACCAATCCGTCCAGCTCGCTCAGTCGGGTGATTTTATCCACAGCCTCCTGCAAATAGTTCTCGCCAAAATCTCTCTGACCCAGCTGCCATGCTTCGGATACCATCTCGGCGGGTTTGGTTTTACTGACGGCCAGAAGTTTCACTAGACCTTCCCGGCCGTTGGCTCGTTCAGCTTCATGAATTCTTTCAAAAACCTGGTCGAATTGACTTTTTAATAAGGTCATCAGACTGTACAGTAGTGCGTTAATAAGTAGAAACTGCTATTTACCTTGAAAAATTCAGCTCATGCTCGCTTTGCAGCAATTTTCATGACGCAGGCTGAGCTGAAAAATTTGGCTCATGGCTGTTTCGGTCGAAAATAAGAAGATGTCCCGGTCTATTTTACCTGCGTCCGGGTTTCAGGGGGAAATTCATGGACATAACCGAGCTGCTGGCCTTCAGTTATAAGCAAGGCGCTTCGGATCTTCACATCTCATCTGGCCTTCCACCCATGATTCGTATTGATGGGGATATTCGCCGTATTAACCTGCCAGCCATGGATCACAAGCAAGTTCACGGCTTGATCTATGACATCATGAACGACAAACAGCGCAAAGATTACGAAGAGAAGCTGGAAACTGACTTTTCTTTTGAGGTGCCGGGAGTCGCTCGTTTTCGTGTTAATGCCTTCAATCAAAGTCGTGGATCCGGTGCAGTATTTCGTACCATTCCCAGTAAAGTCCTCTCTATGGAAGATTTGGGTATGGGGCAGGTATTCAAGGATATTGCCATGAAAGCCCGTGGTTTGGTACTGGTAACCGGACCAACAGGTTCCGGTAAGAGTACCAGTCTGGCGGCAATGATAGACTACATCAATGACACCAAGTACGAGCACATCCTGACCATCGAAGACCCCATTGAGTTTGTTCATACCTCGAAAAAGTGTCTGGTGAACCAGAGGGAAGTGCACAGGGATACTCACAGTTTCAGTGATGCACTCCGCTCAGCACTTCGTGAAGACCCCGACATTATTCTGGTGGGTGAGATGCGAGATCTGGAAACTATTCGTCTTGCTCTCACTGCAGCAGAAACCGGTCACCTGGTGTTTGGTACCTTGCACACCACCTCGGCAGCTAAAACGATTGACCGTGTGGTGGATGTGTTTCCCGGGGCAGAAAAAGCCATGGTTCGCTCCATGCTTTCAGAATCTCTGCAGGCGGTTATTTCTCAAACCCTTCTCAAGAAAAACGGTGGTGGGCGTGTAGCCGCTCACGAGATCATGGTGGGTACCTCTGCTATCCGAAACCTGATCCGTGAAGACAAGATTGCCCAGATGTATTCCGCGATCCAGACGGGTGGTTCGCTGGGTATGCAGACGCTTGACCAGTGCCTTCATGAGTTGGTGAGAAAAGGCGTAGTGGCCAAAGAAGTGGCTCAGGAAAAAGCCAGAGATCCGGATAATTTTTAAGGTCGTGACACTGTAGATATAAAACTATGGATATCAATCGTTTATTGAAAGTCATGGTCGACAAGAAGGCCTCTGACCTGTTTATTACTGCTGGTTTTCCCCCCAGTTTTAAAATCAATGGCAGGGTTGTACCTGTCAGTAAGGAGCCTCTGACTCCGGCCATGACACGGGATATTGTGTATGGAGTTATGGATGAAGATCAGAAAGCTGAATTTGATCGGGAACATGAATGTAACTTTGCAATATCAGCTTCTCGCATAGGCCGTTTTCGTGTCAGTGCTTTTTATCAGCGAAATCTTGCAGGCATGGTACTGCGAAGGATTGAGACAGAAATTCCATCATTGGATCAGCTTCAGTTACCAAGGGTGATCAAGGATCTGTCCATGACCAAGCGGGGGCTGGTGATTTTTGTCGGAGCCACGGGGGCGGGTAAGTCTACCTCTCTCGCAGCGATGGTGGGTCATCGCAATGAGCATGCATCCGGTCACATTATCAGTATTGAGGATCCGATAGAATTCATCCATCAGCATCGTAATTCTATCGTTACCCAGCGTGAAGTCGGCATCGATACAGAGTCCTATGGTGTTGCTTTGAAAAACACTCTGCGTCAGGCTCCTGATGTCATCATGATTGGTGAGATTCGCACCCGGGAAACCATGGAATATGCCATGGCGTTTGCAGAAACCGGTCACCTTTGTTTGGCAACGCTGCATGCCAACAACGCCAACCAGGCTCTGGAAAGAATTATTCATTTCTTTCCGGCTGATCGTCATGCCCAAATCTGGATGGATCTTTCCCTGAACCTGAAAGGTATTGTTGCTCAGCAATTGGTGAGGGCTCGCGAAGGTAAAGGTCGAAGGGCTGCTGTAGAAATTTTGCTCACTACACCTTTGGTTCAGGATATGATCCGCAATGGTGATGTTCATGAATTGAAAGAAATTATGAGGAAGTCCAGAGAACTGGGCATGCAGACCTTTGACCAAGCGCTCTTTGAGTTATACAACAATGGTGAGATAACTTATGAGGAAGCCCTGGCGCATGCAGATTCACCTAACGATCTGCGCCTTCTGATTAAGCTCGGGTCAGAAGCTGACGGTGAGCATCTGACCGAGATGGCAGACAAGCTCAGTCTGCAGCATGAGGAAATTTATCATAAGTTCTAGGAGGCTGACCGAGAATAGACAGCTCGGCCTAAAATCCAGAAAGAACGGCCATCTTTTCCACTGAATTTGCTTAAATAGGTCAACTATTCGCACAAATCCAGTGAAAAAGCTGACTCGTTCTACTGAATTTTATGCTCGGACGCTATTCTCGGTCAGCCTCCTAGTACTCGAAACCCATTTGTTTGTCCGGTTCAGTGCCCCATAAAGCGGTCAGATGCAAGGCAGTCTTGTGCAGGCATAGCTTTCCTATGTCAATCAAGACTAACCCAGTCACGACTGCATGGATGCAGGAGCTAGAGCAACGCAGGAGCAGTTGGCCGCTTTATGGGGCACCCTCCGGGCGACTGAGAGAGGTCTCATTACTGCGTTCCAACCGATTGAAAGATGTTGATATTCCTGCACGGTTGCGCCTTGTTCTGAGCCCTCTCTCAGCCGATGAACACGACAAATAAATGGGTTTCGAGTACTATCGTACGGTTTCATATAGTGGATTTTCGGACGCACCTGAAGTTCCCTTATGAAGTATATAGTCGTAATGAATTGGATTTTCGGGAGATAATGAATGTTGGTTATAAGATGGATTTAGGGTGTTATCTGGCAGAGCTTCCGGTGGATGTTTTTGAGACTCTTGGAGTTGAGATGTCAAGAAAGTAACCTTTTGTGAAAGTCCTATTATTGTTTTTTTGTTGGTTCTATTCATTACTAGCAAGATCACGACTGTGGTAGTTAACCCTACGATGGCAGCCGCTGAACATGCTGATATGCCTATTATTACCAGCATCATCGGGTCTGTATTGTCTTCAGTCTCGATACTCGTGCCGAAGAAAGCGCTCTGAGAGGGGGTGGCCTGAAGGGGGACAGTGGGACTGACGGTTGGTGTGGAGCCAGTGATTAATGTGGCATCGATGGTGGGTTCAGAGTATTCAGACAATGTGTAGGCGACAGAAGATTTCTGGATAAACTCAGAATTAAGTGTGTAGGCGACAGAAGCTTTCTGGATAAACTCAGAATTAAGTGTGTAGGCGACAGAAGATTTCTGGATAAGCTCAGAATTATCAGGTTGTGAGTTAAGGGGGTTGATGCAACTCCCCAAAGCCTGAGGTTCAAGATATTGTTGATCAATAGAAAGTGGCTCAGCGGCTTCGATATGTGTGCCATTAGTGTGGCTGAAATAATAACAGAGTTTGTGAGCATCTTGTATTTTCACGAGAAAGCCAGGCGTTCCGTTCGGGTCGTCAGTCTCTGCCAGACAGGGGTATGTTGCGGCTATGCACAAGAAATCAGATGTCTGATAATTGGCTGAGATAGTTTCCGCATCAACCAGCTCGATAGAGTCTTCGGTAATGTTGAATGTTTTGTCAATCTTGATTGGTGCGATCTCGTAGAACGGAGTACCCTCCGCGCAGCCGCAAACAGTGTCGTGTTGTTTCGTGTGATTTTGAGTAACTGAAAAGGGGAGGGAGCACGAGCCGGGTTCAAGGCAGTTATATATTGAACATTCCACAGGAGGTTCATGAAAACTCCAGCAATAGGAATTGGGTGTGTAATAACTACTGACGGGAATGGCGTTCTGTTGCTCTGTGTCACTGTTCTCAGGCTTTGGGTGTCCATAGCGGTAAGTGTTGTCGGGGCAGGCTGAGCACTCAAATTTGGGGGATCCTCCATCTTGTTGTAGCTGATAGTCTTCTAGCCCTCTGGCACTAGTTCCGGAAGGACAGAGATTATCATAATAAGCACTGCCGTTATAAAAGGGCTGTAATAAGGCTTCAAAATATCGCTGAGGTTGACGAAGCGATAATCTTTTAATGTGAAAATTATTGACACCAATATCTTGAGATGAATCTATTCCGGTCGCAGGCAGATGCTCTTGAGTTTTCCCTGTAGAAAATAATTTGGTCAGCTCTTCTTCACTAAGTAAATAGGCAGCCATAACAGTATTTTTTGGGAAGATTTGTAAAACTTCGTAGCTGTAGCTTGCGACAGTATAGAGTGAATAATTACTCTGGGGGATATTCAGAGGTACAAAATCCTCCTCAAAAATCACAGCTGAGGGGATGACTTTAGTATTAAACTCATTCTTTAGTTTATGGGTAATGGAGCTCGGGATTAAGGCAAGGCAGTAATTGCCATCTTGAGCTTCAACAACATCGCCATGCGCATACAGAGTATTGTCATCATCATCTTCAAAAACGATTCGACAGAGATTTCTTTTCCGGTTGTTCTGACTCAGGAATAACGTCAATGGGCTGTTAGTTTTGTCAGACCATAATACTGGGTCGTAATCTGGACTGGCATAACTATTCGCTGATATGGAGAGATAAGCAATGGATTGGCAATAAAAAAGCAATGCTGCTAGTGCAGATCGCTTTGACGGAGATTGAAAAAACATTTTGAAAGCCTCAATAAATAGACTTGCAAGGCGTTTTTGATCCTTTCATATTATCGTTCTTAGGCTCGGCTTCCTGCGAATCTGTATTGCAACAGAGTGCTTACAAGCATTTGTAACACATTCATCATCTAGCAAGATAATGTCTTTAACTAGTCATTGAAAATTCTAGTTTATATTTATGAAAATGCACAACTATTGGCTCTTTCGCAGGTTGGCTGATCATTTCAGTGCCTCCTGCCGAATTTTTAGATCAAGATATTCAAGGTCATTGTAGCCACACGCTTTGTAGACAATTCGTTTGATGACGCCATTGAACGCTTCTATCTTCGCACTGGTTATACGGTGCTGGCAGTAGGACAGCAACCCTTCTCTCGCTCTGTCCAGCCCTTTCGCAAAGCGTTTTAGCTCATCAATACCAGTCTCTTTGGCTAATTCAATCCACTTATCCAGGAACTTGCTGGCACAGGCTTTATAGGTATACGTCCATAGCTGCCTAAGTATATCTTTCAGGATGTAGGCTTGATACAGGCCTTCGTTCATAGACAGAAGTTCATGCAGGCTGGTTTCACGCTTTGGAGTCAGGTTTTCTACATTCATAAACAAATTGAATCGCTGGCCTTTAATGAAGGGTTTGTCTTCCTCCTCAGCTTGTCGCCATTCCCTTCGCCGAATTTTGTCGATAACTTCGTTGTAGTTGGCAATTATATGGAATTTGTCGTGGATAATATCGGCATCCGGCAAGTGCTCTTTGGCCGATGCCTTGTAGCTGCCTCCGCGATCTATTCCAGCACATTGAATACAAGCTCTTTGCTCCAGGGTTAGGCCACTCAGAAAGCGATCCAGTGTTGCTTTTCGCTTGCCTTCACCCAGAAAGAGGGTTTCACCCGTGTCGGCATTAAGAACAACGGTTAAATAGTGATGGCCTTTGCCTATCGATTTTTCATCAATCAGCAATGCTCGTATGCCATCCAGTTGAGGAGCTGGAAGGGTTTTCATCAGCACCATTTTATCCCAGCGTCTGGCTGTGTCGTGGGATATAGCAATGAATTCAGGCACTTTGTCGCTGGGCATGTAACGGCATAAGTGACTGACATGTTGTTTCAGACGCTCTGTAGCTTGAGATTTAGGTGCAAGGCCCGGAATCGTCACGGTTTCGATGTGATTGCAGTTTGAGCATCGTCCCTGATAGGCAGTAAATAACAGATTAACCTTGATCGTCCCTAACGGCAGGTCTTGAACGCTTCTGTCACTCTCGCGCATCTTGCCCATAGACCAGTGACACTGGCTGCATTTGAACTGCTGTATACGACCATCTCTGTGCAGGTACACGAATGCTTCAGAGGTATCCCAATCAATATCAATACGGTCGATTACCCAACCAGAAAATGCGAACATAGGACGAAGTGAGGGTGTTGCACACATGGCTGATCCTTCAGAAGTGTTGATCCATTCAAATCAATCATTCCCTGAAGGTTATTTCTGTTGCAACCCTTCACTTTTCATCAGCCAACCTGCGAAAGCCCCGTAAAAAATTGGGCATAAATAATACAAGTGTTCCGATAGTGGGCGGCACTGCTTTTATTCATTCAGAGAGTACCTCTAGAAATTCTTGTGCAGTAAGGCTACAGCTATAGGTAGGCTGAAATATACCCATCGCCTTTCAAGATGCTACGTTGTTGCCAGCGTTCGCTCACCATGATCACCTACTACTTGTAGGCTCACAGGGCTTCTTGTAGGCTCACAGGGCTTCTTGTAGGCTCACAGGGCTTCGCTCACTTGTCGCCTAGTAGCATCTTGAAATTCAATGGGTATAAGACGTCTCGAAGATTTAAAGACATCGGTCAATGTAATTCTGTTGAAGGGTTTTTAAGTTTTCTTTAGAGATGATATCGGTATGGGTATCTGCTTTCGTGAGGCGGTTCAGGCAGCGTTCCTGCTCGGTATCCGTTTCACGCATTTCTCTTGGAAGTAAAATGACATTGACCAGTTCCTTGTTACCCTTAAGATCGACCTGCTCCTCGTAACTGCCTATACAACACAGAGCACAATCAGACAGTCCCTTTGTCACTCTTTCTGCATAATCCGCACCCATCCCGTACCCCACAAGCGCTCTGGGCGTCATTTTGCGACGAACCTTGAACATTTGCGGAGAAACAATTGACAGCTGTTCAATACTTCCAAAGCAACGGTCGCCGCCTTCAACAAATAACGTTTGAGTTAATGTATTGTTATTGGGAACCTGTTTTTGCAGGGAAATACCGTCTACCAGAAAGGCGTGACTGAAAGTACCGCTGCCACCGTAGTTGGCAGAATAGCTCATCAGAACTTGCTGGTTTTCCATCTGGCCAATGAACTTGTAACTGGAGAGAGTCGGTAAGTCGATCTCATTGTTATCTTTTGGCTGATCATTTTTTTCAAAAAGAGCCTGCCAAGGGGCAGGTTCTTTGAAAGGGTACTTGATGTATTTATTCAGACAGTCATCAAGGTTGATGGTTTTTTTACCCGACGACTGAGTCGCTTTTTCCAGACTGGCGAAGGGCTCAAAGCAAAGTGGGTGGATGATGTCCTTCTCTCTGGCCTGAGATTCCGGGGATAGAATGCCCAATGTCAGAATGAACAGCCATAAGTAAGAGTTTCTTGCAAATACAGAAGAAAATGCGTCGCTAGAGCACCGGGTTATTCTCATCGTTCATCCAGCCTTCCAGTATGATTTGTGCTGCCATACCATCGACCGGATTAGAACCATAGTGCCCACTATGCCCCAACTTGTTTGCCCAGTCTTTGGCTTCAAAAGAGCTTAGACGCTCATCAGCTTCATAGAAAGGCAGGTTGTAACGACCATGCAGGCGTTTTCCAAATTTTCTGGCTCGCATTGACATCTGGGACTCGGTGCCGTCCATATTCAGGGGGATACCCACAACGACAGCATCAGGTTTCCATTCTTCCAGCAGAGCGGTTACATCATTCCAGTTAGGAATACCGTCTCGTGCTTTGATGGGAGATAAAGCGGATGCTGTACGGGTAACCGCCTGACCCACGGCTACGCCAATGTTCCGCGTGCCAAAGTCAAAACCCATTACGGTATTCAGTTTTTTATCAGTCATACTTTCTTTAATGTTGTTACAGCAGAGTTATGCGTGGCCTACCTGACCGGAGAGCAGTCGCAGATCGACGCCCAGTGATTCGGCGGCAGCATCCAGGCGTCGCTGGAAAGGTGTCTCGAAAATAATTTGTTGGTGGGCTTTACAGGTGAGCCAGGTGTTATCTGATAACTCCTTCTCAAGTTGACCACTGCCCCAACCGGCATAGCCCAGGGCAACCAGTGAATCATCTGGGCCTTCATCCCGTGCCATGGCGAGCAGGATATCCGTTGAAGTGGCTAACTGTAGGCCCTGGCTGATTTCCAGACTGGACTCCCAATGGTCGGGGCCAGAGTGAAGTACAAACCCCCGCTCAACGGCTACAGGCCCTCCAGAATATACGGCGTCGGGACTGAGAAAGCACTCGTCCGCTTCCCTGATGCCTACCTGGCTGAAAATCTCACCGAGAGTCAGTTCCGTAGGGCGATTAACAATGATGCCCAAGGCACCACCGGGACTGTGCTCGCAAATCAGAGTCAGGGTACCAGCAAAAGATGAATCAGCCATGCGGGGCATAGCGATCAGGAAGTGGTTTCTGAGGCTTTGGAAGGTTTCACTGCTCATAGGGGGGAGTATCGGGGCAAATTGCCCCGATAGCAAATAAAGCACTAAATTACGGCAGGCTTTGAGCGCGTTACTGGCTGAAGAGTCTATCGCCTTTTTCAAAGCGCCAGGTACGAATGATTTCCACCATATCATAATCTCTCAAATCATCAGTGAAAGGTGCATAGGGAGCAGCGAGTCTGACGATTCTAATTGCAGCATCATCCAGAACGTTGTAACCGGAAGACTTCAAGATCTCGACAGTAGACAGCGTTCCATCACGGTTAATGGCTACCATCAGACGAAGCTCTCCATAAAGCTTCTGTTGCCGGGCTTGTGCAGGGTAATTCAGGTTGCCAATGCGCTCCACTTTCTGGCGCCAGGCATTCTTATAAGCCGCACCTGGTTCGAGCATGGTGGATGCTGCTGTGAGCCTTTTGACGCGGGGGCGCTTGGCATATTCCTGACGCTGGTCACTGAGCTGCGCCTCAAGGCTCGCAATCTCCTGACGTAAGTCTATATGTTTACGAGGCTCTGCTTCTTTAGACTGTTCAGGGGTAGGCTGGTTGATCTCTTCACTGTCCTGAACCTTCTTTTTGCTCTCAGCTCGAGTGACGACCTGTGGTGTCTTCTTAGCTTGTGTTTTAGGAGCGGCAGCTTCCTGAGGCTGAAGCTCAACCTCATTGATTTTGTTGTCCTGGATATCTGTTTTACGATCGGTAGTCGGTGTCGCTTTCTTCTCAAGCGTACCACTACCTTGCTGATTCAGTTGAGCCAGATATTCTGCATCTTCCGGCTTTGTCTGGCTTTTGTAGGTTGCCAGGGTCACTTCAAGTGTTTTAGGCGGTGGGGCCTTGTCTTCAAGTCCAAAAGACAGACCGAGCACAGTCACGGCATGAATAGCGGCTGCCATGAAAAGGGTAAAGCCTAAACGGTCGGCGGAAGAAACGGTCGTCATTGACGGAGCGGGCCTCTTGAATACTGCATCCTGGATCTTATTGTTGATCTCCCTGGAGGCGGGCCAGGAATTGCGCTTGAGCATTAAGCTCAGCAGAGCGAGTCATTTTTTCACTTCATGCGAGTGAATAGTTGATCTATTTAAACACATTAAGTGAAAAGAGGGCCGTTCTTTCTGAGCTTTATACCCATTGCCTTTCAAGATGCTACGTTGTTGCCAGCGTTCGCTCACCCTGATCACCTACTACTTGTAGGCTCACAGGGCTTCGCTCACTTGTCGCCTGGTAGCATCTTGAAATCCAATGGGTATAGGCCAAGCTACCTATTACAGGTCAGCCTCACTCGCATTGTCATCAATGAACATAGGGCGCGCAAGTATTCCTTGCAGGATTTGGGAACTTATTTCCAGTGTGGAGCAGCCATCTGTTCAAAAATTGCTGCATCTTCAGAGGCTGAAATGTTTTTCATGTTGCAGTACTGCAACAGCGCCTTTCCATTCAGTCGTTGGCAGGCGCTGTCATAGTCGGTTATTGAACAGATAGTTTCTCTTCGATTTTATCCATTAGCATGTCACCAATGCTGATACCAAACTGGTCATCCAGTTGTCGTATACAGGTGGGAGAAGTGACATTGATCTCGGTAAGATATTCACCGATGACGTCCAGTCCCACAAACAGCAGGCCTTTTTCTTTCAGAACAGGGGCTACTTGTTTAGCGATCCAGTAATCCTTTTCTGTCAGCTCCTGGCCTACACCACTTCCACCTGCTGCCAGATTTCCTCGTAATTCACCTTCTGCGGGAATGCGAGCCAGAGCATAGGGGACAGGTTCTCCATCGATCAGGAGGATTCGTTTGTCACCCGCAGTAATCTCTGGAATGTACTTTTGAATCATGGCCTGCTGCTGGCCATGCTGGGTCAGGGTTTCAATAATTACGCTGAAGTTCTGATCGTCAGGGTGAGTTCTGAAAATGGATGATCCTCCCATACCGTCCAGCGGTTTGAGCACCACATCACCATGCTTTTCTGCAAAGGCTTTCAGATGTTTTGCGCTTCGGGCTACCATGACCGGAGGTGTGCACTGAGGGAACAGGGTTGCAAACATTTTCTCGTTGCAGTCACGAATACTCTGAGGTTTGTTCACTACCAGTGTTCCGCTGGCTTCTGCCTGTTCAAGCAGATAAGTGCTGTAAATAAACTCCATATCAAAAGGAGGGTCTTTACGCATCAGAATGACATTCAGAGAGCTCAGAGGCTGTTCTTCTCTTTCTCCGAGAGAGTAAAAATCTTCCGGATTGTAGCGAGCCTGCAACGGACGCATACTGCCATAAGCGACACCCTCTGACTGATACAGGTCTTCCTGCTGCATATAAAACAGCTCCCAGCCTTTTTTCTGGGCTGCGACCAGCATCGCCAGAGTACTGTCCTTTTTGTATTCAATGGACTCGATAGGGTCCATCACGACGCCAAGTTTAATAGTCATTACTAGTCCGAGCCGATCAAAACTCGCAGTGTATCCTTAATTGAGCCCTTCATCGACCCAGTATTTGGTTCCCTGCAAGGTAGCTTGAGCAACAAGACCACTCTCTGTCAGCTGGTAGACAGTAATCCCCAGGTTGGCGTTGGCTACACCACCAATCAATTCACCACCCTTGTCGCCTGATTTTGCTGCGGCATCGGCCTGGCCGGTAAAGTCCCAGCCATCTTTAATAAACTTTCCCAGAGAATTATGATTTTCAAAAATAACGACTGCTCTGAAGTCCTTGATACCCAGTCCGGGTCCAATGCCTGCGCTGGCCATTCTCATATAGGTATCTGAATCATCGTCGTTGTCTCTTACTACGCCATAGCCACTGCCAGCACTGAGAAAAATAATGTTACTGTTGATGTTGCTGAAAACAGCATAACCGGCAGCGTTTTTCAACTGTGCTTCTGTACTGGGTTTGGCTCTGAACAGCATGGCCAGAGTTTCAGATCGCATGGAGTTTATGTAGGCCTGCTTATCCTGTTTAGACTTTCCCTGGATACCGGAACAACCAGAAAGAAAAAGAACAAGTATCAGAGGGATAATGCGGAGAGACTGCATGAATGGCTCCTTGGAAAAGAACTGGCAGGCAGTGGTTAACTACCTGCATAGGAGCCTGGTAAGCTTACTTTACAGGTGAGGCCAGTGCCTGCCCCATCTTGATTTTAGACCCGGCTTCGAATTGCTCAAGCCAGTCAATCTGATCTTTGCCAAAGAGAACAATGGCTGTGGATCCCATCTTGAAGCGGCCCATTTCATCACCCCGGTTCAGCGAGATATGTTCGGCTGAATCTTCTCCGTAGTAAAAGGTGCGTACCTTCTTTCTGACAGGGGTGACCAGTCCAGCCCAGACGGTTTCAATACTGGCAACAATCATGGCACCCACCATGATTACAGCCATGGGGCCACGCTCTGTGTCATAAATTGCCACTACGCGTTCGTTACGGGCAAACAGGTTGGGAATGTTTTCAACCGTTCCCTGATTAACTGAAAACAAACGACCCGGTACGTGAATCATTTTGCGAAGGGTGCCGCCAAAAGGAATATGAACCCGGTGGTAGTCACGAGGCGAAAGATAGATCGTAGCGAACTTGCCCCCCATGAATTCCTGACCAAGCTCACTGTCTCCACCCAGCAGTTCAATCAGGCTGTAATCGTGCCCTTTGGCCTGGAAGACTCTGCCATCCTGGATGTCACCCAGCTGGCTGACCTCGCCATCAGCAGGGCTGACAATCAGGTTGTTGTCTTCTGGCAGAGGGCGCATGCCTTCTTTCAGAGATCGGGTGAAGAAATCGTTAAAGTGGAGGTAGTCTTCAGGGTTTTCACGCTCAGCTTCGCTCATATCAACATCATATTGTTTGATGATGCGACGGATCAGGGCATTCTTGAACCTGGGACAGGTGCTCTCAACAAAGCAGTATACCGCCCGTGAAACAAGGTGGTGCGGCAGGATATATTGGATAAAAGCGAATAATCGTTCTTTCACAGTCAGGATTCATCCTGTTTTTGAGTGATGTTGGATTGTAATGATGCAGACATAATCTCACAAGTAAGCTCTGAGAAAGACGGCTTGTTTCATTGTCTATGATTAAACGGTGCGGCTTTTTCAGTGATGACAGGGAGAGTGTCATGAGGAGTGTCATGAAGCCTATTGCTGTTTGGATCATCGTCTTTTTATTGCCTGGGTCTGGATCGGTAATAGCTTCAGGCGCGAGCTATCGTGTTATCGAGCCTCAGTCAGCAGTAAAAATATTGAAGAGAGCTGAAGCTGACCGACAGAGAGTGTGGGGGAAAAAGCGGCAGCTTTGGGTGGTTGAGAGCCTGATTCACTGGTTTGAGCAGTTTCCGGGGAATCCGATGCCTGATGAGATACAGTCTTATCTCGATCAGGGATACACGCTGGTGGCAGCCAATGTTAGCTTTGTCACTACCACTGGTGGAGCGTATGTCAGCGTCAAAGAGGTTATAGATAGAGATGGCAGGCTGACCGTTGTGTTAATTCGGCCCAGATCGACCTGTCAGATAGTTAACAGGCAATTTACCAGTGTTCCGTTCGCTATGCTGTTGGAGGCCAATGGCAAGCCTGTTGATGTTGCCATGGAGTCCCTTCCTATTGATTGCCTGACCAAGCCATGAAACAACAATGACGGCTTCATGGCTGAAACCTTCAGCTTTCGATTGGAGTGTCTGGCAGGTTGCCCCATTCTGACCAGGAACCATCGTAAGCTTTGATGGATAAGCCAAGAGACTTGCCCACCAGATAGGTAAAGCCAGAACGATGGTGGCTCTGGCAGTGGGTAATCACGTTTTTATTCTGAGTGATGCCCAGTTGTTCAAGAACGTTGGCGATGTCGCTGCGAATTCTGAGATTACGGTCATGGTCCATTGCCAATGTCCATTCAAGGTTCACGGCACCAGGGATATGACCACCCCTTTGAGAGAAAACTTTTTCCCCATGGTACTCAGCAGCTGAACGGGCATCCCAGATCACGGTGTCTGAATCTTTCAGTGAGTCAATAATGAAATCTTTGCTGGCAATAAAAGAGTCATCAATCTGGATATTGACCTGGGTAGGCTCAGGGTGATTAATCGTGCTCTCGGTTGGTTTTTTTTCTTTCAGCAAAACGTGTGCACCACCATTCAGATAGCTGCACTTCTTGTGACCAATAACATCCAGAGTCCAGATAAAACGCCCGGCCCAGCCTCCGCCTTCGTCATCATATACAACGATGTGTTTATTTTCGCTGTAGCCAATGTTCGAGAGCATTTGCTCCAGTTGCTCAACCGAAGGAAGCTTTCCTGCAGCAGGCTGAATACCTGAAACCATACTTTGTGGAGCAACATTAACAGCACCGGGAACGTGGGTCTGGCTATACAGCCGTGGATTGCACAGGTCGACTATCAACAGCTCCTCATGTCCCAGGAGGGGGACTAATTGATCGGCTTCTAGGATCAGCGGAAGATCTTCAATCGGGTTCATTTATCTTCTTCGTTCATGGCTCATCAGATGGAGTGAAAGCATAAGTCATCAAAGGAGTGATGGGTAGGGGAGAGTCGGGGTGTCCTGCCAGGGGAATTTGTTCAGATCCGGCTTGGTATACGGGATCTCTGTGAAGTTCATGTTTAAAGCGCCGGGAGGGCTCATTAAGAAAATCGAGGCTGATACCGGAGCAAAGCCGGCATGAAAATGGAAAATGGATTTCACAACCACAATGGCTAGTGTTTCCAGTGAGAGCCCAAAATGTGTAAAAACTTCAGGATGGAAAACTTGGGTTCTTATACTGTTTACAACGATATAAATACCCTGGGACTTCAAACAGACACTGTCACCACAGGGAACAGGGATAGCGGTTCCGCCCGATTGTGGAAAACGCTGTACCATGTTGGGAATATACCCATCGCCTTTCAAGATGCTACGTTGTTGCCAGCGTTCGCTCACCCTGATCACCTACTACTTGTAGGCTCACAGGGCTTCGCTCACTTGTCGCCTAGTAGCATCTTGAAATCCAATGGGTATATATCAACCGGTAGTGCCTGACGGAGATCTTCCAGAAGATTATCCCGAAGTTGCTCGTAAGCCTGGCGGGTTGTTACGCCTCCTGGTTCAGCAACAGCTATAAATGACGGGGTGATTTCCCATTGCCGTTGTTGTGCGGCTGTTTGCAGGTGACGCATGATCAGGCACTCATTGGGCAAGTCCTGATCCTGTTCATTCGATGAAATAAAGTCTTCGTAGCCAGTCGGTACGGGTGAGAACGTATTGGTTTCTGTAATAATGCCACCGGCAAAAATTCTCATCCTCTCGTCCTGTCGATCAACGTGCGAAGATGAGAATAGACCAGTCAGGATTCCAGTGAGTCTAAAATCTGTTTGTAACTAAACATTCGCTCTTCCAGAATTTCACCGTTTTCCAGAGCTTCTTTCAAGGCACAGCCCGGCTCTTTCTCGTGTTTACAGTCTCTGAATCGACAATAACCCAGGTAAGGTCTGAATTCTCTGAAGCCTTCCAGAACCGCTTGAGCATCAATATGCCAGAGACCGAATTCGCGGATACCCGGGGAGTCGATCAGCATGCCACCTGCTGGAAAGTGAAACAGTTTGGCTGCTGTGGTTGTATGCATGCCCTTACCGGTGGTTTCTGAAAGGTCGCCAACACGGGTATCGACTCCGGGTAACAACACATTCACCAGTGATGATTTGCCCACACCACTCTGACCGACAAAAACACTGATATGTTCATCCAGAAAGTTTTTGAGAGGAGCAAGACCATCTGCCGTGCGCGTAGAAGCTCTCAGCACCCGATAACCAATATCCTCATAAATCGATAGCATATCGTTCAGCATTTCCATGCCTTCGTCATTAAGAAGGTCTGTCTTATTCAGCAACAGTACAGGCTCAATGCCGACTGTTTCAGCCGCTACAAGATAACGATCAATCAGGTTGAGGTGAGGCATGGGGATAGGCGCAATCACCAGCACAATGTAATCAATATTGGCAGCTACAGGCTTGATACGACCATGATTATCAGGGCGGGTTAGCAGGCTGTAACGCTCTTCAAGTGCTACGACTACACCGGTGTCATCCTTGAGAGACGGGCGCCATACCACTTTATCCCCTGTAACCAGTGGCGGGAGGTTGGTTCTGAGGTGGCAACGACGGATAACACCAGGCTGACCGATGGCCTCGATATCCAGTGTTGCACCATAGTGGGCAATGATCAGGCCTTGTTGTTCGGAGCCAAGACTATCGTCTTGAAGTTCTTGCTCAATGAGCTGCTCCTTCTTTTGGGCCCGGGCAATACGTTCCTGCTGAACTTTTTCTATGCGCCACTTCTGTTTGCGCGTTAGTTTGCGCTTACTCATGCTTTGCTCAAGGTTTTACCTGGTCTGCTGAATAGGATTCTGGCTTGTTCATGGTAAATTGCCAAGAATAGCCCTTATCTCGCTGATACCTACAATTCTAACTGCAACTAGCTGAAATAATTAAAAAATTTCATGACTTAGTCTGGGTAGGCAGAAGATACCGATGGATGTTGAGCCGCCATGCGGTCAGTTGGGAGCGAGAGTAGATTTCACGGAGGGATTATGATCGGTTAAACTTAATAAGTCAGCCATGGCTTTCTTCATTTGCAATTATTTTTTCTATGAGAATGTCAAAGGATTGGATTCAGGGCGGTTTCAGGTAAAAGTACACTGGAAATCGAAAGCCTCGGAACGTATCACTGCAGCCGGGCTGGCGCATCTCTCTAATGAAATCGGGTGCTTGATGGCTAAAGCGGACAACCTTGTCTGGATCGACCTGGAAATGACGGGTCTTGATCCTGAACATGACCAAATTCTGGAAATTGCGACGATTGTCACAGATGGTCAGCTGAACTTTATTGCTGAAGGTCCGGTGATTGCTGTGCACCAGAGTGATGCCGTTCTGGAGAATATGAACGAGTGGTGCATCAAAACCCACGGAGAAACAGGGCTGACCCAAAGAGTTCGTGAGAGCAGGATCAGTCTGACTGAAGCAGAGCAGATGACTCTGGAGTTTCTCAGGCAATATTCTGACGTGGGGGCATCTCCCATGTGTGGAAACAGTATTGGGCAGGATCGTCGTTTTCTGAACCGTTATATGCTGGATCTTCACAGCTTCTTCCATTATCGGAATCTGGATGTCAGTACACTTAAAGAGTTGGCAAGAAGGTGGAAACCAGAAATTCTTGATCAATTCACCAAGAAAGGCACGCATCTGGCGCTGGAAGATATCCGTGAATCTATAGAAGAATTACGCTTCTACCGTCAGCACTTTATTCAATCCTGAATAGCTAATTTACCTTTTCTGAAATATTTTTAGAAAAACAGTCAAGGCAGTCACTCTGAAAGGTGTGGCTGTTCTTTTCCATGATCGGCTAACCCTTCTTCAAAATAGACTTTAACCCCTTCTCTCTATAATGTTTCTTTCAAGCATTCAGCTGTTACCGCAGCACTGACAATAAAAACATCTTAAAGGTCATACCATGACAATATCCCGTGACAAGTCAAAGAGCAGTTTGGCTTATCCCCAGACTCGAAAAGACGACACTGTTGATCATTATTTTGGTGCTGAAGTCAGTGATCCATACCGCTGGCTGGAAGATGATCTCAGTGAAGAGACGGCGGAATGGGTCAAGGTCCAAAACAAGACGACACAGACTTACCTTGAGCAGATTCCCTACCGGGACAAGATTCAGTCAACGCTGAAAGAGCTGATGGATTTTGAGAAAGTGCTGACCCCTTTTGTGGAAGGTGGAGTGACCTACTTTTTCAGGAATGAAGGGTTGCAGAATCAGTTTGTACTCTATCGCCAAAAGGAAGGCAGTGAGCCAAAGGTCTTTCTGGACCCAAATACTTTCAGTGAAGACGGAACCACTGCTCTTGCCGGCATCACCTTTTCAAAGTCTGGCAAGCTGGCATCTTTCCAGAAATCCGAAGCTGGTAGTGATTGGACCACCATTCATGTGATTGATTGTGAATCAGGTGAATTTCTCGAGCCGCCGTTAACCGATATTAAGTTCAGTGATGTCAACTGGTTAGGTGATGATGGCTTTTTCTATTCCTCCTACGATAAGCCGGAAGGCAGTGAACTGACTGCCAAAACCGATCAGCATAAGCTGTACTTTCACAAGCTGGGAACTTCGCAGGCTGATGATCAAGTGATCTTTGGTGCTGCGGACTCTGAAAAGCATCGTTATGTCGGTGGCGATGTTACAGAAGATGGTCGTTATCTATTGGTGAGTGCCCAGGAGTCTACCTCTGGCAACCGGCTTTATGTGAAAGATCTATCCGATAAAGATTCAACGTTGGTCACAATAGTGGGTCATCTGGAGTCTGATACCGAATTACTTCACAGCGATGAACAGTTTTTGTATCTCCTGACCAACAGGAATAGCCCTAATCAGCGAGTCGTCAAAGCCGCTTTGGATCATCCACAGGAAGAAAACTGGGAAGATCTGATTCCTGAAACTGAACATACACTGGATGCTTGTTACGGCTCAGGATTTATCTTTGCCCATTATATGGTGGACGCTGTTTCAAAAGTGCTTCAGTACAATATTGAAGGCCAGCTGATTCGTGAGATCAGTCTTCCAGACCAGGGTACTGCAGAAGGATTCACCGGAAAGAGCAAACAGAAAACGCTTTTTTACAGCTTTTCTAATTTTAAGACTCCGGGCAGGGTCTATGCTCTGGATCCGGTCAGTGGTGAGTCTTCAGTATACAAAATACCTGAGTGTGCTTTTGACAGTGATCAATACGTTAGCAGGCAGGTTTTTTATACCTCCAAAGACGGCACAAAAGTCCCGATGACAATCAATCATCACAAAGATCTAAAGCTGGATAGTAGTACTCCCACTCTTTTATACGGCTATGGTGGTTTTAATGTCAGTCTTACTCCTTACTACAGTTCAACCATAGCCGCCTGGTTGTCGCTAGGCGGTGTTTATGCGGTGGCAAACATGAGAGGGGGCGGAGAGTATGGCAAGCATTGGCATTTGGCGGGTACCAAACTTCAGAAACAAAATGTGTTTGACGACTTTATTGCTGCAGCTGAATACCTGATCGATGAAAAGTATACATCCAGCGATCAGCTGGCTATTTTTGGGGGGTCTAATGGCGGATTGCTTGTGGGAGCCTGTATGACCCAGAGACCGGATCTGTTCAAGGTTGCCTTGCCTGCTGTGGGTGTTCTGGACATGCTGCGCTATCACAAGTTCACCTCTGGAGCAGGTTGGGCATACGACTATGGTACCTCTGAAGATAATACTGAAATGTTCGAGTACCTTCTTGGCTATTCGCCTCTGCATAATATCCGGGAAGGGGTAGAGTATCCGGCCACGATGGTAACTACCGGTGATCACGACGATCGGGTAGTACCGGCTCATTCTTTCAAGTTTGCAGCTGAGCTTCAGTCAAAGCAGTCTGGGCAGAATCCCACTCTGATTCGTATTGAAACCGATGCGGGTCATGGGGCGGGTAAACCCACCAGTAAGTTGATTGAAGAATATGCAGATATGTTTGGCTTTGCGCTGTTCAATATGGGAATAAAATCTTTGGTTTGATGAAATATAGGGCTCAGGCTAATGATCTGAGTCCCTATTTTTTGCTTTCTCTAATGGCACTGGCAAGTAGGTGCCTATACAAGGATCGTGGAGAGGGGTAGGTGCGGTAGGAAAAATAAAAAGGAGTTTTAAAAATGCCTAAGTTATTCACCTATCTTGGAATCACTATTTTCTTCTACAGCAATGAACATGAGCCAATACATGTTCATGGTACATTTGGAGGTAGGGAAACCAAAGCTGAAATCATTTTATTTGATGGTGTGATCCGAGAGATTAAGCTTAAGGATAAAGGGCCTGGACTTGAAGGAAAGAAGAGAAAAAAGTTTGAAGAGTTTGTTCATTCTTACGCGAAAGATATCGTGGAGAAGTGGGTTGACTTCTTTGTTATGAAAAAGTCCATCACTTCCCAGATTATTACCAAAAAGGTGAAAAATGTTAAACGTATCGGTTAAGGCTGCCATACACATCAAGAGTCATATTCTTGAGATTGAGTTCTCGGATGGCCATAAGCAAATAGTAGATTTTGCCCCATTTATTTTTTCTGATGGGCATCCAGACTATGAGAAGTACAAATCAGAATCTGGCTTTCTGACATTTGAAATTGTTGATGGAAATATCAACTGGGATGATTACACGATGATATTTCCTGTAGAGGATTTGTATAAAAATCACATTAGATAGTGTGGGAGGCCTTCTCTGTATATTTCATGGATGAGAGCAGGTTCTCAATCTAGCTCCGTCAGAAATTGCTTTATTTCTCTGGAGCTACGCAGATGTATAAACTGGATGTGTGAATAATGTTCATCTTGCATTAGATTCTGATACTTGATCCGGTTTGTCTTATGAGTCTTCAATGTCCATAGCAGGATAGAGTCTTTACTGAAGAGCTTTCCAAGCGTCTCTACATTACCGGTATCTTGCCAAAGCTCTTTGCCTGAAATAATTCTGAAAATAGCTCGCCTTAAGGCTTGCAAGAGCGTTCTGGCCAGAGAAAAGTCTATCCAGATAATCATATCGGTTTGCTGAAATCTGAGATCATAGGTTTTTGTGTAATTCCCATCCATAACCCAGGCAGGTTGATCTAACGCTGTTTTGAGTCGGTCCAGAAAGATCTGCTCTTCAACCGGAGTCCAGTCTGGCCCCCAAAACAAGCTATCGATTTCAATATGAGGGATAGAGAGTTTCTCAGCAACTTGTTTAGCCAGTGTTGATTTACCGCTGCCACTGGTGCCTATGATATTTATTTTCATTGTACTATTCAGGCTTGGAGCTTTGCTCGAAGGTAGTTTAAGGCAGAGACATAAACGGGGTGCCAGTCGTTGCCAGGATTCTCCGTCAGAGCAGTTGAGTCGTCCTTGATATGATGTGCACTATTGTACCTATTTATACTTTAATCCAAAGTAGTATGTTTGTTTACCCTGGTACTTGAGGCAATATCAGTCTGATAGCTTCAATCAGGCAGATACTGTAAGCTGCCCACCCCTCCATGTCTTCAGCTCCGTTCTGCTGAATGACGCCAACCGAGAATGTTTCATGAGTTTTGACTCGCTGGGGTTATCAGCTCCCATCCTTCAAGCTGTTGCAGAACAGGGATATGACACTCCTTCGCCGATCCAATTGCAGGCTATCCCCGCAGTGCTTGAAGGCCATGATGTCATGGCAGCTGCGCAGACCGGTACTGGAAAAACTGCAGGTTTTACCCTGCCATTACTGGAAAAACTGTCGAAAGGACCACGTGTTCAGCCTAATCAGGTTCGGGCATTAATCCTGACGCCCACGCGAGAACTCGCTGCCCAGGTAGCAGATAGTGTAGAGACCTACAGTCGCCATCTTCCTCTCCGGTCAACCGTGGTATTTGGGGGGGTAAAGATCAACCCTCAGATGATGAAGCTGAGAAGAGGTGTGGATGTGCTGGTGGCAACGCCCGGCCGACTACTGGATCTTTATAACCAGAATGCGGTGAAGTTCAAGCAGTTGGAAGTGCTGGTACTGGATGAAGCAGACCGCATGCTGGACATGGGCTTTATTCACGATATTCGCAAAATTCTGGCGGTCCTGCCCAAGAGCAGACAAAGCTTGCTGTTTTCAGCCACTTTCTCGGACGACATTCGCAACCTGGCTAAAGGCTTGGTGCGTTCGCCTGTAGAAATTTCAGTCACTCCCAGAAACGCCACCGCTAAGTCGGTAGATCAATGCGTCTGTCCTGTGGATAAAAGCAAAAAAGCGGCTTTGCTGACTCAGTTGATCAAAGAGAATAACTGGAATCAGGTGCTGGTGTTTACTCGCACCAAGCATGGTGCAAACCGTCTGACACGGCACCTCGAAGACAAGGGGATTCAGGCCGCAGCGATTCATGGCAATAAGAGTCAGAATGCCCGGACCAAAGCTCTGGCTGAATTTAAAAGTGGCAAAATTCGGATTCTGGTCGCTACTGATATCGCTGCTCGGGGGCTGGATATTGACCAGTTGCCGCAAGTCGTTAACTTTGACCTGCCAAATGTAGCTGAAGACTATGTTCATAGAATTGGACGAACAGGTCGAGCGGGTGCAACCGGGCAGGCCGTTTCTCTGGTGTGTGCAGACGAATTGAAAGAGCTGGTGGCCATTGAAAAGTTGACTCGGCAGGTTATTGATAGAGAGATCATTCCTGGTTTCAAGCCAGTCAATGCTTTACCTGAATCCAAACTGGATACACGTCCTCCCAAACGCAAGAAACCTAAAAAGCTAAAGCAGCCTAAGGTTGAGCATCATGATGGTCAGCGCTCCGGGGAGGTTTCCAGAGGGCATAAACCAACAACTTCTGCAAAAGGCAAACCGACAACGGAAAAGAGGGAAGGGGGTCAAAAGCCAAGGCGAAGGAAGCCCAGACCAAAAAGTTCAGATTCATAGAGAGTGGCCAGTCATACCGATAGACTGGCTATCAATGACTAAATGGGGGACTGCGAAATATGCTGATGTCGGATCAGCCATTGCCCAGAATGATTCTCCAGAAAAACAGTGACCCGGATGCGAGTCTCTTCAGAGCCTTTGACATGTAATATCATGCAGAGGCAGGCGGCTTCGCCAAACTGGTAAACATCAGGCTCTCCCATGTCGGCTTCAAAAGGTTCGCTGGAGTTAAAATATTCAGTGAACCTCTTTCTCAGGGTCTCCCTTTCATTCAAATTGACATGTAAACCAAAACTGTGGGGCTCATCATCCGTTACAAATAGCGACATGATGCCATGGACGTCTTTATTCTGAATGTAGTGATCGTATTGTTTAACAAGGTGAAGAAAGGGGGTGAGTGAATCACCCGATAACTTTACAGACATGGCTCAAAACCTTTGGAATCATCGGCTCAGTAGCTCCTAAGGGTAGTCCATGTGTCGGTGTGTGGATAACCGAAGCTGGCTTTAGTTC
This sequence comes from Endozoicomonas numazuensis, assembly GCF_000722635.1. Classification (GTDB taxonomy): domain Bacteria; phylum Pseudomonadota; class Gammaproteobacteria; order Pseudomonadales; family Endozoicomonadaceae; genus Endozoicomonas_A; species Endozoicomonas_A numazuensis. Next base: position 845,288 of record NZ_JOKH01000002.1, on the reverse strand, counting down.
TTTGATGTGTATCAACTCTGTCTGTTCAGACGCTGCTTATTATGGTGCTTATACCCATCACATATTCTAACTACGCTATTGCGCTGGCAAACTGAACACAATTCCAGTATTGGAATTCCTCGCAATAGCTAGCCATTACTCGTCATTTCGTCTTGGTCTTATGTCCAGCTTGCCATGCTCATTGGAAGGCTATCAGACCCTTATGGCTGACTTTGGGAAGCGCTATCCTGAGCAAACAGCGGATTACCTGAATGCCTTTGAACGTACTGATACGTTTATGGCGACTGAGTTGAATACCGAAGCATCAACCAGTGATCTGGATCATCGCACGATTCCGGGTCTGCAGATTTAATTGTCTCTTTGTGGGCTGTGCTGCTTAAGAGCCCAGTCCACATGTTCTTTTACCAGTTCTGAAGGGTAGTCCTTACGCTGGTGAAGAGCGGCCAGTACTTTCTCGGTTGTTGGGGCATTTCCCAGGCCTACCGCCAGGTTCCTCAACCAGCATTCAAAGCCTGCTCGCCGAATAGGTGAGCCTGCCGTTCGTTCCAGAAATTCTTCTTCAGTCCACAGAAACAGATCAGCAAGGTCGCTGTTATCCAGATGATGACGAGGCTGAAAGTCGCTTTCCTGAGTATGTTTGGCAAATCGATTCCAGGGGCAGGTCAGCTGACAGTCATCGCAGCCAAATACCCTGTTCCCCATTTTACTGCGTAACTCCACAGGAATAGGGCCGCTGTTTTCAATGGTTAAATAGGAAATGCATTTTCGGGCATCGACCTTGAAAGGTTCGACAATGGCGCTGGTAGGGCAGATATCTATGCAGGCACTGCAACGACCGCAATGATTTTTGTCATAGGGATCATCGGTAGGCAGGGGTAAATTAGTAAACAGCTCTCCCAGAAAGAAGAAAGAACCTGCCTGACGGTTAATGATTAGTGAGTGTTTGCCCATCCACCCCAGGCCCGCTTGCTGAGCGAGTGGCCTCTCCATAACGGGAGCGCTGTCCACAAAAGCCCGGTAACCGTGCTCTCCAGTCACCTCTTCTATTTTTTTACCCAGCCGAGTGAGTCGCTTGCGAATCAGTTTATGGTAATCACGTCCCAGAGCGTATCGTGAGATGTAGGCTTTTTCGGGCTCCTGGAGAATTTTTATGGTTTCTGTTTCAGCAGGAAGGTAATCCATTCTGGCAGAAATGATCCGAATGACCCCCTCATGGAGCTTCTCTGGATGGCACCTTAGTTCCTTATGTCGCTCCATATACTCCAGATCACCATGAAGGCCCTGATCCAGCCATTCCTGAAAGTGCTTCTTGTCCTGTTCTGGAATTCGGGCTTCAGTAATTCCCACAGCCTGGAAACCTAATTCTCTGGCCCAGAGGCGAATATCGTCAGCCAGTTTTTGATAATCAAGGCTTTCAGGGGAGGTATTGGTGTTGGACACGTTAATCTGTTGCTGCCGGGAAAGAATCTATGAGTGTAGGCAAGCATTCTAACACACCCATTCTTGAGAACGCCCCCTAATGAATTTGAGGTTTGGTAAATTTGGAGACAAGTGTATGATGCTAAGTCGATTGAATTATCTAAAAATAAGAAATTATTGAATCTTTCTTAATCCAAAGTCATCGATGTTGTGGCAGTAAAACTGACGAGTGGATATCGGGCTAAAGAAGTCTTGGTACAGAGCCGTTTCGTGGATTGGTAGAGCTATCGAGGCAGTGTTTTTGGTGGCGATATAGCAGATGTTACAACAAAACCAGTGGATCGTAGCCAGAAAAACATGTCAGTTTGGGCGAAGTGCCTCTTTGTGAGGCTTCCTAAAAAACGATAAAGTAAGTGCTCCTGTACCTGTAAATCATGATTAAATGAACAATTTGCAGTACTAAAATAAAAAAGCTTGAGAAGTAAGTCATAAATCCGATTTTTGTGTCAGAAAAACCTGGATCAGATTATTATAATTCTCTCCGCTTAATGTAGGTATTTAGCTAGAGGCAGTGCAAATGGAAAGTGCCAGTAGCGTAGTTTGGGATATTTCGCATTTTAACGAAAAGAAAAAAGCCGCAGACTTTTTTGATTCATTGAGAACAGTCTTTGCGGTTTATAGTCCTGGAACTTCACAGATTTACACCAACTATGATGTGTTTTGGAGCACCTATAACAAGGAAAAACTGGTGGTTCTACCCAACCAGCATGCTCATCATGACACCTTCTTTGAAATAGAGCAGGATGCTACCCGAGCTTCCGGTATCTTTGTTATTCCTGGTGAAATCCTCGGTAGGGAAGAGTTGCATGTCGCTCTACCCAAAAGCAAAGGGCGTAAAACTAAACCCGTCCTTGCTGAAAGAGGCATTGAACTGTTTGCCAAGGCGTATGAAAACCGTTACCCCGGTAAGTATTTTGTCCCTATTGTGACGACAGGAGATCTGCGAGAGTTCAACAAAAGAGCTCCCCTGCTTCATCTTCACATGTTGGATGTAACCCGCCTCAAGGGACTGTCGCCTTTCAAGCGTGAAGACCTTAAACAGTCAATCGTTTCTCGTCTGGAGAATATCCGGGACGTACAGGTGGCCTGAGTTAACGATAACCCAGGCTGTTTCAGCCGTCTTAGAGTACATTCAAGGCTTTCGATTCAGAAGGCAGTGGATTCCTATAACTGAAAAACACGATTACAGTGTCTTTCAGCCATTTCTCTATTGTCAGAAAACGTGCATCTCCTGACACCTCGATCTATCCTTTCCCACTGACTTTGGCTGTTCGATCAGCGCTATTGCAGGTAAGCTTTTTAATAGAGGTAAAAGCTGATGCAGAAAAGCGACCCAATCGCACCAGAAGATCGGATTTATACTGCCGGGCAAGTCCGTAAGCTTGATTACACGGCAATCAATGATTTTCAGATTAAGAGTTTTGAATTGATGATTCGGGCTGCCCGGACAGCTTTCCGATCTTTGATGAATCACTGGCCTGATCTTCTGGACGGCCATTGTCTGCAAGTTTTTTGTGGTAGCGGTAATAATGGTGGTGATGGCTATCTGGTAGCCATGTTGGCTGCCAAACGCGGTATTAAGGTTTCTGTGTGTGCCTTGTCCTCTCCAGATAAATTGTCAGGGGATGCCCGGTCAGCCTACGAGGCATGTCTGGCGGAAGACGTTGAAGTTGAATCATATACACCCAAAACCCAGCTGTTTGGAGATGTTCTTGTAGATGCCATGTTAGGCACCGGATTAGCAAGAGAAGTCACAGGGAATTACCGCGAGGTTATTATACGTATCAATGAATCAGAACGACCGGTTCTGGCACTTGATATTCCATCCGGTCTTTGTGCTGATAGAGGCGTTGCTCTGGGAACCGCTATAAAAGCAAATGTGACAGTGACTTTTATTGGTATGAAGGCAGGCCTTCTTACAGGTAGGGGAAAAGAGCTGTCCGGGCACGTTGAGTTTACCGATCTTGATGTGCCGAAAGCCGTTTATGATGCAGTCCCCAGTGAAGTTATACGGCTGTCAGAAAATAGACTGAGTGGCTGGGTTCAGCCTCGGGCCAGAGATTTACACAAAGGCGACAATGGGCATGTTATGGTGGTGGGAGGGAATCATGGCATGCCGGGAGCTGCCATTATGTCGGCAGAAGCAGCATTGTATTGTGGGGCTGGCCGAGTCACGGTGGCCACTCGTCAAGAACATCTATTGGCTCTGGCAGCCCGTCGACCAGAATTGATGGCGTCGGCAGTTTCAGGTGCGAAAGACCTTCGTTTATTAATGGAAGGCAAAGATTTAGTGGTTGTAGGGCCTGGATTGGGAAGAGATTCATGGACCCGGGAGTTACTCACTGAAGTACTAAAATCCGAGTGTCCTATTGTGGTAGATGCCGATGGCCTCAATATTATCTCGGAAGATCCTGCATTGCTAAAAGATCGAAAGTGCCCGATGATTCTAACGCCTCATCCTGGTGAAGCATCACGATTACTGAATACCCAAATTTCAACGATCAATGCTGACCGGATACAGGCTGTAAAAGAATTATTCAATAAATACGATGCAACAGTCGTATTAAAGGGCGCAGGCACTCTGATTTATGATGGTCAGATCGTAAGTCTGTGTTCCGACGGTAATCCCGGGATGGCTGTTGCAGGTATGGGGGACGTGCTGAGTGGGGTGATTGCGGCTCTTTCTGCCCAAGGAATAAAAAGTAATGATGCTGCCGCGCTGGGCGTTTGGTTGCATGCAACCGGAGCCGATCTTCTGGCAAAGCAGCAGGGTGAACGAGGCATGCTGGCGTTGGAAACAGTTCCTCATATAAGAAGCCAGCTGAACAGAATAGCAAACAGCTTTGAGCTGTAGAAAGTCATGAATACTGAACTGGTGTCAGTTCCAGTCAACGTAATAGAGAGTGTATGGAAGGCAGGATTGAGCTGCTAATTAATAATGAGCAGGAAATGGTGCAGCTGGGTAGGGAACTGGCTGAAGTCAGCGGCGGTCATGCCGTCATTTATCTGGTGGGAAATCTGGGAGCCGGAAAGACCACTCTATGCCGGGGTATTTTGCATAGCCTCGGCCATCAGGGTGCCGTTAAAAGTCCTACTTATACATTGGTCGAGCCATATAGTGTTGATGGTCAGCAAATCTATCACTTTGATCTGTATCGACTGGCGGATCCTGAAGAACTCGAATTTATCGGGGGGCGGGATTACTTCGAGGAAGACTGCCTGTGCTTGATTGAATGGCCATGTAAAGGTGAAGGCGCTCTGCCCGATGCGGATCTGGAAGTACAACTGGATTACAACCTACCCGGACGTAAAGCCCTGATTAAAGCGGGGACTGAGCGTGGGAAGGTGATGCTGAAACAGCTGCTGGGACGGCAGGAGGGAGAATGTCGTCAGGGATAAAGACGTGGTTCAGTCATAGCAATTTCAGGTCAACAGACACCGAACGATCAAAGCCGAGAGCGGCTGTTCGTCGATCTGTTTTTCTTTTTGCCGCGCTTTTGCTGCTTCCACTGCATCTGTTTGCGACTCAGGTGAATGATATTCGTGTCTGGCGTTCGCCGGATAAAACCCGGTTGGTATTTGATGTATCTGACGAAGTTGCTCATTCGCAGTTTTTTTTGGAGAACCCCCAAAGGCTTGTGCTTGATATTCGTGGCACTCGAAAGCCTGCCACTGTTGGCACCCCCAGCCTCAGTACTACGCCGATCAGTAAAATTCGATACGGTGTTCGAAATAACAAGGATTTACGCATAGTCCTGGATCTTAAGAATAAGGTCACCAGTAAAAGCTTTCTGCTGAAGCCTAATGCGACTTACGGCTATCGTCTTGTTGTTGATCTCTTTGATGGTCAGAAGAAAGCGGTAACCCCTATCAAGCAGCCCAGTCAGCCTTCTTCCAGAAGAGACATTGTTGTGGCAATTGATGCTGGCCATGGTGGTGAAGACCCGGGAGCTCTGGCCTATGGCGGAGGACATGAAAAATCGGTGACTCTGAACATTGCCAAAGACCTTGCGGCCTTGTTGAAAAAAGAGCCTGGTTTTAAACCTGTGCTGGTGAGAACCGGAGATTACTACATCCCACTGCGTGAACGCACAAGTGTTGCCCGAAAGTCGGGAGCAGACTTGTTTATCTCTATCCACGCCGACGCCTTTACGGATCGAAGGGCGAACGGTGCTTCTGTGTTTGCCCTGTCTCGAGGTGGCGCAACTTCAGAGACGGCTCGGTGGCTGGCCCAGAGAGAAAACTCATCCGATCAGATTGGTGGTGAAGGTGGGATTTCTCTGAGTGATAAAGACGATGTTCTGGCGGGCGTCTTACTGGATTTGTCCATGACATCAACACTGTCTTCCAGTCTGGAAGTGGGAGATAAGGTGTTGAAAAATATTGGTACCATCAACAGGCTGCATAAAAAACAGGTAGAGCAGGCTGCTTTTGTGGTTCTGAAGTCGCCCGATATCCCTTCGATTCTGGTTGAAACAGGTTTTATATCCAACCCTAAAGAAGGTCGGAAGTTGAAAACCCGTAACCATCAGCGTGCTCTGGCGCGACAAATTCACAAAGGTGTAAAAAGCTATTTTGTGAAAAAGCCGCCACCGGGCACCTTGCTGGCGAAACTCAAAGCAGACGGTAAGGTAAACACTCGTCCAGATCAGTACGTGATCCAGGCAGGGGACACCCTGTCAGAGATTGCCAGTCGTTTTGGTATCAGTCTGAGCTCATTGAAAACAGCCAACAAGATCAGCCGCTCTGATCGGATCAGAACCGGGCAGGTGCTGGTTATTCCGAACTAGTGCAGACAAGTGTTATATCCCATACCGTTCGCACTGAGCCTGTCGAAGTGCATGACCAGCATCCTTCGACAAGCTCAGGATGAACGGAGTATTTATAACCATTTGCATTAGAAGGTCCTTCATTGTCAGATGTGCTGACAGTCTGGTCAGTCCCATCCTGAGGGTTTTCCCATACAGTGTCGTTATGTGGAAATAAATTCACGGGGGAATGGCCATGCATGTGGGGGCTTCAGTCAATCCATTGCCAGTCAGTTCAACCAGCTCATTAAATGATGAGCTGTCTCCCCATGTCAGATCAGAACGTCTCTTCAACCAGGATAACAGGATCTGCCGACCTGAAAACCGCGTGTTTAGCGATTCCGTTAAAAAGTTGGATAATCGATCTATTGCTGAATTTGAGAACTTTTCTATTTCTTCTCCAGCGCTTGAAGCGCCGGAAGTCGACCTGTCTGATTTACTGGAATCGTATGAGATCATTACAGAATGCCCAGTACCTGACTCTGCTGTTCAGCCGTCTTCAAAGGGACTACTGGGTTGGCTGGAAGATATCGCTTCTCTCCTGATCCATTACTCAACACTGGGATATGTTCCCAAGAGAAAAAAACAGGCGGAAACTCTGATTGAGCTGATGCCTGAAATTTGTGAACAGGTGGTCAGGAGAGATCAGTCTGCAATAGCTCCGCCTGGTCCTTCCATACGGAGGCCTCAGCAGCCACCGGTAGAAAACCGTCCGCGTTTCAGGCGACAGCAACTAGTGCCAGAGCAAGTCTGGAAACAGAAAGAAATACAAAAAGAAATTGAAGCTCAAGAAGAGCAACGAAAGTTGGCAAAAGAGCTGGAAGCCTTGTCAAAAGAAATGAAGCTGGAGGAAGTGTCTGCAGAATCACCGGCGGTTGATTTAACTACCGGTTTACCCGTTCCTGAACTTGAAAATAAAGTCTGGGAGTTTCTGGTCAAGTCAGCTGATATTCTGGCTCCGGCAGGGGGAAAGGTGAAAGGGGCTGCTACCCAGATTGTCTCAGAGGAAAAAATAGATCAACTGCAGCAGTTACTGAAAGGCGTCATGAAAGACAGGGTACATTATGAAGTCAGTGAAAATCTCGGCCGACGCATTCTTCAGGTGGCTAAATTGTGTGGTTCAGCCAGTCCTTTACTTCCGGCTCTGACATTATTGGGCTACACCATTCCTGGTTGTCAGTTTATACCTGCCATGCTGACTCTGTGGCGGCTCAAGGATTTCAAGAACGAGATGTCGGCTCTTTACTATGACCGTAACGCAGCTCCGGCACTGGTTGATCTGACAATGAGTTGGGCTCCAACTCTGGTGTATAGTTTGCTGGGGTATTAGCGCAAGTTAATGGCTTGCCCATACTTGGCAAAAGCAGAGAGACACTGATAGTCTTTCTGGCAACTCTTCAATTCTCATAAGACTGGACTGATTTAGCTTCTTCTATGAAACCTATTCGTTTACTCGATACCCGCCTTGCTAACCAGATTGCTGCTGGTGAAGTGGTTGAGCGCCCTGCATCGGTTGTTAAAGAGCTGCTGGAAAACAGTCTTGATGCCGGGGCAAAAAGAGTCAATGTTGAGGTGGAAAGCGGTGGAGCCAAACTGATCCGAATTCGTGATGACGGTCACGGTATTGCCAAAGATGATCTGGCTTTGGCCTTGTCACGGCATGCAACCAGCAAGATCTCTGAACTGGAAGATCTGGAAGGCGTGGGGACTCTGGGGTTCAGGGGAGAGGCTCTGGCATCCATCAGTTCTGTCTCTCGTCTAACACTCACCTCTCATACTGAAGGGCAGGAATCTGGCTGGCAGGTTCGTACCGAAGGGCGAGATATGGAGGCTGTTGTGAATCCGGCCCCCCATCCGGTGGGTACCACGATTGAAGTGAAAGATCTTTTCTTCAATACGCCAGCCCGCCGTAAATTTCTGAGAACTGAAAAAACAGAGTTTTCACATCTTGAAGAGGTGGTTAAGCGATTGGCTCTCTCCAGGTTCGATGCGGGGTTTAGTCTCAGGCATAACCAGCGCAGCATCCATCAGTTGAGACCTTGCAATACTCAGGCAGAGAAAGATCGCAGAGTGGCCTCATTGTGTGGACCAAAGTTTATAGAAAACTCGGTTATTGTTGATGTTGAAGTATCAGGGCTGAAACTCTGGGGCTGGGTTGGATTACCGACTTTTTCTCGATCCAGCGCTGATCTGCAGTATTTCTTTGTAAACGGTCGGGTTATCAGGGACAGACTGGTAGCCCATGCTGTTCGTCAGGCTTATCGTGATGTGTTATACGGCGGTAGACATCCAACATTTGTCTTGTATCTCGATCTGGACCCAGCTCTGGTCGATGTCAACGTACACCCAACCAAGCATGAAGTTAGATTCAGAGATGGCCGCACCGTACATAATTTCCTCTTCAGTACATTACACCGTGCTTTAGGTGAGGTGTCGCCAGAAGATCAGCTGCCTTCCGGGGCATTGTCTTCACAGCCACAAACACGGGCGTCGGGTATTGAAGGTGGAGAGTTCAAAAACCAGGAAAGCATGCACTTGTCATCGGTGCCTGCCACGACCTCCTATTCTTTTGAAAATGCGTCTGGATCGTCTTCAGCCGGCTCCGGAGCCAGACTGGTGAGAGAAACACCTGAGCCTGGTCAGGTTCAGAAACAGATGCAAGCATACAGCTCGCTGTATGCTTCTGGCGCGTCAGAACAGGCGTCAGTTCAGGAAGGTCAGTCGTTAGCTGTCAATGATGTATCCGTTATGCAAGCTGCACCCGTTAATTTACCTGAGCAGACGGCGGATATACCGCCATTGGGTTTTGCCATCGCCCAGTTGAAAGGTATTTTCATTCTTTCTGAAAATGAGCAGGGCATGATTCTGGTTGATATGCACGCAGCCCATGAACGCATTACTTATGAGCGAATGAAGGTCTCATGGCATGCTGATGGGGTCAAAGCTCAGCCACTGCTGGTGCCCAAGTCCATTGCCGTCAGTGATCGTGAGGCGACCTGTGCAGAAGAAAACTCGGAGTATTTCAAAAAGCTTGGGCTGGCTCTGGAGCGTATGGGGCCAGAAACGCTTCTGGTCCGACAAGTACCCGTCATGCTTCACAATGCCGACGTAGAAAAGCTGGTTCGTGATGTTCTTTCTGATTTGATGCAGCACGGTGGCAGTGATCGTGTAGAAAGTCAGATCAATGAAGTTTTAGCAACAATGGCATGCCATGGCTCTGTAAGAGCCAATCGTCGTCTTTCAATCGAAGAGATGAATGCATTGCTTCGTGATATGGAGCGAACAGAGCGCAGTGGGCAATGTAATCATGGCAGGCCGACCTGGACTTTGCTGACACTGGATCAGTTGGATAAGTTGTTTTTGAGAGGACGATAAAATCAGGGTGAATGGCAGCTGTTGTGGATCACAGCTGCCATCAGTGCTCTGAGAAGGCTTATAGAGCAGCTTTCGCTCTAGTAACCAGATCGTTCAGGAACATGGTTTCATAGTGATTAATATCATTAGCTCGCTCTTTCATAGCGACAAGAACATCGTACTTGAGCTTTTTATTCTGGGCATTTTCGGGCTCAACGGCTTCTACCATTTCAATGAAATAGAGCGCTTTTTCCAGTTCACCTGAGTCCAGGTTGGATTGAGCTTTATTAATGATAGGGCCAGTACTGCCTACCAGTTCAATCAGCTCCGGGTATGTGGCTTGCATGGGAACACTGTACATTTCATTAGCGGTTTCCATTTTGAACCAGCCTGTGTAGGCCTCCCAGATACTTTTAACGCCCCAGGACAGCTTGCCATGAGCTTCGAACAGATAGAGTTCTTCTGGCAGCTTAATCTCTTCCATCAGGGTATAAACATCTTTACCGGCATTCATGCCTTCAATAACAGCATCGTCCACATACTGAACGGCATCACGGGTGCGGGTGATGGTTTCCTTGATGTACTCCTTACCTTGTACAGGATAGAAATGACTGGGAATGATCATTTCCGGTTCCAGCTCCAGCATCAGGTTTAATGACTCTACATAAGGACGAGTAAAGCGTGCCCGCTCACCCCGTATCGTAGTCAGGTTTGGCCACATACCAAACATGTGACCGAATACGTCACCGGTAAACAGGATTTTTCGTTCAGGCATCCAGACAGAGACGTTGTCGTAACCTTCTGCACCAGGCGTATGGTATACGACGAACTTCTGACCTCCGGTAGTGAACTCATAAGGCTCGCTGTCAATAACGGTTTCCGGCTCCACAATCGGGTAGGCTTTCTGAATCAACTTGGTGGTCAGTCCACCAAAGTCAGGCAGGTCCGGAATGTCGTTAGGGAAGAACAGTTTGTTCTTTGGCATAACATGAGGAATAAGATCTTTCAGGTATTGCTGATTGAACAGAAACTCTCTTTGAACAATGACTTCAGTATCATCGTTGGCAAATTCTTTAATACCGGAATAGTGATCAGCGTGAGCGTGTGTCAGGACAATATGCGAGAAAGGCTTACCATTCACCCGGTTAAGCTTGTCGGCCAGAGTATTTTCCTGCAGAGGACGACCTGCCAGACCGGTATCAATCAGAATGTTTCCTTCATCCGTTTCAACCATGACTGCATTGGCAGTCCCTCGAGCCTGATAAATGCCATCGACTATTTTGATGGCATCGGTGTACTCCCTGCCAAAGCCATCCAAATCTCTTGTTTTTGGCTGCCAGTCATGGGGTTGGTAAATAGGCTCTTTTGTCTCGCCTTCTGCTTTTACCTGGGATGTTGTGGTGGGTTCATCTGATCCGCAGCCTGCCAGTCCAACGGCAACGCCTGCCATCAGAACAGCACGTAATGTCTTTTTCATTCTTATTTTCCATCTGCTTGGCTTTTTAGGTAAAGGGTTGGTTATCAATGTCCCTTCTGTCCTCAAGACCGCCTGGCATGTACAACGTCTTCATGCTTGAACTTAAGAGTTAAGACTTAAATATTAGGTTGAACCATACAAAATATGATATTAGTTGTAAACATCTGTTCAGCCGTTACGTTTGCAGTCAGTGGCATTTTGCTGTTCGACTTTATCGTTTAGTGGATTTGGCTTCTGGGTGTAAACTTCGGCTTTCGATTTGAAAATGCAGCCATTATTGCTTTGTTTTCAGTTCTGATGATCAGGCCGCTGCGGTTCTGTAATACACGTCTATAGTAGTCTGGATAAAAAGGAGTTGCCCATGCGTCAGGATACCGCTGCGACCAAGGCGCGTATTATCGCCATTGCCGAAAAGCTGTTTGCTACCAAAGGGGTTGAAAACGTCACCCTGACTGAGATTAATCATAAAGCGGGTCAGAAGAATCGCTCGGCACTGCAATATCATTTCGGTGGCAAGAAAGAGTTGATAGAAGCGATTATCCACAAGCATCTGTTCTGTATCGATGAAGACAGAAACAAGATGCTCGATGAGTTTGAGAAGCAACGGTCGGTATCTGGAAAGGATATTGCCAGGGCTATTGTTATCCCGCTGGCGAACCGGTTGAGTGCCAAAGGAGGGCTTAGTTACATCAGGATCACGGCCCAGCTGTTTGGCGATAGAAAATTTCCCTATCTGCATCAGGATGATATTGCCAACCACTTTTCATCTGAGCGACTGTGGAAGTTTATGAGGAAAGCCGGATTGGAGCTGCCTGAGCCTTTATTATTTACCCGTACAGTCGTCATTCTCTCAACATTGTTTAATGGGCTGGCTAACTATGCCCAGATATCCGAGTTTGGAAAAAAACTGCCAGCAGGTGTGAATAATGACCTGTTCATTCAGGATCTGGTTGAGAGTGTAGAAGCTCTGCTGACGAAACAGCCGTCAGCAGAGTTAAGAGAACTTCTTGAACACTGATCTCAGACCAGATCCTGCCATTCTTGAGCGGTCTGGTTTTAGAGAGACCAGGATATTCCCAGTTGCAAGGCCTGATAATCAGTCTGATAGTCATCCGCCTTGCTGACCTGATAGCTGCCGTAAACTTCCACTTCAGGTGTCAAGTTGTGTCCTAATCTAACTTTCATTCGCAAAGCATCGTTGTTGCTGATATCTGCTGGTAAGTAAGCCATACGGGAAATGCCTTTCTGTTGTAGATTGATTGTTCTCAGATCATCGTTATTGAGGTCTTTGTTGTAATCAATCTGGATACCTAAACGTGTTTTGTCGTTAATGGCATCCAGAAAAACGCCTGCTGCAGCATTCTTGAAATCCAGCTCCTGATCCCCGAATACCATAGCGGTCTGGTTATCTCCGGACTCGGTAAAGCCATCGGTTGATGATTTGTGGTAGCTGGCCGAAACAATGGGGCCTGCTTTGAGTTGTCCGTTGTCATAGAGCGCATAGCCAGCATCCAGTGTTAAACCATAGAGTTTGCCTGAAGTGGAGCTGCTTTCTTTACGAGTATGAGCACCTAAATGGAAGCCGCGCTTATTTTTGTAATCGAGATCAAGATAGTTCACTGCGGCGTTGGAAAAGAATCTTTCCCGTTGATAGCTGACAAAAAGACTGCCACCGACGCTGTCGGTTTTATAGTTGGACTGTTCCGGTTCGTGCCGGGTTTCAGCTCCTTGCAGGGCCGCACCCAGCTTGAGTCCTTCAGTCAGCTGGTAGTGAAGACCTGCATGGATGAAATAGCCCTTGCTGTCATTGGTTTTATTATCAACAGCATCATAAATCTGATTTTCTACTCCGGCTCCGCCGCCAAAGAATGACAAAGTACCAGGCTCCAGTTCTTGCCAGCGATGTTGTGCCATTTCATTAAAAATACTGTTGTCCAGAGTCGTTGAATGAGAATCCGCAATTCTTGGGAGGCTGCCTATTTCGGTGGCCCCTCTGATCGCCTGCAGAATGTAGTCGCTGGCAATTCTATTCATGACACTGGTGCCGTGAAATCCGTCCCAGTAAACGGACTTCTGTGCATCGCCAGTAATGATTCTGGCAGACCCGTTGGAGGGAGCTACGCAGGGAACGCCAGGGTCTTTGTTAACCATGCAGGTAATTGGAACATTTTGCGGGGGTAAATCAACGAAGCCGAAAGAAGCCGGATTTTGGGATACTTCTTTAACCAGTCCATTCAGGTTCAGGAAAAGCATATTAGCCTGGGATTTATGGAGATTATTGAGTAAGGCGCTGTTTATTTGATTGCTGGCCAGATTCAGCTGAGCTCTGGAGTCCTTGAGCAGATTTTCGCCTCCCGGTGTTTCTCCAACATCGGGTACATTCGTTATAATGATATAGCGGGCACCAAAGTTGTGAAGAGCATTGGCGCTTTCGATGAGATTCTGGGCGGCATGGAGCGGTGTTCGTGATTTGTTAACGATATCTTTTACATCATTGCCACCGCCCATTAGTAGGTAGAGAGCTTTCCTATCCGCCTGTCCCTGGTATTTCATGAAAAAGGTATTTTGTTTTTGAGCCTGAATGAAGGCTTGGTTGGCATTCGGAGTGTAGGGGGTATCAGACGTAACGGATAACAGGATCTCTTTGCTGGTATTGCCCGCTACGGCGTAGTCATTACCACCATCCACTGAAGGGCGAAGGTTAAGCTTTAAAGTGCTGGATACGTTCTGAAATGTGACGGTCTTATCGGTAAAAATAAGGGGTACTTCCATTCCCATGACAGGTGCCTTGAGGTTTCCGATATCAGAAAGACTGTCTCCAAACCCGAAGATCTGACTGAAAAGCTCATCCGAATGAGCCTGGGATATCATTATGGAGAGCAATGCTGCTGAAATAGCTTTTGGCAAAGAGGGCTTGAAAGAAGAAAAAGATTTCATGATAAACCTTTGTTTGCATTAACATTTTTGCTGGGTGTTTTACTCAGTGAATACCAGAAAGTCCGGAAAGGGGCTTATAGGACTAGGAAATGCCCAGTTGAATCATCTGGTAATCGGTTTCATGGTCGTTGGCTTTGGCGAGCTGATAACTGCCTGTAACAATGGGGTCTGCTTTTATTAAACCGTCGTCGTATAGTGCATGTCCGGCATCCAGAACAGCTCCATAGAGTTTGCCGCTGGTTGAGCTGCTTTCCCTGCGCTGTTGTGAGCTCAGGTTAAATCCACGTTTATTGTGATGGTCGAGATTCAGGTAGTTTACCGTCAGGTCAGAAAAGAAACGTTCGCGGGTGATGTTGGCAAAAGCGCTGCCACCAGAACTCTGTGCCTTGATGTTGATTTTCGTGGCAATACTGGCTTCAGTCAGGCTAGGGCCCGGGTTGCCCGTGTCTGACAAACTGTCTCCAAAGCTGTAAACAGACTTATAAAGAGGGTGAGAGGCTAGAGCAGCGGTAGTCATTGCACCGGTAATGGCCAGGGTCAGTGCCTTTAAACCGGAAGTTTTGAAGGGCGAAAGATGTTTCATGATTGACTCATACTGAATAGGACTCTCTGTATGAGAGTAAAAGGAAGATGGAGTGTCTGAGTGCTCAGATCAAACAGCAGTAAGTATGGTCAAAAAAATCAGATTATGGGCATTATCGAGAGATGCCAATGAGGTATTGGCTCAAAGGGGTTTTGCAATGGGCTCAATAGCAGACTGTTTTTGTACAGTTCCAGATACCCTCTGTCGTTTATCTATGGGATTAAAATTCAGTTGGCTAAGGAACTATTTTTCTGGTTTTCAGTCTATCGCTTTTGATCCCGGGAACGCTTCAGGTACACTCAGCCCCCGTTTTTTCTAATAATGCTTTATTTTTCTGGTTATGGCATCCGATCCGAATACACAGACAGACCTTTCTGAAGAAAAACTGCCACCGGCTATTTTTCTGATGGGGCCCACGGCATCCGGCAAAACGGATCTGGCTATTCAGCTGGCAGAGAAGTTGCCTTGTGAGCTGATCAGCGTTGATTCCGCTCTGGTCTACAAAGGTATGGATATCGGGACCGCCAAGCCCACGGCAGAAGAGTTGGCACGTGTCCCACACCGACTGATTGATATTCGGGATCCTTCCGAACCTTACTCAGCGGCAGACTTTCGTGTGGACGCTCTCAGGGAAATGACGGAAATTACTAATAGGGGAAATATACCTCTGCTTGTGGGAGGTACCATGCTCTATTTCAAGGCGCTTCGAGACGGGTTAGCTACCTTGCCAGCAGCTGACCCTGAGATCAGAGAAGCTCTGATGAATAGAGCTCAGTCCGAAGGCTGGCATGCACTTCATGAAGAGCTGAAAACGGTTGATCCTGTGGCGGCTGCTCGTATCAAGCCAACAGATACCCAGCGGCTGCAAAGGGCTCTGGAAGTCTACCATGCGACAGGCAGGGCACTTTCACTCTGGCATCAAGAGCAGGAATCCAGTCGTTTACCCTATAATGTCGTGAACTTGGCCATTGCCCCCAAAGACCGCGCAGTCCTTCACCAAAGGATTGAAACGCGCTTCAAACAGATGCTGGACGGACACTTTATCGATGAAGTGAAAGCCCTCTATGAACGGGGTGACCTGGATATTTCACTGCCTTCCATCAGGGCAGTTGGTTATCGCCAGGTTTGGGGGTATCTTGAAGGAGAGATGGACTATTCCACCATGGTGGAAAGAGGTGTGATCGCTACCCGACAACTGGCCAAGCGGCAGTTGACCTGGTTAAGAAGCTGGTCGGATGTCCACTGGCTGGACAGCTTGTCAGAAAACAGGGTAGAAGATGCCTTGAAATGGCTGAATCCCGTCCATATATAAGGGATAATAAGCGAGTGATTTCTGTACGAGTCTCCTGACCTCGGCTTTGTATTGGTTTAAAGCATTGGAAAAGACTGGTACGTAAGCACCTGCAATAGTTTCTGCAGGTCCGGCATGAGTAGCTAGTATTACCTATTGATGGCAGTGCGGGGCATCGCTTACTGTTGCCCAGCTAAATTTCTGGGCTGTACACAGATTGAACAATCAGGTACTGGCGCTGCCGGTCAAACGAATAGCCCACCTAGAAGTGAACAAAGGCTATTCAAAATCCGAGAATTAATAAGGAGTACAGAAATGTCAAAAGGGCATTCTCTACAAGACCCTTACCTTAATGTGCTGCGTAAAGAGCGCGTGCCAGTTTCCATATATCTGGTAAACGGCATTAAACTCCAGGGGCAGATCGAATCTTTCGATCAGTTCGTAATCCTTCTGAAAAACACTGTTAGCCAGATGGTTTACAAGCACGCAGTATCCACTGTAGTGCCAAGCCGTCCGGTACGCCTGCCAATGCAGGGTCAGGAAGGTATGGCCGAGCACGACGAGCAGGAATAATTTTTTGCTGGTTGACTGAAAGGCGCTTTATAGCGCCTTTTGGCGTTTATGAGTTTTATGAAAAACAGCTGTGTAGAATAAGAACCGGGCAGTATACTGTTAAACCACCGGTAGTCTGTTTTCGGCAATCTATTCAGACCGTTCCGATATCATCCTGTTCTGTATATGAAGTACAGTGACAGTTAGCAGCCATGAGAAAATGTGTCGTCCTGCTGCATGCCGCCAAAGGCTGAATCATTCAAGAGCGACGCCTGTTCATGGTTATTGACCCCTAGCGAAAGAAAAATACTGTGCACTGCTGATATTTAAAATACCGGTGTCTTATATTTTCATGGTTATACCATCGCGGAAGAGAATAATTTCAGGAGTTCTGTTTGTTTTTTGAGCGCCATGAAGGTGGTGAAAGTGCAATCCTTGTTCATCCGGATATGAGTGAAGACAAGGAACGGGAAGATCCGCAGGAATTTATGGAGCTGGTCCGTTCTGCAGGAATTGAAACCCTCGCATTTATCACAGTGAATGTCCGATCTCCCTCTCCCCGTTATTTTGTCGGTCCTGGCAAAGTAGAAGAAATTCGTCAGTCTGTTTTACAGCACAAAGCCGAAGTGGTTTTGGTGAATCATGCTCTGTCTCCCAGTCAGGCCAGAAACCTTGAGAAAGAGCTGGAGTGTCGGGTCATCGACCGTACCGGGCTGATACTGGATATTTTTGCCCAGCGTGCCAGAACCTTTGAAGGTAAGTTGCAGGTCGAGTTAGCCCAGCTGGAATACATGAGTACCCGGTTGATTCGTGGCTGGACTCACCTTGAAAGACAAAAAGGCGGTATTGGTCTTCGGGGGCCGGGTGAAACCCAGCTGGAAACAGACCGTAGATTGCTCCGGGCGAGAATTAAGAGCATCACCCGTAGATTGCAAAAAGTGCGTAAACAGCGTGAGCAGGGACGTCGTTCTCGAAAGCGTGCTGAGGTGCCACAGGTCTCTCTTGTAGGCTATACCAATGCTGGCAAGTCGACCTTGTTCAATAGCATGACCCAGTCAGATGTTTATGCTCAGGATCAGTTGTTTGCAACATTGGACCCTACGTTGCGCAGACTGGACCTTGCTGATCTGGGGCCTGTTATTCTGGCCGATACCGTTGGATTTATCCGTCACTTGCCGCATAAGCTGGTAGAGGCTTTCAGAGCGACGCTGGAAGAAACCCGTCAGGCTGACTTGTTGTTGCATGTGATTGATGCCCACGACCCTGAACGTCTGGAAAATATCAAAGAGGTCCATGAGGTCCTTAAAGAAATTGATGCCAATGACGTGCCAACATTACAGATCTACAACAAGATCGATCTGTTGGCTGAAGTTGTGCCAAAGATTCAGCGTGACGATAATGGTCTGCCTGAAAGAGTTTGGGTTTCGGCCAAAACCGGTGCGGGTCTGGAACTCATTGAACAGGCGATTACCGAGCTGCTGGGCGATGATATGGTTCAGGGGCGCTTGCAACTGCAGGCTGCTCAGGGAAAGGTTAGAGCACGTTTGTACCGTTTAGGAGCAATCCAGTCAGAAGAGTATTCTGATAATGGTGAGCTGCTGCTTGATATTCGTATGCCCAGAAGTGACTTTGAGCGGGTCGCTAAACAGGAAGGATTGCAGGCAGATTGCCTGAGAGAAGGGTAGGTTTGCACCGGTTTGATGACTATTCCTGTGCCAGGAAGATGTGGAGATTACTAATATGAGCTTGCACTTCCTGCTATCCAAACTCTACAATCTGGCCTAGAACGACATAATTAGCCTTAGTCCGTCGCCGAAAGTCGTGGTGCCTGAAAAGTGCTGAATATTTCCTGTCCTTGTCATACCTTTGTTTTATGGGTTGGCTGGGGCACTCTGATAGCGGCACTACGCCTGGCCGGGCAAGGTCACGTTCATTGATCTGTCTGGCCGATCGCCTTATGGATTGTCATTTAGCTACTGTAAAAAAAGAGCTATGCCTGATGGTAAGGTTCTGGCTTTACAGTAAATAGTTTGCTCACAGAGCCAGTTTGGACGATGCAAGTCCTGACGCACCAGCTGGGCAGTGAATTCGTTACTGACTCTACGGAGACATATATGGCCTGGAACGAGCCGGGTGGAAACAGCCAGGATCCATGGGGTAGTGGAAATAATAAAGGCGGTGGTAAAAATCAAGGGCCGCCTGACCTGGATGATGCATTTCGCAAGCTGCAGGATAAGCTGAACTCTATGTTCGGTGGCGGCAAGAGTGGAGGCAGTTCAGGTGGTAACAATGATTCTGGTTCCTTTTCTGGAATGTTCATCGGAATTATTGTGCTAGCCATTGTCGCTTATCTCTGGAATGCGGTTTACACCGTCGATGAGAAAGAGCGTGCCGTTATTCTGCGCTTCGGAGTATATACGGAGACCGTTGGACCCGGTCTGCACATGTACTTCCCACCAATAGAAAGCAAATATCAGGAAAAGGTAACAGAGCTTCGTACCTATAACCTGCGACAGCAGATGTTGACGGAAGATGAGAACATTGTAGAAGTGTCCATGTCGGTCCAGTACAACATTGATGATGTTCAAAAGTATGTTCTGAATGTTGCCAAGCCTCTGATGAGTCTTGAGCAGGCTACTCAGAGTGCTCTGCGTCATGTGGTCGGCAGCTCTGAAATGTACCAGGTACTGACTCAGGGCCGTGAGGTTATGGGGCAGGAAGTCCGTAAGCGACTTCAGGATTACCAGGACAACTATGGAACAGGCCTGCGTATTGGTAAGGTCAACATTGAAAGTGCCCAGCCTCCCAAAGAGGTTCAGGCAGCTTTTGATGACGTGATCCGTGCCCGTGAAGACGAGCAGCGTGCCAAGAACAAGGCAGAAGCATACGCTAACAAAGTAATCCCGGAAGCTCGTGGTAAAGCTCAGCGGACTATTGAGGAAGCCAATGCTTATCGTGACGAAACCGTAGCCAGAGCTGAAGGTGAGGCTGAACGTTTCACCAAGCTGTTGACAGAATATCATCGTGCTCCTGATGTGACCCGTGAGCGTCTGTACATCGATACCGTACAAACTGTTCTCAGTAACACCAGTAAGGTACTGGTAGACGTCAAGGGAGGTAATAACATGATGTATCTGCCTCTGGATCGTCTGACTCAGGGTAAGTCATCCATGCCTTCCGGACAGTCTACAGATTTGAGCAGTCAGGATTTGTCAGATATCAGCAACCGGGTTGCAGAGGAGCTAAATAAACGAGTGAACAGTGCACGTAGCAGCGGGAGGGTTGGACGATGAGTCAGAAAGGTTTTACAGCCCTTATCGTTGGCCTGGTCGTTCTGATACTCGCCTGGGGTAGCCTGTTTGTCATTAACGAGCGTGAACGTGCTGTCCAGCTCCGATTTGGACAGTTGGTGGGTGATGACCTGAAACCGGGTCTTCACTTCAAATTCCCGTTTGTGGATAACGTTCGCATCTTTGATGCTCGTCTTCAGCATCTGGAAGTGCCCTCCGAGCGTTTCCTGACACTGGAGCAAAAGGCAGTCATTGTAGATTCCTACATTAAGTGGCGTATTGCTGATGTAGCCAAGTTCTACAAGGCTACAGCCGGTGATATCTTCCGTGCCAATACTCTGCTGTCTCAGCGTGCTGAGTCCAGAATGAGAAACAAGTTTGGTGCTTTGACACTGAACGAGGTGGTTTCAGGTCAGCGTGACCGACTGATGAATGACCTCACCGGTAATCTGGATAAAGTGGCCAAAGAAGAGCTGGGTGTCACCGTGGTTGATGTGCGTGTTAAACGGGTTGATTTACCTCCTCAGGTGAGTGACTCCGTATTTGAGCGTATGTCTTCCGAGCGTGAGAAAGAGGCGCAGGAGTACCGTTCCAAAGGTCAGGAAATGGCTGAAGGTATCCGTGCTAACGCCGATCGTGAGCAGCGTATTATTCAGGCAGATGCTTATAAAGAATCTGAGATTGTCCGAGGTGATGGTGATGCGACGGCTGCTGACGTGTATGCCAAAGCTTACCGCCAGGACCCTGAGTTCTATGCCTTTACCCGTAGTCTTAAGGCTTATGAAGAATCCTTCAACAGTACGGGTGATATCCTGTTGCTGGAGCCTGACAGCGACTTCTTTAACTACCTGAACAATAAGTCAGGTAGTAAGAAGTAACCTGTCAAAACCCGAAAATGCCACCTTTAAGGTGGCATTTTTTTGCTGGGCATTGCTCTGAAGCAATTTAGATAAACTGAGGCAGAGTAGCTATTTCAAGTGGTTGGCCAGAAACTGATAAATAATCGACAGCTGGTCGTGAACTCTGCTTCAGCCAGTGGTATGATACCGCAAACCGGGTTCTGCCCGGTTTTTTTGTGGGCCTGTTTGAGCTAAGTGCATAACGGAGTCATTCTGTGGATATGTTGCAATATTTGGGCATAGCCTTCAGCCTGATGCTGATATTGGAAGGCGTTGTGCCTTTTATGTACCCCCAGCGCTGGCGAAATATGGTCACAAAATTGTCAGAGATTGATAATCGACAGCTGCGTCTTGCAGGCTTTGGCAGCATGTTGGTGGGACTCATTATTCTGAGTATGCTCACGTAGTAGCGTGAATTGATCGGGAAAAATATTTGGCTTTACTGTTGCTCAGGGATATAGCTGTGGGCAGCTGAAATCAGTTTTTCCTCCCTATGGGAATGAAAAACTGTTCATGGAATATTCGCTGTATAAACAGCCATGAGCGGGAAATGCAGCTCGCCCCGAAACATGAAAATGATTACGGGTCTGATAGCGATGTATTTTCATAGTAAAAGTGACGCCAAATATTTTTCTTTCGTTGTGAGCAATAGTGGTGAGAGGCTACTTTTGAAGCAGTCTCTATGAGCGAAAAAAAGAGGGCTGTTATGACCGTCGCAGATCGCTGGTTGTTGCCAGATGGTATTGAAGAAATTCTGGCACCCAGAGCACGCCAGGCAGAAATGTTGCGTCGTGAGATGCTGGATTTATTCGATCGCTGGGGCTATGAACTGGTGATTCCTCCTCATCTGGAGTTTATGGAGTCGCTGACAGCAGGCGTAGGTCATGATCTAGAGTTGCAAACGTTCAAAGTGACGGATCAACTCACAGGTCGCACCATGGGGTTAAGAGCGGATACAACCCCTGCGGTGGCAAGAATCGATGCTCATACCCTGAAAGACAAAGGTCCAGTAAGACTTTGCTATGTGGGCAGTGTTTTTCATACTCGTCCTGCCTCTCTGGGGGCTTCAAGGTCTCCCATTCAGCTGGGTGCTGAACTGTATGGGCATGCCGGTGTAGAGAGTGACATAGAAGTCATATCCCTGATGCTGGAAACGCTTGCTGCAGTGGGTATTGAATCACCTAACCTGGATCTGGGGCATGTTCAGATCTATCGCTCACTGGTGGAGTACGCCGAGCTGAGTGAAGATCAGGAGCAAAAGCTCTTTGATGCCCTGCAAAGAAAAGCAGCGTGCGAAGTGTCTGAACTGTTAGCCGACTGGCAGGTAGCTTCAGGTACTGCAAACATGTTTAAAGCGCTGACGTCTCTGGCGGGCAATGCCAGTGTCATTGGTGAAGCCCGTGCGTTATTAAAAGAAGCGCCAGAAGCTGTTTTTAAAGCGCTCGACCAGCTCGAAATGATTGCTGGCAAAGTGGCTGAGCTTTACCCGTCAGCTAACCTCTATCTCGATATAGGTGAGCTGCGCGGCTATAACTATCATACAGGCGTCGTATTTGCTGCTTATGTCCCCGGACAGGGACAGGCAATAGCCAAAGGGGGTCGATACGACGGCATAGGACGAGTCTTTGGTAGAGCTCGTCCTGCGACTGGTTTCAGTACAGATCTGAAAACATTAATTGAGCTGAAGGCTCTTCTGGATCTGAAAGCTCAAACCAGTGAAGAACGAATGACAATATTTGCCCCTGTTGATGCTGATCCTGCCGTTGTGCAGAAGTTGCGTCGCCAGGGACAACGGGTAGTTTGCCAACTGCCTGAACAAGAGACAGACGCTGCGGGCACGGGTTGCGACCGGCAGCTGGTCTGCCGTGACGGAGAATGGGTTGTAGTATAACCCTCCGGCCTGTCACAGATGCATGAGAGTCGGCTCAGAAAAACTCTGGAGCCGCACTTTGTCATGTCTGTTTATTTTAGAAAGTAAGAGACCGTTTACCATGGGTAAGACTGTTGTCGTACTGGGCACTCAATGGGGTGACGAAGGTAAGGGCAAAATCGTTGATCTGCTGACTGAGCAGGCTGAGGCGGTTGTGCGCTTCCAGGGCGGCCATAACGCCGGCCATACACTGGTGATTGACGGTGAAAAAACCGTTCTGCACCTGATTCCTTCAGGTATTCTCCGTGAAGGTGTCGTATGCTACATCGGTAATGGCGTAGTACTGTCTCCTGAGGCACTGCTGAAAGAGATTCACAAGCTGGAAGAAGGCGGCGTTCCTGTGCGCGAACGTCTGCGTATCAGCCCATCCTGTCCGCTGATTCTTCCTTATCACGTTGCCCTTGATCAGGCTCGTGAAGTTGCTCGCGGCAAGGAGAAAATCGGTACCACAGGTCGTGGTATTGGCCCTGCCTATGAAGATAAGGTCGCTCGTCGTGGCCTACGTGTAGCTGATCTTCTGCACCCGGAGCGTTTTGCCCAGAAGCTGAAAGAAGTGATGGAATACCATAACTTTGCTCTGGAGCATTTCTACAAGGCTGATACGGTTGATTTCCAGAAAACTCTGGATGAAGCTCTGGCCATGGGTGAGCAGATCAAACCGATGATCGAGCGTGTCACCGACAAGGTTCATGAGCATCACGGTAAGGGCGACAATATCCTGTTTGAAGGTGCTCAGGGCTCTCTGCTGGATATTGATCACGGTACCTATCCGTTCGTGACATCTTCCAATACAACGGCTGGTGGCGTATCCACCGGTAGTGGTTTTGGTCCTCTGTATCTGGACTACGTGCTGGGTATTACCAAAGCGTACACGACTCGTGTTGGTTCCGGTCCTTTCCCGACCGAACTGTTTGACGATGTAGGTATGCACCTTGCCAAGAAAGGTAACGAGTTTGGTGCGACAACCGGCCGTCCACGTCGTTGCGGTTGGTTTGATGCCATTGCACTGCGTCAGGCTGTTCAGATCAACTCTGTGTCAGGTCTTTGCCTGACCAAGCTGGACGTTCTGGATGGTCTGGAAGCCATCAAGATCTGTATTGGCTACAAGAATGCTCAGGGTGAGTCCATCACGACCCCTGTGGATGCTGAAGAGTATGAAGAAATTCAACCGGTTTACGAAGAAGTAGCGGGCTGGAGTGAATCTACTTTCGGAGCCAGGAATCTGGATGATCTGCCTGAGAATGCCCGTGCCTACATCCGTCGTCTGGAAGAAGTAGTGGGAACACCTATCCACATTGTTTCTACCGGCCCGGATCGTGTAGAAACGATTATTCTGGAACAGCCTTTCGGTTGATCCGTTACCCCGCCAGGATCACTGGCGGGGATTTCCTTTTATCAGAACTTGTAAGAAACACCGGCCATATAAACCAGTGGATCCAGTTCTGCATCCAGCTTGTAGCGATTGCCGTCACTATCCTTGAACTTGGCTGTGGTATTGATATCCATATACCAGACTGCGGCATTGATGGCCCAGTTTTCGTTCAGGCGATAGTCAAAGCCCAACTGTCCACTCAGACCCATTGAGCTGTCCAGCTCCAGATCCCTGAAACTATCACCGGCTGCGCCTTTAAAATCTTCACTGAAGAAAACGGTGTAATTCAAACCAAGGCCCAGATAAGGCTGGAACTTGGAGTTTTTATCCATTGGGTAGTATTGCAAACTTACTGTTGGTGGCAGATGTTTAACTTCAGCAATGTCTCCCAGTGCGGCCAGGTTTCCCTTACCGGTTAGAGTGTGCTGAAACGGTGTCGCGGCTAACAGCTCAACGCCAAATTTATCCGATAGCATGTAAGTGAAGGAGAGACCCAGCTGAGTGTCATTATCGACATCAACCGTCGCATTTTTGTCCTCAACTCCGTTGGTTTTCAGGCCTCCACTGTCGACATCGGTCTGAACGCTGGCGATTCCGCCTCGGAAAATAAAGTCTCCGGCCTCATAAGCCTGGGCAGATGTAGCAGAAACAGCAACAGCTGCAGCAATAGCCAATGAGAGAACGTTTCTGTTCATGATGGTCCTTTATGTGTGGGTGTAGAAGGGTTTTTCTTTTTGATTGTTAATATTTTAATTAATTATGAGTGATAAAATATTGATCTGAATCAAAGCACTCCCTCGAGTCCCAGTACATATGCGGTAGGAATTCAGTTGAAACTGTGGGCATACTAGGAGTCTGACCGAGAATAGACAGGTCGGCCTAAAATCCAGAAAGAACGGCCCATTTTTCCGATGAATTTGATTGAATAGGCCACTATTCGCACAAATTCATCGAAAAAATGGCCTCGTTCTACTGAATTTTATTCTCGACCGCTATTCTCAGCCAGACTCCTGGACAAAGATGCAGCGCTTATTTCCCATATCGGGTTACACTGCTATGTACCGATAGACATGTTAAGAACACCGAGAGGTTGATAGACCCCATGCCCAAAAAAGGGTGGAAAGAGCTGGACTCCCAGGCTTCTGACGAAGCGGCCCGCTACGACAATCCTATTCCCAGTCGTCTGTTTATTATGGAAACCCTGGAAAAGCGGGGGGCTCCGGCGAACCATAAAGTATTGTGTCGTGAGTTGGGAGTGACGATTCCTGAGCAACAGGAAGCCCTCCTATTCCGCCTCAAAGCCATGATCCGTGACGGACAGCTGCTGGAAACCCGAAAGGGAGCTTACGGCCTGCTGAGTAAAATGGATCTGGTGAAAGGGCGTATTCAGGGTAATAAGGACGGCTTTGGCTTTCTTATTCCTGATGAAGGTGGGGAAGACTATTACCTCTCCTGGCGTGAAATGCGAAAGGCTTTTGATGGTGACCGTGCTGTCATTCGCGAAACAGGTGTTGATCGCAAGGGACGCAAAGAAGGCCAGATTGTTGAAGTCATAGAGCGTAATACCACTCAGCTGGTAGGCCGTTTCTATATGGAACACGACAATGTTTTTGTGGTACCGGAAAACTCCAGAATTGATCGTGAGATTCATATCAAACCGGGTCCTTTGATGCCCAGTCACGGGCAATATGTTCTGGTTGAAATTCTTGAACAGCCGGGAAGGCGAATTCAGCCATTAGGTCTGATCAAGGAGGTTCTGGGTGAACGGCAGGATGCGGGCATGGAAGTGGATGTCGCTGTGCGCACTCACAACATTCCCCACGAGTGGCCACCTGAAGTTGAAGAGCAGGTGGCAAAGTTCAAACCAGAAGTGACAGAACGAGATAAGAGTAACCGGGTTGATCTGAGAGAGACTCCATTTGTCACTATTGATGGTGAAGATGCCCGTGACTTTGATGATGCAGTCTACTGCGAAACAAAGAAAAGCGGCGGCTGGCGTTTATTTGTTGCCATTGCTGATGTCTCTCACTATGTGAAGCCAGGCACTGCGCTGGACAAGGAAGCCTATAACCGGGGCACTTCTGTGTACTTCCCGGGGCATGTTATTCCCATGTTGCCGGAAGTGCTGTCTAACGGTCTCTGCTCTCTGAATCCTGAAGTGGATCGTTTGGCCATGGTCTGCGAAATGACCATCAGCGCCAATGGTAAAATTTCCGGTTACAAGTTCTTTGAGGGCCTGATTCGCTCCCATGCCCGACTGACCTATACCCAGGTCTGGGAAATGCTGTCAAAGCCTCTCAGTGATGAGGGCAAGGCCTTACGACAGGAAAGAAAAGCTCTGGTCCCTCATATTGAAGATCTTTATGGCCTTTTCAAGGTTCTGAAGAGCATTCGTTCTGAAAGAGGGACTATTGATTTTGAAACGGTTGAAACCCAGATCGTATTTGGTCGTAACCGAAAGATTGAAAAGATTATTCCAGCTGCTCGTAATGATGCTCATAAGCTCATTGAGGAGTGCATGCTCTGTGCGAATGTATGTGCTGCGAAGTTTCTGGATAAGCACAAAATTCCAGGACTTTACAGGGTGCACGAAGGGCCGACGATGGAAAAGCGGCTTAATCTGAACAGCTTTATTGCCAGTCTGGGGTTGTCACTTCCTGCAGGTAAACTAAAACCCGCTCATTTTCAGGCGCTACTTGAGTCTGTGAAAGAGAGGCCTGATTACAAAGTGATCCAGACCGTTGTTCTGCGCTCCATGAGTCAGGCTGTTTATACCTCTGATAATCAAGGGCACTTTGGTTTGGCCTTTGATGAGTATGCGCATTTTACCTCGCCGATTCGACGTTATCCCGATCTGCTGGTGCATAGGGCTATTCGTCATATTGTTCGCTCTGCTGTAGAAACACGACATGTCACTCGTGTTGGTGCAAAGGAGATGAATAAGAAGACCATCTATCCCTATGATGGCAACGAAGTGCTGGCTATGGGTGAACACTGTTCAGCCACTGAGCGCCGAGCAGACGAAGCTACCCGTGATGCTATGGACTGGCTGAAGTGTGAATATATGCAGCAGCATATAGGGCAGACATTCTCGGGGGTGATTGCATCCGTCACTGGGTTTGGTCTGTTTGTTGCGCTGGATGATATTTTTGTCGAAGGTCTGGTTCACGTTACCGGTTTGCCTGGTGACTATTACCACTACGACCCTGTTCATCACCGTCTGGTCGGTGAAAGAACCGGAAAAAGTTATCGTCTGGGCGATGATATTGAAGTGAGAGTTGCCAGTGTCAATCTGGATGATCAGAAAATAGACTTTGAGTTATCCACAGGTGCTTCGCTCAAACCTCGCGCACGTAAATCGAGAAAAAGCCCTGGCAAGGGTGGAAAGCAACTGGCCAGCGTGGCTAAAAGCAGGGCCGCGAAAAAAGCCTTGATGGATGCTGCCAAGTCTGAAGAGTCAGGTAAAAAATCGGACAAAAAGAGAAAGCCTGCCCGCAAGCAGAAGGACAAGGCCAAAACCGCTCAGAAAAAAACCGGAAAGCCATCAGCAAGTAATAAGCCTTCAGCAAAGCCTGCTGCAAGCAAACCGGCCAGCAAGCAACCAAGAAAGAGAAAGGCAAAATAAAGGAGGGCATATAGCCCTCCTTTCAAGTCATCATAAATCAGATATTGATGCTCTGGGGAATCTGGCTGGGAAGCAGGTAAGGGTATACCAGCGATCTCTTTGCATTCCGCTTATTGATAACGGACTCGATATTCTTCAGTTTTTCTCTGAATCTCTCCAGCAGGCCGCCTGCTTCTGTGACTCGTGGATCCTGAAAAATAAGAGCATAAGGCTCTTTGTTATCGTAATAATCACCCAGTTGTGTATGACGGATATCGCCCAGAGCATATAGAACATTGAACTGTCTTCTGGCTACCTCTTTGGGTGGGAGCATACCTAGCCAGTCTTCCTGACTTTCTACCTGTTCGGTGTTATTCCCCCAGACGGCACCGCTGGTAGAAGGCGCGTATGTCATGTGGTCTTTCTGAGGAAAGTTAACTGCTGCATGTTGAGCCGATGTCGTAAAAATAACCATAGTCAAAAAGTCTCCCAAGGCTTCTCGGGTAGAGACAGCTGGCAGATTTCTGAGCTGGCCATTCAGCTCCAGTGTTTCCAGTAGACTGCCCAGTTCCTTATCTCCGAACACATCTGCATCAGAAAAATAATAGAGAGTAATGTATTCATTGACCCACTCCTGAATGGCTTTCCAGACTAACAAACCGTCATCACGGTATGGGTAATCCGGTAATACAGACAGCGTGTCTACACCTCTGAGTTTAAGGTTTTCAGGCAACATGTTGGACGTAAAGTCGAACTTATGTCGATCCATGGCAACCAGATGCTGTATCCACTCGATCTTAGCGCCAAAAATATTGTCAATGATGCCATCCTTATTGATCAGGGTGGCAGCAGCCAGAGCATTGATTGTGTGAGTCCCTTCGAAATGCGTGATCAATAGCTTGTAGAGAGGGTGTATAGGGGCCAGGTCTCGATGGACTGCGACGGAAATAGCTTCTGCGACCAGATGAGCGCGACCGAGATGAACAAGAATTTCATGATGATTGGTATCAGCGACCTGAACAATCGTTTTTGCTGCTTGCCAAGGCCAGTAGCCTGGTGCACTACGATTACTTTCGACATAGACCACTTTGGTTTTTTCTGGATCCTGTCCATATTGGATCGCTACCGGCAAAAGGTCCTTTCTATCTGGCGTCAGGCAAAAAAGTGCTATGGGGGCAAAGACTTGCCTGACTGCATCATTGGGATGTTTAGCCAGGGGCAGTAGCTCGTGATAGTCGACAATAAATACCCGCTTTTCAGACAGCGCTGTGGATAAAGTGTCTGCATACTTTAGTGCCTGTTGAAAACCAACCTCAGTGACTGCCAGTTTGCTGGGTAATTCATGGATAAGAGTTATCAGCATGGGGTTTGGGCCTGCCAGTCTCAGCTGAGCGAAGTACCGGTCAGAATGAAAAATACTGCTGCTTGTTGGCTTGGAGATAATGCTGAAGAGTTGATCGTATTCGTCCAGTTTTCTTGAGTGCCTGGCTGATTCATCACTTAATACATCGGTCAAAAAACCAACGATATCCATTAAGACTTCTTCACGAAAGGACGTGGGTACGCCGTCTTCGTCCAGTTGGTCTTCCTCTCCTTCTCCCGCAAAGTAAGACGCGACGCCATTAGCCGCTGCATTGGCACCTAATTTGGCTACCGTTTTGACCACTTCTTTATGCCAGCGGCCATTCGGTTGTACTTCGTAGGGCGTTTCTTTTAAGGCTGGGATGCCTTTCAGTGACTCAAGGTCATAACTCCATTGATACTGCTTTCTCTCGCGGGTAAGCATTCGTTTACGCATTTCTGTGGTTTTTGGATCGTCCTGCTGTGGCAAGCTGGGGATCGACATTGAACGACGCGAGACTGGTGGGTTGCAATACGGTGGATCGTTTTCTTTTCTGGTCTCGGGAGGTTGTATGCGTGCTCTTCCGGACGATGGGTATCAACAATTTTGGCTACTTTGGGACCCGCCCAGGCAGGGGGGGTAAGAAGGTATAGCAGGACAATGGTTGAACTACTAACAACTCTGAGTAAAGAGTGCATAGATTCGACCCACCAGGTAAGAAACAAAAGAATGCTCAGGCTTGTACCGCCAAAGCAGGGGGTATCACGACAGAAAAGAATAGAGCGTGGATTATGAAGGGGTAGTCACATATCTAAAAAGTTAAGAGCCAGAGAGGTGCCGTGACTCAGATAAAATGATGTTTTATTCTGATTTTGTCTTCCTGATTAAGGAGCTATTGCTCCTTCTCGGTATGACCATATTTTCAGTCTAATATATCAAATTAATGATTTAATGATGATCAAGCCGACGGAGAGCTTCTTCTTTTTGCCGCTTTGCTTCATCCGAAAGCTCTACATGAACATTTTCCATGAATGCTTTGACTGTTTTTTCACATTCCTGGGGGACGTTGTGTTTATCGCTGTAGAATTCTCCATAGCTTGTAGCTCTCATAGATATCACCAACATATGTCGGTCTCCTATAGGGAGGTGGTAATCTCGGGTCCAGCTACCTTTTATACCCCCAGACTCTTGACTGACAAGCCAGAAATGGTTGTTGACCCTAAACTCTACTAAGTCATCATCTGTTTTTGGATAAACAACTAGAGTAGGTGGTTCAAGGAATGGCATCTCTTTTCTGCGAAGCTCATAATCATCCATGAGCTGCTGGTTCTGTGTCCCCCTGAATTCTTCTGAATTATTAAGAATTAATTTGATAGCCTCCTGCTTTTTGAACAAAGAATCGATCTCCCTGTATTTTGGAGTGAGCCTTTGAATAATAATTTGAACAGCTATGCCCCCAATGTCTCCGAAACCCCAAGGTTGATCGAAGTAAGACCAACCATTTTCGAATAAAGTTGTAGTAGAACCCTTTCCATCGGGCCATTCGTTAAACCTGCTTGGAGTATAGAGATTAAGTGATTCAGGCCAGATTTTTCTTGGAACTGCTGTCGTCTGTGGAGGGTTTCGAAATATTAACTTTGTGCCTGATAAGTCGAATTGTTGTTCTGGCGCACTCTGGAAGTTAGGTTGCCCTGCAGGCTTGAGTGGCGTGGAAAAAAGACGTCGAAACCAAATGCCTAACATACATTAACTCCATAGACTCTTTACAACTGCTAAGAATGATTTCGCATGTCCCCCATTCTGAGTAGCTACGTGCGCATTAAACTCATGAGCGCTCTTGAAAGGATGTAAGTGAGGGTTAAGATCGGGGTTGGTGGTTAGATTTCCCATTATATTTCGTACTTTTTTAGCTTTTTGCTTCATTGCAGGATAGGCTAGTACAGCACCAGCTACGCCACTTCCAGTTAGTCCACCTATCGAAGGGTTTACAGCTTGTCCTGCAGCAAAGCCACCTGCTATTGCGAATGAATTTTTGAAGGCACTGGTAACAAAACCATTGAATGTTACTCTATCTTGAGCAACCTGCTCTCGAATAACTGCGAGCTTTTCGCTGTACTCTTCACCAAATTCTTGCAGCTCTTTTTGGAAGCCTTTTCTTAATAGTCGGTTGGAAACACTTGTCCAGTCATCTCCATTTACTTTTACTATATCTTTATGAAGACTTATTCCTGCATGGCGTATCATGGGTAGAAGTTCTTCAAGAGATGCTTTGGTAGGAGCTGCAAATAATACTTCTACTTTGTCAAGGGAGTGTCCCTTTAAAGAAGAGAGAGCTGATTTAAAAAGCTGGCAGCCGCTACCGTGAATGACCCATTGAGTTTCTTTATTTCTTTGTTGGGCATCTTTTAGTAGTTTTGCCAAAGTTAAGCTAGCTACGTTGAAGTTGGTTTTTTTTTGGTCAGGTGTTATCCATAAACGACCTTGTTTACATGATTTCTCGGGGTGATACATCAATGTATAGCCAGTGTCCTTTGCATCTCCATAAGCCTTCTCTACCATCTCCGGCATTACTCGTATTGCTGTGTCCTCAAATCTGGGACAAACTCCATTTATAGCTACTTTTTTAGTAGAAATGGATGGCTCCGGGTCTTGAATATGATCGGTTGTCCAACGCTCACTCTTTTTACTGTATTTGATGTGGTATGCGCCAGGTACTTTATCATCCCCAAAGTCGCCTGAAGAAATATCAGTAATCATCACACCACTAAGATCACCATAACGCATAGCTTGTTGAATAAAGTAAGTGATCTGAACTGAACCAATAGCACTCATGTGAACACTGGCATCGTCAGCGGCTGACATGGATGAAATTCCACCAGCAGTAGATTTCAGCTGTTTAATACCATGAATGATTTGTTGGCCTTTGGAATCATTACTGACCAGCTCGGCAAACTTTCCAGCGAGGTGAGAAGCTACATAGACTTTTCTACCACAGGCACCATTAGTGTCTTTGTCGAATAGCATAAAGTCGGACTAACCATTACACGCCTGTGAAAGTAGAGGGTGTGAGGCTCCCATACTTAAAACTCCCTTTTATATTGTTGTCCTTAAATGAATGCGTCCGATCCTATCAAAAAGGCAGAAGTCTTTTAAAGCATCTTTACTTTATGACGACTTCATATCTCAGCCTTACTGCGCTCTATCTCTGCACGGGTATAGTCCAACCACTGTAGAGCAGAAGTCCGTGTCTTTTTATGGTTGGAAGCGGCCTCCAGTGAGGCCACAGCATCCTGATACTTTTTCTGGTTGAACAAGGTCATACCCAGCATCAGTTGAGCAGAGGCTTTATCATCCAGCTCTTTTGAAAGAGCGGTTTTTAAAGCCTGTTCTGCTTGTGGCCACTGTTGGGATCGAAGATGCAGCTGAGCTATCAGTAGTGAAGACTTACCGCTGTTATCAAGAATGACTGCTTTCTTCAAAGTTTGAAGCGCTTTCTCATCTTCTCGGGCTTGTAACCAGGCTTGTGCCAACAGTTTCAGATTATCAAGAGATGACTCCATGTAGCCTGCTTTCAAACCCCGGGACAGCACCTGTGCAGATTTTATTGGAAGGTTTTGTTGGAGTAGCAGTGTGCCTAGTGCTTTGAGATGGGGGGCGCTGTCTAACTGACCCGATTCAAAGACACCTTCAAGGAGTACCAGTTGTTTTTTGGGCTTCTCCAGTTGACTGTATATGGCGGAAAGAGCCAGCAGATATTCCTTCTTCGGATAGCGTGCCACCATCTCTTCCAGCACTTTTTCCACAGCTGGATAATCTTCCAGTGTCTGATAGTTGGCCCGCAGCAGCTGATACCAACCTTCTTCTGGCTTATCTGAAGCGCTAATGGTTGACTGAATCATCTTGGCAGACTCTTGGTAGTCTTTTAGCTGGTAAAGGCAGTGAGCCATCAGAACATTCAGGCCGGTATCCTGGGTCTTTTGGTTGGCCGTGACAGCTATGGCTTGCTGGAGAGCTTCTTGATATTTTCCGGTGCTGAACCAGAGTTGAGCCAGGGTTCTTCCGGTGCTGAGTTTGAGTGCATCGGGAAGGTCTTCCTGTTTCAGGACTTCCTTATAAGCATTGACTGCTTTGGGATAGTTGTCCTGTAGATAGAAGGTATAGCCTGTCAGGTTCCAGATTTGAGCCTTCTCGTAGGAGGACAGTCGGCTATTGTCTTTTAAAAGTAATTGCAGCTCAGTTTGGGCTTCCTGATACTGGGTTTGATTGACCTGATCACGAATACTTTCTAATGCCCGATAAACGGATTCAGACATGGCCGTAGCATGTAGCTCCATTGAAGCAGCCAGAGCCAGGCAAGCCAGAGTATTGCGGAGTGTGGAAAACTTAACCATTGTCGCCTCCCTGAATGAGATAGGTGAAGCGGTTTCTAACGCCTTTCACTTCCTGAGTTTTTCCGCCCACTACTTTTGGCTGGTATCGGAAACGTTTAGCCGCATTGATGGATGGCTTTTGGAACAACCAGCTGTCGCAAAGTGACTCGACTACTTGAACATCTTTAACCGTTCCTTCCCGGGTTACGGTGTATTCCACCGTACAAAAACCCTGAATACCTCGATTGACGGCCCGTTCCGGATAGATAGGAGCGACTTTTACAATAGGCAGGTACTCGCCTTCCTGAAGATTGCCCAGATTAAAGCCCAGTCCATCCATATTGATGGCAGGGTTGATAGAAGGGCGGCCAGTAGCGATTTTTTCCAGAACCGGAGCATCGGTGCTGACTTGTGGCATTGCGGGTGGTGGTGGAGGAGCTTCTGGTGTTTCCGGTTTGGCAGGGCGCTTTTTCTTTTTTACCGGCTCCTCTTTAGGTTTGACCCGGACAAAGTCCAGAACATCACCATAGGGCTGGGCTTCAGTATTCCCAGAGGGCAGGTCAATGAGAGCCTTCATTCCCCAGCACAGAGCCAGAGTGATCACAACACCGGGAATAGCGACCGTGAAGAGTCGTTTTGTTAACAGCGGCTCCCGAAAGCTCTGCTCTATATCTATTAAGGTTTCAGAACTCACGTCATTCACCCTCAACGGTAGCAATAGCGACATTACTGACGCCTACTGCTCTGGCAGAGTCCATCACTGCGATCAATAATTCATTGCGGGAATCCTTGTCGGCCTGAATAACCACTGAACCTTTAGGGTTCTCAGCGTGAAGTCTCTCAATATTGGCTCTCAGGGCATGCTGCTCAATTTTTCTGCCATCAATCCATATACTGTTGTCATCAGTTAATGCCACTAAAATGCTGGCATTGTCCTGTTGTGTGGCCGTCGATGCCTGTGGGCGATTGACGTCTATGCCAGCTTCCTTGACGAAGCTGGCAGTGACGATAAAAAAGATCAACAGAATAAACACCACATCCAGCATGGGAGTGACATCAATATTCAACTCCTCATCACCCATGCCTTCCTGCCAGGAAAATTTTCTCATTGTATGGATCTCCTAAACAGAAAGGGGCTTTGTTGTTATGGACTGAGGGCTTTGTGCCTGGTTGAGCATGCGTTCATTCAGCAGCCGTTTTTCTTTCTGCGCTGTGCGCAGCAACCAGGTAATGATCAGAATGCCTGACAGGGCCGTGACCATTCCGGCCATAGTTGGCACTGTCGCTTTTGACACGCCAGACGCCATGGCCCGGGCATTGCCTGTACCTGTGAAAGACATTACTTCGAACACTTCCAGCATCCCTGTAACCGTGCCAAGCAGTCCCAAAAGAGGGCAGACTGCAATGAGGGTTTTGATCAAGGCAAGGTTGCGTTCCAATTTAAGGTTGACCAGAGACATCAGTCTTCGTTTTAGCTTTTGTTGGAAAAAATATTTCGTTTTTTTGTCATTTTCATAGGTGGCTTTCGAAATATTTTTATCCTGGGCCGCAGACGCTTGAGTAAACCAGGGTTCGCTGTGGTCCTGAGCCTGCCAGAGTGTCAGTGCTTTTTTCACCATTTTTGGATGGTGGAATTTCAGGTAGTAGATTCTTTCCAGAACCAGTATCCAGAGCACTCCTGTGACCACGGCAATGACGGTCAAAACCGTGCCCCCCAGCTCCAGAAAGTCCCGGATCGAAATCAGTATCTGTTCCATTCCTTGTTCCCCACTGATATCAGGCTATGGCTTCAGCCGGGGTTTTCGGACGGCTGGTAACAGTCGTTTCAGGTGCTGACTGAACCTTGCCCGCCTGCTCGGCAATAATACCGACTGCCTGTTCTTCCAGAATTTGGGACAGGACTTTGGCTTTGCTGGAGACCAGAGAGTGCAGCAGCATGGTTGGGATGGCTACAGCCAGACCCAGAACAGTGGTTACCAGTGCCTGGGAGATACCTCCAGCCATGAGTCGTGGGTCACCGGTTCCAAACAGAGTGAGGGCCTGAAAGGTGACAATCATTCCGGTAACGGTTCCCAGCAATCCCAGAAGGGGAGAGATAACGGCAATCACTTTAAGAAGGGTCAGACGTTTCTGTATGGCGGGCACCTCTTTCATCAAGGCTTCGCCGATTTTTAATTCCAGTGTTTCGGGGTCTGCAGAGCGATTCTTCTCATAGCATGCCAGAATTCTTCCCAGTGGGTTGTTGCCGTGGGTGCCTGGGTTCTTGATCTGTTTCCTGATATTGCTTCCCATCAGCCCAAGCGTCATCAGGCGTTCCAGAGTCACAAGGAGTGCCAGTAATCCCAGAGCCAGAATGACATAGCCCACGATACCACCCTGTTCAATACGTTCCTGCAGTCCTGGCACATTGACCAGCATGGACAACAGTTGTCCTCTGGTTGGGTCCAGAGAAAAAGTGATGGGTGTCGTATTATCAGTGTTGTTAGAAAAGCTATTCAGCTTTGCAACTGAGTCAAGATAGCGGCCTTGTGGCTGGCGTGGCAGCTCAATCAGTCGGCCTGTTTCGGCAATGTACTGCAGGTATTTATCATGGCTGACGACATTAAACAGACCTACTCGGGTCACGTCTGTCTGTTCTATCTCTCCTGAAGTATTGGTGACCTGAGCCTGGAAGCGCACGACCTTACCGGATTCAGTCATTTCCTGTTGGAGCTCAAACCATAGTCGCTCTATATCCTGTAAGTCGGGAAGACGGGTGGCTTTGCCCATGTTTTCAGAAAAGGCTTCCAGAAAGAGGTCCCGCTCAGGGTATTGAACCTGGGTAATAGAACCATTGAACTGGGAGCGACTTTCATTGGCTGTTTGCTGCAGCACACCAAACAGTTCTTTCATGGTGCCCAGTTTCAGGGACAGAGCTTCGTTCAGTTCGTCCAGTGCCTGACTGTTTTGCTCGTATTGCTGTTCATAGTCCTGACTGACCTGATCCAGTCTGGTTTTTTCCTGTTGGAGGCTGTTGAGCTTTTGTTGTTGCTCAGCTCTGGTTTTTCTGAAGTCAGCCAGTCTGGTTTTGTGCAGTGCCTGATCTTCAATACTGCCTTTTTTAATTTGTTCCAGCAGAGCGTCCAGAGTGACCGGCTCATTGGCGGATAACACTGAAGGAATAAATACTGCGCTGAGGAGTATAGCCTTGATGAATCTCATTGGGCTTCTCCTTGGGTATCAACATTAAAAACCGGGATAGACAGCAGGTCCGGAGCCGTCTGTTTTCGGGCCATTTTCAGACCCTGACTGAGATGACGCTGGTAGTCAGAGGCTTCAAGGCTTTGCCACTGCTTGGTTGCCGCATTCCAGGCACCCATCTGATCACCTGAAGCCGTTTGATACAGTAAAGCCACCCGACCCACTCTTAAAAAGTCGACATCGCGAGCTGAACCATCCAGTTCCAGTTGGCCACGATAAGCTTCGATCGTTCGACCGTATTTATTTTCTTCCTGGTAGGCTTCAAAGACTTTTCGTAGCTTCTCTGCGGTCGAAACATCAGGACGACCCAGCAAGGTTTTCAGGGACTCGACACGCTGCAGCCGTTCTTCAGGCAGAAAGGGCGTGTCCAGTGTGACAAAAGAGTCCAGTGCAGCGATCATGCGATCAATTAAAGGAATGATCTGTCGTTCAATCTCGGCGGCATTTTCAATGGAGTTCTGAATATCCGCTATTTCTGCCGTCTGATTGTCCAGCTGTTGCTTGAGGACGGAATTGTAGGTCTTGATACCTTCTGTAATCTTGCTGAGGTGAAGGTATTCTGTTTCCAGAGATGTGATCTGATTATCAATCGATTCTATCTGCTGCTGGGCTTTTTGGCCGGACTGGATGCGATCCTGACCGGTACGGGTAACATCATCAATAGTGGATGCCAAAACGTTCCCTGAAATACTGGCGGCAAGGAAGAGTCCGACATGCCATAAACATTTATTTTTATTCATTAGTACTGTTATGGGCTGTTAATTATTCGCTACAGGCGTCTATGAACTGCACTAGCCAAGGGGGAAATAAATGTTCATTTCTTACAAGGCTTCTACTGCGAGCATTATGTTGTATTTATATGATGTTTACTTTTCACATTTATTTCAAAAAAATTTCAACAATAGTGGACAATATTCACTTATTGTTGAGTGTTTGCCTCATTTTTACCCAGCTCGGGTATCTCCAGATAATTCATAACCTGACTCAGGTTAAATTCGTTCGTCTGAATGAGTGAGTTGAGGTGCTCCGATAACGCTTCGGGAGTATCCAAGGTTTGTAGCTCGGGAAAGACATCCAGAATTAATGCGGTGGTATGGTGAATAATATCGGGCAATGTATCATCGGAATAAATTTCAGATAATGCCTGTGTGACCATCGTGGATATAACAGAATAAGCCATTGAACGCCTATTTGTTGAGGGTATCTGATAGATATTCGCACTGGTAACGTGCAGCAAAGAGATACCAACGATTGCCAGTTGGGGAGTTTGAGGGTTTATTAACCAGCTGCTCACTTCTTCTGCTGATCGAGCAAAGACTGGGTAGAGTTGAAAGATGATAGGTTGATAGAGGGAAATAGCAGCGAGTCGAGTCAATATCCTCATAAGCTCAGGATTTTTGAAAAATTGAATGAAGCGCAACAGGCATAAATGAGAGGCATTATTCATCTGGGCTGGATGACCCATGAAAGCATCTTTAAAAAATGCCATAGCTTGATACAAAGCCCTGGGGTCAAAGTCCCATTGCCCAAAAGCCTGATAATAAATACCGACTATCTCGGGTCGAAAAGCAAAAATACGGGCAAAGCTGGCTGGAAGGTTGAGCATATCATGCACAGGGCCAAACCTGGATATGGTGCTTCTGGTTTGTAAATAATCCAGAATAATCTCGGCGCTGGACATAAAAACTGGATCATAAGGGTCAACATCGTTAATGGGCCAAAACTCCAGAGTGTGGTGGATGAGGTATAGGAAGCCCACCACTTTTTGTTTGTTGATGTAGTCGTACAGGTGCTCACTGTTAAGGTGGCTTGCGATGCTATTGATCAAGACTGTTTGCACCTGTGGATCAACCAGTTGTGATGCCAGGTGCAATAGCTGGGCGGCGGCATCCAGGTTTAAAATCAGGTTTTGCCATCCGGTATCAGAGCCGTCTAAAAGTGCTTGAAGAAGCTTGATGATATTGGTTTGATGCAGTGCATGGGTCAGTATCTGGGTGTTGATATTAAAGCTGAGAGTGTTCAGATACTGGGCTGTATGAGGCTGAGCACCTAATAACTGCATAATCTCGCAGATAGCATCAAGATGGCTGTCTGAATGGCTCGCAAAGAGTTCTTCCAGAGCTTGAACGATTGTATCGCTCTGATTCATTTGGGTGAGAAATTGATTGATGTTCCATTCTTCTGTGTTTGGGGCAGCGTCTTCATTGAACAGAATATAGAGAGGTGAATCACTCTGGATCGGGAGCATAAAAAAGGAGTGGTTTAAAGCGTCCAGATAAGGCACAGGTTTTTTGAGTTGAAGCAGCCTGTGATCTTCAATAAATTTCAGTGCCGGTGACCAAATTGGAAATTTAAGCTCCAGAAACAGAGGCGTTAAGCCGGCTGCTGATTGAGTCAGAATTGCGAAACTGCTGGCAAGAAACCAATGTTTTTTATTCATGATTGATGACGGCTCTTTTTTTATAATCAAGCAAAAGAGCATAGTTAAAGATCAGCTGCTTGCCGGTTTTTTGATCTTAAAATGAGCGGGTGAAATTCAAATTCAAACCACTGTTGCTGCCAGCATGACTCCATTGACCGTTGATCTTGAAGCTGATGGATAAAACATTGCTGAGCTCATGGCGGAAGCTGGCTGCAAGAATAGTGTAATCAACCTGCTCTTTGCTGCTGATCTTGTTGTGGGTTTCGGCAAGGGTTGAGCTTTCTACCAGCTCATAGCTCAATTCAGCACTGCCCCTGACGTGTTGGCGTCCAGCGTAAAGTAACCATTGCTGTTGTTGGCTGATGCCAGGGAGCAGAAGCTCCAGTTGAACACCCAGTTGATAGACCTCAGCCCCTGAGTTTGATTTC
This sequence comes from Endozoicomonas numazuensis, assembly GCF_000722635.1. Lineage (GTDB taxonomy): Bacteria > Pseudomonadota > Gammaproteobacteria > Pseudomonadales > Endozoicomonadaceae > Endozoicomonas_A > Endozoicomonas_A numazuensis. The sequence goes on along the minus strand of NZ_JOKH01000002.1, from coordinate 805,910 downwards.
AGATTGGATGCTGATGAATCCTGATCAATATTCAAGCTGTGTTGAGTCGGCTTGTTCCAGATTTTCAGTATCTCAATGCGAGGTTCAATACTGAAAGTGTCGCTAAACCAGCCCGGCTTAATCTGGTAGCCTGTGGAAGCGTATCCCTGCCATTGTAAGGTTTGGAAGTCATCTTCACCGGTGATCGGGCTTTTAACACGGTATTCAGGCCAGCCCAGTCCGAGCATCAAGTTATGGCGCCAGGCAGAATGTTGAAAGGATGAAAGCAAGCTGAACTGGGTGGCTTCTGTCTTTACTGAGTCGCCTTTGACATCAAGATTTATAGAGACCCGTTGTCGGGAAACCATCAAGCCGGCCAACCAGTTATCGTTGATAAAACCCAGAGTTCCCCAGGAGAATGTACTGCCCTGCCAATGAGTCGATTCATGAGAGCCTGATTGGCTGTGTCCTTGCAAAAAAGTGTACCACTGACCTGTCTGATCATTAGACGCCAGCGTCATGTCGCCATAAGAAAAGCCGGACAAATGAGTGAACTCCGGTGCAAGAGGTTCCTCAGAGGCATGTTGGTTCCAGATAGCATGGCAGGAGTCCCAGACTCCAGACATGAAAGACAAGGTGAAGAGACCAGTCACTGAATTCATCGACTGTATGGAATGACTGCGATCACGCATACTTTGTTGGTGTAGGGCTTGATGATCAAAAGTGGGTGCGACTTGTGGTTCTTCTGACTGTGGCTCATCAGGCGCTGGTTCAGGGTCATTTTCTGGAGCCTGCTCTTCGTTCTGTTCGGGTAACTCTTCCGGGTTCTCTTCAGGTTCTGAAAGCTCGGGGTCACTTTCGTGTTCGCTATTCAAACTCTCTTCCTGAGCCTTAGCAGGTTCAAGTTGCTGGTTCTCGTCAGCTTCTGAATCAGGCAGTACAGGGCTTGTGGGTTGCCGGAAAGAGTCGGCATAAGCCTTAAAGTCGAACTTTTTGGTAAAGCCTTGAACATCTTCGGGCTGGCTGACAGAGGCTGGATGAAGCTGAGTTGTATTCGACACTGTCTCCGTATTAATGCTCGCAGGTGCCGGGCATTCGGGTGGGCGGAAAGAATCAGCATAAACTTTATAGTCGAATTTTTGGCTGAACCCATCGGAAGCCTCAGGCCTTTCCAGCTTCGTGTGTTTTACAGGCGGAGGTGCTACTGGTTTAGAAAAAGCGGGTTTTCGGAATGAGTCGGCATACTTTTTGAAGTCAAACTTTTCGGTAAAGCCATCTGTCCTTTTCGAGTTCACTTTGTCTGGGTTGTTCAATGTAACCGGTAAAGACTGTTGATCCATTTTCTGGGGCGTTTCGGGTTTTATTTCTGTTGCTGGGCAAGTGTCGTTTGTGTTGATAGGTGGTGGCGTCACTGGTTTTACTTCTGAAACAGGAGGGCGCTTCAGAATAAACTCATGAAAATTGTGTTTGTCATTAGGGGGGGTTTGGGGAGCCAGGCATACCGGGGCTTCTTCGGATGTCTGATTAACCCTCAAGGAATCCACACTGTTTACAGCGGGTTTGGGTTGTGGAGCGGGTGTTGTGCCATAAAGAGCCAGGTTGTCATCACTTAGAGCGGCTGTCAAGGCCTCCTCGGCTTGTGTTTTTGAATAGTTTTCCTGACTGCCTTCATACCAGCTTAACAGTCCGTAATAGGCGCTTGAAGCGGTATACCAGGCAATCATCCCCCTGACCAGAACCTTGTTAGCCGGAGCAATCCAGGCTGAGTTACCCACAACCCAGCGGGAAAAACCAGCTCCCCAGTCCGTATCAGACATCTCTGGCGATCTTGGCTCTTGTCGGGGCGTTTCATGCTCGTTGGCTAGCCGGTTTAAGGCTTCCCAATGATTATTCCTGTCTCTGACCAGCACTTCCTGATGTATATTCAGTTGCTCCAGGTCGCCTGCCAGGGTTTCAACTTGCTGGTTCAACCTCTGTTCCTGTGCTGAAAACGTTTGGAGCCTTTGTTGATAATCATTTTCGCTGATTTCCACGGGTTTCTTCTCACCCAAAAGATCATCACTCTCTAAAGCCGTCTGTTTGTGCTCAAAAAACAGTTCGTTTAACTCTTGATCAAGGTGTAAGGCATTTTTTTCAACGGTATGCTGCTCTTCGAGTGCTTGATTGTATGAGTGCTGTCTTTTTTCCAGAAGCTCTCTTTGCTCTAAAATATAGGCTTCTAATGTCGGGTTGCTATTCTTGGGAAGATCCGAATTGAACACTTCAGTATCTAAAGGCGGGTCACTGGATTGTTCGTCTACAGAGATTCTGTCTAAGAGTCGGTTAAGCTCCGAAAGCTGCCTGTCGAGTGTGTGCCTTGTATTGTCTTTTGAGGTTTGATCCAGTTCACTTTGAGCGCGATTGAGGTTTTGTATTAGATCGTCGTGTAACTCTTCATGAGCCAGCAAAGAGGCTTCAGTTTCCTTAATTTCAACGGTGTGCGGCTTTAGCTTTTGTTCAAGTTGACGGACTAATGACTGGCTGCCTTTGATCTCTGCAGTGATTTTGTTGTGCTCAAGATTGACTTCATCCAGCGACGTTTGAGCCTTCTTGAGCCTGTCTTTTTCCTGCCTCAGCTCATGCTCCGCCTGTTTAACGTTGTCTTGCAGAGGCTTTATAAACGTTTTCTCGTGGTTAAGGGTCATCTGATGCAGAGCTTCCAGATCTTCAGCTGTCACCTTGTCTGATTGACCAAGCTCCTCTATTTCTCGTGTCCACAGCTCTTTTTGCTGCTTTATCGCACTAAACTCTTCCTGTTTGTCTTTGAGTGTTTCTTGTAACGCTTTCACCCTGGCAGACAAGTCAGCGGTTTGATCTTCCAGTAGAGCCGTATTTAAATCTTCTATCTCTCTGGCTCTCGCTTCCTGCTGGTGAAGTCCTGTTGCCAAAGTCTGTCGATGTTTATCCAGCTCAAGTTGCAGGCCGTTTAGTTTTTTATTTTTTTGGTCCAGAATTTCTTCGATCGAGGATTTTTTCAACGCCCAGCGATCAAGTGCCTGCCGAACATTCTGATGGTGGCTTTGCAAGCGTTTCTGCCGGTCTTCTATTTTTCTCAACTCTGAAAGAGCTTCATGGCGTTGTTGGTGGATTGAACTCTGCTGTTCTTCTAGCTTGATTCTTTTGAGATTCGCAATGAACTGGTCACGCTGAAAAGGATTCTCCTGTGGTTCAGGGCTGTCCAGCAGTAAAGGTGAGTCAGGAAGGTCGTCCTGTTGAGGCAGGGGAGTATCAAAGTCTTCGCTCAAGAGTTGTTGTTCCAGCTGCTTCAGTCTGTCCTGTTCGGCGACCAGGCCAACACTGGCCGTTTCCAGTATCTGCTTCTGGTTACTTATTTGCTGGTGCATCCGTTCTTTTTCCTGACGTAAAGTCAGCAAGGTGGTTGTCAGCTCTTTTTGCTGGCTAAGCTCTGACTGTTTGCTTCTCAGGTCAGAAGAGAGAATGTTGATACGTTCTTCCTGCGCGTTCAGCTTGATCTGGTCAGATTGCAACTCTCTGATCAGGGGCTCAAAGTTTTCAGGAATACTCAGGCTGGGCTGTGAGGAGGTATCGTCGCCAGACGCATCTGTGGGCGCTTCTGTATTGGATATTGTCACAGGAAGCTTTTTGATGGTGGGCTGGCTTAGCTCATTCTGAGCGCCAAGAACCCAGTCGGCCAAACCGGGGATAGCCCCCAGTGCCTGACCTTTATCGATCATCCGGGAAGCTTGCCCCGGGCAGTAATGTTCCTGCAGATAACCTTCGACATAGTTCAGAGTTAATCGTGTGACTGACTGAATCGATTGAGAAAAGTGCTGTTCATGCGCAAGGCGGGAGTGCTGATGGGTAAGGGCTTTATCAATAAGTCGCTCAGCTTTGGCAAAGTCGGGTGAAACTGGATAGCGTTGATTAAGCTCCGCTTGCCGGATGGTTTGTTCCAGCTGGGTCAGCCGGGTATGCCAGCGATCGGCTTTGGTAAAGGGGTGCACTTTGGTGCCACTTTTCTCCAGAACGCTTTTCATCATCTTGATTCGAAAAAGAAATAAAGGCGCCGGGTTGCTCTGCCATCCACGGATCTGATCGGCCTGATTCGATTGTAAAGGTAAGCAGGTTCCCAGGGTCCAGATAACGATCCCTGCTACCAGTGGATGCCTCCACAAAGCGATAAAAGAATACAGCTTCATTAGTCAGGTTCTGGACCCTAAGCAATAAATATTGAGGTAAAAAAGTGGTTTAGTAGGACTTACGCATTGATGGCACCTGCCAATTTTGGCAGCAGGTAATCTTTGCCCTTTGCAAAACGCTCAATGAAAGCACCCACCGTCTCTTTAAATAGCTCACGTTGGTGCTGATAAATATTCGTAAACTCCTGTGCTATCTGCATTTTCTGAAGATATACAAAGCTCAATAGGCTGGCGAAACGTAGTGGCGACAATGGTCTTTTAGTATCGTCCTAAACAACCTGACCTTGCCAAAATCTTTGACCCACGCGTTCAGGCCATCATCTGGTATTTCAAGATGCTGAACCTGCTGCCACTGACCTTTTTCCAGTGATACTGTCCTGTTTTTTCAACGGCGAACATGAACCTTGTTTGATGATTGATAATCCTCGCGGTGCAGAAAATGATTAGCGCTATCGTGAGGGGTGCCAGCCACTTCTGTCAGCCTTGTGCATGTTGATGATTTTGGTTCACTAATCAAAAAGCCCATGTATTGCGAAAGGGTGCATCGTGCAGTCGTTGGGCGAGTTGTACTTCTCACTTTCATCCCTGGAAAAAAACAGTTATTTCTGGCCGTCATCAAACTTCAGTAGGTGCTGTCAATGCGTAAGTCCTAGTTTTGATCGCAATCTTGTTGCTAAGTTCACAGAGAGTGTAGAAAAAAGGGCTTGCTCAGGAGCATTATTTCCGAGGGGTTCTGGCTTTAAGTGGAATTGCCAGTCAGAGTTGGGCCCATATCCCTGTATGATGGCGAAATAATCAACTCAGCCATGAATATTGGCACTGTTTTTGTGCTTTTAGGCTTACTGAAGATAAAAACGATTACGAATCGGCCCAAAGTGGCTTTAACTCATACTTGCGCCTTTCGGTGGTGAAAAGGTTTTTACGATAAAATGGCAACTGATTACCCTAAAGGAAACAACTTGATGGCCAGAAGCTACAGCCTGGCAGAAGAAATCGCGAACAGTATCACTCATGGCCTGGGTGCTTTGCTTAGTGTTGCGGGTTTGACCCTGCTGGTGGTCTATGCTGCCCAGCAGCAAGACGTGTGGCGGATTGTCAGCTTCAGTATCTATGGAGCAACATTGGTACTTTTGTTTCTTTCGTCAACGTTGTACCACAGCTTTCAGCATGAAAAGACCAAGAAGGTCTTCAAACTGATGGATCATTGTTCCATCTATTTATTAATTGCCGGAACCTATACTCCGTTCCTGTTGGTCAGCATGAGAGGAACAGTGGGCTGGATCATGTTCGCGATCATCTGGATACTGGCTATCACAGGGATTGTCTTCAAGGTCTGGTTTGGCCCCCGATTCAAAAAGCTTTCAGTAGCGACGTATATTCTGATGGGCTGGTTGGTGCTGTTTGCTTCAAAAGAACTGGCCAGTCAGATATCAATGGAAGGTATTTATTGGCTGGTCGCGGGTGGTCTTTCTTACACATTGGGCGCCGTTTTCTATTTGTGGAAACAGCTGCCATTCAACCATGCTATCTGGCATGTGTTTGTTCTGGGTGGCAGTGTCTGCCATTTCTTTGCAGTCCTTTTGTATGTGCTTCCTGTCAGATAATCTTCATTCAGGCTATGGATTTAAGTCGATAGCCTGAATAGAAGTTGCCGACTCCTGTCCTGCTCTGCACAATAGTCGGGTAAATAACAATAAGAATAAAGGGGCCAGAAAGATGCCAATGCCCAGCGATATCAAAGTCATTGATCTAATGCTTAGCGTACCCGGTGAAGACAACAGTCAGTGGTACGAGTATATGAAGCCGATGCTGTTGGATGCTGAGAGCCGTGAGCTCTTCAAAATGCCAGCCCAGTATATGTTCAAGGATATTCCTCAAGCGGGTAAGAAAGAAGATTATATTGCTTACACGCTGGAGCAGATGGATAAGCATAATATTGAAAAGGCGTTGATGGGGTTTGATGAGAATAATGAAACCGCTATGGAAGCCCTGCGTCGCCACCCAGAGCGCTTTATGGCTTCTTATGAAGCGAATCCCAACAATGCAATGGATGAAGTACGCAAGATAGAAAGGTTGTATCACGAATACGGACTCAAGGCGGTGACGGGCTTTCCCTCAGGTCTTTGTCCTCAGGTTCCGATCAACGATAAAAAGTGGTATCCCATTTATGCCAAGCTGGTGGAGCTGGATCTGCCGTTTTGTGTTTGTGTCGGCGTACCAGGCCCTCGTCTGCCTATGGCACCTCAAAAGGTAGAGTTATTAGATGAAGTTTGCTGGTTTTTCCCTGAGCTGAAAGTGGTCATGAGGCATGGCGGTGAACCCTGGGATGATCTGGCCTGGAAGCTGATGCTCAAGTACCCCAATCTTTACTATTCCACCAGTGCTTTTGCCCCCAAATATTATCCGGAATCCATTATTGATTTTGCCAATACTCGGGGGGCAAACCAGGTAATGTATGCCGGCTATTTTCCTATGGGGATCTCTTTGGATCGTATTTTTAGAGACATGCCTGACGTGCCTTTCAAAGATGAGGTCTGGCCGAAGTTTCTCCGTGAAAATGCTCAGCGTGTTTTTAAAATCAATGAATGTCAAACCTGAGTCTTTAAAATACCCTGGATAGGAGGCTGACCGAGAATAGCGTCCGAGCATAAAATTCAGTGGAAAAGATGGCTGTTCTTTCTGGATTTTAGGCCGGGCTGTCTATTCTCGGTCAGCCTCCTGGGCCCATTACCCTTGAAGGTGTGGGTAGGCAGCAAAGGAGCGAAGCCTCAGAGCCTAATGAATCTAAGGATTTGTCTTGAAATAACTTCCCGATTAAAACATGAACTCCGTTCACCCTGAGCCTGTCGAAGGGAGGTGGCTCTGGGCTTCGACAGGCTCAGCCCGAACGGGGGGTGGTCAAATAAGGAAGTTATTTACGGACTATTCCTAAGTCTTAATCTCCATACCGTTCACTCACCCCGATCACCTGCTTCTCTCAGGCTCACAGGGCTTTGCTCACTTTGCAACAATACCGTTCAGCCTTCAAAATGTTGGTTTGTAGGGCAGAGGATTACTCTTTGAAATCGCCAGCGCTGAAGATCCATTATCTCCGATCATAGGTACTTTTATGCTTTGGTAGGCGATATTGGTGCTTCTTCTTCCCCCTAAATATTCACTGGTGTTTTTCCCTTTACAGCGGATAACACTTTCTTTTCCACGTTCTCGAACTGCTAAATAGTGAGAACGCTTAGAGGGTGAATACAACATCGCTATGCGAATATCGTTAGTGTGCGTCACGCACCCAACATCAAACGCATCTTTGGGCTTGGAGCATAAGTCTTTGCCGCTGATTACTCCTTTTATTCCTGCTTTATTGGGGAATAGCGATTCCAAAACCGTCATAGTGGTTTCGGAAAATATTTCAGACAGAAAACGGGAGAGCGTCGAATCATCAAAGGCATGAATTTTTGCGTAGTCTCCATGGGAAACCATTGGGAATCCTATCCATTCATCGTACAGGCTCTGTGCAATCAAACCAAATGGCTCCTCTGGTAATTTCACGGGTGTTGTCATGTTTCTGAAATAGCTAAAGGGGTAACTTTTGTTTCCAAGAAAGCTTTTTAGTGTACGTAAATGCTTTATTATGCACTCTCTCTGGGGCTCGCTGAATCGATCAGCTTTTTCTTCGAACTTTTCTCTCAACTGTTGGAGAGACCAGCTTCTGACTTGGTCAGGAGATGCATCAGATTGAGAATCAAATCGCCTCATGACTGGCTGTTCAAGAAGTTCCACTAAAGTGCCATGTATGTTGGCGGGTTTTCCAGGTTCTGCCTCATTGACGGTTACTACTTCGCAAGGGCGTGTTCCTGGGGGCACGATCTTATCCTGAATGGCTCGTACATCGACAAGGTGTCCGATTTTACTGATTACTTTGTCTTTGGAGAGTGGTTTCTTTGCAATATCTCTTGTTCTTTCAGTCACTTTTTTATTCACTTGGTCAGCCATAAAAACCATTTTTTTAGTGGCTTCAGCCATTTTGTCTTGCTCTCCCTGAGCGTCGGCAACCTCCTGCTTTCTTTGCTCAATTATTTTAAATTTCTTATTCGTTTTCGTAATCTCTTTTGCTTTTACAGGTTCAACCGGCACTGATGGAGTAGGCTGCAGAGTTATAGAAGGCGGTGGTAGAGAGCTATCCTCAGGTTTTCCATCTCTGTCTTTAATGCCGTCTAAAGCAGGATATAAATGTGCGTAAGGCATTACTGATGAAGGAACAGGCTTAGGAGCATTGTCTTCTCTTTTTTCAATGCTTTTGGGTGATGGAATTGGCCTGGCAGGTACTGAAACTGTTGAGGGCGAAGGCAATATTTTTTCTTTTTCTAAAGCTTCTTGCTCCTTTTTTTCCACAAGCTTTTGCCATGGGTTTAAACGATCAGACGCCTCCTTCTTTCTGCGAGCCTCTAGCTCCTGTATTTGTCTTGTAATATCATCTAGCGAGGTGATAGCTATTTGAAAGTTTTCATCTTCTCTGGCTTTTCTTTCACTCCACTCTTTAGCCTTTATTTCTTTAGCCTTTATTTCTTTAGCCTTTATTGCTGCTTCTTGTTTCATTTGAGCATGATCTGAACCAGATAATGCTTCTTCGCCTTCACCTTCATCCGATGAGTCTCCAGGTTGGGAAGGATCGACTACTTCACTGACTATGGCGTTAATATCCAGCTGATACTCCTCAAATGCCATTAAATCTTGTACAGCCTGTACCTGATTTTTCTGTTCCTCTGTTGAGCACCTGTCCATGACTTTATCTTTTTCAAGGTGGCGGTAGGTTTGTCTAATGCAGTGTTTTCTAACTTCCGCTGTAAGGAAATCCATCTGGTCTGCCAGTTTATTTAAAGCTTTTTTAATAAGATTTCTGGAAAATTCAGATTTTGGCAGAGCTTTGGCTATCCTTCTGAACTCTTCCATACAGGTAATAAAGTGTGTTGCCGCTTTATTTTTTTCCGGTGAGATAAAATTGTCAGTCAGTTTGTTTACAAATCCAGCAACATCTTTTTCCAGAGATAAACGTTCTTTCACATCTTTTTCAGCGGCCTGTATCCTTTTCGCTAAAATACCAGCGTCTAACCCAAACTCTTCGGAGAGCCAATGTTCCTCCAGAGAGAAGCTTTCCAGCTCAGTAAATAGTTGGTCGAACTCCCTGTCCAGAGCGCTGGAATCAATACCATCAGGAAGTTTATAGTATTCATTTGGAAGAGGTTGCACCAACGATTGACGCTTTTCTATCCATTCCACTTTCCGTTCAGAACATTTCGGGTGCTGGCTCCAATGGTCGTGGGTTCTATCCAGAGAACCACCGACTATCTGTTTAGGCGTGTCATTAGGTGTTTTGCTTTGCTCCGTTGGCGTCCTGGGCTCTATCGGTTGCTGTTTGCGTGGTTTCTGAATGATCTGTGTTAGCATGGAAGAGGCTCCGGGTTGATGTAATTGTTTCTATTGGACAAGGAGTCTGCAGAAGAGTTTTACTGCTGTTAGAAATGCTGTCACAGTTGTTAGCAATACTAGGAGGCTGACCGAGAATAAACAGTCCGGCCTAAAATCCAGAAAGAACGGCCATCTTTTCCACTGAATTTGCTTAAATAGGTCAACTATTCGCACAAATTCAGTGAAAAAGCTGACTCGTTCTACTGAATTTTATGCTCGGACGCTATTCTCGGTCAGCCTCCTAGGTGGATAGGTCAGAGTTCCAACAGAAGAGGCTGGTCTGCTACTATTCGTTCATTCTTACTCCTCCTTTTCCTTTAATGAAATCCCAGACAATGAGCGACGATTTGGTTTTTGGCCTGCATGCCGTGCAGAGCCTGTTTGAGCATTCTCCAGAAAAAGTTCTTGAGCTTCTGATCCAGAAAGGTCGGACTGACAAACGAATCAGTGGCTTGGTTGATGAAGCCCGAAGTCATGGTGTGACGGTACGGTTTGTCGAGAGAAGTCGCCTGGACTCCAAGGTAGAAGGTGTGCATCAGGGGATTGTTGCTCGTGTTGCCCAGGCAAAAGTGTATCGGGAAGGTGATCTTGAAGATCTTCTGAATAACCTCGATGAGCCCCCTTTTCTTCTGATTCTGGACGGTGTCACTGACCCTCACAACCTGGGAGCCTGCCTGAGAACGGCGGATGCCGCAGGTGTGCACGCTCTGATTACGCCCAAGGATAAGTCAGCCAGCCTGAATGCCACCGCTCGAAAGGTAGCCTGTGGAGCAGCAGAGAATGTTCCACTGGTTCAGGTGACCAATCTTTCCCGCACTATGGAATGGCTGAAAGATCGAGGTATCTGGATGATGGGTACCGCAGGTGAAAGCGCTTCTGATATCTACAAGACCGACCTTAAAGGTTCTTTGGCTCTGGTCATGGGCGCTGAAGGTAAAGGTATGAGAAGACTGACCCGGGACAAGTGTGATTCACTGATTTTTATTCCCATGGCTGGGTCAGTCAGTAGTTTGAATGTCTCTGTAGCGACAGGTGTCTGTTTGTTTGAGGCTGTCCGCCAGAGACTGGGCTGATATCAACAGAACAGTATCTTGACGTTCAGGAAGGATTTTCTCGCAAGTGCAGCCAAGCGTTAATGCTCATAGATACTCCGTTCATCCTGAGCTTGTCGAAGGATGCTGGTAATGCACTTCGACAGGCTCAGTGCGAACGGTATGGGCTGGTACTAGCTTCCACGTAGCAGAGCATCCAGATGCTCGATCACAACGACCCAGTCAGCGTCTTCATGATAAGCCTGTTGGATAAATGCCTGCTGGCTGTCTGAAAAAAATTCAGCATGCTGAATTTTTGTTTGGTGTGGCATTGTTTGATGCTTTTCAATAAACGCATCAATCTCTTTATCACTGCTGGGCAGTCCGAGCTGATTAAATAGATCGTTCATGGTGTGATGAGCAGGTTCCATGGATACCTCCTGTTTACCGGGGCTGTGTCTGTCTTATATAACGATCAGAATAGCAGCCTGAAAACGCTTCGCCTGAAAACGCTTCGCCTGAAAAAGAAATGAAGGAAAAAGTGTGAGTAAAACCAACAAAGCTGTTTTATTGGATGCTGCAACGTTAGGAGACGATGTTTCTCTGGCTGCCTTTCAGCAGCTTCCTTTATCTCTGGAGGTATTCGATACCAGTGAGCCTGAAAATGTGGTTGAACGCTGTCGTGATGCTGTAGCAATTTTTACCAATAAAGTGGTTATTGATGAGTCGATGCTCTCTTCTCTGCCCAACCTTCACTATATCGGAGTGCTGGCGACAGGAACAAACAATATTGATCTGGCTGCATGTGAGCTCCGGGGCATCAGAGTTCAAAATATAGAGCGATACAGCACTGCATCGGTAGCTCAGCACGCTATGGCTTTGATCCTCTCCCTGGCTGGTTCGATACCTGCTTACTCTCGTGATGTTGAGAATGGTACCTGGGGAAAAAGTAATAGTTTCTGTTTGTTGAATCACCCCATTATAGAGCTGGAAGGTAAAACGTTACTGGTCATTGGCTTTGGTGATTTAGGCAAGGCTACAGCCAGGTTGGCAGAAGCTTTTGGAATGACGGTGTTGAAGGCGGCTGTTCCGGGTTCGGGTACTAAAGGGAATGACCGGGTTGAGCTGGATAAAGGGCTTAAGCAGGCAGATGTCGTTAGTTTGCATTGCCCCTTGAATGAAAGCACTGCCAACCTGTTGGATCAGAACAGGCTCTCATTGATGAAGTCCACCGCTATTCTGATCAATACTTCCAGAGGTGGATTGGTCGATGAATGTGCTTTGGCCAAAGCGCTGGAATCAGGGCGTTTGGGGGGAGCCGGCTTTGATGTTTTAACAGAAGAGCCGCCAGTTAATGGCAATATTCTGCTCAGAACATCATTACCTAATCTGATTGTCACTCCCCATTGTGCATGGGGAAGTCTTGAGTCGAGGCAGAGACTGATAAATCTTGCAGCACAACACTATGAATGCTTTCTTGAGGCGTAACTGGAGCATTGGGGTTGTATTTCCATTAATTCAGGGCTGCAAACTCTTGAGGTCGTGTGTTTGTCAGGTTGTTCGTCATCATCGGACAGTGGCTCTGTGCTTACTTGTCGGAGCTCTTTTACTTTCGCAATAGTTGCCAACAGTATCGCCTGCTTCGAACGTTTCTTTTTTTCTGGGTCGGGTATTAACGTTGCCAGTATATCGAGCCATTGATTAATGACAGCCCGGCGATTTCGTTCAATCTGGTTATGAGCATTTTTCTTGGTCAGCTTTGAGGTATTCTCAGCTTCAGCTGAAAAAGTTAATTCTATTGGGTCTGTTGTTTGTGAGGGAGCAATATGCGGTTGTAGTTGCAAGTCGCTCAGAGGACGGTTTTGTTTATCTTGAATAAACTCGGCAGCAGCGCGCAGTATCTCTGTTTTGGAGCTCCCTTTTTTGTAGCGAAGAGGCAGCTGCGTCAGAAGCTCTTTATAAGATTTACTCATGTTTGCTGTGGCTAATCTTTCATGGATATTGTGTTTGGTTTTGTGATTGGTTTTGTGTGGGGCAACGGTTCTATCCAGTGTTTCGCTGCTACCGTCATTGGCTTCAGACTCTCTCTGGTCGGTAGCTTTAATACATAAAAATGGGCCGTCAACGGGTTCGGATTCTTCTTTTCTTGGGAGAGACGGTGACTTTTTCTTGGCCGCAGGCAAAGTATGATCAGGTGAAAGCGAATAACTGTGTTCCTGTTTAATTCTCAGGGCATCTTCGCTCAGATCTGATTCTGAGTAGCTATTAACGTGAGCTTCTGAAGCACTGTCGTGGCTGCGCTTTCTGAGGGTTAAAAGCTCTGACGTAGAAGAAGTATCTGTGGTAGATGCGGTTGTGTCAGAATCAGAAAGAAAGTGGTCTCGCCATAACATCAGCATTTTGTAACGCTTTCCGGTACTGACCAGACAGTACTCTAGTTGTTGCGCACCACAATTCGTGTCATTCAGAACGCTTTTGTAGCTATGATACTCGCGGTACTCTTTTAGAGTCATTTGTGATGAGATCTTAACTCCGTCTTTTACTTTTTCTCTGTGGACGACAGCGTCCATCAATTTATGGCCTGCATGTGGACTAATGGCATTAACAGGTACCGTTTGGTTCAGGTCTTCCTTTGAGCCCTGATAGAGCTTTAGGAGAACAGCAGGGTACTCCACCAGATCAATTATTAGATCTCTTGTTTTAGATTTTGGTTTATCACCGTTGGGTGTCTCTGGTACTTGGGCTTGTCTCAAAAACCATTCATCCAGCTTATTCTCCGGTTTGGCCAGGGCACACAGTGTTTTTTTAGTAAAAACACCGCAAGAGGAGAAATCTTTCTGACTTTCAAAGGCAGGGGTCATTATCGCTCTGTTCATTTTGGGGAAGGCGGTTTTCAGGGCAGTTTTCACTTCTTCATAAATCTCTTCAGAGTGTTTATTTCTGCCATCCAGTGTTTCGTGGAGATAGCAGACCAGATAGCCATCTCTCCTGATGATTCGGGCGGCAATCATATGAGCGGCATAAGGGTGTTGGACAATAAAGCTGATAGCTCCATCTTCCTTCAGGTTTTTCAGCCAGGGGATCATTTGCTCCGATGTTCTGAATGCTTCTGGCCGTGTTCCATGCTTGAGCTCAAATAAATCCTGAATGACTTTTGTCGTTGGGTAGAGTTCGCCTTCGGTCGGCAGTTGGGGGAGAGGCCGTCCATCAGTATCAAAGACTCTGGGGATATCAAAGACCAGCGGATTACTCTGAATGTACTGTTTTTTTATCGAGTCAAACTCAGCACCCTTTCTCCAGACGGGGTTGCCATTCTGTCCGGTTGTTCTCTCAAAAATAAGGCCTTTCCAGGCGTGCAGGCCAAGATGAGTCGTATCTTCATGGTTTTTGATGGTCAGTGTTCTTTTTTCTTCCGAGTTGAAGACGGAAATGAGAGTGCCTTCATCAAAGTGATCCGCTTTAGGCAGTTTGATGCTGGTGGTGTTGTGATATTGCCAGTTGTAGCCCAGAGAGGTAGGGTCATCCGGCGTGGCAGGCATATCCTTGCTTGATTCAGTTGTTCTTCGATAAGCCAAAGCCATGCTGTGTGCCAGATCACTGGGGTTACGATCATTCAGGGACGGTCTGATGTTGGATATCTGGTAGATATCCCAGTCATTGGTGTCTCTTTTCAATCTGTCACACAGGGGTTTTCCCAGAAAGTGTTCCCGATCTGATTCAAGAAGTCTAAAAACTTTTACAGGCAGGGTGTTGAGAAAATAAAATCCAAAACTTTTTCTGACACAGGGGTAAACTTCACGTTCATCAAACGCTTCAGAGGATACTGGTCCAGTGGGTTTGGCTATTGCCTGTAGATCCATTGCAGGTCGCTCTCCATTTGAGCTTATCTAATCATTCATCTGACTCATTCAAATAGACGAAGTTCCCCTGACTGGAATGGGTAGAGCTATTTCTGGTCATATTTATTGAGACGAACGTTCGTTCAGTTATGATTTGATCACTAACCTGATGGGTTGAGGAAGAATAAAAATGATCAGCGAAGAACTCTATAAGCAGGCTCTTGGATCCTTCCCTGCGGGGGTTACTATTGTTACTGCTTACGATATAAAGGGGAGCTGACTGGTTTAACTGCCAGTGTTTTCACTGCTGTATCCATGTCTCCTCCTTTGGTGTTCGTCTGTCCGAATTACAACTCTGACACCTATCCTGTTCTGACTCAGGGAAAACGCTTTGCCATTAATATCCTGGCCTCGGATCAGGCTGGGCCTGCCTTTGCTTTTGCCAAAAAAGGAGAAGCCAAGGCGAAAGCTATTCAAGACATTGCTGTCAGGGAAGGGAAGACGGGGGTTCCCATCATTCAAGGTTCTGTAGCGACGATTGAGTGCAGCCTCTGGAACGAATACGACGGAGGCGGTCACGCCATTCTGGTAGGAAAGGTTGAGCACATCCATCTGGATCAAGACAGTGCTCCTTTAGGATTTGCCCCAAAATAACTTCCCGATTTTCACCCGGATTCCGTTCGCCCTGAGCTTGTCGAAGGGTTATGGCGTTGGGCTTCGACAAGCTCAGCCCGAACGGATTTTGAGCAGATTTGAATAAGGAAGTTATTTTGGGACTATTCCTTAGTTTATTACCGGGGGCAAATGAATGCATGGGAAGCACCTGTCACGATTTAAAGTCATGTTGTCAGGCTCAGGGGAGAGAGAAAGTGCCAGATACCGAATTTTTTAAACAACAGGGACAGGCACTTTCCAGCTATTCCGGATTTTTAACCGGACAGCAGTGTTATATGGAAGTTAAATATCTGATGATGGGTGGGCTGGGTTCCTGACCATAAGAGGCTGAAGAGGCCAGGCTTTAATCACAAAGTTAAAGCCTGGTCGTTTAACATTTATTCATAAGTGCAAAGATATGCGGTGTCACTGGCTACTTTCAGTTGAAAGGTTTTATTAGCTTCAACAATAAAGTGTTCGTTGCTTCGAAAGGTTTGCCAGATATCGCTGTCAGGCAGCTTGACGGTGAGGGCTCCACTGACAACGGCCATGGTTTCTTTCTGACTGGTACCAAATTCGTACTCGCCCGGTGCCATAACGCCCACGGTGGTGGGGAGTGATTCACCTTTAAATGCAATAGATTTTACCTGTCCATCAAAATACTCATTAACTTCCAGCATGGTATTCCTTCTTCTTAATCATTACTTCGTCATCTACAGCCATGAAACGATGGACTGTTGGTCTTTTTGTGATGAGTGACTCAGGAGAGGTTGGATCTCAGGGTTTGAAAAGCCTGTTTAACCCGCTCCAGTATTTTGTATTCTGAATAATCTTTGAATTCACCGGCATCAAAGAAAACGCCATTGCAGTAGGTGCAGGCCTCAAACTCAATATGCAGTTGAGTCTTATCCACCATTTTGATCATCTTTTTCATGCACTCGGGACAATCAATATCTCTCACAGAGTTATAGGCAGAGGCTGCGTTGTTGGAGGGCGTGTCAATTTCACCGCTGTCCTTAATGCTTTTGGCAGTTTCATGGCTACCGTCGCGAAACCAGATGCCGTGGCATCCATTGCATTTAGATGCAGACAAAGCCATATCAGGGATCTCTGACATAGTGTTATTGCATTTTGGGCATTCCATACAACTTCCTTCTGCGGTTTTTATTATTAGCCAGGAGTCTGTTGGAATTCAGGCCAAAATTGTCTTAAGTCCGACAGGCTCCCGAGGCAGTATATTACTACTTTTTCATGGTCACAAAAATGGAAGTTGTAATGCGGTCATTCAGTCATGTTTGATGGTAAAACGGTAAAAGATATCCACAGCCTGTGCCAGACCGCTGACAACTTGCAGATAGAGCCTGGGCATCAGTTCATAACGCACTTTCACTTCGCTGACTGAACTGAAAACACCGGCACCGTACTGAAGGCGAAGACCTGGCGCTATGTAGCCACCGATGGTGACCTGAGTGTCTTCACCACTGCCTTCGGTATCCAGGGAGACATCACTGAAGCCAAAGGTTTCACCAATGGACGTGGCAATGCCGCCAAACTGAGAGATTCCGATACCTACCAGCATTGCCTGGGCACTGGAGCTGTCATCGCCTTCCAGACCTTTGCCTCGCAGCAGGTAGGAAAGTTGTTCCTGTTGAGGCATTTCAGGACTGGAGTAAACGCTCCATTCCGGCTTGGCTACAGGGCCGCTGACGTTAATGCCGACTTCGACATTGTCTTCAATGGTATCCGGGTTTCGTATGGCATTGACCAATAAATAAGGGGAGTCGATAGGCCCCTGAAAAATGATCTTCCCGTCTTTGATCAACAAGTCCTGGCCCAATTGCCGGTATCGTCCTTCAATCAGCTTAATGGTACCGTGCCCCTCAAGGGGTTTATTGGTGAGTTGCAGAAGATCGAGATGCCCTGCGAGTTTGGTCTTGAGGCCATAGGCATCCAGTCGTATATCATCTCCCAATTCTATTCGCGCTTTCATCGAAAACCGTTTGCTGGTTTGTTCGTTGAATTCTGATGTTTGCCCTTTTTGTATTATTACAACGTCGTCTGATACTGAAACGGCATTTTCCGGAAGACTGTTGATATTAATTCGGCTCCAGGGGATCCGGATAATACCTGTCAGCTCAATCTGCTCTGACAGTGTCAGTTTTAGATCGGGAGAGACTCTGATTTCACCAATGCCTGGGTATTTAACATCCAGGTTTTGTCCTGCCAGTGTGATGTTTCCAGAAGGCTTCTGAAGGTCTTTCCAGTTCAGTTGACCTCCCAGGTCAAGCGAGCCTTGGCCTACCTGCATTTTGCCTTCTATCGTGCCGGAGTCGCCGTTCACGTTCAGATAGGTATTCAGTTCAGAAACGCTGACAATTTCCCGGGTAGTATTGGCGTAGCCGTTTTCAATGGCCAGTCGACCATAAAAGAGGGGTTTGGTCAGTGTACCTTCCAGTCGTCCCCGGGCAGAAAAAGTACCATTCAGTTTGCTGACTTCTGGCAAAAATGGCGCAAATATTTCCAGCAGTAACTGATCGACATTCAGTTGGCCGGTGAGTGTTTTTTGATCCTGTAAATCATCAACAGCCATGCTCAGGTTACTGTGTCCCAGTTTGTTGGAGAGAAAGTTTAAAGAGCTTCGAAGCTGGTTGTTGGCAATGCTGGCTTCCAGAGCAAGCTCGGTGTAATCACCCGAAAGGTCATAGGCCTGGAGTGTGCCGGGTGTGGAGCTGAGGTTCAGGGTTAATTCTGGCTGGTTGTCTTTCCAGCGGACCTCTCCTTGGGAGGAGAGGAAAGCCTGCCAGTTAAATTCGGCAGGGAAAAAGGCTTTAAATCGCTCAGGAGCCAGTTGGTCAATATTAAAGGAGAGCTGACCGGTATCTTTACTCAGATGGTTTGATTGAACACAGATACTGGAAGGGGATGACTCCAGACAGAATGGTGAGAATGAAGCGCTGACCGCTGATGCTTTGATATCAACGGGCTTTTGCAAAGACCAGTGACCGAACCGGGTATTCAGGTCGCTGCGAGTCAGCTGCCCCTGCCACTGTTCGTTACTGTAGCTGCCTGCCACAGTGATGATGCTTTTGAGTTCTTTGCCTTGAGTTGAGAGTCGGACCTGATGCTGTTTTTCATTGCCTCTGGCTTCCAGCAAGATCTGGCTCAGCTTTTGGCTGCCCTGATTCATTGAATCAATACTGATACGAGCCTGACCCAGTAACTGTTCTTTCTTTTCAATATTGCCTTTTGCAGAGAGGCCTTTAAAGGCGGTGTCCAAGTATCGAATGGAGGTGCTGTCCAGTTGAAAGTCTAGTGAGGGTTGCTGTTTGCTTCCTGAAATATTGATTAAACCTTTTACTTCACCTTTCAGTCCCGGATAAAGTTCTGCCAGATTCAAAGCATTGAGTTCTGCTTCTATATTCCATTGTTCGTCAAGGTGACCGTGAGCGCTCAACCGGTTGTCACCGACCTCGGCATTGACGCGATCCACTTTCCATTTAAAAAGACTGTTGACGTCCAGAGTGCCAGAGAGTGAAACAGGTTTGTCTCTGAGCTCCCCGGTAATATTCATTTCAGAAACCACCAGGTGCCAGTACTGACCTTTCAGATTGAAACGGCTTTCCAGCACACCATCGAGGGTGCCGGGATACTCCGGTAGAAGGTTGGCAGTATTCAGGGAATTGAGATTAATCTTTCCATTCCAGGAGATACCCTGTGTCCAGCCGAGCTGGCCAGAGACGTCTGCATTGCCTTCTGGAGTTGAGAGAGAAAGTCGTTGAATGGCAATGTGTTCAAGACTCCCCTGAGCTTTGAGGGTGGCGTAGATTTCAGTGTCTTTCTGAGTCTCAGGTGTGGATAAAAAGTTTGAAACAGCCCTGGCTCTGGCATTCAGTTGGTAGTCCGTCAGGGAGCCTTGAATAGCAAGGCTCAGCTCTTCTGGTTGAAGTTCACTATTCAAAGGGGCTGGATGAATATCTACTTCTGCTGACAGTGGATAATCACCGCTCAGCGATATATTTCCTTCCAGACTGGCCTTTCCAAGGGCGTGTTCAACTCTGAGTGTATTGATATTGATTCGGGATTGCCGGGCGTCAGCAGACAGAAAGAGGGCGCTCACGGCTTCTTTAATCTCACCCTGCTCATAAGTGCCCTTGTCGAGAGTCATTTTTTTAAGAGTGATGGGTAGAGGTAGTTTTATCTCTGGCAATATCATCTTGTCGCTGGAGGGTGCTTGTTCTTTATCAGACGCTGGCAGTTTAATGGCAAGGTTTTCCAGCAGCAGTTCATCAATCACCAGTTTTCCTTCGAACAGCATTCCTGGCTGCCATTGCAGAGTCAGCCAGTTTGCTGTGATCGCCATATCCTGATCAACCCAGCCCGGATTCTGAAAGACGATGCCATTAGGAATTGATCCCTTAATCAGTTCGCCCTGAAGTTCAGGTAATTGGGTGCGAGCCAGGTTCCATAGCCAGAGATTGCCGGTGTGAGTGAGAAGCAGAAACAGCGCCAGACAAAGAGTTGAGACAAGAATGATCAGGATTCCTGGAGCCTTCAGCAGATAAAGAACAGCCGTCCTCATATTTCTGGCCCCATGGAAAAGTGCAGTTTATAAGGGGCGCCAGGTTCACTGACAGCAAAGGCCAGGTCGACTCTTAAAGCTCCGAGTGGTGTGACCCAGCGAATACCAAAGCCGGCACCGGTCTTCCAGTCATCTTTGTAATCATTGGTAGCCGTTCCTGAATCCACAAAAAGTGCTGCTCGCCAGTGATCCAAAAACTGATAGTTGTATTCCATGCTGATCGCTGTCGTGTATTGGGCCCCAATCAGTTTTCCGCTGGCATCCTTAGGGGCAATACTCTCGTAGTTGTAGCCTCTTACGGTTTGATCTCCTCCTGTGAAGAAGCGAACGGATGGCGGTATTTTACTGACGTCATTTATCCAGATAGCACCTTGCTCAATGCGGCCAATAAAACGGTGCTTTTCTGCCAGTGTGGTCAGGCCTTTGGTGCGTCCCCAGAGCTTCACAAAGCTCTGATCTGACCCCCACACTTTGTCGGAAAGCTCAGTCTTGGACATAATCAGGTAGCCACTTGCCGGATCCAGTTTGCCTCCCTTTGCTCGCCGCTTGTTCATGGATATACCTGGAATGCCGAGCAAGCTTTCTCCGTTCTGAAGACCCTGCTTGTAGCTTTCGTACTGAATTCTGAAGAACAGGTCACGGTCCCAGCCTTGGGGATTCTTTTTCCATTTGTGGATTGAAGTCGATCCCAGATTGCTGATGGTGTCTTCCTGCTCCTTGTACTGATAACCGACTTGGAGGTCATAGAATTCAGTTAATGGGTTTCCGTAGGGGATTTTATAACTGGAGGTCAGCTCGGATCTGGGCGCAGAGATCAGAGCTTCATTGGTGAGGCTATGCCCTCTGTCGTTAATCAGGGGGATATCCCAGGTGAGTGATAGTCGTGGCCCTTCATCGGTAGAGTAACCAGTTCCGGTTTCTATTTCATAGTTTTTATTGGGGGTGATATTGATAAAAATCGGCACATGATAGTTTTCAATGCGATCTCTCATGGGGCGAATATCAATCTGTTGGAAATAGCCGGTAGAAGCAAGATCCTTGTTCAGATTGCCCAGTCGGACGGATCGATATTTTGAGCCGGGCTTGAAGGTCAACATTTCCTGAATCAGGACTATGGTGTTTTCCGGGATTTCGCCATAAACAATCTCCCCAAAACGGTAGCGTTTACCCGAATCAAAAACCAGCTTAACGTCAGCCGCATAGTCTTCTGGATAGATCTTGACGTTATGGGTCGACATTTGAGCATCAAAAAAGCCGAGAGACTGGGCTTGAGTGTTAAGAGCAGATTTAAGGCTTTCATACTCGCCACTATTGAATACGGCTCCTGTTTTTAGAGGGGATCGTTTGACGATTCGTTTGAACGAACGATTTTTTCGAGCGTCCCCTTTTAACTCAATGTTGATATTGCGAATAAGCACCGGTTGTCCCGGATCAACATGAATGTTGAGCTGGTCTGTGTCCTTGCTATCTATCTCCATGGAGATGGTTGGACTGAAGTAGCCTAGAGCTTGCAGAGATTTCTGAACGGCTTCAAGGATACTGCTCTGATAGCGGGGTAGCTGATCAGGCTCTATTTGAGGCAAGGTTTGCAGGAAAAGTTCGGCATTTCGCTTTTGCCCGTCTTCCAGACCTTCGACTTCATAGAGTAATGCAGCAGCTTTTCCTGTTGAAAATAACAGAAAAAGCAGAGTGAGAAGGCAGTAAACAGGTTGCATGTGATTGTTCTTGATTCCATGACTCCCATTCAGTCAAACATAGTCGGTTTGCTGCAAAAACTCCTTCAGCCGCTAATGTGCAGAATGTGTTTTCAGCTTGCCATTTTTCAGCAAACCTTAATAGAATGCCAGCCAAGGAAAAAAATAAGTGACGTCAGGGAGATCCTTACATGGGAGTTGTTTATCAGGCCAGTCGAGCCAATGACCCGATAGCAGGGCGATATGGCGGCAAGATAGTGGAATGTGCTCCGAATATAAGGCCGGTTTATGACAGTCTGGTTACCCTGGCTAACCAGGGGCAGCATTGGGCGCGGTTAACGATAGAAGGTATCCAGTCACTCAAATCCGGCCGAACTCACCAGAATAATATTTTTGTCAAAAAGAACCATCTCGTCCAGGGTGGTTATGAAGAGTTCACCATGATGCTGCCCGGTTGCAAGGTGACCGTGGAAAAGCGACCAGACGACACTTTTATTGTGGTGAACCTTGAACCCGATCTGAATTACTTTCAGTTGCAGCAGGGAGCTGAAAGACCTGGACTTTATGAGGCGAAGCAAACGGGGAGGAGAGGAGTTTGGACAGCAACACTGAAAGAGAATGGAAATATAAAAAATGAAAAAGACCGGTTAGTTGCTATTTCTGAAAGAAATTATAATAAAGTCGGAAAAGCGGCTAAGGAGGGCGCTGATAGTTTGGCTGCAGCCCCTTTTTCTGGTGGTACTCAGAGAGTTAACCAGAATGGCTTTGATCTTCACTACACGCCAGGCACCAAAAAAATTGGGGGCTTGATCAATTATAAAGAGGCGACTCGGCCACTGGATAATGAGTCGCTCCATGAATCGGCCTATCTGCTGGCCCAAACCATGTATGATGCCCGCAATATAAAAGGGGTGGGCTGGGTCGCAGAATACGGTGGCTCTGGTGTGCTGACACAAGCCATGAAAATGCTGACCGATCGTAACGTGACTTTGGAAAACCACACTGTTTTCCTCTACAGACCTCGAACGTCCGCCAATGAAGCCTACAAGCTGGCAGAAAAGCTAAAGCTGAATATCCCCTCTGAGTTCAGCAAACGGGGACTACTGGACTATATGGGCAACCGCGACCAGTTTGAGCTGATTGGTAACAGGTTACGTCATGGGAAAGAATATCATGCTGGTCATGCCACCAAAGATCTTTATCAATTAGGAACCAGCCTGCATGGAGGAGGGGCCATATTGGCAACAGTGGGTTCTGCTCTGGCAACCCAGGCGGGGGTTACAACGGGGCAGATATCAGTATCAGCCTTAATGGCGGCCCATCCGGCGCTGGTGGTGTTTTTAGGCGCGGTGGTAGCCGCCAAACCAGTCGCCAAGTTGGGCAATCAGCTCGTGGAGCAGACGCTGCCGGATCGCCACCGTCAAATCAAGAGGAAGCTGGGATGGTGAGTTGGCTGAAATATAACCGGCTGGAGTTCCGTAGAACCAAAGGGTTTTGTACTCCCATGGGGCCGAACTTCAAGCGTGCCAGCTATTATCGTTGCCAACTGGCTGGTAATGACTTTGTGATTGGGTTGCCCCAGAATAATCCTCAATATAAAGGCTCTTCGATTAACTATCGCCGTATTAAATACAACCATAACTATTTGCCGGATCAGTTGTTTCGTGAATATGAAAATCCGGATCAGAACTGGCGATATCAATTAATAATGAATCGTTCCTGGGCTTTCATGGGGCCATGGTTTAGTGGCGTTAAGGCAGAGGTCAATATGGGGCTTTGTGTGCTGGAGCCAGTGGGTATCAATGAGAATGCCTCTTTTTTTCACCCCCGCGCCTTTGAGGCAGGGGTAGCCAACTTTCTGAACTCATCGGCTCATGCGTACGATAAGATCCCTTTAAGCAGCAAACCTCGATGGACGGCACCTGTCAACTGGCAGGTATTGGGTCACCTGACTGTCCCTATGGTAAAGTTTGACGAGTTGCCGCCGTCGTATGAGAAAACAGCTCCAGAGCGTTGTTTTGTTTTCCCACTGGGTGATCACTGTTTAGGGTTAGTCAGTTTTGATATTGACAAATATTACAACGGTAGCGCAGAAAAAGAAGCCCATCTGATCGATGACAAGCCTATGGATGAGTTGATTGATAATATCATCAACAGTATTCAACTGACGTTGTCACCAGAAGCCCAGGCACAGTATGACCGGGTCATGGCAGAATGTCCGGATATGCGGGTGACTGAAGATTTTCCACCTCTTGACTGGTCAGATAAGCCGGAGTACATGGGAGACTGATTTGCTCAGGGAAAGAAAATCATAGACTGATGGTTTTCTCTCCTGATTCAAGGCTTCGAGACTATTTGATAATAGATTCCAAGCCCTCGTAATGCCTCCGCTGCATCTGATGATGGCGTGTTTGGCTCTGATCAACCACAGATTCCCGTGAGATATCCACAAGACGCCCTTCCTCATCAATATGGTAAGTATCTTCCATAAAAAGTTGTTTCTCGTCGGGTTGATGGAAGTAGCGCTTTTTGAGGACGCGATTCTGGTCGTCATAAATGGTCGATGTGTAATATAGGATTTTCCCCTCCAGATTGGCACTGCAGCTTTGCTGGATAGACTGGCCAGCTTCCAGAGGTGTCCAGGATGTTTTTTCTTCATCGGGCGCAAATAGCGTCAAGATGTCGGAGCCATTTGCAGCGGCAGGGCTGAGCAAGTGTCTTCTTTTATGCAGGTCTCGCCAATAAGCTTGGATCACAATTTTTCGAGCTTCCTCAGGCACACCGTAAATGTTGGCCGACTCAACCGCTTGCTGTTGCATCAACTCTTCACACTCGATTTCTTTATTGATGTTGGCCCATTGAGTCAGGTAGTGTTCCTTGAACTCCAGTTCTTCTTCCCTCAGATTCTCGCCTTCTCCGTCAAAATTCCGGTATATCGCCAGTGTTAACCAGGGTGAGGCTTGTTCAACCAGCGACGGGTCATCTAGAACCGGGAAAATATATCCGGTGTCAGTAATGTGGCTTAGAAGTGTCTTCTCTCCGATGGGAGTGTATTCCCGATAAAGTGTGCTGAAGTCAAGAGCTTCATCCTGATCTATAAAAGGGAATGAGTATTCAATACAGAGCAGTTCCTTGTCAGTATTAAAATGTTTCGTCCTGGAGGGGCTGGTAACAGGTTGGGTCCAGTATTCTTCAATGGCGTAACCGGATATTTCCCGGATGATCAGGTAATAGCCTCCGTCGCCTTTCTCGTGAATGTCAAATCTGAACAGGACAACAGGAAGTGACAGGGTGGTGTCTGTAGTCCAGTTTTCCTGAGTGAATGCTCCGCTGAGACTTTCCTTTGTAGCGATCGCCTTGACTGAAAGATCAGGGTTGAGCTTATGGCCATAGGCTAAAGACAGGTGGTCACAGACAAGCTGCGTATAAAGAAGCGGGTCGGGTATTTCCTGTTGGTTACCCACGACAATTTCACTGATCAGGTCGTCTTCAGAAAAAAACAGAGTGAAAAGGACGACTTCCTGAAAGCTGAATTGGGCTAAATAGCTGCTTCCTTCAGGAATGCCCTCAGGGCTGACTTCAGTGCCATTAATCTGGTAGCTTATATGATCTATTTTCAGGGTAGGGAATGCCAGAGCGGTCATGAGCGAACTTCCTGATACTGATTTATTATTATGAGCCTGAGTTCATTGGGTTCAAGTTTACCAGATAATCATTGTTATGGTGCATTAGTACAGCTAAGGAATTGTCCCGGAATAACTTCCGTATTTTCGTCATTCCCACGTAGTTAGGAGTCCGCCACGAACAGTGGATCCCCGCCTTCGCGGGGATGACGAGACAGAGCTGAATAATCGGGAAGTTATTTCGGGACTATTCCTAAGAGCTAAACCCCATACCGTTGGCACTGAACCTGTCAAAATGTATGACCAGCATCCTTCTAAAAGCCTCAGGGTGAATGAAGTTCGTATAGGCGTTAACGCTTAGCTGAGCTGGAAATCTGTCGGAATCTATCCGGTCGATTGTGGTACTTACTCTTGCAACTATGGTCACACTTCTCTAGAATTCTCCGCTCTTTGTATGCTGGGCGTGGTGTGCAGGCATCTTTTGGGTGGCTGTATTTTCCTGTCCATCTCCTTGCCTTACTGCTCTCTGAATGGAACGCAAGTTTCGTCCAAAGCGTGGGAGGCTGTTTAACCCGTAAGGAGCAAATAATGCGTCATTACGAGATTGTTTTTCTGGTACACCCTGACCAGAGCGAGCAAGTACCAGGCATGATAGAGCGCTACACACGTGCTATCAGCGACCACGGTGGTCAGGTACACCGTCTTGAAGATTGGGGCCGTCGTCAGCTGGCTTACCCAATCAACAAGATCCACAAAGCTCACTATGTTCTGATGAACATCGAGTGCAGCAACGAGATCCTGGACGAACTGACAGATAACTTCCGTTATAACGACGCAGTTATCCGTAACATGGTGATCCGTCGTGATGAGGCCGTTTCCGAGCCATCCATCATGATGCAGGCTGAAGAGAAGCGTGAGCGCCGTGATGATCGTCGTGACGATCGTCGTGAAGAGCGTCGCGAAGAAACTGCTGCTGAAGCTCCAGAAGCTGCTGCAGAAGAAGTCGCTGAAGAAGCTGCTGAGTAAGTCGTCCTTGATACTGTACCCGCTCAGGGCTGACAGAATTAAGAACATCACCATTTGTTGAATTCAAGGAGACGTTGCAATGGCACGTTTTTTCCGCCGCAGAAAGTTCTGCCGTTTCACCGCTGAAGGCGTGAAAGAGATCGATTACAAAGATCTGAACACCCTGAAGGCTTATGTTTCTGAAACTGGCAAGATCGTACCAAGTCGCATCACCGGTACCAAAGCCCGTTATCAGCGTCAGCTGGCGACAGCTATCAAGCGTGCGCGTTACATCGCACTGCTGCCATACACTGATCGTCACTGATCAGTCGGCAAACTTTGGAACTGAAGGTATTGCTTGATGCGTAAACTGGCGGAACTGGCAATGAAAAGCCCGAAACATTCGTTGTTTCTGGCGGTCATATTTGCTTGTATTCCCATGCTTTTCTGGCTGAGTGCGGCCATTGTATCCCTGGTGATACTTCGTCGCGGCATTGACCACGGGCTGAAAGTCCTGATGTGGGCTCTGTTACCGGGAATAGTCTGGGCCGCCTTTGGTCAGTACAGCGTATTGATCGGGCTGGCAACCACTTCGTTGCTGGCTTGTATCCTGCGCCAGACTGTCTCATGGCCTAAAACCCTGCTGGCTGTAGTGCCACTGGGAGGCCTCGTGGCTTTTGCCATGTACCAGATATCGCCACAGATGATCAGTACCATGACTGACTCTGTGATGGAGTTTCTGAAAAAGAGCCTCCAGAACAGTAGCAGTGAAGGGATGCTGCAGCTGGGTGAACATCTGAGACAGATTCTGGAATACGGCGTTGCGGGTGCTTTAGCCTGGGTGCACATATTGTTTTGTGTCCTGGCTCTGGTGTTGGCGCGCTCCTGGCAGTCAGGTCTTTATAACCCCGGCGGATTCGGCGAAGAATTCCGTCAGGTGCGTTTACCTGCTGCCGCAGGGATATTGCTTCTGGCCATAACTTTGATGGGATCGGCACTGTCACCTATGATGACAGCATTGGTTCCCATCGCATCACTGCCATTGTTTATCGCAGGTTTGTCACTGGTCCACGGACTGGTGAAACTGCGACAATTGGGCAGCTTCTGGTTGATTGGTATCTATATGCTGCTGATCACCCTTACGCAACTGGCATACCCGGTTATTGTTTTGACTGCTTGTCTTGACAGTTTGTTTGATTTTCGCAACCGCGTGAATCAGCAGGCTCAGGGCTGACAGGCACTAGGTATAAGGTAAGAGGCTAGCGATGGACGTTATCCTGCTTGAGAAAATTGCCAATCTTGGCAACCTGGGCGACAAGGTTACCGTTAAAGCCGGTTACGGTCGTAACTTTCTGATTCCTTTCAGCAAGGCTGTGCCTGCTTCTAAGGATAATGTTGAAGCTTTTGAAGCTCGCCGTGCTGAGCTGGAAAAGGCTGCAAACGAAAAGCTGGCTGCTGCTGAGAAGCGTGCAGCTGAAATGGCTGAAATCGAACTGACCCTGACCGCTAAAGCGGGCGACGAAGGTAAGCTGTTCGGTTCTATCGGCCCGCGTGATCTGGCTGATGCCATCACTGGCGCTGGCGTAGAAGTAGCCAAGAGCGAAATCCGTATGGCTGATGGCCCTATTCGTGCGACTGGCGAATACGACATCGGCATCCAGCTGCACACTGACGTTGCAGCTACTATCAAGGTATTCGTTGAAGCTGAGTAAGTTCAGCTTTAGCTACGCTTGATACAAAATACCCGTGGGCTTTGGCCCACGGGTATTTTTTTGTCTTTTTTCTGCATATCCCGTAAATCCAACTATAAATATTGGCTGAGAATTCTTACTGGGATGTAGATGAATGAATAAGAAAAAAAGTATCTGCTGTGGGCTGAGTCTTTTGCTATTGTCGGCAATCCTCCACGCCCAGCCTTTCTATTGCCGGCAGTGTAATCAATTTTTAGCCGGGAATAACTGCAGGCTTCATCAGGGGGGCAGTATTCAGTTTCTTCCGGAGTTGAGTTTGTTTCTGGCTTATCAGCCTCCATCAGGTTCTGATGAACCACCTATTCTGGATCTTTCTCAGGGCAACATCAGTTTTCAGGACATGCAACAGGCTGTGCATCAGTCTGGTTTTGAAGGATGGGAGCCTTCAGTTCAAGTTGTTTCTGCGCCTGCTCAGGGGGTGGATCAAATCAGTGTTAAAGACACTCGGCTGAAAAACCATCTTTTAAGAAGCCGGAAAGCAACGCTGAGAGAGATTAGAAAACAACTGAAGCAAATTCTTCCTAAAGATGATTTTACAGGGCATAACAGGCGGGAGTTTTTGGCGGTTTCTCTCAACCAGAATCAGTGGGTGTATATTCATCTTGGCTTCGAGCAGGATGCTATGTTGCTCTGGCTGGATGGCCATGATTTGGCACACAGCTTTGATAATTATGGAGAGGTTTATTTTCTACTGGTGGAGTTGCTGCATTCTATGGGGCTGAATGCTGTTTTTCACTTTTCAATAGAAGCTACTGAAGGGGAAGTTTCGGAGGTCTCTTCTAATTCGGGAGTGGGTGACTCAGAGAATGGCTCTGTAGGTACTGTGAGTCATGCTGACTTATCAGAAGATGAGTCAGATTTATCGGATCTAAGTGACTTGGAGAGTGATGTGCTGGAATCGGATGATTGAGGAAAAGTCGCTTACAATTCCCGGAAAATTTTAATTAAGACTGTCACATTAAATACATCTTGCTGTAATGCTTATGTCGTTTAATTGCACCCGCTTAGACAAGAATTAAAGCTGGCTCGCAGTATAGGTGTAACATGAGCAAACATACTTTTGATCCTACGGTGTATAACTCCAGTGACAATAAGCCTATTTCGGCTGTACTGGAAAAAGAACTTTCCCGTCGGGGTGTTTTGAAGCGCGGGGGTGCGCTGGCTGCATTTACCGCACTGGCTAGTCTGGGGTTGACCGGTTGCAATGACGACAACTCTAATGATGCTGTGACCCCTCCTCCTTCCTCTGGTCTCTCTCTCGGTTTTGACTCTATTTCCGGTTCCAAGACCGATGCTGTGTCTGTACCTGCTGGTTATACCGCCCAGGTTCTGGCGCCATGGGGAACCCCCTTGAATGATCAAGCTGATGAGTGGAAAGACGATGGCAGCAACACGTCTGAAGATCAGCTGAACTCAACGGGCATGATGCATGATGGTATGCACTTCTTTCCGCTGGAGGGTAGCAGCGCAGAAGGCCTGCTCTGCATGAATCATGAGTTTATTGATCAGAACAGACTGCATCCAGCGGGAGCTACTGATACCAATGGTAGGCGTCCTGCTGAAGAAGTTCGCAAAGAAATCAACGCCCATGGTGTTTCAGTGGTTCATATTCAACTGGTTGATGGTGTTTGGGACGTCGTTAAGAACAGTAAATACAACAAGCGTTATACCGCAGCTACTGAAATGGATCTGACAGGACCTGTTGCAAGCAGCGACTGGCTGATCACTAAATACACTGATGAGAAAAATAATAAAGCACTGGCTCGTGGCACCAATAACAACTGTGGTAATGGCCACACCCCTTGGGGCACTTATCTGACATGTGAAGAGAACTGGCCTGGTTATTTTACTCGTACTGACGACAAGAGTCGCTGGACAGAAGAGCAGCTTCGCCTTGGTATCAGTGCAAACGGTACACGTTATGACTGGGATACCGTTTCTGCAGTGTCTGAAAATGAAACCGGTGAGTTTGTCCGGTTTGATGTAACCCCCCGTGCTGGAGATGCTACTCAGGACTTCCGTAACGAAGCCAATGGTCACGGTTATATCGTAGAGATTGATCCTTACAACCCTCAGGCGAGGGCAGTTAAGCGAACGGCACTTGGGCGTTTTCGTCACGAAGACTGTTCATTTGGCAAGCTGGTTGAAGGTCAGCCTGTTGTTTTTTACTCAGGTCATGACAGTCAGTTTGAGTACCTCTACAAGTTTGTTTCCAAAGCGCTGTGGAGTGCTGCGGACGCCAACCCTGAAGACCGTATAGCTACCGGCGCCAAGTACATGGATAAAGGTACTTTGTATGTCGCTCGTTTTAATGAAGAGGGTGCAGGTATCTGGTTGCCTCTGGTACCGGATGCTACGACCAAAGATGGAGCAAGGCTTGGTGATGTGCCTGGTTTCACAACTCAGGCAGATATCATTCTCAATACCCCCGGTGCAGCTGATCTGATGGGGGCCACGCCTATGGACCGCCCTGAATGGACGGCTGTTGATCCTAAAACGGGTTCTGTCTATGTCACGCTGACCAACAACAGCAGTCGTGATAATCAGGATAATAATTCAGAGACTGACACCAACGTAGCTAATCCACGTGAAGGGAATAAGTATGGACATATTATTCGGTGGAATGAGGGGGCTGACCCCAGTCAGTTTACCTGGGAGTTTTTCCTGTTTGGCTCTTTCGCATCTGCGAACACGTTAGTGAACCTGTCTGGCCTGAATGAAACCAATGAATTCGGCAGTCCAGATGGGCTGACGTTCGATGATCGTGGCTTGTTGTGGATTCAGACAGATGGAGGTGTCAATGAGAATACTAATGACCAGATGCTGGCTATCATACCATCTGAGTTGAACAGTACCGAGAATATGCTGGCTGTTAATTCCAGTAATCAGGATCAGCTTAAGCGGTTCTTTGTAGGTCCAAACGACTGTGAAGTGACCGGTTTGGCGTTCACGCCCGATAACCAGAATTTCTTCCTGAATGTGCAGCATCCGGGTAATTGGCCAGCAGCGGGTGCTATCGATGCTACCGATAGCAGCGGTGCCAACAGGGCTCGTTCTTCCACTGTTGTGATTATGAAAGACGGTGGTGGTGAAGTCGGTCTCTAAGATCAACTAAGGCTGTCCAGGAGCCTGACCGGGAATAGACAACCCAGCCTAAAAATCCAGAAAGAACGGCCATCTTTTCCACTGAATTTGCTTAAATAGGTCAACTATTCGCACAAATCCAGTTAAAAAGCTGACTCGTTCTACTGAATTTTATGCTCGGACGCTATTCTCGGTCAGCCTCCTGAAATGGGTTCATCATTGGGTGAACCCATTTTTTGTTTGATCAGGATTATTTTTTCAAGGAAGGGATCAGTCGTGCGAAAAGAATTCCAATCTCAAACAACACCCACATGGGGCCTGCCAGCAGGCTCTGGGAAATGACATCGGGAGGTGTCAGAAGCATGCCGACGACAAAACAGCCCACTACGATGTAAGGACGTTTTTGGGAAAGGGATTTAACGGTGCTGACGCCGGACCAGATCAGTAATACCGTAGCGACAGGGATTTCGAAGGCCAGCCCAAAGGCAAAAAACAGTTTCAGGATAAAGTTCAGGTAGCTGCTGATGTCGGTCATCATGGTGACACTTTCAGGCCCGGTGGTGGTGAAAAAGCCAAAGATCAGCGGGAACACCACAAAATAGGCAAAGGCGACACCGGCATAAAAGAGTATGACGCTGGCAATGAGCAGCGGGATGGCCAGGTGCTTTTCATTCCTGTACAAACCCGGAGCAATGAAGCCCCAGACCTGATGGAGAATAAAGGGAATAGCCAGGAACAGGGAGAGCACCAGGCTCAGCTTAAAAGGGGCAAAGAAAGGGGAGGCTACGTCTGTTGCTATCATGCTGGTACCTTCAGGCATCAACAGGCGCAAAGGCTCAGAAACCAGCTCATAAATATCACTGGAAAAATAGAAAAGCCCGGCAAAGAACAGCAGAGTGACGATCATGCTTTTCAGTAGTCGTGTTCGTAATTCAATTAGATGTTGAATCAGAGGCTGTTCGGATTGAACAGCAGGGGGTTCAGTCGTCATAAGTATCTCGAAAATGCATCAAAAAAAGGCAGCGTCAGGCTGCCTTTTTGTTGATATCGGATGATGGTTTGGAAGGACTGTCCGTTAATGTGGAGGCTTCCTGCTTCAGGGATTGAAGCGGTTGATTCAACTCTTCTAACGGCAGATTCTGTTTGATTTCGTCTACCTTCAGCTCTTTATGCACGGTTTCTTTGATATGGCTGGCACTGTGACGAAGGTAGTTGACCCATTGCAGGGTGGTTTTTATTGCGTGAGGTAAACGCTCTGGCCCCAGAACGACCAGTGCAAGTACTGAGATAAACAGGATTTCAGCAAAGCCTATATCAAACACTCTGAATACCCTCAGGCTTTGTTATGACTCAGTTCCCTGTTTTTTTCGCTGTCCTGGCTTTGGGTTGCAACATTATCAACAGAGTTGGAGTCGTCGTTGATGCTGTTTTTGAAGCCCTTGATGGCTCCCCCCAGGTCACTGCCAAGACCCTTTAGTCGTTTGGTGCCAAACAGCATAACAACGATTAACAGCACAATTAACAGTTGCCAGATACTGATACCGCCAAGGCCCATAGTTATGACTCCATTTACATTGACTGTGGAAAACCTTTCAGCTGTTTGTGGTCAGCCGAATGAGGTCATATTAATCGTGTTATATGGATAAAATATGACAGTTGTCTTACAACTGGAAGTCAGTACTGTCAGATGCCTGAATAGATTTTCTTCCTTGGCAAAGAGTAAGGTCTTAAATAAGTACAGTCGTTCTTCTTAAGCCTTTTTCCTGCTAAGGGATAATTCCCTGTTCAGCCTATGCCCGACTTGCGTTATTCTGTAAGTTCCGACTTTGGTATTCATGACATCATGCTGGAAGCACTGCCCCGAGAAAGTGAATTGCCCATTGATGAGGCAACCGTAAGCCTTAAAACTCCCCCTCATTCTATTGAGGCGGAGCAATCTGTGCTGGGTGGGTTGTTGTTGGATAATGAGGCCTGGGACAAGGTGGCTGACAAAGTCACTGCAGAAGATTTTTATCACCCCCGCCACAAGATCATTTTTGGCTCGATGGCTAAATCGGCGAATGAAAGTATCCCCTTTGACCCTCTGACAATGGCCGCCACCCTGGAAAATCAGGATGAGCTGGAGCAGGCGGGTGGAATGGTTTACATCACAGAGTTGGTGGCCAATGTTGCCGGTATTGCCAATATTGAAGCCTATGCTCAAATTATTCAGGAACGCTCCGTTCTCAGAAAGGTGATTAACGCCAGTCAGCAGATGGCTGAAACGGCTTACAATCCGGAAGGTCGAGACAGTCAGACTGTGCTCGACGAAGCTGAACGGTTGGTTTTCAATATTGCCGAAGAGCGGCCAAAAACCGGTGGCCCAGTGGGTGTCAGAGAAATCCTGGACAACACCGTACAGAAAATCGATGAGCTCTTTAATGCCGGCGATTCCATCACCGGTATTACCACGGGTTTTAATGATCTGGATGAAATGACATCGGGCATGCAGTCGTCCGATATGATCATTGTCGCGGCTCGTCCTTCCATGGGCAAATGTATTGTTGCAGGCAGCAGGGTTCTTGATCCAGAATCCGGTGCTCTGGTCAAAATAGATGATTTGGTGCTTAGAGAATCTGGCGCCCTGCTATCACTGGGCAATGACTTCAAGTTGTTGCCTGCTACACCTTCGGCTTTTGTGGATGATGGGCTAAAACCTGTCTTCAAGGTCACAACCGCACTGGGTCGAACTATAGAAACAACGCTGACTCACCCTTTTCTGTCGGAGCAAGGATGGCTGCCCCTTGGTAACCTTAAGGTTGGCGATAGCGTAGCCGTTCCAAGAATTCTGCCTGTCTTTGGTAGAGCAAAGCTTTCTGAACACGAAGTTAAAGCTCTGGCCTATTTTCTGGGTGATGGTGGTACTACACAGCCTTCAATGCACTTCACAAACAGTAATGAAGAGTTATTAAGAGACTTTACTGAGGCTATGAGCCATTTTGGCAATGTGAAGTGTTCACGAATAGAATCTGAAGGCCGGACAACGTCTATAAGAGTGTCTTCGGACAGTAGTAAGCTAGAAGTTACAAGAAACAAGTTTGCCAAAGAGCTGAACCTTCTCCTTGATCAGCTGAATATGACTGGAGAAAGGTTGGCAGAAAAGCTGGGCGCGGCCAAATCAACAGTGAGCTATTGGCGTAACGGTAAAGCCGTGCCAGGTGTAGAGTTTGTATCTCCCTTATGTGTGGCGCTAGAAGTTACTGAAGAGCAGCTTTTCTCTGAAAGTTATAAGCAGGCTGTATGGAATGGTATGAGTACAGTTGCTCTCTGGCTTGAGCAGCATGGGCTGCATAATAAACTGGCTTATGAAAAAGAAATTCCAGAAATTATTTATGAGTTAGAAAAAGACCAAATTGCCTTATTCCTGAGTCATCTTTTTGCTTGTGATGGCAGTGCGTTTGTTCAGGCGAATGGACAGTGTCGCATCTCCTATTCATCTTCGAGCCATAAACTGATTCGGGCGGTTCAGCACCTGCTGATTCGTTTTGGAATAAATGCAAAAGTCCGGGAAAAAATGACCCGCTATGAAAAGGCTCAGGTGCCTTACGAACTGGAAATTCTCAACCAGTCATCCATAAAGAGATTCATAGATGAGATTGGTATTTTTGCCAAAGAAGAGCGTATTGATTCTGTTCGGCAGGTATTGGTAAATAAACAACCTCATGATAATAGTGACACTTTACCTGAGAGCTTGTGTGACTACATTTTGAAGCTGAAAGGTGAAAGAAGTTGGCGCGAGATCTTTGACCAGGCAGGTAAAGAGTACCCGGAGAATTATAACCCCCACTTGAGTGGAGCGAGCCGAAGAGGGCTTAGTCGTCAGAGAGTAGCTTTCTTTGCAGAGCTTTTTGCAGACTCTTACTTGTGGGATTTATCAAATTCAGATGTTTACTGGGATAAAATTACTGCCATTGAGCCTCAAGGCGACAAACAGGTTTATGATTTAACGGTAGAAGGTACACATAACTTTGTTGCAGAAGACTTTTGTGTTCATAACACTACTTTCGCGATGAATCTGGTTGAAAACGCACTGCTGAATACCGAGAAAGTGGTGATGGTGTTCAGTCTTGAGATGCCAGGTGAACAGTTGATGATGCGTATGTTGTCATCCCTGGGTCGTATCAATCAGTCCAAGGTGCGTTCTGGTAAGCTGGAAGAGGAAGACTGGCCCAAGCTGGTATCCGCTGTAGAGCGAATTAAAGACAAGAAACTGTTTATTGATGATACCGCAGGTATCAGCCCTTCAGAAATGCGCTCACGTATTCGTCGAATTGTGCGTGAACATGGTGATATGGCCATGATCATGATCGACTATCTCCAGCTGATGCAGATTCCCGGATTCAGTGAAGGTCGAACCAACGAGATCTCGGAAATTTCCCGATCTCTGAAAGCCATTGCCAAGGAATTCAATGTACCGGTTATTGCACTCTCCCAGCTGAACCGGGCTCTGGAACAAAGACCCAATAAACGCCCCGTGAACTCAGACCTTCGTGAATCCGGAGCGATTGAGCAGGATGCGGACGTCATTATGTTTATCTACCGGGATGAGGTCTATAACCCTGATACCGAGTATAAGGGGATTGGTGAGATCATTATTGGTAAGCAGCGTAACGGTCCCATTGGTTCTGTCAGGCTGGCCTTTATTGGTCAGTACACCCGGTTTGAGAATCTTGCCCCGGATGCCTATGTTAACTTTGATGATGAGTGATCGATTGGCGATTGAAATAGCTTTTTGTAAGACAAGGTCTGGTGTCAGATGTTTCTGTTCTTGTCTGCTATGCTCATGACTCAAACAACGAACAATAAAGGTTTGCAGTATGACTCTTGAGGCCAGAGTAGCAGCGCTGGAAGAAAACCGAGAGCACTGGGATAAGGTGCTCACTGGTATAGAGGGTACTGTTGCGTTGATTCTGAAGGAACAGATGGAGCAGAAAAAAGAAGTTGGTTTGCTGAAAAAAGAGATGGGGTTCATGCAGAAAGAGAACAACAGTCGGTTCGATAAAATTGAAGAATTACTGATTCAGATTGTGAATAATCTCGCCTTAAAGTAACCATTACCTTCATTATTTTCCAACCACTGGCTGTGTCCGCCAGTGGTGAATTATAGATCTTTAGAGGTTTCCGTAAACCGAAAGCGGTGGCTCATCCAGGTTGGCCAATTGCTCCCTTAATTCCAGAATATGTTCTGACCAATACCGTTCGGTGTTGAACCAGGTAAACGCCATTGGGAAGGCAGGGTCAGTCCAACGTTTTGCCAGCCAGCCGGAATAATTCATGAGTCTGAGGGTTCGATAGTATTCTACCAGGTTGAGTTCTATCGGATTAAACTCGTGAAATTCTTCGTACCCTTCCAGTAGTTCTGCCAGCTGGATTGTCTGGCTGGCTCTGTCACCATTTAGAAACATCCACAGATCTTGAATGGCCGGAGCCATACAGGTGTCATC
The DNA here is from genome assembly GCF_000722635.1 of Endozoicomonas numazuensis. Taxonomy (GTDB): domain Bacteria; phylum Pseudomonadota; class Gammaproteobacteria; order Pseudomonadales; family Endozoicomonadaceae; genus Endozoicomonas_A; species Endozoicomonas_A numazuensis. The sequence goes on along the minus strand of NZ_JOKH01000002.1, from coordinate 769,529 downwards.
AAAGTCGACAAAGTGAGGATTGTCGTCGCGCCAGAGAATGTTGCCTACATGGGCATCACCATGAACCCGGATCAGCTCTGGATTGTAACTGGCTTCGATTTTGGACAGACGGTCCAGAACATCCCGGGTCAGGGTTTCGTATGCTTCTATGAGTGCGGATGGAATAAAGTCATTTTCCAGTAGCCAGACTGCATTATCAGTACCGTACCTCTGCAGGCTGATTTCTGGACGGTGTTGGAAGGGCTCGGCTGAGCCCAGTTTGTGAAGCCTTCCCATGCACCGTCCCAGTATCAGCAGGTGGTCCAGGTTGTCGAGTTCCGGAGGGTAACCCCCCATTCGTTTGAACAGAGCGAATTGAAACCCTTCAAATTCATGGAGTGTTTCCTGATGTTCATTTTGCATAGGCGCGACTATTGGAAACTCCATCTCCTGTAATTCCAGTGAGAACGAGTGCTCTTCCAGGATCTGATCCTTGCTCCAGCGTTCGGGGCGATAGAATTTCGCAATGATGGGCGTGTCATCTTCAATACCGACCTGATAAACACGGTTTTCGTAACTGTTCAGAGCCAGATTTCTGGCATCACACAGATACCCCTGGCTTTCCACTGCGTCCATCACCCGGTCAGGAGTCAGTCGCTCATAGGGGTGCTGGATTTCTGAACTCATAGAAGGCTCCCAATAGGCCAATAATCTTTAGCTGCTGCAGTTTACTACGAAACTGGAGCAAGGGTGTGCACTCAATTCATAAGGGTATTCAGCGGCGTTAGTTTTACTGACCTTTCTGTCAGTTGTTCTGAAAACTATTCCGACCCCTATTGGGTCTAAAGCAGATATCAATCTCAGGAAGGACGAAATAATGGATGTACAAAGCGCCTCTTACCCCGGAAATATTTCACAGTCTGTTCAAGGCCGCTCTCAGAATGCCTGTGAGGCGATATCAAAGGCCGTTTATTACGTGTTGGGTAAGGCCAGACTGATCAATGTAAATGAGAAGTTGCTGGACTCGCAGGAGGCGCACAAGGATGAAGATTATTTGGTGACCTGTGAGATTTGGGGGTCACCTATGGGGCAAAATATCTATATGAGAAAGTGTGCTATTGGCGATGATAATAAGAGGTTTTTAAAAGATGAAAAATACATTCTCAGACAAGCTCAGGGGCCGAATATCATTTCTCTGATAGAAACGGATGATGATTCACTGTTGATGCCTTACGCTGGAAAGACTCTTCATGACCTCTTGACGGAACCCGGTGCAGGATTACCATACGGTGAATTCAAGCCTTATGCTTTACAGTTAATGAACGGCATTGTTCACTTACATGACTCACGAATCTGGCATTTGGATTTGAAACCGGGCAATGTCTTGATTGATGATGAACACCATCTCACCATTATTGATTTTGGTCTGTCCCAATATGTTGGTCCAGCAGAGCAAAAAGAAGTCTGTACAGAGGGTTACAAGCCCCCTGAGATGTTTTATATGGGAGGGAAGGAAATCTCCAAGAAAACCGATGTTTTTTCAGCTGGGGTTATTTTGTTTGAGATGTTGACCAATGATAAGCTGTTTCCTGAAGGGTTTGATGAGAGCAGAATGAGAAAACAGCACATTTATTATGAGTATCTGAATACCCGGTTGAAAGAAGTAGAAGCTATTGATAAACAATATGCCCCATTATTGAAATCGATGTTGGCCTGGCATCCAAAACATCGGCCAACAGCGCAATATGCTCTTAGCGTTCTCAAATAGGTTGCATCCTGAGTTCTGACTTAGACCGGTGTTCTGGCCAGACACCAGATATCCACGCGTTTTACACCTTGCTGTTTCAGCAGTCGGGTAATCTCAGATACTGTTTCCCCAGTCGTCACTACATCATCCAGAATGGCAAGATATTGATAGTCTGGCGTTCCCGTCAGAGAAAAAGCATTCTTGATATTTCTCTTGCGTTGTGAGGCCTGCAGGCCCTGTTGTGGGTCTGTATGCTTTTGACGCTTGATCAGGTGGGTTTCCAGTTTCATTTGCTGGTAGGGGTGAAGGTTTTTGACCAACTGCCTGGCCAGGACTAATGCTTGGTCGAAGCCTCTGCTTCGCAGTCGTTTGTTGTGAAGTGGGACGGGCAATATGGCCTGGGGCCAAACTTTTCCGTCGTAATGGTGAAGCAAGGTGCGACTCAGTTGTTCTGCCAGGGGAGGAAGGTAGATCAGTTGCTGGTGGTATTTAATCTTTTTGAGCAGGTGGTCAACAGGAAATTCGTAATTGAAAGCAGAGTGGCAAATGTCGAAGGCCGGCTTTTTCTGAACACAGCGGGCACAGAGATCGGAAGAGTTGGCCAGAACAGGAATACCGCAAAGCAGGCAGTGCTTATCTGCTATAGGTAATGCCTGTATGCAAAGGTTACAGACAGGCTTGTTCATCGGTGTATCTGCCCTGCAAAGCAAGCAACTTATACTAATAAGCTGATTAATATTTAATCGCTTGTAAACGCTGTTACGTTTTAACAATTGACGCATAATTTCATTTTACTATCATCAGTCATGTTTTTAATCTTGATTTCTAATATTTGGCCTGAGGCCTAACTAACAAATAGAGAGCTTCCCAAGGGAAGAATCAGTGAAAAACATGACCAACGTTTCAAGCCTCAAAGACTCAGGTTCCAGCGCACTGCGCCATGACTGGACATTCGACAAAGTCGAAGCCCTGTTCCAATTGCCGTTCAATGATCTGATCTTTCAGGCTCAGCTGGCTCATAGAGAACACTTTGATCCCAATCGGGTGCAGGTTAGTACACTACTGTCCATCAAGACAGGTGCCTGCCCGGAAGACTGCAAATACTGTCCTCAAAGCGGTCATTACAACACCGGTCTGGATAAAGAAAAATTGATGGAAGTGCGTAAGGTGCTGGAAGAAGCTCGTCAGGCGAAAGCTTCGGGTGCAACGCGTTTTTGCATGGGGGCCGCATGGAAAAACCCACCGGCAAAAGACATGCCTTACATCCTGGAGATGGTTAAAGGGGTGAAAGAGATGGGGCTGGAGACCTGCATGACGCTGGGGATGCTGGATGAAGCGCAGGCAGGGGAGCTGGCTGAAGCTGGCCTGGATTACTACAACCACAACCTGGACACCTCGCCTGAGTTCTACGGTAGCATCATCACTACTCGTACTTACTCCGATCGTTTGAATACGCTTGCCCATGTGCGTGATGCAGGAATGAATATCTGCAGTGGCGGTATTGTAGGTCTGGGAGAAACAGAAAGAGACCGTGCCGGTATGTTAATCCAGCTGGCCAACCTGCCCAAGCATCCGGAAAGTGTGCCTGTCAACATGCTGGTTCGTGTAGAAGGTACGCCTCTGGCAGATGTTGAAGAAGTCGACGGGATTGATTTTGTACGAACGATTGCGGTCGCCAAGATTATGATGCCAGCTTCCTGCGTGCGTCTGTCTGCAGGCCGTGAAAACATGAGTGATGAGCTTCAGGCTCTGGCTTTTCTGGCGGGCGCTAACTCAATCTTCCTGGGCGACAAACTGCTGACGACTGCCAACCCTAAAGAAAGCAGTGATCGACAGCTGTTCAACAAGCTGGGCATCAACATGGATGACACTACCAAGCTGGAAGAGCAGGAGCTGGCGGAGGTTTGCCCTTTGCGAGAGCAGGACGCTTTATTGAACAATGAGCATTATTTTGATGCTATGAAGAGTAACCCCATGGGGCAGAAGGCTTTCTGATGAGTTTTGACCTTGAAAAGGACCTTCAGGCTCGCCGGGCTCAAGGGCTATATCGAACACGAAAAACGCTTGAAGCTCCTCAAGGGGCCGAAGTGAAAGTTGATGGAAAGCCTTATCTGGCTTTCTGCAACAATGATTACCTCGGATTGGCCAGTCATCCTGAAGTCAGTGCTGCTATGGCAAGTGCTACTTCAGAGTATGGTACTGGGGGCGGTGCTTCCCATTTGGTAATCGGCCATAGTCGTGCACATCATCAGTTGGAAGAAGAGCTGGCAGCGTTTACCGGGCGTGAGCGGGCTTTGCTTTTTTCCAATGGGTATATGGCGAATCTGGGGGTCATCAGTGCTTTGTTAGGCAAAGAAGATGCTGTTTTTCAGGATCGGCTGAACCATGCCTCTCTGTTGGATGCAGGGTTGTTATCAGGGGCTCGGTTTCAGCGTTATCTTCACAATGATGTGGTCAACCTTGAAGCCCGGTTGAGCAGAACGGACGCCAGACGCAAGTTGATCGTAACTGACGGCGTATTCAGTATGGACGGTGATCTGGCGCCTCTGAAAGAGTTGTCAGAACTTGCACATCGACATAGTGCCTGGTTGATGGTGGATGATGCCCATGGCTTTGGCGCCTTGGGTGCAAAAGGGGGTGGTGTTGCCGAACATTTTTCCCTGAATCAGGATGACTTACCGGTTCTGGTCGGTACTCTGGGTAAAGCTTTTGGTACAGCGGGTGCTTTTGTAGCAGGCAGTGAAGCCTTGATTGAAACACTCATTCAGTTTGCCCGTACTTATATTTACACAACCTCCATGCCTCCTGCGGTTGCAGAGGCAACCAGAGCCAGTCTTCGGATTTTGAAAGAAGAAAACTGGAGAAGAGAACACCTGAATAAACTGATTCAATTCTTCAGAAAAGAGTGCAAGCAAATGGGGCTGAAACTCATGGACTCGCACTCTCCCATTCAGCCTGTTATTGTCGGGTCTGCTGATACCGCTGTGGCCATGAGTGAAGCTCTGGCCGCTCAGGGTATCCTGGTGACGGCCATTCGTCCCCCCACGGTTCCTAAAGGAACTTCAAGGTTACGTATTACCTTCAGTGCGGCTCATAAACAACAACATGTAGAGCAGCTACTGGATGCACTGGAGAGAACGGTACGCCCGTTACAGGAGGAAGTAGCATGAGTTTACCCATTGTTCTGGTCAGTGGTTGGGCGATGCCTGCAACTGTTATGGAGCCCTTGGCTGAGGCTTTGGACGGCGATGGTCGAGTGTCTGTGGTTCAGCTGCCAGGCTTGGTCTGGGAGCGTAAAAAGTATGATTGGAAGCAACTGCTGGACTATCTGGACATGCATTTGCTGGAAACTCCAGTCATTCTGATCGGTTGGTCTTTAGGGGGGACACTGGCTTCAATATATGCCAGTCAGAATCCAGACAAAGTAGCAGGTTTGGTAACACTGGGTTGCAACCCCTGTTTTGTTAGAAACCAGGACTGGTCAGAAGCTATGTTGCCGCAGACGTTCGAAAGCTTTTACGCCGGTATGCAGGAAGATTCTGCCGCGACTGTTGATCAATTTTCCCTGCTTTGCAGTATGGGTAACAGCAATCGCAAAGAAGTCGCTAAAAATTTGCAAAGTGCTGTGCGTCGTGACGCTGACCTGGAATCAACTATTCTTTTGCAGTTGTTGAAACTATTAGGGGCCAGTGATGTTCGTTCTCAGCTGGCTGATATCCGTTGTCCGGTAGTGCATTGTTTTGGAAAGGATGATGCTCTTGTGCCCTCCGATACCGGCAAGAGAATTGAGCAGGACTACCCTGCACATAATGTGTTGATGATGGAAGGCGGCCACTGTTTCTTCCTTGATCACAGCACTGGGGCCATCAGACAGGTAGCTGATCAGGTTAACCGCTTATGCAACCGAAGCTGAAAGTAGCTGATTGTTCGATAGAAGCCCGTATCAGCAAGCAACGTGTTGCTGCTAATTTCAGTCGGGCTGCAAGCACTTATGATTCAGCTGCAGTGCTTCAGAATCGTGTTGCAGCAAGGGCTATGATGGGGCTGTCCACTGACAGTTGTCCTGACTATGTTTTGGATCTTGGGTCGGGTACGGGTAGCCAGACTTCATTGCTCTCCAGTCATTTCCCTGAATCTTATGTTACCGGGCTTGATCTGGCCATGGGGATGCTTAAATTTGCCCGTTCTCAATGTGATTCGGCTGCCTGGTGTTCCGGTGATATTGAGGCACTGCCGTTTAAGTCGAACAGCTTTGATCTGGTGTTCTCCAGTCTGGCCATTCAATGGTGCTCATTTGAAACAGTACTGGAGGAAATCTATCGGGTGCTCCAACCTGGTGGTGTCTTTGTATTCTCCAGTCTGACTAGTGGCACTATGGCTGAGTTGGGGGAGGCCTGGCAGCAGGTGGACAGTAATGTCCATATCAACGGATTCGACAGTTTTGAAAAACAGAAACAGTGGATTCTTGACTCGAGCTTTAAGCAACAGTCTTTCAAACAGCAGACTGAAACACTTTACTATTCTGATCTGTTTCAGTTACTGAGAGAACTGAAAGCACTGGGGGTGAATACAGTGCACAGCAGGCAGCCTGGATTAATGACCCGGGGTCGTTTGGCCCGGTTGCAGGAAGCCTATGAATCTTTTCGTGTGGACGCCGGTTTACCCCTGTCCTATCAAGTGTTGTACGGGATTTTGAGAAAACCTGATCATGCCTAGAACGTTTTTTGTTACAGGTACCGATACGGATGCCGGAAAAACTTTTGTTACCTGTGCCATGTTGCAGGTGGCCAATAAGCAAGGACTGAAAACGCTGGCTCTGAAACCGGTAGCCGCCGGTTCAGATGACACACCAGACGGCCCAAGGAATGATGACGCACTTAATCTGATGAGTGCCATGAATGTTGAGCTGGGCTACTCACAGGTCAACCCGGTTCTGTTTGAACCGCCTGTTGCTCCTCATATTGCAGCACAGGAAGAAGGCAGGCGTGTGACAGTGGATCGGTTGACCGGTTTTTGTCGTGGAGCCCTGATGACCCGTCATGATCTCTCTTTTATTGAAGGAGCAGGTGGCTGGCGAGTTCCTCTGAATGATCGGGAAATGTTGGCGGACCTGGCCAGAGAGATGAATCTTCCGGTGATTCTGGTCGTGGGAATGAAGCTGGGTTGTATCAGTCATTCCCTGCTGACGGTTGAGTCCATTTTACAAAGTGGTTGTCACTTGGCGGGTTGGGTGGCTAATCAGATTGATCCTAATATGAGTCGTTTTCAGGAAAATGTTGAAACGTTAAAGCGTTCGATTAACGCCCCTTGTCTTGGTGTTGTCCCCTGGTGTTCAGATGACCAGCAGACTGATGCTATAGCCAGTCTTGACCTCTCTCACCTCAATATCTGATCTTTTTCTCAAGAGCAGGAGTCGTTCATGGCTCCTGACTCATAACAGTTTCTTTCCTGTCTTCCGATAAAGCCAATAGTGGATATTGGAACTTCATTCTATGGATAAGAAAGTCGGCGAGACCCCAGCACTCCATCATTCAACGGACACTACTCCTCAGCAGGTTCAGCCAAAGTCCGTCAAATGGAAAGGTCGCTTTAAAGTCAGAATTTCCGAGGGCGTAAAAAGAAAGCTGGGTCATTTAAAGACTAATCCATTCAAACGCTCTTCCGGGCAAAGACGAATCAAAAGAATGACAAAGGAAGAGTTCAAGTTTCGACTGGGACTCTTAAAGCCCTCGAACTGGGCCAGCAGGGCCGTTCCACGTATGGATGCTCAAATCAAAAGTCGGGTTGATACTGCCTTGTCCTCTCTGAGAGAGGGGAATACAGAGTCTTTTATGAAAGATATCTTTTCTGTGAGGCAGCTGATGCATCAGAGAGCTTTCTACACCGGTGAAGGTCATGCACAGGAAGATTTTCTGAACAGTATTGAAAGAGAAATCTTGAATCATCCAGAGGAGTATACCGGTCGTTTGCTGGCAGAGTTTGCTGATGAAGGAAGCTATCTGAACCGCCTTCGAGAAGCTGTGGATAACGCCTATGACGAGTACCGAAGAGGAGATGTGTTGGCTTCCAATCATCTGCTCACACTTTCCAGTGCCAGAAGTTTTCTGGTTAAGCTGGGTCAGCTAACCTTGGGTGAAGAAGCTGCTGCACAATGGCTCCGAAAAGAGCCCGAAAGTGATAATAAAATTCTGCACACAGTGAGCGAGGCAGTCAGGCGCTTGCCCCCCGGAAGACTCCAATAAAAAAGCCACTGATCAGGTTCTTCTTTAACCACCACGTTTTTGAAAGATAAAGCATGACAATAGTTGACATTTACTGAAAGCGAACGTAACTTTCAAACAACTGTTTGAAACTGATACTATACTTTTACATATGATCAGTTCATTGAATAAATATAAGAGAACCCAGAGGTACCGTTATGCCAGAATATAAGGCCCCCCTGCGCGATATCCGGTTCGTACGTGACGAGCTCTTAGGATATCAAGAGCATTACGGCAGTATTCCCGGTGGTGAAGAAGCCACCCCTGATATGGTGGGCGCCATTCTTGAAGAAGGTGCCAAGTTTTGTGAGCAGGTTCTGGCTCCTCTTAATCAGGTAGGCGATGAGCAAGGCTGCACCTGGTCTGAGGACGGTGTGAAAACACCTGACGGTTTCAAAGATGCATACCTGCAGTATGTTGAAGGTGGCTGGCCTTCACTGGCCAGTGACCCTGCATATGGTGGTCAGGGTCTGCCTTACTCTCTGGGTCTGGTTCTCAGCGAGCTAATGGGTGAAGCCAACTGGTCCTGGGGAATGTATCCCGGACTTAGCCATGGTGCTATGAATACCCTGGAAGCCCACGGTACTCAAGATCAGAAGCAAACGTACCTGACCAAACTGGTATCCGGTGAGTGGACCGGCACCATGTGTCTGACCGAGCCTCATTGTGGTTCTGATCTGGGTATGCTGCGTACCAAGGCTGAGCCTGCTGCTGATGGCTCTTACAAGATTTCAGGTACCAAGATCTTTATTTCTGCCGGTGAACACGACATGGCAGACAATATTGTCCACATCGTTCTGGCTCGTCTGCCGGGTGCGCCTGAAGGTACCAAAGGCATCTCCCTGTTTATCGTTCCCAAGCATCTGCCAGGTAAGCACGGTGAGAGCAACGGCGTCAGCTGTGGTTCTATCGAACACAAGATGGGTATTCACGGTAACGCGACCTGCGTCATGAACTTTGACGAAGCGACGGGCTTCCTGATTGGTCCGGAAAACCGTGGTCTGAACTGCATGTTCACCTTCATGAATACGGCTCGTCTGGGTACCGGTATTCAGGGACTGTCTCATGGTGAAATTGCCTATCAGGGTGCTCTGCGTTATGCCCGTGAGCGTCTGCAAATGCGTTCTCTGAGCGGCGTCAAGAATCCTGATGGTCCAGCAGACCCAATCATCGTACATCCTGATGTGCGCCGCATGTTGCTGACGATCAAAGCCTTCACAGAAGGTAACCGTGCTCTGATGTACTATACAGCCAAGAAAGCGGATCTGTTGCACAGTCCTGATGAGTCTGTGAGTAAGCAGGCTGATAAAGAGTTGGGCTTCCTGACACCTATTTTAAAGGCTTTCCTGACTGAAACAGGTTTTGAGTCTGCTAACCATGGTGTTCAGTGCTACGGTGGTCATGGTTATATCAGTGAATGGGGCATGGAACAGAATGTTCGTGACTGCCGCATTTCCATGCTTTATGAGGGAACGACTGGTATACAGGCTTTGGACCTGCTGGGAAGGAAAATCTTCCAGACCGGTGGTGAGTCCATGAAGCCTTTCACCAAAGAAATACACAAATTCTGTCAGGCTCATGCCGAGAATGATGATCTGAAAGCCTTCGTTGAACCACTGGCAGCCATGAACAAAGAGTGGGGTGATCTCACCATGCAGCTGGGTCTTAAGGCGATGGAGAATCCTGATGAAGTGGGTGCAGCTGCAGTCGATTTCCTGATGTACTCCGGTTATGTGACACTGGCTTACATGTGGGCTGATATGGCTCGTTTAGCGAAGGAAAAACTGGCTGAAGGGACTACTGAAGAAGGCTTTTATAAAGCCAAGATTCAGACTGCACGCTTCTACTACGAGCGTATCCTGCCAAGAACATTGGCTCATAAGTCTGCCATGATGTCAGGTACAGAAAATCTGCTGGATATGGCAGAGGAAGATTTTGGTGAGCTCTAATCACTGATTAATCTTTTGAAAGAGGGTTGCTTCTGGCAGCCCTTTTTTTATGTCTGGAAGTTATGAAGTCTCATCCAGTATTACAAAACTGAGTAATGTCGCGGGCAGGGCAATTAACATCACAATGTGAATAACAGGATTGATTAACATTAACAGTCCGGCAGCAATCCAGATATTTTTTACAATTCTTTTTTTTGTTCGATAAGAGCGGGTAAAGGTTCTGCGATAAAAGTGGTTGGCCTCAGGCGACTGGTTCTGCATCCAGTCAGGTTGCCATTTGATTTTCAACATAATGCTGATCAGGGTCATCAGATACCGCATAGTCATTCCTTTGAAATATGCGCACATATTTAAGTTAACATGAAAAAAATCATAATCCGGTGATTTTTTAAGAGGGCCCTTTTGAGTCTATCGTCTATTTGTTTTTTGCCTAACCTTCAGCGCTGGTCTATAAAAAAATACGGCATTAATCCTTTTTTCATAGTCCATGGAGATATAACAGCCGCACCAGAGCTGTATTAGGCGAGGCGATGAGCAAATATAAAACACTAATAAACCCCTTATCGGGCTTTTTTAAGCTCTTCATTAATTCTTTCTTGCAGGTACTTCTTATCCTTTTGATTGTCTGTGGCTTAAAGGCACAAGCTGCAGAAAGCAGCGAAATGGACTACGGACTTCGAGCACATCAAGGACAGTCTAAATGGTTAGAGCCTGCTGGTGTTATGTTGGCTGCAGATACTGACCAGCAAGGGGGTCAGGTTGAAGAGGAATCGCCAAAGGAAGTGGAGGTAATACAAACATTAGAAATTGATTTGGCTTATGACAGTTTTGAGCAGGAGTCTGGATGGGTTGATCAAATCTGGGGGCGCCCATCCCGGGATCATATCTATCTGGGCATGTGGACGCTGCATCTGGATCCCGGCGATGATCAGGAAAACAATAATGAATTGGTCGGTTTCTCTTACAAGGGTTATTATGGCGGAACCTTTATCAATACGCATAGAGACCGGGTGTGGTCAGCTGGTTGGCAACGAACCTTGTTTCAGCAGAAGTATGGCGAATTTGATGTAGGGGCGGGCTATCGTGCAGGCCTTATGTATGGTTACAAAAAGTACCTGACTTTGTATGACACACGCTTCTTCCCCTTGGCTCAGGCTGTGCTTGATATTGATTATAAAGGCTTTGGTGTTGAACTCTCCTGGGCAGGTGTTGTTCTGACAGCAGGTTTTTATTACCGGTTCTGATATTAGAAATATCCCATATTAAGCCCTTCAGATTGAGCGCAAAAGCCACAGATAAATACTGTGGCTTTTTTGTAGTTAAAAATTCAAACGTTAGTTTAAAACATTCCTTTTAGCCCCTGAAACTCTGGGGTAAAATAAAAGTACACTTGACTAAAAACACTAAGACTCCAGGAGTGTTCTCTATGGCTGACTATCAGGCACCTCTCCGTGATATGCGCTTTGTGATGTACGAAGTTTTCAATACTGACAAGCGTTGGGGGCAGTGGCCTGCTATTAAGGAATTGGTTGATCGTGAAACAGCCGATGCGTTTCTGGAGGAAGGAGCCAAACTAGCCGCAAGAACCGTTGCTCCCCTGAACCGGGAAGGTGATGAAGAAGGGTGTCACTGGAGTGAAGAAGGTGTCACCACCCCAAAGGGTTACAAAGAAGCCTATCAGTTATTTTCCGAGGCCGGCCTGACAGGGATAGGAGGCAACCCAGAGCATGGAGGCATGGGGATGCCAAAAGCGCTCAGTGCTCAGTTTGATGAAATGTTCAGCAGTGCCAGCCTGGCATTTATCCTCTATCCAAGTCTGACATCTGGTGCTGCTTTGGCTATTGATGCTCATGCTTCTGAAGAGCTTAAATCACTCTATCTTCCCAAACTCTATTCTGGTGAGTGGACCGGTGCTATGTGTCTGACTGAGTCACACAGTGGAACAGACCTTGGCATTATCAGAACCCGGGCAGAAGATAATGGCGATGGCTCCTATAACATCACGGGTACCAAGATCTTTATTACTGCCGGTGAGCATGACCTGACAGACAATATTATCCATCTGGTTTTGGCTAAACTGCCAGATGCTCCTGTCGGCCCCAAAGGCATTTCTATGTTTCTGGTTCCAAAAGTGAATGTTGATAAAGATGGATCTTTGAAAGATAGAAATGAAGTTCGCTGTGGTTCTCTAGAACACAAAATGGGTATCAAGGCTTCAGCCACCTGTGTCATGAACTTTGATGGTGCTAAAGGTTATCTGGTCGGTGAAGTGAACAAGGGTCTTAACGCTATGTTCACTATGATGAACTACGAACGACTCTTCGTAGGCATTCAGGGTTTAGGTACCAGTGAAATGTCTTACCAAACAGCCCTTGAGTATGCTCAGGACAGAATTCAGGGGCGTGCAGCTACTGGTCCTCAGGAGCCTGAAAAAGCAGCAGACCCAATTATTGTGCACGGTGATGTACGAAGAATGTTGCTTAATATGAAAGCCTTGAATGAAGGTGGGCGAGCATTCTCAACTTATGTGGCGACTCTTCTGGATACAGCAAAATTCAGTCCGGATGAGACAGAGAGAAAGCAGGCTGCCGACCAGGTGGCTCTGTTGACACCTGTCGTCAAAGCATTTCTGACCGATATGGGGCTGGAAAGTTGTGTGGCTGGTCAGCAAGTATTTGGTGGACATGGCTACATTCGTGAATGGGGTCAGGAGCAGCTGGTGAGAGATGTTCGCATAGCTCAGATTTATGAAGGAACCAATGGTATTCAGGCGCTTGATTTACTGGGTCGCAAGATTACTATGAATGGCGGCAGCTATTTCAAACAGTTTGCCGGGAATATCAGAAGCTTCCTTGCTGCAGGTGAAAGTGATGAGTTCTCTGCTCCTCTTGAAGCTGCATTGGCCAAACTGGAATCTTTGACGAATAAGCTGATTAAGCAAGCAGCAAAAGATTCCAATGTTGTTAATTCCAGCTGTACTGATTACCTTCATGCTTTTTCATATGTTTCTTATGCTTGGATGTGGGCGATGATGGCAAGAGAAGCTCAGAATCAGTTATTGGCAGGTACTGAGGAAGACAGCTTTTATCAGGCGAAGCTTATCACTGCCCGATACTATTACCAGCGTTTGTTACCAAGAATGGAAGGTCTGTTACTCTCTGCTGCTTCTGGAGCCGAGGCGCTTTATGACTTATCTGTTGAACAATTCTGATAAGCATTTTTTCCAATTTGTAAGCGATGTATTAATAGAATAAATGGATAAAGAAAGCCTTTCTTCACTCTTGGGTTGAAAGGCTTTTCCTATGAAAGATAGGAAAGCTGAAAGTCAATTGAATGACAAACAGCGTTAATCTTTAACTCAATCAACTTTTCATTCCTGACCATTTGTCTATAGTTAAATTAATGGGCTATTAATCTACATGGAATGTAGAGGCAAGGAAGCAAAATAACGAGCAGGACGCTCACAGGGAGTCAGCCCAGGAACAATTAACCTCGCTTTGCGAGGTTTTTTCTTTTTAGGAAGCGTTAAATAGTATTTCAGAGGGACTTGAGCGCTATTGTTGTTTTCTTTAAAGCATCTTCCAGTTGAGGGATTATCTGGATTGCTTCTGCCAGTTGATTGTCCTTACCCAGTTTTTCTACTTGCAATGAGAAGCCCGCTAAGAGTGAGGCACCAAGATTATTACTACTGGATTTTAATGTGTGGGCTGCCCGAATCATAATTTGCAAGTCGGCTTCTTTTGAAGCATTCTGGATATCTTTCAAGAGTGATGGCGCATCTTCAAGATAGCTTTCTACAAGACTGTCGAACTCCTCTTCCATGATTTCTTTCAATGTATTAAGTGTCATCATGTCCAGAATGGGATTCAGCTCTTCAGGTTCCAGATGATTTTCCGTTTCCACTCTTTCGAGAATTTCTTCTGTTTCTGAGTCAATATCACAGTCATCAAGATCATTGATTAACCACTGAGCCAGCTTTTCCTTAAGGGTGTTGGCTTTGATGGGTTTACTCAGATAATCATCCATACCGGAAGTCAGGCATTTTTCTCTGTCTCCCTGCATGGCATTGGCTGTCATGGCAATGATTGGGATTCGAGGCAGGTTGTGAGTGTTTTCACGTTTTCTTATCAAACCGGTGGCTTCATAGCCGCTCATTTCAGGCATCTGACAATCCATGAGTATCAAGTCATATTCCTGTTTGTGGATCATGGCTACCGCTTCTTTACCATCTGCGGCAATATCTGGGCTGTTCAGTCCGACTTTTTTCAACATACTGACAGCTACTTTCTGATTAACAATGTTGTCCTCAACCAGAAGAATGCGAATATTATGACTGAAGGCGCTTTCCTCAACATGAGCTTCAACTGTTTCAGTTTGTTTGATGTGGTGTTCATGCATAACCTGCATGGTGGTATCCAGTAACCTGGATTGCCGATAAGGTTTGCTGAGGCAGGCAGAGATACCCACTTCTTTTTGTTTAGCGCGAGTAATAAAACCAGAAGAACTCAGCATAATTCTTCTGGCTTTCGCTAGTTCTGGCTGTCCGTCAATAGCTCTGGACAGTGCCAGTCCATCCATTTCAGGCATATCCATATCAAGAAGAATTAATTCGTAGGGCGCACCTTCTTCCAGTGCTTTATTCAAGACTTCCAGTGCTTTAATCCCACTGTCTACTTCCGAGTGGTCAATACCCCAGGCGGTCAGATAGTGCCTGAGAATTTCGCGATTGGTGGCATTATCATCCACAATCAATGCTTTAATGCCTTCAAGAGCATGGCTGACGTTTCTGGGTTTAATTGCCTGGGTTTCAGAGACGTCCAGATCCAGCACGAATGAGAACGTTGAGCCAAGGTTCAGTGCACTGGATACTTCTACATCACTGCCCATCAGTTCCACCAATTGTCTGGATATGGGGAGTCCCAGACCTGTTCCTCCAAACTTTCGGGTCGTGCTGCCATCAGCCTGAGTGAAGGCTGTAAACAGGTTTGGCAGAACATCAGCGGCAATCCCAATGCCGGTGTCTTCTACTAAAAACTCTACTTTGACATGTTTGTCTTTGGCTTCCAGCATATTCAGCCGGACAACCACTTCACCTTCTTCGGTAAATTTGACGGCATTACCGACGAGGTTGGTAAGAACTTGTCGTAAGCGTACAGAGTCTCCTTTAAGAATGCTGGGCAGGTCAACATCGGTGTAACAATTGAGCTCTAAACCTTTTTCTCTGGCTTTTCCTGCTAAAAGAGCACAGACATCTTCAGCAATTTCAGCGGGATTCATCTCAATGGATTCAATTTCCATTTTACCCGCCTCAATTTTGGAGAAATCGAGGATGTCGTTAATAATTTGCAGTAAAGCATCGGCTGAGCTGTATGCCGTCTCCAGAAAGTCCTGTTGCACTCGATCCAGACGGGTATCCTTCAAAAGTTCCAGCATACCCAGCACCCCATTCATGGGGGTACGGATCTCGTGACTCATATTTGCTAGAAATGTGCTTTTAGCCTTGGCGGCTTCCAGTGCGGCTTCCTTGGCTTCATTGAGTTCTGAAATGTTGTCTTTGAGCTCTCGGTTGGCGCTGTGTAATTCCCGGGTTCTTTCTGCAACGGAAGCTTTCAGATTTTCACGGTGTTGCTGAAGTCTTTGATCTCTCTCTTTTATCTGCATCAGCATTTCATTGAAGCAGTCGTACAGTTGACCAATCTCATCGTTATCAAATTTTTGTACCTGATGATCGTATTGCTCATTTTTGGTCATCTGGGAAATAGTGTTAGCCAGTTCCGTAATAGGCTTGCCCAGTAATCTCTGCAGTTTTGAGGCGAGAATAGAAGCAAGAATGACAGAGATCAGGGCTGCTACCAGCGCCAGTAAAAGGTTTTGAGTCAGTTCTATATACAGTGGTGACAAATCGCATTGGATATAAATAGCCCCAATCAGTTGTTTATCCAGAATAATGGGGCGGTATAAGTGGAGACGGGTGTTGCTGAAAATAGTGACCGGGCGTTCAAAATCCTGAAGTGAGAAAGCCCAGGGGCTATGGTTTGAGCGGTGATAGGCAGCAATTTCTTCACCATCGGCATTCAAGAGAAAAGCCGATTGAATATGTGGAGCACTATCAAAGCCGGTTAAAAGATTTTTTGCAGAGTTTTCATCTTCAAAAACCAGAGCTGCATGAGCATTGGAGCCCACCACCTCAGCCAGGGTTTCCATGTGGTCAACCAGAGAGGTTCGGGATTTAATCAGGTCACTGACACTCTGAATGGATAAGGTTACCAGCAGAACTGCGTATGCTGTGATCAGCATGGCATATCGCAGCTTTCGCTTAATAGGAAGGTTCCTGAAAGTAACCATTTTTTATTGTGCTACCAAAAAAGGTTTCCATCCCGGACGGGATGAAAACGAGTCGTTACTGTTTATTTTGAAAAGGCAGTCTTCTCAGGTTCAGAATTCACTGCATCTTCAGCTCATGGCCGTATTACTCGATCACTTTGGCCAGACTCATCAGCTGTGAGCTGATATTCAGGCCTGATGCATCAACCGATGATTTGTTGATGGTGAAATTGATTTTCTTTCCCTGTCTGGCCAAGCCAATCAATCCCCCCTGTTCAGCAAATGAGCGATTATCACTGATCGTAAGAATGGGTTTACCCTGCAGACTGCTGGTAATTTTTGAAGAGGAAGCCTGATCAATACTGTGCAAGTAAAGAATGTCACAGAGCTTACCCACAGGAGCATTAAGATCCTTATGAGTGACAGACAAGCGTCTGCCCATGCTGCTTTTTCGATTGATTTTAATTAACTCACTGTTGATCGAACCTTCACCAAGAATACAAAGAGTCAGACTTTGCTTTTTCTTGGGCCAGGTGACGAACTTGGTGATCTTATAGACAATAGCTGTTTTAACCCTATCTTCCGGTGTGCCGGCTTTTGCAGCAGGGGCAAAGAACAGTCCTGATAAACTGACAGTAATCAACAACAGACTGATGTTTGATTTAATCATGTTCATTGGCATCGGCATGAAGTTATCCTCCTCCATCCGATTAAAATTGCCAGCGAATCTGGGCGTACCATGATTCCTGGGTCTCAGTTGGGGCCATACCACTCAGAGATTCATAAAACTCCCGGTGATGATTCCTGAAGAGGTTTTGTCCGACCAAAGAAAACTCAAGGTTTTCGCTATATTTTTTAGCCAGTCGAATATCCAGTGATGTGTGGGCACCAATTTTTGCGTTCTTGAGCTCGTCCATGTAACGGACCCAGAAATCAAAGTACCACTGATTAGGTAAGTTCATTGTGGATCTGATATTGGCGGTATGGGGGGCGCTCAGTTCTTCAACAATTCTTTCATTACTTTTAAGGAAGCTTGTGCTTGACCTGTTGGGAATGGCATCTGTTTGCAGCCAGCTATAGGTAAACTGCAGTTTCCACCAGTCTTTTGCTTGCCAGTCTGCAATTACTTCGAGTCCGTATGTTTTTACATCCAGACCATTGATTAGAGTGGTGGGTATTTGAACAAGGCCAGGATAGGGGCAAAAGTTCTGCAATTGCCCAAATGACATTGTGGGATTGCCGTTAGGACACCGGTTGATATCAACATAGGCAATAATATCTTCATACTGGCTATAGAATGTAGTGATATCTAACCGGAAACTGTTGCCAAACTGCTCTCTGTAGCCTATTTCAAGAGCGGTTAGCTTTTCTGATTCCAGATCAGGGTTGCCCATGATGGGGATCACGTAGGCGACATCACCGCTACTTTCGATAGTGATGCCATCCGTTTGTAATGCTGTTTCACTGATAGAAGGCGTTTTTAAAGCTCTTGAAAGAGCAGCCCAGAATGTCCTGTTTTCAGTGGGTTTCCAGGTCAGTCTTGCGTTGGGTTGAACTTCATTACCCGTGAAGCTGTTGTGTTCAAATCGGGAGCTTAGAGTAAACGTCCATTGATCATTCAGGGTGATGTCATCCTGTATGAAAGCACTGAACAGTTCTGTTTGTTTTGAATCCTTGCCTTCCAGCAAATACATGTAGGACGTGTTTTTGACTTCGTACCATGTGGCTCGATAACCCAGCCCCCATACCAGATCATGTTTACCCCAAAGTTGGGAGTAATGCTGAAACTCAAAATCAACCGTGTCACGTTTTTCAGCGATCCGGTAATCAAAGTTCTGGTAGTTATCGTAGATGGCTCTGAAGGAGTAATCGTGTGTGTCACTAAGGGTTCTTTTCCAATTAGCCCCAATGTTACCGCCACGTTGATCCCGACTGAGTCCATTAACGATAAAGCCATTTAAGAGTTGTGGATTGGTTGGCTGCGACTTATCGAGTAACCTTAATGGTGGTCGGGTAGTGCCTTCGTATAGTTCACCCTGAACCGTCATTTCTGAGTCAGGTGTTGTTTTCCATTCTGATTTGAAGCCAGCCCTGCGCATCTTCCAGTCATCAGCAGTGTCTTGACCCTCTGCATTGACCTGGCCATCCCGCTCGAAGGCTTTGACATAAACTCGGTAGAAACCTGTTTCGCCAAACTCGCCACCATGACGGAAGGCTCCAAAGGCTTTTTCCTCGGTGCCAGCTCCGACTGAGAGTAGATTGCCCTGGGTGTCGGCTGCTTTTTTTGTAATGATGTTAATAACACCGTTGACGGCATTGGCTCCCCAGAGTGCCGCACCGGGTCCCCGGATTACTTCAATCCGGTCTATGTCTTCCATCATGGTGTCCTGAACGTCCCAATTGACACCCGAAAAGAGAGGGGAGTAAACGGTTCTGCCATCAATCAGTACCAACAACTTGTTGGCAAAGATGTAGTTAAATCCCCGTGTACTAATAGACCAGGTGTTAGCATTCAGTTTTGCTACCTGCATACCCGGAACCATTCTTAATGCTTCGGGTATTGAAGTGACCCCGGTGCGTTGAAGGTCTTCATTGGTAATGACATAAATAGCGGCGGCGGAATCCATTAAACGCTGCTTTTTTCGGGATACAGAAGTAACGTCAGGAATCTCCATGGAAATCAGCTCTTCAAGGCTGAGATCAAAAAGATCCTCTTCTTCCTGGGGTTCTGCGATAGATTGGCTGCTTGCGAAAATACACGTGGCCAGCAGTGTGGGTAGAAATTTGGTTTTCAAGGTTCCGCTCCATGGATCTTGATTTAATCCCAACACTGCTGAAGTTGAAGATTCAAAAAAACTAAAAGGTCCTCTTTAAAACCTAGCTGATTTAGAGGAGTGTGAATTGGAAAAACTGAATTTGTCCTGTCTGACTGATAAAGGTGCTTTCTATGTGATAAAGGGTGGGTAATAAAGGGAGCAGGTCCTGCATGGGCTTTGAACCTGCTTTTTATGATTTATTCGTCGCTGGCATCTAATACTGCGGCACCCGCATCAAGAATGCCTGCGCCGCAAAGACGGGTATTGCATGTACCGCCGGAGAAGGGGCGAGCATTGAATTTGATGATTTCTTCTAATCTGGCTGGTGTCAGATCAGGGTTGATGGAATACATGAGAGCGGCAACTCCGGCAACATGGGGCGTGGCCATGCTGGTACCCTGATAATACTCATAATTATCCTGAGTGGCAGAAGTGGCTCCCGCATTGGCGGTAGACAGGACACCATTTCCATAATAGCGAGTCTCTCCGCCGGGAGCTGAAATATCCACATGGCTTCCATAGTTTGAATACCAGCTGCGGTCACCGCCTCGATCAACAGCGCCAACAGTGATGACATTATGACAGTTTGCAGGCGTGGCATAAGCTGCGTTAGTGTTTTCATTCCCTGCAGCAACAACAACGGTTACCCCGGCACTGACGACTTCATTGATTGCATTCTGATAACTCTGGGGACAGCCGTAGGAAAAACCTCCCAGGCTCATATTGATTACTTTGACCGGGTTGCTGTTGCGAGCCATACCATAAACGTCCAGTCCTGCTGCCCAGCGCATGGCATCAATAATATCCGAGGTATAACCACCGCATCGTCCCAGAGCGCGTAAAGGCATGACTTTGGCATTCCAGGCAACGCCAGCAACGCCTGTGCTGTTATTGGATTCTGCGGCGATGGTGCCGGAAACATGGGTTCCATGCCAGCTGCTTTCAGTGGGTAAAGAAGGAATGGGCTGGCCATTAGTGTAACCACAGGCTCCTGCTGAAGTCACAGCATCGCCTGAATCAGTTGCATTACTGTCACGGCCTCCACCATCATTGGCTATCCATGAGTGTGATATGAAGTCATGGCCTGAAACTACGTTACCATCAATATCCTTGTGATAAACGATGCCTGTATCGATAACGCCAACAATGACATTGTGGCCTGTTGAAATGTCCCAGGCGGCAGGCAGGTTGCTACCTGCTGTTGATTCAAAGTAATGCCATTGTTCGTTGTAGCGTGAATCATTGGGAGTCCGCATGATCTGCATAATAAAGTCAGGCTCAGCAAAGGCAATTTGAGGGTCGTCCTCCAGGCTGTCTGCCAGTGTCTGAACATCATTAATATTCAGGCTGCTGCCAATCTCAAGAATTTCTTTATCCTTGCCAGCAGCAACACCAAAAGAACCATAGCTGACGCCCTGTTTGATGAAAGCCATGGCATTACCCTGGGTGGGCTTGGGGTGGTACTTGACGATGATTCGGTCGGTTACCTGACGGGGAGCTGTTTCATTCTCCATTTCCTGGGGGGTAGCACTTTGAGGAATGAATCCAAGAAAAAACAGTAATAAAGCAATCCTTGCTTTCATGGCGAGATATCCTTATCTCTGGTTCTTAGAAAAGCGATTCAAAATAGTATGGTTGATGTTAAACAGGACGACACTGCATCTTCGAAGAGGTGTCGTTTTTCCTGTACAGGGGGTGCCTTGTATTAAGAGTTTGAACCAAGTAATAATCCACCTGATGTGTCATATCAGATCTGTAATTTCTGCTGTTTATGATTGAATTACCATGTTTCAACGTTATAACCTGAATCAAATGACAAAAAAATGGCAGTTGAGATATGCTTGAGTACTGGTTGAGTTCTATTCAGCATCCCTGGTTGCTGGCATTACTCATTCTTTTGGGCAGCTATATATTGGAAGATGCTGCTATCGTATTCGCGGCTTTATTAAGTGCAGACGGAGCCATCAGCAGTCAATTGGCATTTTGGGCACTGTTTATTGGTATCTTTACAGGTGATCTTGGGCTTTATGGATTAGGCGTTCTTGCCAGAAAAGTAAACAGACTAAGTCGTTTTCTTGACCTTTCATCTGTTGAACGTTCTGGAGTTTGGCTGGAAAATCGAATGTCGACGACCGTGCTATCTGTGCGGATTATACCGGGACTGAGATTTCCTGTTTATACAGCCTGTGGATTCTTTAAGCTCTCTTTCTTAAAGTTTTTTATGTTGGTTTTTATTGCTTCTATTGTCTGGACT
Source organism: Endozoicomonas numazuensis (assembly GCF_000722635.1). Taxonomy (GTDB): domain Bacteria; phylum Pseudomonadota; class Gammaproteobacteria; order Pseudomonadales; family Endozoicomonadaceae; genus Endozoicomonas_A; species Endozoicomonas_A numazuensis. The sequence continues at coordinate 748,200 of NZ_JOKH01000002.1, read as the reverse complement.
GCGTTTTTATTTTCGGGCTTTTATGCGGTTGGAGTTATGTTCTGGTCTGAATTAGGCCTTTGGAAGTGGATTTTGTTACCTGTTGTCGTGATTTTAATCATGTATGGACATCGATTGATTTATCGCACATATGGAGTGTTGAAATAACCATGGAAATAACCGACACGGAACGTCTGGTTGAAACATTTGTACGCCCTGACGGAAAAGACAAGGTGGTTCATCAGGGAATGCCACCACTGGATATGTCGGATAAAACCATTTCCTATTTTGAATTCTGGCCCAGTTATATTTTTTATCTTCCCGTCGCTGTGCAATGGCTTTGGTTATCGATTCGATATAGGGGAGTCAGCTTACCTTTAATCAGTAACCCCGGAATCAGCCTTAGTGGAATGGTAGGGGAATCAAAGTCAGAAATTTTTTCATCCGCTTCTGGAGAGGCCAGAGAAAAAATTGCGCCCTGGTGCCTTATTTCGGATTGGAGTTCAACAGAAGATGCTGTCTGGCAAGCTCGCCAGCTTATGGGGTCTATTGAGCTGGAGTTTCCAGTTATTGCCAAGCCTGATGTCGGCTGCCGGGGGGCAGGGGTTCAAATTGTCAGAGATACTCTGGAGCTTAAAGCTTATATCAATAACTTTCCCAGTTCGGGTCAGATTATGCTTCAGAAAGTCATACCGTATGAAGCAGAGGCCGGTGTATTTTACATTCGTTACCCGGGGGAAGAACGAGGACGGATATTTTCAATGACACTGAAATACCCTCCTTATGTGATTGGAAATGGCGTGGATACTTTGCGGCAGTTAATCGAAAAAGATCCAAGGGCCAGTAAAGTCAGCCAGCTGTATTTCAGGCGTCATTTTCAAAAGTTGGAGCAGGTTATTCCCAGAGACGTTCCATTTCGATTGGCATTTGCAGGCAGTCATTCCAGAGGCGCTATCTTCCGAGATGGCAGGGAATATATAACCCCGAAGCTTGAAGAAGCCTTTGATAAAGTGGCTGAAGGCTTGCCAGACTACTTCTACGGACGCATTGATATTCGATTTAGAGATATAAATTCTATAATGAATGGCGAAAATTACTATATACTTGAAGTGAATGGTGCCAGTAGCGAAGCAGCCCATATCTGGGATTGCAGAAATTCTCTGAGAGAAGTCTATCGAGTTCTGTTTTATCAGTATCGCACGCTCTTTCGACTGGGGTGGCTCAATCGGCGCCGGGGATTTCGCCCACCTTCCATTTTTGCGTTGTATAAACAATGGAAGCAGGAGCGAGAGCTTGTCAGACAATATCCGGATACGGAGTAATTGTCCGCAGGGAGGCGAGGATGATCCGCGCTATTTTGGCTCTGGTGTTGCTGTTCAGCAGCAATGCTTTTGCTGCCAAGAATATTTATACCGGCTGGTTCAGTAATAAAGCAGTCAGTGGGTATGACACGGTGGCTTATTTTACTCAAGGTAAAGCCGTTAAGGGTAACGCCCGATTCAAGTACAAGTATCTGGATGTAGAATGGTACTTCTCCTCTGAAAAACACCTTGATATGTTCAAGAGAGAACCTGATAAATATCGTCCTCAGTACGGTGGTTATTGCGCTTGGGCTGTGGCTGAAAAAAAACAAAGAGCGCCAGGTGATCCCAATTACTGGAAAATTGTAGACAAGAAACTTTATCTGAATTACGACGCAGATATTCAGGGAAAGTGGCAGAAAGATATACCGGGCTTCATCAAGCTGGGTGATACGAACTGGCCAAAAATGATGGCTAATTAATGCAAGGAGAGCATTATGTTCAAGGAAGGCTTTAAGTGGATATTGTGTATATACATTGCTTTTGTATTTGTACAATCCCTGTTTTTCAAATTCACGGATGCTTACGAGACCGTATACATTTTCAGTGTTCTGGGGAACTGGTCAGGTCTGGACTGGTTTGCTGAGTATGGTGCTTATGGTGTGGGTATTACAGAGCTGATTGCTGCGATACTTTTGATGATTCCTGCCTGCAGACTATACGGAGCCATTCTTTCTGCAGGTGTTATGGCAGGGGCTGTCTTCTTCCATCTGTTTACACCACTGGGTATCAATATGCCCGAGTTCGATAATACGGGAAATATTATCGGAGATGACGGAGGACTACTCTTTTACAATGCTTCTGGCATGCTGGTGGCTGCAGTAGTTGTCGCTATTATGGAGTTTTTTGATACCGATAATGCGATCAAGCGTATTCTTTTCTAATGCACGCTTCTTTGAGCGGGATAGGAGTATCCCGCCCATTCTCCCAATGAATATCGTCACAGTGTTTTCACAATCTGTTAATGGGTTTGTCATTTCTCCTTCCTAGTCTTGTTCATAAAGGTCAGCTTGTTCATTATAAAAGATAGGAAGTTGGCCGGTCTCCTGAGCTGGACTGAAAACAATGCCTATAGAGGTAGAAAAGCATTGTTGCTATTACTGATGTTTAGCGGCCAGACAACAAGGCTTTTCACATCAAAGAGAAAGGGAAAAACGGATGACTCCTGACAGTTCTCCATTCAGGCTTCCAAAAAAAACACGGTCTGGTTTACCTGAGGCTGCTGCTGAGTGGTTTTTAGGTTTAAAAACTATGGATCAGCTCTATAAAAAAGAAGTCAATGAAGAATACCCTTCAGATGATTTTATTAAACTGGTGCTGAAGATTTTTAATGTTCAACACCAGGTAGCCTCGGGGGATCTGGATTCAATCCCTGAAACAGGCCCTTCGGTTATTGTGGCAAATCACCCGTTTGGTGGTATTGAAGGTGTAGCGCTTGCCGATCTTTTGTTGCAGGTACGTCCTGATGTAAAGGTGCTGACTAATGAGTTACTTTGTCGTATTCACGAATTAAAAGAGCTTTTTATTGGCGTTGATATTATTAATGCCAATAACAGAAAGAAGAATGTAAATGCGATTGAAGAGGCCAGGAAGTGGGTGGCTGATGGTCATCAGCTGCTTATTTTTCCTGCAGGTGAAGTCTCCAGCCTTGACCTCTCGTTAAGGCAGGTTACAGATCCAAAATGGAGAAATACAGCCGCTCGAATCATCAGACAAACACAGGCTAAAGTCACACCTGTTTTTATAGAAGGTAGAAATGGCTGGCTATTTCAGGTCATGGGGCTGATTCATCCCCGTTTAAGAACAGTCAGGTTGATCAGGGAACTGCTTAATAAAAGAGGTTCAACCCTGAGCTTTCGAATAGGCCGCACATTAGATGAGTCAGATTATCAGTCGATGAGCTCTGATGCTGCTTTAACCAACTACCTTCGCTTGAATACCTATCTATTATCCACGCATAAACCAGTTAGAACCAAATTGGTTTCTCTACCTCGTAAAGAGAGAAAAGAACAGCCAGTTGCAGCCCCTGTTTCTCCTGAAGCACTGAAAGCCAATGTTGAACAGCTGCCAGAGGAGTGCCTGCTGCTGGAAAAGGGAGAAATGAGTGTTTATTGCGCACGATCAGAGCAGCTGTCTCAAGTACTGCCCGAAATTGGCCGCCTCAGGGAAGTCACTTTTCGGGGGGTGGGTGAAGGTACAGGTAAACCCAGAGATCTGGATGAGTATGATGAATATTACCTTCATCTGTTTCTCTGGAATCATAAAGAAGAAAAAATCATGGGTGCTTATCGGATCGGGCAGGTCGACCAAATCCTCCGTTCTAAAGGTGTGCATGGCATATACTCCCGCAGCTTATTCCGTTATCACGCAGAGTTTATCCACAAGCTGGGCAATTGCCTCGAAATGGGGAGATCCTTTGTAGTGCCTGAGTATCAGAGAAGTCTGAGTGCTCTGATGATGTTGTGGAAAGGTATTGGTGCGTATGTAGCGGCGAACCCATGGTACAAAGTATTGTTTGGTCCAGTCAGCATTAGCAGTGATTACAGCGAGGTTTCACGTCAACTGATGGCAGGCTGTCTGTCTATGAATAATTCAGACAGTGTACTTCGTGATTTGGTGCAGCCCACAACGCCTTTAAAGCCAGGCAAAGGTCGTTTCTGGAACCAGACCGACTTATTGGGGCTGACAGACTTTGAAAAGCTCTCTTCCCTGGTGCAACAGATAGAGAAAGATAATAAAGGGATTCCCATCTTACTGAAGCAGTACTTAAAACTGCGTGGTGAGCTGGCCGCTTTTAATGTTGACCCGGATTTTAACAATGCGTTGGATGGATTGATTATTGTTGATCTTCAGAAAGTAGACGAAAGAACGCTCAATAAATATATGGGGGCAGCCGGAGCCAGAGCCTTCCTCGAATATAACCGGCCTGCAGCATAAGACTTTATTATATGAGAGCCAACCTATTCCTGGGCAGGCTCTTCGGCGGCCTGGCGATGCCGTCTGGTAGAAGTGGCTACACCAAAGTCGAGGGGTAGTTTGATGCCTTCCTGCTCCAGCATCAGGGCAATGAGGGCGAGGTGGTGGGTCGTGTGACTCTGCAGAAAAAGCAGTTCTCTGATAATACTGCTGCTGGTTTGAACAGGGCTTCCGGAACCTGTCAATGCCACTACTGAAACCGTTTCAGGGTAGTGGGACATATCTTGCCCACTAAGCAATAAATGAACATTTTTCAGGTATTCCAAGGCCTGATCCACAGACTCTTCCAGCACCGGGTTACGGGGACGGTTGTCGTAATCTATAGCGCCATAATCCAGTCCTTTGAAAAAACAATGATAGAACTCAATGATGTGTCTGACATGAGTGCCTACTGAGCTCGATAAAAGAGATGATGTCTTCTTATATTGTTTTTCAGACAAGTGAAGGAGTACTGATTCCAGTTCTGAGAGCGTGCTGATATTGAATTGGCGGGCGTCGGTCAGAGTCATGCTGTTCCCGGATTATTTTTATCCCTGATTTAATCAGTCTGTCACAGAGGAAGGCTTTTTGTATAGGTGCGGAATCTGAGTCATGCCAATGAATGTCAACAGAGTGCATTCGTCTTGAATGAAATATTGGCGGAGTCATGGATTCTGGTTAGAATGCCTGTCTGAATAGCGGGTGTCAGTAGCCTGAAGCGCTCTAAAGCATTAAATGCTGGAAAGCATAAGCTCGACGGGGCCCTGAAAGTACTGTTTCCAGAAGATGGTTTTCAGCACAGCTGCTGAGGTTTAGTAGCTGACTAATCGACATATATAAATGCTGATAGTGGTATAGAAAGTCACCTTCATCAGTGCGATGAAGCGGGGGAATATCACTAGTAAAAGGACAGGCTGTCCTGTTTTTATATATCTTTTTAGTGCCTGCTTCCCGGTGATCTGGATCAGGGTAAATACTGAAATTACAAGTACAGCCTTTTCGACTACCTTCTAGATAAATGTGCGGTGCCGTCAGTAGGCTGCCTTCCGACTGACAGCCACTGAAAAGAATGAAATTGTTAAGTGACCAGAGGAATTTTCGATGAGTAGCATCCCATCCGAACTGCGTTATGTTCGTTCCCATGAGTGGATCCGAATCGAAGAAGACGGTACTGCCACCATTGGTATTACCGATCATGCCCAGGAAGCTCTGGGTGATGTCGTTTTCGTTGAACTGCCAGAAGTGGGCTCTATTCTGGCTGCTGAAGATGAAGCGGGTGTGGTTGAGTCCGTAAAAGCCGCTTCTGACATCTACGCGCCTATCTCTGGTGAAGTGGTTGCTATCAACGAAGCTCTCGAAGAAACCCCGGAAACCGTCAATGGTGCTCCTTATGATGAAGGCTGGTTCTTCAAGATCAAGATTACCGATGAAGGCCAGTTGAGCGAACTGATGGATGCCGAAGGCTACGCAGAATTCGTAGAGTCAGAAGCCTGATAAGGGAAATCTGACAATCCATGAAAAGCCCTGCTCTGTCAGGGCTTTTTTGTGTTTTATTGGCTGCTCTGGGGTCTTGCTGCCTCTGTTCTGGGCGGTATACTGCAGCATTCCCTTCCCAGTGAACATGACGTTTCAACATGAATGACGATCAGCTGCTGCGTTACAGCCGACAAATACTTTTGCCTCAGGTAGACATTGAGGGGCAGGAGCGACTGCTCAATGCCCATATTGTGATTGTTGGCATGGGAGGGCTGGGTTGTCCGGCAGCGATGTATCTGGCGGCCGCAGGTGTTGGCAGGCTGACCATTATTGATCCGGATGTTGTGGATACCACCAACCTGCAAAGACAGATAGCCTTTTCCACTGATGACATAGGACAATTTAAAGTACATGCAGTGGCTGCAAGAATCAGCGCCATGAATCCTGGAATTGAGATTGAGCCCATTCCCAGGAAACTGGGAGAGCAGGAATTGTTAGCTTTGGTAGAGAACAGTGATCTGGTTCTGGATGCTACCGATAACTTTGACAGCCGATTTATGGTCAATCGTTGCAGTGTTCATTCCGGTGTGCCATTGGTGACGGGAGCTGCTATCCGCCTCAGTGGTCAGCTCACTGTGTTTGATCGATGGCAGGAGAATGCTCCCTGTTATCGCTGCCTCTATTCAGAGGAAATCGCTGAAGAACTGAGTTGCTCGGAATCGGGAATATTGGGACCCGTAGTCGGGACTATAGGTACCATGCAGGCACTTGAGGCCATCAAACTGTTGACGGGGGCAGGAGAGTCATTGAATGGCCGACTGTTGATGTTCGATGCTGCCACTATGCAGTGGCAGAGTCTATCACTGGCCGCTGATCCTGAATGTCCTGTCTGCGGACATCAGGATAACGCCTGATTCAGCCCTGAAAGTTTTTAACTTCGCTCAGCAGGCGTTCTTTGTGATCACTGTCTAACTCATTCCAGTGAGCACCTATCAGAGCGCCTTCCATTGCATAGAGCAATACTTTGGATACCTTGAAACCTCTGTCTCTAACTTTGCAGTAGGCGGCTACAGCACCTACATCATGAAGTTGTTCGAGAGTGCGAATACCTACAGCGTTAAGCCACTGCACTGAAGTTTTACCCAGATTTTTTAATTCGATCAGGTTAGTTGCCATACCGGTTTTCCAAATCGTCCCAAGCGTCCATGAAAGGGTTGCTTGATATTTCTGAATGTCAGAAGGAAATTTCTTTTAATGAGTTAATGATAGACGAGTCTTCACAGCTGCCCAGAAATGGACAGCCGAAGAAGGAAAAATAGATCAATTCAATTGATCAGTCAGGTCGCTTAGCAGTTTTTTACGCCAACCTTTATCTGCGGTATTTAGCACTATGGTGTGCTTTTCTTCGTGATCTGAGAGTGGTTCTTCCCATTGGTGTTGTTGTTGAATGAGGTCTGTCGTCGCTTCAGAGGCGTCTGAGTTATTGAATTGACGTTTAATAATACGGCTCTTCAGAACATTGTCTGGTGCCATACATTTGACAATAAAATAAGGGATTTTCAGCTCAATGGCAGGCTGACAGCAGAGTGATCTTTCCTGAAGTTTGAGCGACGCTCCATCAATAACAACAGAGATTCCCTGACTTAACAGAAAGCGAGCGGTTGACTGAATCTGCAAATAGGTTTTATCAGTGGCTTCCTGTGTATAGATATCCAGCTTGGCATCATGGCTGGAAGCTTCTGGTTTGAGACCAAAAAGTCTTTTACGCTCGATATCCGTTCTGAGCATCACGCAGTTGGAATGTTCTACCAGCTCTCTGCCTGCAGTCGTTTTTCCTGAACCAGACAGACCCTGCATCATGGCAAGAAACGGCTTTTCCAGGGTGCAGTAGCTTTCTGCAAGATCTGTATATTGGCGGTACTCTGCCAGTACCTCTGACCGCAATGGGTCGGTAATATCGTCTCCGTGTAATCGGAACAGGACGACTTTGGCTCTTACCACTGCCCGGTAGGCTTTGTAGAAATTTAATAGGCCCAGTCCCCGGAAGTCACCATTGATTTCCATATACCTATTAACGACTGAAGACGACAGGTGTGAAAGGCCTCTGGAGTCCAGGTCCATGCATAGAAAACCGAGGTCTGCCATGGTATCAGTCCAACGGAAGTCTTCGTTGAATTCAATGCAGTCGAACAGGGTTACTTTGTCTTCAAACAAGGTGATATTGCCCAGATGGACATCGCCATGGCAGGCTTTAATAAAACCTTCAGCCTTTCGCTCTCTGATCAGAGGGAGAAGGCTCTGATAACTTTCAGAAGCCCATTGTTCAAGTTTATCGAGTTGGAGCAGGTCTTGTTTCTGACTCAGCAAAGGCCTGATTTGATCAAAGTTTTGTTTAACCGGAAACCAGACGTGTTCTGCGGAACCGTAGTGTTGTTCTGAAGTGCTGACTTCAATGTTCTGATGAAAGTCAGCCAGTTGCTCGGCTACATCCAGTAAAGGCTCCAGAGTCAATTTACCTGATGAGCTGATAGCATCCAGCATATTCTCTTGTGGAAACTGGTGCATCACAATGGCGTATTCGATGGGGTTAGTGTTGTCATTGAGTATAGGGTTGTCCGGAGAACCGCTGATGGGAATGACCGAGTCGTAGAGTCGTGGAGCAAGACGCTGATTCAGCTTCATCTCCAGTTCACAAAATGTCTTTCGGTCTTCCAGCTTGGTGAAGTTCAGGAAACCAAAATCCATAGGTTTTTTGATCTTGTAGACTCTTTCTCCTGTCAGAATAACCCAGGATATATGAGTTTCCAGAAGCTCTATCTTCTCAACGGGATGAGGATAGGCAGAGGGCTTCAGTAAAGCCTCGATGAGTTCCGTGCTCAATGTTTTGATCCATTGTTGATTATTATTTTTGGCTCTTCCCTAATTTGAGTGGGTGATTATACCCGCCATAGGATAATTTACTTATCCTCTCAATGGAGGAGATTGACATACGGACGTTGCAATTAAAGAGCAATAAGCTCGACACGTGATGAAGTTTCCCGACCCGTCAGTAATTTGAGGCAAAAACACGGCAAACCATAGAGCTATTACGGAAAACTATCGCGTATAATCTCGCACTATGGTCACAAATAGAAAAGCACCGTCCAGAGGAAAATCCTCAAGACGCAGAAAAAAGGCTCCCAAAATGGGGAAGCTAAGGCGCGGGCTCTCAGTTCTTATAAAACTGGGAGTGGTGGGGCTGATTCTGCTGGCTGCCTACTCGGTTTATCTGGATGCAGTGGTTACTAAAAAGTTTGAAGGTAAGAAATGGGCGATTCCTGCTCAGGTCTACGCACGCCCACTGGAACTCTATGAAGGGCAGCTTCTCAATCCGAATGAGCTTCAGGCTCAACTTCGTCGTCAGGGCTATCAGGCCGTTAGAGATGTCAGGCGACCGGGTACTTTTGCCCGCACCGGCAGCCGCTTCACAATTTACAGTCGGGGGTTTCATTTTCCAGACGGGGCTGAGGCTTCGAGGTATGCCAATGTCGCATTTTCTGGCAACGAAGTAGTCAGTCTGAAAGGGAAGGCTGCTGAAAATATCCCATTATTGAGGTTGGATCCTCAACCCGTTGGTGGTATTTATCCTTCAACCTTTGAAGATCGTATTCTCATACGTGAGTCACAGGCTCCCAAGCCTCTGATCAAAGCTCTTTTAGCGATAGAAGACAAAAATTTCTACGATCATTGGGGCATTTCTCCAAGCTCTATTGCCAGAGCCTTTCTGGTCAATCTGAGAGCTGGTGGAGTTGTTCAGGGCGGAAGTACCCTGACCCAACAGCTGGTAAAAAACTTTTATCTGAGTAATGACAGAACGCTGAGTCGCAAGATTAACGAAGCCATTATGTCGGTACTGTTGGATTTTCATTACTCCAAAGATGAAATTCTGGAGACTTATCTCAACGAGGTTTATCTGGGGCAACATGGCCGAAGGGCTATTCATGGTTTTGGGCTGGCCAGTCATTTCTATTTTGCCCAGCCTATTCAGGAATTAAGCCTTGCTCGAGTAGCTCTACTGGTAGCCTTGGTGAAAGGTCCATCCTATTACGATCCAAGGCGTTTTCCCGAAAGAGCAAAAGAGCGAAGAAATCTGATTCTGGATGTAATGGCAGAAGAAGGTATTGTGCCTCAATCCGAAGCTGAGCGATCCAAGAAACTGCCTCTGGGCGTTGTCACACGGGAGCAACTCAATACCAGTGCCTACCCTGCGTACATTGATATGGTGAAGAAGCAGCTAAGAGAGGATTACGATGAACGTGATCTGACCTCGGAGGGCCTGAGAATCTTCACGAATATGGACCCTATTATTCAGCGCTATGCCCAGAAAAGTATGACCGAAACAGTTGGTCAGCTGGATAAAGACAGTCCTGATCTTCAAGGCGCAATGGTAGTGACTTCGGCTCAGACCGGAGACCTGCTGGCAGTCGTAGGTGACAGGAATCCGGGTTATGTTGGCTTTAACCGGGCATTGGATGCACGACGTCCCGTGGGATCCTTGCTGAAGCCAGCAATATATCTCACTGCTTTGGAGCAACCAGCAAGATTTACTTTAACGACACCTGTCAAAGATAAGCTCATTCAGGTAGACGACGGACAGGGAGGACTTTGGGAGCCTTCCAATTACGATGGTAAATCCAGAGGGATGGTGCCTTTGCAAGAAGCTCTGGCCAAGTCCTATAACCAGGCTGCGATCCAGACAGGTATGGCGTTAGGTCTGGATAATGTTCTGAATACGGTTGAGCGTCTGGGAGTGGACAAAAAACTGCCGGCGTATCCTTCAGTCATGCTGGGCGCTGCATCCCTTTCTCCAATGGATATTGCTTCGATGTATCAGACCATTGCCAGTGGTGGTTTCAAGATGCCGTTGCGTGCTATTGATGCTGTTGTTGATGCTCGGGGCCAACCATTAAGGCGTTACAGTATTTCTGTAGAGAGGGCATTTAATTCTGCTCCTATGGAGCTCTTGCGCCATGCCATGGGCGAGGTCATGAGAGAAGGTACGGGGCGCAGGGCATACTGGAGTATCAGTCAGGATATACAGCTGGCAGGAAAAAGTGGCACCACCAATGATTCCAGAGACAGCTGGTTTGCCGGTTTTACAGGAAACCTGATGGCGGTTACCTGGCTGGGAAATGACGATAACAGTCCGACAAATCTGACGGGTAGTAGTGGTGCACTCAGAGTCTGGACGCGGTTTATGCAACAGGTGCCTATTAAGTCAGTACAGTCTTTGAACAGTGAGCAGATCGAATATGTCTGGACAAAGCCCGCAGCCAATGTGAGAACAGGCAAACGCTGTGAAGGTGCTGTCAAAGTTCCTTACATTAAGGGTTCAGAGCCTGAAGGGTATCAGGGGTGTAGTCGAGCCGTGAGCGAACCGGTCAAAACCCTGTTTGATTCCATAAAGTCATGGTTTGAATAAATGCCCATAGCGAGACAAAAATGAAACGATTAATACCTCTGCTATTTGCCGTTCTTTTAACAGGGTGTGCCGGTAGCGGTCAGATAGCTTACATATCGCCATCTATTTTGGGCGGGGGCTCTCCTTATTCTGATCGTTCGGATGCCGTGGGTACTCTTCTGGATCAGGCATGGAATGCAATGGCTGAAGATGAACTGAGCAGGGCCGGAAGTGCCTTATCCAGAGCGATGAGGATCAGCCCGACCGATCCATCCGTTTACTACCTGATGGCTCAACTGAGAAAAGAACAAGGGCAATATGATCAGGCTCGGGAGCTGGCAGGAAGAGCTCTCAGTCTGGGTCCCAACCATGGTTTGAAACGACAATTGAATGCATTTTTGGCCAACCTTGGGTGATCAGATATTGATCATTGGGATACAATAGCGTTAATTAATCATTAGGTAAACCCCCGGCTATGCCGGGGAGACTCGCATAGGTTATACCGAGCCTTCGGTAGCTAACCTCGATGGTTCCGCCAAGAACCAAGAGGTTTAACTTATGCCAGACTACAAAAGTCTGACCCATACTCGATGGGATTGTAAGTATCACGTAGTTTTTATTCCCAAAAAGAGGCAGAAGCACTGCTGTCCGGTTAAAAATCCGGAATAACTGGGAAGTGCCTGTCCCTGTTGGTTTACAGTAAAATAGAAGTTGTCGAGACAGCTATTTCACAGACCAAGAGAGACAGGCATGAAGCATCATAACAGCGTTTTCCAACAGTTGCTCAAAGTCATTCCCCGCCACCAATTCCAGAAGGTGGTTGACCGTCACAATGGTGATCATCGGATCAGAACTCTGTCATGCTGGACTCAGCTGGTCGCCATGATGTTTGCTCAACTGGCCAGTCGGGTCTCGATTCGGGATTTAGTTGAGAACTTCAACACCTGCCACAGCCACCATTACCATTTGGGCGTCTCTCGCATAAAGCGCTCTTCACTGTCGGACGCCAACAGTCATCGGTCCGCCAGCATTTTCTCAGAGACTTTTTTCTTTCTGCTGCAAAAGGTCAAAAGCCATCTGCCACGGGGAGCGGCCAGTGACATGGTACGTCTGATTGACTCCACAACCATCGACTTGAATGTAAACCAGTTTGAATGGGCTCATTTCAGGAAAACCAAGGGCGGCATAAAGCTGCACACGGTTTATGACCCGGAGGCAGATACACCGACCTTCTTCGAACTGACCAGCGCCAAAGTGAATGATCGTAAAGCCGCTCAGAACCTGCCCATTATGGCGGGTGTTACCTATGTTTTTGACCGGGCCTATGATGACTACAGCTGGTATTACGAGATGACCTGCCAGGGTACTCTTTTCGTTGGCAGAATGAAGAGCTCTGCGGTCTACGAAGTCATTGAAACTCGTGCAACGAAGGAAAACTTTATCCTTGAAGATCAAATCATCAGGCTTTCTTCTGACAAAGGCCGTAAAGACTGTCCAACCTACCTGAGACGAGTCAAAATTCACCGTGAGGAAGACGGCAAAGTACTGGTATTTATCAGTAATGACCTGAAGAGAACAGCGGTTGAAATTGCTGCCCTGTACAAATCTCGCTGGCAGATTGAACTGTTCTTCAAGTGGATTAAACAGAATCTGAAGATTAAGCGGTTCATTGGCAGAAGTGAGAACGCAGTGAAAATTCAGGTTCTGACAGCAATGATTGCCTACCTTCTACTACGCCTGGCCCAGATCACAACACGCTGCCAGCTGTCGTTACAGCAAATAGCCAGGAGAATCAGTCTTAATCTGACCGGTCGTCGTTCTCTTCTGGAGTTATTCAGTGATCCTCCGGAGAAAAGCGGGGGCAGCTTGCTCCAGAATCAGGGAAAGCTGGAGCTTGGATATGTTTAACCGGACAGCAGTGAGGCAGAAGGTCATTTATGGCAGTTTGAGAAAGTTTTTGGGAGCGATATTTCATGAACTCGCCAAGCGAAAAGAGTGTGAAATTATAGAAGGGCATTTGATGCGAGATCACGTACATATTTGCATCAGTATTCCACCAAAATACTCTGTTTCTTACGTCGTAGGTTATCTGAAAGGGAAGTGTGCAATAGCTATTGCGAGGCACTTCAAAGGTAAGCAGCGGAATTTTTCTGGTGAGCATTTTTGGGCAAGAGGATATTTCGTCAGTACAGTTGGTCTTGATGAGGATATGGTCAGAGAATATATTCGGAATCAAGAAAAGAATGATGAATCACGTGACCAGCTAAGGTTTGGTTTTGAACCGCGCCCTTGGGCGCAATAAAAGCCCTTTGAGGACGTCATCTAATAAGCCTCCGGCTCTGCCGGAGGTCAGTTAACTAAATGATATACGGCAAGTCATGAGTACAGAAGTTAGAGCATTACTGGTATCTCTGGAAGAAGAGTTGAAAAGGTTGAACTGCTGGCAGAGTATGCCGCCGTCAGCAGAGGCTATGGCCAGTACAACCCCTTTTTGTATGGATACCATGGGGTTTACCCAGTGGTTGCAGTGGCTATTTATTCCCAGGGTTAGTGCCATTCTGGATCAGGGCGCTGCTCTGCCAAAAGGTGCCAATATCAAGCCTTATGCAGAAGAAGCTTTGGTGGTTGAGAAAGTAGAAGCCACTCAGTTATTAGTGTTGGTTGAGCGTTTTGATCAGTTAATGAATTGATGGATGTGTGCCTGCTTATATGCTGAGCAGGCACACCGTAGGGAGATTATCAAGAATGTGACTTGCTTGAGATCTCAAAGCGAGTGTTATACCCTTGCCCGAAATTTTTCTATTTTAATATCTTCGTAATAATATTGTCGTATAATTTTGCGCCAATATACCTTGTTGTGATTATGGATTACGCAACATGAACTAATAATAGTGAATTGGATTAAGTTGAAGCGAAGCTCGACTCATTCAACATAATAAAAATATGCAAGGGATAGCGGCGTGTATAAGAGAAGCAAGTATTCATGTTTTTTGAGTTTTGCTATCAATCTTCTTTTTCTTCTTAATATTGGAAGTCTGTGGGCTCTTGATGCGAAGTTTCTTAAACAGAGTATAGCAGACAATGGAAGTATTTATTCAGAGTCTGATCTAACCAGTGTTTCAAGGTCTACGGTTGAAGCTGTTATTACACTGAGTCTTTTAGGTAATACAGACTCTTCTATCCAGGCTAATGCACTAAAATACCTGGAGAGTTTTGATTCGGAGAGTCTTGATACTGAATCTCTATCAGCTATTACATCCCATAAGATCAGGCAGGGTGTTTCTGTTGTAGCAGAACTGGAAGAAATCCTGAGTCGTCAAAATCAGGATGGTGGATTTGGTAGTAATAAGGGATACAGCAGTAGCGTTCTCGACACAGCTGTTGCGCTTTATGTACTTTCACAAGATGCGCAAGTTCAAACAGCGGAAGTAGCTGCCATACAATACTTGTTAGAGAAGCAAGTTAGTAATGGGGCCTATTCTGTCTATGATTCTAATGAACCTTCCATATCTGCCACTTCTTTTGTCTATAAAGCGCTTCAGCCATATAGGTTTAAATACACCAATGTTCCCGATGCTCTGGAAAAAATGGGGCAGTACCTGTTAGAAAATCCTTCTACTGCTTCCGGTTTGAACGAATCTTGGCAAAAAGCCATTGCCTTGCTCGCAATTATTCCCGAAATTCGTGACTCTCGTCTTTATAAAACCCAGGTTGATGAGCTGAAAGCTAATCAATTGCCTGATGGGTCCTGGGAAGGCGATGTTTTTGTAACAGCCTTGTCTCTTCGTGCCCTCTACCTCGCGAGCAATATCACCTTCCCTGAAGAACCAACGATGGGGACATTCAGTGGAAGAGTATTCTCTGTCAGTCCAAACCTTCCATTGAGTGGTGTTGTTGTTACCGTCAAAGGGCAAGAGGATAAGCAGTCCAAAACAGGTGACCAGGGCTATTTTGTTATTAAAAACATTGACCCCGGGAATCATGAAATAGCCTATTCAGTTGCTGGTTACCAGACAGTGCAGCAGACAGCAGAAGTGGCAAAGGGCCAGATAGTAAACCTTGGTTTGGTAAGGCTTCAAACTGTGCCCGATATAGCAGTCATCGAAGGCACAATTCTCAACGCAAAGTCTGATAAAGCCATAAGTGGTGCAAGCCTGTCGTTGGCAGACGAGAGTGGTGACAATACATTCACAATTATCAGTGACAGTTCAGGGCGATACCAGGCTGAATTGAAGCCGGGCAAATACAAGATCAAGGTGACTGCAGCCGGGTATCGTGAAGTTTCTGCGAATGCTGTTATGGAAGCGGGAAAGAGAGTGATCTTTTCACCTTCTCTTGTAGGGCAAGGGGAACCTGACAACATTAAGCTTTCTGCTAATGGCGTGGTGGTTGATTCAGATACGGGTCAAGCAATTTCGGATGCCAATGTTAACGCACAAAGTTCTGCTGTCTCTGTTTTAACCGGAGTGAGTGGCCTTTTTGTTCTTGATGATCTGGAAGCTGGAAAGATTACCCTGACTGTTGCAAAGGAGGGTTATGAGTCCAGGTCGCTTGAATTTATAGCAAACGCAGGGAATAAGGTGAATGTAGGCAGTGTGCAGCTTGTTAAAAAACCTGAAGGAGAAGACGAGCGCAGTACCTTGTTTGGAAAAGTGTTCGATGTTGTTACAGGGCTTCCGATTCAGGATGCTGCTGTAGCTATTGATGGTTTAAATCAAACAACAAGAACGCTTTCTGACGGGTCATACACTCTTGATGACATAAAGGACCTGAAATTTAAACTATTGGTCAGTGCTTCCGGGTATTGGAGTCAACTGCCAGAAGTAGACATGGAAGAATATGGAAAACTGCAGCTCAATGTTTCTTTAGCTCCTTCTGATTCGGGAGGGCTTGCCATTACTGAACTGGGAGCAGGAAGCGCTCATTTTTCAGCGTATGAGCCTGTTTCAATTACAGCGACTGTCAATAATGCTGGGGATGTACCGAAGACAGCGCAAATGTATATCGAAGTGCTGGACAGCGCGGACAGGATTCTTTTTGCGACACCTGTAGGAAGTATGACAGGTGGTGTTGGCCCTGGCGACCCCATAGTCATTCTGCCTGAGAAAACGGTATCTATAGATGCAAACTGGTTTACTGCGAATAAACCTGCGGGCAGGTATCGTATCAAGCTGTCTGCATATGACCAATTTACAAAGCAGCTGCTCACTGAGAAATACACCAGTATTACGATTGTTGAGACCAGTGCATTAGCTCAGGTCAATCTCAGGTTGAACAAAGCATTTTCTCATGTTGGTGCTACTGAACGACTGATATTAACGGCTAATGTTGTTAATCGCTCAAATAAATCATCTGATTTCACTTTTAAAACAATTTGGCGTGACACTGACTCAGACATTATTAAAGAGGTAGATAAAGTACTGAGTTTGACGGGGAACGATACAGAAAAGTCGATTGTTTTGTTGGATATGGAGCACCTCTTTAAAGAGAGCGGACGCTATCCGTTTACTGTTGAGTTGAGTAGCTCACTATCATCTCCAGATATTAAGGGAATCAGTGTAGAGGTGGCTCCTTCTGTTCGAGTTGAGGCCGAACAAAGTATATCCGAGAAGGTGATTACTCCTGATGGAGATAGAACAATAACCATTGGCGTCAAAATCAAGGGAGTTGAACAATGAGAATTAAGGAATATTTCATCCCGACGTTGGCGATAGCTTTCGGTTTTGTATTGTTTAGTGTTTTGGTAGGTATTAGTGCTCATGCGAGCAATAATAATGGCAAAAATTATGTTTTGTCATTTATGCCGAATATTGATGGTAGTGCTCGCCTGTCTGTCATTATCTCCAGTGAAGAGAGGGCTAATGGCGCAGTTCACATTCCCGGGCTCAACTTTGTTAAAGACTTTTCGATTGAACCCAACACTATCATTCGCATAGAGCTCCCCTCCAAAGTCGATGAACCAAGCGTTAACGGTATATCAAATCTTGGAGTACGTGTAACAAGTGATGTCAAAGTCGCTGTGTATGGTTTAAACCAGCGAAGATATACTACAGATGCTTTTTATGGGCTATCTATAGATACTTTGGGTACTGAATACTCAATTCTTAGTTATAGGGGTTACAGTGGAAACGCACCATCAGAATTTTCAGTCACCGGGATTTACGATGGCACGGTAGTGACCATTACTCCCATACTCAGCGCGCATGGCAGGCTAGCCGGTGAGCCTTTTACGATGACGCTGGACGCTAATGAAGTTTTTTTATTCAATGATCCTGGTAATGGTGATCTGACAGGAACATTAATCAAATCTTCTACTCCTGTTGCTGTTTTTAGTGGCGCTGAATGTGCATACGTACCCGTGACAAAATCAGCCTGCGATCACCTGGTGGAAATGCTTCCCCCTGTATCAACATGGGGTAAATCTTTTTTGACCGTCCCTCTGGCAACCCGGAGAAGTGGTGATGTTTTCCGTATATTAGCTTCTTCTGATAATACAGAAGTTAAAATTAACGGAGAGGTGATTGAAACCCTGGCCAAAGGGAAGTTTGTTGAGAAAGTATTAAGCACCCGCTCTGTCATAGAAAGCAGTGAGCCTGTTCTTGTTGCTCAATATTCACAAGGGCAGAGCAGTGACGGAGTTATATCCGACCCTTTTATGATGCTGGTACCTCCTGCTGAGCAATTTTTAAAAAGTTATACCTTTGCGTCTCTCGAAGAGAAACTGGGTTTTGTTAATAACTATGTCAATGTCGTTGTTCCAAAAGATAATACTAATTCGATTGTTCTTGATGGCGAGGCTATTGCGCCAGACAAGTTTGAGGATATTGGTAATAGTGGATTCAGTGGAGCACAAATCAAGGTGTCTGAAGGTTCTCATACTATTTCCAGTCCGAACCCCTTTGGTATCTATGTCTACGGTTTTGGCAGTTATGACTCGTACGGATACCCGGGAGGAATGAATTTTGATCTGATTAACTCCACGGGTGACAGTTTTGCTCCTTTCGTTAAACTCATTGAACTTGATGGAAGCATTGAAGGTATTGCAGGTGATTTTGAAGATCTGAACCTCAACTCACTCATTGATGCCGGTGAAGACCTGAATAAAAACAATACGCTTGATCGTCGGACTGAAGACATCAATGGAAACGATGAGCTGGATGAAGGTGAGGACCTGAATGACGATGGTGTGATTGATCGTGATACGGGTATTTTCAGGGTTGAGCTTGAAGAAGGTTCAGAAAACCTGGCTCTTGATACAAAGAACTTTATTCCTGGTGCGTTAAAGGTGCAGTTCACTCTTAATGCCATTAATAAAGACTTACCGGCCAGCGGGATACTGGTGATCAGCGATGGGGCTGGAAACAAGGTTAAAAGGGAGATCGTCCTTAGTGATAAAAAACGACTGACCAATGTTCAGGTCATCAGTCAATTGTCAGGGGCAGACATCGACCTTGTCAGTAGCTCTTTTTCAATTAAACCCGATAGCGTCAGCCAAAAGGATGGAAGCACGCTTATTGAGTGGCGATTTGACGATATCACCATTGATCAGATTGAAGACCTGAGTTACGACATTACTTTCAAGAACCCTGTGCCAGGTGAGACAAGAGTGGTGACACAAGCTCTTGATTTATATTACCGGGATATCAACGGTAATGATGTCTATCAGTCTCTGGGACAACAAGTGATCGATGTACTGTCATCACGTTACCTGCCATCCATCGGTACGAACAGTAACCAGTATCCTGCAGATACTAATGTCATGCTCACCGCTGTCGTTCAGAATACAGGCACAACGACGGGTTCTGCAGTAGCGAATATTTCAATTTTTGATACTGAAGGCAATAAAGTTGCGGAAGTTTCTGGAAATAATCTACCCGGAATAGGTTCAGGAAACTCGGTCAGTTTTCAAAGCCTATGGAATACGTCAGATACGGCTAATGGTCAATATATTGCCCGTATCCATGTGAAAGATGATCTTACGGGTCAAGTGGCTACTGCCAGCAAACCCTTCACCATCCGGGCCTCTGGTTCAGGAGGGGAAGAGGTTACGATTATCAACATCCGAACGACAACCGACAAGCAGGTCTACCACACAACCGACAGGGTTAACGCTGAAAATCTGATTCAGAACCTGTCTGTCAATGCGGTAGCCCAAGCCTCAGAGCTCCATATCAATGTTATTTCACCGGATGGGGATATTATTTTCAGTGAAGTCATGGATATGCTTGAACTGGCATCGGGCGGAGTACAACAGAGGTTCAGTGCTATCGAGCTCAAGGGGGTTGTGGAAGGCTCCTATCAGGTGGTCGCCAGACTGATAGAAAAGGGCGGGAATGAAATTGTCATGTCCCAGGCAGAGTTCAGGGTGCAGGAAAGCATGCTGACTGCTCTAAGAGGAAAGGTGACGGCTGACCAGAGTCAACTGATCATAGGTGAACCTCAAGTCTGTTATTTCACTGTTGAAAACAGTGGCACTAAAACCTCTACTGAGTTGTCTATGAGTCGTTTAATGGTGGATATCGGAGGACAAAGCTCTAACGTGTTGGGCGAATCTTCAGTCATTCTAAACTCTGGTGTGACAGCTGAATATACGCATCCGATAGCTACCGACACTCTAAATCCTGGTGGACATGCCTGTGTATTGCAAACGGTGATAGACGGTGAGCAAGTAACATTAGCCAATGCAGGTTATACACTTGTCTGTCCTGCAGAAGTACCCGTTGCGGAAGTAAAAAATTCTCATTACAGCTCTAACTTATTGGTTAATGGATCGTTTGAGCGTCACGGATATCTGAACTACGGCGACTGGGGAGTCTTCAGATATATACCTGGCTGGGTGGCTCTGAAAAACCGATTTGAAATTCAAACCAACGGAGTTTCCCAGACCGCTACGGATGGTAAAGCGATATTGGAGCTGGATGCGCACCGTAATGCGTTGATTGCGCAATGGGTTGAAACAGCGCCCGGTGATCAGTACTTGTTGAGTCTTGATTACTCTCCACGTGTGGAAGGCGACAGTGACTCAACCACAAATAACATTGATGTGTATTGGGGACATGAAAAAGTCACGACCCTTGAAGGCAATAGGGCAGGTTGGAAGACTCTGCAATTTAAAGTGGCGGCACAATACAACCTGACGAAGCTGGCTTTCCATGCAGTGGGTGAAAACGACAGTGTTGGCGGGTTGATTGATAATGTTCAGTTAAAGTGCACTTCATGTCGTTTTGATAATCTTGTACAAAATAGCTCCTTTGAGCAACACGGTGCCCTGGACCAGTTTTATTGGGGGCTCTTTTCTAATATACCTGGCTGGAGAGCCACAGGTGCTGAACCGTTCAAAATTCTTGAAAGCCGAACAGGTTGGAGATACAACGCCTGGAAGCGCAAAGGATGGCTTGCGGAGAATGACTATAAATTCTGGAAGCATAGAGACTGGATCCATGGGCAAAACCACCAGATAGATGATGACCACTGGAGAGATACGCATGTAGCCAGATACCTCAAGCATTATATCTGGGGTAAGGACTACGCCTTTAGAACCTTCTATGACAAGAGTTGGGTCGTTCATGGTGATGCAGCTCTGAAGCTGGACGGTTATGAAAACAGTGCGATTCGCCAGGATATAACGACCCGGGTAGGGCAGAAGTACAATCTGACCCTGGGCTACGTGCCCAGTATTCACTGGCCAAAAGATACCAATGATATTGAAGTTTGGTGGGGCGATGAACAAATCGATACGATCTCGGCTGAACATCGTCACTGGACGAGTAAACATTATGAGGTAACCGCCAGTGAATCGAAAACAGCACTGACTTTGAAAGCTACCGGTACATCAGACGGTGTGGGCGGGCTTATTGATAATGTGAGCCTGAGTTGCCCATTTGATGATAGTGCTTTTAAGAATCAGATGACCAATGGTTCGTTTGAAGATCATCCCTCTATTCACTATGGCCGCTCCGGGTTCTTTGATGCCATTCCTGGCTGGCAGGGCGATGGTCAGAAACCCTTCGAAATCCAGTTTGGTAAAGTTGCAGGCATTCGTGCTAAGGAAGGCCGATCCAGACTGGAACTGGATGCCCACGAAAACGCTGAAGCGACACAAGTCGTCAGAACGAGCGCCGGAGACAGTTATACCCTCGAATTCAGTTATACACCCAGAGTGTCTACTTATAACGAGAAAGAGTGTACCTGGTTTCAATGTGAAACCAGGGAGGTTTCACCGGGTGATACCAACCAGGTGGAAGTCTGGTGGGATGGAAAACGGCTGGATACATTGGATGGCAGTGATACAGGCTGGATCACCAAGCGCTATGAGGTGGTTGCCTCCAACGATAGTGCCGAGCTGGTTTTTAAGGCCACCGGCCTTTCAGACAGTCTGGGTGGGTTGATTGATAAAGTCAGTCTGGTCAGGAACCCCGTTAAGTTAACCATTACCTCTGAGCCCATGACCCATGTTCTGGAAATTGAACCCTATAGGTACAAGGTTGCGGTCACCCAGGACAGGAACGCGCCTATTTTTGAGTTGGATCAGTATCCTGAAGGTATGAGTATCAGTGTAGAAGGCGTGATCAACTGGGAACATCCCATACCAGGCGAATACCCTGTGATTGTACGGGTATCAGATGGTTGCGGGGATACTGCTATTCAGTACTTTACTTTGAAGGTTGAGCCTCCTTTACAGTGTCGCTGAAAGGGACTGCCTGATAAGCAGGTCGAAAAATAATAGAAGCATCGCTGGGTTGGCCAGATAATTATGGTGGCATCAACCTTCAGCGGTAGCGTGGAAGTACGGTTAATTTTAAACATACTCAGACTTATAAAAATTACATGGAGTAAAGAATGTCTGTTCAGGTAATGGAGTCGTTTCGCCAGGGCCTACTGGGCAAAGGCGTGTCGTTGTTGCTTTCGTCGCTCTTCGTCTTTGTTTTCTTCCTGTCTCCCACAGGCAAGGCAATGGCGGACAATATAGAAAAAGAGGCGGAGTATGAACGACGCCTGACCGCCATGATGGAAAGCACCCCTGAGAAGAAGCTCGCCCACAGGCTGCAAAAGCTGAAAGAGTGGGTCGCCGATGATGAGCCAGGTATTCGTTTCAGGGAACGAGCGAATGAAGGTTTATTGGCCACTATTACCCGATCCATTGGGTTGGGGGATAAATTCCTCATGACTTCAGATAAAAATAAACTGACGACTCTCTACTCAGGAGTTGATGAAGCTTACACAGAAGCATGGTCGGAATGGCAGAACCTCGAAACTGAATTGAAAAACCGCGACCTGCCTGCAATTGCTCTGGAGCGTCATCAGGAGGCTATGGAACAATTCAAAGAGCAGTACCGCCAGTTCTCCGGATATTATCAGCAGCTGGAGAACACCAATAATGATGTGGAGTTGCAGTCTGGCTGGGAAGAGCTGGGGCGTTTTCTGAATCAGCAACAGTTCCAGAAAAGCTATGCGCCTTTCGATCCAAATAAACTGCCTTTCGGCACACCGGACAGTGAAGTGCGCGAGCCAGCGGTCACCCTTAGCGAACTGGAAAATGTGCTGGGTATGAGTCCTGTAGCAGGGCTTATGGTCGTGTCAGCCGGTATACTGCCCGATTCGGTTCAGAAAGCACTGGAGGCCAGAAATCAGGTATCAGAAGAACACCTGTCTGATACTATGGATATCCAGATTAATGATGAAATACGACAACTGGCGGTTGATCTGAACAATAACCCGACTGAAATTTACGCCTGGGTACACAACAATATCCGCTTTATTCCCAGTTACGGCTCGATTCAGGGCGGGGCCATGACTCTGGAAACCCGCCGGGGCAATGCCACTGATATTGCCAGTTTGCTGATTGGCCTGCTGCGTGCTGCAAACATTCCGGCTCGCTATGCCTACGGCACCATTGAAGTGCCAGCGGATAAAGTGATGAACTGGGTGGGTGGAGTCGAAGTGCCCGCCGCTGCCCAGAACCTTATGGGACAGGGCGGTATTCCCAATACAGGTTTGTTGCGCGGTGGCAAGGTCACCGACATTCGTATGGAACACACCTGGGTAGAAGCCTGGGTCGATTTTGAACCCAGTCGGGGTGTGAAGAATCGACAGGGCGATCACTGGATTCCTATGGATGCCAGCTTTAAACAGTATGAATTTACTAAAGGCATGGACCTTCAAGAGCAGGTGCCTTTTGATGCCCAGGCTCTGGTTGATGAAATTCAAGCCAATTCAACCATTAATGAAGAGCAGGGTTTTGTACAGAACCTGCCCCAGATGGCTATAGAACAGCAGTTGCAGGACTACCAGCAAAAACTGCAGGACTACATCACCAATCAGAATCCCGATGCCACCGTCGGTCAAGTGTTGGGCCTACAGGAAGTCAAGGTAAAACCACCGGCTCCTCTGGCAGCAGGCCTGCCCTACAAAGTGCTGGTCACCAGCGAACGCTTTGCAGAAGTACCAGAAAAACTGCGCCACAAATTCAAGTACCAGCTCCAGACCCAGCTTTATGGCAACCCGGATGTAAGCCTGTTTAACTTTGAGCAGCCTACCGTCAAGCTGGCCGGTAAAAAACTGGCCCTGTCCTTCCGACCCAGTACAGAAGAAGACGAAGCCATTATCGAGAAATATCTTCCCCAGGCAAATGACGATGGCAGTCCGATAGATCCATCACAATTGCCGGATACCCTTCCCGGTTACCTGATCGATATGACGGCTGAATTCACTCTGGACGGTGAAGTAGAACTCACCGCCGGGGCAGGGAAAATGGGTACAGAGTTGTACAGTACACTGGGCCTGTATTCACCAACGCATGGCTGGACGACAGCGAATAACAAACCGGTAGCGGGTGAGTATCGGGCTATTGGGTTGGATTTACAGGGGGTGTCTGAATCGGAGGCAAGCAAGCTGCAAAAAAATGTGAGTTTAACCAAAGATAAATTATCAAATGCTGAATTTGATGCTCTATCACAACATAGCGTAGTCGGTGACCTTTTATACGCAACTATTTTGAGCTATTTTGCTCAGAATGATGTACACGACCAAGTGTCATCAAAAAATAGTGATGTCATTCAATTTCGGGCTCCGAGTTTTGGTTTGTTTATGACTAATGTTACACCTCAATATTGGTTTGGAATGCCGAGAGATGTGAGGTTTGGCGGCCTTGCAATGGATGTAGATAATTACAGCGTAATTTCAGTGCACAAAAGTAATGAAAGAAAGCTGTGGAGTAATTATAACTTTTCAATAGGTAAAAGAAGCTCTGTGATGGAGCACATTGTTCCTGAACAAATGCTTTCGACAAGTGAGAGCTCTGCATATGGAGTAAGCGCAATGAAAGCTCTGCTTATAGCTGCTCAAGAAGGGCAGCGCATTCTTTCTATTACTCGTGAAAACTTAGAAGAAGCAATGCAAATTCTAAAGCTGTCAGACGATGTAGAGAGAGAAATTAAGCAGGGGGTGAATTCTGGGAAGGTCATTACTGCTCATGAGAAAAATATAGCTTATAAGGGCTGGGTTGGAGCTGGGTATTTAATCATTGATCCAGATACTGGGGCAGGAGCTTATAAAATAAGTGGTGGTCAGAATGGTGGTTTTGTTGAGCTTGTTTCTAAAGTGTTTGAGTGGCTTGGTATAGGTTTCTTTATTAAAGAGCTTCTTGCAATCATTGCCGGGTCATTAGGTGTGGCAGCTGTTTTTTCAAGTATAGGAGGTGTTTTATTTTTTCTTGCATTTGCAATGAACATTTACGATTTATCTATGAAGTGTAGAGATGCAACAGCAGCAGTTATTTTTTCCATCCTATATACAGTTGTTAATGTGTTAGTTATTGGTCTTTTGGCATTAGTTGCTGGACCTATTGGTGCAGCTATAGGGCTTTTCATTTTAGGCTACGGTGGTGTATATCTGAAGGACTGGATTTTGAATACTCCGTTGTGTGCTGGTGATAAAAAATGAACCATATGTTATTCAGGCCTAAAAGAGTCGTAATACAAACTACTCTTTCACTATATATTGTGGCACTTTATGCATTACAAATATCTTGGCCGATTATAATCGGTGCAATATGTGGACTTCTCTTAATAGTTATTAGCTTGGAAGTGAAAAAGCCTGTCAGTCGTTTTGGAATTGCTTGGATGGCAATTAGTTTTGTTCTTGCTTTTGCTGAGTGGTGGTTACGAAGTTAGAGTACTTGGGACTGATACCATACCGTGCCCCCAGTTTTGGTCTGTTTATGACCAGCGTCACCCCTTTATACTGGTTTGGTATGCCCAGGGATGTAAAAATGGGTGGACTGGCCATGGATGTGGATAACTATATGACAATGGCTGTTCATAAGCAGAATGATAAAAAGCTTTGGGCAGACTACAACCAGCGAACTGGAACCAATAGCTCCGCGATGGAGCATCTGGTACCTGAACAGATATTTTCAACGGAAGACTCTCCGGCAGAAGGCGTGAGTGCTGTAAAAGCGCTAACTCTGGCGGTAGCTGAAGGCCAGAAAGTATTTACCATTACTCGGGATAATCTTGATCAGGCACTTGCCAGCATAACCTTGGCGACTGAAGTTGAGCAGGAAATCCGACAGGGTGTCTTGGCTGGAAAGACCGTAACAGCCCACGAGCGTAATATTACCTTGAATGGTTGGAATGGTGCAGGCTACCTGATTATTGATCCTGAAACGGGAGCCGGGGCTTATAAGATCAGTGGTGGGGCTAATGGTGGTTTCCTCAGTGATGATGCTCTCGATATTCTTGGGTGTATTGGTTTTGTTTTTGGGGTAATTGGAAAAGGTCTTATTGGAGTACTTTCAGTAGGCATAGCCGCATTTTTGAACGTAAAGACTGTTCTTGATTATTTGGCGATTGATCATAAATGTAATGGGCTTGGAGCCCTTATAGCTTTATCCGTATTTGTGAGTTTGCTTGGGATATTTTTCTTAACTGGTCCCTTGATAGGTATTGCCCTTATGTATGCAGGGCTTTTAGCTTCGAAAGCTGCTGTAGTTGTAGCTGAAAGTAAAATCTGTAAAGGGTGATATGTTATGAGTAAAACTCAGCTGGCTTATTTCCTATTGATAATATTTGATGTTGCCATTGTTCTTTATTTTGGCTCTTCAGGGATAACTGTGGGTAAAAATGAACAGATTTTGAGATAAAAGCATCAGTAGCAAACTTTTGATAGTTTTTTGTTGATGGACAAAAAAACAACAAAAGTGACCACTGATGCTGATTAAAACTATCCTCAATAAAGTTCATAAACTCAAGTCATTTGTTTATCAAGATGTAAAGCTCGGCTTCTATCAAGGTTCTGAAGTATTCAATGTAACCGTTGTTCCACGAAAGAACAGTCACGCTATCTGCTCAGGATGCCAGAAGCCTGCTCCTGGCTATGATCATCTTGCTGAACGTCGCTTCGAGTTTATCCCTCTCTGGGGCATCAGGGTTTTCCTGCTCTACATAATGCGACGGGTGGAATGCAATTCATGTGGTGTAAAGGTTGAACAGGTTCCATGGGCTGATGGCAAGAAGGAGCTGACCAAAGTTTACATGCAGTTCCTCGCACATTGGGCAAAAAAGTTATCGTGGAAAGAGGTTGCCAGTAGTTTCAGTACTTCATGGGAGAAAGTCTTTCATGCTGTTGAGTACGTTGTTGAATGGGGAAAGGCCCACCGTACACTCGATAACGTCAGGGCTATTGGCGTTGATGAGGTTGCCTACCAGACAGGCCATAAATACCTGACTGTCGTTTACCAGATTGATCGCGGTTGCACACGATTATTGTGGGTTAGTCAGGAGCGTACAGAGGCTACGATTCGAAGCTTCTTCGCTTTCTTTGGTACGGAGCGTAGTCAGCGATTGGAGTATGTCTGCTCTGATATGTGGAAGCCCTACGTAAAAGCCATCGCGGAATGTGCCAGTCAGGCACTGCACATCCTGGATCGCTTCCACATCGTGGCCATGTTGAACAAGGCTATTGATGAAGTCCGGGCATCTGAACATAAGCAGCTACAGGCCGATGGTTATGAGCCTGTTTTGAAAAAAACACGCTGGTGCCTACTCAAGCGCAAAGAAAACCTCACAGAGAAAGAAGAGATAAAGCTGAACACCGTGCTTCAGTACAACCTGAAAAGCGTCAGAGCCTACCTGCTCAGAGAAGAATTTCAGGCATTCTGGGAGTACATTTCACCACATTGGGCGGAAAAATATCTGGATCGTTGGTGTACAAGAGTCATGCGATCAAAGATAGAGCCGATGAAAAAAGTTGCTAAAACTGTTCGACGACACAAGCCTCTCATCCTGAACTGGTTCCGGGCAAAAAAGGCGTATTCCAGCGGTATTGTTGAGGGTCTGAATACCAAGATAAAACTCACTACGAGAAAATCATACGGATTCAGAACCTATAAATGCGCAGAAATCGCTTTATATCATGCACTCGGCAAGCTGCCTGAACCGGAAATGACCCACAGATTTTACTGACGAGGCTTTATTTTAGTATGGTTATCTATGCCTTAATCAAAGGGAGGATCTATGCATTTGGGGAATGGTTTTATAAAGAAAATAGGTCGATGTTTTATCAATATGTCATAGGCTATATCCTCTTAGGTATATTTGCGCTGTATATACGGTATGTAGTATTTCCTGATGAAATTTATAAGTACCTGTAGAGATGCTAGAGGGTGTTGACAATTAAGTCAGCCAAAGAACTGAAGCTGCTAAATGAATCATACCCAGATAATTGCGACCTAATCTTTCGTATCGTGTAGAGCTCTCGGCCATAATCTCTCTGCTGTTTTCGTATGACCGGAGTGGATCCGGCATCATGAATCGCCCTGACCCCGAGCTCTGTGCTGCTTTGCTGTTTTCGTATATTTCATTCTTGGCTGGAGGTGCTGTAATCCCGGCAGCTGGCAGTGAGGTATGCAAGAGGTGAATGCTTAATGGATCCAGTTCTACTTGTAATTGATATAGGCATACTGCTTTATGCTGTTATGCTGACCTATGGGGTATGGAAGAAAAGAGTATATGCTCTAAGGAAGTGGTATGAGTACTATGACAATAAGAAAAAATATTTTGAGATATTGATAGGGTATCTGATTATGCTATGTGCTTTGTTTGTGATTAGATGGTCGATAGTTGATCGATTATATAGCTAAAGTCTCTCATGTTTTTCTGAATGGGAAGAACTACTTAAGAGAATTAAGAGTATTAAAGAATGGCAGCTGAACCATTCATTCTGTTGATCTTACTTTTTGTTCAGACAGGAGAATGCATGATTTAAGCTCTCAGTACTATGAAAGCCACTCGGTTTTCGATGAGTACAGGCAGATAGTCTGTCTGTACTCATCTGAATCGTTTTATACAGTCATCAGTCGTCTGACTTCATCTTCGTTCATCTCATTGCCTGCACCTGACAGAACCAGCTCTCCACGATCCAATACAGCATATTGATCGGCTAAATCCCGGGCAAATTCAAAGTATTGTTCGACCAGCAGGATGGCCATTTCTCCTCGATCTCTGAGCATCCCGATGAAGGATTGAATATCCTTGATGATGGAAGGCTGAATACCTTCGGTGGGCTCATCAAGAATTAAAAGCTCTGGTTTGGTGATCAGCGCCCTGGCAATGGCCAGCTGTTGTTGCTGTCCTCCAGAGAGGTCGCCTCCACGGCGATGTCTCATATCTAACAGTACTGGAAATAAGTCGTATATTTCCCGGTCAATTTTCTGTTTTGACCGTGGCAGACAGGCAAAACCGGTTTCAAGATTTTCTTGTACCGTGAGCAGAGGAAATATCTGTCGACCCTGGGGAGCGTAGGCAATCCCTTGTCGGGCTCTTTGATGAGAAGGTTGACTGTTTATTGATTGCCCTTTCCAGAGAATCTGCCCGGAAGTGGCTAAGACACGTCCGGCAACCGTATTAATCAGTGTGGTTTTCCCTACACCGTTTCGCCCCATAATGCTGGTGACCTGACCTTTATGGGCCGTCAGCGATACAGATTTAAGTGCCTGGCTGGCACCATAAAATACATCAATGTTCTGAACTTCAAGCATGCTTTTCTCCAGCTCAGGGCTGTTTATCTGGCTTGTGGTTTTTTTCCTGGCTTAAGGCTATCTTCCCAGATAGACGTCGATGACTTGTTGATCCTGCTGAACATGATCCAGCGACCCTTCTGCCAGCACACTGCCTTCATGCAGTACCATAACTTTACAGTTAAGTGCTTTGATAAATGCCATGTCATGCTCGACTACCACAAGACTTCGCTCTTCTGACAGTTCCCTGAGCAGGTCAGCGGTTCTGAACGTTTCTTCATCCGTCATTCCGGCAGCAGGCTCATCAATCAGAAGGAGCTTGGGATCCTGGAGTAATAACATACCAATTTCGAGCCACTGTTTTTGCCCATGAGATAAGGAAGCTCCCGTCAGGTCCCGGCGATCCTTGAGGCGTATTTTTTCAAGAGTTTCGTCAATTTTTTTGGAACCTGTTGAAGAAAGGCCTTTAAACATGGATTCAAAAGGAGATCGACGACCTTTAAGAGCGAGTTCCAGATTTTCCCAGACCGTCAGACTCTCGATCACCGATGGTTTCTGAAACTTTCGACCAATACCCAGGTTGGCTACTTCGGCTTCATCATATTGAGTGAGGTCAATAGAGCCTTTGTTCAGTCTTGAGCGTCCGAAAAGGTTTTTCGTTTCTCCCGGGGATGCAATCTTGCTCATGTTAAACAGCACATCGCCGGTATCCGGTCTTGTTTTACCGGTGATGACATCCATCATGGTGCTTTTACCCGCTCCGTTAGGACCGATAATGGCTCTAAGCTCCCGATTGTTGATTAAGAAAGAAAGGTTGTTGAGAGCTTTGAAGCCATCAAAACTGACCGTGACATTGTTAAGGTACAGCAACGTATCATCCGGTATGTGCTTATCAACCATGATCAGCGACCTCTTTTTCCTGAGTCCGGGCTGAAGGTTTAGCGAGTCTTTGCCTGATCTGTTCATACAGACCCACAACCCCTTTGGGTAACCACAGCGTAGAGATAACAAACAGTGCACCCAGGGCAAACAGCCAGGCGTCAGGCATCGCTCCGGTAAACCAGGTTTTGGCATAGTTAACGATCAGTGCGCCAATAATGGCACCGTACAGCGTGCCTCGTCCGCCAACGGCCACCCAGATAACCAGTTCAATGGAATTGATGGGAGAGAATTCTCCCGGATTAATAATGCCAACCTGAGGAACATAAAGTGCTCCGGCAATGCCAGCTAATACAGCAGAAACTACAAAGGCTACCAGTTTGTAATGTTCCACTCGGTAGCCAATAAAGCGTGTCCGGCTTTCTGCATCTCTCACGGCCATTAAAACCCGTCCATAGCGAGAACTCACCAGCCATCGACAAATCAAATAACCTAGCCCAAGAGCCAGTGCTGACAACATCAGAAGTACGACTCTGGTTATATCACTTTGCAGACTGAAACCGAGAATATCCTTAAAGTCGGTTAGCCCGGATATTTCATAAACAAGGTTCGAGCCTTTGCCAAGGGGCTTGGATCTGAGTTTTTTGGCCGGACTACTTTTCAATTGACCTCCTGCACCAACTTTTCAAGCAAGACGCACGCTTGGCTGATAGATTTATCGCTAAACCTCCAATTCCAAATAAACGCCCCCCCCCAGAGCTCTTTCATCTGGTCGCTTTTTGACTCAATTGAGTGCCTGCAGAGTCATTTATCCCGGTCGGGGTGGCGGCATCGAATAAAACACTTCTGTCACATGCCGCAAAAGCCCCCTGAATGGACAGCTACGAGGCAGATGTAACTTGATCCGATCTTTGTATTCGACCACTTTCACTGCAATTTTGCAGAGCTTCGCAATCACTGTTGAGGGCTGAGCTTTTTCCAGTTCTGTGCCTTTCAGGGCCTTGGTTCTTAACTCATGGTGGATAACGTAAGCAGCACAGGCGTAAAACATCCTCAGATGGTTAGCCAGAAAGCCCTGGTCTGATAGCCTGTCACCAGACAGGTCGCTTTTCAGATGCTTGATGAAGTTCTCATCCTGGCCTCTTGGGCAGTAAAGCTCTTCATAAATGACCTCAGGAGAAGCCTCTTTTATCGATGTCACAATAAAACGAGGATTGTCGCCTTTCTGGTTGACCTCTGCCTTGTAGATGATTCGTGTATCCAGGCCTTTCCAGCTTTTGGCCTGATACTCTGCTTCTCCGTAAAGCCTGAGCCGCTCGGGTATTGGCATATTGTTTAATCTGGCCAGGCCGGTCTTGACCTTGAGTGCTTGTCGAGCCTCATCCAGTAACTCTTTGGCTTTGGGTCGTAGAGCTGTTTTATGGCCTGCCCCTTTGCCCAGCACATAGTCGGAATGCGGATCATCCTGAACAACCCGCATTAGCTCAGGCTGGGCAAAATGGCTATCACCCCGAACCAGCAAATACGTTTTCGGCCACCTCCGTCGGATCAGCTGAATGACGCGCTTAAGAATGGCGGCGTTCTCTTTGCCTGTAGGTGTTTTACCCGGACGCAAGACAGCAGTAATCAACTTGCCGCTGAGTCCTTCAAATATCAGTAATGGCAGGTAACAGTAGTCATTATATTTAGCATTGAACAGGTTCATTTGTTGACCACCATGGGTAATGGTCGGCGTGTGATCCAGATCAATTATGGCTGCCATCGGTGGTAGCTCGTAACTGCTGATGAAATGCTCAGCAAGAGCCTTGGCCATCTTGTAGATGTCCTTTTTGGTCATTGACTGCCCAAGCCTGGTGTACGTCGGAGCTGACGCTAAATGACCCTCTTCGCTCAGCGGGTTTCGTCCAACGGCAAGCTTGAACATAGGATCTTTGCGCAAATAGTTGCTGTCGTTGGCGTCCTCATAACCACAGGCCATCTGCAAAACTCTCTGGGTCAGGAGGTCTTGCAAGGGATGGTCGATGTAGGATTGGTGGCGTTTATCATCAATCGCGTTGGACAGCTTGGAAATGAGACCGCTATGCAGCATGGTTTCGCGCAGTAAAATGGTCCCAAAATCAGATGATAACTCGCCACCCTGAAAATCAGCTCTCAGTGTTTTGCCGTTGACCGGATGAAATTTGAGTATTTCTTGAGCAGGTTGATCCATCACAAGTTCCGAACTGGTGTGTCCGGAATACTCTGGTGGCAATGTCATTTATATCAAGGGCTGAGGGCAAATTTTGCTTATTTTATGAATTATCCGGGTTAGACCATTGTTGCCTCCAAAGCCGAAGTCGTTCTGGAAGAACATCAGCATCAGGGCATAAGTCAGAGCTTGAGTGATGATGGACAGGTATACGCCAGTGACCCTGGATCGGAAAGCCAGCCAGCCAAACAGAAAGGCCAAAAGACCAGGAATCAGGGCTACCATCAACATGGCAAACCAGAGCGAGTCAAATCCCTGCCAGTACCAGGGCAATTCCTGCCAGTTCAGAAACACCATGAAGTCAGGGAGTTCTGGGTTGCCATAGACGCCGCGATCACCGATCTGGCGCATCAGGTACATTCCCATGGCATAGCCGCCCAGGGCAAAACCGGTAGGGTCAGGCAAGACTGCATTGCTCACCAAACTCTGTGCCTCAATGCGTCAGAACTACAATCTGGCAGTAGTGACCAATGATATTTATACGAAAGAAGACGCTCAGTTTCTGATTCGTCATGAAGCGTTGGAAGAGGATCGAATCATCGGTGTAGAAACCGGTGGCTGCCCTCACACAGCGATTCGTGAAGATGCCTCCATGAATCTGGCAGCAGTGGATGAGCTTTGTCAGCGGCACCCTGGTCTGGAAATGGTATTGGTTGAATCCGGTGGTGATAACCTCAGCGCAACGTTTAGTCCGGAGCTGTCAGATCTCACTATCTATGTCATTGACGTCTCTGCCGGAGATAAAATTCCTCGCAAGGGTGGCCCGGGCATTACTCGTTCTGATTTGTTAATCATCAATAAGATCGATTTGGCGCCTATGGTGGGCGCTTCTCTTGAAGTCATGGATAGAGATGCCAGAAAGATGCGTGGTGATCGACCCTTTCTGTTCACAAACCTGAAGGCTGAGCAGGGTGTTCGGGACGTGATCGACTTTATAGTTGACAAAGGCATGCTGGAAGCGAAAATGCCTGAAAAGCAAGATCGCAAACCGACCTCCGTCAGTGTGTAATGTTTAATTAATCATTAGGTAAACCCCCGGCTATGCCGGGGAGACTCGCATAGGTTATACCGAGCCTTCGGTAGCTAACCTCGATGGTTCCGCCAAGAACCAAGAGGTTTAACTTATGCCAGACTACAAAAGTCTGACCCATACTCGATGGGATTGTAAGTATCACGTAGTTTTTATTCCCAAAAAGAGGCAGAAGGTCATTTATGGCAGTTTGAGAAAGTTTTTGGGAGCGATATTTCATGAACTCGCCAAGCGAAAAGAGTGTGAAATTATAGAAGGGCATTTGATGCGAGTTCACGTACATATTTGCATCAGTATTCCACCAAAATACTCTGTTTCTTACGTCGTAGGTTATCTGAAAGGGAAGTGTGCAATAGCTATTGCGAGGCACTTCAAAGGTAAGCAGCGGAATTTTTCTGGTGAGCATTTTTGGGCAAGAGGATATTTCGTCAGTACAGTTGGTCTTGATGAGGATATGGTCAGAGAATATATTCGGAATCAAGAAAAGAATGATGAATCACGTGACCAGCTAAGGTTTGGTTTTGAACCGCGCCCTTGGGCGCAATAAAAGCCCTTTGAGGGCGTCATCTAATAAGCCTCCGGCTCTGCCGGAGGTCAGTTAACTTTCAGTAGTTTATGGCAAATAAAAACAGGGGTAGTACGACATGAAAAAACGGGGCGCAGCTATTACAGCCTTTACGACAGCAATGATTTCATCTCAGGTTCTGGCTCATCCGGGAGATCATTCGGAAGGCAGTGTTTTCTCCATGCTGACTCACTTTCTGACCCAGCCAGACCATATGATGTTTATCGGTATCACCGGCGCTCTGGCCTGCTTTTCCTATCGTATTTATAAAAAAATTAATGCGGGTAAAAAGCGTCAGGGTTGATTAATGAAGCCGGACAGATAAACCTGCCCGGCTGTTATTGAGTTTTAACTGAAGCGGGTTAGTTCAGGCTGATAGTCTTTGCATTCAAATAACTGTCTTCAACCACTGACAGGGCTTTTTCGGCAAATGCTTTGGGTGATGTGGTACGTTTACTGGCCGGGATGATTTCAGCCATGCCATTCAGTCCCAGGCGAATAGAATCACCCGAAGCCGGTTCAATGGTATTCACTCTGATGCCATAAGCGTCAAATTCCTTGGCCAGAGGCAGCCCCATTCTTGCAACGGCGTCTTTGGACGCACGACAGGCATCCTGACCAATTTTACCTTCGCTTTCCGCAACGCAAGCAGTATTGATGATGACTCCGCTTTCGCCACTGGAATTACGCTGATTGCATTTCATTTTCTTGGCAGCAACCTGAAGAATATTGAAAGTGCCCATCAGGTTGGTTTCGAGTATCTTGTGGTAGCGACTGGATAGCTTTTTAAAGCTTTCATTTTCATCGTTGGCAGCAGCAAGGCTTGGACAGCCAGCATTAACCACTACGTTCACGCAACCAAATACTTTCTGGGCTTCATCCAGAGCAGCATCAATAGACTTTTCGTCTGTGACATCAGCGTGTTGGAAAATAGCTTTCTGGCCATAGCGTTGGGCCAGTTCAAGACCTGCTTCGTCGTTTATATCCAGAATGGCGACATTAGCACCTGCTTCGAGGAAGGCTTTTACTGTGGCTTTCCCCAAACCGGTTGCGCCACCGGTTACGACTGCGGTTAAACCTTTAACTTGCATTGTGTATACCTTATTGCGACGACTGATTTATTGTTATTTTGCTGTTAACGCAACAGTTGCTCAGGCAGTGCCATTATATAGGTGTTACTGCGTAGAAGAAATAACTCTGATGAACTACTCCTGATACCTGACTGGAAAAAGTCTAGTCCATATTAACAGGAGTGCTCGAAGTACCCGGTTTAACTTTAAAGAGGAATCACCCTCTGAATGAAATCATTTATCTTTATGGGTGTTATAAGGTGGTAGGGTTTGTGCCTGTTGTTGCATTTGTTAACTATTTGAATCGCTTATTACTGCATTCGTGAATAGAGTTTTTCATTCTGGGAGTTAACCAGGTTTTTGGGGGAATAGAGTCATCTAAAAAGGGCTGACTTCATGAGCATGGTCAGTTGAGTAGCCCTTAATTTCGTACAGAGCGTTTGATGGTTATAGGCAGAATTTTTTCATCTGCTGACGAATGCGATCCCTTTCTCTTCCTCGTCCTTCATCACCAAGAATTTCAAAGCTGCCATCCGTCTTGTTCAGGCGCACCTGATCTTCACTATCGAGTGTCTCAAGGTGCTCGGTCAGCTTTTTACAATAGGCGAGAACTTCCGGGTTCTGGTCCGGTTGAGAAGGATCTTGAGAGGTTGATTCAGAATCAGCCGAGGGGACTCCGACCGGGAGTTTGTTTTCAGAGCTTTCATCAGGTTCATCCAGAGACGTAATAATCTCCGTATCAATATTGGGCAGTGGCGGCTTGGAGGAGTAATGGGTGGTGCCGTTTGTATCAACCCATTTGAAGATTCTGTCTGCCTGGACGGGAAAGTTGAGGCTAGTCGTCAGCAGCATCAGTATCAAGGCGTGTATTGATTTCATATCGATCATTCCTGAGTGTTAGCCAGATTGAGCGAATTTTTTCGAACAGTCCGGACTGCACATATTTTTTGTGGTTATTACTCTAAATGTATGCAATTTCCGCGATTCTGCTTCGTCGGGCTATTGACTCTGCTTCAGTGACGGTAAAGAATGTCACCTCCCGGCGCTGCCCAATCAGGTGACTTCGGGGTTTATGCGACAATCCGGGGGACGTATCCATACCCTCCGATGAGAGCATTCCTTGGAATACTGACAGATGAGCCTTGCCAGGTATCGTTTGCCAGATTCCTGACCCTACCCACACAGGAATGTTGAGGCCTTGAATACAGCGTGCACTGCTACTGGTAGTTGTAAGCTGTGGAAAAAAGAGAGGCCGGAGTCCCTAACCGCTCAGACAGCATGAGCTGGTCTTGAGCATTAACTCAGCGGCGCCAAGCCGATTCATTTCTAATAATTAGTACTGCCGAGGGTAAGCACACGTGGAGCTTTTATCCGGCGCGGACATGGTGGTCCGTTCACTGGCTGATGAAGGGGTAGAGTACATCTACGGGTATCCTGGTGGAGCCCTGTTGCACGTCTACGATGCGATCTTCAGACAAAAAGCCGTCACCCATATTCTGGTACGCCATGAACAGGCGGCAACCCATATGGCTGATGGTTATGCTCGGGCTACGGGTAAGCCCGGTGTAGCACTGGTTACATCAGGACCAGGCGCTACCAATACGATTACCGGTATTGCTACCGCCTATCTGGATTCTATTCCTATGGTGGTGATCTCAGGCCAGGTGCCTTCCGGTTTTATCGGGACTGACATGTTCCAGGAAGTAGATATGGTGGGTATTTCCAGACCTATCGTAAAACACAGTTTCCTGGTCAAGAAAGCTGAAGATATTCCTGAGGTTATCCGAAAGGCGTTTCATATCGCCCAAACCGGACGACCCGGGCCGGTCGTGGTGGATATTCCAAAAGATATCACCGACCTGAGCAAGAAATACGAATATCACTATCCGGATAAGGTCAAGATTCGTTCTTATAACCCGCCAGCTAAGGGTCATAATGGACAGATTCGCAAAGCGGTTGATCTGCTGATGAAGGCTCGCAGACCGGTTATCTATGCCGGTGGTGGAGTTATTCTGGGACATGCTTCTGAATTGCTGATCGAATTGGCCAGAAAGTTGAATGTACCGGTGACCAACACCCTGAATGGTCTGGGTGGTTTTCCGGGGTCTGACCGACAGTTCGTTGGAATGCTGGGTATGCATGGCAGTTACTGTGCCAACAAAACCATGCATCACTCCGATCTGATTCTGGCAATAGGTGCCCGTTTTGATGATCGGGTGACCAACAATACTGAAAAATTCTGCCCGGACGCCAAGATCATCCACATTGATATTGATCCGGCCAGTATTTCCAAAACAGTAACCGCAGACATTCCTATTGTGGGCCCTGTGGATACCGTTCTGGAAAACATGCTCCGCCAGCTCAGTGAGACAACTGATTCTCAGGATGATGCAGCTCTGGCTGAGTGGTGGACAAGCATTGATTCCTGGAGAGAAAAAGGTCTGTTCCCTTATGAAAAAGGTGACGGCAATATTCTCAAGCCACAACAGGTGATTGAGTCCCTGTATCAGGTAACCCAGGGTGATGCCTTTGTGACCTCTGACGTAGGTCAGCATCAGATGTTTGCTGCCCAGTATTATCGCTTTAACAAGCCTAATCGCTGGATCAGCTCCGGTGGTCTTGGAACCATGGGCTTTGGCCTGCCAGCGGCCATGGGTATCAAACTGTCCTTCCCTGAAGAGCAGGTTGCTTGTGTAACGGGTGAAGGCAGTATCCAGATGAACATTCAGGAGCTGTCCACCTGCCTGCAATATGATTTGCACCTTAAGGTGATCAATATCAATAACCAGGCTCTGGGGATGGTACGACAGTGGCAGGATATGCAGTATGACAGCCGCTATTCGCATTCCTACATGGAATCTCTGCCTGACTTCGTCAAACTGGCAGAGTCTTATGGCCATGTTGGAATAAGAGTGACTCGTCCTGAAGAACTGCTACCGGCAATGGAAGAAGCCTTTTCTCTGAAAGATCGTCTGGTCTTCATGGATATTCAGGTGGACCCCAATGAGCATGTCTATCCGATGCAAATCAAGGATGGCAACATGTGTGACCTGTGGCTCAGCAAGACGGAGAGAACCTGATGAGACGGATTATCTCTGTACTGGTAGAAAACGAACCGGGTGCTTTGTCACGCATTGTTGGATTGTTTTCCCAGCGTAACTACAACATTGAAACCCTGACCGTTGCACCTACGGAAGACGAAACACTGTCCCGCCTGACTGTGACCACTTCCGGTAATCCACAGGTGATTGAACAAATCACCAAACAGCTGAATAAACTGATCGATGTGGTCAAGCTGGTGGATCTGACGGAAGGGCATCATGTTGAACGTGAGCTGATGCTGATCAAGGTTCGTGCAAGCGGTCCACTGAGAGCTGAAGTTAAACGCACAGCGGATATCTTTCGTGGTCAGATAGTGGATGTAACCAGTACGGTTTACACCATTCAGCTGACCGGTACCCAGGACAAGCTGGATGGTTTTATCGAATCCATCGGCCAGGCTCAGGTACTGGAAGTGGTTCGTAGCGGGATTACGGGTATTGCCCGTGGTGAAAAGGTGCTTAGCCTTTAACCGCTAACTGCTCTACAAAAAATCTGTGGAGCCGTACCATGGCATCCTCTTTTAAAAGGGGATGTCATGAATACCTTCTCATGGCTTTAAGCTACTATTTAAGCTACTAAAAGCTGCATATCGGATCATCCCCTTCCTTAATACGCACGATATTCTCCGGATACTTTTCAATGAGTTTATCCCAGCTATCCAGATTTTTTTGACGGACGGATTCACGGATTTGGCTCATAAGTCTGGGTGATAATACATTCAGGTCCGGATCCACAATAACTCTTCTATTTTCCATTGCTGCTGATTCTGCCAGTTGTTTTACGGCGCCTTCTGAGTCGTATCCAATAATGGCAACATTGTTCAAATCATGGAGGTGTAACAGGTTGGTTAAATCGCCATCAATCCAGGCAAGATATTCATCTGCCGAATGAATATTGACAAAGTCTTCCGAATTTTCCGGTTCAGTAGTCTGAACCAGATTTCGATAATAAAAACGTTTGAATTGTTTTTTGCCATCTCTTCCAATACAGCAAGAAGCATTTTGGGCGGGTCATCAGCATGCTGTCAATATAGGTGATAAGGCTTTCCAGATCGGCCCGGACAGGTAAAGCAGCAAATGTAAAAAGCACAAATGCCGTATAAAAAGCAGGTTTGAGAAACACTTCTGATTGCCCTTAAATGAACAAGGGGTATGGGCTAATGGTCTTCAGGATAGCCGGATGTAATCAAAATAATATTCACCTTATCAGAGTTAAATATCGATTATATCGTGCGGTTTACAGCAGCTCCCAGAAAGCCTGAATCAACGGGCTTTTTAATTTTTTTTCAAGCACACATAAACCAACATCATAGGCAGCCAGCCAGGGTTTGATATCAAGGATCTGTACTTTGTCAGACAGTGGACTGTTGTCGAGAACGATCTGTGGCACCACCCCAATGCCTAAACCAAGGCTGACCATGCTGACGATTGCTTCGTTACCGGCAACCTGAGCATAGATTCTGGGTTTTACACTTTTTGCTGTAAACCATCGATCCACCCGTTTTCGACCAATACCTTTCTCAGAAAGAATCATGGGTGTACGACTCCAGTCATTCAAACTCTGAGGGGTTTCTATCTCCCCGGAAGCGGGGCCTATGAAGACCAGAGGAGAGAGCCCAATACTGTGGAATCTAATTTCGGTGGGTAACTGATCCGGTCGTGCGGAAATAGCGATGTCTTCTTTTCCTGAGGTCACCAGATCGATTGCTGAGTCAGGGTCGCCAGTATGAAGTTTAATTTCAATGCTTGGGTAGCGGTGTCTGAATCGTCTGAGGATATCGTACAGAAAGCTGTAGCTGGCAGTGACGGAGCAGTAAACACTGATTTCTCCTTTCAGCTCTTTGGATTCGGCCATCAACTCATTGCGAATGGCTGACCACTGGACCAGGGCTTCCCGGGCATATTTCTCAAACTTGATCCCTTCAGACGTCAGATTAACACTACGATTGTCACGCTTAAACAGGCTGACGCCCAGCTTATCTTCTAATTGTTGAATGCTGCGACTCAGTGTTGAGGGGCTGATATGGCAAGCAGCGCTGGCGCGGCCAAAATGAAGTGTTTCAGCCAGGCTCAGGAAGTGCTGCAGGGGTTTTAGGTCCATAATTGATCATTTCATATAGTGAAACGTAATGTTGCAAATATATCATTTTACGCAATAACCTGCCTGCTTTATTCTCCACATCAACGTTTTCAGCCCGGACAACAACGATAATCCGGGGCGTTTTACTCAGGAATCCGTCATGAAAGTTTATTACGATAAAGACTGTGATCTCTCCATCATCCGTGGCAAGAAAGTATCCATCATCGGCTACGGCTCTCAGGGGCATGCTCATGCCAATAACCTGAAAGATTCCGGTGTAGATGTCACCATTGGTCTGCGTAAGAACTCCGCCTCTGTTGCTAAAGCAGAATCTGTTGGTCTGAATGTACTGGACGTACCGTCGGCAGTAGCTCAGGCTGACGTTGTCATGATCCTGACTCCGGATGAGTTTCAGTCCCAGCTGTACAAGAGCGAAATTGAGCCTAACCTGAAGCAAGGTGCCACACTGGCTTTTGCTCACGGTTTTGCCATTCATTACAATCAGGTTGTACCTCGCGCTGATCTGGACGTCATCATGATCGCGCCTAAGGCTCCTGGTCATACTGTACGTTCCGAGTTTGTTAAAGGTGGTGGTATTCCTGACCTGGTTGCGATCTATCAGGACGCTTCCGGTAAGGCTAAAGATCTGGCCCTGTCTTATGCTTCT
Organism: Endozoicomonas numazuensis; assembly: GCF_000722635.1. Taxonomy (GTDB): domain Bacteria; phylum Pseudomonadota; class Gammaproteobacteria; order Pseudomonadales; family Endozoicomonadaceae; genus Endozoicomonas_A; species Endozoicomonas_A numazuensis. Next base: position 707,333 of record NZ_JOKH01000002.1, on the reverse strand, counting down.
GGCGTAGGTGGTGGTCGTACCGGTATCATCGAAACTACCTTTAAAGATGAAACCGAAACAGACTTGTTTGGTGAGCAGGCGGTACTGTGTGGCGGTGCGGTAGAGCTGGTTAAGGCCGGTTTCGAAACCCTGACCGAAGCAGGTTATGCCCCTGAAATGGCTTACTTCGAGTGTCTGCATGAGCTGAAGCTGATCGTAGACCTGATGTACGAAGGCGGTATCGCCAACATGAACTATTCCATCTCAAACAATGCTGAGTATGGTGAGTACGTAACCGGTCCAAGAGTGATCAACGACGAGTCTCGCAAAGCCATGCGTGAAGCTCTGAAAGATATCCAGAACGGTGAGTATGCCAAAAAGTTCATTACTGAAGGCGCAATGAACTATCCATCCATGACTGCTTACCGTCGTAACAACGCGGCTCACCCGATTGAACAGACCGGTGCCAAGCTGCGTGAAATGATGCCCTGGATCACTGAGAACCAGTTGGTTGACAAAGATAAGAACTGATTGTTAAACGATCGGTTAAAAAAAAGGCGCCTTGTGCGCCTTTTTTGTTTTTGTGAATATTAATTGATGTCCTTTTTTTCTATTCCTCTGGAGCCTTATTTTGAGAAAGAAGATCGCCCGCCTTAAGGCCCAGCCTCACATTCTCGCAATAATGGGGTTGTTGCTTGCCACCCTCTGTTGGGGTGGGAACAGTGTTGCAGGCCGGATGAGTGTGGGAGACATACCGCCCGTTGCGTTGTCATTTTGGCGATGGACACTGGCTTTCCTGATCCTGTTTTCGTTCACTGGCAAGAACTTGATCCGACAGAGAAAAGTGATTTTCCAAAGTCGCTACAAGCTACTGGCTCTGGGTTTTTTCAGTATTGCGTGTTTTAACACACTGCTTTATATCGCAGCACAATCTACACAGGCAGTGAATCTGGCTCTTATTCAGATCGCTTTACCCGTCATTACCATGATTCTGGCTGTTCCTCTGTTGAATATTTTCCCTAAAAAAAGACAGCTGGTGGGAATGGGGATCGCTATTCCGGGCTTATTGACGATTTTCAGTAAAGGGGAATGGTCAATACTGGCCAGCCTTAATTTTGGCCGGGGCGACATGATCATGTTTGTAGCAACTTGCTGTTGGGGTTGTTATACGGTTTTACTCAAGCGCTTTGAGCTGCCCATATCGGGCGCTCAGTTACTGACGACTCTGGTAGGAGTTGGTGTAACGCTTCTATTTCCATTTTACCTTTGGGAGTTCTCGGTCAGGGGCGGCTTCAGTGTCAATATGAAAGCGATTTATCTGATTGGTTACGTGATACTGTTTGCTTCCCTGGTGGCCTATATATCCTGGAATTTTGGTGTTTCGGTTCTAGGGGCTAACACTGCGGCCATGTTCAATTTTTTGATTCCGGTTTTTTCCGCGATGTTTGCTATCCCTATTCTTGGTGAGACACTTCATCAATACCACCTGTTAGCAGCCGGTCTTATTTTTACAGGGCTTTGGATCGCTAACAGAAGGTACTCTTCATAAGAGGGTTTGGGTTAGGCACAGTATTGAGCCGAAGCTACTTTCTGTGCAGCACTTTGCTTCTCTCTTTTTTGTTCATCCAGCATGGCCACAATACCGGCGCTGGTCAGTTTGGTCATTAAGGCATTGAGAGCGATGAGTGGGTTTTTTCCATTTGGGGAGCCCAGCTTTATATCGCCTTTCATATAGGTTGGTGGGCGGAAGAAACCAGTGTCCCTTAATTGCTCCGCTGCACCTTCTGTTAAAATACAGGCCTGCATGTTTTCCGGGAGGTGTGGGTACACTTTTCTATTAATGACCGCTGATCGAATGTCTTCAACATAAGGTGACCCCGAAGCCAGCCAATAGTTTACCTCTCTGGCACACTGATTGAGCAAATCAGCTTCACGCATCAGTAATTGACACTGCTCTTTACTTAAGGCAAAAGCTTGGCTGAATAAGCCAGCCAATAAATATTCAATGTCTTTGGCTATGTCATTGCACTTTTCAGAATCCATAGGGTTAAAGGACTGATTGAAGCGGCGAGCGTATTGAAGAATCATACCTTGCGCCGCTCTGCCCAATTCATTCACACGTATTGAGTTGAGGGATTGGGTTGATTCTTTGGAGCAGCCAATCCCCATATGTTTGAACGTTGTCTTGTAATAAGGAACCGCTTCAGAAGGAAGACACGTATCACCTTTATCTCTCATACCCATCTTACTGCCTCCTGAATTGGGGTAATTGGAGGCTTCCGTATGCCACCTATCAATACACCCCTCAGAAAAACAGTGGAGAAGAGAAGCAAAGACCAGATGCTTCCTGGCCGATGTCACATCATGGTCTGCGGTAATCAGAGAAGGAGGGATGAGTTTTTGTCTCCATAATCTGCCGTAATCTCTTCCATAGATGGCCAGTCCTTCAAAAGCTTCTGAAGGGGTTTCTACGTCGTAAAAATACTCTTCGTATTGCACTCCGGGTGGAGTGGTAAAACTCATGGCCAAACGGGGAGAGTCTCCAGTTATAGACAGGACCTGTCGTTGGTGAGCAGGGGGAATGGAAGAAGCTTCCAGATAGGCAGAAACATCATCAATTTTGAAAACCTTCTCTGTACAGACGGCAGTACTTTCCAGCTCGAGTTCTTCCTTATGTTTTTCGATTTTTTGTAGTCGGTAAAAACACTTTTGAAAATCACTGGCGGATTCATTTTCAGATTGAATCTTGATGTAGCGGTGACTGCCATCCGGCAGTTTCTCAATCAGTGTTCTTCCACAGGTTTGATGGCAATGTGTGGCTTCGTGAGGAGGGCTCATGGGCAGCTCTATACTGTCAGCTTTCATGGACACATAAAAAGGTGTATCTGCCGTTTCTGGAAGCTTTTGTACCAAAGTATTGATGCAGTGATTCCATTGATAGCGTTCCAGTTGCAAAGTATTCAGAGGGTAAAACTGTTGTTTGAACAGTGCTTTTCTGGGGGCCGAGTCTTCAGGTTGAAGCCAGTCGCTCATCAAAGGCGTTGTCAGCTCGGAAGGGGCTTCAGATAAAAGAGATTTCAGGAGGTCATATTTCATACCTTCAAAGCGTTCAAGATAGAAGTGCAGCTTACTTTTATTAGGTTGGTGGAAAGGGTTGCCATCAAAGGGAAGTCTTTGATCTCTTGCATCGGTTGTAACTTGTGAGCAAAGTTCCGCCCTCATACTTTTTTCCCAATCCTCAAGAGCGTTGACGAGAGGGGGGTAAGGAAATTCCTCCAGCATATTTACAGTGGCCAGCCAGGACATGAAGGCCAGATAGTCTTCAGGGGTTCGGGCACCGCTATGTTCCTTTAGCTTTTTGATTATGCCTCTATAGACCGTGATCTCATCCATACCACCGGGTTGTGTCAGGCCCAGTTGTTCATCAGAGAATTGCTCGACGGGTAGCCCTTTGAAATGGAGGTGCATCAAACTCTGAAACCAGGTGGATCCTTTGTTCCAATTCTTTAACAGTTCTGGTGTCAGGCCTGAATCCGGATGGAATCCGTGATCTTCCAGGTATTGTCCTGCTTTAACAATGGCTAGAGGGAGTGCAGTTTGGTTGACCTGGCTAGTCTCAAACTCAGTACAGGAAACGCTTTTTATATCATCCCACAAGCCTGTCTTAATAGTGGCTTCTGGTTGATATCGACACTTTTGTGTTGTGGGTGTGCTATTGATACCTTTTGATAGAGAAGTCCCCATATTCTTGTAATCCTTTACATCGAATGGTGTTAGACATGCAATACCTGAATTTGTTCCAATGGGAAAATAGAAGTACAAGAATGGTTGTGAGCTTGCTGTAATGCAGACTCGTATGCAGTGAACAAGGAATAATAAAAATGATGTATTACGAAGATCTGGAACTGAATCAGAGCAAAATCAGTGAACAGACTCATGAAGTAACAGCAGAAGAAATCAAAGAGTTTGCTGGGCAATGGGATCCTGTGCCGTTTCATCTGGATGAGGACATTGCCAAGGCATCGCCCATGGGAGGACTGTTTGCTTCCAGTCTTCATACTGTGGCTATTGGCACCCGCCTTGGGCACAGTATGATTAATGGTGAAATTGCCATGTTAGCCGGACTTGGTTGGGATGAGTTACGTTTCCCCAAGCCGGTTATGGTGGGTGATGTTCTGCGCTGTAAAAGTGAAATTGTCGATAAGCGAGTGTCAAACAGTAAGCCGGATAGAGGCATTGTTGTGACCCAGATGACAGTCACCAATCAAAATGAAGAAGTGGTGGCCACTTATAAGTTCACCAATATGGTCTTTAGAAAACCAGCCTGAGATAACCTCAGGCTGGTTCGACAGCTTGTTGTATTCATAAACTTTCTTCGTCAGGTCATATGCATTTCGAATGACAACATAATATGGGTAGGCATATTCGTAGGCGCCGACAGCGTAGCCCAACTGATAGATAGCTTCTGTGCGGCTGGTAGTGACACTTTTGTTCTCTGCGTAAACGCTGGATGTAAGTGTGGAACGGAATATAACTGCTAGCAGGGGTTACAGTTTTTATTGAAATACTGTTGAATTGGGCATTCACGGAGCAAGTCTGTCCCATTAAATATAAGGATCAAGAGAGTTGGTTAGGCATACTTATCAGCGAAGGAAGAAGCTGCCCGAATCAGTCATATCTAGCTCAGGCAGCTCTGATTTTTTATTGCTGTTTCAACGTAGCAACAAATTTTCGTGACTCATCAATGGATCGCTGCATATCATGGAGCAGGCGATCAATATCCGATTTAATGGAACCAAACTCTCCCTTTAGCGCGGAGATAGCCCGTGCATTGAGGTTATGTTTCAGATAGAGCACCTGATCCTGGAAGGCATCCAGTACCGGTTGCATACGTTTTTCTGATTGTTCCATGCTGGTCAGCATTCTTTTGTACTGGCGGCGAGTATCATTCAGCTTCTGTTGGCTTGAACGGCGAAGGCTGGCGCTGGAATAGAGTTCCAGTTCGTCTTCCCACTCTTCAAACAAAGCTTCTGAAACATCTTTGACACCCTGTATACGACCACGAACCTCTTCTGCAGACGTCACGCTATTTTCGTATTCTGAATTCAACTGATCATAGAGTGCTTCCAGGTCGCCGCCATTGAAATTGACGACACTGCGAAACTGTTCCAGCGCTGAGCTGAATTGTTCCTGAGCATCTTCCTGAGCTGCCTGAGAGCTTTCGATTCGATCGACCATAATATCGCGCTTATGGATACCGACCTTTTCCATCGCGCTGTAATAGGTGCTCTGGCAGCCCGTCAGAAAGACAGACAGCATCAGTAACAAGGCTGGAACCCCTATTCGGAATACTGAAGGCATGGTGTCAATCTTCCTGACTTTTAATGGCTTTGATCACTTCGTTGTTGCGCTTGTCTGCCAGGTGACTGTTGACAACAAACAGCGCATGAATAATTCCAGGAATCCATCCCAGCAGAGTCAGAATAATATTTAGAATCATTTGCCCTGGTTTGCCACATAAAATCACTGCGATTGGTGGTAGCAGAATAGCCAGAAAATAACGCATGTTGTCTCCCTTTGCTTGCATTAGCTGAAGCCCTTCGGATTAGAAAGGTTTCATCCATGTATTCCCATCGCCTTTGGAGTTGCTGCTTCATTGCCTGCATTTATTCACCCCAGTCACCTGCTATTGGCAGGCGTCTGGAATTTCGTTAGCCTGTTGCCTTGTCGCAACTCCAAATCCTTTGGGTACAGTGTTAGTCATATTGTTTTTCTAAAGGCTTTGACCGCACTATGCTGCATCTTGAGTAAGAGATTGCTGGGCAAGTAAGTCAAGCAGTCTTAGCACTTCTACCTGAAGGTTTTTAGAGGCCAGGGCAAGGTTAGAAGAAAACTCATCTGCCGTACCGTGTTCACTGTCCATCAGGTCTGTTACTGATTTTACTGCAACCAGCGGCATTTGGTAATGGGATGCTACCCAGGCAATAGCTGCGGCTTCCATTTCTTTATTGACCAGGGGTTCCTGACGCAGAATGGCTTCATCGGTCGGACTCATATCGAGAGAGTTACCGGTACAAACAATAGAAGTGGGCAAATCCAGTTTCTGAGCCAGTTCAACCGCCAGTTCGCACGGATAATTACTATCGCCATAAGCTTCATAGTGATCACCCATAGGAATACGACGGTCAAAGAAGCGGATGCGTTCACCCATATAGACGTCACCAATTTTGCAGCCGTGATCGGAAAAACCACCACAGGTTCCGGCATTGATGATCAGGTCGGGTGAAAAGAGGCGAAGGGCTTCATACGTTGCCAGAGTCGCAGGTTGGGTACCTACATTTTCTACACCGTGAACAGAGTCGGAACCGTTGGTAACCAAATTGATGCTTAGATTCTTGTACTCACCCGAAAAGGCTTTGCAAGGCAGTAGCGGATTGGTGTCGCTTGTTTGAGCCAGGCCCAGTTTCTCAATGAGTGGCACTGCTTCCTGTTTCATGGCCACAATCATTGTAATTTTTTTCATAGGGATCAATTCGGTTGGTAATGGGAGGTATATAGTTTCCCGCTATAAGCAGGTGATTCCAATAAGTAAATCCTTATATTTATGTCTGAACATTGCAGTCTGATGTTTTTGCTTGAATGGGATCTTTATGGAAGAGAGGGGAAGACGCAATAGACTGCACTACTCCCCATGATTCGTATCCATCTTAAGTGTTACTCACATTGTTTTTTATGGGTTTCTGGGCGTAAGCTTTGCGCCCCTTTTCAGTGCCGTTTCGGCATTAAGCCTTCGCTTTAGGCATTTCACAAGCCCCGCGTGAATCGCAATGATAGAACCATAGTTTTAACTTTGCAGTCACGAATTAAACGGGGTGTGTCGTGTTAGGAGTACTGGGTGGAATGGGGCCTTTGGCTACCGTGGACTTTATGCAGAAAATCATTGCTTTAACAGCAGCCAGCAAGGATCAGGAACACCTGCCTATGCTGGTGCATAACGTCCCTCAGATTCCTGACCGCAGCGCCTGCATTCTGGAAGGGTCTGAAGACCCTTTCCCTGCATTACTGAGAGGCTTGAGAAGTCTTGAACGTGGTGGTGCAGAATGTGTTGTGATTCCCTGCAATACAGCGCACTTCTGGTTTGAGAAACTGCAAAAGCATGCCCAGATTCCAATGATCAGTATTCTGGATTGTGTTCAGAAACATATCAGGCAGCACAGACTTGGCAAAGTGGGCGTTATGGCGACGAGTGCTACCGTCTCAGCGGTGATGTATCAGGAGTTGATTGAAAATGATGGTCGTGAGTGCCTGATCCCTGATCAGGATATGCAGACTTTGATGATGCAGGCCATCTATGACATCAAAGCTGGCCGTCTTGAACTGGGCAGTCAGCGTATGAAAGTCGTATTTGATGACCTTGTGAATAAGGGCGCTGAAGCGGTAGTTCTGGGTTGTACAGAAATTCCTATTGGTCTTGCTGAAGTTGTCAAAACAAGCCCTGAACAGTGCATTGATGCTACTGCTCTGTTAGCCAGCGCTTGTGTTGACTGGTACAACCAGAAAGAAGCAAGGGTAGCTGCTTAAGCCAAAGGGGCGCGAGGTTTTGCAACCATAATGCCGTTCTGGCTTTTAATATCCAGAACCCGTTCATGCAGAGGTCTCTTGCTCACCTGGACCGTACTGTTTTCTGCAGGTGCGTGAATCAGTTTCAGTTCTCCCTTATTCCTTATTCCAGTAAGCAATGCCTGTGTGTATCACGTCCAAGCCTGAAATATTGCTGATTAGCTGCTCAGTTTGAAAAATGGCTTGCAGGTTTTCCGGATTGTCTTGCAGTTTAAAGAACTGTTGATGATTTGAGCTCATAAAGTGAACCTTTGAGGATTGAGCTGTTCCTCCCAATATTTCCATTACCAGGTTAAGCTGCTTTCTTTTTTCATTCTCTACCATCCAGTCACTGAAATAATGCAGGCGGCTGGCGTATCCTGCAACTTGTCCCTGGCGGTAGCGATATTTCATCAGCTGGGCCTCAGCGTGCTCCTTTGAACAGATAAGACCGAAAAGTATGATGGAGTTCAGGTGGATTCTTACGTTATCCGTTGCGGCAGTATGTCTCAATCAGGTTAAACCGAAGTTTTGGAGAAGGTGTGGAATGAACCTGGAAAGCAAGTGGCTGGAAGATTTTCTGGCTCTGGCAGAATTGAGAAACTTTTCCCGTGCAGCAGAATTTCGCAACATTACTCAACCCGCTTTTGGCCGAAGAATACGTTCGTTGGAACAGATGGTGGGTTTTGAGCTGGTGGAGCGGGGGACTGTGCCCATTGACCTCACGCCAGAAGGGCGGCTGTTCAGAACAACAGCCAGAAATTTGTTAAGGCAAATGGAAGAGGGGCTGACACAGTTGCGGGGTAAAGCCGAGACTCAGGCAATAGATTTTGCTGCAGCACATTCATTGTCCGTGACGTTGCTGCCTGAGCTTATTGAGCAAATGGAACCTGAGCATCGAACGCTGAGAACGCGTGTAGAAAGTATTGATGTCGATCTCGCCATTGAAGCGCTTAAAGAAGGGAGTTGTGATTTTCTTCTGGCATTTAATGCGGAAGCTTTGATGCAGCCTCCTTTTGAGTATTTGCCTCTGGGCATTTCCCGACTGTTCCCCGTCTGCCTGTCCGACGAAGCAGGCAAGCCTTTGTATTCTCCTGAGCAGGAAGAGTCCATTCCTTTACTGAGGTATAGCCCTGATGCGTTCATGGGTCGTAGAGTCAATAGTTTGTTGCATAGCTCTTTACCGGATTTCGGCTTTCAAACGGTTATGGAGTCATCACTGACTAACCTTCTGAAAGTGATGACGTTAAAGGGAAAAGGTGTTGCCTGGTTGCCTGACTATTCGATTCGACGAGAGCTGGAGTCCGGTCAGCTGGTTCTTTTTACGGATAAAGCTGACTGGATAGGTCAGGTTGAAATCGTTATCTATAGAAATAATGTCAGGCTTCATGCCAGTGCCGAGAATCTATGGTCTGAACTCAAGCTCAAATGCCAGCTTGGCTGGTCGCTGACCGAGCTTTAACGGAATACGCTATAGTCCCGTTGCCGAATGCGTTCTATGCCGCCGGGTTTGGTCATGTCCATCAATATACTCATTTTTTCAGGTGTGTTGTCAGGGTTACGTATCCAGTCAGAAATCCACTGTTTAGCTTCTTCTACTCTGTTGAGTTTCACCAGAGCCCAGATCAAAGCTTTTTTGGGCTCGAAATCCAAGGGATAGGTTTCGATCAGTATCTCTAAAAAAGCAATAGCTTCTTTATACTTTCCTGCCTGTTCAAGCTCGGCCACTATTTTTCGCCAGTTATCCCTGATATCCCAGCCATTTCTATGGTCCGAGAGAAGTTTCTCTTTGAGTATTGCTTCTGACATGAAAGTGACTGAATCTTGGGTGGCAGTTCTTAGTGGCTTACTTTTTGTTGGTTTTTGATAAGCTTTTCCGGGTGCCTGTCTGGGTCTTGCGTCGACAGGCAAAGAAACTGGGGGAGCTATAAGAAGAGGGAGAGCGGGTGCTGTCTTATTGATGACCAGAGAGGCTTCGGGTGTTTCATTGCTCCACTGCATGCGACTCATTATTCGGCCCCGAAAAAAACGAATATTGTCGAAGCGCTCAAATCTGACAAGAGTATCGTCAGTTTGAACAAAGTCCTCCGTTTCACAACGTTCATCCGTTATCTGGAACTGAAAGTTTTGATCCAGCGTTGCACAAGCCTCTTTCATAACCAGCCACACATTATTATGTCTTTTGAGTGTGTCCACAAGTTCTTGTGCATCCTTAGAGCTGAAATGGATAGTTGTTTTGATTTTTCTGATTTGATACCCCTCGGCTGTCAGTTCGACAATAAACAGAGTGATATATCCATCGTCATCAATATTGACCAGTATTGGCAAAGCTACCGGTGATGAAAGGGGGCTGCTTGTAAGATCAGCGTTACTTTGGCGAGCTTTGGCCGCTGTTTGAGTCAGGTTCAGTCGCTGAGGTGAGAAGGCGCTGGGTATATTGGGTTCAAAAGGGAAGCATGGATAACCGCTGTTGGGGGTGATAAACAAGAAGGAGAAAGGATCGTTCTGAAGCGATAAAACGGACAGCGAAGACAGCGCTACAGACCAACTCTGGTTTTCTGAACTGATGGCGGTGGAATTGACTGTGATACCCGGCGAGTGAGCTCTATCGATCAGCGCGCCAAAGTGCAAATCTAATTCTGCTGGATAGGTATCGTTGCTCTGGCAAGCATCTTTGATAGAGATGCTGATCAGTTGTTTTTTCTTTTCTTGTACGGCAGGTTGAATCTTCCCAAATAGTCTTTGTGCGTTTCTCGCGTTGATCCAGTCTGCAGGAATAATAACGGAAGAGGAGTAAGCCATAATGTTGGCTGAGTGCAAGCCGCTGAAAGTTAATAAGCCGGTGAGCAGTGGGATCATGGCTGGTTGCCAGAAAAAGGTATAAAGGTGTGTTTTTGATTGCATGGCCTGACCGTATTTACTAAAACGGTAGCGTTTGAAAATATCTATCGCTACCTGGAAGTAAATAAATATAGGTAGTGGAGGCAGAAATGCAGGACGGGCTGGATAATTCAAAAAGGTACTGCTGTACTGATGAGCAGTCGATAGGCCTTCTGCAGTCATGCAGTGCTTAAGCCTTTCATGATAGAGTGTGCTTTTTTCACCTTTATGTAGATGAGCAGATGTTGAAATGACCGATAAACCGGAACGACCCGAAAATGAACAAGATGCTGTGGACGGCTTGTTTCCCGTCGATGAGCACTTTGAAGAAGAAGTGGTCGAAGGTGGGGAGACAGTTCGCCACAAAGGCATTTATGTGCTGCCCAACCTGTTTACAACAGGTAACCTGTTCTGTGGCTTTTACGCCATTATCAGTGCTCAGGCAGGTTTTTTTACCCAAGCCTGTATTTCAGTCTTTGTTGCCATGATTTTAGATGGGTTGGATGGTCGTGTTGCACGCATGACTAATACCCAGAGCAAGTTTGGGGCTGAATATGACAGTCTGGCTGATATGGTAACGTTTGGTGTTGCACCGGGCATGGTTGCTTACAGCTGGGCTCTTCATGATCTGGGGAAAGTAGGCTGGATGATGGCCTTTATCTATGCAGCCTGTGCAGCTCTACGACTGGCCCGTTTTAATACCCAGCTGGAAGTGACTGACAGTCGCTACTTTACTGGTTTGGCCAGCCCTGCGGCAGCCGCTCTGGTGATAGGCATGGTCTGGGCTTTGAGTGACTTTGGGATTGATGGAGACTTGCTGGGTATTGCTGTGCTTGGCGCTGTTATTACAGCTTTGGCTGGTGTTCTGATGGTCAGTAATTTTCAGTACAACAGTTTCAAAAAACTGGACCTGAGAGGTCGGGTGCCTTTTGTTTTTCTAATCGCGATGGTTCTGGCATTTGCCATCATCTTTACAGATCCGCCCAGGGTCCTCATGCTGATTTTCCTCAGTTATGCTTGTTCTGGCCCGTTCATGTATTTGATGGGAAAAACAAGAAAGAAACCCGCTGCCGAATAGCAGATTCACAATTTTGTCATGCTTGTTAGTGATGAAGCCCCTTTTCGTATGATCAGGGGCTTTTTTATTGGGTCTGGAAATAGTGGGCTTATCAGGCCATATCTATTTTTTTGAAGTCTATTTCATTTTCTTCAGGTGAGCTGTCAATGGCTCTGACTTTGGCAAAACAGGTGATCAGAATATAGCTAAGACAGATAAAGAACAGGACAATAACCAACGCACCAATCCACTGGATTTGCAGGAAGTTAAACTGGAATAGCAGTGTTAGCAGAGTCATAACGGTCAGGTTGCCAGCGATATATTTAGCTTTACCAAAGCGTTGAACCGTGAGATTAAGATTATCGGTATAGAGGCGAATGAGTGAATCAAGAGAATTTACAACAAACAGTATGCCGACAGCAGCCATAGCCAGGCTGTAGAAGCCAGCGGAGTCCAGGCTGTTTAGGTGGTAGTAGTACAGTACTGCAAACCAGGTAGCGATAGGGATTGATGGGAATATCAGCATAGCTGCAAGCACTTGCCAGGTTTTCAGGCCTCCTACAAAGCGTGAAGTAAACTGACCAATCATAATGCTCCATGCGAACCACCAGAACAGGTAGAATTCATGGTAATCATTCAGTGGCAGGGCAAATTGGTGGATATTGCCGAAATAGCTGCCAATCAGTGAAATGGTCTGGATAAAGTCACTCGGTGTTCCGTTCTTGCCTGTAAAAGCGCCCAGCCACATCAAAACGATCAGTCCCAGAAACATGCCGGTAGACGTCAAACTAAGAGTGCGTACAAAACGCAGACTGGTACTGGAATAGACGGCAGCCGCAATCACAGCGAAAACAATCAGATAAAAACTGCCAATAATGGTTTCGCCGTCGCCTATCTGGGGTAGGTACCAGGGCAGGTTGCTGAGCAGCAGGAAACCCGTGAAGGCGCAAGTACCAATAATAATGGCATTGTTGACAAATTTGATTAAAGGTATTTCGAAGAACTTCACTTTAGGCTCAATGGCACAGAAGTAGAAGCAGGTCAGAAAGTAGAAGCCCCATATCAGGAATCCCCAAAACCCAAACTCAATGGCAAGAGGGTTGCTGAAGGCGTATTCCGGACTGGTGGCTATATCAGCATATCCGGCAAATTCAGTCAGCGGGAACATAATAAGTCCCACATCTAGCCCTGATGTGAACAGTATGGCGGTAAAGGTCAGGGTGCGGACAGGGGTTACACCCACCAGTTGCATATTGCCCCATTTGATCAGGACAAAAATAATGGCGGTGAAGGTCAATAAAATACCAGCGCAGAGAAGAGCGGTCATTACTTGCTCTCCCAACGGTGATGGTGCTGAACTGTATTCATAATGTGGTGCCAATCGTTATCGTTTAAATGGCTGAGAGAATGGCACACCGGTATGACAATAAATGCCAGTTTGGCAGAGCTTAAGTATCACCAGCTTAAAACAATGCTGCTTACGCTGGTGATAGTTAATACCATTTCCGCATTCTAACGCTGCTATTGCGCTGACTTTTCAAACGCAGATCATGCCTAGCTATGACTCGTCACTTCGCCTTGTCTCTGCGTCCGAAAAGCCATGCTCATAACGCAGGTTAGAAAACGGAAGTGGTATAAAACCTGTGGTGACCCTTAGTGCTCAGTTGAATATTGATTTTCTATATCAGCGCAGAGCTCATCCCGTTCTCTGCTTTTCCTGCCAGTGAGCATCCATGTCTACTTCTGCAGACGAGGGTGGCAGCCTATCTGTCTCCAGAATCAGATCTGCTGCACGCTCTGCCACCATGATGGTGGGGGCATTCAGGTTACCGTTAGGAATGGTAGGGAATATGGATGAGTCCACTACCCGTAACCCTTTCAGTCCTCTAACCCGTGTTTGTGGATCGACAACCGCCATGTCGTCGGCTCCCATCTTGCAGGAGCAGGATGGATGGTATGCACTTTCGACTGATTCACGAACAAAGGCGTCAATCTCTTCATCGGTTTGAACGTTCTCACCCGGTTGTATTTCGGAACCCCGGTATTCATCGAAGGCGGGTTGGTTGATCACTTCACGAGTCAGACGAACACACTGTCTGAAACCTTCGCGATCATCTTCGTGAGCCAGGTAGTTAAACTGAATATCAGGATGATCATCTGGATTATCAGATACGGCTCTCACCCAACCACGACTCTTGGGCTTGTTGTGTCCGATATGTACCTGGAAGCCGTGCCCGTCAAAAGCGCTTCTTCCATCGTATCGCATAGCAGCAGGCAGGAAGTGATACTGCATATCAGGCCATTCCACCCCTGCTTTTGAGCGAATAAAGCCACAGGATTCAAAGTGGTTGGTTGCACCCAGTCCGTCTTTTTTGAAGAACCAGCGTGCGCCAATAAACAGTTTGCTGAGTGGGTCGATTTTGCCATTGAGCGTTATGGGTTGCTTACAGCGGAACTGGAAATAGAATTCCAGGTGGTCCTGTAAATTCTCACCTACTCCCGGTAATTCATGGCGTACGGTTATACCGGCACTGTCCAGTACACTTTTCGAGCCAATCCCTGACAACTGAAGAATATGGGGTGAGCCAATGGAGCCGGCAGAAAGAATGACTTCTTTATTCACCAGAGCCTGTTTGATCTGACCTTTGTGTTTATACTCAACGCCCGTCGCTTGTTTTTCTTTCAGCAAGACACGATGAACCTGGGCATGGGTGACAACCGTTAAATTGTTGCGTTTCATGGCCGGGCGCAGGTAAGCGTTGGCAGTGGACCAGCGAATACCGTTTTTCACGGTCATGTGCATGGGGCCAAAACCTTCCTGTCGGCAGCCGTTGTAGTCAGCAGTTTCCATATAACCCGCTTCGACACCGGCCTTGATAAAGGCAGTGTAGAGCGGGTTTTTCATTTCATTGCCGTTATTGACGGCCAATGGTCCGTTATCTCCCCGATATTCATCACCCCCAAAAGCCCAGCTTTCAGCTTTACGGAAATACGGTAGACAGTGACGATAATCCCAGTCAGTAGCACCATGCTGATGCCATTCATCAAAGTCTTTTGCATGGCCTCGGACATAAACCATACCGTTGATGGAAGAAGAGCCGCCTAATACCTTGCCTCGTGGGCAGTGCATACGACGATCGTCTAAAAAAGGTTCTGGTTGGGTTTCAAACTGCCATGCATACTTTTTCGTATTCATGGGAATGGACAGTGCGGTGGGCATTTGAATGAAAATGCTTCGGTCACTGCCACCGGTTTCAATCAGTAATACCTGATTATTACCGTCTTCGGTCAAACGGTTGGCCAGAACGCATCCAGCAGAACCGGCACCAACAACGACATAGTCATACTTTTTCTCTGTCATGGTACCTCCTCCTGAGAGCAACCTTAAAACGGACTGTCCAGAGGGGTCATACCCACATACACGGCTTTGATCTGGGTATAGTTTTTCAGAGTTTCGACACCGTTTTCACGACCAATACCAGACTGTTTATAACCACCCACTGGCATTTCAGCGGGTGAGGCACCGTAGTTATTGATCCAGCAGATTCCTGCTTCAAGCTGATGAATAACACGGTGTGCGCGGGTGATATCCTGAGTAAATACGCCTGCTGCCAGACCCAGTTCAGTATCGTTGGCACGGGCAATGACTTCAGCTTCGTCTTCGAAGGTGAATACCGCCATGACCGGTCCAAAAATCTCTTCACGAGCAATGGTCATATCATCACGACAGTCTGTAAAAATGGTCGGTTCGACAAAGAATCCGTCAGGAGCTGAAGAGGGTGAGGCTGCCTTGCCTCCGGTCAGCAAGGTAGCACCTTCCTTTATACCCTTATTGATATAGCCAAGAACCAATTGATGGTGCTTCTCTGAAATCAGAGCGCCCATGTTGGTATCAGGGTCCATAGGGTCACCGAGCACAATGTTGTTCTCGGTACGCTGTTGTAATCTTTCAATAAAGGCTGGGTAAATGTTCTTGTGGACATAAACCCGTGTACCGTTCGTGCACACTTCGCCTTGAGTGTAGAAGTTACCGAGCATGGCTCCGGATACGGCATTTTCAAGATCTGCATCATCAAAGATAATCAGTGGTGATTTACCACCCAGTTCCATGGTGACCTCTTTCAATGAAGAGGCTGCTGCTGCCATGACTTTTTTACCTGTGCTGACCTCGCCAGTGAATGAAACTTTGGCGATGTCAGGATGGTGGGTCAGCCATGAACCGACCTCACCATCCCCTTGAATGACGTTGAATACGCCTGCAGGCATGCCTGCCTTAATAAAAATTTCAGCCAGTTTCAATGCGCCCAGAGGCGTTTCTTCTGAAGGTTTGAAAATCATACTGTTACCGCAAGCTAAAGCGGGGGCAGCTTTCCAACAGGCAATTTGGAGTGGGTAGTTCCAGGCACCGATACCTGCACAGATACCCAAGGCTTCACGACGAGTGTAATAGAAATCATCTCCCAGACTCTGTTGGTTTCCTTCAATAGAAGGGGCCAGTCCTGCAAAAAACTCTATAGAGTCAGCGCCTGTCACTACGTCAACCACTGAAGCTTCCTGCCAGGGCTTGCCAGTATCCAGCACTTCTATCCGAGCCAGTTCATCGTTACGTTCACGCAATAGGCTGACGGCGCGGTTGAGAATTCGGCTGCGCTCCATGCCGGTCATTTTTGACCAGGTCTCAAACCCTTTCTGGGCACTGTCAACAGCTGCCTGACGGATAGATTCGTCTGCAATTTCAACCGTGTAGAGAACCTGACGAGTAGCCGGGTTAATAACTGGAAAGGTATTGCCAGTTTTATTGGCTAAATACTGGCCATCGACAAAATTCTGATAGCAGGGTAGTGACACAGGTGGCTCCATTGGACGTGAAGATATTAAACAGTGCTGACTATAAAAAAGCCCGTGAGGACTGACAGTAGGTGCACTGGATTAACGTCGTTTAAATGAGATAAAGCAGCAAAGCCAAGCGTTAGCTTAGATAGAAGGTAGCTTAGGAAAGTCGAAAATGATGTTGTAAAAACAGTGCCAGCAGAGTTTGGGTAGAAGGGGAATTATTTCGGGAAAAATGCAGAAACTGCGAAAACATAAGGCTCTTGTAAGTATTTTAAGTGATTACAGTGTATAGATTTTGTGCTGCCTGATCAAATGTGTTGAAAATGGAATAAATTTGTCCGATATGACGTCATTAAAGGTATAGATTTTGTACTGCCGTTTTAAGTAATGTGTAGAGTGTCTGGAGGCACTGGCACAGTAGCTGTCAGGTAATTGACTTTGCTGCGAGACTCTTGCGAACAGCATTTCCGCTTGTGAAATTTGAAACTGTTCAATTGAAACGAGCGTAATAGATAAATAAGAGAATGACTCAGGAGTGAACCAATGCTGATCAAAACCAGAAAGTCGGGAGACGTCCGCAGTAGTGAAATTACCTCAGAAAGTGTCTACCAGGATCGTCGCCGTTTTCTGAGAATGGGTGGCCAGTTTGCCTTTGCCGGAATGGGTTTGGCTTTGGCGGGTTGCAGTGATGCAGCCGACCCGCAGTCAGCTAAAAAAATGGCGAGTTCAGGTTCTGGAGATGTTCCGCAATTGTCTGCCCCGGATTGGCTGCAACAGAAAGTCGCCAGCTCTAAGCCCAGTCGTTTCACAACCGACGAAGCCTTAACGCCTTATGCCAATGTAACTGGCTATAACAACTTTTATGAATTTGGCTATTCGAAAGACGATCCAGCCAAAAACGCCAAAAATATGAAAACAGATCCATGGTCTGTGGTGGTTGAAGGAGAGGTTGAGAAGCCCGGGAAATACACTCTGGAAGATATGCTCAAACCTCATGATGTAGAAGATCGCATCTATCGCCTTCGCTGTGTTGAAGCCTGGTCCATGGTCATTCCCTGGGTAGGTATTTCACTGGCAGATATGTTGAAGCGTTTCCAGCCTACTTCAAAAGCAAAGTATGTTCAGTTTGAGACGCTTTACGCACCAGAGCAGATGCCAGGGCAGCGTTCCAGCTTCAGTGCCATTGAATACCCTTATGTTGAAGGTCTGAGAATTGATGAGGCTATGAATCCTCTGACGTTTATGGCGATAGGCGTCTATGGAAAAACACTGCCACCACAGAATGGTGCGCCTTTAAGGCTGATTGTGCCCTGGAAGTATGGCTTCAAGAGTATTAAATCAATCGTAAAGATCCGTTTTACTGAAACCATGCCACGAACCACCTGGGTTAAGTCGGGACCCAGTGAGTATGGCTTTTATGCCAATGTAAATCCTGAAGTTGATCATCCGCGATGGAGCCAGAAGAAAGAGCGAAGACTGCCTAATTCTATCTGGGAGCCTAACCAAATCGAAACTCAAAAGTTTAATGGCTATGGCGAAGAAGTGGCTCATCTCTATAAAGGGATGGACCTAAGGAAGTTCTATTAAAGGTGGTGTTATGGACTGGATCGCAAAGTTAAAGCTGGTTGTTTTCCCCCTTTGTCTGGTGCCATTAGCCTGGCTGGTCAATGCTGTGACCACCAATCAACTGGGGCCCGATCCAGCGAACACGCTGACCCGGGATCTGGGTGAGTGGGCTTTAATCTTCCTGTGCATGAGTCTGGCAGTTACTCCGGCAAGAAAAATCACCGGTATTAATAAGTTGATTCGTTTTCGGAGAATGATTGGGCTCTTTTCTCTCTTTTATGCAGTGCTTCATGTTATTGCCTACCTTGCCTTTATGTTGGGCTGGCAGTGGCAAACGCTGTTGGAAGACCTCTATCAGCGTCCCTATATAATAGTGGGAGCTATTGCGATCCTGATACTCTCAGTACTGGGAGTCACGTCCACAAAAAGTATGATGCGCCGTCTGGGGAAAAAGTGGGCGAAGCTGCACAAGCTGGTTTATCTGGCTGCGGGACTGGCCATCCTTCACTTTGTCTGGCTCTCAAAGAGTGATTATACAGAGGTTGTTATATTTGGTTCTGTGGTCGCTGGTTTGATGCTGTTCAGGATCCCCATAAAAAAACGTCTGTCGTAACGAGTTTAATACCGTTACTGGAAAAGAGTTTAGCGCCAAACCTAAAGCTAA
>NZ_JOKH01000002.1:582669-682072 GCF_000722635.1 Endozoicomonas numazuensis | reverse complement strand
CAACAAAAACTTCCCTTCCAGCCTTCCAGCCTTCCAGCCTTCCAGCCTTCCAGCCTTCCAGCCTTCCAGCCTTCCAGCCTTCCAGCCTTCCAGCCTTCCAGCCTTCCAGCTTTTTCTCGTTCCACTGTCACTCGTGCAACCATCGTCAATGTTAAACACACACTTCGGTCATCCTGAGCTTGTCGAAGGATGTGGGCAAGGCACTTCGACAGGCTCAGTGCGAACGGTATGGGGATGCGGCTTAACTGCACAGGTGTCTCTGGTTCCCATGCTCCAGAGTGGGAACGAGATTTAAACCTGCAGATTACATTTCAGTGAGAGAAAAAAGGGAAACAAGTTGTTTCAGGAAGCTTCAACCCTTCAATTTATGCTCTTCCCTGGACATAAAACTCCAGGCCAGCATATGGCTGATTTTCTGCCCCTGACTCATTTGTTTCACTTTCACTTTCACTTGATTGGCTCCCTCCTCAACCAGAAGCTTTCGTAATAAAGCGATATTCTCTTTTTTGGAAACCAGCGTAGTGAACCAGAAGACCTGCTGTGAGAACTCAGCACTCTCTCTGACCATATTTTTCAAAAAGCGGATTTCTCCACCCTCACACCAGAGCTCATTGGCCTGTCCACCAAAGTTGAGTGATTTCTTATCGGGTATCCTGGTATTTCCTCCACGTTTTACAGCTGAGGATTTCAGGTTTTTCCATTTTCTTTGAGTGCCTGCTTCGGCTTCTTTTTTCGAAGCATGAAAAGGAGGGTTGCAGAGGGTCAGTGCAAATTGATCAGAAGGCTGAATGATGTGTCTGAATAGACTGTTTTTGTCGTGTTGATGCTCGATCCTGATTTTTCCGGACAGATTCTTATTGCTTGAGACGATTGCCCTGGCGGATTCAACAGAAACGGGATCAATATCACTGGCAACAAAATGCCAGCCATAAGCCTGGCTACCAATGATCGGATAGATAAGGTTGGCACCCGTGCCAATATCCAGAACCTTAACCGTTTTTTGTCCCAGATTCAGCGATCCCAGCAAGTCGGCGGCATAATGGATATAGTCTGCCCGTCCGGGAATGGGAGGGCACAGATAACCTTTAGGAATCGACCAGTGCTGCACGTTGTAATAATGCTTGAGCAGTGCCTGATTCAGACGAATCACGGCTTCAGAGTTGGCAAAGTCTATCGTCTTTTGCCCTTTCGGGGTGGTTTTCACAAACTTTCTAAGTTCAGGGTAAGATGAGCAAAGCTGATCAAGATCATAACGTCCCTGATGACGGTTACGGGGGTGCAACTGGGCAGCGGGTCGTTTCCCGGACATAGTGATTGCCAATCTGAAAGGTGGGGGCGAATATTAGCGAGTTTTGGCGACAAACTCTAACAATGCATGTGAGTAAGCAATAATGAAGCGTTGGGCCAGCTGCGAGTGCCGGCCCGATTGAAAAAAGAGTTAGGGTGTTGCTGTTTTTAATGTGGAGCTTCTCAGAGGTTTATGCCAGGTTTGAGAAAGAATAACGCCTGCCAGCATCAGTCCTCCGCCCAGATAGTGATAACTAAACAGTTCCTCAGAAAGGAATACTACTGCGATTAATGTTGTGAAGACAGGCATCAGATTCATGAACATCGATGTATTGTGTGCGCTCAGTTTATCGAGTGCTATAACCCATAATGCAGGAGCCAGGATAGAAGCCAGTATTCCAGCATAAGCAATCAGGGGATCACTGTGGCGCGTAATGGGGTCAGATGAACCCAGCAAAAACGCGGGAAATAGCGTGGTAGCAGCGATGATGCCTTGGGCATAAATAAAAAAATCAGGTGGGCAGAAGTCAGTGTCTTCTAGCTGTCGTGTATCAGAGGGTGTGGCAGCAGTGCTGCCAAGGCCCATCGGTAGAAACTGATCGCTTCCGGAGCAATTTCCGATGCAGCTATTTTACCCACGACAGAGCATAGCTTTCAGGCCTGAAAGCTTCCTGAAGGCAGTCATTATCGACAAACTATTAGCCTGCAGCAGCAAGGGCCGAGAGATGCGCTGGACTACGCAAATGCCAGACAGCATGAATGGGAAAATCCTACCGCCTGGCATAATGGTGAAAAAATGAATGCCATGATGAAAGCGGTTCGGGCCAAGGCCGAGCAGGATAAGAAATTCAGAGACAGTTTGTCGGGAACAGGAAACAAACTGCTTTATGAGAATGCCCCTAAAGACTGGAACTGGGGTATAGGCAGTGATGGGCGTGGTCATAACTACCTGGGTTGTATATTAATGCAGGTTCGGGATGAGCTGAAAGCAGGCACTCTGAAGGCCAGATAACTATGGCTTTTCAGCCTAATAAGCGACAAATGTCATTCATTGGCCGTCTGCTGCTGAATCAGTTCCATCTGTTTTTCAAAGTGTTTGGGAAACCGCCATTGATCCGGATTGATCTGTTCCGGCTTTAACCATTGTACAGATGAAATCTCATAGGTGTTAACAGGAGAAAAGGCTTCAGCCGGATTATTACTGCCGCAAGCATAGAGCCGAAAGCCATTGTCGAATTCCTGCAGTAGTTCTTCTACAGAAACCTGATGACCCGTTTCTTCTTCTGTTTCTCTCATTGCTGTGCAGCTTGAAGTCTCGTCGCTGTTTGCGGTACCGCCGGGCAGGTTGTACTTGCCGTTTACTCTCTGGGTTACAACGGCCACTTTCCCATCATGAGTCATGAGGCAGCCGGCATTGGCGGACGTTTCTTGTCGATCCTGATAAGGGCAGCTTGCTGTTTGTGTGTCTGTTTTGCAGCCAGACAGAAGTAGCAAGGCAACAATGGTTGTCCATTTTTTCAACTGTTTATCCTATACGTTCCCATCCCTGTAAAAGAATAATCTACTGGTGTTTCATTTATAAGGGGTGATTGAGGCGAGAGTCTTTCCAGAGAGTCTGTGTCTGCAGATTTTTTTTCTGTCGAGACAAAAATCGGGCTCAGGGCTCAGGTCTCTGTTAGGAGGAATCGTTGCCAATGTCTGTTGAGAACAAGAGTTCTCAAGTCGGGTTTAGCAAGGCTAACGGAGGAGTTAGCCTTGCGGTTTTTCAGTGTCCTTAGATGGCAATAAGCAGGGCCAGAGCGACCAATGCCAGAACTGCAACTGATGCAGCAATGGCTGCGGTCATCTATATAAACAACCATTCCTTTGATTTCAGTCTTTTTCAGGAGTAACCGAGAATGAAATACCTTGCCGCCCTGATAGTGGCTTTTTTAGTGATCAATACCTCAGCCTGGGCCCGCCTTGTTGAAACTGGGCAATGAAATTACCTCGGACATCGGCCAATATCTAAAGGATGGGAATCGTTTCTCAGACAGTCAGTTGAAAAACTTTATAACGATCGTGGATGTTAAAAACCTGAGCGACAGTGATAAGTGAAGGTTGTCTGCAAAATTGCAGGAGATTCGTCGAATCCAGTAACGTCTTGTAGAGATTGTCAGAAATCCCTGACCTGTTGAAGGCTGGGGTCTGGCCGATCCAGTTAACATCAGCACTCAATTCAAGTCTCTATGAAGCCATTTAATGCCAAGAACTATCAGCAGATCCCAGGTCTTTACCACTGGTTGACTTTTTTACTGCCATCTCTGGCGGGTCTGCTGCTATTTGTCATGCCTGTGATGATAGAAGGCGAATATACCATTCCAGTGGCTATTCTGGCCGGATTGCTGAAGTCGATGTTATCCGGATTTCTACCCGCCATTATCACCCTGGTTCTGGTGGTGTCCTGCCTGCTGACCCTTCTGGCCAAATGGTTCAGTCCTCATTGGATTATCGATCGTCCCTTTCTGGCGGGATTGTTTGATATCAGTCCGATATGGTGTCTTATTCGGGTAGTGGGGATGATCTTTGTCCTGATCGGCTTTTTTAGAGTAGGGCCCGAGGCTATCTGGTCAGAATCAACCGGAGGGATGGTTCTGAATGAACTCATGCCCACCCTGTTTGCCGTGTTCTTATTTGCAGGGCTGTTACTGCCACTGCTCATGAACTTTGGTTTGCTGGAGTTACTGGGAACATTAATGACCCGGGTGATGAGGCCGCTTTTTAATCTTCCCGGAAGGGCTGCCATAGACTGTATAGCCTCCTGGCTGGGAGACGGGAGCGTTGGGATACTGATGACCAGCAAACAGTATGAAACGGCGCATTATACCCAGCGGGAAGCAGCAGTGATTGGTACCACCTTTTCAGCCGTATCCATTACCTTCTCGCTGGTGGTGATAGCCCAGGTCGGACTGGAGCACTTGTTTGCACCTTTTTATTTAACGGTCTGTCTTGCCGGTGTGGTAGCTGCAGTCATTGTGCCTCGATTACCCCCATTATCACGGAAGAAAGATCTATTTATTACAGGTAAAGGTCGTACCGGAGACGAAGAAGCGATTCCAGAAGGATTTGGCGGCTTAAGTTGGGGCTTACGCCTGGCCCTGCATAAAGCGTCCAGAGTCGGGAGCCCCGCGCAGGTTGTGGCCGACGGCTGTAAAAATGCCATCGACATGGTATTGGGTGTTTTGCCGGTAGTGATGGGGGTGGGTACGGTCGCTTTGATGATTTCAGAGTACACGCCGATTTTTCACTATCTGGGTTTACCATTCTTACCGTTACTGCAGTTGTTACAGATTCCTGAAGCCGATATTGCCTCAACAACCATGGTTGTCGGTTTTGCTGATATGTTTGTTCCTTCCATTCTGGCGGCTTCAATCAGCAGTGAAATGACGCGCTTTGTCATCGCTGCATTATCTCTGACTCAATTAATTTATCTTTCTGAAGTGGGAGCCCTGCTTTTGGGAAGTCGAATTCCTGTCTCTCTGCTGGAATTGTTTGTGATTTTTATTCTTCGGACTCTGGTCACTCTTCCTATTATTGCTGGCATGGCCCATCTTATTTTTTAAACTTCTGACCATTTACCGCTGAGTCGACGATGCGTTTTAGGTGCTGGTCTGGAAAGGTGAGCCAGTGTAATCTTGGGCAGCATTAAACAGTCATTTTCATAAGAATAATCCAAGCCCAAGACGCTTTCCGCTTTCTGGAGATTCCCATGAGCAAACTGTTGAAGCAGTATGAGGTACTCGCCAGCGCCACTCTTGATAAGGCTCAATCCCTACCCTTTAGCGTTTATCAGGAGCCGGAAGTTTATCAGCGGGAAGCCGAGAGGGTTTTTTCTGAAGACTGGGTGTTTATCTGTGCAGAACTCTCCCCATGCAACCACACTGCCATCACCTTTTAACGCTACAAAAGCAGCACTGTTATTGTAGATATTTACAATTCCTGAAGATAGATCACCACCACTGCCGTATTCTGTATCTCCTCCGGCAGTTGGCTCTCCCCAAGCAGAAACACTGCCATCCTTTTTCAAGGCAGCAAAGGCTCTTCCATTGGTATAAACCTCTTGAATATCCGAAGTGTTTTCAACAGGAGGAGGACTTGAATCTTCTGGAGTCCCCCTCCATTATCTGTAGCCCCATCATTACTTCCACCACCGCCTCCTGAGCAGCCGGAAATCAACAGGGAAAGAAAAAACGTAGAAAAGAGTCTGAGAACATACTTCACTGTATTACACCGTCCAATGGATCCAGATTGTTTTAGTTTTTCCTCTCCTTTGAGATGCAGAGTTTCCAGGGCTGTTATTCAGGTGAAGTAGGGAGGTATCCGCAGGGAGTGGAGGTAGCCTTATTATTGAAAAAGGCTTTAGTCATCCTTAACACCAATCGGACTGGCTCTTTCCTTTGCCAGAACAACATCAAAGCATTCTTATTTTTTATCTAGCCTTGTCATTCATATAGAAATAAGCCTGATTTTACCTTATTCATAAGTCTTTCGACGTATAGTAGTAATGATTAATTTGTAAGGGGAGTGCATCATTCGAGCAGACTATTCAGTCTGCTTTTTTTGCGAACTGTACCAGCTTATCAGCCGCTTCCATAAAAGCGCGGGTCACAGGCGTATCCTTGCTAAGCTCATAGCGCTCTGGGTGAAATACACAACACATTCTGATGATGAGTGAATAGCATTAGAGGTTAAAATATGAAACAGGTACAAGCAGTTATCTTTGACTGGGCCGGTACTATTGTGGACTTTGGTTCTTTTGCTCCTACCCAAATCTTTGTGGATGCTTTTCGCCGCTCATACGACTTTGACATTACACTGGAAGAAGCCCGTGGCCCTATGGGCCTGGGCAAGATAGAACATATTCGTACGCTAGGGGCAACACCTGAAATTGCTCAGCGTTGGCAGGACCAGTTTGGCCGCAGTTTCACTGAGGAAGATGCTCAGGAAATCTATCAGACTTTCCTGCCTCTACAGATTGAGCGGGTAACACTGTTTGCAGATCCTATTGAAGGCGTTCTGGATGCAGTAAATGGCCTTAAAGCAGAAGGGATTAAAATGGGTTCCTGCTCCGGTTACCCAAGGTCCGTTATGGAAGCTCTGATTCCAGCCGCTGCAGAAAAAGGTTATAAGCCCGATGCTGTGGTAGCCAGTGATGACCTGGCTGCAGGCTCCCGCCCAGGTCCCTGGATGGCTTTACAGAATGTTATTGAACTGGCTATAAATGATGTCGCTACCTGCATCAAGGTAGATGATGCCACTTCTGGTATTGCAGAAGGTTTGAATGCTGGAATGTGGACAGTGGGTCTGTCTGTTTCCGGTAACGAGTTTGGAGCGACCGAAGCGGAATATAAAGCCATGTCAGAAGCCGAAGTGGCCAAACGTCGTGCACCGGCTGAGGCCAAGATGAAAGCGGCAGGGGCTCACTATGTCATTGATTCGGTGGCGGATCTTCCTGCGGTTGTACAAGCTATCAATGCGCGTCTTGCTAAGGGCGATCGTCCCTGATTTCCCTTCTTTTCAGCTCTATAGAGTCCAGCCTCAGTGTTGGGCTTTTTGGTTTTGAAATGCCTGCCTGTACTTTATTGAGGATGTGTAGAAACCGAAGGGATCGCTTGCATTTTTCTTAAAATGGAATAATGGTGTTCTACAAAGAGCAATAAGTACCCAGCCCTATGGAATCGAATATTTCTGGTTTATACCCATTGGATTTCAAGATGCTACCAGGCGACAAGTGAGCGAACGCTGGCAACAACGTAGCATCTTGAAAGGCGATGGGTATATTGGGCTGGTGTCCTGCAAGGCAGTCACGACTGCATGGGTACAGGAGGTAGGGTAACGCAGGAGCAGTTGCCGAGAGTGCCGAGCAATGAGTCAGAAAATATGATTTCATAGGGTTGGGCACTTATCTTGCAATGAAGCTGTTTAATGTTCAGCCTGATGAAGGCTACAAGAACAACGAAACGCCGAACGTCTGGCTTTGTCCGAAGTCTGAAGCTCAAGCCGTCATAAAGAGAAGCAAAATGCCAGGGGAAACCGTTGCAAAAGGCTCCTGGCAATATTGTTTTTATATGCCTCCAAGCCTTGGGTGAATCTTACCGCCCACA
The DNA here is from genome assembly GCF_000722635.1 of Endozoicomonas numazuensis. GTDB lineage: Bacteria > Pseudomonadota > Gammaproteobacteria > Pseudomonadales > Endozoicomonadaceae > Endozoicomonas_A > Endozoicomonas_A numazuensis. The sequence continues at coordinate 674,642 of NZ_JOKH01000002.1, read as the reverse complement.
TAGCTGACTCCAAAACGCACGAAGAAATAGCTCACGCCTATGGCCAGCTCCAGGGGGCTCCACTCAAAAATCATGTTAAATGCTGAGTTGAGACTAACAGCCAGCATGGCTGATCCCAAGGCGACTGTTTTAGCGCTTACTGTGCCCTGAGAAGTGCTGTTGGCAGCACTGAAGTGTTTTTTCCAATCTCTGGAGGCTAATACTGTTTGATCTTTGGCAAAGGCAAGGTAGTAATGATGTTGAGCGCCTGCCTCCGTTAAACAGTGGTCTTTATTGTTTATGGAACTGACTTTTCCACTGATGAGATGCCCTTCAGCATCTTTATAAAAGCAAGCGCACTGACACTCTTCTGAAGTGCAGACAATGAGATTGTTGGTTTCTTTTTCAGAAATACAGACCTTGTTCTCAGGTAACTCTTCCGAATTTGAAATAAATGACAGAGGATGAATCAGGTCGGCTGAAGGAAATAATTTCTCTCCTGTATTTGAGGTTTTTTCGCTGCAATCTGCAGTTGGCTCAGTGCTCCAGTGCCAATATTTTTCACCGGCTTGCATCACCAGGCAGGTATTTAATTCTGTGGGATGGCTGGATGAAAAAGCTTGAAGAGCGTTAAAGCTTAATACCAACAGAAGAAGTCGCATCAGCTTCATATTGTTACCTGTCTGATTGTTAAAAAAGCATCAGAATACTAGTTCATATATTTGATTCAGACGGCAGGGCAACTCAACAGAGAGTGCTTGGTCTATCCTGAAGGACTCAATATCTTTTGGAGAGTGAGACGTGAATTTCAGGAGATTCCTGGTGATTCTGGCAGTCATTCTGGGCATTTTTGCCATGATTGCCTATCTGTTCGAAACGACGGAAGAAGATGTCGAGAGCTATCTTGGTGATCCCGTCACCTTAATAGAGCAGAAGGAGCCTGTTGAGCCGGTACTGGATTCTCAGCGTCAGAAAGCGGCTGAAGTAGAAGAGCCCGGAAAGAAAACAGAAACATCCAGGCGTTACACTATTTTTCAGTTTGAAAACCCCGAACACCAACCCGTATTGAATTCGCCCACACAACCGGTAAAACGTCTGCCCGACCCTGGAATAGATGTTCTGATAAAAAACATGCATGCCGCCATGGCTACAAATATTGGCGGAGGTATCTCGGCCAATCAGGTAGGGAAGCCTTTACAGATTTTTCTTATAGGGCCTCCCCCTATGGTCAATGCAACAGCCCCCTCTGATGTTTTTATTAACCCGGTGATTACTCAAGTTTCAAAAGGAAGAAGCTGTTTCTGGCATGGTTGTTTAAGTTCAAAAGGTAAAAAATTTGGCAAGGTGTCTACCTGGAACAGTATTACTATTGAAGCTCTTGACCCTCAGGGACGAAAATTTACGCGGCAGCTGAATGGACTGGACGCCATTGTTGCCCAACACGAGTTCCGGCATCTTCTCGGTGGGGGCTACCATGATCATGCTCAAGAATTTGAAGGTGAGATGGCGTTATTACAGAAGATGATGCAGCGAAAAATTAAAATGATAGAGCCTTGTAATGAATCAGAGCCTTTCCTTCTGGAAGACTACAAGGTGGGAGAAACGATAGAGCAATATGCACAAAGAAAAAATAAAACAAAGGTGAAAGAAAGAACAGTGGGTCTAAATTAAGAGCAGATTGGGAACCTTCTGTTTCTAGTAATAAAAAAAATGAAATTAAAACTTATGGGTCGATGTTGTCTGAAACTTTATTTGCGTCACCTATACTCATTTTCCTTCTATTGAACTGTCTGGGGCAAAATGAGTAGATTCTGGAAGTTGGAGTCGACAACAGTCGTCCCAGATTTTTTACCAGAGACTGAGGTGATCAGGTTGGTGGCTGTATGAGTGGCAAAGCCCGAATTGTCCGGTGGCGTTTGTGGAACGTTTTGCCACTGAGACAGATCATTAATGGATTTTGTCTGACTACGGCTATTGTGGTTGTCTCAACAGCCAATGCATGGGACCTGAAAAAAGATAATCGTTTAGCCAACGGTTTAATACAAATCCTCTCCAATCCGCCGGGTTCCGCTAACCCACAGCATATTACAATTGTGGTGAATGATTGGACGGCACAACAGTTTCAAATTGTTCAAACGCCTCAAGCCATATTCGTCAACCAGGTGCCTGTTGATATAAATTGGGTCAGTCAGTTGATTCAGCAGCCGCAAACAATTCATTCCGCCCCCGGTGTAACCACCTCTCCGATTCTGCTGCCTTTTCCTGTCATACCTACTTTACCTCCACAGCAAATGGCCGCTGGGGGAATGGTTCCTTACCCGGTTTATCAACAACATATGGGGGGTCTTCAGCAGCAGGTGGCCCAGATGCACCAGCAAGGGCTTGGAATGAGTCAGCAACTGGCGCAATTGCAGCAGCAACTGTCTCATCAAACCGGAATGATGCCTATTACCAGTCATCAGGCCGAGCTGGCAGAAAAGCAAGAAGCTTTTGATAAAGAACTGGAAGCCAAAGAAAAGAAAATTTCCGAGCTGAACGACAAAATAAGTGAACTCAATCAACAGCTGGATGCACCTCCAGCTCCTGACACTACAGTCACTGACGAAGGTGTGCCCAATGCAGGTGTTTCTGTCGAAGACCATGAAAAAGTTCTGGCTGAAAAAGACCAGGAGATCGACAGCAAACAAAAGGAAATAAAAAGGCTGGAAGCCGAGTTAGAGAAAAAAGCAGAAGCCTTACAAGAAGCCTTACAAGAAGCCTTACAAGAAGCCTTACAAAAAGAAGCTGAGAAATCTCAGGGACTGCTCAGTCAGCAGAAAAAGTTGGCAGATGATAAAGCCAAAGCTGAGTCGAACTCACAGAGCGCTCGACAGAGAGAAAATAAGGAGAAGCAGAGAGCTGACAGGGCAGAAAGAGAGCGAACGAAGGCTCAGGGGGAGTTGAAAACTGAGCAAAACAAGTCAGGCCGATTGCAGCAGCAGTTAGAGCAGATGAAAGGTGAGCGTAAGGAGCTTCAGGCAAGGCCCACGCAGGAGAAATTGGATCAAAAACTGAAGGAGCAAGAAGAAAAAGTGCGTGAGGCTGAGAAGAGGCTGAAAGCTGCCAATGCGCAAGTAGATCAGTTACAGAGTGAACTCAACAAGGCCCGGGAAGAAGCCTCTGCGGCACAGCAGAGGGTGAGCGAGCTTGAAGAATCTCTGGAAGAGAATGATTCGACTCACATTGTTGAAGAGTGGCAGGAAAAAGTACGAACTCTCACGAATCAGTTGGGTGAAGCCAAAAAGACAGCCGAAAAGCAGAAAGAACAAAAGAAAAAAATCCAGAGAGAGATGGAGCAGAACAAAGTCAGTTATGAGGCCAAAAAAAATGAACAGAGACAAAAGCATACTGAGGAGTTGCAGCAGCAGAAAGCGAGTCATAAAGAAGAAGTCAAAGAGCTAAAAGATGAGCTTGATAGACAGAAGCAATCCAGGCCCAAAACAAAAAATGCATCGACTAATACCAAGACTACGACTAGAAGCGTGGGAGTGAATACAGAGGCTTCTGGTGCGTCCGCAGCTAATACATTGGCGGGTAGGCCTGAAAAAGAGGCGGGTAGGCCTGAAAAAGATGAAAAACCGGTCACCTCTGAATCCGTTTCAACCCCAGTTCCTGTTTCCGATAACAGTGATGTCACTTCAGGCACATTGGTATCACCCGGTATTAGATCGACGCCTCAGGGAGTGATCACCGGGCAAACAACAGGGGCTCGATCTCAAGACGTCAGCCCGGAAGTGCCACTGATCACGAATTCGGGAGAAATCAGTGAATCAAATACTGACGATGCCCCCCTTCAGGCTGATCCAGCATCAGACAAAGTTGGAACGCATGAGCAGAAAGTGGGGACGGATGAGATCGTTTTGATTGATGCTGAGAGTCAGGCTGATCTGGATATTCAGCAGCTACTGCTTAACTATTATTCAGAGGGAAAACTGCTAGATCTGATGCGACCGTTTCAGCCTCCTCCTATTGTTATGGTGGAGGCAGGCTGTGGGCCTGATATGCCTATGGACTTCCTGCAGGGTGGAAAGGACTTACGAACAGGCTATCAGAAAAAAACGCCGAAAGATTCTTCTCCCGATGATGATGCTTCGAATCAGCAGGATTCACCACAGGACCAGCAGGCCAATGGGGATCCCGAGGATATTGGGCCTTCTACCATCCGAGGCCCTCTGGCGGCTGCGTTCGTTGAAGCTTTGGGGTTACTGACTTCCTGGGTCTTTCCTCCGTTCTGGCTGGCTGCTTTTGGAGCCGGGATGTATTTTGGTAAGTTCATCAAGCAGGCAGAGAATAACCGACTGGAACTGGAAGCGTTGAAAAAGAATAGAGCTGATTCAGCAGTCTGGTCATCTACTCAACCCTTGTCGTCCAGTTGTGATTTATTGGCTGGGCACCCTCTGAACGCTCTGTGTCTCGAACTTCTGACGGATAAAAGGTTTGCCGCCATGCTTCCCCTATTGATCAATATCAGCCAGAAGCATCAGGAAACCCTTCGCTTCCCGGCCTTTGGCTGGTGGCAAAGATCAGAGTCAGTCTCTCATTCTCTCAGTGCCAAAGAACTGATGAAGCTTCTTGAGGGGGCTGATGAGCCCTCTTCAGTCATCGGGCAGCTCCACCTGCAAAGTCTCAAGAATATAGATTTTTACAGTGCTTCTCTTCAGCTGCAGAAAAAAGTGCTAACAATGATCTATCAGCTCTGGCAGGCCAAAGGGGTCAGTGACGAACACATTGCCCAGGCGCCATTATCTGATGAAGGATTTTTGTTATTGCTTGGGTTTGCCTATCAGGCCTGCTCGCTGGAGTACAAGCATGCCGGGCTTCTGGAAAAGCTGGAAACCCTGGGGGTTAAAGATCTTGGCAAACGACTGATGGAAGCCGTTTTTGAGGGAGAAAAAGCCATTGTATTACCTGCTTCTCTGGGAGACTTTGATGAAAACAGTATCAGTATTTTTCAGCTAAGCCATGCTAAGCCTGTCATGTTTAGAGGGTTCTCCTTCAGGGACGGACTGGTTTATAAAGCCAGCGACAAAGCTCGGAAAATTCAGTGTGAAGTGCTGAGCGAGACTTCTCTTCAGGCGGCCTGTTATGCCTATCTGGCCTGGGAGGTTGATTGGAAAGCCAGGATTCTGGTCGATCTTCAGGAAGTGATAACAACAGAAATGCCGGTGTTCTCGGAAGTTTCAAATGGCGTTCAGGTTGCTGAATATCAGAAAGTGAGAGAAGAAGTATTAGCAGAGACCATATTCTCCTTGCTGGACTGGGCTGAACTGTACCTGATTGAGGAAACCAGCGGTAAAAAAAGGCGCTTTATTCGTGCAGCATTAGTATTAGCGGGTGTTGTAGAAGACAGCAGTGATAGTGTTTATCAGGTCTGGCTGAAACACATATGGGGTTTAATCCAGGATAATCATGAGTGGACCGGAAAGCAGTGGCTTCAGAAGTTGGTCAATATGAACGGCAGAGGCCCCAAGTCCGAAAAAGGTCTCAGGCTCTCTCCTATGTGGAAACAGGGATTCATCAGCTGGTCTTTGCAAATGTCTCCCAGTGTTCCGGGGGAAGCGTTGCAGGAGTTACAGCCGCAGATGCATGGTGTTGAATCAGTCAGCATGAAGCTGCCCCTAATAAAGGACAAAACCAGTCATGTGTATGTCTGGTTGCCAGAAAAAAAGAGCTGGGAAAAAGCCTTCAGTGATGGCAAACCTGTTTTATCCGGACAGTCCGTGCATGTGATTTGTCGCTGCGCCTATGCCTTGGGAAGGGGAGCCGATGATATGGACTTCTATTTTGCCTTTGATCAAAAACCTTCCGCCGGTAAAAAATGTTCTTTTTACAAACCCTACTTTGAAGTAAGGCAATGAACAGGCTGGCAACCTTTCAGGTTTTTCAGCAGCTTACTGAGCCTTGCCTATACTGACTGCATTTTTAAAACCTAATAAAAATACATTCGGAAACAGTTTAATGAAGTATTCCTCTCTTTGTATTGGGTTGATCGCCCCCATCGCTCTTGCGACTGAGTTTGAACTGGATATAGACGTTACAGAGACGATGGATACATCGCCTTCTGAGTCCATGATCAAGCTGGATAAACCTTTTAGTCCTGTCACAGACGCTGGCCAGTTACTCAGGCAAGAAACCGGTGTGGCGGTATCCAGAAAAGGCGGCAAAGGTTTCGAGCCCATTATTCGCGGGCAGCAACAAAGCCAGTTAAATATTATTACGGGCAACGCGTTTGTTCTGGGGGCCTGTCCGGGACGAATGGATCCTCCCACCACTTACACCAGTCTCAAGGGTTATGATCGTGTGACGGTGCTGCGAGGCTATGAGAGTGTGATCTATGGCTCTGGTGGTTCCGGTGGCACAGTGCTGTTTGAGCGTGAGACTCCTCGTTTTAATGATGGTACTGGTGCTCGTTCTTACACGGGTAATCTGGGATTGGGTTATACGAGCAACATTGAACACAAACAGGCGTCTGCTGATGTGTCTCTGGGGAGCGAGTCTGCCTATCTCCGGGCTTATGGAGATTATCAGGACGCTGGAAATTACAAAGATGGTAATGGCCAGAGAGTCAGTTCTGCGTTCAAGTCTTCCAGCGGAGGAGTACTGGTGTCAGGCGAAATCATGCCTTTCACTCGGCTGGAAGCCAATATTGAGTCGACCCGAGATGACGACATCTATTATGCCGGTAATGGTATGGATGCGCCCTGGGCTAAAGCAGATACCTGGCGATTGAAGCTTCAGCATGATCAAGCCTTCTTGGGGTTGGATGCCATAGAGCTCTCGGGCTGGCATGCAGACGTACGACATCTTATGGATAACTATTCAGTCAGGGTTCGCAAACCAAAATCCCCGGTCGGCATGAGAGCACCTTCTGATTCAGTCACCTGGGGAGGCAGGCTGTTGGGTAAAATCTACTATGATGATGCCGAACTTAAGCTGGGGCTGGATTATCAGGCAAATGACCGTGATGCCAAACGTTATAAGGTCAATCGACAGACAGGGGGGCAAGCTTGGCAGTCGCACATATGGCCAGGCGTTGAGTATCGCCAGATGGGAGTATTTGCAGAGCTTGATTTCAGTTTAAGTGAAAAGGATTCATTGCGGCTGGGGCTGCGGTTTGATGACTTACAGGCTGAAGCCACCAAAGCCAGCAGTTCTGTACTCGGCCATAGCAGCCCTAATTCATTGTACAAACAATATTATGGTGTAGAGGCTGACAAGGTGCATGAGCAAAACCTGAGTGGTTTGTTGGCCTGGCAACATGAATTATTCGATCGTCAGTCGATTGAACTTCGGGGGAGCCGCAGCATCAGAACAGCCGATACCAGTGAGCGATTTATTGCCTCAAGGGGATCTTGCTGTCATGGCAGCGATGACTGGGTTGGGAATCCGGACATCAAGCCGGAAAAACATCAGCAGCTCGATGCGGGTTATCGCTACGATACGGGCGCTGGAGAATGGTCCGCCATTGTTTATGTCGATGAAGTACAGGACTACATACTCAGAACCCAGTCAGATTCGGGCGCCTATATCTACAAGAACATAGAAGCCAGACTTTTTGGTGTTGAAGTCGATTTTCGTTATGCCTATGGGCGCTTTAAATCTTCAGCCGGAATGGCATGGACCCGAGGGGAAGATCGCGATAATGGCTCAGATCTGCCTCAGATCCCGCCTCTCCAGTTTAATCTTCAGTTGGATTACGATGCGACCCAGTGGTTATTTGGCGCTCGCTGGGAGCTGGCGACAAAGCAAGACAAGGTGGATATCAAGAGTGGATTAGATGCCGGAGAAACCGATGGCTACGGCGTTGTTCATTTGTATGGCTGGTATCAACTAGAGCAGGGTTTTAAGCTGGAAGCCGGCGTTCAGAACCTGTTTAATAAAGCTTATGCTCAGCATGTGAACCGTGCCAGCCACGACCCCTTTGATCCTGCAGCCAAACAAGTGAATGAACCTGGAAGAGAGGTGTGGGTAGGGGTTAATTATCGTTTCTGATCTTGAAATGGCACACTGAATCTGGATCTGGAACAGGTATTTTTTTAATGATTACTTGTTCTTATCTTCAGGAAACAGGTTTTTAACAATGATGATCAGGCCTGCCATCAGGTTAACGGTGGCGGCAGTAATTAAAGTCATCAGTACGTTATCGCTTAATGAGAAGAGCTCAATCCAGGTATTGTCAGCTCTTTGAATCTGTACCTTGCTGGCGCTGGCAATGACGATACTTGCCACTACCATAGACGACAGAACAACAAAAATAAAAATTCTTCTGGCAAACCCTTTTCTCAGTTCAATGGTGTCTTCCAGTCGGGTGTTATGAAGACGCTTTTCTTTCAGTTCTTCCTGAGCCAGTAATACTTTGTATTGTTGCTCAGCAATACCTTCCTGGGAAAGATTTTTAATCTCAACTTTCTTCTCTTCTCTGAACAGTTCGTCATCATCGGGTTCTGAAGAGGTTTCATTAACCTTTTTGAGATTCTCGGAGTATTTGTTTAGAACTTTCCAAAGCGTTTTCTGATCAATGTCAGAGGGCTGGCTGGTGGCTTCTTTTTTTTGCTCTGCATCCTGCAACGGCGAAGTCATGTTCAGGCGATCTCTTCCTGCATCAGTCCCAGCTCTTTCATCATGGACGTTTCAATCAATTCCAGACTCAGCTCATAATCGGGTATTTCACCATTCTGGTGTTCATTGCGAGTGATTTCCCAGGGGCTGCCCGGTTTGTGGGTCAGGTTAGAGAGAGTGTGAGCTGAAAGTCCGCCATAAAGCTCCCAGATCTGGTCAATCAGGTTTCGGACATTATGGTCATGGGGGTTTATTTTGGGAATGCAGACTTCAAAGCCGGGGCCTTCATCACTGGTTCTGGCCAAGCCTATTTTTCTAATCAGAGTGCCCAGGCTGTGAATGGGCTGGTAACCATAAGCTCTGAATTCGTTATAAACACTTTTAATGACCGGGCCAAATTTCCAGGCATAAACCGGTTCATCAATCAGAGGGCGATGGTAAACAGCTAAAGAAAGGGCGTGAGCGAAGTAAACCAGCTTTTGCAACTTCATTGGGCTGATATCTTCCTGCTTTTGCTGGGCAGTTTCCAAAAAAGCATTGGCAATGGCGACAGCAGGGTATATTCCTTTTTTCACTGTTCATCCTCGCACATTTATTATTCCTGCCGCCTAGTATCCCTTTCAAAAGCCACTAAAACAAGTCTGGTGAGCGCCTAACGTGGCGGGCTTATTTCAAGAGAAAGCTCTCTGATAAAATAATCATCTATTACGCCGCTTTCAGGAAATCCTTTCACTTCTGGCTTTACCAGGTGGTGCTGGGTATTGAAATAAATAGGAATGGCCGGAACATCTTCGTCAAGCGTTCTTTCCAGTCGTTGAAAAAGAGCCTTTCGTTCCTGGCTGAATTCAGGGCTGGGGATACCGGTACAAGCCTGCTCCAATAGTCGGTCATACTCCGGGTTCTGATAGCGTCCTTCATTAAAGGCATAATCAGATTTAAATAATTCCAGAACCAGGCAGGGCTCGGGGCTAACGACTGACCACGTCACCCGTGCCACTTGAAATTGCCCTCGTTGCATTTCTGCCAGCATACTGTTGAATTCCATGTTATTCAGGCGGGTTTTAACGCCCAGAGTATTTTTCCACATATCACTGATGGCCAGAGCAATCTGTCTGTGCTTGTCCATTGTGTTGTAAAGAATTTCAATTTCTAGAGGTTTTTCAGGCTCGTAACCGGCTTCTTTATACAGGCGTCTGGCTTCTTTGATTCTGTCAGGTTTTGAAAGCGAGGCTTTGGGTAACACGGGTGGCTCAAAATCATTGAAGTGACTGGATGAAAAGGTAAATGCGGGTGTTTCTCCCTGACGGGTGATTTTGTCGGTAATTAATTCCCGGTCTATTGCCAGTGATAAAGCCTGGCGCAAAGGCTGATTATTCATCTTCTCATTTTTGATATTCAGGGTGTAATAATAAATCGCATGAGTGGGGTGGCTGCGGAGTTGTTCCGGTATGGTTTTTTTTAGCTTTGGATAAAGCTTTGGAGGGATATTGGCGGTGATATGAACTTCTCCTGTCTGATAACGCTTGAATTCAATATCGGATTGCAGTGGGAGAAAGACGGCTTTGTCTATTTTGGTTTTTTCTTGATTCCAGTAGTGAGGGTTTTTAACAACAGTCACCTGTTCGTTAATGACCCAGCTGTCGAGCTGATAGGCTCCGTTCGAAATCAGGTGCCCAGGTTGCGCCCAGCGTTTAGGGTCTTTCTCAATGGATGCCTGATGCAAAGGCATAAGTAAGTATTCAATGATGTCCAGGGCATAAGGAACAGGTTTGCTGAGTTGTATTTTCAAGGTCTGGGCATCTTCAGCGGTGATGCCCAGACTTTCGACGGGCTTTTTGCGCTGAATAATATCGGTAGCATGGGTGACATGTAGGGTTTCAAAAATCTGGGCACGAATGAAGGTGTTATCAGGATTAATGGCATATTGAGTCGCAAACACAAAGTCTTTTGCAGTCAGGGGGGCTCCGTTACTCCATTTAAGGTCAGGCCTCAGTTGGAAGGTATAGGTTTTGCCGTCTTCAGACAGACTCCAGTTAGAAGCCTGAGCAGGAATAAACTGACCAGTTCTATCTTTAACAATCAGCCCTTCAAAGAGATTTTTTTGAATGTGGTGGCCCACAATGGTTTGTGAGTTATAAGGGTTGATTGAATCGGGGTCAGCACTATTGCCAATCACCAGCGTACCCGGCTCATCGGCTAAAGATAATACGGAAGTGCTAGATAAAAAAAGAACCAGAACTGCCAGAAGCACTTCTTTTATTGAAACGCGTTTTATCATCATTATTTAGCCCGGAAATTTCATAAAGTGTTGAGCTTCTCGCTCTGCTATTTTTTCGGCTGACACATTTTCTCGTCATATTCATGCTTATTGCATGGATCTGACGAGAAAATGCTGTCACGGCGGAGAAAGAGCTAGCGAGAAGCCGACGAGCGATGTTTGTTTCTTTTCGTTCACATCAGCAAACGAATATCTCAGTATTTCCGCAGTCTATAGTCTGACCGGAGCGGCTTTATGAATTTTCCGGGTTGGACCGTACATAACCTGAAAATAACTCATACCGTTCGCACTGGGACTGCTGAAGTGCATTACATCAAAATGAACGGAGTCAGTATGAGCATTAACACTTGGCTTCACTATTGGCTATTTTCTTCTGCCAGATCAGCCGTGTTAATTCTGATACAAGATAGACTCGAATTAATAAACCGGGTGGAGAAGGTTCATTGTTAATGAACGCTTTATCTGTTATTCATTAGGAAATCATAGAACGTCAGACAGGGACAGTCAGATGCAGAAAGTGATCCTCCTTACCGGGCTTTTGCTCCTCTCCTTTTTTTCCTCAGCACAAACCACCGAAGCAGGGCTCGGGGTGAGTTCTCTGGGGGCGCATATAGTATTTACTAACCAGATGAACGATCAGTTTGGTTTAAGGCTGCAGCTGAATGGTTATTCGGGCAGTTATGAGTTCAAAGAGAATGGTCTTACTTACGAGGGTGATCTGAAACTGGGTACAGTGGGAGTCACCATGGACTGGCACCCCTGGGAAAATGATTTCTTTGTTGCCATGGGGGCTTTCTATAACGGGAATCAACTGGATGCCAGAGCAAAAAGCCAGAATGGGGTCATAACCATTAATGGCACGGCCTATACCACCGACCAGATTGGGAATCTTGAGTCTGAAATGAAATTTGGAGATGTCAGTCCCTATCTGGGGGCAGGCTTTATGGGGAAGATTGGTCAGTCTGACTTTTATTACGGTGTCGATCTGGGGGTGCTTTATCAGGGGGAGCCTGATATCAGTCTGAAGACTTCATCTGGCTCCAGTATTACCGGTTTGAGTGAAAACCTTGCTGCAGAGCAAAAGCGGGTTGAAGATGAGTTGAGCAGCTTTCGCTGGTATCCGGTTTTGACTCTATCCCTGCATTATTCCTTTTGAGTAAGCTGGAGAGCCTGGTTCAGGCTCTCCAGCTCTGCGTCATGAATGTTCAATTCTCTCAAGTGGGCAAGCGTGTTATCAAAATAATCCCGATTGCTGCCAAACTGGCCAACGGCGGTTTTGATTCGCTCAACCGTTTGTTGTTTGGACAGCTGATCAGTATAACGGGGAGTATCATGATTAACGATAAAGGTCATACAAGGTAAAAGCGTGTCCAGATCTTGAATATCTGGTTCAATCCAGGTGGGAATGTAGCCACTCAGGCAACATTCTCTTGTCCAGAGAATGTGCAGCTCTTCATTCACCAGGGCAGCAGGGATACGGTAACAGATGCCTTCACACTGACCCCCCTTATCCAGTGCCATCATAAGCCCCGGGGTTTTCTGGCTGCCTCTGAGAAATGTCATATCCAAACAAAAACGACGATGATAGTTCAAAAGCAGAGCATGATACTGATGACTGAAGCGAAGCAGTGGTTTCCAGAGTAATGATCCATAGGCAAAGATCAGGAGGTCAGAGCCGTCAGGGAAGTCAGCCATAAACCGATGACGCTGATCATTCAGTTCACTCCATTCTGGCACCTGATCACCTTGAGAACGTGCCATCTGGCGAATCTCTGGTACATAACTTTTAAACAAACTTTCCCGATCGGATAGCCATTCACTTTCTTGCTCTGAATTCGTCCCGGTCATAACGCTTTACTCCTCCGATCCAGGTTTGCACAACGTCCAGTGTTTCCAACTGTTGGGCATGTTCCAGGGGATTATCAGAAAGTACGACAAAATCCGCCAGCTTTCCTGTTTCGATTGACCCCAGGTCTTTTTCCCTGAATACCTGCCAGGCCGCATCAATCGTCGTGGCACGCAGTGCCTGCATGACAGAAATTTTTTCTTCTTCTCCCAGAATATTGCCCTGGCTGGTCTTCCGGTTTACAGCATTGCTGATCAGTCGAAGCGGCTCGATGGGGACTACCGGTGTGTCAGTATGAATGGTATATCGGACGCCATGATCACTGGCCGTTTTCAGCGGGCTGATTTGGTGGGCTCTGTCCTGACCCAGGAACAACTCCTTGTGTCGGTCTCCCCAATAAAAAATATGGGAAGGGAAAAAAGTGGGGGTGACACCGAGTCTGGCCATGTGCTGCAACTGGTCAGGTCGTGCAGTTTGTGCATGAACAATAATATGACGGGTATCTTGGCGGGGGTGTTTTTTCTGAGCCTGTTCAATGGCAGTTAACACCTGATCAATAGCTGCGTCACCGTTGGCATGCAGGGCCAGTTGCCAGCCTTTTTCATGCCACAGTGCAACCTGTTTGTTCAGTGCTTGTGCTGACTGGCTGGGGTAGCCCTGATATGCAGGTTGTTTGTCTTTAGGTTGTTTGTAGTAAGGCTGAGACAAAAAGCCGGTATATCCCTGAATGGAACCGTCGGTGACCAGTTTAAGGGCTCCGGTGGTAACTTTATCGTTATTGATTGGACTGATATCACCCCGTTCAATGTCCAGAGCCAGGTCTTCATCGGGCCAGAAAACCATCCGTTGAGGTATCAGACCTGCGGTAACGAGATACCCTAACGAGGTTAATTGTTCTGGTGGCGTCAAACCACTCTGAACCGTTGTAACACCCTGAAGAAGATAATCACGAACGCTGTCGGCCAACATATCAAAGAGTCTGGAAGGGCCGACATTCATGGCTTCATAACGGATATCTTCCTGGGCGGTTTCTTTTAATAGCCCGGTTGCTCGACCCTTGGCGTCGCGAACAATCTCCCCGCCTTCAGGGTTAGGTGTATTGTCATCAATACCCATCTGATCCAGAACATAACTGTTAACTATGCTCATATGACCTGAAATGTGCATGACAAAGACAGGCTGACGGGTGGAGATGCTGTCCAGGTCATCCCGGTTCAGGAAGCGCCTTTCCAGTATCAGTGTGTCGTCAAAGCCAAAACCCAGTACCCATTCGCCGTCTTCCAGAGTATTAGCCTGGTCTCTCAGTTTCTTCTTTACGTCAGAGATAGAAAGTACATCACCCATAGGAGGGCTGTTTAAATCCGAAGCCATGGCATTCAAGCCACTGCCCGGAAAATGTCCGTGGGCTTCAATAAAGCCAGGTAGTAATGTTAATCCATCCAGATCAATGGTTTCGGCATCAAAAGAGGCCAGCTCTTCCATGGCTTCCTCAGTGCCCGTGGCAATGATTCTGTCGTCTTCTACTAAAATGGATTCAACGACAGAGTTCGTTTTATCCATGGTCAATATCGTGCCGTTTACAAACAGCTGTTGCCTTGGTGGAGTAGGGTTTAGATAAAACCAGGTTGAGACTCCAATAAGGGTCAGAACGATGACTGTGATGATGAGAGCTGAAAATATGCGTTGGACCAGTGTCATGACTTCCCCAGATTTTATTGTATTTGTTATAGAGAAGGTGGGCGGGGTGGCTAATACCATAGCAGGAGATGGCAGGAGAATACTATACCCGTCGCCTTTCAAGATGCCTCGTTGTTATCGGCGATTGTAAATGACAAGGCATGATCACTTGGCATAGTCTTCAGGGGTTCATCAAGAAAAAGGATAAGAAACCCATGGCACTGCATTCTTCTCTTAAAGGGCATCTGTCTCTGCCTGTTATTGGCTCACCCATGTTTATTGTTTCTGGTCCGGAGCTGGTTATTGCCCAGTGTAAAGCCGGCATTGTTGGGTCGTTTCCAGCCCTGAATGCCCGCCCACAAGAGGAGCTGAATGTCTGGTTGACCCGCATTAATAACGAATTAGAAGCGCATAAGGCTGAATTTCCAGACAGCAAAGTGGCGCCCTATGCGGTCAATCTTGTCATCCAGCCTGACAACCCTCGCATGGAGGAGGATATTGCCACCATTATTCACCATAAAGTGCCTGTGATTATTACCAGTTTGAGAGCGCCCTCTCCGGAATTGATCGCGGCAGTACACGCTTATGGTGGCATTGTTTTGCATGATGTCATCAATGTCCGTCATGCCCGAAAAGCTCATCAACATGGTGTTGATGGGCTGGTTTTAGTCTGTGCGGGTGCAGGAGGGCATGGAGGAACCCTGAGTCCTTTTGCATTGGTGAATGAAGTCAAAAGCTTCTTTGATGGCATGATTATTCTGGCGGGCTCCATTGCCACCGGCAGCGATATTCTGGCGGTTCAGAGCATGGGGGCTGATCTGGCTTATATGGGCTCAAGCTTTATTGCTACGCCAGAAGCCAATGCACCAGAAGACTATCGTGAGATGCTGGTGGATGGAGTAGCCAGTGACATTGTCTATACCCCTGTATTTACCGGTATCCACGGCAATTATCTTAAATCCAGCATCAGTAAAGCGGGTATGGACCCTGAAAATCTCCCTGAACCCAGTCAGGAAATTTTTAACTTTGCCGGTTCTGATGCCAGAGCCTGGAAAGATATCTGGGGAGCAGGTCAGGGCATAGGTTCTGTGAAAAAAGTGCAGCCTGTTGCTGATCTGGTGTCAGAGCTCAACAGGGAGTACAAAGCGGCTGTAGATAATTTACAGGCCGTGATATTTCAATAGTGGCATTTTCAGCCCATGAGAAATAGTAACAATCCCATGTCAAAGCAGATCCTTCAAAACAGTGTGCTTTGGGGTATGCATAATAATAAGGGCCAGTTTCGAATGGGTCATGAGTATTATGGCTATGCCACTGTTATGGGGTTTCGCCAACGGAGAGACTGGAAGTTTTACCTGCAGCAAACCCAGATAGGTGACCGACCTAATCAGTTCAAGATTACAGGCGTCAAAACACTTTAAATTAAATGAGTTAAGCCTGACTCAGGTTGAGTTATGCTGTGGCTAATCGCTTTAAAGGGGTTAGCCATGAAATTGCACGATACCAGTCTTTTTAAACAGCAAGCCTACGTTAATGGTGAGTGGGTCAGCGCTGATAAAACCCTCCCTGTACATAACCCAGCCACTGGCAATGTGATTGCCTATATCCCCATGCTGGGAGCTTCAGATATTCGTACTGCAATCAAGGCAGCAGAAAGTGCATTTCATGACTGGCGGGCAAAAACAGCAGCAGAGCGATCTACCCTGCTCAGGCAATGGTACAGACTGATTCTGGATAATCAGGACGATCTGGCCACATTGATGACGACTGAGCAGGGTAAGCCACTGAGAGAATCAAAGGCTGAAGTGGGCTATGGCGCTTCTTTCATAGAGTGGTATGCAGAAGAAGCCAAAAGAGCTTATGGTGATCTGATACCGGCGACCAGAAGCAGTCAGAGGATTATGGTCACCCGGGAACCGGTAGGCGTGGTGGCGGCCATCACGCCCTGGAATTTCCCTAATGCCATGATTGCCAGAAAAGTCGCTCCGGCACTGGCTGCAGGCTGTACCATTATTATCAAGCCCTCAGAGTTGACTCCCTTGTCTGCCTTCGCCATGGCTGAACTGGCAGAACGTGCCGGTATTCCTGCAGGTGTTATCAATATTGTCACAGGTGATGCCAAGGAGATCGGTGCTGAGTTAACCAGTAGTACTATCATAAGAAAGCTGTCGTTTACTGGTTCGACGGCGGTTGGCAAGCTTTTGATGAAACAGTGTGCAGACTCGGTAAAAAAAGTGTCTTTGGAGCTGGGTGGCAATGCGCCTTTCATTGTTTTTGATGACGCCAATGTTGAACAGGCCATTCAGGGAGCTATTGCATCCAAGTACCGAAATTCAGGTCAGACTTGTGTCTGTATGAACCGTCTGTTTGTTCAGGAGGGTATTTATGATGAGTTTGTTGAGAAGTTTGCAGAAGCGGTCTCCAAACTGACAGTTGGGCCCGGCCTTGATGGAGATTTCAATCAGGGGCCTCTGATTAATGAGGCGGCTCTGTTGAAGACCAAGAGTATGGTGGATGATGCACTGGCCAAGAAAGGCCGACTGCTGACAGGAGGCCGACCTCATAGCTTGGGAGGCCTGTTTTACGAGCCGACTGTCCTGGCCAATGCAGCCATGGATATGAAGTGTTATCAGGAAGAAATTTTCGGTCCGGTAGCTCCCGTATTCCGTTTTCACCATGAGGATGACGTGATCACTATGGCTAACGATACCCGCTATGGCTTGGCGGCGTACTTTTATGCCAACGATTTAAGTCGTGTATTTAGAGTGACAGAGTCGCTTGAATATGGAATGGTTGCGGTCAATGAAGGTGTGTTATCCACAGAGGTCGCCCCGTTTGGTGGCATCAAAGAGTCTGGCATCGGTCGGGAAGGATCAAAGTACGGGCTGGATGAGTACCTGGAAATGAAATATGTCTTGTTAGGGGGGATCTAATCGACAGGCTCAGGGTGAACGGAGCCCCTGTTTTAATCAGGAATATATGTCGAGACAAACTCTAACCGGTTTGAACATAAAAAAGCCTGACTGAAATCAGCCAGGCTTGGGTGAGTCAGATCTTAAAGAGGCTGATTCAGGTTTTCCAACAACTCGATTTTTACTGAAGACAGTTCAGACGCTTCTCGTAACTGTGCATCCAGTGCCAGCAGATCGACGGACTCAGCCGCTTCAAAGATAGCCAGACGTGAGCTTCCCATCTGTTTGTACAGACTCAGACCGTGTCTGGTCGCAAACTCAGATGCATCAACGCCTTTATCCAAAAGAACGGTGAAGCGTCCGGTCACTTTGACAGGTTGTCCTGTCAGTGAGCTGGTCAGAGTCATACCTTTGGTGACAGAAGGTTTGGCCGGAGCCGCCGCCGTTGCGCTGGCAAACGAGGCCGCGCGGACAGCAGGTGCATTCACCACAAAGTTGCGATTATTCAGCTTAACTACGTTTTGTGTGACTGGCTGAGAATTTACCGACTGGCTTTTGGCTGAGTCGACGTTAAATTCCTGGTTGGCTATTGCTGCAGTGGAGACTGCACATGTGGCCAGTAGTATCAGGCTGGTTTTTTTCATTTTATTGATTCCCATGGTTACTTCTCCCCTACCAGTTCATTGGCAAAGTGCTCGCCATAGAAAGTAATACCCCATGTATCCAGTGTAGAATCTACGTTATTGTTCACGAAAGTCACTTCAGGGTTCAGAGAAGGAATGTCCTTACCATTGGTGTCGATCACGCGCAGAGTCCAGGTGCCGCCTGCTGGCTCGCCGTAGAAAGCGTTACTGAGCAGCATCATATCCTTGTACATCAGCGTCTCGTCAGCCGGAGTCACGCCGAAAGCCCAGTCATAGGAAGCGAAGGTACCGGTACGCGCCGTCAGCATGATGCTTTTGGTACCAGAAGGTGAAGTCAGTTCGAACGCCGTATCACTGCCAACGGTAGAGGCTGTCTTTGGACCTGCTTTCTGAATATCTGTGGCAATACTGTCATTAGATAAGGTAATGCGGATCTGAACTTCTTCAACCACACCGCGCTTGTTATCAATCTGAATACTATGCGTTACCCCTTGGGCATTGTTGTCAGGTACTGTGACTCCGGCTTTTGCATCAATCCAGCCTGAGCTTGTGTAAGTGCCCAGGTAGTCGCGGTAGTTTTCAGCCATCTTCACAGCTTCACCGGCATTGACCCGGCCAAACCCGAATAGGTTATTGAAAGTGTAACCGGCGGCATTAGTCACCCAACCATCATGGGCTACATAGTTACTGTCGCCTACAGGCAGAATAACCTGGGGATCTTCAGGCACAATCTGATCTGCAGTAGCAGCAACAATGCGCTTCACATCGCGCCAGCTGAGGTTGCTGTTCGCTTCCAGGATCAACGCTGCTGCACCAGAAGTATTGGGTGCTGCAGAAGAAGTACCATTGAAGGTCTGGACATAGTTACAACCAGGATCCAGCTCGATGCTGATCTCTGAATTGACACCGTTCAGTGGGTACATCTTGCCGTAAGGGTAACCCTGATAAGCATTCAGATAGAAGTTCTCATTTATTGAACCACTGTAGCCTATTTCACAGTTACTCTGATCTGTTGTGATCATGGCGGGTTCACGGAAACCAAACTCACCTGAAGGGGCAGAAGCCCACACCGCTGAACCGGCAGTAGAGTAACTGGTATGAGTTCCGTCAGCATTGTTGGAACCGACCACTATTTGATATGGATGGTTATTACCGGAGTTGATCGAAGCATTGGAGCAGGTCAGGCCACTGACATTGGCTCCGTTAACATCACAGAGCCCCAGACCCAGGCCAAAGTAACGCTGAGACAGATCAGAATCATCGAAACTGTTCCCCGATGATTTTACGACAACAGCACCTTTGCCATCTCTTAGGTTCAGGGCTGGGTAAGCATCAATGTAGCCATCCACTTCAGCATTATGAATAACGCCATTGGTTTGAACGAACAGGGTTGAACCCCAGCTCTTGTTGATAACGTCCTGATCCGCGCCTTCGTACATGCCGTGAATCGTGGCAGTGGCTTCGTCTGTCTGATTCAGAAGGAAGTTCTGACCTAGCAGAGTGGCTGAAGGTGCAACACCACGCCCCCCCAGACCATTACCTGCAGAGGCTGCAATCAAACCACCTACGCTGGTGCCATGGTCCCCTTGGCTGTCATAAATATTGGTTGGGTCGTTGGAATCAGCTTCAACAAAGTTAAAAGAACCTTCCTCCCGGTAGTTGTCTACCAGGTCTTCATGAGCACCTTCCAGTCCTGTGTCGGTGACAGCAACAACGACACCTTTACCTGTATAGCCCATAGCGTGAGCGCTGCCCGCGTTCATATCCTGATCAGCGACACGAAGATCTGCATTGAAGGTGTAGCGTTGAGGGTTGTTAGCAATGTAATCATCGTCATAGCCAAAATAGGCTTTGGACCATTCAATATAAGCGTCCATGCCCTTCTGGTTCTGAGAAAACGCACTTTGTCCTGCGTTGCTCAGATGCCATTGTTGGCCATAAAGAGGGTCGGTTGCCACATTCGATACTGTCAGAGTCCCGTAACGAGTCAGTTTTCCATGGGATATGGAGAACTGGATTTCAGCATCTTCACCGGTCGTAGATATGTAACTGTATCGGCCGTTACCTATGTCGTATAAAACGCCATGGGGAAAGACATAGCTATTGCCTTTCTGCTCAACAGTACCTTCGAAAGAAACCGTTTGCAGACTGGGGGGCAGGTGTGGCAAACCAATTGTGACCGGATCGGTGACCCAGTGGTTGTTTCCATCGACGGATAGTTCGACTTTACAACCGGCCAGTGTCAGTGCCATAACACCGACAGCCAGAGGTTTCATTATTCTTGTTTTCATTTTGTATCCTGAACAATACTTCCAATGTAACTCTTAAACAGGCCTCACTGTGTGGCAGGCTGTTTGAGGAGTTATTCTATTTCCAGATACAACACTCCCTACTTTAATAACAACGAACATTAATTATCAGATCATTGACGTAATGTTTCTAATAAAGTCATTCTGGAGAACTGATTGTTAATGAGAGAAAAATGAAAATCAAGAAGATGTAACGGCTTCATAATCTAAGACAGCTGATGTGTTTTCTTGTGAAGTAGTTCCTTTTTATTTTTCATTACCAGGAGTAGGGCTGAGAAGTGTTAATAAGAACGGTAAAATAAAGGAATCAAGGTGCCAGGCCTGGCAGAAAAACGATGTTGTTAACTGGCCAGATAGTTAACAGTTAATAGCTCAGGCCGTTTCGGCAGTATCACCTTCAAAACTGTTTCTGATCAGATAATCAAAAGCTCCCAGCGAAGCATTAGCACCACTGCCCATAGCAATAATGATCTGCTTATAAGGTGCTGTTGCTACTTCACCAGCAGCAAAAATACCTGGAATAGGGGTTTCACCCCGGGAATCAACAACAATCTCACCTCGTGGAGTTAATTCCAGCGTTTTTTTAAGGAACTCGGTATTAGGTATTAAGCCAATCTGAACAAAGACACCTTCCGGTTCTACGCTGATGTTCTCGTCGGTGTTGCGGTCTTTATAAATCAAACCATTGACTTTACTACCGTCACCGAGCACTTCTGTCGTCATTGCGCTGGTGATGATAGTGACATTATTCAAAGAGCGCAGTTTGGGTTGGAGGACTTCGTCTGCTCTTAACTGGTTATCAAACTCGATCAACGTGACATGGGAGACAATGCCTGCCAGATCAATAGAGTGTTTACGAGGGACAGGGTGTTTTCCTTCTTGCAATGAGTCATTTGCTTTCAAATGACAGGTTGTCAATAAAAGTATTCGGATCAGGGGCCACAGTTTCTGGGCGGTAAATCAAAATACTTTTCAGTCATTTTGTTGGGTTGCCAGTCCGTTTTCGGTGGCGACATGGAAAGAATATGCCTAACCGTTTGATTGGTATAATTGATCATTAAAATCTCGATGATAGTTTTTATCTATTTGTGGGGGGTTAAATTTTGCTGTCCATTGCAGTAGCTTTATAGGAGAAGGGCAAAACTAAACGGGCGAAGGAAAAGCATGGTACGACAGGGAAGCATGCTGATTCTCATAGTAGGATCAGCGAGTGTGTTCAGCGCCCAGGACTCAGCAAGCAGTCAGTGGCTGAAGGACTGGCTCAAACCTTATCAGCTATCAGCCAGGCCCGCGGCCGATCTGGAAGGGGATGGGATTGATTCAGAACTCAGCCAGCTTGGAAAGAAGCTTTTCTTCAGTCCGGACCTCAGTCTTGATGGTCGGGTGGCCTGCTCAACCTGCCATCATCCGGAGCAGGGTGGTGCAGATAGCCTGGCTTTACCTGTTGGGGTTTCGGTCAATGACCCTTTTCTGACAGGTCAGAAAAGACTGGATCAATTGTTAAAGCAGAACCCAGACGACTATGAGCGTCATTTGATTCCCCGTAATTCGCCCACTGTTTTCAATACTTCCCTGTATCGAAAGAATCTGTTCTGGGATGGCAGGGTTCAATATGTGGGAGGTGGAACGTCCACCAGGGGCATCAAAGTGGGTGGCGGATACTCGGAGCTTTCACCGACCCGTTATCAAACCGATAGCCTGTTACAGGCTCAGGCCCGACTGCCGATGGTGTCTCCCTTTGAAATGAAAGGACTGAACGACGGCAGTCATAATAATATCGAGATACATCATCTGATTGTTGATCGGTTAGCTTCGAATAAAGAGTGGTGTACTCAGTTCAGGCTCGCTTTTCCTCCGGCAGATGAAAAGGTGCCCTGTAAAGAGGTTATCCGGATTGATGCGGTGACGCAGGCACTGGCAGTTTATCAGGCAGAGCTAGTGTTTATTGATAATCGTTTCTTTGGTTTTCTCAATGATAAAAATACTCTCTCGAAGTCCGAAGTGGCTGGAGCCAGGTTATTCTTCACATCAATCAGTGACGGGGGAGGGGGTTGTTCAGGGTGTCACTCCGGGCAGCACTTTTCAGATGAAGCATTCTACAATCTAGGGGTGAAACCTCTGGGGGCAGGGGTGAATGGCAGGGGGCTGGATTACGGGCGGAGTAATATCGAACCAGGTCGTCCCGCTTTTTCGTTCAGAACACCCAGCCTGTTGAATATTTCCCGGACAGCGCCTTATTTTCATAATGGCAGTGCTACCACGCTTGCAGAAGCGATCCGGACTCATATCAGGAAAAAGCCGCATAAAACTGAGACTGTTGATAAACAAAATAAGAATGTCGTTTATTTGAAGCGATCATTCGAGACCATTCAGAAAGAAGCCTTGCAGTCTCCCTTTCAGGAATTGTTGCCAGCAACGCTCACTGATCAGCAAATAATGCAACTTTCGGACTTTCTGGAAACATTAACTGATCCCTGTTTGCTCGATGCATCCTGCCTGAAGGTATTCATTGATGATCAGCCGATTGTAACGCCTCTTACCAAGACAATGACTTCTGGAAAACAGTCTTCAGATAAACAAGAGCCGTCAGTTAATAAAGCTGAGATTCTCATTCCATCGTTTGAAAAGTGTGCGGCTCCCCTTGGAGAAAAACCGGGTCAGAACACACAGTGGTTTAGAGAGGTGGGCGTTGAAAAGGGTATTCATCACATTCGCAAAGTCGGGCTTATAAAGCCGGGGTGGATTATGGATGTGATTAACTGGGGGGGCGTGAGCTCTGCTGATTTGAATCAAGACTGTCTGGATGACCTGGTCTTCACTGATAATGACAACAGAGTCTGGGTTTATTTTCAGCAGTCGGATGGACAGTTTGATCAACAACATCTGTCATTGAAAAATATTGAACTGGAAGGCGCTATTACGCCATTGGTCGCCGATCTGGATGGTGATTATCGTCCGGATCTTTTCCTGGGCAATGATGGACGATTTTATCCACAGATCATTTACGACTTTATAGACGCTCCTGAGGCTTTTGTTTTTTCTGCTGTTTCTGGGCCCGCACTCAATGCCAGTTTTGGTGATCTTGATCAGGACGGAGATCTGGATACTGTGATGGCATTCTGGCGCACATATAAGTCAGTCAGGCAGCCGCAAATCTGGAGCAATTCCGGGTATCGCAAGATGGAGCCCGCTTCTTCAAAGCTCCCTGAGTTAAGAGACAGCTATGGACCGGTGACTTTAAACGATGGCTTGATACACCAGAAGCATGAAGCGCCCGTGTTTGGCGGAGACGATTTTACCTTTACCCCTAATTTTGCTGACATCAATCAGGATGGAGTGTCTGATATTTTGATGACGGCCGATTTTTTTACCACGCAGCTGTGGAAAAACACGGGCAGTCAACTGCAGGATGTTACGGATATCAGGGAGATTCATGGCAGTTTTGGTATGGGCGCTGCTATTGCAGACTTTGATAATGATGGCGATCTGGACTGGTTCGAAAGCAGTATTTTTAGTCTCAGTCAAAGCAGCAGTTACACCGGTAACCGGTTGTATCAAAATCAGGGACAGTATCAGTTTAAGAATATTACAAACGATTCGGGTCTTCGCGATGGCGGTTGGGGCTGGGGGAGTTGTGCGGCTGACTTTAATAACGATGGGCTGCTGGATATATTTCATGCCACCGGTTATGGCAATGTACCGAAAACAGCCACTTATTCCAGCCAAAGTTACAAGACTCTGGCTACTCAGGTGTTAAATAATCACAGTGAGTTTCAGCAATCAAGAGCACGACTGTTTATTAACCTTGGTAACATGAAATTTAGCGAACAAGCTGTTGAGGCTGGATTGAGTCAAGTCATAGATGGCAGGGGAGTCAGTTGTTTTGATTACCAGCAGGATGGTGATATTGATGTTGTAGTGAGTAACTGGGAAGGTTCTCCAAACCTTTTTGAAAATGCCAATCCAAAGGGAAACCACTGGCTTTCAATCCGGCTGATAGGCCCGCCGGGGAATACGGAAGCGCTTGGAGCAAAAATACGGCTTTATACTCAAAATGGGGCACAGTTTCGGGAAGTGCGTTTTGAAAATAATTATGTTTCTACTCATTCAAGACAACAGCATTTTGGATTAAGTAAATTAGAGAAGATTGAACGGTTGGAGATTGATTGGCCTGAACCCTTCTCGGTCAGGACAGTTTTAGAAGATCTTCAAATTAATCAGCGGCATCTTGTTTTTCATCCAGCATTAAATCAGTCGCTCCAGTGATGATACTATTTTGTCAAATTGTGAAGTGAGTTATCTTGTTTAAAACATAACTGTGAAGGACGGCAAGAAACTCAGGGCATGCTTTGAAAGTAGCTTTTTAAGCGCTATTGCTTTTTTCAGAGCGGAAAGTGGAAATGATAAAACCTTCTTTTGCCGGAATGGCATCGCTGGCAGCAGCGATGTTCTCCAGTTTAGGGCTCGGGACTTTGGTGGCTGCCTTGCCAGCCGTTAGTCTATCCGTTTTATTTTATACCCAGATATCAGCAGGCCTTTCTCCAGCACCCTTCTGAAGCTGCCTTTTCAATGAGCAGGTCTGCCTTTCTGGTGTTAGCCGGTGTGACGTTGATCATGTCTATCTTGTCGGACAAGGTAGGCAGGTTGCCTATGATTTCTCTCGGCTGTTTTATTTTTATGCTCTTGCCCACCGGCTTTTGTCTGATGAGCTGTCAGGCATTTTCTCCCATTCTGGCTTTGATACCGCTGCTGCTGGGGTGCGGCATGGTCATGGGGGTCTATGAATCTTCTATGACTGAGTTATTCCCTACTCAGGCAAGATACAGTGGTATTGCTTTCTGCCATAACCTGGCATTTGCGGTTTGTGGAGGAGTGACTCCCATTGTTCTGGAGTGGCTGTGTGTCAGAGGGTGGTTGTTGTCTCCGGCTTTATTGCCTGTGATTGCCTGTGATTGCCTGTGATTGCCTGTGATAGTGGCATTTTTGCTTTACCTGTCCTCCTTGCGGTGGGAAGACAGGTATCAGAAAGAGCTTGCTCAGATATAGAAACTCTTAATCAAAACGATAGGAGAGGGTTCCCATCAACGTTTTGCGGCCATCAAACCCGGCCTCAAAAACAGCCTGCCAGTTTTCTGTGAATGATAAACTGGCGCCCAATAGCGGACTCCATGGATTATCCGCTTCGACATTCATTTCCATCACCATGGGGGTGTCCAGCCCCGGTAGAACTTGTTCTACAGTAATTCGCTGATCCAGCCACAGGTAGCTGACGCCTGCAGTCCAGGTGACGGGAATACCTGCAATGCGAGTGGTATAGCCCAGCCTTGGTGTTGCCATAATGGCGTTGACTTTTGATCGGACAACATTCAATTCAGTGCGTGTGGCATTCACGTCGAGGCTGGCTGACCAGGGACCTTTACCATACACCAGGGTGGCTCCCAATCCCCAGCTACTGCCATGATATTTTTGCTGGGTTGTGGTGTTGTCTGTTCGATCCCCGCCAGGAAAGTTGGGTGTGATATCAAAAGCCGTGGTGGTATTGACCTCTGTTTCTCCTTCCATGTAACCGTACATCACATAGAGGTTGAGAAAGGGCAAAACCCAGGCATCCAGTCTCAGGTTGGATGTCAGGCTTTTGTCGTCCACGTTGTTGAATTGCAGGTCGGTAATATACTGGCTGATATTACCCTGAAAAACGACACTGTCCAGCTTACTTTTTTGTTGCATGGACAGAGTTGTCAGAGACAGCCCCCAGGTTTTGGGGAAATGTGTCCCTTCGGGAATCCAGTCTTTACCAAACAGCGGGCCAGAGCCCTCAGCGAATTGAGAGCCCTCAGCGAATTGAGAGCCCTCAGCGAATTGAGAGCCCTCAGCGAATTGAGAGCCCTCAGCGAATTGAGAGCCTTCAGCGAATGCTCTGGGAATGAGTAATGGGAGCAGCATAAAGATTAATGTGGCTTTTCGTACAGCTTTCATGATGAGCTCATTTCTTATTGTTTTATGACTGCATTGGCAGAAGGTGTCTGAACTTCTCCAATGGAAGTTCAAGGCTAATCCTATGGAATTTTAAGGCTTGTGACAAATGTCTTAAGTTTGGTGGGTTGTATTGGAAAGGGTTTAGCTGTCGTTTTTATCATTGACTAAACTCATATGCAACTTAATGACTTTAGGCTCTCTGGGTTATGATCAAAGCAGTCCATGCATTTTTCCAAGCCATCTTACTTTTACTGATCGTTACCAGGCTGGCTGCAGAGTCAGTTCCGCTTCACTATTGGGTTAATAGTAAGCATGAATTTCAATACCTTCCAGAGCAAGGTCGATACCAGCTTAACTTTTTGATTAATACCGAAGAAGAGGAAACCTTCGAACTGGCAATAGTGTTACAGGGCGCAGATCCCCAATCCTGGCAATGGCCCGCAGACGTCAATAGCTATCATTGGACGCCTAACCCACATCGTATCATTGATGGTCAAAAAGGTTCTCTTGAAAACTACTTTCCAGTTTACTTGAGGCAAAAGGTACCAAATATTCTGGATATCCAGCAGCATTTTTCAAGTAAAGACGAATGGCATGATGTGCTGATCTTCCAGCAAGATAAAGAAAGAATTCAGCATTATCAACAAAGACGTTTATTAGAGATGTCTGCAAACCAGACAGAAAAAAACAACGTCCTAAAGGAAATCCAATCAAATATTTTTGGCTTTGCCGCAGCCGTTACCGGCGGTGTTTCATTAGTTCTGCTAACAGTTGGTATCCCAGTTGCTATCTACGTGGGTTATCGTTGGGGAAAATCGGCAGCAAGACAGAATAATCATATACACACACCTGAATTAGGCCAGATCGATTTACCTTATCGATCAGATCCTCAGTTGCTGCCACTTCCTGGGATTATTCGTTTTCCTTTTGATAATATCCAGCCTGGTGCATGTCAACAAGCTATACCGATGAACCCTATAAATGTCATGGCATCAGACCAACGCTCTCGTCCCGACAATATAGAGTCATCACACAGAACGCGAGAAGCATTTCCACCGACTCAACGGACTGATTTCTATCAGCCAAATCTCCAGTTTGCAGGTGAAAATTATTTTGAGACAGAATACGACGAGCAATCCTCGCCATCATTGGCTCCTAACGAGGATCCGTTTTGGTATCTGGACTCTGATGATGAGCCTGCTCGCTTATGCACAGATGTATGACAAGATGAATTTTTTATTGAAGTACGAGGAAGGATGTTATCAATGACTAAAAGAGCTATAGAGTATCACTGCTGTCCGGTTAAAAATCGAGAATAGGCGGGAAGTGCCTCAGAACCTCTTCAACCCATTGATAGCACTCATCTTTCGATTCCCATCCGGGCTGCTAGCACTGGAGCCTTATCGAGTAGATCTCGTACTTGCTGAAGGGGCTTAATGAGCCTCGTATTCATGATTATTTTCATCCAGTAATCATGAACGATAGATCTAAAAGCGTGAGGCTCATTTCATATTGGAGAAGACTGAAAGGGTTGTGATGGAGAAATAGCAGCTAGACTTCAGTCACCTCTGCCACTCGATGCAAGGTGTTGATGATGAATCATAATGTTTTGACAGAAGTGCTGGTCGCCAGTAAACAATGGGTCAAGCATTTCAATAAAGGTGATGTGGATTACTGTGTTTCAGCTTACTTGCCTGAGGCAGAGTTAATTGCTAAGCCTATGGGCACATTTGATAACCATGAGAGTATTGATCATTTCTGGCGCCCCTTTCTACAGTCAGGTGCCACAAGCCTTGAGTATCACCAAATCTGGCTGAAGCAAATAGACGACACGAAAGTCCAGTTGGGTGCTAACTGGACCATGAATATGGGAAAGGGGTGCATTTCATTGGAAGAGTGGGTTAAAACCGATGCGGGTATCTGGAAACTGTTTAAAGACCAGTTTGAAATTACCGATCAATATTAACCCTTCTGTCTTCTATTTCTGCCGGTTCCGATCAACCCGTTTCAGACAAATTTGCAGATCAATCTTTATCGGCTTTGGCAAACAGGTATGGAAATAGCTTCAATTTTTCATCCATTGTCAGAGTATTCATCTGTTCAATGTTTCTATCAGGAATACCATCAGGATCCGGGTAGTTAGCAATCGCTTTTTCCAAGCTATCTTCCCGGATAATGTGCAGGAGAGGATAAGGAGACCGGTTGGTCAGGTTCTCATCGTCTTCCGGATGGGTGTCGGCAAAGCAGTATTGAGGGTGAAAGCTGGCTACCTGAAATTTTCCTTCCCAGTGAAAGCCCCGCAGCAGGGCGTCTACGTGATGAAGAAACTGGTTGTAGTCATCAAAGTGCTGAAGCATGTCCGGAATGACTATCAGGGTCGTTTCCAGTTCACTGGCAGGTGTTTCGTCTGCAAGCGTCAGCTCAGACTGCAGTGTCTCCAATAGAGCTTCTTCTGTGGTGTCTGTTGAAAGGGTGATACGAATCTGATTGTGTTGCTCTGGCCAGGCGGCAAAAGGGCAGAGATTCAGACCAATCACTACTTCTTTAAGCCATTGGCGTACGGCTTCAATCTCTTTACTCATGGGGGGAAGTCCGGGTTAATGTATTGCGAAGTATGACAGAAAGCACTTTGCTGAGCACAAAAGCTGCAGGGATGGCCAGCAGCAGCCAGGCCGCGCAGGCAGCAAGAAGAGCAATGCCATATTGCTCTAGAAAAAGGCCAAAGTTCTCACCAGCCAGTGAAAAAGCGTCGGCCGGATTAATAGAGAGCGCTGGCAGGTCAAAAAGCCATCCTCCCATTTTTAAAAAAGGAATGAATAATAAAAACTGCAAAGGATAGGCGCAGTAGTTAGCGATCTGGATAGCGACCTGATTCAGGCGAAATATGGCAGCTACCAGGATACAAATTCCTGTTGTAATACCAAAGATTGGAAAAGAGGCGATGACTGCACCACAAGCCAGGCTACTGGCGAGTGCTTCCGGAGTCAGACCCTGTTTCAACAACCCCATAACAGGCTGAATCAGTTTGTTGTTGATCAATTGTTTCAGTGACGTCATTGTCGTGCTCAATAGAGGGCTATTATTTCTTGCCAGTGTCCTGTGGGGAGTTCTATTTCATCACCCAGATAGCTACCGATCAGTTTTCTGGAAACCGGTGCGTCGGGGTTGATGACGGTAATGGTTTTTCCCGCTATCGATAGTTGCATACCTCCTCCGACAGGACTGATAAAAAAGTACTCTTCATGCTTTTTTGCATCCTGAAGGACTGCCAGAGCACACAGGCCAATGGGATCGTCCACTGAATACTCTTTCATGATGAGCTTTCGAGCCTTCAACAGGTTCTGTTCCAGTTCCAGCACTCTTTCAGACTGGCCGTGGGCCAGGTAGGCCGCTTCCAGGGCCAGCGTGTCATACTGGTGTTCCGGCTTGTTTTCACTGTCACTGGCGGTCTTGTGGGCCTGGTTGGCGGCATTTAATGCGGAATGCCATTGCTGCTCCATTGCCGTGACGAGGGCTTCCTGAATCTGGTTCTTGTTCATAAACTACCAATCAGCTGAAAGGTTTGGCCATTACTCTGACAAGCTCTGTGGTCAGACAGCGCTACCCTGTTGATTTCGGTAAAAATACCGTAATGTGCATAAATACTATCAGTGATTATCAAGTCACTGCTGGTTGTGATTATTTACCCTGTACTGATGAGAGTGCGTGCATGTCTTCAAGTGAAATGGCTGTGGCCATTCTGTTGGTCTTGATCTGTTCCGGATTGTCCTGGCTGTTTGCCAGACAAAGAGCGGCTGCCGGAATGGCAAAGCTGGCTGCACAGGTGCAGCAACAGGGACTCCGAATGTCTGAACTTACCGCAGAGCAGGGTCAGTTTTCCAGTGAAAGGAACAAACTGCAACAGGATAATCGTGACCTGCACATTATAAAAGGAAAGCTTGAAGCGCTTCTGAATAATGAGAAGCGTCGGGTGCAGGAAAGAGAAGAACTGCTCAGGGATGGTTTGCTTAAACAGCAGGATGAGCAGGAAGCCCGGTTTACAGCAGAAAAACAGGTCCGGGAACTGAAGGTCAGGCTGGAAGAGCAACAACGGCAAAACGAAAAGTCACTGCGTCAGTTAGAAGAGAATAAACAGGCGCTCAAGGAAGAGTTTGGTAATCTGGCCAATGAAATTCTGGAAGCCAAGAGCAAGTCAGTTTCACAGCAGCATCAGGCGAGTTTGGAAAATCTGTTAAAACCTTTCAAAGAACAGCTGGGTGATTTTCGAAACAAGGTGGAAGAAGCCAGAAAAGCGGACAACGAAGGTCGAGCAGCGCTCAAACAGCAATTGGAGACCCTGTATCATCTGAACCAGAAAATTACGGATGAAGCAGGCAACCTGGCCAGAGCTCTGAAAGGCGACAAGAAACTCCAGGGTAACTGGGGTGAACTGCAGGTTGAAAAGATTCTGGAGAGCAGTGGTCTGATCAAAGGGCAGGAGTATGAGCGGGAAGCCAATTTTAAAGATGAAGAAGGCCAGAACAAGCGACCGGATTTTATCGTCTACCTGCCCGAAGAAAAGCATCTGATTATCGATTCCAAAGTGTCTCTGGTGGACTACCTGAGTTATGTGAATGCTGAAACGGATGCCGAGCGTGAAGTGGCTCTGAAGCGGCATATACAGAGCATCAGAAACCACATTCGCAGTCTCAACGAAAAAGATTACCCCTCGCTACCAGAGATAAAAGCTCCGGACTTTGTCTTCATGTTTATGCCTATTGAACCGGCTTTTCTGGTGGCGTTTCAGCATGACCAGCAGTTATTCAATGAAGCTTTTGAGAAACGTATTGTCGTGGTAACGCCCACAACACTTCTGGCCACTCTCAGAACAGTTTCTAACCTCTGGACTATTGAGAGGCAGAATGCCAATGCCCGTAAGCTGGCAGACAAGGCTCGTCAGGTGTACGACAAACTTCGTATTTTTGTAGAGAAGATGGAAAAGTTGGATCAGCAGCTGACTAGTGCCAGAGGCACTTATGATGATGCAATGGGCACGCTGAAACATGGCCGGGGTAATCTAATCTCTCAGGCCGATCAGTTCTTAACGTTAGGTGTTCGGGTTAAAAAAGAGCTACCCAGACAGACGCTGGAAACCGCAGATTTGGGAAGTGATATCGCCATCGAGTCTGAACAGGCTTTCAGCGATGATATTGAAGAATGATCAAGTTGTGCTGAAAATACACGACGGTGTTTAATTAGTGGAAGATGGCCAGTTCCTGACTGTTAGGCACCATGGACCAGCCGAATGCATGAGATTGGGTGGTCTTAAGCGTTTTATGAAGAGAAAACCTTCCACCTTTTCGTTTGAAGTAGTGATGCACGGAGCCTGTATCAGGGTTGCTGATAAAAAAATGCGGATCACTCAGGGCAATGTCAAAGGTAAAGAGTAAGAAAGTACAAAGTAGGGCAGAAGAGGGAGGTAGAGACCCTTGACGTTCACGTTGGCCTGCAAGAAGAAAATGAGTTTATTGTGGCGTTATTATAGGTAACCTGTTCGGGATGGCTGTTGTCCTGTAGCCCCCCAGAGAATAAAGCAATGAAAAATGTACTGATTACTGGCTGTTCCTCCGGCATTGGCCTTGCGCTTGCCCTGGAGTTGAATCAAAGAAAATATAAAGTGTGGGCTACAGCCAGAAATCTGGAGTCGATTCAATCTTTGTCCGAACAAGGCATCAAAACTGCAGAGTTGGATGTGACCGATGAAGCGCAGATTACCCGGGTATTGGAGGAGATAAGGGCAGAGGATGGCAAGGTGGATATCCTGATCAATAATGCCGGGTATGGTGGCATGGGAGCAGTGGCTGAGTTACCCCGTGAAGAACTTCTGAAACAGTTTGAGACCAATGTTTTTGCTCCGGTATTGCTGGCTAACCAGGTCATCCAAGAGATGAGTGCCAATAAAGAAGGGGTCATCATCAATATTGGCAGTATTTCAGGAGAGGTGACGACGCCTTTCTCCGGACTTTACTGTGCCTCAAAAGCTGCTTTTAATGCTTTTTCTGATGCTCTTAGGATGGAACTTCAACCTTTTGGCATTAAAGTACTGACGGTCCTCCCCGGAGCGATTCAGTCACGATTTGCTGAGAATGCTAATATTGCCCTGGATCGGGTGTTTGCAAAGGGCTCTCTGTATTTTCCTATTGAAGAGGGTGTCAGGGCGAGAGCGAATGCTTCTCAGGACAGACCTACGCCGGCTGAAAAAGTGGCGTCAGAGATCGCGAAATGGTTGGAGTCGCCAGGTCATCAGGGTATTTTGAGAGTCGGTAACGGCAGCAGAGCCTTACCGGGTCTGAAAAGACTGCTGCCTGTTTCGTGGTTTGAGGCTATTCTGAGGCGTCGATTCAGACTGAACCGTTTGTCTGTTAAGTAATTGCCCTTAAAACGGAAAAAAAGTGCATTTTGGCTTTGCCTTTCATGCAGACCTGCTATAAAGTACGGCTCCGTTCGCAGCAACAGACGCGGACGACAGCGACGGTGAGGTGTCCGAGTGGCCGAAGGAGCACGCCTGGAAAGTGTGTATACGGAAACGTATCGAGGGTTCGAATCCCTCCCTCACCGCCAGAATTGAAAAAAGAACAACGCACTCGTAGCTCAGCTGGATAGAGTACTCGGCTACGAACCGAGCGGTCGAAGGTTCGAATCCTTCCGAGTGCGCCATATTCAAAAAGCCCTGTATTTCTCGAAGAAAGCAGGGCTTTTTGTCGTTTTAGAGGTTGGTTTTTTCTGGCTCCCTGCCTGCCTTATAATCATCCTCTGTCTTATAACTGCGTACCTGGAAAATTCTTAAAAAAGCCGATTTTTGGCCATTTTTGGGCTATTTTTTCTCTCTCTTCTCTAAATAACGTACTTCGGCCACTTTGAAGTACGCTATTTGATTTCCTCTTTATAATCAGTGTGTTGCCGGTGGTTTTTGGTCATTCAAACGGGTGTTTAGTTTGCACTTTTGTAGCGGTATGTGTGGGGAACCTTCTACGAACCTTTTTATA
Source organism: Endozoicomonas numazuensis (assembly GCF_000722635.1). GTDB lineage: Bacteria > Pseudomonadota > Gammaproteobacteria > Pseudomonadales > Endozoicomonadaceae > Endozoicomonas_A > Endozoicomonas_A numazuensis. Next base: position 641,398 of record NZ_JOKH01000002.1, on the reverse strand, counting down.
GTCATTCTTGTTCGGGGTTGTAATTCCAAGCTGTCGCCCATACAGATACTGGGAGAGCAAATTAAAAAACCGAATCACAAGGGAGTGTTGTGTGCAACAGATGGTAGTACAACCAGGTGATGTTGTAGTCACCGATTTCAATTTTGGCCCTATGCCTTATCAGCATTGGTCACTTGTTTCTGACCGGAAATGTGGCAAGGGACAATACATGCTCATTTCTGCTACTGACCGAACAGGCACTGTGCAAGAAGAAACATGGGATGTGGTTACCCAAGGTAAAAAGACTTATGTAGCGGACATTCAATTCAATACTTCACTTTCTGAACTATTGGGTAGAGCTCGGACACAAATTGGTTCATGGGACTACTGTGTTCGGACAAAGAACTGTGAGCATTTCATTAAATGGGCTGGTGGGCTGAAAGTTACCTCAGCTCAAGTCAGAAATGGTGTCGGCGCAGGGGTCGCGACTGTAGCTGTAGTTGCCGTTCTGGCAGAAAAACCTACGGCTTTGAAATATCTGGGTGGTTTTGTCTTGGCCGCTGGCATTGCAGTGGCACTAACCAAGGCGGCAGAGAAAACCGATTAGTCTTCCGGTATCCCCAATGCCTTCTTCTGCTCTGACCAGAGCAGGGGGAAAGGCTTCATAAAGTCAGCCAGTGTCAGCCCACCCAGACTTCTGCCATCAATGATGGCCTCTTGAATTTCTGGTGACAGGGTGGTCAGGCGCAGAATTCGAGACGCATAGCTGACACTGGTAATCCCTTCCTTCTGGGCCAGCGTATTCAGGTGCTGCTCTTTGCCAGACTCCAATGCCTTCAACCATCGATGCGCCCTGACCAGAGCATTCCTCAAAGCTGGATCGGCCTCTTCCAGCACAGGACGACCATCCGGTGTGGTAATCTGGGTCTTACCTTTGCGGCTGATGAACTTGATGGGGATATGCACCAGAATGCAGTTCTCGTCTTCGAGGTAGGTGCGGGTGGCTTTTCCGGTTACTTTTATGGCCATGTCACTTCTCCTTGTAACTCGTTAGTAATGGTGGGTATCCCTTCCTGATTGACGCGAATACTGATGCCCTGCTGGTGGACATCTATACGACTGACCAGCAGTTTCATCAAACGGCGCTGCTCTTCTGGAAACAGCAGGTTCCAGATATCCGACAGATCGTTCAGGGCTTCCCTGACCTGATCTTCATTGAGCGTTTCCTGATCCGTTAGCATCTGCCAGGTGGTGAAAATGATCTCCGGTTGCTTCAGTAAATCCCGGAGATGCTCCACTACCAGAAACTCAATCTCTTTCGCAGGCACTGTAGGCAGGGGTGAGTGTTTGTGACCGTGCTTCCGGGCCATGCTGCTGACGTAGTAGCGGTGGAGTTTGCCCTTGCTGCGGGTGGCCGTGGGTATCAGGGCTTCCTGTTCTGGTCCGAACAGAAAACCCCGCAGAAACGAAGGGCTGCGCCTGTGTCGGCTGTCTGTTTGCCGGTTTGAGCTGTTGCCCTGAAGAATGGCCTCTACCTTTGCCCAGACCTCCAGTTTGATGAGGGCTTTGTGCTCTCCGGGATACCATTCTCCCTTGTGGCCGATCTCACCAATATAGAGGCGGCTCTTCAGCAGCTTGTAGATGGCGGTGCGGGTGAACTTCTTACTACCGGCTACTTTGCCGTCCTTGCGAGGCAGTCGTTTGGTGCGGAAACCCATGTCGTTCATCCGCTCGGCGGTTTCAATTTGGGAGCGGGTTTCAATAAAGGTCTTGAAGATTTCCCGGATAATCACCGCTTCCCCTTCATTGGGAATCAGCTTGCGATCCACCACGTCATAGCCCAATGGAGGCGTACCGCCCATCCACTTGCCTTTCTTCTTGGAGAGCAGGAACTTGTCCCTGATTCGTTCGCCAGTCACTTCCCGTTCAAACTGGGCAAACGACAGTAGAATGTTTAACGTCAGCCGTCCCATGCTGCTGGTGGTATTGAACTGTTGGGTCACCGCCACGAACGAAACTTGGTGCTTGTCGAACACTTCCACCAGCCGGGCAAAGTCAGCCAGTGATCTGGAGAGACGGTCGACTTTATAAACAACCACCACATCAATCTTCCCGGCTTCAACATCTTTCATCAGTCGCTGAAGCGCAGGCCGTTCCATATTGCCCCCGGAAAAGCCACCATCGTCGTACTCATCCGGCACCAGAATCCAGCCTTCCTGTTTCTGGGAAGTGATGTAGGCTTCTCCGGCCTCCCGTTGGGCATGGAGTGAATTGAATTCCTGCTCTAGCCCTTCCTCGGAAGATTTACGGGTGTAGACCGCGCAACGTTTGATGTCCTTGATCTTACTTTTACTTTTGGCCATGGCTGCTTCCTTTCAATCCAAAGAACACCGGCCCTGACCAGTGACTTCCAGTAATCAGCTTGGCGATCCCAGACAAGCTCCTGTACATCTGCCCTCGATACTCAAAGCCCTCTTTGGTGACTATCACCTCATGGGTTTCCCCTTCATATTCTTTAGTAATCCGGGTGCCTGCTGGTGGCTTGTTGACTCTGGCCTTGGGCACAGGCTTGTCTTTAGCAGAGGGTTGTTGCAACCGTTGCAATCGGTTCTTGTGTTTCTCGGAAAGACTCCCCAGTTCCAGCTCCTGAATCCGAAAGGATAATCTTTGTCGTAGCAGTCGTTTATTCAGCTTGGGCGCATCGGTGCCATAGAGTTTCGGCCAGAGTTCCAGCAGTGCCTTGGTGGACATCTTCTGAATAGCCGCCACCTTGGCTGCCAGGCTTGACTGTTCGGATAATTCATTCTTCATTGTTGGACTCCTGTCGTTGAACCTTATGAGACATACAGGCTCTGGTTCCGGCATTAGTCCAGTGTTCTTTCTCTCTTTCGGCGTTTTCCGGCTCCTGCTGCTTTTTATGGCGACGTTCAATACCGACAGCCAGAATCTGGCAGATAGCCAGGGTATTGGGGTGCGGCTGGTGACTTGATGGGGTTTTGTTCATGGTTGTGCTCCCATCCCTGGGTGGTGCGGATCTACTCCTTATTGTTGGTAGCTCGGTGGTTTTTGTAAAAGGGCAATTTGTCCTGATCTGTCCTGCATCTGTTTCGTTTAGATGGGATTGTCTTTCAAAGGGATTTATTGACCATGAAATCAATTGTCTATAAGTTGGATCATTCCACCTGAAGTTAGGGATCAACTTACGCCATGGCAAGGAGCCAGTATGAAGGCAGTCCATCAAGTACTGCACGGCGTTGATCTTGAGTCAGATACCTTTTTCGAACTCTGCAAGATTGACCTGAAAGCCGTCTCTCCGGGTACTACCCGAATCATTACTCCCAAAGAAGTCTACAAACATGTCTTGAAGCTGGATGAGCACGACCAGGCTCGTCTGGAATACCTGGCTACGCGGATTGTAGGTCTGGCCAGTGAGGTCGGGCAGCGGGTTATGAGTGACCTGTCCCATAACACCACCAGCAACCCTTACGACAATGCGCTCCGACTTCTGGCGGCTAATGAGAGCGATTTCAGAAAGGCCGAAGAGATCCGCTATGTGGAGTATCACCGGCATCATGGTCGCATGTGGGATGGCTACTATCTCACTGCTCCAGTACCCCTGGACAAAGATGTTGATCTGGCTGATTTTGTGCAGAAGCTGAGAGCTCATTTCAATAATGACAAGCTGGTGGTCAGGCGGCAGAAACGACAACGTCATAGTGAGCATCATGCTTTGGTCACTGTGCTGCAGTTTATTATTTACCGGGAAGGCCTACCTGTCAGTTTTGAGGTGCTCGATGAAGAAGGCAAGGATGTCATTCTGGAAACCATCCACCCGGCTCGTGAGTATGCGGTCACTTATGAGCCGGAGACCGGTATCATCGAGTTATATGCAGATCAGAAAGTCATTCGTGACGTGCTGAAGCAAACCTTCTGTGAGTCGGTCCTGGATCAGGAAGACAGTCCTGAAAAGCTGAAGCTCAGGCCGGTTAATCTGGAGATCTTCCGTCAGCGCCCCAACTTTGAGGACAGCTTCGAGCTGAAGTTCGGAATCAAGGAAGCGGTGGTCAAAGAGATCGATACCCAGGTCAGTCCTGGACAAGGTATTACTGTCTATAAAGCCACCCCAAGAAAAGCTTTTCGTTCCGATGCCTATCAGAATCTGGACGATAACGGTGTCAGCCTGGAAGATAGCCGGAAATACAAAATACGAAGCGTTACCCTGGCCTTTCATTGTGAAGCTACTGATGATCTGCCGGAAGAAACCATTGTTGTACGGCTCAGTGCGCCCAATAGTTGCTCCCTGCGTGACTTGTCGCAGCGTGAGCGTTACCTGAACCATGACCTATTGGTGCAGATGGGTATTCTTCTGGAGGATAAAGATAAGGACAAGGGTAATGAAGCGAGAAGCGTTTGATTTCTTACAAAGTTGTTTTGAGGCAGCTACGAATAAAGAACGGATCAGTGAGCTGAAGTTCTATTACCCTGAGTGCTGGCAGGACATCATTGGCAATAATGCCTTTATCCCGAAAGGCCCTGCCGATGACCGACTGATCATGGTGGACTACCCGGATGATCTGCAGGACGGCTATCGTCAGGTGCACAGGGTCAAGGATGAGTTTGTCTACTATTACAACGGCTGCCATAAGGTCACGGACGATGAGTTGAGGATGTACAAATTCCGGATGGAGTGGTTCCCGGAGTGGCTGGCTGAAAAGCTCAATCTGGACCAAGTCGAACCCCTACTGGATGACCGGGTCTGGAAGCTGGGAGAGATTAAAGGCGTCACGGTATTACTGATTCGAGAGCTGAACCCGAATTTTGACGATATTGCGGATTGTTTGTTTGCTCAACCCTTGTCGTCCTGTGTGGTGATTTCCAGGCAAAAGCCCAAGTCCCGGTATATGGTTTTACCTCCGGGGTTTCAGCTGCTGCCTCTGGATGAGTTATTGCCTAAAGGGTCACTCGCTGTCGACTATAACCGGTTTCTTTCGTACGTTGATCCGGATCAGGCACGACTAGAGCGGGTAGGGATTATCTGGGATGAGCATAACGGAATACTGAGGGTGTTAGGCCATGATCCCTGGCTACTGAAAGGTGGACCAGCTCGATGCCAGCTGGTGGATCAGTTGGTACAGGCCGGTAAAAGAAGTGCTCCCCGAATTCTGACCCAATTACTCCTGGAAGAGTCCAGTTCCAGCAATCTCAGCCAGTTCTTCCATAAAGAACCTCGCTGGAGGGAATTCATTGCTTATGAACCGGGTGCTTCAGGGCGCTGTTGGTTGAAAGCATTTGAAGAGCTGGAGATGTTTCAGACATCCGAAGTGTGATCAACCAATCACAATGACATCAATACCGGCCCCTGAGCCGGTTTTTTTTGCATTAATTTCAGAAAAAAGCGTCCTCCTACAGTTTCTCCTACAGCTCCTACACTTCTCCTACAGTCACTCCCCCAGTATCAGTCTTGCATGAACACGAAAAGCACGGAGGTCATCATGCAAGACTCAGTACCAGGAGCCGTTGCTCCTACACTTTGTCCTACACCTGAAACCCGGGTGGCTCATCTGGACTCACTCCAGCTGTCCAGGCGTCTCAATATCAGCATCAAGTCTCTGGCCAGAATGCGTCAGGATGGCACCGGTCCCCGCTTTATGCGAATCGGGTCCAAAATCTTGTATCGGTTGTCAGATGTTCTGGAGTACGAGCAGTCCCGGCTCTATAACGCAGTAGGCTCACCGGTGGTGGATCAGGAGGGTGAGTCATGAGCAGTGAGCTGGAAAACATCCAGGGTTTGGGCGTCGCTGAATTGGCAGCCCGTTCCGGAGAAGAGTTGGCGACGCTGGTCAGGGATACGGATAAAGCCCTGGCGCAACTCCAGCTGCAAAAAGACTGGCTGGAGTCAGTGGTCGCCTACAAATACGTTTTCAAGGCTTCACAGGCTCGGGCGCAACTGCAGCAGGAGTTTGGTGAAATCAGCTTTGAAGATGAGGGTGTACGAGTGCTGGTGGATCTGCCCAGGGAAGTTAGCTGGGATCAACAAAAACTGAAGACCATAGCTCAGCGGATTCAGGAGCAGGGAGAAGATCCTTCTGAGTTCCTGGATGTTCATTACTCAGTGCCACAGAAGAAGTTTGATTGTTGGCCTCAGGAAGTTCGTCGATCCTTTGAGCCAGCCTTGCAAGTGAAGCCTGGACGTTGCACCTACAAGCTGGTGGGAGGTTCGAAATGAGCCTTCCCATTCTCAACTCACAGCAACGCAGCCAGGAGCACAAGGGCATCAAGTGTGTGCTGCTGGGCAACAGTGGGGTGGGTAAAACCACCCAGCTGCTGAGCCTCAACCCGGACACCACCTTGTTTGTGGATCTGGAAGCCGGTGACCTAGCGGTTCAGGAGTGGCCTGGCGATACTCTTCGCCCGGCCACCTGGCCGGAGTTCCGAAACTTTGCCGTCTACCTGGCGGGTCCCAACCCGGCGCTTCGGGACGATCAGGTGTATTCGAAAGCCCACTATGAAGCCGTGTGTCGCAAGTACGGTGACCCTGAATCCTTGGAGAAGTACGACACCTACTTTATTGACTCCATCACGGTGCTGGGGCGGCTTTGCTTTCAGTGGTGCAAGGGCCAGCCCCAGGCTTTCTCCGAGAAAACTGGCAAACCGGATACTCGGGGAGCTTATGGTCTGCATGGGCAGGAAATGATCGCAGCGTTAACTCATCTACAGCATGCCCGGGGCAAGAATGTAGTCTTTGTTGCCATTCTCGAGGAGCGGGTGGACGACTTTAACCGCAAGCTCCACCAGCCCCAGATCGAGGGCAGTAAAACCGGTCTGGAGCTGCCCGGCATCGTTGACCAAGTCATCACTCTGGCCAGCCTGCCTGATGAAGAAGGTAGCCTGCGTCGTACCTTTATTTGTCAAACCCTCAACCCCTATGGCTACCCGGCCAAGGATCGCAGCGGACGCCTGGATGTATTCGAACCGCCTCACCTCGGACAGTTGTTTACCAAGATCCGCAGCGGATCAAGGCAGCCAGTCCAGTTTGAAACTCAATCCCAATCTCAAGGAACGGAGAAATAACCATGAGCCAACAAAGAGCCATGACACGCTGGAATGACTTTAACGATGCCACCGACCAGGGCAGCTACGATGTCATCCCTTCAGGCACCCTGGTCAAGGTACGCATGACCCTCAAGCCCGGAGGCTACGACAATCCTGAAATGGGCTGGACGGGTGGTTACGCCACTTGCGGTGATACCGGAGCCATCTACCTTAATGCCGAGTTCACCGTGCTGGAAGGCCAGTACGCCAGGCGCAAGATCTGGTCCCTGATCGGGATGCACAGCCCCAAAGGCCCTGAGTGGGAAAATATGGGCCGGTCATTTGTCCGGGGTATTTTGCAATCCGCACGTAATATCAAGGCAGAAGATAACAGTCCACCGGCTTATAAAGCCCGACAGCTGCAGTCTTTGTCAGAGTTGGATGGTATTGAGTTTGTCGCCAAGATCAGTACAGAAAAGGATCAGTATGACGAGCCCAAGAATGTCATCAAGCAGGCCATCACACCTGAGCATAAGCAGTATGCTCAGCTGATGTTTGGCCAGACGGCTCCCCAGGGTCATCCACCCGCCAGTCAGCAGAGTGGTCATTCTCAGGCACAGTTGCAATCACAGCTCTACAGTCCTCCGGACTCAGCTCCCCATCCGGCTGAAAGCTACAACAACCAGTGGGATTAAGGCTCTGATGCCCACCCGCTGGTGGGCTTTTCCCCGACAGGGACTGTGATGATGAAGAACAAATGGCTTGATTTTAACGATGCTCCTGAGCAGGGCACGACGCAGAAGCTGGATGCAGAAGACGTTAAACGTCGTATTCAGGAGCGATTACCAGAGTACCTGGCCTGGCTATTTCCCAATGGAAAAAAGCGAGGCCAGAAGTTTGTGCTGGGTAATATCCAGGGCAAGAAAGGCAAGAGTCTGGAAGTGGAACTGAGCAGTGGGCTTTGGCACGACTTTGAAAGCGGTGGAGGCGGTGACATTATCAGCCTCACGGCAGAACACCAGAAGCTGGATGCCCAGAGGGATTTTCCCGAGATCATCCAGTTTATGGCGGACTGGCTGGGAATGCCGTCATTCACTCCACCAGCTACTGCTAACCACCAGGAAGAGTATGAAGATCTCGGTCACCATACCGGCAAGTGGGACTACCACGATGCCGAAGGTAATCTGGTTGCCTGTGTCTATCGGTACGATACACCAGAGGGTAAAGAGTTCAGACCCTGGGATGTAAAGACCCGTAAAACCAAAGCCCCTAACCCCAGACCGCTCTACAACCAACCAGGTATCAAGGTAGCAGACGAAGTGTTGCTGGTGGAGGGAGAGAAAGCAGCCCAGGCGCTGATTGATAGCGGTTATTGCGCTACAACTGCCATGAACGGTGCCAAGGCACCTACAGATAAGACGGACTGGTCTCCCCTCAAGGGCAAGCGAGTGACTCTCTGGCCTGATAATGACGACGCTGGGCTGGAATATGCCTTCAGTGCCGCCAAAGCCATCGCTGATGTGGGTGCTTTATCCGTCATCATAGTGAAGCCACCAGCAGACAAACCCGAGAAATGGGATGCGGCGGATGCTGTTCAGGAAAGCTTTGATATTGATCATTGGCTAGCCAGCACCGAACGCAAGACAATTAAGTCAGCAGGACTGCAGCTGTCAGACTGGAGTGCGCTTCGTTATAAAGGCAAGGCTCCTGAACAGCATTTTCTTATTGAAGGCTCGTTTCCATTGGGGGTTGTGTCCATTCTTGCTGCAATGGGTGATACCGGCAAAGGGATGCTCACCCTGAAACTGGCGCTGGAAATTGCCTGCTGCGACGGTCTCACGGTCGAAGTATTTGGTGGCAAGGTTTTACAGCACGGAACCGCAGTCGTCTTCACATCTGAGGATGATCAGGCAGAAGTGCATCGCCGCCTGGAAAAACTGGACCCAACTGACTTGAGACTGAAGTCACCTGAGAAGCTGGTCATCATTCCCTTACCCAATGCAGGTGGGCCATTCCCTATGGTCAGGGAAACCCCGGAAGGGCCAAGAACAACAACAGAGTTTACCCAGATGGTCAGGCAGTTACAGGCCATTGAAGATCTCAAACTGGTGGTTTTTGATCCTTTATCGTCTTTTGTCCATGCCGATGTGAATGCCGATCCTGCGGTGGGCAGCTACCTGACAGGGCTGTTGGCAAACCTGGCCAGTGAAACTGGAGCCACTGTGATTGTGGTTCACCATATGCGCAAACCTCCAGGGCAGAAACCCATCGAAAACGCAGAGCAAGCCAGGGATGCCATCCGAGGCAGTAGTGCGCTGGTGGACGGTGTTCGAATGGCCTACGCCCTCTGGCCTGCCCAGGATCAGGTCGTGCAGCAAACCTGTCAGACGTTGAACCTGATCCCCGAGCCGCGAAGTTTTTACCAGGGAGCGGTGGTGAAATCCAATGGCCCGGCGGATCGGACAATCCGGACCTATAAACGCAACAGCATCGGCTTGTTGGAAGATCTGACCGCAAGGATGAAAGGTCAGCAGCCTTCTACCTATGACCTGCTGGGAGTGCTGGCTGGCGGCATCAGAATGGCTGCCAGTCGTGGGCATCCTTTTACTCATACTGGAGTCAATGGTGTCTTCAAGCACCGGCATCGCCTTCCTGAAGCCTTCCATCATATGCCTCGTCACAAGCTGGAAAATATGGTTCAGGAACTGTTGAGTGAACGTCCGCCAAGAGTGGTCAAGGGTACACTTATGGGATCAAAAGAACATAAGTGGCTGGACTCACCCTGGGGACCATTTGCTGATGGCAAAGGCCGGATCGAAGAGGGTGCTGATCGGCTGAAAAATGACTGATTGAGCGTTTCCAGAGCGTTTCCAATTTCCAGCATTTCCAGAACATTTCCAGAGTTTTGGAAACGGAGAAAGGTTTAAGAAGGTGCTCTAACAGGCTGAAAGCATGAAGAAATATAAGAAATTGAATGACATGTGTCGTATTTCCAATTTCCAGGAAATGGTGTGGCTCTGGAAACGTGTAACTTATTGAAAAATAACCCGTTTCCAATTTCCAGAACCCCTTACTTATATAAGTAAGGTTGGAACTTAAATTTCCAACCTTACTGACACGTGATATTTCCGGCTGGAAATCGACTCAGGGAGGAGGCCCAAATGGACATCAACGAACTGGCCAATCGCTATCGGGAAGCCTGGCTGGTGGCACGACGAGTGTCGTCAGGAATTAATCTCCGCTACTCCGCGTTCTGGCCCGAAATCAATCCCAACCGCTGGGAAGTCTACCAGGGTGAAAACAAGATCCTTAGACTGCCCGAGCCTTCTGAGGATGAGATCGACTGCATGGTGCAGTGCATGCGCTGGCTTCGCTGGGTCACAGAGGAGGAGCGCAAACTGATCTGGCTTCGTGCTTCGGGACTGCCCTGGCGCGTGATTGCTAAGGATCTGGGTGTGAATCGAAAAACAGCCTATGGGCACTGGTGCAAGGCCATAAACCGGATTTCTATCCACATCTTGCAAAAAAAATCAGGGTAATTTGACCCGTTCAGGGTGTTTAGAGCCGTGTTTGTCTGTCAATGTCGCTTAAAGTCTGTAATTGGAAGATTGGACACTTTCGCCAAATTTGACAAGAATTAACGCTAAGCTCGAAGCGAATTGCACCTGAACCTCACACCTCCCCGGTCTGAGGTTTTTTTGTCTCTGGAAATCACGGAAGAATCATGTCCAGAATCCTTGTCGAAGCCATCGAACATCGCTCGGTCGCCAGCTTGGTGCCCTACGCCAACAATGCCCGGACTCACTCCGATGAACAGGTGAGCCAGATTGCCCGGTCCATCGAGGAGTTCGGGTTTGTCAATCCTGTGCTGGTGGGCAGTGACGATGTCATCGTAGCCGGTCATGGTCGTCTGATGGCGGCCAAGCAACTGGGGATGGAAACCGTGCCGGTGATCGTGCTGGGGCACTTGAGTGAAACCCAGCGTCGGGCACTGGTGATTGCAGACAACCAGATCACAGCCACCTCAGGTTGGGACGAAGACCTGCTCAAGCAGGAGCTGGCAGAGCTGGATGCCCTGGATTTTGACCTGGATCTGATGGGCTTTTCCGATGAAGAACTGGAAGGTCTGCTGCTGGTGGACGAGCCTGAAGGCCAGACCGACGATGATGAGATTCCTGAACCGGAAGAACATCCTGTCAGCCAGGCCGGTGACCTCTGGATTCTGGGCAATCACCGGATACTGTGTGGCAGTGCTACCGAGCAGGCCGATGTGGAAACCCTGATGGCAGGCCAGCTGGCGGATATGGTGTTCACAGATCCGCCCTACAACGTCGACTACGCCAACCCTGAGAAAAACACCAAATCCAAAAAAGACCGCCGGATCAAAAACGATAACCTGGGCTCTGAGTTCCATGCCTTCCTGCTGGCTGCCATGACCAACCTGCTCGCGGTCTGCAAGGGCGCGATTTATATCTGCATGTCGTCGTCTGAACTGGATACTTTGCAGAAAGCCTTTCGGGAAGCGGGTGGCAAATGGTCCACGTTTATCATCTGGGCCAAGAACACGTTTACCCTTGGACGTTCCGATTACCAGCGACAGTACGAACCGATCCTGTACGGGTGGAAGGAAGGCAATGAACACTTCTGGTGTGGAGCCCGGGACCAGGGGGATGTCTGGTTTTACAGCAAATCTGCCAGGAACGACCTGCACCCTACCATGAAGCCGGTAGAACTGGTGGAACGGGCTATCCGCAATTCTTCCAAGACTCATGACATCGTGCTGGATCTGTTTGGTGGCTCCGGCTCAACATTGATCGCCTGTGAGAAGTCTCACCGCAGTGCCCGGCTCACAGAGCTGGACCCCAAATACGTCGATGTGATCATTCGTCGCTGGGAGGAGTACACCGGCAAGGAAGCATATCTTGAATCCAACAATCTGACCTTTGCTCAGGTCAAGGAAGACCGTGATGGACGATCTCTCAAGGCGACTGGATCAGATTGATTCAAAGCTCGACAAGCTGAGCGACGCAGTGTCTCGCCTGGCCATGATCGAGGAGCGGATTACACACCAGACCAGCAACCTTTCCCGTCAGGATGAACGTCTGGATGAGCAGGAAAAGCGTATCCGGAAGCTGGAGTTTCAGGCCAGTCGCCGGGGCGTGATGCTGGGTTATATCGAACGGTTCGGCTGGATTGTGTTGACCGCAGCTATTGGGCTGCTGTCTTACTTTCTCAAATCATAAACTCAGGGGATGAGTGATGGGCAAGCGTAAGGAAACCAATTACATCGTCGTTCATTGTTCGGATACCCGAGCCAACCAACATGTGACCTTTGACGACATTAAACGCTGGCACACCATGGAGCGAGCCTTTCTGGATATTGGTTACCACTGGGTCATTGAACGGGACGGTTCCGTAAAGCAGGGTCGGTCCATGGATGACTGGGGCGCTCATGCCAAAAGCCACAACCACGAGAGTGTGGGCATCTGTCTGGTGGGTGGTCTGGATGAACACAACCAGCCGGAAGACAACTTCACTCCAGATCAGAAGCGAATGCTGAAGTTTCTGGTGGCAGGTCATCAGGCGCTTTATCCAAACACTGTCGTGCACGGCCATCACCACTTCAGCAAGGTGAAGACCTGTCCCAACTTTGATGTGCATCACTGGCTCAGACAGGAAAAATTGCTGGGAGGCAAGCGGTGAGTCTGGTGGCTGCGATTCCGGTGATCGGGAAGGTCATCGACAAGCTCTTTCCCGATGCGAACAAAGCCAAAGCAGCCAAGGTTGAACTGACCGAGATGCTGCTCAGCGGAGAGCTGGCCGAACTGGAACAACAAGCCAGTGTCGTCAAAGCCGAGGCGCAAGGAGAAAGCTGGCTGCAAAGAAACTGGCGACCCATGGTAATGCTGATCTTTACGGCATTGGTCGTGTGTCGCTGGATGGGTTGGTCAGCACCAAACCTCACAGAAGCCGTGGAACTGAAACTGTTCAGCATTATCCAGCTGGGCATTGGCGGATACATTGCCAGCCGGGGGCTGGAGAAGGTGACAAGAACATGGAAAGGCTGAGACTCAATTTAAGCCGATCTGAGAGCTTCTTTTTAAATGTAGGGAGCGTCTCGAGTTTGAAGAGAACGCTTGATAGAGGGCTTCTGGCGACTGCTTCGGGGTCCCTGGGCGGTGTCTTCTAGTGCGGGTATGCATCAGCGCGGAATAGCACCAGCGACAGAGTGAAAATCGGGGTTGACACTGGGTGGCGAAATTCGATGGAGGCCAGTCAAGACGGGGCTTTCAGGCTGTCAACTGGGTTGACAAAAGGCAGCTTGTCAACCGTGAATGTCAACCCTGCAAGGTGAGGAATTGTCTACCCCCTTGAGGTGCTGCCAAGGTGTTTCCATTGATTGTTTTGGTTCAGCAGAGTGTCTCTGACTTTGAGAGTTCTGGCCAGGGCTTCAAGGTGTTTGATGTTGGGTGAAAACCGGGGCTGATGGTCGGGCCAGGGCTCTCCCCAGTCTTTGTGCATGGCAACAGCCCGGGTGCGGTTGATGGCGTGAAGGTTGCCCAGCTCAATCAGGAAAATGGCCTCAATCATTTCCCGGTACCAGCGATTGAGAGTAGGCAGTGTATGCCGGTCAGGATGGAGCAGGCGGCAGGACATAAAATGGCCGTTTGAGAGTTCAACGGCCAGTAGTATGGGGTCTCTCATGATCGAGGCCCCCACATGGAAAGGGTCTGCCAACCACCGTCCTGCCAGTAGTAAACGTACTCGGCTCCAGTCTCCCAAGCCAGAGCAATCAGGCTCTGGAGGTCGTCGCTGTTTCGGGGCCGGATCTTGGCCCATGATTCTCCTCGATCCATATAAGCATCAACGCCGTCTTTCGAGATGCACGACAAGTCGCCAAAATTCACAATGATCTTGGCGTCCGCTTCGGTGGGATAGTGCTCTTGAAGCACCTTGCCCACCTGATCCCCGTCGAAGTGGCAGTAAATAGAGCAATAGCGACCGTTAGCCAGTCGCCTTGCGATTCGGGAGCGGGTGCTCATGCGCTTTCTCCCTGAAAGAGAGCATCCAGCCCGGCGGTGATTCGGTAAATGCGGTCCTTGCCTTCAGGCTTCTCCGATTCGATGGTCAGCCCCAGTCGTTTTTTCAGGGCTCCAGCCAGAGTGCCGCGAACCGTGTGCTGCTGCCAGCCGGTGGCTTTCATGATTTCGTGGATGGCAGCGCCTTCGGGCCGAGCCAGCAGTTTAATGACCTTGTGGAGTTTGGTTCCGAGCCGGATCTTGGGGGCAGGCTGATCATCAGCGGGGAGGCCAATAGCTGCCTTGCCTTGGGGACTGATGTCGAAGGTATCAGCCTCTTTCATGCGAATCAGAAAGCCCTTGCTGGTCAGGCTGTCCAACACTTTCTTCCGCGCTCCACCTTTTAAGGCAAGCATGGAAGCGTGGAGGTTTCCTGTCTCAGCCGCTTGCTTAAGAACGCTCTCTTGGGTGGCTGTGAGTTTTGTGGTTTTCATGGTGCTTCTCCTTTCGGGGGTTATTGTTCTTTGCCCTGTTTCAGGCCCAGTTGATAAGCCTGCTCCAAAGCCCTTCTGACTTGCCATACGGCGACATCTGTGAAGTCTCCCGGGGTATCGCGGGTTTTGAGGGTGTCCATCAGCAGGGTCTTTTGGGCGATTTCTTCCAGGGCTTGTTCGGTCTTCTTGTTCATGCCTGTTTCCTTTCTTTGATGCTTGTTGGCGTTAGGTACAGTAAGGCTCTATAACTGCTGGTTATCAAGAAAAAGCTATTAATAATCAATAGCTTGTCGGACACAGGAGGGCATATCCGGCCACAGCGGGACAGAGGAGGCATATAGACAGCTATGGCACTCATTTCGCAGTCAGAATTTGCCAGAAAGCAAGGCTGGAGTCGGCAATATGTCAGCAAGCTGGTCAAGGCTGGCAAGATCCAGCTGGTCAAAGGGAAGGTTGACCCGCAAGCGGCTCTGGCGGCCATTGATGCCCAGTCAGAGCCTTCTACCGTCCTGCGCACCGAACCTCCACGCCAGAGTGTTCTACCCGCAGCGCCCACTGATTCACGACAGGCGGTGGATTTCGTCACAGCTCGCACTATGCGGGAAGCCTTCAAGGCCAAGATGGCGAAGATTGAATACGAAAAAGAGACAGGGAAGCTGACCGATGCAGCCAGGGTCAAGGAAGAAGCGTTCAGTGCGGGCAGGATGGTGAGGGATGCGTTGCTGGGCATTCCTGATCGGCAGGCGGATGTCCTGGCTGCAGAGAGTGATCCAGCAAAGATTCGTCAGTTATTGGTGGATGAACTTGAAACCATTCTAAACGAGCTGAGTCGACCATGAGTTCACCTTACCTGGATGGTTTTTTTGCGGGTCTGAAGCCCGATACACGACTGATGGTATCGGAGTGGGCGGATGAATACCGCATTCTGCCTATGAAAGCCGCCAAGGAAGCCGGTCGCTGGCGAACCTCTCGGACACCCTACCTCAAAGAGATTATGGATTGCCTGTCCCCCTCTTCCGATGTGGAACGGGTAGCATTCATGAAAGGTGCGCAGGTGGGAGGAACTGAGAGCGGCAACTGTTGGCTGGGCTATGTAATCCACCATACCCCCGGCCCCATGATGTATGTGCTGCCGACGCTGGATATGGCGAAGCGGACTTCCAAGCAGCGTATTGCCCCCATGATTGAGGAGATGCCCGTGCTTCGTGAGCGAGTCAAGGATGCGCGTTCACGAGATTCTGGCAACACTCAACTGGTGAAGGAATTTCCCAATGGCGTGCTGATCATCACCGGAGCTAATTCAGCTACAGGGCTACGCTCCATGCCTGCCCGGTTTCTGTTTCTGGATGAAATAGATGCCTACGAAGATGATGTGGATGGGGAAGGTAGCCCTATCAATCTGGCAATTAAACGAACTGCGACGTTTTCCCGTAATCGCAAGATTCTAATGGTCTCCACACCCAATATTGCCGGAGCCAGCAAGATTGAATCGGCCTACCAGTCCAGTGATCAGCGGCAATACTATGTGCCTTGTGTGAATTGTGGACACAGGCAGCCCATAGAATGGCAGCAGATCAAGTTTGAAAACCAGAACCCGGAGACGGCTTGTTTTGAATGCATCCAGTGTCAGCATCAAATGCAGGAACATGATAAGCCTAGGTTGCTGGAGAATGGGCGGTGGGAGCCCCAGAACGCAGAGAGTGACGGCAAGATCCGGGGCTATCATCTGAGCTCACTTTACAGCCCCAACGGCTGGTACAGCTGGAAAGAGGCGGTGGCGGATTTCCTGGCTGCCAAGGATGACCCTGTTTTATTAAAAGACTGGACCAATACGGTACTGGGCCAGACCTGGCAGGAAGCCGGTGAAAGCGTTGATTATGAGCTGCTTTACCAGCGTCGTGAGCATTATGTCGCTGAAGTACCCTGGCCGGTAGAAGTACTGACCTGTGGCATCGATGTTCAGGATGACCGGGTGGAGTACGAAGTGGTGGGCTGGGGTGCCGGTGAGGAGAGCTGGTCCATTGATTATATCCGGCTCTATGGTGATCTGAGCAGACCCGAAATCTGGAAGATTCTGGCGGACAAACTCAGAACCGCTTACCGGCGGCAGGACGGCGTCTTGATGAACCTGGCCCAGATCTGTATGGATTCCGGCGGTCACTTTACTGATGAGGTTTATGCCTTTTCCCGCAAGCAGGGTGCCGACTGGCTGATTCCGATTAAAGGGGCGTCCCAGTCTGGCAAACCGATTGCCACTTTCCCCAAGACACGGAACAAGAAAGGTGTCTACCTGACTCTGGTGGGCACCGACACGGCCAAAGAACTGATTTACCAACGTTACCGAATTCTGGAACCGGGGGCAGGCTACTGCCACTGGCCGGTGAAAGATTGTTTCGATGAAGATTACTTCAAGCAGGCCACCGCAGAAGAGAAGGTTCGCAAGTACAAGCATGGAGTCGCTTACTTTGAGTGGGATGCTCGCAAGAAACGTAATGAAGCTTTGGACTGCCGCGTTTATGCTCTGACTGCTGTGCGTATCTTGCAGCAACACCGGGGATTGAATCTGGAGCAGCTGGCCGCTCAACGTCCGGAGCCAGAAGTTATGATAGAAGCTTCTGAACCCGAAGCTTTGACCCATACCAGATCCCGGCGATTCTCTCGCAGCAGCTATTTAAATGGATAACGCATGATCACAGAAGCTGAATACCAGGCTTTGAAGAGAGCTGTGCTACTCAGAGAAACCCGCACAGTAGAGTTCGAAGGCCGCAAGGTGGAATACGCCAGTTTCTCCGAGATGGAAAGACGACTTCAGGCCATTGAGCGGGAATTGATTAAACAGCAGAAGCGACCCCGGCAGTACGGGATCTATTCCAGCAAAGGCATCTGAATGAAGCTTCGACATCGCATCGCAGGCTGGCTGCTACCTGAGCTGAAAAACCTGGCTTATACCTCTGCTGGCCAGGGGAGAAGAAGTCAGAGTTGGATCGCACCTGCTACCGGCCCCAATAACTCATTGACCGGAAACCTTGGTACCCTGATCAACCGTTCCCGGGCCGCGATTCGCAATGATCCCTGGGCGGCTTCCGGGCTGGAAAAGCTGGTTGCTAATATTGTCGGCACCGGCATTAAGCCCAAGTCAGAAGCCAAAGATGACGTGTTTCGTAAAGAACTACAGGCTTTGTTTCTGGACTGGACCGATGAGTCCGATGCCGATGGCCAGCTTGATTTTTACGGCCAGCAGGCCCTCGCCATGCGCTCGGTACTGGAAGCAGGAGAGTGTTTTGTTCGCTTCCGTCCCCGCAAACCCGGTGATGGATTGAGTGTGCCGTTACAACTGCAATTGCTGGAAGCGGAGTTTGTCCCCTGGGATTACAACGATGATCTCAAAAAGGGCCACAAGATCCGGGCCGGTATTGAGTTTAATGCCATCGGACAGCGGGTGGCCTACTGGATGCACAAGCAGCATCCTTCGGATTACACCACATTGGATACCGCCGACTTGCGACGGGTGCCTGCCGATCAGGTGATGCATCTTTATGAACCGCTGCGGCCAGGGCAGTTGCGGGGGCAACCCCTGTTGAGCCAGGTGCTACTGAGAATGTACCACCTGGACAAGTTTGATGACGCCACCCTGCTGAGACAGGAAATCGCCAACCTGTTCACCGGTTTTATTACCAAACCGGCTCCCGAAACGGAAAAGGTCGATCCGTTGACGGGTCGTCCCATTGTCTATGACCTGCAAGGTGTCCCTATGGTGGCGATGGAGCCGGGTACTATGCAGGAATTGTCGCCGGGTGAGGAAATTACGTTTAACACGCCTCCCGGAGCGGCCAGTAACTACCCGGATTTTATCCGCCAGCAGCTGATGGCGGTCTCTGCTGGAATAGGCCTGCCTTATGAGATTCTGTCCGGCGATATGAAAGGCGTCAGTGATCGGGCTTTACGGGTAGTGCTCAACGAGTTTCGTCGTCGTATTCAACAGATCCAGCATAATCTTTTGGTGTTCCAGCTCTGTCGCCCGGTCTGGAAGCGGTGGCTGGAACTGGCCGTACTCAGTGGGGCAATCTCAGCCCCGGACTTTCATCGAAACCCAACTCACTATCGCAAGGTGAAATGGATTCCCCAGGGCTGGGCCTATATCCATCCGGTTCAGGATGTGCAGTCCCAGAATCTGGCAGTTCGCAGCGGTTTTAAGTCTCGCTCGGAAGTAGTGTCTGAACAAGGCTACGACAGTGAGCAGATTGACGATGAGATCGCAGCAGACAATCAACGGGCCGATGGGCTGGAACTGCAATACGACAGTGATGCCAGAACTCAAGAAACAAATAACACCTTCATGGAAGAGGAACCTGAAAACGATGAACAAAAAGCCGCTCAATAAGAACCGGGCCTGGTACACATTAAAGAACCAGTCCGGCCAACCGGCGGAGTTGCTGATTTATGATGTGATTGGCGACTGGGCAGGACTCTCTGCCCGGCAGCTGGTCAGCAACCTGAAAGATCTGGATACAGATGAAATTACCGTTCGGATCAACAGCCCCGGTGGCTCGGTGTTTGATGGGGTAGCCATCTACAACGCGCTGCGTTACCACAATGCCTCTATCCATGTCCGTATTGAAGGACTGGCGGCCAGTATAGCCAGTGTCATTGCTATGGCAGGCGACACGGTTCATATGGCCGAGAATGCCCTGCTGATGATCCACAACCCCTTCGGCTGGGTCGGTGGTGATGCCGGTGAGTTGCGCAAAATGGCGGATATGCTGGACAAAACCACGGAGGTGATTGCCCAGACCTATTGCAATCGGTGTGAACTGGATCTGGAAGCCATGCTGAAACTGATGGACGAGGAGACCTGGTTCACTGCCACCGAAGCCGAAGGTCATGGCCTGATTGATGGTGTGGAAGCGCCAGTGAAAATGGCGGCTCACTTTGATCTCTCCAGTTTTATGCATCCGCCTCAACCTGCCAGTTTTGAATCTGAAGATAATAAAGGTGCTCATGCGCTGGCGGTGATGACCCTGTGCAATCAGGCAGGCTACCCGGAAATGGCGGAAACCTTTGTTCGGCAGCAGCAGGGTATTGAGGACGTCAAAGCGCGTTTGGCGGAATGTGAGACCATTAAGTCTCTATGTGCAGCCGCGCACTGTGAAGATCGAGCCGGAAAATATATTCAGTCTGGCAAGACCGAAGCCCAGGTACGCACTGAACTGTTTGATCTGCTCTTGCAGGATGATGAAAGCATCAATAACCAGCTGACCCCGGATCACCAGGATAAAAAGATCCAGCCACTGGTGGATACCCAGGCTGTTTACCGAAAGCGCAACGGGCAGTCGGCTGCCTGATTCCTCTCTCATTTTCTAATAATCCCCTTTCCCACTCAAAGGAACTCAACCATGCCTGTGATGACAGAGCCAGTGCATGCTGGCGAATTTATCGTGTCTGAAGGAAACAACAGCATCAGCCGGGAGCTGGTTGAACTGGCTGCCGATCTGACGCTACTGCCGGGTACCATCCTTGGCAAAAATACATCCACGGATGTGTATGGGCCTTTGGACCCAGCAGCTGATACGGGGTTGCAAATGGCAGCTGGTGTGCTTTGGGATCATGTCACTACGGATGCCACCGGAGGGGAAGGCGTCATTATTGCCCGGCTGGCAGAAGTTGATCAGGAGTTGCTGGTCTGGCCCGAAGGGATTACCGACGAACAAAAGACGACGGCTGTCAGTGAGCTGACGTCACTGGACATCATTCTCAGGACAGGAGAACAGGGATGAACCTGCTGGATATTTTTAATAATGACGCTTTCAGTCTTACCAGTCTGACTGCGACCCTTAACGATATGCCCTATAAACCCGGTCGTATTGGGGAGCTGGGCCTGTTTACTGAAAGTGGTATCAATACCACCACGGCTATTGTGGAGTCCCGGAATGGAGAGCTGATCCTGTTGCCTACCTCTGAGCGGGGTGCTCCGGCTGCCCAGGCTCGGGGAGGTAAACGCAAGGTACGCAGCTTTGTGATTCCCCATATCCCTTATGACTCCACCATCATTGCGGATGAGGTGCGCAATGTGCGGGCCTTTGGCTCGGAGAGTGCTCTGGAAGGTGTGCGTACCGTCGTTAATCAGCGGCTGTCGGATATGAACGCCAATCATGAAGTCACTCTGGAGCATCTGAGGCTAGGCGCGATCAAGGGACAGATTCTGGATGCCGATGGCTCCAGTGTCATTTATGACCTGTTTCAGGAGTTCGGGGTGACCCAGCAGACGCATACCTTCAAATTCAGTGTGGCTGAGACCGATGTCCGGCTGGAGTGTGTGGCTCTTCGCAGGAAGGTAGACAAGGCTTTGGGAGCGCAACCCTATACAGGACTAAGGGGCTTTTGTGGTGCTGACTTTTATGACGGTCTGGTTGGGCACGATTATGTGAAAGATGCCTACCATCGCCACCAGGACAGTGCTCTGCTGCGCAACGATCCCAAGGCCGGATTCCGGTTCGGTGATATCGACTGGGAAGAGTACCGGGGACAGGTAGGTGATTTGCCTTTTATTCAGCCGGATGAAGCTTATGTGATCCCGGAAGGTACCGGTATCTTCCGCACCTGGTTTGCTCCGGCGGACTTTATCGAAACCGTCAATACTATCGGCCTGCCCCGGTACGCCAAACAGAAGATTATCGACTTCGATAAGGGTGTACAGGTTCACACCCAGTCCAACCCGCTGCCCATCTGCCTGAAGCCAAGAGCCGTGATCCAATGCAAGATGAACTGAAGGATCTGAACCGGCAGGTGCTGGCCTCTTTTGGTCAGCCGGTCACCCTGAAACAGTCAAACGACAGTATTCTGGAAGTGACTGGTATTATTGCCCATGAGCTAGTGCCTACCGGCCCTTATGAACAGGTGTTGCAAGAGGTCACTACATTGGCCTTGGCTACGGATGTAAAGGTGAGTCGGGGCGATGAGGTGATTTCAGCAGAACAGCAATGGACCATTGACCGGAAACTGAAAGGCGATGGTCAGATGAACTGGTGGTCACTCCATGAAGCTGGAGCTTGAACTGGATGACAGTATTGATGAACTGATCCGCTACTTCCAGAACACACCGGAAACCCTCCAGCTTGCCATCCGAAGGTCGCTGAGGAAGCTGTCTCGATTTGCCGAGCGACGAACCTTGAGAGCATTAGCCCGAGAGCAAAACATGACCCAGAAAAAGTTGAAAGAGCTGGGTCGGGTCAAGGTGAATCTACTTCAGCAAGGAGAGCGGGGGAGTGAAGGCTACAGTCTGGTGGTCTGGATCGGTGCCTGGGATATACCGGCTCATTATCTGGGCAAGCCCAGACAGACGAAAAAAGGCGTCAGAACCGGCAGGCATTTCTGGGAAGGAGCTTTCTTGATGGAGCTGGTCAACGCTTCACACTCCATGGTCTTCAAGCGCAAAGCCAACTGGAAGCATAAATACCAACGCTCTAAAAAGTCGGGTCGCATGATGTGGATGGGCTTGCCTTTGGAAAAGCAGACTTTGCCGATCCTCAACAGTGCTATTCAGATACTGGAAAAGCTCCAGCCGGTTTTACTGGAGCGGTTTGCCACTTTGATGCAGCAGGAACTCAATTTCATCATAAACGGAGCCGGTCATGCTTAATCCAGAACAACGATTGGTTGGCCTTTTGGTCGGTGTTCTGGAGACAGTGTGTAGCCAGGTATTGCTGGGCTATGCTGCCACCGGGGTTGAGCAGGATCTGAAGCCGCCAGCCATCTTACTGCAGCTGGAGTCGATCAGCGAGCTGCAACAGCAGGGCAGTCGTCGTAAAGATCAGTGGCTTTTTAATCTCAGTGCTGTAGTGCCCACCAATGACCGGGCGACTTATGCCTTGCTGGAGTTTACAAGAACGATTCGGCAAGCCCTGAGCAGTGATAAAGCCCTGGCAGAGCAATGCCGAAAACTGACTTTCTCAGAAACCCAATTTGATATCGCCCCCAGGCAGGGACAATTGTCTTTTGCAGATATCACCCTGACCCTCGAAACCGTCTTTTAAATCCTCTTCAAGGAAGGAGATTCCTATGTCCACTATCGACCGCAGCTTTATCGGCGCAGGCAGTATCCATATTCAGCCCTATGACAAATCCGCTCCACTGTTACCCATTGGCAATGTCAGCGAATTTAACTTCAGTTTTGAAGAAGATCGTAAAGAGCTGAAAAACTATCTGGGCGGTGGCGGAAACCGTAATGTTATCAGCCGGGTGTCGGGCATTACCGCCAACCTGGTGGCCCATGACTTTACTGCCAGTAATATCTCCCTGGCCCTGAGAGGTAATGTCACCGCAGCCTCAACTACACCGGTCACCGATGAAGCTCTGACGACCCATGGTGTAGCCGGTGAGCTGATTCCCTTCAAGCGACTACCGGATCTGAAGCAAACCATTACCGTAAAAGACAGCCAGGACGCCACACTGGTAGAAGGCGACGACTACGAACTAATGAAATCCGGCATTCAGGTCATTGAGGGCGGAGATATTGACGACCAGGGCATCAAGGTCAGCTACACCCCGCTCAAGGCCAATATGGTGCAGGCTCTGGTAGAGTCTGGACGGGAATTTACCCTGTTTATGGAAGGGTTGAACGATGCCCAGGAAGGTCTGCCCTTCAACATCCGGGTGCATCGGGTGAAGTTCTCACCAGTACAGAACCTGGGCTTTATCTCCGATGACTTCGCCAGCATTCCTTTACAAGTGGATGTGCTGGCGGATACGTCGATTTCGGGGAATGGGCTGAGTTCGTTTATGCAGCTGGATCTGGCTCAGTAGGGTCTGAGCCTCAGAAATTTGAGTTATATAATACTAATTTCAGCGGCAGCACCGAAGTCACTGTCCTCTGTGGATTTTTACTATCCTTACGATTGTTTGAACTTATCGTAGGCTTCCATTTTGAACTTTTCGAGAGAATCTATAATGTCTTTCTTAACCTTGGATTTAGGCTCTCCAGAGTCATTCAAATCTAGCTTTAGCATCGTGATATTTAGAGTTAATTCTGAATTTTGATTTGTTTCATCTTTGTCAGAGAATTCAAATAATATTCTACATGATCCAGAATACAGGCGTGTTGCAAAACTATACTCACATGTTAGACCAAAGATTTGAATGAATGGGTGGAACTTGGTCTCTTGAACGAAAAATGTTGAGTGAAGACCTTTTCCTTTTATTTTTAAGTCTTCAATTTTATCTTTCATCCATACAATATCACTAGGAGGGTTAGATATTAAGTTATCTGGAGAAAAGTGAATGTCTTTAGTGTCTAAGAAATCTATGAATGAGTAAGACACCTTTTGAGTTAACTCATTCATGAATTTAACACGGTTTTCATTTGTAAAGTCATTAAATTTTATTGTTTTTATTTTTTCTTCTTGGTCTATATGACCTGTGTCCTTAAAATGCCTAACTAAATTATCTGTTACTTTATTTGCGTATGCTTTAGTCTCTGGTGCAGTATGAGTCATTGAGATACTCACTACTTTAGTTTTAGCATCTTTTTTGAACTCAACTCTCCCTTTATGCTTAGAACTACTTTCCCCCCAGTTTTGAATGGCGTCATTTCTTGTGATTTCAAAATCCATATAGATATGATCAGGATTTCCTGAAGCAGCAGTGAATCCTGAAGTGTTTGATAATTGGTAAACACCAAATGCATCATTTAGTAGAGATTCATAGTCGATCTCATTTGGAATAGATTCAATAAGATTCTTTTCTGACTGCCAGTTTATTGATCTACTCTTTGATTTTGTACTTTCTTCTTTAGTTCGATAAGTATCTCTTAAGTCTATATATTCATCGGGAGACATTCCCGTTTTAATTAGAATAGGTCCAATATGATCTTTCTTACTAGAGCCTGTGAATACCCCTCTATTTCTCAAAAATTCTTTAAGTTCTTTGTCTTTTACTTTTGACTGGCCAAGCAACTGACGTAAATAATCACCTGTAGGTAATAGAACCTCATCTTTATTTTCCATTACTCAGACTCCTGTAATCTGGTCGAAAACTTTTAACCGTAATGTGCTTTGAAATATCTTTATCAAAAACACGTTTTGCTTTGATTACAGATTGTTCATGCTGAGATGGAACATAGTTAGGGAACAAGAACAAATAATCACATGTTACTTCGTGAGTATACTCTCTTGCAGCCTGAATTAATCTGGTTAAACTGTCTTTGTCAAACCCATCAATGCTTGCAATACAGAAAACATCGTTTTTCTCTGGATTCTCATCTTTTATAATAAATGGAAGAACGGGGGATGTTAAAAATTCAACAGGCAAGGTATTTCCATATCGCTTTATTGACTTATCAATATAACTTAATGACGTTTCAGGATAGTAATAGTTTATAATTTTGTCATTAAACTCGCTCTTGAGCCATGTCATGACATCATAAACAAAGTCAATCCGTTTATTGTCTACAATATGTATGCAATCAAATTCTAAGTCAGAGTCTAAGCGGACATTATTTATCTTTGAAACAACATCATCATAAGTATCATCATGACTTGAAAGCCAAAATATAACACCTGTGTCTCTGTCTTTTGTAACCCCATTGAACTGAAGCTTTTGCTCAGATTTAAGTTCTGAGTTTCGATAGCATTCTAGCGCCTGAGCTAAGTCTTCAATATGACTTTTAAAGTCAGCTTTTGGATTGTTCTTGTAGGCGTTGTCAGAGTTTTTTACTGATGCAAGTACACTAATGACAGTATTGCTTTCCAATTGACTCTTATAGCTGTACAAAAGGTCAATGCCGTGAGTCTCTCTCAAGCCCTTCTTCGAGCTTGATCGAGCATGTTTTTTTGAGTTCATGCAATCAAGGGGCTGATTTGAGAGAGGGTCAAACCATCCAATAATGGAGAAAAATTCTTCGACTATTTTTTCTCCAATTTCCCCGATTTTTTTCGATTTTTCACCCATTTTGCTGTCATCAGTAGTTACTGTGCAGTAACTCTATACGACATACTTTTAATGTTCAATGACTTGAATCATAGAAAGTTTTCTAGCTGATTGGCCAGCTTTGACGAGTGTGTATAACAGCTATTATGGCTCAAATGAACCTATTAGATATTCCGCACGATTTAAGCATACCTTTAACACCATGAATATTGCCTTTTCTTGCTAAGGAGGGAGCGATGACTTCAATCAAAGAATCTGCCCTGAGGCTGGTACTAAAAGCCAAAGACACCTTATCCAAAACTGTCCTCCAGTCTGCCTCCTCCCTCGAATCCCTCCGTAAAGAAGCCCAAACCCTAAAACAGAAACTGTCTGACTTTCAAAAGCAAGATCGCTTGCTGTCGTCTTTTCAAAAACAGACAGAAGGCGTTCGAGATGCAGGCAAAGCCTACCGGGAAGCGGAGGCTAGGGTTGAGAAGCTGGCGAGGGAGTTTCAGCAGACTGAGAAGCCTTCCCGATCCCTTCAGCGTTCCCTGGAGTCTGCGCGTAAGACTGTGGTGTCAGCCAGTCGTGCTTATCAGGCTCAGCGCCAGAAACTGGCCGGGTTGCGCAGCAGTCTGGAACAGGCGGGTCTTTCCAGTCGTAATCTTTCTGCCCAGCAGCAGCGCCTGCAAAAGGAGCTGAAAGAGACGGCCTCAGTCTTGCAAAAAGTGGATGCCAGGGCGAAAACCTCTGCTCGCTCATTTAAACGCTCTGGCTTCCGACAGTTGGCTCGAGATGCGGATCGAGCATCAGGCAGTATGGGTCGTCTGTCGCAGCGGTTAGGGGCTTTGGTAGCTGCCAGTGTTGGCTTGTATACCGTCAAACGTGCCATTCAGGGACTACTGGGGACGGGCGATCAGTTTGAACGCTTGCGAGTTCAGCTCAATGCTGTGATGGGCTCGGTGGCTGAAGGGGAGCAAGCCATTCAATGGATCAAGCAGTTCACTCGTGAGACCCCTTACCAGCTGGAGCAAGTGGCGGATGCTTTTGTTCGACTGAAGGCGTTCGGGCTTGATCCCATGGACGGCAGTATGCAGGCCATGGTGGATCAGGCTTCCAAGCTGGGTGGTGGCATGGAACGCCTGAATGGGATTTCGCTGGCAGTGGGGCAGGCCTGGGCCAAGCAGAAGCTACAGGGGGAAGAGATTCTGCAGCTGGTTGAGCGGGGTGTTCCAGTGTGGGAGCTGCTGGAAAAAGCCACGGGGAAAAATGTTCAGGAGCTGCAGAAGCTTTCCTCCGCTGGTAAGTTGGGCAGGGATACTATTGCCCTATTGATTGATGAGATTGGCAAGAGTTCGTCGGGGGCTGCCGCTGAAAATATGTCCCTGTTGTCCGGTTATGTCAGCAACCTGCAAGACAGCTGGAAGAACTTTCTGGATGAAGTCGCCCAGAGTGGTGCTCTGTCTTACGCTAAGGATCAGCTTAAAAGCATTTCAGACCAGATCAGTGTTATGTCTGAAGATGGGCGTTTGTCGAAACTGGCGCAATCCATCAGTGATGCCTTTGTGCAGATGGGTGAGGCGATCAAGGCCAACTTTACCGGGCTGACGTTTGAAGGTGTGGTGGCCAGTATTCAGTCTGCCAGCCAGCGTATTGCCTCAACCCTGGCCAGTCTCAACAATACATTCACTTTGACGGGTAATACTGTCCAGTTGTTCTTTAATGGTTTTACTCTGGCGGTGAAAGCCTTTGGCCTGGTATTCAGCCAAGTGCTCTCTTCTGTTTCGGAAGGGCTAAGCAGTCTGTTTAATACGTTTGGTGCGACAGAATCAGCTCAGAAACTCCAGTCCTTCAGTGAATCGCTGAAAGCGGTGTCTTCGGGCTTCAGGGAAGCCGTAAAAGAAGATGTGCAGGACATTAACAACAGCTGGCAGACACTGGGTGAAGCGATGCTTCAATCCAGCCAAACGATCCAGCAGGCCATCCGCAACGAGAGCCAGAAAACGACAGAGTCCATCGAGCAGGATGTGGTCAAATTGAACTCCGTCTATGTCCAATCAGCCCAGACCGCCAAAAAAGCCTTCATCGATGCCGCTGACGCCCTGAAGCAGATCAACACCGCAGAAACACGTACCGAGCTGTCTGACTTGGCTGTGCAACTCTCTCAGGCTTTTGCTGATGGCACCCTGACCCAGGAACAATACAACGAAGCCCTGGAAGCCAGTCGACAGAAGCTGGCTGAGCTGGAAGAAGGCGCAGAGTCTGCGGCTGATGCGGCTCGGTCACTGGGAGATGCGGTAGAAGAAGCGGGTGACAAGCAAGCGACAGGGGCAGCCCAGACCTCCAGCTCATTAGATGGACTGGTGGGCTTTTACAATAGCATCACCGCCGAACTCTACGGTCTGAGTGCCCAGGCAGAAGACACCTTTCTGACCATGCAGGGAGCGACTCAAATCGACACTACCGATACGCTGGGGGAGATTGGTCAGCTCAAGGCTGCACTGGCAGAAACCACAGAAGAGCTGCACCAGCTACAGACGGCTAATGTGGGCACAGATGTGACTGGTCTGGGCCGGTGGATGCAGAACACCGCCACCAATGCCGCTGCCGTAAAAGCGGAGTTCTATGAGCAAAAGATTGCTCTGGAAGAACTGGTGCAAGGTTACCAGGACGGCTCGATTTCGGCGGAGACTCTGGCCAGCCAGGGCAGGGCCGCTGCCGATTCTATGAACCTGCTCAATCAGCAAGACCTGGATCGACTGAACAGTGCCATCGAACAGGCCGAATCGAGTATGGAACGCTTGGCTGACAGCACTCGAGGTACCTTGGAAGGACTGCAGGATGAACTGGATCGTCTGCAAGGCAAGCAAGAAGACATTGACCGTCGTCGGTTTGAAGCACGGAAACAGGAACTGGAAGCACAGCTGACCATTGCCAAACAACAGGGCGATAACGAATCCATCAGCAACCTGAAAAAAGCCTTGAGCCTGAACCAGTCTATCTACGCAGAAACCAAGTCCAGACGTAAACAGCAGGAGCAGGAAGCGGCCAGGAGAGAAAGAGAAGAAAAAGCTCGTCAGGAAAACTTGCATACTCAATCCCAGCGCCAATCCACACAAGGGTCTACAGCCCGAACAAGAGCCACTCCTGATAAGGTCATTCGTCTGGAATACCCAGGTGGCCAAGTGGATATTGGCGTGAAGCCCGGTGACGAAAGGCGTCTGCTGGAAGCTCTGAAAAATGCTGGTATGAGGTCAACCTGATGACACTGGATAGCATCACACTGCCCGATGATTTGTTATGGATCAATGAGTTCGACTGGAATCCGGTGGTACAAAGCCAGGATCGTAGCCTGACCGGGGGGCTATTGATCCAGGAGCAAAGCAAAAGCTATGGCCGCCCTATCGAGCTGAGTGGCGGTGAGGACGCTGCCTGGGTCTCAAGATCAGTGGTGGTCAACCTGCTTGCATTGAGCCAGGTCGCCAATAAGGTTATGACCCTGACCCTTCCCGATTTAAGGCAATATTCAGTGATCTTTGATCGCAGTGCAGGCTCTCCCATCGAAGCACGACAGGTTCTGCCTTATGCCTACCCGGGTGACGATTATCAATACAGTTTGGTTATCAGACTACTGACCGTTGAATGATGACAGGAGATATTTAAGAGGAGCTATGGATGGCCATCAATAACGATGATGTAAAACTCTTTGAAAGCCAGCGCCTCAGTGATGAGGAAGATGGCGGAGGTCGAGCCACCGGCAGTGTGGTGATCGACGGCAATGTGAATAACCTTTTTCAGGACATCTCTCGGATTGACCGGACCATCGGCGATGTAGCCCTGAGAAAAGCCTATATCGGCATCAGTACTGATAATAACGACGCTTATCTGGGTAGCCACATTATTCTCACCGACGCACCGGATGACGACAATGTCAGTGTGCTGCTGTTCAACACCGACAGCCAGGTGGATGAGCGCAGTATCGCCCGGGATCGGATTGAAGCCTATGTGGTACCCGGCACCTCGGCCAGCTTCGAACTGTTGGGTGATCAGTTGGTGGGTCAGCGCAGCATTGTCGGTATTCAGCGTGAAGAAAAAGCCCTGCCGGAAATCGGCGAAGTCTATCGACTCCATAACAGCGATACGAGCAAGGAACAGTATGTCCGGATCACCAAAGTCGAGCACCGCATTGAAACCTTCACTTACGCCTACGGGAGTGGCAGCTATATCGACTTTGAACGTCGGCGGCTGGATATGGAAATCAGTGCGGCCCTGATTGACCGCTTTCCCGGCGGTATTGCCACACCCTCAGGTACTCTGATGCTGGTGAGTTCAGAAGGTGCCAGTGAAGCGAAAACCACTGTGCAGTCGACACAGATCGCAGATACTTCCCGCTACTACGGCATTCAAGCCACGAAAGCTGACATCAATAAGGGTGACCTGACCCTGAAGGTTAACAGCGTATATTCACCCCTGGTTCCCAGCGCAAGGGTTGAAAGCCCGGTCGTGGATCAGTACGGGGGCTACACGGCGAAGCGTATGGTGGCCACTGCCTCCAGTCAGCGAAATGTCAGCCTTTCTTTTGTGCATCTTTCCGGTAACCAGAGCCGGGTCTTTTTGCAGACCGGAGCCTTGCCGGGAAGCATAACCCTAACCCTGGAAGGTGGCACTTTTGAAGACGATAAAACCGGCCAGCTGGTACACAAAAGTGGGGCCAACAACTACAGCAATCTGACCATTGACTATGAAAGTGGTGAGCTGAATGTGTGGCGTAACAGCAGTTACTTTACCAGTACGGCCACTGCCCTATACCAGCCTGCCACTGGCATCACCGGTGCGGCCATCAGTGGAACGGTGTCCATTACTTCCCAGAACCGGGGCTTTAATTACACCTTCAATTTTGCCGAGGCCAAGCCCAAACCAGGCACTCTGGTGGTCAGTTATATCTCTCTGGGTAAGTGGCAGGATTTGAATGATCCGGGTAATGGCTTGTTGACTGGCTCCGGGTCCGGCACTATGGATTTCAGCACGGGTAGTGTAGCGGTGACCCTTGAGGGCTTGCCCGATCCCGACAGCAAGCTGGTGTTCAGTTATATCTCCCAGGCTGATGATGAAATCACTCTGCGAACCGGTTCGGTCGCTGTGGATAAGTTTTCATTCCGTCACACCACTGAGAAGTCTGGCATCAAACCCGGCAGCATCACTATTACTTATCTCAGCAACAGTGAAACCAAAACTCTGACCGACCAGGGCAATGGTCTGTTGACTGGTGATGGATCAGGCAGTGCACACTACGCCTCTGGGGAGCTGGGCTTTGTGCTGGATGCGCTGCCTGATCAGGGCACCGAGATCGAGATCCAGTATGAAGAAGGGGAAGTGGCCGGTGGCATCGTTGACGTAGCTGTAGACGGCTCTGGTTTAATGACCGGTACCATTGCTGGTGCGCCGCTATTGCCAGGATCGGTTCAGATTCAGTTTGCCGTCGAGCGGCAGAGCAATGTGCCTCAGCATGCCAACCGTAGAAAGGATGACTACACCACCTACCAGACGACCAGCCAACGCTTCAAAAGCTACAACGATGATGGCAGTGGCAACTGGCGTGGTATCACCGGCACTCTGGATTATCAAACCGGCAACTTTACTCTGCAGGCGACAGAGAACTATAACTACCCAGAGTACACGCTCAAAAAAAGCGCCTACAAATACAAGCTGATTCACACTAACACCACCAAGACAGAAGTCTTCTCTGGAAACACGGTCACCAGCCAGGCACAAAGTAACAGCCTTAGCCACCAGGCGAATACGGATACCCTCAGTGCGCCGGAACTGACCATCGACCTGCTGCCTTTGATTGAAGATCCCCTGTTGCCCGGCAGTGTCGTCCTGGAATGGGACGGTGAGCTCTACTTTGACCGGGATGGTGTCTTGTACAAAGACGTCAGCAGTCAGACCAATGCCGGTGTCTCTGTGGGCTCCCTGGATTACACCGGTGGCATAGCCACTCTCTCTGTTTATCCTTCGGGCTCGGTGAGCACAGCCAACATTCAGGCAGCTGCGACTATCTCGGGCGGCTTTAAGGTCGATGCCATCGCTTTCAGAACCCCTGGCGCACCCATCCGGGCCGGTAGCCTGCAGCTCACTGCTGTGCGTGTGGATAATGCTGAGATCATCACTGCTACAGCAGACTTCAACGGTGAGATTAATACCTCTGAAGTTCAGGGTACCATGGATACCACCACTGGCTGGTGTGAGTTGACCTTCACGGATGGCAGCTCTCCAGATAACGAGCCCATCTACGTCATCCCCCAGAGTGTGCGCTACAACTGCATTGTGGAAACCAGCCTGCCCCTGGATGCTGAACTGATCGGTCTTGATCCGGTACGTTTGCCGCCTAATGGCCAGGTGCCGATTTATCGCCCGGGCGATATTGTGGTGATCAGCCATACCCAGTCTACTGACGCCGGTACACCCACGGCAGGCCGAGTGGTCACCTTGAACCGGGATCACCAAGCCGAGATTACCGTGGAGGACAGCCAGGGTTCTGCTCTTGATCCGGCTCAATACACGACAGACCGAGCCGAAGGCAAAGTCACCTTTGCCGATCCACTGCTGCTCCAGGATGTAGAAGGCAACAGTCTGACAGCGCCGTTTACGATCAAGGACAGGGTCGAACATATGAGCGTGGCCAGTGATGTTCAGATCAATGGTGAGGTCACCATCATTGCACCCGTGCCCTGGGACTTACCGGCCAGTGAAACCCAAGTCAGCAGTGCTGTTGTTTATGGTGACTTGCAGGCCAGGGTCCATCACTTCTTCAGTCAAAAAGTCTGGGACGGAGGCAACCCCAATTGGACGGATGAACGCATCGGCGATAACACCACCGCTCAGTACAACACCGTCAACTATCCCCTGGAGGTCACCAACAAAGGAGCCATCTTCGGCAAGTGGGCCATTATTTTCACTTCTTCTACCGCTTTCCAGGTCGTGGAAGAGAAACTTGGGATTATTGATACCGCAACGACGGCTGCCGATGCCGCTCCCATTAATCCGGAAACGGGTACGCCTTACTTCTCTATCAAGGCCGAAGGATGGGGGACTGGCTGGGCTGTAGGGAATGCGATCCGGTTCAATACCGATGGCTGCTTGGCTCCTGTATGGATTTGCCGAACTGTGCTGGCTGGCCAGGGCACCGAAACCAGTGACCAGTTCACACTGCAGATTCGGGGGGATGCGGACTGATGGCGGGCATATGGTTTTCTAAAGAGAATATCCTTGGACGGCTGGAGAGTCCGGAGGTTAATGCCAATAATAATGACGGCCTTTACTCTACTAAAGACTTTTACTTTTATGCCCTGCTTCAAGTGGACTCGAGTCAGTCTGATCAGAAAATCCCTCTATTACGCACTTTTTCGAGCGGTTCTTCTCAGGGCTCAACCTATATTCTGGATATCTACATTGAGAATGGAGTCATCAAAGTATTCGGAACCCAGAACGGGGGACTGGGAGTTCGGACCTATAGTGTGAACGCTATCCCTTTTGACGCACTGTTCGAACTGGTGGTCACGATCAACCCCAGTAGAAATTCATTCCTTGAACGCACAGTGATAAAGATTAACGGAGTGACACAGTCAGTTGATACCGGCACCCTCTATCACCATAGAAATATGATGATCTTTTCTACCTGGTTCAGGGCTATTTTGGGAGGGGAAGGGACATCGTTAGGCAATGCCAAGGGGCTGTTGGTTCTGAAAGCCACGCTGATGAATCAATACAACACAACAGCCATTCCCCTTACTACCTCGGGCAGTCCCTATGTAACCTTATGGTACTGGGATTTTGAAGACAGTAACAATCCGCTGAAAATAACCACCAGTCGTCAAAGCGTCAGCAGTGAACTGATCTGGACTAATACTGACGACACCACTGTTATCTGGGTCGATACCAACAGTCCACCGACTTCAAAC
Source organism: Endozoicomonas numazuensis (assembly GCF_000722635.1). Classification (GTDB taxonomy): domain Bacteria; phylum Pseudomonadota; class Gammaproteobacteria; order Pseudomonadales; family Endozoicomonadaceae; genus Endozoicomonas_A; species Endozoicomonas_A numazuensis. The sequence continues at coordinate 608,014 of NZ_JOKH01000002.1, read as the reverse complement.
AATGGCGGCGGTATCATCATTCCCGGCAATGGCAACACTACCCGCATCCAGGGCACAGTAACAGAAGACGATCAACCGGTGGCTCGTCGGGTCTTCGCTATTACTCAAGCTCAGCTGGAAGTGGATGGCAGTCAGGAAATCAGGCATGCTGTTTTGAACAGTGTACTTAGCGACAGTGATAGTGGCAGTTACTCTCTGGATACGAGTCCCTATGAAAGTGCTGTGTTTGTCATGGCAGTGGACGACTACGGTGAGGTTTGGCAAGCCGATACGGTTTATGAAGTCGGTGATGTGATCCGACCGGCAAGCTTCCAGGGCTATGTCTACCTCTGTACCGTAGCCGGTACCGGCAGCAGCACAGAACCCGTCTGGTGGTTTGATGACAGCATCCAGGCCATTGGCACCGCCCAATTCAAGGCCAAGCCTTACACTCGGCCATTGGCTCATGGTCCGGTAACACCGGAAATTGTGCCGGAGAGTTAAGTGGCGTATTTCCCTCTGAGTCCAAGCAAGACAAAAGACTTCAACTTTACCCGGGAGGCTTATCAACCGGCCTCCCACTTCGAGTTTTATCCACAGCCCACCTATGCCTTTATTCCTCCGCCCACTGTCGTGAGTGCCTGCCAGAGTCAGTGGCAGACAGGAAGCTCCTACCAGATATCTGCCCGTAGTGCGTTTCAGCACTCGATGACGGTTCAGGCCCGTATTCAGCAAAGTAGTCACCAGGCGAACATTCTGGAAGCGCCTCAGCTCGGGCTGTTCTGGGGCAAGGTGCCTGAATTGGAGGAATCGGTCAGGATCAGTCACCAGCAAGCCGATGCTCGGAAGAATGAGCAACAGGGTCTCTGGCGGCAACCGCCTGCTAAAGAATTCAGCATCAGAGAAACCCAGGATCAAAGCATCCAGGCCAGGGAGCAGCTGGGCAGTGAACAGTGGCAGCAGGCCACTTACAAAGACCGACAGAACACTGAGCGCTTTGATCGCAGCGATGAGTATGGGGTTGCACATCAGATCATGGTCAGTGGCTACCAGGTGTCAGGGCCTACACTGCTGAACTTCACCTTTGCAGCCAGACGTTACTCACCCGTGACCACCCCAACGGTCTATTTCAATCTGGGCGAGCGTTCTGCCAATCGGGCTATCCAGCCCAGAGATTCACAGCAACACTCTGCCTTCAGCAGTAACCGCATCCAGGATGAGCCGGTCATTCTGTCCTGGGGGCCAGGCAGAAAAGCCAAGGACGATGGCATCAAGAGTCAGTACGGTGGCGAGATTGATGTCATTGAAAAGCCAAAACCGGAACAGCCCGAGATCAGGGAGAGCTATCTGCTTATGAATACCATCAGTGTGGTGACTTTGCCCGACAGGACACCGATAGAGATGAGCAACATGGACATCAGCCTCGACGTCGACAGCTTCAGCTGGAGCCTCAGTGGGGAACTTTGGGGGGCCAGTAGCCTGGCATTAGTGGAGTCCGATCAGGACGGCCCCAAGCAAATCGAGGTCGATATCAATGGCTGGAAATGGGTCTTCATCATTGAACGCTATACCGACACAAGAGCATTCGGCCAAGAGCAATACACGGTCTACGGAACCAGTCGTACACAACTGCTGGCAGCACCTTATGCCCCCCAGCGCAGCAAATCCAACAGCAGCAACGTCAATGCAAAACAGGCGATCACTGAAGAACTGGCCAACACTGGCTTTTCTGCGCTCTATCCCGAACTGGATGATTACAGCACACCCGACTGGATTATCCCCGGGGGCAGCTTCAGCTACCAGAGCGAAACCGCCATGACAGTAGTCACCCGACTGGCCAGCACAGCCGGTGCGGTAGTGATCCCTTCCCGGGATGCAGACCAGCTGAACATCAAGCCTCGCTATCCGGCCAGTCCGTGGCACTGGGACAGCGCCACCATGGACAAGATCATACCGGCCAGCATGGTCATCGGCCTGAGCGCCAGTTGGCGACCAGAACCGGAATACAATGCCGTCTATGTATCAGGGACTCATGCCGGTGTCGCGGTCAACGTCAAACGCCAAGGCACTGCAGGTGATCATCCTGCACCGGATATTCTGGAAGACTGGCTGACAGAAACTCAGGTAAACACTGAGCGAGGCAGGAATGAACTGGCGAAAGGTGGGCATCAAAGTATCACCACCCTGGAGATGCCACTGACAGACAGCAATACCGCACCCGGGCTGATTGAGCCTGGGCAGTTGCTTGAGGTGCAGGATGTCCCTGGTAACTGGCGAGCTCTATGTCTGTCTTCCAGCATCACTACACGACAGGGAAAAGTCAGTCAAAGTATAGAACTCGAGCGTCACTTTTAATCGGAGAACACTATGGCCACCACCAACATCTGGCAGCAGTTCAAATCACTGATTCCTGAAGGGGCAAAAACCATCGTCACCGTGACAGCCAAAAATGGCAATGGCACCAGCAAGGTGACCCTGAGAGATGGTAGTCAGATTACTGTCCAGGGGGAGACTGTGGCAGTGGGAAGCAAAGCCCTGGTCGAAGCCGGAAGCATTAAATCCGAGGTGCCGGATCTACCCTCCTATGAAGCAGAGGTTTAAAGGCACTGCCTGTGCCTTTTCAAAAGCCCAGTAACTGGTTCATGTTTAAAATCGGTAATAAAATTGCCAGCACAATCAACATGACGATCCCACCCATCACAACCAACATCAGAGGTTCGAACAGCCCTAACAGTATCGCCGTTTTATTCTCCAGCTCCTGGCTTTGGCTATGAGCAATATGCTCCAGCATCTGGTCCAGTTCGCCGGTCGACTCACCACTGGCCACCATATGTACCATCAATGGTGGAAACAGTCCGATTTCCATCATGGCTTTGTTCAGGCTGGTACCTTCACTAACATGGCTGGCCAGTTGTTCAACGGCTTGTTTCATCGCAAGGTTATTGATCACTTGCGCTGAGATGGTCAGGGCTTCCACCAATGAAACGCCTGATCGGCTTAAGATACTCAGGGTACTGGCAAAACGGGCTGTATTGGCGGTTCTGGAAAACTTACCGATCATGGGCAGCTTTAACAATGTACGATGCCAAAGCAGGTGCAGCTTTTTATTTTTCAGGGCACTTTTCCCTGCCAGAAAAAGCAGCAGGGTTATACCCAACAGAAAGGGCCAATAACTCTGGAAACTTTCGCTGGTGTGTATCAGTGCACGGGTAATCCATGGCAATGTCTGACCGCTGTCTACAAACACCTTGATGACGTCAGGCACCACATAACCTAACAAAAAGCTGATGATGGCTATGGCCGTTACCACTAGGATTAAAGGATACAGCAGTGCCTGCTGGATCTTGCGGATCGACTGCATTCGGGCTTCGGTGTAATCGGCCAGCTGGTTTAATACACGATCAAGATAACCGGAGGACTCTCCCGCTGCGACTGTGGCCCGGTACATTGGCGGGAAGATGCCAGGGAAGGCTTCCAGGCTCTGCGCCAGGGTATATCCTTCCAGCACACGGGAGCGAATGGCCAACAAAGTATTCTTGATACGTCGTTTTTCCTGCTGGGCGGCTACGGCATAGAGTGACTCCTCGACCGGCATGGCCGCCTGAATCAGAGTGGCCAGTTGTCGGGTCAGGGTGGCCAGCTCGGTGGCCGATAACCCCCGTTGAAACAAGGGTTGAGCTGACTCTGTTGATTTCTTCTGCTCGGCTACCGCTTGCACAGAGAGTGGCAACCAGTCTTTGTCCCTCAGTTGCTGTCGAATCAGCCTTGAACTGTCCGCTTCCAGCGTTCCCTTTTCCCGCTTTCCCTGTGGAGTGATGGCAATAAATTCATAGGCGGCCATGTGTGTTTATTCCCTTCCCTGACGGCTGGTATTATTGGTTGACGGTGACTCTCAGGACTTCTTCCGGTGATGTCAGTCCGCTTAGGACATTACGCTGACCATCATTCAGGATGCTGGAGGTGTGTTGATGCACATAGTCCGCAATGCGTTGCTCCCCCTGATTTTCCAGAATCATCTGTTTCAGGGTTTCATCGACAGTCACCACTTCATAAATGCCGGTTCTTCCCCTGTAGCCATTGTGGTTGCACTCTGGGCACCCAACGGCTTTGTAGAATTGCAGCTCTGGTGTAAACGGAATAGACAGCTGTTGGCATTCGGCAGGACTGGGTGGGTAGGCTTCCTTGCAATCCGGACAAAGCACCCTGACCAGACGTTGAGCAACCACACCCACAAGGCTGGAGGCCAGCAAGAAAGGCTCAACTCCCATATCCTTTAATCGGGTGAGTGCCCCAACCGCTGTATTGGTATGCAAGGTGGAGAGTACCAGGTGCCCGGTCAGGCTGGCCTGGACAGCAATCTCCGCCGTTTCCTGATCCCGGATCTCCCCCACCATGACAACATCCGGGTCTTGACGCAATATGGCCCTGAGCCCTCGGGCAAAAGTCATATCGACTTTGGTGTTGACCTGGGTCTGGCCAATGCCTTGCAACTGATATTCAATAGGGTCTTCGACGGTCAGAATATTACGACACTGGTCATTCAGTGAAGTCAGACTGGCGTAAAGCGTGGTGGTTTTACCCGATCCGGTGGGGCCGGTGACCAGAAGAATGCCATAGGGCTTTTTCAGCAGCTGCTTCAGGTCAGCCAGGGCTGTTGAAGAAATACCCAAGTGGTTCAAGTCGAGTTTACCTTTGGCTTTATCCAGTAGACGTAACACAACCCTTTCACCATTGCTGGAAGGGAGTGTCGATACACGCACATCCACTTCCTTGCCTGCCACCCTCAGTGAAATACGACCGTCCTGGGGAATGCGCTTTTCAGCAATATCCAGCTTTGCCATCACCTTGATGCGGGAAACCAGCAGGGCGGCCACTGTTCGTTGTAACCGGAGGATTTCTCGCAGTACGCCATCCACACGGATTCGCACGATCAGCAAGCTTTCAAAGGTTTCAATATGGATATCGGACGCTTCCTGTTTGAGGCTCTCGGACAGTAAGGCGTTGATCAGTCGAATGACAGGCGCATCGTCGCTTTGTTCCAGTAGATCTTCAGAGGTAGGCACCGCTTCGGCCAGACGGGTGAGGTCCAGCTCATCACTAATACCCGCAGCATCCTGCAGTGCATCAGAGGTGTCGTTTTGGTAGCAGGCTGACAAGTGTTCGGCAAACTGCTCTTCACTGACCTGTTGATAGTGCAGGGCTTCGGTACTGAAGCGCATTAACTCTGTCAAAACCGTTGGAACGGGATACTGATGAAAATAGGCCGTTGACTTGTCTTGCTCCCTGACAATAACAATGCCCTGTTTCTTGGCGAAGAAAAACGGCAGGCGTTTCGGTGGACTGTCTTGTTCATTAAGCAGAGGCGTTTCCTGAATCATGATTCGGCTCCCCAGTTCCCGATATCCGTATGGATGCCTTCGCCGCCTTCGCGGGTGTCAGCCGCCAGAGAGTACAGGTCATAAGTGCCTCGGTTACCAGGGTACAAATACAGATAAGGATTACCCCAGGGGTCCATTGGCTTTTTCTTGAGGTAGCCTTCCGGATTCCAGCGTTGGGGAATGGGTGACAGAGTAGGTTTTTTAACCAGTGCTTCCAATCCCTGGTCCGTGGACGGGTAATGGCCGTTGTCCAGGCGATACAGCTCCAGTGCCTGAGCGATGGCTTCAATATCCGAACGAGCAACAGTGACTTTAGCCTGGTCTGGTCGGCTCAGTATATTAGGGGCTACCAGTGCAGCCAGAATACCCAGAATGACAACGACCACCATAATCTCAATCAGGGTAAAGCCGTGCTGTTTCGTGTGTTGTCCAGAGTGCTTCATTGCTTGCGTCCTTGAAAGTTTTTTGTGGATGAATCATCCATAGTGGTTTTAGCTGCTGATATGAATAAACGCTTTCACCTCACCTCCGGCTTCCAGGCGATCAATACGAACCTGTTCAAATCTCAGCTGTTGATTAATTTCCAGCTCTTCCAACCATTGCAGCAAAGCAGGATAGGGTGCCTGCTCCAGCCAAACCGACAGGCCGTTACTGCCCGGTTGCACACGACTCAGTGACAGCTCAAATGATTTAGCTGATTGGGTGATCAGCGAGGGAAGATCTGAGTGCTCCTTTGCCACAGGCTCGGGCTGAACCGTGGCCTGATGAATATGGCCTGCAACCCACTGGTTCACCGTGCGTTGATGTTGGAAGTCTTGTTTTGCCGTCACCGACCATTGGCTCAGAGGCTGCCAGAGCAACAGGTAGACCATGACCGCCAGCACAAACAGGCTCAGCAGGGACAGCGCTTTCTGGTCTCGGTTTGAGAGTTGTACAAAGTGCTTTTTTAAGGCTTGAAGTACATCCGGCATCTTGAGCGAATAAGAACGTTTCATTGCTTATTCTCCTATAGTGGATGGGCGATAGTGAGACGGGCAATCACCCGGTTATCGCTCTGATTGGCACTGTCCAGTTGAGCTTTCAGGCCGGATTGTTTGAGTGTTGCCAGATACTGGTCGACACTGGCCAGGCTGTCCGTTTCCATTTCAAGTTGCAGTGTTTGTTGTGAGTGATTAAAACTGAGACTTTCCGGTTTGATCTGGCCTTGAGAGTCTGACTCATCTGTGTTGCTGAGTTTGGCCAGTAATGGCAGAAAGGCAGGCGCATTTGGTTCTATGGTCGCTGCGTTTAAACGACTCTGTAATCGTGTCTGGATATCCACTGATCCAGGGCGTACCTCGGCTGCTTCCTGTACCTGACGGTCTTGAGGGAAGCTTTGCAGGTAACGGGTAGCACTGTCTTGCCAGTATTGTTCTGCCTGATGTTGAAAATACACGCCTTCACCTAACCGAATACCGAGTTCAAGCAATAACCAACAGCCTGCCAGCATCAACAGTCGGCTTTTCAGGCGATGCTTGTTTTGATGGAAGCTGGGGTCTTTATAGTCCCCCGAGCGAAGGTTACAGAGAGTTGATGGTGAGCATGACAGAAAGCACTGGGCCAGATGGGTCAGGAGTGTTACCGGTAATGTACGACTATCTACAGGCCAGCCAAATTGCGCTAATGAACTGGCAACCTTGTTTACTGCTTCATTTTGGACATGATCCTCTATTTCCGAATGCCAGAGGGTAATAGGAGCAGTAGCTGGATATTCCTCATTTTCTTGAGCATTCAACAGGGCAAAGGGCACCGCTGTGGTGGTCATGGCCAGATAGCCGTCATCTGGCTGCTGAACCAGAGCCGCTCCCTGTTCAACCCAGATATTCAGGCCTTCATGATCCATGTCGAAAAGCTCAGACTCGGCGACAATGATTTGGGGTGAAAGTTGCTGGCTGTTCAGTAAATTCAGCAGTGGCTTCATGTCTGCATGGCGGATACTGGATACCTTGAGACCTATGTCGTTGCCCTGTTGATCGTGAACCGACTGGGCAAAATGCAGCTGCTTAAGCTCATCGGTCAAACCGTCTTCCATTAAATAAGGCAGAGCAGAATCCAAATGCTTGTGTTGCTTTTTATTCACTCGTTTGCGTTGATGATTAACCAGTCTGCCCGTGAGAAAAATAATCACTTCCAGGTTGGATGATGCATTGATCTCGAGCTCATCGAGCTGGGCTCGAAGTGAAGTGATTTCGGAAATAGACACCGAGTGAGAGGGCGTGCCCTCTGAAAACAGCTGCCACTGAATTTGAGTGTGCTCATGCAGTGGATACTGATCCGGAGGAATGCGGATAAACAACGGTTGATTCATAAGGCCGATACTCCCTGTGACCAGACTGGATTCATGGGTGAGCCAACTTCCCTGTGAGTGATAAACACCTCGCCCCGGTCACTGACTTGAAACCATGAGCGCATTTCATACTCGGTGTCTCTGAAGCGTGCCTTGATGCGTGCGCTGAAGTGTTGGCTGTAAAACGTCAGAGGAGCCGCTTGCAGATCGTTGGCTTGAGGTTTGAGTGAAGGAATGTTCAGCAAGGCTTCCATACTGTCAATGCCCTGGGTCTGTCGTTGTTGAATAATGTCATCAACCTGGGCTGTAGACAGCTGGTTGGACAAGGCCAATAAAACGTCTCTGGGGGCCGTATTAATATTGATTCGGGTGGTATCGGGTAGTGCCGATAACTCCGGCATAACTGAATGACTACTCTGGTTGAACCATCCTTGGATAAGACGCAACTCCGAAAGGGAAGTCATTGTCGTATTGGCCGTCCGGTAAGCCGGTGAAGCCAGTAGATAGGTGTTGTCTTCCGCGCCCTGAGAGGAAACCTCCCGGTCGCTGTCCACCCAGTCCTGAACCCGATACGCCAGATTCGGGTCCATAGAATGATTAACCAGCAGGTTCTGAAAGATACGCAACGACTGAACCGCCAGAGTATTCTGGGCTGCCAGATTATTCATATTCAGCAGACCCTGTTCATCTTGAACGGAAATTTCGACCGAGCCCTGTTCCAGTTCAAAGGCGACGGCTGTCAGGTTCCAGGCTTCTGCCAAAGCGTCGACCCGTCGCTGCTTTTTCAGATCGTCCTGAGCGTTGGCTTCCAGAACCGTCGCCAGATATTGTTCCACCCCCAAGGCGTAAAGACGGGCCTGGGAGCGTTCCAGGTAATGACTGCTGTGCCGGGTCTGGTTCATCAAACCGATGATCATCTGTGAAGCCATGACCGTGATCACCGAAAACAGCAACAGCACGTAGACCAGAGCAATACCTTGTTGACGGGCTAACATCAGGTCGACTCCTGTACAGGCAGTGTTCCGGATGTAACAGCAAAGGTCATGATTTGAGTTCGCTGGTCCTGAAAGGTTAGGGCCATTTCAACGGCTCTTAAGGCCGCTTGTCCCGCATGATCCGATGACCACTGTTGATGCCATTGCTGCTGTTGATCCAGAAAACGCAGGCTGACCTGACTGACCCCAGTCATCAGCACCTGGTTTTTTACCTGGGCACTGGGCGCCCTGTCCAACCACTGCCAATAAAGCCGGTGCAGCTCCCCATTTACTAATTGATAGGCGACACGTTGCATTGAACTGCGGGGTTGGTTCAGAGGGTTTTGCCAGCCTGCCCGGGTAAACTCCACCAGATAATCGGATTGAGGCATGCTGATCAGAGCCGGTTGACGTTCACCGTAAGCATCACGGATGGCTCGGGGTGACAGCTGACTGAAGTCGTTCTCCAGAATCAGTCGAGCTTTTTGCCCCTGGGCCATCTGAGACAATACATGCTCAGTCGCCTGATGGCTCTGGCTGACAGAGACCAGGAGTCGATAGGCCGCACCACTGATCAGTGAAAAAATAAACAGGGCGATCAGCAACTCAATCAAGGTGAAGCCTTGGGGTTTCATGATCTTGACTCCTTGATACTGGCTTCCTTGATAAAGGTGGTCAGAGAAGACAGGGGCGGTTCATTCTCGGCAGGCGCTTCGTTGGCAAACACATCCACCTTGATTCGATAAAAGCCTGCCATGGAAGTGGCTGCCCATCGTTCCCGCACAGACCATTGCCTGTCCTGATAACTTTCCATATAACTCGTTTCGCCTGGACTGACTTTCAGTGGAATAGCCAGCTTCTGGTTCAGGATATTTTCAGCCAGTTCAGTGGCCAGAATCTTTTCGTGCAGATAGCGAGCGGAGCGGGTGCTGTTGCCTTCTGAAACCAGTAGTAAACCGGCTGCTGCGGAAAAGATGGCCAGAGCCACCATTACCTCAACCAGAGTAAACCCTTCTGCTTTATTGAATCGCAACATCATTCAAACCATCCGTGGTCAGCACCGCAGTTTGAGAACGGTCAGCATTGGAGAGTGAAAGACGAAAAGGCGTCATCTGATAATCCGGGAAGATGACGGCTGTGACTGCAGGTTCTGGCTGGCTTGTTGCGATACTGGAAAAATCCTGCTCAAACGTCGTCTGCCAAGCTTCAGGTAAGGTGACCGACTGAAACTCGGCTTCCTCCCAGACTTCCCAGCGAGCATCATCCTGGTTCCAGCGGAGCCAGTGATAACCATCCGGCTTCAGAACCCAGCCATAGGTCTGGTTCTGGAAGAAGGCTTTGTCTCGTACGGACTTGAACAAAATTTCGAGGCGCTCAGCTTGCTGCACCGCAGCAGGGGACTGATTCATTCTGGGAGCCAGAGTGACCAGGCTGGCTATCACACCCAAAACCAGTAAAACCACCATCAGTTCAATGAAAGTGAATCCAGACTGTGCGGGTTTATGGGATGAAACAACAGCCATAACCTTTACCCTGAGCGACTGTCTTGAATAAACGACGTGGGTGCTTCAGGTTTGAGTGCCTCCACATCCGGCAAGATCAGGTAGTCACCCTCCTGTGCTTCACCCCCTTGCAGCTTTTTACCAAACTGTCGCTGTGCTTCCTGGATAAAACGATACCGCCCTTGGGAAATGCTGGTTGCCACATCAAAGTTTTTCATGATCTTGGGTTTTACAAACAGCATCAGATTGCGCTTGCGGGTGGTGTTGCGGTCTGCCGTAAACAGTCGTCCCAGCCAGGGAATATCACCCAGCAAGGGGACTTTGCTGGTATTCTTGACCACCTCATCGGTGATCAAGCCGCCCAGTACCAGGACATCCCCATCCCGGATCAGGACGCTGGTTTCAATGGAACGGGTGTCCGTCACCACATCAGCCGCCTGGGTCTGAGTATTGATGCTGGAAATTTCCTGAAGAATCTTCAAGGTGATGGCGTCACCGCCATTGATCTGGGGCGTGATGGCCAGTTTGGTACCGACATCTTTGCGTTCAATGGTCTGGAAGGGGTTGTCACCGGTCCCGGAACCGCCGGTGGTGCCGGTAATAAAAGGCACGTTCTGGCCCACGACGATTTTGGCCTCCTCATTGTCCAGAGTCACCAGGGTGGGCGTAGAGAGAATATTAAAGGCGTCGTCCGTCGCCATCGCTTTGACCAGGGCATTCAGCGAGCCCTTGTTATAAAAACCCAGGCTTAACCCGGTGCCGAAGCTCCCTTCAGAGAACTGACCAAAACTGTCCGAACCGTCAAAAGAAAAACGGGTGCCTGCTACAACGCCAGAACTGTCTCTGGCGGAGTCGGAGGTGGACCATTGCACCCCCAGCTCCAACGCACTCTCGTCCTTAACTTCAACAATAATGGCTTCCACCAACACCTGGGCGCGACGGATGTCCAGCTTTTTGATCACATCCAGCATGGTGCTCATCAGCGTTTGTGGTGCGGTGAGAATCAGGGCATTGGTCGTCTCACCGGGTTCAATAGAAACCCTGGCATTACTGATGCTGATATCCGTTGAACCTCGTTTGATGTTCTCCACCATCGCTTTCAGTATGCCTGCCACTTCCTTGGCCTTGAGGTAGTGCAGATAAATCACTTGAGTATTGCCATTGCTGTCAGCAGGGCGATCCATGGTATCGATGATCTGGCGGATCTTCTTTCGTTCCGTCGCAGCAGCGGAGACCAGCAGGCTGTTGGTGCGCTCATCAATGGCCAGCTGATAGCTTTGTGCCGCATTATCCTGCCCCTGAGTAGGCCAGATCGCCTGAATCATCCTGGCTACCTCCTGGGCACTGGCGAATTTGAGCTCAACGACATCAATCGTGCGTTCACTGGCCTGGTCAATGCGTTCAACAATACCCAGCAGCTTGACGATATTGGCAGCACGGTCAGCAATGATCAGCGCGTTGCTGTCAGGATGAGTGACCAGATAACTGGACTGGGGCAACAAAGGTCGCAGCAAAGCCTGCAATTTATTGACGGCAATATGATTGGGTTTGATGATCTGGATGACCAGCTCATCGGTATTACGCACGTTGCTATCCACAACGGGCAAGGCATTCTGTCGTGCTAACGATTCTGGAACAATCTTAATCAGGCCGTTGTTATCCACAGCGGCAAAACCGTGTACTTGAAGGACGGACAAAAGCGCCTGATAAGCTTCGTCGGGTGACATGCTGTCATTAGAAATGACCGAGACCTTGCCCTTGACTCGGGGGTCTACGATGACGTTGCGACCTGAGGCCTCCGCCACCCAGCGGATCAAATCCTGGATTTCGCCATTCTTGATGTTGATACGGATATTCGAGTCAGGTTCATTGGGAGAGGGGTTGCCCGATGCAACAGCAAAAAAACTCTGCATGATCAGCAGACTGAAAAAAAATGACTGCACCAGAAACAGCCGGACACTGGCAATCCTTTGATCCACAGCTTAATGTTCCTTTGCTTGTATTTATTATTGGTTAGGAATGGTAATTCAGTTGACCGGTTCTTTTCAACTGAACGACAAATTTCAAATGTAAATGTGTTGATTATCTCATTATAAAAGACAGAAAATGTTTATCATTTGTAATAAGATGTTTTTGACGTATGCTTTTAGTCGTTTAAAAAAGCAAATAAAAATACAATGTAGGAATGAAGGCGGTATCTGAGTCAGATATTGCTGCGTCATGGGATGATGTCTTTAGCTATTACTCAAAATACAGGCTGGCGAATCAAGCCGGTCTGGCTATTCCCCGTCATTCTGCTGTCTGGTTTGCTGGCCAGTCTGGCTTATCAACTCCATGCAGACTGGGTTTTGGTTAATCATGATGCAGATTGGGTTGTGCCCGTGGCTTTGGTTTCGGATGAATTAACCTTAGATGAATCGTTGCCTCTGGCTGAGCTGGATACACAGTTTTTTGGTGTGTATCAATCACCTGAGGCCCTTGAGGTCGTTCAGGTATTACCAGGTGTTACTCCGGTTACCACATTCTCATACACTCTTGAGGCCATCTATTTTTCAACGCAACGGAACCTGTCTGCCATCTCTATCAGCAGCGGCCAGGGTAATGACTTGTTTCGAGAAGCTGATGAGTTGGCTTCAGGGGTGATTATTAAGAGGATCGATCAGGACAAAGTCATTCTGAGTCGTAACGGTCAACTGGAGCAATTGTTGCTCAATCCGGATCAATATCAACCCGTCCTGGACAAGCCAGTCATTCTTCGGCCTGGGCAACCCAAACAAAACGCCCAAACAAAAACAGTCGGTGACGCTGAAAACGATCTGCAAACACGTTTGAAACAATTACGAGAACGCCTGAAAAAGACGACAGGTTGATACAAAAGTCTGAACACGGTTTCCACTAAAGGATGTATTGGCAAACGGTGTTCTTTGAAAACGCAAAAAAAGAAAACAGGAATTAGCAGGAAGCTAAAAATGTTGGATTATATACGAACGGGCTTTGCCAGAAAAAGAAGAGTGAAACGCTCGATATTAGCGGGGGTCTTGTTATCTGCTGGCTTGTCAATGACATCCGTGGGGCAAGGCAGTGGTCTGACCTGGCCAGACTTGCCAGAACTGACCGGTTCAACGGCGGGTGAATTCAGAGTCAATGAATCCGGCAGTGCTACCTACTCTATTCCTATTAACCTGCCTGCCGGTATTGCCGGGTTAACACCGCAGCTTGGAATCAGTTACGACAGCCAGGGTGGGAATGGACATCTGGGTAAGGGCTGGAGCCTGAACGGATTGTCCAGCATTACCCGATGTCGTCCGACGTTGGAGCAAGATGACAGTACCTCAGAGAGCCATAATAAGTTCTGTCTGGATGGTCAACGACTGATGGCGGTTAGTGGTAACTATGGAGCTAATGGCACTGAGTACCGGACCGAAATCAATAGCCAGACTAAAGTTGTGTCTTATGGGGCAGTTTCCGGCTATCCCCAATGGTTCAAGATCTGGCGCAAGGATGGCAGTGTCAGTGAGTACGGCAATACGACTGATGCTCGTATCGAAGCCGGTGGTAGCACCCGTCCTTTGGTCTGGGCTGTTAATAAAATCCAGGACAGTGTTCTTAATAGCAATAATGCGATCACCTTCCGTTATACCGAAGATAACAGTACTGGTGAGTACGCCATCAACAACATCTCCTACGCTGGTGGCAAGCATCAGGTGGGCTTTGTTTATTACGACAGCAGGCCCGATAAAGCGGTTTTTTATGCAGAAGGCGCATCAGCTACTCTGGGCAAACGGCTGGAAGCGATCGAAGTCAAAGTTTCTGGGGCGTTATTGCGTCGTCACATTCTCCGCTACCAAATCAGCACAGTGACGGGAACTAGCCGAATTTCTAGCGTTCAGGAGTGCAACAGCAGCCATTGCTTCCCTGAAACTCGCTTTGACTGGGAAACCATAGAAGCTGGTTATCAAACAGTCAAAACAGCAGCGGTGGTCGGTGGCACAAAAAAAGCCCGTGCTGCGGACATAAATGGAGATGGTCTGGAAGACCTGATCGTGGTCGGTACCAACCATCTTCACAGCTATGTCTCTGACGGTAGTCAGCTGGTTAAAAAGGGTCAGTCCTTCTATCGAAGCGGCATTATCAATGCGGACAAGGACTGGCACCTGACGGACTTTAATTACGACGGAAAACACGATCTGCTCTACAAGGATGGTAACTGGAAGATACGCCTGTCCGACGGCCAAGACTACGTAGGTCAGTATATCGATACCGGCATACCCTCTGCCAGCTCTACCCTGGCGGATGTGGATGGCGACGGAATGATGGACATTGTCTATACCGATGCCAGCAAAGCAGGCAGTTCCGCACAGCCTGAGCCTGTTTTAAAAAGTGATTCCAGCTCTAACCCCAGTCCAAGTCCCAGACCAACGCCTCCACCTGGTGGTGGGTGTAGACCGGGTAGAGGTTGCACTATGCCATTGAGTGCTATGAATGTGTCAGTGGCTGAAAAGCAGATAGCGGTCAGGTATAGCCGCAGAAACAAGAAAGCAGACTCTCCCTATCAATATCTTTTCTCTGCACCGCAGAATATTACCAACCGGTTTCATCTGATCGGCCCAGGAAACAACAGCGGGCTCTGGACTAACTTTATTTCTGAGGTCAGTGACAAATTCCGTCAGGATGTTAACGGCGATGGTCGTATTGATTATCTGGTCAAGTCCTATGCTTTGTGTCTGGAAGGGGAGTTTCGTACCTGCCAGGAAACGCCTCGTATGGAGTTAGGCTGGGATATTTACGCTTCTACTGGAAGCTCAAATAATTATTATCATTTTTCCGGTATTGGCGGGGGAGAGGACGCTCTATTTGTTGACCTGAACGGTGACAGTCTGCCGGATATGATGTACGGAAAGTACTTTTATCTGAATACTGGCCGGGGATTTGCTCCAGGTAAAACGTTGGGTTTTGATCTCAAAAATGACCAGGCGATTGCTGAAAGCCTGAGTTTCGTGGACTACAATCACGATGGCCTGACTGATCTCTTTTACGCCAAGAATAGCAACACCTACATCAAGACTTGGAATGGCCAGAACTATAACGCCCCAAAAGCCATCAATGCCAAGTACTATGGCAGCGATAACAATTACTTTGTTGATATTAACGGTGATGGGGCTCGGGATTATATCAATGTAGGTGGCTCAGCGCCAACACCTACTCCAACACCTACTCCAACACCTACTCCAACACCTACTCCAACACCGCCACCGCCTTGGGGGGGATGTTATCCAGTATCCTGTTTAGATGCTCCCATGCCTTTGAATGTGGCTATGAGTTCTGCAACTGGCAGTACAGCCTATATTCAGCTGGCAAAAAAAGGGGGTAAAAGTCGGGATGTGATCACCCGGATCACCAGCAGTCTGGGGGCCGAAACCGATATCACCTACCAGTCCCTGATCGGTACCGGGGTGTACACTCGTGGTACCGGCGGAATCAAAAATATCTGGGGCAAAGGCTCACCAGTCTTTGATTTTACAGCGCCTACCTATGTGGTGAGTCAGGTAGCCAGCAGTGCGCCTGCAGCCAATAACAATGGCAGTATTGCCAGTACGGCTAAAAGTTCTGTCAGTTATCGTTATGCCGGTGCCCGGATACAGGGAGGTGGTCGTGGATTTCTCGGTTTTGAAACGTTAACGAGCACGGATAACCAAACCGGCACTGTGACAGAAACGACTTATAGGCAGGACTTCCCTTATATAGGAATGCCTTCAAGAACCCTGGTCAAAACATCCTCCGGCCAGTTGCTTTCTGACAGTACCAATCAATGGGATAGTAAAAAAAGCGGCAAGGTCCATCAGCCCTATTTGAAAAAAACGATTGAAAAAAGCTATGACCTGGCGGTAAAGAGCAAGCTGTTAAAAACTGTGACCACCACCCAGACTGTAGATAGCTATGGTAATGTGACCAATATGGCGGTCACCACCGCCGGAGGCGGGATCAGCAATACCAAAACCACGGTCAGCCAGTACGCCAACAACACCAGCAAATGGCATCTTGGTCGGCTGCTCAATTCCACAGTGACAACCCGGCAGGGCTCGTCTACCCAAGTACGGAAATCGGCCTTTCAGTATCATGGTACGACCGGCCTGTTGACCAAAGAAATCGTGGAACCCGACGATGCAGCCTTCCGCCTGACCACCACCTATAGCTATGACGAGTGGGGCAATAAACTCAGTTCCACCGTGAGCGGTAATGGCATTACTACTCGCACCAGTAGTACTGCTTACAGTTCTGACGGTCTGTATGCGGTTAGCCAGACTAATGCCCTGAACCAGGTGACCCGGCGTGTGCTGGAGCGGGACACTTTTGGTCGTGTCATCCGCTCAGAAGATATCAATGGTGTAGAAAGTACCCTTACCTACGACGCTATGGGCCGCAAAATCGCTGAACGCCATGCCAGCGGTGCGGGTAAAGATTATGCCTACTTTACCTGTAGCAATGCGCCAGTCAGCTGTCCCACCTCGGGGGCTTTGGTGACTCAGGTCACACCTGTGGGTGGTGCGGCTGCCTGGGAAATTCAGGACCTGATTGGCCGAACCATCCGAAAGGTGGCTACCGGTTTTGATGGCAAGAAGGTGATTGTTGACAGCCAGTACGACAACCTCAGCCGTCCGGTGAAAGTCAGTGAGCCTTACTATGAAGGGGGCCCGGTTTACTGGAACAGCACTCAATACGACATTCTCGGCAGGGCGATTCAGGTCACCAATGCCAACGGAGACAGTGAAACCGCCAGTTACAGTGGTTACAACACCGTTAAAGCGAACGCCAAGGGACATCGTACGACGGAAGTCCATAACGCCCTTGGCCAGCTGGTTCAGGTGACAGATAATCTGAATAACACCATTGAATACCAGTACGACCTCCAGGGTAACCTGACCCGCACACTTCAGAACGCATCGGACACCAGTGCCCAGGCCGTGACCACCATCACTTACGACCGTCTGGGCCGCAAGACTGGTATGGACGACGCAGACAAAGGACAGTGGAGCTACCAGTACAATGTACTCGGTCAGCTGACCCAGCAAACCGATGCCAAAGGCCAGAAAGTCCAGTTCACCTACGACTTACTGGGCCGGAAGCTGACCCGCATCGACCGTAGAGCTAACAACACCATTGAAGGCAACACCACCTGGACTTACGACGATGGCACCAAAGGTGTGTTGTCGGAAGTGAGCGACAGCGTGACAGGCTTTGGTCAGGTGCTGAGCTATGACAGCTATGGTCGACCCACCGGAGCGGGCACCACCTTTGATGGGGAAATGTACACCCAGTCCACGAAGTACGACAGCTTTGGTCGGGTTTCAGAAAAGCGCGATGCCGCTGGAGCCAGCAGTGGCATTCGATACGTCTATAACGCACAGGGTTACATGGAAGTCATTCAGGACCTGAATGGCAACCGGGAATGGTATCGGGTCAACAGTCTGGACGCTCGGGGCAATGCTACCGTGCAAACCATCGGCGGTATGCAACAGACCAAGTACTTTGATCCCCGCACCGGCTTCCTGGAAACGTTGAAGACTGGCTTTGCAGGCAGCAACATTCAGGATCTCAGTTACAGCTGGGACGCTGTGGGCAACCTGGAACATCGTATTGACAAAAGCACCGGCAGCACCCTGACCGAAACCTTCGGTTACGACGGCCTGAACCGGGTGACCAGTGCCACCATAGGCAGTCAGAGTGATCAATACCGGTACAATGGTCTGGGCAACATCACCTCGAAAACCGGAGTGGGTAACTACACCTACGGCCAGAACGGGGCCGGTATTCATGCTGTGACCCATACCAGCACGGGCAACATCAGTTATCAGTATGACGCCAACGGCAATATGACCTCAGGCGGTGGCCGAAGCTTGGAATACAGCACCTTTGACAAACCGACCCGGATCACCAAAGGCGGCCACACCACCCAGTTCCAGTACGACGTCAACCGTAGCCGCTACAAACGGGTAGATACGGATGGGAGCAATAATACGACCATTACCCGCTACGTGGGCAATGTAGAATTTATCACCCGACCCAATGGCGATAAGGAGACCAAGCGTTACATCAACGGTGTGGTGATTGACACCTCGACCAAAAAGTCCGGCGGCAGTACCGAAAGCAGCGTGCAACTGTTGTTCAAGGATCACCTGGGCAGCACCCACACCATCATGGACGGCAACGCCATGACCCTGCTGCAACGCCAGAGCTTTGACCCATTCGGCCAGAGAAGGAACGCCTCCAACTGGCAGGATCTTCTGGACAGTCAGCTCAGTGGTTTCAACACGAACTATACGACAAGAGGCTACACCGGCCACGAGCAATTGGACGAAGTGGGCCTGATCCATATGAACGGTCGAGTATACGACCCGAAATTGGGCCGTTTCTTACAAGCAGATCCATTCATCCAGGCAGCAGGCAATACTCAGAGCTTTAACCGTTACAGCTATGTGCTGAACAATCCGTTGAATGCGGTGGACCCGAGTGGATATATTTTTGGGAAAATATTTAAAAAGATCCGTAAGGCATTTAAACGTGTTATCCGTGGGGTAATTCGAGTAGCGGCAGATATTTTTGGAGCCGACGTTGTTAATGCGGTAGGCACGTTCTTTGCCGGTTGGTTTGGTGGTCCTGCTGGCGTGGCATCGTGGCAGTACCAATTTAGCCGGGCTATGGGGGCAAGCTCAAGTCAGGCATTTAAAGCAGCTGTGGTAGCGGGTGCTTCATATTGGGCCTTCAACCCTAAGGGGGTGAGTCCGGGAAGCTGGAGTGAGGCAGCCGTTCAGGTCTCAACTAATATTATTGCTGCCAAAGATCCTGAAATAGGTAGAGTCCTTGCGTTTGCTCATAGTGCTTGGGGGTTAGAACCTAGCCAGATAGCACAGCAGGCAGTAGGTGAGATTGCACAGTATAAAGCTGCGAAAGAGGTAGAGCGATTAGCTAAGAAAAATGGTTTGACTCTGCAAGAGCTAAACTTGCTGCTGGCCTTGAACTCTAAAGTTGGACTTGAGGTGGCTGGGACTACTTTCTCGAAATCCAGGAAAACCGTTGAGGGTTTCTTCTCAAGAAATAAACGACCAGTGATTGGGGCTATTTGGGATATTAATGACACGCTGTTGAATGCTCAAGGGCTTTTGGACGCAGTTAGCCTTCAAGTAATCGAGGACGGGCACACTGGGCACTTAACAGGACATAGTTTAGGGGCAGCTAGAGTTAATAATTTGTACAGGCAAGGCTGGATAAGTGGTGCAACAACTTTGTCTTTACCTGCTTTTGCATACCCTGCTGCTGGTTCTCAGAGCTATTGTGGTAATTTAGATATTATTTGTGGTGGTGGGGCGTTAACTTATTTAAGGGTCGATACAGCATCAGTTGAAACGCCATTATCTGGCTGGAGTGGTTTGTTTCATAAAATAGAATCAGTGCCAGATTACGATAGATTAATGCCAAATTAGATTTCAGTCATTATTAACATGAAGCCTGTATGTTGGTTAATAGCAGGCTTCATGAATTCTTATGGTATGAATTATTTATGAATACATTTAGAACTTTATTTCTAGTTCTCGTAGCATCTCAAATTTTGGGTTGCAGCACTATCAAGGCTAGTAAAATTGATGGTAGTTGTTACAGAACTAATTTCGAAACGGAACTGTGGTCTACTTATGACAACGTATACGTGGGACCCTTTTTATTAGGTTATCAGGATAAGCCGGAACTTACCGATGATAATAGTCCAGTAGGTGTCATTGGTAAAAACACAAGTTTAGAGGTACAGAGAGTAATTAAAGGAGGAAACGGATCGAGATCGTTTTTAAGAATTCAACTCAAGGTGTTGGATGGACTTCACCAAGGGAAAATAGTTGATATTCCCACCTGCGCATCGTACCACCCTCTTCCAAAGTGGATTAAGGGCTGTACTTTAGATCCAAATCAAATAGCTATTGATAGCAATTTTCTTTCTCCATGTGAGATATAACTCAGGTGCAGCTAGAGTCAATAATTTGTACAGGCAAGGCTGGATCAGTGGAGCAACGACATTATCTTTACCTGGTTTTGCATATCCTGCAGCAGGTAGCAAAAGCTATTGTGGAAATTTAGATATTATCTGTGGAGGTGGAGCGCTCTCTGTCATAAGGCCAAATACTGAAGCTGTAAATAGCCCTAGTTGGTTTGATTGGGTCAATGCAAACCATCGAATTGATACTGTAACAGGTTATCAACAAATTTGGTCACAAAGTGCAAATAGGTAACAGCATGAAATCAATATTTGTTGTGATTCTGACATTGCTTTTAAGTGCTTGTATCAGCGCACCTAAAGTTTATCGAAGTAAGTTCGATGGGCATTGTTTGGCGCTTGTAGACAACGTGAAACTTTGGAAAATAGATACTGTTGCAAGAAGCTATTATATATTAGCCAATCGAACTGAATGGAATAACACTGAAAGCTTGATTGCAGAGTTGTCTCCAGGAACTAAATTAATGGTTGAACAAGTGATACTGGGTGCGAATGCAGGGTAAACGCATGAACGTTATTTGATCAATCCGAGGATGTGACAGAGGTATTCCTCACTCCAGCCACACGTTTTGCGTTTGTTCTTTATACCAAGCTTGATTGAGGTATCCTGTTTTAGAAGGTTGAGAGCTACTTGCCTTGCTATAGCCAGGTTTTCAGCAGCATTGCCCCTTCTGACTCGCGACTGATCTTCTGAAAATGCAACATCCAACACCCAATGCAAGTTATTCTCCACTTGCCAGTGGAGTCGTGTCGCCAGTAGGACTTCTTCTGCGGTCATGACCTTACTACTGATGAAGTAGCGAATGAAGCTTCGCCCCTTGTTCCCTTTTGTACAATCCAACTGAACGGCTGCAATCGTCTTGGCCTGCCATTGAGTTGCTTGAGGACAAGATGACAGGTCAGTAAGAACCCAGCAACGGCGGTGTTCCTTGCGACCATGTTTACTGTCGCGCTGCTCACTATATTGAGACTGATCTGGGCTATCGGTCGGATTATTCTCCCAATAAGTAGAAAAGTAGCGATCCAGTTCACCATAAAGTTTGCGCTGGTTGTTTTTCACAGCTAACAGATAATCTGCTTTGACCTTGAGAATTTTGCTGGCAATACGCTTTTGGCAGCTCATGGCATCAGCAGTCACCGTACAACCTTCAATGGCCAGTTTATCCAGTAGCTCGGGCACAGCTGTGATCTCATTAGACTTGCTATCGACTTTATACTGCCCGAGACTGATACCTGCTTCTGTGGACCAGGCATTAACCATATGAATGGCACTGGATGATTTATCTCGAGAGCCTCGAACTGTCTTGCCATCAATGGCAACAACGCCCGATAAGGGTGTATCAATCAGCATATCCTTAACCCAGCGAGTAAACAGGTCACGAAATTCAGCTGGATCAAGAAGTGCGTAAATCCGATTGAATGTATCGTGAGATGGGATGCCTCCCGGCAGCTTGAGGTACTTGCTAAGCCAGTCTTCTTTACACTCAGCGCACTGGACAATACTATCCCAGTCGTCTGCACCACAGAGGAGACCAACAATGGTCATGAAAACGACTTCTCCCATGATATGGGTGCATTTGGCAGGTTGCCGAGGATCAGGCAACTGGTGAGTACGTTCGAGAAGAGACTGAAAGGGCATAAAAAGTGAGAATTTGCCAGAACAACGGGGGTGTGGCAAGAAAAATTTCAACAAGTACTGATCAAGAAATGTTCATGCGTTTGCCCTGGGTGCGAATGGATCATACGGTCATTACTTTTATGTTAAAGTCCGTATTCAAGATGATCGCTTTTCAAATTTACTGGTAGATATACCTACACCAGTCACACTGACTCAACCTACATGGGTCACAAGTGTTTATCCTCCTGATTCAGATGTTCTCTATTTTAATGAGGGCACCGTTTCAGGTTGTGATCAGCGGGAAGATTTGGATGTGATGTAGTATCGGCAGGAGATCCAAATTTGATATGAAAGCTCCTCAGACATACAGTTTGAGGAGCTTTCATATTTATAGATTATTTCTATGAAATCAATTTTTATCAGAAAACTATGCTGAATGGACTGGAGCTTTTCATGCAATTAAGTCTACCCCCGGGTATCAATTGCTTTGGCCAGGAGATCTGGACTGATGTATAGGCTCTTGTTATCAGTATTAATTCCTCTGCTTTCTGGTTGTGCTTCACCAATAGCCAGTAACTTAGATGGTAAATGCTATGAGTTAGTATCAGATCAACAGCTATGGAAGACATATGACAATGGCTATGTCGGAGCATATATGATCGCAGGAAACGAAAAGTTTCAGCTTACTGATGAACGAGCACCTACAGAGCTGGTGCAAAAAGGAAGTCGTGTTGTTGTAAGTCAAGTTTTGACTGGTTTTGACGGTTCTTGGGGTGAGTTTTTGCGCATTCAAATCAAAGTTTTGGATGGGGAGGCTAAGGGGGTTATTGCAGACATACCTGCTTGTGTACCTTATCATCCCAGACCGCCGTGGCTGATCAAGGGGTGTAAAAGTGAGGCTGGCGATTTGAAGGTCAAATCCGAATTTCTGAAAGAAGTTAAGGAGTGCTATCAATAAACCTTGTCGCATTCCCATGTTTCGAGCGTGGGAATGCGAGTAGCCTAACGCCCAGTGATAAATGAGCGTTGGCGTGGCTTTATCATAAATGTTTGTGGGCGGTTCCCCGCCCACCGCCAGAATTGAAAAAAGAACAACGCACTCGTAGCTCAGCTGGATAGAGTACTCGGCTACGAACCGAGCGGTCGAAGGTTCGAATCCTTCCGAGTGCGCCATCTTCAAAAAGCCCTGTATTTCTCGAAGAAAGCAGGGCTTTTTGTTGTTCTGGGGGTTGGTTTTTTCTGGCTCCCTGTCTGTTTTTTAATCTTCCACTGTCTTATAACTGCGTACCTGGGAAATTCTTGAAAAAGGCGATTTTCGGCCATTTTCGGGCTATTTTTTCTCTCTCTTCTCTAAATAACGTACTTCGGCCACTTTGAAGTACGCTCTTTGAATTCCCTTTTATAATCAGTCTGTTGCAGGCGGTTTTTGGTCATTCAAACGGGTGTTTAGTTTGCACTTTACTAGCGATATGTGCAGGGAACGTTCAGCGAACTTTTTGATTATTTTTTACTGTTTTTTCTCCACACAGGAACTATTCTGTTCTAAAATGTACAAAATTTTATACAGAGCGCTAAGCTGTTGGATAACGAAAAACCGATTCTCTGGATGGGTAGCTCCCTGGAAGACCTGCTTGAATTCCCAGACATGGCCAGGCGAGAAGCGGGTTATCAGTTAAGCCGGGTGCAGCACGACCTTGATCCCGAACGCTGGAAGGACTTCAAGACAGTGGGAGCGGGTGTCAGGGAGATTATCATCTCGGAAGAGGGTGGTGCTTTTCGTGTGATGTATGTGGCCAAGTTTGAGGAAGCCGTATACGTGCTGCACAGTTTTCAAAAGAAAACCCAGCAAACCAGTAAGCACGACAAGCAGGTGGCAACCCGCCGTTACAAGCAGGTTCTGGCAGAACAAAGTAAAAGGAGGAAGGACGGATGAGTGCGAGAAATGTTCAACATACGACACCATCAGGTGGTAACGTTTTTGCTGATCTGGGTTTTGCTCCTGAAGAAGCAAAAAAACTCAAAGAAGAAGCGGAAGGGAAGATTAAAGCTGATCTGAAGATTCAGTTAATGACAGAAATCACAAACACCATCAAGGATCGCCAGCTTAAACAGGAAGAAGCTGCACGACTGTTAAATGTGAACAGACCCAGAGTCTCTGATGTGATGACCGGAAAAGCCAGCAAGTTCACTATTGATGCATTGGTGGACATGCTACAAAAACTGGGTCGTTCAGTAACGCTTAAGGTTGCTTGAAATAGAGAATGTGTACATCAATCCTCCGGTATCCCCAAAGCCTTCTTCTGCTCTGACCAGAGCAGGGGGAAGGGCTTCATAAAATCAGCCAGCGTCAGCCCACCCAAGCTTCTGCCATCAATGATGGCCTCCTGAATTTCTGGTGACAGGGTGGTCAGGCGTAAGATTCTGGAGGCATAGCTGACACTGGTAATCCCTTCTTTCTGGGCCAGCATTTTCAGGTGCTGCTCTTTGCCCGATTTCAAAGCCTTCAACCATCGATGTGCCCTGACCAGAGCATTCCTCAAGGCTGGATCGACTTCTTCCAGTGCCGGACGACCATCGGGAGTGGTGATCTGGCTTTTGCCCTTGCGGCTGATAAATTTGATGGGGATATGCACCAGAATGCAGTTCTCGTCTTCGAGGTAGGTGCGGGTGGCTTTGCCGGTCACTTTTATGGCCATGTCACGTCTCCTTGTAACTCATTAGTGATAGTCGGTATCCCTTCCTGATGGAAGCGGATGTTGATGCCCTGCTGGTGGACGTCTATACCCAAGTGAATTCAAGATGCAGACTTTAGCATCTCGAAATTATTGTTAATTCTGCTGGTTAAAGAAGCACCTATTTTGGATAATGTTTCATCAAAAAACTGATTGATTTTTTGTCGAAAATCTTTCGCCTTGGAGAAGTATTGATTATTTCGGGCATGTTCATTCATCACTTTCCATAACCGTTCAATCGGGTTCAGATTTGGGCTGTAAGGTGGAAGATAATGCAGCTTTATTCCCAAATTTTCAGCCTCCTCAACGACCTCTTTTGAGCGATGATAACCAGCGCCATCAAGCACCATATGGATCACTGACATTGATGCATAAGCAGACCGAACGTTTCTAAAAAAAGTGATAATAGCTTCACCATTTACGGTCTTGAACTGATCGAAAACAGCCCCTGATAAGTTGTTCAGTTCAATCGCACCAACAATGTTTAACCGGGTACGGCTCCCCGTCGTGTTGATGATTTTATCAACCCCTTTACGAATCCATCCCGAGGTGATTTTAGTCGCTTGCGTTGGATGGACTGCATCCATAAACAGCAAGGCCTCATCCTCTGGCAATGAGGCCTTCAGGGTTTCATATACCCATCGCCTTTCAAGATGATATGTTGTTGCCAGCGTTCGCTCACCCTGATCACCTACTACTTGTAGGCTCACAGGGCTTCGCTCACTTGTCGCCTAGGAGGCTGACCGAGAATAGCGTCCGAGCATAAAATTCAGTAGAACGAGTCAGCTTTTTCACTG
>NZ_JOKH01000002.1:561755-582340 GCF_000722635.1 Endozoicomonas numazuensis | reverse complement strand
GGGTTCAGATTTGGGCTGTAAGGTGGAAGATAATGCAGCTTTATTCCCAAATTTTCAGCCTCCTCAACGACCTCTTTTGAGCGATGATAACCAGCGCCATCAAGCACCATATGGATCACTGACATTGATGCATAAGCAGACCGAACTTTTCTAAAAGAAGTGATAATAGCTTCACCATTTACGGTCTTGAACTGATCGAAAACAGCCCCTGATAAGTTGTTCTGTTCAATCGCACCAACAATGTTTAACCGGGTACGGCTCCCCGTCGTGTTGATGATTTTATCAACCCCTTTACGAATCCATCCCGAGGTAATTTTAGTCGCTTGCGTTGGATGGACTGCATCCATAAACAGCAAGGCCTCATCCTCTGGCAATGAGGCCTTCAGGGTTTCATAGTGCTCGACAAACTCAGCCTGTTTATCGGCATCAGCCTTGTGCGGAATGCTCTTCGGTTTTTTGTAGGTGAAGCGGTTCTGGTGTAGCCACTTGTTTAGTCCTGAAACGGTGTATTTGATGTACCAGCAGCTGGCTCACATCTGAAATTTCAGTCGATTGCACTTATTGTATTAATCCAGCTTTGAACCCTCATATGACTATTACAAGCACATTGATTCCTATGACACAGGCTTTCTGGAAGCGGTTCAGGAGAATCAGAGGAGAGCTGGCTGTATAACGCCAGAGTTGTTATTTTTGGATATACAGTTTCTTAAAGGGCTGGCTTTTATTGAGCTTGGTTAAGAAAAATTCTAGGAGTCTGACCGAGAATAGCGTCCGAGCATAAAATTCAGTAGAACGAGTCAGCTTTTTCACTGAATTTGTGCGAATAGTTGACCTATTTAAGCAAATTCAGTGGAAAAGATGGCCGTTCTTTCTGGATTTTAGGCCGGGCTGTCTATTCTCGGTCAGCCTCCTAGATAGGCAGAATCTGAATGTCCAAGGTTTCAAGCTGTTTACCCGGGAATCTTTTTCAGAATATTCCCGATACTCTGCCGGATGAGCTCTTTCAGGAATTGCTGTCTGGTGATCAATTTAAAGTTGAGCGAATTGTCTCTCGTGGTCATACCACACCCAGTGGTGAATGGTACGACCAGGATTGGGATGAGTGGGTTCTGCTACTGACTGGCGCGGCTAAGCTCAGGATTGAATACAAGAAGGAGCTGATGGAACTGAGTCCAGGCGATTACCTCCATATTCCTGCTCATCAGAGGCATCGGGTGGAGTGGACTGACCCTGATCAGAATTCTGTCTGGCTCGCCATCCACTTCAAACCCTGAAAGCATTATTCTTTGTGGATCTGAATGACTTGGCAATCCGCTGAACCCTGGCTGAATCGTGCCGTTACCTGTTCTCCTTCAGTCAGTTGATCGGCATCTCGAATGAATTCGTCCCCTCTGGCTACAATGCTGTAACCTCGCGACAGGGTTGCAAGAGGGCTGACGGCATCCAGCATGCCTGTCAGTTGTTTCAGGCGACTTTCTTTTTGGTTTACAAGTGTTTGCACTGAAGAGTTAAGCTGGTTTTTTATCAGGTTCAGCTGACCTTGCAGCCGTTCAATGCGCCTGAATGGAGAAGATTGTGTCAGCCTGTCACTCAATCGCTGATAGTTTGCTGTGTTGGCTTGAAGGGCAATCTTCATGGATTGCTGCAGACGAATATCCAGATCATTCAGTCTCTGGTTATGTTCTCGCAAGCGTTCTCCTGGGTGACGCAAACGCAGACTGCTGTGATCAAGCTTTTGTGAAAGGGTTTGCAGGCGGTGCTTCATCAAAGTGTTCAGCTTGCGATTGAGTAGATTGAGCTTATTGAGTATTTCCTGTTGGTCAGGGCTGAGCACTTCGGCGGCAGCAGAAGGAGTGGGCGCTCTATAATCGGCTACAAAATCGGCTATGGTAAAATCAATTTCATGACCTACTGCACTGACGACGGGGATGTCTGATGCAGCAATGGCTCTTGCAACCCTCTCTTCATTAAAGGGCCACAGGTCTTCTAGTGATCCACCACCTCGACCGACGATTAGAACGTCAAACAGGCCGCTCTTATTGGCAGATTTAATGCCTTTGACCAGTTCGTCGGCAGCCTCTTTACCCTGGACGGCACTGGGGATAATGGTCACAGGAATTGAAGGGAAGCGTCTTTCCAGTACCGCAAGGATATCCCGAATGGCTGCTCCTGTTGGGGAGGTTACTACTCCAATATGGGAAGGTAGGGCAGGGAGTGGTCTTTTCCTCTCAGCATTGAACAGGCCTTCGGTGGCAAGTTTCTGCTTGAGTTCTTCAAAAGCTCTCTGGAGAGCGCCGGTTCCTCCTTCTTCCATATGATCAACAATCAGCTGGTAGTCACCTCGTCCTTCATAGAGGCTGACTCGCCCCCGCATAATAAGCTGCATACCTTCTGCAGGGGTAAATCGGATACTGCGATTACGATTTTTAAACATAGCGCAGCGTATTTGGGCGCCGGCATCTTTTAAAGTGAAGTACCAGTGGCCTGATCCGGGTCTGGCAAGGCCGGAAAGCTCGCCTTCAACCCTGACATTTCCGAACCGGGTCTCCAGCATTCTACGGGTTTGGCTGTTCAGTTCTGTCACGGTCAGGGGGCGCTGATTGTCCGTTTGACCAGTAGAACCCGGTTCAGCATGAAATAAATTCTGGCCTTGCATGAGAATGTTTATGCCATAGTCGTTGAGTGATTGGATTAAAGCTGAAGGCGACTGTTTTCTGGTGAATGTATTGAGCTCTGCAGCTATTAGTTAAGGCTGAGTAACAATATACTGGATAATTAAGGATCAGCCTATACATTCTCAGTTCCGGTGATTGTTGAAGTGGCTCATCGAACCGGCGTGCGTCCTGAGAGGCCACTTTCCATGGCAGTCATCGCATCCCTGATAGCCATTGTTGGAAGTCCTATCGCGGCTGCAACCGTTACTCTTCTTGGGTTCTTGGGTTCTTGGAGCCACCGGGTATCCAGTTAATCGATATTCTCAGTGTCACCATTCCGTCAACTGTAGTGGGTCTGTCACTGGCGGTACTTATTACCAATAAATTGGGTAATGAGCTGAGTGACGATTCTCAATATCAGAAAAAGCTTGAAGACCCTGAATGCAGAAAAAACTTGAGTTGTTCAGTTGATGCCCCAGGGGGTCGCCCTGGAATTGCCTTCCGCTTCACTGATAGCAATGTTCCCTGTTGTGAATGGGTATTTTTTTGTGCCCAACTACGGACCGATCATTACGGACCGATCATTGCTTCTCTTGATTTTGACCGAACGGGTACCATCCGAATAGGCCGGTATGTTCTCAACCATAGCTTTATGTTGCCAGGTTTGATGTCGATCAGTTTCTCTGTTGTAGTGGGCTTTTTCGTGGTGGATCTCGTTCTCTAAGTATGTTTGTACGCACATTCAAATTATTAGAATGGATTTTCTGTTTTATTGAAAATGATGTTGATGTATAATCGACGGGATTCTTTCCATCCATCAAATACACTCGGATCGGTAACAGGTAATGCTGAGAATCGCCCAAGAAGCCCTCACTTTCGATGATGTCCTGCTTCTGCCTGGATATTCAGAAGTTCTCCCCAAAGATGTTTCTCTGACCACAAAACTGACCCGCGAAATCGAACTTAAGATTCCTCTGGTCTCTGCAGCCATGGATACCGTGACTGAAGCCCGTCTGGCTATAGCCATGGCGCAGGAAGGTGGTATTGGCATCATCCACAAAAATATGACGGTGGCTCAACAAGCCAATGAAGTCCGCAAAGTCAAAAAACATGAAAGCGGTGTAGTCAAAGATCCCATAACGATAGATTCCTCTGCGACGGTTAGAGACCTTCTGGAGCTGACGGGTCGTCACAAGATTTCTGGTGTTCCGGTTCTGGATGGTAATGATCTGGTCGGTATCGTTACCAGTCGAGACGTTCGTTTTGTTTCTAATCTGGATATGATTGTGGCGGACATTATGACGCCTAAAGACAGACTGGTAACAGTAAAGGAAGGTACTGATCAGGAAACAGTGCGCAAGCTGCTTCACAAGCATCGAATTGAAAAAGTTCTGGTGGTGAATGAGGCGTTTGACCTGGTCGGTATGATGACTGTAAAAGACATCAAAAAAGCTCAGGACTACCCTAATGCCAGTAAAGATTCACACGGCCAGCTCAGAGTAGGCGCTGCAGTGGGTACCGGGCCAGAAACCCCTGAGCGTGTCGCTGCCCTGGTTGATGCGGGGGTAGACGTTGTCATAGTTGATACCGCCCATGGTCATTCCAAAGGTGTGATTGAAAGGGTTCGCTGGGTTAAGGAAACCTATCCTCATGTACAGGTGGTCGGAGGCAATATTGCTACAGGTGCAGCAGCCAGAGCATTGGCTGAAGCTGGTGCTGATGGTGTGAAGGTAGGAATCGGCCCTGGTTCTATCTGTACTACACGTATTGTAACCGGCATTGGTGTTCCCCAGATTACTGCTGTTGCCAATGTTGTAGCTGAACTGGAAGGTACAGGTATTCCGGTTATTGCAGATGGTGGTATTCGTTTTTCGGGTGACCTGTCCAAAGCCATCGTAGCGGGTGCCAGTGCGGTCATGCTGGGTAGCATGTTGGCAGGTACTGAAGAAGCGCCAGGTGAAGTTGAGCTTTTTCAGGGAAGAAGCTACAAGGCTTATCGTGGTATGGGTTCGCTCGGCGCCATGGCTCAGGCTTCAGGTTCCAGTGACCGTTATTTCCAAAGTACAGAAGCCGGTGCCGAGAAGCTGGTACCTGAGGGCATTGAAGGCCGTGTTCCTTATAAGGGGCCACTGAATGCCATCGTCCATCAGATGGTGGGTGGCTTACGTGCTGCAATGGGATACACGGGCTCAGGAGATATGAATACTATGCGCACGGTGCCTGAATTTGTTCGGGTGACGAATGCGGGTATGAAAGAGTCTCATGTCCATGATGTAACCATCACCAAAGAAGCTCCGAATTACCGCGTCGGGTAATTATCTAACTTGAGAATTCCCTTGAACTGTTGGCTGTAAATCCAGCAGTTTATTGAATTTCTGGTCAGTGACAGATTTTCATTCATCATGGATGAGACCTGTCATTGACCATGGCTGTTATACCTTTTTGAGAAGACACATGTCACAGGATATCCACGCTGAACGAATTCTGATTCTGGATTTCGGTTCCCAGTACACCCAGCTGATCGCCCGTCGTGTACGTGAAATAGGCGTTTATTGCGAGCTGCATCCTTATGATATGGATGATCAGGCTATTGTTGAGTTCGGCCCTAAAGCTGTAATCCTTTCCGGAGGCCCTGAATCAGTCACTGGAGAAGCTTCTCCTCGTGCACCTCAGGCTGTTTTTGATCTGGGTGTTCCTGTCCTGGGTATTTGCTATGGCATGCAAACTATGGCAGAGCAAATGGGTGGTAAGGTATCGACTTCAGATCTGCGCGAATTCGGTTATGCCGAGGTGAACCTGGAGAACAAGGTCAGGTTGTTTGATGGCATTGAAGATCATGTAGGTGAGCAGGGTCGCTTGAGTCTGGATGTCTGGATGAGTCACGGCGACAAGGTCTCCCAGTTACCGGAAGGCTTTGTTGTGGCAGCTTCAACGGATTCTTGCCCTTATGCCGCAATGGCTTGTGAGGCCAAGCAGTACTATGGCGTGCAGTTTCACCCTGAAGTCACCCACACCAAGCAGGGTGGGCGTATCCTTGAGCGTTTTATAGTGGATATTGCTGGCTGCCAGAAACTCTGGACTCCGGGTCAGATCATTGATGATGCGATATCCCGTGTCCGTGAGCAGGTGGGTGATAAAACGGTATTGCTGGGACTTTCTGGTGGCGTAGATTCGAGCGTTGTGGCCGCACTTCTACACAAGGCCATTGGTGATCAGTTGGTGTGTGTATTTGTAGATAATGGTCTGCTGCGCCTGAACGAGGGCGACCAGGTGATGGCCATGTTTGCTGAAAACATGGGTGTGCGTGTCATTCGTGCTGATGCTGAAGAACTGTTTCTGGAAAAGCTGAAAGGTGTTCAGGATCCAGAGGCCAAGCGAAAGGCCATCGGAAACACCTTTATTGAAGTCTTTGATCAGCATGCAACAGCTCTGGATAATGTTAAGTTCCTGGCACAAGGTACTATTTACCCTGACGTCATCGAATCAGCAGGTGCTAAATCCGGCAAAGCGCATGTCATTAAATCTCATCATAATGTTGGTGGTTTGCCTGATGACATGGCGATGGAATTGGTTGAGCCTCTTCGTGAACTGTTCAAGGATGAAGTACGCAAGATCGGTCTTGAACTGGGTCTGCCCTATGACATGGTCTATCGTCACCCATTCCCGGGGCCGGGTCTTGGGGTAAGGGTACTGGCGGAGGTCAAGAAAGAGTATTGTGACATTCTCCGTCAGGCCGACGCCATTTTCATTGAAGAGCTGCACAATGCTGGCTGGTACCATAAAACCAGTCAGGCATTTGCTGTGTTCCTGCCTGTTAAGTCTGTGGGTGTGGTAGGTGATGGCCGTCGCTATGAGTATGTGGTAGCTCTGCGTGCAGTAGAAACGATCGACTTTATGACGGCTCGCTGGGCTCACCTGCCGTATGAGTTACTGGAAAAAGTATCTGGCCGGATTATCAACGAGATAGAGCATATATCTCGTGTAACTTATGATGTGTCCAGTAAGCCTCCAGCCACGATCGAGTGGGAATAAAGGCGCATAGCTGACTGAGTAAAATGTGTGGCGGCTTGTCATTGATTCAATGGCAAGCCGTTTTTGTTTGCTCTGAAAAAAAATGGCAGATTAAATATCTGAAAATAATAGGGTTTTTAGAGAGTAAAGTGGCTTTACGTAAAACTCACAGTTGTCACTCTTGCCTCTATGTGCATAATTATTGACCATCAGGGGTGCCGTGGCAGGAAGTCGTCACTGCGTCCCTTTTTGTGATCCTCTTTATAATCACCATAAACAGGTGCTCAATATCAGGCATTACAGTCTGGCTAATGAGTCCATTATGAGTAGAAGGGCTTTCCCTGCGACCGCAGAGAAGCTCTCAAAACCATCAGTCATAGATCAATGAACTCCATTGCTCATGGCCAATAAAGTAGAGGCGCACCGTTTATCAGTAGTCCGGAGCAGGGTGACTCCGAATGTCCTGGGTTGATCAGGGCGGCAAATCGGATGAAAGGAAAAGGTGCCGAAGCAGAGAGTTCGTCAAACTCATTTGCTGGTGCTGCATCGAAGAGGTGTATCACTGTCACAGTTTTTACTGTGGAGCGCTACTGGACAATTGTTTCTGAACGACACTGCCCAAAAGACGGGTTGTTCGGCAACAGGCAAATACAGGGCTGACCAAGCCGTATTCTGCTTTATCCATTGCCCTCCTGATCCTATTTCGTGAATTAAGCTTAAATTCAGCAGCTATGGACGTTCTGCTAATTTGGCGTGTTCACTCACAAGATCAGTATTTATGGAATTACTTAGTTACAGCACATCCTTCTTGTCATTAGTTGCTCCTGCAGTGGCTATTATACTGGCGATTTTGACTCGCCACGTACTTCTCTCTCTCGGAGCAGGCATTCTTGCTGGTGCTCTGTTACTGACCAATTTCAGTGTAACCAGTACATTTTCCTATCTCATCAGCAGCTTTACCAAAGTGTTTTGGGATGATGGCCTGAATACAGGCAGTGTCTTTATTCTGATCTTCCTTGTCATGCTGGGTATTATTACGACGCTGATCGATGTATCAGGGGGCGCCAAGGCCTTTGGGGACTGGGCTCGGAAAAGAGTTAAAACTCGTCAGGGTTCACAATTGGTGACCGCATTGCTGGGTATCATTATTTTCATTGATGATTATTTTAATGCGCTGGCAGTGGGAAATATTGGTCGCCCTCTGACTGACAGTCACGGTGTTTCAAGAGCAAAACTGGCTTACCTCATTGACTCCACTGCAGCTCCTGTGTGTGTTATTACACCTGTTTCCAGCTGGGGGGCATACATTATTGCCCTGATCGGCAGTATTCTGGTGGCACATGAAGTGACGGATGTCAGCGCTATTGGTGCTTTTGTCAGCATGGTGCCGATGAATCTCTATGCAGTATTTGCTCTGGCTCTGGTGTTTTGTACTGCGACTATGGATCTGAATGTTGGACCCATGCTGACCCATGAGCGCCGTGCCCGGGCGGGTGAATTGTATGACAGCAGAAAAGGTACACCTCCGGGAGCCTCTGACACCATTAATAGTCATGAGAAAGGTACCGTTGCTGATCTGGTTATTCCTGTTCTGACACTGGTGATTGCAACGACTGCTTCCCTGATTGCAACAGGTGCTATGGCGCTTCAGGATGCGGGCACACCGTTCTCTATTCTGGGAGCATTTGAAAACACGAATGTGGTCAACTCTCTGGTTTATGGTGGTCTGGCGGGTCTGTTGGTTACGGCTGTCAGAATGATCGGCCACAATCTGGATGCTTCAACCTGGATTAAAGCCGTTGTAGAAGGTACCCGCTCCATGTTGCCAGCCATTTATATTCTGGTGCTGGCCTGGGTTCTGGTGGATATTATCAGTGCTCTGGAAACGGGTAAATTCCTGGCAGAGTTGGTGAGCAGCTCTGAGATTGATCCGGGTTATTTGCCACTGATCATGTTCGTAGTGTCCGGAGCTATGGCTTTCTCTACCGGCACCAGCTGGGGGACGTTTGGTATCATGTTGCCCATTGCGGGTGATATGGCTGCTGCGGCCGATATCGCCATGATCCTGCCTATGCTGGCTGCTGTTCTGGCAGGTGCAGTATTTGGAGATCACTGTTCACCCATATCTGACACAACCATTCTGTCCTCTACAGGTGCCTCCTGTCACCACATTGATCATGTAACTACCCAGCTGCCCTATGCCTTGGGTATCGCAGGTGTGGCTATGCTGGGTTATCTGGTAATGGGCCTGACAGACTCTTCTGTTATGGGCTTTCTGGCTTCCGGGGCTGGCTTTGTGTTGCTGGTGCTGTTATTCCGCAAGCTTTCGGGAAATGGGCTGGCCAAGTCTGCTGAGAATCTGGTGGCCGAATAAGGTTTAATCGATTCTGTAGAGGCAGCATAGATAGTTTTTCTTCTGTGCCTGCCGAAACAGCACATTCATAGTAAACTGTAATTAATACCACATCAGAAGGCATGGACGCCTTCACCCGGAGCAGGGACGCTATGAGTTTCGATAATCTGATGAAAGCCGTCGCCCACAATAATCAGCTGGGTGAGCTGGATTTTCGCGATAACCGCTATTACCTCACCATCGACAGCCGCATTGAATTTACCTGTTTTCAGGCCAATGGGCGATTCTTCATCCATGGGATCATTGCCCAGTTGCCAGCAGGCGAAAAAGATCGGGAAAATATACTCCGTAATCTGATGACAAAAACCGTAGGCTTAGCCACTACCCAGCGGGTTATTTTGTCGATCGAGCCTGAAAAAGAGGCCTTGGCTCTGCATTACTCATGCTCGCTGCAGGGGTTGGATGAGGAGTTGATTGAAGAAGCGCTGGCCGAGTTCGCCAATAATTTTGAGTATTACCTGATAGAAGTCAGTCAAGAACAGACGGTCATGCCGACCATGCCAACGATGATTATGCCATGACAGAACCGACTACCCATCACACTTTATTTGGTTGTCTGGTTACCTGGACAGAAAATT
The DNA here is from genome assembly GCF_000722635.1 of Endozoicomonas numazuensis. Lineage (GTDB taxonomy): Bacteria > Pseudomonadota > Gammaproteobacteria > Pseudomonadales > Endozoicomonadaceae > Endozoicomonas_A > Endozoicomonas_A numazuensis. The sequence continues at coordinate 572,684 of NZ_JOKH01000002.1, read as the reverse complement.
CATTCAATGGTTATAACGGTCTGCGCCAGGCAAACGAGACTTTTATAAAGGCGATCATTCGATACAGTCGATTTGATGAGCTCCATTTGTTTTTGCATGAAGGGCAAATCGCAGCATTCAGGCAAGATTGGAAACCATATCTCAGTCAGTATGGATCAGGTAAAAGTATCAGTATCTTGCCCGTTCATGAGCTGCCTGATTGTCTGCAGAATAATGGTTATACCGTTTTTCATTCTGGTGATCCCTATATCTCTGACCTGGCTTCCTTACGAGAAAGGCATGCATTCAAAGTATTTCCAATAACTGGCAGAGCTCATAGTCTCAGTGATGATGTGCGCTTATCTCGCGTTCGAGATTTGATTTTCTCACCATTAAAGCCCTGTGATTCCATTATTTGTAGCTCCAGTGCCCAAAAAACGGTAATGAAACGTTTGCTGTCTTCGGCAAGTGCCAGTGTCAGTGATACCGTTGGGGTGGCTGTACCCTACCGAGGGCAGGTGAGCCTGATTCCTCTGGGTATTGAACCTGCATGTCTGGAGGCCGATGGTCATGAGCCAGCGGCTTCACCTAAAGATAAAGTTCCTTCCATTCTCTGTCTTGGCAGGTTATCTGCGGCAGACAAAATGGATCTGCATCCATTGCTGCTGGCATTGAACGATTTGCTTGAAGAGGGGGTGGTTCCAAAGTTTCAGTTGGTGATTGCGGGGGCGGGTGATGCGTCCAGTGAATACGTTCGATCATTATTGGCTCAGGCCTATGAATTTAATTTGGAAGACTGCATCAGGTTTGAGCTTTCTGTCGATGATGAGAAGAGAAAGCAGTTGCTCTTAGAGGCGGATGTATTTGTTTCTTTGGCTGATAATGTTCAGGAAAGTTTTGGGTTGGCGCCACTGGAAGCAATGAAGGCAGGCATTCCCGTTATTCTTTCTGACTGGAATGGTTATCGTGATTTGATCGTTTCTGGGCAGGAAGGTTACTTGATCAAAACCGCTTCAGCCGATAACGATGTGATTTCCCGCTCACTCAGCCTTGTCAGTAAGGCGCAGGCTCAGCTCATCCAGGCTCAGGGAGTGGTGGTTGATATTGAGGCGTTGAAAAAAGCTCTGTCATCACTCCTGTTGGATGAAGTAACCCGTAAAGAGATGTCCAGGGCTGCGGTCCAGAGAGTGAACGAGGTATTTAGCTGGCCGTTATTGATAGATCAATACCACACTCTGGTAGAAGAGTTGGGGCAGCAGGCATCAAGAATACGTCATCATCAGGGCAGGGAAGTGGGTATGCCCTATCGAGATGTGTTTGGTCATTACGCTACCACTGCACTGGGGAGAGACGACAGCCTGGTGGCGACAGATAGAGGCTTTCGTGTGTTACTGATGTCTGAGAAAGGTTTTTTCTTCAGCCAATTGAGTCACCTCCTTGATAAAAACTCAATCAGAGATGTTATTCGAAAGCTGGTGACACCTGAGAAGGTCTGTGACCTGGAGAAAATGTTCCCGGACAAAGAGCAGTTATTTTTTTTGTTGTCCTGGATGCTGAAGTACCAACTGATTGAGTTCGCATCAGAAATAAAAGACGTCGTCGCTTGTTTAAACAGGTTGCCTGAATGGTTTAGAGCGGAAAAACAATGCAAGGTAGAAGGGTTGGTTTTTCCCGAACAGCTGAGATCGGTCTGGATAAAACCTTTTATTCATCAGTTTGTGCAGCTCTGTCAGAGTCATAGTGTGGGTGTTGATGGCTCCGATGGTGGTTTGATGCAGTCAATCGCTCAGGCGGGGCTTGAGTGGATGGACGACAGGTTGCTTCAGGCTATTGGCTGGTTTGCTGAAGATTGTGATCTCACCAGCTATGGTGAGGTGTTGAAGTTATTAGAATCCAGAGGAGTGCAGACGCTGGTTGATTCATACCCTCATTGGTATCGAAACAGTCAGAAAGAGTTTATTCAGCAATTAAGGCTGATCAGAACACTTTTGCGTCGGGTGAAACAGGATTTATCAGAGATAAACCATCAATTTTTTTCTCAGAGTACTGAGCCTGCTACCGGTCTTGTATCCATCAAAAATATGAAAATGGATCATGGGGCACCGGTCTTTCGGTTGCTGTTTAATAATGGAGAAAGTCTGGTCTATAAACTCAGGGATTTGTCCATTGATCAACTGTTGGTAGGCGAAAAAGGGAGTATGGCTCAGTCCTTGAATGGTTGGTTAAAAGACGGTGATGCTTTAGGGGTCTTCAAGATACTGTGCAAACCTTCCTATGGTTATGTGGAATTTATCGAGCCAGAGTCTGTTGCCGGGGTGAGTGATCTTGAGACCTACCATCGTCGTCTGGGTGTGGCGGGGGGCTTTTGCCTTATGGCTGGCCAGGCTGATCTTCATAGTAAGAATCTTCTTGTCCATGGCAATAAGCCCTACCTGGTTGATACAGAAACAGCTCTTCACAGTGCTGTCATAATGCAGTTGGAGAAAGAGCTTCAAAACCCTGAGCTGGGTTTTTTACGAGGCATGCAGGAGTCCAGTCTGGGTCAAATCGGACTTATGAAAATCTGGGAGAATTTTCAGGTCTTTCAGACCCGGTACAGTTCAGTAAAACTTGAAAACGGAGAGCTGGTGGTTGAAGAGCCACAACAGGTTTCGGCTTTCCTTGACCATATGCTGGTAGACAGTGACCGGCATTCTCTGGATGGTCGTCAGCCACCCCTGGCAGCATTGTATGCCAAGGCTTTTGTAGAAGGCTTTCACAGCTCTGTTTCTGCTATTTCACAAAATTCAGATGTGTGGTGTGACTCTCTGAGGTTGATGAGAGGTTGTGAAGTCAGGCATCAGCCGCGCTGGAACCTGAGCGACGCCCGCAAACAGTTTCGTGACCTGTATGTGGTCAAAGAGTTTCAGGGCATTTCCAGAGCACGTATTCAAGGGTATTTTCTTCGAATGGCCAGACGAATTACGCTGGGAGGAGAGGTCAGCCAGCGCTGGCTTGATATACCCTGGCAAGAATCGGTCAGTGAATTAGCTGAGTCAGTTGCCGAAGGGTGGATGGCTTTGGAGCAGAGAGGTTTTGTCAGAAAGCTGGGAGAACCAGGCGTTTATGTGCAGCAATATGATGGAGCTCTGCACGAAATTAGGGCTGATTATTTTTCTGTTGATACGATCGAGAAACAGGTTGAGCTAATTTCAAGTCTATCGAATGAGGGGCTTAGAGACCACTTTTTGAGCGCTTATCAGCAGATGATTGAAGACTGGTTTGGGCAGCATCTCAATGCGGGGGAAGGAATGCCTGAAGAGCTCAGGCAGGCTGTTCTGGAAATGCGGGTAACCAAAGGGTGAAAGGCTTAGCCTTTTCTGATGTTTTTCAGTAATTCTTTGGCCATTGTGGAGGTTTCTTCGTCACCTTCTTTGTTGGCTGTAGTCAGGTAATCTTCACCTTCCATGTTACGCCCTTCCATCATCAGCGCCATGCCGATAAAGGCTTTGACGGTAGGGTTATCAGGATCTTTTGGAATAGCTTCTTTGTGAAGAATTTCAAGAGCTTCCTGATTCATCTTCTTATTGATGAAGGTCAGGGCGAAACCCAAAGTAGGAAGAACACTGTCGGGTCGGGCTGATTCCAGGGCACTGAAAATACCGAAAGCATGCTTTGACATACCTACACTGGAGGCCATAAAACCTATATCTGCCAGGGTTTTGATCAGTTTTTCATCGGTCATGATTAGGCCTCTTTCTGTTTACCCGGCTTACAGCTTCTGAATGATGCTTTGGAGTGTGTCTTTGATGGATTTGATGACGCTGGATCTCAAACCCTCAATGATCATGTATTTGTTAAATTCAACCTGAAACTCCACCATGTCCTTGGTGTTGTTTGGGTCCATGTTAGTGATTTTGTCTTTTAATTTCTGATCAAGTTTCTCGGCGGTATCACCAAATACGGACTGAATATGATCAAAGTTAAATTGATTGGCTCCTGCAGTTCCCTGTTGTCCAGTAGACATAATTCCTCTCCCTGTCGGATCTCACTGTAGCCGTCAGATGGCTTCTAATCAGTGTTTTTTATGATGAGTGTTCCAGGTTTTATCGACAACTTCTGCAGCAGCCATCAAAGCGGTTATCATTCTGTCGTTGGTCTCAAATTCGTCGGGAGAAAGGCCTTTATCACGGGCTGTTTTGAGGCGAAATGCTTCCTCTACCAGTTCCTTAAGAACCTCTTCCCTGAGTTCACCTTGAGTGTCAAGAATCAGGCGATCTTCGAGGTCTGAGAGATGGATTTTCTCATTGTCGGTATTTTGATCCTTCACTTTTGCCTCCAAGGCGATATTTTATCCGGTCTGTGCCTTTTGATAATAAAAGATACTCAAGATTAATATCTTCAATTATATACCCGTTAGCCAGTTTTGCGCCGATCAGGTACTTTGCTCCGTCATCCATAGTCACAAAGGGGACTCTGCCCATACTCACTGCCCGAATCTTCAGAGAGGAGGATAGTGGCGTATTAATAACCCTGGCTGGAGCGCCAGCGGTTTTAGTAGCCAGTCTCAGCTGAGGCTGGTTGCCGTATCGTTTTCTGAAGCGTGTGACCACATCGTTCAGGTTATATACCTGTTCATCGTCCAATAGATGGCCTTCTAAAGTAATCTGGTTGGTTTTTTGTATTAAATGTATGCGTGGGCTGAGTCCTTTTTCCCTCAACATGGACTTGAGAGTGTTGAGTCGGCCAGCCTGATTCTCTACCTGATCAACAATAGAAACCAGTCCATGAACTTCCTGTTTCAGGGCTGCAGTGATTTTTTGAAGCTCTTCAGATGTTGGGACATAGCCTGTCATCACCAGTGAGCCGGGTGAGTTGTCCAGTTCCAGACTGAGGGATTTATGTCCCTGATTTTTCAGCAGAGCATCAGCATTGGCTCTTAATTCGCTCATGACAACCAGTTGTGAGCTGAAGGGGATTCCTTTTTCACGTAATTCACGCTGGATGGTTTGCTTGTCGCTCATTGTCAGGGTGTAACCGGAGATGAGAATGCTCTGGTCGGGAAGCTCTTTCAATTTGATGTTTTTCTGGTTCAGCTGGTTTCGGACTTTTTTCGCCTGGTCTAGATGGCTCAATTCCACTGGTTCATCATCCGACCCGCCTGAAAGTAGCAGTATAAATAACAGGAAAAATGATAAAAAAGCTGCAGGTACGCCAATGAGCCATTTTCGATCAATGTTCTTTAAAGGATTTTCGAACTCCTCAGATTCCTCTTCATCTTCTTCTCCCTGCTTTTTGTTGTCATCTTTCTGAGGTGAATCGAAGTCCCCGAGGTCTTCGCTCAGGCTGTTAAGGTCGTCACTATTGATGTCTTCTTCTTCATCATCAAGAAAAGCATCGGGAGCATCAGGGAAGTCATCGTCGTCTTCTTGTTCTGAATCTGTTTCCGGATCTTCCTCAGGGAGTGAGGGCTCAGGCTCGGGTCTTTGAAGTTCGGGCAGTGGCTGATCAGGCCACTCTGCATCAACAGGGCCTAATGAAAAAAACAGCTGGCTGGAGGTTATGATGTCAAAATGACTGGCCGTTACTGTTGGGCCCAGGGGGTGGCCATTATTGTACAGTAATCCGTCTTCAGATTGGCTGGATATGGACAGCTGACCTTCCGGACTGATACTTATGATCAGCTCCTGGTCGTTCAGTGAATCATCAGTCAGTACCAGGTCACACTGGTTGCTCTTGCCCAGTGAGTGATTGCCAGGTTCCAGAGGAATTTCAGCCCCCTGGTGATTACCAGAGAGTATTTTGAGATAAAACTCAATCATAGCCATCTACCCGAAGTGTTGTGGGGTAAAGGGCGCGCGTCGAAGGTTCGCTTTTCAAGGCTGGTCAATGGCAAAGTGATCGTCCTTTCAACCGTGAAAATCATTTCATCCCGGTGGCGAAATGGTTTCCTTAGTTCATGGCTGTTTGCGCTTTCCCGGGGCCTATCTCATATCATCGGTCTTGAAATGAAAAAGTGAAATGGCCTGGCTGGGCTGCCTTTTCCCTGATAAAGATCATAGAAACTTCGATATTCAGGCGATTTAAATATTAGGTTAAGTGAAACTACTTATCTTTTCCAGAGCTGTTTTTTTGATCTACATCTTCGAACAAAGTGCTGATAAGGTTAGAATCAATCTTCAAATAGCTGAAAATCCCCTTCAGGGTGATTGCATACCTCCTTTTTCAGCTATATGTATGCAAGTGCATTTCCAACTGGTTTACCTTGTCTCGTATAGAAATGCACAGAATCGGCTGTAAGAGCAAAGAGCCAATGAGTTTTTGTTGATGGATGTTTCTACGACAGAAGTCTGGCAGGCTCAAATAGAGCGAACCTCTTGCAGGACTATAAATGTGTGCGACATCTGGCAGACTCAGTGGGAGAAAGGTCGGGTGTCGTAGCATGAATAACAAGAAGAGAGCAGGCACTTATGGAAGCATCTTTCTGGAGCGATAAGCGTCCGGCAGGCGTTGCTGAAACCATCGACCCCGATCGTTATCCCAACCTTCTGGCCATTATTGAGGAACTTCTTGAAAAAAATGCCACTCGGCCGGCATTTACAGGTATTGGCCATACTCTGACTTATGGTGATATCGACCGTTACAGTCAGCAGTTTGCTAACTACCTTCGAGAGCACACTTCTCTGAAGCCTGGCGACAGAATTGCCATTCAGATGCCCAATTTGCTTCAGTATCCCATAGTGGTATATGGAGCAATCAGAGCAGGCCTTACTATTGTCAATACCAACCCTCTTTATACTGCCCGGGAAATGTTGCATCAGTTTAACGATTCTGGGGCCAAGGCTCTGGTGTTCATGGATAACTTTGGCCACCTTGTAGAAGAGGTCGTGGCAGAAACAAAGATAGAGCACCTGATTGTGACGAGAGTGGCTGACATGCTGCCTTTTGCCAAGCGAACTCTGATCAACTTTGCAGCCAAACATGTTAAAAAGATGGTAAAGCCGTTCAATTTGCCACAGGCTGTACCTTTCAGGGGGGCGCTTGCAAAAGGAAGTGCCTGTCAGGTCAGGCCTCTTGAAAAGTCTCCGTCTCCAGAAGATCCCGCAGTTCTGCAATATACAGGAGGCACAACCGGGGTAGCCAAAGGCGCTGTTCTGACGCAGCGTAATCTGATTGCAAATATGCTGCAGGCTCGTTCAGTGTTGTCTCAGCTGGATGAAAGTGGTCAGCCGGTTCAGCAAGTTGGCAGCGAAATAATTGTGGCTCCATTACCCCTGTACCATATCTATGCTTTTACTGTTCATCTGTTGTGCATGCCTTACATGGGCAATCAGAATGTTCTGATTGCCAACCCGCGAGATACCAAAACCTTTATCAAATTCATTAAACCCTGGCAGTTCACAGGGTTTATTGGTTTGAATACGTTGTTTGTCAGCTTGCTGAACCACCCTGATTTCAAAGAGTGTGATTTCAGTAAAATGAAGTTAACGCTTTCAGGTGGGACAGCTCTTCAGAAAGAGACCGGAGTGCGCTGGCGACAGTTCACCGGATGTCATGTTTCAGAGGCTTATGGCTTAACTGAATGTTCTCCTGCGGTCTGTATGAATCCGTTTGGTTCGATCTCTCAATTGGGTACGGCGGGATTACCGGTGCCCAGCACAGAATTGAAAGTGGTGAATGACGAAGGTGTTGCTCAGGCTATTGGTGAAAGAGGGGAGCTCTGTGTGAGAGGTCCCCAGGTTATGCAAGGTTATTGGAACAGGCCTGAAGCAACTGGTGAGGTGTTGTCTGATGATGGTTGGTTGAAAACCGGTGATGTGGCCATTATAAAAGAAGACGGCTTTGTGGAAATCGTTGACAGGATCAAGGACATGATTCTGATCTCTGGATTCAATGTTTACCCCAACGAAATAGAAGATATAGTGGCCAGTTTCGATCGGGTTGAAAACTGTGCAGCTATTGGTATTCCGGATGATGTTACTGGAGAACGTATCAAGTTATTTGTCATTCCTTCAGATGACGGGTTGAAAGAAGAGGACGTGGTCGCCTATTGCAGGGATCATCTGACGGCATATAAAGTTCCGAAGGATATTGAGTTTCGTCAAGAACTACCCATGACGCCGGTCGGCAAGATTCTGCGGAAGGATTTACGTAAGGAAGAGTTGGATAAGATCTCTTGATCTATAACCGCTAAGAATGTTTGCTCCCTGAGCATCTGGTGGCATAAAAATAGCCCTCTAAGAGGGCTACTCAAAGTGAGCATTAAGAAAGCCGGCTAAACGCCGGCTTTCTTGTATGAATCTCTGAAGACATTCTGGCGTGAGCTTATGTGCTGGTTTCAGCTTTGGCTTTCGTGTTTTTCTTCTTTGGGAAATATTGGCTGAGCGCTTCTGGATCACAGCTAAGCGCGTCGCTTGCCTCCGCCAGCGAGACAGGTGTAATGCTGGTTGAGCAAAGTTTCATGTTTCTGATACTGGCATCAAACCAGAACCAGTGATTGTTGTCAGATAAACATAATGCTCTGGCCGTATAGTTAACAGAAGGCACTAAGGGCACAGACGGAAAACCGTGAAGTTGTTTCTTGACGACAGTGGCATCAAGGCAAGAGTACGTGACGTTGTTATAGCGCCGTTCAAACCGGTTAAAGGATTGAGCGACCATCTGTTCCGCCATTTTGTCCTGTCTCAGACTCAACTGGTAGAGAGCCAGTCCACATATGAAGAGAATTATGATGCTTTCCATAATGAGTACCTCAAGGCTTTATTAATTAGTGCTAGCGTCCGTACCTGCTTTTTCTAAACCCTTGTCTTTATCAAACCATATTCCCCTTCTATCAGGGAAGCCCTCATATGGATTAGAAAGCATCATACTTTGTACCGAAAAGAGTATTTCTCTGTGAATTTTAAAAGCTGGGGTTAGAGCATTCATGATGACTCATGGCTGTTCAGTCCCCGGTTGCATGAAAAGAGTTGTACAAAAAGTGTTTGTGGTGATTACAGTGCCCAGTCTGCCAGCATTTGTTTTGCTATGGGTCGGTAAGCATCTTTACCGTATACCGCATCAACCAAGGCAAAACTGAAGCCCATAGCGCAGCCAGGCCCCTGAGCGGTAATTACTCGGTTTTTCTGATCCACCACGACCGGACTTTCTGGTTGTGGCAAAGCCCCTTCCAGCTGATCAAAGAAAGTGGGGTAGCAAGTTGCACGCACATTATCCAGAAGTGAGTGGTGTGCCAGAACAACGGCAGACGAAGCACAAATAGCGGCATACCATCGCTGAGATTTTTGTTGTTCGTTCAGTAGTTCTGTCAGGTGTGGATTGTCTCTCAAATTGGCTGCGCCCGGCATGCCACCCGGCAGTGCAATAAGATGAAAGTTTTTGTTCAGGCAGGCTTCGATGTGGCAGTCTGCAATTAATTTTATACCCCTGGATGCTTCAATCTCCAGGTCACCATCGGAAGTGCAGGCTGCTACAGAGACCTGTGCTCCAGCCCTGCGAAGCGTGTCAATAATGACGACGGCTTCGATTTCCTCGCAGCCATTGGCAACAGGAACGAGAATCTGCCTTGGCATAATGAAACCTCTTTGGTTGAGCCTTCGAATGCAAGCATGGTACCTGCTATGTGGAATGAAGTTTCACGGCAGGTGCTGCTAAGCCTGTTGAATCGTCAGTTCAACAGACTCATAAGCCTAGTAGGGATAGTTAATAAAGCCAGAGAGGTATGTTATAGGGGTTGTAAAAAAAGAGAAAAAATCAGGCAGGATGTGCCAGTTCGGCCTGATTGAGCTGTTGGAGTAGTGAAAAACCTGCGGAGTAACCTTTGTGGTAATCCGATACCAGTCGAGCGCGGTCTCGGGTGCTTCTGGTTGAGCTGAGTTGTGCATCCGGGGCTATTTCTGTAATCGAAATGCCTTTGCGCTTCAACTCATCCAGACTATCCAGAGTTTCATTGTAAATAGAGTACTGCTGGCGAATCAGCTCGGCGATTTCAGGCTGCTTTCTGAACTGCCATGCCAGTAATCTGTTGGCTGAAGAGGACTTTTTGCGAAACTGGCTTTCACGGCTGCGCAGAACAACAATCTGTTGATAGCCATCTTCGACGGCTTTCATGATTGGCAGAGGATCGGCAAGGCTGCCATCCACATGGTTTCTTTCATCAATGGCTATGGCATTGCGATAAATCATGGGCAGTGCGCTGGATGCCTTTAGAACGGTAAACAGCTGATCAAGGTCAAAGTGCTCATCAAAAGAGTGGTAAACAGGATAGCCTGTATTTGCACAGCTAGTGACAACCGAGAACTGTTTGCCCTGAAGATTGCTTCGGAACTTATCAATATTCATGTGTTGTCTCTGGATGCGGTCAAAAAGCCAATCCAGATCAAATAAGTTGCCGCCTTTCATGTGGCGCTTCAGGCTGATGAAGTGTGGTTCCAGGCAGGCACCGGTGTAGAGGTCGAGGTTGCGTCCTCGTTGACCGGCAATAAAGGAAACCAGATTGAGTGCTCCGGCTGAAACACCGTAGAAGCCATCGAACTGTCGATAGCGTTTGTCCATGAAGGCGTCCAGAATGCCGGCTGAGAATATACCGCGCATCCCACCACCCTCAACGACAAGAGCCGTTTTTGTGGGTGAACTGGCCTGTTGCTTCTGCATTGAGGTCCCAAACAGTCACGAACGATAGAGTCATCTTTCATCCTTTATTCTGAATAGAGGTATAGAAAGATTTTTTACAAAAAAATAAAGCCGGATAAACCGGCTTATATTTGGTAGCGGGAGCCGGATTCGAACCGACGACCTTCGGGTTATGAGCCCGACGAGCTACCAGACTGCTCCATCCCGCATCAAATCTTTTCAACAGTTCTCTGGTAAATAGACTGTCGTTGTAATGTGGTAGCGGGAGCCGGATTCGAACCGACGACCTTCGGGTTATGAGCCCGACGAGCTACCAGACTGCTCCATCCCGCACCGAAA
>NZ_JOKH01000002.1:478840-559782 GCF_000722635.1 Endozoicomonas numazuensis | reverse complement strand
CAACGCTCCGGGCGCCTCAGGCAGTTCGAATATTTTGACGAAGGCTATCTCGCGCCAATTGATGGAACTGGACATTTCAGCTCAGGTAAAATTGACTGCCCGGAATGCTGCGTAAAAAAGCCAGGTAGCAAGAATCCTCAGTACTATCACCAGCTATTAGCTTGCTGTCTGGTAAAGCCGGGCAAAAAGGAAGTACTCCCTTTAATGCCGGAACCCATTATTCAGCAGGTGGATGCCTCAAAGAATGACTGTGAAAAAACGGCGTTGAAACGACTTCTGTCAAACATATCCAGAGAGCACCCACACCTTAAGCTGGTTCTGAACTTCGACGATCTTTACTCCGACGGCCCGACCATCAAGCTGGTGAAATCCCACGGATACAGCTTCATCATGGTGGCAAAGGACACTTCGCATACGTCGCTTTATGAATCGGTTGACGAACTGGATAAGGCTGACAAAGTGAAACGCTATCAGTTTACCGATGAAAAGGGTCATAAGCATTGGTTCCGGTTCGTGAACAACGTCTCCATCAATAAGTCTCATAAAAAGACACTGGTCAACTACCTCGAATACGTCGAAACTGATCCGAAAGGCAAAAAATACGTCAACACATGGATAACCGATATTCAACTCACTCAGGAGAATGTGGCGAAAGTCATGCGAGGAGGCCGCGCTAAGTGGAAAATTGAGAACGAAACCTTTAACACGCTAAAAACACAGGGCTACCACCTCGAACACAATTACGGGCACGGAAAGCAACATCTGGCGACCAATCTGGCCTGCCTGACGTTCAGCGCCTTCCTCATCGACCAGATAGAGCAGCTGGCTTGCAAGTTCTTCCAGCAGGCTCTTGAAGCAAAGAAGTCCAAAAAAGCGCTATGGCATGCGATCAGGGGATTATTTGACTGGTTCACCATCGAAAACTGGGAAGACGTGTTTGCAGCGATTACTGAAGGCAGGAGTGCCAGCTTAAAGCACCTGGTAGTTGATACCACGTAGCAAAGATACTGGTGGCCCTGATTTCCTGTGTTTAGAACTTGCTGACAGATTGGCTGATTAAGCAGTCGGGTGTTGTTCAGCCCGAATAAATGGCATCAAAATAATCTATTGGATCGAACATTTATTAATGGTCAGCGGGAATTGCTGGCTTCTTGTGGTTGTGAATGAAATATGCCGGTTAGTTTTCAGAAGATGATGATGTCTTTTGGGTTGAATTGACTGATAAATGATGAGTATGGATACACACCTAACAAAGCCGGAGTTCATGACTGAATTCCGGCTTTGCTAACACAAACAAGAGGGCCTAGGGTTAACGGTGCTATGTATTGATAATGAGCCTGAAATACTTCTGGGTATGGAAAGTCTGCTGGTTCGATGGGGTTGCCAGATTTATTCTGCGGGCAGTGTGAAAGAAGCGCGCAAGGTCGTCGAGGAATGTGGCCTGCCTGATATTCTGTTGGTTGATTATCGCCTGGATGACTGCATAGATGGCATTCAGCTGGTTGAGGAGCTACGCAAGTTGTCGTCTGTTCCAGTGCCGGCCATTCTGATTACTGCTGATAAACAAGACAGTGTTCGTGATCGGTGTCGTGATCTGGATATAAAGATCATGGGTAAACCAGTTAAACCCGCATCGTTAAGAGCTTTAATGACTTCGCTGACAGCGCCTGTTCCAGTGAAGGCTTTATTTGAGGCTAAGCAGGAGGGGGCTCGATAGAGGGGTTGTCGTTGCCAAGGCTGGGCTGCTCAATCTCCAGCTCATTCATAGCAATGACGGCCTGGGTTCTGCTGCGCACTCCCAGTTTTTTAAAAATAGCGGTGACATGGGCTTTTATTGTGGCTTCTGAAACTTCCAGTTCATAAGCGATCTGTTTGTTTAATAGACCTTCGCTGATCATGCCCAAAACTCTGAACTGTTGAGGCGTTAATGTTGCCAGCTTTTGCTCCAGTTCTGATGTTTCCCATTGCTCAGGCAGTTCTGGAAGTGATTCAGGCAGCCAGGTATCACCTTCCAGCACCTGTGTGACCGCGATTTTCAAAACATCCAATGGAGAAGACTTGGGAATAAAGCCGTTGGCGCCATGCTGCATGGAACGGTGAATGACTTGTGAGTCTTCAGAAGCAGAAACAATAACAACAGGGACTTTCGGATATTGTCCCCGCAGAAATATTAGCCCGGAAAGACCGTGAGCTCCGGGCATATGTAAATCAAGAAGAATCAGATCAGGTGAGGGTATTTGTTCAAGAATATTTTGCAGTGCGCCAATGGATCCGGCTTCATAAACTTCAGGATTTTCCAGCCCCTGTCGCAGCGCTGCCTGTATAGCAGCCCTGAATAAAGGGTGGTCGTCTGCAATGATAATCTTGTATTCCATTAGCTCAGAGTGCCATTTACCCGGTGAGCTGTAAAGGCTGACCGGTTGTTATTGTTTTGAAGGCCGAACCTGCTTATGAGATCCGGCTTTTTCCTGTATGCAGATTTTTATCGGCGGGAGTTGTGTGAAGAAGAGTCAGACCTGCCCCTGGGATAAAACAGGGCTGAAGCATTTGGGAAACTTACCCTGTTTTTTTTCATAGAAAGCCTGGATTTCTGCCAGGTCTTTTTCCATGCTGCATCCGGGCTTGATCACTGGTCCAAAGCCGGCTTTTTTCTTCTGGAAATCCAGATAAGCCAGAATAATAGGAACTTCAGCCCCCTTGGCAATATGGTAGAAGCCTGTTCTCCAGCGATCGCCTTTTAAGCGGGTGCCTTCAGGGCAAATAACCAGACCGAGTTGTTTATTGCCTTTGAAGCAACCAATGCTCTGTTCGACCAGGCTACTTCTGCGGGCCCGATCGACAGGGATTCCTCCCAGCCAGCGCATGATGGGGCCTAAGGGACCCCAGAACAGACTGGACTTTCCCAGCCAATAAGCACCTATACCATGGCTCAGACCCACGGCCATGCCAATAAAGAAATCCCAGTTACTCGTATGAGGGGCAGCTACCAGAATATAGCGAGGCACCCGGGGCTTATTACCTTCAATCTTCCAGCCGGAAATCAACAGACACAGTCTAGCCAGAACCTTCAACAGCTGACTGATGATCGGCGTATTAAACACCGTTAAGCGCATATGCAAGCCTTAATCTTTGACCATGAGCACTTTCAAGCTGGCAATCTACCGAGCCTGTGCGCTTCATTTGCTGTGGGTACTTGGTTTGTATGTATTCCGTAATAGCTCTGAGAATGAATGGTTTTTATGCACTCATCGAATTCAGGCAATGGGAGTCAGGCCCTGAGAGGGCAATCAAACGGAGTGCGATTTGACGCTTTTATTATCTGATTGAAAATACGTAAATATTCGGGGTTGCAATAAGCGGGGGAGTGGCTTTGGTGTTTATGCTGCTGATTTCGGGTAGGAACTATCGAGGGGCAAGGCAGTCAAAGAAGCTGAATATCAATGATTTACGGATGATTTTAATATGTATGGTTCTATTACCAGCCGATCTAACTCACCTTGTCCTACTTCAGCAGGTTCTGAGGCGCAGAATTCAGGGCGATCAACGCCCTCTGATCAAGAACAACCTAAAAATTTCTGGAAAAAATACGAAGTTGAAGCGCCTTTTCACTATTTTTTGCCTTCCCGCTTTGAGCCTTATGCCGGAGCCGCCGGCGGCCTTGCTTTTGGAGCGCTGGTTGCTCTTGCTGCAAGGTCGGTCAATCTGGTGGGCGATGTGGGCAGTTGCGTGATCACAGGCGCTGGTGGCCTCATTGGCTACACCGTTAAAGGGCTTGGTATTGCTTCACATAATTTCCAGAATCTGAGGCCACTTGTTAATGCAGAGAATCGATCTCGTCAGTTGGAGGAGGCTTCTGTCATTGCGGATCAGGGGGTAGCTCTGGCCAAGGGAGAAGAGCTGTCAAAGTATATGTTCTCAGACAAGTTGACTCAGCTGTATGATAAGAAAGTAGACTATTCCGTACTCACTCAAGCTAACAAGGAATATAAGGAAGCTTTTGAGAATGTCAAAGTAAGAAGAGCAGAGGTCACATCTCTCTATGGAGGAAGTCATAGCGCGTCATCCGCATTCATTCGCTCTGTATCTCAAGGGCAAATTCCTCCCAACACACCAGACCATTTTGTTGAAGCTGCTCGGGCCAGTCTTCAGGCGACTCAAGTCATGGCTGAAAAAAAACAGGCCATGATAGAGCCGTTTGAGTCATTCAAGGCTTCTTTGGCTGAACCTCTGAGAGAAGTGGAAAGCGATATTGAAAAAATGAAGGCTCAGGTGGAAGCAATGGGGTTTGTTCAAAGGCAGGAATGAAATGGGTTTGGAATCAGAAGGGCTGAGTTCTGATATTATCATGAGCTCTCGGCCTTCTGTTTTGTCTGGGGGGCTGTAGAGCTTACCACTGACCTACTGCGAAAAAGCCGGATTTGGACATTTTCTCGCTATGAGTGATGGGTATCTGATGAAGGAATGGCCATTTTAAAGCCTTTAGCTTCTTACCCATATCCAGACGCTAATGCAACCAAGCGTTAATGTGCATACATACTCCGTTCATCCTGAGCCCGTTGAAGGATGCTAATAATGCACTCCGACAGGCTCACTGCGAACGTTATGGGAAGTGGCACTTGGCTGCACAAGTACCTTTAATAAAGCGTGCCTGAATCAGAGTTTCGGGGTTCCAGTTTATTACGCAGGCACAGCTTGTTACTGTATAAAAAAACAGCGACTTCTATTGTCTCCATTTTCTTCTGTCGTTAGACTTCAATAACCCATTCAAACTTTCCTGATCCTGTCATGCCAGAAGAGAGCTCACCCGTTCAGAGAAAAATTCTCCACGTAGATGCCGATGCCTTTTACTGTTCTGTAGAAGAAAGGGATGACCCCACCTTAAAAGGCAAGGCATTTGCTGTAGGAGGGAAGGCGGAGCGTCGAGGGGTGATAGCCACTTGCAGTTATGCTGCCCGAAAGTCGGGTGTGCATTCAGCCATGGCTTCTTATCAGGCGCTCAGGCTGTGCCCGGAGCTGATTATTTTACCCGCCAGGTTTGATGTCTATAAAGCCGCTTCACGACAGATGCACGCCATTTTTCACCGCTACACCGAGATGATAGAACCACTCTCACTGGATGAAGCTTACCTGGATGTTTCCCAAGCCAAACACTGCAGAGGCAGTGGTACCCTGATGGCCAGAGAGATAATGCAGGCAGTCAGGGATGAGGTTGGGATCACTGTATCTGTGGGTGTAGCGCCTAATAAATTCTTGGCCAAGGTCGCTTCCGACTGGAATAAACCTAATGGACTCTGTGTGATTACGCCGGACCAGGTTCAGGACTTCGTATTTGAGTTGCCCGTCGAAAAAATTCACGGTGTAGGCAAGGTAACTGCTGAGAAACTTCACAGTAAAGGTATAAAGACGTGCGGTATGCTGAGGCAATATTCGCCAGTAGAATTATGCCGTTGGTTTGGCAGCTTTGGAGAAAGGCTGTGGGAGCTGTCCAGAGGTGTGGATGATAGAGCACTGGAACTGGATAGAAGACGAAAGTCGTTATCTGTTGAGCATACTTACGATGAAGACCTGCATACTGAACAATCGATACTGACTCAGGTTAAGCCTCTGCTTGAGGATCTTGCGCAGCGCTTTCAGAAAATAAAGAATGAATACTCTGTCACCAAACGATTTGTAAAAGTGAAGTTTAATGATTTCACTCAAACCACATTGGAAGAAATGATAGAGCGTGACGACCAGCCTCCTGAGGCGCATTTCAGAGAACTGTTGATCAGGGCATGGCAAAGAGGTAATAAGCCAGTCAGGCTGCTGGGAGTGGGTGTACGATTATTGGATCTGAGAACGTCCGGACAAATGCAGCAGCTGGAACTCTTTACTATGAAAATGAAGCACTCCCAGTCTCTTTAGGTTAAATGCTCTACTTGATAAACCGTATTTAAATTTCATGGTTGTTTGAATGCAGTGCAGGAAGGTTATAAACTTATAACTCCCTCAACATTCAATCTCAGATAAAGGTCCCATGGAGCTGAATCTAACAACTCCCGCTCTGCTGTTTCCGGCTATTTCTCTTTTATTTTTATCGTATACCAACAAGTTTTTGGCGCTGGCTTCTTTGATCAGAAACCTTCACGGTGAATTTAAAAAACACCCGGATAACCTTCATATTAAGGGGCAGATGGAAAACCTTCGACGAAGGATGATATTAATCAAGCATATGCAAGGGGCTGGCATTGTCAGTTTTATCTGTTGTGTCCTGGTGATGTTTCTTCTGCATATGGGGAAATATCAGCTGGGCTTTATTCTTTTTGGCATCAGTCTGCTGGCATTGTTAATTTCTCTGGTTATCTGTCTTGCAGAGATTAAAATTTCGATTGATGCATTGGAACTGCAAGTGAGTGAAATGGAGGATTAAGCGGTTTTTATAACCGCTTTTTCAATAACCACTGTCCGGCTAATCCAGACACCAGACAGTAGGCAACAAACCAGTAAAAACCAGAATGAAGCTCTGCCTGAAAGTTAAGCAGAGCACTCTCTGAAGAAGCCGCGTTAGCCGCCAGCATAGCAATAAGAACGCCCATTGCGAACACATCAGCCATAGACCATTTACCTAGAATGGCATTGATTTTCAGTGCGGCCTCTCGTGATGATGAATGGCACGACGCCAGTAAAAGCAGGCTTTTAAGCGTTGGAATCAAGACGCTGAAGGTCAGAATAAGAATGGCCACAAAGGCATAGCCAAAATTCCAGAGGTCTTTGGCGGTTCCCAGAATGCTTCGGGTTTTCTCATAAACCCGGCTTTGTCCTTCCACCTTCAGGTTGGCAAGAAACTGGTTGGCCATAGACAGCAGGGTAGGATGCATGGACTGTTGTTCCATGATCTTCTGACCCTCCTTAACCAGGGCTTGGCGATTCATGTCGGCCTGAAGGGTGATAAGAGGCTGGGTGATCCCGGGGATTAATAAACCCAATGAAATAATGAGAACAATCAGGGGGGCTGCAATACCGGAAATACGGGGTTCAGTCATTCTTTTTGTATCGTCTGGTTAGAATTATCAAGCCTCTAAAATAGTTTAGAAATCTTAAAAGAACAATCTTCTCAGAGTTTATGGGCGTCAATAGCCGGGTTTGTCCTGGTCGGACTCACCGGCTATTGGCAGGGTACTGGAGATTCTTTCACTGGCAACTATAGGTCAGGCAGATTCGAGATGATCTACGATCAGTTGTAAGCTCTGCTGGCCTCTAAACTCGTTAATGTCCAGCTTGTAAACGACATTCACTGTGTTGATATTCTGGTTTGGCCACTGACCCGGGTCGATGTTGAATGCAATGGCATCCACATAATATTCTGATGAGGGTACTTTAAGAACCATTTTCAGATGCTTTTGCCCAACCAGTCTTTGCTGGATGATTTGAAACCGGCCATCGAATGAGGGTTCAGGAAAATTTTGCCCCCATGGCCCCGCCTCTCTTAAAATCTGAGCAGTATCCATGGTCAGCTCTGCAGCCCCCAGCTCACCATCCGTGTGAATCTCAGCTTCCAGTTGTTCGGTCGTCAGCCCCTGTTTAACAATGTGATCAAAAGCCTGCGCAAAAGTATCAAAATCTTTTTTGTAGATACTGAGGCCGGCTGCCATGGCATGGCCACCAAACTTTATGATCAGTCCGGGGTTCTCCCGGGCAACACTGTCCAGGGCATCGCGCATATGAAGGCCCTTGATGGACCTTGCAGACCCTTTAATTTCTCCATTGTCGGCCTCTGCAAAAGCGATCACTGGACGATGCAGCTTCTCCTTGACCCTTGAAGCCAGAATGCCCACTACCCCCTGATGCCAGCCCTCCTGAAAAAGACTGACTCCCCAAGGCAGGTCCGATTGCTTGTCGAGCTCCAGACTGGACAGATGACGCATCGCTTCAACCTGCATACCCGCTTCAATCTCTTTTCTGTCCCGGTTGAGTCCATCCAGTTCAGCCGCTAATTCTCGGGCGGACTCAATACGCTCAGTCAGTAACAATTCAATACCGGTAGACATATCATCCAGTCGTCCTGCTGCATTCAGCCGGGGTCCCAAGGCAAACCCCAGATCCGAAGAGGTCAGGCGAGACTGTTGTCGACCGGAGATCTCAATCAATGCCTGGATACCAGGACGACAATGCCCTGCACGAATTCTTGCCAGTCCCTGATAAGCCAGTATGCGGTTGTTAGCGTCGAGACTGACAACATCAGCAATAGTGCCCAGTGCCACCAGATCCAGTAATTGAAAAGGGTTGAACTCGGTCTTGCCTTTAAACCAGCCGCGTTGTCGTAGCTCGGTTCTCAATGCACACATGACATAGAAAATAATGCCTACGCCGGCAGTATTCTTACCCGCAAAAGGGCAGTCAGGCTGATTCGGGTTAACGATGGCGTCAGCCTCAGGAATTTCCTCACCTGCCAGATGGTGATCAGTAACAATGACTGTCCATCCCTGTGATTTTGCCGCAGCTACACCGTCAATACTGGAGATGCCATTATCAACAGTCACCAGCACTTCAGGCTGGTATTCTCGGGCGACCTGGACAATTTCAGGGGTTAGGCCGTAGCCGTATTCAAACCGGTTGGGCACCAGATAATCAGCTAACCCTCCCATCTGCCTCAGAGCCAGTACGCCCAGTGCACTGCTGGTGGCGCCATCACAGTCAAAATCTCCGACAATTAAAATGCGTTTTTGCTCGTAAATAGCATCAGCCAGAAGGCTGGCCGCTTTTTCAATATCCTTGAGACTTTTGTAGTTCTGAAGACCCTTCAACTGGCGGCTGATCTCTGAAGGATCACTAATGCCCCGGGCGCTGTATATGCGAGCCAGCAGCGGGTGGATGCCATCAGTTAACGGGAGAGGGTTGTGGGTGCGTCGAGTGATCTGAAGTGGCATGAAGTGTTCTGGGCTATCTGAATAGGGAAGTATCGACTTACTCTATCACAGAGAGCGGCAGAGCACAGGGGGGAGTATGTTGTTGGGCTGGAAATCACTTGCCTGCACTCACCCCAATCACCTGCTGTCGTATAGATACAGGCTCATGGGGCTTTACGAGTTTGCTGCCATCAGCTATGACCATCAGGTTCAGAGATGAGTGTGAATAAACTTTTTCACAGAGTTCAGGTCGTTATCCACTACATCGTATCTCTCTTCACGTTCCAGAAGGTCTTTCATGTGATGAGGCAGTTCGGGTGTATCCAGGCCGGCTTTTTCAATGGCCTCAGGGAATTTTACCGGATGCGCCGTTGCCAGTACTAGATTGGGAGTACGGCTGTCTGTTTCCAGTTCTTCAAGAGCACGAATGCCAGTGATTGTGTGAGGATCGGCCAAATATTCAGTACGATCAAACAGAGCTTTAATAGCGTCACAGGTATCCTGATCATCAGTACGACTGCTGTCGAACAATTCACGGATTTTCTGCCAGCTTTGTTCTGAAGCAGACAGTTTGCCCGTTTTTTCAAACGTCGCCATCAGCTCAGCCAGAGCCTGGCCATCCCGGTCGTTCAGGTCGAACAACAGGCGTTCGAAATTGCTGGAGACCATGATGTCCATGCTGGGTGACAGCGTGTGTTCAAGGCTCTGTTTACTGTAATCGTTATTCTGGAAGAAACGGTGCAGGATGTCATTACGGTTGGTAGCGACGATCAGTTTGCTGACAGGCAGTCCCATACCACGGGCTATGTAACCGGCAAAAATATCGCCAAAGTTACCGGTGGGTACCGAGAATGCGATTTCTCTGTCCGGTCCACCGAGTTCCAGTGAGGCATGAAAGTAATACACGACCTGAGCCATGATTCGGGCCCAGTTGATGGAGTTAACAGCGACCAGGCGAGTCTTTTTTTCTGAAGACCGGGGCAGAAAAGACTGGTCAGCAAAGCACTGCTTGACCATGGCCTGACAGTCATCGAAGTTACCCTGCACAGCGATGTTATATACGTTGCTGTCCAATACCGTCGTCATCTGTCGTCTCTGGACTTCAGACACTCTCTGATAGGGGTGCAGGATGAATATATCCAGTGCTTCGCTGTGGCGACAGCCTTCAATGGCAGCAGAACCTGTGTCTCCGGAAGTGGCTCCCAGAACAACAGCACGCTCACCTCTTTCTGTAAGAACGTAGTCCAGCAGCCTGCCAAGCAGTTGCAAAGCAAAATCTTTGAAAGCCAGGGTAGGGCCATGGAACAGCTCCATCACCCACTGATGACTTTTCAGTTGAGTCAGGGGAGCGACTGCTTCATGGGAAAATGCAGCATAGCTGTCGTCAATCATTTCCTTCAGCTTGGCGTCTGGAATGTCTCCAGCCACAAAAGGTTTGATGACTTCAAAAGCCAGTTCATTGTAGGGGAGGCCTCTCAATGAGCGGATTTTTTCCAGGTCAAACTGGGGCAGTTCAGCTGGAACATATAATCCGCCATCTTCTGCCAGTCCAGCAAGAAGCACTTCCTGAAAACTCTTTTCTCCGCCCTGTCCCCGGGTACTGATGTATTTCACAGCTTATTCCATCTAATGTTTATGAGTTCATGGCGTTCTCTGTTATGAGCAGTGCCATGAAGAGTGAGCCTTCAGGCTTCACTCCTTTTGCATAAGCCCGGCAGGCTTATGCTCTCTGGAATTCAATCTAAACCTGTTTCGAACTCAACAGGTTTCAGGCCATGGTTTCAACACGAATACGTGTGATAGGAGCCTGGATATCGATCAGACCTTCAATTTTATTGATGGCCTTGTCGAGGGTTGATTCTTTTATCGTCTGGGTCAGGATGACAATGTCTGCGAAACCATCACTCTCGCGGATAGCTTTTTGGGTGATGGCGTCGATATTAATGCCGTGATCACTGAGAATCTGGGTGATCGCGTTCATGACACCAGGGTGATCGTCTGCATGGATTCTCAGGTAGTTGGCGCTCAGTGTTTCACCGATAGGAAGTACTGGCGTGCTTTTCAAAGCATTTTCAACAAAACCCAGTGGGTTAGGTGTTGTCTGAGGCGCTTCCAGTGCACGGGCAATGTCCATGATGTCAGCTACGACAGAAGACGCTGTTGGCTCGGCACCTGCACCGGGGCCAACCATCATCGTTTCACCCACGGCGTCGGCATTGATGACTACAGAGTTTAGAACACCGTTGATGTTGGCCAGGGGGCGAGAAGCAGGAATCAGTGTCGGGTGAACCCTCAGCTCAACGCCTTCATCAGCCTGCCTGGCGATACCCAGATGCTTGATGCGATAGCCCAATTCTTCAGCGTATTGAATATCCGCAGGTGTTACACGGCTGATACCTTCTGTATAGGCGCGCTCAAAATTCAGGGGAATACCAAAGGCAATGGCAGCCATAATGGTCAGTTTGTGGCAGGCATCAATACCTTCTACGTCAAAGGTCGGGTCAGCTTCTGCATAACCCAGAGCCTGAGCTTCAGAAAGTACTTCTTCAAATGGACGATTCTTGTCGCCCATTTCAGTCAGAATAAAGTTACCGGTACCATTGATGATGCCAGCCAGCCAGTTAATCTGGTTGCCCGACAGGCCTTCTCTCAGGCATTTAATGACAGGAATGCCTCCAGCCACGGCCGCCTCATAGGCGACAACGACATTTTTCTCTCGAGCTGCCTGGAAAATCTCATTGCCATGCTCTGCAATCAGGGCCTTGTTAGCGGTGACTACGTGCTTGCCATGTTCAATGGCTGTGAGAATTAACTCCTTGGCAACGTCGTAACCGCCAATCAGTTCAACCAGAATATCTACGTCCGGGTTGCGAGCGACGTCAAAAATGTCACGGGTCATTTGTGTAGTTGAGGTGTCAGAGGCTGGATTGTCCCTGCGGGCTCCAATCTGCTCTACAATAATGGGTCTGCCAGTTCGTGCAGCAATGCTGTTGGCATTGCGAGTCAGTACATTAAATGTACCGCTGCCTACGGTACCCAGGCCACATATTCCTACTTTGACCGGTTTCAAACTGTTATCCCCCAGGAGCTGGTTTCAACCTGGATTCTGACCGGGGTCAGTGCTCAAGTATAAGGCTCAGTAGAATAGAGCATTTTTTCCGTTGTATTAGTGCGAATAGTTGACCTATCTGAGCAAACTCAACGGAAATAATGTCACTTTTTCCTGGGCTTCAGGACGAGCTATCTGATCTTGGTCAGACTCCATGTTTGTGTCGACGGCTTTCAGAGACAGAAAGCACTCTGATTCTTATCAATTGATCGGGGATTATAGCCATAAACCGCCCTTAAGGGCGATAGTCTACCCGGACTGTTTGCAGGCTATCCGCAATGGAGTGGTCATCTCGCTCTATCCTGTGGGTTCTGTTTTCAAATATGGGGCATGGTTACCATGAAGAAGCCTTCACCCTGTAGGGATACAAAACATTATTTCAGCGGCGCATGGCAGAACGGATCTTCTGGCAGAAATGCCGGAGTCGCTCTTTTCTCTCTGGTTCTGGCGATGACAGCACTGCCATTGTCAGCAAAAGAACGAATTACGGATCATGAAAAGTTGGCTGAGGCATTGTCTGTCAATGACCTGCCCAGTGGCTATGTCAATCTGGAACATGGTCAGGTCATGAAGCGGATAGGTTCAACCAGCTATGAAAAATGGTCGTTCAGCGTTAGTTTCAAGGAGCACTACGGGATTAATAATCGAAAGGGTGCCATAAAGGCTTCTAATGCCACGGAATTAATGCTGGAAGAAAAGGACGGAAGTCCATTATTGAGGCGGCTCTATAACAATTTTACGTCGAAGTCGGGGCAGGGTACGAATTTTCTGCGTACCCTGCCAGAGCTTTACTTCTTGGGAGAAGAAGCGGGTGCGGGAACAGGTGCAGGAGTGGGTGTTATGCCCATAATCCTGGCAAGTTCTGCAGCAGGGCGATAACCAGGTATGGCTTTTCCGTTTTCAAGGAACAGGGCGGGTGTGCCACTGACACCAAGATTCAGACCCATCTGGAACTGCGCTTCAATCAGAGCTTCGCACTGGCTTTTTTCCATGTCCTGTTTGGAGGCCAGTGTGGAAATCTCTTGTCCGGTTTTCAACTCGGACATGGCTTCCTTTCTATCTGGGGAGCACCAGGCTTCAACCATTTTGGTATAGGCTGGAGATTGTTTGCCACCGCGAGGGAAAGCCAGATAACGGACTTCTATGCCCATGTTATTAAGTTCTGGAACTTCCTGATGTAACTTTCGGCAATAGCCGCAGTCAACATCAGTAAAGGCATAAACCACCCCTTTGGTTTCTCCTTTGGGAGAAAACACAATTAGTTCTTCTTTTTTCAGGGACTTCAGTTGGTCAGCCACCGCTTTATTGCGGATTTCTTCAGTAAGGTTGACGATCTGTCCATCCTTTATGTCCAGCATGTCACCTCGTAACAAAAGCTTACCGGTTTTATTGGCATAGATAACATTGCCACCTTTGAGGATCACTCTGAATACACCTTCCCAGTCACTTTTATCAATGCTTTCAATGGGAATGTTGGCGTCAAGGTTTTTCAGTTCTTTGGTAATCGCATTTCTGGCTTCTTCCATAGCTTTATCTGCTACAGGTGCAGCCTGTAATAAAGGTGTTACGGCCAGTGTGGCAGTAAAAATCAGTGCGCTGAGACGCATGGCTCATCCTCTTGGATATTGTTGTTCTCTTGACCGACCGTCTAAATCCAGTCAGGCAGCTACTGCCAATAAGATCGGAGAGTATGGTGCAGAAGTTTAGACTCTTTGCTGTGATTGTCAGTCAAAAAGGGTGGGATTGTAAGCGAGGAGACAGGCACGCACGCTTCCCTGGGGAAGAAAAAGGTGAATGGTTGCTCCGAGTCTGGCGAAAGGAGTGGGGCGAAGCAGAGTCAGTCTGATTCAGAGGGGGGCTCAGACTGACAACCAGACACCAAAAATGGCGCTGTAGTAGAGGCAGATTACAACAGCTGAATTATAGGTTTACCGCGCTAATACCTCGTCAGCAGTGCTTTTAAGATCATCAGGATGCAGTGTTCCGTAATATTCGGCAACGTCCACAATATCCTGCTCGGAGAGCTGTTTAGCAGTGACCTGCATATAAACGTTTTCTCGCTCTCCAGACTTAAATGCTTTTAATTGCTTGCTAATATAAGCAGGTTTTTGGCCTTTAAGGTTTGGATACTGCTGTATATAAGGCAGTACGGTCTCGCCATGGCAGCCAAGACACACTTGTTTGGCCAGCTGTTCACCATTGAACAGATTAGGCTTCAGTATTTTTTCTGCCTGGGCTGGCATTGCCGAAAGCAACAGACCCAGGGTGGCTGAAGCGTATAAAGCAACAGATTTCAACATGTGGGGTCCTTACTTTTTCGGTGGAGGCATTAATGCCGGATCCAGGGGAAGCCTGCGAAAAGTCTCCATATCAATATCAGCAACACCATAATGGGTGCTGAGATAGGCCAGAATCGGCTCCCAGGTTTCTGACAGATCCCAGAGACCCTGAGTATCAATCATCCACTGTAAGGTTTCACGCCAGGCTTTTTCATCACCACTGTTCTGTCCAACGATCAGTGTGGTGTGGCAGGCGTTACACTGGGCGTTTACCATCTCCCAGCCCGGCGCCATCTTCAAGCCGGACACAGGGTCCACCGGGTATTCTTTTTTCGGAGCTTCATCCGATGCGGCCAGAGCAGTACCGGATAAAAGTACCGAAACCAGCAATAGTTTCAGAGTTTTGAAGCCTGGCATCAGGCAACCCTCACAGCAATCCGGTGGCAGCCATTGAAGAGGTAACCTTTCGGGTTCCACTGAGGCTGTACAACAGGCTGGGAGTCGCCTTCGCTGTCGGTGGCTTTGGCCCAAATCTCATAGTAACCCTGTTCTGGCAGATCCAGATTAATGCTCCATTGCTGCCAGGCGCCTTTATTCACAGGCTTGCTCAATTCTGCTTCATGCCAGCGAGTACCATAGTCATAGCTGACTTGAACCTTGACGACTTCTCTCAAACCCGCCCAGGCATGACCTCTGACTTCCTGGGGTTGCCCCAGCGGCATTTCTATACCGGTCTGCGGGAAAGTGATCAAAGATTTGACGACCATTTCCTCAATAATTTCAAAGTCTTCATTAGGCACCTTTTCACCAGGTGCTACCGGGTACTTAGGAACCTGGTAAGCGGGGGCAGCCATCTTGGTGCCATCGTGAACCTTGTTTCGAACACTGATGCCGGTTGCCGCTTTCTGGGAAACAGAAGCCGGGCGACCTCCAAAGACCACTCTCAACGGATATCCATGACGGAACGGGATATCATCACCGTTCATTGACCAGGCAATCAGGGCGTTATCATTCATGGCCGCTTCAATAGGAACGCCTCGGGAAATGGCAGGGCCTTCACCGCTGAGATGCTTGTCGATGGCGTGGTTACCGGTGTATACCGCATCATCTTTGACGCCACAGTCTTTTAATACGTCGCTAAGGAGCACACCGGTCCATTCTGAACAGTAAACTGCTGCATTATTCCACTGGTTGCCTTTGGCTCCGGGAAAGAAGCCTTTACGGCTGTTACCGCCACATTCAAGAACCAGTCTCTGTGTATGATGTTTGAACTTGCTCTTGAGCTCATCGATGGTGTAAGTCTTGGATTCGACAACGGATTCGCCATCCACTGTGAACGTCCAGGTCTTTGGATCAATTTTATCGAACTCAGGCATCAGGCCGTTCCAGCGTACAAAGGGTACGTTGGCAGGTGTTACGGCAGGGTCCAGCATGTGTTCAGCTGGATGCGCATTCAATGGGTTGGTATTCAGTACGGTATAATAATCGGGTAGATCTTCAGCCTTGGCCCATTTCAGGTTGGAGATATCAATGGGCTCCAATCCAGTTGGGCGATTATCAGCAAATACCCATCTTACAGGCAGGATAGAAACAGCGGATGCAGTTAATGCATGTTGCAGAAATTTTCTTCTGTTCATTCTGAGGAGTCCTTTTTGCCTGCGTAGAAATGGTCAGCCAGGCGCAGCATATCTTCTTCGCTCAACAGCTGGGCGACTTTGGTCATGGTAATGTCCTGTCGTTTACCGCTTTTGAAAGCGTGCAGTTGAGATATGAGGTACTCGCGATTTTGCCACTTGAGGTCAGGGATAGTATTGAAAGCATTGCTTCCATCCTGACCATGACAGGCACTACACATATTGGCTAACTTTTCATATTTGTCGGATGCCTGTGCTGTTGTTATGACTGCTGAAGGCATAAGTAACAGAGCTGTGGCTGCCCAGGGCCTCAGATTGAACCTGATGGAATCCGGTAATTTCAAAGCGAAAGCCTTTCCAGTTTTTCAGATATTAACCCGAACTTATTAATTAAAAGACAATAGTCTTATAGTTTCTAGTTAAAGGCGGGTGTTTTTTAAACGATTAATATCTGCTGTGTATTTTGATCTGATAAAGCTGAGTGACAGCTTTCCCCCTTTTGAATTAAAAAGTTTGCATGGACTTTACAAATGAAAATATACGTAGTGACCGAATTAATTGAATTTTTATTGTTTCTCTTAAATAAAACTTAATGCGGTCTTTTGCTGATTGAATGAGAAGTGATCGTTTTTCTGGCTAATTAAAAAGGTAATTTTTTATTATTGAATCTTAGAATATAAAACTTTGAACCTGTTTCTGGTTATTGTCTCTGAATTTAATTGGATTTTACGGGTTTTTGAAATTTTCTTGCAATCAAGAAGTCGGGATGTTTTTTGATCGATAACGTACCTTCTGTTAAGGATTTGTCTTGAAATAACTTCCCGATGTTAACTCCGATTAAAACATGAACTCCGTTCACCCTGAGCC
Source organism: Endozoicomonas numazuensis (assembly GCF_000722635.1). GTDB lineage: Bacteria > Pseudomonadota > Gammaproteobacteria > Pseudomonadales > Endozoicomonadaceae > Endozoicomonas_A > Endozoicomonas_A numazuensis. The sequence continues at coordinate 543,008 of NZ_JOKH01000002.1, read as the reverse complement.
TGTCGAAGGGTGGTGGCTCTGGGCTTCGACAGGCTCAGCCCGAACGGGGGGTGGTCAAATAAGGAAGTTATTTACGGACTATTCCTAAATTAAGGCTGGCTTTGTGAGATTTCAGGCTAAAAAGCTGAAGTGAATTTCAGCCTCGGGGGTGGTGAGAGCTATGAAGCTCTCTCAGGCGTTGCTGGGCAATATGAGTATAAATCTGTGTGGTAGACAGATCGCTGTGTCCCAGTAGAAGCTGAACCACTCGAAGGTCTGCGCCATTGTTTAGCAGGTGAGTGGCAAAGGCGTGTCGCACTACATGGGGAGAGACGGTACTTTGAATGTTGGCTGTAACTGCATGTTGTTTGATGCGGTGCCAGAAAGTCTGGCGTGTCATAGGGTTGTCATTTCGTCCTGGAAAAAGCACCCGGTTGTCAGGGTTGTTGATCAAAAAAGGCCTGCTTTCTCTCAGGTATTTTTGAAGCCAGTTCAGGGCTTCTTCCCCCATAGGAACCAGTCTTTCTTTGTTACCTTTACCCTGAATTCGCACAATGCCCTGCCTGAGATTGATTTGATCCAGGCTCAGGTTGACCAGCTCTGATACTCTGAGTCCACAGGCATAAAGCAACTCGAGCATGCAGCGATCTCTGATACCGATTTCGGTATTGAGGTCAGGCGCTGCAAGAAGATTTTCTACATCGGCCTCTGTCAGTGATTTGGGAAGAGGGCGGCCTTGTTTTGGCATATCAATATGTTGAGTGATGTCCTGACTCACTTTACCTTCCCGCAGCAGGTGTCGAAAATACCCGCGTAAGCTGGATAGTGCTCTTGCCGTCGAACTGGGCCGGAAGTTTTGGGTGTGGCGCCAGGCCAGATAATCTGTCAGGTTTTTTGTGGACGCTTTTTCAGGGGCGGTGTGATGTTGCTCAAGCCAGGAGGAAAAATAGTCTATATCTCTTTTATAGGCAGCGCGTGTATTTTCGCTGAGGCCTTTTTCAAGCCAGAGATGATTGAGAAACAGTTCGATGGACGTGTTAGGCATTATTATCTGTATAAAAGATTTGAGTGCCTATTATTGCGACAAAAAGGCCAACGGTAAAGTCGGCAGATATCTGCCATCCATGGCAGCGAAGTGTTAAGGGGTGGGAGTAGGTTCTTCTGGAATTATGTTATAAATACCAAGTTCCTGAAGCCGGGTTTCATTAAATTCAGCACCAAATTTGTAGGCACGTTCTCTATTCTGAAGGCTATAGAAGTTACCGCGATCGTATCGAGCGGGAGTTGTCCAGCCATCGGCTGAATCATCAACGTAAGCATTCTGTGAGTTCACATAAGCTTCAGCCAGCTGTGCGGAGTTAAGTTCCAGAAAATGTTCGACAGATAAAGTAGGTAGAGAAGGTCCTGCCTCTACACCTTTTGGCAGGGTCTGGTTGGTAATCTTCTTGACGTTCTGGTCTGTCAGGTCAAGCCATGCTGTGACGACTCCGCAAACCTTGAACATGCCTTTTTTATTCAAAAACTCGCTGGGTCTTTTGAAAAGAAGATTTGGATCATTTTCTGCTTCAGCTTTAGCTTGAAGTGCTGCCTCGGAGTTCAGATAGGTAGTGAAGTCCATGACGACAAACTGGCCATAGAATAGATTGTCGGCGTTATCCCTTGGGATCTGGGGGTAAAATACCTTGTTGAATTCGTCATCAAGTAGTCTTACAGATACCACTGGAGATACGTTGTCGCTTGTTTCTCCCGGAAGGCTCAGTCGAGCAATGGTTTTCATCTGAGAGTAAATGCAAATCTGCTGCCCTGTTGTAATACCATTTCGAATCTGGCTGGCATAGTGAACTTTTGTATAGTCTTTAAATGATTTGGCAACATGCTTTGGAGCGTCTAGAGTCGAAAAAGTCGGGAGGCTACTAAAATCTTCGCTCAGGCTATCTGCGTTTGCTGAGCTGGCGATTGCAGTTGCACATAGTAAAGGAATTACAGCATAGAGCGATTCTTTCTTCCAGAACATAATCATGTTACTCGTTTTCAGATGTTGATGATCGATGACTACCCGTTCAGGTATTCAGTGCATATTTAAATAAATAATCAGACAAACCTGCTGCGATAAGCCTTTATAAAAATAGTTTGATTTTATTGAGACTCCAAATAGAAACTCCGGGCTTGAGAGTAGACTGCAGATGGCGTCTTTAATAGGGGTTCAAGAGCTGTTTAAATAAAGTAAGTACTCATACAATGTTTGCAGTGTTTGTTTTTAAAAAATAAAAATATGTGTCATAAGGTACATCGCAATAAACTAGTTCAGCGTTGGTTTGTATGGAAATACTGTCTGGTAATATGTGGCTATTTTATTATTCGCTAAGAAACGATTTTATTTTTTAAACGAATATGAATCTTGCTTTTTATTCGTAACTTATTTATTTGACCATAGTATTATATAAAAATACAAAATTTTTACATTCTGGCGGGACGCAGTCGCTTAAAGGTGAGATTTATTTATAGAATTTTTCTTCTCGAGATAATGGTCTAGAATTCTTTCGTTGCTTATTTCTAACTTATTTGGGTAAGTCCATTCTATTGTTGAATCGAGTTTTATGAAAATGCAAAAAGTTCATCTGGTGTCAGGCCGAAGATTGTTGCTGCCTGCAGTCTTGGTGGGAATTGCACCATTCTCCTTATTGACGGAGGCTAAAGGCGGTACGGTTGGCCAGAATGGAGTATCTTTCTCTACGCAGAATCAATATGGTGAGAATTTTGAGTTTAATGTGCCTGAGGCATCTTCTTATCTAAATGATTTGGCTGAGCAGAAAGGAGCTTCTGATGGTCAGGATGAAAAGCGAGTGCTAGTGCTAGTGCCAGTGCCAGTGCCAGTATCAGAACCAGTATCAGAACCAGTATCAGAACCAGTATCAGAACCAGTATCAAAGCCAGTATCAAAGCCAGTATCAAAGCCAGTATCAGAGCCAGAGCCAGTATCAGAGCCAGAGCCAGTTATGGCTTCGGTAGAGCAAGAGCCGTCTGAACTTAAGCCATCTACTGTTCCGAAAGTTGCGTTAGTTCCCGCCTTCCCTTTGGTTTCGTCAGCATTGCAGTCTAACCAGATTGCTCATCAGAATACAGTTTTAGTGAACTCCAGTATTTTTGATCGATTGGGTTCTGGAGCTGACTCTGGCCTGAGTGCAGGAAATGGATTTTCAGAAAGTAACTTCTGGGGAGTTGTGAACTATTACTCGGGTAAAGATGAGGATGATTTTGCCGGTAAGTACGATCTTGAATCCGGGGGGGTTACCCTCGGTTATGATCTGAGTGGCGGTAACATGGATGAGTTATCGCTTGGTCTGGCCTTTTCCTATTTGAAGGGTGAAACCAGTAAGGCTCGAAATGATGTCAAACTGAAGCAGGATTATGTGCTTGGTTCACTTTACGGGAAGTGGGTCTTGAATATTGTTGACCTGATGGCTGCAGTGCATTTTGGTAAAACAGAAAACAAGCAGGACCGTCAGGATGCAGGCAATAAAATAAAAGGAAAGTATGATTCCAGGCTTTGGGGAGTGACTTTGCATGCAGATATGAATCTTTATGCAGGTGAAGTGGATTTCGTGCCCTTCATTGAATACAACTACCTGAAGAATAAGCTGGATGACTTTACCGAAGATAAAGTGTCCAACCTGAATACGTATTCCGTTAAAACATCCGATTATAATATCTCTGAATTGGGTGGCGGTATTAAACTGAGCACACGATTGGGTGCGGGATCTGGCAGCAATGTCCTGTTGATGGGATTACTGGCCGGTTACCATGACTTTAACGATGATGAAACCAAGACTACGATAACGGGCGCCAGTAATCCTGTTGTATTGCCTACACCTGTGAATATGACTAAAGCTGATAAAAAGGATAAAGAGCGTTATCGTGCCGGTGTTGGTGCTGAGTGGGCAATGAACAGCGGTTTTGGAATGGGTTTGACCTATGATTATCACTGGAATAAGAGTGCGAAAATCAATGCAGTAGGTCTCCATCTGAGCTATGCGTTCTAGTCTTAATCCTTTTCTGGATTGTCTGAGTCTTTTTTTTTAACTGGATTCTATAGATATAAAAAAAGCGACTTTCGTCGCTTTTTTTATGTGCTGACAAGGTTGCCGGATTGTCAGAACTTTTATGGCTCCGGGCAAAATATGCCCAAAGCCTTGTTAACTCTAAAGAGTTGTTTCGCCAGAGACGAAAGCTTCTCTTAGTTGAGCTTTTCCTTGATACGAGCCGCTTTACCGCTCAGAGCGCGCAGGTAGTACAGCTTAGCTTGACGTACGTCACCGCGACGCTTCACATTGATAGAAGCGATCAGAGGGCTGTATGTCTGGAAAACACGCTCAACGCCAACACCGCTGGAAATTTTGCGAACGGTGAAAGCGGAGTTCAGGCCACGATTACGCTTGGCAATGCAGACACCTTCGAACGCCTGCAGACGCTCACGGTTGCCTTCTTTAACCTTAACTTGGATAACCAAGGTATCACCAGGGCCGAAGCTTGGGATTTCCTTGGTCATTTGCTCTTGTTCGAGCGCTTCAATGATTCTGTTCTTGCTCATCTTAAATTTTGCTCCCGTTAGTCAAGTGTTCCGCTTGTTGAGTCGCCTTGCTATGGCTTTTCAGGAAAACTCTGTTCCTGAATAAATTCAGACAACAGTTTTTCCTCTTCACTGGTCAGTGTCCTGTCTTGCAACAGGTCTGGCCTTCTCAGCCAGGTTCTGCCCAGAGCCTGTTTGAGGCGCCATGCACGAATTTTCGCATGATCCCCAGACAGAAGGACTTCCGGCACTTGCTGTCCCTCGAAAACCTCAGGACGGGTATAGTGCGGACAATCCAGCAGGCCATCAGCAAAGGAGTCCTCTAATGCGGAATCCTTGTGACCCAGGGTGCCCGGTACAAAGCGTGATACTGCATCAATCAGAGTCATGGAGGCGAGTTCGCCACCACTTAACACGTAATCACCGATCGACCATTCCTCGTCGATTTCATCGTTGATTACCCGCTCGTCAATACCTTCATACCGCCCCGATACCAGAATAAGCCGCTTTTTAGCAGCCAGTTCCTGAACCCCAGCCTGATCAAGCAGGCGTCCCTGGGGAGACAGGTATACTACCGTGGCATCGGCTCCAGCAGCTTTTTTTGCTGCATGGATGGCGTCACGCAGAGGTTGAATTTTCATCAACATGCCGGGACCACCGCCGTAAGGTCGGTCATCCACAGTTCGGTGTCTGTCGTGGGTGAAGTCCCTGGGATTCCAGGTTTTCACTGAGACAATTCCTTCCTTTACTGCCCGGCCAGAAATGCCGTGATCAGTAATGGCCCGGAACATTTCCGGGAACAGAGTTACTACACCGAACCACATATCTGCTGTTACGGGTGATTGTTCATGGCTTTCTATCAGCTCAGGGCTACTTGTCAGCTCAGGGCTACTTGTCAGCTCAGGGCTGTCCATGTCAGCTTCACTCATAACACTTAAAATTCCGGATCCCAGTCAATCCGAATGAATCCTGCTTCCGGATTCACTTCCAGTATCACCTGATCCAGTAACCAGGGAACCAGTCGCTCGCGTCGGTCAAGGCTGCCCTTGCAGGCTTTGATGACCAATACGTCGTTGGCTCCTGTCTCCATCAGGTGGCTGGCTTTGCCCAGCAAAAGTTCATTACCCGCTTCATCAGCGGTTCTGACTTCCAGACCTTCGAGCTGATGCCAGTATATTTCGTCATCAGCCAGAGGGGGCAGCTCGCTTTCTGCAATCAGGATTTCGGCACCAGCGTACTGGCGGGCAATATCCCGATCATCGCATCCGGCGATATGTGCGACCAGACCCTTGCCTTGACGGCGGCCCTGATCGACTTCGATGGTCTGCTGGCGACCATCCTGGCGCAAAACCCAGTGTTTGTAGTTCAGAATGTTGGTCATAGGGTTCGTGTGTGAAAACACCTTCACCCAACCTTTCACTCCGTACACACCAGTAATACTTCCGAGCACAACCTGTTTGGGTTGAGTGGTCTCTGATGCTTTATTCACTGGTTCTGTTCCTTTTGAGGTGGCACTTTCAAACAGCTCAAGCCTGTTCAATCGCAACCTCAGGCTGCTTTAGAGTCTTTCAGCAGCTTGCTAACGCGGTCGGATACGGTAGCGCCCTGGCCCAGCCAGAACTCAACACGCTCCTGGTCCACACGCAGACGTTCTTCCTGACCACGAGCAGCAGGGTTAAAGAAACCTACGCGCTCGATGAAACGGCCGCCTTGTGCCTTACGGCTGTCAGCAACAGTCAGGTGGTAGAACGGACGCTTTTTGGAACCGCCGCGAGCTAAACGAATTGTTACCATGGAATAATTTCCTGTAATCGTGATGTCCGGCAACGCTTGTCTCCGGAAGCGGTATAAGCCGCTTCCAGACTCATGGAACATGTTTAGTGAGCCATGAAGGGCGCATATTCTAAGGAATAACCGCCCCGCTGACAATAAGCTTGACACTTATCTTGTTGCGGAAAGTCTCATAAGAGGAGGGGAAGAGGGGGTAAATGTTAGTTCTGCTAACAGTCTTGTTATGAATTAAACCTTGCACCTAAGTTCTAAAAGGCAGAATTTGTTCGTATTGGAGGTTACTCATGGCTAGGAGGCTGACCGAGAATAGCGTCCGAGCATAAAATTCAGTAGAACGAGTCAGCTTTTTCACTGAATTTGTGCGAATAGTTGACCTATTTAAGCAAATTCAGTGGAAAAGATGGCCGTTCTTTCTGGATTTTAGGCCGGGCTGTCTATTCTCGGTCAGGCTCCTGGAGTTGATGGCCATCAGAATGTTTCGCAGACGCCAGTCTATAACCCGGGATTATCATCGGTTTCCAGTGCTCACAAGAGTGATATTGATACTTCAGAAGGACTCAACTATACCTCCAGGTTGAGAAAAAGCTATCCTGAGCTCGCTCTGGCTGAAAGGGAAATTAAAGGAGAGGACTCCCCGTACCTGATTGAGACATTGCTCAATGTTATCTGGCAACTCGGTGGATGGGTTTGTAAATTTTTATATGGGCGGTTCGGTTGGGAAAAACTATTTGAATACCCTCAGACTCAGTGCTGAGGATATTCGGAAGCTCGAAACCTGAGAGGGTTTAAGCAGCATTAAACTGGCTGAGAATCGTAGAAACTTCCTGAATTCGCTGTTCAAAGCTGGCCTTGCTGGCTCTTTCATGGATGGTGTGGTCGCCATCGCCAAAAGGACCAAAACCGTCCAGGGTGGGTGTGCCTGTGGCCGATGCAGTATTGGCATCGCTGACGCCGCCACGTTTTTCAGTCGGCAGGGCGTAACCCAGAAGTCCTTCAATCTCGCTCAGTAATGCCTGTTGTGATTCGGTGCTTTCCATCACATCTCTTTGCAGACCACCGCTCAGAGAGGCGCTAACCCCTTCTACCCAGACCTCTTGTGCAATGCTCTGGATGGCTTTCATAACCCGGTCTCGCTCTGGAGCACAGGTAAAGCGAAATTCAATGGTCAGGCTCGCTTTGGGGGAAATGGTGTTGGCGCCAATGCCTCCGGACATTTTACCGACATTAACCGTTGTGCCTGCTTCAAGGTCAGTGAGTTCGGTCAGAGCGATCAGCATTTTTGCTGCAGCCAGGTTGGCGTTGCAACCTTCGGTGTATTTATTGCCGGCATGGGCTGCCTTGCCTTCCAGTTCAATGAACAGGGTCCCGACACCTTTACGGGCAATTACCACTTCATTATTTTCTCCGGCGGCCTCGAACACCAGGCAGGCGTCATAGTGCTGTGCCAGTTCAGCGGTCAGGTATTTGCTGTCATCGCTGCCGGTTTCTTCGTCACTGACCAGAAGCATGTCGATATTTTTGATCTGGCCCTGTTGATGATGGATCTGGCGTAGAGCACTCAGGGCAACATGGTTGCCACCTTTCATATCGCAGACACCTGGGCCATAAATCCAGTACTGGTCTTCATGAAAATCGGTAAAGGTATTCACCGGGAAAACGGTATCCAGGTGACCAAGAAGCAATAATTTGCGACCTTCAGTGTGTTCAGATTTGAAATGAAGATGGTCACCCATTTCTTTTCGCTCATGGCGCTCAACGTGATAGCCCAGAGCTTCCATCCATTCAGAGAAAACCTGACCTACCTGGTCAACACCGGGTTTGTTTTTGGTGTGAGAGTTGATCTCAATAACAGAAGCGAGTTCTTTAAAGTCCACGGTAGTTTCTTCGTTGTCTTAATAAGGCAGTCAAACGTTCGATGGGGGTATGTTGATTAACGATTCTAAAATCGTATTGATTAACGCAGCATTAATCTATTTTTAACAAGGGCCCACTTGGAGGGTTGAAACTAACACAGGAGAGTGCCTTAAAAAGAGAAAGAAGTGAGGTGGTCTGTCGAAAAATTGATCTGAATCAACAGATAGGCGAATGTCATAAAAGCAGAGTTAACAAAACGGATAGTGATAGGTATATTTCCTTTGGGCTTTAAGGGGTTGCACTGGGGTTTTTGTTTTGCTCTGGTGGCTTTTTTGGGAAAGCCTGTAAACATCTGATAACCACTGTCAGGTGAGTTTGGATGTTTCTGTCATTACCTTGAATCTAAAACTATAACACTTCCTTGTTGTTCTAATTTAGAAGCAACAAAAACGTTATTGCTCAAATTCCAAATAAGGTCATGTTCATAATTCATTATGAATACGTCCTTCACATAACCGATAAGTTCTACAGGAATTGATCATGTCTAAGTACACCGTTGGACTCTGGCTATACCAGAATGGTGGCGGAGATGTTATCCAGCGAAAATTGATTGAGCGTCTGAGAGAAAGAGACATTGGTGTCATCTCCGGGCTGAACCTGGCCAAGGCGTTGGCCCATAAAGGCTCAATTGTGTGCAATGGCGTTAATATGGAAGACTTGGACCTGTTTTTTACTTACAACGCAGGTCAACAAACCCAGTATCAAATGTATCTTTACGAGATGCTGGATCGTTGCATTCCAATTATTAATAATTACCGTTCTTTTGCCTTAACGGAAGATAAGTTTAAAACGACTCATCTGTTACGCAGGCATGGAATAAATACGCCTGACTATTGTCTGTGTCGCCATAATAACCTGGATGCATTGCGTGCCAGTATGGTCGACTGGGGTGGCAGGGCTGTATATAAACCCACCGATGGCTGGGGTGGCACCGGTATTGTTCGTCTGGACAATGAAAGTGCTCTGGATATGCTGCAGCCCTTTATCAACAAGATCGATATTCAGCACTTTTTTGTCGAGCGCTTTGTTCAGAATGATCACACGGATTTCCGGATTGATGTTGTCGATGGTGACTATGTCGGTTGCTATGGGCGCAAGGCCCCTGAGGATGATTGGAAAACCAACATCACCAGCGGTGGCAGCGTTATGGTGCGTGAACCTAATGAAGAAGTCATAGAGCTGGCTATTAAGGCGGCAAAAGTGACCGGCCTGGAAATTGCGGGTGTTGACCTGATTTATGACCAGGAGCGTGAAGAATACGTTGTGCTGGAAGTAAACGGTATCCCGGCCTTTGCTACACCGGAGCAAGAAGAGCTGGGTCTGGATTTTAACGATCGCAAGATCGATAAAATTGTTGAGTTAATTGAACGAAAAGTCACCGTGAATAAACTGGTAGATATTGAAATGAATCCTCTCTCTGAAAGGAGAGTTGAAGAGCGTGTTGAGGAAGCTGTTCATGCCGCATAAGAAAAACAGACTGCCGAAGATTGGTCTGCTCTATCTGGATCATGTACTGCGTTTCTTTGACAAGTCCAACTTTCGTGGCTGGCCTGACAAAATAGAAACGGTCGTTTACCACTGGGGTAATGACAAAGAGCGCTTTATTAATGAAGTGAAGCGCAAAAAAATAGAAGTGCTGATCGGGAATATCCCCGCTACGGCTTACGAAACGTTCCGGGAAATTGCCAGGGCTCTGCCTGATGTGCAATTTGTACCTTCCATGGATGCCCAGTTTGCGAATAAATCCAAGGAAAATGTGACGCACTTCTGTGAGAAATATAACCTGCCCATTCCTAAAACCAGAATATTTTACGATCGTGATGAGGGAAGGGCGTTTCTTAGAAATACGGATTACCCCAAGATCATCAAGCGTTCCTATGGTCCGTCTAACTATGGGGGCTTCTATGTCCACAAGGTGGACAGTGAAATAGAAGCACTGGAACTGATGGCAGAGAAACAGTATTACCCTCTTTATATTCAGGACTTCGTGCCAATGAAGGCTGATATCCGGGTGATGCTGATTGGTCACAAACCTGTCTGTGCTTTCTGGCGTCGTCCTCCTGAGGGTGAGTGGCTGACCAACACTTCACAGGGGGGCAGTATGGATTATATGGATGTCCCTAAAGAAGCACTGGAAGTGGCGGTCAGAGCATCGAAAGCCGCAAATGCTGAATACTGGGCCTGCGATATCGCCGTAAGTCACGACGATCAGTACAGCATTCTGGAGTGTGCAACAGCGTTTGCTGCATTTCCTTATATCCGGGACTGGATTGGCCAGTATCTGATGTGGAAGCTGTCAGCCGGTCGTATTCGCTGCCCACACCTCCCTCTTTATAACTGGGAAGAGCTGGGTAAGATCTCTTCCTCAGTACTGAGAACCATGCGGTATATTCATTTTGGCCGCTCGGCGGAAGCCCAGGCTATGACTGATACGGCTGAAACCTTCACTCGTATGGATAAAGATGGGTACCCCATTATTGATACTCATCATCGATACGAAGAAGAGTGGCCCAGTGAAGTCTGGAATCGTCAGGATAATTACCGTCAGGACAGCAGCCCTGCATTGTCTGAAGAAACAGATTCAATAGATCGACTGCAAGCAGTGGATACAGGTATTGAAGATGCAGTATCTGTGCACTGAACAGGCATGATTGCACGGTAACGTGTCCGGGGGCGGAAGGCTGAGCCTTTCTCCCCTTTCTACAAGACTCCCTCCTCTTGACCTTCATCCGGGTAATATTCACGACTTTTCAGTCGTGCATCCTTCATTATGTGGTTGGGAAAGTCGTCCTGACAGGGTAAAGTTATACGACAATGAATAAAAGTGTTCTGGCAATCGATTCATAAGCTTAACAAGCCGTTGTCAGTGTTTGCCATGTCAGCACAGGGACTCCTAGGAGGCTGACCGAGAATAGACAGCCCGGCCTAAAATCCAGAAAGAACGGCCATCTTTTCCACTGAATTTGCTTAAATAGGTCAACTATTCGCACAAATTCAGTGAAAAAGCTGACTCGTTCTACTGAATTTTATGCTCGGACGCTATTCTCGGACAGCCTCCTAGCCCCGGGCATGCTTCATCATAATTACAAGTCTCTAGCCTATGAAACAGCAATATATTTCGTATCAGGAAACCATCGACTTCCTTAAGCAGGCCATGGGAGAACACCCTGACCTGATTCGTCTCCAGAGTATTGGAGATACCTGGGAAGGCCGGCCTATCATGTTGGTAACGATCTCTCAGGATGTGGCTTATGCTGATGAGAAGCCGGCTTTGCTTTATACCGGAACCATTCATGCACGAGAGTGGATCGGTATAGAATTAGCTAACAAATTTATCCGATACATCATTGACAACTATAAGACCAACCCGAGGTTACTCAGGGCTCTCACACGCAATACTCTGTATATGGTTCCTTGCTTGAATCCGGATGGGTTTGAGTACTCACGCCGGCACTTTTCCTTCTGGAGAAAAAATCGCCGCAATAACGGCGATGGCACGTTTGGTGTCGATCTGAACAGAAACTTTGGTGTTCGGTTCCGCAAGAATACAGATACAAGCTCTGTCGTCTATGGGGGGCCGGAAGCCTTCTCTGAACCGGAAACCCGGGCTATCAAGGATTTTGTGGATCATCGACCCAATATTACCGTTGCTCTGGATTACCATTCTCAGGGCAATGTCTTCTTCCCGGCGCACAAGTTTAATCACGAAGAAGAGATCGAGGGCACTGATCTGAATATGCTCTGTGCCAATATGGCCGGAGAGATTCGCAAAGTAACCGGGCGGCAATACGGTATACATCGGGGGAAGCCGCCCTTTAATCTTATTCACGGCAGTGGTCGTGAGTATTATTACAGCAAGGGAATACTGTCTACGGTTGTGGAAGTGGGTACACGGAATATTCCGGATTACCTTATGAATATGTCTCAGAGTGTGGATGAGAATATCCCGGCTCTGTTGTATGCACTAGAATCAGCTATTAATTATTCTCACCATGCACCTGAACGCGTGACGTCGCTGAAAGCCGAACAAATTTCGTCTCAAGAGGTTGTTCTGAGCTGGGAGCATGACAGTCAGTCCGAGTGTTACTTTGAAATCTACCGAAACGAGTCTCCCAAGCAGCCCTGTACGGAGCAAAACTGTATAGCGGTAACCGGCACCAGAAGTTATACCGATGTTCAACTGAAAAGTGGGCAACGTTATTACTACACAATCCGGGCCGTAGATCGGGTAGCTGGCATCAAATCGCCCTATACGCCGATGCTGAAAGTCAGAACACGACTGGCCAATGATGAGTTTCTGTACACCTTGTTCCCCGGCAGGAAAGAGGTGGGTTATGTAGGGGAAAAGACGCGTACCCGCAATACCGAACACTTTGGTCATAACTCTCTGTTTGTGGGAGTGAACAAGCATAAGGGGTGTTGTTATGGCGTTGTGGCTTTCAATCTGGAAAGCATGCCGACGGATGCCCTGATCAAGAAAGCGACATTCTCCCTGTATCCAATGAACCGGGTGAATGCCAAAATTGAAAAGTACGGTGAGTGGTCGGTTTCTATTCTCGACAGTTCTGAAATCAGCGACCTCACCAGTTATGATCAGATTGCCAATGCCTCCGTCATACAAACACTGGGTGATGCTATTGAGTCAGACAGTTTGACTCAGGGGATCTGGACAGACTGGGACTTTTCTGCGGTTGAAAAACGACTGCTTCAGCAGCAGATAGAGCAGGGGCGTCTGATTCTTCGGATTGAAGGGCCTGACGAGTTGCCTTTAGGGCATGACTCTCAAATGATGCAGTTTGATATTGGCTATGGTCGGTTTGGTGGCGGGATTCATTATCGTCCCAGCATGGAACTCACCTACACTCGTTCAAGTCAGCAATTGCACCTTGAGCCTGCCAGTATTCATACCATTGACAAGCAGGCGGTTGAGCCGGGTACATTGAAGTCCGGTTTTGATCAGGAAGGTGACAAGGTCTACGGACACCTGGCATTTAACCTTGAAGGATTACCGGACCCGGATAAAACCGTAATTACTTCGGCGTATATCAGGTTGAGAGCCAAAAACCAGCTGAAAACCCGCAAAGATATCCGCTTCACTATTGAATTAGCTGAACTGGAAGAACTGGATTATGAGAACGTCCAGAACCGGCAGCAGATTGAGTATCTCGGCTATGAGGTCAGTAATGCCCAGCTAAGAGATAACCCCAGTCATCATTTTATGTTTGACAGCTACTGCCGTACGATCCTGGAAGAATTACACGGCAAGAAACAACCGGTTTATCTGATTGTTCGGCCAACTACACCTTCACAGGAAAAGAATGCCATTATCGACTGGCATGGTGAAGGGGATGCCTGGCAGGCTGAACTGGTCGTCGAATACATTGAGCGACGAAAAACTCCGGTGACTCCACCGTCTGAGCTCATGGCTGTGATGGAAAAGGGGCGGGTCAAGCTGAGCTGGAAGAATCCGGACGATGCAGACTTTGTGGGCTGTTATGTCGTTCGTAACCGTTTTCAACCACCCCGTTCGCCGCTGGATGGAGTAAAGCTCTATGGCGGGCAGGACGAGTATACTTACGACGACTTTGGCAATCCCAATATCCCCAAATACTACACCGTCTTCAGTTATGACAATGTGCCTAATTTCTCAGCCCCTACCACGGTCATGTTCAGCGTTGATGAAGTGATCCCTGTGGTGGAAGAGGATCATTATGAAACTCAGGAAGAGGAAGAGTTTCGTCTGGATGGTCTGGAATTGAATGTAGAACCCATCGATTAATTCAGTCGTGAATCCCTCAACCAGATGAAAAGCACTGGTTGAGGGTTATTGACGTTTAAAATCCGGGTTGATTGATGACAGCAATGGCTGGTCGCATCAGCCATAGGTTGAAAACCAATACCAGTAAACAGGCAATAATAGTGCCCCCCCCCTTTTTTTATAATGAAAGACTGCTTTGAAAAGACGGCAGTATAAATAAGAGATAAAGGTTGTGATTTGGCCTGATGCAGAGGCTCTTTTCTCCATCACTTTTGCTGATTTCTGGAGCCCTGTCGACAGTGCCGTCATTCAGGATAACTGGACAGGGTCTCAGTTCATAAAGGATGTACGATACTGCATAGTTGACGTATAACTCTGTTAGAGTCAGGCGGAAATGGAAGCTATAAAAAGGCTCAAGGGATGAAGGCCAGTCTGTTAACAATGCATTTAATACAGCGGGTTACAAACATGCCATTGACCTGAAGAAAGGCTGATGCATACAAATCTTGACTTGTAGTGTGAATGAGAAGGCTATTTAATCGCACGAATATTAATGAGAGAAGCTGTATGGCTTTAGGAAGATTTGAGGCAGGTTCATGAGCTTCAAGAGAGTAAAAATTCCACTGGTTTCGCAGTTGAAAATAGTGGCGGTTGCCTGCCTGATCCTGACCGTGTTGGAAGTGGTCAATATTGTCACCGGGCGCAGCCTTAACAGCTATGGTCTGATTCCACGAGATACTTCAACCGGCTGGATAGGTATCTTTACGTCACCTTTTCTGCATGGGAGTCTGTTGCACTTCTTCTCTAACATAGTGCCTTTTGCCATTTTCTCTGTTCTGGTGCTTCAGCACGGGCTGATCCGATACATTCTGGTGACGGTCGTGTGTATCCTTCTTTCAGGTGTTCTGGTCTGGGGGTTCGGGCGTCCGGGTGTTCATGTGGGGGCCAGCGGGTTGATTTATGGCTATTTTGGCTTCCTGGTGCTGGCAGGCATTTTCAGTCGTGAGATCAAGCTGATTCTGATTTCAATTTTTGTGGGAGTATCCTACGGAGGATTGATCTTTGGAGTTTTGCCTGGCATGCCCTATATCTCATGGGAGAGTCATTTGTTTGGGCTATTGGCCGGTTTTTTATGTGCCTGGTTGTGGGCTCATGAAAAGAAACAGAAAAAGTGAAGGCTGGGAGCCTGTCGAAGGATACAGGTAATGCACTTCGACTGGCTCAGTGAGAACGGCATTCTGTCTATGATGAATGTCTATGATGAAGGACAGCCAGCTTCCGCCGCGTGGATTACTTTCTCGCCTGTTTGCCGGGTTGTGGGGTGGCTCAACGCTTGTTGCTCATAGAGGAAGAGGTTTTTTATAACCAATTACTTAATATCAGGGCCGCAGTAGTTATTGCTCAAGGCTGGAGCTATAAATATTATTTTCAGGAGACTGATCATGCTAAAAACCACCACCTCCACAGTAGACGGTCGCGAAATCTCCGATTATCTGGACATTGTCGTAGGTGAGGCCATCCTGGGTGCCAATGTTTTCAAGGATTTCTTTGCCGGTATTCGCGATATTGTCGGAGGGCGCTCGGGTGCCTATGAGAAAGAAATGGGCAAAGCCCGGAAAATTGCTTTTGCCGAGATGGAAGAGCAAGCCATAGAGCTGGGTGCTGATGGTATTGTCGGCATTGATATTGACTATGAAGTGGTTGGCAAGGAAGGCGGTATGATGATGGTCAGTGTCAGTGGCACCGCCGTTAAGTTCAAATAGTTGTTGTACACACTTCATTTATCGTCACGGTTGTATTACGACTAACCTCTGGGTACCGGTTTCGGGAGCTTCATCTGATGTTCGAAGAGCAGTAGACTGAGCTGGCTGTCGCGGTTGATGATATTGCGGAAAGAATCAGAGCTCTGGGTATATTTGCGCCGGGTTCCTATAGTGCATTCGCCAAGTTGAGTGCCATACAGGAGGTCGATGAAGTTTTGTGTGCTGAAGAAATGATCAAGACTTTAACTCGTGGTCACGAACAGCTGGTCAAAACAGCTCGTAATGTGTTGAGAATTGCCCAGCAGGCTGACGATGAGTCCACCGCTTCTCTGGTTTCCGACAGAATGCGGTTGCATTAAAAAACAGCCTGGATGTTGAGGGCTTCAGAAAGCGCTTGATCCTGTTGATTGTTACTTCAAAGCCGGTCTTTTTTCAGATCGGCTCACCCCCCCCCTCTCAGTTTGCCTTCAATCCCCATCTTGTTTTTGTTAGTCCCGCTAACCTCTCTGTCAGTGGAACAGGGAACATACGCCTGAACAGGCTATCTCAATTTAATATCCAGCAGAGAATCGAGATGTTGCTATGTTCGAAAAAGAGTTCAGCCCTGCCAGTACTGCAGAACTGAGGCAGGTATTTGATTCCAGTCAATCCTCCCATACCCGTCCTTCTGGTTCGGGGCAGCGTCGCTCGCCTGATTATTTTGCAGCTTTACAGGTACTGTCGCCAGAATCTTCCTTTCCTCATGATCTTGGGTTCCCCACCATGGACACTGATCTGACCGATCGTGACCTAACACTAGCCAGTCCTCTTGCGTCCTACCTGCGCCTGCCTGTTCAGACTCATTCTATTGCTGTGCAAACAGATAAAGACCTTCCTCAGGAATCCTGTTCCATTGGTCTTCAGGTCGGACCAGAAAGCTTTCAACATGCCATTGCCACTCAACCTTATTCGGGCACAGTCCTTCCTGTTGAAGACGAATCTGATTCTGAACCCGAAGAGGAAGTGGATACCCTGGTTCGAATTCCCCTGATCACCACTCAGCCCAGGCGGCTTCAGCTGACAGGAAGGCTATCTATCGAAGCGGAATTACAGCAGAAGCAGGATGAGCTGAAAGTGACAAATAAGGATCGAGATCGAAAAAAACAGGCTCTGGAGCGCATCAGGCGAGAAAGAGGGACTTTGTTGGCACAGGTTGAAAAGTTGCAGCATGAGGCCAGTAACAGAGACTCTTTGTTAGTCGCCGAAAGAGAGAATAATGAACAGTTACGAGGAGATCTTTGTATACACAATGATAGGGGTCAGCACTCCAAGGGACAAATCAAAAAGTTACGGGAAGATCTGAAAGCAGCGGCATCAGAAAAAAAGCAGTTGCAGCAACAGGTTGGCAGCCTGGAAGAGCAAAAAACGACACTGGAAAATTCTCTGGCTGAGAATGAGTCTCTTGTTCTGGATCTGACAAAGGGTTTTAAAGATGTCAGCCAGAAGTTAGACCAACATAAACTGTCTGCTGAATGCACCAGAGCCAATCTGAATGGTGAAATCGATCGATTAAAGAAAGAAGTCACTCATTTAAAGGCTGAATATGAAATAAATCAGCCCGTATTGTCCTGTGCTGTTGATGTAGCAAAAAAATTTAAAGAGTTGTTAGAGGAAAAGACGACAGAAGTAGACAGACTTACCGTTGAGTCTGATAAGGCTAAAGCAGCGCTGGGAAAGCTCGAACAAGATCATCAGCAAGTCCAGGCACAGATTGATAAGCAGAAAGAAGTCATTGATGCAATTAATAGCCATCATGAGCATGCCTGTCATCAAAAAACTCAGTTGGAGTCAGAGTTAAACAGACAGAAAGAAGATCATAAGGCTCTGACTGCAGAGAGGAATCAATTGCTTTCCGGTCAGAAGCAACTTCAGGAACAGCTGAGAAAAGCTAAAGAAGACCTCCAGAGGCAACTTTCAGATCTGAATACGTTCTCTGATGAACAGCAGGAGCTGGCAAGAACACGGCAAGAAGTCTTGGTGAAAGCAAATGAAGAGCTTGATGAGCTTCAACAGGAACTTGAGGTGATCGGTGCCTGCAGCAAGTCTCTTATTGATCAGGTCTCTCTCAAGGAATCAGAAGTGGCTTCATTGCAAAATGAGTTACAGCTTTTGCGAGAACAGGTGGCTGATCTTGAATCACTGAAGTCAGAACTTGAGCAAACCCGTACACAGCTTGATGCAATAAAGGACGAGCTGGCATCTGCAAAAGAGTCACTGGGTAAGGAGCAGAATTCTCGACAGACACTCATTAATTTACTTTCCGATCAACAGTCACAAAATGCCTTATTGAAGGCTGATGAGCAGCACTGGCTGAAAGGAAAGGCTCAGTTGGAGAAGCAGCTGAAGCAAAAACAACGGGAGTTGGATGACAGTTACCGCAAGCATGAAGAATCACTGGAGGAGACCAGTGTTCAGCTTGAGGCGGCAAAAACCCGTGAAGGACTTCTTACCTCAGATCTTGAGCATCAGAAGGAGCTGCTGGAAAAGGAGAGGGAGCAGTCGGCACACTATAAACGATTAATGGCTGAGCTCATGGCTTCCCTGAATCCATCGGAACCAGGAAGTCATGAGGAAGAGATGACCGAGGAGATAACAGACGACGACTTGGAAACTTCTGTTCGTCAACTTGTGTCTTTAGCCCGCAGTCATCAGGAACTGCCAGAATTGCTTGCTCGACTCAAGAGACCGGCGCCTGATTTGACGGAAAGCTCACTAGCGGATAGCAGTGCGGTGTATTCGTCTCTTATGGATGCCCTTCATACATCTCATCAAATGTTGTATCCAGCAGAGCCAGATTCACCGGATTTACCGATGGAGTTCGACAGAGGAGGGGGTTGGGATGACGATCCGGAAATGGAGTATGATCACCCCGATTCTCTGCCGTCATCAAAATCACCAGACGTTCTCCCGAGCACTCTCATACCGTCGTCTGCAGGTAGCAGTGAAGTGGATTCCTGGGTGAGCAGCCGACCGTTAACGCCCGAGCCACCCGTAGTTTCAAAAAAGAAAGATCAGGAGGCGCCTGGCTTTACACCCTTTATGTTCCCGGTTGAAGACGCATACGACAGTGATCAGGATCCGGACTTCGATCCGGATGCAGATGATGACATGGAAGTGGTATGGCAAAAGGAGATTGGGGTTCAGACCGATCCAGTTAATTCCTTACGGTCTCTGGAGGAACTGCTGGCAGCCGGTATGGAGTCTGACTGGCCTGAAGAAGCATGTGCCCTTGAGCGCAGGGCGATCAGTTGTCATGAAGATCTTTTTGGAGAGATACCAGAAAAAGAGCAGGCCACCGCTAACAAGATTGCGGAATATCTGGAAAGGCGCAAAGGAAAAGAAACATATTGGGGGGTTCTCAGAGACACACTCAATAACAACTTCCCGGTGCCCAAATGGCCGGAATTTAAACAGACGGACAAGTGGACCATTCCCATGGTGCGATACGCTGCTTTTCGATTCCAGATCGAAGGCGCAGGCGTTTTTGAGCAGAAAGACTTCCTGGAGCTTAAACACGATACGGCTGCCTATTTCTTTGCATTGGGGCAGCACGTGCTTCGCAAGCCTGAGTCCAGACAGTCCGGGGTGGCTTTTAACTTCAAAGAGGCTGGTTTGAAAGTGCCTGAGTGTGGAATGTTCAAGAAAGGTTTTGGTGAGTGGACACCTGCGGTCGTTTATTTTCTGGTTTGGTACTTCAGTGAAACGGAAACCACAACGAGAGAGCATCTCAAGAAAATATTGGCGGTATTGAGTCCTTCTTCGATGGCTTACAGGCAGGTTGTTATTGAGTACATCGCCAAGTTTCTTGATTGGCACCCCATTGAAGGACGTGAGGTGGTTTACGATGCAGAAACGGATAAAGCTATTTCTTACCGTTCCAATGAAATGAATCATTCAGGAGAAGGCGCAGGCAGCAAGGTAGAAGTGCCTGCGGATATCGTGCTGAAGTCCGGTGTTGTTGTCAGAGAGGGGGTCAAAACTCGATCTGGAAACTGGACGGCAACAGCCATAAAAGCCTTGCTTGAAGGTGCCGGTCTGGTGGTCGAACTCACCGAGGCAAAAGGCAAACAGGACGTATTTCAATCTATCAGGACAGCCGCTCACAAGAGACAGCTTGAGGTTTACAAGCGATGCCTGAAGCAAGCGGTGGATTATCATCCGGATAACCTGCGTCATACAATTGATGGCCAGAAACAACGTAACAATAAACGAACTTACAATGAGTTATACCCTGTCGATGGCACCATTATTGCTACGGCACCTATGGATACACCCAGATTTATCCTTTCTTGTCTTTACCATCTGGAGGGTGGTTTCAAGTTGTTTAAAAAGGAAACGGTTTTTGGCTTTGCTATTAAAATGCTCAACTTGATTGAGCCAGAAAAAGAAAATAAAACGAGAGAGAAAAAGCTGCAGGACATAGTGGATCAGCTTTTGGTATTGAGGCTCTCGGCTTCTGTTAATAACAGCAGTGTGCTCAGTGAAATCAGAAAGCTGGAAGCTTTTAAAGTCACGGCTGATGAGTGGACTGTAGAAGATATAGTCGATAAAAGACGTACGTTACCCCAGGTAGAATGGCTTGATGGCTCAGTCACAACCGGACAATACCAGCAAACGAATAGAGGAGCTTCTCGATCTGCCTATGCAGCAAAAGTAAAGTCGGGTGAAGTTGTGGGTAGGAAACGAAAGACAGGCGACACACCTGCAGGTGAAAAAAAATCAAAAATGGCGGGCAAAAAGCAAGCGGACGTTAGACACGAAGTAACCCGCAGAAAAGACAGTGAGAGGTAGTTCTTATGGCAAGGAAGCAAACGTCAGTATTTGAATACAAGGAGTGCTTATGGCCAGTCCACAGATAGTCAGGCCCGCTTCACTGATCTTTGACACGGGGACTCAGTGCGAAACCCCTGACGCCCATGATAATAAAGGGGGACGATGGTTGTTCAGGGAAACTCAGTTGGTCAAGGGAGCATCAATCGTTACCGGGCAGGGTAATAGAACGGCTGATGTACAGTGTGTGCCCGACAAAGTATCCAGCTCCTCTTCAGGCAGCTATTATTCAGCACCCTCTTCACCTGTTCGTTCTAAGCCTGTATCAGAAAAGTTGATAGAGAAAAATCCTGATGATGCTTTTTTTCAATTGTTAGCTTGTATTCGCGAAAAGCCGGAGTGTCAGGATGGAGAAAAACTGAAGTCTGCACTTGAGCTGGGCGAAGGTATCGGGAGGAAGAAAAAAGCTAAAAGCCAGCAGCTAGCCAAAGGAGGGGAAGCCATACTTTGGGCATCGAAGGGAATTATTCCCAGAGATCTGGAGGTCCTGGAACAATGGATCGTGGATCAGAGTCATGAAACGTTTTCTGTACTATGTTTTGCTCTGGCCTGCAGTCAGAGTAAGGATCGTGAGCAGGTTATCTGGGGAGTTTATTGCCTGAATTTTCTTCTGAAACATCATCCCGATGAGGCCGCTGCTCAAATCCATTGCTGGCTGGCACTTTATCATCTGGAACATGCATTGCTGACTGATGCTAATAAGGTAGAGTTGATCGAATATCTGGAAGCCGCAGCCAAGGCACGTATTCCAGTGGCTCAGTGGATTCTGGGAATGGGGAGCCTCGGTTTGATCAAGCAATTGCCTGCCATGGAGCCTCGACTCGGTTTCCGACATTTATTGGAAGCCACCAAATTAATGAATCCGATTGCGATTCGGGAAACCGAGGTGGTCAGTCCGTCTTTGCTCTATATGATGGATCCCCTGACGTTTGGGTCAATGGAGGCGTTGGCCAAAGATCATGAAGACGGTATTCCCCAGAATCGTATATTGCAAGTGGAGTCGATGTTGAGTCTACATGATCCATCTTTCAAGTCAGAATTTCTTCCCTGGTTTTTCAAGAGGCTGTTTGCAGTGAATGGAAGCCTGAGCGCTATAGAAGATGCGTTATCTGATATTGAACATTACCCTATAATGAGGGACCTTCGTCCAGTCATAAGAATGCTGGAATCTCTCAGAGACTTTGAGCTCCACTACCATTGCAATGCTCAGAAAGAAAGCAGCCAAATCCTGGCTCTGCTACTTCAGAAGAAATTTTATGAAGAGGGCTCTCCACAGCACAAAAAACTGGAGAAGATGATAGAAGAGAGTCGGATAGAAGCGTTTGAAAAAATGCATCACTTTCGGGTTCAATTATCAAACAGGGAAGCGACCAAAGCTGAGAAAGCGGTCAGAATGATTCGAAAGGCTCTGGAGCAGGCCTATCCGGATTTTTACAAGGGACTGTTAAACTGCTTTCTGGGCATCGCTCTGGAGCTGGAGTTCGTGAAAGAGTCCAATCATCGACTTAAGGCTGCTGAAGCATACCGTCAAGCCGCCAACCTGGCAGGCTTTACTAATTTATTGCACTTCACTTGTGCGGTTTATATCAAGGAAGGTCAGTATGAAAAGGCTGCCCAGGTCACTCATCAGCTGGCTGATGCAGTGCTTGTAGAAGAGAGTCGCTCTGATTATCGAAAACTGGCAGAGTCGTATATGGAGAAGTATGAAGAGAGCAAGGGATGGCCAACGCTGGATGAAGCAGAAGAGTTAACCCGACAGGTAGGGTTGGAATTGTCGCCAGAGACTCAGAAGAAAAAGCCACAAGGCAAGTTTCAGGATTACGACCCCGGTTGGATTCCAGTTGAGACTGTTCGTCAGAGGAAAGAATGTGAGAAACCCAGTCGCCAAAAGAAAAAGCATAAGAATAATGGGGCGGAGCATCTTTCGGAAGTTGATTCATCGGACGGGAAGAAAGGGGCAGAGCGACATATCAGGGGGGAAGAACGGTCAGATCCTGTGCAACCTTCTCCACTCCCCCCTGCTGCAAAGAAAATGGACTCTCCCGTTCTGGCTGCAATGAACGGAAAGAGAGAACTTGCAGATCTCCTCCCTCGAAAGTGGCCTGATGAATTAAAGAAAGTCCCTTATGCTGGCTACAAGTTTCGAGCAGAAGGCTTTCCTGAGAAGGAGCGCAGTCTATTGTTGAGTGCCATGAAAAAATACTATGGCCAGCCCGGCGTTGAGAGAATCCATGAAGAGTATGCCTGGCACCTGATGAGGTTGCAGGATGAGCCTGTCATGTTGTTTGCCATGAACAATGAGTCACTATTGAATCGTGGTCACAGGCTTAAGCCTCTATCACGAGATACCCTGAAAAAAGCGGAACTGCATCTTAGAAAAGCCCTGGCTATCAAATTGCAATTGTCGTTATCGGAGTTGCCTGAAGACCCTTTGAATGATGCAGAAGTGATTGCAGAAGGCATAGTCGCGGGTTTTGAGAATGAGCACGATAAACGCGACTACTGGAAAAGCTTTACCCGTATTATGAGTTCATTTGGTCATCTTTATGAACGGATGGGAGGGCTGTCCTATCAGGTGGGGCATAAGGGGATGACTCAGAAATCCGCTCAGGCTTATGGGCACAAGCGCCACTGATGAAGCTCAGAGCCCTGCTAATGGAATGAATGATATAAAGCATGAATGAGCAATCAATCCAGTCAGGCTGCTCATTCATAACTTGATTGAAGTCATTCCGTATCCCTGATAAGAATGAAGATTGAATGTAAACAATTATTGTCGTATTTATAGTGTGTGGTTCCCTGATCCAAGAATAAAAAAGGAAACGTCATGTTTTTTATTGCAGTCGATGAAGATATACGGCTGCAGCTGGTCAATGATTCTATTGTGCCCAGGTATCTGGAATTACTGGAAGAGAGTAAATCCTATCTCTCACAGTGGCTTCCCTGGCCAACATTCTGTAACACCGAGGAAGACTTTAAGGCATTTGTTAAACGATCACTGCACGATTATGCCGAAGGAAAAAGCCTGACCTGTGCCATTGAGTTTCAGGGGAGTATCGTTGGAAATATCAGCTTTAATGCCATTCGGTATGACCTGAAAATGGTGGAGATTGGTTACTGGCTGGGTGAGCCTTATCAGGGAAATGGCATTGTTACCCGAGCCTGTCAGTTTCTTTGCAATTATGCATTTAATGAACTGGGTATGGAAAAGGTGCAAATAGCGGCAGCCGAAGAGAACCTGCCTAGTCGAGCGGTGTGTGAAAGGTTGGGGATGACGCTGGAAGGCATTATTACTAATAAGGAAAAGGTAGCGGGTCGTATAGTGAACCACGCTATTTATGGTTTGAAAAACTCTAACATTTCCACCGGCTGAGCCGTCAGGCTATTGCATAATGTTTGGCCAGCTCGGATGAGCTGGCCATTGACGATCAGAACGGGAACTTCTTGCCACCGCCTGGTGGCAGCATACCACCCATGCCTCCAGCTCCGCCGGGCATTTGACCTTTCATGCCACCCAAGCCTCGCATCAGTTTGTTCATGCCCCCTTTTTTGGTGACTTTCTTCATCATTTTACTCATCTGTTTGTGCTGCTTGATCAGGCGATTAATGTCTTGTATCTGGGTGCCTGAACCGTTAGCAATACGCTTTTTACGCGAACCATTCATGATGTCCGGGTTAGCACGCTCACCCGGAGTCATGGAGTTGATAATGGCTTCCATCTGGGCAAAAATCTTGTTGTCCACCTGGCCTGCCATATTGGATGGCATCCCGGGCATACCTGGGAGTTTATCCATAACACCGGCCAGACCACCCATCTTCTTCATTTGCTGAAGCTGATCACGGAAGTCTTCCAGATCAAAGCCTTTACCCTTTTTCAGCTTGCTGGCAAGTTTGTCGGCTTTCTTCTTGTCGAGCTTTTGTTCCGCTTCCTCAATCAGGGAGAGAACGTCACCCATTCCCAGAATTCGGGAAGCAATACGATCAGGGTGGAAAGGGTCCAGGGCGTCGGTTTTCTCGCCGACACCGATGAACTTGATCGGCTTGCCGGTGATATGACGAACGGACAGAGCCGCACCACCACGAGCGTCACCGTCGGCCTTGGTCAGAATAACACCGGTCAGGGGCAACGCATCACCAAAGGCTTTTGCTGTATTGGCGGCGTCCTGACCGGTCATGGCGTCAACCACAAACAGGGTTTCGACAGGGTTAATGGCGCCGTGCAGTTCCTGGATTTCTTCCATCATGTCGCCGTCGATGTGCAGACGACCTGCGGTATCGACAATAACAACATCTATGTGCTTCAGGCGGGCTTCCTGAATAGCGGCTGTCGCAATATCAACGGGTTTTTGCTCGATATTGGATGGGAAAAACTCAACATCCACCTCGTCAGCGAGGGTTTCCAGCTGTTTGATGGCTGCCGGGCGGTACACGTCGGCACTGACCACCAGCACCGATTTTTTATGACGTTCTTTAAGGAACTTACCCAGCTTGGCTACAGAAGTGGTTTTACCCGCACCTTGAAGACCCGCCATAAGCAGTACAGCAGGTGGCTGGGTGGCCAGATTCAGCTGGTCATTGGCTTCGCCCATGACCGAGATCAGTTCTGCCTGGACGATCTTGACGAAAGCCTGGCCCGGACTCAGACTGGACTGAACTTCCTGGCCAATGGCCCGTTCCTTGATGCGGTTGATGAACTCCTTGACCACAGGCAAGGCAACATCAGCCTCCAGAAGAGCCATACGGACTTCACGGAGGGTTTCTTTAATATTGTCTTCAGACAGTTTCGCCTTGCCGGTGACGTTGCGAAGCGTCTGCGACAGGCGTTCGGTTAAATTCTCGAACATCCAGTTACCTTGGGTATACCTTGAAGTAAGGTGTAAATGCGTAATTGGGAGTTATTATATCCAATCTCGAGCAAAAGGGGCAGCACCACGCTCCGTGGTTCTTTGAACGTTGACTTGTGTTTGCTGCGAGAGGCTGTTGAAAAGCGTGTTTCATTCGGCGTATTTTCAGCCTCCTGGCGAGATGCCGACGAGGGATGTTCGTTTCTTTTCGTACACATCAGAAAACGATTGTCTCAGTATTTTTGCAGCCTTTAATCTGACTGGCGCGGCTTTATGAATTTTACGGGATAGGTCATTCATGAAATTTGTGTCCGACCATGGTGTCCATACTCCGGATATGACAAACTGACTCTCTACAGAATCGAAAAATGCCTGATATTCCAATAGCTGGCCCTGTTTACGCGCTTTGAAGTGGTTTTTTGTCCGGCCAGTCATCAGGAAAATTTCAGATGGAGGTTATAACAGGTTCAATGAATGTCATGCTCGTCAGTATCGGGGCCATCGTTCTATATGCGATGGGAATGGTTTGCCAATGGGGAAGAATTACGGGTCGTGGCGGGGCTAGAAATGTAGTGTTGCTTGCCACTACGGCCGGAGCGGTTCTACATACATTCGCACTCTATTTTTCTATTCACACCAACAAGGGAGCGAATCTTGGCATTCTGACTATAAGTTCCCTAACGACTCTGATGGTGACATTAGTTGTCTTGCTCAGCAGTTTACGTAAACCGTCTGAAAGTTTACTGGTCACCATTCTGCCTTTTAGCATGATTTCAATTTTGGCAGCCTGGCTGACGCCGGTAGAGCACATTTTCAAATCACCGACACTGATGGTGGTTCATGTTCTATTGTCGGTATTGGCCTATGGATTGCTGATGGTGGCTGTTTGCCAGTCACTGCTGCTGGCTTATCAGGAAAAGCAGCTTAGACGTCATAATCAGAAGCGTTTACTGAAAGCTCTTCCACCTTTGCAGACGATGGAAAAACTGCTGTTTGAGTTTCTTTCCGTAGGGGTTATCCTGCTGACGTTGTCGCTTATTTCAGGTTTCTTATACATCGACAATATGTTTGCCAAAGAGATGCTCCATAAAACGGTGCTCTCACTGGTGGCCTGGGTACTGTTTACGACATTGTTGATTGGACATTGGGTCAATGGCTGGCGTGGTCAGAAAGCCATGCGCTGGACTGTTGCCGGTTTTATCTTGCTGCTGGTGGCTTATTTTGGCTGGCGGACCGTGGTGGATTTTATTCTGGTACGTTAACACTTCAGGGGCAGGGACGTCATTCCTGCCCTGGTATTCTTCTTTTCCATTTCAGAATAACCCCGTGAAGGCCTCTTGAGATCTTCGTAAGCCTGTCTATTGTTAGTGGCTATGAAAATGATAGTAGCCATTAAGCTCAGTAAGACTCTGTTGGTAGCAGCTGCTGCACTGTTTAGTACACTTGTTGTGTTTAATAATCTGGTCGATTACCAGAGCAATTACCTTTACGTCCAGCATGTTTTGACCATGGATACAACGGGGAACTTGACTCAGGCAGACTGGCGGGCTGTTCATGATCCATGGATCTGGAAGGCGGTTTACAGTCTGATAATTGCAGTTGAAGCGGCTATTGCCCTTTTATGTTGGGCAGGGGGCTGTCGTATGGCCTTCAATATTCGTAGCCCGGGTTTCCATGAAAGTAAGAGTTTGGCTATGGTCGGGCTAACTTTGGGGGTTTTACTCTGGTTTGTGGCTTTCATGGCTATTTCAGGTGAATGGTTTCTTGCCTGGCAGTCCCAGAGCTGGAATGGCATTCAATCGGGATTCCGGGTAGCCACTCTGTTTTTTTTGACATTAATGTATCTCGGTCAGGAAGAAAGATAAAAGTGTTTGGGGTTCACTGGACGAAACGTTAGAATTGCTGGAGCCTGACAGAGAATAGACAGTCCGGCCTAAAATCCAGTATGAACGGCCAGATTTCACGTTGAATTTGATTAAATAGGTCGACTATTCGCACAAATCCAACGAAAAATTTGACTCGTTCAACTGAATTTTATGCTCGGACGCAATTCTCGGTCAGGCTCCTAGTTTGATAACCAGAATCTGAACAGGCGATTTCAGTCTTGAGTGAAGCATCCACCAGTCTTCTTTTGGTCATTTTGGCCTTTTTAATGTTGCTGTCGGCATTTTTTTCCAGTTCGGAAACCGGCATGATGGCCATCAACCGTTATCGCCTTCGTCATCTTGTTCGCAAGAATCACAAAGCGGCTATAAGAACGCATCGATTGCTCGAGCGTCCCGACAGGCTGATCGGTGTGATTTTGATTGGCAACAATTTTGTCAATATTCTTGCGTCTGCACTGGCGACCCTGGTCGCTGTTCGGCTCTGGGGAGACAGCGGTATTGCTATTGCTACGCTGGGGCTTACGGTTGTGGTACTGATTTTTGGTGAAGTGACTCCCAAAACAGTAGCCGCGCTTTATCCGGAAAAAATCGCCTTTCCTGCTTCTTTTATACTCACGCCTTTGCTGAAACTCTTTTACCCCATGGTCGTGGTTTTAAACTGGGTTTGTGGTTTTCTGCTAAGACCCTTTGGGATCAAACCAGGGCAGGCCGCAGAAGATCAATTGAATGCAGAAGAGTTGCGCACCATTGTGACCGACCCGGGTATGCTGTTGCCACAGAAAAGACGAGGCATGCTGCTGGGTATTCTGGATCTGGAGAACGTGCGTGTAGACGATATTATGGTGCCCCGTAATGAAATTATCGGGATTGATATTGATGATGACATCAAGGACATTCTGGAACAGCTGAGAGCCTGCCAGCATACACGTTTGCCAGTCTACCGGGGTGATGTAAACAACCTTGTGGGCATGTTGCACATGAGAAAGGTCGCTCGACTGCTCAGCCAGGAAGAAGTGAATAAAGCGGTTCTGATGCAGGAAACAACAGAGCCTTACTATGTGCCGGAAAGTACACCACTGCATACTCAGCTGTTTAATTTTCAGAAATCAAAGGAGCGCGTAGCGCTGGTTGTGGATGAGTACGGTGATATTCTCGGACTGGTGACACTGGAAGATATTCTGGAAGAAATTGTGGGTGACTTTACCACAGATGTTTCTGATTCAAGTCAGGATATTACGCCCCAGGAAGATGGCAGTTACATCATTGATGGTTCTGCCTCTATTCGAGATATTAACCGTTCTCTGGGCTGGAAGCTGCCCACTGAAGAAGCCCGCACTATTAACGGACTGATTACTGAAGAGATGGAGTTTATCCCGGAGTCCAGCGTCTGTCTCAAAGTCGGTGAGTATCGTTTTGAGATTCTTCAGGTGAAGGATAACCGGGTTAAAGCTGTGAAGATTTTTACTGCTTAGTAATGTGTCTTGAAATAACTCCCCGATGGAAACATGAACTCCGTTCACGCTGAGCCTGTCGAAGGGTGCTGGTAATGCACTTCGACAGGCTCAGGGGGAACGGTACAACACGTTCCCATGCTCTGCGTGGGGACCAGAAAAGTCTACTGAAATCACTGAAAACGTTTATCCGCTTCCAGATACTCATTAAAATACGACAAGTTATGAACGTATTGAAGAGCCGCCTGTTCCAGTTGTTGTCTCTTCTGAGTATCCAGCGTTTTGACCACTTTTCCGGGTGAACCCATTACTACCGACCCATCAGGGATTTCGGTGTTTTCTGTAATCAGTGCATTGGCACCAATAATACAGTGCTGGCCAATTTTTGCGCCATTCAGTATCACCGCGTTAATACCAATCAGGGAGTGGTTGCCAATAGAGCAACCATGAACCATGGCTTTGTGACCCACAGTCACGCCTTTTCCCAGGGTAATGGGAAAGCCAGGGTCTGCATGAAGGACGGCACCATCCTGAATGTTGCTTTCTTCGCCAATAGTAATGGACTCATGATCGGCTCGAATGACAGCATTGAACCAGACACTGGTCTTGTTTTCGAGATGAACCGAGCCAATCAGAGTCGCATTGTCGGCTATAAAGTGTTCATCACCTTCCAGAGAGATCTGGCGTTCCTTCAGTTTGTAAATCATGTGGTGGATGCTTTATTTCTCTGGTTAGGCTTTGGTTGTCGGCTATCTGACTCATAGCGGGTTTGCGGATAACTGTGGCTGACATGAAATTGTGGCGCATCCAGTGGAATGGCAGTGTTCAAGCCCACATTCAGAAACTCGACCAGCATGATGGCTGTCAATCCCCAGATCAGGTATTCGTCGTACTGGTAGGAGGGCATGGAGTAGGTTTTCTCGTTCATGCTCCAATGGTCAAACTGGAGGTTATCCTGATCGATGAAAAAATCGAGTGGTACCGTGAAAATTCGATCCAGTTCTTCAGCGTTGGCACTCAATGACAAACCTTCAGGTACAGAACCAATAATGGGGATAACCTTGATGCCAAACCGTGAGATAACGGGCCCCATCGTGCCCAGTATCTGGACAGAAGAAGGGTTCAGGTCAATTTCTTCCTCTGATTCCCTGAGCGCGGTATGAACCAGGTTCCGATCCTGATCTTCTCGTTTACCACCCGGAAAGGCCACTTCACCACTGTGTTTATGAAGGTGTGAGGCTCTTCGGGTCAGTATTACCTCAGTAGCCTGACCCCGATGGTTCGTAACAAGGGGAACCAGTACAGCGGCTTCCGGGAGAGAGGTGTCTATACTTCTTGGCTTATGTCTGCGGAGTCTCTGTTCAATTTCTGTAATCAACATAAAACACGTGAATCTCAGGCTTCCACGGCGTCATTCAGATACTGAGAAAAAGATGACAATGAAAAAGGGCGCCGTTGGAACATTATTATTATCGACCCTGGGGGCATCAGTCCCTGTACTACGAGTTTACTTCAGGCAGGAATCTGCTGGCGCAAGGCTGTTTTTTTCGGGCTTTAAATGATCATAACACAGATATTTTTTACTGCATGAGCCGTCTGGTATAGAAATGGTAAGCATTTTGTACACCAGCTTGTAACAGTGGTTGTGTGCTTCCAGCAAAATAACGCCAACTTGAGTGTGGAAACAGGGTTCGATTAACAGGGCTTTATCCTGTCTACTGCTGACTGTAAGCGGCTAAATGATAGAAAGGTATTGGAGTGACTTCCGTTAATAATCGGGTTAAGGTGAAAGAAAGAATTTCATAGTTAGAAGGAATGACAGTGAATTTCTGCAGTGATTGTGGTGCGAAGGTCAGTAAGAAAATTCCCCAGGGCGATAACCGGCTCCGTGATGTTTGTGACAATTGTGGCAAAATTCACTATCAAAACCCGTTAATCGTTGCGGGTTGTTTACCGGTGTATAAAGGTAAGGTACTTCTCTGTAAGCGTGCTATTGAGCCTCGTAAGGGGTATTGGACGTTACCGGGTGGTTTTATGGAACTGGGTGAAACCCTGGAGCAGGCGGCTCTTAGGGAAACCATGGAAGAAGCCGGTGCTCAGGTAACTATTCAATCCCTGTATACCTTGTTTAATATCCTGCATGTCGGCCAGCTTTCGGTATTTTTTCTGGCTCATCTGGACACCCCTGAGTTCAGTGCGGGGGAAGAAAGTGAAGAAGTGGTTTTATTCAGTGAAGAAGAGATTCCATGGGATGAGTTAGCCTTTAATACGATTAGCCGAACTCTTAGCCATTACTTCAGTGATCGTCAGAGCGGTGAATTTCCACAACGAGTCGAAGATATTATTTTGCCGGGTCGTAAAGTCGCTTCCTGAGTCTTGTCAATCAGGAGCTTGTCTATCGCATTATTTCCGCTTCTTAAAAAGGCAACATCTTTTATTATGGACGTTGCCTTACTCTGATACCCAATCAGTTTCCCTGTCTGTATTTAGTTAAGGCCTGTTCAAATTATTTAAGATTGGCTAATGGGGCAATAGCTCTGATAAATCCGGATGGATAAGCGTCATTGGTTTCACTTATTACATAACAAAAAAGAGTTCACATCTGTGCGAGCTTATTCGGTTAAAATCAAAGTGGATGTCTAGAAACTGGGTAGAAACAAGCGTGAATGACAGGCCGGAAATTACCGATCAGCAGTTAGTGAAACTGGCAGGCGAAAAGGCCTTTACCCGAGGAAAGGGTTACTACCAGGAAGGTCGGGTTGGTGACCTGTCTGTTCATGGGCAGCGGGTTTCAGCCGAGGTCATGGGAAATGAGGTTTATCAGGTCAATCTGGTGTATACCCAAAGTGCACTGGATGGCAGTTGTGAATGCCCGGCTTCTGATGGCATCGACTTCTGCAAACATTGTGTTTCTGTAGCCATGGTTTTGCGGGATAAGGTCTCTGTCCCCCATGTGAAAAAAGGGGCTCAGGCTGCCGATGTGCTGGAAGCCTATTTGTTGCAGATGCCTAAAGAAGAGTTAGTTGGACACTTGGTTGATATGATTGACAGTAGTCGTTCAGTGCGTGAGGAGTGGTTGCTCAAGGCCGAAACCTCGCTGGGTATCATGGACCGAAAAACCATTCGCAAGCGAATAACCGCCGCTATTCCTTACAATCGTCATTATTTTCGGTATGCACAGGTCAGGCAGTATTTTGCCAATATTGAGCATGTATTTTCTGTTCTGGAGCCTCCGTTGAAAAAGCTGGCGGCTACCGATCAGATGGAGTTGCTTGACTATGCCACGTCGCGGATTGTAAGGGCTTTGGAAACGGTTGATGATTCTGGAGGTTTCAGGTTTGATCCGGTTGCTCAAATACAACGACTCTATGTGGACGCGTTTAGTGCCCTAAACTGGTCAGAAGACCAGAAGGCAGAGCATCTGATTCAGTTACTTTTGCAGGATGAAGATGAGTGGCATGGTCGAATTCCTGATGATTTCAGTGAAGTGATGAGTGCAGAGTGTCTGGATGCCTTCCTTGCTATCGCTCAGGCCCGTTGGGATAAGTTACCCAGACTGAAGAGTGACAACTGGCGGGATCGGTTCGCTTATGATCGTTTGCTCAGAGTTCTGCAAGTGGTACCCACGCTTGAAAATGACTATAAGACTCTGATTCATCTCTATAAGAAGATAGCCCGAACGGAAGAAGAATATCTGGTCATTGCCCGCTCTTATATGGAGCTGGGGGAGTATGATGATGCTCAGAATTACCTCGATAGAGCTCGACAGAACAGTCGCTTCAGTGAGTCGGCAGAGATTCATGAGTTGCAGCAGCAACTGCTGCTGAAAACGGGGCGAAGCTCCGAAGCTTTGCAGGATGTCTGGGAGCAGTTCACAGAGTCGCCGACATTGTCGACGTTTGAACACCTTACAGAGCTCTCTGGGCAGTTGGCCGATCAGGATGACTGGCGACAGAAAGCCATTGACTGGCTGAAAGAGCGTGTAGCAAATACCCGGGGCTACCATCATTACCGGGTCTTAAATACGCTGATGATGACGTACCTTTCGGAATCTGATCTGGAGTCCGCTTGGCAACTGGTGAGCGATGCAAGCCCGGATGTTGCTCTACTCTATGAGCTGCGTAAACACTTCAGACAGGATGGAGAGCGTTCGCGTTTCATCTATGAAAAGCTGGTCCAGCACTGTGTTGAGAAGAAAACAAACAAAAGTTATCAGGAGGCTGTTGAGTTACTGGTTGAATGTCAGCAGATACTCGTTGAACTGAATCAGCAGCAGGTTTTTATTCAGTGGCTAAATAAACTGAAAGAGGCGTACAAAATTAAAAGGAACTTTATTGGTTTTTTGAATGAGCAGTTTCCTGAGTATTAAGCTCAGGAAATGCGTACAGGCCAGGTTTCAAACGCGGGTTCTTCATAAGGATGTGAGGCTCTCAGGGCAGCAATAGCTGCTTCCAGACAAACGTCTTCACAGATCATTTCAACCTTCAATTCATTAACGGTTTCCACTTCACCCTGCTTGCCAATAAAAGGATCACTGCCGTCCAGTGGTCTGAACTGTCCCTGGCCAGAAGTTTGCCAGCAACAGCTGTCGTAGTTTTCATACCGTCCAGCACCGGTGGCAAAAACGGCTGATTTCACCGTTTCAAGGTGGCTTTGCGGGACAAAAAAGCAGAGCTTGTGCACGATCATGGTTGTTTCCGGTGGAAATGATTGATAACCGGGTTAGCATACATTTTCAGGAACCATGGCTGATGCTCCTGAGAGCATAGGCTGAGTCTGTCGTTAAACTCTTTGAGTTTATGGGGTAGAGACTCTTCAGGACAAAATTGTGCAAACAGCGCTTCTAATGAACGTTCTGTAACTTCAGGGAAGTCGCTGCGAAGCCGGTCAAAAGCAATGAGGTTTGACGCGAACAGGTGATAATTCTGATGAATCTGGCGGTCAACTTCATCGACAACCTGGTTGGCATTCTCATAGTTGTCTGTCAGAGGTGTGCCAAATGAAACATGGACCTTACCCTTGAAACCTTCAATGCCTGTCACGATGCTTTGCAGGTCTTCACCTTCAAACTTCTCGTAATTGCCTTCTTTTTCTGTCTCATAGAGCTCTCTTGCCTTGGCCATATCACACGGGTCATATTCATAGGCAATAGATACCGGAACCAGGTTCATGGATCGGATGCTGTCGGCAAATGAAGTGTCTGCCGCCTTTCGGCTCATATGAAACATCTTGATGATGGCTGAATCGGTTTTATCGTCGCCGTCTTTTGCCCGACCTTCGCTTTGGGCAATCCATACCGGGTGGCCGGTATCAATGGAATGATGAATATAGGCCGACAGTGTTTGGTAAGATTTGAGCTTTTCCCGACGACCCTCGACTGAACGCTTAACGATAAAGCTTTTGTTAAGGCGCATCAGGTCACTGACAAAGGGTCTCTGCAACAGGTTGTCACCAATGGCTATGCGTACGGTTTGCATGCCGTGCTTGTAGATCGCCAGGTTAACAAAGGCAGGGTCCATCACAATGTCCCGATGATTGGACAAAAATAAGTGTGCCTGTTGTTTGTCCAGTTTATCCAGACCAGAAAAGCTCATGCCTGATGTGCTGCCTTCAATGACCCGGGTCAGGAAGGGCTCAATCACGGCTTGCAGGCCATCAATATCATGAATGCCTTTCAGCTTGTAGCGAAGTCCCATCGAGGTGAGCCAGCCAGCAAGACCGTTGAGATAGTCGGGCACACGGGGATACTGATGACGTACCAGTGCCTGAATGAGCTCACGATCCTGTAACAGACGGTTTAAGGCCGGTCTTACTTCATGGTCATGATAGGGGCGGATTTCTTCAAAACGTTCCATCTGATGAGGATAATTGCCTTTGATAACAGTCATGAGCGAAAGCTGTTTATTCGTCATAAAAATGATGAAAAACTTTCACACTTAATTAAACCATTGATTATATAGGCATTACCAGAAGGGGTCTGTAGCCGGGATGTGGCACTTTGTAACGGTTTACAGTGAAAATGAAGTTGGGAGCGGTTTTTTTACCAGTCCCGCAGATGGAAGTTATCAATTTTCATTTATGTCTGTTTAAGCTTTTTGCTGCTATCCAGCAGCCCTTACCTTGCAGTATTCCGACTATTGAAAGTGTATACTCTGCGGCTGTCAATATACGGCTATTAATGGTCGTTCTAAAAATGATATGACTGAGCGGTACGCTGCTCAAGCGGTTAGAGGTGGTAGATGTCATTGAACAAGAAATGCCAGGGGGGGATACTGGCCATTACATTACTGTTTTCCCTGAGTGGCTGGGCAGCAGACTTTACCAGTCTGCTTAAGCAGGCTAAGTCAGGTGATGAGCAAGCAATGCTTGAAGCAGGCAGCCTGTTGATCACTGGGAAAGCCAAGCCTGATAGTGCCAAACAGACGCTTTCTTTGTTGGAACCCTTGGTTGCTAAAGGTAATGTTCAGGCAGAATTGATGCTGGGCAAGGCGTATCGCGATGGCTTGGGCGGAGTAGCCAAAGACACGGGAAAAGGGTTTGAGTTGATTGAGCTTGCGGCAGGCCGACAGGGTAAAAATGCAGAGGCACAGTACGAGCTGGGCAAATCCTACTATAAAGGTGTAGGAACGGACACTAACCTGATTGCTGCCTATATGTGGACATCCTTGAGCCTGGATGATTCAGAGGGTGATTTTATTCCAGCAGCCCGTAAGCAGAAACAGGCACTTTCTGAAATGCTCAACAGTGCCCAGAGATCCAAGGCTAATGAGCTGGTGAGTCAGATCAAGACCGTCTACCTGAAATAAGCCCGTCAGGTAACCAGGTCTTTCTTTACGACGGTGGCTATGTTTTTATAGAACCATGATCAAGATATTCAGTCCTGATAATTCTCTTGAAGCCCAGTGCCTCAAAGATCTTCTCCAAAGCCATGGTATTAGCTGCCATCTTGGTGGCAGCTACCTTAGTGGTGCGATTGGAGAGCTGCCTGCTGCTGGCTTGCTGGCGCTCTATGTTGAAGACTTGGATGCAGGTCGGGCTAAACAGCTGATTGAAGATTACCTCATGGCTTCACCTGTACTGGAAGACCTTACTCAAGCCCGGGAAGACTAATTATGTGTGGTCGTTATACTTTGATGACCGATCAAATCGACCTGGGTTGGCTTGGAATGAGCCAGCCGGTTATTAATATCCCATCCTATAATGTGGCGCCGGGTGAACAGGTGCTCATTATCAAGAATAATGAGAAAGGCAAGCCAGAGGCCTTGCGGGTTAAATGGGGGCTGGTTCCTCACTGGCTGCAGGATTTTTCCAGAGCCCAGATCAATGCAAGAATTGAAACTGCTGCAGACAAACCGATGTTTCGTGATGCGATTCGTAAACGACGTTGTCTGATATTGGCAGATGGCTGGTTCGACTGGCAGAAAACCCGGGGGCGCAGTCAGCCATGGTATATACGTCCAAAATCTAGTGGTGTATTTGCTTTCGCAGGTGTCTGGGAATCTTATCCTGTTGATGACCAACTGAGTTTTGAGTCCTGCGCTATTCTTACCCGTCCTGCCATTAGTCATATCACGCCTTTGACCGAGCGAATGCCAGTGGTGTTACCACAGAAGCAGGCAGCTGATTGGCTGGGTGAAGATTATGAGGCAGTGTTAATGCATCAGGAGAACCCTGATCAGGTGATTAGCAACCTGTCGTTTTATAAAGTAGGAAGAACGGTGAATAGTGTTGCAAATAAGGGGGCTGACTGCGTGAAAAAACTGGTTTCAACATTTTAATAAAACGGTTTTTTATTGTTGGAAAATACTATTTCTAAGTCTAATCTTTTCCAGCTTTCCAGCTTTCCAGCTTTCCAGCTTTCCAGCTTTCCAGCTTTCCAGCTTTCCAGCTTTCCAGCTTTCCAGCTTTCCAGCTTTCCAGCTTTCCAGCTTTCCAGCTTTCCAGCTTTCCAGCTTTCCAGTCTTACAGTTAAATTGAATCTCTGGGTAGAGGTGTATCCGGGCAGAGCTGATGTCATACCCGGATAACAGGGGTTAACTGGCCAGTTGGTGACGACGCTTTCTTTGGCCAAGGAATATCAGTCCCAGCAGCAGAAGAGCTGGAATCCAGATGATCTCTCTTGGTAATCGATCAGCGGGTACTTCCAGACTCTCAAGCTTCCAGTCGAAGTCGATGCCGGCTTTTTCAGCAGGGCTGTCAAAGCCCACCATATCCACGACCAGATGGTTATCGCTCTCGATCAGTTCAAGACCCATTTCTCTGAGTCTTTCTGTGCCTTCGCTCACACTGCCTGCAGGAAGAATGGCCAGCTTACTCACCGTTCTGCCTTCCAGGTTTTCACCGGACACCCAAAAGCGGGCTTTACTGTTTTCGGGCAGTGTTTCGACACCCTGAACGATCTCGGTCCCTTTAAAGGTCTCATAAGCCGGGAAAATACGATCCCAGAAGAAGCCGGGGCGGAAAAGGGTAAACGCGATCAGAAGCAAAGCAGCCGTTTCATACCAGCGGGTTTTGGTCAGCCAGTATCCCTGAGTGGCGGTGGCAAATACCAGCATGGCAATCACTGCACTCACAACCACCATGGCCAGTTGCAGGGGGCTTTCCACACCAATCAGCAGCAGTTCGGTGTTAAAGATAAACATGAAGGGCAGAACTGCTGTACGAATATCGTAGGTAAAGCCCTGGATACCGGTTTTAATCGGGTCTGACTGGGCAATCGCAGAAGCCGCAAAGGCTGCCAGGCCTACCGGAGGGGTGTCGTCTGCCAATATACCGAAATAAAACACGAACAGATGGACTGCAATCAGCGGTACGATCAGTCCGGACTGTGCGCCCAGGGTGACAATCACAGGAGCCATCAGGGTAGAAACCACAATGTAGTTGGCAGTCGTTGGCAGCCCCATGCCCAGAATCAGGCAGATAATTGCGGTGAAAATCAACATAATGATGATATTGCCACCGGAAACCCACTCAACAAATTCTGTCATGACCAGACCGATACCGGTCAAGGTAACTGCGCCAACAACAATACCCGCTGTCGCTGTGGCAACACCGATCCCAATCATGTTCCGGGCACCGGATGTCAGGCCGTCCATCAGGTCACGGAATCCTTCACCTTTATCAATAGCGTGCTTGCGGAACCACTGAATCATGCCTTTATGGGTCAGGGTGATGAAGATCATCACAACCGTTGACCAGAAAGCAGACAGGCCAGGTGAGAATCGCTCTACTGTCAGACACCAGAGCAGGATAACCAGAGGCAGCAGGAAGTAAAGACCGCGCTTCAGGGTAGGGCCGGGATCAGGTGTTTGAGTCAGGGTTTCTTCTGAATCTTCAGGCAAGTCGGGTTGGGCCGAAGCCAGTTTGACCAGCAGTACGTAGCTGGCCAGCAAAGCCCCTATGATGATGGCCGGTGCAAAGTCGCCCATATAAGCGCGAGTCCAGCCGATACCGTAGTAGACGACAGCGCCAAGAGCACAGAGTCCGGCAAAAGTACCCGTAAATGACATAAGTGCCTGGGCTGCGGACCGGGTTCTGCTTCTTGGTAAACCTTCCATGCCTGCCTTAACGGCTTCAAGGTGCACGATATAAAACAGCGCAATGTAGGAAATCAAAGCAGGCAGTAATGCCGCTCGAATTACTTCCAGATAGGAAATGCCCACATATTCCACCATAAGAAACGCAGCAGCACCCATGATCGGAGGTGTGAGCTGGCCATTGGTGGAAGCGGCTACTTCAATAGCGCCTGCCTTGTGGGCAGGAAAACCCACACGTTTCATGAGTGGAATGGTAAAAGTACCAGTGGTTACAACGTTAGCGATGGATGAACCAGACACTACGCCGCTGAGTCCGGAAGAGACTACCGCCGCTTTAGCGGGTCCTCCTTTCAGGTGGCCCAGAAGAGAGAAGGCTACCTGAATGAAGTAGTTGCCTGCTCCAGCTCGTTCCAGCATGGCACCAAACAGAACAAACAAAAATACGAAGTTGGTGGAAACACCAATAGCAACGCCAAACACACCTTCAGTGGTGATCCAGAGGTGTGACAGGGCTTTATTCAGGCTGGCTCCTTTATGGGCAATCACGTCAGGCATATAAGGGCCACCAAAGGTGTAGGCCAGAAAGACAATGGCTACGATCATGAGTGGTGGGCCAAGTGCACGACGAGTGGCTTCCAGCAACAGAATCATGCCGGTGCCGGCAGTGATCAGGTCCATAGTGGTGGGAGCGCCGGAGCGTCTTGCCAGTTCTGTACTGAAAATATACAGGTAGGCAGCGCTCAGGCTGGCAGCGATAGCCAGAAGCCAGTCCAGTGCTGGAATCCGGTCTCTGGGTGAGCGTTTTGTGGCAGGAAAAACCAGAAAAGTTAACAGCAGAGCAAAGGCAAGGTGAATAGCCCTGGCCTGAGTGTCATTAAAGATGCCTGTTTTGAAAATAAACGGCAGCGGTGAAGCATACCACAACTGGAACAGGGACCAGCAGAGAGTGATAGCGATAACGACACGGCCTGCCAGTCCCGCTGGGGATCTGGCGCCCTGGTCAGATTGCTGAACCAGAGCCTGTGCCTCTTTTTCCTGAGAGGGTGTTACGGCTTCCATAAAAAATACTTCCTGACAGAGTACACATCCTGTGCGGATAAAACGATTTTGTTATGCTAATGCAGTGCATCAGCGAAAAAGCATCAGCGAAAAAGCATCAGTAAATAAATCGACTCGGGAAAAATACGACAGGACAGCATTAGGCTGTCCTGTCTGGTATTGACTGATGTCTGATCAGAGGGACTGACCCGCAGTCTTGAAGTGGACGGCTATTGATTTGTGATCAAGGTTGCTCATCCACGCTCTAGGAGGCTGACCGAGAATAGCGTCCGAGCATAAAATTCAGTAGAACGAGTCAGCTTCTTCACTGGATTTGTGCGAATAGTTGACCTATTTAAGCAAATTCAGTGGAAAAGATGGCCGTTCTTTCTGGATTTTAGGCCGGGCTGTTTATTCTCGGACAGCCTCCTGGACTGCTTATCTGTGCTAAAAGTTATTTGCTGCTCAGCAGGCCAGCTTCTTCGAAGTATTTCTTGGCACCGTTATGCAGAGGAGCTGACAGACCATCGCTGATCATCTCTTCTTTCTTCAGGTTGGCGAAGGCAGGATGCAGTTTCTTGAAGGTTTCCAGGTTTTCAAAAACAGACTTGGTGATGTTGTACACCGCTTCGTCATTAATTTCGGAAGAAGAAACGAAAGTCGCGGCGACACCAAAGGTCAGAGTGTCTTTCTCGTTACCCTGATACATGCCGCCAGGAATAGTGGCTGCACGGTAATAAGGCGTGTCAGCAATCAGCTTTTCAACTTTAGGGCCTGAAACATTAACCAGTACTGTTTCACAGGAAGAAGTGGCTTCTTTCAGGGAGCCGCTTGGGTGTCCAGCTGTGAATACAAAGGCGTCAATCTTGTTGTCGCACAGGGCTTTGGCTTGCTCAGCTGACTTCAGTTCAGAGGTCAGGGAGAAAGTAGCGTTAGTCCAGCCGTATACGTCCATCAGCTGTTCCATGGTGCCGCGCTGGCCTGAACCAGGGTTGCCAATATTGACACGCTTGCCTTTCAGATCATCAAAATTCACGATCTTGGCGTCTTTGCGAGCCACAATGGTGAAAGCTTCAGGGTGAATAGAGAAAACGGCACGTAATTTTTTGTCTGCTCCCTGGCCCTTGAATTCTGCACTGGAACCTTCATAGGCATGGTACTGCCAGTCGGACTGAACGATACCCATGTCCAGCTCACCGGAGCGAATAGTGTTCAGGTTGTATACAGAGCCACCGGTGCTTTCAACGGAGCAGCGAATGCCGTGATCTTTACGGTCTCTGTTCACCAGACGGCAGATAGCACCACCGGTAGGGTAGTAAACACCCGTTACACCACCGGTACCAATGGTGACGAACTGCTGTTGAGGGGTTGCAGCACTGGCGGCAGAAGTAGCGGCAGCCAGACCGGCGCCCATGGCAACCATTCCCAGTTTTTTCAGAACAGACATGTTTGTGCTCCTTGATATTAAGGGACAACCACCTTTATTAATGTTTATCAGGGCGGCAATCCAAGCTTGTAGCTATATGTTTATGTTTGTACTTTGAAAAGCCTGCACACAGAGCGAAAGGCTTTCACTGCTTATTTGGCTTTATATCCTGCAGTCTTATTGAACCATTTATAAGTCTGCAGTCGTAGCTCCCGGCATTTTTGTGAAGTCTGTCGCTTAATTGAATTAGCTTTATCGATCCTTCATTCTCATTTTTAACGTATGACATCAGTCGCATGGCTTATATCTATACGTTTTTATGTGGCAGTCCGTAATACTATTAGATTATTACAGTATTTTTAAAGAGGTTTTTTGATTTGTGTCAATACGCTTGCGGCTGATACCTATCAAATAGAGGATGTTACCGTTCTGAGGTTGGGGTAGCAGGCAGGGTTTTTATGCAATCTTTTACAAACCAGTCCGGTGCTGATTAGGGTTTCCGGACTGGGTATTTATACCAATCGCACTTTCAAAATCCCCTACTGTGCAGCCATTTGAGTCCAATATTCTGCGTTGGGGATCGTCCCCATAGCTACGGCTATGACTCCTCACCCCGCCTTTATGCCCTGTGGGTATTGCCTATTGCGCTCAAATGGCTTGCTCATAACGGGGTTTGAAAGTTTGATTGGTATTACTCAACTTTAACTTTTTAGTTTCGTCTTTGGACAGGGCTCATTTAAATAATCAACCGCAGCATTTTTTGTACTTCTTGCCACTACCGCAAAGGCAGGGGTCATTCCTGCCGGGTAATTTGGCAGGAACATCGGGATAGATAAAGTACCATTGCCCCTGTTCCTTGATGAAGTCTGAGCGCTCATGGTGTGCTTCTTCCTGGCCGGTAGCGGGGTTCAGAAACCAGGCTTTGAATTCCACTTTTCCTTTGGTGTCGGAAGGGGTGCCCGCTTCGGTGCTGACAATATCCAGTCGCGTCCACTGCGTAGTATCTGCACGTTTATGAATACCGGCTTTATCAATTCCATCGATCTGACGCGTCCAGGTGGTGGCGATCAGGTAGTCGGTGTTTTTCAGGTAGTAGGCTGAAAACCTCGAACGCATCAGTGCTTCAGCGGTGGGGGCTGCCTGGCCAGAATGGTATTGGCCACAGCATGAAGCATATTCTTCACCAGAACCGCAGGGGCATTCGGTTTTCTCTGGCATTTTTCCACTACCAGAGGCAGTGGGCGCAGGTTGCTTTATCTCAGAGCTGTCTTCAGTCATTGATTTCTACGAGCAGGAATGAATAGTTTTCGATAGAATGTCATTTTACTCAATTTATAGGATCAGATGCATGCGTCTTGGCAAAGCAGTGGTGGTTTTATTCTGGCTGGCAGCGCTGTTGAATTTATTCGTGCCCGTGGCTGAGCCTATGGGGTCCGTGCTGAAGTGGGCGGCTCCTTTACTCTTGCTGATGCACACTGCAGAGCATTTTTTCTTCAGCCGGCGCTTTGCGGCCATGGGGGCGCCCCTGTCATTGAAAGATCGCTATATGATTCTTATCTTTGGTGGATTTCATCTGATGAGCTTGATGAAGAAAGTCCCTACCCAGCCGGCCGGTGATCAACACAGTGCTTGAAGAGACACAGAAAAAGAGGATCCAGAAGGCTTACAGCACATTTCTGGACAGCAAGAAACTGAAGGCCCGGCCAGGGCAGAAACAGATGATTGCTGAAGTCGCCCGCTCCCTTGGAAGTATTAAAACAGACAGTGAAGGGCGTCGAACTTCTGATCCCTCTGTGATGGTGGTTGAGGCTGGCACAGGTACCGGTAAAACGGTGGGCTATGTGCTTCCTGCAGTGGTTATGGCTCAGGCGGCTGAAAAACGACTGGTGATTTCCACTGCCACAGTCACTCTGCAGGAGCAGATTATTGGCAAAGATCTTCCGGATATCATTCTGAAAACAGGGTTGAAGTTCTCTTTTACTCTGGCCAAGGGTCGTGGGCGGTACGCATGTCTTAGTAAACTCGACCGGTTGTTGCAGGAAGAGCAGTCCACTGCGTCACTGATGGATATGTTTGCCGGAGAGGGCGTCACTCTTGAGCAAGATGAATCGTCACTGAAGCTTTACCAGAATATGCTGGAAGAGTTTGCGGCTTCCAAATGGGAAGGCGACAGAGACAGCTGGCCTGATGCCCTGGAAGATCAGCAGTGGCGCATGATTACCACCGATCATGCTCAGTGCAGTGGCCGTCGTTGTGGCTACTTTAATCAGTGCCCATTTTATAAGGCCCGTGGTGACCTGGAACAGGCGGATGTGGTGGTCACCAATCATGACCTGGTTCTGGCTGATCTGGCGCTGGGTGGTGGCGCTATTCTACCTGATCCTAAAGACACGATTTATGTTTTTGATGAAGGTCATCATCTGCCTGACAAGGCGATTGATCATTTTGCTTGCCATTCCCGAGTAAAAAGCACAGCCAGCTGGCTGGAAAAGGCCAGTAAATATCTTCAGAAAACGCTGTCCCAGAACGCACTGCCAGGAGAGCTAGGCGAAAGGCTGGAAAAGCTTATGCCTGAGTTTGATGATCTGGTGAATGCTCTGGGCCATACCCGGACACTGTTGCACGGTGTAGCGACCTTTGAGCCTCGCATTCAGGGTGACATGACTGTTGCAATCCATCGTTTCCCTGAAGGAAAAGTACCGGAAGAAGTGCGCCAACAGGCAGAGATCCTGAAGGCGGGGTTCAGTCGCTGCAGCGGGATGGTCGAAAAGGTTGCCAAAGAATTGAATGACGCCATGGACGGAGACGTGCCCGGTATTGACCGTTGGCAGGCAGAGCAGTTGTATCCGGAAATCGGGGCTATGCAAATGCGTCTGGAAAACCAGTTTCAACTCTGGTTGACCTACACCCT
This sequence comes from Endozoicomonas numazuensis, assembly GCF_000722635.1. GTDB lineage: Bacteria > Pseudomonadota > Gammaproteobacteria > Pseudomonadales > Endozoicomonadaceae > Endozoicomonas_A > Endozoicomonas_A numazuensis. The sequence goes on along the minus strand of NZ_JOKH01000002.1, from coordinate 499,275 downwards.
GAAAGATCCCGAAGGTGAACCGCCCAGTGCTCGTTGGCTAAAATGGAGCGAAGGTCCTTTTGGTGAAGAGCTGGAAGTGTTCAGTAGTCCGATTCTGTCTTCGGCAACACTCTGGCAGACACTCTGGAATCCGGGTTATGCATCCATTGTAACGTCGGCCACTTTAACGGCATTGGGTAACTTTAATCGATTCCGAATGCGTTCCGGTGTGCCTTCCGAGTCTCATTGCGTGGTGGTTCCCAGTCCTTTTCAGCACAGCCTGGCAGCCAAGCTGGTCGTACCTGATATGCTGTCTGATCCCAGACAGAGTGAGGAGCATACGGAAGAAATTGTTGAGATGCTGCCCAACCTGATGTCAGGACAAAAAGGTGCTCTGGTGCTCTTCTCATCCCGTAAACAGATGAAAGATGTGCATTTTGGTCTGGATGATGAGTGGCGCAAGAAGATCTTGTTGCAAGATGATTATTCCCGACAGGAGCTTCTGAAGCTGCATCGTAAGAATATCGACGATGGCAAAGACAGCATTCTCTTTGGTCTGGCGAGTCTGGCAGAAGGTATCGATTTGCCGGGTGCCTATTGTGAGCACGTCATCATTGCCAAGATTCCTTTTGCGGTGCCTGATGACCCGGTGGAGTCTGCACTATCAGAATGGCTTGAGGCTCAGGGGCGTAACCCGTTTATGGAAATGGCTGTGCCAGACGCTGCCATCAAGCTGGTACAGGCTTGTGGTCGTTTACTTCGAACTGAGCAGGATACCGGCCAGATTACCTTACTGGACAGAAGGGTTGTAACGGCAAGGTATGGTCGTATGATTCTTGATTCTCTGCCGCCTTTCAGAAGAGTGATAGATTACGCTGTCATCTGATCACGGCTTTCTTTTTGGCGTCATATCGCGCTTGATTTGATAAGTATCTATCCAGTGATACTCCCTCAGTTCAGGTTTTCTCTGGGTGGACTTTTTGAGCAGTGGATTTACAGCCTCTGCAGACCTGTTTACAGGGTCTGCCAGAGGCTGATAATAGCGTTAACCTTCTTTCTTCTCTTCGTTGCTGTCTTCGGTCTGATCGTTGTCTGACAGAATGTCAAAACGCTTGTTTTCTTCTGAGGAAGAAGTGTCTTCATCAGTACTATTCTCGTCTTCGTTATCAGCCAGCAGGCCGTGAAGGTCCAGTACCATCTCGCTTTTATGAGTATCTTCCTGCTGTTCTTGCTCTTCATCAGCAAAACCAGTCAGGGTGGCAGCGGCCAGAGGTAGAACCAGGGCCAGGGCAGTCAGTTTTTGTTTGATCATAGTGATAGCCTCATGTTTGTTTCGTTGTTATGTCAGGGGGTTGGACTTCACATTGCTTAAAATGTTCCCTTAATGAGCTGCAAACCATGGTTGTTGGAGCGTGTAGTTAAAGCACACAGGCGCTTTTCTTCGTATTTCGACTCATTATTTGGGGAACCATTCAGGGCTAAAGGAGGTCAGAGGGTCAGGATCGTATTTAATTTTGACTTTAGTTCAGCTTAAGAAAGGAGGGCCGTCTATGGAAGGGCTTGGAAATTTTGGTGGTGTGAGGCCGAAAGCCTGGGACATTCTGAGTAAAGAGTACCCTGTGAGAAAACCCTCATCCACTTCGAAAGGGGTTGAATCGTCATTCAAGGGGCTGAAAGTCAGAAAAGAATCCAGTCCTTCTGAGAGGGTGCTGGTGCCTTGCAGTGTAGGCCCCAAAAGGAGTCTCAGGCAGTCTGTCATCGAAAAAACAGGTCAAACCCCTACAGTGTCTGAAGCTCGCTCCCTGGGTCATCAGGCGGGCAGCTATGTTCCTGACGCTTTTGATCCTGTGTACCGACAGTCCTGGGATGACTGTAAGTTTCGCTACAAACTCCCTGAAGTGCCTCAGCCTGATTCTGCCAGAGAAATCTATGAGAGTAATGAACTCTCCCTGAGCGACAGAGATCACCTTATTGAACTTCAGGAAGCCTGTAAAACCGGTGTTGACTCACTTAAAGAAGTCATTTCTGGTGAAAGTCAACTCTATGAGTGGTTGATTTTCAAGGCCAGAGACATCGAGAAGATGTTCACTGGGGGAAAAAATATTAAAAAAGCAGAAAAATGGGCCAGTACTCTTGATGCCGCTTGTCAAGGCAGCCCTTTTGACTGGAGAAAGCTGCCACTGGCGGTAAATTATGCATTTTGCAGTGAAAGTAAATGTAAAACACTGTTTCCTGGTGATCGACTGGAGAAGAATCGGCTAAGGAAAGAACCTGTGATCATGTTTTTTCCTCCCTGGGTGGAGAAAAGCTTCAGGGATATGCCCTTGAGTACCATTTATAGCCGTTACTGGTCAATCAGAAACAGTCTCGGTCACAAGGACGAATCATTCCAGTTTACCGACCGTGACTTTGTTAAAAGCTATCCGAGCCTGCACAGCTGGTTTGTCGCATTTCAGAATGCTTCGCCAAAAGAGCTGGAGAAACAAGGGTTCTCTGAACTGGAGGTCGAGGCTTTTAAATACCTTCTGGATCAGACCGATGCTGGGGTTAATGTGGTAAAAGGCAAACCTCAGTGGCATTGGCAGGATGTTGTGTCAGCCAAGGGTGAAGGCCCGCACCAGGTATCCGGCGAGATCACTTCTTTTATTCAATCGCAGGACCATCTTGCCGACCTTGAGAAGCCTGCACCCTCCAGGCCAGTTGAGCCCTTGTCCGACAGCGATAGTGATTCTTCGACTAAAAAAGCCAGAAGAGCCCAATCCAAGAAGATCAGTGTCGACCCTCTTTCAGCCGATCTCGGAGAGCATGTTCATGTGGGCCTGCCGGAAAGACGAAAGAGAACGTTTGTGGAACGAGAAGGGGTAATGGACTGGGACGCGGTCACGAAATCCATGATTACATCCGATTATTCAGAGCCCGTTAAAAAGTGCAAACTAACAGTGACATCATCTGAACCGGTTGATGTGGAGGTTGATGTGGAGGTTGATCTGAAAGAAGAGGGTATGCCGTTGATGGTTGTCCTTGATCTGTCAGAGGAAATGCTCGCAAAAATTCCACCGGGTAAGGGCCTTGAAAGTGATGATGAAATGGAAGTGGAAGCTTTTAAATCCACGTCGTTTCCGAAAGTTCTGACGCCCACTGGAGGGATCTGGCTACCTTATTTGGAAGAGCGGGGAGAAGGTTGGAGTGTTGACAGTGATGGTGAAGATTCACTGCTGGGTGATAAAGACTCCGAATCCGGTTTCCTGGCCGATGATAAAGCCGGTTCTGTCCATACCCGGTCAGCGTCGGAAGAGAGAACGGATGAGGTGAGAGCCAGTGCGACACCGGAACCTGTAGCAAAGCCGGACCTTAATACAGAAAAAATGGAAACTGAAGTGGAATCAGTATTGATGCCTCTGATTGATGAAGTGGATCACTACCCGAGATCATCCGCTACCGTGACGGGTGCGGATCTTCTCAAGGATCTTCCAGGAAGGGATGAGATCAGAGTGTCATTGGAATGTGTTCAACTCACTAAATCTTACGCTGGTAAAGTGGACTTCTTTGAACTGAATAAAGGGGAAGATATTGAACTGCTGGAACCCGTTGATTCTCTGACAAACTGGGTCATAGGGCTGGAAAGCAAGCTGACTTCCAAGTTGGAGCAGAAAACTATTCTGGAGAATTCTATCGATATCGCTAAAAAAGAGGTTGCGGCCAGTAAAGACCTGAGTGTTGTTAGAATGACATCGTCCAGATTGAGGAAGAAGGAGCAGAAACTTGAATCCATGATTTCGAAGAATGATCAATTGATGAAGTCTCACATGGAGGCTTTCACAGTCATCATTAACGGTCTTCGGACGCGTCTGGAGAAGGTTGAAGACTTTGTGGCTGAAAAAGTGAAAAAGTATTTTGCCGATGAAGTGGTACCTGCCAATCTCAAAGAAGAGTTGTCTGGCTTGTTGGCTAGCATTGACTCAGCTTATGAAGTGCTGGGTGATTTTGAGGCTAAACTGGAGACTATGCAGCAGTTTGAGGATTACCCGGCGAGAGTCGCCGCCTGTCAAGCACTGAAAGAAATCGATTTCTCAGCTTTAAAAGACTTTGTCTGATTGCCTGTGTTTTGTATTGGCCAGCCCCGGTTCTCGGAGGCTGGCTTTTCTTTTTCTATGATTCCAAGACTTAATCTGATCAGGTACAATGACCGGCTGTTTTTATTGTGGAAATAGTCCCTTCCTCTCATTGCTCAAAGAAAACCATTCGATTCTGTTCCTGACTCAGGCGCAGTCGCTTTATTGATGGTAGCCAGGGCAGTTGGAGTCGTATTTCCCGATTTTTCATCGATCACTGAACGATACTGAGCGACAAGACATGCTTGAAGTAAACCCTATCAAGGAGCGTATTAAAGATCTTACGGCGCGTACTGACGTGCTTAGGGGGTATCTTTGACTACGCTCACAAAAGTGAGCGTCTGCAGGAAGTAGAGCGAGAGCTTGAAGATCCGAATGTCTGGAATGAGCCAGAGCGCGCCCAGGCTCTGGGTAAAGAACGCTCTATTCTGGAAGGCATTGTTTCAACCATCGACCAAATGACATCTGGCTTGCAAGACTCCAGCGAACTGTTGGAAATGTCTGTCGAAGAACAGGATGAAGAGGGTGTAGATGGTGTTGTAGAAGAACTTGACCAGCTGAGTGAAAAGCTGGAAGAGTTGGAATTTCGTCGCATGTTCTCCGGCGAAATGGATGCCAACAATGCTTACCTGGATATCCAGTCTGGCTCGGGTGGTACTGAGGCTCAGGACTGGGCCAATATGTTGTTGCGGATGTACCTGCGGTGGGGTGAACAAAAAGGCTTCAAAACTGAGATTATTGAAGTCTCTGCGGGTGAAGTGGCGGGTATTAAATCGGCTACGGTGCAGTTTTCTGGCGAATATGCTTTTGGCTGGTTGAGAACAGAAACAGGCGTACATCGTCTGGTACGGAAGTCTCCATTTGATTCCGGTAACCGCCGTCATACGTCGTTCTCTTCGGTGTTTGTGTCCCCTGAGATTGACGACAATGTCGAGATTGAGATTAATCCGGCCGATCTGCGAATTGATACTTACCGTTCCAGCGGTGCGGGTGGTCAGCACGTAAACACCACCGACTCTGCGGTTCGTATTACCCACGAACCTTCCGGTATCGTTGTGCAGTGTCAGAACCAGCGTTCTCAGCATCAGAACAAGGACAAGGCCATGCAGCAGTTGAAAGCCAAGCTGTATGAGCTGGAGATGCAGAAACGTACCGCTGATGCTCAGGCTCTGGAAGATTCCAAATCCGATATTGGCTGGGGCAGCCAGATTCGTTCCTACGTACTGGATGATTCCCGGATCAAGGATCTCAGAACCAGCGTAGAAACCCGCAATACCCAGGCTGTTCTGGACGGTGACCTCGATAAGTTTATCGAGGCCAGTCTTAAGAAAGGCCTTTGAAGGTCAGCCGTTAGCATTAGCAGAAAACAGTTTACAGAGAGGAGTTGGTAGTCAAGCGTTTACAGAGCGTATCACTCTTTACTGAAAACGGTTAACTCCCAGCCCCCAAAGGGGCGAACTGGAGAAAATATGTCTGAAGAACAGATCTTAGATGCTCAGGAAGAGAACCGGCTGGTAGCTCTTCGTCGTGAAAAGCTCAGTGCCATTCGTTCCGAGCGAGTCGCTTTTCCAAACACGTTTCGTCGAGACGCTCTGGCTGCTGATTTGCAAAAAGAGTACGCCCAGTCGAGCAAGGAAGCGTTGCTGGAAGCGGGCAAGAAGGTCAAGGTTGCTGGCCGCATCATGCTGAACCGTGGTGCGTTTATGGAAATCCAGGATATGTCGGGTCGTATCCAGGTTTATGTCAACCGCAAGGTACTGGATAAAGGCATTCTGAAAGAAGTCAAAACCTGGGACCTGGGTGACATTATTGGTGCCGAAGGCACCGTGCAGCGTTCTGGTAAGGGCGATCTCTATGTGGATATGGAGCAGGTTGAGCTGTTGACCAAGTCTCTGCGCCCACTGCCCGAAAAACACAAGGGACTGACCGATACCGAAATGCGTTATCGTCAGCGCTATGTGGATCTGATTACCCGTGAAGAGTCTCGTGATGCTTTTCGTATTCGTTCCCGCATTGTTCAAGTGATTCGTGACTACTTCCATGAGCAGGATTATATGGAAGTGGAAACCCCAATGCTGCAGGTGATTCCGGGTGGTGCTACTGCACGGCCTTTTGTCACTCACCATAATGCGTTGGATATTGATATGTATCTTCGTATTGCTCCAGAACTCTATTTGAAGCGTTTGGTCGTGGGTGGCTTTGAACGGGTGTTCGAAATTAATCGGAACTTCCGTAACGAAGGACTGTCTACACGTCACAACCCTGAATTCACAATGATTGAGTTCTACCAGGCTTACGCAGATTACGTCGACATGATGAATCATACGGAAGCCCTGTTTAAGCGTCTTGCTAAAGACGTGACAGGCGGAACCACGGTGACTTATCAGGGTAACGAGATCGATTTCGGCAAGCCTTTTGTGCGTATGTCTGTTTTCGATTCTATACTGCACTTCAATCCGGATCTTGAGGCTGCTGATATCGACAACATCGATTCAGCCACCCAGGTTGCGGAAAAGCTGGGTATCGAGGTCAAGGGTACCTGGGGTCTGGGCAAGGTTCAGATCGAGATATTTGAGGAGACTGTTGAGCATCGTCTGATGGATCCGACCTTCATTACCGAATACCCAACAGAGGTTTCGCCTCTGGCTCGTCGTAATGATGACAATCCATTTACTTCCGACCGCTTCGAATTCTTCGTGGGCGGCCGTGAAATTGCCAACGGTTTCTCCGAGTTGAACGATGCTGAAGACCAGGCTGAGCGTTTTCGTCAGCAAGTCGCCGAAAAAGACGCTGGTGATGATGAAGCCATGCATTACGATGCAGACTACATCAACGCTCTGGAGTACGGTTTGCCGCCAACAGCGGGCGAAGGTATTGGTATAGACCGTCTGGTCATGCTGTTTACTGATGCACCTTCTATCCGTGATGTACTGTTGTTCCCGCACATGCGACCACAGCAGTAATCCCGGTTGGATCTTCCGGCAGTCAGTCTATCTGTCTGCCGGTCTTGCAGCTCAGCCTTTAGCGGCCATTGACCAAGCTTGAACGGTGACTCATAAAAGTCAGTTTTTCAGGCTGAAGTACAAGAAGATTGGCGTAAATGGAATTCGTCTTTTACTTTTAGAGATTGTTTCAAGCGTCATAAGACTAACAGGCAACTGCAAGGCATCCCCTCATGGAAGCAACGTACAGCGAAGAAAGAAACCGCGTCCTAACGCAGATGGCCCAGAATGAAGGAGCAGCTCTCGGAAGTGGTACTCTGAAATATCAGGGGCGAAAAACCAGCCGGGCCAATAGTGAGCAACGCCGTAGAACCATTCTGGAAGCAGCACTGCGTATTGTAGTAAGAGACGGCGTTCGAGGTGTCAGACACCGCGCTGTAGCTAAAGAGGCTCAAGTCCCTCTCTCTGCAACTACCTATTACTTCAAAGATATTTCCGACCTGATCACTGATACTTTTACCCTGTTTGTGGAAATGGGGGCTGAAACCTTCAAGGCATTCTGGGAAGAGTCAGACGATCAGCTGCAAAAAGCACTTTCCTTACTGGATGGTTCCAGTGATTCCAGAGATCAGTTTGTGGACCAGATGCTGGAACTGGCTGTCAATTACGTCACCAATCAGCTCTCTGAACATCGTGATTACCTGATTGCAGAGCGAGCCTTCCAGCTGGAATGCCTGAGAAATGAAAATCTCCGGCCTATCGCTTTTAATCATCAGACTTACCTTCTGAATAGCCTGGTTTCCCTTTTTAAGCGTATTGGTTCATCCCAGTCAGAAACAGATGCTCAGCTTTTTGCTGCTGTCATTATGCAGGCAGAGTATGAAGGGCTGGTGCAGGAAGGTGGACTGGACATAGCACCCATTCGAGAAAGACTGCGTCGTCAGATTGTGTTTATGTTCAAGCGTTGACTGTAGGCCGAGCTTCGGCAGTCGTTCAATCAAAAAAAATACCGTACATCTTTTTCGAGAGTACGGTTTTTTTTTTGTTTAAACTCAATCAACAGTTCTATGTTCTCATTGTTTTTTTCGAATTAACTCGAAAAACATTTTTTAATTAGCCTGATATCAATAGATTGTTTCTCGATTACAAATCTTTCTAGTATTTTTTCAGGGAGGAGGTATATAAAAATAATGAAGCTATGTAGTATTTACGAGCCTATCATATTGTATTTTTGTGCCTGCCAAAATCGGCCAAATTCAGGGGCAAAGTGGCCAATATAAATTTTCCAGCTGTTCTTGAAAGACGATTTTAGTAACTATACGCTTCAACAGTAGCGCTATCTGTTTAACCTCATAAATTACAGTTACCTAAATTGTTACCTCCGGCTATTAATGACCCCAAATCACCGGTTTGAAATGACCTCTCGATTAACCACTTCATGGCCGATTCCCATAGTGTTACCAGTACTCAGGGAAAAGAGCCATGATCAACCGAGAGGACTACCTTATGATAAAGCAAGCCAGAGAAAAAGGCTGCTATCTTGAGGACATTGCCTGCCAGAGAGGTTGCTCTGTCAGTACAGTCAAACGAGCCCTGAAGCGACAGGGACCAACACCCAGGCGCAAATCAGGGGTTCGCCCCAGTAAACTCGATAATTTCAAGCCCATCATTGATGCCTTGCTGGCTGAGAATGTCTGGAATGCCGAGGTCATATTTGCCGAGATCAAAGAACAGGGATATGCCGGTGGCATATGCTGGGCTTTCACCCCTTTATGGTGTTCCTGGCAGAAGCACTGGTTCAGTTTTATCAGACAGCGTTGCATACTGAGCTGGTGAAAAAACTGCCCAGGCCTGTTGAGGCTGTGATGAATACACCTTCGCACCATCGTGTACACCATACGACCAATTCCAAATATATTGATAAAAACTATGCCGGTATTTTTATCATCTGGGACAAGATGTTCGGTACCTTTGCAGAAGAAGATGAAAAGGTTCGGTTTGGTGTTTATCCACGAATCAACAGCGTCAATCCAGTGAAAGTTTTCTTCCATGGCTTTGTTAAGCTGGGTTCTCAGATTTGGAATGCACCGTCCTGGTCTTATCGCTTCAAGCTGCTGGTCAAACCACCGATCTGGGCCTTGGAACAGGAGCAGAAAGCCAAAGCAGAAATGGCTTCAAAACAACCTGCCTGATCACCAAAACGGGTAAGATCACTTGCTCTCTCGAGGGCTTCAAGTGAGCTTAACAAGAGAAAACGCAGCCCCAACCCTTCAATCAGGTTTGGGGTTTTTTCTGTCTGGATCTTCCCATCCTCATCTTCCCGGAAGCCTCATCCAGCCTCGTTCTACGCCATTTTAGTGTGTAGTCAGCAGCTGTCATGAATCATCCTTAACTTCTTATCGTGACATAAAATTGTAAGCTGAAACGGTTGATTAATGTAATCACATTATATTAGCATCTGTAGATAATGCGGTTACATTAATGGGCGAGATGGTTTGTCCTGTGATCTGCAGCACTGCGTTGAATAATAAGAATCTCCCAGCTGTCGTTTCAGTTCTGAATCAGAGGTCTGGGAACAAGAAAAAGTGGAACTTATGCAGTATATCTTTGAAAGCGGACATCCCGGGACTTCCTCTCGAAAGCAGGGAAAAGCTTCGTTATTGGCTCTCTTGGCAATAACAACAGCGCTCTCTGGCTCTGTTTCTGCCAGTCAGCTGCAGTCAGATTCTCTTCCGGGTGTACCCGGTTATCAGGAGGATAATCCTTATCTGGAAAACTCCCCCTATCCGACTATACATGGTGATAGTCGTGTATCGGATTATGTGGAGGATCAGGCGCCGGTGAAGATCGAGAAAGCCTGGACCGTCTTGCCCAATGAGGTTTTTGTCCAACCCTGTTCATCTGGAGCCAATGGCCAGCTGTATTGCACCATGTCCAGGGGAGGAGAGTCAGGTATTTGTAACCTGGTGGCACTGGATCTGAAAACCGGAAAAGAACTCTGGCGTGATGTAGACCCGGTCACCAGGAAGTGCATTCTTGATGAAGGCTCGACTCTGAACAATCCCTATATCGATAAGGAAGGTCGTCTGTATACCGCAGATACCCAGAAAATTGTTTCCTTCGATGCCAAGGGCAATGTGCTCTGGACCAACGATTATCCATCAAAAATTGTTTCTAAGAAGGGCTATCCCAATGTGCCCTTTGGACTGAATACACTCCCCAGTGGTGAGCTGGTAACCGCCACAGTGGGTGATGGTGTTGTGCTGGTAGTGGACAGGATGAGTGGTAAAACACTGGCAGCTCTGGACTTGCCCAGCGAAAAAACCGACACCAGTGGTCCGGTTCCCGAGAAGTATTTGCAAACCAAAGCGGACAAGCTGGCCAAAGAGCTCTGGTGGAAAGTTGGGTTAGGCGACAGTGGTTATGAAATTGATAACAACACGGCTGTGGATCCCAAAACCGGAACCATCCTGATTTCCGGTGGAGCACCTGAAGGTGATTCTGAGCATCAGGGGGCGCTCTGGGGACTGCAATACAAGAACGGCAATCTGCGGGTGCTCTTCCATGTTCCCATGGCGGGAAAAGGGGGGATTGCTACCAGCCCGGCGATTACCAAGGACGGCAACTATGTACTGATCGGCAATGATGCTGAACAGTTGGTGGCTGTTGATCTGCCCGCTTGTCTTGCGCTATCAGCCAAAACGATTGATGGCGGTCGTATCGGTGCAGCCTGTGAGATTTATGGTGCGTCGGAACCTGTTGGTTTTGTTATCGCCTCTTCACCCACCGTGGCTCCCGATAACAGGGCTTATATCTCACTAGGTCTGAAAGGTTTGGGCTCTTTCCAGATTTCCGGTGGTAATGGCAAGCCTGTAAAGGTTGAGAAAGTCTGGGAGTCAAAACTGGCAAAAGGGCGCGTCCCCGTCTCGGTAATCACCGGCTTTGATAACGTCATATATTTCAGCGACAGAAACTTCATGGACTCTACTCATGCAGTCGTCGGCGTTGATCCAAAAGACGGTTCAGTTCTGTCAACGACCCCTGCGGGTGACGCCATGAATATCACTATGGCTATCGATCCAGATAGCAAAGAGCGCATCTTGATTGCCAATATTGGCAATCTTTCCGATGAGGTGGGTGCTCACCAATATGGGACACCGCTGCTAGACAGTCCAGCCGGGGTGACCACATTTAAGGCTATTGAATAACGCCCTGAGTAACCTTCATTTCTTCCGGTTCAACTTCCTTTTGTGCAGCTTGCATGTGTGAGCTGCCAGAATTGAACAGCTTTTTCATTCGTCAGATTGCCTGGTGCAATAATGAAAGGCCTCAACATGAAAACAATAAAAACAGTGGATTCAAATACAATTTGCTTTCCTGCTGATCGTAATGAAACATCGAAAAACAGATTTCTCATTAACCCCAGTTTTCTGGCAACTGTGATCTCTGTCGTTTTTCTATCAGGATGTAGCACGTCATCTACTGCAAAAGATCTGGTTCAGTCCAGGGAAGGTGTAGAGAGTAAACCCAATGTCCTTCTGATCACTGTGGATGGGTTGGGTAATGCTGATATCAGTGCCAGGGGGGCTCCTTTTAAAACACCCAATATCGACAAGCTGGTGTCCAGTGGTGTGATTCTGAATCGTTTTTACGGTGCTTCTCAATCCAGTGGCACACTGGCTGCACTGATGACAGCACGAGATCCCCATGAGCTGGGAGTCAGTTACGCTGAGTTTTATCCCTGGTCACCCGGAGCTTTGGCTCCCAGTGAGTTCTTGCTATCTGAATCTCTCAAATCGGCAGGCTATCAGACGGCTCTGGTCGGTAAGTGGCATCTGGGATCTCAAGCTCAACGACATCATCCCAATAGTCGAGGTTTTGATTACTTTTTTGGTCATTTGAATGGTCAGGTTGATTACTTTAAACACACTTCTGCAAGAGGCATTGATTTGCAGGAAAACGGTCGTTCATTGGGCAATGCTTACGACAATGTTTTTGGCCCTGATCTCATCAGTGCTGCTTCCGAGAACTGGCTGAATCAGTTATCCAGTAAAAACTCAGCTCCTTTCTTTCTGCAGGTCTCATTCAAGGCACCAAGGGCTCCACTTCAGGCACCAGAGAAGCGGGTGAAAAAAGTTCAGGCAGAAAGTCCGAAGCTTTCCCGTGAAAGAATGATTTATGCAGCCATGGTAAAAGCGGTTGATGAGGGCGTAGGCCAGATCATTTCTACCCTGGATAGTCAGAAGAAACTGGAAAACACACTCATTGTTTTTTTAAGCACTTCAGGCGCTGACCTGAACAATGGCGCCAGTAATGGGGTTCTAAAAGGTGGAAAGCTTTCGGGTTATGAAGGTGGCGTTCGTAATCTTGCGATTATTTCAGGACTTGGCCTTCCCAGAGGTGTCAGCAGTGAACAGGTGATTTCTGCTGTAGATCTTTATCCCACCATTAATGAAGCCACAGGTACCCGAAATGGTGCACCAGAAATGAAGGCCAAACTGCAGGATGGCGTGAGTTTATGGGCAAGTTTGTCGCAGGGGAATGTTACACCTCATTCAGAAATCTACATTGCTGCTGATGGAGAAAAAGGGATCGGTAATGATTTCAATTTCTCCATCATCAAAGATGACTACAAAGTTGTAAGACATGTGACTCGCAGTTATCAGGGCATTGAGATCAAAAACGAACTGTTTTATCTGGCCTCTGATCCGGGAGAGACCCGTGATCTTTCTCAGGAGCAGCCAAAGGTGCTGGAGTCGTTATTGTCAGGTTTTGTCGATTGGCGAAAGAAGCACATGTGGACTGGAAATCATTACGAACCTGTTCCCATACCGGGTTGGGTAGCACCCACAGATTGGGCTTTGAGAATGCAACAGCGTGAGAAGACCGTTTCCGGAGAATTCGGTGACAACGTCTTTGGCTTTATTGGTGGTAACTCACTCACCAGCCTGGATCGGATGATTTATAAGAAAACAGAAATGGGCACCATCATTTACGAGTGATGGCATTTCGAAAAACAGCCATGAGCGGGAAATGCAGTTCACCCTGAATCAGGAAAATGGCTACAGAGCCCGAAAGAGCAGCATTTTCAATAAAAAGAATAATAAGAGAAGTAGTCCTCTATGAAAACAGTCAGAAATCTTTGTCGAAGTTTGATTTTTTGTGCCACGGCCAGTGCTCTGGCCCAGGCAGCTTTAGCGGAACAGCCCAATGTCATGTTGATTCTTGCAGATGATATGGGTTGGCAGGATGCTTCATTTCGTGGGGCAGAGTTTGATACTCCTTCACTGGATAAAATTGCTGCAGAAGGTGTTGAGCTGAGGCGTTTATATGTTAACCCAAAATGTTCTCCTACCCGGGGAGCCCTCTTGACGGGGCGTGATCCGATTCGATTTGGAATGGGCTATGCGACGGTCTATCCCTGGGTTGAAGGGGGGATTCCGAAAGGAGAAAAACTCATAGGCGAATACTTTCAGGAGGCTGGCTATAACACAGCGGCTTTTGGAAAGTGGAATGTTGGCCATACCTTCAATTATCAGCATCCGAACCAGCGAGGCTTTGATTACTTTTTTGGTCATCTCAATACCAATGGTGATTACTTCGATCACACTGTCAATGAAGTGGGAGGGTTTGATCTCCAGAGAAACGGAACGTCAGTAGATCGCAAGAAGTACGTCGATCGTTCAGACATCGAAAAGTATGGCCCGTTTGTTCTGGCTAATGATGCTAACCAATGGCTGGATGACTGGGCCAGAAGGCAAAAAGACGGAATTGCGAAAAACGACGCCCCCTTTATGATGTATGTCCCATTCAAGGCGCCACACTCACCTTTGCAGGCTCCCCAGAGTCTGATCGACGAGGCAGAGGCCAGTCAGCCCGGCGAAATCAGGAATCCCAAGCGAAAAATATTTGCGGGGATGATGCTGGGCATGGATAAAGCCATTGGTCGGATGATGGATAAGCTGGATGAACTGGGTGTTGCTGATAATACGATCGTAATGTTTCTCAGTGACAACGGTGGCACCGGAACCTATCAGGGCGGTGGCCTGAATACGCCTTTGAAGGGGTACAAGCAACAGATCTATGAAGGAGGCATTCGCGTCGTCGGCATGATTCGTTACCTCGGTTCTGACTCGAAAAATCCGGTCATTAAACCTGGTAGTGTCTCAGAGCAGTTTATAACCGGTTGGGATGTACTGCCGACTCTGGCAGATGCGGCTGGTGTAAATTTTTCATCGACACCCGAGGGAAGGCCGCTGGATGGAACCAGTTATTGGCCGCAGCTGGTCAATAACAAACCGGAGTCCTACAGAGGAGACATCTATTTCGCCACACAGGCGACAGCCGTTAATGAATTCGCCTTCACCGCCATTCGTGGAAACATGAAGCTGGTGCAGCTGGTGGATATGCAGATGGAGTCGGTGAACGTTAAAAATGAGTTATACGACATTATCGCTGATCCCAATGAGACAGAGAATTTGTCTGCTGACCCGAAACATGCAAAATTGCTGGCTGATCTGGTCAGCAGTGTGGAAACCTGGCGTAATGAGCGCGAACCCTTTGTACAAAGTCGTATCAAAGTGGTTCCTCATCCTGGTTGGGTAGCCCCTGCCGATTGGGCCGAATTTATCAAGGAGAACAGTGCTTCCGGTGTGCTGCAGAAATACGATCAGGAAAACCTGTGGGGTGAGGTTAACGTGATTGATTCCGCCGATGAACTGAGAAAACGGGATGAGCAATTTCAAAAAGCTCATCAGGGGCGTCTGATTGTCCAGTAAATGGTCGGTTTACGGTCTCGTTAGTCTGATGGAGTTATCAGACTAACGAGACTGCCACCTGTATTCGGTGAGTACAGTATCAATTGAGCGGCTGTTCTATCACATGCGTAATTGAGTTGATGAGCAGCTTTTTAAACGATTGTCGCTGACTGGCATCGAAAGAGGGCTCTTGCTTTATCTTCAAGCTGTAGTCCGCCAGGTAGTGAAGTAATGTACTTCTCATCATTAACTTTCTAAGCTCCTGCTCTTGTTCTGGCAAGTGCTCAAGATGGACAGAAATCATTTTCGATAACTTAGACAAAACTCTGGATTGACGAGCGTTCTTTTCCAGAGTTGGGTTTACCTGATGGTAGCGAATGCGGGAAATAAACAGCAGGTAGTTCATTCCGCCATCGGGGTTATCTATTTCTTCAATCATGGGAGTTGCCAGTACTTCAATAATGTCTGACAAATCAGGGTTGTCGTTTAGCTGGTCAAACAGCTCCTCCCGTCGTTGTTCAATCCCGGGTTTGTGTTTGTCATATATGGCTTGTACCAGACCTTCCTTGTTACCAAAGTGGTACTGGAGGGCAGAAGCATTTTTCTGTTTAGATTCTCGTACAATTTCATTGAGCGATACGGAATCAATGCCTCGTTCAGCCATTAATCTTTCTGCGGTATCGAGAATAATCTCCCGTGTACCTTTACTGCTCTGGGTTGTCTTTAAAGACTCTGCGGCTGACATGAGTGTCCTTAACACTGACTTGACTAGAAGCGGGATCATACCATTGGCTGCATTCGCTAGCCCGAAAATTTCATAAAGTGTTGAGCTGGCGAGAAGCCAGCGAGCGATGTTTGTTGCTTTTCGCACACATCAGAAAACGATTATTTCAGTATTTCCGCCGCTTTTAGTCTGATTGGAGCAGCTTTATGAATGTTCTGGATTTTAGGCCGACCTGTCCATTCTCGGTCAGGCTCCTAGATCCTCTCCAGTAATGATCTCAGGTAGGCTGAAATAACGGGGTCTTCGATCAGGAGAAAAAGAGTGCCGAGTTCATAGCTGGTCAAACCAGGGTTGGCTGTCTGGATGTAATGAAGGATGATCCGGTTGGTGGGTTATCCAGATAATATCCAGAAGTCGTTGTATAACGTCGTGCCTGCTTATGATTCTATGGCTGACATTTCGTAAAGTCCGGGGGGTGAAATTGAGTTTCATCAGTGCCCTGGCTTTTTCTTCGGGGGCATACCTGTTTTCAAAAAATGCTTCAAGAGGAGTCCCATGCCAGTGGGCTTCCAAGTCTTTATTGACGTCGCTTTGAAAACTGCGCCATTCCTATAAAGGGACTTTATACCCGTGATCATTGAAGATGGTTGATATTCAAGCTCTTTTTCTTCACTGTACGACCATGGCTGATTTTTACCTAACCCCCCGAACAGAAAGCAAGCTTAGAGTCACGACATGAAAGGACGCGTGATGGCCGGGTGCGTGACCGTATTAAAGCGGTACTACTGCGATCAGTGCGATCAGAAGGTTGGCCAATCCCATCCATTGCACAGGCATTGAGGAAAAGTGAATCGAGTATCAACCGTCATCTCGACGACTATCTTCAAAAGGAAAAGCTGAAGCCTGAAAATGGTGGCAGCGAAAGTCATTTGGATGAGGAGCAAACCCAGCAATTAATCGAGCATATCTCTGAACATACTTATGCTCATACCCATCAGATTGTCACTTACATTTCTGAGCGCTGGGACATCAAATACACCGTTTTCGAAAATAACGGGTTAGGACTTGTTCGCACCTTCTCTTGTGTATAATGACTCGATTATCATTCGATCCGTCATTTTAATGGTTGCTGAACCGGGGAAACTCTATGCGGGAAATCAAGCTGGAACCCTCATGGAAAACACATTTGCAGGGTGAGTTCGACAAGGAATATATGCAGGTTCTGTGCAGTTTCCTGATGAATGAAAAGGCTGCGGGTAAAACGATTTACCCTGAAGGCAGCGAATACTTTCGGGCGATGGATTTAACACCTTTTGAGCAGGTTAAAGTGGTGATTCTGGGGCAGGACCCTTATCACGGTCCGGGACAGGCTCATGGTCTCTGTTTCTCGGTGCGTCCGGATGTACGGATTCCTCCTTCTCTGGTCAACATGTACAAAGAGCTTCAAAGTGATCTGGGCATCCCTCCTGCCAGTCATGGTTGTCTTGAGCATTGGGCCAGGCAAGGTGTTTTGCTGCTTAACAGTGTTTTGACGGTAGAACACAAGCAGGCTGCTTCCCATCAAAAGCGAGGCTGGGAGCAGTTTACGGATAAAGTCATCGCAGAGTTGAATGCTAAAAGAGAAGGTGTGGTTTTTATTCTCTGGGGGAGTTATGCCCAGCGTAAGGGACAGTTTATAGATCGGTCAAAACACTTGGTTTTGCAGGCTGTTCATCCTTCACCTCTGTCAGCGCACAGAGGCTTTTTTGGCAGCCGTCCTTTTTCGCAAACCAATGACTATCTGGTATCCAAAGGAGAGCAGCCTGTCGATTGGCAACTGCCAGCCGTTTAAAACTCAGGAATGAGGACTCTCAGAGTTTGAAGGTCCTCATTCTTTCATCAGATCGTCAGTTCGCCGGATATATTCTGTCCAACCATGACTCTGATTTCTTCCGGTGAGTGTCCTTTTGACAGCAAGTGATGAAGCTTACAGAACATGGCTTCAGTGGTTGTGTCCAGTCCCCCAATAACACCGGCTTCAGACAGTGCTGAGCCTGCCGCATAACTTCCCTGATGCACTGTGCCTCTGTGGCACTGAGTCAGATTGACAATGATTTTGCCATCATCAGTTGCCTTTTTCAGGGCATCCAGCAATGCCTGATCGCCATCGGGGCCATTACCTGTACCGTATGTCCTCATAATAAAAGCTTTAACGGGCTGATTAAGAGCCGCTTCAACCCACTGGGCTGTAATACCAGGAAACAGTTGCAGGATGCCAACTTGCGTATCTTCAGAACATTCCAGATGAAATTCAGGTTGGCTCTGAGGCTTTAATAGCAGGTAATCGCTGAGTTCAATATTAATGTCCGCTCTGCCTAACCATGGAAAGTTGGGAGAATCAAAGGCATCAAACAAGTAAGCGTTTTGTTTACGAGCGCGGTTCCCCCGCATTAAACGACCATTAAAGTACAGGCAGACTTCGTTAATACGATCATCAGTGGCGATGCTTAGTGCGCCAACAAAGTTTTCAAGACCATCACTGCGAGCTTCACACAAAGGTATCTGTGAACCGGTGAAAACAACCGGTTTGTTCAGATTACGGAGCATAAATGACATCATGGAGCTGGAAAAAGCCATGGTGTCTGTTCCGTGTAGAACAATAAAACCATCATAATCGTCGTAATGTTCAGCGATATCGGTCGCTATCTGCTTCCAATTTTCCGGTCGAATATTACTGGAATCGATCAATTCCTCGTATTCCACCAGGTCAAAATCGGGTAGACCCTGACGTACATGAGGAGGCAGTTTTTCATCCAGAAGCGCCTGCATATTACCAGAGGGAGCATAACCCGAGTCCGTGGGTTTCATGCCGATGGTGCCACCGGTATAAATAACGTAGATTTTTTTGGTCATATCAGCAACTCTATAGATGGCCTTCAAAAAAGCCAATATCTGTTGCGGATGATCATATCATGAAGTTCTTGCTCTAATGGGAGGGTAAAAGTTATTAAAGATTGAAGTATTCTATTAACAGTGGGTGACCATTAAAAACTTGAGGGCTGATCATAATACATATCAGTAATCCAAAACCAAGCCAGTACATAGGAAGCCGGAGCATGATTTTTATAGTGCTTAAGTGCCGACTTTCAAAACCTTCTAAAATAAGGTCTGCTGTTTCATTTTTCTTTGCCGATTTTCTCAGCTTTCGTACTTTTTCAAGATAGAATCGTTTCTGCTGCTCCACTGCCAGAATAACAATAATGACCGATAATAAGGCATTGAAGGCAGGTGTGTTAGTGCCAAGGCAGGCCAGTGCCAGAGTAAAAGACATTATGCCAATGACCGTATTGAGAAAGCTGAACCACTGTTCAAGCTCATCAATAATGGCATCCAGATCCAGTCCATTGATTGTGATCGTTTCTTCAGACACTTTCATTCCGTTTCAGCACCTCAATTCGTTTTTGGGTATCGGGTGACAGAGTAATATGAAGGTTTTCCATAAAAGACTGAATGGTCTTTTCTACCTCGGCTTCAACATTATGTTCATCATTCATCAGGCCTTGATCACAGCCTGGTCTGAAGTAAAAGGACAGCAGATGATCGTCAGAAAGGGGGGTATGGTATTCCTCGTACCAGCCTCTTTGCCCTCTATAAATTCTCTCTCTATAAAAGTAATGATGGTTCACACAGACTCGATCAAGGTCATCCACTGTTAGAGGTACTTTGAAATCAAATTTCTCTGCTGTTTTTTTGCATTGAGCCAGAATCCAGGCCTGACAATCTTTCGGGTCCAGCATGGACTGGATACTCCAGTTGTGAGGGGCACGACGCTGTATTGATATATATAAGTCGCAAACTCCTGCAACGCCTTCTCCCCAGATCAGGTGATCATAAAAGGACCAGAAGTTTTTAAATATATGTTTGGACAGGCCGTCGCCCTCATGCCATTCTTCGTAGTCTTCCTTATAAAGATCGACTTTCTCCGGCCAGTGCCGGTTGGCAAGGCCTGAACTTTTTGGTGGGTTTTTAAAGCGCACAACTGTTCCGGAAATGTCCAGGGTACGCCAGGGAGCCCGGTTAAAATCCGGGCCGCCGACCAGACGTTTTTTGGAGGCGAATAACCGTTTTAGCCATAACAACATCAGACATTCCCTCGTTTATAACCCACTAGTGCCAAAAAGCTTTGGGCTTGACTGCCATAGGTGCGTTCTACTTGGCTATTAAACCGGGCGGTACTCTTAAAGGGATGCATATGGGGGTTAAGGCCGGCATTGTCGAGCTTATTAGCTGTGATATTTCTCAATGAGCGAAGCTTGTGGGTAAAGGCATAAAGGCCATAGGCCGTTGAGGTCAGTCCTGCTGCCATTAACGTGTCAGAGCCCATCGAGCCTGTTATCAGGCTACCCGCCAGAAAACCGTTACTCAGAGCACCGGCCGAGCCACTGATGGCTTTGAACCGGTCGTCTCTGGCCTGGTCTTTCAATTCGCCCAGACGATCCTGATAGCCATCACCCAGGGATTCTATGGCCTGATACATGCGTTTCATGCCCCAAACCCGGTTGTTCAGAGCACTCCAGTCATGACCATTGTATTTGATGACATCGTTGTGAAACTGAATGCCATGCCCACGCATTTTCTGAATCACTGAACCCAGCTGTTGTTTAGGTAGGCCTGCAATCAACACTTGGTGTTTATCCAGTGTTTGACCGTTCAATCGATCCAGGGCTTTTTCAAACAGTGAAAGGCCGTCGCCGTGGATTACCCATTGGATTGTTTGGCCCTGGTTCTGAGCCTGCAGTAAGCCTCTGGCCAGTCGGTCGCAGGCAACAAAAATATTGGTGCGTTTTTGGGCGGGGGTTTTAAATCGTAAGCCGCGATACAGCAGAGGTTTAGGCTGGTAGAAGAAATCAAAGCCCTGAGCGTCGATATCGCCATAAGCTTT
>NZ_JOKH01000002.1:360336-473848 GCF_000722635.1 Endozoicomonas numazuensis | reverse complement strand
TAAAATAAGGTCTGCTGTTTCATTTTTCTTTGCCGATTTTCTCAGCTTTCGTACTTTTTCAAGATAGAATCGTTTCTGCTGCTCCACTGCCAGAATAACAATAATGACCGATAATAAGGCATTGAAGGCAGGTGTGTTAGTGCCAAGGCAGGCCAGTGCCAGAGTAAAAGACATTATGCCAATGACCGTATTGAGAAAGCTGAACCACTGTTCAAGCTCATCAATAATGGCATCCAGATCCAGTCCATTGATTGCGATCGTTTCTTCAGACACTTTCATTCCGTTTCAGCACCTCAATTCGTTTTTGGGTATCGGGTGACAGAGTAATATGAAGGTTTTCCATAAAAGACTGAATGGTGTTTTCAACCTCAGCTTCGAGATTATCTTCGTCATTCACCAAGCTTTGATTACTGCCAGGGTTGAAGTAAAAGGTCAGCAGGTGATCGTCTGAAAGAGGGGTATGATATTTTTCGTACCAACCTCTATTACCCCTATAGGTTCTCTCTTTATACAAGTAATGGTCATTCACACAGATTCGATCAAGGTCATCGTTTGTGAGTGGGGTCTTGAAGTCAAACTCGTCAACTTTTTTCTTGCGTCGGCTAAGAATCCAGCTCCGGCAATCTTTTGGGTGCAGCATAGATCGAATGCTCCAGTTATGGGGTGCTCGGCGCTGTATGGATATGGAAATACTGCAACTCCCTACATGGCCTTCTCCCCAGAGCAGGTGATCATAGTAAGACCAGAAATTTTTAAAAATGTGTTTTGATAGACCCTCACCATCGGGCCACTCCTTGTAGTCTTCCTCATAAAGATCGACTTTCTCCGGCCAGTGTCGATTGGCAATCCTCACGCTCTTTGGCGGGTTTTTGAAACGAACTACAGTGCCGGAAATGTCGAGGGTACGCCAGGGAGCCTGATCAAAATGAGGGCTACCCACCAGCCGTTTTTTGGAGGCGAATAACCGTTTTAACCAAAGCAGCATCAGACATTCCCTCGTTTATAACCCACCAGTGCCAGAAAGCTTTGGGTTTGACTGCCATAGGTACGCTCTACATGACTGTTGAAGCGGGCTGTACTTTTAAAAGGGTGCATATGGGGATTAAGGCCAGCGTTGTCGAGCTTATTGGCGGTGATATTTCGCAGTGAGCGAAGCTTGTGAGTAAAGGCATAAAGGCCGTAGGCGGTTGAGGTTAGTCCTGCTGCCATTAACGTGTCAGAACTCATCGAACCTATCATCAGGCTGCCCGCCAGAAAACCATTGCTTAGAGCACCGGCAGAGCCACTAATGGCTTTGAACCGGTCATCCCTGGCCTGGTCTTTCAATTCTCCCAAACGATCCTGATAGCCTTCACCCAGAGATTCTATGGCTTGATACATGCGCTTCATACCCAAAACCCGATTATTCAAAGAGCTCCAGTCATGACCATTGTATTTGATAACATCGTCGTGAAACTGAATGCCATACCCACGCATTTTCTGAATCACTGAACCCAGCTGTTGTTTAGGTAGGCCTGCAATCAACACTTGGTGTTTATCCAATGTTTGTCCGTTCAATCGATCCAGGGCTTTTTCAAACAGTGAAAGGCCGTCGCCATGGATTACCCATTGGATTGTTTGGCCCTGGTTCTGGGTCTGCAGTAAGCCTCTGGCCAGTCGGTCGCAGGCAACAAAAATATTGGTGCGTTTTTGGGCGGGGGTTTTAAATCGTAAGCCGCGATACAGCAGAGGTTTAGGCTGGTAGAAGAAATCAAAGCCCTGAGCGTCGATATCGCCATAAGCTTTCTCCACCATTTCAGGGATTAATTCCTCAGCTGCTTGTTCGAATTTGTCAATTTTACCATTAATGGCTACTTTTTTGGTGGTTATCGAGCTGCCCGGCTTTTCATTAGTAGTCCATTTATCGTTATTATGTTGGACATGGTAGTACCCAGGCTCTCTAGCTCGTGCAAAGTCAGCAATATCAATATCTGTAATCCGGATACCGCCATAGGGGTCATCCGGAGACGATTGATGAATTTCGTAAGTCACCACCACATGGCCAATGACGTCCATATGTTTCTGGGCTTTACCGATACCGCTGTGGCTATTGATACCCCCGCCCCTGGATTTGTGCTGCTTGATACCGTGGATAACCAGTGAGCCTTTGCTGTCATGGTTGATGAGAGCGGAAAACTTGTTGGCTAGGCGGGCATCGATCAGAATACGCCTGCCACAACGGCCATCGGTATCCTGATCGAAAAGCAAAAAGCCACTATTGTAAGAATAAGACTGAATATTATGCTGACCTAGCAGCTTCCCTGTCTGACTGATACCCATAGAAATCCTTTTAACAGCATAATTTATCTATTTTTTTACTTTCAGGGAGTCTATCGAAAGGGTAGTGACGTTTAAAGTGCTTTTACTTAAGCATCCAAGATTAAAGCTTTCAAATTTCCTCTTAATCTTAACGGGCGTGGTTTATGAGTCTGTCCTTTAATCCGGACGATCTCTGGGTTTTCTGGCGAATGGCTTTGATCAGAATCTGCGGTGGTGCAAACAGATCCAGTCTGGATTTTGCACGGGTAATGCCTGTGTAAACCAGCTCACGGGTTAAAATCGGTGTCATTTGTTCTGGCAGCGCCATGACGGTATGGGGGAATTCAGATCCCTGACTTTTGTGAACAGTCATGGCGAAAACCGTCTGATGCTCAGGCAGTCGACTGGGCAGAAGATGTTTAAGGCTGCCGTCGGGTAATTCAAAGACTACTTTTAAACGGCCATTCTTATCTGGCAGAGTCAGGCCAATATCACCATTGTAAAGACCCAGATCGTGAGCATTACGGGTGATTAAAACCGGGCGTCCCGAGTACCATAAACCTTCTGAAGGGATCAGGTTTTTTCGAGCCAATGCCTGACGAATACGGTCATTCAACCCTTCCACCCCCAGGCGGCCTTCCCGTAATGCACAGAGCAGACGGAAACGGTTGAAGGCATGGAGTACCGATTTTTCATCACGCTGATTCTGAATAGCCTGAAGGTAGGGGCTATAGCCTTGCACGCAAAGCGACATAAGTTGCTGGTAGCTGTTCTCGTCCAGGGGGTGCAGGGCAATATCAGAAAAAGATTGTTGAAAAATGTGGGGTATCTGTTTGGCATCCCCTCGGTTGACGGCCTTGGCCAGTGTTCCAATGCCTGAACGAGCATCAAATCGGTAACTTTTCTGAAGCTGGCAGAAGCGATCATTAATGGGTTGGCTTTGTGATGTCGCCCAACCTTTAAAATTGAAGCCCGTCAATTGTTCCAGTGTGTCAGCCTGTTCCAGAGAAAAGCCACCTTCTGCGGCAGAGCAGATATCACCCAGTACGCTGCCCGCATCTACAGAGGCTAGCTGGTCCCTGTCGCCAAGAAGAATGATCTGGGTATGGTCAGGCAGTGCATCCAGTAAGTGCCGCATCAGAGGCAGGTCAACCATTGACGCTTCATCCACGACCAGAATGTCCAGATGCAGGGGGTTACTGGCGTTATGGCGAAACTCTGGCCTGTTGGGGATCACGCCCAGTAATCGGTGAATGGTGCCAGCCTGGCTGGGAATCAGATCACGGACATCTTCACCGCAGTGAAGATCAGACAGCGCACCTCCAATAGATTCGGTAAGGCGGGCAGAGGCTTTGCCTGTTGGAGCTACCAGCCGGATGTCGGGTATTTTGCCTTGATTCAAACCTTTCTCAACCAGCATGGCCAGCAGTCGTGTAACGGTTGTTGTTTTGCCCGTTCCGGGGCCACCACTGATGACGACTAAGGGTTGAGTGGCTGCCATGGATGCCGCTGTTTTCTGCCAGTTCAGGCAATATTGAGGAGGGATCAGCTGATCAAGCGAATGAAGATCGTCAGGCAGTCCGGCAGACGTTAGAGTCTGTATGCAGGCGCGCCAGTCAATGGCTTTCGTCAGTTCTATATCAAGCCACTTGATCAGGTATTCCTGCAGGACGTTGGCATCGCCAGTATCAGGGCGGTTCTCAAAAAGTGTGACATAGTTTCTTTGAAACAGTCGATCAAGAATCCTGCGGGTTTCCTGAAGGTCTTCTGATTTTGTACGTCCTTTCAGTAGCTGTTGGGCAACCCGGCATTCATGCTGCCAGTAGCGATAGAGATACAGTCTTTTACCGTCCAGAACCATCGGTGTGTTGGTTTCACCATCGCTGATGACGGGGCTGGAGAGTAATGAGCTGATCAACGGGCCTTCTGCCATACCATCAATATCAGCCAGAGTTCTGAGTTTATTACTCTCAGCCAGGCTCAATTCAAATAATGGGTCATGGTATAAATGATTCAGTTCCAGACAGAGGTTGCCTCGGCCCAGTTCATGGCTGATAAGAGCCGCCACAAGCACGACACAGGGCGTGTGATCGAGTTCATGAGTAAAGCGGGCAAACTGATAATCCAGAGGGCGAATCCGGCCTTGTTGGTACAGCTGTTTAATGGCCGTGATCATGAAGAAACTCCCGCTTGGGTAGAGGGTTCTTCACTCATTGCGGATTCTCCATAAAAAAGACGATCCAGTTTCTCTATCAGTGATTGCTTGGGGCGGCAATGGAAAATGCCCGTTTTTTCAGACTCATCTTTTCTGATGCCTCTGAGGAACAGATAGTAGACCCCGCCAAAATGCTGCTCAAAGTCATAGTCCGGTAGCCGGCTCTTCAGCAGTCGATGCAGTGCCAGTGAGTAAAGCTGATACTGAAGATCGTATCGGTGTTCAACCATCACTCTCTGCATGCTCTCATGGGTATAATCACTGAGCTGCTCACCCAGCCAGTTCGACTTGTAGTCCAGAACATACCAGCGGCCATCGTATTCAAAGGTCAAATCAATAAATCCCTTTAACATGCCCTTTACCGTCACAAAGTCGAGTAATCCTGCCTGAGCCGAAAGTCTGTCTTCAGATTTTAAAATTGCGTTCAATTCGCTGGATCTGAGCCTGCTAACCGGCAGGTAAAACTCCATCTCCACTTTTTTGGCATGACGGGGAAGATCTCCCAAAGTTAATCCATTGCTGTCGTTCAATGGTGCGTTCAGACAATGATCCAGCATGTTGGCCAGGGTAGGGCACCACTTTTCATCGAAGCCCTCTGCCTGCAATTGTTCAAGCACATAACCGGATAAATCCTGAGTGATGGCATTCAGTGTCTCTGATTCCAGATGCTCCAGATTTTCAAACAGAGCGTGCAAAAACGTTCCGGGACGAGCACCTTTTGGGAAGGTGAAAATATCGATAATTTCTGCGTCGGGCTGCAGCTCGGTATTGGAGGGATCTTCAGCCTCAGTCAGAACCTCCATGTCCAGGCCCGCTGTTTCCAGAGAGGCATCGGGCTCCTGAACCGTCCGGTGTCCCTGATTATGAGCAGTTCGGGACAGGGCCGAGTAACTGGTGACCCACCAGTCTCTTTGAATACTGCCCTTAAATTCTGAAGCTTCAAGCTGTAACGCTTCTTCGGGTTCGCTTTGAAAGACAGGGAGTTGATGGTCCTGAATCTGCTGTATATCGATGGCTGGATGACTTGCCGCCAGATTATTCAGTTTTTGTTCCAAAGTCGCAGAATCAAGAATGTCAGAGCCGTTGAGCAACCAGCCAATAGCCGTTCTGTGCAGATCGGTTTGATCATTCTTTCGGCCAGAGCCACTTTTGACAGGCGCCATGCCCAGGTAGCATCGATGAACAGAGCGTGTCAGGGCGACATAAAGCAATCGGATATCTTCGGCTAATCGTTCTTCATCGGCTTTAATCAGTGCCTCATCATCACCGGACAAGTCCAGAGTGGTGTGTTGACTGTCATGATAAACCGGCTCCCCGGCTTCTCTGAAGCTGCAGATAAATGGCAAAAAGACGACGGGGTATTCCAGCCCCTTGGACTTATGAATAGTGACGATTTGTACCCGGTTTCGTTCACTTTCCAGGTGCAGCTGCTGTTCATCGGCATGGGTGTCGGGTTTACGAATATGTTCAGACAGCCATCTCTGCAATGCATGAGGGCTTTCAAGTTCAAGGCTCGCGGCAGCCAACAGTTCTCCGACATGAAGCAGGTCGGTCAGGCGTCTTTCCCCGTTGTCTCTTGCCAGCAGCTGTTCGGCCAGCTTACGCTTTTGAACCAGTACTCTGAGCATGGGAAGGACGCCCTGTTTCATCCATATCTGGTGATACTCCGAAAATTCTTCAACAGCCTGTTCCCAGGCCATTTCATCTTCGTTCAGTGCATCCAGCATTTCGGCAGAGAGGTTTAACAGTGGCGTTGCGAGGGCAGATCTCAGGGTTCTGTCGTGACCAGGGTGCAGGCATGCCGTGAGTATTCTCAGAACATCCACGGCTTCATTAGACGCAAAAACAGAGTCACTACTGCTCAGGTAAACACTGGAAATACCCTGTTTTGACAAGGCTTCCCTGATCATTAGCCCTTGTCTTCCGGTTCTTACCAATATGGCAATATCACCGGCTTTTAAAGGCTCAATGCTCTCATCAGAGGGAACTGTAGACTGAATGGTGGCCTGAGCCTGACTGAGTAAACGATTGACTTCGCTGGCTGTCGCCTGGGTCATGGTTTGCTCATAGTCGGTCTTGCCAACAGCAGTTCCTTCATTATTCTGCCACCAGATAGACAGCGCCGGCACCTGAGAGCCCGCCTCTAACAGACTCTGGTGATCGGCCTTAGGTGAAGGTTTGACCGATAAAAAGGGAATGTCTCTATAAACAAAAGGAGGGCGACTTTCGTGATTGGGCTCCTGAAGGCATTGGTCAAAAACCCGGTTAACACTGTGTACCATATTACTGCTGGAGCGCCAGTTGGTGTCCAGCGAGTAGTGTGCCGACACCTGCCTTCTGGCTTGCATATAAGTAAAGATATCCGCACCACGGAACGCATAAATAGCCTGTTTGGGATCACCAATCATAAATAATCCGGATGTACGATCCGGGCTTGAGTGGTTGGGGTAGATCCGGTTGAAAATGGCATACTGCAGTGGGTCGGTATCCTGAAACTCATCAATCATGGCAACCGGAAACTGGAGTTGAAGCGTCTCAGCCAGTTGTTCGCCATGATCTTGATAAAGAGCGTGATGAAGCCGGATCAGAAGGTCATCAAAAGACATTTGGTGTTTCTGATTTTTGATGTAGAGCCTTCTCAGCTGAATGCTGGAAAGCGATCTTGCCAGCATCATGCTTTTAAAGGCGTCTTTAATGCTGGCAGGCTGATCCAGCAGGTTCTCGATCAGGGAGAAAACCGGATGATCGGGTAACACACCTTTTTTGGAAAGCGACTTTTCAAGACTTTCTCTGCCGTAGATTTCCCAGCTGTCATTACGCCCCAGATCTGGAAATAATGCGTCACTGTTGGCAAAAGCAGCCATATCGGCTATTCGTTTGAAGGGCTTACTGGTTTTTTTAAGCCCGCAGGATAGCAGTTGCTCTTCAATAGCGTAACGCTCGTCACGCCAAAGATTTCTTATGGATTGAGCCGGTTCAACATAGGATGAGGTAAACCGCTCAAGGGTGTCTGGCATGCTCCCTGTTTTAACTTGCAAGGCCGGTTTGCCCAGTAATCCTCGAATGTCATTCAATAAGTCGCCTGGCGTCTTCCAGACGGATCTGGCCAGTCTGGCCAGAGGTTTACTGAGTGGGTATAGCTCAGTCCGCCAAAAGTCAGCGGCAGCCTGTTCCAGTAAATGGGTTTCGTCCGTGATTAACTCGTTGGAAAACAAGGTGCCACTTTCAAAGGCATGTTGTTTCAGCATTCTCTGACAGAAGCCGTGTATCGTAAAAACGGCGGCTTCATCCATCTGACGTTCTGCTGCGAGAAGCAGTCGGGCTCTTTCAGGGTGCCGATCAAGGTCGTTCATCAGAGTGGCTATGAATGGATCATTTGTTTCTGCGTTTTCAAACGCTTCCCGTGCTTGATGAAGTCTGGCTCGAATACGATCCCTTAGTTCTTCAGTGGCTGCTTCAGTGAAGGTCACTACCAGAATCTGGTCTACTGTCAGAGGCTGGCAGTGGGCTGATACTACTTGATCATGTTCAGGGCCATGTCCCAACACCAGCCGGAGGAAAAGGTTGGCGATGGTGTAGGTTTTACCTGTGCCTGCACTGGCTTCGATCAATCGGTTTCCATGGAGCGGGAATATCCGGGCATCCAGCTGCAGCTGTTCGTTTGCTATGGACATTGGAGTGGTTACAGTCATTTCCGGCTTCCTTCCATCATGACTTCCATAGTCTTGCTCATGGGCTCAAGAATCAGACGACTCAGGTTTGTAAAGTCATCATAGATGGGATCGAGTTCAGGAAAAATTCGGTGGATATAGGGGTCCTCCGCCTCGCCATGATGCATATAGCCGCCGTAGAAGGCCGTTTCTGCGGCTTTACGTGCTTTCTCATCATCTTCGACTTTTTCCAGCCAGGCCTGGGATGTGCCGGGGAAGAAGGGCACAGGATTGGTCTGGCCCTGCAAATACAGTGCTACCAGGTCATCCAGATAGGTGATGGCCTGCTCAGCAGGTAGAGGTGTGAACAGGATCTCGCCATCCAGTCCCAGTAGTCGGGTATGGCCTGGTATGACTTTAGAGGTTCCCTGACAGGCGCAATATAAAAGGTGTTCTATCCAGGCGAACAGTTTGTCTCTGGCTTTCAGTTTGGCTGCCCGGTATCGCAGCAGTCCTGAATTCTGGCCAGGAAAGGCGTAGTGCTGTTTCAGCCAGCCTGTGACCTTGATACCAGCCAATGACAGGTTGACTTCCACGTCCTCAAGAGGGGCGAGGGTAGAGTCACGGAGCTTTTCTACCAGAGGGGAGACCGCGTTTTGTTGATCTTCAAGCAGTAACTCACCAAAGGCTCCGTGAGGTAATGTTCCGGTGGCGTTTAATTTCTCCTTGAAACTGTCCAGGCTGCTCTTTGCCATCAGGGTTTCCAGCAATGAGGTCTTTAGCCAGTAAGTATCCAGAGGGCCCATGGAAAAGGGCTCAGTATCTGACAGCAGGGTGTCTTCTTGCTCAAAGTAGACTTTCAGCCTTCGGTTGCAGAAATATTGACTGGGGTTTCGGAAAAAACGCAATAATTCAGGCACTTCGAGTGCTTCCGGCAATTCACGTTGTTTCAGCGTTGAGGTCAGAAAAGGTGTTGAGGTTTCAGTCTGCTTTCTGGCCGCAGGCAGCCACTCTTTGGCGTAACTGAACAGGCCACTTCCCGGATTGAAATTTTCCTGACTGAATGGCTGCAGTCGATGTTCGGTGATCAGACACTGTAAAGAGTTTTCATCCTGAAAAAACTGGCTGCAATATTCCTGCAGTTCGGTGACCAGTACCGAAGGTATACGTTCACTGTTGTCCTTAATGTTGCGGCCTGTGTAACTGATGTAAAACGTCTCTCGGGCAGACAGTAAAGCTTCAAGAAACAGGTATCGGTCGTCTTCACGTCGAGACCGGTCACCTCGTCTGGGTGTCTCAGTCATCAAGTCAAAGCCGGCTGGGGGAATGCTCCTGGGATAAGCACCATCATTCATGCCCAGCAGACACACGACTTTGAAGGGGATGGAGCGCATGGGCATCAGGGTGCAAAAATTAACACGACCCGAAAGGAATTTCTGGCTGCTTCGTTCACTGGTGAGTCGCTCTGTCAGGTAGTCCAGCAAAACCGGTCGGGACAACTCAGTGGTATACCCGGCATCACGCAATTGCTCGGTCAGGTGTTCCAGTGAACTTCTGACCAGCTTGAGAGCGTATTCATCTTCTTCGTCGGCTTCAAAGAAGTTATCCAGTATCTGATTGATGAACAGTGTCCAGCTTTCTATGGAGCGGGATTCATTGAGTTGCAGAATCAGCTCAGAAGCTTCTTCTATAAAGGCAGCGAGCTGACCGCTCAGGACGGCATTCATTCCCTGTGACGAGTCCAGTGGCAGTATGCCAGAAAAAAGACCATTCTCTTCCGGAAGGGCATAGCCCAGTAACATGCGCTTCAGACCAAACAGCCAGGAGTTGCTTTCTCTGGGGGGAACACCAAAACCGCTCTGGTGCTCGGGGCTCAGACCCCAGCGAATTCCCGACTCATCAATCCAGCGGCGCAACAGCTCAAAGCCCTTTTCATCGATCTTGAATCGCCTTTGTATAGCCGGGATTTCAAGAAGCTCGAGCATTTCCTGAGCGCCACAACGCTGATTATCCAGGTCCAGAAGCTGTAACAGTCCTTTTAAAAGTGGGAATTCCTGACTGGCACTGCGGTCAGAAATGGCAAAAGGAATATAGCGTGGATCGCTGTGATGCTCGGGAAGACCGCCAAAAACAGCGTGAATCCATGGGCTGTATTGATCCACGTCAGGCAACATGACCACCACATCTCTGGGTGTGAGGTCCGGGTTCATTTCAAACAGCTTTAACAGTTGATCATGCAGTACTTCCACTTCTCTCAGAGCACTGTGGCAATTATGAAACACCAGTGAATGGTCTGCAGAGTCGACAGTGGCAGGACTTTGCTGGCTCCTGTCCGTGAGATCAAGAATATCTTTCTGAATACGATGCAGCAGCGAATCTTCCTGGCCTTCGACAAAGGCAACAATTTCTGTGGCGTCCAGACCATGAAGTTGATGCATGTAGTCTCTGCCCAGTTTGCCCATAGAGGCCAGTAAAGCGTTACTGCTTTCAAGGGACAGAGGGTCTTCAACTGCCGGTTCGAACAGATCGTCCTGTTGGGGTGAACTCTTTTCCAAAAGAGTGGGGGCTGCCTGTTTACTGATCTGCTTGCTAAAGAGCCGGGCTGCCAGCCTGGCCAGGTATTTGGGGTCTTTCTCATCTCCCCAATAATACTGACAGGGGTTGCACACCATCAGGTGGACTTCAGTTTGCTGCCCCAAAGCTTTCAGGGTTTCTACAAAGTGGGGAGGGAGTGCAGAGATTCCGAAGACAAAAAGCCGGCGGGGCAGTCGCTGCTGGTGAGCGCCATTCTCCAGTTCATTCAGAAAACTCTGGTGCATATTGGCTCGGTGCCAGTGGGATTGACCGGCTTCAGCCGTTCTGGCAACCAGTGCCCGCCAGAGCATGGGCTGCCAGAGCTGATCTCTTGCGGTTTCGTCTTTTCCCTGTTCCCAGTCAGCCATCCACTCAGGACGATAGACCAGGTATTGATCGAAAATATCGGCGACCTTACCGGCCAGCTGGTAGCAACGCACAGTATCGTTGTCATCGGCCAGATAATGTCGTAGAGCCTGAAAGGCTTCCTGATCCAGCATTTCTGGCAACAATGACATCAGCTTCCAGGTCATGGCCTCCTTGTTAAATGCCGAACGCCTGGGCACTTCCGGTAGAACCTTGACAAACATATCCCAAAGGAAGCTGGCCGGCAGGGGGAAATTGAGCGACGCTGCAATGCCCATGGATTCTGCCAGAGCCTGCCGAAGCCACTGTGCCATGCCCGGGCTCTGAACAAGAATCTGCTCGTCTTCCAAAGGATTGGGAAGTGGATCCCGTTGTATTCGGTCAATCAGCAGGTCTTTGAGCAGGTCAAGCTGGTTAGAGTGATAAATGGTGAACACGAAAGGAGAATCAGCCTGTATCAATGATGATTCTAACTGTTAATGCTCAAGCGAGGGATGTCAACAGAAATGAGGGTTACGACAGGCCCTGAGACAAAAAAGATAATAATTTATACCCATTTCCACACATGTGATGAGGACTGACCTGTCCTGTTAGCTACGCTCTTCCGTGTCTGTGCAGGGCATTCATGAGGTTTTTGTGCTTCTTTTTCTTTTGGTCTGGATTGCTGCTTTTGCTGTTATATTGGCTGACAATTTCTTTCTCTGCGGCTTTCAGGCTGGCTTCATTGGGTTTGATTCTTTGCAGATAACGCCGACCTGCGCCATCCTTGATGTTCAGTTTTCCTCGCAGAGCGGCCATTTTGTCCATCAGGTTCTGAGCCTCTAGAATACTGCTCTTGCTCTCATCGAGGCTTTGCTGGGATTGTTTTTCGATATCCATTATTTATCCAGAATGGGGGTTCCTTTACTTATTCTAGGTTCTTGTGTGTGAAATTGCGTATTTCCCTCAGTGGCATACCTGATGATTCAGGGTAAAATGCCCGTGCTAAGCCTTGTATAGATCCAGAACGAGCTCTTATGTCATACGCTCTAAACAGCCTTGAGCGTGAAAACAGTCCTGAACCGGAGAAAGCCCTGACAGCTTCCGGTCATGAGTCTGTTTTCACAATAAAAAGAAAACGTGGCCTGATTTTCTTCTTCTTTAGCCTGCTTTTTTTCTGGGCTTTGTCTCTGTCTTTGTCTACATGGGCTGAAGACACAAAGCCCAAGTCCGGTGCCAATTACTACAAGCCTTTAAAGATTGCCTATACCCAGGATTCATTGCCCTGGACGTTCACCAATGATGCTGGTGAGCCCGACGGCTTGATTCTGGATCTTTGGCGGGAGTGGTCAGACCAGGTGGGCGTGCCCGTCCAGTTCTATCCGATGGCACGCAAGCAGGCTATCGACCGCCTCAAAAAGAATGAAATCGATGTGGTCGCTTTGCTGGGGCCTGCAGACGAGGTGGTTGAAAAAGGGGTTCTGACCCGTGAAATCCTTCAGAGTCAAAGGGCTCTGTTTATCCGTAACGATATTTCATCAAAGCCAATTGGTGAGCTGCTCTCAGAAAATCAGATTGCCATTCTCGGTAAAGGGTCTCTTAAAGATAAAATCGTCAAGCTATTGCCTGGTGTCAGTCTGAAGGAGTATGACAACCAGCGGCTGATGATTGATGACATCGCTTCCAAGAAGGTTAAGCTGTTTGCCGGCAATGCTGATGTACTGGGCTATTACCTCGAAAGCAGGGGGATCAGTTCTGACTACTCGCCTTATGAATCTCCGCTAGATCCAACGGTTTCGCTGGTTGCCGGAGTGAACAGCAAACGTTCAGCTCTGGGTTCTTTGATCGAAAGCGGTATGGAAATGATACCGGAAGATCGAAAGAGTCGGGTGTTCGAACGCTGGCTGGGACACGGCAGAAATACCTCGGGCAAGCTGGTGGTTGCCTTGGAAACGGCATCGGCCCCCCTGTCTTTTGTGAATGCTTTGGGTAAACCGGCCGGCATGTACGTGGATGTCTGGCAGAAGTGGTCTGAGAAAACCGGGACATCTATCCGCTTCAGAATGGGGGACAGAGCTGAGACCATTCAAGCACTGAAGAGTGGCAAAGCCGATATTCTCGGCAGTATTTCTCCCTCCCGTGCCCGAAGCGAATGGATGCGAATGTCCAATCCTTTTTATGGCATCAACTCCCGAATTTACTACCGAAGCAGCCAGTCTTTGAATGATCTGGGCACTGAACTGGAAGGCAGAAAGCTGGGAGTAGTGACCGATTCGAGTCACGAAGAGTTTGTGAACAAGTGGCTTCCGGGCGTCATGCTGGTCACCCGTAATAATGTTACCGAGCTGATTCAAAGTCTCTTTAAAGGCGATGTTGACGCATTCATGGGTGAGCCTGTGGTGGTCGAATCTGCCTTGGGTGTTCTGGGGTTGATTGGAGAAGTCAGCAGCAGTAAATACTTCAATATGAATGAGGCGATTGGGGCTGGCGTCGCTGCAGATAGAAGTAATGACCTGGTCACTCTGGTGAACAAAGGGCTGGGGGATATCTCACCGGAAGAGTACCGAACCATTGAAGAAAGCTGGATTGTAAACAGTGACAACCGGTACTTTGGCAAGGGAGTCACCAACGTCAATCTGACAGAAGAGGAACGCCGCTGGCTGGGCCTTAATCATATTATTCGGATTGATGTGCAGACGGATAACCCTCCGTTTCTTTTTCAGGATGAAGAGGGGAATTATCAGGGCATTGCCATCGATTATATCCGTCTTCTGGAGAATCGCCTGGGCGTCACCTTCAGCCTTAACCCTTCCAAAATCTGGACTGAGTCACTGGGGCGATCTTATCGGCATGAAACCGATGTGTTGGGCATGGTACAGAAGACCGATGAACGCAGCCGTTATCTGGACTTTACCAGCCCGCTGTTTAAAGTTCCGTCGGTCATTTTGGCCAGAACCTCCGATAAAACCATTGAAAATATTCGTGACCTGAGGGGACGAAACGTCGGTTATGTACCGGGCAGTGCTTCTTTAGAATATTTCAGGGCGAAAAACCCGGGTATCCATTTCAAGCCGGTACCCAGTTTGAGCAGCGGTATCAACCGGGTTTCCAGCGGTGCTCTGGACGCAGTTATTGCCAATATTGCGGCTTCCAGCTTTGAGCTTGACCGTCTTAAAGTGACCAATCTTCATGTGGTCGGCGAGGCCGGTTTTGAATATGAATATGCCCTTGGCAGTCGCAACGACTGGCCTATGCTTGGCTCCATCCTTCAGAAAACAGTAGACAGCCTGAGTGAGGCTGAAAAAAGTCAGATTAACAGTCGCTGGGTGTCGATTACCGAGTTGAGCTGGCAGCCTAATAAAGAGTTGTTCATCGGGCTTTTGCTGGTTCTGGTAACGTTGATTCTGATCATTTACTGGAACCGAAGGCTGACTCTGGAAATCGGTGAACGTGAGCGAGCTGAAGAAGAGTTGAAAGCCCGCTCAGACCTGGACCGACTGCTCAGTGATATTTCCAGAAAATTCATGAATAAGCCGCTTGAGGAAGCTGTTCAGTACTTCCTTCGTAAGCTGGCCGTCTTTATGAGTTATGACGTGGCTCTGGTCTATTCAAGGGTGGAAGGACATTCTGCCATTGAGCACTGCTGGTCCAACCAGGAATCGGTTGAAGTCGGCGATCTGAATGAGCTGCTCAGGGATGTATTGATGCAGGAAAACCCGGCTTCAGAAGAAGGGATTGCTGCACTGAACCTGCAGGTTGATGCTGGTCTGTTAGCAAGCCGTCAGTCATTAGCCAGTCTTTGCCGGGAAGGGGTCGTGACCGGTATTCATGTCGCAATGTCTTTATTTGGTGAAGAAATTGGTGGCGTGGTCTTTCTCAACCGTCGGACCGAAGACGAGTTGTTGAGTGATGAGATGGATCTCCTGCGAAGAGCCAGTGAGCTGGTGGCAGTTGCTCGTTCACGACAGTTGTCTGAAGATGCCCTCCGATCCAGTGAAGAGCGTTATCAACTGGCAATGGATGCCGCTTCCGATGGTCTCTGGGACTGGGATGTGGCCAATGAACGCATCTACTTCAGTCCCAGATACCAAAGTATGCTGGGCTACGAAGCAGGGGAGCTGGTGAATACACCGGGAGCCTGGCGGCGACTGATCCACTCCGATGACAAGATTGACACGGTTGATTTCTTTAATGACCAGTTTGCCTATTCGGATGAAGCCTTCGTCTATGAGTATCGAATGAGACGAAAAGACGGCAGCTATGCCACCGTCAGGAATAAGGGCAAGGTCGTTTTCAGGGACAGTCGTGGTCACCCGCTGCGTGCGGTAGGCATCATGGTGGATATCACTGAGCAGAAGGAGCGCGAGCGTGAGCTTTCCATGGCGCGCTTTACTCTGGACAGAGCCGCTGACCACATTCACTGGTTCCGTCATGACGGTAGTCATAAATATGTTAACGAATCTGCCAGCCGTGCCCTGGGTTACAGCACCGACCAGGTGATGGAACTCAGTATTATGGATATTAATCCGGCGGTAACAGAAACCTCCTGGGAGCGACTCTGGGATCAACTGACTATGCGTAAGGCCATGACCTATGAAACCTTGCGCAAAACCCATGATGGCCGGGTTTTTCCGGTTGAAATCACGGCCAACTACATGGAGTACGAAGGAGAAGGTTATCTGTTTGCAACGGGTCGGGACATTACTGATCGCAAGCATGCAGAGGAAACACTTCACAAAGCCAAGGAAGCTGCAGATCAGGCCAATCAGGCCAAGAGTAACTTCCTGGCGAACATGAGCCATGAAATCCGTACCCCGATGAATGCCATTATTGGTCTGAGTCATCTGGTTTTACAGACGGCTATGTCCAACAAGCAGCAGGATTATGTCACCAAGATTCAGTCCTCTGCCCATGCCTTGCTGGGAATTATCAATGACATCCTTGATTTCTCAAGAATTGAAGCTGGCAAGCTCAATATGGAAACCATTGATTTTGACCTGGGCGATGTTTTTGACAATGTCTATGACATTACAAATGTCAGGGCAGAAGAGAAAGGGATTGAGCTTAATTATGATATTGCGCCGGATGTTCCCCGCCACCTTCAGGGAGACCCATTGCGCCTCGGACAGGTATTGATCAATCTGACCCACAACGCCGTGAAGTTTACCCATGATGGTGCTGTCCGGATATCGGTCAAGCTGTTATCGCTTAACTCGAAAACAGCCAGAATCTGTTTTGAAGTGCAAGATACCGGGATAGGGATCAGCCCTGAGCATCAGGCCAGATTATTTGAATCATTCTCTCAGGTGGATGGATCAACCACCCGCAAATTTGGCGGTACGGGTCTTGGGCTGGCAATCTGCCGCAGTCTGGTCAATATGATGAGCGGTGACATTGAAGTAGAGTCTGAAATTGATCGCGGCAGTACCTTCCGTTTTGACGTTGAACTGGGGCTGGGAGAATCCATTGGCCTGACAGATCAGGCTCTGGCAGGTACCAGGGTGTTGATTGTTGATGACACCGAAGAAGCACGACAGATACTGGTTAGTCAGCTGAATAGTTTTGGCTGTGAAACGTTGGAAGCCGAAGACAGCGAAACCGCTTTGAGAATTCTGAAAAAGAATAATCTTGAT
Source organism: Endozoicomonas numazuensis (assembly GCF_000722635.1). Lineage (GTDB taxonomy): Bacteria > Pseudomonadota > Gammaproteobacteria > Pseudomonadales > Endozoicomonadaceae > Endozoicomonas_A > Endozoicomonas_A numazuensis. Next base: position 457,133 of record NZ_JOKH01000002.1, on the reverse strand, counting down.
TCAGACAACCCGGTTGCTGTGACCCTCCTGGATTGGAGAATGCCAGATACGGACGGTATTGAACTGGCAGACCAGATCAGATCACTTAACCTGGCGCCCATGCCTGCATTAATCATGGTCTCAGCCTATGGTCGTGAAGAAGTAATGGCCAGGGCTTCGGGTCGGGTGGATGCTTTCCTGATTAAACCGGCTAGCAGTTCTGTGCTAATTGAAACGATTCTCCGGACGCTGGACTACAAAAGCACTGGAGGAAGCAGTAAAGGTGTGGACAGTATTGCCAAAAAAGAGACGTTTAATGGCGATATCCTGCTGGTGGAAGATAATGAAATTAACCAGCAGGTTGCACGGGAACTACTGGAAGGAATGGGCTTGACAGTGACGCTGGCAGATAATGGTCAGGAAGCTGTCGATATTCTGGAGTCCCGCACCTTCGATCTGGTCTTTATGGATATCCAGATGCCTCAGATGGATGGCTACCAAGCGACACGAGTCATACGACGTAATCTTGGTAATAATGACTTGCCGATTATTGCTATGACCGCTCACGCCATGACGGGTGACCGTGAACGTTGCCTGCAGGTAGGTATGAATGATCATATCTCCAAACCATTGAATCCCTCTGAACTGCAAGAGATGGTGGGTCGTTGGTTGGATGTGCAGGGAGAAGGCAGGTCAGTGGAATTATTGCCTGCCAGGAGCGAAGAACCACTGGAGTTTTCAGAAGATCTTGAACAGCTGGAAGGGATCCATTTCCATAACGGTCTTAGTCGAGTGAGAGGGAATATTGGTCTGTACCGACAACTGCTGGTGAATTTCTATCTGGATCAGAAAGGAGATTTACAAAAGCTGTTTGACTGTCTTGATAAGCGTGACTGGCAAGGTTCCCGCTTTGTTGTTCATGGCGTCAAAGGGGCTGGTGGCAGTCTGGGAGCAGAACAATTGCAGATCACGGCGGCCCGACTGGAGGCCGCTCTGAGAACTCAGGACGAGTTACCTTCAAAAGAGCTGGTAGATAGCTTTGAGCATGCTTTCAACGAGGTGATGGAGAGTTTGAAACACCTCGTTGAAAAAGATACAGAAGAAGAGCTGATCGGTGAGGGCATGGTTGAGACAGAGCGCTTGTCTTATCTCATGAGTGCAATGATTACCCAGCTTCAGGAAGGTGATGTTTCCGCTACCGAGTCATTATCAGAACTGGTGGGTGGACTGGCAGGCAAAGCTGAAAAACAAAAACTGGAAGGACTTCAGAGGAGTATGAGGTCCTATGATTTTGAAGAGGCCGAGCGGATTCTTGAAGATATTCAGTCAGAAGTAGAGCTTTAAGTAGAGAGCTTTCAGTCTAAAGAAGAACGGAGGAGTCTACTCCGTTCATTCTGAGCCTGTCGAAGGATGTAGGTAATGCACTTCGACAAGCTCAGTGCGAACGGAATCCGGTTGAAAATCGGGAAGTTATTTTGGGACAAATCCGGTTCTCGTTCCCACGCTCCAGCGTGGGAATGCATACGTGTGCCGAGCATGTCACACAGCTTGGGGGTGAAAGTCCCCTGTCCAGCCAGATGAGGGCGAAGGACTAGCGAAGCACAAGGTTTGTATCGTGAGGTGCAGGCTGAAGGCAGTGTGGAGCAAAACCGCGAGCCGACGAACAGAAATCAGATATGAGGCTGTCTGCGTGAGGACGAGTCAGCGTATGATGACGAAGTCCATACTCATCCGGACACTCAGGCAGTAGATCTGGCGGTTGTGCGGCGAAGGCGGTGTGACTTACCTCGGGAGGTCTGTGTGGTGTCTGATATTTCGGACTGAGGCTATCGTAAGGTGGTCTGATCGCCATACAGAAGTCAGCAGACGGCATAGTAGCTGGCGAATGTCAGTGAAGGCCTGAACGGTACAGAGTGGTGAATAGTTTCTGTTATTCGATACACCGGACGCAGACAAATCCAGCAAACACTGGAACTCATGCCAAGTGGTCACGGCGGAACCGGAGGCTGCGACGTTATGAGGGCTGAGGTTGTGTCGGCATCACAGGATTACGAAAGCCCGGCAAGCGATACAGGCTTGATGGCACGTATCGCCCACCCCAATAATCTGAAGAAAGCCTTTCAGCGAGTAAAACGCAACAAAGGAGCGGCAGGCATTGACCGCATGACAGTGGAAGACCTGTTCACGTATTTACAAGGGCATGGTCGTCAACTGAGGCAGTGTTTGAGCAGAGGGTTGTGGAAACCCACTCCAGTAAGAAGAGTTCTGATTCCCAAGCCGGACGGAGGAGAGCGAAAGTTGGGTATACCAACAGCTCTTGATCGAATGGTGCAGCAGGCAATACAACAAGTATTGCAGGCAGAGTGGGAGCCAAGGTTCTCGGCTTACAGCTACGGATTTAGGCCCTATAGGTCTGCACATCAGGCTATCAGTCAGGCTCAGTTGTATATGAAGGATGGTTACAACTGGGTGGTGGATATTGATTTGTCGAAGTTTTTCGACCGGGTCAACCATGATCGACTGATGGCAAAGTTGGCAGAGCATATAGAGGACAAGGATGTATTGCGTTTGATTCGTCGATTCCTGAAGTCCGGAGTGATGGAAAACGGGCTGGTAAAACCGCAAGCGGAGGGTGTGCCACAGGGAGGTCCCCTGTCTCCTGTACTTTCAAACATAGTATTGGACGAACTTGACAGAACGCTCGAAAATCGAGGTCTGCGATTTGTTCGGTACGCTGACGACTGTCGTGTGTTTGTTAAAAGTAAGAAGGCAGGGGAAAGGGTGATGGCCAGTCTGGTCAAGCTGATCGAGGGTAAAATGAAACTGAAAGTCAATCACACAAAGAGCGCGGTTGATCGGGCATGGAAGCGCCCCTTTCTGGGGTACAGTTTTACCCGAGACGGCAGGAAAACCCTTGCGACAAAGAGTGGCAAGCGCTTCAAGGATAAAATCAGACAGCTAACCCGAAAGGGAGGTCGATCCCTTGAGCAGAGGCTGGAAGGACTCAACAGGTACTTGCAGGGATGGAAGAACTACTTCCGAGAAGTAGAAACCCGCACAGAGTTTGAACACTTTGACTGTTGGATAAGAAGGCGGTTGCGAAGTCTGCTCTGGTATCAATGGAAGAGAAGCCCAAAGCGGTACAAGGAACTGCGAAAGCAGGGAATCAGTGACAAACTGACAAGGCAAACGGTAGCTTCAGGAAAAGGACATTGGCGAGTGAGCCGGAGTCCTGCGTTACACATGGCGCTACCCAATAGTTGGTTTGATAAGTTAGGTTTAATCAGATTGTTGGCCGCTTAACTGGCCGAAACGCCCAGTACGGACCCGTATGCTGTGGTGTTGTGGGAGGAGCGTAGCCGTGAGGCTACGCCCTATCCCGATTTCATTATCAGAACAATTATCACGAAACGACTCGTTCGCATATTTTTCTAAGGAGTTTCTCGTTCCCATGCTCCCGCGTGGGAATGCATACCGCCCCATGAGATGCCTGATCTCCAAACTTTAACCGCTCATACATTTATCTGAAAGTGTGACCGGTTTCTCTTGAGTTATAAACAGTAAGTGACGTTTAATAGCTGCCATTAAAGGAATAAAAAAAACAGGGAGTAGACGTCTGATGGATGGCGTACGCAGTTCGGATTCAGCCGTAACCTGCCTGGTTATGCTTGCCCGCTTTCATGGGGTGGCCGCTCAGCCAGAGCAGATCAAGCATCAGTTGGGTGATTCAACAAAGGCTATTGAAGCCATTGATATACTCGGTGTGGCAAAGCTTTTAAAACTAAAAGCCCGGCGAGTAGAAACCCACAGCGAAAAACTCCAGGATCTTCCTTTACCCATTCTATCCCATCATAGCGATAGTTATTCCCAGACCCAGCGTTGGAGCTCATGGCTGATTGCACGGAGCAGTAGATGGGAAGAAATTGATGCAAGTTCACTTAATCGGATCAATTATTTTTTCTACAAAAAAACCATAGAAAGGATAGGACTTATCAGATCTGTCTGGAAGTAGAGTACCTTGAGTGAGTACAGGTATGCATTCCCACGCTGGAGCGTGGGAACGAGTCAAGGTCCGACAGCTGAAGTGAAGATAGATACCTTCAACTTCACCAAGTACGGTCAGATTTCAGTTGAATTGATCAATATTTCTAATGATGCTGTTCCTGATGAAAAACAGGGGTTGAGATATTTAGCCCATGTTCAGATAGAAAAAGACTGGATGCTGGTGGAGAAAAGGAAAGTGAATCTGTCGCCAGGAATGAGTGTGGTGGTGGAAATTAAAAAAACGGGGCAGCTGCGGTTGATTGAGTATTTTTTGAGTCCGCTTTTGAGGTTTAAGCAGGAGAGTGTTTGTGAGCGATAAGAGAGTGTTGAATAGATACTATCAAGTAATACTATTCACAGTAGTAATGTTAGCTATATTCCTTTCTTTGAAAGGTTTTACAGTGCATTCAGTTAGTGTGGTTATCTATGTTCTATTGTGTTGTGTACTGTGTATTGCGATAGCGCATTTAAGGAGTACAGGTGTTCTTAATTATCGTGAGCGCTGGCTGTATTATTGTGTGATAGGTATTCCAATATTTTACTACTTTTTCATTATTATTTTTCGAGCTTCTTTCTATGAGATGTATTTGAAATATATTTCTTCGTTCAGATTTGCTGAAGAGGTTGTCAATACTATTATTCCGGCGATGGCAAAAACTGAGAATGACCTGATAAGTATGGAATTGTATAGACGTATTGAAGAGGTCCGTCATAATTTTGTTTTTGTGGGTTTATGGACTTTTCTAAGTTCATATATGATTTGTTCTCACTCTATAAGTCTTTCAACTAATCAAAAAAAAGATATTGCTCAAGGAAAGTACTCTAAAGCAGTTATAGATCATAAGATGAAGTTTGTTATTGTTATTTTTAGCTTGGGATTGTTGTACGGTTTTAATTTTAGTTTGGTTTCATCTGAGTCTTGTTCAATAAGATGTGGAGGAGTAGAAGACTCTGATTCCTCATTTCTAACATTATATAACTTGGGTTCTTTCTTTTCTTTTATAGTGTGCACTTTTTTATTCAAGATGCATATGCTTTCGGAATATTCAGAGTTGTTGGAAAAAAGCGAGTAGATAACTCATAATGAATGACTCACTGACGGATGAGATGCTTGGCCAGTGTTCAGATTGAGAAGGGTTGAATGTTGGTAGAGAAGAGAAAAGTAAATTTGTCACCTGGGATGAGTGTAACGGTGGAAATCAAAAACGGGGCAGCGGCGGTTAATTGAGTATTTTCTGAGTCCGCTTTTGAGGTTTATGCAGGAGAGTTTGAGGGAACGATGAGTGAGGGTAAGAATGAAGATTTTGAAAGATAGAAAACTAAACTATAGCAGTTTAATTAAGTTTTTCTGCTGTATCCTGTTGGCCAGTTTTCTAGCTCTTTCGCTCTACACTCCAAAGCTTCAAATTATTTCAAAAAAGATAGACTTCAATAAAGGAGTGAAATATGTAGAAGTTGATGTTCGTGATCACTGTACCTATGAGTTGGGAGTTATTTTTGAATCTAAAAATGAAGAAAGGACGATTCAAAGTTTTTTTGGCCATGCTCAGGATATAAAACTTTCCGCAATTATAGATATGTCGCTTTACCATAGTTTTGGTGAAGAAATTATTTCAGTAAAAAACTACGGTGGAGCTGTATCTGGATACAGGTATGGGCCAGATCCACTTTTACTGATTGTCGGAAGAGCCTATTTAGATCCAGGTAAATATACAGCTGTAATTGACATTAAGAGTATAGAAAAGGATTTCTCAGACTTTAAGTCGAGTATTTTTGTTTCAAAACCCCCAAAAGTAACTTGCAATAGAATGAAATGGTTTGAGTTTCTAGTTCAATGAAGTTTGGGATTAAAGCACTAAACGAACCTTGATTTGAAATCAATCATGGCTCGTTCCCACCCTCAGTCACTTGGGAATGAGCCATATCGGGAGAGCATGCTCTCCCGGTGACGTTTAAAATTGCAGTTCCTGTTTAGGGTCAACTTCGTAAGGCAGTGGATGGCAGTGCAGTTTTTGTCCTTCTGCTCCTTCCAGTCGTGCATCATTCTCTTCGGCAGCTTCTACTCGAATGACTGCCATCAGTTCAGTGCCCTGTGAGGATTGAACGCTTTCAATGACTTCGCCTATTGCTTTTCCTGCACTGTTGAACAGTCGTGTATCCGGTTCTAGCGTCAGTTGCTGGTCTGAACTGAGGCGGTAGCAGCGGCTTTTCAATTGCCCCAGGTTTTGCATACGGGCAACGATTTCCTGTCCGGTATAGCAACCTTTTCTGAAGCTGACACTTTTCAGTGAAGGCAGGTTCAGGTGTTGCGGTATGTATTTATCGATCGTGTCTGGCGAGAGGCTGGCTTCTACCGACAGGCAGTTGAGCATTTGCCAGTGTTGCTGTCCAGTAGGAGAAAATGCTTCTGTAAGTGGAGCCCAGAGTGACTCAAGGTGTTCCAGGGTAATCCAGAGTTCAAAACGTGTAATCGCTCCAGAAACGTTAAGAAGCCAGCCCTGCTGATTGATATTGAGTGCAGTGTTGCCGTCGGGTACGTCATTAAACAGGTGGGCAATTTTCTGTTCTGCATTTTTTCCCGAGAGTCCAAGGCAGACGTACTTCTGGTCGGGTAGCAGGTCGGTTTTATAAAAGACAGCGTACTTACCCAGGGTTGTTCTGGTAGTTTCAACCAGCCCTTGATGCATAGCCATTACGAATTGATTTTCACCCGCATTGAGCAGTGTGAAGCTGGTAAACATTCTGCCTTTGGGCGTGCAGGCTGCTCCCCCCGAAAACTGGTCTGTAGTAAGAGTATCCAGATTGCAGGTCAGTTGTCCCTGGAGAAACTTCAGTGTATCCGGGCCAGAAATGTCCAAACATGCTTTCTGGTCCAGAACAGATAATATCGAGCTTTCCGGTTCAGACATGGCAGAGGTCTCACCGAAGCCAAGCAGTTTGCCCTGTTCATAACGAGCGCCCCGCTCAGTAAAAAACTGTTGGAACCTTTCTTCCCGATCGGTAGTCATGATCAATACTCTACAATGTTCTTGTTTCAGATATCTGCAGGCCAGTCTACTGTTTTACCTTGAGAAGTTTTGCTTCGCTCATGGTTGTTTGATCTGGCTGATAGCTGATGCCCCTTCAGTATTCCTGGCTGGCAGGCCAATGGATACCGATAAGAGCGGGTGGACGTTAGTCGTCATAATATAGAGTATTCAGGGCTCTAACTAAACCGTATAATGCCTGTCGCTGAATCAAGACTTTCTGTTCTGGTCCGGTTTATCGAACTCAATCAAGGGAGTATTCCGATAATGTTGAGCGCTGATGATTTCAGACGCCTGCAGTGGCACAGTCGACGCGGTATGCTGGAGCTGGATGTCCTGCTCGAACCATTTACCAATCAGGCGTTTAAAGCGTTGTCTGAAGAAGATCAGTCTGCCTATCTGAAACTGATCGATTGTGAAGATCCGGACCTGTTTGCCTGGTTCATGGGAGAGAGTCGTCCTCAGGAACCTGACCTGGCCAGATTGGTGGACAAGGTTCTGCAACATGCCCGTGGTGGTTTGCACGATGGTTTGCACGATGGTTTAAAGGGTGCGCCCGGCGTCCAGTGATCCTCTGATTGAAGTGCGGGCAGGAGCGTCTGTTCGCCACTTCATGCTGTCTTTGTTCTGTTATCTTCTTGCTGTTCTGGCATTACTTTGCACTTCCCTTAATTGGCTTTACTCCTTCTGTTTATTGGCTGCTCTGACTGTCTATTCAATTCATTATTATCGGTTGCGGTTAAATAAGAGCCTTGGTGCCAGTGTGCTTGCTGTTCGCTGGCATAATCATCGCTGGTTTATCGAAACTCGGGCAGGCTGGCAGCCCTGTTGGCCCAAAGGAGAATGGTTAGTGCTGCCGTGGTTAATGTGTCTCAGTTTTCGAGGTGAAGATGAAAGAAACTACTCGGTGAATTTCTTCAAAGACTCCGACGATCCTGAAGCACTTCATGCTCTGAGGCTGCGCTTGATATTAATGGGAAAGAGCAGAGAGTAGTGATACCCATCGTACTCTCTAACTACGTTATTGCGCTGGCAATCTGAACACCAGCCCTGCGTTGGAACTCTTCGCAATAGCTAGCTATTACTCGTCGTTCCGCCTTGTTCTGCCGTCCAGTTTGCCATGCTCATTACGGTAGTTAGAAAGCACGATTGGTATGAGTACTTTTGTGGTAGTGCTGTTCCTTTAAATGGCTATCAATATGCCCTGTTTAGCCCTGTAAAATAGTACTCATGTTCATTTTTTTTTAAAATATGATCGTACGAACAGACATGGTCGATATTGGTCTATTCTTGTTCATTCGTAGGTTGGGTTTGCCTTGAATTACGTCTGAATGGATTGGGACGGATGTTGCTTTGTACCAGATTTCTGGGCATGTAAAACAGAGTACTCTGAAAGTAGTAATTCATCATTAATAGCCATGGCAGGCAAGAGCAAGCCTTGTGAATTGAGTCATACCGATTGTGATAAAAAAATGACCTGTATCGATAACGTACCTTCTGCTCCAGAGCTCTCCAGTGACTTCATGCATTTTATGGAACATGACCGGGTGCAGGCTTGGGGTGTGCATGACTGTCATGCCAGAGCATTCTACCTGAATGAGCACTCCTCATGGTTGTTTGGTATCCCCCACCGTTACAAAGTGTGTGGTAAACGATTTACTGATATTCCTGCTCCTATTTTCAGTCGTTGCTCTGACCAGATTGTTGAACAAAACAATATTTGTATTAAAGATAAGAAAGAGATCACCGTCCTGAATGTTCATCCGGGCGGGAATGGTTGGTTCGCTTACATCTCCAAGAAAAAGCCACACTATAACCGCCTGAACCAGGTGGACGGTGTTATCAGTCATGGGTATTCAGTGACTCAGTCCTGGATGAAGGCAGCCATGAATATTCGTTGCCTGATGAAGCTTGATTGCAGGGCCAGTGGTCAGTCATCTTTCAGGGTGGGGGCTATGCCCAAGCTGAGTCCTCGCGAATCCGAAGTGTTGTTTTTCCTGATCTGTAATCAGCAGATCAAGCAGATTGCCGGTATCCTGTCACTGTCTGAGAACACTATTCGCTCCCACATTGAGCATTTGAAAAAAAAGTTTGAGGTTCACTCTATTGCCCAGCTGATAGAAGCTGCGATTTCAGTGGGCTGTCATGATTTCCTGCCTCCCACCCTCCGGCTCAAGCAGTTGTCCATGATTATGGCGAACTGATCGGCGATCCAAGATCAAGGGATAGAGTTCTGCTTGAGCGGGTCAAACAAAGCTGTTGCTGTCAGCAAGTTAGTTGAGACGCAGCAGCTTTTGTTTTCCGGCGGTATTTCACAAGCGGCTCAGAGTTAGAGGTTCGTTTGTAAATATTCTTTTTAAATTAGGTTATTCATCAATAAGAAAGGTAACAGATATGGCTTTGCCTCAGAGAAAGGTGATAGCGATTACATCCCTGGGTGGACTCCTTGAAGCCTACGATTTTACTGTTTATGCACATCTGGTTGCATATATCTCCCTGGTTTTCTTTCCTGCTTCGGATAGTACAAGCTCACTCATTAATACGTTCATCACTTTTGCCGTGGGTTATCTTTCAAGGCCTTTGGGCGCTATAGCCTTTAGTCACTGGGGAGATCGACATAGCCGTAAAGCCAGTTTTACCATCACTATATTGTTAATGGCTCTATCGACAATGATGATTGGCTTATTGCCTGGTTATGCTCAGTTGGGGCTGATGGCGCCAGTCCTGCTTGCTTTATTTCGTTTTATACAGGGTTTTTCTTTCGCGGGAGAATTCTCGGGTGCCTTTACCTATCTCTATGAAACGGTACCTGCCCGTACTCAAGGTTTTGCTGTCAGTATTTTGGGCGCAGGGTCGCTGGCGGGAATACTGCTGGGCGTCGTTGTACATGGGGTGTTAATTCATCTTCTGACCATGGAGCAGGTAGTGGATTGGGGGTGGAGAGTGCCTTTCATTCTGGGCGGTTCGCTGGGAGCGGTCAGTTATATCATCAGAAGACGATTTTCCGAGCCAGAGGTTTTCAGAGAGCTTGTCGCTTCTGGCGGTGTGGAAAGGGTGCCTGTGCTGACCATGCTTAAGGCTTACAAAGCGCAAATACTGACGGGGTTGTTGTTGGTGATGCCAGTGCTGGTTTCGGTGACGGTCCTGGTGCTATTTATTCCGGGTTATCTTACCCGCTTGCTCGATTACCCGGCCAGAGAAGTTGCATTGGCGAACGGACTGAGTATGTTTGCGGGTGTGCCCGTCTGCCTGTTGGTGGGCTGGCTGGCTGACCGGGTAGACCGGCGCTATTTGATGCTGGGGTCATCCTTGCTGATTGTTGTGACGGCCTGGCCGTTGTTTTACTGGTATGCCTCGGGCGAAGCCAATCTGTTGGTGACAGCTCTGCTGGGTGCTGTTCTGTGGGGAAGTATTGAAGGTATTGCTTTATTGCTGGTGGTTTCAGCCTTTCCGATCGGTATCCGGTTTACCGGAACGGCCTCTGTTTATAACGTGGGTGCCATGTTCTTTGTCGGTTTTGGTCCGGTCATTTCCATGGGGCTGATTCAGGTGACTGAGCTGCAGGCAGCACCGGCCTTTTATTTGATTGTCAGTGGTCTGGCTGGATGTCTGGGCGCTTTGCTTATTTCTCCTGAACAAAGACGAAATGCCTTGCCGGTCAATAAGGAACTGGAATCCACGGCGTTGCAATGAAAGCCGTGAATCCCGGTGCTTAAGCATTAAAACTGGATGGCGTTTTCTGGAGCAAAGTTTTCTGGTATCAGAACAGTCTCTTTGCTGTCTTCCCTTGTAAATGGAAAGTCCAGGTTGAAATGCAGCCCTCTGGATTCCTGTCTAGAGAGTGCGCAATCAATAATCAGCTCCGCCACCTGGGATAGGTTTCTCAGCTCAATCAGGTCATTGCTGATTTTGAAATGGCTGTAGAAATCGTGAATTTCATGCTGCAGCAACCTGGAGCGGTTTCTGGCCCGAAGCAGTCGTTTGGTGGTTCTGACAATACCAACATAGTCCCACATGAATCGTCTGAGTTCGTCCCAGTTATGAGCAATGACAACGTTCTCATCAGAATCCGTTACCTGACTGTCATCCCAGGGGGGGATGACGGGGCAGGGGTGCTGGTTGGCAATGGTGCGATTAATATCTTCGGCACAGCTTCTGGCGCTGACAAAACATTCCAGCAGTGAGTTGCTTGCGAGACGGTTGGCTCCATGCAGGCCGGTAAATGAACACTCTCCGATCGCGTAAAGCCCCGGGACATCGGTTTGTCCGCTCAGGTCGACCAGAATACCACCGCAGGTGTAATGGGCTGCCGGGACAATAGGAAGAGGTTCCCGGGTCATGTCGATGCCATATTCCAGGCAACGTTCATAGATATTAGGGAAGTGGGAAATAATGAAATCCCGGGGCTTGTGGCTGATATCCAGAAACAGGCAGTCTGCACCGAGCTTCTTCATTTCATGGTCGATGGCTCTGGCGACTATATCCCTGGGAGCCAGTTCACCCCGGTGGTCGTAGTCATCCATGAAGCGAGTGCCGTCCGGCCGAACCAGTAACCCGCCTTCTCCTCTGACGGCTTCAGATATCAGAAAGGATTTTGCCTTGGGGTGAAACAGGCAGGTGGGGTGAAACTGGTTGAACTCGAGGTTGGCAACCCGGCAACCCGCTCTCCAGGCCATGGCAATTCCGTCTCCGCTGGCTCCGTCGATATTGCTGGTAAAAAGGTAGGCTTTGCTGGCCCCGCCGCTGGCAATAGCATGCGCTCGTCCCCGGAATAATTTCACCTGGTCAGAATGAATGTCCAGAACATAAACGCCTACACATCTCTGTTCATTCAGGCCCAGCTTGCTGGTAGAAACAACATCGATGGCCAGATGGTGTTCAAAGAGGTCAATATTGGGTTGTTTTCTGGCCTTGTCGATCAAGGTGTTGGATATTGCCCTGCCGGTGGCATCAGCCGCATGTATGATTCTTCTGGCGCTGTGCCCGCCTTCCCGGGTCAGGTGAAAATCAAAGTTTTTTTCATCTTCTGGTTCGCGGGTAAAGGGAACGCCCTGGTCTATCAGCCACTGGATGCTGGCATTACCCTGCTCGACAATGTGCTTAACGGTGCTTTCGCGGCAAAGGCCTGCGCCAGCAACCAGAGTGTCTTCTATGTGTTTGCCCAGGCTGTCTTCCTGGGTATCAAGAACCGCTGCAACACCGCCCTGGGCGCCGGCGGATGAGCCCGCTGTCAACTCTCCCTTGCTGAGAATGGCCACTCTCAGATGGCTGTCCAGATGCAGTGCCAGAGTGAGTCCGGCTGCGCCACTGCCAATGATTACTACGTCATAGTCTAGTGTTGGGTGCATATGTTCCCTGGTCCTTCTAATGACAGACTGCGGGGTCTGTATCAGGAATCTGTCACGACTGGCTCAGAACGGGAAATAATCATGAACACGGTTAGACATGCTATCCATGTTGGGTGAGTGTTCAGGCCAGGTGGTGCAGCTTCCTCTACTGAAAGCCTAACGACGTCGTTGGCATTCAGGTGTTTTTATCGTGAAAAATATTATGTTTTACCATTTTTGTATGCGTGGTTACTGCATAATGTTTTTCTATGCTCATGGCAAATCGTTGTTTCTTCGGGTGTTCTTGTCGAGCCTGATGAGTATGAAGTGATTCTGGTCGTTTTACAGGTGAAACTGGAACTCAGAACGATGGCGTTTAAACTCACTTCAATCTAAAGCTGCGTCATAGGTTGCCGATGGATTGTACGGAGAATATCACTCGCCTTTACAGTGAAAATTATTGCGTTCCGAAAGGTGCGTAATCAGGTCTCCGCTCATGGCTGTTTAGAAGCAGACTCAACGTACGGCGTTATAAAACACTGAGAAATCGGTATCAAGTATATAGAAATTATGGTGAGCACTATAGTACGCTGTGATGATCCGAATCAGTTTTCAGCCGATACTGTGAAATTTTTTTGAATGAGTTCGGGAACTTTCTGGCCGCAACATGGTCTATATAGAAGCAGATAGAATTCGCAACACAGGCATGTGTCTGTGGAAGGGGGGGGATTCTGGTCAGCCAGAATGCCATAAAAGGCACCATAAACTTTATGGTGGGCTTACTATGGCATCTGTTCCTTCCTTTCCTGTTCGCCCGTGTATTTTCTGCAATAGCGGGAGACCCCCTCTATGGTAGAGCATCCACAGGCAGATCAGCAGCTGGTAGAACGCGTACAGAAGGGCGATAAAGCGGCCTTCGATATGCTAGTGCTTAAATATCAGCACCGGGTGCTGGGTCTGGTAGGCAGTTATATTTCTGACTATCAGGAAGTGCAGGATGTCGCCCAGGAAGCGTTTATCAAGGCTTACCGGGCGATCGACAAGTTTCGTGGCGACAGTTCGTTTTACACCTGGTTGTATCGGATTGCCGTGAATACTGCCAAGAATCATCTGGTTTCCAAGGGGCGTAAGGTTCCGGAGTCTGACATTGATGTTCATGATGCTGACTTTCTGGATACTGCAGCGGCTCTCAGGGTGATTGATACTCCTGAGCGGAATCTGTACCGGGATGAGATTGAGCAGGTGATCCACGATGTGATCCGTCGTCTACCGGATGAGTTGCGAACCGCTGTCATGCTGAGAGAGTTTGATGGGCTCAGCTATGACGAAATTGCCAATGTCATGGATTGCCCTGTGGGTACCGTAAGATCCAGGATTTTTCGGGCCAGAGAGGCGATTGACAAAGAAGTTGAGCCACTGCTGCGTCGTGGCTGACTGATGGCAGACAGTAATTGCCATGAGCAAGGAAAATGATTTCATCACTCCTGGAGGGAATCATTTTCAGGGTAAATATTGACTGAAACTGCTGATACTTTTTGCATCAGGTATCAGCCAGACTGGATGACCAGAGGTATGCCTATGAGTGAGAAAGCATCTCACAATCATGCCCAGGAAAGGTTAAAAGAATCACTGTCCGCAGCGATGGATGGTGAGGCCGGAGAGTTTGAGCTTCGTCGTGTGCTGGATAATATCGGCAGTGATGAAGACCTGAGGGATAAAGCCCGCAGGTATCAGATGATGGGGGACGCGCTTCGGCACGAATCCAATGAATTTATGAACATTGACCTGTCGGCGGGTATTCGAGACAGGCTGGAAGCAGAAGCTCCGCACTCTGTGACAGAAGCAGTATCGGTTTCCAGGCAGGGGGTTCTGGCGGTTGTTGATCAATGGTGGTCAAAAGCCGGTCGTGTGGCTGTTGCTGCTTCTGTAGCGTTTGCTGTGCTGCTGGGTGTGAAGAATTATAATACCAGCCCGGATGCTGAACCTTTGGTAGCCACTATCAATGATCAGACAACGTTGTCTCAGCCTCTGCAAGTGGCTCAGAATGGTTATGGTGCTTCAGGCATTAAGGCGGGCTATAACTCTCGCCAGCATGACAGCATTACTCCAGAGCAGCTGGCACAGGCACAGAGTGTTGCCGACAGAGCAACTAAAGAACGTTTCAGGGCTTATGCGCTTCAGCATGCTGAAATGAGTGCCATGAATTCGGGGCAGGGAATTCTCCCTTTTGCACGCTTGACCACATTTGAATCACAATGAGTTTATGAAAGGAATCCGATTGAACAGGGGGCGCTTATTCCCACTGCTGCTGGTAATGCTGGCAGCTATGTGTGGTCAGGCTTTTGCTGCCGGCCAGACATCTGAACCCGCCGATACGCCTGATAAATGGTTAGAAACCATGATTCAGGCCACTCAAAATCTTACCTATCGCGGACACTTTGTTTACCAACAGGGTGCTACCCTAGAAACCCTGGCAGTAACGCATACGCTTCAGAAAGTAAATGGCAAGTCAGAGGAACTGGAAAGAATTGCCTTTCTTGATGGACTGCCCAGAGAAATGGTTCGTCAGGGAAGCAATATTACTTTCACCAGTGCCGGAAGAGAGCCAGCAAGATTTGAGCATGAGTCTCTGGTTCCCATGGTGGGTCGTTTTACCTCCGGTCACTTTGATAAGCATTATAAGCTGAAGCCCGCTGCTCTGGATCGGGTAGCTGATCGTGAGACTGTACAGCTTCTGGTAGTGCCGACAGATCGTTTCCGGTATGGCTACCAGTTATGGCTGGATCGTCGAACCGGTCTTTTACTCAAGTCTGTCATGGTGGACAGTGAAGGCAGGATCATTGAGAGAATGCAGTTCACCCACCTTGAGTTTCCCGGGGAGTTAACCCGGGATGAGCTGGAGCGTTTAAAGCGTAAACTGCCAGAATCAGCAGACAAGAATGTAGTAAAACTGAACAGCGACTCGGTTCCAGAGAAAGTTGAATGGAATTGGGAAGCAGGCTGGGTGCCGGAAGGTTTTTCGCCTAGAGGTCACAGCAGTCGAAATTCAGCCGTAAGCAATCAGAAGGTTGATACGTTGAACTTCTCTGATGGTCTGGCGAGTTTTTCAGTTTTTGTTGAGCCGGATGAAACTCGGGTATTGAGTCAGGCAACCGAGCAGATTGGTTCTATGGCGGCAGTTTCCAAAGTGTTTCGTAACGGTGAAAAATATTTTCATGTCACTGTCCTGGGTGAGATTCCTCTGGGTACTGCCGAGAGAATCGCGGTTTCAGTTCGCCCCAGGGAACAGAGTCAGCAGGCAGATAAATGATTGAGGAAGAAGGCAGGGTTGTGGCCGTTGAGCAGGACGCTGTGTGGGTAGAAACTATTCGCAAAAGCACCTGCTCCAGTTGCAGTGCACGTAATGGCTGTGGTCAGAATTTGTTGGAGAAGTACCGGGCCAGCAAGCAGCAGTCTTATATTCGGGCAAGCAATAACTTCCTGGTTGCAGAGAGCGACCAGGTGGTGGTTGGTATCCCTGAAAGTGCCCTGATGAGAGCTTCTCTTCTGGTTTATCTTATGCCGTTGATATGTATGATGGGTTCACTCTGGTTGGCCAGTGCTGTCGGCTGGAATGAACTGCTTATCGCTTTGTCTGCTACGGCAGGCCTGGCTGCCGGGTTTATACCTGTGCGTATGCTGGGCCAATCAACCAGCGACATGTGTCGCGTTAAAGTGATTAAGGTGCTGCCCCGGAAGGTGGTCGGACCTGAGTTAATAACAACCAGTCAGTCCTGGTCCGCTTAATCGTCCAAATCATTCATTCACACAATACTCCATTCTGGGCTCCTGGCCACAGGATGTAAGGAGAAGTCAGGTTCATGAACAGGGTCAACCTTCTCTTCAGGAACTTTATTTATTTTCTGAGTCTTTCGCTGCTTTCGGTACAACTGGTTCAGGCCAGTGATCTTCCGGACTTTTCCCGGTTGTTTGAGGATGCCTCGCCGGCTGTAGTCAATATCAGTACACTATCAACCCCGAAGCGGGGGCGCAGCCAGGTCTATGGCCCGGGTGGTGAAGAACTGCCGGAGATATTTCGTCGTTACTTTGGTGTACCTATGCCAGAGGCGCCTTCTGGCAAGCCTCAGCCTATGTCGTTAGGGTCCGGATTTATCATCTCAAAGGATGGTTACATTCTGACGAATAATCATGTGGTTGAAGGGGCAGAAAAAATTATGGTGCGATTGCATGATCGCAGTGAAAAGGTTGCTGAGCTGATTGGTGCCGATAAACGCTCTGATTTGGCTCTGCTGAAAATCGAGAGTAACAGCAAGCTTCCTGTCGTGAAGATGGGAGATTCAGATGATGTGAAGCCAGGCCAATGGGTGGCTGCTATTGGTTCTCCGTTTAACTTCGAATATTCCATCACCAAGGGTATTGTCAGTGCGCTGAACAGAAGTCTGCCCAGTGATGCTTATGTACCCTTCATTCAAACCGATGTGCCTATCAATCCAGGTAACTCTGGTGGTCCACTGTTCAATATGAAAGGTGAAGTGGTGGGTATCAACTCTCAGATATTTACCCGTTCTGGCGGGTTCATGGGGTTGTCTTTTGCCATCCCTTCCGATCATGTTGAGTGGGCGGTTGAGCAGCTGAAAGAAAAAGGTTATGTCACCCGGGCTTGGCTCGGAGTGGCTATCCAGGAAGTAGATCGTGATCTGGCAGAGTCCTTTGGTCTGGAAAAACCGATGGGTGCTCTGATCAGTCAGGTGGTCCCTGGTGGTCCTGCTGATAAGGCCAAACTGCATCCTGGCGACATTATTACCCGGGTGAATGGTCGCGAGATTATGAGATCGGGTAGTTTGCCTATGGCCATTGGCGTCATTACTCCAGGCGACAAGGCGACGCTGGAGTTGATTCGCGATGGCAAGAAAAAGTCCGTCAAGGTTGAGGTTGGAGAGTTGCCTGATGAACAGAGGCAGCGCGCAGAGCGTCCAACGTCGCCCGATATGAAGAAGAACCGTCTGGGTATTCAGGTGGAAGAGTTGAATGAAGACTATCGCAATAAACTGCGTCTTGAGCAGGACGTCAAAGGCGTTGTTGTTACCGGGGTTATTTCTGGTGTAGCTCGTTCAATAGGTCTTCGTCAGGGGGATGTGGTAACCGATCTGAATAACAATCGAGTTGAGTCCGTCAAGGATTTCAATAAGGTCGTCTCGGGTCTGCCCAAGGATCGTTCTATCTCCATGAGGGTGCTGCGAGGCGGGCAGTCAGGATACATCTCTTTCCGTCTGGCTGAGTAATTTGCAGGCAGCCTGTTACCGATCATGGCAGCAGGCTGTTTTCTGGAAAAACGTCGTTTCATGCCGCTCCCGCTGAAGATACAGCCGGTGTTTCAAGTCTTCAGGGGTGATCTGAATCTTCAGATGCTGTAGAATCTGTCTGAATATACAGCAGCTTCGCGCCTGTCATACAGGTCAGTGAAGACCCTGCAAGCTGAACAACTGTCCTCGTGAAAGAGATTGAACTCTGAGCGGGGACAAATTTTTTGTAGTGATGCAATCGTGAGCGACTTAAGTCATATCAGGAATTTCTCCATTATTGCCCATATCGACCACGGTAAGTCGACATTGGCAGATCGCTTTATCCAGAACTGTGGAGGATTAAGTGATCGTGAAATGCAAGCTCAGGTTCTTGACTCCATGGAACTTGAGCGTGAACGTGGTATTACCATCAAGGCGCAGAGCGTTACGCTGGATTATACCGCTCAAGACGGTAAAACTTACCAGTTGAACTTTATCGACACGCCGGGACACGTAGATTTCTCTTATGAAGTGTCCCGTTCTCTTTCTGCCTGTGAAGGTGCACTGCTGGTAGTTGATGCAGCGCAAGGTGTTGAAGCCCAGTCAGTAGCGAACTGTTACACCGCTATTGAACAGGGGCTGGAAGTGATGCCGGTCCTCAATAAAATGGATCTGCCCCAGGCTGAGCCTGAGCGGGTAGCCCAGGAAATTGAAGAGATTATTGGTATTGATGCTCTGGATGCCGTGCGGTGTTCTGCTAAAAGTGGTCTGGGAATCGAAGAAGTTATTGAACGTCTGGTTCAGACCATTCCGGCTCCGGAAGGTAATATCGACGGTGATCTTCAGGCGCTGATCATTGACTCCTGGTTCGATAATTATCTGGGCATTGTGTCTCTGGTACGCGTTAAAAACGGTACTCTGAAGAAGGGCGACAAGATTCTTGTTAAGTCTACTGGTCAGACTCATGGCGTAGATAATATTGGTATCTTTTCACCCAAAATGATAGCGACCGGCGAGCTGAAAGCCGGTGAAGTAGGTTACGTTATTGCCGGTATCAAGGACATCCACGGTGCCCCTGTGGGTGATACCCTGACAATGGCAAAAACACCGGATGTTCCGGAACTGCCTGGTTTTCAGAAGGTCAAACCACAGGTTTATGCCGGTTTGTTCCCGGTAAGCTCTGATGATTTTGAATCATTCCGTGAAGCGCTGGAAAAATTGAGCCTGAACGATGCTTCCCTGTTCTACGAGCCAGAAAGCAGTGACGCATTGGGTTTTGGTTTTCGTTGTGGCTTCCTGGGCATGCTGCACATGGAGATCATCCAGGAACGACTGGAGCGTGAATACGATCTTGACCTGATTACCACAGCGCCAACAGTAATCTATGAAGTTGAGATGAAAAATGGTGATCTGGTTGAGGTTGATAACCCATCCAAATTGCCTGATCCAGCCGGTATTCAGGAAGTCAGAGAGCCTATTGTTCAAGCCAATATTCTGGTGCCACAGGATTATCTGGGTAATGTAATTACCCTGTGTGTTGAGCGTAGAGGTGTTCAAAAAGACATGCAGTTCACTGGCACTCAGGTGGCGATCACCTATGATATGCCCATGAACGAGGTCGTACTGGACTTCTTTGATCGGCTGAAGTCCGTCAGTCGGGGTTTTGCTTCACTGGACTACAGTTTTGATCGTTTCGAAGCCGCTAACATGGTGAAACTGGATATTCTGATTAATGGTGAGAAAGTTGATGCTCTGGCATTGATTGCTCATCGGGATCATGCGGTTTCCCGTGGACGTTCACTGGCTGAAAAAATGAAAGAGATCATTCCACGACAGATGTTTGATGTAGCTATTCAGGCTGCTGTGGGTGGTCAGATTTGTGCAAGAACCACTGTTAAGGCTCTGCGCAAGAATGTAACGGCCAAGTGTTACGGTGGTGATGCCTCTCGTAAGCGGAAACTGCTTGAAAAACAGAAAGCAGGTAAGAAGCGGATGAAGCAGGTAGGTCGGGTTGAAATTCCTCAGGAAGCTTTCCTGGCTGTATTGAAGGTTGATAAATAAAAGAGGATTCGCCTGCCTTTGCTGGCAGGCTTTTCTGGAAGTGCTAACTTCTCCTGTTAAAACAGTGATGTCATCTGTTTTAACAGATTATCGGTACAATAGAGAACGGGTTTCTGAGAACAAATAACCATGGATATTAATTTTCCCCTGCTGCTGGTGCTGGCGGTTTTTATAACAGGTCTGATTGCACTGTTCGACAGGCTGGTTCTGTTGCCCAAAAGAAAAGCAGCGATAGAGAGTTTCAAGTCCAGTACAGGTTCAGAACCTGATCAGGATGCACTGGCAAAGTTGGAGAAAGAGCCCAGTATTATTGAAACCTCCAAGTCTATCTTTCCGGTCCTGGCCCTGGTGCTGGTGCTGAGATCTTTTCTTTTTGAGCCGTTTCAGATTCCTTCTGGTTCCATGATTCCGACCCTTCAGGTGGGCGACTTCATTCTGGTGAACAAGTTCGATTACGGGCTTCGTCTGCCAGTGATTGGCACTAAAGTGGTCTCCATCAACGAGCCTCAACGAGGTGATGTGATGGTCTTCAAGGAGCCTGCAAACCCGAATATCAACTTTATCAAACGAGTGATTGGTATACCGGGCGACAAAGTTCGTTATATGAACAAGAAACTGACCATTAATGGTCAGCCAGTTCCTGAGAAGTACATCGCAGAACTGAGAGATGAAGGTGGGCCTTATCAGCTGTTTGAAGAAACTATTGATGGTAAAAACCACCAGATTCGCAAAGATTTAGGGCTCAGAAGTCTGCGTGCTGAAGGTGTCTGGGTGATTCCGGAAGGACAATACTTCATGATGGGTGATAACCGGGATCGTAGTAACGACAGTCGTTACTGGGGGACTGTGCCTGAAAAAAATATTGTGGGTAAGGCTATTTATATCTGGATGCACTGGCCAACCTGGACCCAGCTGCCCAGCTTTAAAAATAATGGCACAATAGAGTAATATTTTTTTCGGCCTGGCGCTGCCCGCTTTTAGCGGGCAGAAGTCGTCTTGGTATTGGAGAAAATCAGAGTGCTCTTTATCATTTCAGAAAGCTTTGAGTCTATGTCTGAATGCAGGATTCAGGTTTCTCTGAAATAGTAAAAAGTATTTTTGCAGGAAAATGGCCGTGATGCTTTCTGTCAGGAGGCTAGCCAGGAAATAATAATAACCCGGCGGGAGGGAGAATGACCGTTGCAAAAAGCAGACAAAAAGGACTGAGTACTTTGGGCTGGCTGGTAGCTATACTGGTCGGTGGTTTTATGATCATGTTGACTTTCAAGGTGGCGCCCATCTATCTGGATGATTATGCCATATCGAAAGTGTTAACTTCCATGGATACCAAGACTGGTGTCAAGGAAGCAGGTGTTCCGCAAGTCAGAGAATGGCTCAATAAAGGGCTGATGACCAACCGGATCAAATTGGCCAAGGGAGAATCAAAGGTTCTCCGGGACGAGGGTAAGTCGGTAGCGGTCGAAATTGATTATGAACGCCGTGTGCACCTGATGTACAACATTGATCTCGTATTAACTTTTGAACATAACTGGAACGCTAAATCTCAGTGAAGACTGATGAACTTGCCCGGCTGGAACGCCGGCTGGGCTATACATTTTCTGATCGCAGCCGGCTGGAGCTGGCTCTGACTCACAGAAGCTGTGGCAGCCGTAATAATGAACGTCTCGAATTTCTTGGAGACTCCATTGTTAACTTTGTGATCGCCGAAGCTCTGTTCGAGCGTTTTCCCGATGCCCGGGAAGGTCAGCTTAGTCGTTTGCGTGCCCGTATGGTGCGGGGTGCGACACTGGCGGAAATTGGTCGTGAGTTTCAATTGGGAGACTGTCTGCGGTTGGGTTCGGGTGAGCTGAAAAGTGGTGGTTATCGCCGCGAATCTATTCTGGCTGATGCGGTAGAGGCCATCATTGGAGCCATCTATCTGGATGCTGGCATGGAAGCTTGCCGTGAGCGTATTCGCAGCTGGTTTACTGATCGACTGGCAGGGCTTTCTACAACGGATCAACAAAACAAAGATCCAAAGACCCGCCTGCAGGAGTTTCTTCAGGCTCGTCAGAATCCTCTGCCTAAATACCGGGTGTTGAACATCGAAGGCGATGCTCATGATCAGGTGTTTACTGTTGTCTGTGAGCTGGAAAGTCTGGATCTCAGCAGTGAGGGTCAGGGACCAAGTCGTCGTGGGGCAGAGCAACAGGCTGCCCGTTTTGCATTGGAAAAACTGGGAGTAGACAGCCAATGAACTCAGCCGTGACCGGATCTGAAGCAGTAACTGAAGGTCAGCGATGTGGCTATGTGGCTATTGTCGGACGCCCCAACGTAGGTAAATCAACGCTTCTGAACCATGTACTGGGGCAGAAGCTGTCCATTACTTCCCGTCGCCCCCAGACGACCCGTCACCAGGTTCTGGGCATCAAGACGGAAGACAATGTACAAACCATTTTTGTGGATACTCCGGGTATGCACAAGGCAGAAAAAAAGGCGATCAACCGTTATATGAATCGTGCTGCCAGCAGCGCCCTGACCGGTGTTGATGCGGTCGTTTTTGTGGTGGACCGTCTGATCTGGACTGAAGAAGATCAGCTGGTGCTCAGTAAGCTGAGTCATGCTAAATGCCCTGTTATTCTCGTTTTGAACAAGGTCGATCGTCTCAAGGAACGCAAGGAAGAACTGATGCAGTTTCTTCAGGAAGTGTCTGGAAAGGCGGATTTCAAAGCGATTATGCCTGTTTCAGCCTTGCACGGTCATAACCTGAAAGAGCTGGAAGTCATGATTGATGGCCTGATGCCGGAAGGGATTCATTTTTTCCCGGAAGATCAGGTGACCGATCGCAGTTCCCGCTTCATGGCCT
Source organism: Endozoicomonas numazuensis (assembly GCF_000722635.1). Classification (GTDB taxonomy): domain Bacteria; phylum Pseudomonadota; class Gammaproteobacteria; order Pseudomonadales; family Endozoicomonadaceae; genus Endozoicomonas_A; species Endozoicomonas_A numazuensis. The sequence continues at coordinate 434,569 of NZ_JOKH01000002.1, read as the reverse complement.
CTGAGCTGGTTCGTGAAAAAATCATGCGTCAGCTTGGTGATGAGCTGCCCTATGAAATGACGGTGGAAATTGAAGAGTTCAAGCAGGAAATGCGTCCAAAAGGACCTCTTTTGACCATCAGTGCTCTGATTCTGGTGGAGCGCACCAGTCAGAAAGCCATTGTTATTGGTGACAAAGGGGCAAGGCTGCGTCAAATTGGCCAGGAAGCCCGTATTGATATGGAGAAGATGTTTGACTCGAAAGTCATGCTGAATCTCTGGGTCAAGGTCAAGGGTGGCTGGTCTGATGATGACCGGGCTCTGAAAAGTCTGGGTTACGACTTCGACTGATGAACGAAATGTGCGCAGCCTGGATGCTGCACAGCAGGCCATACAAGGAACGTTCTGTTATTGCTGAATTTCTGGTGAAAGATCATGGTCGTATTGCCATGGTCATAAGAGGTGTTCGCCAGGCCAAATCCCGCTCTTCAGCTGTGCAGCCCTTCACCCGGGTTTATGTCAGCTGGAGAGGGCGGTCAGAATTGAAAACACTCAATAGCTTTGAAACTGCAGCCGCTATTCATTTAAAGGGTAAGTCACTCTATTGTGGCTTTTATCTGAATGAGTTGCTGATGCGTTCAGTATTGCCTGGTCAGCATATTGAGGGGTTGTATGATCTCTACAGTGTTGTGCTGGAACAGCTTTCCTCGGATGCACCTGTGCAACCCTTGCTGAGAGTGTTTGAGCTGGAATTGCTGGAAATGACAGGCTATGCACCGTCGTTTACTTCTGATGCGGTATCAGGGGCAAGAATTCAGTCTGATCGTCTTTATGAATTCAAAGCTGGAATGGGCTTTTTACCTGTGATGACGCCCAGGGAAAGAGACCGGTCCCGATATTTTTCCGGGGATCTGCTGCTGTCTCTGGCAGAAAGACGTTTTGACAACGTTCAGTATTTTCCGGGTTTTAAACGATTAACCCGTCTGGCAATGGCTCCCCTGCTGGGTGAGAAACCATTGAAAAGTCGGGAATTATTCCGTACCAGGGAGAAGTCTGTCTCATGATTCCTCATAACCGCATCCTGCTGGGTGTGAATATTGATCACATCGCTACTCTCCGTCAGGCTCGTGGGGGGGGCTATCCTGATCCGGTTCAGGCAGCGATTGAGGCTGAGCAGGCGGGTGCCGATGGCATTACCCTGCATCTGCGAGAAGATCGTCGTCATATCCAGGATCGCGATGTCAGATTGATTCGGAATGTCCTGCAGACACGAATGAATCTGGAAATGGCCGTCACTGAAGAGATGCTGTTGATTGCAGAAGGCGTTTTGCCTCAAGCGGTATGCCTGGTGCCAGAAAAGCGTGAAGAACTGACCACTGAAGGTGGGCTGGATGTTGTTGGGCAAATGTCTTCCATCTCGTCTGCCTGTGCTCGAATGGCAAAGGTGGGTATTGAAGTCTCTCTGTTCATTGATCCGGATCTCGCACAGATTAAAGCCTCTGTCGAAGCCGGTGCACCTGTGATCGAACTGCATACCGGCGCCTATGCTGAAGCCCAAACGGCAAAAGTGATGAAAGCTGAGCTGCAAAGGCTGAAAAAAGCCACTGAATTTGCCTTGTCCCAAGGGTTAATTGTTAATGCCGGGCATGGATTGAATTATCAGAACGTTGAGCCTGTTGCAGCTATAGAGGGTATTAATGAACTGAATATTGGTCATTCCATTATGGGGCGAGCATTTTTTACGGGTCTGAAAACAGCCGTTAAAGAAATGCAGACATTAATGCTGAGAGCTGCTCTTCATAAATGATTGCGGGTATCGGTACGGACATCGCCAGTATTGCGCGATTCAAAAAAATACTCGAACGGCGGTCAGATACTTTTGCCCGCCGTATTCTCACAGACTCTGAACTGAGTATCTTTCAATCGCATCCGCAGCAGGCAGCCTGGCTAGCCAAACGATTTGCCGCCAAAGAAGCTGCTTCCAAAGCGTTGGGGACAGGGATTGGCAAGGTTTCATTTCAGCATCTGGAGACCTTCAGTGATGAGCTGGGTGCGCCTCATATGCGTTTTTTAGGGTATGCCCTGGAGCTGCAAACTGAAAGGGGCATCAAGGCGATTCATCTGAGTCTTTCTGATGAGATTGAACACGCCCTGGCGTTTGTCGTACTTGAATGTTAATGAAGATTTGAACCGTCCTGTTCGTACTCTGCGGCCTTGATCCTGAATCCCTCTGGCAGGTCAGGGTGTGACAGGAGCTGTTCACACCCTCTTTAGTCTCCGATTTCTATTGGCAGTCAGTGACGTGCATCAGACAATCACTTCTGCTTCTCTTGATGACTGCCATTCAAGCAGTTCTTTAATGGCTTTAATTACTTCTTCGACGCCATGAATAATGTTGGGCGAATTCAGGTGGGCCGTCTGTTTGAGGCTGGTTTCCAGTTCGAGACAGGCGTCCAGTAATTTCGGTACTGCGCAATAGCGACAGGCACCGTGCAATCTGTGCACTCTCTCCAGTAGAGGGTCGTGGAGGTTATTTCTGAAGCTGTCTTCTATTGTCTTAAGATCATCTGGCAGGCCATCCAGCAGCATGTCCAGCATCTCTCTGGCCAGTTCCTGGTTGCCTGCCGCCAGTTGTATGCTTTTCTCTTCATCAACTGGGGAAGACGTGGGTTGTAGCTGTCCGGGCAATTTCTCCTCCGAAGGCTCGTCAGGTGCCTGAACAGAGTTACCAGTCCAGTGACTGATAGTGGAAACCAGCTGGCGGGTATTCACCGGCTTGGTCATATAGTCATCCATACCGCTTTGCAGAATCTGCTTACGTTCTTCGGGGAGTGCATGAGCGGTAACGGCAATGATGGGAATACGCTTGTATATATTATTAATGTTCCTGATCCGCAGTGTGGTTTCAAGGCCATCGATCTCAGGCATTTGAACGTCCATCAGCACCAGGTCAAAAGCTTTCTGGTGGCAGAGTTCAATAGCTTCAAAGCCATTGTTGGCAGTGGCTACGGACTGGTCCATTTTCAATAGTATGGTTTCAAGCAGCTTCAGGTTGACCGGGTTGTCATCCACGACCAGAATGTCCAGTTGCTTCTCAAAAACCGCTTTGGCTGGCTGCATGACATCCATGCCTTGAGGGCTGTTTGATGTCATGCCCTGTATGGCCAGCAACAGTTTGTTTCTGGCCACGGGTTTAAGCAGGCAGTGAATACCCATGGGCAGGTGTTCTGCATGGCTGCTGCTGCCGGCCATGGCTAAAATCAGAACGGGACTCTGCTGAAGATAATTCTCAGCAAGTCTTATGGTTCGTTGCAGATGGTCGTCACCCTGGCTCAGTAACAGAAGTTCGTGATTGTTATGCTTTTCGATGTAACTTTGCAGCTCTGTCAGTGACTGAAACGAGGTGACAGTCAGGCCCAGGCTTTGTACTTGATGGCCAATGGACAGTCTGGAGAGTTCTTGAGGTTCATAAAGCAATACATGTTTACAGCCTGGTATAGGTTCTGGCTTAAACAGCACATTCTCATCTTTGACGGGCCAGGTTCGAATGGTGAACCAGAAGGTTGAGCCTCTCCCAAGGTCGGAATCGAGACCAATTTCTCCCTGCATTTGTTCAACAAGGCTTTTACTGATGGCCAGACCCAGTCCGGTCCCTCCAGCCTGTCGTGTTCTGCTGGAATCAGCTTGTGAAAAGGCTTTGAAAATACGGGAGTGTTGCTCGGAAGTCAGACCTGATCCTGTGTCGGTGACGGTAAACTTGAGCGTGTGGACATCGGAGTCGTCCACTTGCTCCAGCATTACTCGAATCGCCACACTGCCGTAATTGGTGAATTTAACGGCGTTACTGACCAGGTTGGTTAGAATCTGAGACAGGCGCTGTTTGTCGCCAATAATTTCTTCAGGGGTATCTTCATAAACAAAACTGACCAGTTCCAGTGATTTCTGGTGAGCAGCAGGAGCCATAATAGCCAGAACATCATCGATGACTTCACGGATACTGAGCTGTTGATTATCCAGTTCCAACTTGCCAGCTTCAATTCTGGAAAAGTCGAGAATGTCGTTCAACATGGTCATCAGCCCCTGAGCGGACTTCTCGATGGTAGACAGATATTCCCGCTGTTGTGATTTCAGTTCGGTTTCCAGTAGTAAAGCGGTGTAGCCAGAAATGCCATTCAGGGGCGTACGAATTTCATGGCTCATGTTGGCCAGAAACTCACTTTTACTACGACTGGCTTCAAGGGCTTCTTTACGGGCCAGATCCAGCTCAACATTCTGGATTTCTATAGTCTCAAGTGTTTCCTGCAGCTCATTAGTGGATAGATCTACACTTCTTTGCAGTTCTTCTCGTGAGTGAGTCAACCTCTCCAGCAGTCTATTGATCGCCAGCTCCAAAGTGACATAGATACTCCTGGGAGAAGCATCAAGCCGGCTGGCCAGGTCGTGCGCGTCTATTTCATCCATCGCATCGGCAATGGATTGCATGGGGTTAATCAGAGCGCGCGACAGTTTCATGCAGAGAGAGAAGGCAATACCGATGGCCAGTGCCAATAAGATAATGCCCAGTAGCATGGCTCGGTACTTCTGAATGCGCGTTTCCGAGTAAGCGTATTCCAGTTGTAACCAGCCAATGGTTTCGGATGAATCTCCATTGAGACGAACGACAGGGGCGATTGCCCTGAGAGAGTCGTGTGTAGTGTAAAGAGAAACCGATCCGGGCAGTGGCTGGGCCATGCCAATAGGGAGCAGGTTGGGTCCGGCATGTAATAATTCCCTGCCGTTCCGGTCAAGCAGGCTTACCGCTCTGATATCGGTATCATCCAGTGTCTGAATGGCCAGATCCTGAGTGCTTTGCATTTCACCACTTTCCATGGAGTAAACTACAAGCGTCGCAAGCCTGCGAGTCATTTCCTCGGCCTTGGTGATCAGCTGCTGATCAAGTTCAGTAAAGCGCGCCCAGAGGTAAAGGCTGCACATAAGGACAGAGATGAGAGCACCTGGAAGCAGTGCCAGAACCAGAATCCTGCGCTGAACAGTCTGGGAAGATGTTTTCATAATTAATTATTGTACAGGCTGGATTATTTTCATTTATGCTGGGAGCCGTCAGACCACTGTGCTCGGACAGGCTACTGACGCATCATAAGAGTTATATGTACTTTTTGGAAGTTATGGTTAAGAGATCTTAGAGAAGGAGCGCTATGGATTACCCCACAATCGAGTCCCTGGTAGGCAATACTCCACTGATCCGGTTGCAGAGGCTATCTGCCGGGCGAGGCAATACCATATTGTTGAAAATGGAAGGGAATAATCCTGCTGGATCGGTCAAAGATCGTCCGGCACTCTCCATGATTTCTGAGGCTGAAGCGACTGGAGCGATTAAGCCAGGAGACACTTTGATAGAAGCCACCAGTGGTAATACGGGTATAGCACTGGCCATGGCGTCGGCGATCAAGGGTTATCGAATGATTCTGATCATGCCTGATCATATGAGCGAAGAACGCAGGGCAGCCATGGCGGCTTATGGTGCTGAGCTTAAACTGGTGAGCCGGGAAGCAGGTATGGAAGGTGCAAGGGATCTGGCGCTGGACATGGAAAAGGATGGCCTGGGTGTGGTCCTTAATCAGTTTTCAAATCAGGATAATCCGCTGGCTCATTACACCGGAACGGGGCCAGAAATCTGGCAGCAGACAGGTGGAGAGGTGACCCACTTCGTCAGTTCCATGGGTACTACGGGGACTATTATGGGAACGTCCCGATTCCTGAAAGAGCAAAACCCGAATGTCCAGATTGTTGGCCTGCAACCTGCAGATGGAGCCAGTATTCCCGGTATTCGTCGCTGGCAGCCAGAGTATCTGCCGGAAATATTTGATGACAGTCGTGTAGACAGGGTCATGGATATCAATCAGACCGAAGCCGAAGAAACCATGAAAACTCTGGCGAAAAAGGAAGGTATCTTCTGTGGGGTATCATCCGGTGGTGCTGTGGCAGGCGCATTAAGGCTGGCTGAAGAAGTAGAGAATGCAACGATTGTTTGCATAATCTGCGACCGGGGAGATCGTTATCTTTCTACCGGGGTTTTTAATTCCTGACCCTGCTTTAAGTTACTGTTGGGTGGCTCATCCTTTGAGTCACCATAAAGGCAGAGGGTAGTCTCATAAGCCAGTAAAGATACGATCAAGGGCGGATAGGATACTGTTGCGCTCATATTCTACATTAGCAACTTGTTCGCCTAAGGCTGTGACGGGTACCGAGGCCAATTGAGGGATGATTATGAGCCACTCTTCTTCGTTCACTTCAACCTGAGGATATACTCTCAAAGCATGTTCAAACTGATTTGAATGGCTCAGCGGAGCTACTATTTGGCTCTTTTGGGTGGGTATCAGATCAGATTGCAGGACTATCAAGTAAGGGTATTGCTCTTTGCTATCCCCTGCATTGCGATAAATATCGAACTGACCCATCAAAATAGCCTCATCCCCTCACTGAACAGTCCATGCTTTTCTGCATGCTCATCCAGCTCTTTGGCTGCTTTCCTGTAGAGTTTTTTCAGCTTCTCTTCCTCCAGGCTTTTTACTTCAGCCCTGAGCCCATGTTCTGCCGCAGCGGATATATTTATATTCATATTACGAGCTTGCTGCAGTAAAGCCTCATCGATCGTGACAGTCGTAGTGCTTTTGGCCATGATGATTCATTCCGGATATATATTATTAATAAATATAGATGATAAATACTTTTGTGCCTAAAAGTATTTATCTGACTTTACTTTGATAAAACAGGTTGAGAGGGAGGTGAATACAAGTGTTCTGACATTCAGCTTGTAATCTCCCGTATATTTGTTTGAAAGTGTGACCGGTTTCTCTTGAGTTATAAACAGTAAGTGACGTTTAATAGCTGCCATTAAAGGAATAAAAAAAACAGGGAGTAGACGTCCGATGGATGGCGTACGCAGTTCGGATTCAGCCGTAACCTGCCTGGTTATGCTTGCCCGCTTTCATGGGTTGGCCGCTCAACCAGAGCAGATCAAGCATCAGTTGGGTGATTCAACAAAGGCTATTGAAGCCATTGATATACTCGGTGTGGCAAAGCTTTTAAAACTAAAAGCCCGGCGAGTAGAAACCCACAGCGAAAAACTTCAGGATCTTCCTTTACCCGCTATAGCCCGTCATACCGATGGCCATTACTTTATCATTGCCCGCTTTCATGAGGGCAAGGCGCTGATTCAGGACCCGCTGAAGGATAAGCCAGAAACAGTATCGCTGGATGTTCTGGAAACCCTGTTCACCGGTGAACTGTTCCTCTTTACCAAGCGCTCCATGCTGCCGGGGGGGATGGCGAAGTTTGACTTCAGCTGGTTCATACCCGCCATTCTTAAGCACAAGAAGCTGATTTATGAAGTGTTTCTGGCCTCATTTTTTATTCAGCTATTTGCTCTGATTACCCCTCTGTTCTTCCAGGTCATTATTGATAAGGTACTGGTTAATCAGGCATTAACGACGTTGGATGTGTTGGCCTTTGGTTTGTTGGTGCTGTCTGTCTTTGATATTGTCCTCAATGGTCTGCGGAATTACGTGTTCAGCCACACCACCAACCGGGTGGATGTGGTGCTGGGTTCCCGGCTGTTCAATCATCTATTGCGTTTGCCGGTGGCCTTTTTTCATGCGCGCAGAGTAGGGGATACGGTAGCCCGTGTTCGAGAGTTGGATACGATTCGGGAGTTTATTACCGGTTCTGCACTAACACTCTGCATTGATCTGTTGTTTACGATCATCTTCTTTGTGGTGATGTATTTCTACAGCCCAACGTTGACCTGGATCGTACTGGGTTCGATTCCTTTCTACATTATTCTATCGCTGATCGTCACGCCGATATTACGTGCCCGTTTGAATGAAAAGTTCAAGCGGGGCGCTGAAAACCAGTCCTTTCTGGTGGAATCTGTTACTGGCATGGAAACCATTAAAAGCAGTGCAGTAGAGCCCCAGATGCAGCGAGTCTGGGAAGATCAGCTGGCGGCGTACGTTTCGGCATCCTTCCGGGCTATGAATCTTGGCAATATTGCCAGCCAGACCGCAGGGCTGATTAATAAGGTGGTTACCGTTCTTATTCTCTGGGTGGGCGCTACGCTGGTGATTAATGGCGAACTGTCAGTGGGTATGCTGATTGCTTTTAACATGATTGCCGGTCGTGTCAGCGCTCCTATTCTGAAACTGGTGCAACTCTGGCAGGATTTTCAGCAGGCCGGTATTTCTGTTCAGAGGCTGGGTGACATATTAAACACGCCTACAGAACCTGGGCATGATCCAAACCGTACAACCCTTCCGGCGCTTAATGGTTTCGTCAAGTTTGAGCATGTCAGCTTTCGCTATCAGCCGGATCGACCGGCAGTGCTTAATGGTGTTTCCCTGGAAGTTAAACCCGGTGAAATCATTGGCATAGTCGGTCGATCCGGTTCTGGCAAAAGCACACTGACCAAGTTGGTACAGAGACTATATGTACCTGAGTCTGGTCGTGTTCTGGTCGATGGTGTGGATCTGGCATTGGTGGAGCCAGCCTGGTTACGAAGGCAGGTGGGGGTAGTGCTTCAGGAAAACTTTCTGTTTAACCGCTCTGTTCGGGACAATATAGCCCTGGCCGATCCCGGTGCTTCTATTGAACGCGTTATGGCTGCCGCGAAACTGGCAGGTGCCCACGAATTTATTCTGGAGCTGCCTGAAGGTTATGACACTCAGGTGGGGGAGCAGGGCAGTTCCCTTTCAGGTGGACAGAAACAGCGTATCGCTATTGCTCGTGCACTCCTTACCAATCCAAAAATCCTGATTTTTGATGAAGCCACCAGTGCCCTGGACTATGAGTCCGAGCATATTATTCAGCAGAATATGAAACGCATCAGCCAGGGCAGAACTGTGTTTATTATTGCGCACCGGCTTTCGACCGTACGGGATGCTAACCGGATTATTGTGATGGATAAAGGGCGTATCGTAGAAGAGGGCAGCCATGATCAGCTCGTTAAACTGGGTGGGCACTATGCTCGACTGAATGCTCATCAGCATGGCGTAAGGGAGGCAGTGTAATGATTAAGTCTTTCTTTGAGAAGGCCACAAAAGCTCTGCTGTCCAGAACAGAAAAGCAGGAAGCGCTGCAAAACACTCGACGACAGTTTTTACCCGCTGCATTGGAAGTGGAAGAAACCCAGCCAATCCGGCTAGTCGAGCCATAGTCAAAGCCATTGTGGTGCTCTTTATTATTGCCATCATCTGGGCCTGTGTGGGCAAGATCGATATTGTGGCTACTGCTCAGGGCAAGATAGTACCCGGTGAACGGGTAAAAACCATTCAGCCCATGGTGATTGGAGAAGTACAGGCGATTCATATTCGTGAAGGTGATGAAGTGAAAACCGGTGACCCTCTGGTCACTCTGGTGGGTACTGTCACTGAGGCTGAGCTGGTCAGGCTGACCAAAGAGATGACTGCTTATACTCTTCAGCTGGCACGACAGCAGGCGTTTACTGATTATCTTGATATTGATAGTCACTCAAGACCAGCGGTAATCAATCTGGAGACTTATTACCCACAAGGCATGGTTGAAGGTAACCATGAATTTGAAGAGCAACTGTTGCTGCAACAGATAGAAGATTATGTATCAGCTTCTGAAACCCTTAAGAGTCAGTTAAAGAGCAAAGCCGCAGAACAGCGCACTATAAAGGCCATTGTCACCAAACTGCAAAGGGTTCTGCCTATTATCGAGGAGCGCACCCAGGCGCTGGAAGGTCTGTATAAAAAGAACTACGGATCAAAAGTGCAGTATCTCGAACTGGAACAGCAACGTATCGAGTTGGAAGAAGACATCAAAGCCCAGCAAGCAGCAGTTCAACAGCTGGAAGCCGAGCAGGAAGAGATTCAGAACCAACTCCTCAGCCTCCACGCCCAAACCCGACGCGAAAGCCTGGATCAACAAGAACAACTGCACCGACAGCTCGCCAGTCTGAAACAGGAAAGTATCAAGGCACAGGAATTGCACAATCAACAACTGATCACAGCGCCGTTAGATGGCACCGTTCAGCAATTGCAAATACATACCATTGGCGGTGTCGTACAACCCGCACAGGCACTGATGCAGATCGTCCCAAAAGAAGCAAAGATGGAAGTGGAAGCCTGGGTGCTGAACAAAGATATTGGCTTCGTGCAGGAAGGACAGAAGGCTGAAGTGAAGATCGATACCTTCAACTTCACCAAGTACGGTCAGATATCAGGTGAATTGATCAATATTTCCAATGATGCTGTACCGGATGAAAAGCAGGGGTTGAGATATCTGGCCAACGTTCAGATTGTGAAGGGCTGGATGTTGGTGGAGAAAAGGAAAGTGAACCTGTCGCCAGGAATGAGTGTGGCGGTGGAAATTAAAACGGGACAGCGGCGGTTGATTGAGTATTTTTTGAGTCCGCTTTTGAGGTTTAAGCAGGAGAGTATCAGGGAGCGCTAGCTTTGAGAGGTTGAAATGGAATGATGAAATTTATTGCTGGGTTGAGTAAAAAGCTTTGGCTTTTTATCAAAAAACATAAAGTGTTTTCCTTCTTCGTCTTAACGATAGTAGCGGTTTACTGGTACGTCGATTGGGATGGTGAGAATCGTTTTTCATGGAAGGAAGAGGTAGCTTTGTCGACTGGTGAAGTGGTGTGGGTAAAAAGGGCTGCCTATTTTAAAAAAGGAGGGCAAATTGCAGGGCCTGGGTTTATAGAGGTCAAGAATATGACCTTGAGTATCATAGGTGATGATATATCTGATAAGCCAAAAGAGTGGAGTTCCAGCTTCTTACCTGTTGTTTTTGACAAAAATCCAGAGACTGGTCAGTGGTTTGTGATTGCTACCTGGTATACGACGGATGGCCCTAGAAGAGTGACTCTGCTTGGCCTACCCGATCCAAAATATAAGTACATAGAATTCCGTTATGAACTGGGTGAATGGGTTCCTTATCCTATATCCATGAAATATATCGAACAGAGAACGTCACCTAATATGTTGGTGAGAGTCAGATACAGTGGTGAAAGAAACCTGTCTCTGAAAAAGAAAAAGGAACGATGGTTAAAAAGGCCTAGAGGTGCACCAAAGTATCGGTGTGTCACCGATAAGCCGTATTCACGAGGTGGTTGTGAATTATAAGCAGTAACCCATGAAATACTATTAATAAGGAAGTGAAATAATGACAATAGAAACTAGTGTTTACGCACAACTTGCTTTGCATGTATATAAGACAAATGAGTCGAATACCATTGTTTTGCAAGATGGCTGGCAAATGGATGGGAAGAGGGTAATTGATGAAGAAAGCGACTTCATCGGAGCTGTTTATACGAATGGAACGGAAGTTGTTATTGCCTTCTCGGGTACCGATAATGTTCTCAATGATACTATTGTTGCAAATGCACCACTGGCAACGGGAGCTTATAGTCAGCAGCTAGAGCAAGCCGTTGATTTGTATTTTGCAACCAAGGCAAAATACCCAGACGCAAATATCTCGTTTACCGGCCACTCCTTGGGTGGTGGTCTGGCATCTTTGATGGCTGTGCTGTTTGATAAACCTGCACAGGTTTTTGATCCTGCAAACTTTGAAAATTCTGCCTACTCCCAGCAGGCTATGCTCCAACTCCATGAGTATATGGTGAATTCTGGCTACATCAATGCTGACCCTGCATACAATGAGTACTGGGAGCATTTAAATACGGCCTATTCAGAGTTTAATGGTGATGGTACTTTGACTCGTTCCCACGCTCCAGCGTGGGAATGCATACGTGTGCCGAGCATGTCACACAGCTTGGGGGTGAAAGTCCCCTGTCCAGCCAGATGAGGGCGAAGGACTAGCGAAGCACAAGGTTTGTATCGTGAGATGCAGGCTGAAGGCAGTGTGGAGCAAAACCGCGAGCCGACGAACAGAAATCAGATATGAGGCTGTCTGCGTGAGGACGAGTCAGCGTATGATGACGAAGTCCATACTCATCCGGACATTCAGGCAGTAGATCTGGCGGTTGTGCGGCGAAGGCGGTGTGACTTACCTCGGGAGGTCTGTGTGGTGTCTGATATTTCGGACTGAGGCTATCGTAAGGTGGCCTGATCGCCATACAGAAGTCAGCAGACGGCATAGTAGCTGGCGAATGTCAGTGAAGGCCTGAACGGTACAGAGTGGTGAATAGTTTCTGTTATTCGATACACCGGACGCAGACAAATCCAGCAAACACTGGAACTCATGCCAAGTGGTCACGGCGGAACCGGAGGCTGCGACGTTATGAGGGCTGAGGTTGTGTCGGCATCACAGGATTACGAAAGCCCGGCAAGCGATACAGGCTTGATGGCACGTATCGCCCACCCCAATAATCTGAAGAAAGCCTTTCAGCGAGTAAAACGCAACAAAGGAGCGGCAGGCATTGACCGCATGACAGTGGAAGACCTGTTCACGTATTTACAAGGGCATGGTCGTCAACTGAGGCAGTGTTTGAGCAGAGGGTTGTGGAAACCCACTCCAGTAAGAAGAGTTCTGATTCCCAAGCCGGACGGAGGAGAGCGAAAGTTGGGTATACCAACAGCTCTTGATCGAATGGTGCAGCAGGCAATACAACAAGTATTGCAGGCAGAGTGGGAGCCAAGGTTCTCGGCTTACAGCTACGGATTTAGGCCCTATAGGTCTGCACATCAGGCTATCAGTCAGGCTCAGTTGTATATGAAGGATGGTTACAACTGGGTGGTGGATATTGATTTGTCGAAGTTTTTCGACCGGGTCAACCATGATCGACTGATGGCAAAGTTGGCAGAGCATATAGAGGACAAGGATGTATTGCGTTTGATTCGTCGATTCCTGAAGTCCGGAGTGATGGAAAACGGGCTGGTAAAACCGCAAGCGGAGGGTGTGCCACAGGGAGGTCCCCTGTCTCCTGTACTTTCAAACATAGTATTGGACGAACTTGACAGAACGCTCGAAAATCGAGGTCTGCGATTTGTTCGGTACGCTGACGACTGTCGTGTGTTTGTTAAAAGTAAGAAGGCAGGGGAAAGGGTGATGGCCAGTCTGGTCAAGCTGATCGAGGGTAAAATGAAACTGAAAGTCAATCACACAAAGAGCGCGGTTGATCGGGCATGGAAGCGCCCCTTTCTGGGGTACAGTTTTACCCGAGACGGCAGGAAAACCCTTGCGACAAAGAGTGGCAAGCGCTTCAAGGATAAAATCAGACAGCTAACCCGAAAGGGAGGTCGATCCCTTGAGCAGAGGCTGGAAGGACTCAACAGGTACTTGCAGGGATGGAAGAACTACTTCCGAGAAGTAGAAACCCGCACAGAGTTTGAACACTTTGACTGTTGGATAAGAAGGCGGTTGCGAAGTCTGCTCTGGTATCAATGGAAGAGAAGCCCAAAGCGGTACAAGGAACTGCGAAAGCAGGGAATCAGTGACAAACTGACAAGGCAAACGGTAGCTTCAGGAAAAGGACATTGGCGAGTGAGCCGGAGTCCTGCGTTACACATGGCGCTACCCAATAGTTGGTTTGATAAGTTAGGTTTAATCAGATTGTTGGCCGCTTAACTGGCCGAAACGCCCAGTACGGACCCGTATGCTGGGTGTTGTGGGAGGAGCGTAGCCGTGAGGCTACGCCCTATCCCGATCTGACTAATAAAACACTCGGAATAAGAAATGGGTAGAAGTCGATATAAATTCACTCAACCGGATCAACCGCATTTTATGACGTTAACCGTACTGCACTGGATCTCTGTTTTTACCAGGCCAGAGACTGTCGCCATACTACTGGACTCAATGAGACATTTGATGAGCCAAGGCATGAAAATACATGCCTATGTGATTCTTGAAAATCATCTACACATTCTGGCGCAGAGTCCAGAGTTGGATAAAGATATAGCAAAATTTAAAGCTTACACCGCCAAGCAGTTAATCCAGTGGCTGAGTGAGAGAAAAGCAAAAACAGTACTCGACCAGCTGGCTTTTTACAAGAAGGCGTATAAAAATGACAGGGCTTTTCAGTTCTGGCAGGAAGGTGTTCACCCCGAGTTAATCCAGGGTGAAGTTACGATGAGACAGAAAGTGGAATATATTCATCAAAACCCGGTGAAGCGTGGTTATGTGGATAGAGCAGAACACTGGCGTTATTCCAGCGCGAGGAATTACCTTGGTGTTGAGGTTTGTTAGAGGTGGATCGGTTATGGTGAGTTTAGGTATGCATTCCCACGCTGGAGCGTGGGAACGAGTCATTCAACAACGTACTCAACAGCATGAAAGACTTTCTCCCATGAAGTACTGAAACTACTGGCAACCTCTTTCCACGATAACTTTTTTGCCCAATGTGCGAGGAACTGCATGTAAACTTTGGTCAGCTCCTTCTTGCCATCAGCCCATGGAACCTGTTCAACCTTTACACCACATGAATTGCATTCCACCCGTCGCATTATGTAGAGCAGGAAAACCCTGATGCCCCAGAGAGGGATAAACTCGAAGCGACGTTCAGCAAGATGATCATAGCCAGGAGCAGGCTTCTGGCATCCTGAGCAGATAGCGTGACTGTTCTTTCGTGGAACAACGGTTACATTGAATACTTCAGAACCTTGATAGAAGCCGAGCTTTACATCTTGATAAACAAATGACTTGAGTTTATGAACTTTATTGAGGATAGTTTTAATCAGCATCAGTGGTCACTTTTGTTGTTTTTTTGTCCATCAACAAAAAACTATCAAAAGTTTGCTACTGATGCTTTTATCTCAAAATCTGTTCATTTTTACCCACAGTTATCCCTGAAGAGCCTTAAATATAAAGGTGAAATTTATGTATTTGCTTTAGTGAAGAGATATCCTGGTAAATACTTGTGGAGTGGTTCAAGTGTGAGTATTTTGCATGCTAAATCGCTAATTAAAGGTGATATAGGTAACTATCATCGGTGCAGAGTGTTTTTCGAATGAAAATACTGTTAATTAAAAAGATATTAGTTGAAAAGGAATTTTATTGTGTCGTTTACATTTAATATAACTTCAAAAAGCTATATTGAAACAAGAAATAGTGAGATAAAAATACAAGAAAATGCCCCCTTGTTTAAAAATAGCCCAGCTAGAGAAATTGATCTTTCTGCACATTATGATGGTAAAAAAAATCTTGCAGTAGGATACGGTTTTGATTTTCTTGTTAGAAGTGTTGAATCAATTAATAATACGCTTTCTTCTGTTGGTGCAGAGACATTAAATAATGAACAAGTTGCGATACTAAATAAAGCCAAAGATCTAAGTGCTATTAATGGTAAGTCTGGTAGTGCTAGTGAATTACACGCTATTGCTATATCTCTGGGCTTGAATCTGGATGAAAATAGCAGTGCAGAATTCTTGTATAGGACGATATTGGATAAAACAATAGTGGATAATGGATTTAATATATCCTCACCTTTATCTAATGAAGAAAAATACACAGAGATCATGAAGGTTTTTGCGAAGGATATGAATTACTTACTTCCTTCCTTCTGAGCAAGTTGCAACACAACTTCTAAATAAGGTTGTTGATAGCTATGAAAAGTCATTGGATAAGCAAATGGCTGGATTTGTTGTTCCGGAATCTAATGAGCGGGCTGCAATAATTTCTGCTATGTATCAATTTGGTACAGAAGGTATACCAACAACTTTAAATCTTTTGAAAAGTGATGCTGGATTAATACAATAAGTGCAATCGACTGATATTTCAGATGTGAGCCAGCTGCTGGTACATTCTGTAGCTCTCACACTCAGAAATGGAAGTCAGGAATGAATACACAAACCAAACTATACAAGCAACTGACTCAGGGGCAACGATACCAGATCGAAGCTCTTCTTGGGACAGGTCTTACGCAGAAAGAGATTGCAGAGAGAATTGGCACCAGTGCAGGCACCTTATCTCGGGAGCTTCAACGCAATACTGATGGCAACGGTTATTGTGCCGAGACAGCTCACAGTATGGCTATTCATCGTAGAGTGTCAGCCAGAAAATACAGTAAAGTCGATGAACGACAAATGCCGATTATAGAAAATGGTCTGCTGCTTGGCTGGTCACCTGAGAACATCAGCTGCAGGATGAAAATCGAGATCCCTGAAATCACCTTGAGCCATACCACTATTTACGCTCGTATCGCTGATAACAAGGCCAGCGGAGGCACACTGTACAAGAAGCTGCCTCGTTTTGGAAAGAGACGCTGCAAGGGCGGTAAACGCAAGGCGGGACGTTCCCTGATACCCAATCGCGTTGATATTACTGAACGTCCTGAGGTTGTAGATCTTCGGTCTCGCCTGGGAGACTGGGAAGGTGACACGGTATTTGGACAGGACGCTCACCTGGTGACATTGGTTGACCGAAAAAGCCGCTTCACACTGATTGATAAAGTGGACAACAAGCAAGCAGAAACGGTTGCAGATAGCATGATTAAATTGCTGGGACGGGTATCATCTGTTTGCACCATCACACTGGATAACGGGGGTGAGTTTGCCGCTCATGAAAAGGTAGCTAAAGCAGTGAGTGCTGATGTATTTTTTGCCAAGCCTTATGCCAGTTACCAGAGAGGAACGAACGAGAATACTAATGGCATCATCCGTCGAACCTGGCCTAAGAAAATGGCTCTCGGGGGTCTGACAGCAGCAGAGATTCGAGAAACTGAATTGTTAATCAATACCATGCCGAGAAAAGTATTAGGTGGGCGAACTCCGCTCGAAGTCTACACCGGGGAGTTGCTTGCACTTATTGCTTGAATCCAGCGTCGCTTGTCTTGAAATTGCAGAAATGACGAGTTTGGTAAGAAAATTACGATGAAACTGACAAATCAGAAAGCCTATTGATCGATTATTCAAATATCTGGCTTATGAAGGCTGAACTTCGAACAGAAAAGAGCATTTTCCGTTCGGGCACTAGATAGATATGGTCGAGACACGTTACAGCTCGACCTTAAACCCTACACAAGAGTGGCGTAAGACATACTTCGGTATGCAGCCGTGTTGACGGTGTAGATAAACCCAGATAATCAGTGATTGTCGTAGGTTTTTAGTAGCGGTGAGTCAATTGTATCAGTTTATCCCATTCAGCAAGGATTGCCGCTCAGGAGTCTTCAATTGTATCAGTCGGGTGTGAATAATAAACAGTGTAAGCAGTCCGACATTATCTATGGTAATCATCATCATAGAAGGCACAATGTTGCCAATGTACGAGCCGAGGGTGTCATCGCCGTTCAGCCAGTCAAACGTAAAGTGCGCTATAAAAAAGAGGTTGCAGACTTCATCCAGCACCAGCCAGCCGTAGCTGCTCAGGGGGACAGGTAGTTTTCTTCGGTAGTGGGCAACATAGTTATGAATAATTTCTGTACCCGGTCCTATGACGGTGGAAACGCCTGATATGTAAGATGAAGCTTTTGATAATGTTTGAAGTTTCTCATTAATAACAGGCTGGGTTGCATTGGAGCAGTTGAGAGGCGTCAGGCCACTGCCTGTGTAATCCGTGTTTTGGGCTTCGTTTGTTCTTGTTTTGTATATCTGTCGCTCATTTTCAGCGATCTGAAATGCATAGTGTGACACCTCTGATTTCAGTTTATCTCTGAACTCAATGAGCTCATCAATATTCCAGTCATTAAAGTCCGCTTCGAATACGGCGGCGGGTAGGTTGAGTGATGCAAAATAAAGAAAGAAGAATAATGCTTTGAGGAAGCCTCGATGCGAGAGCGCTGATCGTTGGCTGAGAAAGTTTGCGAATAACTTCATGTACTTACCAGCCACCTTGAAATCCGTATTTTCTGCCGAAATGGACCAGAGAGGCTGCGGTATAGAGACTGGTTAATACAATCATTGTGGTCGGCACCGCATTGAGTATCTTGTGTAGCAGGTCTTCTTCCTGATTGGTGGCAATGTGGAGATCAAAAAAGGTGTTGCCAAAGGCTGAAGCAATGGGCCAGGTAAAAGCGGTCAAAAGCACGGACTCTTTTTTCACATTAAACGTGATGTGGTGGCGATAGCCTTCGACAGCAGGGCCAATGACTGCAGGGATGGATGCCAGTGCAAGAGTTGTGTAACTGGCCACTTTATAGACCAGTTTCTCGTGCTCTTTGCGTGTGGTATTGGTGCAGTTCTCGGGGTTCTGATACAGGGTTGCATCCCATGTTTCGTAGAGAGGCATGTCAGAATAGTTATTGTTGTATTTAATCAATACTTGCTCTTGTTCCGCCAGTACGATTTTTTGCTGCTCCAGCGTTTCCTGCAGTGCTCTGATTTCTGAAAGGATGGCTGATCTTTCAAATGTTGGGGCAGGCTTTGCGGTTAAAGGAATACCGATCAGTAACCCGCCAAACAAGATGGTAAAGTAGATAATATTACTTGTCTGGAAAAGCTTCATTAGCACCTCGGTTGAGCCCACTCAAGTGATCGCTGGGATGTGTAAGTGTAAGCTAATTTTTAACTTGTGAAGGTTTCTGGTAAACCTTCCTTGGCTAGCTCGATGCACTCATCTGATGGGTCAAAAAATATTTACACAGACATTGCTCTGGGACACTGAAATTTTATACAGCTGTAGGTATAATGCGCAGCGAAAATTATTCTTTCCGCAGTCTGGTATCTGAAAATACGTTTTTATTCATCTCAATAATAGTTCTATTGTTTGAGTGAATGTCTTTTCTAATCCAAACTGCTTGCGTATTTCTGAATCTGAAGGATACAGTTTCATGCGATCTCAAAAGGCTTCTCTAGGCGGCAGGCGCCGTGTAGTTGGAGAGGTTTTTGTACACGGCCTGTCTCATGATGGCCGTGGTCTTGCCCGATTACAGGGCAAAACCCTCTTTGTTGAAGGAGGGCTTCCCGGCGAGCAGGTTTCAGTCCTGCTGACAGATGATCGACGTCGATATAGCAACGGTCGGGTAACCGATATCGAATCTGCTTCAGATGAGCGTATCTCTCCTCCCTGCCGGCATTTTAAAGTCTGTGGCGGTTGTAGCCTGCAGTACTGGTCCCATGAAGGGCAATTGCAGGGCAAACAGAGTATTGTGCTGGACCAGTTACAGCGCTTCTCATCACTGACACCGGCTGAAATAGCCGAACCTCTGGTTTCTCAACCCTATGGCTATCGCTATCGTGCACGGCTGTCCATTCTTTGGAAAAAGGGGCGTTTATCTCTGGGGTTTCGAGAGAAGCAAAGCAAGCAGATAGTTGATATCACCGAGTGTCCTGTATTGGCAGAGCCTCTACAACCTTTGCCAGAGCAACTGCGAGCACTGCTTCCTGAGTTGAAACAGCGAGAGGCGATCAGTCATGCCGAGCTATTTCTTGCAGACTCGGGTCGGGCACTCTTGCTCAGGCATATCAGAGCTCTGCCGCCAGCTGATTTGAACAGGCTGGAACGCTTTGCTCAGGAACAACAATTACATCTCTATCTGATGGGTGATGAAAAGCACGTCAGTTGTCTGTTTTCGCCAGTAGGTGATCCCTGGCTTTATTACCGGATACCAGCGTTAGATCTCAAGTTTCAGTTCAGACCCACTGACTTTACCCAGGTGAACTGGCCTGTTAATTGCCAAATGGTCGCCCAGACTTTGGACTGGCTAGATTTGAAGCCAGAGGATCGGGTGCTTGATCTCTTTTGTGGTCTCGGTAACTTTTCTTTGGCTATGGCCAGAAAAGCAGGATCTGTTATTGGTGTTGAAGGCAGTGCAGCTTCTGTTGAAAGAGCGGCGTTCAATGCCGAACTCAATGGGCTGCAGAACAGTCAGTTCTATCAGGCTGATCTGTCCGCACTGGTTGCAGGTAATAAGTCCGGAGAAGGCTGGCTACATCAGAGCTATGATGCCATGTTGCTGGACCCGCCAAGAACCGGTGCCCTCGAAATTATTGAACAGATGAAAGGTCATATACCGGATCGGTTGTTGTATATCTCATGCAACCCGGCAACTCTGGCAAGGGATGCCGGTGCTCTTGCGCAGCAGGGGTTTGAGCTGGTCAGGTTGGGTGTGATGGATATGTTCCCGCAAACCGGGCATGTCGAATCCATGGCGCTGTTCAGAAAACTCTGAGCTAAAAGCCTGGATTCTGTAACGATGAAAGGTTTTAACAGTAAAAACACCACATATAACACATTTTTATATAGTGAATAGGTGCCATGGTTTGCAGAGACTGTTTTAATAAATGATAAGTTTTAGAGGCTGTCCATTTTCGGGCAGGCTTCTGCTCTGCAGCTGTGAGCCTTGAGGTATTGCCCTTCAGTCAGGCCGTACCTCCAAAGTAATAAGTGGAAAACTTTCATGGTAAAGGTTAGAGAAGATCATCCCGTCCGCTTTGATGGCTCCGTTGATTTGGAAGCCTGGCTGACGCGAATGCAGGAAAGCTTTGGTGTGACCGGAACGGATCGCCTGAGAGCCGCCTGTGAACTCAGTCGCTGGGCTGAAGAGGAAGCACGTCAGCAGGCAGATACTGTCTGGCCGACAGGGCCAGGCTGTTTTCGTACCGGTCTTGAGATGGTCGAAATCCTTGCAGAGCTGAAACTGGATACCGAAACACTGGTTGCCGCAGCACTCTATCGTGCAGTGCGTGAGCGTAAATTGTCCATGAAACAGGTGGAAGAAGACTTCGGTAAGACCGTGGTTCGCCTGATCAAGGACGTCCAGGGCATGGCGGCTATCAGTGAATTGCTGAATCCCGCCAGAGCTCTGGTGTTGGACCAGAGTCAGGATCAGCTGGAAAAAGTCCGCAAGATGCTGGTCTCGATTATCGACGATGTCCGGGTCGCGCTGCTCAAGCTGGCAGAACGGACCTGTGCCATCAGAGCGTTGAGAGACGCAGACAAAGACAAACGTCGGCGGGTAGCCAGAGAAGTCTTTGAGATCTATGCACCACTGGCTCATCGTCTGGGTATTGGTTACATCAAATGGGAGCTGGAAGATCTCTCTTTCCGATATCTGAATCCGCAGGATTACAAACGAATTGCCCGTCTGCTGGACGAAAAGAGAACGGATCGTCAGCAGTATATTGACCATGTGGTGGATCAGCTAAAAGATGCCTTGGGTGAGGCGCAGATAGAAGCTAACGTTTACGGTCGAGCCAAGCACATTTATAGCATCTGGCGCAAAATGAAGCGCAAAGGGCTGGACTTTAGAGATCTTTATGACATTCGTGCTTTTCGGGTCATCACCAGGGAAGTCCGGGATTGTTATGCGGCTCTGGGTGTGGTGCATTCGCTTTTTAATCATATTCCTCAGGAGTTTGATGATTACATCGCGACGCCCAAGGAAAATGGTTATCGATCCTTGCACACTGCGGTATTTGGACCAGAAGGCAAGACACTTGAGGTGCAAATTCGTACCGAAGCCATGCATGAAGAAGCTGAACTGGGTGTTTGTGCGCACTGGAAATACAAGGGCACCGACGTTAATACCAAGAGTGACAGTTACGAAGAAAAGCTGAATTGGCTGCGTAATGTCATGGAGTGGCATGAAGAGCTGGGTGACCTGGGGGGAATTGCAGAAGAGTGGCGCTCAGATGTTGAGCCAGACCGCATTTATGTCTTCACCAAAGCAGGCCATGTGGTGGATCTGGCTGTGGGGGCTACGCCCATCGATTTTGCTTTTAGAATTCATTCTGAAGTCGGTCTGAAGTGTCGTGGTGCCAAGGTCGGTGGTCGTATTGTGCCACTGAATCACAGTCTTAAAACCGGTAATCAGGTAGAAATTCTGACCGGCCCTAACGCACAACCCAGTCGTGACTGGCTTAACCCGGATCTTGGTTATGTCACCACCAACCGGGCCCGGGCAAAAATCACCAGCTGGCTGAAAAAGCAGGATCGTGATTCCAATATTATTGATGGCAGCAATCAGCTTAATGCAGAACTTAAACGACTGGCTCTGACTGGGATAAATTTCAACGAACTGCTGCCTCAAACGCCTTTTAAAGAGCTCGATGATATGCATGCAGCCATTGGTGCAGGTGATTATCGTGTCACTCAGGCGGTGGCATTGGCTCAGAGAGAGCTGGAACCGGAAGCAGAGAAAGCGTTTGAAATTCGAACTCGCACACCCCAGGAAAAAGTGTCCGACAGCACCATCACCATTGATGGCGTTGGTAATCTGCTAACCCAGATGGCAGGGTGTTGTCATCCGGTGCCGGGTGATCCCATTATTGGTTATATCACGGTGGGCCGTGGTGTGACGATACACCGGCAAGATTGTAATAACGCCCTGAATTTACAGGAGCAAGAGCCAGAAAGGCTGATAGAGGTGAACTGGGGGCATTCTCCGGAATACATGTACCCGGTGGAGATTATCATTACAGCATACGACCGTTCTGGTTTGCTACGTGATATCACCATTGTATTGGCCAATGAGCGGGTGAATGTTCTGTCGGTTCAGACTCGTACCAGCAAGGAAGATAATATTGCGAATATGTTGTTGACAGTTGAGGTACAGAGCCTTCAACAATTAAGTACGGTTCTTGCCAAAGTTAATCAATTGCCCAATGTGATTGAAGTGGCGCGTCATCGCAAGGAAGGGAAATGAGTCAGAGCAGTCTGGAAGACCTGTTGTATCTCATGAGTCGGCTTCGGGATCCTGAAGCCGGCTGTCCCTGGGATCTGGAGCAGGATTTTACAACCATTGCCCCCTATACGCTGGAAGAAACCTGTGAAGTGCTCGACGCTATTGCGAACGAAGACTTTGATAACCTCCGGGAAGAGTTGGGCGATCTGCTCTTTCAGGTAGTGTTTCATTCAAAAATGGCAGAAGAAGAGGGGTATTTTGACTTTCATCAGGTGGCTGCCGGACTGGTTGAGAAAATGGTCCGCCGTCACCCTCATGTATTTCCTGCCGGAACCCTGACATCGAGAAAATCTGCCGAGGATGACACAACTTCTGAGCAGGTGGTTGAGAGCTGGCAGGCCATCAAACAGAAAGAAAAGTTAGCAAAAGGTGAGAAGGCTTCTGAGTCTGTCATGCCATCAAAGTTACCTGCAGCTCTGCCCTCGCTAACACGGGCTTTCAAGCTGCAAAAAGCGGCTGCCAAAGTCGGTTTTGACTGGCCGGAAATGGAGCCCGTATTCGATAAAATTCATGAAGAGATGGAAGAGATACGTGAAGCGGTGACAGAAAATCAGGGCAATGATCGCGTTTCAGAAGAAGTGGGTGATCTGTTGTTCGCCTGCGTCAACCTTGCCCGTCATTTATCTGTGGATCCGGATATGTCACTGCGCAAAGCCAGTGACAAGTTTGAAAAGCGTTTTCGTTCTATGGAAGTGCGGGCTGCTGAAGAAGGGTATGAATTTCAGCAGTTGTCCCTCGACGAGATGGAAGCTTACTGGCAAAAGGGGAAAGTCAGTTGACCGCCTTTCCCTATAAGGGATAGTCCGGAAGTAATATCCTTATTTGACCCAACCCCGTTCGGGCTGAGCCAGTCGAAGCCATGAGTCATGACCCTTCGACTGGCTCAGGGTGAACGGGGTCCATGTTTTAACCGGGAGTTTGTTCCCAGACAAATCCTGAGAAAAATTCACAGGCTATTGTTTTTCAATAGCCTTGTACTCTGTCTTGTGTTTATCAATAGCTTTTTGTTCAGTCTTTGGATCCGGACGCTTCTTAAAGCTGACCACCTCAAACTCTTCCGAATATTCAATCAATTCTTTCACTTCTCCATCCTCAATGACGGGGCGTATATAAGTGCACTGGTCGTTCACCTCACTTCTTCTCCCAATAAAGTATTCTTCATCGATTGCCACTCTGCAGAGCATGGCGACATGAGGGTCATGCCAATGGGACAGTCTCTGATCTCCAAACCGGGTCAGTCCTTCTGACAGGCAATCCATTTTGCCTACGGAAATGTGTATACCACCATCACAGTTAGGTTCAGCACTGAAATCGCAGAGTATTTTGCTGGCACCGGGTATGGTGTCCTGCCAGCGTATCCATTGCAGTGAGTCACCAGGGCTGCCAGTCAGAGCATGAAATCCTTCTGACAAGTGAATGATTTCTCCCTGCCTGGATATAAAGGTACAGAATTGGTCTCTGGAGAGGCTGTTTACAGTTCCCAGATTTCCGCTCAAATCCTTGCAGGGAGCGGGTCGGCTTTTGGGCAGGGTCTTTGTATCCTTTGCCAGAGACAGACCTTTTTTGGGAGGCTTTTTCTTCTCGGTATAGGGTTCCCAGTACCAGGGACTCATGACTCTTTTCATAAAAGTTTCGTTGTACTTGAGGCGAGCGAAGTAGATCGAATCCGGGCCATCCATGTAGCTGGTATAAGCAATGTGTCCGAGAAAGTCTTGTCGGGTCATGAGTGCACGTTTGAATTTCTCATCCATGTCCGGGTAGAAAAAGATGGACGTTTCATGAGTGGTGTTAATGGGTTCAAGTGCATTGGGGTCCTGTGTTTTTTTCTTTTTTGAGGGAGCACTGTATGCGCCAAAGTAGCCGAGCTGATTTTCAACTTTGCCGAGTCTCGGCGTAATCAGACCAAGGAGTCCTGGTGAAAATTTATGAAAAGCTGGGATTTTGGCCGGATGGGCAGCAGGATAATAATGACACCTGCAATCGGGAGCGTTCAGTGTGACTAGGGTGCCAGACAGGTTTTGCGTTTCATTAAAATCAAGGGAGGCGACTTTCAAATCCCGGTTGTAGCCAAGGAATTCATGCAGTCCGTCCATTTCCAGCAAGGTCAACTGCAGGGCTTTACGTTCAATGGGAAAGCCTCCTTGCTCCGGTGTGACGATGGGGTAAATATAGGATGAACTGACGTTATATTCCCAGACACTGGAAGCAAGCAGTGCAATGCCTTCAATGCCTTTAGGGAGGGCTGCGCATACGCCATTGGGTTTTCCGTTGGCTTTTGGATGGCAGTGTTCGAGTTGGCTAGTTGGAACTGCAATCCAGTGCAGGCCTACGATAATGCCGGGTACAGCTTTGCATTCGGTAGAAATTCGGGCCTGGCCCGGGCTGGTAAAGTGAGAGGCAGGACAGTCCATAACCAGAATGGCGGACTTCTCAGCATCGCCCGAATAGGCTAGGTGGGATAAAAAAAGCAAACTGATCAGGGCTAGAGCTTTTGTGAAAGCTTGCGGGCTAACGGGTATCGCACAGGTGTGCATGGCCGCATACTCTTTTTATGAAAGTGGATATTAAATCTAATTTATATTGTGAGGAGCGCTTAAACCGAATTGTCATATCAAGCGGTTTTCTGATCAGGGGTTAAACTAAAGTCTTCTGTAGTGTTCTGAAAAATGTTAGTTGCCTTTCATGGTTCCCAAATCGTCACCTTCGTTTCAGCTTCGGAACAAACTCTCTGCAGGATTTGCCTGTACTCTGAAATGGTATGATTTTGTCGTTTATACCAATCTTGGATTGTTGATGGGAGAGCTTTTTTTTCCTGTCGGAGATCCGTTGTTGAGTTTGATTTATGTCTATGGTGCCTTTGCTATTGGCTTTCTGGGTCGGCCTCTGGGCGGAGTCGTATTTGGGATGATCGGTGAGGCTTATGGAAGAAAAATGGCCCTTTTAGCGTCTGTTTCTTTGATGAGTGTTGCCAGTCTTGCTATTGGTTTTCTTCCAGATTTCTCCGTAGTGGGTTGGTATGCTCCGGCGGCCATCATACTGTTTCGTTTTCTTCAGGGAGTCTCTACCGGGGGGGGGAATATTCTGGTGCTATGCTCTATCTGGTTGAGTTGGCTCCCAAAGGTAAGGAGGCGCATTACAATCGCTGGAGCGTAATTGGGCTGCCACCGGTCCTGTATCTGTTTTTCAGTGTGGGGGTGAGTCTCGGTGTTTTACTCTGGCTTTTTTATTCAGTCCAGAATGATGTGAGGAAGAAACCGAGAACTGTCCTTGGTAATTACGGATGAGTCTTCACGAATGCCAATTCCTGCTGATCGATCGCCAACGACCCAGCTACCTATCAGAGTGTAATTACCTGAAAAACTGGGCACTGGATGAAAGCGTTGAAGAATATAACCGCTGTCATCGTAGGGGCCGTCCACAAAGTCTGTCTGCTGGCCGTTTTCTATCACACTGATGTTTGAACCCTCTCTGGAAAATACGGGTTTTTTAACAAAGTGTGAGCCCAGGTCATCGCCGATTTTACCTTCCTCAAAATAACTGGGTAAAAGGTTGGGGTGACCAGGAAATTCTTTCCAGAGCAGGGGCAGAATAGCCTTGTTTGAGAGAATGGATTTCCAGGCAGGTTCTACAAACAGGGTTTCAGAACCTTCAATGCCGGGACCGAACTCCTCTTCAAACATAAACTCCCAGGGGTACAGTTTGAACAGGGCGGGGATGGTCATGTCCTCAAGGTCTGTAAACGCACCCTTTGGGCTGAGACCGATATCTTCCACATAAATGAACTTAGTCGTCAGACCTGCCTGAGTCGCACAGTCACGGAAGTATTCAACGGTTCCGTAATCTTCATCGGTATCTTTGCAGCTGGCAAAGTATAAAGGTTCATTACGGACATGTTTCTGTTTGAGAAGCACCAGGGCTTCAATCAGCATTTCCTGAATAATATTAAACTGGTCTGTTTCGGCAGGCAGTTGTCCGTTGGAAACCATTTCTTCCAGCCAGAGCCACTGAAAAAATGCCGATTCGTACAGGGAGGTGGGGGTGTCAGCATTGTATTCAAAGAATTTTGCCGGCCCCTTACCGTCATAGGCAAAGTCCATGCGACCGTATAGATGTGGCTCGCTGTTGGCCCAGGACTGCTGCACGTAATCCCAGTACTGCTCGGGAATACGCAGAAGGGTCATAATTTCTTCCGATTGAACCGCTTTATCCACCAGTTGCAGGCACATCTGATGAATCTCTTCGGTAGGGGCTTCCAGGTCGTTCTCTATCTGCTGAAGGCTGAAGCGGTAATAAGCGGATTCGTCCCAGTACTTTTCACCTTCAATGGTATGAAACTTGAAGCCAAGAGAGTCAGCTTGCTGTTTCCAGTTCTTTCTGGGAGCAGACAGAATACGTTGCATGAGTTAGCCTCCCCAGCTGCCCCTCGCAGCAGAACGGCTGCCGAATCCACCACGTTTCATGGTCGTGCTTTTCAACGTCGGTTTAACCGTTGCACTCTTGTTTACCACCACTTTACCTTGTTTGTAACTGCTGCCAATGCGATCGTAACTGCCAGTACGATAGTAACCACTACTGCCCAGATAGAGAGGGATAATAGTGAAAGAACTGCGGTTCGATGACTGTTGGTTGGGCGATAGCATAAAGCCCTGCATGGTCGGGATATATTCTCCCGATGAGGTTCTCTGACAGGTTTGGCCAAAGTCAGAGTAACAGTCAGAGGAATACTGGTATCGAGGCGCTGTCGACAGGTGACTTTGCAGGGCACGATTGTATTCGTAGTTGCAGACTTCTTCCGAGACAACACCATCCCGGGTACAGCTCTGGGCATCTTTGTAGACCAGGGCTTCTTTGGAGGACTGTCCGCATCCGGCCAGTACCAGTGGGGTGGCACCTAAAAAAGCCAGTTGGAGTTTTTTTGAGCGTTTCATTCTCTCAACTCCATTTAGTAAGTCAGGCTGGCTGCGTTTAGCAAACCGGCTGCGACTGATACGGCACCCAGCCAGATACCGGCGGCCATTTCATTGTTGGTGATGCGTTCTGAAATTTTAGGCATGAAAAGTCTCAGCACAAAGAATGTGGCGAGCTGAACAATGAGAGCCACTGCGCCCCAAAGAGCCATGTCGATAATATCCACGGAGTTTTCGATAACGCTGGACAATGGCAGGACAAAACCGATCAGGCTACCGGCAAAGGCAATGGAGGCGGCGGGCTTGTTCTCCTTGATCAGAGTCATTTCCTTGTGGGGCGTGATCATGGTGTATATGAATACATAGATCGTAGTCAGTACCAGAGCGATACCAAAGTAGCCCAGAAAGAGAGGCAAGCCTGCCAGGTAGTCAGTGATAGCTAGCATTGTCGTGTCCGATGGTTTTAGGGTTTAAAGGGGTTGATGCTTCTACCGTGAAAAATATTTTGCATGACCATTTTTTATTTTCTTGGGTGATACAAAATATTTTTCGCTCATGGCTATTTATCATGAGTCGCTTTTTTATCATTGATGGCTGAAGAAAAGCGATGTCAAAAGCTCAAAGTTGTCTGCCAGTAGAATACTGCAATCTCCGTCGTTTACATAATGCTCATGGAGGAAATCTCCAGGTCAATGCCCACGCTGATCACAGCGGTTGCTTCATCGTCACTGGTAAACTCCAGTGAGCTCAGCAGATATTCGTAATGCCCGCTGTTTGAGAGACGTCTTTGATAGAGCATGGCAAGATGATCTACGTCATAGGTGGCGGTGTTT
Organism: Endozoicomonas numazuensis; assembly: GCF_000722635.1. GTDB lineage: Bacteria > Pseudomonadota > Gammaproteobacteria > Pseudomonadales > Endozoicomonadaceae > Endozoicomonas_A > Endozoicomonas_A numazuensis. The sequence goes on along the minus strand of NZ_JOKH01000002.1, from coordinate 406,308 downwards.
TTATCTCGTGAATAAACCGTTTCTGTGAATCTGACAGGTTCTATTTTGCCTGTCACCTCGCTGTCCCAGGCTCGCTCATATTGAGTGGAATTTAAAGTGAAACCAGGCTGGCCGATTTTTCCATGGTCACTGACCCAGAGATTGACGCCGCTTTGTGAGGCCAGATTTTCGGTCTGCTCGAAAACAAACAGTTTGATGTCATTGATGTGCTGGGTTTCAAATCCGCCAGTGGTTGAGATCTGAAAAAAACCATCGTCCGCTGTGTAGAAGCGACAGAGCGATGAACCGCCCCCGAGGTCAATGGTGCCGACTGCTTCAATGGTTTGCACTCCTGAAGGCAGTGTCAGGTTCAACTGCTGCCGGATCATCTGGAAGGGCAGGAGGTCTAACTCTACAGCACTGCCTAATCTCAGATTGAGAGGGGTCGGCAGAGAAGGCTTGTCTTCCTCTGCTTTGTTTTTTTTAAAAAGGTCAAAGATCATCTTTTTGATTCCACTAAACAGCCGTGAGCAGAGTGTTCCCTAAAATAAACGCATAAAGCACTTCCCATTTGTGAAAGTGCTTTTAGAGTCAGCTTTCCAGCTTTCCAGCTTTCCAGCTTTCCAGCTTTCCAGCTTTCCAGCTTTCCAGCTCTTACTGCTGCTTGGCTTTCAGTCGTTCCAACACGCTGCTGGCATCAGAGTCTGTTTTGGTGATGCCGGCTGCTTTCAGTTTGCTCTGAAGGTCTGACTCAACGGTATCTCCAGACAGTTCGCTGGCGGCTTCCATCTGTGCTGCACGTTCGGCTTGTCTGCGCTTGATACGTTCAAGAGAGTCAGTCGCTGTAGCCATTTTAGAGTTCACACCACTGTGCTTGGCAGCGCAGGCCGCCTGAGCTTTCTGTACGGACTCTGTCGCTTTGACGGTATCAACCTGTTGCTTCAGACGGCGCAGGTTGGCTTCAGCGTCGGCAATGGCTTTTTTCAGGCTGGTGACACTGCTGGCAAAGCTGCTTTCCATTTCCTGTTCAGACGTCAGCTGGGCTTCATAGTCAGCAATTTTTGTAGCGACTTCGGTGGCCAGTGTTTCATCGCCCTGTTCCAGCGCTTTCATCGCGTAGCTTTCATACTCAGCGACTTTCTCTTTCAGCTCCTTGCACTTCTGGTCTGACAGCTTTTGTTTGGCCATGATGCCAGCCAGCTGGGTTTTGGACTGCTGCAGTTGATCGCTGGCTTCACGGATTTCCTGATCCAGAATACGCAGGGCATTGCTGTCAGCAATGGATTCGCCCACTTCGTTGGTAGCACCTTTCAGGGCCGTAATGACTTTTCCCCAGATACTCATAATGTTGTTTCCTTTTAATCGTTAAAAATAATCTTTGTATGGCTGCTGGCTGGAACGCTTCAGCTATCAGGCCAGGTGCTGGCTGTAGGCTTCAGTAGCCTTGATGGCGTTGGCAGCCAGGGTTTCAATTTCCAGAACCACATTCTGGAGCAATGACGCAGAGCTCAAAGCACCAAAAATGGTGTAGTAATCTTCGCCGCCGGGAAAGCGGTCCAGACTGATAGTCGACAGTGGAAACAGCTTGTGAGTACGCAGGATTTCATCATTCAGAGCATGAAAATCCTTCACATGGGTCAGTGGCCACAGTACGGCGTCTGCAATAATCTGCTCACCTGAAACAGTGATATATATAGGCAGATCACCAAACTCATTCATAGTGACTTCCAGACAAGGATCTGTTCCGTCTACCAGTTGCAGAGTGGCATTACCGTTGCTGAACAGTGGGTCATTGATCAGCGCCTGATGAAGGGTCTGAATAGTCCAGATATCGTGTGGTTTGTTTTCGATTGCTGTCATTTTAGAGTTTCCTGATGCGTTGACTGCTTCGGTTAATCTCAGATCGCGCTCTACATCTCGCAAACGACCGGCGTTTTCGGGCAAGATCCAAACTTCTTTCTTTACCAGTCCCTGTTCCCGCATTCGAGCCCGGAACAGTCGCTGGTAATGTGCGGCATTTTTCGGTGGAGCCATGGGGCTACTCCTCAGAAGATCGTCTCTTTTATTTAATTATCTTTATTACATGTAATAAACCTTACATGTAATAAATAAGCTTGTGAAGAAACTTCTGGAAAGAAGATCGTAAAGATTGCCTGCAAACTGTAAAAGTGCAGGTTTTTTAAGGCTTTAGCGTAGCGTAAATTTTAGAGGAGATGATGGCAGAACAGCCATCATCTCCTGAAGGTGAGGTTATTCAGCGGTTTGAGTTTTGGTTGAGTTTTGTGCCTGAGGTTTGTTGGTGGGCTTCTTGCGCATGCCATCAAAGGTGAAGATAGCCAGAGCGAGCCAGATCAGACCAAAAGTGATCAGTTGAGCCTGAGTGACGGCTTCTTTAAAGATAAACAGACCGACCAGAAAAGAAATGGACGGGCCGAGGTACTGAAGAATACCGATGGTGGTCAATGTTAGTTTCTTTGCAGCCAGGTTGAATAAAACGAGAGGAACGGTGGTGACCAGACCGGCCAGAGCCAGCAAACCGCTGGTATGGGTGTCTGATATCTGGAAACTGTAGTCGCCTGTTTTATACAGCCACAAGAAGTACCCGAGTGCTACGGGTAAAAGAATCAGCGTTTCAAAGGCCAGACCCGGCACTGCTGCAACCTGTGTGGTTTTCCTCACCAGCCCATACAGGCCAAAGCTTGTTGCCAGTGCGAAAGCAACCCAGGGTACTATGCCCAGCGCCAGTATCTGAAAAATGACAGCGATGGCTGCCAGTAAGACAGCAATCAGCTTCAGAGGGGTTAGTTTTTCGTTTAGAAGCAGGTATCCCAGCAAGACATTGAACAGTGGATTAATGTAATAACCCAGACTGGTTTCAAGAATGCGGTCATTGGTAACCCCCCAGATAAAAATCAGCCAGTTGGTGGCCACCAGAATGGCAGAAAGGGTCAATGCGCCAGACAGCCTGATACTGGAAAAAATCTGTTTTAGCTGTGGCAGCTGCTCTGTAATTTTAAGCAGTGCCAGTAACAGAAAAACTGACCAGAAAACACGATGCCCCAAAATTTCCAGGGGAGGCACGTGCTCCAATGCTTTAAAATAGATGGGCGCCAGTCCCCAGATGGTAAAGGCCATGACACCCAGTGCAAAGCCGGAAGAATCTCGTTGGTCGGACACTCTCTTTCCCTTGTATTTAGCTTCTCATCGCTCAGGTGTGGTGATGAAAATGGCTTTCTTCCCGCTTTTGGCGGTTAGCCCGGATGATGCGTGAAGTGTCGAACGAGTCGTTCTCCTGCTGTCCGGTTTTGAGCATTGTGCCTGAACTATCGTTCCTAGTTAATCCGAATCTTGCGAAACGAATACCATGACAACCCGGATTAAACTCTGCCTTTAACTCGAGCTTGTATTGAGAAAGAACACCTTGAGCCGATGACTTTATTCATGGATGAGTGAAGGATGAAGAGGCTGCAATGCGATGGATTGCCGGGCTTATGATGGTTTTTCTGAGTCTGTTAGCTCAGGCTGATGCAGGCTTGCCTGTCTATCGAGTAGCGATTATTGATCGCTTTTTCCCTCCGGCGGAAGGTTTTGAAAATGATGAAGAGCGGGTTCTTCATGGGTGGTTGTACGGCTTGATGGATCTGGACGACGATGAACGTAGGGAACCTTTTTATCATGGTGATGTGGTTCGACTGATTGCTTCTCACCCCCAGATAACCTTTATTCAGTACCCGATTCTGGATGGGAAAAATCCTATGTCGGAGATTCTGGTTAACATTCAGAATATTCTTGCCCGCTATGAAAAATCACCGGTTGATGCAATGCTCCTGTCCTGGGAGTCGTCCACACTGATCAGTACATTCAGTACCTCTCTCAAGTTGGAGCATGTGGGGCAGTATAAGGATAAAGTCAAAGAGATGGGGCAAAGGGATCTCGTCTGGAAAACGACCTATCAGATCATTCTTGCCCTGGAGTCGTTAACAGCCAAGGGGATTAAGGTGTATACCATTGCTGGAAATGGTGGCACTGGCATGATCAATACCTTTTCATTCGCAGACAAGGTTGTCACGGTGGGCGCGGTTGAAAGTGGGCTTAAGTATTTCGTAGCGAACAATCCGTTTGTTGATACCTATGCTCAGGCAGCTTATGAAGTGACTCGAGTGGATGATTCTGAGGGGAATGCCCTGGGTTATGATCTGAATGGAGATCAGTGTGTTGATATTCCTCTGGAGCGTCTGACGGGGTATTCAAACTCCGTGACAGAATACCCCAGGAAATTCTGGCGGTTACTGACCGGTTCATCTTTTGCCGCACCGGCTGCACTCAAAGCAGCGCTGTTTGCCAACCTGCCATTGAAAACCTGTTCTTAGACATCTGTCCGAGTCAAGATGAATGGGGTTTATCTAAAGTAAGATTTAAGGGCGCTGTGTTTTTTCTGGTAAAGCCATTAATAGAAAAGATTCACCACGATCCCGGTAGGCCAGGTAAGGCGCAGCAATTTCAGAGGGCACCCGAGCCGGTTCTGTAATATTAAAACCAACCTTTTCATAGAAGGCTGAAAGGTGAGGGTAGGGGTAGCACCAGCAGGGTGCAGGAGATAAGGATTCTAATACTGAGTTCATCAATCGGCTGCCAAGGCCTTTCGAGCGCATTTCTCTGTGAACCCAGACACTTCTTAATAAGTAGCCGTTGGCTTTTGGGGTTGCCCTGAGCGCAGCCACAATAGTGTTATCATGACGTAATATAAACACCCGTTCATCAGGCCGCACCTTTCCTTTGTGACCATTCTCTTTAAAGAAGCGATTGACCAGAGGAAAGACAGTAGGAGTCATCAGTCATTAGTCGTCAGTCATTAGTCGTCTTTATCTGATGAAGTCTGTTTGCTGACAGCGGATTTCTGAACAGCCGCAAGAATGCCTCTGAGCATATTCAGTTCCTTGGCTTCAGGCCTTGACCGATTGAACAGACGGCGGAGGCGGGTCATTACCAGGCCCGGGTGCTGTTTGATAATAAAATCAATATCGTTCAGCGTGTCTTCCAGATGCTCGTAAAAATACTCTAACTCACGGGCTAAAGGGTATTCATCTGCTTCGTTGTCTGAGTATTCAGCCTGGGTTTTGCGAAGTTCAGCCTTGCGAATGTCATAACAGAGAATCTGAATGGCTGAAGCTACATTGAGGACCGGGTATTCTGGATTCGCATCAATGGAAACATGGTAATGACACTTCTCCAGCTCCTGGTTTGTCAGCCCCATGGTTTCCTGACCAAAAACCAGGGCAACAGGGTTTCGGCTGGCTTGTGTAACCAGTTTCTCAGCGCAGTCTTCTGCCGTCAGCATGGGGCGGGTGAAGGTGTGATTTCGTGTGCGGGCACTGGTGCCGACCACCATAGAGCAGTCTGCAATGGCCTCATCTAATGTCTGAAATACTCTGGCTCCCGCCAGAACGTCCTGGGCACCTGCTGCCATCGAGTCAGCGTTGGAGTCCGGGAATTGTTGGGGAGTGACCAGACAAAGATCCGACAGACCCATGGTTTTCATGGCTCTGGCTGCAGAACCAATGTTTCCCGGATGAAAGGTATTGATCAGAATAATGCGAATATTAGACAGCATCGTAACCCGAATATGCACTGAGAGAGGGTTAAAAATCCGGCATTATACGTTGAGTCGTTTTGAGTTTCGACTGTTAATGTTGCCAGTGGCAAAGGCATTGAATGTCACTGAGAGTAATAGGTAACGCGCGATCTTACGGTGCTTCGGCTGATTAACTCCGTCAGGCTCTTTTCATGTGGCTAGTTGAGAAGCACCTGTCAGTGCTGGATTTGGTTGTATTATAAGGAAGGTCTATGTGTTGTTGTGTCTCTACTTTAAGTCGCGTGCTTGGGGGTAGGGGTCGATAGTGGATCAAGATATATGATGTAAGGGTTTAGTATGTCTGACTGTATAACCTCAGGAGTTCAGATAGAATAGCGCTCTTTTTCCCCTTCAGGTTGTTCCCTCTGCTATGAGTCGTATCACGGAGAAGCAGGCTTATAAGTGGTTGATGGGCCAGCTCAGTCCTACCCGGAGCTGGTTGCTGGCATCGATCACGCTGGGCTTGATCAATGGTCTTCTGTTTCTGGCGCAAGCTGCGCTGCTGGCAAAAATTATTCATCAAATAGTGATGGAAAATGCAGTTCTTGAGTCGCTGACCAACGACTTTATTCTTACTGCAGTGATTATTCTTTTCAGGGCACTCTGTCATTGGGGTCGAGAAGTTACCGGCTTCAAAGCGGGACTGATTATCAAAGAGTCGATTCGCGGGGCTATTCTCAACAAGTTAAAAGCTCTGGGGCCTCTGGCGATTGCTGAGCAGCCTGCTGGCAGCTGGTCCACCATGGTGGTGGAGCAGGTCGAAGAACTGCAGGATTTTATAGCCCGTTATCTTCCCCAAATGGCTCTGGCCGTTTTAATTCCTCTGGTTATTCTTATTGTCGCCTTCCCACTGAACTGGACAGCTGGGCTCATTTTTCTGGGAACGGCACCGCTCATTCCTGTCTTTATGGCGCTGGTGGGGATTAAGGCTGCAGAAGCGAATCGCCGTAACTTTCAGGCATTGAACAGGCTGGGTGGTTTTTTTCTGGATCGATTGCAGGGTATGGAAACGCTCAGGCTGTTTCAACGTACCCGTCATGAACACCAATCTCTGAAATGGGCCAGTGAAGATTTTCGAATTAAAACCATGCAGGTTTTAAGGCTGGCCTTTTTGTCATCGACTGTGTTGGAGTTTTTTGCTTCTGTCTCTATCGCCATTCTTGCTGTTTATCTGGGTATGAGCTTTCTTGGCTATCTCAACTTCGGCAGCTACGGTGCAGGCGTCAGTCTTTATACCGGCTTGTTCCTGCTGTTGCTGGCGCCAGAGTTTTATCAGCCTCTGCGTGATCTCGGAACCCATTATCATGCTAAATCAAAAGCGGTAGGGGCTGCGGAGCTGATTCTTGAATTATTAGAACGAGAAGAGTCTGCACAGCATCAGGGGGCCGATTTGCTGGCGTTGGAAGCGCCAGTATCGATAGTCGCAGAAGCGTTGACGGTGCAGGGCAGTGGCGGCGGTCGGGCCTTGCTTGAGGATGTTTCCTTTAGCATCACTGCTGGTGAGCGGGTAGCGATTATTGGTCCCAGTGGGGCAGGTAAGTCAACGCTGGTGAATACCCTGATGGGTTTCTGGAACTATCAAGGTGGTATTCGTGTTGCAGGTGAAAGTCTGTCGAGTCTTTCGATGGACAACTGGCGAAAAAGAATCGCCTGGCTGGGTCAGCAGCCCCTGATTATTCATGGCTCAGTCTATGAGAATGTTTCTTTTGGCCGCGACCTGGATGAATCCCAGGTCAAACTGGCGCTGGCAAGAGCGCAAGCAATGGAGATTGTTGAGCAATTACCAGAGGGGCTTAACAGTCTCTTGCAGGAACAGGGTGGCAATCTTTCTGTAGGGCAGGCTCAACGAATAGCTCTGGCCAGGGCTATTGCAGAACCTGTAAAGCTGTTAATCCTCGATGAACCCACAGCCAGTCTGGATGCCTACAATGAGCGTCTTGTGCTGGATGCCCTTGAAGCCATTGATCCTGATTGTACGGTGATTACCGTTACCCATCGTCTTAAACAGATTGATTCGATGGACAGAGTGTTGATGCTTGATAATGGACAATTAGTAGCTGATGGTGCGCCTCAAGCACTGAAACAGGAGTCTGCAGTGGTGCAAGCTTTTGTAGCAGGGTTGGCAGGGAGTCTTGATGATGAGTGAGTTACTGCCCTATCTAAAACTGTATCGCAGGCACTGGGGAGCCTTATCCGTGGGTATGTTGCTGGCCCTGGCTACTGTGCTTTTCAGCCTCGGGTTACTGGCCTTGTCTGGCTGGTTTATTACTGCAACCGCCCTGGCCGGATTGACAGTAGCGACAGCACAGGCCTTTGACTTCTTTTCTCCCGGAGCCGGTGTTAGAGGTTTCTCAATAGGTCGCACAGCCGCTCGTTATTTTGAGCGCCTGGTGAGTCATGACGCCACTTTTAAACTACTGGCCTGGTTGCGAAGCTGGTTCTTCGAAAAATTACTTCCTCTTTCCCTGACTCAATTGAAACGCTACCGAAAGGCGGAGTTGCTGAATCGTCTGGTTGCTGATGTTGATGCTCTTGATCAGCTGTATCTGAGATTATTCAGCCCCGTGATCGCTGCGGTACTGGTGGTTGCACTGATTTCATTGGGCCTGAGTTTTTTCAGTCCTGTATTGGGTTGGGGAACGCTGCTGTTGATGGGGTTCTGGTTATTATTTCTGCCCGTGGTTTTCTATCGGCTTGGTTATCGTAGTGGAAGGTCACAGGGTGAGCTTCTGGGAGAGCTGAGGCAAAAAGCACTGGATTATTTGCAGGGTATGGCAGAGTCCAGAATTTATGGTTCGGAAACCAGGATGAGAGCACGAACCGATGCCACAGAGCAAAGCTTGCATGCTACCCAGAAAAAAATGTCCAGACTGGAGGGACTGGGTGGTTCGTTGATGGTGGCCGCTGCAGGTCTTTCCGCAGTCATCATGCTCTATCTGGCAGCTGGAGAATATCAACAGGGCGTGATTTCAGGACCTGTGATGGTGATGTCTGTCTTTGCGGTACTGGCAGGTTTTGAAGCATTGATGCCTTTGCCCGGAGCCTTTCAGTTTTTAGGGCATACCCAGCTTGCAGCGTCCAGATTGACAGAAGTTCTGGAAGAAGAGGCTATTGAATTTGGCCAGAAAAGTATTCCGGAAGCTTTTAAAGGACATATTGTTATCCAGGATGTCTTCTTTCAATACCCATCAATAGCGGGTACAGAAACAGTCGGCCCCATGATTCTGGACGGCATCAGTCTGGATATTCCTGCAGGTCAGCATTTGGCTTTGCTGGGTAAAACGGGGTGTGGCAAGTCAACACTGATACGATTATTGACCCGTCAGCTACCTGGTTTTGAAGGCAGAATTGAGCTGGGTGGGGTTGAGATTGACGAATATTCTGAGGCTGCACTCTACGAATTACTGGCTGTAATACCACAGCAGACCCATGTGTTCAGTGCCTCTCTGAGAGAGAATCTCAAAATGGCGCTGCCAGAGGCTGAGGACAGTACACTGCTGGAGACAGTCAAAACGGTAGGGCTGGATAAACTGGCTGCTGCCGAAGGTGATCAGAGTGTGCTGGATCTTTGGCTGGGGCAGGGCGGAATAGCTCTGTCTGGTGGCGAGCAGCGCAGGCTTGCAATTGCCAGAGCCTTACTGAAAAAGAGTGAAGTGTTGATCATGGATGAAGCCAGTGAAGGTCTTGATCCGGTCAGTGAAGATCATCTGATGAACCAGATCCTCAATGCATATCAGGATAAAACCGTCATTATGATCACTCATAAAAAAGCCATGTTGGAGCGCATGGATCGAGTCATACGTATGGATGGTGGACAGGTTATTTAATCGGTTTGCCGTTCCTATCCAGAGGTGTCTCAAAGTCGATCAGATAGTCATCATTGCCTTGCCAGGAGGCTTCTGTTCGTGGAACTTCTGTCAGTGTTTCGGTATCCAGAGGTAACGGGTTTCTTCCTTGCCTCTGACTGAAAAAGGCTTCGTTTTCCTGTTTTTGCTGGTCACTGATGACTTTTTTCAGCAGGTTCTGTTCTGAGAGTTGATGGCTTTCAGGATTGATGGCCAGTTCATCCCGGCAGGCTTTCAAGAGCTGAATCTGTTCACTGGGGGTGAAGTTACCTATAAAACTGTCCAGGTACATGTCTGCTGATTCTTGGCTGTGATCAAGATTGAGAAGGATTTCATTGTATTGTTCCTTTCCTTGAGCCTCATCAGGAGTGTCTGTGGAAAGGATCGGCAGGAAGTTTTGATTCTGCCCCCTGGTGTCCGATGGGTTAAGCAGCTTCACGGCTACGCTAAGGCGAAGTGACAGGCGTGCAGCATCATTGCGATTGAGGCCCAGACGGGCGAATTGTTCCATTTGCCAGGGAACCAGTTCTGCCACCAAAAAGTGATCAGGAAAGGGTTGGTCTTTTTCAATGCACCACTGGGCAAAACTATAAGGGTCTTTTTGCCAGAGTTCTCGGGCAAGGGCAGTTCGTTCGATGAGTTCTTGTTCAGGAACGTTGGCAGGAATAAAACTTTGATCAACCAGCCCAGCTCCCGCAACACTTCGGGCCCACCGGCATTCCTGAATTTCCCTTTCATTGATTCTTCTGTAACTGAGCCAGCCCTGATCTCTGAGAATATCAGCCAGCTTCAGGCCGAAATTCTTAACTTTTTTGACCACCCTGCCACCCAACCAGAGCGGTTGACTCTCCGGTTCAGGTATTGGCTGATCGGTTGGAATGCTTTCCTGGAGAAGATCCTGGCGGAGTATATTCAGGCAGTTTTCAACGCTGGTGGCCATGGTGGAGTCCCTGTAGAACCGTCCTTATTACTGTTTTAGGCATTAACTTTGTCAGTATAGAAGGCTACTTAAGCCAGGCTGTCTGGGGACTAACCCCACGATTAATCAGGTTGTAGGCAGCATCCGCTATGCCCAGCATATAGCCGGGTACTTTAAAACCCGGAATGCCGGTGTTCTTCAGCTGGTTTTCCATCTGACCACTGTTGAGGATTAACTGGCAGGCATTGAAAATGTCTGCCAGTGTTACCGGCTGACCTGGCTTGGGGGTAATGCTGCCTCTCATGCCATTTCTAAGCCATCGTGCCCGTGCCATAAAGCAGTCCAGGCAAAACTTAATATCCATGGCGCTTTTCAGCCCGGTACGATCCTTGGCGCTCTTGCAACCAATGACATTGGCATAATCCAGTAATCGACAGAGCTCGCTGGTGAGGTTGCTGGTATAAAAAGGATCTTTGGTGAGTTTGTGGTGACGATCTTTCTCGTACATGAAACGTATATAGCCGACGACTTCTTTCAGCTCATGCTTAATCTCGGGTGGAATTGAATCGTTTCTGAGAAGTGCGCCTGCTTCTCCTCCGATTTCTGACTCAGGTATCAGAGAGCCGATCAGTTCGTCCAGAGTCTCTCTGTTTATTTCGTCAGCCAGTTCCCAGGTGCCCGTCATGGCGCCCCATTTTGTATATGCCATGTTATTGCAGGGGTCTATAAAGAGATGGATTTTGGGTTTGACCTGAACTCTCTGTTCCTCACCGGAGTTATCTCTGACGGAGATAATTCGTGTGCCGTGCTCTCTCATCTGTTTAACTGTGTCCCTGACTTTCTGACACCAGATTAACTCCGGATCGTTCTTTTCATGTTCGAACAAGTTAGGACGGAGCCTGTCGGGACTGAGCAAAAGCTTGTAACAGATATCCACTTCGATTGGGTCGTGACCGGGGGTTATTATGGCTTGTGCCAGTGCTTCCGGTTTCTTTTGCAGAAGGGCGGCAAGGATCATTTCTTCCATTCGCCGCTGGGTAACTTGTTTGCGACGGGCTTCCGGTACAGCGAAGGCGTAGGGCACACCGAGACGGGTTTCCATGTAAACCGGGGCTTCAACGCCAGTCATCCTTAAAATCATATTCATGAGATTAACGGCGTGTCCGGTTTCATTGCGTTTCATCGACGGACAGAACTGGTCCTTGTATCCCGGGTAGAACATGTCTACAAAAGGTGCTGCCAGACTGGTCAGGTCGTCACTGATGTTAGGGGGCGCCAGCAGGGCTGCAGGGAGGTATTGCAACTGACAATGTTGGTATCCTTCAGGATATTTTATCATCAGTTCTTTATCGATTGGACGAGTGCCTTCCGTTTTCTGTAAGAACTTGATTAAGGTCGGCTGATACTTTTTACCCAGCTTTAAGGGGGACAGAGCTGCCAGTATTTTCTTTTGAAGTCCCAGTAATCTTGGAATCATAGGAGCAGAGGGGTCAAAGCGCACAGTAGCTTTGCTTTGTAAATCCATAATCTTTTGCCAAGCGGGATTTGAAGCCACTATAGCTTCATCCATCAGAAGCTGGATGGCTGCTGAGCATTGCAGGTTGACACTGTGCAGGAAGTTCTCTTCGGATCGACAATCAAAGCTGGCTACCACTCGCATGGCTTCCACAAAAGGCAGAATGGCTTTGTTGACTGAATTCAGGTCACTCTCAAGACAGCGTGCGAGTTCAGGCTTCAGGCCTTTTTTATCGGACGAAGTGAATCGTGTCCAGTCATCCAGTAACTCTGTTGCTCTTTCAATCAGCTGGTCAGGATTAATCAGGCCGGGTTGTTGTTCATAAATGGGTTGTTCCATTAGCTGCAATGTATCCTGGACCAGTTTTTTCCAATCTGCACGAATGCTTTCACTGGTAAACATCGGTTTAAATGAAATCAGGGTCAGAGGACGACTGGCTTTACCCTGTTGAATCAGAGCTTTGGAAGCTTCGGGCATGAGTCGTTCAACCAGAGTCTGGTGCTCGGCCAGAAAAGCTTTGAAGGTATCTTCATTCACTTCCCTTGGGTTATGGATACAGAGGTACTCGTGAGCCGATGTCTGTAAATGTTTTTTCTCATACTCTGAAAATTTCTCAAGTTTGAGGCCTCTGCTCTTCATGGCTTTTGAAAGAAGAGAGGCCTTATCGTCGAGGTTGGTGTAACGAAATTCCGGAAACAGATCATCAAGGGATATAACGGGCTCTTCCAGAGAGTCTTGCAGGGGAGCAGGCGGTGGTAAGACGCGCTCTTCATGAAGAGAAGAAGGTGTAGGTAAACTCTCGTAACCATCATCGTAAGGAATATCATCATCTTCAAAGAAGAAGGTCATTCTTTTGGCCATATCTTCTTTGAAGGTTTCTGTATTATGTGCTCCCAGTTTCTGCCTTAGCTCTTCCATAAAACCTTCATCAACATAGGCTCTCATGCTTTCGTCGACAACGGCTGTAGCCATGGAAAAGTGTCTTCTGACCCGTTCCGACGAGCCCTCGGAAGAAAAGTGTGGCGACCTCGATGTGGCAGACTGCATTGTGTGCATGCGTTTTCTGTCAAACCCTGAACTGTTGGAATCAAAGGGGTCTGAAGTGAAACTGGTCTCTGCTTGAGGCTCCTTCTCCACTGACTTTTTCATCCACTTGCCGGAGGAAGAAGGTTCAGAGTCATCATCCTTAGCCTCGCGACGCGGATTTATAGGAATATCAATAGGCTGTGTAGGCTTGGGTGGTTTTGAATCCATGGTTTTTTTTCCGGACTTTCACCTTATCAAGCTTGTATCGACAAGCTTAAATAAATCTTTATTAGAAAATCCTGTTAATTGTAATAAAAAGTCAATGTTGAGGTTGTTCTAATAATTAAACGGAAGTTGTCTTTTTTAATCAGGCTGTTTGGATAAGAACATACTAAAAAGGCGCCTCGTCAGTAAAATCTGTGGGTCATTTCCGGTTCAGGCAGCTTGCCGAGTGCATGATATAAAGCGATTTCTGCGCATTTATAGGTTCTGAATCCGTATGATTTTCTCGTAGTGAGTTTTATCTTGGTATTCAGACCCTCAACAATACCGCTGGAATACGCCTTTTTTGCCCGGAACCAGTTCAGGATGAGAGGCTTGTGTCGTCGAACAGTTTTAGCAACTTTTTTCATCGGCTCTATCTTTGATCGCATGACTCTTGTACACCAACGATCCAGATATTTTTCCGCCCAATGTGGTGAAATGTACTCCCAGAATGCCTGAAATTCTTCTCTGAGCAGGTAGGCTCTGACGCTTTTCAGGTTGTACTGAAGCACGGTGTTCAGCTTTATCTCTTCTTTCTCTGTGAGGTTTTCTTTGCGCTTGAGTAGGCACCAGCGTGTTTTTTTCAAAACAGGCTCATAACCATCGGCCTGTAGCTGCTTATGTTCAGATGCCCGGACTTCATCAATAGCCTTGTTCAACATGGCCACGATGTGGAAGCGATCCAGGATGTGCAGTGCCTGACTGGCACATTCCGCGATGGCTTTTACGTAGGGCTTCCACATATCAGAGCAGACATACTCCAATCGCTGACTACGCTCCGTACCAAAGAAAGCGAAGAAGCTTCGAATCGTAGCCTCTGTACGCTCCTGACTAACCCACAATAATCGTGTGCAACCGCGATCAATCTGGTAAACGACAGTCAGGTATTTATGGCCTGTCTGGTAGGCAACCTCATCAACGCCAATAGCCCTGACGTTATCGAGTGTACGGTGGGCCTTTCCCCATTCAACAACGTACTCAACAGCATGAAAGACTTTCTCCCATGAAGTACTGAAACTACTGGCAACCTCTTTCCACGATAACTTTTTTGCCCAATGTGCGAGGAACTGCATGTAAACTTTGGTCAGCTCCTTCTTGCCATCAGCCCATGGAACCTGTTCAACCTTTACACCACATGAATTGCATTCCACCCGTCGCATTATGTAGAGCAGGAAAACCCTGATGCCCCAGAGAGGGATAAACTCGAAGCGACGTTCAGCAAGATGATCATAGCCAGGAGCAGGCTTCTGGCATCCTGAGCAGATAGCGTGACTGTTCTTTCGTGGAACAACGGTTACATTGAATACTTCAGAACCTTGATAGAAGCCGAGCTTTACATCTTGATAAACAAATGACTTGAGTTTATGAACTTTATTGAGGATAGTTTTAATCAGCATCAGTGGTCACTTTTGTTGTTTTTTTGTCCATCAACAAAAAACTATCAAAAATTTGCTACTGATGCTTTTATCTCAAAATCTGTTCATTTTTACCCACAGTTATCCCTGAAGAGCCAAAAAGGCAAACCTGTTATTTAATAAGTCATCTGTCGTAGTTGATTGCATTCATTGAATTAAAAGGTATTTTAGTAAACACATTTAAATAAAAATGCCTTCAGGGAATTTAATCAATTTCTCAAACAATAAGGACTTTTACCGTGATAAAAAAGTCATTGAGTTATTGCGCGGCGGTTTGCTGCTCATTGCTTTTTGTTCAGGCTAGTCTGGCTGGGACCGCTTTACCTTCAAAGATGATTTTCTATGTAGAAGGAACAACCTGTCCTACCGGAAGTGCAGCAGCAACTGACGCTGCGGGACGTATGTTATTAGTCACTACCAATGTGGGGATGTGGGTAAGACATTTGGCACAGCATTAAAAGATCAAGAAGATAGAACTCATACTCACAGTGGAACCATGACGGTTAATTTGCCTTCTCACCAAGTCGCTGGTGCATCCAGTTGTTGTAATGGCCAGGCAACCAGTAAAGGGAGTCATTCCCAGTCTGTAACCAGTGGTGCATCTGCCAGTGGATTGCCATTTATTCAATTGCTTGTTTGTCAGGCTAATTAATCAGGAGCTGCTTTATGAAATCTGGAATTAACTTCCGTTTAAAAAAAGTGGCTGCATTATTAACAGCGCTTGTTTCACCTGTTTTGTTTGCCGGTGATGCATTACCCACGTTTACTATTTCTTTCTTTAATGGTGCCTGTCCAGAGGGTTGGAATAATACTTCGCTGTCTTCAGCCAATGGTCGTTTTCTTATTCCCAGCACGTAGAGAGGGTGTCTTAAAAGCCAAAATTCAAACCCAGTGAGGCGCTTTGCTCGGTGTAGAATGACACTTCATTGGGACTCTTTCCCAGCTGTCCATTTTTTCTATAAATGGGTGACACTTCTCAAACAACGCCCAGAGAAGCCAGTTGTACCATAAAATAGCGTAAATATTGGCCTTTACAGCCCTACTCAAGTTGTAAGCCAGCAAGTGCAAACCAAATTCCAGTTTAACCTTTTCCAGCCCCTTGCGACGGAAGCGGTTTAATCCCTGTACATCCCGTAAATAGGCAAACACAGGTTCAACCATCGCCTTCCTTTTGCTGATTGACAGTCAAGAGCACACGCTGCAACAAACGTCGACTGATCAGATGTCGTCTGAGTTTGGTTCCAGTGCTTCTTTCTCTGTGAGCGAAACGGTGGGTGGTGATGTGATGGAAATAGCCAAGGCTGAAGTCACCTCGACGCAGAAAACCGCTTTCACTGAGGCTGACTGTCTCTACTCTTTTTCTTCTTCTTCTCGCGACACTTTACTGGTGATTTCAAAATCCAGGGCATAACCTTCACTTTCTGATCATTGTTTGATCTTGGGATTCACCTTTTTGAAGTCAAAGGGGGTTAACAATGGATAAGTAAGAAGCGAAATGGATTTGAAAAATATAATTCATTGTCACAAAAACGCCAGAAACCTGCTGGTATCTGGCGCCTGCTCAATATAGGGAGAGTGTTGTCTCAGAGGCTTTTGGAAAAGAAAAGACTATTGGGATCTTCCTGGTAATTTCCGAAAGGCGGGCAGGGTTCAAAGCCAAAACGCTCATAGAGCTCGCAAGCGGGTTTGAAATGATCCATAGAACCTGTTTCAAGATAAACTGTTTTATATTGTCTGCGCTCCGCTTCACTGAGAATATTCTTCAACAAAGCAGAAGCCACCCCTTTTCTGAGAAAACCAGGGGAGGTCTTCATGGACTTGATTTCACCTTCATGGGGAGAAAGGGCTTTCAGTGCGCCACAACCCGCCAGGCTGCGGTTAATCCAGGCGGACCAGAAGGTGATGTCAGAGGCTCGCAATTTCTCAATATCCAGGGCATGGACACTCTCCGCAGGAGAATGTGAGTGCATATCATCCAGGTGATCCTGAAGCAGCCGGGTAATGGCCTGACCCTGCAAGTCGTCTAGTTTAATTTCCATATAAGTATTCTTATACTGCCACGTTGTCATATTTTTCCGGAAAACAGAGGCTGTGTTCCGTCGGTTGAGGCGTTACGGTCATGATCTTGACCACGTCAGGTGATTCAAATCGATGCCAGGTCTGTTTGGGCACAACGATCAGTTCACCCTCTGAGAGAGAATGAGTCTCTTCAACAGGGTTCTGAAGCATGAAAATGCTTGTCTGTCCTTCAATGACGATAACGATTTCGTCATCAGGATGTTTTTCCCACTCACTGTTGCCAGCATAGTGAGCAAGAAAAATGCCACCGTCTCTGTATTCTGCCAGTTGACAGAAGGCTTCCTGAATGTCTTTGGATTCAGGCGTTCTGTGAGGCGCTACTTTCAACTCTGAAAAGGCTTTCTGCAGGGAAAGTGGTTTACCTTTACGGGTCATTGCAATTACTCCGTGATCTACAGCTTTGCCACAGTATCTAACACTGCAGCTTAAGATTCATTGCCTGTGTTTTTGTCCTGCAGGTTTCTGAAGTCTTGGCCAGAAAAGGATCGAGGTCTTCCGCTACAGCTTCAGAAGCAATCCCCAATGTCACTTTAATACCCGCCTGACGAAGAATTTCTATTCCTTTACCACTGTTTCTTGCATCAGGATCAATCACTCCAACATACACCTCCTCTATGCCTCTTTCTACCAAGGCTTTAGCACAGGATGGAGTGCGACCATGAAAAGAGCAGGGTTCGAGTGTTACAAAAGCAACAATCCCTTTCGCATCTGCAGGAAGCTGTTTAAGTGCCATAGCTTCTGCATGTTCTTTTCCAGGCGATTGGGTATGCCCACGAGCAACGACTCTTCTGTTCTGAACCAATACACAGCCCACAGGAGGGTTAGGAGAGCAGTATCTTCTGGCCTTGCGCCCTTCTATCAAAGCTTCCCGCATAAATGAGTTGATTTGTTCAAGTAGCATCAGGGTTGTGTTCGATCAATGACAAAGTATTTGATGGTATCCAGCTCACCTTTTACTTTTTCAAGAATTTCGGAAGTGGATCGAAATCCCAGTCTGAACAGGACCTGCTCTGACTTTTTGTTTTTAGTGAGGGTTCTGGCTTTGATCTGATTAAAAGGTAACTGTCCAAAGGCATGCTGGATTAAAGCCTGTCCGGCTTCAGTACAATACCCCTGTCCCCAGTAGGGCAGGCCCAGCCAGTAACCCAGTTCCGCATTGGTGTGACTGGCATTATTCAGGCCGATGGCACCGAGCAGTTCACCTGATGATTTTAATGTAATGGCATAGACAAAAGCACTGTCGTTTTCTCTCAGGTCTTCATGGCTGCTAATCCATTTTTCTGCCAGTCCGTCAGGGTATGGGTGAGGGATATTTTCAGTCAGTCTGGCAACCTGTTCTTCTCCAGCCAGAGTTTTCACTTGTTGAGCATCTTCCAGAGTAAAAGCCCGGAGGTGTAATCGGTCTGTAAAAATCGTCTTTTCCATGATGTCAGACTCTTTTTGTGAATCCATGTTTATTATCCTGCCATGGATTACAACAAAAATCGCTGTTTTCAGAGACTTTCCAGCTTACTGGTTGTTCCAGACGTTCAGCAAAGAAGAGAAAGAGGGTTCGACAATGGAGACAATTTATATTAAATCTATGAGACGTCTTCGTACGTATCTCAGGGAGCAAAAATAGAATCTGTTCGATAGGGGGGAATGTGTCAGGTCAATAACAACACCACTTTCTACAACCACACTGGATGGAAACTCTAAAAAGGCATCATCTTCATAGCCAGAAGCAGCCATTAACGTAGGGTCTTCCGGGGGGGGATCATCTGAGTAGCGGTTCTGGAAAGAGTTCATAAAGAACATCGAGTTGGCTGTGATTGTTCTATTCCTGCTCCAGGACACCGTCAGTCTCCTTGATGATTATAATCGTATTGATGATCGGTCCGATTCTTCGGCCGACTCAGTGCGCGCCGCCCTGGAAGGTACGCCACGCCAGACCAATGAGTAACTAATCATTCGAGATGAATTCATAATGGACCTACCCTGTCAGCGATCATGTAATCATGAAACTTGAACGTTTTGATCTTAACCTGCTGAAAACCCTGCTGGTGCTTCTCCAGGAAAAAAATACCAATCGAGCAGCTGACCGTCTGGGAACCAGTCAACCTGCTGTGAGCAGAACCCTGGCAAAACTTCGGCAAGAACTGGACGACCCTCTATTTACCCGATATTCCCGTGGTCTGACGTTGACACCGCGAGCTGAACAGCTGGCCAGAGAACTGCCGGACATTATGACCAGCCTTGAATTAACCCTGCAGAAACATGTTTTTGATCCTGGTCAGCAGACTGGGAAATGGTCACTGGCTCTGAACGGTTTTTTAATCGAGAGCCACGGTTATAAAATCTATAGAGAGTTTGCGGAGCGAGCTCCCAATATTCAGCTGGAATTGCACAGTTATAGTCCCATGACTGTTGCACAGCTGATCAGTGGAGAAATGGATGCAGCGATCAACTTTTACCCTCTGGATATCTCCAAGGAACTACGGCAGTTGCCAGTGGGTTCATTAAGGTACGGACTGATTTGCAGAGCCCATCATCCCATGGCCAATAAAAAGATACCGACGTCTGATGTGTTTCGTTATGAATTGGCAGGCATGATCATACCTGATCATAATATCCGAATGATGGTGGCTCAAAAGTATGCAGACGCCGGCGTTGAGGTAAAAACACGATTCCGCAGTCAACAGTTGAACCCTATTCTTAGCATGGTTGAACAGTCGGATACATTGTTTGTTGCTCCCATTTCCCTGATGGAAAGCCTGGATCATCATAGATTCGCTTATGTTGAGGTGGATTGTGACCCTGCTATGCTCGAACAGAAACTGGCTCTGATTTTCAATCATCGACATTCATCCTCGCCCCGATACTTATGGCTTGAGTCGCTCGTAACAGAACTCTTCAAACGGCAGATGTAAACGTTCTGAACAGTTTATTAATGCTCATACCGCCTCTGATATATCACGAATATCGCTTCCCACATTGGTACCTTGCATCGATTCATTAAAAATCGCCACCTGATTATTTAATGTATTTTTCAGCTAAAAATCAGATTTCAAATCTCAACAAGCGAGGGAGTTTTCTGGTCCGGCTGAATGGCGCTTCAGGTGATTAATATGCAAGTTTCTGAAACAACGCAGGCTGCTTTGGCCGTGTTTCTGTCCGTCTCTTTTAGCTCCTGGGCCATGGGTGAGTCTCCGGAGCAGGACATTCAGGATATGTCCGACCCACTGGCAGTCTATACCCAGTTGGGCGTGGGGTATTCTGACAAAGGAATGAATATCAAAATAGGTCAAATGTACGACACAGGAAGTGAGTCGACAATGGGGATGAATGTCATTGAACTGAAAGGTCTGGCAGGGGATCTGATAGGCTGGAATGGTGGGGGTGACAAGCGACAGCAGTCTACCCGAAACAATCAGCCCGATGCTTTTCGATTCCGTAACTTTAGCGCCGACATGACGCGTGGAAGGGGCACTCAGCTTGATCTGAGTTATGACCTGCGCTCGGAAATGGGCTCGGCTTCATACAGTTTCATACAAGCGCTACCGAAAATGGGGGCTGTCACGCTTTACCCTCTGGCAGGTATGGGCGTTGCTTTTGGTAATAATGTGCAAGATGAGCAGAGTGGGTACACATTGCCCGGCGTTTTTGCCATTGCTGGTATGTATGGAAAACTCGATATTACGGATCGCATCTGGCTTAACTATAACCCCATGGTCGTAAAACCACTTTCTGGTGCTGATTTCTATATGAATGCCGGTTCTGAGACTTTGCATGAAGCGGCAGTCAGTTATCAACTGTTGCCACGATTGAATCTTCGGTATTTCGCCAACTGGAGTAATAAAACAGCATTTCAAGACGGTGATCATCGGATCGAAGTGAATTATCAGATCTGAGCTCGCATCACATTCATTCCTTTTCTATTTATAGCCGTTTTATATTCAATGAAAAAAACATACTTGTTAGTCATGCCTTTGCTTTCAATGAATGCATTTGGAGGAGGGCTGCTGCTTTCCGAAGTCGCCACTTTTGACAGTCTTTCTTCTGCTGGGGTAGGCAATGCCCTGAACCGCAATGATGCTTCAGCGGCTATGACCAGTCCGGCTGGTTTGACGCATATCAAAGCAGAGAGTTATTCCCTGGGGCTTCAATACATTAACGCCGCCTATGACTTGCGAGGCCATCAGCCACAGCTGGGCGACCTGAACACTTCAGCTTCCAGTGATCAATGGGTACCAGGTATGGCTTATGCCCGCAAGGTCAACGACAAAACTGTTTTGGCGAGCTCCCTTCATGTAGAGGGTGGGCTGGGCATGGAATACAGTAATGGCCTCAACGGTTTGAGCCTGGTGGATGAAATGGCCATCAGTACCATCAATATCCATTTCGCTGCAGGATTACAGGCTACCTCTGATCTGTCTTTTGGTGGTGCTTTGATTATTCAGCAGGCACAGGCTGATCTGCAAGCCAATGTTCTGGGCAATCGCTTAACGGCAGAAGGCTCATCGACGGCTCTTGGCTTTATGTTCTCCGCTATGTACGACCTTGGAAGTCTGACTTATATCAGCCTCAACTATAAAAGTCAGATTGACCATGATTATCGTTTGAAAACCAGCCATTCATTACCCAACCTGCCAAAGGATACTTATTGGCCTGCCGTCATAGACATGGGTATCAGTCATGACCTCAGTGATCAGGTCAACATTAAAGTGCGTGCAGCCTATGAAGACTGGAAAGCCTATGGAAAGGCCGATGGCAAGAAAATGGAATCCGTACACAGCCTGGGGGCTGCCATTCGCTACACGAAGGGGCGTTGGACCTATCAAACCGGTGTCCGTTATGACACTGAAATGATGCAGCAAAGGCATATGGCACCCGATCTTTCAGTCGGCAGGCAATGGCTGGTGGGTATGGGGGCTGAAAGGCGGCTGCGCAATGAACATCGACTCGGAATTGCCTATGAATATCGGGATATGGGCAATCCCTCTGTCCATTACGCAGTGCCTGGAGTGACAGGCCGCCTAGCCAATAACCGGCTACATCTTGTGTCGCTGTCCTATGCCTACTGAGTCGTTATACCGGACTTGATATAGGTGCCATATCAGAGATGAGATTGGTCCCGTCCATCTCAATCACTAAGATCTTTTTTCTCTCTTTCTTCGAACCTCTCAGGGGAAAAGTATGTTCCAACTTACCCGAATTGCTGCCATTGCAATGATATCTGTAGTGCCATTTGCCATGGCCAATACGTCATCACTTTCTGTGGATCAGAACAGTGTCGTCAACCCGAAAGGGGCTGTGATGGCAGAAAGTCTTAATAACAAGGACCAGCAATATACCGATGGTGCTTATGAAGTGGCACCGGGTGTCTGGTCTGTAACCGGTCTGGGCATGGATAACGTCAATGTTATTGAAACTGAAAACGGTATTGTTGTCTTTGATGGTGGCATGACTCGAGATTACGCCCGTAAAGCCATGTCATTATTGCCGGAGCGAGTGGCTGAACAGCCGGTTGTAGGGCTGATTTATACCCACTGGCATTACATTATTGGTGCAGGTGAGTGGAATGTGACGGATGACACAATGGTTGTCGCCCATAAGAATCATAATTCAGAACTGCATGCAGCCGTAGATACTGAGTCACCTCTGTCATCGGTGCGTCAGGTCAGAGCAAGTATTCAGTTGGGGGCTTTCCTGCCTAAAGAAGGCGCTGATGCTCCGTCTGTCACAGGGCAGGCTGATGTCACTGTAGATGACATCAGTAAATATGTAGCACCCAACAAGCTGGTGGGAGATGGAGAAACCTCCATCATTATTGACGGAGTCGAGTTTGTTACCCATGCAGGACATACGGATACCCTGGATGGTATTAGCATTTATGTGCCGTCTAAAAAGGTCAGTGTTGATAATACCTACTGGGCTCATGGACTGTTTAACTTCTCTACATTAAGGGGCGATCGCTGGCGCGATATCGATCTGCTGGAACAGGCGGCACAATGGTTGCTGGATCAGGATATAGAACACAGCTTGAAAGTACACGGTAAGCCCGTGACGGGTAAAATCTTCAAGGCTCAGCTAAGTGATCAGATGGGCACTATCAAGGCTTTAGTGGAAGAAACAGAAAAAGCCATTGGTCAGGGTATGGCACCGGATGAAATACAGTATCAAGTTAAACTGCCGAAAGAGCTGGCCGAGTCACCCCACCTTGAAGAAAACTACGGTGAGTTTTCTTACCATACACGACGCTATTACAACCATGTAATGCATTGGTTCGGGAATGATTCTATTGAACTACACCCTCTGCCAAGAAACGACGAAGCCAACAAGATGATTGAAGCCATGGGCGGTATGGACACCGTTGTTAAGCGTGCTGAAAAAGCCGGGAAAAAAGGTGAATACCAGTGGTCGGCGCAACTGGCTACCTACGCCATACGTGCCGGCAGTATTGAGGCCAGGCAGGTCAAAGCCAATGCTCTGAGAAGTATGGCGCAGAAAGCAACAGCATCCAACACCCGAAACTGGATGTTAACCCACGCTCTGGTATTGGAAGGAAAGCTTGAGTTGCCCATTGTGCTCACAGGCGATTATTAAGGGGGTATAAATAAAGCCGGGAGTGGATGAGTCTGCTCCTGGTGGTCTTTGTTGTACAATTTTACGGCTTTTGATACCTGTTCTTGGCTTCTTTCAAAGTCAGAAACTCCCGCTGCATCACATCCACTTCTGAATATTTAAGTGAACCAGTTCTCATGACACCTAAAGAGGTTGTGAACTGGTTCATGTATTCCCTGATCGGTAACTTGTCAGAAAATACATTTAATGAATTGTATACAGTATTCGCTTTGTGAGAAGAGTGATTAACAGGGCAGAGTGTGGGTCAGAACAATAAAAAATCAACCAAGAAATTTTATTAAGAATGCATTCTTGATATTGAAGCAAGCGACATGACAAAGTTTCCGACTCGGATTGTTGGCTGATTGTCCCTTTGTCGACCAGACTTTATCTTACTTTTAAGGGGCAGGTTCTGGCATGCAGTTAAAAACCAACACTTTTTGCCGGGTCGTTTTTCTTTGTTTTCTCTTCTCAACTTCAGCTCTCTCAGACAATAAAATTCCAGTCGAAATGCAATTAAATACCGAGAGTATGGGGCTGCTGGATGCTGGATTTCCCTCCGATCATCTGAAGGTCAACGGCTCTCCTGAATGGCGTAGCTGGTTCTATCCGGGCTTTTCCTGGCCGATGAACCTGATTGAAAGCCGATATTATTATTCAGCACAGCTCTATGGTGGAGGTTTCTCACCGGTTGGTACGCTTTATCTGCGTTTTGATCAGCAGGCGATATCAGATTCTGATGTCTGCAAGCAGCCAGACTGCAAAAAAAGCAGATCTATTGAGCTGATTAACCTGACAGAAGGCAGTCAAGAGTACGGGCAGAGCAGGGAGGTTGATTTTACTCTGTCTAAGCTGGGATTTGATCAGTTCGAAAGTGTATTGCAGGTCAGACCTGCCGGCCCATTGCTCAAGGAGAAGAACACCTATGTGCTCCTGGTATACGATCACTTTCTTTTACTACCTTATCAATTACAGCAATCTTCACTCATTCGCAAACTGTTGTCAGAGAAAGAATTTCCTGACGGCGGAGCGCTTTATCAAGCCTATCAGCCTTTAAGGGACTTTATTAAAGCCGGAGGCGTAAAGTCTTCCCATATTGCCGCAGCACTGGTCTGGACAACCGGAGAGCCTACCCGACATCTGCGGGAACAGGTTGAACGCGTCATTCAGCAGAGCGAACAATATCGGAGTTACAAAATAGAAGGTGCTGATGACACTCTGAGTACGGATGAAGTCTGTATTATTAAAGGAAGCTGGCAGGCGCCGTTGTTTGTTGAAAAGGGGCCAGCTTACTATAGCGAGTCGGGTCTTCATCTTGGTGCAGATGGTTTGGTCACGGCAAAAGAGATCAGAACTGTAGATTTCTATCTATCCGTTCCGAAAAACAACTCAATGCCTGTGAAGGGGTTTCCGCTACTCATATATAATCAGGGAACAGAAGGCAGAGCCACCCAGTTTCGTACCCGTGGGCAAGTTCAGAAAGAAGGCATAAAGGATTATCTGACGAAACCCCGTCCGGGGAATGTTGCAGAAACTGCGGCAAGGCAAGGGTACGCTTCTGCCGCCATGGCCAATTATATGGGTGCGGAATATTGCAAGAAAGAGGCTCCGTCTCTTCAGCTGGAAGCAGGTTGTCCGTTTGTAGCCTATAACCCCGCGACACCGGTCACCATGGTAGCCTCTTTCTATCAGATGGTCTTGGAACGTGTACTTTTCCGTCGTATGGTGCAATCCATTACCTTGAGTCACCATCAGCTGTGTAAGGGTATGCCATTATCGGAGTTTTCTGTTGATCCTGACATCCATGTACTGATGGGTCAGTCTCTGGGTTCAATGGTGGCAGGTGCTTTGATAGCGACAGACAGCAAACCCTATCAGGGGGCGATTTTATCGGGGGCAGGTAATTACGGGTTGGGACTGGCTATAGAGTTTTCGAAATACAAACTGGGGTCTATTCAGGAAGGCTTTTTCTTTCAGGAAAGTGCAGGTGCAATCACCGGCAATCTATTTCATCCCGTCTGGGCTATGGCGGAAGATGGACTGTCAGCGTCTAATGTCGCCCTGCATCTCAATCGTATGACTCAATCGCAGCAACTCAATACTCATGTTCTCGTCTTGGAAGGGACATTCGATTCAATGGTTTCGGTTCATATGCAGAAGGAACTATTGAGAGGGCTGGAGGTGGATCTGGCGGGTTCGATTCTTCCCGATCTGCCCGACAGTCAAAAACTTCTACCTGAGATAGAGGCTTATGGTGGTGTGTACAGTAAATGTGTTAGCGGAAACAGGAAGAATCATTCTACAGGAAGGCTTCTGACACTGGCAGCGATCCAGTACCCAAGTGACAATGTACTTTCAGGGCATGATGTCGCCTTCCAGTTACCTGAAGCGAGAGCTCAGTGCAGCCATTTTTTGCAGGCAGTTAAAGAAGGGAAAATACCTGCTATAGGAGGGCAGGGGTGTCAGTCGGTTACAACGGACTGCTACTGTGAAGAAGCAGAGAATTTGCCAATAAGATAAAAAGTGGAGGCGTAAAACTGACTTATTCTCAGCCATGATTAAAGGTCATCCGGATCAGGTGGCTTTACAGACATTATCATTGGTCAGCAGGATGACTCGCTCCATCATAGGTGGGAGTATTCTCGATCTTTAGTGGATTGATATTCTTCAGGCAGGCGACATTGATATCGTATTGATCTGGATTGGATCGACGCTGATGGTGAGTATAGATTCCACACTTCGAACAGAAATAATGCCTGGCTGTCTTGGTATTGAACTGATAGAGATTGAGGTCAGCCGCGTAGTTCACTCTTCACTCTGTATGGAAGATAGATAAGGGAGTATGTAAAATGGCGAAAGATCAGTGGTGGTACTCAAAGCGCGGTCGGTCAAAAGTGTCGGGACACATTTGCAAGTCTGAAAAAGACTTGCAGGCTTCATGGTGTGTCATTCTTCTGGTATCTGAAGGATCGAATCTCCGGAGCCGAAATTATTCCCCGTTTATCAGAGGTGGTGAGGAAAAATCGGCTCAGTTGACGAGCAAATCTGCCTACGGATTTTGAGCAGTTACGCTATTGGTCACCTTACAGAGTGATTTTACTCTCTTAGGGTTTGTCTCAAAATAAATTCCCTATTAGAGCATGGGCTCCGTTCACCCTGAGCCTGTCGAAGGGTGGTGGCTCTGGGCTTCGACAGGCTCAGCCCGAACGGGGTTTGTTCAAATAAGGAAGTTATTTCCGGACTATTCCTTAGAGAGATATTCAGAACTACTGCTTCACATCAGGTTGAAGAAAAGTCAGCCCTTATCCAATTTATGTGCGCTTTAGAAAACTTTACTTCCAAGTTTTGCGTTTTCCATTGGAGTAATAAATGTTGCTTCGCCGCTATCAGCTTTAGGGTATTGAACACCTAAAATAAGAACTTCTGACACAACTGATCCCATTGCTCTTGGTTCAAAGTTTAATACTCCAAGGACTAATTGATTCTTAATATCATCAGCAGAAGTTTTAGTAAATCGTCCATAGCTTGTTTTTACACCGAACTTTCCAAAATCAACGATCATTTTGTAGGTTGTTTTTGGTGTTTTTTCTTCAAGCTCTACTTCGATGATTTTACCTACACGAATGTCTAGTTTTTCTAATGAATTTTCGAATGAAACTATTGGTTTTAACTCTTTAGCCATACAAGTAACCCATTCCTTTACCAGTGAATGAAAAGTTTGCATCTATTGATGCCTGTCCCAATTAGGTTGTAGCTTGACAGAAGCTTTATGTTGCAATGGATTAGGTGATTTTTCTCACTGGCCAACTTTAGACAATGCTGCCTAATCATTGGCTTGATGCCGATTTTCATCGTATTTTACAATTTAAATCGTATCTAAACTGGAAATAAATGACAAGAAATAACCTATTGTAACCATGAAAAGCCATACCTTAAAAACCCATGTTATAACAGTTTAAAAATTGCCGAGAGGCTGAATAGATACGATACAAAGTTTAGCTTGATATTGGCGAAGCGCATAACCGTTTAGTTAAGAGGCAGTGCCTCAGATGCTGTATACAGCAGCAAAACGGGATCGGTCGCTGCAATTCAACAACCTGCTTCATCCTATTACTCCTGAGCTGCTGGTGAAGGCATGCCATCGCCTGAACCGCAAAGCGTCCAAAGGGGTAGACGATGCTTGGAACACCTCAAGGGACGGTTATTTCCTCATTACCGGCGAATATCTACCTCCACTATGTTATGGGATCTATGGGCTCACCAGTGGCGCAGGAAGCAGACCAGAGGTGAGGCATGCATCGTCCGCTTTGCGGACGACAGTGTGATGGAATACCAGTATCGGTCAGATGCGCTTCATTTTATGGAACTACTGCATTGACGGCTGGAAAAGTTTGGTCTGTAAGGTGAATACAGGTAAAACCCGATTGCTGGAATTTGGCCGGTTTGCGGCAGGCAACAGAAAGCAGAAGAACCGGCCAGAACCGGAGACATTCGACTTTCTGGGCTTTACGCATATCTGTTAAACAAGGCGCTCATATGAGGGCTTTACGATAAAACAGTTTACCTGTGCGAAAAAGTTGACGGCCAAGCTGAAGGAGGTCAAACAGACCTTGCTGAGAATTCGCCACAGGGATATCTTTGAACAGGGGAAATGGTTGAAAAGCATCGTACAAGGGCGCAACAACTACTTTGCGGTGCCCGGAAACCTGAAAGCGGTAAACCTCTTCAGAAGAGAAATCTTTCGCTATTGGTTAAGGTTACTGCGAAAGCGCAGTCAGCGCCACACCCTGACGTGGACAAAGATGACGAAGTTCAGCAACGCTCTGTAATTTTCTGTTTTACTGACCAGAGGCTCGCACCTTGAGAGGCTAGCTTGGTTCTGGCGGGAATATTTGGGAAGAAGTGAAACCAGTGTCGTCGAAAGTACTTCCAGATTTCAATGTCTTTGTGATAACCGAGCCACTCTCCAACAATTTCCATAGTAATCACCTCGCTGTCGCTGAGCTTCGGCTTATAGCCACGGGTGCGAATGGGGTTGGGAAAAAGCTCTTTGTACAAATCATCGATCAGACAATAAGTATTGATGATAAACTCTTCTGCGGGCATGGCTGTCACCGGCTATTTGCCAATCTGCATAAACTCAGATTTTGGTATAGTCATGCCTTATTAAAAGTCAAAAAAGTCGGTCTTCGCGTGAACCTTTTGTTCTTGCAGTGACAGCTCAACTTCAGAAACGAACCAAGGGGATTCGATACCCAATATTTGAGAATAGAGTTGCTTATCACGCATCGATGCATCCTTGCATTAAGTGCTTCAGATTATGCTAAACCACCCACTCAAATTGAGGAAGAGCCCAATTTTTGAGCCCCACACCGAATGGATCAGCAAAGGCAAGGCAGGAACGCTGGTGGAACTTGGATTACTTGATGCAACCATTAAGGCTATCATAGCCTTTCATCAGACTCATAGGCGTTAAATTCTGATTGAAATTTCTCAAAAATTTCTTTGATTTTGGCTGAAGTAGGGCGTTTTTTTTCGGTTCGTGATGCAAGAGCCATAATCACTCCAAGAAACCATGAATATTCTCTCGAGAAGGCCAGTTTTTTAATATCAAACTTATCAATAGATAATTGACTGTAATCTTGTCTCTTATAAATCAGATTGTTAGTGATTGCTAATATGTGAAGAAAAAAATAATGATATCTGTCTGGAATGGCTTCATCATCTGGTATTGCCATTAAGCCCTGAAACTCCCTTCCATCATCTCTTTTCATCTCATCATAAGCGAGCAGATAAAAAACAATAATAGAAAATGCATACACATCCCTGAGACTGCGATCTGTGCCATGACGGTAAGGTCTAAACACTTCAGCAGGCCTGAAGCCTTGAGTTCCCGATTCGACTCTGGATCTCTCGTTACAACGAAAAGAAATACCAAAATCAATAATCTTAACAGATATCTGAGAGTACCCTCTGGGTTTAGAGAAGTGTTCAATTACAATATTGGGTGGCTTGATATCTGCATGCACACAGTTTTCTGAATGGAGATAGGCAATTCCATCTATTAACTGCTGGCAGATAATAAATGCTACCGGCTTCAGAAGGTTAAGTTTGGAATCATTAATATATTCCTGAAGGCTTATGCCGCCGTTTTGAAGAAACAGCATTTCGACTGTATATGGCCACTCGTCAAGCGAGCCCTGTTCTGATTTGTCACTGTTTGTTAACTCTAGAGTCAACACTGCATCAGAGTCGCTTGTTGTCTCTTGTGTCAACTTTTCAACAGAGTTGCTTGCTGTTTTTGATTTCTGTTCAGTTGGTTTTATCTGGGCAAACCCAAACAGCGAAATAACATTTTTATGATTTAGTCGTTTGAGCCAGTACACCTCGGTTGCCATCTGACGTCTTACGCTACTGCTATCTTCTTGTAACTCTGTCAGAGAACCTCCTTTAGGTAAAGCGGATTTTACCACCAATGATTTACCATAGTGGATGAAGGCTTTTCTCCTCTCTGTTGCTTTAACTGCTGCTGTATCTGCTGCTGTAACTATTTCGTCCTCATTTTTATGTAGAAAAGTTTTTGCTGAGTCCTTTATTTCCGCGATCTTCTGTTTATTAAAATAATACAGGGTAACCACCCCCTCTGGATCTTTCAGCTCTTCAGAATCCGTATCATTCCCCCCGTTTTCTGGTTGGTCAATGTTGGGGGGCGGAGTGGAACCAGAATCAGTTGTGTTTGCCACGATTACGCCAGGAACTGTATAGATGCTCACACCATCTGAGTTTTCAGGTGGTGATTCAATCGCAATGTCGTATCCGACAATATTGTCAGAAAAGCTTTGATTAAACTGCTGCAATGCTTCATCAATCAGAGAGTGGCTGGCCGTTTCTTCAAAGAGTTGCTCCTGTTTATATTGTTGGATTTCTTCTTCGCTTGATATTTTTTTTGAGCTCAATATCCAATTGATAAACTGCTCAATCCGACTATCACCCGCTGAATAGTCATAGCGCCACTCTTCCAGAAGGTCTTCATCCGGATTGGTTATGATCTCTGAAAAATCTGTTTGTGCTTCAAATACAGGGTAAAGCAGGGACGACAGTATAAGTAGGCGAGACATCTGCGAAGAGTGTGTAACAGACTCTTCTGTTAGAGTTGGTGAGCCAATCAGGGGGGGAGATAAAATATAAAACGCCAATAAATACGTACGATAGTGTTTTTTCAAAACGCATTACCTGAATTTAATTAACTCAGAAAAAGATATGAATTGTAACTATTCAGCACCCAGTTAAGCCTGTTGGCTAGTGCCTTGTTCTTTGCTTCCAGCATTGCTACCCGCTCAGTCAGACTGGCGATCTGCTCCTGTTGCTCACTCACGATTGCAAGGAGGGTAACTATAATCTGAAATTCAGGAGCGGGTTGACTCATGACAATACGTGTTAGGAAAACTGTATTTCAAGATGGTATAAAATCAAGAAAATTCCAGTTCGGGAGCATAGGGATATCCATAAACCAATGGCACTGACTTAGGATTTGTCCCAAAATAACTTCCCGATTTTCACCCGGACTCCGTTCGCCCTGAGCCTGTCGAAGGGTTATGGCATTGGGCTTCGACAAGCTCAGCCCGAACGGATTTTGAGCAGATTTGAATAAGGAAGTTATTTTAGGACTACTCCTTAAGCCGCTTTTCACTGGCACACCTTGTGCCTAAACAAACTGAGGGTCTTTAGTGGAGGGAAGTCCCTGACTCTGCCACCGGTGTACTGTGACTGGAAATTATCAAGATTCTCTTTGGTGAGTATGTCAGAAAGCATATCGTCTCCGGTCAGCGCGTATTGTTTGAGTAGTACCAAACAGGAAGCGGAGTCTGTGCTGGAACAGGTCAGACGGCGTTTAAAAGACAGTGGTCTGACGCTACATCCGGAAAAGACGAAGCTGGTCTACTGTATGGATGAAGACCGACCGGAAAAGCATGAAAACACGGCGTTTTACTTTCTGAGCTACACCTTTCGCCCAAGGTTGGCCAGAAACCGGTATGGGAAGTTCTTTGTCAGCTTTCTGCCTGCGATAAGCAAAACTTCTGCCCAGCATATCCGGGATACAATTAGAGAGCTGGAAGTTCCGACCAAGCGATCACTTTACTCGCTTAATGAGCTGGCAAAGCTGATCAATCCCTATGTGCAGGGCTGGATCAATTACTACGGGAAATTCTACCCATCAGAATTGAAGAAAGTTCTGAACTATGTGGAAGAAACACTGGTTCGCTGGTTGATGGGCAAATACAAGAAATTGAGGGGACGAAAAAGATGGGCTTCCCGGTGTTTGGGGAAAGTCGCTAAACGAAGCCCATGGTTAATGGCACACTGTCGCATTGGCTGTGTGTCACCGGTTGGATAAGAAGAGCCGGATGAAGGGAGACCTTCATGTCCGGGTCTGTGAGCAGCTGAGGGGGAGGGTCCCTTGGTTGACTCGACTGGGAAGGGTTGAAGAAAAGCCAGCCCTTACCCGATTTAGGCCTTGTTTGGATTAATGGCAATTATTTGAGTTGAAATTGATTGAGTATGCTTCTGAATTACCAACAATATTCTCGAAAATGTTTATTGAAAACTCTTCACCATTCCCATGTACTCCTTTTATTGGTTCAAGAGTGACTGAATTATCATCTTCTTTGCATATCATACATAGTCTGGGACCGAAATTAATATTGTCGATAGTCTTACCACTGAGTTTTATTGTCGTAGTAGTCCCTGGTTTTGTCGCAAGTGCATAAACTCTCGCATAATATCGTGGGGCTTTAGAGACTTCTGTTTGAAAATAGAGGCATGTGTTTTTTTGCAGTACTTCAACTGAAAATAACATTAACTTATTTACAAGATCTATATTAATAGCGTATTGACCTAATAATGGATTGTATATTTCTATCTCAGGTACAATAAATAAACCTTTTCTGAATATTTCCTCATCTTCACCCCCTAGTAGTTTTGAGGTGTATTCTTGAGCCATCAGGGATGTAGAAAAAATCAAAGTTAGTAAGGAAATCTTAATACCTGAATTCGTATCATAAGTGCATAACCTCTGTAATCAACTGATCGCTACACACCTTTGAAATGAATCAAGACTCAGGGGTACTCTGTTAGCGACGAAACCAAGCAGAGGAAGCCAAGGATGGCCTATACACACCTGAGCCTTGAAGAAAGACATTATATCGAACTTCAACTGAAAGAAGGAGTCTCTCAAAATAAGATTGCCAAGGCACTGGGGCGATCCCAGAGTAGCTTGTCCCGCGAGCTGGGCCGCAATACAGGACAAAGAGGCTACCGTCACAAGCAAGCGCACGGCAAGGCTGAAGAACGGCATAAGGAAAAGACCAAGTCGATAAAGCTTACTGATGACATTAAACAACGGATTGAGCGTGATATCAGAGAAGACTGGAGCCCTGAGCAAGTTGTCGGAAGGCTCGAGCAGGAAGGTGTCATAAAGCTTCATCATGAGACCGTTTACCAGTTCATACTGGAAGACAAAAAAACCGGTGGAACGCTTTATAAGCACTTGCGCCACCAAGGTAAAACGTACCGAAAACGATATGGTTCAGCCCATAATCGAACAGGCATTCCTAACCGTGTTGGCATAGAACACCGTCCGGAGATTGCTAATGACCGGAAACGGGTTGGAGACTGGGAAGCCGATACAATAATTGGCAAAAACCATAAAGGAGCCGTTGTCACAATGGATGAGCGCAAGACCAAGCTTCGCCTTGCAGTACCACTGCCAGGAAAGAAGGCGAAAGCAGTTAAACAGGCGATGGTTAGCTCTCTCAAGCCTTTAAAGAAGTTTGTCAAAACCATAACTTACGACAATGGAAGAGAATTTGTTGAGCATGAAGAGGTAGCAAAAGCTTTGAGCTGTGACAGCTATTTCGCTGTACCCTATCACTCATGGGAGAGAGGCCAGAATGAAAACGCTAATGGTCTGCTAAGGCAGTATTTTCCCAAGTCGATGGAGCTTGATAATGTCACAGACAAAGAAGTCATCATTGCGGTCGATAAGCTGAATGGTAGACCTAGAAAATGCCTGGGTTACAAAACCCCTTATGAGGCATTTAAAGAGTTAACAGGAATAGATGCAAGAAAAGTCATGGGTTATGCACTTATGACTTGAATTCAGGATAGCTAAATTCATAGAAACCCCAAATTTTTGCTAAACGGATTCTTAGATATTAGCTTAAGCTTGTCAATTCTACTGTAAGACTGATCCAGATTCTACGGCTGGTCTTTCGCCGTTTTACATACTCCCGAATCTGTCGCTCACTCAGGTTGTTGTGAAGAGGCAGCCATGGATACAATACACAAATGCTTCAGAGGCATCCCAGTCGATATCAATACGGTCGATTACCCAACCAGAAAATTCGAACATAGGGCGAAGTGAGGGTGTTACACACATGGCTGATCCTTCAGAAAGGTTGATCCATAAAAATCAATCATTCCCTGAAGGCTATTTTTGCTTCAACCCCTCACTTTTCATCAGCCAACTTGCGAAAGCCCCGTTTAAATAAACCGTTTTTTCAAGTTCTGTCCAGGCACGCTACCGCCCCTCAGCTCCTTCTCAGCAGGGTAAACTCCCTTTACAACCAACTGATGAATCCATTTGTCCAGTACTGCTTATATTTCTGTGCCCGATTCTGCCAAGTTTTCTGCTTATGAAACAGACGTCTATGGTCTAATTTCTGAAAACTGAGTAATGGCCTGGGTGAAGGACGGTAAGGGCTGGAGAGATGATGGCAGTGGTCAGTTGTTAACCACTGCCGATTTCGCAAACTATGGATCAGTTCGCTGAGGGTTTATTCTTCTCGCTTCTGAACTCATATTTAATGACGCTGATAATCGCCAGAGAAGAGGCTGACATAATGCCGAGTATCCAGGCTAAGTACCACATAATCTTTTCTCCTGATCTTTCTGAATAATTTGTTCTGCTCAGTACAGTGAGTGGCTGTTTTTCTGTAAGTGCTGTGCGGTCATTCTGCCCCACATTTTGTAGACACACCAAGTGGTATAGCCAATGATGAGAGGCACATAAATCGCGGCCACTACCGTCATAATGTCCAGTGTCAGTTCACTGGATACAGAATCCCAGAGTGTCAGGCTGACATTAGGATTCAGGCTGGAAGGCATCACGAATGGGAACAGGGAGAAGCCTGCTGTCATGATCACACCAGCCTGGGTGGCAGAGCTGCAGAAGAAGGTCAGCCCCTGATTGGATTTACCCGCCAGGAAGAAGACACCGATGGCGCCCAGAAAGCCCATTGCAGGTGCCAGAATCATCAGCGGGTAGCGGCTGTAGTTTGCCAGCCATACGCCTGGTCCAGCGACTTCTACGGTTTTATTCAATGGGTTGGCTGCACCAGAAATATCAATGTTGCCGACTACTTCAAAACCAGGCAGATTGCTAACCCAGAGACCGGCCAGAGCAAAGGTTGCAATGGTGATCAGGGCAAATAACTTCGCTGTTTTTGCTGCGCGCTTCTGGATAGGTGCACCAGAACGCATGTTTTGCCAGGAAGCACCCTGCATGGTCAGCATGGCCACACTCACCAGACCGCAGAGCAGTGCAAATGGGTTCAGCAGGGAGAAAAAGCCCTGTGTGAAGGTGGAGCGCATGGTGTAATCCAGATCAAAGCCAAAGCCCTGAAACAGGTTGCCAAAGGCCACACCAAATACAAGTGATGGCACAATACCGCTAAAGAACAGGGCAGTGTCGCAAATCTTTTGGTATTTTGGTGACACTTTTGCGCGGTATTCAAAGGCCAGTGGGCGTCCCATCAGTGCGAAAAGCACGAGCAGCATAGCCCAGTAGAAACCGGAGAAAGCCGTACCATAAACCAGTGGCCAGGCCGCAAACAGAGCACCGCCAGCCGTGATGAACCAGACCTGATTGCCGTCCCAGTGTGGGGCTACGGCGTTAATCATAATACGACGTTCTTCGTTGTTTTTGCTCATAAACGGCAGCAGGTTAGCGGTACCCAGGTCATATCCGTCCATAATGGCAAAGCCAATCATTAATACGCCGATCAGCACCCACCAGATGAATTTTAAAACTGCATAATCCATAACATTATCCTGTAGATTGGGAATCTCACCCGGCCAGGGAGGAGATTCCCAGAGTTTGGTCAGTATCAAGACAGCTGGGGTCTGACTTCCTGTTCAAAATGGTAACGACCGGTTTGCAGGCTGCTGGGGCCTTTACGTGCGTATTTGGTCATCAAATACATTTCGATGATGATGAAGATGGTATAGAAGATCGCAAAGCCGGCAATACTCAGCCATAGGTCGGTTGTTGTTTTGCTGGACGCCGACAGATAGGTGGGCAGAACACCGGAAATGGTCCAGGGCTGACGCCCAAATTCTGCAACAAACCAGCCCATTTCACAGGCAATGAACGGCAGTGGAATAGCCAGGAAACAGAGTCTCAGGAACCATTTGCTGTTCATTTCTGTACCGCGCAGGCTCTTGAAGAATGAAAGACCCAGCAGCAGCACCATCAGTGCGCCACAGGCCACCATAATGCGAAAACCAAAGAACAGCGGCCATACGGTAGGTACCGTGTCTTCAGCAGCCTGGCGAACCATTTCAGGTGTTGCATTGGCAATGTCGTCTGTATAGCGGGTCAGCAACAGGCCATAGCCCAGATCATCGACCATACCCTTAAAGGCTTCACGGTTTTCCGGGGTGTCTTCACCATGTTTCAGTTTCTGAAGCATGACGTATGAGTCAATGCCGCGGGTAATGCGTTCTACATTGCCTTCAACCAGATCCTTGATACCACTGACCTGGGTATCCAGAGAACGGGTGGCAATCAGTCCCATGAGGTAGGGGATTTTAACGGACAGATGATTTTCCTGTTCTTCCTGAGAAGGCAGGGTGAAAGCTGTAAAGGCGGCCGGAGCGTCTTCGGTTTCCCATTCTGCTTCAATGGTTGCCAGTTTCATCTGTTGAACGTGGTCCACTTCGCCCAGCTCATAACCGGATTCATCACCCAGCATGGCAGTGGACAGAATGACGGCCAGACCAAAGCTGGCCGCTACCGTAAAGGAACGACGGGCAAACTCTGTGTCACGACCTTTCAGCAGATACCAGGCACTGATACCCAGCACAAACATGGCACCTGTAGTGTATCCTGCAGATACGGTATGCAGGAATTTAACCTGAGCCACGGGATTCAGGAACATCTCAGCAAAGCTGGTGATCTCCATACGCATGGTTTCAAAGTTGAATTCGGCACCGACCGGGTTTTGCATCCAGGCATTACCTACCAGAATCCACATGGCCGACAGGTTGGTACCTATGGCCATCAGCCAGGTGCAGGTCAGGTGAGCTTTTTTACTGAGACGATCCCAGCCGAAGAAGAACATACCGACAAAGGTGGATTCCATAAAGAAAGCCATCAGGGCTTCCATGGCCAGAGTTACACCAAAAGCGTCGCCTGCATAGTAGGAGAACATGGACCAGTTGGTACCAAATTCGAACTCCATGGTCAGGCCGGTGGCCACCCCCAGAGCAAAGTTGATACCGAACAGTTTGCCCCAGAAACGGGTCATATCCTTGTAGATCTGCTTGCCGGTAACGACATACACCGTTTCCATGATAGCCAGCAGTAAGCTCATGCCCAGTGTCAGTGGCACAAACAAAAAGTGATAAAGGGCCGTCATCGCGAATTGGAACCGCGATAATTCGACGACAGCATCAGAAATCATATAAACCCCTTTAATCGATGATCTGATGTCACTCTTTAAAAGCCGCTACGGCAAAGGTCACTATTCAAGTTCTTGGCGTTGAACAGTCACCATTGCCCGTACAGTCAGAGTGAATTAAATCGTGAAACGAAGTGCTCACCCGACAGCTTTTTGAGGGTGCTGTCGGGTATCATTCCGTTAAAAGTTGGTGAAGGCTTTACAGCATGTTGCCGTTTTTTCCTGAAAACTTTTTCTTCAGCCAGTAGTCAGCGCTGACATAACGACCACCACCGTAGAAGAACAGAGCCAGGAACATAATGAAGTAGGTGGCAGCAAATTCGATGCCGTTGTTCAGCATGACCGGATCGCCCAGCTCAGTTACATAGTTGAAACGCTCAGGGAAGTTTTGAGCCAGCCAGGTCATGAATCCGCTCAGGCGCTGGGAAGACTCCATGCTTTTACTGGCGAGCACCAACCAGCCGTTAGGCAAATGTACCAGCAGGCTGGCAGCACTCATCATGAACATGAGCGGTATGGATAACAGACGGGTAAACAGACCCAGAGCAATACAGATCAGGCCGACTACTTCGGTACTTGTGGCCAGAAATGCCAGCAAAGTAGGGAAGGGCAGGTTCAGACCGCCGTCGGCTATGGAAGCACCAAACCATTCAACGGTAGTACTGAAGCCTACCACTTTGGAATGGGCTCCGGTGTAAATGACCGGAATCAGATAAAGACGAATCAGTAGCAGTGCTACAAAATCAGCACGGCGAAGCTTCTCGAAGAAGTTGTCATAGATTTGCATAAAACGTTGTATCATTTTGTTCACCCCTTAAGAACAAATAATCAGGTCTGTCTGGATGGAATGTTGCAGCCATTCCATGAAGTCCCGTTTGTTTTTGTCGGTACAGGCCTGTTGAATAATGGAGGTGGGTTCGCCATTGTGTTCACTGATTCGGGTCAGGAAATAATGGTCGAGTTCACCCAGCGACTTTTGCAGAATCTGGTGGCGTTTATTGCGAAACAGTACGTAATAAAAGTCGCCACGTTTAACCGATGCCTTGCAATCAAATGGCTCATCCAGAGAGAAGGGCAGTTTGATGTATTGCAGGGTTGGGTTCAGTGTTAACGTCAGATCCAGGTCCGAAATCAATTCAGAGGACAGCGTTCTGTCCAGGTTGGTCACGGTTTGAGAATCAATTTCAATGCAGAACAGTACCCATTCGTACTCAAGCATGGATAACAACACCGGGTTTTCTGAAAAGTGCGCCTGAATAAAGCGGACAAATTCAGTAGCGATGTGATGAAACTCTGGCTCAATAGTTTTATGGTTTTTTAAAAAACCATTAGCCAGAGAATCCATTGTTTCTTCATCAATGCATGAGCAGAACTTTGGAAAGCTGTGTTGAACCACTTCTTTGATATTGCCCCGGACAAACTCACGGTAATATCGACTGCTGATATTCTTTCCAGGAATCGATTGAATACCCTGAGAACGTATCGTGCGGGTGAGTGTTTCAATATTCTGTTTCAATGTCGGTGGTGCAGTCAGCATACCGGGTACCTGTTTGTTCAATAAACGCCAATGGCGTCCTGAATCGATGTCAGTTCGTGACTCAGTTCGTCCAGTGCAGGAACATGATGATCCCGTTCCAGTAACAGTGGTCTGCTACCGTGGTATTCCATGACCTGTCTTGCCAGTTGCACAACATTGTCGGTCACGGCTTTGCCATGAGTATCGAGCAGAAAGTCGTCTTCACACTCCAGGTGACCGGCTATGTGGAAATAACGGATCGCCTGACTGGGCAACGCCTTGAACAGAGTGGTTGGGTCGTAGTCATGGTTCTGACTGTTGACATACAGGTTATTGATGTCCAACAGCAATTCACACTGACTTTGTTCAACCACTTCTGACAGAAACTCGGCTTCTGGCATTTCGTTGTCGTAGCGGTGGTAGTAGGAGATATTCTCCAGTACCAGTGGTCTCTGGATGATGTCCTGAACCTGCTTGATTCGTTCTGCCAGGTAGGGAATGTTTTCCCTGTGGCGAGGTGTCGGAATCAGGTCATAGAGATACCCTTGCTGATCGCGAGACAAACTCAGGTGCTCGCTGTAAATACCGATGTTGTATTGATCCAGAAAATCTCTGACTCTTTTTACAAATTCGATGTTCAGTGGTTCTGCGTCACCAATGGACAAACTGAGTCCATGGGCCACCAGAGGGTATTTCGCGGACAGCTGCTCCAGGCATTCACGCTTGGCGCCACCAATATCCATCCAGTTTTCCGGTGCCAGTTCCAGAAAGTCGATGTCTTCCCTGACCGGTTGTTCGCACAGTGTCTTAAGGTGTTCTACCCGCAGACCTATGCCTTTGGCTGTGTCATTTATTGACCGCATAGCCCAGTAACCTGCTTTTCAGAATCGACGGTTTCAGTCGCACCTACACCTTTACCGGAAAGTCCACATTTTCCGTCACGGGCATACACCAGAAGGTCCTGGTGATCGCCGTCGACATTGGCTTTCTCAAAGATTTTTACTGTGCCGCACTTGCCGCTGGCGCATTTTCCGCCGTTGGAGGTGTCTGGTTTGCTGGCTACTTTTTCTGCACCGCCGGTGGCTGGTGTCTCGGCAGCCTGTGCTGCGTTAAAGCCCATGCCAATCATGGAGCCCATGGCGATAGAAAGAATGACTTTATTTTTCATGACAATGACCTTTTATCGAGGCTCTTTTATTGAGCGATTGGAAAGCTGGCAAGATCGCGACCGGCATAAATAGGGCCGTTGTATGCTTTCTTGACGATGGCAATGGAGAAGTCTTTCATCTTCAGACTGCGTCCCATGAAGTGGTTAAGAACCAGTTGCTTGGGATTGATAGCGGCAGTTATACGACCGATGTCAGAAGGCACCATGTGCAGTTGTCTTGAGATTTCATCAGCGTTCTCATCCAGAGCCATTGGCATAACCAGAATGTCGGCGCCTTTGGCAAAATCGATGAAATGGTCGTTAGTGCCGTTGTTATCAGCAGAAATAACGATTACACCTTCAGGTGATTCAATTCTGTAAGACAGGTTAGGTACGTCACCGTGAGGGATACCCTGGGCATAAACCGTCAGACCGTCTTCTTCAAATACTTTGGTGGGATGGGTGCTGTGGTAATCGACTTCTTCCATTTTTACGGGGAACATCTGATTGGTTCCATCGTAAATACCAGAGAGGTATTTGTAAGCGCCATGTTCAGGGTTAAACAAAGAAGCCATGTAATCGTTCAGACCCGGAAAAGCATCGCTTTTGGTTGGACCGGACATGACCAGTTCTTTTTCACGGTTAAAGAAAACACCGCCCTTGAGAATGGCTGGAATATCAGCGGAGTGATCGGTATGGAAGTGGGAGATACCAAAGAAATTCAGGTCTTCCAGTTTGGCACCGGCTTCACCAAAACGAAGGTAAACACCACCTCCAGCGTCAATCAAAACCCGGGACTTGCCTTTGTACCAGATTAATTCACCAGAAGAGGCCCGCAGGTCATCAGAAATAGGACCGCCGGAGCCCAGCAGTTGTAAGGTAAAGTCTTTATTTTCCGGTTCTATAATACCCGTTGCATAAGATGATGCAGGAGCGATTGCAGCCATAAGGCTCAATGCTGATGCGGCAATTAACTGCTTTACTGCCATGCTGATACCTGTTGTTAATGACAACTAGTTAATAGATTAATTAGTTGTTTTATTTTTAATGAGTTGCTTGTCAGAATCGATTCAATTAAATGAAAGTATTTATAATGACAATCTTAATTAAATGGTTCTGGTTCCCCGGTTAACATTCGACATAAAGATTGCTGAATTATCTGATTAAGCAGTCACTGTCGATGGCTCAACTTAGAAAGTTTCTAAATCAGCCTGAAGCTATATATCAGCCTGAAGCTATATATCAGCCTGAAGCTATATATCAGCCTGAAGCCATATAAAAGTCATCTGATTAATAACACTGTCATCCGATCCATCGGAGCAATGAATTCCTTATCTTTGTTTTGCTGATTAACTCAAATCCACGGCGGCACAATAATGAGGTGCGCAAATTAAGTAAACTTTAATGATTTTATTAGAGGGATAAGTAATGCTTATTAGGTGGTAGGGAGGCTATCCCTAAAGGGGTATGCAGAGCCTGGAGGTGTTTTTTAGGCGGCGAAAAAAAAACGGATTTTCTGTGGTTTGGGTAGAAAAACTATTCCGCATGATCTTTTTACTGCACAAAAATAGATCGAAACAGTGCTGGTCTGGGATGCCCTGCTATGGGCAGTTGAGATCACACAATGAAGGGGCATCTTTACAGGTCCTGGTGCAGCCAAGCGTTATACCTCATACCGTTTGCACTGAGACTTTCGAAGAGCATTACCGGCATCTTTCGATAGTTTCAGGATGAGCAGGGGGTTGTAGGGTATGCATGCTTGGCAGCAACAGCAGGGCGAGAGTCATCAAAAAGGGTAGAAAGAGTGGGACTTCATGGTGAGTGGGCGCAATGTTCATTATCCTTGTGTTTCTAATCTTTAGAATTCAAGACGATGAAAGCCATAACCTACTCTCGTTCTGCTGATTCCTTCAAGGTCAGTAGCCTTCCTGTTCCAGAGCTGCAATCAGATTACGATGTGCTGGTGAAAGTTAAAGCGGTAGCACTGAACCCGGTTGATACCAAAGTACATGCCTGGCATACCCGTGTGGTTGATATGGACGACCATTTTGTGGGTGGGCTGGATGTTTCAGGCGAAATCACTGCCATAGGTCCCATGGTGACCGATTGGGCCGTGGGAGACCCGGTGCTTTACCACGGGAACAGGTACCGTAAATACGGTGGCTTTGCCGAATTTGCCATTCACGACAGCAGAACCTTGATTCAACACCCCAATGTGGCAGCAGAGTTGGCGGCAGCGACTCCCTGTGCGGGCTGGACTGCGT
Organism: Endozoicomonas numazuensis; assembly: GCF_000722635.1. Classification (GTDB taxonomy): domain Bacteria; phylum Pseudomonadota; class Gammaproteobacteria; order Pseudomonadales; family Endozoicomonadaceae; genus Endozoicomonas_A; species Endozoicomonas_A numazuensis. The sequence goes on along the minus strand of NZ_JOKH01000002.1, from coordinate 364,361 downwards.
TCAGGGCATTAACTGAAAAGCTGAATATCCATAAGTCCGACAGTCTTTTTATTTCGGGTGCTTCGGGCGGTGTTGGTAGTTTTGCCGTTCAGCTGGCGGATAATTTTGGTGTCAATACCATTATTGCCACATGTTCAGAGAGTAATCGAGAATTCGTTGAAGACCTGGGCGCGACTGATGTTCTGGATTACACCCAACAGAATGTTATTGCTGAGGTCATGACGCTGACAGACGGAAAAGGGGTGCATACGGCACTGGATTGTGTGGGAGGAGATAACGATATTATCTGTGCTTCTGTTCTGGGTTTTGAGGGGGCTATGTGTGATCTGGTTCGGACTGTCAGGCCTGAACAGTATCCGGATGCGTTCGCTAAAGGCCTCAGCTTTCATCAGTTAAGCCTGGGTTCAGGTCATGAACATGGCGAAGTTGGCAGAAATACATTGGTAAGAGTGGGAGAGGTGTTCAGTCAGTTACTGTCGAACGGTCAAATTCGGGTCCCTGAGTTAAGTACGTTGTCTTTTGACGATATTCCCGAAGCACTGATTCAGATGAGAAATCAGAGAACAGTGGGGAAGCAGGTAGCCTTGTTTTAAATCTGGCACTAACGGTCTGGTAGCAGAGGATGGCTGGGAATAGGGCTCTTTTTTTGAGCAAGGAATTATAGTAGTGACTTTTACTACCAATGGCGCTAATTGTGGTATTAATTGGGTATTAAGCTGTCTCTGTCTAGCTGATTTTGTTAGTATTGCAGCCCGCTAAAAGTGTATGGATGTAGTATGAGTGCTAATCAGCTAGCTCTTGAAGATATCACTAACGGCCTTGAAATTATTCGAGTTCGCTATGAAATGCCAGACTCCTCGGCTCTGGTCCGATATACGACTCGCTTTGACGACGACCAGCCAGAAGAACTGACGGTCCATTCGTCCTGGGGGGATCCCGCCGTCAGCGCCAGGAAAACCGGCTCCTTTACTCTTAAGAATCTCGTGAATGAACTTCGCTTTGCCTATGTACTGGTTCATGCGTTCCCGGATGAACAAGCCATGGACTTCTACCTGGCAGGCATGAATACAGGCCTGGCTCAACTTGAGTTTATTGGTGGCAACTATGACTTTGACCGCATGTGGGTAACCCGTGGGATCAGTAATCTGGAGTTACCGGTCGCGATCTTTCTTGGTCAGCGCCATGCAGTGAATGCACAGCCTTCTGTGACGCTCGTTGATCATCGTCAGCAGGCGATGGGCGAGGTGGTTTATCGAGCTGTCCGTGGGGCAGGTGACCATGTAGGTGAAGAGTTTTTTACACAAGATTAAGGAGCCGGCATGAGAGCTAAGTCCGGTCTATTACGAGGCCTTAATCCACCCATGGCTGTAACCGCCATGACCATCATTGCCCTGTTTTTGTTAGCAGGTGCTTTTCGCCCGGAACTCGCGGCAGAATCTTTTACCGGCCTGCGGGATTATATTATTGCCGGCTTCAAGTGGTACTACATATTGGTAGTGGCGCTGTTTTTCTTTTTTGCAGTCTTTCTTATTTTCAGCCGCTTTGGTGACATTGTATTAGGCGACGATGATCAGAAGCCGGAGTTCAGTTATTTCTCCTGGTTTTCCATGCTTTTTGGTGCAGGCATGGGTATTGGATTGATCTTCTGGAGCATTGCTGAACCGATATTTCATTTTCAGTCGAACCCGTTTATTACTGAGGGTGGTACCCCCGAATCTGCGCAAGTGGCTATGCGGCTGATGTTTTTCCACTGGGGAATGCACCCCTGGGCCATCTATGTAGTGGTGGGGTTGTCGCTGGCTTTCTTTAGCTACCGCCGAAAATTGCCACTGGCTATCCGGTCGGTTCTCTATCCGATTCTGGGTGAAAGAATCTACGGTTTCTGGGGGCATGCTGTAGATGTGCTGGCTGTGTTCGGCACAGTCTTTGGGGTGGCTACTTCTCTGGGGCTGGGTGTCTCCCAGGTGAATACTGGTCTGAATCAGTTGCTGGGAATTGATGTTTCTATGACCAATCAGTTGATCCTGATCGCTGTGATTTCCTGTATCGCTACGCTATCAGTCGTATCGGGCGTAGGTAAAGGTGTTCGTATTCTGTCAGAGCTGAACCTCTGGTTGAGTATTCTCATTTTACTGTTCTTTGTGGCACTGGGCCCTACCATTTATATCCTCAACAGTTATGTTCAGAATATTGGTGATTACCTGTCGCATATTGTCAGCCTGAGCTTCTGGACGAATTCGGAAGCTGATGGGGTTTCTTCCTGGCAGTCCAGCTGGACAACCTTTTACTGGGGCTGGTGGATCTCATGGTCACCTTTTGTGGGAATGTTTATTGCCCGTATTTCAAAAGGTCGCACCATTAGAGAGTTTGCTATTGGTGTGTTGCTGGTTCCATCACTGCTGGGTATGTTCTGGCTAACGGCCTTTGGTGGTACTGCTCTGCATATTGAGCTGTTTGGGTCTGGCGGAGTGATCGATGCGGTCAATAATGATGTCACTGTTGCCTTGTATGAAACCATCAGTTTGATGAATACGGGGTGGATTGAACCGGCTGCAAAGGTTCTGGTGACGCTGTTGATCTGTACCTACTTTATTACTTCCTGTGACAGCGGCACGCTGGTGATTACCACATTATTGTCTGTGGGTGATGATGAACCGCCCATGCGGCACAGAATTGTCTGGGGTGTAGGTCAGGGGCTGGTGGCTGCCATTCTTTTGCTCACCGGAGGGCTTGCAGCGCTGCAGGCTGCTTCGATCATTGCCGGATTGCCGTTCTCAATTATCATGCTGTTTATGTGTTATGCGCTGATAACGGGTCTGCGAAATGAAAAGACCAGGCTCTATGAAGATCGCATTCGTTTGAGGGCTCAGGACGCTTCACCCCATATGAACCTTCTTGAGCGTATTGGTCCTGGTAACTGATTTCTCCATAAACCTTGGGTGAAAGCCAATTTCGGCTGAAATCCTTGATAGGGTATGAAGTGAACTGATCCGTGGGATGGGTTTGCTTCTTTTACCCCGCCTTCCTCGTGCCCTTCGTGATGATGACTCAGTTTGTAGATTTATAGGTTCTATAGAGTGGTTTTCCTATCAGGGTGAGGAGTCGAGAGGGGGAATGTGTTGAGTTATCCCTCTCGGGCTCAAGCAGGACAGAGCCTGAGTTATGGTAAAGCTATTGCTATCTCTTTGGTGAGAAGAGCCTTTTGTCCCAGATGTTTCCTCTGGAATTTCGCTAATTTGGTCTTAAAAAATAGACTTTTTGATGCTTAAAGCACTAAAGAAGCAAACTTTTTTTGCTTTCGTTTTAGATGGTTTGCTAGGTAAATGATTGATCTGGAAAGGTTTTTTTCTACCGCATGCATAAAGCAACTGGTTCCATCTAAAAATCATTGGTTATACCTGTTGAGAACCTCTCTAAGTCATGTAAAATATGCACCACGTTACAAGTGTGTTTGAATCTTTATGTATAGATTAAGTGTTCCGAGTGTAGTAGCTCGTCATGTTCTTCATAAGCGATAACAAAACTTCTAGCTCCAGTGTCTTAATGTTGTAATACAATAAGGCTAAATTTGTTTTTAAATATCAGGATATGACTATGTCTACTACTACCGGTACTGTTAAGTGGTTCAACGAAGAGAAAGGTTTTGGTTTCATCGCTCAGGAGAACGGTCCTGACGTGTTTGCCCATTTCCGTCAGATCGTTGGCGACGGTTTCAAAACTCTGAAAGAAGGCCAGCAGGTTGAATTTCGAGTGACTCAGGGCCAGAAAGGTCCTCAGGCAGAAGACATCCGTCCTCTGTAAAGACTAAGCTGCATCTAATGTAGCTTACTGCTTCACATTGCGTGAAGCCAAAAAGGCAATACCCAAGGGTGTTGCCTTTTTTTATGGTGCGCCGAGTATGGCGCTTAGCGCCAACCGGCGCTGTTCCAGTACGCATGGTGGCGGCTGGATGACTGGGTGGTGAAAGTCCTCCATCGACCCGGCACCAACAGTAGGCGCTTTAGATGTGGCGACCTGTCAGAATA
>NZ_JOKH01000002.1:304215-357686 GCF_000722635.1 Endozoicomonas numazuensis | reverse complement strand
TCAGTCGTTTAATATAAGTTCTCAGATTCAGGTTTGTGCACTCAATTTTTTGTGTATTCCTTTTGTCTACCGTGTGCTTTTCCTGGTCAATATTACGCTCCCCAGTTATCGGTATAAAAGCACCCAATGCCAAAGGGCTCCAATAATCCTTAGGTTTCTTGAAAACCTTGTCCCTGCGTTTGCCAAAAACATAATCCGGAATGGCTCCTGTCTCGTGGTGCATCAGACTGTTGAGAACCAAAGGGGTTGGTCCCCAAAGACCAACGTCAATCCTCTAAGTCGTTGGTATCCGTGTCAAAATCCATTTCGTGAAACTCATACCACATTTCATTAGATAATTAGTATAATAGTCTAACTTATTGATTTTTATAGGGTTGTTTTGCCTGATTAGGCACCAAAAGGCACAATAATACCCTATAAGCTAAGTGCGATTGCATACTGTTTTGCATACTGCGCTCATCACAATAATACGACTATGGTGTTATATGACAATTCAATGCCAAAGAAGAAAAAGAAAGAAGGGAATGGTCTACATCTATCAGGTGTCAGTTCGTAAGCAAAACTTTTCCGCCCATGAAAGTCTGACCTTTCCAGACAGCACATCCGGAAAAGCCTGGGCAAAGCAGGTAGAAAAAGAGATGTTGGAACAGGCCGAGAAATCAGAGCAGGAAAGCCTGAAATATGAGTCTTCCAAATCCCGAACCGGAGACATCAAGTTAAAGGAGTACCTGGCTCACTACCGTAAAAAGCAGGAATCATTGCCTGAAGATCAAAGAATCAGCTACCGGGATTTACAGGCCATCAAGTTCTGGGAAAAGAGCTGGCTCGGTGAGAAGCGCTCCAACGAGATATTGGATTCTGATCTGATCGATATTCTGGATGAGCGTATCCAGACCGTTGCTCCTGCGACCAACCATCTCTATGTTTCAGTGCTGAGAAGGGCGCTGGATTGGCAGAAAAGGTTGCGCCTTTACTTCCGGAAATTCATCACAGACGAAGTGATGAAGGAGCTCTGGAGAATGAAACTGGTAGGTAAGTCCAAGGAAGATGATACTCGGCCTACAGAAGTTCAGGTTTACGAGCTGTATGAGAGCTTTTTAAAAGGTTATCCATTAGCCAGAGCAACAGTGCCTTACCACCATTTGATGCTGTTCAGTATCTACAGCAGTTTCCGTGAAGGAGAAATTTGCCGGATCAGGCACAGTGATCTGGACGTTGAGAATGGTTTTGTGATCGTTCGGGATCGAAAAGATCCAAAGAAGAAATACGGCAACCACCATAAAGTGCCGCTTTCAAAAGAGTGTCTGGAAATTATTGCTTTGCAACCAAGGTTCAAGGGAGAAGACCGAATATTTCCATACCGGGCAAACACAATAGCGACCCGTTTTTCCGACCGAACCAAAGAGCTGGGCTTTCCTGAGCTTCGTTTTCATTCATTCCGGCATGATGGCATTTCCCGACTGTTTGAACAGAATATGAGTATTCCGGAAGTAGCCATCAGAAGCGGACATAAAACCTGGGATAACTTACGGCGATATACTCACTTGATTCATAAAGATCCGCCTGATCTTTGGAGTCGCTGCAAGGAGATAGAAGCTGGTTTCTGGGGTGAGAATGCCGCACAAGGGAATAACCCGAAGGCTATGTACAAGGGTGAAGATTCGTTATGAATCTTCACGACTTTATGGATACTTGGAGTGTGGCTTTCAATCAAAAAAACCTAATAAGTCTAGAATCATCAATCCAATGAACATAAATCCAGAGGTAGAATATAAGATGAAGAATATTCTACCCAGTATTCGATCCAGCCGACTGGTATGTTTATACAGCAAGGCGGAATCTGCACGTAAAAAAGCCAGAGGACTGGACTCCATTTTTTTATTCAAGAACCTAGGGGTCGACAAGGCTCCTGCTACATTAAGGATATCCCAACCGCTGGCAAACTCAGTACCAAGAGCATCCTTTGTTTCCGGTTTTTTTCTGAGTTTTCTTACTGTGACCTGTCCGAAAACAACAAACATAATGCATGCGAGAAAACATATGAACATGGCAATGGCTAAAAGTGATGAAAATAGGCCCATGATTATTTAATAGCCCTCATTATGTTGTCATACCAACTGCCAGCGTTATCTTTAACTTGTCCGTTAACCCACATAGAAGCACCGGCTGCAGTGCCCGCAACCAAAGCCCCTCCTACTATTAGTCCAACCCAACCTGCAGGAGTTGCTGCTAAAAGTAGAGTAAGACCAGCACTTACAGCGATTGAGCCGGTTGTAGCACTTGCCGCAAAACTACTCGACTCAATAAACAGCTCCCGCTCCCAGTTCCCGCCAGCCTTGTAGCTGTTGTGTACATTGCCAATACGACTTCCGAAGTCTATAACAGCCAGCCCATTACCCAGATACTTGGCATGTTGGGTGAGTTTAACCAGATTGCTGGCCTGAACCTGTGAGCTGACATTGAGGCTGGTTGTATTTCGGCTGCTTCTGGCGATATTGGTGGCGCGTGAGGCGCTGGTCAGTGGAGTGCCACGTCTTGCTTTGTTAGCAGAGTTGATGGCGTTGAGTTCATTCCGGAAACGAATCTGAAGTTTTTGGAACGCTTTATGGGCGTTATCACGAGCCACTCTCTTGTTCGCGGGGCTGCTCAGTGCAGAGCGGTAGGCCATGAGTGCATCCTGGTACTCTTTGATAGCCTTGGCGAAGCCTCCGACGCGATCCGCGTAAACACTGGTGGAGGCACCTATCAACCCAATATTGTAATCTTTCAGTTGTTTGGTGATTTCTGCAATAGCAAGGGTATTATCGCCCCCGAATGAGAGTGACAGGTTGGTGAGTTCCTCTGCAACAGGCTTGGGTGAAAGCTGGTTAATGATCTGCTGCTGATCTCGGTTTTTATCCTTGTTCAGAAGGTAAGGAGTAAAGGCTTGCAGGGTGCCGGGTTTCTGGCAGCTCAGACCGTGTACAAGATTAGTTTCAATACCGCAGGTATCTTTCAGATATCCTGAGCTTAATGATTGGTTACATAAGACTATCTGGCTCATTGAACGTCCTGTTCTACTTCATGCGACACTGAAGAGTGTATTGTTTGATGTTGTATATTCTCAGCAAGTCGATCATGCCAGAAAACGACAAACAATAAAATGTTGTTTATTGGCCAGTTGAATATTATGAGAGCAAGTCCGATGTCGACAGTTTCAGCTGGAGCCGCAGTGGGTCGTTCCTGAGAGGGGCTTGCCTTGCACTGGTAGAGTCGAATCATGGCGGTCTGAATCTCAATACAATGCCGTCTATGAATAAGGTCATTTAGGTGAAGTTTATGAGGGGCGGATAGTACAAATCATCAGGCTGGAAAAGCACTACTAATCAAGCTGATGTTGATTCAGTACTTGCCGTTGATATTGATTGGTTTATACTTGTTGCTGAAAGCTCGAAGCCATGTAAAATGGGCACCACGTTATAAGTGTGTTTGATTCTTTATGTATAGATTTGATGTTCCGAGTGTAGTAGCTCGCCATATTCTTCCATAAGTAATAACAAAACTTCTAGCTCGACCGCCTTATCTTGTTAAAAAGCACGACAAGGCAATTTTATGTTACAAAACTAAGGATATGATTATGTCTACTACTACCGGTACTGTTAAGTGGTTCAACGAAGAGAAAGGTTTTGGTTTCATCGCTCAGGAAAATGGTCCTGACGTGTTTGCCCATTTCCGTCAGATCGTTGGCGACGGTTTCAAGACTCTGACTGAAGGTCAGCAGGTTGAATTTACTGTTACTCAGGGCCAGAAAGGTCCTCAGGCAGAAGACATCCGTCCTCTGTAAAGACTGAGCTGCATCTAATGTAGCTTACTGCTTCACATAGTGTGAAGCTAAGAAGGCAATACCTAAGGGTGTTGCCTTTTTTTATGGTGCGCCGAGTATGGCGCGTAGCGCCAACCGGCGCTGTTCCAGTACGCATGGTGGCGGCTGGATGACTGGGTGGTGAAAGTCCTCCATCGACCCGGCACCAACAGTAGGCGCTTTAGATGTGGCGACCTGTCAGAATATTTCGGTCAGTCACATGCTTGGAAAAGACCTTGGCAGAATGGAACCTACGCCTTCTTTGAAGTACAGGCTTCCAAATTATTGTACGATTATGCCCTGAAAATCCTTAGGATCGAGTTAAAGAAGGTGCGCCGGTAGAAATTCTGTTCCAGTCACTGGCGGGTAACCGTTCCGCAATGAATAATGCCTTTGATGTCAGCATCGGGTATATCAATAATGCTTATCGCATTATGGAGAAAGACGGCGTGCTGGCAGACAGGAAAAGCCAGTTCAGGTGCTTCGAAACCGGTCAGGGCAGTGAAGTCAGTTATGGCATGAACAATGGGGTCGATATGACCACTTACCAATTATAATCAGAATGGCTCCTGTATGATGTTCCGGGACTCCCTAACATCTCCTTCAGCGGGCGTCTCCAGAAAATCAACTACTAACATCTTGTCGTTAAATAAAACAATCAACACCAAGCCACCATAAAGTGGAAGAGCGAATTTTATGGATGTTTTATCAAGCTCTCCATCCTTAATGCTGATTTTATTTTTAATTAAGAACCTGCTTTCTTTGTAATGGTCCATCCAACATGTAAATGTAAATGAAGATGAAAATGAAAATAAAAAACAGAAAGCCGACCTATTAGGTAAGCTAATGCACCCTATGGTATCAGATTTACGGTGCTTACCCTCAAGCAACCAGTCGGGAGGTGTTACAGCCGGATCAATATTTCTGATAGTAACTTCTCCAATCTCCCGCTCAAAATTCCCTAAATAGGATTGCACGGCTCTGAAGTAGCCGGGCATCCCTTGAACAAAAGAGAATGTGCAGCCTTCGTCCTTACCAATAACTCTTAAACATTCAGGGTCAAGAACAGTACTGACATCCCATATTTTCAGAAGATGTTCTTTTTTTTCAGAATGCATTTCTATACTCAATAATCGATCATTGCCAGCCAAAGCCAGACTAATTCCCTTACATGCATCCCCAATCGATAAACGCTTAGTGAGTTCGACATTTAACCCCTGGATTTTCAGCTGCCGTAGCGTGATAGTGCCTCCCTTCTGACTGACGGCAATATTGATCAACTCCGGGGATCTCGCTTCGCTCCATACCACCATAGCCTGAATCTCATGAGTAGTGCTAAATTCACCACTATTATAAGGTTCAGAGCCAGCGTCAGGGTGTAAACCAGGGCGAGAGAGAATCTCATCTAATGACAGAATTTTAATTTCTCTATATACTCCTGCCGTAATGATATGCCCAAGAACTTCGCTGATGGCGATAACTTTGTAACTATGATGCTTCCAATCTTTAATACAGGGCATCTTGGGTTTTGACGGAGACCATATGGTGATATGTCCTTTATTGTCCCCGGCAAACAGCCGTTGACCGCTTGAACTGATGGTCAAACAGCTGGTGGGATCGTCTTTTCGTGGACCCCTGAGCTTGTTTAGCACTTTGGGCTGCGCTAGTTGATTATTGTTCTTCAAATAGTCGAATATAGCCAATGCATTAATTGTGCTTTTATCAGCAAAATCTTTAATGGCTTGTGGAAGGTTATGACTATTCAAAAACAACTGGATTTCTTCCTTCTTCTCCTCCGGCACCCCGTTTGGAAAATGAATCTTCAGCCAGCAATACTGTTGAGTCTCTGAGTTCCCGCAGTATTCTTTCAGTATCCGCTTCGGGAGATACTCTGCAGCCCATGGACGAATATCAGGAAAAAGGTGATACAGTCTCACAATATCTTTTAAACTGAGAAAATTAAAAATTTGTTCAAGAGTTTTGGGAGGCAACAAGTGAATGGGAAAGGAACTTGTTTCATGGGCTATGTTGCCAGCATCTGACCAACTGTTTGCTACAGGAGGTTGAGGAATAAGGCTATTTCCAATCTGGAGTGACACGGGCAACCTCACCGGGGTAAGTGCAACAAACCTGTTTGTTTTTTCCTCTCGCTCTGGAATAGCAGGTATCAGTTGCTGACTTTGCTCCGCCGAATAGCTTTGTTCATTTCTGTATCGACAATAACCCGCACAGAGCTCGCAGAAATTATTGGAATATGTATGTTCTGCTGTTGGGGGCGGTGGGTCATCGTCTCCTGAGTTGCCTGTGCTGGAGGAGGTATTTACAACGGTTCCTGACGCTGACGCTTCAGACGACGAACTCTCATTATGATCACTCTCATTATTAGTGTCGTTATCGCTTTGCGTTGAACTTCCTGAGCTTGTATTTTCTTCAATACTTGCGATGACCGCTTCTATAACGTCGGCGCCTTCAAGAAAGCTAGTGGTTGCTTCATCGCTTATATCTGAAGTTAAGAGCGTGCTTTCAAGCCAGTTTACCTCAATATCCAGATGAATTTGGCTCTCAGGCAAGGTCAGTAAGTCATTTATTTGTGACACCATTGCAGCTACATTCTCTATATGATCCAGATACCATTGGTCCTGCATATCCCCCAGCACATCGAGTGAAAAGTTCAATAACTGGTTTCGAGTACCGCTAATCGATTTCAACCATTGAAATAGCAATTGCCATTGTCCGGTTGCTTCGTAATCTGAAAGAAAACGCCTAAACTCTGTTCGGGAAAGTGTTAAGACAAGAGGTGAATGTCCTGGTGCCAAAAGATGCACAGACAGATTGGAATAATCGTCTTCTGTCATATCCTGACGGAACCAACTTAAAATATTTAAAAGGGCCGGTTGGATGTCAATAGAAAAAATATCATCGAATAGCAGGAAAGCCCCTCTTTTTGGTCCCTTAAAATCAGGCGGAGGCTGATAAAAAAAAGTTGTGCCTCCTGAAACCTTCATCAACCTCTCTTGAGTATCCCAGTCAGGAAGCAGTGATAGAATGGATTCATCATGGTCTGATAATTGGTAGACTCTGAGCTTCTGCGGCTCCGTTGATCGAGATAAAAACTTAGATGACGATCGATTCTCTGTGCAGTATGCAAGAACCGCTGAGTCATAAACAAACCAGGCATCTTCATTGGTTAAAACATACACTCGGCGATCTGGTTGCGTTTCTATCAAATAGGCATTATGAGTTCCTTTTGGGTGTCCGCACAGGGTTACCTGTTGTCCTGCTCGCCCCTTTATGTGAAATAAAAGGCGAGCAATGTGACTTTGGTTCTTTAACGGATTTTCAGCCAATATCCTAAGGAATCCACTTGTATTAACATGTTGGAAGTGTGTCTCGTACTGGTTCAATACCGCTTGCGGGTGCGCTAAGCAGTGAGTGACAGACAGCAAAAAAATCGAAAGCAATAAACAAATTAATGTTATTTTTTTCATACAGTACATTTATTGCCTCTCCATTATTTATTGCCTCTCCATTATTTATTGCCTCTCCATTATTTATTGCCTCTCCATAAAATCAGAGGAGGGGCAGCCACTCATCAATGCCTGAGTTACACCTCCCAATACGTCTGCTTTTTTATCAAAACCCGCAATTCAGAGTTGAAAAACCGACATACTGACCCTTATACATTCCGACTATGATAAATTTTTTATTTATAGTAGATGGTGTCAATATAACCTTCAAACAGAGCCTGCAGCTTGCGTTTTAAGAGGGGGGAGTATTGACATTATTTGAATTACACGCTTTAGATATCTCGTCGACGGTTAATAGAATGGACGTCTTTAATGATTCGAAATTTTTTGATGGTGGTGGGTCAATGGTGTGTTTGAACAGTAATGTCAGCCCTAAACTCTTCCTTATTAATCGGACGGCCCATGACAATATTATGCATCTTTTCAAGCTTTGAAAAGCAGATGGTTTTTCTGGTCAGTCGTTTAATATAAGTTCTCAGATTCAGGTTTGTGCACTCAATTTTTTGTGTATTCCTTTTGTCTACCGTGTGCTTTTCTTGGTCAATATTACGCTCCCCAGTTATCGGTATAAAAGCACCCAATGCCAAAGGGCTCCAATAATCCTTAGGTTTCTTGAAAACCTTGTCCCTGCGTTTGCCAAAAACATAATCCGGAATGGCTCCTGTCTCGTGGTGCATCAGACTTTTGAGAACCAAAGGGGTTGGTCCCCAAAGACCAACGTCAATCCTCTAAGTCGTTGGTATCCGTGTCAAAATCCATTTCGTGAAACTCATACCACATGTCTTTAATCATGTCGAATTGGGCATGGAGCCTATCTGATTTGCCGCTTTTGGGGCTTATTCGCCACTATAAAAAACTGTAAGCTGTGTAATTTTCTGCGAAGGTAGATGAGTGCAAGTGCCGAGATAGACAATGAGCACCCTTGAGCAATCATTTGAGCTCGCACAGTAATACAGCCATCAGGCATCCAATCAGGTGATTATGGTAAATATTTTTCATACAAGAGTGTGCCATGCAGCCGGTCACTGATGACAAACAGCTGACTCACCTCAGGGTAGGTGGTTTCAAATCTACACGATCGTGCTATTTAGAGCTGGGCTCTCTGAATATTTTGATAGGTGCAAATGGCGCAGGTAAGACAAACTTTATCAGCTTTTCCGTTTTATTGGCCAAATTCTCGCCGGCAACCTGCAAAGAACGGTGGGTAAGCAGGGTGGTCCGGACGCTCTGTTAAGGCACGGGCGTAAAGTAACCCGGTCATTTGAGTCTGAGCTGTATTTTGGTGACAAGGTTTATAGGTTTGAGTTGGAGCCAACAGCGGATAACCGGATGATGTTCCAGCATGAGTCCCTGGCCGCCGGAGGGCATGTCAGTAATGCAGGGCATTTTGAAAGTTATGTTGGTCAACATGTGACAGATGGTACTGAGCAGTCCGTATGCAACGCTATCACTAACAGGCGGGTTTACCACTGTCATGACACCAGTGAAACGGCTCTTGTGAAGCAGCCTGAGGGCTTCATGCCCAGTACTTTGCTGATTGATGAACCTGAATTAGGGCTGCACCCTTATGCAATTGCTGTGTTGGCTGCACAATTAAAAGCAGTGTCGCTCAAACATCAAGTGACTGTTTCCACGCAGTCGGTTGAACTGATTAACGAATTTGAAGCTGATGACCAGGTGATCGTTAATCGCCACTTCTCAAGCATTTCAGAAGTTATCAGAAACCCTTCCACGGTAGTCTGGTGGCTATGGATGTCGGGTTTGATGCCATGACATGAAAGGCCGATGTCCGCATTTTGCCCAGTGGCTCGAAAAGTTGGAGCGATTAAGGTCAATAGAGTCTAATTTCATTTAAGTGCCTTCCACAGCTAGCCCAACAGCTTTAAGGTGTTACCATTTACTGGTTTGGCACAGTTTTAGCCTATTTCTGACAAATTCTGTAAATAGGCAATGCCCCTTCGAACTGAGTACTGATACCGTAAACGGTATGGCAGCCTGAGGTTTTATGGATTTTCACAGACTTGTCGGACTTCGCAGTCATCCCGCCTGGCGTCTATTACAGGCTGACAGCGCACCGCTGATTATCAGCTTCCTGCATCGTTCTTTTATCGCGACCAATCAGCGTTCAATCGCTGCTGAAGAGCTGGTGACCCGGTTGGACGATTATCTACACCATTTGCGCGAGAGCAGCGGTGAAAACAAATACCCCCGCAAAGGTCGGGACTACCTGAACGACTGGGCATCCGGGGAGCAAGGATATTTGCGCAAATATTATCCGGCTGCCAGTGTGGGCGATGAACCCTTGTTTGATTTGACACCGGCCACGGAGAAAGTGATCGAATGGTTGTCCGGGTTTGAACAGAAACAGTTTGTGGGCACCGAGTCCCGGTTGTTGACGGTCTTTCGTCTTCTCAATGAGATTGCCCATGAGACCGAGGTCGACCCGCAGTTAAGAATTGATCGTCTGGAGCAGGAAAAAGCCGAGCTTGAGCTCGAAATTGCCCGTTTGAAAAGTGGCCAGATGGCCCCTCATGACCCGACAAGAGTTAAAGAGAAATTCCTGCAGGCTGAAGATACCGCACGACAGTTATTATCAGATTTCCGCCAGGTAGAAGAGAACTTTCGCAGCCTTGATCGGGGCGTTCGGGAACGAATCACGATCAGCAACAGCGGTAAGGGGCAGATGCTGGACGATATTTTTTCGGAACAGGATGCCATCACCGAATCGGACCAGGGTCGCAGCTTCAAGGCCTTCTGGAGTTGGCTGATGTCGCCGTCCAGTCAGGATGAGTTACAGACAATTCTGGAAAAAGTGCTGGCACTGCCTGAAGTGCAAAGTCTGCAACACGATGAGCTGCTGGGTCGAATTCGCTTCCGATTGCTGGAAGCCGGAGAAAAAGTGAACAGCACTTGCGCGCAACTGGTGGAACAGCTTCGTCACTACCTGGCGGATCAGGCCTGGCTGGAAAACCGACGCATCATGGAAATTGTCCGGGAGATCGAGCAGAGCGCTATCGCTGTACGCCAGAGCCCGCCACCGGATAAACTCTTTACTACATTACAACCTTGTAAACCCGAGATAGAACTTCCTATGTCCCGTGGTTTGTTTCGCCCGGCAGTGCGCCCGGTGATTGATGAAGTGCCGGAAGAGGGGCAGGCTGAATTTGACAGCACCGCTTTGTATAGCCAGCACTATGTGGATGAGCGGGAGCTGCGGGCACGTATTCGCCATGCGCTCCAGAATCGTCAGCAGATCAGTTTATCGGAACTGGTGAAACAATATCCGGTGCGAAAGGGCTTGAGCGAAGTGGTGGCCTATCTGCATATAGCTTCTGAATCGGATCATGCGCTGGTCAATGCTGAACAGGATGAAGTGATTGTTTGGCTAGATGACAAAGGGCATCAGAAAGAAGCCTCAATGCCGGAAGTCGTTTTTACCCGATGACGCTGAAATCAGACGACAACCTACAGGAGAAAAATGTTTGTGAATGATGACGTTGAAACAGCGCAGGATGCCTCGCTCGGTGTAGTGGTTATTCATTTGATGAAAGGTGTTTTATATCGGGACACTAACCCTGCGGTCTGGCAGCAGTTACAGGATTTACACGCCAGAGTGATTGATTATGTCAAAGTGATTGGGCTTGACCTGGTGCTGGATGAAGCGGAAGGTTACGCGTTTCTGAAGCAGGTTAATGATGAAGATCTGGCGTTGCCGAAACTGGTCGCCCGTCGTCCGTTAAGTTTTCCGGTCAGCTTACTCTGTGTGCTGCTGCGCAAGAAAATGGTGGAGCAGGATGCCGGTGGTGGCGAATCCAGGCTGATTCTGTCGCGGGAGCAAATTGTCGAGATGATGCGGGTCTTTTTGCCAGACCGTGCTAATGAAGCGCGGCTGTTTGATCAGATTGATACTCACCTCAACAAAGTAGCCGAGTTCGGATTTCTGAAAAAACTGAACAGCAATCCGCCCGCCTGGGAAGTGCGCCGGATCATCAAGGCATTGGTGGACGCCGACTGGCTGGCGGATTTTAATGACAAGTTAAAGGTATACCGGGAATATGCAGAATCAAATGTTTGAGTTCAGTGAGGACGCTGGCAAGGCAGGATTCCGGCTCGAAAAATTAGAAGTGTTGAACTGGGGCACCTTTCATAAAAAAATCTGGTCGGCACAGCCGGATGGCAGTAACAGTCTGCTAACGGGTGATATCGGTTCCGGTAAATCGACCTTGGTGGATGGATTAACGACACTGTTAGTACCCAGCCAAAAGATCACCTACAACAAAGCGGCAGGTGCGGAAACCCGTGAACGAAACCTGACGTCGTATGTCCGTGGCTATTTTAAAAGCGCTAAAGATGACGACACGCTCAGTGCCAAGGCTGTTGCCCTGCGCGACCACAACAGTTACAGCGTGTTGCTGGCCCGGTTCAGGAATGAAGGCTATGACCAGACGATCACTCTGGCGCAAGTATTCTGGAGCCGGGATAACGCCAATACGCCGGAACGCTTTTATATTGTTGCCCGAAAGCCGTTAACCATTGCCAAACATTTCAGTGGTTTTGGCAGTGATATCGGCGACCTGAAAAAACAACTTAAACGTAAAGATCACCTGAAACTGTTTGACAGCTTCACTCAGTATCAGGCGGAATTTCGTCGGCAGATGGGGATTGAAAACGATCAGGCGCTGGACTTGCTTTATCAGACAGTCTCCATGAAATCCGTGGGTAACTTAACGGAGTTTGTCCGCAGTCACATGCTCGAAAGCACCGATGTAGCGGATCGGGTAGATGAACTCAGTCGTCAGTTTGATAACCTCAATCGTGCCCATGAAGCCGTACTGAAAGCCCGCCAGCAAATAGAAAAACTGTCGCCGCTGATTCAGGATTGCGATCGTTATTCGGAACTGGAAACGGCCATTTATTCTTTAAAACAGTGCCGGGAAGCGCTGTACGGATTCTTTGCTGACAAGAAAATTCAGCTGTTGAATGACCGCATTGTTCGTCGGGAACAGGAGCAGACAAAACTCACCGCCAGACTGGAAGAAGCCCGGCAGCTGTTAACGGATTTGCGCTCGGAGTTGCGGGACATTGAGCGGGCGATAGACCAGAACGGCGGGCAACGACTCTCGGAGCTGAAAACTGAAATAGAACGTTTGAACAGGGAAAGGGAACGGTTGTCCGATGCCTGTGACAAATACCTTGGTCTGTGTCGTGAACTGGATATGCCAGAGCCAAAAGACGACGAAGGTTTTTATGGCAACCAGAAAGAGGCGCAGGAAAGTCGGCAACGGCTGGAACAACAGCAGGCTCATTTACAGAACGAACAGGTGGAACAGGCTGTTGTTCTGAAACAACTGCGGGATGAACATTCAGAACTGGAGCAGGAAATTGCTTCCCTGAAAGGGCGTAAGTCCAATATCCCCAGCCGAAATCTTGCCATTCGTGAAGCGCTTTGTGAGAGCCTGTCTCTGTCGGAAGACACCCTGCCGTTTGCTGGTGAGCTGCTGCAAATCCGGGAAGAAGAAAAACAGTGGGAAGGGGCGGCTGAAAGAGTGCTGCATAATTTCGCCCTGAGCCTGCTGGTGCCTGACGATCACTATCAGGCAGTGGCCGACTATGTTAACCAGACTCATCTGAAAGGGCGGCTGGTGTATTACCGGGTTCGGGAACCTTCACGCCCAGTGCATGATGCCATCGATAAACACTCCCTTAGCCGGAAAATCTCGATAAAAACCGACAGCCTGTTTTATGGCTGGCTGGAACAGGAACTGATTCAGCGATTTGACTATACCTGCTGCGATAAAATGGCAGACTTCCGCAGGGAGAGCCGGGCGATTACGCCCAATGGTCAGATCAAAAGCAGCGGCAGCCGCCATGAAAAAGACGACCGCTACCGTATTGATGACCGATCTCGATATGTGCTGGGCTGGAGTAACCGGGAAAAGATTTTTGCCCTGGAAACAGAACAAAAACGGAAAGAGCAGACGATTCAAAAGGCGGCTGCGGAGCAGGCGCAATTTACCCGTCGGCTGAAGGGGTTACAGAACAGTCAGTTGAAGCTGGAACTGTTATTGAATGTGCAAAGCTTTGCCGAGATTAACTGGCAGCCACTGGCGCTGCAGATTCAAACCCTTGAGAAAGAAAAGCAACAGCTGGAAGCCGGTTCAGACATCCTGAAAACCCTGCGGGAGCGCCAGTCCCGATCCGAAGCTCTTATTGCGGAACAGGATAGGCTAAAGGAAAAGCTTGGGCAGGATGTGGGCAACCTGAACTCAAAGCTGGAGCGGGATCGTGACGATCGGGATCAGGCCCAACTACTATTGGATGAATTGTCTGGCAAACACCGGGAAGCCTGTTTCCCAGAACTTGAGTCGCTGGAGCCGGAAGCACTGCCTGATAAAAAAATCACTATTGAAAGCTGTGACAGCAGTCAAGTCGCCATGCGTAAATGGCTGACCAGCCGGATTGATACACGTCAGAATACCGCCAAAAACCTGATTTCAAAAATTACCGGACAGATGTCCGATTATAAAAACGCTTACCCTCAGGAAACCCGGGAAGTGGATGCCGATGTTGCTTCTGCCGGAGAATTTTCCGGTATGTTGCAAACATTGCAGGGTGAAGACCTGCCAAGGCATGAGCAGCGCTTCAAGCAAATGCTCAACGAAGGCACCATTCATAATATGGCGATGTTCCAGAACTGGCTGGATCATCAGCAGCAAACCATCCGGGACAAGATTGACACCATTAACCGCTCCCTGTCGGCGATTGATTACAGCGAAGGTTCTTATATCCGTCTGGTGGCAGATAGTAATCGAGACCCGGAAATCAATCAGTTCAAAATCGACCTGCGTAACTGTCTGGGGGATAGCCTGTCGCCCGATACCAGTGAACACTATGCAGAAAACAAGTTTATTCAGGTGAAAGAGATTATCGAACGCTTTAATGGTCGGGAAGGGCAGAGCGACCTTGATAAGCGCTGGACAAAAAAAGTCACGGACGTGCGCAACTGGTTCTTGTTTAATGCCTCTGAACGTTACCGTGAAGACGACTCCGAAAAGGAATTTTATTCCGATTCGGCGGGAAAATCCGGGGGACAGAAAGAAAAGCTGGCCTACACTATTCTGGCGGCGGCACTGGTCTACCAGTTTGGCCTCGAGTGGGGCGAGAAACGCTCACGGTCATTCCGTTTCGTGATGATTGATGAAGCCTTTGGCCGCGGGTCTGATGAATCTGCCCGGTATGGACTGGAGTTGTTCCGCAAGCTCAATCTGCAACTGTTGATTGTGACGCCTCTACAGAAAATTCATGTGATAGAAGACTACGTCAACTCGGTGCATTTTGTTCATAACGAAGGCGGCTGTAACTCGGTCTTGCAGAACCTGACCATAGAAGAGTACCGCAAAGATAAGCAACAATATCTGGCCAATCAGCAAGAGCAGGCGTTTGCTGAGACAGAACCTGCCTCCGTGACTGTGAATTAGCATGATTTCCCAGAAAGAACTGCAAAAGAAAGCCCTGCGCCCTTGGGCGTCCGGGGCTTTTCTGAAAAGCTGGCTGAATGATGAGGTGTTTTTCCCCTTTGAGATACCTTTCAAAACACCGTCAGGGCGTACCCTGAGCAGTGAATTTATTCAGGTTCGGGACTGGATTGCAGAAATGCACCGTCATTCCAGAGCTGTTACCGGTAGCGGTTATCAGCTGGAATATCGAACCATCAGTCACCAACAGTTAGGACAGCAACGGCTACCTCGTAAAATTCTGTTTGAAAGCAGGGACGACTGGCTGGCTTTTATTGGACAACAGTCGACTTTTAAACAGTTTCAGGCCTTGGCTGATCAGACCCGGCGACAGCTTCCGCAGGTCATGCCGTTGGTGAACAGCAAACCGGTGAAAGTGCTGGATTATGCTGATGTCTGGCCGCAGTTGATTAAAGTGTGCCGCTATTTTCAGCTCAACTCTCAGCCAGACCGGTATATCCGGCAACTGGATATTCAGGGTGTTGATACCAAATTTATTGAATCTCACAAGGGCGTACTATCAGAACTACTCATGCTGGCACTTGAGCCGGAAGAATTCGACGACAGCGTATCGGGCATAGCCGAGAATGGGTTTGAGCGTCGCTTTGGGTTGCGTTATGACGAGCCATTGATCCGCTTTCGCCTGCTGGACTCAACGGCTCCGGTCACAGATATGAGTGTGCCGCTATCACAGTTTGTTGATCCGGGTGTAAGCCGGGTTTTTATCACTGAGAATAAAATCAATGGCCTGACTTTCCCGTCAGTAAAAGATTCCATAGTCATTTTCGGGCTGGGATATGGCATTCGTTCTCTGTTCTCACTGAACTGGCTGGAGGGCAAACAGATCAACTATTGGGGGGATATTGATACCCACGGCTTCTCCATGTTGTCGCAACTGCGCGGGCGTTTCCGAAAAACCAGGTCGCTGTTAATGGATCAGGCGACACTGGAATTGCATTTGCCTCTTTGCGTAGAAGAGCCTGAAAACAAGCGTTTTTTAGCGGATCTTGCCAATCTAACCAGCAGTGAGCAGTCACTGTTTGACGCCTTGCGTCAAAACAAACTGAGCAAAAACCTTCGGCTCGAACAGGAGCGCATTGCTTTTTCTTGCTTGAGGGAGGCTTTAGCGGCTGGGGCTTGCTGAAGCATGAAATAGGGTTATCGTTCGGGCAACTAGCGCATAGGGAATTTTTAGAGACAGCGATTGTATAATACCAATTGCACTTTCTAAATCCCTATTGCGCTGTCTATCCAAGCGAAAATCCGGCGTTGGAGCTCCTCGCTATGGCTATGACTCGTCACTCCGCCTTGTCTTTTCACTTGGATAGCCATGCTCATAACGGGTTTAGAAAGTTTTATTGTTGAGCAGCGGATTCAAACAGAAAGGCACTATTCAGAATTATTACTTCTTATTGGGCATGTTCGGGAACGAAAATTGAGCTTGGGAGTAACAAAATTTACTCCCAGAGACTCGCCTCAATCGTCTAACTCTTTGGTATCACTATCAAAATCGGCTCTTCGTCGTTTCATATGGATTTAAGAATATCCGACACAGGGCTGGCGATCATATAGATCATCATCAGAAACGTCTCAGTATTTCGATATCCTCGGGCTCGACTTCTTGCAGCCTGAAACAGGCTGTTCAACCCTTCCATACGGGCATTGGTGTAGGTTGATATCCAGCGTTGTAATATCCAGTCTGCATGAGTCTCTACCGTGTTCAGTGCTTTGCGAACAGACTCCAGAATATCGCAGTCGCCCAGAGCTTCTTTTGCATACTTGATAAAGTGAGTCAGTCTCCATCGCGCTGCTCTTGGTGTTTCGGCCTTTCTGATTCAGCGGAGTTTCTCTTTGATCTTCCAGGCAACACCTGTTTTCAAGTCGCTCGCCTCAAGCTCCACAAGCGCTTCTATCTGTTTTTCAGTGAAAGGGCCGTCTGCTTTTTTTAACACTGCCCATCGCAGGCTTTTAGGGTGGCTCTTCAACTTTCGCTCAGCTTTACGCACATCGTCCAAAGCCTGAGTGAATAGCTGGACAACATGAAACCAGTCAACGGTAACGTTGGCCTTTGGAAACTCTTCCTTCGTCGCTGACAGAAACGCTGGTGACATATCAAAGACGACTTCCAGTACATTGCTTGCCTGCCCTCCATGTTCTTCCAGAAAAGCTCTGAAATCCTTAACGGTTTCCTTACCTTTGCCTGGTGTGGCGAATACAACCGGCTTGTCATTCCGATCCATGTCGATGAATACGGTGACGTAGTTGTGACCCCGTTTTGAGGTTGTTTTCAGGGCAGAGAGATCCATCTCCATCAGGGCTTGGCTGACATAATGCTTGATGACGCGCCATATTCCAAGGTGCCTGCAGACCGAGGCCGAGCATGAAACCGTCCATGGATGACTACCAAAACCTGTGAGTTTCCGGGTCGGGTTTTATCGGTCAGATATCAGAACGAAATCCATAGCAAACAGCGAAGAGCCAAAATAATTACTGGGCCGATAATGAGCTGGTGAACAGGCAGTTGCTCAAGGCTTCGATGTCGCTTTCATGGGAAACGGAGTAAGAAACTTATAGTTCTGCCTGCTGTGATCAGCGCATATTTTCTAAACCTGTAGCCACTGCTTCAGTGTATTCTCCAGTTTTTCAAGCTGCTGCTGATGTTTGTCTTTGTTTTTTGACAGCCGCTGAACATTCATCAGCTTCCAGCGGATAGCGGGAAGTTCTGCAGCAGAAGGCTCGTCAAACAGTGTCCAGTCTGGCTTGCCTCGTTTGAAAGATAATAGAAAATCCTGATCTCTCTCGGTGAAGTGAGCTTGTAGAGCTGCCACCATACGAGAACGGGTTTCTATCAGTTCGTTCAATTCCACGGGTTCGTTCGTCATACCGGCAAACTCATCGTAAAACGTTTGCTCCAACTCTTTCCAGCGTGGTGACATGACTTCATGTATGGGGCGTGGATGGCTCAGAGTGTATGTCAGAAAGCCAGTAAATATCTCTCTGGAAATTCCACCAGCATTCAGCAGTCGCTGAACATCATAAAGGTCTCGTGGGTGCTGGCGATCCATGGCGGCACAAAGCTTTCCTCCATATAAATCGGCCTGGCTGACAACAGGTATTTCAGCATAGCCAAATTCATCCTCTACTGACTCAACAACGGGCAGTAACTCTGGGTCATGCAGTGTGCCTCTGGCAACAGGAGAGACTTCGATTTTGATGGTTGCGGATTCTGTAGTGACAATAATTCTTAATTCATCTTGCCGGTTGTCCTGAAGTACTGCACTGGTTGAAGGCTGTGTATTAATCCGCTCAGCTATGCGCTCGAGAGCTGAGCGAACATTTTTCAGAGCTTCATCCCTTGGTTCGAGAGGAAGGTAGGCAAGGTCAATGTCCACAGACAGTCGAGGAAAATCCTGAACAAACAAATTGATGGCTGTTCCGCCTTTCAGAGCGAAGACAGGCTCGGTTGCCACAACTGACAGCATTCGGATCAACAGGGAAACCTGCTGGTAATAAACGGAGTCTTTGTCCATGAGTCTGATCTTCTTTTACGATGCAGGGTAAGGCAGAGATTGCGGAACGGTGATCAGGTAACGCTCGTCGTATCGACCATTAGTCACCACCTGACGTTTACCAGAGCCAAGCTGTATTTGAGATTCATCAAGCCGGTCGAACCATTGATGGCCACAATAATGACTCAGAAACAGAAAAATGCGATTGGTCTGAACAGCACTGCTGCGATTAAGGAGCGACTGCACTTTTCTTGGACTCAGGTTAACCAACCCCTGAAATAATTCAGCGGCGTGTTCAAAACGAATATTTTTCCCGATAGCATCGACCACTTCATAAGCTGCGAGTTCCGGGCGACTGGCTCTGAGTTCCTTTCCTTTTACGGTTACTGTGGTGAAATCTTTGTCAGTTAGTTCACAAAGCTTGTGGTTACCGCTATATAACCAGGGCTGTTTGGAAAACTCCCGAAACCATTTGGGCAGGATTTGCTTGCTTCTGGTTCCAACCCAGACTTGCTCTGAATTCAGTTGCAGGTAATGGCTAAGCCCTTGGTGAGTTAAACTGGTAAGCCCTGCAAGGTGTACTGGCAACTGTAGCTGTTGAGTAAGAGCCTGCAATGCGTCCGGCCAGTCAGGTTTGATCTTGCCACTGGGTTCCGGACGATAGTAAACACCAGGGCTGAGCCTCTTCAGCCAGCCGCTTTTGGCATATTTCTGAGTCAGAGAATAACGGATGCCGTTCTCCGTCAGCCATTGCTGGAGCACCAGAGAGCCAGGAGAGGTATGATTTATCAGCCAGTTTATCTTAGATGACATATTAATACCCAGAGTATTAATTTATATTCTATGTCAAACTAAGTAGTTTGTCTAAATGCGAATATTAATACCCAGGGTGTCAATATATTAAATATTTTAAACTGTGATATTTTGTTCAACATTGGGCTGAGGATGAGTTGGGCAACAAGCAGCTACTTGGAGCTGCTGTGATCTTATCTTGACTGAGAAACTAAGTTTGCCCATTTCCGTCAGATCGTTGGCGACGGTTTCAAGACTCTGACTGAAGGTCAGCAGGTTGAATTTACTGTTACTCAGGGCCAGAAAGGTCCTCGGGCAGAAGACATCCGTCCTCTGTAAAGATTGAGCGACATCTAATGTAGCTTGCTGCTTCACATAGTGTGAAGCCAAGAAGGTAATACCTAAGGAATAGTCCGTAAATAACTTCCTTATTTGACCACCCCCCGTTCGGGCTGAGCCTGTCGAAGCCCAGAGCCACCACCCTTCGACAGACTCAGGGTGAACGGAGTTCATGTTTTAATCGGGTAGTTATTTCAAGACAAATCCTAAGGGTGTTGCCTTTTTTATGGTGCGCCGAGTATGGCGCGTAGCGCCAACCGGCGCTGTTCCAGTAAGCATGGTGGCGGCTGGATGACTTGGAGGTGAAAGTCCTCCATCGACCCGGCACCAACAGTAGGCGCTTTAGGCAAGGGGAACGATTAGCCGAACGGCAAGGGTGTCCATCGCGAGGTGGAATCTGAAGAAAGCCGAAGGCAAAACACTGGCCCGACGGACAGGAATCGCATAGTAGGCGGTCGCAGTGGGTAAGAAGGCCATTATCTTCAATACCCAAAGGGCACAAGAGCCCGATACTTGCACGGAAACTGCGGACGTATATGCGGCGGGTATAAGTGGGAAGGTCGCGCGCATTACCTCGGGAGGTCTGTCGTTCTGCCTCAGGCTACCAGTGTCGTGAGGCATTGGGATGGGGCGGCAGAAGTCAGCAGAAGTCGTAGTAGGTTTGTTGCCGCAAACTGAAGGGCTGAACCTGTAAATGAAGTGAAGTAAGCGATCTCTGATTGTTTAGGGCAGATGCTCGAAAGAGGCCTTTAAATTCGAAAGAGTGGAAGACAGTATCTGAAGCTTGGGTTGGGTGTTTATTGGACAGCAGGCGACGTATTACAACGAAAGCTGAGTTTGCAGGAACCGCCGTGGTACGGAACCGTATGCCCGGTGGTGTGAGAGGACGGCGGGAGTGATTCCGCCTCCTACTCGATCCTGAAAGAAAGTTGATAGAGTGTGTCTGTGCTGGCGGAGTGGTCGTTGTGGGTTGGCTAGATAGAGTGCTGAATCACTGTGTAGGTTAACGATGATAAGGCTGTGCAACTCAACGTTAATCACATGCAAGCCCCAATCATCCTGAGCCTGCATGCTCTGTGCTAAGGGTATGTGGAGTAGTGATTGATTGCATCAGGAAGGTAGCATTAAGAGGTGTTATTGCGGTGAAAAACAGACTGCTTGGAAGGGAGGGTTGGGGAGGAAGGTCTCCAGTTAAAGACAGTGCCCTGAGTGTGTCACAGGGCACTGAGCGTTATGGCAGCCAGTTAAAAACCGGCTTGCTGAAAATCATTCCTTCTCGATGCGTTCACCGGTTTCTTCATCAAAATGATCTGTGTGAAACTCATACCACATGACATTGATATCAACAATATGTGGTCTGCAACCCCTGATAATCCGGTTTTTTTGATACGCTTGCGGAACTAAAAACTACAATAAAACACCATAAAATCCTATCGATTGGTCCCCAAATTAGTCCCCAGAATTTTATGTTCTGGATCGGGTTTTGAGGTGTTGTCATGAGCATTGTTTGTGAGGTTCGTAAACGAAAAAAAGGAACCGTCTATAAGTTCACGGTAAAGGTCATCCGTCAGCATTTTAAAGCCATAGAACGCATGTCCTTTCCGGACAAACCATCAGGGCGAGCCTGGGCAAAGCAGGTAGAACAGGAAATGCTGAAGCAGGCTGAACAGGAACTGCCAAAGTATGAGTCAGCTCAGTCCCGAACCGGTGATATCACTCTGGAAACCTACCTCACCCACTATCTGGAAATGAACGACAGCTTGCCGGTAGAAGAGCAGATCAGTTACCGGGACAGACAGGCGATTCTGTTCTGGCAAAAATCAGAGCTGAAAAATATCCGGTCCAATGAGATGACCGAACAGCATCTGATTGATTGCCTTATAAAGAGAAGGAAGACGGTGACAGCTTCGACCAATCATCTTTATGTATCTGTGTTGAGGCGAGCGATCGAGTGGCAGAAGAGGACAGGCTATTACTTCAAGAATTTCATTACACCGGATGCGATGAAAGAGCTGTGGAAGCTCAAGCTCGTTGGGAAGTCCCAACGGCATGATGTCAGGCCAACAGAAGAGCAGGTTTTATTGTTGTTTGAGGAACTACTGAAAGGTTATAACACAGCCCAGGGGGTAGTTCCTTATCACCACATTATGCTGTTCAGTATCTACAGCACGTTCAGGGAAGGGGAAGTCTGCAGGATAAAATACAGCCAGCTGGATAAGGAGGCTGGTTTTGTCATCATCGAAGATAGAAAAGATCCCAGTAACAAATTTGGTAACCACCAGAAGGTTCCATTGCCACCTGAGTGTTTAGAAATTATTGACCGTCAGCCACCTTTCGAAGGTGATGACAGGATTTTTCCCTACAAGGCTCAAAGTGTTGCATCAAGATTTTCAGAAAGAACCAAGCGGCTTGGGTTTCCAGAGTTGCGCTTTCATTCATTCCGGCATGAAGGCATATCCCGCCTTTTTGAACAGAAAATGTCGATTCCGGAAGTGGCACTCCGCAGTGGTCATAAAACATGGGAGCACCTGCGGCGCTATACTCATCTCCTACACAAGGAACCGCCTGATTTATGGGGGCAGTGCAAGAGAATAGAGAATAAGTATTGGGCCGAAAATGAGTTGGTCAACAAGCAGCTGCTTAGAGCTGCTATGACCTTATCTTGACTGAAAAACTAAGCTTGACCATCTCAGTCAAGAATGGATATCTCTATCGGAGAAGATAGGTTGTCAGTTGTAGGAACCAACAGCCTATTGGCTGCTTTCGTCAACAGAATATTTTGTAATCCAGTTCGTTAGTACCTGTGAACTGTTGAACCCAAGAAGCCTGGCGGCTGCAGCCTTATTTCCATGAGTTTCTTTTAATGCAAGAGAAATATAGTGACCAGCAACTTTACCTACGACATCGCTAAGATCAACGCTTTCATGCAGATGGTTTGGAAGCAGTTGTGTGTTCGCTCTTCTTGAGATTAATGACGCTTCAATATCATGTTCACAAATCTGGGCGCTATCTGTCCAAATTGCAGCTCTTAACAGGCTTGCGTTCAGCTCTCTCACATTCCCAAGCCATGGCTGTCTGGCAATGAATGCATGACCCTTACTCGTCAGTGTCTTTTTGCAGTAATCTGGCTGGTCTGCCAGCTCTTCATTAATTTGATGGAGCATAGTGTTGGCAAGAAGACTTATATCATCCCCTCTGTCTCTGACAGGGGGGAGCTTGATAATGCCAATAGCTAGCCGGTAAAACAGGTCTTCCCGAAATCTTCCTTCCTCAATCAAATCTGTGAGATTTTGATGTGTCGCAGAAATTAGACGAAAATCACTTCTTATCAATTTCTCACTACCGACAGGTGTGAACTCTTTTTCCTGCAGAACTCTTAATAGTTTGGTTTGCAATAGAGGTGATAGTTCTCCAATTTCATCCAGGAATAAAGTTCCACCATCAGCCTGTTCGAAGAAGCCTGCATGATCTTTGTGAGCACCTGTGAATGCTCCTTTTTTGTGACCAAATAGTAATGATTCAGCCAAGTCTTCCGGGAGAGCCCCGCAGTTTACTGCTACAAAACGAGAGTTTTGACGCAGGCTTGCATTATGAATGGCTTTGGCCAGTACCTCTTTGCCCGTTCCGGTTTCTCCAAGGACTAAAACTGACACATCACGTACGGCCATTTTTTTAGCTCTTTCTTGGACTGTCTGCATAGCTTTGCTGTTGCCCGTGATGCCTTCGAAACTCGGGGAGCTACCTTCAATTTGTTCGAGTCGAAAGCTGGCATTCTTAATGGCTTCCAACGTGAATTCGGCAGAGATTTGGAAGGGTAGTTCGCGATTATGTACGTGCTGAATCCCTGTGCTGTCGCGCCAAGACTCAATACATACAGAAGGGTATTTTGTTTTGACCAGAAGCACCCAGATTGCTGTCATGGCTGGTGTACCAGGACTTAAATGAACGACTCTCTGATAATCCGGATAGGTTGCTTGTAATTGGCTTAGTTGATTGGAAACTACAGGATAAATTTCCTCATAAGCCATTGGCGAACTTAATGGAACCTGGCAAGAAGTAATGGGAACCTCTCTGTAAGTTTGTTCTTTTAACCAGATTACGTACGAGTGCAAGGACTCACTGGGATAATTGCATAGCAAATGGATGGCATCATAAGGTGAATTTTTGTCTTCTGCATCAAGGATGGCTGCCAGAACCGGGCCTAATTGGCCCGACTCTTTAGCATTGATATCATGTTTGCCTATCCAGGAGATCAGGTTTTTTTTCATATTGTTATGGGCTCGAGAGCTCAGACAAGTTAAACGAGTAATTCCAGCGGCCATTCTGATCAAAGCCGGGCTCATTGCTCTTATTGGCGGTGAATTTACCTATACGATGGCCTTTGGTGTAAGAAATACTCCATTGGTTACCGCAGGATGAACAGTCACATTTGAAGCAATCTCTTTCCCATGGGGTAAACTCTCCTTTGCTTCCGCAGTCAGGGCAAGAGGAAAGAAAGTTAACATATTGAACAGATTGTTTGACCGCTTTCTGCAGGTCTGCTGATAGACCGGTATCTTGAAGTGCCTGGTGCAGTTCTGTTTGCTTCTTCGGTGAAAGAGGAGCTATGACTTTGATGGAAGATGAACCAGAAATTCTAAAGAGAGATGTTTCTGACTCAGCATACTGGACAAAGGGGCGACATAATTTATCTATCGCCAGACCATAACTCTGCATTACCCCCGACCATAGCCAGGTTTTCAGCAGAACCACCATTCTTTCTTCCAGATAAAAGTCTTCAGGTGAAATAAACAGCGGATCTCTATTACCTCCAGATAACCAAGTGTTAGGGTGCTTTTGTTGTCCTTTTCCGGGAATACAGGGAATAACGACTTTATTATTGTCAATCGTTGCTTGCAGGTCGTGTCCGTCTCTGCAAGAAATAGGAGTAAAATGAAGGTCAAGCGAAGCTAGTTCTGACTGAACAAGCCATTGATAGCTTTCCTTCTTAAGCAAGACCTCCTGACGGCCTCTCTCAAAATTAAATATTTCTTCTGAAGCAGATTTCAGCCTAAAACCCAAAGCCTTCAAAGAACGGATTATCACGAGCTTGCAATAATCCATATAACTTTCCTGAAGTTCAATGTTGGCATTCATGACTTCAGAAGCAGGTAGATTGGATGATGACATAACCTCAATCAGTGTTTGCCATAATCCAACAAGGTGTCGGTAATGTTGGTCGTGAGCGAGTATGTTGGTAACGTGAATTTGACTCGGTACTCTTGCAGATCTCGGAACCTGTTTGTAAAGGCCTCTCTGTTTAAGTCCCTTAATCTTTCTGAGATATGCTTCAATAGTGCTGATTTGTGAACGTAAAGTCTTAAGGATTTCTTCGGTTTCATCTACAGAAAATGTTTTGCCCCACAGTTCACAAATATCAGAAATCAGCTTGTGATAAAGCTCTTCTGATTTTTCAATCTTCTCGAATTCATTTAAGTCGAGTTCAAGCGCCCTTAAATCGTTGAGCCTAACTGTCAGGTAAGTCTGAAGATTGTCCAGTAGTCGAGCATAAACCTGATTTTCATACAGGTTGTACTCATCTTCACTGACTAATCCCAGAATTTGTTTTGGCATAACTCCTGTCAGTGTTCGCTTTTGCCAGCATTCAGAATGTGCGGCAAGATGTCTGTTTGCATTTGACGCTACTTTCCTTGCTCGGCTGACAGGCATTAGCTGGCTGTCATATTTCATATCGATTCGAGGGCGAATGCTAATCGAGTGTAAATGCCCCTTATTGAGGGCAGTGTCCAGTAAGTCCAGCAGTTTATCATACTGGATGTCAATGATACTGCTAGGCAGCAATGGAGTAGGGAGTTCTTCAGTATCATTTATTTCAAGCGTTCTAATATGACCTGCGATTTGGATAATGGCTTTTTTCATCCAATAACCAGAGTCTTTATCAGTCTTATTAGCAGAGTCGTCATTTACTGAGAAACCCCGTCCATTCAGGCTGAGTTGCTCGCTCCCGTCGGACACAATAAATGTGCCCGGGGTGATTTCAGAATGGTTGTTTGCATGCAGCGTATCGAGTGCAACATAGCGTCCGGGAGTTAATGCGTCAGGCAGCTGGTTTAAAACCAGCTGCTGCCCGGTCATTCGATCCAGGACCCTCATGCACCAATCCTCTTGCGGCGAAGGTCTCTCTCAATCAGTTCGAAGCATTTTGAAGGCTCACCATCCAGCTCCATTTCAATCCAGGTGTCTTCGAGTGACTGTTTGATCTGATTCAGGTCAGCTTCTTCGGTATCAAATCGACCTGTGACTTTGCCAGCTCTGAAAACTTTGGTTGCCAGAAGATGATCCAGAGCCTCCCCGACGGTACCATCACTGGCCATAACAACGGGAATAAAACTTCTCGCATGGCGCTCCAGGCGATTACCCCAGCCAATATCAAATTGATCCGCCATAACATTTGTCAGTTCGCTGGTGGTCAGGTTTTCGATAATCTGATTAGTGATTTCTTCATAATCAGTTTTAGCGCAGTCAAAACGCTTTTGCAGAGAACTGAAACTGTAGGTTTTTTGTTCCATGTTTCTGATTTTGAACTTCTCTTCATGTCGAGGAAGCTCCATGACATGGGCTCTATCGTACGTTTTGTCTGCAAACTCATTGGTGGTTTCGTCATGGTTTGCGGTACCAATAAACCAGACATTGTCAGGCACCAAAATGGTGTTGCCATCCATTACCATTTTGGGTGGGTTCGGATCGGTATGATCCAGAAGAACAATTTGTCGATCTTCCGGCTGCTTTTCTATGGCGGATAGAAATTCGGCGAAATATTGCTCTGGTCTGGATAGGTTCATTTCATCCAGAAGTACAATATTGATTCTGTTTTCAAAGCCTGGCGTTCTGGCTCTGTATAATGCTTTCAGAGTTTCTTTTGAGTAATACTTTCGTTCAAAAGCATTAAAATGACCCAGCAAATCATCTCTGTCACGCCAGCCAGCCTGCACTGCGATGTCGGTACAGTTACCCCCCATAACTCTGGCAAAAGCTTTAGCCAGACTGGTTTTACCTGTGCCAGATATGCCCTGAAGTATATGAAGCTTGCTCATTGCCAGGCCTGCAAGGAACAGACGAACATCCTGTAAGCGGTAATACAGTGGGGTATTTGGGTAGGTAGACGCAATCATCTGCTGAAGTTCATAAGCAAATGCATCAAGTCTTGGTACTTCTTCCAGAGTAGGCTTCATTTGACACTTTCTATCAGCGTCCATCTCCCAGAGCGATTCAAATACTCTACTGCCTTGCTGTTTTTCCAAAAGATCGTCAAGACGGCTCTCAAGCTCTGTAATATGGGCGCCGAGGGATTGCTTGTGCTTATTTAGAACCAGATTTTCCTGCTCTAAACGTTCATGTTCCAGAATGCTAAGACGATTGGCTGATAGCTCTCTTTCAGCTTTGTTCAGTTTTGTCTCATTTTCTCGAAGCTGGCTTTCCAGTCTGGCTTGATGGTTCTTCAGAGCTTGATTCTCTGATTGCAGATCATCTTGCGGCTGGCTGTCCAGTTTTCTGTTCAGGTCACGGTTGCTGTGTTCAAGTTCATGCAGTCGATCCAGTAGGGTTTCGGGGTTCTGACCATCGAGTACCCGGACAATTTCCGTATAGCCATCAATTTCTGCTTCCAGTTTCTGAATGTTTTCTAAATCCTTATCTCTAAACTTCTGCAATCGTTCAAGTTTATGTTCCTTTTGGCTGATCTTTTCCTGATAATCAGCGGCAATTTCTGCCTCAAGCATTTGCTTGCGTTCTTCAAACTGGTTTCGCTGTGTAGCCAGCCGTGATCCGGACACCTCGATTCTAAGTTTGTCTTGATCCAACTGGGATTTTAATTTATTGAGCTCATCTCTTTTCGCTTTGAGGTCCAGCTCTGTTTTTTGACGAAGTTCATCCAGCTGCTTGGTTAACTTCTCTCTTTGAGCAGTTTCTTCCTCTGCGAGCTTTAGCTTTAGCTCGTTCCTTTTTTCCTCAAGAGCTTTTGTATCCTCCTTCAACTCAGCGAGGGCTTTCTCATTCTGACGTACGAAATTTGCTCGTGCATTGATTTCACGCTCCTCCAGCTCTCTTTCTCGCGAAACCTGGGTCTGCTCTTTGTTGGCAAGGTTTTCTTTATCTGCTTTGAGTTCAGCCTGCTCGACTTTTAGTTTTTTGCTTTGAGTTTCCAGATCACTGGTCTTCTCTTTGACCTGCGTCTGGAGTTCTTCATACCGACGTTTGGCGGCTTCAGCTTTTTTTGCACTATCCTGAACTGCTTTAGAGTACTTGCTCAACTCATCCAGCAACTCGGAAAAGTGTTCTTTTGTTTGCTCAGCTGTAACATCTTTGAGAACCACTTCGACCTCCGGTGCCAGAGCAGGAACTTCCGTCACGGATTCTGGCGCTGCATTCAGATTTGCTTGCACTGCTGCCAGTTGATCAGACATCGTCTGATTCCAATTTTTACCCTTTTTACCTTTTTGCTTTGACATCTCTTTTACACCCAATTTGATAATACTTTTGCGCAATGCATAGCGGTTTCACTAGCCGTCAAAGCTTCTTCTTTTTTGAATTTTCGTTGGCTGGCATGGCTGGCAGGATTGCGAAGTTCAGCCAGTTCCATAATTTCGATTAACTTAATTTCATCTTTACTAAGTTTTCTTAGTGGATGGGTTTCTTGGTGATCGCAGGTACTTAATGCAGCAGCTGAAACTAAGGCCTTAAGAGATGCCTGACCATTCTCTAAAGCTCGTTTAACCTGATACGTATCAGGCCCAGCAAGCTTCTTAATCAGGCCAGATGGCACACACTCAATTTCAAGAGCTTGATAAACGTCACGTCTTAACCATGGTTTTGGCTTCCCCTGTAGGCGAACATGAGCGGATGGTGCAGGCCATTTTTGTAAAACCCACTGAAACAGAGCTTCAACCAATTTTTGAGCTTCACCTATCAGGCTATCGATATCTTCTCGATAAACTCGATCATTCTGTTCAATATTTTTAGTGCGCCTGATAACTGCCAGAAGGTATTTTTCTGCCAAGGGTATGTGTCGTATTCCTGGGAACTCGGATAATAATTCAAGTCTTGCTGACTCTTGAATTTCATCTTCGCGGGCTTTCCAGTCAGTAGTAGCTTTTCGCTCAATGCCGAACATTTGATTTAATGTTCCAGCAAGATTTGGTTGATGTTCCAACTGGCGGCTCATCCGATTTCTCATCCACTCGGATGCAGGAGTAATGTCCGTTGGGTCAGTGACAAGCCACTCTTTTCCAGAGTTCTCCTTTTGATAGAGCCAGCACCATAGATAAACAGGAACAGGAGTGCTGTCTACGATCTCGATGGAGTCATATCTCATTCGTTCAAGATCAAGGAATTCGTCAGCCTGAAGTTTTCTGTTGTGTATCGCAACGTTATGATCTCGAATGCAGTCAATAATTTCATAAGCACTGGGTGGGTTCAGTGCATGCTCTGCATTCAGGTGTGATACGAGAGTTGGTGAGTCAAGCTGCTCTTCCCCCCGGCTACGTCTGAAGGCGGGGCGACCATCTCTGTACTCATCGGCATCAATATATTGAAGCTCTTTGACGAACCTTGGCATGAGTTCGCCAGTGAAAATATCTTGAAAGACATATCCGCTGGCCAGCGATGTTTTCAGTTCTTCTTGCTCTGTCAGCTTGCGTTTGCCTTTTGGGGTTAGCCCCATAGCGCTAGTAAGTAAACCGTTATTAACCATTTGCTGAATGATATAATCAACAAGGGTTACAGACAGACAGAGGAGGTCTGCAATTTTGTTTACGTCTGTACAGCGACTTTTAATTAACCCCAGAATAGCCTCTTCGAAAATATTCAGAGCACTTCCTGACTGTTCAGGAACGAGTACTCTCCAGGCATTCATAGGCCACAGGACTGCCCGTTGAAAAGAGCCGAAAGGCTTCATATTTCTGTAGCGAATAAAGCGATCAGTGAACAATTTTGCCATGCTCACCTCCGCACAATTCATAAAACGCATTCATTGCTGGTACTACTTTTTCAGCCTCTTCAGACTTAAACATTTCAGCATCGCCTACACAGATCAATAATTGCTGCTGACGGCTCATAGCAACATTAAGGCGGTTTTCTAAAGTCAAGAAACCATATTTTTTGCGAACTGCCTTATCATCACTCAAATCCGGCAATGAGGCAGAGTTTGTTAGAACTGTTGACAGGAAAACGACATTGAACTCTTTGCCCTGAAAAGCATCAACACTTCCTACACGTAGCCTTTCATCTCCATTTGCCAGAGTGGACCACTGAGAACGAATTTTATAATTTCCATGGACTTTCTCGGCCACGTCAATCTGCTTTAGCTGTTCAAGAATTTCATCTCTTTGGGCGCTGTAGAACGTGATGATGCCAAAACTGGTATTTAGATTTTCTTCCATCATCTTTTTTATTCTTAAAGCAATTTCTCGTGCTTCGATAGTCCGATAACGACTGGTTCCACGTCGCTTCCAGTTACCGTCTGATTTTGGGAGATCAATCCATGCACACACCTTATTCTCAAAGTCCTTAAGCCCGTGCTTAAAGTCATCTTCAGGGCGGCCTGACTTGATTCTTTCTTCTTTATGGTTTTCGTAAAAGTTACGGCTGACAAAGTCCCCTAAGACAGGGTGCATACGGAACTGAGTGTCCAGAGTTATAACTCTTGACCTGCCATCCTGAGCTTCAAGTTTTTTCAATTGCTTGAAGAGCCGTTCAAACAAGCTTTCTTTCAACATCTCTTGACGATTTGCATCCAGCTCGTCTCGGACAGACATTGTCTTTTCTACTTCAGGCTCAAGCATATGGGGTAATTGACGATGGTCACCTACCAGAACAACACGTCGTTTTGCCATTGCCATTGGTATGAATAGATCCAGAGGGTTTGCTCTGGCTGCTTCATCAACAATTACGCTTTCAAAATTAATATCATTTTGGAAGTCGACATTCTTCAAAGCTGACATCTGGTTAGATGCAGATTGTTGGCAAGTTGCTGCAAGTATGCTGGTGTAGGACTGAGCAGCCTCTCTTACTCTGTACGGCTCGTTCAATAATGATTGTTGATAATTTTCAAGAACTGCATATTCCCCAAGCTGAGAGGATTCAATTTTCTCTCGAATGGCTTCAAGAAGAGCGTTCAATATCTGGCAGCCTTGTTTATCAATTACAGTTTTCAGTACAGGTGGGCGGTAATCATGCCTAGTGTGATCGAGTAACATATTCTGCAGCTCAGATAACTGTTCGAGCTGCTCAGTAGTTACGCAATCGAAAGAGTTTGCCAACTGCTCCAAAAGCTCTTTCTGTGACGTGTTAAGCAGATCAGGATATATGTATACCTGATCAAGCAATGCCCATGCCTGTTCTGAACCATCATCAGCGTAAGAATCAGGTGTAGTCCGTAATGACCTGATTCTCCTGATCAGAAGGTCATCCAACCCCATTTTTTGTGAGTGTAAACTGACCTTATGCTCTTCAGCCCAGATGTCCCAATCTGTTCGAATTGATGAGGGAAGCCTTACGGAACACTCCTTATACAGTTTTTCCAAAAGGCTGGAAATTTCATCAAGTTTCTGCTGTCTTTCCTCTGGTAGCATTGGAGCTACCTGAAGCGTTGATACGCTTGTGAACAATTCTCGCAGAGTTCCCAGAAAAGGTTTTGAATCCAGGTAGTCGCTAAGTTTTAAGCCTACATCTTGATGTTTTTTCTGGCACCAGGTATCGACAGGATCAGCCGATGTATCTGACTTTTTGCCTCCACGCCCACCAACTTTTACTGCTGGCAAACCGAAGACATCGGATCGAGCAATAACATTATCTACGGCATCGTGTTGGAAGCTGCTTATCAAAGTTTGATGATT
Organism: Endozoicomonas numazuensis; assembly: GCF_000722635.1. Lineage (GTDB taxonomy): Bacteria > Pseudomonadota > Gammaproteobacteria > Pseudomonadales > Endozoicomonadaceae > Endozoicomonas_A > Endozoicomonas_A numazuensis. The sequence continues at coordinate 326,273 of NZ_JOKH01000002.1, read as the reverse complement.
TAATTCATGATTACCAGACTCTTCCGCCAGCCTGCGTTGTAAGGCAGTAATAACTTGAGTTTTGCCAGTCCCTGGAGGACCAACAATAATGGCTATATCGGGTGTGTTAAGAGCAATATCGATAGCGCTTTCTTGCTTAGAGGTTGGGCTACCTCCTTTAAATACTTCTCTTGCATAAGGCGTTAATGCTCTTAAAGTATTTCTTCGCCTTGCCCCTTCGGCATAACCTTCAAGCAACCTGTGTAGCTGAGGCATAGGGTTGTTGCCAGATTGAATCTGATCCTTGGCTTTCTGCCGTCTGTTTCTGTTGGTAATGTGTCCAGACAACGACAGGTACAAATAGCCGTCTGAAGCCGGACGATCCTGTTTTCTCTGGTCATCAAGTTTCAGAACCAGTCCGTTTTGATTTCTTCTGTACAACTCACCAGACACTTTGTCTTGCACATGGTCGAAGCCGGACTCATGAACGGCTTTTTCGTTATCTAGCCAGTCAGGTTTTGTGCCTGAGCTTTCTATTTGAAAGTCTTTGCTGTCCAGTGCATCGAAGCGTTCCAGGAAGCCTTTTAAAGCCGCTTCATCTTCAGCAGAAAACTCCCATAGAATACTCTCTTCTCCTTTGGCGGCTGTTTTCGTATAACGAAAGAAGCCGACTTCTCTGGCTTGCTCGACGACCAGCTCCCAGTCAGTATTGCTATAGTCTTCCCAAAGACTTACATAGCTTCCATGGCTTCTGAGAGCTTCTTCAAATTTTCTCTTTGCTTCCTTGCTGTTAACCACTGACTGTTGGGAGGTGTCAGCGAAAATAATTTCACCCTCAAGCACGCCGATAGCTTCATCTGATCGTTGAGCTCGTTGTATGTGCTTCAGAGTGGTTGTGTTATCAGGAGATACTTCGAGAATAGCTTGCCACTCATGTCCTAAAAGTGTCAGAGTGTCTTCTGATCTTCTTGCGGGAATCTTAGTGAATACCCCGCTGGTACGATCACTTTCCAGAAGGAATTCGTCAGATAGCCACTGAATAGCATCATTCACAGAATCGGAGGTAATTACATTCTTGCTGGATAAGTTCTCCGCAGTCCATTCATCTACACCTATTTTAAAGCTGTTCTCAACTCTTGCTGAAACAGTACATTTCTGTAGATAAATATCCTGGGGTGTCAGGGCTGTAATAACCCAGAACGTATTTCTTTGAGCAACCAGAGTTTTGACCTTATCCTCATGATCAATAATCTCAACCGGCAATAAATGATCTTGCTGGTTGATATAGATATCTCCCTGTCGACTGATTAAATAAGCTTCATCACCTTGTTGCCATTGGCTTTTGATATATTCATCTTGATCAAGCGGCCTTAGTCGTATGATCTCAGGCTCCAGCAAGCAACTATTTATTAGTTTCATAATTCTTACCAGATAAAGTGCCAGACATTGTGACCAAAGCCTTGAGAGCCGCTTGTCTTATTCATGATGTGCAACATAAATCGCTGCTGGCTACGTTCAGATGTCGTGTATTTCCATACCCGGTTTATGCGTTCTTTTTTTCGGCTTCCGTGTTTCTGAAGAACGACTTTACAGGCTGGTTTGGGCTTAATAGTGATACCTTCATCACTGTACTCAATGCGACATAGCTCTTCGGATTGGTTGTAAAGGCGTGAGCCTGGTGCCGAATTACGTAAAATGATTTCACTTTGTTTTTTCAGTACGCAGGCATGACCTGTTGAAACCCAAGGAGTGGCATTCAGCTCTTTATCTTCAGTCAGCATCGAAGAGTAGATGTAATGCCTTAATAGCAATTGATTATCTGGAGACTGTTTGTGGTCACAGAAAGGACAAATGTGATCGGGTTTGTAGACAAAACAGCTACGACAGGATTCGCATGAAATGCATATATTGGCAGCAGCCTCAAAAGCTTCAGCCCAGGCGTTCATCGTAGGTCGATGATTTTGTTGTAGCATTCCAGCATTAAAGCTCGCTTCAAAAAGCTCACGCAGGCGGCGGGTACTTATCATATCTCTTGAAAGGCCAACGCTGGAGCTGTTTGATGAATCATCAGGGTGGTCAACCCATGGGAATTTACCCTGATAAGCTTGTTCTTCAAGCTCGGGCTCCCCATCTTCGACATGGTCGCCTTTTAGTGGATGAATCAGGCTCAATATTTCGAATGCAATGGTAGCAAAGCTCCAGCTGTCAGTAAGAGTGTTGATTCCTCTTGTTCCTGTGACAACCTCCGGTGCACCATACCCTGGAGTGTGAATGTGCTGATCGGATAATCGACAAGATGTGGCAAGGTTGTCACAGTCGATCAACCATACTTCAGATTCATTTATGGATTTTGAGATGAAAATATTTGCTGGAGAAAGGTCGCCATAAGCAAGTCCACGTGTATGTAGATCAGCCAATAAACGAGCAAGTTTGGCTAATATGCTGAATCGTCGAGTTAATCCCCCTGTATTCAGGAATCCCTGAAGGCCTTCTCCATTCTGAAGAGACTCATTTGTTTCTATGATCAAGTCCTGAAGTGGAATGAGGTCATCCATAAGCTCCATAACATAACCTGGAGTTGGCTTGATGATCAGGGCTTTCGGAGAAGCAATATTCAGCTGTTCGAGATTCTGTCGCATGATCCACTGAATACGATCAATCCATTCTTTTTTCTGCTCTACAGAAGATTTTTGGTTGAAAATTTTAAGCAGAACTTCGGGGTATTGAGTCGAACAAACGGTACCCTGGCCTCCGGCCCCAACAAGTCCAGTGAGTTCATAATCAGTACCGTACTGGTCAGTTACGGTTCTGTTGCCTGTTTTTTTCTTTTCCGGCTTCAGACTGTTTTTCACATTAATGCTCATCAATAACTAATTCCTGAAAACAACCGCAATACTCTTATCATCACTGTGACCGGGCGTAGGCCACGCCTTTAGCTCCCGCTTAAGCCATGAGTTTCTGGCGCGGGTGCTTTTTCGGCGAAGCGATTCATACATAGACTGCATAAATTCTGGAAAGTCCTCTGGCTCGATATCTTCTGAAATTCCATCAGTCATCAGAATGATGCCATCTCCCTTTTCGGGTATTTCGATATCAATGATGCTCCAGTCAGAGAAGCGCCTCGAAGAACCTAAAGCGGAGGTTTCGTTACCAAATTTATTATCCGAGGAGGTAAAGAGTGAAGTTACCCCTCTTGATCGGTATAGGATCGCACCATCACCTAACTGAACTAGCCGGACACAATCACCACCCCGTCCAAATGCCGCTAAGCAAGTGGCAGCAGCATCGGTAGCTTTTAATGGGGAAATTTGTTTAAGCCATTCATTATATAGATGGGTAACAAATTTATGATGATCATTGCTATCAATGGTGTCATGGAGGCTGTTCAAGACAACTTTGACAGCTAGTTTGGAGCCGACATCAGAAAATGGTTTTGACCCCAGCCCGTCAGAGACGCTAGCTGCCCAATACTGCCTGCAAGTGCGTATCCCTACAGAGTCCTGGTTAGGTAATCCTGATAGAACATGAGCAGGGCCTATTACACTTGCCCTGCTAAACAGCCATCTCATGGTTGAAAATCCAGGTCCAGAAAGTCTTCTTCAGGAGTGTCGAAATCAATCTCTACTGATTCATTCGGGTTAACACTGCGTGACCGGCTGGTGACACTCATACTAACCACTCGGAAGAAGTGGATGATGTCTCTGGCATCATTTGCTTTAAACACAGATGCTTCTAAGTCATTGTTGAAGTCTTCCAGCATTTTTATGTCTGCATCATCACCGATAGCCATGGCCAGTCGCGTACCTTTTTGGGCTCTTTCAGACTTGCAGAGGTTGTCAAAGGCTGATTGCCAGCTGTCAGTTGGATAACCATCTGATATTAGGATGATAAATGGTCGATATGCGCGTGAAGGTATGCGTTCATTATCCTCTATCAAAGCCTGTGCCATGGCGAAAGCATCGCCCATAGGGGTTCTTCCTATGGCTTCCATGGGAGTGAAATCTGTAATTTGATGGGCTGGTTTGAGAGACAGGTGCTCTACAGCCTTATCGCCTCCGAAAGTGATGATAGATAGCTGGATTTCAGCGTGTAACCGGTTTTCACCACCCAGTGTGTCAATAAGATCCTTCAATGCCTGGTTCATGGCATCAATTTTTCCGTTGATGCTCATGCTTCCACTGGTATCAGCAAGGATGATGACAGGCAAAGGTCTGGCTTTCTTAATTGCAAAGTTTTTCATTATGAAAATTCATCAGTTGTAGGTGGATTCAGTTGAACTCTAATTTTGCAGTTATCAACGATAAAGCGAAAACCGTGCCAACTATCGATCCCAGAGAAATTGGAGGGTTGCGATTATACTTGTGTTTAAGTTGTTGATATATATTAATAATGCTTAATAAATATTAATCTTATAAGCTTACGGAGTGATAGGTTTTTTTCTGCATAGGAAGTTTTGATAGCCTCTATCAACGAAAGTTGAAGATGACCAAACTGAATACCGCCCAAAAGACTATCGTACACTTCTAACTTTCTCCCAGGTATTGCTATAGGTTTGGTGCCGGGTGTCAAGATAACTGGCCAGATCCGATAGCCGAATCATCATTGGCGACTTCCTGCTTTCAGTCAGCCGGACTACCGGCACAGGCAGTTGCTGAGAAGCCGCCGCTGCTTTGGCTTTTTTCTCGCAAAGGCCAAAGAACTCATCACATACTTCTTCGAGGCGGACGTAGGGCTTCTCGTATTTAGCAAAGAGCATCAGTTCAGTATTCATAATATTCAGACTAAGACGTTGATTATTGGTGAGATGAGGAGGGAGGCTTGCTGAATAGATTTATTATTTCAGGTGGTAAGCCTTCGTTCCAGGTGTCATTGGAGATTCTGGTTTTCTGGTACTCACCTTTATTGATCCAGCCTTGTTGATAGGCAACATCAACAAGCCGCTCCGCCAGTGCAGTCAAAGATGTGGAGCCCTGTCGTATAAGAACAATGTTGTCGGGAGGCTGCATAAGGAAAAGAGCAGGGTATGTGACAATATTCAGAGATGCAGGTGGTGACCGTTCTGTTCGACTGTTTTGTAGTTCTGGAATTAGCTGTCCATCGGTTGAGATAGGAATCAGCTCAAAGCCGTATTCCATGCTCAGGAGCTGTACTGTTCTGGCCTGAATATGGCAAAGCCTGCAACTTCCCTGATAGTAAAAAACCAGGCCAGCTATCCGGGCAATCTTTTTCAAAATAATTTCTCTGGCCTTGTAAGCCGTGTCATCTTTGATTTTTGCCGCTGCAGGAGATATTGGTCGTCGGACGTTTTCATCCAGCATAGGATCGCCTTCGATGACTTGCTTACCGACATAGGCAAAACGTTCTGCTTTTTCTTTGATCAGTCTGTCGAGATAGAGGTAGTTGCTGACGTTTTCTTTGCTGGGGAGATCGATGGCTTTGTCCAGATATTGACCGATATTATCTCTGATCCATGCTGTTGTGAGTGGCTGATGCCTTTCGTTTTGGTCGTTGATTTTATTCTCGTCTGTTTCTGGCTCGGCAATGTGTTCATACCAGAACCAGCCTTCAGAATGGCGATCAAACCATTGCTGCTGAGCTGAAGCAGTGGCTGAAAGGAATCCGATTAATAGCAGAACGAAGGGCATCAGACTTTCTTCTGCCAGTTCGCTGTCCACCACCCAAGACACAAAGCTGTCAACCAGGCTGCTGCCGGAATCAATAACACCGGAACGGGCAGTGGGATAATGATCAGATATAGAAATAAACCGGGAATCCATTTTGATGCCCGCCGACTCCATAGGTTTTGTAGGGGGCTGGTGTAATGGAAGTCGTGATAGCGGATTTTTCGGATTAACAGGCCATCGACAATGGCGGCAATAAACATCACGCCCCAGAATGGCAAGCAAGCCAGCAATACCGAAATCCGATAAAGGAGTTGTTGTATCAGACTCAGAAAGTTCTTAACCACGCCCTGAAAGAGCTCAATAACCTTTGCTAATCCTTCTCCCATTTTTCTGTCGGGAGTTGTGCGCTCCAAAAGAAAGTTCTGAATCCCGGGCTTCGCAATGGTTGCGGCATATAGACGATTGCCGGTTCGCATAATCCACAGCGCATTATCTTTACCTAATCTACGAGCATATTGCTGCTGCTCTTTTTGAAGATACTGATTCATGCTTTGCCCGGAAATCGCCAGCCAGAGCAATATCAGGCCAAGCCCAAAGCACCAGATAGTCAAAGGACTGACTTGTTTTTGAGAGTGTGTCATAGGAGAGATGAAATCGAATTATCAGAATTTTGGAGCACAGAGAATCGGAATTCTGCCTTTCAATAAACGTCCGCCGCCCAGTCGGGCTACGTATTCCAGGTTGGGCAGCTCGCCCAGTAGTTGTGGTGGGAACAGGTCTCCGGTTTCTTCCAGTTGTTGCTCGCTGAGGTTGCCGGTAAATTCCATGGGACGGTTGGCATCCGTGCTGATGCCTTGATTACGGATAAAGTAGCGATAGCGAACCGGTGGCAGTTTATCGGTGATGAATTTCTGGGTGTCGGGGTTTTGTGTTCTCAGGCAGATAAGGTGATTGCAGTTGTCTATAAACTGCTGGGCAGCAGCTTCTGAACCCAACTGGGCTTCAAAATCTGCTAGCGTTTGTGTGGCGACGTATAACCGGAATTTTGCGCCCCGACCTTTGTTGAGCAGGGACAGCAACTGAGGGCAGAGTACTTCAGCGGCTTCGTCTACGAACAGGTTGATGGGTTTGTCATCCTGCTGCGAGTCTTTCGATGAATAGTTGTAACGGTCACCGGCGACAGCCGCCAGGTCAGCCAATAGCAATTGACCAATGGCTTTACCGACCATGGGATCAGACAGGGAATCAAGCCCGAAATACATCACCTTGTTTTGTTCGATCAGATTCACTGTGTCTGTGCAGGGGCGCAGATCGTCAATATCGGTAGGGTCAGGTGATAATAAGCGAGCCAGCGGACCGCCAGTCAGCATTCCGAGAGCTGGCAGTAGGGTGGCAATCATTTTGCTGTAATGCGCCCGATCATGTTCAAACAGGGAGATTAAACCCTCAACATCTGTGCATGGGGATTCTGGCATCACCTTCTCTCGATAGAATTCTATCCAGCGTCGTGCAACAGCTTCGATGTTACTTTTGCCCTTCGCTTCTTTTCCCTGGGCAGTGTTTGGAGCCTGAGTATTATGGCGGGTACAAACAATAGTGAGCGCTTTGATCAGGAGTTTGGTTACTCCTCCTTCTAATCCCTGTCGAATCATCACCAGAGTAGGGCGCTGACCACAAAGCAGATAACCCTGCACCACTGCATCGACCGCTTTCTGGGCAAATGCCTGAAACGGCGCATTGTCGCCACTGGATGGCATTAATCCCGAAATCCGGCTGGCCAGTTCACTGGAGCGGTTGAAGTTCTGAAGCAGGTTGATGCGAATCGAATCCGCCGGAAAGCCCGGATGGAACTTCATAAACCGATATTTATTACTTGATAGCTCGCAGCTTCTGAGAGTGTGGCTGGCAAGGTCATGGTCGCCTTTGGGATCAATGATGATGACAGGCTCATTGCGTAATACAGCCTGTGTTACCAACAAATCAAATAATCGGGTTTTACCGCTGCCGGGGACACCAATGACCATCGTGTGCATCTGAATCTGTTCAAGAGGCTGGTATAGCCGCTCTTCATGCTCCTCCATGCCATGAATCCAACCTGCACCCATGGTTTTTTCTGATTTGGCAGGCAGGTTATCACTGCGTAATAAATCCCAGGCTCGTTGTCCGTGCAGCCGTTGCCACTCAAACCCCCAGCCTAACCAGACTCCTTGTTCCTGATTTTTTGTTTGCAGCGATTGGCATTGTTTACGGGTCAGCTTGAGTAGGGTCAGCTTTTTGCCTTTTAATCGTCGGTGTTGCTGCCATCTTGGTATTGCCTGTGCCAGACGGGTAATCGTCATGGCAGCACAGAAAGAAGACGTCAGAATAAAACCAATCGGTGGTAGAGAGCTGAAAAACGACAGTGTGTGAGCGATGTTCATAGCTGATAACCAGACGACAGCCGAGCTCAGCTCATAAATAGGTCGCCAGTTTTGCAGGTAAGGACGATCACTGATCATGCTGCTCTCCTGCACTCTCTCCTGCACTCTCTCCTGCACTCTCTTCTGAATATTCTTCTGCAAAAGAGCCTGATGGCAGCCATTGTTTGCACTGTTGGGAAATAACGGGTTGCAGAGCAATTACCGTACGACCATTTCGGCGAAAAATAATCAGGTTGCCGACAGGTCTGATCCAACCTCTTTGATTCCATTGTTTGAGCAGAATATCTGGCTCTGGTAGGTTCTCGGATTCCGCAGAGTCCGGCCATGGTAATAGGAGGCTGTCTTTCGCCCACTTGATATCTTCGCTGTGGAGGCTGGATATAACCTTCTCAAGCCACTTCAGTTCATCATCCTTTCCCGTTTCTGGCTGGCCCTCAGTTTTCGCCGGTTTCATAATCTGGTTAAGGGCTTCTCCACGAACGAAATGCAGTTTGACGCTTTTCAGGCGAGCCAACTCTACCGCATTGATGATTTGTGATACGCCATGACCAGTTTTTTGTCCGGTCAGCGCACTGATAAAGGTTTGCCAGAGGGTTCCATTGTCTCCATCCGGTTGCAGGGCATTGCGGAATGCCTGTGGGGTTAGCTGCGGTAACAGCAGTAGGTTGATGGCGGTATATTCTGGCGTTAATGGCTTCTCAGGGTTGGTATCACACTGCTTCCAGTGAGGTGAATAGTTTGTAATGCGATGCTGTTGCAACCAGCTTCCAAGAGCCTGTTCGAAGGCTGGCCATTGTCCTATTGATAGCTCTGCTGGCTGCTCTTCAGCTTGCTTACTTGATGGCTGTTGAACCACAAGACAAGAAGTCATTCGACCACAGTCATATAAAAGTCCGGCGACGCCTGCCATTAATCGCCATAGTGGTTCTCTTGCTCTGCGTTGATCCGGATACAAATCATGATCTCTGTGAATCTGTTGCATAGCGGTAACAGACCAGAATGCGGTTTCCAGTGCATGGCGAACTGCTCCAGCTGGCTCGCAATGGTGCTGTGGGTGTGCAGGTAGGAGGTGGAGCCAGTGGGTGAGATTATCCAGTGTCTGGTCAAACATGAGCTGCAGTTCTGTCGGTAGATTAAGCTGCTCGTTCACTTGTTCCACTAGCTTCTGTTGCTGATGAAGGATGGTTCCGGTGCCTACCTGATATCCGGCGCAGCCTGAACTGGATTTTATGGGCTGTTCTGGCTCTTGGGCATCATTTGGTAGTAGGGCTGTTTCATTGTCAGCATTATGCGGATGTAGCCAGTGATTAATAATCGATAAAGCCTGTGAAGTGGTCATGGTTAAAGCCCGAAAATAGAGTTAATAATGGTAGGTGTAACCTGCAATCCCACAGCGGCACCGACCCCGGTAGCAAAGCCGATCAGAGAGTTGCGAGCCATGCCGTAAGCCAGACCGATCAGGACGAAAGAGATAGACAGTGTTCGTCCCAAGTCTCCTTTGATCCAGCCCACTAAACGGCCATAAATTTCCGCAAAATCATTCGAGCCCGTCGCATTGACAGGATTGGCCGCCTGCAGCTCAGGTGGTAATAAAGAAAGGATGATCAGCGTTGCCAGTGACAGCATTAGTTGCTGCTGTTTCACTATGAAGGGGTGTCTCTCAGAAAGGGGTAGAAGTAAGTGCATGGTCAATGACTCCATTAGTCATCAGAAGGTGAATAGACGGGAATGGCAGATTGCCAGTCTCTTGGGGCAATATCTGTCATTACGACTCCACCGCTGTGCCAGTTACCTTGTTTATCAACCCAGGGGGCGATCCAGATTCTCAGGATTTGAGCGGGTGTTCGGTTCGGCACCGCTTCGGGAGTTACAAGACGAAGGTCGGGCTCTGTAAAGCTTTTGGGAGAAGTGGGAGGGAGGTCTTCAGAAGGCAGTGAATCAGTATCCTGGTAAACTTGTCTTGCCGATTTACATACGCCCTTACCGGGCTCTGGGCACGCATACTCAGCTTCTCCAACGCCGAATAATGAGCAGCCTTGAATAATAGGTACGAGCGAAGCTATCAGAAGCAGTGCTCTGGTATCGTGTTTAAACATGGGGGAAAGTCTCGAAAGATTAGTTTTTAAGACCACGGGTTAGAATAAGGTCTACCTTGCGTTCGGCACTGATTTCAATGACGGGCACCATCTGATCCGCTAGCTTCAGGTAAAAATCCGCCAGTTTTTCTAAAGCTTTGTTGCTACCTTTGATCAGAGAGCTTTGTAGGGCTTCGCTGCCTTTTAACCCAGATTGAAAAGGCGATTGGATTTGACCATTCTGGTTGGGTACTACAGAAAAGACAGGGACTGGTTTGATATCGAATGCTTCACTGACACCGCTGAGAAATCCTGCCATAGCTGCTTTAGCCATTACTTGTCCTTGTTTGCTGACTAATCTGCCTCGTAATCCGGCCTTGCCATCTTCACCAGCGATATAACCCTCTAAAGGTCGTTCAATCACTTGCTCCTTATGGTTGTGTTTGAAGATGCACGACAAGGTTTCACTTCGCAGATAAGCCCGTTCGGAACTCAGGTCGCCATAACCGGAAGCTAATACAAAACACTCCCTGACATTGGTGCGATAACGATTGGGCAAAATTGCCGACGCTTTAATCCGGATAAGCACAGGGTAGGGTTCACGTCTCGCCCCTTGTCCTGTAGGAACATCCAGTCCGGTGATTAGCTGACCGGATAACAGACTGCCAGCGGGTAGGCGTAAGAGCTTTGGCTTATCTTCGAGCTTGGAATCCAGTGCCACCGCTTGAGGATATGTAGCTCCCAATACCCGGATAGGTCTGGGTGGTTGAGGAGGTGCATCATAGTAACCGGATTCATTGTAATTAGTCGCTGGTGATTGGCTGTACTGGTTCCATTGCAAAACATCAGGAGTCAGCTCTGGAGTTGAAGGTTCAGGGACAGAAAAGGTGTGTTGAGCTGGTTGCTCTGGCTGATTTAGCTGGCGAATTTCCTGTTGCAGTCTCTCCCTTAAAGAGTCCATTTCCTGCTGATGTTCTTCGTGCAAAGCTTTCTGTTGTTGATGGATACGTTCCAGGTCAGCACTGATTCGGTTCAGGGTTAACTCTTTTGGAGGGACGCCGGTAAAGTCAACGGATGAAGTGGTTTGCTCCGGTGCTTTGGTCATGTCTGAATCCTGCCGTTTACTGGTGGCAAAAATCAGAGCAACTAAAATCACCGCAGTGCCAAGCACAATGCCATAACGCTTTATCCTTGGTGTCAGGTAATGGTTGAGAGTATTCATTGGTTTATTTTTAATAGGTCAGCAGAGAAGGGCGCACCACAGGTGCAGATTCCTGATCGGGAGTGTTCAAAAGAATAAATAGCTCTCTGCGTTGACCGGGATGCAGAGTGTTTTTTGGCCACATGGCGACAGCGGCGGTATGGCTGCCTTGACAGTTTTTCTCATGGAAAATAAGAGGCTTTTCGGTAGCGTTCTTAGCTGTCCCAACCAGAACCTTGAAATAATGCCCCTGGACAACCTGCCCCCTGGAATAATCAAATACCAGGCCGTCTTGCTGACAATGCTGAATATCGGGTTTATGGATATTACTCAACTCATAACCTTCTGGTATCTGTCCTTTCACGAGCATAGAAAGTACTTCTGTCATCACCTGCTGATAGTCGGAGGCTTCTTCAAATCGTTTTGCTACCTCCTTGTTATGATTGATTTTTTGCTGCCACTGTTTTGATAGAGAAAGCTGGATTTCCTTGGGCGGTACATCAAGAGGCGTAACAAGCAAAGACAGAGCATGAGCTTCACTATCATGAGGTGTGATATACACGACAAAGGGTTCTTCTTGCTGTGAAGAGAGATAAATCACTGAGCCTTCGATTCGAATATCTGCCTGATCAATGGTACGAATCTGTGGTGCGGTAAAAGGAGTGACAATTCGGTTCAGGTGTAAACGACTGAGGGTGACAGGCTGTTGCTGACCTGGTGATACTTGCAGCTTCACTGGCGCAGCCGCTTGGGTCAATGAGCAATAAAGGCACACAACAACAGCAAATGCTTTGTTCATAATGAATTCTCTGAAAGAAAAGGAAGGTTACTTCAGATCAGATTCAATCTGGATAGCTGCAAGCACAGGTCGATAACGGATCAGGTTGAACTGAAAGGTAAATGTTTTCTGCCCCGACAGCCGTTGATGGCCTGATGACAGGGCGCTGTTACCAGTCACTCTGACTTCATGAGTCGTTTCATCAAATTCAAGCTGTAATGGCTCAAAGCTTAAGGAAACCTGGTCTTCCCGCAACTGATGAAATTGTTGATTCAGCGTTTCGTGTACCTGTTGGTACAGGTTCGGTGACAGCAGGCTTTGCAGCCTGAATTCCACAAACGACAGATTCTGTGGATTGATGTTTCCCAGCAGTTCAGCCAGAGACAGCCCCCACCACTCGTAATAGACCTGAGATGCTTCACCGGAATGAATACCGATCTGCCCATCCATAAACGGCAGGCTCAACTCAACAGACGGTTTACGGTTCAGACAGTGGATCAGCAATAATGCATTGCTCAGCACCAATACCAACAGAATTAGCCTGTCCACACAGAGCTGTTGCCGCCATTGTTTCAGGCGTTGCAGATAATCTTGAATGGTCATTTTCGGGAAGGGTAAAAGACCCGGACATAAGGATTGGGTAAGGTTTTGGCTTTTACGAAATAAAAACCGAGCCAGTAAAGCCGGTGGCTCAAGTGACCATCAGGGTGACGATCCCGGAACCGGCGATAAACACGAATTGCCATCCAGCCCAGAAACATGCCAAGCAACAGCTGGTCAAACCAGATACCCCAGATCAGGCCAACGGCTACCGGGTAGATTTCATCCAGTGACCAGAACAGGAACTGGACTGGGTCGTTGATGGTGCGAGGGATTTTCATAGTTGCTCTCAGAATTATCAGGTTGGTTTCGAATATTTCGTTTATTGCTATTTCGTTTATTTCGATTAAACTGTAATTAGTGACAACTATCTTGAAAAACTCTGCAGGAAGTACGCCATCAAGGAATGCCTATGACTATCAAAGACAAACTAACCCTGCCTACGGCTGAAGAGATTGCGATTGCACAGGAGTGCNTCCATAAACGGCAGGCTCAACTCAACAGACGGTTTACGGTTCAGACAGTGGATCAGCAATAATGCATTGCTCAGCACCAATACCAACAGAATTAGCCTGTCCACACAGAGCTGTTGCCGCCATTGTTTCAGGCGTTGCAGATAATCTTGAATGGTCATTTTCGGGAAGGGTAAAAGACCCGGACATAAGGATTGGGTAAAGTTCTGGCTTTTACGAAATAAAAACCGAGCCAGTAAAGCCGGTGGCTCAAGTGACCATCAGGGTGACGATCCCGGAACCGGCGATAAACACGAATTGCCATCCAGCCCAGAAACATGCCAAGCAACAGCTGGTCAAACCAGATACCCCAGATCAGGCCAACGGCTACCGGGTAGATTTCATCCAGTGACCAGAACAGGAACTGGACTGGGTCGTTGATGGTGCGAGGGATTTTCATAGTTGCTCTCAGAATTATCAGGTTGGTTTCGAATATTTCGTTTATTGCTATTTCGTTTATTTCGATTAAACTGTAATTAGTGACAACTATCTTGAAAAACTCTGCAGGAAGTACGCCATCAAGGAATGCCTATGACTATCAAAGACAAACTAACCCTGCCTACGGCTGAAGAGATTGCGATTGCACAGGAGTGCAGCCGTGAGATTTCAGCTTATCTTGAGACGGGTACCGAATCTCAGCAAATTGACATCAGCTCTAAGGATGGTGAAAAGCATGCGCTGTCAATTCCGACCAGGGCGTTGAGCCTGCTGGTTGATATTCTGGCTCAGCTTGGTCAGGGCAATGCGGTAAAAATCATTCCAATCCATGCGGAACTGACCACTCAGGAGGCTGCGGATATTCTTAATGTTTCCCGGCCTTATCTGGTCAGAATGCTGGATCAGGGAGACATCCCTCATCACAAGGTTGGACGGCATCGCAGAGTCCGGTATCAGGACTTAATGGATTACAAAGCAGCTGTGGATGCGAAACGACTATCAGCTCTGGATGAGTTGTCAGCCCTGTCCCAGATGCATGATCCGGAGTACTAATGGCTTCTCAATTTACGGCTGTTTTTGATGCCTGTGTCCTTTATCCTTCGGTGTTAAGAGATGTGCTGTTAAGATTGGCTATAACAGACACCTTTCGCGCCAGGTGGACAGACCAGATTCATGATGAGTGGACTCGCAACCTGAAAGCCAATCATCCAGATATCGATGAAAACTACCTGAACAAAACCCGACAGCTGATGAATGCTCATGTTCGGGATGCACTGGTTGAAGGCTTCGAGCACCTGATTGACTCTGTTCAATTACCTGATCAGGATGACCGGCATGTTGTTGCTGCGGCCATTGCCGCCAACGCCGATGTTATAGTCACCTATAATCTGAAAGATTTTCCTGATGAAGCCCTTGCCCCGTATGAGCTTCAGGCAATCCATCCTGACAGCTTTATCCATGACCTGATTGACCTGCACCCCGCAGAAGTCATTGGCGTCATTCGCTCAGCAAGAGCTGCTTTAAAAAATCCACCCCTGACGGTTGATGAGTACCTGGGCAGACTGAGAAAGCAAAGATTGCCGGAAACAGTTACCTGGCTTGAGTCAATGAAGCTGGCTTTGTAAGAAGCAGGTGCTTCAATCAGAGCTGGACAGAGTACGGGGCCTCACTCTGAACAGAGCGTTAAGAAGTACTGTCATCAGTGGCGAGGTGCTGAATAGCGAACTTCTTCTGCTTTTGTCGTTTGATAGTTGTTGATATGGCTGGGTGTTATACCATGATAGCGAGCCTCCAGCCGCTTTCGACTGTCCTCCCGGTGCTGATCGAAATCCAGCCTTGAATCTTTACCTGTGAGGGTTTCCAAGTTGAGCTGCTTCAGGGTATCGGCATTCAGCTCTGGCAGCTTGTTTTGCAGTTTTAACAGTGCCAGCCATTCACTAAGGTCAATTCGGTTCCAGTCAACGGCATGGAGTGTTTCGGGAGAAATGCCAGAACAGTCAGGTTGCTCAGCTGATCCCCATCCTGTTTTAAACTGCTTTCTGATCTGCACTTGCAGAATACGGGATAGTGGCGAGCTGAAGCAGCAATAGCTGTTATATTCCATACTGGCTAACCCGAGAAACTTGGATTTGCTGTAACTTCCAACCTTGTGACAGGTTTTCATTTCTCGCTTGGCGGCTAATTCAAATTCTTTGTCTTCACACTTGTTGGTGATCTGGATAATCAGTTTGGTCATGGTGTAAGCCGTGTAGATCATGGTGACAGCACTGATGGTTGAGGTAATGGCAGGATTCATAATCAGGGTTTGCTGGCTGAGGTGTCCGCCCTGAGAAGCCAGGTTGTTACCAACGGTTCGGAACAGCAGGTTGGTGGCATCTTCGCCCAGAATTTTATGGACGACTTCGGCCATCTTTCGCATCAGCTGTTGCTGCATATTGCCAAGCACTGTCTTCTGAGCTTCCTGCGACAGTTCTCCGGCGATAGGCTTGGCAGTGGCGGTTTGTGTATGAACTTCAGCCGGGGTTGGCCAAAGCTTTTCTGTGAGCTTGTCCCAGCTTTTTCCAACGTCAGACCAAATGTTTTTTGCAGGCTGGCTGAGTTTGTTGATGCTTTGCATCATCGGTTCCCGCATTTTCTTATAATACCCAGTCAGCTGATTGGGGAAATTGCCTTGTAGATGGATTGCTGACTTATCGAACAGGTAGCCCATCAGCAGCAGGTTCATATAACTTGCAAAGTTCANAGCCAGTAAAGCCGGTGGCTCAAGTGACCATCAGGGTGACGATCCCGGAACCGGCGATAAACACGAATTGCCATCCAGCCCAGAAACATGCCAAGCAACAGCTGGTCAAACCAGATACCCCAGATCAGGCCAACGGCTACGGGGTAGATTTCGTCCAAAGACCAAAACAGGAACTGGACCGGGTCATTGATGGTGCGAGGGATTTCCATTTTTGTTTCAAGGGTCTTCTGGTGAAATATCTATATCTTCAAGCTGGATAGGTACTGTTTTATCCGTTGGTATGGTAATAATCAGAGGGGTCGTTAACTGTGCCACAGAAGTTTCATCGGGATAGATTCTTGCACCGATATCAAGGGCATCTCCAAGCCTGAAGCTGAAAAGCACCATTCCCTCAACGTAATAATCTACTGCTGGCTCAACAGAGACATTCAGACAAGGTGCTAATTTATCAGCAAAGGTTTTCCCCGAAATGAGTCGAGGTTCTGGTGCGGATATATTGTTTCTCTTGCAATGTTCGATATACCCCTTTGTCACAGGGTCTTCAACCATGTTATAAAAATCTCTGACCTGTGTTGACTCAGGAGTGGGGTTTCCATGAGCACGCATATTATTTAGATCAAGGAATTTTTTATCACACATGCGAAAGACTCTTGTATCTGGTGATAATTCATATTTGTCCATAACAAGCTTCGTTATACTGTCAGTTTGTGCTGATGGTGGGGATTCAATTTTTCGTTCAGAAAATGTTTTTTCTGCTGCTTTGTTGGACGCTGACTCTGTACCTGAAGGCAGGTATTTCTTTGGGCTATTTGTGGCTTCCTGCTGGTTTTGAGAAACGTTTGTTCCTTGTGGCATCGTTAAATTTGGTTTTCCAATATTCATGCAGAAGTTCCCTTTAATTGTTTCTTACATATCAATATATGAAACTATGAATAAATCAGGGGGAGTCAATGAGATAGTTTGTGATTCCTTAGTGATTCTGTTTTGATAAAATTGAAGCTCTCAACATGTTGTTTTTTAACAGCTTTGTATCTTTCTGATAGCCTTTCTCGACTATCTTCCCGGTGATGGTCAAAATCCAGCCTTGACCCTTTTCCCGTCAAGCTTTCGAGATTTAGATGCTTCAGAGTATCGGCATTCACCTCTGGCAGTTTGTTTTGCAGTTTTAGCAGTGCCAGCCACTCACTCAAATCAATTCGGTTCCAGTCTACGGAGTGTAATGTTTCGGGACTAATGCCAGAGCAGTCAGGATGTTCGGCTGATCCCCATCCTGTTTTGAGTTGTTTCCTGATTTGAACTTGTAAAATGCGGGATAGAGGCGAGCTGAAGCAGCAATAGCTGTTGTATTCCATATTGCTTAATCCCAATATCTCAGATTCACTGTAGCTGCCGACTTTGTGGCAGGTTTTCATTTCCCGTTTGGCAGCTAATTCAAACTCTTCATCGTCGCATTGATAAGCGATCTGGATAATCAGTTTGGTCATGGTGTAAGCTGTGTAGATCATGGTGACGGCACTGATGGCTGATGTGATGGCTGGATTCATAATCAGGGTTTTCTGGCTGAGCTGTCCACCCTGAGAAGCCAGGTTGTTGCCAGCGGTTCGGAACAGCAGGTTGGAGGCATCTTCGCCCAGAATTTTATGGACGACTTCGGCCATCTTTCGCATCAGCTGTTGCTGCATATTGCCGAGCATCGTCTTCTGAGCTTCCTGCGACAGTTCTCCGGCGATAGGCTTGGCAGTGGCCGTTTGGGTATGAACTTCAGCCGGTGTTGGCCAAAGCTTTTCTGTGAGCTTGTCCCAGCTTTTGCCCATGTCTGACCATAGATTCTTTGCAGGCTGGCTGAGCTTGTTGATGCCCTGCATCATCGGTTCCCGCATTTTCTTATAATACCCAGTCAGCTGATTGGGGAAATTGCCTTGTAGATGGATTGCTGACTTATCGAACAGGTAGCCCATCAGCAGCAGGTTCATATAACTTGCAAAGTTCACATTTGTTGGCAGGTTGCAGCAGTCCACCATATTGAAAATGCCCTGTTTGCAGGTGCAGGGTTTGCCATTGAATATCCTGCAACCACTCCCGTCCTGATTACACTGCATATCATGCGACATATGTTTGGCAGCATGGAGACCACTGACCGCACTGGCAAAGTCGGTGTTATCCGCATCCGTTATATTGGCCTGACACTCGCCTAACATGCACTGCATAGGCTGACCTTCACAGTGAATACTCTCTTCAATGCCGATGCGGTTCAGGCTGCCTGTGTAGCCGCAGTCGTAGCGATCCTCGCGGGTGTAACAAATACCAGACTTTTCTCCTAAACAACGGCTGTCCAGAAATTCACAGTTGGGATCATTGGCATACTTTGCACAATGATCAGGCGGATACTGTGTTGATGCTGTTTTGTAGTAAAAACAATCCGCTTCCGCTCTGGCGGTTTTGCAGTTGGCTGGTAATTGCGATGAGAGACTTTGTTGCAGAGGAATTACTTTACCGTGGATCGTATGTTCAGAGTCGCTCATAGTCTCAAGGCATTGGTATGTCAGACTGCACAGTCCATCACTCTGCCATTGCTTCATTTCTTTCAGTTGCTCCAGTGCTGATGAAGGCACCCAGCGGTCATCTTCTACTAGCTGACTTATATCGAAATACAACTTAATCAGAGCAAAACCTTCGCCCTGATCGCCAACAGAGGTTCGGATTCTGAAAGTGACTTGATTGCCTGTTGTATCCAATACACGGCTATCCAGTGAAACAGGACTGTTCAGGTGAAAATTAGAATCCAGTTCACATCCACCACCGCTTTCAGGCGGAAAATCAGAGTTGCTCTGCCAGACCTTTTTATCATTGATCCAGACTTGCAGCCGGTCATCCCAGCGGGCTTCCTGAAGCACTGCACGGCTTAATGCCTGTGGTCTGGGTAGTGTTACTGTGAAGGTTTCTTCTTTGATGCAGCAACCGCAGTGATAGTAGTTATCCGCTCCCGCATCTTTGCCTAACCGAATCTGTAAGCAGCCTTCTTGATCTGACTGGCTTGCACATCCGTTCATGCCCGATAGCCCTGAGCCGGAAACATATTCTGCGAACGGCTGAACCCTGATTTTTCGGTGCAAGGTAACGCTGTTGTCAATTACTACAGCCCGCGTGCATTCACGAATATCCGGACTATGCACCTGGCGGCCTTGTTTTAGCACCAGTTTTTTCTGGTAATCACAGCCTTTGAAATGCTGTCGCAGACGGGCGATGGTGGCACTCATTTCACCGTTCTTATCGTATATGGGATTGCACTGAGCATCGGTAGGCCAGTGCTTCTGTTTTGACCAAGTATTAGGGTGTTGCAGAGCGTTAATACTCTGCTCTATAGGGTGTAGAATCTTGTGTTCGTTGGCATCGGGATAATAACGATCTGGTGACTGATTCAATAAACGCCATGCTTCACCTTCTGGTGATTGTTCTGTTTCCAGTTGTTGTGCCCGCTGTTCACCAAAGGACTGCAGGCCATCGAAATCTTCATTCTGGTAATAGCTTTCCAGTTTCTGGCGGTGAGAGCTGTCTGAAGGCTTCTCCATCATCAGATTTGGCACTTGGTTGGCAATAGAGTGAGGATTTCGAGTAATAGCTTCAGACTTCTGGTTAATCTGTTGGAGCCAGTTTGAGCGGGTATGTTGCTCAAATGTACGAATGGCTTCATGAGTGGCTTCTGCCATTACGGTGTGAAAGCAGAGAGCGAATAATCCACTCAGCATTTTGTAGGAATCAGGTTTTATCATTGGCTGGCGGTCTGACAGCAATCCCGATACTGCCACAGCAGATACATCGCATCGTCTTTACCCAATGGATGACGATGCATTCCCCATGTTGAGGCAGAGGCGCCGATCCAGTGAGCTTTCTGTTTTTCCGGCTCCGGCCAGAACATGCTCATCTTGTACTGGCTTTTGGGAAGCCATGGAGTGATTTTGCTATGGCACTGAGCCTCTTCACCGAAGGTTTTTCTGCCAAGCCCAATTCTGTGAATCTTGGCTAAAGCCCGTGTTGCCAGCAGGCTGGTGTTATCAGCAAAGTGACCATAGGTGCTGGTAAAACCGGATAACGGATAAAGGGAACCCCAGCTCCCAGCGCACCAGTGCAGATTATCCATAGGCTGTGAATTCAGAGCGGCTACGCCATCAGCAGTACAGGCATTCATTGCCGCAGGATTCGCATAAGCAGCAAGGTCAGGTGAAAGCAGAGCCGCTAACTCAGGATGATTCCACGAAGGATCTACTTCTGACAGATTGATCAGGTCAAAGTCCACCAGATCACTGGTGCAGCCGCCAATGCCAGTGAACATATTTAACATTTCAATCAGCGGCAGACTGTAAACGTGAGCGTGCAGATAAGTTATGCCTTTGGGAATATTGGCAGAACCTAATGTTCCCCAACGACGCTGGTCAACAATAGGGAGCTTATGACCGCCCAGTGCCATCAGACAGCCGGGGCTGCGAGTCAATTCGATCAGTCGTTGAGGTCGCCAGAATCCGGTAGTCACTCCGGGGTGAAACATACCTGCGCTGTCTTCACATAAACACAGCCCTGTGTTGGTTTTGGCTCTGTCACTGGGTTCTTTGCCGGAGCCCAGTTTTGCCAGTCCGATACGAATGGGAAACAGCTCTTTCCAGGGCACAAAAGTAATCAATTTTTCAGACAAAATAGATACGTTCTGGCACAGGGCTTTGGATGGATTTTCAGTGGTTTCCAACGCATAAGCAGATGAAACCAAAGCTTTAACCCATGACACTATATCGACCGCTGAAAACGGTAATACTGCCGCAGTGGTGACTCTCCAATGACTGTGGTTTTCAGGTGTCAGTAATACAGGCAAAGCCGTGAGCTGAAAACGATGAATCAGCTCTGTGGGCATAATATAAATTTGATGCTCATGCCAGAGGCTGGGTAAGTTCTGAAACTGTTGTATTGAGCCATTGGAAGCCAGAATCAACGCATCAGGGAATTGCTGTAACCAGGGAATCACGGCTTTCTGCTGCTGACGATCATTGATATCCAGAGCAATTATGGGCGTATGCCAATTGCCAGACACTTTCAGTATTTTGCTGGACACCTTTTGACTGGCTGGCAGCTTTGCTCCGAAAGAAAAGGTTTTGGCCTGCAATCGCTTCTGTGCTTTTTCTTGAAGGGGCTGCCAGTTCTGCTGTTTGAGTCGTTGTAACAAATATTCCAATAAATCCGGTTCGCTGACAGGCAGTGTTGAACCATAGGTACCCATATTGCCACGCTGGCCTGTATGGTACTGCCGCAGCAACCATTCAGGTGAAGTAACACCCAAAACGGTCAATTCAGTATTGCCATTCATGACAACAGTCATTGCAGGTACTTGGTTTATATTCTGCTCACGGAACAAAACAGGGTTGATCTGAACAATCTTCCCGGCATCTGCCTGTTTGATTCGGTGCTGCCAGCGGGTGATGCTTTGAGCCAGATTGGTATCTCTGGCTCCCATTCCTCGCACGATGATATTGAGGTTTTGAAGAGATGTTGTTTCCCGTATTATCTCAACCAGAGCTGTTTCACCCATGGTTTCAGAGACAAACAGATTGATGGTGAGAGTAGAAGAAAGGACTGTATTGGCTGGCAATAAAAGAACTATCATCACCAGCCTGAAGAGTAGGGGGATCATGCGTTTCTCAGAGCATCAATGCGCTGGCGAACATCAGGACGAGTCAGGTAATGCCAGACGGCTCTTGTTGCCTGCGTATCTGACAGGGCACGATGCGCCTCTCCTTCCCATTTGTACTGGACATACCGACTGGCCTTGTTAAGATTCTGCCATTTGTAATTGCCATAGCGATGGTTCCATTCACCGAAGTGTTCGGCAAAGAGAAGCATGCAACACTGAACGCTTTTCGCGGCTCCAAGATCTGTACCAAGATATTGGCTGTCGTATGCTTTGTTGTAGATCACGACTTCCTGATCCTGAAACAATGCCCGGATGGTTGGGCGTAGCGCATCATAAGTGGGAGCATGGGCAACGTCTTTCGGGTTGATTCCATGAATCGCCTGAGCTTCTGGCCAGCAATCATGGTGGGTTGGTTTAACCAGCGTGTTAAGCAGGGCTTCACCATTGTCATTGATAATGGCTATCTCTACGACTTCATCTTGGGCGCTCAGGCCGGTGGTTTCTGTGTCAACGTA
>NZ_JOKH01000002.1:0-303860 GCF_000722635.1 Endozoicomonas numazuensis | reverse complement strand
ACTCGCTGAAGGTGTTTGCGGCTGTCCAGATGCCGTAACTCAAGTACTGTAAATGACTGATTAATATCGAGCGTATTGTCACCACAGAAAAAACGACCGTATTCGCCTTTTGAAGTGAAGGCACTAAGTTGCACGGCAAGGTCAGTGATTCGTTCATCCGGATGTCGCTGTAATCGCTCCTGTAATAGGTCAATGGAGCTGCCGGTACCTTCACTTTCCCAAAGTTCTCGAATCTGCTCCCGTAAACTGGCTTCCTGGTAGGGCGTTAATGGCTCTCGCGGCGAAACCATAGCAATAATCAGCGCCAGCAGAATATCACCTTCCTCTTCATAGTCATGAACCAGTGCAAAAGGATTCATACCAATTTCACTGCCCTGATCAAAATCCAGAAACAGTCCATCAAAATGCTGGCAAAGTTTCTTATAACCCTCGCCAATATCCAGTGCCCAGCATTGACCACCACGAATCAGAATATTGCTGATAATCTCATTGACCAGAACAGTTTTTCCCGCTCCGGAAGTGGCAGCGATAATAGCGTTGTAGTTACTATTGGATTCAAACAGCGATAGGTTCATCAGTTGTCCCCGGCGGGACACCATATTCAGCAACGCTTCCTGATGACCCGACCAGTCATCAAACAAGGGCAGCAGTGGAACGGCATGACGGGTCGCCAGGGTCTTCTCATGCATGGCAATAGTTTGGGTGCTTTTCTGGGCGTTGCCGGGCAATGTGTTGAGAAACATTGGGAGCATGAAATACACGTCTTCATACAACATAAATCCGAGTTCTCGAAAGTAGCTGCAGGCGTTGGACGACAACCGGCTGGCTTCCTTCGCAGAATTGCAATAAAGCACTAAGGAAAAAGTTAGCTTCAGGGGCGCATCGCCCTTGTTGAGTGCTTCAAACAGCACATCAAAATCTTTCTTGCGCTCCATTAGTCTCGGTTCAAAACGAGTAATGGGGCTGGAGGCTTGCTGTATAGCAATGCGCTGTTTGTTGCTCAGTGACGATTGCAGCTGATTGATTGCAGGAAAATGCAGCAGTACATGGATATGGGCGTAACATTTAATGCCCCGGTGTCCATTCTGGCTGTCGCCCAGATAATTAAATGCCTGCCCCAGTGGGATATAGGCAGGCAGCTTTTTGGCGATCAATACTTTTGCGACTCTGGATTTTTGTTCAGAACCCAATTGAATCTCATTCGGAGAGACTTGCAGTGGGGTATCAGGATCGAATACCTGTCGATTAAGTGGTCTTTCTGAATCTACCTGGGCACCATTCACTGCCCAATGTCCGTGTTCATGATGGTTGACCAGAATCATGTTCAGGCGCAGCCAGTCATGTTGGCTCATGGGAATAGATAACAATCCGGCTGTCTCAATCCCTCCCTGGAAGGAGGATTTAAGCCGTCGAATTTTTAATAAGTCATCTTCGTTGGGTGACAGCTCTCGGGTAGGAACTTTGACTGTAAACCATAAAATCCCATGCCGGAGCATTTGTTCATTGGTGACCGGCTCATGAACGCCGGACTGCAACTGCTGAATATTCTGTTTCAGCATGGCTTTGAAGCGTGGTTCCGTTCGATCCTTGGCGAGCATCAGTTGGTGGATGGTATTCATAACATCGGGGCTGGAGATCAGGCCACACTGCAACAGAGTATCGTCAGGCCAATCCTGATTGAGTAACCCGTTCAACCGGTCATCCAGTCCACTGTCCAGACCGCTGAGGGGCAAGCTGAGAAATCCGAAAAACAGATGTTTATCGTCGCATAAGAATATCTGGCTCTCAGGATCATAGGCTCGGGTAGTGAGCAGTGAATCCGTATATTGCGGTTCTACAGGCACAGTTGTGTTGGCGAACATTCGGTATTTCCTGGCTGATTTGAACTATGTTGAATAACGCAAGTGAAAACTCAGTAGGCAGCTACTGGGAGGTGAAGATGATGAATTTGTTAAAACGGATTAAAGGATTTGTAGCGAGTCTGTTATTGCTGACTTTTTGTTGTCTGTTGATCGAGCAGTTGGGGTACCTGGTTTTGGTTCCAGGCTATGGCTGGAAGCTTCTGAGCTCTCCGGTTCTCTGGAGCCTGTTTTCTGTTGTGTGTTTTTCTTTGCTATGGCGGTTTAACCGGAAGTACCCTGAAAAAACCGTTTCCAAGCCAGTAAATAAGGGCTGGCAGTTAGAGGGAGAAACGAACCCGACAACTGGCTTACCTATGGCAGGTGGGATTGATGTGGGAGGGACACCTTATGGTGGACGTCCAGAGTCAGGCTTTATCAAGTTCGATAGCTTCTGACTCATATCCCTTTGTGTTCTCGATAATTTACTTGAAGGCTCCTGAAATTGACCTTTATCCTGTCTGTCGAACACCCTCTGATTGTTATCTGACTGTCGCTGCTGAATCTCTTTCCCGACATTGCTGCCAATATGTTCAGGAGGCATAGTCGTATCAAGATAATTGCCCTCCATCGGAAGTAATGACTGTCCTTTCAACCATTTATCAACTGATTGTTCATACTGTCTCAGTTCTGGTTGGTAAAGTCGGTTCATTTCACCGATAAGTGTGAGAGCGGCATTGGTATGCTGTGGATTATCAGCGGCGTGGGTCAGATGATTAAAAGCGTGTTGTCCTAATACAGCTCCATGGTCTCCCCAGCCTCTACTGATCTCAGCAATGGATTGTCCCAAACGGTGACGACGATCTTCTGGGTCAGAGCTTCGTTCATATTTTGGATCACGATCTTTAACCAATGACGCAAACGTCGCCGCCTGAGTATCTGTAAGACCTTGGGATACAGCTCTATCAAAAGCCTCGTTATATGTCAGCTTAAGTCCCGATCCCGATGTGGAAGGGGCTGTACCATAAGCACTGTGTTTTAACAGGCTGGTGATGTAGGGCTTACTCTGACCAGAATGGAGGAACTGGCCACTGATCGATTGACTGGATTGGTTATGGGCTTTAGCCAGTGGCTGGAGAGCCTTGGGCAATTGTCGTATGGCAGGTGACTGAAGATTTGCCTCTTGTAAGGCCTTTTGTTCCGGTAGCTGGCTGGACTTTGACAGGCGTTGTTTAACCTGGCTATCGCTAAGGCTTTCCGGTTGGCTTAGGGCTTTATTGACAGTGCCTGCAAGACTGCCACCACTGACTGGCTGTGAAACCAATGACTGATTGGATTCAGGGCTGTGCTTCTCGGTATCTGAGCTGATTATGCCAGCTTTCTGCAAAGCTTCACCCAGCCTTCCCAAATCTGCCTCGCTGGAACTGCTCAAATAGGTTGAAACCAGAGCCGCAGCCAGTGTTTCTGATGGGTTGGCAAACTGCCCACTGAATCTTTGAGCATTGCGGTTAACTTGTTGCTGGAACTCAGGATCAAAGGGTTTTGATTGCAGTATGTCCATGGCTGGTTCTGAAGCTGCCAATCGGTTTGTCCAGACGGCAGGTCCACTTTTTAGAGCCTGTCCTAGTTGTTGCTGTAACTGACTGGCCTGTTCATAACTCTTTTCATTACTGAGATTTTCCTGAGCCATTTTTTGGTAGGACTGGTTATCCGTCATCCCCAGTTCTTTAATCCAGCTTTGGGAATGACTTTGGCTTGCGTCCATTGAAAGGGCTTTCTGTAGCTGAGAGCTCCAGTTTTTTGAGAAGCTTTCTTTATTCAGGTATGAGACAGCATCCTGGAATGCATCTGTTTTTACATCGCGGTTTATTCCTGACCACTGCTTTTTATAATTACCAGCTACGCTAAATAAACTCCCAAGTAAGCTACCCGTTGATATACCACCACTGGCTTCAAGTACCTTTGTAGTAGCCATATCTTTGGCAGTTTGAGAACCTAGACCAAACTGTTTCTGCAAATCTCTTGCTAAATCATCCCTCATTTGAGCAGTCTGGCTTTGGCCTGTACTCAGGCTACTACTGAACTGCTGTAACTCCCGGCTATCAATAGAATCTCCATACCGTTGCTGAATCGCATGACTGGTTGCCTGACTGAAAGCCATCCCTGAAGATTTTCGTGCT
Source organism: Endozoicomonas numazuensis (assembly GCF_000722635.1). Lineage (GTDB taxonomy): Bacteria > Pseudomonadota > Gammaproteobacteria > Pseudomonadales > Endozoicomonadaceae > Endozoicomonas_A > Endozoicomonas_A numazuensis. The sequence goes on along the minus strand of NZ_JOKH01000002.1, from coordinate 299,842 downwards.
GCATCTTTGGATTGCACGAGGTTAGATAGATGACTACTGGTCGATAATGCCGGAACTACCTGATCAATCTGCCCGCGAGTTGCGCCCTGCTGTGGTCCGATATTCCAGCCAGCCTGCTGATTGATCGCTGAACCGGGCATCATAATATCGGGGGCGGAAACTTTCTCATTCACGAAATCGCCACTTTGCATTCTGCCTGCCAGGTGAGTGGCAGTTATGGCACTGCCATAGAGCAACATCAGAACCAAGGCAGGAGTAGAAGCAGCCATTAAGCCACCAACGCCTAACCAATACTCCAGAATCGGTCCCGACTCCATGATGCCGGTAAAGCTGGTGATTGGGGCAGATAAAGCTGCCATGGCTCCCTGAGAAACCAAAGTAATGTAAAGATTATTAATGGCCAGTACCGGCATCCAGAGCTGAATCCATAACAGCAGCATCAGATATTTAAACGCCAGTCGCACACCAAATAATCCGACACAAACCAGCAGCCCCATCAGAGGAGTCACTGCAAACACAAACCCTTCGATATACGCCATCATTGCCCGCATACTGCTCAGGAAAAGATGCTGTTCACCTGCCCACTGGGTATTGCGCTGCAATATTGCCTGATGAGTCATAATGGCTGCTTGGGGCTGCTGCATGTCCTGCAGCTTTTCGATGGTAGCATCGTGATAAATAGGGAGCAGGGCAGAAGCCATCAGAAAGTTACGGCTGGATTCTGCACCCTGGCTTAATGCCTGTAATGCTGAGCCTAAGGATAAGCTTCTATCAGGTGAGACATTTTCTCTTTGAATCTGCTGATCGAACCAGCTTACCATTCTCGGCTTCAACCAGGTGAATGCTTCTGTGCAGGTCACATTCGTAGGCTGACTATTTCTGTAAATCAAAGTCCCGAATACTTCAGAAGGAAATTCCAGTGCGGCTAGAACATCGCTGTTATTGAAGACCTCATGAACTGTCTTGAAATTCAGATCGATGCCAATCAGAGTGCATTCCTTGATGTAGTTTCGCCATGATTGAGCCAGCGCCGGATTATTCTGAAACTGGATCATGGCTTTGCTGCGAGCTTCCATCATTCTGGTCAAGCTAGACAAATAACCGTTACGAGTAAGTTTCACAGCATCTGTGCTATGAAAGGCTTGTTCAAAAGTTTCCGTCATCTTCCAGGTCAGTGTTGAAAGCATACTTGCCGTCAGGGCTATACCAAACGGTACATTATCGACCTTGCGGTTGGTGTCGGTGTAAACATCATATATATCCACATCGATACCCTTGTAACTCTTGCCAGCCGCAGGTAAACCAAACAGAGCTGAGTAAATCAGCAGGCTTAGCAGCAGATGTTGAAATGCAGGAAACTTCCCTGCCATCAGCCCCTGTAGAGCGAGATAAAACGCACCAATAGTGAACCCAATCTTGATGGTCATCAGGAATTCAGGATCATTGACGATCATCACCAGGCCATTCAGGACTGTGTAGAGAAATCGAGCGTCGCCAATGGAATAAATGGTTTCAATCATTTGGTTTTCTGATAGCGTGCAGAGTGATCAGGTTCCAGATGAAGCCTCTGGTATCGTTTCTGTTCAGCCACCGCCAGCATATGGCGATAATCCTGAATCAGCTCACCAAATCGCCCATAACGTTCTCCCAGTCGCTGAAGTTCCTGATGTAACTGGTTTTTTGAAGACTTCAAAGTCTCCTGCAGCTGCTGGGCGAAAGGGTGATAGTCACCCTCCATATTCACCAGCGATACCGTGATCTGGTGTAGGTCTTCCATAAACTGATGCACCATGTAAAAAGCAATATGGGGCGCCGCCTGAGCAATAAACAGTTTCGCTAACTGAACGTCGGCAGCCGTCAGGTTGCGAATCATGCCTCCAGTGCCCACAGGCAAATTCTGAAGTAGGGCTGTGGCTGAAACACCATTTACTGTCAGCAGGGAATCTTTTGCGTTGTGGTGCCAATGCTCAGCCAGAGCATTCAGCAACTGGATTAAGTGTTCGGATAATCCTGAGAGTTTTTGTTTATCCATCAAAGTCATGGACAAACAATCTGAGTGGTTACGACAACGGTACAGGCTCACTTGCTCAGAGCCGTAAATGAGGTCTTCCACTTTCAGCTGGTTGCCCACATAACTGAACAGCCGTGGCTGTGTATCACCAGAATCCATGGAAACAATAATGGTTCCGGTCAGGCTTATAACTGCTTCTCGATATTCATTACCGGTAATGGCAGAGGATTTTTTCAGTGCATTCCAAACCAGATTACCCAGCATCTTTTCCTGATCCTGTGGGCTGGACGACTGCCGCCAGGCTTTCACCGGATCACGGTTGGATAATCCAGTGCCGGTAAACGACTGGAAAGTATCGGCAACATTGGCACGACTGATATTCAGTGAAGCGTCGGTCTGAAACTTCTTCATGGCCGCAGGCATCGGCATACTGTTCACGATGCCTTGCCCCATCTGGCAGGAATTGGAGAACAGACTGTTCAGGTGCATGATTTTTTCCTGAAGAGCTTCAATGTGCTGATACGCCTTTTCATTCATGGCACTGATCGCCAATCCCAGAAGGTAACCGGAAGCATTACCAGCAATATCGCGTATCAACTTATTGAATTGCTCGCTGTTGATGAAGGAAAACGAGCCTCCATACAGATCAATACCGCCACAGCCTGCCGAAAATTCCGGAGGCACAAAGCCCATAAGATTGGTCTCGTTGATCCGGGTTCGGGCATGAAAGGAGCCACCCGAAATAACTCCACGACGCTGGGTCTGATAGACCGCAGGATCAGAACTGCTGGAAAGTGTGTTTAGCATTTTGTTCAGTTCCTGCTGCAGTGAGCTGGCGTGAACCAGCCCTATACAACAGGCAATGAGTAAACTGGTGAGCAGCAATTGATAAAATGATTTATGACTGCTCCTGATCATTTGGTTTATTCTCTTCATCATCACTATGCTGGAGCTTCCGGTATTGAATGTACTGGCTGCGTAGTGGAGCAAACAGCTCAGAACAGAAACTTATGCTTTTGCTGATGATTTGTCCCCATTCATGAATTGGTTTTCTTGACTCCATCCGTCCCCATTGTTGGGTCAGCCACAGGCGGTCACATTTCTGAATCAGAAGATCGTAATTCTTCAGGATATTGACGTAGGTGATGACCTGGGGAGTTGTACACTGGATCGTAAAATTCTTTGGTTTGTTATAGCGGATTGATGCTTTGTTGTTATTTGGTTGGGGCATCGCATCAAGAAAGTGCTGTAAATTTTGATCTAAAGATTCAAATTCCTGCGAGATCTCTTTGATGGCATTGGTTGATAGGTCATGTAGAGACTGATTTTCTGAGTAAACCACCTCAAGCATGAACAGAAGATTCTTCAAACGATAATCCATCCATTGGCACATTCTTTGTCCCTGATGAGTTTTCAAATTGAAGTCCATCAGCAAAGCTGGCTGGGAACGTTTTTTCCGGTCATTCATGGTAGTGCTACCACAATATCAGTCAGATCTTTCTGAGTTGACTCAGTGGAACCTGAATAATCTTTTCGCCAAGAGTTTCTTTACAGAGCTGGTCATTGCTCCTTGTCTCCTTTATATATTGAAGAAGCAATAACCCACGATTTTCTCCAGACTGTTTGAGAAACCTCCCTTGATAGTGATGAAAAAGAGGCGAGTTTACCTTAACCCTGTCGCCATTATGAAAGCTGTGTCTATTGGTGTGCTTTTCGTTCTGACGATTGATTAAAAGCTCTATTTTCTTCACATCTTCAATGATCTTCTTTCCACTGGGAACTGGCTTGGGAAATTGTCCGGTATTTTGATCAAAACAAACAAAACCCACAACGCCTCTGGTGTATTTTATTTTGTGAAAATAAAAACAGAGATTGCCCTTTAAGTTGATAAACAGGTAACCCTGAAACAGGGCTTGTTTAGTATCTTTTCTAACAATATAGGGACAGTACACAGGAATATTCTGTTCCAGTAAGTTTTGCTCGGCCCGCTGCTCCTGGTTCGGTTTGATGCTCAGTAGATACCAGCCTTCAGCTAATGAATAGTCAGGTAACAGATCTCCTGATCTCTCTTGATGATTTTGCTTCAACATGACTTAAGCTCCCGCCCGTTCCGTAAAAAGGACACTGCATTTCTGATGGCATTAAAAACAAGTGAATATCAGGGCTTGCAGAGAAGATAAACCTTCGATCTGTCAGTAATTTGTCTGAATAATGCAAATTGATTTCGAGATAAGAGGAGGCGAAATAGGGAGATGAGTATTCATAAAAATGTCGTGTGTGTATCAGTGAAATGATTGCTCTTTATATTCTGGTGCAACAGAAAAGAGCAGTATCGGAAAAATTTAAGCACAGGTTATAGGAATTGAAAGAAGTATTTTTGCTAGTGGATTTTACTTATTTTTGTTGAGCCTAAATTTTCTCCAAATTAATTCACATTGATTATTAAAAGTCTCTAAAAATACCACTTGCTTTTTGATCGTTGATCTAACTTATTAGCAGGCTATGCCGTCTAATGGTACTGGTCGATTTTAATAAAGTCTTTTGCCGATTATTGAGGTTAAGATATGTCTGATCATTTAAACGATAGTGTCACTGATTCACATCCATCGATGATCCAAGTCAGTGCTGATGTGAAAGAGGCATTGCACTATAATCAGCCCGTTGTTGCACTTGAAACCGTGAATGCTTTTATTCATGGCGGGGAAACCAACGAAAAAAAGCACGAAACAACCCTTTTGTATGATCAGGCTGTTCGGGCAAAGGGGGCGCTACCCGTCTTGATTGCGATTGTTGATGGAAAATTAAAGGCGGGGCTTCACCATGAAGAGTTGGAAAGGATTTTTGACGGGAATTCCTCAATTAGAAAAATCAGTCGCCGGGATTTACCTCTTATCCTGGGTACAAAGCAACATGGTGCGGTTTCGGTCTCTGCAGCCACGAAGATAGCGGACTTAATGGGTATAAATATTGTTGCTGCTGGCGGTATGGGAGGTGTTCATCAAAATGCACAGCTGACTTATGATATTTCACCGGATATCTATGAGTTAGCTACTTCAAGTGTGGCTGTCGTTTGTTCAGGTGCAAAGTCGATTATCGATTTACGGCTGACCCTTGAGTACCTTGAAACGCATTCTGTTCCGGTTTTGGGCTACCAGACCGATGTTTTTCCTTCTTTCTGTGTAAAAGAAACCGAATATCCGATTGATCGACGAGTAGAATCTTCTGTCGAAGTAGCGGAAATATTACAGCGTAAATGGGTGTTAGGTTTGCAAGGAGGCGTCGTTGTTGCCAACCCTGTGCCTGATGAGTTTGCCTTCTCTCCGAAAGAAATGAACGACTTGATCCAGTCGGCTCTGCTTGCGCTGGAGCAAACTGCTGTACCCGGAAAAGAACGCACTAATTTTTTGCTGGATCAGGTTAGCCGCTTCTCTGAGGGGCGCAGTACATCCAGTAATATTCAGCTTTTAATCAATAACGCCTCGCTGGCCGCAGACATAGCTGTTGACTATGCACGAGAGACCAACCAATAAAAAATCGAAAGGTGATGTAATGCCCAAGCCATACTCGATCAGGCAGAGATCAAGGATTTTGTACACTTCGCAAACTGGTCAAAAGTTTTTTGTCTGGCTGATCATTTTTTCTTTGATGTCTTTATTGGGGCAATACGGATGCATGATTCGGGTGGATTTGAGCTTACTGCTGGGAGAGGGCTGGTGGATACCTCTTGGAGCGATAACGATAGTTCCGCTAGTAGACGTCAGCTGCTCGTTTGCTCAGCATTATGCAGAGCAATCGGGGTTGCTGCTCAAACACTCTCTGGCTTTTATGATGACGACCTCTTTTGTCATATCTCTGCTGTTCAGTCTGTTTGGCTCATTGCCGGTAAATATGTGCGTAGCGACCTTTGCAGCGGTCAATGTGGGGGGATTAGTTGATCTTCTGGTTTTTCGGGCGGTCATCAAAGTGAGTTGTAAACCCTATATCAGAATGCTGTTCAGCAACCTTCTGGCGACACTTACGGGTGGTGCACTGTTTTACCAACTGGCCTATACCCGCTTACTGGACAATATTCTCGGGTACTTCAAAATTCAGCATCAAAACCCAATTCTTATGGATGATCTGCTGAAAGGCTGGCTATGCCAGAGCATTCTGATCTGGCTTTCAGGTGTCAGTATGGCTGTCGTTATTGGCAAGCTTCTGGAATATCACGAAACCAAACACAGCACCATTCAATGCCCAGCATCGGCAGGCGACTGATTTATGTCGCCTTAATAGGGTTGGTATAGGCAGCAAAGTGGAACTGGAGCGAAAGTTGAGACAGGTCATTCATACGAAGTTGTAATTGCTGCAAATCAGATCCCGCCTGGATGATTTGTTCAAGCTCTGACATGACAGAGTGCATTTGACGTTCAATGTTTGCCGAATGCTTATCGATTCTTACTGCTCTGGAGAGCGTTCTGGTATTCGATCGGATCATTTTTCTGGCCAGGGTTCCGGCCTTGGCGAATTCTTTAAATCGTATATCTTCAACCAACTCTTTCGTTTTAGCGATTGATGAATCTGATGTTTCGATTTGGGTTCTCATGCGACGGATCAAGCCATTCTTCAGGTTCTCAGCGGATACCAGTAAATCACCTGACTCTTCAATGGAGAGTGACAAGCGAACACTGGGAACCCCTCTACAAACATCACTGATTTGATTGATACAAATATTGCCCAGCAGCTTGTTATCAGACGCACGGGTTCGGTTTCCCTGCAGTAACATTATGTCCATTTGCTGCTGTTGTTCATCCACCACCGAAAACAGCCATTGCCCTTTATGATAGGGAAGCACTTGCCCTGCCATAACAACAGGTATAGACAATCCGCATTCAGTGGATACTCCTATGGTATCCGAGAGATATTTATGCGCCATAATCAAACCCCAGTGCAGCTTTGCCTAATTGCAGGGTGGTTTCGGTTTCTCGAAACATATGGGGCACATGGTCATGCCAGCCGTTTTCAATCCCATATTCGACAATCTGATCTGGTTTATTCAATCCCAACCGAACTTTGATATTAGCCAGCGTTGAATAGACGGTATTAACAGAAATATTTCGCCGAGCTGCGATTTGTTTAGCCTTCAGCCCAAGCATCAACAGATACACGGTGTCGAATTCGGCGTCGTGGAGTTTATCCGGATTAGTCAGAAACAGTTTGTAATCAACTTCAGGGTTTCTGGGAGTGATAATGCTGTTGCGCATTTTTTGGTAATTTCTCACCAGAAATTCAGGCAGGGGCTGAGCTTCACCAATAAGGCCTGCACACTTGCTCTCGATCTCTATTGGTTGCACTGTCAGCAGCAACGCCATCCAGCCACCAATACTGTCATAGTGGTGAATCTCCAGGCTGGGAATCATCTTGTGGGTTTTGAACACCTCCTGATCATGAGCTTCAAAGCGATCCGAACAGGAATAGAATGCATTATGAGGAATAGCGGAATAGGGCAATCCTTCAATGCATACTTCGGCTTTATCAAGCTGGTGCAGTTGCTTCCAGTAAGCATTCACAAAATAACAACGATGTTCGTTGTCCATGATATGGATAGAGTTTCTGCTCTTATTCAGCCTGTCCATAACCGAGCCGGGTATGTTCATCAGTGGCACCTCAGGGTCACAAAACATGATCTCGTTCATATCGCATTCCTTGTTTGATGAGCTTTGTAAGCTTAAGACAAGGAGCAGAAAGCAGGTTTTGTTTTTTTGCTAGGTATTTACCACTAGCAAAAAAACGCCTCCTTCTACCAGCGATCATTGCTTTAATTAGCGGAACGGTTGACCCCGTATGCTTGGTAACCCCCCACTCTGTTGCACCAGAGTGGGAGTCGTGTGCCTGGCACACTGTCTTGACGAAACGACCACGCACGTACGAAGTCACATCAAGACTGACGCAGTATAGCAAACGTCTTTTGCTGACTTCGGCATGGTTACTCAGAAGAGTAATGAACATGGCGAATCAACAATTTTTGTCCTCAACACCTCTCCTGACACTGGTATCACTCTATTACCGATACCGACACTGCAACTGATTTACTGAACCAATCAGATCGCTGGTGCTTTGAAATAAAGCCTTCCTATTTTATGACTCCATTCTAAGGGTAATGGTCAAACGGCTATTGCTCTTGAAATGGCGGTCTGTGATGCCAGTACTTTGGCAGGCATTGCTGAAGCTATTGGCAAGGCTGTTGAATATGTCCAGGTTGTCAGTTTTAGCTCACGACCCTGCAGGGTATTTGCAGGAGAAAAAACTGAGCTTTGAATTATTAAGTACGTTGATTGGATTAAGGTGCGCTCAGGACTGGTGGTATGGAGACTGCCTTGAATACCCTCTAATAAATGTCAAAGGGCAAACTACAGGGTGTGAACGGATTTATTCTCGTGGCCTACTGCATCAGAAATGTCCGGAACGTTTTTCATCGAAAGATAATAAAAAAGTCACCAAAGGTACCAAGGTTTCTGAAAGCTTCGCTTTGGTGGGGGTGTCTCTATCAGAACTTCCACATTATTTTGGCTGCTTACGAATCGTTGGCGGAATGGCAGATGCAGTCAATGTCTATCTAGCCACTGGTGAACCTGTGGCCTGTATCGTCGGCGAGAATAATGCCCGCTCGATTGTTGCACAATTGACTCAGGAGTGGCCGCACCTTGCCCGGAATCTGATAGTTGCTCTTGATCACGATCTGCCGGGAATAATGGCCTGTCATCGGGCAGGTTTTCGGTGGGTAGTACCGCAAAGATATGGTGAGGACTGGAGTGATGTTCGAATTGATGCAGGATTACAGAGTTTAAAGCGACAACTGAAGTGGGTAAGAAAACCTATTCAGCCCATTGATTTGAAATCTGTACCTGCACCCGCTGTCGAGATGGCAAAGGACAATTTCTGTGGTAACTATCGAAGTGCCTTGAAGCTTCTCGCCAAAGCCAACAATGAGCAATGTGCAGCCACACTGGCAAAAGCCATTGTCAGCCGGTTTCACTATAAGGTGCCTGCCCAGTGCGATGAGCATGATTTTATACAGCGGATTCAGGCTGCAAATCCTTATCTCCTGCACCCTGACACACTGAATCAGCTTAAACGGCAGTTAAGCGGTTACTGTTTCAGGCAGCAACAGGTGATTCAGGGTGAGTGCGGGTTAAGCTCTGGCAAAAAGAAGTCGCTTGCAGAGCGCTATCATTCTGTTTCAGTTATCAATCCCAAAACCGTTTCTTTGGAAAAAGGGCAGATCACCCTGATCAAAGCCCCTTATGCTTCGGGCAAGACTAAGTTAATGTCGGCATTGTCTCAGGCTGCATTACAGAAAGGCGAGCGAGTTCTGGCAGGCACTCATCTGGTTTCCCTGGCTCATGAACTGGCAAGACGACTGGGGCTGGAGAGTTATCTCGATATCCCGGAATCTTTTATGGCAACGGTCAACCGTCTGGTGACGTGTATTAACAGCCTATGTGCGCCGAATGTCAGCCGATTCTTGGAATCAGGAAAGACAGACATTTTGCTTTTGGATGAGTTCTCTCAGCATATTTCCGTACTGGGAACCAGTCCGCATATCAAAGACCCATCAGTGCTGGCCCGCTATCTGGATTTGATTGAGCAAACGCCTACCGTTGTTATCTGTGATGCTGATTTGTCCTCTTATCATGTAGGGCTTCTGCAGGAGTGGTTTCCAGAAAAAGAAATTCACGTTTATGAGATGTCATATTCTCAGGATTTAACGCTGACCTGCCAGTTTGCTACAGGAAAAGCTAAGGCTAAATCGGTCATCGATCACCAGCTATTACCGTCCATTGCTCAGGGCAAAAAAATTGCAATTGCCACAGATAGTAGGGCATACGCAGGCAAGCTGGAAAAAATCATTCGCAAACAGTTCCCTGATATTTCAATGCTACTGTTTCACGGGAAAAATCGTAATGAGCCTGATCAGATAGCTTTTCAGAAAAACTTTGATCAGGAAGCTCAGCGCTACCAGGTCATCATCTATACACCAGCCATTGAATCAGGCGTTTCCATTCAGGCACCGTTCGATCAGGTGTTTGGTTTTTCCCATAATGTTGTCTTGCCGACGAAGTTTGTGCAAATGCTCCGGCGGTTTCGGTCTGTTTGGGAGTTCACGGTTGTCGCTGATCTGATCCCCGGCAAAAAAGACAATGAAGACTGGCTGGCGAGAGTCCGGGCATTGCAGTATGCAGAGCGTTATGTTCGCAACACCGATGGGGTAACCGTTGGCGAATACGACGGATTTTGTGAAGCAGAACGCAGCCGACAGGTAAAGCTCAAAGCCTTGGGCGGTAATGGTCTTTTTTATCTGATGCAGAATCGAGGGTTTTCTATGGAGTATTACCAGGGTAAGCAGCAGTCAGAATCGTTTGAATTGCGCTGGAAAGCTACTGAAGAGGAAGTGGAAAAAGAGGAGAGGGCGGCGATACAGCAATCGCCTATTGTGTCTGCAAGCCAGTACGATGAACTGTCCCACAAAGTAGAGCCAAGGCTACAAGAAATATGCAGCTGTGAACGCTACCGAATCTGTGATGAATTGGGCATTGAACCTGTAGCCCTTAAAGAAGAGGACATTGAGTTTTGGCAAAAAGTTGGCCTTACACGACTCAGGCGATTTATGCAGTTCCCATTACCGGATGGCAGCCATTATCAGCCTCAGCTAGACCAGGAAGGTACTTCCATTTGTCACCGACGATTTGAATCCATTGGTGTCGATGTTTATCGAGAGTTTCTGAAGCCATTATTTCCCAATTGGGACTACCAGCGATCCTGGGGAGAGTCGGAAGCAGAGCGGGTAGTAGACAGGGTTGATGCTTACCACAACGAATATCCTTTCATGCTGAACCAACTCAAGCTGATACCGGATTCTGTGATTCTGAACACGCCGGAAGGTGCAAAATTCCAACGCCCAAAATCCGCTTGTAACTTCGTCAATCGATTACTGAGAATGGCAGGGTTGGTCATTAATAGTCATCAGATTCGCACAGGGGAAATGCTTCCAGATACTGGCAAGGAAAAGCGAGTAAGGCGCTACAGCATCAACCAGGAGTCACTAGTTTGCATGCGTGGTTATACCCGATCCAGAGCGGCTCACAAGCAAATCAATCTGACACACACTTGCGTGGATAGTATAAAAATAAAGCAAGGTGTGACAGCCAGATTGCAATATCAGGTAGATACGACAGTTCATTCAGTAATGGCTGTAAAGAATCCATCGATGCCCAAGACAAACAAACTATCGGAAGTACCAACTCATACAGAGAGACCAGACCTGAAGACAAACTACAGCCCTGAAATTGAATGCACTGATCAAAGAGGGATGAATGACCATCAATCAGGATTAAATCAACATCCGTATGAGGAACTTGCTGAGCCTCAATAGCGTCTTTGACAGATGGGGTGTCGATAAAGCGATAAGTATTCTGCTGATAGCGGCAATGGATAGGCAAGTAATCATTCAATTCTACATAGAAGCGAAAACAGGCTTGTCTTGGAATGAAGTTATGAGTGAGTTCAGCTTTCTTTGCCATACTATTCCCACCTTCGGGGATTCCCCGGAAGCAGAGTGACAATTCTACAATGGCAAACCCATCATTTAGCCTCGATGACTATCAGCGTCCAGCCCTCGAAGCACCCGGACAGGCTGACAAAATACTCCTGCATTCCTGCTGCGCTCCCTGTGCCGGAGAAGTGATGCTGGCGGTTCAGGCATCAGGCATCGAACAAACGGTCTTTTTCTACAACCCCAATATCCATCCGGTGGAAGAGTACGAGCTTCGTAAGGATGAAAACAAGCGTTTCTGCGATAAGCTGAAACTGCCGTTTATTGATGCAGACTACGATAAGGACAACTGGTTCGAGCAGGTCAAAGGGCTGGAAAACGAACCTGAGCGGGGCAAGCGCTGCACAGTCTGCTTTGATATGCGTTTTGAGCGTACAGCACTCTATGCTAGTGAGCATGATTTCCCTGTCATCTCCAGCACTCTGGGTATTTCCCGCTGGAAAAATATGGAACAGATTAATGAGTCTGGTATCAGGGCAGCATCACATTACCCTGAGGTCACCTACTGGACATTCAACTGGCGAAAACAGGGCGGGAGCCAGCGAATGATTGAATTGGCCAAGCAAGAAGTGTTTTATCAGCAGGAGTATTGTGGCTGTGTTTACAGTCTGAGGGATACTAACCGGCATCGTATGGCGAGTGGCAGGCCGAGAGTGAAGCGACTGGTAAAGTTTTATGGCAACCTACAGGATGACAATGAAGAATCTGTAGCAATAAACGTCATCGCTTCGAGTTCATGATTTTATGAGTGTTCGGGAGACTTTAAACAAAGAAAAATGCCCGTTTTGCGAACAGTCACAGGAATCCTTCGTTGACGCAAATAATCACGCATTTGTGATCAGAGATGCCTTCCCTGTCACTCAACTGCATACCTTGGTTATTCCCAACCGGCATATAGCAGGTTACTTCGATTTATATGACTATGAGGTTATAGCTCTGCATGAATTGCTGACCATACAGCAAAACGCAATCAGAGCCGTTGACCCATCAGTGACAGGCTTTAATATTGGTATCAATTGTGGAGTAGATTCTGGACAGACTATTTTTCATTGTCATATCCACCTGATCCCAAGACGGAAAGGAGATGTAACCAATCCCAGGGGAGGAGTAAGGCATATGTTTCCCGGCAAAGGAGATTACTTATCAACTCGGAGCGATTAGATCAGCCATGCAGTCGTCATTTTTATTACAGGGACATCATTTGTTGTGGTGAAACCTTTGTGCGGGAGACGACCGATAACCAGCCACTAAAACAGGCTAGCTGGGAAGCGATATCAGACCTTGCCCGAAATATTCTCGATCCGGTGGTTGACCAATTCGGTTCAATAAATCTTACCTATGGCTTTTGCAGTCACAAACTGGGGTTAGCCATAACAAAAAATAGCTCCCCTCGAATAGCACCAAAACTTGATCAGCACGCAGGCTATGAGCTGAACAGTAAGGGCAAGCGAATTTGTGAGCGTGGTGGTCAGGCCTGTGACTTTATTATCCCTGGATTTCTATCATCAGAGGTTGCCGCTTGGCTGGTGAGCCATTGTCCGTTTGATCGGCTCTATTACTATGGGAGTGACCTCCCCATCCATGTCAGTTACTCCAGCAACCCCAGTAGCGAAATATGCTGGCTCACAGGATCTCGATTTGGCAGGCGACAGCCTCGTCGCTACACTGTTGAAGGCTTTTTACAGCAACTGGCAGATCATGAGTCCTGAACAATACCACGAATATGTTAATGGCTTATCTATTGGGAAAAAGCTGCCCAAAGCTGTTTATCTGCACAAATCGGCACTGCCGAGTATTGATGAACAGCTTAAAGAATATGCCCTTACGCAAGTGGCAACCATAGGGCTTGAGGAGCAGGACTGGGATATTCTCAAATTTCATCGTGATGGTTTCAAACTGACCTTGCTCAGCTATCCCGCCTTTTTTTCTGATGCTTATCCCGCCTTACAAAAAAGTATCAGCATTGATCTGGCTAAACAGCAATGCAAAGAAACCTGTTATCAGAAAACAGATAACCCGCCAATACTGCACCGTAAAGAGCTAATGGTGCAGAGCAACTCACCACACTACGAAGATTTTTGCCTGATTACCCAAGAGGGAGAGCTGGCTGGATTATATGAAAACAGCAGAGCAATTGGCTTCAAGCGATCCTGGGAAAGTTTGCTGGAAAGCAGGGGCTATACGCTGGTGGATGGGCGGCTGTTTCGATCCGCAGCTGTTGATTCAGCGGAAGCACATACCATAGACAGGCATAAGACTGCTTTATCCCGAGATGATTTATCGACACCGATGAAATCTCTGGCCAATCACGGCTACCTGGATGGCCGGTTTTCAGTATTTGATTACGGTTGTGGCCATGGTGATGATTTACGGGAACTGGAAGCCCATGGAATCACAGCTCAGGGCTGGGACCCTAACTGGCGACCGGATGGCAGCAAGGTCAATGCAGATTTGGTCAATCTTGGTTTTGTGATTAATGTTATCGAAGATATTGAAGAGCGGGTTGATGCCCTGATTGGCGCATGGCGGCTTACCGATAAAGTCCTGGTCATTGCAGCCATGCTGGGAACAGAAGCTCACGTCAGTAAATTTAAAGCCTACAAAGACGGGGTGATAACTTCACGAAACACCTTTCAAAAATATTACAGCCAGCCAGAGCTGCAAAGCTTTATTGAGCAGGTGTTAGAAGAAGAGCCGATAGCTGTAGGCCCCGGCGTATTTTACGTCTTTAAAGATAAAGAGGAAGAGCAACTATATCTTGCAAATAAAGGTCGGCGTCGGCAGCGATGGCGGCAGCTGTCACAAAAATCTATACGTGTTCCCAAAGCTCAGCAAGTTCTGGAGCAACATTCTGAGTTAGTTCAGTCATTTTGGGAGAGATGTCTTGAGCTTGGCCGACTACCTGCGCTGGAAGAACTTGATGCTAGTGATGAAATAAAAGCCTGTCTGGGTTCACCCAAACAGGCTTTTAAACTGGCTTGCCTGAAATACGATCAAGATGACTTCTTACGTTCAGAGCAGCAAAGGAAAGAGGAGTTGCTGATCTATTTTGCCCTGCAACTCTTCAGCAAGCGCCGCCCCTACAACAGCATGCCTGAACAGCTAAAAAGGGATATCAAAGCATTTTTTGGAAATTACCGCTCAGCTACAGAGGAATCGAAGAACCTTCTCTTCTCTCTTGCTCAGCCCGATCTCATTGATCAGAAGTGCGAAGAAGCTCACCAGTCACTGCCCGCCAGTATTTTAAATGTCAGACATTCTCTGATCTTGCATACCCGCTTTATTGATCAGCTTCCTATAGAGTTACAGCTCTACATTGGTTGTGCGACGCAGCTTTATGGCGAAATTGAAGGGATAGACCTAATAAAAATTCATATCCGTTCAGGAAAGCTGACTCTAATGGTTTACGACGATTTTGAAACCCAGCCTTTACCTATGTTGCGTGAGCGGATCAAAATCAATATGAGAGCAGGGCGAATAGAGTTCTTTGACTATGGATATGGGGAGTATGAGCCGCAGCCGCTGTACTGGAAATCGAAGCTTATTGATGACAGCTTTGCAGATTGCAAAAAGCAATTATCTTTTGACCAGAGGTTGCAAGAGATGCGATTGCTTGAAGAGAACAAAAACTTTGGTCCAGCTATGGGTGAACTGACCACTGCACTGAAGGAAGTTTATGGCATTGAGATAAGGGGGTATCGTTTTTTCAAGGTAAACGGCTGAGTTCTGTCTTGATACGAAAAATCCGATTCTTGTAGTGCTGGACGGGATACTTCACAAAATCTCTGGTGAGCAGTATCAGGAATTTTATTTGCGACGCCTTCATTCCCAAACGGCTGCTCAGGCTTCTGAAATCACTCTCGCCATTAGCTTCATCAAGAACCAAGTCTAAAACCCATGCGAATTCAAAAAGGTCTGCAGAATACTGCTGAGATATTCTGGAAAGCAAAGCATCGAGTTGCCTGCGAACGGTGTAGGGGGTTAGATTAAGCTCATTCGCAATTGTGCGGTATAAGTTATTCCTGAATCAGTGAGTTCTTAATTAATCTCGAGAAAATCGTGTAATTTAAGCTCCAACCTTACCGCAAATCACTTTATTACTACTTTGATCAGGAAATAACAGAATAATCCAGCAAAGACCCCAGCTGTTTTTGTCATTATTTTGAAATTCAGGCGATGCATCACCTACCAAGACCTGGCATTCATTTCAGAAAGACAGAATAATATTGATGGCTAACAAAGCATTTTTTCTGGATAAAGCCCCATAAACACTTGGAGTGCCGGGCTATATCGGCCAAATCGTAGTATTTTGCGACGGCCTGCCTCCAAAAAGCGGGCAGCCTGATAAATCAACTCCTGCATGACGGTTTTTATTCTTCTCCTTGCTGCCTGATGACGAACAGGTGACTGCGGCCCCAGCAAACAAGATTGCCCCATGTAACGCAGCATATTATAAGTTAATGCGCCCAGACACATTACTAAATCATTAGTATCGAACTTTCCAGAAGGAAGCCTTTCCAGATCCATATCGGTTTTTAATTCACTGTGAAATTGCTCACTGGTGGCGTGATTCTCATACAGCAGAATAACGTCGTTATCGCTGTATTCTTCTTCATTCAATGTTGTCCACCAACCTTCCAGCTCGTAGTCTGGAGTTAGAAACATCTGACCAACGGCATCTGACGTTCGTCTGACCATTTTGATAATCAGTCGCTGATGACCATAGTGAGCTTCATGGTTAATAGTCAAAGTCGCATAGTGCTTACCTGCTCGTAGCTCATGCCACTCTACCTTCGCTGCTTCAAACTTAGGTAGCCAGGCCTTGGAGGTGTACTGTTGGCGAGGATTCAATTTAATTATGTGGTCAACGTTAGCATGTTGAGCAACGGCCATGCGGGTATCTTCAGCATCGTGAGCACTATCGAGCCGAAGCAATATCGGCTGTTGCGTTATACGACGTACTCTCTGTAAAACGGCACCCAGGAATGGGATGAAATCATTTTGCGAGTGTTGCGAACCTGGTCGCAACTCACACCCCATGCACCAGCCTTCTTGCCCAAGGTAAGCCATAATGGGGGAGTAGCCGAAAAAGTGTTTATATGTCCAACTCACTCCTTCTTTCTTGGAGTTGCTATTGTCTTGAGGCGTGACATCCATATCTAATGGTATATGCTGTTGGCGATCAAGTTCTTTTGGAAGTGGTGTAAGCGGAGCATCAAGTTCTATAAGCAACTCAGCAAGACTTTCCTCAATCAGCGGAATAAGCTGGGTAGCATCTTCATTAAAGCGCTGGCGCAATCGACTGGCAGATGGCATCTGTTTTATTCCCATGCATTGCTGGAACCAATCGTCATGGCGAAGGGTGTCAATGGCGTCAAAGTCATTTTTGCCGAGGGCCAGCAAGCCAACATAAGCACGCACTAAATCAATATTGGCGATTCCATGTCGCTTCTTAATCTTACGGAGTGATTTTTTGAGGGATGTTTTTTTATTGAGGGCGTGACCAATAAAGGCAAGGCCAGCAAATGGTGTATAGAATTCCGTATCAGACTGCTCAAAATGGAGTTCCACAAAAATTCACCTATTCAGTGAAAAAACGAGTAGGTCGTATTTTAGCCTACACCCCTTTCGGTGGATGGCTTTAAGGCTTTTTTATTGCTGATGAAGTCACGGATTCAGGTTATTGTCGGCTTTAAGCTCAAGGAGAAGAAAATCAGATTCAGATAATTCCTCCTGAATTTGCAAGAGCAATTTTGGAACAGAGTAAAAAGATCCATCTGCGGAGGTGTTTGCAGCCGCTTCCTGACGGTTACAGCTTTGAACTACAGAAAAGGATTTGCTGGTTGCTTGTTCCATAACTACTCCAGAAAAATCTACAGTAGCCTGTCCAGAAATCCTTTGTTGTAGGCTCAGAAGATGATCAGCTAGTCATACATTGAAGAAATAGCCATTTCCATATCATAGCTGAAAATCGGAACTTCCTGACGCTGGACACCAATTTGATGATCAATCATTATCTGCGCCAGTTGTGGGCCGTCGATTAGTATGATGGGTACTGCACCAGTCTGAAAGGACGCGTTCTGCGCCCCATCGGTAAACTCACTGGTAGTAAAGAAAATACCTTGCTCATAACGGCCTTGAATGGCACCACGGAACTGATCGATTTCAGGACGGGAAACTTTGTTGCGCCGGGTGTAACGTTTACACTGAGCAGCCACATTCATGTAAGACAGTCCGACTTTCAGTTTCCCGTGAGCATCAATACCGCCATCATTGCTCACACTGGTAACGCTGACATCCTGAAATCCGTATTGGGATAACAGTTGAGCAGAGAAACGCTCAAAATTATAGGGAGACAGCCGTTTCAGGTCATCGAGAATATGTCCTTTAACCTGACAAAGGTGCAGCTCTTGCAGCTTCTTAATCTCTTCAATATATGAGAATGACTCAGGCTGAATAATTTCTGGGTCTGGTGATTTTTCTTCTACCTTATCAGACAGTAAGGCGTAGCGACTGTCACCTACCTTTTGGAAAAACCGCTTCTTGGCCATATTTGACCATGTAGCCCCTTCGCAGTGGCGAACAACTTGCACCCTTAGCACTTGCTCAGGAGTAGGGGTATTAAACGTGTAGAGATTATTTCTGACGATCTCTCCATGAATCTCACTGATCGTGAGAGGCTGCGCTGCCTTTTCCAGTACCGCAACAGCAGCCTGTACAATAGTCCTTTTTTCCATTTACAACAGTTCTTTCAATGCTCTCACTATCGCTGACCAGTCAACGGTTTCTGTCATATGACACCAGGATGCCCTGATCGCACCCATGATTTCTTCCTGCGGCATATCCATCGCAGTCAGAACATGGCTGAGGGTATAACTTTGGGAAGTACAGGCTGAACCATTAGAGACCGCAGCAATACCCTTTAGAGCAACTATGGCTGCTTCAGAATTAATGCCCGGGACGGAGAAGTTAATGGTATGAGCCAAAGCATTATCAGCTCCGTGGTAGCGAGGATTCAGTTCCGACAATGCAGAGAGTGCTTCATCTTTTAACTTTAAACATGCCTCTTTACGCTGTGCCTGGTTCTGAAGTGCTTGTTCAGCAGCTTCACCCAGCCCTGCGATCAGGTGTACAGGCAGGGTCCCTGGTCTTAAGCCCTTTTCCTGACCGCCGCCAAACATAATTGGCGACAGGGGAGGGCGCTTGTAGCCTCTTTTACGCGCAATTAATGCACCAACCCCTTTGGGACCATACAGCTTGTGGGCACTGACACTGATAAAATCAATACGCTTGTTTTCCAGTGTTTTGGGGATTTTGCCAAAGCTTTGGGCGGCATCAGTATGAAAATAGGCGTCATGCGTTTTAAGCAGTTCTAAACATTCAGCCAACGGCTGAATGGCACCTGTTTCGTTATTGGCATGCATAATCGACACCAGCAGCGTGTCATCACGTAAAGCATCAGCCAAATCTTCAGGCTTAATACGACCATCAGAACCAGGCTTCAGATAAGTGACTTCAAAGCCTTTCTTTTCAAGAGCCTCACAAGGTTCCAGAACAGCTTTATGTTCAATCGCTGTGGTGATGATGTGCTTCTTGCCCGTTTTTTCACCTTCAGGGGCAAGTCCTAAAATGACCAGATTATTACTTTCAGTAGCACCGCTGGTAAAAATAACTTCATCTTTACCTGTAGACACAACCTGAGCCAATTGCTGACGAGCTTTTTCAACAGCTTGTTTAGCTCGGGTGCCAAAGTCATGAGTTCGGCTTCCAGCATTACCAAACTCTTTAATAAGATATTTTGTGACTACAGCCGCTACGGCTGGATCAATGGGAGCAGTAGCGTTGCAATCCAGATAAACCGACATAAATTTATTCCTGTATAAGCAGCTTTATCTTCAGATGAAAATCGTCTGGATAACAAACAAACAGAATGTCATAATCTCACAAACTTCCTTGGTTTTATATCCATACTATCCCCATGACTGCTTCATTCGAGTATGTATTCCCATCCATACGGGGTACTCAGGCAGGGCGTCAGTATTATGTTTCCATGTGTCCACTTAAGCTGATTCCCAAAATATTTCTGTTCGATGAGGAAGAGTTAAAACCAGAGCTTCGAGCGCAGAGGCTTTTGAACCGATCGCGCATACCGGAAATAGCCCGCTACTTGGTCAGGAACAAAGATGATTACGTATTTTCGTCGATCACAGCCTCGATTGATGGCGATGTTGATTTTATTCCGTTAGGTGATGATGGTGATGAAAGTTTGGTCGGCTCGCTGAGAGTCGATATGCAGTCACATTTTATCATCAATGATGGTCAGCATCGCCGAGCTGCTATCGAAGAAGCACTCAAGCAACACCCAGCATTGGGCGAGGAAACCTTGTCTGTAGTGTTTTTTGTTGACCGTGGTCTGAACCGTTGTCAGCAGATGTTTGCGGACTTAAATCGATACGCTGTTAAAACAAGTTTATCGTTAGGTTTGTGTTATGATCACCGGGATGCACAAGCCCAAATTTCCAGGCTGGTGGCCATGAAGTCCGAGGTCTTCAGTGGCTTAGTGGATATGGAAAAATCAGCATTGTCCGCACGCTCACGAAAACTGTTTACTCTAAGCTCAATTAACTCAGCAAATATTGCGATGTTGAGTGGTGTTGAGTTAAAAACAGAGGATAAGACAGATGGAATGAGTGTTGAAGAAGCTGCTGGACTTTGCATCGATTTTTGGGACGAAGTTGCTGCAAACATCCCCGAATGGGAGCTTGTCAGTGAATCAAAAATCACCGCAGGTGATGTACGAGAAGAGTTTATACATAGTCATGCCGTGGTACTGCAAGCGCTGGGTGCCGTTTGCAATCGGCTGATTAATATATCTATGAGAGATAGACAACTGAAATTATCAGGTTTGAACAATATTGACTGGCGACGCACCAACTCCAAGGCCTGGGAAGGCCGCTGTATGTCTGGCGGACGTGTCACCAAAGCCGGGCACAATGTTACTCTTACATCCAACTACATCAAAATGCAGCTTGGCATCAGTTTGACGCCGGATGAGCAGCGAACTGAAGAAGCCTTTAAGCGAGGTGAACATGTCAAGTAATGCACGAAAGTCTGCTTTTAAAGCGCAAGGCTTCAAACAAACCATCGATGAAGTCCTGAAAAAAACGCAGGAACTTTACTTAAGCGATGAAATCCCCTGGGTTGTGGGTTATAGCGGTGGTAAAGACTCTACCGCCGTGTTGCAGTTGGTATGGCTGGCTCTTGCTGATCTGCCCAAAGAGAAGCATATCAAACCAGTGCATGTCATCAGCACCGATACACTGGTAGAAAACCCTGTGGTTGCTCTGTGGGTAGAAGCTTCTCTGGCAAAAATTAACCAGTCTGCAGAAGCGCAAGACTTACCTATTCAGGCACATCGCCTGACACCAGCAGTAGAAAACCGTTTCTGGGTAAATGTGATTGGTAAGGGCTATCCGGCACCTCGGCCAAAATTTCGCTGGTGTACTGATCGTTTGAAGATTAAGCCTTCCGAAACATTTATCAAAGATACGGTTAAGCAAAATGGCGAAGCGATTTTGGTGCTTGGTACCCGCAAGCTTGAGAGTACAACGCGTTCTGCCAACATGCGTGAAGCAGAAGAGCATGAACGCAATACTCGTGAAGGTTTAGTGGCAGACCAAACTCTGGATCGTGTCTGGAAGTTCACCCCGATTGGTGAATGGAGTAATGATGATGTTTGGGTTTACCTGAACCAGATCAGAAATCCCTGGGGTGTTGAGAACTTCCAGCTCCAGACGATGTATCAGGGTGCTACAGAAGATAATGAATGCCCTCTGGTGGTAGATACAACCACGCCAAGCTGTGGTGACAGCCGCTTTGGTTGCTATGTTTGCACCTTGGTTGGCCAGGATAAATCCCTGCACGCCATGATCCATAATGATGATGAAAAAATCTGGATGGCTCCTCTACTGGAATTGCGAGATGATTACCTCGATCATACCAATTATGAGGTCGATCGTTCTCGCAGAGACTGGCGTCGCATGGATGGTCGCACAACCCTTCATATCAATACCCGCTATGGCGAAGCCAAGTTGGTTTATGGTCCTTACACTGAAGAACATCGACACGAACTGTTCAAAGCTGTGTTAAGAGCTCAACTGGCTATTCAGGAAAACGGCCCTGAAGAAGTTCGTTCCATGAAGCTGCTCAACGACGACGATATGGAAGCCATTCGACGCATCTGGGTCATGGAAAAACATGAGATAGAAGATGCTCTGCCAGGCTTGTATCAAGAAGTGATGGGTGAGCCGTATCCTGGCATTCAATTGACCGAAGGTTTGTCTTTTGGTGCCGAAGAAATGCTTCTGCTGAAACGTGCCTGTGAACTGTATGTGAAGAAAAATCCAGACAGTGAAATAGACCCAATCCTTCTCTATAAGCAGACTCGTGAACTGTTGCATATCGAGCTCCAGAATAAAACCATGATTCGACGTGCCAAGCTTTATGACACTTTGGAGCGAGCCATTGAGAAATATTCTTTTGCGAATGAGACAGAAGCTCTGACTTACCGTCTTCGCAAAGAGATCAAGAGTACGGAAATAAAACTCGATACTCTGATGGAAGAAGTCAAACACCTTTCCGGTAAAGTTGAGCTCCGGAAGAAAAAAGATAAAGAGATTAAAGAAACTGAGCAGCGTCTACAGATAGCGAGAGACCAGCTTAAGGATGTACTGTCCCTTGAAGAAGATGTTGATCTGGTACATATCATCACACCACAGACCACTGCTCAGGATGGAAATACTGTAGATCATGTTGCTTGATGAACTGAATATTGAGAACTTTGGCATATACAAAGGCAGCGACCACTCCATATTCTTCACCCCAAGAGGGGAGAAGAATATCATCCTGATCGGTGGTCTGAACGGTGGCGGTAAAACCACGCTACTTGATGCCTTGCAGCTGGTTCTCTATGGCAAACACGCCAAAACGTCTAATCGAGGACGTATGGCGTATGAAGATTACCTGAAAGAAACGATCAACCGACATTCCCGTCACAAAAGTGCCATGTTGGAACTCTTTTTCTATCACCATAATGAGGGAAAGAGAGATCGTTATCAGGTTAAACGCTCCTGGTCTGTTCGTGGCAAAAGTGTCAAAGAAAATTTACTGGTATGTAAAAATGGAGTTGAGGAGCCATTGCTTTCCGAGCAATGGGATGAATATGTCAATGAGTTCATACCATCTAATATTTCCGGGCTGTTTTTCTTTGACGGTGAAAAAATTGAAAGCCTTGCCGATGCCCGTAAATCCGCAGGTTTGATTAAAACCGGTATCCATGCCCTGCTGGGCTTGGACGTGGTTGATAACTTGTCTCGTGATCTGAATGCTCTTAAGAACCGAAGGAAAATTAAGCAGCAGACTGCTGAGGTTCAAGCTCAGATCCAACAGCTGGAGACTCGGAAAAAAGAGCTTAAAAAAGAGCTCCTGCCTCTCAATGAGCAAAGAACTCTATTGAAAGAGAAGCTGAAGCAAGCCGAGGGCGAATTAAATGAAGCATGGCTTGATTTTCGTCGTGAAGGTGGCGAGCTATATAAGCTAAAGAAAGCTCTTGAAGAAGAACAGAATGCCGTTGAAAAAGAGTTTGAGAAGCACAAAAAAGAGATGCGTAAACATGCGGAAGGCGCCGCACCTCTTTTATTGGTAAAAGATCTCATCTACAAAGCCAAAGAGCAGGCTATTAAGGAAGAAGAGGGCGCTGTTGCCAAGGCAGTGGTTGAATCTTTATCCGTCAGAGACTCCAAGCTCCTTCAGCTGCTTGAAGCTGCCGGTGCTGGTCAGGAAGCTATTGCCTCTGCACGCCAGTTTGTGGAAAAAGATGAGTCTGATCGCTTGAAGCAGATACCTGAAAAAATTTATCTAAATGTTTCTCCTGAAGCGTTTTCTGATTTAAACGATGAGTTTTTCAGTAGTGTGCAGTCGCAAGGAAAAGAACTCAAACAAGGATATGATGAGTTTCGGGAAAAAATAGGGCAGATAAGTGGTAAGTTAGGTGCTGTTCCGGCACAACATATTATTGCTGGAATTCAGCACCGAATAGAAGAGTCTAAAACAGCAGTCGAAAAGCTGAATATCGAGCTGAACCTTGTGACACAGCAGGTTCAGGAGAGAGAGGAAGCGATTAATCATCAAGATGCTCAGATCAGCAAAAAGCTGACAGACTCTGCTGATAAAGGCTTTGATATTGAACGTCAGCTTAAGGTGCTTGAGCAGGCCGATAATGTCAGAGATGTACTGACTGAATTCAGATCATTGTTGATTAACGAAGATATCAGCCGTCTGGAGCAGAAAATTCTGGAAAGCTTCCAGTCTTTGATTCGTAAAGACGATCTGATTGATAAAATCGATATTGATACTGATACATTCAAGTTGACCTTGCTGGGCAAGGATCAACATCCAATCAAGCCTTCCCGTCTCTCCGCAGGCGAGCGTCAGCTGTTGGCTATCTCAATTTTATGGGGTTTAGCAAAGGCTTCGGGTCGCCCTTTGCCTGCTATTATCGACACGCCTCTTGGTCGTCTGGATAGCAAGCACCGTAATCATCTGATTGAGAATTACTTCCCTAATGCCAGTCATCAGGTAATTCTGCTCTCTACTGATCAGGAAATTGACCAGCAATATTGCAAAGGGCTGGAGCCTTATATCTCTGCCAAGTACAAGATTGAGTATCAGGAAGATATTAAGTCGTCTGTTATCAAAGAAGGGTATTTTTAAGGAGTTAAATTATGACAATTGAAAATATCCGCCTTTCTGAAAAGGGTAAACAGCAGCTGCTTCAGCTGAAAAAGCGAACAGGGATTGAAAACTGGAATACGCTCTGTCGGTGGGCTTTTTGTACTTCATTGGCTGAACCATCTGTTCCTCCTTATGAGGACATTCCTTCTGACAGTTCTGTTGAGATGACGTGGAAGGTGTTTGGCGGACAATATAGTGATATTTATGCAGCTTTGTTGAAAGAGCGATCTGTCATAGACGGAACTGACGATCTCATGTTGTGTCTAAAGCTTCACTTAAATCGTGGAATTTCTTTTTTACTTAACGATATTAATATCACTCCGTTAATGAGTGATTACAGCTAGATTAACTTGTACAAACAACACAGCTGAGGAAGGATTTTCTCCAGCTGTGTTATATGGGAAAAAGAATAATAAGAGATTGTAAACTTAACTTAGCTGTATTCTTCGCTCAGATCGCATTAGTTTTTTGGAAAATGCCAACGTTTACTCGCTGAATCGAATGTTGCCCCTGAATTAATAAGGGTATTAGTAACTGATCCATCAACAGGCATTTCGATTAAATCCTCTATCTCTGCATTTATTGCAGCTATTGTCATTGGTGATGATGCCTTTTTAAATAGTTTTCTTACAGCCTGCGCAATATTTAGGCGCCTTGTATCATCACCCCATTCTGATAGGCCCAAGTACATTGCACGCCCTAAATAGAATCGAGAGTCACGTTGTGCAAGATTCAATAAGGCATAAGGTGACGGGTGCTCTCTAGAGCTATCGCTTACACTTACATACTGCCACACTTCTGAAACATGTATACCCTTTTGTCGCTCTTGCAGTTTCTGATACAGGTTGTTAAGTTTTTCAGCATTTCCTTCAGGGGTTCCACCAATATCTCGCTCAACCAAACCCCAGAAATCGGGACCGATTTGGATCATTCGTTCGGTAGGTTGCAGTTGAAGTTTATTGGATACGCCGCGAATGGCCGCTAACCGATCTTTTATCTCTTTGCCTTTCAAAGGGCCGCCATGCTCTTCAAGGATTTGGGTGAAGGCGTCAGCCATATCTACACGGTCATTAACATCCTGCTTAGAGTCAACACGAGCCCAGACCATACGATTTAAATAGACCAACCGGTCAGCCTCCTGCAAGATGATATTAAGAATATAGTTATCCAACTCTTCGGGTAGACTTGGGAATTTGGCTTGCAACATTCCAAGTATTTCATTGGCATGCCATTGCTTCATTAGTGGTCCTTCATAAAGGATATTGCAAACAGCCAGCCGGATATTACTGCACATGCGTGGAGAAATAGGATTGAACTTCTCGAGTCCATAGATACCACGCCCATAGAGTTTTGCGCCTTGGCTCATCAATGAATTTTGTGCGCGGCGCTCATCGACGGGCTTACCTAGTAATTTGGTTGCCCGTGCTGCAACTTCAGTAAAATGCAGTGGAGATTCAGCTTGAAGCAGCACAGCTTGTATAACAGAATCTGCACTAACTCCAAACGATAGCAATTTAGCATCTTCACCTTCCCCTTCAAACTGAAGGGCGTTTTCAAATTCATCCCACATCAGTGGTACTAGTTCTGGCGCTCCTTTCTCAGAAAGACTTGCTCTAAAAGTCGTATCAATATCCTGACGGGTCCAGCTGCCTTCGGTAGCTTTATCTTTGAGGCTTTTTCGGAAGTGGCTGATGCACTGTTCCCAGTCATCAAGCTTGATACGAGTGACCAGGCTTGCCCCATTAATTTTAACGATACGGATCTCGTTTTCAGAAAATAATTCGATAATAGCTGCTAAATGCTGGTAGTTACCTATGAAACCTTCAAACCAAGGGTCTTCGACCTCCAGCATCTCAATATACAGCGGTGTTTCTCGATTGATTAGAAGTTGTCCGATTTTGATGGCAATACAGTTGTCCCAAAATTCAGTACTGATGATTCTATCGACGTATTTTTTTTGAATTTGGCGGATACGTTCCCGTGTGACCCCAATTAGTTTGCCAACCTCTTCTAGTGTCATTGTTGTGCCATGATAGCCTGTTCGGCACTCGATGACTTGTCTGTGGTTGTCACGTAATCCGGCTAATGCCTTTTCGAAATGTGATTTTAGTGGTGTATTGGAGACTAGAGTCATCCGATAAGCTTCATCGTGCTCAATTTCAGCATCTTTCAGCTCGTCGGTATCACTAATCCCATCATTGTCGACTTCTAAGCTATTGTACTTACCATTTAGCATCTGGGCGGCGACTTTTTCAGCAGCATCGATCATAGCTCTGCATAGGTCACTTACTGATTTTCGGCCAAAATTATTCCACATTAGCATTTTTGCTACTGAGTAGCTCTTTAAGTCGGCTAGATGTGCAATGTCGTGTGCCTTGAGTACATTGAATACTCTAACCGACATATTGATCGAACTAATGTTAGTTGACAATAGACTGTACGGCAGTATATTGAGCAGCTCCTGAGGGGCTAGCTGATCCACGGTATCTATTAGTTGGCTGAATCGATACGCATCAAGCTGGTCGCGCAATCTGGCTGGCAAATGGTCGGCTAGTTTGGAATAGCTCTTTTCGTCAGTAAGACCAAAGGGATTAGCGGCAGCAGCCAGTTCAGGTAAATTTTCGGCTAGATGCTTAACCCAACCGCTAAGCTCAGAAGACACATGATCCAGTGAGCAGAAACGATCACCTTCTGTCTTGATAAACAGAGGGTCAGCGTCAGCATTACTGTCGCTGGTATTGCGTGTGTAGAGATTTAACTGTTCTGATAATGCGCTGACTGGTTTTTTGGTACCAAAACGATAGAGATCTTGCTCAACGATACGTGCGAAGATCTCCTCTTTATTCAGTGGTTGGATGGCCTGATTAAGTACCTGGCGAGCGGCTTCAGCAATGGTGAGAGAGCAGTCGTTTTTAGGATGTGACTGTTCGCACAATTGTGCAGTAGCATGAAAATTCGCTTGTGGCTCAACGGCATCACAGCCGAATCCCTGTAATAGTTGATATAGCGGTAATATCTGGCTTGCTAGCTTAAGTTCTGCAATGACCGCCACTGAACTGAGATAAGCGTCTGGTAGAGCCCATTTAGCTGACGCGCTCAATAGAAGCTTTCCACGCTGCTTAAGCAGGGCAGTTGCATTCTTTATTTTCGGACGAATGAAACCAATGTGAATGATGCCCACACAATCCGCCTGAACAGTCTGCTGCCAGGCTTCACGCAGGGTCGATAGATTGCGATGAACGCTGACCTCTAATGAAGAGTCTTCATTAATTAGAGCAAAGTAAAGTTTTAGTGCTGCCATTCTTTTTGATTACTCGCCGAAGTATTGATTGAATGGCAGCTGGCCGGTTTGTTGAAAATCACGATAAAAATCTGAGATTCCAGCCTCAGCCAATTGTTCAATAAACTCATAGATCGGCGTGCCTGCAGGTAATAGGTTAGAGTTTTCGGCTGCCAGAAATAGTAAACCATCTGGGTCCAGCTCCTTTACTCGCAGATTAGTAACGCTTTTCTCTGGTAATGGTGGAGGTGGGGTATTGGCTTTAAGGCGGAGAGCCACGGCTAGGCGGTAAAGATCAAATTTGATGAGCTTGACTCCCTCGTCACCTGAGTCAGGGTTGAGGTCTTCAAGTAGCTCATCAAGTTGTGCACCTGTTGCTGATGTCAGTCCTATC
Organism: Endozoicomonas numazuensis; assembly: GCF_000722635.1. GTDB lineage: Bacteria > Pseudomonadota > Gammaproteobacteria > Pseudomonadales > Endozoicomonadaceae > Endozoicomonas_A > Endozoicomonas_A numazuensis. The sequence continues at coordinate 271,773 of NZ_JOKH01000002.1, read as the reverse complement.
CGGCTTGGTTCATTCATTTCAATTACTCTTTACAATACGTGACTCAGTTGCAGAAATGCGCTGAATTTGGTATCGGGCACCAATACGATCAGCAAAGTTCTGTATATCTTTGTCAGGGTCAATTTCACCATCGTGTACTAACAGAACCACTTGATCAGCCATCTTAGGTAGATACTTCAAGACATTGCTGCGGTGCTTGGGGTCGAGTCGACCCAGAGGAGTGTCCATTACGATAGGTCCGGACTTTCGGGCGGTACGGTTGAGACCGTCAATCAAAGATAGCGCTACTACTTGCTCTGCACCAGCGCTACGCTCTTTGAGCACACGCCCTGCTTGATCGACGATAGAAAGGCCGTAGTTGTGATTGATTTGTAGGCCTCTGTAGCTCTTTTCGGTAGTGAGTTCGGCAAAGGCTGCGGATGAGTACTGCTCTACATCACCACGTAATCCATCTCGCAGCTGATCAATGCCTTTTGTAAAGATTGACTCCAGATCTTGATACATGTTGACTCGTATTGAACTTTTTTGCCCCTGACCACCTGCGCTTTTGGAGATTAGTGTGGCGATGTGATCCTGCTCTTTAATATTTTTATCGCGAGCTAACTTAGCATTGGTAATGTCGACATTAAGACGGGCTAGCAGCGCCTTATATTGATCGCGTTTATCGCGCTGACGGATGATTTGATCAGTGTCGAATTCCCGGATTTCCTCCTGCAACTCGTCCCATTTTGTTTCAACCCGAATAAGACGAACATCTAACTGTCGTTGTTTGTCTTCGTTCTGTTGCAGGCGAAGTCCCTCATTGGCCGAACGAATGACAGACAGCTTATCGATTTTGCTATTGAGTTGACGGATTTCTTCAGGGTTGTAAACAGCGAGTTCTTCTTCAGCCCGAAGGCTAGCAATCTGGTCACGAATAGGCTGAATCTTTTCATCAGGGATAACCTGATTACAAGTAACACAAGAGGGGTTGTCGATGCTTTTCTGTAGCATGTTTATTTGGGTGCTGAGCTTTGTCTTGGTCTCGACCAACGTCTGCAGACTATCTCGGCGCCGCTTTATGGTTTCGAGTAGTGGAGACATATTGCTGTGTAGTACATCCAACCATGCAGTTTTCAGTAACTCACGCTGCTCATTAGATAGGTCAACTAGCTGGCGTTCAATGGCTTTACGCTCGGCAGATAGGCCCTCGAGCTCTACTTTTTTCCGTTGAACACCTTCAGTATTTTTTAGCTCATCGTCAATATCATCAATTTTTTTCTCGATATCGACTCGCTCAGCTTCAAGATCTTTGAGATCATTTTCGATTGAGGTCAGTTTTATTTCGAGTTGAGTCTGTTGCTCAGCGTAGCGTTTGAGCTCAGTATTTTTTTTGGCGTCTCTAGCTTGTATCCTTCGAGCATCTTTTAACAGGCTATTGAATTCATCACGACCATGAATTAACGCAGGAACTCCTAGCGCTTGTTCAATATGCTCTTTTATCTTTTCCCCTTGAGCATCACCTTCAATTAGAAGGTTTTCATACTCCTGTAATAACTCTCCGTCGAACAGGAAGAAGCGAGATATTTCTTCGGGAACAATCTGGTTAATTTGATTCTCTACTGTATCTCCAGGCTGGCGTTCACCATCGATGTTCAACCAAACAGTTTCTTCAAAATCTGCATCTACCTTGGGTTGAGATACATGATTCTTTTTCTCTATGAGTCTACGAATTTCGTAGCTTTTACCACCATCGGAGAATTTGAGTACAACCGACATATTCCAATTGCCATCCGTAGCAGCCTCGATATTTATCATGTTAAGTCGAGGAATAGAGCGAAGATGCCTTCCCAGGGCTACTCCATAGAAACCCCAACGCATCGCATTGAGAAAGCTGGTTTTCCCTCGCATATTGTCACCGAACAGTAGCATGACATTCTGTGTGTCGTGCTGAGGGAAGCAGACTGTTTGCTTACCTTTATAGGGCATGAAGTTGGTGACGGTAAGTTCCTTGAGTTTCATAAAGACACATCCTCTTCATCACTTGCAATTGCTTTTTCAACCAACGCTTGCATTTTTTTCATAGTGGTACGCTCTTTGTCGTACTGGTGTTCGCTCTGAAGTTGATAGCAAGCCTTTAATAGCTCATCGCTAAGCTCTGTCTTCATTTCAGATTTTACTGCGAGTAGTACCGCCAATGGATCACTTTTAATTGTCATCAGTCCTTTCCTCTTCTATGCCATCCGTATCAAATAGTCCGACTTCTTCGGGGTCTATACCCAGCTCAATGGCAATGTTAATTAATTTATTAGAACCTGAGCGATTCATTGCTGTGTTAGAAAACTGAATACTTCTTTGAATTTCACTTTTAAGTAGTGATAATTGACCTGGTTCTTGCTCTAAACATACAGGCACCACAACAGCATCATGAATAACTGCATGGTATTTACCGGGGCACACTCTCAACACACGGCCTCGACGTTGAATAAATTGCCGAGGGTTTTGCGAAGAAGCAAGAATAACTGCGTGTGAAATTTTGGGGATGTCGACACCTTGGTCGAGGCAACGTATCGACACCATGATTCCGCCGAACCGTTTGAACCATTCGAGAGAAGCCGCTGCATCCCCTTTCATTCCTGTATGGTACTCACAAGGATCGTGACCGTGTGAGCGCAGAGCATCCATCACTTCTCTTAGTTGATGTTGGTCTTCGCAGTAGACAAGCCAGCTCTGCCCCTCGATGTAGTTATCAACTAAAGTTTTTACTGCATAGGGAATTTTTGCAGAAGCCTTTTTAGCAATGCGAGATCGCTGTATAAGCATATTCTGCAGTCGCGGGTTTACCACTGGTGAGCCGCTATCATCTCGTTTTGAGCGGGCATACTCTAATGATATTTCGCGTGTGGCTGCTTCCCATTCTTCGGATTCCTCCGCCGTTAGGCGAATAGGTTCCGGATGGTATTCGTATTCTACCAAGCGACCCTGCTTGATAGCATCGATCAATGTAAAAGGAGGTTTAACCACTTCACCAAAGTAAGCGAAAATTTTGTCAGTGCCTGCGGGGTCACCAAAGCGTCGCGGAGTAGCACTGAGCCCTAGTCGCATTCCTGTCTGGATAGTCATAGCCTTGGCATTTCCGGCACTGCCTATTTCGTGTACCTCATCGGCGACTACCATCAAATGTACCCCCTGGCAGAGTCCATCACAGAATTCCGTCAGCCTTGCGGTGGCCATAGTAACAAGAACTACTCTGGGCCCAAAGTCCTTACCAGGTTGAGTAAACTTGCGAAGACGACGGTTCTTACGCCAACGGTCATGGCCATCACCGGCTTTGAGAATGGTGACATTAGGATATTCTTCGAGGATCTCGTCACCCCACTGCTTGTGGAGAAGGCGATCGGGTACTAGCACTAGTACAACTCCACCTTCATCCAGATGGGGCTTCATTGCTGTAAGCGCAGTAAAGGTTTTGCCACTGCCAGTGGCATGTTCGAGCACGCCACGGCAACCTTGAGCTATCCAGCCGTTAATTGCAGACAGTTGATGTGGTAGTGGTTTTCGCTTGTTTGAGGTTAAACGTTCTAGCTCTGCATTCTGGACTTCGTAGAGTTTTGCGACATCAATGTCATCGATGCTTTCTTTGGCAACCAACTCAATCTGTTCGCGAGCGATATCAGGCAGCTCGACCACTTGCACGGTTTCTAATTCATTATTCCACAAACGCTCAAAATACTGTTCATTGTTTTTAACACGGATGGTTTCTTTGGTTTCATCCCACGAACAGTAGGTATCGAAGGATTCGTAGTTACCATACTCGTGCCAACCGCTCCAAGACTCGTTTACTGAACCCTTGAAGCAAACAACATCCCCCTGTTTGTCTTTAAATACTCCCATTTTTTCGTGGTAGATTCCTTGTCCTTTTGGGCGAAAGGCAATTTTAACGCTAATCACTCCAAGCGCAATAAGTGTAGCTAAGGCTTCAGTATTGGCTTGTAGCCGTTCATCGCTCTTTAATGACTCGAAATCTCTGCTTAAAGCGCTTCCTAGAGTATCATCACGACTTTGGTAGCCAGTACTTATTGCATCGTAATCTTCGCTTGTCAATTCCGGAGAACAAACTAATCGCATTGTGCCGCCGCGCTTGGCAAAATCGATTAAACTGGGGCCAATCAAAAGGAAAACTGTCGAACGAAAATACCCTACTGCTCGATCGTAGAAAAAAGACTCACGAAGGCAGGGCTTATAGAAACCTTCTACAAGATCCTGTTCACCTGTTCGATATTCTTCCAGAATGTTTATTTGCTTTAAAGTCATTATTATTGACCTTTTGAGTGTTTTGGCTGCAACTTAATCAAGAGCGGTTTATGAACCGCTCTCTGATTGCCATGCATCAATATGTTGAGATTTAATAATTATTTATCTTTAATCTCCCAAAATGCTAAGTCCTTAATCTTCCGGGCACTATTCGATCCGCCAATATACAGCGAATAGTGCTTTTCAAGCTGTAGTATCTGGCTCATTACCCGCTCTTCTTCATCCTTGCCTTTAGTGTTGAAAATGGTCTGAATATCCTGCTTCTTCAGCTTAGCCACTTTGTGAATAATCCAGCTGTTGATATAGCTGGAGAAGTCATTATCGTTAGTGCGGAAGTGATCCATTTCCTGAGTAGACAAGATAGTGCCAACACCAAACTCACGGCCTTCCTTCATCAGCATGCGCAGACTGGTAAAGTCTTGTCGCATGAAATTGTCGGCTTCATCCACCAAAACAAATTTGGTGAGCTGTCGAAACTTCCCGTCTACCTTGGAACTTCCCTGTTGATGCATCTGGTTGTAGAAAATATCCAGGATAATACCTGCCACAAGATTCTGAATATTCGGGTCGTATCCAGACAGGTTTATGACAGTAACACCATCAACCATATCGTATAGTGATTGACAGTTGTTGGTATCAGGGTCGAAGATCTGGAAGCTGATCAACTCATCCATTACCGCAAAAAGTTTATCCTGCTCAACTTTTTCATCTTCCATGAATACATCCCAGACTTGCTGAATGGTTGGAGCAGGGCGTGACCAGGTACTCTTGTCATTAGCATTGATGCCAGAACGCTGATAAGCATCCATCACCAGGTTGCGAATCTTGTTCTGCTGTTTCGCTCCGAGACCAAATGCCGTAGCCAGAGTTGAACGGAACAAACTTGCTGTATGTACTGGCAAGCGTGGTTTATCACCAAATAAAGCCAAGGGATTAAAGGGCAAGTTTTCCAGATTAAATGTTTTAGCATTGGTGGCTTTTATGAAATCCTCTTTCATATAGTCAGCCTTGTAATCCAGAATCAGAATGCCTAGAGGCTGCCCATCGACATTATTATCCTGATTGCGCACCAACTGAGTAATGACACTCTTGGTAAACTGAGTCTTACCTGTGCCCATCGTACCAATGATGGCGGTGTTCGGATTGAATACCTTTTCTGTATTTGTGGGCTCCCAATGTACAGCCTGACCTGTTGTATGGTCTGAACCAAACTGGATTTTCAGTGCCCCATCATCATTTGGATTCAATTCTTGTGTTTCAGCAGGAGCTGTCTGATTATTGATTGCAGTTGGGCGATCAGGAACTGTCACCAATGTATCTAAACTGTCAACATCTTCAGAATCATCGTCACTCTCTGATTCTGCATTTACAGATGCTTCAGGCTCGTAAGTTTGTGACTCCAACCCCTTGCTCAAAAACCATTGCTCAGGAATATTTAGTTGATTATCGCATACCAGTTTCGACAGCAATGTATTAAGAGGCTGATTAACCAGCATATCCAGATAGCCAATAGGAATTTGCAACTCAAGTACAGAGTCTTTCAACTCTGTTGCTGTCTGGTATACCCCTTCTCCATCAAGATGGGCAACAACCATGGCTTCCGGATAGTCTTGTAATTGCCCCAGCTTGTAGTCACCACTGAGCCACATCTCGCGGTTTGATAGAAACTCAGAGAAGTAGTCTTTGTCAAAAACTCCATACAGCTGATACTTTTCTACCTGCATCAGTACCTGACGGATAAACAGACTTCGGTATATGCGACCTTCCAGAGTATCGGGTCCAAACAAGCCTTCAACCAGATAACGTTGAAGAGCTTCGCACTGCTCCTTAGCCTTGTTCAGAGAGTCTTTACCATGATTACCTGTTTTAACTTCGACAGGTAATAAATAAAGCTGACCATCCTTAAAGCCAGCGAAGAGGATGTCGTCTGACATTGTTCCCTTGAATTTCCCGCCTTTATGGAAGGGAGCAAAGTCACTATCGGAAATCTTCAGGCCAATATTGCCTGACACTCGCACCATTTCAGCTATAGAAATTGGAACCCAGGTGATATCCGAACCAGACAGCATGGCGCTGACCAATTTCCAACCACCAATAATGCCCAGCTTGGCTTTCTTCTCAGTGGGGCGGTCTGTCACCATCTTCAGTAGCCACTCGCCATTAAAGGCATTGAACTCACTGATTAAATCATCACCCTGCTGACTGAGAATCTGTTTGTATAAATCAGTCTGCCGAGTAACTGTAATGGCGTCATATCCTGCTGAATTGGTGTACTGGTCGGAGTAATGAATCAGTACCAGATTTTGCTCATTCTGGAAAAAGTCCAGGGTGACTTTTGGGTCAATAATGGTTGTCCAGATGGAGCTTTCATAGGATTTCTCCAACAGATCTTTAAACTCATCCCTTACCGCTAAAGCAATAGAAGAACGTTCAGAGTATTCTTCATTCGCTTCTTTGCATGGATACAGTAGCCGGCCATAGAGTCTTGCTAGCTGCAAGTGCGGTTTGCCTTCAGAATCTATGTTCTTGAGGCCAAAGCCTGTTTTGTAACTGTGATTATCGCTCAGTGACGACTCACCGTTTAAAAGTCCGGATGCAGCAACGCCAGATACATGTTCGTCGATGTTGCTACTTATACGCTGAACCTTTTGGTTATTTTTGAAAAAGCTTAGGTGTGCGTATTGTTGCTCATCATGTTCATCGTGAGTGAACTTTGAGAAAGAGAGCCGACTACGCAGCAGATCGATAATGCTATCAGCCTTCTCTCGGGCTTTACCCTTATCCAACTGATATTCTTGTTTGATCTGATCGTAAGCACCCATCTCAGCAAAACGGTCAAACTCTGTTTCGCAGAGCTCATCATCGTACAAATTGACATGTACGTGTCGAGCATGAAGTAAATGTTCCAGGTAATAGCTAAGAAGCCCCAAAAATATCTCGCAATTGTCACGATTATTTACTGAGTTTATGATCAGAGGTGCGTCATCGACCTGTTTAAACAGCTCGCTGAAGGTCTTGATAAATTCTTCTGATTTTTCTTTCACCAGTTTGATGACATAGCTGTAACTGGTGTCCTGCTGAGGAACCATTTCCAACCAGAACGGATTTTCGTCGGTAACCTGGGTGTAGCTGAAGTTACTTGACTCTGAGTAAACGTATGGGAGTAACCCTTTTGGGTTCAGACGTTTGCGGGTCACATCCGGTAGGTTTTTGAATGAGCGATTCGTCTCGTCAGCGCGAATCTGATCGACCAGATTGAGATAGTAACCAAGAATCAGTGGATGATAGGGAGTGAAGTATTCCTGATCTTCATACTGCGCGACCCCAACTTTTAGAACCATTCGGTCGGCATCGCTGATATTTCGACTTAGCGGTATATTGTTAAGATAGTTCAGGCAGGCGGTAACGTAATCGCGAACCAGTTCCGTTACAACTGGACCCCATGATACGAGTGAGAGAAGGGTGTTGCGACTCTTCAGATATGCGGTCAAGGTATTCCATGCGTGGAAGATATCTGGGGCAACGGTTTTCAGTTCAGTAGCATTTATCCCATCTTTTATCTGGGAAACCTGATCCAGTTCCAGGAAAGATTCTTCTCGCTGTAACAGCAATAATCGACGGCCTATTACCCGGGCTTCCTTGTTATCGATGATCACCTTGCCATTGGCAGAGTTAAATTGCCCATAATAATGATCATTGAAGAGAAGGTTAAAGCGGCCTTCATCCATCAGCAACGGCAAACTCAGAGCTTCATGGTTGACTTCGCCTACTATGTTGAATTTTAAGCAGCTATTGGCATTACGTAGAGTGAATACGACTTCGTCTGAGCTCTCATATTCTGTCTGATAATTAATAAAGCCAAAGTCATTGACATCAGCTTCACAATTTTCTTCAGAAAGATAAAAGATGCTAGATTGCTGGTCATTGAGTCGCAAACTCATCTCTTCGGTCTGTAAGGTGAGACTTTGCTTACCAGGGTTAACCAGAAAGTTGTTTTCGAAACCTCTCAGCAGGAAGTCACCTTTTTTTACTACCAGGATGTGGAAAGTAAAACACTCTTTAGTACGAGGCCGATTGGTTTTTACTGTCAAGTAGGTTGGCTGGCCATTGAATGGAGCCAGTATTTTCAAGTAACGCTTACTACCACCTGAGGTGAGGCGAATGATTTCGCTAGACAGATTTTTCAAGCTTTTGTTGTTGCTGATGCTTACTTGCTTTTTCTCCAGGTCCTTACCATGGAAAGACAGCTTAAGGTCAAAGTATTGAGCATCAGGCTCAGCAACAAGAATGAGGTGCTTTTCACGCTTGCCAGCGGCAGTTTCCCGTTTATTACGAGGGCCTACAACTTTACAACCTTCGGAGTCAATTGCTGCAAAATCAAGACCTTGCTTACGTTGCTCTTCAACTTCATTCCAGAATACCTGAACATCAGTTAGTCTCCAGGCATCATCTTCCTGATTATCGAACTGCTCTTTAATGAACTTTTCGCCAAAGTCAGACAGACGCTCAGCTATTTCTTCAGGGTGATTGCTGATTGTGTTGTAGATATCATCAAACAACTTTTTATTATCTTTTAGTCTTTGCTCAATTTGTTTGTCGCTGTTCATGTCTGTAAGGCCACTATCAGGCAAAAGACCAAGCGAGGTGAGATCAGGTTCACTGCCAGTTGACATGGCACTAAACAACTGTTCATAACCAAACATGCTGCCGCCCAGATCCTCCAGTACTTCAGCTTGCCAACGCAACAGGCACAGTAATACACGACTGGGTTTAGGCTGGTTTTGAATGATGTTTTCAAGATCTACCTTGATGCTTTCAGTAGCCCATGGCATTCCATCGGCAGCAAGATTATCAGCACTGTTTATCAATGTATCCAGCAAACTGTTGTGAATGATCAGCAAGGCACTGTTACTGAAATCACCAGATTGACCTGCAACTTCATCTCGCACGGCAGAAATGTAGTTATCATTAAATCCGTCACTCAGCTCATCACGACTTTCAGCATGAACAACACATATCAGTTTTACGCCATTGATTTCGATATAGTGCAGTGGCGTTGAGAAAAATGTGATTGAGCCGGAAAAATTGGTCTTTATTTGATCAAACAACCGCTTTGTATTTTCAGCATCAGGAGACTGGAATTGGTAGCGGGTACCGGCGCTAATACGATTTTCTAGCCAGCTAGTGAGGCGCTGTACAAGAAATTGTTCAAATGGTGCTACGGACATATACGGCGTCTCCACTGTCACTCATACGGTCAACGTTGCCAACACGTTCATAAAAGGCGATTAATGCTTGCTCGGATTGTTTGTCGAAATAGACACCGCGAGCTTGAAATTCTTTTAACAGCTCCTGAAAACGGAGTTGTCCATTTGCTCCAATAGTCAGATTGGTAAGCAGCAACAGATAGTCCTGATTCAGAACCAGAACACGGCCAGCACTACCTCTATTTTGTACAAAGTGTTTTGCAATATGCTCATCGAACTGCTTCAGGTAGGCATCACGAACTTCGTGTCTACTTTTCTTCTCTGTGTAACGACTTCGCTCAAACTGATCAAGCGCATACCTCACCAGCAGTCTTAATTGGTCAATAGGTGTACTACTGTACTCACCAGTGCGAAGTTTGATTTTACGATTCAATGCAAAGGTTTCAGCATATTGACTAATTTGGGTCGCTAGCTCTTCGGAGTCATAATCTTCTGAAACCAAGGCATCGCCGTATTGCCATAATGGAGCTACACACTCATCTGGCGCTTGCTTATTAATCGTGTCAAGGAGAGATAGAATTGGAAAAACGGTAGCCATGGAGCGATGCATGGGGTAGAAACCATCTGACTTGATATGGCTACGCTCCTGGCTAGCTTTCTCAGTATCAAGAATGAAGTACATTTTTTGACTTCGCGGCTCTCCAGATGTCCAGCTACGGATATTCAGTGCCAGCTGTGAACAGTACAGAAAGTTGTAAAGCTCTAGAAACTCTTCAAAATGAGTGAGTAAGTATTCCGTCTTGCCACTGAGGAAGCGGATGTCCTTACTGAAGTTATCTGCCATGTAAGGAAGATATGGTTGTTCCTGACGGCTTTTCGCTGATTTTTTTTCATTAGGATCGAGCAGATATTTCTGCAACATTTTAATAAAAATGGCTTCGATAAAGTTGGCTTTACAATCCAGTTCACTCGGTTGATCGTCAGTTTTGAGGAAACTTCTAAATATCTGGCTCAGATATTTGCTTGCGGGAGCTTCTTTCTCCTCTTGCCCCAGGAGTAAAAACTCAGGGGACACCTTAGTCAGAGCATTATTCCGAAAATACATTTTTTCGATATGCTCTAGTATGTCGTTTTCTACTTGCAGCTCGCTGAGTTCATTGAGACAGGCATTTTTAAACTCTTCTGGACTGTATTTACTGGTGTTCAGTTCCTTGCCAAGGAGCAAGCCAAGTACCTTACCTGCCACTGTGCCATAATTGATCGTGTTGTTTTTGCCACGAATGGGTAGGTAGTTATTCAGATCGTTTTTTTCTGCAACATTTTCAATGTGTCCGAGGGCTGCAAGACGTTTAACAAGATTCATTATTGCCCCTTCACTTTAATTTGATGACCACGATTGATAAGGGTCCATTCATCTTGATCCTTATGAATATGAAGCTTTTTGCTTTCTTGAACACGGCGAGTGATGTCTTCAATCAGCTCTTCAAGAATGACAATATTGTTTTTGTCGTGCTTGTTTGGTCGGTAGCCGCTGTTGATTTTTAAAATCAAATCCAAAAAACTGGCACTAATTGGTACAGGTGGCAGATCTTCCTCATAATTTAGTTCTAACACCGCATTGAAGTGACTCAGTCGCAGAGGCTTGTGCTGCACTATGCGTTGCAAATTAGCTTCAACATCAACAGCTGTAGATACTTGATAACCGTTATACTCAGCTAAAAATAGCTGGCTTTTACTGGTCAACTCTGGGGCAAACCGATTGGCAAACCGGAACAAAGCCTCTAAAAAACATTTGCTGTAAAACTTCTCAAGCTCCTTGTTTTCTGAGCTTTGACCACTGTAATTTAGATGTAAAAGCCAGATTTTTACGTATTCATCGTATAGTTGGTTCTGGAAAGCACTGTTAAAACGAGCATGGTAATTGTTACTAATTTCCAGTTCTTGAATCATGTGGAAAAAGCGTATCCATGAGCCTGTTTCCATTTTTTCAACCAGAATCAGCTGACTAACATCGCTTCTGAATGCTTCAAACTTCTCATCAGTAATGTTCAGAGAGTTTTGAATCATAAATAGATCAATGTCTTTTGAGCGAATAGTGCACGGGTCGAAATGAGTCAGCGCCTTAGCTAGCTCAGTATTCTTATCGGTGAACAGGTTGTCGAAGAGGTACCCAGGACCAGACAACAAGTTATAAACAAAGTCGAGTAGAGTTCTGGCTGTCAGGAACTGGTCGTATTTCAGGCGAACTTTCAATAGAGTACGAATGATTACCTGCTGAACTTCAGGGTATAGCAGTAGCCGATAGTTGACATGTAGAGTTGTGTTAGCACCTTCTTCTTGTTTCCATGCCTGATAGAAAGGGTTGTCGTCAGATGCTACTGTCAATTTAAGCAACAACGACTCTATGAATGGTGCAATGATCTGGTCATTGTCTGGTTCGAACTTAGGGTAATCCTCAAAGTTTAGAAAAATGTGGTTTGTATAGATATGATCAAAGTCATTTTTCAGAAATGCTTTGATGGATTGTTTGATGTTGCTGTGCTCTTCAGACCCTTCTTCAGCATAGTTGCCGAGCATGCCAATATTGATACCCACAATAAGTGGTTTCTTACCTTCCTTGTGACATTTGAATGTGTGGTCGAGTGTTTCAATAGCTGTCATATCCGGCTGAAAGCTGTGCGTAGCATCCAGATGGAAATCCAGTTTCTCTTTGTGCATGTGGTAGTAGCGTGTCAGGATTTCGGACTTCCCATCACCACTTGAGCCACATAGAAAAATGATTTTTTCTCGTGAATTGGCTTGTTCAATCGCTTTCTGGAAAGCGATTTCTATGTTGGTTTTGATGTACAGATATTCTTTAACAGTGTTGCTGCCTGCATTACCCAGTGTGCTTACTGCCTGTGCAGAAGACCTCGATAGAGTGTTAAGCAATTGCTTTAGTGACATGATACTTACATATTTCAGTGGTATTCAGATACGCTATCGCCCTCAGGCCTTGCGACAGTAAATTACTGAGCAGGATTACGTCTCAGAGCGGGTAGCAATATTGTGAAAATTGATGATAAATGGCTCGATTGTGCCATTTTCTGGGGGATAGAGGTAGCCGCACAAAACGAATTATTTGTTTTGTAGTCATTAAATGAAAATAGAAGATTCTCGATGAGGAGTTATAATATCCTCCTCGGTTACTGTGACTTTTTTGCTTAAAATCACAGTTGGTATGATTATTGACAGGAGCATAACTTTACTTGCAACGTAGTCATAATCAGACCACAAAGCTTGCCGTGAGGCACCGACCACTCTTCGCGAGTCTTTCATACAGCTGAACATCAGCTGTGAGGTTGCCAGTGCATAGCGACTCTGGCACACGGGTTGTTTGATGGCTTTTTCAGAAAAAGCGTCAGACAGGTCGTCTCCAAAAGCTTATCCATTCTTATGCAATATTGAGTTGTACGTTTGTTATCACCCAGCTCACCGGGTCGTAGAATTTTTGTTGCTCTGATTTGGGAAAGCTCATTTCCAAAAAGCCGCTTCCAGAGACCGTCTCTGTTTGTATTGGCATTCGTGCCTTGCGGATCGACCAGTGTCTTCTATCGGCTTTCTTTCCATTGTTTTGGTCGCTTTCATGGCGAACTTTCATAAGCAGGCGTGATACTAAACCCGGTCAGTCATTGTGCTGGTTATAACAGTTATCGCCTCAGCTGCTGGCATCAGCAAAGCTCTGCTCTTTGTAGCGATGAGCGTCACTGCCCGCAACCCTTGCGTTACAGGCTGTCCCGTCTGGCCACTGCGTGATGTGGCCTCACATTAAACTTGGATCAGGGTTCCAGGGGCAGATTTCCGTCGTTTTCTGATTTTTCGACATAAGTGCCAGTTCTGGATGGAAGGGGAGAGTTATGTCTCAATTTCTGACTCATAATGATTGTAATTTTGGCTATGGTCGTGGTTTGTCCTATGCCGGACACAATGCTCTGAAGGTGGCTATGCCCGGTCAGTTTCATACGGTGGCAACCCACTCAGACCGTTGGAAACAATTTTGTCTCTGGGCAAAATGCATGGGGATTAAGGAAGCCCACGAAATCAACAACCATACACTCCGGCATTATGCCGAGTATCTGCGTGCACGTCTGAATGGTGAAGGTCAGTCGTTGTCTGTGGCAACGGCACAAAACCGGTTATCGGCGTGCAATGTGGTGTTAAGGGCATTGCGTGGGAACGGTGATATCAGCATTAAACCGGCAGAAGCACTACAGGCCAATCGACATAAGGTCAGAACAGAAGCGCCCGAGCTGAGCCGTGAAAAACTGGCGCAGGTGCAAGCGGACTTGATCATGAAAGGCCATGATCGTATAGCAGCCATATTGGGCTTATGTCGTGAGCTGGGGCTTCGTTCTAAAGAAGCGGCATTACTGGATTGCCAGAAAGCTCTTCAGCAATACAAGGAGAGTGGCAGTATTGATATTGAGCTTGGCACCAAGGGCGGGAGGGGTAAGCGGACTGCAACCAGCCCATCTCGGGCTGAACGATGGGTACCTGTCACGGATACTGCGCTGCTGGCTTTAACTCAGGCTGCCAAGCTTCAGGGGACAACCAATAATTTGATTCCTGCGGGGAAACGGCTGCCGGATTTTCTGGCAAAGGTAAGAGAAAGCAGTGGCTCAGTACTCAAACAGTACGGACTGAAGCACCGTCATGACCTGAGGGCGGCTTATGCATGTGAGCAATACCAGCGGCTGACGGGAAAACCTGCGCCAGTGATAGCGGGTGATTTTGTCGTCGATAAAAGCAGGGATCTGGAGGCAAGACAGAAAATTGCTGCGCTACTTGGGCATAATAGGGTGGAGGTTGTGTCAGCGTATTTAGGGAGCCGTAAAGGGAAGGGGGCTGACTCAAGCCGCACGAGAAAACACTGACTCATTCAGTGCTTTCTGGTACAGCCTGGAATCAGACTTACCGTTGTGTTTGTCCTTGCGCTTGTAGCGGGTTTTCAGTTCCACCTTACGCTGCCTGAACATGGGGATACTCATAAGTTTCAGCACTGCTGAAGCGGGGCGTTTTCGTTTGGATTTAGCCATGATGCTCTCCTTTATATTAAATATCAGTTTATCACAGGTCGTTTATATCTGTATTACAGATCATTTCCTACAGGAATAGTTCGATTTTTGCTGAGTAAAATCAGATTCTTTGTCCTATAGTGAAAGTTCCTTGATACCTGCTAATCGGGAATAGACTTTCTCTTGTATGAGAGAAGTCCGTGACGTTATTGATTAACAGGTTATGAAACCACAGAGGTTAGAGTGTCGGCTGACCCGGCGGATCAGATGCTCGTAGCAGTGTGGTTTCCTTCATAGTTTGAATGCTATGAGCGTCTCGTGATGTTGCGAGAGAATCCGGAGATGAACTGAACGGTCTGTATCTTGCGATAACAGTCTTGAAGGTTCGCAGCGAAAGCTGATTTTCAATTAAAGCAACGGTTTATCCGCTGCCTTGTCATTCCAGTCACTTTGGTGACTTTTCAAGCGACGTATGGGTTTTGCGACTGGTTTTGCCTGTCTGAAATTCTGCGCCCTTCTGCATGGCAGAATCTCTCTGTCATGTAGGGAAGTTCTGTCTTGCGTTTTCTTTTCAGGAAAGTAAGAGAGCTTCTTATGAATCACTCTTGTGTTGTTAATGATGGTGGCGGTGCCAACGATCTGGTGGCTCGTTTTGCGGAGCGTTATGGGTTTCGTGAAGATGAGTTGCTGAATACGTTGGCGCAGACTGCGTTTCGGCAGCAGAACGGCAGTGTTCCTACACGGGAGCAGATGCTGTCTCTGTTGTCAGTGGCTGACAGTTATGGTCTGAATCCATTTATACGGCAGATATATGGTCTAAGTGATCGCAGAGGCGGTGTGCTGCCTGTGATATCTGTCGACGGGTGGACAAGGATTATGAATGCGTATCCCGAAAGCGATGGTATGGAGTTTCATTACCCTGAAGAACTGGTTCAGTTTGATGAGGATATGAAAGCCTGTCATCCCTGGATGGAATGCGTCGTCTATAGAAAGGATCGGGAGCATGCGATTCGGGTGCGGGAGTACCTGGATGAGCTGTACCGACCTGCGGTGATCAAGAATGGCAAGAAGTTCCCTGGCCCTTGGCAGACTTGTCCTAAACGTATGTTAAGGCACAAGTCCCAGATTCAGGCGATTCGGATTGCCTATGGCCTCAGCGGATTATTTGAACCAGATGAAGCGGAAAGGTTGCTGGAAACCCAGATGGGTGAGCCAGTGCCTGATCTGCGGGAATATGAATCCAAGCTGGCAGAAGCAGCCAGTAATGAGGTGAAGGAGCGAGAGAAAAAGGAGATAGCTGAGCCTGTGTCGTCTGAACCAGATGTTCTGGATAGTGCGTTGGCTGAGATAGCAGGAGAGTTATTGCCAGCGAAGGATATTGCGGGTGATGAAGTGCCTGATCCCAGTGATCTTGAACCACAGGTTCTTTCCTTTATTGGTCAGATTGTGGATCGAGCTAAGGGAACAGGAGCATTTACTGCCGCTCAGGGTTTTGCCCAGGAACGGTTTAAGGAAGATGGTAATGCTCTGAATTACTGCTTGTTCCGGCTGGATGAAGCGCAAGCAGCATCCGCAGCACCGGCTGCTTAAGGTGAGTTGTGATGAAGCAAGTCAATCTTGAGCAGCGGTCAAAGGCGTGGCAAGACTGGCGTCGTTGTGGTGTTACAGCCAGTGATGCGGCTGTGATTCTTGGGCAGTCGCCTTATAAATCACGGTGGCAGCTTTGGGCAGAGAAATCAGGGATTCTGAAGGAGCCGGATTTATCTTCAAACCCTCATGTTCAACGAGGAATTGAGGATGAAGACGATGCAAGGATTCGGATGGAGGAAGCGTTGGGTGATGCACCTCTCTTGCCTGTTTGTGGTGAGTGGGAACAGAATCTGAAGCTACGAGCGAGCTTTGATGGCATTACCAAAGACGGTATCCCGGTAGAGCTGAAATCTCCGTCCGAAAAGGTCTATCAGGAAGTGAAGGCTTTGAAGGATCAGTCAGAAGGCTATCGACGAGCATTTGCTCAAGTACAGTTTCAAATGCTTATCGCTGATGCTCCAAGGGCTTGGTTGTGCTTTTACCGCAAAGGTATGCCGATTCTTCCGGCCTGTATCAACAGAGATGAGCATCTGATTCAACAGTTGCGGCAGGAAGCAGAAGCTTTCTGGCAGCTTGTGGAAGAAGGTGATGAGCCGGAGAAAGATCCGAATCTGGATGTATTTGTGCCACAAGGCCTGTCTGAACAGGCGCAATGGCACAAGATGGCAACGGTCTATCGCCGTCGTCAGTGTCGCTTGGATGAGTTGAAAGAGGAACTGGATAGCGGAAAGTATCAACAGAAGCTACTGCAACAGGAATTGAAGAAGTTGATGGGAACTTTCCGGGTAGCTGAGTCTGATGGTTTACGAATCTGCTGCAGTGAGTGCAGCGGTTCCATAGATTATCAGAAAGCGCTGGAAGCATTGTGCAAGCAGCACCAGCTGGCGTTGCCTGATCTTGACTCTTTTCACCGCAAGGCAAGGGAGCTGGTGAGAGTAACCTTGCTCGATAAAAGAGTGGACGAGAGAGAACCGGAATTCGAAGTGACTGGGAATGAACTGTTGGTGTTAAACCCAACAGTCAGTAACCAAAGCTTCTATTTCTGAATCAATATTTCATTAACCCGGGTGGGGCAGTTGTTTTCCCCAGTCGGGGGGAATTTCTGCCCTTTTTTTGTTTTAAGAGAGTGCAGGATATTAACGATGGAAACTGATGTTCAGTCTGAGCCAGCTGGTTTGCAACCGGTGTTTTATGAGCTGAATGAAACCTTTGATCTGGATACCAATCAACTGATCCTGCTTGAAGGTTATAAGGAGTGCGGGCATCCCGCTGTACCGGCTGTTCAGCCTTATGTGTTTGACAGAGACCGGCTGCGGAAGTTGCTGGCGTTTCTGGATAATCCGGAAGGTGACGGCCTGTTTTTGTGTGGTTCGACAGGATGTGGGAAAACCAGTCTGGTTTCCCAAGCTGCTGCAAGGTTGCACTGGCCTGTGCAGATGGTGCCCGTACATGGAAGGTTGGAGTTGGACGATTTGCTGGGACAGAAAGTATTGGATAAGGGATCAACTCCCTTCCAGTATGGCGCTCTCAGTATTGCGGTAAAAGATGGTCATATTCTGATATTGGATGAGATGGATGTGGCGGACCCCGCCGAACTTGCTGGATTGTATGATCTGCTGGACGGTGCGCCTCTCGTATTGGCGCAGAACGGCGGAGAAATCATTCCGGTGCATCCCCGGTTCCGGTTTGTTGCCACGGGTAACAGTGCAGGGGCAGGGGATGGCAGTGGTTTGTATCAGGGGGTATTAAGACAATCGTTGGCTTGGTTGGATCGATTCAGGGTTATCGCGGTTGATTATCCTGATGAACTCACTGAGATGATGATTCTGAATCAGGTAGTGCCAGACCTACCGGTGGTTGTCAGGGAAAAGATGGTGAAACTCTCAAACGAGGTTCGTCGTCTGTTTACTGGTGACACTGATGGTAGAGCCGGGGAAGGCGAGTCGCAACTCAGTGTCACCCTGTCTACTCGTGGGCTTGTGCGTTGGGCAAGGTTATCACTTCGGTTTCAGGGGGCGCCCAGAGTGTTTGAATACGCTTTGGAACAAGCTTTGACTGCCAGAGTGGAACCGGCTGAGCGGCAAGCTATTCATCGAATCGGACATGATGTTTTTGGCGAACTTTGGTCTTCAGGAGTGGACTCATGACAGACTCTTTTGGAAAGCAGGCTGCTGTAACCAAAGTGCTGGATCAGATGTCTGTGATTGCTCTGGACTGCTCTATCTGGTCAGGCGCACGTCGCCTGAAACCAGAGGATTTGGTTTTAGGCAAAGGTGGGCAACTGCCGTCTGATGAAGTGGTGTCGCTGGGAAGCAAAAAGCTGTGTAAACGGGAAGTGCTGAAGCCGTTTCATCGTTTGAGGGATCAGGCGTGTCGGCTCTGTGGCAGAGAAGGTGTGCGATTTCTGGGTGGTTATGCCGTGCCCGATCATTATGTGTCAGGTTTAAGCCTGAAACTAGATCAGGTGCAGCAGGACTTTAATCTGGAAAAACAAGCGTTTCTGACAGGCTACGACCAGCATATTCAGGAATGGGTTAGCGCACATCCTGATTTTGCTGAAGCCATAAGAAGTGCCGTACCGGATGCTCAGGATGTAGGTCAGCGTTTCCACTTCGGATACACGACTTACAAAGTAGTGGCGTCACCCCAGCCGGAGAATCTAAATCAACAGGTAAACCAGTTGGGTGGCACACTGCGGGAAGAAATCAGTCGGGATGCCCAAACATTGTTTGAGCAAACCTTCAGAGGGAAAAGCAAAGTCACCCGGAAAGCCCTGAATCCGATTCTTCGGCTCAGGGATAAACTTCACGGTTTAGCGTTTGTTGATCCCGGAATTTCTCCCATAGTTCAACGGCTAGATGCCGGGTTATCACAACTGCCGAATAACGGAGCGTTAGAAGGCGAAGTGCTGACTCAGCTGATGGAGCGGGTTTTACTGCTGTGTTCGGTTGAACAGATGGAGCGTTGTGCGGAAGGTTTGACGGCTCTTGAACCTGTGATGGTGCAGAATCAGGAGTTAGCTCAACCTCAGCCGTCAGTGGTAAATAATGCAGAGATTCAGGAAGAACCTGTTATTGAGCAACAGGNAGGCGGAGCCAACCATTCATGACCACGTCCATAGGACGTGGATTTTCACGATGCATTAAAGGTTCGCTATGTGTATCGCTGTGATGAAAAACTTGCACATCAAAGTCATTTTTTTGAGAACTATCAAGTCAAAGAATATGTAGATAGTGGTCTGTACTCGTCGATCTATCGTGCAGTAGATTTAAGAGACAAGACTCAGTGGGCAATCAAAGTCGTTGATAAATCCAGAGAGTATGGATTGCTTCAGTACCCCCATGATGTAAAGCACCTTGCTTTGTCACAAGGACGTCCGGAAATCATTCAGCTCCGGGAAGCTTATGATTTGGGCTCAACAGGCATCTTAGTCACTCAATGGGCTGATGGGGATCTGAAACACAGAAATGAAAGCTTCAGGACTATTAAAGACGATTATACATTCCGGGTATTGGCAAAACAGATGCTCGAAGCGGTTCAGGCTTTGGACACATTGGGTTTAAACCACAGTGAAGCCAAAGCAGTTGACTTTTTGTATGTCGCACCAGAAGGTCGAATTAAAATCAGTGCGCTTGAGCGAGCAGAATGGGACTCAAAGCCCAACGATAGAATATTAGTCACTGTTTTCAATGCTCTTGAGGCCATATCAGCAAATGTTGAATTGAGTTCTTCTAGTCAATCATTGCTGGAGTCGATTAAAGCAGCAGAAATGCCAGTGGATGAAGCTAAGGCTTTGGAAAAAAACAACGTAGATGTTTGGCTACGATCACCTGATATTACAAGTATTCAGAATTTTTCAGAAAAGCTGGCAAAAGCCAATGCTGCATGTCTAGCAGAGGAGAATCGAATTTTTGAAAAAGAAGCTGCTAGGAAAAAGCCTAAGGCAAATGAACTCTTAAAGCATGAAGCCTTTTCGGATATACCAGAAGATGTAAGACTTGAGCTTTCAGCCAGTCAAACCTGATGGCTGCCTCTATCTTTCAGTACCTGCATAATGGCATCGCTCAGGGAAAATCCCTGTGATCGATAAGTTCGGATTGCACTCTCATCTTCGGGATGACTGGAGTAGAGCAGTTTTTTGAATGGGTTGAGAATCAAACGACCAATTCCAGATCCCTGTTCAGTGAGCACCAGTGCTTCTGAATATTTGCCTTCCACCGTATGAACGGTTTTCAGCAGTTTGTAGCCTTCAGGTGATAAAGGTAACCGTTGCTGCTTTTCCAGTTCATTAATGGTGGACAGCTGTTGCTTGAGTAGAAACTGAGTGGCGCTGTTATCCATTGCAGCCCGCCCGGCAGCAGTTTCATAGAAATCTTCGATCCGCTGTGCGGCCATGAGGTTGGCTCCATTAAATCGTCGAAAACGACGGAATCCATGTTCTATAAACAGGGCTGCTCCCTGAGTGTCCCGCATCAGGTTCCAAGCTTCATCAATCACGACCAGCTTCCTTCGGCTGACATCCCCAAAGTACATGATCTGTTGGATCAGGTAGATCAGCTCCAGAATCACAACTCGCTGAAGGTGTTTGCGGCTGTCCAGATGCCGTAACTCAAGTACTGTAAATGACTGATTAATATCGAGCGTATTGTCACCACAGAAAAAACGACCGTATTCGCCTTTTGAAGTGAAGGCACTAAGTTGCACGGCAAGGTCAGTGATTCGTTCATCCGGATGTCGCTGTAATCGCTCCTGTAATAGGTCAATGGAGCTGCCGGTACCTTCACTTTCCCAAAGTTCTCGAATCTGCTCCCGTAAACTGGCTTCCTGGTAGGGCGTTAATGGCTCTCGCGGCGAAACCATAGCAATAATCAGCGCCAGCAGAATATCACCTTCCTCTTCATAGTCATGAACCAGTGCAAAAGGATTCATACCAATTTCACTGCCCTGATCAAAATCCAGAAACAGTCCATCAAAATGCTGGCAAAGTTTCTTATAACCCTCGCCAATATCCAGTGCCCAGCATTGACCACCACGAATCAGAATATTGCTGATAATCTCATTGACCAGAACAGTTTTTCCCGCTCCGGAAGTGGCAGCGATAATAGCGTTGTAGTTACTATTGGATTCAAACAGCGATAGGTTCATCAGTTGTCCCCGGCGGGACACCATATTCAGCAACGCTTCCTGATGCCCTGACCAATCATCAAACAGCGGCTGGAGCGGGTTTTATTGCTCTGTTCGGTTGAACAGATGGAGCGTTGTGCGGAAGGTTTGACGGCTCTTGAACCTGTGATGGTGCAGAATCAGGAGTTAGCTCAACCTCAGCCGTCAGTGGTAAATAATGCAGAGATTCAGGAAGAACCTGTTATTGAGCAACAGGTGGTAGTGCCGGAGGAAACGGCTTCTACGGCCACTTTTTACTTCTAAACCGGCTGGTGTAAGCCAGTCATCTCAAGCGGGACATAGTGCCCGCTCGGGCAGGAGCTATGTCCCTTTTTTCTTTCTTCTTTCATATAGAGAGTGCGAGGTGTTTGGATATGGCTCCTGTTTTACAGCGTGCATTACCCATCGTTGGCAGTGCATTGGGTAGGAAAATGGGCGTTCGGGTTGAGGTTTCTGGCCGTAAGGCATGCACTGATGGCGAGTGTATTTGGATTCCAGCCTTTGACCCGCAACGGCGAGAGCAGGAAGCTCTTTGCTGGGGCTTTTTGTGTCACGAAGCGGCTCATGTGCGTTACACGGATTTTTATCTGGACTATGAGGGGTCTGCTTTACGGCGCAGGCTCACTAACTTACTCGAAGACATTCGCATTGAAAAAGCAATCAGTCAGGAATATCCCGGTGCTGCTTTTTCTCTTGCGGAAGTCGTCAGGCAGTTAGTGGCTGAAGGTCGTTTAGGTGCGCCAAAAAAGAGTGATCCACCTGTGAAGGTGCTAAACGACTCTTTATTGGCCATCCTGCGATTTGAGGTGTTAGGACAGAAGGCGTTGGAGCAGGAAGCAGTGAAAGCCCGTGAAGTGATGAAAGATTGTTTTCCAAGGCAGTTACTGGATTTGCTTCATGGACTTTTGGACAAGGTGCCTGATCTGAAAAGCACGAAAGAAACTCTGAATCTGGCTGACCAGATCATTGCGTTATTTCAGAATCTCAGCAATGAAAACTCTGAAAGCGAAGATTCAGGTGAGGAAGGTGCTGACAAAACAGAGAATTCGTCAGGAGATCAGGAATCCCATTCTCAGCATTGTGAAACACAGGATCAGGAGGATAAATCAGATTCTGTGTCAGGTGATGGTCTGGAATCTGATTCTGTGGAAGGGAAAGGCGAAAATCCTGAGAATTTGTCTGGCAGTGATAACCAGACTGTTTCTGAAAACGGAGATGCTTCAGAAAAGGCTGAAGACCCGCTTTCTCAGAAGGACAGCCTGAAACAAATTCTGGAGTCGTCAGATTTTGATTGGCCTGAAGACCTGTTTGAGTCCGTGGCAGGAGAGCTTGAATCTTGGAGTAGTGGGCAATCAGCAGGCTTTTCAGCGGTAACAACGACACCCATGGTTGATGAAGTTGTTATCAGTGGTGAAGACAGGGAAGCCGCAAAGGATTTGCTCTGGAAGGTAAAGTCAGAATCAGCACAATTAGCCGCACAGCTTACCGGCCTGGTTCAGGCCAAAACCTTAACCAGAGATCGCATCGGCAAGCGAGGTATTCGAATAGAAGGTAAACGATTGCACAGAATAGCTCTGGATGATGGTCGTCTTTTCAAACGACGCTCTGAATCCATAGAAATTAATGCGACCGTTCATATTTCTCTCGATATTTCGGCTTCGATGGCTTCAAGGATGCCACTGGCAAGGGAGGCGGTTCTGGCTCTGATCATGGCATTGAAACCTATCAAAGGTGTGAGTGTGACTGCTTCCGCCTATCCGGGTACTGTAGCTGAGCGGGTTTATCCCATAGCTTCAGGCAAGGAGGCTGACCTGGGAGTTGCAGAAATACTCTCTGCTTTGGATAGCCATGATTCAACACCCATGGCCTCAGGATTGTGGCATACAGTGCATCAGATTTGTCAGTCAAACGCCGAGAGGCGCCTGATTCTGATGATTACTGATGGCGCACCTGATATCGATCACCATGATGCGGTGGTTGATCTGGTTAAGCGCTGTAGATGTTCTGGAATAGATGTTGTGGGGCTTGGGATCAATATTCAGCTGCCGGAGGAGCTGTTTCAAAAAAAAAGTCTAATGATTGAGCAATTAGGTGAATTGAAAAATAGACTCTTCCGTTTGACCAGAGACTGGTTGCTTTGCTGAAACTGAAAACGCCACCCACTCATGCTCTGAAGCATTAGGGTGGCGCTTTTTATCAGTGCAGATCTGGCTGCACCGCTATAGCTGTATGTATATACAGCTATGTTTTATACTCTCCGTATAAACAAATAAAGTATGATATAGTTACTGTAATAATTACTACGGTAACTTGTCATGAGATTATATAACCGAGAAGACGAGCTTGAACAGCTCCGGGAGTGGAGTGAACAAGCCTCTAAAGGAACGGCCCACCTGACGACTGTAGTAGGAAGGCGCCGGGTCGGTAAAACCGCGCTGTTAAATAAAACCTTTCCTCAGAACACTGCGGCTGCAGCTTCTATCTATCTGTTTGTATCCAGAAAACAGGAGTCATTGCTGTGTGAGGAGTTTGTCGAACAGATCAGAACGGTTTTAAATATTCCCATATTTGGTCAGCCTGCACGTCTTCGGGAAGTCATGGAAATCCTGTTGCAGTTCAGCATCACGACGCCGGTTACCGTCATATTGGACGAGTTTCAGGATATTCAACGGGTTAATCGAGCGTTTTTTTCCGAACTTCAGGATTTATGGGATCGGTACAGACAACAGAGTCGTATGCACCTGATCTGTTGTGGCTCTTTATACAGCCTTATGACCCGGTTGTTTCAGGATGGACGAGAGCCCTTGTTTGGTCGAGCCGATCATCGCATCAACCTTCAGCCGTTGCGTTGCCGCTATATCGCCCAGATGCTGAATGACCGGCAGGAGTTTACGCCTGAAAAACTTCTGCAGTGGTACATGCTCAGTGGCGGTGTTCCTAAATATCTGGAGTGGCTGTTTAACATTGACCCTGCATCCGACCTCTGGTCGCAGCTGATTAACGAACACAGCCTGGTCATTGAGGAAGGGCATTATCGTCTGGCCGAAGAGTTCGGACCTGAACATGGTACCTATTTTTCCATACTGGCGGCTATTGCTTCCGGGAGTAAGAGCCGACCTGAAATAGAATCTTTGCTGGGTATTTCCGTGGGGCCACAGCTTGATCGTCTGGAAAATGAATTTGATATCATCAGCAGAAACCGACCCGTGTTGTCTATACCGGGAACCCGGTTGGTTAAATATCGCATTGCCGATGCTTTCCTGGCCTTTTGGTTTCGCTTTATTTATAAGCACCGTAGCGCCGTAGAGATTGGAAACTTCCCGTTTATCCATAAAGTCATTGAGCGTGACTACCCGACCTGGAGTGGTCACTGGCTGGAAGAAATCGTCAGGGAAGTCATTGCGGAAACCGGTGAGTACAATATCGTCGGCAGTTACTGGGAGAGAGGGAACCAGAATGAAATTGATCTTGTCGCGGTCAATGAACTGGATAAAAAAGTCCTGATTGCTGAAATCAAGCGTAACCCGAAAAATATCCGCAAAACGCATTTACAGGAAAAAGCCACCAAGCTGGTGCAGCAACTGAAGGGATATGATATTGAGTACAGGGGCTTTTCTCTGGACGATCTGGCAGATTGGTTTTGATTAAATCCTTCAGCAGGAGCATTAGGCACCTACCTGTGACTTAACCGTTGAGATAAATGCTCTTCTTGCAGAAAAACATCAGTTATAAATGATGCGTATATTCATCATATAGATGACTAACATGCTACAATGATGAATATAAACATCATTTATTAACAGTGTGACCATGCTAGAAAAACTTGGCGAGCTAATCCGCACTCACCGCAAACAGAAAAAATGGAGTCAGCAACAGCTGGCGCAGCTGTCAGGTCTGGACAGAACCACCATCGGAGCGCTTGAAAGGGATGACTACTCTGATATTGGCATCAGGAAGGTTCAGCGAATCCTCGAAGTGCTGGGGCTTACCTTATCCGTTAAACCCTATGGCCTTCCTGACCTGGATGAACTGAAAGGGATGAAATAATGGCTGATATCGATGTTTATACCGTACAGGCATTTACCGGCCGTCTGACCCGAAGTGGTTCAAAGCATGTTTTTACTTATAATCAGGGAGCGAATGAAGCCTTATCCCTGACCATGCCGATGCGAATTGAAAGTTACAACTACGGAGATTTGCACCCGGTTTTTCAAATGAACCTTCCGGAAGGGCATCTCCGTGAGACGATAGAACGGTACACTGCCAAGCAATACGGCAGTGATGATCTGTCCATGCTAGCTATTCTCGGTCAAAACCATATTGGGCGACTTGGCTATACATTGTCCGGTCAGCCCATGCCGGAGCATAGTGACGCCGCACTCGACTTACAGTCATTACTGGAAAGTGACGATGCACAGTTGTTTGATCATCTGCTTAGCCGTTTTGCCCTGCGGTCAGCAGTGGCTGGTGTGCAGCCGAAAGTTCTGGTGGACGCAGCAGAATCCAAAGATGCGTTTGACCGGATGACTTTTCCTTCGCACTCCTACATTGTTAAAAGCTGGGGCAATGAATTTCCTGAACTCGCTTGTAATGAATATATTTGTCTCACTCTGTGCCAGAAGGCGGGTTTGAATGTGGCACCTTTTTATATCAGTGACAATGGGCGTCTACTGATCACCCGGCGATTCGATCTTACGCCAGATGGGACACCGTTAGGGTTTGAGGATTTCTGTGTACTTCAGGGAAGAACAACGCGGGAAAAGTACGACGCCAGTGTTGAATCCTGCGTACGCACCATTAAACAATTTGTTTCTCCTGAATTACAGGGCAGGGCATTGGCGGATTTTTTCAAACTGTTGTTAGTCAATGTTCTGGTTCGTAATGGGGATGCTCATCTAAAGAATATTGGTGTTTTGTATGATCACCTTGAGGGCCATCAATCTGGGGTAATACCTGCGGTCAACCGATCATTGGCTCCCGTGTTTGATGTGGTCAGTACCACACCCTATATTCCAAATGATACTATGGCACTAACACTCGGTGGCTCAAAACGCTGGCCAAAATGGAAAATGCTGCAGAAGTTCGCCAGAATGCAATGCGGTCTGAGCACCAAGGATATCAACCGTATCGTTGAAGAGGTTGAACAGGCGGCACAGGCAACACTGCCTCTTGTTACAGAGCTTTCAGATAAGCATGCAGGGTTTCGGGATATTGGTGATAAACTTTCAGAACTGTTGATGCAAACACTCAATTCAGCCTGAGGCAATTTGATAGGGCGGCTAGCCGGTCTTGAGGGGCGACAGGACAACCTTCATTGAGCCTGTCTGGTACGGTGTGAAGCCCAGCAGACCCTTCCGATAACCGCCGCCCCGATCACTGCAACTCCGGAAGTGACCGTGCCAGCAAGAGCTCCATAATCTCTTTCATTCTCTCCTTCCACCTCAACGGGAGGTATCATGGATCACCTGATACACCGACAGGGCATGCCCCTTACCGGCCGTTACGTACAGGTGTTGCCCGTCGAGGCTCAGGGCGACACTCATAGCACCGTTCAGCTTACTAGAGTTGCTGTGCTGGTAAATACGGGGGTTGGAGAGCGCGCCGTCGCTGTCCACGTCGTACACTGACAAGGCATTCCCAACAAAGGCCGTTACATACACGTGTCGCCCGTCGCGGCTCAGGGTAACATCCAGGGCACCGTTCAGCTCATGAGTGTTGCCGTCACGATAGATACGNTTGCTGGCTTACAACCTGAGTAGGGCTGTAAAGGCCAATATTTACGCTATTTTATGGTACAACTGGCTTCTCTGGGCGTTGTTTGAGAAGTGTCACCCATTTATAGAAAAAATGGACAGCTGGGAAAGAGTCCCAATGAAGTGTCACTCTACACCGAGCAAAGCGCCTCACTGGGTTTGAATTTTGGCTTTTAAGACACCCTCTTCAGGCAAGGAGGCTGACCTGGGAGTTGCAGAAATACTCTCTGCTTTGGATAGCCATGATTCAACACCCATGGCCTCAGGATTGTGGCATACAGTGCATCAGATTTGTCAGTCAAACGCCGAGAGGCGTCTGATCCTGATGATTACCGATGGCGCACCGGATATCGATCACCATGATGCGGTGGTTGATCTGGTGAAACGCTGCGGGTGTTCAGGGATAGATGTTGTGGGGCTGGGAATCAATATTCAGTTGCCTGAGGAGTTGTTCCCAACAAGCCTGATGATTGAACAGTTGTATCAGCTAAAATCCTCTCTGTTCGCTTTGACCAGAGACTGGCTGATCCAATAGTTTTTGCATCAGGTTTTTGGGGACTAAAAATAGTCGGGCAGGGAATGCCCTTCAGAAAGGAATTTTTGCTCACCATTGGGTACGATTAAACCCGATTTTTTGAGCTTGGGGACCAGGAAAATTGGTCCCCAAAGACCAGCGTCAATCCTCTAAGTCGTTGGTATCCGTGTCGAAGTCCATCTCATGAAACTCATACCACATGACATTGATGATGCCGAAGGCACAGGCCAGCAATACGCCGAGAATCCAAGCAAAATACCACATAGTCTGACCTCCTTAGTACAGTGAGTGAGAATTTTCGTTAATGTGTTCTGCAGTCATGCGTCCCCACATTTTGTAGAAACACCAGCTGGTATAGATCAAAATGGTCGGCACAAATATAAACGCCACCACTGTCATGATGCCCAGAGTCAGATGACTGGAAACAGCATCCCAAAGGGTCAGGCTGACACTTGGATTGGTGCTGGAAGGCAGAATGAACGGAAACAGTGAAAACCCGGCTGTCATGATAACGCCTGCTTGAGTCATGGAGCTGCAAGCAAAGGTCAAACCATGGAGTCGGCTGTTCGCTGTCAGGAAAACTCCGATAGCGCCAGCAAAGCCCATGATGGGTGCAATCAGCATGATAGGGTATTTGGTGTAGTTAATCAGCCAGGCACCTGCGTCTGCCACTTGAACGGTTTTGTTCAGAGGGTTGGCAGGGCCGTCAATCACCAGACCACTGACTACTTCATAACCTGGCAGGTTCGCTACCCAGACACCGGCAAGAGCAAATGTCACGAGGGTGACCAGTGCTGATAAGCGAGAGACTGTGGCGGCGCGCTCCTTGATAGGGGAGCCGGAGCGCATACTTTGCCAAACAGCTCCCTGCATGGTCAGCATCGCAATGCTGACAACACCACAGAGCAAGGCAAAGGGGTTCAGCAGTGAGAAGAAGCCCTGAGTGAAGCTTGAACGCATGGTGTCGTCCAGATCAAAGCCAAAGCCCAGGAACAGGTTGCCAAAGGCAACACCGAAGACCAGAGAGGGAATGATACCGCTGATAAACAGTCCCCAGTCACAGAATTTACGGTGTTCCGGGTTGACCTTTGAACGATAATCAAAAGCCAGTGGTCGTCCGATTAATGAAAACAATACCAGTAGCATGGCCCAGTAAAAGCCAGAGAATGCAGTGGCATATACGATAGGCCAGGCAGCAAAGAGTGCGCCGCCGGCAGTAATCAGCCAAACCTGATTGCCGTCCCAGTGGGGGGCTACCGCATTAATCATGATGCGACGTTCGTCGTCGGTTTTGCTCATGAAAGGTAGCAGGTTTGCGGTGCCCAGATCGTAACCGTCCATAATGGCAAAGCCTATGAACAATACACCGATCAGAACCCACCAGATAAATTTGAGAACTTCGTAATCCATAGTGACCTCCTGTTATGCCTGAGCCATATCGCCGGTGCGATTACGTTCAAAATGATAGCGACCTGTATGAAGGCTGCTGGGGCCTTTGCGGGCGTATTTGATCATCAGGTACATTTCTATCACCAGGAATACGGTATAGAAGGCTGCAAATCCGATGATACTCATCCAGAGATCCATTTCGGTTCGAGTGGATGCTGACAGGTAGGTGGGTAAAATACCGGAAATAGACCATGGCTGACGTCCAAATTCGGCTACAAACCAGCCCATTTCACTGGCAATAAATGGCAGAGGCAGGGCAAAGAAGCAGAGCTTAAGGAATTTTGGACTCTTGTATTCCGATCTGCGAGCTGTTTTGTAGAAGGCAGCCAAAAACAGTAGTAGCATCAGCACACCACAGGCCACCATGATTCTGAAAGCGAAGAACAGAGGCCATACAGTTGGGATGGCGTCTTCAGCAGCCTGTTGAATCATTTCCGGGGTCGCGTTAGGGATGTCGTCAGTGTAACGGCTGAGTAATAGACCGTAGCCCAGATCGTCCACCACTTTTTCAAAGGCGTGGCGGTTTTCAGGGGTGTCTTGACCGTTCTTGAGTTTATCAAGCAGTTCGTAAGCTTTAATACCGCTGTTGATTCTCTCAACTTTGTTGTCGATCAAATCTTTGATGCCCAGTACTTCCGTGTCCAGAGAGCGGGTCGCAATAATGCCCATGGCGTACGGGATTTTAACTGCGTAGTCGGTTCTCTGTTCTTCCTGATTCGGCAGGCCTATGACAGTAAACGAGGCGGGTGCAGGTTCCGTTTGCCATTCAGCTTCAATCGCTGCGAGTTTAACTTCCTGTACATCGCCCAGTTCATAACCGGACTCATCACCCAGCAGAATAGTGGACAGAATGGCAGCCAAACCAAAACCAGCCGCTACCGCAAAGGAGCGACGGGCAAAACCGATGTCGCGTCCTTTCAGCAGGTACCAGGCACTGATAGACAGTACAAAAATGGCTCCGGTGGTGTAACCAGCAGATACGGTGTGAATGAATTTGACCTGGGCAACCGGATTCAGAATCAGGTCTGCAAAGCTGGTCATTTCCATGCGCATGGTTTCAAAGTTGAACTCTGCGCCTACCGGGTTTTGCATCCAGGCGTTGGCAATCAGAATCCACATGGCTGACAGGTTAGTACCAATGGCCATTAGCCAGGTACAGGTCAGATGCTGGACCTTGCTGAGTCGGTCCCAGCCAAAGAAGAACATACCGACGAATGTCGACTCTAGGAAGAAGGCCATCAGGGCTTCAATGGCCAGCGGGGCGCCAAAGATGTCCCCAACATAGTAGGAGTAGAATGACCAGTTAGTGCCGAACTGGAATTCCATGGTCAGCCCGGTTGCTACACCGAGTGCAAAGTTAATGCCGAATAATTTCCCCCAGAACCTGGTCATATCCCTGTAGACCTGTTTGCCAGTCATGACATAGACCGACTCCATGATCGCCAGCATGAAAGTCATGCCCAGGGTGAGTGGAACAAAAAGGAAGTGGTAGAGTGCCGTCATCGCGAATTGAAATCGCGATAGGTCAATGATTTCTTCTGGAATCATGGTGCTCCTCGTTAATGACAGTGTGAAATCAGATCCGTACTGGAAATCAGAATAAATGTGCTGCCACAGAGGTCCTTTGTACTGCAGTACCCGCGCGTTCAGTATAAGAAATACATTTGGAATGTATGTATATAGCAGGCGCGACGATGAGTCCGTTTATACGGATCTTGGATGGGTGTGGATCAATCTATGGCTGGTTAATCAGATTGTGCATATGTTACCCCGATTTGTTACATATCTGAACTTCGGTAAGACGCAAAATTTGACCTTTATCAAAAACGCATGAAATCCCTTGTCTTGCAAGGGATAAACAGAGAAAAAAATGGTTAATATGTAAGAAATTAGATAGATATACTGTGTAAAAACGAAACGATCTGTTCATGAATTAGAACAAAGGGTATAAGAAAAACTGATATCTGTAATAACTACCTATCAGTGTTTTCGATCAGTCAATGGAAAGAAATCACCCGGTTGGTTTGAATGTCGCCGAGTGAAGTTGGTCAGCTATGAATAGTAGCAGAGCTGTATTTGCTGATGATTTTATTTGCGTTATACAGGTCAATTTGCCAATTGTTTTTTGCGGGTGGGACTTCGATGGGGGAAATGTTATCCAATGAATAGCGGGCACTCATTGGGCTTTCGAACTGGGCGATAAACTGTAATCTTTCCAGATCAGCCTGATAGGTTTGCACCAGGAAATTGATGGTTCGCTCACTGAGAGGGACTCGATAGTAACGAATCAGGTTCTGAGCCAGCTTTTCTGCACTGGCCGATAGATTTTTGTCAACATCCGCAGCCAGAGCTTCTCCCAGGGTTGCCTTGGTTTTGGCGCTCATGCCCGGTTCAAGAAAAGCCAGACTGGATGCATTGGAACTTTCGATGGCTCTTTGAATTTGCGGGTCATGCAGATGAATATAGGGGTCAAGAATAGTGGCCACTTCGATGGCTACTTCTCTGGCGCGAGTTTCTGTCAGATCTTTCTGGGCAGGCGACAAAGGGGAGTGGGTTCGATAACTTTCCCTGCGTAACCGGGATTCTTTCAGGAACTCTTCCAGACGGTTGGCGACTTCCATTCGGGTGTCATCATCCAGCTCAATGCTTTGTTCTGAAATGGTCAGGCTTCGCTTGAAGTTTTCAGCCGGATTTTGCTGGTAAAGCGTCGATAGTTTTTGCCAGTGCTTCAGGGCTCGTTTGAGTTTGTCGCTGTCACGACCCTGCTTGAGATAAGCGCGATGAGCTTCATTATAAAGCTGAATGGCTTTATCCAGTTGTTTGCGCTTGATGTTCAGAGCCATGACATGCTTGCCGGTTTTACGGGTCAGGTCTCTGGCCTGTCGAACCTGAAGGCTCAGGTTGTCGAGAGATTCAGTGGCTGCAGTCAGCAACTTCTGAGGACTGAGGCCGTGACCGGTAATAATGTCATTCTGGACATCAACATTATGCAGCCAGGTCGTCAGTGCCTTGAGTCGGGAGTACACCCTGGCCCGGCTGATACGAAAATCATTGCGTTCTTCTTCCAGTTTGTCCAGGGCCTTGGCCAGATCCCAGCGTCCGGTATATTCTATTTTTAACCAGGATATTTCCCGGCCGCAAATCAGTTCAAAACACAGTATCAGGATTTCTTCGACATCGTGGAGTGTCATTAATTCTTCATTGTCTCGCTCACTGGCGGTAAGAATTCGTTCAATAAAGAGAGGCTCTCTGGGTTGTCCTTCATGGGGTCTTGCGACAATACCGGAAAGTCGGCTTTTCAGGGCTTCGGCAATACGGGGGTGAAGCTCCTTGAGTTCTTTATGATATCGCTCAGTCTCTTCAGACACTTCATGAACAATGTCTCGCATTCTGTGATAAAGACCCGCCCGGCGAAAAATTTCAATCTGTTCAGCTTTGCGGGCCAGCTTGGGATCGCCGGTGATATCTTCTACTGCGGTAGAGACCCACTCAGGGCCAAGATCCAGTTTTCGGAGCAGAATGCCAGCAGAATGAATGCGTCGTGCATCTTCAGCCATGTTGCGCTGGGCCAGATCCCGGACCATATAAATAATTTCAGGAATTCGGTCTATGATACTGAGGAGGTTGTTTTTGTCTTTATTGACTTTTCGCCCATGTGTCACGTTGTACATCAATTTGGTGAACAGACCCATACCAATGGCAACAATGGAATAGCCAATGAAGTAAAGGGTTCTGTCCAGCGGCATCATAGTGCCGTAGCCAATATAATAGCCAGCAAAAGCGGCCAGAAGCGTTACAGGGCCTGCGGTCCAGGCGTACTGTAATATGGTGACACTCCAGGGCTCCTGATGTGGAGCACGTGCGACTTTTTCCAGCCAGCTTAAATCTCGTTCTTCAAGCTGGAGGTCATCGTCATTCCGTTGCTGTCGCCGACGACTGAACAGAGCGGGCATTGTTGTTTAATTCGCTGTGTGTGGTAGATCAGAATGTTATTTTAAAGTCTCTGGATGACGGTTCAGTATATGTAGATTTACGCTTTAGAGTAAGTGTTTTGTAAGGGCGGGTCGCAAAGAGTATTTTTCCCCTGCATACCTGTTATCCGACAGGGTGGTGATTTCTCTTGGAAAGGTCTGTCTGTTATCTGATGGATGGGTGAGAGGCTGTGCATCATTATGTAATGGGCAGCTTATGCTGCCCTTACTCAGAAGTCATTCAAAGTGTCTTGAGATACTCAATGATGGCCATCGCCCCTGCTTCATTCTTGCTCCAGTCAAGTCGGTAAGTTCTTTCACCGTCAACAATGTCAGTATCGTGTCCCTTGTTGCTGATGGCTGGGGAGCTGGCAGGTTTGAAGAGGTAGCCTTCTTCCTGGCCGTGATAGGGTTTCAGGTCAGGCTGCCAGGAGTATCCGACTTTAACCGGATCATAGTCGAGGCGTGCTTTCATAAAACGGTCAGGGCGTGTGCCTGGCATCAGCAAGTGATAGAGGGTAGGAACAGAACCATTGTGAAGATAAGGTGCCTGAGCCCATATTCCTACCAGCGGCAGGGCATTATAGCCATCGTGGAGTTTGGGGGAGGTCATGGCCAGACGACTTTTCCCAGTTAAGGAAACGCCTCTGTATTCAGCACAGGGTTTTACCGTGTTGCCGTACATTTCAACCTCAGTGGTCACGGAACAGTTGGTATCGGAAGTAAAGCTGCTTCTAGCTCCCAGTGTGATCAGAGTCCCAGCAATTTTTGCCCGTCCCATATTGGTTCCAAGGCTCTTATACACTTTGCCATTATTGGGCTGGTGGCAACTGGCGCAATTTTCAGTGAACAGTTTCTGACCTTTTTTAGCCAGGCTAATATCCACGTCAAAAGGGTAGGGCGCGGGTGGAAGTTTCTTTAATAGCTCTTCTGAAAAAGCTGAAACCCTGATATCAATGTTATCGAACCCGAGGGTCAGCTGGGCGGCGATGTTCTTATAAATGGGCAGAGGTATATGGCCATTCCACTGACCGCCACCATTGATCAGGTCCGACTGTTCTTCGTTCCAGCGTGGGTCATGGGCATCCTGATACCAGACCGCCATGATGTCGGTAATCCCTGGAACAGAGGGGAGGGCCAAAGGTGCAAACCAGCTGATAACGGGAGTCTGTTGGAGATTGAAATAAGCGTTAACAGCATTAAAGGCTATAGCGTCTTCCATTCCGGGAAAGCCGGACATGATATCCGATTTAATTTCCGGGTAGAGGCGATCCACCAGAATGCCCCAGCCTTTGTATACCTGCTCTGCATGGGAGGCGAAATCAGGAATCACAGTGGCAGCTTGCTGCCTGAATAGGGTGATCTGGGCTTTTTCATACTCTGCATCAAAGTGACGACCCTCAAACTGATAGTTTTTATAGAAAAAATGAGGGTCGCTGGTTTGACTCTGTTCCAGAGCATTCAAGAAGGTTTCGGTGAGTATCGTCTGTTTCTTTTCCGGATCCGTTTCGCCCTGATAGATCTTTGTGAGTGTCTGGGTTAATCGTTTTCTAAAACCAATCACGTTGAAC
Source organism: Endozoicomonas numazuensis (assembly GCF_000722635.1). Taxonomy (GTDB): domain Bacteria; phylum Pseudomonadota; class Gammaproteobacteria; order Pseudomonadales; family Endozoicomonadaceae; genus Endozoicomonas_A; species Endozoicomonas_A numazuensis. The sequence continues at coordinate 237,187 of NZ_JOKH01000002.1, read as the reverse complement.
TGGGTATTAATGCCACCATCCAAATACTGAATAGAGCCGTCAGGCAATCGTACCCGACCAATATGGCATCCACCGCAGGCAAACGATGAATAATCGATATTACCCAGGGGTTCCGTGCGAGATAAGCCACTGAAGCCAATACCTCGGGGTAAGGGGGAGCCTTTCAGTCTTTCATCCTGGAAGAGACCCATGACTTCAAGAAAGTCATCGCCTTTACCCCAGAACTCAGGAGCAACAACAGGCAGCAGTTTTAGGATAATAAAGGGGATGCCGTCGGTTTCACTGGTCGGGAAATTGGCAAAGCGTTGATAGGCTACCTGGTATTGATCCAGATGCTGATTAATAGCGCTCTGTCGTTTTTGTCGAGCTTCGGGCCATTCATCAGGTACGTCACGTACGACAGGGGGAGGCGGAGGAGCGTGTAACTGTTCTCCGCCAAGATAGACATTAAATAACCAGTAAGCGCCAGCGGCTATGGCCAGAATCAATATGCCGAAAAAATTAAGCTTCATCCCTGATTATCCTCGTTGTCTATCACTTCCCTGTGATACGGCATGAACAAAGTCGGGTTATTTCCACTGAAGCTCGTACTGTTCAGGGAATGGACCGTCCTTGTAATCAATACTTCCGTCACTGCTGATGCCAGGCATTAGCATAACCTGCCTAACCATTTCGGGTATCATTTCCATACCAATGTATTTTCCCAGACAGTCGTGTGAAGCAAAGCCAAAGGTAAAGTTGTGATAAAAGTTTCTGCCCGGGGAGAAGGTGTCGGGTTGGTCGTAGGCATATGGGTCAAACATAGCTGACTGGGTTAAAGCCAGAACATTGGTGCCTTTCTTGATTGTAGTAGCATGGGGTGTACCCTTGGCCAGCTCATAATCTTCTGACATCTGACGGAACATATAAGGACTAATGGGTACAAAACGCAGAGCTTCCCATACGAGGTCATCAAACGCTTTGGTGTCGGAGTCTGCCGCCAGGGTTTTGGCCTTGTTTAACAGCTCTGGACGCTCAAGAATGAATTCAATGACTTGAGACACTGCCTGTGAGGTTGTTTCTATAGCACCAATCAACAAACCGCCGGCATTGACGCCTATGCGAACCAGGTCAAAGTCGACTTGCTCGGCAAAGCTACTGCGCAGCATTCGACTGATAATGTCGTCTTTAGCAACAGGCGTTTTCTTTCCAAGGAGTTTATTGATAACACCCTTGATAATACGCCAGCCAATCAAGAGCAGGTTCTTGGTTTCATCCAACTTCACTATAGCCAGCTTACGCACCATGGTTTTTGTCATGTAACTCTGTAATTTAACGGTGACTTCGCTGTGCTTATCGACGATATGCTGGCTTTTCTCAGGTGAGTTCAGGTCAAAAGGCTGGTTATGGAAGACATCAAACTGGTTCCAGAAAGACCATTCGATCAGCGACTCTTTTTCGACTTCATCCAGGCCAAAATAGTCCTGTACCAGTATGGCCGGGACCATGCGACAGTATTGATTAACGATCTCAATGTGGTTATTGGCATTCTTGAGAATGTCAGCACCGGATTCTGCTATCAACTTGCGAATGGCTGGCAGGTCATTTCGATTCAGCATACCCTGCATAAGGGATTTTTCACGATAGTGAAGGGCATCATCGTCGTGTGCCATCAGGTAGCCGGGATCTTTTTCGGTGACGCCCATTTTTGGCTTATAGAGATCTACCGTAAAAATCTTTGGCATTTGCAGCATGTCACGCACATCGGTGAAATGTGATACCAGTGTGCATTCCGGGGTGACCAGAATCGGGCGTTCTGTCCTGAGTTGTGCGAAAAATGGTAGAGGCTCACTCTTCATCCACTTGAGGACCTGAGGGTACTTTTCAGCATCAGGCAGGCTGTCGTATTCGGCCAGATAATCTTTATTCGAGGAAAACAGGTTGGCAATGCTGCTTTCAGCGATGGGTGTGGTCATAAGGTCCTTTTCTCTTACAATCAGTGTCAGGGCTGACTGAACAGTCCTGGCACTTTTAACAAATCTTGTTTTTGAGCGCTTTGACGGGCTATAGAGTTTTTATGTACTCGATAAGATCCCAGCGTTGTTGGTCATCCAGTGCAGGTAGAACGGTTCCGTTCATTTGTGCTGTTCTGCCTGCTGCGTATTCGTGACCCGTATTCAGGTTTCCGCGACCCTGAGTAATGAAGCGTGTACCTTGATAGCCTTCGGAGCGGAAGCCGACTCTGACAGGATCAAATTCACGGCTGCCCACCATAAAGGTATCGGGGCGATAAGCACCTTCATCCGGATCGCCTTCTCTCTTCACGGGTAATAACAAGTCATACAGTGTGGGTACTGAGCCATTGTGAAGATAAGGCGCGGTTGCCCAGATTCCGTTCAAGGGTCTGGCTTTGTAAGCCAGGAGTGAGTTATAGGGGTTGGCCGTGGTGTCAGGGTTGTAATTGCCATTCTTGACGCTGGCCTTGATATCATTGTTAAAGAAGGAAAGGCCTACGGTATAGAACCAGTCAGCCACTCTGCGAATCCACCATTTGTCGGCATCCGGAGTCGCTACCACGCCTTTTGTTGCCGATGTCAGCGTCTGTACGACCGGCGCAGTTTCAGTGATAAGAACGGTACCTACGTCAACGTCCTGATAAGTGTGTTCAAAATTACCGGACTTGCCTTTGTAGAGAACACTGTTTTCCGCCATAGCTGGGTCGGTGCCAATGTGTTCGAGTCCGGACATTTGTGCGATGACTTTTCTGTCCAGGTTGCTGCGATCAATAACTTCGTGGCAGGACTGGCAATACTGGGTATAAACGCGCTGGCCGCGAGCGGCTTTTTCCTGATCAATGCTACCCAGAATCTCTTCAGGCCACTGAGGTGACTGAAGACTTTTAAGGTGAGATTCCAGTCTTTGCAGATTGACGAGATTGATGGACGATTTGAAATTAATGTGTTGGCGTTTGTGATCCTGTCCGGTTAGCAGGGAAGACAGGCTGAAGCCAGTGTCAGTGGCTGTCCAATCCAGAATTCCGAACACACCAATGACTTCTCCTGTGTTACGTCCCAGTGGTCCGAGGCCGCTGTTACCTGCCAAACCATTCCACTGTACATAATCTGATTGAGCAATATCCCATAGGAAAGGGTAACTGACCGGTGCATTGGGCTCGTTAAAGAGAGCATTTCTGACGTATAGCGTTTCCTTAACAGATAGGCCTGGATACCCGGGCTCTTTTGACATCAGTCGTTCGATGATCAACGAGAAGTCATCGTTGCCCAGAATGGTTTCGTTGACGCCTTCCAGTACTTTGTCCACTTCAGGTTGAGACAGTATGTGTCTGCCCGAGGGGGATGTGACAGCAATCAGAGCATCTTTAACATTTTCTTTGCTCAGAACGTATTGAAGTACACGGTTGTATATGCGGCCAAAAGCGTCCAGTCGGGCATGACCGTACTTAACCTTGCTGTGGTTAATGGTGTTATAGAGCTGAGTGGCTTCAGTCCACTTTTCCAGGTCGGCCATGACCTGTTCTTCGTTTTTATAATCATTTTTGAGAGCCAGCACATTCTTGACAAAGCGCTCTCTTTTTTCATTCTCATTGATTGTCTGTTTCATGGCGGCTTCCAGGCTGGTCAGGAAGCCAACCATATCTGCCATGGCAGGTCCGCCATCAATTCGAATCCCTTTGCCCTGAAAGTTCACCTGGGAGGTGTGGCAGGCTGCACAGGTGTAGCCCATGTATTCCTTGCCTTGATAGGTTTCCTTAACAAAACCGACTGCCAGTCCATCGGGATTAAAGAAAGTCGGTTTTTGAGGCAGGTAACGGTATTTGTCCATGTTCATGTTGTCACGAACAGGCACTTGAGAATTTTTCTGTTCTAAGGACAGGTAAAAGTCATAGGGTAGCAGTGCTGAACCCTGAGTTGTGTTGTAGTACCACAGGCTGTCTGAAGCAGACCAACCCTGATTCAGGTAGACAGGGGTTGAGTAGCTCTCATTAAATTCACCGTTTTCAATGCCTATAGCCCCTCGCTGGGGATCGTTATCCCAGGACTGGTAGGCTTTACCTGCAATAAACGTAATCGTGATAGAAAGCGCTAAACCCAGACAGATAAACTTGAGTGCTTGTTTGTTGAGCTTGATCAAGTCTCCAGCGGCCTTGATCAGCCGGGTGACAAGTTGGAGAGCCATGATAAATGTCCCTATTGTTATGGCAAAAGAACTAGATTTTTTATATTTATAGTGTGTGGCAGGGGCCAGTTGATTTCTGGTGTTTTATTATTCGCCTGTGAAAATACAGTCGTTTGATTTCACGGCTTTTCGTTATTTTTACCAGAATGTATGCTTTATGGTATTGGGCAAAATTTCAACTTGCAAGTGACGATTTGTTATGGAAGCTACATTTCCCAAGGGATGTGAGCTTGTTTGAATAATTATTAAATTATGCTAGTCGTATATCTTCACACGAGGGCGCCCTGCAGACCCGGTTCTTGCCAGAGTGTTTGGCTTCATAAAGTGCGTCGTCTGCTTCCTGGAGAAGTTTATCAAGAGTGTCAGTATTCAGGCCGGTGACAGCAATGCCAAGACTGATACTGAGAGGGACAGGCCCACCTTGATACAGTGAGGCTGAGTTTCTGAGTCGTTCGGCTATCTGCACGCCTCGTACGGCGTTGGTTTGTGGCAGGAGAACAACGAACTCTTCACCCCCATAACGAGCGATGAGATCCTGCTGACGCAGTTCTTTTCGCATACGATTGGCCAGCTCGGAGAGTACTTTGTCACCTGCAGGGTGACCAAAGCGATCATTGATCTGTTTGAAGTCATCAATATCAATAAAAATCAGGCATGACTGGCTCTGTCCGGAATCTTTTCGATGAACAATCTCAGTCGCTTCATTCATAAAGGCTCTTCGATTCAGAAGACCGGTTAATGAATCCAGGCTGGCCTGTAACTTCCAGAAACGAGTTTGCTGGTTTGCCTGAAACAGCGTTCGGGCATGGGTACTGATGTCTGTGATTTGCTGCCACTTTAAGGACTTTTTACGCTGACTTCCTGGAGAAACGACCAGCAGGGTGTGATGGTTTTCCTCAGTATGAAGCAGGAATACCCAGTATTTTACCCCGTTTCTGTCCTCCAGTCGGACATGGTGTTCCTGGTCAGAGCTGATAATGCTGATGAGCTCCTCTTCAATACTGTCAATGCTGCTTTTCAGTATCTGGGCGGCCTTTGGGTAGTGACTGTCGATATCCCAGTGACTTTTTCTTTTGACCAGAATCATCGAGGGGGTGCCGGGCATCACAGCATCGAGTGTTTCTAGAATACGCTCACGAATGGCTTTTTCATCCATCAGGGCGTTCGCAGGTGCCTGAAGGTGTTTTCGCAGGGCTGAATCAAATACCCGTCGTTTATCATTGTGAGTCGTCACCAGGTTAATAGAAATAGCCTGGCGATGTTTGTGTTTCCGGTTAACCCAATAAAGCCCTGTAATCAATAGAGATTGCAGGGCGATCAGCGCCAGCTCTGCCTGGCTGGGAATGGCTCTGGGCCATTCCGTTGACACCCAGCTACTGAACAGGGCAAGGGACAGGGTGGCCATGACCGGTAATGCCAGCTTGGCCGGTCGTACCCCTTGAGCAAAGATGGTCAGCAGGCTGGAGGTTAATAGGGCAGCAGTCAGGGCAATCATTAAAAAGGCAGCGTTCAGCAACAGGATTTGATGAGTCATGAAAAAACTGAAAACAAATCCGACTGATAAACAACAGAGCCAGAGCATCAGTCGATCAGCTCTGGGGGTATACAGGGCCAGTAATCCCAGATTTTTATAACACGCCAGAGCGGAGACCAGACTGATCACCGTCATGGTTAAAACCCAAAGTCCGGGATCTCCGGACCAATTGATCATCCGGAAAATTTCACCCTGGTACATCAGGACAAGAGTGGTTGTTGCAAGCAGGTGGGCAGTAAGCAGCAGATAGGATTGATGTCTGGTATAAATCATCACAGCTGCTGTGCTGACCAGAAAAAGGAGCAGCAGAGCCAGTAATGATGCTGAAAATGCCTGATTCCTGTACTCGTCCAGAGTGTAGAGTGACTGGGGCCACAGGCTTGGGTTCAGTCTGTTAGGTATTGAGTTGTCTACCCGTATATAAAGGTCATGTATCTTGTCGTCAGGCAGGTTAAGTTTCAGTACTCGTGGATCTGATTTTCGGCTATGACTGCCAGTACCCAGTGAAGTGATTCGGTAGCCGTTGGCAGAAGGAGTGAAAATATCCAGTTTGTTGTGGGGTGTTCTTCTGAAAACCAGTAACCAGTCGGAATTGAAAGAGTGGTTCAATGTCAGACGAAGCTTGTACCAGCGGTCGGTGGCATTGGGCTGTTTTCCGGACAGAATGGCTTCCGGTGCGGTCACTGGGGTGAGGTAGCTGGAAAGCTCTACGGATCCTGATGGCGAAGATTCAGCAACAGGGGCAGCCAGTGTCGTCTGGCCGAAAAGCATGGACAGCAGTGTTACCAGCAAAGCCCTGATGAAGACGGCTGCTCTCGCAGAACAGGATGAATAGGTCAATGGAACCTGCAAATCAGGCAGTCCTCCTTGACGTTGATACAGCTTTTCATTTTTTATTATAAAAATCATATTCTCCTCAAATGAGGGGCATGATTCTCTTTACTCACGGCTGCTTAGGAATAATCCGTAAATAACTTCCTTATTTGACCCCCCCCGTTCGGGCTGAGCCTGTCGAAGCCCAGAGCCACCACCCTTCGACAGGCTCAGGGTGAACGGAGTTCATGTTTTAATCGGGAAGTTATTTCAAGACAAATCCTTAGGGGGTCTTTGTCGAAATATAATTATTCTGTCAATGATTGTGACACAGAGAAGGTATGCAGGCCAAGACGGCAGGGTCGTTCATTCAAAAATAAAATGGTATTCAAATACGTTTTCACTCAAACCAAAGTGTTTAGTGAGAGTGAAATCCTTGAATTAAGAGCGGGATGCAACGACTTATTGTTCAGTATGGAAGAGCAGGCAGTAACGATTGACTGCCTGTTTTGGGTGTGGGTCAGGTGTTCAGGTTGAAGCGCAACTGGGAGTCACTATCAATCAGCCGGCTGATGTATAACGCTTCAAAGTCACTGACCACTGAATTTTTTACTGAGGGGCGATTCAGCAGGTTGCTACTCCAGGGGGACAGTCCCGGGGCCTCATTTAACAAACCTGTTGCCAGTCGTCGATCAAGAATTTCTATCCAGCGGAAGACCGGGGCAATAGCAGCGTCCACGAGTGTGAAACGTTTGCCATCGAAAAATACTTTACCGGTTAACTCTGCTTCCAGCTTTCTCAACAGGTTGATCAATAACACTCTTTGGTGATCCTGTTTTTCTTGATCTGAAGCCACAGTGAAACGATAACTGGTCATCAAGAGGTTTGAGCCAACCTCGATCCAGGCGCGATGCTGAGCTTTCTCAAATGGATCTATCGGGTGCAATGACGGCGGTGTAATTTCGTCGAGATACTCGTTGATGACCGCAGACTCAAAGAGAATCTGATTCGGGTCAATTCTTAAAAGCGGCACTTTACCCGTGGGCGAGATAGTCAGGAACCAGTCTGGCTTATCATCCAGGTCGATATAGGTAATATCAAATGGGATGTTCTTTTCCAGAAGAGTAATGACAGAGCGTTGAACAAACGGACAGAGCTTGAAGCTGATCAGTTCGATATTTGGCATGTCAATACGACTCAAAGTGAGATGCAAAAAGGATGCATCAGGGCGATGACGCCCTGATGAAAAAAGGATTACGGTCTAGGAGCCTGTCCGAGAATAGACAGGTCGGCCTAAAATCCAGAAAGAACGGCCCCTTTTTCCGATGAATTTGATTGAATAGGCCCACTATTCGCACAAATACCTCGAAAAAATGGCCTCGTTCTACTGAATTTTATGCTCGACCACTATTCTCGGTCAGCCTCCTAGAGATAAAGCGCTCTTTTGAGAAAGCCACTTTTTCTTCAATAGAGATGTTCCAATGTGGCAGGGATTCGATCAGCTCCAGTCGGGGCTGAATCCCGGCGCCATTAGCAATCTGAATAGCCAGACCTGGACGGGCATTAAGCTCAAGGATTAGTGGGCCGTGGACTTTATCCAGGACAATGTCGACGCCCAGGTAGCCCAGTCCTGTCATGTCGTAACAGGCGGAAGTCAGCTTGAGCAACTTGTCCCAGTGAGGGACTTCCAACTTTTCAAAGTTGTGTCCCGTATCTGGGTGTTTCTCAATGGGTAAGTCAAACTGAACGGCTCTGAGACTTTTGCCTGATGCAATGTCCAGACCTACGCCAACAGCTCCCTGGTGAAGGTTGGCTTTACCATCGGAAGCGCGGGTCGCCAGACGCAGCATCCCCATCACTGGGAAGCCCCGAAAGACAATCATGCGAATGTCAGGCACCCCTTCAAAGCTGTAATCGTCGAATACCGGATCAGCCACGATCAGGCTCTCGATCATAGCGACATCACTTTTGCCGCCAAGGCTGTAAAGGCCGCCAAGAATGTTGGAGACATGTCGATTGATGTCTTCGAATTCCAGTGTGTCTCCGCTGGCTTTGACGTAACGTTCACCATCACGACCGACAATAACCAGAATACCTTTACCGCCACTGCCCTGAGCCGGTTTGATAACAAAGCTGTCATGCTGCCCAAGCAGGTTGCCCAGGTTTTTAATATCGTGTTGATATTCGACAACGCCCAGTAATTTCGGGACGTCTACACCGGCTTTTTCTGCCATCCGTTTGGTGGTGAGTTTATCGTCCACCTGGGGTAGCAGTTTGCGAGGATTATATTTAATCACATAATCCAGATTGCGCATGTTCATGCTCAGTATTCCAGCCTCGTGGAGACTGGAAGGACTGGCAAAACTGCGGAAAAACTGTTTGATGAACTCCATGGTTCAACCTCCAACCAGAGGTTTGAAGCGGCGGAGTTCCAGCAAACGGTAACCCGTATATTGACCCAGCATTAAGGTCAGGCCCAGAACGGTAAAGAGTAACTCAGGGAAGTTATAGGTCAGATGTTCAACCATTGGGTTAGACATCAGCAGATAGCTCATGGAAGCAACCAGCAGGCTGCCAAAGCCTTCTATGAGTACATCTTTGGGGCCTTCTTCTTCCCAGAGGATGGACATTCTTTCAATGGTCCATGCGAGAATAATCATTGGGAAGAAGGTGACGGTCAGAGCCTGGGTAATCCCCATCTTCCAACTGAGCACACTCATTGCACCCATTATACCGATGACGACGATAATGACCGCCGCCAGTCTGGCGACAAGGAGCATATTGAGCTGACTCAATATTGAGCGAATCCAGAGGCCAATGGAAACAATCGTGACAAAAATGACTAGACCGGGCAGTAACTGGGTTTCCAGGAAGGCAACAGAGATCAGGACTGGCATAAAGGTGCCGGAAGTTCTCAGGCCCACCAGAATACGCATGATCAGAACCACCAGAGTGCCGATGGGAATCAGCAAAATGCTTTTGAAGGCGTTCTGTACTTCCAGTGGCAGGGAGTAGATTGAAAAGTCTACCAGGGCAGCATCGTCTGCGCGGGAGGTTTCAATGGCTAAATCCCGTGAAGGAACATTCTGGGAAATCATGGAGAAGGAAGCGCGAGAGGCTGTGCCACCCATTACATCCAGAAGTGACTTACCGCCACGCTGCCAGAGGAAAAAGTTCTCAGGGTTGCCGGATACGCCGGTTTCCGGGTCAAAAAGAACCCAGCCATCATTGGTGTACACTTCCAGCATTTCTACCATGGGTTGACGACGTCTGCCGTCTTCGAGGTAGAGTCCGCGTACGACACGGGCCGGGATGTCAGCCATGGAGAGCATGTCGATCAACAGGTTGGTCAGCTCTGCGCGACTATCAATCATGCTCAGGAGCATGTTGGTATTCTGGCTGGGCTGCTTTGCAATGAATTCCTTGATCAGAGTGCCGGTAAAGCTTCGGCTGTCAGCAGAGCGTTCTTTGACTCGATCAAGCAGGGAGTCTGCTGCTGTCTGATAAGGTTCTGGCAGTGAAGGTTTGGCCTTTAGAGTGCCGTTGTCTTCTTCAGCAGGAGCAGCCAGTGGTTCCAGCTGCTGGCGATCCGGGTGCAAACTAACCTTATAAAACAGACTTTGCATGCCACTGGCTTTGCGAATACTCCATTCAGCGCGGCGCTGACCATCATCATCAAACTGGTTGATGCCATAGCCAGGTGAGGCAAAAGATTCATTTAATATGCGGAAACCGGACTGTTGGTCAGGCAGAGTCAGGGTTGCTTTGGCTGGGCCACCGTCGGCTTTGAACTGGATCTCAGCCTCAACACTCCAGACCGTTGTCGTTTCACCACGGGTGAGTGGAAAACCCAGGGCAAAATGTTTATATAAAGTCAGGCCCAAGCCTGCAGCAATCAGAATGATTACAGCCAGACTGAGTTGAAAACGTCCTTTCATTCAAAACCTCACTTCTTTAACTCAGCAATATTTTGCTGGGCAACATCAACCAGAGCCGTATTGCTCAGGAACCTTTCACCAATCAGAATCGGATATTCGTAACCGGCGCGATCTGTCAGAGTAAACTCAACATCCCTGGAAATTTTTCCAAGTGTAATGGGAATGAAGACAGTGACACGGTCCTGGTTTTCCAGGCCCCCATGACGTTTTATTTCAATCTCGCGGTGAACTTCACGTTCAAAAGCCTGGCTTTCATCGCCATGTACGACTTTGAAGCGAACCCATTCTGTACCTTCTTTTTCGAAAAACTCAATGTCTCTGGCATCGATGGAAGAGGTTTTGGCTCCGGTATCAATACGCGCCTTGAAGGTGTTCTTGAACCCTTTTACATGTACTTGTTCAAGTTCGCCCACCAGAGCCAGTCCGCTGATGTCGACGGGTTTGTCGATCTGTTCTTTGATGCTCAGGTTGTCATCTGCCGGAATCTTTCGAGTCACAGTATCCAGTACTTTCTCGGAGGCAATATATTGCTTGCCAACATCGGCAATGGCCATATCCTTGAGGAAGTCACGACCTATCAGCAGAGGGAATTCAAAACGCGTTCTGTCGTTGAGTGATACATCAAGATTCTGGGTGATGTCACCCACTTTGACATTCATGTTGACAATATAGCGAGCCTGAGACTCTTCACCACCGGGTCGCTTGATCAGGATGGTGTCTTTAACAGGTAATTCCAGAGTTACATTGCCTTTACTGGTTCTGGGCAGGTCAAAGCGAACCCACTTTTTACCATCTCGCTCAAAGTTCTCAATGTTTCTGGCGTCAATGGACGACCGACCTGCACCGGTATCGATCTTGGCATTCAGTTCCAGACCGTATTCGGTAAGAGTGCCTTTTTCCGCAAAACCAAGAACCAGTTTTCCTCCTACTCGGGCAGGGGTCTGAACCAGTTGCTGCTTAACAGATAGGGTGTCCGGGCGAGAAGGTGTGGAAGGTTTGTTACCTTGCGCATCGCCTGGCTTCTGCTCTGGCTTGGGGGACTCGGTTTCTGTTTGGGGAGTCTTCTGACTGTCTGTGGTTTGGGCAGGTTGTTGCAGTACCTGGCAGCCAGTCAAAGCGGATATCGCCAGGATAACCGCGGGTAATGCCGGAAAACGGGTCATGGGTAAGCTGCTTATGTATACATAAATGAGTGAGTGAGTAGTAGCCGCGATAGTCTATCGCAAGCGGAGCAGCTTACTTGATGTTTATCCACTTGCCAAGCGGTTGGCGGGGGAATATGGCGTATTGTGGTATGGGATGTAAATGCATCACAAAATTATGTCAGAAACGCCTGATTTTTGTTCTTGTTGTCATGCCGAATCTGCTATTCCCATTATGTTGCAGCGATATGAGAACGCCTCTACTAATGAACGTCGTAGTTAAATCAAAAGACGATTCCGGAAGGTTGTTCTGGTTTGGTTCCGCTCGATTATTGCAACAGGGCAAAATTCAAGTAGTACCCCGGCAGTTTTATCATGCCTGATCCTCATGAGCAGGCGACGGTGAACGGGTAAATCTACCCGCCAGGCAGGTCAGGGCAATTGTGATGACAAAAGGGATCACCCAGCTGAGATTAAAGTCATGCCCGGGCAGTGCCTTGAAGGGTTCAAGCAGCTCATCGGCAAGAGGGTGGTTCAGACCTTTGCTGGCATCAACAAGGCTGAGGAGAAAGGTCACAAAAAGGGTTGCCCGGTAAACCAGTTGAGGGTTGGGCATAAGGTCCCTGATCAGACCCAGTAAAATCAGGGCAATGCAAACCGGGTACAGAATAAGAAGGACAGGGATAAAGAGTTCGATAATCTGGTTGAGACCAAGATTGGCAAACATCATGCAGGAAATGCTGATAACGGCGACCAGGACTTTATAATTTAGTTTTTTGGAAAGCTCACAAAAATACTCTGAAGCAGCAGTGATCAGACCGATTGAGGTGGTCAGACAGGCCAGTGATACCACCGTTGCTAATAAAACGTTGCCATAGTGGCCAAACAGGTTGCTGACGTAAGCGGACAGGATTTGGCCACCGTTTTGAGGATGCTGAATGATGTCGCGGCTCGTGGTGCCCAGATTAAACAGGGAAAGGTAGACCAGAGCCAGTCCGCAAGCAGCAATACAGCCTGTAATAATCGAATGTCTTACCAGAGCGTTGGGAGAGGTAATGCCGTGAGATTTCAGATTGGTGATAATGACAATGCTAAATAGCAACGCTGCGAGAGCATCCATGGTCATATAGCCTTCCAGAAATCCTCTAACGAAGGCATTTCCGGCATAATCGTTCATAGGCTCACCGGCTTCTCCCAAAGGGGAAATGATGGGTGCAATGCCAAGAATGATCAGGAGCAGGATGAGAGCTGGAGTAATGATTTTGCCCACAGATTCAAGCAACTTTCCAGGGTAAAGGCTGAGATACCAGGAAATTCCAAAGAATGTGATGCTGTATATCAGTCTTGAAATGGCATCGGGCTCTTTAAGAAAGGGAATGACTCCGATTTCATAAGCAACAAGCCCGGTTCTTGGCGCACCGTAAATGGGAACGACGATCGTGTAGATACAGCATCCCATCAGTACTATCAGGCTGCGAGGCAGTTCTCGGCTGATGTCATTAAACCTCCCTCCAACCCTGGAGACCATTATGACCGCCAATAAAGGTAGGCCTACTCCTGTAATCAGAAACCCAGCTGCTGCCAGCCAGACCTGAGTGCCTGCCAACTGTCCCGCCAACGGAGGAAAGATGAGATTGCCTGCGCCCAGAAACAGGGCAAAGGTCATAAAACTCATTCCAATAATATTCTGAAGGCTTAATCGTTGCTTCATGCGAAGGGTTCTGCCTCGATGTCATGTTATCTGGTCAGAAGTAGACGTTCATATTCAATTTGTGAGTGATGAACGATTTTTGTAATAAATAGAAAGTATGGACTCAATTTTGGAAAGTGGTAGCCTGATCTGCTGGCTTTCCAGTGATTAGGCCTGAAATCCTGCAAATTAAAGATAGAACAACTAATGTGCCATGGCGGGTATCACAGCTCAATATTGGGTTCGATTGAGTCAGAGTTTATTTATGAGCAAAAGATTAACTTTTGTTAATCTTTTGCTCATTGGGGCTTCATTGTAGAGTGGCTATCTTTGCAGCTATTCGCTCATTTTTTACAGGTATGAGGTCATGAAACTGTTAAAAGAGGCTGTGCTTGGACTTTTTCTGGTATCAACAGCTGCTCTGGCAGGTCAGGAAGATGTGCTTTTGAGGCTGGCTCTGGAGAACGCGAAGATCAAGCCTGAGCAGGCCATTCAGAAAATTACGGATCGTTATTCGGGTTTTCTGAGTGAGTTCGGAATTGATGATGAAGACGGCAGTATGGTGTATGAATTCACCATTATTGATCCTCAGGACAGTGTCGAGCTGGAAGTGATTATGGATGCTGATTCCGGAAAGATCTGGTTGGATGAAAAGGATGCTATATCCAGTAATGCACTCAAGCGTAAAAAATATCAGTTACTGATGAACAGTGGAATGACACTGAAAAAAGCAGTCGATGAAGCACAAAAAATTGTGCCGGGACAGCTGGTGGAGGCTGAGCTGGAGCAGGAAAAAGGTATTGTCTTTTTTGAGATTGAGCTACTGACAGACAAAGGTGAGCGCAAAGTGATTGTTGACCTCCAGTCAGGAAAGCCAATTCCCGTGACCCGATAATGGACCGTTGACTGAACGGTTATGAGTGATGAACAGTGTCTGCAGGTGTGATGATATGAAGCTGTTAGTGGTAGAGGATGACCAGACAACCCGTGAATACATTGCTAAGGGGTTTATGGAGCATGGCTGGACAGTGGATGTTGCGGATAATGGCAGAGACGGTCTGTTTCTGGCGTCGGGTGAAAACTACGATGTTATTGTTTTGGATCGGATGTTGCCCCAGATGGAGGGGCTTAAAGTGCTGGCAGCCCTGCGTGCCGCTGAAAACCTGACACCGGTTATTATTCTCAGTGCCCTGGATGGCGTGGATGAACGAATAAAAGGCCTGAAACTGGGAGGGGATGATTATCTTTGCAAGCCTTTCTCTTTTGGAGAGCTTCTGGTTCGGGCGGAGATTCTTACCCGAAGAGGGCATGCTAAAGAAGCAGAGACGTGTCTGATTATTTCTGATCTTGAAATGGACCTTTTATCCAGACGGGTAATAAAAAATCAGGTTGAAGTGGATTTGCAGCCGAGAGAATTTCAGCTTCTGCGTTTTTTGCTGGAGCATAAAGACCAGGTGATTTCCAGAACCATGTTGTTTGAATCTGTGTGGGATTATCACTTTGATCCGGGCAGTAATATTATTGATGTTCATGTCGCCAAGTTAAGAAAGAAACTGGATTCCGCAGGAGGTGCTTCTCTGATTCAAACTGTGAGGGGGGCAGGCTATGTGCTCCGTGAGTCGGCTTAATTTGCTGGGTCGTATCAAGGCCTCTTCATTACTGCGTTATACCTTGTTGCATACGGCTATTGTTCTGGTGCTTTGTGGATCAGCGCTATGGTTGGTGAAAGACTTTAGTCTGGGTTTTTACGAAAAGCGTCAGGATCAATTTGTTCAGGAACAGCTTAATTCCCTGTCATCTCTAGCCAAAAGCAGTACCGAGCAAGAGTTCCGGCTGGCAGTAGAGCAGCTGGCTGAAGACAATCGTCAGGTATTGGTTGTGCTGAAAAGTTCGGATGGTTATCTGGGTAACCTTAACTATCTGCCAGAGACAGTGCCATTGTCACCCTCCATGGGCAGCTTCTGGATACTGGGTGACTCTGTTCTGGAGGATGGCCGATTTCAGAGGGTCAGAGGCAGCCGAATCAATAGTCGCTGGGGGGCTTTGGTTCTGGCCTATAACTCTTCAGATTTTAACCTTTTTGTTTCTCGGTTCACTCTGGCGCTATACGCCGCCATGGTGCTGGTTTTATTAGTCGGTTTAATTACCGGGTTTCTGTTTTCCAGGAAGGTATTGGCTCGTCTCAATACTATCAATCAGGTCACTGCACAAGTAGGGGATGGTGAGCTGGCTGCCAGGGTGCCTGTCACGCAGCAAGGTGACGAGTTTGATGAGCTGGCAGGGCATATCAATCATATGTTGGATCAGATTGAAGCTTCTGTTGAGGCCATTGCATCGGTCACCAGCAGTATTGCTCATGATCTCAGAACGCCTCTGTCCCGGTTAAGCATTAAACTGGATGGATATTTGCGCAAGGGTAGTGCCGATGCTGAAGATATTCTGGGGGCTCAGGCAGAGCTTGCGACTATTTTGCATACCTTTAATGCCATGCTGGAGCTGACAAAGTTGGAGTACGGTCAGGGGGATCTTGAGTTTGTCCAATGCGATCTTTCAAAGATCACTTCTGAAGTTATTGAGTTGGCTGAACCTCTGGCTGAAGTGCGTGAGCAGACATTGTCGCTGAAAGTAGAGCAAGCTCTGGTTGTGCAGGGGAATCACCAGTTGCTGTTCAGGATTTTGTTTAATCTGGTCGAAAATGCGATCAAATATTCGCCAGAAGGTAGCGAAGTTAAAGTTATAATTGATCAGAGTTCGGTATCAGTGATCGACCAGGGAAAAGGCATTCCAGAGGCAGAGCAGGACAAGGTGTTTCAGCGGCTCTACAGGTTGGACCAGAGTCGTACAACACCCGGGCATGGGCTGGGAATGTCGCTGGTTAAAGTGGTGGCTGATCTGCACGGTGCCGGAGTCAGTTTTGTGCGAAATAGACAAACTTTTACCGTTAAGCTGACCTTTCATTAATGGGGTTGGAAGCCTGCCACAGAGGAGGCAGGCTTTCATCTGTTATAAATCGTCTTTATCTTTATGAGGCGTGACGCATAGATCGTCGTGGGGGTGATTGGCAAGAATATGCTGAAAAGCCTCTTTAGAGAGGTGGATCATGGTTTCATGATCGCCTGCTTCAATATAGACGTCGGGTAGCAGACTGAGTTTATTGTCCCAAATCATATCCATATCATAGGCCTCTCCAATAGGAGGGACAGCGCCCTTCTGGCAGTCTCTGAAGTGCTGGCTCAATTCTTTTTCACTGGCCAGTTTCAGTTGGCAATCAGTAATCTCCTGCATTTGCTTCATTTGTAGACGACTCGAGGCTGGTACTATGGCCATCAGATAGTTGTCTGTATCGTCTTTTAGAATCACAGCCTTAGCCACATTGCTTAATGGAATCTGAGCGGCAATGGCGCTCTGAACAGAGCTGCGACTGGGAGGGTGAGAAATGGTGTCGAAAGAGAGGTTATGGGTCTGAAGATAACGATCGATTTTGGGTGCTATGCTCATGGCGCCGGTCTCCGCAGAAAATAGCTTATTCCCGCTTAGGAGAAAGAAGGGGCAGCTAACGGAGAGCCGATGGCTGCCAGGAACCGTTGAGGCTTTGTTTGTACTCTCAGACGCTTATAAAGCATGACGGAGACATGGAAATAAAGCCTCAATAGTTCTTGAGACCTGAGTATTATAGCCAGCCTTTTCGTTTAAAGAATAAATAGGTTCCCAGAGCACTGGTTAGCATTAGTACCAGCGCCAGCGGGTACCCCCAGCTGGTGGTGAGCTCGGGCATGACCTTGAAGTTCATGCCATAGATGCTTGCGATCAGGGTTGGCGGCAGGAACATGACAGCGGCTACGGAAAATATCTTGATAATATTATTCTGTTCCAGATTGATAAAGCCCATGGTGGCATCCATCAGAAAGTTGATTTTATCAAAGAGAAAACCGGTGTGAGGGGTCAGTGAATCAATGTCACGCAGTATGTCCCGAACCTGATCAACCTGACCATCATCGAGTTTATGGCGGCAGTTTTTCAGGATGTATCTAAGGCAGCGCTGGCTATCCAGCAAATTCAGACGCACCTTGCCGTTTATATCTTCCTGCAGCGTGATATTTTTAAGAAGATCATCCACTTCGGTATTATCATCAGACAGTGCGTGTTGACTGGTGGCTTCCAGTGTTTCGTAAACTTCTTCCAGAGTATCGGCCAGAAACTGCACCTTGGCGTCAAACAAAGCGATCAGAATATCGATAGGGGTTCTTGCCTTGATGTGCTGCAGTTTCAGGTAGTTTCTCATTAATCGAAACAGTGCAGTGGGCTCATCCTGCAGGGTGACCAGTTGATCGTCGCGCAGGTTGAATGCAACATTGATGCTACGAAACTCTTGACCAGCCTGATGGGGGAATATAGAACGGATATGAAAGCCGGTTTCACTCTCGAAAAAACGTGATGAAGCTTCAATCTTGTACAGTGCGTCTTCGTCTTCAATAAATCCCGGGCACTCCTGCTTAAGCCATTCGTCTTCGCTGTCTTCAAGCTCAACAAGATCAAGCCATAGGGTGTTTTCAGGGAGCGCCATATCAGTTTGTATGCGGGTGATGCAATACTGCTCGGTATTACGGTGATAGGCGTTGATCATAGAATACAGACCCTGATAGCAATTCTGGTTCTTCGGGGAAGGGTATCCTATTGTACAGATCAATGTACCTTAGTCCAGAAAGTATAGGGCTCCAGGAACCTGTCAGACTTAAGCTTTCGAGCATGAAATTCAGTAGAGTGAGTCAGCTTTTTCGTTGGATTTGTGCGAATGGTTGACTTATTTTAAACAAATTCAATGGAGAAGATGGCCGCTCTTTCTGGATTTAAGGCCGAAATTGTCTTAAATCCGACAGGCTCCTGGTGCAGGCAAGCGTTAATTACCCTATACACGTCTGCTTATTCTGAGCCTGCCGAAGGATGCTGGTAATGCACTTCGACAGACTCATGTTCGCACCTTCCTTAGAGCTGACCAGTCATTTTCAGTTTTTAAGATTTCTGGAATCGGATGACATCCTGTTCGGATGCCTGTTGCAGTATCTGTTTTAGAGTGTTGCAGATATGCTCAGCCACATCAGGATCGCTGATAGGCTGATTGTGTTTGTCGGTGATAAAGAAACTGTCTTCGAGCTTTTCACCAAAGGTGGCTACTTTGGCGTTATGTACCTGTAGTTCCAGATCTACAAACTTTCTTACTACCGTAGCCAGTAGACCCGGTCTGTCAGTCGCCTTGATTTCCAGTAAAGTTTTTTTGATGCCCGGTAGATTACTGATTGTGATCAGAGGTTTATTAGCAAAGTGTCTCAGCTGCCGTGGAGTGCGTCGCTGGGCCGCTACGGGCATTTGATTGGGGTCGCTGAGGATTTGTTGCAGATACTGATGGATCTGCAGAATTCTCGATTCATGGTCCCCTATGGCAGAGCCATCTTCTTCCAGAACGGTATAAGTGTCGAGACTGAACTGGTCGCTTGAGGTGATGATTCTGGCATCTTGAATGCTCAGATGAAGAGAGTCCAGACCCGCTACAGTAGCGGCAAACAGGTTGGGTCGATCAGGGGTGTAGATAAATATCTGTGATCCGCTGTGTTCCCTGTCCGTGTCTGTTTCCCGTGTCAGAATTAAAGGTTCCTGCCCTTTATGAGCCAGTATGCCCTGAGTATGCCAGGCAATTTCATGGGGGTCGTGTCGAGAAAAATAATCGTCGTCCAGTGTATCCCAGAGTGAATGGACGGACTGAAGGTTGAGGTTATTAACATCCAGTAGCTCAAGGGTTTCTTGCTGAATGTCCTGAATCCTTTCATCGCTGTCTGGCATGTTCTCTATTCCGTATTCAAGAACCTGACGAGTCTGGCTATAGAGCTGCTGCAGGAGTGAAGAGCGCCAGCCGTTCCACAGTTCTGGATTGGTGGCATTGATGTCAGCGACGGTCAACAGGTAAAGATGATTCAGGTTGTTCAGATTACCTACTTTTCGAGCGAAATCATGGATGACTTCTGGGTCAGAAAGGTCTTTTTTCTGGGCAGTGACAGACAGGGTAAGGTGCTCTCGAACCAGCCAGACAATTAATTTTGTGTCTACGCGTCTCAGGCCATGACGACGACAAAATACTTCAGCATCCACTGCTCCCAGCTGAGAATGATCACCGCCTCGTCCCTTGCCAATGTCGTGATAAAGGCCGGCAACATACAGTAATTCAGGTTTCTTGATGTCGTCGATAATGCTGGAGGCAATAGGGTATCGTTGTTTATTTTCTTCGTACCGGAAGCTACGCAGGTGCTTGATCAGTAACAGGGTATGAGCATCCACTGTATAAGTGTGGAACAGATCAAACTGCATCTGTCCGATAATTCGACCAAACTCTGGCAAGTAACGACCAAGAATGCCATAACGGGCCATTCTTCGAAGGCTTATGGTCAAGCCATAGGGGGCTTGCAGCAGTTGAAGGAATAATTTAGCGCACCTTGGGTCTTTTCTGAACTGGTTGTCGACGGTGTGTCGTATATCCCGTAGCAGGCGGATGGTCTCGGCACGGGGTCCGAGAATATCCGGGTTGCGGGTCATAAGAACAAACATTTCCAGAATGGCGGGTGGGTGTTCGGTAAAGACCTGATCGTGAGTGGCTTCAATGTACTGATTGTGTATTTGAAACCGTTCATTGATGGGTATGATGGTTTGTGGTGTGTCGGCATTCAGGATTTTGTCATCAAAGTTCTGAAGAATCAGGTCTTTAAGTTGAGCGACGATGAGTACGGTACGGAAGTAGCTCTGCATGAACTGTTCTACTGCCATTGACCCCGGGTGATCCTGATAGCCAAATTGCTCTGCCAGTGAGCGCTGGTAGTCAAACAGCAGCCTGTCTTCACCTCTGTTTGTGAGCGTGTGAAGAGCCCAGCGTACCTTCCATAAAAATTCACGGCAGCGAATCAGCTGATCATATTCGGCTTCTGTCAGAAAATTAAGAGCCATGAGTTTGATTGGATCGCGGGTACCAAAGTGGCGTCGTGCAGCCCAGCCCAGCATATGCAGATCGCGGATTCCGCCGGGAGAGCCTTTTACATTGGGCTCCAGACTGTATTCTGTGTCTGCGTACTTTTTATGACGTGCTTTTTGTTCGTCAAACTTGGCCTTTAAATAGTGTTTGCTGGGCCACATTTGACTGACATTGATTTTTTCCTGAAGCCGTTGGTTCAGGTTGTCAGGGTCTGAGAGCGGGCGAGCTTCCATCAGGTTGGTGATGATGGTCAGATCATCTCTGGCCTGTTCAGAGCATTCTGTTATGGAGCGAACGCTGGAGCCAACTTTAAGGCCGATATCCCACAGGGTGGTTAAGAAAGCTTCAATTTCCGTCTGGTGAAGCTGATATTCATCGCTGGCCAGTAGAATCAGAATGTCAATGTCAGAGCCCGGATGCAGTTCTCCCCGACCATATCCGCCTACTGCCAGCAAGCTGATGGATTCTGAGTGGTTCCAGGGGAGTTGTTCCCATGCAGTAATAATGATTTGGTCAATGAGCCAGGTGTGACTGTAAACCAGTTCATCAATACTGGCTTCTTCCTTGAACCATTGATTCAGAGTTTCTTTGCCGGTATGGATGGTGTTTTTATAGAGAGGGATGGCTGGTTGTGATTTGAGGGCGGTAACAAAGGCGCTTTTGTCAAACAATTTGACTTTAAATTGATTGGGGATCTGTGGGCTTGCATGATTCATAATGGTCTGGCTTGTGTGAAACTGGTTTTTTTATCGCATTCCATCGCTAAAAAATGGCCCGCGCGCTCTGTCGATAAGATGGGCGAGCCATTTAAGATCAGGAAGGGAAGGTTTCTTCGCTTCTGAGGGTCAGTATCTCGACTCCGTCAGAGGTAACAAGAATGGTGTGTTCCCACTGAGCAGAAGGTCGGCGATCCTTGGTGACGACCGTCCAGCCATCGCCCAGTAATTTAGTGAATTTCTTACCGGCGTTAATCATCGGTTCGATGGTGAACGTCATGCCTTCCTGCAAAACGCAGTCGTTGTGGTCGCCATAGCCTTCGTAGTGGAGTACCTGAGGATCTTCGTGGAAGACTTTTCCGATACCGTGGCCGCAGTATTCTTCTACTACCGAGTAGTGATTGGCATGGGCGTGCTGGGCGATAACCCGGCCAATGTCGCTCAGTCTTACTCCGGGTTTGACGATCTCAATGCCTTTGTACATGCATTCCTGGGTTACTTTAACCAGCTTTTCAGCAAAAGGTTGTGAGCTGCCAACCAGAAACATCTTACTGGTGTCACCGTGGTAACCATCTTTGATAACGGTGACATCGATGTTCAGCATATCGCCGCTTTTCAGTGCCTTCTTGTCGTTGGGGATACCATGACAGACAACATGGTTTAATGATGTGCAGATGGACTTTGGAAACCCGGGGCGGCCAGGTGCTGCACCATAATTGAGAGGGGCGGGTATCGCCTGCTGCTCATTAACGATGTAATCGTGGCAGATACGATCCAGTTCGCCAGTGGTTATACCGGGCTTAACATGGGGAGTAATCATCTCCAGTACTTCAGCCGCCAGTTTGCCGGCGACACGCATTTTCTCAATATCTTCAGGGGTTTTGATCGTAACGTTCATTTCAATGTTCTATGTGAGGCCAGGAAAATGCTGAGTGTTTTTCATGGTGACAAGTCTTTAATACCAGAAGTATAAAAAGCGGCTTCAATCACTATGACGGTTTACTTCGGCTGTTTTCCCCGGGCTTTACGGATGCACTTGCTTAAATTCTATCAGAAAAGAACGGTGAGTTGGGCATAGTACTGTTTAGAGAAGTTTTTAGGGGGTAGGGCGCTTCGCAAAATTCATAAATGATATTAAGAGTACAGATAGAGGGGCGGGTACTGTGATGGTGCGAGTTATGATAAATCCGGTATCCATGAATCACATGTGATTATGCTAACTATGGACTTTTGTACCTGAATAATCATGATGGCTATAGGTATGGAGAATGCGACGGGTTGGTTTCATTTATATCAGAAGTGGCCATTTCATGGGGGCTTATGATCTGAATGGGATCTGATTCTGAAACAGTTATTCGATGTTGATAGTGCCTTTAGGATTTGTCCCAAAATAACTTCCCGATTTTCACCTGGACTCCGTTCGCCCTGAGCCTGTCGAAGGGTGATGGCATTGGGCTTTGACAAGCTCGGCCCGAACGGATTTTGAGCAGATTTGAATAAGGAAGTTATTTTGGGGCTACTCCTTAGTCTAATTGTGCCCATGATTCTTCTGAAAATGATGCTTGTCAGCTTTGAAAAATAGTCTAGTTGTGGTATAAATCCGCGTCCTCGTGCTCAGGCTTTCCTGAATGCGTGGTTTTTATATTATTTTTTAAACAGAACTCACATGCACCGACACATGATTCAGGGTGCCCGGGCGCTATCAGCGAAAGTTGATCATCGGGTCGAATTCATGGGGTGTGTGGAGGCCTAACCCTATAACAGGAGAATTCTCATGGCTCAAGTCACCATGCGTGACATGCTCAAGGCGGGCGTGCACTTTGGTCACCAGACTCGTTTCTGGAACCCAAAGATGAACAAATTTATCTTTGGTGCGCGCAACAAGATTCATATTATCAACCTTGAGCACACCATGCCTGCCTTTAACGAAGCGATGAGCTTCGTTCACAAGCTGGCCGAAAGTAAGAACAAGATTCTGTTCGTTGGTACCAAGCGTGCTGCCGGTAAAATCATCCGTGAAGAAGCAGCTCGCTGCTCTATGCCTTTTGTGGCTCACCGCTGGTTGGGTGGTATGCTGACCAACTACAAGACCATTCGTCAGTCTGTACGTCGTCTGCGTGATCTTGAAGTTCAGGCAGAAGATGGTACTTTCGAAAAGCTGACCAAGAAAGAAGCCCTGATGCGCCGTCGTGATCTGGAAAAACTGGATCGCTCTCTGGGTGGTATCAAGGAAATGGGTGGTCTGCCAGACGCACTGTTTGTTATCGATGTTGAGCACGAGCGCATCGCTATTCAGGAAGCTAACAAGCTGGGTATCCCTGTCATCGGTATCGTTGACACCAACTCCAGCCCTGAAGGTGTTGATTACGTTATCCCAGGTAACGATGATGCGATTCGCGCCATTCAGCTCTACATCAAAGCTGCTGCTGATGTCATTCTCGAAGGTCGTGCAGCTGCCAATACTGGCGCTGAAAGCGAGTTCGTAGAAGTTGAAGTTGAAGCAGAAGCAGAAGCAGAAGTTGAAGTTGAAGTTGAAGTTGCAGTTGTAGAAGCAGCAGCAGCTGAAACCAAGGCTGATGACGGTCAGGAAGAAGCTAAAGAAGCTTAATCTTCTGAATCGTTGTGAAAAGGGGGCCTGGCCCCCTTTTTTCAGATTTAAAAGAGCGTTTGTCATATTGGGATAGTCATTGACAAGAGCTTCAGTATGCACAAGCTTCTTTATAAGGCTTGAGGCAGTGCAAGAAGGCTCAAGGCTGTCCTGAACCCCTTATTGAATATTTGCGAGAGGAACCCACCATGGCAGCAATTACTGCAGCACTGGTTAAGGAACTGCGTGAGCGCACTAGCCTGGGCATGATGGAATGCAAGAAGGCTCTGGTTGCTTCAGAAGGCGATATCGAAAAGGCGATTGAAGAGCTGCGTAAGTCAGGTCAGGCTAAAGCCGCCAAGAAAGCAGGTCGTACTGCCGCTGAAGGTATTGTCGCTACTAAAGTTGCAGAAGATGGCAGCTTTGGTGTTATGGTTGAAGTGAATTCCGAGACCGACTTTGTTGCTCGTGACGACAACTTCCTGGGTTACGTTCAAAGAGTAGTGGACGCTGCTTTTGATCGTAAGGAAGCTGACGTAGCCAAGCTGATGGAAGGTGAGCTGGAAGAAGCTCGTCTGGCACTGGTACAGAAAATCGGTGAAAACATCGATGTTCGTCGTATTAGTATCGTAGAAGGTGGCGTTATTGACGCTTACGTTCACGGTAACAAGCGTATTGCTGTGCTGGTTAGCCTGGACGGTGGTAACTCCGAACTGGCTCGTGATGTAGCTATGCACGTTGCAGCTGTTAACCCTCAAGTGGTTAACAAAGATCAAATGCCTGCTGATCTGGTTGAGAAAGAGAAGGAAATCTTCAAAGCTCAGGCAGAGCAGTCTGGCAAGCCGGCTGAAATCATCGAGAAGATGATTGTAGGCCGTATCAACAAGTTCCTGGCTGAAAACAGCCTGACAGAACAGCCTTTCGTTAAAGATCCTGATGTTAAAGTCGGCGCTCTGGCCAAGAAAGCTGACGCTGTCATCACCAGCTTTGTTCGTTACGAAGTCGGTGAAGGTATCGAGAAAGAAGAGGTGGACTTCGCTGCTGAAGTTCGCGCTCAGGCTGGACTCTAATCCTGATACTGGTTATTACTGGTTAATGGATGGTGCCTGACCTATTAGTCAGGTAAGCGCTTTGACGTTTGCCTGACAAGCCTGCAGGTTTAACTTATGTTCTGGTGTCTGAGAGTAATTCACTAATGCAAGGTTGTTGATTCAGTTCGCTGAGATCAGCAGCATATAGTGTTTGAAGCTCGTTTATCAGAGCGTGGGCTGAGTCGGCAGGCTGTCGGGGGCAGGCGCTTCTTCGCCTAACTCTGAATCGGAAAGCTGAAAATGCCGGCAAATGATCGACAACCGAAATACAAGCGCATTCTGCTTAAACTCAGTGGTGAGGCCCTTCAAGGAGAAGGTGGCTTTGGCATTGATCCCAGTGTTCTTGACAGAATGGCCCTGGAGATCGGCCAGCTGGTAGGTATCGGCGTTCAGGTTGGTATCGTAATCGGTGGCGGAAACCTCTTTCGTGGAGCGGCATTAAGTGCTGCTGGTCTTGACCGTGTGACTGGCGACCATATGGGTATGCTGGCAACTGTCATGAATGCTCTGGCTATGCGTGATGCTCTTGAGCGTTCAAATATCAATACCCGTGTTATGTCTTCCATTCCGATGGATGGTGTTGTAGAGCACTATGACCATCGTCGTGCAATGCGCTACCTTAACGGTGGTGATGTAGTGATCTTTTCTGCAGGTACCGGTAACCCTTTCTTTACAACAGATTCAGCTGCCTGTCTTCGTGGCATAGAGGTAGACGCGGATGTTGTTCTGAAAGCAACCAAGGTTGACGGTATTTATGACAAGGATCCTGTCAAACATCCTGATGCAGTAAAATTCGAATCCCTGACCTATGATGATGTGCTTGAGCGTAAGCTTGGCGTTATGGATTTGACTGCAATCTGCCTGGTCCGGGATCAGCAGATGCCTGTTCGGGTTTTCAATATGAATAAATCCGGTGCTCTGCTCAATACGGTGGTAGGTGGCGAAGAAGGAACACTGGTGAGTGGGGTGGTAAATGATTGAAGAAATTAAGCAAGATGCGCAAGATCGCATGAATAAGAGTGTTGACTCTCTGAGTGGGGCGTTTGCGAAAATTCGTACGGGTCGTGCTCATCCGAGTCTGCTGGATAGCGTCAAGGTGTCATACTATGGCTCCGACACTCCACTGAGTCAGGTCGCTAATATTTCTACAGAAGATGCCAGAACTCTGGCTGTTCGCGTTTGGGAAAGGCAGATGGTTCCTGATGTGGAAAA
This sequence comes from Endozoicomonas numazuensis, assembly GCF_000722635.1. GTDB lineage: Bacteria > Pseudomonadota > Gammaproteobacteria > Pseudomonadales > Endozoicomonadaceae > Endozoicomonas_A > Endozoicomonas_A numazuensis. Next base: position 211,276 of record NZ_JOKH01000002.1, on the reverse strand, counting down.
AGCGATTCTGAAGTCAGACCTGGGTCTTAATCCTTCTACTGCAGGTGAGGTGATTCGTATACCGCTGCCTGCTCTGACAGAAGAAACCCGTAAGGGATACAGTCGTCAGGCTCGTCAGGAAGCTGAGAATGCCAAAGTTGCTATCCGCAATATTCGTCGTGACGCACTGGCTGACGTTAAGGAACTGGAAAAGGAAAAGGAAATCAGTGAGGACGATGAGCGTCGTGCACAGGATGATATCCAGAAAGTAACGGACAAGTTTATTGCTGCTGTTGATGCAGCGCTGGCCACCAAAGAGAAAGATCTGATGGAAGTCTAAGGACTTCGTCTTCTATTGATTTGTTATGAAATTACAGCCATGCCAATGTAGCAGTGGGTTCATTGTTTGAAGGTATGGCTGTACTTCAGGCTTATGGCTGTTTGATGCTTTTCTTGATGCTTTTTTGAGCGGGGATGCTGTCTTTTCCATGTCTCTGGTTTCTCCGTAAAAACAGGCCTGAAAGCATTGATAATAGCCCCTTGTGTGAGCTTGCAATTTGCTGTGAGCTCCTGCAAGGTGTTGTAAAAAAGATTGTTTTTTTCAGATCAACAAAATAGTGAATGGCCATGAAATCGCAAGAGGAAAACGGCAGCTTAGAGGGAATACCGGTCAAGAAGTTGCCTCGCCATGTGGCCATCATTCTGGATGGAAATAACCGCTGGGCGAAACGGCGATTGCTTCCCAGTCTTGCTGGTCATCGAGCGGGTGTAAAGGCCGTCAGGGAAGTAGTAGAAGCTTGTGGGGAAGTCGGTGTTGAGGTACTTACTCTGTTTGCTTTCAGCAGTGAAAACTGGAACCGTCCCAAGAGTGAAGTGGATGGTTTGATGGAGCTTTTCCTGAGGACGCTTCGCAGAGAAACTCGCAAGCTCAAAAAGAATAATATCAGGCTCAGGATTATAGGCGACGTAAGTCGTTTCAGTCCGACAATTCAAGAGCATATTGCAGAAGCAGAAGCTTTGACTGCCGATGAGGCGAAAGTGACTCTGGTGATTGCTGCCAATTACGGAGGAATGTGGGATATTGCTCAGTCTGCTCGCAAAGTGGCTAAAATGGTAGAGCAGGGTGAGATATCCGCAGACCAGGTTAATGAGTCATTAATCGGCCAGAATCTAACGACGGCAGGTTTGCCTGAGCCAGACCTTCTTATCAGAACCAGTGGTGAGCAGCGTATCAGTAATTTCCTTTTATGGCAGTGTGCCTACAGCGAATTTTATTTTACCAAAACCTTGTGGCCGGATTTCGACCGTAAGGAGTTTGAGTGTGCGCTCCTGGCTTATGTCAATCGTCAGAGACGGTTTGGCAAAACCAGCGAGCAGTTGGAGGCTGAGGCTACGTGTTAAAACAGAGAATTCTCACGGCCGTGGTGTTGGCACCATTGGCCCTGGCCAGTGTTATCTTTCTTCCCCCTACCGCTTTTTCAGTTCTGATTGCTCTGGTTATCATGCTGGCAGCTTGGGAGTGGGCTAATCTTTCCGGTTTCGAAGATGCCGTTACTCGGTTGGGTTATGCAGTATTGACAGGTGTTGCCTGTTGGTTTGTCCAAGGTGTATCCGCTTATTTATTGTTGGCTGTTTCGATTGTCTGGTGGTTGATTGCATTTGCTCTGGTGAAAGGTTATCCAGTATCCGCAAAATTCTGCCATAGTCGATTGCTTAGGCTGGTAATGGGTTTGTTGACCCTTGTGCCTGCCTGGTTTGCTTTGTCCAAACTCAAATTTCATGATCAGCAGGGTTGGACCATTATGTTGGTTTTCCTGCTGGTGTGGGCTGCTGACGTTGGGGCATATTTTGCAGGTAAAAATCTCGGTCGGCACAAATTGGCTGAGCGCGTGAGTCCCAAGAAGACCATTGAAGGTTTGGTGGGTGGCTTGCTGATGTCACTGTTAGTGGCCGCTTGTGTTGGTCTTTATCATGATTTGTCATTTGCCCGGGGAATGGGGCTCTTGCTGCTTTCGGTGGCTGTTGTCCTCGTGTCTGTTTTGGGTGATCTTTTTGAGAGTATGCTCAAGCGTGAGCGCGGCATTAAAGACAGTAGTAACCTGCTACCGGGCCATGGTGGTGTACTGGATAGAATAGATAGTCTGACAGCAGCCATTCCGGTTTTCACACTGGCTCTGATTGTCGCTGGGAGTTAAGCATGCAACAGGTATGTGTTCTGGGTTCAACCGGGTCAATCGGAAAAAGTACTCTTGATGTAATTGCTCGAAACAGTGATCGATACAGAGTCAGATCTCTGGTGGCCTGTCGCAGTCATGATGTCATGTTAGAGCAAGTCAGGACATTCAAGCCTGACTTTGCTGTGATGTCGGATCCTGTTGCTGCAGATCAGTTAAGGGATTCAGTCAAGGCTGAAGGTTTTAAAACCGAAGTGCTCGGTGGTGCCCGCTCTGTAGCCCAGGTGTCAGCTGATTCAGAGGTTGATGTGGTGATGGCGGCTATTGTCGGGGCAGCAGGTCTGTTACCGACACTGGCGGCGGTTAAAGCAGGAAAGAAAGTTTTGCTGGCCAATAAAGAGGCTCTGGTAATGACCGGTGCACTTTTTATGGACTCGGTGAAAGAGTCCGGGGCTCAGTTGCTTCCTATTGATAGTGAGCATAATGCTATCTTCCAGTGTCTGCCTCATGGTTATCGTGAAGGACTTGACAGGGTAGGGGTTAGAAGAATTTTGCTCACGGCTTCGGGTGGACCTTTCAGGGATGTGCCAGTGGATACTCTCCCTATGGTGACACCGGCACAAGCCTGTGCACACCCCAACTGGAGTATGGGCCGAAAGATTTCCGTGGACTCGGCCACGATGATGAATAAAGGCTTGGAGTTTATTGAGGCCTGTTGGCTGTTTGGGGCTAGTCCTTCTCAGGTTGAGGTCGTGATCCATCCCCAGAGTATTATTCACTCTCTGGTTGATTACGAAGATGGCTCTGTTTTGGCGCAGATGGGTAATCCGGATATGAGAACTCCGATTGCCCATGCGCTGGCTTGGCCTGAGCGTATACAGTCGGGTGTTGCGCCGCTTTCTCTGGCTGATGTCGGAAGACTGGATTTTCAGAAGCCTTGTATGCAGCGTTTCAGATGCCTGCAACTCGCACAGGACGCTGCTTCTACAGGGGGCACTGCTGCTGCAATGCTGAATGCTGCCAATGAGGCGGCTGTTGAGGCCTTTTTAGGGGATCACCTGCGCTTTGATCGTATCCCTGATGTTATTGATGCAACATTGCAGGCGCTTCAGGTTAACAGTGCGGGTGATATAGAACAGGTGTTAGACGCTGATCGAAGAGCAAGGTTGCAGGCCAGGGCCAAGATTGAGCAATGGCATAAGACAGCGTGAAGCTCGTAAGATGGAAAGGCATATAATTCACTGTCATTCTGGCGATATTCTATTTACAGTCTTACTTTGAATCATAAAATACTGTCATTCACTGCTGTGGCATTGCAGAGTCAAGGTAGACAGGCAGGTATACCGGAGGTTGGGTAGCCCGAAATGATAATTGGAACTTTGCAGACTTTTCTGGCCTTTGTCATAACGCTGGGTATTCTTGTCAGTATCCATGAGTTTGGCCACTTTTGGGTGGCTCGCCGTTGCGGTGTCAAAGTGCTGCGTTTCTCGGTGGGTTTTGGTAAGCCTCTGTGGAAAAGAACTGACCGTCAGGGAACAGAATACGTTATTGCAGCCATCCCACTGGGTGGTTACGTCAAGATGCTGGACGAGCGGGAAGGGCCAGTAGCTGAATCCGAGAAACAGTTTGCTTTTAACAGTAAACCCGTTCTTTCTCGTATAGCGATTGTGGCGGCAGGTCCTATTGCAAACTTTCTGTTGGCTATAGCGGCTCTCTGGTTGATGTACGTGCTCGGTGTGAAAACCGTTTTGCCTCAGGTAGAAACAGTATTACCTGATTCTCCGGCAGCTCTGGCAGGTATTCAACCCGGTGATGAAATTGTAAGGATTGACTCAACCGAAACGCCTGGCTGGCAACAGGTTAATATGGAGCTATTGTCGTTTATCGGTGACAGTCGCACCGTAGATGTCACAGTCAGGCCTGGAGTGCCTGGTGTCAAGCCTGAAGGCTCTGAAGTGATCAGACAGTTGTCTTTGGATAACTGGCTGGTGGGTGATGAGGGGTTGAATCCGGTTAAATCACTGGGGTTAGTTCCTTATTCGCCTCAGATACCTGCTATCGTAGGTCAGGTTGTTGCAGGCGGTGCAGCTGAGCAGTCAGGTCTGCAGTCAGGTGACAAGATACTCAAGACAAATGGTGAGCCTGTACAGGATTGGTTGGCTTGGGTTAATCTGATTCGTAGTCATCCTGGTAAAGTCTTACAAATAGAAATTGAACGGGACGGCAGTGTCCAAAGACTGACCCTTACGCCGGGTGATAAAGAGGTGGAAGGTCAGCGAGTGGGTTATATTGGTGCAGGAGTGCAATCTGTCTCCTGGCCTGACGATATGACCAGGACGTTGCAGTTTGATCCTTTGTCCGCAGTTCCCAAAGCCGTACAGGCAACGTCAGCCTTGACGGGATTGACTCTTGAGTCGCTGTGGAAAATGGTGGTGGGACTGGTTTCGGTAAAAAACTTGAGCGGTCCCATTACCATTGCTAAAGTGGCTGGCGCGTCCCTGCAATCAGGATTGGAGAATTTTCTCTACTTCCTGTCTATGTTGAGCGTCAGTCTCGGGGTTTTGAATTTGCTGCCCATTCCTGTTCTGGATGGAGGACATCTGTTGTTCTATCTGGTGGAGTGGGTTAGGGGTAAACCTCTATCTGAAAAGGCCCAGATGGTTGGGCTGAAAATTGGGGTGACTCTGGTGGTCAGTGTGATGATACTGGCTCTTTATAACGACATAAGCCGGCTTTTCTGATGCTACTACCCAGAGTAAAAGATGAACACGGACTAAGAACGGATTCCATGAAGCGATCACTGTTGTCTCTGCTGATTGGCTCAATGGCCTATGCGTCAGGCGCCAACGCTTTTGTAGTGTCTGATATCCGGATTGATGGCCTGCAGAGGGTTTCAGCCGGAACGGTATTTAATTCATTACCCATTGAGGTGGGAGATGATATTGAATCCGTGCAGATTTCCAGTGCAGCTAAATCCCTGTTTCAGACAGGGTATTTCAAAGATATTCAAATGGCCAGAGATGGAGATATTCTGGTTATTTCGGTTATTGAGCGTCCCTCCATCAGTGAGATCGTTATTAAAGGTAACAAGGCGATCAAAACTGAAGATCTCAAACAGGGCTTGAGTAAATCAGGTCTGGCTGAGGGCGAGATATTTCAGCAGGCTACTTTAGAGGCCATTCGTCTTGAACTGGAGCGTCAGTACGTTGCCCAGGGGCGATATGGAGCCAGTATTACTGCTGACGTTGAAGCCCAGCCTCGTAACCGAATCAAACTGACCATTAATGTTAAAGAAGGCAAGGTTGCCACCATTCAGCATATTAATGTTGTTGGTAATTCTGTGTTTCCTCAGGAAGATGTGGTTGATCTGTTTGAGCTGAAAGAGTCCGGGTGGTTCTCCTTTTTTGGCTCCAGCGACAAATATTCCAGAGAAAAACTGTCAGGTGATCTGGAGCGCTTGCGCTCTTATTATCTTGATCGTGGTTATATTAATTTCAGTATTCGTTCTACTCAGGTTTCAATCAGTCCTGACAAGCAGAGCGTGTTTATCACAGTCAACATTGATGAAGGTGATAAATATACGGTTAGCGATGTTAAGCTGGCGGGTGATCTGATAATCCCTGAAGATGAAGCGGAAAGATTATTGTTGGCCAAGCCTGAGCAAGTCTTTTCCCGCAGGGTTATTACGACGACCGAAGAAATTCTTAGCAGACGTTTGGGTAATGAAGGTTATACCTTTGCCAACGTAACAGGTATTCCTACTCCGGATCATGAAAAGAAAACCGTCTCGCTGACATTCTTTGTTGATCCTGGCAAACGTGCTTATGTTCGTAGAATTAATTTCTCTGGTAACACGAAAACGGAAGATGAGGTTCTGCGTCGTGAAATGCGTCAGATGGAAGGAGCCTCTGCAAACAGTCAGAAAATTGAGCAGTCTAAAGTACGTCTAGAGCGGCTGGGTTACTTCAAAGAAGTTAATGTGGAAACGCCGCCGGTTCCTGGAACCAGTGATCAGATTGATGTGAATTATACCGTTGAAGAACAGCCTTCTGGCAGTATTACTGCTAGTGTTGGTTACTCTCAATCCGATGGTCTGTTGTTGGGTGGCTCTGTGAGTCAGAATAACTTCCTTGGAACAGGTAACAAGGTTTCGGTTGGACTCAACAAGAGTGATGTCAGTCAGCTCTATAATTTCAGCTTCACCGACCCTTATTACACGGTAGATGGTGTGAGTCGTGGGTTTAGCGTATTTCACCGTTCATACGATTACAGCAATACTGATATTTCAAACTACGCTGCTGATACTACCGGTGCTAATGTCAACTTTGGCTACCCGATTTCAGAAACGCAGTCCATCAGTATGGGATTAGGTGTGGACGCTACCAGTATTAAAACGGGTACTGATACACCGGATTACATTCTGGATTATCTGAAGAATAATGGCGATAACTTCACCAATCTGAAGGCTACACTGGGCTGGTCTGAGAGTGAGCTTAACCGGGGTTTGTTGCCCACACGTGGTTACTCGCAGAGTGCATCTGCTCAGGTGACTATTCCTGGTTCAGATGTCAGTTTCTATAAGCTGGTTTATCGTGGTCAGTACTTTCAGCCTATTACTCAGTCATTAACCGGACGAGTGTCGACACGAATTGGTTATATCGGTGCTTATGGTGATACAACCGATATCCCATTCTTTGAGCATTTTTACGCCGGTGGTTTTGGTTCTGTCCGGGGCTACAAGGATAACTCTCTGGGACCAAAAGCTAAGGAGAAGAATGATAGTGACTATAACTCTATCGGTGGTGACCTTGTTATTGAGGGTACCGCTGAAATTCTCTTCCCATTACCTTTCGTAAAAGATCAGCGTTCACTAAGAACCAGCTTGTTCTTTGATTTTGGTAATGTTTTTGATACCAGCTGCCCCAGTGGCGATATCAAGGACTGTTCAAACCCTGATTTCGCAGAGCTACGTTACAGTGCTGGTATTGGCCTGACCTGGATTACTCCGCTGGGTCCTTTGACTTTCAGTCTGGCCAAAGCTCTGAATCCGAAAGGCGAAGATCAGACTCAGGTATTCCAGTTCTCTCTGGGTACACCTTTCTAAAAAGCATCAATGCTGGCCAGGTCTATCCTGGTCAGCACTTGTTTTGCTTCCCCTTGATTTCTCTCTTGATTCAGAGCTTTTGGACTTTAGTGCTATTTATGGTAATGAGTCAGCTTTGGGTTATCAGGTGGAAGGGTTCAATGTTTACGGATTCTTTAAAGGCAGTGCAGCATTAAATAGATGCGATATAGTGTCTTTTCATTATAATGAGGCCAATCTCGCGTGCTGCTGAGTGGGAACTCCGAAGATACCTCAAGCACATAGGTGGGTGTTTCAGGCTTTAGGTGGTTTCTGGCTTATAGTTGTATGCTCAGGCTTGGACTTTACATTTTTTATTCAGGAGAATGAACTTGAAATCGATCAAACTGGCGTTTGTAGCTCTGTTGCTATTATCTCCACTGGCTCAGGCACAAAAGATTGCAGTAGTCGACTCAGAAATGGCTGTACTGGAGTCAGACTCTGCCAAAAAGTATGCCAAAGAAGCTGAGAAGATGTTTGCTCCAAAAATAAAGCAATTAAAAGCGCTTCAAGATGATATTAAAGGACTGGAACAAAAGCTTAAGAAAGATGGTCCAACACTGACAGACGGACAGCGCGAGAACCGTCAGCTTGAAATCAAGCGTAAGTTTGAAGACCTTCAGCTGCAAGATCGTCAGTTGAGAGGTGAGAAAGCTCGTTCTGATCAGGCTGAGCTGGGCAAGATGAGACCAAAGCTTGAAAAAGCCATTGATGAGGTTTCTAAAGAACTGAACTATGATCTGGTGCTGGAGCGTGGCGCGGTTCGTTTTGTTAAACCTGAATTTGATATCACCAGAAAGGTGATTGAGCGTATGAACAAGTTGAAGTAATCGATGATGCAGTCTTTTTCCTATACCTTGTCTGAACTGGCTGACAAGGTAGGTGCTGAGCTTAAGGGTGATGCAGGGGAGCAGATCTCTGGTTTAAATACCTTACAGGACGCGATAACCGGAGAGCTGGCTTTCCTGGCTAATCCTGCTTATGCGCGTTATCTGGAAAGTACGGGGGCCAGTGCGGTCATTTTGACTCCGGTTCAGGCAGAAGCCTGGACTGGAAATGCATTGATTCTCGAAAACCCTTATTTGGGGTATGCCACTCTCTCTCATCTGTTTGATGGAGATATGGGGCAGCCAGAAGGTGTACACCCAACCGCAGTGATTGCTCCAGATGCTCAGATTCATCCTACCGCTGCTATTGGTCCAGGGGTAGTGGTTGAGTCTGGAGTACAGGTTTCTGAAAATGTCAGAATAGATGCCGGTGCGATTATCGGGCATGATTCTGTGATCGGGGCAGGCAGCCATATCTGTCGGAATGTTACTGTGTGCCACGGTGTCTTCATGGGGGAGCGCAGTATTATTCATGCCAATGCTGTTATTGGTGCAGATGGTTTTGGTAATGCCCGTTCCGATGGTCAGTGGCACAAAATTGCCCAGATAGGTGGTGTCGTTATTGGTAATGACGTGGAGATTGGTTCCTGTACCTGTATTGATCGTGGCGCGCTGGGCGACACGGTTATTCATGATGGCGTCAGGATCGATAACCTTGTTCAGGTGGCACATAATGTTGTAATTGGTAAGCATACGGCCATTGCAGCTAATGTGGGTATCTCCGGAAGTACAAAAGTGGGTGAATATTGCACTATTGCGGGTGCTGCCGGGCTTGCAGGCCATATCACTATTGCTGATCACGTCCATTTGTCAGGTATGGCGATGGTGACCAAGTCAATCACTCGGCCCGGTGCTTATGCTTCTGGAACTGGAATTATGGAAGCGGGTGAGTGGCGTAAGAACGCTGTGCGCTTCAGGAAGCTGGATGATATGGCTAAACGGCTGAAGCAATGTGAGCGTCGGCTTGATGATTAGCAGAGTGTATTTTGAACTCGTTTGTTCGTTCTGTTCAATAGGTTCATAGTACTTAAAGGCTGGATTACCAGCCTTTTGTTGTATTGAGGTGAGTGTTCAATGCCAGCATTACGCCTGTGGTTGATGATTTTCGAATCTTTACTGATAACCTTGTTGAGTTCAGTTGCATGATCAATATTGAGGAGATCCAGTCTATTTTGGCTCATCGCTATCCCTTTCTTCTGGTCGACAGAGTGATAGCTGTGGATCTTGAGAAAAACATCATTGAATGCCTCAAAAATATTACGGCTAATGAACCTCAATTTACCGGGCACTTTCCTGATCACCCTGTTATGCCAGGTGTTTTGTTGATTGAGTCTATGGCTCAGGCTGCAGGTATTCTTGGTTATCAGATGAAGGTGAGACAGGAAGAAGACAATAGTATCTACTACTTTGCAGGTGCTGATAAAGTCCGCTTTCGTCGCCCTGTTGTCCCTGGTGACCAGGTAATACTCAGGGCTGAGTTCGTAGCCATGAAAAGAAATATCTGGAAATTTTCCTGTGAAGGACAGGTTGATGGTAAGATAGCTTGCTCTGCTGAAATAACCTGTGCAAGAAAGGAACTATAGTCTTGATTGATTCCCGTTCCAGCCAAGAATCAAATGTTGTTCGTGATGAATTGATTCATCCAACAGCAATCATCGATCCGAGTGCTGTCCTGGCGCCGGACGTAAAGGTCGGACCCTATGCCGTTATTGGCGCAAATGTTGAAATTGACTCTGGAACAGAAATTAATGCTCATGTAGTCATCAAAGGGCATACCAGAATTGGCAGAAATAACCGTATATTTCAGTTCGCTAGCGTCGGTGAAGATTGTCAGGATCTGAAGTATGCGGGAGAGACTACCTGGCTCGAGATTGGCGACAATAATGTTATCCGGGAAGGTTGCACGATTCATCGTGGTACCACTCAGGATACTTCGATCACCAAAATAGGCAGTAACAATCTGTTGATGGCCTATGTTCACGTTGCTCATGACTGCATTGTCGGCAGCAACATTATCATGGCCAATAACGCGACTCTAGCAGGGCATGTGAGAGTTGGAGACGGCGTTATTCTTGGTGGATTTACTACGGTTCATCAATTCTGTGTCATTGGTGATTACAGTATGAGCGCTGCTCATACCGCCATATTTAAAGATGTACCTGCATTTGTTATGGTCAGTGGTAATCCGGCCAAGGCGCACGGTATGAATTTTGAGGGAATGAGGCGTCGTGGTTATAGCCCGGAGCTGATTCGTGAATTGCGACAGTGCTATAAGTTGATCTATAGACAAGGCTTGCGAACCAGCGAAGCGCTTGGTCGACTTGAGTCTATGGAAAAACAGCCTGAGATTGAGCTGTTGATTGATTCTCTCAGAGCGTCAACTCGCGGCATCACTCGCTGATCGATTCAATCACTTCTTCCTGTCTGCCACCTCTGATCCCGTCTTTACTTTCGACTTTTCCAGCGGTTCACTGGTGGTAGTTGCAGGGGTGTCCTGCCTCTTCAAAGGTGAATAAATAGGAATGTCCAGAACACTGTCATTTGCTCTGGTGGCCGGGGAGGCCTCTGGTGATATCCTGGGAGCAGCCCTGATCAGGGAGATCAAAGTCCATCATCCTGATGCCCGGTGCTACGGTATCGGTGGCCCGATGATGATAGCTGAGGGGTTTGAAAGTCTTTTTCCTATGGAAAGACTTTCGGTGATGGGGCTTGTTGAGGTTCTGGGCCGGCTGAAAGAACTGCTTGGCATTCGTAAACAGCTTAAAGAAGCCTTTGTGTCTGAAAAGCCGGATGTCTTTATTGGAATAGATGCACCTGACTTTAACCTTCCTTTAGAAAAATTCCTGAAATCCAATCAGATTCCCACTGTTCATTATGTGAGTCCGCAGGTCTGGGCATGGAGAGAGGGACGCCTGAAAAAAATAAGGCGCTCAGTTGATCATATGCTGGCATTGCTGCCCTTTGAGGCTGATTATTATCAGGGGCATGGCGTTCCAGTCACTTTTGTCGGTCATCCTCTGGCTGATCAGGTGGCATGGAGTCCGGATTCTTCAGAGGCCCGTCGCTCCCTTGGTATTGAGGAGAAGGGGGCAATTGTTGCGTTATTACCCGGCAGTCGTAAAGCTGAAGTGGCTCGTTTGGGTGATCTGTTTTTGCAAACAGCACGTTTATTGAAGAAAGATCATCCTGACATTCGATTTCTGATGCCCTGTGCCAGTGAAAAACGAAAATTACAGCTGTTACCCATGCTGGAAAGTTATTCGGATTTGGATGTGACGGTTGCTGTGGGTAAAGCCTCACAGATGATGGCTGCAGCGAATGCTATTTTGATTGCATCGGGAACAGCAACGCTAGAAGCAGCCTTGCATAAAAGACCTATGGTGATCAGTTACCGAATGGCCTCCCTGAGTTACTCAATACTCAGCCGTCTGGTAAAGGTCGAGCATGTTGGTCTGCCTAATTTATTGGCAAGTAAGCCCTGTGTGCCCGAGTTGTTGCAGAATGATGCAACTCCGGAAAAGCTTTATGAGGCCATGTCCAGAGCGCTTGATGATGAGGAGTGGCGAAGTCATCTGGTTCAGGAATTTACAGAGATTCATAAAACGCTTAAGCGAGATGCCAGTGCTCTGGCGTATCAGGCGATTATGTCAGTAGTAGGAAAGTACGATGCAACAAAATGAAATGGATTTGTTTGCTGTCCCCGAAGCTTTTTCCCGGGTATGTGGTGTCGATGAAGTAGGTCGTGGTCCGCTTTGTGGGCCGGTCGTAACAGCCGCCGTGATACTGGATCCGGAAAACCCCATAGCGGGTTTGAATGATTCCAAGAAGCTGTCTGAAAAAAGGCGAGATGAGCTCTTTGATGAAATTAAAGAGAAGGCGCTGTCGTGGTCACTAGGGAGAGCGGAAGTCGACGAAATTGATGAACTCAATATTCTCCATGCCACCATGCTTGCTATGCAAAGGGCTGTTGCGGGGCTCTCTATAAAACCTGATTTGGCGTTAATCGATGGGAATCGCTGTCCTGATCTCCCTTGCCCTGCTGAAGCCGTAATAAAAGGGGATGGCCGTGTAGCTGAAATTGGTGCGGCATCAATCCTTGCAAAAGTTACTCGTGATCGCGAAATGGTTGAGCTGGAGAAGTTGTACCCTGGCTATGGGATAGGTGGTCATAAAGGTTATCCTACCAAGGTCCATATGGATGCGCTGAAAAAGTTGGGAGCAACGCCTATTCATCGTCGATCATTCAAGCCGGTGCGTGAAGCATTGTTGGCTGCTTCTGTGGAACATTCATAAGTTGATACCCGGTTTTTTAGTATGAATTTCTTCCTTTGGGCCCTGTTTTAATGGTTTTTTATTCCAGCAGGGCTTTCTTATGGGTTGGTAATCATGATTTATGGTTGTTTACTGTTTAAATATCCTTTCTTGGAAACACAGGGCTGGCAGATTTCGGAGCTCTGTTGTTAAAATTAAGGATTCCCTTTAGTTGGTCTACCTTCTCTCATGCCTGCACGTTTCATACACCTGAGACTCCATTCAGAATTTTCCCTGAGCGATGGTCTGGTTCGCATCAAACCTTTGATCAAGACAGTTGCAGACCAGGGGATTCCTGCAGTGGCTGTTACTGATCAGTCAAACCTCTGCTCACTGGTAAAATTTTATAACGGTGCTCAGGGTGCGGGCATCAAGCCTATCAGTGGTGCTGATCTCTGGGTCACCCATTCTGATCCGGCACAAGAGCCAGTCAGACTTGTGTTGCTTTCTATGAATGCAAAAGGATATAGAAACCTCACAGAGCTGATTTCCCAGTCTTTTCTGGAGAATCAGGTTCATGGAAAAGCAATTGTTAAAAGAGAGTGGGTGAAGGAGAAATCTGAAGGTTTGATAGCCCTTTCCGGTGCTAAAGAGGGTGATGTGGGGCAGGCGATTCTCAGTGGCAATGAGGAGCTGGCTGGAGAATTGTTGACTGAATGGATGGAGGCTTTTCCGGGCAGGTATTACCTTGAGCTTCACAGAACTTCCCGGGCAGGTGATGAGGCCTGTCTTCATGGTTCTGTCGCCCTTGCTGAGCGATATGCTTGCCCGGTTGTGGCGACCAATGATGTCATGTTTATCAAGAGAGAAGACTTTGAGGCTCATGAAGCTCGAGTCTGTATTGGTGAAAGTTCGGCTCTGGATGATCCGCGACGGGTCAAACGTTATAGCGAAGAGCAGTATCTGAAATCGGAAGAAGAGATGTGCGAACTCTTCTCTGATATCCCGGAAGCGCTTGAGAATTCAGTTGAAATCGCCCGACGCTGTTCGGTTTATGTTCACCTGGGGGAGTATTTTTTACCGGAATTCCCTATCCCTGACGGGATGACAATGGATGATTTCTTCAGAAAGTTTTCCCATGACGGATTGTCGGATCGCCTTCAGTCTATTTTGGATCCTGCGGATCCGGAATACGCCAGTAAAGAGAAGATTTATCGTGATCGACTGGACTTCGAGCTGGACATTATTCTGCAAATGGGATTTCCGGGTTATTTTCTGATCGTAATGGACTTTATCCAGTGGTCAAAGAATAACGGGATTCCAGTAGGGCCTGGTCGTGGTTCCGGTGCGGGCTCTCTGGTGGCTTATGCGCAAAAGATTACCGACCTTGATCCCATTCAATACGATCTTCTGTTTGAGCGATTCTTGAATCCTGAACGGGTATCCATGCCTGACTTTGATGTCGATTTTTGTATGGATGGGCGTGACAAGGTCATCGATTACGTGGCTCGAACCTATGGCCGTGATGCGGTATCCCAGATTATCACTTTCGGAACCATGGCCGCTAAAGCGGTGGTCAGAGATGTTGCCAGGGTTCAGGGCAAGTCCTACGGACTGGCAGATCGGCTCTCGAAAATGATTCCTTTCGAAATTGGCATGACTCTGAGCAAGGCGTTTGAGCAAGAGGCCATGATCAGGGATTTCCTTGAGGTCGATGAGGATGGTAAAGAAATCTGGGAGATGGCCCTCAAACTTGAAGGGGTTACCCGGAACGTCGGTAAGCATGCCGGTGGCGTTGTTATAGCACCCACCAAACTGACAGATTTTGCCCCGCTTTATTGTGATGAGAGCGGTGGTAGTGTTGTTACTCAGTTTGATAAGAATGATGTGGAGTCTGCAGGTCTGGTGAAGTTTGACTTCCTGGGGCTGAGAACACTGACCATCATTGATTGGGCGCTGAAAATGATCAACCCTCGCCGTCAGCAGCGCGGTGAGGATGAACTCGATATCATGATGATTGATCTCGAGGACAAGTACTCCTACGACATGTTGAAGCGAGCTGAGACTACCGCTGTATTCCAGCTCGAGTCCAGGGGTATGAAAGACCTGATCAAGCGTCTTCAGCCCGACTGTTTTGAAGATATTATCGCTCTGGTGGCTCTGTTCCGTCCTGGCCCCTTGCAGTCAGGCATGGTAGATAACTTCATCAATCGAAAGCATGGTCGTGAAGAGCTTTCTTACCCGGATGCTCAGTATCAGCATGAGTGGCTTCAGCCGATCTTGCAGCCCACCTACGGCATTATCCTGTATCAGGAGCAGGTTATGCAGATTGCCCAGGTGTTGGCAGGCTATACCCTGGGTGGGGCGGATATGTTGCGTCGTGCCATGGGTAAGAAAAAACCGGAAGAGATGGCCAAACAAAGGTCGATCTTTGAAGAGGGGGCTATAAGCCAGGGGATTGATGGCGAGCTGGCCATGAAAATCTTTGACCTGGTTGAAAAGTTTGCCGGGTATGGTTTTAACAAGTCTCACTCAGCGGCCTATGCTCTGGTCTCTTATCAGACTCTTTGGTTGAAGGCTCATTATCCTGCTGAATTCATGGCAGCAGTAATGAGTTCAGATATGCAGAATACCGATAAGGTTGTGACGTTCATAGAAGAGTGCCGAGAGATGGAGCTCACAGTATTGCCGCCGGATGTAAACAGCGGTGACTATATGTTCGGTGTTAACGATGATGGGCATATTGTTTATGGCTTGGGTGCCATTAAAGGGGTAGGAGAGGGCCCTATTGAGTCAATCGTTGAGGCCAGAAAGTCAGGAGGTGCTTTCAAGGATCTGTTTGATTTCTGTGAGCGGGTTGATGCCAAGAGTATCAATAAACGGGTTCTCGAAGCTCTGATTCGATCAGGCGCAGTAGACTTGTTAGGCCCGGTACCGGGTAAAAAGTCCCGATATAACTTTAATCGTGCTGTATTGGAATCCAGTCAGCCTGAAGCGATTAAAGCGGCTGATCAGGCAGCAAAAAGTTTAGATTCCGGGCACGGTGATTTATTCGGTGCATTGGTGCCAGCGGGTGAAGAGAATGTCTATGACAAGTATGGCCGCGTTGAGGAATGGACCGACAAAGTCAGGCTGAGCGGTGAAAAAGACACGCTGGGTCTTTATCTGACGGGTCATCCTATCGATGAGTATGAGCAGGAAATTCGCCACTTTATACGAAATCGTATCCGGGATCTCCAACCTGCAAGAGGTGAAAGCCAGAACATTGCAGGATTGGTTGTGGCCATGAGAACCATGAAAAACAAGCGTGGCGATAAAATGTGCTTTGTTACATTAGATGATCGTACCGCCCGGATTGAGGTTTCTATCTTTGCAGATGTCTATGAGCAGTGTCAGGCTTTGATTAAATTGGATACGGTGATTGTCTTTGAAGGCGAAGTTAGCTTTGACGATTACTCTGGGAGTCTGAAGGTTAGAGCCAAGAAAGCGCTTAACCTTATCGATGCCCGAAGCTACTATGCCCGCAGGCTGCAGGTGAATCTCAATAGTCTGCAGATAGATAAAAGCTTCCATTCGAAGATGTCCACGTTGCTGGGTCAACACCCGGGTCGTTTACCGGTACAGGTCAATTATTCCCGAGAAGATGCCTCTGCCAGTCTTCAGTTAGGAGAACAGTGGAATGTCAGTCCCAGTGATGAATTGGTGCTGGATTTAAGGCAATGGCTGGGCAAGGAATCTGCCAAGGTAGAGTATCAGTAACGGACGCTTACGCTTTTTAACTCGACATATCGGTCGCTTTTACGTATTTTTCTTGACAAATTTATCTGAAAAGTAGCTTTCGAAAAGGTGGCTTTATGGTTGCCATTGAAAACTGCTTTTCTTTCGCTTGAGTCTGCAGGCCGAAATTGGCGTAAGTCCGGCAGGCTCACTGAAGGCATTTTTGATTATTTAGCGCCTGAGGCCTTCTGGGAATACTCAGGTGGCTTCAATGCGATGAGTCAGGTCAGGTTTTTTGGGGTGGGCTGTTTAATTCCAGAGAATTCCGCTGCCCTGTTGTCATTGTGTTGCTGATGCTGAACTCTTGAAGTGGAATCTATGAACCCGAACTATCTGGATTTTGAACAGCCGATCGCTGAGTTGGAAGCAAAGATCGAAGAGCTGAGACTGGTCAGTAGCGATGCCGAACTGAATATTACTGATGAAATTAGCCGACTGCAGGACAAGTGCAAAACCCTGACTGAGCAAATTTTTTCTGATCTTTCTGCCTGGCAGGTGGCTCAGCTCTCCAGGCACCCTCGTCGTCCTTATACTCTGGACTATATTCAGTACCTGTTTACAGAGTTTGATGAGCTGCATGGTGACCGGCATTTTGCTGATGATCCATCTATTGTCGGTGGTATTGCTCGATTCAATGGTCGCCCTGTAATGATTATTGGTCATCAGAAAGGCCGTGAAATCAAGGAAAAAGTACTCCGTAACTTTGGTATGCCCAAGCCTGAAGGTTACCGTAAGGCTTGTCGCCTTATGGAAATGGCGGAGCGATTCAAGATGCCCATCATGACCTTTATTGATACTCCGGGCGCTTATCCGGGTATTGGCGCAGAAGAGCGAGGTCAGAGTGAAGCGATTGCCTATAATCTGGCCGTTATGTCCCGTCTTAAAGTGCCCATCATTTCTACGGTTATTGGTGAAGGCGGTTCCGGTGGAGCGCTGGCCATTGGTGTTTGTGACAAGCTACTAATGTTGCAGAACTCAATTTACTCCGTGATTTCCCCAGAAGGTTGTGCCTCGATTCTCTGGAAAAAATCTGAGTATGCATCCACTGCTGCAGAAGCTATGGGTGTGACGGCCACACGTCTTAAAGAATTGGAACTGGTTGATCGGCTGGTTTCTGAGCCTCTGGGTGGCGCTCACAGTCATCCCGAAGTGATGGCAGCTTCACTGGGTGTGGCCCTGGAAGAAGAGCTTCAGAAGCTTGAGTCCATGGATGCCGATACACTCATTGAAAGTCGTTACAAGCGGATCAGGGATTACGGCTCTGTCTGATGACGGATCAGTCATTCGAGTATGAGAAGCGATTGAAAAAATCTTTCATTCCGTCCAGGGGTGAAAGATTTTTCGCGTTAAAAAAGCATCTGTCTGAGCAAATGGAAAAGGTTGCAGGCAGGCCGGTTGTGATGGCCTTTAGTGGTGGTGTTGACTCGACGGTTTTGCTTCATTTGTTGGTGTGTCTGAGGGATAAAGGTGAAATAGAGTCTCTCTCAGCCATACATGTGCATCATGGATTGAGCGGCAATGCTGATTCATGGGCAGATCACTGTCTTTCTGTTTGTCAGCAATGGGAGGTTCCACTGCAGGTCGTCAGAGTGTCTTTAGAGCACTCTTCAGATCTGGAGCGTCAAGCCCGTGAGGCTCGCTATACCGCTTTTGAAGGATGTTTGCCCGAAGGTGGATGTTTGGTCATGGGGCATCATCAGGATGACCAGGCAGAAACTGTTCTCTTCAGGCTGCTTCGAGGCAGTGGGTTGGACGGTGTCGCAGGAATGCCCGTTTCAAGAGAACTGGGCAGCGGAGTTTTATTCAGACCTTTGCTGAGTATAACTCGCCAGGTTGTTGAAAATTATGCTGAAAATGTTGGATTGAAGTTTGTTGAAGATGAATCCAATCAAGATCAGCGTTTTCGGCGTAATTTTCTCAGACATAACCTGATGCCACAAATTGAGGCTGCCTGGCCGGGAGTATCATCTCGTCTGGCTCAGTTTTCAGAAGATGTCTCAGAGGTTAATCAGCTACTGTTTCAGCAAACAAAAGAGATGGCTGAGAAGGTTATTGAGGCGCCTCCTAATACTCTTTGGGGCGGCTGCAGTGTTATTGATGTAGCTTCGCTGAGTAGTATTGATAGGGCATCTGCCCAGAGGGTTTTACGCTATTGGTTGGCTGCCAATCATTTGAAAATGCCTGATCGGGTTCTTCTGAACAGTGTTTTCTCGGATGTGATGGATGCGAGTCCTGATGCGGAACCTGTGGTGCAGTTTGAAGATCATCAGTTACGCCGTTTTGCAGGCAAGTTGGTACTCATTTGTCAGTTCGAACACAAGGAAAGGAGCGAGCTGAAATGGAGCTGGGATCAAGATCAAGCCTATGAGTTGCCTTTTTCCGGCGGACGTTTGTCTGTGATCAATGGAGGGGAAGTGAGATTGCCGGGTGGCGCAGTCCGCATTCTTTTCAGGTCTCAGGTGCCAGCAGGAATGAAGGTGGCAGTGAAGGGGCGTGCAGGTCGTAAAAGTATCAAACGATGGCTGCAGGAGTACAAGGTTCCACCTTGGGTCAGGGATGTTATACCTTTTATTTTTCATGGTAATGAGCTGATAGCATTACCAGGGATTTTTGTAACAGAGCATTATGCCTGTGAGCCCCATTTGGGCAAAAAATTGTCTTGGAAGCCAGGTTTTTGAAATCGCAAAGCGGTGCCATAACTAAATTTTCTGAGCATTTTTACAGTATGTGTTTTACGTTTAGCGGCGGTTTTGGTATCCTGATCTCCCATCTTGAGTATTCATTTTTTCACCCCGCATTAAGAGCCAGCAGATACTAATGACGCGTTATATTTTCGTCACGGGCGGTGTTGTTTCCTCATTGGGCAAAGGCATCGCTTCAGCTTCCCTCGCAGCTATCCTTGAGGCTCGTGGCCTTAAGGTGACGATGCTCAAACTGGATCCCTACATCAATGTAGATCCAGGCACTATGAGCCCCTTCCAGCATGGTGAAGTCTTTGTTACTGAAGATGGTGCTGAGACCGACCTTGATTTAGGCCATTACGAGCGCTTTGTGCGCACTACCATGAAGCAGGGAAATAACTTCACCTCAGGCAGAATCTATCAGGATGTTCTTCGCAAAGAACGTCGTGGGGATTATCTGGGTGGTACCGTTCAGGTCATTCCTCACATTACCGATGAAATCAAGCGCCGTGTTGTTCAGGGGGCCGGTGATGCGGATATAGCCATGGTTGAAGTCGGTGGTACCGTTGGTGACATTGAGTCTCAGCCTTTCCTCGAAGCTATTCGACAGTTAAAGGTTGAACTGGGTTCTTCCAGAGCTTTGCTGATGCATCTGACCCTTGTGCCTTACATCAAGACAGCAGGCGAAACCAAGACCAAGCCTACTCAGCATTCTGTAAAAGAGTTGCGTTCTATTGGCCTTCAACCCGATATTCTGGTGTGCCGCAGTGAGCAATTTATTGAAGCTTCTGCACGACGCAAGATCTCTCTGTTTACCAACGTTGAAGAGCGTGCAGTTATTTCACTGGAAGATGCTGACACCATTTATCGCATCCCACAGATGTTGCATGAACAAGGCCTGGATCAGATTGTGGTTGAAAAATTTGGCCTTGATACGCCAGCCGCTGACCTTTCTGAGTGGGCTGATGTGGTAGAGCGAGACACCAAACCTGAAAAAGAAGTCACCATTGCCATGGTTGGCAAGTATATGGAGCTTCTTGATGCCTACAAATCCCTGATTGAAGCGGTTCGACATGCAGGGTTAAAAACCCGTACCAAGGTTAATATCCGCTATGTCGATTCCGAACTGTTGGAGCAGGAAGGCCTGAGTCGCCTTGAAGGTGTCAGTGCCATACTGGTACCGGGTGGTTTTGGTCATCGTGGTGTTGAAGGTAAGATTCAAGCCGTTCGCCATGCTCGTGAAAACAAGGTTCCTTATCTGGGGATCTGCCTGGGTATGCAGGTGGCTGTTATTGAGTACGCTCGTAACCAGGCTGGTTTGGAGGGGGCTAACAGTTCCGAATTTGATCAGAACTCTGAACATCCGGTTATCGGACTGATTACCGAGTGGCTTGCATCAGACGGTGCTGTGGAAACCCGTACCGAAGCTTCCGATCTTGGTGGTACCATGCGACTGGGTGCCCAGAAATGCAATTTGATAGCAGGCACGCATGCTCATGCTGCCTATGATGCAGATGTTGTCACTGAGCGTCATCGTCATCGCTATGAGGTGAATAACAATTACCTTGAGCCGTTACAAAATGCCGGTCTGGTGATCTCGGGTCGTTCCGAAGATAATGCTCTGGTTGAGATAGTGGAAGTGAAAGAACACCCCTGGTTTGTAGCTTGTCAGTTCCACCCGGAATTCACCTCTACGCCAAGAGATGGTCATCCGCTTTTCAAGTCATTCATTGAAGCGGCACTGAACTACCAGGCTCAGCAGGATTGAGGACGCAGTATGTCTGAACAGAAAGTGGTTTCTGTCGGTTCCGTTCAAGTGGCTAATGACAAGCCATTCGTGTTGTTTGGTGGCATGAATGTCCTTGAGTCGCGTGATATGGCCATGAAAGTGGCTGAAAACTATGTCACTGTCACAGAGAAACTGGGAATTCCCTATATTTTCAAGGCCTCTTTTGATAAAGCCAACCGTTCTTCCATTCACTCCTATCGTGGGCCTGGAATGGAAGAAGGACTGAAGATTTTTCAAGAATTGAAAGAAACCTTCGGTATGCCAGTGATTACTGATGTTCACGAAGTTCATCAGTGTCAGCCGGTGGCTGAAGTGGTTGATGTGATTCAGTTGCCAGCGTTTCTGGCTCGTCAGACCGACCTTGTGTATGCGATGGCTAAAACGGGGGCTGTAATAAACATCAAAAAGCCTCAGTTTCTGAGCCCATCCCAGATGGGTAACATCGTTGACAAGTTTGCCGAAGCGGGTAACGAGCAAGTCATCCTCTGTGAGCGAGGCTCTTCTTTTGGATATGACAACCTGGTAGTCGATATGCTGGGTTTCCGTACTATGAAAGAAGTCAGTGGGCAGGCTCCCGTTATTTTCGATGCAACTCACGCGCTGCAGTGCAGAGATCCAATGGGTGCTGCATCGGGTGGTCGACGTCATCAGGTGACTGAATTATCGCTGGCGGGTATGTCTACTCGTTTAGCGGGTCTGTTTCTGGAGGCTCATCCGGACCCGGACTCGGCGAGATGTGATGGCCCATCTGCACTGCGTCTGTCTCAGCTGGAAGGCTTTTTGAGTCAGGTGAAAGCCGTTGATGATTTGGTGAAGTCTTTGCCTGAACTCGATACCCATTGATTCTGGTTTGACATCATCAGCAGTATAAAAAAACCGCCATAATATGGCGGTTTTTTTATACGTGTGCCGAGCATGTCACACAGCTTGGGGGTGAAAGTCCCCTGTCCAGCCAGATGAGGGCGAAGGACTAGCGAAGCACAAGGTTTGTATCGTGAGGTGCAGGCTGAAGGCAGTGTGGAGCAAAACCGCGAGCCGACGAACAGAAATCAGATATGAGGCTGTCTGCGTGAGGACGAGTCAGCGTATGATGACGAAGTCCATACTCATCCGGACACTCAGGCAGTAGATCTGGCGGTTGTGCGGCGAAGGCGGTGTGACTTACCTCGGGAGGTCTGTGTGGTGTCTGATATTTCGGACTGAGGCTATCGTAAGGTGGTCTGATCGCCATACAGAAGTCAGCAGACGGCATAGTAGCTGGCGAATGTCAGTGAAGGCCTGAACGGTACAGAGTGGTGAATAGTTTCTGTTATTCGATACACCGGACGCAGACAAATCCAGCAAACACTGGAACTCATGCCAAGTGGTCACGGCGGAACCGGAGGCTGCGACGTTATGAGGGCTGAGGTTGTGTCGGCATCACAGGATTACGAAAGCCCGGCAAGCGATACAAGCCTGATGGCACGCATCGCTCATCCCAATAACCTGAAGAAGGTTTGATCAGGTTGTTGGTCGCTTAACTGGCCGAAACGCCCAGTACGGACCGTATGCTGGGTGTTGTGGGAGGAGCGTAGCCGTGAGGCTACGCCCTATCCCGATTTGTCCGTTGTCGGATACTTTGCCTTGTGGCAAGAGTCGTGTTATGACATTTTCTATTCAGTTTTCAGTCGTTGTTCGCATTATTTTCTTAATTCTATTGGTTTTTCCGAGTCTGGGCAGGGCGGGAGTGAATGACACGATTGCTTATATTGAAGGTCTGCTGTCAAGAAAGAATGGAAAAGTGGCCATTTTTTTATTGATATGCAAACCGGATTTAAAGATCAGCAATTTGACCCGGTAGAGGTAGAAAGAGTGTTATCAGAGCAGGTCAGGCTGGCAACTCTGCTTTTAAGCAATGACTGGGTGGTTTTTGTTAATGTTAATTTTGCTATGGATAAGGGTAAAACCCTTCCAGAGCTGTTGGTAGCTCTGAAGGCTAAGCGATCTTACCATTACTTCTTGAAAGACAGTTATGACTCGTTCGAGCCGTTGAATATTGCTAAATCCTGGGATGTGGCTGAAGCCATACCCGGCAGGCTAAAACCGTTCTTGCAGAGAGAGGGGGTGGTTGATGTTATGCCTGTGGGTTGTTTTGACTCGGCGTGTGTCAGGGCGACAGCAGAAGGTGCAAAGAAAGCAGGATTTGGGGTCATGGTTGATCGGGAATTGAATATTACAGTCAATCGTCAATAGGAAGAAAGGCTTGGGTGGTTTGAGGAAGATATCAGGGGGTTTAATGATAAGCAGTGGCGAAAAACAATGACTAAATATCCGGAAATACACTCGATTTCCAAAGCGGCCAAAGAGAAGCCTTGTCGTTAGTGCGGATGGTCGATATTGCGTGAGTGTTGTGGAGATTCAGGTTACTCCGGTTCTGGTGGGGGAAATTTTTTCAGTAAGGTATCTTGATAAGCATTATGTATCGATGTTTGAGTCATTAAGGCTATTATTCTTGCCTGTTTTCAATGGTTGTGCGCTGTTTTTCAAAACTGTGAGATCTTCAGGAAATGCTGAATTCAGATGTTAATGTTTGCTTCTTCGGTGTTGCAATGTGCAATAGTTGATAACCCGCTGGGAGTTGGTATAGTTGCCGCATTGAAACGTTCGGGAAGTCAAAAAAAAGTCCCATTCGATAATGGCACTGATGGGCAAAATCAGTACTATTATCCAATCAGCCTGAGAGCGTTTTTATTCAGCAGGTGAAGATCTGAAGAATCGACGGTCTGCAGGATGATCCCTCATTGCTCGATCCGGTCGGGCATATTTCCCTTCGTAGACGATTGTGTTGTGGAAGATAGTTTGTCTAGCTGTGTTTTTCAGAACGTGATGCAAAGTATTTTTCATTAGCCATCGGCATTTGTGTAGAGAGAAAGCTATCATGGCAAAAATTGTTGAAATCAAAGGTCGCGAAATCATGGATTCTCGCGGTAACCCAACCGTAGAAGCCGACGTGATCCTGGAGTCTGGTGCTATGGGTCGTGCAGCTGCACCTTCTGGTGCGTCTACAGGTTCCCGTGAAGCTCTGGAGTTGCGTGATGGAGACAAGTCTCGCTACCTGGGCAAGGGCGTTCTGAAAGCTGTTGCCAATATTAACGGTCCTATTCGTGAAGCGTTGTTGGGCCGTACTGCTGCAGACCAGCGCGGTCTTGATTTGGCCATGATCGAGTTGGACGGTACCGAGAACAAAAGTGTTCTGGGTGCTAATGCCATTCTGGCTGTGTCTCTGGCTGCTGCAAAAGCAGCAGCTTCTGATAAGAACATTCCTCTGTACCAGCACATTGCTGATCTCAATGGCACCTCTGGTCAGTTTACTATGCCCGTTCCGATGATGAACATCCTGAACGGTGGTGAGCACGCAGATAACAACGTCGATATTCAGGAGTTCATGGTTCAGCCAGTTGCTGCCAAAACTTTTTCTGAAGGTCTGCGTATCGGTGCAGAAGTATTCCACGCTCTGAAAAAAGTACTGTCAGCCAAAGGCCTGAATACAGCAGTAGGTGATGAGGGTGGTTTTGCACCTAACCTGGCTTCCAATGCCGATGCTCTGGCTGTGATCAAGGAAGCAGTCGAAGCGGCTGGCTACAAGCTGGGCACTGATATTACTCTGGCTATGGATTGTGCGGCTTCCGAATTCTATGTGGATGGTCAGTACAATATGAAGGGTGAAGGCAAGATCTTCTCTTCTAATGAGTTCTCTGATTACCTGGCCAAGTTGACTGAAGAATACCCGATTATCTCTATTGAAGATGGTCTGGATGAGTCCGACTGGGATGGCTTTAAGTACCAGACTGATATTCTGGGTGACAAGATCCAGATTGTTGGTGATGACCTGTTCGTGACCAATACCAAGATTCTGAAAGAAGGTATTGAGAAAGGCGTTGCCAATTCTATCCTGATTAAATTCAACCAGATTGGTTCTCTGACCGAGACTCTGGAAGCAATCAAGATGGCTAAAGACGCGGGTTATACGGCAGTGATTTCCCATCGTTCCGGTGAGACTGAAGATGCGACTATTGCTGATTTGGCTGTAGGTACCGCTGCTGGCCAGATCAAGACCGGCTCTCTGTGTCGTTCTGATCGTGTTTCCAAGTATAACCAGCTACTTCGAATTGAAGAAGAGCTGGGTGCTAAAGCTCCTTACCGTGGTCTCGCGGAGTTCAAGCGAGCCTGATAGGTTAGCTGTATAATGTTCTGAAAAAGGGAGGCTGATGAAGTCTCCCTTTTTTTAGGGTTGGAATCTGTCAGGAAACCTTGGGGTGCATTATCTTGGAACGAGAATGCTTGAAGTAGAGTATTTTCTGAGGTGTTGGAAAAGCTGCCATTTGTTCTTCAATAGTTTCTGTTTGTTCAAATATCTTTGTTTTTTATGCTTTCCCCGTGGGCACACTTTTCAAGCTTTGATAGACTCATCTACTTAAAATAATGAGTGGTTCAGATGCGAAAGCTGGTGCATACATTACTGCTATTGGCATTGGTAGCCCTTCAGGTCCAACTCTGGATGGGGGAGGGTAGTGTGGCAGAGATGGTAGCCATTAAAAGTCAGATTACTCAGCAAGATCGGGAAAACGATCGGTTGTATCGCCGTAATCATCTGCTTGCTACTGAGGTTATTGAGTTACAGAATGGTTTGCAGACACTGGAAGAGCAGGCCCGTCTCGATTTAGGTATGATCAAAAAAGATGAAACCTATTATCTGATTTACGACTGACAGTTCCTGTATTTACGGGGGCGTGTCTCGTTTTTACAAACGGCCAACCGAATGAAAGTCAGTTTGAAGTCAGAATAATCATGTCTATTAAATGGAACAGTAGTGTTAATTTAATAAGTAGAGTGTTGAGGTATATTTCTTGATCAGAGTTCTGAGAAATTACCGCTATTCTGTTCTTTACAGCTATTTTTATAGTTCGGGGTAAGCGGTATTTCCGACTTTGGCTCTTTGATTCATAGCCTGTCAGATACAGGTTTCTAATGATCTTTCGTAGGTGGCAATGTGAGTACTGCGAGAAATTCTCATCAACCCCGTTTTTGGGCAATTGTTCCTGCTGCAGGCGTAGGTCGTCGTATGCAGAGCGATATTCCCAAACAGTATCTTGAAATCCATGGTCGGACCTTGATGGAGCATACTCTGGAGCGCCTTCTGGATTTTACTGTTCTGGAGAAGTTGATTGTTGTAATCGGTGCAGAGGATGAGTATTACACCGATATAGAGTTGCTTAGAGATTCGCGGATTTTACTGGTTCAGGGAGGCAGCGAGCGCTACCACTCCGTGTTAAATGGACTGAAGGCATTATCAGAACTGGCAGATGCGGAAGATTGGGTTATGGTTCATGATGTTGCGCGCCCATGCATTCGTCACGCAGATCTTGAGTGGTTGGTCAAACAGTTGTCTGATCATACAGTGGGTGGTCTTCTGGGGATACCGGTAAGAGATACCATGAAGCGAACTTCGTCAGTAGGTGAAGTCACAGAGACAGTGGACAGGGATGCGCTCTGGCATGCTTTGACACCACAAATGTTTCGAATGAAGTTGCTTTATGATGCCTTGAAAAAAGCGCTTGATGATGAGATGCCGGTTACCGATGAGGCCAGTGCTATTGAGCATTCAGGATTCAAGCCTCTTATGGTTGAGGGGCATGGCGATAATATCAAAGTGACCCGAGGGGCAGACCTTGCGCTTGCAGCCCTTTATATTCAACAGCAAGCCAAACTGATTGAGACAGTATGATGAGAATAGGTCATGGCTTTGATGTTCATCGATTTTCAGATGAAGCTTTAGCAGACAGTAAAGTGATATTGGGTGGAGTCAGCATAGATTACGATTACGGGTTGTTAGCTCACTCTGATGGTGATG
Source organism: Endozoicomonas numazuensis (assembly GCF_000722635.1). Lineage (GTDB taxonomy): Bacteria > Pseudomonadota > Gammaproteobacteria > Pseudomonadales > Endozoicomonadaceae > Endozoicomonas_A > Endozoicomonas_A numazuensis. Next base: position 184,726 of record NZ_JOKH01000002.1, on the reverse strand, counting down.
TTCTCCTGCATGCAGTCTGTGATGCGTTACTGGGTGCTGCGGCACTGGGTGATATTGGACAGCATTTTTCCGATACAGACTCCCGATATAAAGGTATCGATAGCCGACAGTTGCTGAGGCATGTGGTGGCATTAATTCATGAGAATGGGTATCAGGTTATTAATCTCGATAGCACGATTGTTGCTCAGGCACCGAAAATGGCTCCTCACATTCCAGTAATGCGTGGAAATATTGCCAAGGATCTACAGGTTGAGACCGGGGCCGTCAATGTAAAAGCTACAACGACAGAAAAGTTGGGTTATACCGGGCGAAAGGAAGGAATCGCTGTCCATGCTGTCGCTCTTCTGGGAACTTCTCAGCAGCTGAATACCCTGTAATAATGTTGGTTATTTTTAATGGTATCCAGAATCTTGCTGGAATTAAGATGATATCTGTCTGAAGCCCAGTAAAAGAGGCTGTTTTTTTGTTAAATGGCTTGATTTAGCCAACTTTTACACAAATTTAACGTGGACTGCCCCGTTTCCAAGGCTGCAAACGATCTACTGAATTCTATTCTCTAAAGCTTCGGCCCGACAGTTTCATGGCTATTTCGGTTTCTGAGGACTTTAGGGGAATCTGGGTTTTCTGATTTATTTCATCCAAATGTCTATGTGGATTAGCACGCGTTTCTCTTAAAAGATTATTGTTTAATGAATCAAGTTTCTTATACCTCAGCCTGGGCTTATGCCTGGGGTGGTCCTCTGGGACAATGCTCATTCAAAGCTGTACCTGATGATTTCATTGTTGAAGAAGAATTGCCTTTCATACCTGATGGTGAAGGTGAGCATTCATATATCAATGTTCAAAAAACAGGTGAAAACACAGATTGGGTGGCAGGACAGCTGGCCAGGTTTGCGGGTGTTAAGCGCTCTTCCGTGAGTTATGCGGGCCGCAAGGATAGATATGGGATTACACGTCAGTGGTTTAGTGTTTGGTTGCCTGGGCAGGACTCACCTGAGTGGGCCGGTCTGAATAATGAGTCTTTAGAGATTCTTGCTGCTACCCGCCATGGTAAAAAGTTAAAAACCGGTGCGTTAAAGGGTAATCGATTTATCATTACGCTAAGGGGGCTCACTGTCAGTCATGAGTTGTTAGAAGAGCGTTTAAAGCTGGTTGCCAGCCAGGGAGTGCCCAATTATTTTGGTGGACAGCGATTTGGTCATGAGGGCATCAATGTTGAGCGAGCCATGTTGATGTTTTCTGGCAGCTTTAAAGCCCACAGAAACAAACGCTCGATCTATTTGTCTGCAGCTCGATCCTGGCTCTTTAATCAGGTGCTGTCAGAACGAGTATCACAACAGGTGTGGACTCGTTATCTTGAGGGTGATGTTCCTGGCTTTCAAGACAGTGGTAGTCTGATTCTTCGTGATCATGATCAGGATCTAATGGCAAGAATAGAGGTTGGAGAGGTTTCTCTGACGGCTCCCATGTGGGGCAGAGGGGAGTTGCTTTCAGATTCAGTTTGCAGAAAGATGGAAGAAGAAGTTGCAGGTCGAAATCTGTTGTTGTGTGAAGGCTTGGAGAAAGAAGGCTTGAAGCAAGAAAGAAGGGCAATTCGGTTGATCCCGGCTTCCATGACTTGGGACTGGTTGTCAGAAAGTGATATACAGCTTGAATTTTCTTTGCCAAAAGGCTGCTTTGCAACCGCAGTATTGAGGGAGATTTTAGAGTGTATAGAAGGACGGTTGGATGAGAATACTGCTAAGTAATGATGATGGTGTTGCTGCCATGGGGCTGGCAACGCTGCATAACTCTTTGGAAGGTGTGGGTGAAAGAATTGTCTTTGCGCCTGACAGAAACAGTTCGGGCCTGAGCAGTTCATTGACTCTTGATCGCCCTCTGCGGGTAACGGAGCATCCCAGTGGCTTTCACAGTGTTGATGGTACACCGGCAGACTGCGTGCATCTGGCTGTTAATGCATTATTGGAAAGTGAGCCTGATATTGTTGTTTCTGGTATTAATCACGGTGCCAATCTTGGGGATGATGTTCTTTATTCAGGGACCGTAGGTGCTGCTCTGGAAGGTCGTTTTATGGGCATGCCTGCTATTGCAGTGTCTGCCTGTGGGAAAGGGGAGCAGGGTTTTCAAGCGGCAGGGCGTGTTGTCAGGGATTTAGTTCTCAGACTAAAGGACTTATCTCTGCCAGCAGGAACCATATTGAATATTAATGTGCCCGATATGTCCTATGAACAAATAAAAGGTGTGGCAGTCACTCGTTTGGGTCATAGAGAACGACCTGAAAAGCCAGTTAAGGTTATGGATCCCAGGGGGAAGCCTGCGTATTGGATTGCTCCTGTTGGCAAAGAGCAGGATGCAGGTGAAGGTACTGATTTTCATGCAATTGAGAAGGGGTTTGTTTCTGTAACTCCGCTCCAGTACGACCAGACTCATCATGCAACTCTGTCTCAGCTCAGTGAATGGCTGGGCAGTTGACATGAAAGATGTTGATATTGATGGTATTGGAATGACCTCTCGGAGAACCCGGGATAGACTGATTCAAAGACTCAAGGAGCAAGGGATAAAATCACCTGCTGTTTTGGAAGTGATTCGAAATGCTCCCAGGCATCTGTTTGTGGATGAGGCGCTTTCTCACAGAGCCTATGAAGACACTGCCTTGCCAATAGGGTTTGGTCAGACGCTGTCTCAGCCTTATATCGTGGCTAGAATGACTGAGGCGCTTATGGCTGCAGGTCCTCTGGGCAGGGTGCTTGAAATTGGTACTGGCTCTGGGTACCAGACCGCTGTCCTTTCTCCTTTGGTAAAAAAAGTTTATTCCGTTGAGCGTATTAAAGCGCTTAATGAGCGAGCTAAAAAACGATTAAGAACGCTTAATATTCGAAATGCTCAGCTAAAGCTCAGTGATGGTGCGATGGGCTGGCCAGTTATGGGGCCATTTGATGGGATTATTGTGACGGCAGCACCTGACCAGATGCCGGAAGAGCTTTTGCAGCAAATGTCTGAAAATAATGGGCGACTTGTCATTCCTGTTGGTGATCGGGGCGTTCAGGATTTGTTGCTGATTACCCGCCAGGGAGATACCTTCAAGAGAGAGGTTCTTGAAGCAGTGCGTTTTGTGCCATTACTGGATGGGATACAGAAGTAATGCAGTCCGGGGTCTATAAAGGCTGGGAGTCTGTCAGATACGTTTGAAAGGGTTGGCAGATGTATTGCTCTGATTATTTCCTTAACAGAATAAGACAGGTTGGATCATGTCGAAAATGAAAGAAGGTCTGGGCTTTTTGCTCAGGGGAATGGCTATGGGGGCTGCTGATGTGGTTCCCGGTGTTTCAGGCGGAACGATTGCGTTTATTACCGGTATCTATGATCGCCTGCTTAATGCTTTGAAGAGCATAAATCCTGCATTGCTGATGAGGCTCAAATCAGAAGGTGTGGCTGCTTGCTGGAAGCATATTGATGGCACTTTTCTGGTTTTGTTGTTTGGAGGAATACTCCTTAGTATTTTGAGTTTTGCTCATCTCATCACATTCTTATTGGATAATTATCCTGAGTTGATCTGGTCCTTCTTCTTTGGTTTGATTTTGATTTCCGGCGTTCACATGCTCAAACAGATTAAACATTGGAGTGTTACATCAGTGATACTTCTTGTTTTGGGTTGTGGTTTTTCCTATTTTATAGGAACGTTGACGCCTACTGCTTTGACACCGTCCTATCTGATGCTGTTCTTCGCTGGATGTATTGCTATCTCAGCCATGATCTTACCGGGCATTTCCGGTAGTTTTATCTTACTGCTGATGGGATTGTATCCCGCAGTTTTGGCTGCCGTGAAAGGTTTGGATGTCCTGGTGCTGTCTGTTTTTGGATCGGGATGCATTGTGGGTTTGCTGACTTTTTCCCATGTGCTTTCATGGCTGTTAAAACATCATCGTGATCTGGCTTTGTCGCTCTTAACAGGATTAATGTTGGGGGCTCTCAGTAAAGTGTGGCCCTGGAAGGAAACGCTTGAAACGAGAATAAACAGTTCAGGTCAGGAGGTTCCATTTCTGGAAAGAAATATCTCTCCCTGGGCGTATGAGTCTCTTTCGGGACAATCAGCTTATCTATTACCTTCTATTGCATTAATGTTGTCAGCCATTGTGCTGGTTGTGCTTCTGGAAAAGTTTGGTAGTCGCTTAACTGAAAATTAATTGAGAAGCATATCTTTGTTCATCAAGCACTAGCCCTTATTTTATGCCTCGTCAGTAAAATCTGTGGGTCATTTCCGGTTCAGGCAGCTTGCCGAGTGCATGATATAAAGCGATTTCTGCGCATTTATAAGTTCTGAATCCGTATGATTTTCTCGTAGTGAGTTTTATCTTGGTATTCAGACCCTCAACAATACCGCTGGAATACGCCTTTTTTGCCCGGAACCAGTTCAGGATGAGAGGCTTGTGTCGTCGAACAGTTTTAGCAACTTTTTTCATCGGCTCTATCTTTGATCGCATGACTCTTGTACACCAACGATCCAGATATTTTTCCGCCCAATGTGGTGAAATGTACTCCCAGAATGCCTGAAATTCTTCTCTGAGCAGGTAGGCTCTGACGCTTTTCAGGTTGTACTGAAGCACGGTGTTCAGCTTTATCTCTTCTTTCTCTGTGAGGTTTTCTTTGCGCTTGAGTAGGCACCAGCGTGTTTTTTTCAAAACAGGCTCATAACCATCGGCCTGTAGCTGCTTATGTTCAGATGCCCGGACTTCATCAATAGCCTTGTTCAACATGGCCACGATGTGGAAGCGATCCAGGATGTGCAGTGCCTGACTGGCACATTCCGCGATGGCTTTTACGTAGGGCTTCCACATATCAGAGCAGACATACTCCAATCGCTGACTACGCTCCGTACCAAAGAAAGCGAAGAAGCTTCGAATCGTAGCCTCTGTACGCTCCTGACTAACCCACAATAATCGTGTGCAACCGCGATCAATCTGGTAAACGACAGTCAGGTATTTATGGCCTGTCTGGTAGGCAATCTCATCAACGCCAATAGCCCTGACGTTATCGAGTGTACGGTGGGCCTTTCCCCATTCAACAACGTACTCAACAGCATGAAAGACTTTCTCCCATGAAGTACTGAAACTACTGGCAACCTCTTTCCACGATAACTTTTTTGCCCAATGTGCGAGGAACTGCATGTAAACTTTGGTCAGCTCCTTCTTGCCATCAGCCCATGGAACCTGTTCAACCTTTACACCACATGAATTGCATTCCACCCGTCGCATTATGTAGAGCAGGAAAACCCTGATGCCCCAGAGAGGGATAAACTCGAAGCGACGTTCAGCAAGATGATCATAGCCAGGAGCAGGCTTCTGGCATCCTGAGCAGATAGCGTGACTGTTCTTTCGTGGAACAACGGTTACATTGAATACTTCAGAACCTTGATAGAAGCCGAGCTTTACATCTTGATAAACAAATGACTTGAGTTTATGAACTTTATTGAGGATAGTTTTAATCAGCATCAGTGGTCACTTTTGTTGTTTTTTTGTCCATCAACAAAAAACTATCAAAAGTTTGCTACTGATGCTTTTATCTCAAAATCTGTTCATTTTTACCCACAGTTATCCCTGAAGAGCCTATTTTATAGAGAGTATAAGGGCTAGTGCTTTGCACTCATTACTCAACGTCTGATTTATTTCCGGCCATATTATTCCTGCAAATCGACTTGGAGTGCTCTCTTCTTTTTGTAAAATCGATTAGTTTGTTTTCTTCCATAGAATTATCTCAGTCATCGCAATGGTAGCATCAACGGTTTTGGATAGAGCTGTTGAAGTTAACTATCTGTTTTATGGTTTCAGTGCCCCAAATGTGACATGTTATTTAGTCTTTACTCATGATTATTTTGTAAATCAGCTCTCATATCTGCTTGGCATTTTGTTGTTTGAAAGGATACTGGGAATCTATTTCGGTGTTGATGACTCATATAGGGTGAATGGCGATAAAATATAGGTGAAACTACTTGGTCTGATATATTTTTTTAGATTAAGTAAATTTAAATATATCCTAATATATTATATGGTGAGGAGCGCCTCAGTGAGCAAGTATGGAGCAGAGTGAATGATGATCGATCATCTTGGGCATGGTATTAATTTGAGTATTTGCTCAAGAATATTTAGTTTGATTGCATTGTTTTTTCTACTGGCGGGGTGCTCACACAATCCTTCTTCTGTTCAGATTAAGGAACTCAGACTCCCTCCTAAAGTCAGTAGTGGTAGCCATATTGTACGCCCCGGTGAATCTCTGTTTTCCATTGCCTGGCTTTATAGTAGAGATTACAAAGAGTTAGCTGCCACTAATGGCATTCGTCCACCTTATACTATTTATCCAGGTCAACATGTCAATTTGACCCCCTCAAGCTATGGGTCTCGTACTTCCAGGCTGGCATCAAAAAATGTGTCAGCAACTGTTGGTTCTGGTATGGTTAAAAAACAACCAGCTAATAAACATAAAAAAATAGAACCATCATCTAGGGCTTTTAGTTGGCAATGGCCAGCCAAAGGTAAAGTGGTACAGGTATACAGCAACAGTAACGGTTTGAACAAAGGGATTGATATCAGAGGCAAATTGGGAGAGCCTGTAAGTGCAGCTGCCGCTGGCGAGGTGGTTTATGCCGGTAGTGAACTCGCTGGTTATGGCAAGCTGATTATTATGAAACACAATAATAGCTATCTGAGCGCTTACGCTCACAATAAGGAATTGCTTGTGCGTGAGGGAGACTCAGTTAAAGCAGGCCAGAAGATAGCCGAAATAGGTTCTACAGGAACGACAGAGCCTAAGCTGCATTTTGAAATTCGGCACAATGGCAAACCGGTCGACCCGATGCGATTCCTGCCAAAGCGCTGATTTCATTCTGCGGTGTCGGTAGATGGATCTCACGGGAGTCGACCCAACGATTTAGTTGGTTGTTCGGCGGACAGTGGGGCTTTCGGATAGGACTGACTCTTATGGCAGCGAAGAGGGATGACTCAGAGCAAAGTAGTTTTGCTGAGGATTTTACCCAGGGAAAGGGTGAAGTTGAAGTAGCACAGGATTCTGAACTTAATGAAGAAGTCGAAGAAAAAGAACCTGTAGCACGGCCTTTGACACCCAGTGCGTCAGATTACAGTAGAGCTCGTCGTGATGATGACGGTTTCTATAAATCTATTGATGCCACACAGCTTTACCTCAATGAGATTGGTTTTTCTCCTCTGTTAACACCAGAGGAAGAGGTGCATTATGCCCGCCTTGCCCGTCGAGGTGTTGAAGCTGGACGGCGTCGTATGATTGAAAGTAATCTGCGGCTGGTGGTGAAAATATCCAGACGTTATGTTAACCGAGGTCTCACTCTTCTGGATCTGATTGAGGAAGGGAATCTTGGGTTAATCAGAGCGGTCGAAAAGTTTGACCCTGAGCGTGGGTTCCGCTTTTCTACCTATGCAACCTGGTGGATTCGTCAGACTATTGAACGGGCGATCATGAATCAGACGCGCACCATTCGTCTGCCAATTCATGTGGTCAAAGAGTTAAATGTTTACCTTAGGGCTGCTCGTGAACTGACTCAGAAGTTGGATCATGATCCAACCCCTGAAGAGATTGCGCAGTTACTGGATAAGCCTGTCGATGATGTAAAGAGAATGTTGGGTCTCAATGAACGTGTTACTTCTGTTGATACGCCATTAGGTCCTGATTCTGACAAGTCGATACTTGATACAATTTCTGATGAGAAAGAGTCTGATCCAGCAGAGCTGCTTCAAGATCTCGATCTCAATGACAGCCTGGATAAATGGTTAGGCGAGCTTTCTGAAAAACAGCGTGAAGTTGTTGCCAGAAGATTTGGTCTGAGAGGCTATGAAACCAGCACTCTTGAAGAGGTTGGTAAGGAAATTGGTCTGACTAGAGAAAGAGTCAGGCAAATACAGGTTGAGGCACTCAAGCGTTTGCGTTCTATTCTGGAGAAGCAAGGTTTATCAGGTGAGTCTTTGTTTAGCTGATTAATTAGTTTTCATGAGAAATAAAAAAGCCATGATCCTGAGGTCATGGCTTTTTCTTTGGAAGACTTTTAAGCTAACTATTGAGAGCTGGCTTTAACGGGTTTATATCGTCGTCTACCTTTTCAGAAAAGTGTTTGGATGTCAGCGTTCCAGCTGCTCCAGTTTACCTTTTACACCATCCCATTTTTCAGCGTCTGGGAGTGGGTCTGTTTTTTCTGTAATATTGTCCCAGACGTCAGCGAGTACTGCATTGAGTTCAATAAACTCTTGCTGGTCTTCAGGCACCTCATCCTCGGAGAAGATAGCATTGGCTGGGCACTCAGGTTCGCAGAGGGCGCAGTCGATACATTCGTCCGGGTGGATAACCAGAAAGTTGGGTCCTTCGTAAAAGCAATCTACGGGACACACTTCCACGCAATCGGTGTATTTGCACTTGATGCAGTTTTCACCCACTACGAAAGTCATGATGGTTACACTCCGTTTGTTCAGGCTGATGATAAGTCAGTCACAATACATTTATGAAATGTCACCATCAGTAATGACACTTCCACTCGCTTTCCCCCGACTGATTTGGCACATTGCAACCAGTCGAGGCGACAAGTCTACCAGTATTGTTTCTAAGGTAGTAGTTCAAGCAGTTATGAGAATAGTCAGTTTTTCTTGGAATCTGACTGAGGTTGACGTTCGAGTATTAAGGTTCAGTAGAACGGACAGCTTTTTTACGGAGTTTGTTTGAATGGTTGTACTGTAAAAACAAATCCAGTGCATAGATCTTATGGCTGTGGCCGTTCTTTTTGAGCTTAAAAGTCAAATTGTCTAAACTCTGTCAGGTCTCCTTCGTCAGTGATTTCAGATCGTAAAGCAGCTCAAGGGCTTGTCTGGGAGATAAAGTATCAGGGTCAAGATCCTTAAGGGCATCTACTGCCGGATGTGGCTGTGAAGCTGAAAACATATCTGCTTGAACGGGATTCTCATTGCTCTCATTTGTAGCGTGGTTTGAGGTTGATAGCATAGTCTGATCAGACGAACCTTCCTCAAGCTGCTGAAGTCTCGATTTTGCCTGTTTGACTACGTTTCTGGGAACGCCTGCTAATTGTGCAACCTGTAAACCATAACTCTGGCTTGCGGGACCTTCTTGAACCGAATGTAAGAATACAATTCTGTCGTCATGTTCTGTGGCATTCAGGTGGACATTTTTGACGGAGCTGCATTCGTCTGGTAATTGCGTTAATTCGAAATAATGAGTAGCAAACAGGGTGAATGCTTTAACTGTATCAGCGAGGTGATGCGCACAAGCCCAGGCCAGCGATAAACCATCAAAAGTACTTGTGCCACGGCCGATTTCATCCATCAAAACCAAACTGCTTGCAGTCGCGTTATGTAAGATGTTGGCCGTTTCGGTCATTTCTACCATGAATGTGGAGCGACCTCCGGCAAGGTCATCAGAAGAACCTATTCGGGTAAATATTCTGTCTACAAGACCAATTTTTGCGTGGTGCGCCGGGACAAAGCTGCCGACATGGGCCAATAAAACGATCAGAGCCGTTTGTCTCATATAGGTTGATTTACCACCCATGTTAGGGCCGGTGATGACAAGCATTCTTCTTGTTGTATGCAATGCTACATTGTTGGCAACAAAGGGTTCTGTGAGTACTTGCTCTACAACGGGGTGACGGCCTTCTTCAATATCAATGCCGGGATTAGAACTCAATTCTGGCTGACAGAAATTCAGCGTCTCAGCTCTTTCTGAAAGATTGTTCAATACATCCAGTTCGGAAAGGCTCATAGCCGTCTCCTGGAGAGTGCCCAGGGCTTCAAGAAGGTTTTCCAATAATTGATCATACAGGGCTTTTTCCCTGGCAAGAGCTCTACTTTTACTGGACAGAGCCTTGTCTTCGAACTCTTTTAGTTCGGGGGTGATAAATCGTTCTGTGTTTTTTAGCGTCTGACGACGTATATAGTCGACAGGTGCATCTTCAGATTCTCTTCTGCTGAGCTCAATGTAATAGCCGTGAACTCTGTTAAATCCGACTTTCAGACTTGGCAGTCGAGTTCTTTCTTTTTCTCTTTTTTCCAGTTCAATGAGGTAGTCACCGGCATTCTGACTGAGTGCTCGAAACTCGTCCAAATCTGAGTCGTAGCCTTCTGCAATGACGCCTCCATCTCTTATGATGACAGGAGGATTCTCGATAATGGATCGACTTAACAGGTCCGCAACCTTTGGGTGTTCACTGATGGCCTCTGCCAGTTTGTGAATGTGCTCGTTGTCGATTGTGCTCAGAATGGATTGCAGTTCAGGTAGTTGGTTCAAAGCATCTCTCAGCCGAGCCAGGTCTCTCGGGCGAGCAGATTTTAGTGCAACCCTGGCAAGAATTCGTTCTATGTCTCCAATGCCTCGGAGTAATGGCTGAATCTGTTCGAAGTAATAGCCTGATTTTATTGTTGAAATTATGGATTGCCGTTTCTGCAATTTCTGCAGATTTCTCAGAGGTCTGTTAAGCCATCTCGAAAGTAATCGACTCCCCATGGCAGTGGCTGTTTTATCTAGCACAGACAAGAGTGTATGGTCTCTTCCACCATTCAGGTTCTGGGTTAGCTCCAGATTTTTTCTGCTGGCAGCATCGAGTACTACGCTTTCTTCCCGGATTTCCTGCTGAATGCTACGGATGTGGGGTAATGCTGTTCGTTGTGTTTCCTTAGCATATTGTAAAAGGCAGCCTGCGGCTTCCAGGCCGGTTACCAGTGAATCACAGCCAAATCCTTGTAGATTTTTTGTCTGAAACTGGCGAGTCAGTCCTTCATAAGCCGTATCACGATCAAAATCCCAGGGCGGACGTTTAATTGTTCCCGGGCGTCCAATAATCTGCGATGGCCACTCGCAACTGTCATTAACAAGGATTTCAGCTGGGTTAATGCGTTCAATTTCTGCCAGTAGTGCTTCTTCCCCAGTGACTTCTATAGCCGTGAATTGACCGCTGCTGATATCCAGAGAGGCTATTCCAAACTGTTGCTCTGAACAGCTTAGTGCTGTTAACAGGTTATCCTGTCGTTCATCCAGAAGCGCTTCATCGCTTATCGTTCCGGGAGTCAGGATTCGGACTACTTTACGTTCAACGGGTCCTTTTGATGTCGCAGGGTCTCCTACCTGTTCACAGATAGCAACAGAGACGCGGAGTCTAACCAGTCGGGCAAGGTAGCCCTCGGCCGCATGATAAGGTATCCCTGACATGGGAATAGGCTCGCCGGCAGACTGTCCACGAGTGGTTAAGGTGATATCCAGCAGTTCAGAAGCTTTACGGGCATCGTCATAGAACAGTTCGTAAAAATCACCCATGCGATAAAATACCAGATGATCCCGGTTCTGCTGTTTGATGCGCAGGTATTGTTGCATCATGGGGGTATGCTGACTTTTGGTATCTTTGCTCTGGCTCATAGAAGAGGGTAAGCCTTGAATTGGGGTTACTGACAAACAATCTGGTATTTTACTATGAAAAGTCGGCTGTTTTCATGGGGGCAATGGTTTATCTTTAGTCTTCAAGCAGCTATAAGCTGTTGGTGAGTACCTGTTGTTAACTGAAAGAATTACATTTCTGCATGGGTCAGAGGCGCGATTGATGTCCGGAGATTTTGACAAAAAGCTGGGACAGCTGGCCGAAAAACTGAAGTCTGCAAACTTGAAAGTCGCAGCTGCTGAGTCCTGTACCGGAGGTTGGCTCAGTCAGGAGTTTACTTCTGTTGCCGGTAGTTCATCGTGGTTTGAAGGCGCTATTATCAGTTACTCCAATGAAATGAAGCACAAGTTTCTGGGTGTTCCTGTTGCCCTCATCGATCGGTATGGAGCAGTGAGTCAGCCTGTTGTGGAAAGCATGGCATTGGGTGTGGTCCGTCAGCTTTCAGTACCTTTGAGTGTTTCTATTTCAGGTGTTGCTGGTCCAGATGGTGGAACAGATGATAAGCCAGTGGGTACAGTTTGGGTTGGCTGGTGCTTTGATAATCAGGTAACCACGGATGTTTTTCACTTTTCCGGCAATCGGGAGCAGGTTCGAAGACAGGCTGTTGAGGTCGCACTTGATGGTTTGATTAAAGTAGTGGATGCAATTTCTAGATAAATACTGGACAAATATACAGATAGTGTTTAAATATACAGTATCTGAAGTTTTTAATGATTGAATAGCCATAAGCGAAGAAAAGCATTTTGCGTCTCCCAAAACTTAACGAGTGACGAGTCAAAATGATTTTCACGGTTAATAGTGGCCAGCACTAAAAGGTGGATCTGAACAATGGATGAGAACAGAAAGAAAGCACTGGCGGCGGCTCTGGGCCAGATTGACCGACAGTTTGGTAAAGGTACGGTCATGCGTATGGGTGACCAGAAGCAGGAGGCAATCCCGGCTATTTCTACAGGATCACTGCAACTGGATATTGCTCTGGGTATAGGCGGTCTGCCAAAAGGTCGAGTGGTTGAGATCTTTGGCCCTGAATCTTCAGGTAAGACTACTTTGACGCTTAGTGTGATCGCAGAAGCCCAGAAACAAGGCGCGACTTGTGCATTTGTTGACGCTGAGCATGCCCTGGATCCACTCTATGCTGGAAAGCTGGGTGTCGATGTTGATGATCTCTATGTCTCACAGCCTGATACAGGTGAGCAGGCATTGGAAATTACCGATATGCTGGTTCGTTCCGGTGCCGTTGATGTTATCGTTGTTGACTCTGTTGCAGCTCTTGTACCTAAAGCTGAAATTGAAGGCGACATGGGTGATTCTCATGTAGGACTTCAGGCTCGCTTGATGTCTCAGGCTCTGCGTAAGATTACCGGTTCTATTAAGCAGGCCAATTGCCTGGTTATTTTCATCAACCAGATTCGCATGAAGATTGGTGTGATGTTTGGTAACCCAGAAACCACCACTGGTGGTAATGCACTCAAGTTTTATTCTTCGGTCCGCCTTGATATTCGTAGAACGGGTGCAGTTAAGCAGGGTGATGAGATTATTGGTAATGAAACGCGGGTCAAGGTAGTTAAGAATAAGGTTTCTCCTCCATTCCGTCAGGCAGAGTTCCAGATCCTTTATGGTCAGGGTATTTACCATATGGGTGAAGTGATTGATCTGGGCGTTAAACAGAAGCTGGTGGAAAAGTCTGGTGCTTGGTATTCCTATAAAGGCAAGAAGATTGGCCAGGGCAAAGCTAATGCTGCACAGTACCTGACAGATAACCCGGAAATTGCTGAAGAGATTGAAGTTCAAATTCGTTCAGAGTTGCTGACTCCTCAAGAACCCGAATCTGAAAAAAAAGAAAAATCGCCATCAAAGCTTCAGGATGAGCTTCTGGCGGAATAAATTTTGGAAGTATCTGACAAAGATATTCGGCGTGCTGCAATGGATTTGCTGGCACGTCGTGAACACAGCTTTTATGAACTTCAGGAAAAGTTGACTCATCGGTATTCTGATGCAAATCCGCTCCCCGTGCTTGAACAACTTAAAGAAGAAGGCCTTCAAAGTGATGAGCGCTTTCTGGAGAGTTATATTCGTTCAAGATCTGCAAAAAGCTATGGACCAGTGAGAATACGTTCAGAGCTTCGAAGGAAAGGATTGAGTGATGAGCAGATATCCGCTTTTCTAATTGAGGATGAAGAGAGCTGGTTGGAGATGGCAAAGTCCCTGAGATGTCGAAAGTTTGGCGATGAGCTACCTAAAGTGGCTAAAGATAGGTCGAGGCAGTATCGGTTTTTGGCGCAGAGGGGGTATACTAGCAGCCAGATCTTGATGTGTCTTAGGTACTGATTCTCAGCATCAGATATTAGTAGTATACAAAATACCGGATAAAGTGTTTTTATTCGGGATAAGCTGCCAAAAGCTACAAAAATCACGCCTATAAGCTAAATCGCTTCAAGAAATCCTCTTTTATATTCCTATCTATTATGCAGACCCTTTTTCGAGCAATCTAATCTGAATTTCAGGTCTAGTTAGCTCTATTCCTGTTTATATATTTTTAAGAAATTAAAACGATGTGAAGGTAAAGGGAAGTATCTATGGACGGGAATTCTGGTAATAGACCTATATTCGGAAGTCAATCTGCAGATGAACTTCACGGTACAGATGGAGCAGATCATCTGTTTGGAATGAAAGGGGATGATATCCTGGATGGAGGCTTAGGGGCTGATGTCTACAATGGCGGTGCTGGTAATGACCGTTACGTTCTTTCGGATGATGCCGTTGACACACTTCACTTCAAGTCAACTAACACTCAGCAGGATATCCTTGATATTAGTGAGCTCGTTTCTGGAGATGTGACTTCTGGAAATCTGAAAAGTTATCTGAAAGTAACAGATAAGGGCGTCTATCTTGATTCTTCGGGGCAAGGGCAGTTCTCAACTGAGAATCAGATTGCCCGCTTTGCGGCCAACAATCCTCCTTTAAATGCCGTTGTTGCAGTTCAGGTCGCAGATACTTCCGTCATCCAGTTTGATCGATACAGTAATGTAGATAGTCCAATCAGTGGTACTTCAGACAATGAACTTGCTACAGCCTCTCTGAATGATGTTTCAGGTACGACACTGTCAGACAATATTCTAGGTACGGCACAGGCTGATAATTTGATGGGCCTTGCCGGTGATGATGTGTTGAATGGTGGTGCGGGGGCTGATTATTATGATGGTGGAGAAGGAAGCGACCGCTATGTACTAGCAGATTCTGAATCTGTTGAAACCCTAAAGTTCATTTCAAATAACCAGCAACAGGATGTCATTGATGTCAGTGCTCTCCTGCCTTCCGGAGTATCTGCTGATAATATTTCGAATTATCTGACCGTGACTGAAGACGGTGTCTATATCGATGCCGATGGAGAGGGTGAGTTTTCGTCTGAAGATTTGGTGGCTGTCTTTGCCCAGGATAATCCAGTATTCAGTGATGAAATTTCCATACAAATTTCCGAAGACACAGTCGTTCAATTTGATTGGACACAATCAGCAGGTGTTGAACTGACGGATGATAATCCATTTCTTTCAACTGAGGCATTGAGTCAACGTCTTGATTTATTTGATCAGGACGGTGGTGGTAAGCGGGCATTCCTGAACAGTAAAGATGGGCAACGGTTTCACTTCAAATTGGATGAGCATGATCTAACACATGCGCTGGGTGGTGAAGGTGACGAGTTGTTGGATGCTTCAAGCGTATTAAAAAGAAGCAATGCACAAAATGCCAATGAAGCAGATCATGCTGTTGAACTTTTTGGTGGCAAAGGGCGGGATACTTTACGTGGCAATGATGATGGAACTTTGCTTGATGGCGGTGAAGGTAATGACCGCATCGAAGCTGGTAAAGGTCGAAACCTTCTGATTGGTGGTTCAGGTGAGGATGAATATGCGTTGTCACTGGAATCAAGTACGGATGAAATTAAATCCGATATGTTGTACGACTTCACCAGCAAAAGTGGTGACAGAGATATTCTCGACTTAAAGGATGTTCTTCCTGAAGAAGCTACAGTCCAAAACATTCATTCTTATGTGAAAGTGACTGACGAAGGTGTCTTTATTGATACTTCTGGTAAAGCTCACTTCAATGAAGAAAGCCAGCTGGCACGTTTTGGTGAAAGAGCCGATCTAGATAACATTGTACGAATAAAGCTGGCTGATGGTTCTGGTATTGAGCTGAATAGGGATGAGGCAATCAGTTCGATTCAGGGTGAAAGTACCTCTGACAAAATGAAGGCAGGTGAGGGTAGCGATACATTATACGGTAATGCGGGTGATGATGTTCTGGATGGCGATGCTCTTGCTAGTACCAAAAGTGCTGACTTTCTTTATGGTGGTGAAGGTAACGATAAGCTCTATATCGATAGCCTGGATTTGAGTGCTGGTGCTGTTGATGGTGGTGTTGGTTTTGATACAGCAAAAATCAAAGAGAGCTCTGGAGTATCGGTCTCTCTGGATATGCATTCATCCGGTATCGAAAAAGCCATTGGTGGCGACAGTGACGATGTTCTGGATGGTTCTGGTTTTACTGATACGTCCGGTGGATATAACAAAAGCTCTGGTGCTTTTGATTCCAGCGAAGCGCAAAGACTGGATCTCTATGGTCGAGATGGTAATGACACTCTCAAAGGTGGGGTGGGTCGAGACTATCTGGATGGTGGTGCCGATGATGATATTCTGTCCGGGGGAGCAGGTCGTGACTTTATAGCAGGTGGTGCTGGTAATGACACATTCATTCTGGCAGATGATGATGAAGTGGATACACTGTGGGACTTTAAATCAAACAGTGATCAGCAGGATGTTCTGGACATAAGCGAATTCGTTGCTGATGATTTCGATTACAATGATCTTGCTGACTATTTCAACGTAGACAGTAATTATGTCTATTTTGATAAAACCGGGCAGGGAGCTTTCACCTATAACCAGGCAATTTCAAAGCTGGGAGGAAAGTCTGAGATCACTGATCCGGTCAAGGTACAGTTTGATGATATTCAGGTTACTTTCGATCCCTCTGGTGGTGATGTTGTTCTGCTCAATACGAATGCGCCTATTGCCATTGCATCTGGACAGGCTGTTGATGAAGACAGTTCTGAAGGAACCGCTGTAGGTTTAGTTTCTCATACGGATGTGGACGGCTCTAATCCTGTTACTTACGCCATTTCAGGCGGGAATGATAACGGTTACTTTACTATTAATAGCAGCACTGGAGCGGTTACTCTGACAGCGGCGGGTGAGGCAGCAATTGATTATGAAGCTTCAACTTCTCATACTATTCAGGTCACAGCTTCTGACGGTACATTTGTTTCTACTCCAGTAAATCTCACCGTTACTCTTAACGATGTTAATGAAGTCCCTGTCTTAGTTAATGTTATTGGTAATCAGAATATTGCTGAAGATTCACCGCTATCATTCCAGCTTCCTGAGAATACATTTTCAGATGAAGATGGGGGGTCTCTCATTTATACCGCGACCATGGCAGGTGGGGGGGGGTTGCCGAGCTGGCTTGCTTTTGATTCCGGAACCAGAACTTTTTCAGGCACACCCGACAATGACAATGTTGGAACCCTTAATCTGAAAGTTACCGCTACGGACCCTGATGGCTTAAGTACTCAAGCGATTTTTAGTCTTGATGTAGCCAATGTTAATGATGCACCTGAATTAACAGGTAGTCCTTTGATTAGTGGCATTGATGCAGCTTATAGCTTCTCTGATACTTCGGACACTTCGGGTAATGGTAACCATTTGACCTTGAGTGGTAATGCCTCCTTGGGAGCAGGTCATAATGACACGGGTCAGGCTTTGGTGATGGATGGTACAGACAGTTCGGCTGGTGCCAGTTTTAACATGACTATGGGGAGCAATTTAACCCTCTCAACTTGGGTGAAAATGGACAGTTTTGATCCTTCTTGGTCTCGAGTTGTAGAAGTCACTGATGGTGTGGACAGTTTTTTTATTGGTAGAGAAAAAAACAGTAGTAAAGCAGTTGTTCATATCTATGAAAATGGCAGTAAAGTAGGGTCTTTGGAAGTTGATAATTTCTTCGTTGAAGGAGAGTGGGTACATATTACATCCGCTATTTCTGATTCAGGTGATGTTCTACTTTATAAAAATGGCGAGCTTGCTGGACAATCTACTACCAGTTGGACTCCCGATAATGTTGAATACAATGTAACTCTCGGTAATAGGAATACGGGTGGTAGGGGTATAGATGGATCAATTGATGACTTTGCTGTCTACGACAGTGCTCTTAGTGCTGATCAGATCCAAGCTGTGTATGAAGCTGACTCCGTAGAGAATTTGGTCAGTGATGCCTTTCATGTAGTTGAAAGCAGTGTTAACAGCACCGTGCTGGGTTCTGTGGCTGCTTCCGATGTTGATAATGCCAGTAATGAATTGATTTATTCTCTAACAAATGATGCCGGTGGACGCTTTACCATCAATAACTCGACGGGGGAAATTTCAGTAGCTGACAGCAGTCAATTGAATCATGAGGCTGATGACACTCATACCATTGAAGTTCAGGTGAGTGATGGAGCCTTATCCGATACTCGTTCTTATACGGTATATGTTACTGATATCAATGAAGCCCCCGTTGCTGTTAATGAAACAGTATCTACTGCTGAAGATACTACTTACACCTTCTCTGCCGCTGATTTTAATTTCTCTGATGCTGATCAGGATGATGCTCTGAACCAGGTTCTGATTGAAAGCCTCCCTGGAAATGGCTCACTCACATTGAATGGAGTCGCAGTTTCACTGAACGATACGGTTTCAAAGGCTGATATAGATGCAGGCCTGTTTAAGTTTGCACCAGAAGCTAATGCCAATGGAGATGATTACGCTTCGTTTAACTTCAATGTTTCTGATTCGGATAGCGTTTTCTCAGACAGCCATTACGTTATGACTGTTGATGTGGGTGTAGAAAATGATGTGCCTGTAGTCAGTTCTAATGTCTCCAAAGCTTCTAACGAAGACATCAGCTTCACGCTGACAGAAGCGGAGCTACTCGCTAACACTGCAGATGCTGATAACGATGCCCTTGCCGTCAGTAATGTCACTGTTTCAAGTGGGCAGGTGTCTGTTGCTGATAATGGCAACGGAACCTGGACGGTGACCCCAGTCAGTAACTGGTCAGGTAGTGCTCAGCTGGCCTTTGATATTTCTGATGGCACTGCAACTGTCAGTAGTCAGGCTGATCTGACTCTGACACCAGATGCGGATGCACCCACACTAACGGTTCAAGGTTCGACTGTTCTTTCAAGCATGAACTTCAACGATGGCTTGGCTGATGGTTGGACTTCTGAAAATGCTGTTGAAACTCACGACAGTGGAGGACCTCTTGGTGCTTCGAGAATAGGGACAAAAGTTGCAAAGCTGGATGCTGAAACAGGTACTCCTGATGCTTATTACTGCTCAATTGATACCAGTCAGGGTCACGATCATCAGATCTCACTCTGGGTGAAACAGCACGAAAGCTATGATGGTACTGACGAAATAGAGATCGTCTGGAATGGACAGGTATTACAGACCATTGATCCAGGCACCAGCTGGGAAGAAGTCACTATTAATCTTCCCGATACTGATCAGGCATCAACTCAACTAGCTGTAAGGGAAGTGGCTGGACAGAATAATGGTGTAGGCCCACTTCTGGATCAGATCACCATCAGTCGATTAGGCGCCGATGACAGCACTGATTCTTCCTATGACAAAATGATATCCAGCCAGGAAGATACCCGAATTGCTCTGGATTTAAGTACATCCCTTAGCGACTCAGATGGATCTGAAACACTGTCTGTCAGCCTGAGCGGAATTCCTGCAGGTTTTGCCATCAGTGATGGCACCAATAGTCTGACAACTGATGGCAGTGCTGTTGACGCATCCAGCTGGAACCTTGCAAATCTAACGATTACCCCGGTTGCCAACCACGATACTGACTTCACCATTTCAGTGATGTCCACCGCCACTGAAGCCAGCAATAATACTACTGCCACTCACACCCAGACCATTCGTGTGGATATGCAGCCCGTCAGCGATGCCGCTGTGTTTACCGGAGATGACAGCGGAACCCTGACCGAAGATGCCGCCGCGACATTAACCACCTCTGGCAGCTTATCGGTATCCGATGCCGATGGCAGTGCCTCATTCGTGGCTGAAACAGTAAACGGAAGTCATGGTTCCCTGACCATTAATGCCGAGGGTAACTGGACTTATTCAGCAGATAATACGCAAAACAGTATTCAATCTCTGGATGACGGTGAGCAGCTGACCGATACCATCACGATCAGCTCAAACGATGGGACAACCCACACCGTAGAGATCACAATTCAGGGTACCAATGATGCGCCATTACTCGCCAACGCCGTTACCGATCAATCAGTCAATGAAGACTCATCTTTCAGCTTTACAGTCCCTGAGAGTACTTTCTCGCATGGTGATGGAGATATTTTAACTAGCTCAAACGATGGGACAACCCACACCGTAGAGGTCACAATTCAGGGCACCAATGATGCGCCATTACTCGCCAACGCCGTTACCGATCAATCAGTCAATGAAGACTCATCTTTCAGCTTTACAGTCCCTGAGAGTACTTTCTCGCATGGTGATGGAGATATTTTAACTAGCTCAAACGATGGGACAACCCACACCGTAGAGGTCACAATTCAGGGCACCAATGATGCGCCATTACTCGCCAACGCCGTTACCGATCAATCAGTCAATGAAGACTCATCTTTCAGCTTTACAGTCCCTGAGAATACGTTCTCGCATGGTGATGGAGATACTTTAACTTTCACGGCAACCCAGACTGATGGATCAGCTTTACCTGAGTGGTTGAACTTTAATACTTCAACGAGAGTTTTCTCAGGTACACCTGATAATGACGACGTCGCTACCCTTAACCTGAAAGTCACGGCTACCGACGAAGACGGCGAAACAATTGATGCCAGTTTCAGCCTGATAGTCAACAACATAAACGATGCTCCGTCGCCTGTCTTTGCTGAAGACAATGGACTGGTGTCCATTGAAGCAGAGCATTTCAGCAGTCAGGTCAATCGGAGCGGCAACGCCTGGGCAGTAGAAAATGATGCTTCAGCATCCGGTGGCCAGCAAGTCAGTACTGCCAACAATGGTGCCGACGGCTTCGATACGGATTACACCGGCATAAGCTCTGAGCTGACCTACGATATTCAGTTTGAGAGTGCAGGCACCTATTACGTCTGGGTGAGAGGTGATGCACCTGATGGGAACAGTGACAGTGTTCATATTGGTTTGAATGGTGAAGCGGTGAGTACCGGCTCTCAAATTGGTTTCAATGACGGCAGCCATGACTGGGCTGGCGACAGAATAAACAGCGCTGGTCGCATTACTATTGAAGTCGATGCTCCCGGAACTCATCAGCTGAATCTATGGATGCGCGAAGATGGCACTGCAGTCGACAAAATTGTCATCAGTGATGATGTCGATTACGTACCTTCTGGTTCAGGCCCTGCCGAATCAGATTATGTCGGACTTTCAGATCAAACCGCTACAGAAGAAGCAGCTTTCAGTTACACACTGCCTGCTAATGCCTTCTCTGATGATGACGGCGACTCATTAACGTTCAGCACCAGCCTTGCCAATGGTGACCCTCTGCCAGCCTGGTTGACATTTGATACTGGAACCCGAACCTTCAGTGGTATTCCTGACGACCCTGATGTGGGCAGTCTGCCCGTTAAGATCATGGTTTCAGATGGTTCGGAGACCACCGACGTATACTGGTCAGTCAATGTCACAGCCGTCAATGACGGTCCAGAACCTGTCAGCGATACCAGCACTGAGCAGGCCTCCGCAGAAGGTTCTGCCATTACCGGAGCAGCCAGTGTTCTTGCCAATGACAGCGATGCTGAAAACGACCCGCTGACAGTAACTGACGTCAATGGAACCGGTGTTTCCGGATCTACCACCATTACTGGCGACTACGGTGATTTAACCATCTCTGAAGACGGTAACTGGACCTATACGCCGGCTACTGTCGATTTATCATCCGGACTTGTAGCTCACTGGACGTTTGATGAGACCTCCGGTACCACTGTGAACGACAGTACTTCCGGTACCTCAACCGATGGTGTTTTGAATGAAGGCGCAGCTTTTGTCTCTGCCGGACTCAACGGTAATGCGGTGCAATTTGATGGTGCCAGTGCCATCGTCGATATCACAGACTCTACCGAATTAAATACCTATTCAGGCAGCAAGACTGAACGGACGATCAATTTCTCCTTCAAAATTGACACTGACAATGACCTAAGTGGTCGTCAGGTGTTGTATGAAGAAGGGGGTGGCAGTAAAGGTTATAACATTTATATTGATGAGGGCACTCTTTATGTGGGTGCCTGGTCGAATACGAATGGCTGGGATAACGGCACCTTCCTGACCCAGGATATCAGCGCTATTTCCAGTGATGACTGGCAGCAGGTCTCGCTGGTGCTGGATGCAGACAACAGTTCCCTGAAAGCTTATTTGAATGGGGATGAATTTGGCTCAGGTCATGCTGAGGCTATGGGTTTTCATGGCGATGAAGCGGCTTTTGGTAGTGTATCGCTCCATTACACAGAAGGCTCTGAGGAAGCGCTGCGTGGTAGTGCCCGGTTCCATGATGGTGATGTCAACATTCCGGATAATCATTTCGGTTTTGATGGTCTGATTGATGAAGCACGTATCTACGACAGGGCTCTGAATAATCAGGAATTGAAAGCGCTGGGCTATGACTATGAAACAGCTACTTTGCAGGATGTATTCAACTATACAGTTTCTGATGGCACCGATACTTCTGCTTCCACTCTAACTATTGATGTTAACCGTGTTCCGGAAGCCCTGAGTGGTGAACTTGGCGGATCTGATGCGGGTATAATTGCAGGACAGCTGTCTGCTAAAGACCTGGATCAGGGAGAGACACTGGTTTACTCCCTGGAGTCTGCACCTGCTAAAGGTTCTGTAACAATCAATGCCGATGGCAGCTATACCTTCAACCCGGGTTCTGACTTCGAAAACCTTTCCTCTGTTCAAACAGAAGATGTCACATTTGATTTCAGAGTTACTGACAGCAAAGGTGAGAGTTCGGTCAACACCATTACTGTTACAGTGACTGGAACCAATGTCGCTCCTGAACTGACAGAGCTGCCGATGTTTGATTCTGTTGTTGCTGCATTCAACTTCAGTGATGGCTCCGGCACCTTGGCTTCAGACTCTTCTGGTGAAGGTAATAATCTCAGTCTGAGTGGCAGTGCAGGGTTTGGCACTGGGCATAATGGTTCTGGTACTGCTTTTGAAATGGATGGCAGTTCAGGCGCTGGTGAAATATCTGGGCTTTCTCTGGGCGGAGCTCTGTCGATTTCGGCTTGGGTCAAGTTCGACAGCTTCAGTCAGTCATGGTCAAGGATTGTTGATTTTGGTGATGGAGCTGCCAATAACAACATTGTGCTAGCGCATGTCGGTACTTCAAATGATCTTGCTTTTGAGATTTACGATGGCTCGGGTTCTGCGGATGGTGTCTTGCACATCAGTGACTTCTTTACTCAAGGCGAGTGGGTTCATGTGACAGCAACTGTCGATGAATCTGGAGCCATGCGTGTCTATAAGAATGGTGAGCTGGCAGGGGAAAATCTCGATGGTGCCGTTATCCCTGATATGGTTCGAACCAATAATTACGTGGGTGAGAGCCATGGGAGTAATGACGGTTCACTGGATGGCTCAATAGATGAGCTGGTGGTACTGAATGAGGGAGTGGACGCTTCGGGTGCCAGGGCCCTCTACCAGGCAGACAGTGTCGATAATCTGCTAGGTGATGCTTTACACATTCCTGAAAACACCATTAACAACACTGTTGTTGGTTCAGTGACGTCCAATGATGCGAATGGAGATACTCTTACTTATACTCTGACTAATGATGCTGGAGGTCGATTCTCTATTAATAGCAGTACCGGTGAAATAACAGTAGCTGATGGCAGCCTGCTTAACTTTGAATCAGCTTCCAGCCATACCATTACTGCTCAGGTCAGTGATGGTTATCTGTCTGATACCCGCGATTACACCGTTTATATCACCAATACTAATGATACTCCTGATAGTGCGGATGCCACTCTAAATGTTGCTGAAGACGCCGTAATCACGCTCTTAGCTGCTGACTTCTCTTTCTCTGATGAAGATTCCGGAGATGTTTTATCTACGGTTCTCATAAAAACATTACCTGGTGCAGGTGTACTGACCCTTAATGGCGTTGCAGTGACCGAAGAACAGTCTGTGAGCAAAGCCGATATCAATGCCGGGCTGCTGACGTTTACCCCTGTTGCCGATGCCAGCGGAGATAATTATGCAAGCTTCACCTTTGCAGTAAGCGACGGACAGTTAGAGTCTTCTATTCAGACCGTAACGGTCGATGTCACTCCGGTTGCTGATGCGCCAAACATCACCGTAGGCGGTAGTCCTTCTTATGAATCCATCACAGAAACCATTCACGATGCTCAGCTTGGATCTCTCCACAATGGTAATGATGGTTGGAGCAATGATGGCGGTGATTATGGCGATGATCGTCTCGAATTTTACGGAGGCAGCTTATCCCGAATCATTGATACATCGGATGCCAACGACCTTGGGTATTCTTTAACACTTGATACGTATCGAAATGACGGTAAGATTTTGGTGTACTGGGACAATGAGTTGATAGTCACGGAGGATTATAACCATGACGCCTTTGATGACTGGAATCCTACCATTAACCTGCCGGTTCCTGCAGGAGATTCGGCGGAACTAAGGCTTGAATTCAGCGCTCCTGAAGGATTTATTTATATTAATGACGTAGTGTTGGAAAAAACCACTCAGGGCGCACCATACTTTGAAACGAACGAAGATAGTGTGCTTGATTTTTCGATGACGGCCTCTCTGGCTGACACAGATGGATCAGAAAATCTTACAGTGAGTCTTTCAGGTATCCCTTCCGGGTATAGTTTGGGAGATGGCTCAAATTCTGCAATGTCTACTGGTGCAGACATTGATGTGTCAAGTTGGAACCTGAGCCAGCTGCAGTTAACGCCTGCTGCAAATTCTAACGGTAACTTTACGATGACGCTGTCTGCTACAGCAACAGAAACATCGACGGGTACGACAAGTACAACTACGGAAGATCTTGATATAAGAATTACTGCTGTGAGTGATGCACCAGAATCTGAAGATCATACTCTGATACTCAAGCAGAGCGACAGCTACACCTTCAGTACAGATGATTTTGAATTCACTGATGGTGATGGTGACAGCATGCAATCCATCACCATTACCAGTGTGCCTGTTTCTGGTTCATTGACACTCAATGGCTCTGCGGTCACTGCAAACCAGGTCATCACTGCGGCAGATATTGAAAATCTGAAATATACCGCACCGGCCACTGATCCTGTAGGGGCTGTCAGCTTTGGTTTTAGTGTTAGCGATGGCTCAGCCTCCAGCGAGGCCTACACATTTAACCTGAGTGTGGAAGGAGCAGGCGAGCTCATTGGCACAAGTGCCGATGAAATTCTTGATGGCACTGATCAGGCCGACACACTGAAAGGTGAAGGAGGGGCTGACACCCTGCTGGGTGATGCCGGAGCAGATATCATCTTTGGTGGTACAGGTGATGATACGATTAAAGGGGATGATGGTCAGGCTGTAGCGGTTAATCTTGACTCTGCGTTTATAACGGCTGCGAGCCAGATCAGTCTGCCCAGTGCTACTGGACTAAAAGCAGAAGTTTTTGATACTGGTACCGTTTTTTCAAGTCTTGACCAGGCTGTCAGTCTGGTTGAAAACAATAATCCAATTTCAACCTTTACGGCTTCAACGTTCAATTACACCAGAAGTGGTAATCATACTCTGGCAGACTTTATTGGCAGCGATAGCAGTACTCTGACCGGTAATGGTGATATGCCAGGTCAGACATTTGCGCTCAAGATGACGGGTTATATTCGTCTAACAGCAGGTACCCATGATTTTAATGTGGCCTCGGATGATGGTTTCAGGTTGAAAATCAATGGTGACACCGTTACTGAGTTCACCGCCCCCAGAGGGGTCGCTACAAGTTCTGGAAACTTCACAGCGCCTCAGGACGGCCTATATGAAGTGGAGCTGGTTTACTGGCAGGGGAATTTCGGAGCGGATATGGTTGTCAGCAGTTCGACCGCAGAACCTTTCCAGTTTTACGATATGTTGCCTGCGGGTGCTGAACCGGTGAGTGGGCAAAGTTATTACGACCTGCCTACTCCGGATATCGTCGTAGATGTAGCTTCAGATGTTGCTCTTTCAGCCGGCACCGATAATGGTGATGGTACCTGGACACTCAAAGGCAGTGACCTTAATGACTTGACCATGACCAATACGGGAACTAATGCCTGGGATGACAGCCTGACATTCACCAGCACCAAAGTGACCAACCGCAACATTGCCATTGGAGACTCAAGCTTTGAAAGCCAGAACCTGTCGGATGGCGCATGGAACGACAATCCCGAAAGCAGCAGCTGGACATTCAGTCACCAGTGGAATGGGATTAAAAATGAGAACAGCACAGGCATGGATGAGCAGGCTACAGAGGGGGATAATATTGCATATATCAACAACGACAATACAACCATCTCACAAACCCTGACTGAGAACTTTGACCCTAACTCCAGTTATCAACTTCAGATTGATATTGGTAATCGTAAAAGTGAATCCGGACTGGCCAACTACGAGGTCAGAATAAAAGCCGGCGGTATCACTCTTGCCAGCGACGGCTCAGTTTCTCCTGCAGAAGGTCAATTTGAAACACTGACTCTGAACTTAGAGGGCTCTTCAATAGCTTCAGACTCTGCAGCCATCGGCCAACCATTGACCATTGAGCTCATCAAAATCAGCGGCCCACAGATCTTTTTTGATAACGTCAGACTGACGGCAACGACCACTGAACAAATAGGCCAGGAAACAGTCAATACTGACCAGAGCGATCTGATCACTGGCGGAGCTGGCGATGACGTTCTTACCGGTGGTAATGACAGTGATACCTTTATTTGGGGAGCGTCAGACGTGGGTACGTCTGGCACACCCGCTCAGGATACCATTATGGACTTCCAGATAGGGCAGGGTGGCGATAAAATTGATCTCAGTGATGTTCTAGTTAATGAGTCAGAACCCTTGGATCAATATCTCAGTTTGAACTTTGATAACGGTGATACCACCATCGAAGTGAAGCCTGATGCCGACGGAGATGTGACTCAGAAGATTAAGCTCGAAGGTGTAGACCTTTCAGGTTATGGAGGTGGGAGTAGCGATACTGAAATCCTGAATAACCTGATTGATGATGGCAACCTGCAGATTGATTGACAATATTGAGTGATTGAATAAAGGGGCTGGCCTTCAGGTTAGTCCCTTTTCTTTATATTCATACTGAATATTATGACATCAAGAGCAAATGGCCATGCAGTTTTTTTACTTGCTGACACATGCACAAGAGTTATCAAAGCCAATTAATACTGGGCAGTTGGTAAAACAAGAAATACCCGATTCTATTATTCTGGGATGGAGTAGGGTAGAACATCCTGACAATTTGTTGAAAGTGCTGAATCTGATCAGTTTGAGCCTTATTTGGCTTTTCCCGAATCTTTTGCCATATGTCAGAAAAACTCAGAGCCAAAACATCCTCTTGGTAGAAAAAAACACTCTATATTCTACTGGGTTGAACCTGACAACAGGTTTAAAAAATGTATCGACAAAGCACTTATCTGCATTCTCTGTCTTTGTGTCAGATCCATTCTTCGCAAAAATCTGTGTATGATCTGAGGTGTATACCCATTGGATTTCAAGATGCTACCAGGCGACAAGTGAGCGAAGCCCTGTGAGCCTACAAGTAGTTGGTGATCAGGGTGAGCGAACGCTGGCAACAACGTAGCATCTTGAAAGGCGATGGGTATAATCAGACAGGAAGAGGCTTATGTACGGTCGAGGTGGTCGCAGAAATACTTAAATTAGAAGGATTGTCTGAGTAGTCTGTAACTCTCAGAGAATCCATATCAAAATTCTGCAGTAACTACCGCTCAAAGCAATTTAAAGGCTGAAATTAACGTACATGGCTGTTTTTCTTTCCCTTCTATATAATGTCGGTTTTTGCATAGATTGCCGTTTAAATCTCCCCTGTTGGAAGACCTGTATGACTCGTGTGAATTATATGAAAAGCTCTGAGATCCGCTCTGCTTTTCTTGAATTTTTCAGGGAAAATGGACATGAAATTGTGTCCAGCAGCTCCCTGGTGCCTCACGATGACCCGACCCTGCTGTTTACCAATGCAGGCATGAACCAGTTCAAGGACACTTTCCTTGGTCGGGAGCAGCGAGCGTACAACCGGGCTACTACGTCCCAGAAGTGTGTTCGGGCCGGAGGCAAGCACAACGATCTGGAAAACGTTGGTTATACCGCCCGTCACCACACTTTCTTTGAAATGCTGGGTAACTTCAGCTTTGGCGATTACTTCAAACCGGATGCGATCCGTTTCGCCTGGACCTTCCTGACGGAGAAGCTCCAGCTTCCTACCGAGCGCCTGTGCGTTACAGTTTATGAAACTGACGATGAAGCCTACAACATCTGGCTGAATGAGGTCGGTGTCCCGGCTGAGAACATTATCCGCATTGGTGATAACAAAGGCGCACCTTATGCGTCTGATAATTTCTGGCAGATGGGCGACACAGGCCCTTGTGGTCCATGTACAGAAATTTTCTATGACCATGGTGACCACATCCGGGGTGATCGCCCTGGTACCCCGGAAGAAGACGGTGATCGTTTCATTGAAATCTGGAACATCGTTTTCATGCAGTACAACCGTCAGGCTGGCGGTACTATGGAGCCACTGCCCAAGCCTTCTGTTGATACCGGCATGGGCCTTGAGCGCATTGCTGCCATCCTACAGGGTGGTCACAGTAACTACGATATCGATATTTTTCAGAACCTGTTGAAAGACGCTGCCAAAATCCTGGGTGGTGTTTCTATCGACGAAGCCTCTTTACGAGTGATTGCTGATCACATCCGTTCCAGCTCATTCCTTATTTCTGACGGAATCATGCCGTCCAATGAAGGTCGTGGCTATACCCTGCGCAGGATTATTCGTCGTGCCTGCCGTCATGGTCATAAGTTGGGATCCAGTCAGACGTTCTTCTATAAGCTAGTTGCTTCGCTGGTACGTGAGATGGGAGACGCTTATCCTGACCTGGCCAAGCATCAGGCTCAGATAGAACGAATTCTGCTTCAGGAAGAAGAGCAGTTTACGAAAACGCTCGACAAGGGCATGAAGCTTTTGGAAGACAAACTGCAAGGTCTTTCTGGCAGCGTTATTCCTGGCGAAGTAGTGTTCACGCTCTATGATACATACGGTTTTCCTGTTGATTTGACCAGTGACATTGCCAGAGAACGAGAGCTGACGGTTGATGAAGAAGGCTTTGAAAAGCTGCTTGAAGCACAGAGGGAAAGAGCGCGCGCAGCCAGTAAGTTTGGTGTTGATTATAGTGAGCAGCTTGTTGTTGAAGGTGCTACTGACTTCACCGGTTACGAAAAACTGCAGGATGGTGCTGAAGTGACGGCACTGTTCGTTGAAGGTCAAGCGGTAGATACTGTCGCTGAAGGTCAGCAGGCAACGATAGTTCTTCAATCAACTCCTTTCTACGCTGAGTCAGGTGGTCAGGTTGGAGATACGGGGCTGCTCCAGTTCGAAGGTGGTCAGGCAAAAGTACTTGATACCCAGAAGCAGGGTGATAACCACCTTCATATTGCTGAGCTGGCTCAAGGTAATCTGAGATTGGGTGACAGTGTCAGTGCTTATGTAGATATTGAGGCTCGTAAGGCAACTGAACTCAATCATTCTGCTACGCATCTCCTGCACGCTGCATTGCGCAATGTGTTGGGTGAGCACGTTACTCAGAAAGGCTCTCTGGTTGATCCAGATAAACTGCGCTTTGACTTTTCTCATTTTGAAGCCGTTAAGCCTGAAGAATTGCGAACAATAGAGCGATTGGTAAATCAGGAAATTCGTGATAACAGTGCTGTGAGTACAGAGTTGCTTGATATGGAAGCAGCACAGGCTAAAGGAGCGATGGCTCTGTTTGGTGAAAAGTACGGTGAAGAAGTTCGTGTGCTAACCATGGGTTCTGAAGGCTTTTCGGTTGAGCTGTGTGGCGGTACACACGTCAATCGCACGGGTGATATTGGTTCTTTTAGAATTATTTCTGAGTCAGGGATTGCTGCGGGCGTAAGAAGAATAGAGGCGGTAACAGGTCTGGCGTCTGTTGGGTACCAGGAAAAACTGGAAGATACTCTGAAGTGCGTGGCCAGCCTGGTTAAAGGTTCTCAGGAAAATGTTCAGAGTAAAGTGGTCTCCCTTCTGGATCGTAATAAAGAACTTGAGAGAGAACTTCAGAAACTGCAACAGAAACTGGCTTCTGCCGGCAGTGCAGATCTGCTTTCAAAAGTGGTGGAAGTTAACGGTATTAAAGTGCTGGCTACAGTGCTTGAGGGCGTGGACCCCAAGTCATTGCGTGACATGGTGGATCAGTTGAAAGGAAAGATTCAGACAGGTGTTGTGTTCCTGGCGATGCCAGGGCACGCAAAGTTTCCTCTGGTAGCTGGTGTAACTAAAGATCTTACCGGCAAGGTAAAGGCGGGTGATTTGCTGAAAATGGTTGCAGAGCAAGTAGGTGGTCGGGGAGGTGGTCGCCCTGATTTTGCTCAAGGTGGAGGTGCTGATGCAGCAAAAATCGAAGGGGCTATCCAGTCTATTACTCCCTGGTTGCAAGAACGTCTCTAGTGTGATTTTGTTAAAACAAATAACTTAACCCAATAAAAACGAGGCTTCTGGCTCGTTTTTATTGGGGCGTGCTTTTTTTCACGAAGCTATTCGTGTTACATTCCGAGATCGGCTGATTGATGTAGAACGATATAAAAATGGCGCTGTTAGTACAAAAATTTGGCGGCACCTCGGTTGGGGACCTGGATCGTATCCAGGGAGTTGCTGACAAGGTGAAAAGGTTCAGGGATCAGGGGCATGATGTCGTTGTCGTCGTCTCAGCAATGAGTGGCGAGACCAACCGGCTAACTGAACTTGCAACCAATATTCAAAAACAACCCACACCCAGGGAGATGGATGTTTTGCTTTCCACCGGAGAGCAGGTCACTATCGCCCTTCTGGCAATGGCTCTGAATGAACGTGATTGCCCAACCCGCTCGTATACGGGGGGGCAGGTATCTATTATCACTGATCAGGCTCATACAAAAGCTCGCATCCAGCAAATAGATACAGAAAGAATGCGGGCGGATCTGGACCAGGGGCGCGTTGTTGTCGTGGCTGGTTTCCAGGGACGCGATGCCGAAGGCAATATCACAACGTTGGGTAGAGGTGGCTCTGACACCACGGCGGTAGCTCTTGCAGCTGCTCTTGAAGCAGATGAGTGTCAGATCTATACAGATGTTGATGGTGTATATACAACTGACCCCAGGGTAGTAGAAGGGGCCAGGCGTCTGGATAAAATTACTTTTGAGGAAATGCTGGAAATGGCCAGCCTGGGCTCAAAAGTATTGCAGATCCGAGCGGTTGAATTTGCTGGAAAATATAATGTCAAACTGAGGGTGCTGCATTCTATGCAGGAAGGCCCCGGCACTCTAATCACGATCGACGACGAGGATGTAGCTATGGAATCACCGGTAGTATCTGGCATTGCCTTTAATAGGGATGAAGCAAAAGTTACTATCAAAGGTGTGCCTGACATCCCTGGAGTTGCATCACGTATACTTGGGCCTGTGAGCAAGGCCAATATTGAAGTGGATATGATTGTTCAGAATGTTGCTGATGATCGTACTACTGACTTCACTTTTACTGTTCATCGTAACGACTACCAGAGGACTCTGGAAGTCTGTGCCAGTGTGTGTGAAGAACTGGGCGCGCGCGAGTATGACGGTGATGGCAAAATTGCAAAGGTTTCTATAGTTGGCGTAGGCATGAGATCTCATGCGGGTGTTGCCACCAGGATGTTTGAGGCTCTGGCTGCCGAAGGTATCAATATCCAGATTATATCGACCTCTGAAATCAAGGTTTCCGTTATTATTGCTGAAAAATACCTGGAGCTGGCTGTAAGAGCGCTTCATTCAGTATTTGAGCTGGATAGGGAACCTGTTGAGAGCAGCGATGTCAAAGCTGTTTAGAACGTCTTAATTAGGGGGGGTGGCGCGTCTCGACGTGCTCCGCCCGAATGTGCCAAGATTGACTTTATAAATAGCCAGCTTGGAATATTGGGCAATAATGCCGTCATTCCCATCAGGTGTAGATTCTTCAACTAGAATGGTCTTTGCCTGTTTAAAACTTACACAATGTGATTTTATTGATGACTACATTTCTCTGCTAGTAAAAATACGCATGGAAATGTTGGGTTCGGTAGCTAGACTCTGTTTGCTGAGAAATTCTAAAGCATGAAACGGTGATCTGGCAGCAGCTGCTTTGCTGAGAACTTAAGCATTCCCGTATGTGGGGCTAAGGTCAATCAACCAAAGTATCGCCGTGCTCAGGATTGACGGTCGTAGACTTACAGAGATGTAAATAAGGAGATTGTAATGCTGATTCTGACTCGCCGCGTAGGAGAGACCCTGATGGTCGGGGACGAGGTCACTGTCACTGTGCTGGGCGTAAAAGGTAACCAGGTGCGTATTGGAGTCAATGCGCCAAAAGAAGTTGCCGTTCATCGTGAAGAGATCTATCAGAGAATTCAAAAAGAAAAAGAGCACGGAGGAGTTCCATCCGTTTCTGAGTCATACTGAGCTACGGGCTTAAAAGCTGAACCTAGTTAAAAAATACCCGACTAAATGTTCGGGTATTTTTTTGTCTGGGATTTTTGATGGTAACTCAGCTTAAATAGCGTTTTTAGATTGTTGAGTGTTTGTAATTAATAAGCGTCTTTAGTCGTTAATGATAAGCAGAAAAAGCTTGCATTCCAAAGAATGAACAGTAATATTAGCAACATCTGCGGTGAGGTGGCCGAGAGGCTGAAGGCGCTCCCCTGCTAAGGGAGTATACGGTTTGTAGCCGTATCGAGGGTTCGAATCCCTCCCTCACCGCCAGACCTCGATATTAAGTCTTATTTTCTGCATGATGGAATGATTTTTATCAATCTATTCCAGCTTTCTTTCCATCCTTTGCTATGTGTTGCATCTTCAACTCTAATTACTGAGATACATTTCTTATCGATTGATTTCTGCGTGTAGTGCTTTGAAATCTGGTAGGGGATGATGGGGTCTTTGCTGCCATAAAAATGCAGTTGAGGGATTTGTTGGAGTTGTTTCTGGAAATCTATTGGGTTCATTGCTGAAGGCATGGGAGTTACTTGATGAAACTCGTTGGTAAAACGTGGGTCAAGATTTCCTGCCAGTGTCCAAATGGACTTTACGTCGTTTCTGTGTGCGGCTGAAAGTAAAGCAAGGGTTGCACCTCCTGAGTAGCCTATGATCTCTACTTCTTTATAGTTACCTGCTTCCTTTAGATGATCAATGGCCTCATTAATGCTTGCAAGGGAGTTCGAGTCGTAGCGATCAAATGTCCAGACTGATTGATTGCATGCTTGAGTCAGGATGTATTGGCAGGGTCTACCTAAATAGGCAATATCTGTGTGAGGGTCTTCCAGCATAAGGCTGTGAACCAGTCTATTGACCGGTGTTGGGTTTGTGGAGGGAATGCCTCTTTTTAGCCAGGCTTTGCCATCTCCTTCTATATAGATTCTTAATTTTTGGGTGGTGGGTTGTTTGGGTGTCCAGGCTTTTAGAGTGTACTTTGATGTGTGGATTTCAATCTCTTTCAGTTGTTTAGAGGTTACTAATGCTTCAGTAGTCGCTGTATTGAATGGGGCAGGTGTGTGGCAAGCGGTGATAAAAAAGCTAAAAAAAATAATCGAGATAATGTGTTTCATGAGTAAGTTACGTTTTTTGCACTAGTGTACCTTTGAATTACCGGAAGTTGAATGTTTTTTAGTGCGACATTCTTGTAACAGTATTTTAATGATTTGAATGAGGTTGTTAAATAAATACGCTTATATTTATGAAATATAAAAATCAACAATCGGTCAAAACTAGTTGAAGGTTTTTAATAGGTCAATTTTTAAATTTTATAGAATCTATAGAAAAATCAATTCTATTTTTAATTCTTAAACAGTATTTAATATTGCTTATCCTCCTCTGTACGATACCCAGCCTTCAGGCTCCTATGCCTGAGATGTCCATTGATTTGAAAAAGCTCATAAATGAGAAAATTCAACGAGCGAAACATCCAGACTAGAGGTTGGAGTTGGAGTAATGAGACAAGTTCAGGGGTTTAAAAAGACACTGCTTTCCGTAGCCGTTGTAACGGCTCTTGGTGGTTATGGTTCCTATTCACAGGCTCAGTTTGAGCTGGATAGAGATTCCTTTCTAACGAGTGAGCAGCTTAATTTCGACAAACTCATAGAAGCGGCAAAAGCCGTGCCAGGTGGAGACTCGCTCAAGGAGAGTGCAGAATTTACATTGGCTGTTCTTGATCAGTATTCAAGTAAATATGAGACAAAGGAAGGTGATAAAGATAAGAAGAAAATAAATATCAGTATTCTTGGTCAACTGGCTGCACAGGACTTTATTCGCCTTACCTACCCGGAAATAATTCCGCCAGTAGCAGGTGATGCTCAAGTGTCAGATGGTACTGATGAGGCGTTATCAAAAGACTCATCAGATGATGATCAGAAAAAAGAAGAAAAGCCTTTAGAAAAGCGTGCGAAATCAGTTTTAACAAAGGTAGAAGGTGTAATGCCAGACCTCCATAACGGAGTGGGCAGAGCGGCTGTGACTTTGCAGAACAAGGTAAACGAATCTATTGGTCGTCGCCTGAGCAGTGGTCGTACCGGTATCAGTGCGGGCGATATGTTTGAGTCTCAGGGTTTCTGGGCTGAATATATCTTTAGCGATGGCAAGATGGATAACAAGGGTGATGTCAAGGGCTATGAGGCCAAGGTTAATGGCGTGACACTTGGTGTCGACAGCATGCTGAACGATCAGATGACTGTTGGTTTTGCCTTCACATTCGGTGATACAAAAGTTGAAACCAATGATGTGAAGCGCGAAACAACGACTGATACTTATATGGGTACTCTCTATACTGGCTGGATGCAGGATAACTACTTCCTGGATGCTATGTTCAGTTATGGTCGCGGTACTAATGAGTACAAGCGTTCCTCAGTAGCCGACAAGACTATCAGTTACAAGGGTGAGGCGGACAGTACTATCTGGGGTGCCAGCTTCGTGGCTGGTTATAATTACCAGATGAATCAGTGGATTCTTCAGCCTCAGGTCGCTTTCAACTATGCCAGTGTTGATTTTGATGATTTAGCTGAAAAGAAAGTCAGTGGCGGTGAGGGTTTGGCTCAGAAGCGTAAGATGAAGGAGTTCGAAGTCATGGAGCTGGGCGCAGGCCTCAAGCTGCTGGGTGATTTTGAAGTTGGTCGTGGTGCGCTTCAGCCTGAGTTTGTCCTCATGGGATATCACGACTTTAAGGATGACAAGCCAGAGGTGACAGTATCATTCCTGAATGGTGTTGGAACTCCATTTACTCTTACTGGTAAGGATCGCAAACAAAATCGCTTCCTGGCCGGTTTGGGTGTGAGCTATAAAATGGAGAACAATCTGAGCTTGGGTCTGCACTATGATCATAACTGGATGGGTGACTACAAAGCAGACGGCTTTAATGCCACTGTTCGTTATGATTTCTGATTAGTCGCAGACTAACGTTTAACCACCAGCGTCTGTAACAAGACCTGAACTTTTTGCCCCGCTTCTGCGGGGCTTTTTTGTTTTGGTGCTTTGTTGTTCAGTGTTGAAAATTGCCACAATGCCGTTGACTCCAAGGGGGTAAATCTCTATAGTTCGCTCCCGTTGATGCAGCGCGCTCGTAGCTCAGCTGGATAGAGTACCTGGCTACGAACCAGGCGGTCGGAGGTTCGAATCCTCCCGAGCGCGCCATTTCAAGTTTTCAAATATGAGCGTCCGTAGCTCAGCTGGATAGAGTACCTGGCTACGAACCAGGCGGTCGGAGGTTCGAATCCTCCCGGACGCGCCATTTGAAAACAACGACGAATGTCGTTAGCATAATTGATACGGTGAGGTGGCCGAGAGGCTGAAGGCGCTCCCCTGCTAAGGGAGTATACGGTTTGTAGCCGTATCGAGGGTTCGAATCCCTCCCTCACCGCCATTTCCTTTCTCTAAGTTGCTGATTCTGCAACGTATTATTTTTCTTCAATTCTCAGTTTTCCTGATGTGTCCACGAAGTGTCCATTTTGTTTAATGGGTTCAGTCTTACGGCATCTGTCAGATGATCTTTGCTGAACTTGGCATACTTCACAGTCATCTTGATATCCGAGTGACCGAGGATGGTTTGCAGTACCCGGATGTTCCCTCCGTTCATCATGAAGTGACTGGCAAAGGTATGTCTGAGAACATGGCTGGCCTGTCCTCGAATGGTTCGAACTCCACATCTCAATAAAGCTCTTCTGAACGCTTCCTGGCTGTTGGTGAACTCGCCTTTGTTCTGGATATGCTGTTTCACCTCCTGGAACAGATCAGGGTCTAACGGAATGACTCGGTTTTTCTTGGACTTGGTGTAGGTCAGGTAGACCTGGTTGTCTTTGAAATGGTGATCCTTCCGGCTCTCGATCTCTCCCCACCTGGCACCTGTGGCCAGACAAATCTTGGTAATCATGTATACGTGTTTATTGATACACTTCTGCCGGATATCTTCAAACAGTACGCCGACTTCCTCCTGGGTCAGGTAGATAAGCTCTTTCTCGTGGATTCTGACCTTCTCGCAGGACTGTAGCGGGTTGCTATAGCCGATGATGTGATTCCGGCTCAGGAAGTTAAAAACGGCGTTCACATAGCCCAGAATGTTGTTCAGGGTCTTGTCGCCCATTCCTTCATCCCTTTTCAGCTTCTTATAGTGATGCCAGTGGTGAGCGGTCATGGTTTTGGCTATCAGGTTGTCGATGGTTTCACAGAAGCGTATCAGATTTCGCTTGGTGCGTTCGTTGTCTGCCTAGAGTTGCTGAGTATGTATCCAGAGTCTGGAATTCCTATTTTACATTGGCTGTTAGCAACAAAAAAGCAGGTTGACAGAGCAGTGGAGCTTGGGTGTTACTTCTCAATTGGTCCAGCTATGATTAATTCGGTGAGAGCAAAAAAAGTAGTATCATGGTTGCCACAAAATAGGGTCTTGTTAGAGGCCGATGGACCATTTGCTAAAACAAATGGAAGGCCAGCTTTGCCATCAGATGTAGTTCTAGTAATTAGGTTTCTCTCTGAGCTATGGGGGGAGACTATTGAACAAGTACAAGGCAGGCTTGCAATGACTTTTAAAAATTTAGTCTTATAAAGAGGAATAGTGCACGGTAATGGACGTATTTGCATGGCTCAGAATATCAGACTATTAATTTAACTGTATTTTCTGATCTTCTGGTTAAAGTGCGTCATTCGGTCAGTCTCCTAAATCTTTGGTAATTAAGGGTTGATCAGAATGACTTTCCAGAAAACGTGTTCATTTAAACCAGAATACGCAGCTATATAGTTTCTAAATCCTGATCAGATAAAGCCCTGATCAGGGGTAGAAAAAAGGTGCTTTCACACGATGAAGTGTTAATGCTATCGCACTGCATATCTCAGTACATTCAAAACAATTAATCACCTGCTCGGGTTATTCCCTTCCTGCCTGATATCTGACACTATTCGCTTATAAAAATTTGTTGATAAGGGTGTCTTTTGAGTCCTCATCTGCAGTGGCAGCTGTGTGATCAGGCTTGCCATATTGTGTCTGGGTCGCTGCTACGTCTGTATAGGCAGCGATAAGGGAATAATTGAACCAGCAGAAAGAAAAAGAAAAATGAGAAGCTCAAACAGTATACAGGGATGGGTTAAGGTGTTTGATCGTTTTTCGGTCAAAGGTGGCGTTGACCAAGGTAAGCGGATATTTGTTACGGTTGATCAAAAATCGATCTATGATTTTCTTGAGACCAATCACGCAGGTGATTACCACTTAACGGCGTTGGTATGTGAATTATTGAATTTATCTGCTGATCCATTCCCTTCGCACAGTCGTGCCATTGACTCCAATCAGTCCAATAAGCGACAGCTGACATTAGATGGTGGTTGCATCAAATATTATCTTTATAGCGGTGATGTCTATATTGAAAAGCTTGAGCATGGGAATTCTTTTCAGAACTTAAAAAGGGAACCTATATCAGGCTTACACGAAGCAAGATATGATTCAGATGAAAAGGATTGGAGCACCACTAAAACAGCAAGTATTAACACAGGTATGCAACTGGCGGTATGCATTGTGCAGCCATTAGTGGTAGCCAGTTCAACAGACCGAAGGATGCTGCAAAATCCTTGTCTATGCATATTCAGAAGGCTTTCACTGTTCGTAAATCTGAACTGGAAACACGAGGGAAATATTATTCCTTATATTACTTGAAGAAAGGTGATCACAAGTCAGACAGGCGAAGTCGTGAAGTTTCATCACTGATTGAGTTGGCAGCTAAGAGAGGGGCTTCGGTGAACTGGCTTGTCCAGGGAGAGGGTTCAGAAGTGATGCAGGGTGCTCTAAAAGACCTGAAACGAACACCATTAAGTGATTCGATCAAGAGCCAGCTAGGTAAGCAGAAACTGTTTTTTTCTAATCATACAGCCAGTATTCGAGAGCTGGAAAAGCTGATTGATGAACTGGGCCTTTCTAAAGACAGTAAATGGTATAACTCTGCACCACTGGATCTTATCGCTGGAGGAGTACGGAATAACAATCTAATTGCTGAAATTGTAATGGCTGGTGAGAAGGCAGCACAGGATGCCAGAGCTAACAATGAAAGTGTTGTTGGAGCACATGCTAGAAACGTTAGCAAGAGAGTATTGAATACTCCAGTTGCCGCAACAGCTATTGGTGGTTATGGGATGGCAAAAATATATGGTCAGCTCGGAAGTGAAGCGTCAGGTATAGGTGCTGCTGCTGTTGCTTTTGCTTTTGCTACGTTGAAAAAGGGACCTGGCATGATGGACGCAATTAAAACACTATTGGCTCTTGCGAATGGAAGTGGTCGAGGTGTGTGGTATGACAACAACGAGCAGTTTGCTAGAGATGTACGACGAGCCAGAGCGGTAGCATAAATAATGTTAAAGAGACTGTTTGCATCCAGGGCTAAGCCGCTTGGCCCTGATATGAAAAAGCTGACACGCTGGAAATTTGATCTTTCGGGAACGATTTTTGAGATTA
Source organism: Endozoicomonas numazuensis (assembly GCF_000722635.1). GTDB lineage: Bacteria > Pseudomonadota > Gammaproteobacteria > Pseudomonadales > Endozoicomonadaceae > Endozoicomonas_A > Endozoicomonas_A numazuensis. The sequence goes on along the minus strand of NZ_JOKH01000002.1, from coordinate 145,929 downwards.
CACTACCGTATTCGAACACTGATATGTTTGGTGACTCAATAACTGACTTTGAAGTAAATATTAATGATCTCTCACAGTATAATATTGACCATCGCCTGAGAGAGTCCCAAGGATACTATGCTTTCATGGAGCGACATTGGGCCTACTGGGCGGGGTTAGGTCGAGACTCATATTTGGGTCGCAGTACTGGTGCGGCTATGGTTGTTTTCGTACCAGATTTACCAGAAGGCATGAGCTGTTTTTGTCCGTCCCATTTAGAGCAAGCAGACACTAGATCTCATTACTTTTCGGGGCCTGGAGGCCCAAGAACTCTAGAGGAGTTGAAATCAATTATCGGTCCGCGCCCGAAAAAAATACGACCACAAAAATGGAAGGTTGTGAATATCAATGGTGTTCAATGGGCTTCTTATCAAAGTATGAGGCCCCAGCCGGGTCTATCTCCTGAAGAAGATGCGCACTTTAGTAGTTCATGGATTACACCCATTTCAGACTGTCACTACTTGAAAGTCATTTTCCCAAACAGTCAATGGACGCCAGTGGAAGACTCGCGTTGTGTCCTTGAAGAGATGATTGAAACCATCATGTCTACAGTCGCATTAACATTGTCTCCAGAAGCTCAAGCACAGAAAGAAGCTGCCGAGAAGAAATGGCCTGATGCTAAATACAGCGAATCCAGAGAACCGGAAAACTGGGTTTATGAAGAGTTTGTATACAATCCTGAAACGGATACAAGAGAGCATGTAAAGGCGAGTCCACCACCGGTCTGGCAGCCCTAATTGGCAAATGTTGATGTGGTGAAGGGGCGGTATAAGTACAGTCACCCCTTCACTTTCCTGAGTAGCTCATATAGTATGCGCCCCACTGTTTGAGAGCAGCTACCGGATACCAAACAGTTCAACGGATTTCAGTCCGTGAAAGGTGTCCAAAATGTGTCCATAAAATTGCCCAATAACGAAATTTATTGATCAATATGGACGATTTAGGGTAGAGTGCTCATCGCTAAGTGATTGAATTACTTAGCGATAATGGATGTAGGGAAGGATTCGAATCCCTCCCTCACCGCCATTTGATTAAGCCTCTCTTTGAGAGACTTAATCAAATGGTAGTAAGGTCGGGAAGGAACCCTTTGGGTTCGACAAAAATGTCTGGAGCATTTTTGGTCATCACTTTGGTGATGACCCGTAAGGCGGAGGACAGGACAGTCCGAAGCAATCCCGACCGATATTTAGATTAGAGACAACTTAGAATTACGCGCTCGTAGCTCAGCTGGATAGAGTACCTGGCTACGAACCAGGCGGTCGGAGGTTCGAATCCTCCCGAGCGCGCCATTTTACGTTTTCAAATATGAGCGTCCGTAGCTCAGCTGGATAGAGTACCTGGCTACGAACCAGGCGGTCGGAGGTTCGAATCCTCCCGAGCGCGCCATTTCAAGTTTTCAAATATGAGCGTCCGTAGCTCAGCTGGATAGAGTACCTGGCTACGAACCAGGCGGTCGGAGGTTCGAATCCTCCCGGACGCGCCATTTGAAAACAACGACGAATGTCGTTAGCATAATTGATACGGTGAGGTGGCCGAGAGGCTGAAGGCGCTCCCCTGCTAAGGGAGTATACGGTTTGTAGCCGTATCGAGGGTTCGAATCCCTCCCTCACCGCCATTTAATTTCTTAACGCTTTCAAGCGATAATGAAATGGAAAGGTGTTGGGTTTACTTGTAGGTCTATGACAGGTTCAGTGAATTCATGCCAGGCAGACATCACAGATGCCTAACTGTTACGCGCTCGTAGCTCAGCTGGATAGAGTACCTGGCTACGAACCAGGCGGTCGGAGGTTCGAATCCTCCCGAGCGCGCCATAAACAAAAAAGCCGGATCATATGATTCGGCTTTTTTGTGTGTGTTGTTTAAATGCTGTTGTTGCATCGTCGCTCTGTTTTGCTCAGGGCTGGTCACGATTGTTGTTTTGAGCTAGATGCTTTTTTTGATTGAGTGTGTTTTGTTGGCACATTTAAATAGGATTAGATCTGGCCGTGTGTCGTGTTTAAGTGAGCTGGTCTCTCCTCTAATCTGAATGGCTAATTAGTCCCGCTGGATTCTTGATTCCCTCCATTTGGTTGCTATTCATTATTGCTGAGGCAGTGATTTGAATTTGTATCTGATGTTTGACTCAGCTAGGCATGTGTTTTCAAACTTAACATTTGTTTGTAGAGTCTTTAGCAGATCGAGAATAATTCGAATAATAATGAGTGAGGAGTGTAGTTTCTGGAGGGTTGTGTCAGGGCGGTTGGCATGACTATAAGGGCAACTTGCAATTGGGGGTTCAGAGTTTTTTGTCTAAAATATGTTCCGGGTTTTACGGCGCTATGCCGCGACCAGGTATCTGGTCGGTAGAAAGTGGCCCGGCTGGTTCGGGCTGCTTTTTCTTTCTTTTTGTGATGTTTAGTTTCCTTCCTTCCTTCCTTCCTTCCTTCCTTCCTTCCTTCCTTCCTTCCTTCCTTCCTTTGTCTGTCTTCTGTTTACTCTTTAATCTGTTTGTTAAGCTCGTGATATTTATATCGAGAGGTGAGTCCTATGGAGACCTGTAGTCAGCGTTTTCGTCCGGGGGACGATCTGTATCTGGAGCTTTTGAAGTGTGCAAAGGATTGGCCGGCTGCTTGTTTATTGACATGTGTGGGCAGTTTAAAAATGTTGGCAGTTCGGTTTGTAGGTGCTGAACATGAGGTGGTGTTGAGCGGGCCTTTTGAAATTTTATCGTTGACGGGTACCTGTTGTCCTTCTGGATTGCATTTGCATATCTGCGTAGCTGATAGGGCGGGGCAGGTCAAAGGTGGTCACTTAAAGCCGGGCTCTATTGTTGAGACAACGGCTGAGGTAGTGGTAGGGATTCTGGAAGATGCCTGTTTCACTCGTGAAGTTGACGGTGAAACAGGTTATCTGGAGTTGGTGGTTAAAAAGGTTTCTCAGGCCAGTTCCTAAGAACGTTGCGGCGGACGGTAGCTCGTTCCTGGCTGCTAAGGTCGCGAATGTGTCTGCCTGCATACTCACTGTATATGGCAATAAGGCGTCGTGTGTTCATAGGGTTGGGAATCATAATGTATTGTCTCCCAAACAGGTCTTTGTTGGCAGTCACTGAAACCTTCAGGTTTGGATCAAAGCCGTTTTCTTCCAGATCGAAATCAGAGAGCATGTCGCCAATAAACAAGGCTATCTGGTGCTTTTTCTTGTCAACCTGACCTGTCGTTATAGCTCTTCTCTGAAATGCTTTGGTGCAATTGTTTTTCTCAACTGTCGAGCAGTATTCTCCCTTCAATACAATGTGTGTCTCGTCAGCGTCGGGATAGCCCAGCGCCCTTAGCTTTTTAACGGTCATTTCTTCTATATCCCGCTTTTCTCCCTGTAGGCCCGAGGAGAGGGGTCTTTCTGACACATAGAAAATATCGAAACCTTTCTGTTTGGCGGCAGCTAAAAATTCAGGGGCGCCAGGGATTGGTTGGGAGGCTTTTTGGCGGTCAATGTGCCAGCTGTGTTCATTGTCTTCTGAGCCTGGGGCTGGATGGGTTAAATCGGGTCTTTTGGGGGTGTAGTTGACAATGGTGCCGTTGATATCGATGACGATAACCGGGTTTTCCATTGAGTTCTGGTTCAGTTTATCCAGAATTTGGATGGAATGATTATAGGCTTGTTGTGTTAAAGCGTGATAGTCGGCAGAAGTGTTCATCCATAGCATGGCTGAGGTGCTGTGCTGAGCAAACAAAGGGTCCTGTATCTGGTCATAATGAGAGTGTTTCAGGGCGTCAATGTTGGCGTCGTGCTTTTCTTGTGGGGAGAGTTTGTTGAAGTTCTGGGTAATCGCGCTTTCCCAGCTTCCGTAAATGAGGTTGGGGAAGCTGATCCAGTCTGTTCCAAATCGGGTGCGGTTTTGCTGAACCCATTTTTGTCTCTGGCTGAAGTGGCGTCCTTCGACGTCTCCCAGGTCATCAAGCTGATCACCTAGCAGCATAAGAATATGGTAGCCCTGATCCTGGATTTTCTGTCGTTGTCCTTCTTTAGTCAGTGTTTCATTGTCTTCTTTCTGAAAGAGTAGATGTTCGGGGCCTTTTATTGGAAACCCTAATCGCTTGAGGTTTTCCATAGTGTCTTCCTTGACCTCGTTAAAGCGGCCGCTGATATAGAAGATTTCTATGCCTTTGTTGTCGATTTCATTCAAAAAGTCGACTGCGCCGGGGAGTGGTTCCAGTGCTTTATTCTTCCACCATGTGATAGATGTGTCGGTTGTTCTGGCGCTGTCTGTTCCAACCAGGCTTGAGAAATAAATAGCTCCATTGATCAGTGTGTCATCAATGTCAGTCACAATGGCGGCTTTTTTACCTTCGGGTACTTTATTGAGTGCGTCATGAAGGTTGTCTCTGGCCATGTTGAATGACTGGAGTACCAGTGCTTCATATTCAGGGGAGTGTTGTTGCCAATTGGAGGCAACCACTCTTTCTTCGTTGAGATCTTTTTGTGAGTACTCGGCAGAGCAAATCATAGAAAACGACGTAAATACCGCAAATGTCAGCAGTATTGATGTATGAATTCTGGCCATGAATTCCTCGGGATGATCGATTTGTTGTTAAGTTTCGACGATAAAACCTAGTTGAGGCTTCAAGGCGGGTTGATTTTTTTTGTAACGGGTTGTATCAGGGAGGGGTTAAGGGGAGGAGTGACCCAGATTAGTCAGGGTCACTCGGCACGATCAAAGTGTTGCAATGTTCTCGGGGTTGCCAGGGAGTTGGGCGTGGAAGGCTTTTCCGCTGACAGACTGGCTGTCATCACCCATCAGGTAAAGATAAAGAGGCATAATGTCCTCGGGTGTCGGTCGGCTCATGGGGTCTTCCCCAGGGTAGGCTGACGCTCTCATAGCGGTTCGGGTTCCGCCTGGATTAATGGTGTTAACTCTGACCTGGCTGAGGCCGTCTTCTTCGTCCGCCATAACTTGCATCAGTCCTTCTGTGGCGAACTTGGAGATGCTGTAGGCGCCCCAATGTGCTCGTCCCTGGTGGCCAACGCTTGATGAGGTGAATGCAATAGAGCCTGATTTGGCTTTGCGGAGTAAAGGGAGCACTTCTCTCGATAAAAGGAAAGGGGCTGTCACATTGACGAGCATGACTTCATTCCATTTATCCAGATCGTATTGGGCTATAGCTTTAAGCTCCCCAAGTAAACCTGCGTTATGGAGTAGGCCATCCAGTCTGCCGAACTCCTTATCTAGTGTCTCTGCCAGGTTGGCATAATCCTGTTCGGAAGCGCCAGCAAGATTCATGGGGTAAATCGCAGCCTGGGGCCAGCCGTTCTCTTCTATCTCGTCATAAACTTCTTCCAGTTTGCTGGTGGTTCTTCCTAGCAATATGACGGTGGCACCATGTCGTGCGAAGTTTAAGGCCGCTGTCCGGCCAATACCACTTCCAGCACCGGTGACCAGGATGATTTTGTCCTGGAGTAGGTTGTTGGGTGCAGTATATTCAAACATCAGTTCCTCTCCGTGGCATTAGCCACTTGTATTTTTCCAGTAGTGGAAGAATGTCTCTGGCGGATGAAACGTTGTGATCAGCCTGCCAATGTTCGGGGGTGTCTTCAGGGCTGATAAAGCCATAAAGAGCGGCAATGGTGACCATGTCTGCATTTCTGCCTGCATCAATGTCTCGCAGATGGTCGCCAATGTAAATGCAGTTTGTTGGGTTTGATCCTGTGTGTTCGCATGCCAGTAGCAGGGCTTCAGGGTTGGGTTTTGTCTGCATGACATGGTCTGGGCATATGAGTGCTCTGGATCGATGAGTAAGGCCTGCCTGTTCGAGCAGGACTTCTGCGTAAGCTGCAGGCTTGTTAGTCACGACTCCCCATGGGATAGCTCTGTCATCCAGTGCGTCCAGTAGTGCTGTTATTCCGTCGTACAGTTTGGCTGGTTTGCTTCTGTGATTGTCACTAATGTGATTATCGTACTCATCCAGAAGGCGATTTCTGAGCTTTTCAAGTCTTGGGCTTGAGGAGTCAATACCGTAAGCGAGTTGAATCAACTTTCTCGAGCCTTCAGAGATGTAGTTTCGGATCAGTTCTCCATCAATTGTTGGCAGTTGGTCGTCTGTCAGTAGTTTGTTGACCGTAATGATGAAGTCTTCCGAGGTATCAAGCAGGGTGCCGTCCAAATCAAAAAACAGGCCTTCTATGGCGTCGGTAGAATTCATCAGGACTCCGGCTTACTGCCATAAATCAAATAGTTAACGTCAGTGTCGGACTTTTTGAGTGAATACACGCCAGTAATGGGGTTGAAGACCATGCCAGTCATGTCGTGTACTTCGAGGTCAGTCTTTCGCATCCAGCTGCATAGCTCGTGGGGCTTTATAAATTTGCTGTGCTCGTGAGTGCCTTTTGGGAGCATCTTGAGGACATACTCGGCGCCGACAATAGCAAAAAGCCACGACTTGGCGTTTCGGTTGATGGTGGCAAAAAAGATCTGCCCGCCGGGTTTGAGTAGCTTTTCGCAAGCGCGGATGACCGAGGCAGGCTCTGGGACGTGCTCGAGCATTTCGAGGCAGGTTACTACATCAAATGTACCTGGCATTTCTTCTGCAAGTTCTTCTACCGGGATCTTGCGATAATTCACTTCGACTTCGCTTTCCATGCTGTGAAGGCGAGCAACAGAAAGAGGGGCGTCGCCCATGTCGATGCCTGTAACTTCGGCGCCACGGAGCGCCATGGACTCACTGAGAATTCCGCCACCGCAGCCTACATCAAGTACTTTTTTTCCAGCTAAGCCCACTCGCTCGTCTATGTAATTGAGGCGAAGAGGGTTGATCTCGTGAAGGGGCTTAAACTCACCATCCATATCCCACCAGCGACTGGCCAGTTCCTCAAATTTTGCAATTTCGGCAGGATCTACATTTTGTGTTGAGCGTGGTTCGTCCTGGTTTGAAGTCATAGTGTCCAGATTCTCAAACGGTTTGGTTGGGAGTGCGCCGGAATGATTGTCTCTAAGTATGTGGCTGTGAGCAAAAAAAGGCCCGGTCAGCAGCTGTTGTGAGACTTGGTTGATTTCCGAGAATAACAGCGCAGCCTGTATTCTTCTTCGTATTATACAGACAGAGTTATCAGAGTTAAGTGTTCTGGTGGGCATTGATAATGCAAGCAGTGCAAGTTGAGTGACTATTACTGTTATTTTGATCGTAGAGTGTGTTTGTTCGAATGAAAAAGGCTGGCATAGGCACTCTGTCGTACTTCTGTGTCAGGTTTTATTCATAAAATCGTTGTGTACACATACACTCGCTCGCAGTAAGGCGGCCAGCTGTGGTATTATTTGCCACTTGATATGAAAAAGCAGCCATGCTTTTTTAGAGTAAAAATCATTTCAATGCATCTTCTCTGCTTAAGCGAAGATAGAATGATTTATTACACATGGCTGCCTGTTATTGAATTGTTCGGGTTGCCGGCCAGCCGGCTGCAAACAGCAATGCCGGATCACCGGTTAACTGACAGGTTCAGTGCATACCGGTAAGTAATGGAAGACTATGGTTCCATTTATTTATACGATCTGAGTATTAAGGTTTCCGGCCTTCTGGGTTGAGAAAGGATGCTGACTGGTATCCGGTGGGCGCAAGCTAAAGGACGACTGGGTTTACATGACTGATAACGCTAAAGAGATTCTTCCGGTAAACATCGAAGACGAGCTCAAGCAGTCCTATCTGGACTATGCCATGAGTGTTATCGTCGGGCGGGCATTGCCTGATGTGCGTGACGGACTCAAGCCAGTTCATCGGCGGGTTCTCTTCGCAATGAACGAGCTGAGTAATGACTGGAACAAGCCTTACAAGAAATCAGCTCGTGTGGTGGGTGATGTAATTGGTAAATACCACCCGCACGGTGACTCTGCTGTATATGACACTATTGTTCGCATGGCGCAGCCATTCTCTCTGCGCTACATGCTGGTGGACGGGCAGGGTAATTTCGGTTCTGTGGATGGTGACTCTGCAGCGGCCATGCGTTATACCGAAATCCGTATGCAAAAGATCAGTCATGACATCATGGCTGATCTGGACAAGGAAACGGTTGACTATGTACCTAACTATGACGGTACAGAACAGATTCCGGCGGTAATGCCTACCCGTATTCCCAATTTGCTCGTCAATGGTGCGGCAGGAATCGCGGTGGGTATGGCGACCAACATACCTCCTCATAATCTTACTGAAGTGGTTAAAGGTTGTCTGGCTCTGATAGAAGATGACAGCTTGTCGATTGATGACCTGATGGAATACATTCCCGGGCCGGATTTCCCGACAGCGGGCATCATTAACGGTCGTGCAGGTATTCTGCAGGCCTATCGCACAGGCCGGGGTCGTATCTATATTCGGGCGCGTGCGAATATCGAGCATGATGATAAAAAGAATAAAAGTACCATCATCATTACAGAACTGCCCTATCAGTTGAATAAAGCTCGACTGATTGAAAAAATTGCTGAGCTGGTTAAAGACAAAAAGATTGAAGGCATAACCGAACTGCGTGATGAGTCTGACAAGGACGGCATGCGCGTAGTGATTGAGCTGCGTCGTGGTGAAGTTGCAGATGTAGTTCTGAATAACCTTTATTCCCAGACCCAGTTAGAGTCTGTGTTTGGTATTAATAACGTAGCTCTGGTCGACGGACAGCCCAAACTCCTCAATCTGAAGGAAATGTTAGAGGCCTTTATCCGTCACCGCCGTGAGGTGGTGACTCGTAGAACTGTTTATGAACTACGCAAGGCTCGCGAGAGAGGTCATTTGCTGGAAGGCCTGGCTGTGGCTCTGTCCAATATCGATCCGGTTATTGCGCTTATCAAGGAGTCGCCAACTCCGGCTGAAGCCAAAGAAAAGCTCATTGCTCAGGGTTGGAAACCAGGGCATGTGCTTGAAATGGCAGAGCGTGCGGGTGCTGATGCGTGTAGACCCGATGAATTACCAGAAGAACTGGGTTTGCGTGATGGGTTGTATTACCTGTCGCCTGCACAAGCGCAAGCGATTCTGGAGATGCGTTTGCATCGACTGACGGGTCTTGAGCACGAAAAACTGCTGAGCGAATACCGTGAGCTGATCGAAAAGATTGCTGAATTGCTGTTGATCCTGTCCAGCTTCGAGCGGTTGATGGAAGTGATTCGTGAAGAGCTTGAAAGTGTTGTTGAAGAGTACGGTGATGAACGTCGTACTGAAATAACCAGCTCTCGTCGTGATCTTACCGTTGAAGATCTGATCACCGAAGAAGATATGGTGGTCACACTGTCTCACGGTGGTTATGCCAAGACGACAACGCTGGATACTTATCAGGCTCAGCGTCGAGGTGGTCGTGGTAAATCAGCCGCTTCTGTCAAAGATGAAGATTATGTCGAGCACATGCTGGTTGCTAATACGCATACACAGATTTTGTGCTTCTCAAGCAAGGGTAAGGTTTACTGGTTAAAGGTCTATCAGATTCCACCTGCAGGCCGGACCTCTCGAGGTCGACCGATTGTTAATATCCTTCCTCTTGAAGAAGGGGAGCGTATTACCGCTATGTTACCGGTCGAAGAGTATACCGAAGGTCACTTTGTCTTTATGGCAACTGTTGCCGGCACAGTTAAGAAAACGCCACTTGAGCAGTTCTCTCGTCCACGTTCCAGCGGGTTGATAGCCTTGGGGTTGGATGAAGGTGATTCACTGGTTGGAGCGCAGATTACCACTGGCGAAAAGCAGGTTATGCTGCTTTCCAACTCGGGTAAGGCCATTCGTTTTGAAGAAACCGATGTGCGTGCCATGGGTCGAACCGCTCGCGGTGTCAGAGGAATGAAGCTTCAGGAAGGTCAGAGAGTGATCTCCCTGATTATCCCTGAAGAAGAGACTCAAATACTGACAGTCAGCCAAAACGGTTTCGGTAAGCGTACGGGTGTGGAAGATTTCAGAATTACTGGCCGGGGTGGTCAGGGTGTGATCTCCATGCAGTGTACTGATCGAAACGGTGAGCTGATTGGATCGATCCAGGTTCGGGATGGTGAGGAAATCATGCTGATCTCCGATCAGGGGACTCTGGTGAGAACTCGTGTCGATGAAATCTCTGTCATGAGTCGTAATACCCAGGGGGTGACCCTGATCAAGGTTCAGGAAGGCGAAAAACTGGTGGGTGTTGCCAGGGTTGAGGAGCCGGATGAGCCAGAGGGTATGACGGATAGTGATGATGAAGACGCTGAAGAGGCCGGGGAGGAAAAAGCTCCTCAGGCAGCTCCTGATGAAGATCAGGAAAGCTGATTTTATTTAGAACAATCAACGCCAGCATTATGCTGGCGTTTTATTTACAGGGATGTAATGTATCCCTGACAAAACAAGACATAATTAACCAAACCGGTAAAGTTCGACGGTGAAGGTGAGTAAAGCAGATTGATGTCAGGTTCGGAGAGGTGCACAAGCGTCACTCTTGAATAGGTGAGTCTGGCTGTATGGGAGGATGGTATGAATAATCTGTTGGCAGATACATTGGCGGGGCTGGAAGGTCGGACCTATAACTTTTCGGCCGGTCCGGCTCCAATGCCCCGGTCGGTGCTGGAGCGGGCCCGAGATGAGTTGTTGGACTATAACCATGAAGGGGCTTCCATTATGGAAGTCAGCCACAGGGGTAAGTCTTTTCTTGAGGTGGCTGAGCAGTCTGAGCAAAATCTTAGAGATCTGTTAAAAATACCTGCGAATTACAAGGTTCTTTTTTTACAGGGAGGCGCTCGTGGGCAGTTTGCCGGGATTCCTCTTAATCTCAAAGGCAAAAAGGGCAGTGCTGATTATGTAAACAGCGGTCACTGGGCTCAGTCGGCGATCAAAGAAGCTCTGCGCTATCTGGATGTTAATGTCATTGCTGATGGAAAAGGTGCTTCATTCCATACCATGCCGGAAGAGAGTGAGTGGCGTTTCAGTTCTGATGCGGCTTATGTTCATTACACGCCGAATGAAACCATCGGTGGGCTCGAGTTCCCGTTTATTCCCGATTCCGGCGATGTGCCTCTGGTGGCGGATATGTCCTCCAATATCTTGTCTGGTCCCATTGATGTCAGCCGTTTTGGTCTTATTTATGCGGGCGCTCAGAAAAATATTGGTCCTGCCGGGTTGACGGTTGTAATCGTTCGTGACGATTTGCTGGATCGTGGGCATTCAAATTGTCCTGCGGTTCTTGATTATCGTGTACAGGCTGATAAGGACTCCATGTACAATACTCCGCCAACTTTTGCCTGGTACCTGGCAGGTCTGGTCTTTGAATGGTTAAAAGAGCAGGGCGGGTTAGAAGCAATGGATCAGCTGAATGACCGTAAGGCAGGCAAGTTGTATCGAGTGATTGATGAGTCAGGTTTCTATCACAATAAAGTCGATACTCGCTGGCGTTCAAGAATGAATGTTCCATTTACACTGGCAGCTCCTGAGCTGGATAAAGTATTTCTGGCGGAATCTGAAAAAAATGGTTTTCTTTATCTTAAGGGTCACAAGTCAGTGGGTGGCATGCGGGCCAGTCTTTATAATGCGGTGCCGGAAGAACATGTCGATGCTTTAATCGCCTTTATGAAAGAATTCGAAAGAAAATACGGATAATTAACCCTGTAGAAAGGACTTTTGCTTCGATTGGTTTTGTAGGCAGAGCAAGAGTCAGGGTATTACATTAACTATAAAAAGGACTCTATGGGGTATTCTGGAACGTTGACAGAGTGCTCCGTTGAATACCTGTTTGAGCCGTCGCAATATAAATCATTATGCTCGATGGAATGGCAGCTGGTGATAGTACGGCTGTAGTCAGTACAGTTAAACGCAGAGAACATTATGACAGATGACAAGTTGAAGGGGTTGCGGACAAAAATTGATAAGCTTGATCGGGATATTCTTGAGCTGATCAGCGACCGTGCGCGCTGCGCTCAGGAAGTAGCCAGGGTGAAGCAGAATGAAGATGCTGCAGCAGTGTTTTATCGTCCAGAGCGTGAAGCCCAGGTTTTGCGCCGGGTTATGGATCGAAACGACGGTCCCCTGGATGATGAGGAGATGGCTCGACTGTTTAGAGAAATTATGTCGGCCTGTCTGGCCCTTGAAGAGCCTGTTCGAGTAGCATTTCTCGGTCCGGAAGGTACCTTTACCCAGCAGGCTGCCATGAAGCATTTCGGGCACTCTGCCGTTTCTGTCCCCATGGCAGCGATTGACGAAGTATTCAGAGAAGTGACAGCTGGTGCTGTTCGCTACGGTGTCGTGCCTGTTGAAAATTCAACGGAAGGCGTGATTAGTCATACTTTAGACAGTTTCATGGATTCCTCCCTGAAGATCTGTGGTGAAGTGGTGCTAAGAATTCATCAGCATCTGTTGGTGTCTGAGAATACCCGTCGTGACCATATAACCCGAATATACTCTCATGCTCAGTCACTGGCGCAATGTCGCAAATGGCTGGATGCTCACTGGCCTATGGCTGAACGTGTTGCTGTCAGTTCTAATGCTGAAGCGGCCAAGCGCATTAAGGGTGAGTGGAATTCTGCTGCAATTGCCGGTGATATGGCAGCTGATATCTATGGCCTCGAAAAGATCTCTGAAAAAATCGAGGATCAGCCCGACAATTCCACACGTTTCCTGATTATTGGTCATCAGGATGTCCCATCCAGTGGCGCAGACAAAACGTCTATCGTAGTCAGCATGAGAAACCAGCCGGGTGCTCTGCATTCGATTCTGGAGGTGTTTCATGTTCACGATGTTGATCTGACCCGGGTTGAGACTCGTCCATCCCGTAGCGGTATCTGGAACTATGTATTCTTCATTGATTTTGAAGGGCATACTGATGACCCGGTTATCCAGAAGGTTCTGGAGAAATTAGGGAGTCGGGTCAATGATCTTCGAGTTCTGGGTTCCTATCCCAAAGGGGTTCTCTAGGAGGCTGACCGAGAATAGCGTCCGAGCATAAAATTCAGTAGAACGAGGCCATTTTTTCGAGGTATTTGTGCGAATAGTTGACCTATTTAAGCAAATTCAGTGGAAAAGATGGCCGCTCTTTCTGGATTTCAGGCCAAAATTGTCTTAAGTCCGACAGGCTCCTAGCCGAGCATAACGACTCAGTCTTGCCTCTGGATTTGTGCAAATAGTTGACCTGTTTAATCAAATTTAGAGGGAAAAATAGCGTTTTTTCTGAGCTATAGAGCAGGCTGTCTATTCGTAGCCAGACTTCTGGTCAGTCAGTGATGAATCGGATACCTTTTCTTCAGTGTTGAGAAGAATTAGGGTTAACCTGCAGGAAGGTCTTGTTCGGTTACCATGACGAATAAAAGCCAAAAGCCAAAAGCCAAAAGCCAAAAGCCAAAAGCGAAATGTCGTAAGCCCCCAGGCTGATTAAATCCTGTCGGTTGAGTGGCGGCTTATTAATGAGATAACAGGTGAAATATGGGTTGTGATTTTGTAAAGCTTGCTGTGCCTGGCGTGCGTGCCCTGAATCCTTATCTTCCCGGTAAGCCCGTGGAAGAGTTAGCGCGTGAGCAGGGGCTGGATGCCAGTACCATTGTTAAGTTAGCCAGTAATGAAAACCCTCTGGGGGCAGCACCATCCTCCTGTGAGGCGGTTGCCGGTATGATGGGGGAGCTGGCTCGATATCCAGACAGTAGTCTTTATAATCTTCGCGACTCCCTGTCCAGAAAACTGGCGGTCGAACCTGATCAAATTACGTTTGGTAATGGCTCCAATGACGTTCTGGTTTTATTGGCACAATGCTATCTGAAAGAAGGGTGTTCGGCGGTATTTTCCGAGTATGCCTTTGTTGTCTATCCCATTGCGGTTCAAGCAGCGGGTGCTGAAAGTATTGTCGTGCCTTCAAAGCATTGGGGGCATGACCTTGAAGCAATGGCGCAAGCGATTCGTTCAGATACCCGAATGGTATTTCTGGCCAATCCAAACAACCCGACAGGCACCAGTTTTTCTGAGGCAGAGTTACGGATCTTTCTGGAGAAGGTGCCTGAAGAGGTTATCGTAGTGTTGGATGAAGCCTACTTTGAGTATGCTGTCGACAGTGGGCACCCTGATGGTATTTTGTTGCTGAAAGAATACCCGAATCTTGTCTTAACCCGGACATTCTCGAAGGCCTATGGTCTGGCGGGTGGTCGTGTTGGGTATTCTGTTTCAAGCGTTGAAATCTCCAGCGTTCTCAATAGATTGCGTCAGCCATTTAATGTAAATAATCTGGTTGAGGCAGCAGCAGTGGCCGTTCTGGAAGATGAGGATTATCTAAATCGCTCCAGGCAGGTTAACCAGGATGGTATGGCTCAGATTGAGGCGGGCTTCAAGTCAATGAACATTGACTACATCCCTTCTACAGGTAACTTCATAACCTTCAATGCTGGCATGAACGGTGTTGATTGTTATCAGCGTCTGCTTAAACTCGGCGTTATTGTCAGGCCGGTTGCCAATTATGGAATGCCTGATCACCTTAGGGTTTCGATCGGCCTGGAAGAAGAAAACCAGCGTTTCCTCGATGCATTGTCCACGGTAAAACACTCCTGAGTGATGTAAATTGCTTTGAGCGGCAGATGCCATCTTCGACTGAAAGTAATGATTGAAGATGACTTATGGTAAAAAGGTTGAACTTGTAGTGATAGAGCTAAGCAAGACTGACGCTCCACTGAATATCCTGGTGGTAGGGTTGGGTCTTATCGGAGGATCCTTTGCAGCGTCTCTGAGAGATTGCGGCGAAAACTTTCACCTGATGGGGTTTGACCTCAGGGACGAATATATTGAAGAGGCGGTTTCCCTTGGAATCGTTTCAGAAGGCTGTGATGATTTTGAATCTGCAGTGAGCAAAGCTGATGTTATTCAGATTTCGGTGCCTATGCTGGCCATGCCAAAAGTGCTTGGGCAGCTGAAAGGTCTCGATCTCAACGGTAAAGTAATTACTGATGTCGGTAGTTGTAAAGGTTCTCTGGTTAAGGCAGCTCAGGATATATTTGGCCAGGTACCAGAAAATCTGGTACCGGGGCATCCTATTGCCGGTTCAGAGAAAAGTGGTGTAACGGCGGCGAAGTCGGGACTTTTTAAAAGTCATAAGGTGATTCTTACACCACTTGAGAATACTGATCCTTCTGCATTATCTCTGATCAGGTATCTCTGGCAATGCTGTGGCGCTCAAGTGAATGCCATGGATGTTCAGCGTCATGATGAAGTGCTGGCAATGACCAGTCATTTACCTCATCTGTTGGCTTTTTCTCTGGTAGATACTTTGGCTGGTAATCCTGAAAATCAGGATATATTTCGATACGCTGCCGGAGGTTTTAGAGACTTTACACGTATTGCTGGCAGCGATCCGGTAATGTGGCATGACATTGCTCTGGGTAATAGTGACGCCATTCTGGCCTCGCTGGATCAGTTTTCTGAAGGTTTGGTTCATCTGCGTCAGGCCATCGTTGAGAAAGACAGTAAAAGTTTGTTGGCGACTTTTGAAAGGGCGCGCACCGCCAGGCAGCATTTTGCCAGCATGCTGGAAAGAAGAGCCTATATGGCGACCCTGAACGAGAACCAGGGGGATTCTGTCACTTTCGTTGCTCAGCCGGGTGGTACTTTAAAGGGTGAATTAAGGGTTCCAGGAGATAAATCCATTTCCCATCGCTCAATTATGCTGGGTGCTTTAGCAGAAGGTGAGACGATCATTGATGGTTTTCTCGAGGGCGAGGATTCACTGGCGACTTTGCAGGCATTCCGGGATATGGGGGTCGATATCGAAGGGCCTCACGATGGTCGGGTTGTTATTCACGGCGTGGGAATGCAGGGTCTTAAACCGCCTGTGGGGCCCCTGTATCTTGGTAATGCGGGAACGGCCATGCGATTGATGGCGGGGTTAATGTCTGCTCAGCGTTTTGATGTCACCCTGACCGGGGATCAGTCTCTTTCCTCAAGACCGATGGATCGGGTTGTTAATCCTCTGGTTGAAATGGGGGCTGAGATAGAAACTGCTGCAGGTGGTCGTCCACCACTCAAAATAAAGGGTGGCAAAAGCCTGAAGGGTATTGATTATGAAATGCCTATGGCGTCTGCACAGGTTCAGTCTTGTCTCTTGCTTGCGGGTATGTACGCGGAAGGGGAAACCTCTGCGACTGCTCCCGGTGTAGTCCGTGATCATACCAATCGAATGTTGACTGGATTCGGGTATCCTTTAAAAGTTGATAATGCCCGGGTTTCTATCCAGGGAGGGGGGCAGCTTTCTTCAACAGCGATTGATGTTCCTGGCGATATTTCATCAGCAGCATTTTTTATAGTAGCGGCGACGATTGCCAGCGGCTCTGATCTTCTGCTGACCCATGTTGGCATTAATCCGACCCGAACCGGTGTTATCAGTATCCTCCAGCTTATGGGGGCTGATATCACGCTGCTCAATGAGCGGGAAGTGGGTGGCGAGCTTGTAGCTGATATACGCGTTCGCTCGGCCATTCTCAAGGGTATTGATATTCCTCTGAAACTGGTGCCTCTGGCTATTGATGAGTTTCCAGTGCTGTTTATTGCTGCTGCCTGTGCAGAGGGGACGACCACTTTGCGGGGGGCGGCAGAGCTCAGAGTCAAGGAAAGTGATCGAATTCAGTCCATGGTAGATGGGCTGGTCGCACTGGGTATCGATGCTGAAGCGCTCGTAGATGGTATGGTGATTCGGGGAGGCAGGCCGTTCTGTGCTGGAACTGTAGACAGTCATGGTGATCATCGTATCGCTATGGCTTTTGTCATAGCTTCCTTACGCAGCCAGGGAGAGGTTCGTATTCTGGATTGTGCCCATGTGGCAACATCCTTTCCTAATTTTGTCAGGCTGGCTTCCCGAGCGGGCCTGACACTCTCAACAGAAGGTATTCAAGCGTGAGAGAAACAAATGTGCCAGTCGTGACCATTGATGGCCCCAGCGGTTCCGGGAAGGGAACCGTTGCGGCTCTGCTGGCAAAAGAGTTTGACTGGCATCTGCTGGACAGTGGTGCGTTGTATCGTTTAACGGCGCTGGCAGCAATGAATCATGATGTGGACTTTTCTGATGAAAAATCCCTCGAAGTACTGGCGGGTCATCTGGATGTGCAATTTGAGCCGGGTGGTGAGGGTGAAACGCTTAAAATTATTCTTGAAGGTGAGCGCGTTGGCGCTAATCTCAGGACAGAAGAAGTTGGGGCTAAAGCTTCACAGATAGCCGCTCTTCCAGGTGTTAGAAAAGCTTTGTTGCAGCGTCAGCAAGATTTTGCTGAAGCGCCTGGTTTGGTTGCTGATGGTCGGGATATGGGAACTGTTGTTTTCCCCCAGGCAAATGTGAAGGTTTACCTCACTGCCAGTGCTGAAGAGCGGGCTAAGCGTCGTCAAAATCAGTTGCAACAAAAAGGGATTGATGCTAGCTTTGACCAGCTTTTAGGTGACATTATTGCCAGGGACGACCGCGATATGAATCGCGATGTTGCTCCGCTGAAACCTGCTGACGATGCTATTGTTCTGGATAGTACCAGATTGAGTATTCAGGAAGTGTTCAGTCGTGTAGTGGATGTCATGCGACAGAATGGCCTGATCTGATTATTTTTAATCATTTCGGAACATGGAGTTTTTCAGGCTCAGTCTTGAAAGACTCCTATAACAGGCTGGTGAGGGGAACTCAGCAGCCTGTTTTTATTAAGGTGGTCTGACCGAATTCTCGGGAAGACTTATGTAAATAACCGCATGGTGCAGATTGCCAGTTACAGCCATACGGTGTTTTTTGAAAAACAACCCACACTGACTGGCGGTGTGGCCAGCATACAATCAGCGGTAACTGTTCTGCCATATAGTGAAAAGTGTGGTGATGTCCGGTTTGTTTCAGGACAACATCCAATAACTTCTTCGCTATAGACATTATGACGGTGTTGATTGAAGTGCTGATTGATAGGAAATATCATGAGCGAAAGCTTTGCTGAACTATTTGAAGAGAGCCTGAAAGATATCGAAATGAAGCCGGGCGCTATTGTTAGCGGTCAGGTTGTAGATATCGACAGCGACTGGGTTACTGTACACGCAGGCCTGAAATCTGAAGGCGTTATCCCGAAAGCTCAGTTCCTGAACGAGCAGGGTGAACTGACCATCGCTGTTGGCGACGAAGTTCAGGTTGCTCTTGACGCGGTTGAAGATGGCTTCGGTGAAACCCGTCTGTCCCGTGAAAAAGCCAAGCGTATGGAAGCTTGGGGCGAACTTGAAAAAGCCTTTGAAGCTGAAGAAATCGTTAAGGGTGTTATCTCTGGTAAGGTCAAAGGTGGCTTTACTGTTGACGTTAACACCATTCGTGCCTTCCTGCCTGGCTCTCTGGTTGACGTGCGTCCAGTTCGTGACACTGCTCACCTGGAAGGCAAAGAGCTGGAATTCAAGGTTATCAAACTGGACCAGAAGCGTAACAACGTTGTTGTTTCTCGTCGCAGTGTCCTGGAAGCTGAAAACAGCGCTGAGCGTGAGCAGCTGCTGGAATCTCTGCAGGAAGGTCTGGAAGTTAAGGGTATCGTTAAGAACCTGACCGACTACGGTGCATTCGTAGATCTGGGCGGTGTTGACGGCCTGCTGCACATCACTGATATGGCTTGGAAGCGCATCAAGCATCCAAGCGAGATCGTGAACGTTGGTGACGAAATCAACGTTAAGGTCCTGAAGTTTGATCGTGAGCGTAACCGCGTATCCCTGGGTCTGAAGCAACTGGGTGAAGATCCATGGGTTGCTATCACCAACCGCTTCCCAGAAGGTACTCGTGTATCTGGTCGCGTAACCAACCTGACTGACTACGGCTGCTTCGTTGAGCTGGAAGAAGGTGTTGAAGGTCTGGTACACGTTTCTGAAATGGACTGGACCAACAAGAATATCCACCCATCCAAGGTGGTTGCTCTGGGTGATGAAGTTGAAGTTCAGGTTCTGGACATCGACGAAGAGCGTCGTCGTATTTCTCTGGGTATCAAGCAGTGCAAGCAAAACCCATGGGAAGAGTTCTCCGGCTCCTTCAACAAGGGCGACAAGCTGGCTGGTAAGATCAAGTCTATCACTGACTTCGGTATCTTTATCGGTCTGGACGGTGGAATTGATGGTCTGGTTCACCTGTCTGACATCTCCTGGAACGAAACTGGCGAAGAAGCTGTTCGCAAGTACCGTAAGGGTGATGAAGTTGAAGCTGTTATCCTGGCGATCGACGCTGAGCGTGAGCGCATCTCCCTGGGTATCAAGCAGTTGTCCGAAGATCCATTCAACTCTTTCGCTGGCCTGAATGAAAAAGGTACCATCGTTAAGGGTGTGATCAAGGAAGTGACTGCCAAGGCTGCAACTGTAGAACTGGCTGAAGACGTTCTGGCGACTCTGAAAGCTTCTGAAATCAGTGTTGATCGCGTTGAAGACGCTACCAACGTCCTGAAAGAAGGCGAAGAAGTAGAAGCTCGCATCATCAGTATCGATCGTAAGAACCGCAACATCTCCCTGTCCATCAAAGCGAAGGATCAGGCTGAAGAGAAAGCGGTTATGAAAGAACTGCGTACTAAGCAGGATGATGAAGCCTCCGGTCCTACCACTATCGGTGACCTGATCAAGGCTCAGATGGAAAACAAGTAATACTTGTTGAGAGAAAGTCTCATCAGAGACTTTCCTTTACGTGTGCCGAGCATGTCACACAGCTTGGGGGTGAAAGTCCCCTGTCCAGCCAGATGAGGGCGAAGGACTAGCGAAGCACAAGGTTTGTATCGTGAGGTGCAGGCTGAAGGCAGTGTGGAGCAAAACCGCGAGCCGACGAACAGAAATCAGATATGAGGCTGTCTGCGTGAGGACGAGTCAGCGTATGATGACGAAGTCCATACTCATCCGGACACTCAGGCAGTAGATCTGGCGGTTGTGCGGCGAAGGCGGTGTGACTTACCTCGGGAGGTCTGTGTGGTGTCTGATATTTCGGACTGAGGCTATCGTAAGGTGGTCTGATCGCCATACAGAAGTCAGCAGACGGCATAGTAGCTGGCGAATGTCAGTGAAGGCCTGAACGGTACAGAGTGGTGAATAGTTTCTGTTANGGTCACGGCGGAACCGGAGGCTGCGACGTTATGAGGGCTGAGGTTGTGTCGGCATCACAGGATTACGAAAGCCCGGCAAGCGATACAGGCTTGATGGCACGTATCGCCCACCCCAATAATCTGAAGAAAGCCTTTCAGCGAGTAAAACGCAACAAAGGAGCGGCAGGCATTGACCGCATGACAGTGGAAGACCTGTTCACGTATTTACAAGGGCATGGTCGTCAACTGAGGCAGTGTTTGAGCAGAGGGTTGTGGAAACCCACTCCAGTAAGAAGAGTTCTGATTCCCAAGCCGGACGGAGGAGAGCGAAAGTTGGGTATACCAACAGCTCTTGATCGAATGGTGCAGCAGGCAATACAACAAGTATTGCAGGCAGAGTGGGAGCCAAGGTTCTCGGCTTACAGCTACGGATTTAGGCCCTATAGGTCTGCACATCAGGCTATCAGTCAGGCTCAGCTGTATATAAAGGATGGT
The DNA here is from genome assembly GCF_000722635.1 of Endozoicomonas numazuensis. GTDB lineage: Bacteria > Pseudomonadota > Gammaproteobacteria > Pseudomonadales > Endozoicomonadaceae > Endozoicomonas_A > Endozoicomonas_A numazuensis. The sequence goes on along the minus strand of NZ_JOKH01000002.1, from coordinate 125,429 downwards.
TACAACTGGGTGGTGGATATTGATTTGTCGAAGTTTTTCGACCGGGTCAACCATGATCGACTGATGGCAAAGTTGGCAGAGCATATAGAGGACAAGGATGTATTGCGTTTGATTCGTCGATTCCTGAAGTCCGGAGTGATGGAAAACGGGCTGGTAAAACCGCAAGCGGAGGGTGTGCCACAGGGAGGTCCCCTGTCTCCTGTACTTTCAAACATAGTATTGGACGAACTTGACAGAACGCTCGAAAATCGAGGTCTGCGATTTGTTCGGTACGCTGACGACTGTCGTGTGTTTGTTAAAAGTAAGAAGGCAGGGGAAAGGGTGATGGCCAGTCTGGTCAAGCTGATCGAGGGTAAAATGAAACTGAAAGTCAATCACACAAAGAGCGCGGTTGATCGGGCATGGAAGCGCCCCTTTCTGGGGTACAGTTTTACCCGAGACGGCAGGAAAACCCTTGCGACAAAGAGTGGCAAGCGCTTCAAGGATAAAATCAGACAGCTAACCCGAAAGGGAGGTCGATCCCTTGAGCAGAGGCTGGAAGGACTCAACAGGTACTTGCAGGGATGGAAGAACTACTTCCGAGAAGTAGAAACCCGCACAGAGTTTGAACACTTTGACTGTTGGATAAGAAGGCGGTTGCGAAGTCTGCTCTGGTATCAATGGAAGAGAAGCCCAAAGCGGTACAAGGAGCTGCGAAAGCAGGGAATCAGTGACAAACTGACAAGGCAAACGGTAGCTTCAGGAAAAGGACATTGGCGAGTGAGCCGGAGTCCTGCGTTACACATGGCGCTACCCAATAGTTGGTTTGATAAGTTAGGTTTAATCAGATTGTTGGCCGCTTAACTGGCCGAAACGCCCAGTACGGACCCGTATGCTGGGTGTTGTGGGAGGAGCGTAGCCGTGAGGCTACGCCCTATCCCGATCATCTTAAAAAACCGCAGCTTCGGCTGCGGTTTTTTTATGCTTATCAATAGGTTGCTTGATTTATTGAATCGGGTTGGCTAGGGTAGGAACTGTCTGTAATCCCTATCAGGTCTGAGGTTGCCTGAATTTTTCAGGTGCTCCGGGTTATGAGATGCATGGTTGCTTTGACTATGACTGTTGACCTTCAACCTGTCGCCTGATCTGGGTACAGCGCTCATATTGATGCTGGGCTTCAGTGTTGCCCAAGGGTACAGGGAAAGGAAGAACGACAATGACCCGATCAGAATTGATTGAACGACTGACTGATCAGCAAGATCAGTTGTCGGTAAAGGACGTAGAACTGGCCATAAAATCTATTCTTGAACAAATGTCTCACTCCCTCTCCAGTGGAACGAGGGTGGAAATCAGGGGGTTTGGCAGTTTTTCTCTCCATTACAGGGAACCCAGAGTAGGCCGTAATCCTAAAACCGGTGAATCTGTTGTTCTGAATGGTAAATACGTTCCTCATTTCAAGCCGGGTAAAGATATGCGGGATCGTGTCAATAGCAGTTTGCTGGATCAGTGAAGCAAAAGGCGGAATAAGATTTTTTAAAGTCATGAATATATTTTTGTGTCAGGTTTGCAATGAAGCATTCCTGAACAGAATTATCCTTTTGTATCATTATCAAACATGAAAAACGATGGGTAGAACGTTTTACCAGTAAAGAATGCTTTGGCCATTTTCGTGAATGGCTTAGAATCTCATCGTAAATAAGTGATCACTGGAGTTTGATCGGATATGATCTCTTTATTGGGTATCTGGCTGAAGCGGCTATTCATACTGCTTGGCAGTCTGACCCTCCTTGTTATTCTCGTCAATTTTATTGTGGCCAACCCTCAACTGATACGATTTGATCTGGCAGGTGTCTCATTGCCAGAGTTGAAGGCTTCTTCAGTCGTCGTTATTTCCTTTATTATGGGAGGGGTATTTGGGCTGCTGGTTTCTCTGATCGCGATGACCCGATTGAGATTGGCTAATGCCAGTTATAGTCGGAAGCTTGCTCGAAGAGATGCAGAAATACAAAAACTCAGAGCGAATGCATTGAAAGGATTAACCTGATGCCCGACCTTGCACTGCTGGCGCTGATCATGGTGGCGATGCTGGCAGGATATCTTCTGGGGCGTGCTGAAAAAAAGAAGAAAAAGGAACACTTCCCTGAGCAACCTCTTTCCAAAGAATACTTTGTGGGGTTGAACTATCTGTTAAATGAGCAGACCGATGAGGCCATAGAAACCTTTATCAAAGCTCTGGATCTCAATAATGACACAGTCGATACTTATCTTGCTCTTGGCAGTCTGTTTTGTCGAAGAGGTGAGGTCGATAAATCTATTCGAGTGCATCAGGATCTGTTGGCCCGGCCCAGTCTGACTCCCCTGCAGTCAATTCGAGTTCAGCTTGAACTGGCGAAAGATTATATGACTGCAGGCTTGTTTGATCGAGCTGAAGCCATGCTGGTGGATCTTTCCAGACAAAACCATGAATATCGGGTGGATGCTTTACAGCAGCTATTGCGAATTTATGAAAGGGAAAAAGAATGGCCGCAGGCCGTAGAGATTACAGAATCTCTTCGTAAGCTGTGTGGCGAGGACTATGCTCCGCGTTTAGCGCATTTGTACTGCGAAATTGCGGAAGACAAACTTCGTCTTAACGATCGTTCGGGCGCCAGAAAGTATATAAGAGCGGCATACTCCAGAGACAAAAATTGTGTCAGAGCCAGCTTGATATTAGGCCGGATGGAGATGGAAGAGGGCCGTGACAGAGATGCCATTAAAGCGCTTCAGAAAGTCTCATATCAGGACAATCGTTATGTGCCTCTGACGCTCGATATGCTTGAGACAGTGTGCCATCGAAGTGATCAGCAGCGAGCTTTAGGCAGTTATCTCGCAAAGTGTCTCAATGAGAAACCGGGTACGGCTATCATTCTGGCCATGACGGCTCAGTTGATGAACAGCCGTGGTGAAGTCTCAGCCATGGATTTTTTGACTGGACAACTGCGCCGCCAGCCGTCTCTGCGAGGGCTTAATGCGCTCATGAATATCCAGTTAAATTACCCGTCTGAGCCTTCTCTGACCAGTATCAAACTGTTGAAAGAAGTGACGGATCAGATGCTGGTTTCCAAACCTGTCTATCAATGTTTCAGTTGTGGTTTTGCCGGTAAGGAAATGCATTGGCATTGTCCGGGTTGCCATGAATGGGGCACTCTTGCACCCGTTCAGGGTGTAGAAGGGGAGTAATATCCCCATTTCTTTGTTTTGCTGAACATCCTTGTCTAGACCTGTAAATAGTGCCTTTCAGTTTTCAAGAAGTAAGTGAAAGGCTGACAGGAAGAAAAGGATGTCTCCTATGAGAAAAAGAATAATCAGTCTGACAGCAGTCACTCTGCTTGCCCTATCCGCCCCGATTGTTGCCGATAAAGCCCCTTCCCGAATGAAAGTTAAAGTGAACGTAGCCACTGTTCAGGAGCTGGATGAATTCCTGATTGGTGTACCTCGTACGCTGGCAGAAAGGATAATCAGAGAGCGGGAAAAAAATGGTGCCTTTGAGTCACTGGAAGATCTTTATAGAGTCCAGCAATTGAATGAACACATTCTTGATAAAAACCGGGATAGAATTGCTTTTGACTGAGTGAATGTTCGAGAACTTAAGGGTCTAATCATAATCTTGCCTTATACCCATCGCATATCCTAACGACGCTATACCCATCGCCTTTCAAGATGCTACGTTGTTGCCAGCGTTCGCTCACCCTGATCACCTACTACTTTTAGGCTCACAGGGCTTCGCTCACTTGTCGCCTAGTGGCATCTTGAAATCCAATGGGTATATTGCGCTGGCAATCTGAATGGCCAATGAAGGGTTCCTGCTATCTTTTTTATAGCTGTTAGAAATAAAAGTAACTATTTATATGAACAAAGTATGAATACTTCGGAAATTACTATCTTAATTGGTTGAATTGTGAATTGAAACTATTCGCATTTACGCCTAATCTTTGCTTGTTTTTCAATCTGTTGTTGTCTATTCATAAACGGCCTCAGGTTACTCTTTTCACCACATCACCAGATGTATCAGGAAGCACTCTTTAATGAACAACAGACAGTTCAGGGAAAGAGTTCGGGAGATTGGGATGACGGTCACATTGGGGGATCTCCAAACTGGAGAAAAGGCACAGGTATCTGCTTTCAAAAAAGCGGGCTCTGCCTATCGTCGTAAGCTTCTGGCTATGGGTCTCACCCCCGGAACCTGTTTTACCGTGTGCAGGGTTGCCCCTTTGGGTGATCCTATCCAGCTGCAGGTGCGTGGATTTCAGCTCAGCTTGCGCCGTCATGAGGCAGCAGCCGTTGAGGTGACCCGTCTATGAAGGATCATGTATTTGCCATCGTAGGTAACCCTAATTGCGGTAAAACTACTGTCTTCAATGCTCTGACGGGCGCCAGGCAGCATGTAGGCAATTGGCCGGGAGTAACCGTTGAAAAGCGCAGTGGCCGCTATCAGCACAAAAACCAGTCTGTGGAAGTGGTTGACCTGCCGGGTACTTATTGTCTCGATGTGGTCGACGATCAGGTATCCATGGATGAACGTATAGCCCGGGACTTTATCCTTGCCCGGGAAGCACGGTTGGTTGTTAATGTTGTCGATGCCTCAAATATCGAACGTAATCTGTATCTGACAACACAGCTATTGGATATGGGACTTCCTGTCATTGTTGTTCTTAACATGATGGATGTAGCGAAGGATAAAGGTCTTAAGATTAATGCTGAAAGCCTGTCCAGGCATCTTGGTTGCCCTGTTCACGCTATGGTTGCGTCACGAGACAGAGGAACAAGAGAATTAAAAGACCTGATCAATCAGTGTTTTCTTAATGGAATCGAACCTGCCCGTTCACAATCTCTGGGCATGCCGTTGGAGGAATCTGTCTGTTCCCTTCAGGCGCATGTTTCCAGTGAGGTGACAGATCTCTCTGCAGCCCGTTGGGTGGCCCTTAAGCTGCTGGAAGGTGAAGACGATTTCCTGGATAAGGTTTCATTGGATCTGATCGACAAGGCTGCAGTAGAACGCTCACAACTGGAAGCAGCTTATGATGCGGATATGGACATTATTGTAGCCAACGGGCGCTACGAAACGATTAGCCTGATCATGAAAGATACCGTGAACATCGCCGGTATTGTCAGTCATGGTTTGACAGAACGGATTGATAGCATTGTTCTGAACCGAATTCTGGGATTACCGATTTTCTTTGGGGTCATGTACCTCATGTTTATGTTTTCAGTGAATATCGGCAGTGCGTTTATCGACTTTTTTGATATTCTTTCCGGCACGCTTTTTGTGGATGGTGTGAGTCATCTTCTGGAAAATATAGGCGCACCGGGCTGGATTATTGCTCTTCTGGGTAATGGCGTTGGTGGTGGTATACAGACGGTCTCTACCTTTATCCCGGTCATTGCTTTTCTGTTCCTGTTTCTGTCTGTCCTGGAAGATTCCGGCTATATGGCCAGAGCGGCTTTTGTTATGGACAGGGCTATGCGCTTTCTGGGGCTTCCGGGCAAATCTTTTGTACCTATGCTGGTGGGCTTTGGCTGTAATGTTCCTGCCATTATGGCCACTCGAACCCTTGAAAATCAGCAAGATCGAATGCTTACCATTGCCATGGCTCCTTTTATGTCATGCGGTGCGCGTCTGCCAGTTTATGCTTTATTTGCTGCGGCATTTTTTCCGGGCTCGGGGCAGAATGTTGTTTTTACACTCTATCTGGCCGGTATTCTGGCTGCGGTTATGACCGGGTTGATGTTAAAGAAATGTCTCTTTAGTGGTGAGGTCACCCCTTTTGTGATGGAGTTGCCCAACTATCATATGCCTTCTGTTAAGCATGTATTGCTTAGAACCTGGGATCGTCTGAAGGCATTTCTGTTCAGGGCAGGTAAGGCAATTGTAGTGGTGGTGGTCATCCTCAATACTCTGAATTCACTGGGAACTGACGGCAGTTTTGGCCATGAAGATACCCAGTCATCCGTATTGAGCAAGATTGGCCAAACCATTACTCCGGCTTTTGCACCCATGGGAATGACCGATGACAACTGGCCAGCTGCGGTGGGTCTTTTTACAGGAATTCTGGCAAAAGAAGCGGTAGTCGGTACGCTGAATTCCATGTACACCTCCATCGCAGATCAGGAGAATGGTACGGTTGCCAAGGCTCATGGTTTTGATTTTATGGCAAGCCTGAATGAAGCTTTGGCTACCATACCTGCTAACCTGTCAGCGATTGCATCTTCCCTGGCTGACCCTCTCGGGTTGAGTGTGGGAGATTTGAGTAATCTTGAAGAGGTAGCTCAGGATCAGGAAGTGGAAGTGACCACCTTTGGTGTTATGCAAAGGCTCTTTACCAGTGATGCGGCGGTGATCGCCTATCTGTTGATGATCCTGCTCTATACGCCTTGTGTTGCAGCATTAGGTGCTATCTATCGTGAATCAGGCCTACGCTGGACATTCTTTGTTGCTGGCTGGACCTTCTTTCTGGGGTATTCGGTCGCTACTATTTATTATCAGCTGTCGCTTATCACTCTTCAGCCTGTCACCGCTATCAGTTGGCTCTCGACAATTCTGGCAGCCATGGTACTGATGTTTGTGTTCCTCAGAAGAGCAGGGCAAAGAATGGTGCTTTCGCCTATAGAAGTGCCGTCTGAAAGGCCTCAAAGATCCTCGGGGTGCCACTGATGCTATTACCTATCAGAGACTTCCTGTCTGATAAGGGTGTATGCACCCTGGCAGAACTCTGTCAGCATTTTGCTGTCGATCCTGAAGCCATGAAGGGTATGCTGGGTCATTGGGTCAGAAAGGGTAAGCTGGTCGAGGAGCAGTCAGGTTGTAAGCAGGGCTGTGTCAGTTGTGCGCCTGAGCAGTTGATTGTCTATCGTTGGATGAGTTCGAGCCCATATGATCTGATTCCTGTCTGTAATCAGAGCGAGTAGTTTAATGCTCGCTATGGGCATCTATATCGATACACAGGGCTACGGTATAAATCGCCAGCCTTGCTTTCCAGTTCAGGCTCCCATCCCGGGAGTCTGAAAGTATGACTGATAATGTAACAGTCACTCTTGAGCCGTTTTTGAAACTCTCCGGATAATCTCTCCATAGCGCCCGGGTACAGGTAACAGATTATTAACCCGGTATCTTCCCATTCTATATTGAAAAAATCCTGTTTAATAATTGTGACATTCTTGAGGTGCCTGCAGCGAAGTCTGGAAATCCAGTAAGGAACAGTGGAGCGTTCAATCCCGAAAATAATATGGCCTGAGTAATGTCTGGCCAGCACGGGAATCAAAGAACCAAAGCCGCATCCGAGTTCATAAATATTGCCATCAATAACAGCAGGCAGACAGTTCTGAATGTTTAACTTTACTTTGCCAGTCGTGGCGGTTGGGGTAATACCAAGCCTGAGGCTCCAGTAAACAATAGAAAGAGTGATCAGGCTGCCAGCACAGAAGACCAGAATCAGGAGGGTTTGTTCGAGGGTTGTCATATCCTGAAAGAGCTCTGTTACCGGTCAATGTTTTATATTGCGCTGTATCTATCGCTTTGTTCAAGTTCTTGCTGGACACTTTTGTTTAATGAACTAAGTTACAGCTGATTAGGCATGAAAAGTATGACTTGTTATATTTCTGGAGCTTCTGAGTAAAATCTTATTAGTGTTCTGAGCTATATAGATTTTAAACGTTATCTGACGTGAGTTCCTTTCCTGATAAACCTGATGAGTTTTAAGGTTTAAGTAAGAGTAATAAGGCAAGAAGTGCGATGAAAAAACGGGCGATGACGATTGCATCTACTGCAGTCTCAATCCTCATATGGCCACTGTTCGCGGAAGAAACGGTCCCTTCACCTGTAAACCTGGATGAAGGCTTCCAGCATTTGCAGTCAGTACTTGGGCGATATGAACCGATGCAGGCCAGGCAGTTTCGAATCGTAATTGATAAGGAGTTCAAGAATAAACCGGTTGAAAATGAACCTGAAATTCTGACAGTCTCCAAGGGTGAAGTGCTTATTGGCAATCCTTATCGCATGGGTGATGCCGTTGCGTTTGACATGATTGAGGCCATTCGGCAAACGGTCTACGAAATCATAAAAAACGATCAGCGAAAGAAAAAGTTCCTCGAGCACCGTTATCTGGCGATTCGTTACATCATGAGAATGGATGACGATCATCAGTGGCATTTTGAAAGCACTATCCTTTCCCACAGCGATCCTCGAATAGTTGAATCCCAGGGTCTCAAGGGCAGTGTGGATTGGTTGAAGAGTGCTTTTGAGCTGACCGGTATAACCTCTGGAACGACTAATACCGCAGAGGGTAAGACGCTACCGGTTGCTATTTATGCCCAGTTAAAATTCACGTGTGCCGGCGATGAGCTGTACATTGAAGATCGCTGGCAGGACTATCAAATGGCAAAAGGACCTAATGGCAAATTACTGCCATTTCCAGATTTCAGACAGCCAGTGGGTCGTTCTGAATCCTGGTACAGTCGCGAAGCCTCCTTTCATGAATAGGCGATTATCGTAGTCTAGTAAGTTATACTCTGGCTTTCAATAGGCTTGGAAGCACAGGGGTAGTGCTCTATGAATTCAGATGTTATTGCTCAGCTGTTTGAAGTGGCTCGCACCAAGAATCAATATGACGAGAACAACAGTGGTTTCAAGACAGTCAGACTTATTTCCGTGAAATGCATCTGGAACTTCAGGAAGTCTCTGAAGAGATAGCCTCTGGAAGAGTCTGTCATTTAGAAGATGAATTAGGCGACGTGCTCTGGGATTACCTTAACTTTCTTTTAAGTCTTGAAAAGGAAGGCCGTATTCAGCCAAATCGTGTATTTGAGCGAGCTTATATAAAATATTCAGAACGGATGGACGGTCTTCAGCAGGGCAAAACCTGGGCTGAAATTAAATTAAAACAAAAAGAACGGTTGGCCACTGAGCAGGCTGAGTGGGAGAAGGGAGAAGGGAGAAAAGCTTTGTCAGGAAGAAGTGAATTAGTCGTAGCCTTGGACGTTGAAACACTGGATCAGGTTAAAAAACTTGTTTCTCAGCTTGGCCCTGAAGTTGAGTACTACAAGATAGGTCACCAGCTGATGACTTCAGAAGGCCCGACCGCTATTCATTATTTGAAAGAGCAGCATAAAACCGTTTTTCTTGATCTGAAACTTCATGAAATCCCGAACTCTGTTACCGCCGCTGTGAGGTCTGCAGGGAGGCATGGGGTTGACATGGTGTCAGTACATGCATCCGGTGGGCAGGCAATGATGAAAGCTGCCGTAGCGGCTGCTGAAGAGTTCTCAAGGATGAAGGTTGTGGCCCTTACCGTTGTTACAGGCTTGGATCAAAGGGCAATGAATGAATTGGGGTGGCATTGTTCTCCACTTGAGCAGGTAATCAGGCTAACTGAGTTAGCGGTAAAGTCGGGCTGTCATGGCGTTATTGCTTCTTCCCAAGAAGCAAAGAAAATCAAGGGTATTGTCCCCAAAGACTTTTTGATCATTACTCCGGGAATTCGGTTGGCTGAAGATGACAAAGGTGATCAAGTTCGTTCAGGTACTCCCGCCATAGCTGCACTGAATGGAGCAACTCATCTGGTGGTTGGCAGGCCTATTATTCAGGCACAAGACCCAGCTAAAGTAGCACGTCGTGTAGTGACAGAGGTTGAGGAAGCGTAAGACCGAGAGAAAGCTGGGAAGGCTGTTGAAAGCCCTCCCGGAATGACTGACTGGTATTAGATATCAATGACGTCAAAAGGAACCAGAGGATTCACATCCGCTTCGTAATCAACGCCTTCAACACCAAAACCAAACAGCTTCAGGAACTCTTCCTTGTATTCAACATAGTCTGTCAGCTCAGCCAGGTTTTCGTTAGTCAGCTTGGGCCAGAGCGCCTGACAATGGGCCTGAATATCTTCTCTGAGTTCCCAGTCGTCTAAACGCAGACGATTGCTGTCGTCCACTGCCGGAGCTGAGCCATCAGTTCTGTAAAGACGCTCACGGAACATGCGGTTGATTTGCTCGATACAGCCTTCATGGACACCTTCTTCACGCATCTTCTTGAAGACCATGGCAATATAAAGTGGCATTACAGGAATAGCTGAGCTGGCCTGAGTCACAACGCTTTTCAATACAGCGATATTGGCTGAACCGTTCAGGCTTTTCACTTGCTCATCGATAGCGTGTGCAGCGCGATCCAAATCTTTTTTGGCTTGACCCAGAGCGCCTTCCCAATAGATAGGCCAGGTGATTTCAGTACCGATGTAGCTATAAGCCACAGTTTTGCAGTTTTCTGCCAGAACGCCTGCTTCTGACAGGGCATTCATCCAGAGCTCCCAGTCTTCTCCGCCCATAACGGTAACTGTTGCCGACACTTCTTCTTCAGTGGCTGGTTCAACAGAGGCTTCAAACAGTTCGTCCTTATTGGTATCTACCGCTGTGGCCTTGTAGTGCTGGCCCATTGGCTTAAGTACGGAGCGAATCACTTCGCCTGAGTCTGGCAGCTTGCGAACGGGAGACGCCAGTGAGTAAACGACCATATCAATCTGGCCAAGGTCTTCCTTGATCAGTTCGATAGTCTTCGCTTTCGCTTCGTGGCTGAATGCATCACCATTAAGGCTTTTGGCATACAAACCTTCTTCATGGGCCAGCTTTTCAAAAGCTGCAGAATTGTGCCAGCCTGCGGTTCCGGGCTTTCTCTCAGTGGCAGGCTTTTCAAAAAACACGCCGATCGTTGCAGCCCCTGAACCAAAGGCAGCGGTGATTCGGGAGGCAAGGCCATAACCACTGGATGAGCCAATGACCAGAACTCGCTTGGGGCCATCGGTTATTTCACCCTGAGCCTTGGTATAAGCGATCTGCTCCTTAACGTTTTCCTCGCACCCGACAGGGTGGGTCGTTGTGCAGATAAATCCGCGAATCCTTGGCTTGATAATCATCTTTGGCTCCAGTCAATGATAAGAGACGGCAGTACGAACAAGATTCGCTGCGCCGTGCTATTTAGTATGAAAATACAGCTCTATCGGGTTTCATAACCATATCTAGATTTGAGTGAGCTGTATTTTCCGCTCATGGCTGTCTGAGTAGGGCAAGCTTATCCAAATCTGGCAAGGTCTAAAAGGCGCAGGCGGTATATATCAGTAGGTATATTGATACGAAATGTATCAAGGGCTCTCAAGATAAAAAAGTTTGCCCCGTACACTGCGCTTGAAGTCACTGGGAGTCAGCTGAAAGTGCTTCTGGAACAACCGGCTGAAATAGTCCGGGTCAGTATATCCGGCCTGATAGGCCACTTCCCTGATTGAAAGATCGGTACTTTTCAAAAGGTCAGAAGCCAGTGTTAACCGCATGCGTTGAATATAAGTGGTGGGAGAGAAACCTGTAGCCTCCTTAAACCTTCTGTGAAGGGTTCTTCGGGTGAGGCCTGAAGCTTCAATCAGGTTGTCCATATCAATATCTTCACAGTAATGCTGCCTTATCCATTCCTGTAGCTGTATCACGACTTCATCGTTGTGGGCTGTTGTATGATCTTCAGCAAACAGAATCTGGTCCAGTGGGCGACGGATTTCATGGGAAAACTGTTGCTCTACTTTATGGGCGATCTGTTCCCCCATGCTTTGGCTGATCAGATGTACCATCAGATCAGCGACCGAATTGACGCTGCCGGCACAGAAGATTCTGCCTGAACGGGTAATCAGATGGTGTGGCTTGAAATCAACATCCGGATAATTGCGTTTCAGTCGTTCAAGAAAATACCAGTGGGTAGCAGCGGGTTGATGGTCCAGTAAGCCCGTTTCTGCCATGAAAGTAACCCCAGTGGCTGCGACACAGAAAGTAGCGCCTTGTTGATGTTGGTATTTGAGCCATTGCACTAATGCTTTAGATTGTCGGGCAACAGGCAGAGGATTCCTCCAGAGACCGGGAACAATGATCAGGTCGCCCGGACCTGTTTCAGAAAAGGTAACTTCAGGGGTTAAAGGGATACCACCCATACTGGTCACCGGGTCGAGACGCTCAGCGCAAAAGCAGACTTCAACATTGGAGTCCTGATGATTCAAACGGCTATAGGTGACCCCTGCATGAATCATTTCCAGCGGTAAACTGATGCTGGTGGAGAGCATGTGATCCAGCAGCGGGATCAATACCCTGTTCAGGGAGAGTGTGTTCTGCACCAATGTTATACCCATGAATCCATCGAATGGCTCAATTATCGGGTTTAATGGCGTATATGTACAGGTACCTTTGTGTATGTCCTATTAAACTACCGCCATATCCCTTATATCAATGGAGTTGTTACCTTGAGCAGATTGCCGGTAATTGTCGCGCAGGGGGGCATTAGCCCGGCGGGACGAAGTTCAGGATTTCATGGCTATCACCGTCTGGTATTTGATCGACTGGCGGCTGAACAGCAGAAGAAAACGCTGACTGCAATTGCCCGACTCAGGGGACTGGACAACAATACTCCGGCAGATGCACTTCTTTCAGGTACTTTGATCAGGCAGCTTGAAACCAATCTGTTTGATAATAATGCCCTCTATTATCACCAGCCTCTTAAAGCCGCTGAAGGTTCAGAGCTGATACTGCCCAAGCGTCGGCTGCCCAATCCATTGCCTGAAAACTGGCAGGTAGAAGAACTGGCTGATGGCCGAAATGTCAGGGTTCGTTTTTCCGGGCTGCAATCTCTGATGCTCCCTTCTACCCGAGCTGGGATAGTGAATGCAGCAGGTCAGTTGCCCAGTGGTTTTGATCCTGCCGATCTTTATCAGTCCAGAAACCACCCACGCTCATTGGCGATGACGGTTTACGGTGCCTCAGATGCGCTGCAGTCCTCCGGTCTGGACTGGCTGCTCTTGAAAGAGAAACTGTCTCCAGAACAGATCGCGGTTTATTCCGGCAGTGCCATGAGCCAGCTGGATTACAACGGTTACGGCGGTATGCTCAAAGCCCGTTTAATGGGTAAACGGGTCACTTCCAAGCAATGCCCGCTGGGCTTTGCTGAAATGTCGGCTGATTTTATCAATGCCTATATTCTGGGCTCTCTGGGTAATACCGGAACCTCCATGGGGGCCTGCGCCACCTTGCTCTATAACCTGCAGCTGGCAGTGAATGACATTCGCTCTGGCAAGCGCCGAGTGGTGATTGTAGGGAACAGCGAAGCACCGGTTACGCCTGAAATCATGGAGGGTTACAGTACCATGGGGGCGTTGGCTACAGATGATGCATTGCGAAAGCTCGATGGCCTGTCTGCAGAAACGCCGCCTGACTGGCGTAAAGCTTGTCGCCCTTTTGCAGAGAATGCCGGTTTTACTATTGCAGAATCTTCCCAGTATTTTGTCCTGATGGATGATGAACTGGCCCTGGAGTCCGGTGCTGAAATTCTGGGTGCGGTAGCTGATGTGTTTGTGAATGCCGATGGCTATAAAAAATCCATTTCAGCGCCTGGTGCCGGTAATTACCTGACGGTTGCCAGAGCTGCGGCTCTGGGTCGGGCGATTATGGGTGAAGAGGCTCTGAGACATCGAAGCTTTGTTCAGGCCCATGGTACTGGAACCCCTCAGAACAGGGTGACCGAATCCCATATCCTCAATGAGACGGCTCGTAACTTTGGTATGGATAATTGGACGGTAACCGCAGTCAAGAGTTATGTAGGGCATTCCATCGGTGTAGCCGCCGGTGATCAGCTGATGTCAACGCTGGGTGTATGGCATCAGGGTATTATCCCCGGAATCAAAACGATTCCTGATATTGCTGAAGATGTGCATCACTCTCATCTCGATATCAGTAGGGATCATAAAGAAATGGATCCGTCACAGATGGCTATGTCGCTGATTAACGCCAAGGGCTTTGGTGGAAACAATGCTACTGCACTGGTACTGAGTCCTGACGTGACCCGCGATATGTTAAAAGCTAAGCATGGCGAACAAACACTCTCTTCCTGGCAGCAGGGCTATGAGAATACCGCTCGACGTCAGGAAGACTATGAGTGTGCTCAGCTTTCAGGTGAAGCCCGGCCTATTTATCAATTTGGTGAGGGGGTTCTGGAAGACGATGATCTGGAGTACACCAACCAGTCTATTAAAGTGCCCGGGTATGGTCGTCCGGTTGATCTTGATGTGAAAAATCCTTTCTGGTCTTTTTAAGGCGTCTTCAAGGCTGGAGGTGTCCAGCCTTATTTCCCTTCTATTGTTTTTCACAGGTTAATCTGGCTGTAATGATTGTCATAAATCCTGACTGCTGCCATGTTCGGCTGTCACGAAAAACATATTAACTATGTAAAGTTACGCCGGAAGCAGTGGGCTGTGGTTGATTTGTGGGCTATTTTGCGGGCATGCTCTTCAATAGCTTGACCTCATTGTCGGGGCTGATGTCTGAAAGACGATCCCATCAGTCCCCGGTGTCGCATTACAGGGAGAAAGTCTTAATGAGAGCCAGATCTAATCTGACAGGACTATTAAGCAGTGCCATTGTGCTCAGTGCCTTGAATGTCAATATGGTTTTGGCAGACGAACAGGTAGGCAGAGTGGAAGTCAGCCATGCCAAAAGTACCGGTTTGACCCTCTACCCGGACAGAGCCCTGATAAGACAACAATTTAAAGTGATACCGGGTCCGGAAGGGACTCTTATCGTTGAGGGCATGGCTCATGACTGGGAAGATGACAGTCTTGAACTGGAATACATGAAAGGAAAGCAGGGCCTGGTGCCCGACAGCCTGACCTGGCAGCGAGGTGGTCTGGATCGCGATCGTCTTTATCGAAGGCTGGTGGGTAGATCAGTCGAGTTGATGGGAGGAGGGCTGAATGTTCCTGTGCAGGGGGTTATGCTCTCTTACGACAGTGGCATGGGATTGGTACAAGGCAGTAATGGTCGACAGTACCTGGTGGATTGGAATGATCCTGAAGGCATCAGACTGGCCGCCCGAGAACAGGTATTTCTGGAAAAAGATTACCAGGCTCGTTTGATGGCCCGTTTTCCAGAGCTGGATGGTACTGATCAATTACGTCTGTCCTACATCACACCCTCCATTCGCTATTCCAGCCATTATCGCATGACGTTGGACGATGAGGGTAAAGCTCGCATTGAGCTGACAGCATTGTTAAACAACAATACAGAGACCGATTACAGCAACGCCGATATCAAGCTGGTCGCCGGAGATATGGGAAGGCCTAATGTAGGTTATGCCCGCAAAATGGTGATGATGGATGCCGCAGCAGGTGCACTGCCCAATCAGGAGAGTCAGAGGGTAGGGGAGCTTATGGTTACACCGTTGCCAAAGGATAAAACTAAGCTCGCCCCGTTCTCCTGGCAACAAATTACCCTGTATAAAGACGACCAGCTGGTGCTGGATCAGTATTATCAACTGGATGTTTATGGTCGTTCATACTCCGGCAGAGGCTCAGAGCTTCAGCGCCCAAGACTGAACTATCGATTTAAGGCTGATCGGGATCTTCCGGCCGGCGAGGTTAAGATTCTGGAGTCCAGTCAGGATGGCACCGTGATTATCAGTGGCAATGCCATGATTCCACAAACAACCAAAGGGGATTATGCTCGTCTAGCCATGGGTGAAGCACTGGCCGTCAGGGTGGAAAGAATTCGTCTGGATAATCAGCAGCGCGAGAAACAACTGATCAGTCGCTGGCAGGCAACGGTTTTCAACGACAGTGATGAAGCCGTAACCCTGTTGACAACCGATCGGGATCATTCGCTGCTGAAGCTCGAAGATGTTAAAGGTGGTAATTTGGAGAAGACCGATACCATCAAGGTCAAAGTGCCTGCAAAAGGCAAGAAAACCTTCACCTATACCTCGGTTTATTCCCGGTAGTGTCTGTAACCTCCAGAAGCCTGAAGAGATCAGTCGTTCGGGCTTCTTGCCTGTGGCAAAATAGAGACCGATTTTGCTATTGATGAAAACACCATGCCCCGTTACCAATCTATTGTTGTGCTGACCGGTGCCGGTATTTCTGCCGAATCCGGGATTCGTACTTTCAGGGCCAGTGATGGCCTTTGGGAAAACCATCCGGTGGAAGAAGTCGCTACCCCCGAAGGCTATTATCGTAACCCTGCGTTAGTGCAGTCTTTTTACAATGGCAGACGGCAACAACTGTCAGAAGTGGTCTGTAATGACGCTCATAAAGCCCTGTCAGACTTTGAAAAAGCGTTTGATGGAGACTTTCTATTGGTCACCCAGAATGTAGATGACCTGCATTCACGGGCGGGCAGCCAGAACTTGATTCATATGCACGGCGAGCTTTATAAAGCCCGATGTCAGGATACTGAGCAGGTGTTCGACTGGCATGAAGATCTGACAACGCAAACACTTTGTCCATGTTGTAAGCAGGCGGGTAATCTGAGGCCGAATATTGTCTGGTTTGGTGAGATGCCTCTGGAGATGAATCGTATTTATGAGGCACTGTCTCAATGTGATCTTTTTGTTTCGATTGGAACCTCTGGCAATGTCTATCCGGCCGCTGGTTTCTTTGCAGAAGCCAAAGCTGCGGGTGCCGAAACTGTCGAGTTGAATCTTGAGCCCGGCTCTAATGCTTCCCAGTTCGATCGAAGTCTTACAGGCCATGCTACAGAGCTGGTTCCTGATTTTTTTAACGCTCTGTTGGGATAAGCATTCATTAAAGATGGTCTATCTTCGGGTGTTTACTGAAAATAAGATCGTTGATTATGGCAGAACCCTCCGTATCTCAATGGGCAGCTGAATGCTATGGAACTGAGCAGGTTCCTTCGTCCCTGCAAACATCGGGAAGCACCGACAGCTTCCTGATCATGATTAATTACCTGATTAATCCCGGTACAATATTCTCAGCGGCCATGGGAGTCGCGGGCGGCCTTTCATTTCTGACTGTGGTGCTGGTTCAGCTTTCAGCGGTTATGTTAAGCATGGTGGCGTTTCTTATCATGGGCAGAGTCGGGGTAGATTACGGTCTCACAGGACAAATGGCCTGTCGCGCAGCTCTGGGGGTCAGGGGAGGGCGATGGCTGACTTCACCTCTGCGTGCCCTTTGCTCCGTGTACTGGTTTGCCTTCCAGACGCTGGCAGGCAGTATGGCAATTGCTGCCATTCTGAAAGTGTGTCTCTCCATCAACGTCACTTTGGTTCAGGTTTCGCTCCCTTTTGCATTTTTACAGGTTCTGGTCGCATCCTACGGGTATCACTGGTTAAAAGGTTTGTTCCGTTGGGCTTTACCACTAAAACTGATCAGCCTGGGATTTATTATCATTATGCTCTGGCAACAGGCTGGGCCCGACTCTGTTTCTTTTTCAATCAATAATGAGAACAACTGGCTGTTGATCATGGCCTGGTTCAACGGTATTTTCTCGGGCATGTTGACTATGATCACCGACGCGGCTGACTTTACCCGGTACCAGAAAAGCAGGCGCGCTTTATGGGTGGGTTCGATGACCGGTTCAGCTCTGGGCGTATTGCTGGGAGCGGCAACCGGTGCTTTTGCGATGTCACTGGTGGGAGGAGACAGTAAAGAGCTGTTTAATGGCATTCTTGAACGAGTGCCGGGCTTTTGGATGGCTCTGTCCATACTGATCCTGATTGTCATGGACAACTGGACCATCAATGTTATTAACCTCTACAGTGGCGGACTGTCTATCAGTCATACCTTTGAATCGCTCGGACGGATTCGCTCAACATTATTGGTCAGTGTGCCATCAGTGGTGCTGTCTTGTTTCCCTGTCATTATTGACCGCTTTCTTGAAATTGCCACTGCATTCGGGATGATTTTCTCGGCTATTGCAGGACTTTTGCTGGTGGATTACTGGTTAAGAAACTGGAAGTTAGATGTACAACCACTTTATAGAAAAGAAGGGATTTACTGGTATAGACAAGGGCTCAATATCAGATCACTGATCATTCTTCTGATAGCATCCAGTTTGGGTTACCTTCTGCCGGTTGGTTGGCCCAGCCCACTAATAACCATGTCAGTTGCAGCCATCCTCTATTATTTATCAGCAATCGATCCTTGTAATCTGAAGACTTGATAGAAAAGTATTCTTACTCCATAGCTACCAAGTTCAAAATAATAGTATTATACCCATCGCCTTTCAAGATGCTACGTTGTTGCCAGCGTTCGCTCACCCTGATCACCTACTACTTGTAAGCTCACAGGGCTTCGCTCACTTGTCGCCTAGTAGCATCTTGAAATCCAATGGGTATAGTACCCGGAATACACATGGCTTGATTGAAGCTGGATGAAAGTATAGCGTTTATGGATATTCTGTATGCGCATAGCCTTCTATTCGATACCTTGATCTGTGTGAAAGATCAGCCTCTCAGGAGGTCGACGATTACGGATAGCCATGAGTAAAGCGGCTTTAGTTCAGGCACGCTACCGCCCTGAGGTTGACGGTTATTTATACAACAGTTGAGTCATATCCCTGAACTCAAAGCAGTATTCTGCTGTAGATGATTTATTCGGCTCAATAAATCGGGTTAAGGCTATCTAAGAAAAGGGCTGTCAGATGTGACAGCCTCATAATTCTGACTATCCGAACGACGTGTCGGATGTCTGGTCCAGCTTCGAAACCGGCACCCAGCCACTTTCTTTTACCCGGTTTTCGACCCAGGCCCAGGCATTCAGTTCCCGCAAAATCTTCAGCTCTTCACCGGCCTTTATGTTGAGCTCTCTGGCGGTGTAATCTTCTATTGCCGTTCCCTGTTTCTGACTGAGTCGTCGTATCAGGGGCAGGGGAGCCCAGCCTTCTTTTCCGGATGATACAGTTACCCAGATCCAGCCGGGAAACTCTTCATCACTTTTACCCAGCGTCAGATTGTCTCCTTCGTTGAAGGTGACGGGGTCCGGGAAGCTGGCCTGGTAATCTTCTAAAACCTTAACTGTTTTCATGTTTCAACTTTTTGTCGACAGTTCTTTCATTCCCTCTTCCAGTCCTTTGACCGTCAGAGGGTACATCCTGCCTTCGAACTGCTCATGGATGATCTCTGTGGAATGGGTGAATTCCCAGCTGTCCTTGTGTATGGGGTTCAACCAAATAGTATTGTCAAAATGATCCAGAATACGCTGCATCCAGGTGTGGCCTGCTTCATCATTCCAATGCTCAACACTGCCACCTGATGAGGTTATTTCATACGGTGACATTTGAGCATCCCCCACAAAGATTACTTTGTAGTCTTTACCAAACCGGTGAATGATATCCCATGTTTCACTCATCTCACTTTGACGACGGAAGTTGTTTTTCCAGACGTTCTCGTAGAGATAGTTGTGAAAGTAATAGAACTCCATATGTTTGAATTCGGAACGGGCACAGGAAAACAGCTCTTCACAGATTTTGATGTGAGCATCCATTGAGCCACCGATATCCATAAAGAGCAATACTTTTACAGAATTACGTCGTTCCGGAACCATTTTGATGTCCAGCATGCCCTTATTGGCAGTGGAGCGAATGGTGTCATCAAGATCCAGCAGATCAGCAGCACCTTGACGGGCAAACTTTCTGAGTCTGCGTAGAGCCATTTTCATGTTACGGCTGCCCAGCCTTTCGTCGTCATCCAGGTTCTGGAATTCTCGCTTATCCCAGACCTTGGTGGCTTGCTTGTTTCTGCTCTCATGCTGACCTATACGGACACCCATGGGATTATTGCCGTAAGCACCAAATGGAGAAGTACCCCCTGTGCCAATCCATTTATTGCCACCGGCATGGCGTTCTTTTTGTTCTTGTAGACGTTTTTTCAGTGTCTCCATCAACTCTTCAAGGCTGCCCAGTGCCTTTAGTTTTTCCCGTTCTTCTTCACTGAGCTGGTTGATGAATTCTTGCCTGAGCCATTCTTCAGGTATGGTGGCTTCGAGCAGGTCTTCTATGCTCTCAATGCCTTCGAAAAAAGCCTTGCACGCTTTATCGAAACGGTCATAAAAACGTTCATCCTTGACCAGGATGGCTCTGGACAGTTGATAGAATGCTTCGGTGTCCGCAAATACGACGTGTGTCTGCATCGCTCTGAGCAGATCCAGATATTCCCGGGTACTGGCCGGAACACCAAAGGCGCGTACCGTGTCGAAGAAATTAGTCAGCATGGGTTCGCCCTATCGACGGGTCATAAAGGCCAGTCTTTCGAGCAGTTGAACATCCTGCTCATTTTTGACCAGTGCTCCGTAGAGAGGTGGAATGGCACTGCGTGAATCCCGGTTTCTCAATACATCTTCAGGTATGTCGTCGGAGTTCAGTAGCTTCAGCCAGTCAATCAGCTCAGAGGTAGAAGGCTTTTTCTTCAGGCCTGGAATATCTCTTAAATCAAAAAACATCTGCAGGGCTTCAGACACCAGCTCCTGTTTCAGTTTGGGGAAGTGAACATCGACAATCTGCTGCATGGTGGCAGGATCAGGAAAACGAATGTAGTGGAAGAAACAGCGTCTTAAAAAGGCGTCAGGGAGTTCTTTTTCATTATTACTGGTGATAATGACGATAGGTCGCTGTTTTGCTTTGACGATTTTTTGGGTTTCGTAAACAAAAAACTCCATTTTATCCAGTTCCTGAAGCAGGTCATTAGGAAACTCGATATCGGCTTTGTCGATTTCGTCAATCAACAAAACAACCTGCTCGTCGGCTTCAAAGGCTTCCCAGAGTTTGCCTTTGACAATGTAATTGCCTATGTCGTGTACTTTTTCGTCACCCAGTTGGGAGTCACGCAAACGCGACACCGCATCGTATTCGTACAGCCCTTGTTGAGCTTTGGTCGTGGACTTGATATTCCATTGCAGCAGTCGTTTGCCCAGAGACTCTGCGACTTCTTCAGCCAGCATGGTTTTGCCAGTTCCCGGCTCACCTTTGATCAAGAGAGGACGCTGCAGGGCAATAGCAGCATTAACAGCGGTTTTCAGTTCGCTGGTTGCAATATAGCTGTCAGTAGAATCGAATTTCATGGTCACAGTCGGGTTTCGTGGCATTATAGTTTTGATTGCACTCTATCGAGGTTTACCACTGCTGTGAACGCTTATTCTATATCGATATCGAATAATAATATTTTATTACTTTAAGATATTTATAAGTGGGGTAGAGTCAGTGTTTATTTATTAAGGATTCGAACTCATGAAGAAGGTATTTCAGGACAACTCTCAATCTATCGGAAGTACGCCACTGGTGAAGCTGAATCGGTTGGCGGGTGATCATAATATCTTTGTTAAGATTGAGTCTCGTAATCCTGCTAACAGTGTTAAATGCCGTATAGGTGCCAGCATGGTCTGGGATGCTGAAGCATCAGGTCGGCTGAAACCGGGCATGGAATTGATTGAACCTACCAGTGGCAATACCGGTATCGCTCTGGCATTTGTTGCTTCTTCAAAAGGTATTCCTCTAACACTGACGATGCCTGCTTCCATGAGTCTGGAAAGAAGAAAAGTCATGAAGGCCCTGGGTGCCAATATTATTCTGACGGAACCAGCCAAGGGCATGCCCGGCGCTATTGCTAAAGCCAAAGAGCTGGCTGAAGCAGAGTCTGAAAAGTATTTGTTGCTCCAGCAATTTGAAAATCCGGCTAACCCAAGAATTCATGAAGAAACCACCGGCCCGGAAATCTGGCATGACACCGATGGTGAGATCGATGTGTTTGTAGCTGGGGTAGGTACCGGAGGTACCATTACGGGGGTCTCCCGATACATCAAGAATATTCAGGGTAAGGCTATTACTTCAGTCGCTGTGGAGCCCAGTGCTTCTCCTATTATCAGCCAGACGCTGGCAGGCCAGGAAGTGAAACCTGCCCCTCATAAAATTCAGGGTATTGGTGCTGGTTTTATTCCCGCCAACCTTGATTTGAATCTGGTGGATGAGGTTGAACAGGTCAGTAATGAAGAGGCTATTGAAACCGCATTGAAGCTGATGAAAGAAGAAGGCATTTTGGCAGGTATCTCTGGAGGAGCGGCTTTGGCAGCTGCCTTGAAAGTGGCAGAGCAGCCGGTCCATAAAGGCAAAAACATTGTGGTTGTTTTGCCTGATTCAGGCGAACGTTATCTTTCAACCGCCTTGTTTGAAGGTGTATTCTCGGATAACGAGACGGTTCAGTAATGGCTCAGGCAGGCTTTTGCGGGGTCTGACGAACAATAGGCAGCTTGATAGAGAAGGTTGTTCCTTTATCGGTCCGGCTTGAGACACTCAGGCTGCCACCCATTAACTCAACCAGGTGTTTGCTCAGAGTCAGGCCTAATCCACTGCCTCCAAACTTTCTGCTGTAGGTATTGTCGGCCTGTTCAAAAGAGTCAAAAATGGACTTTAGCTTTTCTTCCGGAATGCCTGGGCCTGTATCAACAACCTCGATCAATAAATTGTCTGTTTCAGAGACGGTAGAGGCTTTTAAAGTAACCGTGCCGGTTAGGGTAAATTTGAAGGCATTGCCCAGTAAATTGATCAGTACCTGTCTGAGGCGATTAAAGTCTCCCATCAGTTGCAGAGGTGTTCCCAGATCAATCGAGCTGCTGAGCTCTATAGGTCGAGACAGGGTTTCTGGTATAAAAACTGCCTTGCTCTGTTCAATCAAAATGGCCAGGTCAAAGGGTTGTTGATCCAGTTCCAGTTTGCCGGATTCGATTTTAGAGTAGTCCAGCACGTCGGTGATAATGCTCATTAATGCCATGCCAGACTGCTGTATGATTTCAACATATTGAGCCTGTTCGTCGGTAAGCTCCTCATCTTTCATCAAGTCAGAAGTCGCGACAATGCCGTTAAGGGGTGTTCTGATTTCATGACTCATTTTTGTCAGAAAAATACTTTTGTGACGATTGGCTGATTCAGTCTTGTCTCTTTGCATCTCTAACTGGTCACGAATGTTTTTCAATGTTTTTCAATGTTTTGATGTTTAGGTTTAATCGGGATTGAGTCTCTAAAAAGCGTTCTAGCACGTGATTATATTGGCGGGTGATGCCACTCAGTTCTGAAAAAGGGTCATGTATGACAGGCTTGAAGTGGCCTTGTTCTGCTTGTTTCTCAAGCTTGTTAACCAGGTCAGACAATTCGGTTGTACTGCCATGCTCAGCAATATTAAGTCCCAACTGTTCTGCCTGACGAGAGACTCGCAGCGGCATAAATTTATTGATGGCCGTTAAGGCAACGTAGCTGATACCAAAAGCCCAGGCAAAGGTGACGGCTACGCCCAGCGCCTGAACGCTTAATTGTTCAACGGTGTTCAAGCCATTGTTGATGAGACTGAGGTCTCCGAGCAGGGCAACGGCTATTGTGCCCCAAATACCAGCAGTTAAATGAACCGGAATGGCTCCGATAACGTCATCAATCTTCCAGTTTTCTAATTGAACCATTGCGCCACAACAAATTAAGCCTGCGATAAATCCTGTAAGAATGGCTGTATAGATCTCAAGAATATGGACTCCGGCTGTGATACCTACCAGTCCGGCCAGCACACCATTGGCGATGACAGGGACATCAAATTTTTTGAAAAACACCAGACTCCAGAGCGTGGCTGCGAGTCCTCCTGAGCAGGCTCCCAGCAGGGTAGTAGTCAAAATGGCCGGTATAGAGGCATCGACTTTTAATAAGCTACCCAGATTAAATCCAAACCAGCCTAGCCAGATCATCATGGCTCCCATCAGGGTGATCACCTGATTCTGGCCTCTGAATTTCTTGTAGCTTTGTTCCGCAAAGCCCTCTCTGGGGCCTATAACCAGAACCGCAGCCAGAGCAACCGAGCCCCCCAGCACATGTACAACAGTAGAGCCTGCAAAATCAATAAAACCCATGGCAGACAACCAGCCCTGGGGGGTACCCAGTAATCCACCCCAAATCCATTGTCCGGCAACCGGATAGATCAGCAGGGCAATCATAAGGGCAATCAGCAAATAAGCCTTCAGGCTGCTCCGTTCAGCAATGGCACCAGAAACAATAGTGCTGGCGGTGACGGCAAAGAATGATTGAAAAATCAAGAACAGATAAGGGTAGCCCGGTGATCGTGGATGGGCGTTGTCCATGAGGGTATCAAAGGAGCCAAATTGTATTGAAAAACTGAACAGCGCATAAACCAGGGTGACAACAATAAAGTCCAATAGATTCTTGGCAGCTACATTGACGTTATTCTTGCTTCTGACAGCCCCTGCTTCCAAGCATAAAAAACCAATCTGCATTAAAAATATCAGTAAAATACAAAAAGTAAGGAACAGAGTGTTTAGATAGCCGTATGGCATTCGAGCAGCCCTCAAAAGTTCTGTAACTGCTATCTGCGATTAAGGGGGAGACTTTATGGCCTTTACTGCAGGTTCAGGACAGAGTCACTATTTTCTGTCAGACTGTGGACTGGATATAATTCATTTTTCAGGCGAAGGAGTGACTCAGTGGGTTTTGAAATTACAGCCATTGCATTAGTCGTTCTGATTGCTGTACTGATCGGTACAGGTGTCAGAATGGTTCCCCAGGGCTTTCATTTCACCGTAGAACGGTTTGGTAAATACACCCGGACATTGCCTCCTGGTTTGCATGTTATTGTGCCTGTTGTGGATATGATTGGTAAAAAAATCAATATGATGGAGCAGGTTCTTGATATTCCGCCTCAGGAAATCATTTCTTCTGATAATGCCCAGGTAACCACCGATGCTGTCTGCTTTTATCAGGTGCAAGACGCCGTTCGTGCATCCTATGAAGTGAATGAACTCTATCGAGCCATGCAGAATCTGGTAATGACGAACATTCGTGCTGTATTGGGCTCCATGGAACTGGATGAAATGTTGTCCAACCGTGACCGCATTAACAGTATGTTGCTTGCCAAGGTGGATGAAGCCACGAATCCCTGGGGAGTCAAAGTCACTCGTATCGAAATCAGGGATATAGCGCCTCCTGCTGACCTGGTGGAGTCCATGGCTCGCCAGATGAAAGCAGAGCGGGAGAAGCGGGCGCAAATACTCGAAGCCGAAGGCAGTCGAGCGGCCGCAATCGAAGTAGCTGAAGGTGAGAAGCAGGCTCAGATATTGAAAGCGGAAGGTGAGCTTGAAGCGGCGAAAAGAGAAGCAGAAGCCAGAGAAAGGCTGGCAGAAGCTGAAGCGAGAGCTACAGACGTGGTCTCCCAGGCGATAGCAACAGGGGATGCCAGAGCGATTAACTATTTTGTGGCTCAAAAATATGTGGCTGCCCTGCAAGCAGTAGCGTCAGCGAACAACAGTAAAACCATTATGATGCCTCTGGAAGCAGGCAGTGTGATTGGTTCATTGGCGGGTATTAAAGAGCTTGTTGATGATTTGAAGAAAACTCCCTGACAGGACGCAGATAATACTATGGACTTTCTTAACACTCTGCAGCCCTGGCATTGGTTGATTGTTGCCTTTCTGTGTTTGGGGCTGGAAGCTCTGGGGGCGGGAGGCTTTCTGCTCGGCAGTGCAGCAGCGGCTTTTTTATTGGCGGCTGTACTGTGGCTTCTTCCTGAGACCGGGTGGGCATGGCAGCTGGTATGGTTTGCAGTGGGCAGTTTGATCTTTACCGTAGCCTACTGGAAGTTCTTCCGGGGGGTTAATGAAAAAAGCGATTACCCTCAGCTGAATCAGCGTGCAGCGCAATTGATTGGGCGGGTTGTTGTTCTGGAAAATGACCTGCCGGGAGGGCAAGGTAAGATTCAGATCGGTGATACTCTCTGGTCTGTAAAAGCAGTTGGACACCTTGAGAAGGGTTGTCCTGTGATCATTACAGGCGCAGAAGGCATGACGCTTCTGATCGATCGACATAGCTGATACTCATAAAAAAGAGCGCCCATACATTATGGATGGGCGAATTCTCTCATGTGAGTTGTACAGATTTTATCTTCATACTGCTCCCACCATTCGGGTTTGCCTTTTGGCCAGAAGAACTGGTTTTTCGTGGTATAACAGCTCATCTTTTGGAAGAACAGAATAGTCTGATCATTCATGACTGCTATCCAATGGTCATCTTTGCTGTACATCACTTTTCTGGCCGGCGCACTCAGCGGTAGACCTTCCTGTTCGAAGAATGCCTGACGACATCTCCAGTTCTGGGTGCCAGGGGTCTCTTCTGTGTATAGCCTCAGACTATTGTTGTCGCGTGTGGCGATCACAAAGTCGTCAGAGTAATGTGCAAATCGTCCATCTACGGGCACAAACTCGGCTTCGTTAAGGTCTTGTGTGAAGCGCAGCCAAGGGGCAAGCATCATGGTTTGCCATTGTTTATCAAGCTTCTGCTTTACCTTGAACTCCCCGACTTTTTCACTGTTCGTCAATAGATATTGACCATTTCGGGATTGATCAATGGTTCTGAGTGCGGGTTCATCATCATCGAAAGAGAGACTTTCTTCGAGCGTTAGACTGTGCTGATTAGGAGAATACTGATAGATACTGGCTTGTTTAGTGCCTGAGCGCATAGGGTGGACAGCCAGCCTGTTCTGATTGTCCAGGGACATAGAGTGCAGGCTGCTTAAGGTACTGAAACTGACATCAGAGCCAAGAGGTACGTAGGTTGGATCTTCCAGTATGCCGGTAGATGTGTTGAATCTCATGGCAATCAGCTGAGTCTGTTTCCCAGTATATTGGCTGGTAAAGGCCAGACTGAACAGGGTGTTACCGGTCACATCGAACAGCAGATTGCAGAATTTGGTAAATCGGCCGGAGTGGCTGGAAGCTTTGACAGGTAAAGGCTCAATGCCAGTTCGGTCATAAGACATCAGTGTAGAGTCGAATTTTGAGCCAGAGATTAACCAACGTTGAGCAGGGTGAAGTGCAACACCGCAACTTCCTTCTGGGGGTGTGTACTGATTTGGGCGTTTGACCCATGAATGTTTGTTTCTGGACCATTGAAACTCTGAGAGTAAACTGTTGGGAAGATCATTGGATAGCGAAAATAAGACTTCATCCTGTTCCAGAATGAAGTTTCCCATTTTTCCAAACTCGGATTCTATTAACCTGTAACCGTTATTATTGTTTTCAATCAATCCCTGGTAACGGTAAGTACCCTGCTGGAAGAGTGGGGGGATCCGGTGAATCCATTCTTCAGGGTCAAGAGAGATCCCACTTAATCGTCCCAGCAGAATATCTGCGACGGGTCCATCACTGTCAGAAGGTTCAACAGTGACGACCAGTCGTGAGAGGTACTCTTCCATTTCAACCTGACCTTCGTCATTGATGAGAATCCCATAGCGCGTCAGGCCGGTATCAGTGAGCTTGGGTTGGAATTCAAGGATATAAGGCTGACATTCTCCTGAACCCAGCCGGTAGGGGGTGACGCCCTCTACTCGAAAATGTTCAGGCGTTTTGAATACGTGAATGGTTTGAGCCGGGGCATCGGCTGAATTGCAAACCTCGATGACCTTCTTTTCAATAG
Source organism: Endozoicomonas numazuensis (assembly GCF_000722635.1). Lineage (GTDB taxonomy): Bacteria > Pseudomonadota > Gammaproteobacteria > Pseudomonadales > Endozoicomonadaceae > Endozoicomonas_A > Endozoicomonas_A numazuensis. The sequence continues at coordinate 98,171 of NZ_JOKH01000002.1, read as the reverse complement.
CTCCCACCGGAACCATGCCAAAATCGATCTCGCCCGATTTAATGCTTAAGGCTGACTGTGCATTTGGGCTCAGGGTAGTGATAAGACAGGACAGAAAAACGCACAGAGTATTTCCCTGCCGAGTGAGGCTTTTTAATAAGAGTGACTGACTCCTCTCGCCACCTCGGCTATTACATAAAAAGGGTGGCATTTTCATAGTCTCTTGCTCTTTTTAACGTTTGGGTAAGACGCAAGATTAGTCAATTCACAGGGGCTGTGTAGTAATAAATCAGGGTATCCTAAAGAAAAAGATACACAGGGAAAATGCAGGTTATATGATCATGAGCTCATTTTTTTACTAGGAGGCTGACCGAGAATAGCGTCCGAGCATAAAATTCAGTAGAACGAGTCAGCTTTTTCACTGAATTTGTGCGAATAGTTGACCTATTTAAGCAAATTCAGTGAAAAAGATGGCCGTTCTTTCTGGATTTTAGGCCGGGCTGTCTATTCTCGGTCAGCCTCCTAGTGATGAATCCTGATTCATATCCATCATTCAGATAAATACACTGAGGGCTGATGTGACTTTGTTTTCGATTCTTCATAGCTGTTGTTGTTATCTTCCGGCATACTTTCCGGTCAAGACTGACAGGTGATTCATTCAGGCTTCTTTAAATGGCTACAGGCTTCTTTAAATGGCTATAGGCTTCATGGAGGACATTCATTGGGACGGCTAAAAACAACCCTGCATTTTATTAATCAGCATCTTTTGAAATTGAGTTGGCTGGCTCTGCTTGTGCTCTTTATGCTGTTGTTTTTTGGCAGCTGGTTGTTCATGTTTCTGGCCGGAGAGTCTGAGCTGATTACCCCGGAAACCTGGTTTTATTATTTTGTTACCACAGCAACCACGGTCGGTTACGGTGACTACAGCCCACAGACAACCGGTGGAAGAATGACGGCTTCACTGCTGGTTATGCCCGGTGGTGTGGTGGTCTTTGCCGGTATTCTCGGCAAACTGTCCTCATTTTTTGTCGAGTTATGGAGAAAGAATATGAAGGGAAAAGGAGATTATTCAGCATTGTCGGGTCATATTGTGATTTTGGGCTGGCATCCGGAACAGACGCCCAGAATGATCAGGCTGATTTTTGGGGACACCCGAAGGGAAGACCGGAAAATAGTGCTTTGTGCAACGGAAGAGATGGATAACCCCTTTCCTGATCAGGTTTTGTTTATCCAGGGTGATAGTTTAAGTGATGACGAGTTGTTGAGCAGGGCCGGTGTCATCTATGCAGACCGCGTGATCATTTATCGCTCTACAGATGACAAAACGTTAACCAGCTGTTTGACGGTTGCAGCCCTGACAGAAACGGCTCATATAGTTGCATGGTTTGAACAGGGGCATATGGTCAAGCTGTTAAAGTCTCATTGCCCGGACGTTGAATGCCATACCAGTATTTCTATGGAAATGCTGGTTCGGTCCGCTCAGGATCCGGGTTCCTCCCGGGTTCAGGGACAGCTACTCTCTACCCTTATTGGCCCCACACAATACAGTGTCAGAGTGCCTGATGACTTTAAGGGGGTTACTTTCAGCCGCTTGCTGGAATGTATGAAGAAGCAGCATGAAGCTATTGTACTGGGCATTGCTGAAACGGCTACGGGTGACGACCTTGTTCTGAATCCTGTTGCTGAACAGCCTGTCAAAGCAGGTCAGCTGATTTATTACATGTCAGCTCAACGAATTCTCTCAGAAGAAGTCAACTGGAGTGAGATTCAGGGCTGATCAGATGACATTCAACGGCGGTTGTAAAAGGCCTTTCGGTTGTTTTCTGCTGCCAGACTGAAGCGCTTCAGGAGCAGGCTGAAGTCGTTGAGTGAAACCTGTTGCCATTGAGGTAAATCATCCAGCCGGTATGCCAGATCTTTCCTGTTCTCTGTCACACAGGCAGTAAGATAGAGAAAGGGAAAGTGTCCGGCTTTGGCTGAAAACAGAGTGATCAGCTGACAGGGCGTTCTTGAGGATCGCACTGATCCTTTGTAACAGATTCTTTCGCCTGATCCATGATCAGCTCTCGATTCCATTCGAACACTGTGTTGAATTGTTCCTTTGGGTGTTTAACTAATTGCTTTTGGGTTTTCTTGATAGTTCTGCTTTGAAAGAACTTATTGGTCATACTTGTAACGACTTTTTTTAACGGTTTGGGAATGGATTTAATCTTCTGAATTTTTTTTGGCACTGACTGAAGCAGAGGTTGTGAGCGCCATTTTTAAAAGGTTAGGAATACTTAACAGCTGGTTAGTAATGCTGGAACACCGCTTTGCTAATATCGTTCTGGGCGTAAGCATTGCTGAGGCTCATAAGCTCACAGTTAAGGAGAACGACTATGCAAATACCTACTTTTGTTCAGCAGGCTATTGATGCCTACAATACCGGTCACTACCGTGAAGCTATCACTACATTAATGACCGTTGGCTTATTTAATAACCGAAACGTGACACGCTCATCAGATCAGACTGAGTTTGCTGGTCATCTGCGCAGTAACCCAGTTAAAAAAGGGGTTGAAGGAAAAAGTATCAATGACCGTTTAATTCAGTTTGTTGAAACCAAGGGAATGGACATGGGCAGAGCTGAAAGATTCATTTTTGCTGAGAATAAAATCAGACAGTTCAGTTTTCAAGAAACTCTAAGCACCGTTACGTGTAATGTTGAAGCACGAGAAAAAGCGGAAAAGATGCAGACACTTATGGATGTCATTGGGGCTAAAACTCTTGATGAATACCAAGGTCTTCTAGAACAACGTGATAATCTTCAAAATGATTTAGCAAGAACTTCTCGCGCTCTGGATGGAAGTCAAAAAAGTGCATATTTTGAAGGGCGCACCAATTGTAGAGAATTGAGGAGTTATTACAATAGAGTGGACGCAGAGTTTTCTCGTGTTTGTAATGCAATAGATCGTATGGAACGTGATTACCCAGGTATTGCTGGCTTACTCGCATCTCAAAGAAAATAAAAGTCAATTGTTATACCAATCAAACTTTCAAACCCCGTTATGAGCAAGCCATTTGAGTCCAATAGGCAATACCCACAGGGCATAAAGGCGGGGTGAGGAGTCATAGCCGTAGCTATGAGGACGATCCCCAACGCAGAATATTGGACTCAAATGGCTGCACAGTAGGGGATTTTGAAAGTGCGATTGGTATCAATCCCCAAGCCAGAATTATCGACTAATTTCAGTCGTTGGTTCTGGCTTTTTAGCTTCTGAGAATCTTGAAAACTGAAAAAAACTTTCTATGCTGGCAAAAGAGTATAACTGCCTTGTTGATGGCTTTAATGAAATAAAGAACACGATATAGATAATCAGGTTGTTAATAATAATTCATCTATTTTATTATTAGGGCTTTATATTAATTGAAAGTAATTGGGATGAATAATAAAGTTGCTTTAATATCAGTTAAAAGCACTTATTTATCATCATCCCGATTATTTATTCATTCTTTATGGTATTCAACCTGGCCTTCCCTGAAGACAATTAATTCTCCGGGTTTCATGATATTCCAGGATTCATTGGTTGTGAGAGGTTCAGTAGCCACCACAGTAACAATATCATTTTCTGTGGTGACCTTTTTAAAATCAACACTTAAAGAATCATCCTTCAGAGTTGCTTTTTCAAAAGGTGCTTTTCGGGTAATCCAGCTTAATTTGGTTGAGCAGAAACAATAAAGGTGCTTAGAGTCAGTCAATAACATATTGAATACACCCAGCTCTCGTAACTCCAGTGCCAGTGTATGAATGTAGCGCTGCAAGGTAGCAGGACGGGCAGGGGGCTTTGGGAAACGTTCCCTGAGCTTGCACATTAGCCAGCAAAAAGCATATTCACTGTCTGTAGTGCCGACAGGACGGTAATAGCAAAGCTCTTTTTTCTTGATACCTTTCAGCTGCCCGTTATGGGCAAATGTCCAGTTTCGCCCCCAAAATTCTCGTGTAAAAGGGTGTGTATTTTCAAGCGAAACTCGACCGGCATTGGCTTGTCGGATGTGACTGATGACAATATCACTTTTGATGGGGTAATTTCTGACCAGTCTGGCAATTTCAGACTCACAGCTGGGGTGAGGGTCCCGGAACTCACGAACTCCAGCCCCTTCGTAAAAGACTATGCCCCAACCATCACTATGAGGGCCGGTACGGCCGCCCCTCTGCATCAAGCCACTGAAGCTGAAGCAGATATCGGTGGGTGTATTGGCACTCATGCCCAGCAGTTCACACATCTCAACTGTCCGTTTTTATTGTTTCTAAGCATTTTTAGTCCCATGAAGTAACAAAAAATGGATTAATTTTGTAATGGCTTTCAGGATTGGTTTGTCGTCTTAACTTTTGCGATTGGGTAAGGCGTTATGACCTGCCCAAAAGTACCCGCTTCAATTAGCAAATCGGTTCCTGCCGTTTGGGTTTTTTACGATGCCCTGCCGTTGCGGGTGTGTTTTCTTCTTTTTCCTTGCCTGCCTTGCTCTTCTTAACGGGAAGAATAATGGCAATCAGAGCGGCGGAGCCAGCTGCAATCACAGTGATTAACCCGGTCCTTGCCATGCCTTCAATGCCATCGGTCAGACCATCATAAGCCATGGTAAAGAGCGCCGGTGACAGGAGGTTTGACCCCGGGCTTAACCACCAGGGTGTGTACAGCAAGGCTGCGGTCGTGAAACGAAGTGCCCGTTTGAATCGAACGGGAAGCCTGCCTGTGATTAGCATCAGAGCCAGCAGACAGCCCGTTGCACCTGCCAGGTAGACTGCCCAGCCTATGATAAAATGTGAACTTGTCATCCTTTCTCCTGTTGACGATGGCACGGGATGAAGCCTTGGCGTGAAATCAAAATAGCCGAAATGAAAATTCAGGTGATCTAACCTGAAGTGCCAGTCGATATAAACTGAAACAATAGTCTATATTGATGCTGGTGTTAACCAGTGAGTACTGAACCAGAGGCAGTCAAGGAGCCTGATTAAGCCATTTGCACACCACCAGACCCTGGATAACTTTAACATATGTTTTGGGTGTTTAAATCTTTTGCCTGTGGACTGGAGTCGCTATTTTTTCCCGATTAACAAGTAGGTACATTAAGGATGATACAAAAAAGTCTTTTACTGCGATGTACTGACAGGCAGTCTTATACGTATACACACAGAGTCTGTTCGCACCTTGTTTAGTGACCTGTAATGCTGTCATTAGAGAAGAGATAGGGATACTTTAAAAAAATGACCCAAAGCGACAGATAATAATAACCCGGAGAGGAAGGACACTATGACCAATATATCTGGAATTGCCTCCTGGTTTGACTGGTTTGCACTGTTGTCACTCATTGTGTTGTGGGTAGGCTATACGGTCTTTGCGTATCGAAAAGGACAGACTACTGCTTGTCTTGCCAGTGTACTGGCGCTCTATCGAAGAGACTGGATGTACCGGTTGTTGGGTAGAGATAATCGAATAGCGGATGCTAGTTTGTTATCCAGCCTCAGAGCTTCTGTCAGTTTTTTTGCTTCTACCAGTATTTTGGTAATGGCAGGATTGATTACGGGCATTGCCGCCTCAGAAGAGGCCGTCGGGGTGCTTTCGACGATGCCTTTTGTGACGACCTATACCCGGGAGTTATGGGAACTCAAGGTACTGGTGATGCTGATCATTTTTGTTTACACCTTTTTTGAATTTACCTGGAGCCTGAGGCTGTACAATTTTACCTGTGTTCTGATGGGCAGTGCGCCGTTGATGCATGATATCAGTGGCAATAAAACGGAACAGAAAGTATTTGCTGACAAAGCGGGTCATATACTGACGCTGGCCGCCAACCACTTTAACTACGGTCTGCGTGCTTACTACTTTGCTTTGGCCACACTGTCCTGGTTTATTCATCCGTCTATTTTTATCATCAGTACCATCATGGTGGTGGTGATTCTCTATCGTAGAGAGTTTCATTCCAAAGTGCTGGATGCCCTTTCGGTCAGTGAAAGGGAGTAATACCAATCGCAGATACTGGGAGCCTGACCAAAAATAGACAAGTCGGTCTTCCGGCTACGCAATTACACTTACAATTTGAACACCAGTTCTGCGTTGGAGCTCCTCGCAATAGCTCTGCCTATTACTCGTCATTCCGCCTTAGGAATAGTCCTGAAATAACTTCCGTATTTGAACAAACCCGTTCGGGCTGAGCCTGTCGAAGTCCAGAGCCACCACCCTTCGACAGGGCTCAGGGTGAACAGAGCCCATGCTCTAATAGGGAATTTATTTTGAGACAAACCCTTAGTCTTATGACCAGCTTGCCAAGCTCATTAAGGCAATTAGAAAATGTATGGGTATAAGTCTGCATGACCTGTCTTTAGGGCCGGCGGGTGGCTTTGACAGCATCACTTTTAGAGGTTGATTAGAGGTTGATTAGAGGTTGATTAGAGGTTGATGTAAAAAAATCGGTAATTTGCCTTGAAATCAAAATCACTGTCCCCACATAAGTTCCAAAGTAATTAATGATCAGGCTGACCGCTCAGAAGAGGGTTCTGAATGGCGGCCGCTGCGAGAAAGCAACGTAGAGGGTCAAATGACTGTCGAAGCTAAAAAAGAAACAATGGGTTTTCAGACTGAAGTTAAACAACTTCTGCAACTGATGATCCACTCCCTGTATTCCAACCGCGAAATCTTTCTGCGGGAGTTGATCTCTAACGCTTCTGATGCTGCTGACAAATTGCGCTTTGAAGCGCTGCATAAAGACGGCCTGCTGGAAAGCGATCCTAATCTGGATATTCGTATTGATTTTGACAAGGAAGCGAAAACCATCACCATTGCTGATAATGGCATTGGTATGAATCGTGACGATGTTATCGCTCACCTGGGTACTATTGCCAAGTCCGGAACTGCCGATTTTCTGCAACAGTTGACCGGTGATCAGAAAAAAGATTCTCAGCTTATTGGTCAGTTTGGTGTAGGTTTTTATTCCGCATTTATTGTTGCTGACAAGGTGACTGTTGAAACCCGCAAGGCTGGTGTTGCAGCAGACGAAGCCGTTCGCTGGGTTTCTGATGGTTCCGGTGAGTTTACGGTTGAAGGCATTAGCAAGGAAAAGCGTGGTACTGCTATTATCCTGCACCTGAAAGATGATGCAGAAGAGTTTGCTGATGGCTGGCGTCTACGCAATATTATCCGGAAGTATTCTGATCATATCTCCATGCCGATCCTGATGATCAAGCAGGATATGCCAACAGAAGACGAAGACAAACCGGAAGAAGATAAAGCTCCTGAGTGGGAAACAGTCAACACTGCCAAAGCACTATGGACCCGTTCCCGTTCTGACATCTCTGACGAAGAGTACAAAGAGTTTTACAAGCATATCAGCCACGATTTCACTGACCCCATGAAGTGGAGTCACAACCGGGTTGAAGGAAAACTGGAATACAACAGTTTGTTGTTTATTCCTGCCAAGGCACCGTTTGACCTGTACAACCGTGACATGCAGAAAGGCCTGAAACTTTATGTTCAGCGCGTTTTCATCATGGATCAGGCTGATGAATTCCTGCCTATGTACCTTCGTTTCATCAAGGGTGTAGTGGATTCCAATGATTTGTCCCTGAACGTTTCCCGTGAAATCCTTCAGAAAGACCCTGCAGTTGACAGCATGAAGGCCGCCTTGACCAAGCGTGTTCTTGATATGCTGGAAAAAATGGCCAAAAAGGAAGAAGAACAGTACGCAGAATTCTGGAAAGAGTTCGGTCAGGTTCTTAAAGAAGGTCCTGCTGAAGATCATGCCAATCGTGAGAAAGTGGCTAAACTGCTGCGTTTTGCTTCTACCGAAAGCAAGGGCTCAGAACAGAACCAGTCTCTGGAAAGCTATCTCTCCCGCATGAAAGAAGGTCAGGACAAGATCTACTACATCACTGCAGAAACGTTTAATGCAGCGGCTAACAGTCCACACCTTGAGGTCTTCAAGAAGAAAGGTATTGAAGTCCTGTTGTTGTCCGATCGTGTAGATGAGTGGCTGATGTCCCATCTGAACGAATTTGATGGCAAGCAGTTTGCAGACATTGCCCGTGGTGATCTGGATCTGGGTCAGCTTGACGACGATGAAGACAAGAAAGCCCTGGAAGAAAGCGCCAAAGAGAAAGAGGATCTGCTTAAGCGAATTAAAGATGCTCTGGTCGATCAGGTTGAAGAAGTCCGTGTGACGCATCGACTGACCGACTCGCCAGCCTGTCTGGTGGTAGGCGATCATGATATGGGCGCCCAGATGCGTAAGATCATGGAAGCTGCGGGCCAGGCAATGCCAGAGTCCAAGCCTATCTTTGAAATTAATCCAGAACATCCTCTGATCACCCGTCTGGATCAGGAAGCGGATGAAGATCGTTTTGCTGACCTGAGCCGAGTTGTATTTGATCAGGCTAACCTGGCGGCAGGTGGTCAACTGGATGATCCGGGCAGTTATGTACAGCGTTTGAACAAGCTGTTGCTGGAAATGGCAGGCTAAGGCTTGTTGGAGAGCTGGAACTCCTTGGTAGTTCCAGCTCTCTGCTCTTTAATCTACCCGTTTTTTCCATCCTTCCTTTATATTGCTCCAGCCGTTAAATCGCTCCAGCCGTTTTTGACATCCAGCATCCAATGCAGGTTGTTTTCAACTTCCCAGTGCTGGCGTGTTGCGCTGAGCAGCTCCTCAGCCGTCATGGTTTTACTGGAAATGTAGAACCTCAGAGCTGTTGTAGTTTTGTCATTAATTGTCCGGTCGGATTGAACGACACCAAATTGTTTTATTCCTGCCCATTCATCTGCTGTACCACAAATCCTTATTGTTCATCATCAGAGTCAGCTGGCGTATCACTTTCAGCCTCTGATGGGTCAGTAGGAACATCTTCAAACTTTCTATAGGGCTCTGTCATAAACTTCAGATTATCCTCCACCAGAGCCCTGTTAGGCACAAACCTGCTTTGAGAAGCATCATGATGAATGGGGACAACAGAAGGTAGCTGATAGCCATACTGAACTGGCACCATGTGCGTCCCCAAGGTGGGAGGTAGAAGAAAATGATCTTGAGGGGTGTATGGATTGAAGGGCTGTAGTCCTGCTCTGACAGAGTGATCGCTTCCTGTTCTCGTTTGAGCTCTATTGGTATGCTGAGACAAGGGCAGATAACCATTGCCGAACCTGTGACTGTCTAGCATGATCTGATGATAAGAAGGAGGTGGAGAATTCTGCCCGATCTGTAAGGGATAAGAAACCGACTCAGGGCTTATAGATTGATGAGTGTCGACTCTGTTCATCTCCTCCTGCATTTGACTCGACATCAGATCAAAATCATTTTCGCTGAGGAAATAGCCCAGTGCCAGAGCGACTGATTCCGGCACCTTGTTACTGAGTTCACCTTCCAGCCAGTTAAGCAGCCATTGCATCAACTCCTGATGATCTTCAGTGTCCAGAATATGCGTCACTTGATACCAGCGATGATCGCCCAGAGATTCCAGAGCCACTCTCAAGAGCAGAATAAACTCCTGAACTTTGTCCATAGAATTGAGATAGGGAGACAGAACCTGCATCCAGGAAGTTCGGTAACTGATAGAGAAAAAACTTCTGGCAATATGAAAATCATAAATGGTTTTAAGACTCTGATACTTGGCTCTCATGTCTTTCATAATCAGATTGATGGCTCGCTCTGACTTGCTTTTCTTTTGGAAGAGCAACAGATTCTTGAATGCAACCAGATTTTGCAGAGGCGTTCTCAGAAGCCTTTGATATATTGCCGGTATTGGCAGCGGAATCAATCTTATCATGGGTGGCTTCACATTATGGCTGAATGGATTGCTGCGAACATTCCTTTCAGTCTCAACTTTTGTATCAGTATCCTCATCGCTATTTAGCACCCAGTCAGGGTGACTTGAAACCATTGGTTCCTGACTGAAAACCTGCTGGACAGCTATTGACTGCTCATCTGGAGATACAAGCCTCAGTAAATTGAAAACCAGATCGGTCAATAACTGTTCGTTGGTCATCAGACCCAGCAACAGATCGTACTGTTGAGAAATAAGCTGATCCAGTGTTCTGGCTCTCAACCCTACAAGCAGAGAACGAAGAATTCTAAATAGCCTCTCTTCCAGATGCATGTCATCGGCACAAATGGCTCTCATTAATTCAGCCAGGCGATGAACGCCATCCTGACTCTGCATGATGACTGAGACCAATGAGTCGAGATCAACCGCTACCCCATTCTGGGGACTCTGGCTCCTTCTGTTCTTTGGTTTGGCTGCTACCGGCTGGTTTGAACTTGAAACGCTGCTTGATGCCAATCTTCTACTCATCGGAAAAGAAGGAAAAGTATGTATTCCTCCATCAGTTTTGATCCACTGAATCACCAGGTCTGGATGAAATCCCCTGAAATGCATATCAATCTCAACAGCAAGATTAAGCCTCACCTCTTTAAAAACATGGGTCAGCAAAGTCTTTAGATCCGAGTCAGAAAGTTCGTTTAGCTTCCAATCTTTTATACGTTCAAGGACTTGTAATGCAGACCCTTCGTAGTTATCCAAAGCCAAGTTGAACCAGTTCGCCAGGAGACGATTGAACTGTCTCTTATAATAAAAGTTTCTGGGTTGACCTAACCAGCGAGCCAGCGTTCTTAGATATAAAAGACGGTTTTGGGGATTGAGAAGCAGCTGGTACAGACTTTCCACCAGATCAATCTCATACAGATCTTCCTCATCCGGATCGTCTGAACTGTCGGAAACCCAGGAATTATCATCATCTTCGTCATCATCTTCGTCATCATCTTCGTCATCTCCTTCGTCATCTCCTTCGTACTCACCCTCTTCCGAGTCATCATCATTGCCACCATCCGACTCAGAGCCGCTCTCTTCTTCATTGTTGGAACCGGGCGGTAACTGTCCGTTATTGGGCGGAGGGTCAGAGTCCATATCACTCTCAGTTAGCTCTTCTTCATACTCTTCCGGTGATATGAGTGACAGATCTAATACCAGCTGTTCAAAGATGACCTGTGGAATATCTGAAACCACAGCATGTACACACCTTTCAGCAATACACGGACGTAAGATCAGGTTTCGTAGTGAAGTCTGCGGGGGTAGTTGCAAGAGCCCATTATTGGAAAACTCAGGGGTCAGATGAAGAATGGCAGGTTCTTGGGAATGGCTGACTCTCGACAATCGATCCAGAGCCAGATAATAAAAACCATCACTGTTTTTTTTCACTGAATACGATCGAATCAGATATGTTAGAACGCTCGAATTAATTTTGTTTTTTTTCCCTGACAGGCCAATCAGAACCTGACCTTTCTTTAAAACAACGGCCTCATGGAGCGGGTATTCTCCAGGCATGAGATAAATATCACAGTGTTCAGGTATATCGCTAACTTCTTTAGCCAGATTCCAGGTAGGCATCAGCGTTCGGCTGCATCTCGCATAATAGGCGCTGTTTGCCTTTATAGTGGCTAACCCTTGAGAAGGGTTATTTTCAGAACCCGGATTAGCCTGCCGCAGGAAACATCCGCTAAACAGACACCACAGTAAACTTTGCTCTCCAGCATTGTCATGAAAATCCGGGTTGAACCATTGCTGATTCTGCCAGTTGTTGGGCCACTCAGTCACTAAACCAAATGATCCCATTCCAAAAGAATCCAACCCTACATTCTTGCCCTGGATCATCTGGGCAGCAGCCAGATAATCAACACCTCCCAGATAGCCTTCAAAAGCAGAGGCAGCCAGCAGGCTCGGCCAGAAATAGATCAGAAAGACCCATACCGAGCCATATAATGTAAATTTATGCCCCTCCTTGCCATAATTATTCACTGGCTTTCTCCTGTTTTTTTGAACACATCTGTACTTAAAGGGGCGATGGGAACAATAATATAGAACAGATTTGTATTTCGGCGTTTATTAATCCTCCAAAACCGATGAAATGATTTAAGAAACCTTTCCTTTCGAGAAACCTGTTAAAGAAACAGGCTCAAAGAAGGTCCGGTTATGACATTCCAATCCAATATCACTTCTCTTTGAACAATTTTGAATTCTCCTCCCTCTAATCGAAGCAAATCTTTTCTCTGGGCAGAGAGTGGGTGATTATCTTTCTGGTGTCGGCTGTAACTGACCATCAGGTCGCTGTAGGTTTCAAAACAGTTTTCCTGATCTGACGCCAATACCTCGACATTACTAACAAAACGTCGTGTACGAGGCGGTGGATTGTCCGTCCAGGAGTTTGGTTTAAATGCTCTCATGACTCGAATCGAAAGAATAAATTCGTCGTTATTGTCTTCTCTGCCAAAGGCATTGAGGTTTACAGCCTCACCCTGTTCCACTGATTCACTGGTTAAAGCTTTCCTCATTTTAGAGTGGGCTCCGTCAACACCCGCAAGCTGATCGTATTTAACAACCGTTTTATCTTTCAGTGTGATGCTGTCTGGACCTATTTCAGTCACTTCTGCATCATCATTTTTGACTTTAATCCCCAGATCTCGGGCAATGCCCAGTAACTGTTCTGCCAGGACATTACAGCCGATGCGACCGTGCAGGTGCTCAAGTTTTTTTGAGGGCGGTGGAAGTACTCAACGGCTTCACAAGCAAGGTATTTAAGTGCTGAACAGGCGTACAGGAAACCAGCCAATACAACCCGTATTTCGGGATGAGCGTGCTTCTTTCTCTGGGCGTACTTCTTTCTCTGGGGAAGAAGTCATTGTTATGCCATTTGCAGCTTTGAGCAGTGGTTCCGTTGCCAGCATCCAGCCTCAACTAATAGTGTTCATTCAATGTCAGACACAGAATAGGGGAGAGGATTTCCTGCGTAATACTCGACCATGGTCGATGAGACTCAGGTCTGACTTGACACAAATCTTTAGAGTTTGACTCACTCTTTCAAGTTTTGATCTAACCTGTAGTGAGCTTGAAACGGGTCATTCTGATCAGTTCTATGTGACTCTGGAATTTGTCGATGCTATCCAGTCGAACGGTTTTTTTGTCAAAATGGCTGACTATTCTGTTAGCACTTTCTCTATTGTTGGGCTGCAGTATGCAGTCATCACCCATCCTTTATCCAAAAGGACCTGTGGCGGAAACCGAACGAGATCTGCTATTTCTGGCCACTGGCATTATGCTTTTTACTCTATTACCGGTTTACCTGATTACTTTCTGGTCATGCTGGCGATATCGAGCCAAGGGTAAGGGGGCCTATCGGCCTAACTGGCATCAATCCATTTTCGTTGAACTGTTTATCTGGACCGGGCCTCTGGTCATTGTTGTGGTCATTGGAATACTGGTCGTCGTCTACACCTACCGGTTGGATCCCTATAAATCATTAGCTGACAGTGAACAGGCTTTCAGGGTTCAGGCTGTTGCCCAAAACTGGAAGTGGCTTTTTATCTACCCCGATCAGCAGGTGGCAGTGGTTAATGAGTTGGCTTTTCCCTGTGACAGGCCTCTCAGTATTGAGATTACGTCAGACACAGTAATGACATCTTTCATGATTCCTGCGCTGGGTGGTCAGATTTATGCCATGGCAGGTATGACAACAAGGTTAAACCTTAAAGCTTATGGGCCAGGCCTCTATACCGGACGTAATACACAGTTCAGTGGTCGGGGGTTTCCTCATATGGTGTTTGATGTCCAGTCTCTTTCTGAAGCCGATTTTGATCAGTGGCTTGAGCGCGTCAAAACGAGCAATAACAGGCTGGATGATGTGCACTACCAGAACCTCCTTAAGCTTGAAAATAAACATCCGGTTGAATACTTCTCGTGGGTAGAGCCGGACCTGTTTGGTCGAATCATTGGCAAATACACTGGAGCAAAAGGTGCTTTGCCTCTGCAAAAACCCAGAAATCTGGAGTGAGCCATGTTGGGCAGACTGACAATTGAAGCCCTGCCATTTTATAGCTGGGTGGCCATGGGGGGAGCGGTTGTTACTATTCTGACCGTTGTTCTGGCTGCCGGGGCAGTGACCTGGGCAGGTCAGTGGCGATATTTATGGGTAGAGTGGCTGACCAGCGTTGATCACAAACGCATTGGTGTCATGTACATCGTGTTAGCTCTGCTCATGCTGGTCAGAGGCTTTATTGATGCCATCATGATGCGTGCACAACAGGCCATTGCACTGAATAACGAAGGGTATTTGCCGCCGGAGCATTTTGAACAGATTTTTACCTCCCATGGCACCATCATGATTTTTTTTATGGCCATGCCATTCCTGACGGGGTTGATCAATGTCGTCGTTCCTCAGCAACTGGGAGCCAGGGATGTCGCCTTTCCCTTCATGAATTCTGTCAGTCTTTGGCTAACCGCTGCCGGTGCAGGCCTGATGGGTATTTCACTGGTGATTGGACGGTTTTCGACAGCTGGCTGGACTGGATATCCGCCCTATTCAGGCATAGGTTACAGCCCGGGGGTGGGGGTAGATTATTGGATTTGGGCGCTTCTGGTCAGTGGTGTTGGCAGTACCATGACCGGGATTAACTTTATAACGACCATTCTCAGGTGTCGCGCTCCCGGCATGAAGTTGATGCAGATGCCCCTTTTTGTCTGGACATCATTCTGCACCAGTATTTTGATGGCTTTTGCATTTCCTGCTTTAACCGTTGTTGCGGTTTTACTGGGGCTGGACAGAACATTGGGCATGCATTTTTTTACCAATGAGCTGGGCGGCAATATGATGAACTTTGCCAACCTGATCTGGATTTGGGGCCACCCCGAAGTCTATATATTGATTTTGCCAGCCTTTGGTGTGTTCTCAGAAGTGACGGCGATATTCTCGAAGAAAAGACTGTTTGGTTATCGTTCACTGGTTTATGCCACCATGGTGATTGCACTCCTGTCGTTTACCGTCTGGCTGCATCATTTCTTTACCATGGGTTCGAGTCCTAACGTTAATGCCATCTTTGGTATTGCCACGATGATTATTGCGGTTCCAACCGGGGTCAAAATTTTTGACTGGCTCTTTACCATGGTTCGTGGGCGCATTATTTTCCATCCGGCCATGCTGTTTACTATCGGGTTTATCATCACTTTTGTAATAGGTGGTGTTACGGGGGTGTTGCTTGCCATACCACCTGTAGACTACCTGATGCATAACACAACATTCCTGGTCGCCCACTTTCATAACATGCTCATCCCTGGCGCTTTGTTTGGCTACTTTGCGGGTACACAGCTGTGGTTTCCCAAGGCTTTTGGATTCAAGCTCAATGAGTTCTGGGGAAAAATGGTGTTCTACTGCTGGTTCATTGGTTTTTATCTGGCTTTCATGCCGCTTTACGCCCTGGGGTTTTTAGGGATGCCAAGACGGCTGGAGCAATACACTAATCCTGACTGGCAATCTTTTCTGCTGGTGGCCTTTATCGGTTCCTGCTTTGTTTTAGTGGGGATTTTCAGTGTGTTTATGCAGTTTTACGTCAGTATCAGGGATCGAAATGAAAACCGTGACCTTACGGGTGATCCATGGGATGGAAGAACTTTGGAATGGGCCACATCCTCACCTGCAGCACCTTATAACTTTGCGGTTATTCCCAGAGTGAGTTCGGTTGATGCCTTCTGGACCCTGAAGAAAGAAGGCTCTGCATATCCGTTTCCTGAGCAGTATCCACCTATTGTTATGCCTGCGAGGACAGGAGCGGGCGTATTCATTGGACTTTTCGGGTTTTTAGTGGGTTTTGCTGCAGTTTGGTATATCTGGTGGTTGGCGGTTCTGGCGATGGTTGGGGGGATGACGGTGCTGATCTTCAGAAGTTGTAATGATCATGCAGAGGAGATCATTGAACCAGAGACGATTATGCGTATTGAGAGTCAGCGAAAAGCGCAGTTGATCTCTGGTGGGCAGTCTGTAGCTATGGGAGCACCCTTATGAGACCCGATATCCTTCAGCAAGCCATGGCGGAACATCATGAGGAGTGCCTTGATAACCGGGAGTTTGGATTCTGGCTCTACCTGATGACTGATGCGATTCTCTTTGCTCTTCTGTTTGCTACTTATGTCAGTATGTTCAGAAATACGGCCAATGGTCCTGAACCCATTGATTTGTTTGATCTCAAACATGTATTTCTTGAAACCGCCTGTCTGTTAACTTCCAGTGTTACTTTTGGATTTGCCTGGCTGGCAGCACTGCATCAGAAACGGCAGATTGTAATGTTCTGGTTAATCATTACTCTGGTTTTTGGCCTGTCATTCGTCTATCTGGAAGTCATAGAATTTCTGGATATGATCCGTCAGGGAGCGGGTCCCCAAGCCAGTGGTTACCTGTCGTCTTTTTTTACGCTGGTAGCCACTCATGGCATTCATGTGAGTATTGGGATGCTGGGCATTCTTATGATGGTGCTTCAGGTCATGATCAAAGGTCTGTCGCCACAGGTCTGTTCCAGATTATTTCGTCTTGGTTTGTTCTGGCATTTTCTGGATATTGTCTGGATAGGCATTTTCTCAGTGGTTTATCTTCCGGTATTTATATAGGAGGCTCCCAGTGCAAACACACGAACATAGCCTGCAGGATTATCTTACCGGACTTGTTCTGGCTGTTATCCTGACCGCAATCCCTTTCTGGGTTGTCTGGACTTCAGCTTTTTCGGCCAAAGTCCTGTTTGGCATTATTACCCTGTGTGCGCTCATTCAGGTCATTGTTCACTTACGCTTCTTTTTAAATATCAGCTTAAAACATACGGGCAAGGATTATCTGACGGCTCTGTTTTTTGCAGGTGTGCTGATTTTTATTATGGTAGGTGGAACCATCTGGATTCTTTATGACCTTAATTTCAGAATGATGTAACTTCCGCCTCTCAGGAGGGTATATGAGAGAACGAACGCGACAATGCTTGTATGATTCTCATCATTCATTTCTTGTCTTTTTTAAATTTATTATCCTGACCTTTATATCACCTTCTGTGGATGCCTTGAGTATTCAGATTTTGCCATCCAGAGGTGAAGTGAGCGTAAACGATGGTGTGAGTGAAGTTACACTGTCGTATTACAAACTTCTCGTGCCCAGTGAAAGTGACAATATACCTTTCAAGGAGTCATTCACTGGATATCAGTGTCCATCAAAGTTTCTTTTCGCAAGCCGATCGGGTGCAATTTACTCGGGAATGAGAGCCACTGCAGTGGCATGTCCCTGGTTTGGATGAAAGGTTGGCCCGTCTTTTGTCTAATGGCTGGCAGCAGGCTCTGAATGATGAAAGCATGAAGGTTCTTAGTGCTATCAGGCTGTTTTACTATCTGGTGGCAGACTATGGATATGGAATGGGGGAGGCTCCATTCAGGGTGATGAGTGCTAAATTAGATTTACACCTCGATAAGCTGAAATCAGGGCATCTTGTGGGTTTGGGTTATGCGTCATCAGACAATGCAAGCTTTCAATTTCAATTGAGGATGATTTATTTGTCAACTAGATGCAGGTGGCAGCCTGTATTCCAGTCTGCCACCTGTGAGTTCAGGCTACTATCGCGTTATATTCTTTGGCTTCCCTAGCATAAATGGCCAGTCCACCCAATGAGGTTTCACGGTATTTCGCCTGTAAATCCAAACCGGTGCGGTACATGGTTTCAATGCAGCTATCCAGTGATACGGCATGTGTACCGTCACCACGCATGGCCAAACGAGCAGCGGTGATAGCCTTGATGGCTGCCATGCCATTTCGCTCAATGCAAGGAATCTGTACCAATCCTGCTATTGGGTCACACGTCATACCCAGATGGTGCTCCATACCAATCTCAGCAGCATTCTCAACCTGTTCAATGGTACCGCCCTGAACAGCGACCAGAGCTGCTGCCGCCATAGAGCAGGCGGAGCCAACTTCTGCCTGACAGCCAGCCTCCGCACCGGATATCGAAGCATTCATCTTGATAAGAGAGCCAATCGCTGCGGCCGTGGCAATAAAGTCGCGGATCCCTTGCGTATTATTTCTGGAAATGAAACGTGTGTAATAGGCTAGAACCGCTGGAATAACGCCAGCAGCGCCATTGGTGGGGGCGGTTACTACACGACCGCCACAGGCATTTTCTTCATTCACCGACATGGCAAAAAGGGTCACCCAGTCCATGATGGCAAAGTGATCGCTCAGCATGGCTTCAGTGTTGGCCATCAAATGCTTGTGCATGTTTGATGATCTTCGTTTGATACCACTAACAGGCAGGTGGCCTTCTTGAGAAAGACCGCGATCAATACAGGCTTTCATCACTGACCAGATGCTGTCAATTTTGCTGTGTACGGCATCAATATCGCCCTGGTGTCTGGCCTGTTCATTGGCCATCGTCAGCTGGGCAATAGAAAGGTTATTTTCACGACAGAGTGTTAACAGTTGTTCTGCTGAGCGAAAGGGGTAGGGGATCTCAGCGTCGTCAGGGGTGTCTTTGCAATCGGCAGATGTAGAAGGTTGGGAGAATTCTGCCAGTGTTTTGATAAAACCACCACCAATCGACAGGTAGGTATTTTCATGAATGACAATACCGTCTCTGTCTTTGGCTAGAATCTGCATACCATTAGGGTGCTCGGGCAAACAGGTTTCATTATGGAAAACCATTTGGGCGTCGTAATCAAATCTGACCGGGTGATGCCCTGCCAGCTTGATGCTCTGGTTCGTTTTGATGAGCTCAACAATATTATCCGCTTCATCAGGGTCAACCGTGTTGGGTTGAAAGCCGGCCAGGCCCAGCAGCGTGGCCTTGTCGGTACCATGCCCATGCCCTGTCAGGGCCAATGACCCATATAAATTGACTTTAACAGTAGCTGCTTTATCGATACCTGCTTTCTCATGGAGCTCGGACACAAAGCGCTGGCCCGCCCACATGGGCCCGACAGTATGGGAGCTGGATGGACCAATACCAACTTTGAAAATATCAAAAATACTCAGCATGCCGTTTTGTCAACTTTTGGTTATTGTCGTCTGGCTAGTGTGCTTGATAGCCAGACATTTCTCATTACGAATATGTACACAGCCCGCCGGGGGTAACCGTTATCAGATAAGCTGTGAAACAATAAAGCCTGTAATGGCGATAATGCCTGTGACCAGTTCAAACAGATGGGTCTGGACTGATACTTATTCTTGGCAGGAGCGCGTTTCACGGTATACACGGAAGGATAAAAACTGCCGGTATTAATGGGTGTTCAGGTTTAGAGTTTTAAAAACATGAACGTTCGGTAAAATATGTAGGATGTAGACAACCAACACCGCCAGGCGTAGGACGCAAACCTGCCTGAGCTCATTAAATAGTTGCTTTTGCGTTCAGTTATGTTGCCTTTGGCAAAATACTTCCCGAACGTTCGTCTTTATCTGGTAATTCCAGCTCTAATTTTTGCTCATATCGGTTCCAGCAGTCACGAATTCGAAACTGCGGAATAATCCAAAACATTGCGCGCCTAAGCGTTCCGGCTGTGACGGTATCCGGGAGCCTTCAGGCGATTTTGGCTATTGCAATAGCCGCTGGATTTTGACAAATGGTCAGTAATTGCATCAATGCATACCCCGCCATTTTATTTTATGCATCCATCGCAACACTGTTCTGAGCCTTCGTTGCCACAAATGTTTACATCCGAATTCGTGTTTCAGCTGTTGAAACATGGGCTCTATAGGCCATCTCAGCGAGTAAGCCAAAAGCACCTCATGGGCTTCCAGGTCAGGATTAATCGAGAGAAATAATTTGGTTTCTGTTTGTCCCTTGTCATTTTCGAAGCGACTCCAGACGACACGGACAATACGACCTTTCAGAAAACGGGCACGGCAAATACAGGAACGGAATGAGACGGTCCGGTATTTTCTGTAAAGCCAGACAGTCATCATGGTTTCCGGTAACTTCTCTACTTCCTCGGGCGTCATTTTGGCACCATAAATACGCTTGCGTCCTTTCCGCTTAAAGGGAGAAGGTGGGTTTGCTTCAACAGGAAGCGCATAAAGTGCCCGGTTCTTGGGGATATGACCAATGACTTCGTAACCTAGTTCGAGTGCGGGTTGCATCATGGGGCCATTCATAAACCAGCTGTCAGTGAGCAGCCGCAGTATCCGCCCCTGAAGGGACTGCCGTACAGATTTAAGCATGGCTTTTGCCATTTTAATCTTGCTGATGTTTCCTGATTTGGGAGACGGAAATGTCATCACAGGAATAGCGGTGTGCACTTTGTCTGATGGCCGCTGGAAGGCAATCGCCAGAAAAACCCAGCATTGACCAAGGATATAAAGACCACGGTTCTTTTTCTTGCTGTGCTGGCGATGTATTCTGCATGCCGGAGCTTTGGCAGAGCACCGCTCAATTGTCAGGTCGTCGAGGATAATGGAAGTGATCTGGCCGTCAGGTACTTTGGAGCAAACCAGCAATATCAGACGGTGGGCCAGATCTCGCCATCGCCACTTGCCCTGTGAGACCCAATGGTGATAGCTGCTCCAGACGTTTTCATATTGAATTACCAGAAGGGCTTGTGTAAGAAACCCTTCACCAGAAATCATACTCCCCAGAAGCAACTCGCAGAACGTTGGTGCCGCAATTGATGATAGCGCGCCTGTGAGAAATGTTGTATATAAAGAAAGCTCCCGGAGGATAACTTTCTGTTCTGAAGTGAGCATGGCAACCGTTCCGTTGTGATAATCAGAACGGTTTCTTAACTTTATTCGAGTTCGAAAAATATAAAACGTTAGTGCTTATGATTCTCTAAACCCGAGCACCATTTTCAGGCTTCATTTTTTCCTTTTTCAGGTAATCATCCAAGTGTCGGCTGATAGTGTATTCGCTGATTCTTAATGCCTGAGCAATTGAGGGGATTGCCCATCCTTCAGATCTCAGTAATACCGCTTTAATACGGTCACACTCTCGAGCATCTCGCGACTTCTTGTGGCGAGATTCCAATGCTGTTTTTTGCTGAGGTGTTAGCGTGAATTTTGGCATTTGTGAAGCGTGTTAAAAACTCGTTGAAAAATCAAGCATCTTCAATGGTCACGGGTATAGGTGACGAAATCCTTTAATAACAAGGGTTGCAGGACTATCAAAAACAATATTGCGTTAAACCCTGATGCCTCATTGTTGTTCCCGACGCTAGTCTAGTAGCTCACGGTTTGAATTTTTATATCGTCATAGACATCTGATAATGAGGAAGAGATAAAGATGAGAATTGCGTTGTCGGCGCTGTTGAAGGTGGCTGCTATTGCTTCGCTGGGCTTCTGGTGGCTCTGGTTATTTATTGGAACAGCGTACTACTATGTTGTGCAGGGAGGTTCTCTTTGGGCATCAGCACAGTCTGGTGCAGGTATTGCGTTGACTATTTTTGTTGCTGGCATGTTGAGCTGCCATTTATCCGAAGTATTGGTTCCGGTTGAAGAGTAATTCTTCTTCATAGAAGTATTAGGGGCCATCATATTGCAAGTACTCATTGCATGATTCGCCCCTGAAAAGCTTTTGGTCTGGAAGGTTTTTAAAGTTTCATTGTGACTACTGCTGCCAGATTCCTGGCTGCCCTGACCAGGTTTTCTTTCCCTTTTTTTAATGCCTGCTCCAGACTCACTGCGCCATGCACGACAGGAAACAGGGCATCAATCCCCTGCGAGTAAACTGCGTCAACACCTTGACCTACAGAGCCGGCCAATGCCACTACCGGGAGATCAACTGACTTGGCAATACGGGCAACGCCCACTGGTGTTTTCCCTTGTGCAGTCTGGCCATCAATTCGGCCTTCGCCGGTAATAACAAGATTGGCGCCTTTAATTTTCTCAGCCAGGTCAACAGCTTCCATGACAATTTCAATACCGGGCTCCAGTCGGGCATTGAGATAGCCCAGCAGGGCGGCGCCCATGCCACCGGCAGCGCCAGCTCCCGGGACATCAAGGACTGAAATACCCAGCTCGCGCTCCATCATTTGAGCATAATGTTCAAGAGACTGATCCAAAGCCTTGATCATTTCTGCAGTGGCACCCTTTTGTGGGCCAAAGATGGCAGAGGCTCCGTTTTCACCGGTCAGGGGGTTATCGACATCACAAGCTGCGATAAATTCTACGGACTTCAGGCGCTGATCCATTTTGCTGACATCAATACGACAGAGGTTTTTTAGCTGGCCACCCCCATAGCGCAGTTCTTTTCCTTCCTCGTCCTGTAAACGAACACCCAAAGCCTGCATCATGCCGGCACCGCCATCATTGGTTGCACTGCCACCAATGCCGACGATTATTTTCTCAACGCCAATATCCAGAGCACTGTGAATCAGCTCACCGGTACCAAAAGTAGTGGCAATCATTGGGTTGCGCTGCTCCGGGCTGACCAATTCCAGTCCGGAGGCTCTGGCCATTTCGATAACAGCCGTTTTGCCATCACCCAGTACACCAAACTCAGCGTGAATCTGGTTACCCAGTGGGCCCGTTACGGGCACTTCTATAAGGCGTCCGCCTGTGGCATCAACCAGAGACTGGAGAGTGCCTTCTCCGCCGTCTGCAACAGGTACCTTGATGTACTCAGCATCAGGAAGAATCTCTTTAAAGCCGGTCTCGATCGCAGATGCTACCTGAGCGGCTGTCAGACATTCTTTAAAAGAATCTGGGGCAATGACAATTTTCATCAGTCTTACTCTTCCCTGTCAGGCGATCTTAAGGATGCCGTAAATAATGGTAGACGTCAGAGCCATACTGAAACCGATAAGCGTTTCGTAGGGAACTGCCTTCAGTCGCTCGCGAATGTTCATACCAACACTGCCACCGGTCGCGTGGAAGAAACTGCCGTGGGGCATGTGGTCAAGAACCGTTGCACCAGAGTGCATCATGGCTGCTGCACCCAGTGAAGGAATACCCAGAGCCAGAATAATAGGTCCAAATACATTGGAGGCAACTGCTGTACCAGCGGTGGTAGAGGCTGTAGCCGCTGACATCATCATGCCACTGAAAGGTGCCAGCAGGTAAGCCGGCAGGCCAGAAGCTTTTAAAAGCTCAACAAGAGAGTCACTCAGGCCGGAGTTAGCAATAATGCCTGCCAGAGTACCAGTACCGATCAACATGATGGCAACACCGCTCATACGTTGCAGCCCACCAATGGCGAAAGTGTTGATGTCCTTAAAGCGGCCCATAGCCAGAGCTCCTGCAGCACCACCCAACGGCAAGGCGATCATGGGGTCGATAGCGATGCCAGCAACAGGACGAAGAGCCAGAAGCGCAATGGCCACCAGAGGAGCGGTCAGAGCTGCTAATAGCCCTGGACGACGGCTGTCAGAAGTATGGTCAACGAGCAGTTCCGGATTAACTCCGGGTCCTTTATTAACCAGAGATTTAGCCACTACATAGGTAACAATCAATCCGATCAGGGAAGGCACCAGATTTGCCATCATGACATCGGTCAAAGGGAGGTTAAAAGCATCGGCTGCTGCAATAGTGTTGGGGTTTGGAGAGATAAGGTTACCGGCCTTACCACCGCCAACCATGGCAACCAGAGCTGCCAAAACAGAAATGTTGGCCCGGCCGGCAATAGCCAGGGCAATGGGGGCTACCGTGATGACAGCCACATCAACAAATACACCGGCAGCGGTCAGCAGCATCGTAGCAAGAATCAAAGCAATCACAGCGCGCGCTTCGCCCACGGCATCTACAATCTTTTCTGCAATGACGTTGGCTCCACCAGACTCAATGAGAACGCCAGCCAGTACACCTGCGGCCAGAATGCGCAGTATGGAAGGCGTGATACCTTTAACGCCATTAATCATCAGAGTGACACTTTCTGCCAGATCAGCCAGACCAATCAGTGCGCCCAATAAGGCACCAATCATCATGCCGTAGGCAGGTGGAACTCTACGAAGAATCAGGGCGATAGAGATTGCGAGACCACTAAGAGCCCCCAAGGTTGTTATTTGGATCATTGGGACGCCAGCATAAAAAATTTATTTGGAATGCTGGTGATTATCGGGATAAGCGTGCAAAGAGTGATCGTGGTGTTGAACAGATTGTTCAATAATTTTCATGTGAATTTTGTGCAATTGCACAATTCTGTATTTCATACAGTCGCAGAGCAAAATGCAAAAATATCAGGTCGTCAAAACGTCTGGGGTTCCTTCCTGTCAGCTGGTGGATTTTATCCAGCCGATAGGTGAGTGTGTTGCGATGAATGTGCAGCTTTTTGGTTGTGGCATTGGCGTCGGTGTGCTGATTAATGTAGGTACGCAGGGTTTTTCTTAAAATCTTTCGACTGTCGACGTCTATTAGAGGCTTGGCAAGGGATCTGAGTTCTTCTCCCTTCCAGCTTCCAACATGTTCCAGCAGCAAACTGTCGAGTTGAAAGTCAAAATAGCGATAGAGTTTTTTTTCGGGCTCCAACTCCAGACCCAGCTGCATGGCTTCCTGGGCACTCTGGTAGGAAAGAGGCAGACCTCTGAGTCCTGGAATGAAACGCCCCAGTGCGACCCGGTACTGTATTTCCCCCAGGCTCTCTATACGCAGCATGAGTGACTTCAAGAATTTGAGAATATTATCAGGGTGCCAGGTAATAGAGTCATCAATAGTATGCAAAAGCACAATCTGGGTTGGGCAGATAAGAGCAACCAGGTCATCAGGGTGGTTGTACTTTAATAATTGTTGAATGTGCTCGACTTTCTCAACCGATAGGTCCTTGCCCTGTTCACTTTTCAGGCTGAAAAGAAGAGCAACTCTGGCTATGTGGGGATTGATGCCCAGCTTGCGGGTTCGGACTTCAAAGAGATCGTCCGACTCGGCTTCTCCATGAATCATTTCAGAAATAATGTTTTCCCGCTGTCGTTGATTCCAGTGAATCTCTGACATAACGGAAGCATTTTCAATCATCAGCTCGGCCGTCATAACGACCAGATCGGCAAACTGCGATACGTCCGAAGGGGTTCCTGTAACACCCACTACCCCCACGACTTCCCTGCGAAAACGAATCGGCCTGTTGATGCCGTGTTGTACTCCTTTGAGCTTGTCGGCGTTGGTTTTATCAATGTCGTATTGATTACCGGTTTCCAGAACCCGGACAGCTCCTTCATGAATCTTGTGTAGCCGGTCGCTGTCTCCTGTTCCGATGATAATGCCTGTTCTATCCATAACGTTGACGTTACGGCCAATAATACTCATGGCTCGGTCAACAATGCGCTGGGCTACAGGTTCTGTCAGGTATACAGGCATGGCATCTGGTACAGCAAGGTTTTAGTTCCAAAGATATTAGCGCTTACAGCGATAGCGGCCAATGCGCATTGACCCTATGGTTGAGGTTCGATAGGTTTCGCGCCTTTCGCGTGCAGCATCCCTTTGCTCAAACGCACAAGCTCCAAAGCAGAGAGGTGACTCATCTGTTTTTGGGAAAAATACGACAGCAGTTTAAAACGAGGCGTCGCTATGACTACGACCCGGGAGGCTGACCGAGAATAGCGTCCGAGCATAAAATTCAGTAGAAAAGATGGCCGTTCTTTCTGGGTTTTAGGCCGGGCTGTCTATTCTCGGTCAGCCCCCTAAACACGGTAATGATTTCCAACACATCATTAGCCCGCTCTTCTTCAAACGATGGCTGGTCGCCTTTGTGGATGATGATAATTTCAATGCCCTGTATGTCACAGAGCGAAAAGACCCACTCGGCACCGAACCGAAGCAGTCTGTCCTTGTGGGATTCTTTTTTACGAGAGTACCAGCCTTTTGATTTGTCGCTTCATGATCAGCTCAAGCAACTGGTTCAGACCTTTCTTCCATCAGACCTGAGTTTTTTATGTCCGGGTCTGATTTGTGTCCATTGCTTTTCGTTTACTGGTTTTAGCCTGCTTTGTCTCTCTACCCTTTTCTGTCTGGTCTGCGCCTGCCAGTTTTTCCAAGGCCAAGCGGGAAGCGGTGAAAATCTACGTCGATCAACAGCTTTTATTGTGGCAGCGACATCAAGGTACAGGGCAAGAAGCTGGTACCTGATCTTGATTCGTGCGGTTACGAGGTTCGCAAACAGAAAAAACGGGCCTCAAGAGTTGAGTGGGAGCATGCAGTGCCAGCTTGAGAGTTTGGTCATCAGTTGCAGTGCTGGTAGGAAGGAGGCCGAAAGCGATGTAAAAAGAATCCCGACTTTCGCAAAATGGAATCCAACTTCCATAATCTGGTATCTGCGGTTGGAGATATGGCAGATCGTTACCTTTTCAGACTCGGTAAAGATCAAAGAAAACTCTATGAAGCCTGGGATCGATTTTATTCGGCAACACCGTGGAAAATTGAGCGTAATATCCGGATTTCTGAGGTTCAGGGCTGGATGAATCCTTATGTTTCAAGACAGCCACAAGGATGAATAAGCTCATTCGACTGTCCTCTCGGCGATCTGGGTATTATGATATTCCGATTAGCCCACTTTTAAAGCTCCCAAGGTTTATTGAGAATGGAACAGACCTTCATCGGCGATGATGGAATAGAACGTCAGTCACTGAGGGCTTATACAGAAAGCGCTTACTTGAATTATTCAATGTATGTCATTCTGGATCGCGCCCTGCCCCATATTGGTGATGGCCTTAAGCCCGTGCAACGTCGTATTGTCTATGCGATGAGCGAACTGGGACTGAAAAATACCGCCAAGTTCAAGAAGTCAGCCCGAACGGTGGGTGATGTTCTGGGTAAATTTCATCCCCACGGCGATTCCGCCTGTTACGAAGCCATGGTATTGATGGCACAACCCTTCTCCTATCGGTATCCGCTGGTGGACGGGCAGGGAAACTGGGGGTCTCCGGATGATCCCAAATCTTTTGCTGCCATGCGTTACACCGAATCCAGGCTGACCCGTTATTCGGATGTATTGCTTGGAGAGTTGGGCCAGGGCACCGTTGACTGGGTACCTAATTTTGACGGGACTCTGGAAGAGCCCTCTACGTTACCTGCCAGGCTGCCTAACCTGCTGTTGAATGGGACTACCGGCATTGCGGTAGGAATGGCGACTGATATTCCTCCCCACAATTTGAGGGAAGTGGCTAACGCCTGTATTCACCTGCTGGATCATCCGGGCTCAACGACTACTGAGCTGCTGGAGCATGTTCAGGGACCTGACTTTCCAACGGATGCTGAAATCATTACTCCCCGGGATGAAATTCAGAAGATCTATGAGCAGGGACGTGGCTCATTGAGAATGAGAGCTGTCTTCCAGAAAGACAGTGGGGAGATCATTATTACTGCTCTGCCTTATCAAGCGTCAGGGGCGAAGATTCTTGAGCAGATTGCTGCCCAGATGCAGGCAAAGAAGCTACCTATGGTGGCAGACCTGAGGGATGAGTCTGATCATGAAAACCCCACCCGATTGGTGATTGTTCCCCGCTCCAGCCGCATTGATGTGGATGGTTTGATGAACCACCTGTTTGCCACGACTGATCTTGAAAAGACCTATCGGGTCAACATGAACATGATCGGCGTGGATGGAAAGCCTCAGGTTAAATCTCTAGAAACCATGCTGAAAGAGTGGCTGGTTTGGAGAACAGATACTGTCAGACGTCGTTTGCAGTATCGTCTGGACAAGGTACTGGCAAGGCTTCATATTCTTGAGGGGCTGTTGGCAGCATTCCTGAATATTGATGAAGTCATTGACATTATCCGCACTGAAGATAAGCCAAAAGACGTCATGATGGCCCGATTTGGTCTCTCTGAGATTCAGGCTGATGCCATTCTGGAAATCAAGCTGCGCCAGTTAGCCAAGCTGGAAGAAATCAAGATTCGTGCAGAGCAGAAAGAGCTGGAAGAAGAGCGCAAGAATCTTGAATTAATACTGAGCTCCGAGCGTCGTCTAAAAACCCTGGTCAAAAAGGAAATCAAGGCGGATGCTGAAGAGTTTGGCGATGACCGCCGTTCTCCACTGATGATTCGCCAGGAAGCTCAGGCTCTTTCAGAAACCGATCTGATGACGTCTGATCCAGTGACAGTAGTGTTATCTGAAAAAGGCTGGGTGCGTTGTGCAAAAGGCCATGATGCTGACCCAACCAGCCTGAACTATAAGGCTGGGGATAAGTATCGATTGTCTGCCAAAGGCAAGAGTAACCAATCCTCTATCTTTATAGATTCTACCGGTCGTGCCTATTCTATTCAGACTCATACCCTGCCCTCTGCCCGGGGTCAGGGAGAGCCGCTGACCGGGCGGGTGAACCCACCTTCCGGAGCCACATTTGAAGGACTGTGTGTAGGTGATGGCGGAGACTGCTATTTGTTGGCCAGTGATGCCGGATACGGTTTTGTCGTTCAACACGGTGATATGGTCAGTAAAAACAAAGCCGGTAAAGCGCTTTTGACACTGCCTAAATATGCTCAGGTCATGTCGCCCATTCCGGTGACAGGAGAAGAGCAAGTGTTGGCAGCTATCACCAATGAAGGACGTATGCTGGTATTCCCTCTTTCTGAGCTGCCTAAATTGGCAAGAGGTAAGGGGAACAAGATTATCAATATTCCTACAGCCCGGGCATCGGATCGGATTGAACTGATGGTTCATCTGTCGGTTATGAGTTCGAATGACTCTCTGGTGCTCTATGCTGGGAAGCGCCATGTGACCTTAAAGCCTGCAGACATGGAACATTATCACGGAGAGAGAGGCCGCAGAGGTAACAAGTTGCCCCGTGGCTTCCAGAAAGTGGATACAGTTGAAGTTATTCGGGCGGACGAGAAGGAAGAAAGTTAAGCGTTGAAAATGCTGCAATTTAATAGCCATGACAACAGGGTTTTTATAGCCGGGAGCTCCTGCGGCAGTTAAAAACCCATGATGGCTTATTAAACGAATGGTTGTGTGATCAGCTACTCCTGATACCACAACCCTTTATGATGAGGTTGCACAGGTGCTCTGTTGCAGCCTCCAGATCCTCTTCTGATAAAGCCTCCTTGCCAATAACACAGGCTACCTGAGGGCTGTAATCAACATAATACTGGGTAGTAGCCCAGATCGTGAATAACAGATGTAAAGGGTCGACCGGATCCATTTTTCCTTGTTGTACCCAGGACTCAATCACCAGTGATTTCTCTTTAATCCATGCCTTGAAGTGCTCAAAGTGCTCTTTAAGGTGTTGCCCTCCATGAATGATTTCACTGCTGAAAATGCGCGAAGCATTGGCATGTGCCAAACAATACTGCATTTTTGCCTGAATATACTGACGAAAAGCTGAAGCCGGATCATCCTCTTTGTTCAGGCCGGAAAAAACGGCTTCCCAGAGTTCCATAATATGACTGAGTACAGCGCTATAAAGGTCTACTTTGCTGTTGAAGTAATAATGAACATTGGCTTTTGGCAATCCAGCTCTATTTGCAATATCCCTGATTGAAGCCCCTTTAAAGCCACTAAGAACGAACTCGTCCTCCGCAGCTTGCAGTATGACCTGGATGTTCTTCTGGCGTACGCGGCTGCTCTTCACGGCCGTCTGCTGAACCTTGGCAGCGGAAGATTGCATAAAATCTCCGTATATTGATTAGGTGTTATGACTATCGACTATGAATATAGACAAGAGTCACGCAATTGCCATTCGCTGCAAATATTTAAATCACGACAATGGTGTTTTATTTTTCTGCCAAATAGTCAGGATTTTTATTTGAAATTCAGGAGGATAGCGAAATTTTCACAAATGTTATTTTCTGGATGCGTAGTCAAAAACGTCAGAGTATAGGTTTTTTTTCGGGAATCCATTCTCGATCATTGCGTCATATGTCGTATAGACCATTCTTGGTGAGCCACTGAGGTAGGTCTGGCAATCGATGAGCTGTTCCCGATCAGCCAGAATAGCTTCATAAAGTAATCCGTGGCGTCCACACCAGTCATCTTCATGGTTGGCTTCACTGACGACAGGATGGTAATGAAGACCCTTGCCAGACCATTGCACTGGAAGGCTTGGCAGATAGAAATCTGCGGGGGTTCGGGCTCCCCAATAGAGATGTATCTCTCCGCTATGCTGATGACGCAGGCAATGTTCAATCATACTTTTCATTTGGGAGAAGCCAGTCCCGGCCGCAATAAAAAGCAGTGGTTGTTGTGTGTCTATTGTGTCTGGAAGGTAGCAATTCCCTGCAGGTAAACTGATATTCAGTACACCTTCTTTTATTTCCTGAAACAGCTGCTGAGAGTTTGGGCTGTCTTTCAGCCGTTGAATATGCAGTTCCAGATGTTGTTGGTTTTTTTTGGGAGCAGAGGCGATAGAAAAACAACTGCTTTCATTATTCTGAAGGTGGACCATCAAATACTGACCCGGATAATAGTCAGGAAAGCAGTTTGATTCGATGGTCAGTTTGACCCGGTAGATGTCGGAACTGAGAAGCTGGGTGTCGGCTACAGAGCATTGCAGGCTAGACGGTTTGGATATCTGCACAATGCCTTCCTCCGGAAAGTCACAGTCAGCAGGAGGTTATGAATGTCGCTGCTGATTGCGATAAAAAAGCAACTGGGTATCACCTTATTCTACCAAGCGAGAATACACATACATACTCCGTTCATCCTGAGCTTGTCGAACGATTCGGGTAATGCACTTCGACAGGCTCAGTGCGAACGGTATGGCTCCTGGGAGGTCAGGCAATTATCCAGAGTTGATACTGTTTCAGTCTATACCCAATTCATCCCAGAGTGCATCAATCCTGTCTTTGACTTCTTCTGTCATAGTGATGGTTTGACCCCACTCCCTGTCCGTTTCTCCAGACCACTTATTAGTAGCATCAAAGCCAACTTTAGAGCCAAGGCCTGCAACCGGTGAGGCAAAGTCCAGGTAGTCGATGGGGGTGTTTTCAACAAAAACACAGTCCCGCTTGGGGTCCATTCGAGTCGTCATGGCCCAGATTACATCATTCCAGTCCCTGGCATTCACATCGTCATCAGTGACAATCACGAATTTTGTGTACATGAACTGCCTGAGAAATGACCATACACCAAGCATGACCCGCTTGGCATGACCTGGATATTCTTTGCGCATGGTGACCACCGCCATTCGGTACGAGCACCCTTCCGGTGGCAAGTAAAAGTCCACAATTTCAGGGAACTGTTTTTTCAGAATGGGTATAAACACCTCATTCAGGGCTACACCCAGAATGGCTGGCTCATCGGGTGGTCTGCCTGTATAGGTGCTGTGGTATATGGGGTCACGCCTGTGAGTGATGCATTCCACTGTGAAGACCGGGAAACGTTCAACCTCGTTGTAGTAACCGGTATGGTCCCCGAACGGGCCCTCATCGGCCATTTCTCCGGGGTAGATATGACCTTCCAGAACGATTTCTGCACTGGCAGGAACCTGAAGGTCATTGGTCATACTTTTAACCAGTTCAGTTTTGCTGCCTCTGAGCAGGCCGGCAAAGGCATACTCTGAAAGGCTGTCAGGAACAGGGGTGACTGCACCCAGGATCGTGGCCGGATCAGCGCCTAGTGCCACTGTGACAGGGAAAGGCTTGTCAGGGTGCTTTTGTTGCCAGTCACGGAAGTCCAGCGCACCACCACGGTGAGAGAGCCAGCGCATAATCAATTTGTTTTTGCCAATGAGCTGTTGGCGATAAATGCCAAGGTTCTGCCGTTCTTTTTCAGGACCTTTGGTGATGACCAGAGGCCAGGTGATCAGAGGAGCCGCGTCACCGGGCCAGCAAGTTTGAATAGGGATCCGGTTCAGGTCTATCTCATCACCTTTTAGAACTACTTCCTGACAGGCCGCTTTGCTGACAACTTTGGGCCCCATATTCAGTACTTGTTTGAATACAGGAAGTTTTGTCAGTGCATCACGAAAGCCCTTGGGTGGATCAGGCTCTTTCAGGTAAGCCAGAAGTTGCCCAACTTCTTTAAGTGCGCTGACGTTATCCTGCCCCATACCCAGAGCAACCCGCCGTTCTGTGCCAAACAAATTGGCCAGTACGGGCATGTCATAGCCTTTTGGGTTTTCAAACAGCAGTGCCGGCCCTTTCTTTCGAAGGGTTCGATCACTGATTTCAGTCATTTCTAGGTATGGATCGACTTCAGTCTTGATTCTGACGAGTTCACCCTGCTTTTCCAGCAGCTTGATGAAGTCCCGGAGGTCCCTGTATTTCATTGGAATTATAAGCTGAGGCTGGTGGTAGAGAGAGGATGGGGATGAGCTGATGCTCATCCCCCGGAGAATGAGGGATTACTTCCGCTTCATAGCCTGGAAGAATTCTTCATTGGTTTTGGTGTGCTTCATGCGATCCAGCAGGAACTCAATGGCACCAATTTCGTCCATTGGGTGCAGAATCTTGCGAAGAATCCACATACGCTGCAACTCTTCTTCGGTCGTCAGGTAGTCTTCTCGACGTGTGCCGGACTTGTTGAAGTTGATTGCAGGGAATACGCGCTTCTCGGCAATGCGACGGTCAAGATTCAGTTCCATGTTGCCGGTACCTTTGAATTCCTCAAAGATAACTTCGTCCATCTTGGAACCCGTATCGACCAGAGCGGTAGCCATGATAGTCAGGCTGCCACCTTCTTCGATATTACGGGCGGCACCAAAGAAACGCTTGGGGCGCTCCAGAGCATGGGCGTCCACACCACCGGTCAGAACTTTACCGGATGAAGGAATGACGGTGTTGTAAGCACGAGCCAGACGGGTAATGGAGTCCAGCAGGATCACTACGTCTTTCTTGTGCTCAACCAGGCGTTTGGCTTTTTCCAGAACCATTTCAGCCACTTGTACGTGACGTGATGGTGGTTCGTCAAAGGTAGAAGCAACCACTTCACCACGAACGGAACGAGACATTTCTGTCACTTCCTCTGGACGCTCATCAATCAGCAGAACGATCAGATGGCATTCAGGATTATTTCGCGTGATGTTTGCCGCAATATTTTGCAGCATCAGGGTTTTACCTGCCTTGGGTGGCGATACGATAAGACCACGCTGGCCTTTACCGATTGGAGCCACCAGGTCGATGATGCGGCCTGTTAAATCTTCTGTAGAACCGTTACCCATTTCCATAATCAGGCGATTCTGAGGAAATAATGGCGTCAGGTTTTCAAACAGAATTTTGTTACGTGCATTTTCAGGCTGATCAAAGTTAATTTCATTAACTTTCAGCAAGGCAAAATAACGTTCACCTTCTTTAGGTGGTCGAATTTTACCTGCAATGCTATCACCGGTTCTCAGATTAAAACGACGAATCTGACTGGGTGAAACATAAATGTCATCAGGTCCCGCCAGGTATGAGCTGTCGGAGGAACGCAAGAAGCCGAAGCCATCTTGCAGGATCTCAAGAACACCATCGCCATAGATGTCTTCCCCGCTGCGGGCATGGCGCTTCAGGATTGAGAAGATTACATCCTGCTTCCGGGAACGGGCCAGATTTTCAAGGCCCATTTCATTAGCGATCGCCAGAAGTTCAGGAACAGATTTTTTTTTCAGTTCGGTAA
This sequence comes from Endozoicomonas numazuensis, assembly GCF_000722635.1. Classification (GTDB taxonomy): domain Bacteria; phylum Pseudomonadota; class Gammaproteobacteria; order Pseudomonadales; family Endozoicomonadaceae; genus Endozoicomonas_A; species Endozoicomonas_A numazuensis. The sequence continues at coordinate 64,943 of NZ_JOKH01000002.1, read as the reverse complement.
GATGCATAACAGTTCGCGAACGTTAAATTGAAAGGTAATGGCCGTCGTAGTTGCAGGAAGATCGGATATTATTGAGATTATTATATTCAGCATCGTTCAATATCGATGCCTGCTTAAGCTCATTAAAAACAGCTTTCAAGCTATGACCTAAATCGAAAAGACAAGCTTGAAACAAACGTGGCCGGAGTATTTTCTACTGCTTATCAGAAGGGCCGCTAAGGCTCCAGGAACATCTCTAAAAGTCATGCCTGAAACAAGCAGATCTGATAACTCCCGAATTCACAGTCTATATCCTTTTCTGGAAAATAATCAAGAACTCCTGTTACGTCAACTTTTCAGAAGCTATTAATTGAGAAATATTTCCCGTCGGAGCATGCATAGAACAGCTGTTCCCTGCCTGTGGCTTTAAGTCCATGAACCTCATCCTGAGCAGATTAATGGAAGCCAGATTATTCAGACTGATATATGTGGGGTAGCAACAACATCTTGAAGCTGCCGGATGATGACTGATCATCCGGCTGGTTCCTGGTAGCTCATCTGCCTTTTGAGCAGGAGTACCAGTTTGCCTCTGAATGCTTCTGAAGCAAGAAGAATGGTTCTATTACAGGTTGCTGTCAAGAAATGCTGTCAGCTGAGACTTGGACAATGCTCCAACCTTGGTGGCTTCAACGTTGCCGCTTTTGAACAGCATCAGGGTTGGGATACCGCGAACACCATACTTTGGAGGAGTGGCTTCGTTGTCATCGATATTAAGTTTGCAAATTTTCAGCTTGCCGTCGTAGTCCTGTGCGATTTCGTCCAGCACGGGTGCGATCATTTTGCAAGGACCACACCATTCAGCCCAATAGTCGACCAGTACAGGACCTTCTGCCTTCAGCACGTCCTCTTCGAAGGTAGCGTCTGTCACATTGACAATTTCGCTCATGGAATGGATCTCCTAGCCATCTTGCTTAATGTCAGAGCTCGAATCATAGCAAAGGGGCTACCCTGGAAACAAATTCGGCACTCTGATTAATAATAAGTGGTAGTTTACAGAGTTATGGTTATTTGTATATGGCTGATAGTCTGAATCAGATTCAGTCATTCGTAAATTCATGACTGATGAGATTTATACACTGGATGACTTTTTAGTTCCAGAAAGCTGGTCCCCCGCCTTGTTTAATGTCACAAATTCGCGGCTAATGACGCGTGCACGAAGGCTTGAAGAAAGACGAATCAGGGTTACAGTAAATATGCCGTAACCACTGCCTTCTGGTATATTGCTGGTTTATGCAAGCTCCAATGCCATGATATGCATGACAAAATTGATTGTATGGTCGTGGCCTGATCATTCAACCAACCGTTGACCCATCAGCTCCGGGTGTTAGATCTAACACCCGGATTGATCGGGCTGCGGGAGTGTCGAAGAAGAACATTATGACAGACCAGGGTCGTATTGAGTCCGACAGCCAGCCACTAGTGGCGGCTATTGATCTGGGTTCCAACAGTTTTCACATGATTGTTGCGAGAGTGGAACAGGGTGAAATCAGGCCGATTGAGCGCCTGGGAGAAAAAGTGCAGCTGGCTGCCGGGTTGAGTAAGGACGACTGTCTTTCTGAACAGGCCATGACCAGAGGACTAAATTGTCTGGCGCAGTTTGCCCAATATATGTCAGGAAGATGCTTTCAAGCGCTCAGAGTTGTAGGAACCAATGCTCTTCGAAAAGCGAAGAATAGCGCTCATTTTGTTGAAAAAGCAGAAAAAATTCTTAATCACCCCATTGAAATTATCGCTGGTCGGGAAGAAGCTCGCCTGATTTACCTTGGCGTTGCACAGACTCAGTCAGACGACAATGATCGCCGAGTGGTGGTAGATATTGGTGGGGGTAGCACCGAGTTGATTGTGGGTGAGCGCTTTGAGCCTAAATTGCTGGAAAGCCTTCATATGGGTTGTGTTGCATATACCGACCGTTTTTTTCCTGGTGGAGAGCTTTCAACTGAGCGTTTCCAGTCAGCCTATTATGCGGCACGTCTGGAGCTTCTGAACATTGAACAGGCCTACAAAAGTTTGGGTTGGGTTGATGCTGTGGGTTCTTCAGGTTCTATCCGGGCGGTGAGCACTATCCTCTCGGCTATGGGGCATGGTGAAGTTATTACCCGGGATAAAATGGACATGCTGAAAAGCCGGGTGCTGGAATTTTCTCATACTGGCAGGGTTCGTTTTCCTGGTTTGAAGCCTGACCGTCAGGCGATTTTCCCCGCCGGACTGGCAATATTGATGGCTTGTTTCGATGCGTTCGAGCTTGAGAAAATGCAATATTCAGAGGGCGCTCTCAGGGAAGGCGTTCTTTATGACATGTTGGGCAGGGACCGCCATGAAGATGTCAGGGGGAGAACCATATCTGCATTGATGGAACGTTATCATGTGGACCGGGCCAATGCAGAAGGGATTAACAGGCACGCTCTGGCCTGTTTTGATCAGGTAAGTCAGAGCTGGGATCTTGAGGCTTCTGATCGTGAGTTGTTGAACTGGGCTTCTTTGGTGTGTGAGGTCGGTCTGGATATTTCCCACTCTCAATACAACCGTCATGGAGCCTATCTGATACAGCATTCGGATTTGATGGGGTTCAGTAAGGAGCGACAAAGGAAATTGGCTCTGCTGGTGCAAGGGCACCGCAGGGGGATCCCAAAAGGATTGCTTGAACACTCCGATAGTAACCACCTGCTGAAACTGACCGTTCTCCTTCGTATGGGGATTGTTCTTAATCACATACGAGGTGTGGCATTATCAAATTATGCGTTAAAAGCAGGCAGTCGTACTTTGAATGTTGGCTTCGAGCGAGGTTGGTTAAAAGAGCATCCACTGACAGCTGCCGACTTCGAACGAGAGAGAATGTATCTTCATAAAGTCGGCTTTAAATTGAATGTTAATTGAGTGATGCTCAGCCGTAGCCTTAGGCTGCGGTTTTTGGCTGCTCGGATGACATATCAAACTCCTGGTATTCTTCTCTGTCTCTTGTGAGCATGATGACGGCTCCATCAATCAAACTGGTGCAGGCATCGTGAACATGTGCGCTGTCGTTCAATAGCGAACTGGCAACAAATGGATCGACCTGGCCAGAGCGAATCAGTTCATTCAAAGTCTGGTTTGTGTGCTCATCCCTTTCCCTGAGCTCTTTCTTAAGTTGGTCTGTATGTTCGCGAATATGACTGTAGTTACGTCGAACACCCAGTATGTCAACCAGCTTTAGAACTGAAGCCAGACAAAGCCTCAGTTGATTGTATTGTTCTCGAATTTGCTCATTCTCGGAGTTGGTGTACTTGCCCATATTTTTATATATGTGTTTAACGTGTTTGATGGCCTGTACAAAATCCCGACAGGCGACTTTCAGGGCAAACAGCTCTTGAGCCTGTTGTTTTGGTAGTTGTCCCTCCAGAGCGCCTGAATACTGGATAATATCCGCATAGATGCCTTTTATGTGGCGAATATACAACTCTTTGATGGTCCAGGGTTGTTCTTCTCTTCGCCAGCTTTGAACCAGCTCATCCAGGTTGTCCGACTCTCGAAGCTTTTCACCGCTGAGATAAATGCCATAACAGATCAGCTCCAGAGTATTCCGATAGAGGTGGCCACATTCCTTGGTAATGGCTCTCAGGGCTGTATCCGGATAGCTTAAAGTCACCGGGTTCAGGTAAATAGCTCTTTCTACATTGAGAGACTCATCTTCAGCAAGATTCAGGGGAACCTGTGGTGAGTTATCAATAAAAAGTGTCTGAAGCCAATGCACCATTTTATTGAGAAAAGGTAATAGCGTCAGAATGCCAATGATGTTGAACAGGCTGTGAAAGATAGCCAGTTTCAGGGTGTAGTTATCTGCTGCGATCCCATAAGCGGAGGCCAGATAGTCGACAGCTCCCATCAGAGGTTTGAGTGCAGCGATAGCAATGATTGCCGTGATAATGTTGAAGGTGAGATGGGCAACCGCCAACCTTTTACCTTCTGCATTGGCACTGATTGCGCCAAGGATTGCTGTAATAGTGGTACCAATATTTGAGCCAATAGCCAGAGCCAGAGCGTTTTCATAACTGAGCTGACCAGCAGCAAGGGCTGAGAAGGTTAAAACCATGGTTGCGTTGGTTGACTGCATAATGATCGTGGCCAACATGCCCACTCCGGTGTACACCAGAACGCCCAGAAAGCCCTGCATAGCAAATTCAACGAGATCAATGGAACTCTTGAAGGCATCAAACCCGACCTTCATGTAATGGATGCCAAGGAATAGAAAGCCTATCCCAAGGAGGATGTAGCCTAGCCCGTTAATATTTTTATGTCGGTTAGATTTGAAAATCAGCCCTATTACGAGCAGCGGCATGGCATAAGCAGATAATTTTACTTTCAGGCCAAAGACTGCAACCAGCCAGGCACCTGCAGTGCTGCCAAGGTTAGCGCCAAAAATGATGCCCACACCCGCAGTGAGACCTATCAGCCCGGCACTCAGAAAAGAGATAACAATGACCGAAACCAGAGAGCTGGATTGCAGAAAGGCTGTAGAGATCACACCAAAAGATAAACTTTTCCAGACCTTGTCGGTTGTTTTCTTTAACAGGGCTTCAAGCAGACCTCCGGTGTAAACCTTGAAGCCCTGTTCAAGGTAAACCATACCAAAAAGAAAGATAGCAACACCGGCAGCTATTACACGAAACTCGGGGCTGACCCAGAATCCGTAAATCAGCATCACAATGATAGAAGGTAAAAAAAGCCGGCCTAACATGCCTGATTGAAAGCTCATAAGCATTCCAGAATGAAACTTTAATATCGTCGTTATCGGCTTGTCGGCCCGGACTTTTCAATTAATTTATCTGTCGCAAAACTGTCACTAAAGAGTCAGGAATAAGGCCCGATAATATGGGTTCCTGAAGTCCGACTGCTTAGTCAGAGGACAGGATAGCCTCGTTGATTGAAGGCTTAATTTATGAGCAAGGGCGCGAAGCACTCAAGAAACCGTGATGGCAAGTTTTATGACAGAGAGCTTCGATCAGGTGTTTTCTTTCGCTACAGGCATTGTTTAGAAGGTTTAGAAGGTTTAGAAGGTTTAGAAGGTTTAGAAGGTTTAGAAGATGGCTGGAAATCTGATAGTTAGAGATAGAATCACCTGCGAGCAGGGGCGGTTGTATCAATGCATGAGAAATGGTCGGGTCAAAGTCCTGATGGACAGCGGTGAGGTTAGAGAATATTTTGCTAAGGATCTGGTGGGGACTCTGGCTTCCAGCTCGGTAGCTGAACTTTCCGAAAGAAGGCGTATACAACAATGGCAAGATGGACTGAAGTAAGTAAAAAATTAAGACCTGCTTTTGTCAGGTCTTTTGTTAATGAGCAAAGGCCGCAATTCAATCAGACTTCTCATTTTCTGGCTACACCTGTCATTTAATTAAGTCTTTTAATCGATCGATTGGCTCCAGATGATGCGCTGGTTTTCCTACGATTAAGCGGTCTCTGAAATTGAAAAAACAAATCAAATATTTCTTAATTAATTCTTCGATATAAGAAAATATCATTTCTCAATTGTCCCATTTGCTATTTAACTGAGTCAACGTGGTTGGGCTCAGGTATCTGTATTTATGAATTCCCCTTATTCAGCTGATAATTATCAGCGACCTGCTCTGGAGACTCCTAATGGCTCAAAGCGCATTTTGTTGCACTCTTGCTGCGCTCCCTGTGCCTGTGAAATCATGAATGCCATTCAAGCGTCAGGTATTGAACAAACCGTATTTTTTTATAATCCTAATATCCACCCACTGGAAGAATATGAGTTAAGGAAAAAAGAGAACAAGCGGTACTGTGAAAAAAATAACATCAAATTTATTGATGCAGACTATGATACAGAAAACTGGTTTGAGCGGATTAAGGGATTTGAGAATGAGCCAGAGCGAGGAGAAAGGTGTTCGATTTGCTTTTCGATGCGTTTTGAGAGGACTGCGCTCTATGCTTTTGAACATGGGTTCAATCTTATTTCCAGTACATTGGGTATTTCCCGATGGAAAAATCTTGAACAAATCAACTACTGTGGGGTTGAAGCCGCCAATCGCTATCCTGATATCACTTACTGGACTTTTAATTGGCGTAAGCAGGGTGGTGCATCAAGAATGATTGAGGTTTCCAAAGAGGAAGCTTTTTATCAACAGGAATATTGTGGTTGTGTGTATAGCCTGAGAGATACCAATCGCTGGCGGATGAGTCAGGGGCGTTCAAGAATTAAACGACTGATCAAATTTTATGGTGAAAGCTGAATAGCTTTCGTGTGTGATACATTGAGGTCTGATGATGAATATATTTGATGAACTTCTGCATCGTCTCGGTAGTAAAACCAGAATCCGTTCTCTCTTCAAAGATATTGGTATGGATGAGATGGAACGCATCATTAACCGGTTGAGTGAGGTTCTGGAAGAAAAAAATCAGGAAAAAGAAGCTGAAGATCTGAAAAGAAAAGAAAAGCTTCAGAGTGTAGAAGAGATCAAAAAAGTCATGGAAGCCAAAGGCCTTTCAATGTCTGATCTGAATCTTTTTCAGGAGATGGGCAAGGAAGGGAAGCGTAAGAGGAATGTCTCCAAACATAACTTTGAATATCAGACTGCTTCCGGAGATACAGTGCGTTGGTATGGTTCAACAACAGGGCGTTTACCCAAAGATTTTCAGGACTATCTTGATCGTACCAATAAGAAGCGAATTGATTGTATTGTTGATGACGAGTGACTGTGCAGTCCGGTGAGTCTTGTCAGGCTTGTAGGTGAGTCACCAGGGAGCGCATCCATAGAGACAGGTCACTGATGTCGTCCAGAATCAAAAAAAGAAGGGCGACATCCACCGGATCTATTTCGCTTTCCATCTGGCAGGTTTGCTCTCTGATTTCGTGACTGATCTTTCTGAGCTCATCGACATAGCATGCTAGGCTTTTTCGAAAGCCTCCTTGGGTTTTGCTGTGCTGTTTCCTAAATCCGCCCTGACTGAGTTCATTGAGCTCTATGACACCTTGCCTTAATTCATAAACGGTCTTGCCAAACTGCCGGGTCAGGTTGTTCAGCGGAACAATCATCTCTACCGGCAATCTTAGTGGGCGATAACTTAATCGTTCCGAAAGTCTAAATATCTGATGAGCCAGCTGGCTTTGAGTCTGCAGTATATCTATGACAACTTCTCTGGGCTGAGCCGTGAGAGAAGGTCTTTGCAGTCGGGAAAGAACCTCCTGCTCCAGCAGTTCCAGCTGGTGGGGGAGTTCCTTTATCCAGGGCGTACTAGACGGAACCTGCATTTTTTCAGAGCTAAGGCTTTGAATTTGCCGGTTGAGATGCAAAAGCGCGTCCAGTACGGCATTACGGTGTCGTAGCAAAGGCTTGAACGGTGAGCCTGAAAACAGGCTGGCAAAGGTTTCGAGATCCATAAGGCTATTATCGGCCAGACAGGCAATTGCCATAGTGCGTTGAGTTGAAATGAGAGGTAGACAAGCCCTGTTTTTGGAGAGCCTTATACTTTGAATTAAATTTAACTGAAATGCTTTTCAGGGAATGAATCGTGCAATCATCATCGAATGATCCGATCGCTCAAATACTGTCATTGCCCTCCTCTCCCAATACCCTGCAAATGAAAGACTCTGTGCCGGCAGCTTTTGAGAGAAGGTGGTGAACTTCAAGCCCCGATCCAATGGCTAAAGCACTACCCATGGGTAGTGCTTATTGAAATCAGGGCAGGTTACGAACCAGCAACGACATTTCGTCAGGCTCAACGCCTTCCGGAATAGGAATTTTAACGACGTGTCCCGAGCCTGGAGCTACAGCAACCGATTCGCCTTTTTTGTTCTCGATGTTATCGAGGGTGAAGGCGACATTGCCCTTGGGAGTCATCAGCTCCATGGTGTCTCCCGTTTCAAAACGGTTTTTCACTTCAATCGTGATCTGGTGGCCGTTGCTATTGAGAATCTCACCAACAAATTGTTGCTTGGAACCTTTGGAGTTTCCGTATTCGTAGTTCTGGTATTCATCATGAACATGACGTCGATAGAAGCCTTCTGTATAACCACGGTTCGCCAGGTTCTCTAAGGTGTCCATGGCACTCATGTCAAAAGGAATACCTGCTGCTGCATCATCAATCGTCTTACGGTAAACCTGTGCCGTTCTGGCAACGTAATAAAAGGACTTGGTGCGCCCCTCAATTTTCAGAGAATGGATACCCATGCCCGTGAGACGGTGAACATGTTGAACAGCTCTGAGATCTTTTGAGTTCATGATATAAGTGCCATGCTCGTCTTCAAAAGCCGGCATGTACTGATCGGGTCGACCTTCTTCCTGCAGCAGAACAATTTGGTCTGATGGCTGACCATCTCCCAGCGTTGGCTGAACCACTTGTGGATCTGAACTGGCTGGTATTACATCACCGCTGTCGGTTTCCTTGGCTTCGTGAGCCTGATAGTTCCAGCGGCAGGCATTGGTGCAGGTACCCTGGTTAGGGTCTCGCTTATTGATGTATCCGGATAGCAGACAGCGTCCGGAATAAGCGATGCAGAGAGAACCGTGAACAAAAACTTCCAGCTCCATTTCGGGGCACTCTTCACGAATTTCCTGAATCTCTTCCAAAGACAGCTCACGAGAAAGAATAATTCTCTCTACACCCTGCTTTGCCCAGAACTTAGCCGTAGCAAAGTTCACCACGTTAGCCTGCACGGATAAATGCACAGGCATTTCAGGAAAGGCTTCCCGTACCATCATGATCAGGCCGGGATCAGACATAATCAGGGCATCAGGCTTCATGGCAATGACTGGCTCCATATCCCGCAGGTAGGTTTTTACCTTGGTGTTATGAGGCGCGATATTGCTGGCCAGATAAAACTTTTTGCCCAGAGCGTGTGCTTCATCAATGCCCTTTTGCAGGTTTTCATTTTTGAAGTCGTTGTTGCGGACTCTGAGGCTGTATCGGGGTTGCCCTGCGTACACTGCATCGGCGCCATACGCGAACGCGTAGCGCATGTTCTTTATGGTGCCGGCAGGGGAAAGGAGTTCCGGTTTCATATGACTGCAAATGCCCTGTTATCAATGCAAGGGCGCGCATTATATCAGGGTGAAAACGATAGAAAATAAGCAGTTTGTGAATGTCTGGGAAATGAGGAGTTGGGAGGTTGCAGTTAACAGTATCTCCGACAGGTTGGGCTGGATTAATACAATAAGTGCAATCGATAAGTGCAATCGATGTGGTCGAAAAAGTAATTTTCCTCGACCTTGCTTTTATCAGCGTCTTCTTCTTGGTTTTAGAGCTGGGCTGCTAGGTTGGTGGCTTTTTAGCCCTTTGTCTCCAGTTAAGATTTCCACTTCTATGGCGCTAGTGCTGGCATAATAATCGGCGACATCTTTTATCGTTGTATCACCAATACCTAACCCTTGAACTGCGAAATCTGGCCAACATTCGGCCAGCTGTATTAGCTTGTCTGCTCCCCATAGCTCCGCTTGATGGCCAAATGCTGCCCAAGGGTCTGTGTCAGTAGCAGTTTTGTGGATATATTCTGACAAACTTTTTGCTAATGAATATCTATCACCGGATGTAAAAGCAATATGATTGCCAGTTTCTATAATAGTGGCTAAAGGTAATACAAATGTACTACCTGCTTTTAACTCTTCTGAAACTTTCTGTTCTATGCGTACAAAGTTCCAACGATCATTTTCTGGGCCACAGGTATCTTTTCCTGGCACTTGCAACCAACAACATAGTACAGAAGTATCAAAGATAATGACTTTACTACTCATTACTGACCTATCCCTGCAGACTGTTGTTCCTGATGAAGTGCTTGTTCAAGTTTTCCTTGGCTTGAAAGAGTGCCAACAGGGCCTGTAGCAAGTAGCTTAGGGAGTTTTGATAAATCTTCCAGAAGAGTTAGACGACTGTGTCCTGTTTTGTTATCACGATGACTTATCGTAATAAAAGGTGTCATCTCCGGACCTAGGCTATCTAATAATGCTGGGTTGTGTGTGGTTACCAAGATATCGATATGACGTTGTTCTCCAATAGACCTCAAAACACTCAAAAGGACATTGGACCTTGAAGGATGAAGACCATTATCAATTTCTTCTACTACCAGGAGGCTGTACTCTGGGCGGGTGAGTAAGGCAACAAGTATGGCCAAAAACCTTAATGTACCATCTGACATACCTCTGGCATCAACAGAAATTTTCTTGTCACCCCACACCTCATCGCAATATAGCATGGCATCGGAGTTGAATCGACCAACAGTCTCCGAGTATATCCGACCAATATCCTTCTCTGGTAATAAACTGACATGTTGCGTGAGCGTCTCTTCAATTTGCAGTCTTTGTTGCATATCAAGAGCAGCAATAATCCCAGCCATGTTGGCCGCATCGCTATCTAGATCTTTTGACAAGGGGACATAATCCCTCATGTGTGATGGGATTGGGTCAAGAATAAAAATGCCCTTTAATGCTGTGATAACGGTTTCAACACCTTCGGTAATATCTTTACTCAGATTTTGTGAGAAAGCCTCCGGGTGTAGCTGGCTCAAAATTGTAGATTGTCGTGCGGAGGGTCTTGGTTTACCTTGTTTTCGATTGTAGAGACGGGCTGTAATAGCTGGTGAGTCAAGTGAACAATGATCGGTTCTGAATAACGATATATCTGAAGAGACGGTTTGAGCTCGTGGTCTGTACTTCACTCGTCTCAAACTTTCTGATGCAATTTGTGGTAAGCCCTCAACATTGACTTCAAGCCTATAAATATAATCAATAAGTTCATTGCTGCCTGTGACCTTTACTTCTAGAGCAAATAGTTTTGTTCCTGAACGACATACCCAATCTGTGCTACCACGTAATCCAGGGAAATTACTGTCACCCTGCAGAATAACATTCAAAAGCATGCCTGATGCGCTGAGGTTCAGAAATAGTAAGGCGTCCAGCACATTAGACTTACCGCTAGCATTAGTGCCGATTAGAACTGTGAGAGGGTCTATATAAAGGGTCGAGTCTTCGAAGCTTTTCCAGTCTACTGCTCGGATTTCTTTTATCATAGGGTTACCGTTTACTTAATCTGCGAGGAAGAAAGTTGTCTTATCTTTGTTGTTCAGCGCTTCTCCCGATAGTAAGTATTGGAACGTTTGGTGTGAACAGTGGGTTTGGGGTCGATCAACTTGACCAAAAATAGACAATCTCAGTAAGTGCTGTTGCAGAGTATATAAAATCAGAGCGTAGATATTCTACTGAGTTCACTCAATATTTTTCAGGGGGGGCTGTCATTCGTAGGGGCTGAATTCAAGCTTTTGATCCCATCAGATAGGTTTTTATATAGTCGTTCAGAAAATGTTTTTAGGAAGAAAAAAACTAGTGAGGGAAGAGCGGGCCCGACAGAACATCGGGCCAGAAAAAGCCCAAGATCTTACTTGATCTTGTACTCTTTGTACTCAACATGCTTGCGTACAACTGGGTCGTACTTTTTGAACACCAGCTTGTCTGGGGTGTTACGCTTGTTTTTGGTCGTGGTGTAGTAGTGACCAGTGCCAGCAGATGAAACCAGCTTGATCTTTTCACGAATACCTTTAGCCATGGCTTGTTGCTCCCGCTATCTTAGATTTTTTGACCGTTAGCACGCAGTTCGGTCAGAACGGTGTCGATACCTTTCTTGTCGATGATGCGCATGCCTTTAGCGGATACACGCAGGCGAACGAAACGCTTCTCGCTCTCTACCCAGAAACGCTTGTGGTGCAGATTAGGCACGAAACGACGCTTGGTCTTGTTGTGCGCGTGGGAAACGTTGTTCCCGGAAACCGGGCGCTTGCCGGTAACCTGACAAACTTTGGACATAATGGTGGCCTCTCAAACCAAAAAAACCCAGCCATGAGGCCGGAGGATTCCGTTGTTCGTTTTCGGGCAGGTCTGCCCAAGGTTTAGAGTCAGAACTCTCAGCAGCTACCCATATACAAAGACCGCGCTTTATATCAAAGTCAAGGCCTTGGTGCAAGTTGGGCGCTATAGGCGTTTTCCGTCTGGTGGCTCGAAAGCCTTGTCCTGACTGGCTCTTGGCGCCTGACTAAGAATAGACAGCTCGACCAGAAATCCAGAAAGAACGGTCTATTTTCTCGTTGAATTTACTTAAATAGATTAACTATTCACACAAACCCATCGAAATTGTCCAGAACGTTCAAGGCTGATGCCTCGTTCAACTGAATTTTATGCTCGGCGCTATTTTCGGTCAGGCTCCAGCAAAACTGAAAGGGAAAGCCCTGCAAGAGTCGCGTGCTGAATTATCTACTGATTTGAACAGAATCTGTAGTGGTAAAAATCGATATTTCTGGGGGCAGGGTATCCGTTTATCACGTATCCGTGTTGTACAAAGCTTTTGATGGTTGGTTGCACGGTAGATTTACATTAGGCCCTGCTCTACCAAAGAGAGTGTTTCGCCTTTACCAATGATAATGTGATCCAGCAGTCTGATATCCAGTAATGCCAAAGCCTTTTTGAGAGTCTCGGTGATTCTTATGTCGGCCTGGCTAGGCTGTGGGTCACCCGATGGATGATTGTGGCTGACTATTACTGCCGCTGCATTAAGCTCCAAAGCTCTTTTGACTACTTCCCTTGGGTAAACCGGCGCAGCATCCAGCGTGCCCTGAAACAGCGTTTCCAGAGCCAGAACCCGGTTTCGGGTATCCAGAAACAGGCAGGCAAATTCTTCTCTGTGACGTCCTCGAAAATGCAGCTGAAGGTATCGGCAGGTAGCATCAGGACTGTTGATAGCGCTTTGCTCAGACAGCTTTTCTGAGAGTACCCTCTGACAGATTTCGAGAATGGCGCTGAGCTCTGTTGCCTTGGCATTCCCAAGCCCTCTGAGCGCTTTTAATTGCGTTGGAGTTGCAGAGAGCAAACCATCTAAAGATTTAAAGCGCTGAATCAGTTGGGCTGCCAGAGTCAGTACGTGGGTACCCTTGTAGCCGGTTCGAAGGAGAATGGCGAGCAGCTCTGTATCACTGAGTGCTGAAGCCCCCAGGGATATTAGCTTTTCTCTGGGACGCTCCTCTTCAGGAAGTTCTTTGATGGTTATGTCCCGGGGATGCTTATTCATAGGGTTTGAAGGATCTGACTGTTAAGTTGGCGTCATTTCAGACACAATAAAACCCAGAAAATTCCCTAATTTATTATCTTCAAGGCAATCCATGCAACGTTTAAGAAATAAACGGATTTTGCTCGGAGTGACAGGTGGCATTGCTGCCTACAAGAGTGCCGAGTTGATCCGCATATTGTGCAGATTGGATGCGGATGTCCGGGTAGTCATGACCAAGGCTGCCTGTGAATTCATCACGCCTCTGACACTTCAGGCTCTCTCTCATAACCCGGTTCATCTGGATCTGCTGGATGCCAAGGCTGAGGCTGGTATGGGGCATATCGAGCTGGCACGCTGGGCTGATGTGGTGCTGGTGGCTCCAGCTACTGCTGATTTCATAGCCCGACTGACCAGCGGTCAGGCGGATGACTTGTTAACGACTCTCTGTCTGGCAACCAGTGCTCCGATTTGCCTGGCTCCGGCCATGAATCAGGGGATGTGGCGTGACCAGACGACACAACAGAATGTTGAACTGTTGAAAGAGCGTAGCGTTCGTATTTTCGGACCTGCTGATGGCAGTCAGGCCTGTGGTGATGTTGGGCCGGGTCGAATGTTGGATCCGGAACTGATTGCCCAGCATACTGCTGAAATGTTTGTTCACGACCTCCTGAGTGGTCTGAATGTTCTGATTACAGCAGGTCCAACCCAGGAAGCCCTGGATCCGGTGAGATTTATTTCGAACCACAGTTCTGGAAAAATGGCTTATTCACTGGCGACAGCTGCCATGGAAGCGGGTGCGTCCGTGAAGCTGGTCAGTGGTCCCGTTGCTTTGGAAACACCAGACCGGGTTGAGCGCATAGATGTTATCAGTGCCAGAGATATGCATCAGGCTGTCCTGGAAAACATTGAAGGGGTCGATATCTTTATTGGTTGTGCTGCCGTCTGTGATTATCGTCCTATTGAAATCCAGAAAGACAAAATCAAAAAGAATCCAGATGACCCTTCTGAAACCCTGGAAATCAAACTGGTCAAAAATCCAGATATTGTTTCAGCAGTAGCGGATCTGGAAAGTAGACCTTATGTTATTGGTTTTGCAGCGGAAACCCAGAATGTACTGGGTTATGCAGCAGACAAGCTGCGTCGCAAGAAACTGAACCTCATTGTTGCCAACGACGTATCGGATGGCGATATTGGTTTCAGCAGCGACAATAATGAGGTGACGGTGCTGGGTGAAGACTTTGAAGAGCCCATGCCAAGAGCTTCCAAGAAGGTTTTGTCGAGAAAGATTCTGAAAATTGTTGCGCGTCGTTTCCGTAAATGGAAAAGAGAGCAGAACAATACTGAAGGTAAAGCATGAAAGCACTGAAAACCCAAATTCTGGATTCACGCCTGGGCTCTGAATTTCCTTTGCCCGCCTATGCAACAGATGGTTCTGCGGGTATTGACCTCAGGGCCATGCTGGAAGCTCCCCTGACACTGGAGCCAGGCCAAACTGAGTTGCTGCCTACGGGTATGGCGATTCATATTGAAGACTCTTCTCTGGCTGCCATGATACTGCCGCGTTCCGGCCTGGGACATAAACACGGAATTGTTCTGGGTAATCTGGTAGGGCTTATTGACTCTGATTATCAAGGGCAGCTAATGGTTTCCTGTTGGAATCGTGGACATACCTCTTTCACAGTTGATCCGGGTGAGCGTATTGCCCAGTTGGTACTGGTGCCAGTGGTTCAGGCCAAGCTGGATATTGTTGACAGCTTTGATGAAACCGATCGTGGTGCGGGTGGCTTTGGTCATTCAGGTACACGATAAGTCCTGCAGGCAGCGGCAAGCCGCTGCCTAATCCCGCTTGCTGGTTTTATAGAAATAAAACATCTTTGAGATAGTCAGCAGTATTGCAGCAGCTTCTGCTGAGAGTATAAATAAAACCGGGCTAATCGATTGTTCAAAATAAAAAGCGGTTAGAAAATCTGTGTAATCCTGATTGGGCTCACAATACTTTCTTGCTTCTCCTGTTGTCTCAGGCTCATTGACGATACCGGGAATCCAAAAATGATGGTCAGATTCAAAAGTCAGACAAAGGACTCTGCTGTCAGGCATCCTCTCTACATCATCAGGTAGCGCTGAGGTCATATTCAGCCATTGCCATTGTCCGGGTAGATAACAACGGAAACCGTGAACGTTATGACGGTCGTGATGGTGACTGCAGTCCAGGCGCTAAAGTTGATCATCTATAAATGCTTGCTCTGGAACATTCACTAGGCGATGTTGATCTGCTAATCTGCACCGTCTCACAACACAATGAGCCATCATAACCATCAACAAAGTCGGCTGATTGTGTTTTGACCGAAGTGAGGAGGATAAATGGATAAAACGACCGAGCTGCCATTACATGATCGGGCTCAAGTGCTCACCGAAGCTTTGCCTTACTTGCAGCGCTTTTCAGGCAAAACCATAGTGATCAAGTACGGTGGCAACGCTATGGAGAGTGAAGAGCTGAAAAATGCTTTTGCTCAGGGCGTGGTTATGCTGAAGGCGGTAGGCATTAACCCTGTTGTTGTACATGGTGGTGGCCCTCAAATCGGATCTATGCTGGAGCGTCTGAACCTGGAAACCCGCTTTGTGCAAGGTATGAGAGTGACCGATTCAAGTACTATGGACGTAGTTCAGATGGTACTGGGTGGGCTGGTCAACAAGGAAATTGTCACGCTGATTAATAACAACGGTGGTCGTGCAGTGGGAGTTACAGGTAAAGACGGCCGTTTCATCATGGCACGTCGTCTGAAAGTGACTCACAAAACGCCTGAAATGTCGGTACCGGAAATTATTGATATCGGTCATGTGGGTGAAGTGGAATCCATTGATACCAGTATTGTTGAAATGCTTCAGAACTCAGATTTCATTCCGGTGGTTGCTCCTATTGGTGTTGATAATGTGGGGCTGTCTTACAACATCAATGCAGATCTCGTAGCGGGTCATCTTGCCGAAGCGCTCAATGCGGAAAAACTGCTGCTGCTGACCAATACTCCCGGACTGTTGAGTAAAGAAGGCGAGTTGTTGACCGGACTGGATTCTGAACAGGTAGAGAAACTGATTGCAGATGGCACTATTTATGGAGGTATGTTGCCAAAAATCCAGTGTGCACTGAGTGCAGTAAGCAATGGGGTTAATCGTGCTCATATTATCGACGGAAGAGTACCGCATGCTTTGTTGCTGGAGCTTCTGACTGATCAGGGTGTGGGTACGCTCATTACAGACGGTCAGTCTTGAGCCTTAAATTTGGGCTTCTTACCGTGACAACCTTCCATCACAACAGTAATGGAAGGTTGTCACGGTAAAAATCGATAATGGCAGAGAGCTTGAGCGAGTGGTATTGCCATTGAACAGCCATAAACGACTGAAACATTTTTCGTCTCTTTTATTAAGAAAATACCGCTATTTCGAGCACAGTAGTGATCTTCATGGGCAGAGGTTAGCGGTATTTTTGGCTCAGGGCTGATGGGAGAATGAAATATTTTTCATGGAAATAGTAAGACGGTGTCGAGAAGTAATGGATAAAACCAGGAAAGTTTCCCGAAAGGATCAAATTCTGCAGGCACTGGCTCATATGCTGGAAAACGCGCCTGGAGAGCGGATTACAACGTCAGCTCTGGCCAAGGAAGTCGGCGTGTCTGAAGCAGCGCTATACCGGCACTTTCCCAGTAAGGCCAAAATGTTTGAAGGGCTCATAGAGTTTATAGAAGACACTCTGTTCTCAAGAGTGAACCTGATACTGGTAGAAGAGCAAAAAGCCTTGCAGCGCTGTGGCAATATTTTGCTTTTGCTGCTGGGGTTTTGTGAGAAAAATCCTGGCTTAACCCGTATTCTTACAGGCGATGCTTTGGCTGGAGAGCCAGATCGTCTGAGACAGAGAGTAGCCAAGCTGTTTGATCGACTGGAAACTCAGATCAAACAAGTGTTGAGAGATGCTGAGTTGAATGAGGGCTTGAGGCCTCAAGCCACTCTGAATACGACAGCTAACATGCTACTTTCTGTTGCTGAGGGGCGTATCTGTCAGTACGTGCGCAGTGAGTTCAAGCGAAAGCCAACCGAGCAGTGGCCAGCCCAATGGGAAGTGCTTGAGACCGTCGTTTTTCGATAAACAGCAAAGTTTAAGGGCGAGTCAGTGTGACTGAGGAGCCTTCAAGCATTACCACTATCGAGCGGGTGTCTGCTTCCAGAATCCTGCTCTGGATTTCTTCAGATACTCGGCGCTTTTTAATTTTTCCAAGACTGTCGGTTGTGAACTTTTGTTTAACCAGGAATATTAATTGCGTGCTGTCGAGTGTCCAGGTCCCTGTTTTTTCAACAAACTTGCCTGTTGATGCGACTCGTTGTCTGGATTTAAACGTTCCGTCCGGGCTCAGGGACCAGTCTAGCCAGAAGCTATTACGAGTCTGCCAGTCTCCCGATAACAGGTTTTCATTGATATGAGGCTGTTGTACGACACCCTCCTGAAGATGTTTTTGTCTCAGTAGGTCTTCGAGCCTCTGTATATTAGCGTGGAACTCAGTTCTGACTTTCTCCAGATCTTCTTTAAGATGGCTGATTCGCTGTTCATTCAGGTTAAGCCGGTCGGTTTTGACAGTAATCTCTTCAGAGAGGGTAACAGGAATGGCCTTTCCATTATTTTTCAGGCCTTCCTCAACCTGTCTCTTGTTGTTAAGAGTATTCTTCAGTCTCAGGCTGGTGCCCTCGAGCAGTTCAATCTGAATCTGCATTTCTGACACTTTTCGCTGCAAAGCTGAGCGGGCTTCTTCAGGTGATGAATAAAGCCGCATCAATTCTATATCTCGTTCTCTTCGGCTCTGGAGAGATTCCAGACGCGCTTCTTCCTGCACGAGGGCTGCTTGCTGTTCCGCATCCAGCTTGGGCGAAATGATCTTTATGACACGGCCATGCTTGTCAATCATTTCATAGCCCTTGTCAATCTGGTCAGAGGGCAGCCGCGTGGCAATGACCAGGTTACCCTGGTCATTGAGGTAGCGGTAAAGGTTCTGCGCCATGACGGGCGCAGAAAAAGTCATAGCCGCTAAACAAGCAGCTATGAACCGAAGGTACAGCTTATCAAAGAGCCCTGTTGTCCGAGAGATGGACGTCTCTGGCAAACCTGAAGCAGCTGCATGTTCATGGAAAAAAGTAATGAGGAGTTTCATGTGACTCCGTAGCGTTCCCTATACTCCCTGATAGCAGGGGCATACATTTTTATGTCTTTGTTTTCCTCAGCATACGACAAAAGTTCATTAAGTGTCACAATGCTGATCACAGGAATACGAAAATCTTTCTCTACTTCCTGAATTGCGGATAAATCTCCCTTGCCTTTTTCCTGACGGTCGAGAGCAATCATAACTCCGGCTGGAGTAGCAGGACTTTGATCAATAATTTCCATGACTTCACGAACGGCAGTTCCAGCTGTAATGACGTCATCTACAATAATCGCGCGGCCCTCAAGCGGAGCTCCGACAATATTACCCCCCTCTCCGTGATCTTTAGCTTCCTTGCGGTTGAAGCACCAGGGGGTGTTCAGATTGTGATGCTCGGATAAGGCTATTGATGTAGCGGTTGCCAGAGGAATGCCCTTGTAAGCTGGCCCAAAAAGAATATCGTACTCGACCCCGGCATTGATCAGCGCATGAGCGTAAAACTGCCCCATTTTACTGATGGCTTCGCCCGTATTAAAAAGACCTGCATTAAAGAAGTAAGGCGATTTTCTGCCAGATTTGAGGGTAAACTCACCGAAGCGAATCACCTGTTCTTTTAAGGCGAAGTCCAGAAACTCTCTCTGATAATCGAGCATGATGTATCAAGTGCCTGTTCGTGAAAATGTAGTTCTATTGTACCGTGAAAATTCAGCTCTTTCAGGCTCTCACGCTATTTTTATGATTCCCAAAGCCAGAATTTGGGTGAACTGGGTTTGGGTGGAAAGCGGGTTTAATCATAAAGGAGTACTGACAAAGATAAGCTCCCTCCGTTTGAGGCGAATTGGTATCTGGTACGAAAATTTCATTAAATTGTTTAGAGTTTGGGTTAACTCCTTTCGTATGATGACGACGTCTGTCTTTTATGTTCGAGGGCGAACTTCTGATGCGAGAGTCAATAAACGGTATAGGAATAATCAATTTGGAAAATACTTTTGCCAAGTCTCCATCGGTGCAGCTATTCTCGGTGATGATTTGTTTAAATGAGAAAAACCAAAAATAATGTTTTGATCACCGATGGCCGTGTCCTGCTGTGATGTTTTGAGAAGTTGGGGTCGCATTTATGCGGATAAACATATCGGCGACAACCCTGTATCATTCGTCAGTTAAAATTCCCTCTTTTCCTGTACTCTGTGTAATTGAACTTTTACCGTGGAAATGCAGTTCTATTAACTATTAAGTCATTTCCATAGTTTAATCAGGGCAGTGTAAAGCGAACCCGGACCCCGGGAAGCGTTGCTTTGGTTATGGAGAGAAACTTATGGCTATTCAGGTTATAAGTTGTCTCCCAAGTCATTGGTGTGAGGCAGATGCAGGATTAAGCCTGTTTTGCTGGCTGTTGACTCTGGTCGACAGTCCAATCAGGTATTTTGCTTTATGCCGGGCCAGATCTGGTCCAGGCAAGGTGTAGTCAATAATGAGAGTTATCAGCTTTAATTGCGAAGGCATAAAAAACGCGCGTGAAAAAGGCCTGTTTGACTGGTTAATGGACCAGGATGCCGATGTCATCTGTTTGCAGGACATTCGTGAGGATGAGTTTGCAATGGAAGAAGACCGGTACCAGCTTGATGGATATTTCTGTTATGCCTATGGAGGCTACGACAGAAAAGATCATGGCGGAGTAGCGATTTATACACGTCAGGCGCCAAAAGCCATTATCAGTGGTCTTGGTTTTCCTGAGGCCGATGAAACGGGACGTTATATCCAGGCAGACTTTGACAAGATCAGTATTGCCAGCATGTATGTTCCAGAAGGTCATGATGCGACCAGCCAGAATTTTAAATACCGTTTTCTGGATAATTACTCTCATCATCTAAACAAGCAGCGCCGAAAGCGCCGTGAATTCATTATGGCGGGTACCTGGAACATTGCTCATCGTAAGATTGATGTAGCAAACTGGCGCGATTCTGAAGAAATTTCAGGCTTTCAGCCTGCAGAGCGTGGCTGGATGGAAGGCTTGCTGGGTGACATGGGCTTCTTTGATGCCTATCGTGAAGTTGATCGTGAGTCTGGCAAATACAGCTGGTGGCAGGACGAATTCCTGCGTCACGATAATCTGGGTATGCGCATTGATTATCAGATCATCACGGCAGGAATGCGTCATCGCGTTCTGAACGGCGGTATCTACAAAAATCAGGCTTTTTCCAACCACGGCCCGGTTATTATTGATTTTGATTGGGAGCTGGAGAGCTGATCTGCACTCCTTCCTTCTGACCGGTAGCTGTCAAATCAGCTATCGGTTATCCATGTCAGCCCTCTTCATCTGGCCAGATGCTTGGAGTACTCGTTAGGTATCGATTGAACTCCAATGTAAAAATCACAGGCATGTCCATATAGCTGATTGAATGATCGGCTATCGAAGTTTCGTACATATCATTAATCAGTTGTTGAGCTGAGTCCGGCTCCATTGCTGAGAATGCATCCAGAAATGCACTCTTGGGAATGCATTGGGTTAAATGCAGAGGCATAGAGTAGTAAGCATCCTCTGTCGTTTTTCCGGCCATGGGACGGTCGAATTGAATGGTCCTTCCCGAAAATTGCTGAAGACGCTTGTCTGCTTCTGCTTTAGAAAGGTTTTTGATCAGAGTTCGAGCGGGTTTATGCAGCTCCTTTCTCATTACTTCACTCCAGTTTTCAGCAGAGTTCAGAGACTCAAAGAGCCCGGATGCAGGATTGAAACAAATCCCCTGGCTGGCCAGACGGTTGGTAATCTCTTCCTTCGACAGGTTGGGGTTCCATTCGGGCGACTCTGATGATTTTAAAGTGACAAGCCATTGCCGATCCGAACCGGTTTTATCGGCACAGTGGAGTTCATAGCTGTGAACCAGTTCTTTGGACTGTTTCGTTTTCTTGTCAGTAAAGAGAGTTTTTGCGCTTTTCAGAACCGTGTTCAGGCATTCTGCCCGACCGGATCGATCTCTGCTGGCTCCCGCTAATAAAAATCCTGCTGGAATACGGGGGTCATCTCCATCCACTCTTCGACCAAGAACGGCCAGCATTCTGGCTTTGTCGTCCCGGGCAATATCGACCACTTTAAAAGGTTTACCTGCCTTGACGGATTTACCAATCATAGTGTCGATGTCTTTGGCTCGGGATAGAGACGTGTCATAGATGATGGTACCCATCCCGGATTTTTGAATTAATCCATCAAAGAGATTGAACGCCATATTGGAGCCTTGCAAATGCACTGTGCCGTGGGAAAGCGGCATGGTTTTTCGCATGACATTTTTTGCACTGTCTGGGGCGATACTGCCAGCGAATAAAGGATGGTCATCTTCATCTTTGCCAAAGGCGGCTTTGCCATGTGAGGTTTTTCCTGCACCAAAACCACCTTTATAGGCGATGACTTGATCGTCTTGATGAGTCGACGAAAGCTTTCTGGCAGTCACATATGCAGTTTCAACGTATTTCAAAAAAGCGGCCTGAGCTTCGGGCACCCAGCTGGTGTGTTTTTCGACCCAGGGCCAGAACTCAGGGTCAGAGAGTTTCAGGCTTTTTCCATTAGGAGGCTGTTTGGTATAGGTTTCCCAGGATTCGATGCCAGCTCCCGACTTTTCACTGGCCAACAGAATGGCTGAGCGCATGGCAAAGCTGTATGGAGCGAGCTCTTTTTGCCGGGATGGATTGGCTTCACTCATCTTTAAAGTCGTTAACAGTTTGCCCAGTGCTCCAGATTCTGCATCAGAAGGCAGTGTGGCAATATTGTCCAGTAGCCACTCGGCCAGATGTTCCACTTGATCAAATTGCGCCTCCCCCCTGCCACTGAGGAACAGACGGCTATCAAATGCGTCGCCCAAATGATTTCTACAGACAGCCAGCAGCTTTTCCAGTTGCTCATCCGGCGTCAGAGGAAACGGATTATCAAGTGCTGAAGAGCTGTTACTGGTAAGTGTTCCAATACCCGAGTCACTGTTTTCAGTAATGACTGACTGGGAAGATTGGAGGTGGACATTGTAATCGTCCAGACTTTTTTGATCTTGTTGCCTGACCGGCATAGGAAGCATTTTTTCTGTAGAGACTGGAGATAATACACCAATGGAGGTTTTCACCTTTTTTGGGCTGTTTACCTCTGAGCTCTTATGACTCTCTCCGCCTGAGGGCGGCTGGTTTTTATCAATACCATCCATGTGTTTTCCCCTCCTTTTTCAATGATTTCGGCAGAATATGATTTTGTTGAATCAGAGTTGTTGGCTAATGATCGTGATATGCCTGGCTGCAAGTCGCATTAGAGCCATGTCATAAATGATGTGCCAGGCACCTGAGGAAAGCGACACGAAGGGAGCGAGCTTGATCAAGGGCAACGCTGAGCGCTTGTAAGAAGTAAGGAAAAATGTGGGCTATCTGGTTCCACTGCTTGAGGCTTTGAACAGTTCTTACCGTTAGCAGGCTTCAGGCCAACGAGCTTTGCGATGGCCTGAAGCAATGACTTACTCTGCCAGAGCCTGCTTCTGCAGCTTAACCAGATCATCGATACCTGATTTAGCCAGTGCCAGCATGGCGGTCATTTCATTCTGGCTGAACGGAGCCGCTTCCGCTGTTCCCTGAATTTCAATGAAGCCGCCTTCCTCTGTCATAACAACGTTCATGTCAGTATCAGCGTTGGAGTCTTCCGGGTAATCCAGGTCCAGAACCGGGCTTCCCTGGAAAATGCCCACAGAAACGGAAGCAATCATTTGCAAGAGTGGATCGGTTTTGATGATCTTTTTTCTTTGCATATGACGGATTGCATCTACCAGTGCTACACAAGCGCCAGTGATAGAGGCTGTACGGGTACCGCCATCTGCTTGAATAACATCGCAGTCAATGGTGATGGTGTTCTCACCCAGTTTCTTCAGGTCAACAGCAGCACGCAGTGAGCGGCCAATAAGTCGTTGGATCTCCAAAGTACGGCCACCTTGCTTGCCTCTGGAGGCTTCCCGACCCATACGGCCTGTCGTTGAGCGAGGCAGCATACCGTATTCAGCTGTGACCCAGCCCTGGCCAGAGCCTTTCAGAAAACGGGGGACTGACTTGTCGACAGATGCCGTGCAGATCACCTTGGTGTTGCCAAATTCAACCAGCACTGATCCTTCGGCGTGCATGGTGTACTCACGAGTGATTTTAATGTCGCGTAACTGATCCGCAGTTCTTCCGCTAGGACGCCGCATGGTCTTACCTTCTACCGCCGGGGATATTAAAAGCGGAATTATAACCAAGGCAGGCTTCGGGCTCTATGTTTACCATGAAAATACTGATGCAGCAGTTGCCAAAGGTGTTCAGGAAGGCGGCCTGTCCAGTCAGTGTCTAAACGAAACTTGATACTGATTGCTGTTAATGTATGCTTGCAGCACCCGATCATAAGCTTCCGTTTTACAGTAGTCAGAGTGACACTCGTTCCACTCTCTGGTCTGGTTAATCAGGTTTCTGACATCTTCAGTTATTGTCTTGTTTTCGGACAGCTGTTTCCGGATAGCACATGAGTTCAGCCCTAATTCTGTTTTTAAAACACCTATAAACTGCACGATAGTTTTGTATTTTTTAAAGATTTTGCCATGGGCTGGCCATCTGTTTTTGATAGACTCCTGATGAAATACAGTCTTGGCAGGGGATTCATGGTATGCATTGCTATGGCCTGCTGATGACTGTCGGTTCTTCTTAGCAAGATTGTTTCAATAGGGAAACTTATGACTTCCAGCATGACTGCATTTGCCCGTATTCAGGTCCAGGAGGACTGGGGCAGCCTGGTGTGGGAAATTCGTTCAGTCAACCATCGCTATCTGGAGCCTCATTTTCGTCTGCCAGAAGCTGCCAGAGAAGTTGAGCCCGGGTTACGAGAGGCTTTGAGAAAGCATTTGCACAGAGGCAAGGTCGAGTGCTCATTAAAACTGCAGCTGGCAGAAGGTCAGCAGCAATTGAGTGTGGATGAATCGGCTCTGGAAGCATTGCAGTCAGTGGTCAATAAAGTTGAAACCTATTTCATCAATGCATCCGGCGTGAATCCTCTGGAAGTATTGCAATGGCCCGGCGTCATGAACAATGAAGAAGCCAATATGGCTCCGGTTCATGCAGCAGCTCTCAAGGCATTTGAAATGGCTTTGGTCCAGCTGTCGGATACTCGTCGCAGAGAAGGGGCCGAGCTGGAGAAGTTTATCCATATGAGGTTGGAAGGCATCTCTGAAGAAGTAGAGAATGTGCGTTCAGTTCTTCCTGACTTGCTGGAATCTCAGCGACAGAAAATCATGGACCGCCTGGAAGAAGCAAAAGCTGAACTGGATCCTGATAGACTGGAACAGGAGTTAGTGATTCTGGCTCAGAAAATGGATGTTGATGAAGAGTTAGATCGCTTATCCACTCACATTTCTGAAGTTAAACACACTCTGGGCAAGAAAGGAGCTATTGGTCGCCGCCTTGATTTCCTGATGCAGGAACTCAACCGTGAAGCCAATACGCTGTCCTCAAAATCCATCAACGCAGGTCTGACACAAAGTGCCGTTAACCTTAAGGTACTGATTGAGCAGATGCGCGAACAAATTCAGAATATTGAATAAATCCCCGGCATCCCTCAATTATGCCGTTTGGAGATATCATGGCAAATAAAGGCAAACTCTATGTCATCGCAGCCCCCTCAGGAGCCGGTAAAACCAGCCTGGTCAAGGCTATGGTTCAGTCGACTCCTCATGTGAAGGTATCAGTTTCCCACACTACCCGTCCGATTCGCCCTGGAGAAACAGATGGTATGAACTATCACTTCACCAGCCAGGAAATCTTTCTGGAGCTGATGAACAGAGGGCAATTCCTGGAACATGCAGAAGTGTTTGGGAATTATTATGGCACCTCTGAAGCCTGGGTTCGGGCACAGCTGGATTCCGGGGAAGATGTTATTCTGGAAATTGACTGGCAGGGGGCTCAGCAGGTACGCAAGTTGATGCCTGAAGCAGTCAGCATCTTTATTTTACCTCCCTCCAAAGAAGCTCTGCGTGAGCGTCTTATTGGCCGTGGGACGGATGATATGGAAGTGATTGAGCGTCGTTTGAATCAGGCAGTCAATGAGATGTCTCATTACGGCGAGTTTGATTACCTGGTAATTAACGATGAGTTCGATCTGGCTCTGCGTGATCTTCAGACTATCATCAGAAGCCGTCGTCTATCGATTAGCTGGATGCAGCATTACAAGTCCGACTTGATTGAAGGACTGTTGAACTGATCATCAGATCTGAAAGCTATTCAGACGGCAAGAGCCCAATGTTCTTGCCGTTCTTATATGAACTATAAACACTTTCGATAGGTGCAATGAAAGAAAAGCGTTAACCTCCCTCCCCTCCCCTCCCCTTCCCACCTTCCAATATCGTGTCAGGAAAAGATCTCTGTACTTATTTTTAAGTGTGTCAGCTGTAAGAAGAAACTTTGGAAATATCTCAAAATAGGGAAAGGCAATGTGATACGAATTCACAAAAGCCGCATCTCCAAACACTATACGAGTCTGGACCTTGAAACGCTGGAAATGGATGAAAAACTGTTTTGTACCTGTGGTCAGCCGCGTTATGACAATAGTATTTCTAGCCTTTCAGTGGCTTATAAAAATTTCAGTTGTTACCCATGATCGAAAGAGTACTCCTGCTGAACCAGGCGAAAGGTGTATTTCGTCAGCCCGTTAGGGCTGATGCCACAACAGTTATGATATAACGCGGGTGTCTTTTTTTTTACTGAGTTAACATCATTCCAATGAAAGTTCTCAAGGCATACAAGTTCAGGCTAGGAGGCTGACCGAGAATAGACAGTCCGGCCTAAAATCCAGAAAGAACGGCCATCTTTTCCACTGGATTTGCTTAAATAGGTCAACTATTCGCACAAATCCAGTGAAAAAGCTGACTCGTTCTACTGAATTTTATGCTCGGACGCTATTCTCGGTCAGCCTCCTAGAACGGTCGCCATTGGCAACCGTTCTATTGTCTGCCTTCTGATCAGATCACTTCTGTAGCTTTGATCAGCCACTCCAGATCTTCGCCGTCCAGTAGAGGTGACAATTCACTTCTTACCTTCGAGTGGTATGTATTCAGCCATTCAATCTCTTCATTATTCAG
Organism: Endozoicomonas numazuensis; assembly: GCF_000722635.1. Classification (GTDB taxonomy): domain Bacteria; phylum Pseudomonadota; class Gammaproteobacteria; order Pseudomonadales; family Endozoicomonadaceae; genus Endozoicomonas_A; species Endozoicomonas_A numazuensis. Next base: position 38,590 of record NZ_JOKH01000002.1, on the reverse strand, counting down.
CATGTTGAGTAATAATGGACGTTTATCAATAGGCGCCAGAGTCAGATCTCGCAGCTTGTAGAACTCCCCGAACTCTGTCTTGATATCTTCCTCAACCAGCATGATGTTTTCGATCCGGATGCCGTGCTTGCCATTACGATACATACCGGGTTCGTTGGTAATCAGCATGCCGGGCTTCAGAGGCACATTAAGGAAATTCTGACTGACGCTGTGTGGGCCTTCGTGCACATTCAGGAAATAACCCACGCCGTGACCGGTACCGTGATTATAGTTTTGACCTTCAGCCCAGGCGGGTTGCCTTGCCAGCATATCCAGCTGGACGCCCCGGGTCCCTCGCAGGAAGCGGGCACGGGCCAGGTTGATATGACACTTGAGCACCAGAGTGTAGTCTTTCTTTTCTTCTTCAGTCATTTCGCCGCAGGCAAAGGTACGGGTAATGTCTGTGGTGCCGTCTGGGTATTGACCACCTGAGTCAACCAGCAACAAACCTTTGGGCTGAATTGTCAGGCACGTTTCTTCCTCGGCACGGTAATGAATCACAGCACCATTGGACGCATATCCGGCAATGGTCGGAAAACTTGGACCTTTGAATTCAGGTGCTTGTGCGCGGAATGCCTGAAGGCTTTCGTCCAGAGCAACTTCGGTCAATGTTCCGGTAGGGATCTGACCCTCAAGCCAACGCATAAAGCGCACAATAGCGACACCATCACGACGATGGCAGTCATTCATGCGTTTGATTTCAACCGGATTTTTGACCGCTTTGAGGTTTCTGGCCGGGCTGGTGGCTTCAATCACTTTGACACTGTCTGGAATAGCATCGAACAGCCACTGACAGGTTGTTGCCGGATCAATTAAGAGGGCTTCTTTATTCAGCGATGACAGGCTATTTGCAATCTCTGAATAAGCTCTCAACTCTACAGAAGAAGCTTCTAGAGCTGCCAGAGACTCTTTTTCTATACGACTGTCGTCAACGAAGAGTTGTGCTGAGTCGTGGGTAATATGAGCATATGCAAGAAAAACCGGATTGCATTCAACGTCAGAACCTCGCAGATTGAACAGCCAGGCAATGTCGTCCAAAGCTGTCACCAGAGCATGATCTGCACCAGCTTCTGCCATTTCTGCGCGTACTTCAGCCAGTTTTTCTTCACGGGTTTTTCCTGCCATCTTGTCACTGTGGAGAAAGACGGGCTCAGTGGGCATGGCTGGACGGTCTTTCCAGACGTCATTCAGCAGGTCAAGATCGGTTTTCAGGGACAGATTTTTGCTATCAAACGATTTCTGGAGGTTTCTGACGAAGTTAAGGCTCATAACCTTGCCGTCAAAGCCAACGACTTGTCCGTCATCAAGGTTATCTGTAACCCACTTGTTGATGGCTGGCACATTGGGTTGGCCTTGCTTCATCAGTTCAATCCCGGTTCCCGCCAGCTGTTCCTCAGCCTGAAGAAAGTAGCGGCCATCAGTCCACAAGGCGGCCTGTTCCTGAAGTATAACTACGGTGCCAGCTGATCCATCAAACCCGGATAGCCAGGCACGGCCATTCCAGTGATCGGCCGCGTATTCACTTTCATGTGGATCGGAACTCGGAATAATCCAGGCGTGAATATTCTGACTTTTCATAGCTGACTGTAATGCTGCCAGCTTCTCTGGAGCCTTCAGCTCATTGATCGTGGTTGTCATAAGTTCTATTCTGAGATGCCTATAGCGAAGTAACAATATCAGGTGGTTGAGTTACTATAACTGCCTTTAAGGGAAATCCGAAGGGGAGAGAAAAAACGAGTAATCCACAGGCTTTGTTTCAGTCTCAAGGAAATATTCTGATACTCTTTGTCCTCTGCTCAACCCTCATGAGATTCTCTCTAGTGAATCGAACCTTACTAGCCATTCTGTTTATTATCTTTCCTGCTGTCAGCCTGGCCAATGAAGTGGAAGTATTACACTGGTGGACTTCTCCTGGTGAAAATGCTGCGGTTAATGTTCTGGAGCGTCAGTTAAGCGACAAAGGCCTTAAATGGAAAGACTTTGGTGTAGAAGGAGGAGGAGGGAGCAATGCTATGACGGTGTTGAAATCCAGAGTAATCTCCGGAAACCCTCCCGCTGCCGCACAGATCAGGGGAAAAGGCATTCAGGAGTGGGCCAGTCTGGGCTTGCTGAGGGAGATAGATGATGTAGCCAGAAAAGAGCAATGGGACGCAAAGTTACCCGAGATGGTCAGCGACACTCTGAAATTTCAGGGACATTACGTAGCCGCTCCGGTCAATATTCATCGAAATAACTGGCTTTGGGTTAATCCTGAAGCCTTCAGAAAGGCAGGCCAGAAAATACCTGAAACCTGGGAAGATATGTTCCGGGTTGCACCCAAGCTGAAAGAGGCCGGATATATTCCTCTGGCTTACGGTGGTGAGCCTTGGCAAGCGTCCGCTATTTTTGAGTCGGTCTTGCTGGCTAAAGGAGGTGCAGAATTTTATCGCCAGGCGATGGTAGACAACGATCCTGCAGCCCTCACCAGCAAAACGATGATTAAGACCTTTAAAGCTATGGCGCGAATGCGTGGGCTATTTGATCAAAACAGCAGTAGAAGAAGCTGGGATCAAGCTACGCAGTTGGTAATTGACGGCAAAGCAGCGATGCAATTAATGGGAGACTGGGCCAAAGGTGAATTTCTGTTGCAGGGAAAGCAGCCCGGTATAGATTTTTTATGTATTCCAGCTCCTGGTACAAAGGATACATTTGTTTATAACATCGATAGCTTTGTTATGTTCAATATGCCTGACGAACAACAGAAAAGAGCCCAGCAATCTCTCGCCAGTCTATTAATGAATGCTGACTTTCAAAGGGCTTTTAATCAGAAGAAAGGTGGCATACCGGCCCTGGATTTAAGGGCAGACCAAGAGATAGATAGTTGCGCCCAAAAAAGCCGCAGGGATTTTAATCGCAGCATGGAGCAAGGCACGCTGGTACCCAGTACTACCCATGGAATGGCAGCAGGAGAACGTGTTCAGCATGTTGTTAGTGAAGTGGTCAGTCAGTTCATAAATGATCCCCATGCTGATCCGACTAAAGCTGTTAAACAGCTGTCGTTGGCTATCCAAACGTTGAAATAAGACTTTGTTACACTACGTTTAGCTGTCTTACCCAAGCGTTCGTTCCACTTTGATACCCTCTGTTCGAATTAATTTATAAGTGAAGAGTTTGTTGGCTTTTAGTGCCAGTTAAACTCCGAATGAAACAGAGGTTCACATCCATGCTGCAAAATGCTTTCGGGGTGCTTCAGAAAATAGGGCGGTCATTGATGCTGCCTGTGGCCATTCTTCCTGTGGCCGGTATTCTTCTGGGTATTGGTAGTGCCAATTTTGAATTTCTTCCTGCGTTATTAAATCAGATCATGGCGCAAGCGGGGGGGGCCGTTTTTGGTAACCTGCCATTGTTGTTTGCTGTGGGAACCGTTTTGGGTCTGACAGACAACGATGGTGTATCAACTCTGGCAGCCATTGTCGGTTATGTAGTACTGCTGGGTACTATGGGGGTTATGGCGGGTGCCCTGGACGTTGAAACGACCACAATAATGGGTATTAACTCCATCGATACTGGTGTTTTTGGCGGTATTCTGGCCGGTATTCTGGCTTCAGTGATGTTTAACCGTTACTACAAAATTCAGTTACCAGAGTATCTGGGCTTTTTTGCTGGTAAGCGTTTTGTGCCCATAGTCACTGCCTTTGCTGCTATTGCTTTGGGTATTATCCTCAGCTTTATCTGGCCGCCTATTGGTAATGCCATTGATACTTTTGGTAACTATGCCGTTGAAGGCAATCCTACTCTGATGGGCTTTGTTTATGGCTTCGTTGAGCGTCTGCTAATTCCATTTGGTATCCACCATGTATGGAACGTACCTTTCCAGATGGAAATGGGCTCGTTTGTTACGCAGACTGGTGAAGTGGTCACAGGTGATATCCCTCGTTTCTTTGCAGGTGACCCAACAGCTGGTTTCCTGGCGGGTGGCTTCCTGTTCAAGATGTTTGGTCTGCCTGCCGCAGCAATTGCCATGTGGCACTGTGCTAAAACCAAGATGCAAAAGCGTGTTGGCGGTATCATGATCTCCGCTGCTTTGACGTCCATGCTGACGGGTATTACTGAGCCTATTGAATTTTCATTCCTTTTTGTAGCTCCGGTTTTGTACTTCATTCATGCGGTACTGGCTGGTTTCGCATTCATGATCACCAACTTTTTGGGGATCAAAATGGGGGCTTCCTTCTCTCATGGCCTTATTGATTACACCCTGTTCTTCGGTATTGGCACCAAACCATTCTGGATTATTCCATTGGGACTGATTTATTCCGTGGTTTACTACAGTGTTTTCCGCTTTGCGATCACTCGCTTTAATCTGAAAACACCTGGCCGTGAAGACGATGCCGATATGGGTGTAAAAGTGGAAATAGGCCCTGAACTGGCAGGTAAGTTGATTGTTGCTTTCGGAGGAAACAGCAACATCAAGAGTATCGATGCCTGTATTACCCGTCTGAGGGTGGCTGTTAAAAAGCCTGAGAGTGTTGATCAGGATGTCATCAAGGCATTGGGAGCCACAGCCGTGCTGGTGGTTGGGCAGAACATGCAGGCGATTTTCGGGCCTCAATCTGAAAATATAAAGTCTGAGATGCAGGAGCTGGTGAATTCAGGCCAGGCTGTTGAGAGCGTTGCAGCTACTGCATAAGTTAGTCTGACGTCTCTGGTTGATCTCGAGCCCCCTTTTTTCTGGGGGCTTTTTTATTTCCAGCAATGTTTTTAATCGTTGCTAATATTGAGCCCCACATACCAGATCAATATGGAGTGGGCATGAGGGCTCATGCTTCTTTTCGCACTGGCTGGGCTTTCTTGCTTCTGGCTTTTTGGTTGCATTGCTCTCATTCTCAGGCTTTCATTCTTCCCCCTGACTTTCCATTGGATAGAACACTGTCGTTTCGTTTCATGGTGGATTATCAGTATGAGACAGAAAGATCGCAGGAGTGGGATTCAAGGATAAACCGGGAAAGAACGGTTATCAGAAGATCAGAGAGCCTGTCTTTTGCCCACTACAACCTGATATTTCATAATCCTCTGGCTACAGCTCCCAATATTGTGCCTTTTCAATGGAGTCTTGAGGAGCGTCTGCAAGGCAATGGCAGTGTCGATACGACATCGATTGAAAGGCTTCAAGGCAGTGATCCGGCATTCCACTTCACCGAAAGTGCCCAGGCTTTGATGGTGGTTGTTATGGCTCTTTTGACCATTCTTGACCCTGACTTACCGGATGAGGGGCAAGTTTCGGAAGACGGTCTTTCCGGATTTCTCAGTGTTGCCCAGCTTAATCAGTTTAATCCCAACTGGTTTGGCATTAATGCCCCGGCTTCACCTGAAGGGATAGGCTGGCCTACCGTTGAAATTCAACTGGTTAGTAATTTCAGGGCAGACAAACATAGCCCGATCACCTATGACCTGCTCATTAATATTGAATACTGGAAAAATGGATCCAAGACGTCACAGCGTTTCAAGTTGGTTGTTCGCCCTGAACTTACGATTCTGTATGAGTCTGCAAAAGATAAAAAATGGTTTCGAAAGGATGATGATGAAGATCGGGACAAACCGCCTGAAGCCAGCCAGTCGCTCTTGAGATCTTTGCTGTGCGGTTGCTGGTGGAGAGCTTCTGGCTCCGGAGCAAAGTCACTCGAACCTGTCTTGAGCGAAAAAAGTCCACTTATTCAAAATACGGATAGCATGATAAATACTACTGAGAGGGGTTCTATAGGGCTTCCTGCTCTGATCCATCATCAGAGTTTTGTGATGGGAACATGTCTGTATTGAAAGCACCGTATGTGTAGTGAGTTCAGTGCTTGTCTTCAGGGAGTTCCAGAGCCACTTCCAGCCCCCCTTCTGGATAGTTTCTCAACTTCAGATAACCACCATGAATATTAACCAGATGGCGGGCAGTGATCAGCCCAAGACCATTTCCGTCTGGGTTGCAGGACTTGCCATGCTCGAGCCTGAAGTAAGGTTTGAAGACTTCTTCTTCCATGCCTTCTGGCAATCCGGGACCTTTATCCCGAATGCGGATATCAATACAGCCTTTTACTGAGATGAGATAGACATGAGCCTGCTGCCCATATTGCACAGCATTGCCAATCAGGTTTTCCAGACAGCGACGCATGGCCAGAGGCTTGCCGTTAATGACAGCCGGACTGTTGTCGGTAAAGACCTGAACTTGCTGACCCACTGAGCAAGCCGATTGTGCGATATCATCAAGCAGGTTTTTCAGGCTGATTTTTTCCGGGTTTTCATGGATATCGGTATCACTGAGAATCTGTAAAGCGCTTTTAACCATCATCTCCAAATGGTTCAGATCCTGGTTGAAAGCGTCCCTTTCTTCGTCATTATCCAGCAGTTCTGTACGAAGTCTCAGGCGAGTGATAGGGGTTTTTAAATCATGGGATATTCCGGAAAAAAGCTGTTTTCTGTCGTTCATATAATGCTGAATATTTTTCTGCATATGATTGAATGCCCGAGCCGTTGTTTCATATTCACGACATCCGGCTTCTGATACCGGAACGGGCTCCAGGTTGCGACCAAATGTCTGGGCGGCCATGGATAGTTTTTTAAAAGGTCGGGTCATCTTCTGAATGAGCAGGCTGGCAATAAACATCAGAATCAGCATCCAGGCCATGTAAGAGGCCTTTAGTGGTTCTGAGAGTTGTTCATTATTCATTAATGAAGAGTCTGGCATTAAGGTAGCAAGGTAGAGCCATTCACCCTCCCCTACCGCTATCTGAATTACCAGCACAGGTAAAGCTAATGGCTTGACCATAAGGCTTTCCTGTCCCCAACTGTCTGGCAAGTCTTTCAGAAGCGTATCGTTATTGAACACTCTGAGTGTTTCAGGGCTGGAAAACGCTATCTGAATTTTGCCATGAGTTGTGACGTTGTCTTCCAGGGTTTGTCGAAACACATCAAGTACAATCTGATGCGACGCTGTATTCTGAAAAGGTTCAATGTGGATGAATTCACGATTGAGCGTTACAAAGTAGCGGGTGCCTCCCATGTCTCTGAGCTGGTTCAAGATCACGTGACGATAACGGGTGGGCAGTGAGCTGAAATATTCCACTGTGGCAGAGACTCTGAGTGCCATATTCATGGCAACATCCCTGATGGCCTGATCCTGATCGTTTCGAGACTGGGTTTCCCATAAGTTGTTGACGATCACCTGGGTTGCAAGAATGAGCGCTACCATGACCAGGAAAAAGCGACCTGGCAGAGATCTGGGCGTGAAACGATGCAAAAATCTGCTGAAAGAGTTAACGCTCACGGGTGAACAGTTTGGGTTTGGTTGGAGTGAGAGACTTCGGTGGCCATCAAGTAGCCGCTGCCTCTGACTGTTTTGATGATCTCGGGGTTGCGGGCATTTTCCCCCAGACAATGTCTCAGCCGGCTGATGTGGACATCAATAAATCGATCCAGAGGGGCTGAGTCCCGCTTTCGGGTGCTTTCAGCAATGGCATCTCGACTCAGAACCTGTCCCGGATGACTGAGAAATAACATAAGAAGGTTATAGTCGGCTCCAGACAGAGACTGAGCATGACCCTCCGGAGACGTCAGTTCCCGGGTGGTCGTATCCAGACAGAAATGATTGAAATAGAAATAGCGTCCTGAATCCAGGGGTTCTGCCAGCGGTTCGCTGCGACGGTAAATGGCTTTGATGCGTGCCAGAAGTTCTCTTGGGTTAAAAGGCTTGGCCAGATAGTCATCGGCGCCCAGCTCCAGTCCGACGATACGATCCATTTCATCAGAGACAGCGGTCAGCATAATGACGGGGACTCTGGAAAAGGTTCTCAATTCCCTGCACACAGCAAAGCCGTCCATACCTGGCATCATAATGTCCAGAATGACCATAGCGTGACGGGTCACGTCAGCAGGCATTGAGCGAAACAGTTCCAGGAAACGCTCTCCGTCAGGGGCTGTTTCAACGCAAAAACCATTTTTCTTCAGATAATTCGCCAGCAAATCGCGTATGGCGTCATCGTCATCAACGATAAAAATCGGGTGTGATGAGGTCATGGCTGTCCAGAAATAAGAGCGACCGTGCATTATAGAGTGAGTATTGAGCAAGCCTATTGATCTGACGCAATCAAATGAATTGTCGATAAAATAATCAATAAGGGTGTGAGGATGTATCATATCTTTTCGATGATGAAAAAATGTCTTTTTGGACCATGGTCCGGCTTGGGTAAAACGCTTTACACTGCGGTCTTTGATGCGGTTGTACCGGGCTTGTTTGGACTCTGGTCGTAAAGTACACTGTAGTGTCGGCAAACTGGCTGTTTTAGCCATGGGAATCGAAGTGCTCTTTCCATTATTTTATTAATTGGAAAGAGCATTTCCACAGTGAACAAATTTGAGAGGTGAACAGTGGCTCGAGTAACCGTAGAAGACTGTCTGGACAATGTTGATAACCGTTTTGAACTGGTGATGGTGGCTTCCAAGCGCGCTCGCCAGCTGGCTATTGGCGGTAAGGATTCCAAGCTGGAGTGGGAAAATGACAAACCCACCGTTCTGGCTCTGCGTGAGATTGCAGAAGGTCTGGTGACCTCTCTGACAGTAGAAGAGAAAGTAGTAGACGAAGACGAAGCAGCCATGTTCCTGGCTGGAGTTGAGGGTTAATACCTCCAGACGTTTCCCGGAGAAGTTCTGGATGGCCGGATTGCTGCACAGAAGGAGCGGGCTTTGCTAACTATTGAAGAGTTTGCCGGCCGCTTGAAGTCCTACCTGAATCCCGAACAAGTGAATCTTGTTCGTAGGGCTTACTATTACGCTGAACAGGCACACGATGGTCAGACCAGGCGTAGTGGTGAGCCTTATATTACCCACCCGCTTGAGGTGGCTGCGATTCTTGCAGACATGCACATGGACCATCACAGCCTGATGGCAGCCATGCTGCATGATGTTATTGAAGATACCGGTATTGAAAAATCTGCCATTCACGAGCAATTCGGTGAAGTGGTAGCCGACCTGGTAGACGGGGTCAGCAAACTGACGCATATGCAGTTTGAGAACAAGACTCTGGCCCAGGCAGAAAACTTCCAGAAAATGGCCCTGGCCATGGCTCGGGATATTCGAGTCATTCTGGTCAAGCTGTCTGACCGACTCCATAACATGCGTACCCTGGGTGTGCTGAGACCCGACAAGCGTCGTCGGATCGCCAGAGAAACCCTGGATATTTATGTGCCGATTGCCAATCGTCTGGGTATGCACAATCTACGGATTGAGCTGGAGGATCTTGGCTTTCAGGCCATGTATCCGATGCGATCCCGAATGATACGTCAGGCGGTTAAAGAAGCACGGGGTAATCGCAAGGATCTGGTGGGTCAGGTTCAGAGAGCCATTGCTGCCCGTCTCGAAGAAGTAGGCCTGATAGGTCGGGTCGTTGGACGAGAAAAGCACCTCTACAGTATCTATCGAAAGATGCGTAACCAGAGCAAGTCCTTTGCCGAAATCATGGACATGTTCGCTTTTCGTATCATCGTCGATAGCGCTGACTCCTGCTACCGTGCCCTGGGCATGGTTCACAATCTCTACAAGCCTATTCCCGGGCGCTTCAAAGACTATATCGCTATCCCCAAGGCCAACGGCTATCAGTCGCTTCATACCAGTCTTTTTGGTATGCACGGTGTGCCCATTGAGATCCAGATCCGTACCCAGGAAATGGAAGATATGGCCAATAACGGCATTGCCGCGCACTGGCTCTATAAGTCCGGCGATGAGGCGCTGTCCGGTAGTCATGCTCGTACACGACAGTGGCTGAAAGGTGTGCTGGAGCTGCAGAAAAATGCTGGCGATTCACTGGAGTTCATAGAGAACGTCAAAATCGACCTGTTCCCGGATGAAGTCTATGTCTTTACACCCAAAGGGCATATTCTCGAGTTGCCAAAAGGAGCTACTCCTGTTGATTTTGCCTACACAGTTCATACGGATGTGGGCAATACTTGCGTAGCCTGTCGTATTGATCGCCGTCTGGCTTCCCTGAGTCAGCCACTGCAAAGTGGGCAAACGGTAGAAGTCGTCACCGCGCCGGGTGCCAGGCCCAATGTTGCCTGGCTGAATTTTGTTGTGACCGGTAAAGCCCGCTCTAATATACGTCACTTCCTCAAAAATCAGCGTCGCAATGAGTCTATAGCGCTGGGTCGTCGTCTGCTGAACAAGGCTCTGGTGAGCTTTGAGACTCATCTTGATGATATGGACGACCAGGTCCTGAAAGATCAGGTTGAAGCGCTGAAATTCGATATACTGGATGATCTGCTGGAAGATATTGGTCTGGGTAACCGAATGGCTTACGTCGTGGCACGTATGCTGATGGAGCCAGGCAGTGCCGAAGCAGAGAAAACCCAGATTGATACCTCTGATTCTGAGAAGCCTTTGTCGATTCGTGGTACAGAAGGCATGGTGATCAGTTTTGCCAAATGCTGCTACCCCATTCCGGGTGATCCGGTGGTGGGTCATGTCAGTTCAGGTCGTGGCATTGTGATTCATACGGAAAGTTGCAAGAACATTGCTGATATTCGTCACAGTCCGGAAAAAGTGCTGGAAGTAGATTGGGATAAAGATGTTTCCGGCGAATTCACGGTCGAACTGCTAGTAGAACTGGAGCATCATCGTGGCATGATTGCTTCGCTGGCGACCAGTGTCACGGCTGTAGAAGGCAATATCGAAAAAATCAGTATGGAAGAGCGTGATGCCAGTTTCTGTATGGTTCAGCTGGTAATCAAAGTTAAAGATCGTCTCCATCTGGCTCGTATTATCAAACGCCTTCGTGTGATCAAGGGCGTTCACTCCATTAACCGTCGCAGAGAAGCCTAAAAGCTCGCGAATGGTTCCATCTGGCCGGTCTCAGGATTGATACCCTGAAACACTGGCATCTGTATAGCGCCCAGCATACTTAGTACTGCCATCAGGTTTGGTGGCTGTACTGCTATGTTTGGCTGTTGTGGCTGCATATCAATAACGAAGTTAGTGGGAAGTAGAAAACCGATTGGAAGCGATACCAGTATTTCTCCTGGTGCATTCAGTGACAGGGTGATCTGAATACTGACCCATAGGCCATTCTGGTTCAGACCTTGCAGAGTCAGGTAAACAGAGCCTTGATGAGCAAAAACCTGATGAATAGAAAGGTGCTGGTTGAACTGGGGGATGTTCTGACTATGAACGAGAGCCAGGGTGGAAAGGGCTGCAGGAATATGAGGTAGGATCATGCCGACCCCGTGCAGGTGGGCATTCTGAATCTGATTCAGCAGATGAAAGGGGATATGAGCTGTTTGTAGCTGACCTTGAATGGGCTGAACATTAATCTGCACAGCTTGCTGGTGAGTGTTACTGAGAGTAAATGTCACCTCGGCCGCTCTTGCACCAACAGGTAGGCGAACGGTAGAGGCGTTGTTTATTTCACCAAGGGGGGTTGATAATGCATGGCTGTATTGCAGACAGAATACAGTGAGCAAGACCCCGAAGTGTTGGATCGAGCGCCAAACCATTTTTGAATGCTTCTTGTGATTCGTTGGTTCAGTATGAACGAAAATTTCAAGGAGACTTGAAAAATACGTGTTGTCCTTTACTATTTGGCTCTTTTCTGTTGAGAAGTGAGCGCATAATGAGTAACAGACAGGCCATAAACACTGAGAATGCGCCTCAGGCCATTGGGACCTATTCTCAGGCGGTTAAGGCGGGAACGACGGTTTATGTTTCTGGCCAGATTCCCCTGATTCCAGAAACCATGGAGCTGGAGCAAGGAGACTTCAAAGCGCAAACCCGACGCTGCTTTGAAAACCTGAAAGCGATTGCTGAAGCAGCAGGCGGAGAACTTCAGGATGCCGCGAAAGTGGGTATTTTTCTGACCGACCTCAGCAACTTTAATGCGGTTAATGAGGTGATGGCCGAATATTTTACCCAGCCCTACCCAGCCCGTGCTGCCATTGGCGTGAAAGAACTGCCAAAGGGGGTGCCAGTTGAGGTTGATGCCATTCTGGAACTGAAATAATGTCTCAATGGATTTCCTGAGCTTACTCCCAGGGAATATCTCGATAAGTGTTGGGGTATTTTTTTCTGTGCTGGCTGCTTTTGGTCGCAGTTAAAAATATCTCAGCCGCTGGTGGGCTGATTTGAGCCATGCGCGCCAGCCTTCTTAGCTGAATGGCTGATATTTCTCTTCTTGCTTCCAATGAAAGTCTGCCTGTTTGCATGGTTTCCATTTTTCTGGCGGCATACCATCGCTGTCTCACGGACGGTAGTGCCAGCTCTTCCTTCAGCTGTCGAGCAATAACTCTGGCCTGATACTGGTAAAGAATGAAGGGAATGCCAAAGATTTCCATACCTGTGACCGAAAGCTCAGGGAATGCCGGATGGAAAAGATTCATATAAAGAGGTGCAACAGAAAGCTGGTTACCCGACAGAAACGTGTCCCGTAACGATGTAAGAATACTGTCTTCTACCCGGTAACCTGTGCAGAGTATTAATACCTCAATGTTATCGAGCTTTTCCCCGTCTTCCAGTATTAGGGTATTTTTCTGGCATTTCACAATATCGCGGTGTCGGGTAATGTTGTTTCCTGCTCCATAAAAGCCCTCTTCTGCGACGAGATGCTCCCGGCTGCCTTGATGGGCACATAGATAGACTCTGCTGGCCACGGCGCTTATTTCACGGCTGATATCTTCTCCTGATGGACCCGTACCCATCACCGCGACTCTTTTGTTCCGGTAGTATTCTGGCTTCCGGTAAGAAACACTGTGCTCCAGTTTTCCTGAAAAATCAGCAAGGTTCAGACTGCCGGGAATAGAGGGTGTGCTATAGCGGCCATTGCAGAATACCACTCCCGAAAAGACTTCATGGTTTTCAGGCTCAGTGAGAACCTTCCAGTGTCGTTGATTCTGAGAGGGTTTATCTTGTTTAAGGCCGGTTAACCGATGTTGAAAGCGGATCCTTTCAATCAGGTTCGATTTTTTGGCAAAGCTTTCCAGATAATTGCAGACTTGCTCTCGACTGGGGTAAACAGGGGTATCTACAGGGTATGGGAACCCCCAGATCTCCATGACAGATTTAGGGAAGTTGGTTTTCAGGGAGGGGAATGCAGCACTGTAGACGTGCGACAGGCCATCTCTCACATCCGGAATTTCAGTGAGACTTTGCAGTGCCCATGAGCCTCCCAGACACTCCCTGCGCTCGAAAATAATAACATCAACCCCCGATTCTACTAGAACCTGGGCTGTTATCAGGCCTGCGGGCCCGGCACCAATCACGGCAATTTTTTTTCTAGAGGACATAACCTGTCTCTTTAAATCCGCTTCGAAACAGGATAGACGCTTTGGAAGGAAAAGCGCCGGAAGCGATGGCTTCCGGCTTCACAGATTAGCGATTCTGATATTGTTTTAGAGTCAGACCGTAGAGTACACGGTCTTCTTCTGGTGAATAATAACTGTCCTGATGCCCTTCTTTGACCATGCCTGATTTAATCATGACTTGCTCCGAACCCTTGTTGTTGGCGTAGCAGTCGGCAGTGACTTTATGAGCGCCCAGTTCTTCAAAAGCATATTGGATGAGTCGTTGGCACCCTTGAGTAGCCAGTCCCTTTCCCCACACGTTGCGAGGCAACTGGAAGCCCACTTCATAGACACCGGTTGTCATGAATGCGGGAGCCAGGCCCAGCATTCCCGCAAATGAACCTGAATCCGCGTCCCTGATCACCAGAGTCATACTGGGTTCTGTTCCTTTTGCGAGCGCCGCCTCATTCTGTTTGGCAATAGGAGCAAAGTAGTCCCGGTAGACGCTTTCAGGTGCTGGCGCAAATGGCAGATATCGAGTCACCTGTTCGTCCTCAAGCATACAGATAATGTCGTCAATATCTGAGGATAACAGCAAGCTGACGACATAGTGTTCCTGCAATGGCAGGGCGCAGTTGTTTAGTAATTTCTTTTTCATGGAGAGACTTATTCCCAATTCTGTTTCAGGCGTTTAGAGCTTTTGGCTACGGACTTGATATGCCGTGTATATGCCTTGTTCTGAGATCGTTTTTCTGCCAGTGAGGCACTGTTCATAGCCTGCTCTCTCAGAAGCTTTCGATAACTATCAAGCCTTCTCTGGTCGATTTTTCCGGTCAGAATGGCCGCCTTTACCGCGCAACCGGGTTCTGACTGATGCTGACAATCATGAAACTGACACTGCTCTGATAACTCAGTGATTTCTGCAAAAGTGGCTTCCACTCCTGACTCGCAATGTGCCAGCTGAACTTCTCTCATTCCAGGTGTGTCCAGTAACAGAGCACCCGCGCTGGTTAAATGCAGAGATCGGCCGGTTGTCGTATGTCGTCCCTTGCTGTCATCTTCCCGAATATTGCCAGTGACTTGTTGTGATTGACCTAATAGACCGTTCACCAGGGTTGATTTACCCACACCCGATGACCCGATCAGAGCAACTGTTCGTCCAGGGCTGCACCATGGATGCAGGATTGAAAGGCTTTCTGAATCCAGCGAATTGACGCCCAAAATCTGTAAAGTACTGTCGATACTCCTGACCTGATCAATGAAGTGTTCAGCGTCAGGGCAAAGGTCCTGCTTGGTGAGTACGATGACAGGCTCTACTTCAGCCTCGGCTACCAGAGCCAGGTAACGCTCTATTCGATTCAGGTTAAAGTCCTGATTCATGGAACAGACAATAAACGCCGTATCCAGATTTGCGGCAATCAACTGTTCAGAGACTTTGCTGCCTGCGGCTTTTCTTGAAAACAGCGACTGTCTTTCCAAAAGACGTTGGAAACCGTTATTTTCTATGAGTATCCAGTCGCCCACTGCCAAGGAAGGCATACTGGGAATGACTGGAATAACTATGGTCTGACCATCAATAGCAACATCCAGATTGCTGCGGTGAACAGCTATTATCCGTGCAGGTTGACTGGATTCCCATTCTTCAAACGTCAGCTGTTGTCGAAAGAATGGGCGCCATCCCAATTCAGACAGGGAAAAAATAATAGACACAAGAACCCCTGACGTCTAATGACGTCATGAAGATGTTTCTTCATGGGGCGTGCCCGGTTGTTGCATGAAGTATCGAGCTTATGGCTCTGCAACTTGCGGACAATTGGCCCCGGTTAAAAACCGGGCAGAAGGATAGAATTCAGCGGCTCAGGCGCTGACTGCCCGGAAGGCGTTTACTACAATCATGAAGTCCCCTCCAGTGGTATCAAAAATATTAATACCCAGACTCTATCAGATGAATTTTCTCTGCTCAATCAGGAGTTTTATCGAGTACGTGTTCGTAAATTGTGTCACAGAGCAAGTGAGTATTCAGGTTACGTTTTGTTAGTTCTAAAGACTGTTGTCCTTTTTGTACGACATTAATCCAATGATCAATCATGTCATGAAAGCCCTTGGATTTGAGCATAGGGGTCCAGTCAGGCAGGTGTAAGGCCTTTTCTTCATTGTTTTGCCATTGGATGCCTGACAGAAAAGAGTCGAAACGAAAAGAGGTGTTCAGATAGTCAGCATGAATCATTTCGCGAGTCTTTCCGGCTGAACGATTCATAGAAGCCTGGTAGAGGACTTCATCAGACTGCCATTGAATATCCAGTCGTGACAGATGATCGCCAGTTCTCTGAAAATGGATAGACAGGTCTTCTGGAGAAGTATTGCCCTGCAGGTTGATACTATCCAGAGCATGGATGAAATCATCAAAAATAAACGTTTTAGGTTCTCCTGACAGGTTGTGTCGATGTTTTTCCCAACGCAAGGCCATCAGTGGCTTATCTTGGTCAAGGTGTTGCTTCAGCAAAGGGAGATACCGACGATTGAACCCTAAAAACAGAGGTTGACTCTTTTTGGCTGAGAGCTCATAAAGCGCTTCACATTGGCTGTAACAATCCGATAGGGGTTTATCGACAAACACGGGTAAGCCTGTGTTCAAAAAGAATCGGGTAATCTCGAAGTGAGAATGGGTAGAGCTATGAATCATTACCGCATCAATGCCCATCTTGGGGAGTGATCGATAATTTGAGCAGGTTTCAGAGATTCGGTATTGCTTTGCCAGATGATTGAGGATTTCGGCATTTCTTGTGCAGAAAACCAGTTCCAGGTCTGCTCTCTGAGTTAAAACCGGCAGATAGGCTTTCTGGGCAATGCTGCCCAGACCGATAACCGCTATTTTCATGTTCGTTTAACAATGACTATTCAGAAGAGGTTGAGCTTATCAGTTCTGCGTAGCCAGCTTTATAGTTCGGGAACCTGAAAGTGTAACCTGTATCAATGATTCGTTGATTACTGCAACGTTTACTGCCTCTTTGAGGCGCGGGGTGGCTGTCATTCAGCTCTACATTGAGTTGGTCTGCCAGCCAGTGCAGTACTTCGTACATAGGAGCGGGTTCGTGGTCAACACCCAGATAGAGGGAATCAACGGGAAGCTTTTGTTCATCACGTTGAATCAGATGAGCCAGTATTCCGGAGCAGTCATCCCGGTGTATGCGGTTGCCATAGATGACAGGTTCTGTACCACAACCTTCACCAGCTTTGACTCGGGTAATCATCCGGTTTCTTCCGGGGCCGTAAATCCCTCCAAAACGCACGACAGTCGCAGGGAAAGGACTGTTGATCAAAACGGCTTCTGATTCCAGCATGATCTTCCCAGAGTAACGGCTTGGGTGGGTGGGCGAAGTTTCATCGACCCACTCTCCATCATTTTGGTGATAGCAGCTGGTACTGGAAGTGAAGAGTACTCGTTCTGGTCTACGCCCTTCGGCTTGCAGGCGGGAAAGAATATTGGAAAGTCCTCTTAAGTAAGCTTTATGGTAATTGTCTTCACCGGGTCCGTCGGAGGCGGCAGCATAAACGACATAGTCAATTTGACTGGGCCAGTGGCCAAGTTGCTCTGGATTAGACAGGTCTCCCTGAACGGGATGAACGCCTTTTGGTAAATGCTCGATATTTCTGCGTAATCCCCAGACCGAGTATTTGTCTGTGTCCAGTAGCTGTTGTGCCAGCTCACAGCCGACATCACCACAGCCGGCGATCAATACATTCTTCTTGTTCATAGCGGACCTGCCATTTTTCAGGGATAAAAAAAGGACACCCGAGAGTGTCCTTTATTCTTCAGAAAATGCAAGCGTCAAGAATATTGGCTAGCCTCATGCGTCAAGAGGATGCTTTTTTAACAATTGACCCAGAGAGTGGAATAATTTGGCAGCATCTTCTTCGCTGGCAAGATCGCTGTCTGGATTGAGAAAGTCTTTACAGTGTCTTTCTACAAGGCTCATGTTTACTGGTGAATCATAAGATTCACATGCAGAAAGTTGTTCTGCAAAGGAGATACCTGTGTCGTTTTCCAAAATCTGTAAGTCGTCAAACGTCATATAACGCCCGTCAAATATACGGCTAAGCTTCGCCTGATAAAAGCTATGAATTCCAACAAACTCACCTTTGTCGTCAATAAGAAGATTGTCATCACCGGCCTCAATCACACCGGTATCAACGAGCTTCATCATCAGGTCAAAATTCTTTGGTGTCAGGCCAGTGTTGAACATGTCCCTGACCAGATGATCTTTCAGGTCATACTTTGCCTGTAGATTTTGGTCTGTTGGTCTCATGCGATAGAGTTGGCAGCCCAGCATATCGCTGATCAACATTTTCAACATAGAGAGCTCTGACTTTATTATTTCCATATAAGTTTGGACATGACGGCCATTAGGAGTCCGGGTAGGGCTGGTTAATTCTATATCCTTGGTCATGGAGTCTAATGCAGGTTCAGGTATATATTGGCTACCCCTGTATTTTTTGGTGATCTGAATCGATTTATGCTGCAGGTCAGTTATTTTCTTCAGTGTGAGCATTCGATCCTGTTCAGTTTCAGGTGTTGTTGCTTTTAGGTGCTCTTCCAAGTTTTGTATGCACTGAAAGTAGCCTTCACGTAATGCTTTTATCTCCGTTTCCAGTTCAAAAAATTCCTTTATTTTACTTGGGCGTAAGGAGATGCTGGGGAGTCTGTCAACTTCTACACTGACTTGATACGTTTTTACTTCTTCTAAAGTCTTATCCAGCTTTGCTCGCCATTTTGCGACATATTGGGTTTGGTATTCAGCCATTTGCGCTTGTGTTTCAGGACTGATCTGGTCCATTTGAACCGGATTATTGATCATCTCAGAAACTTTTGTAAGTGCTTGGGCCTTTAACCTGGAAAAATGACTCACAGATGGTGAGCAATTGGCCAGCATGGACAGTTTGTTGGTTAACTTAGCAGACTCAGAGCTTGAATTTCTTCCTGGCCTGGGTAGTGGACCTTTACTCCAAATTTCTTCTCCTTTATCCAGTTCCTTTTTAAAGCTATCCAGTACAAGATTATCTCGCAGCTGAGTACTCACTTTTTCGTGGTCCATGTTGGTCACATACAGCTGTTTACCAACAGTGACGCAGTGCATTTCAGGAGCTGAGTATGGAGAGCTTGTGGCCTGCATGATCTCCGAGTCTAAATCTTCTGATAACTGGGATGCTTGTTTTGAATGCGCTATCAAAGAGCTCTCTGGTGAGTGAGATCCGGTTGATGTGCTGCAAACACTACTGCTTGAAGCAGTAGTACTGCTGCGAAGAGAAAATGGAACAAGCGACCCCAAGTGTTGATCGCCATCAGAATGTTGCCTGGCGTGAAACGATTCTGGTGGAGGAGACAGTTGATAAGGAGTAGTACTTGATACACTACGGAGTACTTTGGGGGCAGGTGTGGAGGCGCCTGGCGAATTTGATTGCAAATCGTGCTGAAAACTTGGATTGCTGATGTCATGGCTACTGAAATAAAGCCTCTTCATAGGTTGTTTAAGAGCGTCGGAGGTTTTGGCAAACTCTCTATGGGCTTGGGTATTATCATCCTTTGGCGAAGCTGCAGCGCTCTTGCGTCGGCTTTCCAGCTTTCTCTTATCTGTTGTTAAGTCAAAGTCACAGTGACATCCTACAGGACTCCAAAGGTCTCCATCTCTTTCCATTCGGACAGAAAACTTCAATAAGATATGAGCTTTGTGAGTTTTATTGGTTGTGGCACCTTGCTTTTGATACTGATCGTAAAAGGCGCTTGCGGTGACTTCGACAGTGTCTTCGTCCAGTATATTCAGAACCAGTTTATGCCCTTCGTCTCCTTTACCTTTTTTGGTGGGGAATACTTTAAAATGGGTAGGCATTGCCATAAACGGCTCATTCAGGGCATCCTGGCAAACCAGTTTTGGTAACGCATTTTGAAAGCCTGGAGCCAGTTTTTGTACCCAGTAATCTACAGCTGTAGCTATATCTTGTTTTCTGTTTTCATTCATTTCACCTTGTTTGGTGAGGTTTGTCTCTTCAGATATTTCTTTATCGAGGTAACTTCTATGAACAGCGGTAGAGTAAAGTTCTATTTGGCAATCTTTACCTAGATCAATACAAATAACCATATCTGTACGCTCAAGGTCTCCAACCATTTTTCGCAGGTTATTAGCCGCCTCTTCCCTATCAGTATTAAGCTGTGTTGACAAGCTGCTAGTAATGGATTCAATACCAATCAGGTCGTCTCTTTGCTGATCGGTGAGTTGAATCTCCTCTCCGTCTCTTTTAAATACAAAAGTAACTGGGTAACAGTATTCTCCAGCATTAGCCTCTGGGTTTGGCCGAACAGCCAGGCATGGAGAACTGGAAGGAGAGGAAGAGTGGTTTTTAATCCATTGACGAAGCAGTTCCAGAATAATGTTTGGTTCGTGCTTGGATAACATTTGGGAGGCTAGCTTCGCTCCGGATGTTGTTCCGGATGTTGTTCCGGATGTTGTTCCAGATGTTGTTCCAGATGTTGTTCCAGATGTTGATTGTGAGCTCTCGGCGTTTTCAGACAGCAAGTTGCTCCAGCTTTTTGCTCTGCGTTTTAGTGTATCGCTCTGCATTGGTGACGCAGTTAATGAGCTTTTTACTGAATCTTCGACGATTTCAATTGATTTAGAAAGATGAACCCTGGCATCAAGTGCCTGCTTTGTTGTTCCTTCACATAGGCACTCAAGAATCATTTGATCAGGAAAACCATAGTCCTGTTTGGGAGGGGGTGAATGTTTTCCTTGATCAGAAACATCTTCTTCAAAATCGGATGAAGGGTATTTAAATGATGAGTCTACTGTGGGTGTGAGAAGGTCGCTGCTTTCAGAGTTTTGTAATCTGATACGAGGAATAGTTTCAGTACTGTTTACGCGTTTGAGATTCAGCTTTCCGCTATTTTCCGAAGCTGATGCTGCAGGCATTGAGTTTGGTGAATGCCTCTGAGTTGTTGCTGTATAATCATGAGGTTTTTCCATATTCATTGTCAGAATTCCTTTTGCGTTGTGTATCCGTATGATGCCTCCTTGGACAATTAAGGTAGATGATGAGTTCCTTATATTTTGGGTAATACAATGAGAAAACAGTGTTGAGCTGACATTTAGCAGAAATTGATTAATAATAACTGTTTAAATTTACAGTATCTGGTTGTTTCCAGGCAGGCTCTTACCATTATGACTCTCACAGAATTACGCTATATCGTGACTCTTGCTCAGGAGCAGCACTTTGGGCGTGCTGCTGCCAAATGCTTTGTCAGTCAGCCCACGCTCAGTGTGGGGGTGAAAAAGCTGGAAGATGAGCTTGGGGTGGCCTTGTTTGAGCGATCGCGGAATTCGGTGCGGGTAACACCGATGGGTGAAAAGGTGATCAGCCAGGCTCAAAAAGTTCTTGAAGAAGTGTCGGGCATCAAACAGATTGCCAAGGCAGGGCGCGATCAGTTGACCACGCCTCTGAGAGTCGGAGCCATTTATACAATTGGCCCTTATTTGTTTCCACACCTTGTGCCCCAGCTGGCGCAAGTAGCACCCAACATGCCATTGTACATAGAAGAAAACTTTACAGCGGTGTTGCGTAAAAAGCTGAGAATGGGCGAGCTGGACGCCATTATTATCGCACTGCCGTTTACCGAACCTGATGTGTTAACTCTGCCTTTATACGATGAGCCTTTCAGAGTTTTATTGCCGGGTGGGCATAACTGGGAGTCAAAAAAGGATATAGATCCTGCTGAACTGGTGAACGAAGAGTTATTGCTTCTGGGTGAAGGCCACTGTTTCAGGGATCAGGTGCTGGAAGCCTGCCCTCTTCTGGCTCAGAAAGATGATGCGGGTGGTGACGATGGTGGAGGGATAGAAGCCTCTTCTCTGGAAACCATCCGGCATATGGTAGCTTCAGGAATGGGGATCAGCGTTCTGCCTGAGTCCGCCCTGGTCGACAGTCACTATGCGCCTAATGTTTTGTCATCCAAGCCTTTTCGGTCGCCAGCACCGAGTCGAACGGTTGCCCTGGCCTGGCGTGCCAGTTTCCCAAGACCCAAGGCAATAGATGCATTGTCCAGTGCTCTCAGGCTATGCTCTGTAGCTGAAGCTTCCTAGGAGGCTGACCGAGAATAGCGTCCGAGCATAAAATTCAGTAGAACGAGTCAGCTTTTTCACTGAATTTGTGCGAATAGTTGACCTATTTAAGCAAATTCAGTGGAAAAGATGGCCGTTCTTTCTGGATTTTAGGCCGGGCTGTCTATTCTCGGTCAGCCTCCTAGTGCAGCCAAGTGTTATGCCCCTATACCATTCGCACAGAGCCAGTCGAAGATCATTTACAGCATCCTTCGACAAGCTCAGGATGAACGGAGCAGGTATGAGCATAAGTCCGACAGGCTCCTGGGTGGACAAAACGAATAAAAAGCCAATGGCCGTATATTGAGGTGATATGGTGAAGCCCTTGCATGAAATTCCTGTGACGGCACTGAAAGGTGTCGGGGCTGCACTTGCCGAAAAGTTAGCAAAAATTCATATTCATAACCTGCAAGACCTGCTGTTTCATCTGCCACTAAGGTATCAGGATCGTACCCGTATCACGCCGATAGCTTCTATCCATTCGGAAGGGGATTATGTCATTCAGGGTTCCGTTGTGGCGTCTGATGTCTTGATGGGTAAACGACGGAGTCTGCTTTGTCGTATCAGCGACGGTACAGGCTCTATTGGGCTCAGGTTCTATCATTTTTCCAGTGCCCAGAAAAATAGCCTCAAGCCGGGAACTGAGGTCCGGTGTTTTGGTGAGCCCCGACGGGGAGCCAGTGGTCTCGAAATTTATCACCCTGAGTATCGAGTGATTAAACCAGATGATGATCTGGATGTTGAAGAAACACTGACGCCTGTCTATCCGGCTACTGAAGGACTGACCCAGCAGAGAATCCGCAGTCTTTGTGAGCTGGCTCTGGAGCAGCTGAATCATCCTGACGCCCTGCAAGAGTGGCTGCCTGAAAGTGTCCGATGGAAATATCAGTTAGGATCTCTGGTGGAGGCTGTGGAGTTCCTGCACTCCCCTCCACCTGACGTGTCTGTTGAACTGCTTTCGGAAGGTCGCCATCCGGCACAAATACGATTGGCCTTTGAAGAACTTCTGGCTCACAACCTGAGCATGCAAAAACTGCGCAGTCTGATCCGTACGGTAAAAAGCTATGAAATGCCACCTAAGCAGACGCTGACCCGTGATTTTCGCAGTCAGTTACCCTTCTCCCTGACGGGGGCTCAGGAAAAAGTACTGGCTGAAATCAGTCAGGACATAATGCAGCCCGATCCCATGTTAAGACTGGTTCAGGGGGATGTCGGATCGGGTAAAACGGTGGTCGCCGCGCTGGCTGCGCTTCAGGCAGTAGAGAATGGCTATCAGGCTGCTGTTATGGCGCCTACGGAAATACTGGCCGAACAGCACGAGAAAAACTTTAAGAGCTGGCTGAAACCTTTGGGGATTTCTGTGGGTTATCTTTCAGGAAAAACCAAAGGGAAAAAGCGACAACAGGTTCTGGAAGAAATTGTTCAGGGCGATGCTGCGGTAGTAGTGGGAACCCATGCCCTTTTTCAAGAAGAGGTACAGTTCAAGAAGTTAGGTCTGGCTATTATCGATGAACAACATCGTTTTGGTGTTCATCAAAGAATGGCCTTGAGAAAGAAAGGCGAATTGAATGGGGGGCAACCTCATCAACTGATTATGACCGCAACACCTATTCCCCGAACGTTGGCTATGAGTGCTTACGCGGATTTGGATTGTTCTGTTATTGATGAATTACCCCCCGGTAGAACCCCTGTTAACACGGTTGTCATTGGCGATGATCGCCGTGAGCAGGTAATGAAGCGACTGCGATCAGCCTGTCTGGAAGGTCGGCAGGCGTATTGGGTGTGCACCTTAATCGAAGAGTCAGAAGTCCTCCAATGTCAGGCTGCTGAAGTAACGGCTGAACAGTTACGTGAGGCATTGCCCGAGCTTTCCATAGGCTTGGTCCATGGTCGTATGAAAGCGGCCGAAAAACTGGAAGTGATGGATGCTTTCAAGTCTGGACATATGCACCTGCTGGTGGCGACTACAGTGATAGAAGTGGGCGTGGATGTGCCCAATGCCAGTCTGATGATTATTGAGAATCCCGAACGTCTGGGTCTGGCTCAATTACACCAGTTAAGAGGGCGTGTGGGTCGGGGCAGTATAGCCAGTCATTGTCTTTTGATGTATCACGCCCCTCTTTCGCAGCAAAGCAGAGAACGATTACAGGTCATGCGGGATTCCAGTGATGGTTTTGTAATTGCAGAAAAAGATCTGGAATTACGGGGGCCGGGAGAAGTGTTGGGTACCCGGCAGACGGGGCTGGCCCAGTTCAAAGTAGCGGATCTTGAACGGGACGCCATTTTGCTGGATCAAGTCCGGGATGCTGGCCAAGTGGTGTTGAAAGAGGCTCCGGAAAGTGCAGAACCTTTAATTTTGAGGTGGCTGGGTCATGCTGAAAAATACGCTAATGTATGAGTTAAACCTTGCCTGACTGTCAGTAGAGACTTCCTGTGCTATAGAAATCAGTGTTCCCTTATTTGTGAAGTGAATATTATGAAGCTTTCTCGACGTGGTTTTCTTGCTGCGCTGACATCCTCTACATTTGTTTCGCAGTTTCCTTACACCTTCGCTCTCTCGGACGATGATAAACAGTCCAATAAAGATGGACGCTCTTTCCGCAATTACAAAGAAGCTCCAGAGCATGTTCGCAAGTTCTACAAAGAACATCATGAAAAGCAAACTTATGCTTTCGCAAGAGATCAGTTGGCGTTGTATCAGCCTTTGCAGCAGGGGGAAGAAACCGCCTGGGGAATGCTGGAACAGCTGGATAAAGTCGTGGACAACAGTGATCCCGATATTGATTTGTCACAGTTGCAACACTCCTATCAGGCTGCTGAAGCGATAAGACGTGATGGCTTACCCGAGTGGCTCCAGGTCGTTGGATTTATTCATGATATGGGGAAAGCTCTGGTTTTCTGGGGCGAACCTCAGTGGGCAGTCGTGGGAGATACCTTTCCAACAGGGTTGAGACATTCAGAACAGATTGTTTGTTTTGATTATTTAAAGACTAATCCAGACCTTAAAATTCCAGCAATGAATACCGAGTACGGTCTGTACCAGCCTGGTGTGGGTCTGGATAACGTGACCATGACCTGGGGGCACGATGAATACTTGTATCAGGTGTTGAAAAATCAATCCCGTCTGCCAGAAGAGGCTCTTTTTGTTATTCGTTATCACTCACTTTATCCACTTCATACTGCGAGAGAACCAAGATATCTCCAGTTGATGAACGACCAGGATCGTCAGAATATGAAGTGGGTAGAAATCTTTAATCAGTACGATTTATACAGTAAGTCGTCCGAGACTTATAAAGGTAAAAAGCCGCTTGAGAAACACTACAGGGAACTGGTAGCCCAGTATATCCCGGGAAAGATCCGCTGGTAATATTGAGTAATACGGGCTCAGTCTGACAGCTCAATCCTATTCTGAAGGTGATTGGGCTGCCATAAGTTCTCTATATTCGGCGACAGATAATTTCTCTACTCAAGACAATCTGGCGTTGATACTCACGCTTGTCGAATTTTGCATCGAGACTTTCCATTGCCTGTTTGGCCATCTCTTCGTACTGTTGTCGGGCAGAATGAATGGTGAAAGGCAACAGATCAAGGATATAGCTGTCACCAAATGTGGCCCAGTCTATCTGCTCTGGCATTTTATCCAGATGTTTTCGGGTAAACTGCAGAACGCCTTCCATCAAGGTAAAGGAGCCAGTAAACAGCTTTTCAGGCAGAGACTGATGCTGTCTGAAATAATCCTTCATCATGCTGTACCCCGCTTCAACAGAGTAATCCAGGTGGTGCACTGTAGCGATATTTTCAGCTTCACCGGATTCTTCCAGAGCTTCACTGAAACCTTGAAACCTCAGACGACAGTTATCCAGTGCCTGGTTACCACCAAAATAGGCAATAGCTCCGGGTCGCCCCGTGAGCATGGTTTGGGTCAGCTCTTTGGCGGCCTGATGATCATCGCTGATGATAGTATCCAGCTTTGTACCTGACTGAAAACGATCCAGCAAAATGACCGGAATCCCGCGCTTTTCTGCTTGATAATAAACGCTGTAGTCAGTCACGGTACTGACCGAGATGATGGCTTCAACCTTGCGTCCAGTGAGAGTCCTGACTAGTTTTTCCTCCATCTCTGTTTCATCGTCTGAGCAACTGATGATCAGCTGATAGCCCGCTTTTCTGGCCAAGCGTTCCAAGTGTTTACTGAGTTCAGCAAAGCCATGATGGAGTAAATCCGGCAGGATAAGGGCCAGCAGTTTGCTGTTACTGCTACGGAGTCCTGCTGCCTGAGCGTTGGCAACATAGTGGTGCTTTTTGGCCAGCTCCAAAACTCTTTCACAGGTCTTCTCGCTGATGCGGTAGCGCTCTGCATGTCCGTTCAGAATAATGCTGGCTGTGGACTTGGAAACGCCTGCCAGTCTCGCCAAATCTTCTAACTTCATGGGCGAAAGAAATGATCCATATCAAAAAAATTGTCACAGAAGACAACAATTTATTCATAAGCTAAATCGGTTCAGCTAATATGCTGGGCATTGCTGAAACGGTTTAGCCCATATGTTAACACTGAATTTATCCAGTATTTTCCTAAATCAGTCTGCTGAAGATAAGTTACAGGTAATCGAGCTAATCGGCCAGAAAATGGTTGAAGTTGGATATACCACTGAAGCTTACACGGTAGGCTTAAAAGCGCGTGAAGCTATTTCTTCCACGTTTCTGGGAAATGGTATTGCTATCCCTCATGGTACACCGGACAGTCGTGATGCTGTTCAAAAAACCGGTGTGGTGATTCTCCAGTTCCCACAAGGCGTTGACTGGGGTGAGGGTGACAAGGTCTTTATGGCCGTTGGTATTGCAGCTCGCTCCAATGAACATCTGCAGATTTTGAGTGGCCTGACGCGGGTACTTGATAACGACGATCTTTGCGGCCATTTGGCAAAGACAGGCAATCCACAAGATGTCATTGAAGCCATTAATCCTCAGTCCAGGCAGCGGCCGTTGATTTCTGAAGATCTGGTGCGTACTCGTGTTGATATAAATACTCCTTTTGCCTTAAAAGCGGTTGCTGCATCACTGCTGGATGCCGGCGGATATCTTGAAGCTGGGGCCGAAGAAGCTCTGGCTAAAACGCACGCTATTGTATCGGGCTCAATCGCTTTTATTAGTACTGCCAAGGCCTCCTGTACAGGTATTGCGTTGATCACACCTGCAAAGCCGGTTTCGTTTTCAGGTAAGCCTGTCAACTTGCTGGTGGCCGTATCCGCCTGCAACGTCAATCACTTGGCTGTTCTCAAACAAATGGGTTCCTGGGCTGATGATGCGGACCTGATCTCTAAGCTGGAGAACATCTCAGCAACTGATTTACTGAATGCCGCGAAAGGGAATGGCTGGCCAGTACCTGCAGATGAAGTACTGAGCCGTGAGTTCACGATTTTTAATTCAAATGGTATGCATGCTCGTCCTGGTAAAGTTTTTGTCTCGACCCTTAAACCTTTTGAGTCTCGGATAGAGGTCAGAAACCCGAATAAAAGCAATGCTTTTATTAATGGCAAAAGTTTGATGAAACTGTTGAGCCTTGGTATCACCAAAGGCACAACCATTGAAGTGAAAGCATGCGGCCCGGATGCTCAGGAGGCTATAGGGGCTCTTGAGCAGGCGATTAATGAAGGGTTGGGTGAATGATTGTTACAGTCACTCTGAATCCTGCCAAGGATCAGACGGTACAGCTTGAAACGTTGAACGTTAATGCTGTGAATGGAGTCAGTCATGTGGTTGAAACCATGGGTGGCAAAGGAATCAATGTTGCTCGGGTTCTGGCTGATCTGGGAGCCGAGGTGCTGGCAACTGGATTGATGGGCGAGAAGGATCAATCACTGTTTCAGGACTATCTGGGACAGCATCAAATTCGCAACCGGTTTGTCACTCTCGAAGGTTCTGTCCGCTCCAATATCAAGCTGGTTGATCGTTCAACAGAGGAAGTCACGGATATTAACTTTCCGGGCTTCCAGGCCTGTGATGAAAATCTTGATTCAGTCCTGAATATTATACGTGCACAGTCTGATGTGTCGTTTGTGGCTGTTTGTGGAAGCTTGCCTCCCGGTATTTCGATGCAGGCATACGAACAGTTCTTGCTGGCGATTCAAGCATTAGGGGTCAGCCTGGCCGTTGATACGAGTGGGAAAGCTCTGGGTGCAGCCATTCGAGTGAAGCCTGACCTGATTAAACCGAACCTGTCTGAACTGTCAGACTGGGCAGAGAGGGTCATGAGTCAGGAGCAAGCGGCTGAACTGGCCTCTGAGTTATCAGAAACAGGCATTAATGATGTTGTTTTGTCCTGTGGTGCAGAGGGGGCCTGGTTTATTCATCACCGTCAGGCTCTGAAAGTTTTGCCAGGAAAGGTAAAAGTGATCAGCACCGTGGGGGCAGGAGATTCTATGATGGCAGCCTGCCTGTACGGCATTACCCGGGCATTACCGAGAAAGGATTGGGCTAAATTGGCCACCGCCTGTGGTATGAAAGCAGTTTCCCAATCGGGAGTGGGTGAGTGCTCAGAAGAGGCACTGACGGAGTATCTGGCTTCTGTTGAAGTCAGGGAAGTTGGAAACAAGGTGAAGTTTTCCGGAGCTGCCCGGTAAATGGGGAAAACAATGAAGCATTATGTATTAATCAGTGCCTGCCCTTCCGGTGTGGCCAGCTGTTTTCTTGCAGCAGACAAGTTGGCCAGTGAAGTCTCTGCCAGAGAGTTACAACTGAGTGTTGAAATCGACAGTCCTCTGTCTAATGAACCGCTCGATGACGCTGTGCTAGCGGGTGCAGATTGCGTCCTGATTGCCAGCGAAACAGTCAGCAGTGATCTTGTTGAAAGACTCAAAGGCCGGTCTGTTTATAAGACCACTGCCCAGGCGATTCTGGAAAACCCTGCAGCGGTTATTGAGCAAGCCGAAATTGCATCAAAACCGCTGGAAGTGAGTGCATCTCAAGTCAAAAAAGTAGTGGCTGTGACGGCATGCCCTACTGGAGTAGCCCATACCTTCATGTCTGCGGAGGCATTGACTGAGGCCGGTAAAGCCCTGGGTTACGAAATTCTGGTTGAAAAGCAGGGTTCTGCCGGAGCCAAAGATCCTTTAACAGCAGAGCAAATTTCTGAAGCCGACGTGGTCATTCTGGCCACTGATATTGAAGTGGACACTGGCCGGTTTGTTGGCAAAAAGGTGTACAGAACCTCTACTGGCGAAGCTCTGAAGAAAGCTGAATCTGTGCTCAATAGAGCTTTGACAGAGGGACAGGAACTCAAAGCTCAGACAATCTCCTCCCCATCGCAGACAAAGAAGAAAAAGGCTTCAGGTGCATACCAGCATCTGTTGACCGGTGTTTCTTACATGTTGCCTCTGGTGGTAGCGGGTGGATTGATCATTGCGTTGTCTTTTGCTTTTGGTATCAATGCCTTTGAGCAGGAAGGAACGCTGGCTGCCGCTTTAATGAGCATTGGTGGCGGGAGTGCCTTTGCACTGATGGTGCCGGTTTTGGCTGGCTACATCGCTTTCTCTATTGCTGAACGCCCGGGTCTGGCGCCGGGCATGATTGGCGGTATGCTGGCCTCCACTCTGGGAGCAGGTTTCCTGGGTGGCATCATTGCGGGCTTTATTGCAGGTTACTCTGCCAATGGTGTGAAAAAAGTTGTACGACTTCCGGCAACCATGGAAAGTCTGATGCCGGTGCTGGTTATTCCACTGTTAAGTTCACTGATTACCGGCTTGTTAATGGTGTATGTGGTGGGTGCTCCAGTGAAAAGCATCATGGACACCATGACGGCTTTCCTGCAGAGCATGAACGGTACCAATGCTCTGCTACTGGGGATGCTGCTGGGAGCGATGATGGCATTTGATATGGGAGGCCCGGTTAATAAGGCTGCTTATACTTTTGGTGTCGGCTTGATTACCAGTCAGACTTATGGACCGATGGCGGCTGTTATGGCTGCAGGCATGGTGCCACCTTTGGGTCTTGCTTTGGCCACTCTGTTGGCCAAGAGAAAGTTCAGCAAAGAGGAACTCGAGGGGGGGAAAGCGGCCGGTATTCTGGGACTTTGCTTTATAACAGAAGGGGCTATTCCATTCGCGGCCAGAGATCCTCTGCGAGTCATTCCCTGCAGTATGGTCGGAGCAGCCTTGACCGGAGCGCTTTCCATGTGGATGGGCATTGGGCTAAAAGCACCTCATGGTGGTGTTTTTGTGATGATGATTCCGGAAGCCATCAGTAATGTGGGTGGTTATGCCATGGCTATTGCTCTGGGTAGTATAGTGACAGGTGTCGCTTATAGTGCTTTGAGAAAAATGCCTTCCTGAATGCAATGGGAGCCTGAACAGTAGTTCAGGCTCCCATTATCTGACTCGTGTCACTAATCCTTATCCTGAACTCTGGCAGGTAATGCCTTGAACCACTGGCTCATGCTGTTCTTCTGCACATAGTTTTTCATCATATCAAAAGCCAGTTTGGGTTGGTCCATAGGAACCAGATGTCCTGCAGTAGGAAAAGTAAACATAGTCAGGTTGTCTGAAGAGCGTACGGTCTGATAGGCCTGATCATAGACATCGTAAAAGTCCTTCTGTGTGGTTGCCAGAAAAGCTTCCTTGCCAGACCAGTCAATGTTCTGGAGCCATGAAACGGTTGCGAAGTAGTTGCAACACATATCCTGATCACCTGAGTAAATCAAAACCGGCATGCTTTCAAACAACGGTGGAAACAGTTTGCTTTTTGAATTCTGCTCACCTGCTGCGAACTGGTCTGCTACCCAGCTATTGGTGTCATCCCATTTTTTGGTGGCAACGGATACGGCATTAATCGCTGTTCTGACGTCATCGCGATTCATGTATTGACCCAGCGCTTTAAAGGCATAATCCGGACCTCTTCTTCTGAAATCATAGAGATTCCTCTGTGCATCCTTCACGACAATATTGACCGCATTCATACAGTAATCGTTGACCCATTTAGGCACTGTCTTATCTTTGAATTTGAGAATCTGGGTGGTGCAGTTCAACGACAGAGTTCTGGTTTCATTAAACTGTTTATGGGTTAATGTGGAGTGCTCAGCAGCAAACACGGGCATCAGCGGATTTTGGATAGCCGGATCCACCCAGGGATTTCCCAGAGAGATCTTGATCAGATTAATGTTTGAGTTTGACGCGTCTTTGTTCATCTCCAGAATCTTGGTAGCAATACTGGGAACGTAATGCCCACCAAATGACTCGCCCGCGATAATCAGTGGGCGAGCCCGATAATTCTTTTCTTTATGGTTATCCAGAAATAGTTGAATACCACGGTAGAGCTGTTCAGTCGCCTGGTCTTCATTTTGGGCTGCAGCGGCATTACTGGTACTGAAAGATAAGCCTGTGCCTGCGGGCTGATCAATGGCCATGTAAGCTGCAAACTTATGCCAGGAGTACTGGCGGGGTTTTATATAATCTTTTCCTTTTTCCATAGCTAACGGATCAATATAAAACGGTCCGTTCTCCATAAAGAAACCGTCGAGACTGGAAGAACCGGGCCCTCCATTCAGCCAGATCACAATCGGGCTTGTGGTATCACCACTCTCTGCTTCAGCAAACCAGTAAAAGAGATAAGCCTCACCGCCATCAGTGGCAGTGTTGACTTTAAGGTGTCCCGATTCCTGTCCCTGAATAGAGTTTGCATACCCCGGAAGTTGGGTCACCGGACCAGGAGAGACGGGTATTTGAGGCTGGGTGGGCGAAGCTAGAATATTAAACGACAGAAGTAAAGTGATTCCAGTAAGGAGAACGCTGAGTCTAAGCATAGGGAAGTCGACTTCTCAGAATAGTAAATAGACTTCCAAAAAGTAGAAGGATGCTAGGTAAACGGCAAATCACATCTTGTCGAAAAAAAAGCCAAAATTATCTTGCAAACCGTTTTATTGGGTATAGAATGATAATCATTCTCATTAATAACAAAAAGGAGATGCCTATCGAGACTAGACTTTTTGACCTGATTGGCTGGTAAACAGCTACCAGCAACTCGCATATCCTCATCGTTTTGGCGGCTTGTCCCAGCCGCTTTTTTTTATTCTTTTCTCATTGTATTGATCAGTATCCCGGCTCGCTAGTCTGGCAGATAGAGGTTGAATGATCGCTAACTGATCTTCAGTAAATTGCCTGTGTTGGCTTGTCGACTGATTGAATTTCATAAGGTGGATAACTTGCAGTGATCAACATGCCTTGTCTTTTGGGCGAGGTCTCTGAAAATCAGTGATCCAATGATGCCTTGATGAATTTGTCTGGAAGCTTGTTGTAGCACAGAAAGCCAATGCCTTCTTTTTGCAGCTGGGGGATCATGGCATGACCTCAGATATTCCAGTCCTTTAATGCCAGTCTTGACGAGGTGAGAGGCCTTGCTTGAGATGAATAAGTATCTGTGCCTTTTGGTTTGGTTACTGCTGGTTCCATACTTTCCTGTCTCGTTTGGAGGGTGTTCCTGTTTTTACTATAGGTGGGAGTATTCAATGTGATTTTTGATATGCAGTTTTTTTCATCCAATTTAGGAAAAATGAGGTATAACCTTCTACAAACCACTGGAGGATAGATTTAATGGATGTTCTGAAATATGAAATGCCACTGTTAACCGGCAGTGTTCAGTCTCTGGAAGCTTTCAAAGGGAAAGTTGTACTGATTGTGAATACCGCTAGCCAGTGTGGTTTTACTCCACAATTCCAGGGACTGGAAGAACTTTATAAAAAGTATGAAGACCAGGGGCTGGTGGTTCTTGGCTTTCCCTGTAATCAATTTGGCAAGCAGGAGCCCGGCGGTAGTGAAGAAATCGGTGCATTTTGTGAAAAAAACTATGGCGTTACTTTTCCTGTCTTTGAAAAGGTAGAAGTGAATGGCGAAGGCGCCGCCCCCCTCTACAAGGATTTGACAAAGGCTGCTCCGGGTTTGATGGGCACTAAAAAGATTAAATGGAACTTCACTAAGTTTTTGCTGAATCGGCAAGGTGAAGTGGTAGGGCGGTATGCGCCTACAACCAAACCTGAGGAACTGGAAGCATCCATTAAAGATTTACTGGCCCAGAGCTGAAAAACCACTGCGGAAGATTCAGCAGTACTTCCGGTAGACTAACGATTTGACGAGGTTTGCCGACTCTGCCGTAAAGGATTAATGACAATAGACGAGGGCACTCAATGTCAGAAATAGATGCAAGTCCTGAAAAGTCAGAAGTGCCTGAGTATGCAGGATTTCTGGATCGATTTTGGGCAACGATGATCGATACTCTGATCCTGATGGTTATTACTTTACCTCTTACCATGATTATTTATGGCAATCAGATAACTATTGCCGGTTCGAGACAGCTTCTGGGGCCCTGGGATATCATTATTAACTGGCTTTTTCCTGCTCTGGCAGTGGTGTTGTTTTGGCATTACAAAAGTGCAACGCCGGGAAAAATGATCATCACTATGAAAGTTGTAGATGAAAAGACGGGCCTGGCGCCGGCACTGTCACAATCTGTAATACGTTATCTGTCTTACTTCATTTCTATTGTGCCTTTGTTCCTGGGTTTTTTCTGGATTGCCATGGATAAGAAAAAGCAAGGCTGGCACGACAAAATTGCGGGAACTGTCGTAGTAAGGCTAAGAAAGTAGGCCACTCCATTCAAGATAGTTCGAATAGATGATGTTCCTATCGGTTGACTTGCATAGCTTGGCAGGAGTTTGACCTGTCCAGTCAGGAAGTACCAAGTTAATTGAATAGGGAGTCCTTAATGTTTGCCAGACTGTGTTGTATCGTCGTCAGTCTTTTTTACCTGTCCCAGTCATCGGCTATCACTTTGAAGGAGCAGTTTAACCTGGAGCGTCAGGCCTATCGTGTAGCCAGCTCGTTCTATTATATTTCTTTTGATGAAGGTAGTAGTGATGCTTATCAGGAGTTGGAAAAAGAGCTGTTGAATATGGACAGCGAGCTTAACGCTATTAAAACGCCTAATGTTGAGCAACTGAAAGGTATTAAGGCGACATGGGAAGTCATGAAAGATTTTTCCCAAAAGAATGAAATGAAAGATGATGGTTATACATCTCACTACGCAACAGTTGATCTGAACAGCTCCAGAGATGATCTGATTAAAGTCATTAGCAGTGAAAGTTATGCTGAGCCGCTGCCTTCTGATATCAAAGCCTTGAAGCTGGCTGCTGATATGCAGCGGTTGGCCATGTTGTACGCTGAGGGATCGGTCAGTCTGATTGGTTTTCCTTACGATGAGCTGGATGTTGATGCAAAAAAATTTGGCGATCAGCTGAGGGCGTTGCAGAAAACTTTGGCGGATAAAAATCCTGAAGCAAGAAAGAAGGCTAAGGAAGCAGTCCGAGCCTGGGCTTATATCGAAAACGCTCTCATACAGTACTACGAAATTAATGTTCCAGAACTGGTTAAAAGAATGAACGATGTTATTGTGGGTCGTCTTCTGGATGTCAGTGAATTGACAGCTACCTGATCTTTTAATGTTCATGCATTGCCTGTCAATATGTTGAACGACTGTTCCTGGTAGTGGTATTTCTCTGGGAGTGAGCAGAGTCAGGAACAGTGGTATCCTCGACTATATGGTCGTTGTCTTCTGACAGTCTCTTCTTTAGAATCCGCGCCCATGTTTCATCCTTAAAGATACTTTCCTCCTGTTTATGCAGACAGGCATGCTGTCTTTTTATTGGGCATAGAGCTATTCAGGTGGTTTTTCATAACAGATAACCCGGGCCGGCTCCTATAACTAAAATCACTCTGTCGCCTCTCACCTTCCGGATTGTCATGAGTTGAGCATGCCACTTGGCATTCGCTACGTGATGAAAGGGCCAAAGCAGTAGCCCGCTATCACGAGGTATTGCCTATCAGTCCTCTACACTCTTTTAAGGGTATTCTGGATAGAGCGTCAGATTTACACAGATTAAGAGTGACAGGTTCTCCTGGTCGAAAGACTGCCTGTCTGAATCGGAGGCAATGTTGTTCGAACTAAGAGCAAACAAGGTAGCTACCATGAAAAATGATCTGTTATCAGGTCTGACGGTAGCGCTTGCATTGGTACCAGAAGCGGTAGCCTTTGCATTTGTTGCAGGTGTTGAGCCACTGGTAGGCTTATACGCTGCATTTATGGTTGGTCTCATCACGGCTGTAATCGGTGGCCGCCCGGGTATGATTTCCGGTGCTACGGGAGCACTGGCTGTCGTCATGGTTAGCCTGGTCGCTGATCATGGTGTGCAGTATCTCTTTGCCACAGTCGTTTTGATGGGGATTATTCAGGTTTTAGCGGGCGTGCTTAAACTGGGCAAGTTCATCCGGATGGTACCTCACCCCGTTATGCTGGGCTTTGTGAATGGTCTGGCCATAGTGATCTTCCTGGCTCAGCTGGGCCAGTTTGGTGTTGAAGGTGGAACAGGCTGGTTGTCTGGTACTTTCATGGAAGGCAGTGTGGTTGATGTGGCATGGATGTCGGGTGGCGAACTTGGCATGATGTTGGGGCTGGTGGCTTTGACTATGGCCATTATTCATTTCCTGCCCAAATTGACGACGGCTATCCCCTCTTCTCTGGCCGCTATTCTGGTAGTTTCCCTGCTGGTGATTGGACTGAATCTGGATACCAAAACAGTGGGTGATGTAGCCGGTATTGCCGGAGGATTGCCTGAATTCAGTATTCCTATGGTTCCATTGAATATGGAAACATTTCTTATCATTCTGCCCTACTCTCTGATTCTGGCCGCTATTGGCTTGATTGAGTCTCTGCTGACTTTGCGAATGGTCGACGAGATTACAGAAACTCATGGCAGCTCAAACCGTGAATGCATGGGACAGGGTGCGGCCAACATAGTGACGGGTTTCTTTGGTGGTATGGGGGGTTGCGCCATGATCGGTCAGAGCATGATCAACGTTAACTCTGGAGGTCGTGGTCGTCTGTCGGGTATTTCGGCTGCACTGTTCTTGCTGGCATTTATTCTTGTGGCTTCCTCTCTTATAGAAAGAATCCCGGTTGCTGCTTTGATAGGTGTCATGTTTATTGTTGTGATAGGTACTTTCGAATGGAGTAGCTTCCGCATCATGAACAAGGTACCCAAAGGCGATGCTTTTGTACTGGTACTGGTATCGGTAGTGACAGTTCTGACCGACTTGGCTGTAGCCGTTATCATTGGCGTGATTGTGTCTGCCCTGATATTTGCCTGGGAGCATGCCAAACATATTCGGGTTGAGAAGAAAGAAGATCGGGAAGGTTCCAGTGTTTACAAGATTCATGGGCCTTTGTTCTTCGGTTCTACTACTCACTTTCTGGAGCAGTTCTCACCCAAGACGGATAACAATGATGTAGTCATTGATTTTGCTGATTCCCGAGTGTGCGACCATTCTGGGTTGGAAGCCATTGATACGCTGGCGGAGCGATACACAAATACAGGCAAGACTTTACACCTGTTACACCTAAGCAACGATTGTCGTAAGCTGCTAAAAAAAGCAGATAACATGGTAGAAGTGAATGTGATCGAAGACCCTAAATACTTCGTAGCAACTAATGCCTGACCTTTACGGTTGATAGTGTCAAGAAGCCCGGCCATTGTGCTGGGCTTTTTTATATCAGGAGGAACATTGATAAAAAGGTAACCGTGGTGAAAAGTTTCAGCTTGTTGTAATTTTTAAGGCGAATGGTTTATCCCCATGGTAGTGTTAGCATAACCAGAAAAATAACAATAAACAGGAGAAACCCTATGCCGTATGCTGTTTTCGGTGAAGGACATGGGGAAAACCTGAGGGGCCTGATACCGCACTCTCTGCCAGTCCTATTTGTACTGTTCATTAATCAGGAGGTAAACCATGGAGCCTCTTGATATTAATTTTGACAGCTCTGCACTTTATGTCATGAATGCCATGATGGCCTGTGTCATATTGGGCGTCGCACTCACCTTGAAAGTGGATGATTTCAAGCGAGTGATCAGACAGCCAAGGGCGCCTATTACAGGGCTGGTTGCCCAGTTCTTTTTGTTCCCTGCCAGTACGACGCTTATTATCTGGATATTCTCGATCCCGCCTGATCTGGGTTTGGGTATGATTCTGTTGTCATCTTGCCCGGGTGGCAGTATTTCCAACATTCTGACCTATCTGTCCAGAGGGAATGTGGCTGTCTCTGTCAGCATGACTGCGGTATCCAGTGTCGGGGCCATAGTCATGACGCCCTTCAACTTTGCTTTTTATGCCGCTTTAAACCCCTCTACCCGTGCCATTCTGCAAGATATAGTGATCGACCCTGTTAACTTGCTGGGATTGTTTTTTCTGGTATTGGGCGTCCCTTTGGCGTTAGGCATGTTTATTGGTGCCAAATACCCCAGGTTGGCAAAGAAGTGTGAGAAGCCCATCAGGGTCACCTCAATGGTTATTATGTTGGGTTTTGTGATTGTTGCCTGTGCAAACAATATAGAATCCATGTTGAAATACATAGGTATCATTGCTGTCACCGTAATCGGGTTGAATGCATTGGCGTTATTGCTGGGTTATGGTGCAGGAAAGTTAACAGGCTTGCCTGAGGCAGATCGAAGGGCGGTGACGATGGAAGTGGGTATCCAGAACTCAGCGCTTGGCTTTTCCATCCTGTTTACTTTCTACCCTGAAATGACGGCCATGATTCAAGTTGTTGGGCTCTGGGGAGTCTGGCACTTGATAAGCGGGATGGCTCTAACGTGGTTCTGGGCCCGGCGACCCACAGGGCCTGAAGAAAGAGCTCAATCGTATCACTCGCTCGAAGCAGAAGGTGTTCGTGAAGCGGGTTAGAGTTGAAGTACTAAAGACGAATAAAAATGATGAAAAAATCTATTGCAGTCGGTGTCACTCTTTTTGTATTAGGCGGGCTAAGCTTCTGGCCCGCAGAAAATTCACGAATGGCTATCAGCTCGACAGTGGTGATTGATCTGCCTGTTGAGCAAAGCTGGGAAAAAATGAGTGACCTTGCCGTATCTCACTATTATGTCCCGGACGTTGTAGATACCCAAATCTTGACTGAAAAAACGCAGGGGCTGAGGGTAAGTCGCAGGGTTTTTAAAAGTGAGGATCAGTATGTGGACGAAACCGTGGTGGAATGGAATGAAGGGTCTGGTTTTGTCATTAAATTGCACAATGAGACCTTTTTTCTGCCCTTTAATGAAGGGCGGTTCCGCTACCAGATCGCTGAAGCGGGTGAACAGCAGACAGAGTTTACTGGAACTATGAGTTTTGAGCCGCCTATGGGGTTACTGGGAGACTGGTTGTTCCGAAATGTCCTGGCAAGTCCTATTGAGGAAACTGTGGATCAAACGGTTCTTAGTCTCCGCTATTTCTATGAAACAGGGCAGCCAGTCAGTGAGGAAATCAGAGCAACACTCTAAAGACTAAAGACTAAAGACTAAAGAGTGAAGAGTGAAGAGTGAAGAGTGAAGAGTGAAGAGTGAAGAGTGAAGAGTGAAGAGTGAAGAGTGAAGAGTGGTGTCGTTACTGATGGTTCGGCTCACGGGCTTAGATTCTATCCAGTCTCCTGCATTAAGAGCAAACAGTCGTTTTGGTTCTGCCTACTCACTATATATAGAGTATGAATTAAACTTGTTAAGTATTAAGTGGTAGTACGAAAGTGTTTTTATGGGTGTTGAATACAGCCTGAAAACCTGTATAGTTCGCCTCCGCTAACGGAGCAACTCGCCACAGCAGCCGAACTGAATCGCCTGACAAAATGTCAGGTTGACAACATCAGCTGACAAGGTAGAATGCACCGCCGCTGAGACAGAAACGTAACGCTTCATTGAATGAACGGATGCGGTCGCAGCGAGTTGAACGGTCGCTTAACTTTCTCCGGAAAAACAAGCACTTGACAACGACCGGCGCCACGGTAAGATGAGCGCCTCACTGAACGGCGACTCACATTGAGCGAGTGCTGATTCAGCCGATTAAAACCTTCCGGTTCTAATCCAGTTCTTTAACAAATTATCAGACAATTCGTGTGGGCGCTTGTGCGAATGGCATCAGTCAACAAAAGTTGTTCTCAATAGAGAGCGCTTTTGAATGATTTAAAATGCTGATCAAGCAAGTGAACATACTCGTTAATTCAGCTCTCTCACAGAGAGTTAAATAAATGTGACGTTTAATTGTA
>NZ_JOKH01000001.1:1694588-1695894 GCF_000722635.1 Endozoicomonas numazuensis | reverse complement strand
AGCCACACTCTCGAGCTTGTACCACTGCCCCTGGATGTCTCTGCGAAAACACACATAATGTGAATTGATCCCTGAAACCAGCATCACTCTGTCATGCTTCAACCTAAATTCAGCAGTTGGATGCGGATTTTACAGCAAATTTCAGTGTGCTTAACTGACCTTCCTGAAGCTCCATATAAAAAGGTCCAGACTCTGGAGTTCTGTAGGTTCTTAACTCTTTAAAGGCAAAGCCCGGCTATAGAGAGATCCAGAACCCCATGAAACTCCTTGTTCATGGCTTCCAGATCGCCATTACAGAGAGAAACCAGACAGAGAGAAACAAAACGACGACAGCCGTTAAAGAACCCCTGTTCTATTGCCTCAAACTGTTTTTTGGTATCTCGCCGTGACAGTTCTACACTTCCAATGCCTTTTATTGGTCAGTACGGAGAGCTATGATGTTTGTTAAAAAAAGTGGGAGGTTCACAAGCTGTGGGCTCGCATATCTTCTAATGGCTTCATCACTGTGCCTTGCACAAGAACAGCAGAGCCTTCTTATTCCATTCGGTTCCTATCTTGAGAAGGTAAAACTAAACGAATTATATGTAAATAATAATCAGCTGTATTATACCGGTCTTTTCAGAGCAGCGGACTCGGGAGTTACACAAGCACCGCCAATATCTTTAGAATGTTGGGAAAAGAAGAATGATATCGCATTCAATGATGACGACTACCTCTATTGCAATACATCAATAACCTATCCGGATCCGATTAATGCCGCCGACTTTTCTTTTACTGAGTTAATTCCCACAGGCGATTACACTGAACGCTGCGGCTTTATGTTAAAAACAAAAGAGAATACCGATGAAGGTTTGAAATCATTTTTGTACGCTACCTGTCACGATTATGACATTCCGATAATAAATTACACTCCAGCCAATTTCGAAATCATTTGGAAATTCAACACTCACGCAATAAAGTCTGATATTACAAATTGCCCTCCAGGAGGCCTTCGCTATGAAAACAGGGGACTAAAATGCACCTCAAACAATAACATTGCCAAACATAAGATTGTTTATGGGAGCTTTCTAAAATCGGCATGTGATATAGGATATACATTTTATGAAAGCAATAGTGACAGTCTGGGTACTGTCTGTAATGACAAAACCTTGATATTGAATGAGGTTTCTGACTGTATTGCTGACGGAAAAGACATTGTTTTCGAAGATGACAAGCTGCAATGCAAGCCCGGCGAGCTGGTTGCTGAAATACATACAAGCAGCGACTTCCTTCCCGCCGGAAATTACCTGATTACCTGTGTTAATTC
>NZ_JOKH01000001.1:1493181-1693720 GCF_000722635.1 Endozoicomonas numazuensis | reverse complement strand
TAAAATCGGCATGTGATATAGGATATACATTTTATGAAAGCAATAGTGACAGTCTGGTTACTGCCTGTAATGACAAAACCTTGAGATTGAATGGGGTTTCTGACTGTATTGCTGACGGAAAAGACATTGTTTTAGAAGATGACAATCTGCAATGCACGCCCGGCGAGCTGGTTGCTGAAATACATACAAGCAGCGACTTCCTTCCCGCCGGAAATTACCTGATTACCTGTTCTAATTCCGCTTACTATCCTTGCCTTGGGGAAAACCATCAAGGTCTGTTGGTTACTCAGTGTATGACAAATGATGCGTATAATAGTATCAAAACACTGACCCTCGAAAATGCAGACGAGAGGTGTAAAATGGGAGGCGTTGGTTACATCAGCAACCTGAACTCAATCCTGACGTGTGACCCGCTTTTTAATCTGAATATTGAGTACCCTACCCAGGCAACAGATGTGGCAGAAAGTTTTGAGTGTAAACAATGATGAAATTCCATTGTTCTCTTTTTATATAATCGAGTAGGAGGCGGGGTTATTACGCTGTCCTCTCAGCCGAGTCAACCAAGGGAACCTGCTCTGCCTTTGATTTTTACTCTCTCCGAAGGTAATCCAGAGCAGAAAATTCTGGTAAGAGAAGCCATTGAAGAAGGTGGCCTGGATAAGATTGATCAAATTGTCGAAGCGGTTCGCGCCTGTGGAGCACTGAATTACACTTCCCAGAAAGTCAGAGAACAATCTGAAAAATCCATTGCCAGCTTGCAGGCTCTACCTGACAGGGCATACCGGGATGCCATGATAGACCTGGCTCGTTTTGCAGTAGCCAGAACGTTCTGATTAGAACTGAAAAACCCGCCCGGGAAGGTTCTCTCCCTCCAGATGGATAATATCCACCTGGGCATCTCCATCTTCCAGATTCTGCAAGTCCTGTTGGTTGTAGATTCTCTCCAGCAAGTAACGCCCCGGACTGATGAGCTCCTGCTCACCTTTTTCATAAGCCACACTCTCGAGCTTGTACCACTGCCCCTGGATGTCTCTGCGAAAACACACATAATGTGAATTGATCCCTGAAACCAGCATCACTCTGTCATACTTCAATTTATCCAGCGCTGCGGCCAGCTCCCTGCTCATCAAAAACTGTCCACCCGCCACCGGCATAGGCTGGCCAAACATTTCCTTATTTTCCAACCGGGACAGAATCTGTTTCATGTCCGGTAGAACAACATCCATTGGCAAAGGTTCATGAGAAACCGGCTGCATCACCAGAGGCCCACCAAAAAAAGCATTGGCCGCATGCCTGCTGCAGGACTGACCTTCCTGAAGCTCCATATAAAAAGGTCCAGACTCTGGAGTTCTGTAGGTTCTTAACTCTTTAAAGGCAAAGCCCGGCGCGGGTAGTTTGACGACCCGTGGTTCCGCCACTTTCAGCTTTCCTGCCTGTCCTTCCGTAAGAAAACAATAGCTTTGCATCAGGTCGATAAAGAGTTGCATACGCTGGTAAAGCGCATCGAGCAGTTGCTGTTTTACGACACGACTGACCGGCAGTTTTTCCAAATGATCCTGAGCACTGACGATAGAGAGATCCAGAAACTCATGAAACTCCTTGTTCATGACTTCCAGATCGCTACTACATAGAGAAACCAGACAGAGAGAAACCAAACGACGGTAGCCGTCAAAAAACTCCTGTTCTATTGCCTCAAATTGCTTGTTGGTATTTCGCCAATTCGAATCCGGATGCTCTCCACAGGCCTTTAATCGCCCGAGCAATCGCTCTGACAAACGCAAATACTGTGAAGCTTTCTGATTAAGCAGACCTTCCAAATGCCTTGACAGCGTTTCAGGCGTGGGATCATAAGAGTCGGCCACTTTAAACTGATCCACTGAAACAGGCATCTGCAGCTTTTGTTCCCACTCTGCAGCGGCTACTGTCATCTGATTAATTGCTTTTGACACTTCTGCCATGGGAGGAGAGAAAGAAAGGCGTGTGGTCAGATAGCTGCTTAATGTCACTTCACGAGCTCTCAGTCTTCCCGTCTGTTTGTCGGGTTCAAGACTGGTTGCTTTATCATCTGTTCGACTTAAAGCCAAAGCATCCTGATAATAATCAGAGACCTTCTGATAATGACCATCCCTGACGGTTACTGGCTCCGCATCAAGCATTTGCTATTCCTTTAGGATTTTTCTCGAAATAAATTCCCGATTAAAACATGGGCTCCGTTCACCCTGAGCCTGTCTAAGGGTGGTGGCTCAGCCCGAACGGGGTCTGGTCAAAAAAGGAAATTAATGCCGAACTTTCCTTAGAAGACAGTAAGTTGTTATTTCACGTTGAACCGGGCTTTATGAGAGCGCTGGTAAGCAAACTCACCCAAACGTTTTTTATTCAGCTGAGTCTTAAAGCCTGGCCGGTTAATATTCATTTGCTGCCATTCAATATTCCCTGAGCCAAACTGGAAAGCCTGGCTGAGATTACGATCTTCCCTGCCAATAGGCTTACGGGGATCAGGCACATACCCTCTGGCTTCCACTTCCGCTGCAAAGCGCTTGATAGATGCATCAGCCTCTCCCGTTCTGTCTTTACCACTTTTACAATTGATATGGCCCACCGCACCTATTTTGAAAGCCAGCAACTGCAACCGCTCAATCATCTTGTAAGCGTCTTCGCCTTCTTTTCGATAGTCACCTGATGCATGCAGATCTCTGATTTGCTCAACCAGCATTCGTACAACGTTTTTGGATTCTTCCGATGCACCACTCGCCAGATAATCTCCAACCCACCCTCCAACAGAGTCAAACTGATCAACAGACCCCATCAGTTCAATCAGTCCTTCGTTGTTGACACGCTTAGCTTCTCCCCAAGGGCGGGTGATGGATTTTAAACCACCCAGTGAAAGTGAGTTGACCCCATAATTGGTATTGGCCAATTTCATATCCACTGAGAGCTTATGCTCTTTGCCACTGGCATCAAAAAACACCAGAGGCTTACCGCCATTGAGTTCTTTCTGTATTTCTTTGAGTGCAGCCACTTGCTCTCGCTGCATAGTCAGTTCATCGTCATGGATGTGCAAATAATGTCTGAGTTTATCTGCGCTGAGCAGAGAGGTTGAGAGCATTTTCAACGGGATAGGCTTACCTGATGTCAGATAATCAGGATTATCTTCAAGAAACTGTTTAACCCCTGCAGTCACCAGTTCTCTGGCACGATTTCTGGCTGCAGCGCGCCTGGGCTTTTTATCTTTTATTCCGTA
The DNA here is from genome assembly GCF_000722635.1 of Endozoicomonas numazuensis. Classification (GTDB taxonomy): domain Bacteria; phylum Pseudomonadota; class Gammaproteobacteria; order Pseudomonadales; family Endozoicomonadaceae; genus Endozoicomonas_A; species Endozoicomonas_A numazuensis. The sequence continues at coordinate 1,690,479 of NZ_JOKH01000001.1, read as the reverse complement.
GGCACTGAGCGTCCCTGAACGCAACCCTTTGAACAGAACTTTCTTTTTTCCTTTTTCAGTAGTCGACAGTTCTGTTTGCCCCATGTTCATGGCATGAAACAATTCCTTTGTTTCAGTCGATGGTCTGCCCGTGCCATGATAAGAGTGTTTGAAGACATCTCTTCCCCCCTCCCCCCATTTAATCTGGGAGGCCGGAATCAACTGATTTTCATAATGTCGAACCTGCCCTTCGACCCTCACATCCAGATGGGTAGTGACGGTTTCCCACTGAACGGTTGAGAGCACCAGACTGCGAGCATGCTTCAGCTTTTTCTCAGGCTTATCCAGTCCAACTTCATCCAACTGTTTCAGAATACTCGCGGTATAGACTTTGGCATCATTCAATGGCTGAACATCACTCCGAGATACTCCTCCCGTTGAATGACTTCTGGCTGGAGGAAAATCATTATCCGTTTTTTGCTCAATACTTCTGAGGTGTTCACTCCACTCCTGATGTAGAGCCTTTAATTGTGCCAGCTTCCGAACTTTCTTACTGCTGAGCTGCCCCTCCTCTCCCGAGCTTTTGATTTCCACCATTTCACGCTCAAGTACCTTGATCGAAGACAATACCTCCAGATATTTAAACTTCTCCCACTGCTGAGGACCCAGAGGATCTTCTTCATCACTCACTTCTAAATGATCAATCAAGTCCAGCAAGTCATCCAACTGCCCTACCAGATCCTGGGTTAATGCATTTCTCAGTTCAGCAGGAATATTGTCTGAATGACGCTCAAGGGCATCCAGTGTCTTGATCAGTTTTTTGGCAACATCCCGGGCCTCTTCCGCCTGCTGTGCATAACTGAAATGCTCCAGACGCTCCAGTGGAGAACCTGAGAGAAGACCTGAAACGCGGTTGGTGTAATATTCGGCATTACCAACCAGTTTCATCTCATACTCACTGATATAAAGATCTATTCCATCGTCTTCTATCGGAGTCCCCGGGACTTTGTCTTTATCAAAGTGCTCCGCTGCCCAGAGTCTGAGCTGACCGGGAAAAAGCGTATGGGGACCCTGTGATTCCCCGGTGAGAAACTGTGCGGTTCTGGGAGCATTCGCCGAGAATATGGATTCATGCTGCCTGACCGTTTTAACCGCCAGATCCAGCGCCTTTGAATAACTCAGATAGTCGGTGTTGAGGGAAAGCTGAAACTGAAGCACTTCACTAAGGTGTTCCTGTTCGTGAGGAGGAAGAGACCGCCACTTGAAAGGTGTTGCCCGCTCAAATGCTTTCTCAACCATGCCGGATTCCAGCCAGTATTCGATACTGTCTTGATTCAACTTTCTGACATCACGCAACAAGCTTGAGGCTGCAGTTTCCAGTTTTTTGAGTGTTCGCTGATTCAGTGGTTTACTCTTGAGGTCATAGTGCAGCTGTTTTTCTACATAATTGCCGTATTTGGTGGCAAAGGCCGCAGCTCCTTCACCGGCACTGAGTGCATCACCTTCTCCCAATTGCCTGATGGGAAGTGGCAACAACTCGGCTTCACGGCCCCGCCATTGACCTTTGACAGGATTGTTCGGAGACTCATCCCGCTCCCTGTTCAACAGTGGTTGCAGACATTGCAAAGTCCGTTGCGATGGAATCAAAGCCTCAGCGTCCTTATCTCAAATCTCCTCGAAAACTGTTATCGGCCAGTTTGACCAAAACCCTGCAAAGCTCACTTAAATCAAACTCATTCATACGAAGAAAACCCTCGTATTTCGTTCACAGGTCAACACAGAAAGAAGAACCGAATGGCTTTAATAAAGTGACCGTTGACTCGAATTTTGACCAGATAATACCCATCGCATTTTCTAACTACCGTACTGAGCATGGCAAGCTGACATAAGACCAAGACGGAATGACGATTAATAGCTAGCTATTACGAGGAGTTACAACACTGGAATTGTGTTCAGCTTACCCGCGCAATAGCGTAGTTAGAATATGCAATGGGTATAACTTACTCTCGCCTTTTCTGCTTCTCAAGACTGACTGTTTTAAGCTGATCACCCATATTCAGACCGTCAGCATGCATGGTGTACTGGCTTTGCGCCACAGAGCCGATATAATGCAGCCATTTTTCCAAGCTCTGAAATCAGGCAATACATCAATGAGTGGATTATCCCCCGAAGTGGCAAGGCGTCGAACCTTTGCGATCATCAGTCACCCGGACGCCGGTAAAACCACCATCACAGAAAAGCTACTGCTACTGGGTGGTGCTATCCAGATGGCGGGAACTGTCAAGGGCCGTAAAACCGGACGAATGGCGACTTCTGACTGGATGAAAATGGAGCAGGAACGGGGCATCTCGATTACCACCTCCGTTATGCAGTTCCCCTATAAAGGTTGTACTGTCAATCTGCTGGATACTCCCGGGCACGAAGATTTCTCCGAAGACACCTACCGAACGCTAACGGCTGTAGACAGCTGCCTGATGGTGATTGACGGCGCCAAGGGTGTCGAAGACCGCACCATTAAACTGATGGAAGTCTGCCGTCTGAGAGACACGCCTATCTTTACCTTTGTCAACAAGATGGACCGTGAAGTTCGGGACCAGATTGAAGTACTGGACGAAGTGGAAAGCATCCTGAAGATACAGTGTGCACCCATTACCTGGCCTATCAGCATGGGTAAAAACTTTAAAGGGGTCTATAACCTCTACACAGACACCATTCACGTCTTCACCCCGGGTCAGGGACACATAATCCCCGACGACATTCGCATCAACGGTATTGATTCTGACGAAGCCAAAGAGCTGCTGGGTGATATTTATGATGACTTTTTCGATGAAGTAGAGCTGGTACGCGGTGGCAGTCACGAATTTGATCTGGAAGCCTATCGCGCCGGCAAAATGACTCCGGTTTTCTTCGGTACCGCCCTGGCCAACTTTGGTGTGCGTGAAATGCTGGACGATTTTGCTGAATGGGCACCGGCACCACTGGCTCGCGAAACAGACCAGAGAGCAGTAGAACCTGACGAAGCCAAGTTCTCCGGCTTTGTGTTCAAAATTCAGGCCAATATGGATCCGAAACACCGCGACCGTATTGCCTTTTTGCGCATCTGCTCCGGTAAATACACCCGCAATATGAAAATGAAGCACGTGCGCACCGGTAAAGATGTCAAAATTGCCGACGCTGTAACCTTTCTGGCAGGTGATCGTTCTCATGTGGAAGAAGCCACGTCGGGTGATATTATCGGCCTGCACAACCACGGTACCATCCAGATTGGTGATACATTCAGTCAGGGTGAAGAGATCCGTTTCAGTGGCATCCCACACTTTGCTCCGGAACTCTTCAAACGTGTTCGCCTGAGAGACCCTCTGAAGCTCAAACAACTCCAGAAAGGTCTACAACAACTTTCTGAAGAAGGGGCTACTCAGCTGTTCATGCCTTTGAACAATAACGACCTGATTCTTGGTGCGGTAGGCGTACTCCAGTTTGATGTTGTTATGCGTCGCCTTAAAGACGAGTACAAGGTGGAAGCCATGTACGAACCCGTCAACGTCAATACTGCCCGCTGGGTCAATTGTGCAGACGAACGCAAACTGGAAGAATTCAAACGCAAATGCGCTGATAACCTGGCCATTGATGGCGGTGGTTACCTGACCTACCTGGCCCCCACCCGTGTCAACCTGTCACTGGCTGAGGAACGCTACCCGGATATCACCTTCCGAACCACTCGCGAGCACTGACCCCCCTCAGTTCTGAAACCACTTTGGACAGGCTCCAAAGTGGTTCCATCAGGCAAGAACTGATTTATTGGCCTAATATTGCTATCCCTCTGCCCAATAGTATGAGCCTGACAGACGGGCTCTTCGCAATACAGATGCCAGGTAAGGTGTAGACAGCTTATATTTCCACGTCGGGATAACCCCTTCTCTCTGGAAACAGCAAGGGACGCAGTCGCCCTGTACTGCCATTACAACCGGAGTCTCTATGACTGAAGTTGCCCCTGTTGCCAAATCCTCTACTCAACGTCACTGCAAGCTTCGACAAACGATCGAGCCTCTCTGTTCATAATAACTTCCCGATATACGCTCGGATATCGTTCACCCTGAGCCTGTCGAAGGGTCGCGGTATTGGGCTTCGACAGGCTCAGCCCGAACGGGCTTTGAGAGAGCTTGAACCGGGAAATAAATTTCAGACAATTCCTCAGTGCTTCATACTGCTATGATCCATTGAGCTGTGATCCATCTTACTGTCTTTCATAGCACTTCCGTGCGCTGTGTCTTTGGTTTGCTCACTGAGGTCCTTCACCGGCACGTTAACGTCGACAGCATCACCGTCTGAGAAATGCAGGGTGATATCGACCTGATCTCCCGCTTTCATGGGCTTCTTTAGTCCCATCAGCATGATATGACTACCGCCACTTTTCAGAGCTTCAGTTTTGCCTGCCGGAAGGTCAATGTCATCCAGCTTGAACATTCTCATCATGTTTCCTTCATGCTTGTGACCATGCAATTCCACCCGGTCAGCAATATCACTGTCAGCAGAGACCAGTTTGATATCCTCTTTACCTTTATTGGTAATGGTCAAAAACGCAGCAGAGTTTGTAGAAACAGCAGGAACCGCTCTTGCGTACTGATCCTTGATCTCAACATCTGCAGCCTGCAGGGCCAGAGATGTAATCCCTGTAATAATACCCAGCGCCTTTATTGCCAGAGGCTTCATGCTTCAACTCTCCAGTTCAAATACGACCGTTGTCACTACGGAATCTGATTCAATCACCAGCCTGGCCAGCCAGGTCATTTTTTTATCGACTGTGCAGAACGCGAGGTTGCCAATACCACTGTATATCGACGGCCCAAGAAGTGAGGGCTGTTTATAAAGAGGAAAAGGCGCCAACCCCATCGGCATGTCTCGACCAAAAAACTCCATGGTGACCTTATCTGCTGGTACTCCCTCCAGTCGAACTTCAATATCCAGTGGCTCCAGCTTAGGAAGGCTGGAAGGCTTGATATTCAGTTCAATATGACGATCCCCTGTCATCAGTCTGCAGCCTTCTGCTACCAGGCATTTCTTCTGATAGCTCTGTTGGGCCAGCTCAGTTTCAGATTTCGACTTAAAATAGCTGGGTAAAAAAACCAGTGCTGCCATCAACACCAGCGAAACGCCCAACCCTGTATACTGCTTTATTTTCATCGAGGTAACATAGCAGACTGACGCCCTATCACCAACTGTGTGGACTTCATGAAACCCATGCCAGAATTGTTTGACAGTCACTGCCACCTGGACTTCCCTGAGTTCGATAAAGATCGTGAGGAAACCCTTAATCAGTGCTGGGATGAGCGTATTCGATCCATCTGCATCCCGGCAACAGAGGCTCGCTTCTGGCCAAGAATTCTCAAGCTTTTCAATCAGAAACCGGACTCTGTGCGACGTTATGTCGCACTGGGATTACACCCTTATTTTCTGGATAGCCACAAAGAATCTCACCTTGATGACCTGAAAGAATCGTTGAAGCACCATTCTGAGACGGTTTCGGCAGTCGGTGAAATCGGCCTGGACTATGCATTGGCTGACTCAAATCGCGTTCAACAACATTATTATTTTGTCAGACAGCTGGCAGTTGCTGATCAATTCAATCTACCGGTGATTCTTCATTGTCGCAAAGCGCACGATGACATTCTTAAACAGCTGAGACAGTTTAAACTGAAAAACGGAGGCATCGTTCATGCCTTTTCTGGCAGTGAACAGCAGGCCAGACAGTACATAGAGCTGGGTTTTAAGTTAGGGTTTGGTGGCACAATCACCTACGAGAGAGCCAGAAAGACACGTCAGCTGGTAGCGACTCTTCCCCTGAGCAGCCTTGTTCTGGAAACCGATGCCCCTGATATGCCCATGTCTGGCTATCAGGGTCAGAGAAATACTCCAACCCAACTCCCCCTTGTCCTTCGAAAAATTGCCGAATTACGTGCCAGCCCTGTTGAAGAGATCGCTCAGGCTACCACTGAGAATGCCCTCTCAATTCTGGCAAAACAGGGCGATTGGGCCATGTAGGAGAAACAGGTTCAGTGGCATTGACCCTTTCAACCCCGATCTCCAGTGTTTCCAGATTACAAACTCTCTCCAACTGCTCCGGATGTGATTGATGATAGCGTGCTGAAGAGACTCGAATCTCTTCAGTGAATTCTTCAAGAAAGGTAGACTTGCCTGCTCCAGAGGGACCATCCAGGCCAATAGTAAAGGGCCTTCTGGAAGCTCCTTCACCTTCCAGCTTCCCATGATGAAGGTTGTACAGATAATCAAGAAAAGCATTAACAGCCAGAACCCTGCATTTCGTCGATAAGCAAAACAGCCATACGGCTTGCGTAAATAAACTCCATTAACTTTCCTTAAGGGAATAATTCTGGTGGAGCGTCTGAATATGCAGTCCCTTGATGAGTACCTGGGTTTTACCTTTGCTCAAAACATGGTCAGTGCTCGTCACAAAGATCGTCTGGTATGGATACGGACTACAAAAGGTATTCGTAATCTGTTTATTGCTTCAGCGCCCGGTTACGACCCCGCTCAAGTATCTGCCTGGCGAGAAGATGATGGTCAGATGATCTCTGGATTACAGATCTCAGATGAGGGTCGCTACCTGCTTTTTATAAGAGGTGAAGGCAAGAATGTACTGGGTGAATATCCCAATCCACTGTCTTTGAATACACCTCCTAAACAGATGTTATGGTTTATCGATCTCGACAGCAGGGACTCCCACCCTGTTGAGCTGGCTGAAACTCATTTGGCCTGTTTCCGACCCGACTCCACAGAAATATATTTCTGTAAAAAGGGACAACTGTTCAAAATCGATACGGCATCCAGTTCTCTGGAGCCTGAAGAAGTGCTCTCTACCCGTGGCAACATCACCGAGCTCAGCTGGACAGAACAGGGAGACCGGCTGGCCATGACCATCAGCCGCCATCGACACAGCTTTATTGGTATTCACACACCCGGACTGGATCGTATTCAATGGCTAAACCCCAGCTTTGACAGAGATATTCAACCCACCTGGTCTGCAGACGGCCAACATATTGCTTACCTGAAATGCCATGGCGTCAAACCGGATATCACGGACTTTTGGTTCAACCGTTTTTTTGACCGGTTTGAACTCTGGATATTTAACACAAATTCCATGAAAGCCCGACAGTACTGGCAGTGTCCTGAAGGAGATGGCATCAGCCTTCAGGAGGGTGACAGACCTATTATCTGGGTGAATGAATCACAGTTGCTGTTCAGTCATGAAGTCAGTGGCTGGAATCATGTTTACCGGCTGGATATAAACCGAAGACATGTTGAGACCCTGACCGAGGGAGAGTTCCTGATTCACAGTTATGACGTTGACCGGCACGGTGGCTGGCTTTATTTCACCCACAATGAAGGCAAACATCATGGTTACCGCCTTTCCCGCCTGAACCTGAGTAATGGTTCCGAAGAAGACCTGCAAAGCTTGCTGCCAGAGGGTAGCATTGCCTTTCAGCCGGTTTCCGTTGCTTCAGGAAACGCTGTAGGCCTGATCATGGGGGGCGACCAGCAACCTCTGATACCCGTTTTGATCCGGCCTGACGACCAACAGGTATACTGCTTTGGACAACCTGCCTACGAAGTCGGATGCCGGGGCTTTAATAAGGTGGAAGGCATCAGCTTTCATTCCAAAGATGGTCTGGAAGTTCATGGTCAGCTGATGAAACCAGAAGGCAAGGGGCCTTTCCCTGCCCTGCTGACCCTTCATGGAGGCCCCTGGTGCCAGACTGTTGCAGGATTCAGTAACTGGCACGGACTGTCCTACGTTTATGCCTTCAACCAATACCTCGTCTCACAGGGGTTTCTGGTACTTTCCCTGAATTACCGAGGCAGTTCAGGCTATGGCAAGGAATTCCGGCACCCTGGCCCATACGGCTGGAATGGTGCAACCGAGTATCAGGATGTTCAAGCTGCAGGCGAATGGCTTGCCAGTCGTTTAGACGTTAATGCTGAGAAGCTCGGTATATGGGGAAAATCTTATGGCGGCTATCTGACTGCCATGGCGCTGGCCCGAAACAGCGACCTGTTTAAGGCCGGTGTTGATATTGAGGGCTGTCACCACTTTCCCAGAGAATTTCGCCAGAGACATTGGGACTCGGAAAAATTTTCCTGTATGGCGGCTGAAGAAATGGAAGCCGCTCAGAAGCGTGCCCAGAAAGCTCTGGAAAGCTCACCCTGGCATTACCTGGATACCTGGCAATCTCCCGTACTGCTGATTCACCCTGATGACGACCGCAATGTTCACTTTGAGGAATCACAGAGACTGTACAATGAGTTAAGAAAACGGAATATCACCGTTGAGGGTATGGCCATTCCAGATGAAGTGCATTCTTTCCTCTGTCATGCGCCCTGGGTAGCAGGTTACAGAAGAGCAGAACAGTTCTTGAAAAAGCACCTTAAGCATTCATGACGATTCTTTAACCGCTATGAGCAGAACATTTTCCACCCTGCCTCAATGATGAAAAAATACCCAATAAAATAAGGCTCCCAACGGAGCCTTATTTTTGTCCTCTTTCGTGTCGCTTGAGTACTTTGCGGGCTCGCTGACGGACCATCTTCTGTTTCAGAACGGAAAGTTTATCAATAAACAGTATGCCATTCAGATGATCAATTTCATGCTGAAAAGCCTCTGAAAGAACCCCTTCACCTTCTATTTCGAACACTTCACCGTGACGATCCTGAGCCCTGACTTTCACCCATCCAGCGCGCTTAACCGAAGCCCAGCAACCTGGCAGTGACAAACACCCCATGTCCATTTTCTGCTCGCCAGATGTTTCAATAATCTCCGGGTTTACGATCACCAGAGCCTGGCTTTGATCAGATGTCACATCAATCACGGCCACCCTGATACCCAAACCTACCTGAGTGGCAGCTAACCCTGCACCATTAACGGCGTACATGGTTTCAAACATATCATCCACTATTTTCTGAAAAGCTGGACCAAAGTCAGTAACAGGAGTGGTGGGTGTTCTTAATACAGGATTAGATTCCGGAACCAGTTCTAAAATCGCCATGAAGTTTCTTCTGTGTATTTTGTTGATCGTTACACAACAACTATAGACAGAAATCACTCGGGAGGGTGTCAGCCTGGAGACCGACACCCCGTCTCAGTTGGGCGCTTTCAACCTTTCTGCCCATTTCTGTCTGGCAACCTGCTGCATGTCGACAGCCTTATCACTTTCATCAACAATTTCTCGTCCCAGCAGTGTCTCGATCATATCCTCCAGCGTCACTATGCCTCGGATATCACCATACTCTGTTACCACCATCGCAATATGACAGCGTTTCTCCAAAAACTTACCCATAAGATCAGGCAGAGACTCATTTTCCAACACAGCCATTAGAGGACGCTTAAGCGAAGCCAGGCTGACTTTCTGCCCTTTGTTCTGAGCAACCAGAATGTCCATTCGCCTGACAAATCCATTGATATCATCAGGATCCTCACCATAAACAGGAACTCTGGAAAAGCCATTATCTGAGTATTTTTCAAGATACTCTTCAGTAGTGGTGGACTCTTGCAGCGAGAAAAGCACCGAACGGGGAGTCATAATTTCTACAATGCTCAGATCCCTGAAACGCAGCATATTCTTCATCAGATCGGACTCGGTTCCCATCAGGGTGCCTTCCTCTTCACCAATATCTGCCATGGCGCGGATTTCATCCCTGAGATAGGGGTTCTTCTTGTCTTTAGGCGACAGTTTTTTAGTAATAAGTTCTGTCATCCAAATTAGAGGCAAGAGAGACTTCACCATAATGTTAACGCTCAACGCCATAAATGGAACGAGGCGCTGCCACCATGTGGCACCAATGGTTTTAGGAATAATCTCTGATATAACAAGGATCAGCAGTGTAAGCACCGCTGAGAACACCCCAAAATAGGCATCACCAAACACTTTGGTTGCCTGGGCTCCTGCTCCTGCCGCACCAATAGTATGAGCAATGGTATTCAGCGTCAGAATGGCTGCCAGAGGTCTGTCGATGCTGTCGTACATTGATCGAACCAGCGGAGCCCAGCGACTGCCTTTTTGCTCAAGACTGACAACATATGCGGGTGAAATACTGAGAAGAACGGCTTCAAACACCGAACAAAGAAAAGAGACGCCAAGGGCGACAAGAATATACGCAACGAGCGTAACCACCTAATACTCCAAGTTAAACTAACGGAGGCTCATTCTACAGATATTAGCTCTGTCAGTTCGATAAGAAATGAACAATATTTACAAAGTATTGATACGGATAATGAGGTCAGAGATATGTAAGAAAGGAAAGTGGTCGGGGTAGAGAGATTCGAACTCCCGACATCCTGCTCCCAAAGCAGGCGCGCTACCAGACTGCGCTATACCCCGTCTTCCTCTCGCGACAGGCTCTAAGCCCTCGTCACGGAACGGCGGCTAATCTACCAAAATGATTCGGCTTTGACAAAAGTATTTGCCACATCTTCTTAAATGGATAAAAAATCAGACCGACTTTCACTTTTTCCAGCTCATAGGATACGAAAAATTCAGGGTAATCCATCATGTAGAACAAAGTTCCAAATTAGAGACCCATCGCTCCACAAGCCTGCTTTACTCTGATTCTGGTCTAATCTTTTCAGGGTTTCAGCAAGAACTCTCTTTTGCTCTGCCCAGGATCCAGATCATGAAGTACCTGAAAACTCTATCCCTCACTTCAGCTCTGNACATCTTATTTTCCTCATGACAATTAATACTTGGAAGTCATGAGAAATCAAAAAAGAAAATGGTCGGGGTAGAGAGATTCGAACTCCCGACATCCTGCTCCCAAAGCAGGCGCGCTACCAGACTGCGCTATACCCCGGTTTTTAACCGTAAGATGTCTCCTTTTAGAAGGAACATCTTATTTTCCTCATGACAATTAATACTTGGAAGTCATGAGAAGTCAAAAAAGAAAATGGTCGGGGTAGAGAGATTCGAACTCCCGACATCCTGCTCCCAAAGCAGGCGCGCTACCAGACTGCGCTATACCCCGTCTTCCTCTCGCGACAGGCTCTAAGCCCTCGTCACGGAACGGCGGCTAATCTACCAAAATGATTCGGCTTTGACAAAAGTATTTGCCACATCTTCTTAAATGGATAAAAAATCAGACCGACTTTCACTTTTTCCAGCTCATAGGATACGAAAAATTCAGGGTAATCCATCATGTAGAACAAAGTTCCAAATTAGAGACCCATCGCTCCACAAGCCTGCTTTACTCTGATTCTGGTCTAATCTTTTCAGGGTTTCAGCAAGAACTCTCTTTTGCTCTGCCCAGGATCCAGATCATGAAGTACCTGAAAACTCTATCCCTCACTTCAGCTCTGTCAATTGCGGCCTCTGTTGCACCCGCAGCTGATTACTCAGATGACATCCATAAAAATGATTACAAATGGCTCCAATTCAATTTGATGTATGCCTATAAGGAGCTTCCCAGACCCAAGGACGCCAATAGCGGACACGATTATCTTGAAATGGAGTTTGGCGGACGATCCGGCTTTTTAGATTTGTATGGCTACTTGGACATTTTTAATCTGACCAATAGCGACAACAGTGACAAGAAAGGCTCCTCAAAAACTTTCTTTAAACTTCAGCCTCGCTTCTCCCTGGACGCAATTACAGGAAAAGATCTTTCCTTCGGGCCAGTACAGGAACTCTACTTCTCAACTCTCTTTAATTGGGGAGGCGGCGGTGCCAATTATACGGATTCCCAAGGAAAGGTGGTGGAGAGTATCGACGTCAACAACTCCTTCTGGGGACTGGGCGCTGATGTGATGGTGCCCTGGTTTGGGAAAGTCGGTGTCAATCTTTATGGTCTATACGAGCTCAACAAGAAAGCCTGGAATGGCTATCAACTGTCCACAAACTGGTTCAAGCCTTTTGTCCATTTTGAGAACAACAGCTTTCTTGCCTACCAGGGATACATTGATTATCAGTTTGGAGCCAAAAACACGTTCAAGGGCAATGAACAGGCTACCAGTGGTGGCGCTATGTTTAATGGCTTCTACTGGCATTCAGAGCGCTGGGCCGCAGGATACGGCTTCAAGCTTTATAAAGATGTCTACCTGATCAAGGACTCCAAAAAGCTGGAGTCTACAGGCATCAGCCACTACGTTGCTGTCACTTATAAATTCTGACCATTAACAGTCACTGAACGTCTTCAGGCCACCTGAAACTGAATTGCCTTCAGTTCAGTTTCAGGTGAACCCTCTCTACTCTGCAACCGAGAAGGTTTTCAACACCTTCAGGCTCCTACTGGTCGGCGTGAGAGGATTCGAACCTCCGACCCTTTCGTCCCGAACGAAATGCGCTACCAGGCTGCGCTACACGCCGTATTTCCAATTTATTTTATATCGGAAGCAATTGCTGTCAAATGGTAACAGATGCGTCACAGGTCTTTTGGTAAAGGTCTTGGAGAGATAGGTCAGACAGAAAAAAAGCACACTTTGAAAATAGATCATCTTCAGAAAAAAATGGCCTTGTCTCAGACAAGGCCATTTGGGCAACCTGCGAGTGCGGCTATTCATAAACATCGCAATGTAACAATAACATCTGCAAGCCTTCTGCTACTGTCTGACTCAGAGTCATTCAATAACAATCTGCCTACCATTACGGTGCTTATGGTGATCAGCTTTCGCGCATCTTGCGGCAGTCTTTCAATGTGTCAGAAATCATGAAGGCCAGTTCCAGTGCCTGGTCAGCATTCAGTCTTGGATCACAGTGAGTGTGATAACGATTACCCAGAGAGTCTTCGGTCACCGCACGAGAACCACCAATGCACTCGGTCACATTCTGACCCGTCATTTCAAAGTGCACACCACCCGCATAAGTCCCTTCTGCCTGATGAACCGCAAAGAATTGCTTCACTTCACGCAGTATACGACTGACTTCGCGAGTCTTATAGCCGTTGGATGCTTTGAAAGTATTGCCGTGCATTGGATCACAGCTCCACAATACCTGACGCCCTTCTTTCTCAACGGCACGAATCAGTTCAGGCAAATGCTTTTCAACATTGTCCGCTCCCATCCGCACAATCACATTCAGGCGACCGGCTTCGTTCTCAGGGTTGATCAGGTCAATTAACCGGATCAGGTCTTCAGGAGGCATGGTAGGACCTGCTTTCAGACCAATCGGGTTATGGATACCCCTGACGAATTCAACATGGGCCCCTTCAACCTGGCGAGTTCTGTCGCCGACCCAAAGCATATGCGCTGAGCAGTCATACCAATTGCCAGAGATGCTGTCCTGACGAGTCAGAGCCTGCTCATAAGGCAGTAACAGGGCTTCGTGTGAGGTATAGAAGTCTGTCTCACTGATAACTCTGGAATGCTCGGAAGAAATACCACAAGCCTTCATAAAATCCAGCGTTTCATCAATACGATCTGCCAGATGACTGTACTGCTCTGACTGGGGGCTGCTGGCGACAAAATCGAGATTCCAGGCATGAACCTGCTCCAGAGAAGCCAAACCACCCTGAGCAAACGCTCTGAGCAGATTCAGGGTCGAAGAAGCCTGATGATATGCCTTGAGCATTCTTTCAGGATCAGGAACCCTGGATTCTGCGGTTGCTTCCATACCATTGATGATATCGCCACGATAAATGGGCAGTTCTACCCCATCAATGATTTCCGTACCTGATGAGCGCGGTTTGGCAAACTGGCCTGCCATACGACCCACTTTAATAACCGGACAGCTGGCACCAAAGGTCAGTACTACGGCCATCTGCATCAATACCTTAAAGGTATCCCGGATGTTATCTGCAGAAAACTCCAAAAAACTCTCAGCGCAATCGCCTCCCTGTAACAGAAAGGCTTTGCCCTGAGTCGCCGCTGCCAGTTTCTGGCGCAGTGCTCTTACCTCACCGGCAAAGACCAGTGGTGGCACGCCATGCAGCTGCTGTTCTACCTGCTTCAGGTGATCTTGATTGGGATATTCTGGCAGCTGGATGACAGGCATTTCTCTCCAGCTATCAACTTGCCATTGTTTCATTAATTCCCCTCAGGGCATCACAATACTTCAGTAAAAGGACAGGCCATAGTACAGGAAACCGCCTGATAAAGCCCAACCTGCAGCCAATCGACTTAACCAAAAGTCCAGCCTGCTGCTTCAGGAGCCTGGTCGAGAATAGTGGTCGAGAATAGTGGTCGAGAATAAAATTCTGTAGAACGAGGCTTCAGCCTTGAACTTTCTTAATTTTAGGCCGGCCTGTCTGTTCTCGGTCAGGCTCCCAGAATAAATAATCGAAGGAATGCTAATCAAAAACCTTCCGTTACTCACACTTTATAGTCTCAATCTTACGGCTGATTGTCAGACCGTGAAATCAGGAATAAGCTCTCTTATTAGCACAATAGTTTTACTTATTTAGACATCGATAGAGCGCATCCTTGAGATGGACCCTTTTTCTCTTCAAACGGGTAAAGTGCTCATCACTGGTGGGGACATCACGCATCTCCAGACCTCTTACATGATGATCAAGCTGATGATACTCGCGAGCCAGCTTCTGAAAACCAGGATCGCTGGCTTTGAGTTGGGAAACCTGTTCCTGCATCAGAACAAAATCATCATTCAAGTTGTGTTTAGTTCTAAGCATGAGGCACTCTCCGGATGGATACTCGATCAGTCTAGCCTGAAATACCCCCTATGCAGATGCCTTCTTGAAAGCCATTTCTGCCTTAACTCCCTATCCTGCGGCCACCATTATTTTCAGCCCGACAGATAAAAACTCTTTACACTCGGTTAAGAGATTTGATATACAATGCACTAGTAATTTAGCCAAGTGCATTAACCAAGATGAATTCCAAGCTATCCATGACCAAAACCATGATGAAACGCGACATGATTATGTGTTGCGGGGTCTGTCGTGGATAGCTGAAAAGCAGAAAACACAGCCCCCGCACCAAGAGAAGGTTCGGGGGCTTTTTTTTGTCTTTGTAAAATTAAGTCATTTGACTATTGATTATCAGGCAGCGATCAACAATGTGCTCATTAATAAGAAGTTGTCGGCACATTCAAGTTTCCTGACCTGTTTGCAAGCAAACACCCAAAGCTAGGAAGCTGCCCGAGAAGAGACAGCCTCCTAGTAAAGCATCACGGGAAAAGAAGGAGAAGACAGTGAGCGAGCTCAAACTCAGACTGGTCACCACAGGCAGCCTCGACAGCCTTGAGAAAGTACTGCATTCCAGTGCAGAAGACGGTCTGAAAATCAGCAATTTCTCTGCTGAGCTGGTACCAGAAAGAGGTCACTACGAAGTTAGAATGTCTGTATCAGGCTTTACCAGCCAACATCAGGTGGTCAGTAAACTGGCGATGGAAAAGGATATTCGTGAGCTGACGCCACTGCGTCGATGATCATACTTTGATGATTATGAGCTTGTCTGCTGTAACAGTTTCCTGCAGCCAGTTTGTACTGCAGGAAACACAAGCTCATCATTCTATAGCTGGCTGATCACATAATTCAAACCACCCACAACAGCTGCTACCTGAGCATCATTACACTCATCGTCAGTCACTTTCGGACTGTCTGGATACACCTCTGTTGTCGTACCATACACGCAGTTTGTCACACCACCACAAAGACCCAGCTTTTTCATTGGATAGTTGATAACACCATCCTGAACTACCGGTGAACCAATAATTTCACCCTGATCATCGGCAGGTGCAATATGCGTCACCTGTCTAACAGAATCAATGACTGCCTTTTGAAACTCGGGAACAGGATTCTCAGTATCCCCAACCGTATAAAAACCGTCAGGAACCATTCCTTCCACATAGTCCTCACCATTACGAGCGGCCAAGGCAGGACGGAACTCTGTCTCATCGGTATCAGTCGTTTCATGCAGGTCAATATGAACCAGAACGTCTTGATCTAGACCTGAGATCAACTTCATCAGATTAACGGATTCTTCTGCAGGACTGTCAGCATAGAATGAACGATTAGGATCAATGGCGTCAGGGTTCCAACGATTAATGGTTTCATAACCCCAGGGACTGATGCAGGGAGCCACCAGAATATTAAAGTCACTGATATAACGCTGAGCTTCAGTTTCCAGAAACTTTAATGCGCCATGAACGCCACTGGTTTCATAACCATGAACGCCTCCAGTCACCAGTACAACTGGCTTGTTTTCGCTCCAGTTACGACTTTTGATGGCATAGAGAGGAAAACGCTCTACATCGTAGGAAAGGGCGCCATATTGCCCAACATCATAGCGCTCTTTCAGAGCCATGATTTTAGGCACGACTTCCTTCTGATACTCTCGCTTGATGGTGGTTTGTTTGTACCAGGCTTTGCGTTCTTCCTCGTCCCATTTCTGACCAGGAGTGCCAATTGGGAATCTATAACTACCACCCATTTTCCAGCCCTTAATGCATTCATTAAAAAGAGCACAGTATACAGAGTTCAGACTTGAGCCGCTTGCGGTAAGAACACACGATTACAACAGCTGACAATCAGAATGAGATTTAGTCACGCCCTGTTGCAACAGGCCTGTTTTCATCCGTAATCCACTCGCTCCAAGAGCCCGGATAGAGTTTTGCACCCAACATGCCAGCGTACTCCATGGCCAATAGATTATGGCAGGCAGTCACCCCCGAACCACAATAAAAAACAGGCTCCAGCCCATCGACCATCAGATCACCTAACTGCTTTTGAAGCTGCTGCTCAGAGAGAAATGAACCAGAGTCATCCATATTGGCAGTAAATGGATGGCAGACAGCTCCCGGGATGTGACCCGCTTTGTTATCAAGAGGCTCTACCTCGCCGGCAAAACGCTCAGGCGCACGGGCATCAATCAAACGAAAAACGGGATTCTTAAGTTGATTCAGAACGTCACTGGCTGAAACCGTCATACTGTGATCAACATCTGCCGAAAAATCAGATTTTGTTATTACAGGAATATCTGTCGTCACAGGATAATGACCTGCAACCCATGACTTGAAGCCGCCATGTAAAACCTGAACACTTTTTACGCCAACCCAGCGCAGCTGCCACCAGGCTCGTGCAGCCATGGCATGACCACCATCATCATAAACAACCACGTGAGTTGTTTTAGAGATACCCTGTGCTCTCAACCGTTCAGCAAATGCATCTGGCTCAGGCAAAGGGTGCCTGCTGGTTTTACCGGAAATAACCGGTGCCGACAGGTCTTTCTCCAGATCAATATAACGTGAGCCAGGAATATGCCCTTGACCGTACAGTGCCTGTCCCAATTTGGGGTCAGCAAGACTGAAACGTGCATCGAGCACAATCACCTTGGGATCAGTGAGCAGAGTGGCAAGAATTTCGGGTTCTAAGAAAGGTGACATCTTATAAATCCATCTGAACTTTTAATGAAAAGCCCTTTAAGGCTGATACCATCGGTTCATTGCCCAAGGAAATGCTCAAGCATCTCGATGAAGAATATTGTATGGGAATTACAACGCCAGACTATCACTGATCTTTACAAAGGCAAGGGTTGGTGAGTACCCTCTGGGGAGATTCAGGGTTATTACCCGCCTATCCGTGGCGGGTTTCACATCCCTGTGAATTGGCTATCCTTGCATTTTCAGGTTTCACATCCATGTGAATTTGCTGTCCTTGCATCTTCAATGTATCAATACAGAGGGGGATTAAAATGCAGGAAGAAAGCGCCAAGCCTTGTAAGATATTTCTCACATTCATGTAATCAATCTGACACGCTATCGTTTTTACACCTGCCGGAACAATAAAAGCGTCTCTATAAAAAGCTTACTGATTCAATTCATCCAGCTCGCTCTGATCAACCACTTCATCATTGATCAGTACTTTTTCAGATAATATACCGCTGATATCTTCAGCCTCTTCATCCTGATCATCAATAATAATCCGTGTTACTTCACCACTTTGCATCAGGAAGTCCTGATCTTCTTCAAGCTCTATAATGTCTGACTCGGGCTCAACGGGCGTCTCAACCAGCTCACTGATTGTTTCTTCTTGCAGAGGCTCATCTACCGGCTGCATCAGATAAAGCCCTGCGGCAACAGCCAGAATTCCAAAGCCAAATGCCAGGGCAATCAGATGTTCCTTTCTCATAGTTACTCCGTCACAGGTCTGTGTATGATCTCAGAATCTGGACTATACCGTACCAAACGTCAGGTGATCGGTCATGCTTCTGTTTCAGGGGCATCAGAAAGTCCTAATCAGGCACAATTCAGATAATAGAAAAGAGCCGCTTCTAATTTTTAGTCAATCTTGTCAGGCTCCGACCCCTCGCCATGATGCTTACGTTTCTATCATGGAGCAGTCATCAACAAACCTTGGGAAGGTGCGAATAAGCCCTGCTTCTTCTGACTTTCAGACAAAAATCTCACAGTCTTAAAATAATACTGGCTCGACAGATCGCTTACGTGACTTGCTTTTTTAGTGACACCATACCACTATGAAGGCAGACTTTTGCTCAATTTATAGTCACAAGCACAGGCAGTAATTGCTTCATCAACCATCATGATAAAAAGGCACTCTACTAAAGAGGAATCTGTCTCTTTGTTTAGCCGCTTTATGAATTGAGCATCACAGTAAACAGTGTCAAGCCGATAAATAATAACAATCAAAAACAGCCATGAGCCTGATGTTTCACGCCTGTATTTCAGAATAAAACGCGAAACTTATGGCCATATGAAATTATCGAGCCGGAGACAAGATGCCTGTTAACAACTCATTCTTACTCAGCTGCGTAGTGCCGGTTTTCAATGAAGGTCCAGTCATTGGCCAGTTTCTGGAGGCACTTAAAGTGCAACTGGAAGCGATAACCGACCACTTTGAGATTGTAGTGGTTGACGATGGCAGCACTGACAAAACCGTGGAACTGGTAGAGCCCTTCTGTGAAGACGAAAGAGTCAAACTGATAGAGTTATCAAGAAACTTTGGTAAGGAAACGGCACTCACGGCAGGAATAGATGCAACATCCGGTGATGCCGTCGTTCTTATAGATGCAGATTTCCAACACCCTCTGGAAATGATTCCTGTTTTTGTTGATTACTGGCGCCAGGGCTACCAGATGGTTTATGGCGTTCGTCAAGACAGGGAAAATGAATCATTCCTTAAAAAGAAAGGCGCTCAGTTTTTCTATCAGATTATGCATTCCAGCACAGGGATTGATGTACCCGCTCATGCTGGTGACTTCCGACTAATGGACAAAGTCGTCGTTGAAGCGTTAAAAGCCATGCCCGAACGAAGCCGGTTTATGAAAGGCATTTATGCCTGGGTGGGATACAAGAGTATTGGTCTGCCTTTTCAGGTCAGAGACAGACTGGCAGGGGAATCCGGCTGGGATTACGGCAAACTGACCAGCCTGGCTCTTTCAGGTATTACCGCCTTTACTACACTCCCCCTGAGAATCGTCGGTGGACTCGGACTGATTATTTCATTTATATCCGTTTTCTATGCTTTCTTTATTATTTTCAGAACCATTGTCCTCGGTGCACCTTTACCCGGTTGGCCTACCGTTATAGTCGCCATCACATTTATTGGCGGCATACAGCTTTTATCTCTCTGGATATTGGGAGAGTACGTTTCTGGCATTTTCTGTGAAGTAAAAAATCGCCCCAGGTATTTAATTCAAAGGCAGCTGGGATTCAAGAATCAGAAGGATAGCGATGCAGCTGATTAAGTTTATTGTTATTGGGGGAAGCGCTGCAGCTGTACATCTTTCTGCACTCTGGCTATTAGTCAACCTGACACAACTGAACCCACTGATGGCCAACCCTGCTGCTTTTATTCTGGCTTTCATTGTCAGCTATCTCGGGCATTCATTATGGACTTTCAATCACAAGCAACATGCTCTGCGCAGTAGTTTGGTGAAATTCCTGCTGGTTCAATTGATTTGTAGTTTTGTACTCAACCAGGGACTTTATACCCTGCTTTTAAACTATACCGACTTAAATTATCTGGTAGCCAGCTTTATCGTTCTGGCAACAATTCCCCTGATCACTTTTACCCTGAGTAAATACTGGGCCTTTAAATGAAAAAAATAACATTGTGCGCAGATGATTATGGGATGCACCCCGGAGTATCGGAAGCCATTATTGAACTGGCCAGTAAAGGAAGGATTCAGGCAACCAGCTGCATGGTCACTAGCACGAATTGGTCAGAACAGGCAAAACACCTCACCCCCCTTCAAGACAAGATTGATATTGGCTTGCACCTGAATTTAACAGAAGGCAAAGGACTCAGTTCTGGTTTTATGAATGGATTCCCCAGTTTGAATCAGGTGCTGATAAAAAGTCACCTTCGTCTTCTGGATAAAACCGCCCTCCTGGAAGAGATTACTGCTCAATATCAATGCTTTCTAGATACGACAGGCAGAGCTCCAGACTTTGTTGATGGCCACCAGCATATCCACCATTTACCCATGATCAGGGAAGCCTTGTTATCGGTTCTTCGTCGCTTTAAACCCGACCCTTCTTACTGGGTGAGAAGTGTTACCCCGATCATTCACCATGGTGGCGGACTGAAAAGCTACATCATCGAAGGTTCTGGTGGAAAAAGTCTCCTCTATGAGCTGATCAACCAAAGTATCAACACGAATACATCCTTTGCCGGTATTTACTCTCTTGAGCCAAAGGAAAACTACTCGGCACTGATGAAGTGCTGGTTATCAGAGTCTTACGACAGAGGGCTCATCATGTGTCACCCGGGTAAAACTTCTGGTCATAATAGCCTGGATCACCCGGAAGCCAGACAACTGGAGTTTGATTACTTATCGGGCCAAGATTTTGTGGAAGACTGTCAAAACGCAGGAGTTGATCTGTGCAGAATGAAGCAATAACGGCTGAGTCTTCGCCCACTTCAGTTGAAATAAAGCACCCTTATCGCTGGCTAAGCCTGATCTGCCTTTTCCAGCTCCTATTCTGGACAATGGGCCCATGGCTGGCCAGAAACACTCTTCACTCCGACACGCTTGAGGGAATTGCCTGGGGCAACCTTTGGCAATGGGGGTACGATAAACACCCTCCTCTGGCAGCCTGGATTGCAGCTTTTTTTTCAAATCTGAGCGACACCAGTGACTGGCCTGTTTATTTATTGGCTCAGATCTGTGTGGTCATTGCCTTTATCGCCATTTGGAAGCTAGCCAGAGAATATCTAACCGGGGCAGGTGCATTACTGGCCGTCTTTTTATTACAGGGCATTCTCTTTTACAGCAACCGTGTTGAAAGAGTGACTCCCGATACACTGCAGCATCCCGTCTGGGCCTTGCTTGCCCTGACGTTTTATTTTGCAGTAACTCGCCAATCTATCAGCTACTGGCTCATTACAGGTGTCATGGCAGGTTTGGCCATCCTTACCAAGTATCAGGCCATCGTATTGTTTGCACCTCTGCTCATCGTTTTACTGATTACTTCAGAGGGCAGAAAGGCACTATCATCCGTCGGCCCATGGCTAGGGGGGATTGTTGCATTAACTATTGCGGCCCCACATCTCTATTGGCTCTGGGAAAATAACTTTGCCGCTGTCAGTTATCTGGAAGATAACTATGTTGAGAGTGCCCGTTATGGCACAGGGACCGACTGGGATCATTTAACGTTCCCTTTCAGTTTCATCAAGAACAGTCTTGGCAATATCTTCGTGCTCTTCTTATTGATGATCCCCCTTTTCAGAGCACCGAAACTGCCTATTGTTTACCCTTCTTTTAAGAAAGTTTTTCTTATCGCCATAGCCACAGGGCCTTTTGCTTTTACACTCGTGTTTGGACTGGTTACAGGAGAGAAGCTGGTACCACGCTGGGCAACCCCCTACTTTGCATGGCTACCTTTGTTGATACTTGTCTGGCTTCGCCCACTGATTGATTATCAGCGTTTCAAAAAAATCGTGCTCTGGTGCTTACTCACCGGCTTGATATTTGTTTCTTTAAGGTGCAGTTACCTGCTATTCAAACCTCTCTTTGATGATGATTACTGGGATTCAGTAGAGTTCATGCCATTACGAGCACAGATGCTGAAAGCTGAAGAGTTATGGTCTCATCATTACAACCAGCCCATGCATTATCTGGGAGGCCTTCATTATCATGTCGCTGAACTGATTGCTTACAGTCACAATCGAAAAACCACTCCATTTTTTGGGCTGAATCCGGCAGAAAGTCTCTGGATGAAGGAAGAAGATTTCCGTAAGAAAGGCGGGATCATTGTCATGGTGGATGGTAAGCGAAACTCAGAACAAGTCCGGCAGCGGCTTGAGAAGAATTATCCCCAGGCTGAATTTCTGGGTCGATTTGAATTTGAGCCTGTTACCAAGATAAAGATTAATGACAAGCCCAAACTAGTCGTTGAGTATTACCTCATAAGGCCTCAGTCGATCCAGAAATAAATTGGCGGTTGGCCTGTTAGCCACCCGCCTTTGCTATCACTGAACCTTAACTACCCGGCTGGTTGAGCCCTGAGTCAGGATTTTCACTTTATCCCCTGAAGCAAAGTTAACCGCTGGATCAACCTGTTGAACAACAGAAACATAAGAGCCATCATCCAGTCTGACGGTCAGCTCTACACCTTGCTTGGCAGTGATTTTTTTCTCAGCCATACTGCCCAGAACACCACCGGCCACGGCTCCAGCCACTGCGGCAATGGCACTTTCACGCTGACCACCAATACTGGAGCCTGTTATTCCCCCTACCGCTGCTCCGGCAAGAGTACCTACTTCGCCCTGAGTGCCTTCAAGCTTGACCAGTCTGGACTCGGCCACAGTACCAAAAAGGACTGTCTGCATTTGACGGGCTTCAGAAGCAGAATAAGTGGTCCCGGTCTGGTCTGTCATGCAGCCAGTCAGAGAGAGTGAAAGCAAGAAGACGATCCCTGCCTGTTTAATCCTGTTGTTCATAAATGAGTCTCCCAGTACGTTTACCTTCCATTTCCTGTCCAGTTTAGATGCTTAGAATGGAAAATAGTTCGAAGGCCTGCTTCGCCGAGACTGATGTACTGACATCCGGCAATATTTCTACTGATTATAAGAAAAGAGGCTGAGTCAATTATGAATCAGCCTCTTGGTTCTCTTAAATCAGTCAACCCAGACCCGGGCATTCCTGAACATTCTCATCCAGGGCGAATCTTCACCCCAGGTATCAGGATACCAACTGTTCTGAACGGTCCTGAATACCCTTTCAGGGTGAGGCATCATGATAGTGACCCTGCCATCAGCAGAGGTCAAACCGGTGATACCTTCAGGTGAACCATTCGGATTGTATGGGTAACGATCGGTCGCTCTTCCCAGATTATCCACATATTTTAAAGCCAATTGAGCACTGACTGACAGCTTCTGAATCTGATCAGCTCTCTTGAATTCAGCAAAACCTTCACCATGAGCCACTGCAATAGGCATTCTGGCCCCTTCCATACCTCGAAGGAGAATGGATTTGCTCTGCTGAACTTCAACCATCACCGTTCTGGCTTCAAACTGTTCTGACTGGTTGCGGACAAAGTGTGGCCAGTGTTCTGCACCAGGAATCAACTCATGCAGGTTAGACAGCATCTGACAACCATTACAGACACCGAGAGTGAAGCTGTCGGGTCGATCAAAGAAAGCAGCGAACTGATCACGAGCCATTCCGTTAAACAGAACCGACTTTGCCCAGCCTTCTCCTGCTCCCAGAACGTCCCCGTAGGAGAAGCCACCACAGGCCACCAGACCTTTGAATTCAGCCAGATTGCGTCGGCCTGTGAGGATATCACTCATGTGAATATCGACCGCTGAAAAGCCAGCCTTGTCAAACGCAGCTGCCATTTCTACATGCCCATTGACACCCTGCTCTCTCAGAATGGCTACCTGAGGTTTGCTGGCACCCGTAGCAATAAAGGGGGCTGCAACATCATTGGATATGTCAAAAGGCAGAGAGGCATGCAGCCCCTTGTCGGTATCGTCCAGCAGGTTATCAAACTCCTGGAGCGCGCACTCAGGGTTATCCCTCAGAGCTTGCATACGATAGCTGGTTTCAGACCACCAGCGCTGATGTTTAACCCGGCTTTCACTGATGACCCGCTCACCATTAAAGGTAAAGTTGATGCGCTGATCAGGCCTCAGAGAAGCAATAGTATGAGTGCAGGAGCCCAAGCCGAGCTCGGCCAGGATATCTTTGACCTTACCCTTGTCTTCACGACGAACCTGCAGCACCGCACCCAGCTCTTCATTAAACAGAGCTGGAATAATGGCAGCTTCGCAGCCAGCCAGCTTATCCAGATTAACCTCAATACCGGAATGACCAGCAAAAGCCATTTCAACCAAAGTAGTGAAGAGACCGCCGTCTGAACGATCGTGGTAAGCCAATAGCAAGTCTGCTTCCAGACATTGCTGGATACCCTTAAAGAATCCTTTAAGGTCTTCAGCTGACGAAACATCAGGTGCGACGTCACCAATCTGGCCATACACCTGTGCCAGAGCAGAACCACCCAGACGATTCTGGTCACGACCCAGATCCACCAGCAACAGATCCGTTTCACCCTTATCAGTGCGAAGCTCTGGAGTCACAGTCTTACGAATGTCTGTCACGGGAGCAAAGGCAGAAATCACCAGAGACAGAGGTGAAGTCACACTTTTTTCTGCTTCGCCGTCCTTCCAGCTGGTACGCATAGACATAGAATCTTTGCCCACTGGAATAGCAATGCCCAGCTCCGGGCAGAGTTCCATACCCACCGCTTTACAGGTTTCATAAAGCTTGGCGTCTTCACCCGGATGTCCAGCAGCAGCCATCCAGTTCGCAGAAAGTTTCACATCGCCCAATTTGGCAATGCGAGTGCTGGCAATGTTAGTGATAGCTTCACCCACCGCCATACGACCGGATGCAGGTGCATCGATCAGGGCCAGAGGGGTTCTCTCACCCATGGACATAGCTTCACCAGCAAAGGTATCAAATGCTGAAGCGGTTACCGCACAGTCAGCAACCGGTACCTGCCATGGGCCAACCATCTGTTCACGCGCTACCAAACCCGTGATGGAGCGATCACCAATAGTAATCAGGAAGTTTTTACTGGCCACTGTGGGCAGCTTCAGAACCCGCTCACTGGCTTCTTGCAGAGAAATACCGGAAAGATCCAGCGCGCTCTGAGAGATATTCTCAGCCTGCACATCACGGTGCATACGGGGTGGCTTACCCAGCAAAACATCCAGAGGCATATCAACAGGATTATTGTCGAAGTGACTGTCTTCAACCAGCAGATGAGGCTCATTCGTTGCCTCACCCACCACAGCGTAGAGGCACCGCTCTCGCTTACAAATCGATTCAAACAGCTCCATATTTTCCGGAGCAACCGCCATCACATAACGTTCCTGGGATTCATTACACCAGAGCGCCAGTGGTGACATACCCGGTTCATCATTCAAAATATCTCTGAGCTGGAAACGACCACCACGGCCTCCATCACTGACCAGCTCAGGTAGAGCATTAGATAATCCACCAGCACCCACATCGTGGATGAAAGCGACAGGGTTCTCATCCCCCAGCTGCCAACACTGATCGATAACTTCCTGACAGCGGCGCTCCATTTCCGGATTGTCGCGCTGAACACTGGCGAAATCGAGGTCTTCCTGGCCTTCACCGGAAGTCATGGATGAGGCCGCACCGCCACCCAGGCCGATCTGCATGGCCGGACCACCCAGAACAATCAGCTTGGCACCAACAGGAATATCACCTTTCTCGACATGGTCTGCCCGAATATTACCCAGACCACCGGCCAGCATGATGGGTTTATGATATCCCCTCACCTCTTCACCGGCTGAACCTTTGGCAGTTGTTTCGAAAGTACGGAAGTAACCGCAGAGATTAGGACGACCAAATTCATTATTAAAGCCAGCACCACCCAGAGGACCGTCCAGCATAATATCCAGAGCTGTAACAATTCGATCTGGCTTGCCGTACTCTTTTTCCCAGGGCTGTTTGTAACCGGGGATATTCAGGTTGGATACTGAAAAGCCGGTCAGACCCGCCTTTGGCTTGGAGCCTCGGCCGGTAGCACCTTCATCACGGATCTCACCACCTGCACCGGTAGAAGCACCGGGCCAGGGCGAAATAGCCGTAGGATGGTTATGAGTTTCGACTTTCATCAGGATATGAATGTCTTCCTGATGATATTGGTAGTCTTTCTTTTCAGGAGACGGGAAGAATCGTCCTGCTTTAGAGCCTACAATGACTGAAGCATTGTCTTTGTAAGCTGAAAGCACACCTTCACTGTTCATATTGTGAGTATTGCGAATCATCTGAAACAAAGAATGATCCTGCTTCTCACCATCAATGCTCCACGTCGCATTAAAAATTTTATGACGGCAATGCTCAGAGTTGGCCTGGGCAAACATCATCAGCTCAACATCAGTCGGGTTCCTGTCCAACCCCTGATAGCTGGTGACGAGATAGTCAATTTCATCTTCTGCCAGAGCAAGCCCCAGAGCCAGGTTCGCTTCAGCCAGAGCTTCACGTCCCCCAGCAAGAATATCGACACAATTCAGAGGGGCAGGTTCAGTCTCTGCAAACAAAACTTCAGCCTCACTCGCATCAGCCAGAACCGCTTCAGTCATGCGGTCATGAATCAGGCTTGCTACCTGTTCTTTCTGGTGTTGACTGAGGCCTTCTTCAGCAGACACATAATAAGCCAGACCGCGCTCAATACGGTGAACTTTGCTGAGACCACAGTTTTCAGCAATGTTGGTGGCTTTACTGGACCAGGGAGAAATTGTGCCTGGACGGGGTACAACAAGAAACAGAGCGCCTGAGCACTCACCTTCCTGCATCCGGGGACCATAGGTCAGAAGCTGCTCCAGAACTTTCAGTTCCTGGTCAGATAATGCCTCGTCAACCCGAACAAAGTGCTGGTATTCAGCAAAAACACCGGCTATTTCAGGGATCCTGTGTTGCAGGGTTTCCAGCAGCTTTTGGCTGCGAAACGGCGATAGAGCCGGAGCACCACGCAAAATCAGCATGTTAAAAACTGTCCTCAATTGGACTCAGGGAGATAATCAGGTGCGGTATAATAATCGAAACTCCAGTATGGAAACCAGTGATTGATCTACGGATCTGGTCAATATCGAGACCAAAAAATGCATAAAGCTACTTTGATCAGGAGAAATACCACTAAAATACTGGAAGATTCTCAGCTCACAGAGCCTGAAACTATCGAGTCAGCAGAGCTTAAGGCGTTGCTTCTCAGCCTTTTTGGCTTCACGGCGAGCTTTAAAAAACGCTGAAATCATTTCACTGCATTCGTCTTCGAGAACACCTGCCGTCATTTCCACCCGATAATTCATAAAAGGCAACTCTAACGTTCTGGCCTGGCTGATCAGCGCGCCGGCTTTAGGTTCCAAAGCACCAAAAACTACCCGTTTGACCCGGCTGTGAATAATGGCACCGGCACACATAGTACAAGGCTCAAGGGTCACATAGAGCTCACAGTCCACCAACCGATAGTTGTCCGCGTGGGCTGCAGCCTCTTGCAATGCTAACACTTCAGCATGCGCCACCGGGTTGCAGCCACTGATAGGCTGATTGAATCCCCGACCTATGATTTTCCCTTCTCTGATGACAACAGCTCCCACAGGTACTTCACCTTTGTCCCGGGCCTTTTCAGCCTCCTTCAGGGCTTCTCGCATCCAGAAACTATCGGTGCTCTCTTGATCTACCAAAAAGAATCTCACTACTCAACGAAGAAAAAAAGTTCAAACAAGTATACAGACGTTCGTTACTTTGACCGATAAAGACATTTAATCGTTAAAAGACTTCAATCTGGCCGTGGAGTTCCCGGAACAAGTATCTAGCAGAAAACAATGTTCCGAATTCTTCAACGCAACCCAAAAGAGCGATATATACTGAAAGTTAGTTCTCATTATTTCAGTTTCTTACTAAGTACCATTGGAGGGTATGATCGAATGAGTTACAAGCAAAATGTAGAAGAGAATCTACAGCATTTTGCAGAGAGCATCGGTCTTGGCGAGCTCAGCTTAAATGAACACGATGCTTGTGGTCTCTGTTTTGATGATACCCTGATCGTGAATATGGAATACCTGGAAGAAGATGAAGCCTTGGTGTTTGTCTCTTCGGTAAAACCCATGGACGCCCACGACGACGCTAAAACCAGCCTCTACGAAAAGCTCCTGTCACTGAACCTTCAGCATCACAGTATGCAAGGGGCATTTAATGCCCTGAATCATGACAAATCTGAAGTTTTGCTGATTCGTTCAATGCTGGCTTCCTCTGACTACGGTAATTTTGAATCAACCCTTGAGAAGTTTGTAAACACACTCGAATGGGTTATTTCTGAAGTCGACAATACCGAGAGCGATGGCACTGCTGCTCCTAAAGAGAGTGGGCCAAAAACGCCTCCAACCGCTCCAGGCGGACCTGGAGATATGGGTATGATGGTCTGACTCTTGACTCAAGTGTCAAAAAAAGAGGGCTTTTTTAGCCCTCTTTTTATTTCCAGCAGATCAGCCCCCTAAAATAACAGTATGAGTGGCAGAGGAGACAGGGATCGTGGCCGAAGCACTTAACTACCTCACTTCAGCTCTGCAAGGTGCCGTCGAAAGCAGCCGGTTAGTGGATATCCGTGGTCGTGTGACCGAAGTTCAGGGCATGATCATTAAAGCAGCCGTTCCCGGGGTAAAAATCGGCGAGCTCTGTGAGCTGGTGACTCCCAACGATGAAAAAACCGGATACGCCGAAGTTGTTGGCTTTCAGGGTCATGAAACAGTGTTATCTCCCATGGGCGAAATCATGGGTATCTCCTCTACCACAGAAGTGATTCCCACTGGCAAAGTTCACCATGTAGGTGTTGGCAGTCACCTTCTTGGTCACGTACTGGATGGAATGGGCAACCCCTTAAACCCAAAGGCCTTTGATGGCATAGAGCCAGAAACCTGGTACCCGGTTTATGCCAACAGCCCGGACCCGATGACTCGCAGGATTATTGATAAGCCCCTGCCACTTGGTTTGAAAGCTCTGGATGGAGTACTCACCTGCGGTGAAGGTCAGCGGATGGGTATTTTCGCAGCGGCCGGTGGTGGTAAAAGTACGCTTCTCTCGATGCTGGTCAAAGGAGCGGAGGTCGATGTAACCGTTCTGGCGCTCATCGGTGAAAGGGGCCGGGAACTCAGAGAATTTATTGAGCATGACCTGGGCCCGGAAGGGGTTAAGAAATCCGTAATCATTGTTGCTACCTCAGATAAGTCTTCCATGGAAAGAGCCAAGGCTGCCTACACAGCCACGGCCGTTGCAGAATATTTCAGGGATAAAGGCAAAAAAGTCTTACTGCTGATGGATTCTGTCACCCGTTTTGCTCGTGCCCAGCGTGAAATAGGATTAGCGGCCGGCGAGCCTCCCACTCGTCGGGGTTTCCCTCCTTCAGTATTTGCCACCCTTCCCAAACTGATGGAGCGTGCCGGCATGTCGGACACAGGTTCAATCACAGCGCTCTACACCGTGCTGGTAGAAGGTGATGATATGACCGAACCCGTGGCGGACGAAACCCGATCCATACTGGACGGTCATATCATCCTTTCAAGAAAGCTGGCTGCAGCCAACCACTATCCGGCCATTGATGTTTTATCCAGTGCCAGCCGTGTCATGAACGCTATCACCCCGGAAGAACATAAAGCTGCTGCCGGTAAGCTCAGAGAGCTTCTCGCCAAGTTTGAAGAGATAGAACTACTGGTGAAAGTCGGTGAATACAAAGCCGGATCCGATGCTGTGGCCGATGAAGCTTTACAGAAAATTGATGCTATCCGGACTTTTCTAAAGCAACGCACAGATGAATTGAACGATTATGACGCCACTATTCAGCAGTTGCGTCAGGTAGTTGGAGTCTAACCTGAATGCTTCACGAGCTGCTCAAAGTCAAGCAGATCAGGGAAAGATCTGCTCGGGACGAAGTTCGTAAATGCGAGTACCGCCTTGAACAAGCTCAGCTAGAAGTCAAAAACAAAGAGCAGGAGCTGGAAGAGTACATTGACTGGCGATGTAAAGAAGAACAACGGCTCTACGATAACATTATCAATACCGAGATAAAGCAGAACGATCTGGATCAGCTGAAAGCAAAGGTGGCCCAGATGCGTGAAAAGGATGTACTGCTGGAACAGGCCATCAACGAAGCCAAACAAAATGTCGTTAAGGCCAAAGAACAGCTCGAGCAGGCCCGTGATAAGCACATGAAGGCCATGCAGGCTGTGGAAAAGTTTGAAGAGTTCACCAAGGTTCTGGACGAGGACGCCGCTAAAGAAGCTGCTCGCCTCGAAGACCTGGAGATGGAAGAATTTACTGTTCGCCCAAAATTCTAGGGCGCTCAGACAATCAGCCATGAGCAGAAAATGCCAGCCACGTTACTGGCAGGAACGTTGATCAAAGGCATTTTCATAATAAACAGGAGGCGAACCATGCAGCCGACCAATCAGAATCAGAATGTTCAGCAAAATACCAACAATAGCCAACCGACTCAGAATCAAAGCCAAAAGGTTTCTGAAGATCAGGCTTCTGACTTTTCCAAGAAGATGAAAAAGAAAGAAGATCCGAAGAGCGCCAAAGGGGAATCCAAGGACGATCAAAGTCTGGAAAGCCTGATGGCAGAGCGGAGAAAGTCTGCCAAAGAAGCTCTGGAAGGTAAGTTCAAGGATCAGGGCGGTGGCCGGGAAGGACAAAAGGGCCAGGAAGAAGGCGCCATGAAGTCCCTGCTTGAAGGCAATGAGCAAGCTATAGGTCAGGTCAGAGAAACCCAGCAGGCCGCTGAAGCTCAACTCAAAAGTATTCAGGCTGTTAGCGGACCCAAAGAAATCAACGAAGTGATCAATAAGCTGGTTGATAAGATCATGGTGTCTTCAAAAGACGCTATTGAAGGCGCTGAAGTACGCATCACCCTGAAGGATAATATATTACCTGGTACCGAAATTCGAATTCAAAGAGTTTCAGGTGAATTGCAAGTGACCATGAACACCTCTTCGGCTGATTCCCATAACTTCCTGGTAGCCAACGAAGCCAGCTTGATGAAAAGCCTGGAAAAGCTCGGAGAGAAAGTACAGGTCAATATCAACATGTCCGGCGGGGGCGGAGATCAAAATGATGGTCGTTCACAGCAGGAATATGTGGGTGAAGAAGAACAGGAAGATGATGACTCCTGAACCAGGAACTGCTGAGTGAGAAAAAACCTCAACAGCCCCTAACAGGTAAAAAGTAATGGAAGCGATACCACTGAAGTTTGAGTCAGTATCAGCAACTGAACTTCAGTTGGGCCAACTCCTGTGCCAACGTAAAACCTGCTACCAGATTAACCTGAATGGCATAGATTTCACCGTGTCCCTTGCTGGCCTTGACCACCAGACTTCCAGCTGGCAAGCAGACGTTGAGCTGGCTGGCTATCCAAGTAAATTATATCTGGGCCACCAGGTCCTGGATTTTTTATTGCCCAACAAGCTTGACCATCAGGTTATTAAAAAACTACCCGACGACCTTCGTGCAGCGGCTATTTCCAGCAGCCTGGCTCCCATTTTCAATTTCCTGAGCCAGATGCTGGGCCAGTCTGTCACGCTTAATCACCTCAAGCCAGCTGAGCAAACAGACGCCACGTTAATTGCTGTGGATCTTGAAACCGAAAACATCCATTCAAGAATTCAGATTGAGCACTCTCAGGTCATTGAGAATTTATTAAAGTCAATTCCACCTCATCAATCCATCTCACTGCCCGATATACCTTTATGGGTGTCCCTGCAAAAAGGCAGTACCGTGTTAGCGCGCAGCGAACTCAATCACTTGGAAAAAGGCGACATTGTTTTTCTTGAAAATCATGTCGGTGATTCAGAGGTGATTGTAAGAATCAAAAAGAATGCTGCTTTTCTCGGCACTCTTGAGGATACCCGGGTCACTATTTCACAGAGGCTTCAGGCTATGGAAGAATATTCTGCCGAAGAGCACGCTGAGCATGAAGAGCCTATGCCCCAGGAAGCAGCACCGGAAACTCCGGAAGCACCTGCGGCCCCGATTGACCTTCATGATCTGCCCGTGGTTCTGATGTTCGAAGTAGGTGAGCAACAGCTGACATTCGCAGAACTTCAGCATCTCACTCCCGGATATGTCTTCCAACTCAGTAACCCACTGGAAGCACCCGTAAGAATCAGGGCCAATGGTCAACTGATTGGGAAATGCCAACTGGTAGAAATAGAAGGCCGACTCGGAGCCCGGATCACAGAACTTAAAGGCAAGGAATCTGGCCAGGAATAAATAGCTTAGCCAGACTTCAGGGCTAAACCCTAACAACCCGGCAGTAATCCAGTTAAGCAGGTTCCCGCATGGAAAGCGGCATACTGAATCTTACCAGCCCATTTTATTTAATGGTGCCACTGGCACTGATGGCGCTGATCCCGTTCATGGCAGTAATGGGCACTTCTTTCCTGAAATTGGTGGTGGTCTTTTCCATTCTCAGAAACGCCACGGGTCTCCAGCAGATTCCTCCGAACATTGCCATGAATGCTTTGGCGATCATACTGACGCTCTACATCATGGCACCCGTAGGTTATCAGACCTATGAAATTTTAGAGCCAGAAAAGCTCAACTTTGATGACCTCTCCTGGATTGAGACCGTCAAGCTGGCCAGTGCACCCTACAAACAGTTCCTGAAAGACAACACCAATGAAAATGAACGCAATTTTTTCCTGAAGTCAGCCCGCCTGCTCTGGCCAAAAAAATATCAGCAAGAGCTTTCTGGAGATGACTTTATAGTACTGCTGCCTTCATTCTGTATTACGGAACTGACCAAAGCATTCCAGATCGGATTTTTACTCTACTTACCTTTCATAGTCATTGACTTAATCGTCTCAAACATTTTGCTGGCCATGGGTATGATGATGGTATCCCCCATGACAATTTCACTGCCTTTCAAACTGCTGCTGTTTGTCCTTTTGGACGGCTGGACTCGCCTGATCCAGGGGCT
The DNA here is from genome assembly GCF_000722635.1 of Endozoicomonas numazuensis. Classification (GTDB taxonomy): domain Bacteria; phylum Pseudomonadota; class Gammaproteobacteria; order Pseudomonadales; family Endozoicomonadaceae; genus Endozoicomonas_A; species Endozoicomonas_A numazuensis. The sequence goes on along the minus strand of NZ_JOKH01000001.1, from coordinate 1,657,573 downwards.
GATTCTGAGCTACGGCTAGGAGGTTGACCGAGAATAGACAGCCCGGCCTAAAATCCAGAAAGAACGGCCATCTTTTCCACTGAATTTGCTTAAATAGGTCAACTATTCGCACAAATTCAGTGAAAAAGCTGACTCGTTCTACTGAATTTTATGCTCGGACGCTATTCTCGGTCAGCCTCCTAGAGGCTACTTAATGCTTCAAGGGATAAGAACATGGTAGATTCCGACATCATCCAGCTAACAGCTCAGGCGTTAATGCTGACACTGATTCTCTCAATGCCTCCCATTATCGCGGCTGCCGGCGTGGGCCTGCTGATCAGTTTAATTCAGGCTCTGACCCAGATTCAGGAACAGACTCTGCCTTTTGCTTTTAAATTGATCGCCGTCATCATCAGCATCTTTGCAACAGCACGATGGCTTGGCCTTGAGATCTATCACTACTCGCTGGCGATCATGAACAAAATACCGGACCTCTAACCGGACAGAACACCATGATCATCCCAATTGATGAGCTTAAAGAGTGGTTTTATATTTTCACCATGGGCATGCCCAGGATTGTTGCCCTGTTCACTCTGATACCTTTCCTGCACAAACGAATGCTGGGTGGTGCCATGATGCGAAATGGCATTTGCGCCTGCCTGATTCTCTTTCTTCACCCCATGCTGGCAGAGCATAAGCCCGATGAAACCATCACTATCTATGCCACGGCAGGCATTGTCCTTAAAGAAGCTTTTATAGGCGCCATTATCGGCTTTTGCATCACTATCCCATTTTGGGCACTGGAGTCTGCAGGCTTTTTTATCGATAACCAACGGGGTGCTTCTATGGCGAGCGCCCTGAACCCTCTGTCGGGCGCAGAAACCTCTCCCATGGGAGTATTATTCTCCCAGGCTTTCACTGCCATTTTTATGGTCAGTGGCTTGTTTTTATTGTTGTTGCAAAGCTTGTTTATCAGTTACGACGCCTGGCCCGTATTCAGTTTTTACCCCAAACTGAATCCTGAAGCATCGATCTTTTTCCTTAACCAGTTTGACTTGATTATTGGACTGGCCATGTGGCTCGCTGCTCCTGTTGTTATTTCTATGTTCATCACTGAATTCGGCATTGCACTGATCAGCCGATCAGCCCCCCAGCTGAACGTATTTATTCTGGCCATGCCCATCAAATCCGGTGTGGCCGCAGCCATACTGGTGGTCTACGTCAGCACCATTCTCAAACTGGCCAAAAAGCATGACGAAGGCATTCCCATGATTTTCAGGACCGTGGGAGAGCTCTGGAAATGAGCGGTGAAAAGACAGAGAAACCCACACCTAAAAAACTGCGCGATGCCCGCAAGAAAGGACAAGTGGCCAAGAGTAAAGAGGTCTCCAGCACCTTTGGTATCATAGCCGTTGTCTGCACTATCTGGTTTATGAGTGAAATGTTTCTCACAACCATTCAGGAAATGGTCATCCTCCCTGCTACTGTCTATAACGAAGACTTTAACGACGCTTTCAAGATAGTTACCCAGGGAATTCTTGAAAAATCCATTGAACTTTTGCTGCCTTTGGTGATGGTTTCCATGCTGTCCGCCATCATTGGTAATGTGATGCAGTTTGGCTTTCTGTTAGCCGGCGAATCCATAAAACCTGATATCAAGAAGATCAGCCCTATCGCAGGCTTCAAACGAATTTTTGCCATCAAAAACCTGGTGGAATTTTTCAAGTCTGTTATTAAAATCGTTTTTCTTTCCATCGTTGTTTACTTCGTTATCAAGGGCAGCCTTGGTGATATGGTTAACCTTCCCTACTGTGGTAGTAGCTGCATTCTCCCTGTGGTTGGGATCTTGATGAAAAAACTACTGATTTATGCCATTGCCGCTTTCATAGTGATATCAGTACTGGATTTTCTCTTCGAAAAGCAGCAGTTCACCAAGCAAAACAAGATGTCTAAAGATGAAGTAAAGCGTGAGTACAAAGAGATGGAAGGTAGTCCCGAAATCAAAGGTAAGCGGAAAGAGATTCATCAGGAAATTCTTAACGAAGCTGAAAACACCAAAAAGTCAGATGTCGTGATCAAAAACCCAACGCACCTGGCTATCGGCCTGCACTATAAACAGGATGTCACACCCCTGCCTGTTGTCACTGTAAAAGGCCGGGGTGGACGGGCACGTTTTATCGTGAAAATTGCAGATAAAGAAGGCATACCTGTCATGGAAAACGTTCCACTGGCTCACGCCTTGTTTGATACCGACATTGCCAGCTACATACCCAGTGACTTGATTGAACCAGTAGCAGAAGTTTTCCGCTGGGTTGAAGATCTCAAAGAGAAACAGGGTCAGTTTGAATAGATCTGTTTTCTATCGGCCTATAGCCTATTAATACCCCCCCTCCAGTAGAGAGCCTCTGTTCATTCAATTTTTATAAGAGAAAATTTATTACTATCAGTTCGACCACCTATTCAAAAAAAACTCAAAAAAAACTCAAAAAAAACTCAAAAAAAACGCAAACCGATAAAGATCAATCAAGACCCTACAGTTTTAGACAGACCGCGAATTTCCTCACGGATAGCTGAGTCACCGACTCGCTCAGTAATCGATTTAACGCCCTCAGTCTTATATCCACGGACACCGACATTCTGCTCTTGAACTTCAAGGTTGCCACTTTCCTGAAGAATCTTCTGAAACAATTCTCTATCGGCTGGATCCTTAATAGGCCCTGGTTTTGGAACCTCTCCGGTACCCTGATCAATTCTGGCGGCAAGAAATTTGATTTCAGCATCCAGCATACCCGTTCTATCCTTACCACTCTTGCAGTTTGATAAAGGCACACCACCTACCATATGAGTCAGTAAAGCCACTCTGGCAGCCAGTTTGTATGCATCATGATGATGGTGGTGATGCTTACCCTTTCTGTAGATTTCCTGAATCTGCGCCGTGAGATCCTGCACCGACCGATGATCTTTGTTCAACTGATCCAGCTGGACATTCAACTCAGAGGCTTTTTCCATATTACCTGCGCTTTTGGCATCCCTTATTTGTTCTCTGATGGCCGAATTCTTTTGCGACGTTGCTCTGAGAAAATCAGCTGCCATACCACCAGGAATACCCGATTTATTCGGTTTGCCCACCAGCATTTCCATAGCAGGATCGTTCATCTTTTTCTGGAACTTCCGACCACCCGTCAATAGAGAAATGCCACCGACTCCCCCCCAGTTAACCGGAATATTAAAACGTGCCTGCTTGACATTAAGTTTGATTTTTCTGACCTGCCCATCCGGGCCTGGAAGTTCAAGTGTGATTGGCTGTTTGGATGGATCGGTAAAGTGCTTGAAAGCCTCATTCTGGGCCTTTTGCATTTTTTTCTCTTTACTGGACCCAAGGCCTGTCGTTACTAACGAAGTTGATGTCGTCATCAAGGTAGGAACAGGACCCCCTTCTGTCGCGGCCAAAGCCGCTTCAAAAATATCAGGACGGGTAGCCAGCGCAGAAAGAAGCACTTCCTTAGCCTTTGTTTTTCCACCTTCTGCCTTAAGATCCGGGGCTCCCTTGATACCATATGGATCGGCAATACCATGGCGTATTCCGGTATAGACATGCCTGTCATTGATGGAAAAGTCGCTGCGATTCAAATTCGAGGCATGATCTGTATTCTTCGTATCAACACAGCTGGTTCCGCACCCCTCATAATCTTTGTCATACAGGCGAGAAACGTCTCCTTGCGCGGACTCTGGTACTTTAATTTCAGCCGCTGGCTGTTGTCTGGAGTTATAATCAACCCCCGCCAATGAAAAAGACTTTTCTATTGTTTTCCATGGTCGGTTATTCAACTGCTCCACATAGGCAGCCCTGAAATCTTTTGCCACAGTCTGCTTATCCACACCTGCTGAAACCAGAGCATCCTGCAAAATTTTGGGATAGTGCTCCTTAGCCTTGTGCATCTCTTCTTTGCTGACAGGCTCATCGCCTTTCAACTGCACTGTCTGCTGCAGTCTTCTTAACTCATTCAATAACTGCCTATCCAGCTTGGTCAGCCGGGCTGCATCCTCTGCACGCCCCTCTCCCAGAGCCACCTGCACTTCATGCTTCACGACCCCCCTGGCTGAACTAAATTGCAATTTTTGCAACTTAAACAACTCCTTGTGATCGTGAGTGCTTCCCGGCACAGCAACTTCAGAATCAGATACAGGCATTTGATAATGATTCAACAAGGTCTGAGTGTCCCTGCTCCCTTGCAAATGGGCTTTGAACACGTCACCCGCCACTTCCCTGTCGACATTTCGCAGAGATAATTCATTGAGCAGCCGATGCGGAAGTTCTCTGAGGTCCTTTACCATCTCTTCTGTCACAGGCTCATCCATTTCAAGGATTTTCTGCTCATGCTGATTGATAAAGTCTTTCATCTCCAGGATGAGCTCACCGCTATCAGGCAACCCTCTGGCTTCACTGAGCACCTCTTTAGCAACAGAAACCGCTGCACTCTCATACTGGTTTCTTGCCTGCTGATAGGCCCGCTGTACCTCAGGACTGTCTCCCTGGCCCATTTCCACCTTGGCAAAGACATCCCCTACCTGCTTGAAGATAGTGTCAGCCTGTGCATGAGGACGAGTATTACCCGGCATCATTTTTGGCACAGGCTGACTGACTGAAGCAACTTGTCGTTGCTGGAGGGGAACAGCGCGAGGAGCCCGATGACCTCGCCCGGGCAATTTCTTCAGAACATTCTTGATAGACCTGACGGCTCTGTTCAGACGACTGCTGTGCCTGACCTCTTCCGTCTCACTCACATCTGATGATGTGGCATGAGGATTTATTGAAGTGGGCTGGATGCCCGTTGGGAGCTTGCTGCCGTCCATTGCTCTAACTCCTTAATCAGGAATAAATTCTGGTCCCAGTCCTAACTCCCAGAAAAAGACTGTGACCACTTTCATAGAAACCAGCATGACTAACGCCACACAGACAATGGAGCTGGCAAAAAGAAAGCCCCTCTCTTCTGGTATCTTCATAAACAGGGGCGTCCCCAGATACAGCAACCACGCAGACCAGCCAATTCCTGCCAAAATCAACAGCATTGTTAGAGGAATAGAAGGGTAGAGGCCACCGATTCCGGTCAAACAAAGAGGGACTGAGACATAAACAGAAAAACAGATACAGTCCATGTAATTTCTGTGACAGCCATAGGTTTTTTCCATCCAGTGAATGAAAAACCCCATAATGATGACTGCAGCAAAAATGGCGAGCCAGGAAAAAAATGCCATCAGCACAGCACTCTCTGCTGAAACTCTGACAGGAGTCACACCTGCAGCAGACCAACCCAAGTAAACTGCGCCGAAGAATGAGCAAATTCCGGGCACTGAAGACAGAATCAGTAAATCTCTCAATACCGCCAGAGGGGTTGTCTGATCAAACCGGGAACGAATTAGAGACCATTCATTTCTGGGGCTGAATAGTAAACCTGGAATATGGTTCAGTAACATTAGCAATAAGCCTTTGACATTCTATTAGAAGAATAGCCAAAGGCAGGCTTTATCACCTGTTATCGATAGTTATTAATATCCTAAATGATGACATTTGTAATAGTTTGATAGGTAGAATTTCATATTGCTGGAAGTTCTAAGCAGGAACAGACTAACCCTGTTTTTTGAGGTGGCGATTAACCAGATTCTCCACCTCTTGTTGCCAATACCCTTATTTATGGTGATACCTCAATGGCACTGGATAATACTGATCTGAACGAATACCGCATCGAGCACGATCTGCTGGGTGAAGCACCTGTACCTCAGGAAGCTTACTATGGCATCCAGACTCAGCGAGCCTTGGAGAATTTCAACATCTCCGGTGTCAAACTGAACCACTTCCCGAACATCCCGAAAGCCCTGGCCATGGTAAAAAAAGCCTGTGCAATGGCTAACCGTGACCTGGGAATGCTGGATGCCGCTAAAGCGGACGCCATTGCTGATGCCTGTGACGAAATTATTGCAGGTAAACTGCATGACCAGTTCACTGTCGACGTGATTCAGGGTGGAGCCGGTACATCCACCAACATGAATGCTAACGAAGTGATTGCCAACCGTGCGTTGGAATTGATGGGTTATCGTCGTGGCCAGTACGAACACCTGCATCCGAATACACACGTCAACATGGCTCAGTCTACCAACGACGTTTACCCAACGGCTATGCGTCTGTCCATGGTACTGAAGCACAACGAGCTGGTGGTAGCAGCCAAGAGCTTGAAGAATGCTTGCGATGTTAAAGCAGAAGAATTTAAAGATGTTCTGAAAATGGGTCGTACCCAGCTTCAGGACGCCGTACCTATGACTTTGGGCCAGGAATTCCGCGCATTCTCCACCACCATTGGTGAAGACATTGACCGTATCAAGGATATGGCCAAGCTGCTGTGCGAAATCAACCTGGGTGGTACGGCTATCGGTACCGGTATCACAGCTGACAATCGCTATGCACCACTGGCAGTTAAATACCTGTCTGAGATTTCTGGTCAGAACATGATTCTGGCGGGAGACCTGGTAGAAGCCACCTCTGATATGGGTGCGTTTGTAATCTTCTCCAGTGCTTTGAAGCGTATGGCTGTCAAGCTGTCCAAGATGAGTAACGACCTGCGTCTGCTCTCTTCCGGTCCTTTGTGTGGCTTTAACGATATTAACCTGCCTGAAATGCAGCCAGGTTCTTCAATCATGCCAGGTAAAGTCAACCCGGTAATCCCTGAAGCCATGAGCCAGATTGCTTTCCACGTTATCGGCAATGACATGGTAGTTACTATGGCTTCTGAAGCTGCCCAGCTGCAGCTGAACTACGCTGAGCCTGTACTGGTTTACAAGATTCTGGAATCCATTCAGCAGCTCACCAACGGTATGTTTATGCTGTCTGACCGCTGTGTGAAAGGCATTACTGCCAACGAAGACATTTGCATGGACTACGTCTACAACTCTGTAGGTCTGGTGACTGCTCTGAACCCATACCTGGGTTACGAGAACTCCAGCCGCATTGCCAAGACAGCCATAAAGACAGGTCGTCGTGTGGTAGATCTGGTTAAAGAAGAAGGTCTGTTGACAGATGAGCAGCTGACTGAAATCCTGAAACCAGAAAATATGATTGCACCTCTGGATCTGAGCAGCAAGATTCACTGATCGTTAAAATCAGTCGACAATCATTGTCCTTAGCGTAAGAAAAACCGCACTGTAACAGGTGCGGTTTTTTTGTTTAACTTCCTCTCACTCAAACAACAAAGGAGCCAGGAATCACTCCCACCCCCAAAAACAATCGTCTTACAAAATCCATTGACCGCCCTTGGGGCACGCAACTTACCGCATCTTTTGTCGACTAAATGTCGACTAAAACCTACCTTTCTAGCTGCTTACCCACACTTAATAAACATTGACAGTAGTTTTACCACTTGGAATGTATAATTTTTTCTATAAGATTGCGGATTCCGTGAGGCCATCAGTAGAAAGCGAAATCTTCTGAACCATTCAAACGTAATGACGACTTGGAAATATCGGACATCGAAAAAGCAGACTCAGTATACTGAGTTGCAGTGTGCAAGTACCTGTCCACCGAAATCCAGGCAGAGAAGCCCAGTCAGTGTAAGTTGTAAGCGGGTAAACAAAGCAATACACAGAAGAGACTTTTATGAAGCTCAGCTCCTCCAAGGCATTGTTAAAAACCTCTGCTACACTGAGATCGAATTCCACAGCCGTTAAGCAAGCAAAAGAATGAATGATGTGGTTCTACCTTCGCAAATTTTCTCCTGCCTGACGGCGTTTGATTGATAATCCGTTTACGGCAACTTTTATATAGTTACAGTGGAGTCGTTATGCAGCAACAGGATATGAAGCAGGAGCCCACCGTTTTCATCATCGACGATGACGAGGCTGTGCGTGATTCGCTGAAAATGCTGATGAACTCAGTTGGCCAGACAGTAGAAGCGTTTTCATCGCCTGCAGAGTTTCTGGAAGTTTATGATGAGAATCGCCCAGGCTGTATCGTTCTGGATATTCGCATGCCAGGAATGAGCGGGCTTGAGCTTCAGAGTAAGCTCAATGAAATGCACTGCATTTTGCCTATTATTTTTATTACTGGACACGGTGATGTGCCTATGGCCGTTCAGGCCATCAAGGATGGCGCAATGAACTTTATCCAGAAGCCTTTCCGCGACCAGGAACTTCTGGACCTGATTAACGACGCCTTGAAACTGGATGCGCAGCAGCGTCGTGAGCTGCTTGAGCATAAAGAGATTCTTCGTCGCCTATCTACGCTGACTGACCGTGAGCGTGAAGTACTTCATCATGTCGTTGAAGGCAAGGCGAACAAGGTTATTGCTGCTGACATCAACCTGAGCCAAAGAACCGTAGAAATCCACCGCTCTCGAGTGATGGAGAAAATGGGTACTAAATCTCTGGCTCACCTGGTACGTCAGGTCATGCAGGTTAAAGATCACCTGGAAGGCGAGTTTAACTTCAAGGTCTGATCAAATCCCCGGGGCACCCTTTCTGGATAACGCCCCGGATCAACACCCCACTTCTAGGTGTTGGCACACGGTCTTATTAGTCAATAGCACGCCAGTTCTACACCCTTCAATTATTTCTCTATTCGCTGCGAAGCCTTGCGCTGCCTTTTAGGTAGTCCCCGTACAACGTCTAGTACATCCCTCCATTCAGCAATTTTGAGTCTAATCCTAAACTCCTAGTACGCTATCAGAGAGCTGAAGGCAGACGTTATTTTTTTCTGAAGTGGGGGTATATATTCAGCTCCCAATGGGTTCCTGAATACTTTATTAACAACACCCCCAATAACTTCAGAAAAATCATCTGCCTTATTGCAACTGGATATTTTCTTTCGTTGCCTGAAAACGCTCTGTTGGATTTATCTGTTTTTATAAAAACGGGTGCTTCTTCCAGAGCATGAGTTACAGCAGAGATCCCAGCTTCTGCAGGGTACCCGATTACCCTTTGAAGCAGACGTCCCTGACTGACGACTCAAGTACTGTTATTGAATTGACCATCAAGGCCGTCCCTATGAGCTTGGCAACAAAAGTTACCGTGTATTTACTGGAACAAGATACGAATGTTACCGACACCATCCGTAGTCTGTGTGATGAAAAATCTATGCTACTGGAATGTTTCAACAACAACAGAGACTTGCTGACAGCCATGCAGGATGTTACTCCTGACTGCATCATTGCTGCGAATGAAAAAGAAAGTAAGGAAGCCCTGCAGCTTCTGGAAGCTCTGAACGAAGGCGAGCATAATATTCCGGTTATCGTTCTGGGGCACCATAATGATCTGCACACTGCTGTAGCGGTCATCAAGGCAGGTGCTGTTGATTATATTGAAAAACCTGTCATCTACGGTCGACTGGCAGAACACTTCAACCAGATAATCAGCAGGGAAATTGCTGCCGCTGTTTAAAGTATTTCAGTCAACCGATGACTCCAATCCCCTGACGTAATCGGTCAGTTCATCAAGTAAAGACTGCTGTGCGACAGAAGCCGTCCCTCGGGCTTCATCCATAGCCTGCCAAAAAGCTTTAAAGCCTAGAATCCGGCTGTCATCATCTGATAATCGAAGCTTCCGATAAGATTCCCACATACCTTTCTCCTCAGTATCCAATGTCTCAGGATAATGCCGGGCGCGGTAACGTAACAACATTTCGTCCAGACGAGCATCATCGAAAGAAAAACCCAGCTTCATCAAACTGGAAGGCTCAGAAGACCTGATAACCTGCATCCGCTCTTTATCGTCTTCAGAGAAAAAACCTCCTGAGTAAATCATCTGATCCGGATCACTAATCACATTTTCGGGTGGTGAGGCAAACACCTGTTGCACCTTCTGCATCACTTCAGGGTGTTGTAGCAACCAATCTCTGTTTGCCAAACAAGCTTTCAGGTCAATTCCGAGTCGCTGTTGATCATCAGGCCTAACCACTTTCAATGGCGCAACCACAGGGCACTTGTTGGTATGCAGCACTTTCAGAGCAATTCTTTCCTGCCCTTCTTTTGCCGAAGAAAACAGTCGTTCCTGAATTTGTTCTACCGTCAGGTCTACCAGTATTTCAGGCGATACTGACAGGTCATAAACAACCACCCCATTACGATTAATCGGATGCAGGGCGAGAGGCATAACCACTGCCAGACAATGTTTGTCAGCACCAAACATACCGGAGATATGAACTACGGCCTCTTTTTTTATCAGATTCAATTGCTGAGCAACGTCTCTCTTGTTGCGGAGGTTCAGGATAAAGTTGAAGACCTTGGGCTGTTTGTCTCGTATCAGTCGAGCCAGAGCAATCGTTGCTCTCACATCAGACAATGCATCATGAGCGTCGCCATGATCAATCCCGTTTGCCTGAGTTAACTCTTCCAGTTTATAGCTGTTAAACCCATCTTCTCTTTTTGGCCAGACAATACCTTCGGGTCTCAGCGCTCCGGTCAGCCTGACCAGATCAATCAAATCCCAGCGACTGTTACCGTTCTGCCATTCTCTGGCATAGGGATCGTAAAAGTTGCGATAAAGGCTATTGCGGGTCACCTCATCGTCAAAACGAAGGGTGTTGTAGCCCACAGCACAGGTTCCGGGCTGCATCATCTCACCATGAATCTGGCGTATAAACTCAGGCTCAACCATGCCTTTCTTATTCACGACCTGAGGCGTCAAACCTGTCACCATACAAGCCATAGGATGCGCCAGATGATCCAGTGGCAGTTTGCAGAATATATTGAGAGGTTCCCCGATTTCATTCAGATCAGCATCGGTTCTAATACCCGCAAACTGACAGGGCCAATCCGTTGCAGGGTTTGTTCCAAAGGTCTCATAATCGTGCCAGTAAAAGCTTCTCAGCATGCTCAATCCTGCCAATACAATGTAATCTGCCCTTTCAGGGATTCGGTAATCCTGGACGTAAAATTATTTCTGGAGACTTCGGGAAGCTCAATCAAGATAACAACTTCATGGGTATAATCACATTTGATAATCTTGCCTGCTACCGCTTCGAGTACATGTCGAAACACCTGTTCATTAGCATAATCCAGAACAGCAGTTCCCTGAATCATTGGTACACACTGGATCAGGGGTAATACTTCGCAACCTGCTTGAACAGATGCACCATAAGCCCGAACCAGGCCTCCCGCGCCCAGTTTAATACCACCAAAATAGCGTACCACGACCACTGCCACTTCTCCGATCTCACGATGCTGCAAAACATTCAGCATGGGCTTTCCGGCGGTACCACCTGGCTCACCGTCATCATCAAACCCAAGGACAGTATTCCCCTCGGGAGGCCCCGCAATAAAAGCCAGACAATGATGAGAAGCATCAGGAAACTGATGTCTCAGGGATTTTTGAAAGGAGAGAGCTTCCGCTCGAGATGAAACCCTGGAAAAGAAAGCGATAAAACGGCTTCGCTTGACCTCCGTTTCCCACTCAAAAGAAGCGCCTGATGAGAGATCTGGTATCCGATAACGGCCGGTAGTCTGGCTGAACATTCAATTCTCTTTGCACTCAGGGCGATGATAATGCAGAAAACAAAACGCAGAAAGATTTACGACTTTGTTCTCCGCTTAACTTATCAGCACTCAGTGAAAGAAAAGTACTCCTTGAGTGCTTCAACCAGATCAATAATATCATGCCCTGCATTGACAATACTGTACCCCGAATCAAAAAACTCCGGACCCACATCGGGTTTGCACCAGTGACACCGGGCATCAAAGTCAACAAAGTTTTTCTCTTCATCGCGTCCGGGCAGCATAATTCTCATACTGTAAACGGCTCCGATAAGAACCGGTACCGTACTGATCAGCATCAGACCATTACTGCTGATATTTCCAATACTGCCCATTTCCCTGAGCGTGTTTCTGTTATACACGGTCAGATACTCATTCAACTGGTGACGCATAATGCTGCGGCGCTCCTTGCCGCGTGGAACCATAGACATAATCTGTATTCCTTTACCGCCCTATCTGTAAATAATCAAACCAGTACCTTGTACAGCTTGCTCTGTCTCAACTCACTCTGCTTGAGCATCAACTGCTGCTCCTGCCTAGTGATCCTCTCTTGCTCTTTGGCAAAGGCATCAAACTTCTGCATTAAAGCCCTTTCGACTTCTTCTACACAGCCCTTGAATTCTTTTTTGACCGGATGCCGGCACAACTTGACGGCATGATCCAACTCGGCTTGTCTGCCCTGAAGCGAAGCAGACTGTTGTTGCAAGGCACTCAAGGCATTTTTATTGGGTATATAGCTAGCTTTAATAGAGAAGTGGCCTGGTGCAAGATCACAGTCCATAATAGCCTGCTTCGAGCACCCAATAAGGTTCCACTGCCCTTTCAGTCCCTTTTTCTTCCACCTGAATTTGTCACAGGATTGCTTCGTAGTAATGGCATCTTTCGGCACTTTAAGTCCATTTCTTTTCATTCGATCAATCCCCATCCCGTTGCTCTTGAGGGATAACTTCAAATCTGGACCGAAGTTGACGCACTGAGACACTACAGCCAATATTTTTTTCTCGGTGGCATCAACATCGGTGGTTGATGGATACACCACAATTTTCATAACAGCATCCATCATACTGCTGTAGGCTGACTCAATGATGGCTTCAGTTCTCATGGCTTCTTCAGAACCCGAGCTTGTTCTCAGCCTTATCATGCTCTCTTCCAGCTTGTTTATGATGACCTTGAAGCTCTCTTTACCTGATGCCCGATCCCCTAGCTTATCCACAATGGTATAAAGCGCTTCAATTCGACTATGAGCTTCTTTCAATGAGACCATGCTTTCGGCAATCAGCTTCTGGTTTGTCTCACTCACCATGTCTTTCCCATCCAGCTTGATGCCTTCTCTCTTCAGCCGGCTGAAATAACCGATGAGACGCTCACGCATCACTTTTGCATCCGCTTTCTCGACCAAATCCTCATGATCAACTCCAGGCTGAACAACTCGCCTTTCAACAGACTGTAGGAAACCTTTCACTTCAGCCTTGAGAGTGTTGGTCACAACAGGCACCGCTTCTCTTGGAATACCCTGAGCTCCGACTTTCAAGCCATCCACCAGACTGACACCTTCGTCGTTCAGCCAGCGATGCTCTTGCGCATAAACCTTATCCAGATGACTATTGGTTCTGGCCTGCATCAACTCTCGCTCACAGCTCAGGGTATGATGACTTTTCTCTCGATTGGCAATATCAACGGTCACCAGTTCAAGCCAGGCATTTTTACAGATCCATTGTCGGGTTTTCAGCATTACCAGTTCCTGAAATGCTTCTGGAGAAAGACCCAATTCTGCCCACTCTTTAGTACCCAATGCCCTTAGTTTTTCTTTTACCTGCGGTATGCTCGCTGAATAGCCTCTTGCACCTTCTTCTGAATTTTGAATAGGAATCGATACTGTTTGTTCAACTACTTTTTTCAGAGCAGATGGGGCTTTATCTATACCCTCTGGAAACAGATTTTCCTTCATCTGCAAGGACTCATTCATCTCTTGCAGAGCTTGATTGAATGTCTCTTTTTCCTTATCGGCGCCCTTAATGTCTTTAACTGCATCCAGATCTACTGCCATGAACACTCTCTGGGCCTTGTGCAAATCCTTACTGTCACGGGTTAAACGGCCAAGCTGCTGAACCAGATAATTCTCATTGGCTTCCCCCCCTGCCTGACCCACCAGACCATGGAAAATACCAACGGTAGCACTTCCCTGTGGCATGTCGGTTCCTACAGACTGCTCTTTACTTAAATAGCCATCGGTGCTCTGGCCACCATTGCGCCTGAGCTTTGAAACGGTTTCCGTAGAAGCTGTGGCTCCCTGCCCATAAACCGGGTCGTCCTGATACTGCATCTGTAGATTTTTGTCATGGTCATAATAAATGACCGATTTCTGGACACCCCCCATGGCCAGACGTTCCTGGTTCAAAGTCTTGCTCATCTGATGAGCTTTCAGTTTACAGTCCTCACCTGACTCAGCGCCGTCAAAGAGAATAACCTGAGGCTCAGGGCCTACTTTGTGCAAGACATCAGTGAGCAATTTTTTCCTGCCCTCAGACTCGGAGGAATTAAAAAACACCGGTTCGGCCAGAGAGAGGAAATGCCAGAAACGTTGATTAGTGGTGACAGGATCTGTTCTTGCTTTGAGGCGAACTTCTTCCACACTGCTTGCGGCACTAGCAAGAGCTGCGCAATACAGGGTTCCCAGTGTTGCAGATAGCAAGTGTCTGGCCTTACACCCAAACAGGAACTCCGAATGCTTCAGGTTAATACTTCGTGGCTCAACTTCGAAATCATACCCAAGTCCTGCAATAACAGTTTGGACAGCTTGAGCAACGGAAATCAGATCAGCTTCTGTATGAGGCACCATTGCGCTGTCAAACTCATCGGCAAAGACCATTGAGTTTCGGAGCAAATCGAGGCAATCATCCACTTTCGTCAGCAGCGCCTGCTTGTCTGGCATAACCCTTTCAGCGTCCAGCAAAGTCTGCTTTAAATGCATAAGAATCTGGACATCATTGATCGAGGCGCCTACTGGCACACGACCCTGCTCCAAAAGTGATTTTCTTGAACCCACCGGTGTCGTTGCTGGTAGCCCCAGCAAGGTATTCTCAACTTCTACCAGCTTGGCAACCGTTAATTCACAAGGCTGGGCAAAACTAGCCTCAAGATTCAATCGACAATAGTTCTGCCCCTTACGGGCATAGTATTCCCGCAACCCTTTATCCAGTTCAGCCTGGTTGGTTTTTGGAGCCATGACAATGACCGACCGATGGGTATCAGGTCCCAGCTGGGCTGAAGCATGATCCGTGAGTGCCAGTAGCAGTGTACTTTTACCGTACCCTGTCCCTTTATGAGACATCATGGCCACTTCATGACCCTTGGCCCATTGACTGACACCTTCGAGTGTCACAGCCAGTTCTTCAGCCTGGTCAGGAGACAACACAATGTGATGTCTTCTTTCAAACGATAAAAGCGCCAGATTTTTGGTATCCAGCAAGATGTTTTCGTAGCTACTGATTCTGTTATTCAGATTGCTCTGCCTGGAAGCCAGCAGAGCCATATTCAGGTTCCATTCCTGACAGCGTCTAATGTACTCATGAGGTTCCTTGACTTGTTCAAAGGCCGCAAAGTCCAAATCTTCAAGTTCATGTTGAAGTGCTTCAAGACGCTGACCAATCAGGCTGCTCTGTTCCAGATCAATATCCACCAGCATCAGCTGAGACATCCTTTTTATAAAACCATCAACATCCTCACCACCTGGAGCCAACCCGCGTTCAAAGTTACGAATAGCATGATCCAGAAGCTCTCCATCTGAAAAACCTTTCAAACCGTCTTTAGTGGCATTTCGGATATAAGTGACCAACCCATTCTCCAAGGCTTTTTTCAGCTGAAGGGTGCGTACACAATGTTTTCTGTTGTTAACGATGACTTTTTCAAAATTGCTCAGCACTGCTCGTCTGTTGTTTTTTAATGTCACGGGGTCAGGCACCCCGTGAAGCCCTGATGATTGCAACTCACAGCCTGAATAGACTGACAGGTTTTTGAATACCTGCTCCTGAAATGCCTTTTGCTGACCTTCCAGTGTTTCAGTCACACCATGAGCACTTTCATCCAGCAACTCTCTTTTAGCTTGGAGAAACGCTTTACTGACATGGCCAAAACTGGCATTTACCGTAAAACCGGTAAACTGTTCTGGATGAAACGTTTCCTGATGGGCACCGGTTTTTGGTTTCCTGGATTTTTCCTGGGCTATTTTCCTCAGCACAGGAAGTTCAACAGGCAGGCTTCTGACTCGCCCATCACAGGGAGTGCAGACAAAAGGCGGTTTCAGTAATTTACTGTCTACTTCCTTTACCACTTCCTTATAACAGCCATCCAACTGTTGCAGGGAAACATTGGGTAACCAGGTTTTGGTCAGTGATTCAAGTTCGATTACTTCAGCCGGGTAGCTACTATGTGCCCTTGCCGGCAAAGGACTTCCTGCTTTCAGAAAACAGGCCTTGCTCAGTAAATTGGCTTTTATCAACTCTGCCCTGGGATTTTCACCCCTGATAGGAACCGGAATGAGTTGATCATTTGAACCCAGCTCATACATAAAGCACTGCTGCTCTGTAGGTGTTTTTTGTGCAACTAGAATGACGGTTTGGCCTGAAGCACTTTTCAACGGAATCCAGTCTCGCTTTTTTTCTCTACCTTCAGCATTGATCTGGAAAGGTATCTCATAATTCGGATGATTATGCAGAAAAGCGGGGTCCAGAGACCAGGTCCGACCATCCAGCTGAATGTTCCAATGCTTGCCATCTTTCGAGAAAAAGACCAGTGAAGGACGACACCGGGCTCCTTCAGACAGCTCTATGTATTGATCTCCCGTAACCATACTGGTTTTATGGACAGCCGTTTTACTGAAACCGTTCATAAAACTGTTCATAAGACAGTTCGGATTCTGGGCCAGAGCACTGCATTTAAAGCCTGCCTGCTCCTGAACATGCTCTGAGACTTCTACCAAAGGCACTGGAGAACCTGACTGAAAACAGGCGATCTCCGCTTCATGGGGATGTTTCTGGCGCCGAAAATAATCGTCGTGGGTAACCCCTCTCAATTTCTGCTTGGGTAGCAAATTCCCTTCTTCTACCAGCAAGGTAGAGCATTGCTGCTCCAGTTTTTTACGACGTGTTTCTCTTATTTTCCTTGTTTGATAGTTTTCTTTGTGCTGTTTAATGGCAATGGCCAGAACCGATGACCCTGGTCTCTTCAGTTCCTTTTGCATGGTTTTCAGGACGTTGCTCATTGTCGGTGTAGCAGGCAATCCAAACTCATCCCTGATCTCACTGAGCCCAACCAGTGAAGCATCAGCATAACTGTAATCCATCCACTGCACTGTAGAACCTGATAATTTGCTAATACCTTCGTGCCCCTCCTGCAAACTGGACACCAGGGTTAACAACCTGTCGCAGATCTCAGGATCCTGAAGCATTTGCTCTTCTAACGTATTTCCAGCGAGCTCCTTATGCGCCCCACCCAGCTGTTCATCAAGTTTGGACTCAAGCTCTGCCTTACGACCTTCAACCAACTTCGATAAAAACAAACGACCTTGTTCAGGTACACTGACTCTGAGCCTGGGCGGTAAATGTTCAGGAGCCAGTCTCTGAAGCGAGTATTCATATTGCTGTAAAGCACGGTGTCCTTCGTCAGCCTCCTTGATGGTGGCAACCTTTTTTCTCCAGGACTCATTCAGGCGCTCCGAGGCCGATTTGACAATGGCGCAGACTGCATGTGTATAAAACTCAGTACCAATATCACCCGGATTCTTCGATAACACCGTTGCCATGTTGGTCAGCTCTGAATCAACAATGGCTTCAGGATCTTCCGGACCTGCCTCTGGTTTTTTCTGTTTCAACGCTTCAAGAGATGACGCGAGTTTTGCTACCTGTTCCTGAAACTCATCCTGCTTCTTTTCAAGCATTAGAATATTGCCCCGGGTCAGGACTTTGATCATTTCAATCTGACGCTTAAAATCATCGGTGAGAGGTACCTCTGATGTTGCTCCTGGCCTTATTGCCTTCTGATAATCATCATCAACAGAATCAAGCTCTTTTAGAAATTCCTCATGGAGCGACTTCACTCTCGTTCTATAGTTCGTTTTGCTGGGGAGATCATCGAGGCTGGTGAAATGATAAACGGCTAACTGTTTTTCCATCATTTCCTGCTCAGAAGCCACTTTAAACCAGGCGTTTCTCATTCGTAGAGTCAAGCCTGGTATGGCAAAGTTTCCTGGCTCCAGAGACTCGTAGTTTTCATCTTTGATCTCTAAAACGACTGGCCCAATTTCAGTCCATTTGGGCATAATTTCTGTCTTGGAACTTTTAGTAAGATCAAAAGTTTCTTCGGAGGATGGACTGATCAGTTCAGAGAAAGTCGTGGAGCCGGCAGACTCCGATCTGGAAAGGCCAGTAGAGGTCGCTGTATCTGACTCATTGCCTGAGTCACTTTGGTTGTCGCTGACTACCTGAAGTCTTAACTGCTTAAGTTCGTCAGACTCTCGTTGCAGGCTCTCATTGGCTGTCGCCAGTTCTGAAGACTTGATCTTCAGAGCTTTCTCTTTATCCAGGACAGCGGCTTCCAATGTTTTCTTTTCTTCTGTGAGACTGCTGACTCGGAATTGCTCAGCTTCCAGCAGGCTCTGCATCGTTGCTTTAGCCTTAAGCACCTCTTCTGACTGTAGATCAACTTCTTTCATTTTCTGTCTTATCTTGTCCAGCTCTTCCTGAGCACGGTGAAGATCTCTTCTTAACTCACTCGCTGTGGACGACAGTGTTTGGTTTTCCACACTTACAGTTTGAAGCTCAGCTAATTTGGACTGCAAACGGTTTCTCTCTGACTCTAAACTACTGATATCCCCCTCAAGCTTTTTCTTTTTCTGGTCACGATCACGTTGTTCTTTTTCAAGACTTTCAACTAATCCCTGATTTGCCAGCTCTTTCTCTTTCAAAGCAAGAGCATGATCCGTCTTTGCTTGCCTGGCTTGATCCGTTAAGACCTTTAACTCAGCCCTCAAGTTTTCAACCTCTGTCTGAAGGCTACTGACCTCTTCTTTTCTCTGCTCAAGGCCCTCAGACTTTTGCTGTATTTCAAGGTCTTTTTTCTTACCTTCCAGTTCTAGCAGCGAAACTTTGCTATCAACCTCATCTTTCAGATACTGAAGCTGTTCCAGCTTCCCTTTAAGATCGACGGCAATCCTCTCGTGTGAACTTGTAAGATGCTGCTTTTCTTCTTCCCAGCCAGATGCTTCGTGCTGATGCTTTCGTTCCTGAAGAGTCAGCTCTTTTTCCAAATGGCTGCTGCGATTTAGGGCCTCTTGCAATTCCCTTTCATGCTTAACATTCAGATCCTCAACTTGCCCCTGTAATCTGCGAGCTTCTATCTGGCTGTTTCTCAACTGCTCTTCCAGCCCTAAAACTTTTTCATCCAGTATTTTTCTTTGTTCTTCTGCTGTCTCAGAAAGCGTTTTAAAATGATCTCTATCTGCTTCAGCCAATCCAATCTGTCTGTTGAGTTCTGTAACCTCTATTGACCGACCCGCTTGCTCATCTTTAAGCTGCCTTTCCAGGTTTTTCAGCTTGATTTCAGCCTGTTCAAAGCTCCCCCTTACAAGGGACAACTCTTCTCCTTGTATCCGCAAGTTCGTTTGAGTCTGGTCCCTCTCCTTGGTAACCGTTTTTATCTCTAACTCCAGCAACCCATAGTTGCGCGTCAACTCAGAAAACTGGCCATCCAACTGCTGAGCTTTAGCCTGACTTTCTTCCAGACGGGCTCTCATGGAAGTCAGTTGCTCTTCAAACTTATGACGCTCTTCTTCTGCCTTTGTGGCTCTGCTGGTTAAGGTTTCTTTTTCAACTTCCCAGCCCATTTGCTCTCTCTGCAATTGCAGTTCAAGAGCACTTTTCTCTTTGTTTAACTGAGTGACTTTGGCGGTGAGTTCGCTGCTCGATAAGTCTGTAGTCTCATGAAGATGAGATAACTCTTGCTGAACAGAAACGAGCTGTTTATTGATAAACTCAATTCTTTGCTCTTTTTGTTCAAGGGTGGAGTCTTTTTGAGATAACTCAAGCTTTGTCTTCCTGACCTCCTCCCAAGACTCAAGAAGTTGCTGATCAAGATGTTGTTTTGTTTCAAGCAGCTGGTCATGCTGGCTTTTTAAATCACCAAAGAGTTGGTCCTTGGCTTCCTCAATTTTTGCTTTTTCTATCTCCCAGTCAGCCGATGAAACCTCGGCCTTATGCTGCAGAGTTTCGACTTCAAGTTTAAACTCTTTCCTCTCTCTGGTGAGCCTCTCTATCTCAAGGGCATGCTGACTCCTCAAACTTTCTACACTGATCTGAAGCTCTTGAAGTTCTTTCTTTACCTGGTTTCTTTCGCGGGTATGAGTATCTGACTCTGATTTAAAGTGGTCTCTTTTCTTTTCAGCATTTGAAAGACGACTTTCAAGTTCAGAAACTCTGGATTTTGATTCCTTGAGTTGGCTTTCCCACTTGGCTTTTTCAACTTCAACTGCATCACTATCTCTTTGTAAGCTGCGTTCAGCTTCCAGAATATTTTGCTTTGCTTCATCTCTCTCTTGTTCGATTCTGTGAATGGTCTCTTCCAGCTCTAGTACTTTACTGTCACTTAATTCTTTTTCAGGTGTGAGCTTCTGAATTCGGAACGTGAGTTGTTCAACCGTATGCGTCTGTTCATCTACTTGCAGACTCAGTTCACTGACCTTGTCTTGTTTTTCCTGAGTTCTTCTATTCGCCTTTTCAACTTCACTCCTAAACTGAGCTTCCGCTTCTTCAAGTTTGTGGATCCTTTCATCCTTCGACAAGATGGTAGATGACAGAGAATTTTCTTTTATTTTGGCTTCTGCAAGCTCATCTTCTTTGCTGGTTAGTAAATCCTCTAATCGAGCCACTTCCTTTTGGCTTAACTGAAGTTTTCTTTGATAGCGCTCTGAAGTCTCTCTCAGTTTAGGAAGCGTCTCATCGGCAATCGCTGAGTGCTCTCTCGCCTCTCTTTCCTTGCTCTTTGCATCTTCAAGCTTGCTTTTTAGCTTCTCTGCTTTATTTTCAGCTTCTTCAAGCTGTCTTATGTATTCTGTAACTTCCTCTTTCGACGACCGAGTTGCCCTTCGAGCCGATTCAAGTTCACTAAGAAGCTCTTCCAGAGAGGATTCAACCTTCCCTTTCTCATCTTCAAGCCTAACGCTTGTGACCGTTAACTGATTTACTTTTCTTCTCTCAACGACTAATTCCTGATCTCTTTGAGAAATATCTTCATCTTTTAAACGAAGATCTTTCTCAAGGCTGGCGATTTTTTCCTTGAGTTCCCGCTCCGTGTTATCCAGTTTGGACTGTAATTCATTCAGTTCCCTTTCTTTACTTCTGAGTTCAGTCTGTACCAGTTTCTCTGAACTTCTCGCTTTTTCGATCTCTAACTCTAATGCAGCCCTTTCTTTACGATGCTTTTCTTCTGCTTTACTGAGTTCTTCCCTGATGAGTCTCATCTCAGTTTCGTGAGACTCGCTCTCCTCCAGACCGTTACTATGAGCGAGCTGTAAACTCTGAACTTGTTCTTTCAGAGAAATAATCTCATTACTAGCATCAGAAAGTTGATGCTCAGCGGTGTCTTTCTCACGCTTATTGGTATCACGCTCTATCTTTGCTACCTCTAGCTCACTCTTATAACGATCAGCATCCCTTCTTGCAGTCTCTCTGACTTTCACCTTGAACTCAGACTGTTGTTTCTTAAGCGCTTTAACCTTTTCTCGAAGCTCTTTTTTAGTGTCACTCAGCTCTTTATTCAGATCTTTTTCACGAGCAAGAGCCCCTTGATAGTCACCTTCAAGGGCAACAAGCTCATCCTCTGCCGAAATGGCCCTACTTTGAGCTTCTTCAAATTTTTGTAGCTGAGCTATTTGTTGCTTATGAACTTCCTCAATACCATTGAGCTGTTCTTCCAGTTTCTTCGCTTCTTTTTCAACCTGTCGCTTCTTATCAGTGAGATCCACATGAGCTACTACCCATTGATCACGAGATTCCTTTAGATCTGCGACCTGCTTCTGAGCTTGAAGCTGTCTATTCAAAGCTTCAAGCTCATTTAACCGGGTATCCGTGCCCGCCAATCCACTGACACCTGAAAGAGAATCATTGAAGTTAATGCTTTTACGTTGCTTCTGACGTAACTGACGATCTTTATCCAGAAGCTCGTCTTTTAATTCAGCCTGCTCTTTCTCTAACTGATCAAGTCTTTCTGAAAAGCTCTCAGGAACTTCTCCTTCCTTCTGTTTGAGGGGCTCTTCTGCTTCCATCAACTCAGTTAACTGCTTACGTGTCTGCTGCAGCTCAGCACCTAACTCTTTCTTCTCTTTTCTGAGCTTTTTAACTTCCTGCTGGTTTTTTGATAACTCCAGACTTTCAGGAGACAGGACAGGCCCCTCAGGAGGACTAGGGATTGCAAGCGTTGGCACCAATGGTGGCAAGTCCAGTTTGCCCTTTCGGTTCAGTTCATCCAGTTCCCGAATCGGATCATATCTGTCGGGATGAGGCGAATTCCCTCCTGCTCTCGTGGGCTCAGAGTAAAATTGACAGTAAAATTCAGCCAAAGCTAAAACTTCACGATGCATTTTTTCCAGTTTGCACCTTTGTAACAGTCCCTTCTTCCAAGCTTCCTTCGATTGACCACTGGCAGTAATATCATCGGCAACTACTGTTTCCATCATCTCAATCTGATGAATCATGGATCGAACCATGGCCATAGTCATCAAATGTCCATCACGGCCATTCAAGCGGCTTTCCAATTGCCGGGAGTTAGCGGGCATTTTAAACCGCCACCCCAATTGACTGTGTATTTTGCCAACTCGTTCAGCCATCTCCTGCCTGGTTTTCCTGCTGGCCGTTTCAATCGTCTCGGGGGTAATACTTTCTCTCAACCTGAAAAGTGTATGCTCAGGAACCGGACTGTTTGGCTTGGCTGTGGCTCTGCAGGTCATACTGTAAGGCTTGGGAATGGAGGGAGCACCCACCTCAACACTGACAATGTCTCTTTCGCCGATTGGCTTTGTGATCGGACGATCACCCTGCAGAAGCTGATTGGGAACCTGGATCGAACCCACACCATTACGTCTCTGCTCCTCTGAAGTCAGAGGACCATGCACTGATGTAATGTTCAGGTGATGGCTATGAGATGCGCCAATACCACTGCTTCTGCGATCCATGCGGTCTACAACATCCGTTGAAAAACAACATATTTGCCAAGAAACAGCTCAAATTCTGGCACCAAAGACGTGGATTCAGATTCTATAAGGATGAATCCATTATTTCAGATTAGCAGTGGGTTTCGGTATTTTTTTGCAGTCCGGTGACTTGAAAACACAGCTCGTCAATAAGCTACTTCAATCGTCTTCAACCAGTCCATCAATAACAAGAAATTCGCCTTCAAAACGCTTGTTCAACTCATCCAGAATTTTCTGATAAACCCTTGATAACTCGATACTTTCATCTTGATTAAGTGAGGATTTCCTGAGTATTTTTTTGGCCAGTTTTTCAAGGCTTCGATAGGATATTTCCGTCAATTGAATGTCGCCCATAAAGGGTTCAAACGCTTCAGACCCAAACAGCAGCGAACCTCATGCTGGCAGTGAATGCCAGGTCACCCATCCTGTCCAGGATAGAGAGAAAGATCCAACAAACAAAATCACCCCTGACAAGGGCCGAGAATAACAACTTGAACGATCAGCATTCATGCTGTCCATACACTTTACTTCCGTTTAATCCACATCATAGAAGCCTTTTATCTGTGCTCCTTATCTGTGCTCCTCTGGCATAGCTTTGGTCGCGTCGCTCATGAGTTCAATAAAGTATGGAAGCAGCATCTTATTTATTTCTACCAGTGATTCAGTATCTATCCAGCCGGAGCCGTTTAAACGTCGTTTTTCTTCTAACTGCTTCCAACTCAACGTACAAGACCCCAAACTGTTAAACGTTTTATTCTCATCTTTGCCTGGAACTACCCAGTCAAAGCGAATCTTGCCAAGATAGGGTCTAATATTATTTTCCCTTACCGACAGGGACTGTTCGGTAATCACTCTGGAATTAGCAGAATAACGTGCACTCAGCAAAGCATCAGAATTAAACAGATCACTGGAGCCCATAATTATATATTTCAGAGATGAATGAGACTTGTA
Organism: Endozoicomonas numazuensis; assembly: GCF_000722635.1. Classification (GTDB taxonomy): domain Bacteria; phylum Pseudomonadota; class Gammaproteobacteria; order Pseudomonadales; family Endozoicomonadaceae; genus Endozoicomonas_A; species Endozoicomonas_A numazuensis. The sequence goes on along the minus strand of NZ_JOKH01000001.1, from coordinate 1,633,891 downwards.
CCAACGCTTGAGCCGACTTTCATCATAAATAGAACTCTCGTCGCCTAAACCAGCAAAGGACATCCACTTTTTGAATTGGCAACTATCTATATCTCGGGTCATGTTAGCAGGGCATGTATGCTCAATGCTGGATAACAGAGTCTGGTAAAAAGTCAGGCTGTCACCCACGCCACCCAATGGGAATTTAGATCTTAGAACTTTATAGAGTCGGGCACTGTTCTCCAGGTCTGGTGATAATGTCAGATCATTGGTCACCTTGATGACCGGCACCAAAAGCCCCTTCGAATTTGACTCCAGGCGTTCGAGAATATCTGCAGAAAAAAAACACTGACCTGTCAGAGTCATGCTTGCGCCAGGAACCAGAGACTGCATGGAGGGATTAACATTCTCCACCTGCCACTCATGAAAGAATGTCCAGTCAGATGGTTTTTCAACAACAGGTTTAACCGGTTCGGTAATGTCTGACTTCGTGTCAAACCAGTCAAGCACTGAGCAGGAAGATGTCATTATTGCTACAGCAACAACCAGACATAACCGCCCTGTTATGCGAAAACAGCCCATCATCAGCCCACAGCTCCGGAATGAATTATTGTTCTTTAATGTAGCCAGTTTAAGCTGGCTTCACGCTATTCATTGAATGAAAGGTTGTTTATGACCAACCGGGTGGCGAAACCACCCGGCAGTGGAAGATTACTCTAGCCCCAGACCTTCTTTGGGAGGCTGTGTCAGATCTCTGACAGTATCTTCCAGTTGTTGCAGCTTTCGGTTGACCTGAATCCGGAATGAATCAACAGCTTTAACGGCCTGTTGCTGATCTTCCACTTTTTTAGTCAATTCAGCTTGTAACTTCTTCTGATCAGCCACCAGCTTTTTCATTTCAGCCACCTGCTTGTTGAACTTGGTAAGGCTGTCGGTCATTTCACTCTGGGCAGCCAGCTGTTCAGTACTTATGGCTTTCATCAACTGATCCATCTCACGAATACGCTTTTGCAGTTCACTCAGCTGGCCATTCGCCTTGTCAGCGGTGTTGCCTGCCTCCTCAGCTTCCTTAAGTGCTTTAACGATATTATCCTTATTGATCAGGATCCATTGTCGGTTGCGCTTGTTCGCCACATCCCAGAGTTTGCGAATCTCAGAATCCATCACTTTCAACTCAGACCTTAGTGCTGAGCCGCTCTGATCAAGGTTCTCGCCAGTAGCAGTAACTTCTCCGGTCACGGTACTAAGCTTTTCCTGAGTGGCTTTCAGTGCCTGACGAGTCTCGGCCAGTTCTTGCTGCATCATCTTGAACTGCCAGACACCACCAGCGCCCAGCACGATAATCATCACCAATAAAAGCCAGGTCAGACCATTACCGCCTTTACCTGCAGGGCTCTTCCCTGCTCCCCCTTTCTTACCCGGGGGCGTTCCGCCGGTAGCTGCAGTTTTCCTGCGTCCTGGACGCTCGTCTGCGGCAATTGAGAAATCCGGTATATCGTTGATCGCCTTATCCTCTTCTCTCATGGGTTTCTCATCTATCTTGTTTCCGCCATGGGCAGTTGAGGCGCAATATTACTATGAAAAAGACACCAGAATAAGAGTAATAGCCTTTCTGATCCTTCTCCAAACTGAGAAATATAAGCCAAAAGCACTCATCACAATCAGGAGAAATCCCTTTCCATGGACAAATTCAGTGTTTTTATGAGACCCCGGGGTTGAAGAGGTACCACATGCCCCCACATTATCCCCCACATAGATTCGTAACCGCACCAATGTTAATATCGTCGCGCGAGACGAATCAGGTCAAACAAGATCAAACCCCAAGTGGAGAATGACAACATGGCTTTTGAACTGCCTGCACTGCCCTATGCACGCGATGCACTGGCTCCTCATATTTCTGAAGAAACTCTGAACTACCACTACGGCAAGCATCACAAGACCTATGTTGATAAACTGAACGGTCTGGTTGCGGGTACCGAACTGGAAAGCAAGAGTTTGGAAGAGATCATCAAGACATCTGAAGGTGGCATCTTCAACAATGCTGCCCAGATCTGGAACCACACTTTCTACTGGGACTGCCTGAGCCCTAACGGTGGCGGCGCGCCTTCCGGTGAACTGGCTGACGCTATCAACAAGGCTTTCGGTTCTTTTGAAGAATTTGTTGCGGCGTTCAACGACAAAGCCGTTAATAACTTTGGTTCTTCCTGGACCTGGCTGGTAAAAAACAGCGATGGTTCTGTAGAAATCGTTAACACCAGCAATGCGGGCACTCCTCTGACGACTGATCAGAAGCCTCTGCTGACCTGCGACCTGTGGGAACACGCGTACTACATCGACTACCGTAATGTTCGCCCGGAATACCTGAAAAACTTCTGGGCGCTGGTAAACTGGAACTTTGCTGCTGCTAACTATGCAAAATAAGTGATCCAGCACTGCCTGAAAGCATCAGACAGTCGCAAAATGGCACCTCCGGGTGCCATTTTTATTACTGCTCTTATTCAAGTTCCTTTCATACCACTCCTCTAAGCACTTTTCTGACACCGTTCAAAATGAACATCCATGCAAAAGCATAGAGCCATACAACACCGATTAGCTCGAAACTGATAGCAGGCATTAACAACCCGAATGCACAAATTAAAACGGCAACAATCTGAGTCAAAACAATAGCCAGAAACAGTTTGGGAGAAGGCCACGGTTTCATCCAGAACCAGTCATCATGACGACAAATAAACAACAGCAAGTGACCCGCTACAACCAACTGCAGAAACATCACAGTCTGCATCAGGTCAGTACTCAGTTGGTAAAACTGTGTCATCAAGGCCATCAAACCAAAGTTACCTATAACACTCACCAGCCCTAGCCCACTGGCCACTGTCAGTACTTTTTTCAACTGCCACTTCATAGGTTCTGACGAACTTCGGGTGTTGTCATAGGCAATAGTAATGATGGGGATATCATCCAATAATGCCAAGATAACAATCATAATGGCTGACAAAGGGACGACTCTGAGCAACAGCACTGATACAGCCACAAAAACCATCAGGTTTATGGTCATTGCAATACGATAATTTACATAGCTGATCATGCGCGCAAATATACGGCGGGCCTCTTCTACAGCCTGAATAATCACAGACAAACCCGGCAGTGTAAGTATCAGGTCTGCTGCAGCCCGGGCCGCATCCGTTGCGCCTGAAACCGCAATCCCGACATCCGCCTGCTTGAGTGCCGGTGCATCATTCACTCCATCTCCTGTCATTGCGACAACAAAACCTGACTTTTGCAGATTTTTCACAATACCGTACTTGTGCTCTGGAAAGACTCTGGCAAATCCTTCTGCTTCTACAATTGTTTTTTTGACAGGATCTGGAAGGTTCTCCATATCCGACTGGTCATCAAAAAGATCGTCCGCAGCCAATAACTCTTTCCCTAAACCCAGCTGGTCAGATATTTCTCTGCCTATCGCCAGATCGTCTCCTGTCACCATTTTCACATTCAAGCCATATGCCCTGGCTTGTGCAATTACTTCTTTTGAGTCTGCTCTGGGAGGGTCAAATAAGCTCAGTAGTCCTGTCAGTTGATAATGCCCCTGGTTATCTGTTCTGGCCACACCTAATGTTCGAAGCCCTTTTGCTGCCATTTCCCGAACATGTTCCAATGCATTGTCCCTGACCTCATTATTGTCCGTGCATAAATCGATAATGACCTGAGGAGCACCTTTAGTCACTTTGAAAAGCTGCTCTCCTTCCTTAATTGATGCTTCACTGCGCTTACTGACAGGATCGAACGGGATAAACTCAAGCCGCTCAAACGGTTGCATGCACTCACTTTTAACAGACCCACAAATCAAAGAATCTATGGCATCTTTGCCATCCGGGCTTGAAGCCATAGCTGCGACTAAATTCAAAGTTTCAGGAGAATCAGCAGCATAAAGAACAGGGTCACCAAACGTCAGCTTGTTCTGGGTGAGCGTTCCAGTTTTGTCGGAACACAGAATATCGACACTGGCCAACTCTTCAATAGCCTGCAGATGAGAAACAATGGCTTTCTTTTTCGACAGTAATAAAGCACCCAGTGCCATTGTTACTGATAACACAGCCGGCATTGCAACCGGGATAGACGCAATTACGAGCACAAGAACCAGCTCAATAATGCTTAAAACCGGCGCTTGCTGATACAGCTCTTTGGCGATGATCAAAACAGAAAAAAGCAAAGTGCCATAGATAAGAAACTTACCGATACCCAGCACAGACTCTTGAAAGTGAGAGATATTACCTGCGCTCTGAACCAGTTTTGCCGTATTACCAAAAAATGTCTGGCTACCGGTACTGGTCACCAATGCCTGCATATTCCCCTGTTTAACGACAGAGCCTGAATAAATGACGTCATTTACAACTTTGTCCACAGGCAGGGACTCCCCTGTCAGGGCAGCTTGATCCACACTCAAATATTTTCCATCACACAACAGACAATCGGCCGGCACTATATCGCCATTCTCGATATGAACAATGTCACCCGGTATCAACTCTCGAGCTGGCAGATCGGTCCATTTTCCATCACGCTTAACCCGGGCCTGAAGCGCCATGGACGACTTCAGCGCAGCCAGGGCATCTTGAGCTTTGCTGCTCTGAATAAATTCAATCAGTGAGTTCAACACCAGCATGAACAGAATGATAAAAAAATCCGGCCAGTGCCTTATAACCGCAGAGAGCACCGCAGCTATCTCAATTAGCCAGGGAATGGGTCCCCAATAAGTTTTGAAGAACTGTAACCATTTGCTTTCACGCTTATCCTCAAGCTCGTTGTACCCGAAGCGATGTAACCGGTCTTGAGCAGACTTTGATGAGAGTCCACTTAACGTGGTATCCAGCTGATCCAGAGCCTCTTTATAGGTTGCCCAGCCCGTTTGCTTTTCGGCCATAACAGAAACCACAGAAAGGAATGTTCGATGAAGATAGAGCTTAGATCATAGTTTGATGGATTCGAGTTTGAGGTTGACCCATCTGATCTCTACTTTCTAAAACAACTTCTTCCGAACAGACCTGTTTTTTGACATCGCTTCCTTTTCAAATGCAATCTCTGCTGGCTTTCCGGTTCTATATCAGACATGGCTTCCTTCAGATTTTTCTTCATTGATGCTAATGAACAACGCTTTTCTGCATCTCGATGCATAGCAGGGAAAACAACAGTGTTCATAACTTTCCCAGCTGTTCTACTTTCAGGTTTAGTATTCACAATGCATCTGCTCTGCAACTCCCCAGGCTTGAATGCATCTGTAATCATGGCTTTCTTATATCGAGTCTCTTTGTTATCAACCCGTTCTGTCTGATCGAAATAAGTTCGAAACTGACTAAAGAGCCAATCCAGATCAGGATGATGAGCATCCAACGACTTTTTCCTGTTCATCCAGACATAAGGAATTATCTGCCCGGTTGTCAGCTCCAGTAGAATCAATCCCGCTGAACAGATATCCGTTGATTCGCTCATCAACTCTCGTTGCTCACACGTCAATTCTTGAGCCATATAAAAACAAGGCGGTTCACTGTGCAGTGATCGTGGATTATCCATTCTGAAGTCAGACTGAAATCAATAATTTTAGGTACCAGTTTGCGATCCAACAGCACGTTGCCTGATTTCAAATCTCCATGAATCAATTTTAAAGAACTATGCAAATAACCCAATCCTTCTAATATACCTGCTTCAATATTCAATCGATTCACCAGAGGCTTTAATGCACACAGCATGGATTGCTGTTTTAGCAGGTTAGAGAAGACATAGGGTTCTTTTTCCATCACCAGTAACATAGGCAAACCCGTATGAAAGCCAAGGGCGCTGGCGATATTCAGATGGTTCATGGCAATCTGGGTATGAATTTCTCTAAGTCCGGAACGTTTCATTGAATCAGAAGCGCAGCCATCAACCTTGAACTCTTTTAAAGCCAAAGCCTCACCGGATTTCAAACGATCGGACTGAACAGAGTAAACCCGCCCAAAAGATCCCTCACCCAACAATGTTTTGTTGCTGATTAATGTCTTGACCTCTTCGGGTTCCAGAGCCCTGGCGCCCTGATTTCTCCCTGGCGTTAATAAATGCACTGTCTTGGGGGGTTTAGCCAGCTGAACCTCACGCCGGCTGTCTGCAATTAACTCAAGATTGAAGGATTGATCTGCTTCAGACTCAGCCTGAGAGCCAAATGCCCAGTTCAACACCTGATCAGAGTCCAGTTCAACCAGCCCCTGCGGCATTGCCAGGCTCTTCTCTGAGCGGATCACTGAAGATGGACTGGACTCAGGTGAATGACTCTCAGATTGAAAGCCTGATTCTGCAGGTGGCGTCAGATGACTCTTCACACAACCGGGAGGAGATACCGTTAACTCTCTGCCACTGGAAGTGGCCATTGAGCTGTGCCCACTGGATGACCGACTGCCAGAATGTGCTTTTTCAGGCGCGTGGAGCTTATCCTCAGACAATGAACGTTGCTTGAATTCAGAATTAACCGGTTGACTCTTCTGTATATAAGTCGGTGAATGCCCTGCAAACGGCTGCATTGATATTCCTCCATGAACATTGGCTGCATTAAAGCAGTGTTTTCACTGTCAGGTGGTAACAAAACCATTAGCAGCACTGACTATCTGCTCACTTTTTCAAGCCATGTCATAAATTCCATACTGGATGAATTTCAAAGCGATTAAGCACTGACTGCTATATTAAACTTGATATTTCAAATAATGAGCATTCTTCATGGTGCACCTGTCAGGCTTCTCTTTGCTCCTACTTGCCATCATTTCTTACAAAGTGGGGCGGTGGATTACCTCTCGGGTTTATTGCCTGCATCATTACCATATTCCCTCCCCAGTCACTGGTGGACTGCTATTCAGTGTTCTATTTGCCCTTCTGGACGGTTTCTTTGATTTCAAGGTGGATTGGGGGATTGGCCTCAGAGACGACTTACTGCTGATCTTTTTCTGTACGGTGGGCCTGAATGCCCGTTTCAGACTACTGGTTTCTGGCGGAAAAACTCTGCTCGTCTTGTTCTTTGTCATTTTCGGTTTTCTTGTTCTTCAAAACACCGTAGGTATATTGGCTGCCATAGGCTTGGGTGAGCCACCTATTCATGGACTGCTGGCCGGGACTATTTCCATGGCCGGGGGCCATGGAACGGCGATCAGCTGGGGCACTTTTCTGGAAGCACAAGGCTACCACCAGGCCACCGAATTTGGCCTTATGTCTGCCACCATGGGCTTAATCATGGGAGGGTTGCTCGGAGGACCTGTAGCCCATGCCCTGATCAAAAAACATAATCTGTGTCCTTCTCAAGCGGATACTAAAGGCTTTGCAATTCCCGAAAGTGTTGAAACACGTCAAATCAAACTTTGTATGCAGCAAATTTTAAATGTCATTCTCTTGATCAGTACCTGCATTATTCTGGGAAAATGGCTGAACGGTTATCTCAGAGCAGAAGGGATTGTGATGCCGAATTACTTACCCGTTTTGCTGATCGCTATTGTTTTTATCAATGTGTCTGATCTGGTGAACTATTCATTCAATGAACAGTTTATCAACCTGTTTGGCGATATCTGTCTGGAAATGTTCATCACCATGAGCCTGATGTCACTGAACCTGATACAGCTGGCTCACAGCGCTATGCCCGCTTTTTTCATCGTCATGATCCAGTCTCTGGTCATCTGCACGTTCGCCTACTGGATTATGTTTCGGGCTGCAGGCAAAGACTATGATGCCAGTCTGACTTCAGCCGGCTTCATTGGACTGGGACTAGGGGCAACCCCTGTCGGTTTAGCAAACATCAGCGCTCTGGCACATCGTTTTGGCCCCTCACCCAAGGCATATCTGATTGTTCCCCTGCTCGGCTCTGTTTATACCGACACCTTGAATGCCGTTATCTTACAGGGCTTCCTGAGCCTTTCTATTTTTCATTAAATTCGCCTTCAGAGCCCACTATCCCGGATACTTCATAAAATATCCGGGCCAGGTGCCTCATGGGTAGTTCACACGACAGACAACGTTCATAATCCTATGGACAATATCCGGGGATTTGTCCACAGGAAATCAGAAAAACATGACTACGCACACTCCTTCCTCCTGGAGAGTTGTCTTTTCTGCGGTACTCTCCCTGTCAGTTGTTCTGACGGGCTGTGCCAGCAAAAATGAGCAGGCAAGCTATGATCCCAATAAAACCTATACGCTGACTGTTCTGCATACCAATGATCACCATGGCCGCTTCTGGCAGAATGAAGACGGCGAATGGGGGATGGCTACCCCAAGCTGAATGATCATCCCGCGTACGTAGACACAGGTTATAAAGACGCAGACGTTCTTAAAGAGTTCGTAGAAAATCACACGTCTATTCGTGCAGATGCCTTCAGGCCTGAGGGGATCACAAGACTCTGATCGCAGTAAGGGAAAAGCCTCGCTTTTCCCTTTCCTAACCGCACAAAATACTCCTTCCTTAGAACCTTTTACTAAGACAAATGGCTGAAAATTGGATCAAGTCGACAAAATTTCATATCATGGCCGAACGGATCCATCCATTAGAAGAAGTAAATGCCTCTGACGCAAGAAAACGACCTACCCCTCCTGATCACCCCCTTTAGAGATTGGGTAGATTGTTTTTTAATCGCCAAGCACTGGATTACCAGGACCTAGAATAACGATGAGCGAGCAAGCCATACCCGCCAAATACGCACGACTGTTGCTCAAGGTAGCAGCAGAAAACGGCCATAAAGTAGATCAGATCGTTGAAGAGATCGGTTTCTCCTTCAACCCTATGGATCTGTCTCCTGATCAGCAACTGGAACAGGACATCTCGGCACAGGACTTCAGTCGTCTATACAGTCGGGTGTCAGACCTGCTCAAGGATGAATGCTTTGGAATTACCCGCACCAAAGTGCCCATGGGTACTTTCCGTATGTTCTGCTATAGCGTTATCCACAGCCCAAGCTTGCGTATAGCCCTGAGCAGAAGTGTGGATTTCTATGCCATGCTCTACGAAGCCAAAGGGCTAAATGTCAGTAAAGCAGCACCGTATTATCTGTCTGCGGACGGGGAATACGCGACTCTGGTGCACCGGACATTCCGGGTGGAGCCCTCTCATGACATGGACCTTCAGAAACAACTCACCATTATCAACTATATGTCCATGTGGCATCGTTTCATTTGCTGGCTGATCGGAACCTTTATCCCGATCAAAGAGGTCAAGGTTACTGGACCCGAAATTCTCAGCAATAGTGGCTACCGCTTCTATTTCGACTGCCCGATACATTTTCAACAGACAGAAAATGCCTTTACTTTCAAATCCCATTTTCTGGATGCACCTTTGGTGCATACCGAAGAGTCCCTGCACCAGTTCCTTAAAACAGCACCTCTGGAACTATTCACAATCGTCAATGAAGATGAAAGTGTGATTAAGAAAATTCGTTCACTCATCGGCAGTAATTTTACCCGCAAGATACCCGGGTTTGATGAAGTGGCAGAAATGTTGAACATTTCCTCCAGAACGTTACGCCGGAGACTGGAGAAAGAAGGCACTTCTTATCAGAGAGTAAAAGACGACTGTCGAAGAGATGCTGCCATTGATTATCTGACCCGTTCGGATATGAGCATTAACTCCGTCGCATCCCTGATGGGGTTTGATGAACCCAGCGCCTTCCACCGTTCTTTTAAAAAGTGGACCGGTATTACCCCGGGAGAATTCAGAAAGAGAAACAGTGTGAAGGAAACAGAAGCTGCAGTTGAGGAATAGCCCGGAAATAAATTCCTTAATTGCCCAAACCCCGTTCGGGCTGAGCTTATGTTTTAATCGGGAATTTATTTCGAGACAAATCCTTAACGGATTTTAGAACGGAAAAGAAACAAGGTGATGGAGCATCTGCATGACAACAGATGCTCCCAGACATCATCGGGCAGCTCTTCTCATACCCAGACCAAACATGGCAACCAGTTCACGCTGAACCTCGTTGACACCTCCACCAAAGGTGTTGATCTGACACTTACGGTACTCTTCTTCCAGCTCACCCTGAATCATGGCAGCCGAACTGTTCCGCTTCACCAATCCTGCAGGACCAACAACATCCAGCAACAGACGGTACACCTGAATCACACATTCAGTACTGTATACCTTAATACCGGACGCAAAAGCAGGATTCAGTTCATTTCTTTCCAGCTCCCAGGCCATGCGGGCATTTTTTACCTTCATGGCTTCCAGCAGGGTGTAGGCTTCTGCCAGTGCGCTTTGTACCCAGGGCTCATCAATCACACGCTGCCCATTAGGTTGTTCTTCACGAGCCCAATCCAACACTTTCTGATAGTTACCGATAGCGTTGATACCGATAGCTGCCAAACCTACACGCTCATGGTTCAACTGAGAGGTGATCAGCTTCCAGCCGCCATTCAGTTCACCCACAATCATGGAAGCAGGTACACGGACATCCTGGTAGTAGGTCATGTTTGTACGAACATCACCCATGGTGTAAATAGGAGCGACCGAAAAACCAGGTAGCTTAGTGTCCACCATGAACAAGGTAATGCCACCGTGCTTGGACTCTTTATCGGTTCTGGCTGCCAGCCAGATGTAGTCTGCACCTTCTGCACTACTGGTGAAGACCTTTGTACCATTGATGATGTAATCATCACCATCCTTGATAGCACTGGTATTCAGGGAAGCCAGGTCAGTACCGGCACCGGGCTCAGTGTAACCAATGGCAAAATGCACCTCTCCCTTGGCAATTTTTGGTAAGAACTCTTTCTTGTGTTCTTCAGAGCCATGGTCCATCAGTGCCGGACCTACCGTGTTCAGAGTCACGAAAGGAATCGGAGCACCAGCCAGTTCAGCTTCTTCAAAGAAGATCAGCTGTTCACTGGTTGAGCGACCCTGGCCACCGTATTCTTTAGGCCAGCCAAGAGCCAGCCACCCGTCTTCACCCATCTGGCGGATAACGCTCATATACGTATCTCCGCTCTCATTCCCGTGACAGGCTTCCTTAACCTCAGGCGTGATCAGTTTGGAGAAATACTCTCGCAGTTCGCGGCGAAGCTCTTTCTGTTCAGCAGTGTTTTCTATATACATGATCGTGTCCTTCACCAGGCTTAATAGCGCCTATGGCTGGAGCCGGTTTATTCTTTTTTTCACAGTAGCAAAACTACACCTCAGCCTGTAATCCCCTCAATAGCAAAAGTGGACAAGACGAACTCACAAATTCTACAAACAGATGAATTTGTGCTAATTTCTGGAACAGTTTTTCAAGAAAACAACTTTTCTTCCTTAATCTCTATTCCTGACTGGTTTGTCTCTTCTTTCTCCTTACCGGAGGCTCCAATGAAACACCTTTCAAGATTCTTTTTTCTGATTTTTCTGACCGCCGGATTTACCCAAGTCGCACTTTCTGACAACTCCGATGCAACGGACCAGCCTACGATCGCACAGGCGGCCTCTCTGGTAACGACAAGCTATTCCTGTCAGGACATAAACACGGGGAAATACTATGTGGTCAGCTTTCTGAACATGGAAGGTGTTTCAACGCCAGAGCTTGCATCACAAGCCCTGCGAACAGCACTACATTGAAAACGCCAAGTGCCAATCTACAGCGGATCTTGCCAAGCAGGCTGACCAGTCGGGTGAAATACCTGATCTCAGTGACACCAATATTGTGAAAAAAGTAGCTATCAAGCTCCAGAGTATGGAAACAGCGGCTAAAGCCGGCGGACTGACTCAAGCAGGCTACACTGGCAGCGAGAAGCTCGGACGCGATGTCTATATATCTCCAATAGAAGAAGACTTGAGAGGCGCTTCCTCAAAAATGAAAGCAGCACAGGTACTTGTTTGGACTCTGGCGCTCAGTGCCGCAGGGTTAGCTTTCTTTGGTACTTCTCTGGCACCTGCAGCCATTTCAGTTACCTTGGCAGTAGGAACCGGACTCCTGGCAATGGCTTTAGATTCCCATTTTGGTGCTACAAAAGCTTTTGTGATTTCGGGACTACAATTTGGACATAAATGGTTACTGCAACCTGTTTACACCCGTTTCTGGAGTTATCTCGTCAAACCTGCTCTCTACTACACCATTTTTAGCACTCTCTGGGTCCTTCAGTGGTTCAGCCCTGAAGGTATTCAGCAAGTACAGAACTACATTCTTCCTAAACTGGCACCTGCTGCGGCTGTAGCCAAAAATAACTAAGCATAAAAAAACGGCGTACCTGCTTCCAGATACGCCGTTTTTTTACGCAGTTAAAACATTAACGTACGCCAATCTTACGCAAGTTAGACGGGGTGAAGTACGAAATCTGTTTTGGATCCTGGTTTACGATGGGCTGAACAGGTTCTTTATTGAACAGGTCAGCAGCCAGATACTCCCGGGACACCAGGTCATAGTAAAGCACTGAGCGACGCTCGATACCTGGCATATCATACATGTTGATAGTATTGACCAGCGTAGTACGCCACAGTACGTCACGGTTATCGTACTGGTCTACTTGCATGACCATCCAGCTGTCTTCGTCCAGGAAGAACTCACGTGTTTTGTACACATGACGCTCACCTTCCTTCAGCTCGGCACGAACCACCCAGACACGGTGCAGTTCATAACGCATGTAGTCAGGATTAGCATGGCCTTGAGGCAGAAGCTCTTTGAAATCTACATCCTTGTTTTCAAACTTGTAGTTGTTGTAAGGAACATACATTTCCTTTTTGCCAACCAGCTTCCAGTTGTACTTGTCTGGAGAACCATTGTAACCGTATGAACCATCAGTCGTTCTCAGCTTGCCGAGCCCCTGTGGAGTATCATAGGAGACAGTTGGCGCACGACGTACACGACGAACTCCCGGTGTATAAGACCATGCTGCACGAGGCTGATCTTTTGGATTAATGTATTCGTAAGCCAGAACAGCCTTACCTTTTTCACGAGTAGGGGCCAGAGTCTGAACCGTCTGATACAAACGAGGTAACCTCTGCTCCTGGAAGGCATTCAGGGTCATCTCAGGGTCGTAGTAAGGTGCCAGACGAGTGACTGTCTGCCTACCGGATTGCTGCGAACCATTACGATACACCAGAACATCGGTAGCGGTTGCCTGCCAGTAGTGCGAACCACTCTTCAGCAGCATATTCCAGATCGCTTCAACGCCGCTCTGGGGGATCGGGAAAGGAGGTCCACCAAAAGCATTGATGACACCATCTCCACCATCGACCACTTCGGCGCGAGTGGCATTGGCAATGACATTATTCTCAGCAAACTCTGAGAATCGCCCATCACGGTGAGAAGGATAGATATTCATCTTGAAGGTTTCGGGGTACAGCTTGAACAGCTCAATCATACCCGGAGCCAGTTTATCCTTATACTGATTCGCGTTTTCAGCCGTAATAGTAAACAGTACCTTATCGTCAGCATAAGGGTCGACGTAGCGTGTACCGGGCCCCTGATAGCCTTCAGGAATTTTGAAATCAGGATTCCAGGCTGGAATAGTGCCTTCTTTGTTACCTGCCATCTCAGCCCCCATAGGGGTGAGCGTTTTACCCAGCTTGGCGGCTTCTTCAGGAGAAACCTTGGCCTGGGCAGTCGAGGCCAGTAAGGCCAGACTGGTAAGACCGACAGTGAGAAGGGATTTTGTTCTTATCATAATTACCTTTCCTTAACGACTGGCTCAGAAGCTGTGCTCTTAAAAGCTATATTTGGCATTGAACGAGACGTAGTCACGATCAGTGATCGCATTATCTTCATAATCACCGAAGAAAGCAGAGTAGTTGAAGGCAAACTCCAGACCACCCTGGTATATAAACTTGGCACCTACACTGGCACGATCCGAATTGTTACCGGTCGACGTAAAGTTACCAGCTTTTGAATGACCTTTAATGTTATGGCGGAAGCTGATTGGAACTTCCATATCAACACCAGGCAGAACGCTGTTGTAACTCAGGGTCATCAGAGCGGCTACGCCAGCCCCTTCTGATTCTTCACCTGGCTTGACCTTTGCACCCACCAGTCTGTTATAGCCAGCTTCACCACTGAGAATAAAATCATCGGAAAAAGGTGTAACACCAAAAGAATGTGTGAATGAAACCTGTGCCTGGATTGTGTCATCTCTTTCATCCAGGTTGTTTGTATTCAGAGCAACAGCACCTTTTCGATAGGCAACTTCTGCACCTACATTGGTTTCACCAATCAGGGTACCGGCACTAGCTCCGATAAGTTTCACATTCTCCAGATAATCCAGATAGTAAGCAGTAGGAACAACAGAATCTGCTCGTGGGTTAAATACAAAATCCGTCATCACCAGCGCAGGGGCTTTATCATGGTAATTCAGATAGTAGACACCAAATTCAGTACCACTTCCGACATTTTCGGCATAGTAGTTTAATGCAACCCCCCACTGACCACTGTCGCCTGGATCATTATCCTGCTTTCTTCTCAGGGGAGATAAATCTTTGCCTGCTTCGTCCAGCAAATCATTCGTGCTGAAATAACTTCCTGCTTCATTCAATTCGGTCTTGGACCATTCCCATTGAGAATACGCAGCCAGAGCAAGGTTGTCAGTCAGATCAATCTGGGCAAAAACCTGTCCAACCGGGAGCAAAATATCTTTAACTTCGACTCCCGGAATATTGGACTTAGTGCCATCTGCCGGGCTCATCGAGCTACTAATACCGGAGATAAACAAACTCTCTCCCCAGCTAACAACCTGACGACCCACACGAACATTCAGATTTCTATCCAGAACATCAAAGTTACCGTAAACGAACGCATCCAGCAGTCGGGCATCCTTTGCATGAGCATCCTGAGTTTTGTCACTGAACCCTGGATTTCCCAGCGCATCGTTATCTGTTTCGCCGAAATACGCATCGTCGTAGAAAGCACTACCTCGGATGAATGCACCATAATCACGATACTGAACACTGACCTCTGACAGAATCGATGCCCTGTTAGTAATCATGGCATCTTTATCAAAGTTCAGGTTACCGGTATTGGTACCCGCATCCTTATCAGGGCTTTCAGCCCTCCAGGCAGCGGAATAGGTCAGCGTATTATCCCAATCCACGAGTACTTCGCCAAACTCATAAGAGAGGGCGTGAGCATTCAGGGACATGGAAGAAACAGCAGAGGCGACGGCAATCGTTAACAGAGACTTTCGCACACCGATAGAACCGGCAAGGTGTGGATTTTCAGTAGCGTACGTTTTTTTTATTTTATACTTCATTACAACATCCTTGAGCGTAAGCCTGTCGGTGGGTACAAACAAATCTGCTTGTTTCCCCCCTGCAACAACCGCTCTTTAGAACAGCATTACAACCAACGTCAACGGCGAATAGTTTTTTATTATTCTGACACGCTGAAAAATACTCACTATCCCATATGCAAACAATGACAAAATCGGCCAAAACGCCAGAACACTTTTTGACATAGCGCACAAAAAGGGCGCCGGGCGCCCTTTTTGTAAACTGCTAACTATTATTAGCTTTGAAGCTTAGCGAACACCAAGCTTGCGAAGTGTACCTGGCTTAAAGTAAGCCACATCTTTTACATTGGTGTTAATGGGTTGCTGAGAATCTATGTAGTTGTTCAATGTATCAACCAGATACTCACGAGACAGCAGATCGTGGTACATAGAAGCTCGTCTTTTAACGCCAGGCAGATCAAACATATTGATGGAGTTCAGCATAGTTACACGCCACAGCACATCACGGCCATCGTAAAGATCGACGATAGAAGGTACCCAGCTGTCCTCATCCACATACAGCACTCGGGTTTTGAAGACATTACGCTCGTCAGCTTTCAAAGTCGCCTCAACCTTCCAGACACGATGCAGCTCATAGCGCATCAGATCAGGATTCGCATGGCCTGCTGTGAGCAACTGATCCATAGGTTCTTCAGCATTCTCGAACTTATAGGAGTTGTATGGGATATAAAGCTCTGTTTTACCCAACAGTTTCCAATCGTATTTATCGGTCGCACCATTAAAGCCGTATGAACTGTCTACAGGGTTAAAGTTACCCAAACCCTGAGGTGAATCATAGGCTACCGTAGGCGCACGCCTTACACGACGAACTCCAGGTGTATAGGACCAGGCAGAACGCGGGTTGACCGACTGATCAGCAGGCTCGTGAACCAGAATGGATTTCCCTTTATCCCGGGAAGGCAAAAAACGCTCCACTATCTGATACAGACGGGGAGAATTACTGCCCTGAAATGTCTCAATACTGCTACTGGGATCAAAATAAGGCGCCCGGGTCGTTACCTTTCTCTTACCAACCAGATGTGAACCATCTCGGTACACGACAACGGTATTCGTTGTAAGCACGTCAAAGAAGGCGGTACCACCCTGATTTAAATTCCAAGCTACCTGCTCACCATTGGTTGGAATCGGGAACGGTGCACCACCAAATGCATTTTTAACGCCATTCCCCCCTTCAGAAAGCGTCGCCCGGGTGGCATTCAGTACGGTATTTTTTTGAATAAAGTCAGAATAGCTACCGTCCCTGTGAGACGGATAAATGTGCATCTTGAAAGTTTCCGGATAGGTTTCAAACAGTTTGACCTGCCCGGGAGAGAGTTTGTCTTTGTGTTTATCTACATTCGCCGCTGTAATGGTAAAAAGAGGCTTTTCGTCCGCATAAGGATCCGGATATTCCGATCCACTGCCCTTATAATTCGCAGGCGGCTTAAAGTCAGGATTCCAGGCAGGAATCGTTCCTTCAGCATTACCGGCCCGAATAGCACCCACCGGGGTTAATTCTTTCCCCAGCTTGGCCGCTTCCTCAGGCGTGACTTTTGCAGATAGACCCGTTGCAGTGATTAATGCTCCTACAATACTACCGGCCAGAAGAGATTTTTTTATTATCATTTTTTCTTTCCTTGGCTTTTCATGGTGCTAAAGGCACTTGAACCGCAACTCATCGCCTCCCTCTCAGGCACAAGAGGATAAGGACAGATGGTTTTCTCCGACTGCGGCATTCGGTAAAGCAGAGACGATCACGGTACAGAGCAACAGTAGCTCAGACTGGTTCCTGAAAGCTTCAGGAGGCGGGAAAACTTCCGTGATTGTACGTTTATTACCTGTGACGGTGATGACAGCCTTAATGGCTGGAAGAAAGCACTCATCCCGCTCACAGCTCTTTATTGTTATTATTATTCTCATCAGTCTCGAGTGGCATGACTGGAAATTGTCGAACACCCTCAAAAACAGCTTTCACGTACAATTTCTAAGACAGAGACAGTTAAATTACATACTCCATTTCACATAGGGTTTTAATCAAAAACTATCTTCTAGCAGCGACCTCCTCAATGACGTTTTCGGCCATTTATCATTAACACAAAGCGCTCAGAATAAAAGCTACAGGGTTGAATTCGATTGAACCCAACCCTGTCCATAATTAACGAACGCCTAATTTACGTAATGTACTCGGAGTAAAATAACTCACATCTTTAATGTCAGTATTAATAGGCTTATTCTTACTCCTGTTATAAACCTCACCCGCCATATACTCTCTTGAGATCAGATCCTGATAAATAGAGGTACGTCTGGAAATACCCGGCATATCATAACGGTTGATGGAGTTTACAAAGGTTACGCGCCAAAGGTTGTCACGACCGTCGTACATATCCACAACAGCCGGAATCCAGCCATCTTCCTCAACATGAAGCACGCGCTTCTTGAAGACATTACGCTCGCCGTCTTTCAAGTTGGCCTCTACGACCCATACCCTGTGCAATTCATAACGCATATGCTCTGGGTTTGGATGGTTTGCAGGGAACATGTCCTTAAATTCAAGGGTTGGATCTTCAAACTTGTACGCATTGTAAGGAATATAAAGCTCTTTCTTACCGATCAGCTTCCAATCGTATTTATCGGTCGCACCATTAAAACCGAATGAACTGTCAACCGGCAGGAAGTTACCCAATCCCTGAGGGGAATCATACGCTACGGTAGGCGCCCTTCTCACTCTACGCACCCCGGGTGTATAAGACCAGGCTGCTCGAGCCATAGCACTCTGATCCAGAGGCTCATGAACTACGATGGACTTACCTTTGTCCCGGGTCGGAGCGTGCCTTTGAACTAACTGATACAGTTTGGGGTAGTTCTTGGCCTGAAACTCTTCAATGTCGCTATTGGGGTCAAAATAAGGAGCCAGACGAGTGACCGTTTTACTGCCTACCAGTTGAGTACCGTCGCGATAAACAATAATGTTACTGGCAGTTTCACTGTAAAAATAAGGCGTACCCGCCTGGTTAGCGTTCCAGATCACCTCTTCACCCGATCTGGGTATAGGGAAAGGTGCACCACCAAAAGAATTCACAACCCCATTACCACCGGGAGCCATTGTCGCTCGAGTGGCATTAAGAATCGTATTCTTTTCAGTAAAGTCTGAATATTTACCATCCCTGTGTGAAGGGTAAATATTCATCTTGAAAGTATCCGGATACGTTTTGAACATTTTCTGAGTACCCGGAGACAACTTGTCCTTGTACTGCTCAAAGTTCTTGGCGGTGATGGTGAAAAGAGGCTTCTCACCGGCATAAGGATCAACATAAGGACTGCCACTGCCCTTGTAGTCAGCCGGAGCTTTAAAATCGGGATTCCAGGCAGGAATCGTACCCTCTTTATTGCCCGCTCTTTCAGCACCCACCGGGGTCAATTCTTTACCCAGCCTGACGGCTTCTTCCGGTGAGACTTTGGCATGAGCCGACAATGCGGTCATGGTGGCTAATAAACTAACAACTGGGGCTGCCAATAGTGATTTTTTTATTTTTATTTTCATAATCATTCTATTTTTTCAGTCAGAGACTCAATGCTTTGGCAAGCAACCGCAAGCAGGCTTATTCCTGCCCCGGCACGTGAAAACGCTCGCATTCTCACGAAATACAGTCAGTTATCACAGCAAATACAAAAATAACTTTTTCATTGGAGAGTGATTTCAGCACGAAAACACTTTCTTCTGTCTGATCCTCGTTGAATTTAAATGGGGCTGATGAATGCCCCGGTTATAATTAACGCACACCCAGTTTTCTAAGTGTGCCCGGAGTAAAGTAAGAAACCTGTTTTGCGTTTTCGTTAACAGGCTGTTGTTCTTCCCTGTTATAAACTTCGTTGGCCAGATATTCTCTTGATATCAAATCGAAGTAGAACATGGTTCTTCTTTGAATACCGGGCAAATCATACATATTGATACTGTTCTGCAAACTCGTACGCCAGAGTGTGCCCCTGTTATCATACTGATCTATAAGTATGGGTAACCAGGTATCTTCATCTATAAAGAACTGACGTTTTTTATAGACATTACGCTCACCCTTTTTCAAATTGGCTTCCAGCACTAAAACCCGATGCAATTCGTATCGCATGAATTCAGGATTTGGATGCCCCTTTGGCAACAGTTCCTTAAACTCGGCGCCTTCCTGCTCGAATTTGTAGCTGTTGTAGGGAATGTACATTTCTTTCTTGCCGACCAGAGTCCAGTCGTACTTATCTACATTGCCATTAAAGCCATAAGAGCTGTCTGTCGTTCGAATTTTGCCCAACCCCTGCGGTGTATCATAAGAAATGGTTGGAGCTCTTCGAACTCGACGCACACCGGGGGTATAAGACCACGCAGCCCTTGGGCTTTCATCTCGATTCAGAAACTCATGGACCAGAGTGCTTTTTCCCTTATCTCTGCTGGGAGCATGAGACAGGTTGATTTGCAGCAGCCTTGGCAGCTCCTGATCTTCATAGCTCTTCAAATTGAGCTCAGGATCAAAATAAGGAGTCAACCTGATGACCGTATTTCGTCCCACAAGGTGGCGGCCATTACGATAAACCATCACATCATGAGTAGTGGACTCACGATACAGAGGTCCTGCGGCCACGGTCATATTCCAGACAACTTCCATACCCGTTTTAGGAATAGGGAAAGGACTGCCGCCAAAAGCATTTTCAATACCATTACCGCCGCTGACCACCTCAGCACGGGTCGCATTCAAACGGGTATTTTTAACAATAAAATCGGAATACCCACCGTCTCGATGAGACGGATAAACATTCATTTTGAATGTTCTGGGATACATTCTGAACATAGCGGCAAGTCCGGGAGACAGCTTGTCCTGATGCTCACGGTAATTCTCTTTGGTGATGGTCAGAATGGGTTTTTCATTAGCATAGGGGTCAGGATAACGATCCCCGGGCACATATCCTTCGGGCGGTTTGAAGTCCGGATTCCAGGCAGGAATCGTCCCCTGTTCGTTACCTGCTCGAATCGCTCCCATGGGCGTTAATTCAGAGTCCAGCCTTTTAGCTTCTTCTGGTGTCACTTTGGCGTTGGCATTCAGGGCAAATGCCACAGCCGCACATGCTACTAAAACAGGGGCCGCCAGAACCGTTCTTATCATTATTCTACTCCTTGTTCTGAAAATGCAGCGAACCCGTACTTATCATTACCTTACAAGTTAAAAGTACGCTGCATTTCAACGCTCCGGGCCAGAAGGCCCACTTACTCTTACATCAGAAGCTGTACTTCACGTTCAGAGCGACATAATCCCTGTCGGTATAAGCGTTATCTTCGGCTTTACCAAAATAGGCGTTGTAGCTGAGGCCGGCTTCCCACTGATCTTGATAGAAGAACTTGGCGCCAATACTCAGACGATCTGAGTTAGAACCAGTAGCAGTAAAGGTACCTGCAGCAGACTTGCCATCAATGTTGTGTCTGAAGCTGATCGGCACTTCCAGATTAGTGGCCGGGAAGATATTGTTGTATTTCAGGGTTACCATACCGGCTAAACCAGAGCCATGAAGCTCTGCGGTAGACTGAATTTCATCCTTATCTTTACCAAGAACCTGGTTGTAGCCAATTTCACCGGTGAACAGCACTTCATCAGCCAGACGGGTCACACCAAAAGAATGGATCATGGAAAGCTGAGCCTGAACTGTATCAGCTCTCATGGCAGTGCCATTTTGATCAAGTACAGTGGTGTCTTTTCGCAATGCGATCTCACCACCAACATTAGTATCTCCAATCAAAGTACCAAAACTGGTTCCAATCAGTTTGATGTTTTCAAAGTACTCGATATGATAAGTACCGATAGGTACCTGTGCTCTATTAGCCGCTGGAATGTTACTTTCATAGGTTGTGTTTAAAGCACTTAGAAATGGATTTGCCGCTACAGCTGCATCAGAATATGGTTGATAGTTACTTAGACTTCTGACAACATTCGCCGGTGTTTTTTCATGATAGTTAATATAATAAAGACCAAACTCTGTACCATTACCCAAATTCTCAGCAAAGTAATTGAAGGCTAGACCCCACTGCCCATCATCATCAGCATCAATATCTTTACCTCTTCTTATTCCAGGTGCATCTATAGAGTTAGCACCTACTGCACTAGCCACTGGAGCTGGAGCATTGGCTATAATGCCTTGTCTCATTAATTCAACATTCTGCTCCAATGTTGCAAATTGCTCAGCTGGCAAGAGACTTTCACCACCTTCATCAATACCATCACTGACACTGAAGAAACTACCAACAGCATTTGTCTCAGTTTTTGCCCACTCCCATTGACTGTAGGCTGCAACACTAAGATTTTCTGTCAAGTCTAACTGTGCAAAAACCTGGCCTACTGGCAAATAGATGTCCTTAACCTCAACCCCTGCCACATTACTTTTAGTGCCATCAACCGGACTCATTGCCAAGCCAATATTACCAATAAAAATACTCTCACCCCAGTTAACAACCTGTCGGCCAACTCGGACATTAAGGTTTCTGTTTGCAACATCAAAATTGCCGTAAACAAAAGCATCCAGCAAACGGGCTTTTTTACCGTGAGCATCTTTAGTCTCGTCGGTGAACTCGTTATAGGCCACTGAGAGATTGTTATTGGTTAATGGGCTATCGTTATCATTTTTACCAAAATAGGCGTCATCATAAAAAGCACTACCCCGGACGAAAGCGCCCATATTCTGATAACGAATATCCATTTCACTCAGTACAGAGAAACGGTTGGTAACCATCGAACCTTTTTCAAAGTTACGGTTACCATCGTCACCCAGCGAATTACCAATCAAATCATCGTTATGATCACTCATCCGCCATGCGGCTGAATAGTTGAGTGTGGTATCCCAATCAACAGAGACTTCGTCCGTAGGCTGGAAAGAAAGCGACCAGGCAGGGGCAGACATACTGGCAACCACGGTGGCGATAGCCACTGGCAGCAGTTTGATGCGATTATTGCTTGAATGAGAAACAGCGTCCTGCTTAACAGTCTTTATTGTTTTATTTTTCATAAGAGGCCCCGAAGAGGAGGCTGAGATGCTTGCAGAAAACTCCCTTACTGCTTATGACGCATGCTCTACTACCAGCCTTGTGTGTTATTTTTTTTCTTATAAGTTGGCTGGTGTTAACACTATTCGGAGTCCTTGTTATGGACAATAACAAATCTGGCCATTCGAGTTTTACATAATCAGCCAAGCACCCGGATTCTAACCAGCCGCGTAAATGCATAAACAGGAAAACAGCGGATTAAAGTGACAGAATTTAAGCGCTTCAGGAACTTTTCACCCTATATTGAATCTCTAAGAGGCTGACCGAAAATAGCGTCCGTAACGAGGACAGCAAAAAATGCCCGGCCAGCTACTCAGAAGCATTCAACCGGTAAAGACGTAATGAGAAATATTAATATTTTCCTGCTACTTGCCCTGTTTTCATTAGGAAGCGAGGCTTATGATAAAATGGATGACAATCTGGCCCCAGTTTATCAAGCAATAACTGAAAAAGCTTTGCCAGGTATCTCAGGGTTTATTAACGCCCTTATTGAGGAAGAGTCAGACGATTTCAGCGATAACTGGTTTGTTATCAGGGCTCAATGCGCCTATTTCAGTTGGGCTAATGCAGTCAACAGAGCCATTACCAACAACCAGGACCTGCCAGACAACGGCCAGTTAATCCATGACACATTTGACTCTGTGTACTGTTTCAATCTGCCACAAAACAGCCAAATACAGATTCCAGATCTATCCTCCTCGCAGCCTTTTTCACACAATACCCCTCACTACCCAACAGAATCTGGCACTTATATGCCATTTTCTTCCACAGCATCTTATGTTCAAAACATGCCAAGCTATGAAGAACTCGACCCTGAAGACTTTGAAAGTGCAGACCTCATGAGAAGCCGTATCGTTCTCGAAACAATTCTTTTTATGCTCGGTACAAAGACTCAGGAACCAACAACGGTATGGAGGCAATTTCACTCCAAACACTTTAGAGCCGCTATGAGGCCGTTTCACTGTAGTCGATTTATTGAAGAAGATTACAACCAATATCAAAACTGCTTAACAATGCAAAGCAGCGACGATATCAAGCGTTCAAACCATGCCATTAAACTGACAAACATAGCCTTGGGTGATTACCAACCTAGCATGCAACCAGACATCCACTCTTTTGATAGTTATGGCTATCAATCGGGTTTTGCCATTGCCGCAAACAACGCTAACTTCATGCAGATTAGCCGTTATCATACGGGCTATTCTGTTGTGGCAGAAACCTTTATATTTTTGGCTCTTCTGAGAAACACGCTGTTACACTGATATAGAAAAAAATCGTTCGATCTTGCTTTTCAGACTCGATAGTTACCATATTTTTCTTTCACGACATTCATACCAATCATCCTTTCAAAATGCTCTATTACGAAGCTATTTGAGATTTGAAAGGTTGATTGGTATAACCAGGATAACTATCTACTCAACAATTGCAGGATGAGCTTGAACCGGTGCTCCTAACATATCGCTATAGCTCGGCTTTTTATTGCCGTCGACATCCAGAATTCCGTATTCATCAGCCTGTTCAGCAACCACCAGTACTTTACCACTGAGCGCCATTCTTTGAGGATCATCGTGAATCGCATTGACCACCATACCGGTCAGCTGCGGACTCTCTGCCACAGGCATAAAGTCTTTGTACTGCTCCGGATTTTCTTCCCAGACTTTTTCTGTTCTTTCCGTTCTGAGCGGCCCCATCCAAAGAGAAACAGCCGTAACATTATGATCACGAAGATCCACGCCCATATCCTTGGCAAACTTATCCACACCCACTTTCTGGGCGCCATAAGCCGGGCCATGCATATAGCAGCTACTACCAAAAGATGAAGTGAAGGCAATGACACCGCTTTTTTGTTCTACCATCATCTGGGCTGCATAATAGCTGACAATATAGGCAGAACGCAGACCCACATCCAGAATGTTGACCAGGTCCAGCGACTTGGTCCAGAAACCACCCGGCTGAATCAATTGATCATGGATCGTTGTGGCGTTATTAACGACCACATCCAGACGACCAAAGTCTTTCTTGATGGTATCAAACAAAGCACGAACGTCGGCATCATTACTGTGATCAACCGCAACCGCGACACCACGACCACCGGCTTCATCAATTTCCTTAGCCGTTTGATAAATAGTACCGGGTAAGGGTGCTTCACCTTCCTGCTTGGTTCGACCGGTAATAATGACGGTTGCACCACTCCTGGCCAGAGCCAGCGCAATGCCTTTACCGGCTCCCCGACTGGCGCCAGTCACCAGACAAATTTTTTCAGTGCCCATTTTATCTCTCTTATTATTGTTTGTTACAGAAGCTAAGGAATAGTCCGTAAATAACTTCCTTATTTGCCCCCCCTCCGTTCGGGCTGAGCCTGTCGAAGCCCAGAGCCGCCACCCTTCGACAGGCTCAGGGTGAACGGAGTTCATGTTTTAATCGGGAAGTTATTTCAAGACAAATCCTGAGTGACTCTTAAAAGCCACTCAGTGTCGCGTAACGCTGGTAATGAAAACGTTCATCACCAAGAAGAATTTGTGACAGTCTGGCACGCTTGAGAAACAAGCCAATATCCAGCTCATCGGTCACACCTATACCACCATGAAGCTGAACTGCTTCGTTGCTGACCAGCTCGGCCACTTCTGAAATCTTGGCTTTGGCGCCACTGACCAAAGCCGGAGCATTATCCGCACCTGACTCAAGCGCGTTCAATGCATCCATAAGGATGGTTTTACACACCTGAACTTCGGTGTACATGTGGGCCGCCCTGTGCTGCAGCGCCTGAAAGGTTCCAATCAGCACACCAAACTGTTTTCTTTCCTTGAAGTATTCAACCGTACGCTCGAAGGCTTCCTGAATACTGCCAAACATTTCTGCCGCCAGACAGATTCGCGCCACATCCAGAGCCTTATCCAGAGGAGCAAAACCTTGCCCTTCTTCACCCAGCAGAGCATCCTGAGCAACCACAACATCACTCAATTCCAGACGGGCATAGTTCCGACTGTCTGTCAGCACTGTACGCTGAACATCAACACCCTGAGCTTCTGGATCTACCAAAAATAAACTGATTCCGTCTTGTTCACCTGCCTGACCCGAGGTTCTGGCCACCACCAATAACAGATCGGCTACATGCCCATCTATAACCAGCGTCTTCTTACCGTTCAGTTTGTAACCATCAGCAACTTTTTCTGCTGAAAGTGCTGTGGCCTGAGGGTTATGCCTGGATGTTTCTTCCAAAGCGACAGACACCAGCTTTTCGCCCATGGCAATGGCTGGCAGCCACTTACTTTTTTGAGCTTCATTACCAGCTTCCAGAATCAACGAACCGGAAAGAGCCACAGAGGACAACAGTGGAGAAACCGTTAATGTACGACCAAATTCTTCCATACAGCCGGCCAGGCCTTTTACGCCAAAATCAAAACCGCTGTAGGCTTCAGGAAAAATCACGCCCCCAAAACCCAGTTCGACCATTTGCGCCCAATGCTCTTTGGAATACCCCAGTTCATCCTGGGTATCACGAAGCTGACGCAGGGCTTCAACCGGCGTATTGTCCCGGGCAAAGTCTCTGGCAGTATCTTTCAGAGAACGCTGTTCTTCATTAAAAGCTAAAGACATGACTTACTTCTCCGGCAGGCCAAGGGCACGCTTGGCAATAATGTTAAGCTGAATTTCAGAGGTACCACCGGCAATACTGTGGGTCTTGGCACCCATCCAGTCCTTGGTCATCTGAATTTCGTTTTCGGTGTAACCCTCTCCCCAGCCGAGACTGTGCTCACCTGCCATTTTCACCATCAGCTCGTACTTACTTTTCTCTTCTTCAGTTCCCACGTATTTGAAGATCATGGCGATACGTGGGTCGCCAATACCCTGCATGTATTCATCAATCATCCGCTGCTGTGACATTTCCAGACCACGGCGCTGCACTTCATGCTTGGCAATGGCATGACGAAAGACTTCATCGGTTACTCGACCGTCTTCATCTCCCAGAAACTTTTGACCAATGCTGCGAGGAGATTGACCGGAATTCACAGCGGTGGATTCCATGTCGGACATCATGTCACGCTCGAACTCGAGCACTCGCTTAGCGACGGTCCAACCTTTATTTTCTTCACCCAACGCATTCTTTTTAGGAACACGAACATTATCAAAGAAGGTCTGACAGAAATGCGTTTCACCGGTAATCAGCTCAATCGGCTTGGCTTCAACCCCTTCACTGGCCATATCAAACAGCAGGAAAGTGATACCATTATGTTTTGGCGCATCGCTGTCGGTTCTGACCAGGCAGTAAATCCAGTCAGAATGATCGGCGTATGACGTCCAGATTTTTGAACCGTTAATGACATACTCATCGCCATCGGATTCTGCTTTACATTGCAGACCGGCAAGGTCAGATCCGGCACCAGGCTCGGAATACCCCTGACACCAACGGATTTCACCTCGGGCAATTTTTGGTAGATGCTCACGCTTCTGCTCTTCAGTACCAAACTCCAGAATGGCCGGACCTGCCATCCAAATCCCCAGATTCACCTGCGGTGGACGACAATTCAGTCGTGTCATTTCCTGCTGAAAGATACGAGTCTGCTTTTGATCAAAACCCGCACCGCCGTATTCTTTAGGCCAGTCCGGTACACAATAACCTTTTTCAACGCAGCGCTCGAACCAGACACGGGCATCTTCTGAAGGGAACTGGATATTACGCCCACCCCAGACCTGCTCTTCCGGCTTAGCCTTGGAGCGCATCGATTCGGGACAGTTTTCTTCCAGCCAGGCTCTAATTTCCTGGCGAAATGCTTTGGAATCAGACATTCATGAATTCTCTTGATCGTTTGAGCAGCGCAACCACTTCCTGCTTGCGCACTTCACCATCTATGGGAAAGATGTGCAGGACATGAAGTGGATGTTTCAACCCGGTCAGAACTTGCCGCAGTCTTTGCAGCATTATTAAGGCGCGCTGAGTTTTGTTAGCATTAAACTTTTGATCTAAAGCTCTCTGCAATTTCGGACATATCCAGCATGAAATTAATATTTCTGGCTCTTTCATGCGCTCTATCTATGACTGCAATTAACAGATATGCATTGGGTTCATGAAACCACGACAATATAGAAGGTGTAGATTGCTTAACCTTCGAAACTGAACAATATTCAAACTCCAGTTTTCATTGCCTTTCAGGTGAACATGATGTATATCTGCCTTAAGAACAGCATCTGGACGATTATATGAAGCATCTCGACCAAAAAGTATCGGAGCATTCCCTGTTTTTTTGTATTCCCTAAACTCTGATACAAGACTGGCCAATTCCGAATCTTGCATGGTATCCCTTATTAAAGAAGAGGTAAAAACCTTTACTTCCATTCAGTAAATTCCTCTATATTTTTGTTTTCTTTTTTTCTTTTCTCTAGAGCTTTATCTGTATTTTTAGATGTAATGATTAATGATGAATCTGATATTGGTTTTTTATTTTTAAGGGTATTTTTTACATTAATCTGAGTGTTTTTCTTCATTCCTCAGCCTTTAATTTGACACTATTTTTTCTTTAAAAATTTTTATACCGTTAACACTGACACAGCAGCCAGCATCTACTTCCACATAATTTTGAAACGGTAATTTTTCTAGCAGCTTTTTTAATGAAAAATCAAAATCACTCATCAATGAAACCAGTGACATCAATCCATTTTTGCCATCAACAGGTTTGAAATAATACTCAGTCGAACTTTTATCATTATCGTATATATTAACCACCAAGTAAGTATCATCTCCTTCACCAAAAACTTTTAAATGACAATCTATGCTCTCTACAGAGACATCCTTTTCATTTACGATGAAGTCCATCCATTGATAAAGACTACTCATATCTTCGTAGTTAATCGCTTTCATTCATACTCCTATATTTTCGGTACTATTCAGTACTAAATGGAGCTAACCCCATGCCAAAAGCAAACTCCAGGTTCCGGCTAGCGAACACATCGACACTAACAGGAACCTGACCAGCCAGAAACTTACTGAGGCATGATCGCAAACCCGTCTCTGATCGGGGTTTGACTGGCAAAATGTTCACCCATAGCTGACTGCAGAGAGTCAGGCGTCCAGGCATCGCCGTTCTTGAAGGTGACTTCAGTCGATGGACTATGAACAAGCGTCACTTCCTTACCCCAAACCACAAACACTTCACCGGAAACATTTGCAGCCTGCTCAGAAGCCAGGTAGCCCACCAGTGGTGCAACATTTTCAGGCGCAAAGGTGTCAAAACCTTCTTCTGGCTTGGCAAACATCTGAGCAGTCACACCCTGATTGGTCATATCAGTACGGGCACGAGGACAGATAACGTTCGCTGTCACACCATAGTTGTACATAATCTGGGCAGCACCCATGGTCATGGCAACAATACCGGCTTTAGCAGCCGCATAATTAGGCTGACCGGCAGACCCATAAAGGAATGCTTCAGAAGAAGTGCTGATCAGACGACCGAAAACCGGCTTGCCTTCAGTCTTGCACTTGTTGCGCCAGTAGCTGGTAGCATGACGCATATTCACGAAGTGACCTTTCAAGTGCACACGCACAACAGAATCAAACTCATCTTCCGTCATGTTAAAAATAGCTTTGTCCCGGCAAAAACCCGCATTGTTAACCAGGATATTGAGATCACCCCAGGTATCAATAGCCGCCTTGAACACAGCTTCGGAATCATTCCAGTCGGCACAATCACCCAACTGGGCAATGGCTTCGCCACCAAAACCCTTGATCTCTTCCACCACACTCATGGCAGCTTCTTCAGCAGCCGCGTTACCGCCAAGATCATTAACAATGACTCGAGCGCCCTGTTTCGCCAGTTGAATCGCTTCAGCACGGCCCAATCCACGGCCAGCACCAGTAACGATGGCTACTTTACCTTCCAGGTTACTCATTTATACGTCTCCTGAATAATTGTTATTCTGCAACCTGATAACATGCTGCCAGAAGCAGAGCCAGCAAACCTCATACAAATGAACTATTCGCTATGAGCCTGTCGGACTTAGCTATGACACTGATCCCAAGCAACCCTTTTATATCAAGTTTCAGCCCCTGTTGATGATCAAAACAACCATCACACGCCACTCTTTTCTAACCAGCTCACTACTTTCTACCCAGCTCACTACAACGCCTTTTGAACTAATCAACTTCCCCAATGTCTCACTGTAAGAAAACGGCCAATTCAAAAGGAAATTAATCATGAATAGCCTCCCCCCTTCCGGGGCCACAGCGATGAGTCATTCGACGCCCAATACACAGCCCATTTATCAGGGAGAAGCGCATAATTATATATTCCCGCTAGTGAATGATTTCGCCATAGGTGTTCTGTTAAGGCATAAACTCGGGCCAGAAGATAAAAAGTCACTCGAAGACTACTTTATTTCTCTCCCCACTGGCCAAAACGAACTGACTCACCCAAAGCTGACGAATAACCTGCTCAGCTGTCAGGTTTTTCAACGTAGGAAGCCTACGACTAATGACAGTCTTCAAGCATCTGAAGCAACAGCATTATCACAGCCTGAAAAACAACCCAAAAAGAAGAAAGATAAGTCAGCCACAGGCAAGCAGGCGAAACGATTCTCTACAAAACCTGATTCCCCAGCTAAATTAAAATTGGAAGACAAATTAAAGCTAGTTTCGGAAAACCCTAAATGGGACATCACACCTTCGGACAAGCCTCTCTATTCACCTGAATTTTCTATGTCACTCTTAAATGAGTATGCACAAAAGCTTATTCAGCAGAACAAATTCGACCAAAAACAGCTGACTCTGATCAACAACTACCTTAGCGCTCTGGAATTGCTATTTAAAGGACAGATTCCTGAAACCATTCCAGACTTCAGGGAGCTGATGAGTGCACTGGATATATCTCAGGAGTTTGATCGGTCCCCCGGTATATTTTGCTATAAAGGCCCACATGAACATAGCAAGTTCGCTGAGCTTGTTTGGCGCCTTATTCCCGGAGCCCTCCAAGTTTCAGAGCTGTTCAGTCTGGAGTTTGCTACACACTTGAATCAGTGCTTACAAGCCATGGCTCCAAATGCTGTAGAACTAGGCGCTGGAAGAGGCCTGCTCAGCGCATCTCTCAAGCAAGCTGGTCACAAAAAGCTGACGACCACCGACTTAACTGCACCTCAAAACCCTTGGCCGGACACTGACATTACACAAAAAGCAGC
This sequence comes from Endozoicomonas numazuensis, assembly GCF_000722635.1. GTDB lineage: Bacteria > Pseudomonadota > Gammaproteobacteria > Pseudomonadales > Endozoicomonadaceae > Endozoicomonas_A > Endozoicomonas_A numazuensis. The sequence goes on along the minus strand of NZ_JOKH01000001.1, from coordinate 1,603,464 downwards.
GAACCGTGTCATAAAAGATCGAAAAAAAAAGCATATGAGCCACATTTATCTGTCAGCTCAAGCGACCGTATACATGCTCTGTAACATGATTGAATCCGGACAGAAGTGTTTTTTAATCCAAACAGGTAACCCCTGTGATGATTTTTTAACACCCTTTCAACACAAACTGAAGAGCATTGACCTTAATATCCCTGGCTATTCTCCCTTGTCGAGCGAATTTAAAGTACGCCTATTGGCCATCAATATTTCTACAAAAGATTTCTTAACTATGAGCAAAAGAATCCCTGAACAATATAAAACATTTGCTCCCTCTCCCCGAGACCTGCCTTCTCAGGAAAGTTCAGATGAAGAATGGTTTGATGCTATCGATCAAATACAAGAACGGAATCAGGTTGAGGCAAACTCTGATAATGAGTATGAAACAGCTGAAAGCAGCAACGACTCGAATTCGGACTCAACACCACCTCCAAAAAGTAAATTTACTCATAAGTAGCTGATATTCATTGACCCAAAGAATATAAGTCAATGATCCACGTCCATAGGACGTGGATGTTCACGATGCACTAAATAGGTCAACTATTCGCACAAATTCGCACGAATCCATCGAAACTGTCCAGAGTGCTCATAGCTGCGACTCGTTTTACCGAAATTCATGCTCGAAAGCATAAGTCCGACAGACTCCTAAGCGTCTGACCGAGAATACTCCCCATGATGGGTTAGATTCTTTCGATGATGGTTCCGGTTCCTACAGAAGCGCCACAGCACATGGTAATCAGTGCAGTGGACTTATCGGTACGCTCCAGCTCATGGAGAGCTGTGGTGATCAGACGAGCACCGGTACTGCCCACAGGATGACCCAGTGAAATTGCACCACCATTGACGTTAACCTTGTCCATATCCGGTTTGTGGACCTGAGCCCAGGACAGAACCACTGCGGCGAACGCTTCGTTGACTTCAAACAGGTCAATGTCGTTCATACTCATTCCGCTTTTCTTCAGCAGGGCTTGAGTCGCATCCACAGGACCATCCAGCAGATAATAAGGATCGGTACCGACTACAACGTCAGTAATAATTCGAGCACGTGGCTTGAGGCCTCGCGCCAGAGCTTCTTCTTTACTCATCCACAGCACTGCAGCAGAACCGTCAGAAATCTGGGAAGAGTTACCCGGAGTATGGATACCTCCTTCAGCAACGGCTTTCAACTGACCCAGGCCGTCCATGGTCGTTTCACGCAGCCCCTGATCACGAGAAACCACTTTGGTTTCTCCTGTCGGCTTACCATCTTCACCTACAACAGGCGCTTCGACTTCAAAAATTTCACGACCAAAACGACCTTCAGCCCAGGCACGTGCTGCTTTCTGCTGTGACGCCAGGGCAAACTCATCGGCATGAGCACGGGTAATACCACGGTTTTTAGCGATGCGTTCAGCACTGGCAAACTGATCAGGCGTACTGTCCCAAGGCCATTCCTTAGGCAGGAAAAAGCCCGGGCCGTTATAAACATTCATACCCAAACCAACACGACTCATGGCTTCAACACCACAAGCAACACCGATATCAATGGAGCCGCTGTTAATCATGGCAGAGATCATGTGGTTAGCCTGCTGAGCGGAACCACATTGAGCGTCAATTGTCGTAGCACCTGCTTTCCAGGTATTGCCCATGGACAACCAGGCATTCCGACACAGGTTACCTGCCTGCTCACCCGCCTGAGTAACACAACCACCTACCAGCTGCTCAATATCTTCGTAATCAAGGCCGGCTTTTTCGACAACCGCTTTCATCGACTGCGCCAACAACTGAGTGGCATGAAAACCATGAAGATCGCCCACAATAGGCTTACCACGGGCAATAGGTGTACGTAATGCTTCTACAATGACAGCTTCGGCCATAGGTCACTCCTCTAACCATGTCAGGCAATCCGGTGATTGCTGTGGTTATTGTTTTTCTATTAAGTCAAATATCTCACCTGTAGCGGTTATAGCCGCCACTCTAACGCAACACAACCTATTAAAGGACTAGTCAACTTAAAATGGCAGATTCTGACCATAGAGAATGGTCAATACTGGCCACTTCAGGGTATCGATAAAGTAGGGTAAGCTCTCCAGCAAAGAAAACACTATTGCTGCCAAGCTTTATACTTCATACCGTTCGCACTGAGCCTGTCGAAGTGCAATACCAGCATTCTTCGACAAGCTCAGGGTGAACGGAGTCTGTATGAGCATTAACGCTTGGTTGCACCAGGAGCCTGACCAATAACAGGTTCCCATAAAATAAAAAACGAAAACGGGGAGATGTCACCATGAAACAATATCAATTTGATGATATTGAAACTCTGCAGGAACTGGTGTCTGACGAATTTGGAGCTTGGAGTCAGGAAGTTACTATCAACCAGGAACTGATTGACCTGTTTGCCGAGTTGTCTGGAGACGACTACTGGCTTCATACCAATCCTGAGAAGTGCGCCCAGTACAGCCCTTTTAAAACGACTATTGCCCACGGTTTTCTGACTCTGGTATTGCTGTCCAAAATGCGTACAGAACCCACTCATGAAGTAGTTGGCTTCAAGAACATGATGAACGCAGGCTCAAACAAACTGCGTTTCACAGGTGTGGTACCTGTAGGCAGCAAAATACATTGCCGCAGTCGTATCAAGAGCGTAGCGGGTTCACCTAAAGGGACTACCGTGACTATGGAACAGAATGTTCATGTGGTAGGAGAAGAAAGACCTGCCCTGGTTTACGAAATGATGTTCATGTACATGTAAGCACCTGCTACCGGGCTACTACTGAGTAGCCCACACCCTCCTTTCATGCCTCCTTTTCCTTCAGGCAGCCAACTGTATTTTCCGCAATAAACAGTGCACAATAGCGCCCGAGAACAAAAATAAACACTATTGACAGGTGTCAAATCACCTGTCATGGAGAGAGAAGGTGTACTTAAAGTGGCTATTGATTGGTTCAGCATTGCTCTAATTTCCGCAATATCCCAAGGTTTTCTGCTCTGTATAGTTATCCTCAGCCTGAATACCCATCAAAGAACCGCCAACCTTCTGTTGGCAGCAACGGTGGCACTCAATACCATACCGATTGCTATTTATTCATTCGTTCGCGCTGACATCACTATACATACTCTGGTCTATGGCTCATTGCTACTGACCATTCTGAAAGGTCCAGCCCTGTACCTGTATGTTCGCTCCCTGACTGAAGTCGGGTTCAAACTCAGTAAGGACTTACTCAAGCATCTACTGGTGATGCTACCCGCTACGGCGATTTTTCTTTACTTGCTGACAGGCATTGACCTGAATGAACCCATGAGCATCTATCAGTTCTTTGGACAACTGAAACTACCTCTGTTCAATAACTACGTTAACCTTGTCATCATGTCCTACAGCATTGCTTCTCTGATCAAGCTGGAACGACATCAGAAGTTGATAGAAAGCGCAGTGTCCATGACCGAATCAATCAACCTGAACTGGTTGAGAGGGTTGATAATTTTCATGATCATTATCTGTGCTTTCCACCTGGGTCTCGACATCAGCCACCTTATGGGCTTCAGCTCAATAGAGCCTAAGTCCATTGTTGTTCTGGTACTGAATCTCGGCTTTATCTACTTCATTTCTTTTGGCGGAATGCGGCAGCCACGGATTTTCACCGAGGAACTGCAATCGGTCTTAACCGTGTCGTCCAGTCAGCCTCTGCAAACATCAATGCAAGCCCCCACAGCCAAAGGCCTTCCGCAGAAGTCTTCTGAGCAGGCTATTGAAACCGAGTCAGACATCACTACTGCTAAATACCAGAAATCTGGCATGGAGCCGGCTCGACTTGAAAATATCTGGCAAATGCTCAGTGTTCTGCTGGAAAACGAAAAACCTTACTTAAATGATGAGCTGACCCTGCCGCAACTGGCAGAACAACTGGGTGAAAAACCCCATGACCTTAGCCAGGTCATCAACAGCCAGTCAGGCAATAACTTTTATGAATTGATCAACGGCTGCCGTGTAAAAGAAGCTATGCGACTGTTGGCTAATCCTGTGCATAAGAAACGGAAAATGCTGGATATCGCTACTGAAGTCGGCTTCAAGAGCCAGTCAACCTTTTACAATCAGTTCAAAAAGCACGCAAATATGACACCGAGGCAGTTCAAGGATCAGAATCTGGAAGAGTTGCAGGCAGAAACAGCGACTGCCTAATACCTTGCAGACCCCGCTCGTCCTGAGCCTGTCGAAGGATGTTGATCATGCACTTCGACAGGCTCAGTGCGAACGGTATGGGGTATAACGCTTGGTTCCTGGTGAAATCGAAAGGAGTCTGACAAGCAGACTCCTGACTCAATCAATTATTCTTGGTACAGAACCCCATCAACCATGGGTTTGGTGTGCAATCGTAAATCAAACGACCCGCGTCACCATAGGTACGATCCAGCATTCTTTTAACACGCTCTGGAGGCATGCCTCGAGCTTCTTCAGCTTGAAGTTTCTCCATGGGGATCGGATAGTCAGCCCAGTCTCTTGGTGCTCTCCAGCCTGGAGGTGGAACCACATTTGAGCGGGTTCCGTTCAGAGGATGCAGTAAACGCCACTCCCTGATCGCTTCAGACATTTTAGCTACCAGTTTGGGATTGTTGGCGGCCAGGTTATTGTGCTCATAAGGGTCTTTATTGATATCAAACAGATAGTTTGTCACATCAATAGACGTCAGAGACTGATCAACTTGCTGAACCAGCTTATACTGATCATTAAACGCAGTAATACTGAAGTGGTTTCTCACTGGTGTTTCTGACACAAAGAACACATAGTCTTCCCGACCTATTTTCTGTTTGCCCGACATCGCCTTCAGCATGTTTCGACCATCAAGCTTATAAGTCGTTTGTGGTTCAAAACCTGCAGCTGCAGCCATTGTGGGAAATACATCCATCATGGTCATAATACTATCGACCTTGGTGCCCGCAGGAATACCTTCAGGCCAACGTGCAACCGACGGAACACGGATACCCCCTTCAAAGGTATTACCTTTACCGCCTCTGAGAGGGTAGTTATAGGCACCCGCCCCACCATAAACTGGACCACCATTGTCGCTGAAGAACATAACAATGGTATTGTCAGCAATACCTTCATCTTCCAGTGTTTTCAGAATCCGGCCAATAGCCTGGTCCATAGCATCAACCATGGCCGCATAAACCGGTCTTGCGTCTGAACCTGTCAGTTTTGCCAGACGTCTCAAACCTTCTGTTCCCGTCCGCGAACTTTCACTGTCGTCATCAAGATCCTTGTACTTCTCGATCAACTCAGCAGGTGCTTGCAGTGGAGTATGAGGTGCCAGGAAGGGTACATAAGCAAAGAATGGCTTTTTCTTATCTCTCTCCTTGATCCAGCGGCTGGTGTCATCTGCCAACAGGTAGGTAGCATAACCTTCTGTATCAGCTGCTACAGAAACACCATTTCTCTGAAGGTCTGCACCGCCCTGGTTCTTATAAGGAGGGAAGTAGTCAACTTCGGTATTAAGATGTCCGTAGAAGTAGTCAAAGCCACGCATGTTAGGAACATAACTCTCTTGAGACATTCCCAAGTGCCATTTCCCGAACATGGCCGTCTGATAACCATTTTCCTTGAATGACTGAGGCATCAGGGTTTCAGATGGGTTAACACCGTTATTAGACCATGGCATAACAGTGGCATAAGCAATGCCCAACCGCATAGGGTCACGGCCGGTCATCAGACCCGCACGAGTGGGCGAGCAGGTAGGAGCAACATAGAAACGCTCAAGAGTTGCACCCTCAGCAGCAAGACTGTCGATATTAGGTGTCTCAATCCTGGAACCATTAATGCCGACATCAGCCCAACCCAAATCGTCTGCCATAATCACCAGAACGTTGGGCTGCTCAGGTTTGCTGACCTGTGCACTGGATGCCATTGCCGGCAGAGTCATTACTGACAGTAATGCACCTGCAATCAAGCTTTTTTTATTCATATTTCTATTCTCACGTCTTATCTCCTGCCGAACTGTACAAAACAACTGAAGAATTCCCATTTCCTCATAGGTACAGCCAGCTCGGGAACGCCGGGTTCCCACAATGCCTACAGCTTATAGACATCAGTGGGAGCATCAATCGCTTTAACTCTTGGTCAGTATTTCTTCTGTGGCTGCAATTCTATTCTTCAGCCACATAGTTTCACTGAAGTTACTGCCGTTGTTATACGCTTCTCTTAGCAGTTGCTGCAGAGCTTCCAGCTTGGTCTGATAAGCCATCTGATCATCGGGGCTTTTTGACAGCGCCATTTCTACATAGTGCAGAGCCTGAACCGGATGATTTTCCGCCAGTTTTTCTTTTGCCTTGCCTATCAGAATCTCAGGTCCACCCGCCAGATCGGCAATTTCAGAGTAAAGGGTGTTAACCGGAACAGGATAGAGTTCAGTGGTCGATTCAAAACGGAACCAGGTGCTGTAGAACTCCCAGATACTGCGTACGTTCCAGGATACCTTGCCATGGCCCTGACTCAGACCCAGCTCTTCTGGCAACTGAATTTCCTGCATCAGTTCCCAAAGGGTTTTACCTGCATTCATGCCAGCAATCGTTTCGTCATGAATATAACGAGTGCCTTCACGCATACGCTTGAGGTCATTATCAATCTGCTCTTCACCCACTACCGGTTCAAAGTGACTGGGCAGAATCATGTCAGGCTTGAGGGCGATCATGGTGTCGAGTGATTTAATGTAATCCATCGGATCACGGAATCTCTCACCTCGTAAAGTGAACAGATTTGGCACCATAGGGAACAGTGGGCCAAAGACGTCACCGGTAAACAGGGCTTTCTTTTCTGGCATCCACATAACCAGATTGTCGTCACCTTCAGCACCTGGTGTCGGGATGATTACGAACTCCTGACCTCCCAGTTCAAAGCGATATTCTGTACCATCCTGAACAGTAATATCTGCAGCGTGACGCTTGAATCCAAACAAGGAATCTTCTGCAGGCGGCTGCTCCGGCATGAAGGTATACAGCATTCGATTTCGATCCCAGAAATAGGGCTCAAGGTCTTTCAGGTACTGCTCGGCCGGCTCAAAACGGGAGTGAGTAATAACCTTGGCATCCGGGAATTCAGCCTGCCAAAATTGTGCTCCTCCAGTATGATCCTGGTGGGAATGGGACAAAACGATATATTTAATGTCACCCTTAACCTTTTCCTGCAGCATCCGCTTGTGGGAAGCTCCCTGCAAAGGCAAGCCAGTATCAAATAAAATATTACCTTCTGATGTTTCAACCAGATAGGTGTTACCAACCCCTGTCGCCAGATAAATATTCTCTTTGTAAGTCTTCACTTCCATAGGGATATGATGGAGAGTGGAAACCGTTTTAACCTTTGCATTAGGGTCTGCTGGCGCCACCTTGGATGCAATCGCTTTGCTGGCAAGCGTGCCAAGTGCTTCAGCCTTTCGCTCATTAATGATACGACTGGTCTTATCAGAGCTGAGCAACATGCCCGCACCAATACCCACCGCTACCGACAGCGATACAGTGAGACCGAGCTTGAGGAACTTCCTGGACATAGAAGACACCTTCTTATTGTTCTTATTTTATATATTTCATTTATGACTGCCCCTCTCAAGAGAGATGCAGTACATAACATGATTTCATTTTCCCGCTCATACCTGTCTTGAAAGACTGGCAACTCCTTCGCGGCGCTTCTTGGAGTCTATTAGACCCTACCCCTTGATTTCAGGCCTCTTTGCCGATGGATTAAGAGCTTTTTTTTACTCTTTGCGGATGCGTTCGGAAACCACTTAGCGAAGCAGGTATTAATCACCACACACATCTTCGTTAATCCTGAAGCTGTCGAAGGATGCTGATCATGCACCTCGACAGTGCTCAGTGCGAACGGTATTGGGCAAAATATCTGGCGGCACCAGGGAGTATTTTTCATGAAATACTGAGTAAAACACCCAGTGATGATTCTTTATATACACAACATAGTCTCCATTGATTAGAGACATTCAGAGTCCTTTAGGAGATAGTCCCAGAGGCTGTTGAAAGTCAGCGCTCTGATCTGGCATAAAAACTGCTCGGTTGTTACTAAACCTCAAAAACTGAGTTTCAACCCATTGGTCAACATTGCATTGAATAGCGAACAAGAATTCCAAGGAGAAGCCCAATGATGAAGTACTACTCACGCCGTGTAGTGAAACCTGGCGACCTCAACCCTGCAAACCGACTGTTTGGTGGTTACCTCCTCAGCTGGATTGATGAAGAAGCGGGCATTTTTGCTTCTTGCCAAATGGGCTTCAGTCGCAATCTGGTCACCAAATACATGTCTGAAATCAATTTTGTCGGCTCCGCATTTAACGGGGACGTCATTGAATTCGGCATGGAAGTAGCCAGTGTTGGCACAACATCCTTCACAGTACGCTGTGAAGTGCGTAACAAAATCACCAAACAAGTCATTATTCAGGTCGATAAAATTGTCTTTGTGGCAATTAATGATGAGGGACAGCCAGTACCTCATTCACTGAGCATGGATAACATAAAAGACTAAACCTGATAGATAATCGTTTGAGACAATGTCTTCACAAAATGTCTTCAAAAAATGTCTTCAAAAAATGTCTTTAAAAAGAGCGGTACTTGCCGTTCTTTTTAAACTCTAACGTCCAAAAAGCCTCATACCTACCTTTCACTTCGCAGTTTCTTCAATGCTCTGCTGAACCATAAGCATCTCTGCAAACCCCTTCCTTTGAGTGCATCACTCTTTCATGGCTGCGCTGACTGGGATAATCTGTTCTTGATTACTCCAATATCTCCAACGAAGACAAGGAACTGTCATGGAAAGTCTAATCAAATGGGTAGCAGCGCTCTACTTAACTTTTTTCACTGTCAACAGCTTCGCTCAATGGACTCTGGATAACAGCCAGTCGACTATCAACCTGGTCACCACTAAAGCCAATGTCGTGGCTGAAGTTCATACTTTCAGCTCAATGAGTGGAACCATTACGAATAAAGGACAAGCTCAAATCTCAATTGATTTGTCGACGATTGATACAGGAATAGCCATACGCGATGAAAGAATGAAAACCCTGCTATTCGAGATCGCTCAATTTCCTGAGGCAGTGATAACAGCAGAACTGGAACAAAAACTTGTGTCGAACATACAACCCGGCATGGTGCGTCATATAGAAGCCCCTATTTCCCTCTCTCTTCACGGTAAAGTGCTCGAAATGACCGCAGTAATGCTGGTCAGCTACCTCAACAACAAAACTGTTCTGGTTTCCTCTGCACAACCTCTGATTATTAATGCCTCGCCATTTGAACTCCTTGCCGGAGTCGAAAAACTAAAAGCCGTTGCGGGCCTAACCTCTATCAGCCCTGCAGTGCCTGTCTATTTTCATTTAATTTTCACAAATAAATGACAGAACCCAGCACAGCCATGCAAAGTCAGTAGAAAAGTGCGGGAGATTCACAGAACTATGAAGTGCAATCGACCTGAATGCGATCACGAAGAAGAGAAGTAAAAGTGAGAGAGCCAGACAAGGGAAGGTGTGAATAAGTCCTATGTGCTCTGGCCTGCCAGGGGGATTCAGAATCAAGGCAGTCTTTTACAGGCATGTCTAGACCTGTCAAAAAAGGCTAACGCAGAGTCTGGATCCCCCTGGAGGCCCCGAAGGGCAAGGCAAAAAGGCGGCACCTACTGCGTTCCAGTTTTTATTAAGGACTAAGGCCATTAACCGCAAACTGCGCCTTGTATCTGCCGCCTTTTTGCCTTGCAGAGCACGCATAGGACTTGTTCACACCTTCCCTAGAACTGGCTCTCTGCAAACTTATCCCTTACCCAGAATAAGCCCACTGGTAGGAACACCGGTACCGGCTGAAACGATCATGTTTTCAACCTTGTCGACCTGGTTTACAGCTTCACCACGAATCTGACGCACCGCTTCCGCAATACCGTTCATACCGTGAATATAAGCTTCACCTAACTGACCGCCGTGCATATTGATTGGCAGTCGTCCACCCATTTTAATGTCACCATTGCGGACAAAATCTTTGGCCTTGCCTTTATCGGCAAATCCAAACTCTTCCAGCTGGGTCAATACAAATGGAGTGAAGTGGTCATAGATGATGGCTGACTGAATATCGTCAGGTGTCAGACCAGCCTGCTTATAAAGCTGCTTGGCCACTAAGCCGACTTCAGTCAGACGAGTAATATCCTTACGATAAAAATGCGTCATCATCTGCGGATCATCACAAGCGCCCTGAGCAGCACCCTTAATAAGAGCCGGCTCTTTATTCAGCTTCTTGGCGCGCTCAGCCGAAGTAATGACCAGAGCAACACCGCCATCACTTTCCTGACAGCAGTCCAGAAGGCGCAAAGGTTCAGCAATCCAGCGAGAGTTCTGATGATCTTCCAGAGTGATGGGTTGTTCATAGAACCAGGCATTCGGGTTGGTAGCCGCAAATTCCCGAGCTGCTACCGCTACACGACCAAAGTCTTCAGAGGTTGCGCCGGTCTCATGGAGATACCGTTGAGCATTCATGGCCACCCACGATGCCGGTGTAACCAGTCCGTGGGGAATGTACCAGCCATAATGTGCAGTTTCGAAGTCAGGCTCAGCGGCCGTATCCTGCATACCTGCACCAAAGCGGTACTCTGAGCGCTCGTTCATGGCACGATAAACAACCACCACCTCACAAACACCGGTTGCAACAGCCATAGCTGCCTGCTGAACTGTACCGCAGGCGGCACCACCACCGTAGTGAATACGGCTAAACATTTTCAGCTCTTTACCACCAATTTCCCTGAATACTTCAATTTCAGGGTTATTATCCATGGTAAAGGTAGAGATACCATCTACTTCTGAAGGGTCAATACCCGCATCGGCCAGCGCCTGGGTGACACACTCTACTGCCAGCTGCATTTCACTGCGGCCAGAGTTTTTGGAAAATTCAGTGGCTCCAATACCGACGATTGCCGCCTGGCCACTCAGCGTTCTGTTGGACATTCTTTCACTCTCGCCTTATGCCAGTGGTAATGCAACCAGCACGGTGCCGGTTACATGACTACCCATACTGTTCTTTCCGATCACTGAAACTTCAACCAGGTTCTGGTCGTCTTTTTGCTGTTTTTCAGTCACCTTGCCTACCAGACGCATACTGTCGCCGGGATAATTTGGTGCACCCAGTTTGATATTCACCTTTTTCAACATACCTTCAGGCCCACTCCAGTCGGTGACAAAGCGCCCAACCAGACCATTAGTGGTCAGAATGTTCATGAAGATATCAGGAGAACCCAGAGCCTGAGCCTTCTCCTTGTCATGATGCACATCCTGATAATCACGGGATGCCATTGCGCCTGCAACTATCTGTTCTGCCGTCACATCAATGATCAGTTCAGGCAGCTTCTGCCCAACTTCTACCTGGTCAAAGCTCACTCGATTCGCCGTTTGATTCACAACAGTCTGGCTCATAATACGTTCACCACAGATTCTTTGTCCGCCAGCAGAGCTCCCAATTTGGCCAGCTGCAGGCTGCCCCCACCCAGGTTCAACTCGTTTCGCTTGGCCCACAGGAAGTAACGATGCAGCGGATAATCAATATCAGCACCAATACCACCATGCAAGTGCTGAGCCGTGTGAACCACTCGACCACCTGCGACACAAGCCCAATATTTTGCCGCTCTGACTTCTGGCTCTGCAGGCATGTTCTCACTCAGTTTCCATACAGCCTGCCAGTAGGTTGAACGCATACCTTCAATATCCATGTAGGCATCCGCACATCTCAGTGTGGTGCCCTGGAATTGTGCGATTGACTTACCAAACTGCTTTCTCTCAGTCGTATATTCTACCGTGCGTTTCAGTGCTTCCTCGGCAATACCGACCTGAGTAGCTGCATGGCAAACATTACCGCGATCCACCATAAACTTGTAGGCTTCTTCGCCCTTGTCCGCTCCTGCCAGTACCTGAGCCTGAGATAAGCTGACATTAGACAGAGTCATGGTATATAGCGGCTCGCCGTTTGTACTTTCCTGATACTCCAGCTCAACACCCTCAGTTCCGGGTGTCACCAGGAAAATCACCGTTTTACCATCTTCCTGAGTGGCCGGTACCAGAACCACGGCTGATTCTTTGGCATAAGGAACACAGACACGGGTGCCATTCAAAATGTACTGATCACCGTTTTTTTCTGCATTCAACACGGTTTTGTGAGGATTACTGAGCCCTTCTTCAGCCAGGGCCGCTGTTAAAATACTCTCACCGGTGGCCAGTGCCGTCAGATATTGTGTTTTTTGCTCTTCAGAGCCATATTCAGCCAGCGCCAGTCCTGCCAGAGCAAGGCTGGGTAACAGAGGCAAAGGCGCAACATAACGTCCCTGCTCTTCCAGCATCAGACAAATTTCGACCAGTCCAAAGCCGCTACCGCCATAACTTTCAGGTACAGCCATACCCAGCAGTCCGGAATCGGCAAACTGCTGCCACAGATCCTTGTCGTAAACTTCGCCTTTCTCTTGCAAAGCTTTCAGTCTTTCATCCGTCGACAAATCTGCCAGTACCTGTGCGCTCAGGTCCTTGATAGCCAACTGATCTTCAGTCAATGAAAATTCCATATCCTCGCTCCTTTAAGGTTTCCTTAAGCTTCAACAGGTCTGAACAGGGCCAGTGTCAATTCTTCATCGCACTGAGTGATCTCTGCCTTAACCGACATTCCAATCTTTACATCCTCAGGCTCGATACCAACCAAGCCAGCGACCAGACGGGTGCCTTCTTCCAGTTCCACAAGAGCGATGGGGTTAGGTTCATCAAAAGCAGGCAGAGCGGGATGATGCAGATTCACAAAACTGTGAATCACACCGTTACCACTGGCTTCAACCGCATCACGCTCCAACGAACGACAGCTTGGGCACATGGGTGAAGGTGGATGTCTCAGGGTTTCGCAGGACTTACAACGCTGAATCAACAGCTTACCTTCTTTCAGTCCATCCCAGAAGAAACGGTTGTCACGATTAATACCAGGACGAGGTCGTACAGCTTTTTTAGCCTTGGCGCTTTTATTTTGCTGGTCGGCACTGGAAGCCTTTGGCTTGTTATCGCTTTTGGGTGGAATGAATTTGAGCAGGCGGAAACGCATCTCACCTACTTTTTCTTCATTCTGATCAACAAAAGTCCACAGCTCAGTGACAAAGTACCCGCTACCCAGGGCGGTATCTTTTCTCTCGGAAATAGATTCAATTTCCATGTAGTGAGAAATATCATCGCCTGGCTTGAGTGTACGGAAATATTCCTGGTCACAGTTAACGGCCACTACACCGACAAAACCATACTCATCCAGAATATTCAGTACGTAAGGCTGAGCTTCGGTACGCTCTTTTGTTCCCGGAGCATGCTGTCCTGTTACGCCTCTCATGGTCCAGGCCTGCAGCATCGTAGGAGGTGCTATCGTTGAACCTTCGGAGCTCTTTGCAGCGTATTCTGCATCGGTATACATGGGGTTCTGATCCCCCATAGCCTGGGCCCAGTGACGGATCATGGGCTGATTGACTGGATCCCAGCTTCTGTGAGGACCAACCCTCACACCGACGGTCTCAGCCATCCGGGCTTCCAGTTCCTTATTGTTGTTCTGATCAGTCATGCTTACTGTCTCCGCCTGTTGATCAGGCCAGATGTTTTTCACTTCCTTCAAGGGCTGTTAAGCCGGAAGTTTCTTCTGTTCTTTTTATGCACTTATCTTACGCACTTATCGCTATAGGCATAGATCAGTTAGCATTTTACGGGTCGGGAGGATGCAGGCAATTACAAAAATGGCCATTCGTGGCTGGCAAAAATATCAATAACAGAGAATAAGGATCATTAATGGCATTAAAGCCATGAACATATCGGGCTCACGATGATCATACCCTACTCTGTTCTCACTAACCCCTTTCCCATGCACTGCTAAACCTTCAATTCAGCCGCTGCCCAATCACTTCACCCAAAAAAGCCTTGAGCACCCTGACATTAGCGGGAAGCAACTGACGCTCCCGGGAGACCATATAGATAGGAGGCCTGGAAGCAAACTGGAAATCAGGCAACACCTGGACCAATTTGCCAGAACGAATCTCTTCCTCAACAAAAAACTTGAGCATGACCCCAACCCCCATATGCGCCTTCACCAGTGTTTTAATGCCATAAATATCATTCATGGCCACACGACTTTCGATCTCAACAGCAAACTGCTTCTTATCCTTGTGAAAGACCCACGGGACAGCACTGTTAAACAGGCGAAAATGAGAAGCCATACAATGGTGATCTTTCAGATCTGAAGGCATTCGAGGCTCGCCCTTCTGCATCAGATAATCTGGTGTTGCCACCAGAACGACTGAACACTGCCCCAGACTTTTACAAATAAGGGAACTGTCTGACAGCTGCCCCATAGTGATAATGATGTCCTGTTTATCAGAGAAGGCTTTAAGAGTCGGCTGCTCTACCGTCAGGTCTATTTTGAGCTCCGGGTACTCATTCATCAGTCGTGGCAGCTCAGGAAGCACCAGTTCTCTGGCTAGCAGAGGTGGAACACTGAGACGCACAATACCCGATATGTCTTCTTTCAACGCCTGCCCGGTCTGTTCCAGATTGCTGTAACACTCCAGCATGGATTGAACATTAGGCAGGAGGGTTTCTCCCGCTTCAGTTAGAAAAAGATGGGGGCTTCGATGAAAAAGCTTGTAGCCCAGAGCCACTTCCAGCCTGGCCATTTGTTTGCTGATGTGTGAATTCGATACTCCCAGTTTTTCTGCTGCCTGACTGAAACTCCCGAGTTCAGCGGCGCAGCCGAATATCTGATACTGCTCGATCTTACTCATAAGACACTGTTCTTATTTTATTCAGGAGCCGATGATAACAGATATCACGGATCATCCTGCCCGTTTCCATATGGAAAACCCGGATTTCCAACCAGGCTGTTTATTAATTTTTCCGAGTCCCTAAGCTGAAGACACGTAATTAAACCCCATAGATACACTCATGACCCGGAAAATAACAATGAAAAAGGTCTCTATCCTGCTGGCTGTTGCGGTCCTGCTCGGAGTCGCAGTCAGTCAGATCAACCTGGCATCATTCATCAGTTATCAACAGAAACGAAGCGACGCCATTATTGCCGAGAAAATGGCCGCCAGTATTGGCACACTGGCCTATGTCTACGGCTACCCTCTGGTGGATATGGCCGCACAGATGCACAACGAAACCCATTTAGTGAAGGCGGAGCAGCAGGTCTACGCCCCCATTAACCGTTTGCACCGATTCGATGAAATTGTAGGGCCTGACAATGCAGGCAATCTTAGACTGCCCAATAACGACACGCTTTACTTCAGTGGCTGGTTTGATATCCGCAATGAACCTGTAATTATCCATACGCCCGACACTCAAGGTCGCTATTTCACCATTGCCGTCACCAACCTGTATTCTGAAGTGACCCACATTGGACGACGAACATTTGGTACTGACGAAGCCTATTACGCACTGGTATCTCCCGACTGGCAAGGGACACTGCCTGAAGGCATCACCCCGATTGAAGTTGAGTCTACAACAGGCTGGTTGCTGGGCAGAATGTATGTAGCAGGCAAGAACGACAAACCCGCCGCAGTGGATGCCATGAACAATATCTGGATGGCGGCACTGAGCGAATTCACTCCGGGACAAAAACCCGCCACTCCCACCCCTGCGAACTCAGACCCTATCGACCCACTGAAGTCTATAGAGTTTTTTAGCTACATGAATAAAGCTCTGAGAACGCTGCCAACCCGGGCCAGTGAACAGGCTTTAATGGCTCAATTTGACCTGATTGGTATTGGCCCCAACAGTCACTTTGACCCTGAACAATTGAGCGAAGCCACTCTCAAGGGACTGGAACAGGCTCTGGAAGAAGGCATTAACATTGTTGAAGCGTCTGAACTCCGCACCTTACCCAGTTATAACGGCTGGATGATTCCACAGAAAGTAGGTCGCTATGGATTTGATTATATTCAAAGAGCTTCAGTCGTCGCCAACGGTTATGGCAACCTCCCGGAAGAGTCTACCTATGCTGCCACCCTGACATCCGGTGATGATGACATCATGACCGGCAGCAATACCTACAAATTGCATTTTGAGAAAGGTCAGTTACCACCTGTAAAGGGTTTCTGGTCAGTGGCCACTTACGAACTTCCTAAAAAACAACTGGCCAGCAATGAAATCAATCGATACAGCATTGGTGACCGAACCCCGGGGATTCACTTCAACGACGATGGATCTTTAACAATCTGGCTGCAATCTGAAAAGCCGGAAGACCCCAACAAAAACTGGCTGCCCGTCCCTGAAGGTATATTTATGGCAGTAATGAGAATGTATGAACCTGAACAGGCCATTCTTGATAAAGAATATCAGCTGGCTCGGATTGAGAGGGTGAAGTAACCCGGAAATTTCTGCGATGGTCGCGCAGAACCTTGCGGCACTCGACACCTGTTCCAGAGTTGTTCTAGCTCCTGCATCCCATCCGGTCATAAGGGGTTAAGCTATGGAGTGCCGGACTGGTGTGTACGGTCGATTGAAATAAACCTTCTCCGTGCCACAGGGAGGCAGACAGAAACAGCTTGTTTCCTCTGTGTTAAGCCGTGCCAACATTGAATTTAAAATAGACACGTTCGCCTCCTTTGAATTCTATGTTGCTACGGTTTACATTGAAGAACTCCACTGATTAGACAGCACCTCAGCCTGCTTCAGGCACAACTCAATGGCGTCCTTGGCTTCATCGGGTGGGTACTTCCATTTCCGCAAGACTCGACGAATCAGGTTACGCAACTTAGCTCGTACACTGTCCCGGACTTGCCAGTCCACCGTTGTGCTTTTACGCAGTTGTGCTGTTACATATTTGGCCAGTTCTCGCAGATTACTATCACCCAGCTCTTTGACTGCCGATTCGTTCTGAATCAGGGCGCGATAGAAAGCTATTTCATCAGGGTTAAGGCCGGATTTCTCGGCCAGCTCTGCATCTACTGCCATCTCCTTGGCCATCTTGATCAGCTCTTCAATCACCTGGGCCGTTTCAATGGCGCGGTTATGGTATTTCCGCAGTGTTTCCATAATGCGGTCAGAGTATTTCTTCTCGGAAACCACATCGGTTTTCATCCGGGCTTTCACTTCATCCCGCAGAAGCTTTTCCAGAAGCTCTACCGCCAGGTTCTTCTGGGGCAGGTTGGCGACATCTTCCATAAATTCAGGGGATAGCAACCCGATATTCGGGCGATCCAGCCCTACCATTTCAAAGATGTCATCCACCCCTTCAGCAACAATGGCATTATCGATGATCTGTTTCAGGGCAGAGTTTTTCTCTTCATCGGTACGCTTTTTGTCAACGCTTGTGTACTTGCTGATCGCGGCTTTAACAGCGGCCAGAAACGCGATTTCTTTTTTCAGTGGCTCCGCTTCATCAAGGGTGCTGCACAGGGTGTAAGCGGAACTGATGGCAGCCATCACATCCAGAAACCTTTTCTTGCCGTCCAGCTTTTGATTGGCCGCAGGCGCTCCGGAAGGACCGACCAGCGCCAGAATATGCCCCATTGCACCTGGCAATAATTGCAAAGCGTTGGATTCAAAGTTGCTGTAATCAAAGGGTTGTCCATTAACTGGAGTAGCAAACATTCCTCTGGCCACATCCATCTTTTCCAGGAGGATAGCGAAAGCTTCATTGGCGTCGTGGGTGGGCTTGCCTTTACCGTTGGAGTTGGTATAGGTGTTCAGTGCATGTTTCAGTTCGTTTGCGATACCAATGTAATCCACCACCAGGCCACCGGGTTTGTCCTTGAATACCCGGTTAACCCTGGCAATGGCCTGCATCAGGTTATGGCCCTTCATAGGCTTATCGATGTACATGGTATGGCAGTTGGGTGCATCGAAGCCGGTCAGCCACATATCTCGCACAATCACCAGTTGCAACGGATCATTCACATCCTTGAAGCGTTTCTCAAACAGCTTCTTGGTCTCTTTGTTGTAGATATGGGGCTGCAGCTTTTCTTTATCGGAGGCGGAGCCGGTCATCACAATCTTGATGACTCCTTTGGCTGGGTCAGTGGCCGCGCCTAATGGAGAGCCTTGCCAATCGGGCTTCAGAGCCACAATGGCATTGTACATATCTACACAAATCTCCCGGCTCATGGCAACGATCATCGCCTTGCCGGGCATTGTGCTGATGCGATTTTCATAATGAGCTACAAGATCTTTGGCAACCTGTTCAATCCGTGGCTCACTGCCAACCAGCTTTTCAAGAGCTGCCCATTTAGATTTGGTCTTCTCCTGTAGCTCGGTTTCTTCGTCCTCAATAATTTCGTCTACTTCTTCATTGAGGCTTTCGATCTGTTCCTGTTTGATATCCAGTTTGGCAAGACGGGATTCGTAGTAGATTGGCACAGTTGCACCGTCGTCTACGGCATCCTGAATATCGTAGATGGAGACATAATCACCAAACACTGCCCGGGTATCTTTATCGGCAGAGTCGATCGGTGTACCGGTAAAGCCAATAAACGATGCCATAGGCAACGCATCACGCATATGCTTGGAATAGCCAAACGTGTATTTGCCTGTGTCCTTATTAAATTTGGCTTTATCCCCATACTGGCTCCGGTGAGCCTCATCGCTGACCACAACAATATTGTGCCTGTCACTCAATACAGGGTGGCTGATCTCATCAGCCAAAAGCGCAAACTTCTGAACCGTGGTAAACACAATTCCGCCAGATTGTCGTGAAGCCAGAATATCCCGCAGGTCATCCCGGTCTGTTGCCTGTACGGGTGTTTGCTTGAGTGATTCGGCAGCCATGCCGAATGTGTTGAACAGTTGGCCATCCAGGTCGCTTCGGTCGGTAACGACAACTAATGTAGGGTTGTTCATCTCCGGTTGGGCTAGTAACTTTCCGGCATAGCAAACCATGGAGATGGATTTGCCTGACCCCTGGGTGTGCCAGACGACACCGGCTTTACCCGAGCCGGGCACAACCTTGTCGCCATAGTTAGCTCTTGGTTCTGCAACCGCATTTAGATCATCTTGACGGGCTGCAATAACCGTGGCTTTAACAGCTTCCCGTACGGCATGGAACTGGTGGTAACCGGCAATCTTCTTAATAATCGCATCGCCTTCGGTCTCAAACAGAACGAAGTGACGAATATAGTCCAGAAACAGTTCGGGCTTGAAAAAGCCTTTGATCAAAGTTTCCAGGTGATATTCAAACAGCGGCTTATCGTTTTCATTGGCTATAGTGCGCCAAGGCAGAAAGCGCTCTTTGTTCGCTGTCAGGGAGCCCACCCGCGCATTCAGTCCATCACTGACTACCAGAGCCTCGTTAAACACAAACAGGTCGGAGATTTCTTCTTTATAGGTCTGCAGCTGCTGAAAGGCGGACCAGATATCGGCATTACTGTCAGCCGGGTTTTTCAGTTCAATGACCGCTAACGGCAGCCCATTAATGAAGACAATGATATCTGGGCGTCTGAGACCTTTACTGCCAGAAATAGTAAATTGGTTAACTACCAAAAATTGATTGTTATCACGTTTGTCATAATCAACCAGTCGTACATAATCTACAACCGTTTCGTTGTCTCGCTTAAACTCTACCTTCACGCCTTCCAGAAGCAGCTGGTGGAAGGCTTTATTATTTTTGATAAGGATAGGCGTGTCCGGTTTGCTTACCCGTTGAACGACAGCTTCCAATGTTGCCATAGGTATATGGGGATTTATGATTTCCAGCTGCTCCAGCAAACGCCCAGGCAGGAAAATCTGACGATAATCCGAGCGTTCAGAGTAATCACCGTCCGGCGCAATATCATAGCCGGATACTGAGTCGTAGCCGATGCTCTCGAACCATTCCAGACAGAGTTGTTCCAGTTGATCTTCAGTGATCATTTGTACTCCTTATCGATCTCTGACCCAACGGTAATATAGGCCTGCTGGGGGTGATTGAGCTTGGTCGGGTACATCAACCTGATGTTTGTGCTCTTTGATCAATTGTTGCAGGTATTTTTTGCGCAGTGATTCGCCACTTCGATTCAGCAGTTTTTCCAGTTCTTCAAGTTGCAATGTTCTCAGGGCACACAGGCCAAGAATGGCCTGACGAACCTCTTCACTGGGGGCGCGCTTTTTTGAGGCGATGGGTATTGCCAGGGCCGTCAGCTCGTTCTCTAAAGGTCCGGAGCTTGGAGTGAAAGGTCCAGACCCTTCGGGGCAAGGTCCGGACCTTTCACCCTCAGGCCAGGATCTTTCCATTTCCATCCCTTTGGAAATGAGTTCTAACATCGTATCTTCTGCCATAGCCTGAGCGGTGAAATAAATCGTTCCGCGACCGCTACCATCTTGATATAGAAGCTTTTTTTCAACAAGAGAAGCAAGCTTCTGTTTAGCTGCTGTATCTTCAAGCATTTCGATAGTCAGCATTCAAAATCCTGTTGGCTACCAGTACCCGACAGTGGTCATGTTACCGCTCAAGCAGCTATTCATCTACATTAATATGTTTAGTAAGCCTACGGAGATAATCATATTGAGCTTAAAGTACAGAACCTGATAGGTTTTGCCGTCGACCGTAGTTGTTGCATTTTTTACACATACTGAATCCCATTCTGATTCATCTTTCCTGAAGGCATTGAGGGTATGCCGGAAAACCACAAATTTGTCCTGTTTAAAAATTATTTCGCATCTTCAGGAAGAAGGGAAATTTCCTTCTCAATCTGTTCAATACTGGGCAGTTTATCTTCCAGTTCATCTGGCAATGTCTGAGCCAGTTGATACTCTGCAACGCCTATGGGCTTGGCATTATCCCTGAGGGCATATTCGGCCACTACCTTGTTTCGGCTCTTGCACAGCAGCAGACCGATGCTCGGAGCATCCTGTTCTGCTTTCATCTGGCTGTCTACCGCCGAAAGGTAAAAGTTAAGTTGGCCGACATGCTCAGGTTTAAAATCACCGGTTTTCAACTCCACCACGATATAGCAGCGCAGTTTCAGGTGATAGAACAGCAAGTCCATATAAAAATCATCGTCCCCAACCTCTAGCCCGGATATTTCATAAACTGCCCCGAGTCTCGCGCAGGACTTTGGCGCTCTAAGGGATTTTGCGAAGGAGCGCCGTACCGGGGAGTACGGTCGACTGAGTAAAACTCCCTTAGAGCGCCAAAGAACAAGCGAGATCGGGAGCAAGTTTATGAAATATCCGGGCTAGATGCACCTGTTGGCCCACATAGGCAAAACCTGCACCCAGCTCAAGCAAAAACAGACTGATATGTCGGGTCAGAGCCTGCTCGATATCCCGTTCTTTCGCCGCTTCTTCCAAGGATAAAAAATCAAACAGGTAAGGGTCTTTCAGAGTTTGCTGTGCCAGTTCCGATTGGGAATCAGGTAGAGACTGTTCAAAATTGCTCACGGCTGCGCCCTGACGTTCCAACAGGCGGCTCTCTATCTGGTGTGCCAGTACATTGCGAGACCAGCCGTTTTCAATGGTTTTGGTGGCGTATTCCAAGCGCTGCTGACGGTCTTTCAGCTTGCTTAACAGCAGAAGGTTATGCCCCCAGGGAATTTGTCCAACAGTCTGTTGGACATTTGACTCCCCGGTAAAATCAGGCCAGGCATCAGCAAAGGCACGCATATACATCAAATTGGCCCGTGAGAAGCCCTTGAGGTCAGGAAAACTGCGCTAAAGGTCATGGGCCAGCTGCTTTACCACTTGGGCTCCCCAGCCTTCAGCCTGCTGACGCTCAAGAATCTCATGGCCAATCTGCCAGTAAAGCCCCAGCATTTCCCGACTGACCGCTAATACCGCTTGCTGACGGGCCGAATGAATTCGGCTTTTGATGGTGCTGAGCCATTGGGAGTAATGGCTTGGGAGAGTTTCAGACACAGGCTGGCTCCTGCTGGGTGTTGTTATCCTGTGGCTCTATTGGCAAAGAGCTTTGCGACGAGCAAGGTCCCGGTTAAGAACCATTATCTCATTGGGTTTGATTTTCCACAGTTTCAGAAAAAGTGTTTGAAATTTTTTCTGAAGCTTATCGGTCAGGGGAGGAAGGTAGGCCTTGGGTGCATCTGGTATCACAAGAACAAGTTGAATCTTGAGTGCTGACCAGTCAGAAAATATCAGTTTATCCGGCACCCCATTACCAAGCGCTTCATGGCGGCCTACAAGCCCCAGTGCTGTGAGCTGCAGAGAGTTATAGAGCTTTTCATAGATTTCTTGCCACCACTCTTCGTAACGGACCTTGTCTTTAGTTTCATTTGGAATGGAACTTTTTGCTTCAAGTACCCATAAATTGTTCTCTTGTACACACAGAAACTCAGCTTTTTTGATACCTTTGCCAACAGCTTCTGCAGCAGGACAAAGTTCTATGCGGTAGCAGCTATCATCATCAAACTCAAACTGCAGGCCTGATTCTTCAAATTCCAAGGTCAGGCCACTCCAATTTCCTGTTCAAACAAGCGTACAGACTCGTTGATGATTTCATTATCCGGTATGCCGTCTTTTAAGCTAGCTTGTTGCCATTGGCCGTTACCGTTAGCAATCAGGACAGGAATATCAATATTTTCCTGTAACGCAGTGATATAAAGTTTCTTCACCACATAATAAGAATGGCTGGCAATGAAAAACTGCATACCTTGCTTGGCTAACAGCTCTATAATATCGAATAATTGAGTAATAGCGGTTGGGTGAAGGGCTGATTCTGGTTCGTCAATAAACACAACGGAGTCTTGAGTTAGATACTGATTACGAATCAGAATGTCCAGTATGCCGATTTTCTTAATACCCTCGGCTGTCGCATTGATAGAAAAGCGAGTATTACCAACTTTATAAATCCATTCTTTACGATTTCTATCGTATTCAATACGACCTGCGAACATACTCTCAAGCGCATGGCCTGTTTGAGCTAGGGGGAGGTTGCTTTTACCCTGAGGCTCTTGCTTCTGCAATGCCAAAACCAAATCCGTATAGGTGCTATCAAAGCCAAATTGCTTTTCTATGATAGCAGTTTGCAAAATGATTTTGTCTAATGACAGCACCTCTTTGGGGGGCATAAATATCGAGTTGGCTTCTCTGCGATGCAACCCTTCACTAGTGACATCACCAACCTGCTTAGCGGTGTCCTGCCCAAAACTAAAGTCCAAAGGAGGTTGGCCTTTTAATGTCACCGAAGCTGAGAGTTTCTTCCCTTTGCCCTTGCTGACAATATCTCCAAGCTTACCACTCTGGAAAGTCCAGTAGAGTTTGTCGCTCAGCACGTCTGAAAGGCTGCTGTTACTGTGTCCACGTCCGGTTTCTTCGAGAGTACGGATGGCAGCATACAGAGCCTTTAATAGCCAGGTTTTCCCGGCGCTGTTGGGGCCAATGATCAGATTGATCTGGCCAAGATTATCGGCAGCCACATAGTCCAGTGGTCCGAGATTTTTGAACTCAAATACCTTTATCATTCGGTTGTCCACCTTTTGCGGTGCCAACGGCAGTTCTTCTTGTGGTGTGCTCACTGTGGGCTGGCCTCCGCAGTGGCGGGTGTGTTATTCAGCATATCACTTTTAATAAACTTTGCAGCGTTTGAGTAAGGCGTTAGCTCGCCGGAGAGGAGTTTGGGGAGGAGGGTGTCTCTTATCGAACCCAATGAAGAGGATTCTTCAATATTTTTAGTCATCTTTGCTTGGAGCGAAGTAACAACTTTTTCAAACTGATCTGAAATCACCTTTGATGGTGTGACAAGCTCAATCTTCTTCAAATTAGTTACAGGTTTAGCAATCGCAGGTACACCCACTTGAGACTTATATGAGAACAATTCATGTTGACCAATATAAGAATGAAAATAGAAAGCAAGAAATACTGGGGAAATTAATTCTCTATTTGGCCTGATAAAGCACTGGCTTTGTGAGGCAATGTACCGATCATATTGTGACCCTTCAGTAACTATGCTTACTTGGCCTAAAGTACCTCGATGGGTAATGACAATGTCTCCACGGAAGACATTTGATTTACTTAGTCGATCAGCATGTTCTGGTGTTATGAAATTATTATCACTATCAGTGAGCATAATCCCTCTAAGCTGTTGACCATTAATAATAGGAATACCTTGTTCAACAAATGTATCTACTTTTATGTTTGAGCCAAATGGCCCCATAGCAACTGTAGTAGAAAGGTCGTTGATAGTTTTTTCAGACCATCCCTCCGGAATCTCTCCCAACTCCGACTTAACCAACACTTCCGGAAACAGTGCTGCAGTAGCTTTCAGCTGTTCAATCTGTTCTGCACCCAGCAGTGCTAGTTCGTCGGATGACTTGCCGCTGATAGCACACATAGCCGCCCGCTCTGGGTCTTGCCCGTTTTCTATGGCGGCGATTTTGGCACGGGTGGGTTCGAAATCCACAAACCAGCTTTTGAAAATGGCCTGGGCGATGTGTTCGAGGGTTTGGTTGGTTTGGCGGTTGAGTTCGATTTTATCTTCGAGGTTTGCTAAAACT
The DNA here is from genome assembly GCF_000722635.1 of Endozoicomonas numazuensis. Taxonomy (GTDB): domain Bacteria; phylum Pseudomonadota; class Gammaproteobacteria; order Pseudomonadales; family Endozoicomonadaceae; genus Endozoicomonas_A; species Endozoicomonas_A numazuensis. Next base: position 1,579,007 of record NZ_JOKH01000001.1, on the reverse strand, counting down.
CTGCGAATTCTTTCTTGCTCTTCTTTGCATGTCGTTGTTTTTACTTCATAGGGATAAACTGCATTTCTGTTGAGTGATTTCTGTGCACTTCCAGAATTAAACTGATCAAAGTTAATGGTTTTGAGTAAGTAATAAATGTACCTTACATCATTCCCTTTGAAGTCTGTGATATAGAGACAGGTATTTAATGGCCAGTAATCTTCGGAGCTGAAGCTGACTTCTCCCATAGAATTACCACTTCTTCCTACAACAACTCCAGGGCCAGAGATTTTGGCTTTATTATGGAATCCAGTGATTCCTGAAGACCCCATAATAGGAACTGAACCAGCAACACGATCTTGTGAAGGAAGATCATGCCCCCTTTGAAGAGATATCAACTCACCTAATGGTTTTAAGACCCAATCAGACATCAAAACCCAACCCCGCCAGATTCACCTTAATCTCACCTTCCAACCGATCAGACATCGCATCCCCCGGATACAAAACAATCATCCCTGAACCTCCCAATAACCACCTTTATCAGACCCAATCCGTTTCAACTGTCCAAACTCCTGCAATTTCTTGATATTCCGCTCGATGGTACGGGTAGTGGTCCCGGTTGACTGAGCCATCTCGGCAATGGTCATCCTGGGGCTGACTGACAGCAGACGGAGTATTTTCTCCGACGTTTTCTCCGACGTTTTCTCCGACACTTTCTCCGACACTTTCTCCGACACTTTCTCCGACACTTTCTCCGACATTTTCTCCGACGATTTTGGTGTCGAAGCAGGCTCCCGAACCTGGTTTCTCAGAGGGCGGTAGAGCTCCCAGTCTATAAAATCGCCAGTTTCAGACAGTCTGGGTTCTGGAAGCTGTGCTTCCTGACAGGCTTCCTTTATCCGCTGAATGCCGCTGCCCCACTGTTCTATATAGTTCAGGGTTTTAAAGACACGGGCGATCACCCGGTTCCGCACTTCAGAACGGCCTTTCTGAATATCATCCGTGGTCAGGCCATTAGGCAGGCCACCGGGTGAGACAATGTTCAGGGCATCATCATAAATGCCCAGCTTTATATCCCGACCGAAGTTGCTGTAGTCACGGTGAACAAGGGCATTCACCAGCACTTCCCGGATAGCGGTGAAAGGGATTTCGTAACTGTCCTGTCTTTGCAGCTGGTTAATATCTGCTTTCAGGTGCAGGTGGTTTTTGATAAACAGCTCCGCTTGTTCAAGCTGAGAAAACAGATCCCCCCGATACTCTTTTTTGTCCAGAAAAATGGACATGGTGTTCCCTTTGAAACGACTGCATTTTATTTCACAGTGTTCGTAATAACCCAGAAGTATGAGCAGACCATGGGTCGGGTAAAGTGAGTCTTGTTCAGAACGCACCAGTTTCAGGTTCTGAAGCTGTTGTTTGTTGAGTATTTTGCCCAGAGCTTGAAAGCGCTGTTCCAGAGGCGAGAGGTCCAGATCATCCAAAGAAACTTCGGCGTTGATCTGTTCATCAAATGACCGGTGAAATCGCTGTCTCTCCAGCTCAGCCAGCTGTTCAGCGCTGGCTATACGATTCGTGGCGCCAATACGTATATAGCAACCCTTCTCTTTACCTTTCTTCTTCAGGTAATAAGGAAGCATTGAGCCTCTTGAAACACGGATAACCAGTAGCTCCGTGCCCCGTACATTTTCCACATAGGTTTCAGGGAGCAGTGCCGGGGCGATAGAGTCGTAGAGTGTTGAGCTGATCTGATCCATCAGTTCAAACACATCTTTATCACCCAGGCCTGTCAGTTTGCGTTTGTCGTTGACGCCAATAACCAGCTTACCCCCGCCAGAGTTGGAAAAGGCAATCATGGTTTTTGCCAACTGATCGTGGCTGGGCAGCTGACTCTTGAATTCCAGGGTTTTACTCTCACCCTGTTGGATTTCATCCAGTAATGAGCGGTCAGAGTTCATATCCCAACCCCAACAAATTCTTTTTAATCTCGATTTCCAGCCGATCCGACTCCGCAAACTGCTCTTTCAACTGCCCAGTCAACCGAGCCATTTTCTCCGCAAAAGGTTCGCCATCGTCTTCTTCTGCTGCTGCACCGACATAGCGCCCGGGTGTCAGCACAAAGTCGTGTTTTCTCAAAGCTTCAAAATCAGCAGACTTACAGAAACCGGCTTCATCTTCGTAACTTTCACCCGTTTGCCAGTTATGGTAAGTCTCTGTGACTCGGGTCAGATCCTCCGCAGAGAAATCACGCAGCACCCTATCTTTCATAAAGCCAAGATTACGGGCATCAATAAACAACACTTCGCCTTTGCGGTTGCGTAGCTTGCGACCACGGGAGTTGGTGCGTTCATTTTTGTTTTTGGTGAGGAACCAGATACAGGCAGGAATTTGGGTATTGGTAAACAGCTGGCCGGGCAGGGCGACCATACATTCCACCAGATCGTTTTCGATCAGGGCTTTACGGATGGTGCCTTCATTATTGGTGTTGGAACTCATGGAGCCGTTGGCCAGCAACAGGCCCATACTGCCATTGGGCGCCAGGTGATACAGCATATGCTGCAGCCAGGCGAAGTTGGCATTGCCTGACGGTGGTCGTCCGTATTGCCAACGGGGGTCATCATCGCTGATGCCGGTGTCCCACTCTTTCATATTGAACGGCGGGTTGGCCATGACAAAATCAGCCCGCAAATCCGGGTGCTGGTCATTGGTGTAGGTGTTGGCAGGCTCTTTACCAAAGTTAAAGTCGATACCACGAATCGCCATATTCATGGCCGCCAGCTGCCATGTAGTGTGGTTGTATTCCTGCCCGTAAATGGACACATCTCCAATACGGCCTTTATGAGCACTGATAAAGTGTTCACTCTGTACAAAGAAACCACCCGATCCCATCGCCGGGTCGTACACGCGGCCTTTAAAGGGTTCCAGCATTTGCACAATCAGGCTAACGATGGATTTGGGCGTGTAGAACTGACCGCCTTTTTTCCCTTCTGCCAGGGCAAACTGACCGAGGAAGTATTCGTACACATGGCCGAGAATATCTTTGGAATCAAGAGAGTCATGCTTGAAGGGTACGGTGGCAATCAGGTCGATCAGTTCGCCCAGTTTGGATTGGTCAATCTGCAACTGTGTGTAGCGTTTGTTCAGTACCCCTTTCAGTTTGGGGTTGTCGTGCTCGATGGCTTCCAGGGCGTTATCAATCAGTTGACCAACAGAACGGATTTTTTTGGTCTTCCCTCCTGAAGAGCCGCCTTCGCTAACTTCCAGCTCACCCGTGATGACCACTTTATTCTGGTTCTGAAGAAACTCCCAGCGTGACTGCTTGGGCACCCAGAAGACATTGACTTCGGTGTAGTAATCACGCTCTTCCAGTTCTTCAGCGATAGCTTCAGCGTATTCATCACCGTCTGCACCATCGAATTCTTCTGGATCGAGGAAGTATTCGTGATCTTCGTTCTTGAACTGTTCAGTCAGCTCATCACGACGAATATCAAAGGAGTCTGAAACGTATTTCAGAAAGACCAGACCCAAAACGGTGTGTTTGTATTGTGCTGCATCAAGAGTAGAGCGCAACTTGTCGGCGCTGGTCCAGAGCTTTTTCTCAAGGTTGTTGAGAAACTGCTGTTCTGTAGTCTTCATAAAAAACTTCAAGTTAGTGGGGCCATCTCATACAGGCATGCTACCGCCCAAAACAACGCCTTGATCAATACATAAACAGACTCAGCAGGGTTCCCGGTAGCCAGATACTTATAGAATACTTAATTTGGTCATGAATGTATTTAGTGAGATTACGAGCGCAAGAGTGACAAACCTGATGCACCCTCACCCCTTCCGATAAGTCAAAGGCGTAAGCCCGGTCCAGCTTTTAAAAGCACGAATAAAAGCACTGGGCTCTGAAAAGGCCACTTTAGCGGCAATCTCTTCTATGGATAGCCGCTTCTGATTAAGAAGATGGATGGCAATGTCCCTTCGAGTTTGCGTCTTGATGTCCTGAAACACCGTTCCTTCTTTCTTCAATGCACGACGCAGGGTTTGCGAGTGCATATTTAAATGAGCAGCGACCACTTCTATCTCTGGTAATTCTTTTTTCTCTTTGAGGCTGACTTCAATCAGGTTTCTAACGTTCATCGCCACCTGTTTATCACTGACTCTGGTTTCAAACAGATTCATAGGAGCACGCTCCATATAAGCCTGCAGAGACTGATAGGATTGGCAATTGGGTAAATCAAAGGCATTACGCTGATAAACAATGGTATTTCTGGGTTGGTTGAACAGTACCGCCGCACCAAAAAAGAGAAACTGATACTCTTCCGGGTAGTCCGTAGCGGGATAGTCCAGCGTGACCTGAACGATCGGCATTCTTTCATTGGCCAACCAGCTGTGAAAACGATGAAAAGACATCAGAGTTGTTTCCACGATGTAGGCATTGATCACTGCGTCTGTCGAACGACGGGCAATTTCATGAGTCACCAGATTGTCATCTAATGTCAGCCGATGGTGAAAGCCATTCTCCAACAGATTCGCATACTCTACCGAACGCTCATAAGCCTCCCCAGTGGAGGGGCAATTAATCACCGCATTGCACATCATGGCAGACACACCAATCCTTTGCGGCTTACCCAAAAGCCCCATAGCTTCATCATTTAGCAACAATGTCAGCTTATTAACCAGCCTGAAATATTGGGCTGCTTCCACCCTTGAACGGTCTTCAGTCAATACTTGCAAAGGAATCTTGCACTCATGCAAAAGCTTCTTGAGGTCATAACCCAGAGCCTTGGCACCATCGAGTGTCTGACGTACATAAGCCGAACTGATTGTAATTGCTTTCATTCTTTACACTCTGAAACAGCCATGAGCGGGAAATGCGGCTCCCCCCGAAACATGAAAATGACTAGAGGGTCTGATAGAGCTGCATTTTCATTGTAAAAGAGTCGGTTCCAACACCCTTCCTAGGACTGATTCTTCTAGTCGTCTCGTCCTTCCAAACCTGAATTCTAAAGTAAAACTGTCATCTAATGTCAATTTTTATGTCCCCCTCTGTCATTGTTAAGTCAATCGTTCCAAAGCAGAATGAGCCACAGTCCATAGCTGCAAATGACAGCTTCAGGGAATCAGCCGGTACAAAACAGTTTCAGGACAACCGGCCACCTGGAATTAAAAAAGCAAGAAGAAATTAAAGGAAACCCAACATGCCCCATCCAGTGTATATCTATGATGCCGTACGCACTCCAAGGAGTAAGGGTAAGAAAGACGGTAGCCTCTACACAGTCAAGCCTATCGATCTGGGCGCTTCAGTACTGAAAGCCATGCAAAGTCGTCTTGACCTGGATACTTCATACGTCGATGACGCAGTATTCGGTTGTGTGACACCTGTTGGTGAACAGGGTGGCGACATCACTAAAATGATCGTTGCCAATGCTGGCTGGGATCAGAGTGTTGCCGGTGTCCAGCTGGACCGTTTCTGCGCTTCCGGCCTTGAAGCTGTGAACATTGCTGCTCAGAAGATTGCTTCTGGCTGGGAAGACCTGGTCGTAGCCGGCGGTGTTGAGTCTATGTCCCGTGTTCCCCTGGGTTCCAGTGGTGGCGCTATGGGTGCAGACCCTGAGTTTGTTTTCAAGAATGGTTTTATTCCTCAAGGTGTGGCCGCTGACCTTTTGGGTACTCTGGACGGTCACACCCGTGAAGAGGTGGATGCCTTCGCAGTAGAATCACAACGTCGTGCTACTCACGCCCGCGACAATGGTTACTTTGACAAATCTGTTGTTGGCGTCAAAGACAGCAACGGTGTCACCGTTCTGGACAAAGACGACTTCATCAAGCCTGAAACCACTATGGAAGGCCTGGCCAAACTGAAGCCTGCTTTCGAAATGCCAGGACAATTTGGCTTTAACGATGTGGCCATCAGCAAGTACCCACAGGTTTCCAAAGTTAACCACATTCATACTCCGGGTAACTCTTCCGGCATCGTAGATGGTTCCTCAGCGGTTCTGGTGGGCAGTGAGAAAGCCGGTAAAGATCTGGGTCTTACACCTCGCGCTCGTATTGTCGCCACTGCGGTTCTGGCTGTTGAGCCCGTTCTGATGCTGGCTGGCCCAGCTCCTGCTGCTCGCAAAGCACTGAAAAAAGCCGGCCTGCAAGCCAGCGATATCGATCTGTGGGAAATCAACGAAGCCTTCTCTTCTGTTGCCCTGCGCTATATGAGTGAACTGGAAATCTCCCACGACGTTACCAACGTAAACGGTGGCGCTATTGCCATGGGTCACCCACTGGGTGCTACCGGCGGCATGCTGGTCGGCACAATGGTTGACGAGCTGGAACGTCGTAACCTCAAGCGCGGCATGATCTCTCTCTGTGTTGGCGGTGGTATGGGTATCTCCACCATCGTTGAACGGGTTTAAGACTCGACAGAACAGCCTGCTCCCATGATCCAGCGTGGGAGCGTGAGCCAGACCCAATATGCATTCCCACGCAGAGCGTAGGAACGAGAAAACAGCCATGAGCTGTGAAAAAGAACAGAGAGAACAAGAACAATGAGCGGATTTATTTACGAAAAAGATGCCGACGGTATCGTCACCATCACCATGGACATGGAAGGTTCAGTCAACGCTATGACTGAAGAATACCGTGGCACTATGGAAGACACTGTGACCCGTCTGGAAGCAGAAACCGACATGACAGGTGTCGTTTTTGCATCAGCCAAAGACGTCTTCTTTGCCGGTGGTAACCTCAACGAGCTGGTAGAAGCTCAGCCCGGTGATGAAGAAGATTACATGGAAGGCCTGGAAGTGGTAAAAGGTCATTTCCGTCGCCTGGAAAAACTGCCTGTACCTGTAGTCGCTGCCATTAATGGTGCGGCACTGGGTGGTGGTTTCGAACTCTGCCTGGGCTGTAACTATCGAATTGCCTGGAATCACCGCAGCGTCAAACTGGGTCTGCCTGAAGTAAACCTGGGCTTGCTGCCGGGTGCAGGTGGCATCGTTCGTACCGTTAATATGCTGGGCCTGCAAAATGCTCTGCCTTACATTATGGAAGGCAAACAGATCACTCCGGACAAAGCGCTGGAAGCAGGCCTGATTAACGAACTGGTCGACACCAAAGAAGAACTGGTTTCCCGTGCTAAAGCCTGGATCCAGGAAAACAAGGACAACGACGAAGCCAAAAGCCAGCCCTGGGATCGTAAAGGTCACAAGATCCCTGGTGGCGACACCAATAACCCACAGGTAGCTCAGCTGCTGGTTATGTCGCCTGCGATGCTGCTGCAAAAAACCAAAGGCTTGATGCCTGCTCCCGAAACCATTCTGGATTGTGCCGCAGAAGCCGCTCGACTCAGCTTTGACGGCGCTCTGAAAGTCGAAAGCCGTGGTCTGACCAAACTGGTTATGACTCCGGTAGCGAAGAACATGATTACCACCTTCTTCTTCCAGATGAATCAGGTGAATGGCGGAGCCAGTCGTCCTAAAGGCATCGACAAAACAGATGTGAAGAAAGTCGGTGTACTCGGCGCTGGTGTCATGGGTCAGGGTATCGCTCTGGTTTCAGCCATGGCAGGCATTGAAGTTGTCCTGAAAGATCTGACCGTTGAAGCCGCTGAAAAAGGCAAGAGCTACTCTGATAAAGTGCTCTCCAAGCGCGTTTCCCGTGGTCGTATGAATGAAGAGAAAAAAGCAGGCATTCTGAGCCTGATCAAGCCTACAGCCAACAACGAAGACCTACAGGGCTGTGACCTGATCATCGAAGCTGTTTTCGAAGATATTAATCTGAAGAAGAAGATCGTTCAGGAGACAGAACCTTTCCTGGCAGAAAACGGAACTTATGGCTCTAACACCTCTTCCCTGCCTATCGGTCGTCTGGCAGAAGCCAGCTTGAACCCAGAGAACTTCATCGGTATCCACTTCTTCTCGCCAGTCGACAAAATGCCGCTGGTAGAAATTATTTGTGGTGACAAAACTAGCCAGGAAACACTGGCCAAGGCTTTTGACTACTCTCAGAAGATCAAAAAGACGCCTATCGTCGTTAATGACTCTTTCGGCTTCTTCACTTCCCGTACTTTCGGCAGCTATCTGGATGAAGGGGTTCAACTGCTGAAGGAAGGTTTTCATCCGGTTGCTCTGGACAACCTGGCTAACTCTATCGGCATGCCTCTGGGCCCGCTGGCTATCTATGACGAAGTAAGTCTGAGCACCTCTTTAAAAGCCAGCGCTTCTGCTGAAGCACTGGGTCTTCTGGATGTTCATGGTGACAGCTCAATTACTCGTGGCGTTATGTCCACCATGGTTGAAGAACACGGTCGTGGTGGTCGTCATCAGGGGGGTGGCTTCTATCAATACGGTGAAGATGGCAGTAAAGAAATCTGGCCTGGACTGTATGACCTTTACTACAACAAAGATCTTGATATCCCGAATGAAGACGTCAAAGACCGCCTATTGTTCCGTCAGGTCATTGAAGCCCTGAAAGGTTTGCAGGAAGGCGTTGTACACTCCGTTGCCGATGCCAACATCGGAACCATCATGGGTATCGGTGCTCCTGCCTGGACCGGTGGTCTGATCCAGTTTGTCAACACCTACGGCACTCAGAAGTTCGTGAATCGTGCGACCGAACTGGCCGAGAAATACGGTGACCGTTTCGCTCCACCTGCCATTGCTGTTGAGAAGGCTGAGAAAGGCGAGCTGTTCGTATAGCCTGTTCGCTTGCCCTCACAGGAGGTTGATCGAGAATAAAATCTCGATCAACCTCCGAGGGATTGACAGCCTCAAAATAACTATAAAAATTGGAGACGTACACAATGGGTCCCCTGACAGGCTTTAAAATTATCGAGCTCGCTGGCATTGGTCCAGGCCCTTTCTGTGGCATGCTGCTCGCTGACATGGGCGCAGAAGTCATTGTCATTGAACGAGCCAGCTCCGAACATGTCATGCCAGACGTCACAAGACGTGGGAAAAAATCCATAGCCCTGAACCTGAAAAGTAAAAAAGGTCTCGAAACCCTTCTGAATCTGGTTGAAGGTGCTGACGCCGTCTTTGAAGGTTTCCGTCCTGGTGTGGCCGAACGACTGGGTGTAGGTCCTGAAGACTGCCAGAAGCGCAATCCTAAACTGGTTTATGGTCGAATGACTGGCTGGGGGCAGACAGGTCCTTTGTCTCAGGCTGCAGGTCATGACATCAACTATATCGCTCTCACAGGGGCTTTGTACGCAACCGGCCGCAAACATGAAAAGCCTGTTCCTCCCCTGAACCTGGTAGGCGATTACGGTGGTGGTGCCATGTTCCTGGCGGTGGGTCTGCTGGCAGGATTACTGGAAGCACAAAAAACAGGCAAAGGTCAGGTGATAGACGCCGCCATGACCGATGGCTCTGCACTCCTGATGTCCATGTTTAACTCATTCCATGCCATGGGAATCTGGAGCACCCAGAGAGGCAGCAACCTGCTGGACAGTGGCGCTCATTTCTATGACACCTACGAGACTCAGGATGGTAAATACGTTTCGCTGGGTTCTATTGAACCCCAGTTCTACAGCCTGCTGATTGAAAAAGCCAACCTTGATCCCAGTGTGTTTGGTGACCAGCATAACTCTGCTCGCTGGCCTGAATACAAGGAAAAGCTGGAAGTCATTTTCAAAACCAAGACTCAGGCAGAGTGGTGTGAGCTGATGGAAGGCTCTGACGTTTGCTTTGCACCTGTCCTCGATTTCCTGGAAGCACCACAGCACCCACACAATGTCGCACGTAATACTTACATCGAGATTGATGGTATGACTCAGCCTGCTCCGGCCCCCCGCTTCAGCCGTACACCTTCTGAGGTAAGCCATGGCTCCAAAGCAGCCGGTGTGGACACCGAAAGTGTACTCAATGAATGGGGCTTCTCAGCAGACAAAATCCAGGCATTGAAAAATGCCGGTGCACTCAGCTGAACTTAAGTTGACTATGCATTCCCATGTTGGCGCGCGGGAATGCAGTTTAGAAAATCATAAGCGGAAGATTTTGTTTTTCATCGCAACGATGAAAAATTTTTCACGATAAAAACAAAAAAAGGAGTGATAAATATGCCGCAAAATGAGCCAGAGGTGTTGAGCCAGGCATTTACGCTCGGCTACACCTATACCCGCTCTACCGGCCCTGTTGTAGGTCGATTCCTGACCGGGCTGCGCGAGCGCAAACTCATTGGCAACCAGGCCAGTGACGGTAAGGTTTATGTGCCTCCGATGGAATACGATCCCAAAACGGCTGAAGCCATCACTGACTTTGTTGATGTGGCTGAAACCGGTGTGGTCAAAACCTGGTCGTGGGTCAATGAGCCGAATGAAAAGCATCTTCTGAAGAAACCCTTCGCATTTGCCCTGATTCAGCTGGACGGCACCGATGTTCCCATGCTGCATATGGTTGACGCTGGCAGTCAGGAGGCCATGAGTACGGGCATGAAAGTACAGGTACGCTGGGCTGATGAAACCCAGGGACTGATCACCGACATTGCCTGTTTCGAACCGGCATCCGAAGAAGGTAAAGTCGCAGAAAAACCTGCTGTAGCTGCTGATCTCGAGCCCGTCACCGGTGTCGAATCACCTATTTATCTGGAGTACAACTTCACTGCAGGTAAAGCGACAGCGGCCTTCCTTTCCAACATCAAGAAAGGCAAGCTCACAGGCGGCAAGTGCCCTGAATGCACCGCTGTTTATGTACCACCTCGTGGCTCATGTCCAGCCTGTGGTGTTGCTAATGATGAAAACGTAGAGCTGACCAACAAGGCTACCGTTCAATCATTCACCATCATCTCTATCCCTATTCCCGGCAACCCCATCAAACCACCTTTTGTAGTGGCAAACCTGATGGTTGACGATACCCATCAATCCTTCCTTCACATAGTCAGCGGCTGTGACAACAGCGATGTTCGCATTGGTATGCGCGTAGAAGCTGTCTGGAAGCCAGAAGAAGAGTGGACTCATGCAATGGAAAGCATCGCTTACTTCCAACCCATTGACGAGCCCGATATTCCTCGTGAAGAAATTGGTAAGTTAGAGCCCTCAGCTAATGAGCCCTCAGCTAATGAGCCCTCAGCTAATGAGCAGCCCTCAGCTAATGAAAAGGGGGAGAAGAAAGATGCGTGATATAGCCGTTGTAGCCTATGCACAGAACCCTATTGTTCGGGATGCTGGTGCCAATAACGAAGTCGAGCTGATCATGCCTGTGGTCAAACAGGTATTGAAAGATGCTGGACTGAAAGACATCCATGATGTCGACTTCACCTGCTCAGGCAGCTGTGACTATTTGCAAGGGGCTGCCTTTGCCTTTGTTGCCGGTGTTGATGCCTTGGGTGCTGTGCCACCTATCAAGGAATCCCACGTTGAAATGGACGCAGCCTGGGCGCTGTACGAAAGTATCCTGAAAATTAACATGGGTGCAGCCGAATCCGCCCTGATTTACGGATTTGCAAAATCCAGTCCCGGTAAACTGGCTCAGGTTCTTTCTCAACAGCTGGACCCTTATTATTACTCGCCACTATGGCCAGATGTGGTCAGCTTGAATGCCATGCAGGCTCGTGCAGCTCTCGACGCAGGCGTTCTGACAGAAGAAGACATGGCAGAAGTCGTCAGTCGTTCACGAGCGAATGCCAAGTCTAATAACAAAGCTCAACTGTCTGGCGACTACTCAGTAGAACAGTTGCTGGAAGAGCCAGAGTACATTGCACCTCTTCGCAAACATGACTGTCCTCCGGTTTCAGACGGTGCGTCAGCCATGATCATCTGCACCGTTGAAAAAGCCAAAGAATGGGGACTGCCCTACGCCGTCATCAAAGCGATGGATCATCGCATTGAAACCCATAACTTTGGCGCCCGTGACCTGACGATGTCTGAATCGACTGCCATTGCTGCTGAAGCTGTCGGTGTTAAGTCTGCCAAGGTGGATATTGCTGAAATTCATGCTCCGTTCAGTCATCAGGAAATCATCCTGAAAAAAGCACTGGGTCTGGATGACAATACAGTGGTCAACCCTTCCGGTGGCCCTCTGGCCGGTAATGTCATGATGGCTGCAGGCCTTGACCGTATTGGTGAAGTCGCCCGTCGCATTATCAATGGGGAAGCAAAACGCGGTGTTGCTCATGCCACCAGCGGACCTTGCTTGCAGCACAACATGGTCACGGTACTGGAGGCAGAATAATGGCTGAATTAGCAGCAGTGGTGGGTGTTGGACAAACCAAATACCAAACCAAACGATCCGATGTTTCTATTGCAGGCCTTGTTCGAGAAGCCGCTGTCAACGCCTTGAAAGATGCAGAGTTGACCTGGGACGACATCGATGCCGTGATAGTGGGCAAAGCGCCCGATATGTTTGAAGGCATTATTATGCCTGAAGCCTATTTGACCGACGCTCTGGGCTGTAACGGCAAACCCATGTTGCGTGTCCATACTGCGGGCTCTGTAGGTGGGTCAACCGCTATTGTAGCCGCGTCTTATGTACAGAGTGGTATGTTCAAGCGTATTTTGACAGTCGCTTTTGAGAAACAGTCAGAATCCAATGCCATGTGGGCATTGTCTAACCCTCAGCCGTTTTCACCTCACCTGAATGCCGGCGCCGGAGGTTACTTTGCCCCCATTATTCGTGAGTATATGCGCCGCAGTAATGCACCCTACAATACGGGTATTCGGGTAGCGACCAAAGATCGTCTGCACGGTGCACTGAACCCTCTGGCTCACCTCAAACTGGGTGAAATTACCGAAGAACAGGTAGAACACTCTGGCATGCTCTGGGATCCGATCCGGATGCTGGAATCCTGCCCATCTTCCGACGGTGCCTGTGCCATGGTTATCGCTAACGAAGAGCTGGCTGAACAGTCTCCCAAAAAACCTGCCTGGATCCGTGGTACCGCCATGCGTTCCGAGCCCACCATGTTCGCAGAACGTGAAGAGGTGAACCCTCTGGCTGGTCGTCAGTGTGCTGCTGACGTTTATCAGCAAGCCGGTATTACCAATCCTCGTAAAGAGATTGACTGTGCAGAAATCTATGTACCTTTCTCCTGGTATGAGCCTATGTGGCTGGAAAACCTGGGCTTTGCCGAAGAAGGTGAAGGCTGGAAGCTGACCATGGATAATGTCACATCATTGATTGATGGCGGTGACACACCCTGGAACCCATCCGGCGGTGTTTTGTCGTCTAACCCCATCGGTGCTTCCGGTATGATCCGTTTCGCAGAAGCGGCTCAGCAGGTTCGCGGCGAATGTGGTGACCACCAGGTACCCGGTGCTAAAACAGCTATGGGTCATGCTTATGGTGGTGGTGCACAGTTCTATGCCATGTGGATTGTAAGCGCTGATAAAGGGTAAAACATTTTTACCTGGAGCAGCCAAGCGTTAAAACACATACATGCTCCGTTCATCCAGAGCTTGTCGAAGGATGCTGGTAATGCACTTCGACAGGCTCAGTGCGAACGGTATGAGTAATAACGCTGAGCTGCACTCTCTTTTTTCATTCAACCCGCCCCTGATAAAAGCCCTGAATAATTCTCATCAGAGCAGGAGTACCCCGGACCATGCTCTCTTCATAGTCGAGCACGAACTGTTCCCCTGACCAGTCCTCACAATAGAGCTGGCAAAGCTCACTCGCCCTCTGTCTGATACATGAATAGGCTTCAAAAGCTGATGAGTAGCTTTCACTCAACCTCTCCTTCAGAGCAGTCATAATTGCCTGCCTTGCCAGATCATCATCGGTGGAATCGAGAAATAAAGACAATCGTTGTATAAAGCTGTCTCTGTGCAGGTGTTCGCTAATGAAGGTATTTTCAGGCCGGTTACCGAACCTGAAATTAACAGAAACACCCGTATCCAGGTAGTCTATATGATGCCAGAACATCATGGGGATATAGATCATATCCCCGGGCTCGAGCTCTACCTCCCAGTATTCACAGCTGGACAACAAATGTCTTTTACAGTCCAAAGCCATATTCTGAAGCATCCACCAGCTCTGATTCAGAACAGGTAAAAGTTTTGGAGAATCTTTTGGGTGTATAAGAAATACTCGCTTACGACCGAAGAGCTGCATGAGAAGAACATGCCGCTGGTCACAATCAAAATGCAGTTGAGCATGATTTCCTTTTCCTGCAACGAAGGTGTTGGAAACCAGCTCGCCAACTCCCCTGCCCCATGTCAAATCAGGAATCCCAATCTGCTCAAGCACACTCGCTGGTGTAGGCTCCTCAACCATGCACTGTCGACAGGAGGGGCTTTGTTCCAGCCGGACAATAAAATCCTCCAGGCTCATGACTTCTGGATTTTGTTCTAAACTGCTCTGAGCCTGAAGCTGTTCAATATAAGGTATCTTGACCTGCATGGGATGACTACCAAACAGACTGACCACAGACTGTAACTGTTTTTTACTTGTTGAAGCCGGAGCGTACGCTTTTATTAATAGCGGTTGATGAGGGTTCAGAAAAGATTGAATAAAAGATTCTGAGTCAATGGTATGAGTGGTCGTTATAACTTGTTGCATGAAGACAGCCGCTGCCTAAGTTGGATTAATCATTCAAACCCTGAGGGGAGCATTTTGTGACCTCACCCGTGAATACACACTCCAACTACTTTCTATTTTTTTTAATGGCAGCCTCTTTGGCCTCTTTTGCTCTGGAAAGTGTTTTTCCTGCTTTACCGGAGATCATGAACTTTTACAGTCACTCTTCCTCTGCAGTCATGGCCTCTACGGGTATTTTCATTCTGGGCCATGCCGTTGGACTGATGGCTTCCGGCTTCGCACGTAAGCATCGATATACTCTGACGCTACTGGCATTGATCGGATACATTGTAGGCTCTGCAGGAACAGTTTTTGCTGAAAATACTTATCTATTTTTGATCTTGCGTTTTTTTCAATCGATAGCTGCGGGGTTTCTCACTAACCTGTCTATAACAGCTGTTTCAACCCTGTATAGTTCAAATCTGCTGTCTGCTCGCCTTTCTCTGATGACCGCCTCAATGGGGGTCATGATGGTCGTATCACCACTATCCGGCGCCATATTGATGACATGGGGGTGGAAAACCATTTTTCTGGCTCAAGCTCTTGTGGGTAGTTTAATACTGATTCTTTTTTTATCCCTGTCTTTTCCTCCTCAATGCTTTTCACAGGGTATTGAAGTTCATCCTGGTAAGATCCTGAAAAAACCCGGGGTTCTGAGTCGTCTTCTCGCCATCAGTTTCAGCTTTTCGGTCATTATGGTCTTACTTAGCTCCCAAGCGAACATCTTCATAAATCTGATCTCTTTGAGCCTGGGAGAATTTGTTCTGCTTAGTACTTTGATTAATGGGACACTGATTGGAGGCAGTATTGTTAATGCCTGGCTGGTACGAACCATCCATTTGGAGCGACTGTTAAAATGGGGGATTTACAGTCAGTTGCTCATTACGTTTACTCTTGTTCTCTCGGCAACCCTTGCCATCCTGCCATTATTTATATGCCTGATTCTTTTTGCCGTCATTCCAATGGCCTTCATTGGTGCCAATGGTAATGCCAGCCTCATAACTGAGTTTCCCGAAAGCACCAGCACCCTGGTGGTTTCAGGAAACATTCTCAATTTCAGTGTCGGTGGACTGGCCGGAACAACTGTAGGACTAATGAATCATCAGAGTATGATCCAGCCTACCGCTCTGATGATGCTATTCAGCTTTCTGGCATTGACCTGCTATAAACATTCAATAAGCTCCTTCAAGGCGTCCTGAACAGCTCGATGCCTTTACCAAACTCACAGAAATAAACTCTGTCCAAAACCTTCTCAAATTTATAGTTGCTCAACATTAATTTAACATTGAGGCCTTTATCTTCCTCAGCTCCCCAGATGTACATGGACATTCTAACAATGTCGTAAGGCAGTTTATCGTGCCCCTGAGGATGCGGATGCTCCGCATTATGCCAGGTAGCAAGAACGCCCGTTTTGGGTACATAAGCAAAATCGGTGTAGTAAAAAGGACGAATAGCCAAAGGAAATTCTTTTTCGCCACTCTCACTTCTCAAGTGACATTTCTCCTGATAAATCAGCCCCCTGACAGCACGGTTGTCTTCCAGAACCGCCTCGCTGAGCGCTTTAAAATCATGCAGAGGTTTGCCTTTCATCATAGACACAGAGTCTGCTGTTACTGTGGGAGAGAAGAGAACCGCAAACATTGACAGGATGACAGATGAGAGTAAAGCCAAAGACTTAAGAAATCTGTACAGGACGTTATTCAACAACATAACCTTGCCTTTGAGACCATGGATGAATCGAGTATATGAATAGAATAAACCAACAACTCCTCCGAGGATAAACAACAAATATTGTTTTGCATTAACATTTCTTCATATACATAGTCGTTATTTCGACTTAAAAAATATTAGAAAGAATCACTTTATTTGCTTAGATTTATATTTGCGACGCACAGCACTAGTCGTTTTTTTTAAATCATTAATTACTTCCACTAATTTGATACGTTGGCTCATGCAATCTTTTAACATTCAGTTTCTTGAAGAGTTGGTTACAAGAGTTCAGCAAAAAAAGTGCCTGAGCTTTTCTGAGCGATATATACCCATTTTTCAAAAGTTCAATGCCACAAAATCGTCACAGCTGTTGAACTCTTTGCTACTGAAGTACCTCAAACTCAGTGAGAATGACGATCTAAAAACAACTCTGGTCAATGGTGATCTGGCTCTGGCTCGAATAGGCGACGATTTCCACATGACCATCAAACAGGCCGGCATGGGTGCTAACAGTGACCTTCGTGATGAAAACGACCCCTTGCGTAGCTGTGAGTTTGATATTCTTATTATCAACCTGTCCCAGAAGGCTTTTTCGTCCCCTTATTACACGACAGATATTAGCAAAAATAGAGACTGGAAAAAGCCTTCAGATCTGAAAAGAATGGGAGACTTCTACTTTGAACCCTGGAAGCCCTTTTATTTCAAAGCCTATGAAGACCTTGTCGACCTGGACGCTCCCAATGGCGATCAAAGCTATCCACCCTGTCTGATCATACGATCAGAATCCAAAGGCGATATTGGCTGGCTATTTGACCGGAACACGGGGAAAACAAAAAGCCAGATTGCCAACCACCTGAACAGTTCAAGAATACAATTAGCAGCAAGGGTCATAGGCATGACGGGTGATGAATCCCACACAGAATGCCTGGTTCGTCTGGCAAGGGAAAGTCCTGACCACCACACTCGCTGGGAAGCCATACAACAGATATATCACTTGAATCCTGACAAAGGCAAGGGAGCACTTTATCTGGCTTTGCAGGATGAACATCCCCACATTCGCAAAGCCGCTCAAACCACGTTATTTGCAACAAACCCCCAGCCAGGAGTTGTTCAATATGCCACTGGTGGTTGAAAATAAGACAGACCATACATTAGCTCTTAACGAGTTTATAGACTTTTGCCGTCACGACCTGTCGCAATACGACATGGACGAAACATTGGAGAATGCAGGTCAGCTAAAAGCCCTGTGTAACAACAAACGTTTTTTCGCAGACTTTCTGACGGATCAGCTGAAACACCCGGATGAGTTTCAGAGCAACAACACATACACTCCTCCCGTTTTTGTACTGCATATTGATGAGAGATTTGCTGTCAGAGTCGTAGTTTGGCTTCCTGAAAGTGACCTGTCTCCTTTCCAGCTGCTGAGTTACCGTGAACCACATGACCACGACTTCAGCTTTCTCACCTGTGGCTTATTTGGCAGCGGATATCAAACAGAAACCTACGAATATGATGGTCTCTCATATCAGGGGTTAATGGATGAAGCCATTGAGATAACGCCTCGAAAGACCTACCAGCTGTCGCCAGGAAAGCTGATGTATTACCGGGCAAACAGGGACATACACTCCCAGATTCCTCCAGCGGACTTTTCAGCATCACTCAACTACATACTGCTTGGTGAAAAGACTCGGAGAATGCAGTTTTATTTCGATATCAAGAAACAATGCATTAAAAACCCTATTGATCAATACCCGGTCAGCAGTGCCATGCTGAGCATTGCCCCTTTAATTGGTAATGAGGATACCGTGGACGTTCTGGTCACTCTGGCCAGTAAGCATGTCAGCGCCCAAACCCGGCTGAGAGCCTGGTATGCAGCAGCCCGGCTATCACCCGAAAACAGCAACCTGTTCTTGCAACACGCCTCCCGGGATGATGAACCCTACGTCCCCGGCAGGCTGTCCCAACTTCTAAATGATTGATAGAAAGGTAATCGATATGAAAACTTCTGAAAGAAAGAATAAATCTGATCGACCAAAAGGTCTAAACCCTGCTCCCCTTGAATTTGCATCCTTGGAAGAGCCCGTAATGATTGCCAGCTCTTACAGAAGAGCCATTGATGTCACATTCGCAGGTGAAGTCGTAGGATTTGGTTGCAACATTCGAGTGCAAACCGATAAATGAAACAAACATTGCTAACCAGCTTGCCCATCAGAACATAAGCGTGCATCACAGGAGTTCATGCCTTATAACGGGTGCCAGCGGGCTGGTTGGGCAATCCATTACCCAACACTTTGCAGCAATGACTGCAGCAAAGGACATCCATCTTATCCTGACAGCCAGTTCCTCCTCTCGCCTGAATGACTCCAAAGACTTGCCTCACACAAACCGTCATCGAATATCGACCATTGCCTGTGAGATTCTGGATGAGAATCAGTGGCCTTATCTTTTCAAATCTGTTCAGGAAAAAGTCGGCTGCCCTGACCTCATTATTCATGCTGCTGGTGCCTTTCGATGGGCTCCCGCCCATGAATTTGAATTTGCCGAATACTCTCGCCTGCTCAAGGTAAACCTTGAGTTCCCCATAGCCCTGAATCAATTCTTTTTACCCGATATGATCCAAAGAAACTCGGGGTGCCTGATTCATTTTGGCTCTATTGCCAGCGTGCAGTCGTACCCTGGAGGGGCAGCCTATTGCGGCAGTAAGTTTGGCCTTAGAGGTTATTGTCAATCTTTGTTCGAAGACGTAAGGGAGTACAATATAAAAGTCTGTAGCATTCTTCCTGGGCAAATCAGTCAAAGGGAAGGTACGGAAGCCGCTGACAAACACGCTATAGAATTAAACGACATTTTAAAAACCATCGATTTTATTCTTTCCGTTGGTGGCTCTTCTTGCCCTACTGAAATCATCCTGCAACCACAATCCAGCTATTATGAAAAGGCTCTTAGAAAGAGTCTCACCCCATTAAAATCTTGAAAGCTCTAAGAACCAAAAATAATCAGAAGCGGCGATAGTGG
Source organism: Endozoicomonas numazuensis (assembly GCF_000722635.1). Taxonomy (GTDB): domain Bacteria; phylum Pseudomonadota; class Gammaproteobacteria; order Pseudomonadales; family Endozoicomonadaceae; genus Endozoicomonas_A; species Endozoicomonas_A numazuensis. The sequence continues at coordinate 1,559,820 of NZ_JOKH01000001.1, read as the reverse complement.
TTCAACTGATTCTCAAGCACAGGAACTCCAGGAACAGAATCAGGTCCCTTCTGATTGGAGTCTTTAGAATTAAGCGCCGTCGATTGCCGCTCAACATGCCGGTACTTTAGGGTTGTCACCACGGGAAAGAATGCAGACAAATCTCTGTGAGACACCTCCCCAAAAAGCCATTCATACCAACCCTGACTACCCACCTCATCCTTATCAGCCTGTTTAAGAGTCAGCCGTTTCATGGGAGCACCTGAGTTTTTTATTTTTTTCCCTTTTCGATACAGGTAAACCTGTGCTATCTGCTGGGCTTGAGGACGCTGGAGGTAATTAAATTTATAGGTCATCTCCTGTGCCAGACGATTATTTTCAGGATCAAAATCGGGTAAGTCCTCACTGTATGTCTTAGGCGCTGTATTCAAACGCTTTGCCACCTTTTTTTTCGGGAAAGCACTTCCAGCAATATGCGTCAAAACATGGGCTGACTCTCCCTCTTCCAGCATCTCATCCAATACACTCTTGACTTTTGAGGTGGCGATCCAATCCCAGTCCCCGACCTGTACATCTTTTGGATTAGACCAAGCGAAATCATGATTTCCAGTCCACTGAATAATCGAGTGCCAATGATCATCCTTGAGGACTTTATAGTGGGTTACATAAGCAATATTTGCCGTTGAGTTTCTGCCAGTTTTCAGCCAGAACGTTGCACTAGCATCATTAGACTGATTGATATAAGGCTCTAGAGGCAATGGACTGATCACCAAAAAATCACCGACAAACAAAACGTGATCAGTCCGGGCATTCAGATAATGATTTTCCGTTCCGAAAAGATGACAGGCTTTCTGAGTCTCTTCATCTGATAAACTCAAAGTCAGGACTCTCAAACAAAGCTTATGAATCTGGACCAGGTACGCCACATAGGAAACACCAGAGAACACAAAGAGATCCGGATTTTCCCTCCGGACTTCATCGAGCTTTGAGAAATTATCGACCAAAATATCAAACTGTTCATTTATGGATTTTATCGAACCTGGATCATCGTCCGAGAGATGCCAGTAAAACAGCTTTAACTCGGTTGAAGCTGCCTTATCATTACAGAGCTCTGCTTTACACTCTTTCTTCTTAATAGTCGTTTGGCTTGAGCTTATACTCTGGTTTTCACCTTTGTATTGAAAACCCAGCGACTCTTCCGTACTGATATTACTTTGAACCAATGCCCCATCTTCCAGAACATATCGTCTAAGCAATAATCCTTCGTCCGATCTTGCGGTTCTCCTGATCATCATTTCCATGACGGAATCGATCAGATTCGTCTCTCTCATGAATTGGGCTAGATCATCATCTGTCCGTGTGTAACTCTCAGCCCCTGCCGGCAGCGACAAAAGAACGGCCAGAACAAAAAAGTATGTTCTCATAATAATCCTGTTCTGAATATAAAGTACTATACCCATTGGATTTCAAGATGCTATCAGGCGACAAGTGAGCGAAGCCCTGTGAGCCTACAACCTGTGAGCCTACAACCTGTGAGCCTACAACCTGTGAGCCTACAACCTGTGAGCCTACAACCTGTGAGCCTGCAAGTAGTAGGTGATCAGGGTGAGCGAACGCTGGCAACAACGTAGCATCTTGAAAGGCGACGGGTATATCCACTCTCCAAGCGAAACCATTTTTATTAAAGTATTCCCATATACGCGGACTTATATTAGCTGAGAGCTGGAAAAAGCTACTGGTCGAAATCCTCAATTGCTTTTGCACCATAGAGCAAGTGATAGCAAGCAAATCATCATGGCCACCAGAGACAGGGTTTTTGGCGTACCATCGGATAACAGAATCACCAGCACTGAAGCCAGACTACTGACAATGATGGCGACTACATCCATCAATGAACTGGCCGTTGCCGCTGCATCAGGATGCACCTGAACCACTCCCGTCAAAGCGTTGGGGGCAATAAATGCCGAGAAAAAAAACAGCAGTGACAACAGCAGCATATTGCTAAACAAAGTGTGACTTTCAGTCCAGTCCATCACAGCATTGATGACAGCCAACAGCACCATCAGATAAAAAGAGAGCGTCATGATCTGGCGATAATTCATTTGCTTTAACCACCAGATATTGATCAGTGAAGCCACGCCCTGAACCGCAAACGATAGTGACAAAATCAATGCCAGAACAGATTCTGTTAGCTGGTAATACTGGATGAAGAGAAATGAGGCATTATTGTAATAAACCAGAACAACCGTTGAGCTGGCGGTGTAAGTAAAGATAAACCTTAGCGACAATGAATGACTTAAAACACGTTTAACATCCATGAGGAAAGAACTTTTGCGACGTTGAAAGCAACTTTTCTCTTCCTCATGAAAAGCTCGAAAACTTATCCACAGAATGATAACCCCCAGCACGGCGATCAAGCCAAACAGAAACCTCCAACCCAAACTTGAAGTCACCTGCACCCCCAGCTCCGGTGAAAAAATACGACTCACAAGCAGGATAAGAGCTATGGCTGAAAACTGACTCGCGGCTTCATTATCACTGTAACGATCACGAATCATAGCCGGTATAATGACCAGAACCGCTGATGCACCTATCCCCTGAAATATGCGCCCTGCATAAAACTGCCAGTCAGATCCTGCCATCATGCAAACCAGCGCCCCCACTATAAAGACCAGCAAACCACTTTCCAGAACAGGCATTCTCCCTACCCTGTCCCCAAAGGATGCAAACAGGGGCATAGTGACTCCTTGAACGCAAATCAACAGAATGGTCGTTAACTGAAAGTCACTCAGTGCATCACCAAACTCTTTTGCAACATCCGCTGTGACAGGAACATAGGCATCTTCTACCAGAACGGTGAGGATCAGAGTAGTCCCAGCGAGGATAGCCACGCGCCAGTAAGAAAAAAATGAAATAGTGGTTTCAGAAGGCATCAAAAACTCCTGTTTCCTGAGTGTAAATAGCTGGCAAACACAGCCCTCTATACCCCAAGTGGACGAAGTGAATCATAGACCCCTCTGGTATTAGTTACCTCCATTAAGAAATTTGTCTTAGGCAACAAGACATCTTCAGTTTTTCCGCTCTCCTGACACGCGTGAAAAACGGAAATACAAGACCAGGAATGGTCAGAGTCGAAAAGAACAATAAACAACAGGTAATTAAGGTAATGGCTGAAAAACACTTCAATATCTGCGATATGTTCGAGCTGGTAGCCGATGCAGTTGGCGAGCGTGAAGCCCTGGTTTGTGGCGACAGCCGCATCACCTATACCCAGCTTGAAGAGCGGGCGAACCAGATGGCTCATTACCTCAGCGCTCAGGGCGTGAAGGCAGGCCAGCATGTAGCACTCTATATGTACAATTGCAGCGAATATCTCGAAGGCATGCTGGCCTGTTTCAAAATTCGTGCGGTTCCCATCAATGTTAACTATCGCTATGTCAATGAAGAGCTGTCGTACATTTTCGACAACGCAGATGTCGTAGCCTGTATTCACCACCGTGAATTCATTCCGGCCATCAACGAGATCAAGGGACAGTTCCCTGAGTTGAAGACGTTTGTTTCCGTTGATGATGCTACCGATCATGATCTGTCACTGATTGGCGCCACCGAATACGAAAATGCCATGTCTGACCAGTCCAATGTTCGTGACTTTGAAGAGCGCTCCGGACAGGATCTGTTTATTCTTTATACCGGTGGCACCACGGGTATGCCAAAGGGCGTGATGTGGCCACACGAGCACGTTTTCCATGCAGCAATGGGCGGCGGAGGCTTTTACAGTGGTGAAAAAGGACCTTGTCAGAAGCCTGAAGACATCATTGACCGTATGCCCGGCTTTGAAATGGCTTCCCTGCCTCTGGCACCACTCATGCATGGAGCCTCCTGGTGGTTTGCCTGCATCACTCTGCTGGCCGGAAATAAATTGGTCATGAACCCTGAACGAAATCTCAATGGAGAAGTCGTCTGGGGGCTGGTTGAGCAGGAAGCGGTAAACTCAGTACAGATTGTGGGTGATGCCATGGCTATTCCTCTGCTGGAAGCTTTGGACAACAACCCTGGCCGCTGGAAGCTGGACTCTGTCTTCAATGTCGGTTCAGGGGGCGCTGTATTCTCCTACGCCAAACAAGACGCCTTTAAGAAACACTTTCCTAATGTCTTTATTACCAACTCCTTTGGTTCTTCTGAATCTGGCAGCATGGGTATGGATACAGGCAGCAAGAAAGAAGAGGCCAGCCTGGGTAACGTTAATCGTTCCGAGTTTATGGACGTTATTGTTGAAGGTGAGACGCCTGAACAGGCTCGTCACGCCAAGCCAGGAGAAACCGGTATATTCTCCCGCTCAGGTCACATCCCGGCGGGTTACTACAACGATCCGGTTAAAACCGCTAAAACCTTTATCGATGTAGAAGGTAAAGGTAAGACATGGCTGCTGACAGGCGACGCCGCTCGTCTGGAAGAAGACGGTTCCATCACCATTTTTGGTCGTGACTCCAACTGCATCAACTCAGGGGGTGAGAAAATCTTCCCTGAAGAAGTAGAGCAGGCTTTGAAAAACAACCCGGCTATTATCGATTGCCTGGTGGTTGAAACCCCTGACGAACGCTTCCATGCCAAGGTAACTGCCGTTGTCACGCTCAAGGAAGGACATGACGTCAGCCTCAAGAGCGTTCAGGAAGAAGCTCGCAAACACATCGCCGGTTACAAGATCCCTCGTGAATTACACGTAGTTGCTCAAATGCCAAGGACTCCAAGTGGCAAACCTTCTTACAAGGAAACCCGTGACATTGCCCTGAGCAAAGAGAACCAGGTCGGCTAACCCCCGGCCAGAATACGGCGATCTTTTATCAACACCATTCCCACGCTCCCGCGTGGGAATGTTTACGTCCGGGATTTCAAGCACTGTCAGGTATGGGTTCCCAAGCAGGAGCAAGGGAATCAAAACATTTCGACAACAAAGAGAATAATAAATGTCTGAACTTCCTATCAGTACCCAAAACTGCATCATCGAACAGAAAAATCATGTTCTTGTCGTAACGCTCAACCGTCCTGAAAAGAAAAATGCCTTCAGCCCAGCCATGCTGGTTGGCCTTTATAAGGCCTGGCGACTACTGGATGAAGACGACAATCTGCGTTGTGCGGTTTTAACCGCCAATGGCGACACTTTCTGTGCCGGCATGGACCTGTCTGCAGGTCCTGAAGGGGGCGATGATGCCCATGAAATCCAGGAACTGATGAAGTCTGTTCCTAATCTGCACTGGCAAGCGCTCCTTCGGGAAAATATGCCCAACAAGCCCATCATCCTGGCTGCCGAAGGTTATGCTCTGGCCGGGGGTACCGAGATTCTGCAAGGCACTGACATTCGGGTAGCCGCTGAAGATGCCATTTTTGGTGTCACCGAAGTTGCTCGCGGCCTTTATCCAATGTCGGCATCCACTGTCCGTCTGCGTCGTCAAATCCCTTATGCCCTGGCTGCAGAAGTCCTTCTGACCGGTGAACATGTATCCGCTCAAAAATGTCTGGAGTGGGGTCTGATCAACCATGTGGTAGGCAAAGGTGAAGCGCTCTTTAAAGCCATGGAGATCGCCGAAAAAATCTGTGCTAATGGGCCACTGGCAGTCAAAGCCGTTATGCAGTCACTGCGTCAACATGACGAATCCATGGCCATGGAGCAGGCTCTGGCAGAATCCGATCAACTGGGCTGGCCTGTAATGTCCAGTAAAGATGCCCAGGAAGGTATGAAAGCCTTCAAAGAAAAGCGCCCAGCAGTATTTACCGGCGAATAATACCAATCAAACTTTCAAACCCCGTTATGAGCAAGCCATTTGAGTCCAATAGGCAATACCCACAGGGCATAAAGGCGGGGTAAGGAGTCATAGCCGTAGTTATGGCGACGATCCCCAACGCAGAATATTGGACTCAAATGGCTGCACAACAGGGGATTTTAAAGTGGCGATTGGTATAACTACTGATTTCACTCCCGGTGTTGGGAGTGTCCCCCTCTAGAGGAAGCTTTTCATGACTCATACTGTTCTGAAGGAATACCAGGATGGTGTTCTGATCCTGACCCTGAACCGACCCAAGAAAAAAAATGCTTTCAGCCGTGAGCAATGGGTAGCGTTTACACAGGCACTTCAAGAAGCTCAATCAGACGACAGCGTTGCGGCTGTATTGCTCACCGGAGCAGGCAACGACTTTTCTTCAGGCACCGATCTCAATGATTTTACGACGGCCATGGAGCCAGGAGAGGTACACCCTTTCGATGCCTGTGCGCTGGCCCTGGTCGAATTTGACAAGCCTCTCATTGCCGCCGCAAAAGGTATCGCCATTGGCGGTGGGGCCACTCTGTTACTGCATTGTGACGTGGTCTATGTAGGTGAAAGCCTGAGATTACGTTTCCCTTTTACCAGCCTTGGCCTTGTACCAGAACTTGCCAGCAGCTATCTGTTGACCACCATTGTGGGTCAAAGAAAAGCTTCTGAAATCATGCTTCGATCCGAATGGATTAATGCAGAACGCGCCGCCGAGCTGGACCTGGTTACAGAAGTCTGCAGCGACGACACACTGTATGAATCAGCCCTGGCCAGTGCAAAAGACATTGCCAAATGGCCAGTCAGTTCTCTGGTCGCCACCAAACGACTGGTCAAAGCGGCACGTATGACGTCTTTGAAACAGGCTCTGGCAGACGAAAAAGCGGAAATGGAAAGACTGGGCGGATCTGCTGAAAACATTGAAGCTGTTATGGCTATTTTTGAGAAGCGTGATCCCGATTTCACCCAATTCCGCAAGCGGGAAGAAGCAGAAGTAGAACCCGCCTGATCCTGAAAAATAAAAAAGAACAACAGGAAACCCTTATGAGCGACGATATCAACAGCTATCCATTGATGCCCCATCTGATCATTGATGGTCTTAACCAGCATGACGATCGACCCTGTCTGCACCTAGGTGACAGTATTGCCACCTATAAAACAGTCCGTGAAAAAAGCAGCCAGTTTCACCAGGTACTGACCAGCAAAGGTATTGGTATTGGCAGCCGGGTAGCCATACTCTCCAGTAACCGCCCGGAAGTACTCTATAACCTTTGTGCTATGTCGATTGCCGGCTCCTGCGGCACGGCTCTGCATCCTCTGGGTTCAAAAGACGACCATGCCTATGTCATGAACGACGCCGAGATAGAAACTCTGGTTTATGACAGCAGCCTGTTCGAAGAAAGAGCTAAAGAGCTGAAAGAAATAGTCCCCTCACTGAAAAACTTATTGGCTTTTGGCGAGACAGAAGCTGGTGAAGACTACACAACTCTGGCTGAACAGTTTGAACCTCAGCCCCTGAAAGCCCCGGATATTTCTCCCGACGACCTGAACGCTATCGTCTACACCGGAGGTACTACTGGTAAGCCTAAAGGTGTGCTGCAACCCTATCGTGTACCTGCTCATATGACCCAGGCCATAATGGCGGAGTGGGATCTGCCAAAAGACCTGCGCATGCTGATCGCTACGCCACTGTCGCACGCTGGCGCTGCATTTCTGGTACCCACCCTGCAGCGTGGCGGCACCATCTTTGCCCCCGCCTATTTCACGCCTGATCTGGTCTTTGACACCATTGAAAAGTACAAGATCAATGCAACCTTTATGGTTCCTGTCATGCTGTACATGCTGTTGGATCATCCCCGTTCTGAAACGGCTGATCTTTCCAGTCTGGATATCATCTATTACGGAGCCAGCCCCATGAGCCCTTCCCGTCTGGAAGAAGGTATCAACAAGTGGGGGCAGAAGTTCTTCCAGGTTTATGGCCAGTCCGAAGCCCCCATGGTTCTGTCGCACCTGAAACGTGAAGATCACGACCTGAGTAAACCAGAGCGCCTTGGCAGTGCAGGTAAGCCATCACCGTGGGTACATCTGAAACTGCTCGACAAAGACAACCAGCCTGTTGCTGCCGGTGAACCGGGTGAAATTTGCATTCGCTCACCACTGGTGATGACCGGCTATTACAAGCAGCCAGAACAAACAGAAGAAGCCCTGGCTGGCGGCTGGCTCCATACAGGCGACGTAGGTCGTTTTGATGAAGACGGTTTCCTGTACATTGTTGACCGCACCAAGGACATGATTGTCACCGGTGGCTTTAACGTCTTCCCGAAAGAAGTAGAAAATGTACTGTCTGCTCAGCCTTCTGTTGCACAGGTTGCGGTGATTGGTGTGCCCGATGATCACTGGGGAGAATCTGTAAAAGCGGTAGTGGTTCTAAGACCCGGTGTAGAAAAAAATGAAGCGCTGACCGAAGGCCTGATCAATGCGGTTAAAGATGCCAAAGGTTCTGTCCAGGCACCGAAGACTATTGATTATGTCGAAGCTCTTCAGCTGACACCGGTTGGTAAGCCTGACAAGAAAGCCATTCGAGCCCAGTATTGGGACGGCCAGGAAAGGGCTGTGAAGTAATCTTCACCAAGCTCAGGGTGAACGGAGCCCAGGCTTTTAATCGGGAGCTTATTTGGAGCCCCCCCTTGAGCTTTGACCAGAGGCTATTTCAATCTTGAAATAGCCTTTTTAATTGATAACCATGTCTGAAAAAATTCAGGGATGTACAAGAACGCACAACGAACAGGAAATCAGGCAGTGTGTTGCACAGACATTTGACAACGAGCAACTGTCAATTGAACCAGACTTTCAAACCTCCTACCTCTAATAACTTCCCATCCGGATTTTTTTTCAACGACGGGCTGTATTTTTCTGAACAGACTGGAAAGCCTGTAACACCGGATCAGCGACCCGGTCTTTCATCAACGGTAATAGATAGGAATGAAAATACAGCAGATTTTCTGGTTGTCTGAGGCTCAGATAAACTGTTTTCAGAGCTCCTGAGACCTTCAAAACTGCCACTGGCTCCCCCGAAACCCAACTACATAATCAGTGCTACCTTTTTCTTACGCTCTTTTTCCCATTGCCGATCCGGATCCAAAGACCATCGACAGTTTTCAGAAAACTGGCTGCTCAGGTAATCCGCCTGCTCAGGCAAAATCCGGTGGCTATTCACCAGAGCCAGATACTCTGCAGCATTAGGCCGATAGGGTAAGGCCACCAGCGTCATATCCAGCTCTTCAAGCATGCGATCACTCTTGAACTGATTGCACCGTTTACAGGCAGCAACCACATTCATCCAGTCATCCAGACCGCCCCTCGACGTTGGCAGGATATGGTCACGGGTTAAATACTTGCGTGACAAAAACTTGCCACAATACATGCACTGGTGATTATCTCGTTCAAAAAGAGAAGAATTGGTTAAGGCAGGATTGGTACGTGCAGGAAAGACTCGTTTGCCACCACAGGCAATAATACTGGGTAGCTCAATAACCGTCTGAGTTCCCAGCCAGCGATTGTAACCACCTCTTACTTTATATATCACATCCCCCAGACTCCAGCGGATCAGATCTCTTGAATAGAGACAGACTGTTTCCTGCCAGGTCAACCATTCTACCGGTTGCCCGGCGGCATTCAGTCGCAGAATGTACATAATTCAGCTCCCGTTTTTCATCCCTGATACAGCCACTTCACAGCATAAACCCAATAAAGATTGTATCGGTGAATTATGACCATCTTTTTATTAACTTATCGAAATGAACACACCTTGGGAAGTCATAGCTCGCTTCAACTCGATTTCACATCCATTTTAACAGTGGTCTATTCGACGATTACACTCCCTTTGATAAACAATAACCGCTAAAAATATTTAACTATACTCAGATTCATTTTTTACAGTTCCTATCTTTCGGTGACTTCAGTGAAAGCTGTTCGATACTTGCTTGTCAGTCTTATCTTGTTTGCTTCAGCCACCAATGCTTTCTCTGCAGGTGAACTCATACAGCTTCCATTGGGGACTTTACAAAAACACCCTTCTGGGCTGAGATTTTGGGAAGGCACTGAGGTAGAAGATGTTGAATATTATGAGTCATCCAGCCTAACTCAATTCTTTTATAGTGTCGCAGGCTGGACAGCCGTGAACACAGCCAGTCTATTTATGACCCATCATGACCCCACAGGTAAAGCGTATCTAAACCGCCACATGATGTTGACCGGTATGCTTCTCAGTGCAGCACACACTGCAATGATTGGATATCGCTGGTTATCCATTGCAATCCGCGAGCGTTGGCAAGACGATGGATTATGGATCGTTCCACTGGACAGTGAAAAAGCACCTCCATTACTTATTCTTATGCGCCAGATAAATGAAGGCACCGGTCAGGAACTGAATGCTCCCCATTATATTATTCAAACCCTCTACGACCCCACTAAAGAAGAAAGCTTCTACGACAACAACGAATACCTGAAATTGGCCAAACTACTTTATAAAGAAAAGATTTTTTTGAGTTTAAAGTTCGAAGATCAAATGTCAGCCTTGTCCTCAGAAGAGGAGCTCTGGGAGCCAAGATATTCTCTTTCCGTCTCCCTTCACCCATCAAAACAACCTGATGCGCCTCAAACGGTTGAATTTAGTGGTCATCACCATCTTGACTGGGTGGAATTACTCTTGAGTCCAGACTATTCAGCACCCTCTACAAATCGACGATATATCACACCTCTAGCTCCGGTATGGATTGATCACCTGACAAAATGGCTCGCTCAGAATCCAGGCCTTGAAACTCTGAATAATGACACTTTTCAAAGTGCACCTTATATTTCATCATCAAACTCACGAGCCTACAGTCTGGAATCTGTCGATGGTCGCTTGGGCTGCAATGCACTAAACCTTGGCGATAGAGTCTACCTTTACCCCCAGATTATAACCCAACACAATAAGCTGCCCTGTTTATCATTGGCTAGACGTCAGGCAATAGGTATAAGCAGTGGGCAGAACTCAACCGATCTTGTCACATACAACCATGCCCAGGCGCATGAAATCCTGATGCAGGAAGCTTTAATAAAATTGACAAAATTTTCGGGCTTCAATGCAATGTCGGGCTTTATTATCACCAAAAGCTTTAACTTTGCCCTAAACTCCAGATTTTCTGGTTATAGCTCGCCATCTTTAAAAGCAGGCACATCATTAACCGTCTCGGGTCATGATAAAAGCCTTGCCAGACCTGCTTCTGTCACTTCTGCTATACCAATGCCCAATACTGCCGCCCTTCCAAAGCCCAGAATAAAAGGTTCAATGAAAAGTAAAAAAAAGTTCACCAAGGCTAAAAATATAAAGTCTCTGAAGGAAAGGAAGTGGTATCACGGTAACATAACACCCAACGAAGCAGATAGCCGCCTCAAGAATGCTGCCTCTGGAATAAATGGTTCATTCATGGTTTATGATCATCCCAATAAAGCAGAAAGCTACGTTCTTTTAATCTATAACGATGGTGAGCATCATCGATGGTCAATCAAGTATCTCCCGAATGAACAAGCCTATGTTCTTGGAGAAGAAGATGAAGACGCCCCTCGTTTTACTACCATTTCTGACCTTATTAAAACCCACAGAGGTCTATTTGGTCGCCCAATTAAACTGGAATCAGGAAATTTGGTAACCCTCAGCAAATCTTATGTAATGAGGATTGATTAATTCTTGGTATCTCCCAGCATTGTTCAACCGCCAATGCGGGTGGCACAAAAATTTCAATACTGTTCTAAAAAATAAGCCCTGACGCAGGCCGGGGCTTGTTCAATTAACGAGAAATTAAAACACCAGATTTGCTACCAGAACAATGACAGGTAAGGTCACCAGAGTTCTAAGTACAAAGATCACAACCAGCTCAAAAAGATTAAGAGGCAGTTTGCTGCTGAGAATAACCGCACCGGTTTCGGACATAAAAATCAACTGTGTTACTGACAGGGCTGCAATCACAAAGCGAGTCATTTCACTGTTGATGGATGTTGCCAGAATAGAAGGCACATACATATCGGCAAAGCCAACCAGCAGAGCTTCTGAGGCTTGTGCAGCTTCAGGCAATTGCATCAGCTCCAACAGAGGAACAAATGGCGCCCCCAGAATACTGAATAGAGGCGTTGTTTCAGCGACGACCAATCCCACAGTACCAATTGCCATGACGGCTGGCAGAACACCAAAGACCATATCAAGGGCATTTTTCAGGCCTTGTTTAGCCACATCCGTCAAACTGGTCACTTGAGCCGCACGCGCCAAAGCCAGTTCATAACCATAACTCAGCGCTGTATGACCTTCTGGAATCAGTTCATCGTCTTTTTCGCGAGCCGTTCCATCAATAAACAGATCTTTTTTCCTGCTCAGGGGAGGGATTCGTTGAAGAACGATTGCCGCAATAGCACCTGATAAACAGATGGCCAGATAGAACGGCACAAATTTGTCCTGCAAACCCACCTGAGTCAAAACCACAAGAGAGAAGGAGATGCCGACAATGGAAAACATGGTCGCAACCACTGTCGCTTCACGCTCGGTGTATTGTTTATCCTCATACTGATTACTGGTGAGCATCACACCCACAGTGCCGTCACCCAACCAGGAAGAGAGACAGTCAATAGCTGCACGCCCTGGCAGACGAAACACCGGACGCATAATTTTACTTAGTAGTGTGCCCAGCAATTCAAGAAGACCAAAACTGAGAAGCAGGGGTAGCAGTAAGCCAGCCAGGAAGAAGGTAACCAGAAGCGAAGGCAGTAAATCATTAAAAACCAAACCACCCGTATTGGCATTCCAGACTATTTCAGCCCCCAGCTTGTTCTGAGCCATCACGGCAAAAGCCGCACCCAATACTCGAATCAGCAACCAGGTGGGAGAAATGTTAAACAAACTGTTCAATACAGGGGAGTTTTCAATAAACTTGGGTTTAACCGCAGTACCTATCAGGGACATGGCTGCAGAAAAACAAAGCACAGCACTGACCAGAGGCAGAATATTATCTCCAAGTACAACTTTGAATCCCTTAGCCATCAGCGCCAGCGGGAAAGTCATTGCACCATCAATAAACACCGGGACAATAAAGAAAAGTAGACCCAGAAGAGATGGGATCAGAAACATCAGGGTGTTCCGAGATCCGGAATGTGCTAGCGCAGCGTCAGACATTGAATATCAATTCCAATATTTATTCAAAATAAAGAGTAATTATTTAGGCGCGCGATAATAACGACTTCTTATGATGAGTTGAACTGATGGAAATACTTATCAGCTCCCCCACGAAAGACTCGGAGTTGCCGTTAGCCTTATGCTGCATTTATTAAGCGACTGAATTTGAATCCCTTGCTCGATGCAGCATCTCTCTGACCGGGGATTAACTGGCGAAAACACATGAAAGCAACTACGTTTTCTTATGTTTTGCCCCTTCCCTTTAAAGATTTAATGGTCATGAAAAAAGTTCTGACAGCCAGTGCTGCGCTTCTGGCTACTGCTGCCGTATATGGAGACTGGACTTCAGAGGATGGAAGCCTGACGCTAGGTGGAGATATCGAAATCAACACAGACTATGTTGATATCAAAAAGGCCAAAATCCACCCTAAAGATACCGGTGTGAATGATGGTGGAAAAATAGCCGACGACTCTCGTTTTTTACTGGATGTACAGTGGTTCACCCGCCGGGATGAGAGAGACTATATTACTGCCAAGGCTCAACCCTTAATCCGTACAGACGGTACTTTTTCCGTCGATGACTCATACTTGGCTCTGGGTCAGGAAAAGCTATGGGAATTCCAGATTGGCCGCTATGAAGCGATGGAACTCTTCTCAATGGGTAAGGATACCGTTGCCTATATAGCTGCCGGTGCCGATACATTGGGGCAAGGTGTCTACTACTATAAGGGCCACGAAGGCAGAGGCCGACGGGATAAAATGGGCCAGGCAAGACTGGCCGGAGAAACCAGCAACTGGGACGTTGAAGTGTCCACAGCCTACGGTGATGCGGCTGACATGCTGGCTGGCTCCAATGATTACCTGAAAGCCCACAATCTGCAGGGTGAATTCCAATCAGACGACAACAGTTTTGTGATACGACCTGCCGTAAAATACACATCAGACAGTGGTTTCTTTAACATCAGTGCCGGTGTCGAATTTGATGCCAGCAGAGACAAAGTTCACATAATGGTGGTCAGGGGAGAGGATGAAGCGACACGTAAGGAGCTGGCAGAATACGATCTCTCTGAAAGAGTCGGTGGAGCAATCCGAACTGAATTCATGATTCGTGAAGACTTACCTTTGAGATTGAGCGGTGCCTATCAAAAATTAAAAGACATCTGGAAGGTCTATCACTTCAATGTCAACTTTGAATACAAACAGTTTGGCCTGGGTTTATCGCTGGTGAAAAATGACTTTGATAAAGAAAACCTGGAAGACACCAGCTCTTATATGCTCTACACAGCCTACACCCTTCCCATCATGGACTTTGATAATGCCACCCTGTCTCTGGGCGCGTCCTATTCTGAAACGGATAACGCCTATGGTTACAAGGACAATAAAGAAAAAACAGGTGCCGTCAGAGCTCAGATCAACTACTACTTCTAGCCATTAAAGATTTATGAAAGTCGGAGCCCCACTGGGAGTCTGTCGAGGATAGGTTTGTACACTCATTGTATCAAGTCAGTATTCATCACATGACTTTTAGAAAGAGGGAGAATCACTCCCTCTTCTAAAAACACCAGAAGATACTATTCAATAATGGCAGGATTCGTTTCTGCTGGTCCGCCTAAAAAAGCACGGTGAGAAGGTGGCTGCTGACCATCGACATCAGTGACCCCCAACTCTTCAGCCAGTTCAGCGGCTACCCAGACTTTACCAGAACGATCCATAAGACTTTCGCTACTGGCCAGGGCATCAATCAGCCTGCCACCGAATTCCGGAGTCTCAGCTGTCGCCGCCATGTCAGCGTATTTCTCAGGCTCAGATTCAAATACCTGCTGTGTTCTCTCTGTTTTGACCAAACCCATCCAGAGAGAAACGCAGGCCACATTGAAAGGCCTGAAATCAACTGCCATATCGGAAGAAAACTTATCCAGAGCCGCCTTTCCTCCTCCATACGCTGGACCATGCATGTAGCAGCGAGCACCAAAAGAAGAGATATTAACGATCAATCCTTCTTTCTGATCCGCCATAATTTTGCCCGCATAAAAGCTGGCCACATAGCTGGAGCGTGTTCCCACTTCCATAATGTCCAGCATATCCAGACTCTTTTCCCAGAAAGGGCCTGGCTCTGTTAACCCGGAAGGAATGGCGGTGGCATTGTTCACCAGAATATCCAGACGATTGCTTTCCCGCTGAATACGTTCAAACAATTGTCTGACCTGGGTGTCATCACTGTGATCACACTCTATGGCTATCCCTTTGCCACCCAGCTCAGAAACTTCAGCAGCGGTCGCATAGATAGTCCCCGGGAGGGGATTGTCTCCCTCCCGGGTGCTTCTTCCGGTGACATAGACCGTAGCCCCGGTTTTTCCCAGAGCCAGGGCAATACCCTTGCCTACCCCTCTACTGGCCCCGGTAACCAGGACCACTCGATCATGCTTCAACGGCATCAGCTACTTCCTGTGATTTATCATTCTCGACGGGTATTTCTGCAGAGACTTCAGGTTCATACTGACTCAAATGCTCAGCAGCCAGATAACCGAACGTCATAGCTGGCCCCAGAGTGGAACCTGCTCCCGGATAAGTATGAGCCATTACCGATGAAGAGGTATTTCCGATGGCATACAAGCCTTCTATCGCATCACCGGTTTCATTCAATACACGAGCATTAACGTCTGTATACAAACCACCCTTGGTACCGATATCGCCGGCATTGACTTTCAAAGCATAGAAAGGCCCTTTCTCAACCGGAGCGACACAAGGATTGGGCTTGCAACCAGGATCTCCGTAAAAGCGGTCAAACAATGACTCACCTTTGTGGAACTCCGGATCGCTACCATCCTTTGCATGGACATTGAAATCAGCAACGGTATTCACCAGGCCGGTTTTATCCATACCGGTCTTTTCAGCCAGAGCTTCAAGAGTATCTGCCTTAACAAAATAATCTTTTAAACGTTTTGGCAAAGCTGCGTCAGGTTGAGCGTAGCCAGGCAAAACAGCACCACAAGGGTATTTATTACGGAATGTTGCATCAAAAACAAACCAGCAGGGCACGCCAGTAACATCTCCCTTATGGGTTTCGTACATGGCATAGCCAATATCACTGTATGGGGCCGCTTCATTGACAAAGCGCTTGCCCGCACTGTTCACCATGATGCAACCAGGTAAGGCTCTTTCAACAAAAAGCGCTCTGGCCTGAGGCTCACCGGTGGGTGTTGTAGTAGGAGCCCACCAGCTATGATCCATCAGAGCCGTCTGAGCCCCTATCTCAAGACCTGCCCTGATGGCATCTCCAGTGTTGTTTCCAACAGGGGTCGCACTCCAGGCGCTGTTTGAAGGCTGTGGATGGTACTTTTCACGCATGGCCTGATTCTGCTCAAATCCACCCGCACCCAGCACCACACCTTTTCTGGCTTGAATGGTTTCAATTTTCCCATTCCTGCGAATGGTCACACCGGTTACACGACCATTCTCAGTCACCAGCTTTTCCATGGGAGAGCTAAGCCACAAAGGGATATCTCGATCCATCATGGAACGCCTGAGAGAACCGATCAAAGCGCCACCCAGTGTCAGATGTCTGTCTTTTGGCCCTTTGAGCCGACCACCAAAATCGGAGTAATAGCGGAACATGACTTTCATATTGGTCCACATCCAGCCCGGTGAACGGGTTAACATTTGTCGGGCTTCTTTAACACTCATGGTCATTCGCCCCATCATCAGAGTCCCTTTACCTGGAGGCCTCTGAAGATCGAACTCATTACCCAGTTTGCGGGCATCAAAAGGAATCGGGTCCATGGAGCGGTAGCCCGGCATGCCATATTCCAGCTCTGGATAGTAGTCGGTATATTCTGCCTGAGCTTCAAATTTTACATGACTGTTGTCTTCAAGGTATTTGACCATCTTACGGGCATTGCCCACATAAGCTTCTATACGACCATCTTCTACCGGGTACTGAATAACATTCTTGATGTATTCAACACCCGCTTCATCCGCATCTTTCTGGCCCATCTGGCTGATCTGGTGGTTATTGGGTATCCAGATACCACCGCCGGAAATGGCAGAAGTGCCTCCGTAAAGCTCTGACTTTTCCACGACCAGCACTTTTAATCCAAGGTCATGCGCCTTAATAGAAGTGGTCAGTGCACCAGCACCTGAGCCTACCACTATCACGTCAAATTCATGATCCCAGTTGTTATTATTGTTACTCATCATTCATTCCTTATACGTGATAGCCGCCATCAACCGAAATCATCTGTCCGGTAATATATTTTGCTCTGGATGAGGCCAGAAAACTTGCTGCATCCGCCACCTCTTCCGGTTTACCAAAACGTTGTACACACAACCCTTCTTTCACCAGATCGCACCACTGATCATCAAAGACACCTTCTTCCCTTAAACGCAAGAAGATGCCGGTCTCAATCACACCAATGGCCACGCTGTTAGCTCTGATGCCATAAGGCCCTTCTTCTTTGGCAATGCCTTTGATCAATGCTTCTATGGAGGCCTTAGGTGCTACAGATAAAACGTCGCGAGCCGGATAACGGCTCAATCCTGCCGAACTGATATGCACTATTGAGCCATGACTTTTTCTGAGATAGGGAATGGCAGTATGGGCAACATTATAAAAGCCATTAACATCACTCTGGATCACTTCCTGCCAGAGTTGAGGCTTGATGTTGACGATGTAATCCTGAGGAATATCATAACCGGTGGCCATGATCAGAGTGTGGACCTGACCATATTGTCGGGACAGTTGCTCGAATAAAGTAGCAATGCCATCCAGATCTGCCATATCCAGCTGAAAGGCTTCTGCAATGCCTCCAGCAGATTCCACTTCTGATACGACTTCCTGAGCGCGGGTCTGGTTTTTATGATAGGTCAGAGCTACTTTGGCTCCCATTTCACAAAGACGCTTGCAGACGGCACTGCCGACTCCGCCACTACCACCTACTACCAGCGCCACACCATCGGGAAATTCTTTGTTGTTATTATTCATGAAGTGTCTCTGCCAGAGAGAAGCAAAAGGATCTATTTATAGTGTTCCTATAAATAGATTGAGTACCTGAATTTTTTCGCCTGACACTCAATCTATCATCGTCCGAAGGGACTAACGCCAAGAGCCCGGTCGATCAGGGTTAGAACTTTTCATACCGGGCCCACCCGACTGTACTAAGGTAAATGGCTATTTCTCATTGGTTTAGATCTGAGGTATTCAATGCCCGACTCCCGGACAAACTTCAGCGTATGCTCAAAAGGCTTTAATTTCTGCTTTCTTTGCCTATTCATCCACTATGCCCATAGCGATTTAGCGTTCACTCCAATTGAAAATATTTATTCACAATTCGCAATAGTCAGTCTGGTCAGTGAATTCGAAAGCGGTGAAATATTCACCAACCCACATTTATGCAATGGCTATATTCATCCACATACAAATAGCTTGACCGTACCCGAGGGATGCAGGGCTGAGATTAATGATATTCTGATCAAAAGAACATTTGCCCAATATCACGCCCAAACTCACTACCCAAGAATCAAGGTTTTTAGCTGCGTCAATCCCACAGGATTGGGTTACATTGATGAGCCCGATCGGTCCGGGCTTTTTTATCTCGATCAAAACAACACGCCTATGACCGGGAACATTCAGATCAGTGGCAGTGAACTTAAAAAACATACGTTTGTAAAGGTAGCTCCGCAAAATATCAAGCCGTCGGTACACTGGTTTAAAGACAGACATCTGGCCTGCCTGAACTTTGATTTGAGTGCCGAATATGAGCAGAGCTCATCCACCTGTCAAAACGATAACTTGAATGAACCCAAGCCTCTACGAGTTGACGATCAGAAACTATTGATTACTGGCTTTAGCGCACACTGTGCAAGTAATCGCCTCACTTTACCCATACCACAGGGAAAGGACCCCGTTAGCTACAAAAGCGCTGTATCCAGAAACAACAAAAAAATCCGCTTCCCTACTGTCGATGACCCCGGTGTCTATCAGGAGCTAATGATGATTTACACTATCGTCGCATTGGAAATTGCCTTTCTGACTGGGGCTGCACTCATCTATTAACCCAGCCCAGCATGGAGTGGTCAAATACACTCAGTCGCCCATGCCGGAAATACAGCTCTTTACAGAGCTGGGTAGCAGGTGACTATACCCATTGGATTTCAAGATGCTACCAGGCGACAAGTGAGCGAAGCCCTGTGAGCCTACAAGTAGTAGGTGATCAGGGTGAGCGAACGCTGGCAACAACGTAGCATCTTGAAAGGCGATGGGTATAAAGAGCCTGAATGAGGAAGGCCAGAGAACCTGACCTTCCTTCAAAGCAGTTAAAGCTTGGCTTTTGCCTTGCCAATCTGGGATTGCAACCAGGCAATTTCACTGAAGGTTTTATGCGTTTCTGCGGCTCTTTTCAGCAAGACCTGAAGCACCTGAACATGTGTTTCGTTCACTTTCTTATTGTCTGGCTCCGCCTCAAGTGCCACTTCTACCAGGTGTATAGCCTTGATAGGGTCACCTTCTTTCAGTTTCTTCTGCGCCATACTGATAACGTTATCAACGCCACCGGCCAGTTCAACCAAATCCTGGTAAACGACTGTAGGTCTGTATGGGTACAACTCACTGGTGTACTTATACTGGAACCAAGCCCCTGCCTGATTGACGGTTTCACGAACCGTCCACTCAACACGACCATGCTGCTGACTCAGGCTGGAATATTCTTCAGGCAGCTGAATATCACGCATCAACTCATAAACATCTTTACCCTGGCTCAAGCCCGCCCAGATTTCGTCATAAACATAAGTTGCAGCATCTCTGAGCAGAGTCAGGTTACTCATGATCTCTTTTTTATCAGTAATAGGTTCATCCTGACCTGGCAACAGAATTTCCGGCTCCAGTTTGATCATGGTATTGAGGGTATCAATGTACTCTTCCAGAATACGGTTACGGTCAGAGCGCACGGTTCCCAGGTTGGGCCACATAGGAATTTCCGGTCCTACAGAACCGCCACCGGCAAACAGGATTTTCTCTTCCGGCATCCACAAACCTGCAGAGTTAATGCCTTCCGCACCCGGCAAAGCCAGCACCTCAAACTTCACCCCACCCAGTTCAAACTTGTAACCTTCATGGTCTTCTACCATGACATCCGGGGTGATGGGCTTATAAGGGAATGGATCTTTTTTCTTGGCCTGCTGCTGGGACTTTTTCATTAACTCTTTAGTCCAGCTATAAAGCTCAGCATACCTTGGCAGCAGGAACTGACTGGCTCTCTTTCTGTGCACCATGTACTCCGCCGATGAACGGGTCATGATGATTTGAGTGTCTTCGTCCCTGATCAGGGAAATACCACCTACGTCGTCTTGCTGACCCTGAGGCAGAAAGATGTATTTAACTGGCCCTTTCAGCACTTCTTTTAATAACGCCATTTGCTTAGGCGCCTGATGGGCAAAACCGGTATCAATAACAACGGCCCCTTCTGGCGTATTGACCAGGTATACGTTGGCAAGACCCGATACATAAAATACATTTTCAGTAATGGCTACACGTTCAATAGGTACACGAATAAGGTCACCTACCGGAGTACCTCCTGCGCGGACATCTTTGGTGTTCAGATTCACATCCGTACCGGTGGAAGCACTGGCAGCGACACTTAGGCTCAAGCCAAGCAGCCATGAGCCAAGCAGCCTTGAGCCAAGCAGCCTTGAGCCAATAGAACGTACGACAGAAATCTGTTTCAAACTGGAGGGAATGGACATAGGTTAGGTTCCGTATTTTTTCGCTCATGGCTGTTTTATTTTTATTCTTACCGCGAACTCCCTCTGATAAAACGGAGAAATTTAAGCACACGGTAGCTTGCCTTATTAAGGCCCCACACCTGACAACAGAACAGCATGGATAATTTGACTTGAACTATGACAAATAAGTTTACACTTTTCAATATATGTTTCATTTTATAAGGAATTCTTTTACATCCAACGACAATCCCATAAAATTCCCGGGAACCTGAAGACTCTAATGAGACATTGAACATGAGTAGCGACCATGAGTAGCGATCCTCTTAGCCAAGCATCAAATAACAACAGCGCCAAAGCCAGCCGCACACTAAACCTGATACTGGATGCCGCCATGCGATGCTACGAACGAAACGGCATAGACAAAACCAATATTGATGAAGTGGCTCGTGAAGCCAGTGTCAGTCGCACCACATTTTATCGATACGCTAAAAATCGCGAAGACCTGTTCAACCAGGTACTCAAGCGTGATGCACAAGAGAGACTGGAAGAGAGAAAAGTAGCATTGCGCTATCACGAAAATCTTGCTGACGTATTGATTGACGGCGCACTGTTCAATATGCGCGGCAGAAAACACCGGACCATGTTCAAGTTATTGTTCAGTGAAGAAACACCTTCTTCTATGGGTCGCACCAACCTCTCTCCAGACAACTTCCGATTTATGACACGGTCAATGATCGAAGAAGCATTCAACAGAGAAGAAGAGAAAGGTAATATTCGTGAAGGAATGAATCTGGACTTAGCCGTCGAATTTATATGCAGAATCCTGCTGTCATTGATGGCGTATCCTGACCCCTATCTCGACAATGAAAAACGACTAAGAACATTTCTGGAGGCTACTCTGCTTCCACCCATCATCAAGGATGTCTGATGTTCAACATACGCAATGCTCATTTGGATGACTCAGGAAAACTCGCTGCCATTGGTTACACCGTTTGGGTCACCACTTACGCAAAAGAAGGCATTCGTGACAGCTTCCTGAATTTTCTCGCTAATGAATTTTCCAATGAGCACATGCAAGAAAGGATCAAAAAAAATCAGGTACTGGTCGTAGAATCTGGTGAGCATTTATGTGGCTATTCTGTGATGGAACAACCAGAAACAGGCAAAAAGTGTGAACTCATAACATTCTATCTTCTGCCCGAATTTCAGGGAAAAGGCCTTGGCAAAACACTTTTGGAAGCTGTGAAACAACAAGCCCCTGAAGGTCTGTGGCTCAGCTGTTATGAAGGTAATAAGCAGGCTTTAAGCTTCTATAAGAAGCAGGGACTGAAATGCATTGGAAGCCGATATTTTGAACTCGAAAGCGAAAAACATTTGAATTGGATTTTTGAAAGCCAGCTAACATAACACTGATCTCCTAAGAACTACAACATCGTCCAAAAAGACGATAAAGCACTTGCTTGACACCTCTCTAACGAAGTATCCTGCTGCCAGAACTGTGGTGACCGAAGGGAGTATACGGGTTACCGAAACGGCAGCAGGGATAATCCCATCAGTACCATTGCATCTGATGTATACCAACAACCTTGAGTATTGCTAACCAGCGCCCAAATCGCCATGAGCCTGAATCGCCCATTGCGTAAAGAAGCTCGCAATTCTCAGGGCAAAAGAAAAAGAACAGATCTATGAGCGAGATTATCAGCGTAGAAGAATTTAGCCGCCTTACAGGCGCTTTATATGAGGGGCTTCAACAAAAGGTTCCCTGGAAATCCTTTCTGCACAGCTTGCAGGAAAAAATGGATGCCAATTTTGTAACCTTTATTATTCGCCCCCCTTCCAATGAATCTGACGGCCTGATTCTGAGTACAGGGCACACTGGCGATGAAGTAGTTGCTTCCTATAACAAGCACTTTTTTGCTATGGACCCTTTTGTCGACCTGCCCAGCAGCAGTGTTGTGACACTGGATGAGTTCATCCCTGAAAGTGAACGTAAAAACTCGGACTACGTCCAGCAGTTTCTGGCCCCAATGAATGTTCACCATATTCTGGGGACAGACATTAATACCCGCGATGGGGCAAAATACAGCCTGCGGATCAGCCGCAGCTGCGAAAGCGCCCCCTTTACCCAGAAAGATAAAGAGGTGGTGAGTCTTTTTGTTCCACACCTGCAACACGCTATTGATATTAACCATCAAATCAATCGTGTAGAAACTGAGCGTGATTTATACGCGGGTGCCGTTGACCAGCTTGCTGTCGGCACCATTATTCTGGATGAAGAAGGAAAAGTCATTCAGACCAATCATGTGGCCCAGGACCTTATTCAGGAAAACGATGGCCTGAAGCTTACCGGACATTCTCTGCAAGTAGGCACCAGTCGTGACACACGCAAGCTTCGTGAACTGATCAAACAGGCTCTTTCTGCCCAGCAGAAAAACACACCATCGGTGGTAGAAGCCCTGAGAATTCAGAGACCTTCCGGGAAGAGTGATCTGGGCATTGTAGTTCGCTCTGTCCCCACCAATCAGTGGGCTGAAGGAAAGCAGTGTCCGTCGGTGGTTATTTTTGTCAGCGACCCTGACAGACAATCTCAGGCACCTCAGGAAATCGTCAAGGCGCTGTTTGATCTGACACCTGCTGAAGCCCAACTGGCTATGTTGCTGGCTAATGGTTTAACACTTGATGAGACTTCTGAGCAACTGTGCATCAGTCGTAATACGGCAAGAGCCCATCTGCGCTCTATCTTTTCCAAAACCGGTGTTACCCGCCAGACCATGCTGGTAAGACTGATTTTAAAGAGTGTGGCGACTCTGGGATAATGAACTTTGCGAAGACACCCGGTTGAATATCTTTGTTTAACCGGGTGAACACCTTCCATTTTCTGGTCACCGACCCCTTTAAAAAATTGATCTAAGTCAACCGCCTTTCTCTCAATCGTCCGGACAGACGATGTTCTACCCCCCCCTCTACCTACAATGCAGAAAAAGCATTTTAAAAATTCCAATCAGGCTAGGAGCCCGTCGCACTTGAGTTTTCTGCGACAAGCACCTAGATAGCCCAGCGGGAGAATAATAACGATGAGCCAGCTGCACAGAATTGAAGCCAAAGAAATTGAAGATCGCTACGCCAGGGGTTGGCACTGCCTCGGCCTGGCAGAAGACTATAAGGACGGAAAGGCTCACACTCTAGATATTTTCGGTACCAAACTGGTGGCCTACCAGGGTGAAGACAAGCAAATCCATATTCTGGATGGTTACTGCCCACACATGGGTGCTGATCTAAGTAAAGGCTGCATCGAAGGCAACTCCATTCGCTGCCCATTCCACGACTGGCGCTGGGATGCTGATGGCAAGTGCGACGATATTCCGTATGCCAAACGCATTCCACGTAAAGCTCAAATCAAATCCTGGCCCATCAGTGAACAGAACAATCTGCTCTTTATCTGGAACGACCCTGAAAATAACCTTCCTCTCGAAGAGCAAGCTATTCCAAGAGTAGAAGCCTGCTTCAGTGATGACTGGGCTGACTGGGAAGTGGCCAACCTGACCATCAAAACCAATTGCCGAGAGCTGATAGACAACATTGCCGACAAAGCGCACTTTGGCCCGGTACACGACGCACCTAACAAGTTCTTCTCAAACCGTTTTGAAGGTCACGTTGCAGAACAAACCATGATCGGTAACAGTCCTCGACTGTCCGGTGAAAGTGACCTTAAGACAGTGGCCACATACTATGGCCCAGCTTACCAGATCACAGAAATGACCGGAGAAATGGACGGTATGCCCATTCACTCCATTCTGCTGAACTGCCACATTCCTATTGATCATGACAGCTTCCAGCTTCGTTACGGTGTACTGGTACAGAAAGTTCCAGGCTTGAGTGACGAGCAAAACCGTGAAATTGCCCAGGGCTATATTCAGCTGGCTCAGGAAGCTTTCTTTGAAGATGTTGCCATCTGGGACACCAAAGTCCGTGTCGACAACCCGATCCTTTGCGACGGCGATGGCCCTGTTTACCAGCTGAGAAAGTGGTATGACCAGTTCTATACAGACATTGCTGACGTAAAAGAAGAAGTGAAAGATCGCCAGTATTTTGAGTATATAGAACAAGGTTCTGAAGAAAAGCTGGAAGCAGAACCAGCCTGATACAAAACGACTGTAACTGTCAATTAAGAATGAAGGGATGCAAAGCATCCCTTTTTAGAAACTGAACGAAGGTAAGTCGATCGACTTATATTTAATCAATTTCTTACTAAACAACTCAGAGCGAAGAAAAGTATTTTGCCCCCTTGAATACGAGAAATCATAAAGCAAAATAACTTTCACGATAGACAGTTCCCCAATAAAGAGCCAGTGATGGCTCACAAACTATAAAAGGGATCCTCCATGATTGAAGCCACTGACTACATCATCATCGGTGCCGGCTCAGCCGGATGCGTACTGGCCAACAGACTTTCTGCCTCTGGAAAGCATCAAGTGCTGCTGCTGGAAGCAGGCGGCGGTGATCGCAACCCGTTGATTCATCTACCCATGGGTTTCAGTCAGTTGATTGCTACCCCCAGTGTTAACTGGGGCTATCAGACCGAACCTGAGCCCTTCATGCACAATCGGGTTATTGATTGGCCCAGAGGCCGTGTTGTCGGTGGCAGCAGCTCCATAAACGGCATGGTATACGTCCGTGGTCAACTGGAAGATTTTGATGATTGGGCTGCCCTTGGCAATGAAGGCTGGACTGGTCAGGAAGTGCTGCCTTACTTCAAGAAAAGTGAGCAGTTTGAGCGAGGCGGCAACGACTATCATGGTGACAAAGGTGAAATGGCCGTTTCTGATTCAGACTACAGAGACCGGCATCCTCTCACCAACCTTTATGTTCAGGCTGCCAACCAGGCCGGCCTACCCTTTAACGACGATTACAATACCGCTGTTCAGGAAGGAATCTCCTTTACTCAGAACACGATTAATAATGGCCGCAGAGCCAGCACTTACAGAGCCTTTGTAAAAAATGAATTAAAAACACGTAATAATCTGACCGTTATTACAGACGCTCTGGTCGAAAAAATTGACATTGAAAGTGGCGCAGCCACTGGCGTGACTTTCAAACATAAAGGCAAGCAAC
This sequence comes from Endozoicomonas numazuensis, assembly GCF_000722635.1. Lineage (GTDB taxonomy): Bacteria > Pseudomonadota > Gammaproteobacteria > Pseudomonadales > Endozoicomonadaceae > Endozoicomonas_A > Endozoicomonas_A numazuensis. The sequence continues at coordinate 1,534,005 of NZ_JOKH01000001.1, read as the reverse complement.
ACACGATTAAAGCCGCCAAGGAAATTCTACTGGCCGCAGGCGTCAACAATAGCCCAAAAATCCTGGAACTTTCCGGAATCGGGCGAAAGGACATTCTTGAAAAAGCCGGCATCCAACAAAAGCATGAGCTGAAGGGAGTGGGCGAGAACCTGCAAGACCACATTCAGATGCAGGTGGTTCATGAACTCAACGGGGTGGGCAGTGCCAATGACGCCCTGAAACCCCACCGCCTGATCATGGAAACCGTCAAGTACCTGGTCAAACGACGCGGTTTCCTGGCTAATGGTGTTGCACCTATTCTGGGCTTTATAAAAAGCGATCAGAACGAGTCCCGCCCTGACATACAGCTGCACTTTGCTCCCGCCGGCGGAGAAGTCACAGACACCGGACGCTTACTGCCTGCAAAAGTTCCATCGATCACCTCTACAGCTAACGTCATGAGGCCGGAGAGCAGAGGTTATAGCCATATTAAAAGCAGTGACCCAAAAGAGGCGCCGACCATTCTGGCCAACTACCTTTCCACAGAGCATGACCGAAAGAAATCCATCGAGTGTGTAAAATGGCAGAGAAAGATTTACTCGCAATCCCCTCTTGCCCCTCTTCTTGAAAAGGAAACCCTGCCTGGCAAGAAAGTCGTCAGTGACGAAGAGATTCTGGATTACGTCATGAGAGACGCAAAAACGGCTTACCACCCCATTGGTACCTGTAAAATGGGTCGCGACGAAGAAGCAGTGGTTGATAGTCGTTTGAAAGTTCACGGCATTGATAAACTCCGCGTTATTGACGCCTCAATCATGCCCCTCCTTCCCTCTGCCAACACCAACGCAGCAACCATTATGATTGCAGAACGTGGTGCTGAGTGGATACTGGCCAGCTGACATATCGCACCTCACCCTGAATTAGAGATAGCCTTTTAAGACTCGGATATAAAAGGCTATCTCCAACTTCCCCCTCTACTGCAGCCAAGCGTTAATAATCATACATGCTCCGTTCATCCTAAGCTTTCCCTGGGATGCCAGTCATGCACTTCGGCAAACTCAGTGCCGACAGCACGGGGTTTAGCGCTTAGCTGTATCAGTACTTCCCACACTATCAATTAACCGTCTATTTCTTGAATAATTATACGACGATAAAACTCTATGTAACTCTTTTACCCAAGGTTAACTATTTACCCACTCTCTTCACAACTTCAGTTAATACAGGCACATCAAACAACCGATTAACACAGATGCCTTAAAAATAATATACGACAATTCCATATTAATTTAAGTATTTTCGCACACTCCATAAGTTAAATCACCTGACTTACTATAGATCTCGTCAAGGTGAATACCAAGACCCATAAGAACAATATTTCAAGCAAAAAAAGAACAATTATGAACATTAAGAAAGCCATAGCTCCAGTGATGATGCTCTCAGCATTATCAGCCTCCATGGCTGTAGTTTCTGAAGAAGCGCAGGCCAAACAACCCAACGTAGTCGTGATCGTAGCGGACGATCTCGGTTCTTATGACCTGGGCTTTAATGCCAAGAAGTTCCAACAGGCAGAAAATGCACCGACTGTCATCAGCACTCCAAATCTGGACAAGCTGGCTGAGGAAGGTGTTGAAATGACCCGCTTCTACACCAGCCCTAAATGTACCCCGACCCGTGCAGAAATGTTCACTGGCCGCAACACCATTGACATGGGTATCCAATACTCAACCATCTACCCATGGGAACAAACCTCTGTACCTCTATCTGAGCATTTCATGCCTCAGTCCTTCCAGGCGGCTGGCTATGACACCGCGATGATTGGTAAGTGGCACCTGGGTCATACTTACGACCGCCAGGCTCCAAACGCCCGTGGTTTTGACTACTTCTTTGGTCACCTAAACACCAACGGTGACTACTTCAAGCACACTGTTCAGCGCGCTCCCGACCTGCAGCGTAACGGCGAAACCGCTCACGAATACTTCAAAGACAGACCTGAGTTCAACCCGGATCTGCCAAACTACGGTCCGTTCGTTTTAAGTCACGAAGCGGTTGAGTGGCTGAAGAACGAAAGAACCAACAAGAACAACAACAAGAAAAACCCATTCTTCCTGTATGTTCCATTCAAGGCGCCTCACTCACCTCTGCAGGCACCTGAAGAACTGATCACTGAAACTGATGAGAACGGTACTCCATGGGAAGACGATAACCGTGCTACCTATGCTGCAATGGTTACCGCTATGGATACCGCTATTGGTGAAATCATAGAAGAACTGGAAGCTCAGGGTGAAAAAGAAAACACCATTATCATGTTCTTCAGTGACAACGGGGGCATGACTGGAAGCGGCGGTGCCAGCAACTTCCCATTGAAAGGCAAGAAAGGTCTTGGTTATGACGGTGGTATTCGCGTTCCAGCCATCATCACCTACCCGAAAAAGCTGAAGCCAGGTGTTAACGACCAGTTCATGTCTGCTATGGATATCTTCCCGACCTTTGCAACTGCAACAGGCGTTGAGCCACTGAACACCAAAGAATTCGCTGGTGAAGACTTGTGGAAAGAGATCAAGAAGGGCAAGACCAAGCCACGAGAAGAATCCCTGATCTACGGATCAAACGACGTAGTCGGTGACAAGCACCACTTCGCGGTTATCCGTCCAGACGGAATGAAGATGGTACAGACCGTTCGCACAACTTTCGAAGAGCAAGAAATCACCAGCGAACTGTTCAACATCATCGACGATCCTTCTGAGTCTGTTGACCTGTGGGGCACCCGTCCTCAGCTGCAACAAGAAATGCAGGAAGAGCTGACCGAATGGCGCCAGCGTCGCCCATGGGCTGGCGGCATCTCTAAAACTGTACCTCAGGCGGGCTGGAGAGCACCTGCAGACTGGGCTGTTGAAATGAAACTGCGTAGTTCCAACCTGCAGGAAGACGCTGTTGTCGAGAGTGGAAGTATTGACAACATCTACGGCTTCCTGAATGAAGTAGACAACCCTGGCGCTCTGTTCTTCCAGGACCTGAAATACAAAAAAGCAGGCGTTGGTGTCCTGAAGTATGAGTGATCAATACTCCAGTCAATCACTGATCTGACTTGAAAAAGAACGCCTCCATTTTGTGTTGTAATGGAGGCGGTCTTTTTCTATTAAGAAGTCAAAAGAATAAAGCTTTCGGCTATTAAAAGAACCGGTAACTGAGTTACAGTCAAGGTTCATAAATTCCATCTACAGGAGTGTCGAATGAAACCTTTATATCTTGCAGCCATTGCTGCCACTGTACTGCTCACGGGCTGTGCTTCGCCTCATATCATCACTATGAAAGATGGCCGCACTATCGCCACTCAAGACGCTCCCGAAATGAATGATGATGGCTTTTATGAGTATGAAACGCCGGAAGGCTCTGATGCCAGCGTGAATGGCTCCGAGGTTCTGGAAATTAACGAGAAGTGATTAGAAGTGAGAGCTGCCATATAGAGCCTATTTAGAAATGTAGGGAAGGTTCGCTCTCATCTTGCAAGAAAAAGAATACCCATCAAACCTCACAAACTAGTGATGACTGGCTACGACTGCTCACCTTACAAGCCCTCTCTTTTTCAACCACCTCTCAACTATTTTACTAAACCTCAATTTGCGCTTTATTAAAAAGACACTACTTTTATATTCGGCGTAATTCTCCCTTAGAGGACGACATTATTTCCTAACAATCAGGAGAACTGGCTGGCAATGAATCACAAACAGCCATGAGCGAAGAAGCATAGGTTGCGCCTCTCTGGAATATAAAAAAGAAAAGCAAAACACTCAAAATATTGAAAAGGCTCCCTATGAAGAAACCATTTACTCTCTATCTTATATCAGCTCTCTTTTCTTCGATATGTTTGACTTCATTACAATCTTATGGGGAATTTACAGAATCGGATACAGCAAAGCTCTACAAAACATCCGAACTTTTATTAGACACTGATCCATCAATACCCACACCTGAAAATTTATTAGATATCCATAATTCTGTAGCCATAGCGACGGGGCCAAACCAGGCGCATGAAGCCGATTCGTCGAAACCTTCACCGACAAACCCACCAGACCCTAATAATTTAAACACTGTAGTAACCGGATTTGCCCAGGCGCATGGCCAATACGGGCAACTAGCTGACGTAGAAGTTATTGCCCTTGAAATAGGCGAGACGGTCGCCATAACAGATGAAAAAGGCGAGTTTTCATTTTACTACCCGCAAGAACAACCACTGACCCTGATGTTCAGACACCCCAGCTATCACCCATCTCAGACGGCTACGATTACAGTCAAGCCTTCCAATGGGAGGGATAAGAAAAACTACTTTACCTATCAGGCTATATCCTATTCAAAAATAGAATTGATCACCTGGACCCGACACCTTCCGGAATTTGCTCCAACCATAAAAGATGATCATTGTCAGATGATTGTCACCGTAGCTGGCAAAGGAAAAACGCTCTATGACAATGAACAGGGGGAGGCAGGAGCACAGCTTCTGATCAATTACTGGCCGGTTAAAAAGGAAAACATACGTTTTCTCGGCTCTGAAGATACATTCCATCAGTGCTATTACGGAACATTTCCCATATTTCACACCAACCCAACCTGCACTGATATTCGAACGACCCATGATGGTGGTGTATTTGTTTCCAATATTCCCAGCAACAACACACAGAAATACCTGGTTGCTGCCCACAAACCTGCTGTTCGATTCAGCAAGGCAGTCTTTCAATGCAGAAAGGACTGGTGGGAAAAACATGCGCCTGAGCATTACTACAAGCTGATCAATCTTTCCCCACCCAACGGACCTACGGCTCAATAATGCCGTTCAAAAACAGGGGACTCTAACCTTTTCAGGTTATCCCTTATCTTTGGCAAACTGCTTGGCAAACGGTTTGTGAATGGCAGAAGGCAGGAAGCGTTTCAAAATCTCGACGATTTTGGCATCGACACCGATCACAACACGCTGCTTGTCTTTCTTCACAGCATTCAGAATTTTGGCTACACACTTTTGGGGAGGCATAGCAAACTTTTCTACCTTATTAGCGGTTTCAGTAGCCACCTTGAGATTGGTCGAACTTTCAAGGTGCGCTCTCATGATATTGGTTTTGATTGCACCCGGATGAACACTGGTTACACCGACATTATCCCCATGAAGCTCTGCCCATAGGGTTTCACTGATGGTACGTACAGCAGCTTTGGTCGCACTGTAGGAAGCCGTGTTGGGCATTCCCATAAAGGCAGCAAGACTGGACATATTAATAATATGAGCGTTACCACGACCTGCTTTTGCGGACTCTTTCAGTGCTGGCAGGAAGACCTTGCTGCCATAGATAACCCCCCACAGATTAATGCCCAGGGCAAATTCCCAATCTTCAATAGAGTGACCTTCAAAGGTTTTCTGCAGGGTAATACCGGCATTATTGGCGAGAATATTGACCTTGCCATGAATCGCTAATACCTCAGCAGGAAAAGCTTCCATTCTTTCACGACTGGTCACGTCAACCACGTGATGACTGACTTTGACATTGTACGACTCTAGCTGTTTAACAGACTCCAGAAGACCCTCTTCGCTGATATCAGCCAGTGCCAGATTGCAACCTTCACTGGCCAGCTGCAAGGCCATGGCTCTGCCAATACCGCCGCCACCACCGGTGATCACTGCCACCTTGTCTTTAAAGTCTTTCATGGTCACCACTCTTATTCTTATTGAAGTCGACAGTTTGAAGTTTACAGTTTGAAGTTTACAGTTGGGAGTTAACAGATTTCAGTTCAACTCGTTTCCACTCTAGCGCATGGGAGCCAGGCGAAAGTCAAGGCTCTCATAGTATCCTAGAAAGAGGTTTACAGGCCTAGATCCTATTAAAGCTTGTGCGTAGGGTTTCGTCTAACTATATCCTTATAAGAGAGGAGGTTTTCATTGAGAACATCAACCATCGCTTTGTTCGGTTTGTAATACACTTCCTGCCTGACTGAACCATCATACAATTCCTTTACCACTCCAGAGAATATCAACCTTGTTAGATTATCTTCTGATACAGACCATTGATATATCTCGGAGACCTTCGTTATGTCATACAACCCCCTATGTATCTCTATATAATTCCTTATAACCTCACCCTCCTTAGCCAGTCTGTCAGGTAGTGTTTCCTTTAATTCTCTGAGTTCATCTTTGTCTTTATTGATACTGTTTTTCACACGCGCTACTTCCCGATCCATCTCGATCTTGCTCTTTTGCATCGCCACGGAGTGCCATATCCATTGCTGAATAAAATTTCTGGCAACTCTTTTTTCAGTTCCATATTTATCCTGACTAAAATCGTAATCCAGTTGTGCTACCAGACTGTTGGCAATAGTGTAGACTGCCTGATCGTCCCGCCTGATACTAATTTGCTCTATATCAACATTCGGAAGGTTAGCTAAAAACATCGGTGTGATTCTCAAGCGCTCAACACTACCTGATATGCGGTCAATAGTCTCTTCATTGAGGCCTGGTCTATGGATTTTCGGAAGTGAATCTTCTCTGATAGAGGACAGTCTTGATTGAAGATGGCTCAGCTTTTCTTCACTAGGCTTCGACCATTCGGACAGCTCAACAAGTTTCTGCTCTAAATACTGTTCGCTCGACTTTATGTAATTTGCTTTATCTTTGATTTTTTCTTCCAATCTGCCTTTTGTTTTTGCAACCCTCTCTTCATAACTACCATATTTATCAAACCACTTTTTAAAAATGGTTTGATAATATTCGCCCTCCCCTGTTAATTCACACTGGTACTCAACAACCATCCGTCCTCGTGCATCTTCAAAGACCTTCCATTCTGTAGATACGCATATAGGCCTGTTCGATAACGCTTGATCAGTGGTAAACGATCCATCAACAGTCCAAGGAGTACTCTTAACGCTTTCAACAGTACTGTTTCCGCAGCCCGAAAGAACGATTGAGCACAATATTAGAAAGACCAGTTTTTTATTATTCACTTTCAACTCCTTGTATCTGACGAGCAACCTTCTTCCTGAAACTTTATTTTGCAGCTTTGGTACCCAAAGCTCATACAAGAGCATTGGATATTTCAGATTTTCAACAAATCGACTTAAATTTCAAAGCCTTTATATCATTTTCAGTCAAGTCAAGCGTACAGCCTCTTTAACTGTAATTGCTCAGAATTTGCAGGCAGATTCTGCGGTCAATTGGCTGCAACTCAGTAAAAATTATTTATAAATATAATGTCATGGTAGTCAGTTTTTCGTTTCTTTAGTCGACCGGGTTGCTCTAGTCGCGCCTTTGCCTGATGGGATAGCATCAGCTTTTACTTTGTTCAGCCTCAGCGATTTCTGCGCTTTTGCTTTGGCTTCTTTATCTGAGTTACTCATTGTCGAGATCCTTCTCTAAATCTTCCGATTTCACTGGCCCAGCCATTATACCCCCTTCGTCCTCAAGGCTATATATGGGCGTCTTGTTCTTCTTGAGTGCTTTTCGAGCTTTTTCTTGCAGAAGCTTTTCCTGATCACTCATAGCTTTACCTGTTTCTTTACTCATTTGATCACCTTAGAACCTTGTAGAGGTAGTCCGGGAAGTGCTCCTCACCTGTTGATGGGACATACTTGAAATCAAGGCTCTCATAGTACCCTATGAGGGGTTTGGCAGGCCTCATAATTCGGAGCTCTCTAGCTCCAAGGATTCCCGCATAAGCAGTGGCATTCATAATGGTAATGGGCACAACTCTTCTAGGCCCAAGCGGATTTCCCACTCTAGGGGCTCCTTCAATGAGTTCCACTCTTACCCTGCTTTTGCCAAAAGATGGCCTACCATAGGAAAGTCCGCACAGTTTGTCATTATACCAAATCGATAGCTCAAAGCGCTTTGGGTAACTCTTTCGATATGCCTGGGCCGCTTCTTTCCAACTCCAGTCAGCTCGAGGCCTAGAGCATTCCATATCACACCAAGCTTCCGACGCCTCAATCGCTAGGTCATCTATGCCACCTAACCTGATGTTTGAATAGTCCTGATAGTAATCTGAGAGACTCTCAGCTGTCACATCTCTGGAGATCCTCCTGAACTGCTCATACCTCGCATGAGCTTCTTTTAGTCCATGTTGAAAACTCAATCGAAAACTCCTTTCTCAAAAGATCAAATCATTACCACGCTCTGCGTGGAAATGCATACGCCCTACATAATCAGTTACTATTGCTTGAGATAACGTATGGGTTCCCACGCTGGAGCATGGGAACCAGGCGAACAGTGAGCGTTAACTCAACCGTTAGATAAGACCTTTTTCTTTTGCCATGGTCAGTGCCAAATCTTCGATCATGTCTTCCTGCCCACCCACAGTACCGCGACGACCCAGCTCAACCAGAATATCACGAGCCTGGATACCATACTTGGCTTCAGCACGTTTGGCGAACAGCAGGAAGGAAGAATAAACGCCGGCATAGCCCAGAGTCAGGGCATCACGATCCAGACGAATGGGCTGATCCATGATGGGAACTACCCGATCTTCAGCCACGTCCATGATCTTATAGAGATCAACACCGCTCTCTACACCCATGCGATCCAGTACAGCCACAAACACTTCCAATGGCGTATTACCCGCCCCGGCGCCCAGGCCTGCTACGGAACCATCGATACGAGCAGCACCGGCCTCAATCGCCGCCAGAGAGTTAGCAATCCCCATCGCCAGGTTATGGTGACCGTGGAAACCAATTTCTGTGTTGGCATTCAACTCAGAACGCAGCAGTCCAATTTTCTCAGTCACTTCTGCAGGCAGCATGTACCCGGCAGAATCGGTCATATAGATACAGTTAGCGCCATAATGTTCCATCAGCTTGGCCTGCTCCAGAATTTTCTCCGGGCTGACCATATGGGCCATCATCAAAAAGCCTACCGTATCCATTTCCATTTTGGCTGACATGCCAATGTGCTGCTCAGAAACATCGGCTTCTGTACAGTGAGTCGCTACCCTAATACACGACACACCCACATCTTTTGCCATTCTCAGGTGATCCAGAGTACCGATTCCGGGCAACTGCAGCGCCGAAATTTTAGCATTCTTCATCTTGGGAATAACGGCACTCAGATACTCTTCATCCGTATGAGCAGGAAAGCCGTAGTTCAGAGAAGAACCACCCAACCCATCACCGTGAGTGACTTCAATCAGTGGCATGCCCGCCTCATCCAGCGCAGTGGCAATACTGACCATTTCGTCCAGAGAGATCTGATGCTGCTTGGCGTGCATACCGTCACGCAGACTCATGTCGTGCAGTTTGACTTTAATTCCGCTCAGGGCTGTTTTACCTTGCAAATCCATCGTCTTATTCTCCCCGCTCTGGCAGGTGGGTGTTACCTGCTGCTACTTCTTCGGCAATCATTTCTGCAGTACGCAGGCCTGCAGCGGTCATGATGTCCAGGTTGCCCGCATACTTGGGCAGGAAATCTCCCAGACCTTCCACTTCCATGAAGACGGACACTTTCCGGCCATCAAAAATGGGGCCATTCACCAGCTTGTAGCCAGGAACATACTTCTGAACATCTGCAACCATGTCGTGAACCGACTGGGTGATCGCTTCAATATCCGGCTCACCTTCAGTCAGGCAGTGGATGGTGTCGCGCATGATCAGAGGTGGCTCAGCAGGGTTGATAATAATAATCGCCTTGCCTTTTTTCGCCCCACCCACTTTCTCAACAGCACCTGAAGTGGTACGGGTAAACTCATCAATATTCTGACGAGTACCAGGACCCACTGAACGTGAAGAAACTGTTGCTACAATTTCACCGTATTCTACTGGCTGAACCCGGGAAACAGCGGCCACCATAGGGATAGTGGCCTGACCGCCACAAGTAACCATGTTGACGTTCATTTTCAGGTCCGTGGTGTGCTCTTTCAAATTAACAGGAGGCACACAGAAAGGACCAATAGCGGCAGGTGTCAGATCAATCATGATCACACCTTTTTCGTTTAGCTTGCGACTATTCTCAGCATGAACGTAGGCAGAGGTGGCATCAAATGCTATACGAATGTCGTCGTCCAGAACGTGAGGGAGAACACCATCAACCCCTTCAGCGGTGGTTTTAATACCCATTTCACGGGCACGCTTCAAACCTTCTGAATCTGGATCGATACCCACCATCCATACTGGCTCAATCCACTCTGAGCGCTTCATTTTCATCAACAGATCGGTTCCGATATTACCGGGACCGATAATGACCGCGTTGAGTTTTTTACTCATGCTTCCTTTATCCTTTTTCTTAAAATAATTCGCTCAGGATCCGAAGGTCACAGCAGCAGTGCCCAACCCTTCGACCTCAAGGGTCATAACGTCACCGGGTCCAACTGGTTCCAGCGGCACCAGAGATCCCGACAGAATGATTTCACCTGCCTTGAAAGGAATCCCGAATTCACCCAGGGTATTTGCCAGCCATGCCACAGCAGTCAATGGGTTGCCCTGCACAGCAGAGCCCAGACCTTCACTGATTAACTGGCCGTTTTTGTAAACTTTCATTTGAGCATTGGGCAGATCAATCTCCCGTGGATCAACCTCATTTTCTCCCAACACAAACACACCACAAGACGCGTTGTCTGCCACAGTATCCTGAATCTTGATCTGCCAGTTATGAATACGGGAATCAACAATTTCAAAGCAGGGCATAACGCACTCGGTCGCATCCAGTACGTCTTTTTCAGTGACGCCTGGCCCCACCAGATCCTTTTTCAGTTTGAAAGCAATTTCCCCTTCCGCCCGGGGCTGGATCAGCTTGTTGGCAGAAATAGAGATAGTTTCTGCATTTTCAAACCACATTTCATGGGTGATGAAGCCAAAGTCAGGCTGATGCACATTCAACATGTCCTGCACTGCTTTGGAGGTGACCCCGATCTTTTTTCCGACAATCTTGTCACCGGCAGCGACCCGTCTTTCCACCATGTGCAGGGAAATGTGGTAGCTGTCTTCAATGGTGATATCCGATTCCCGATCGGTCAGAGGATCGATGGTTTTACCGGCTTTAAGAGCTTCGTAGAGCTCATCTCCGTACTGCGCTCTTTTTTCTTTACTGAAAGACATTTTGCTACGCCGTTTTTATTGTTCGATAAACTGGATACATTCACGATTGAACAGAGCCTGATGCTCTACCATCACCCAGTGACCACATTCACTCATGAGGTTAAAGCGGATCTGGCTGCAGTTTTCCATCATGGTCTGAGCACCACTGACTGGACAAAACTTGTCGTTCATACCCCAGAACCCAAGGATCGGGCACTGCAATTCTTTCAGGCGTTCCGTCAGAACAGGCACCTGCATGGTAGAAAGCACACACTTGGGCTGATTGAGAACAACAGCCACACGTTCGTGAACAATGTCATCGGTAATCTGGTCTGGATTATACAGCTGAAGACCCAGCAGTCGCTTCATCCCTTCAGGCTCATTCAGTTCGCCAGCAGCAAAGGCCGCCCCCATCTTCTGAATGCCTTCCATCTGCAAATAATACTGCTCTTTCTCCATCAGGCCACCAGGCGCCATAAGAATCAGCTTTTCCACCAGCTCTGGCTTATCCAGGGCCATCTTGATGGCGATTGCCCCCCCCAGGGAGTTACCGACCAGTGTTACTTTTTCGATGCCTAACTTGTCGACCAGGCCCACCATGGCGTCAACAAAGAAGTCCAATGTATATTCAGTGTCAGGCTTATCACTCAAGCCATAGCCAGGCAGGTCCGGAACAATAGCGCGATAGCCAGCTTCAGCAAAAACCGGATAGTTCCCTTTGAAATTACTGTACCCACTGGCCCCGGGACCACTGCCGTGAATAAACAACACTGTCGGCCCTACACCCGCTTCCTGATAATGAAGGGTCAACCCACCGCTCAGCTGTGCACTCTCCACCTGAACATAATCTGCTTCTGGAATCCTGCTCATTATCTGATCTCCTGATGATGACAACCTGCCAGCGAATAGAGATGAAATGGATTCACTGAACGGTTTTTCTTAGCAAGAGATTTTTTCAATGCCTGCAATAGCAATCATCGTCTGTGTGGACTAAGCACCATGCGCTCTGAACTCAAACTGGCTAAGTCGATATAATCGCTCACAATAGAATACATATTCGGTGGCGGTAACTTGTCAGTCACATCGAACAACAGACTCGATCAACTTAAATCAACAAAAAAGTCTTTTTTCAGTGGCTGCCTCTCAGAGTCATCGCCCTAAATCGTCCACATGAACTAATACAGCTTTCCAGGCAGTGGGTAACATCGCCTCATTAAAGCCATGAAAAGCCATGAAAAAAAAGCCATGAAAAAAGCCCAGAGCGGCTGAAACAGTTTTTCTTCACCCCATGTGTTGAAAGATTCTTCATAATAACCAGAACAAGAGGCGAAAATGCAGAACCCATTGGACTTCACAGGCAAAGTGGTGCTGGTAACCGGGGGTGGCAAGGGCGCTGGCAAGGGAATTACCGAACGTTTTCTTGAGCAAGGTGCCAATGTGGTGATCTGTGGTCGCAGTGAACCGGAAAACATGCCAGAGCATGATAGCAGGAAAGCCGTGTTTTTTTCCTGCGATGTCCGCGATATTGAGCAGGCGCAGCAACTGGTCGATGCTACTGTAGAACGTTTTGGCCGTCTGGACATTCTGGTCAACAATGCCGGTGGAGCCCCTCATGCCGATGCAGCTACCGTTTCTCCCCGATTTTCTGAAGCCATTCTTCGTCTGAACCTGATTGCACCTCTCAACCTGTGCCAAATCGCCAACACAGTTATGCAAAAGCAGGAAGAAGGCGGTTCAATCATCAATATTTGCAGTGTCAGTGCCAAGCGTCCTTCTCCGGGAACAGCTGCTTATGGTGCGGCCAAAGCCGGTCTTCTGAATCTCACGACATCGCTTGCCGTGGAATGGGCACCAAAAGTCCGCGTCAATGCTGTCATTGCCGGAATGATCCTGACAGAACAGTCTCACCTTCACTACGGTGATGATGAAGGCATTGCCAGTGTTTCTTCAACCGTTCCCCTGCAACGACTGGCTAATCCTTCTGACATAGGCGACACCTGCCTATATCTGGCGTCTTCACTTTCATCTTACGTCAGTGGTGCTGATATCACTGTTCATGGTGGTGGTGAGCGTCCAGCCTTTCTTGATGCCGCCTCTCTACATAACCAGAAGACGGAGAGCTGAAAATGAGTTCAGAAATCAGTGCTCAGGTCATCATCAATCTGTCTCTGGAGCAATCCTGGGACAAGTTGAAAGACTATACATTGTCACCTAATTATGTGCCTAATCTGACCCATTGCGAAATACATGAAGGCCCCTCAGAAGGCGTTGGAGCCAGTCGAAGGGTTTATCAAAAGAATGGTCAATACCTGGATGAAACCATTATCCACTGGCAGGAACAGCAAGGATTCATCATGCGCCTGCATAAAGGTGACAAAGTAGCGCCTCCTTTTAAAGAAGCTAACTTTCGATACAAGATAAAAGCCGTAGGCGAGCAGACTGAACTGACCACTACCATGACCTATGAACTGGGTGGAGGACTTTTTGGCAAGCTGATGGATCGGCTACTGTTCAGATTAATTGTCAAAGGTATGGTGAAAAAGATTGCTGGCAACCTTAAATCTTTCTATGAGACAGGAAAGTCTGCGAATCCGGTCATGAACAGCCATTGATGCAACGAAGAGCTTAACCGCTACTAAAAACCTACGACAATCACTGATTATCTGGGTTTATCTACACCGTCAACACGGCTGCATACCGAAGTATGTCTTACGCCACTCTTGTGTAGGGTTTAAGGTCGAGCTGTAACGTGTCTCGACCATATCTATCTAAATTAACTGAGGCGTTGAAGTCTCGGTTATGGTGGGCTTTACAGCTTGGGCAGTCCCACCACTGGACACCAAGAACCACAGCATCATTTTTATTGCCACAGGCACTGCATGTCTTGCTGGACGGGAAGAACCTGTCAGCAATGACCACTTCGCGCTGCCGTAATTCGGCCTTGTATTCAATGAACTGGCGCAACATTCCGAAACCTGCGTCGTTCACAGCCCGGGCCAGTTTGTGGTTCTTCGTCATGCCACGTACATTCAGGTCTTCAATAGCGATAACGCTGAAGTTTGCCGTCAGATAATCACTGACCTCATGCAGAATGGCTAGACGTTGGTTGCTGATGCGATAGTGAAGTTTGGCAACCGCTTGCTTGGCTTTCGCACGGCGGTTACTGCCTTTCGTTTTACGGCTCAATGCTCGCTGTTTGCGAGCCAGACGTTTCAGGGAGTGCTTTAACTTCTGGTTAGCAGCAAAGGTTTTGCCATTCGAACAAATAGCCAAATCTTTGATGCCAAAATCAACGCCGACGGATTCAGAGCTTTGTGCTTTAGGGTCGTAGTCTTGGGTCTCCACAAGTATCGAAGCGAAGTATTTATCCGCCCGTTTGCTGATCGTCACCTGACAGGGTATACCCGTGAAGCGCAGAGCCTCCCGCATCTTGATTCGGGTGTTCAGCTTTTCTATGCGAAGAGTGCGACCTTCAACGTCAAATTTGGGTTTTTCCCGCAAGGCAAAGCTGTCATGCAGGCCGCGTTTTTTAAACCTGGGATATCCGGGTTTCTCACCTTTCTTTACTCGGCGGAAGAAGTGGGTAAAAGCATTATGCAGATCATCAACGGTATTACGGGTCACTCGCTGGCTGACTTCTGCGTACCAGGGAAACTCTATTCTCAATGCCTTGTATTTTTCATTGGCCGCCTTTTTCGACCACTTGATGCCTTCCTGGCTGAAGTGAGCCAGTAATTGGTTAAAGGCATGACGACGTGAGCCGCAAGCTCGATCAAGATACTCTGCCTGTTGTTCGGTTGGCCTCAGCTCAATCTTGTGTGCCAGCAACATCTTTCAGAGTCTCCAGCATCCTTTTGTGCTTCTTGCTTCGGCTACCGTAGAGCCTCGCACTAAACACGGTAATGATTTCCAACACATCATTAGCCCGCTCTTCTTCAAACGATGGCTGGTCGCCTTTGTGGATGATGATAATTTCAATGCCCTGTATGTCACAGAGCGAAAAGACCCACTCGGCACCGAACCGAAGCAGTCTGTCCTTGTGGGATTCTTTTTTACGAGAGTACCAGCCTTTTGATTTGTCGCTTCATGATCAGTTCAAGCAACTGGTTCAGACCTTTCTTCCGGTAGTTCATGCCGGAGCCAAGATCACGGATCACTTGCGTTCGCCAGCCCTTGGCAGAGCAATAAGCCTCCAGTAGTTCTTGCTGTCTATCCAGATCGGCTTTTTGATCGTGGCTGGATACACGGCAGTAGCAAAGTGTAGGTGCAGCTTCGTTGCTGAATCCCATGAGTTCAGCCACGTCATAATAACGTGTACCGCCTTTGGTCTTTCTGGCTGGGAGCAACTCACCCGTGCTCTCCCACTTTCTCAATCCACTTTCTCAATCCACTTTCTCAATCCACTTTCTCAATCCACTTTCTCAATGTTGAGTGGTCAGTACCCAGCAAGCGAGCGGCTTCACCAATCTTAACTAACCTCTTATCCATAATGATAGATTGTGGTAGATAATCATAGATTAATCAATACTGTTTCGAACCCTTCATTTTCTACCCCTCTGTGGATGGCTGACGCAAACACGGCTTTTATCACGGGCACGGGCCACTACAGACATCTGCTGACGGATATCGGCTCGGGTTACGCTGACACCTTGAGAACCAGAGGGCATATTCTTGATATTTAATGGAAATCCAAGAATAGTTATCGACGGGTTTCGGTGAAGATTTGTCAGGAACCTGCGCTGACAGAGAAAAAGGGATGACGAGTGATCATCATCCCTGACTGATTACTCAGCTTTTTCTGTATTATGAAAAGAGTGGGCCTTAAATGTCGTGCGCGAGATTTTCCACTCGCCATCAATTTTCTGGTACTCGTCCTCGTAAATCCCCCCCAGCTGCTTGGTCGCTCCAGAGCGGGCATCAATGTTGAAATAAAACAACGCCCATCGGGCCAGCGCACTGTCACCCTCTACTTTAATTTCCGGATTGGCGCCATGATGGAGATCCACCACATGGTTATGACAAGCCATTACCCGAAAAAGTTCTGCAAACTGATCCCGGTCCTGAAAGACACCCACAGGCCCGTAATCAATGAGAATTTCCCCTTCGGCAAAACAGTCGCGCACCCTTTTCACCTGTTTGGTGTCACAGGCGTTCAGATATCGATGCTTAAGCAGACGGATGGCTTCGATGTCTTCCAGACGCTGAATTCTTTCTTCCAAAGTCATGCCAGCTGCTCCACGTTGTCTTCGTAGCTCCAGTAGGCCTTCATCGAAGTAACCTTTCCATCATCGTTCAGCTCCATGACATCCAGGGTATCAATCAACATATTCATGCCTTCCATTTTGATCTTCACCTGAAAAGCCATAGCGCCTTCATTGGCACTGGTGGTTCTGACCGGACCAATCAGATTGGCAGAAGCTTCTGCCTGTCCCAGCCCATTTCGGTAAAAGTCTTCAATAGCCTTGATACCTACATGGGGGTCACTGCCAACCGGGTCTTCAACCACTGCGTTGTCGTCGTACAAATTAAGAATACCGTCAATATCACCGACATCGACCAGCTCAACATACTTTTCAAGAACTGACTTTATAACTTTGGTGTCTACCATTGTTCTTATTCTCCACCCGTTGATCGTTCGGCATTGAGCGACAAGGCCCGGAATGAAATTCCAGTTTATTGCAACTGCTGTAAAAAATCGATCCTGACACCAACAAATAAATAATGAATGAATGAATGAATGAATGAATGAATGAATGTGGCGTATGATTATTTTTTAATCTTTTATCTCACTGCATTTCAATAAGTATCTATTATTAGTTCATATTTATTTTGAACAACCATTCATAACAACATGAACTCAAGCAACCATTTTCTTACACTGCCGCTGGTATTTCTGATAGCTGTTACAGCCAGTCAGTCATCACAAGCAGATTCTCTATTGTCTATTCCCGCCTCACTCATGTTCGGTTCTCGCTTTCTGACAAACTTCATGCAGGAAGTCAGTAACAACAAAGTGAACTTAACGGAGAATGGATACACGAGTACATCCACCCCCCTATCTCATCCTCCAGCCTGTCTGATTACAGCCAGATCGGATGCTCTGCCTAAAGCGATCAGAGAAGCCAATGAGACGGGCTACCGATGTACAATATTTTTTTCCGGAGAAGCGATTCTGAGTGAACCCTTGCAAATCAATAACCACCTTCTTCTTGGTATTGACGATACATCTTCTGGTTTTTCAGCAACGGGAGAGGTATTGTTCCTTCCGTCGTACTTCATGGTCAGTGCTGATGAAAATCATCATTTCCTCAAACCCGACCACAAGACAACCCTGCCTGTTACCGCCCCATTAAACTCAGCCGGTTTCCCCATGATCAGGCCCTCTAAAAACTTTCAAGGCTCCTCTCTTATAGAGTTTTCTGGAAAGGCTGCCTTGAGCAACATCGTTTTTGTAGAAACGCCCGGTACACCTATTATCTCTGAAGTCAGCTATGTGGGCAGTAATCCAGAAAATTTGGTGCTAACAGACGTTCTGTGGAGTATCAGTCACTCTACACCTTATTCCTGCACAGGAGGTTCAAAGACCAGCAGTACGACCTCATCGCAAGATTCAACCAGTAGCTCGAATGCCAGTGACCGTCGCCGATCCTCAATAGCTTCCTGCCTGCGATTTCTATTCTGCTGTGGAGGGTCAGGAGGAGGTGATGATGACGAGAATCGTCAATGGCGTATAGAGGAACGATTAAGAAGAGAGAAAAACGCAGATACGACACCTGTTCATGTACCGGTAAAACTTTCATGGCAAGAATCGGATAGCAGCAGAACGTCAGACACTTCTGATAACCGAAGAAAATTTCCCAGTCTAGGCAGGCGAGCACAATCCGCCAACGATCTCAGCAGAAGACCCGCTAGCACCGAAGATCTGGATAAACAGCTGGCATCGATCAGGGGCGAATTGAGCCGAATGACTGCTAGTAGAATTGATCTACAGTTTCAGAGCGTTATGCTGAATCAGCAATACCGACAAATATCCCAAAGCCTCATTACTCTTCCACAAAACAAGCCACCGTCGAGAGTCAACCTGAATCGTCTTCACTCAATGACACTGGGTATGGGAGATATTATCAATGAAGCTGCAGATGAAACGGCAGAAGAGACGTCGGAATTGTGAACATCACCGGAATATCGAGTTCATAAAAAAAAAAAAGCCTGCATCATTTGATTGATGCAGGCTCACTGGAACGATAAGGGGTCACACGACTTCAAACAGTCCTGCAGCCCCCATACCACCACCCACACACATGGTGACGACAACGTATTTCACACCACGACGCTTACCTTCCAGCAGCGCATGACCCACCATACGGGCACCTGACATACCGAAGGGATGGCCAATAGAGATAGCACCACCATTGACGTTCAGATTTTCACTGGGAATACCCAGTTTGTCCTGACAGTACAGAACCTGAGAAGCAAAAGCCTCGTTCAGTTCCCATAAACCAATGTCGTCCATTTTCAGACCATGACGCTTCAGCAGCTTGGGAATAGCAAATACCGGACCAATGCCCATTTCATCAGCACTGCAACCGGCTACGGCCAGACCGCGATAAATACCCAGCGGGTTCAGACCTTTCTGTTCCGCCAGAGTACTGCTCATCAGAACCGAAGCAGAAGCACCATCAGACAGCTGGGAAGCATTACCCGCCGTAATGAAACGACCTTCTTTGACCCACTGTCCCTCTTTAAAGACTGGCTGCAGACCACTCAGGCTTTCCAGTGTTGTGCTGGGACGATTGCATTCGTCAGCCCCGAGAGTCACCTGCTCAAAAGTAGTTTCTTTGGTTTCCCTGTTGAACACCGCTTTGGTGGTGGTCATGGGAACAATTTCCTTGTCGAACAGGCCATCACGCTGAGCCTGGGCTGTTCGCATCTGGCTCTGATAGCTGTATTCGTCCTGAGCTTCGCGGGAGATCCCATAACGATCAGCAACAATCTCACCGGTCTCAATCATTGGGATATAAGCGGTAGCGTCTTGCTCCAGCACCAGCTTGGACTGGTTGCGATGGACATTCTTGTACTTGTTCTGTACCAGAGAAATAGACTCAAGACCACCTGCTACTGCCACATCAATCTCGTCACACATGATGCTTTTGGCGGCAGTGGCAATGGTCATCAAACCTGAAGAACATTGACGCTCCATAGCCATGCCTGAAACGGAGTCCGGCAGTCCACCCGCCACGGCACAAAGACGACCAAGGTTATAAGACTGGGTGCCCTGCTGGGCAGCAGCTCCCATCAAAACATCATCGACTTCACCAGGCTCAATACCTGCTCTTTCAACGGCTTCCCTGACAACATGTCCACCCATCGCTGGCGCTTCGGTGTCATTGAAAGCTCCACGAAAAGCTTTGCCTATGGCAGTACGAGCTGTGGATACAATTACGGCTTCTTTCATATCAGGTTCCTTGACGTAATGGTTGTTATTCTGGGTAGTAACGAGAAATGGTATCCACGACGCAGGCTGGGCGATCTTCACCTTCTACTTCTACAGTGACTCGCACAGTAGACTGAATGCCACCTTTAACTTCTTCTACCTGCACCAGCTCTCCGACACCACGCACACGAGAACCGACTTTTACTGTGTTAGGAAAACGCACTTTGTCACAGCCATAGTTGACCCCCATCTTGATCCCCTGGACATCAACAATGTCTGGCAGAAACAGATTTACCAGAGACAGGGTCAGGTATCCATGAGCTATACAGGTTCCAAAAGGACCATCTTTCGCCTTTACCGGATCAACATGAATCCACTGATGATCACCCGTGGCTTCAGCAAACAGATTGATACGCTCCTGATCGATCTTCAACCAGTCACTGGTTCCCAGGACTTCACCCACTTTGTCCTTCATATCCAGAGGCGACTTAAATACGGTAGTCATGCTTTACGCCCTCTGACTGCTGGCGGAAATCACTTCACCGGCCAGGTAAGAACTGTAATCACTGGCCAGGAACATCATAATGTTGGCGATTTCCCAAACTTCTGCCGCGCGACCAAAGGCTTCGCGGGAAGCCAGCTGATCGAGCAAGTCCTGAGGAGCCGACTTTTTGAGGAAGTCATGCAGAGCAATACTGGGGCTGACGGCATTGATTCGAATACCATGTTCTGCAGCTTCCACCGCCGAACAACGAGTCAACGCCATAACACCGGCTTTGGCCGCTGCGTAATGAGCCTGCTCTTTCTGGGCACGCCAGCCAAGAACAGAAGCATTATTAACAATGGCTCCGGACTTACGCTCCATCATCTTGGGCAACATAGCCCGGGTCATACGCATGGTACCGGTCAGAGTGACATCCAGAACACGATTCCACTCTTTGTCTTCCATTTCTACCAGAAGTTTGGAGCCACCCAGTCCGGCGTTGTTAATCAATACATCAACACCTGACAGCTGTTGTTCTGCAGCTGCGATCAATGACTGAACATCGTCTTCTACAGTGACATTGCAGACATGGGTATAAACGTTTTCCAATCCGGTTTCGTCTTTAATCTTTTCAGCAGCTTCTTTTAAACGGCCATCGTGAATATCACTGATCATCAGATCACGGCAACCTTCTTCTGCCGCTTTGATAGCTGCGGCATAGCCGATACCCGCTCCCGCTGCGGCAGTGATCAAAACTGACTTGCCTGCCAGTAGATTGTGTCCCTTGACGTACTCAGGAATCAGCATATCTGACCCACTCCTTATTTATTTTCAAACTTTTTCATCACCCAAAGGGGACGAAAAAGATTTCTGTCGCCCATGGCTGCTTTATTGTTTTTAAAACCGTTAACTGTCTGCTTCTATCGCCCTTTGGGCTCTTTAGGCATGCCCAAGGCTCGTTCAGCAATAATGTTTCGCTGTATCTCATTGGTGCCACCGTAGATGGTGTCAGAACGAGTGAAGAGATACATGGACTGAAGCCGATCCAGCTCATAGGGACCTTCTGGCAGAACTTCAGAGTCAGCACCTCTGACATCCATGGCCAGTTTGCCCAGATCAGAATGCCAGGTCGCCCAGTACAGTTTGTAAATCATGGCTTCTTTCTGCAGGCTGCCATCCTGAGGACCGGATAACATTCTCAACGAGTTGTAGCGCATGATGCGCAGGCCCATCCAGGCATCTGCAATGCGCTGTCGTATAGCCGGATCTTCGGCGGCACCGCTTTTCTGAGCTTCTTTAATCACTTCATCGAGTTCATTCTGGAAGTGCATTTGCTGACCCAGAGTCGAAACGCCTCGCTCAAAACCCAACAAGGCCATGGCAATCTTCCAACCATCGCCTGGCTTGCCAACAATATTGGCAGCATCGGTCACAGCTTCATCAAAAAAGACTTCGTTGAACTCGGAAGTGCCTGTCAGCTGTTCAATAGGACGCACTTCAATATTGGGCTGATCCATGGGCACCAGCAGGAAAGACAAGCCTTTATGACCCTGACTGCCTGGCTCGGTTCGGGCGATCACAAAACACCAGTCAGATTCATGGGCCAGGGATGTCCAGACTTTCTGCCCGTTTATCACCCACTGTCCGCTGGATTCATCCAGAACTGCTTTGGTTTTTACATTTGCCAGGTCAGATCCGGCACTGGGTTCGGAATAGCCCTGACACCAATATTCTGTTCCGTCGACAATGCCGGGAAGGAAACGTTTCTTCTGCTCTTCGGTACCAAACGCGATGATGGTTGGGCCTGCCAGACCTTCGCCAATGTGCCCCATATGACCGGGACCACCCACACGGGCATATTCTTCGTGGAAGATCACCTGCTGATTGATGGAAAGGCCACGACCGCCGTATTCTTCTGGCCAGCCAGGGCAAGTCCAACCCGCCTTGGCCATGTGCTGCTCCCAGACTTTTCGCTCTTCCGGGAACATATGTTCATCACCGGGTCCACCACGATGACGTAACTGCTCAAACTCACCGGTCAGGTTCTCTTTCAACCAGATGGCAATCTCTTCACGAAACTGTTCGTCTTCAGGACTGAAGCTGATTTTCATTCTTTATACCTCTCCAGACTCACAGAATGGCTTGAGCAATTTTTTCACGGTGATACGCACCGTTACCAAGGAATGTCTCCGTAGACTTGGCGCGTTTGAAATAGAGATGAGGGTCATATTCCCAAGTGAAACCGACACCCCCATGCAGCTGTATTGATTCAGCGGCGCAATGGAAGAAGGCATCAGAACAATAAGCTTTTGCCAGAGCAGAGGCGACGGGTAACTCATCCCCAACAGCTCCGTCGAAAAGAGCTTCCTGGGCAACGCAGGCTGCGTAATAAATAGCCGAGCGAGAACACTCAACCTGAACCATCATGTCTGCAGCACGATGCTTAATCGCCTGAAAACTGGCAATGGTTCGACCAAACTGAACCCTTTCCTGGGTATAGTCCACAGTCAGATCCAGTGCCTGACGTGCACCGCCACACTGTTCAGCCGATACGGCAATAGCCGCCAGTTGCAAAACTTTTTCCAGGTCAGCCCAAGCCTCTCCAGATTTACCAAGAAGAGAGTCCGCACTGATAAAGACATTATCCAGAGAGATCTCTGCCTGCTTGCGGGTCTGATCCATCGTGGGTGTCCACTTGCGACTGACACCGTCTGCCTGAGCAGGCAAGGCAAACAGACTGATACCTTCCTGCCCTTGTGAATCCGGGCTCCGGGCAGCAATCACAAGAAGATCAGCAGTGTGGCCATCCGGTACATACTTGTAGGTTCCGGAAAGTACATAGCCATCGCCTTCTGCTCGGGCTATAACATCAACAGAATTTGCATCCCAGCGGTTACGTGATGTGTAAGCAAGAGTGGCCGTTAGTGAGCCTTCTGCTATCTGTGGTAGCCATTGCTGCTTCTGGGTTTCATTACCTGCGACCAGCAGTGCATTAACGCCCAGACCCACCGTAGAGAAGAAAGGAGAGCACAGTAAACGCCGCCCCATTTCTTCAAGCAAAATGGTCAGCTCTACATACCCCAACCCAAGACCACCATACTCTTCAGGAATGGTTAATGCCTGCCAGTACATTTGTGAACAGATACGTTGCCACAACTCGGAATCATAACCCGCTTCGGTCACCATAGCTGACCGAACCGCTTCTGATGTGGAAACGTCCTGAAGAAAACTTTCGGCTGAATCCCGGATCATTTCCTGTTCATCGGTGAAAGCGAACTCCATCCTCAGCGACCCCCTTATCATTCTTGTTCTGCAGCTACACGCCGCTCATTGAGGCATACTGTGTCCTGAAAGGCTTTTTCGTTAATCGTTCGAATGGACGATTTGATCTGCCCCCTTGAAAATGGCCCGAACCAACAGCACTATCAGTAGAACAGATAAAAACAGATGATTGATGTGCGAAAGAAAGCCCTCAAAGAAACCTTGAAAAGAACCGGCAACAGGGCAAAAAGCCTGGCCAGTTCAACATCCGATTCCGTGGCAGCTGGTGTCGAGCGCCTTTTGGATAAAAGAATCTGTCTGGGCATCACAGGGTTTAGTGGTAGCGGCAAAACCACCCTGATCACCAGCCTTATCCATCAGCTTCGTTACTACCCTGATGCGGCTCTGACCGCCTTGCCTCCAGCCTTGCAGGATCGTTTGCTGGGAGTGGAAATATCCCCCCTGAATAATCTCCCTCTGTTTCCCTATAAGGAAGGAGCCAATGCACTCGACCGGGAAGCATGGCCCTATGCCACACGCCAGGAATCTGGCTGCCTGCTGGAAATAAAATACCGCGCCCGAAGTCATTTTATTCCTGGAAAGAAGCCGGGCATTGGCCGCCTTTATCTGGAAATACACGACTACCCGGGTGAATGGCTATTGGATCTTCCTTTGCTGGATATGAGTTATGAAGACTGGTGCCAGCAAAGCCGAAAGCTGGCATCAGCCATGCCTGAAGATCCTTTTATAGTTCTTCTGGAATCCCTGAATCCTCTGGAGCCTTTGAGCGAACAAACTCTTAACTCACTGTGGCAACAACAACTGGAATTCCTGAAGCGTTGCCAACAAAAAGGGCTAACCATGATTCAGCCCGGCAGACTCCTGCATCTTGCTCCTGACAGCCCCGAGAACAACCGCCCTTTTATTCCAATACCCAAACTGGTGGAATACAGCGCAGAACAAAAATCCAGTGCTCCTGATAACTCACTGTTTCGTGTCTGCGAACGGCATTACCAGCATTATCTGAAAGAATGGGTCAAACCTTTCTACAAGAACACCTTTGCTCGCATTGACCGCCAGCTGGTTCTCGTGGATGTGCTGAAAAGTCTTAACCAGGGACAGGAAGCCATGGATAACCTGAAACTGTCGCTGACCCAGGTTCTGCAAAATTTTGAGTACGGCACCAACAATATTATTCGCCGACTGATTCAGCCCCGCATTGACCGGATTGTATTCGCTGCCAGCAAAATAGACCAGGTGTTACCCGACCAGCACGAGCAGGTTCGGTCACTCACTGCGTCTCTGGTCAGGGAATCACAGCGACAGGCTACGTTCAAAGAAGTGGACATTCGATGTGAAGCCATCGCCTCTGTTCGCTCAACAACCTATGCAGATCATCAAGGCCAGAAAGTACTCAAGGGTAATACTGAAGATGGCCCGGGCCTGCTTCTCCACCCTCCCCTGCCGGAACATTACCCCAATGATGAGTACTGGAAGAATTGCAAACAATGGCAACTGCGTAAGCTATTACCTCCTGCCGGACTCACACTAAACAACGGAAGCCGGTTACCTCATATTCGCCTGGATAGCGTTCTGAATGATCTGCTGGGAGATAAATTTCAATGAAACCCACCCAAGAGAAAGACGACTTCTTTATCCCACTGGATCAAAGTATTGAGCTGGAAACGCCGGACTCCCTCAGCGATGATCAGAGCCTGCCCTTATTAAGTGACCCTTCACTTTCACTAAAACCATTGCGTTTTCTAAGCCATGCCGCAAAAGGTATTCTTGCTCTGATTGCTATTCTGGCCATCTGGCAGACCGTTGAGTTTTTCACATTTCTTACTCAGACTCACTGGTCTTTGGCCGCCGTATTTGGCTTGCTGGTTTCAGGCCTGACAGGTGTACTGGGAAAAGCAGCCTGGGAATACTTTGGATACCAGAAAGACTTCAAAGGGATCGATCAATTACAATCTACAGCTGAAGGTATTCTGAAAGCCCGCTCATCCGGACAGGCCAAGAACTGGCTGGCAAAGTTGAGCGCTCTTTATCGAAACAAGCCTCATCAACCCTTGCTGGAAAAAGCCCTGAGCACCCTGCCTGATTACTCCGATGATACTGA
The DNA here is from genome assembly GCF_000722635.1 of Endozoicomonas numazuensis. Classification (GTDB taxonomy): domain Bacteria; phylum Pseudomonadota; class Gammaproteobacteria; order Pseudomonadales; family Endozoicomonadaceae; genus Endozoicomonas_A; species Endozoicomonas_A numazuensis. Next base: position 1,508,691 of record NZ_JOKH01000001.1, on the reverse strand, counting down.
AACTATTCAGCATTTAGATCAGCATTTGTTTCAGAACCTGGATCAACAGGCCATCTCCCGAATCTCACGTCACAGTCAGCACACAGCAATCATGGTGGCACTGAGTCCGTTAGCATTATTGGATATGGTGCTGTCCGGGTGGCGCTGCCTGAAAATGCTGGATGAAATTTGCCAGATCTACGGCCTGCGCCCATCTCTTCCTGCCAGAATGAGACTGTTAAAAATGATTCTGACCCAGATGGCACTGGCAGGCAGTGCAGACCTGATTACCGACCAGCTGGCAGACCTGACCTCCAGCAAACTAATCAGCACGATCAGTACCCAGGCGGCCACAGGGGCAGGTATCGGCTTTTATACGGCAAGGATCGGTTTTCTGGCCATGGAACTGTGCCGTCCGGTTCCATTTTCAGAAAGTCAACGTCCGGGAATGGGGAAAATGGCGAAGGAGATTATCAGCTCAATCCGGGCACGGTTCCAAAAGGATGAAAGCGCTTAACATCGGCTCCGTTCACCCTGAGCCTGTCGAAGGGTGATGGCTCTGGATTTAGCGGTTTACTTGCATTGTTTTGAGTTGCATTGTTTTGAGTTGCATTGACCTGGCCAACGACCTTCTTTTTTTAAACGGACCTTTGTCATCCAGTCATAGGTCCACTTCAGAAACTGCTTCAGACCCGGCAGACTCATGATCCACCCCAACCAGGCCCAGGCAGAGAGCTGTTTGAGCAGCAGAGCATAACTGTCGATGCTGGTATAAACCCGACCGTCATCCGTCAGGGTGTGCAGTTCAAGCAAGGCTTTCTGAGGGTCAATCCCCCATTCTTCCAGCAACTTTTCCTGCCCGGTAATATCAAACCATTCCACCTCACTGCGGAACCGGGCATTTTGCCAGCGCGATACTTCCTTTACACAGAGAGGACAGAGACCGTCATACAGAACCTTTATTTTCATCGACTTTACCTTCTTTCGCAGACCCAGCTACCACTACCATATGAAGTGTTTTCAATGCCTGCTCTCTGTCTATTGTACGCCCAATAAACCAGGGGGTAGGCTTTAAAGCCTACCCGGGGGTCATTCTCATCTCGGGCACTGGATGCAACAGGCTATTGATCATGTCAATCAGGTGACCTAAATCCTCTATTGTTTCTGTATCAGGCGACATTAGCTTGCTATTAAGCAACCCCTTAATAGTCTGTATAAGTACCCAACCCTATGAAATCATATTTTCTGACTCATTGCTCAGACACTCTCAGCAACTGCTCCTGCATCCATGCAGTCGTGACTGCGTTGCAAGACACCTGCCCAATAAGCCTGAAATATTCGATTCCATATGGCTGGGTACTTAAGAATGGCAATTAATGGATGGACAGATTGATTGAAAATAAGTGAGGAATTTTCCAGAAGGGCATTAGCCGAGGTTCAGTCACGAAAAGCGAGATCAAACCTGAGTGTTTTAAGCTTCTCCGTATACTCTACAAAATCAAGATGTCCAATCAACTCTTCAATAGTAACCGAGCTGATTATATCTTTCTTCCTGGGCTCTCTTTTTTCCAGCTTGTTCAGCTGCTTCTTGATCACTTGCATTTTCTCGCGGGTTTCCTGTAAATCCAGCTCAGGCATCACTTTCTGGGCTGCAGAACCTTCATGGATCGTCGCTATGATTTCTGCCCTGACTAAAGCCGGAGACATCAGTAAGGTCAGGAAGAAAATTTGAATAATTCGGGTAAAACTCATCATGAATGGATACAGCTCTATTCTAGGTTTTATACTGCTTAGGCCTGTTATTCACCTGCCCTTTAGCTCAGCCTGCCCCCTGCTGAGTTCATATCTGGAGTGCTATCTGAGTACGCCTCTGATTTAATAGGTGTTTTTACCTAAGGTCAAGAAAACGTGACACAGTTCGCTATTTTTTACATTACTAAAACATTAGTCACTTGACTTATATTTGTATCACGCCAATGAGCAGAGAAATAAGATAGACTTATTAGAAACAATCAGGGAAGAAATAGTATGAACCGATTCCCCCTGGCAGGCCTGCTGTTTTTTGGACTCTTTGCCGCTTTCTTTATACAGCTGATTCTAATGATCGAAGCAGCAAACCGACTGGATGAAGCCGCAGCCCAGATTATCAACGCTAAGCGCTATCAACATGCAGCTCCTGTGCTGGATAAAAATCACCCTGATCTGAATATAAGGGAAGCCTATCTAATACAATACAAGACAGTAGAACTCCAAGTGGAGAATGGAGAAAGAGTTGTTGGCTACAAAGCGGGGTTAACTCATGAGAAAGGCCAGCAGGCCTTCAAGCTTGCTGAACCTGTCACTGGCGCACTTTTATCCGATGCTCAATGGCAGAACGATCAGGAGTACTCGATCAGTCAGGGAAATAAGATCATGATAGAACAGGAGTTGGCCTTCAGACTGGACAAGCCTGTTAATCAATACATTAAAAACACCGAAGAACTTCGCTCTTTCATTTCACAGGTAGCTCCTGCTATCGAGCTTCCTGACCTGGGCTTTGACGGAAAACCCAGAGGCGTGGATATCATTGCCAACAATGTCGCAAACAAGGCTTTCTATATAGGTCAGTGGCAAACTATTCCGGATAATCTGAACACTCTGGAGTTATCTCTGAGTTGTAATGGACAAACGCTCAGCCAAACCAACTCTGGGAATACTATGGAGGGGCAGTGGCAGGCTATATTATGGATGATCAATCAACAGCTGGAGCTGGGCTACCCTCTCATTGAAGGGCATATTTTGATGACCGGTAACCTGGGTAAACTGCTACCTGGCAAGCCTTGCAAATACAGCGCTGACTTTGCCAGTCTTGGAACATTAGAATTTACTCTGACAAGATAGAAAAAACCCCTGAAGGAAACAGGGGTTCAATCACTTTGGAATAGTCCGGAAATAATGTCCTTATTGACCAAACCCCATTCGGTCTGAGCCTGCCGAAGCTTCGAACCCCCTTCGACAAGCTCAGGGGGATCGGAGCTGATGTTTAACCGGGCATTTATTTCAAGAAAAATCAATCACTCGGCAAATGCTTTCCCTTCAGCAATTCGACCACCCAGAACAGCCAATAGCGAAGCGGATGACCCCAGATTCATTTCCAACTGTCTAGCCCAAAGGCAATAGCGCCAGAGATGATAGTCCTTATCAATGCCTGTTCCTCCATGCAGATGCTGAGAAGCATAACTGACCCGATGCCCCGTATCTCCCGCCCAGATTTTGGCCATCAAGACTTCGTTAGTCGCCTCTTTTTCTGAATCCAGCAAAGAAACCGCCTGATAGGTCGTCAACTTCAAACAGGTCACATCAATAAAACAATCTGCCGCCCGATGCTGAACCGCCTGAAAAGAACCGACAGGCACTCCAAACTGCACTCGCTCACACGTATATCCGGCAGTAATTTTCATGGACTGATCAACAACACCCAACTGCATGGCACAACTGGCAGCGACCGTTCGCTCTGCTATCCATAGAGCGGCTGACCGACCTTCAGGTCCGGTTACCAACACATCTTCCTCGGTAACCAAAACTTCATTCATAACCACTTCGAACCAGGGCTCACGGGTTGTCGAAATCTCCCGGTTCAACTCAACCCCCTCAGCCTGAGGGTCCAGAAGCAAGACAGCCACTTCATCATCCACTTTTGCCGTCACCAGAATGCGTTCGGCTTTATGAGCAAAAGGTACGGCAATTTTGCTGCCCGTCAGCTTAAAACCCTTGCCTGTGGGTTCTGCAACCGTAACCGGTGAAGATGGGCATTCTGCCAGCGCTTCAGAAAGGCCTGCAGTAATCAGTTTTTTTCCGGTCACCACATCTGGCAACAGACGCTTTTGCTGATCAGGCGAACCAAACTTCTGGACAGGTAAGGCTGCACTGACCAGGACTGGAATCACCGGAGTAGCCGCTACGGTTCTGCCGACTTCTTCAATAAACAGGCAAAGTTCAGTTAATCCGAAACCCATTCCCCCATTGTCTTCTGAGATAGCAGTGCCCAGCAGACCCGACTCAGCCAACTGCGCCCAGAGCTTATCGTCAAAACGATCTTCCTGCTGATCTATGGCATTCAGACGTTCAGTGGTGGAAAGATCAGTCAGAATCTGGTTTGCCAGGTTCTGAACATCTGTTTGTGTGTCGTTAAATGAAAAATCCATAATGATCGCTCCTTATCGTTTGGCTCTGGGCATGCCCAGACCGCCACGGGCTATCAGGTCACGCTGAACTTCATTGGTGCCACCGCCAAAGGTAATGATTGAAGCGGTTCGATAGAGTTCTTCCAGACGACCATTCAATACAGCCCCTTTGGAGTCACGGTGCAAAGTACTGCTGACACCCAGAACTTCTGCCAGATTTCGATAGAGCTCGACAAAAAACTCAGTGCCATACACTTTGGCGGCAGAAGCGTCTTCCATCGCCAGATTGCCACGGGTCATCTCTGACGCCTGTCGATAACAGATCAGTTTCAGGGCTTCCAGCCCGGCACGACTCTTGGCAAGGTTAATCTGAACCCAGGGTTGATCGATGACCGTCTTACCACCGGGTATTTCAGTATCACTGGCCCACTGAGTGACATCATTGAACAGTTTCAAGAAGGCACCAACATTCACCAGAGAGAGCCGCTCACGATTCAGTTGCTCAAAAATCATCAACATCCCCATACCTTCATCACCAACCAGATGATCCAAAGGCACACGAACATTGTCGTAGTAAGTCGCATTGGTTCGAACATCACCGAGGGTATGCACAGGTGAACAGCTGTAACCCTCCGAATCCGTAGGCACCAGAAAGATAGAAATCGCCGAATGGCTTTTTACTTCAGGGTCAAAGTTGGTTCTTGCCGCCAGCCAGATGTAGTCAGCGTGGTGAGCCAGAGAGGTCCACATTTTCTGGCCATTGATCACCCATTCATCACCGTCTTTCTTCGCGGTGGTCTTGAGCGACATCAGGTCGGTACCAGCGCCCGGCTCGGAATAACCAATACCCAACATCATCTTGCCGCCAAGAATTTTCGAAACCAGCTCTTCTTTCATTCTTGCGGTGGCGTATTTGGCAAGAATGGGACCTACCGATTCAGTGGTCAGGAAAGGAAAAGGGAAACCCGCTCTCATGACTTCTTCGACAAAGATGAACTGCTCCATCTCACTCAGACCACGACCACCCATATCTTCCGGCCAGCCAACACCGATCCAGCCATCCTTACCCAGCTTGTCCATGGCTTCCCAGAACAGGGGGCCACCCCCTTCGCCGACCGCCCTGGACACTTCGGCAGTCAATTCAGGGGTCATTAATTCACTAAAATAGGCTCGCAACTCCTGACGAAGTGCGTCTTGCTCAGGGGTAAATTCTATTTTCATTGCAGCACCTGAATTCTTTTCGCCTGTTGAATTAGCCTTAAGCCAAAGAAAGCGCAAAGACAATCTCTGTCTGTGCGCCCTCAGCCACTTAAAATGTTATTAACTCAGTCAGACTCAGACTTCTTCCAGAAGCTCGTTGACGTGAGTGATACTATCGGCGTATTCGAATAACAGACGCTCAACCACACGGCGACTGGATTCAACATCATTGATCTGACCTACTACCTGACCAACCGGGTTAAATGCCACCTTCTGGCAATCCCCTTTTGCTGCATAAGTATGCGTACGTCGAATGCCGTCTGCTGTAACCAGCCCCTGCAGAGGCATACCCAATGGATCAGGTGTATTTTCCTGCTCCCAGGCTTCAGTCCAGGCATTCTTCAACATACGACAAGGCTTACCTGTCCAGCTTCTGGAACGGATAGTGTCTTCAGATGTCGCATTCAGGTATGACTCTTTCTGAGCAGGCTCAGCTTCGGCTTCCTCAACGGTCAGCCAGAGGGAGCCCGTCCAGACACCTTGAGCGCCCAGGCACATAGCCGCAGCCATCTGGCGGCCATCACCAATACCACCAGCAGCCAGTACAGGCGTATCACCCACGGCATCAATAATCTGGGGCCAGAGAACGATAGAACCCACATCACCTGTGTGGCCACCACCTTCACCACCCTGTGCAATGATAAAGTCGAGACCGGCTTCTTTATGTTGAACAGCCTGTTTTACCCGACCACAAAGTGCACCGATCAAACGCCCAGAATCTTGCACGCGCTTGATAATGTCTGCAGGAGGTGTGCCCAGAGCATTGGCAATCAATCGGCAGTTTGGACGCTCAAGCGCCACATCAATCAACTGGGAAGCCATGGCTTCGTTCCACCCTAAAAGACCCATTTCGTCGTCTTTATCAGGCCATTCAGGTACACCATGTTCAGACAGCAGTTTGGCAGCAAAGTCATGATGCTCCTGAGGAACCATACCTTTAAGCATGCTTTCCAGTTTTTCAGGATCCATCTCCCCCATGCCTTCGTACTTCTGTGGAATAACCACATCAACACCGTATGGAAGATCACCGATATGAGCATCAATCCAATCGAGCTCTTCCTTGAGTTTTTCGGGAGAAAAGCCCACTGCACCCAACACACCCAGCCCACCAGCTTTACTGACAGCTACTACAACGTCGCGGCAATGAGTAAATGCAAAAATGGGAGTTTCTATCTCCAGCTTTTTACAGATTTCGGTTCTCATGATTCCAGCCTCTTGATTTTTATTGTTCTTATGGTGACGACTTCTTAAAGCACCTCAGGAGAGCCTGTCGAAAGCTTAAGTCCGTCAGGCTCCGAGCAGAACAAACAGCTCCACTATTTAATAAATTGGACACTCTGATCCAGTTCCGCCCGACCAACACGACAGGTGTTTGCCGGATATTCCTTGTCTTCATAGCCAAATGAGATGCCAAACATCAGCTTCATACTGCTATCCACGCCCAGTTCTTCCCGAACGGTATCGCAGGCAAAACTCAAAGCCGTCTGAGGGCAACTGGCAAGGCCATGGGCACTCAAACTAAGCATTAAGGTCTGGGCATACATGCCCAGATCAGCGGCTTCACGAATACCAAACTGTTCAGGTAAAAACAGGAAGGCCGCGTGAGGTGCACCAAAGAAATCAAAGTTTCGCATGAAGGCTTCATGTCTGGCCGCTTTGTCTTCCCGGGCAATCTCCATTGATGAGTAGAGTTCACTGGCTGCGCCGTGCTGGCGCTCTTTATAGATACCTTCGTAGCTGCCCAGATAGGGAAAGTCCATCTGGTACAGCCCCTGATTCAGAGCATCCTGCAACTTATTTCCCAGTGAACGACAACGCTCACCGCTAACAACAGCGGTATACCAGGGCTGAGTATTACAATTGGAGGGGGCTCTCTGCGCTTCCTGAAAGATCTGTTGCAACAGTACCTGGTCCGCGACCCGCTCAGTGTAGGCTCGAACAGAACGTCGGTTATCAAGAATCTGTTGAAAAACAGTGCTGTGATCGGTGCTCATATCATTCGATACGCTAGTGGATACCAGCGCTTTGCCTCTGTCTTGTTCTCAACCATGATGTTCAGGTGCATTTCTGTAACGGCTCAAAACGACACCGGGATCATGGCTATTGGCTTATTATTCAAGGCTATTCCACGTATTTAAAACACGTGCTTTACACTGCATACCTTGGTCCGAATGCACAACAGCTTCATCGTTCAAACAGACGATGCTGGAAGACTAATACCTCGACAGTGGTGGGCTTTGTTGGAGGTTTACAATTTCTTCTTTAAGGTTATTATTAAGTCGTTTACCTTAACGCAGTTGAGCTCTTAATCAGCCACGAGCCGGAAATGCCATTCACCCCAAACGAATGTATGGCTGTCACCCAGAACAAACGGCATTTTCAAAATAAGGTGAGAGATGGATTTTATGAGAATAATAAAAATGATATGGAATTTATCAGCAGGTACAACGACACCTGCTAAGAGTAAGACTGAATCAAAGCCAGACTATACACGGAGTTTTGCCACGCTTTCCAAAGCTGGAACGTTTCTGACTTCTATGGCTCTGTCTATTTCAATCGCTTCAGCCAACCTGCTTCCACCTGAAAACCCTTTTCTTGCTGACTCCACTTATCCGATAACTCATGTAACCAGTGCACAACAAGGCGCTATAGCAATCAAGGGCCCAGAGGATAGAAACCGCCGATTATCTGATGCTGAGAAAGAATATATTTATACCGGTCCCAGTCATTTGATTTTCAGTATTTCCGGACAATACGACAATGGCAAAAGGGTAATCTGGTCTGCCGGATCTGACCGTCTGATTAAGCAGGATTACGACTCTTTCGAAGTGCTGGATACACTTATGCTGCGAGAAGATGAAGGCTGGGATGAAGCCTGGTCTGAAGAGCGCATGAAAAAAGTAGCGAATGGCTGGGAACCCTTCAGAGTTTATAACGCGCTGCAAGAAATGATGCGATTTGCTGAAGCCGGGGCCATTTACCCCATGATGGATGCCGACAATAATTTCTATCTGGGTAGCACCGACGGTACGATTGCAGTTTATAGTGACAGTGTCGAAGGAGACCCTTCCTCACAGATATCCCTGAAGCATCGCTATCAGATAAAAGAGCCAGTCACCGGTAAGGTCAATGGTTTCAATATTAGCTACGATGGCTATATTATCGCGGTGACAGACGACGGCTGGCTGGTTGCTATGAGCCGGGACTTCAAAGAGCAGTTCCAACTAAAACTGGAAGGTGCACCCAACACTTCAGACAACAAAGAAGATCCTCTCAATGGCTGGGTCCGTAATTCTTTTTCCATGGATTCCAACGGCATGACCTATGTTGTTAGTACCGACTATATGCATGGGGTGAAATGGACAGGCAAAGGCTGGTCACAGAATGTAAAAGACGGAGCCTGGATTGCTCCTTATTCCAATACTAAAGGTCGGGGTTCAGGTGCCACTCCTTCTTTGATGGGCTTTGGTGACGAAGACAAACTGGTGGCCATCACAGACGGTGATGATTTGATGAATCTGACGCTCTTCTGGCGAGAAGAGATTCCTTCTGACTGGAAAGCACTGCCAGGAGAAGACCGACGCGTGGCTGGCAAGATTGCAGCCAATATGGCCAGAGAAGATCTGAAAAAAGTTCAATCTGAACAGTCTGTTGCAGTGTATGGCTATGGAGCCGTTATCGTTAATAATGAACCTCCCTCCATGCCCTTTTATGCGCCTGAAATTATTGCACCTGTTTTTGTCGGCTTATTGGCAACAGAAGAGAAATTCCAACCCTTTGGAATACAGAAATTTGTCTGGAACCCAGAAAACAGAACACTGAGCCAGGAATGGGTTAATAATGACATCAGTTCACCCAACTCAGTGCCCGTTATTGCTGCCTATAACGACGTAATCTACACCGGCGGTGTACGTAACGGGGAATGGACTTTGGAAGCGCTTGACTGGAATACGGGTAAAGAGAAGTTCCACTGGGTTCTGGGAGACAACAAGTTCAACACCAATTTTTCTCCCTTGGCCATCGATCCGCAAGGCCGTATCACCTATGGCACGACCTGGGGCCGTGTTCGACTGAACCCTAAACCCTGACAGACTATACCCATTGGATTCCAAGATGCTACCAGGCGACAAGTGAGCGAAGCCCTGTGAGCCTACAAGTAGCAGGTGATCAGGGTGAGCGAACGCTGGCAACAACGTAGCATCTTGAAAGGCGATGGATCGGGATAGGGCGTAGCCTCACGGCTACGCTCCTCCCACAACACCCAGCATACGGGTCCGTACTGGGCGTTTCGGCCAGTTAAGCGGCCAACAATCTGATTAAACCTAACTTATCAAACCAACTATTGGGTAGCGCCATGTGTAACGCAGGACTCCGGCTCACTCGCCAATGTCCTTTTCCTGAAGCTACCGTTTGCCTTGTCAGTTTGTCACTGATTCCCTGCTTTCGCAGTTCCTTGTACCGCTTTGGGCTTCTCTTCCATTGATACCAGAGCAGACTTCGCAACCGCCTTCTTATCCAACAGTCAAAGTGTTCAAACTCTGTGCGGGTTTCTACTTCTCGGAAGTAGTTCTTCCATCCCTGCAAGTACCTGTTGAGTCCTTCCAGCCTCTGCTCAAGGGATCGACCTCCCTTTCGGGTTAGCTGTCTGATTTTATCCTTGAAGCGCTTGCCACTCTTTGTCGCAAGGGTTTTCCTGCCGTCTCGGGTAAAACTGTACCCCAGAAAGGGGCGCTTCCATGCCCGATCAACCGCGCTCTTTGTGTGATTGACTTTCAGTTTCATTTTACCCTCGATCAGCTTGACCAGACTGGCCATCACCCTTTCCCCTGCCTTCTTACTTTTAACAAACACACGACAGTCGTCAGCGTACCGAACAAATCGCAGACCTCGATTTTCGAGCGTTCTGTCAAGTTCGTCCAATACTATGTTTGAAAGTACAGGAGACAGGGGACCTCCCTGTGGCACACCCTCCGCTTGCGGTTTTACCAGCCCGTTTTCCATCACTCCGGACTTCAGGAATCGACGAATCAAACGCAATACATCCTTGTCCTCTATATGCTCTGCCAACTTTGCCATCAGTCGATCATGGTTGACCCGGTCGAAAAACTTCGACAAATCAATATCCACCACCCAGTTGTAACCATCCTTCATATACAACTGAGCCTGACTGATAGCCTGATGTGCAGACCTATAGGGCCTAAATCCGTAGCTGTAAGCCGAGAACCTTGGCTCCCACTCTGCCTGCAATACTTGTTGTATTGCCTGCTGCACCATTCGATCAAGAGCTGTTGGTATACCCAACTTTCGCTCTCCTCCGTCCGGCTTGGGAATCAGAACTCTTCTTACTGGAGTGGGTTTCCACAACCCTCTGCTCAAACACTGCCTCAGTTGACGACCATGCCCTTGTAAATACGTGAACAGGTCTTCCACTGTCATGCGGTCAATGCCTGCCGCTCCTTTGTTGCGTTTTACTCGCTGAAAGGCTTTCTTCAGATTATTGGGGTGGGCGATACGTGCCATCAAGCCTGTATCGCTTGCCGGGCTTTCGTAATCCTGTGATGCCGACACAACCTCAGCCCTCATAACGTCGCAGCCTCCGGTTCCGCCGTGACCACTTGGCATGAGTTCCAGTGTTTGCTGGATTTGTCTGCGTCCGGTGTATCGAATAACAGAAACTATTCACCACTCTGTACCGTTCAGGCCTTCACTGACATTCGCCAGCTACTATGCCGTCTGCTGACTTCTGTATGGCGATCAGACCACCTTACGATAGCCTCAGTCCGAAATATCAGACACCACACAGACCTCCCGAGGTAAGTCACACCGCCTTCGCCGCACAACCGCCAGATCTACTGCCTGAGTGTCCGGATGAGTATGGACTTCGTCATCATACGCTGACTCGTCCTCACGCAGACAGCCTCATATCTGATTTCTGTTCGTCGGCTCGCGGTTTTGCTCCACACTGCCTTCAGCCTGCACCTCACGATACAAACCTTGTGCTTCGCTAGTCCTTCGCCCTCATCTGGCTGGACAGGGGACTTTCACCCCCAAGCTGTGTGACATGCTCGGCACACGTATATTCAGTATTCAGGCAGTTCTGCCTGAATACTGATGCTTAGCCATTGTCTGAAATCAACTTCAAAAAACCGTTCGGGCTGAGTCTGTCAAAGCCCACCCCTTTAAAAACTCAGGGTGGATGGCATCCGAGTGTAAACCGGGAATTTGTTTCGTTACTGATCTTTCAAAAGAGTCAGGGAGACACGATCGCAGCTGCCCTGATAAAGATGCCCTTTCTGCAGCATAAACAGCGCTATAGTTTCACCCTTTTCTTTATCTTCAAGCAAAAGGGGCACACTTTCTACCGAAACATCAAAGGTGTCAGGTTGTCCTTCAGTTCTCTGAATAGGGGTACCACTCTTAAGAAATTCAATATCATCCATTTTTTCTGCATCCACCACTAAAGTATTCACCGCTGTGTTCAAACTGACTCGCACATAACGATCGTTATAACGCCTGGGCGCTGTCCTATATAGTTTTTCTTCATTAGCCACTTTAACCTCGGTTTTCAAATGCACGGATGCACTTTCGAGCCTCCAGCTGGGCAACTGGCTGAGACAATGTTTTTTGTGTGCACACCATTTCCCTTCAAACAACCTTCTCATATAGCATTGAGCCGCCATGTTATGCTTGAATCGCTCAGCCACGTTATGTTCCTGCATGATTCTGTAGAGTCTTCTGTAGATATCAACACCCACTTCATTCTCCCCCTCTTTCACGACTCCAGCATAGGCTATCAAGGCATTCACTGCAGGCTGTGTCCCCAGCTCCGGATAGTCCTTCAGAAACTCGATATGCCATATCAAACGATCAGCAGAGAGTGCGCTGAAAGGCCATCTCTCCACCACACTTAAATGGCGTGTATCCGGTTCTACCTTATCCGGATACACATTAAATAACGACAGCCAACGTTTATTCTTAGCATAGTCAGCCAACTGTAAAAAATATTGTTTTGTTGTAGGGGTCAGAGGATAAGCAATACAAGCCAACCGAAGGTTATCCAAACGAAACTGATTGCAGAATTCAAGATCAGAACCGGTATGAAAGCCCTGCTCATTAAACAGGAATTCTGGATAAGAAGTGGATTCTCCAGAGGATTCTCCAGAGGATTCTTCAGTGGAGTCACCTGGCCGCACCGACAAAGCATTTTGGGTCAGTCTCGCTACCTGCTCAGGGTTATCCAGTGTTCCTGACAATGCTTTCACATGTTGCATCTGCCATTGTGCCTGTCGTTGCCATGTGGGTGTCAACAGCTGGCCTCCAATAAACGATAGCCAGTGAATTCTTCCCCAACTGCTATCAAACTCTGGAAACAGTAACAGGTACGCATTGCCATTAAAGTCCAGATACGTTTTATTGCCTATCATCCGGCAGTGAACAACGTCATCATGGATTATTTCCTTTTCAAGTGAAGCAGCATGACACCGGAACCGTCCTTCCACTTCAAACAATCGATCAGACCCAGTCCAGAAATTGGGCTCGGCATGATAGGCAACAGAAAACTGATAGTTTTCCTGCAGAGGTTCAATAGAAGGCGAGATAGTGAAACGGCCTCTCTCAGTTTCGGGCATCAAAGACATGGTTTCTTCTTTCCAGTCGACCGAATACATCAGTCCCAGCCAGGACCTTTTGATCGAAGGATCCTGCCAAATTTGACCACATCCGTCAAAGATTCCCTTGCCACAAATCGCCATATGGAAACGAAGGAATTCAACATGCTCCTGATGATCCGCATTGCAACCTTTAAACTGTCGCTGACAGGCGACATAGCTTTGATTAAAGGTTTTAATCTTCGTCCTCAGGTCAAACGTTGTAAGGGGTTTATAGCTCTGAGCTTTCAAGACTCCTTCTTTTTCTCTGTATTCCACTAACCCCAGCGGAGAGCTTTGGTTCAGAGACAGAGCCAACAACATGTTGAACTTATTTAATTCCCTGTTCTTCTGATAATGTGCCAGCAAATCTGATAATTTCAGATAACGATTTAAGGCTGGGTCATCAGACACCCGAGAGTAATGGTTCCTGACCACTTGCCACTGGAACATGGCCATAAAGGAAATAATGCCCCCTGCGGCTGCCTGAGTAGCGGGGCTGGAGCTGACAATCCTAGAAAAAAAAAGTTGGTACAGAATATGGTAGAAGCTAAAAGTCACCGCCCCTGAAAGCTTTGGGTACTCTGTTATGTAATGCCAGTCCTCAAGCTCAACGTCAGCCACCGGATTCAAACCACCCTGCCTGACAAATAACCATTTTTTGGGTGCCACCATTTTTTCAGATACCGTAGCCAGTGGAATGTTTTCAGGCTCACGCCACGCCAGTAACTGCTGACCATTAGATACCAGATAACGTTTGGATGAAGCTTCCTCCTTATGGGATATCCCATAAATTCTGCCAGGAATAAACCTCACTGGCTGACCAGGTTCCACTGCAGACAATACTTTGTGCCACTGCTGTTTGTCGTCATAAATATGCACGTCATAGCTTCCGGTTTCATCAGGTATCACCCCATCAGAATTTACAGATAACTGAGTAACAGAGGAGCTTTTGAAGACTTGTTCTTTACTGGAATCCTCCAGTTTTCGGTTCTCGTACCTCATAAACCTGTCTGAATCGACCGCATCCAGATGATAAAGAGGAGAAAAGCCAAGATAGCTCCGGTCTTGAGGGTGAATATTCCTGCTCACCTGTTGCTGATAATAGGCTCTATGAATATCATCCATGTACCAAGTCGGACTGTCTGACATTCGCTCAAACACCCAGTTAACGCAGTGTCCGTGAATTTTCCTGGCCGGTTTTCCCAGAGGGACCCCACACCAGAGAAGGGTTTGACTCAAAGCATCAAGGCCACTGGAAGACGCCTGCTCAAGTTGTCCTTCAGTAAAATGTTTTGTCAGCTGGACTGAAAGACGCTCGAGCAGCCCTTTGAAAACACCGTCTTCCATTCTGAAGTAAGGTTGATGCTTCACTTTTAGACCCGGCCAATCAAGGTAGCCCACCATCCCATATACCAGCCCTTCCTGCTCAACAGGCAGTACTTTCCTGTAGATATCCAGATGGGTATCAGATTGATGAAAAACAGAAAACACCGGATACGCCTGATCTCTACCCAGCAACACCGCCGACTGCATGATCAGCTCTGCGGCTCGATGATTACTTTTTTTCCGAAGTGACTCACAGGCCAGAGACGAATCCCGGTTGATACCTTGACCCTTGCACTGCATATCTACTACTGGCGGCTCAACATTGGGCTCATTCCTGCTATCCAGATCATCGTTCTCTTTAGTTTTGGTATCATCCATTGCTTTCCAGTACCACACCGTAAGACCGCCCCCTGCGGCCAGCATACCGGCCCCAATGACAACCTTGACCAGAGATCGAAGAGGACTATTCGATATACGCCCTGCGGAGCGAGCTGCAGTTATCTTTTTACCTATCAAGGGGCGGTTATTAACAGGCCTCTTGCGTTTTCTAAACAGAAACTCACTCAACTTTTTGCCATTTTTTTTCACGAAGTCGGCCGCATCAGACAATCCTTTTCTGAACCAGCCGGACGCTTTACCCGGACCATTACCATTACCATTACAGCATTGTCGGTTAGCAACTAAAGCCAGACCCGCTGCAAGCGAAAGATCCGACGAAGTTTCTCTGAAGCTTTGCAGCTCTTGTTTTTTTTTCTCCTTACTTTGATTCTGTTGCCCCCGCCTTTTACCACCATTATTTCCTTTGTTTCCTGATCCGGGTGTATGAACGCGACCTTCCGGGCCTCGGCCTTTTCCCTTTTTCTTTCGGGAAGAATCGGAACTGACTTCCTTCGACTCACCCTGATTACCTGCTTGAGGATGACCAGATAAAGAGTCCCCTACAGGAGGAGGAGGAGGTGATGACTCATCGGTTAATGAATTCTGATGGGAATTTGATCCCTCAGTATCCGAATGATCATTTGGGTCGTCATTACCCGGAGACAAATCGGGAGATACTTGTGTGTTTACAGCTTCATTAACTGGCAGCTCATGAGACTTGTCATCCTGACTGTCTTTTTCATCTGATTCTAAAA
>NZ_JOKH01000001.1:1489021-1492068 GCF_000722635.1 Endozoicomonas numazuensis | reverse complement strand
ATCTCTGCCATCCAAATGAACATCTGAGTGATCATGATTCGAAGATGTTACAGGTAATGCAGGAGTGGTCGTAATTCCAGCAGAAGGCAGTTCTTTCCCTTTATCATCCTGACTGTCTTTTTCATCTGACTCTGCCACAACGGGAGCGTTTGGATCTGTTACTTCTTCACCCTCTTTATCGTTACTGGCCAAATGAAGATCTTTGTCTTTTTCTGGCTCAGGAATGGCGGCTTTTTCCTCTTCGAACTTATCTTTCTCACCTTCTTCGTCAGGTTGTAACTGTGGCTGATTTGAAGGCAAATCATCCTCGTGGTTATGATCATCCTGAGAGGCATCGCCGACAGGAGAAACTGGCTCTAATGAGTTGTTTTCGGATAAGTGATCGCTTACTTTTATAGACTCACCCTTTTTATTTTCATCTTCATGCTTAGCTTTGTCATCCGTGTTTGGAGCCACTTCATCAACATGACTTATGGTATGCCCGGAGGAGTTCTCATCTTCATGGTCAAGTTCAGTAATGACTTCTGCTGGATCATCATTCTGCCCAGGCGTCATACCGAAAAAAGCGATGGCATTCGCATCATGTATAAGCGGTATTCCAGAAGAGGCAGGATCAAAAGGCTGTATAGGTGGAGCCGGAGGATATACGGGTGTAAAAATGACATTAGGCTCTGTAAAACCAGTAGCTCCCAGTGTGAAAAGCTGTATTGGGGCTAACGAATTCATTGTACTGGCCAGAAAGGCGGCCTGAGCTTGTTGCTGCTGCAGTTGCTGCTGCAGTTGCAGTTGCAGTTGCAGTTGTTGTTGCTGCTGCATTTGCAGTTGTTGTTGCTGCTGCTGTATTTGCAGCTGTTGCTGCTGCTGCATTTGCTGTCGCTGAATATGAATTTGAATTTGAAAAGCCATGTGCATGAAGGTGAAAGCAGCAGAATAATTCGGAAGAAAAAAACCATGGGTACCCGGAATAGGAAGCATCAAACCATCTTGACTTAGAGACCACAGTCCTAAAGTAAGAGAAGTGTATGAAGTTCCAGTAAGGATATAACCACCCCCATCCTTCTTGACCAGCTCCTCAGCCTGCAAATCTTCCATTGAAAGAAGCTTTTTGGGATTAGCCCACACCTCACTTTGAACACACACACCCAGGAAAAAAAACAATACGAATGAAACAGAGACCTTTCTGGCACACTTGAGCATAAACACGCCTGGACTTCAGTTTTTAGAATGCGAATTAAAAGCCCAGTTCATATTAGCTTCAGAAAATGAATGCGTAGATTTTTTTTTAAAAATAGTAAATTTTGTATTCGATGATCAGACTGGCATCTTTCCTGATACGAGTGCGCTATAGCAGAAAGCGACTCATTGAAAATTCGAACCATTGCCCCATGCTTTTTAATTATCCATAGTCGTACATAATACCAGAACATGATACTCGTGCTGAGTCATGAAAGCAGGTTCTTCATATCTGAAATACCGCTTCATATTCAGATCAGGTAACGTACCACAGGCACCTCACCCCACTCTCCTGCTACATCATTATTTGAATATGGGTGCTAATTTCTGCTGCCTTGTTTTGCTCATTCGCAGCATCCGAAGCTTCAAGAAGAGGCTCAGAACCTGCAGGCATGAAATAAAAATCTGAGCTATCAGGCTGAGGAATTGTAAAGCCATTAATCTCTGTCTGCCAAAGGCCTGAATGAGGCATCTGGTTCTGACAACTTTGAACATAAGATCATCCGGGTTAGAAACAGTTTTCATTCGGATTCGAGCCCAATCTATATTAGTGCCAAGTCGATATATATAAGGTTTTTTTTCAGCTTTATAGCCATAAATTAATGTATTTTTTTATTTATTTTTTCTTATCGGCGTGCCGGGAATTTTTTCCATCAGGGCAGACAGTGCCCCGGAGTGGTCTCTTCGGCATGGTTGATGGCAATTTAATGCATTAAATGTCTTATGGCATGACTTGCAACGGTAGCGTTGTCTTCCATCACTACAGCCCCAGCGCTTTATTTGATCACTTTTACAATGAGGGCAACTGGGTTATTCAGAGAATTTCTGTTCAATGGCGGTACTCAGGTTCGGCTGATGAGTGGCTGCCTTAAGCTCTGGAGAAAGGGCTTTATTGAGAGTATTTTTATGATGGCTGGTCAATGTCGAAATGCCATCAAGAAATGCTTTGAAGAGAGCATATTGCATAACAGCATCCCTAAAAGTAAGAGACTGCTGCATTATAATTCAAACAACGGGTAAGGCGAACTTAGCCCTTGCCGAGGCAGCGTAAAAAAATGTCCGGAAAACTCTTGCCATATCACTCTAAAAACGGATTTTATTTCGGGACAGTTCCTAAGTCAGTCCCAAGAATAGTCATTCCCATGATAAAAGTACTTAACCATCTGGATTCCCGTTAACCTGTGAGCCTCAATGAACCGGGTGTCTGGGTTTCTGGCAATTACAGAGCTCGATTTGGGATCACTGTGTAGATCTATCTGCGTCGGGTACTTCATCGCTTTTTCCAGAAAATTCTCTGCAGTCTTTTTAACATAAAAGCTACTGTTCTCCCCACTCCATAAAGTACGCTCTGATACGCTATTGGTGGAGTCATACTTTCTTACCAAGTGATAATAATCATCCTCGGCCTTGCCGGTGACCAAATAGTCATAACAATGTTGCCTTGCTCTCACCATAGGTTCTTGCCATGAGAGAGGATATCCGCAACCTCGCCTTAGTTCTTGGTTTAAAACATTGAGCTCCTCAACAATCTTACCCTCAGATTCAGCGCAATGTTTTGAATTTACAATTTTCGAACACAGGCTAGAATAAGTCGGCTGAGTGAAACAACCGTCACTGGCTAGCATATAGGATGGCCTCTGCAACCATTCATTATCTATATCAGAAAAAAATATGCCACTCTTACCTACCATTTCCAAACGTTTAGCCAATTCTTTTTTATCCTGACTTTTAGCGCAAGACAAAGCAGTATCTAACGTCTTCTCAACATGGTGAGCAACGCATAGCCTGAGACAATCCATGTACAGCAGACTATC
>NZ_JOKH01000001.1:1484582-1488268 GCF_000722635.1 Endozoicomonas numazuensis | reverse complement strand
ATCACGATAGTCTCCAGCTATTAAAGCTATTCCTTATGCAGATTTGACAGCTGTTTACCTAAACAGTTCCCGGAAGGAAGTATAAAATCAATCCGGCACAACAAAGCTCCGACCTGCAAAGAAAACCAGAACTTTCTTGAGTAAATTATCAGAACGAAAATTTACCGGATAATGCCATGGGTACGGATCAGTTCAGGACTGTAATCAAGGCAACGCATGTCTTCAAAGTTCATACCATAAGGTTTGCCAGGCGAGCCACTAGGAGGCTGACCGAGAATAGCGTCCGAGCATAAAATTCAGTAGAACGAGTCAGCTTTTTCACTGAATTTGTGCGAATAGTTGACCTATTTAAGCAAATTCAGTGGAAAAGATGGCCATTCTTTCTGGATTTTAGGCCGGGCTGTCTATTCTCGGTCAGCCTCCTAGTCATGATAAAGGCAGGTACATCTTTAAAGATGGTGGTATTACCGGCACTCATACTGTAAGTGCCGATTTTACAGAACTGGTGAATGGCCGTGAAACCACCCAGAATCACACCATCGCCAATGGTCACATGGCCGGCCAGCGTGGAGTTGTTCGCCATAATACAGTCATTGACAATGAATAAACGACACTATGAAAGGAGTTTGTAAATTTTAATTCATTCGACTTAAATATCGCTTTTAATAGTCACTCATTGACGTATAATCGGCTCACGATAGTACTTTTATTGTCGTCTGCAATAACAATAAATGAGAAATAAAGATGATACGGAAGCTGTCTCTGTCCAGGTTTACCCTGGCTTGTGGAATCCCTTCAATTCTGGCCTCTGCTGTTGCTTTTGCGCAACCGAATATGCCACCAGCCAACGCTTACCTGGCTGACTCACCCTATCCTATTACTCACGTAACCAGCGCTCAGCAGGGAGCTGTTGACCAACTTGGTCCTGTCAGTGACTCACGGCGCCTGAGCGATCAGGAAATTCAATACCAGTATATTGGCCCTAACCAATTGATTGTGACCCTATCCGGACAATACCCCGATGGTCGCAGGGTTCTCTGGTCCGCAGGTGCGGACAGGGTAGTCAAACAAGATTATGACTCCTTTGAAATGATCGACTCCTTCATGACCCGTGAAGATCAGGGTTGGGATAGCGAATGGGCAGAGGAGCGGGAAAGAAAAGTCTCCTCAGGATTTGAGCCCCTGCGTATCATCAATGCTATACAGGAAATGTACCGCTTTGCCGAAGCCGGATCTCTTTATCCTCTCATCGATAAAGATAACCGCTTTTATCTCGGCAGAGATGACGGAAACATTGTCGCCTATGGTGACAAGGTTGAAGGTGACCCATCCTCACCTATCGAGCAAAAATACAATTACAAAATTGCAGCACCGGTAACCGGCAGGGTCACTGGTATCAATATGTCCTACGATGGCTATTTAATCGCCGTTACCGATGATGGCTGGGTCGTGGCTATGAGCCGTGATTTCAAACAGCAATACCAGGCCAAGCTAAACTTTGCACCGGAGCAGTCTCAGAATAAGGACGACCCACTGAATGGCTGGGTTAGAAACTCTTTTGCAGTCGATGAAAAAGGCCTGGTGTACATTGCCAGTACAGAACATATGCACGCCATAAAATGGACTGGAAATGGCTGGTCAAAGGCACCTGAAGACGGCGCATGGTCTGCACCCTATTCAAACAGCAAGGGTCGTGGTACTGGCTCAACACCATCACTGATGGGCTTTGGCGATGAAGACAAACTGGTAGCCATTACTGACGGCGACGACCTGATGAATCTGACCCTGTTTTGGCGAGAAGCTATTCCTGAAACCTGGAAAGGCCTGCCTGGTGAAGATCGTCGTGTCGCAGGAAAAATTGCTGCTAACATGGGCAACCCTGATCTGAAAGAAGTTCAGTCTGAACAGTCTGTCGCTGTTTATGGCTATGGCGCAGTCATTGTTAATAATGAGCCCCCAAGCCTGCCCTTCTATTTGCCCAACATGTTCGCCCCTGTATTTGCAGGATTGCTGGCCAACGAAGATGAATATCGCCCACTGGGTATTCAGAAGTTCCAGTGGAATCCTGAAAACCGCACACTGGAAGAAGCCTGGGTCAATGTTGATGTCAGCTCACCTAATTCCGTTCCTATTATCTCGGCACAGAATAATATTCTCTACACGGCGGGAACAAGGGATGGAGAGTGGACTATGGAAGCAATTGACTGGACCAGTGGCAAAGAAAAATTCCACTGGATTCTGGGCCCGAACAAATACAACACTAACTTTGCACCTATTGCTATCGACCCTGAAGGTCGTCTGACCTACGACAGTACCTGGGGACGTGTGCGACTCAACCCTGAAGGTTAAACCGTTAAAAGAGGGGGTTAAAAGAGAGGGTTAAAAGCCCTCTCTTATACCAATCGTGCTTTCTAACTACCGTAATGAGCATGGCAAGCTGGACGGCAGAACAAGGCGGAACGACGAATAATAGCTAGTATTACGAGGAGTTCCAACGCAGGGCTGGTGTTCAGATTGTCAGCGCAAAAGCGTAGTTAGAAAGTACGACTGGTATTAACCCGCATGCAAAGGTAAAGCAATGATACTGGAAGTCGCCATCCTGGATGTGAAACCGGGACAGGAAGTCGAGTTTGAAAAGGCTTTTGCTCAGGCACAGAGCATTATAGCCAGTATGAAAGGTTACCTCTCCCACCAGCTTCAGAAATGCCTGGAGAAAGACAACCGTTATCTGCTTTTGGTGAACTGGGAAAGACTGGAAGATCACACAGAAGGTTTCAGGGAGTCAAAAGAATATCAGCAATGGAAACAATTACTGCACCACTTTTATGAACCTTTTCCTGAGGTAGAACATTATCAGACAGTGGTCAGTTCGTGAATCTTTTGAAAAGCTAATGCAGCCAACCGTTATACCCGATACCGTTCGCACTGAACCTGTCGAAGTGCATTTCCCATATCCTTCGAAGTCTGCAAGGCAAAAAGGCAGCGAATATACCCATTGGATTTCAAGATGCTACCAGGCGACAAGTGAGCGAAGCCCTGTGAGCCTACAAGTAGTAGGTGATCAGGGTGAGCGAACGCTGGCAACAACGTAGCATCTTGAAAGGCGATGGGTATAGTTCAAACAACGAGTAAGGCGAACTTAGCCCTTGCCGAGGCAGCGCAAAAAATGTCCAGAAAACTCTTGCCATATCACTCTAAAAACGGATTTTATTTCGGGACAGTTCCTAAATCAGATCCAAGAATAGTCATTCCCATGATAAAAGTACTTAACCATCTGGATTCCCGTTAACCTGTGAGCCTCAATGAACCGGGTGTCTGGGTTTCTGGCACCTATAAATCTCGATTTGGGATCACTGTGTAGATCTATCTGCGTCGGGTGCTTTATCGCTTTTTCCAGAAAATTCTCTGCAGTCTTTTTAACATAAAAGCTACTGTTTTCCCCACGCCATAAAGTACGTTCTGATACGCTATTGATGGAGTCATACTTTCTTACCAAGTGATAATAATCATCCTCGGCCTTGCCGGTGACCAAATAGTCATAACAATGTTGCCTTGCTCTCACCATAGGTTCTTGCCATGAGAGAGGATATCCGCAACCTCGCCTTAGTTCTTGGTTTAAAACATTGAGCTCCTCAACAATCTTACCCTCAGATTCAGCGCAATGTTTTGAATTTACAATTTTCGAA
>NZ_JOKH01000001.1:1016200-1483165 GCF_000722635.1 Endozoicomonas numazuensis | reverse complement strand
CACTAGGAGGCTGACCGAGAATAGCGTCCGAGCATAAAATTCAGTAGAACGAGTCAGCTTTTTCACTGAATTTGTGCGAATAGTTGACCTATTTAAGCAAATTCAGTGGAAAAGATGGCCGCTCTTTCTGGATTTTAGGCCGGGCTGTCTATTCTCGGTCAGCCTCCTAGTATTTAATTGTCGGGTAAAGCTTCGCCAGCTTTATCCGAGCATCTTCTGTTGTAAACCTCCACTCCATCTTGCTGTTGATGCTGTTGCGCTGTGACGCCCAGGCCGAAACTTCTGTCCTCAAGGTACCCTGATCAGGTATCCGCCGACTCAAGCATTGACGACTGAGTATGCTTAACTCGATCTCTGCCATGTTTAGCCAACTGCCATGCTTGGGCGTGTAATGAATCTCCAGTTTATTGGCAATACGGTGCGCTTCTTCTGGTGGAAATGCTTGTACAAAGACGCTGGTGTGTGAGTATTCAGGTTATCCATTACCAGGTAGATGACGTATGCATTGGGGTAGAGGACATCAACCAACTGTTTGATTTGGTGAGCCCAGTCACAGGCTGTTCGGGTGTCAGTGACTTCAACGTGTCGCCAGCCATCCAGAGGGGCAAAAAACATAAATAGGGCGCTGACACCGTTACGTTCATATTCATTGTCAAATTTCTCGGGCTGCCCCGGCTTCATAGGGATTGGGGTTCTGACTTCCTTAACCTGCTGCTTGCTGCTCTCATCCATACAAACCAGAGGGCGAAGTGGATCGTAAGGCTGTTTGTAAACATCCAGCACTCGCTCCATAGCGTAAACAAACTCTGCATTCTCTTTCTTGGGAATACACCATTCCTTTTTCTGCCAGGGTTTCAATTCGTTTTTTTTAACTCTCGCCCGATTGTTTGGCTTGAAATGGTGTCGACGTAATTCAGTTCAATCATACGATCGGCAAGAAGCTTTAACGTCCAACGGGAGCAGCCTTCAGGAGGTTCAGAACAAGTCAGGGCTACAAGCTGTGCTTGCTGGACTCCCTGGAGCTTTCGAGGGCGGGCTATACCATTGCGTTTGCTGTTTACAGCAACTTCCAGCCCCTCAAGCACACAGCGCTTTCGAGTTCTTTGCACGGTTTTTGTTGTGACACCACTGGTTTGACTGACTTGCAGCTCTGTAAGTTTTGGTCCATTTTCGTCCAAAGCCAAAATGACTTGGGCGTGAATGCGTTTGTGTTTTGCAATGTTGTTTTGAAGAATGATGTCCTTGAGCTGTTGTTGCTCAGCGGGGGATAAGAATATGCGATAACGAGCTGGCATGGATAAAGTCCTGAACTGTGTCAGGAAAGAATGCCAGAATGGGAAATTCTGGCATTGTCATAAGACAAGTAATTTGTTTTTTTTGTACTAGGCGACAAGTGAGCAAAGCCCTGTGAGCCTACAACCTGTGAGCCTACAACCTGTGAGCCTACAAGTAGTAGGTGATCTAGTAGGTGATCAGGGTGAGCGAACGCTGGCAACAACGTAGCATCTTGAAAGGCGATGGGTATACAAGGCGCGGTTTGCCTGCCAGGGTACCATAGGACTTATTCGCACCTTCCCTTGGTTTTATTGTCTCAGGCACGTCACTTTCTGTCTTTGCCAGACTATGATCACTCTCGCAATACATAAAAAATAAGTAAATTTAAATCAATTATTTTTTATCCTTTTTTTTCAACAAGTTAAGAGACTTTACCATCGAAGTAATAGGAGTTGATGCCATTTTTTACAGCCGATAGATTATTAAACATCATCCAGATCGGATGATTGTTAACCCAACGTCAGACAAGAATAACAAGGTAGACGACTATGGCTAACGCATCGACATTGGAGCTTTCCTATCTGGAAAAGCCCACCAACAACGATCTCAAACACATCGATGGCGATCTTGGCCTGCCGGTCATTGGTAAAACCATTCCTCTGGTCAATGATTTTTATAACGTTGTGGATGAGCATTATAAAAAATATGGCCCCGTCTCAAAACTGGGGCAGATCGGCCAAAACGTTCTGCTTTGCGTCGGTGCCGATATCAATAAACAGATATTACTGGATACCGACAAGAATTTTTCCAATGCCAAAGGCTATGAAGACACCCTGGGGCAGTTCTACGACGGCGGACTACTTCTTCAGGATTTTGACCAGCATAAATCTCAGCGACGCATGTTTCAGACTGCATTCAAATTCGACACGATGCAGCATTATGCTGGCACTCTGAATCAAACTATCAGGGAAAGCATAGAAAAATGGGACACAATAGACGACTTCCGTTTCTTTCCTAATATCAAGGAAACCCTGTTAGATGTTGGTGCTCAATTGTTTCTTGGCATCACCGACTTCAAGGGGGATGAAGCCAAACGGATGTCTAATATCTTCATCGAGATTACCGACGGTCTGATTGGCGTGGTTCGAGTCGACTCTCCTCTGCTTCCTTTCACTAAGTGGCGAAAAGGCAAACAGGCCAAACGTTACATGCAGCGCTATCTGATTGGCAAAATAGAAGAACGCCGTAACGGAGATGGCAAGGATATGTTCAGCCTGATCTGCCGGGAAAAAGATGAAGACGGCCACTATTTCAGTGACGAAGTCATTGCCCGCCACATTAACTTTTTGCTGTTTGGCGCCCACGATACAACAACCTCAAACCTGAGCTATATCATGCAACACCTGGCTCAGAATAAAGACATTCTGGACAGGGCTCGTCAGCAGTCACTGGAAACAGGCAAAGAAGAGCTGGACTTCAAGGATCTGAAAGGCATGACTGAGCTGGACAATATCCAGAACGAAGCACTCAGATTACACCCTGCCGTAATGATGTATACCCGCAGGACCATCAGGGATTGTGAAATCGGCGGTGTACACGTACCTGCCAATACCGTTCTGAATATCCCCCCCCAGTACACTCACATGATGGCAGAACACTGGGACAACCCTGAGAAATTCGACCCCGACCGTTTCTCTCCTGAACGGGCAGAACACAAACGACACTCACATCAGTTTGTACCTTTTGGTGGCGGTGCTCACAAATGTATAGGCATGAACTTTGCCCAGATGCTGGTGAAGTGTTTCATGCATCAGATTCTGCTGAAATACGACTGGGATGTGCCTGCTGCCTATAACCCGGAACACCAGGCCTTTCCATTACCTAAACAGCAGGATGATCTGCCACTGACTCTAAAAAGAAGAAAATAAATCATCGATTACCACTGTCTTGTAAGTCAACGTTTTCAAACCTGGCTTATAAGGCAAACTGTGACACCTTTCCTACCCTATACTGCCCTCATAGTGTCAACTACTGCGTACTGGTTCTGTCTAGGAGGCTGACCGAGAATAGACAGTCCGGCCTAAAATCCAGAAAGAACGGCCATCTTTCCCACTGAATTTGCTTAAATAGGTCAACTATTCGCACAAATTCAGTGAAAAAGCTGACTCGTTCTACTGAATTTTATGCTCGGACGCTATTCTCGGTCAGCCTCCTAGGGCACGCTCACAATAAGTAGTTTCCCCCCTGAATATGCAGAAAGGCAGATATCATAATAGAAAACCACCTAGCAATAAGAATCAGGCCAATGTCATCAAAAAGAGAACCCGTATTTTACCTGGATCTATTACGCGTTCTGGCGGCAATCGCTGTGATCGTTATCCATGTAATGGGACCCTATCGTGACCTTTATGGGCAAATCCCCATGTCGGACTGGCTCACGGCGGTTACTTTTAACAGCTTTTCACGATGGTGTGTGCCCATTTTCATCATGATCACCGGGATGCTGTTTCTATCGGACAAACGCCCTTTTGATCTGGATTACTTTCTGAAACGCAGAGTGATGAAAGTTCTGGTGCCCTTTCTTTTCTGGGCCGTTTTTTATTCGTTTCTGACTGGGCTGACTCCCACTTTTGATTATGAATGGACAAAAGCCTTCGAAACCCTGAGAACACTGCCCTATGAAAGTACCTGGTATCACCTGGGCTTTTACTACTATTTTATTCCCTTGTACTTTGTCATTCCTTTTTTAAGACTTGCTGTCCACACGACATCAGATGATCTGATTAAATTTATGGCCGGGATCTGGTTGTGGCTGACATTCAGTTTCTTAATCAAGATTCAAACCTTCTGGCATATCAACACACTACTGTACGGCGGCTATTTGATCTGGGGCTATTGCCTTGCCAAATACGACACACGTCGATATCAATCATGGATTATATTGGGTGGTGTTATTGGATTGGCGCTCACTTTAGGAGGCACTCTCTGGCTCAGTACCGATAAAGGAATGTATTCTTCAGGCCGGTTCAACTCCTATAAAACGATTAATACCGTTCTTGTTGCCACTATGATCTTTTGCATGGCTAAACACTATGGCGACAAGATTCAGGGAAAAAGTAAACAGATTGTCTCAATATTAAGCCGTTACAGTCTGGGGATATACCTCGTCCACCCTCTTATTCTGTGGCCTGTAAGAGCCTATGACCTCTACCCGGCAAGCGCCATTATCATGATTCCATTCTGGACAATACTGGCCTTGCTGGGAAGTACCATACTGGTCTGGCTACTCAGTCGAAATCGACTGACACACTGGATGGTGCCTTAACTTACTGACAGGTGCCGTAAGGCACCTATTCCTCTTCCTATCCTTTTATTCTCAAACGCCAACAACTCACAACAAGACTTACGTACATGTACATATATCTAAAACAAAAAAAAGCGAACCCTATGATTTAATCACAAGCGATTAAGACGAGCTTTAAAACTTCTTTCACTTTGTCGCTGTAAATTAATAAGAATAAACCAGGAAATAACTGTAGTGTCCAAACTATAAAAAATAACAAAACCATTATTAAACAATAAAAAGAAACTGTTCTATCTACCCTGGGTGACAGATCCGGTCTGGAATACTACAAATACGAGGGTTCAAACAGGAAATAAAAGAGCACGCAACTTAATGTGATCGGGATAGGGCGTAGCCTCACGGCTACGCTCCTCCCACAACACCACAGCATACGGGTCCGTACTGGGCGTTTCGGCCAGTTAAGCGACCAACAACCTGATCAAACCTTCTTCAGGTTATTGGGATGAGCGATGCGTGCCATCAGGCTTGCATCGCTTGCCGGGCTTTCGTAATCCTGTGATGCCGACACAACCTCAGCCCTCATAACGTCGCAGCCTCCGGTTCCGCCGTGACCACTTGGCATGAGTTCCAGTGTTTGCTGGATTTGTCTGCGTCCGGTGTATCGAATAACAGAAACTATTCACCACTCTGTACCGTTCAGGCCTTCACTGACATTCGCCAGCTACTATGCCGTCTGCTGACTTCTGTATGGCGATCAGACCACCTTACGATAGCCTCAGTCCGAAATATCAGACACCACACAGACCTCCCGAGGTAAGTCACACCGCCTTCGCCGCACAACCGCCAGATCTACTGCCTGAGTGTCCGGATGAGTATGGACTTCGTCATCATACGCTGACTCGTCCTCACACAGACAGCCTCATATCTGGTTTCTGTTCGTCGGCTCGCGGTTTTGCTCCACACTGCCTTCAGCCTGCACCTCACGATACAAACCTTGTGCTTCGCTAGTCCTTCGCCCTCATCTGGCTGGACAGGGGACTTTCACCCCCAAGCTGTGTGACATGCTCGGCACACATTTAAACCGCCTGTTTTGATCAGGCGGTTTTTTTAATGAGAACAGATATTCACCACAACAGACTTATTAGATCCGGAGCAAACAGGGCAATCATCATGACGAAGCCTGAAACAAGGTTTGCAGGGCCCGAATTGGCTTCTTTCGTCTCCGGTGTGGGTGAAGGAACGGGTGTATCTGAAGGAACGGGTGTATCTGAAGGAACAGGTGTATCTGAAGGAACAGGTGTATCTGAAGGAACAGGTGTATCTGAAGGCAACACAGTCATACTGGACGAGGTCGTGAATGTCGTTGGCTCAATATAGGTGGCTTTGCTGCACTCGATACCATCATTGAATTCCAGCGGTGCACCACTTGATGAAGGATAACCGACACATCGCAAGCCTTCAGGATGAATACTTCCCCATACATTTTTATTACTGGATGATCTCAGGATAAAATCCGGATGAAAAGCAAACCCGCTTTTGAAACCACCAGTAAGAGAAACAGCCTGAATTTGAGGATAATGAATCGTTTTGCGTGTGCTTTTAACTTTATTAGCAAACGCCAACTTCATTCCAGTGAATGCTCCCTCATCAGGAACTGCTACCTTAATATTCTTGAATTGATAGCTAAAGGGTGAGCCTGCTTCCCCCAGATATCCACTGTTCCACTGAATAACCGTGCCCTGCCCACCCGTGTTCACTAAAGACTCATTTAACATGCAAACATAGCGGGTGGTATTAAACTCAAACTGTCGTGACCCTGCTTGCCCATGCTCAAACTCATACTGGTTATAAAAAGTCCGCATGCCAGAGAAATTCCCCGCAATTTTGACCAAATGATTAGCTTTTCCTGAGTGATCAATAATCCTGCTATAAGTTGAAAACAGGAACCCCCAACCGGGACTGCACATAGGCTCACTATCATCACACCCTATAGTTATAAGACCTTTCTGACTCTTATTCGATTCACCCCGTCGAACAGTCAGCCGTCTCAAGTACGAATTTCCTGAAATAACCAGCGAGTGTTGATTCGCCTCTCCCCCTTCAAGAATGATCTCTGTGGTCGTTCTTCCCTCTCCCAGATAAAAGCGCTCGCCAAAAGGTTGAGTCGACTCATTACCGTCAAGAATGTCAGCAGAGCCAGAGCCATATACTGGAATGAAAATGTCCGGGTCCTTGGAATAAACCTCTTCGAGCAAAGGTCTGATGCTGCATATTCTCGCATCTTTAAGTTTCAGTGATTTATTGATGACATACTCATCATCAAACAACATGATCTGACCGTGCCATTGACTGTTTTCATCCAAGTGTCTTATCAGATCATTAGTATCAGCGGGTATAAACAGTGGTGGCGAACTTCCCAGATTACAAGAACGCCAGATTTCAGACCGGTATTTTTCCAGAAACCCAATTATTTCCTGATAATAGGGGAGCGATGTATTCAACTTCCAGACCCAATGTTGCCGTTTTACCCGAGCGCCCTTTTGTAATCCAAGCTCCTGTTTTTTTCTTTCCAGCTGCTCGACCAGCTCAGGAGCATTATTGGTCTGCTGAACACCCAGCTGCAATGCCTCCAGGCTCAAAGCTACGTCATCTTCAGGAATCTCCACTGAATAACCATTGCGTAAGCAACACATACCCAGTAACAATATGAAAACACAGGGGATTACTGACCGACTCAAAACACCCCGAAAAGAACAAATGCCCCTTGCCTTTTGGCAGCCTCTCAACACACTAAAATTAATCATCATTAATACTTATTTTTTAATCGTGAGATTTACTATAGTGACCTCTATCCACTTTGCAGGAAAAATCAATCGATAAAAGTCGAGCCAGCCTGGGGAAGGTAAAAAGGAGAAGATATGAAAGGTTCTGTAAAAGCGCAGAAAAGTGAACAATATACCCATTGGATTTCAAGATGCTACTAGGCGACAAGTGAGCGAAGCCCTGTGAGCCTACAAGCAGCAGGTGATCTAGGAGGCTGACCGAGACTAGCGTCCGAGCATAAAATTCAGTAGAACGAGTCAGCTTTTTCACTGAATTTGTGCGAATAGTTGACCTATTTAAGCAAATTCAGTGGAAAAGATGGCCGTTCTTTCTGGATTTTAGGCCGGGCTGTCTATTCTCGGTCAGCCTCCTAAGTAGGTGATCAGGGTGAGCGAACGCTGGCAACAACGTAGCATCTTGAAAGGCGATGGGTATAGCCGCCTGAAAATCAGGCGGCCATACCCATCAGTTTACTGCTTGCAACTGTTTCTCCCGGGCCTGAGTCATCTGATCCAGATAAGCCAGAATTTCCTGGGTATTAGACCTTGGGTCTTTGATTCTTTCTCTATAAACGTCAATGACCAGTTTCTGAACTTTAGGATTTTCAGGATCAGCCATCCAGGCCCAGTCGGCAACATGACTGGCCAGGATTATATCGGTAGCAATCAGTGTATTCCCCCGATCCACCAGGGCATTTATCCCACCGGCAAGATTAGCTATCTCGGAACTCTGACTGGACAGAGAAGCCGGCGTCCAGTTGGAAGGAACATCATCCCACCAGCCGGTGTACTGTTTGAGCAGCATTTTTGAAACGTCTTTCGGACTGACGTATTTAACCGCTAATGTCGGATGGCTGGACAAGCCTTCAGGTAGCTCAATGCTATCGACAATCAGATCTTTGCGAATCCCTTTATTCAAACCATCCAGGGTCTGTTCGGTGATGCTTTCAAAAGCTTCAGCCAGCACCGTAAAGTTTTCCTGAATCTGAGCTTGGTTGACGATAGGAGCACCGTGCGCAGGCAAAAGGTATTCAGGGTTCAAATCTGCCATTTCTCTCATGGCAAAAGCCCATTCTTCTACATACCGCTGAGCCCGCTTACCGTTTCCGACGTTGGGTAAAAAGCCCTGATAGTAATCGGCACTGGCCAGTGCTTTACGGCCTGGAACCCAGACATAAAGCTGATCGTCTGTTTCTCCTTTACGATGCTGCAGCACAAACTTCTCTCCACCTACTTCAATTTCCAGACGATCCCTGAAAGTCTTGGTAGGCCAGACAATGTCTTCTTTCTTTTTGGGCAGTTCATCATAAGGCTGACTCATGTACTTAGAGAAGGAGCCGGGCAATTTCAGGTAGCGTTCAAAACGGGGAATGATATTTTCCTGAGCAATGATCTGGGCATTGGGACTGTCTTCCACCAGAGGACGGGTACCATAAGCATGATCAACATGTCCGTGGGTAAGAATAATGGTGTGAATCGGTTTATCACTGACACTGCGAATCACTTTCAGAATGGCAGGACCCGCAGGGGCCATGCCTGTATCCACGACCACCAGCCCTTCATCCGTTTCAAATAACGCAGCATTAACAATCGGCATGCGAATCAACCACATTTTACCCCCTGCCCTGTCCCCTACCGGCTCAATGGTTGTCATCTCGATAGCGTCATCAATGGCAGGCTGAAAATCTTCTCCAAACATGTGCTGGGCAACGTTTCTGGAGAAAGAACCGCCAAACCCGCCTCCTTCCATAACACGTTTGATCAGCTCCGGATTTTCTATCAACAGCTGGGTACGGACATCACCATCCGCTGCTTTTTCTGCCACGGTGGTAAGAACACTTTTCCTGGCGCTGTCCGCTGCCTGATTCACTGTGTTGGCAGCATCCGTTTCTGACAGCAGCATACCTGCTCCCGTGAACACAACTGCTGTAGCTGCATAGCCCAGCAGAGACTTGAACTTGGCCATATCACTTAACTCTCGGTTAATTCATGAATACGTTTTAACCAGTTCACAACAATGAGTGACTCACTGATGACAGCTGAACCTTCCGGGGTTTGATTAATTCTTTTCAGTTGAACATACACAGACAAATCAGCCATGGTGAGATGGTCTGCTACCAGAAATGGCTGCTTTCCCAGCATGGACTCCAGAGCATTGACGTGGGACTTCAGGTCTTTTTGCAGTTGCTCTGTGGACCTTCGGCTGGTTCCCTGACGATTGAGAATACCTTTCACCCCATTCACAACCAGCGGCCCCACCAGCCAGCGCAGCCAGACGGGATCATGAGCGAGCAGTAAAGGCAGCATCGCTTTGCTATTTGTTTTAATCGCAAAACGAAAATACATCTCCATGAAATAGAGACTTTCATCCGCCCAGTCTTCCAACACATGGATAAGTGCTGACTCATCGGCAGAGTCAGAGTAAACGGGCTTGTCAGGATATTGTTGCTCAATGAAACGGCAGATATCGGTCGAGTCCGTGACGGTTTGCTTTCCAGACACCAGGACAGGAACTTTACCGGCCGAATTAATTCGACGAATACGGGTTATGGTTGAAGCACCATAATTCACCGACTCATAGGGAACATTTTTATAGTGCAGCAAAAGACGAATTTTCTCGCAAAAAGGAGAATCTTCCATCTGGTGTAGGTGCATCATGGTTTATGGCTCAATGTATTTATCATTATGGTTACAGCCATTTTTCTCTCTCAGAGCAGAGAGAATCGGGCAGCTTCTGACAAGCTGCCCTTTACCGGATCAGCCCTGGAACATACTCAGGAAACCCAGTACAGATGGAATCGATAAACGACCACCGTCCAATTCAATATCAGCAGTGGCCAAAGCACCTGGCAGGCTGCGATCACCGGCCATGATTTCCAGCCAGACTTCAGAGGTTGTGGTCATGCTGTTATCAGGACTGGCAATCGCTTTATCCTTGATAATGGCCACGCCTTTTCTAACATGAATGGTGTAGGACTCATTGGTGTCAGTGAAATTAATCACCATGGTTTCATCGGTTTCCAGGCTCTTCTCAGGATTCAGATTCACCGCCAGAGATTCGATAAAGCCACGAACTGGCATAGCTTTGATCAGCTTGTTGGCAGACTTTTCCATCTGCTCAACAGGCATTTCTACACCCCGGAGTTCAGCCGCTTCAGTCAGGTAAATATCTCGTGCATTCGAGTTATGCATTGCGTAGCCCAGCTGGGTAGCGGACTCGGCACGCAACTCTTTCACCACTTTGTCGTCAGGCTTCAAACGCAGCAAATGGTCGGTCAGCTTCAGTACCCAGTTGTAGTTTTTCTGGTCAAATGCTTCCTGGGCTTTTGCCAGCAACGCATCTTCACCTCCAGCCAGGTCTGCCATCTGCTGTGCGGTTTTATCCGGTGAGGCTGGCAACAGGGTCGATACATTGGAGTCATACCAGCCAAGGTAGCCAGAAAAGATATTACGAACAGCCCATTCCACTTTTCCGTAGTACTCAAACAGATAAGGGTGGTTGGCAAGATGCTCAGGCAGCTTCACCTGTTCCACGAGTTCGTCAGGCGTCAGTCCCTTATTGATCAAACGGATGGTCTGATCATGAACGAACTGAATACCGTCACGGTAAGCCGTCAGAATTTCCTTAACATTTTCTTTGCCTT
This sequence comes from Endozoicomonas numazuensis, assembly GCF_000722635.1. GTDB lineage: Bacteria > Pseudomonadota > Gammaproteobacteria > Pseudomonadales > Endozoicomonadaceae > Endozoicomonas_A > Endozoicomonas_A numazuensis. The sequence continues at coordinate 1,472,120 of NZ_JOKH01000001.1, read as the reverse complement.
CTACCGGCAGGGTGTGGCTGGGTGCCAGGAACTCAGGCTCAAACTCCAGCATGGTGTCTACCGACTCGTACCATTTTTTGATATCACGGTAGCTGGTGCCACGCAGGGTATAAAGGTTAGGGAATGACTTGTAGACATTGTCACCGGGCATGATGACTTTCTGGTCCGGCAGCCAGACAATAATCTGGTCGTTGGTTTCACCAGCAACGTGCACCAGCTCCAGATTAACACCGGCAATGTTCAGTTCTGCCTTATCTGAGAAAGTATGGGTAGGCGGAATAACGTCGGCATGATTACCTGGCTCAATGGTTTCCATCTCGGTAGCCAGACCATAGTGAACAAAACCTTTGTCGCCTTTCTCCAGCAGCGCACCAATCATACGATTACTGCGAGAACCAATGGCAGGAGCCAGAACGTTAACTACACGGTTGATATAGTACTGCGTTGTATCATGAGCCCAGATCTGGATATCTTCCGGGTTTTCTTCCCCTTCAACAAAACCGGGACCACCAAAGACATGGTCACCGTGGTTGTGGGTATAAACAATTGCCTTGATCGGTTTATCGGTAATTTCACGAAAAGCCGCTTTAACCTTACGGGCAGACTCAACCGATGCCATAGCATCGACAATTATGATGCCATCCTCTCCTTCCACCATAATGGAATTGGCACCACCGAAACCAACAGCCTGATAAACGCCATCGGTTACTTTGTAAACTTTTTCCTGCATCTCAGGAAGAACGGCTTTCATAGCCGGGTGAACCGTTTCTGAAGAAGAAGTGTTCGCGGAAGCAGCTGAAGCACTACTGCTGGTCTCGGCTGAATCATTACAACCTGTCAGCAAACCTGTTGCTAAAAGCGCTGCGGCCAATGATGTAGGGATAAGAAAACGACGCATGTACAAACCCTGTAATACTTATTATTTTGAACACTTTTCATCCCGTTAGAGATGAAAATCGGTGTTTTGACCCTGATCAAAAAATAAACCAATCGGCTTAATTCTTGTCGCCAAGGATGACACGGCATCGTCCTTGCGACATAGTCCATTTGTTCCATTCTTCGGGCAGAGTTAATCACCCTTCTTAACTCTTTCCAACCCTTTACATTGTCTGTGGCTAAAAAGCCGGGCTTTTCAATACAACAGTCATAGGCTTGGACCATGTTTGCTGTACCAAAATCAAAAGGCAGTCCTTTCGATCGTTCAATACTGGCTTTAAAGTCCTCTGCATTGTTGCCAGCTAAACCTGCTGGCGACATCAGAATAAGAGCATCATGTTGAATATTGTGAAGGGGGTTCATCAGCAGCACAAAGCCACCACCAAGAGAGTGCCCCATGAGGTAGAGCGGTGGCTGGAAAACCTCTTTTTTGATGTCGAGATTCTAACCCTGAGTGCAGGTAGTTACGGTATACATAGAGCAAGGGCTCCTGCAGCCAGATGACTGCATTAGCCACCCAACCAGATTCCTTATCTCCAAAACGCCTCTCCAGCATACCGTGAGCAGAGGAGACAATAAAAAGCCCCAACGTCAGGGAACAAACAGCAACACCCAACCTTAACTGCGCCATTACTTCTTCTGTATTGTTGTGGGTACTTATTTATCTAGATTAGTTTGTTACTGGAAAGATTTGACTGTGACACTTGAAAACAGCCCGTCAACTGGCCATTCAAATTGCAGCGAAGCTAACTGGAATAGATGAGTTCACCCGTATGCAGGAAGCTTACGGGTGAATCAGCTTAGGGCTAAGTACCGTAAACCTTCTGAGCAGGTACCGCTTCTTCAATCAGAGAAGCAACCGCTTCACCCATCTCAGCAGCTTCCCAACGTGCACCCTTGTCCTTCTGTGGACCCTGGCGCCAGCCATCGGCTAAGGAAATCTTGCCACCTTCCACTTCGAACAGTTTGCCAGAAACATGCTTAGACTCTTCAGAACCCAACCACACCACCAGTGGTGCAACGTTTTCAGGGGCATAGAAGTCAAAACCGTCTTCCGGCTTTTTCATCATGTCGGCAAACACGTCTTCAGTCATACCCGTACGAGCCGCTGGAGCCAAACCATTAGCTGTGATGCCATAACGAGCCAGTTCAGCAGCCTGTACCAGAGTCAGAGACGCGATACCGCCTTTAGCAGCGGCATAGTTAGACTGGCCAATAGAGCCCTGCAGGCCTGCACCGGAGCTGGTATTAATAATACGAGCACTGACTTCTTTGCCACCTTTAGACTGTTCACGCCAATATTTAACGGCATTGCTGGCAATGCAGAAATGACCTTTCAGGTGAACAGACATCACCCTATCCCAGTCTGACTCAGACAGACTGGCAAACATTCTGTCACGACACACACCGGCATTGTTGACGACAACATGCAGATCACCAAAGCTGTCGATAGCCTGCTTAACAATCTGGGCAGACTCTTCATAGTCGGTAATGTCATTAGTGTTAGCCACGGCAGTACCACCAGCAGCGACAATAGCATTTACAACCTCATTGGCTGCTTTCTCATTGATGTCATTGACGATGACCTTGGCACCTTCAGCAGCAAAGGCTTCTGCATAGGCTTTACCCAGACCACCGCCTGCACCGGTGATTATCACTACGCGATCTTTTACAAGCCCTTCTTTAGAAAGTGCCATTTTATTCTCCCAGTCTTTCAATAATCGTTACGTTGGCCTGACCACCACCCTCACACATAGTCTGCAAACCATAGCGGCCACCGGTACGCTCCAGTTCATGCAACAATGTTGTCATTAACTTGGTTCCGGTTGCGCCAAGAGGATGACCCAGAGCAATGGCACCACCATTCACATTGGTCTTCTCATGGGGATAGCCGGTTTCTTTCAACCAGGCCATGACGACGGATGCAAAAGCTTCGTTAATTTCTACCAGATCAATCTCATCCAGCGTCATACCCGCCTTGTTCAGCGCGTATTCAGTAGCACTGATAGGAGCGGTCAACATCCAGATTGGGTCTTCCGCACGAACACTGATGTGATGAACACGAGCACGGGGCTTGAGGTTGTATTTTTTCAGAGCCGCTTCAGACACCACCAGAACAGCAGAAGCTGCATCACAGGTTTGGCTGGAAACCGCAGCAGTCACCTTGTCACAACCAAACAGGTAATCCAGCTCGGCCATTTTTTCCAGAGAAGATTCTCTGGGTGTCTCATCCACTTCAACACCGTTAAGAGGAATAATTTCTTTGTTAAAACGACCTTCTTTGATGGCTGAGATCGCACGACGATGAGATTCCAGTGAGTATTCTTCCAGCTCTTTACGCGACAGATCCCATTTATCAGCAATCATCTGGGCCGATTTGAACTGTGTAGGTGGCTCTTCACCGTAACGCTCTACCCAGCCTTTTGATCCGGTGAACGGATCTTTAAAGCCCAGAGGCTCTGCGGCCATCATAGCGGAAGAGATAGGAATCTGGGTCATGGTCTGGACACCGCCCGCCACCACAACATCCATAGTGCCACTCATAACGGCCTGGGCAGCAAAGTGCACAGCCTGCTGAGAGGAACCGCATTGACGATCTATCGTAGTACCAGGCACTTCCTGGGACAGGCCGGCGGCCAGCCAGCAGGTGCGGGCAATATCACCGGCCAGAGGGCCAATGGTATCAACACAGCCAAAGACTACATCATCATATTCGTTATCAGGAATACCATTACGCTCAACAATGGCCTTCAGTACATGAGCACCCAGATCGGCACCATGGACATCAGCCAGACCACCTTTACGACGGCCGGTGGGAGTACGAATGGCATCAACTATATAAGCTTCTGGCATTGTTATTATTCCTTGAACAGCCATGAGCAGAAAGTGCAGCTCAACCCAACGCGGAATATAGCTACAGAGCCCAAAAAAGCTGCATTTTCATAGTAAAAGCTGCCGGAAAAAATTCCGGCAGGCTTATCAATTTACAAAGCTGTTACCGGCTCCCAGCAGAGCACCTTCTGCCAGAAGGCTGTCCTTGACCCGTTTCTTGTGGAAACCCTGGCTGCCATAGCTGGCATCCAGTGCCCAGGCACGCTTCATGAAAATATGCAGATCCACTTCCCAGGTATAACCCATGGCACCGTGTACCTGAATACCATTTTTGGCACCCAGCAGTGCTGCTTCAGAAGTGGCCAGCTTGGCATGAGAAACACTTCTGCCTGCTGTTGAGAGACCTTCGGCAATATCATAAGCAGCACGATAAAGAGGCGCTTTGGCGAATTCGATCTTCACCGCTACGTTGGCCATATGATGCTTAACCGCCTGGAAAGAGCCTACTGGCTTACCGAACTGCTTTCTCTCGTAGGTATAATCTACAGACAGGTCCACAATTCTGCGTGCCAGTCCAAGCTGCTGAGCTGCAGCAGCAAGAGCGCCGCGATTCAGCGTTGCTTCCCAGAGCTTTTTACCCTCTTCTTCATTCGCCACCAGAGTTTCAGCAGACGGCGTCCAGGTCACTTTATAAAGCTTACGACTGGGGTCTACTGACTCATTAAGTAGCAGTTCTACCTGCTCAGATGGAACGGCATGCACTTCATTTCCATTAGGCAGTAGCAGCAAGTCTGCAATATGAGCGTCTGCCACCAGAGGGTTATTCTGATGACCTACAGCCACAGTGGCTTTGCCTTCAGCGATACGTGGCAACCAGCTCTCTTTGAAATGCTTTTGCTCATTACCCAACGAGTTGATCAGAGGTACTGCTACCAGAACCGTATCAACCAGAGGCTCGGCCAGAGCGACATAACCACACTCTTCTGCCAGAAGAATAAAGTCCAGCTCATTCATGCCCAGCCCCCCGAACGCCTCCGGGACTGTCATGGCGGTTAAGCCCAGTTCAGCCAGCTGATCCCAGAGATCACTGGAACGACCAGACTCTGTCGTCCATTGCTCACGAATGCGTTCTGGCGTTACTTCATTGGTAAGAAAGCTTTTGACACTGTCATGGAAGACCAGCTGGTCTTCATTAAAGGTAAAATCCATTGACTGAGCCTCCCTTATGCCCTGGGCATGCCCAGCATACGCTCGGCAATAATGTTACGTTGAATTTCGTTGGTTCCTGCATAAATAGGACCCGCCTGGGAGAACAGGAAGCCATCCAGCCACTTACCTACCTCACCCGCTTGAGGGGCATGAGGCCAGAGCTCGGCACGGGCATTAAGGATGCTCATGGCAGTTTCGTGCATTTTCTGGTCCAACTCAGACCAGAAGATCTTGTTAGTAGACGACTCAGGTCCAATCTTCCCACCTTTAACCAAACGGGAAGCCGTCATATAGGTCGTCTGGGTATAGGCTTCTGCATCCAGATAAGCTTTGATCACGGCATCACCAATGACCGGATCAATATCTGCCTCTTCCTGATTCGCTTTATAAAGTTCAACCAGACGACGGGCAGTTTCCTGAAAGCGTGCTGGCGAGCGAAGCATCAGGCCCCGCTCAAATCCAGCGGTCGACATAGCTACATGCCAACCCATGCCTTCTCCACCCAGAACGTTCTCGGCTGGCACCTTGACGTTATCAAAAAAGATTTCTGCAAAACCCGGCAGACCGTCCAATTGCTCAATAGGTCTGACCGTCACACCTTCAGCATCCAGCGGCACCAGAATAAAGGTCAGGCCTTTATGGCGGCTGGAATCAGGATCGGTACGGAAGATACCAAAGGTCCAGTCGGCCCAGACAGCACGTGTTGACCACGTTTTCTGACCATTAATCACGTAGTGATCACCGACTTTCTCAGCCTTGGATCGAATCGCAGCCATATCGGAACCGGCACCAGGCTCGGACCAGCCCTGTGCCCAGACTTCTTCACCGGTCGCCATCATAGGCAAAAAGCGAGCTTTCTGTTCTTCGGTACCGTACTCCATCAAGGTAGGCCCAAGCAGGAAGATTCCGTTCTGGTTTACCCTGGCCGGAGCATTGGCACGATAATATTCTTCTTCAAAGATCAGCCATTCGATCAGGTCACAACCACGACCACCGAGCTCTTCAGGCCAGGTCACCATACCCCATCGACCGTCGTTTAGCTTGGCTTCCCACTCGCGGTGTTGGCGAAAACCTTCGGAGGTATCAAACGATTTCAGAGGTTCAGAAGGCACATTGGCTTGCAGCCAACTGCGTACTTCTTCCCGAAAGGCTTTCTGGCTGTCCGTATAATTCAGGTCCATGTAATTCTCCTGCCTTAGCCCTGCTCTTTTTCGGTAGCAAAGGAAGCATCACGTTTTTCAACAAAGGAATCACGGGCTTCCTGGGAGTCCGGGGAGGTATAAGCCTCCAGGGTAAAGCCCTGCTCCGAGCGATACTTGTTTTCCAGATTACCGTCTTCAATACCCGTAAGGGCTTCTTTGGCAATCCTGATCATACGAGGGCTTTTGTCTGCGATCTTGGCCGCTATTTCCCTGGCGGTAATGCGAAGCTCATCCCTTGGCACCACTCTTTCAACGGCACCCAGGCGATGAGCTTCCTGAGCATCAATCATGTCACCGGTAAAGTACATGTAGCGAACTTTCTGAACCGGGAACATACGTTGCAGGTGAGCACCACCGCCCATGGCACCACGATCCACTTCAGGAACACCAAAACGGGCGCACTCAGAAGCCACAATAATGTCTGCAGCGCCAGAAATCCCGATACCCCCACCCAGCACGAAACCATGCACGGCCACAATAACCGGCTTGGGATTCAGGTGAATGGCTTTAAAAGTGTCGTAGTTGCCTTTGTTCACTTTTACAATAAGATTGTCGTCTTCTGCCAGTTCTTTGATGTCTACACCGGCACAGAAGCCACGACCTTCGGCAGCAACAATGATGACACGGACATCATCGTTCTCACCCAGGCCTTCAATTTCTGCCGCTATGTCTGCCCAGCCTTTACTGCTGAATGCATTAACAGGAGGGTGGTCAAATACCAGCTCAGCGATACCGCCTTCGATGGTCACTTTGTATGGTTTTGTCATTATTCTTTTTTTCCCCAGATGCTTCCTGATTCTTGGCTCTCTATGGGCTAAAGGCTTCTCAGGATACAAATTGACTCAATTTATTCAAACGTTCGTCGGCTTCCTGGACTATTTCCCGGATGAGCTCATCACAACTCACTAAACTGTTGATCACTCCAGCCACCTGTCCAGCAGGCAATACACCCTCAGCAGGCTTGCCGTCAACCATGGCTTTCTGAATAACCATGGGCGCATTGGCTGACATAATCGCCTGAGCAGCCGTTACATCGCCGGAGCCACGCATTTGGACAGCACTTTTCAAAAGCTGAAAAACACTCATGCCCGTATATTTTCGATAAGCCAGACCACTGGTCAGAGCCATAACAAGACGTTTGGCCCCTCCCGCACTTTCCAGCTTGCCCAGAAGTTCGTTGGTGATCATTCGCTGAGGCATGCCATCTATAGCTTTACTGATGATGACATTGGCAGGGTTGGTGGTGTTAACGTAACGATCCAGAGTTTTGGGCGGTACCGGACTGTCGCTGGTCATAAGAAAGCGAGTGCCCATGGCAATGCCTTCTGCACCCAGCGCCATGGCAGATACAAGACCACGACCATCTTTAAAACCACCGGCAGCCACAACTGGAACATCCAGAGCATCCACTACTTGAGGTAATAGAATGGATGTGGGTACAGAACCTGTGTGCCCTCCTCCTTCTCCACCCTGAACAGTAACGGCATCAGCCCCCATTTCGACGGCTTTGATCGCATGCTTGAGTGCCCCCACCGTCGGGATACAAACGACACCGGCTTCTTTAAGCCGGGCTATCATTTGTTTGCCCGGAGAGCGGCTGTAACTGACCGCTCTGACACCGTGGCGCACAACCATATCAACAATCTCACCCGCATTAGGCTGGTACATGTGAAAGTTGACACCAAAAGGCTTGTCAGTGAGCTTTTTGGTTTGGATGATGGCCTGTTCCATCTCCTGAGGTGGTATCGTAGCACCCGCCAGGAAGCCAAAGCCTCCGGCATTGCATGTTGCGGCCACCAGCTTTGGATCAGCTACCCAGCCCATAGCGGTCTGAATAATCGGGTATTCACACCCCAGTAATTCGGTCAGACGGGTCTTCAATTTCGACATCTCAGGCCTCCGTCTTCTCTTTATCTTTCTCCTGCTGCTTTTTATCAGCTGTGGGCCTCTGGGATTCCGCCATTGCTTTACCATCAAAGCCTGCCAGACGGTCACCAGAGACCATTTCATTATGTGTGTGAGCAAAATGGTGGAGACCGAATGCCATATCCATGGTAGTGCGTTTACCCATCAGGTCTTCTGCATTATTAATGACCTGCTTGGTCAACTGCAGCCCCAGGCGTGGCATTTTAGCGATACGATTGGCGACATCCAGCGTATCTTCTTCCAGAGTTTCACGGGTCACAACCTTGTTCAGCATACCCATCTGATAGGCACGATCGGCCGGCATCCGCTCTCCCAGAAACAGGAATTCCTTAGCAATACGTGGATTCAGTTCGTGTACGTGGGCAAAGTATTCCACACCGGGAATGCCCATGCGAACGACAGGGTCAGCATAAAAAGAATCGTCAGTGGCGATAATCATATCGCAGACCCAGGCCAGCATCAGACCACCGGCAACACAGGCTCCCTGCACCATGGCAATGGTCGGCTTGGGAATATCACGCCAGCGACGGCACATACCCAGATAAACTTCCTGTTCACGGGCATAAAGAAACTCGCCACCCGGTTTGTTTACATGGTCATACCAGAGATGCTTGCGATCGAAGGTTTGATCTACATCCCGCCCGGGCGTGCCAATATCATGACCGGCAGAAAAGTGCTTGCCCTTGCCAGCCAGAACAATGACCTTAACATTATCGTCATCCACCGCCTGCTTAAATGCAGCATCCAGTGCATAAGTCATGGCGGAGTTCTGGGCATTGTTGTACTCAGGACGGTTCATGGTAACGATAGCCACCTGATCACGTACTTCGTAGAGAACCACTGCTGGGCTATCGTTAGTCTTTTCTGTCATCGTCTGGATCTCCCGGAAATGACCTTTCATCTGCGAGGCTGGAACTGCTGGAGTCAGCCTGACTCCCCAGGTCATACCGCCTGATTGTTATTCTGATGGTTCAGTTCGGGCCTGAAATCATGATGTTTGCCTGAAATAACCCGAACAGAATGCAACAGGACTAAAAAATAACTGGAACAGTGACCGATTAAACCGGTTGAGGGAAGTGCCATCATCGTCCATCAAGACTAACGGACTCGGGGGGGTTGGGGAAGAAACAAACGAAAGTCAGATGACTTAAAAGCACTACTTTCAGGCCAGTGAACAGAGGTCACTGGCCCAAAAAGATACGGTCAGACCGTTGCAGGAGAGAGCGCTTCTGTCTTGTCCCACTCATCGGCCTGGTTGATCATTTTCTTGATCAACAGAGAAGCGGCCAGAGCCACTGCAACCATGATGACGGCCGCTACGGTTAGCATCATGAAGTAATTACCATAAACATTCTGAACAAAGGACTGAGTAATTTCCTGCCCTTTGTCCATCGCGATGGACCCCGAGATGACGGCACCTACGATTCCGCTGAGCGCAATAGCGACGGAATAGAGGGAAACAGAAAAACCTTCAATCTCTTTTGGCGTTACAGAAATTATAAAGGCCACCACCAGAGAACCGACAATCACCTCAGCAAAAGCCTGAAAGCCATGAATGACCAGAAATACATTCGGTGAAATGCTGACATCCGGACCGACGCTTCTGACTGCATGGGTCAGAATGCCGAAAGCCACAGCCGTCATCACAAAGGCAAAAGAGATTTTAGTAGCCGTAGTGAACTGAATACCACGCTTTTCAAGATTGGCAAACAACAGGGTAATCACAGGCCCCATGACAATACACCACAGTGGGTTCAGAGCCATAGCGGCTTCAGGTGCCAGTGGAATAAAGCCCAACAAATCACCCTTTAAGGTATTGATGGCCACAATGTTCATAGACGTCATCATCTGGCCATAGTATACAAAGAATGCCGTGGTCAGGACTGCCGTCATGACCAGAATAGCCACCATTCGCATCCCATCGGCCCTGCCTGTTTTGAAAATCAGGGAGACGTAGTACAACAATGCTGCACCGCCAATGGCATACACAATGTACTGCCCGGTATCCATATCGGAGAACATGAAGAACACCATACCCAGCATCGCCGCTGACAGAACCAGGAAGATTCCCATGTTTTTCGCACTGACAGGTTCCCTGTCAATGTCTTCACCCACACTCACCAGAGGTTTATGGAAGATCACCAGGGCACCTACAGCCAACGCAGCCATTACGGCTGAAAGTGTAAATCCACCGGCAAACCCGACCGTCAAAACAAAAATGGGGTACAGGTACTGCCCCAGCAAGGCACCTACATTATTGACGGAGTAATTAATCGGGTAGCAATTTTCAAAATCTTCCTGAGATTTGAAAGTCCGCTTATAAAGACTTGGATAAGAAGGAGACATCAGACCCCGGGCATAACTGGCAAGAGCAATACCCAACAAACTCAGCGGTACATTCAAAGAAGACGAACCCAACACCAGCAAAACATAACCTGCTGCAAAACAAATATAGGCAACAGTCAGGGCACGCTTCGACCCCAAAAACTTGTCGCAGATAATTCCGCCGGCAATGGCAAAAAGAGGGCCAATGGAAGAGAAGGCACCTACCACCATCATAGTATCGGCTTCGCTGTAACTCAGTTCTTCCAGAAAGAACCGGGTTAAAATGACCATCACGCCATAAAATGACAAGCCAAACATCATTTGGCAGAACATCATTGATTTGTTGAGTTTATTCCACATACCACTTCCAGAACTCTAAATAGCCAACCTATTGTTCATATATTCACCATCCAATACATTGACTCAGAGCACGGAATTCTGGATTCAGCTCATTCAAGGAAAAGATCCATACGCTTGTTGTGGATAATTGTGCGTACTTGCCTGTGGATAAATACATGCGACTAAGGAATAGTCCGTAAATAACTTCCTTATCTGACCAGCCCGGTGAGTTAGCACCTGCTGACAAACGTATTTACAGTATTCGGGATGTCACCGCTACGGTTGAATCCATAGACATGATTACGGTATTTATTCTCGCCAAGAAACTGGCAGAAGGACTGGACGCGCTGGTGATGGATATCAAGGTTGGCAGCGGTGCGTTCATGCCTACCTACGAAAAAAAGGCTCGAAGGTTTAAACCCAACTCAGTTTGAAACAACAGACTTTACTCCATTTCATACTTGCATGACATAACCGCAGGGATGCGGCCAGCAACAGTTATTTCTTTGGAATTAAACCGTGTCAGGCTCGGTTTCATATCTTCTTCTAGCCTTCTAGCCTTCTAACCTTCCCCCCCCTTATAATGCCATTCTCACAATCCAACCTGATCAGGTAGCAGTATGTCTAAAAGCGTGATTTGTGACATTGATGGCGTGATTCTGCATGACAATACCCTTATTCCGGGAGCTGATGAATTCATTCACAGTTTGCTGGACCGGGAAATTTCCCTGATCATGCTGACCAATTTCCCTTCCCAGACCGAAAAAGATCTGCAAAACCGCTTTGCTTCTGCTGGCATCAATATACCGGAAAGCTGCTTTTTTACTTCTGCCATGGCTACCGCTGAATTCCTGAAACGGCAGGAAGGCCAGAAGGCGTATGTTATTGGCGAAGGCGCTCTTGTTCACGAGCTCTATAAGGCAGGCTTTACCATTACCGATATCAACCCGGATTTTGTAGTAGTGGGCGAAACCAAAAACTACAACTGGAATATGATCCACACCGGTGCGAGGTTTGTCTCAGAAGGTGCGCGCTTTATTGCTACCAACCCCGATACTCATGGCCCCAATATGTCTCCCGCCTGTGGCGCACTGTGCGCGCCTATTGAACGCATTACGGGTAAGCAGCCATTTTATGTAGGTAAGCCCAGCGCCTGGATTATTCGTGCTGCTTTAAACAAAATGGGATCACATTCAGACAACACCATCATCGTGGGTGACAACCTGCGTACTGATATTCTTGCCGGTTTCCAGGCTGGACTCGAAACCGTTCTGGTTTTATCCGGAGTATCCAACCGGGCTGATATAGAACAAGTGCCTTTCAATCCCAACCATATTTTCGACTGTGTAGCGGATATTGATATTATCTGAGTTACTTTTCCTACACAGGAATAGTCCCGAAATAATTTCCTTATATGACCAACGCCCGTTCGGACTGAAGCTTGTCGAAGTTCAATGCCACCCCTTCGACAAGCTCAGGATGAACGGAGACCCAGTTTCAATAGGAAATTTATTTCGAAACCAATCCATAAAGCCCAGGCCACCGAATGTCCATATCTTATGAATCCATCATTATTCAGCTGATTCAACAGGACTCTGTGAGGATGAAGGCTCTGGACAGTATCCGCCTGCTGAACCTGCCCCAATGTTATCTGGCCGCCGGTTTTATTCGTAACCTGGTTTGTATATCGTTCAAATCAACTGGCCTCATGCACTCAACACACCAGAATCCAGATATCTCGGCAAAAGTGTTGTACTTTCTCCAGAAGGGAAAACTTTATTGAAACTCCCTGCCAACGAAGCAGGACTCGCTGCTTTTCAACTCGGCAGTTCAGAATATAAATGGTTTAGCTTAGGATAGGCAGCACTATAACAACGACAAATTGAGCCCTGACGATGAATTACCACGAAAAAATCAGCTATGTTGAGTTCCCCTCCAAAGATCTGAAAGTCACTGAACAGTTCTTCTCCACCGTCTTTGGCTGGTCTTTTGAGAGTTATGGGCCGGACTACATGGCTATTCACAACGCCGGGCTCGATGGAGGTTTTTTCAAGTCAAACCAGAGCTGTTCATCTGAGAATGGCAGTACTCTGGTGGTACTGTACAGTCATGCTCTGGAAGAAACTCAGTCAAAGATAGAAGCAGCGGGTGGCAAGATCATTCAGCCCACTTTCTCATTTCCGGGTGGGCGACGTTTTCACTTTTCTGACCCTAATGGTAATGAGTATGCTGTTTGGTCAAATGTCGATCTATAAAACTCAAAGATAACGGTCTATCTTCCTTTTCTTAGTCCTTTTGACATTATGTCTAACTCCGGAGCCTGTGATCGACATGGCTCTGGATATGGACTTTTCCAATGCGGTTCTCAGCTCAGGAAACGACGCCCATAGATCGAAGCCTTTCATGTAATCTCTGGCTGTATCCGCCATCTCTTCGAGCCGTCTGGATGGATTTTTGACTCCGATGTTTTTTCCAAATCTCACCAGCTTGTCTTGATCCGGGAATTCGCGGCTCTGTTCCATTTTCAGAGCCAGGTCGTGGGAATCGTTTTCGTACACTGTCGTATTGACGACATCATAAAGAGGAGAGAGCCTTAACCCTGTTAACGGATTAATACTGTCATAAAGTAATGAAAAGTTTTTTAAATGGGCGTCGCCATTACCCAATAAACAGCTGATGGCTACATAATCAAAAATATGATCACTCTGCTGCGTATCCCGGGTATAAAGCTGAACCACTTTAGCGACATGTTCATAGCTACCCAGATACTTGTCATCACCCGATCTTTTCATCAATACAGCAAAGTCTTCCATGCCTAATGTCTGCCCCTTTAAAAGATCAAAGCGCTTCATGATGAACAGCTCTTTATTCTGTGACAGCCAAAACTCAGGAACACTGATACCGCACTCACGGGCAATACTCATACAGACGAATTCATTCAGTGCCAGATTTTCATACTCATCCCCTCCGGTTTTAACGATCAATTCGGGTTCAACCAAAGTCCCTCTTTCTGTGGACTTCTGAGTATTGACCAGAAGCTTTGGCTGAACACCCGAGATCGCTGCCGTGTTCAAAAGGTATTTGTCCAGAAGGTATTCAAAGGCACTTTCACGACTATCCCAGCTGACAAGAGCATCAAGACTTTCATGCCCGACGGACTCCAGCACAAGATCACTTTCATAACTGAGCTGGCCAATTCCGCGATTCTGCTGCAGCGCCAGAAACAACATATCGTTGACCTTGATGTACCTCCTCAGTCGTTCTGTCAGCTTTTCCCTGACATAACCTTCAGGGATATTCATCTGGAAAACAGGATGAAGACCTCCACTGTTATAAGAAGCAACCCTTTGTGGCATCGTCAGAGAAACGTCTTCAGCCAATTCTCCGTAAGAGAAGGAATAGGAACCCTGATCAAAGCCTAATACTCCCGCTTTTCCTGCCGGAGTATGTACCCGGACCCGATTCATTTTTTCAGGCCAATCTTCAAAGCGACTCACTCGTGATCTCCAGTCATGACCAGACTTTTAATGGCTACTTAAATAACTCATCAAGATCATCCCAGGTCGGTCTCTCAGCATCTTTTACCGTTAACTCAAGACCCAGTAATCCAAGGTAATTATCAAGCGCCCACAGAGCACCCTGATATCGATCGTTTTCAATGGCCGAGATAACACTTCGGGTGGTTTTAGCCTGCCTGGCAGCCTCGGTCTGATTCCAGCCTCTGGCTTTTCTGCGAGCTCGACACTGTTGCCCAATGCTGTCCATTTCTTTTCACATATGACTATATATAGATTCAATATAGCAATTATTCCACATATGAACATATATACATTCATTTCCAGTCAAAAATAGCCACTTCCTTAATGGTATCTATGGGGTATAACATCTCGTTGATGAATCTTACTAAAAGACTGTCAGTGGAGTTCTAATGCCTCAAAAGAAAATTTCAGTAATCACCGGAGCCGGCCGAGGTATTGGCGCAGCTGCAGCAAGGCTTTTTGCTCAGCAGGGCTATGGCAGTCTGTATCAATTACAGAGCCAATACTGACGCAGCTGAAAGTCTTGCCCGTGAAATTCAAACGGCAGGCGGTCACTGTATTACTGTTCAGGCAGATATTTCTACTGAAGTCGGTGTCAGCAAACTGTTTACTGCTGTCGATCAAGAATTGGGAACGCTGGATGTTCTGGTCAACAACGCTGGCATTCTGCAACCACAATCCCGACTGGATGAGCTGACTGCGGAGCGGATTAACCAGCTACTGACAACTAATGTCACCAGTTACTTTCTCTGCAGCCGGGAAGCAGTGAAAAGAATGTCGACGCTATACGGTGGAAAAGGTGGCAGCATTGTCAATGTTTCATCGGCAGCAGCCAGAACCGGCTCTCCCAATGAGTACATTGATTATGCTGCTACCAAAGGGGCTATTGATACGTTGACCAAAGGTTTGTCTCTGGAAGTGGCAGCTGAAAACATTCGGGTTAACTGTGTACGACCCGGCTGCATATATACCGATATGCATGCTGATGGTGGAGAACCCGGCCGGGTCGATCGGCTGGCGGATGTGTTACCTATGAAACGTGGAGGTCACCCTGAAGAGGTAGCCGAAGCGATTTACTGGCTGGCTTCTGAGAAAGCCTCTTTCTCAACAGGTAACTTTTTGGATCTGGCGGGAGGGGTTTAAGAACCGCTCTTTTTGCTCAAAATAGCTGACAATTGAGTCAGCTTTACTGACTGATTGCTATTCCTGACTGAACAAATTCCCCCCTGAACACTCTAACCCCCTTCGAACACGAGACTATTAATACTTCAGGGCAGGAAGAGGAATGAACTCAGGAACCCCAATATCACCTCAATCAGACGAATATCAACTGCTACAGGAGATAGGTATTTGCCTGCAAGAACCTCCCTGCAACGAAAGTGCGCCAGTTTCTGCTGTAACTCCCCCCCCTGCCCTAAGCACTTTGTCAACTGATCAAACTGGCTCCCTGTCTCTATCAGAATTTCAAACCGTTACTGCAGTCAGTATGGCGTCAAGTCTCCAGACGTATTTAAATCCTGACAACCTTCTGAATACCCCTCATTCACCTCACCAATCTGCTACCCCCCTTAGAGTTCAGCGCAAACGCCCATTATCAGAACCTGACTCCTCTCCGAATCCTCTCGAAAAAGCCATGAGGTTAACTGAACCGGAATTACTATTGCCTGAGCCAATACAGCCTGAGCCAATACAGCCTGAGCCAATACAGCCTGAGCCAATACAGCCTGGCAATTCGGACCAATATTCGACACCCATGGAGAGCCCTTTTCACGGGATCAGCCAAAGCGACTGGAATAATCTCGAAAAAGAAGAAGCCATTAGATTGATTAAACAGGATTTACTATTGGCTCAGCCTGAGCCAATACCGTCTGGTAATTCGGGCCAATATTCGACACCCATGGAGAGCCCTTTTCACGGGATCAGCCAAAGCGACTGGAATAATCTCGAAAAAGAAGAAGCCATTAGATTGATTAAACAGGATTTACTATTGGCTCAGCCTGAGCCAATACCGTCTGGTAATTCGGGCCAATATTCGACACCCATGGAGAGCCCTTTTCACGGGATCAGCCAAAGCGACTGGAATAATCTCGAAAAAGAAGAAGCCATTAGATTGATTAAACAGGATTTACTATTGGCTCAGCCTGAGCCAATACCGTCTGGCTATTCGGACCAATATTCGACACCCATGGAGAACCCTTTTCACGGGATGAGCCAAAGCGACTGGAGTAATCTCGATGAAGAAGAAGCCATGAGGTTGACTGAAGACGAATTACTATCGGCTCTGGCTCAGCCTCAGCCAATACAGCCTGAGCCAATACAGCCTGAGCCAATACAGCCTGGCAATTCGGGCCAATATTCGACAACCATGAAGACCTCTTCCCACGGGATGAGCCAAATCGACCGGAGTAATCTCGAAAAAGAAGAAGCCATGAGGTTGACTGAAAAGGAATTACTATTGTCTCAGACTCTGGCTCAGGCTCAGGCTCAGGCTCAAGCTCAGGCTCAGGCTCAGGCTCAGGCTCAGGCTCAGGCTCAGGCTCAGGCTCAGGCTCAGGCTCTGGCTCAGGCTCAGGCTCAGGCTCTGGCTCTGGCTCAGGCAATACAGTCTGGCAGTTCGGGTCAATGCTCGACATCCATGGAGACCCCTTTTCAGGGGATAAACAAAATCTTCTGGAATAAGTGGCGTTTTATGGTGAGTGACCAAGAAGCTGCCAAGAGGATAAGCGAATTTTCTTCCAGCCCCCAAAAAAAAGACGTCACAAACAATCTCCCTTATTTCATAACAAACGCGAAAATAAAGTCTGAGAGAACAAACGCGAAAAAAACAGAGTCCAAGGTTCTGGAAAAAGAACTTCAACGTCTTGCGTTAACTGAGAACATTACGGTTGACCTGGAGTCACTGAAACCCAAGCTTGATATATTCACTGTTGAAAAAATCCGGGAACAGTTGGATCGGCATCCGAGTTGGGCTTCCGAGAAACTGGTAGAGCGCCTGGGAGACGATCTATCTAATTTCATTTATGACATCTATGAGTGGAAAGAAGTAGCCAATAGTCTGGAAGAACTGATTAATACCAAAATGCGAGAAAGAGGCCTTGAAGCTTCCCTGTCACCAAATATCAAATCGTTAAGAGTCAATATACGCGAAAGCCTATTAAAAAATCACAGGCAGGCATCAGAGGCTGCTTATACCAAGAATCTGAAGTATGAAATAGCCAAATTAAAGAAGAGTAAAGACAGTGATCAGAATGCAGTTATGGAGAATCCAGACTCACAAGCTGAAGGTTCTTCTACTGAACAGCAATGATAAGGCTGAGCATCAACTAGCTTGATGACTAGGAGGCTGTCCGAGAATAGACAGCCCGGCCTAAAATCCAGAAAGAACGGCCATCTTTTCCACTGAATTTGCTTAAATAGGTCAACTATTCGCACAAATTCAGTGAAAAAGCTGACTCGTTCTACTGAATTTTATGCTCGGACGCTATTCTCGGTCAGCCTCCCAGGAGGCTGAATTTTTAAAGCAAACAGTAAAAAGCCGGAAAAATCCGGCTTTTTTATATGCTCAAATCAGGAACGATCTCCGGGTGGGTTATCTTTCAACTGCTTCGAACGAAGATTATGAGGGTCCAGTGCCCGTATCACTTCCAGCTGTTCGGCAGTCGGTGCCACAGTTACACCCACACTGTCTGGTACATGGATGTCAAAACCCGTGTTCTCCAGAACCTGTTCCACAGTAATGCCAGGGTGCAGGCTGATCAGCTGAAGCTGGTGATCCGGACCGTTCCAGTCCATCACACACAGATCGGTAATCACCAGACGAATATCCACATCATCCAGGCTGTAACCTTTTGGCAAGCGAGCCGGGTTATAACCGATGGAGGCCACCATATCGCACTCGCCATCTACAAACACACGTTTGTTGTGGCTTGGGACAAAGAAGCTGTTGGCATGGCTAATGGAGTTTCCAGGAAAACCTCTGACCCCCAACATCTGAACCTTGGGCTGCTCGTAAGTGCCACCCAGTGCCGAGATATTAGCTTGTCCGTATTGATCAATCTGAGTGGGACCCACCATGGCGTGTCGCTTACCACTCCAAACGTTATCAAAGATTCGTGAAAAGCCCATCCAGGTTTCATTCTTCTGAACGTAGTCATCACCACGATTACCTACCGGATTGGGCTCAGACAACAGAAACGCTTCCGAATCGGTCATCATCAGATCGGTATTAGAGGTTTTCATCGCCAGACTGGCAGCCAGACGAGGAATCAGGCCAATGCCTGTGGCCAGTACTTCACCATCGTTTTTAAAAGCTTCGGAACCGGCACAGATCATCAATTCTGCGAGAGAATAATCATTACTCACTCTTTCTTGAGCTATAGACATCAATATCCCCTCTTAATAAACTGGCATTGGCAGTTGCTTGATAGCGTCCAGACCGCCAACCTTGGCCTGATACTCTTCTTCCGTAGAGCTCTGAATATACTTCTCGTAGTAAGCTTCAAAACCTCCTTCTTTAGCGGACGCGTTGTACTCCTTGAAGTGTTTAACATCAAAGCCGTACAAAGGACCACACGACGAAGGATGAGCACCACCCGGTACCAGGCTGACACCTGAAGTCATGGAGCGTTCCCAGTATACGTAGCGAGATTCTTCAGGGTTGTTGAAGTAATTGCTGTCCACCAGCTCATCACAGGTGACAAAGGTTTTGTCTGCAGCACGGGCAAACCAGTCATCCATGTAATGGTCATTACCCTTGATCTGACAGACTCCACGCTCATCCGCACGATCAACGTGCAACAAGGAAACATCCAGTTTCAGAGCAGGCATGGCCACCCACTCTTTCTCGTCGTAAGGACTGTCGATCACTTTCAGCTCAGGATTCACTTTGACGACATCGGTACCCAGACCGATCTGGGTAGGAATGTAAGGACAACCCCAGGCCGCAGCACGCAGACCCAATAACATCATGCCTTCATCGATCTCCAGAGTTTCGATTTCACCTTTCTGGCGAGCCTGACGGAAGTAAGGCTCCAGAGGAATAAAGTCGAGAGAGACGAAAGCAAAAATAACTTTTTTTACCTTTCCGGCTGCACAAAGCATACCGACATCCGCACCACCATAAGCAACGATGGTCAAATCTTTTACATCAGAGCGTAGAATTTCTCTGATCAAAGCCATGGGCTTGCGGCGCGGCCCCCAGCCACCAATACCGATGGTCATGCCATCGCGCAATTCGCCGACGATGTCCGCCGTGGTCATGCGTTTATCCATTGCTACACCTTTCTTATTGTATTCATTGCCCACCATGCTCAAAAACAGTCATATGTTTTAACTTTCTGCAGGCGGGAAAGAGACAGGTATTCCCACGCACTCACCATTGAGGCACATGGGAATAAACAGAAACAGCTATGAGCCAGCAAAGTTTTACTGACGGCCAACACTGAAGTCATGTCCCCACAGGCTGACGGAGCTGCTTTCAAAAACAGTATGACGATCCCAGTCAACTACCAGACCACCACAGCCGTATTCCATGTCGAAACCAGACGGTGTTTGCATGTAGAAAGACACCATTTCATCGTTGGTATGCTTACCCAATGTGGCAGACAATTTGACACCATGAGCTTCCATTCTATCCAGAGCTCGTCCTACGTCGTCCATCTCTTCTACTTCCAGCATCATGTGGACACAACCGCTCGGGATTGGGCACTCAAAAATGGCCAGAGAGTGATGACGACCATTATTACAATGCAGGAAATGCAAACGTTTCTTGGGCTCAGCAGGGTCATCTGTGAAGGTCACCTGCATAAGATCGGACAGACCGAAGCCTAGTACGTCGGTATAAAATTCACGACAGGTTTCGAAAGAGGGCGCAGGAATAACGACATGCCCCAGACCCAGATCGGTGGTGACAAACCTGGAAACACCAACCGGTGATACAAAATGCGTGAAGTCCTGAACGGGTCCCCAGAACAATTCATGGCGGTTGCCATCAGGGTCAGAGAATTTGATCAGCTGCTGAACCATTCGGGCAGCCGCTTCTTCTTCTGTACCCGAAGTCACTTGTACGTCAGCGGCTTCCAATTCTGTAATGGCCTGCTCGAAAGCCTCTTTATTGGCAACTTCCCAACCGGAAGCTCCGTAGCCATCCCGATCAGACTTTTCGACAGCAATTCGGTAATTACGCTCATCCATTTTCAGAAGCAGAGTATTTTCATCGGACGCTTCATGTTCCATTAAGCCCAGCACCTGGGTTCCGTACTCCTGCCATTTAGCCAGATCGGTTGACTCTACCGTTACGTAGCCTAATCCACGAATATCCATGCTGACTCTGCCTCACCTTATTTTTTATTGGAAATGTTCTTCAAAAAAACATTTCTCTCGCTCATGGCTGTTTTCTTTCCAATGGCTGCTTTTCTGCTGAGGTTCCTGTTCCACAGACACGCCTCACAGCCTTACAGGAGCCTGACCGAGAATGGCGCCCGAGCATAAAACTCAGTAGAACGGGGCAGCTTTTTCACTGAATTTGTGCGAATAGTTGACCTATTTAAGCAAGTTCAGTGGAAAAGATGGCCGTTCTTTCTGGGTTTTAGGCCGGACTGTCTATTGTCGGTCAGGCTCCTATGGACTGAGCATGATTAAATCCGTAGAGGCAAGAGTCATCATCGTCTAATGGGACTACTGAGCAGTGTGTGAGTTTGTCTTTCCCAACCTTGAACCGAGGAGCCAGGCGTTATTAACAGTAACGATAATGATGAGCCTGTCGAAGGGTGATGGCACTGGGCTCCGACAAGCTCAGCCCGAACGGGTGTTGGTCATATAAGGAAATTATTTCAAGACTATTCCTTGGCTTCTCAGATTTCCTTCTATTCTTGTCGTTTTAGCATCAGAATCGGGGCTACGATGAGACTTCAAAAAAACCTCTCTTTGATCTTTTTGCTACTGTTCACGGCCAACAGTCATCCCAATGAACTCAGTTGTCAGGCTGACCCCACCTTTCTGCCCGAATACACAATCACTGACTCCTGGTGGAATCTGAACCCAGTTTTGTCATCACTTCAATATGTTTCTGATACCGTTTCAGCCGCCAAAACAGCTATAGATATTTATTCTGATCTCTCCAGTTTCTCAGAGACACTGAAACAGGAGTCAGAACATTTCTGCCCAGAGCTTCCGGAGAATATGCCAAAACACGTAGCCATGATCATGGATGGCAACAGAAGGTATGCCAAAGGCAGATCTCTTGACCAGCCCAGCTACGGCCATTTTTTTGGTGCAGCCCGTCTTTTACAGGTGACCCGGATAGCAGAAAAAATGGGCATCAAACAGCTCACTGTTTATGCACTGTCGACCGAAAACCTTGCCCGCCCTGAAGAAGAAATAGCCGTATTGATGGCGATGGTAAGGAGTGTTCTGGAGCACTGGGAAAAAGAATTGGTTGACTCCACCATCAGGGTTCAACACTTGGGCTTCAGAACAAAACTAAGCCAAGAGGTTCTTCAGACTATTGACTCCATTGTGGAGAAAACCCGAGAACATACCGGCCTGACTCTTAATATTGCCTTTGTCTACGGCGGGCAGGCTGAATTAGTCCATGCAGTGACCGCTATTCTGAACCAGAGCCAACCCGAGACTAAATTGGACTTCCGATTAATTGAACAGAACCTGCTCACCGGAGGGCTTCCTGACTGGGTTGACCCTGACTTGGTGATCAGAACAGGAGGAAGAAAAAGACTGAGCAACTTTCTATCTTTGCAAACCCGATACAGTGAACTCCACTTTACCGATGCACTATGGCCAGATTTTACACCCCAGTTACTTCTTGAAGCACTTGAGGATTACTCTCAGCAACAGAGGAATTTTGGGCTATGAAGCGGCTGATTTTGTAGACCTCTTGGTATAATACCAATCGCACTTTCAAAATCCCCTATTGTGCAGCCATTTGAGTCCAATATTCTGCGCTGGGGATCGTCGCCTTGCCTATTGAACTCAAATGGCTTGCTCATAACGGGGTTTGAAAGTTTGATTGGTATAACAAGTGAACCATTGATTTAAATCGCCCTCTTAAACCGATAGGATTAACTCCCTTAATGATAAAAACGAAAAGGGGAAGGACGCTATGAGATCCGCAACAGCACTCTATCAGCTAAAAAACATGACGGAGTCCTTTCTTGGTAGCAATGTTCTCAGGCTGGCTGGAAAATCCACCTCGGGGGTCTACGATTTCAAGTTTGGCAAGTACAGCCCGGTACTGTTAAGTGTTCCCCATGGTACTCAACGCCCTAATGAGTATTTTTCTTTTGATCCCAATGGCTACACATTAACTGAAACTATGAATGTCCGGGTTCATAATGTACGCATGGTTCCTAAATCTGAAAAGGGATTCTCGGTAGAGACGCTGGAAAGCTACAGCCTTGGGGGAAACGGCGCTGACATCATGGTGACCGGGATGCTCAGCGACTGTGCTTTCTGTATCAAGGGTCAGGATACTTCGCCTGTCGTTGCACATGTACAACCCCGCCCTTCGGAACAGTTAGGTGCGGTAGATATGCATCGGGCCCTCATTCGTAATGGCCGCTTCAAATATCACGATGGCAGTATTGACCGCTCTTTGGGACGTGTACAGAACGGTCATAATCATATGCGCTATCAGAACTACTGTTATGTGGTAGGTGTTAAGAACGGCGGTCGCTGGCGCATCTATGCCCAGCACGTCATGGGCAGTGCCGGCCCTGTTCTGGGAGTTACTCGCCTGCTTTAAGTCAGATAATAGCTGCATTTCCAGTTACTGATTTCCCTTTCCATCGGCCATTTGGATGATAATAGTCCTGATGGCCTTCGCTATAGTCATACACTGGCACCTAATAGAAGAATAATTATATGCCCTCACAAACTCCTCTGACCGAAGCGCCTGACCTGGGTAAAATTCTGGTCACTGGCGGCTCAGGCTTTCTGGGTCAGAACCTGACACAAACCTTGCTGGACAAAGGCTACTCTGTAAGAGTTTTTGATCTGGCAGAATGCCCTCTGGAGCACCCCAACCTGGAAAAGCTGCAAGGCAATATTGCTGATCAGGCGGTAGTTACTCAAGCCTGTGAAGGGATCAGTACCGTCTTCCATACAGCTGCCATTATAGAAATTCGATCCAGCCGGGTTGTATCCACTGAAGTCAGAAACCTGTCGTACAATGTCAATTTGGAAGGCACTCGCAATATCATCAATGCCTGTCAGTCTGCTGGCACCAAGAGGCTGATTTATACCAGTTCAAACAGTGTGGTAGTGGGTGGCAAGCCCATCATCAATGGCAACGAAACCCTGCCCTATGTCTCAGAGTTCAGAGATCTTTATACCGAAACCAAGTGCAAAGCAGAACAACTGGTACTGGCCGCTAATGGCCAGAAAGGGCTGCTGACCTGTGCCATTCGCCCAAGCGGTATCTGGGGACCCGGCGACCAGACCGTCTTCAAACTATTAATAGAAGAATTAATTGCTGGCACCGTAAAAGCCATTGTGGGTGATGGCAAATCCAGACTCGACAACTCTTATGTCCACAACCTGATACATGGAAAGCTGCTGGCAGCCGCTCAGCTCAAAGAAGGCGGGAAAGCCCCCGGACAAGCTTATTTTATTAACGATGGCGAACCCGCCAACATGATGGAGTTCTCCCGAACTTTAATAGAAAGCCTGGGTTATCCCTACCCTGAAAAACATATTCCTTATGGGTTAGTGAAGCTTATTATCGGTACCTGGGAAAAACTGCATCAGTGGTTCAAAATTCCAGAGCCCCCTCAAACAACTCTGGCTCTGGAAAGAATTGGTATCGACAATTTCTTTAGCATTGAAAAAGCACAAAAAGATTTGGGATACGTCCCACTCTATACCACGGTGAGTGGTATGGAAGAAGCCATGCCTTACTACCGGGAGCTTCATCAGAGAATGGCAACCAGCCAATAAACATCCGACCTTTCTGTTCTGGCCTTTCTCCTGGAGAGGCCATATTACTTCCGATCATTCTATGATTGACAAAACCAGCCTGACGCGATGAACTGCCTGACAGTTATCCACACAGGTGACATCAAGATGAAAACTTATCAAGGCAGCTGCCATTGCGGTTCAATACGCTTTTCCTTCACCAGCCCCCTTATTGATCAGGGCCTACGCTGCAACTGCTCTCTCTGTAAACGCAAGGGAGCCATTATGAGCAGTTTTACACTTGCCCCTGAAGAATTGACTATTGAAGTCACTGGAGATGCCCTTTCTACCTACTCTTTTGGCAAAGACATTGCCGAACATAACTTCTGCAATCAGTGTGGCATTTATACCTTTCACAGTACCTTGAGAAAGCCAGGACACTATCGGGTAAATCTTGGCTGCGTGGACGATATTAACTCTGCACAACTGCCTTTTGAAGTGTTTGATGGCGCATCATTATAAGCTTTCAAGCCTGTCATGCATGACCCCTACAAACGTCTACTATGCTCCATTCGAACCTATCAGAAAGCCTACGACTGAACTGGACAAAAACAGTGATGAGTATCGCCAGAAGCGAGACAGAAACAACGTTGCGGTGGCCAAAAGCCGCCAGAAGAAAAAAGAGCGTGAGCAGGCTATTGAAGCCCGCCTAAATGAACTTGAGAAAGAAAACGGACAGCTGCAGGCAAAGATAACTGAGTTGAATGAAGAGATCAGTATGATGAAAAGACTCATGACAGAAATTCAAGTCCGATATCAGTCCTAATCCCTCCCCCGCTGTACCGGGTTAAAACCTGGTACAGCCCTCCCTTATATAAATTTCCATTCTGGCTATCAAGAAGCTTCAGCCAAAATCATATCCGCGCATTTTTCACCGATCATCATAGTGGGCGCATTGGTATTACCCCCGATCAGGGTAGGAATAATGGAGGCGTCACACACTCTAATCCCTTCCAGACCACGCACTTTTAATGTTTCGTCGACAACGGCCATTTCATCCTGCCCCATCTTGCAGCTGCCTACCGGGTGATAAACAGTCTCTGCTGTTCGACGAATCACATCTCTGAGTACGTCGTCATTAGTGCTTTCAAGATTAGGTGTAATTGGACGAGTAATGTATTTTGACCAGGCTTTGGAGGCGGCCATATCAAAGGTAGTATCCAGAGCCTTTCGCAAAATTTGCCAGTCGTACTCACTGTCCAGCAAATTGAAATCGATTTCCGGATAGTCCAGTGGATTGCTGGATTGCAACTTAACAAATCCACGACTTTCAGGCCGGAGATTACAACCCTGAATAGACAACCCTTTAGTTCTGGGCAATGGGTCCGTCAGACTGATCATATAAGTGGGCACAAAATGGAACTGGATATCAGGTCGGCTCAATTCGGGCGAACTTTTTACAAACGCACCTCCTTCAATCCCACTGTATGCGCCTATTCCATCTTTAGTCAGAAGCCATTCCAACCCAATCTTGGCGTTATGAGGGAAGAAGTCCAGACCGTTCAGACTGAGTTCAGGTTTACACTCATAATTGATATGAAGATCAAGATGCTCCTGCAGGTTGTAACCTACACCGGGTAACTC
The DNA here is from genome assembly GCF_000722635.1 of Endozoicomonas numazuensis. GTDB lineage: Bacteria > Pseudomonadota > Gammaproteobacteria > Pseudomonadales > Endozoicomonadaceae > Endozoicomonas_A > Endozoicomonas_A numazuensis. The sequence continues at coordinate 1,446,259 of NZ_JOKH01000001.1, read as the reverse complement.
ATGTAAGGTTCTAACCCCGGCTTCGGACAGATCCGCGTCACGCCCTATTCCTGATAACTGAAGAATATGTGGACTCTTGATGGCACCTGCACTGAGTATGACTTCTCTCGATGCATTAACGACTTCGGTCTTTTTACCATTGAGTATCTCAACACCTGTGACCCGCTTTCCTGACAAGATAACACGAGTCACTTCTACCCCTGTACGAACTGTGAGGTTTTTCCGCTTTTCTGCAGGGCGTAGAAATGCGCTTGCACTGCTGCTTCGCAAGCCTTTGCGAATGGTTGTCTGATAAAGGCCTATACCTTCCTGATCAGCACCATTAAAGTCTTCACACTCTTTGATACCAATTTCTCTTCCAGCCTCGACAAAGACATCAAAGGCAGGGAGTCCAGAGCCCGCATTACTGACCTGCAATTCACCCTGATCGCCATGAAAGTCGTTGGCTCCACGCTCGTTGTTCTCACTTTTCTTAAAGTAAGGCAGAACCTCTTTGTAACTCCAACCTTCATTGCCGGCTTCAGCCCAATCATCATAGTCTGATGCATGACCACGAACGTATACCATACCATTAACGGCACTGGAGCCACCCAACGTTTTACCTCTGGGTACAGCCAGCTTACGATTACCCATATTTTTTTGCCGGGTAGATTCCATTTTCCAGTTGAGCTTACTGCTCTTCATGGCTTCAGCTGCACCACCGGGCATATGAGTCACCGGGTTATTATCTCGGGGACCCGCCTCCAGCAGCAGTACTTTGTGTGAGGGGTTGGCTGAGAGGCGGTTGGCCAGTACGCAGCCAGCCGAACCGGCACCGACAATGATAAAGTCATACATAAAAGCATCATCCTGCGTTTTTTAATCGTTATTGGTGGCTTTCCGGTACAGGTAGCTCTGGAACAACCTTTTAAAACAGGTACATCCATTATTGGAAATCGTACATTAAATCGAACGACTTAATGTCGCACAAAAAGACTATGAAGGGTAGAGATAAACCGACGTGTAAAATAAAAAGCCACCTTCACAAGATAATGGTGAGGTGGCTTACATTAAACGATCAATTTTTTAAGTATCAGGTCAACTCTTGCTCAGCTCTGTCGCGAAGCTCAAATTTCATCACTTTGCCCGAAGCATTAAGTGGCAGGTTTTCAACAAAGCGAACATGGCGGGGTACTTTATAATTAGCCATCTCTTCACGACACCAGCTGATCAACTCTTTCTTTTCCAGTTCCTGGCCTGGTTTTTTCACAATCCAGGCCATAGCCACTTCACCCAAACGTTCGTCTGAAACCCCTACAATAGACACCTGAGCTATAGCATTGTGATGGCTCATGAGGTTTTCAATTTCAGCTGGATAAACATTAAAACCACCGGTAATAATCATATCTTTCATGCGATCGGTAATCTTAAGATAACCCAGCGAATCCATGACTCCGATGTCACCCGTATGCAACCAGCCATCGGCATCAATAGTTTCTTTAGTCGCTGCATCGTTATTGAAATAGCCCTGCATCACATTCGGCCCACGCACCACGACCTCACCAGGCGTTCCCCTGCGGACTTCTACACCAAATTCATCGACACAACGAACCTCAACACCAGGCATGGCTCGACCCGAGGTATTGGCAATTAACTCTGGCGAATCTCCCGGGCGACAGATGGTTGCAAAGCCACAAACTTCCGTTAAACCATAGGCTGTTACTATATTGTCAAAGCCCAGTACTTCATCCATGGCCTGAATCATACTAACGGGGATGGCAGCCGCACCTGTTACAGCAACACGCAGAGAACTGATGTCATATTGCTCTCTATCCGGATGCGACAGTATGGATTGATACAGTGTGGGAGGCCCTGGCAAAACTGTTATTTTTTCTTCATCCACTTTCTGCAAGATCGTGGGTACATCAAAAACCTGCAGAGGCAAAATCGTAGCCCCTCTCATAAGTGCCGCCAACCAGCCTGCCTTGTATCCAAAGGAGTGGAAGAAAGGGTTCACAATCAGGTAGCGGTCACCTTCGGTCAGGCCTACCACTTCACTCCAGTCTGCCACGACTTTTATATTCTGAGCGTGCTGGGTAATAACGCCTTTGGGTTTACCCGTCGTACCAGAAGTAAACAACAGGTCCGACATTGTGTCTGTCTTGACACGGCTCTGGCGGATATTCACTTCAGCTTCATTGGAAAAATCAGCCATTCCCAGGAACTCATCCCAGCTCACTCTTTGATAAGAAGCTGTCTGATCAGAGTCTGTTTGGGGTCTGAAAGTGATGATCGTATCCAATTCAGGCAGGTGTTCATCCTTCAGCATTGCCGGATAACTGGAACCCAGAAACTCGTCAATGGTAAACAGAATTTTGGCACCACTGGCTTTCAGCACATATCCAGCTTCGGAGCCTTTCATACGGGTGTTCAAAGGGACTAGCGCAGCACCTACCGCTTGCAACGCTGTAGCGGCCACAATCCACTCCCAGATATTAGGCGCCCAGACCGCAATACGATCCCCTTCTTTGACTCCCATTCCAACCAGTGCAGCGGCGGCCTGCTTTCTGAGCTGGTTCAACTCCTGATAAGTTAGTATCTTACCTTCATCTTCTACAGCATTGCGGTCAGCGTACTGCTCTGCCACATAGTCCATCAATGCTGGAATGGTTTGATACGTGGTCACGTCTGACATGCTCTGGATACCTTTTATTGTTCTTCTCTGTTCGTGATAGTTACAGGATATTGTTTCAGTCAGAATATCACCGACTTAATCCGGGAACTTCACTGTGATGTTGCCACTAATTGGACGACACTGACATGCCAGAGTCCAACCTTCTTCCAGTTCCTCGTCGGTCAGAACTTCATTAATGCCCAGTTGAGACTCACCACCTTCTATTTCACACATGCAGGCACCACACATCCCCTCTTCACAGGAGAATGGCGCATCAATACCCGCCTTCAGCATGGACTTAAGAACAGTGTCGCCTTTTTCATAATCAATCGTATGCTCTTCACCATCCAGCTCAACCTTGAAGGCTGTTACCGTTGAGTCTCCAGCAGCCGCTATGGCTTCAGCCTCAAGTGCAGCTGCTTCATCAGGGTCAGCCGGTGAGACAAAACGCTCGACATGAATACGGGACTTTTCTTCTCCCTCAGACAGCAGGGTATTTTCTACGGTATCCATGAAGGGGCCGGGACCACAGATATAAAACTCTGCCCCCACATGTCCGGTTGTCACTTCTTTAACCATGTCCGGATTGAGGAAACCATGAACAGTGTCGTAAATGTAAACAATATCCAGACGATCACTATGATTCTGCTCAATCTGCTTCAGCTCTTCCCGGAAGATGACTGATTCTTCATCCCGGTTGGCATAAACCAGCTTGACTTTTCGGTCAGTGGTTTTCAAGGCAGATTTCAGAATGGAGATAACAGGAGTAATACCTGAGCCACCGCCAAACAGAATGACATCATTGCTGGCTTCATTCAGATAAAAAAGACCGGCAGGTGGCATCACTTCGATGCTATCACCCACTTTGACTTCATCATTGATCCAGTTGGAAATACGACCACCATCAACACGTTTGATAGTGACCTTATGCACCACCTCTACATGAGGCGAGCTGGCCAGTGAGTAGCAACGCACCAGCTGCTTGCCATCGTAAGGGACTTTCAGCGTCAGAAACTGGCCTGGCAAATACTCAAAAGCGTCCTTCTGATCCTGTGGGATCTTAAAAACCACCGATTTACTGTCGTGGGTTTCTTCGATCACTTCAGCCACTTCCAGGTTGTGATAACGTGTTTTGCTCAGGCTGGTTTCTGCAGTCATGATTACATCTCTCTTTTTATTCTTTTTCGCTAAGGGCATTCAGGCCATGGCTGAACCCTACTCAGCCACCACTAATGCTTTGTGCATTATCTACTTTCAGCTCAGCTCCGTTAATAAAACGGGATTCATCAGAAGCCAGGAAAAGCACCAGATTGGCTATTTCTCTGGGATGACAGATTCGGTTATTGGGATCGTTCATGACCTCTTCCGACAGAGCACCACCGGTATACTTTTGAGTCATGGGCGTATCAACACCGTCAGGATGAACAGAATTACAGCGAATGCCGTAACCCTTTTCCTTACAATGCAGCGCTACGGAGCGGGTCATCGCTGCAACTGCCCCTTTTGAAGCGGAATAGGCACAGGTATAGCTCTGCCCGGCAATAGCGGCAATAGACGACATATTTATAATTGAGCCACCACCACTGGCTTTCATGGCCTCAATGGCATATTTACAACCCAGGAAAATACTGTCGCTGTTTACCCGACTCATCTTCTGAAAAAGCGCAAGATCAGTATCTTCAATAGATGCCAGTTCCAGAATACCCGCATTATTCACCAGTACATCCAAACGTCCGAAGGTGCTCAGGGTTTTATCAATGACGTTCTTCCAACCTTCTTCTGAGGCTACGTCGTGATGAATAAAAAGAGCCTGAGCTCCCATCTCATCTGCCAGTTTCTGACCGGCTTCTTCATTGATATCAGTAATGACTACTCTGGCACCCTGCTCTGCCAGCAGCAGAGCATCTTCACGCCCCATACCGTTGGCAGCGCCAGTCACAATGCAAACTTTATCTTTAACACGGTTCACTGACAGTTTCCTCCTTAACCTGGGACTCAACATTTTGGGTAGACGTCATATGCTGTCCGGCACGTCTTCCGGAGAACACACAATCTGCAATAGATAATCCGCTGACATACAAGTTTGAAGCAACACCAATGGCTGCCCGACCTGCAGCGTATAACCCTTTAATGCTCTTCCCTTGCTCATTGAGTACCAGACCTGTTTCTTCTGATATCTTCAAGCCACCCAGAGAAATCACAGGACAAGGCATCAGTTTACTGTCGATGGAAGCATCCAGCGCGTACCAGGGACCTTCGTCCACCGGTGCAAGAAAGCCTTTGGATTTACCCAGAAAATCTTCTTTCTCACCTCTGGCAGCTGCAGAATAATCGCTGATGGTTTCGGACAGTTTATCTGCAGGTACATTGATTTTGTCAGCCAGTTCTTCAATACTCTTGGCTTTTTTAGCGCCCATAAACATCGCCATCAGGGCTGGCATCATTTGGAAAGACCAGACCTTCCAGGGAGCAACATCCCTTATGGATTTTTTAAACAGGGCTTTGTTGATGATGACATGGGCTTTGCCATCCTGATTCTCACACATTTCATAACCCAGCTTGGCGCCATACACTTCTTCATTACAGAAGCGCTCGCCCTGCTTGTTCACCACAATGCCCTGAGACCAGCCTTTGGGTGGATTGATAAAGCGCCATGCACTCATCTTTTCCATTCGGTCTACAGCACCACCGACACTCTGCCCAAGTCGTATGCCACTGCCATTACAACCCGTAGCTCCTAACTGCAGCCCCTTGCTATAGACAGGTGCATACTGATCAACCATGGCCTTATTGAAAACAAAGCCCCCTGTGGACAGCACGACACCTTTTTTTGCTCTGATAAAACGGGTTTCACCAAACTCATGCTCCACCTTCTCTGCCTGGGCACGCAGAGAAAAGGCTTTTTTACGAGCATAGAGATGAATCTTCGTGGCCAGATTGGAGAGCTTTTTATGTTTCTTGGCTGCCTCAGAACCTTCTGGCAGACATCGAACTTCAACCCCCAGAACTTCTCCCGCCTCATTCACCACCAGCCCCACCGCTTCACTCTGCGACTGAACCTTTACACCCTTGTTCAGCGCAGTCTGCTGCAGAGCTGAATAAAAGTTGTTGCCTGACATTCCCACGCCTGCAGTTCTGTGACCACGAGGAGCTGGCCGGGCTTTTTCTGCATAGCTGCCTACCCCTTCATTCCCGGAATAATAGAGAAAGAATTTTTTACCCGGATATGACGTTTTTTCAGGAGGCACATTCCCTGCAAACTGAACATTGTTGTCCGCCAGCCATTGCAGGTTATCAATACTTTGGTCGCAGAAACGCTTCAGAGTCTCATCCTGAACGGCATCACCCACTTCCATTTTCAGGTACTTGAACATCTCTTCAGGGGTATCATCAAAACCTGCAGCTTTCTGATACTGACTGCCACCACCGGCATAGACAACACCACCACTCAAAGTGGTTGCACCACCGCCAAAGAATCGATCAAGCGCCAACACATCGGCACCATTATCAACAGCTTGAAGAGCGGCACTGACACCCGCCCCTCCAAAACCCACGATGACTACATCATGTTCCTGATGCCATTGAATATCGTCAGGGCTACTGACTTTAACCGGCTGAGGAATATCATTGCTCTGGTCAGAGCGGTGCTGTCGGTTCATGAATGCCCTCTGTCTTCTTGTTTTTATTGTTCTGTGAACATGCTGCAATTGGAGATGCAGTCGTCATTTAATGACTTGTCAGTGCTGGCAACTGTTTCTTACGCTTCTTCGGGTTCTGTCGTCGTGGTGTATCGGCCATCAACATAAATCAAAGGATCAATGGCTTCGCTATTCTGCACATCTTTGACTCGACCGATGAAAATAGTATGAGTACCGTATTCATAACGACCGTCCTGCTCCAGAAAGAGAACAGACTGGGCATCGGCAAGGTAAGGCAGGCCACTGGCAGATTCTTTCCAGTTACCGACCGTAAAGCGCTCCTCACCTCTGAGCTTGCCACCACACGCTGAGGAAACCTCGGCCTGACTCTGGCTGAGTACATTAATACAGAAATCCACCCCTTCATCCAACACTTCATGCATTGCCGTTGATTTGTTCACACAAACCAGTAATGAGGGTGGGTCCATGGAAAGAGAAGTCACAGACGTTGCTGCCATAGCATGTCGTTCACTGCCATTGGTTGAAGAAACCACTGAGACGGAACTGGCCAGTCTTCTCATGGATTGCTTCATCAGGTTTGTGATGGCTTCGGGCTGAAGGCTCTTCTCGGGCTGAGGGCTCTTCTCGGGCTGAGGGCTCTTCTCGGGCTGAAGGCTCTTCAGAGTGTCGAACTGACTCATCTACGGCTTCCTTGGTCTGTTTTTTTATTTTCCGAAGCCATTTTTCATCACCTCTCGCTTATAAAAGCTAACGAAGAATGGCTCCATTCAAGTAATAAGGTTCATCTCATGGCTATTTTTGCCAAACAATTGGATGGTTCAATGAATGGCATTGTCATCTTCACCCCTCAAACCAGCATCGTCCATCAAGACTAAAGCCACACCCAATCATAAATGCTGTAAAAGCCAGTACTGGCGACACCTGCAGGGTTGTTTTTCAACCCAAAAAACTTAAGTCATTCAGCTTACCCCTCTCCCCCTAAACCGATTACGCCACATGGTCCATTTAGAGGATGTGACTGGCCATAGGGCTTGTTTCAATTTATCTATCGGGGAACCCGGAGGTGGTTGAGAATACTCGCCACCCCAAAGCTAATCCGCCTTACAGCTCATCTATTTGTATGTAACCGGCTGTGGGCATGCACTGGAGACAATAATAATGATCGACAAAGAGCAGATCAGAAAGCAGCTGTTTGAGCGTGCCCAGGAGCTGGTGCCGGTTCTGAAAGAAAGAGCAACACAAGCAGAAGAGCTCGGTGTTCTACCTGAAGACACCATCAAGGACTTCCAGGAAGCCGGCTTCTTCAGAATCCTTCAACCTTCCAAATGGGGTGGTTATGAACTCACTCCTTTTGACTTCTTTGAAGTGCAAACGAAAGTGGCCGAAGGCTGCATGTCTTCAGCCTGGGTTCTGGGTGTAGTCGCGATTCACAACTGGCAGCTGGCCCTGTTTGACGACCGTGCAGCTCAGGATGTCTGGGGAGAAGACACCAGTGTTCTTATCTCTTCTTCTTATATGCCTGTCGGTAAAGTTGAGCATGTAGAAGGTGGCTACAAGCTGAGTGGTCGCTGGGGTTTCTCTTCAGGCTCCAAACACTGCGAATGGGCCTTCCTGGGCGCCATGGTTCCTCCCAAGAATCCTGGTGAAGCGCCTGACTACAGAACCTTCCTGGTACCACGCAGTGACTATGACATCATTGATAACTGGGATGTCATGGGCCTCAAAGGCACAGGATCCAACGACGTTGTTGTCAAAGACGCCTTTGTTCCCGAGTATCGTACTCACCGCTCACTGGATGGCTTCATGCAGAACAGCCCGGGTAATGAGGTCAACACGTCTCCCCTGTTCAAACTGCCATTTGGCCAGATCTTTGTTCGGTCAGTATCTTCAGCTGCTATCGGTGCACTGAAAGGTGCGGTGGATGATTACATTGCATTCAACCGTAACCGTATTGCCCTGCACGATGCCAAAAATGTTGCTGAAGACCCTGTTGCTCAACATGCAGCTGCTGATGCCCTGCGGATTTATCATGAACTCAAGGCTGTTATGTACAGAAACTTCGATATCATGACAGAACGTGCAGAAAACGGTGAAGAACTGACCATTGAAGAACGTGTTCAGTGGCGGTATGACTCAGCCATGGTAGCTTCACGTTGCGCCGATGCTGTTACCAAGCTTTATCTGAGCTGTGGTTCTGCTGCGATCCGTCAGGATCATCAGGTAAACCGTGCATTCCGCGACATCCAAACCGGTCGAACTCACGTTGCCAACCAGCCTGAAAAATACGCCAGAAACTATGGCGGTGTAACATTTGGTCGTGAAACAACCGACTTCTTCCTGTAAAGAAATCGAACCTTTATGATGACAATGCCCGACTCTTAAAGTCGGGCATTTTTTATGCTGCTCTCAACTCAAAACAGCCTCTGACAAAGCCTTTCTTAAAATGGTATAAAATATCCAAACAGATCACTAAAAACCAGCAGTGACCTAATCCTTGGTTTCTTTGAGTATCCTGAACTGATATACCTGATCAGCTGCGGTAACAATGACAGACTTTCCTTCCGGCCCACCAAAAGCAATGTTGGTCAGCTGTCTGGCATCAGGAAAATCCAAACGGTATAAAGGCACCCCGGCAGAATTGAAAACGCCTATTGCCCTGGGACCTGTCACCCAAAGATTCTCTTCATTATCAACAGCTATGCCATCCACCCTTGGGGCATGATTCGCCTGAGGCGGCACTTTTGCAAAAAAGCGTTTAGGTCCAGGATGACCCGCATCACCCATAGCAAACTGATAAACAACACCACTGGCACTGTCTGAAACAAACAACTGCTTCCAGTCTTTAGAAAAAGCGATACCGTTAGGATTGATTAAATCATCGATCATTCGCTCTAGACGACCAGTGTCATTATTAAAGCGATACACTCCACGCACAGGCTGCTCTTCTTCAGCTTTTTCCGGCCCGTTTCCGGTGATGCCATATACCGGGTCGGTAAACCAGATATTACCGTATTGATCAAAAGCCAGGTCATTAGGACTGTTTAACTTTCCCTTACCGTAATGAGTCGCCAGATTGATCAATTTCCCTTTCTCGGTAATGCCCATCGTCCGGTTATGGCGGGCACTGATAATCTGTCCGCCCGCATTGATAATATTGCCGTTGGCATAACCGCTGGGAGAAATACTGCCGATTTTCACACCATTATTTGTGTACTTGTAGATAGTGTTGGCAGGAATATCACTGAAAATCCAGTAGCCATCAGGATTCCAGGCTGGCCCTTCAGTGAATTGAAAACCATCGGCCAATACTTCGACTGCTGACACTTTAAAATCTGGAATACCCAATGTAGCTGCGTCAATTCGCAGAACCACCAGCATCAGAAAGAGTGAACATAGCCTCATTTAATCCACCTCAAATATTCGACCATTCTGAATGCCCATAATCGACTTTTTGTAAGCCTGAGCTACGGTACTGGCAGGCACAGGAATAAAGCCAGGAAAAAAATCCCCATAGGTTGCACTGGACTCTTTCAGTACCGTTGGACTGACACAATTGATACGAATCCCTCTGGGCATTTCCAGAGAAGCTGCTTTAACAAAATGATTAACTGCTCCGTTAACCGTGCAGGCACTGATTCCTTTAGGAATAGGCTCTCGGGCAATAATGCCACTGGTCAGAGTAATTGAGCCATTTTCATTCAACGCTTTAAGTGCATAGCGAACCAGATTAATCTGCCCCATCAGCTTACTGTCTACGCCTTTTTGCCACTCAGCCGAAGTCATCGCTTGCAGGCTATTAAAAGCAACATTACCCGCAGTGACAGCCAGAGAATCAAAGTGACCCAACGATCCCATCAGCTCCCTGATAGAGTCTTCCGAAGTCATATCAACCTGATAATCACCCCTGCTATTACCAACAGCAATCACCTCGTGATCATTCTGCAAGGCATAGACCAAGGCTGAACCAATGGTTCCAGTGGCTCCGACAACAACGATTTTCATGACGTACACTCCGGAAGAGATAAAAGTCATTCCAGAGTGTAATGCAGGATTGAAGAATGTGTAGGATTACCGTTTTCTGTTCAGCTTGCGGACTGATAGAAATAAACCCCATCCGCCAGATTACGAATCATTCTGCCCTGATTCATCATGTAATTAAGGTGAGCAATACATTCCCCCATGCCCATCATCATTTCCGCCCCTTTCAAAGGCCGTTTAAATAAAGGCTCAATCAATTCAAGAGCAGGAACAGGCTCTTTACAGAGCTCAGCAAGACGGTCAACATTCTCTTGATGGTGATCGATCATAGCCTGCAACCGGGTATGCAAGCCCAGAAAAGGATCATTATGCGCGGGGAGAGTCAACGTATCTTCGGGCAATTGTTTCAACTGCTCTAACGTTTCAAGAAAGACCTTCAATGCATCTGCTTCTGGCTCAGTACTGTTGACAGAAATATTGGGGGTGATTTTCGGTAATACCTGATCTCCTGAAATCAGTATATTGAGGGACTCACAATACAAGCAGGCATGCTCTGGCGAATGACCATAGCCGACAATGATACGCCACTCCTGCTCGCCGATGACCAGTGTCTGGCCATTTTCCAGACGACGAAAACTACCGGGAAGAGGCTCCACCATCTTACTGATACCACTGGTACCCTTTCTTAAATGCTCCATAGCCGACTCATCCAGTCCGGCCCGCTCAAAGAAAGAAAGATAAGCTTCAGAGTGCCCCGTAGAGCTCATGTATAGACGAGTAGCCAGATATTCTGTTCGGGTCATCCAGAGGTCTGTCTGCCACTTTTCTGTCAGCCAGCCTGCCTGTCCTACATGATCGGGATGAAGGTGAGTCACCAGAACGCCTTTTACCGGCAAACCTTCCAGTTCATGCTCAAAAATGGTTTCCCAATATTCTCGAGTCTTTTCTCCCCTGAGCCCTGTATCAACAATAAACCAGCCATCGTTGTCTTTGATCAGATATAGATTGATATGATCCAGCTTCATGAAGAGCGGCATTCTCAGCCATTTGACACCCGGGACAACTTCGATCGTTTTACCGGGTTCTGGCACCCCATTAATCGGGTAGAGTAATTCAGTCATAGGCTTTTCGCACTTTATTAGTATGAAAGCACAGCTCTGTCAGGTCCTGCAGTCATCTCAATACTTTGAAGTGAGCCGCACTTTTCGCTCATGGCTGTTTGCTTTTAGATTGGCACAGACTAAAGCCTGATGTCTGACCGCAGACAAAAAAGGCTGGTCAGTGTTTCATCTGCCAGCCTTCTTTATCAGACCCTCAAATTAAGCCAGTTTTTCCAGATACTGTCTACGAACTTCGTGCTTCAGCACTTTTTGCATAGCATTACGCGGCAATGGTTCACTGATTATTTTAACGTACGTGGGCACCTTAAACCGGGCCAGATGACGACTGACATGCTCTTTCAAAGTGTCTTCCGATAAATCAGAATCCTGCTTGAGTCGCAGCGTGACGGCCAGTTCTTCACCCCAGCGCTCATGAGGTACACCAAATACTGCACACTCATCCACACAGGTATGAGCATTGATAACTGACTCAACCTCTACGCAGTAGATATTCTCACCACCACGAATCACTACATCTTTTTTCCGGTCGCAGACATAAACCAGACCATTCTCACCGAGATAGCCTATGTCTCCACCATGCAGCCAGCCATCAATAATGGTTTCTGCTGTGGCTTCAGGTTTACCCCAATAGCCATCAACCAGTGTTGGCCCCTTGATGCAAATTTCTCCGACCTCACCTATGGGTAACTCTTTACCTTGTTCGTCTACAATCTTGATTTCTGTCACAGGATAAGGAAGGCCTACACTGTCTTTATTCTCAAGGTAAGTTGGCCCGGTATTGAGCGTGGCAAACATGTTGCACTCCGTCATACCGTAGCCCGTCCCTGTGAAATTATCAGGGAAAGCCGTCAGAATATCTTTCACCAGGGTTTCTGGCTGGGCAGCTCCAACGCCTGTCATATTAAAAATACTACTGGTGTCGTACTGATCAAAATCAGGATGCTCCAGCAAATCCCAGATCATCTTGGCCGCACCAGAAAGAGTACCGACACCTTCCCTTTCGATCAGCTTCAGAGCTTCTGTCGGGTCCCATTTAGGCTGCATAACCACCTTAGTGCCGTTTCTAAGCGCACTGAATATGACTGTCATCAGGCCACTGCCATGAAACAAGGGCAGTGAGAGCATAATAGCGGTAGGCTTGGCACGAGCCATGAGCTTTTCAATCGTTTTAGGATGCTGAGAGGCCACCACCATTCCCGCCATAGAACCGCACATAACGGCCTGACCTGCGGTCCAATGGGAGGTTAACGCCCCCTTGGGACGCCCGGTTGTCCCAGAGGTGTACATGATGAATGCAGAATCATCAGCACTGATATCAACGGTTTGCTCAGCAGCCGGAGAAGCCAGCAGTTGGCTCCAGGACAAAGTATTTGCCGGCAAGTCATTCTCAACTCTAACTGCCACAGCCTTAATACCCAGATCTGAGAGCTTGTCAGACAATAACTCCAGACGACGACCGTCGAGAAATGCCAGTGAAGCACCGGAATCAGTCAGACCATACGCCAGCTCATCCGCTTCACCCCAGCTGTTCAGTGCGACGGCAATGGCTCCGGCAGAAGTCACCGCCATAAAAGCAACTACCCACTCCGGGCAGTTCCGCATGGCAATCGCCACACGATCACCTTTTTTCACACCTTGTTGAACAAGGCGGGCTGACAGCTTCTGAGAAAGCTCAAACACTTCCTTGAAGCTATAGGTTTCATCCTCATAAACCAGAAAGGGAGCATCGCCAAAGGCTGTGCTCGCCTGGTAAATCTCTGTCAAAGTAGCAGGTGCATTCTTATAACTTTTGTACTGGATTCCATTGATCTGTGTGTCTCCCATTTCAAACTGACCCCCTGGTTGGGTCAGCCCACTTACAACTGCTTTCAACGCGGCAATGGATTGGGACATCGGTTGGTTATCCTTTGTTATTCTATTTTTTCGCCATGGGCATTCTTTTGTGCGCTATAGGCATATTTTTTTACTCCAGCTCATTGCCACCTATGATCACTTTCCTGTGGAAACAGGCAATGACAAAACCGGCCATTTTTTACCGTTCAGTTTTCTCTTTTATTTAAAAAGCCCGTACACAAAGGATTAAACAATCGATTTTTCTGAAAATAAGGCTTGTCACCGGACGACTTTCGTTTTTATAGTAGCGCTATAAAAACAACAGCACACAGGATGTCGACAATGATAAAAAAAGGTTTTTTCCTGGTAGGAGCCAGTTTTCTGATTTCAGGCTGCAGCCCCACCCAACAACCTGAATCCTTGCAAACAGCAGAACTGACTGCTCCGGCTTTCATCGGTAGTCCGGCCACCCCCAAACCTTTTGAGGGTAAGCCTGCAGATAATTTATTCATGGCTCCCCACAGCAAAAGTACAATGCACAGTGATGGCTATAACTCAGATGTCCACAGTGCCATGGGGCCTCTGGGTATCGACCCTCAAATGACAACCCGTAGCGGCTCAAAGCTGCCAGGAGGCATGTGCGCCACCATCACGTTTGACCAACAAGGACAACTGGTTGCTCTCTGCGCCTCCATGGTGGGGTTTGAACTTCAGTTATTGTCCCCTCAATCACTCGAACTGCTGGCACGCTACAAACTGCCATCCAGACCGAGCAGTTTTCAGGCTCTGGTTAAAAGAGACAGGGACGTCATCATGTCCGACACATCAGGAGGCGCATATTACTACCTGGACGACAAAGACCGTGTTGTTTTAGCAGACAGTACTCAGACTATTGTCAGAGTGGGTCATTCACAGGATGAGCAAGGTAACTGGTCATTTAATCTGGAGGACAGCTGGGACCTTAGCCAGGATGTGCCCAATGATTGCATGGATTGGGGGAACTGGTTCCCCAGTGGTGAATGCGACCCCATTACCGCGGTAATGCCCGATCACAACGGTTTGATCTGGTGGGTTACCCGATTCGGTCGGGTGGGTACTCTGAACCCGGATAACGGAGAGATCAAAGGCATTCATTTAGCGAATGAAGAAATACAGAATGGATTCTCAGTTGATCAGAATGCTGTTTATATTGTCTCTGACCACGCTACCTACAGCATGAAAGCAGACGCTGACGGGAGCCCTAAAACCATTTGGAGAGAAACTTACGACAGAGGCAGTTCTCGTAAAGTAGGTTCTATAAACCAGGGGTCGGGCACAACCCCCACACTCATCGGTGATAAATACATTACTGTCACCGATAACGCTGATGAAAAAATCAATCTTCTGGTCTATCGTCGTGAAGCTGACTTCAAAGGTGATCGTTTAATCTGCAGCGTACCTCTTTTCACCGCAGGCAAGTCCTCTACCGATAATTCAATGATTGGGTATGGCCGATCCATTATTATTGAGAACAATTTTGGCTATACCAACGCCATGGAACACAAAGATTGGAGTACGGTTACCGGCGGCATCAGCAAAATTGATGTCAGAGAAGACGAATCAGGTTGTGACGTAGCCTGGACTTCTTCAGAAAAAGCACCGTCCGTGGTACCGAAACTATCTTCCGCTAACGGCCTGGCATACTTCTATACATTTGAAGCTCAGGAAGGAACCAATGAAATGGCCTGGTATCTGATGGCTCTGGACGCTGAAACAGGTGAAACTGCATTCAAGATTCGAACAGGCGCCGGTCAGCAGTTTGATAATAACTGGGCCCCCATCTCTATTGGCCCTGATGGCACTGCTTATATAGGCACTCTCAATGGTATTTTAGCTATTTGGGACGGTAATAGACAAAGCCCTAAACTCTAAACCGGGCAATAAAAGTTCTGAATTTCAGGCATAATGAGTCATTCATTGTGCCTGATAAAGAACTCTAACAGTCAAAGGAGTGAGCATGCCCAGACCCAGGGTAAGAAATCAGATCATAGTTGCTGCACGTTCCTTACTGGATTCAGGAGGCATCAAAGCAATCACCACCAAAGCGGTCGCCCAGCATGCAGGTGTAACAGAAGCCAGTGTCTTCAACAACTTTGGTGATAAAAGTGGCCTGATACAAGCCATAGTTCGTGAGGCTATGCCTGAACAAAAAGCCTTGGTAGAGTGTATTGAGTCTGACTTTGATGATCTTGAACACTGGCTTGAAGAGGTCTTCAGACACTCAATTATTTACTTTCGTACCATTCTACCCATGACGGCCCCTTTCCTTTCTTCACCTCAGAAAAAACACGACAATCCTCAAGGGTTTTATCCGCCCCGTCTTGCACTCTTCCATCGTTTTAAGACGCTCAAGTCAGAAGGACAAACTTCTGATCGTTTTAATCCAAAACTGGCCGCCATGATGATGATGGGGGCAGCCATGCATACAGCCACTACCCAGTTGACTCTCGGCTCCAGTGACTTTGATGAATCCGTTGCCGGCAGTGAGTTTATTCATACTCTGGGGATGACTGTAGAAGAAGAGGAATACTGACTTGAACGACAGTGGTTTGAGTCAGTAAAACTGGACACTGCTTCTCTGCAAGAGCTCATTTCACAAGACAGTGAATCTATGGCCAGCCCTGCTTCACAGATGATATTAGAGCACCCACAGCAAAAAATAGTTAACGACTTGTAAAAAGTACCCATAGTCTACTTTTTGTCGTACACTAACCCCGCTATTAAGATATATGACTTAACGATTTACAGTGTCTCAGTGCAAAAACAAGAATAAAAAAAGCAACAGGAGTCTCTCTATGGCCATGCAGGGAAATGTAGTGCTGATTACGGGTGGCGGCAGTGGTATGGGAAGGCTGGCAGCTCAACGCTGGGCCAAGGCTGGTAAACAGGTTGCCATACTGGATATCAATGAAGCCGGTCTTCAGGAAACCGCTGAAGGATTCAATACCATTCACCCCTTTGTCGTCGACATTACCGACTTTCAGTCAGTGAAAAAGTCCGTTGAAGAAGCCGAAGCAAAGCTTGGCCCCATTGATCGTTTGTATAATTGCGCAGCTATCATGCCTCTGGGAAAACTGCTGGAATTCAGCCCTGAACGAACCCAGCAGATGATGAATATAAACTACAATGGATTGGTAAATGTCACACACGCGGTACTACCCGGCATGATTGCCAGAGGCAAAGGTGATTTTATCAGTTTTGCCTCCATGGCCGGATGGGTGCCTATGCTACTGACCGGTGCCTACTCAGCCAGTAAATTTGCAGTGGCCTGCTACACCGAAACACTCTTTCACGAGAATATCAATTCAGGCGTACGATTTGCCTGTGTCTGCCCTCCGGCGGTAGCAACCCCTCTGTTAAAACAGGGTAAAGAAACTGCCTGGCCAAAAATGCTTCAGGAAGGGGATGACCCAATTGCTCCGGAAGAAGTGATTGATGCCATCGAGAAAAGCATCGACAAGAATGAATTCTGGGTATTCCCTAACAGTGCTGCCCGATGGGGCAACCGCGTTCGCAGAATGTTCCCGGGCGCATTATGGAAACATGTTCATAAAGTTGAAGGCTGGTAAGTCTATTAAATAGACTTATGTATAAAACAAATAAGATATTGCCTAACTATTCAGGCAATATCTTATTTAAGTATCTGGTCAGTTACTTGCGCATATTCCGGCGAGTGGATTTTTTCATCCTTCAAAGCGCAACGCCGGGCGCGTAGCCTTAGCTACGTAACCAGAGTTGGAACGCAGAAGGATGAAAAAAGCCGCCGTCCAGATATTCGAAAACAACTGGTCAGGTACTTACTCTTCATAATCAAAAATAATCAGGCATTTTTAAAAGCAAATGCTCTCTGCTTTTAAAAGGCAAAACCATGCAGGTAGTATCGTCATAAGGTTGATTCGCAGTAATTGATTCAAAGCCCAGTTTTCTATAAAACTCTGGATTTATATCTGAGAATAAGAAAATCCCCCGAGCATCCAGTTCTTTGAATTTTTTAGATATTTCTTTCACAAGTTTTGAAGCATAACCCCTTCTATATTGATCTTCATGGGTAGCAACAGACCCTATACCAAAACAAGCTTCTGGCAAATTAAAGAGATTTTCGTAAATAATAAGCGATGAAACCGGCTTACTTTCTTTTTCAAGAACATACCAATGACCCTGTTGGTATTTTTCGCTTTCATGACATTCTTTCAGATAATCTTCTTTTGCCAGCCCATCACCCCAGGTGCTGAACCCCATCAGAAAGATTTCATCCCATTCTGATGGCTTTGCTTTTCGGATATTGATACTCAAAAGCCTTTTTTCAAAAAAGAGCTCACCCGATTTACTGGCAAGCTCATTTTTTATTTAAACGAACACAAACTCTTCTTCTGTCAGGCTCATGGTACTTTCTGCACCAGCCATGATCGCAGCCTTATGAGCCTGAGCTCTGGGCAATAAACGATCGAAATAGAATTGTGCCGTTGCTACCTTCGACTTGTACAGTGGGTCTGTTGAGCCTTCAGCAATCTCTCTCTGGGCAACATTGGCCATTTGCATCCAGAGATAACCCAGAATGACATAGCCAGAGTACATCAGGTAATCTACAGAGGCGGCTCCCAGTTCATCAGGATTCGACATGGTTTTTTCACCTACATGCATAGTGATCTCACCCCACTCCTTGTTCAGAGCTTGCATGGGTTCAATGAATGCCTGAAGACTTTCATTATCACTATTGGCTTTGCAGTATTTGTGAATCCGCTTGGTAACGCTTGCTAAAAGCGCTCCCTGGCTGCCCATTACTTTTCTACCCAGCAGATCGAGCGCCTGAATACCTGTTGTTCCTTCGTATATCGTTGATATACGCCCATCCCTGACTATTTGTTCCATGCCGTGTTCAGAAATGTAGCCATGACCACCCAATACCTGCATACCCAGATTAGTGACTTCCTGAGACACTTCTGTACAGAAGGCTTTGGCAATCGGCGTCAACATACCCAGCAGATCTTCAGCTTCTTTCTTTTGTTCTTCGTTGCCATAGTTTTCATGATCCACCAGCTGAGCCAACCAGTAGACAAAAGCTCGGGAGCCTTCTGTAAAGGCTTTTTGAGTCATCAGCATACGACGAACATCGGGGTGAACAATGATCGGATCTGCAGCACCATCAGGATTTTTTGGGCCTGTCAGCGAACGCATTTGCAAACGCTCTCTGGCATAAGTGATGGACCCCTGCAGAGAAGCTTCTGACATTGAAAGCCCCTGCAAAGCAGTCCCCAGACGAGCGGAGTTCATCAGCTTGAACATTATATCCAGGCCTCGACCTTCTTCTCCCAGGAGAACTGCACGTGCACCGTCGTAGTTCATGACACACGTAGCGGAACCCTTCAGGCCCATTTTTTTCTCAATTGAACCACAGGTGATATGGTTAAAGTCCCCTTTTGACCCATCTTCTTCGATCCAGTATTTAGGGGCAATAAACAGAGAAACACCTTTGGTTCCTTCAGGCGCACCCTCGACTCGGGCAAGAATGGCATGGACAATGTTATCCGTCAGATCCTGCTCACCACCGGATATGAAAATCTTGGTACCTGACAATGTATAGGTACCGTCGCCATTAGGCTTGGCCTTGGTACGTAACAAACCAACATCTGATCCACAGTGCGCTTCTGTCAGACACATGGCTCCGGCCGACTCGCCGGTCAGAATTTTTGGTAAATAGCGCTGTTTTTGTTCTTCAGTACCGCCATTTAACAAACAGGTCACCGGCGCCAGCGCCAGACCTGTATACATATTGAACGCCCAGTTAGCAGAGCCTGCCAACTCTGAAATACAGGCTCCCACTGAATTAGGGAGCCCCTGTCCACCGTCCTTCTCGGGTACGCCAAGCGCTTGCCAACCGCCCTCACCCCACAATTTAAAGGCTTCTTTAAATCCGGTGGGTGTAGTCACCTGACCGTCTTCAAACTGACAGCCTTCCTCATCGCCCACTTTTTGCAGGGGATGCAGGGTATTTTCTGCGAACCTTGCGCCCTCTTCGACGATAGCGTTCAACACATCAGGGGACACCTGTTCACACCCCTCAAGACCTGCGTAGTGCTGCTCGGAATTCAGCAGGTCATTCAAAACAAACTGGATGTCACGCAGTGGCGCTTTATACTCGGGCATGTATCAGTCCTCAGATACTGTCTTCCGTGAATTTCTTATCGCTCATGGCTGATAAGGCTCATGGCTGATAAGGCTCATGGCTGTTTATCTATTCAGAGGCTATTTGAAGTCAGGAATAAAAGTGGCCTGTCTCTGGAGACCTGGCACTGTGTCAGCCTCTGAAATGATGATTTAAGACGATTGTTCGAATCTTTATGAGGTGAACTCTAATAGAAAGGCCCTCCCCGGCAATACTCCATTTGCACTAGGGAAAAGTCCGGGGAAGAGGATGATTTAATCCTAAGAGGTAGAGAGAAACGCTATCCAGCACTTTTAGTAGCCATACCTGTTTCTTTCAGAGGTTATACAACACCTGGCAGGGCATCCTGATCCATACCACCGGCTATAAACTCGATCAAGAATTGAGACTGCTCACCAAGATGCTCCGGTGTCCAGGTCTGTGGATCCAACCTGCACTGCTGATCCCAGCGAGCGACCGTATGTATCACCATCGATCCCATGAATGTCAGTCTGGCATAGAGCTCTTTAATACTCAGTTCTGGCAAAACCGCCTCAAATGCTTCAGTCATACGAACCAGAGAACTACTCCTGGCGGTATCCATGGCAACAATCTGCTGATTGCCACGCTGGAAAAGTTGACTGATAAGACTGGTATAGGAGCTCTCCTCTCTGGACGCTTTCAGGTGTTCCATATAAGGGATCACCAGAACTTTCACCAGATCTCTAGTGGTTGGAGCCTCGTCTCCACTGAGAATTTCATCAAGCATCTCATGACGCTTCTGATTGAGGGGAATCATCCGGTAATCCAGAATGGCGTTTATCAATCCGGCCCGGTCACCAAAATGGTACTGAACGGCAGAATTATTTTTCTGTCCTGCGGCTCTGGCTATTTCACGATCTGAAACAGCATCTAGCCCTCTTTCGGCTATTAGCTTTTCCGCTGCCTTTACCAGTGCTTCCTTAGCGTCTGTCAGCTGTATAATTGCATTCATAATGGTGCCATAAATATTAAGTTAATTAACTTAATTAGATTACTCGCTTTAATTTCATTTAAATAAAAACTGGTCAGTTCAGTTATATAGGCTGCCAGTTGTCAAAAGCCTGTCTATATTATCTCAATTATTTGCATTGAAATGCTGGCCATTAAAACTCTTTGCCCATTCTGGTATTGGTATAATGCCGACATTTTCTGCTCAAAGCTGTTTGAAACAACTGCGAACAACCCCTCAAATAAAACGCCAGCTTAACATCTAAGGCCTTTTGGGACGAACTCCACTTGGAGCTGAAGTTTTAATTCTACTGCACCGGTTAAAAAATGGATTCCAAATTGATAAGTATAAAAAATGGGGCTAACCCTGCACTTTTTAGTGTTTGTCGGTCACTCATTTTATTGTTTGCCTTGCTTTCAGGCTGCACCGAAGCAGCAATTCCGGGTAAGATTCATCAAATCTGGATTGGCGATAAACTACCCGAATACCTGCATATCATCAGCCAGAGTTTTAAAAAGGTCAAAGGCTGGGAGTATAACCTGTGGCGAGCCACTCAGAACAACTTTTTTGAACAGAATGGAAAAATCATCCGACACACCTGGACCGAGTCAGGCTATTCTACGAAAGAATACTACATAGGTGAACTGTTTGATAATGAGTATTCGACCATTCTGGCTATTCTGGAACGACATAAAACATCCAAAGATAATCACCTTGCCAGCCTCGGCGACACACTGCGGTATCGTATTATCTATGACTTTGGTGGATTCTACTTTGACATGAAATTTGAGTTACTCAAACCAGAGGAACTGAGCGATCTGATTACACAGTCCATTTACAATCTGATCACGGCCAACGAGTTTGCATTTTCAAGCTCTCAGAAAGGCTATTTAAGCAACGGTTTTTTTGCTGCGGAGCCTGACCACCCGGCATTATCCAAGATGCTGTCTTCGATCCACAGCCTGGAAGCCAAGATTGCCTACTCAAAAGTTGACATTTTTGGCCCTGGCTTTTTCCTTAAAGAAATTGAGAGCTGGTTCAGATCTGCAGCACCTGATCAACAACTGGGCTGGCTTATGCTCCCTCATTCAAAAATTTACCCCTATATAGACTGGGCACCCAGGGAGGAGGATTTTTCGTCTGACACCACCCTGGCAGAAACCGCTTTGAAATTAAGAGAAGCGGGGTATGACTCTTGTGTTGCCGAAGCCGATCCTCAGTATAAATTCCCCCAGATGTATTTAAAAGAAATGCGATACCTGACAGTCAATGGTACATCAGGTCTCTTCTACCTCTTTCCATGCATTAAATACCCTGATGCCATTGCTATTGATCATTTTGATTATGGCAGCTCATGGAATAGCCATAACCGTTATGCTGGCAAGCACAGATAACGCGTCCCTCTGCTCTGGAAATTCTGCCTTTCGACAATGGGCATTTACGTTTACTCTGAGAAGTGAAACACTATCGCTTGACCGATCTCATATTGTGCAGTTGCTTACCCTGTAACTGCAGGTTCAGGCGTATTCCGGGACAACCTTCTGGATTGCAGCCAACGAATTCACAATGCCTATAGCTAAACACTGCCTATAGCCAAAAATAATATAAGCAAAGAGACGTTCGATGAGTTACCTGACATTCAACTTTAATCTGGGTGAAACCAATGACATGCTGAGAGAGCAGGTCAAACAGTTTTGCGACAATGAAATTGCCCCTCGTGCCCAGGAAGTCGACCGCAGCAACCAATTCCCCATGGATCTCTGGCAGAAGTTCGGAGAAATGGGATTACTGGGCATCACGGTAGAAGAGGAATACGGGGGATCTGGTATGGGGTACCTCGCTCATGCCATTGCCATGGAAGAGATCAGCCGGGCGTCTGCATCGGTAGCTCTCAGTTACGGCGCTCACTCCAATCTGTGTGTCAACCAGATCAAACGAAATGGCAACGAAGCTCAGAAGCAAAAGTACCTTCCCAAATTAATCTCTGGCGAGCATATCGGCGCACTGGCCATGAGTGAGCCCAATGCAGGCTCAGATGTTGTCAGCATGAAGTTGAAAGCCGAGAAGAAAAACGACAGATATATTCTTAATGGCAACAAAATGTGGATCACCAACGGTCCTGATGCCCATACCTATGTTATTTACGCAAAAACTGAACCCGAAAAAGGCTCACGAGGCATAACGGCCTTTATCGTAGAGCGGGACTTCAAAGGTTTCTCTCGTGCCCAAAAGCTCGACAAACTGGGCATGAGAGGTTCAAACACCTGCGAACTGGTTTTTGAGGATTGTGAAGTCCCCGAAGAAAATGTGCTGGGTACCGTTAATGAGGGCGTAGCTGTTCTCATGAGCGGTCTCGATTACGAACGGGTTGTTTTGTCTGGTGGCCCTACCGGTATCATGCAATCCTGCATGGATATCGTGATCCCCTACATTCATGACCGAAAGCAGTTCGGTCAATCTATTGGTGAATTTCAACTGATTCAGGGCAAAGTAGCCGACATGTACAGTCAGATGAACGCCAGTAAAGCCTATCTTTATGCAGTGGCTGCCGCCTGTGACCGTGGAGAAAGCACCCGTAAAGACGCAGCAGGTGTCATTCTTTATTGCGCTGAACGTGCTACCCAGATGGCTCTGGATGCGATTCAAATTCTGGGTGGCAATGGCTATATCAACGACTACCCGACAGGCCGCTTGCTCAGGGATGCCAAACTTTATGAGATTGGTGCCGGAACATCAGAAATCCGTCGTATGCTGATTGGCAGGGAACTGTTTCAGGAATCTCGCTAACAGCGCCTTGCAGCATTGCTGACCTCTTTGGGGGGGTAATGCTGCCAAAACAATAATAAGAAATCTGAAACAGCCATGACCTTGCTATGCGGTATGTGATCTAACCTCTAATCGCAACGCTGCAAGATCATGAGCAAAAGAAACTGTTTCATCACAGGCGATCGATATGCCCGTATTATCTTCAAAAGTGGCACCCGACAGTCCCGAATTTCACAAGAACCGCCGACATATGCAGGCTCTTGTTGATCAAATCAACTCACGCTTTGAGACCATTGCTCAGGGCGGCAGTCCAAGGTCCAGAGAAAACCATATTGCCAGAGGCAAACTGTTAGCCAGGGATCGTATTGCACAACTGCTTGACCCCAACTCCCCCTTTCTTGAAGTCGGTCGTTTTGCAGCCGCTGACATTTACAATAATGATGCACCTTGTGCCGGTGTTGTTGCAGGTATTGGCTTCGTAGCCGGTATCGAGTGCATGATCGTCGCCAACGATGCCACTGTGAAAGGCGGCAGTTACTTTCCACTCACTGTAAAAAAACACCTGCGTGCCCAGACGATTGCCGAACAAAATCATTTGCCCTGCATCTATCTGGTGGATTCCGGAGGCGCCAACCTCCCCTACCAGGATGAAGTCTTTCCAGACCGAGAGCATTTTGGCCGAATTTTCTTTAATCAGGCCAACATGTCTGCCAAAGGTATCCCCCAAATTGCAGCGGTTATGGGATCTTGTACCGCAGGCGGTGCTTATGTACCCGCCATGGCCGATGAAACCATCATTGTCAGAAGCCAGGGCACCATCTTTCTGGCTGGCCCACCGCTGGTAAAAGCAGCCACCGGGGAAGAAGTGACGGCTGAAGAACTGGGCGGCGCCAAGGTTCATTGCGAACAGTCTGGTGTGGCTGATCATATGGCGGAAAATGATGCCCATGCCCTTGAGCTCGTCAGACGCTCCATTGGCAGGTTAAACAAAAAGAAAAACAATTCCATTCCGGTAGAAAAGCCCGTTGCTCCTGTCTATGACCCCAGCGAGCTCTATGGCCTGATTCCTTCTGACCTGAAGCAAAACTACGACGTTCGTGAAGTCATTGCCCGGATCGTCGACGGCTCTGAATTCGATGAATTTAAAGCCAGCTATGGCAATACACTGGTCTGCGGCTTTGCCAGAATACATGGTCATCCGGTTGGCATTCTGGCCAACAACGGTGTTCTTTTCTCTGAGTCTGCCCAAAAAGGTGCTCACTTCATTGAACTGTGTTGTCAGAGACGTATACCTCTGGTTTTCTTGCAAAACATCACGGGCTTTATGGTGGGTTCAATGTATGAAGCAGGGGGTATTGCTAAAGACGGAGCCAAGATGGTTAATGCTGTAGCCTGCGCCGCTGTCCCAAAGTTCACTGTCATTATTGGCGGCAGTTTTGGTGCCGGAAACTATGGCATGTGTGGTCGGGCTTATGATCCAAGATTCCTGTGGACCTGGCCCAATGCAAGAATCTCGGTCATGGGCGGAGAACAAGCTGCTGAAGTATTAGCTCAAGTTAAAAAAGACAGTCTGGCAAGAAAGGGCGAAACACTTTCAGCGGAAGAAGAAGCCGCCATCAAAAACCCCGTTGTTGAGACTTATGACCTCAAGGGTAATCCTATCTACGCCAGTGCCAGACTCTGGGACGATGGCATTATTGACCCCGCCGATACCCGTGATGTTCTGGGCCAGAGTCTTTCTGCAACCCTGAACGCTCCCATTGAAGAGACTCGCTTCGGCATTTTCAGAATGTAAGGCAGGGAAGTAATACCATGAGTAACCCTCTAATTATCGAAACAGCCAGCAATGGCGTTGCCAGCATCACCATGAACCGTCCGGAAGTGGGCAATGCCTTTAATGCAGAGCTGATCAGCGAACTGATTGATGCACTGAAACAACTGTCTGGTGAAGAGACACGACTGCTGCAACTGAGAGGCTCCGGCAAACATTTTTCTGCCGGAGGTGACCTTAACTGGATGAAGAACTCCATTCATCTCAGTGAGCAGGAAAATTACGACGACGCTCGTACGCTATCGGAACTGCTTTACACCTTGAATCACTTCCCTGCGCCTACTATGGCGGTGGTACAGGGCGCCGCCTTTGGTGGTGCTATTGGGTTAATTTCCGCCTGCGATATTGCAGTCGGTGCGGAAAACACCCGGTTCAGCCTCAGCGAAGTCAAGATTGGTCTGATTCCTGCGGTCATCAGCGCCTATGTCGGGCAGGCCATTGGTACACGTCAGGCTCGTCGGTACTTTCTCACGGCGGAAGTATTTTCTGGCGAAAAAGCGCTTGAACTGGAGTTGCTTCATGAACTGGTTCCGCTATCAGAGCTCAATGCCAAAGCCGATGAACTGACACAACAGATTCTTGGTAATGGCCCGTCAGCAACCCGACTGGCAAAAAGCATGTTGCACAAAGTTCATAACAGACCTATTGATGATGAGTTCGTTGAAATGGCTTGCCGGGAAATAGCCCGGGTTCGGGTCTCGCCCGAAGGCCAGGAAGGTCTGGCCTCGTTTCTTGAAAAACGCCACCCATCCTGGAGGCAGCCATGAGTCAGAATACCGTCATGAGCTCGAATAACCGCCTCCAGAACGTGAAACATTTCGATAAGATTCTCATTGCCAACCGGGGTGAAATCGCCTGCCGGGTGATAGCAACCGCCAGAAAACTGGGAATCAAGACAGTAGCCGTTTATTCCGATGCGGATTACCAGGCACTTCATAAAACCCTGGCCGATGAGGCTTATTACATTGGCTCTTCTCCCGCTCAGGAAAGCTACCTTCGCACCGACAAGCTGATTGAAGTAGCCCAACAATCCGGCGCACAGGCAGTACATCCGGGCTATGGCTTTCTGTCTGAGAATGCAGAATTTGCACAGGCCTGCCATGAGGCCGGTATTCACTTCATTGGGCCCGGGCACGAAGCTATCCGAGCCATGGGGTCAAAAAGTGAAGCCAAAGCTTTGATGGAAAAAGCCAGTGTTCCTATTTGTCCCGGCTATCATGGTGACGACCAGTCTGATGAAACCCTGACCCTGGAGGCTGAACGCATTGGCTATCCCCTGATGGTCAAAGCCGCTCTTGGTGGTGGCGGCAAGGGCATGAGAATTATTGAACATGCAGAGCAATTGCAGGAAGGTCTGCAGGCTGCCCGAAGAGAAGCCCGGAAAAGTTTTGGCGATGACCACTTGCTGCTCGAGTCTTACATTTCCAGACCTCGCCATGTAGAAGTACAAATCTTTTTCGATCGACACAATGCCGGCGTTTATCTGTTTGACCGAGACTGCTCATTGCAGCGTCGTCACCAGAAGGTCATTGAGGAAGCCCCCGCCCCTAACCTCCCCGACTCTATGCGGAAAAGCATGGGAGAAGCGGCAGTCGCTGCCGGCAAAGCGATCCAGTATCGGGGAGCAGGAACAGTTGAGTTTCTGGTCGACGGTGAACGTTTTTACTTCATGGAAATGAACACACGACTGCAGGTCGAACACCCTGTGACTGAAGCCATTACCAGACAGGATCTGGTTGAATGGCAGCTGGCCATAGCAGCAGGTGCCCCTTTACCTTTATCTCAAGAGCAGCTCCAGTGTCATGGTCATGCTCTTGAAGCTCGAATTTATGCCGAAAGCCCCGATCACGATTTTTTACCTTCCTCTGGTAAAATTATGGATCTACAGTGGCCTCAGGCTAAGAATTATGTCCGTATCGACACCGGTGTTCAGCAAGGTGATCATATCTCCAGCAACTATGACCCTATGCTGGCAAAACTGGTGGTCTGGGCCGAAAGCCGTGAAGCAGCTATCGATAAAATGTCTCAGGCTTTGTCTGATTATCAACAGGCAGGTTTAAGTGATAATCGAGATTTCCTGCTGCATTTAGTCAATGAGCCTGCCTTCAGAAAGGCTGAGTTATCCACACACTTTATTGATCAATACCCACCAACTGAGCTGACTCCTGATCAGATACGGATTGCATTGGTAACAGCAGGCCTCCTTCAATACGACAGGCTTTCTTACTATGGCACTTTACCAGCCGCTCCATTTTTTTCACAAGTAACCCTGTTTTATGACGGCAAACAACATACGCTAAAAATTAACCAGAGCCGTTCTGGTTATGACATTCAGCTGCCAGATGGAGAATGTTTCGCACAAATCGAATCCATTGAGTGGGAAGCTGATCGTCTAACCGGTAATCTCATTATTGGCCAACAGACGTTTAGATATCGAGCTGTTTACTTACCTGACTCAAAGCTGAAGCTCTTCTTCCCGTCATTCAGCATTGAACTGGACCTCTCAGGACAATGCCTGGCCGCTCACGATGGTTCTGAAGCCATGTCTGCACCCATGAATGGTACCGTCTGCTCTGTCATGGTCTCTGAAGGTCAGCAGGTCAAAGCTGGAACCGCATTGTTGGTCATGGAAGCTATGAAAATGGAGCACACGATCAACGCTCCCTGCGACGGAATTATTGAATCCGTCTTTTACCAGGCCGGCGACAGAGTGGATGCGGGTTCATCCCTCATGGCTTACAAGGAGGAAAGCGACAATGCTGCCTGATTCAGTCCGTATTGTGGAAGTCGGTGCCCGTGATGGACTCCAGAACCTGCCTACACCTGTTTCTCCGGAAATCAGAGCGCAACTGGTCGATTTATTGTCTCAATCCGGTCTTCGACATATTGAAACTGGCAGTTTCGTCTCCCCTAAGTCTGTTCCCCAGATGGCAGAATCAGATCAGGTTTTTCAGACCATTTACAGACAGGACAACGTCGTTTATGCGGCATTAACCCCCAACCTGAGGGGCATGGAAGACGCTCTTAAAGCCGGCGCAAACGAAGCAGCCGTGTTTGCTTCGGCTTCCGAAGGTTTCAGCCAGAAAAACATTAACTGCTCCATTGCCGAAAGCCTCAAGCGTTTCGAACCGGTTATGGAGCTGGCCAAACAGCACAATATCCCTGTCAGAGGCTATGTTTCCTGCATTATCAGTTGCCCGTATGACGGCGAAACAACTCCTCAACAAGTGGCCGAAGTGACCAAAGCGTTGTATCAAATGGGATGCTACGAAGTGTCTCTTGGAGATACGGTAGGTACCGGAACCCCTCTACGAGTTAAAAAAGTACTGGAAGCCTGCAACCGAAATGTTCCCATGGAACACCTTGCTGCTCATTATCACAACACTTATGGGCAGGCCCTGGCCAATATTTATGCTTCTCTGGAGGAAGGTCTGGCTGTCGTAGACTCAGCAGTAGCAGGACTCGGTGGCTGCCCCTATGCACCAGGAGCGTCAGGTAATGTTGCCACTGAAGATGTGCTCTATCTGATGGAAGGCCTTAATATAAAAACCGGTATTCAGATGGACAAGCTTCTGAAAGCAGCTACATTCATCTGCAAACAACTAGGCATCCGTTCTCGCTCAAGCACAGGGCTGGCACTGAAACCACATAGTAGCGGCTAAGTAAAATAGTCTGGATATTAGGTTTTCCTTTCTGGTTACACGAAGTTCTTCTAGCTTAGGAAAGGAAAACCTCAAGCCAAAGACTCAGTTAGATGATACGAATAAATAATAACAAGACTACTATTAAAGCTTTAGTATTTAATCTGTTTCGGATACCTATGTTATTGATGAAAAGCCAGTCAATCCAAGTGTATAAATTGTGGTTTTTCTCATGATTGCTGTAAAATTCTCATACTTTTATGACTAATAATAATATGAGAGAGGAATACTCAGAGCTGATACAATGGATAAAATTCCATATCTGGGGTCTCTGATCATTTTTTATAGGCATTGTGGTGGAAAATAGAAGGAATCTAGAAAAAGTTTGGACGGCAGTTGACCTATATTGTGGGTCTGGGGCAGTCAGCCAAGGTCTTAAGCAAGTAGGATTTAAGGTCTTGGCGGCAGTAGATAATGACCCAGTTGCTTGCAAGACCTACCGTATGAATCACCCTGAAGTCAATCTTGCAGAGGGTGATATCAGAAGCCTCAAAGCAGCTGATGTTTGCCAAAATAAAAGTATCGATTTGCTTGTAGTTTGTGCTCCTTGCCAACCCTTCAGCAGCCAAAATCGTCTACGTGGATCTGATGACCCACGCTCAGATCTAGTATTAGAATGTATTAAGTTCGTTGAACAGCTCACTCCTAATGTGGTTTTTTTTGAGAATGTCCCTGGAATAGCTCTTAGTGGAGTCAGCAAAAAGCTGAGTACAAAACTGTCTGAGTATGGTTACTACCTCGGTGAGCCCAGAACTTTGAACGCTGCTCATTATAACGTGCCACAAAGAAGAGTGAGAAGCATCATGGTGGCGTCAAAAAGCCGAGAGCTGACTGAACAGTTCTATGCATCCTTGAAGCCTTCCTCAAAGGTTACTGTTCGAGATGCAATTTCAGGATTGCGCTCTCTTGCAGCAGGCCAGAAAGACCCCAAAGATAAATTGCACTTTGCCAGAAATCACTCGGAAATTGCTCTAAAAAGGCTTTCTTATATAGAAAAGGATGGTGGTTCAAGGTTTTCGATACCTTATGAGCTTCAGCTTAATTGTCATAAAGACACTAAAGCATATCCCGATGTATATGGCAGAATGAAATGGGATGATGTTGCGCCAACACTCACTACTGGCTGTACAGATATAACCAGAGGTCGCTTTGCTCACCCTGAAGATGATCGAGCTATCTCTCTCAGAGAAGCAGCCTTACTTCAGACGTTTCCTCGTGAATACTCCTTTTATGGTAATTCCGGTCAAATTGCACGCCAGATTGGCAATGCTGTCCCAGTTAATATGATATGCCGCATGGCATCGTCTATTATGGATTGCCTCTCATCATCAAAGTAAGCCACCTCTCTCACAGTGGAAGGATTAACAGCGGGTTTAAAAATGGAAACCTCTGATTCAGCCTCAATAAAAGTCCGTGCCAGAGCGGTCGATTTGCTTGGCAGGCAACAGATCGCAGGGATACCTAACGCACTCCATGAGCTTTTTAAAATTGCTTATGATGCTTTTGCTCGTAAAGTAGAAGTTGACCTCTTGGTAAAGGACCGAGCCTTGATTCTCAGGGATGATGGCTTTGGTATGACTGAAAAAGATTTCAAAGAACGTTGGCTGACGCTTGGCACAGAAAGCAAGGTTGGGCAGCTCAAGCACACTGCGGACTGGCTGGGAGATTATGGCAAAGAACCCCGCTGGACCTTGGGTGAGAAAGGTATTGGACGATTAGCCATAGCCACTATTGGCCCGGCTGTGCTGGTAATCACTCGAGCAAAACGTGAGGATGGTCTACACGATACAGTGGCATGTCTGATTCATTGGGGTATTTTTGAACTGCCTGGACTGAACCTTGAGCAAATTCGTATACCTGTAAAAACTTTCCCAGGCGGAATTCTTCCTAAGCAAGAGGATCTAGCTGTAATGGGTAAGAGCATAATGGAAGGGCTCAATGAATTGGGAGTCATGGTACCCGATGCAACAAAAAAACAAATTGCCAGTGACCTGGAACTGATGACGTTTGAGCCATCAAAGGTTATGGCTAGCTGCGGAGAAATTTCACTGGAGGGGGATTCCCACGGTACTGCTTTCATTGTCAGACCTTATGACGCAGTGCTTGATGAAGACCTTGAGACGGAAGATACAGAAGGCAAAACAGCGTCTCGACTTCAGAAGCTTCTAACTGGCTTCAGCAACACTATGCTACCTGGAAATGAAGCTCCTCCAATCAAAACCTATTTCAGAAAGCATAATCTTAATGGTGAGATTGAAGACTTTATCAGTGAGCGGGCTTTCTTTACTCCAGAAGAGTACCTGAGCGCTGATCAGATTATTGAAGGTAAATTCGATGAGTATGGTCAGTTCCAAGGGTTGGTTAAAGTCTATGATCATGAACCTGTGCCGTACACTCTGAACTGGAGTAGAGGCAAAGGCGAGAAAATCAAATGTGGTCCATTTAGCATCCGATTTGGCTACATGATGGGGTTAAAACATGAAAGCACTCTTCCTGCTGAAGAATGGACTTTGATGGACACAAAACTTTCTAGGATAGGTGGCCTCTATATATTTAGAAACGGGGTGCGTGTTTTACCTTATGGTGATTCAGACTATGACTTCCTTGGGATAGAGAGTCGTCGCACGAAATCTGCAAAAGATTATTTTTTCTCATACCGCCGCATTCTAGGAGCGATAGAGATTTCTTCTGATCAAAATAGCGCTCTCAAAGAGAAGGCGGGCAGGGAGGGATTCATTGAAACCATCCCATATAGACAGTTCAAAGAAATTCTCATTAATTTGTTTATTGCTGTGGCAAGGGATTTTTACAGAAAGAAAGGTATCCAGAGTGATGAGTTCTGGTTGCTGAAAGATGAGTTCAAAGCTCAGAACGAGCTTTTAAAAAAGAGAGAAAAACTTGTCAATACTCAGAAAAGCGCATTTATCAAGTCTTTAGATTCTTTTTTCAAAGCTATTGAGGATGAGCAATATACAAAAGAACTTGATGAGATCATTGCCAAGTTTGACTCTAAATTGGATGCTTTATATAAAGTTGAGAGTGATAGCCTGCCAGAACATTTACACAACCTCGAGCAAAACACTCAAAAAGCTTTAGAAAACTTAAAGAAACAATTTCAAGTCTCCAAACCACAGGGACTTGGTCTCAACAAAAGCTTACAAGATGACTGGCACGCTTATCAGAGAATAAGTTCTGAACTGAAACTAAACAGCCTTGATCCTGCCAATCGACATGTTGAAAGCAAGCTTACTGAGTTTATTGATAAACATCAAAAAGCTGTCGATAAGCGTCAACTTATACACTCAGCGATCAGCGAAAGGAAAGAACAGCTGACAAAGTCTGTTCAGAAAAGCCAGAAGATGGCAAACACTGAGTTGCTAAAAACACAGGATATCATTCGTAAAAGCATCAGAGAGAGTAAGAGTCGGTTAAGCAATGAAATGGCTACCATACTCTCTGACTTTGAGCGTGCAAACTTATCTCAAATGCCAAGTAGCGAGCTAGCCAGCTTTAGATCTTTGTTAGAAGAGCGATTGGAAAGCACAGCTGAAAAAGAGCGAGCCTATCTCGACAGCTTGCACAAGCAGCTCGACAATTGGAGCAGATATTTGTCAGAAGACGTATTACCTGACGATGTAACGTCTGCACTTGAACAAAATAATGAAGCTCTGAAAGAGGAATTGGAAAGCTCACTACAATGGGCCCAAGTTGGTATGGCCCTGGGGATAGTTCAGCATGAGTTCAACAGCACCGTCCGAAAAATAAAGCGAAATATCAGACAGCTCCAAGTCTGGGCAAAAGGCACTCCTCCTCTTCGCCAGTTATACAAGGAGCTCAGTTCCGGCTTTATGCACCTTGAAGAATATCTTCGCCTTTTTGCCCCTATGGACAGAAGGCTCAATAGAAATAAAACGACGCTGGTTGGTGATGAAATCAGGAAGTACCTTCTGGATCTTTTTGGAGAGCGTTTTGAACAGAAAGGCATAAAGTTTGAAGTTACAGATAAATTCCGTGGAACCGTTGTAAACACATACATTTCAAGCATATTGCCAGTATTTGTCAATCTCGTCGACAATGCCTGTCACTGGTTAGAAAATACTGAAAAAGAAAGTCGCATTATCAAACTTGACTATCATCCTGATGGCCTCCTAGTTGAGAACTATGGTCCAGGGATCGATGCCCGCCATGCTGATACTATTTTTGATTTTGGCTTTTCTACTAAGGAGAATGGTAGAGGCATGGGGTTGAGCATCTCTCGTAAAGCATTGCGTCATGAAGGTATGGATTTGGAGCTTTTGCAAGCTGGTAAAAATGTGCACCCAAAATTTTTAGTCCATGTCACCCACGAAATTAATGAATCAGACAACCCTTCACTTGAGCTGGAGTTTTGATCATCGCTATGGAAGCACTTAAAGAGTTCTATAAATCAAGAACTGAGCAGTTTTTGAAAACCGTCGTTTGCTTTGATGATCAGGCCTATGAAGACTCTCTTCTAGGGCCAAATATGGTAGCCAGTTTGCCTGGAAGTGGTTTCGATGATTCAGAAGACAGTTTTTCCGACATATCAGAAGTTGAAGATACCGCTGAGCTGACTGATATACAAAGTCACAGCTTGAATGCACAAGAATTGACAGGTTCATTTGCTGCTAAGGGTATCCAATGTTCTGTCATTAAAACATCAGATGAACCCCTTGATGCAAAACGCCAGATTGTGACTATGTCAATGGCCGCAGACATCATGCTTCTTGACTGGCAACTTGAAAACTTGAGTGATGAATACAAAACCACTCTCATAGGAGATGCAATCGTTGAGATCTTACGAAATGACCAGGAAGGTGGCGGCAGACTAAGGCTTATTGTCATTTTTAGTGGCGAAAAGGAAGAAGGAGTCTTATCAACTTTGACACAGAAGCTTTCTGATTTACACTTCTCTCGTACTCCTGGATCATATGAGTTAAAACATGGATCTACAAAAATAGTTTTCATTGGAAAACCTGAAGGAGTTTCCTGTAGTGAAGTCAAGCTGACAAGTTATGATCAGCTACCTGAAATTGTTATTGGCCATTTTACCAACCTCATTGAAGGTATTTTGCCAATAACAGCCGTCAGTGCGATCTCTACACTAAGGGAGAAGACTCATCATTTGCTTGCAAAGTTTGGCTCTGACCTAGATGGATCAGTTGTAGCCCACA
The DNA here is from genome assembly GCF_000722635.1 of Endozoicomonas numazuensis. Taxonomy (GTDB): domain Bacteria; phylum Pseudomonadota; class Gammaproteobacteria; order Pseudomonadales; family Endozoicomonadaceae; genus Endozoicomonas_A; species Endozoicomonas_A numazuensis. The sequence continues at coordinate 1,412,353 of NZ_JOKH01000001.1, read as the reverse complement.
AATGCCTTATTCCTGACCCAAATGACGCTGAAACATACATTACAAATCTGATCTCTGATGAAATATCAGTCCTACTTTCAAACCCTACTGTTTCTGAAGCATTATCGCCCAATAGAGTTGGTCAGTGGCTAGATGACAAGTTCTCATCAGAATCAGAAAGACAACATAAACTTTGGTCTAAAGCGGCTACAAGTCAATACCATTCTGACAAAACTGTTCTGATCAATCAGAATAGTGATCCTGTAATCAAGGTAAAACAGGCAAGAAGAACGGTTTTAGAGACGTTATGTGATGTAGAGAATCATGCAGAAATGAGTATGCTGACAAAGATTCAGTGCTCCAACTCATCAAAAATTCTTCAATCGATTCCGAAATTATCTCTAGGAACGATTATTGCTACGAATGATAATCGTTACTTGCTATGCATACAGCCTTTATGTGACTCAGTAAGAATTTCACCAACGGAAGGAAGAGCCTTTCCATTTATTCCACTTCGTCAAGTTGGGTTCAACATGAATAATATACCTGACTTTTGCTTACCTGATCAGGCTGAAAAAGTATGGTGCAAGGTAGGCAAGAACCCAATGGATATATTGATGTATCCCTTCAAGGGGTCATCACATGGAACAGTGGAAGGAAAAGAGAGCAAGCCGACGGGAGAAAGCAGTCGGGCAAACTACTTTTTTGAATCTGAAATTGAAGAGGGAAAAACTTTATTTTTTCGATGGGTCGCCAATTTGAAGCTACCGTTTGCCCAGAGGGTTTCCAGCAAGATTGCTGAGCGTTTGCATACCCCAGGCGTAGATGATTACGAGCTTCTTAGATAATAGATACAGCGACACTGGTCCTTGATTTCAGGGGCCAGCGCTTGATACTTAAACAATCTCAATTAACCTGAAATAGAACAAAAACAATCAGGATCGAATATGACGCAGCTCTGGACACCTGACGAGAGCCGGGTTCAATCATCAAATCTTCATGCATTCATTCAGTCAGTCAATGACAGCACCGCTCAAATGCCCATAGCGAAAGAAAAATTGACTGACTATCACTCCCTCTATGACTGGAGTGTCAGTGATCGTAATGCTTTCTGGGAAAGTCTCGCAAAGTTTGTCGATATCCAATTTCACAATCAACCTTCTGACACTTGCCGTAATGATGTAATGCCCGGAGCACAGTGGTTCCCGGACTCTACCCTGAACTATGCCGAACATATGCTACGGCATGGTGCAGATACAGTCTTGAGCCAAAAAACAGCTCAGAGTAAAAAGAAAGCACTGATATTTCGAAGAGAAGATGGTCACCGCACAACTTTGACTTACAGTGAGCTGCTGAAAGCGGTCGCTGCTGTACAAGCAGGTCTCAAAGCGGTTGGGGTTGTCAAAGGTGACAGAGTTGCCGCTTTTATGCCTAACTGCCCGGAAACCCTGATCATGATGTTGGCCACTACAGCACTTGGTGCCATCTGGTCGTCCTGCTCCCCTGACTTTGGTATCCAGGGTGTTCTGGACCGCTTTGGGCAGATTGCCCCCAAAGTGCTGTTAAGTATTGACGGCTACTTTTATGGTGGCAAAAAAATTCAGTGCCTTAAAAAGGTTCAGTCAATTCAGGAGCAAATCCCTTCTATTGAGCAAACAGTCATTGTGCCTTTTCTTGAAGGCAAAGCAGATATCAGTGCTTTGACAAAATCCAGCTTATACGACCATTTTATTATTCCGACTAAGAATACACCTGAGTTTGTTCCCGTGTCGTTCAATCATCCCCTGTTCATTATGTACTCTTCCGGCACGACCGGGGTTCCAAAGTGTATTGTACATGGTCATGGTGGAACACTTTTGCAACACTTGAAGGAACTGTCCTTACACACAGACTTAAAACCCGAAGACACTATCTTCTATTTTTCCACCTGTGGTTGGATGATGTGGAACTGGCTGGTTTCATCTTTAGCTCTGGGAGCCACGGTGGTTCTTTATGATGGTTCACCTTTCTACCCTGAACCACGTAGCCTGATAGATATGGCGGAAGAAGAAGCCATCAGTATTTTTGGTACCAGTGCAAAATATATTGCTGCTTTGGAAAAAGCAGGGGTAAAGCCGGCTGAGTCTCACGCTCTGCCAAAGCTGAAAGCCATTCTGTCTACCGGCTCCCCTCTGCTTCACGAAAGCTTTGATTACGTTTACAGGGATATCAAAAAAGATCTGTGCTTGTCTTCTATTTCCGGCGGCACTGACATTGTTTCCTGTTTTGCTTTGGGGTGCCCTATTTTGCCTGTCAACAAAGGGGAGCTGCAATGTCGAGGGTTAGGCATGGATGTTCAATTCGTCAATCCTGAAGGCAAGCCCTTGCATGGAGAAAAAGGAGAGCTGACCTGTCAGACCAGCTTCCCTTCCATGCCCATAGGATTCTGGAATGATCCTGAGGATAAAAAGTATCACAAAGCCTATTTCAGCCAGTTCCCAGGCGTCTGGGCTCATGGTGATTTCGGCGAGCTTACCGAAAATAAGGGCGTTATCATCCATGGTCGGGCTGATGCGGTCCTGAACCCGGGTGGAGTAAGAATCGGTACTGCAGAAATTTACCGACAGGTTGAGAAGGTCGAAGAGGTACTCGAAAGCATTGCCATTGGCCAGGAGTGGGATGGCGATGTCAGGGTTATTCTTTTTGTTAAGTTAAGAGAAGGTGTCTCATTGGCCGACGAACTCATCAACAAAATCAAACAGACCATTCGAGCCAATACGACGCCCCGGCATGTCCCTGCTGTTGTTCTGCAGACACCGGACATTCCGAGAACCATCAGTGGCAAGATTGTGGAGTTGGCCGTCAGGGATGTGGTCCATGACAAACCGGTTGCCAACACCGATGCTCTGGCAAATCCGGAAGCCCTGGATTACTTTCGAAAACGGCCTGAACTCATACATTAACAGCACGGTTTTCGAGTGCTGTGCTGCCGCCTTTTTTGCGGCAGCTTTTTAGTGTGCGTTGGTAGCCAACTGATCGACTGGAGCTCCCACTACAAACTGATACAAGTTTTCATAAGATTCCCAGACATGGGACCCAAACAGTGGGTCTGGTGTATCCTTCAGAGTCTCGTTCACCAGTTTGAAGTCTTCTTCCGTTAAAATGGTTTTCATAGCCGGAATCAACACCCTGTTTTCCTTCTGAATATGAGCCCTTTGCAATTCAACATACTTTTGATAATCCGCCAGCAGTTGATTGATAGGAATAATCTGATCCATGGTCAGTGCACTGAAGCGATCAATCAGACTGGTGGTCAGTTGATGTATTTCTTCATGCTCAGCTTCCACTTCTTCTATAGCTGCTCGCTGGTCAGCATCCGTCAGTCGTGGGCGTAATCGGGATAATAATCGAGATTCCAATGGATGGTGAAAACTGTCTGGATAATTATGCAAGTAGTCCAGCGCATCAAGGATCAGCCAGACTTTTGGCGTATGCTGACTGTCATCTCTGTAACCAGACACTTCGTGATCCAGACAATCGAGCAAGCGCAAAAGTTGCTCATGATCCTTCACAAGTCTATCGATCAACAACGACATGGCACTGTTCCTCTATTGTTCTTTTTATTATGAAATGCCGGCCCTGAAAGAAGTCTTAACAAAACTTCAAATGTCTCCGGCACTTCGGCCCAAGGCTCTTTAGCGTCACAGGAATGAAAACGCTCTCATACTGTAACAACTGAATCTATTCTATTTACAGAATATTTCCAAAAGGCTTCTCCGAGCCTCTAATTACCATTCTTTCTTGTCAGCTTACCTTCATACCGCCTGAATCCAAAAACCCTTGAGTGAGATATATTGATTCATATCAAGATTCTCGGTCATACTCTTATCGTGAGCTATCTTTCGCTCTGTAATGTGTCGAAAAATGACTTGAGTCGCTCATGGCTTTTTTTACTGGACGACTTTTCTGCTGACGAAACATGTCAGCAGATCATTGATCATGAGATTACAAATCTCTTCACTCAGAGAGCCGATACCCGTAATCTCAACAAGATCCTGGTATCACTCTGACAATAAAAATAATGTATTTAAGGAGCCCTGACATGAGTGCTCAAATAAACCATTTTATCGCAGGCCTGCCCTCGGCTCCCAGCGAGCGCCAGCTGCCTGTATTTAACCCTGCTACAGGACAGCAGGAAGCTTCTGTTTCATTGGCCAGTGCTATGGAAGTAGAGGTTGCTATAGCCACAGCCAAACAGACTTTTGAAAAGTGGCGAAATATCACACCTCTGAAGCGCGCCAGAGTCCTTTTCAAGTTCAAGGAATTAGTTGAAAGACACCGTGATGAACTGGCTGAGATGCTGACCAGAGAACACGGAAAAGTACTGGATGACGCCCAGGGTGATATTACCCGGGGGCTCGAAGTCGTTGAATTCGCCTGTGGAATCCCACACCTTTTAAAAGGTGAATTTACCGAAAACGTGGGCACGGATGTTGATGCCTGGTCTGTCAGTCAACCTTTAGGTGTAGTTGCTGGAATTACTCCTTTTAACTTCCCTGCCATGGTGCCCATGTGGATGTTCCCTCTGGCGATTGCCTGCGGTAACACTTTTATTCTGAAGCCTTCAGAAAAGGCACCCTCTGTTCCTTTCCGTCTGGCTGAGTTAATGAAAGAAGCCGGTCTTCCAGACGGAGTACTGAATGTTGTCAATGGTGACAAAGAAGCGGTTGATACCATTCTCAGTTCTCCAGACATTCAGGCCGTGAGCTTTGTGGGTTCAACCCCGGTGGCAGAGTACATTTATCAGAACGGTTGCCACCACGGAAAGCGGGTGCAGGCCCTGGGTGGAGCCAAAAACCATATGGTTATCATGCCTGACGCCGATCTCGATCAGGCCGTTGATGCACTGGTAGGTGCTGCTTATGGTTCTGCCGGTGAACGCTGTATGGCAATTTCTGTTGCTGTAGCCGTGGGTGACGTAGCTGATGCACTGATCGAACGCTTATCACCCAGAGTTGAAGCTTTGAAAGTAGGCAATGGTTTGGAGCCTGGCATTGAACTGGGGCCTCTTATCAGCCAGGAACACCGCAGCAAGGTATCAGGTTATGTTGATGCCGGAATAAGCCAGGGCGCCAAACTGGTTGTCGATGGAAGAAACTATTCTGTTGAAGGCCATGAAGAAGGTTATTTTCTCGGTGGCTGCCTCTTTGACAATGTCACCACAGACATGTCGATTTATCGCGAGGAAATATTCGGCCCAGTGTTATCCGTTGTGCGTGTGCCTGACTATGAGACCGCGGTCAGCATGATCAATGATCATGAATACGGTAACGGCACTTCAATTTTCACCCGCGATGGTGACAGTGCCCGACAATTTGCCCATGACATTCAGATCGGCATGGTGGGTATCAATGTACCCATCCCTGTCCCAATGTCATTCCATAGCTTTGGCGGCTGGAAACGCTCATTGTTTGGACCTTTGCATATGCACGGTATGGAAGGCGTCAAGTTTTATACACGACGTAAAGCCATTACTTCCAGATGGCCTACCGGCATAAGAGCAGGGGCTGAGTTTGTCATTCCCACTATGAAGTGATTTTAATTTTATAGTCACGGGGGTATTCTTCGGTCGCAACACCAGAGTCGGATAAACAGAATGAATACCCTCGACACTTTTATTCCTGGAACACTGTGGAATCGATTATCTGAAGTATCCGATTCAGCCCGATCCAGCGGACACCTGAAGTCCAGCAAAACCGAAGTTAAAATCATTCAAGATGGGCTTGCCTACGAAGTGCGTATTCTTAGCGAGTTAAGAAAAAAGCCCAACCGAAACTCTTCCACATCAGATCATGCCAACCCGTTTCTACCCTTCGACCCTGCTATGCATGTAGCGGACCTGAACACAGGCCATGTCTTGCTACTCAACAAATTCAATGTTGTAGACAATCACTATTTGATCATTACTCAAAAGTACGAGGATCAGGAAGAAGCTTTTGAGTTGAAAGAGTTTGAAGCCGTCGCCCAGGTACTACCCGAATTCCCTCAATTAGTGTTTTACAATTCCGGTAGGGATGCGGGCGCCAGTCAACCGCACCGGCACCTTCAATCACTCCCGATAGATGGGCTACCCATTGACCCAGCTCTGACTGACATTCCAGATAATCCAGCCAGGCTGGAAACCTTACCTTATGAACATTTAATTGTTCGTCTGAATCTGAAGATCAATCATCAGCCTGAAGATTGGCTTCACATCTATCAACAGATGATTGACCACCTGAAGCTACGGAAGGCAGATGGCCGACTAAAGCCTTATAATTTTCTTATGACTGACCAATGGATGATGATCATCCCACGAACAGAGGGTCGGTTCGAATCGATCTCAGTCAATGCCTTGGGCTTTGCAGGTTTATTGTTGGTGAAGAATAGAGAGAGGTTTGAAACGTTACTTCACCAACAACCCAGTAAGGTATTAAGCTACCTCACCAGACCTTCTTAAAAACATGGCAATATGAGGAATACCGTCTTCTTCATAGATTTCACCTTCTGGTTCAAAGCCGTAAGCGCTATAGAATGCCTGAAGGTGAGCCTGACCACTAAGATACAGATCATTTTCAGGAAACATATCCAGAGCCTGTTTTACAGCTACTTCCATCAGCTCTTTACCAAGGCCGCTGCCTCGATAAGCAGAAGTGGTAATAACACGACCAATAGCCACCACATCATTTGTGGGTGAAGGAGGTATCACTCGGAGATAAGCCGCAAGATCACTTCGATCTTTGCCCCAGCCTGACAAGTGCAGAGAAACCTGATCAAGATCATCCGCATCGTGATATGGACAATCCTGCTCAACGATAAAAACATCCTGACGGGCTTTTAAAATACTATAAACTTCTTGCCCGGAAAGCTCTTCAAACCTTGACCACTGCCAATGTATCAAATCCAACTCCAACCCAAAGCCATTAAGTGAGTATATGAATCTCTTTTTCACTTCAAAGTATCCTGCTCACTGAACAATCTCTCAAGGGTTAAAATGAAAAAACTCTGGCTGCCAGGAGCAAACCAGAGTTTTTTAGATTTAGAAGCCTGTTAATCAGATTTCAGACAGCATCTCAGTAGCAGGTCTATAAGCCAGGTTTTGCACCTGCGCTACGCTCTCGCAAGTCACTACGCCCTTACAAACGTTCAGGCCTTCCAGCAGATGTGGATTATCCTGCAGAGCTTTTCGAGTGCCTTTATTGGCGATTTCAACAATATAAGGCAGCGTTGCGTTAGTCAGTGCAACTGTTGATGTTCTCGCTACAGCTCCAGGCATGTTAGCCACACAATAATGCACAACACCATCTACGATAAACGTTGGATCGTCATGAGTGGTAGGCCTGGATGTTTCAACACAACCGCCCTGGTCAATTGCGACATCAACGATAACAGAGCCACGCTTCATTCTGCTGATCAGATCTTTGGTCACCAGCTTTGGAGCGGCTGCACCAGGTAGCAGAACTCCACCCACCAGCAAGTCTGCAGTCAGGGCATGCTCTTCAATAGAATGGTGGGTAGAGAATACTGTTTTGATCCGGTTACCATATCTGGCATCAAGCATCCTCAGGGTATCTACAGAGCGATCCAGAACAACGACATCGGCCCCCATACCCACAGCCATGGCTGCTGCATTCTGGCCAACAACACCGCCACCAATAATGACGACTTTAGCTGGATCAACGCCAGGAACACCGCCCATTAATACACCACGACCAGACTGGGATTTCTCCAGACAGTGAGCACCAGCCTGAATAGACATACGTCCGGCCACTTCTGACATAGGCGCCAATAATGGCAAACGACCATTTGCATCCGTCACAGTTTCATAGGCAATGCAGGTAGCTCCCGACTCAATTAGATCTTGAGTCTGGGGAACATCGGGCGCGAGATGGAGGTAGGTAAAGAGAGTATGATGAGGGCGCAGTCTGGCTCTTTCAACGGCCTGAGGCTCCTTAACCTTGACGATCATCTCAGCCTGTTCAAATACAGCCTCGGCACTGTCTACAATTGTAGCTCCAGCATTTTGATAACAGTCATTGGTGAAACCGATACCTGCTCCGGCATTCATCTCAACAATAACTTCATGTCCCTGCTCCACGAGTTCCTGAACTGCAGCAGGCGTTAGCCCGACTCGATACTCATGATTTTTAATTTCTTTTGGCACACCTACCAGCATATATTCCTCCAGTCTGAGCTTTGCCTAGCAGTTATATTCCAGTATATGGCCTTTGTGGCAGGAGAATATCCTTATTTAATTTTGATTTTGGCAGGTTTCTCTAAAAAGCTCACACCCACAAACAAAATCACCAAAACCCAGAATTTTGTCAACTTTTAACAAATAGAAACAATTCAGGAATCTGTAAAGCTCTGTAAAAAGCTCGAAAAAGCATGCCTCAAGTCAAAAAAACGAAATATGTCAGTGCTATTCTTCCCTCGAATTTCGGGAGTTACTACTCAATCTGACAGCCCGGAATGGACTACCGGGATGGTGGAGACTCACTGTAAGGAGCCAATAGCTGGAGGCTGATGTGCCCGATACAATTTTTATGCTTGAATACCTGAACCGAATTGGCGTAGATATCAATCAGTTTGTTGATCAGAAAGCCCTGTCGGCAGAGTATTACAGAAGAATTTACAGACTGGATGCCAGAGAGAACATTATTAGCCAGGATGGAAAACCTGTTGGTAAAGCCAGTAATCCAAAGCACTTACACTGATTGCCTGACTATGATTCTGGAAATACTCACTGACTTATAAAAAGAAAGCCATGGAATCATAGCTTTTGTAACAGGCTTGGCTATAGAATGCCCTCATGGACATTATCATCTGGATGCTGCTCGGGGCAGCTGTTGCCTGGTACTGGGCAGATACCACAAAAGCGAGAGAAGTCGCGATCATGCACGGCAGGCGTGCCTGCAAAGATATGAACCTGCAACTTCTAGATGGGACTGTTGTACGTTACTCTACTCGCTTCAAGCGGGGTCCTGGTGGCCAGATGTGCCTTGCCAGAGATTTCAGTTTTGAATTTACTCCCAACGGAATTCAGCGCTATCCAGGCCATATCCGTTTACTCGGCAAATATTTGCAGGTGATGGACCTGCAGTACACTGGCCCAGAAGAACAACAAACCTCCAACCTTATTATGTCTACTGAGTATTCAGAAGACACCCAGCCTAAAAACAACAATCCTTCCAACGTAGTGGACCTTGCAAACTATCGGGGCACGCGACACTAACCGCCACTTTGACATATGAGACTTTACTTCGTTTCTTATTCCAGAAGTCTGACTGAGCAAGCGTTCTTAGCGAGGACGGCTGATTATTCTCGGTCAGCCTCCTGGCCATAAATTGTTTCAGTCCCATCAGATGCAAACTATTCACGAATTTATGGCAATTTCTGTCCTGTGATAGAATTTGCCCAGTCCCTTTGAACCGAGGTTGAAATAAATGGCCTACGCCAAAGATCTGAAGAAAGGTCAAATTGTTCAGATTGAAAACCAGTACTACATTGTCCGACAACAGGAAGCGAAGAGCCCGTCAGCTCGTGGAGCCTCAACCCTCTACAAATTTCGATTCAGCTCTGTTCCCGGTGGTCAGAAGCTGGAAATGACCTGTACAGGTGATGACCCGTTTTCTGATGTTGACTTACTCCGTCGCACAGTCTCACTTCTGTATCGTGAAGGAGATGAATTCACCTTTATGGACAGCGAGGACTACAGTCAGTATCTGGTGAACTCAAGCACCATTGAAGAACAGCTTCCTTACATGTCCGATGGCATGGAAGGCCTGATTGCTCTGCTGGTAGATGGTCAATTGCTAGCCATCGAGCTGCCTTCATCCATCGCCCTTGAAATTACTGAAACTTCGCCGGCTATTAAAGGTGCTTCTGCTGCAGCCCGAACCAAAACGGCTCAACTGAGCACCGGCCTGGAAGTTCAGGTTCCGGAATATCTGAGTACTGGAGAAATCATCAAGGTCAATACAGAGACAGGTAAGTTTATGTCCAGAGCCTAACTCTGGATCACCCTGCTTACTGTTTTTCAAAATTTCTGCGATTTAGTCCATAAAACAGTGCACTGCCTGCCAGTGCACTGGTAAAAACATTCAAGAGTAATACCAGTACATTGACATAGTCATCCAATGTCTGAGCATTCAAACCCGATAACAACAGCCATTCATGATTAAGTAACAGAAGTGTCTCTAGCATTTCATCTTTTGATAGAACAATATCCAACGACCCCAGCGTTCCAAATAGAACCAGGAACAGACTAATAGCAATAAAATGCCAGGGCTTAATAGCCTGACTAAGAGCCCATAACAGGTTCAAGATGACTAATCCGTAGCCGATAAAGCCAAATACTGGAAATTTCTTATAAATTTCAAAACTCAGGGAAAAAGCTAATAGAAAGCCGAATAAAACAAGGGAAAAGAACCAGTGAATTATGAATCGATTTTCCTTTTTTATACCGTTCATCCTGACCATCCTGAGCAATTATTTCACAATATTATAATGACAAAAGATACATATATTATGTCGCTATATTAGCCCAGAAATTCAAGGCACATTAGCCTGAGCATGCTTAACTTACTTAACAAGAGTCTTTCTCTTGCCAGCATGGTGTATAGACTGGCAGTATAATTGAATGAAAGCGTTGTTAGCGCTGCGCTAAGGATTAGCACCATGGATGGAAGCAAGTCTTTAAACAGCTGTAATACGTGTTGCAAATGGGGATCATGCTTGATAATTACCCTATTCCCAGTATCGGGATCATGTGATTCGGATAGAAATTATCACTCCGGGATTCCGCATTACAGTACCGCCTACTCTCATGACGTTTCAATTATTGACCCTTTTTCTACCCGAACCATCAACCGGGGAAAGAGTGTCAGTAGAATGCCAGAACTGTCTATTCGAGAAAAATCCAAAGTCAATCAGAAAAAAGTCAGCTCTTTCATATATAAAGCAGTCACTGATCCCAAGAAGTTAGCTGAACAGGCCGCCACCAGTGCTGCCATTTTAGGACTTGACTACATCGGTGTTGCCAGACCTTTAAAAGAAGGCATGGATTTCATCAAAGAGAAAACCCAGTTCGAATTTGGCGATTGTGGAAAGGTTCGATTCAGCAGCAAAGTCAAAGCTGAAACCTGTATGTTTGATAACTCAAAGATTGAACTCAATTCCGATTACAAATTGGACTCCTTTACTGTCAACTTCAAATGGCAACTTTAATAACAGGGCTTTGATGTCTATAGCCCTGCCAACCACCCTCTCTCCTTAAGATTTCCTCTACATCAGTGCCTTCGCGGAATAATCCCGCTAGAATCTCTCTCCAGATATTCTGGTCTGAGGTTTCACCTTGAATACACACAAACAATACGCTCAATTCCTGCGTCAACTCGACAAACTTCCAGCCTGGAAGCTCACTGCGGTCACTACATCCGTTTGTGAGAGAAGCTGGCCCAACTTTGCTCTGTTTGCAGAACTGGCTGAGTTTGGCCAGCCTGAAGACGCTCGACACTGCATGAATATGCTCTGGGATAATGTCGCCGGCCATCAGTCAGCCAAAAATTTCGAGCGCCTTCTTGAGAAGCTGGAACCCAACGTTCCCGATCTGGACGAATTGGATATGTTTGGAGCGATTCCTGCTCATGACGCTGTCGTCAGTATGATCTGTGCTGTTAACTGCGCCATGGAGCCCGATGCCGGTGAAGCAGCCAGCGCCCTGACGCTCTCACTGAGCACTATTGGTAAATTTATCAAATACACAGAAGCGGAAGAACTTAAAGGTACTGAGCTTCAACAATATGTTGAGCAGCATGAACTTTATCAACAGCAAATAGCCTTTATTCAGGAAGTACTTGATCAAATCAGCAGGTGTAAACAAAGCCCTGACACGATGAAACAGATCAGAACTTTGGCAAAAAATGAAGGTATTAGTCACATTGGCATCGGCCTGGATTGAACCATCATTTCACATTATTGATAATATCCCTGAGGAGTGAATAAATTTTGTTCTGTGAGTTAGACATCGCATCAAAGTTCTGATTATAGGTTGCCATCGCCCTCTGCAGCTGAACCGTTTGCAACTGATTGCTCCCTGTCAGGTTCTCTTTTGCTGCATTGAGAGATGTCTTCAGAGAAGCCCATTCCTCTGGTGTCAAATTGCCGGTTCCACTGGCATCAGAGAAATTGATTTTTAACACATTACTGAGAATATCACGCTCTTCCTGTGTCAACGCCGGCATGCCTCCGGTCACCTCATTGGTGAAGCTGTTTTGGAAAGCTACTTTTCGAGCAGCATATCCACTGAGGGTTGCGTTGGGGTCATGAGGATCCTGACGGCTAATCTGATTCGTATTAACACCATCGTATTCCCATGAATGAAGCCCACCCGCTTCCAACAATACGTAACCATCGTTACTGGCTGCATCGAGTGTAGTGCCATCAAGGTTGGGTGTTCCGATAACAGGGTTAGCAGTATTCAAATTGGTTACAGACAAGCCCTGATTCCCCCTGGTAATGGAAATCCCGGTAATGTCTGCCAACCCACCCGACAAATTGGAAGGATCGAAAGGCGTGCCTGATGCAGAAGTCTGGAAGGTTATCTCTGTCCCATCGTCTAACACCATCGTCATATCATTCATCACAGGTATCCCAACCTGATTTGCGTCTGATATAGAGCCCTGAGCAACAGGCACCAAAGTCTGATTCTGATAGTTGAGCTGGTTGCCTTCAGCATCTACCAGGGTAAAGGTGGTATTGCCTTCTGCATCGGGCTGAAGGGCAATTCCATAACCATTATCCAATACAATGTTATTGCCATTAGTAGTCCAGGAGGTCTCTGTGTACTGACTGGTACCATATTGGGCAATGTTGGATTTATTGATTAGATTATTAACATTAACCAGTAATTGGTTAGAGGTTTCTATCTCTCCAACAATCCTGCGGACTTCCGAATCCAGCATATTTCCCCGTTCCAGATAAACGGCCGAAATAAAATCCTGCTGACTGAGCTGGGAAGAATCAACAATATTAATGTTGTTATTATTGTTAACTCCATTAACGGTAGCCATTAAAATCCACCCCTATCATCCATATTAATGTTCAGTAAAAAGCACGAGCTTCTTTTTTATTGACCCACCACTATTTTCAAACGATCAGACAAAACCGGTCCGATGCCGCCTTCCGGAAGATCTTGAACTTGTCTTGGGTTTCAGTAGTCGATTAGCCAGTCGTATCTCTTTGCGTTTCAGTGAGGCTTCATGAGAAAGGTCACTCTTAAGCTCATCATTGAACTTAATCAATTCCTGCCGGGCTTTGTGTTTAAAGTTTGCAGGCCAGGCATCACCGTTAATAAACTCGCGCAGCTTCTTTTTATCCATGCCCACGGAGTCCATAAAACCTTTCTGCCTGTTAATACCTTCTTTGGCGGATTTTACTATAACTTCGGATTCTTGCTGAACAAGCCAGGACGACTTCTTCATCTTGGTGACGTCGATCAATCTGATACGGGAGGCCATGAATTTCTCTCCTGTTGGCGAAGAAACCAGCCATGCACTCCCTTATCAATGGCTATTTCTCACTATGGCACTTTGAATTCTCCCCAGCTCAACGCTACTTCCCGTTTACAACTGCCGGTTCTTCTTATTTCAGTGTAGACATAGAATTCATCGGAGATAGAATGTGCAGGCTTATTCGCTGGAGTACAGGTTATGGATATCGACAATTTTGAAAGCCTGATGATGAAAGTCCTGTTAACAGCTCTGGTGCTGTTTATGGGTTTCATTGTCTATGATCTGGCTAAAAAGTCGAAAGCGGGAAAGTTTGGAACAATGGTTCTTTTTGGAGCTTTATGCTTCGGGGTACTGGGATTTGTCCTGAAAGGTGTCTTAATGAAGACTATTGGCGGTTAAATACTGCACTGAGTACCTAGTTGGAATATCCCATCACGCAGGCAAAAAAAATCCGGGTCAAAAACCCGGATTTAAAAAGAACGAACATGACAAATGAACAGATTGACAGGCAATCTGCCGGAGCAAGTCAACACTCCATGACAAGAGATAAGTTACGGAGCAGCTTATCTGCCGCTTATTTTGCCTCTATCCCTTTAAATCAGAATCCGTAAAAACACCTCAGTGGTCCAGAAAAGGTCAGACTCACTCACCACTTAACACGCACTTATCACTTGAAACGGCGCAATCCTGACGCAGCGCTACTCATTCTCACTGATTCAACCACCTTGAACCTACATACAGTGGCCAGGATCCCTCATATTTATTGTGTTATGAAACACATTCACATTAATTAGAGGTAGCCAAGCCAGGACAACCAAGAAGTCCCTATGGTCAGCCAGATGGTCAGATAGACAATGCTCATGATGAAGCCGGCTTTCCACCAAATTTTCAGCGGTACGTAACCTGAACCGAATAAAATGGGGGCTGGACCATTGCCATAATGAGTCACTACGGCACAGATATTACTGAGATAAGCCAACAGCAAGGCTGCACCCAGGGGCGGTATGCCTGTAGCCAGTAATATCACCAGAAAGCTGGCATACATTGCACTGATTTGAGCCGTTGTAGCAGCAAAGAAATAATGTGCGAAATAATAAATGATACAGATAGCCACAACACTGACTGCCGCAGGCATGCCGTCAAACCAGAGCCCAATGTACTGACTCATATAGGACACAACACCATAGGCACTGAGATAATGAGCCATGGTGACAAAGGCTCCAAACCAGATCATGGTATCCCAGGCACCTTTATTACCTTTGATCTCATCCCAGTTCAGCACACCACAGAGCAAGAGGATGCAAACCCCCACCATAGCAACCAATGTAGGTGCCAGTCCCAAATATCGGCCGCCTACCCAAAGGGTCAGCAACCCCACAAAAGTGGCACCCATAATCCACTCATCGCGCTTCAAATCCCCCAGCGCTTTGAGCTTCTCATCGGCAAGTGAAACCGCTTTAGGCGTTTCACGAATAGTGGGTGGAGCAATACGAGAAAGTAATAAAGGCATAACCAGCAAGCAGAGCAAACTGGGCACTAATGCCCCAAGAGCCCAGCCTCCCCAGGTAATGTCGATATCCTGATCTGCGGCTAGCTTAACCACCAGAGGGTTGCCTGCCATCGCAGTGAGAAACATACCACTGGAAATAGCATTCGCATGGAAAACCACCAAAGTCAGAAAGGTTCCCATTCGCTTTGCAGTCTCGCCCGGATAGCTTTCATAAACTTCTGCAATCGATTTCATAATGGGAGAAACTACGGCCCCTGCTCTTGCCGTGATGCTAGGCATAGCCGGTGCCAGCATTACATCCGTCAAAGTAAGACCATAACCCAGGGTCACCGTTTTTTTGCCCAGAAGACGCATAAAGCAGTAGGCCATTCGCAAACCCAAGCCTGTTTTTATAAAACCATGGGAGATAAAGAAAGCCAGCATGATTAGCCAGGTAATAGGCTCTGAATAACCAGCCAGAGCCTGCTTGAGTGTCAATGTCTGCGTCACTCCCAAGGCAGCAACCCCCATAAAAGTCACTGCAGACATGGGTAGAGGCATGACCATTACGCCTAATAGCGTACTGAAGAAAATGATCATGACCTGCCAGCCTTTTACATCCATACCTTCAGGCACCTGGCAGTGCCAGAGAACAATACCCAGCAGGAAAGGAGCTATAAAGCGCATTAGCCTGACAGGCTGAAACAGACTGAATTGCTGTAATGAAGAAGATGTAGCAGACAAAGCATACCTCTATAATTTTTAAAGTTTTTTAGGTCATCCTTTAACCAAAACAAACGTTCCACATCATTATCTGACAGGCTCTTTGAGTTGCATCCCTATGCCTGTGAACTCTGACTTAGCGATCAGAGTCCAGACTCAAGCACACAGATCTCTCACTTTTAACAATGTCAAAGTGGCTCTTACATGAGATTAAACATTTAGAGTTTAGTTCAGGGCTTTTGTTCTGTTTCAATAAATTTATAATGCCTGCCAACGTAAATGAGACTGCGCCAAATGTCAGTTCGACCCGACCCAAAACCTCGCCCCAAAAGGTATAAAACAGAACCCTCTTCTATTCCAAGGCTGATTCTGTTTAACAAGCCCTACGACGTCCTGACTCAATTCACTGACTCACAAGGGCGTCAAACGCTCAAGGAATACATTCCTATACCTGCTGTTTACCCTGCAGGACGTCTGGACAGAGACAGCGAGGGTCTACTGCTGTTAACAAACAACGGGCAAATTCAGCACAAGGTCAGCTCTCCTCTTCACAAGATGGAAAAAACCTATTGGGTTCAGGTAGAAGGCATACCCGATGAACAGGCACTGAATAAACTGAGGCAAGGAATAGAGCTCAAGGACGGAGTAACATTACCGGCAAGAGCAAGAATCATAGAGGCCCCGGCAATATGGCCCAGAACCCCACCCATCAGGGAGCGAAAGTCCATCCCTGACTGCTGGCTCGAGCTCACTATCCGTGAAGGCCGTAACCGGCAAGTTCGTCGAATGACTGCTGCTGTTGGCTACCCCACGCTGAGGCTGATTCGTTATCGCATAGGTGAATGGACGTTGGATGGGCTTGAATCCGGACATTGGCGAGAAATAGATGTACCAGACACTTTAAAGATACAATTATCAAACAGTAGCATGGCCAAAAAACAAACCAACGTCCGTAAACAGGCTCGAAAGGGGACTTTCAAGCACCCTGCTAAAAAGCCTGACAGACGTTAAAAACAAATCCTAGGTCATCAACAGGAAGGATCACTTGATAGTATTTATCAGGACACATTACACAACCCTTGCCCGGCTTGGCCTTATTACGGCCATGATTTCTATCGTGGTTTTAGCCTTACTGCCTCTGGATAAAGCCCCTCTTCCAGAAGTCAGCGATAAGCTTCAACATATTACTGCCTTTCTGGTACTGGCTTTCCTGATCGACGCCAGTACCCCTGAAAAATCTTTTAATGTCTGGAAGGTAGGCTGCCTGATGCTCTATGGCCTCTTGATTGAATGGCTGCAGTTACAAACTGACTATCGCTTTTTCTCTTTGGCAGACCTTTTTGCAGATCTGGCAGGAATAGCTCTGTATATCTTCACTATTCCTGTTTGGAAGCGCCTGCCACCGCTCAGTTGGCGCTGGTCTTTGTCGCAGGAGCTGAACACCTGAAAAGCCTCAATGTAATTCAACAAGGCAGGTGACACTCAGTTCAAACCGGCTTCCACCTTCAGAACGGCTATTGTAAGAAACCGTTCCTCCTATCATATGCATAAGCTGTCGGCAGATGGTCAGCCCTAAGCCAGGCCCTGCCGATTGACTGTCTCCGGTATTCTCCAGCTTCTGGAACGCCTGAAATATATCTCTGCTTGAGGAAGGATCAATACCAACACCGGTATCATCAACAATGATCTGCAACCTTATTTTGCCTGGCTGCTCATGCGGTCGAGTGCTCGCACTCAGGGAAACCCCCCCCTCATCCGTAAACTTGATGGCATTTTCAAGCACCAGAGATAAAGCTTTAAATAACTTCTGGGAATCTCCATAAAGCGTTTCCGGCATTTCCTTAACCGACGTATCAAAGCTCAACCCTTTTTTTACACAGAGTGAACTGAACTGATCTTCCATAATCTTGAGTTGCCTTCGAATATTAAAAGGCGAGTTTTTCACTGACACAGAGCCCGATTGAATTTCACTCAGCGACAGCAAGTTACTGATAATCCCACTCATATCTCTTACAGAATGCCTTGCAGACTGAATCATTTCTTTCTGACTGTCTGATTCCATCTGATCAAGCGTCTTTTTTAATGTATTTAAAGGCGTTTTCAGCTCCCTGGATACCGCACTGAGAAATTCATCTTTCAAGCGTCCTGCCTCCAGTAATCTTTGATTGGTCTTATCCTGCTCCTGCCTTGCTCTTTGCTCCACCAACACTCTGTCTTCTCTAACCCCCCGAATCCGGCTCGCCAATGCCAAAGAAAGAAGAGTTACTTCAATGGACAGACCAATGGGAATAATATTTCTTGTCAAAGCATTACTGGGAAGTAATCCCAAAAGCATCAAACTATAGATACCCGCCCCGGTCAAAAACGTAGCAAATGCAAAAAAGAAGAAACGAGCAGACCGGTCACCTTTGAAAAGCCAGAAGTACAAGCCAGTCAGCATCATCACCGGTAATGTAGGTAAGACCTGAATCATAACCAGTCTGGAAGCCAGGCCGTTATGGGTAATCAGAGTAAATGGAACGATCAGTAAACCGGCCATCAGCATAGCTGTATAAAAACGATTCATAACAGCTGACTTTTCTGCCAGTTTCAAAAACGACTGAGCGAAGAGCACACCACTCACACCAGCAATACTCATAAAGAAAGGCGCACCGCTATTAATCATGGGATAGTCCGGCCAGAAATGCGCCATTCCCGTGCCATTGATTGATAATAAGTAAAGTAAAAAACCTGCTATATAGATGACATAATAGAAATAACTTTGCTCCCTGATACGAATAAACAGCATCAGGTTATAAAATAACATCACCAATAAAATACCGTAGATAGCACCGTAAAGCGTATCCGCTCGGTTTGACTGCTCCAGATAGGCCAGTGGCGACCAGAGTTTTACAGGAATCTGCATAGATCCCGTTGTTTCCACCCTTAAGTAGAAGTGAGTGGTATCGCCGTTATAGATTTCAATAGGAAAAATGAAGCTGGGGTGAGCCACGGTACGAATATCGAAAGGATACTTATCTCCGCTGTTGTATTCCTGAAAAACCCCTTCAAAGCCCATAAGATAAAGTGTCACCAGATCAAGCGCAGGATAAGCTACTTCAATCAACCACTCTCCAGATTCCTCTCCGACATAAGAAATGTATTTCAAATCAAAACGAAGCCAGATAACGGCCTGAGAGATCCCTGAGTCCAAAGCTCCATGATCAACAGGCTTGAACTGCCGTGAATATTCTGGCTTTTCAAGCTCCTCAACCCTTAAAACACCCTGAGTATCTTCCAGATACTCAGCAATCATGACCAGATTTAACTTCTCGGTGTTTTCAGTTATGACGGTAGGCTCAAGTGATGGATGAGCCATGACCTGAGGAGAGAGTCCAAGTGCCAGAAGAAAGAATCCTACCAGCCACTTTCCAGACTGAAAAAAATGCGATCCATGCATGAACTTATTTGTTTCCCGGTGTTATCTACCTGCCTGACCGGAACCACCGGCTATTCAGGACAGTACTATTTTTCAGAATCAGCAGGTGAAACAACCCATTTTCCTTTCTCAACCCCGGTTGAGTATTCGCCCTGCGCTAAAGCCTGATAAAGATCAGTTCCCTCTTTCAAGGGTATTATCGGCAACGTCAGCAACTCTTCTGACAAAACTTTTTGGAATTGCTCAATCACCAACGCCTGAATCATGGCCAACTCAAGATCAACACGTGCTTCTTTCAGTTTCAGATCAGTCAGATAGAAAGTATGGTCATTGCCGTCATACCTGAGCAGGGCTTCACCGGTCACCTGTATAGGAATGGGTTCAGAAACGGTATTACCCAGTAAGTCTGCATCCACTGTTCCATCAAAAGAAAAAGACAGAGGCTCACCATCACCATTAATACGCAGAACAGGTGTATCCAGATAAACCTGAACATTAACCAGCGGCATTAATTCCATGACACGAATCTGGGGAGAGAGGTAGTTTTGACTAATCAGTTCATTTAACTGTTGTTGATCAAAGGTGTGATATTTATTTTGGCTACAACCTGCAAGAAATAACAGCAAAGACATGACAACAAAGTTATAAAGGGATTTTCTCAATCTGCTTTCTGGCTTTCTCAAGTGCTTTTCCCCGGTTTGAAGAGGGTGTCTTAAAAGCCAAAATTCAAACCCAGTGAGGCGCTTTGCTCGGTGTAGAATGACACTTCATTGGGACTCTTTCCCAGCTGTCCATTTTTTCTATAAATGGGTGACACTTCTCAAACAACGCCCAGAGAAGCCAGTTGTACCATAAAATAGCGTAAATATTGGCCTTTACAGCCCTACTCAGGTTGTAAGCCAGCAAGTGCAAACCAAATTCCAGTTTAACCTTTTCCAGCCCCTTGCGACGGAAGCGGTTTAATCCCTGTACATCCCGTAAATAGGCAAACACAGGTTCAACCATCGCCTTCCTTTTGCTGAAAGACTTTTTGGCTTTCGGATGCTGCATAACCTGCCTCAGTGCATCTTTAGCATCATCCATTGCATAGCGCTTTATGCGCCGCCCCTTCTTATTGCTCGTGCATTTATCTTTGAGAAGGCAGCCTTCGCAAGGCCCATTGCCATATATCTTCTGCTCCTTTGTGCGAGCGCTCCCTTTTATCTTACCAATGGGAGTCAACTCTTTTCCTGCAGGGCAACGATAAACGTCATTGGTTTCATCGTAATAAAAATGTCCCTTCTGGAACTTTTTGGATTCTTTGGGTTTGCCTGGTTCTTTACCCTCAGGGCATAGCAGGCTGATATCGTGCTCCAGACTGGTTGCAATGACTTCATCATTAAAATAACCAGCATCCAATAGCATTTCATCGACTGGTTTACCCGTGATCTGCATTGACTGATCAAGCATTGGATTTACGACAGTAGTTTCATTGGTAGGGTCTACAGCCTGAGCCAGTACCACCCGCTTGTTATTAGCTAATACGGATGGCTTGTAACTCGTTGTGTACCCTCGCCCCCGTTTCATCTTTTGGACAACAGCTTCAGGCTCTGTAGGGCTTACGACAGCACTTTCTGACTTACCGTTCTTCTTTCGCTTCGCGTTGCGTTCAACGACTGCTTCGAGAGCACTGCTGGCCATCTCCAGATTCTTTTGGCTTTCAGGGCAATCTGGATGGTTGTCAGCTTGCGTTTGTGCTGCTTCATGCACCTGTTGCGCAGCTTCCTGCTTCATCAGGTTGTAATTTGAGCAAGCGGCTTCTATAACGGTCCCATCACCAGCCAGACAACTTCCATCGGAGTCTGTTTTTTTGAGAACGGCTCGTGTCAGGCTTTCAAAGAAAGCACCGGTCATGGACTCGCTGTGCATATTGATGAAGCGACCAATAATGGCATGGTCTGGAAAAATCCCTCCGGTAACCCACATACAGCCAAGATCGACACGGGCTAATCGTTCCAGAGTTCTCAACGAGGTAATGCCTTGCATAATGCCATAGAGAATCAAACCCATCATATTACGGGGTGAATAAGGAGGACGTCCTTCTAATGCATACCTTTGCTCAAAATCAGACCAGTCCTGTTCATCAAGAAGGGATGCAACGGTAAAAGGTGTTTTTTGACCGGTTAGTTCAAGGTGCTCTTTCAGGTTAGTGTTGCCAAGAGTGATTGCGTTGGGGTCAGGAGCAACAAAACGTCGTTTGCCTGTTTTGTTGGCTGATCTTTTGGATTCATCCTGTTTTTTGTGATCAGAACTACTGGCTGTACCTGAAAAAATATCGAGCTGTGGAGCAGTATTAATTTTTATTTGAGTTCTTGTCGTCATGCTGAAGCCGGTAAAGCTACTTGAATATACAGATTACCGGCTTGTAGTAGGTTTTGCGACACCCTCTAAAGCCAGGGCATCAGCCCAGCGAGTTGTTTCCGGTAATCGGTATTGGGTAAGGCAAGCGAGAACATAATCAACAGCCGTTGTCAGTGAAACTTTGTGCCCGATACTAACATAAAGTGGACGCACACCTTTTCTGCTACGGATGACCCGACCAATCACTTCACCTTTATCAACCAAATCAACCTGACTGCCCTTTGCTTCTGCAAGGGCATCATGCTGACCACACAACCGACTTTTGGCAACGCCAATGGCAGGCAAACCTGTCAATACTCCCAGATGACAAGCCACACCGAGTCTGCGAGGGTGAGCTATGCCCTGGCCATCACAAAGGATCAGATCTGGCGCAGTATTCAACTGTCCCAGAGCCTCAATAATAGCTGGACATTCACGAAAAGAGAGGAGACCCGGAATATAAGGCATTCGGGTAGGTTCACGATGTATTACGAAACCTTTCAGCGCCAGACTGGGGAAGTCTAGCAATGCTACGGCTGCACGAGTCACCGAACCTTGTTGCTCAAAGCCCACATCAACACCAGCAACCCATCTGACTTCAGACAGATTATCTTTCTGGATAACCTGTCTGGACAACTCCAACTGAGACTTTCTGGCCTCAACCGGAGTGAGGTCCCAGTTATACATTAAGCTTGTTATCCAGTGGTATTTTTATAGTCACTTCAAGACCTGGATGGGCATTCCTGGCCGATATAAGACCATCATGATTAGCAATAGCCCCCATTGCTATAGCAGTACCCAACCCAAATCCATCGTTCTCTTTCCCTCGTGTTTCATCCACTCTGAAAAAAGGTTCGAACATGGATTCCAGTACCTCTTCAGGAACACCGGGACCTTTATCACGCACCTTGATGATCACATTCCGCCGATACTGCTCCAGTGACACCTCAACATTGCTACCTTCCGGGGTAAACCGGATAGCATTACGAATGATATTTTCAGCGGCACTGCTCAGCCAGTCACGCACACCACAAATCTCAAGCGGCTGGCTTTTAATCAGATCAACCCCTTTGTTCTGGGCCTGAGCTTCAAAATCACCATCCTCGACCAGCTGTTTCAGCAACTGCTCCAGGTTGACCTGCTCGCAAGCAACTTCACTCAAACCATGCTGTATTCGGGAAAAGCGAATAATTTCACCGATCAGTTCATCAAGGCGTTCAATTTCTCTTTCTATACGCGCATGTTCAGCATCTGCCTCAGGGCTTTTTCTGCGAGCAAGTGCCAAAGAAATCTGCAGTCGTGTCAGAGGAGAACGCAGCTCATGAGAAACATTCCTCAGCAAAATTTCCTTATTGTTGACCAGAGTTTCAAGCTGCTCCGCCATATGATCGAAGTCACGGGCGAAATCTCCCAGCTCATCACCTCTCTGCCGGACAGAAGCATCCACTCGGGTAGAAAGCTCGCCTTTCGCCAGTTTTCTAGAGGTTCCCTGCAATCTCCTGATCGGTACGACCAGGTAACGAGCCAACAAAATGCAAAGCAGGAAACTGACCGCCAGTGCAATAATAACCAGATGCCACTGTTGAGAAAGTACTTTGGTCACTCGCCAATGAACCAGCCTGGGCATTTCTTTAGTCAGAAATAGGTCATATGGAACTCGTCCGATCCAGACTTTTCTGGGACCAACCACCACTACACCACTTCTGAATGTAATCGTGGGCTCACTCCGATCATGGGTTCGATCATAAGCTGACATCAGCTCATCCGGTACAGCTCGCCTGCCCACCACTTCACCAGCAGGGTCAAAGAGATAGAAATAGCTACCAGTAAACTGTGGGAAAGGTGTATGAGATGCCCAGCCAGAGGCCATGCGCTCAACTTTTCTGGAAACAATCTCCAGTTCTCGAAACAGCTCTCTTCGCTCAGACAAAAAATCGGAGGGATCCACTGTTATGGCCACCGTTACAACCATGGCGGCCATCATCGATACCATAGTCAGCCAAAACCATAGAAACAGTTTCCAGAACAAACTCTGGAATGGCCATGCCAGCATTCTCCGGACTTGATTCATCATGGTCGTATATAGAAATAGCCAGCACCACGCACAGTTTTGATTCTGGGTGAGCCATCTGGTCGTATGCCAATTTTCTTGCGTACATTACTCACGTGCATGTCGATCGCACGATCATACAGTGTCAGACGACGATTCAATGCTATCTGAGTCAGTTCATCTCTGGAAATCAGCTCACCGGCTTTTTCAATCAAAGCTTTAAGCACCATAAATTCAGTGGCTGTCAGCTCAAGCAGAACATCACCTATCTTGGCTTCACGGTTTGCCAGATTCAAAGTGATATCATCAATAGACAGGACTTTATTACTGGCTTCGGCACCAGGTGTTCGACCTCGCCTCAGGATCGCCTTGATTCTGGCCACCAGCTCACGATGGTTGTAGGGCTTGGGCAGATAATCATCCGCTCCGATTTCCAATCCGATGATACGATCAACATCGTCACCACGAGCAGTCAGCATCAATACCGGGATATCCGACGTTTGACGGATTTTTTTCAGAACATCAAACCCATTCAGTTTCGGCAAGGTAACATCCAGCAGAACCAGCTGATACTCTCCTGACAGGGCCGCATGCACACCTGACTCACCATCATGAACAGCCTTTACAGAGTAGCCTTCTGTAGCAAGGTACTCGATCAATAATTCACAGAGCTCAATATCATCGTCTATTAACAGAAGCTCTAGATTTTCATTACTCATTGGCAGCTCCGCAATAAAAAAAGACCCCGCGGGGGCAATGGCGGGGTTAAAGGTACAGCACAGGGTACAAAATTTACAGAGAGTCTGTCAGCAGACAATTCATTCATGAACCAATAAATCATTTTGAAGCAAAAAACAGTACTCAAAATTCAGGAAGACTTTCGTTTCATTTGATCCATTCTTTTTTGAAAACCTTCA
Organism: Endozoicomonas numazuensis; assembly: GCF_000722635.1. Taxonomy (GTDB): domain Bacteria; phylum Pseudomonadota; class Gammaproteobacteria; order Pseudomonadales; family Endozoicomonadaceae; genus Endozoicomonas_A; species Endozoicomonas_A numazuensis. The sequence continues at coordinate 1,387,866 of NZ_JOKH01000001.1, read as the reverse complement.
TCATCTAAACAATGGCTACAGTGTATTGAAGCCCGTATATACCTTGGGGTTAGAGTCAGTAAGCACCGTGTAAACAACCAGCCAAAAGTTTTATTCGCATTCGAAGTAAACATCCTGTAAAACAAATGCTGCATTTTAATATTATGGTATGAATCGGCCTTTAGCTGAGTACAATACCCATCACTTTTCCGGCATGAGTATGCCCAGCTCTGCACAACACTGCTCCAACTACAGAAGAACTGATGATTTTGGATGTAAACGCTCCCATAAGTAATGTTTGCATTCACCTTCCTCAGTACTCAATGGTGGTGGTCACGCTGAATTAAAGACAGGTAAATACTGACCCTTTAATGTCAGTATTCATACCTGAATAAAGTCTGTGCAGACAGTCAAGACAATTTACAGGCTAGAATTGCTTGTGTATTGCTTTCCGGAGAAAACTCCGTATCGGCACACTCTTACCAATGGGCTCTGACCTTGGGCCGGAAATCTGAACTTGAGACTCTTTCTCTCGGAGCCATCGATGAAATCAATCATCATAAACAGACAACGATCCCTGCTCCCTTTCGGCTTGCTTGTCGCATCCGTATTGGCACTGTCTGGCTGTAATCAAAAGCAGGAACAAAGACAAATGCCTCCGCCCGCCGTTTCTGTGATTAGTGTGACAGAACAACCCGTTGGCGATTACCAAGAATATGTTGCTCGTACTGAAGCGGTTAACACTGTCGACCTGAGAGCAAGAGTTGAAGGTTTCTTAGCCCAGAGAGACTTCACGGAAGGACAGACCGTTGAAAAAGACCAACTGCTTTTCGAAATTGATCCTAAACCCTATGTCGCCAATCTGAAAAAGGCAGAAGCTGACCTGGCCAGTACCAAGGCAGAGCTGAATAAATCTAAAAAAGATCTTCAGCGTAGCAAAGACCTATACAAGAAAGGCCACATTAGTCAAGCTGACCTGGATACTCAGACCAGTAAAGAAGCTCAGGCTGAAGCGTCTGTTCAAGCAGCAGAAGCTCAGATCGATACAGCAAAACTGGATCTCAGCTACACCAATATCAAGGCGCCTTTCAAAGGTCAGATAGGCCGCGCTAAATACAGCGTAGGCAATCTGGTGGGCCCTACCAGTGAGCCTCTGGCCACACTGACCTCTATTGATCCCATTTATGTCAACTTCCAGGTCAATGAGAAGCAAATCATCAGCCATTTGCAGGAAAGTTCGGGCAACCGGATACCAGAAGAGCAAGAGTTTGAAATGCGTCTTCGCCTGCCCAATGGCAGTGATTACGACCACAAAGGCCTCTTCAACTTCGCAGACACCAAGGTTGATGAAACGACTGGAACCTTGACCCTACGTGCTGAATTCCCTAACCCCCAGGGCATTATTGTTCCAGGTCTGTATGTTAGCTTAATCATGGAAAGCAAGAACAAAACTGTCCACCCTGTCATTCCTCAGTCTTCCGTACAGGAAAACCAGTCGGGTCGGTTCGTACTGGTTGTCAAACAAGACAACTCAGTAGAAACCCGCCAGGTCGACCTTGGCCGACGCATGGGTCCTATGTGGGTCGTTAACTCAGGTCTTAAAACGGGTGAGCACATTATTGTTGAGGGACTTCAGAAAGTCCGTCCCGGTGTTAAAGTCACCCCCAGCATGGTCACTATCAACCCCGAAACCGGTGGCATAGAGGCTCAGCCGCCCAGCCCTCATCAAGACCCAGGTCAACAGCAAGGCAGCCAGGCTAACAAGCAAGGGTAACTGAGATGATCAGTCAGTTTTTTATTCACAGGCCCAAGTTTGCCTTTGTCATATCGATAGTCATAACCCTGGTGGGTATGATTTCCATGCTGACCCTGCCTGTGGCTCAGTTTCCGGAAATCACCCCTCCTCAGGTCAATATTAATGCTGTATTCCCGGGGGCTGATGCTGAAACAATCGAAGAGTCGGTGATACGACCTATCGAAGAGCAGGTCAATGGCGTAGAGGATATGCTCTACATCAATTCCTCTGCAGGTAATGATGGCAGTGCCAGTATCACGATTACCTTCGAGTCGGGGATTGATCAGGATCTTGCTCTGGTCAATGTGCAGAACCGTGTTGCGGTTGCTGAGTCTTCGCTACCAGAAGAAGTGAGGCGGACAGGAGTCACGGTCAGTAAAAAATCTTCCAGCATGTTATTGGGTATCAACCTGATTTCTCACGGAGGTGAATACGATGGTATCTACCTGAATAACTATGCCAATAATTATCTTAAAGAGCCTATGGCCCGTATCAACGGTGTGGCCTCTGCAGATATTCTTGGCTCTCTGGTTTACAGCATGCGTGTCTGGCTTGACCCGGAACATATGGCTTCACTGGAGCTCACCACTTCTGATGTATCCAATGCACTGAATGAACAAAACGTTATTGTTGCTGCCGGTAAGCTAGGGCAGGCTCCCAATCAGGCAGACCAGCAGTTCACCTATACCATCAAAACCAAAGGCCGGCTGAGTGATCCGGATCAGTTTGAAAACATCATTATCAAGGCCAATCCTGACGGCTCTTATGTTCGCCTCAAAGACATAGCCCGGGTAGAAATGGGTTCCCAGAGCTATGATGGCGAAGCCAAGTTCAACAATGATGATACTGCCTTCCTGGTTATCTACCAGCAGCCTGATGCCAACGCCATGGAAGTGGCCAAGGGTGTCAAAGACACTATGGCTGAACTGGCCACTCGCATGCCAGAAGGTATCGATTACGAGATCAAGTTCGACACCACCAAGTTTATCGATCAGTCCATCCAGGAAGTGGTCATCACCCTTCTTCAGGCCGTAGCCCTGGTGGTGCTGGTAGTATTCCTGTTCCTGCAAAACTGGCGCGCCACCCTGATTCCGGCTATTGCTATTCCGGTTTCTCTGATTGGCACCTTTGCGGTCATGAAAATCCTTGGGTTCTCAATCAACACCATAACCCTGTTTGGCCTGGTACTGGCTATAGGGGTCGTAGTGGATGATGCCATTGTGGTCATCGAGAACGTGGAACGGCTGATGTCCAAAGAAGGACTGGGGCCGGTCGAAGCCACCAGCAAGGCCATGAAGGAAGTCTCGGGGCCCATAGTTGCAACCACACTGGTATTACTCGCGGTTTTCGTCCCGGTAGCCTTCATGCCGGGTATAACGGGGGGACTTTACTCCCAGTTTGCGGTCACTATTTCTGTCGCCGTATTAATCTCTTCTATTAACGCTCTGACGTTGAGCCCAGCCCTGTGCGCTACTTTGCTGAAACAAGGCAAAATGGGACACATCAAATGGCTGCTTCCTGTTGATAACTTTATCAACAGGCTCACTGGAGGCTACAAGAGCTGGGTAACCCTGCTGCTAAGAAGAGGCATTCTGGGCATCGGACTATTTGCCATCATGATGGCTTCTACCGGTTTCCTGTTTAACAGCACTCCATCAGGCTTCGTACCCGATGAAGACCAGGGCTTTTTTGTTGTCGACGTTCAACTTCCTGATGCGGCGTCCCTGAACAGAACTCAGGCGGCAATGAAGAATATCACCAACATCATTCGCACAGAGCCCGACGTTGATAGTGTTATTACCGTCTCCGGCTTCAGCATCATTGGTGGCTCCAACTCCAATAATGCCATGGCTATTGTTGTACTCAAGGACTGGATAGACCGTCCTGATATTATGCAACACCAGCAAGTGGTCATGAGAAAGCTGCAGGGTAAACTCTGGACTCTGCCTGAAGCTCAGGTCAGAGCTTTTGCCTTTCCTCCTATACCAGGCCTTGGGTCTTCCGGAGGCTTTGATTTCCGCCTGCAAGACACCTTGGGGCGCTCGCCACAAGAACTCGGTCAGATCATGAACGGTCTGGTTTATGAGGCTAACCAGAAGCCTGAACTGAGTCAGGTATTCAGTACTTATCGTGCCAATGTACCGCAATACTTTCTGGAAGTTGATCGAAACAAAGCCAAGGCTCAGGGCATTCCTTTATCTGAAATTTTCATGACTCTGCAGACCCAACTGGGCTCACTGTATGTCAATGACTTCAGTAAATTTGGTCGCACCTATCAGGTAAAGCTGCAGGCTGAGAGTGAATACCGGGCCAACCCTTCTGATTTGAGCAAGTTCTATGTCCGAAACCTGGACAATCAGATGGTTCCCCTGACCACCGTTGCATCGCTGAAACCGATCCTTGGCCCCAGCAGTATTGATCACTACAACCTGTATCGCTCTGTCAGCATCAGCGGCAAGGCAAACCAGGGATTCAGCTCAGGTGATGCCATTGGAGCCATGGAGCAGCTGGCTAAAACACTGCCAGATGGATATACCTTCGAGTGGTCCGGGCAATCGCTACAGGAAATTCAGGCAGGTAGCGTAGCACCACTGCTGTTTGCACTGGCCTTCCTGTTCGTTTACCTGTTCCTCGTGGCACAGTACGAGAGCTGGACCATGCCCCTGGCTATTATTGTGGCCGTTCCCATTGCCACGTTCGGAGCCTTTGCCGGAATTAATCTGCTCCGGCTACTGATACCTTCGATAGCTAATGATATCTATGCTCAGATAGGCATGGTCTTACTGATTGGTATTGCAGCCAAGACAGCGATTCTGATCGTAGAGTTTGCCATGGTGCAGAGGCAAGCGGGCAAAAGCATCTTTGATGCGGCAGCCGATGCTGCTGAGCTGCGCTTCCGTGCTGTAATGATGACAGCCCTTTCTTTCGTACTGGGTGTGTTACCTCTGGTATTTGCCAGTGGTGCCGGTGCCGCAAGCCGCCGGATTATTGGTACGACAGTAATGTCGGGGATGCTGGCCGCCACTATATTCGGCACCCTTCTGATTCCACTGTTTTACTATCTACTGCAAAAAATGCGTGAGCACTTCAACCCTGATAAAGCCAACAGCTGATCCGCTTCAAGCCCCTGTCTTCAGGGGCTTTTTTATATCCCGCCTATTATTGAAAGGATCGCAAACAAGCACGCGCCAGAGATTACAGCACTTCCAAAATAAATGACGGGTTCTCATGTTTACACCGTTCTTTCTGCGCCGCCCCCGATTGGCTCAGGTCATCGCACTGGTGATTCTAATCAGCGGTTTACTTTGTCTGCCTTTAATTCCAACGCTGGAATACCCTCAGGTCACCCTATTTCCATGGTCGGAGCCTTACTGGGACTGCACTTTTCAGGATTGGACTGTCCTTTATCATGAGTGTTATGCCCTACTCTATACACACGGCGCTGGCATGCAGGCACGTAAATCTCTGGGAACTCCGATATTCTGGGGCATGCTCGCAGTGATTGTCATAGCCACATTAATGACACCTGCTTTCTACCTGATACTGAGAAACACTAAGCGAAGGTTTCAAAGCCATTGAGCTGATGTAATAATTAATAAAATAAATAGCACTGGTATGAGATTCTCTTAAGAGAAGTGGATGCCAGTGATAAATAAAACAAGGAGCTTCAAATTTGAAACGCTCTGCTTATTACAAAAAAACTTTTTGTCTCGGGGCATGGATACTGCCCCCCCTGATACTCACAGGCTGTGTCAGTCCTCTGGAGTCACTCAGCTGCCACTATCAGCCCATTAGAGGAACGCTTGTTTTTACTGAGGTCGATGGTGACTTTGCTGAACTGATCTTCCAACCGGATGTAAAGCAGGATCTAGCATGGTTCAATCAATACGACATTGAACCCGATGATCTTGAAATGTCTATCAGCAACAATAGACGAACATCTACTGTTAATACCCGTTATAACGCAATCATTAATATAAGGACATCAGGCAACTGCTCACCTTATATTGTGTATCAGGGAGATCCTGTTCTCACTCACTAAGAACAGGATCTGACTCCCATCAATGCTTGCTTAGCCGTTTACCAGAAAGTGTGTTGCAATACTGGCGGCATATCCCAGGGCAATAGCCCAACTCCAACGCAAATGACTCAGGAAGGTATACCTGCCTTTCGCCGTTCCCATCAGAGCCACCCCCGCAGCAGAACCGACTGACAGCAAACTGCCACCAACCCCTGCGGTCAGGGTAATCAACAACCACTGGAATACATCCATCTCGGGGCTCATACCCAGGATGGCAAACATAACAGGAATGTTATCCACAACGGCGGAGAAGACACCTGCTGCAATATTGGTCCAGGTTGGCCCCACTCCGGTGTACATGGTTTCGGATATCACTTCCAGATAGCCCAAATATCTCAGACCACCGACAGAGAAGATTACGCCAAAGAAGAACAATAAAGTATCCCACTCTGCATGGGCCACCCGCTTAAATATATCCAGATCTTCTTCTTTTTTACCCTCCCCCATTACAGGAATGGGACGACTGCTGGTCAGCCCTCTCAATTGCAGGAAGTAGGTATAAAACATCAGCAGAGACAGACCCGTCATCATCCCCATAAAAGGAGGTAATCCGAAAAAGTTCTCAAAAGATACGGCCAGCACGATAGTGACCAGGAACAGTATACAAATGCCGATTCCCCCCCGACGGATACCGGAATGATCATCCAGAGCAGCAGGGCGTCCTTTTTCAATAAAGAAATTCATAATGGTTGCCGGAACAATAAAGTTCACGACAGAAGGCAAAAACAGTGAAAAGAATTGAAAAAACTCAACCTTGTCAGCCTGCCACACCATCAGTGTCGTGATATCGCCAAAGGGACTGAAGGCTCCCCCGGCATTGGCTGCCACAACTACATTGATCATCGCCATAGTGACGAACGCAGGACGTCCCTGCCCTACAGACATGATCACAGCCCCCATCAACAAGGCAGTGGTCAGGTTATCTGCAATAGGTGAAATAAAGAAGGCCAGCACACCTGTTACCCAGAAAAGCTGTCGATAGCTAAAGCCTTTTCGAATCAGCCAGCTACGCAGTGAATCAAATACCTGCCGCTCTTCCATGGCATTGATATAGGTCATCGCCACCAGCAAAAACAGGAACATAGCCGAGTATTCTTCCAGATCATGCATGACTGCAATGGATAAACTTTCGTGAGATACGCCCTGCCCTGTGGCCAGCCAGGCAATCAGAGCCCAGATGATACCTGCAGCCAGAATAACCGGTTTAGACTTCTTGAGATGCAATTTCTCTTCCGCCATTACGGCGATATAGGCCAGGGTGAAAACAACAATACACAGCCAGGCGATAGGGTGAGTTGTCATTCTCAACAATTCTTCTGCCGCAAAAGAGGTTTGCGGCAGAGCGAACAGTCCCGTTCCAGCGAGCAGGGAGGATCGCCTCAATCCAGAGAAATTCACAATGATTTCCTTTAATTATTTAATCAGTCAGAAGCCTAGAAAGCCGCAAAAGGATACTGATTCAATGCCAATAAGCCAACCGCTACTATTACCAATTTTTGAGCTAATCGACTGATTTCAAAATACTTGTCTGCTAGAAATTGAAAATCTTCAATCAATATTAAAACTTATGACGGGACTCTGAAATAGACAACCATCCTTGCGCTCAAGACAAAAAATACACTCATTAAAGAGTAGAAACGGATTACAACTGACTTTTATATACAATTTTCATCTTACTATTTAAGCCTACGGGCACAGCACTCTGAAATATTCCATATAAACTTGGACGTAGACTTTTTTAATTCCTATTTCTCTAACCTTCGTACGGGGACTTGAAGATGAACATCGCCCGGAAACTACACATGTTTCTGAACGAACATAATGCTGAATATGAACTTGTTTCCCATCCATACTCGGAAAGAGCAATGAATACGGCTCATTCCGCCTGCATTCCCGTCAAAAACATGACAAAGGCGGTTGTTCTAAGAGATCCCCAAGGCTATGTCATTGCTGTCATGCCTTCCATGAATAAACTCATGCTGCGCTGGATCAATACCAAACTGGATCGGCATCTGAATCTGGTCTCGGAACAGGAGCTCAAACATCTGTTTCCGGATTGCGAAGACGGAGCCGTTCCTCCCATCGGAACGGCCTATGGAATGACTACCTGCTGGGATGATGAGCTGAACTCAGTACAGGACCTTTACCTGGAAGCAGGTAATCATCGTGAATTGATTCATATGAATCGCAGTCAGTTCAAAGAGCTATTGCATGGAGAGGAGCATGCAGCTATCAGTTGTGACCCGGACGAAATGGACGCCTACAACACCTGAAAGGAATGACTGAAACCGCTATACCCATCACCATTGAAGATGTGAGGTCACTGACTGCACTCACATTTCCAATGGCGGGGACATATGACCGCAGAAAGCTGACTTCAACGGGTCATTTTCTTCACAAAAACCACAACAAAAAGCGCCAGGGTAAAACTGCCAATAAAGGCCTCTATGGCGGCAACAAGTCTTGAAAGACCAATAGGGGTTAAGTCTCCATAGCCCAGCGTCGTGAATGTCACCACACTAAAGTACAAGGTTTCCAACCAGTTAATCAGATTATTATAAAAGGGTTGGCCTGCCTGATAGTGAACCGGAACATCACCATCCTCAATGCCAAGAAAAAAGTAAAAAAGGGAGCAGAAGACGATGAAAGAGGCAGAAAACAAGACAACCCTTTCTGGCTTTTCACCATAGCCACTGAGCAAGTCCACCACCTTGGATACCATTCTATGCCAAGAGAGACAGGGAAACCGATATCGGTGAAAGGTCATTTCCCGGTGAAAAAACTCTCCTGCATTATGAAACAGTCCCTGAGCTTCACAATGTTTACGAATATTTCGAGCCACCTCTTCAGCTTCTTCAAACAGCTCTCTGGCTTTAAGTTCATCGCCATTCTGTCTTTCCTGACGCGCTTTCTCTTCCTGTAAAAAAGCATCTCCAAAATTAACATGTTCAATTCGGGCCGCCTTAAAATTCACGCCAAGAAGGTTTGCTCCTATCAAGCTGGTTCTATGAAGATTGGCCCGACTTAAATCAGCTTTCAATAAATTATTGCCTGAAAGGTCAGCCCGATAGAGGTGAGCCCTGACCAGACTGCATCGGCTCAAATCACTGTTGATAAGTTGATACGCTTTACCCTCAGGACTCACAAGGTCGAGATTATCGAGGTTGGCACCTTTAAGACAAAACCCCTCCATTGGGGGGCCTTTATGAGCCCGCTCTTCTAATAATACCCTGACATTATCACCGGATTTATCCGCTTTAATGTCGTGCCAAAAACAATAATGACTGCCTTCGGAAGCAGCCTCTTTGCAGGGTCCTGATCGCTCACCGATATAACCACATTCATGGTCATTTTTAACCAGCATGACAAAATAGCCCAAAGTTTTTGAATAAGTACTCCTACACTGTATCGGCATAAGAATCAGAAGTATTGATGGCATGAGTCAAATTAAGCTACACGTCTACCTTCCCTTAGAAAGGAACGTGGCCCTACTTAATAAATATTTGCTTACATTTATTCTCTTTGTATTCCCTGCATTTTCTTTTGGCTCAGAAATCTACGAGGTCTACAGGGGGTTCTTCAGAAGTGAAACCGAGCTGGCAGGCAGCGCCTACCTGGACAGAATGGATACCCCCTCACACTCGAAATACACACTGAAAGCCAGCCTGAACAACCAGCACTGCCAATATGAAACCCCCAGCGCAGAAGAACTCCTGCAAATCACCATGCTCAGCGACCTGATCTCGGCACTCAATTACTCAACGCTTCAGCTGGAAGAAGTTTCAAAATACATATTTATACCTTTCAAACTGACATCCATCATCAGCTTGAATTGGTTCGATTGCCAGCACCATCCACACTTTCTGAAATTGACATTCTCTACGGGCAAAAAGCTATCCATTGACCTTTACGAATTGGAGCTGGAAGCCACCAGCAACATCCATGAACGCAAAAGCAGTTTTTCTACAACCGCCAACATAGTCATACCATTCAGCAGTTCATCCAATAATATTTTTTTCAGCTTTACCGAACTCCTCTGGGGAACCGAGGCTTCTGCCTTCAGAAACATCACGCCTTCGGTCATGGCACCCGCCTCTCACTCCTTGAGCATGATTACAGAAGCATCAACCCGTAGTATTTATACCATGGACCCACAGGTTCAACCCCAGACATGTAATCAAACTTCTCTCCATTACCAACTGACCGCTGAAACCTTCATGCCTGTTTCAGGACATCCTTTAGGAATCCTGGAGCTTTTAAGAGGACAAAGAGGGACTGAGCATCAAGGAAAATTCCTGGGATGGAGACTAAGTTCCAGCAATACCTACAACTCGCTTTTATTTATTCGTTCTTACTTTGACTTAAAGCAAAAGCAGAGAAAAGCTACTAAATCAACAGCCAGCAACTCTCACCAAAGCATGCACAAGCGAGAAAAATCCAACTCTGATTCAGAATTGGATACAGTCAATAAAAGAGAGCCCGAATTCAGAAGACAAAGAAGTCAAAGAAGTCAGAGCGTGACACCAGGCGCTGTTTATGTACCCATACTGGTTTATTTCTGTCAGGCAGCCCTCACAATTTATAGTCGAGACGCTGAAAAGCCTGAAACCGTCTACTCAAACCAGGCTACAGCACAAATAGCTTGCCAGATAATCGTTAACGGTATACACCTTCTGTCCTGGTGAAATGGCAGCACTGCTCATGCAATTTAAAACCCAGAAGTGTATCCTAAGCCGCTTGACTACTATTACCGTGAACTAGCTTCGATCTCCCAGGGAGATAAAGCCAGTTTTTATTGTTCATGGCTGTTTACAGCAGAAAAGACAGGTTAGCCCCCGTGATTACCCTTTACGGAATCAGCAACTGCGACACTATTCGAAAGGCCCGAAAGTGGCTTACTGCTGCCGGTATTGATTACCGCTTTCATGACTACCGTAAAGACGGGCTCGACGAGGCTTCACTTCAGAGTTGGTCAGATGAACTCGGTTGGGAAGCACTGTTGAACCGTCGTGGTACGACCTGGAGACAGCTGCCAGAAGAACAAAAAGCGTCTGTCGATGGGACATCCGCCATCGAATTGATGCTGGCGCAGCCCGCTATGATCAAGCGACCACTGCTTGATACCGGCTCCATAAGAGTCCTTGGCTTTTCAGAAAAGCAGTACCAAGAACTCTTCCAGTAAACGCCTGACTAACAGGCAAAAGAATAAAGCCTTTTGCACCAATAGCACTGGGCTACTTCCATATTGACTTGCGAATCAGGGGAACCTATTAATGAGCCAAACTCTTTTCAGTCTTGCCATCGGCGTAGGCAGCAAAAACACTAAAGGTGACTGGCTGGAAGTATTCTACCCAATGCCTCTGCTCAGTCCGTCTGAAAAGCTGGTTGCAGCAATTACTGAAATCGTTGACTACAAAGACGGTAACACCTGTGTTGAGCTGGACAGCACAACCTGTCACGCGCTGGAAGAATCTTTCGTCAACCTGGGCGAAGAAGCTCTGGCAAAAATGATGCTCAGTCTCGAAGAAAGTGATCAGCCTCGTGTTATTACTTTTCTGGAAACAGACGATACACTGAACAGCACACCTGAAGCTTACCTGAAGCTACACCTGCTCTCACACCGTATGGTTAAACCTCATGGCGTTAACCTGCAGGGTATTTTCCCTCTGCTGCCTAACGTTGCCTGGACCAATGAAGGCGCAATCGATCTGGCAGAACTGCCTGAGCGCCAGCTGAAAGCCCGTGCTGAAGGCCGCTACATCAGCGTTGACTCTGTGGATAAGTTTCCGAAAATGACGGACTACGTTGTACCTGCCGGCGTACGTATTGCCGATGCAGCCCGTGTTCGTCTGGGAGCTTACGTTGGAGAAGGCACTACCATCATGCACGAAGGTTTCATCAACTTTAATGCCGGTACCGAAGGCAAGAGTATGATTGAAGGTCGTATCTCTGCCGGCATCATGATTGGTGAAGGTTCTGATCTGGGCGGTGGCTGCAGCACTATGGGCACACTGTCCGGCGGTAACGACATTGTCGTTTCACTGGGTGAAAACTGTCTGATTGGCGCTAATGCCGGCATCAACATTCCACTGGGCGATCGTTGCACCATTGAAGCGGGTCTTTACCTGACTGCAGGCAGCAAGGTGAATGTGCTAGACGACCAGAAAAACGTTGTGGAATCGGTCAAAGCCAGTCAACTCAGTGGACAATCTGACTTGCTGTTCCGCCGCAATTCAATCTCCGGTGCGATTGAATGCCTGACCAACAAGTCTGCCATTACTCTTAACGAAGAACTGCACGCTCATAACTGATGTGCCAGAGGCAGGGCTCATCCGTCCTGCCTCTCTATTACTTCAGTGCTCAACCAGTAAATAGTCAACTCCAGAATACGCTTGCGACTCTTCCCGGCACTCCTTTGTAACGATCAGGATGACCTTGATCTGGGCAAAAGGCTGTCATTTTCTGAGATGCGGTACAACACCTATATCCTTTCTCGCATGGGTATAGAAAGGCATCAAAGTCAATTGACCCGCCGCCTGGCTGAACCATGCCAGCCTTTCATCCTACTCAATTTGACTATTAAAACCTCGGGTAAGCACTTCTGAAGACACCCCGTGATTTACCGGAAACTGCTGTACCAAATCATTAAACGCTTTTTCACCCAGTACACTCTTGATTTGATTAATACCAATCAAACTTTCAAACCCCGTTATGAGCAAGCCATTTGAGTCCAATAGGCAATACCCACAGGGCATAAAGGCGGGGTGAGGAGTCATAGCCTTAGCTATGGGGACGATCCCCAACGCAGAATATTGGACTCAAATGGCTGCACAGTAGGGGATTTTGAAAGTGCGATTGGTATAAGCCTGGCCATCGCCTTTTTTTGCACCTTAATGTCGCCGTGGTATTGATAAAGGATATTCGTAAACGTTCGACTCAGGTTGCGTACTGATCAGACCAGTCCATTTCTGGCCAAAGCCTTATGAACTTTCTTAGAGGTTTTGGCCAGTCGACTGATCTCGCCAAGCTTGGGTGTCTCTTCATCCTTAAGTCGGATTTCCCAGTCAGTCAGTTCCTGATCAAGAAACTCCAGTAATTTTTTTGGACAACCAACACATTTTCCTGTGCAGATTTCTGCTTCGGGCCTATCAAACGGAACGGCTCCCCTGACCTGTTCGATAAGTTCCTGCATGACTGTCTGGGTATTGGGTTTCATCTTCTTTCTTCAGACTTAATTTTTAATCGCTTATTACCGTTTCAGTTTACTCTTGCCGGGAGCTCTGAGAATGCGTAGTTGTATGGATATAAGCGACGTTGATCTCTGAATTCCAACCCTTCATCGGCTACTGATAACGAACAAAATTAAGCACAACTTCAACCCGGGCAGAGAGCGTCAGAGAGACACATTAAGAAAGTGACCACTCTTCAGTGAAAAAGCACCTTTGGCTCCTGAATTTGTCAAAAAAGCATCCTTGTTATTTGCTGCCTTCGTGATTGAAACCAAATCACTAAAAAACAGTCATCAAGAAGACAACCTATCCCTCCCTATAATCAACTGGAAATGGCTTGAGATCTTTCGACCTGATAGATCAACAGGCCAAGTTGTAAAAACCATGGATAGGAGTTGTACCATGTCTGCAAGGATGCTGAGCACATTCGCTCTCGTTTTTTCTCTGCTGTTCACAGCAGGTTGTTCTACCACCTCTTCCCAGACCCAACCTCAGAAGTCTCATTGGACTACCTGTATGGCCAAAGGCGGTGCAGTGATGGGTATCCCCGGAGCGGCTTACAATATGGCAACCGGTGGCGTGGCTTTTGTAGCCGGTGCCCTGATCGGTGGTACAGCCTGCGCCATGCTGGACCCTGTTGCCAAGCCTGATACCCCTATGGGGATTCCTGGCGTAGAAGGGATGTCTACCGTTAACTTTGACTTTGATTCTTCGAAACTGAAATCGGACGATCTGGAAAAGCTCAACAAGTTAATTGGTCAGCTGGATCAGGACAGTCAAATTGAAATTGTTGGTCATGCCTGTGAAATTGGCTCCAGAACCTATAACCAGAAACTCTCAGAAAGAAGAGCTGAGGCTGTCAGAGACTACCTGATGGACAGGGGAATTCCTGAAGAGAATATTTCCGTGAAAGGCGAAGGTGAAGATCGCCCGGTTCGCGGCAATGAAACCGATGAGATGAGACAAGAAAACCGTCGCGCTGAAATCATGTTGAAATGATATCAGCCTGACTGCCTAAACCCCGGCCTGCCCGGGGTTTATTTTTGCGTAATGAAAACTAATCCGTCATCACTTTCAGAAGATCCAGTGCACTGATAATCCCCTTCAGCTGATGATGTTCAGTGACCAGCACCCGATGAATTCGGCCTCTCACCATAGCTTCAGCCACATTGAGTAAAGGCGTTTTCGGAGACACTTCAAACACCATAGGTGTCATGATGTCATCCACCAGAACAGCCTGATCTATCGCTTCATGAAAAGCACTCAGATCTTCATCAGACAGATTAGTATCCGTCATTGTCTGGTAAAAATGGTCGTCGCGGCGGTTTATATCAGCCGTACCAGACCCCGCATGACGGACAATATCAGAGAGTGTCACCACCCCCATTAATCGCCCTGACTGATCCACCACCGGAGCTCCTGAAATACTCTTATCGGTGAGAAACCTTGCCAGTCTCTCAACACTCCAGTCACAGGGAATCGTCATTACCCCGGGTGTCATGATCTGCTCAGCAGTTACTGTCTGCAATGGATTATCCTGAGCCATGATCTTCTCTCCTTAACAACCTGGTCACAGTATGTACCAACTCAACGAGCCAGTATGCTGACGCAGGTCAAGACCCTCATGCAGACAATAAACAAGTTAAGGAGTATGCTGAACGCGGTCTTTATTGATCCTCAGCAATACGGCTGGCCACAGCACTGTTTTGCTCTTTGTACTTGGCATTTTTTTGTTTGTTATAAGGGCGTGCAGCAGAACTGCTCATGGTTTCAAAATTTATAGCACCAATCCCCATGCCCGGTCTCAGAGCCAAAGGCAGTTTTCCGCCGTTAAAAAACTCCAGCACGATCTGACCGCTCCAGCCAGGATCAATCCTGTGAGCCGTCACATGGACCATCAGTCCTAGCCGCGCCAAAGAAGAACGTCCGTCCAGCCAACCAACAATATCATCCGGCAGGGTTATGGACTCTCGGGTAACAGCCAAAGCCAGTTCACCCGGATGAAGAAAGAAGGCCTCTCCATCTGCCAGAGCAATTTCCTTACTCATAATGGAGTCCAACACCCGGTTGATCTCTTCTCTGGGGCCACTGATATCAACAAAAGGCGCTGCATGATCATTGAAAACCCTGAAACTGTTTCCCAGAGTCAGGTCGACACTGACCCCATTGATCTTGTCCGTACCAGGACGAGGCTCAATAATGATTTGTCCACTGTCCAGGCAAGCTTCTATATCCCGATCACAAAGTCTCATGGTCTATTTTTCCAGCAGCAGGAAGGAGGTGACTGAACCAGATGCCACACCCTTCAGAAGGTTATTAAGGGACATTATACGTGCCTGACAATCACACACGGTAGTCCCCTCCTCGTTTTCTCTACTTTGTCTGCTTTAATTGCCAGAACCATTGCTTTATGATCCCTGACACAAAGAAAATCAGAAACGCAATTAAGCATCTATCGTCGCCCCATCCCGAGGACATTGTTTAGCATGAACGTTCTAGTTGTTTATGCCCACCCCAACCCGGAAAGCTACAACGCAGCTCTGTTCAAGCAGACTTGTGAACAGCTCACCCGGGCTGGACACAATATACACCCTCTGGATCTTTATGAGATTGACTTCGAAGCACGGATGTCCTGTGAAGAAAGAGTTAATTATATGACCAAGGACAACACTAACGGGATAGAAGATCATGTTGCCAAACTCAGATGGGCAGAAGCGGTGGTTTTTGTTTATCCCACCTGGTGGATGGGGCCACCGGCTATTTTGAAAGGCTGGCTTGACCGTGTCTGGCTGCCCGGAGTTGTAGCAACCTTTGGCCCCAACGGGGTTCAACCCGGTCTGACGAACATTAAAAAGTTTATGATCATTACCACTCAGGGGTCATCTCACTGGCGGATGGCTCTGGTTGGCAACCCTCCCAGAAAGATGTTCAAGCTCTCCCTGAAGGCGATATCCAAGTGCAAAGATATAAAGTGGCTGGCGCTTTACAGCATGGATAAGAATACCGAGGAAGACCGGAAGCAGTTTATGGAAAAAGTCGGTAAGCATCTGCAACGCTTTTGAAGGACAGGGGAGTTTGACTCCCCTGGCTCATTCAGTCATCACTGAACGAGATAGTTGGCGCTTTGGATTGCTCAGCATTTTTCAATGCCAGTTCAGCAGCCACTCTTTTGGCCATATCTCTGTAGATCATGGCGATCTGCGAGTCTGACTCAGAAACCACCGTTGGCACACCCTCATCAGACTGTTCACGAATCATCATGGACAAGGGTAGCGCTCCCAGAAGATCGACACCGAACTGATCAGCAATTCGCGTTCCGCCTCCTTCACCAAACAGATGCTCGGTATGACCGCATTCTGAGCAAATATGAATGGCCATATTTTCCACAACACCCAATACAGGGATATTCACCTTGTTGAACATCTCGATGCCTTTTTTCGCATCAATCAAGGCCAGATCCTGTGGCGTGGTGACAATTACACTGCCCGTAACAGGGACTTTCTGAGCCAGTGTCAGCTGGATATCTCCAGTACCAGGAGGCATATCGATAAACAGGTAATCGAGATCATTCCACAGAGTCTGGGTCAGCAGTTGCTGCAAAGCACCACTCACCATTGGGCCACGCCAAACAACAGGTGTATCTTCTGTCACCAGAAAAGCCATGGACATTGCCTGTATGCCATGAGCCTCAATGGGCATGAAAAACTTTTCATTCTTTACTTCAGGACGGGTGCCATCTGGCAGACCCAGCATCATGCCGATACTGGGTCCATAAATATCAGCATCCAGAATACCAACCCTGGCCCCTTCTGCTGCCATGGCTAAAGCCAGATTAACGGTGGTTGTGGACTTACCCACACCGCCTTTTCCGGACGCTACTGCAATAATGTTTTTAACCCCGGACATCGCTTCCAGCTCACCCTGAACCGGTGCACTGGCAACGCTCCAGTTCACCGAAACTTTGGCACTTTCAACACCCGGAAGATTTTCAATCTTGGCAGACAAGAGTTGCTCTATGCCTCCCTTAAAACCATCAGCAGGATACCCCAGCTCAACCTTCAGGGTGACTTTACCAGACTCGATGGAAAGCGCTTGGATACAACCTGCAGAGATCAGGTCCTGCTTAAGAAAGGGATCGTGATAGCCTTGAACAGCGGCTTCAACCGCAGCACGATCTAAGACACTCATGGGCGTCAGACTCCAACCAATAGAATGGCGGATAGACTAATGATTTCGTTGTTATTCTTCCAGTAAAAACCGAATTTACTGACTACCGGTTAACGATTGCTTCAACTTCTCAAACGCAGTGCGTCCGGAATCAGGATCAATTCCCTGTTTTTCCATCTCTTTTCGTAAAGATTGCTCTGCTTGTTCATCGGCTACTCGGACAGCCTCTTTCGAGCGGCTGTCTTCAATACCTTTCATGATCGAAGCTTCAAGGTCTTCACCGTCAAGAACCCGGTTACAGACAATGTTATAGTTTCTTTCAAAGATGGGAAAAGCCACTCTTTGCTCTTCGCTTCTCAGAGTGATCCAGCCCGTCTCACGGGCAGCCAGATAGACGGCAATGTGAGACCAACGATATTCACGTGTCTGCTGCGGTGCAAAACAGGCTTCATAATAGGCCTGCAATGGTTCTTTCAACCCCATTTCATCATAACGGAGTTTACAGAGCTCACGAATTTCACTTAGGTCAGGGAAAAATTTAGTGGTATCCAGTGCCTTTTGGCCAGCCTGGATAATACGACGAGGGCTGAACTCTCGAAGGGATTGATACCAGACCCTTTTGGCCCGACTGAGGTCTTCATCGGTAGGGAAGGCCCGTCGGAACTTCAGGGGATAGGCATCTTCCAGTAAGGTAAACAGACCATTGATGGCATACCGGTACTGCTGCTTCAGTTCAGCACTGTTTGCACCCGAGTGATCACCTTCAGGATTATCCTGACGGTGGCCCTTTACCGGCTCATGGCTGCTCGTCTGAGTCGTCGAAGTCGACTTGGAGGCCGTCTGCCCAGCTGGTGTCTGTAAGCTTTTCAGCTGTTGATCGATTAGCTCGCTGCCCTGTTTCACTTTGGCTCCGCTTCCACTGATAGATCACATGGTTCTTGAACTTGTTCTGCCAGGCCTTACGGGCCTCTCCCGTTTCCAGCCAATAAAGCTTGAATTCAGGCAACTGCGCCAGAGCGTAGTCTGCAGGAATACCATGGTGCTCTTCAAGAAACTCGATATAGACCGGATCAGGTACAAAATCTTGTGGCAATGGCTGTACCCGGGCACCTTCCACCAGCGTATTCGACTGAGTCGTTTGCTGGCCGAATACCGGATGTTCCTCTGCCTTCTGATGGGAAGCATCTTCCAGTTCCCAAGGCAAGGCTCCAGCATTTCTTTGCCGGATATACCGCTTCTGATCCTCGTCAGTCATGAAATTAACAATACCTGCCTTCCCGGTTCCGGTCTACCGGTTGTAATAATGAAACAGCCTTGAGCTGTTAGGTAAAAAGGCCATAGGCGGAGACGCCAGCCAGAGAAAAGTCCGTCTATTCAGTTAAAAACAGGGACCTGATCAAAATATTTTTTCAGGGAATTGAAACCCGCCGGGAGCCTGAAACCAGACCGGACAGAACTCACTTGCCCCCGACACCTCTCCATATTTTCAACGGAGAGCCGTGTATTTTAACGTCAGTAAACCAGAATTGAACAGCGGTATTTTTACTTTCTTTAGCCCTCCGCCTCCAAGCGAGACTTACCTAGGAGCCTGTCGGATTTAAGACAATTTCGGCCTGAAATCCAGCAAGAGCGGCCATCTTTTCCGTTGAATTCGCTTAAATAGGTCAACTATTCGCACAAATCCAACGAAAAAGCTGACTCGCTCTACTGAATTTCATGCTCGAAAGCTTAAGTCCGACAGGCTCCTAGCTCCTGCGACAAACCCTGCGCTTATTTCAGGTCAGCTGACTTTTTCAGGCCTCTATTATCCTTTCACTCTATTCGCCGATAGCTCTCTCATTATCCACCCTTAATCCAAAGAGCATCCCACATGGCCACCGGTTACGACCCCGTCTCAGGCTCGATTCACTTTCCACGACTCAGTGTCTTGAAGAATACAGTTGCCGACCTAGAAGCCAGCAACCCGGAAAATACGCCTGTAGGTCTGACCCGGGATGGTCGGATACTGACCAAAGCCCAGTTTGATAACGACAACAGCGCCTTGAGTAGCTGGACATGGGGGCTGGTTAATGTAGGCACCATCAAAGACAAGAAAACGGACGAAACATTTGAGAACTGTCAGAACAACATGCAAAAGGCTCTGGAGCATTACCGCCCCCAAGGAACATTGGGCGATAGAACTATCAGGAAAATCAGTGTCTCTAACACCCCCACTCTCTCAGAAGTTCACTCCGCCTCTAGTGTACTTTCACAAATGCCACAGTTTTCCAGCATTTCGGACAGTATTCCCAGCCTGACTCTGGCCCAGGTGGATGAACTCAGTATTTTTCTTCAGGAACAGGGAAAGAATCTCAGTTCCGGAGATGCCCGAAGACTGGCCATTGAAATGTATAATCTGGACTCTGATAAAACCAATGAATTATCCGGACGCATCAATGGTAAAGCGGATATAAACAGTTCTGAAATCCGGAGCCTATACAGAGATCTGACTGAAGCCTGCAAGACTGCAAACTATTCACTACCAAAATCAACACCTGACGTTGTGTCAGAGGAACTTCGCGGAGAAGTGGTCGTTTCTACAGCCTCTGCAACAGGACAAACAATCACAACACTGGCCACGCCGCTAAAGCCCAGATACGACCTGAAGAACCCCAAGCTGACGACAGAGCAATGGAACGCACTCGAATATCAGGTTGAAACCCAGCCAGAGGCCCTGATTCAAATGCTGGATGCTAACCGTCAGAGAGCACTCACTGCCCAGGCCACTGACCCTGGAAAAAGCATTCCGGATCAGGAGAAAAAATTCAGAGAGCTGCTAGATAAAGACTGCCCCCAGTCTCGTCATATGAAAGATGTAGGCTTCAACTCAGCCAGTTTTAAGGACAACCCGGGCGTTGTTTTTGCTGAAACACTGGGTGGCGGCATGAGTATGGAAGATGTTTGCACCAGTCCTCTTGTTTTCTGTAGAGCAGGATCCCATTGGTTACCCGTTCGTTTTACAGCGGTCCTGGATGGACATGGCAGCGAAGTGGCCGCCAGACATTGCGCCAAGGCTTTTTCCGAAAGACTGAAAATCCGATTGGAAGAGACCTGCCCGGTCAAACTGACCGATACCGGCATTCATTGCGCTATTGTTGCAGCTACAACGGATCTCGACCGGATCGAGCACTTCGATGAAACAGGTACCACCTTCAATGCCGCGATGATCATTGGAAATCGCATCTATATACCCAATGTTGGAGACAGCAGAGCCCTTCTGGTAACACCGGAAGGTGAGTGCGTTCAGATTTCAGAAGATGCAAAACTGCTGCCAGAAGATGAAGGGTCATCACAACAACGGGAAGATGCGAAAAACAGCCACTTTAACCAACTAGTTCATGAAAGAGGTGGCCGAATGAAAACTCAGAGAGACCCTAAATCCGGGGCTTTTGAGCTGGTCAGGGTCGCTGGACCGGGTATTGATCGAGGCACCTCTACAGCGACATCCCTTGGGGACCATCAACATAATGGTGTGCTGTCTGCCAAGCCTACCGTCGTCAGCATTCCCCTTGAAGAGATCCCTGAAGGCAGCCTGGTGCTACAAATGAGTGATGGCGTCACAGACGCACTCACTACAAAACAGATAGGAGAAGTAGCCAACAAGTACTTCCATAAGGGACAACGGGTCATAGTAGAAAAGATCCGGGATCTGGCGTGTAATCTTTACCCCAAAGATAACATTGTTATCACAGGCTCCCCGATCAGCAGCCTGAAAAAACTCTAGGAGGCTGACCGAGGATAGTGGTCGAGCATAGTGGCCGAGCATAAAATTCAGTAGAGCGACAGGCTCCTGGCCGCAGGGCGTCATCAAAGTAATGGTATGCGACCCATTGCCATTACTTTCCTGCGCCTTCCCCATCATCTTTATCTTTGTCTTAGCCTAAATGATGGGAATTATCGTATACTCTCCCTTTACCCTCTTCCACTTTTCCAGCAACACAGTACTCGAATGAGCCAACGTAAAATACTTGTCACCAGCGCCCTGCCTTATGCCAATGGTCCTCTGCACATGGGGCATCTGGTGGAATACATTCAAACCGATATCTGGGTTCGTTTTCAGAAGCTGTTCGGCAACCAATGCACTTACGTCTGCGCCGACGATGCTCATGGCACGGCCATCAGTCTGCACGCTGAAAAGCAGGGCATTACACCAGAAGAATCTGTAGCCCTGATCAATAAAGAGCGCATCCGTGATTTCGGTGACTTTCTGGTGGAGTTCGACAACTACCACTCCACTCATTCTGAAGAAAACCGCAAGCTCTCCGAAGCCATTTACCTGAAACTCAAGGAAAATGGTCACATCGCCAGCCGTAACATCACTCAGGCTTTCGACCCTGAAAAGCAGATGTTTCTGGCAGATCGTTACATCAAGGGTGAATGCCCCAAGTGTGGAGCAGATGACCAGTACGGTGATAACTGTGAGCAGTGTGGTGCCACCTACTCACCAACAGATCTGAAAAATCCGAGATCAGCCATTTCCGGAGCCGTTCCGATAGAGAAGGAAAGCGAGCACTTCTTCTTCAAACTGTCAGACTTCGATGGGTTCCTGAAAGAATGGACCCGCTCCGGCACCATTTCTGATGAAATTGCCAACAAACTGGCCGAATGGCTGGATTCTGGCCTGCAGGACTGGGATATTTCCCGTGACGCCCCCTATTTCGGTTTTGAAATTCCCGGCGAACCCGGCAAGTTCTTCTATGTCTGGCTGGATGCGCCTATCGGTTACATGGCTTCTTTTGAAAACCTGTGTCAAAGAAGAGATGACCTGAACTTTGACGACTACTGGAAAAAAGACAGTGACTGCGAAGTGCATCACTTCATCGGTAAGGACATTGTTAATTTCCACTGCCTGTTCTGGCCAGCCATGCTCAATGGCACCGACTACCGCACACCAACCTCCGTTAATGTTCACGGCTACCTGACGGTAAACGGTGAAAAAATGTCCAAGTCCCGTGGTACCTTCATCACGGCCCGGACATATCTGGAACATCTGGATCCGGAGTATTTGCGTTATTACTACGCTGCTAAACTGTCCAGCCGGATTGATGATCTGGATCTGAACACCGAAGACCTGGTTCAACGTGTTAATTCTGATCTGGTCGGAAAAGTAGTCAACATCGCCAGCCGTAACGCTGGCTTTATCAAGAAGCGCTATGGTGGAAAGCTTTCTGCCAGCAATATGATCCCTGATCTGACGGCTGACTTTCAGGCAACTGGCAAGCACATTGCCGAGCTTTATGAAGGTCGTGAGTTCGGCAAAGCCATGCGCGAAATCATGGCTCTGGCCGACAAGGCCAATGCCTGGATTGACGAGGTTAAACCCTGGGTCGTTGCCAAAGAAGAAGGCAAAGATCAGGAACTGCACGACATCTGTTCTGCAGGCATCAACCTGTTCCGTCTTCTGATGATTTATCTGAAACCGGTTCTGCCAGCCATGGCAACCAAAGCAGAAGCATTCATGAATGTTGAACCTATGATCTGGACGGACAGCCAGACCCTGCTTCTGGATCACGAGGTGAACAAGTTCAAACCTCTGATGACCCGTGTTGAGTCTGATAAAGTCGAGGCCATGATCGAAGCCAGCAAAGAGGTGCTTGCTAAACTGTCAGAACCAATACAGCCTGAGCAAAAACCCGCTAAAACTGCTGCCAGCAATGAGTGGCTGGAAAAAGAGCCCGTTGCTGAACAGATTAACTTCGATGACTTTGCCAAAGTCGATCTACGCATTGCCAAAATCGTCAATGCCGAGCACATAGAAGGGGCAGGCAAACTGCTACGCCTGACGCTGGATATCGGCGAAGCAGAACCACGCAATATATTTGCCGGTATCAAGTCAGCTTATTCCCCTGAAGCCCTGACCGGTAAGTACACAGTCATGGTCGCTAACCTGGCACCTCGCAAAATGAAGTTTGGCGTCAGTGAAGGCATGGTTCTGGCGGCTGGCCCTGGGGGTAAAGACTTGTGGATTCTTGAGCCTCATGAAGGTGCACAGCCAGGAATGCGTGTGATGTAACCCCACCGACTGACTCTTCTCATTCTCAAAATGGGAAGCGTCAGTTTCCTATCAACCTTTTATCACGCTCACTACCTTTCGATAGCACTGAGTCAAAAAAAGTCTCGGCATATCCTGACTTAAATTTTCTTTTTCAAAATATCTGAAAATTTCAGGCTTGATAACAAGTCAATGAGTTTGACCAATACGTCTGCTTTCCAACCGACTCTTTACTGTTGCTGCTGAAGGGCGTTTGGAAGGATCAAAACGTAAAAGCCCTGCCACCAGCTCTAAACACACGGGGTCCAAATAGCCCCGCATTTCTCGATTCATATAAGAGAAAATGATCGCTTTCTTATCTTGATCACTCAGTTCTGCAAAATTCTTTGCGTTGTGACTGGGATACATAGGTCTATTTTCCTCTCCTTCCTTTAGGGATCTTGGAGCATCCAGGCAACGGGTTCGCGAATTAAAGTTCTCAATAGGTCTTTTGGTCAGACAAAAAAACATAACGCATCCCATCTCCCATAAATCCAGTGCCATTGCGTTATGAGGCTTTGGCTTAAACAATGGGCTATAGCCTTCTGACTCTAATAACTGCGACGCCCCCACATAGGACTCTGAGCGTTGCAATGTGGTTTTAGCGCTACCCATATCAATCAATTTCAGCTCATACGTTTCGGGATTCACCACAATATTGAGAACGGAAATATCCCTATGGGCACACTGGTAACTGTGAAGATGAGAGAGCGCTTCGGCCAACTGATAAAATACCCTCTCCACACAGTGAGCGGTTATGCAGTATCCCAAACGATAAAGGGACTCGCCTTTGGCCACCTCAGTCCGCACACCTGCGATGAAATAGTCTTCTAAATTCAGTGTACGCAGCTGGCTGGGGTCAGAGATCACCTTGTAGTCGTGCGTCTTCCTGTGTCCAATCATGAAAGACTCAACTTTCATAACATTGGGATGTGGAGGCAGCCCAAGCGCTAGCACCTCGGCACGGTTTGGGTCAACTCGCAGCTCTGCCTCTAATCCAGGTGCCCGGTTAACTTTCAAGGCCGACTCACTTCCTGCTTGAGTGGTCACCTTGTAAACAGTCCCCCAACTTCCTTGTCCTAATCTCTGCATTTTCTGGGAAGGAAGATTGACTTCACGAGCAAATATTTCCAGATGTTTTCGTTGTTGCTGAAAAGGGTCTTCAAAAGCTGCACCAGCAACCCCAGTCTTTAGGCCTGTTGTAGCTACCGTCGAGGCCTGAGTAACTGTATTTTGCCCTGTACTTGTACTCTTCACATGAACAGAACCTTGTTCAGGCATGTTGGAATGGACAGAGAGGGGTTTGCTTGTGACATCCATATTATTTGCTTCCCTGAATGAATTTGCTATTTAGTGCCCGAACGGAAAATGCTCTTTTCTGTTCGAAGTTCAGCCTTCATAAGCCAGATATTTGAATAATCGATCAATAGACTTTCTGATTTGCCAGTTTCATCGTAATTTTCTTACCAAACTCGTCATTTCTGCAATTTCAAGACAAGCGACGACCTCAGTCTTTACTGATTTTATTCTTTTTTCGAATTAACCGTCAGTGCTTTCAGCCACAGAGTCGAAGTTGTCGTTTTTTTGCGCTCTTTCGTTCTATTTTCTGAAGCTCTGCCCCCATCTTCTGAAAATTCCTGGCAAGAACTCCGAGAGCAACATAGCGTTTCAGTCCATCTATTCCGTGATCCGCGCATTTATCCAACCCGTGAGACTCAAGTGCATTGATCGCTGATTCTACCGCCGAGTGCTTTCTTTTAGCCGCTTTGAATTCCGGGTCGTTTTCCCGCTCCTGCTCGGCCCGGGTTCGTCGTCCCTTTTTTGGTAATACGACCATAGTCAGGTATTTCAGCAAATCTTTTTGGTTGGATGGTGAGTGAAACCCTTTATCAAAACTGCAAACGCTCAAAGATGGAAAGGCGGCTTTGGTTGCCCGGATGATCGGAACGGCAGCCTTTTCATCGGTTTCTTTNCATTCAGGTAGTTCTGACAGGCTTGTCGGATTTCCTTGTCCCTTTGAAGTTTTTTGGCAGGATCTTTCGAAGTAGAGTGTCGTAATATCTGTACACGACGATACATTTTTTTCAACTGATTCAGGTTGTATTGCCACTGTCGCCAACCACTTACCTCAGCCCTGGCTGCAAAGCGTGCAGTAAGAACAACGACAGTTCTGACTGCATCAAACAAAAGGTTGAGATCTGTCGGGAAATGAACATCGGTTTCTAAAACATAAGAGTCACAGCGACCTCTCAGCGGATCTTCTTTTTTTTTCCAACTATTTTATGGCCTTCAGCCACAACGACTTCATTAATCTGATTGAGCAGTTCGGGGGTTAAAAGTGAGACGTTATCCTTAATCGTCTGGAGCTTATATTCATACAGGTCATACATCCCGTGACCGAGCATTGCCCGGATGGTGGCGTGTTGGTTGGCCATTTCCCGAAGCCGGTCATAGTTCCAATCAAGATTTAACCGGAGTACACCCAGAACAAGGATCTTCCACAGCTGCATTCCTGGTCGCCCCCTGTCAGGGCTGATATTTTCAGGGACAGCCTGCTCCAGAAGAGAAAAGACTAAATCCCGGGCTTCGGCATTCAAATAGAGGTGTTGTAAGCCAAGCAGGATCTGGGGAATATCATCACGGGACCGATGATCGAGTTCAATGCTACCAATATCCACTTCACCGATCTGAAGTTGTCTGGATTGTACCTGTCGCATGATTATTTTTGAGCCGAAGAATGAAGGAAATAGACATGATTAGGGCTATTCTAGCGTTAAAAGCCAAGCTTTAGGAAAAACTTCATACGGTAAATATGACGTAGACGTCTTGATCTATAAGCTATTCGAGGATTTTCGTTCAGGCACTATTTAGACAGTGCTGATGAAGAAATGTTCTATAACCATCTGGTCAGTGATAGTAACGACCCAATAATGTGACTTTTATGGTCTTTTCCATAATAGAGGCATAGAATGCCAGCCCCCTCATGAAGACACCGAAACCAAGGAGTATCACTTGCTTTTTTCTGACCTGGCACTGCATGAACGACTGCAAAAAGCCCTGACTGAAAGAGATTTCAGCGAGGCCACCCCTGTCCAGGCGGCAGTGATCCCAAAAGCACTGGATGGGAAAGACCTGATGGTGAGTTCTGAAACCGGCAGTGGCAAGACTGCAGCGTTCCTGCTGCCTGCCCTGAATCATTTCCAGAATAATCCAGCCCCCCGTTCCAGCACTCGCATGCTGATTCTGGTTCCCACCCGCGAGCTGGCCAGACAAGTCATGGAAGAAACAGAAAGTCTGGCTCAGTTTACTCATCTCACAGCAGGGCTGATTACAGGTGGCGACCAGTTTCGTCATCAAGTCAACACACTAAGAAAAAACCCTGAAGTGTTAATTGCCACACCTGGCCGCCTGCTTGAGCATATGGAGAACAACAATACTGACTTCAGTGATCTGGAATACCTGATTCTGGACGAAGCTGATCGCATGCTTGATTTTGGGTTTAGCCCAGACATGCTTAAAATTGCTTCTGAATGCCGTCAGGAGCGCCAAACCATGCTATTTTCTGCCACTCTGCAACAGAAAGGCATGGGTGAGTTGATCAGCCTGGTTCTGAACCAGCCAGAATCTCTGACTTTAAATACCGCCAGAGACAAACATGAAAACATTCACCAGCAAATCATGCTTGCTGATGACCAAAAGCATAAAGAAAAACTGACCCGCTGGTTGCTTGAAAACGAGAGCTTCGACAAAGCTATTGTGTTCTCCAACACCCGAAACTATGCCGACCAGCTGTGCGCTTTTCTTCGCTACAGTGATCTGAAAGCCGGGGTGCTCCACGGTGAAATGGATCATAAGGAACGGAAGAAGATGATGGCCATGCTGGCCTCAGGTCAGATCAATATTCTTGTCGCGACCGATGTAGCTGCCAGAGGCCTCGATATCAAAGGCATTGATCTGGTTATTAACTTTGACATGGCGCGCAACGGTGACGATTACGTGCATCGTATTGGCCGTACCGGACGAGCCGGTGAAAAAGGCCTGGCCATCTCCCTCATTGGCCCCAACGAATGGAATCTGATGTCAGGGATTGAGCGTTATCTGAAAACACGCTTCGAGAAACGCTCTATAAAAGAACTGAGAGGCAGCTGGAAAGGCCCTAAAAAGCTGAAAGCTTCCGGAAAAGCCGCTGGCAGCAAGAAAAAGAAAGTCACCGCGAAAGAAAAAGCAGCGGCAGGAAAAACACGGCAACGCGTTAAAAAGAACGTAGGTAAGCGCCGTAAGCCCGCCAGCGAGGGAGTTACAGAATCTGTTGATGCAGGCTTTGAACCTATGAAGCGTAAGAAGAACTAAATAGAGCTGAGCCTGCATGAGGCTGGCTTTCTTAGACTTTGCTGTAAGAAAACCAGCCCAGCCTGAACTAGACACTCCCCGCTCGAAACTCACCTCATCATCAAGAATGAGTACTTCACATTGAATGGTTGCAGCTCTGATTCCACGTTCAAACTGAAAGGCCCTGAGCTAGGAGCCTGACCGAGAATAGGCAGGTCGGCCTAAAATCCAGAAAGAACGGCCCATTTTTCCGATAAATTTGATTGAATAGGCCCACTATTCGCACAAATTTATCGAAAAAATGGCCTCGTTCTACTGAATTTTATTCTCGACCACTATTCTCGACCACTATTCTCGACCACTATTCTCGGTCAGGCTCATAGACGGTGTTGTAGAGTCATGAATGTCAATCAGAGCCTTGGAGAGATCACCCTGACGGGCGTCATCAATACCTATGAAGAAGGTCTTTATGGCATGGCTCAATGGCTTTATGACACTGCCTGGTGGATGGTGGGATCAGAGGGGTATTATGAGATGGAATTCCGGAAACTGCCCATTCGACTGCGCAAGCAGTTCTAATCCACCCATCAGACTACCCCGGGGGCTGGGTAAACCCCAATGCAGAACTTTACAGACTGCTGTACAATCCCCAGCCCATTTCATGTCTTAGAGGTCTACAGATCAAAATGACTGATTTCTCATCCCTTGGTTTGTGTGAACCTCTACTCCAGGCAGTCACTGAACAAGGTTATAAAAAAGCCTCACCGATTCAGGCCAAAGCCATTCCTATGGTTTTGACAGGCCGTGATGTCATGGCTTCAGCTCAGACCGGTACCGGTAAAACAGCAGGCTTTACCCTGCCGCTTCTGCACCGTCTCTCTGAAATGAGGTCTCTGAAAAATCACCCTGTCAGGGCTTTGATTCTGGTACCTACCCGAGAGCTGGCTGTCCAGGTGGGTGAAAGCGTAGTGCGCTATGGCCAAAACCTTTCCCTCCGTTCAACAGTCGCCTACGGAGGTGTAGACATTGAGCCCCAGATTACTGCACTGAAGGCTGGAGCGGATGTTTTAACTGCGACACCAGGTCGACTGCTGGACCTGATTCGAAAAAAACACCTGACACTCGATCACCTGAAGATTCTGGTTCTGGATGAAGCCGACAGAATGCTGGACCTTGGTTTTAAAACCGAACTGGATCAAATTCTTGAGGCTCTGCCCGCAAAACGCCAGAACCTGCTTTTCTCAGCTACGTTCTCCAAAGAGATCAAGGCACTGGCCCATGAGTTCCAGCGCCACCCGGTAAAAATCGAAATTGAGAACCCCAACTCAGCGGCCAACACGGTCAAACAGTCAATCTACCCCGTCGACCAGCAGGACAAGCCAGAAATTCTCAGCTACATCATTGAAGGTGGCAAATGGGAGCAAGTACTGGTTTTTGTTCGAACCAAAAAAGCAGCTGACAAAATAGCCGACCTGCTGGACGATGAAGGCATCAGCGCAACGGCTCTGCACAGTGATAAAAGCCAGTATCTTCGCAGCAGAACTCTGATTGAATTTCAGGCTGGTGCATACCGGGTTCTGGTAGCAACCGATGTAGCATCCCGTGGTTTGGACATGGATCAGCTGCCTTTAGTGATCAACTATGACCTGCCAAAAGTCCCACAAGACTACGTCCACCGTATCGGTCGAACAGGTCGTGCCGGCAGCCCGGGGCGAGCTATTTCCCTGATGAATCCGGAAGAGAAAAAACTGCTGGAAGCCATTCGCAAACTGATTAAAAAGCCTTTGGAGGTTGAGCCAGTCCCTTACTTCGAAGAAGGTGTTAATGTCATCCTTACCGACCAGGCTCCCGCAAAAAAAACCCGCAAAACCCGCTCATCCGCAGGCCAACCCGGTAAAAAACCTGCCGGGG
The DNA here is from genome assembly GCF_000722635.1 of Endozoicomonas numazuensis. Taxonomy (GTDB): domain Bacteria; phylum Pseudomonadota; class Gammaproteobacteria; order Pseudomonadales; family Endozoicomonadaceae; genus Endozoicomonas_A; species Endozoicomonas_A numazuensis. The sequence goes on along the minus strand of NZ_JOKH01000001.1, from coordinate 1,358,305 downwards.
ACAAAAAAAAGCCTGCTTTTAAACCTCGTTCAAGCAGTACCCATAAAAAGCCTTCCCAGGCTGGCAGATCAGGCAAAGGTCGCAGATAATCAGAATATCTGGCTCCAATGAGCCACTTGATAGCCTCTGTGTTCTTCAGAGGCTTTTCTCCAATTACTGCGTCATTACAGGTTATTGCTATGGAAGATGTCATTGATGAACTCAGGGAAAGTGCCGTCGAGGTGCCCACGCCGCTAGAGCTTCCTGATGAAGATGAGATTATCGAAGCCGAAGAGCAATTATTGATCCCCATCCCTTCTGACTTCAGGGAGTTTCTGCTACAGGTCAGTGATGTAGTTTATGGCTCTATGGAACCTGTCACCATAAAAGACTCCCTGTCTCATACTTATCTACCCGAAGTTGCTGCTATAGCCTGGGATCAGGGTGTGCCACGAGACTTACTGCCTCTTTGTGAACACAACGGGGACTTCTACTGCGTCTCCGCCGAAGGCGAAGTAGGTCTTTGGACTCAAGGAAACATCTCCGAAGTCACCTGGCCCTCAGTCTGGCATTGGGCCAAGGATATCTGGCTTCAAAGCTGAATCAGCCATCCTCAGTTTACCCCTATAGCCTTGTGTAGCGCCTCTTTGCTATCCTTTCCTGCTGGTCTTCCTCCAGGCCAGCATACTGGTTTTCTCGCTTCCCAATAGAGAAGGCTTTTGAAACACTGCACCGGATTTACGCTCCGGCCAGCAACAGGACCCTTTATGTCAATCGTCGTTTGTGCGCTCTATAAGTTTGTTTCCCTGGATAACTTTGAATCCATTAAACCCAATCTTCTAAAAGTGATGGAAGATAACGGAGTTCATGGAACCCTGCTGTTAGCTCAGGAAGGTATTAATGGCACCGTTGCCGGCACCCGGGAAGCTATAGACAAACTGTTAGACTGGCTAAAAAGCGACCCCCGCCTCACCGACCTTGGATACAAAGAATCCTATACAGAGGCGATGCCGTTCAAGCGCACTAAAGTCAAATTAAAGAAAGAAATTGTCACCATGGGGGTAGAGGGTATTGACCCCAATCACCTGGTCGGCACCTATGTTGACGCCCAATCATGGAATGAGCTTGTTAATGACCCTGAAGTTCTGGTTGTCGATACCCGGAATGATTATGAAGTTCAGGTTGGCACGTTCAAGAATGCCATTAACCCCAGCACTGAAACGTTCAGAGAGTTCCCTCAATACGTCAAGGATCATCTGAATCCAGAGCAACACAAAAAAGTGGCCATGTTCTGTACCGGAGGCATTCGCTGCGAGAAGTCAACGGCCTACCTGAAAGAACAAGGCTTTGAAGAGGTCTTTCACCTGAAAGGTGGAATTCTGAAATACCTTGAAGAGGTCCCTCAGGAAGAATCCACCTGGGAAGGTGAATGCTTTGTCTTCGATGATCGGGTAACTGTCAACCATCAGCTGGAGAAGGGGCAATACGATCAGTGTAATGCTTGTCGCCTGCCCATCACTGAGCAGGAGCAGCTCAGTGAACATTTTGAGCAAGGCGTCAGCTGCCCTCATTGTTTTGATAAACATACTCCAGACCAGAAGCAGCGATTCCGTGAGCGCGAACACCAGATTCAGCTCGCCAGAAAACGGGGTGAAGTACACCTGGGGGGAGGCGTAGGCAATACAGTGCAAAATCGTAGAGAAGCCAAGCAGGCAATGCGTGAACAACAGCGAGCACTGGCAGCAGGAAAGCAATAAGCTCTTGGCGCACTCTTTCAAGAAAGCGAGTGCGCCACTATTCCTCAAGCAAAGTATTGAATAACAATCTCAACACTCAACTGGCCACTTCGGTATTGGTGCACCAGTAACAGGCTGAATGCCAGAGTCATCAATGGGAAAAGCCGTTTTTTTTCCTCATTCAGAAAATACCAGCCCCCCCCTGTCAGCATCACTGCCAAAATAGCCCACCGCCCCGTCTCATGTTCCTGTGGCAAGGTATGAAACAGCACTACAAAGCAGCCCACAATATTCAATAAAATCCAGAGTGGTGAAAACATTCCGATACTGCCCAGAATAGGGAATTTGATCAATGCCCCTCCTGACCATGACTTGGGCTGAATATCCGATGACAAGTGCAGAGCAATGCCCAGAGCTAAACCTCCCGCAATAAAAGGTAAATTAAACATCAATGGCAATACGGCCAGAAGACACGAATGGGTAATCCCTGAGCGGTGACTAAAGCCTGGAAGAGCCAGGTCAATATCAGGTAGCCGAATGCCTGCAATCAGCCCGGCCAGAAAAAGCAGCGCTGATTCAAACCGGGCGATAACTTGAAAGTACTCTGGAAAATAATGACGCCCTGCCAGAACAGAAGCCGCCAGCAAACAACCAGCTAACGGAGAAGTGATATGTCGCATACAACCGGAATCAAAAGACATCAAGGATGAAACTATTCTAGCTCCTGAAAGCTGAAAGGTTTCACAAAAAGAGCGTCACTATACTCTCTCACTTGATAGGCGGGAAGGAAAAACCTCTACACTAAACGATCAGTTGATTCTTGATATTGAATTTGATGAAAGCCATGAAATCATCAATAGAACAAACCAGGACTCATCAAACCCGGACTCCTTTTTCAGTTTTTCTGAACCAAACCATTTACCTCCTCCTTTGAACAGTCCACTGATATCTCTGGGCCAGATACTGAATAGCCCTCCATTCGGAGTATCCTGCTGTGGATTGCTCTCTTCATCAGTTTCTTCCTTGAGATTAATCTGAGCCACTCTTGGTCGAATCTTCTGCCTTAACTGTAAGTACGTTAAAGGTCTTAGAGTGACCTGATAGAGGTTTCTTGTTAATCCAGCTTGGTAAGCTAATCGGAAATAAACATCTGGCAAGACACAAGGTTGGCATACGACCAACCTGTGTAAGGGCTACGATTAATTTGGGGTCTTGCGCAATCCTTGGATCAGAACTCTGGCAATAGGCCTGGCTTCCTCCACCAGCAATGGATCACAGCCACTGTTTAACCAGTTACCGGCTACTCCCTCAATAAAACCATAGTACGTCAGAGAAGCACCCTTTACCGAAAGATCGGTTCTCAAAATACCTTTATCTCGAGCTTGGGTCATCAGACTACTGAGCGACTCCATCTCTTCTCTGCAGAGTTGCTGACACCGTTCTGCCAACAAGGGGTCGCTCTGAGATTGCATGGTGATTTTGAGCACTTGCTGAAAGTCTTCATTAGATGCTGCCAGCAGAAAAAAGCTCTCGGCTATCTGCTCCAACACCAGAAGTGGATCACCACTGACATCTCCACGCAGCTTTTCATACACCAGTTCCATCGGCTGCATGATTTTATCCCAGAGCGCCTCCAACATGTCGGCCTTATCTTTGAAATGCCAGTAGATAGCTCCCCGGGTAACACCCGCCTCTCTGGCTACAGCGGCCAGTGTCGTAGTCTGAATACCCTGATCGCTGAACAGTCTTAACGCTGTTTTCATAAGAAGCTGACGAGTCTCTTCAGCCTCTTCTTTGGTTCTTCGAGCCATAACTCAGCTCACACCTTCATTTACCATTAAACACAATTTCTGAGTCACTCATTGCTACTAATATTTTTCCGCCCCCCCTTGAAGGGAACGGAAAAATATTTCATTCACTGATAGCCATTCATGCCTGAGCTGACAGAGCATGATTTTGATTCACTGCGGCGTTCACTGGCTTGGTCAACAACAGATACAGTGCTGGCACGATAAACATTGCTACCACTGTAGATGCCATCAGACCAAAGATGATCGCCAGACAGAGTGAGTACCACTGAGGATCGCTTAATGCCAAAGGAATCAGACCCAGAATAGTTGTCAGACTGGTACTGATAACCGGCCGCAGTCGATCAGCTGCACCTCTTGCTGCAGATTCCCGAACACTCATACCACTGGCCAGATGGTTATTCATGGTTTCCACCAAAACAATCCCGTTGTTGACAGCAATACCTGCCAGCGAGATACAACCCACCAAAGCAGAGAACGTAATGGGTACATTAAAGTACAAGTAACCAATAAAGGTTCCCATAATCGCCAGAGGCACGATGAAAAGTATGATCACAGGCTGCAACATGGAGTTAAACATCAGAGTCAGCAAGATAAAAATCATTACGACGGCGATGATAAAGGCGGCGCCCATACTGCCAAAGCTTTCTGCTGACTGAGCGTTTTCTCCTCCAATGGTATAGCTGTAGCCTTCTGGCCAACCTGTCTGCATTTTCTCCAGTTCTGGCATAATGCCGGCTACGATATCAGCAGCGGTTCGCCCCTCAGCTCTGGATTGAACCGTCACAGCCCTCAAACTGGCACTGTGAACAAATACTCTGGGGGTTTCGATAATCTCAAAGTCCGCAATATCAGACAGCGCTATTGAACGCCCATCGTCTGCTATAACCCTCAGCAAACGAATTTCCGAGATATGCTGAGGCCCACCCATTTCATTACCACGGCTTGGCCACTGCATACTGATACGAATATCCGGATCGTCCTGAATACCTTCCATCTTGAAACTACCGAACTCATCTTCTTCCATGGCTATGCGAATCTGCTGAGCAACCGTTGACTCACTGATACCATAAAAGTTGAGCTTTTCTGTTTTCAAATGGAAACGAATCTCCCTGAGAGATGCGCCAAGATTATCCCTCACACCAACTGCACCTGCCTGTTCACTCAACGCCTGACGGACTTCGGCAGAAATAGCCATCAGCTCATCGTAGTCAGAGCCTGTCAGTTCGATCTGTATAGGATCTTCACCACTCGGCTTTCCGCCAACGTGAGTCAGGTGAACCTGCAAGCCAGCTTCATCAGCAATGACTTTATCAATACCGGCACGCATCTCATCCAGGTATTCAAAAGAAAGCTGATCCCGCTCACTCTTTGGCACCAGAATGACGGTAAAGCCTACCTGATTCCAGGCCTCATTAGGCAACAGGGCTTCCTTCAAGGTGCCTGTTGCAACAGGTGTTTTTGCCCCAATGTAAGCGATGTTTTTCTCAACCCAATCCTGCTCACGCAGGTAAGTACCGACTTTCTTCGCCACTGCATGAGCCTGATCCAATGTCGCCTGAGGTGGCAGTTCAATGGAAACACCAATCTTTCTATCATCGGTTTCCTGATACATCATCACCGGAAGTTTACCCGCAATGACCATACTCAACATGAACATACCAAAAGCACCCACAATATAAGCTGTCGCATGTTTCTTGCTTTTCAGGGGTGAATTCAGCAACCAGTCAGTGAGCTGTCCTCGATAGCGCTGACTGATCTTGTCCATCATCAGTTCCTTGCCACCATCTGCTGCTTTTTCCAGCATGTAACGAGACAGAGGAATACAGATCACAAAAGCAATCAGCAGACTGACCAGCAGAGCAACGGTAATGGTAATAGGCAGGATACGAATAAATTTACCATCGATACCGCCCACCATCATCATGGGCACCATGGCCAGAATCGTGGTCAGCTGTCCGGCAAAAGCGGGCAGAGCAAATGTTTTAACCGTGTTGATAGCTGCTTTGTTAAACGACTCTTTTCTGACAAAAAGCCCCTCATGCATGCCTTCCATTACCAGGATGAAAACATCCACCAGCATACCTAGAGCCAGTACCATGCCAATCATGATCATGGAGTTAAAGCTGTAACCCATGCCTGCCATGATGGCCAGAGTCGCCAGCATAGTCACAGGTAAAGCCAGACCGGCAATCAGCGCTTCTCGCCAGGACAGCAGTATCATCAGAATAATGAATACCAGCAACGTAGCTTGAAGCATAGAGCTGTAGATATCGTCAAACGACTGTTCTATCAACTCACGATCATCTGTCACACTGATCAATTCCAGTGCACGAGGCCAGGTTTTGGAGCCTACCAGTTCAGCGACCAGCCTTTCGGTTTCAGCAATAACGGCAATGGTATCTGCACCCGGACGCTTGACCACATCCAGAGTCACACCCCGGGTATATTCACTGCCTTTAAGACTGAAGAATGTTCGACTTTTCTCTTTATCCAGTCGCAGACTGACTTCAGCAATTTCGCCCAGTCTTACCGGGCGGTTATCATCCAGCCGAACAATGGGTAGCTGTCGTATTTTATCCGGACTGTCAAAGCGACCTTCCAGGTAAAGGTTAAAAGTACTCTCTTCCCCTTCAAACTGCCCCCAGGCCATATCCTGGTTGGCTGCCTGTAAACGGTCTCTGACCGTTAAAGGTGAAATCCCCAACGCTCTGAGCTTATTGGGTTTCAGTCGAATATGAAGACTTTTTTCCCTCAGTCCCCCCAGATTAACCTTTTTAACGGAAGGGATAGACTCAAGTTTGGCCTCGACCTGCTTGGCCATATCGGTCAGGATCAGGTCATCCACATCTCCGTGCAGCACCCAACTAATGACCGGAGATTCGGAAACACTCATTTCCTCAATTTCCGGTTTTTCTATATCGGTACTGGGAAACTGGCTTTCTGCGGTATCAATTTTGGCCCTCAGTCTCTGCATAGCATCTGACATGGGCATATCCGCATCAAACTCTACGGCAATGACTGAGTAAGAGTTATAGGACCCACTGCTATAGGCTTTCAGCCCTTTGAGGTTACGAATCTCATCCTCAAGTGGCTTGGTCACTTCTTTCTCCACCTGCTCGGGTGAAGCACCAGGCCAGGAAGTGGTCACCAAAGCCTGAGGGATTTCCAGATCTGGATAGTTCTCCCTCACCATGGTGTTGTATGACATCACCCCGACCAACAAAAACAGTCCCAGTAATAATCGGCCAAGCAAGGTTTCCAGAAACAGCTTATTCTTAAACCAGTTCATTGCTTGGCTCCCAGCACTTCAACCTTGGTTCCCGGGGTGAGAAGATGCTGTCCACGAATGACGACTTTTTCGCCTTCATAAACCCCTTCCAGCACTTCAGCCCGATCCAGACCCTGAAGCCCCAGATCCACCCAACGCAATTCCACAGTATTTTCCGGTGTCACAACATAGACAAAAGGCACACCGTTGCGGAAAGAAAGGGTCTGCCAGGGCAGAGTCAGAACATCCTGCTTTTCTTCCGTCGCAATCCAGGCCTGTACAAACATACCGTCACGAATGGCACTGGCATCTCCCTCGGTTCTTACCTTGACCTGCAGGGAACGAGTTTGAAGACTGATAGAAGGACTGACAGACCAGACTTTGCCTTTAACAAAGGCACCTTGGGTAAAGCCATTTTTCTCAGCCTGATACAGAGCCTGGTCATCATGCGCTAAATAAACAGTCTGACCTTCTTCGATGCCTGAGAACGACAACTCCGGCACTTCCAGTCTGACTTCATAAGAACTGTCGTCTACAACCACAATGGCACTGGATACTTCTCTCTCTTTGCTGGAAGTCGCACCGGCAGGAGGATAATAATAATTATCCTCAAGAATATTCATGGAAGTGATCACCCCGTCAAAAGGGGCAAAAAGGCTGGTTTTTTCCAGACTGACCGTAGCCCGGTTGAGATCAGCCGCAATACTTTTGCTCTCGGCAATAGCGGCTTGCAGGGAGCTTTCTGCAGAGGACAAACCGGCTTCAGCATTTTTCAGATCAGTATTGGCACGCTCAAACTCTTCTCTGGAAACGACACCTTTCTGATAGATTTTTGACGTTCTCTCATAATCAGATCGAGCCTGAGACAGATCATTCTCTGCTCTTGCCTTGCCCGCTTCTGCTTCTTTCTTTCTTTCTCTGGCAGACTGAAGACGAGCTTCCAAAGAGCGAACGTCGGCAACGCTTTCACGGTTGTCTATTTGTGCCAGCAACTGTCCTTTACGCACATCTTCAGAAGGCCCGAACACACGGACACCTTCACGAAGCTGACTGTCATCGGCCATCTCACCGATATAAACGACCTTGCCTGACTGCTCGAAGTTGAGGAATGATTTACGGAGAGCTTCAGCAGTACCTTCTGCGAAAGCCCAGCTGGATACGGAGGCAGGTTTCATCACCTGAACTTCGACTCGGGCAGGCGGTGATTCCATCACTCCAATATCTGGCGTGGTGAGCTGTGCAAAACGGTATACACCAAATGCAATCACCAGTGCGCCTATCCCTGTCAGCAGATATTTCTTATTCATGACTTGCTTGATTCCAGAAGGCTAACTCATATTTCTTATAGTGCCGGATTTTACATACATTCCTGTATGTTTGTAAGAGGTTATTAGATTTATTATCTTTTTTTCCCTAAGCAAGGGAAGTGCCAGAATCATTGCAGCTCTAGGCGACAAAATTATGAATCTATGCTCTGAAAGTGAACATCAAGCCCTATTAGAGGTCATGAATCTAAATTCACCGTCAGATAATTGTCTGGGTTTGGAGTGAGGGGGGGTACAAAGGAAATGAGTGGCATAGAGTATTGCGAGACTTAAACTCCAGAAGAGAGGGCTCTGAAACGTAATATTGGAACACAAAGCCCTTGTTGAAAACAGATCACTCCAAAGGCAGATAAGTCGTATTTTTGAGCTTCTCCATGGCAAAGGAAGAAGTGACATCGCTCAGACCGGTCACACTGTTTACCAACCGCTTATAGAACACATCAAAAGCCGCCATATCCCTGACCAGCACTTTCATCATGTAGTCGTATTCACCGGCCATTCGGTAGAACTCAACCACTTCCACAAAATCACTCACCTGTGAAACAAAAGTCTCATACCAGTCATTACTGTGATTCTGGGTTTTGATATTAACAAAAGCAGTAAGATTTAGTCCCAGTTTGTCACTGTCCAGCAGCGCCACCTTCTGAGTAATAAATCCCGCTTCTTCCAACCTTTTTAACCGCTTCCAGCAGGGAGACACCGTTAACCCTACTTTATCGGCAATATCAGCCACAGGAATGGAAGCATCTCGCTGAATACAGTCGAGAATCAATTTATCCTTTTTATCAATCATAATGGAGAATAATTTTTCACAAAATAAACTAAATCATGACAAATATGAAAACATTTTTCCAGCCTAAACATGTAAACTTTCTCATCATAAATAGCCATTTAATGTTTTACGAGGATGTTGGCATGAACACAAAGACCCAGGTCAGCCTTTTATTTATTACTGTCTGCTTCATTTGGGGCACGACATGGCTGGCTATGGAACTGGCTGTTGCTACCATCCCCCCCATTACCGCTACAGGCATTCGCTTTGCAGTGGCCGCCCCCCTGATTATTCTCCTGGCCAGAATGAAAGGTGTCACAATCTGGTTTCCAAAGGGTAAAGGGCTGGAGTTTATTCTGATCAGTCTGTTTTATTTCGCTATTCCTTTCACCCTGATGATTTTTGGCGAGCAGTTTATTTCTTCAGGACTGGCATCCATCATATTCGCCAACATGCCTGTGGCCGTTTTGATCCTGTCGGTGTTTCTTCAGAAGCAAAAGGTCGCTATTCATCAATTGCTGGGGCTGGTCATTGCTCTGGGTAGTCTGATCACTATTATTGGCAATGAAATGTCGGTCAACAGTCATGGTAGCCTGATTGGTGTGGCAGCACTGGTCGTTGCCGTACTTATGCATGCCCTGATTTACACCAATGTTCAGACTCGCTGTCAGGGTATTCATGTTTTGACGTATAACGCCCTGCCCTGCCTGGTCGCTGCCGTATTTCTGATGATTACGGGTTATTTCATGGAAACGCCAGATCTGTCGAGTTTTTCTGTTCTTTCTCTTAGTGCAGTAATCTATCTTGGCTCTATTGCGGGGATTGGTGGCATTATGGCTTATTTCCAGCTGAACAAGCTGGCCAGCCCATTCCAGGCTTCTATCTGTTTCCTGATTTTTCCGGTGATTGCACTGTGTTTAGACAGTCTGTTGAATGGCAGAATGCTCAGCCACGAATCTCTCTTTCTTACGCTGTTTCTAATGCTGGGTGTTCTGCTGACCAAGCTGCCTGAAGGAACTTTCAGAAACAAACTCTCCTTTAAGCGAAGCTGACACCTATCAGTAGTTATAAAAAAACCGGGCAGTAGTTATAAAAAAACCGGGATGACAACCCGGCTTTTTTATAACTCATCAGTGCTCGTGACCACCCGGTCCATGAACATGGCCATGGTCCAGCTCTTCTTCAGAAGCATCACGCACCTCAACCACTTCAACCGAGAAGTTCAGGTCTTCACCAGCCAGTTGATGATTGGCATCAATAACCACTTCATCGCCGTCGATAGCTGTAATAGTGACAACACGAGGACCTACAGCGGTATCAGCATGGAACTGCATACCCACTTCTACATCATGCTCGCCAAACTGAGACCGGGGAATGGGTTGAACCAGACTTTCATCATATTCACCATAGGCTTCAGCAGCCTCTACAGAGACTTCCAATTTATCACCAGCCGACTTTCCTTCCAGTGCACTTTCCAGTCCGGCAATGATATTGCCTTCACCATGAAGGTATGCCAGAGGATCATGACCTTCAGAACTGTCCAGTACTTCTCCCCCGGCATTTTTCAGGGTGTAATGGATCAGTGCGACTTTTTTGTCAGTAATTTTCATGGATTGAAAATCTCTGGAATGAATGAACTAACAGAATACCTGTCCGCTTTAAAAACCGACAGCTCTTTTTCCTGATCAGAAGCCCAGGAGCCCCCAGTTAAGTACATCTCCTGCTACATGTCATCTTTGCTCCTCCCTTAGACTGAAAACAAGAACAACAGTCCAAGGATAATCCTTCCATGCCCTTCAAGTGGTTGCACACACTACTGCTATTTAGCCTGTTTGCCATGAACGCTCAGGCGGCCAAAATTGATTTCTGGGATGAACAGAAACGAGGCACTAACTTCTTCAACAGCCAGCCCACAGAACAAAACTATAAGGCGGCCAGCGACGCGGGTATTGAGTGGGTCCGTGTCACATTCAGCAAATGGAACAGTCAGGAAAAAGACTTTCTTGCGGGTAATCTCGACAATTATCAACAACTGGTTCAAGAAGACCTGGATACCCTGAAACAAGCTCTTGGCTGGGCACGCAAGTATGGTTTAAAAGTGGTTATAGCACCGCTGGGTTTGCCCGGTGGTCGCTGGACACAGAATAACGGCGGAAAACCGGACCCCAGGATCTGGCAAGATAAAAAATGGTGGGATCAGTCAGCACAATATTGGCAGGATATTGCCCGGGCTCTAAAAGGTTTCGACAACATCGTTGCTTACAATCTCATCAACGAACCGATTCCGGAAATGTCTACCGGTATGGGAGAGCACGGTGATCTGGCTCGTTATGACATCTGGTACAAAAAATATCAGGGAACGTCCCACGATCTGCCTGCTTTTTATAATCAGGTAATAAAGGCTATTCGAACCGTCGATACTGAAACCCCCATCATGGTCGACAGCGGCTGGTATGCTCAGCCTACAGCTTTCGTCTACTGGCCAAAACTGGAAGACAACAAAGTGCTCTACGCCTTCCATATGTACGAACCGTTTAACTACACAAACCGCAGCAATAGCCTGAGAATCAAGAGCGGTAAAGAAGCCTACGAATACCCTGGTACGGTCCCCTATGCAGGACTGCCCATCCATTGGGATAAAGAACAGCTGGAAGCTTATCTCTCACCTATGTTTGACTGGGCCAGAGAGAATGTCATCTCAACCAATAGACTGGTTGCTTCAGAGTACGGCGTTTATCGACAAAACCCTGGTGCTGCTGATTTCCTGGAAGATCTGACAGAGCTCTTTAATACACGACAGCTACACTGGGCTTTCTATTCATTCAGGGAAGATGAATGGGATGGCTACGACTACGAATTAGGCAGTAAACCCCTCAACTGGAAATACTGGCAAGCAGTAGAAGCGGGTGAGTCACCGGAGCGCCCCTATAACGACAGAAACCCGATATGGCAGGTTTTGTCTGACGCTATTGAAGCTCCCAGAGGCTAGGTTAATTACCATACAGACTCCTTTCATTCTGAGCCTGTCGAGAATAATGGTATAGATTTCGACAGGCTTAGTGCTAACAAGAAGATCGTTTCCGGGCATACTCAATGATCAATAGCCCCTGACAAGAAGCCGATGATTTGTCGTCTGATTACCGGCTTTCTGTCACTGCTGTTATTCTTTTCTTTCATTTTCCCGGACAGAGTCTTTAATATACGACCTCAGGCAGTACTCATAACAAGACGCAGACTTTCCTCTGACAAGCCTGGAAAAGGATCCATCCCATGCCCACAGATATTCATCTGGACTCAGATCTTCACCTGACCACCTCTGTTACGATCAAGAACCGCTTTTTCAAAGCCGCTATGAGCGAACAATTAGGTGATCGAGACCATAATCCTACCCCAGAGCTTTTCAAACTCTACGAGACATGGGCAAAAGGCGGGACAGGGATCTGTGTGACTGGCAACCTGATGGTAGACAGAAATGCTTTAGGTGAGCCCAAAAATGTGGTTTTAGACCAGAAGAGTGACCTTTCAATATTTCGTGAATGGGTTCGCCACGGTACGGTGAACAACACTCAACTCTGGGCCCAGCTGAATCATCCAGGCAAACAGATCCCTTCATTCATGAGCAGTGAGCCTCTGGCACCTTCCGCTATCGCATTGGAAGGTGAACTGGAAAAAGGCTTTAAAAAACCCAGAGCCATGACTGAACAAGAAATAAACGACGTTATAAAAGCTTTCTCGACGTCCGCTCGTCTGGCTAAAGAAGTGGGCTTTCAGGGGGTACAAATACACTCAGCCCATGGCTACCTGGTCAACCAGTTTCTTTCTCCAAGGCACAACCAGAGAAATGACCAGTGGGGGGGCTCGCCGGAGAATCGACAAAGGTTTGTGCTCGACGTTTTCAAGGCTATACGACACACCGTAGGTGATTCATTTCCTATTGGCATCAAATTAAATTCTGCAGACTTTATGAAAGACGGCCTTTCAGAAGAAGAATCCATGAAGGTTGTCCAGGCTTTATCAGAAGCCGGAATTGATCTGATCGAAGTGTCTGGTGGCACTTATGAATCCCCTGCCATGATGGGGATAGACCTGAAAGAAAGCACATTGAAGCGGGAAGCTTACTTTCTTGAGTATGCCATCAAGGCCAGACAACACACTGATAAGGTGCTGGTTGTGACGGGTGGATTCCGCTCCGCACCAGCCATGCGTGCGGCACTGCAGGAAAATGCCTGCGATATGATCGGTTTGGGCAGACCCATGGCCATGCAACCAGATCTGCCACAACAAGTTATTAATAACCCTGACTTCAAAACAACCGTTCAGTTCAAGTCTACGGGAATTGAAATACTGGATAAAATAGCCATGCTGGATCTGACCTGGTATGAAGCCCAGCTGTCTTTGATGGGGAAAGGCAAACAGCCCAACACCCAGCTTTCCGGATGGAATGTACTTCTGCAAACACTGGGTAATATGGGGTCTTATGCTTTCAGGAAAAAGCGTTACTAATCGAGAACAATATTTTGCGCCACCCTCAAACAAACATGAAAAATCGCGGCAGCCAAATGCATTTCGCAGTTAACAACTTGGCTTGACAGCATTTAGCGACCACCTAAACTGCTACCTGCTAATGAAAGTTAAGGTAAAAACTCATGCAATACTCTAGCGCCTTAGAACCACGGTTTACCCGCCCATTCAAAGATAAAGACAAGAGACTGGTTCAGCGATCTTTAGGTTTCAAAAGATTCTTGCGTTTTCCTTTCAGCAAAAAATCGGCTGAAGACAGCTGGAAATGGTAGATATTTAAGAGTTACATTCCCTTTGGGGTTATGTGAATTTTATCATCATCTATGGTTTCAAGTCGTAGGGTGTACGAATGATCTGGACGCTTTCTCAAAAACCTGCACATCTTGGCGCAAAATCGGTGTATCCAGCTATCCGTGAATACATAAGAGAATTTCTTGTCCTTGATCACCCTTTCAGAAAGGGAAAAATGTTCCCTTTTGACTTCGATTTAAAAAAACTTTTACAGTTACAAAGGAAAGGAAAGGTTAAATACGTCAAAAGACAGCTAATGATAGGCGCAACCTATAGCATCAACCAATCCCCCAGTATTCACTGTCCTGACTACTACCCCCTTAGAACAGAGACACCCTGTTTAATTGTGAGAGCATTAACTGTTGACGACCTGGTTTTTCTAAACCCAGAGCATTACAGTATTTTCAAAAGGATAACTTTCCTAAAAACCTTCATAGAGATGTTCAAAGATTCAAAGCCGAAAAATATAAAAAAACAAGTTAATTCTGCTAAAAATTTGATCCAGTCTTACAAGAAGCAATTATTAATCAAAAGCATTTTTCTATCTATCTTTCTTGCACTGACATTAACCTTAATGTTCTTTCTGACCAGGCTATGATCACTAATAACAAATACACAATAATCAGTCTTTCTCTTATAACTACCCAACAAGTATCTATTGCTGCTTCTACATGGCTGATAGCAAAAGCGGGGATTTCTGTAGCCGAGCTCAACTTTTATGCAGCAACTCGTTTTGTTGTCTACTTTTTCCTATGCGCCTTGTCAGGTTACCTCATCAGCTCTATCGCCCAAATATTCACAACACTGTCGATCAATCATTCAATCAAAAACTACTATCAATTTGTTTTTAACCGTTTGGACAGTCAACAAAAGTACAATACCCGTGATAACAAAGACAAGACTTTTGCTTGGCTCTCGGGAGAATCGAACCAAACACTAGAAGAATTTATAAAATGTCATCTTGAACTTTACTCGACGTACTTAGGCGTAATTCTAACGCTAATCGTTTTCTGGTTAACCCTTGGGCCAACATATTCGATAGCATGTGCCCTTGGACTAATGCTTTCTTTTCTATCACTGCTCTTATTCAAAGAAAGCTTCAAGAAATCAGGAAAAGAAATACAGAACAGTAAACTCAACATCAATAGTTGTTTAGACGTTTTATGGAACAATCACTACTGCGCACCTGAAAATCAAAAGAACAATGAATCAAAAAAACATTTCAAGCGCCTTCAGCATTTTTTTGATCTCAATGCAAAATACACTTCACTTGAACAACTGGCTACCAGCGCACCTATCACCTTATCAATCATAATCATAGTTTCGACCATTATTCTTACTGGAGAGCAAGAGGCTTCATTTTATGGTGCTCTTGTAGCGGTACTACCAAGATCACTTCAATTCTTCGCTTACGTTCACGACTTAAATATCATGAGCAGTCGAGCGATTCTCCTTCGTTCCAAACACCAAGAATTAATCCACTTTCAGAATAAGCTCACACCATTTGAAGTAGACTTTACCTCCACTCCCTATAACCTGGTTATTGAAGATTTGGAAAGGCGTCAAACAATCCAGCCTGATGATTTTATGGAACGGGTTATTCAAAAAAAAATCAACAAAGGGAGATATAGAATTACAGGGAAAAATGGAAGTGGAAAAACCTCCTACCTGAAACAGATTAAGACACTATTACCAAATGCATGGCTTTATCAGTCCAGTATTGATTTTTTAGGCAAGAAAACACGCTCAAACTCCACTGGAGAGGTTCAACTAAAAAATCTGGAGTATATTCTTGATCGCAACGATGACTTTCTTCTTCTGGATGAATGGGATGCAAACCTTGACCATAGTAATACTCAAAAAATTGATTCGCTCATCAAAAAACACATCCAGACTTCATTGGTCGTTGAAGTATTGCATAAATTGCAATAGTTAATCAGCCACGACCGACTCTGCCAGCTCCAAATGCAGCATAGCTCTGGATTCACCTCGATCTCTGGCCTGTTTCAACAGCTGGATAGCTCTGGCAGGGTTGGAGACTTTTCCTTCTATGCCATAGAGGTACCGTATACCCAGCCTGTACAGTTCGTCAGGCTTGGTGCCATGCACTCCTTTATGTTTAATCCGTTTTTCCAGCTCATGGATACTCTTTTCAACCTTGGCAGTGGGATGAATAAAGATTTTCCGGCTGTTTTCAATTCTGTTGGCCAGAATAGATTTAGCAACCCTCGCCTTAACACTCTCTCCCAGTGCTGCCATTTGCTCTAGTCGACTCAGCGCTTTATAGAAAGCAGATGGTTGATGAACATGGGTCAATAGTGAACCAGCTTCAGCCAGTAATGCATAAGGCTCTTCTTCATTACATAATTGTTTTTGAAGTAACTGCGCTGCGGGATAACCTTTTCTGGCTGCAGCTGACAGCCTGCGGGCAGACTGAATAACCAGATATTCTTTATCATCTTCTCTCATGCTGCCTGGCTTGATCGATTTGACCCAATTTCTTAAAACGATGCATGCATGAAAATTAAGTCGTGGATCGTCGGGCTTCTTCTTTAGCGCTTCGTCCATAACTTCGAGTGCTTCGTTGTACAGACCTAGCTCAGAGACTGAAAGAGCCAGAGCTACAGGATCAATCTCAGTCCGGTAAGGTGGTTTTAACAGAAGTTCAGCAAGAGGCTGGGTAATAGACCACCCAAGACTTCTGAATAACATAAGACCACGACCTGCTGTGCCCGGGTACTCAAATAAAAGCCCTGTTAACGTTTTTAAATAACTGGTGGCGAGCTGATCCCCACCTTTTGATTTTTCAATCCAGGGCTCCAGCTGCAATTTCTTCAATATGCGCTCACCACGGTCAGGCCCTGCACGACGACAATAAGGGATCAGCGTCGACAAAGCTTGCAAATCTCCTGCATTAATCTTATCGATCACTGTCTTGTCATCTTTTGAAGTTTCGCCCCAACAAACTCCCGTGTAGTGATGCAGTAAAACGGGCAAAGATAGCTTTTCGCCTCGAACGGCTTCCGCCGGAACCTTCATGACAGAAATAGGATAACTCACGGGACCAACCCCCATTGAGATAAAGAGCTGTCCATTCACCACACTCATGCCCTTGACCGAAGCCCACTTGGCAGCATTGATAAGACCACTTTTGAACCATTGATTCCAAGATTCCCACTGTGTCCAGGCTGATGTATCCACATCCTCTTCGTTCAGGTCACAGGAAACAAACTCTGCTGTTTTTGGATCGATAAAACCATTCTCTACCTTCACTTTTACTGAGGCTTTCAACTTTCTACCCTTCAGAAAACCTGTGGGTATTTTTTTTCGAGAGGCTTCTGGAAGAAGCTCCAGATCTTTAATGAGGTCATCGCCATCCACAAAAATATCGTTCAGATGAACAAATCCGGAACGCTGCTCATCCAGCTCTGTGGTCAGATTCCCAACCTTGACAGAGCTGGCCTTGACCCCATCAATACTGAGATTACCCGGAGTGACTTCAGTGACCGTTACAGGCTGCTTTAAATCGCCTTCTTTGAACTTCTCTGTCGTGATCTCACAATGACCCAGTGTTACATTGCCGCGAACGGGAACAGACAATTTACTGGTCTGGGTGTTAACAACCACCTGCCCACTACCTGAGAAATGAGTCTTGCCTGCACCCGCCTTTAATTCAGAACTGCTTTTTTGATCAGCTTTGAGGCAAACTGATAGCGCCTGCATCTGCCCACTCAGATTTCCTGGCAGCTCAATTCGAGTATTACCCAGGTGTATGGAAGAGGGATGGCCATGAGTATCAACCGTTAACCGTTCAGCCCCTACATCTGTTGTAAGCTGCCCCTTCTGCAGAGTCCCGGACACTTTGACACCCTGGCCAGTAAAGTCTGAGTGACAATCAATGCGGTTACCGGTGCCAGTCCCCAGTTTCTGATTTAGCTCCAGGCCACCTGAACAAGCTGTTGCATGACCACTAAATTCTGTTTTCTCACCGGTCAGATCACCTTCCAGATGAACCCCATCCAGATCCATATGTACTTTTGCAGCCCCCTTGTTCCGAAGCATTATATGGTCTGAACCGAATTCCACATGAGAATCCCCGACAACCATCTGCCCTTCTGCGTCTTTTGATACATGCACCTTTACTTCAAGGCTAAGTTCCCTGGTTTCAGCCCTGAGTCCGGCGGACTGCTTTTCCAGTTCAGAAATCCAGTCAAAGTTGTTAGCAGTGTCAGATAGCATTAAGCCCATAGGTTTAAGTCTTTTCTCTCGGGCAGCACCATACAGAGCATCAGAAACACCTCCGGTATCAACATCTATCACACCCGCCTTAACCGTCAGTGTTCTTTCCGTCTCTCCTTCTCTCTGATCCAGGGGTTTAAGTTCATAGGCCAGCTTGAGTGCTTCCATTTTTGCCAGTGGCGCTACAACTCCTTTCCGGGCGACTTCAAGTTCGTCCACCGTCAGATCAAATGGATGCCCCAGAACAGAAAACGCCTTGCTAACATCCTCTTTTAACGTAGTCTTCGAGTTCCCTTTGATCGCAATCAGGGTTTTTGGATCAAGCTCATCCAGAGAGGCTTTTATTTTTCCGATGGAGATCCCTGCTCTACTCAGTTGGAAGAATTTTCCTTTCTGTTTACGTATACGATGAAGAGCCTTAAACAGGCCCGTAACGCCCTTCCCACTGATATAGGCATTAATGCCAGGAACCATCCTGCCCTGAATACTGGTTTCCATATCCTTGATCTCAACGTCCATCTTAAGAGGGCGCTGACCAGGCGCATTTACGTCAACAGAACCTTTAATATCCACCGTGATTTTAGGGTAGGTTTCACCTGTATCCGAATCCACCAGCTCCACCTTATGGACTCTTAATTCAACATTTCTTAAGGTGGCTTTGTCGCCTTGCAACGCCAATCCGTCAAGGTGAACGGTATGCTCCTGTATTTGCCCTTTATGCAAAGCTTTTAGCGCTCGAAACAGTTTGAGATAGCTACGAATTTCATAATCTCTTGCGACTCTTGCCTGCTTTTTCTCTTTGCGCAAGCGCATCAACTGCCTTTTCAAGACTCTGCGCTCATCCAGAGTTTTCTTTCCGGGCTTATTACGAATAGCCTTTCTGACCCATTTCAATTGCTTGTTCAGCTGCCTGACAACAACTGCCCTTCGAAAGCTTACTTTTGCTCGTACTTTTTTAAAGTCCAGCACCCAGATAATGACTGAGGCCAACAGCCTTTCAAACAGACTCGATTTGATTTGAGGCCGAGCGGGGTTTGCGATGACAGAGGCTTCCGGAGCTGCTTCAGCAAGAGCAGGTGTCTCATCGATCTGAATCAAGGGTTGCGCGTTGACTATCTGAGGATTTCGGGTGTCCAGGCTCTGAGGCGGGGTGTGCCAGTCTTCATCATCTGAAGAGGTAAGCCCCTTCTCACCTTCAACGACAGAAACATCCCGAAAGCCTGATGAAGCAACAATGTCTGATGAAGCAACAATGTCTGATGGGGACGCATCCGGTAAACGAGGCGATGTTGGTGGCAAAACAGAGCCAGATGATGAAGCTTGGGATGGCATGACTTCGTTCCATGAAGTTGCTACTGTATCAGCTTAGCCAAAGCGACTGAAAACAGCCTGAACCTGCCATTGAGTAGTTAAATACAATGTCACACTACCTGTGAATGAAAACGGGAGTCATTCTTTTGACAAATCAACGTTGTACGTGGTGCACCAATGACCCGGACTACATCCGATACCATGACGAAGAATGGGGAGTTCCTTGTCATGATGATCAAAAACTGTTTGAGTTCCTGATTCTGGAAGGCGCCCAGGCAGGCCTTAGCTGGATCACCATCCTCAAACGCAGATCAGGCTATCACAAGGCCTTTGCTGGCTTTGACCCGAACATGGTTGCTCAATACACCGATCAAGACGTAGAAAGACTCTTGCTGGATGAAGGCATTGTAAGAAACCGGCTGAAAGTGAACAGCGCTATAAAAAACGCAAAAGCCTTTCTGAAAATACAGGAAGAATTTGGCAGCTTCGACCGATACATCTGGTCTTTTGTTAATCACACTCCCGTAGTGAACCAATGGCAATCGTTATCAGAAGTACCGGTTACCACACCCGAGTCCGACGCCATGAGCAAAGACCTTAAGAAAAGAGGTTTTTCATTTGTCGGCAGCACCATCTGTTATGCCTACATGCAAGCCATGGGCATGGTGAACGACCACCTTGTGACCTGCCCCTCATACCCTGCATAAACACCCAGGAGTCTGTCGGACTTATACTTTCGAGTATAAGTCCGACAGACTCCTGGGTTAGCTCAGTGTATCCGTCTGATACAGATACTTCTGAAAGCCCATAAAGGTTTTACCAATCACGGCTGGGGAACCCAGCACCTCAGCCGCATCACTGATCGTGTTGTACTTCAGCTCGACCATGCTGCGCATTTTACTCTTGGACAGTTCATCGACATCATCCTGAACGTACTTATCCAAAACAAAGTTGATAAATTCTTGCTGCTTTTCATCAGTGAATGCGCTGTAGATCAGTGGTTTGGCCTTCTCTGCTCGCTCTTTCCGGGTATGTACCTCAGCGGCATAAGCGACATAAGCCAGAACGTCATACACATCACTGTCCCGGGCATCTATCAGCTCTTTCATGCTGTCGAGCTTTTCATCGTCATAGCCTGCTTCTGTGAGGTCCTGACGCAGCTTCTCGCGGGTATCTGGGTCGCCCCATATCTCACGCAGCTGATCTTCATTGGTGAAGAAGCGAGGCAGGTCTTCAAACATGCGCTCAACAAACTCTTTCGCGGTGATGGGCTTCCCATCCGGCCCCCAGTACATCACGGAAGAGATATGCTTAATCTGCCGGGCCTTGCCATCGTGGAGCTTGATGATGATCTTCTCTGGCGGCGGAGGGGTTTCACAGGAACACGGAGAATCGCCACACACTTCACAGACTTTGGGGCCACACACGCAAGGTCGCTGGCCGCACTCCGGGCAATTCGGCCTGGGGCAGGCACAAGGCTGCTGACCACATTCTGGGCAATTCGGCTCGGGGCAAGCGCAAGGTTGCTGACCACATTCCGGGCAATTCGGCTCGGGGCAGGCGCAAGGGTGAAAACCACATTCGCCACAGGGTTCCGGTACGCAGATACAAGGGCTTTCGCTACACACCTTGCAGGGTTCAGGTGCGATAGGTTCGCCATCCCACTCGGGGTCAGAGAAGTTATGGTGAGCCTTCACAAAATCGTAAATAGTGAAGAACTCTTTGCCTTCAAAAACCCGGGTGCCGCGTCCGATAATCTGCTTAAACTCGATCATGTTGTTACAGGGGCGCATCAACACAATATTTCGTACGTTTCGGGCATCTACGCCAGTCGATAGCTTTTTCGAGGTGGTGAGAATGGTCGGAATGGTCTTCTCATTATCAGAGAATGTCTTGAGGTCATTCTCACCGGCAGTGCCATCGTTGGCCGTAACACGCACACAGTAGCTAGTATTGGTTGTCCAGCCTTTCTTAACGGCATACTGATTGATGAAGTCACGTACCATGCCTGCGTGGGATTGGGTGGCACAGAAGACGATGGTCTTTTGGTGAGGGTTAATCTTGTCCATCCAGTATTTCACCCGCCGCTGTTCACGGGCAGGGATGATAATGGTGCGGTTAAAGTCACCCTCTTTGTAGAGTTTGCCGGGCTCTGGTTTTCCCTGCACCAGCACGCCATCGCCGGGGGTATAAATATACTCATCCATGGTGCCGACAATGGGGTACACTTTGAATGGCGTTAAGAAACCATCGTTAATCCCCTCTTTGAGGGTGTAGCTGTACACAGGCTCACCGAAGTAGCCATAGGTGTCGGCATTCTCGGTGCGTTTCGGTGTTGCTGTTAAACCCAGCTGAACGGCAGGGCTGAAGTAGTTAAGAATCTCCCGCCAGCTGCTTTCATCGTTCGCGCCGCCCCGGTGACACTCATCAATCACGATAAAATCAAAGAAGTCTGCTGGGTAATCACCAAAGTACGGGGCATCGTTGCCGTCTTCATCCTTACCGCTCATAAAGGTCTGGAAGATGGTGAAGAACACGCTGGCATTCTTGGGCACCTTGCCATGTTTCTTTATAGCGTCTGGCGCAATACGCACAATCGCATCGTCACCAAAGGCGGAGAAATCATTAAAGGCCTGATTCGCCAGTACGTTGCGGTCTGCCAGAAACAGAATACGGGGTCGTCGAGTAGAAGCATCCGGCGCTTTCTGTGTGCTCAGGCTCCAGCGCCCCTGAAACAGCGTCCAGGCAATCTGAAAGGCGATACAGGTTTTGCCCGTGCCTGTCGCCAGGGTGAGCAGTATGCGTTGCTTGCCTTCGGCGATGGCCTCCAGCGCATTATTAATGGCGTTTTCCTGGTAGTAACGGGGTTGCCAGTCGCCTTTGATTTCAAAGGGAATAGCACTGAAACGGTTACGCCAGACGGCTTTATAATCGGGAGCGCCGTTATCTTGATCTGCAAAGGTCAGTAACCAGAGCGCCTCAGGTGAGAGGAAGTCATCAACCAGCGCCTCTTCTCCTGTTTGCCTATCAATCTGGTAAATCTCATGGCCATTGGTGGCATAAGCGATACGGCACTGCAACCTTGTCGCATAGTCCTTGGCTTGGCGAACCCCTTCGGTATAACTTAAACCTTCTTTCTTCGCCTCCACCGCAGCCAGCTTACGGCCACGGTAGACCAATACATAATCACTGGTGACTGCAGGGCCACGCTTGCCGCCGGTTAAGATAATGCCGGGACAGATAACCTCACGACGAATGTAACTCTGCTCCACCACACTCCAGCCAGCGGCTTTGAGTTTTGGGTCAATCAGTTCGGCACGGGTATCGGCTTCGTTACGCTTCCCTGCAGTATTCATCAGGCGACTTCCTTACTTGTTGTTAGCTGGCCGGTGAAGGCTTGTTGTAGGATGGATTTTTTGAGTTCGTCGAGAGCTGCCAGTTTCCGTTCATAAACTGGAACTATTCTTTTTATTTCTTTGTCCAGAGAGCATAATTTTTGGCTGATTTTCCTTTGTATATCAATATCTGGAAATGAAATTTGTAACTGACGCTGCTTGGTTATTCCAATATATGATCTAGTGGAACCAACACCTGCGACGATCCTCATTTCTTTCAAAAAAACAGGTGAATTGAAATACCAATATAAATATTCAGCTGCAAGCGAGCTTCCATCAAGAATCCGATAATAGGTTACTTGTGGAGTCAGCATTACGTAATCCAAATCAGTCTTTAATATTGCTGTACGACCGATTGTAGCTTTATGAGAAATTAAAACATCACCATCCTTTGCGAACCCTTTTCTTAAAGTATCTGCTTGCTGTCGGGTGATGAAATTACAACCACCAGTGTCAACTGTCCCATCTACAAGATCAGATGCCATAATGAAAGGCACACCTTTCTCCACAAAGTCAGCTTTTTTGGGGTGTATGTCACCATGATTACCATCAAGTGGCTTATCTAAAATCCCATTACTAACAAGGCTCTCAATATCCGCCTCAACCCACCCCTCACCACGCTGGCTAAACACCTGCTGCAGGTAGCTTTCAAACAGTTCACGGGCGTTGTTGAGGTTCTTCTCGGCAAGGGCGCGGGCTTGCTCAATCTCGGCAAAGGCTTGATCCAGAATGGCGACGATGCGTTTTTGTTCTGGGAGTTCAGGAAACTCAATTTCAAAATTTTGCAGTTGGCTTTTAGTTAAAGCTTCCCGTGTAGACCCTGCTTTATTCCCAGAATGAAGTAATTTTTTCTTGTATTCGTGTGAAACCAGTAAATAAGACAAAAAGTGGCTATCGATTACCTCACTCTTTGGTCGTAGAATCGCAACGTGCTGGTTAACTCTTGCAGGCAAATAAGATTCGTTTACCACTGAGCATCGAGCAACAGATGCGCCAGTAATATTTAGAAGAACATCCAGCTTTTCAACTACAACGTTTGAAAGCTTATCTGCTTGTTGCTCGTCAATGAATGCAAGATCCTTTGGCTTAAAATAGTTATCATGAACATTCATGCTGCGAATTAATGATATTCCTTCAACCTTATAAGCAGCTTTGCCTCCCTTAGGTGTTGCACCGCTACCTATTTTTGTCGTCAGGTTTACGAGCTTATCTTTTGACCATCGAGCCATCACAGTAACCCTCGAATACTAGCCAGAATCCCTTCACTCTCTTTATCCAGGGCAATGATCTCTTCGATAATCTCAGAAGGCGCTCGCAGCTTCACCTCATCATCCACATTGGGGTTTTTCACCGACAAGTCCCAGGTGTTTGCATCAAGGTTATCCACAGCCAGCGACCAGGATTTCTCCGAATCACCAAAGGCCTTTTGCAGGGTGACAAACTCTTTCAGGTCGTTGTCATTCAGCGGATTGGTTTTGCCCAGGCTGCGGCCAGGGTCAAGCTGGTAGAACCAGACATTCTTGGTGGCTTCTCCCTTGGTAAAGAACAGCACCACGGTTTTTACCCCTGCGCCTAAAAAGGTTTTGGCGGGGCAGTCCAGCACCGTATGCAGGTTGCAGTTTTCCAGCAGTTCTTTACGCAGGGCAATGGCGGCGTTATCGGTATTCGAGAGGAAGGTGTTTTTGATAACTATCGCCGCACGGCCACCGGGTTTGAGCATCTTGATAAAGTGCTGCAAAAACAGGAAGGCGGTTTCCCCGGTTTTAATGGGGAAGTTCTGCTGCACCTCTTTGCGCTCTTTGCCACCAAAGGGCGGGTTAGCGAGAATCACATCGTGCTGATGGCTGGGCTGAATATCTTTCAGGCTTTCCGTCAGGGTGTTGGTGTGCAGCACATTGGGCGCTTCAATGCCGTGGAGGATCATATTCATAATCGCAATCACATAGGCGAGGGATTTCTTCTCTTTGGCGTAGAAGGTGCTTTCCTGCAGGGTTGTCAGGTCACTGGTGGAGAGCTTCTTTTTGGCGGCTCCGCCCTGGCGCAAATAGTCGTAGGCTTCGCACAAGAAGCCTGCTGAACCTGCCGCACCGTCGTAGATTGTTTCACCGGTTTTTGGGTGTACCACATCAATCATGGCGCGGATGAGCGGGCGTGGGGTGTAATACTCGCCACCATTGCGCCCGGCATTGCCCATATTCTTGATTTTGGTTTCATACAGGTGGGAGAGTTCGTGCTTTTCTTCCTGGCTCTGGAAGCGCAGTTCATCCACTTTCTCCAGGCAGTCTCGCAGTGAGTAGCCGCTCTGGATTTTGTTTTTGATCTCGCCAAAAATCTCGCCAATTTTGTAGTCGATGGTATTGGGGCTGGCGGCACGCCGTTTAAAACCTTTCAGGTAGGGGAACAGTTCACCATCGACGTATTCCATCAGGTCGGAGCCGGTCATGGCTTCGTTGTGGTCGAAGTTGCCGTCTTTATCTTTTGGCGCTGCCCACTCGCTCCAGCGGTGAGCCTTGTCGATGATGTAGCTGTAGTCATCACCCATCATCTCCGCTTCCTGGGAACGCTGGTATTCCAGGTCGTCCAGGTACTTCAGGAACAGCATCCATGAGGTTTGCTCTGTGTAATCCAGCTCGCTGGAGCACCCTGCGTCTTTATGAAGGATATCGTCTAGATTCTTGAAGGTTTGTTCAAACATGCTGAGCCATAATTCTGTTGATGACTGGCGCGAACAGGGTGTTGCCGCAGTGACTAATATGAAATGATTTTGCCAGATTCAGCGGCATTTAAATACAGACTACTTCCATCGTATAGCTTTTCCGACAAATAGACATCTCTGGCACATATTCTGCTTTTCCTGATTCTGACACAGCCTGTTGAATCCTTTATTGGGCAGGCTGCTCATAAACAGTGCAAAGAGTGAATAATAACAGTGCATATTTCCAGAATACTCCCCGGCTTCCGCCCGTTTTTATGTCGCTTTCGACATCTGGGCTTTGTAATGGTGTATTTGCTGGCGTACTCAGGGACAGGTACAGCCGCCTTAAACGATGCTGAAGCGGTTAATACTTCGGGTTTGCAACGGATGCTTTCTCAGCGAATCGCAAAAAGCTATCTCATGATAGGTGCCGACATTAACTCAGAAGACGCCAAAGAGCAGCGCGATAAAAGCATCGATCTCTTTGAAAGCAACTTTCAGGCATTGTCGGAATACGCCCCCACTGATGAAATTAAAAGTCAACTGACTGATGTTGATATCCATTGGCAGGCTTACAAAAAGATGGCATTGACTGAACCGAATAAACAGGCAGCAACTGGCCTCATTCAACAAGCTTTAACTGTTTTTAACAGCAGTAATGAGCTGGTTACTCTGATTGAAAAGCACTCTGCAACCAGCAAAGCCAGACTGGTGAACATTTCAGGCCGGCAGCGGGCACTCAGCCAGAAAATTGCTATGTATTACCAGGCATTGGCTTGGGAGGTTGAAGGGGGCGACTTTGAGAAAAGCTTTGAAGAATCTCTGAAACTGTTCGAAGACTCATTAGATGAACTCCATCAGTCCCCGATGAATACACCCGAAATCAGGAAACTCCTTTCGAAGGTTAAAGCTCAATGGATGTTTTCCAAATCAGGATTTACTCAGTATAAGGATGGCCGTTTTGTGCCTACGGTTATATCCGTTACCACAGAATCCATTCTCAAGAAAATGCAGGTGCTGACCCAGAAGTATGAACAGGTCATGGCCGATAGCTCCATGGTGGCCAGCAAGTGACTGCTCCCCGCCCTATCGAGGGTGTCGCAAAACCTACTACAAGCCGGTAATCTGTATATTCAAGTAGCTTTACCGGCTTCAGCATGACGACAAGAACTCAAATAAAAATTAATACTGCTCCACAGCTCGATATTTTTTCAGGTACAGCCAGTAGTTCTGATCACAAAAAACAGGATGAATCCAAAAGATCAGCCAACAAAACAGGCAAACGACGTTTTGTTGCTCCTGACCCCAACGCAATCACTCTTGGCAACACTAACCTGAAAGAGCACCTTGAACTAACCGGTCAAAAAACACCTTTTACCGTTGCATCCCTTCTTGATGAACAGGACTGGTCTGATTTTGAGCAAAGGTATGCATTAGAAGGACGTCCTCCTTATTCACCCCGTAATATGATGGGTTTGATTCTCTATGGCATTATGCAAGGCATTACCTCGTTGAGAACTCTGGAACGATTAGCCCGTGTCGATCTTGGCTGTATGTGGGTTACCGGAGGGATTTTTCCAGACCATGCCATTATTGGTCGCTTCATCAATATGCACAGCGAGTCCATGACCGGTGCTTTCTTTGAAAGCCTGACACGAGCCGTTCTCAAAAAAACAGACTCCGATGGAAGTTGTCTGGCTGGTGATGGGACCGTTATAGAAGCCGCTTGCTCAAATTACAACCTGATGAAGCAGGAAGCTGCGCAACAGGTGCATGAAGCAGCACAAACGCAAGCTGACAACCATCCAGATTGCCCTGAAAGCCAAAAGAATCTGGAGATGGCCAGCAGTGCTCTCGAAGCAGTCGTTGAACGCAACGCGAAGCGAAAGAAGAACGGTAAGTCAGAAAGTGCTGTCGTAAGCCCTACAGAGCCTGAAGCTGTTGTCCAAAAGATGAAACGGGGGCGAGGGTACACAACGAGTTACAAGCCATCCGTATTAGCTAATAACAAGCGGGTGGTACTGGCTCAGGCTGTAGACCCTACCAATGAAACTACTGTCGTAAATCCAATGCTTGATCAGTCAATGCAGATCACGGGTAAACCAGTCGATGAAATGCTATTGGATGCTGGTTATTTTAATGATGAAGTCATTGCAACCAGTCTGGAGCACGATATCAGCCTGCTATGCCCTGAGGGTAAAGAACCAGGCAAACCCAAAGAATCCAAAAAGTTCCAGAAGGGACATTTTTATTACGATGAAACCAATGACGTTTATCGTTGCCCTGCAGGAAAAGAGTTGACTCCCATTGGTAAGATAAAAGGGAGCGCTCGCACAAAGGAGCAGAAGATATATGGCAATGGGCCTTGCGAAGGCTGCCTTCTCAAAGATAAATGCACGAGCAATAAGAAGGGGCGGCGCATAAAGCGCTATGCAATGGATGATGCTAAAGATGCACTGAGGCAGGTTATGCAGCATCCGAAAGCCAAAAAGTCTTTCAGCAAAAGGAAGGCGATGGTTGAACCTGTGTTTGCCTATTTACGGGATGTACAGGGATTAAACCGCTTCCGTCGCAAGGGGCTGGAAAAGGTTAAACTGGAATTTGGTTTGCACTTGCTGGCTTACAACCTGAGTAGGGCTGTAAAGGCCAATATTTACGCTATTTTATGGTACAACTGGCTTCTCTGGGCGTTGTTTGAGAAGTGTCACCCATTTATAGAAAAAATGGACAGCTGGGAAAGAGTCCCAATGAAGTGTCATTCTACACCGAGCAAAGCGCCTCACTGGGTTTGAATTTTGGCTTTTAAGACACCCTCTATCGAGCAAGGCTTCTGACTTCTCAGGCAGCAACCGGCAGTGTGCCGGACTTACGCTGGCCTCCATCAGCAGAGACGGACAGCCCTTCCGCCTTTAACTTCAAAATGCCTTGCCGCTTTATGTTGATGGCGGCGTTAATGTCCCGATCATGGACAGCTCCACAATCACACGTCCATGACCGCACATTGAGCGGCATTTCCTCTTGCTTTCGATCACAGCAGGAACAGGTTTTTGACGAGGCAAACCACTGGTCAATTTTCACTAGATGTTTACCGGCCTGTTTCGCTTTATAGTCGAGCTTGATGACGAAGGAATGCCAGCCTGCGTCGGCAATGGATCGGGCAAGGCAATGGTTCTTGAGCATGTTCTTGACCTTCAGCGTCTCCACAACCACCGCTTGGTTTTCGTCAACGAGTTGTCTGGACAGTTTGTGCTGGAAGTCATTACGGGCAAAGGCGACACGCTCATGCGCCTTTGCAACAAGCAGTCTGGCCTTGGCTCTGCCTTTGGAGCCTTTCTTGCAACGGGACAGCACTTTCTGCTTGCGCTTCAGGTTTCTCTGGGCGTTCTTCAGGAATCGTGGATTACTGGTCTTCAGCCCATTGCTGGTAATGGCGATATCGGTCAAACCGGCATCTATGCCCACAACCTTGCTGGCTTGCAGGGCAGCAACCGGTTTACTTTCTGGCCATCTTCGGCAAGAATGGAAGCGTAATACTTGTCGCTGGCCGTTCTGGTCAAGGTGATAGACTTAACCTTCCCGGCTATCTCCCGGTGAACTCTGGCCTTGATGGGTTGGCATTTAGGTACCTTGATCCAGTCATTGCCCACGGAAACGGAGGTGCAGTGGTAGCTACTTTGCTTACCATGCTTTGACTTGAATCGGGGAAACCGGGCTTGCAGTTTAGGGTTAAAGAAGTTCTGGAAAGCCTTGTCCAGATTGATAATGGACTGTTGCAGTGCAATCGAATCAGTCTCTTTCAGCCATGAGTACTTGCGGCTTTTCTTGGCAGTCGCCAGCAATGGCTTCAGGTCTTTTTTCGGGGAGAGGTTCTGTTCCTGTACCCTGTAGTAATGGGTCTTGATAGCCAATGCCTTGTTCCACACAAAGCGCACAGAACCGAACTGGCGATTGAGAAAATCCGCCTGTTTCGGTGTCGGGTAGATGCGTACTTTGGTGGCTTTCAGCATAGCTATTTACAAGTGAGCGTTCATTACTAAAATGCTTGAAATAATATACTTATTACGGGTTATTTCAAGTGAGTGTACACGATAAGGATTTACTACATGACTACCTTCGCAGACGGCATAGTGTTACGAAATTAGTGGTTCATCTGGGCTGGCGATCAGTGTCATGGTGAATAACTTGAAATCAGTATCGTCCAGACGGTTAAGAATGCTGAATACACACCTTATGACGCAGAGCAAATCTGGAAGGTTGTGGTCACGATCTTATTTTGCCTGTAGCGCTGGAGGTGCAACTATTGAGACATTGAAAGAGTACGTGAACAGTCAGAGTACACCCGAATGATTGAACCAACTTGCAGGCGGAACGCTCTGCGCGTTCCCGTCTTATATCCCCGCCCGATTGGGCTAGGGTTTACGACGATTTTGCTAAAAATCTGTAAAATCAGGGAAAGGCAGAGCCCCTTTCCCTTTACACCTTTTACTCTTCGATGCCTACAATCAGCCAAGGCGCATCAGGTTCTACCAGATTGCGCTGCAGGTGCCAGATATCCTTGATATCTTCTTCCACACCTTCAACGGTATCGCGATATTTACCCGTAAAACGCACACTGATTTCTGCCACACTGGCATTGTAATCAGCCCTGCCCAGCTCAGCGTCTACAAACATCACTTCTGTATGCTGCTCAGCCGTCAGGGTGGCTCTTTCCGCTTTTAACTGCAGAAACAGTTCAGGATCCAGATACTCGCGAATGGTTTCCAGATCATTCTTGTTCCAGGCTTCCTGAAGCGTACGGTAATGATCTCTGGCACCATTCATGAACTCGCTCAGATTGAAACCATCGGGCAGATTCATGGGTACATCACTGGCTCCAAAACCCGCTTGAGGCTGGGCTGAGCCAAACCCTGAAGGTTGAGTAGTCTCTCCAATGACATCTTGTTGCTCTTTATTCTGGCCAAACAAGCCACCCAGTGAAGGAGGTTGCTGACTCTGCCCTGGTTGCTCAGGGGTATAATGAGCATGATGACCACCATGACCTGCGGCCATAGCTTTGGCTCGATTCATACTGCGGAATACTTTGAAAAGTACGAAAGCCAACAGGGCAAGAATCAGAATATCCATGATCTGGAGACCACTGAACGCACCTCCAAACAAAGCGGCAATCAGACCTCCTGCCAGCAGGCCGCCCAACAACCCTCCCAACATACCTTTACGGGAGCTTTGAGCAGCTGTTTGCTTGCTACCTTGCTGAGGCGAAGCTGCAGGCTGTTTAGGTGCTGAGGCTGTACTTTGGGAGCGACCAAAACTCTTGCCTCCGCCAAACTTCTTGGCATCTGCCACCGGCACATTTAGGACAAAACTGAACGCCATGAGAATGGCCATAAAAGAAGCAAATCGTTTTATCATCAATCAGAAAGTCTCTTGTATCCAACACCTATGAATCAGCCATCCTATGATCAGCCAGATTTTTTGCAAGCCATTCCATGAAAAAATTACATAAATCAACGAAATATCTCACCAGTGATCATAAACGACCGTGTGGTAGATACAGAACAGAAAGAGGGATGACGGATAAAGCTCAACCGCTGTAACTTTTCGCAATTGCTCCCCATTGGCCGGCTGTCAATTCCAGAAGGTCGGAAGGTTTAAGCTCTATTTCCAAACCTCTTCTTCCCGCACTGACATAAATAGTATCAAAGGATTCCGCGCTTTTATCCAAAACAGTCAGTAGCCGTTTTTTCTGACCCAGTGGACTAATGCCACCAGGAAGGTAGCCTGTTATACGTGCAGCATCGCCCTGGTCAGCCATCATCACCTTTTTGGCACCGCAGGCTACAGCCATTCCTTTAAGATCCAGCTGTGAGGCAACAGGTACAATACCTACCGCAAACTTCCCTGAATCCAGGGATACGATCAAGGTTTTGAATACCTGTAAGGGGTCTTGTCCCATTTTCTCTGCGGCTTCTGCACCGTAGGAATCACAGTTTGGATTATGTTCATATTGATGGACTGAATACTGAACTCTGGCTCGTTTGGCAGCATTAATAGCGGGTGTCATAACTTACTTCTACTCTCTGAAATCAACGCATTATCACCAGCCTTTTACCTGACCTCTCAGCACTTTGGTCTTACCCCGCTGATTTTTCCGATCCATGCGCTTTCTCTGTGAGGACCGGGTAGGCTTGGTTGCTTTTCTTTTTTTAGAAACCACCGTCGCCTTTTGAATTAACCCCAGCAGCCGACTCAGAGCATCTTCACGATTCTTTTCCTGAGTTCTGAATGACTGCGCCTTGATAACAATGACCCCATCAGAAGTAATCCTCTGGTCACTGAAAGCCAGCAGCCTTTCTTTATAAAAATCAGGCAAGGATGATGCTTTGATATCAAACCTTAAATGAACGGCCGAGGAGACTTTATTAACGTTCTGTCCCCCTGCCCCCTGAGCACGGATAAAACTGAGCTCTATCTCATCGACAGGGATCGTAACGGTATTGGAAATCTTCAGCATGGACTGTGCTCAGTTCCTGTCCTGAACCAGCACCCATGGACGCACGACGACAGCCCATAAATCCGCTTTTTGGTCATGCCAGTTTCTTGCCTGATCATCACTGACGGGGCCCAGCTTCTTTTCATTCAACCAGCCTTCCACCACAGCTTTATCATCAATAGAGATACTGTGAGCCACAGTTACAATGTCAAGACCCGGAGCCACTGCCAGAAGATGGCCTGACGCAAAATAACGCTGAAGGTCATCCCAAGCAATTTTGGCGGTTTCCAGATTGAGTTTGGCTTTGTTCAGCTCATTGGGGTCTACAGAGTCACTCATTAACAACCTGTCAGATAAACGGGAATAAAGGCAGAGCCTACCACATTCATGGTTTTTTCAACCAGTCAGCCCTGCTTGATGATCATTTTGGCTGGAAAAAACCTGCTTTTATACCTATTACTAGGAAGTGTTCACAAATAGTTTTGGGCTCAGTTCTTCCAAAAGACGCTTTTTAGGGCGTCCATGACGGTGTTCCAGCAGTTTATGTTCCTTCGCTGTATAGCCTCGCATCGACACGACCTGTCTGAATACTCCGGGAACCTGCCATTTATCTTTTTCTTCCAAAATAAGGGCACCTTTATTTTTTCCTGCGGTCTAAATTTCCATGCAGGCCAGAATACCTAAGTATCTGATAAAAAAGCACAACTTTTAATTTTCAACCCTATCTATGGAGAGCCTATGACTCATACAACAAGACTTCCATCGCTTCTCCAGATCAGCCTGGTGCTGGGTACGTTTCTTTGCCTGGCTTCTTCCTTTACCATCAGCTTTGGACTACCCGTCCAGCTTGCTCTTTTCTCTGGCTGGTTCCTGGTTATAACCCTGGGTCTTTATCTGGGTCATGCCTATGATGAACTGGAAAAAGCTGCATCCAAAGGCATTCACGACGGCATGTCGGCCATCCTTATTCTGTTGTCTGTTGGGGTCTTAACGGGTACGTGGGTATCAGGCGGCGTTGTTCCCTCCATCATTTACTTTGGCCTTAACAGTATCAGTCCATTATTGTTCTTACCGACAACCGTATTAATCTGCTCTATTACCGCTCTGGCTACAGGTACTTCATGGGGCGCAGCAGGTACTGCAGGTATAGCCATGATGGGAATTGGTCAGGGGATGGGAATACCCGCCCCGGTAATCGCAGGCGCTGTTCTGTCAGGCGTCTATTTTGGTGACAAATTATCCCCTTTATCCGACAGTGTCATTCTTGCTTCCAGTATGTCGGGAGTTAAGGTTCCCTCCCACATCAAGAGAATGCTACCCATCAGTGTAACCAGTTATCTGATCACGATCGTTCTGTTTGGCATGACTGGACTTCAATATGGGCAAAGCATAGACCTGAATCAGATTGATCAGATTACCCAGGCGCTGGACTCTCACTTTCATATTTCCTGGGTCTCTCTGATCCCTCCTGTCATTGTGATTACACTATTGGCCAGGAATAAACCGGCGTTTCCAGTTATCTCTTTTGGTGCCTTTCTTGGCTCAGTTTGGGCTTTTGTATTTCAGGGACAAGATCCCATACTGTCACTGAGAAGTGCCTGGATTCTGACCTCTCCCGACACCGGCATCAGCATGCTGGACCAACTATTGAGCAGTGGCGGTATGTATAACATGCTTGGCTCTTTGGCTGTCATCATTTTCGGTCTGGGTTTTGGTGGTTTACTGGACAAAGTCGGCATTATTTCTGCCATTGCCCAAAGGATGGAAAAGAAAATCAAGAGCGAAACCAGCCTGACTGGATTCACTATTGTCACCGCCTTTATGGGCAACCTTCTGGGCAGTGCCATGTATGTATCTTTGATCCTCACTCCGAGACTGCTGGCAAAAACTTATGACCGAATGAAAGCAGACAGACATTTACTGTCTCGTAACAGTGAATTCGGTGGTACCTTGACCTCAGGTATGGTGCCCTGGAGTGATAATGGTATTTTTATGGCAGGTATTTTAGGGGTATCAACAATCGAGTACCTCCCCTACATGTGGTTGTCATATTCATGCATCGTGGTAGCCATTCTCGTGTCTTACCTATCGCCCAGGAACGGGCAAGCCGAAGAAGTCTCGAACAGTGACTTTGTAGAAAACAACAATCAACTGGAAACAGAAGTATAAACAGCCATAAACGGAAGAGGCAGCTTATCCCAAAACCTCACAATTGCTGCAAAGGCTGAGAGCTGTCTTTTCATAATAAATAAAAAGGGCAGGACTATGTACCGACCTGCCCTGAAAGCTTTAAGGCTGTTGACGAGTAGCAGAGACAACGATCTCACGCACACAGACATTCTGTGGTTGGTTGTAAGCAAAGCTCACACAACTGGCAATATCTTCAGGATGAATCACCCCACCCATTCGGTCTTTCCAGGATTCATACCCATCCTTGATGTCATTTGACGCAGTGTGGCTCAACAGTTCAGTTCCCACAACACCGGGCGCAACAGTAATCACTCTCACGTTGTCATCGGCCACTTCTTCACGCAAGGTTTCAGACACACCATGTACGGCAAATTTAGTGCCACAATAAGCCATATGATTTGGAAAGCCCTTAACACCGGCAATGGAGCTCAGGTTAATAACAGTTCCGCCCTTACGCTTTTTCATTTTGCCAATAAACTCTCCAAGACCGTTGAGCACACCATTAATATTAACGCTGATCATTCGGCCCCACTCGGCAGGATCTTGCTGATCGGGATGACTACATGAAAGCCCTTTCCTGGAGTCGAATGGCTTATGATCTGGAATCCAAACGACAGAAAGGAATAATTAATAATCTTCACTTTGGCCTCAGTTCCTACCTGAAACCCCCCAGACTCAGAGCTTTATGGGGCGCTTATTTTGCCGTAGCCAGTGGCAGTGCCATGCTGATCGTTAACACGGCTGTCTATACCCATTGGATTTCAAGATGCTACCAGGCGACAAGTGAGCGAAGCCCTGTGAGCTTACAAGTAGTAGGTGATCAGGGTGAGCGAACGCTGGCAACAACGTAGCATCTTGAAAGGCGATGGGTATATGTTAAAGAGAGCCTGAAAGGCGGTGAGCAGGAAACAACTTTGGCCATGTCGGTTGCAGGTTTAGGTTCAATGCTGATTGCTCTGAAGCTTCCCGGTTGGCTGAAAAAAATGCCTGCCCGATCAGCCATACTTGCAGGGGGCGGTTTCATCGCTCTGGCTCTCATCACCGGATCAACAGAACCGAGTTGGCCTTTATTCCTGCTGACCTGCTTGATGATGGGTATGGAATTGTCGTTTATTCAGACACCTGCCAGAGCCCTGGTGAACCGCTCCTGCCTGCCTAGGAGGCTGCTTACTTTGCGGCTAATTTTTCCTTGTCCCACATCTGCTGGCTTTTAACTTACCTGCTGGCAGGCTGGAGCAGTACAACCTTAGGCTTATCCGCTTCCTACCTGCTCATGGCAACGATCGTCATCGCAGGTATCATATATGCCAGCCTGACTTACCCAAACCCTGACCCTGAGGTGCTGACGCACACTCACGCGCACCGGATCTGAAGCAGCTACCGGTCGAACACAGCCATCATTTCGTCATCGACCATGAGCACAGAAGCTGGCCAACCTGAACAGGTTCGTGCAAAATCCCTGAAACAGCCATAAGCATCAGGAAAGATGAGTGCTGCAGATCACTTTCAGCACTCTCACAACAGAGAACCTCAGTGAACGACAACAATCAGCCTATTCTTTACTCTTTTCGTCGATGCCCTTACGCCATGCGTGCAAGACTGGCTCTGACATATGCTGAGATTTCTCTCGAGCACCGAGAGATAATCCTGAGAAACAAGCCTCAGTCCATGCTTTCAGCCTCTCCAAAAGGCACCGTTCCTGTTCTGATACTTCCTGAAGGCAAGGTCATTGATGAAAGCCTGGACATCATGCTCTGGGCTCTTGCTGTCAATGATCCTCAGCACTGGGTACCTGAGAACTCAGCTGACAAAACTGAAATCATGGCGTTGATCCAAAAAAGTGATTTTGATTTCAAGCCGCAGCTGGATCGTTATAAATACGCGGATCGACACCCTGAGCATCCCATGGAATATTATCGTAGCCAGGGAGAGCTATTCATTGAGTTGCTGAATAGCAAGCTCAGCCATCAGAACTATTTAATGGGGCAAAAAGTGACTCTGGCAGATATGGCTATTGTCCCCTTTATACGACAATTCGCCCATGTAGACCGAGACTGGTTCTATTCAACCTCTTACAAGGGCGTTCAAAAATGGCTGACAAGTTTTATTGAATCTGAGCTGTTTTTACAGATTATGGCCAAACACCCCCTATGGGAATAAATAAACCCGACAACATTGGCAGAGTTAACCTGTACCAGCTTGTGAGACAACAACAATTGATTAAAAGAAGCTTCAGGCACTACTCTCAATCACAAGGAATAATGACATTCTGCTTTTTTGTAATATAAGTGGAGTTGCTGGGTATATCCTTGTTCACAAAGCTCATAGCCCCTAGTTTGACATTGTCTCCAATAGTAATACCTGTTCCAATAATGCATGAATTAGCGCCTATGGAAACATTATTTCCAATGATAATCGGTTCATCACACTTCCCATCCGACCCCACAGTAGAATTCTGTAAAATCGTAAAATTCTTCCCTATTCGAACATTACTGGTAACCACAACGCCACAGGCATGACCTACACTTAAGCCCAAATCTATTTTAGCTCCCAGCATTATTTCTACTGAATACCGGTTCATTAGTCGTTTATTAATTTTCCGAGCTATGGATTTTTTGAAACTGCTATCACTGTTATATAGTTTGTCGGCAATACGAAACCAAAACAGAAAGTTATATCTTCTGCTGCGCAGGGCTCTTCTAACGACAGTGAGCCAAGAAAATTTCTTGTTTGGCTTCTTGATAATCTCAGCTTGAAAATAGTCTTTCAGAGTGTACATCTTGGATCCTGAGAGGGGATTGCCAGCCAGTAGCTGATAGAGTCGCGGATCGCTAACTTAATACTTTTAGTACAAAATGAGAAGTGTCTACTTTGGCATTTAAATCATCAAAAACAGCCAAATCTCACCACTAAAGTGCACACGCACCATTTTATTGCTCAATTATGGGCACTTTCAGTGCCTTTTTCCCCTGCACACATAGTCAATCCAGCCTATCATTGTTATCCTCAGTCGATTAGCCATGAACGAATGCCGGACTCACGAATCTGATCGAGAATAGGACTTAAGCATTAAGTTCACCAGAACGATAGCCTGTTCACATTCTTTTAAAATCCGTAAGGCATCTTCAATAGGCAGCCATGAGCGAAAGGAATGTTCTTTCTTTGCCTGCGGCACTCCAGAAGCCTGCCAGACCAGGAACCTTTTGGACGTAAGCTTTCGAGCATGACATTCAGTAGCGTTAGGCTTCAGCCTTAAACAGCTCTGGATTTCAGCCCGAATCAGCCTTAAGTCCGACAGCCTCCTGGCGAAGGCCTCTGGAATTTTCATATTAAAAATAACGATGAAAAGACAGTCAGGTTGTTATGGCAAAATTCAACCCTTTTATAGCAGGCAAGGCACCTTTTGGCGCCGCGCTGATCTCAGAATCTCCTTTCTCCGACATGCCACCGGCATCCCCGGAATTGGCAGATACACGCCCCTGCCAATATCAGAATCTGCTGCGAAATCTTGACCAGCTCTCCTCGACAGTCACTTCAATCAAAAAAATTATGGCTGAAAAAGTCGGGCTGAGTACTCCACAGCTGAATATTCTTCTGGCACTGGCTGAACCCAATAATACCAGAGGCGTCAACGTCAGAGATGTAGCCTCCATGCTGAATGTCTCTGGTGCCTTCATCACTGTAGAAGTTAACAAGCTGGTTGAAGCCGGCTACATACTGAAAGCCACCAATCCCAAAGACCGCAGAAGCGTTCTGCTCCGCCTGACAAGGAGTGGGAAATGCAAGATCGATGCAACCCTGCTGGAACTGGAGCAATACAATGAGCAAGTATTTGGACGCCTTTCATCCCTGGAATTAGATGACTTGCGAAACCTGATTTCTTCATTGCTGGGTAATGGGCAGGATCTACTGTCCCGCCTCAATAACGAAAGTAACAACGCCTGAATTAGCCGGGATAGTTTTTCCACACTGTCCCCTTTCTTCTCTGACGACCTGATTGCAATAGCTTCTATATTCGAGCTATGGATTTCCACAATGCATCAGCGTTCCAATCCCGCTATAATCCCGCCGTTTTTCGCAATAAATGTGGCCAGAAAAGTCCACCCTGTTTCTCTAGGCTGGTTTTCGTAGCTCAAGTAAGCGCATGAGCAGTTTTATATTTATTCCTTTTAGATCTTTAAAGGCCATTTAACTGTGTTTTTCTGGCATATATACTTGACGGTCATATTCGGGTATTGACACTGCTGATCATTGAACAGGGCATTCAACGGTCAGCCTGCCCTCGAACACACTCTCGGTAGAGTCAAAATGGAACAGATGAGCGAACTGGTACTGATCATGATCAGTGCCATCCTGGTCAACAACTTTGTACTGGTACAGTTTCTGGGCCTCTGTCCGTTTATGGGTGTCTCCAACAAACTGGAGTCGGCCATGGGAATGTCTCTGGCTACCACGTTTGTACTCACTCTTGCTTCTATATGCAGTTACCTGACCTACCAGTACCTGCTCATTCCACTGGGCCTGGAGTTCCTGAAAACAATTGCCTTCATTCTTGTTATCGCAGTTGTGGTTCAGTTTACCGAAATGGTGGTCAGGAAAGTCAGCCCCCTGCTCCACCGAGTCCTCGGCGTATTCCTTCCGCTGATTACCAGTAATTGTGCTGTGTTGGGTGTTGCTCTCTTGAACAGCAACCGACTGAACAGCTCTCTGGTCGATTCTGCCACCTATGGTTTTGGGGCTGCTGCCGGTTTCTCACTGGTACTTGTTTTATTTTCTGCCATGCGTGAACGCATTGCTGCTGCCGATGTTCCTACTCCTTTCAGAGGAGCTGCCATCGGCATGATCAGTGCTGGCCTGATGTCACTGGCCTTTATGGGCTTCACCGGTCTGATCAAACTGTAAGGGAGACCTGATAAGGATTATGGAAATCGTCTTCTTCGCCATTGTTGCCCTGCTGATACTGGCCCTGGCCTTTGGTGCAATACTGGGCTTTGCCAGCGTCCGCTTTAAGGTCGAGGGCAACCCTATCATTGATCAGGTAAATGAATTATTGCCCCAGACCCAGTGTGGTCAGTGTGGTTTTCCGGGCTGTCGTCCTTATGCAGAAGCCATTGTCAGCGGAGAGTCTATTAACCGCTGCCCGCCCGGAGGCCAGTCAACCATTAATGAGCTGGCTGATTTACTGGACGTGGAGCCAGAACCTCTGGACGAAGAGCACGGCGCTGAAAAGCCTCCCATGGTCGCTTATATTCGTGAAGATGAATGCATCGGCTGTACCAAGTGTCTTCAGGCTTGCCCGGTCGATGCCATTCTCGGCGCTGCCAAACAGATGCACACGGTCATGAAAGATGAGTGCACAGGCTGTGATCTTTGTGTTGAACCCTGTCCTGTTGACTGTATTGACATGATTGCCATAGAAAGAACAACCCGTACCTGGAGCTGGACCTTGCCCTCCAAGGAAGAAGCACCCGGCCTGATCGCCACTGATATGAGAGGGCAAACAGTTTGAACGCATCAGATCGTATGAACCTGCCTCTCAAGGACATCACTGAATCCAGACAGCGAGTCTGGCCACTGACCGGTGGTGTTCACCCAGAAGAAAACAAACATCAATCGACTGGCACGCCGATCAAACCGGCCCCCATGCCAGAGAAATTAATTCTTCCTCTGTCGCAACATGCAGGCTCGCCTGCTGAACCTGTCGTCACTGTTGGCCAACAAGTATTAAAAGGACAGATGATTGCCAGAGCTACCGGTTTCGTCAGTGTGCCTGTTCATGCCCCTACCTCTGGTAGCATTGCAGCAATCCGTTCTGAAGCGATACCTCACCCTTCTGGCATGCACGACGAGTGCATTACAATAATCCCTGATGGAAAAGACCAGTGGTGCGATCTTAAACCAATAAGAGATTACACCTCTGTAGAACCTTCAACACTGATTGAACATATTCGCCAATCGGGTATTGCCGGCATGGGCGGTGCAGGTTTTCCTACCGCCGTGAAACTGTCTCCAAGAAGCCCAATACACACCTTGATACTGAATGGCACCGAGTGTGAGCCCTATATCACTGCAGACGATATGCTCATGAGAGAACGTGCCGACAGTATGGTGGCCGGTGCCAGAATCTTACAATACCTCCTGAATGCCGAACGCTGCCTGATAGGTATTGAAGATAACAAGCCAGAAGCCATAGCTGCTGTTAAGAAAGCCGTTGCCCAAAACAGCCACAGTCATCAGATGAAAGTGGTTGTTTTCCCAACCAAATACCCTTCAGGTGGTGAAAAACAGCTGATTCAGATACTCACAGGGCTCGAAGTACCTTCTGGCAAACTCCCTTCGGACCTCGGCATTGCAGTTCAAAACGTGGGCACAACTGTCGCTGTTTATGATGCTGTTCAACATGGCAAACCCCTGATTTCAAGAATCACAACCATGACGGGTGAAGCACTGGCTCGCCCGGGTAATCTTGAAGTGCTATTAGGCACCCCTACGCAACACCTGCTGTCTTCTGCTGGCGCAAACGATCAGCAGCTGGCAACACTCATTATGGGTGGGCCTATGATGGGTTTCACATTGAATGAACTCGATGTCCCCGTCACTAAAACCACCAACTGTCTGATAGCAGGTACACAGGAAGAATTTCCTTCCGCCATGCCTGCCCAAGCCTGTATTCGATGCGGTATGTGTGCAGAAGTCTGTCCGTCGTCTTTGCTACCTCAGCAGCTCTACTGGCATGCAAAGTCTGAAAACCATGAACAACTGAAACACCACAATCTGTTTGACTGTATTGAATGCGGTGCATGCTCCTTCGTCTGCCCCAGCAGTATTCCACTGGTCCAATACTACCGGGCTTCCAAAGGTGAAATCCGGACTCAGGAAGCCAAACACGCCAAAGCTGAACGCTCTAAAGTCCGTTACGAAAACCGACAAGCCCGCCTGGAAAAAGAGCAAGCTGAAAAAGAAGCCAAGCGCCGGGCGAATGCTGAACGCGCTGCCAAGCTAAAGGCAGAGAAAGAATCTTCGGCCGGTAAAATGTCTTCAGGTAATAAAGGAACAACAATAGACCCCGTTCAAGCGGCTATTGAAAGAGCCAAGGCAAAAAAAGCTGCTGCAGGTTCAGCCGGTAACAAGTCCACTAAAGCAGCACTGTCTGCAGATCAGAAAGAGCTTAAAATCCAGCTGTCTCTGGCCAACGCCCAGCTGAAGAAAACCCGCAGAGCCTTGAGTCAGGCTCAGGAATCGGGAGAAGGCGATGCTGACAAGTTAAGTGCTGATGTCAGCATGCTGGAAAACCAGGTTGCCAAATTACAGAAAGAATTTGAAACAGCGTCCGCAGCCCCCCCTAAAACAGAAACGGCCCAGGACGCTGAAGCCATCAAAAAACTGAAAATAGAATCAGCGATGGCGAAAGCAGCATTGAAAAAAGCGGAACGGGCTTTGGCATCCGCACTTGAAGAAGGCAGTTCAGAAACTGAAGCACTGAAGGAAGCGGTGGAAGAGTGCCGTAAGAAAGCAGACTCATTGGCCAATGCATTAGCTAGCACCACCACAGAAAAACCTGCCAAACCTTCCGTTGATGAGAAAAAGCTTAAAGTAGAGCAGGCAATGGCCAAGGCTGCTTTAAAGAAAGCAGAACGAGCCTTGAATAAAGCCAGAGAGGAAGGCAGCCCAGAAACATCTGCACTGGAAAAGGCAGTGGAAGAGAGCCAAAAGAAAGTTGACTCTCTGATATCTGCAAAACCGGATATATCTTCTGCTGATACCCAACAGACGAAGCAACCTGAGCCTGCCGACGATAAAAAACTCAAGATCGAACAGGCAATAGCCAAAGCTGCACTGAAGAAAGCTCAGCGCGAACGGGTCAAAGCTCAGGAATCGGGTTCAGATGACACCGCATCACTTCAGGAAAAAGTAGACGAATGTCGTGGCAAGCTTGAAAAACTGGAACAAGGTAAACCATCAGTCTCAGTGACAGAGCCTGAAGCGACTAAACCTTCGTCTCCAGCCAAAATTCAAGTCGGCGATGATCTCAAAAAACTGAAAATCGAGAACGCCATGGCCAGAGCAGCGGTCAAGAAAGCACAACGGGCACTGGAGAACGCAGAAGGCGATACCAGTGCTCTGGAAGCAGCTCTGATTGAAGCACAAACCAAAGCAGCCGAAGCCGAAAAAGCGCTGGCCGCTCAGGCAGGTTGATTCTCATTTGATAAACAGTCGGAATTCACGATGACTCTGGTAAGGCAGACATCCCCTCATGCTCGCGGCCCTAACCGCACGCAGCAGGTAATGAAACTGGTTCTCCTGGCCACAGTGCCAGGCTTGGCCATGCAGACAGTTTTCTTTGGCTGGGGGACTTTGATCAATCTCGCCTGGTGCGTGTTGATTGCCCTGGGCTCTGAAGCCCTGATACTTAATATACGACGTCGCCCCATCAGCTTTTATTTATCTGATGGCTCGGCTATTGTCACTGCCGTTTTACTGGCTCTGGCACTGCCGCCCCTCGCCCCATGGTGGCTGACTCTGGTAGGAGTTTCTTTTGCGATTATTATTGGCAAACAGCTCTATGGGGGTCTGGGTAACAATCCGTTTAACCCCGCTATGCTGGGATATGTACTGTTATTGATTTCCTTCCCCCAGGAAATGACTCAATGGCTGCCACCTCTTGGCTCAGAAACAGGTGCTGATGGGCACACGGCTGTGAAAAGTTTCAGCGATGCACTTTTCACAATATTTCCCCTGCTGGGTCAACCTATCAACATTGACGCCATCAGCATGGCAACTCCGCTGGATGTTGTTCGCGAGAACTCATCATTAACCATGAAAGAACTCTGGTCAGTAGATCCTGCACTGCAGTATTTTGCCGGACGTGGCTGGCTGTGGATTAACATGGCGTATCTGGCAGGCGGCCTTTTCCTGATTTACAAAAAGGTCTTCACCTGGCATGCCCCTGTTGGCATGCTGGGAGCAATACTGGTGATGTCTACCTTGTTCTGGGGTGGAACCGGATCAGGCAGCCATGGCTCTCCTTTATTCCACTTATTCAGTGGTGCCACCATGCTGGGAGCCTTTTTTATTATTACCGACCCGGTTAGCAGTGCAACCAGTAACAAAGGTAAGCTTATCTTTGGTGCTGGCATCGGGATACTTGTCTATCTTATTCGCGCCTGGGGTGGATATCCGGACGGTGTCGCCTTTGCCACCCTGCTAATGAACATGGCTGCACCCATGATTGATTATTACACCCAACCCAGAACCTATGGCCATAAAAAACCTAACAAGGGTCTGCCAAAGCAGCCTTGAGCTAAATAGAACGCCCCTGAGTGAATGAATTCGAAATGAGTGACTGACGAATGCCCATAGCGAAAGAAAGTCAAAATGAGCCAGAGCAGCCTTCTTCTGAAGAAAAGAAGCGTTCTTCCGGTCTGGCCAGCAGCATAGTCCGCAACAGTCTGACACTGGGTTTGTTTGCCATTCTCACCGTAGGTCTTATTGCCCTGACATTTGTTTTCACAGAAGAGAAGATTCA
This sequence comes from Endozoicomonas numazuensis, assembly GCF_000722635.1. Classification (GTDB taxonomy): domain Bacteria; phylum Pseudomonadota; class Gammaproteobacteria; order Pseudomonadales; family Endozoicomonadaceae; genus Endozoicomonas_A; species Endozoicomonas_A numazuensis. Next base: position 1,314,756 of record NZ_JOKH01000001.1, on the reverse strand, counting down.
TGCCCAGATTCGTGCTTTTGAAGCCCGGGCGCTGAAAGAAATTCTTCCGGATGAAACACACGACAATAGTATTCTGGATACCCGAATCAGTCTGCCTGCCAATGATTTGCTGGCAACAACTTCCGAAAAGTATGGCTACGTAGCGTTCAAGGAGGGTAAACCCGTTGCGGTCATTCTCCCCGCCATTGCACCGGATGGCTACGCTGGAAAAATCGAACTGCTGGTTGGCATCTACACGGATGGAACTCTCGCAGGTGTAAGAGCAACCCAACATAAGGAAACGCCGGGACTGGGTGATAAAATAGACACCAAAGTTTCTGACTGGATTTTACAATTCCGGGGTAAATCGCTTCTGGACCCGGCACCTGAAGACTGGGGCGTAAAGCGAGATGGCGGCCAGTTTGATCAATTTACGGGAGCCACTATCACACCCAGGGCCGTTGTGGCATCTGTTTATCGAACCCTGAGCTATTTTGACTCTCACAGGGAAGCACTCTTTAAACAGGGAGAAACAGCCATGAAAGCCATGGCAAGGGAGCAGAAAGATGACTGATGACGTTGCTACTGATTCAGAGCTGCAGAAAAAATCATTATTCGCTGATCAATCTGCCGCCAAAATTGCCTGGGACGGGCTCTGGAACAACAACCCGGCGTTGGTTCAACTTCTGGGTCTTTGTCCTCTGCTTGGGGTATCGAACAGTGTTGTAAATGCACTGGGACTCGGAATAGCCACCATGCTGGTTGTCATGGGCTCCAATATCGTTGTCTCTTTGATTCGACATCAGATTACTGACGCTATTCGTCTGCCTGTTTTTGTCATGGTGATCGCCTCCTTTACTACCTGTATTGAGTTACTGATGCAGGCCTATACCTACGAGCTCTACAAGATTCTGGGTATTTTCATTCCTCTGATTGTCACTAACTGCATCATACTTGGACGCGCAGACGCCTACGCTTCCAAGCAGCCTGTTGTGCCTGCCGCATTCGATGGTTTCATGATGGGGGCCGGCTTTGCTGCGATATTGGTTCTGTTGGGAGCTCTGCGAGAACTGATCGGCCAGGGAACCCTGTTCTCAGGTATGGATCTATTGCTGGGCCCTGTTGCTCAAAACTGGACGATTGTCGTTTTTCAAGATTACAAACAGTTCCTGTTCGCCATTCTTCCACCCGGAGCCTTTGTCTTTATGGGCTTTCTGATTGCCATCAAAAATGTCATCGACAAAAGGCAGGAAGATGCCAGAAAAGCTCAGGAACCTTTATCAGAAGCGGGAAGCAAGCGCGTTCGTGTGACTGGAAACATCAGCTAACCGAGCTATTTAGTAAAGCAGACTTATGGGAGAGCATACCCATAAGTCTGCAAGCAACCAGATACTGTCACTCTTCATAAATCCGTTTCTAAAGCACCTCTTCTCCACCGCTCTCGATAACGTCTGAACCGACTAGCTGCCTCCAGGAACTGAGCATTTTCCTCAGCAAACTTTTATTTAGGCTAAATAAAAGACACATTACACAGGATTAATTTGGCATACTCCCCAAGCCTGGCCACTTTTTCGGTGAAGGAATAATGACATAAGCCGGAGTAAAGAAAGCATTATGGGCCCAACCTACTCGCCGGCCCTGATCATCCAACACAGAATTTTTGATCAGCCACCGAACATTTTCACTGGTTAGCTGTTCCACCAATACCGACCCTACCCGGGAAAGACTGCATACCTCTTTCTGGATACGAAATTGCAGTACTTGAGCACTCTTTTTGTGCTTCATTGAGAGGGTGAAGTCAATCGGGTTGGCAGACCAGTAAATATTAGCCATGGAGACATATCCGGTCAGCTGCCTGATTTGCAGTAAATTGGTACTGTAGCCATTAGGCCGAAAAATACTCCGATCAATCCGGCTTTGTTTAAACTGGAACTGGTTTTGTATGGAACCATTGGTGACTTTGACACTTGTTATTTCCCAGCCTTCCACCAGCATCACATTCACCGAACCGCAGAAATAATCATTGGCAGAGTAATAGCCCGTAAATGTCTCAGCTGCATTCGTTACCAGACTGCTGATTTTCCCTCGGGAGAAAATACTTTCTGAATCGGATGCGAAGGCAAACTGCAGGAAAAAAATGAGAATAAAAACAATAATCTTGAATTCATGCATCCATGCCTGAAAAGTTTCATTAAATATAGAAAATATTGCCTTCTTTCATGAGCTATCTGGCCTTCATGCTAGAATCGCCCTCATATTTTTTTGACCTGAGTCACGATTTGCCAGCCCACTCCTCAGAAAGAGCTCTGGCAATCGATATTTCTCACCCCACAGGCTTTGCAGGAAAACCGGATGAACAAGGAAAAAAGGACCCAGATATTTACCCGGTTGCGGGACCAGAACCCCAACCCGACTACGGAGTTGAATTATTCTTCACCATTTGAACTTCTGATCGCCGTAATTCTGTCAGCTCAGGCAACAGATGTTGGTGTCAACAAGGCCACTGACAAGTTATTCCCAATCGCCAATACACCTAAAGCTATTTTTGATTTGGGTGTGGATGGCCTTAAGGAATACATAAAAACCATTGGACTGTTCAATGCCAAGGCTGAGAATGTCATCAAAACCTGCAAAATGCTGATCGATCTGCATGATTCCGAAGTACCCGATACTCGTGATGCTTTGGAGGCTTTACCCGGCGTTGGCAGAAAGACCGCTAATGTTGTTCTGAACACCGCTTTTAAGCAACCTGCCATGGCGGTAGACACCCACATATTCAGGGTATCTAACCGTACCGGGATTGCCCCGGGCAAGAATGTTCTGGAAGTGGAAAAAAGGCTGGTCCGACTGATCCCTAAAGATTTTCTGCTGGATGCTCATCACTGGCTGATACTCCATGGACGCTATGTTTGCAAAGCCAGAAAGCCGCAATGCGGGAGCTGTATCATTGAAGATCTGTGTGAATTTAAGGAAAAGACTTCCTGACAAAACGCCAATGACCGGCCATAGCTGGTCATTGGCGTTTTGGATAGGCGCAAGCGCCTGATTTTCTGTTAATGATTCTGGTTCCTGAGCAGAGAGAAGATCGAAAAATACCAGTCTTAATTCTGCCTTTGAGGCTATTGATCCTGCGATCCTTCTGGGAAGACGGGTATGATGCCCCAGGCTTCACCTGTCGCAATTGGATCAAAAGATTCAGGATGATTGGTTACAAGTCCGTTGAGCCTTTTTTCGCCTACCAGAAATACTATCTCTGCTCTTTTCTTTTCAGAAGGCACAAGTGATATGGAAAGATTGATATTGAAATCAAGCTCATCTCTATTACCAGTTCTTGCAGCCTCCTCAATATCCTGCATCATTTCCTCAGCCATAAGCATTCGATCACAAAAGTAAGAGTTCCTGATGCCAAGCCATACGATTACTTTCTTTTGAGTCTCTACATCCTGCTGCCTTAACCAATGGGATTCAGGAATATTTAACACTCCAACTCGGCATTCTGCAGCAATTGATAATCTAGGAATCAGAATAAATAAAGCCAAGGTCAGGATTATTCTAACGTGTTGCATTGGCTACGCACTTCCAGAATTTAATATTATTGTAATTATGAGAAAGAGTTTGCGTCCCTTCTTCCTGAGAAATATTCCATATCGCTGTTCTCTTTCTGCGATCTATAGATTTAAGGCTTTTCTCAAACTCAAGCCAGTCATAGGTAAGTGCATCAAAAGTTGTTTTACCTTTAGGGCTGGGCTCAACAAATATCTTATACAGTGGTACAGAACTAACTAGCGCCTTAAGCGTATTGGATAACTTTGTTTGCCTTTCGATTTCCTCGAGTGCTTTCAGTGTTTGTTCATCGGGCTCAAAGCTTCGTATATCGCAATACTTCTTCACATCCAATGTTGTATTCCTTCCAATGCTTATTGCTGGCAGCTCGTAAAACTACCCATTTGAAGAGGCACTTTAACGCACATCCAGCCGAAGACCAATCCAATACTACTCGAAAATCATGCACCTAGGAGGCTGACCGAGAATAGCGTCCGAGCGTAAAATTCAGTAGAACGAGTCAGCTTTTTCACTGAATTTGTGCGAATAGTTGACCTATTTAAGCAAATTCAGTGGAAAAGATGGCCGTTCTTTCTGGATTTTAGGCCGGGCTGTCTATTCTCGGTCAGCCTCCTAGTACTCATTTCAGTCCTTCAAGCAGATTCTTGTTCATAACCTTAATCCTATTCACACAGTGATGTGGCAAGGATCAGCTTGCTGATTCTATATTAAGGAATAGTCCGTAAATAACTTCCTTATTTGACCACCCCCCGTTCGGGCTGAGCCTGTCGAAGCCCAGAGCCACCACCCTTCGACAGGCTCAGGGTGAACGGAGTTCATGTTTTAATCGGGAAGTTATTTCAAGACAAATCCTAAGCCACGCAAGACTCTACACCAAAAGCTTGTACTTTCTATATTGGCGCGGTTTAAGTGGTACAATCATCTTTCAAAGTGAAAAACTTTAAACGAAAGAACAGATAAGCCGCACATGACCCCTACAATTGAACTTGCCCTGGATCTGATACAGCGTCCTTCCGTCACACCTGAAGACGAAGGTTGTCAGGATCTGATGATCAGTAGACTAGAGCCTTTGGGCTTCAAAGTGGAGAAGCTGCGGTTTGGCGAAGTGGAAAACATCTGGCTACGCAGAGGAGACTCTGCCCCTTTACTGGCCTTTGCCGGCCATACCGATGTTGTACCCACAGGTCCCGTAGAAAAATGGGACAACCCGCCCTTCTCTCCCTGTGTTGATGAAAATGGAATGCTTCAGGGACGCGGAGCTGCAGATATGAAAGGCAGCCTCGCTGCCATGATTACAGCCTGTGAAGCGTTCGTTGCTGAACATCCGGATCACAAAGGCTCTATCGCGTTTCTTATCACCAGTGATGAAGAAGGCCCCGCTCAGAATGGCACAGTGAAAGTCATTGAACATCTGGAAGCCCGCAACGAAAAAATCGACTGGTGTATCGTAGGTGAACCTTCCAGCACCCATCAGGTGGGTGACATTATCAAGAATGGACGTCGTGGCTCCATGCACGGACATCTTGTTATTCGTGGTATTCAGGGACACGTTGCATACCCTCACCTGGCCAGAAACCCGGTTCATGAAGTCGCATTAGCTCTGACAGAGCTGACAGGTGAAGAGTGGGACCAGGGCAATGACTTCTTTCCTCCCACCAGCTTCCAGATCTGGCATATCCATGCCGGGGAAGGTGCGAGCAATGTTATTCCTGGAAAATGCGAAGTTAACTTTAACTTCCGATTCTCTCCTGAAGTCACAGATAAGGAATTGCAGAGCAGAGTTCTAACCATTCTTGACCGCCATAATCTCGAATATGATATTGAATGGCATGTTAGCGGCCAGCCTTTCCTGACTCGACCGGGGGCTCTGGTTAATGCTGCCAAAGAGTCCATCAAGGCAGAAACCGGCATTGAATCTGAGCTGTCCACTTCAGGTGGTACTTCCGACGGCCGATTTATAGCACCTACAGGTGCACAGGTCGTTGAGCTGGGCCCGGTAAATGCTACCATCCATAAAGTGAATGAATGCGTTAAAGCCAGTGATCTTGATGACCTTGGCCGAATTTATCAGGGCATTCTGAAGCGACTGCTTGCGTGATCACATACGCGTTTCTTCCGTTCATGACTGCTCTCTAACGCTATAGGCCTTATGAATAACGTTGAAGATCTAGAAATTTATGTTAAAGATCTGAGCCTTGAGATGATCCAGAAATGGTTCACGGCTCATTTTGACACCGTTGAATCCCTGAGCAGTGGCAAGAAAGTTCATGACTTTCTCCTCCATAGTCAGGGCGGGTCAACGCCTGTAATGATTGTCGAGGGTGCCGTTGGCAAAGCCTGGACCAGCATCTGGTTCAAAGCCAATAAAACCCCATGGAATGATGATATGGCCTGCGCCAGAAGTCTGAACAATTTCGCCAAATGCAGAGTGAGAGCTAATGCGGCTCCCTGGTCTGATGGTGAAGATATGGATGAATGGTGGCAGATGACAGAATCCGGTGAAGAAAGTACTGTTTCATGGCCTAACGCGCTCTGAAATATTTGGACATCCAGAGGGGCAATACCGCTTCTCTGGCTAGTTGTCTAAATGGCCAGAAGACTCAAAGCCTCACGTTCGTTCTACTCTATCTTGCAAGATAAACACTTTCTTCTTTGCGCCACCGCCTATATTCAAGCTAGAATCCTCCGATTAAGCCAGCTTTGTCCTGGAAATGTCGTCCAGCCTGATCATTCACACTAAAGGCTCACGGATACAACGATATTTTCTCTAAGGCGGCTAGGAGCCTGACAGAGAATAGACTGCCCGGCTTCTATCTAATTGATCATACATGCTTGGACTTCGTTTCTCTTGAGTTGCGAGTAAAGCCGTATTTTCATGATAAAATTGTCATTTACCCTCTTGATTTCAGGCCGCGGCCCGCTCCATGCACAAACCCAATACTCTCAGTCGCTTTTTGTTTCACAGCTTGAGAAAGCTGTTGTTCACATGGGTTAGAACTACTGTTCATAACAACACCGCAGAAAGCCTTGGGATTCAGCCAGACAAACCTGTCTGCTATGTTCTTCGCAACCGCTCACTGTCTGATCTTATGGTGGTTGAGCAGGAGTGCCGAAAAGCTGGCCTTCCAAGACCCTATGCGTTTATTCACAAGGATCGTAAGAGCGGTGATCAAGCCTATTTTTATCTGACCCAGCAAAGAGGTGTTCTGCTTCAGAGAGAACACCCGGAAGCTGCAGACACCCTTGAGAACCTACTCAAGGAAACCGAGGAACATCCGGGTCAGGATGTGCAACTGGTACCTGTCAGTATTTTTTGGGGACGTGCTCCGGATAAAGAGCAGTCTGCCCTCAAGCTTCTGTTTGATTGGAACTTCAGCCTTGGTGGTCGGTTCAGTAAATTCATGGCTATTCTGCTACACGGTAGACAGACCATGGTTCACTTCAACCCGTCCATGTCCCTTAGAGACATGGTGGACGAAGGTCAGGAGCATTCCAGAACACTGCGAAAAGTGGGCCGTATTCTCAGAGTACACTTTCGCCAACTCAGGGAGTCGGTCATTGGTCCCGACCTTTCTCATCGAAGAATACTGGTCAACGGTCTGATTCATACTCCCCAGCTTCGTAAAGCCATTGAAGCTGAAGCCGCCGCCCAGGAAGTCACCCTGGTTGAAGCAGAAACGAAAGCACGACAATATGCGAACGAAATAGCTTCAGACTACTCTTACCCGGTGCTCAGGTTTATGGACATCCTGCTGACCTGGTTCTGGAATAAACTGTACGACGGCGTATCAATCAATAATGTCGAGCCCATCAAAGAGCTCTCCCAGAAACACAGTATTGTTTATGTGCCTTGCCACCGAAGCCATATCGACTATTTGTTGCTTTCATACGCCTTGTATTACGAAGGCCTTACGCCTCCCCATATTGCGGCCGGTATCAATCTGAACATGCCCGTCGTTGGCACCATTCTTCGTAAGGGCGGTGCTTTCTTCATGAGAAGAACATTCAGAGGTAACCCTCTGTACAGCGCAGTCTTTCATGAATACATGCATACTCTCTCGAGTCGTGGCTTTCCGATTGAATACTTTGTTGAAGGTGGCCGTTCCAGAACAGGACGGACTCTGAACCCAAAAACCGGCATGCTCTCAATCAGTTTGAGAAGCTATTTGAGAGACAACCGCAAGCCGGTGCTTTTTGTACCGGTATACATCGGCTATGAAAAGTTACTGGAAGTCAGCACCTATATGGGTGAACTGAGAGGCAAGAGTAAGAAAAAAGAGTCTCCTCTGGACGTTGTCCGTACTCTGGCCGCCTTGAAAGATCAGTTTGGTAAAGCCTGGATCAACTTCGGAAACCCCATCAGCATGGGTGATTTTCTGGATAAAGAAGTACCACAGTGGCAGGAAGAGCTATCAGACAGTTTTAAGCCGGAGTGGCTGAAAAAAACCACCAATACACTCGCTTTCAATATTGCCAGTGAGATTAACTCAGCCGCAGTCATCAACCCGGTTAACCTGGTTTCCATGGCCCTGCTTTCAACTCCTCGTCACGCTCTGGGTGAACAAGAGCTGGTATTGCTGATAGAAATCTACCTGCGGCTGCTCAAAAAATCCCCATACAGTGACAAAACGGTTATTACCGACATGGATGGTCACAGTGTTATCCGATATGTCGAAAAGCTGGATGTTCTCAACAAGTTCAGTGATTCTCTGGGTGATGTTTACACTCTTGATGAAAAAACAGCGGTAATGATGACCTATTACCGGAATAACGTTCTGCATATGTTTGCAGTTCCTTCCCTACTGAGTTGTTTGTTTATCAATAACAGTGCCATGACACAGAGAGAAATATTCCGGGTTTGCTCCATTTTATACCCTTATCTAAAGTCCGAACTCTTCCTTAAATGGAGTGAGAGGGGCTTTCTGAAAGTAGTCGCAAAATGGCTGGATACGTTGGAAAGTGAAGGGCTGATTATCAGTGATCACGAAGGTTACTACCGACAGCCTGAGCACAGTTCTGCTCAGTATGTCACCTTGACGGTTCTTTCCCGTGCCATCGCGCAGACTCTTGAGCGCTTTTTCATGGTCATAAGCCTGCTGATCAGTAATGGCAGCGGCAGCATTGAGCAGGAAATACTGGAAAACCAGAGTCGCGATCTGGCTCAGAGGCTGTCAATTATTCACGGGTTGAACGCCCCCGAGTTCTTTGACAAGGCATTGTTCAAAAACTTTATCGAGCAACTACGACTGAATAATGTGGTCGAGATTACTCAAACCAATAAGCTTAATTTTGGCAATGAAGTCAAAATGGTTGCCGATGAAGCCTTTAAGGTTCTGACCAGCGAAGTGCGTCACAGCATTCTGCAGACAACCAAGACACAGCCTGCACCCATCGAAGAGCATTAATCCACTTCCGGACCTCGACCTTCAAGGGCACGCCTCATCTTTCACCGTCTCACTATGGGATGGTGAAAGATGAATCAGAAGAACAATAAATCTTTTACTCAAAAGCCTTCAGAGCATGGATATCGTATCTGCATGCCTTGCCCTCGAGTTTATACGTCGGCGCAACATTACCCAGTTCCGGAGATAGCCGGGGTCTTTTAACCACCACCCGGAATCGAGCCAGTTGCAGAGCAGGCGCAAGAAGTTCGTCAGCATCCGGATCTCCTGATAAAAGATCCTGAAAAACTTTCATTTCTTTTTTTACTTCAGCTGACTTCTCTTTATGCGGAAACATGGGATCCAGATAGACAACATCAAACTGCTCCCCTGAAGCCAGCTCAGACTCCATTGCACGACGGCTGTCATTTTTAATCAACTGCATACGTGTAGCGATCTCTGAAATTTCCGGATCCTCCATAGCGCGTCTAATGCCGTCTTCAAGCAGTGCAGCAATAACCGGAGAGCGCTCGATCACAGTGACCTGACAACCAAGACTGGCAAGAACGAAAGCATCTCGCCCCAGTCCTCCCGTTGCATCCAGAACACGGGGTTTAGCACCTTTATTCAACCCTACAGCTTTGGCGATGTCTTGCCCTTTCCCGCCACCATACTTGCGTCGATGACCCGCTTTACCACCAACAAAATCAACACTGATGGGCTTCTCTTTGCCGCTGACACGTTTCAACGAAAGTCGCTCATCTTCAAACCCAAGAATAAGAGTGCCTTCCGGACAGCTATCTGCATCCGATATCAAACAAGCTCCATCCATTGCTTGAAGCAGTGTATCCAGATAGGCCTGCTTAACAGGATCTTGATGATTTTGTACAACGACAGAACGGGCCATTCGCCTTCAGCTCACAAATTTTCGAGATGAGCAGGATTTTAACACTGCTTGGGTGTTTAAAAACTTGAAATCATCACTCATTGAACAACGCGGTCATTTAGAATAACTCAAGCCATAAATCAATCATCAGCACCTGAAACCATTTTTCGCCACCCTCAGGAATGCAGAATTGTTTCACGGTAAAAAAAAAACAGCAGGCTGTGCCTGCTGCTGTATACAAATAAGGAAAGAACCAGAGACTAATCTGGCTGTGCGACCACTCTGAGATAAGGTTTTAGGGTCTTCCACCCTTCCGGAAATTTCTTTTTGGCTTCTTCTTCTGTGACCGCAGGGGGAATAATCACATCTTCACCAGGCTGCCAGTTCACAGGGGTTGCGACTGTGTGCCTGCTGGTCAGTTGAATCGAATCCAATGACCGAAGTATTTCATCGAAATTCCTGCCAGTGGTCATTGGATAGGTCATCATTAGCTTAATCTGCTTGTCAGGACCAATAATAAACACAGTTCTAACCGTCGCATTAGTAGCAGCAGTTCTCCCCTCAGAGCTTTCTCCCGCATCAGCTGGCAGCATGCTATATAACTTGGCAACATTAAGATCTGTATCACCAATCATTGGGTACTGTGGCAGGTAACCCTGAGTTTCTTCAATATCTCTGGCCCAACGTTCATGGTCATCAACCGGATCCACACTCAAGCCAATAATCTTGCAGTTCCGCCGCTCAAACTCAGGCTGCAGACGCGCCATATAACCCAACTCCGTTGTGCAGACCGGAGTAAAGTCTTTTGGATGGGAGAACAAAATAGCCCATGAATCACCTATCCAGTCATGAAACCGGATAGAGCCACGGGTGGTTTGAGCCGTAAAATCCGGGGCAACATCATTAATTCTCAGAGTCATATCAAATCCTCAGAAACAGCTTTGGATTAAGCATTATTTTCTCATCGCGTTTATAAGGGTGAAAAAATTTTTCATCCCTATAAATCTGAAGCAGGTACAGTCTTGCCTGACCTGCCCTTAATTGCTATCTATGAGAAGTAAAGCCTGTTTAAGCAAATGATCAACTGGAATTTACAAACTGAAAATAAAGCCACTTTTTCAAAAAAAAATGTGAACTTTAATTCACCGATAAAACCACCCATTCAAACTGAAAAGGTGGTTTTATATCTGACTCTGAAAATAAGTACGGTTAAACAACCATCACTGCAATCAATACCGCACCAAGAATAAAGCGATAAATCACAAAAGGCATCAACCCGATTCGATTGATAAAAGACAGGAAGAAGTAAATACAGATCCAGGCACTGACTGCCGCGACCAATGCACCAGAGAACAGAACATTCCAGTTTACCGGCTCTGTGGCTTTCACCAGATCCAGCGTCAGGAGCAACCCGGCTCCCAAAATCACGGGAATGGAAAGCAGGAACGAAAAGCGGGCGGCTGCCTCACGAGTCATTCCGAGCATGAGGCCTGCGGTAATGGTAATGCCAGAACGGGAGGTTCCCGGAATCAAGGCAACAGCCTGAGCCAACCCGATAATCATAGCCTGACGAAAAGTCAGCTTTTCTATAGGCTGTATTTTTTTCCCCTTGTAGTCGGCCCAGCCCAAAAGAGCACCGAATATCAAGGTAGTACCAGCAATCACTGCGATACTGCGCATGGCTTCGTCCAAGCCCATAGATTTTAATAAAAAGCCAACCAGAATAGCTGGCAAGGTAGCAAAAATCAGATACCACCCCAAGCGGCTATTCACCGTTGAACCTTTACCACTTAAAGACCCAAACCAGTCCAGGCCAATCCGAATCAGATCTTTTCTAAAATACCCTACAACAGCCACCAGGGTACCTATATGAACGGCAACATCAAATGCTAACCCCTGATCACTCCATCCCAGCAGCTGTGCTGGCAAAATCAAATGACCTGAACTGGAAATCGGCAGAAACTCAGTAACGCCCTGAAGCAGAGCAAGAATAATAATCTGAAGGCTATCCACGATAGCATCTCCCTTTACTGGGTAATATCAGTCCTTGCAGGTTTCAAAGCCGACCTCATTGATGAGAAACCTTGGCACTTCAGGACTATAACTGTTATCAGTGAAGTGAATGATTTTTATCGTTCACTTTTTTTGAGCGCTACCTTATCTCTGAGATAAACAGGCCTGGTTCTTTCGGCAGGTACAGCATGCCCTTCGTTAAAATCGGCTGCTGCCAGAATTGCTATATCTGCCGCCCTGGGATAAGCATCAGGAAAACAATTAATTGTTTTGGCAGCCAGCTGATCCTCGAACTGCCAACCTGTTCCCATCCCCAACCAGTTTTCTTCACCTTCAGGTACGATCACCCGCTCAGGAGCTATGACCCTCTCGTTAATAACAGGTTGCATCAGTCCGTCTTTGGCCTTGAAGGCTCCCCAGTACACTTCTCCCATACGGGCATCAATAGCCGCCAACACAGCGTTTGATTGATGCACCCTGAGACCTTCCTGAGCCAGAGCTCTTAGTGTTGATACCTGTACGACCGGTTTATCAATAGCAAAGGCAAGCCCCTGCACCATAGCCGTAGCGACTCTGAGTCCTGTGAATGCACCGGGCCCACAGCCAAAAGCCAAAGCATCGAGATCAGACAAGCTGACATTCTGCTTTTTCAGTAGATTGTCGATCATTCCCAGTAGCTCACGACTATGTCTTCTGGGCAGCAACTCAAAATGCTCAACAATCTCACCATTCAGGTTCAATGCAACTGAACAGGCTTCTGTAGCGGTATCAAGAGCCAGAATTTTCATCAAAGTATCTCTGTAGATAGGTGCATCTCATGCATTCAACGGCGCATTATATAGTTGTCCGATCATGAGAGAGTATCCTGAAAACGTAAAAAAGGACGCACAAGCGTCCTTTTTCTTAAATACACATCTTGCGATGTGGTTTCAAAAGCGTATCAGGCAGTGACAGGCTTCAGGGCACTGATCACTTTCGCCTTGATCTCATCCACACCGCCAATACCTTCTACCCGACTATAACGGGTCTGGCCTTCAATATTCTTGTAGAAGCTGACCAGAGGCGCTGTCTGGTCATGGTAAACCCCCAGACGCTTGCGAACAGTCTCTTCAATATCGTCATCACGCTGAATCAGATCTTCACCAGTGACGTCATCTTTGCCTTCAACCTTGGATGGGTTGTAAACAACATGATAAGTACGGCCACTGCCAGGGTGAACACGCCTGCCAGCCATACGTTCAACAATGGCTTCGTCATCCACTGCTATCTCGATCACATGATCAATAGCTACACCCGCTTCACGAAGCGCTTCTGCCTGAGGAATCGTTCTTGGGAAACCATCAAAAAGGAAACCTTTAGCACAATCGTCTTTAGCAATACGCTCCTTCACCAGCTCAATGATGATTTCATCAGAGACCAGGGATCCGGAATCCATAACAGCTTTCACTTTCTGGCCCAGCTCGGTGCCTTCTTTGATCGCTGCACGCAGCATGTCACCGGTAGAGATCTGGGGAATACCAAACTCTTCCATGATGAACTGGGCTTGCGTACCTTTTCCGGCACCCGGGGCACCCAACAGAATCACTCTCATGAACAAGCTCCTGTCTGACAAGACCACGCGTTCGAGCCTTGTTTAGACGATTTTAAAAGGCACAAAGGATATACAGAGAGTCACTGCGTTACAAGTTGGTACAGAAAAATTCTAATCGAGCTGTGACTGAGACATGAACGAAGCAGGACAAACCTCAACTATGAAATTTTCAGGTCAAGTGGCCGATACAGTGTTCAGAAAGCTAATTCTGAAGAAAAGCAGACATGAGAACTTCATACCGGGTAAAAATACTGACGATACTGGCTATACTCATGCCCGTTGTAGCCCAGGCACTGCCCAACTCAAAAATCATGGGACACCGCTGGCTGCTGTCTGCCGTAAAAAGCAACCGTGCTCCCACAGGCTATCTGGATCTGAATAACTGCAAACTGAGTAAAAATATCAGTGACCTGCCTGCAGATAACCGCACTTACAGAATTTCATTTAACGAAAATTTCTCGTACGATCCAGACGACGGAAGCATTACCACCATCATGAACATTCTCTACCAGCAGACTCGAAATCTGGGTGGAACTCCTGTTCTGATGAGTAGGCCTGCCACTATCATCCTCACCAGCAAACCCCAGAGAGAATCTATCACTTATCAGGTAGTCATGACTCATAACGAAAAAACCATGATGCAGCTCTATGAATGTCCCTGGGATAAAGCTGTTTTCCTCTGGAAACCCAAAGGTTCATTGTTCAACTGATCATCAGTTTAACCACGTCCGTATCAGGCTCCCTGCTCTCGCCCGCCTGATGAAGCTTTTCAAGATAAGCCTCCCAGTATTTCTGCTGGTTTCTGCAAAGGTCGTACAGGTAGCCCCAATCGTAGATACCACTGTCGTGTCCATCACTAAAGTGAATTTTAATCGCATAATGGCCCACCATTTCCATACTGGTGATCTGAACCTGCTTTTTACCCGTTTGCAGTACAGGATTACCGTGCCCCCTGACCTCCGCAGAAGGGCTGTGGACACGAAGCATTTCACTGCTGAGCTGATAGGTTTCTTCCGAGCTGTACTTCAGCTCCAGCTGCTGTGACTGTCTATGGAGGTTCAATGCTTCAGGGATTTTACGCTGCATGTGGAGGACCTATTTGAAATTATCAAAATCCAGGAAGAACGTAGCCTACCAGAACAAAGGGGAAATCAAGCATTAAACCAGTATGCAAACCTATTATTCAATGCACTCAACTGAATATACTCGCAAGATTCTTGACGACAGTACCTAATATTGCCAGGAAATAATCGTTGCTCCATTAGCCTTGTAGGCAACTGTATTAGCCGGTAATCATGAAATCACAGAAGACATCGACTTGTATATTCAGGATAATAAGGCAAAGTTACTAATCTATAATCGAGCCTTAAGGATTTTATGTCAGGCATGAATAACCCACTGACTCCAAACTCGCTATACCATAACCACTATCCTGATGATGAAATCGATCTTTTCGAGTTGGTAGAGAAGCTCTTTTCACATAAATGGCTGATTCTTGCATCAACATTGACTGCTCTTTTTGCTGCCGCTCTGATTGCATTCATGCTCCCAAAAAGCTTCACTTCTGTGGCTATTATTAATGAATCTCCAGAAGCCAGCTTTGCAGCATGGAACAGCAGTACGCCTTTCATTCCCAACCAAGTCAAAGGCAGTGATAAAGGCAGTCAACAGACAGATAACTATCTGACACCAGACAAAGCTTACCAGCTCTATCTGAAATACCTTACCAGTCCAGCTACCAGCCGATATGCCTTTAAACAGTCATTACTGGCTATGCCTGACCCTGAAACCGGACAACCTCAAGACAAGAAATCACTGGCAGCTAATTACCAGGCATTTCTATCAAATCTTTCTATTTCATCTGATAAAAGCACGAAACGAACTCAAATTCACTATACATCTGACAACCCTGAAGAAACAGCTCGAGTAATCAATACAATTATTCTGCCTTATGCACGAGAACAGTTTAATCAAACCATGCAAGCAGATTTTTCTGCACAGGTTCGTGTACAGCATCAAAAATTAAAAACTCAAATTGAACACCTGGAATCAAACTTTGTTTCAAGTAACTCGCTGAGACTTACAGAGCTGGATGAAGCCTTAACTCAGGCTAGAGCCGCCGGCTTAACAGAGCTTAGAGCAACTGAAGTGAATGCCACCATTCTTAACGGTGCCACTTATTTACTGGGAGAAAAACTACTTAAATCCAGGATTGATGTTATTAGAAACAGGACTGAAAAATATCGTTTTTACAGCAATCCAAAACTAGAAGAAGACGCATCCAAGCCGTATATTAAAGGGGTATCTGGTCGTGTATTTGAACTGAAACAGCTTAACAGTCTGAAACTTGATTTTTCTGCCATGACACCAGCCACTATTGAACAGCCAGCTCTGGTACCTGTCTCACCCACCAAACCCAACAAAAAACTCATTATTGCTTTAGGTGGTATTCTTGGATTAATGGCCGGCGTTTTCCTGGCTCTTATTCGCATCGCTATTAACAATAGAAAAGAGAGACAGAAAATAGCCGGCCATAATTATCCCAGTATGACCGACGAGACAATCAGAGAATATAACGACTCAGATCTTCGTCCTGAACCAGCTCACCCAGATGCTCGTTAACATACGCAGCATCAATCAGCAGCGGTGACTCGCTGTGTTCCAGGGAGAGGTCTGCAGCACTGTATGAGACTTCTTCCAACAAACGCTCCATTACAGTGTGTAAACGACGGGCACCGATATTTTCGGTGTTCTCGTTAACAGTCCAGGCTACTTCTGCTATACGGGCAATGCCATCTTCAGAAAAAGAAATATTGAGCGCTTCTGTTTTCAGAAGCGCCTGATATTGCTCGGTCAGAGAAGCATCGGGCTCGGTCAGAATCCGCACAAAATCTTTAGTTGTCAGCGCTTTCAACTCGACACGAATAGGCAGGCGCCCTTGTAATTCAGGAATCAGGTCAGAGGGCTTAGCCAGATGAAAAGCACCTGAAGCCATGAACAGAATATGATCTGTTTTGATCATTCCGTACTTGGTGGAAACAGTGCAACCTTCGATCAATGGCAGCAAGTCTCGCTGAACACCTTCGCGGGATACATCAGCACTTCCTCCGGTAGAACGCTTGGCTACTTTGTCGATTTCATCAATGAAGACAATGCCATTCTGTTCAACGGAATCAATCGCCCGGGTTTTGAGCTCATCCTCATTAACCAGTTTTGCAGCTTCTTCGTCCTGAACCAGCTTCATAGCGTCTTTGACTTTCAGCTTACGCTTCTTCTGCTTACCCGTGTTCAGGTTTGAGAACATATTCTGGAGCTGACTGGTCATTTCTTCCATGCCGGGAGGCGCCATGATTTCCACGCCCATAGCCGCTTCGCGAACATCTATCTCAATGTCCTTATCATCCAACTGTCCTTCACGAAGCTTCTTGCGGAAGACCTGACGGGTTGAATTGTCCTGAGGCTTCTCGGACTCTTCCGAGAAAGAGCGAGGAGGAGGCAATAATGCATCCAGTATCCGCTCTTCTGCAGCGTCCAGAGCACGATGCTTAACTCGCTCAACTTCCTGTTCACGCAGCATTTTAATAGCCGCATCAACCAAGTCCCTGATAATAGACTCGACGTCGCGTCCTACATAACCAACTTCTGTAAACTTGGTCGCTTCCACCTTGATGAAAGGAGCATTTGCCAGCTTTGCCAGACGACGTGCAATCTCTGTCTTACCGACACCGGTAGGCCCAATCATCAAAATATTCTTGGGTGAGATTTCGTTTCGCAGCTCTTCATCCAGCTGCATACGACGCCAGCGATTGCGAAGAGCAATCGCTACGGCACGCTTGGCATCATCCTGCCCAATAATATGCTTATTCAGTTCGTGAACGATTTCACGAGGGGTCATATTCGACATGTCACAAACTCTGCAAAAGAAAGATCAGTCAATTCACCATTAAGGCATTGTCTTAGAGAAACCTGTTAATACAACTACGGTCTCCAAGTCACCGCTTTTCAGTTCAGGACTGCTCTATCTTGATTTCTTCAATAACTTGGTTCTGGTTGGTATAGACACAGACATCTGCAGCTATTGCCAGGCTTTTTTCTACGATATCCCGAGCGCCAAGATCAGTATTCTGATAAAGCGCCTTAGCTGCAGACTGAGCAAAAAAGCCGCCTGAGCCGATCGCCAGAATGCCATCGTCTGTGACCATGACATCACCATTTCCGGTAATCACCAGAGAAGCTTTAGCATCTGCCACGATTAACATGGCTTCGAGACGCTGCAAAGTTCTGTCAGTACGCCACTCTTTCGCCAGTTCAACGGCGGCTTTTTCCAGGCGCCCCTGGTGTTTTTCCAACTGAGCTTCAAAGCGCTCGAAAAGTGTAAAGGCGTCTGCTGTACCACCTGCAAAGCCTGCAATGACCTTGCCTTTAAACAGGCGACGCACCTTATGGGCATTGCCCTTGATTACGGCGTTACCCAGAGAAACCTGACCATCACCGCCTACGACCACACTGTCATTTCGACGAACGGACAGAATGGTGGTGCCACGATACTGTTCCAAGGTGGGCTCCTTTTGGCATTTTGCTTGATTTGAATCTTAATATTGGGGATGAGTCTGAATTATCAAGGGCGGCAGTCAAAAAAGTTTCGCAGGAGGCCTAGGAGGCTGACCGAGAATAGACAGCCCGGCCTGAAATCCAGAAAGAGCGGCCATCTTTTCCGTTGAATTTGCTTAAATAGGTCAACTATTCGCACAAATCCAACGAAAAAGCTGACTCGCTCTACTGAATTTCATGCTCGAAAGCTTAAGTCCGACAGGCTCCTGGTTCTGTTCATATAAAAGCCCGACTGCTTCGGGCTCAAAGGTTACTTTTCAGGAATATGAAAGTTCATCCTATTAATGAACAAACATCTGAAACACAAGAATTAAAACAGACGTAAACAACTTAAGGATTTGTCTCGAAATAAACCCTCAATTGAAACTCTAGTCCCGTTCATCCTGAGCCTGCCGAAGGAGGTAGCACTGGGCTTCGGCAGACTCAGCCGAAACAGGGCTTGGTCAAATTCAATGGTGACAGGTCTATTTATCTCATATCAAAACACTTCAGAATAAAAGCGTAATCAAAAGCTATATCCTCAATCCATTCATATCGCTTACTGGCTCCCGCATGGCCCGCATGCATTTTCATATTAAGGATCAGCGGATGGTCATCTGTTTTCAACGCCCTGAGCTTGGCCACCATTTTGGCAGGCTCCCAATACGTCACCTGTTCATCGGAAATACCCGAGTTGTAAAGCATCGGAGGGTAATCCTTAGCTTCAACATTGTCGTAGGGAGAGTATCCTGAGATGTACTCAAAGTCCTCTTTACTGGTGATGGGGTTACCCCACTCCTCCCACTCTGGAGCGGTTAAGGGCAATGACGCATCACTGATAGTATTGATCACATCGACAAAAGCCACATCAGCCACAACACAACCAAACAAATCCGGCCTCAGGTTGGTAACAGCCCCCATCAAGAGTCCCCCCGCGCTGCCGCCATTGATAGAAATCTGGCCTTTTGTCGTATAGTTACGATCAATCAGGTGCTCGCAGCCATCAATGAAATCATTAAACGTATTCATCTTGTGCTGCATCTTGCCATTAAGATACCAGTCATAGCCTTTGTCATCGCCACCCCGAATATGGGCAATGACATAGACAAAGCCGCGATCAATAAGGCTGAATTTAGGTGAGGAAAAGCCAGCAGACATGCCGTAACCATAGGAGCCATAACCATAAACCATGGCTTTATTCGAACCATCACGCTTTGTGCCTTTTCTGTAGATAATGGTCAATGGAATCTGCTGACCATCTCGCGCCTGAGCAAACTCTCTCTTCACCTCATACAGTGATGAATCAAAGTTGGGGACATCCTTGCGATAAACTTCTGTCAGAGCGCTACTTTCCAGATTCAGTTCAAAAACAGTGTTTGGGGCTATTGGCGAATCGTAGTCAAGCCTGACAACAGTGGCTTTATGATCCCAATCGCCATAGAACTCCAGACAATAAGCTTCATCGGGCATAGAGAGGGTTGAGAACGCTTTCGAGTTCATATCCATCACAACCACTTCATCCAGAACGTTCTGGTTATTCTTACGTTCAACAACCAAAAAATGACTGTAGAAATGAATGCTGCTCAAGCATAAGTTTTTCTGTTCAGGGATAAACTCCAGCCAGTTCTCCTGTGCCCACTTTGCCGAAGCGTCAGCTACTTGAGAGTCAGTCGGGCACTTCATCACTTTAAAGTCATTAGCCCCCCCCTGATTGGTCAAAATATAGAAATCACCCCGGTAATGTTCCAGTGAGAAAGAAACATCATTTTCGCCTACCGCAAACTTCTCAAACTGATCTGACTTCCGATCAGCCAGATACACGACATGAGTAGACCCACTATCCAGATGAATCATGAAATACTCACGATCATTGGTTCGGGATAAGGACAAAAACATGTTGTCGTATGCTTCGGGCTTGGAAAAGATCAGTTCTTTCTCAGCGACACCGCTATGAATATTAACCTTATAGACGTCTCGACCACGTCCTGACTCATCCCGCTCTACAATGTAAAGATGCTCATTACCGTGCCAGAGAAACGACCCATTACTATTGGGAAACTCCCAATCAAGATCCTGGCCAGTGTTCAGATCCCTTACCCGAACCGTCTTTTCCATAGAGCCTGTCAGATTGAAACTGTAGGCAAAATGGGTCTGATTAACGTTAGTGCCAGAAGCTCCGAAGATATAAAGCTCTTTACCTTCAGCTTCCTTATTGATGTCGAAGTAGATTTCTTCTGCGGCTTTCCGGGACCCCTGTTTGCGGCAGAGAATCGGATAGTCTTTACCTTTTTCTTCTCTTGAGTAATAGAAATAGTCACCTTCCTTGTACGGCCAGGACTCGTCATCCTCCTTGATACGGGACAGGACTTCACCGTAGAGGGTTTCTTCAACATCCTTGTAGCCTTTCATCAACTCATCTTTATAAGCATTCTCAGACTGGATGTGCTCCAGAACCGCCGGATCAGCAAAATCCAGATCACCAGCAATAAACTTCTGCCAGTTTTCATCTCTCAGCCAATGGTAATCATCCACCCGGCGAATACCATGTTGAACAATCTCATAGGGCTTTTTTGATGCTACTGGTGCTTTCATAATCTATACCTGAATGGTTCTATCATGGCTCAGGGGAAAATCACGTACTGTTGACGAACGCATTGAAAATACAGTCGAACGGGAAGAAGCGTTTTTTTATTCGTTCTGATAGGGCTCACTTCCCAATACTGGCCGAAAGGACTACTTCATTCTTAACAACAATCCATCAATCTTGAAGTCGGCCAGTACTTTTTTTGCCTGATCGATACTCTCGGACGTTTCAAACGGCCCCAGCTGAACCCGATGCCAGGATTCTCCAGCGCCAACGGTTACCTTAACAACCCGAGGCCCCTGTCCTGCCAGCAGTAACTGAGCCTTCAAGCGTTCTGCATCTTTGGCGCTGCGAAAGGAGCCTGCCTGTAGCAAATATTTCACCCCTGACTTAGTCGCCGTTTTCGTTTTGGGCTCAGATTCAGAGGCCGATTTCTCTCTGGCGGTTACTTTGGCAGGCTGACGGTCAACGGGTTCTGGCAAAATGACTTCTTGCTCGGGCAGTACCGTATAAAAATCAAAGACGGGCTCAGGCTCTTTCTTGTCTGACTTGACTGTTCCAGCTCCCTTCAAGGAAGCATCAACAGGAATAGGGGCAGGTGTCAGTCTGAACAGAAAAGCCACAAAAAAGCCAGCGGCAAAGCCTGTGATCAGCCACATCCAGCCAGGTAGTCTGGACTGTTGACCGGATTTCTTTCGAGAAGCCGCCTTGCTGGCGCCTCTTTTTGATGGGGTACGGGTGCTCATATGCCTGATGTAAAGCCCATGACAGGAGAGGTAGCTCGTTCACCCTCACACATGAACCATGGTTTTACACAATATCCTTTTTTAAAAGACCATTTTCACGAACGAGTTCATATTACCATGGATGCCTGACGTTACCATGGCAGTGACTGCCCCATATGACTTTAATTTCAGTAATGCTGGCTATTGTCTCAAAGTGGTTTTATTCGCTATTATTTCCCGCTATGAAATCACTCTCATCAGCCACTCCATCTGCCTCTCATTCGGTGAGTCATGAACGGCTTCAGTCAACATCAGGTATTGCCTTTATTCTCGGCAACCGCCCCTGTTGCCTGACAATCACCTTGTGACGATGCCAAGGCTGACAGGTTGCTTTTCAGTAACCACCACCATCGACACCATGCTTTTTTGCAGAACAAGGCTAACGTTGACCGGGAAGTTCAAACTGCCCTGCTCTTAGAGATGTTCATAGCGATAGAAACATATTTTGAAGCGCCTCCAGTAACGAGACACAGACAGCACATAATATTTTTCAAGATAAACCGCTATGAGCGAAAAAAATCATCGAATACGAGTTTCAGACCAAGGACTTTTTTCCATGAATATTCTTAAGCTGCTTGAAGACAGAGTCATCAAAGCACTGATGGCTGCCGGAGCTCCGGAAGATACCCCCACAATGGTTCGACAGAGCGCACGTGCCAACTTCGGTGACTACCAGTGCAATGCAGTGATGGCTGCAGCGAAGAAAATGGGACTCAAGCCTCGTGACCTGGCTCAGAAAGTAGAAGAAAACCTGGATCTGGAAGGCATTGCTGAAAAGACTGAAATTGCCGGGCCAGGCTTTATCAATATCTACCTCAAGCCTGAATGGCTGGCTGCCAAACTGCAGGAAGCCTTGAAGGATGATCGTACCGGTGTAGCCTCGGTCACCACCCCGGAAACCGTAGTTGTGGATTACTCTGCGCCCAACGTTGCCAAAGAAATGCACATTGGCCACATTCGCTCCACCATCATCGGTGATGCCACAGCACGTACTCTGGAATTTCTGGGCCACAAAGTTATTCGCCAGAACCACCTGGGCGACTGGGGCACCCAGTTCGGTATGCTGATCGCTCACCTAGAAGAACTGGAACAGGACAGTCAGGAAGCCGAGGCTATGGAACTGGCCAGTATGGAAACCTTTTACAAGGCTGCCAAAAAGCGCTTTGACGATGACGAAGAGTTCGCCACCAAGGCCCGGAAGTACGTTGTAGAATTACAGTCTGGCAATGAGCACTGCCTGAAGCTCTGGAAAAAACTGGTTGATATCACCCTGTCTCACAATCAGGAAGTCTACGAGCGACTGAATGTTTCCCTGACGCCATCCGACGTCATGGGTGAAAGCGCCTATAACGACAGCCTGCCAACCATCATTAAAGAGCTGGACAACAAAGGTTTGTTGAGCGAAGACCAGGGAGCCAAAGTGGTTTTTCTGGACGAGTTCAAAAACAAGGATGGTGATCCGATGGGCGTCATCATCAAAAAATCCGGTGGAGGCTTCCTATACTCCACCACCGACCTGGCAGCACTGCGCCACCGAACTCACAGCCTGAATGCTGATCGCGTGCTCTATTATGTCGATGCTCGTCAGGGGCAACACTTTAACCAGATCTTCACCATTGCCCGAAAAGTGGGCTTTGTAAATGAAGACACCCGTACTGAACACCATGCGTTTGGCATGATGCTGGGCAAAGATGGCAAACCCTTCAAAACTCGTGCGGGTACGACCATTAAACTGGTTGACCTGCTGGACGAGGCTGAAGAACGTGCCGCCAGACTGATTGCTACCAAAGCCTCTGACCTCAGCGAAGAACAAAAGGTTAAAGTCATTAAAGCGGTTGCCATGGGATCGGTGAAATACGCCGACCTGTCTAAAAACCGCACCAGCGACTACGTATTCGACTGGGATACCATGCTGGCTTTCGAAGGTAATACTGCACCTTACCTGCTCTATGCATACACTCGGGTTAAAAGCATTTTCCGTAAGGCCGGTGTTTCTGAATCCGATCTGGCTGGCAACATTCTTATCGAAGAACCTACAGAAAGAGACCTGGCTCTGAAATTGAATCGTTTCAGTGAAACCATTGAACAAGCTGCCCGAGAAGGCACTCCCCACGTGCTTTGCAGCTACCTGTATGACCTGTCCGGCGCGTTCATGAGTTTTTATGAAAATTGCCCGGTGAACAAGGAAGGTGTTAGCGACCCGGTTAAAAACAGTCGTTTACAACTCTGCGCTCTGACCGCCCATATTCTCAAAACAGGCCTTGATCTGATGGGTATTGAAACAGTCGAACAGATGTAATCCTGCTCACATCTATCCAATGCCGGCTTCTGAAGCCGGCTTTTTTTTTCTGCCTTTATTCAGGCAAACTTTTCAGTAGGCTGACTTGATCCCTCAAAAGGCAAAAACTCATCGGCCGATGCCTGAGCCCAGTAATCGCTGTATCCGAAAACATCTTCCCCCTCCAGCAAGCACCGTGCTTCCAGGACTGAGTAAATAGTGGCATAAGAGGCTTCTGTCTGATCAGCCAAACGGCGAAAGATATGCCTCGCACACAACGGGTCAGGGCTTTCCAACCCCATAGCACCGACAATATCCAGAAAGCTGGCCACCGTAGCCCGATGGTAGTTCGCTACCCTGATCTGTTTTTCAGCAATATTAATTGCCTTTCCCCTGATCGGATCCTGAGTCGTTACTCCGGTTGGACAATGGTTCGTGTTGCACTTCAAGGCCTGAATACACCCTACAGCAAACATCATGGCTCTGGCCGAATTACACAGATCTGCCCCCAGAGCGATTTTTGTCACCATATCAAAGCCTGAAGCCACCTTACCGCTGGCAATAATTTTCACTCTGTCTCTAAGACCCGTCCCCACCAAACTGTTATGTATAAAAACCAGTGCTTCATTCAGCGGCATCCCCAGGCGATCAGTGTATTCAACTGGAGCGGCCCCAGTCCCTCCCTCAGCGCCATCAACAGTAATAAAGTCCGGAGCCAAACCGGTTTCCAGCATCGCTTTACAGATACCCATAAACTCCACCCTGTTACCTGGACAGAGCTTAAAACCTACCGGTTTTCCCGAAAGACCCCGGAGACGGTCAACAAATAGCATCAACTCTCTTGGAGTAGAAAAGGCTGAGTGTGCGGGAGGAGACACAACCGTCACGCCTTCGGGCACACCTCTGGCTTCAGCAATTTCTTTCGAGACTTTGACCGCAGGCAGAACACCACCATGAGAGGGTTTGGCTCCCTGAGACAACTTAATCTCAACCATCTTCACTGCTTCATGCTTCACTTTCTCAGTAAAAACGTCTTCGTCGAAGCCTCCCGTTTCTGTACGACATCCGAAGTAACCCGTTCCGATCTGCCAGATCAGATCTCCCCCTTCTGCCAGATGATGCTGACTTAATCCTCCCTCCCCCGTATTTTGAGCAAAGCCCCCCCTGCGTGCCCCTGCATTCATGGCTTTAATGGCATTGGCACTTAAAGCACCAAAGCTCATACCAGAAATATTCAACCTTGAAGCCAGATAAGGTTGTGGACAAGAATGTCCACCGATCAATACCTTTCCATGAGAAATATCAACCTGCTTGGGTGTCAGGGAATGATTGGCACGATGATGGCCACAATCGGTCAGGTCAAACTGGGTGCCAAAAGGCTGGGTTTCGGAATTCCCCTTGGCTCTTGAATACACCAGGTTACGGATTTCACGATTAAAAGGTCTGCCGCTCTGATTCGACTCAATAAAATACTGATGAATCTCAGGACTGATAAATTCCAACGCATAGCGCATATGGCCAATGACCGGATAATTTTGCAAAACGTTATGACTGGTCCAAGTCAGATCAATAAGCCCAACCAGGATATAAGGCACCAGAAAAACAAATAGCCAGAGCAGTCCTGGCCAGAAGAACGACAGCATCAGCGTTATCAGCGAACCGCCAATAGCAATCCAGAAAAACAATTTACGGGCCATTTCTTCACCTTATTCAGCGAGAAAATTCAGGGAGCTGAGTCAGATGGATTTGAGTGTTGATGATAAAACGGGCTTTGGCAATTCTCCTCCGTTGTCTGAAGAGCGATGATTCAACACCTAATATCAGGATCTGAGTTCACCTACACAACTAAGGATTTGTCCCAAAATAACTTCCCGATTTTCACCCGGACTCCGTTCGCCCTGAGCCTGTCAAAGGGTTATGGCATTGGGCTTCGACAAGCTCAGCCCGAACGGATTTTGAGGAGACTTTAATAGAGTCAATGCCTGACCTCTCAATGCTGAATTCGCACCTGAGAGGACAGAACTGCAGGAATATCAGATTAAACTTCGAGATTGAAAGTAACGGGTCCATCATTCAACAAAGACACTTTCATGTCCGCCCCAAAACGGCCGGTTGCCACATCATGATGAAGAGTTTGTGCACACCCAACAAAATAATTGTACATTTTCTCACCATGATCAGGTGAAGCACCGGAGCTGAAACCGGGACGCAGTCCTTTGCGGGTATCGGCCACAAGAGTGAACTGCGAGACAACCAGCAGCCCGCCTCCGGTCTCTTTCAACCCAAGGTTCATTTTTCCATCCTGATCACTGAATACCCTATATTTCAGTACCTTGTCCAAAAGTTTGTCGGCTTTTGCCTGATCATCGTCTTTTTCTACACCCAGTAAAAGCAACAATCCTTCACCGATCTCACCTACGGTTTTACCGTCTACTTTTACATCGGCAAACTGAACACGTTGGATCAATCCACGCATGGGTTATCCTACTTCAGAAGTTTATCAAGGGTATCAGCCCCAACCTTGACGACCGGGGCTTCGATGAAAATCACTGGAACGGTTTTATCATCAACCGAATTTAACCGCCAACTTATCCGTTGCGATCACTAAAGCGTCTACGATACCAGGCTCGGTGGAAGCGTGACCCGCCTCCCTGACAACCTGAAGCTCAGCTTCGGCCCAATGATCCGCCAGCACCTGGGCATTATCCAAAGGGCAGATCATATCGTAACGACCATGGACAATAATGCCTGGAATCTGATCGATATATTTCATATCACGAATGATTTGGTGAGGTTCAATAAAACTGTCATTCATAAAGAAGTGAGCTTCAATTCTTGAAATAGCCAGCGCATTGTGAGGCTCACTGCAGTACTCCTCTACATCCGGGCAGGGCTTCAAAGTACTGATTCGCCCTTCCCATAGAGACCAATGCTTGGCAGCACTCATTCGTGCCAGTTCATCATCGCCGGTCAAGCGACGGTAATAAGCTTCCAGCATATTACCTCGTTCACTTTCCGGAATAATTTCTTCAAAATGTTTCCAGTGATCTGGAAATACTCTTCCGGCACCACTTTCACTGTAGAGCCAGTCAAAATCTTTCTGTCTGGAGAGAAATATACCCCTGAGCACCATAGCCATAACTCGTTTAGGATGAGCCTGAGCATAAAGCAGAGAAAGAGTAGAACCCCAGGACCCTCCGAACAAAATCCACTTATCAATGCCCAAATGCTCTCGGATCAATTCCATATCCGCAATCAGGTTCTGGGTGGTATTCCCTTTCAATTCTGCATGGGGAGCCGATCGGCCACAGCCGCGCTGATCAAAAAGGATAATCCGGTATTTCTCGGGATCAAAAAAACGGCGTGCTTTCTCCGAAGCGCCCACCCCCGGTCCACCATGGACAAACAATACAGGAATACCGTCAGGACTCCCGCACTCTTCCACATATACTTGATGAACAGCATCGACAGCCAGTTTGAAGACAGAGAATGGCTTGATAGCCGGGTAAAGCGTGCGCATGAACCTTCCTTCAGAAGTCACTGAATCAAGCGAAGCCAGTCAGCCGAACAAACAGAGTGTTTGATCCACTCCCTGAACCTATGACTCTGTACATTACTCTTAAAAACCAAAGTTTCCAAGAATTGTCACAGGTATACAACCTTAAGGAACTTTTACATCTCAGAACTATCAGAGTTTCATAGCTGATCAGGAAAGCAAGGAGCGTTCCTGCATAACAATGAAACAACGAGTAGGACTCAATGAACCATCCATTTATTCACAGAACCATTTATTTATTGATAAGTGCTTTGACCCTGTCTATTGCAACAGGCTTATCTCATGCTGCTACAGTAGATGTCTTCCCAATGACTCATCCTGATGAGCTGAATGAGTATCTCTCAAGTCATAGTTATAAAACGCCTGAAAGCTGCACAAAAAGCGCTGACCAGGGCAGTTGCTGGGCCCGATCCATCATGAAAGTGCTCAGTGACAAGGAACTCATAGAAATCTATCGCCAGGTCAGACAGCACCTCGAATATTACGATAATGACCAGATCAATCCAGCTGCTTTGCATATCTATATGGAAAGTCATACTGTTGGCCCTTCTCTGGGTGTGCCTATCAACAACCTGAACATTCAGCTGGCCATTCTTCTAAAGAAAAAAATCCTGACAGTAACGTTATTACCTGATGGACGGATAGCCACTCAGACCTTCACAGGGTTTGAAGGCGGCAGCTATGAAGTTGAAGAGAACATTATTTCTCTGGCTGAAGAACCAGAAACACTCTTCAGCGCCCTACTCACAGCAGATATCAGCCTCCTTTTAACACCTGGGGAGGGAGATACTCCCGGTCATGTACAACCCATTATCTTCGATTTTCAACCTCGACAGGCTCCAGAAGAAGTGTCTGTTAAAAGCTTGCTGAATTCCATAGTAAACAGCCCCGTCAGGGTGCTTGATATTTTTGCTGCCAGCAGTGGTGATATACCTTCTTACTTTTTCTCAGCGCTTCGATTCGGAGCCAGCAACGACAATGAGTCCCTCACCCAACTGAGGAGAGATAGGAAAAAACGTGAAGAGACCACAGCGAAAGCCAAGCTGCAACAAGAAGAAGAAAAGCGTAGAGAAGAGGCAGCCAGGAAATACCACGAGGGCGACACCGCTCGTTTCTGCAAAAACTGTGCAAAAATTGTAGCCAAACTGGGTGCTATCGGTGTTACAGCCGCTGCTACCTATCAGAAATGGGAAACCGTTAAAGGTTATTTACAAAGTTTCTGGAATGGAGTCATTGTACCCCGAATGCCCTTGATAGCCCGACTGGGCGGTATGGGTGAAGGAAAGGCTGGAGATATCCCCCCCGAATTGGCCAGCTATATAGATACCTTGCCGCAGAAAGGCCATGTAGCCTGGAAATACATCTATTCCAAAGCAGATAACTACGTTAAGTCTCTCGGACCTAAGACGCAGCCTACCCAAGGATTTGCCCATGCGATGCTAACAGCGGTCAATGCTATTCGTTCCAGACCACAAACTTGTGGCAGTACTCCTATGCCAGCAGTAGTAGCGCTAAAGTGGAATCATTCTCTGGAGGCAGCGGCTAAAAGACATTCTTTAGATATGGCAAACAAAGATTTCATGGATCACAAAGGTTCAGATAATAGCCAACCTGATGAACGAATTGAGGCACAGGGTTACATCTGGAAGAGCTATGGTGAAAACGTTGCCGCCGGCTACTCCACGGTGGACGAAGTTCTCAAAGGCTGGATGAGCAGTCCGGGACACTGCAAAAACATCATGAACCCCCATGTCACCGAGATGGGAGCCAGCTTCGTAGAGAAAGCCTTTAGTCAATACGAGATTTATTGGACTCAGGTTTTTGCTTCGCCGAGATTCTAGGAGGCTGACCGAGAATAGCGTCCGAGCATAAAATTCAGTAGAACGAGTCAGCTTTTTCACTGAATTTGTGCGAATAGTTGACCTATTTAAGCAAATTCAGTGGAAAAGATGGCCGTTCTTTCTGGATTTTAGGCCGGGCTGTCTATTCTCGGTCAGCCTCCTAGAAACCTTGGGCAATTGGCTAAGACTTCTAACCGGGAGCCTGACTCCCGGTTAGAACAGCCAATCAATTACTTGCTGCGACTGGCACGCTTGCGCTCATGCTCTTTCAGGAATTTCTTACGAATACGAATGTGGTTTGGCGTTACTTCCACCAGCTCATCATCGTCAATAAATTCCAGAGCCTGTTCCAGAGAATGCTTCACATGAGGCGTTAACTGGATATTCTCATCTGTACCTGATGCTCGAACGTTGGTCAGCTGCTTACCTTTAATCGGGTTAACCACCAGATCATTATCACGATTGTGCAGACCAATTACCTGACCTTCATACACTTCCACATTAGGTGGCAGGAACAAACGACCACGGTCTTGAAGGTTCCACAGCGAATAACCCAGTACCTTGCCATTAACCATGGAAATCAATACACCGTTCTGACGATGGCTGACAGAACCATCTTTCACTTCACCATAGTGATCAAAGACATTCGTCAGAATACCACTACCGGATGTCATGGTCAGGAACTGAGAGCGGAAACCAATCAGGCCACGGGCCGGCATAGTAAACTCAAGACGGATACGACCCTTGCCATCAGGCACCATGTTGGTCAGTTCTGCTTTACGCAGCCCCATCTCTTCCATCAATGAACCCTGATGCTGTTCTTCAACATCAATCACTACGTGTTCAAAGGGTTCCTGCAAAACACCATCGATCTCACGCACCACAACTTCAGGACGGGAAACACCCATCTCAAAGCCTTCACGACGCATGGTTTCAATCAGTACAGACAGGTGCAGTTCACCACGACCGGATACCTTGAACTTATCAGCATCTTCACCCTGTACAACACGAAGTGCTACGTTGTGCAGCAGTTCACGCTCCAGACGGTCTTTGATATTACGGGAAGTAACGTACTTACCATCCTGACCAGCAAAAGGAGAGTCATTAACCTGAAAGGTCATACTAACGGTAGGTTCATCAACCGTCAGTGGCGTCAGTGCTTCAACATGGCTTGGATCGCAAAGAGTGTCAGAAATGTTCAGCTTGTCGATACCCGTTACACACACAATATCGCCAGCACGAGCTTCTTCAACTTCGACACGCTCCAGACCCAGGTGACCCATCACCTTCAGAATCTTGGCATTACGTTCCTTGCCATCAGCACCAATCAGACGAATTGGGGTAGAAGGCTTCAGGGTACCACGCTTGATACGGCCGATACCGATGACACCCAGGAAGCTGTTGTAGTCCAGGGCAGAGATCTGCATCTGGAAAGGTGCGTCAACATCAACGTCCGGAGAAGGTACGTTCTCAACAATCATCTTGAACAATGGCGTCATGTCTTCGGCCATATTTTCAGGATCATCACCGGCAATACCGTTCAGGGCAGAAGCGTAGATAACCGGGAAATCCAGCTGTTCTTCAGTCGCACCCAGACGATCAAACAGATCGAACACTTCGTCCATGACCCAGTCTGGACGAGCACCAGGACGGTCAACCTTGTTGATAACTACGATAGGGCGCAAGCCCTGCTCAAACGCTTTCTGGGTTACAAAACGCGTCTGAGGCATAGGACCATCGACAGCATCCACCAGCAACAGAACCGAATCCACCATGGACATTACACGCTCCACTTCACCACCGAAGTCGGCGTGTCCAGGGGTGTCCACAATATTAATGTGGTAGTCCTGCCAATTGATCGCTGTATTCTTGGCCAGGATGGTAATGCCTCGTTCCTTTTCCTGGTCATTGGAATCCATGATGCGCTCCGCCCCCTGATCCTTACGACCCAGAGTTCCGGACTGCTGCAGCAGTTTGTCAACCAGGGTAGTTTTACCGTGGTCAACGTGTGCGATGATGGCAATATTGCGTAACTTTTCTATCACTATCTTTCTCTCTTGAAATCTTGTAGAGGCTGTCTGGAAAACCGGGGTCGAGATAAAAACTCAGTCGAACGAGTGGCAACCATGAACGTTCTGAACAGTCTCGATCAATTCGTGTGAAATAGTTGATCTATTTAATCGAATTGATCGAAACAGTCGTGAACGCTCTAGCAGTCTTGAACGCTCTAACAGCTGCGGACGCACTTTCTGAGTTCTTTGCCGATCGTTTATTCCAGCCAGGCTCTCAGGAGCGGTGCATCACAGCCGCGACCTTGTCCACTTCTACATCTGCCAGCCTGGCGTAGGTGGTACAAAATGTCTGGTCCTTAATCAAATACTGAACATCCTGCTCATATCGAGCGAGATGATGTAAATTCCTGAGCCTTAACTCTTGTTTCAGGGGGCTTCGGCTAAAGCGCATATCGGCAATGTCTATCAGCCCAAGAGCCCCATCAGGCAATTTCAGAATATTACCCATGTGCAGGGAGCGGAAATAAATGCCCTTCTCGTGGAGTTGGGCAATATATCGAGCTACCTGCTCAGCCAGAATGCGGTTTTCACCTTCATTCAGAGCCGGAAAAACCTGTCTGAGCGTCTGACCCGGTAAAGGCCGATAATGTACAGCCGTATTCTTATACCTTTCCAGACGATAGCAGCCAATGATGTCAACGGTTTGAATACCCCTGGCAGTCAACTCAATAGCATTTCTGGCAAACCGGACAGAATATGGCCTGAGCCAGGCGGAACTGATGGTGCTTTTAACCCGAAAGAGCTTTAAAAAAGTCTTATCCTTCAGCCTCAGGACCTTATAGCCGTCATGATCCTGTTCAATCACCTCAGCTCCTTCCGTCATGGCTTGATAAGCCGTGGAAGATAACCGCTGCATACCACTCATCTGTGTTGAATACCCACCATTACCGAGAACAATTCTCTGCATTATTAATGAATAGATGCCAGGGAATTGTATTCATAGCTCATGGCTGTATGCTGAACAGTCTGGCTCAACTCTTTTGAGATCATAGACCCAAGTCAGCATTTCCATAAAAAAAAGGCGGCCAATCATACCCTATACCGAGCAGAAAGTACCCATGAAGCTATGCTAAAATCGTCTTTTACAGTAAAAAGCATGGTTTTCAAGACTGTATCCATTGAGCCTGCCGCCAGATTCATCCAGAATAGCCTCTCATTTTCAACTGATTACAATGGCCATGTCAGAACAAGCCAAGGCGGGAAGCCTGCAGATCTACCTGCGCCTTCTCAGCTATGTAAAGCCCTACTCGGGCTTTTTTGCCCTAAGCCTGCTGGGCTATGTCATTTTTGCTCTCAGCCAGCCTGCGTTTGCCCGCTTGCTGGAATACTTTGTTGAAGCGCTTGAAGGGAGCTTCGCCACTATTAACAAAGATCTGGGGGGTGCTCTCCCTGCTTCCATCATGACCTCGGTAGCCCTGATCCCACTGGTCATGCTGTTTATAGCCATATTCAGGGGCATCGGTTCTTTTCTGGGTAACTACTTTCTGGCCAAGGTCTCGCTTTCCGTTGTCCACGACCTGCGCTGCCTGATGTTCAACCGTATGATTCAGCTGCCCAACAATTACTTCGACAACAATAACTCGGGTCATCTGATTGCCAGAATCACTTATAACGTCGGTATGGTCACCACGGCTGCCACCGACGCAGTCAAGGTGGTTGTCCGGGAAGGTCTGACGGTTATCTTCCTGTTTGGCTACCTGATTCTGACTAACTGGAAACTGACTCTGGTATTTATTGCTGTCGCCCCACTTATTGCCCTGGTAGTCAGTACCGCCAGCAAGCGCTTTCGCAAACTCAGCACCAAAATCCAGACATCTATGGGAGATCTGACCCATGTCAGCTCCGAGTCCATTAATGGATATCGTGTCGTACGTGGTTTTGGTGGCGAGAGCTATGAGACCAATCGTTTCTTTACCGCCAGTGACCGTAATACCCGACAGGGTCTGAAAATGGTCAAAGCCTCAGCGGTACATACACCCACTCTGCAGTTTCTGGTAAACAGTGCCCTGGCTGTATTGTTCTTTCTGGTTCTCTGGCTTAAAGGGGATGCCACAACGGCTTCTCTGGTCAGTTTTGTCACAGCAGCGGCATTGCTACCCAAGCCTATTCGTCAGCTCAGTGAAGTGAATGCCAACATTCAAAAGGGTATTGCCGCTGCAGAAAGCATTTTTGAAATGGCAGACCAGCCACAAGAGCCAGACCACGGAACGTTTGAAAAGAGCAGAGTGGAAGGTAAGCTGGAATTTCGCAATCTGATTTTTCAGTACCAAAATGCGGACAAGCCTGCCCTTAACAATATCAGCTTCACAGTAGAGCCGGGAGAAACCATTGCTCTGGTCGGCCGCTCCGGGTCAGGAAAGACCACACTGGCCAACCTGGTTCCTCGATTCTATCTCCATGAGCAGGGTGAGATTCTTCTGGATGACACTCCGATTAATCAATATGCACTGAAGAATCTTCGTAGCCATATTGCTCTGGTAGACCAGAATGTCACCCTCTTTAACGACACTGTTGCTCGCAATATTGCCTATGGCGACCTGCGAGACAAAGACGACTCAGACATTCATCTGGCTGCTGAAGCAGCCCATGCCAACGAATTTATCAAGAACATGACCCAAGGCATGGATACTCTGGTGGGTGAGGACGGTGTTCTGCTCTCTGGTGGCCAGCGTCAGCGCCTAGCTATAGCCAGAGCCATTCTAAAAGACGCCCCTATTCTGATTCTCGACGAAGCCACTTCGGCCCTGGACACTGAATCCGAACGTCATATTCAGGCTGCACTGGATGAAGTCATGAAAAATCGAACGACTCTGGTCATTGCTCACCGGCTCTCCACCATTGAAAATGCCGACCGTATTATCGTGATGGATAAGGGTGCAATTGTCGAAAGTGGCACTCATGCAGAGCTGCTGGCCAAAGAAGGTCACTATGCCAAACTGCACCAGATGCAGTTCCAGGAAGAGCAAGAAGAAGCCATAGAGGTAAAGCCTCTGGACTCTTCTCAGCCAGGAGCCTGACTGGGAATAGTGGTCGAATATGATATTCAATAGAACGAGTCAGACTTTTTAAGGGCTGAACTCTTTCAGAAAACCAAGGTCTTACCATGGAATTACCCCTCGGGACGTTTTCATGGTAAATCTACCAGGAGCCGGGCTGAGTTGATTGATCGGTCAGGCTCTTATGATACCCAAGTGGAAAAGACTGAATGAAACTGACTCTGCCACGATTTGATCAAGCCAGGGTTCTGGTGATTGGCGATGTCATGCTGGATCGCTACTGGCATGGCGGCACCTCCAGAATATCCCCTGAAGCGCCTGTGCCTGTCGTTCGCGTCAACCAGATTGAAGATCGTCCTGGCGGTGCTGGCAACGTAGCCCTGAATATCGCTTCGCTGGGTGCTCCAGCTTGGCTGATTGCCGCCACAGGTAATGATGAAGCGGCCGATTCCCTGCAAACTCGCCTGGAAGCGGCGGGCGTTTACTGCGACTTTGCCCGACTGGACGATATCCCAACCATTACCAAACTCAGAGTCATTAGTCAGCATCAGCAATTGATTCGCCTGGATCATGAAGAAGCATTCACTGGCTTGAGCAGCGATATTCTGAAAGAAAAAGCAGCTAACCTGCTGGAAAACATTGGGGCCGTTATTCTTTCCGATTACAACAAGGGCACTCTGCAAAATCATCAGCAACTGATCAAACTGGCTAGAACCCGCGGTATCCCGGTTCTCGTAGACCCCAAAGGCACAGATTTTGAGCGTTACCGTGGCGCTACGGTTATCACCCCCAATCTGCACGAATTTGAAACCGTTGTAGGTCCCTGCAAGGATGAGCAGGAGCTGGTCACCAAAGGTCACGCGTTACTGGAAGAGCTTGAACTTGAAGCGCTACTCATAACCCGAAGTGAACACGGCATGACTCTGATCCGCAGAGACGAACAGGAAGTTCACCTGCCTGCCAGAGCCAGGGAAGTATTTGATGTCACCGGTGCCGGAGATACGGTTATTTCCACTCTGGCCACGGCACTTGCTGCTGGAGCTGAGCTCCCTAAAGCAGCGGCTCTGGCCAATATTGCCGCTGGTATCGTGGTTGCAAAACTGGGTACCGCTACCGTGAGCATGCCTGAGCTGCGTCGTGAGGTGAACCGGGAGCTGGGGGCAGAACGAGGCGTAGTCACTCGTGACCAGCTCAAGATTGCTCTGGAAGATGCCCAGGCACATGGAGAGAAGATCGTCTTCACTAACGGCTGCTTTGACATTATTCATGCCGGTCATGTGGGCTATCTGGAGCAGGCTCGTCAGCAAGGTGACAGACTTGTTCTGGCTATCAACAGCGATGCCTCTGTTAAGCGATTGAAAGGCGAAGGCCGCCCCATCAACTCGGAAGATCGCCGAATGGCTGTACTGGCTGGCCTGGAAGCTGTGGACTGGGTCGTTTGCTTTGAAGAAGATACACCTGAAGAACTCTTGAGAATGGTCAAACCTGACGTCCTGGTCAAAGGCGGCGATTACACCATTGATGAAGTAGTCGGTGCTCCTATCGTCTACGAATACGGTGGTGAGGTTAAGGTTCTGGCATTTCTGGATAACTGCTCGACAACCGCTATTGTTGAAAAAATCCGCAAAGACAAAACGTCCTGAGAAGCAGCCTGATGCCTTCCCCTGAATGAGAGAAAGTCCAGGCTTTCTCTCATTCCCTCTTTCCATGCAATAGTCAGGGTTTTATCCTGCTGGCTTCCACCATACTTTCCCGGAACTCAGCATGATCATTGACCACATTGGCTTTTCCGTCATCGACTACCAACAAAGTAAAGAATTCTACTGCAAAGTCCTGACTCCCTTAGGGATAGAACGGGTCATGGAAGTTGAGGGCTGGGCAGGCCTCGGGGCTCAGAAAAAGCCAGAACTCTGGTTTGGACAAGGCGAAACGCCTCAAAACCCAATGCATCTCGCCTTCAACGCTCCTGATCGATCCGCTGTGGATAAGTTTTATCAACTGGCTATAGCAGCAGGTGCTGTGGATAACGGTGCGCCGGGCATCCGGGAAATCTACCACCCTGATTACTACGGCGCATTTGTTATAGATCTCAATGGCCATAACCTTGAGGCCGTTTGCCACAGCCCAGAGTAAAAAAGAAGCAGAATTACTGTCATATTTCCGACAGTTAGAAGGAGTCTTCTGCAAAACTCAAGGGTCGTCATAAATCAGGAACACGACCTCTATAATTACCTGAAAGCACTCAAAGTTCAGGGATAGAGTAATGAGTATTATCAGTAGCGGCAGCAAGATTCCTATCAGTTCAACATGGTCTGAGCATGGCCAACAGAAAGTCGATAAAACTCAGGGACGTCATAAAGGAGCCTCAGTATCTACCATAGAAAATACTGTTCCTCAGCAGGGAAAAGGCAAAAAGCTGCCTAGAAAAAGCATCTTCTCCCGAAGCGTCAACAATCCTGCAAAAGCCGCTGAAAAGAAAGCCGTAAAAGAGTTTACAGCAGCCCTTGGTGAACTCCAGAAAGCAGCCAGCAGCAAAAAAAGCACTCAAGCGTCGGTTTTAAAGGTTGTATCTCAACACGCCAAAAACCCTAGCGAACTTGAAGACCTGTTGGCAAACCTCACCAGAAAATCCGGTAAGGCCGCGGCCAAACCTCATGTTCAACAAGCCTTTCGAGAAGCCGGTATTTCCATGATGGTACTGAGTGCTCGATACGAAGCTCATCAACCCATGAAGCACGCACAGGATAATGGTCAGTCCTTCAGAGAAGGCCTGGATAAAAGCATGGATCAGTTGAGAACTCAAAGAGAGGAGCTCACTTCTTCATTTTTTCCTGACTCTATCAAAGCTCAGTTAAAATCTTATCCAGCATTAACCGAATGTCTGGTTGAAGAGTTTCCTGATGCTCAAGGATATTCTACAACGGGTAGCCTCTTCCCAACCACTCAAGCCCAAACTATTCTTACCTGCCAATGCTTTGAACAGGCTCGCCAAATTAAGAAAGATGTGGAAAAAGCCCTGGCTAACCCTCAACTCCCCCCAGAAGCAAGGGATAAGCTTGAGAGCACAATGAAAGAAGTCCAGGAAATTCTGGCAGCCACTCCAGAAGATCTTAGAAGCCTTGAACGCAATTATGCCATTAAGGGAGAAGGTCCCTTCCTGAGCCCTGAATACCGACAGGATATCGATAAAAGAAGTCATATGGAGCCTGTTAGAAGGGACTCCTTCAGTAAAGAGCAAATTTCCAGCAGACGTGAGTCGCTTAGCCAGTCCCGACCTGTTCAGGAAGAAGCTGTTCAAACGACCAATAAACCTTTAAATCGTCCAGCTCGAGTCGCACCCGCCATACCTTTCGAAGCCTCCCTTAATGCTCTGACAGAAAAGAAATCAGAGCTGTCATCTGAAGCAAACTCATTAAAAGACTACTTGAATGATCTACTGGCTTATAGCCAGTCATCAGATTTAGTAAACCTTCTGGGCCAAGAGTTTTCCGCCCATAAAGACCAGGGCTGGAGTTTTGAAGCTTACGCATCCATGTGTCAGCACGCTGCTGAAGCCATAGTCAACAACTCCTCACTAACACCTCATCAAGCAATAGATGTGGCTTATACCAAAGTGGGAACCTCTCATTAACTTCTCAAGCCCATCCCTGATGGGCTGCTTCAACGTCATCAATCCTTCATATGCTCTTCACCTTTCTTTCACACCCCACACTTAATAATGACTAAAACTCTATTAAGTGAACCGCTATGGATACTATCTATTCACAAAACCCATGGAAAAGGTTCAGGAATTTCCGTAGCAAACACCTGCTGCTGACAGCCCTTCTGATTCCAGCCTGTCTGGCTCTGATCGTTGTATATAACCCTCAGCACCCGTTCAAACTTTCCAGCACTCAACGCCTTCCAGCAGAAACCCTATGGCTAAATGACTATCAAGTCGATATTGATGCTCTGGAAGTCTCAGGTGTGACTCACAACCTCTCCGGCATCACCTGGAACACTCTCAGCCAAACACTCTTTGCCGTCATTAATGGCCTCAATCATATTGTTGAACTAAGCCCGGAAGGTTTATTGATCAGAACGATTGTGCTGAATGGCTTCAAAGATGTAGAAGCTATTACCTGGATGGGAGGCAATCAGTTTCTGGTGGTGGACGAACGGAGACAAAGTATTCACCAGATAACCATCGACTCATCAACCCATGAAATTTTCTTTGAGCAAACACCCCAGATTACGGTAGGTATTCAATCCGGGAAAAACAAAGGGTTTGAAGGTATTGCCTGGAATCCACTCAACAATCAGGCTTTTGTCGTCAAAGAACGTGATCCGATGATGCTGTACGAGGTAAGAGGCTTTAATGAAAACGGCCTGGGTAACAATATTATTATCAATACGACAGACACACTAAATCGTACACTAAGCCGTTCGAAAGATGACCTTTCCGGTCTTCATTACCATCAACTGAGCGGTCACCTTCTGGTATTGAGTGACGAAACCAAGCGTTTGACAGCATTGAGTCACGATGGTCAAATCATCAGTCAGATGGATCTAAGAACTGATGCCCATAATCTGAAAGAGTCCGTCCCTCAACCTGAAGGTGTTACTATGGACGACAAAGGCAATATTTATATAGTGAGTGAACCGAATCTTTTTTATCGATTTAACAAGACCAATTCAGGCTGATTAAGAGTCGGAGGACAAAATCTTAACGATGTAGCCATCCGGGTCATTCAGGATTTTGCCTTTCTCATACTCATTCGAAACAAGCGTTAAACCAAGAAAGCCTGTCTCAATACCTGTCCGATAATGAAACCCTTCTTGAGTCTCAGTACCGTGAATATGCTGCAACTCCAGCAAAGTATAAGGCCTTTGCCAAAGCCACTCCCGAATCTCGATAGCATCGATATCTTCCAGAGGCGCTTTCTCTTCGTCCCCTGTCAAAAAATAAAGCGTCATATTACGATCCGCAACCGACTGCCTTGAGACCAAACGCAAACCTATTTGCTCATAAAAAGAAAGGCTCGCACCTATATCACGACTTCTTAAGGTAGACAGGTTTAAGCACGCTGAATGCCAGACAGATGTCTTTATATCATTCAGCAAAGCGGGTGTATTTTTCTTAAAAGTCTGCTGGATCAGCTCTATACAATAACCATCAGGATCCTGAAGATGACAGAGAAAGGCTACATCAGGCACTTCAAAACAGTCACCGACAGAAGACACTCCCGAATCGATCAAATGCTGTCTGGCTTTTTGTAAATCAACAACGGAGATTGAAAATTTCCAATATCCCTCTGTTCGGCTGGGCTGAGGAGCTACCTCAGGCTTTACTCCCTGGCAGTATACCAGCTCTAACAGAGCTCCCTGAGTGTGTGGGTAAGCCAGAAAGCAATGTTCAGAATCACTCTCCAGTCTTCGAGACTCAAGGTTCATCCCTAACTTCTGACAGTAGAAGGACAGGGACTGATCCAGATCGGAAACCATTAGACGATGATGAGTCAGTTTCACTCTGCTCTCCTTAGGATTTGTCTTGAAATAACTTCCCGATTAAAACATGAACTCCGTTCACCTTGAGCCTGTCGAAGGGGGGTGGCTCTGGGCTTCGACAGGCTCAGCCCGAACGGGGTTTGGTCAAATAAGAAATTATTTCCGGACTATTCCTTAACTGAACCGTCAGAGACTCAGCTCTGCTGTGCTTTGATCACTCTTGCACAGGTCTCAGCATTGCTCTTCAAATGCTTGGGATTAATGGTGCCAATCACCGCCGCTGAAGTAGCAGGATGAGAGAAAACCAATTCCATACTGCTCTTTACCAGATTGTCACTGCTCTTTCGTCTAACTGCAGGTGACACTTTTCGCTCATGGCTGCCAACAGGATCTTCACCTTCCAGACAGGCATGACCGCTGGCCAGGGCTTTCTTGATCAAAATGCCCTTACCGTTCTCCAGTGCAAAATCCAATACCGGCTTTTCAGCCTGCTCCTTAAGATTGTATGTCACCATGGCAATATCCGATCTCTCCAGCGCCATAATGCCACCCTCAACCGTTTTGGTTGACATGCCCGAAGCCAGAATCTTGCCTTCTTTCTTCAGGTCTTCCAGCACTTCCAGACAACCATACTGCTCAATGATATGGACGTCATCGCCATTGGAGTGAACCAGCACCATTTCTATGCGATCAGTATTCAGCCGCTTCAAACTTCTCTCAATACTGAAACGAATATGCTCTGGAGTGAAATTGAAATGAGATTCACCGTTCTCGAACTCTTCACCCACTTTACTGCAGATAACCCAGTCCTCTCGTTGCCCCTTTAACAAAGGCCCCAAACGTTCTTCACTGGTGCCATAGGCTGGAGCAGTGTCCAGAAGATTTATGCCAAGAGACTGAGCCAGTTTCAGTAAACTCACCGCTTCCCGATCATCTGGAATCTTGAATCCAGAGGGGTACTTTACACCTTGATCTCTACCCAGCTTTACGGTTCCAAAGCCAATGGGAGAAACCCGAATATCAGTCCCGGCAATAACCCTGCTTTCAAGCCTGTAATCAGTCATGTTGATCGGTAAACGCCTCACTCCAGAATGGTTGACAGATTTCAGGATGCTCCACTTCGTCTGGAAGAGCAAAGCCCTCATTACCTGAAGGTGATAATTGCTCTCTGTTCAACACCTTCATGACTTCATCCGAAAGGTTAGGAGCCAGAGCCAGCTTGGTTGGCCAGGAAATAATGCCGTTCCCTGTCTCATGAATGAATGCAGCGTCAGGCCTCAAGAGTTTGGTCTGCCTGGGTTCGGCTCGGTTAACAAACAGTGTGGCCCACTGCGCCTCATCCAGATTGACCCAGGGTAATAGCGCCACCAGATCTCTGCGGGCAACCCGAATCTGTTCTTCCGGAGTACGCTCCATCCCGTCTTCGGCAATTTCGCCTCCCAGATACCAAATCCAGTTACCTTCTCCATCAGGATGGCTGGTTATCGTCATTCTTGGGACAGGCTTGGTGCCGAGGCAGTGAGCAAAGAGTGGTTCAGGGTGACGATGGCGAACCATAACCATGTGCAAAGGTCTTCTCTGCATCTCAGGCTGGGAAAGCCCCCACAACTTCATCAAACTTTCAGTGCCTTCACCGGCCGTCGTCACAAACTTGCGCGCTTTGATGTGAAACGTTTTGTCCCCGACTTTATGTTCAATAAACTCGACCTTATTGTCATCGGTTACAATACGAGTACTTTCTGACCAGTCTACTTTAAGAATCCGGTTTTCAAGGCCATTTACCAGTGCTTTTACGACCGTTTGGATGTCCAGCACCACCTCATTAAGCTGATAGATTTTGCCTCTGAACCCTTCGTGGCGAAAAATATCAGGAAACGCTTCTGGCTTCTTCAGCTGTTCCACCCGGCCACGCAGTGCCTTACTGGCAAAAAATGTCGTAAGCCTGGAGCCAACATCTCCGGGAGACCAGAGATACTGTGACTGAGAGAGAATATCTGCACCGGACAAATCCACCTCGTCCTCACCCTTGAGGGCTCGGCGCCAGCGGTCTGGCATGCCAGCTATGCACTCTGCAGCCTTGGTTAACGTACCGGTCAGAGTGTACTTGGTCCCGCCATGGACTATTCCCTGGGACTTGATAGTCTGACCACCACCAAGGGCAGCATTTTCCAGAAGAAGAGCCTTATAGCCTTGTTTATTGAGAGTATTGAACAGCCAGAGACCGGCAATGCCTCCGCCAATCACGACAACATCTGTTTCTATGGTCTGGGTCATATAGAGTGGGTCAGAGAGTAAGACAGGGAATTAGAATCACTGCAGTATACGCCTCATACCCGCCAGACACCAATAGCGGCGGCACCCCTTGAACTTTCGTCCATCGCAAGGGTCAAACTCCTATGACCTGACAGCTGATTTTTGCTCGAGAACCAAGATATGGATTCAGTAGGAAGAAAGGAAACAAGCCCACCAGACTTGTCTGCTGCTATAAAAACACAACCTCCCGTTGTGCCAGAGGAGAGTAATCTCCATCTGAGCCAAAAACCAAACCAGTATCAGTTTCATAGCCTGCCCATGTGTTAGAATCGATCAATAACCTTACAAATACGACAAGAATATGAACCACCCATGCCAGTGCACTCCTTTGGGTGACTCTGCCCTGCTGCTTAGCTTTGGTGACCAAATCAGTCCGAAGACAAATCAGATTGTTCATGCCGCCGCAAAACAACTCCTTAAAGCAGAATACGCTGAAGTGATTGAGATGGTTCCGGCCTACACAACCTTGACCGTCTATTACGATCCCTGCCAAATTCTATCTGGGACACCTTATGAAATATTAAAAGAAAAAATTCTCAACACCCTGCAATCAATCAAGGTGAGTGAGACAAAACCAGGCAATCTTATTGAGATTCCTGTCTGTTATGAAAATGAATGGGCTCCGGATCTGGAGCAAGTAGCCAGACACTGTCATCTAAGCCCAGAAGAAGTGATTAATCTTCACACCTCAGCAATCTATGACGTTTACTTCCTGGGCTTTGCTCCCGGCTTTCCCTTTCTGGGCGGTATGAATAAAAAGCTAGCCACACCCAGGCTTGATAACCCACGTCTCAAGATACCTGAAGGCTCAGTGGGTATCGCCGGAGAGCAAACGGGTATCTATCCCCTTTCTACTCCGGGAGGGTGGCAGCTGATTGGACATACACCCGTTCCTCTGGTGGACTTCGGTAGTGACTCCCCTACCCTGATTAAGCCGGGAGACAGAATACGATTTAAAACCATTTCCTTTGAGGAACATCAGGAAATGGGACACATATACCCACTGGATTTCAAGATGCTACTAGGCGACAAGTGAGCGAAGCCCTGTGAGCCTACAAGTAGTAGGTGATCAGGGTGAGCGAACGCTGGCAACAACGTAGCATCTTGAAAGGCGATGGGTATATCTCCATAGAGAGGAAAAGATGAGCCTGACTATCAAAGACCCCGGCATGCTAACCACCGTTCAGGATCTGGGGAGGTACGGTGTTCGCAATCTGGGCTTTTCAACCAGCGGAGCCATGGACACACTGGCAGTCAGAGTAGCCAACTTGATACTGGGTAATCCTGAGAGTTCTCCTGTACTGGAATTCACACTCACTGGACCCATTCTGGAATTTCACAAGTCTGCTGTTGTCTGCCTCAGTGGCGGTAGTGCTAATGCCACAATAGATAATCATCCTATTTCCACGCACTGCGTCACCACCATTAAAGCGGGACAAACGCTGAAGGTCTCCAGCCTGAGAAAGGGTTGTCGTGGCTATCTGGCCATTAAAGATGGATTTCAGGTCAATAAAGTTTTGGGCAGCTGCAGTACATACCTGAGAGCTGGCATAGGAGGTTATGAAGGAAGAGCTCTCAAAGAGAACGATCAGCTTAGCTTTAACGCTGGGTCAACAAAGGAAAGTTTCAAACCTGATATTGCTTTGGGCCATGAATTTATCTCGTTTCTTGAAGTGCATGAACACGTTCAGCCCATTCGATATATCTCTGGCCCGCAAGCCTCATGGTTTTCTAATCAGAGTCTGAAAACGTTCCAAAATCAGAACTACTCCGTTCGATCCGACTCCGATCGCATGGGCTATCGCCTGTCCGGACAAAAGATCGAAAGCAGTCACTCTGGAAATCTGATCACAGAGGGAACCACCGTCGGCAGCATTCAGATCCCCCCTGATGGTCAACCCATTATTCTGATGAGTGATTGCCAACCCACGGGCGGTTACCCCAAAATCGGGAATATTATTTCTGCAGATCTGCCCAGAGTCGCCCAGTTAAAACCAACCGACACCCTGACTTTTCAGGAAGTCAGTGTTGAAGAAGCACAGCGAGAGCTGATAGAACAGAGAATCAGCCTGAATCGCCTGGCCATTGCCGCGAAACATTACTGGAACCGTATCCAAACAGCCGTGAGCTAAAAAATGAACACAGATAAAGCACCGACACTGGATCTGAACTGCGACATGGGTGAAAGTTTTGGCCAGTATGTCATGGGCAACGATGCCGGAATCATGCCGTATATCAGTT
The DNA here is from genome assembly GCF_000722635.1 of Endozoicomonas numazuensis. GTDB lineage: Bacteria > Pseudomonadota > Gammaproteobacteria > Pseudomonadales > Endozoicomonadaceae > Endozoicomonas_A > Endozoicomonas_A numazuensis. Next base: position 1,270,599 of record NZ_JOKH01000001.1, on the reverse strand, counting down.
CGGCCAATATTGCCTGTGGCTTTCATGCCGGTGACCCGAACATCATGGCCAAGACGGTAAAGCTGGCTTTGGAGCACCATGTCGCTGTCGGTGCCCATCCCGGATTACCAGACCTTCAGGGGTTTGGTCGCAGAAATATAAACATAAGCCCGGAAGAAGCCTACACTCTGACGCTCTATCAAATAGGCGCATTGAGTGCCTTTGTAACAGCCGAAGGCAGTCAACTGCACCATGTAAAACCTCACGGCGCTCTGTACAATATGGCAGCCCGAGACCCAGACCTTGCCAAAGCCATTGCGGAAGCAGTCTACCAATTTAATCCTGAACTGATTCTCTATGGGTTAGCTGGTAGCTGTCTTATATCCCAGGCCGAGACTATTGGCCTGAGAACAGCCAGCGAAGTCTTTGCCGACCGCAGCTATCAGAGTAATGGCCAGCTCACTCCCAGGGACCAGACCGGAGCAATGCTTGAAGACAAGCAAAAGTCCCTGGAACAGATCAGGGACATGGTTTTGCACAACCAAGTGACCTCACTGGATGGCCAGATAATTGCTATCCAGGCAGACACACTCTGTATTCACGGTGACGGTCCCTGGGCTCTGGACTTCGTCCGTGGCTGTGAACGTTTTCTTCAGGCTCAGGGCATCACGATTCAAACGATTCAGGCGCAGTAATGAATATTTCTCCCCAAGCTACCCTGCCCTCTTCAGGGGCTTTTTTTGCCTCTTCCTGGAGTGGCGGCAAAGACGGTTGCTTTGCTCGATGGGTTTCCAGTCAAAGCGGTGCAAAACCAGCTTGCCTTCTGACCATGCTCAAGGAAGGTGAACAAAGAACCAGTGCCCATGGACTGCACCAGGATGTTTTACAAGCTCAGGCTGATTGTCTGGGAACCCCTATTATTTTTGGTTCTGCCGGGTTCGGTGGTTATGAACAGGGTTTAAAAAAGGCACTGGCAACGGCTATCGATGAGTATTCTGTCAGCCACCTGGCTTTTGGCGACATCGATCTGGATGCCCACAAAGATTGGTACGACCGTATTCTGGAAGAGACCGCCATACAGACTTGCTACCCACTCTGGCACTATGACCGCAAACAGCTGCTGAAAGATATGTTCTCAGCAGGTCAGGAAACTATGATTGTCAGCGTCAAGAATGAGTCTCTGGATCAGAGTTTTCTGGGACAGATCCTGACACCATCGCTGGCAGATGAGATTGAAGCTAAAGGCATCTGCCCTACCGGAGAAGAAGGCGACTTTCATTCTCTGGTGATTAACGGTCCTGACTTTAAACAGCCACTGTCCGTCAAAAAAGCCGATATTTGGCAGGATGACTGGGGACACTCCGTGCTTGAGCTCAGTCCTGCCTGATCGGTCTCAAGGCTGAGAAAGGTTACATGCTGGAAGGAAAACTCCATTCCTATGCCCGTTGGATTTCAAGATGCCACCAGGTGTTAAGTGAGCGAAACCCCGTGAGCCTGCGATTAGCAGGTGACCGGGGTGACAACAACTGCACATGACAGCTTTCTACTACCTGTTGACAACATCCCTTATGCCACTTGCTTTTACCCCCTGAGTCCGGCATGTTGTGCAGCCTCTTACCCTCATTTTTATAAGTTGTAATAAGGGGACAACTATGCGTTCTCACTTGAATGATTTTTCCCGACGCTTTTATCGCTCAGGACAGAATAATTGCTCATGGCTGAATAATCGCTCATGGCTGAATAAACTCCTGGTGGCCACGCTCAGCCTTTTCATGATCACTTCGGCCTGGGCAGCAGAAACCAAAACCAAACATGCCACTCTGAAGCTGCCCGTAAAATCCGAATTACTGGTTCTTGATGGTACTAATGCCAAGGACCTCGACTTTACCGTTGAAGCCAACAAGCCCATCACGCTTTCCGATGAACGCCACCAGGTTGTTTTCCAACTGTCTGACGTGGTCACTGATGGCGGCGACAGAAACCGTTTTACCTCCAAACCTTTTATTCTGACATTCCACCCCATTGCCGGTCAGAGATACAGTATTGATGCTCCAAAGTTAAAAAACATGCGTCAGGCTGAATCCATCAACAGTAACCCTACCAGCAAGATTACGCTGATGAATGCCAAGGGAGAATCTGTTCCCTTTGAGTTCGCCACTCTGCCAACCAAAGGTATTCAGTTTGGTCGTAACTATGCGGCAGATGTTCAAAAATTTAATCGTACTGACAGTCCAGCTGCGGCCAGTGAGTTCTCGGGCATGGGTGTATTCGCAGAACAAAACACAGGCTTTGCCAATGCTTCCCAGAATGAAAAAATCTATGGCTCTGCTGCCAATAAAGAGGGTGATGCCAATATGAGTGCCAGTATGCTGCGCTACTGGTTTGAAAAAGCCGATCCGGCAACTCAAAAGGCTTTTATCAACTGGGCTCAGGAACAGGTTACCCGTGAGACTCGATAAATTTCTTTGTGAAAGTACGGAACTGACTCGGTCAGAAGCCAAAAGACTTCTGAAAACCGGGTCGGTCAGTGTTGATGGCACCACCATCAAAAATCCAGCCCAAAAGATAGCCTCTGACTCTGAAGTTCTGTTGGATGGCGAAAAACTCTCTCTGGTTGGGTTTCGCTACCTGATGCTTAACAAACCTGCGGATACTCTTTGTTCAACGCTCGCAGGAACAAGGGCCGAAATGTACCCATCCATCATAGAGCTGCTGGATGTGGTCAAGTCAGATCGCCTGAGGATTGCAGGACGACTGGATGTCGATACCACCGGGCTGGTGCTGGTTACTGACGATGGTCAGTGGTCTCATAGAATAACGTCTCCCGGAAAAGAGTGCGGAAAACGCTATCGTGTAGAGCTTGATTCACCTCTGGATAAGACTGCAGTCGAGCTATTTGCAGAAGGCATCCAGCTGAAAGGGGAGAAAAAGTTGACCCGCCCGGCACAACTCGAGTTTCTTTCAGACCAGGAAGTATTGCTGACTATTCATGAAGGTAGATACCATCAGGTCAAGCGCATGTTTGCCGCACTGGGTAACCATGTGGTTGCCCTTCACCGGGAAAAGATTGGGTCTATTACTCTCGACCCATCTCTGGAAGCGGGTGAATGGCGCTACCTGACTGAAGACGAAGTTAATTCCGTTTAAGATTTACCTCGAAATAAACTTCCTATTGAATCTTGGCCTCCGTTCACCCCGAGCGGAGTTTGGTCCTATAAAAAATGATTTCCGGACTATTCCTTAGGAAACAACCGTCTGACTTCTGGTAAAACTGGAAGTAGCGGGCGCCATACCCACGGATGGGTCGATGTTGTTGCCCGCTACTTTTGCTATTGTGGCCATCAGCGCCAGATGATGGGTCAAATGACTACTGGCAAAAATCAACTCTCTTGCCAGACTCGATTTCAATCTCACACTGCTGTTTTCTGACAAGAGAACTTCTGTTTTCATCTCGACCTCAACCGCCAGATCATCGGCTTTCAATGCCTGAAGCCATTGCTGTAAATCCTTCAACTCGGCCAGGCCGGCATTCTTTTCATGCTCCAGCAACAAGCCTCGACGTCTGAGGTCATAGTCCACCGCCCCCTCTACTGCAGGTGATCGGATAGCCTCATATAGATCCAGAACATGACGCAGATGCTGACCTATTGTACTTTGAAACAGCTCTGAGTCTCTGAACCGATAGTCCTCTGAACTCAGGCCTGAAACAAAACCCATTAACTGCTCAACCGCTTCCTGATTACCCTCAAGTATCAATTCAAAATCAGCATGCATGATACGAATCCCCTTTCGCTTCAATTGCTTTTATTCTTTTGCCCGCTCTGACTGTCGAAGACCGGGTCTGCCAGCTATAGCGGAAATAAATCAAAACCAGAATCGATGAAACAAAATACACAGTCTGAAGTGCTTCTAAAGGAGGCTGCCCAGAATTCAGAAGCAAAGCTGTAACACCGAACAAAACAGCCACACCTAATTGCGAGCAATAACTCTTCAGCAAAAGGTAGGCATGAGTAGTCGTTTTATCGGCACGATCAAAGAACACTTTGTTAAATGCCAGTCGAAACAGGCTGGTCAGGAAAGCGACCACCAGAATGACGGCATACTGAAATTGAGTTGAGTGAGCTTCATCCACGAGGCCCCTCAGCAGCCAGCTGAATGCATAGAGAATAATGGCCACCCGAAAAAGTCGTATAGCCACCGTGCGGTCAATAAATGTCTGTACCAGTTTGAACAGAGCAGCGACGGCAATCGCCAGAACCACCATCATCCCTCCCAGCTCAAGCAGACTTTCTCTGTTGATAAAATAGAGCGAGAGGGTCCAGAAATAACTTTCCAGGAACAGAAACAGGCCGTCCGCAAAAAAAACTCCACGAGAACCGAAGCCATCACGAAACCGAAGAACTTCTGAAAAGCGGACAACAGGGGCAGAAAACGCTGCGTTGATTTCGACAGCCACCTTGCTTCTATAAGTTTGAGCCATACCTGCCGCAGATATCAGTGCGCTAATAACAAACAGAATTGTGTAACTGGCCTGCTCTAAGAGAAAAGCCCCCGCTACAATGCCCACTTTAAGCATCACTGCGACTAATATCTGGAAGTTGCCAAAGTGTTGACCTGAATTCCGGCTATGGCTGATAGACTTGAACAACAGTCGTTGCGCCATCCAGTAAAAGCAACCATAAACGCCATTCAGAATGGCCAGCAGCAGGAGACCGGTGAGTCCATTGTCTGCTAGCTGTTGAAAGAAAAATAATCCGGCAACCAGCAACACCTCTGTCAAAAACGAGGCCCTTACCACCCAGATGCGGCCTTTTCCAGATCTCAGGTACTCCCAAACCATCAGGGTAAAGAAGTAAGCAATGCCGGACAGGGCAATAAACACTGCGATTTCGGTCAGTGAATAACCCTGTTGCCACAACAAAGTCGGCAGGAAGAATGGCAACAACCCGACCAGAAATGCATGAATACCTGAGAACTGAAAAAAGTAATGCACTGCTATCGCTCCCGCCTCAGAAAATATCAGCCTGGGCGACCTGGAGTTTGTCCAGCTCTTCAAACACCCCGGAGATATCTTCTTTTTTGCCATATCGGGGGTAGTCGTGCATTTTCACGTAGGGACGGGAATTCACTTCCAGAAGAATACATTTCTGATCTTCATGACTGTGCTCTATACCTTTTTCCAGGATGACATCGATACCGAGAATATTGGCATCAAAGGTATCCAGCACCTTTTCCATCAACCGTATATTCTCTTTAGCCACCTTATTAACCGGGATGGTTTCAATCACACCACCGGGTGCCAGAGCAATCCTATGAAACAATTTTACCTGCTCTCGCTCTGCTGGCACTGAGCTCAAGTCATACCCCTGTTTCGCCAAATACTTTTGGGTCTGCTCACTTTTCTGAAGAGGATACATGCAGTCCAACAGCCCCATTTCTTTACGAATAGCGTTTTCCTGATCAATGAGGGAGCTAATCGATTCCTGGCCATTGCCAGTTACAAATGGCGCAAAGCGCTGAATCACTGATACTACTTTTCCATTGGCGACCAGTACCCGGTAGTTTTTACCTTCAAGATACTCCTCTACCACACTGGATGGCCACCAGATTTTGGCCAGCAGAGCCGCTTTCCATAATTCCCGAAAGTTACGAATAGGAAAATAACTGCCTCTTGAAAAGCCCCCTACATTGGGCTTAACCACCAGAGGAAAGCCATGCTGTTTGGCAAAACGAATGGCATTCAATGGATTGATGAAGATTTCACCCTGGGCATGAGGAATATCATTATTGCTGAAGGCGGACCTTGCCTGAGCTTTTGAGCGACAACTCTTGCGTACTTCCAGTGAGTTGTACTGAGTGCAGCCATTCATGAACTTCTGACTGATGAAACTGTAGACCGCTTTCTTAATGAACTTCACAGTACCATCTCCTCTTCTGGCTTGGCTGACAGTTTCTTTAAATTCAGTCGGTTGAGAACTAACAACTTTCTGAAAAAAATGGACTTCCGTTTCTGGGTTGAAGGGATTTCACCGGTCACTTCTGCTAACTGACGGGTCAGCCCTACTACCCACTTCAACTTTTCGAGCGTTCCAAGATTTTTGCTTAACAGCACCAGGGGCATGGGGAGGAACAGGTTAACTTCAAATATTTTGAACGTCCCTTGGGCCAGCGCTTCAATATTGTCTGCTCTGATACCATAACGAGCTATTCGGAAGTTTCCTGCCTGACTCAGATGCCCGCCAAGTGTGTCCATTTGCTCCTTGCTCAGTTCAGAGGTTTTATCCAGATAAAAAGTTTCCCTGTTGTAGATGCCATTCACTGGATGTGAGTCATTACTGGTATTCATCACTTGTGTCACAGACAGTGTTTTAAAGCCGTTTGTTGAATCCAGAGAACGAATCACGAACACCTCAAACTCTCTTTTCTCCTGCGCACTCTCCTGTATTAAATAGGGCACACTTTCCTGACTGCGATTCGCTCTTGCGGCTTCCAGCTGAATCTCATTATCGATTCTTATGACACCGGCAGAGTTTTGCCCCCACTCTGGTTTCAGAAAAACCGGGTAATGCTCTGGCCTTATGTCATCGGTATCCAGGTATTGCTTTAAACGCCACCGCCTGGGAATCGACTGATCCATATCAAGTTTGGAATAGAGCCCCTTATCATCATTGAAGTAGTCAGCATTCAATTGAAAAAACTGCCAGGGCTTCACTCTTTGTTTTAAGGCCTGCCAGATAAACCCCAGAACCAGTAATGAACGAATAATCATAATGACCACATCCTAATGTAGCTGTCCTGAAGGCGTTATAGGGCGGCTCTCGCCTGCCTTTCTTCATTCAGCAGTGAGAAGTTCGCAACGGCCATCACCAGACCCAATACCAAAATGGATACGGCAGCATAAAACAGGGAACCACCGTCACTCTGTCCCTGGTGCAGAACTTCAATACCCAAAGGTGTAGCTAGATGGAAGAACACTGCGCCCAGCATCACTCCTGATGCCGCAAAGCCTCCAACACAATGAATGAGGCTCTGAGTCATTCTCCCTGAAGATCCAGCGACTTTATTCTTGACAAATAAAGCAACAGGCGACAGCAGAAGTATTGATATAAGTAGCTCGGACGTACCTACCGCATAAGCACCATATTGGATAAACCACTCTCCAATTGACTGACCAAGCACTCCCTGCATCCATTGACCAATCGTTCCGAAGATATGCTGGGTATCGGGATGGCCAGTGAATTTGTAAGGCAATGACGATAGAAAGACTTTGACGATCCAGAGTGTGGTTAACCAGCTGAATACTTGTATGATTTGTTTTTTCATGATCAAGGTTTCCAGACACCGGTTAGCGCGAACTCTAACCAACCAGTGTCGTGAGAACAATTTACTAGTAAATTATTATCAGGTTTTTTACTTCAGGACGTTGGGCCAGTTGTTATCAGCATCTTTAATAAGATTCACTTTATCTTTGGCCCATTCTTTCTGAATGGAGGCATTGTAATTCATATAGAGCTTGCCATCTTCAATGGTCCATTGATGAGGGTCAGCACTGGCCGTATCGCCTTTAGCTACTGCCCAGGCACAATAGCCACCGTATTGAGGTGCATATTTTTCGGGGTTATCCAGAAACAGTTTTTTATGCTCTGCACTGTTGAAGTACCAGGTAGCCTCTTTATAACGGGTAGTGAACTTATCTGAACCTTTTACGGGCTTACCTTCAGTGAAGTAAGCCACCGGGTCATAGCCGCTAACAGCCTTGTCGCTAAAAAAACCGGTATAAACTTCATCTTCTGCCATAACCTGCACCGAGAACACCAGTGTCAGCATCATGATAAGCCTGGCCCATAGGCTCACAGGGAAAGAAAAACGGATCGGCCTGGTCATTTGTTTTGCCTCTTTAACATTCAAAAGTAATCGTCCTTATGACTGGATATACGACATGACAAATTAAATGGTTTCAGAAAAAAGGAATAAAAATAAAACACTACCAAAGTGTCATTTACTTTACATTTAGAGGGTTTATTGCCTGAAAAGCACTGATAAGGATCTGGCCAGTTGCTTTCGTAGATTCTGGCGAGTGGATTTTATCATCCTTCAAGGCAAAACGCCGAGCGCGTTGCCTTCGCCAGAACCAGAGCTGGGACGCAGAAGGATGGAAAAAGCCGCCGTCCAGATACTCGAAAACAACGGGTTAGTCTGGAAATCTCATAAAGTCCTGACTGGAGCGGCTTTATGAATTTTCCGGGTTGGTATGCAGGCTTTCAAGAAGCCTGCAAGATAGCTTGATAGACCTGCTTAGCCGTCACCATACGAGTCTGTTCAGGATTTTGTCCTGCCAGAAGTGCTACCGAAGACCGAGCCTGGTCAAAGGCCTTAACGGCATCCAGCAGGGTATTACCTTCCTCCAGGAAAATAACCTGCTTCGCCAACTCTCCAACGGTTTTTTCTGAGCTGCCATTAACCAGACAGCTAGTAATATGGCGGTACAGAACAATACCCACTACTTCACCAGCATTCACAACCAGGTAACGTTTATAAGAGTGCTTGCAGATAAACGCCTGGATGTCCTGCACTTTGGAATCAGAGGGGAGCCAAACCATTGGCCCGTCTTCTATTGTCAGGGCTGCCAGAGTCTTCTGATTCATTTTTAACGCTAACTCTGCCATTTTACGCTCTTCGCGTTCAATAACACCGGACTTATTGAAATGACGGATGATGCCCTTGAGCTCATCACGACTGGGTTCTTGAGCGTTTTCTATTCTGAACAACCTGACCCAGACCAATGTCATCTTCAATAATGGTCGAAGTACAAAACAGATAACACGAACAGAACGAGCAGAACGATTAAGTACCGACTCAGCCATTTGAACGGCAAAAAGTTTGGGCAGAATTTTGGCAAACACCAACATGCAGTAGGTTAACAAGGCCGTAAATACAGCCAGGCCAGCATCATTAAAATGCCTTGCGGCAATAGCGCCAATCAGAGAGCTACCGGCAATACTGATAAAAGTGATCAGCATCACCATAGAAGATAAATGAGCTTCCTTATGTTTGATGACATACTTGATATCAGCTTTGTTTACGGGCTTGTTTCTGAGAATAGTTGCCAGTCTGAGGTCATCAACATATATGATGGCAGATTCAATAATCGAGAGAATGGCTGTAACGGCAACAATCAGACAGGCGACAGCAACAACCAGAAGCATTCTTGCTCCTCCATTTTTTCATCAGTGGGAATACTCTTTTATCGGTCACCTCACCCATAAGTTTAAATTAAGCTTTTATGACGCATGGCTTAACTTTAAATAGAAGTATTCAATAAAAGCCTTTCTTTACGAAAGCAACATTGGAAATGTACTTTCCTTTTTTCTTGACACGGAAAAGAGTCACAGTACCAATGAAATGATCCTGATCTGGAGAAAAAGCCAATTCAATTCTTCCATTCATACCTTCAGGTATGGACTGGTGCCCTTGCCATTGGTAGGTTAAATAGCCGTATTGCCCACTTTTATTACAGTTCATTAATTGTTTCTGCTGGTTGAATTCTGGCTTAATCAACACCAGAAAGACTTCATCCTTAACCCGGTCCGTAATCGTCAGCATTGCAATGGTAGAGTCATCCCGGTTCGTGATATCTAAAGACAAATCAAGGTGATCAGAGACTGCATTATCAAAACGGCCTTCTTTATTTACGGTACATTCAAACTCAGCAAAACTATTGAAACTGAACACCAGACAGGACAAAGCTACGAACTTCAAGACACTACACACCAAGGATTGAGAAGAAAGTCCCTTTCTCATTATGGTCTCCATTTTTTATTTTTATTTTAGAACCATATTTCTATCCTAAGTCTCATTTACGCTAAAAAACAACTAGTTTTTCTCATAATGCCGCTTTGAAGGAGGCCGGGATTGATAGCTTTTACTGACATATTCCGGTTCTTTTATCCCCAGCCTACCATTGATAACCACCGTCAAACGGAAGAATAGATTGCAAAGCATATTGGCAAACCGGTGCAGTTCATCAGGTACTTCTATTCCTTTAGCATCCACAGCAACCATAGCTCTAATCGCTTTTTTGGCCTGTGAACGGCAAGAGTGAAGCAGCTGGACCGGTCTTGGCCCTCTGGGTAACACAAACCCTTTAATACGACCTGCAATCTCTTCCTGGTAACGATCAAAGTAGCCCGCCAACCATTCGATATCTTTCTCGAATATTGCCTGCTTACCTCGAATAGAAGCGTTCAGATTGAAAATCTTGGGTTGCAACAGAGACAAAAAATCATAAATGTCCTGAAAGCGTTCATCGCCTTCCAGCTCATAGATAGCCCCACCCAGCGTCGTGCACATTTCATCGGTAATGATTTCATGATCACAAAGAGGTGAAGATTCGTAGATAAAGGGATAACAGAGTTCTCTGATATCCTTGGATTTTTTAAGGGTCATGAGTAAACCTTAATATTAGTTCTCACAGAGTCTAGGACATCGAGAAATGTTGGCTCCCATGCTCCTGCGTGTGAACACATATGGATTAGTAATTCGGTGTATGCATTCCCACGGAGAACCGTGGGAATGATCGTTCAATTTTTGAAAAAAAACAGAGCCCTGTGAAAATGAGTTTAAAGCACAGGAGCAGAACCTAAAGCCTCTTTATATTTCGGGTGTCCATGTAAAAGTAACAAACACACCTGAAGGCTCTCCTCGGTAGCCATATACTGCCTGATACTCCTTATCAAACAGGTTGACAACTTTCAGACCAGCTTTTAACTCAGGGGCCACATCAACACTCATTCTCAAATCCACAGTACCAAAGCCTGCAACCTCGACTTGATTCGCTGCATCTTTATAAGACTTTCCTTGCGCCCTGAATGTAGCTCCCAAGCCGAGTCGATTAAACTGCTTATCCACATCCAATCTGAAGAGTTGCTTAGCTCTGTAAATCAGTACTTTACCTTTATCTGTAGCAGTACGATTCTCTGGATCAAGAAGAGAAAGGCTGGAATTTAAATCCCAGCCAAGGGTCTGGGTTTGAATGGTAAATTCAACACCTCTGATTCTTGCTTTTTCAACATTTTGTGATTGATTCACATTAGTGTCATAGATAATCATGTCATCCATGTTATTTTGGAAAGCTGAGAGTCCCCAGTTGTAATCTGCCAGCTTACCTTTCAAAGCTGCTTCATAGTTCTCAGACTTTTCTGGTTTAAGCTTTGAGTTGCCTCCAAATGGATAATAAAGATCTGACAGTGTGGGTGCTCTGAATGCCTTTCCATAAGAGAGGATTAGTCTCAACTCGCTAGCGATGTCATAGCCCAGGGAGGCTCCTCCTGTTGTATTCGAACCATAGGCTTCATTTTTATCATTTCTTAAACTGAGCTCCAGATCACTGTTACCAAGATATGATGTATTTTGAACAAAGACACCGGTATTATCTCTGGAGTCATCTTTGTAGTCAGTACTTCCATCATACTGATCCTTGCTGTAATCCACGCCAGCTATCAAATATTGAGACTCGTGCCATGCGATATCATTTTTCCAGCTGATAGAGTAACGCTTGTTATTCGAAAAATAATCGTCGGATGACTCACCTGTACTATTATCGATGACATTACCTCTTGATAACTCTTCCATATAACCTGCATCGACCCTTGTAGACCATGCTTCTGTTACTGGAATAGAGGTATAGACACTCGCATTGGCTATACGGAAAATATTATAAGGTTGTGTTGTATAGTCCACAGCAGGGTAATTATTATCATACTCAGACTTACCTTCGGCATGTGAGAATGCTCCCCCTACTTCCAGACCGTTAGAAAAATGCTTTGATACGCTACCAAACACAGATTTGTTTCTGTAGGCATCTTTATCGCCATCTCCATCCTTCAATTCCAGAGTATTATCATACCCCCCTGTCTCATAAAGGTTGGCTCCCAGATTGTATCGAACATCAGTACTGCTACCACTGAAATTGATGCCATACTCACCTGTATTTCTCGACCCTGTTCCAACTTTGAGGCTCAGCTTAGGCTTCTGAGTCCCTTTTCGGGTAAAAATTTGAATAACACCACCAATGGCATCGGCTCCATAAAGACTAGAACGCGGACCGCGAACGATTTCAATACGCTCAATCTGGCTAGGATCAATATACTGCAAAGGGGCACTACCACTGCTGGGAGCATTGACTTTCATTCCATCAATCAACACCAGAGTTTGAGGAGTACTTGTTCCACGCAGATATACATTTGGAAGACTCCCCGCCCCACCATAAGTTGAAATCTGCATGCTGGGTGTTTTGCTCAATAACTCTGGTACACTCGTCGCCTGGCTCCGCTCAATATCTTCTCGGGTAATAACAGTAACGGGTGCCAGAGCTTCATCAACGGACTGCGCGGTTCTTGAAGCGGTTACTACCACCTCTTCCAATTCAGTAGCTTCATTAGCCTGAATTGTACCCGCCAGACTTGCAGTTGCCAGTGCAACTGCAATATGCAGCTTATGAGACATGTGATTATTCCTTATGTGTGTTTTTTAGCGTTTTTGAAGCTTTGACTAGGCTTTCTTTTCTAACGCTTTCGAGTTGTTGACAGAGAATGACAGCCGCGTCCAGTGCCCTTGGCGTCGGCCTTGAGATCAGATTTCCATTGATGGTAAACAGATGACCTTCCTTGACCGCCTTCAGATTTTTCCATTTCGCCCAGCGCTGCTCGATGGTCTTTCCATCTTTCAGATTATCTGAGCTGACAATAACCTCGGGGTTCATCCCCAGCAGAGACTCCATGCTGACCTTTGGCACTCGACCGACAGCGTCTGCAAAGATATTTTTCCCTCCACACACTTCGATCACCTGCCCGATGATCAACTCTCTACTGGTAGTCATCAGAGGCTTGCTCCAGACTTCATAGAATACGGTGACAGGTTTCTGGGGTTGGTATTGCAGCTTGATAGACTGATAACGTTTATCAACGTCATCTGCCGCTTTGTTTGCAACCTTTTCGGTGCCGAAAAAAAGACCTAAACGGCGTAAAACAGACGAAATATCCTTGAAAGAGATGGGGTCAATATAGAAAACCCTAATGCCAATGGATTCCAGTTTGGCTGTTGCCTTGGGATTGTTACCACCAGCCCATGCAATCACTGCATCGGGCTTTAATGCAGCAATAGCTTCTATGTTGATATTAGGAAAGCCGCCGATATGCTCAACACTTTTCACTTCAGGCGGGTAGTCGCTGTGATCATCAGCAGCAATAACCCTGGAGCCAGCACCTGACGCATAGATCAGTTCAGTACTACCAGGTGACAGGCTAATAATGCGTTTCAAAGGTTCTTCAAGACATACCTGTCGTGACTTATCATCTGTAACACAGACTTGCTGTGCATAAGTCGAACTACAGTATGAGAGCAGTGCAAACAAAAAGAGGGAAAAGTGTTTCATGTATTTCCTGAGATAAGTAATATTTCTCAGGGCAGTAGACGGCAGGCTAGGTTTACCCAGCTGTAGAGAGAATCATTAGATTTTCCCAACCGCCAGGTAACCCGCCCGGTTTGGAGGCAGACAAAGATAAAATGGTCATACATGAAATTCATGCCTCCCATTTATACCCGTTGATATTGGAAATTTGAGTAAACGGTAAACCTGAAAGGCTCCATTAATCTCGCCCTGCGGTTGATTGCGGTGAAGCATTGCAGCCAGCAAACTCAAAATTTCAATGGTAATGGGTATATCTCTGTCAAACTCCTTTGGTTGCATTACATAAGGCAGGTCTCCTGGCTCCGGTGTCATCGTGACTTCTCCACCTTCCCAAACCGGTTAAGTTCAGTGGTGCTGTAGAGAAGCACTCCTCCGTCACAGTTGCGGGCACAGCCGGGTTTTAAACCCCGTTCCCTGTCTGGCAGATCAAATTTACCAGACCTACAGATTCATACTGGTGCAGCTTATTCTGTAGAACCTTTGTAAAGAGGCAGGCATATTAACTGAACTTTATTTTTAAATCATCATTAAAACCGGCTTATCAGAGAGAGCACAGATAATCACTCATTTTTCTTAGTTGGAGATGCCACCCAAAGCACCTCACCTTCATTCTTACGGGCACAATGACGACAGAGAACGTACATCAGATCAGACAAACGATTCAGGTAAGTCAATAACGGGCTGTTAATTTCAACTCCGGTTTCTCTCAAACGGATCACGGCTCTCTCTGCTCTTCTGGAAACTGTGCGAGCGACGTGGCAATGACTGGCTGTAGTACCACCACCTGGTAGCGTAAAGTTTTTCAAAGGTGGTAATGGTTCATTTAACTCATCAATCAATGTCTCCAGGTCGGTCGTATGATCATCACGGATGATCTGATACCCCGGCATAGCCAGCTCTCCGCCCACATCAAACAGCCTATGCTGAATATCAGCCACCTGATTGAGCTGCTCTTCTGTCAAGTCACCACTGGGCTTCAGAACATTCAGCATCATCCCCATCCAGCTGTTCAGTTCATCAACAGTGCCTATCGCTTCAATTCTCAGGTCACTCTTGGAGAGAACCTGTCCTCCTCCAATACGTGTCGTACCTTTATCACCAGTACGGGTGTAGATTTTGGTCAGGCGGTAGCCTTTTCGTTCTTCAGTCATATTAGTTAACCTTGTTACAATAAAAATACCGCTTTAGTGCCCTACAATTTTTTTGTTGCGAACCAAGCAGCATAGAAATGTTAAAGAGTAGCTCTGACTATGAGCCTCATGACCTCAGCCAGTAGTTTTCTAGACCATACCTGAGTGATCAGTCAGGCATGGTCTTTCAATATATGAGGAAGCCCTGCCACAGTCAGAATTACGGTCTGGGAAAGTGCTGCAACATCCTGATGAAGCCTTCCCGACTCATCACAGAAGCGCCTAGTCAGCTCTCCCATTGGCACAATACCCATTCCCACTTCATTCGACACCAGAATGATCTTACCTTCCAAGGTGGTAAGCCCTTCCAAAAAGCACGCTCGTTCTCTAGCAAATAATTCTTCATCGCTATGACACAGTAGATTAGTCATCCAGAGCGTAAGACAATCCACGAGTATACAGCGATCCTCACGAGCGTATTCCCGAAGAACACTGCCTAATGCCAGAGGCTCTTCAACCAGTTGCCAGTATTCTGGGCGCTGACGACGGTGGTGCGATATCCGCTCCGACATTTCTTCATCACCGTCTGTAGCAGTAGCAATATAAATAACCTCCAGACCTGATTCCTGAGCCTTTTTCTCAGCTAAACGACTCTTGCCTGATCGGGCTCCTCCCAATATGAATTCAATCATGGAAATATTCCCTATACCGTTACACCAGCTTCAGCAAAGCTGGCCATATCATTAAAGAATTTACAGGATGCCCTCACCAGTGGCAGAGCCAGAGCCGCACCCGTACCTTCTCCTAGTCTCATCCCCAGATTCAGCAATGGAGTAGCATCCAGTTCAGCTAAAACGGATTCGTGGCCCAGCTCATCGGATTGATGACAGAACACCAGATAATCTCTTGCTTCAGGGTACATTCTAACGGCCAGTAAAGCCGCTATAGAGGCAATAAAACCATCGATCAAAACGATTATTTTTTCCTGAGCCCCCTGAAGTATTCCTCCAGTCATCTGGGCAATTTCAAAACCACCGACTGCAGCAAGAATGCCTAGTGGCGTCTCGATAGAACCTTTATGCAGCTCCAGTGAATTGGCGATAAGTTGTCGTTTTGTTTGCAACTGCTGATCATCAATACCAGTACCTCGCCCAACACATTGTTCTACTGGCAGCTTGAGCAAGGCACACATCATGGCTGCTGCTGCAGAGGTATTCCCGATCCCCATTTCACCCAATGCTACCGTGTTGCAGCCCTGATTGATCAACGCCTGAACCTGGCTGGCACCCAGCCCTATACCTTTTTCTGCCGTTGCCACAGACATAGCCTGAGTCAGGCTAAAATCTGACGTCCCCTGCCCTAAACTCTGATTGATCAAATTTGGTTCATTTACCAGCTTCTTCTTCATACCAGCGTCAATTACTTTCAGTTCCATATCCACAGACTCACAGAAGCAGTTGATTGCAGCCCCTCCTGCCAGAAAGTTAGACACCATTTGAGTTGTCACATCACTGGAAGCAATACTGACACCACGTTCAGCTATACCATGGTCTGAGGCAAAGACTAGTGCAGTAGGCTTAGTGACCTCTATGTGGATAGAGCTCTGAATCAGCGCAACCTGTAAGGCAAGTTGCTCCAGCTGGCCTAATGCTCCGGGTGGTTTTGTCTTATTGTTGATAATATTCTGAATATCTTTCTGAGTTTCGCGATTCACACGATGAATATCAAAGTTCATGACACTGGTCATAGTTAGTATCCATTGAAAAAGTAAGAGAAAATAATACGAAACGGATATGAGCAGAAAATGGAGACATCATCTGCTCACCTTTACAGGAGCTCTGACTGCTTGCAGGCAGAATGACAGGTACTTGACTTAGAGTTCGGCAACCTCAGAACCCACTTCAAACATTACGCCCATTATTCGACTCATATCCATCGAGTCTTCAATAGCATCAGCCATTCGATCTATACCTTCCTCACGAATTGAGTTGTAGTCAGACACTATCACCTGTTCTAACCCAGCCCATTCCAAAATACTTTTACAGGCATCAGGGTGATCAAATATCCCATGAAGGTAGCTTCCCAATATTTGTCCATCTTCTGATATAGCCCCATCGTTATGTTCTTCTAAAGAAACAATCGAATTTTCCAGTGCCTGGCCTTTAGTGTTTCCAGCATGAATCTCATAACCGGTGATACCCACCTGCTCCTGTCCAGGCAGTTTCAAAACCCCCTCTACTCGTCTTAGCTGCTTTTCAGGCTCCAACGTAGTTTCCAGGTCCAGAAGGTCGAAGCCCTGGCTACTGCCTGAAGGGCCTTCGACACCATCAGGATCATGAACAAAGCGACCCAGCATCTGGTATCCCCCACATATCCCCATCACTTTTCCACCAAAACGAAGGTGACGAAAGACATCCTGATCCCACTGATTGTCCCGAATAAACTCCAGATCTGAGCGAGTACTCTTACTTCCGGGCAATACAATCAAATCACAAGAGGGAAGACGTGTCCCCTGACGCACAAATGTTACGTCGACGGAAGGGTTTAATCTGAGAGCATCAAAATCAGTATGGTTACTCATTCGAGAGAGAACCGGTACAACGACCTTTAAGGTCTGTGTACCTGAGTCATTCAATTGCTGTTCTTCAATAGCGTCTTCTGCTTCCAGATGCAGACCATGTAGATAAGGTAAAACGCCTAAAACGGGCTTACCTGTCTTTTCTTCCAACCATTCTAGCCCTGACTCCAACAGTTTGATGTCACCCCTGAAGCGATTGATGACAAAACCTTTAACACGCTGCTGCTCTGATTCCGAAAGAAGAGCCAGTGTACCGAAGAGATGGGCAAACACTCCTCCACGATCAATGTCGGCCACTATGATGACAGGGCAGTCTGCTTTTTCCGCAAAACCCATATTAGCGACATCATTTTCACGAAGATTGATCTCGGCCGGACTCCCTGCCCCTTCAATAACCACCGCCTGATATTG
This sequence comes from Endozoicomonas numazuensis, assembly GCF_000722635.1. Classification (GTDB taxonomy): domain Bacteria; phylum Pseudomonadota; class Gammaproteobacteria; order Pseudomonadales; family Endozoicomonadaceae; genus Endozoicomonas_A; species Endozoicomonas_A numazuensis. The sequence continues at coordinate 1,253,033 of NZ_JOKH01000001.1, read as the reverse complement.
GCTCTGAAGTCTGTCGTAGGATTCCATAATGGCATCCATGACCTTGGGTTTATAATCGTGATAGGTTACCGCATCCATATCTCTCAGAGCCTTGCCATGAACAATGACCTGAGCACCAATATCAGTATTAGGTTTAAGTAGTACTGGATTCATATCAGAGTGAGGCTCAAGACCACTGGCTTGAGCTTGTACTGCTTGTGCCCTGCCAATTTCCCCATTGTCTACCGTCACAGCACTATTCAGCGCCATGTTTTGAGGCTTGAAGGGGGCTACCGAAATCCCCCTACGACTAAGTAAACGACAGAGTCCGGCACAAATGACACTTTTTCCAGCATCAGAGGTCGTCCCTTGTACCATGATGGCTCTGGGTGCAATGCGCCTGTGAATGCTCATACTACATAGATTCCTGTTACTGTTTGGCAGAAGTGTATCAGCCAGAAGATTGAAAAAATAATGCAGCAGTTACCAGCAGACATGCCTCTAATAATTCAATCACAGCGCCAGCGACATCTCCTGTAAAGCCACCAATCCGCTGAGTACTTTCTCTTTTTAGCCAGACCCAGAAAGCGAGTGAAATCAGAGCTGGAAGCCACAATGTATTTCCAGCCGCCAGTAAAGGTATGCACAGGCTCAAAAACAGCACAAATTTACACTGGGCTCTCCCTGAATAATCAGCAAAAGCCTGCCCAAGCCCTTTCGGTCGTACATAATCAGAAAAGATAAACAGAGCCATACCCGCCGAACGACTTAGAACAGGAATCAATATGAGCACTAACCACCCAGACATCATAACCAGAGAAACTACTGCAGCCGCTTTCAATAAGAGCAGAACGACCAATATAAAGACCGCCATTGGCCCACAGGTAGGGTCTTTCATGATTTCCAGTGTGCGGTCTCTGTCACCCATACCGCCTACCCACGCATCAGCACAATCAGCAAGCCCATCGAGATGTAAACCACCACTGGCAAGTGTTAATACCGTAAAGGTAATAAATCCGATCAGGATGGTATGAACCATTGATAATGAGCCATGCCAGCTCATAAGAACCAGTTCAAGCAACCACCCAACGGACACGGCAAAAAGGCCCAGAATCAACCCCGCCATTGGCAAGTAAAGTAACGCCCGCCCCATATCATCGTCTTTGATCTGCTTTAATTGCCAGGTTGGAAACCGGGTAAAAAAAGTAATCGCCAAAGTTAAGGCTCTGCCATGAGCAACTAAATTAGTATTACAAGAAAGAGTATTATCCTTATCCATAATTTTCCTCACGACCATTCACGAACATTACCCTTGGCCACTGCTTCCCTTGCTCGTCGCGGTATACCTCAATACGTGTCAGACTGGCATAAGGAATATGCAACCGGGACATGGCCAGACTTTTGCTAATATCCATTCCTAAAATTAATGACAGCAACATGCGTATTACACCTGAATGGCAAACAAGAAGGATCTTGCTACCCGCTCTATGTTCCAACAACTTTTCCCAAGCCGACTGTACCCTGTTGTAGAAATGAGACAGGCTTTCCCCCTCAGGTGGTGTATGCGTCCAGGGATCACGCCAGAAATTTGATAACTCTGAAGCATTATGATGATGCAACCACTCATAAGAGTGGCCATCCCAAACACCAAAATTCATCTCCTGCCAATCACTCTCAATAGTAAGAGGCAGTTTTTTTTCGGCGGCATAAGTTTTTGCAAAAGCCTGACATCGCCTCAGTCCAGAGCTAACGATCAAGTCGTACCCTTCCAGTTCCTCCGTTGCCTTATGTAGCTGTTGCCAGCCCAAATTTGACAGAGGTAAATCGGAGCGTCCCAGCAGACAGTCATTTTTTTCTGGAAGACCATGACGTAGAAGATCAACTTTTGTGATCAAAACTTCAGTCAAAAGAACTCCTGGATTGTTCAGAGGAATACAATATTTCAGAAGCTGAAAAAGGGGTGGTAGTGTGTTGCTGATTAGTAGAGAGATGCAAGCGCTTTATTGATTTCCAGCATCATTTCTTTATCGGATTCTCTGGATGCCTGGCACCAGTGATCGAAGGCACTTCTATCGCTGAAAGTCTGATAAGCAAGCTCTGACAGTAAGGCTCTAGCTGAGGTGAGTGTCATCATTTGATTAGGGTTAATATCCCTTTGAGCCATCATGAGCTCAAAGCATTCTTTGAGTGAAGCCTCCAGTCGGTTAATTTTACTGGCCGGGTCACGAAGCTGCTGTTGAAGATAAGCAATAAATTGCGGGGTTTTCGAGGCATCTTGCCAATGACGGCCCACCTCACTCACAAAATCTTCCAGAGAGTTTGATTTTCCATTCAACTCCGACCCTTTACCAGTGCACTCTCGCAGCTTAAAAACAGCCTGAATAAACTCATCCGTCTTCTGTCTTATTGCTGCCACCAGGGTATCTTTGAGATGCTGTCGACTTCTTCGGTCAATAGCCTTTCTTTTTCTGGCGACCAAGCCTAAAGCTTTGAATAGACGGGGCTTTACCCACTGCAACTTTCTTCCCAGTTTACGTATCACACTGCTTCGTTTCAGCCGCTGAGAAAAAGTTTGTCTTCGGGTGACAGTACTCCTAAGCTTTACCAGCTTTCTCCCTTGAAACCAGACCAATGGAGACGACTGACCAATAGTCAGCAGCTTCTGATAGATCCGGGTTTTCTCGATTTTGAAAGCCATGAAGATTCAATCCATAAATCTGTTTCGGGTCAGGGTCTATCTGTTAACATAGCTGATACCGCAACTCCCAACGAATCCAGCCCTAGCATGAGTCGAATTTTATATTCAATATTATTGTACATGGCAATACCTGCTGTCTTAATCAAGCTGGTTCTGCGCGCTAGAAAATCCCCTGCCTACCGTCTTCGATGGGGAGAACGTTTTGGGTTTATCCAGAAACTGCCCCAAGACAAGCCGGTCATCTGGATCCACTCGGTCTCTGTGGGTGAAGCGATAGCCAGCGCCCCCATGGTTAAAGCCTTGATGGGTCATTACCCTAATCACCAGTTTGTTATCACGACCATGACTCCAACCGGCTCAGAGCGTGTTAGAAAGATTTATGGTGACAGCGTTTATCATGTGTACTGCCCCTATGATTTACCTGATGTGCAAAACCGGTTTTTAAACCGGATTCATCCACAAATGGCTCTGATGATGGAAACAGAGCTTTGGCCCAATACCATTGCAGCCTGCAAAGCCAGAAATATTCCTGTTGTAATTGTGAATGCCAGATTGTCAGAAAAGTCCTCCCGGGGTTACGCAAAATTGGGGTCCCTGACCCGGAAAATGATGCAAAATATTCATCAGGTTGCCTGTCAGAATGAAAACGATGGAGAAAGGTTCAGGCAACTGGGCTTACCCAACGAGCACCTGACCATTACCGGCAGCGTTAAATTTGACTTATCAGTAGATGATGAAATCAATAAAAGCGCAGCTCTGCTGAAATCCTCCTGGGAATCAGGGTTAGGTCATAAAGCCCAAATTCTGATTGCCGCCAGTACCCACGATGGTGAAGACAAACCGGTTCTGGATGCCTTTAAAACAATACTCAAGAAACGACCAGACACCTTGTTGCTTCTCGTTCCCAGACACCCCGAGCGCTTCAATAGTGTTTTTGAATTGTCTAAAAGCCAGGGACTCAACACCATCAGGCACAGTCAGGCCACAGAAACGTCACCCGACACTCAGGTGATTATTGGCGATACCATGGGTGAGTTAATGAAGCTCTATGCAACATCAGACATTGCCTTTGTTGGGGGCAGCCTGATTAAGAATGGAGGCCATAACATGCTGGAGCCCGCTGCACTGGGAGTTCCGGTTTTATCAGGCCCCAGCGTTTACAACTTCACTGATATCAGTCAGCAGTTGGAAGACGCTGGAGGCATGAGGACTATACAAAACTCAGAGCAGCTGGCAGCCGCTGTTACAGAGCTTCTGGCAGACGATGCGGCCAGAAAAAAGATGGGCAGCCAGGCACAGGCTTTTGTTGAAGGCAATAAAGGAGCACTGCAAAAGCTTCTTAAGCTGGTAACAGAAACTATTGATCGTCTTCACTGAGAATAACGCCATATAAAAAAATAGCGCCGATGTCAGCGCTATTTTTTTCTACCTTATGACTGTTTAGTCACTCAGTCTGCTCGACACTGGGCAGGAATGGATATCTCTTCTGAAGAAACAATCCAGCTGTTCAGTTCAGAAAGATCTTCAGGGTTCAGAGTCCCTGCTGTCTGCTTCAGTTTCAGAGTATTCACAATGAAATCATAACGAGCATTCAGATAATCACGCTGCGCCGCAAACAAAGTCTTCTGTGCATCCAGAACGTCTGTAATGTTGCGAGTACCCACTTCATAACCACTTTGAGTGGCTTTCAGAGCACTTTCAGAAGAAACAATACCCTGACACCGGGCTTCTACACGGGAAACATCAGAGTTAACCGTACGAAACAGGTTGCGGGTTCCAGAGTTTATCTCACGCAAGGCCTTGTCGTAATTCTGCTGCACAGACTCCATCTGGTAAGTGGCTTGACGTACCTTGGAGCTGGTTCCACCACCAGCAAACAGAGGCAGTGTGAACTTGACGCCTACTACCGTCTGGTCACCGTCTCCGGTAGTCAAAGCGCCATTGGAAGATGGCAGACCTCTAGAGTGATCACCATTGCTTGAGTTATAGGTATAAGTGGCAAAAGCATCGACTGTTGGGGCATGCCCTGACTTCTGAACCTTTATGTTGCTCTCTGAAGCCTTCAGGCTTTCACGCGCTGACTCAAGCTGCAGGTTGTTCTTGATAGCGTTGTTCACCCACTCATCAGAATTGGCAGGTGCAGGAGCACTGACCGGCATGGTTTTTTTCAGCTTGCCAATGTCCTGAATATCCTGATCAGTGATTGTTCTCAATGATTCATAAGCAACTGAGAGATTATTTTCCCCATCAATTCTGGCCACTCGAGAATCGTCATAGCGTGCCCTGGCTTCGAGGACATCAGTCTCCGCGATAAGACCAACATTATAACGTTCACGAGCCTGATCCAGCTGCTGCTTAACAGCCTTTTCTTCAGCAACGTCCGTGATCAGGCTGTCTTCCGCTCTCAGCACATTAAAGTAAGCTTCTGAAACTCTGAGGATCAGGTTTTGCTGCTCGTATCCAAAGGTAGCTTCAGCTTGAGCACTCTGAAATTTGGCAGAATCGTAGCCAAACCAGCTGGCCAGATTAAATAGCGGTTGATTAAGGGACGCTCCCCAAGTATTGGAGTTATAGCTGTCCTTTACGTCATCCGCAGTCGTTTCAGTTTTTGTCTTGTTATACTGTGTGCCCCCGGACAGGGAGAGGTTAGGCAATAAGAGCGCACGCGCCTGGGTACTGCCTTCCTGGGTTGCCATCATGTCAGCCCGAGCCGCAGCCAGTTGGGCATCATTTTTCAACGCCAGATTATAAACATCGAGTAAGTTGTACTCTGTCTCAGCCGCTTGGGCAGACAGTATTGAGCCGGCCAGGGCTGCCAGCAAAAAGCCTTTACGAAAAGTTCGTGGCATATCTCCAGTTCCTTGAAAAATGGGCCCGAAAGCCGAACAATGATGTGAGTATAACTGCTGTAACTCAAGCGCAACCGGGTGAATTTACACTAGGAGCCTGACCGAGAATAGTGGTCAAGAATAAAATTCAGTAGAACGAGGCCATTTTTTCGATAAATTTGTGCGAATAGTGGGCCTATTCAATCAAATTTATCGGAAAAATGGGCCGTTCTTTCTGGATTTTAGGCCGACCTGCCTATTCTCGGTCAGGCTCCTAGTTTACCTGTCGTCAAAAGCAATAAACCGGGTTTGTGAAGATTTTAACTTAATTCTTCACAGTCACGACCTCAACAACAGCCCGATCAACATTCCGGCACCGAATTATCAACCACAGTCTTTTAATTAGGCAGGTACTGTTTCATGCTGAACATGAACTTTCAAGAATCCATTATCATTCAAACCGAGAAACAAGAGTGGCAGCCCAGTCCAGCCAGCACAGTATTCCGCAAACAACTGGCCCGTGAAGACAAAGAGTCCGGACATGCAACCAGCATTGTCCAATACGTTGCAGGAGCCAGTTTTCCTGAGCATCCACACCCCACTGGCGAAGAAATTTTAGTACTCTCAGGGATTTTCTCTGATGAAACGGGAGACTTTGGCTCGGGCACCTACATCAGAAACCCTCCAGGGAGTCATCATGCTCCGTTCAGCAAGGATGGTTGCATTATTTTTGTAAAGCTCTGTCAGTTTGATCCTGCAGACAGGCAAACCGTTCGAATCAATATTTTCGAATCTCTTGAAAAAGAAGCCTCAGATAAAATAACAGAAGTCTCTCTCCATCAATTTGAGAGTAAGAGAACCTCTCTTCTGAGCATTCCTGCGGGCGAAACTCCTTATCTTCGAAACAAACCAGGAGGTGTAGAACTCCTTATTGTTTCAGGAAAACTTTCAACCCATTCCGAAGATTGGCCTGTCAATACATGGATACGCACCCCCCACTGCGATTATGATCTGCAGCCAGTAAATGACGACACCATTCTTTTAATAAAGTCTGGCCATCTTCCTCTATGACAAGGCCATGCACTATGATTGAGATTATGGACTCTAAGACTGACAAGGCTCGCTATAAAGCCAACCTGATCAAACAACAGAGCTTGTGTGAAAGGAATTTTCACAAACTCATGCATCTGCTTCCCGATCTGGAGAGCAACGACAATGTTGCTCTATCATTTTATTTCGCTGGCCAGGAGGGTCGTGCATTGTTTCAGGTATTGGAACGTGCGCCTTTTACAACGGTTCTGCAAGTCGATCTGGATGCAGCCTGGGGTGAATGGCTGAAACTCCCCGAGTTCAGAATTCGGATCTATCTGGATGTTAGAATGGCTGAGATCATTAGCGTCAATCAAGACCGGCACTTCAAGGCTATCTACCCCTACCCTAATGAAAAAATGCTACTACCTGATGAAAAAGAGCAACTGAATCAGCTTTTCAGTGAATGGTTAAACTTTTGTCTCAGTCATGGTTTTAATCAAAACATCCAAGTATGAACCGGAAAACGTGCGAAGTTTCACTGTTTTATTCCCATCTCCCTGATAAAATCATGGAAAGCCTTCGCTGCATCAGTAACGAATTATGAGCCAGCTTATGACCGGAACACGTATCATCCAGTTAACAGATACTCATCTGTTCGGCTCTCGTGATGGCAGACTGATGGGAGCAGACACCAACCAGAGCCTTCAGGCTGTCTGGGAGCAGATTCAGTCTTCATCCTTTAACCCGGACGCTATCCTGGTTACCGGTGACCTTACCCAAGACGACAGCCTGGAATCCTATCAGAGCTTGAAAACACTTCTGGATACCAGTGATAAACCTTATCTCTGGACCTGTGGAAACCATGACGTTCTGACCCTGATGCATCAAGTCAGCCCTGAGGCCATGAACCCCTATCTGGATCTGGGCTCCTGGCAAATTATTATGATGAACTCCCAGATTCCAGGGCAGATCCCGGGTTTTTTGTCGAGCAAAGAGCTCCAGCTCTTGTCTCAGCATCTTTCCCAAAACCCTGACAAGCATACTCTGGTCGCCTTCCACCACCCAGCCTACTCTATTGAGAGCCAGTGGCTGGACAATATCAGCCTGAAGAATGCCGAACAGTTTATGAACGTGATCAAGCCATACCCTAATGTCCGAGTGGTACTGAATGGTCATATCCATCAGGAACGAGATCAATTCATTCAAAATGTCCGGTTTCTCTCAACCCCTTCCACCTGTGTTCAGTTCAAGCCTAAATGCGACAATTTCATGCTGGATGACCGCCGGCCTGGCTACAGAGAGCTTGAACTTATGCCTGACGGCAGTGTCAACACCCGGGTGATTCGTCTGGAAGGCTACTCCCTGGAACTGGACCTCGCCGCAAACGGCTATTGATACCCTCGTTCATATGAATATTTCTTATTAAAACCTTGGCTACTTTTTCCTAGATTGAGAGATAGGAGCAGTAAAAAAGGAAGTAAGGATATGTCCAGGGTAAGGTCAATGCAGTACGATGACCAGGATGAGTCTTTCTGGGATTCAGGCCAGGAATACAGGAAGAGACAAACCGCTAAGGAACGCTGCAAGGAAAGAAAAAACAAATCAATACGCCAGGGTATCAATGATTATTGGGATAAAAGATCCCTGCGCCATAATCTCGCCGGTTCCTATGATGACTTTGATGATGACGATGACACGGGTCAATTGGATGACGTTGAGAGTCAACAACCTCGACATTGAAATTAATGTGAAAGCCGCCCACTCAAGGCGGCTTTTTTCATTGAATCTCAGGACTCCAGAAAACGCATCAGAGTACGGGCAACCAGCTCTGGCTTTTCAGCATGCAGCCAATGACCGGTATCCGCTATTTCTCTCATAGACGCATTGGGAAAATGTTTAAGCACCTCTTCCCTGTGTTCTGCCAGAATGTAATCTGAGTGACCTCCTTTCAGGAACAGCACATCTCCCTCAAAAGAGCCTTTTGCAGAGGGCCCGGCAAGAATATTCAGATAATGATGATGAATAGCATCCAGATTCATTCGCCAGCTGTAGCTGCCCGCCTCATTTCGATAAAGGTTTTTTAGCAGAAATGATCGAACTGCCAGCTCCTCTACATGTTGGCGCAGAGCCTGGTCAGCGTCTCCTCTTTTTTGCATATTCTCCAGGTCCACCGCAAACAAACCGGAAAACACATCATCGTGGCGTCGTACTTTGTAATGAACCGGCGCTATATCCATGACCGCCAATCTCTCCACTCGATCGGGATACGCCAGCGCCACCTCCATCACTACTTTTCCGCCCATGGAATGCCCAAGCAAATGCGCTTTTTCAATCTGCTGTTCATCAAGGTACTCGACGATATCCTCCGCCATAACGGAATAGTCCATTGCAGCATCATGAGGAGAACGGCCATGATTTCGAACATCCAGACCATGAACCCTGAACTTCTCTGCCAATTGACGATTGATAGCGCCCAGATTCTCCTGCGATCCGAATAGTCCGTGCACACTGATCAGGTGCTCACCTTCCCCCTGCTGTCTGGCATACAACTTCATGAGTTCTTCTATCTCTCCTATTAACGTGCTCCGGTTCTGATATTGGCCGGCCCACATTATTAACATGTGAGTAATTTTACTGATTCGGCCTGTAATTATCAGGATATTTTTGCACGGCTGCAAAACATACTATTAAGAAGTTAAATAAATGCAATACCGAAGCACACTGTCGCTTTACCTTGCCAACCTGCTGACATCAGGTTCCTAGAACAGCCATAAGCGAAAAAATCATTTCTTGCCCTGTAGGAATGAAATGATTTTCAAAAACTCGTTTCTGCCTATGAGGCCAAAAGCCATGTCTAAAGAAACTTTCAGCCTTGATTCCTATCTGGAAGAATTGCAAGCACTGATCAATATTGACTGTGGAACCAACACGCCCTCTGGCGTCGCTGCCATCGCCGACATAATGACCGGCAAGTACGAAGCCATCGGCTGGCATGTTGCCAGACAATCCTTCGGTGAATCAGTAGGACCCGGACTTCAGGTAACCAATAAGCCAGATGCCCAGGAATACGACATCATGCTGGTTGGCCATATGGACACAGTATTTCCACAGGGTACTGTATCAGAATGGTCTTTCACCCGGGATACGGAAAAAGCCTATGGACCTGGTGTAGCCGATATGAAATCCGGCCTGCTGAACATTTTTCTAACCCTGAAAAACCTGCCTGAAGATATTCTGGACCGCCTGAGTATTTGTGTCTGCATGAACCCGGATGAAGAAACCGGCTCCACCTATTCTGCGGACTGGATCAAGAGTGTAGCCTTGAAAAGTCGCTGCGTTCTGGTTGCCGAAGCGGCTCGTGTAGATGGCTCTCTGGTAAAAGCCAGAAAAGGTCTGGCCGTTTATGACATTGAATTCCACGGTAAAGCGGCCCATGCTGGCAATGAACCTCAGAAAGGCATATCAGCCATTACCGAGTTTGCTCAATGGGTGAATCGTCTGAATCAGGAAACCAATTTTGAAACCGGCACAACCCTGAATTTCGGCACTATAGAAGGAGGCACCACCAGCAACGTAGTGCCAGACTTTGCCAAAGCTGTTCTGGATATCCGCTTCTGGAACAACGACGATTATGACGGTATTGAACAGCTGATCAATGAAATGGCTGAAAGGCCCTTTCTGGAAGGTATGAGGATTAAGCTCAATCGCATTGCCCACAAACCTGCTTTTACTCCCAACGAGAAAAGTGAAAAATTGATGGCTGTGATCGAAGAGAGCGGTGAACAAATGGGCCTGCCTGTTACCTGGATGGCTGTTGGCGGAGGCTCAGATGCCAACTACACAGGCGCACTGGGCATACCGACTGTTGATGGCCTTGGACCAATTGGTGCAGGTATGCACAGCCGAAACGAATTCCTTCAACTGGATTCTATTGAGCCTCGCCTGCAACTTCTACGCAACGTCATTATCAACCTGGCAGAAAAACCTATTTGATCATCTCCTGTCAGGAAAGCATTATGCTTTCCTGACTTGCTATCATTTCTACACCGCTGACGCTTCTCCAGACATACTGCTAATCTGAATCGTATAACTTCACTCTTTGGTAAGGACACCATTATGAAAGGGCCTCAATGGATCTTCGGCCTGCTGATCTCTGTTTTCTGTATATCTGTCTGGTCTGAGCCCGTTCCTCCTCTGCAACCTGAACTACCCTCTGCACAGGTACAATCTGACGAAGAAGGTTGGTGGGGCACCGGCTTTATGGTGGGAACCGTTTCTTCAAAAGGTTGGGAAAGCGGCTTTATCTGGGAATCGGGAGAGCTCGAAGTCCAACTTGGAGAGGGTGCCTACACTGCGAAAAGCTATCCTGCTGAAGCCTATGATGTTTCAGTTCAACCTGAATACCGCTACCTCTGGGACAAACTGAGGGTTTCAAGCACTCCTGTCGTCATCAAGTACAAATACCCTTTCTGGTATAACTCCATGGCTACTAATAGTCGCTACCGTGTTATTGAGGCCAGACCCGTTGAAAGCAGTTTTTCAAAAACCCCTTCATTCACTCAATTCCCAAATGGCATTGATTCAAATCCAGCCATAGAGAACTCAAAAATTTTTGGCCAATGGCAAACATTTGGATTAATTCTTCATGTGGCTCGCTGGGGACAAGTGATCCTTGATCACAAATGTACCGTCTACCTCCATCTTGGGGGCATGGCCCGAATTCAGAAACAAAGGCAAGTCTACAAACCCGCTCTGGAATACAATGTTTATCAGAATGATTATGAAGTCAAAACCGTTCTGACTTATGAAACTTACGAGGTAGAAGCTCCAAATGTTGTACAACTGTTCACGTACAATGAAGCCATCTGCCGCTATGCCGAAGATGCAGCGATATCACAATCAGAAGTTTATGTTGAATACACAGGTCTGAGAACCCAGGCAGATACTGAAACATACTCTATTCTGCATTCAATTCAGGTTGAATCTCCCTATGACGATGGAGAGTAACTTTCTGTCGTAGGCAGCAAAATTCAGAGCTATTCTGATTTTGTCCACACTTTTGAAAACACTCAGCTCTATCCCAATCATCTGTAGCAGGCAGAATAAAAGCTTAGGATTTGTCTTGAAATAACTTCCCGATTAAAACATGAACTCCGTTTACCCTGAGCCTGCCGAAGGGTGGTGGTCAAATAAGGAAGTTATTTACGGACTATTCCTTAGTCGTAAGCCGTTTCCATCAATTGTAGGTGTGACCGCATCAACAATTACTGTTGTAGCCATTATTGGTATTGTTGTATGTATCTACAAAAAACTGCCATGATCATGGCGAATTCCAATGAATTACTGAAGTTACGCAGCTGAGAACAAACAAAGATGCGTAACTTCAATAAACGGCCTTAAACAGAAACAGCCGCCTTGATATGAGGATGAGCCTGATAATCCACCAGCTCAAAATCATCAATGGTAAATTCAAACAAATCTTTGATCGCAGTATTCAGCTTCATGGTGGGTGAAGGGAACGGCTTTCGAGTCAATTGTTCTTCGGCCTGTTCCAGATGATTGGAGTAAAGATGCGCGTCACCAAAGGTGTGAACAAAATCTCCCAACTCCAGATCACACACCTGGGCAATCATCATGGTTAACAGTGCATAAGAAGCAATGTTAAAAGGCACACCCAGGAAAATATCCGCACTGCGCTGGTAAAGCTGGCAGGAAAGCTTGCCATCCAGAACATAGAACTGGAAAAGACAATGGCAGGGAGGCAAAGCCTGCTTACCCATAGCGGCATTCTCTTTAGGACTGAACTTCACATCGGGCAGCACACTCGGATTCCAGGCACTGATCACCAGTCTTCTGGAGTCGGGATTGGTTTTGATTTCATCCAGTAACCACTGAATCTGATCAAACGTTTCACCGTTCGCACCTTCCCAGCTACGCCACTGCTTACCGTAAACAGGACCCAGATCACCTTCGTCCGTTGCCCATTCGTCCCAGATTCTGACACCGTTTTCTTTCAGGTAGTCAATATTAGTGTCGCCCTTCAGGAACCAGAGTAGCTCGTGAATAATTGAGCGCAGGTGACACTTTTTAGTGGTCACCAATGGGAAACCTTCCGATAGATCAAAGCGCATCTGATAACCAAACACACTGTATGTACCAGTGCCTGTGCGATCAGATTTGAAAGTGCCCTGTTCTTTCACATGACGCAGGAGATCCAGATACTGTTTCATGACTTTGATCCTTTTTTGTTGCTGCTCATGGCGGTTTTCTTGCCAGGCTTGGGGGCATGCTTTTTCAGCCAGGACAGGTCATCCTGATTTAGTCCATTCACCAATGGACACTTTTTATAGGCTACCATCATAAGACCCAAACCCAGAAGAATCATGGGTACCGTCAATAACTGCCCCATTGTCAGCCAGTCAAAAGCAATAAAGCCCAGCTGTTCGTCAGGCTGCCTGACAAACTCCACACAGAACCGACCCACACCATAAATCAACAGGAATAATCCGGACACCGCCATACGGGGACGAGGCTTAGCTGAGAACCACCAAAGCACTCCAAACAGAATAATCCCCTCAATAACAAACTGGTAAAGCTGTGATGGATGCCTTGGCATTTGCGAGGGGTCGGTGGGGAAAACCATAGCCCATGGGACATCCGATACCCGTCCCCACAACTCGCCACCAATAAAGTTACCCAAACGCCCCATACCCAACCCCAGTGGTACAACCGGAGCGATAAAGTCCGTCATTTGGAAGAAATTCTTGTCGATCTTGCGGCCATAGAGGAAAACAGCCAGCAGCACTCCCAGCAGCCCACCATGAAAAGACATGCCTCCTTCCCAAATGCTGAACAGCCAGAGCGGATTTTGCAGGAAGTAGTCAAAGTTATAGAACAGCACATAGCCCATGCGCCCACCGACTATGACCCCGACAGCCACGTAGAACAAGAGGTCTCCGATCTGCTCGGGGTTCCACAAGCCATTGGATTTTTTAGCTCTCTGGACGGCCAGCCACCAGCCACCGGCAAAACCCACCAGATACATAAGACCGTACCAATGAACTTTGAGAGGACCAAGACTGATCGCAACGGGATCAATTAGAGGATATGGGATCACAGGAGGATTCCAGATTTTTCTCGAGGTTAACTAACACACACTGTTCTCATTGGTTACAAGAAAGTGCTCATGAATATTTGATAGATCAGTGTATCAGCAGGATACAGGAATGAGCCAGCTTCAATCAGAAGCTGGCTGGATTCTTTGCATTGCATTACATAGAAAAGAGAAACTCACAGCCTACAACCAAAAGCAGTAAGGCAAACAGTTTCTGCAGCTTCTCGGAGGAAAGTTTATGGGCCAGCTGCGCGCCAAAACGGGCAAATAACATACTGGTCAAGACAATGCCCAGAAAGGCAGGCCAGTAAACATAACCGGTACTCATTGCCGGCAACAGTTCATTCTCTCTGCCCAAAAACATATTGGCTGCAGCGCCCATAACCGCAATAGGCAAGCCACATGCGGCTGAAGTAGCCACAGCCTGACCCATTGAGAGGTTACATTTACGTAAAAAAGGAACCGACAGCGTTCCGCCGCCTATACCAAAAATACTGGAAGCCCAGCCTATCACTCCACCCGCCGCTATCAGCACGGGTCGGCCAGGTACCTTACTGCTCTCAGAAGGTTTGAAGCCAAACCACATTTTCGCAGCAACCGCCAGGGCAAAAATACCGATCGCTTTCTGCAACATTGGTCCAGACATTTGTATTGCCGTGTAAACCCCTAGCCAGGAGCCCAGCAAAATACCTACCGTCAAAACACTGAATACAGGCCACTGAACCGCCCCCTTGGAATGATGGGCACGAATGGAACTGAGTGAGGTAATAACAATAGTGGCAAGAGAGGTACCCACAGCCAGATGGGTCAGAATTTCAGGGGACAACCCCTGCAATTTAAAACTGAAAACCAGTACAGGGACAATGACCAGACCGCCACCAATCCCGAATAGACCAGCCAGTGTACCGGCAAGAGCACCGAGCAAAAGATAAGAAAGAAAAATCATTAAACAGCAATCCAGCTAAGCAGCCACAGACCGGAAATCCTGTCATGATTCTCCGTGCCTGAGTCCATCATATATAATCAGGGCAACACCTCCTGAAGAGATGAACACCAATCCTTATTTTAAATGAAATCAACAAGTTAATTGACCAAAAAATGCCTATTAAGTTCATCTCTTTCAGAAAACCCCTCTATCTGCCCTATCCTGGACTACTTTGAAGACCACATCGCAGCATCTTCCCTGAATCCAGATCGTTACACAATATCAAAAACTGAATACGAATATTGACCAATGGGTCTGCCAGTAGCCATTCCTTCTCCTATTCTTATCCTTTACAATTTTTTATATAACAATAATTAAAATGGCTATGATCATGAAGCTCAGCTGGAAGGACTCAGCCACAAACCTTTTAATCGGGCTGTTCACTCGACTACCCTTGGCTGTCTATTCAGCTATTGGCTTGATACTTTCTTATGGCTTGCGAGTCAAAAAAAGTCATATAGCCAGAGCATCACTGCAGCAAGCTATTCATCCTGTATCCGAAAAAAGACTGCAAGAGATCTTACGCCAGTCTGCCCGCCATACTGTTAATTATGTACTCACTCTCCCGGTACTGAATAAAGTGGCCTACCAGCTGCATCATCAGAATGTTCTTGATCAGGCTTTTTCTGAAGACAAGGGTATTGTCATCATATCACTCCATATGGGACCACCCGACCTGGGAACGATGGCACTCTCACAGCTCGGTTTGCCCGCCACCACCCTGATTGGTTCAGGAAAACATTCCCCCCTGGTTCACAGCCTTGGTAAAGGGCTCCTTCAACAGGCCGGCATTGACCCCATCGTAAAAGGAGATCCTACTGCCGTCCTTCAGGCACTGAAGCAAAAGAAAGCCGTATTCTTATACAGCGACCTCCGCTCAAGAGAAATGCCAGTGACATTTTTTGGCCAGGAAACCCGAGCACCTGCCAGTGGCATCATGACGGCCCATTTATTGAAAGCACCGGTCCTCTTTCACTATTGCACTCTGGAAGATAACCAATGGCAATTGCATTTTGAGCCAGTACCACTGACCCACTCAGGGAATAAGAAACAAGATGCCCAGCACGACCTGCAACAGCTGATGCATAGAATGGAGCAGGTAATCAGGGAAAATCCGGAGCTGTGGATCTGGCATTACGATCGGTTCAAGTTGAAAAACCAAGTGTCCCGAAGCAAGGGCTTCTCGCTGTTCCAATCAAAACCCGATGTGTCATAAAAGCGTCCGGGGCAGGTAAAGATTAATTAAGACTAGGCTACTGAACGACAGTGTTCACTCTCTGTTCAGGTTCTGCAAACTAGACTGCATGCGAGTCAGTTAACTTCTGATTCGGCGAGCATAACCATTACGGCGGCCCCCCCTATAGTCCGCCATTTTTTTATCTTTGATAAACGTTCTTATTCATTCTATTGATGGACTTTGTCGAACAGACCTCAATCTCTCGACCACCTTCGAAGCTTCTGGCCTTTTGCCTGGATCAGGATGCGTACAGTCATTAATAATCTCAACAATTGACTTAAGCATGACGCTTTCAGATTGAGAGTGCTGTACTGATTGATAAGCAGGAGCATCGGCTTTTAAATGCCTGAAATAGCGTGACAGTGGCACCTGATCCCACTGTTTATCTTTCTCCGCAATCTCTCCAAGTGGTATAGAACGATCCCATTCAAAGAACGTCCATAAAGGTTGCCCCACCCGACTGCTCAAAACCATTTCGTGGCCTTCAGGAGTGAGATAAAACGCTTCAGCCAGCAGCAGCCAACCACTCAGTGAGGTACGCCCCCTCCTTTTTTAGCGCCACTACTCCTTCTTGCCTTTGTTGAGGACTCTATATCATTGATAAGCGCTCTGTAAAACTTCTGCATAGAGCAACAACTCGCACAGTATCATCAAATCTAAATACATGCTTTCAGGCTCACTTTTGCGTGATTATCCCAATAAAGCAGTCTTTGGAGTGATACCAACATATGATATCATCTATTACAATATCATATATGAACGCAAAACACCGGAAAACGCTTGTAGCAATATTCAACGATCAGTTCCAAAACAGCTGGAATGGAAGGCTATAGAAGCACTTTTGACCGCTGTAGGAGCTGAAATTATAGAGGGACGAGGTTCTCGTGTCAGGTTTCACAAACATGGGGGAATTGGCACTTTCCACAGACCCCATCCCAAAAAAGAGGCAAAGCCGTATCAGGTGAAAGATGCAAGAGACTTTCTGATAAGGATTGGAGTTAAACCATGAATACGATGATTTATAAAGGCTACGCAGCCAGCATTGAGTACAGTGATGATGACGAATGCTTCATCGGACATATCGCCGGTATAAAAGACCGAATTGGCTTTCATGGTGAGTCTGTTGCCGATTTAAAAAATGCTTTTCATGAAGCAGTAGATGACTACCTCGAAACCTGTTCAGCTATCGGAAAAGAGCCTCAGAAGCCTTACTCTGGCAAGTTGATGCTACGCATCCCACCCGAGCTGCATGCTTCAATCGCAATTGCTGCTCAGGTTAGTGGACAAAGTATTAATCAGTGGATTTCAAAAGCTTTATCACAGGCATCAAGAATTTAGGTTGGTTTTCGAGATACATGTAAGTAAAAGTCAATTACTGTATTTCTACTCTGAATAATTTTTCAGTTTATAAAGAAATAATCCAATAGCTAATAGGACAGATATCACCTGAACTACTGGATATATATCAAACCTCCCACATATTAATTTAATACCACCCGAGCAAATTAAAGCAATAGAATTAAAAATATAACTTAATACCCCCAGTATCAGAGAAGAAAGCAACTCTCATGTCTAGCTAAGTCAACGTTCAAAATTTTTCACTGGTGACTGTCTTAAAACCTCTTTAAGATGGGTAGATTAACCTTTCCAAAAATATCATTTTTTCCTTTTATATCAATAAGTTAATCATACCTTCCTATTTAATAAAAAGTCCTGAAAGCTGTAGACATTTATACGGATAATCTCTATAACGTTAATTGTGACGAACACAAACAGAGCACCTGTACACTAACAGTGTCGTGTTATTCGCAGCTACAACAATACAGTGCCCAGATAAACAAAAATATTAGTACGCCAATGATCATGGAGGTCATGGCGAGGGGGAGCCTGATATGTCTATTTTTTCTCATTACCAGGAAAGGTACGAATCGACTCAACAAGAGGAGATGAGCCTGCAGGAGTACCTGGATCTTTGCAAAACCGACCCTGGTGCCTATGCCAATGCGGCAGAGAGAATGCTGTCAGCCATTGGCGAACCAGAAATTATTGATACGTCCCGTGATCCACGACAGAGCCGTATCTTTTCCAATAAGCTGATCAAGCGTTATCCTGCATTTGAAGAATTCTATGGCATGGAAGAAGCGATCGAACAGATTGTTTCTTACTTCAAGCATGCTGCCCAGGGTCTGGAAGAAAAGAAACAGATCTTGTATCTGCTGGGTCCGGTAGGTGGCGGTAAGTCATCTCTGGCTGAGCGCCTGAAAGCCCTGATGGAAGTTAAACCTTTTTACGCTATCAAGGGATCACCGGTCTTTGAATCTCCACTGGGATTATTTAACCCAGAAGAAGATGGAAAAATCCTGACTGAGGAATACAAAATTCCCGGTCGTTATCTGAAATACATCATGTCACCCTGGGCAGTTAAACGCCTGCATGAATTCGGTGGTGATATTTCGAAATTCCGTGTTGTTAAAGTCTACCCAAGTCGTTTAAATCAGGTGGCAATTGCCAAGACTGAGCCGGGTGATGAAAACAACCAGGATATTTCCAGCCTGGTAGGCAAGGTCGACATTCGTCAGCTGGAAGAGTTCTCCCAGGATGATCCGGATGCTTACAGCTTCTCCGGTGCTCTGTGCCGCGCCAACCAAGGTGTGATGGAGTTTGTAGAGATGTTCAAAGCCCCTGTGAAGGTGCTGCACCCTCTGCTGACAGCCACACAGGAAGGTAATTACAACTCTACTGAAGGTATGGGTGCCATTCCTTTTGAGGGCATCCTGCTCGCTCACTCCAACGAATCCGAGTGGCAGACCTTCCGTAACAACAAAACCAACGAAGCGTTCATTGACCGTGTCAACATCGTTAAGGTGCCTTACTGCACACGTATCAATGAAGAAGTAGGGATCTACGAAAAACTGCTGGAACACAGTTCTTTGAAAAATGCGCCTTGCGCACCAGACACCCTGAAAATGCTGGCCCAGTTCTCCGTTCTGTCCCGCATCAAAGAGCCAGATAACTCTTCTGTTTTCTCCAAAATGCGTGTCTACAACGGTGAAAACCTGAAAGATACCGATCCCAATGCCAAGCCTTTGCAGGAATATAAAGATGCTGCAGGCGTTGATGAAGGCATGGACGGTCTTTCTACCCGTTTCGCATTCAAGATTCTGTCCAAGGTCTTCAACTTCGATTCTACCGAAGTTGCCGCTAACCCAGTTCACCTGATGTACGTACTGGAACAACAGATTGAACAGCAGCAGTTCCCGGATGAAGTGACCGACCGCTACATGCGCTTCATCAAGGAATACCTGACACCTAAATATGTTGAGTTCCTGGGCAAGGAAATTCAGACCGCGTACCTTGAGTCTTACTCCGATTACGGTCAGAACATCTTTGACCGTTACATCACTTACGCAGATTTCTGGATTCAGGATCAGGAGTTCCGTGATCCTGACACAGGTCACATTCTGGATCGGGGCGCCCTGAATGATGAGCTGGAGAAAATCGAAAAGCCTGCTGGCATCGCTAACCCGAAAGACTTCCGTAACGAAGTGGTTAACTTTGTATTGCGTGCCCGTGCTAACCACGAAGGTAAAAACCCAAGCTGGTTGAGCTATGAGAAAATGCGTGCAGTGATCGAGAAGAAGATGTTCTCGAACACCGAAGACCTGCTGCCAGTGATCTCCTTCAACGCAAAAGGTTCGAACGAAGATCAACGCAAGCATGCTGACTTTGTTAAGCGCATGGTTGAGTACGGATACACCGAAAAACAGGTTCGTCTGCTTTCCGAATGGTACATCCGGGTTCGTAAGTCTCAGTAAAGCCTTTAGCTGCTTATAAAGACACTGATGAGAAACGTCGCCAACTCTTACAGTTTGGCGGCGATTTATGATCAACCACCACGGCGCCTTTGCGGGCGCTTCTGCATCTTGTTTTATCTGACAAGCCACCATTGTAGAAGTATGTCGTTTATTAGAAAAAATATTTATTTTCAAACAAACGACATTGCCATGGCAGTAGCAAAACAACCCTGAGCTAATAGTAGTCCTGGATATAACAATCACCAGGCCTATGGAACAGTACCCAAGGAGAGCGTCCTATGAGCATAATAATTGACCGACGCCTCAACGCGAAAAAGAAAAGCACGGTCAACCGTCAGCGTTTCCTGAGGCGCTATAAAGGTCTGGTAAAAGAGGCAGTACAGGATGCTGTTGATCAACGTTCCATTACCGACGTTGATAGTGGCAGTGATATCAGCATTCCCAAGAAAGATTTGTCAGAGCCGGTTTTTCACCACGGTCAGGGTGGCCGGGTAGAACAGGTTCATCCGGGCAATAAAGAATTCACTACCGGTGACCGTTTCCAGCGTCCGGAAGGTGGCGGTGGTCAGGGTAGCGGTGAAGGCGAAGCCAGTAACAGTGGTTCTGGTGAAGATGATTTCATTTTCTCCATCAATCGCGAAGAGTTTCTGGAATACCTTTTTGAAGATCTGGAACTACCCAACCTGCTTCGCAAAGAGCTAAAGGATTCTACCGACTTTAAACTGAAAAGAGCCGGTTACACGACTGCAGGCTCTCCTGACAGGCTGAACGTAGTTCGCTCTTTGAAAGCCGCCCATGCCCGTCGGATTGCTCTTTCTGGCAAGGAAAGAAAAGAGATTCGCGCATTAAAGCGACAGCTGCGTGAAATGGAAGTGAGCCCCGAAACCAACGATGAAACGTTAAGACAAGCACTCAAGGATCAGATTGCGACACTGAACAAAAAACTCAAGCGACTGCCGTTTATTGACGAATTTGATCTTAAATTCAATAACATGGTAAAAGTGCCGCAGCCTTCCAGCAAGGCCGTCATGTTCTGTGTCATGGATGTTTCGGGTTCCATGACCCGGGAAATCAAGGACATTGCCAAACGCTTTTTCCTGTTGCTTTATCTGTTTCTGGAGCGCAACTACGAAAAGATCGAAGTCGTATTCATTCGTCATCACAGTGAAGCCCGTGAGTGCAACGAACACGACTTTTTCTATGCCAGAGAAACCGGCGGCACCGTTGTATCATCTGCTCTGACACTGACTGATGACATCATTACAGAAAGGTATTCACCAAACGAGTGGAACATCTATGTAGCCCAGGCATCCGATGGTGATAACTGGGAAGCAGACTCCACCAAATGTCGCAATATTATTATCGACAAACTGCTGCCGCTGACTCAGTACTACTCCTATGTAGAAATCACTGATCGTCACCATCAGAACCTGTGGCATGAATACAAAATGATCGAAAAGAATCACGCTGGTCACTTTGCTATGCAGCAGATTCGAAATGCGGGAGAGATCTTCCCGGTCTTCCGCAAACTGTTCGAAAAGAAGGAGGGTCAAAATGCCTGATATGGAACGCCATGAACAGGAAGCCCATCAGCATAAAGCAGGGCCTTCTCCCGAATCACAGATCCACACCGACGAGATGGAAAAACCTTCCAGCCGTCGTGCAGAGCCTATATCCAAAGGCTCCGAGTGGACCTTTGAACTTCTTCAGGAATACGACAGAGAACTGGCAAAGCTGGCAGATCGCTACAAGCTGGACACTTATCCTAACCAGATAGAGGTTATCAGTTCTGAACAAATGCTGGATGCCTATGCTTCAGTCGGCATGCCTCTGATGTACAACCACTGGAGCTTCGGTAAACAGTTTCTGAGTAATCAGAAAAGTTATCAGCGCGGTCAGATGGGTCTTGCCTATGAGATAGTGATTAATTCCAATCCCTGTATTGCTTATCTGATGGAAGAAAACACCATGCCTATGCAGGCACTGGTTATTGCTCACGCTTGCTACGGCCACAACTCTTTCTTCAAAGGTAACTACCTGTTCAAGCAGTGGACTGATGCAGATTCCATTATCGATTATCTGTTATTCGCCAAGAACTACATTGCTCAGTGCGAAGAAAAGTACGGTGTTGATGCCGTTGAAGAGCTGCTGGACGCGGCCCATGCCCTGATGAATCAGGGAGTGAATCGCTATGAGCGACCTCGCCCTATTTCTCCGGAAGAGGAACAAGCCCGGGCCAAGGAGCGCGAAGAGTACATCCAACGCAATTTGAACGACTTGTGGCGGACCATTCCTCTTCGTGAAGAGAGTGAGGTCAAACAGACTGAACGCTACCCAAGAGATCCAGAAGAAAATATTCTCTACTTCATAGAGAAAAACGCGCCTCTGCTGGATACCTGGCAGCGCGAACTGATTCGGATCGTTCGCAAAGTGGCCCAGTATTTCTATCCACAGCGTCAAACCCAGGTCATGAACGAAGGTTGGGCTACCTTCTGGCACTACCACCTGATGCACGAGATGTACAACGAAGGTCATATTACTGAAGGCTTCATCATGGAGTTCTTGCACTCACACTCCAATGTGGTATTCCAGCCCGATTTTGATGATCCCCGATACAGCGGCATAAACCCATACGCTCTGGGCTTTGCCATGTTCCAGGATATTCGTCGCATTTGTGAAAACCCAACGGAAGAAGATCACCGCTGGTTTCCGGATCTGGCCGGCTCAGACTGGTTGGAAGCCGTGCATTTTGCTATGCAGAACTTCAAAGATGAAAGTTTCATCATGCAATATCTTTCACCCAAGGTGATGAGAGACCTGAAACTGTTCTGCATCGACGATAATCAAAACAACCCTTTCCTGGAAGTAAGTGCTATCCATGATGACACAGGATACCGAAAGGTCAGAGAATCGTTAGCCGCTCAATACAACCTGGGCAATCGTGAGCCTAATATTCAGGTTTACAGTGTGAACACCCGAGGTGATCGCTCCATTACGTTGCGTCATTTCATGCACCAGGATCGCCCACTGGAATCTGACAGTACTCGTGAAATCATCAAACATATCCACAGATTGTGGGGTTTTGATGTCCATATGGAGTCTGTTGATCAGTGGGGTGGAGTCAAAACTATTTACGGTTTACCCAAGCAGGAAACAGAAGAGACGGAAGCCGCTTGATAAGCATAATGCAGTGAGCTTCCGACTATCGTTTTTAACCATGAGCCGGGTCCTTCAGGGGATCCGGCTTTTTATTGCCCCGATGCTGGTACCAGTAGATTGAGCTCCCAAGAATGAGCAGCACAGTACCATAGAAGAACACCGTATATCCCGCACCATTAATACCCAGAAGACAATAACAGGCCGATACCAGAATAACCATGAACCAGCCTGCCGAAAGCCCCCCGGGTTTTCTTCGCTGAATCTGAAAACAAGACAAACAGGCGCAAAAATAGGCCAACAACATAATATAAACAGCAATGAATACAATAAACTCAAAATGCTTTTGTATTGTGGGTTCGACTGTAAGCAAAATTAATGCTGACATTAAAATGCCTGTAATCAACAGTCCTTTCCAGGGTGAGCCATAACGATTCAAGACCCCGAAAGCTCTGGGTAATAATCCGTCTGAAGACGCCGCCCGAGCGACCTGAGAATGCATGAGAATCCAGCCATTCAAACTGCCGAAACAGGCAATGACGGCCATGACACTGACCATTTCACCAGCCCAGTCCCCCAGAAGATAACGGGCAGTTACAGAGAAAGGAGCAGCGCTGCTTTGCAAGACTTCATTAGGTACGACACCCATCATAGCGGTCGTACTGAGTATGTAGAAAAGTGCAGCGAGTAATGTCCCTAACAACGTGGCACAGGGCACATCCCATCTTGGATTTCTGGCATGTCCGGCAAGGTTACAGGCCGACTCCAAACCAATGAAGGACCACAAAGTTAATGTGACTGATTCAGACAGCACATGACGACTTGGCTGCCCGGTAACATTAAAAGCACGGGTGATATTATCAGCCTCAAACTGACTCCAGCCCAAAGTACTAACTATGACAACGGGAACCAGCATGCAACAAGTCGTCACGATCTGGAGCCGACCAATAAGACGGATATCCGTTAGATTAATAAGACTGAGGATCCAGATCACACCAATGGCAGCAAATGTAGTTTCCCAGGGACCATTGAGTACCGGAAAAAAATAGCTGAGGTACCCCACCCCACTGAGTGCTACTGCGATGTTGCCAATCCAGGTAGCGGCCCAGTAACCATAAACAACCTGCGAACCTACATAACGTCCCAGTCCCGCTTGAGTAAATGCATAGAGACCAGCCCCCTGCTTGCAGTCAGCTCCCAGACGAACAAAAACCAGGGATAAAAACACAGAGCCGATAACCGTAACAATCCAGCCCAGAAGAGTGATCGAACCATAACTGGCCAGAGATGATGGCAACAGAAAGATACCGGCACCCATCATATTTCCAGTTACCAGCATGGTCAGCGGTAACAGGGATAACTTTCCAGACACCAAAGGCACACCCTCTGTCATAACAGCTATGAGCTAAGAAAATATTTTGCATCAACCTCTACTATGAACATGAGCAAAGCTAAAAATTTTTCCATAGTAGAGAGTCATGCCAATGAAAAGTTTTTTGTTTTTATCTCGAAACAGCACTGTTATTCCTTCGATTAGCTGGGTATCTATTCCTTAATATTGCAAATTTAACCGTGCTCTAAAGTTATGACAGTTTAGACTATGACATCTTCCTAAAGATTTTACGGATGTTAATAAATGTCCGTATTTTTAAAGCTCCGTCGGAGTAGCTAACGATAAAATAAATTATTGATTGCTAACCTGAATACAGGAGAATAAACAGATCAAACGTTTGTTCTTTTTTAAAGAGTTAGAATGATCCGCATGTATGCGCAAACTCATCGAATATAACAATGGCATAAGCTTAGAATTTTTTACGGTTTAATATTTCAAGATCTGATGGTTTTAAAACGGTAACCCCATGATTGAGACACTGTTATGAGCAACAAGATTCAGCCCACGGTCGTATTAGCGGGAGGTGGTCACACTCATGCACTGTTTTTGAAAAAACTTCAGCAGGCAAAAGTACCTCCCGCTCATTTCATATTGGTTTCGGCCAGTCGTTACACACCTTATTCAGGCATGCTTCCAGGTGTTATTTCGGGTCAATATACGGCCGAGCAATCTCATATTGATCTGGAGTCCCTGGCAAAACAATCAAAATGCACATTCATTAAAGCAACTCTGTCCAATGTGGATACGGATGCGAATGAGCTGGTGTTTGAGAATGGCGACCGGCTCCATTATGACATTCTCTCTATTAATACGGGTTCAACCCAGTCACGGGTGATTGAGGCAACAGACTGTATCAGTATAAAACCTATCCGACCTTTTCTATCCTGGTTGAATCAACCATTGCCTGAGCAGATAAAAAGGAACGATCGTTTCAATCTATTCATTATTGGCGCCGGAGCAGCAGGTGTTGAAGTTGCCATGGCTCTCCATCACCGTTTTCGGTGCTTTCCCCAACTGAAAGTACATATTGTCACTGCTCGCGGCATTCTGGCTGGCCACCCTGTCGAAGTTCAGAAAATGGCGGCAGAGGAAATTGAACGAAAAAAAATAGCCATCCACAATAATTTTCGGGTTAACGCCGTTAAAGATAACACCCTATTCAGCGACCAGAACGAAAGCCTGCACTATGATGCCCTGATACTTGCCACACCGGCCACTCCAGCCACCTGGCCCTCTGAAAGCCAACTGGCCACCAGTCCACAGGGCTTTATCCAGGTAAATCCAATGCTGCAATCTATCAGCCATGACAATGTTTTCGCCTGTGGAGATATCGCCGAGCTCACTCACTCCAGGCTGGCTAAATCCGGAGTGTATGCGGTACGACAGGCTCCAGCCCTGTTTAGAAATATCAATCTCATGCTGGAAGAAAAACCGTTAGAACCCTTCTGCCCCCAAAGCAGATTTCTTTCTCTGCTAAGCTGTGCGGGTGATCAGGCAATTGCATCAAGAGGCTGGTTCAGAGCCAGGGGACGTTTGGTATGGCTGTGGAAAGACTGGATCGATCGACGCTTTATGGCACAGTTTCCTCTGCCAGAACCGGGTTCTATAAAACTCAATGGAACCGACTAAAACCGTACTTTTTCGGGATGTGTTCAGCTCAGAAGAAAGCACTGTCTCTTTTACTTATACTGTTGTCTGTTTTAATGTCAGGCTCAGTACACTCCAGTGCTCTGGTCAGCATTAATGACCTTGAAAACAGAATCCGGCACCCTGCCAACCTGCTAATTCTGGATGTACGTCCCAGGGTTAGTTATATGCTGGGGCACGTACCGGGTGCTCATAACGTCTGGCGCCCTGCTTTTCAGGCCGATGAAAATGATTACCCATACTCTGGAATGAGAGCCAGCGAACAGAAGCTGTCTCGACTATTAAGCCGACTGGGCGCTACCTCGACAACTGAGATAATCCTTTATGATGACCAACAGGGTATGGATGCAGCCCGTCTCTGGTGGTTACTCAAGCTCTATGGTCATGATCAGGTCTCTATCCTGAATGGTGGTTTGACGGCCTGGGAAAAGCAGAAGAAAAAACTTAACTTTAAATCCCCCAACCCCCCCAAACGTTCTAATTACCAGTTTACCGGTGAACCCCATCCACAATGGCTTGCTGAGCTGGAGCAGGTCAAGTCCATACAGAAAAAAGAAAATGCCATTCTTGTCGATGTCAGAGACCTGAATGAATACTCCGGACTCACCAGAAAATCAGGAGCTCATCGTCGTGGACGAATACCCGGCAGTCTCTGGTTTGAATACAAACTGACCGTTAATGCCAATGGATTTCTCGACAGAGAGCAATTAAGTCGTTTGTTTCACACAGCGGGTATCACTCCTGATAAAGAAATTATTCTGTATTGTCAGTCAGGCGTCCGTTCAGCCCACACCTTATTTGTTCTTACAGAAATACTTGGATACAAAAAGATAAGAAATTACGACGGTTCCTGGATTGAATGGTCCTGGATCAAAGAGTTACCCACTATAAAAGGCCCTCCTGAAAAACCCAATAAACCCCAGAAATCGTGAGCAATAAAATTAATTCACAAAAATAGTGTGGTAACTATTCCCGAAAATAAAAATAGGCTGTTATCTCGCGGCAAGATGGTCTTATAATAGGTTTAGCTCTATATGGAAATGTAGGCTGTACTATTGGCATGAGAACTTTCAAGCCGAGAAGACATCACCAAGAAAGAGCTCTGTGACACGGACGACACAGAATAAAAAATGTGACTAAAAATAAAACAACAAGGGTTGCAGTTTCCCGGCAGTTCCTTCAATGTAAACAATGTAGGAATCGCGCTGTATGGAAGCGACCAAGAAGGAAATGGAAGCTATGCTGGAAGGTACAGTGAAGTGGTTTAACAATCCCAAGGGATATGGGTTCATCCAAGCCCAAGAAGCCACTGAAAATCAAGACGTACTCATACATTACTCCGTTATTGAAATGGACGGTTTCAAAACCCTAAAAGCCGGACAGCTTGTGCAATTTGAAATTGGCCAGGGACCCAAAGGGCTAATAGCCACTCGTGTCATTCCTGGTGGTGGAGAAGGCGCAGGCCAAAGCACACAAACCTCCCAGGAAGAATCCCTGCCAGCCTGACAGTTAATGTCAGTCTAGTGTCTGAGCTAAGGGATAATGTCACCCGACTTTGCCTTGTCAAAGAAAACGGGTGACATACGTCTGATAATGGTTTGGAACGGGATGCGTCTTTTTAATTAAAGCCGCAGATACTGGGGGCCGGAAAGTCTCTCCTTTTTAGGGTCTGACTTTTTTAAACCCGTATTGCTTCTTATTTGGGTATAAGCAGCCATGAGCTGGAAATGCGGCTAATCCTGACACATGAAAATGGCTACAGGATCTGATACCGCTGTATTTTATAATAAATAAAACCGTTCAATTTACGATCTACTAATCAAATTGACAGGGAAGAAAAATGCTGTGTTTTGATAAGTGCCATCCGTGTCACTCATCAAAATGCATTGTTTTTCCTTATGCACCAGACATAGAGTCTGGAGTATAAGGTATTGATTGAAATCTCAGACAGCAATCTCTTCTGTCATAAAAACGGCTGAATCTTGAACTTTTTTTAGCCCTTGGTCAGCAAGAATCATATCAGCGGCTTTCTCAGCAATCATAATCGCCGGCGCATTAGTGTTTCCACTAATCAGGGTTGGCATGATAGAAGCGTCCACCACTCTCAACCCATCCAGCCCATGCACTCTCAGTCGTGTGTCGACCACCGCTAACTCTCCCACGCCCATCTTGCAGGTGCCAACTGGGTGATAGATGTGATTGGCATTATTTCTTATATAAGACTCAAGACTGTCATCCCCCTCGACATTTGCTCCTGGCAGGTACTCCTCTCCTGCATATCGAGATAGTTCAGACGACTGGATAATCTTCCTTACTTTCTTTACCCCCCGGATCAGGCAGTCCATATCAGCCTGTTTTGCCAGAAGGTTCAGTTCAATACCGGGATCATCCGTGGGCAATGCACTTTGCAGAAATACACGACCACGGCTCTCAGGTCGCAGGACACAGACATGAATCGTAAACCCGTACTGGAGATTTCTTGAGAGCTTCCGACCATGATCTTCCATGGCCGCAGGAATGAAATGAAGTTGCAGATCAGGTCTTTCCACTTCCGGTGAGGATTTTATAAATCCTCCGGACTCTGCAAGACTGCTGGTCAGAAAGCCTTCTTTTTTACACATGTATTTCACAACATCCCTGATACCTCTGGCCACTCCAAGAGGTCTGGCAAAAGCCACTGATGACGCTGTTTTATCATTGGCGACCACCAGAACATCTGGGTGCTCCTGAAGATTTTCGCCCACTCCAGACAGTTCATGTAAACATTCAATCTTGTGAGGTTCCAGTTTATCCCTGGCACCAATACCAGAAAGCAGCATAACCTGGGGAGAACCGAAAGCGCCGGCAGAAAGGATGACCTCTTTTCGGGCGAAGAGCTTTCTTCGGGCTACACCCCGAACAATTTCAATCCCAATTGCCTTTTTACCGTTCAAAAGAACCCTGGCAGTATGACTGCCCGTCATGACCGTCAGATTAGGCCTATCCATAACAGGGTGCAGATAAGCAGCCGCTGAGCTACACCTCTGACCTCCTTTTTGAGTGACCTGATACCAGCCAACGCCTTCTTGCTCAGCACCGTTAAAATCTGGGTTCTCTTTTTCACCGGTTTCCACAGCCCCTTTGATAAAAGCCTCACTTAAACAGTGCTGACTTCTGGGATCAGCAACATTCAGCGGACCACCCACACCATGAAAATCCGAGGCCCCTCTTTCCTGATTCTGTGCTTTGCGAAAATAGGGCAACACTTCATCAAAAGACCAGCCTTCATTACCCAGATCTGCCCATTGATCATAATCCTGCTTTTGGCCCCGGATATAGAGCATGGCATTGATGGAACTACTGCCCCCCAAGGTTTTACCCCGGGGACAATAAATATCCCGGTTATTCATAGTGGACTGAGCCAGGGCGTTTAGCTGCCAGTTATGCATGCCATGAGGTACAGTGATTGCCGATCCGGCAGGCGTGTAAATCAATGGAGACTTGTCACTGCCTCCTGCTTCTACCAGGCAGACATTATGTTCAGGATTCTCAGACAGGCGGTTGGCCAGGACGCAGCCCGCAGAGCCACCTCCCACAATGATGTAGTCGAACTCTGTCATATAAGTCACTTTGTTATTTTTATATTTATTCAGCTCATAGCTGTTATGTCAGGTACTGCAAGACGCTCTTAAGTGATCTGCAACAGCCTTCAGTTGATGTTTCTGATCTGGTAACTGACCATCAAAGAGCTCTTGCAACTCTTCTAATACCAGAGATTCATCCATTTTCATAGCTTGTCTGAGCAAAACACGGGTATGTTTCAAGTCTTCCCTTGCCGAGTCCGGCGCTTCTTCCAGATACTTTATGGCATTATCAGTACGCAATGCGGCTGAACACAGAATCTCTCGACCAAATTTATATTTATCAACAGGTTTATAACGTGCAATACCGCCAATAAGTTCATCGACAGCAGGTCCTAACAAAGCCCTTGTCACAGCTCTTCGAACTGGAGAGTGAGCCACATAAAAGCTGCCATCAGGGCCTGTGATCGTTGTTGCCACTGACTCCTCCACACCACGGGTATACCCTTTCACTTCTCCAGTCTCCCGATCCAGCAGACCCACACCCGAGGTCAATGGCATAGGCTGCCCTTTTTCTGTCAGGAAGCCATTGCCAGCCATCATGGCGATGCCGTTCGCTGCAATAGTTGCTGTAAGCAAGTTGAGATTCTGACTGCCAAAAGCTTCAGGATACATATCAAGACTGGCTGACCAACCTGCTTCAGCAAAACGACCACAATCGTATACTTTGTGAAGACTGCTGGCTGTACTGACAAACAACTCATTATTTTCTGATGCAACTGATATAGAAGCGATGATCTGCTCTCCAACCGGATGCTTCCAAATTAAATTCAGATCCCGGTCATAAGCCAGAATGTTTCCCTTCTCATCCGAGGTATACATTTTCTGGCCGTCAGCACTCAGCGCTGGAGTAGACCCCGTCCCGCCATCAAAATAGGCCTTAGCTGCGATCTCCACCTGCCAGCTACCACCGTCATTAACAGTATCCAGAGCATAAACTGCTCCATTCTCAGAGAAACCGTCCTGATGACCGTCTTCAGAGTCAGGGGCTGTGGCAGCAATAAACATTCTTCCTGTAGCTGGATCGATGGAAAAATAATTTGCCACTATCACCCCGCCACCCGAAACAATATCTGCCACCCGGCTAAACCGACCTCCGTGTTCAGGATCTTCACCCACCTTCTCAGCCAGAGCTTTATCTGCCCTGTTCTTGATCCAGTCAGGCAAATTCAGTGCCTCAGCAGACTTGGCAGGAGCCCCTGGAACCGTAAACGACTCCTTCAAAATGTTTTGACCCGTTTCTCGATCCAGCATCATTAAAGCACCGTCCATGACCACACTGACAATAGCGTCTGCCTGGGGTAAGTAACTGGCGCCAAAGTTATGACTGTTCTCATAACCTGTCACTGAATCAACGGTTTTCTTAAAACCCGTGCTGACATCCCAAATCACCTCACCTGTCGTTTTGACAGCCAAAGCTCTTTCATACAGTGTCAGATAGATGATCTGCTCACCCGGTCGATCGGGGTCTTCCAGTACCAACGGTGTTCCACCTCCCTGGCTGTAACCATCAATTGCCCAACGTCGTTCACCGGTCTGGCCATCCAGCGAAACCAACACGACCTCTTCACCAATAGGAGTGACAGGGCTGAAATAAAGGTTGCCCTGCCGATCAATAGAAGGACCTTCTGTGATGAACATGTTTTCCTCAACCAACCAATCCAGCTCAACCTCTGGAGAGACAGCAGTCAGTACCTCATCCGAGTTTCGTGTTGAACCGTGTAATGATCGAAAAGTGTCGTTAATGCCCAGCACTGGATGTTCAGGAACAACCTTTCGAGGACCATCCGGCTTCCAACTGTTTGCAGTAACTTCCTGATATTGTCTGGGACTTTTCATCAGAGTTAATGTCCCAACACCTACTATCCCCAAAGCCAACCCCGTCAGCAGCAGTTTTTTCATACGCCTATCTCTTTATCGAGTCTTGTTTAAACAACAAACGTTACAACCAAAACCATTCCGGCTTATCGTCCCCAGCGACGAATGGCTGGCGGGGTAAAATCAGCTTTACTGGAAGCCAGATTAAAACGAACAGGCTCACTGAAACTATTGGTTAAACCGGATGCTACATAGCGACCGGAAATCAGGTCATAGATAGAATCACCGGCTACCCAGGGCACACTGTCAGGGTTGTACTGCAAGTGATAGGACTGAGAAAGACGCCAAAACTCACCGCGATTGTCATAAAGATCCGCGACTGAAATCTGCCAGGTGTCTTCATCGATATAGAAAGTGCGCTTGGCATAAACGTGTCTTTGCCCTTCTTTCAGGGTTGCTTCTACAACCCAGACACGATGCAGCTCATAACGAATCCTATCAGGGTTGAGATGACCCGGTGTTGCAATGTCTTTTATAGAGGCAGACTTGTCATAGAGACGATAGCTGTTGTAGGGAATGTAGATGGCTTTCTTGCCAATGAGCTTCCACTCATAACGATCCATGGCTCCATTGAACATATCCAAATCATCAGCGGTCCTGCCATTATCAGAGTTCCGACCGGGATTATCATAAGCAACAATAGGAGCCCTTCTTACACGGCGCTGTCCAGGTAGATATTTCCATGCCTTTCTGGGTTCAGCCACCTGGTCCAGAGACTCATGAACCAGTAAAACTTCTCCTGCCTGACGGCTTGGAGACATTACTTTCGATTTGTACAAGTACAGAATATTGTCTTCTGCATGAAATTCTTTAATCCCCTGGGCATAAACCAACTCGGTATCATTGGTGACTTCCATGAACTGCCCACCCGGTCTTACCATGACCTGGCTGGATTTAATCGCCACACCGGAACTGCGATATCGGGTGATATGATTCCAGATCACTTCCTTACCATTGTGTGGAATCGGAAAAGGCACCCCAAAACGGTAGTGGCTCAGTCCATTCCCTCCTGAGGCACTTTCAACCTGAGTTGCATTGGCTATAGTTTCCCGATAAACGTCTTGTGGATAAGCAGCTGTTCTTCGGGTGGGGTAAATCACCATTTTATAAGTGTCCGGATACCGTTTCAGAGTCGCCAGCTGCCCCTTGCTCAATCGATCCTTGTACTGCTCTGCATTTTGATGAGTGATCGTCAGTACTGGTTTATCGGTGGTAAATGGATCTTCAATCTCTCCTTTCTTGTTCATCACACCCTGGTCAACGGGCAGACCTCCTGTCCACTCAGGAATCAGACCATTACTGCTGGCATTTTTCTCTGCACCAATGGGTGTAAGACTTTTCCCCAGTTGAGCGGCTGTTTGTAGATCCACCTTGGCCAGTAAAACTGGGCTGACCATAAGCAGTCCCAGGGCTACGGCTTTTATGTTACGAATTTCTTTTATCATTTTTTTTCCGTAATCATTTTGACAACAACGACAGATCAGGCCTCTGTCGTACGAAGCGGTTAAGCTATTTATTATGAAATGCAGCTCTATCAGCCCCTGTAGCCATTTTCATGTTTCAGGGTGAGCCGCATTTCCCGCTCATGGCTGTATATTGTTCAATCAGAAGCTGCTGCTGATACTCAATGACAGAAAATCCCGGTCATTGATGATGCTGTATTTGTCATCCCCGAAATTATTGGTGTAAGCCACTGTGGCCTCGAACTTGTCCAAATAGCGGGCTTTCAATGAAGCACTAACAGACATCTGACCTTCTGAGAGGCTGGTCACAGGCTGCGGTCCATAGCCACTGACGTCATGCCTGAAGGACAGACCAGGATGTAGAGTTACTACCGGAAAGATATTGCTGTAAGAGAGTGCGGCAGCTAGCCGGTAGCCCCAACTGTTTCGGGTGGTAAAGCCCTCATTGGTACAAAACTTTTCTGTAACTTGTGGCAATGCAGAGCACTCTCCACCACTCACGGGTGTTCCGGGGCCCAACGCAGCGATGCGTCCGTAGCGGATATCATCCTTACTCTCCAGATCCGCTACATGAACCCAGGCAGCTTCGCCCACTACCATCAACTCTGAAGCACCCAAAACCTGTGGAAAAGAATTGGTCAATGTTAACTGCGCCTGAGTCACCGGCTTACGCACGTAGCCTTGCAGCTCCTTGCCGTAATCCTCTGGTCCCAAACCATTAAGAACGGATTGTTCATATGGGCTTGTTCCCTGCCCTAGAGAAGTGGTCAGAATGTCGTTAACATTGATTTGGATAGGCAGATTAGGGCGATGGGAAATCTCTCCACTCATGGACCAGCCACTGTCAAAACTGGTATTGAAGCTGATGCCATACAAGCGGATATCTTCCGGGTAAACCGCACTGTACTGAGCACCTTCAATAAACACAGACCCAAAGGTCGGATGAACCTGACCCGTAAAGAAGTCGGCAGAGTCGGTGGGTGAACCAAAAGCCCTGTTAGCAGGATTAGCCGCGATCGCATTCAGATAGGGCAAACGACTGTGGTAATTCATGAAGTAAAAACCAAACTCAGTACTGTTCAGGTTTTCTGCAAAATACTTCAGAGATACACCCCATTGCCCACTATCACCTGGCACTTGGTCCGCTGCTCGCTGGATTGTGGTGTGAGATCCTGCCGGTATAACTCCACCGCCATGCAGCTGATTGTTTTCAGGAAGAACGGGAGAGGTATAAATGGGACTACAACCAGGCTGGATAGCATCCGTGGTGGCAAAGAAAGTTCCACAACCGTCCATGACCGTAGGACGCCACTTGAACTGATAAAAAGCTTCCAGCGTCAGATTGTTGCTGACCCCCAAACTTCCGTATACCAGTTCAACGGGAAGAAGACCTTCTTTTAGCTCAACCCCGGGTCGATTAAAAGCAGCAGCATCCAGCGGATTTATGGCATTAATGCCGTTCTGCATAAAGGTGCTTTCACCCCAGTTCAGAACTTGCTTGCCCACTCTGACATCGAGAGGTTTTTCTGCCACATCCAGCTCTGCCCAACCATAAGCTTCCAGTAATTCTATTCCCTTGAACTTGGCCAGATCATGGAAACCGTCGTCATCAAAGTTAGTGTAACGACCATTTTTAGTTTCCAGAATATGGTCGTACCAGTACTTCACACTGCCTTTGAAGCCCACATTCTGATACTCCAGTGACAATTCGGTCAGCCCTTTATAGGGGTTGGAAATCACATCACCTTTTTTAAAATTGAGGCGACCATTGTCCGCATTGGGACCCGCTCCTGACCCCGCCTTGCCCTGTGGATCTGAGCCAGCATTATAGGAATACAGATGACTGTCAGCATTGGCTGTGCTGATACTCACTCCGGCACTGACAGTCGTATTGATTGAACCGGTCACCTCACCATCGAACCACTCAAATAATTTGGCCTGAGTGATACCTGATGACAGACAGGAGATGGAAAGAACGGACACAGACAAAGCAAGCCTGTTCACTTTGAAGTCAGGAAATAATCTATTCACACGAATCCCGCTTATTCTAGTTATTGTTTTCTGGGTGATTCTTCTTCACATTGTCCAAGCAAAGGTGATGACCTTTGCCCTCGCTCTCAGACTCGGTTTCTCTCCCGAAATCGTTATTTCACCGGATCAAACATCGACAGAAAGCCAATCAGTGACGGCAGGCTGGTGACTCCTCCCTCCACAGACAAGTCGCCTTTTGCCAGAGATCCAGCAAAGCCTTTCTTACCAGTGACCAGCTCTATCCAGTCACCTTTGGTGACAGCAATGCGAATCTCTGCATCAGGATCATCTTCCTGTTTGAACTCGGCGATACTATTGCGAACATGCAGGGTGAACTGTTCATTCACATCGGTGAAATCAAACGACAATCGTTTATCAATACCCTGACTTTTCTCGGTATCCAGAGCCACGGTCATAGCTTCTACAAAGTTGGAAGCAGGAAAGGTTTTCAGGAGTTCCAAAGTCGCTTCATCCAGCTCTTTTACTTCTGGTGAACTCCCTTCAAGCTCCTGAGCCTGGGAAAGGTAATAGTTCCGACCATTTGGGTTGATGGTGGCATGGGCAATGTTGCGCATCGCCTCTGCTTTCAAAGCTTTTGCCTCTGTATGATCGGGCTCAACAAACAGCTGATAGTTGACCAGTTCCAGCGCCCAGCGATTCTGATCTCTGTCTATCGCTTCACGGGCAGCACTCAACAACTTTTCCTCTCCCAGAAGATCCAGCATTCCCTTACCTCTCTCTTCTTCTGTTGCTCTGGAAAGGGTCGCTGCATCTCCGTCAAACCAACCAAGATAGCCATTGAATATGCTGCGGACAGACCACTCAACGGACCCGTAAAACTCCTGAAGATAAGGATGCTCAACCAGCTGTTCTGGCAGTTTCACAGACTCCACCAGCTGATCTTCAGTCATGCCCTTGTTCATCCCCCTGAGTGTCTGGTCATGAACGAACTGAATGGCATCCCGGTAAGCAGTTAAAACACCAGCCACTTCATTACGTCCCGAGATAGGACGGGTATGACTGGGTACCAGGTATTGAGGATTGAGGTCGCGCATCTTATCCAGACTTTTAGCCCAGGCGACCGGATCTCGATAAAGTGTGCCGCGAATAGTGTAGAGGTTGGGAAAAGCCTTGTAGATGTTGTCTCCGGGCATAACAACCTGCTTATCCGGAAGATAGACAAACAGCTGGTCGTTGGTTTCCCCAGGAGCATGGATCAAACGGATCTTAACGCCTGAGACAGTCACTTTCAGGGTTTCAGAAAAAGTTTTGTTGGGACGAATCAGGGTTGGTGTCCCACCACCATGTCCGGCATTCAGCACAGGGCCGATACCGGCATTAACAAGACCCAGATCCCCTTTAACCAGCTGGTTGCCAAACATACGACTGCTTCTGTCTGTGATGATGGGGCGCAGCTTATTGATCACACGGTTGATGTAGCTGTCGGTGCTTTCATGGGCATAAACATCAATATCCCCATCAGGCACAAAACCTCTTCCACCAAGAATATGATCGGCATGGTTATGGGTATAAAAATCGGGATAGGGCGTAGCCTCACGGCTACGCTCCTCCCACAACACCACAGCATACGGGTCCGTACTGGGCGTTTCGGCCAGTTAAGCGGCCAACAATCTGATTAAACCTAACTTATCAAACCAACTATTGGGTAGCGCCATGTGTAACGCAGGACTCCGGCTCACTCGCCAATGTCCTTTTCCTGAAGCTACCGTTTGCCTTGTCAGTTTGTCACTGATTCCCTGCTTTCGCAGTTCCTTGTACCGCTTTGGGCTTCTCTTCCATTGATACCAGAGCAGACTTCGCAACCGCCTTCTTATCCAACAGTCAAAGTGTTCAAACTCTGTGCGGGTTTCTACTTCTCGGAAGTAGTTCTTCCATCCCTGCAAGTACCTGTTGAGTCCTTCCAGCCTCTGCTCAAGGGATCGACCTCCCTTTCGGGTTAGCTGTCTGATTTTATCCTTGAAGCGCTTGCCACTCTTTGTCGCAAGGGTTTTCCTGCCGTCTCGGGTAAAACTGTACCCCAGAAAGGGGCGCTTCCATGCCCGATCAACCGCGCTCTTTGTGTGATTGACTTTCAGTTTCATTTTACCCTCGATCAGCTTGACCAGACTGGCCATCACCCTTTCCCCTGCCTTCTTACTTTTAACAAACACACGACAGTCGTCAGCGTACCGAACAAATCGCAGACCTCGATTTTCGAGCGTTCTGTCAAGTTCGTCCAATACTATGTTTGAAAGTACAGGAGACAGGGGACCTCCCTGTGGCACACCCTCCGCTTGCGGTTTTACCAGCCCGTTTTCCATCACTCCGGACTTCAGGAATCGACGAATCAAACGCAATACATCCTTGTCCTCTATATGCTCTGCCAACTTTGCCATCAGTCGATCATGGTTGACCCGGTCGAAAAACTTCGACAAATCAATATCCACCACCCAGTTGTAACCATCCTTCATATACAACTGAGCCTGACTGATAGCCTGATGTGCAGACCTATAGGGCCCAAATCCGTAGCTGTAAGCCGAGAACCTTGGCTCCCACTCTGCCTGCAATACTTGTTGTATTGCCTGCTGCACCATTCGATCAAGAGCTGTTGGTATACCCAACTTTCGCTCTCCTCCGTCCGGCTTGGGAATCAGAACTCTTCTTACTGGAGTGGGTTTCCACAACCCTCTGCTCAAACACTGCCTCAGTTGACGACCATGCCCTTGTAAATACGTGAACAGGTCTTCCACTGTCATGCGGTCAATGCCTGCCGCTCCTTTGTTGCGTTTTACTCGCTGAAAGGCTTTCTTCAGATTATTGGGGTGGGCGATACGTGCCATCAAGCCTGTATCGCTTGCCGGGCTTTCGTAATCCTGTGATGCCGACACAACCTCAGCCCTCATAACGTCGCAGCCTCCGGTTCCGCCGTGACCACTTGGCATGAGTTCCAGTGTTTGCTGGATTTGTCTGCGTCCGGTGTATCGAATAACAGAAACTATTCACCACTCTGTACCGTTCAGGCCTTCACTGACATTCGCCAGCTACTATNAGCCTGCACCTCACGATACAAACCTTGTGCTTCGCTAGTCCTTCGCCCTCATCTGGCTGGACAGGGGACTTTCACCCCCAAGCTGTGTGACATGCTCGGCACACGTAAATGATCCACGTTCATAGAACGTGGTTTTGCTTTATGCCCCCTAAAAGGGGGCTAATACCGCCAGCCTTCAGAGAAGGCTGGTGAGAGTTGTCCCAAGATTGAAAATTATTTCCTGAAATCTATCTCCTGCTGGAGACGCTCTCTTTTCTCCTGATACTTCACATATTTGCGTATCATTTCTGCATCAACACCAACGGTATCAACACAATATCCCTTAGCCCAAAAGTGATTGCCCCAATATGGCCTCTTCTTCAAATACGGGAATTTCGAAAACAGCCTCAGAGCCGTACGACCCTTCACCGTTCCCAAAAGCGTTGAAATCGAAACCTTCGGAGGTACCTTCACCAGCAAATGTACATGGTCATTTTGGATGTTCAGCTCAACTACCGTACAACCAAGCTGACTACAAAATACCTGAATGCTGTTGTGAACATCAGCTTTTACAGCTCCGATTAAGACACGAAACCGATACTTTGGTACCCAAACTATGTGGTATTGGCAATGCCAGATGACATGCGTTAACTTCTCAAATCTACTCATGTTACTTCCTATCTCTAGTAGTTGTGGGGACAACTCAGAGATAAGGAGTAGCATGGGTAGTTCATGGCAGGCGGAGCCAACCATTCATGACCACGTCCATAGGACGTGGATTTTCACGATGCATTAAAGCCTTGACTGGTTTGTCGGTGATTTTTCTGAACTCTGCCATCACCTTCTCAGCCGCTTCCTTGCTCTCCATAACATCAACAATAATAATGCCATCATCACCCTCTATCATGATGGAGTTAGCCAGACCGTACCCAACGGCTACATGAACACCGTCAGTTACCTCATAAACTTTTCGCTCAAACTCATAGGAGTGTGCTTTCAGCTCAGGGTGAACACTGGCGGTTGCTTGTATTGAGGGAGTTTGTTCTTTCTCTTTCGGGATAGCGCTGCATCCCGCCAGAGCTGCTGTCAGTGCCAGAACGTAAATACTGCTTGCTGCCTTGGCCATTCGTTTCCTCACGAGTTTCTTATTGTGTTCTTTTTCGTGTGAACTCATGATATAGCCAGCAACCAAGACATTACCGGACTTAAACTGCCAACAAATTGACCTGAAATGACAATCGTTGAGAGAAGGGACAGCGCCTCTACCCTGAGCAGTTGGGCACTACCCCTGGTGGAAACACTGCGAAAACAAGGCTGCCCTGTAGAAGCCATGCTGGAAGAAGCAGGTATCGATTCTGATCTGCTGAAACTTGCTGGCAGCCGAATTCCGGTCGACAGTATGACGCTTCTCTGGAAAGCGGCTGTCCGGGAAACAGGCAATCCAGCTATCGGCCTTTCCGTCATGGATCATGTCAA
This sequence comes from Endozoicomonas numazuensis, assembly GCF_000722635.1. Classification (GTDB taxonomy): domain Bacteria; phylum Pseudomonadota; class Gammaproteobacteria; order Pseudomonadales; family Endozoicomonadaceae; genus Endozoicomonas_A; species Endozoicomonas_A numazuensis. Next base: position 1,213,653 of record NZ_JOKH01000001.1, on the reverse strand, counting down.
CACCAGCCATCTGTTTGCTTTCAGTTATGTCGTTCAAACCAGTGCAAACATTCGCGAAGCCCTGGAGTTTATTGCCCGTTATTCTGCTGTGATCAGTACAGCGGTTACCGTAGAAATGCAGGAAACTGATCACTCTGTTGAACTGCTCTATCGCGTGCCGGATCATCTCCCCGCTCCCAGTCATGAAGCCATGGATGCTTTTGCCGGTGTAACCCTGATGCGCATGACCAAAAATCTGAACGTTTCCCTGTCTCAGGTGCATTACGTGGCTTTACCCAGACCCACTCCGGAAGATCCAACACCCTGGACCAGCAAACTATCCTGCCCGATCCGTTTTGACTCTGATTTTCTTCGACTGAGCTTTCACCGGGAAATTCTTGAATACACAATCCCTACAGCCAGTGCTGATATTGCCAATGCCAATAAGGAAATCCTCAGCCGTTATCTGGAAGGAATGAGTCGGGACTTTTTACCCAGGGTCAGAGGGCACATCACACACATGCTGATTGCTGGTGAGCCAACCCTGGAAGCTGTGGCCCAGTTACTTAATATGAGTCCGCGCAATCTTCATAGAAAACTTCAGGCAGAAAACACCTCTTTCAGAGAATTGCTGGACGAGACACGAATGAAAAGGGCATTGTCCGAAATCAGTCAACCTGACAAACCTTTAACGCGAATTGCCCTCGAACTGGGCTTCCATGATTCCAGCAGCTTTAGCAGAGCCTTCAAGCGATGGACGGGAGAAACCCCAAAAAAGTATCGGGAGGGGCAACTTCTACAAAAACAGAAATAGTTATTTTTTAATATTCCTGCACACCTTTTTATCCTTTCCTATCCTTACCCGAGCCTGATCTGAGTGGAGTTTTATATTTGCAGCAGCGTCTCGGCCCCTGGCACCTCACACTGTTCACAGTCTGTGCCATAACAACTCTGGATACCCTGACAGCAGTGGCTGCCATCGGCCCTACCTCGCTATTCTGGTGGCCTGTGATATTAGTGGGATTCGTTCTGCCCTATGGCCAGAGCTGCAGCTGAGAAAGGAGAACTAGCGGCCTTATTAGCTCGCAGCAATCATAACGAGGCACCGGTAGGCGCTAACTGTATTTCAGGCTTTCTGGCGACACTCATCGTAGCCATCTATGCCCTGACAACTTCTTCCAGCGATGAGTTGTTCTGGGAGGTTTTTTCTTTCAGTGTTCTGATCATGATGCTCCCCTATATCCCCATGTTTCTGGCCTTTCTGAAACTAAGAGCCACTGAACCTCAACAGCCCAGACCCTTTCATATTCCGGGTCCAGTCTGGTTTCTCTATCTCCTGACTGGCTGCGGCATTCTCTTTCTCCTCTGGGCTATGAGTATTCTGCTGATGCCCAATGGCCGACTGGATGACCTGCTAAGACCTGCAGGGCTCATGACTCTGACAGGTTCACTGATCATGATGCTGATCATTGAAAGTCTACTAAGAGGTAACTTTCAAAGCAGAACCAATACCTGACTGCAATTTTCACTGGCAGACTGCCATAACTGTGTCACAATACGCGTCCAGTGAAACTAACAAGTAAAGCCGAGCTCAGTCTTCAATCTATGCTTATTTAGCTTATAGCTGGTACCTGACAGCCCATTGATTGAAGTGCAAATAGTCAGCTTTTCGAAGAACAAGTATAAGGTGGAGCAGTGAGCCTGGATCATCCTCTGTTTATTCCCGCAGCCATATCTCTTCTGGTGATCATACTGGTCCTGTTACTCTGGCTCAGAATGAGAAGCCAGAACCTGGAATGCAGGGACCCTCTATTCTCTCCGGAATATCGTGCGTTTCTGGGGCAACTCGATATGGCGGTTCGTAGCCATCTGAGCGTCTTTCCAAGGATGCCGGTCAATGAAGTGCTGCAGGGCTCAGGCAGTCTGAAGAAGTTCAAAAACCAGTGCTTTGATTTTGTGATCTGTCATCGCCGGGAGATGGACGTACTCTGTGTGGTTCTGCTGGATCTCCCCAACAGAAAAGGTCAGGCTAATGACCCGCTCAGAGAGCTCTGCAACAAGGCTGGAATATCTGTACTGGAGTACGATAAAAAACCCTATCGCGATGTCCCCAGCCTGAAAAAAGAGATTTTCTCAGCTTGTGGCATCAATGACTTCGAACCACCTGTTCAAGAACAACAAAGCCAGATCAGTGAATCTGACGACCCCAGCTGCCCTAAATGCCACTCAGAAATGAAACTCACTCATGTTAAAAAAGGCCAGCATGCGGGCAGAGATTGCTGGGTTTGCATCAATTACCCCCAATGCAAGGGTGCAAAGCTGGTCTAACTTTGCACCATTTAAGAGCATTAAACAGGCTTAAGCACCAAAGAAGCTAATGGCGGCAGAGTCAAAGAAAGGCTCTGCTCAAATCCGTGATTGGTTTTATGAACTGTTTCAATTCCTTTACCCGGTGCTACACCACTACCCCCAAACTCTTTTGTATCCGAATTCAGCAACAGCTTGTACTTTCCTGCTACTGGAACGCCGAATGTATAGCCATGCCTGACGTTTGTCGTCATATTATGAATGACGACTAAAGAGTGCCCTTCTGAATCAAACCGCACATAAGCCAGTACACTCTGATCCCGGTCATCTGAAACCAGCCATTGAAAGCCCGACTCTGAACAATCCAGCTCATAAAGTTCCGGACAAGTCTGATAAAGCTTGTTCAGTTTGCGAGTGAGCTTCTGAATACCTGCATTGAGAGACTGACTGTCTTCCACCAGCTCCCAGTCCAGTCCCTTATCGTGATTCCATTCATGCCAGCTGCCGAACTCTCCCCCCATGAACAGCAACTTTTTGCCGGGGTGGGTATACATAAAGGTAAGATAAGTTCGAAGGTTGGCAAACTTTTGCCAGTCATCACCCGGCATACGGGTCAGCAAGGTACCTTTGCCATAAACCACTTCATCGTGTGACAGAGATAAAACAAAGTTCTCACTCCAGGCATAGACGGTACTGAATGTAATCTTGTCATGATGGTACTTTCTGTTAATGGTTTCCTCTTTCATATACTCAAGAGAGTCATGCATCCACCCCATATTCCACTTATAACCAAACCCTAATCCATTGTCGTACACAGGTCGGGACACCCCTGGAAAACTGGTGGATTCTTCAGCAATCGTCATGGCCGTTGGAAAACGCTCATAAAGGGTCTGATTCAACCTTTTCAGGAATGAAATAGCTTCAAGGTTTTCATTGCCACCCTGGATATTGGGTTCCCACTCACCATCATTTCTTGAGTAATCCAGGTAAAGCATCGAGGCGACCGCATCGACCCTCAGCCCATCAATATGGAACTCATCCAGCCAGTAAAGAGCACTGCTGATCAGGAAGTCCTGAACCCAGGGACGGCCAAAGTCATAAATGCAGGTTTTCCAATCCGGATGCCAGCCCCTTCTGGAGTCGGGATGTTCGTAAAGCGCAGTGCCATCAAACTTTGCCAGACCATGATCGTCATTCGGGAAATGAGCCGGCACCCAATCCAGAATGATACCAATGCCCGCCTGGTGGCATCGATCCACAAAGTATTTGAAATCGTCGGGACTGCCGTAACGACTGGTAGGGGCAAACATGCCAATGGTCTGATATCCCCAGGATTCATAAAGAGGATGCTCTGCAACCGGCATCAGTTCGATATGAGTGAAACCCATCTTTTTGACATAGGGAATCAGCTTTTTCGCCAACGCTCTATAGTCCAGTGGTTCACTCTCTGGTGATCTCTGCCAGGAACCCGGATGCACCTCATAAATAGACATAGGTTTGTCGTATAACTGACCTCTGGTGTCCAGCCAGCCTTTATCCTGCCATTGATATTTCTTCTCATCATGAACAATAGAAGCCAACCCTGGCCATTGCTCTGAAAAACGGCCAAAGGGGTCTGCTTTCAGTGGTAAACAGTTACCCTGGGCATCATGAATTTCATATTTATAAAGCGCTCCTTCATCCAGTTCAGGAATAAACAGTCGCCAGATTCCATCATCCGCACTGGCCATTGGATGCAGACGGCCATCCCACTGATTAAAGTCACCGACCACACTGACTGAACGGGCATTGGGCGCATAGACCCTGAATAACACTCCCTGAACATGGCGTCGGGCGTTGAAACTATGCTGCTGAAGCTGAGCTCCTTGATGACGGTAAAGAGCATCAAAGTCTATGCCTTCTTCCTTCAGAACATATTCACCAAATTGGTAGGGGTCATAGATTTTTTGATGCCCCCCCCCTTCCAAATAAACAGACAACTGATAATTAAAATGCTTTCGACGACGAGGAAAAGATAACTCAAACCCCCCTGAGTCAGACTTCCTCATCGAACCCATTAGCTTACCCGTAGGATATTCTGAAACATCCACTCTAAAGGCATCTGGACGCCAGACTCTTAAAACCAAACCTTTACCGGATGGGTGGCCATGCAAGCCCAGGAAACTGAAAGGAATGGCGCAATGCGTATGCAGCAGCTCTTGCTCACGATCAAACTCAAACCCTGATCTAACAGATGATGGTTGAACAGCTATAGTCATAGATATCAGATTCTAGATTTATTGAAGCAGGTGACACCTCCCTTCCCTCCATAGATGAAAGAAAGGGGATGAGGGAACAGCATGGAAAATGCTTAGCCGTCAGCAAAAACTTCAGAAACCATTGCTTTCGCTTCTTCCTGAATCTGCCTAAGGTGATCGAGACTCACAAAGCTTTCAGTATAGATCTTATAAACAGCTTCAGTGCCGGACGGTCTGGCTGCAAACCAGCCTTTATCCGTGACGACTTTAAGGCCACCAATGGCAGCACCGTTTGCCGGAGCATGGGTTAACTTGGCGGTAATGGGATCCCCCGCCAGAGTATCGGCTTTAACCATGGAAGGATTCATGGCTGACAGCACTTTCTTCTGTTCATCCGAAGCCGGCGCCTGCAGTCGTTCATAAACCGGAGCACCATATTTTTCGGTCAGCTCCTGGTAATGCTCACCCGGATCTTTGCCAGTAACAGCTATGATCTCAGCGGCAAGAAGAGCCAGAATGAAACCATCCTTGTCTGTACACCAGGTGGTGCCATCTCGACGAAGGAATGCAGCACCTGCACTTTCTTCACCACCAAAGGCGAGTTCTCCAGTCGCCAGACCATCAACAAACCATTTGAATCCGACAGGCACTTCTGCAACTTCTCTGCCCAGCCCTTTCGCAACATGATCAATCATGGCACTGGACACCAGAGTCTTGCCTATTTTGGCATCCGATGGCCAACTCTCGCGATGGCTATAGAGGTAATTAATCGCTACTGCCAGATAATGATTGGGATTCAGCAGTCCATGCTCACGAGTCACAATACCATGACGGTCAAAGTCAGGATCGTTACCAAAGGCAATATCAAAGCGGTCTTTCAATTCAATCAGACCCGCCATGGCATAGGCTGAAGAACAATCCATACGAATCTTGCCGTCTTTATCGACGTGCATAAAAGAGAAAGTAGGATCAATCCTCTTGCTAACCAGCTCAATATCCAACCCATAACGCTTGGCAATGGGTTCCCAATAATGCAAGCCTGAACCACCGAGCGGGTCCACTCCAATCTTGATACCCGCCTTACGAATAGCCTCCATATCAATCACATTTTCCAGATCATCAACATAAGGCGTAATGTAGTCGTATTCAGAGATAAACCGGGATGCCATCGCCTCATTAAGCGACCACTGTTTAACGCCTTCCAGCCCCTGACCAATCAATTCATTGGCGCGATCCTGAACCCAGTTAGTCACCTCGGTACCTGCCGGACCACCGTGGGGAGGGTTGTACTTGAAGCCGCCGTCTTCAGGTGGATTATGAGAAGGCGTGATGACGACGCCGTCTGCCTTGTCCTGATGATCCCGATTATAAGAAACGATAGCGTGAGAAATCACCGGAGTCGGTGTATAGCCTCTGCCTTCCTGTATTCGAACATTAATACCGTTCGCCGCCAGAACCTGAATGGCACTGATCAATGCAGGTTCAGACAGGGCGTGGGTATCCATACCGACGAACATAGGTCCGGTAATATTGTGCTCAAGTCGGTATTCACAAATAGACTGAGTAATGGCAACAATGTGAGCTTCGTTAAAGGTGGCCTTGAAAGATGAACCCCTATGCCCTGAAGTACCAAACTGGACTCGCTGAGAAGACACGGAAGGGTCTGGCTGAATAGCGTAATAGTCGCTGACCAGACGGGGAATATTGGTCAGCATGTCGTCTGTAGCGACTTTACCGGCTTGAGGATGCATGCAGAATTCCTGAGTAAGTGACCCTGAAGCATAAAGCAAAAATCGCTCCAGATCAGAAAACAGTAAGGCTTACGTTACCCGCCCTTATATAAAAAGGCAGTGTCGGAATACCACTATTATATCCTCATGCAGACGTCCCAGAAATGCTTTGTCTGTCATTCCATAAACGATTCCTTCATGAAAAGCTTTATAGAGAGTGGTTTCAGGAATACAGGTCGCCCTGTTCAAGAGTCGCTTTGTCTTGAACAGGCTCAGACTCTGGCCAGGCAGGCTTTTCCTTTCTCTCCCAAGCTTCATTGACTGCCTAGAGCCACTCAGCTCTGGATTCAGCGGATAATAACCCAAATTTGGCGCTAAGATTCAGTCCTGTATTCTGCTATTTTTTTCTTTTCCCCGCCCCGGTCAGCCGCTCTCTACAAAGCATATCCTCAGGTGCGTAATCACTGGCCACCTGTCTGATAATGTCCTTATCAGACAGATGCTTCTCCAACAAATCTTTTAAGTATTGGTCAATGGGTTGCTGATAATAAACTTTCAGGTAAGAACAGCAGGTTTCGAGGCTACTGAAACTTTCTTACAAGGCTCTTTTTCTGCTGCTATCTGGACCTTTTCAATCGTTGAAATGAGCTTGGATCTGACCTTTCCAGCCAGCTTTTCCTGCTCACTTTGATAGACAACACTGCCAGTATTTTTCTTCGTGAAAAGCCTGCAGCATTCATCACCCAAGTGATCACAATTTTCCGAGAGGTAAACTTTTGAGAGCAAATCTGAGCAAAGCAGCCGTGCCAGCTTTGACTTACCTTTAACAATCATCTCGTCTCTAACTTTGCTCTGCTCCCCCCCATCGTAACAACACCAGCAAGTCTGGCGCTGATTCCAGTTCTGATAGTCTCCGATCAAGATAACTGTCCTGCTGCACCCTCTCTAATCCTTCCGGAATATCCAGCTCTTACTCCAGTGCTTGCCTGAATTGTATTCTGGCAGGACAGAAGTTCACTTCAGAAAGCCACTCTTTCATCTGCGACTTAATCGCTGCTGGCTGCACAAAACGCAATGCATTCTCAGACTCAATATCCTGCTCGACGGTTGGGCAAGCTGGCCGCCCTATTCATGCTTTCTCTGAGGACGGGAGCAAAGCCTTCCTCACCCTGATCCACATAACGATGATAAGCATCAGCAAGACGCAAGTTATTCAAAGCTTCCACAACCTGGAGAGCACTAATATCGCTTGTTTGCTCACAACCTGCCTCAACGGAAAAAATTGTCTGTAAATGGTGGGAAAGTTCTGCGGTATTGGAACTGCAAATCACTTTGTCTCTCAGGGAAATCTCAGCCTTAGCCAGACTGTCGATCATCTGCTGGGTGGACAGACGTGAGGGGATTTTTCTAAATGCTCTGGAGCCAAACGACAAACGAGCTGTTTTATTTGCCTTGGGTTGCCCTGCACCCGATACACACTTTAAAGATGAAGGCTTCTGAAGGGGATAAGATACTGAGTCCATACGGGCCTCCTGCTCATTCGCGATACTTCGAAGTTCCATCCATTTTTGACGTTCCGCCGCTTAATTAGTGCCTGACTGCAATGCAATATGAACTAACCTTTCGGTCGTAGTCAGATTTTGGCAGAGTCTCATGCAGCCCAAGCCAGCAGAACCATTAAATCTTAAATTGATCTCCATTGTCAGTCTGGGAAGTGCTCTGGAAGTCTATGACTTTATGATCTATGCCCTGATGACGCCATACATCAGTCAGCTTTTCTTTCCTGAGCAGGCATTGAATGAAAGCCTCATGCTGACTTTCGCTACCTTTGCCATTGGTTATGTTTCAAGGCCACTGGGAGGCGTTCTGTTCGGGCACCAGGGTGATAGAGAAGGCAGAAAAAAACCCTTTACCTTCACCATCCTGCTCATGGCCCTTTCCACACTGCTGATTGGTTTTTTACCTACCTATGACCAGATTGGCTATTTTGCCCCACTTCTTCTGATGTTATTACGACTGATCCAGGGGGTCTCCATGGGAGGCGAAACTGGAGGGGCCCTGACCTACATCAGCGAGCATTTTCCCGAGAGAATTGGCATAGCCAATGCGTCTGTCATTTCAGGTATGTGCGCAGGACTACTATTGGGATACTGTGTTCATGGCTTATTGATGCTAATACTTGGCCACGATGGCTTATTGCAGTACGGCTGGAGAATTGCATTCTGGCTGGGTGCCTTCCTGGGCATTCTTGGCTATTTGATTCGTCGCCACTTTCAGGAAACTCTGCTGTTTCAGAAAATACAGGCCTCAAAACAACTTTCCAGCATGCCGCTACTGACCGTTTTAAAGCACTATAAAAGACAAGTTGTATGTGGTGCTGTGGCCATTATTACTCACAGCACAACCATCATACTCTTACAGGTGTTTTTACCTTCCTGGTTGCAACTTCATTATCAGTCATCAACCATGGCATTTCACTCCACCATTATGGCCGCACTGATTGTCATTACCGTTCTGATATTTGGCCTGCTTTATGATCGCAGTCATCCTAAAACCATGCTGAAAGCGGCGATATGCTGTCATTTATTCATAGGACTTCCCTGGTACTGGCTGGTGATCCGCTATCCCGACCTGAATGCATGGACACTTCCTATGTTTTCTTTGCTGGTTGGATTAATGTCAGCTACGCAGATTCCTATTGTTTCTGAACTTTTTCCAACCCGTGTCCGGTATACCGGCATAGCTCTAAGCTACAACATGGGCTTTATCGCAGGTGGCATAACCCCCTTAATCTCTACCTGGCTTATCGAGATATCCAACAAAAACTGGATGCCTGGCATTCTGCTCACTCTGGGTGGATTGGGCGGTCTGGTTGTACTGAGACTTTATACTTCAACACCTCATCACAATCAGGACTCAATCACCTTAACAGCTACGGAATAAAGGTACAGAAATGACTATCCTTAAGCTAAGGGACATGCAAGCCTGGATAGATACAGTGGTTGAAAACCCGAAAGCCCACTACAACCTGCAAGCAAAACTCTTGGATACTGCGGTCGAAGTATTGGACAGCCAGCTTCAAAAGACCCGAATCGCCGAAGCTATGCTGGATGTCAGAGATCAGTTCGAGAAGATGCTGCAAGACTCTCCCCTTCCTATAGAAGAGACACTTCCTGTTTTTCAGGATGCCTGCCAACGGGTGGATCAATACAAGGAAGAACCCTCGGATGACTGGAATCAACGACTGTCAGAACTCAACAAAGATCATGGCAGTCTTCTGTCGTTTGCCAGTTTGGTGCAATTAACTTCTGAAGCGACGTCTCAATACAACCAACTGGAAACATTCCTGGATGAGAAAGTGACCGCCTTCAATCAGCTGCAATCGGTTCGTGAAGAAATGTCGGAAAGAGATGAGCCTGACTTTACTTCCCGTCAGGCCTAGGAGGCTGACCGAGAATAGACAGCCCGGCCTAAAATCCAGAAAGAACGGCCATCTTTTCCACTGAATTTGCTTAAATAGGTCAACTATTCGCACAAATTCAGTGAAAAAGCTGACTCGTTCTACTGAATTTTATGCTCGGACGCTATTCTCGGTCAGCCTCCTAGCCCGGAAATTTCATAAAGTGTCGAGCTTCTCGCTCTGCTATTTTTTCGGCTGACACATTTTTCCAACATATTCATGCTTATTGCATGGATCTGTTGGAAAAATGCTGTCATGGCGGGAAAAGAGCTAGCGAAAAGCCGACGAGCGATGTTCGTTTCTTTTCGTATACATCAGAAAGCGAACATCTCAGTATTTCAGCAGTCTTTTCCCTGATTAGAGCGGCTTTATGAATTTTCCGGGCTAGTACTGATCAGATTTCAGACTGACGGTGAAGAACACCCAGCTGACTCTGATCAATCAACTCAAAAGACTTCAGGGCGAACGGCGCACTCAAGCCACTGTTCTCAAAAATCTTCTGATCCAGCTTCAAAGCCACCTGTTGCAAACCAGGTGTTAACCAGTAAGCAGAGTGACTTCTCATAATAGAGCGCATCTCTCCATTTTCGTCGGTGCCATAAAGCGTAGCTCGCAGCTCATAACGACCTTCGGAAGCCACATTGATCATGCTGTCAGCCAGTGTGTCATCTTCCATCACCAGCTTGATATCTTCCAGCTGAGCGGTAGGTGTTGCGACAGAGAAAGCAATTTTACCACTCCGTCTGAGCTGATTGTTTCCTTCAGGAGCATAGGCATCAATATACAACTCATGTAACTCTCCAGGTCTTGTGTGACCGAATCTGGAAGGCATATCAACCTGCCACTGTCCTTTTTTACCCTCTCTCAGTTTTACCCAGCTGGTTTCTCCATCAGGGCTGACGACATAGGCCTGATAGTCTGCGCCGGATAACACCCGATGACGATCTTTCATCTGGGCGCCAAAGGTGATGGCTTCGCCGGACAACAGAGACAATCTGGGAGCAGACATGTGAAGCTTCTTCTGACTGCCTTTTTCCTTGATATTGATCAGGTACTGATCCGAATCACGGAGACTCTGACGGGTTCTCATTTTGAAGCGGCCGGTACCGATCGAAGCATTAAGCTTCATAGCTCCGGATCGTTGGAAAATACTGTCTGATGCCAGTTGGGTTTCATTAATCATGTTGAGCTTGGCAGCATTCATGGGCTGTACCTCGCCCTCTCTGAAAATCTCCAGCTGATCAGGATTGATGGCATTGGCTCGGCGACTGCCCTGTGGTCGTGGAATTTCAGACAGTCCGGGCTGCTTGCTCACCAGTCCTGGCTGAATAGAAGGTAACCCTGTCTGATTACCGCCAAGGCTTTGCCTTGCATCGGGTAGAGTCAAGGATGAAAACCGGACCAGTGGTTCTGGCTCACTGATATCCAAATCAATCCCAGACTTCAGTTCTGCCCCGGAAATCTGGAACCAGTACTCATTACTTTCCAACGCCACTTCAGCGGATTGATTGTTCTGCCAGACTTCACCGCTTTCGGCAAAACTGAAATGAATGTCTTTCTGTTCACGAGTGATACTTTCTATGCCCCGCTGTTGCATGGGTACCGAAAGACTGTTCAATTCGAATTCATTGGCCGACACACTGCCAACCGCCATAAGACTGACGCTGGCTACGATCAGGCTCGCTATCATTATAGTTTTCATGATATTACCCCTGAATTTCGCTACGCAGAATGGTGTCGAGTTTGAAGCAGTTACGTCTGCTCTGATGATGACTCAGCGGCTCTCGGCCTTTTGTTCGGCTCTTGTCGTAGAAAAGAACGGAACCGGCACCCGCCTGGGAAGTGCACTCCAGAAATCCATCAGAACAGTCATCCAGCCAGTTCTGAGTGGTTTCTAAAGACACCTGATACTGATAACCACCGCAATAGCTGTCACTGTCCCAGATGGCAGAATCCACATCACTCCCTATTACCGTTTCAAAAGGCTTTGGGAGAGAGGGTCTGCCCTGAGTGCCATAGAGATATTGAGCGTTATAGTTCGCCATCCAGCTGACTTGCTGCTGCTTTACCGCATCTGAGCCATAACCCAGAATCCATCCTAACGTTTGCTCGAAGACATTGCCCTGATTGACAGCATCTGCCAAAGGCGTCCCTAAACTGGAAGGAGCCAGTGCTATAACTCTGCTGAGGGTGTTGATAATATTGGGAAAGCGCGAGTCTGATGTAGGGTTAGACATAATCCAGCGAACTACATTCCCGCCATTAGAGTGCGTAATGGCGACCAGATCGGTAATCCCTTCGTTATTGATAAAGTTAGTCAGCTGACCAGAAAGGCAGCCTGCAGCATCCTGATGCCACATAAACTGATCAAAGTCACAATTGATCACCACGTACTTACTGCTATCAGGAATACCCTGTCGTACAGAATTTACAAAATTACCCGTCCAATAGTTGTCGTAAGCATTGGTCTGCTTACCCGTGCCATGAATAAAAGCTACGCCCTTTGAGGCCATAGCGCCTGTTGCAAACAGCCAGAGACTGAGAGCTATTAAAGTCCGGTGTGTTTTCATCATATTATTTTTATTGTTTGATTAGTTCAGGTGCAGGTCATTCACAGAGACATAAAACAACTGTTTGAAAGACCTGTTTGTATAATATCTGAGCAGGATTAACACTCGATACCCCAAAATGCACCAAACAGGTGAATATATGACTTTGATCATAAAACGGGCATCTGACGGATGCACAGATGCCCTGTTTTAAGATAGGCATTATTTAGACAAGCGCCTTATACAAGGCGCAAGAATGATTGTGTCAGAGGTGTTCTTCAATGACTGCCAGTGAGCAGGCTTCCAGCTCATACCAGCCACGTGTCAGAAGAGTTTCTCTTGAAAAAGACGACTCAGAACTCGTATCCAGCAAGCGAGTCCACCATCTGTCTTTAGTGGTAGCTGAGCCATGATTGGACTCAATCTGAGGCAAGGATACTTTTCTGGCCTGATCTTCATTGTTGATCAAAATATACAGACACTGGACTTCGGTATCCGACAATGGCGACGTTATTTTTAAACAGAGGCATCCCCCTCCCAGCTCTCCTAACTGAGCTTCAGTCAGCAGGCTGCCGTCCGGGTCATACCAGGTTATCCCGTTTCGACCTCCAGAACCTCCCAGTAAAGGATGGTTTTTGCGAAGAGCAGTCAGCTGCTGCACAAAGGATTGCAACATGGCTCCCTCGCAACGGCTGTCTCGCATCCAGCTCCAATCCTGCCAGGATAAAGGCCCGTCCTGACAATATGCATTGTTATTACCCTGTTGGCTGTTACTAAATTCATCACCTGATAACAGCATGGGGATGCCACGAGACAGCATCAATGTGGCCAGCATATTTTTTCTGACTCTCAGTCTGTGAGAGAGCACTCCACGATCATCCGTCTCACCCTCTACTCCATAGTTTCGTGAGAAGTTATGCTGATCACCGTCCCGGTTATCTTCGCCATTAGCATGATTACGACGTTCTTCGTAGGCACACAAATCATTCAGAGTAAAACCGTCATGACTGCACAGGTAGTTAATACTGGCTAATGGACGACGTTTACCAAATAAATCCTCAGAACCAGATATTCTCCAGCCCATTTCAGCCAGACGCCCACTATCACCCCGCCAATAGGCTCGGCTACTGTCCCTGAAACGATCACTCCACTCCTGCCATTCACCAGGAAAACCAGACAACCGATAACCTTCTGGGCCAATATCCCAAGGCTCTGCGATCAGCCGGGTACGGGAAATCACCGGGTCCTGATGGACAGCACGAAAGAACGCACTATCGTATCGGTACTCGCGATGCTGCCGCGCCATAGTAGGCGCAAGATCAAACCGGAAACCATCGATCTGGTATTCTTCTGTCCACAGACGTAATGCATCCATAGTCAGCTTCAAAGTCTGGGGGCTGTCAAAGTTCAGAGTATTGCCACAGCCGGTATAGTTGACGGCAGATAGACGACCATTATGATCATCCATCAGATAGTAATCCCTTTCTGCCAAACCTCGCATACTCAGACTTGGGCCACCATACCCGGATTCGCAGGTGTGGTTATAGACAACATCCATGATGACTTCGATACCGGCCCGATGCAGCTCACGTACCATTGTCTTCATTTCCGTGACTGGATCCTCAATCGCCAGTGAAGGCTCAGGTGCCATCATGCAGAGAGGGTTATAGCCCCAGTAATTTCTGAGCCCCATATTTTCCAGGCGCTCTTCATTGACCAGCGACGTCACAGGCAACAACTCAACGGCGGTGACACCCAACCCTTTCAGGTACTCGATCACACTGGGGTGACAGAGCCCCAGGTAAGTCCCTCTCAGCGCTTCCGGCACATCTGGATGCTGCTGCGTAAATCCTTTTACGTGCACTTCGTAAATAATGCTGTCTGCACTGGAGGTACCCGGCTTTTTTACAGACTGCCAGTCGAAAGAATGCTCCCTTACCACACTGCGAGGCATAAAAGCAGCACTGTCCTGCTCGCTCTTCAACCACTGTTCAGCACTGTCTGCAGAAGAAAAATTCTTTACTTTATAAGCACTGTCATCTGACTGCGAGTACCACTGGTAGTCGAACAAGGCGTCAGACCATTGGACACGGCCTCGTACTTCACGGGCATAAGGATCCATCAACAACTTTTGACTGTTAAATCTAGGAGAAATAGAGGGTGACCAGGCGCCATCCGCACGAAAACCATAGCACTGACCGGCACCTATACCTTTAACCAGAAGATGCCAGACTCCCTGATCGGAAGGCATCATTTCCAACCGTTCTTCTTCATCATTCTGATTAAACAGGCAAAGATAAAGTTGGCTGGCATCTGGTGCATAGACTGCAAAATTAACACCTACAGCTTTATTATCAGCTGTCGGTATAAAATCTTCATTAACTCTTGTTGCCCCTTGCAGCTCGGGGCACCCCGCTGAAACAGAAATATCAGTGATCACAATAACTTTTTTCGCTTAAGGCTGTTTTCATTCAAATTGTTGATTTATATGGCGCAAGAATCCGGAACCAGAAACAATGTCGCCAGAGGGGGAAGCGTCACCACCAGCGAGCAGTCATAACCATGGGTATGGTAATGCTCGGTATACAATGACTTGCTGTTAGCAACACCACTGCCACCAAAACACTGTCCATCGGAATTCAATACTTCTTTCCAGACTCCCTTGACAGGCACGCCGACCCGGTAATCCTGTCTTACTTCCGGTGTCATATTAGCGATCACCAGAACCGGAGAACCTGAAAAGCTTTTTCGTATAAATGCAAATACACTCTGTTGCTGATCGTCTGCGACGACCCAGGCAAAACCATTTTGATCATAGTCCGACTTGTACAGAGCAGGATAAGACTTATACAGGTGATTTAACTCTTTAACCAGCTGACTAAGCCCTTGACTGTAATTATTTTTATTAAGTAACTCCCAATCCAGCTGCCCCTCATGATCCCACTCTCTGACACTGCCGATCTCTGCCCCCATGAATAGGAGTTTTTTCCCGGGGTGTCCAAACATAAAGCCCAGATAAGCTCTCAGGTTGGCGTATTTTTGCCACTCATCTCCCGGCATTTTCCCCAGAAGACTGCCCTTGCCATGCACCACCTCGTCATGCGACAAAGCGAGAATAAAATGCTCGCTGTAGTGATAGGTCATGCTCTGCATTATTTCCCAGTGATTATGAGCACGATGGATCGGGTCTCGAGTCATATAGTCCAGAGTGTCGTGCATCCACCCCATATTCCATTTGTAACCAAAACCCAACCCGCCATCATAGGTAGGCATGGAGACCTTGGGCCAACTGGTAGACTCTTCAGCAATAGAAACCTGATCCGGATAATGCAGATACAGCGTTTCATTCAACTCCTTGAGAAATTGCACGGCTTCAATGTGTTCATTGCCCCCCAGTTGGTTTGGCTCCCACTCGCCTTCACTTCTGGAATAATCGAGATAGAGCATAGAAGCGACTGCATCAACCCGAACTCCATCAAGATGAAAACGATCCAGCCAGTACATGGCATTACTGATCAGAAATTCCTTAACTTCAGGCTTTCCATAGTCATAAATGTGGGTTTGCCAATCTGGATGCCAGCCTCTTTTAGGGTCAGCATATTCATACAGGGCAGCGCCATCAAAACGGCCAAGACCGTGAGAATCTGATGGAAAGTGGGCCGGCACCCAGTCAAGAATGACGCCAATACCTGCCTGATGACAGCTATCAATAAATGCCTTGAAGTCATCCGGATTACCAAAGCGACTGGTTGGCGCAAACAGACCAACCGGTTGATAACCCCATGACCCTGTGAATGGATGCTCCATGGGTGGCATCAGTTCAATGTGTGTAAAACCCATGTCGACAACATAAGGAATTAACTGCTCTGCCAGTGTTTTATACGTCAGGTTCTTGCCCTGCTCTTTACGCCAGGACCCCAGGTGCACTTCATAAATACTAACCGGTCTGTCGAGGCAAGCATGATGCTTCCAACGACTGTCTTCCCACTCATAATCAAGATGATCGTAAACAATGGAAGCATTACCCGGTGGTTGCTCGGCATAATAGCCGTAGGGGTCAGCTTTGTGAGGCAGCAAATCCCCCTGCTGGCTGCGAATCTCATACTTGTAGAGATCGCCGGCTTTTACCCCTGGAATGAACAGACGCCAGATACCATCGTCTGAGCTCGCCATAGGATGCATTCGACCATCCCAGCCATTAAAGCTACCCACCAGACTGACGCTACGGGCATTGGGAGCATACACCCTGAAAATCACCCCATCGATAGTCACCTTGGGCTCAGGATGCAACGAAACCAGATGCGCTCCCATATAACGATAGTTTCGGTAAGGTTCACGATGAAAATGACTCAGAGAATAAGACTGAAACTGGTAGGGGTCGACTAATGTATACGACTGGTGATCTTTATTGGTCACTACCAGTTGATACAGAAAGACAGAGCAGCACTCTGATAGTAAGAGTTCAAATAAACCAGGAGCAACCTGAACCATCTCACCAATGGCTTCACCCGATGTAAAGGTAATAACGCTGACATTGCTGGCATCAGGCCTCCAGACTCTCAGTAGTAGACCACTATTTCCAGTGCGCTCATGGCTGCCTTCAGGACGCTCATGAAACCCCAGGAGATTAAATGGTTCAGCACAACGGCAATCCAGCAGATGGCCGATCAGCGGTTCGACAGAATTAGGCATACAGGGAATGGCTTCTGTTTACTCAGTCTGAGGTAGTATAGGAGTCTGTTCAAAAATCGACAGACTCCCTGCCTGGAATCCATTGAAAGCAATGAACCACTCATGAGTAGTGATTCAGGCTTTACATTATTCCGCTAACGATCAACTCATATTCCAGATGGCCTTACCGTAGTCCTGTATAGAACGATCGGAAGAGAACTTACCCATTGAGGCAGAATTGGTAATGGCCATCTTCCACCAGAGTTCAGGCTTCTTCCAGGTTTCTGCAATCCTCTCATGAGCATCACTGTAGGCTTGATAGTCTGCCATTGTCAGAAAGTAATCACCCTGATCCAGCAGGGCTTCAACCAATGGTCTGAAGGCTTCCGGCTCTTCTGGGCATAGATCTCCAGAATCCAGCCAGTCAATAACACTGCGTAACTCTTCAGAACGGTTATAAATATCCCTTGGGTTGTAACCACGATGACGAAGCTCTGACACCTGCTCAACGGTGAGACCGAAGATAAAAATGTTATCGTCGCCTACTTCTTCCGCTATCTCGACATTGGCACCGTCCAGCGTACCTACTGTCAGGGCTCCGTTCAGAGCAAATTTCATGTTGCCGGTACCGGAAGCTTCAAAGCCCGCTGTAGAAATCTGTTCAGAGACATCCGCAGCAGGAATAATTTTCTCCGCCAGACTGACACGATAATTAGGCAGGAAAACCACTTTCAGCTTGTCTTTGATACGACGATCGTTATTGACCCGCTCAGCCACCCGGTTGATGGCATGAATAATGGTTTTCGCTACTTTGTAACCAGGAGCCGCCTTGGCACCAAAAATAAAGACCCGAGGAGGAACATCCAGATCAGGGTTATCTAATAATCGACGATACAGCGCCATGATGTGCAGCAAATTCATCTGCTGACGCTTGTACTCATGGAGTCGTTTGATCTGCACATCAAAAATGGCATCAGGACTCACGTCTACATCACAAAGTTCTTTGATGACGGCGGCCAGATGTTTTTTATTATCATGTTTGATGGCAGCAAACCGTTTCTGGAAGGCGGGATCATCAGCATAAGCCTTCATGGCACCCAGCTTGTAAAGGTCCTTGCGCCAATCTCCTTCAATCGTTTCATCGATCAGTGCGGCCAGTTCCGGGTTGCAGTAATCCAGCCAGCGCCTGGGGGTTACTCCATTGGTGACATTAATGATTTTCTCAGGCCACATATGATGAAACTCAGGAAACAGTTTTTCCTGAACCAGTCGTGAGTGCAGGGCTGCTACACCATTGACCTTATGACTGCCAACCACCGACAGGAACGCCATGCGAACCATTTGATCATCTCCAGGGCGATCCGGCTCTTCAATAATGGACAGGCGGCGTTTCATATGGTCATCACCCGGCCAGACAGCTTCTACCTCGGAATGCAGAAAGTGATAGTTGATCATATGAATGATCTGCATATGACGAGGTAACACTTTGGTGATCAGTTGCTGTGGCCATTCTTCCAGAGCTTCGGGTAACAAGGTATGATTGGTGTAGGCAAAAACCTCACGAGTCACTTCCAGAGCTCTGCTAAAAACAACGTTTTCTTCATCCATAAGCACGCGCATGAATTCGGCAACAGCAATGGCCGGGTGGGTATCATTCAGCTGAATGGCTACCTTATCTGCAATGTTTTTAAGACTCTCACTGTTTTCACGCTTGTAGCGCTCGATCAGGTCAGCCAGTGAGCAGGCAACAAAGAAGTATTGCTGAATCAGACGCAGCTCTTTACCTGCCGGATGGTTATCATTGGGATAGAGAACCTGACTGATGTTTTCTGCGCTGATTTCCTGGGAACGGGAATCCTGATAACGACCCGCATCAAAACTGTTGAGATCAAACCCGTGAGCAGCACGACTTTCCCAGAGGCGTAATGTATTCACAGTCCCGGTGCCATAACCGGTGACAGGAACATCCCAGGGCATTCCAAGAACTTCCTGAGTATCTTCCCAGACAGCTTTGCCAGCATGCTCTCTCACTAAACCGTACAGCTTAACGTGTTGTTTACGCTTGGCTCGCTCTATACCCCAGGGGAAACTGTCTTCACGCCAGCCATCCGGTGTTTCGACCTGTTTGCCACCGGCAAAGCTCTGGCGAAAGAGACCAAAACGATAGTTAATGCCATACCCCATGGCAGGCATATCCAGAGTTGTCATCGAGTCCATAAAGCAGGCTGCCAGTCTTCCCAGCCCCCCATTCCCCAGTGAAGGATCAGACTCATTTTCAAGAATATCTACCAGAGGCGTACCCAGTTTGGCCATGGCTTTTTCAGTTTCTTTGAAGATACCCAGATTGTGAAGATTATTCCCTAGCAGACGCCCCACCAGAAACTCGAGAGAGAGGTAATAAATACGACGGGCTTTGCCTTCACGCTCTTTCTTGCGAGTGGCACGAATACGTTGCAAATCAATCTCACGGACGACCAGACTGAGGGCTTCCCAATACTCTGCAGGTCCAGCTTCATCGAGCTCAACTCCCAGTGATTGCTGAAGATGCCTGACGACACTCTGAGCAATGTCCTCACTGTCCACAACGGGCATTGTATCGTTTTGTCCAGCCTTGTTTACGCTCATGTTTTCCACCTGCATTATTTACCATGAAAAATTTCTCGCCCTTCGAGGCAATAAATTATTTCAACCACTCATGGCTGTTTGGGTACCTATAGGGCACCTCATAAAAATGTCGCCATGACAGGTGCTTGCCATTCAATGGTGTAGCCTGGTTGGCACAACTTGTGTCTCAAGAAGAGCTGCAACAAATTGGCATTTTCCGCTCATGGCTGCTTGTTAACCAAACGTGACGGCATGACCCTTGGATAATTATACTTCTGATTTCCAGTCATTCCGGTTTAGTTGCAAATTATTCTTGGTCAGTCGCTCTATGAAAAGGAATTGTGACCTGTAAACGATTTCAAGGCTTATACGACACTATACGCTGGACAAGTGATAACCAAACACACGTGCATTGTATTTTTCAGACTACGCACCGCAAGAGAATCACTGAACAATCAAGCCTTAATAAAATTTTCCTTTCCAGCCCTTTCTTTTTTGAATGGTTCCTGCCCATTGAATAAAGCTAAAGTACGGCAAGGAGTCCTATGTGGACCTGCCGTCAGCCCAATGAAAGCCGGGATACACCTCAACATTTAATAATGACAAAACTCTGCCGTTTACTGACCACCCCCTGGCCATCGGGACCTGGACGAACAACAAAAACCGGTTCAATGACTACCTGATGAAGACCGATGAATTCCAGCTTGGATTCTTTGATTAAGTACCGATACACATGGAATCGAATATTTCTGGCAAATCACCAGGCTTCAGGGCAAGCCAGAGCTCATTCCTGAAGTCAAAGATCTGGAAAAAGGGACCTGCACCCTGCAATAATGATTCAGTCATATTAAAAAAGTACGACAAATAAACCGAGCAACCTTCGAGGTATTTCTGTGCGACTGGGGATAGATGTAGGCGGTACTAAAACAGAAATTGTCGTATTGTCCAACGACGGAGAAATCATTCACCGTAAACGGCAGCCAACACCAGGCAACTACCCTGATTTTATTGATAGCATTGAAGGGTTAATCAACACGGTTCAAACACACTATGGCCTAGCCAGTCATATTGGCCTATGCCTGCCGGGTGCCGTCAGCCCTGATACCGGCCGAATGAAAAATGCCAACACCCTGTATCTGAATGACCAGACAGTTTCCGAAGACCTTGAGCATCGACTGGGCATAACCGTCAAACTGGCTAACGATGCTGACGCCTTTACCTTATCGGAAGCCACCGATGGCGCTGCGGCCGGTGCCAGAAGCTGCTTTGGTGTCATTATCGGAACGGGCTGCGGCGGAGGACTGGTGTACAATGGCCAGCTGATTCAAGGGCCCAATGCCATTGCCGGTGAGTGGGGACACAATGTCTTGCCCTATTACCATGAAAACACCGATGGTCCGAACCAACCCTGTTACTGTGGTCGCCAAAACTGTATCGAAACCTTTACATCGGGCACGGGCATGACCAGGCGATTCCGTGAAAACTATGGTTATAGCACCAAAGAAATACCGGATGCACAGTCCGTCATGGCTAAAGTGGAAGAAGGGAACGAACAGGCCATCAACCATTTCAATCATTATGTTGATGCTTTGGCGCGTGCTCTTGCAGGTGTCATCAATATTTTTGATCCCGAAGTTATTGTCCTGGGAGGCGGCATGTCGAATATCCAGGTACTTTATTCTGAACTTCCAAACGCAGTTGCCAAGTATGTTTTCTCAGACCAACTCAACACTCGGATTGTACAGGCTCAACATGGGGACTCATCCGGTGTCAGGGGTGCCGCCTGGCTTTGAAAAAGCGGGATTAAAATGCTCGATATAAATAATAAAACCGTCATTCACCACCCCATTCAGGAATAAATCTCTTGGTACGTTGAGCCCAAAATAAAAATGATCGTCGACTGCCTCTCCGTGATGCCAATCACATGCTTCTCCATCCCATTAATCGTCAGTATATGGATACCATCAAAGCAGAAGAACACCCATCTACCCGTTGGGTTCTGGGCTGGCTTTTTCTTCATGTCCGGGAACGTTCGGCTCTGCTTTTTCAGTTCATAGCGGATTCGATGCTGAATAGCAGCATAGACCATCAAGCATAAAGTCATCACCATTAACAGGGCTTCAATCCGTTCCGGCTTCTTGAGATACAGTGAAGATACCAAAAAATCCGGACTCTTCAGGAAACGAAAGCCTCTTTCAACCTGTTGCTGTGATTTATACGTCTTCAGTAGTTCAGCTGCGTCTAGCCGAGCTGTATCCATATCGTTAGTGGCTAAGATAAAACAACCCAGCGATGCTTCAGCATCCCGGCGTGATTGCACAGTAACTGAGCAGAAGCCGGTCACATAATACTCATAGTGGTCGGGAGCTGTCCCTTCAGCGGGACGGCCTTTGGTTTTGTAGCAGGGGGTCTTGATGAGCCGAGATTCAGCCTGACAGAGTTCGGACTGTTTTTCCCATTTCCTGAAGGCCTCCATGGCGTCAGCTTCACACCGGAACGGCTTCTTGCTCAACTTTTCCAGCTCCTTGAATTCCTTCAGGGACTTTTTCTGCATACGCCTTGTCAGTGTCTTCTGTTCAGTTTTCTGGCTCTGCTTGTTTCGAAACAGAACCCAGCGTTGCACGACACCAGCGTAGTCAGACAGCGTCTCTACAGATTCGTAATATTCAAAGCCTTCGACGGCTTCCATGGAACGCGATGGCGCGCCCTGCACCAGCTCTTTGGCGGCACCAATGTTGAGAGGAACCCGGGTGATAAACCACTGGTTCTGCTCGTTGAGCTCCTGAATTGTGTCGGCCACGTACAATGCCGCATCACCTACAAAATAACGGGCGTTCAGTGCCGCTTTAAAGCTCTTCACATGCTGAGAAACGATTTTATTGAAACTGGTCTTATCCGTCACATTGCCGCTGGCCGCTTTCATAAATAGCGGGATACCTGCACGGTTTTCGGTGAGCAGGAGTAGTATGGCCTGATTCAAATCCGGTCGGTGATCCCGACTGTAACCTTTGCAAAGTCTGATGCAGTTAAGATCTTCGTCGTCCACTTCGTCACCACAGTTATAACGACCATCGACGTGGAAACCGGTGCCATCAAGGTTTAGTGCATCACAGGGTAGTTTGAGGTGCGTCACCACCTTGATAGCCAGCTCAAAAGAGACTTTACTGACATCCAGATCAAAGAGTTCATCCAGTGCTCTTCCCAGAACCTTGTCGTTTAAATGCTCTGGTTTAATCTCTTCCCTGATCAGTTTGTCGAGGGGCTTATTGTCGAAGAACTGGGGAAACATATGGAGGGATTGCCCTGTAAACCCAAGGCCGTTGATGATCATGGCGACAACAGCCTCGCCATGAGACACGTTCCATTCGTCGGACACCTTTGGGGCGCGCCTGTCTATATGCTCGGCGATCCCCAGCTCTTTACACATACCCGCCACCAAACCGAGGTGATCCATGACCTGAGTGCTGTACTGAATAGGAGGCATAATACGGCTTCCTGAAGTTGGCTTATCTGATAAATAGCAGATATAGGGAAAATATCAGGTTAGGTGGTGAATGTCGGATGTATAAAATTTCAGTTTTTATTCCGGAAAGCCATCTTGAAGCGGTAAAAACAGCCATGTTTGAAGCCGGGGCGGGACGCTACGACGGTTGTTATGACTGTTGCTGCTGGCAAACTGCCGGTACGGGGCAGTTTCGTCCGTTGCAGGACAGCACACCCTTTTTGGGACAACAGGGGTGTATTGAGCAGGTTAAAGAGTTCAGGGTTGAAATGATCTGTAAGCCTCAATTTCTCAAGGCTACCATTGCCGCCCTGAAGAAATCACACCCCTATGAAGTGCCTGCCTTTGAATACTGGCAAATAAATATTCAATAGCAGGTTTGGTTTCATCTAAGCCAGGTAGGTTGGGACGAGCGCAGCGAATCCCAACTTACTATGCCCCACAATAAATACAGAAGCATTTTCCTTGAATCGGGTGCAATTAAAAGTGTTCCTGATGCATTAATTCTATGATATTTCGTTTTTTTGCACTGAACATTTATGCGGGGTGGGAGCTTTGGAAATTGGAATTCCCACCTTGTTGGGAACACTTTTAATTGCACCCAAGCCATAGGGAGACGTTGTTAAGTTCGTCATAAATCGTATGATCCCTGAAGGGCAAATCCGGACTACACTTCTGAGTGCGTTTTTTGCGCATTTTAAAGCCCTTTGCTTTTCAGTTTTCCTACAGAATTCGACCTTTAGGAAATATAAACGCAGAAAAGCAGTAGGGCTTTATTGCTTTCTGTACCTGAAGCTCAGAGTGTGCGGTTGATTACGTTCTTGGATGAGAACTAGCTAAAGTCGATAGGCTCTGCAAAACACGGGGAGGTTGAGTCTGCATCTGTGGCACCCACACAGAGTGCAGGTGCCAGATAAGCATCATTGACTATAAAGCCAGCCATTAATTTCAGCCTGCATTTCTGGTGCTTCCTGCACGTCACTGCGCCAGTTGACAGGCTGTCGGCTCAGGGGATTGGTGCCATGTTGTTTCACCCAAGTGAGCAAGGCCTCTTTTTCAAAATATTGCCAATGATCACCCATTTCTACCTTGACAGGTTCCTTCATCAAATCATGTGTAATGGGGCAGAGATATGCGTTGGGTACATCTAGTATTGATAGTGCGATTAGTTTTAAGTTTTCTTTGCGCTGGTTTTCTCTCGCCATGGTTCCAGCAGCTACTGTACCAGCTGCATCGTAGAGTTGAGGTTTAAGATGGTTAAGTTGTAATGTAGACAGGAGATAAATAAGCCGATCAATCAAGTCTGCATTACTGGCGGCACGACTCTCTTTATACATTTCGAACAAATTGAAAATCACTTTGCGGGAGTCATGATGGTGATATGAGTTCAAACTCAAAAAAGTGCCCTCATCGATCTGAAGAGCCTCGGCAACTTGCTTGGCATGATTTTCGGCGCTGATAATGAAGGTGATAAAGGCTCTGTTGGCTTCAGCATGGTTTGAAAGAGTTTCGAGTGGCCAGTTTGGCGAACAGTTCCAGTGAAGGGGGAGAGTTCTAATAGCCACCTGATCGTTAAGGAATTGGAGGGCTTCATACAGGTGGGCTGTTTCATATCCCAATGAAATCAGCGTGTTGAGAAAAGAGAAATACTTATCGCCAATAAATAGGTTGTTCTGAAAAATTGATTTCATCGTATCATATGACACTCCAAGTGCCAGCCCAACCCAATACCAATTATGAGAAAGCTCCACCCCTTTCATGTTTTTAAGGCTGAGAGGCTCTGAATGTAAAGGAATACTGGTTTGCTGTATTGCTGCGTCGGTCAAATAAAGGGGGGCATGCTCAGGTAATGGCACACCTCTGATGTTTTGTAGCCATTCTATATTATTGACCAAATGACCGTTCCCACTTTGCTCTAACGCATAAACCAAGTTCTCCGGCGTTGCACGAAGATGACAGAAGGCATTCTCAAGAATTGTTTTAAGAGGTGAATAGCTTTTGAGCCATTCAGGGATTAGCGGTTTTGGAAGTCCTAAAGCTATTGCAAAAGCTTCCAGGTTATCTACATACCCAAGCTTATGTATGTTCACTTCTCTGTTATCAGGAACTGGCGCGCCAGTGAGCTGGCTGAAAAGTTTATGAGCATTATTAAGTTGAGATAAATTGGGGTTTGATAAAAGCTGGACAACTTCGTTGGCGGTAATGGTTTGCCTCTCTCTCAAGCAGTCTAATAGCAATCCCCGAAATTGGTCGGAGTTTTCACAAATATTACTAGCTAAAGCTGGGCATTTAAAGTGCATGGCAATGGCGCTAGGAGGGATGAAACCGGGAATGAAATAAACCAGATCTCTCAAGGTCATGGTCTGGGATAGGGCCAGGTGTCGATCATTTATGCACTCGAAGTCTGGCCCAGCGACAGAGATGTCTGAAGGTTGTAAATAGGGTTCTATCTCCTCTATGTTACGTCTCCACTTAAACCTTTCCAATGAGCCGATCAAACGCTTGTATGTCAGCCCGTTATTTTCCGCATGCCACAAGGAGTGCATCATGCTGTATCCACAATCGTTTCGATGGCTCCTTCTCAAATCCTGAAGTTCATCAAGGGATAAACCCAATTCAATAGCTATCTTGAAGTAGTCGGCTGAGTGGTCATAAAGTACTAAATAGGCGTCTCTGGCTGATATTTTATCATCTGGATTGGGTCTCATGGAGTAGAAGTCAGGCTGAGGGGGCTTGTATTGGATGCGCAGTTGCGAGGCTATACCCTTTGCCTGGACGGGGGATTGCAAAACTGCTACGGCCATAACCAAACGTTCTTTAGTCAAAAGCCCTAAATTAAGAGCTCTAGTGTACACCTCTATGGCAGACGACTGCTGATTAACAAAGTGAAAAGAGAGGCCCAGTAAAAAGCCTATCTCTCGGTAGATGTATTCTAGCGAAGTCAGAGCCAATACCTGTTCTACATTAAGCAGATGGTCCGTTTGAATATGAGGCGGCAGTCTTTTTGACTGGCAATCTACACAATCACAACGATAAGGGGCGCAGTCAGGATGTGGGCAGGATGGCCCGTCATGGCAGTGGTATGGCTGTGCTGGGTTTTGAGGTGAGCCATCATCCTGAGCAGTGAGTCTGTATGATAAAGGAAGGGTATATTGGTGTGATGCCTGCTGTGTACTGGATGAGTCTCTTCCATTGGTGGTTTGGGGGGCTGTATTTCCTTCTTCTCTTCTTTTTCTTTTTCCCAGAGGTGCCTGATAACCGGGTGCTGCTACTGGATTATTCCAGCCAAAAACGCCTGCCAGAGTTCGTGCCAGTTGATCTTCTGCAATAAAATCTCCATTTCCTTTGGTTATGTGTGAATCAGCTAACCAGTCTTGAGTGATTTCTGCCATGGATGCCAGAATGTTTCTCGTTCGCACCATGGCTGAGTGCTTACGCTGCTGTTTTTCGTATTGAAACCAGTTTGCCAGAGAGCCACCCAGCCAGAGGGTGTTGTCAAGCCTTTGTGCCAGCTGTTCCAGAAAATTATCATCATGGAGATGCTGTATCAGCCACTGCAAATCATCCCGATACAGGGCAACAGGCTCATCATTGCTGTCAATATCAACATAAACTAATGGGGTTTCCATGTTGCCAGAAAAAGGCAGCTGCCATTGCACCATTATCAAAAGGGCCATCAAGGTGTAAGTTAAACCCTGAGATTTTGATGATTGACCGGGTAATCCCGGAAAAGGTGGGTGGGGAGGGTGGGGTGGGAAAAGCATCGCTGCTCCCCCAAGTGCCAGTAAGGCCGGTATTGTTGGTGTTTGTCCCAGTCCATCCAGAGGCGGCATAAAAGCCTGGTGCCGGGAAGGAGGCGTTTTTTTTGTGCGTTCTTTTTGAGAAAGCCTCAGCATAATGGCTGAATGGCTGCCTGCCGCTATTCTGCCTGTCAGATAGCCATCTTCGGTGTTTAAAGCTAGATGATAAAGCCCTGTTTGACTGCGTATTCCTGAGCAGTCGGTACGTTCATATCTGGATGCCTGTAAAACGGCTGTGCCTGCTTGCTTGGTGGTTGCTTCCCAAACACCGGATGCCGTTTTTTGCCAGTTCAGCTCAGCCCCTTTTAATGTCACCGGAGCAGGCTTATCGCATACTCGAAGATGGTCGCCTGCTGTCCATTGAGCCAATATATAAGTGTTTTCAGCTAAGGCCGGTGCTAGTGGGGCCAACAATAATAGTGCGCCCAAAAAATAACGATGCATAATGACTACCCGTCATTCACCACCCCATTCAGGAATAAATCTCT
This sequence comes from Endozoicomonas numazuensis, assembly GCF_000722635.1. Taxonomy (GTDB): domain Bacteria; phylum Pseudomonadota; class Gammaproteobacteria; order Pseudomonadales; family Endozoicomonadaceae; genus Endozoicomonas_A; species Endozoicomonas_A numazuensis. The sequence continues at coordinate 1,186,326 of NZ_JOKH01000001.1, read as the reverse complement.
TGGTACGTTGAGCCCAAAATAAAAATGATCGTCGACTGCCTCTCCGTGATGCCAATCACATGCTTCTCCATCCCATTAATCGTCAGTATATGGATACCATCAAAGCAGAAGAACACCCATCTACCCGTTGGGTTCTGGGCTGGCTTTTTCTTCATGTCCGGGAACGTTCGGCTCTGCTTTTTCAGTTCATAGCGGATTCGATGCTGAATAGCAGCATAGACCATCAAGCATAAAGTCATCACCATTAACAGGGCTTCAATCCGTTCCGGCTTCTTGAGATACAGTGAAGATACCAAAAAATCCGGACTCTTCAGGAAACGAAAGCCTCTTTCAACCTGTTGCTGTGATTTATACGTCTTCAGTAGTTCAGCTGCGTCTAGCCGAGCTGTATCCATATCGTTAGTGGCTAAGATAAAACAACCCAGCGATGCTTCAGCATCCCGGCGTGATTGCACAGTAACTGAGCAGAAGCCGGTCACATAATACTCAGAGTGGTCGGGAGCTGTCCCTTCAGCGGGACGGCCTTTGGTTTTGTAGCAGGGGGGTCTTGATGAGCCGAGATTCAGCCTGACAGAGTTCGGACTGTTTTTCCCATTTCCTGAAGGCCTCCATGGCGTCAGCTTCACACCGGAACGGCTTCTTGCTCAACTTTTCCAGCTCCTTGAATTCCTTCAGGGACTTTTTCTGCATACGCCTTGTCAGTGTCTTCTGTTCAGTTTTCTGGCTCTGCTTGTTTCGAAACAGAACCCAGCGTTGCACGACACCAGCGTAGTCAGACAGCGTCTCTACAGATTCGTAATATTCAAAGCCTTCGACGGCTTCCATGGAACGCGATGGCGCGCCCTGCACCAGCTCTTTGGCGGCACCAATGTTGAGAGGAACCCGGGTGATAAACCACTGGTTCTGCTCGTTGAGCTCCTGAATTGTGTCGGCCACGTACAATGCCGCATCACCTACAAAATAACGGGCGTTCAGTGCCGCTTTAAAGCTCTTCACATGCTGAGAAACGATTTTATTGAAACTGGTCTTATCCGTCACATTGCCGCTGGCCGCTTTCATAAATAGCGGGATACCTGCACGGTTTTCGGTGAGCAGGAGTAGTATGGCCTGATTCAAATCCGGTCGGTGATCCCGACTGTAACNGTGCCATCAAGGTTTAGTGCATCACAGGGTAGTTTGAGGTGCGTCACCACCTTGATAGCCAGCTCAAAAGAGACTTTACTGACATCCAGATCAAAGAGTTCATCCAGTGCTCTTCCCAGAACCTTGTCGTTTAAATGCTCTGGTTTAATCTCTTCCCTGATCAGTTTGTCGAGGGGCTTATTGTCGAAGAACTGGGGAAACATATGGAGGGATTGCCCTGTAAACCCAAGGCCGTTGATGATCATGGCGACAACAGCCTCGCCATGAGACACGTTCCATTCGTCGGACACCTTTGGGGCGCGCCTGTCTATATGCTCGGCGATCCCCAGCTCTTTACACATACCCGCCACCAAACCGAGGTGATCCATGACCTGAGTGCTGTACTGAATAGGAGGCATAATACGGCTTCCTGAAGTTGGCTTATCTGATAAATAGCAGATATAGGGAAAATATCAGGTTAGGTGGTGAATGTCGGATGTGCATTTGCTGGTTGAGTTTACGCCCAAAACCCCGTCTATTTCCAAACTGATAAACAGTTTAAAAGCTGTTTCGTCCAGAAGACTAAGGCAAGAGTTTTGTGATATTGCGGGTGCTTATCGAAAGCCTGTCTTATGGTCGAGATCATATTTTGCCGGAAGCTGCGGGGGCGCACCATTGGATGTAATTAAGGAGTATATCGAGAACCAAGATCAGCCCTGACGGGCTGACGAAATTCACCTCCCTGCTAGGTCGCAGGGAGCACTCTTTCGATTACAGGTAGACTGGGCGCACGCCTGCACTGTACCAGGTCATATCTTTTTTACTGGATTCATCAAATGAAGGCTTATTGTATGAAGTAAGGTACTGCATTTCGATGTTTTCACCGAGACTGATCACACCCTGATTCATGACTCTCACGAAAGCATTGCCATCCACATTGTTCGAATCAATTGCGGAGATACCCTGACCACTGGACCCCAAACCCGATGCTGTCATCGCGTCCGTTGCATATTGAACCGTAAACTTGTTGAAACCGCCAAAGAACTCCGACTGCGTATGTTCTGCAGTCAACATGTAGCCCTTGTCATCCAGATCACCTGTGGTGAACTTATTACCATTTTTGTCATAACCTTTGAAATCCTCAAAAGGATTACCCTGGCCATAATCCAGGCCTAGCGTCAAAGCTCCATTCTGATTGACTTTGATGTTTTCCAAACGAAAATCAAGAATATTCTGGTTTAGCGTCTGCTTTTTCAGATTGTCTTCAGTTCCTGCATCAGCAGCGGTATCATAATACTCAAACTCAGCACTGCTCTTGACCCAGGCCACACTGAAGTCAGCAAAACCAACATCAATATTCTCAATACCAGCACCGGGTCCAGAAATATTCCAATAGTAGAAATCAGTTATGTGGACATCTGGACGTTTATAATATCGTTTGCCTGCCCATAGGTTGCTTCAGGTGCAAAGCCCAGCACACCTTTCCCCTGAATATTAAACTCCCGGAAAGCTGGTTCGGTTTGCTCATAATCATTTGCCTGGTCAACACTGAAAGCAACGTTACTATCCACAATATCGCTATCCAAACCAAGAAGGCCTTCATTCCTCCCAGCTCGGCTCTGGCCGCCAAAGGTATGGGGCTGGGTGCAGTGACGGCCTTGATCATTGGTAGCGCTGGCGCCAGTCTTACGGAAGTGATCTTGCTGAAATCATTGTTCAAGAACAAAATGATCATTGCCTTCCTGGTCGTCATTCTGTCCATGACTGTAGGCGCGGGTTTCCTTTACCAGGCGATCTTCTAATCTCGTTTACCGAGGAGCATCGTAACGATCCACTGCTATTCCCCGAGGCCTCAATACCAATTGCCAGAGCTGCAATGCTCTGGCACGAAATGCCCCGGCACACTGCAAAAGATAATAGTTCCACATACGATAAAAGGTTTCGTCATACTGTTTCTCTGGGTAATTCTTCAATAACTCAGGCCATTTCTGTACAAAGTTTTCGTGCCAGACCATAAGGGTCTTATCATAATCAGGCCCCAGATTTTGCCAGTCCTCCATCACCCAGAAACCTTCCATTGCGTGGGTAATTTGTGTCTGTGAAGGGATTTTCCCGTTAGGAAATATGTATTTCTGAATCCAGGGGTCCGTGTCACAGCTGGTAATATTCGTACCAATGGTGTGCAGTAAAAACAGTCCGTTCCTGTTTAACAACCTGTGAGCCTGTTTCATATAAGTCCGATAATTTTTCAAACCAACATGCTCAAACATGCCTACCGAAACCATACGGTCAAACTTACCTATTAAGGATCGATAATCCTGAAGCAGAATGGTGACGGGCAAACCTGCACATCGCTCCTGCGCCAGCTGCTGTTGCTCTTTTGAGATAGTTAGCCCTGTTACCTCAACACCGTAATTTTTTGCGGCGTATCGTGCCAGCCCCCCCCAGCCACAACCAATGTCGAGTAATGTTTGACCAGGCTCAAACTGCAACTTGCGACAAATCAGGTCCAGTTTATTTTCCTGAGCCTGCGCCAGATTTTCAGCGCCTTTCCAATAGGCACAACTGTATTGCATATGAGGGTCCAGTATCCGCTCAAACAGCTCATTGCCCGTATCATAATGCTGTTTTCCGACCTGAAAGGCCCTGGTTCTGGATTGCTGGTTGAGGACATGACTCACTATCCAGTTCATGATGTGCTGACCGGCAGTGATCGACTCATGATTCTGCTCTTTGAGCAATAATCGAAAAAACAGTTCATCCAGCGCCAGGCAATCCCACCAATTCTCCATATAACTTTCACCCAGACCCAGGGAGCGCTCTCGCCTGACTCTCGATACCAGCTTCGGATTATGTACTCGTATATCCCATGGCCTGTCTCCGTTTAGCCGGATGTCTGCCTTTTGCAGCCAGGCCTCAATAATGCCCATACGATGTTCGGGCTGGGAAAGATTGTTTTCAAGAGTGTCATCTGAGGATGAAGTGCCGATGTCCACAGGCATAGTGTTAACCTCGGAATTACCGGTAAAGGGCTCTATGAAAAAAAGCAGCAAATTTGATCCCCGGCAAGTCTTTATGACTGTAATCGTTTACATCGATGACAAACCATCAATTCTCAAGGGACCTAGGTAGAATTATAAAATCAGCACTATTCAACACGCTGAATGGCCTTAAACCTCAGCCATAGCGGGATGAGACAGTAGAAAGCAACACTCCCTGAAACGTCTGGCTCGCAAACAGCGAGCATTGAGCCGCAAAACGAAAGGCAGCAACCGTCGTGCGAAAGCCAAGCAAGCGGTTGCCAAACTTCACTATCGCATCAGCAACCAACGTCTGGCCATTCTGCATGAGGTCAGTGATTATCTGACGACAAACTTCAGCGTTATCGCTATTGAAGACCTTTGTAATCCCTGAGAAGTCTCAGCCCGGCATCTCCCCAGAAACACAATCGGTTTCTGACACTTATATGAAGTTGGTGAAAACCGCCATAGAGCAAAACGATATTAAAACCGCACTGGCTTTGAGGGAAAATGCTCGTCAATTACACGACCACCTGCAAAGCTTGATAATGCTTCTCTCACTGCCTTATTGAACAACCACTTCGAATATCAGCTGGTTTCGATAATGAAACGAGATGATACTCGGGCAGCTCTGACTATCATCGACAGAGCTGGGCACCTGTCTCGCGATGACGATTTTTTCTAAAAATCACATTTAAAGCGGCTCCAACCGACTCATTACAATAATAGTTGGGGCCTTGATAATATTTGAATTCAGAATAAAAACACCTTATTTCATTTTCTTCATTGATTTTCAATCGTCGTTTATTCAGTGATTTATTTAACTATCATATAAACCTGATTTTTTAGAACATTATGAGAAAAGCACACTCTTGATAAAAATTGTTGCTCACATCATTATGACCTCCCATTCTGCCGCTATTATTGAATAAGTTTTTTCGTTTCTGCTTGGCTAAAAGCAGACTAAAGTTTCTCTTTTAGACAGGCAGTCATAACCCTTGTTGTCTGTAAACACTAAAACTTCATTCATGACCGCTCATTAAACACAGGTAAGGGAATCATCAGGAGACTAAACGGAAGAGTCTTATGTCCGGTTGCGAATGAAACCTGTCCTTCAGAAAGCGCATGAGGATTATTCCCAACGCTTTTACCTGAACAGCCAAATTGATCGGGAGCCGTTGACTGATGATCAAATTACTGGGTACAACACTTGGCAAAGCCGTAGTTGCTGCGGCTATCATTCTGGCCGCCTGCAGTCCGCTTCAAGTCTTTGCCTTTCAGGATGATGAACTGGTGATCTGGGTAGGCGGTGACAAGGCCTACAACGGTATCCGGGAAGTGGCCAAGGAATTTCAGGATGACACAGGGATCAAGGTCAAGGTCGAAATTCCGGAAAACCTGACCGACCGCTTTCAGCAAGCGGCTGCGTCAGGCAGTGGTCCCGACATTCTTTTCTGGGCGCATGACCGTTACGGTGAATGGGTAAAAAGCGGGCTGATTTCACCGGTTAACCCAACCCCCGACTTCAAAAGCAAGGTTGATAATCTGGGCTGGGAAGCCATGACGGTCAATGGCAAGACCTATGGTTACCCCATTTCCATGGAAGCCATCAGCTTGATCTATAACAAAGATATTCTGCCTGCCCCTCCCAGCTCCTTTGAAGAGATGTTTCCGCTCAAAGACAAGCTGGCCGAACGCAAGGAAGGAAAAGTGACCACTATTATGTGGGACCAGATCCAACCCTACTTCACCATGCCCATGCTGGCAGCTGACGGTGGCTATGTTTTCAAGAAAACGCCCACCGGCTACGACGTCAAGGATACCGGCGTCAATGATGCAGGTGCCATGGCAGGCGGGAAAATGCTGACAGAACTGATAGATAAAGGCGTTCTGCCCAGAGGGGTAGACTACGGAGTCATGGAATCCAGTTTTAATAACGGCAAGTCTGCCATGATGATAACAGGTCCCTGGGCCTGGTCTAATCTCGACAAAGGCAAGATTAACGGCAAAAAATTAAACTACGGTGTTGCACCACTCCCCAGCATCAATGGTCAGCAATCCAAAGCCTTTGTGGGTGTATGGGGCGCAACCCTCAACAGCGCCAGTCCAAATAAGTCTCTATCCCAGGAGTTTCTTGAAAACTACCTGTTGACTGAAAACGGTCTGCGTACCATGAACGGTGACGTTCCCCTGGGTGCTGTGGCTAACAAGGCCTACATGAAAGAACTGGAAAAAGATCCTCGTATCAAGGCCACCTATGACAATGCTATCAACGGTCTGCTGATGCCTAATGTACCGGAAATGGGTAAGTTCTGGTCAGCAATGGAATCAGCACTGCTGAACATCACATCGGGAAGACAAGATTACAAGAGCGCGCTTAATGACGCAGCCAGGCGGATTGTAAACTAGGCTATTTAGCGTTGAAAACACAACCCGACAGGGCATGCCGTCGACTCTATTTCAATAGAAGGTTTCGTGCCCACTTAATGATTGCAATGGCTGATCCCGGCAGGACTAAAAAAAGAGACCTGTCGTTGTCAGCCTTTCGACAGAACCCAGCATAAAAGCCACCAACGATGACGATTGAGCCCAGCTCTCTGCATCCGTAAACGTGAACAACACCTGCCCGGGAGGCACATTTATGGAGGCTGTTCAGAAAGTCCAAAGCCCGATGACCTGGCTGGCATGGGGATTAGTTGGCCTGATTGACCTGATATTGCTCTATGGCGTGACCTTGATGTACGCCCAGGAAGAAATAGCCTTTGCCCTAACCATTCTTTTGATCGTCTGCACAGGCACCTGGGTCTTCATCAGTAACAAGGGTTACAATTATCGTTATGTCTTCCCTGCGCTCCTGGGCGTTTCCATTTTTATCGTTTTCCCTCTCATCTACACGGTCAATGTCGCCTTTACGAATTACAGTTCCAGTCATCTGTTACCTCTGGAGCGAGTCAAAAAACACCACCTGAATAAAACCTACAAAACCGAAGGTGAGTCCTACAACTTCAAGGTGTATCAGCAAGGTGATGACTACCGGTTACTGTTTATCAGTAACAAGGAAACTAACAAGCATCTGATCAGTTCCCCTTTTAACGAATTATCGATTCCTGCCCCTTTGAAAGCTGACTTTTCACCGGATCTTCCGGATGGCAAGGAACTTCCATTCAGGGACACGATCAAGCTGCGACAAACTCTGAAAAAGCTGATTGTACAGCTGCCTGATAACAGCGAACTGTCTTTGACCAGCCTGAGAAAATTTGGGCCCATGTCGAAACTTTATCGGGATATCGGTCATGATACGCTGGAAGATGTCAGAAGCGGTCACCTGCTAAAACCAGATTATGCTACGGGTTTCTATATAGAAGTGTCTGAAGGTCAGCCGATCTCAGCAGGCAAGCAGATGGGGCCGGGATTTGTCATTTATAACGGCTGGAGCAACTTCGTTCGAGTACTAAAAGACCCCGGCATTCAGGGGCCTTTTTTACAAATTTTTACCTGGACTCTTATATTTGCAGGACTCTCGGTATTTTTTACGTTGGTTATCGGCTTACTGATGGCCTGTCTGGTTCAATGGGAACCCTTGAAAGGCAACGGTGCTTACCGCTTGCTGTTGATACTTCCCTACGCAGTACCCGCCTTCATCTCTATTTTGATTTTCAGAGGTCTGTTTAACCAGAACTTCGGCGAAATCAACATGCTGCTTAACCTGCTCTTTGGTGCACAGCCCGAATGGTTCAGCAATGAGTTTCTGGCAAAAACCATGGTGGTGCTCGTCAATACCTGGCTGGGCTATCCCTACATGATGATTCTCAGTATTGGTTTGCTGAAATCAATTCCTGATGATCTGTACGAGGCCTCAGCCATAGATGGTGCGTCTCCTGTGCAGAACTTCTTGAGCATCACCCTGCCCATGATCATCAAACCTTTAACGCCACTGTTGATCGCCAGTTTTGCCTTTAACTTCAATAACCTTGTACTGATTGCCCTCCTGACTGACGGCGCACCCAACATTATTGGAGCCACTACACCGGCAGGTGCAACGGACATACTGGTGAGCTATACCTTCCGGATCGCATTTGGTCAGTATGGCCAGGATTACGGACTGGCTTCTGCCATTGCGACCTTTATATTCATTATGGTGGGCGTCATAGCCTGGGTGAACTTGAAAGCGACCAAACGGGTACTGGAGTAAACGACTATGATGGTACAATCTAGAAACCTGAGATACCGGGTATGGATGGCCAGAATCTTCATGATCCTGTTCCTTTGCCTGATTATATTCCCTTTTCTGATGATCATTTCGGTGTCTTTTCGTTCTGGGAATTTCGCCACCGGTGACTTGATTCCCAGCAATCCCAGTCTGGAACACTGGTATCTGGCGTTTGGTATTCCCTGGGAAAACGCCGATGGTTCCTTTACCCAACCTCCTTTTCCGGTTCTTTTATGGTTATGGAACTCCATCAAGGTAGCCTTTATTTCCACAGTATTGATCTTACTGCTCTCAACAACTGGGGCCTATGCATTTGCCAGGCTGAGATTTCGCTTCAAGGAATCCATGCTGACCGCCATGATGATTCTGCAAATGTTCCCAGCCGTGCTGGCACTGGTAGCCATTTACTCCCTGTTTGATCAAATAGGCGGCTATGTTCCCTGGTTGGGATTAGACAGCCTGGGGTCGGTCACTGTTGCCTATCTCGGTGGACTTGCCCTGCATATCTGGTTGATCAAAGGGTACTTTGAAACCATTGATCAATCCCTTGAAGAAGCCGCTGCGATTGATGGTGCCACGCCCTGGCAGGCCTTTCGCTTTGTATTACTTCCCCTTTCTACACCGATTCTGGCAGTGGTGTTTATCCTGGCCTTCATTTCCAGCATTGCCGAGTATCCTGTGGCTTCAGTGCTTTTACAAAGCATGGATAACCTGACACTGGCTGTGGGCTCCAGACAGTATCTGAATCCCCAGAACTACCTTTGGGGAGATTTTGCCGCAGCCGCTGTACTGTCTGGCCTCCCGATTTCTCTTATTTTCCTGCTGTGCCAACGTTGGATTGTTGGTGGCCTGACATCAGGCGGAGTGAAAGGGTAGTTGCTCAATGATGTATAGCTGTTAACCCACCCTGGGCTGTATTGCTCGCAAAATAGCGAATGAAAAACGGAAAACTCTATGGCTGAAGTTAAGCTGGTTAATGTTTCCAAAAGCTACGACCAGGGAAAAACCTGGACTCTGAAGAACATCAACCTGAACATTGCAGAAGGTGATTTTATTGCTTTTATTGGGCCTTCCGGCTGCGGTAAATCAACTCTGCTTCGTATGGTGTGTGGTCTGGAAGATATCACTGAAGGCGATATGTACATTGCCGGAGAGAAAATAAACGATTGGCCGCCCAACGAGCGTCGGGTCGGAATGGTCTTTCAATCTTATGCTCTATACCCGCATATGTCCGTTGCTGAAAACATGGCTTTTGGCCTGAAACTGGCCAAGGCAGACAAGTCACTGATCAACAGCCGGGTAGAAGAAGCTGCCCGCATTCTTCAGCTCGAAGCTTTACTGGAGAGAAAGCCCAAAGCCATGTCCGGTGGTCAACGACAAAGGGTGGCTATTGGGCGCTCTATTGTACAACAGCCAAGAGTGTTTCTGTTTGACGAACCCTTGTCCAATCTGGACGTAGCCCTCAGGGTTCAGATGCGTCAGGAAATAGCCAGGCTTCATAACAGTCTACAAACCACTTCTATCTACGTCACTCATGATCAGGTAGAGGCTATGACTCTGGCAGATCATATTGTCGTTCTCAGCCCTCTGGCCCCTGATGCTGAAAGTAACCTGGAGCAAGTAGGCAAGCCTCTGGAACTCTATCATCACCCTGCCAACCTGTTCGTTGCCGGTTTTATTGGCTCACCAAAAATGAATTTCTTTGATGGGTTTATTGAACAAACCGATAGCAACGAAACACAGGTTAAGTTGACCACTGGAGAAGTTCTCAAGGCTAACGTTGATAGCCAGGCTGCCAACCAAGGAGACCGGGTCGTACTGGGCATTCGCCCTGAAGATGCCCTTGCAGAAACCGACAACGGCAATGCAGTAGAAGGCAAGGTTGAAACAATCGAGCGACTGGGTGCTGAGTCATACATCTACATGAGTCACGACACCATTCGAGAGAATTTTATTGTCCGGGTGGAAGACTCACGAAAGCGGGAAGCCAGCAGCAAAATGAAAATTGAGCTCCCGACCCGGTTTTGTCACCTGTTCAATGCTGAAGGCAAAGCTTTTCATCGTACCCAGGCTCCCGCCTACGACTTATAAGAGAACCCGTTATGTCTGATTCCAATCTGATTGAGCAGCTGGCCGGGCACTGCGGCGTCTCAGGTGAATACAGTGACTGGTCAGGCCAGCCTGTCAGCGTTCCGACTGAATACAAGTTGCCGATTCTTGAAGCCATGGGGCTGAATGTTGAATCTGACGATACCATTAAACAGGCGATTCAAGACAGCGAGCAGCAACGATGGCAACAATTACTGCACCCTGTATTCGTTTACACACAGGGACAAGCTTGCCTGGTCAGTCTGCACCTTGAAGATCAGCAACTCGGTCATTTGTTCAAAGGAGAAATTACGCTTGAAACCGGAAGTCAGCACTTACTGACCCTGGATACCGGAGCAATGACCGTGGAGGCCAGCCGAACGTTTGAAGGAAGCACTTATCATCATCTGATGTTCAAATTGCCCGATGACCTACCTCTTGGCTACCATCAACTCTCCCTTAAAAGTGACAAGACGGAAGGGCGCTCACTGATTATTATTGCGCCTGAAACCTGCTACGAGCCTGAACAGCTTGGAAGTAGTAACAAGATCTGGGGCAGTGCCATTCAACTGTATACCCTCAGAACAAATCATGACTGGGGCATGGGGGACTTCTCAAGCCTCCGCCAGTTAGCCACTGAGCTTGCAGAACAAGGCGCCGACATTATTGGACTGAATCCTATTCATGCCCTTTACCCCGCAAACCCTCTTCACTCCAGTCCTTACAGTCCCTCAAGCCGGACGTTTATTAATCCATTGTACATTGATGTCACCGCCGTCCCGGACTTTAGTGAATGCGAAGAAGCACAGAAGCGCTTTGAAGAACCAGAATTCAAGCGGCAACTGCATCAGGCAAGAGATGAGGAATATGTCGACTACAGCCTGGTGGCATGGCTGAAGTTTGGTTTTCTAAATACGCTGTTCGATCACTTCTATCATCAGCACCTGATGAGTGAAAGCACTCGCGGCAAAACCTTTCTCAATTTCTGCAGAAATCGTGGAAATGCTCTGGAGCGGCATGCACTCTACGAAACTATTTATGAGCATTACAAAAGCCTGGATATTAATAATTGGGGATGGCCCTGCTGGGAGTCACCGTTTAAGGATCCAGAATCCAATGCAGTCAAAGAGTTTGCTCGTCATAATCAGAAACGTATCCAGTACTACATGTATCTGCAATGGCTTGCTGAAGATCAGTTAACCAAAGCTCAGGAAGCGGCCATTGAAGCCGGTATGCTGGTAGGGATCTACCGAGATCTGGCCGTAGGTGTCGACAGTGGCAGTTCAGACGTCTGGAGCAATCGCAAGTTATACTGCCTGGACGCAGGTGTAGGTGCACCACCCGATGGTGTTGCTCCTCAAGGACAAAACTGGGGGCTGCCTCCCTTTAACCCTCAAGTACTCAGAGAACAGCAATACCAGCCTTTTATTGAAATGGTCCAGGCGAACATGAGCCACTGCGGTGCATTAAGGATCGATCATGTCATGGGTTTATTAAGGCTCTGGTGGTGCCCTAAAGGAAAGACCGCAGACTATGGGGCTTATGTTTATTATCCTCTGGACGACTTTCTTGGCATTATTAAACTGGAAAGCCACCGTCGTCAGTGTTTAGTCTTCGGTGAAGATCTCGGAACGATTCCCCCCGAAATAGAAGCATCGTTGCCACCTGCCCTCTTTTATTCCAATGAAGTGGTACTGTTTGAATGTCTGGGTGATCATTTTACCCAGCCTCAGGATTACAAGCCGATGGCACTCACCTGCATCAGCAACCACGATATCCCTCCACTTAAAGCCTGGTGGAATTGCATAGACCTGGACTTGCGCCTCCAACTGGGCATTTACGATCACAACCGGGCGCAACAGGAAAAAGAGGAAAGACATCAGCAAAAGCTGGCTTTACTGAAAACACTGTCGAGTATCCACGAGTTCCCAGAAGGCATGGATCCGGATGACTTATCAACACTGGGTTATTCAAGAGAATTAATGGAAAAAGCCCACTATTACCTCGCCAGAACTGCGTCGAAGATTACGGTGATTCAACTGGAAGAGGTTTTACAGATAGAGTCCCCGGTGAATATTCCAGGCACCAGCGACGAGTACCCAAACTGGCGCAGGAAGTTGACCGATACGGTGGAGACTATATTTTCAAATCAAGCCAACCAATCTTTCTTCAAAAATGTAGGCGTGATCAGGAGACATCGCTCATAACATAGCAGCCGTTACCTCAAAAAGGTTCAGCCACTAGGCCAATCAAAAAACTCTGGTTCCCATACTCCTGCTTGGGAACCTATATGCTCTGATAGAGCTCAGAATCCAATGATATGCGAAGCATGCACTCCCACCAAGAGCCATGGGAGTGCATGTCTGGAAACTGCTCCAGCCTTTCATGACTACTTGTTAAACAGCTGATCCACCTCTTCCTGAATGCTCTTGACTTGATCCACAGTTTGCAAGGCAGCAGCGCCCTGCCCTGACTTCAAATGGTCAGCTATCTGCATCTGATAGTGATACAACACCTTTCCTGCATAACCGGCTTTGTTATCCGGTGCTTTAGGTGCACTTAATTGTTCAGCCGACTTGCCATATTGACTGACAAAGTAGCCCTCTGTTGCTCTGACAATATTCCTTAATTCAGATCTTGCATCCAGAGCATGAGAAATACTTCCAGACTTCAAACTTTTATTCACGGCATCAACATAGTGCTGTTTAACTTCTTTGGAAAAACTGTCCTCGACTGCAGGCGGTAAGTCCGCTGTCAGAGCGGTCATCGAAGTAGCAACAGGTAAAGGCACCACTTCCGAAGTGAAAGCACCTGAGCTTTTCATCGTTATGCCCAAGTGCCCCTGAATACCATGTAAAGCAACCGGGTCAGGTACCGGAGGGGGGACCACTCCTCTTGCTTTGGCAAACGCCACTTGCTCATTGATCAGGGTGGTCTTGCCCTGCCTTAATGCATCGGTGGTATAGATCAGCATACAAGTGGCACGCTCCGCTGAAGGAATACGATTGTCCACAACAAACTGTGCTTCAATACCTTCCGGTGTCGTAAACCCTGGCTTTCTGTATTTGACCTGACTTTTCGGAACGCGGCCAACAATGGAACCCTTTTTGTCTAACAGAACAATCTCTGGATAAAAAAGCGCTTCCTGATCGCCCTCTTTAATGACATAGCTATCTATGATGACTTTATGTACACCGGTCTCTGGTAATTTAAAAGCCAGAAACGGTGTTTCCCCTGAGGGTTGTTTCAAGCGTGACGTGAATTCGTTCACTACCACTCTGGCTCTGCTCTTCCCTTCAGGAAACTTCAGTGACTGGCACTTTATACCCTTAATTGAATCATAAAGTTTCCCCTCACTTTCCACCTGCTCAGGTGTTTCTTCCTGAAACGTATCGTGAATGTCCAGATAGGAACAACCTGTCAAAAATACGAAAGGTGCTAACATCCATAAACGCTTGTAGCAACGTCTTGCTCCTGACCTGCCTGCTTTCCCCGTAGTGAAAAGTGTTGTAAGAGCAGACATTCTTTTGAGAGGGACCAAAACGGTCATTGCTTTATACAACCTTTGGAACCTCCAGACCTTCTCCCACCTATTCATAGAAATTACACCTTTATTCACCAACAAGAGAAAAAATGCAGCAATGCATCACTTAACGTAACAAACGCTATAGCTCACGTATTCCAACGCCTGTAAGACAACATAGTCTGAAAATACATTCTGAGATCAAAAATCCCGCGTTTCATAAGTCGATTTACTCATAGTTTTTTTGCTGATTATTAATCTCTGGTCTAGATTTTTGTACGGGTATACCGAAGCACATAAGGGAAGCATCCAAAGGGAACATCAAAATACAAGCGTGCCAAATCGTTCACCCACTTCGCCGGAATGTTACCTGCCAACCGTAGCTTCTGGTTTATACGACGTTTACCACACAAGGTAGATCACAATGATTCAGCAACCTATCAGCCTGTCAATGCTATGCCGCAACATTTTTTTGATTTCTGCAACATCATTGTCGTCCGTTGCAATGGCAGTAGAAAATATTGATTTTCATGGCTATGGACGCTCAGGAGTTGGGCGCACAGCCAAAGGGGGCGATCAGCTATGCTTCAAAGCAGCTCAGGCACCTGTCAAGTACAGGCTGGGTAATGAGTGCGAAACCTATGCGGAGCTGAAACTGGGTTCAATGCTCTATGAAGAAAATGATGTCAGCTTTTATCTGGATACCAATGTCGCCTATAGCTCAGACCAGATAGAGAGCTATGAATCGATCAATATTTTCCTCACGGAGTTCAATGTTCAGGCAACGGGAGTCTTTCCAGCGTTACCCGGTGCAACACTGTGGGCTGGCAAACGTTTCTACCAGCGTCATGATGTCCATATGACTGACTGGTACTACTGGGATATATCCGGCCCTGGTGCCGGTATTGAGAACATCGATCTGGGTATGGGGAAACTGCATGTTGCCTGGCTCAGACATGAGGCCAACATGACTTATGTCGAAAATAACAAGCTAAAATCCGCCAATGTCGCTACGGATGTAGCAGACCTGCGCTGGAGCGGCATTCCCCTGATGGAAAACCTGACTCTGGAGCTGGGGTTTGAATTCGGCAAGGGCAACCCACCAGACAAGGCTGAGTTCAAGGACTATACCGATAAAGACGGTTATATGCTTACGGCTGAACTGACATTGGCTGAATTCATGAACGGCTACAACAAGACTTTTGTACAATATGCTACCGACTCCATGGCCGGACCGGGTATTGGACTGTCTGGCCGATATACAACCAGCTCAAATCTGTATAAGGGCAATAAAATGATGCGCGTTGGAAACCATGGGAAGGTCTCATTAACTGATCGGCTGGATATGCTCTATCTGGTCGCCTGGACCAAGGTTGATTTTGACAGTTCATTCTATGAAGATGCGGAAGGAACAATGCTCACTACAACACCCGACAACCGCACCTGGGTCACCGCCGGTGTTCGTCCCATCTGGAAATGGACCGAACTAACCAGTACTGCCATTGAGCTGGGTTGGGATAAAGTCGAAAACGCCTCCTATGTAAAAGAGTTAAACGGCTCGTCCAAAGGCTACGACAGTCAGCTGTACAAATTCACAATAGCCCAACAGTTCCATCCCAAGTTTGGAGCCTTGGTCAGACCGGTCATACGAGTTTTTGCAACCTACGCCACATGGGACAAACTTGGAGATTGCCCAAGCGGCAGTAAAGATGCTTGCAGTGTTGCAGGTATAGTCGATAAGCCCTTTAGTGAAGATGGCAGCAGCTTCAATGATACCGGAAAAAAGTATGCTGACACCTTTGGCAAGGACACCAGTGGCTGGACATACGGTGTCCAGTTTGAAGCCTGGTGGTAAACCATTACCGTTGATATGTCGTGTACAAAGGGGCCATTTTTAACGGCCCCTTTTTATTGATCAAAATTCAACCAACCTTTGCTGAATTGTCATTTTACTGAAGTATGAGCAACCACCCCAAGGTTAATACCAGACTTATCCACAGCCTTTGGGGATATGTTTTAACCTTCTTAACCAACTCAATAACTCCCTGAACAATTTAAATAAGCGGCGGCACCGGTCAAGCCCGGATGCTCTGACAGTATCAACGAAGTAGGTATCCCGGACATGTAGCTTTTCATCTTGTCTCTTCGTTCAAACGCTTTCCTGAATGTACCTTTAGCCACCAGCTTGCTCACTCGAGGAATGATACCTCCGGCAATATAGACACCTCCCCTTGCTCCCATAATCAACGCCGCATTCCCTGCGGTATTACCCAATATCTCAAAAAAGTGATCCAGCACCTCATAGGCCAAAGAATCATGCGCCTCCAGAGCCTGTCCGGTAATGTCTGCTGCCTGCAGTCTATCCAACCGGCCATCGAGACTGGAGTGCGCTTCATAGAGCAACTCAAGACCCGAACCCGAGAGGATTCTCTCTACGCCGAGTAAGCCCCCAACTTCTTTACGAATAAATCGCCAGACACTGATGTCTCTTTCTGAAGCGGGAGCAAAATCTGCATTCCCTCCTTCCCCAGGCAGAGCTTTCCAGCCCAGAGGGGTTTCAATCAGTCCACAGACGCCCAAGCCTGTACCTGGGCCTATGACCAGTTTGACCGCATCCGGGTCCACCTCCAGCTCTGGACCTATCGTCATTAATTCATCTGGAGGGAGATGTGGCACCGCTAATGCCTGAGCAGCAAAGTCATTAATCAATTCCATCACTTCAAGGTCAAAATCTTGCCTGAACCGCTGTTGATCAATCTGCCAATGACTGTTTGTAAAACGAACCTTTCCATCCAGAACCGGACCAGCCACGGCCAGACAGGCTCTGGCGATCGTCTCAACCCCCTGATTTTTCAGATAGGCTCTGACAGCCTCTTCAAGGTCGGGATAATCAATACTGGACATTCTCTGAATACCCTCCAGCACCAGGCTGTGAGGGTTCACCAGGGCAAACCGGGCATTGGTACCACCAATATCACCCACCAGAGATCGCAACGCTGTAGTCATCATATACACCCAAGTTAAGAGAAAACCCGGTAGCCTGACTTCGAATAGCACTCGAGCGAAAAGTTCAGTCGATCGAGCTATCTATTCTCGGTCAGCCTCCTATTGGCTTCATGACAAGTGCGGATGTCAGTATTATAATCCCGCGCCCAGAATCGTGACCTGAAATGAGCGATTGAAAGAACCTTTCTTCGCTTCGGCAGAGAAAGTTTATCCTAATAAAGCGTTTGGACCCCTTCTATGACAGTTGCTTCAGAAAACGTTCCCAATGGCTCGTTATCCACTAAAGGTTTTGAGGACCGTTTTGGAGGGAGCCGCCGCCTCTATGGAAGCGATGCCGTAGACAAACTGCGACAATCTCATGTTTGCGTTATAGGCATCGGGGGGGTCGGCTCCTGGGCAGCAGAAGCTTTGGCCAGAACCGGTGTGGGCACCATTACCCTGATCGACCTGGATGATGTCTGTGTCACCAACATCAATCGTCAGCTTCATGCCACAACAGAAACCATTGGCCAGTCCAAATGTGAGGTCATGACCAGCCGAGTCCTCTCTATTAACCCTGAGTGCCAGTGTCATGTTATTGAAGACTTTATAACGGTGGATAACCTGTCAGAACTGATCACTCAGGACTTTGATTATGTACTGGATGCTATCGACAGTTTCAGGGTCAAGGCAGCCCTGATCAATCACTGTAAAAGGAACAAGATTCCCATCATTACTACAGGGGGAGCAGGTGGTCAGATGGACCCGACCCAGATTCAGATTACCGATCTCACCAAAACCTGGCATGACCCTTTGGCAAGAAAAGTCAAAAGCCACCTGAGAGATTTCCATGGTTTTACTAAAAACAGTAAACGAAAGTTTGGGGTGGACTGTGTATTCTCTTCAGAGCAAGCCGTATACCCTCAACCGGATGGTACGGTGTGTCAGCAAAAACCCTCTGACCTGAGCACCACCAAAATGGATTGTGCCAGTGGCTTTGGTGCAGCAACAGTGGTCACTGCAACGTTTGGATTTGTGGCGGTTTCTCGCATTATTAAAAAGCTCACCGAAAAGAAAGCATGATCACTGGAAAACGGAACGACTTTTAAACGGCTCTGAACAAGATAGATTCTATAAATGTTCAGAGCACTGAAGAACTTTCAATAACAAAGAAACTGAAAAATAATCTTTTATGCTGTTAAACACGATTACACGACTGTTTCCTTTGTGGGCTGTTATCTTTTCAGCCCTCGCTTATTCTTTTCCTGACGGATTCAATCACCTTGGCTACCTTATTGCGCCCGGGCTCAGTTTGATCATGCTGTTTATGGGTCTGACGTTATCTCTTAACGATTTCGCTAGTATCAAAAATCGTCTGCCTGCATTATCAATCGGAGTAGTAGTTCAATTTGGCATCATGCCTTTTGCCGGATTATTGATTGCACAACTTCTTAACCTGCCCGTCGACCTGACAGTAGGAATGATTCTGGCAGGCAGTGTTGCTGGCGGAACAGCCTCAAATGTACTGTGTTACCTGGCCAAAGGCGATGTTGCGTTATCTATTTCAATGACCGCTGTATCCACTTTAATTGGCGCTTTTGCTACCCCTTTGTTAATCAGCCTTCTGGCCCACCAGTATATTGAAGTGGACCCTTTGGCAATGATGTGGGGTCTGGCAAAAATTGTTGTTTTTCCAGTAGCACTGGGAGTGTTGACCAATCACTTCTGCCATCGATTCGTGCAGCAGCTGAACCCGGTATTTCCGCTCTGCTCTATGGCGACCATCATTCTGGTGATTGCTGTTGTCGTTGCCTCCAATGCTCAGGATCTGCCAGAAATTGGATTGATTACTGTTCTGGCTGTGGCATTGCACAATGGCGCTGGGCTGAGTCTGGGTTATCTGGCCGCTCATCTGCTGGGCTTTGGCCGTAAAACGTGCAAGACCGTAGCCATAGAAGTGGGTATGCAGAATTCCGGCCTGGCCGTGGTACTGGCCACCCAGTTCTTTACACCTGCAGCGGCTTTACCTGCGACGTTCTTCAGTATCTGGCACAACATGACTGGTTCAGCCCTCGCCACCTGGTGGGCTCGAAAGGATTCTGAGGTCTGTAAGCCTTAAGTTTATGAGTATAAAGTCAGGGAAGAGCAGCAAACGCCTATTTACTCAAACCTGTGAGCAAGAGACCGGATCTCTTCAATGATAGCCCTGAGTCCATTACCCCGTGATGGGCTCAGATGGTTATAGAGATCCAGTTTGGTAAACCAGTCATCTATATCAAAACGACTTATGTCTTGTGCTGTCCGACCATTAAAGACAGAGAGCACCAATGCAATCAGTCCCCTGATGACACGCGCATCTGAATCAACAGCAAAATACAGTTTCATGGTCTGCTCATCATAAAAATGATGCAACCAGACCGTACTTTCACAGCCATGCAGCCGAGACTCTTCCGTCCTCATCACTTCAGGTAATGAAGGTAACTTTTTCCCTAATAGCATGATGTGTCGGTATTTATCCTGCCAGCTTCGAGAAGAAGTGATCTTTTGGAAGATCTGGTCTTGAGAAAACCCAGAAGCGTGTTCACCTTCCAGTTGATTGAAGAACACAGAATGCCCTTTCGCTTCTTCCCCCGCTTGTGAAGCACCCAGTTCTCCTTTCAGAATTCGGGAAAGAGCCGCCAAGAATACATCGACATCTTCCAGAGTGTTGTAGACAGAAAAAGAAGCTCTGACAGTTCCAGACAAACCCAAATGCTCCATTAAAGGCATAGTGCAATGGTGCCCGGTTCTTACGGCAATACCCTGCTGATCCAGCAAAAGACCAATATCCTGATTATGGATACCTTCCACCACAAACGAAACGACAGATACCTTGTGTCTGGCCTCACCTACCAGAGTCACTCCAGGCAGATTTTTCAGGCCTTCTTCCGCTCTCACTCTCAACCTGTTTTCATGTTCGACCACCTGTTTCATATCCAGCGCTCTCACAAATCGAACCGCTTCCCTGAGCCCAATCACGCCTGAAACATTGGGGGTACCGGCTTCAAATTTGAAAGGAAGTTCATTAAACGTGGTACCTTTGAAACTAACCTCCCGAATCATTTCTCCTCCGGCCTGCCAGGGAGGCATAGCTTCCAACAGTGCTTTTTTCCCGTATAAAACCCCTATACCGGTGGGGCCAAATACTTTATGCCCGGAAAAAACATAGAAATCACAATTCAGCTTTTGTACGTCAATAGACGCATGAGATACAGCCTGTGCACCATCGAGCAATACCACTGCACCTTTGGCCTTAGCCTCAAAGGCCAGAGTTTCAACAGGGTTTACAGTCCCTATAGCATTAGACACATGAGCAATTGCAAGAATCCGGGTTTTATCGGTCAGTAGCTCACGAAAGCTGTTGAGATCAAGCTCCCCCTGCTCTGTAACGTTAATCACTTTGATCAAGGCCCCGGTTTGTTCCGCTACCAGCTGCCAGGGCACAATATTGGCATGATGCTCCATAGCCGATAGTAGAATTTCGTCTCCCGGCTGCAACTGACTTCTTCCCCAGCTTTGAGCTACCAGATTCAGGGCTTCTGTGGCTCCACGAGTCCAGATAATTTCATCAGAGCCAGCGGCATTCAGAAAATGCCTTACTTCTTCTCTGGCTTCTTCAAATGCATGAGTAGAACGGGCACTGAGGTAATGTGACGCACGGTGTACGTTAGCATTGGCTTCCCGGTAAAAACGATCAATGGCTTCTATAACCGGTAAAGGCTTTTGTGTCGTAGCTGCATTGTCCAGATACACCAGCGGGTGGCCATGGGCATGTTGTTCCAGAATGGGGAACTGCTTTTTCAGGTTCATGAGAGCCTATCCTGATCCGATTCAGGCATTGTACTGAGAACCCACTGGAGTTAAAGAATTTTGACGGGCTGGAAGGCTGGAAGGCTGGAAGGCTGGAAGGCTGGAAGGCTGGAAGGCTGGAAGGCTGGAAGGCTGGAAAGATTATCCCGCTATAGCGGGTTGTCCAGTGTTTTTATTAAGCCGGTAAGCATTGCAGCTATCAGCCTGGTTTCATTTAACCAGACATTTCCATGGTCTTTGCTGATGTAGCCTATCTTGATACCTATATAGATTTGGGTCCTTAATTCTGCGCATGACCCCTTGGCTATTGAAAGAAAATGTCGCTTTTGGCCAGTACTATTCATAGACAAACCTTCAGCTATATTGCTCGGTATCGATAAGCCAGACCGGGTAACCTGGTCTTTAAAACCATAATCACGTAAATTTCGAAAGTATTTATAAAGTGCAACGCTAAGACGAGCTGACTTTTTCCAAACGATCAAATTCTCGAAATTCATAAACATCCCCCAAAAGACATTCAGACCTCATCTCAGCCCAAGAGTTCATCTTTCAGCCTTCAAGCTTTAATGCCTTCCAGCATTCAAGCTTTCAAAATGGCTAGACCCACCACCTAAACCAACCGACTTAGAAAAAGTTCAGCAGGTCAATAGGAATAACCTCTTATACCAGAACGTTGGAACCCAATAGAAAATAGCGCGTTAACATAAATCCTGCTGAACACACATAATGCTCAAAAATGCCCATAACGGACAAAAAATAAAGCGCGCTGCAGCGTTCATGCTCCTGGCTTGTGGACTTCAAAATGTTCTGGCTGATGAACCATCAGCCAACAAAGAGCCTTCAGCCAACAAAGAGCCTTCAGCTAAGAAAGAGCCTTCAGCTAAGAAAGAGCCTTCAGCTAAGAAAGAGCCTTCAGCTAAGAAAAGCCCAGCTGAAAAACATGATGTTGCTGGCGTGCCCTTTCTGTTCAGCTCTGAAGACTGGGGCACTGCTTTTGGTGGTGCCGGAATCATCAAGGGTATTGGACAGCCACAGGCCTCACTGTTCGGAACGGTTATTGCCTCCAGTAACGGTTCTGCTCTGGTATATACCGGCCTTCATAACATCATTCTTCCCGGATTGGATCAGATGCTCGTGAGCGTCAATGCTCTCTATGGCGATTACACCCAATCCAGCTACTACTTGCCAGGTAATCCCAATTTCGGGAATGAACAGTCTGGCAGTAATG
Organism: Endozoicomonas numazuensis; assembly: GCF_000722635.1. GTDB lineage: Bacteria > Pseudomonadota > Gammaproteobacteria > Pseudomonadales > Endozoicomonadaceae > Endozoicomonas_A > Endozoicomonas_A numazuensis. The sequence continues at coordinate 1,164,301 of NZ_JOKH01000001.1, read as the reverse complement.
ACTCCAGCAAGGATAACTTCATAACGACCAGCAGTGTTGAACAACGCTACGCAGCCCGTTTTAAATATATTCTGCCTATTGCTGATGGGCGAAACGGGGCGCTTGTCAGCTTGAAACAGGATGCATTGGGTCATTCTTCGGCAGGTAACGTTTGGAATCCGTTGACATCTGGTGTCAGCTCTTTCGAAGTTCAGCCGTTCTATGAAAGCCAGGAGCTTGAGGACTTTTCACCAGATTCTGCAGACAAGGCAGCAGGCATCAAGTTTATTCTGGATTACGATAACCGTAACTCCAGCCAGCTTCCTACTCGAGGCAGTCATACCACTTTCACCTACACCAAAGACTGGGGCAGTGAAGACCGGGCTGACTGGGCTACCTGGGAGTTTGAGTTCAGTAAATTCATCAATCTCGGCAGCAATGAATACCTCGATCAACAGGTTATCGCATTCAATGCCTGGATTGCTGACACCCCCACCTGGAACGACACGACCCGTGTCAATGGTGTAGAAGAGTACAAGCGCCCCCCTTCCTTTGCTGGCGTTTCGCTGGGAGGGTGGGACAAGCTGAGAGGATACAATACCGACCGTTTTTATGGCCGGTCTGCTGTTTCTTACAGTCTGGAATTCAGGGCAATCCCACATTGGCAACCCCTTGAAGACCTGCCTGTTATCGGCCCCCTTTACGATATTCCCTGGTGGCAATGGACTCTGTTCATCGATGCCGGCAGAGTGGCTGACGATTTCGACCTGAAAGAACTCCACAGCGATATGAAATACAGCGTGGGTGGTGGTATCCGTTTCAAAGTGGAAGGTGTCACCGTAAGAACTGAGATCGCCAGCAGTAAAGAAGACAACCAGCTGCGTATCTTTATCAACCAGCCGTTCTAAGAAGAGCATTGAGGGGCAATAGCCCCTCTGAAGATATTTATAAAAAACCAACTTAATCTGCAGGACCATCAAGAATATCTTTTCTACTCTTAACTCGGAAAATCCACTTATTTCCCTCTTTAAACTTGTCTAGCAAACCCATATGGCATAGTCCATTAAGCTCTTTTAATGCAGTATTTTGAGATATATTCAACAACTTCGAAGTCGACTTCGCTGTCAACAAACCAGCTTGCTTGTGGCTCGATGAGAAATAAACCATTCTTTGCCTGGTTGTCATCTTCGCATAGCTACCACTCCTGACGAGCCAGACCATGAAGTCCTTTTCTTCAGTCATTGCAGCCTTATACCTATCCATAAAATTATTTATGGCTCTAACAACAACTTTAACTTGATACTCAATAAAATAAGTTAAATCCATCTCATCTGATTCTGTATGGACGTAAGACATACCATATTGAACTGCTGCAGCTTTGAGTAACACACTAATTGAAATATACCTAAAACCCTCAAAACTATTCTTAAACATAAACCAATAAAACAGAGACCTGGCAACCCTGCCATTCCCATCTCTAAATGGATGTTCATAACCTATAGCAAAATGGATTGCGATAGCCTTTAATAGTGGATGAATATGTATTTCTTCAGATTCATGGTCAGCATTAACCCAACGACACAGGTCAGACAACCTTTCTTCAAGTTTTTCTGCGGATGGGGGCTTATGCACTACCTCACCCTCTGCGCCCACCACAAATATGTCATCAGTGTGACGGAAGGTCCCTGGTGTATATTCTTCATCATCAATACCTTCAACACCTATTTTGTGCATCTCTTTGATCAAATCAGGGGTGAGGGACTTTAATCGATTTTCCCAAGCAAAATTCATCATTCTAAAATTACCCAGAATCATTTTTTCATCCGCTGTTCTGGGCTTTCTTTCAGTAGCCAGCATAGCCTTAGCTACCTTTGTTGTAGTAGCAGCACCTTCCAGCTGACTACTGCTAATTGCTTCATCTTCAATTAAATCCTCTAAGAGATAGCCGATACCCTCCGATTCTCCCAACTCTCTAATCAAATACTTTATATGAGATGTAGTAGTATGCCGGTCAACCATGGACATCGCTCTGTAGATAGCAGGCGTATAGTTGTAGAAGCAAAACTCACCCTCTCCAACTTTAAACATACATAAAGAGGTTTTGTTCCTAGCCTCCTTAGTGAAACGCCAGGCTAGGTCAGTATCAATACCCTTGCTAACTCGGAACCGAAAATCATTGAAAGGTAAGTATCTGCCTTTTGAATCAGTAGCCCCCATAAAGTCGAGATAGTCCAGAATCGCACCACCTGAAGGGTTTACTTCCTTTAACTGCTCAATAGCAGTCTTATCATAATCAATTAACGGTGGCTTTTTATACACCACAACCTCTCAAGAATAACCATTATTGAGAAAGATAATAGCATTCCAAAAGCAATCTACTCAATTTATACGCATTTTGAGAATAATTGCCTGGCTATTTTTATTAGATACCCTCAAACGATCTGAAAAGAAATTCTGGCACATATTGCCTTCGTGTGTTATATCTAAAAATTCATTGATCAACCCAATGTGTATTTGTCAGTCATGAAACTTACCCCCCTCAGCAACATTATTATGCTACTAGTCGTGGTGATTAACATCATCGCGCGGGGGTCTGTTGGCTGACAGATCAGAGTTTCCAGGAAACCCCCGCACCGAAAGGTCCGGGGGTTTTTTCATATTTGGGGTCTGTAAAACCCGGGAGCAAAAAAGAGTCTTGCTCCGAACAGAAAGGATAGAGCCATGCTAAACGTAAACAACACACTGATCATTGCTGTTCTAAGCCTGGTCATTGTCGCTGTCGTCAGTTTTCCTGAACTGTTACTGATTATCCTCCCTGTTGCCGCGTTTTTCTCTCTGCAGCAGTGGTTTGAACACAACACTCAAAAGCCGGCACGTATCAAGGCAGAAGTTCATCCCCAGCAGAAGAGAGAACAGCCCCATGAACGGCGCTAATGCACTGGTAAAGAACCTCTCTCAACGTGGTATCCAGCACGTTTTTGGATATCCCGGTGGTACCATTATGCCGGTGTATGACGCCCTTCTGGGATCCAATGTTGAACATCTGCTTTGCAGGCATGAGCAGGGGGCCGCTTTTGCCGCTATCGGCTATGCCAGAGCCAGTGGTAAAACCGGAGTCTGTATTGCCACCTCAGGTCCCGGTGCCACCAATCTGATCACAGCGTTATCTGACGCCATGCTGGATTCTATTCCACTGGTTGCCATCACTGGTCAGGTACCCACCGCCATGATGGGCACCGATGCCTTTCAGGAAATCGATATTTTAGGAATGACTCTGAGCTGCACAAAACACAGCTTTCTGGTGACAGATCCGAACGATATCTGCGAAACACTCAACAAAGCTTTTGCTCTGGCTCAGTCTGGCCGCCCTGGTCCTGTGCTGGTTGATCTGCCAAAAGATGTTCAACAGGCAGAGGCCCACTATGCACCACCTCTTGATGTGATTGAGGAAAGAGCTTCTGACAGTTTTGACAAAATCAACCAGGCCATCACCTTACTCCAGAAGAGCAGCCAACCGGTTGCCTATATCGGTGGAGGCGTGGGAATGGCCAATGCAGTGGGAGAGCTTCGGGCATTTTTGGCAGGAACCGGCATCCCCAGCGTTTGCACCTTGAAAGGCATTGGCGCCGTTCGTCCTGACGACCATGCCTATCTTGGCATGTTAGGTATGCATGGAACCCGGGCTGCCAATCTGGCAGTTCAGGAATGCGATCTGTTAGTGGCTATCGGAGCGCGTTTTGATGATCGGGTAACGGGCAAACTTGAGCGTTTTGCTCCCAACGCTAAAGTTGTTCACCTCGATATCGACCCAGCAGAATTTGGAAAACGTCGCCTTGCTGACGTCAGCCTGAGCGGCTGCCTGAAAAAAAACCTCAACAGTCTGACTATTGCACTCGAAAAAAATCACTGGTTACAGCACTGCAAAACCAGCCGTGCCTCCAGCCAATGGTGCTACGACAAACCCGGTGAAGATATCTTTGCACCATTGCTTCTGAAACAGTTATCCGAAGCCACCAGCGAAAACACAGTGATCAGTTGTGACGTGGGCCAGCACCAGATGTGGGTAGCCCAACACATGAGCTTTTATCATCCCTCCAACCACCTCTCCAGCGCAGGCCTGGGAACAATGGGGTTTGGTCTCCCAGCAGCCATAGGTGCAGCTATTTCAAGACCAGAAGACGACGTAATACTGGTCTCAGGGGATGGTTCTTTCATGATGAATGTTCAGGAACTGGCTTCTATCAAACGAAAACAACTTCCCGTCAAAATTGTCTTACTCGACAACCAGCGTCTTGGCATGGTTAAGCAATGGCAAGAGCTCTTCTTTGACCAGCGTTATAGTGAAACCGATCTTTCGGACAATCCCGACTTTGTAACACTGGCCAAGGCATTTGGCATTGAAGGCAGAATGATCACCAAAAGACAGGAAGTGCTTCCGGCTCTGAATGAAATGCTCCAGACACCGGGTGCAAGAATTCTTCATGTCTGCATTGATGAACGAGAAAATGTTTGGCCCCTGGTGCCACCTGGTTCCGCTAACCACGAAATGATGGAGGCAAGCGCATGAGCTCTTCCCAACAATCACCGAAAACAAACTATTCACTGACCATTCAGTGCCATAAAAAACCAGAGGTGATGGAACGGCTCCTGCGCGTAGTCAGACACAGGGGGTTTGATCTTGAGAGCTGCTCCATGAGCAGCTCTGAGTGTGGAAAAATGGTGTCTGCAGATCTGGATGTCTGCAGTGAGCGCCCTATTGAAATGCTCACCAGCCAGATTGAGAAACTTTATGACGTCCTCTATGTTCGCCAGCCCATGGCGGCTAATACCATGACTCAGGAAAGTATCTTCTAAGGAGATTCCGGGTCAGGAAGGGAAACATTTTCTTCTTCCTGACCCCGCTCAGATTCACTCATGAACATATCCAGCTCTTTACTCTGGATATGTTCCAGCAGCTCGTCTCTAACAAACTCTCTCATCCATCGATGGGCTCTGTTCAGCTCCCAGTATTCAGGCCAGACAATATTAAAGCTCACGTCCGGGATGCTTTGTGGGCACTCCCTGATGACAAAGCCTGAAAGATCTTCCATAAACATCGACAGGGAGGCAGGAGCAAGAAAAACACAATCGGTTCTCTTGATCAGTGCCAGACTGACAGAAAGACTGGGAGACCAGGTTTTCACCTGCACGGTACGGAGAAAACTGTTAATTTCTCCCTGCTGATGCAGGTTCATATTGTCCCGCTGGACAACAAAGGAGAACGACTTTAACGCCTCCTCTGAAAAAGACTCATGAGCCAGAGGGTGGTTGTCACAAAGAATCAGGCACATCCGGTCTTTCATCAATGAAAAACTGGACAACCCCTCTCCCTGAAGACCCATATAACCTATGGACAAATCAAGCTTGCCCGCCGCGACATCCACAGCAGGGTTTATCGCCTGTAACTCAAAGGTCAGCCCAGGTGCCACAGCCCAGATTTTTTGCAACACTTCTGGCAGAATCCGCTCCAGAACTGTGTGTCCTGAAGCGATCCGAAAATGTCTTTGGGTCGTTGCTATATCAAACTGCTGGTTTTCAAAGATGCTGCTGGCTTCCGAGACCACCCTGTTCACATCTTCGTGCAGAGACACCGCTTTCTCGGACAAAAAGATTCGATTGCCCTTTCTGATCAGAATCGGGTCATTCAATGCTTCCCGAAGCTGAGCCAACGTTCGGCTCATGGCAGACTGGGTAACACACATCATCTGCGCGGCTTTGGAAACACTCTGAGTGTCCAGCAGGGCTTTCAGGCCGGGCAGCAGGTTAAGGTTCAGTCTGGAAAGATTCATAAATGCCCATAGCGAAAGAGAAGTAGCAGAGGGGAGTGTAGAAAATGAAAGTATGGCTAAACAGCCCTACATTATGAATAAAAACTTCCACAATGAATAAAAACTTCCACAATGAATAAAAACTTCCACAATGAATAAAAACTTCCACAATGAATAAAAACTTCCACAAAACTTTTTTGAAAGAATCATTGCGCTTAAAAAATCATTCCGCTTAAAAGTACCATTGAAAGCACCCCGTTAGAAGAGCCCCACCACACCTTTCCGTAACACCCGAAACACGACAAAGTACAAATACCTATTTAAACTTTCATTTGATTCGTAATCAGGTACACTGGAGATGTGCGCTCGTTTACAGGTACTGTCCAGCAGTCCGGAAGCCATAGCGGGTTGTGCTGTGATATACGGCCCGACTGCCCCCGGGAGATTGTCTGAGCTACCTCCCGGGTCAAACCTGTTTACAGGCATTACTGAAAGCGCAGTAAGGAGGGTCCATGAGCCATAACAAGTACAAAGAACTGCAGGATCTGGTGGACAACTACCTGGACTCGGGGTTATCGGCCAGGGAATATGTTGAAGCCTGTGTTGATTCAGGTGATATCAGTGCTGCCGAAGCCCTGAAACTGCTGTCTGTTCTCAGGGAAGCCCAGTCAGTCACATTCAAACTGGCCGAAGTAGCGGACTATGAGCACCCCGGCCTTCAAATGACGCTCATGCGTAAAGGAGAGGAGTACGAAAATGACAATCCTCTCTTCAATATCAATTTTGATGAAAGTCTCGATCCTGACAGGGAGGAAGTCATCGATCTATTACAGAGTTTTGCCAAGGATCTGGCAGTGCTGGCAACCCGGGAGGAATTGAATGAAGCCGAAGCAGTGGACTCTATTGATGAGTGCCCTGAAGACTGGCTTGATCACCCAAACATTATGCCAGCCAGTGAAACCCGTCATTAAGGGTTGCCTCAACTTTCATCACTCAGGTAGATGAAACATATGACTTTCTGGAGACCTGAGCTCCAGTCAGCGTTAGCCAAAGCGCCCATTTAAGGGCGCTTGCCTTTTTGGCATCGTATAAAGAGTGTTATATCGAAGCGAACTCTTCTGAAAGAAGCTTATCCAGACGCTTTAACGCAGCCGTTGCATGCTGCCCTGAAAGTCGGACCCCCAGAACTTCACCACAGACCAGCTCAAGCCCCAGCAACTTAACCAGACTTCGCCCATTCACATACTCACCATTTTTACTGACATTTCTCACATCAACCCGCATATCGTAATCCGTGAGAGCTGAAATAAAGGCACTGCCACACCGGGCATGCAAACCATTGCAGTTGTGAATCACATACTCTCTGGACAACTCTCTGGCTTTGCTGCGTGAACGGCTGACCCAGCCTCTTTCGCAGGTTTCTCTCTGGCTCTGGTTTAAGTAGGCCTTTTGCCACTCAGACAAACTACCAAGCCCAGGAAGTGGTTTTCCTTCCAGAGCATCAACAATTCTGTCAGGCTCACGGGTACGAGCCAGATAACTGCATAAAGGACGATTATCCAGAACACGAGTGAGGCCACTCAAAATCCTGAGATGCTCATTGCATTGTGCAGCAATGCCAAAAGCCAGAAAGACGTGCTGATCCAGCCCCCACTCCACGCCTTCAGGAAACTGAATGACAACGATGCCCGTTTTCTTGATGGCGTGCCTGTGCTCCGGCATGCCATGGGGAATCGCTATACCATGATCCAGAAAAGTAGAGGCAAGCGTCTCCCTGGTATGAATACCGGGAAGATAGTCAGCCGAAACCAGACCGGTCTCCAGCATTTTTTTACCTGCCAACTGCAAAGCTTCCTGCTTGCTTTTTGCTTCCTGCTGTAAAAATATCTGTGCTTTTTCGAGTTTTAACATCAATGAACAAACCGCGCTAATACGTTCCAGCCATCAAAATATAGCCAAAACGCAAGAAGGCCTTTATAGCCAGTTATCCTTCAGGGAAGTGTTTTTATAGTTAACCCCACCCACAAAAGTAGACCGGGCTGGGACAGAAGTCATCTATCTGAAAGCAGATCGTGATTTCACAGGAATCAGAAGATAACGAATATACCCATTACCATTGGAAATATGAGGAGGCAATAAGCTAGGAGGCTGACCGAGAATAGCGTCCGAGCATAAAATTCAGTAGAACGAGTCAGCTTTTTCACTGGATTTGTGCGAATAGTTGACCTATTTAAGCAAATCCAGTGGAAAAGATGGCCGTTCTTTCTGGATTTTAGGCCGGACTGTCTATTCTCGGTCAGCCTCCTAGGAGCCTGTGATCGGAGTGAGCGACAACTGCAAGGATGCAGAAGGTAGAGCAACACAAGAGCAGTTGCCGAATATCCTCACCTATTCAAGGGAGATGGGCTATTAAAACTCAGGCTGTCACTCTGCTTCAGGCCGACTCCACTCTGACAAATTCGAACCTAAGCTTACGATGCTTCAACACACTGCAAACTCAATGTCTTCTGCTCTGCTCTGATACCCAGCTCCAAAGTCAGCGGCCTTTTCTTCAACTGTCTCTGTAACCAGTAATTTGCCAGCAAACTTCGCCACCCCAGAAAACCGGACTTTTTCACAGATATTCTGGGCTTGCCGAGCTCCAGAACACCGCCCTCGGTTTCACTGGAAACAGCCAGAGAAGCCTTTTCGCCTCCCAGCAACCAGCGAATAAAGACGTTCACTTTACCGAACAGTTTTCCGACGTCCGTCTCCATATCAAAACTGACGACAGGTTCACCAGACGCCTCATCATCCACCGCAGGGTTCGTAATCCCTTCACAATGCTGAAGCTCTGCCAGGGTAATCTGGTGCAGTACAGGCGTTTCTTGAAACGCTTCTACGACAGAACTTTGAGGAATGGAATCTTCCAGACTGTCCTGACGAACAGGGGTAAACGTTACAGGTCCTGTTGACCCTATGGATAAAAGTTCTCCACTCTCTTCAAGACGATTGCTCTCACCTGTGCGGGGAGCCGGTGTTTCAACAATGGGTTCGTCAGAAAGCACTTCTACTGTCGGGCTCACCTCATCAGACTCGTTAACTTCATCCAGATGCTCAATATGAGTGAGAGGTGGGGGTGTGACTGACTCCGTTTTATCTTCCAGATTTTCAACGAGTGGTTCAGGAGACGATGAAACTGAAGAGTGAATCGCGGCAGGACTGAGCTCCAAATCAGTGTCATCTTCTACAACAGCAGCCAGACTGTCGGGCTTCTCAGAAACAGGAACCGTTCGTTCTGGATTAACATCAACATTTTCTTCTACTCGCTCCGGGTGCTCTACCTCCAGCGGCTCAGAAGTGACCGATAACTGAGGATCAAACCTTTGCCCTGCCGTCAGCCCTTCTTCGTCAAGCGCCATCCTTGGGATCACAGGATCAGGATCAGGCACAGACAAGTGAACAGGTTCCGGCTCAGGGCCCAACAACCCCAGCGAAAGCACATTCAATACTTTGACTGCATGCTCCCCTCTGAGACCAAGCTCTTTTTCCAGAACCGTTCCCAGTTTCTGAGGCGACATGGGACTGGCCAACAGATCGGACATTTTTTCAGTCAGTTGATTGAGGTCTGACCGGACTCTGTCATCACACTCCACGGCTGACGTTCCATCTTTAAAGAAAACGTGGCCGATACTGATGTCCAGATGCTCACCAATGGCTTTTGGGCTCAACCCACCACTGCCCGGGTCTCTGTAAGCTGATGTCTGCTGAGTGAATGACCGGATGAGCCGTTCAACTTTTTCAATATCAATAGGGAAACGGGTATTCAATGCTCCCAATACCAGAGGAGCAATGGTCGGATGGAGATGTATTTTTACATCTCTGAAAGCAACAGGCACAGACTCTTCTTTTTTACTGGCGCTGTTGTGTAAGGCCACCTTTGATTCCAACTGAGGAATGGTGATATCAACAGAGCCGTCTTCATTTGTGACCAGATCCTGAAGATGCATGTTCAGATCATATAATCGGAGATGGCCTGCACCTGTGATGTCCACCTGTTGCTCAGGCATTGTGATGTGTACAGGCTTTTGTTCCACATGGCCCAAAAGCCGGGCTCTTAAACCAAAGAACATGTGCAGCAGGTTCTGATAATTGTTCAGAGCCTGTCTGGCGGGTGCTGACCGCCCTTCCAGAGATTGGATAGATTTCTCCCTGGCTGACAGATGCCTCTGATTAAACACATGACTGCCATGGGCATTCCTGATTTGCTGCTGAGTTCGCTCAAGCTGCTCTTTTAATACTTGCTTTCCCTCAGGGTCAACCAGCTTGGGCTGCATAGCCTGAAGCCCACTCTCCATTTTTCTCAGAGCATCCAGCTTGGCCTGAAAACGGTCACACTGATTCCGGTCAAACCCTGCCAATGATCGTGCTGACTCCAGCCCACTCTTGTTCTTGGCGTTCTGCCACCCTGTCAGCATAGGGTTCAGCAACGTCGCCATGGCTGAGGCAACAGGATGAGTTAAAACACTGTGTTCTTTTTTACCTTCCAGCTGATCAAAATGACGGATCTCCACCTTAATTGCATCACTGAAAAGCGCTGTGCTATCTGGTTTGGCAATTTGTTTGCTGAACTGAGTGAACACCTTGGACAGGGCATCCAACTTGTCAGTTATTCTCAGCTTTCTACAGGTCAGTATTTCTTTCAGAGGCTCACTCAGTGGAGGTGAAATAACCACGCGACCCCCTACAGAGAGTTTCATTCGCTCGCCGGTTCCTTTAATCCAGCCTTGAATAGCAGGAATATTAAGCGTTAAAACAGGCCCTGGCGATTCACTGAATTCATCAATGTAGATCTTCAGGTCTTCAATGGACAGTGGAGGGGCTCCTGGCTCTGAATAAACCATATTACCCGCCGAAATCTCATAGGTTTTCTTGCCAGATTTGTCCGACTTTTTCTTTTCGAAAACGCTCCTCAAACCCAATAAAATTTTCAGCCCGGGCTCAAGATTATCCGACGTCATTTTAGCGGTGAGCTCTACCTGACCGGGTTGTTCCTTGATTTCTGCAGCTTTTCTAGCAATTTTGGCTTTTTTATCCGCAATCTTTGCGTTCTTTTCAGCAATGTCCGCTTCATTGTCCGCCACTGCCCTGAGGGTCAAGGTATAGATTTTGACATCGTCGGCCGTCATCGTAGCCGGATCTCTTTCTGTTTGATCAAGCTCCGTCTGATACTTTTGGGCTGTCTGCCGTGCTGTTACCACTTCGCCCTCAAGCCCGGCTATCTCACCTTTAAGGACATCAATGGATTTTTTTAACTTCTTAACCTGATCGTCAGCAGCACTCTGGATAGAACCTCTTACGAAAGCCATAACCGGCGCTTTCAGGAAACCCACCAGTCCAGCCAACCAGCTCCCTACCGAAGTAATCTTCCTCATTGACAGGGGAACAAAAGTATCTGGGGAACCACCTGCCTCCAAATGCCTCTGAGACTGAACGTTTTTTTTACTGTTGACCGTTCTCTGGTTATGCAACACACTACTACTGCTGCTGGTCGGAGTCTGGGGAACAGACCCGGCTGTAATCCCCCCCGGTCTTCTGGATCGCCCGCTGCCACTGGTTTCCATTAGCATTCCCTGCCGAATAAACGCAATTTATCCTGTATAAATATCCGCACTTATCCGGAGAGCTTGATAGCATCAGGCAGAGGGCTAATCAAAAGCTTGTGCAAAAGACTCAAACGCTTCTGTTTCTCGACATGATCCAACTCCAGTTGATACTGAAGCTTCCTGAGCCTGCAATTGAGCACATAAGTCGTCAACCAGACAGCCGGGTTGTATAAAGCCTGTTTCTTTAATGGAATAGAAGATGACTGCAATTGCAACTCCGAGCTTTTTCGGGCGATGGGCAAAACCACAGACCACATGAACAGCCACCGCTTCCTTGCCAAAGAAAAGGCTCACCTGTCAGTTTCCCTAACCATATCGTTACCCACGTTGTTGAACCAACAGTAACGAGCAAACTCAAAATACTATATCTATTAGATCTTATAACCAAGGTATAGAAAGAGATGGACACATAGATCTTATAACCAAGGTATAGAAAGAGATGGACACAACATCACCATCGACATCACCATCGACATCACCATCGACATCACCATCGATATCACCATCGATATCATCAGCCCCTGCATCTTTAACTAATAAAGGTGATTCCGTATATTCGGGGCCTGTTATGAAAATAAAAAAATTCAATCCAAGCCCGGTACTGCTCAACAATCAAGATAGTCTATCTGTTAAAGGCAAGCATATCGCTCATAGAAATATTGACTCGTGGCTATATTATGGTGATGAAGATATATGGAACCGCGAGATAGAAAACACCATAATAAAGTCGGTTGAATATTTAAAATCAAAACGGTTAACTTCCAAAACTTTAATTCGTCACCTTGAGACAGCAAGGCATGACATTGCAGTCAAACGTAATGAACTTAACCATGAACACTTTGGTTTACGTCGCAACACCGAAAGAGCTCGCGAAATCAGTCAAGGATTCACTTACCATACCCCAATAGAAGGCAATCACAGAGCCTATGGATATGTACTACCAAGAGCTATTAATATCCCCTACGAAAAAGGCCACTATGAAGACGCATGCAATCTGGAGACGATCGGTTGGACTTTTAGAAACACAGAGTTCACTGCAGCTCGTTTCGGGTTGGTTCAGGGGTATATGGGTAATATTAAAGTCCCATTAACTCAGACTGTATTTATCCCAATACTAAATGTAACCAAAAAGACTGAAGCTACCTTTGGTAAATACCCAGAAAGCTATCAGGGAGACCACTTAGAATCTGCAATTTGGATTCACACATATCACAGACAAATAAAAATAGTGATACCATACATTGAACAGCTGATTCAAAAAGCAATAGAGGGTGATTTAACGGTAATACCAAAAATACATTGGTGGTATGCTCACTTGGCACCCACTATACGAGGTTCCGGTGCAATTGCCGAATTGATTACAAAAACACTTTGCAGACTACACGATATTGATTTACCTCCCTATAAGAATGGCATTGCTACGGCAATAGAAGCACTACTTGAACCCCATGAAGAAAGGTTTTGCAAAAACTACCATACGTTATTCGCCGCCGATCAACTAAGGCTCGAAAAAAAATTTAAAGGCATCACGACTACTCGATTAGATATTGAAAGTTAGACAAAAGAACACGAAGCCACCTCGACGCCAACTGCAGTCATTGTCATGACACCAAAGGACCTGGTAACACCAGCGGCTTATTCCTGAGTATGGATACACCTCCCAATACACCTCCCAATACACGCCCCAATACACGTCCGTAGATATATAAACAACCGATTACGGCAGGCCGGGGCCGTGGTGGTTTTGCCGTAGACATTAAACCGGGTAATGCCGATAAATCCATTTTGACCTACAAGATGCACAGCAAAGATTCTGGTGAAAAGATGCCGGAACTGGCGAAGGCTTTGGTACACAAGGAAGGCCTGAAAACAGTACGACAGCGGATAAATAAAATAGAGTCAGAATGCTGAAAAAACAGACAAAAATCATCAAAAGAACTTGAAACGTTCGTTTGAATAGGTAAAGATACCTACGCCACCGTAATAATAATAAAAAAACACGACCATTAAAAAAATAATAATAATGGCAAGGACAGCAACCATGACGGACGAACCTTCCGTAGTTGCCCGCACATCTGTGCGGGCGCTACAGCTCGCCCCTAAAGCTGCCGGCTTTCTGCTGACCGGCTCAATCGCACTGACATCTGCACACGCTTACGAATTTGATTTCGCAGACGGAGACATTCAGGGCTCTCTGAACACCACCATTAGTATTGGCGCAAAGTACGACCTGAAAGGGTATGAAACCCCTGAAGATCACAATACAGGGGCTTTGACGCACGACGAAAACATAAACGACGGCCTTCGCTCATTTGACGGTGATTTTGTCAGTAAGGTTTTCAGGGCTTCTTCTGAATTAGAACTAAAAAAAGAAAATTACGGACTGTTTGTTCGCGGCACAGCATTCTACGACGACGTACTTATGAATGGTAACAACAAATGGGTAGATAATAATGCTGATGACGTTGCCAAAGGGCTCCCTGATGAAACCGGCACATTTAACGGCTGGAGCGATAAAGTTAAAGACAACCAGGGCCGTGGAGCAAAATTCCAACAAGCCTATGTTTATGGTAGCTGGGCATTTGAGGGTGACAAAAAGCTGAAAATAAGTCTCGGAGATCAAGTCCACAACTGGGGAGAAACTATCTTCTACGGTGGTGGATTGATGGACTTGAATGCCTATGATGGAGCTCTTGCCAGCATGCCAGGATCAACAGACGATCTTAAACTTGCACAAGGCATGCTGAAAGTTGACTTTGACTTCAATGATCAGGTCAGCCTTGCCACTTTCATTCAGTATGACTGGGAAGCTTCTATACTCCCGGGTCGAGGCACCTTCGGTCAGGATACAGACCTTTTTGTTCCCGGTTCTGAATACGGTTACTATACCATTGAGTCGGTTTTTGCTCCGCTAGGATTTAAACCCACAGCGGATCAACTGAATGCAATTCTGGGTGCAGGAGCTGCCACCAGTGACTATATAAAAGTTGCCGATGTATCAGCTACAAAAGATGCCCGTAATGATGGACAGTGGGGAGCCCGACTTAGTTTCACACCTGAATCATTACCGGATACAGAAATAGCTTTATACTACGCTAACTACCACTCCAGTATTCCTACAATAGACATTCAGGCCAACTCAAAAGTACTGGCAGAAACCCAGGGATTAGCAGCTTCAGGGCTAGGTGCTTTTGCTCCAGCCAATCTATTGGCAAACAATGTCAATGCTCGGGCAAGCTATGTAGAAGATATTGAAATCTGGGCAGCCAGCTTTAATACAAAAGTGTTTGGGTATACTCAAATTGCCGGAGAACTCTCTTACCGCCCTGACGCTCCCATTTGGATAGATCACCCCGATGATATTCTCACTTATGGTTATGCCGGAGCTGCTCGTTTATTAACAAGCGGTGACGGCATTCTGGCCGGCGAAGATATTCCAATATCTGTTGCAGATCCTGCAAGAACCATTTCTGCAAATAATCAGTGGTATCAAAACTATACAAAAGTAGACCTTTGGGACGGCTCCTTATCGGTCATTCAACCTTTTGGCGCTGTTCTTGGTACTGACTTGATGTATGTCGTCACAGAAGCAGCGTTTCAATTAGTTGGCGGTCTGGATGACTACGACCGATACGTAGCCAAAGGTTCAAATGCGTACGCTAAAGAAAACCCATCATTAAATGCTGATGAGCGTCTTGATCGATTAAGCTGGGGCTACAATGTTATGCTCGGCGCAAATTGGAATAATGTTTTGACTGAGGGCTTTGATATCGAAAGTACCCTTCGGTTTACTCATGATGTAAGCGGTAATTCTCATAGAACTGGCCGATTTGAAGAAGGTGAGAAAAAACTGACTCTGGGGGTTACAGGCAAGTATGACGATATTATTGCCAAACTATCCTGGGAGGGTGATGCAAGTACCATGCTGAGAAAAGGTGTTCTGGTTGGATCTATAGGCTACACCTTCTAACCTGCTACTAAATAATAAAGCCCGGCAGACATAAGTCTCCGGGCTTTATGACTATTCAGATCAAGCGTTTGGATCAATAATCACATGCGCGCCCTTCTCAGCAGCCATTTTACGGCAAGCCTTGTAATCTGCTTCACTGGTCACATAGAACTTGGGAGAAATAGACGGAGCCCTTCCAGACTGTTCAACATGCACCTGAGCCAGAGGTTTGCATACCGGTTTATGGCTCTCAGCTTTTTCACTCGCCAGGGCACTTCCAGACAGCACCGCAGCGACGAAAGATACGACGAGTACTTTCATCTCGAATTATTCCTGTTAATAAACGGAGCAGGAGTTATCGGCTATGCACTGGTGAAATAAAGAGCACACCTGCCGCTGAAAATATAGACAGCGACAGGAGGATAAAATCAGTGAACAAATGGCAGGTCAGTCAGAAGATAGCGAGTATCAGCACTGCGTGAAGCCAGCCGATTGAGTGTCTCTTCATTTAAAAAAGAATTAAGACAGACGCCTGTAACAGTAAATCCAGACCGACGACACCATGTCGAGATCGCTTCATCTGCTTCAATACCGCTGCTAAGACAACCTGCTGCCATCGACTTATCAGCGCCTAAATATACTGCAGAATGCACATTCTGGAAGGGCACATAAGCAATCAAATATAATTGCTGACTTTTCAGAGCCTCCTGCGCCCAGACAGGCAACAAATCCGTTTCGTTGACCCAGCTCTTTTTGACGGGATAAAAATCAATAAAACGGAGCTTGTATCGCCATCTCAATTGCTCTAATTGCTCAGGCCAGGTTCCAAAATTCCCTGAAGAGGACTTCCTGACAGAACTGCCTATCGATAATGCAAACTTTTGAATAGCGAGCTTTAAATACAACAGATGTTGTTCAAAAGCAGGAAAACCTGAAGCGTGAATATCTTCAGAAAGATTATTTTTCTTAGTATTACTCATGAAAATCAGCCTCTTTGTTTATTTTTATTATTTTTAAATTTACGGCTGTCTTTTTATTTTTACTGCTTTTACCTACAAGATGCAAAATTAGAGTAACTGCTCAAAATTCGAAGGCAGGGATACCCAGAAGCTGAGCAGATGTTTCCCGCACCAGGTCATTTCGACCGAGAGTACTCCGAGTTCCACCATTGATCTTTCGCCGTTTTACATACTCACTGATCTGTCGCTCACTCAGGTTGTTATACCAATCAAACTTTCAAACCCCGTTATGAGCAAGCCATTTGAGCCCAATAGGCAATACCCACAGGGCATAAAGGCGGGGTGAGGAGTCATAGCCGTAGCTATGGCGACGATCCCCAACGCAGAATATTGGACTCAAATGGCTGCACAATAGGGGATTTTGAAAGTGCGATTGGTATTAAGTCTTATGCGCCAAACGCTTGCTGAAATCTTTTGGTGAAAGTGTTCACTGTTCCTGAAAAAAGTGATATTCCCACGGAGGTGGGACTCCACCACGAACAGTGCCTTCCCATGGATTTATCACCGCATTTGAATCATGACCCTGCCTTGTGAACTTGAACTACAATCACCATCCCGGTTTATAAAATTCCATTGGTGAACTTTCATGGGTGAACTTCCACAGGTAAACATTGTGCTGAAAAGAAATCGAGCATTAACCATGATCAGCAAACTGGCCGGGCTGATGCTGGGCGTTCTGGCCAGCATCAGCCACGGGATAACCGAAGGCAGTGGCAAGCCTGAAGACGTAAGGTTTATTCCCGGCCCGGCGATAAAGTTCAACTCCACTGAGTTGATGGAGCTGGATGAAGAAGGCAGAGCCTATGGGTCGCCAGTTTGGGTGACAGCGCTCCGCTTTAAACCGGACGGTTCTGAATTGGTGATGACAGGGTCCACAGTAATTGGCATTCAACAAACGTTTGTTCAGCGTTTCAATACCAGTGCTCTCACCCCTGCCCAGAAAAACATTCATCGGCTTAGACATCAACATTTGACATCAGCTACGTTACGGAAGGCAAGTATCTGTTCGGGGGGGGGCTGTATAGCAACTGGTAGACGAGATTATTTATACTCCTTTCTGGCCTCAACCGATGAGGGCGATTTAATGGAGCAATACGTTGTAAATTTTGCAGATTCAACAAATATTCGCGCTCACACCTACATTCTGGATGATACCTGGTTGGCATACGGTCGCGAAGGCCAGCTATCACTGATAAACCCGGCGAACCAAACGGTCAGTATACCCTTGCCGGGCGCATTCCCCAGTGACGTGTATGCACTGGACAGCCAAGGGCCATGGCTGGCTTCGGGTGACGGGGATGGCGAGATCCGGGTGCATAACCTCACCCACCTCAGTGACATCAGCTACGTTAATATAACGGCGCACAATGATATCGTGCAGGATCTCAGCTTTAGCCCCGATGGCACCCGGCTGCTTTCTGGCGGTGACGATGAACGGGCACGCCTCTGGCTCAGGGAGGCTGAGGGTCATTTTACCCTGATTCAAAACATGACATTTGATGCGGACGCCCGCGTTGTCTTGTACCACCCCGGTGGCGAACATTATGTGGTGGCCGAAGGCCCCAGGGTTCACCTGTATGAGGCCACAAACCAGACCCAGCTCGATACCCTGACAATGGCAAACAATATGAGTGAGGTGTATTCTCTCGCCTTTCACCCCAATGGCACCTGGCTGGCGGTAGGCAACAGGCAAAGCGACCTTGAGCTCTATTCTCTGGAAGGACTGCCTGAACTTTCTTTAACCGAACAGCCAACCTTGCAGCCAACTTCGACGGTAACGATGGTGGTGGTTAGCTCTTCTGTCGCTATAGACGACAACCAGCCCACTTCACCGAGCCCTNGGTTTGGCCATCAGGTGGAAAGGCTTTTTCATACTACAGCTGCCTTGGGTGAAAGGTTGTTCTTGTTTTGGGTTCTGGACATGTCTTAAGGACTTGTGATCTACAGGTCTATTGTCAGAAGACATGACGCTCATGACCGATGGTCATGAGTCAGGTGTTGTAAGTCGCACGACTTAAAGTGTTTGCGGTAAATATCAACACCAAGGCATTTTCATACGTGTTTTTTAGGTGCAAGTACTTATCTTTTGTGTCGAAAGGTTAAGATCTTGATCAGGGAAGGTGTGAGTCAGTCCTGTGGTGCTCTGGCCTGCCAGGGGAATTTAGAATCAAGCCAGTCTTTTACAGACATGTTCTTTTGCGGGCAGGCATGGAGCAGGTTTATACAGCCACTGCCCAATGGTGTATGAATACGGCAGATTATGCTCAAAAGAAGACGCTTCCCGCAGCTACAAGAGCTGCGATTGAGAACGGTTTGATGCAAGTGGGCCAGTACCTGGAAAGTATTAACAGTCTAAGATTGCCACCAAACGCTATTCATAAAGCTCTGAGGTTAATAACTTCAAGGAATGAGCGGAGAGAGGTAGCCTAACTCTTTAACAGCCTATCTACCACCACTCCTGCTATGCCCATCTGGCCCTGGTGACCAACCTGGTAGCGCCTCGTGATGCTTTTTTCAACATCAGGGGTCTGTTAGGACTACCCGTGAATATGACTTATACCAATCAAATTTTCAAACCCCGTTATGAGCAAGCCATTTGAGTCCAATAGGCAATACCCACAGGGCATAAAGGCGGGGTGAGGAGTCATAGCCGTAGCTATGGCGACGATCCCCAACGCAGAATATTGGACTCAAATGGCTGCACAATAGGGGATTTTGAAAGTGCGATTGGTATTAATCACCCTTTCTTGGAAAAAACTTGTGGCGAATCCAGCCACGCAAAGTATTGCCTCCGGAAACGTAACGCTCCAGGTCTACCTGCATCTGCAGGAAACGATCACTGTCTTTAAACAGGAATTCCCGCTTTAACATTCGGCGATTGGGGTTTAATTTTTTTATCTCTTTGGCCGGGTTGCCACCTACAACAGTATTGGGTGGCACATCTTTCACTACTACTGAGCCAGCTGCAACGACGCTGTTTCTGCCTATGGTGACGCCCTTACCGACTTTGGCACCGTGCCCGAGCCAGACATTGTCTTCCAGAACAATAGGCTTACTGCAGCGAAAAGGCCGCAGACGGTTATAGAGACCATGCCAGTCGCTGTCGGAGATATAGCAGTCGGCTGCAAACATGCAGTTATCACCAATAGAGATGCGATCTGCTGAGGAGATACTGGTGCCGGGAGAAATCAGGCAGTAACTGCCAATATCCACGTTACCCTGAATACCCCGCCCACTCCAGGTCGTGATGCTGACCGGATTATGACGGGTACTCAGCATATACAGAGAGTCGCCAATGGTAATATTGGCACCGTTGACATCCACCGTATGCGGATGAACGACCATGGCATTTTTACCAAGACGATCAAAATGTTTGCTGAAGTAATGACGGATATAAAAGCGGTCCCAGCTCTGAATCAGCTGCTTCAGCCAAAAGGGTTGATGATTTTTACGCACTGCTCAAGCCTGATTTGTTATTATGCAGAAGTACCTGGACAGGTACTTAGAGCCAGTCACTGACTGAGCTACTTCTGACTTATTAAAATGAAAAAACGAAACTATGCCTGTACAACTGCCACTCAATATCGATTCTGTTAAAGGCTTTCTGGCACCAGAAGAAGGCGAAGCGCTTTACCAGTATGCTCTGGAAGCCAGTCAATTAGGCCCCTGTCTGGAAATTGGCAGCTACTGTGGCAAGTCTACGGTTTACCTGGGCGTTGCCTGCCAGCAAAATAACAGCGTGCTGTATGCCGTTGACCATCACCGGGGCTCAGAAGAGCATCAGTTGGGCGAAGAGTATCATGACAGCGACCTCTACGATGACAGCATTCAGTTGATGGACAGTTTTAAAGTCTTCCGAACCACAATGCGTGAAGCCAGACTGGACGATACTATTGTCCCCATTGTTGCCCCTTCAGCCGTTGCCTCTCGTCATTGGGCCACCCCTTTGGGTATGGTATTTATTGACGGTGGTCACAGTGAAGAAGCCGCCCAGACAGACTTTCGCAGCTGGGTCAGCTTTATCAAGCCCGGTGGTATTCTGGCAATACACGACATCTTTCCCAATCCGGAAGAAGGTGGGCAGGCTCCTTACAATATCTGGAAGCTGGCTAAAGCTTCCGGACTGTTTGAAGAACTGCCCATGGTCAACACCCTGGGATTGTTCCGTCGCCGTTAATTGTTGACCGCTGCCAGAGCCTCTTCGGTTTCTGGCAGTTCCACTTCTGGCCTTATGTTCAGACTGGACTCCAGGAACAGACGTGAAGCAGCGGTGTGTTCGGTCAGAGCATCCGCTGCCAGCAAAATAGCACCGGCTGTCCAGGCGGTTTTCTCTTCTGGCCAGATAACGTCTTCAGCATATTGGTAACCAGTCCAGTATCCGCCATCACTGTCGCGCCAATTGTGCAGCCAGCTGTAGAGTTGTGTGGCTTTCTTTTTTTCTCCGGCAGCCAGCAGAGCCATGGTCAGTTCGCAGGACTCGGCAATAGTAACCCAGGGCTGATCGCTGACACAGACACAGCCCATATCCTTGCGGACAAATTTGTCCCAGAACTTCTGCAGTCGGTCACGGGCTTCCTGACCTCGGAATACACCGGCCAGAATCGGGTAGAACCAGTCCATGGAGAATCGGTCTTTGCTTTCCCAGGTGCGATCAAAGTTTTCAGGATGATATTTCAGTGCCTGCCCCAGCTGTTGCCAGGCTTCGTGCCAAGGCTCAACGTTCTTATTCAGCGCTTCGGCGATCAGAATGGCACACTCAAGGCTTTTGAGAACAGAAGAACAGCCCGTGATCAGAGCGTCTTTCTCTGGCTGACCCTGTTCCATTACTGCCCAGTAGATTTCGCCGGTAGGTGATTGCTGTCTGAGTACAAACTGGATGGCACTGTTGACCATTGACCAGTTTTTTTCCAGAAAGGCGGTATCTTGAGTGATCAGGTAATGATGCCAGACGCCGGTCGCTACATAGGCGACAAAGTTTGTTTCTCTTTTATCACTGTAGAGCGGCTTACCGTCCTGATAGTTTGCAAACCAGCTGCCATCTTCCAGCTGTTGCTGTCGCAGCCAGTCATAAGCTTTTTCAGCCTCTGGATAATGGCCGGTAATGCTCAGCCCCATAGCGGCTTCGGTATGATCCCAAGGGTCCAGTTTACCGTCGGTAAACCAGGGAATGCTGCCGTCTTCCAGCTGAACAGAGAGAATATAGTCAGCGGTTTTATTGAGAAAGTCTCTTGGGAATATGCCTTTGGTCAGCAACAGGCTATCCATGACAAACCTCCTTGTTTGTAGCGTTGGATTGACCTTTGCCAGGCTCCGCCTCGAAATACATCACCACACTTTTGCCCAGAACCGGGTCGAGCAGCTTCTCTGTAATTCGAGTTACCTTGGGCTTCTCCATCAAGTCCCACACCAGCAGTTTGTGATATTGATCGACCAGCCTGGAGGGCTGCTCCCATTTCCAGCATTTCAGCCACCAATAGGGAGAGTGCAGGGCATGAGCCCAGTGTCGTGAGTAACGGCGCCAGCCTAGCGACTCAATATCGTGACGAAGGTGAGTGGAGTTGAAGATTCGGATATGACCGCCTTCAACCTCATGGTAGGCCTTACTGAGGCGCCAGCAGATTTCTTCTGGCCAGGCTCTTGGTACACTGACGGCTAACAGCCCATCGGGCTTCAGAACGCGCTTGATTTCAGCCAGAACACCCTGGTAATCCGGAATATGTTCCAGCACCTCGGAGCACATGATTTTGTCAAAGGTATTGTCTTCAAAAGGCAGCTCAAGCGCATTGCCCTGAATAAACTGGATACTTCGGCCCTCTTGCGAGCCTTGCAGATAATCGACCGCTTCCTGTTGTTTATTGCGGGCAGTCTGCAGATCTTTCTCGCACAGATCCAGGCCTGTGACGTCCACTTTGGCTTCCAGCCAGGCTGCAATGGAATGACGGCCCTCACCGCAACCCACGTCCAGCACTTTATCGCCATTGCGCAACTTCAGACGATTAAAATCTATGGTTTGCATCTTGTTTCACTTATCCTCGGGCATCATCCGCTGACAGATGTAGTCTGTTGGCTCAGGGCTGTCTGTTGGCTCAGGGCTGTCTGTTGGCTCAGGGCTGTCTGTTGGCTCAGGGCTGTCTGGTTGAGATCTGCATCGGCATTGTCTGTGTCTTCTAACGCTACTGGCTGTTGTTCAGTATCCAGCAAGTTCAGGTAATACTGGCTGAACTGTCTGGCAGCTACCTTCCAGCAGAAGGTGTCCAAAATTCTTTGGCGACCCAGCTGCCCGTATTCGGCCCGCTTTTCAGGGCTTTCCAGCAGTGTTTGCAACGCTTTTGCCAGCGCTTCGCTATTGCCAGCCTTAACGATCAGGCCTGCATCACCTACGACTTCTGGCAGGGCGCCACCGTCTGAGGAAATAACAGCACAGCCGCAGGACATGGCTTCACCGGCTGGCAGGCCAAAACCTTCATAGAGTGAAGGTGATACAGCGATTGCTGCTTCAGAGTAATGCTCCACCATTTGTTCGGTGGAAATCCCCGACACAAACTTTACGGCGGATCCCAGGTTAAGTTGCTTGAGCTGCAGTTCTGTCTGACCGCCTTCTTTTAGCTTACCTACGACCAGAAGCTCCAGCTCCGGATAATCGGATTTCAATAGAGCCATGGCTTCGAGCAGGTATTTCAAACCTTTGAGAGGCTGGTCCGCAGAGGCCGTTGTCATGATTCTGAATGGCTTTCGCTCAATATGAGGCTGGGGAGAGAAAGTATCAGTGTCTATACCGTTGTATATCAGGCTGATGTCGTCAGCTGAACGACTGAATGCCTCCGCTATATCACCGCGAGATTGCTCTGAAACAGTGACAATGTGCTTCAATCCACGAACGACTTTACCTTGCATACCCAGGAAGGAGTACCAGCGACGAGTTAGCAGGCGATGTTTCCAGTCAGGGGCGGCATCCAGAGCCAGTTGTCGGTCACGGGTTATTGGGTGATGGACCGTAGCGACTACAGGAATGCCCTGTTTTTGCAGGTCCAGCAGACCATAACCGAGGCTCTGGTTGTCGTGAATAATGTCGTAGTTGTGACCATTTTTACGCAGATATTTCACTACACGACGGGTGAAGGTATAAGGCTCGGCAAAGCCTCCGGTCAGCATGGCCCACCATTCAAAGAAATCAGACCAGGACTTAAGGTGTCTGGGTCTCAGTGCGGTCACATGGCTTTCAACACTGAACAAGTCCAGGCTGGGGATCTCAACCAGGCCAACCCTCGGGTCCAGGTCAGGGTAGGGAGGGCCAGAAATAACGTCTACTTTATGGCCTGCTTCTACCAGAGCTTTACTCAGATATTTCAGGTAAATGCCCTGGCCGCCCACAAAAGGGTGGCTGCGATAACCCAGCAGACAGATATTCAGAGATCTGGCGGGTTTTTTGGGTAACTCAGACGACAGGGTGCTGGCTGTCGTCAGTGTGTTGGGTAGTTGTTCTTGTATGGTCATTGGATAACCTGTCACCAGACTGGGTTCTGGGGTCAGAAACAGCGTAGTTTGCCGGGTGTGACGGGACAAAGGCCACATGTTTTCTGCCCGTATCGTTTATGCTGGTGAGTCCTTTCTGTCAGATTCGGACAGGGTACAGTTAAGATTGTTGCTTTAAAGCGTCCAGATGAACTAGAAGGCTGACTGAGAATAGTGCTTGCACATAAAATTCAGTAGAACAATCAGGCTGTTCTTTCTGGATTTTTGGCCGAGTTGCCTATTCCCGGTCAGGCTCCTGAAAATAACCGCTGGATTTCGGAGTACTGTATCGATCCCTGTAGTTCACTCTGCACATGCTTTCCTAAGCAAAGCATGAGCAGGTGTTATAGGTTCCCCGTTGGTGGGTTGTTACTGACCACCGGAGTTGGGGCAAAATAACATAAACTGAAGCAGGCGTGAAATGACAGCTCTATATAGATAGTCGTGTAACGGGCGCCAGTTTGAGGTTAAATAACACCATAAAGAATAATAACAATCAGGATGTTGAAAGAATGAGCAATGCCCAAGCCCCTGCCAGACAGGCTGCCACTGTCGTAATCCTGCGGGATGGCCCCAAAGGACTTGAAACTCTGATTATGCGTAAAAACAGCCGGGCAAATTTTCTGGGCGGGTTCTGGGTTTTTCCCGGTGGCTCGGTAGAAGAGCAGGATCAGGCTGAATCAGAACAGCAAACATTAAAAAACGCAGCTGCAAGAGAAACACTGGAAGAAGCCGCTCTGACCATCAACCCCGATGAACTGGTGTATATCTCCCGCTGGATCACTCCGGAAACTGCACCCAAACGATTTGATACCCACTTTTTCCTGGCACCAGCCAACTCCAGTGAGGTCATTGTTGATGGAGGAGAGATTGTCGATTCTGACTGGGTAACTCCGACAGAAGCCATCTCAAGGCAGGAAGAAAAAGACATAGAAATGATGCCACCCACTCTGGTGACCTTTCATTGGTTACAACAATGCGCATCTGTGGCTGAAGCTATACAACACTTTCAAGATAAAGAGCCATTGACATTCTTACCCAAAGCCAACTTTGCCGATGAGCAGCTAGTAATGCTTTATCCCGGTGATGCGGGTTATGAGTCGGGTGATCCTGATGTGGCTGGTGCCCGGCATCGTTGTTTGTTGGTTGATGGGTGTTGGCGGTATGTTCATTCGAGTTGAATAGAGTTCTCTTTACTGCTTGAGCATTTATAGCTGAACACAGTAAAGAGAGCTTAATATCAAGGGAGGGTAATTTGATGGAAACACCATAAGCTGGTAAGAAATCTTCTTTAACCTATTGATATTAGGTTCTAATTTTCACCATAAGCTGGTATGTATTTTAACCATATGCTGGTAAATTACATCGCTTTAACACCATAAGCTGGTAGTTTCCTGCAAGCCATAATATAAAACTATTGATCGTAGACTCTGAACTTTGGTCCTATCATAGAATGCCTATCCGCAATTCAAATAAGACCTTTGAGGAAATCGATATCTGTAAAAATTCATCTCCACATCGAGAGCAAATTTTTTTAACCACAAAAAAACGTTACTGGAAAATGACTTTCAACTGATTTAAGCCGCAACTGGATAACTTCTTCAACACTGAACCAATCGCCTGATCCAAACTAAGGTGCGTTCTTCTGAGTCTCAAAGAAACAGCACCATCTGTTTCACACAGCAGCCCATCACTGCAGCCTGACTCATAGATAGTTTTTTCTAAGTCATTGGTGATTTTTTCAACACTACTTATGACAACAGTAAAACTGTAATCAGAGACTTGAAACCCTGGTGCAATCTCTAAAGAATTTACTTCTTCCAGCTCCTGCCTATTGGCTAATGTGAACGGGTACTGAATAGGATCCAGAAAGCCTGCACCAGAACAGTCTACACGCCACTCTGCAAGTAAATATCCTGCAAAACCCGCAGTCACAGAATAATTTTTGATCCCGTCACGAGGTAAACCATAATCTCGTTCAATGCTCTCTTTTGATGGATGATAGGGATGGGCTCCAATCGATAAGATAACCTGCCTTGACCATTCCTCATCGACTGGAATAGTAATTCGTTGACTTTGAGTATCCAAACTTGAGGATATAACTCTAGTTAGTTTCAGAGTTATAAATCGCTGTCGGTTGATCTCATACACACGGACATATCGAAACCCGCTGGCTACGAAAAGGGCAATGGGCACGACTAAGCGCTCTAATCCATTGTTACCTGAAGTCTGATATAGGAGTTGGACAGGTTTCTGCGCAACTAATGCACACGTAATGGGAGCAATAACCTCAGCTTCAAGCGATTTGTAACTTAAAGGTTGGTTATGCCCATAGTTGGGTTTATCAACCCAATGCTTCACCAAGGAGCTGGTCATTAAATCCAATGCTACTTCAGGGTTATGATTGAATTTTGGCTTGTAATTTTCTCTGGCCCAGTAGCCTTCCCTACCACGACTTATTACACAGTCGGGCTCTTTCAAGCTACTTGTGAAGGCTGAAATATCTCGGCTAGCAGTGGCTACTCCTACGCCAAAAACAGAAACAAGGTCGCTGCGAGACAGTCGGCCGGTAAAATAAAGCATTTGGTCAATGAATACATGCCTTGGGCATGCCTGAGCTGAATCCATTAATTTAATCACTAACTCCAGAGGTTAATCAGACATAGCTTTCATAGAGACAAGTCTCAAAGATAGCATTAAATGGTTAAAAAATAAAAATTTGATTCGTTTTTTTGACGTTTATCGTATCATTTGATACGATAGGGTGGTTGTTGATACCTTGGTAATCGAGACACATGAGTCAGAAAATTGCATCCATGCTGGATCTGATTGCAAACGGAGAGCCCATCAAGTGGAATGTATTAGTAAGAGCTTTTGTTAAGGAAGGCTTTAATCCACCCGAGATAGAAAGGATTCTTGTGCCTGCTGTGGGGAAGGGACTAGCTCTTGTAAGCATAATTGATCACAAAGAATTTATAGCCTTGCGCCGGCGTTATCCATCGAGAAACCTGAGATCTAAAGCGACGGCTGCTTTGTCGGGTCATAGTCACGATGCTAAGAATCGTGCCTCTTTGCTGAATATATCGATTCCGTATTCTGAACACCCTGTATGTGCAACCGCTTTAAGTGAAAAGGGCTGGATTTACCCTTTTAGAGAAGAAGAGTTCGGGCATGATGCGGTAATAGTTGAAAACCTAGAAAATTTTCTCCACAGTGACAAAACTCGCCGCTTTATAATTGAGACCTTTTCTCTGAATGCATCTGATCCACTTGTCTTGATTTGGGGGGGAGGCAAGGCCGCTGAAAAAAAACAACACATTGAATTTTTCCAGAGATTTAAACGCATTCATGTGCTTCCTGACTTGGACTATGAAGGACTAGCCATTGCGGCACGTTTAGCAAAGAAACTGAACAACTTCGGTGAATTTCTTGTACCAACTGATATAGGTGTTTACCTATCTATATCATCTCGCCACATGTCTCCCGAAGAATCCGAAAAGCTCCAAGAATTAGCCACAAAAGAACCAAAACTATCAACTGTCATCGGTAAGCTTGTTAATGCAGAGCTTACCCTTGAGCAAGAAATTTATTTACTGGAGCCAGGGGATTATGGCCACACTTGATGCTTTTGCAGATGCCAAAGAATATCGCTTCAACAAAATTGTGCTTGTTCATTCAGCCAGTGCTGCGTACATAGAGCTCCCCGTCGATGTTTCTCTTGCTATCTTGGGTGGGAACAACAATGGCAAAACAAGTTTACTTCATGTGTTTCTGCTCTTTCTGCTGCCAGAAGTAAACTTCAAGGAGTGCAGTTCCAAATTTGGATTTCAGTCCAACGGAAATGAACACTCTGGCATAGACTCATTTAATTATTATTTTCCCTCCCCAGACAGTTACATCATCCTGGAAGCCGTTAACCCAAAGCATACATTCTGTGTTGTATTGCACCAGAGCAGAGAGCAATTAGGCTATGGACGCATTGCAGTACCTAAGCCTTATGCAGATATTGAACACCTTTTTTGGGACAAGCGAAGCCCTGTAAATAATGGTGCAGGAGCCCCTCGTTTTGATATTGGGTTCACTGATATTCAGAAGGCTCTATTAGATTTTGGGGGCTCAAAACAGACCCAGCGCACTCAGCTGAAAGAACAGCTTTATAACCGAGTACAGGTTGGTCGTAGTGACACCCAATACTGTCTTGTTCCTCTCGGTAATGCATCTGATTCATCTATTGCCGCTCTTAAGACATTATTACAGCTATCCGCTGGCCTACTTCCCAAAGGTAATGGTCTGGCCAAAGCAGTTGCAAGCGTTATAAGCAGCTCCATGAGTTCATCCAGAGACAAGTCTGAAATTGATTTTGAGAAAATACAGGAGGAACGGGCAGAGCTGAGAGGGAAGCAGGATCACATACAGCGGCTTAAAAATAACAAATGTACTTGGGATGCTCTCACTGAGCAACGCCGTCAATATGCGTCACTGAAAACCCAAGTGACCAAGGATTTGTGTTCTTTGTACCAGAAGGCATTAGATCAGCAGACCTATCATTCAGAAGTGGTCACTGAAAACGTTGAACAGCTTCAAGATATAGGCAATGAGATTGAGATGTTAAGGGAGCAAAAGAAGCTACTTGCTGATCAGTTAAAGAAGGTTGAGATTTCTCTCGGAGTAGCCTCAGAAGCAGTGAGTAACAGTCAGAAGAAAGTTGATCGAGCGCTGAACGCCATCCGTTCCAACATGCCTGTAGTACAGAGCAGTGATCACCATGACATCATCAATTATCTGACAGAGTGTAAACGAGAGTATGAGCAGAGGCTTGATGCGCTTCGGGATATCGATAGTGCCCAGACTCGTCTAAAGGCTAACATTGCCCGGCAAAATAAAGTCCATAAAGAAATAGAAAATCTGGACACTCTTCTAAGCTCTGACAGAGGGCTTCTTGACGAACTAGACAGCCAGACAGGGTCTCTAATTTATTCCGTTAACTCCAGTTTCAGTCATGTTCGAGCACTTGATGACCCAAGTGTTATTGATGCCTGCCGCCATTTTGCCAGCTCACTGGGGCAAGATGGCAAACAGTTGACTATTGGTGGCGTTGCAATACCGAATGTACTCTTTACCGAGCACAGTGCAGAAACTATTCGCTCTGAGCAAAAGATGAGGAAGCAATCGCTGGTGTCGGAAAGTGTCGAGCTGGATCTTAAGATATCCAAAGACAATAAGTTCCTGCAGGGGAGTGAGATAGAACAAGCTGATGAGCGGAAAGAGCTAAAAAAACAGATTGATGAAATTACTGCAGAAATTGCAAGTATTTTTGGACTCAATGAAAACGAAGAAAATCTAGAGGTCAGCTCAGAAAAGGTAGAGCTGGAAACTCAGAGAAAAAATGATTTGGCTGCCCAGATCATGGGTTTGAATGAAAAAATCAGCACCCAGAAGAATTTGCACAGCAATACCAAGCAAAAGGCTGAAATTTCAAGACAGGCAAACTCACAGCTTAAAAATAGCCTTGCCACACTTGAGCGTAATTGTCATCAGCTCATCAATGGTGCCTTTGAGCACACGGCTGTTCCAGCACCCGCGACAGTAAAGGATGCGGAAGCTATCGACGAAGAGTCGAAGAGTCAGGATAAGATCATTAGTGTTGACCTGGCATCTGGTCGGAATCATTGTATTCGCTTGCTTCAGGAGTTGGTTAAAACTGAGATTGTTTCAGGTATCGAAGACGCGGCTTATACGGTTGATCTGAGTAGTGCAAATTTTGAACAGGCATGCAATCGTTTACACACTGAATTTCACAATCTAGATATGTACGAACAGGAGCTTTCAGACAGAATTAAAACGCATAATGCGAATACTTCTCGAGAGATCAGCCTGCTTGAGCAGATTAATGGCGGAATTGGAGCATTCACCAATGAGATTAATCAGTCATTTTCTGGTGTTCAGGTATCAAACCTGGAATCCGTCGAGCTAAGGATCCAAAAACATCAAGGTTTTACGACCCTGATTGATGATGTTTCGCATTTCCGTACAGATATGGACTCACTGGCCTCCGACTCATTCTATGAGCGCCTAAGAAACTTCAGCGATACCTATCTGCAAAAGGGGCGAAAAAAAGGACTCCTGGATATTGAGAGCATTGTTACAGGTGTTGAGTACATTTACGGATTTAAAGGACGACAGGAAAAGACTCAGCAAAGCAATGGTACGACCATAATGGTCAACACTGTTGTATTGAGCATACTGCTGGATAAGCTGACGTCTGGTGATCTCAAAATGAGAATGCCAGTGATCTTCGATGAGGCTGCTGCCATAGATGAGAATAATCTGCCCGCGTTGCACGATATTGTGCAACGTGTTGGGCTTACATTGTTGGCAGCCACACCTCACTTCCAGATGCATATTAGCAAAACGCTTGGTGAGTGGTGCTATCTCTTTGATCAAAAAGTAACTGATACTGAGCAGGTCGGCGCGAAGTGTACGACGATATACCACAGTAATGGGGAATACCTCAGGCGCATTGAAGGAGACAGCCAGCCCCAGAAGTCTTCGGAAGATCCACTGATGGCAGAGAGTGAGACTGAATGAGCACAGCTACACATCTCACCATTGCCACTATTTTTGAAAACAAACGCTTGTTCTTTGAACTTATGGATCGCCACAGTTCAGGCAGTCATGCCAGTGGCTTTTTGTTCTTGATATCTGAATACGATCATGCTTTGACTGTGGCCAGCAGTAGCATGGATGCCGCAGCCAGATACAAGTTCATTGATGCTCTTTCTCTCGACAATCTGAAATACAATGATTTGCTTGAAACCCTTGATTATAACGAAGGGCGCTTTTCTCTTAATGCTCATGTTGAAGGGCTGCTCCGTCAGCTCGAGGCCAAGCGAATTCGCGAGCTTTCTGATTACGATCTCAACCTACTCGTTAGCCAGATTGATGGAGCTTATGCAATGGCGATGAATGTAGGTCACCATCACAGTATCGATTTGAGCTATCAAGAAATGTTCGAAGCAGTCAGGGATACCTTCTACAGTGTCGCTGCAAAGCTGAGGGTCAATGTTAAATCGCTAAAGGGGCATGCCGAGCAACTGAGCAAAATTGTCGACTCGGTTGATTTTTCTGTTGACGGTCAGTATTTGCAGTACCGAGAAACCATGGATCGGATTTCGCAGTTATACCAACGTAACGTGTTGCCAACCCTTTTGTTTCTGGATCCCTCCCTAGATATCAAGCGTACTCCAAGTAACAGTGCAATTGTCACCATTCATCGTGAATCAAACAAGGCTCCAATGAAGGTGATGAAAAACATTGTTGATCATTTTGATCTGTTCAAAGCACACGAGCAGTCCCTGATTCTTAACCGGTTGCTGTTAGATATTAAGAGTTTAGGTCGTGATATAGTCCTAGTGGCTGAACAATTGAGCCGCTATCTGAAAATGGATGAAGAAGATCGCCACTTCTACAACGTGGCAGAGGAACGCTTCAACCGCCTGAAAGATGTAGTTCGCGAAAACCAGCGCGGACAGCAGAGGGGCTACTTGCTGCAACCGACAGATCTAGTTTTTAAAGACGCAAAGATTCTTGGCTTACTCAAGGCCTATGGCCACCGGAATTCTCAGCCTGTCAACTGGGTCAAAGAGTCGGCATTAGAGAGTTATCAGGAGTTTTTACGTGTCAGACTTGAATCTATAGCGGAGAAGGCCAAACGGGTTAAACCAGATGCAAAAGCTCATCTCACTTCAATTGATACCCGAAAATCTGAACGCCTGATGATCACTCTGGAGGAACTGAAATTACCTAACAATACTGGCGATATTCATTTGTTCCTGCATCAACATCTAGTAAACGAGATTGAAGATTACGATTTATCTTGGCTTGGCGAAGCTGTTGAGTATATTAGCAGTAAAGGTAAGACTCAGAACTCTCTAAGCTATGAATCAGAGCCACAGAAAATAGAACACAAAGGTTTTGAGCTTGGATACCGACCTAAGGTTTTTCATGCTTACGCTAAAAAGGCTGTGTAGATGGACAACATCAAAAGCAAAGAGATATACGACACCTTCATGCAGGGCGCTTTTATCAATAAAAGCAACGCGCAAGGTGATCGACTAGTACCTAACCCTTTATTTGATGAATTAGCTAACGAGTTTACACGGCAGCAGTATAGTGCTCTTTATCTAGCCATTGGATATGAGTTGAACCAGATGGGTAACAGTTTCTTCG
Source organism: Endozoicomonas numazuensis (assembly GCF_000722635.1). GTDB lineage: Bacteria > Pseudomonadota > Gammaproteobacteria > Pseudomonadales > Endozoicomonadaceae > Endozoicomonas_A > Endozoicomonas_A numazuensis. Next base: position 1,132,161 of record NZ_JOKH01000001.1, on the reverse strand, counting down.
TTAATCGAATAGGGGAATCTGGTCAGCCCGGTGAAGTAGCTATGAAGATAATGGTACTTTTTGACTTGTTACATCGAGCTATGACTTATATGTCATGTCGATATTCCCAAATTACAGAATATTCTCTTGGCATTGACTGGCCTACACTCCAGCAGTACAACCAGAACGAAGAGTTTCAGAAGATCCTTCAGGCTGTAGGCCTGAAAGATAGCTTTACTCGAGAAATAGAAAAGGTTCTATTTGCGAGGCAACTTGCTTTTAAGAACCATCGTGAACGGTTGGTTCTCACTGATGCAGGAATCGCTTTGTCTGCAGATTTCTTGAATGATACAGAAAGTGCAATAAGTTAAGCTGTAGCATCCAGACCTGATCTGACAGTTACTGGTTTCGTAGAAGGTGTCTGTCAGGTCAAGCTACGCTAAATAACGTTCTCTTCCAGATTAGTCATCAAGTAATGCCTCCATCGGAATTCTCCTTACCGTTGATGAAATTGTGAAAGAAGCCAAGCTTATGGTGTAGCACGCAGATAGGTTGGCAACACCAGCTTCTGGTGTTGCCAAAGGCCCTAATTCGTGGCCCTCCAGTATTTCCCGTATTGAGCACTATGAGATTCCGGGGTGTACTTAGGCTCCCTCACCTTGATGGTCATAGGCATTGCAAGCTCGGTTCCCACTACCAACGCTTCCCCTTGCCCAAGGCTTGGTAAAAAACTTGCTGCTGTAGCATCCAAGTCTCCACAAGCTCTTTCTACAACCGCCCGATCTTTATCATTGACCAACCTGTGTACAATCAGGGTTCCCATCTGGCTGAGAACATCTTCTGGTATATCCCTAGGTCGCTGGGTTGCGAGGACAGTAGTGAGGCCATATTTTCGCCCCTCTTTGGCGATCAGACCGAATGCATCTAGCTGGACACGGTTATTTTCATCTCCAACCTGCTTGTTGAGAAACTGATGAGCTTCATCAAGTACTGTCACCAATGGCATAGTCCGAAACTTTCCAGCTCTAGCAAGTTTCAGCAGATAGCGGCCAATAGCATTTGTGACCAGTTCTCTGGCATGCATATCAAACGGCATTGCTTCCAGAGATATTCTTAATACCTGATTTCTACTATCTACAAGAAAATCCTCGATGACTCCCGAAAGAGGTGTAGTATCTTCAGGCCTAAAAATGCAGTCTAGGTGACCTGAATTCAGGGTTGCATCAATCCGTGAAATCAAGCTAATGCAGTATCCAACCTCACCGTCATGAGTTCTTCCCCATGTAGATGGGTCAGGGTTGTTTGCATAACCACCATTAGGCCATACACATTCATTCTGAACTTGCTGAGACAGCTTGCTAATCTCAAAGTCAGCAAGTGTAGAGCTTATCTGACTTGAGTGTTCTCTTATCGCATCCAAAACAGGACGTTTCATCTGCCCTGCTTTGATAAGCTGTCCGTCATTTGCTAGATCTTCTCGGAGTTTCACTAGCTTTAGACTCTTAATCGCTTCACGCATTTTGGGAGCTTGCGCCCCTGCACTTGGCTGAAAAATAGCAAAGAGGTCTCTCTCTTCCAGCTCGTAATATGGGAATGACACAAACTCAACAGTTTCTTCATCATGACCTTCCAGAGAAGGGTTGTGGTCCCCAAGATATACACTACGAACGCCGTCTTTTTGCTTATAGAACTCTCCAGTTGCATCCAGAAGAATAGCCTTACCACCAATTCTTCTGATCTCTTCCACTATCCTTGCTACAGTCCAGCTCTTACCTCCGCCAGTTGCACCAAGAACACCACAGTGCCTTCCAAATAGCGTCTCAGGCTTGAGATTTAGAGCTACGTCCTGGGCACTGGGGAATGTCGCAAGTTTGATCGAACTTTGTGATTCGCCCGAACCGCTTTCAACCATATACTTCAGCAAACTGGGGTGAGCTGAGTACACATGTTGACCAATTCGAGGGTAGGAAATAATTCCGGGCTGCACCCTCTTGGTAGTCATATCCAGCGTTGCCAGCATCTGCACAGAGCCAATAGGGTTAGAGGTGATTTTTCTCCCCAGCTCAGCCTCTACAGTCAGACGTTCGCCCTCAGGTAGATGGACTTCAACAATGCGACCAAAAATGGCTTTTTCTTCCTGCTCAATAAAAACAAATTCCCCCACCTCTCCTGCACCAAAACGATAGCCGCTGTGGTGTCTAGCCGAAGATTCAGCCGCATAGGGAAGGTTGATACGAGCAAAGTTGGCAGAAACCTTTGTAATGGTTCCAATTTCTCTGGCTGGATCAAAGGGGCTAAACAGTGATGACATCAGCTTGCCTCCGCCATTCGCTTTACTCGCTCAAGATGCTTCTCCAGTGCGGTTTCTGCGAGAATGTCAGGCATGACCGAAACCAAATCTTCAAAAGTCCCGTTCAGCAACGCCAGTCGAGGATCGCCGTTTTCGATTAGGCTCTGAACTTTCTTCAAGTATTGATTGGTTTTCGCTATACCATCCCAGTCTTTCTCACCTTCACTTCGAGCCTTTTCTGGAGCCAGTACAGGATCACAGACAACAACCTTCAGGTTCAGATTGGAGCGCATAGCTGCAAGTATTGGTTCTGATATGTGGTTGTCATTAAAGCCGAAGCCGACGACGATTAGACCAGTGTTGGGCTTACGAATGGCAGCTTGAAAAGCGGACATCATTTCCAGATAGGGCTGCTCAAATGCAAGCTCATATTTAGTATGCCGAGGGTATATCAGAACAGGATTTTCCGGAGTTTCAGTCTTGGAAATTTCCTTGGTCTCAGGGTGGCGAGTCCAGTCTACACTGCCATGCATCTTGTATAAGTGAAATACATTGCTTATGTAATCTGGCGAGTCTGTATGCTCATCGCGCTGAACTATATCATAGCCAAAATAGCTGGCATCAAAGGTTTGCGGAAGCATATGTGAAAAGCCATCTATCACTACAAATCGACCCGCACTCCCAGCTTGCTCAAAGCACTTGTCATAGTTAGTGGTAAAGATCTTTGTCCTGACCTTACGGTTTGAGCGACGGGCGACACGACGAAGAAAGTCTGCATGAACAGGCAGCTCTGTAGATGAATCCAAAAAACAGGTCATCTGATGAACAATTTTCTCAGTCCTTTCAACGAAGGTGTTAAGCAGATCTTCATCTGCCCCTGTTATAAAGCCCTGAGCCTACTTGCATAGGGAGAGTAGTACTTCAATATTATCCTTTGGTTCCTCAGGGTATCGCACTATCCCCATGACCCTCTTCAGGTCTTCCTCCCCTGAACTTTTTACTGCCCTCCACAGGTCTGCCATCGTAGGGGCTAATTTTGCATCTTCAGCCCCTTTGACGCAAAGCGAAGTCCCTAGACCTGTCAGCACAACAAGGTGCTCGCATTTCATGGTCTCTGACAGGAAATATTTAACTTTTTGGAGAGCCTCCTTACCTGAATCATCGTGTATTGTATCTTTCCAAACTTTTTCAGTTTGCGCTGAAAGAAACTTCATCTCATCCCCCTACAAATAACCCCAAGTACTTCAAGTAGACAACGCTATATTTCCTTTTGTTATGAATCAAGCGATATCTATACGCCCCCATCGTCTGCTAGTAACATGTGGATAATTTCAAAAGCTCAACCCAACGAGTCATCACAAATTTTCAGACTTTTCATGGAGCACTTTGTTTATAAACATTTGGCTGCCAAACGCATGGGATAAGAGTTTCGTGCATACCTTGCCTCTATGTTGCTGATACGTTGGGATGGGCAGTCATGGGAACTTACTATTACAACAGGTGGAAAATTGAGCCAAGAAATAGCCTCCATCGACACGGTGCGTGCTTCTCGCGCAGGTCACACGTTTCATGAACGATGGGCTGCACGTCGCGCCTTACAGCTTGTATTTCCCAAAGATGATCTTTTTGCTATAGCCGTTGAAGGTCTGTCAACGAACGAGACAGCTGAACCAGGTAATGAAGCTGAAGATATTGCCGACCTTATTTTGTATTTTGGAAAAGGCGACACCTTTCAAACGTGCCGAGCTTTTCAAACTCTTCAGTTCAAATACAAAGCCACCCCAGATCCCGTTACATCTTCGTATCTCAAGAAAACGATAAAGAAATTCGCTGCAACTTTGCTCGGATATGAAAAAGAGTTTAACCGAACAGAAGTCGATACAAAGCTGACATTTTCGTTTGTAACAAATGCCGACTTTTCGGAACAGCTCTGGGGGGCGATTCGCTGCCTTAAGGAAGGATCAGAACCAAGCGAAAAAGCTGAGCGTCTGCAGTATACAAACTTGAAGAAATGGTGCGAAGAGGAAAACGTAAACGCTGGTCACTTGTGCCAACTAATCGAATTTAGAGCATCAACAAGTGACCTTTCAGCACAAAATAGCAGTCTTCACAAGACTCTCAGCGACTGGACTCCAGGTGTTGATAGTCAAGCACGCATGCGCCTCCATGGCCTTCAAGAGCTTGTTCGAGAAAAGGCTGGTTTGTCTGGGCAACGGAATAACCTTATCAAGCGTGAGGACATTCTGGATTCCCTTGAATGTGAACCAGAAGACCTCTTTCCCGCAAACACAGAATTTTTAGATATCGGCATAGTTATAGAAAGGGAAGCACTTTGCGAAGCCAGACATCTCATAGAGAATTCGACGCATTCAGTTTTTATTAATGCAGATGGTGGTGTCGGAAAGACAGTCTTCATTCAAAGCCTTGCTAATCACATGAATAGCAATTTCGAAACAGTGATATTTGATTGCTTTGGAGGCGGAAGCTACCGAGCAGAGGATCAAGCCAGACACCTCCCTAAGATAGGCCTACTCCAGATTGTCAACGAACTGGCATCTCGCGGTCTCTGTGATCCTCAACTCCCTTCTGATGGTGATCGGCAAGCCCTCATTAAGGCGGCCAGAAAGCGTCTGGAACAAGCGGCAAACACTGTAAAAAATCAATCATCGAAAAGCGGTGTGCTCGTAATTATTGATGCAGCTGACAATGCACAGCTTGCAGCTGATCATCGCAAAGAAGATGCTTTCCCAAGACTTCTCCTGGCAAGCCTGAGTCGAGAGCCAGTGGATGGCGTTAAAATAGTTTTAACAGCAAGACCCCACCGTATGGATGGTGTCATCGGCAGGAGTCTGGTCGAACGTTTTGAGCTCGGTGCTTTTTCTGAAGGCGAAACACGCCGCTTCTTGGAAACTAGGCGTTCTGACCTGAACGAGCTGGAGTTTACAACTGCTCTGGCACGTTCAGCCGGAAATGCTCGGGTTCTGGACTATTTGGTGACAAGCTGGAACGAGAATATTTCTGGCTCGATATCAAAAGAAAAAATCACAGTTGAAGAACTGATCCGACAGCGTTGTGACAAAATTCAGAGTGATCTTCACCTGGCTGGGTGGGACGATGATGAGATCAAGCAATTCTTTGTGGCAATATCTCTTCTTCCTCCTCCGATCCCCTTAGATGAAATGGCTGATGCACTTGGCTGGCCGCGAACTAAAGTGAACAGTGCAGTTGCTGATCTTGCGCCACTGCTTGAGCTGCTCAAGCATGGTGCAATTTTCCGGGACGAACCGACGGAAACATTTATTCGTGAAACCTATGCCACAGAGAAAGAGGCTCAGCAGTCTATCGCTGATAGACTCAATGCACGTCAAGTTAGCTCCGCATATGCGGCTGAAGCACTCCCGCATTTACTTGTAGTGATTAATGATGCTCAGCGTGCTTATAGGCTTTCTACCTCCAATGAATATCCCAACAGCATCCAATCTGAATATGGACGTAGAAGACTGCGGCTTATGCGACTGCATGCGGCCTTTATTCTAGCTGCGAAGGAAAGAGATTATGATCATGTACTAAAGCTAACCATGCAGCTTGCACAAGTGGCCGCAGCAAATGCAAAAGGCGATGAGTTCATACGCCGTTTGCCAGGTGTGTCAGTACGTCTCGGTGATCAGGATGCATCGCGACGGTTATTTCAGGACCGTTCGGGGTGGCGTGGTGCGAGAGACGCACGATTAATTGTTGCATTCGCTTTTCAAGAAGAGAGAGATGAAGCAAAGATCCACCAAAGTCGAGCCATAGGATGGATCAACTGGTACAACCAAAACCGTCGTGAAGACGAATTGCAGGATAGAGAAGGTCCTTCAGCCCCCGACCTTTCGGCTGTTCTGCTTCTCAGTATTTTGGAAGGTAATTATGGTTTGGCGGACCGCAACATTGCAAAGTTGAATTTTCAATTTGCTTTATCAGTTTGTCACCAAGTTATCGCACTCATTAAGCAGTATGAGGCACTTTGTGGCACGCGCATTTTGGGGAGTCTCACCGTATTTGCTTCAAGCAAAGACTGCCATTCTCTTGCACTTCAGGTGTCCTTGCTTGCGAGTAAAAAATGCCTCAATAGCGGTGAGCTAAAGCAGCTCTCCCGTGCGACAAGTACAAATGCAAAGATTATCAAAAGTGATGTGTTTGACAATGGGTATGACTATGAAAACAAGCAGCAAGGATTTATCTGTGACGCTGCAATGACTGCGCTGATTCACGGATCGCGACAATCAGCTTTGAATATTGTCCGATCAATTAAGACTGAACGTATGTCGAGCTATGACTATCAAGAACGTCATAGCCCTCTCAGGATCTGGTCTCCCATTCTCGGAGCCTGTGTTAGCGCATGGTCTGCTGGAAATAAGCTTCGTTTTCATCATCTCTTGCCGCGTGAGGTTCGAATTAACCGCGTCGCTAAAACCATCATGAATCGCCCAGAACTAACCACATTTCTCGGTGAACTGATGAAGAATATTCCTTCTGGCTCACGTAAGAGGGGAAAAGACAAAGATAAACCAGAGCACCTATTTAGTAGGAATGAATGCGAGAACATCGCAAAGAGCGTTGAGCTGGTATGTCATCTCGCAGAACCTTTGCAGGATGCAGTTCTAGCTCGGCGTACAATAAACGAGCATGATTTTCATGATTTCCTTGAGAAGTGGAAAGGTAAGCTCAGGACCAATGTTCATTGGCGTGCCGAGAATGCACAAGACAAGCTTGTAAAAAATGTCGGCTTTGGTTTCGCAGAAATACTCCTGCAACATGCAACAAAAGTTTCTCAGAATGACAGCCAAACTCTTATCGATATACTTAGCCGTGGACGATTCTCAGTATCAGAAAAACTAAATGCACTATTTCTGATGGCACGGCATGAGAACTTGCAGGAACAAACAGGCCTGTTCGCGCAGTCAATCTCGGAAATTATTCGTCAAGATGAGTATGTTGACCAGCGTGCAGAGCAGTATTCTCGGCTTGCTGAAGCCCTTCTGCCTTTAAGTCACGCAGAAGCTCAACAGTACTTTAGAGACGGGCTATCACAGCTCGATCAAATGGGGGGGGATGACTACGATATCATTTACTCCCTCTTGCGATATGCTGCCGAGCAGCATGGTGGATGGCTTCAACCTGTGCTCGGTCATCGCCTGATGAATCTTTGCCAAACAATATTTCAACATGAGCCAAGTAAATTTGACTGGACACTATTTGGTGAAGCTGCGGCAAAGTCCATAGGGTGCCAAGCACTATTCAAACTTCTCAGATGGGCTGATCAGGATGTGTCCGATTTTTCTTACGGACTGCCGCAGTTCGTTTGTTATCTCGCAAAGATAGGTCGTCTTGATGCACGGCGGGCGGCATTCATTTTGTTACTCTGCGAAGAGCAGGGCTGGTATAACTGGAAAATAGGGGATGGTCTAAAGGATATTATGGAGGTTGCAGAGGCGACAGATCGGTCTGCTATTTTCCACGCCATCTTCTCGAAACTAAAACTTGAACACCCCTTTGGGGGGAGAGAGTCTTTATGGAATAGCCTTCTAGAGGCAGCCGAGACATATCCCGGCGTTGTGGATCAAAGTGTTTTGAACTCGATCAAATCTCTAGGCCAAAAAGCTCGCGCTTTGCTAGACGATGAAAATAAACGTCAGAATTCTTTCAGCAACCACTCATTTGTTGAAAGGTCAGAAGATAAAGATGGTCAAAAAGAGGCTGAAGAAGCCTTTGAGAAGATTATAAGTGGATGTGATATCACTTCTCCTCATTCCATTGATAAGGTTATTCGCAACGTTCGACAAGACCGTCGTTTTAACTTTAACGTACACAAGAGAGTCATAGAGTGCTTGCGTAAACGATGCCCTTATGACAAACGCATCGAATTTATCAATATGCTTGCCGAACTTGTTGAACTTGATTTCGATGATGCCATTGAAGCAATTAGGGACAGTGTCGAGCTTTGGGGGGCGACTTCGATCCACATTACCTCATGTAAGAAAGATTTCATCCGTAAGATCTTTGAAACAAGAGGCTCAGAGCTTTTTGATTTGAGGTTTACAGGATCTCTTCGAGAAATAAAACGTCTGATCGATTTTTGCAATGATGGAAACTTTGTTCTGGGGTTGGTCTTAGACACTGTCGCTAAGGAAAAAATTGAGCTGACCGGCGATGAGTGGCTTCAGCTCGCAACAGCTCTTTGTCCCTATACTTCCGGTGAAGCTAACCTAAAGTCACTCGAAGACTTATTGTCTGGCCCAGCTGCAAAAATCGGCGATGAGATCGGAGAGGGAGCTTTCAAGTCGGTATATTCGCCAACGGAAAAGCAAAGTTCAATAGTGGCACGAATTACCTGGCATCTTCTTGGCAATGAGAAGGCATTTACTCGCTGGACAGCAGCACGGAGCGTCAAAAGTCTTGCTGATCTAGATCTTCACGATGACCTCGATGCACTACTTGGTTGCTTCGGCCAGGTCAAAGTAGACGCTCTTGTCTCTGAAAATATGGATTCTTCATTCCTTAATGCAGAGCAATGGTTACTTATGGGGTTATCCAGAGCCAGTTTCTATCATGGTTCTTCACTCGCGTATTTACGAGATCGATTTGAAAATCTGGCGGTACGTGATGACATTCATGTGATTAATAAGATTCATATATTGAGGTGTTTGAAGAATATCTCAGGTTCTTCTGCATCGTCGCGATGTATCAGAGAGCTTGAAAAGGAAATCTATTGTCCAGCAAAGGGTTATGCGGAGGAAAATGGTTGGCCCAAACCTATAGACTCTAAGACTGGATTTATCTTCGACTATGAATTTAACAAGCATGAAGTTTCCAGCCTTGCCCGTTTATTCGGAATTTCTGAGGGGGAGGCAACCGATGCCATTGCTGTCGAAATTCAGAAAAGATGGCCGGAGGCAAAAGACATGGATTACTTCCATGGTCAGGAGCGCTATGACTACACAAGCTCAGAACGACATGAAAGTTATCGTGACAGTGTTCAGCGGCACGCTTTGCTGAACGCGGCCACAACACTAGTCAAAACCCGATCAGTCATTCGGAGTAGCTACGAACCGATTGATTCATGCCCATGGATTGATTGGCTAAGGAAGTATGATGTCAACTGTGATAATGGTATTTGGCTTGCAGACCGAAAAGATAAAGTGCCTGATCAAGCAAAGGAATTTTTTGTTACTCGTTCCAAAGATGCAGAGGTTCTTGATGCTGACGAAACCTTACTTCGTAAGATTGGGGTAATAGCAAAAGGCTCAGATTCATTTTTCCCAATATGTGGATCTTGGAGGTCTCGTGATGGTGTACATGTAAGCATCTCATCTGCACTTGCTTTGAGGAAGGGAGTCATAGGGCAGTGCAAGACGTTCTCGCAGAGTCCTGATCATGATATCTGGCTTCCAAGATTTGACTCGGATGGCACGCCTGATCTGTATATAAGGCAAAGTAAATTCGAGCCTTTTATCTGGAGTCCTGAAGAGTACCCAATCGGCATTGACATTAATGATGAATTTGCAACCCGTTTTGTGAAGGAGCGGGAGCGACTTGGTAAGGAGATCATCAGAAGGTTGGGCTTTAAATCGAGTGACGATTTTCAGAAGTGGTTTACCCAAGATGGAAATCAAGCAATGAAGAGTCAGGTATGGGGGCAATGGCGACCAGATCAGAATGATCATCAGCGTGGTTGGTTTCAAGACGAAGGTAGCATACTTTGGGCTAACTCATCGTGGCTGGATTCTGCCTTAGCAACACTCAACCGAGCACTGGTGATGCGTATCGATTTTCACAAATATAAGTCATACCGCAGTTATGATGATAGACCAGAGCTTCGAGCTGTGTATATTGGTTTGCGTAAGTCCGATGGGGAATTTCGCTATTGGAAGGCTAAGACTGCTAGTAAGAACAAGTAGGAGGAGAAAGGGCTTCCCATAGGGAGGGGGGATCAGAACTGGGTATGCTTCTATAGGGGAAGATACCCAGCTTTTACATTCTAGCCATCAGAGGAGCGGTCATCTTCTGGTAGCACTTACCTCTGCTGCTAGCTTCCTGATAAATTGAGTTGGCAATTTTTTCTTGGAGTACAACCAGCAGTATCCCCCGTCAATGTCGGGTCCAGAAATAGGCAGGATTTTATTAGAGGATAATACTTTCATAGCCTTGGGGGAGTTCGTTCCAAGTTTTTTGGCAATTTCAGGCAGAGGGAGTTTCATTTTTTTGAAGCGTTCAACGACTGACTTTTTACAAGCCACTACAGGACGGGTTCTGCCTGGCAGATTTATTTTTTCCAAAGGAAGCTGCCCACTGTTGAGTAGCCCGAAAACAACATGTTTCTTGCAGCCCAGAAATTTTTGAATCTGAGGTGGTTGCCAATATTCAGAGTCGGACTGAATATCAGGGCGCAGGGCTTTAATTTCTTCCAGAGAAAACGCCAGCTCCCCTAAGCTAACTTCTTTGCCAGAAATAGCAGGGGTTAGCTTGCCCTTGATAATTTCCGAGACTAACTCTGGTAACCCGAGGTTGTAATATGAGACCTGTTCTAAAGCCTGCCTGAGGTTGAGCTTATGGGATTTGCGGAATCCTGATCTGATACTTTTTTTGCGAATACTTTCCTTCAAAGCTTCGATTGTTTCAGGATTGATGTACCAGTCTCTGGACTTGTCTACTGTAGGGCCACGGAATGGAGTAATGACACCTTTGTGTATCATGTTCCTCAGCTGGTATACCGTAATACCAAGCTGGTCGGCAGCTTGGCTGATAGTAAGGAGTTTGTCTAATATCGATTGCATCTCTGCAAGTCGTTCTTTCGATATAAATCGGTATAAGCTAGGCCCTTTCTGTAAGCGAATCTTGAGGAGTTTACAGAATTTCAGAAGTTGCTCTGGACGAATTTGTAGCTCCTTTGCGGCCGCTTTGATGGAGATAGAATCAGACTCCATGCGTGCCTTTCTGGCCTCTTGAATCGTTTGCTGAGTTGCATTGTGGCGATAATCACAATAGGCATCCCAGAGAGGCTTATAAACTGCCTTATGACGGTTTGCTTTTAATAGATAGAAGGGAGCTCCAATTTCTTTACTGATACCATCGGTATTGCCTTTTTTCCTACGGACTTGTCTGTTTTCAGCAAGCAACTTATAAAAGTTGCCTGGCCAGTTATCGAGACGCTTCATGGCTCTGCTGTAATGTATGTGGAGTAGATCGTTTGGGGCTGCTTTCAGGGACAGATATTTTTTGTTTTTCTGAAATTCGTCAGTTAGCTGGTAATCCAGAATCGCTATTGAACTTATGAGTGTCAGTGCGTCTGCAAGGCTGTGATTATAGAGAGGTTTAGGAATTTTTCTCATAGGTACTGGTTTATTCATACACAGCTGATAGATCAGTCTGGATAGGCGGTATTCTTCTAACAGCACTTTGTCGCTGGTGTAATCCCGGAAATCACATTCACAGTAATGACAAAGATGGACTCCGGGGCGGTTCCACCGCAAACGGGTATCACACTCTGGACAGTGATCAAACAGTTGGATGTGATGCGTTGGACAAACAGTAATGGCCGGAATATCCCATATTGCCAGGGCAATGTTGTTGGTATCCAGGCATATCGGGCAAACTCTGGGGTAATCAAGCCGCAGGTACTCATTGGCGATTTTGTGGTTATGGATAATGGACTGTTTTTCTTTGTTGAGCCCGTAGCGCAGGGCTTGGAGTTGCTCTATTGGTACATTGGTAATCTTTGATAGTTTTATTAGGCTGGCATCTCCCAGTACGTAATTGCTGGCTGTGTCATAATTTCTGCCAGTACAGAGACCGGCCAGTTCCAAGATGTACTGATTGGTGTGATAACCATTTTCCTGGGATAGCCTGAGGATGTAACCACGCAGACTTTCATGTATGTTGGGCTTAGGTCTTGAGAGTAGTAGCATCCTTGCCTCAGACAGGTTTTTATCCCCTTATAATATTATTGTGCAAATAGATTAACTCGTGTAGAAAAAAAACATGATCACATCTGAATCTACAGCTTTTTTTATCGACCTCAAAAAAGCTTGTAATAAAACCTTGAAGGTGAAACCAGAAAATTTTTTCTTTTCTTATATCAAATAGGACTGATAACTCATTTTCATTGATGAGAATTACTGTATTCCTTTTCATAGCTATATCTACAGCTTTCTTTAAGCCTTCAATTATGCACTGTTTCATATTTTGGATAAATTTGGCTTCTAAGTTAATATTGGTTTGCTCAAGAATGAACAGGATTCTGTCATTTATTTCACTAAGTTGGATAGTGTTTATTTTATTATTCTTATCTAATGCTTTTAATGTATCGCTTGTGATTTTTTTTGGAATGTTATTCTTGATGTCAGAAAGAAAATGATAAGCATTTTTTATGGTTTTTATAGATAAGCCATCTTGGTTGTTTATTGGTATAGAGTGGAGCATACAAAAATACATAATTAATTCGTAAGGGTCATGATTTTTGAGATTTATTCTTATGATAAACAGGTTTTTTTCGTAAAAAGATGAAGCGTCTTCTGCTTTGATATTCTGCAGCTGCGCACCACAAGTGCATTTGCTTATGCTTTCATTTCTGATATAAGAAATTTTATTTTTACATATTGGACAATGTTCGACTAGATAAACTTTATGCTTTAAACAAATGATTACGCTACAGAGATGATGAAAATAGGGTATGTAATTATTTTCTTTTAGACATAAAGGACATATAGGAATGCATTCCGTTCTATACATGAATATAGGGAATGAATTGTTCTTGTAAGTGTAGGAGAATCGATTTTCTATGTAAGAAGGAGTAGGGTTGTCAATACGCTTTAGTAACAAGCTAGATAGAGAGCTGCAAGGAAGGTTTAATCTCTTTTCAAAATTGGAAATTGATTTTTCAATTTCTGTCCTTTTATTGTACTTTGTATTAAGTTGGTGAAGGGGGAATGGAATTTCATATAATTTTTTTGCAACATTATAAGACAATTTTAAATCTTTTAATATCCTTATTATTGCAGACTCTAAAGTTTCATCAGAATAAATATGAAAATCAGACATGAATAACTTTCCGGCTATGTAAAACTAAAGATGTTTTCTTGGACATAGTGTTGAATTGCAATAGATGTATAAGATCTCGAATATTAAATGCTGTTTCATTTCTTCTTTCTTGTTTTTTTACTTGGGGATAGAATTTCAGCTGCTGAGAAATTTTCAAATATAGCATCTCTTATTCTTTTTTCACCCCGAATTCTTTCTTCCTCCTTCAGCCATTTAGATTGTTCAGTAAGGATTTTAATTTTTAGATTGTTATTGTTAGAAGTGGTGAATGGATTGTCAGAAATAAGAAATGAATCTCCCTCAACATCAAATGCAGATGCTAAATTTTCTAGGGTGATACTTTTTTGATTATTGGAAAATGCCTCGATAGCTGCCCATTTTATGATATCAAAAAGATCTCCAGTCCTTCCTGCACAACAAGCAAACATTTTTATGATAATATCATGATTAGCTGAAAGGAAGTTTTTTTTAAAAGGAAGGTATTCGTCGCAATTTTTCAGTATGTCAGTGAAAATATCATATTCATCTTTATTCCTGATATCAATAAATGGGATATTAATTATTTTCTTAAACCTTCTTGCTAACTGTCTGTTAGTTTCAATTATCACAGTACTCCATGGCATTCCTGCAGCAATGAAAGTTGATTTAGAGCCAATGATTATATCCTTTAGAGCCTCACCAGTGCTAAAAATCACAGACTGGTTATCTGTATCAATAAGGCTGTGAAATTCATCAAGATATACCCCTTTATTACCTATATTTTCATCAGAGAGCATATCTATAGCCCTTTGTCGAAGGTCTTTGTCAGTTCCTCTGTTATATGCTGGATCTCCAAGATCATGTAACAACTTACTAGAGAGGTCTTTAGGTTTACTAGAGCCAAAAACTTGGGAGTATAGGAAAGGAACTTTTGATATAATCCCCTCATCATTTCTCGGAAATAATTTAGCACATTGTTTACCAATTTCAGATTTACCACTCCCCGTATCACCGGTTATAAGAAGACACAATGGCTGATTACGATCTTTCGAATCTAAAAGACATTTTTCAATATAACTAATTATTTCATCAATTGGTGGATAGGTTATAAAAAGATCAAGAATGTATTCTTTATCTTGCTCAATTACTGTTTTTTTGCTCATCGACTTTCTCCTTCAACCTATCAGAGATAGCAAATCCTATTTTAGTACTATTTTTCTTACTGACTTTGGATTCAGCCGGAGTTATCTCACTGGCTGCAACTGTTTCGTGACCTGTAGCTACACCTGAAAGAGTTTCCGACTGTGAGCCATTATCGTCATCTTTCTCTATTACGGGGTTGCCAAGAGGATTGTCATTATCCATACCAAGATATCTTGATACCTTGCTTTTAGCCGACACAGAACCATCTGATTCATAACATTCCCGTACAAGCTGCTGGATTCTTGCATCAGCATCGGCCAATGCATTTTCATCAACTTTACCAGCCAGCACTTTGGCCATACGGATATTATTCTTATGTTGCCACTTGGTTAATCCTTGTGTGTAATCAGGCATTAAAGAGTATGCAATTATGTACTTATCAGACACTTCATCATAAACATAAATTTTGCTTATATCATCAGGATCAAGCTTTACAGTCGTTTTAATATCGCCTCTTTTTTGTCTCAATTTATGCAGTTCTGGAGAGTTATAAAATATGTATTGAATTTCGATTCCTTTTTTGGTTAGCTTTCTGGAATAAACATCACCAAACAGAATATCAAAGCTGTTTTTAGACGGTAACATTGGTGGAAAAATAGCAGCTGAATCTTCCCATCTTTTTTGTGGAATGACCGTTTTTAAATCAAACTCTCCTTTATGAGCTTCCTGATGATAAATGTCTACAACCCACGTATAAAATATTTCAACTAGCTTTTCAAAATAAATGACAGCATTCTTTTCTGAGTCGTAATCTTTTCTTTCAAAAATATTACTGAAGGTTGTTCCTGATTGTTCATGCAAGAGACCTTCGTTTAATGTTTTAAAAAAACTCTCAACCCCCCCTTTTATCCAGGGGGTTTTTACAGGAGAGTAATTGACAATAACCCCAAGGTCTCTACATGCAAGTTTGAAAGCTCTGCTCCAGTATTCTTTGCGGCTATGTTTCGCTAAAGGGTTGACAGGACTAAACTGTCACGAGGTTCTTCAACCGGAGGCTAGGTTATGCAGTCTCAGCAGTTTCAAGAAGTTCTTAATGCAATTTCGTTACTGACAAATCAACAGAAAAATATTCTGCTTAATGCACTATCGGATCGACATTCCCCTTCCGATATTGCTGTCTCCATCGAAGAGGCCTTTATAAAGGCACCAATATGCCCACACTGCGGTTCTGAAGATCTACAGCGGTGGGGTATTCGCAACCAGCGCCAGCGTTTTCGTTGCAAGGATTGCCATAAAACTTTGAACTCTTTTTCCAAAACACCATTGGCTCGACTCAGGCACCCCGAAAAATGGTCCAGTTATCTTGAAGGAATGACTCATTCTCTCACGCTTCGTCCGGCTGCCAAGCAGTGCCAAATATCGCTTGGAACTTCATTCCGCTGGCGTCATCGCTTTTTGCAAGCCATTGAGCATGATCAGGCACCAGAGCTTGGTGGTATAGCGGAAATCGACGAAACATTCTTTCGTGAGTCGTTTAAGGGGCAGAGGAAAGGTCTGCCTAGACCTGCTCGCAAAAGAGGCTCCGATAAGAAATCTGAATGCAGGAAAGTCCCAGTCATGGTAGCCAGAGATCGCAACTGTCACACTGTAGATGGCATTCTTGATAACGAGAGTGCAGACGAACTTTGTCGTCATTTGAATGGTCGAATCAATATTGAAACTGTTGTTTGTGCTGATGCAAGCCTCGCTCACGAGAAGCTTGCGAGGAAGCTGGGATTCACCTTCAAGGAGCTGGTGACATCATCTGGCAAAAGGGTTTTAGATGGAATCTTTCACTTACAACATGTCAATGCATATCATGGCCATCTTAAGGGCTGGATAGAAGGGATTTTTCATGGGGTTGCGACAAAATACTTACCACATTACCTGGGCTGGCGTAGAGCTTTAACCGGGATTCAAACTCTAACACCTGATCGATTGGGTAATAAAATTATGGAGTTTCTCCGCTTTCAACCTTTAAGCGCAACATAGCCATTCTTTGCCATTATCGCAAACTATTATTTCAGGAAGCCCAAAGCAGGGATATTTATTTTTGATCTCTGGAAATTGTTCAAGAATATGGTCTTTTCGAAGGAATGAGTTTTTAAGAGCTTTAGATAAACTTAGTATGCTTGGTGGCTCAAACCCAAGATAGAATCCTAAAATGCACTGAGTATAACGATCTCTAACAACGGTCAACCAAGGCCTACCAGCAGGCCTTCCGTTCCAGTAAAGGACAAATAAATCTATCTTAGTGCTATCAACTTCAACACATTCTAAGGCTCTGGATTCCTGATAGGTTGCATCTGCGCCACGGAATGCTTCGTTAGCAGCAATTAGTCCTTCTCTAGCGCGCATGACTTCGTATGGAAAATCTTTCTCCATTTTTTTAATACGCTTATAGATGGTCATGTAACTTGGAATCTGTACATCTAGCTTGTTACGTTTGATTTCAGTTTTTATTGCTTTATGTACTTTAGCAATACTGTTTCTATTTCTAGTTAAGTATATTTTTTCAATGTTTTGGTCTATGACATCCTTGATGTCTTCTCGCTTGTCATTCCTGTTACCTTTGTCTTTTATTCTAGGTAAAAGAGAGTATGACTGCTTACCGCTTTTAATATATACATCGTACCATTTTCTGACAGTATGAGGCGATGGTTTGGTTTTATCAGTTTTTGTATGTTCTCGCTCATAGACTTCATCCACCAACGGTTGAATATGATTTTCGGTAAATGCTGCTGGGTTCTTTTTCAAAATCTCATCAATGAAAGACAGTTTAAACTCTATAATATCTAATTCTTCTTCAGTGTAGGTATATGGGTCTCTTTTTAAGTAGTCATCCTTAAACGATGGAGTTTCATTGACGCTAATTGGACCGTTGGCAGGATTTAGCAATTTTTTTATAGTTTCTTCTTCTAATTTTTCTTGAACTTCACCACCAAAGAAAAATAAATCACCTTTCTCATAATGTTCGTATAGTTCTGCAGTTGCCATTATATGACTATGGCCAGTTTGAGTATTCGTTGCTTTTATGGTTTCGCTATTAATTACTTCCAGCACTTGATACTTGTTATGTCCAAGAGCGAATTGATTTCCGGGGTTGAATGAATACATCTTTACTCCTGCCATACCAGACTATACAAATCAATTGGGTAGCTGATATCAACAAAGAGATCTGAAATCGCTGCCAAGTGAAGAACTTTTGGCAAAGGATCTGCAATCTCTGCTTCTATACCAATCTCGCTTATTTGATATTTTTTATCGCTTTTGAGCAGTTCAAGGATTGTGCTTTTCTCATCTGGGGAAATACTATATCTAAGGTATTTGTAAATCTTTTTAAGATTTTGCAGTCTGGGCTTTGCTCGAATGAATATATCGTCTTTAACTTCAAACTCATATCCTTGTTGTTTAAATTCTTCCCTTACTGTATTCAGTTTTAATACTAAGCCATCATCGTCAATTAAAGCCTGCTCCCGCTTGATCTCAACCAGCAGTTTTTTTTCAGAGTTGTGAAAGAGAATTAGAAAATCTGGGGTGTATCGACGTTTTTTTCCATCAATTTCAAAGTGAAGTGTTACAGGCTGTCCTTCATAAAAACGCACATCCGGATCAAGCTCAAGGTAGTAACAATAGTCACGCTCAAGAGTCGATTCGTACATTATGCCATCTGGATTCTTAAGGCTAGGGAACAGCCCCGGCATATTGCATTTTGATTTCTTGATGATTCTGGTGGGCATGAGTACCACCTCTCACTACCGTCTCATATGTATTGAGGGTAGTAGAGAGGTGGCTATCTCACCAGCTTAAAGTATTATACTCACCAGCTTTTGGTAAAAACTCACCAGCTTATGGTGTTTCCAACATAATTCAGGAAATCTCCACCAGATCCCCTTTGGACTCAAGCCAGCTCTTGCGATCTCCGGATCGTTTTTTCGCCAGTAGCATGTCCATGTCTTCGCGAGTCATTTCAAAGTCTTCCAGTGTTAACTGAACCAGACGTCGAGTGTCGGACGACATAGTGGTTTCGCGGAGCTGCAGAGGGTTCATTTCACCCAATCCTTTAAAGCGCTGTACGTTCACTTTGCCTCGTTTTTTCTCGGCTTTGATGCGTTCCAGTACGCCTTCTTTCTCTGCTTCATCCAGTGCGTAAAACACTTCTTTGGCGACATCGATTCGGTAGAGCGGTGGCATCGCTACATAAATATGTCCCTGCTCAACCAGAGGTCGAAAGTGTTGCACAAACAGTGCGCAAAGCAGGGTAGCAATGTGCAGGCCGTCGGAGTCGGCGTCGGCAAGAATGCATATTTTACCGTAGCGCAGTCCGTCTAGTTTATCGGAACCGGGATCAACGCCGAGAGCTACGGAAATGTCGTGAATTTCACGGGAGGCCAGTACTTCACTGGAGTCGATTTCCCAAGTGTTCAGGATTTTACCGCGCAGAGGCAGAATGGCCTGATACTCACGGTCACGAGCCTGTTTTGCAGAACCGCCCGCAGAGTCGCCCTCTACCAGAAACAGTTCGGTATAGTTCAGGTCCTGGCTGGAGCAGTCTGCCAGTTTGCCTGGCAAAGCAGGTCCCTGTGTCACTTTTTTACGAGCGACTTTCTTGGACTTGCGCATTCGTTTCTGTGCGTTATTGATGCACAGTTCTGCCAATTGTTCTCCCTCAGCCGTGTGCTGGTTCAGCCAAAGGCTGAAAGCATCTTTGGCAACACCGGAAACAAAGGCAGCACATTCTCTTGAAGACAGACGCTCTTTGGTCTGGCCTGAGAACTGGGGGTCGGACAATTTGGCAGAGAGTACGTAGGAACAGTTTTCCCAGATGTCGTCAGGGCCCAGTTTGATACCTCTGGGCAGCAGGTTTCGGAATTCACAGAATTCCCGAATGGCTTCCAGTAAACCTGTTCTCAAACCATTGACGTGTGTTCCGCCCAGAGGTGTCGGGATCAGGTTAACGTAGCTTTCGGTGAGCAGTTCTCCCCCTTCGGGAAGCCACTGCACTGCCCAATCCACTGCTTCTTTCTCACCTTTTAATGAACCGGTGAAGGGCTCTTGTGGCAGGGTTTCGTACTCACGGGTTGAGCCTTTCAGGTAATCGGTCAGGCCGTCTTCGAAGTACCACTCATCTGTGTCGCCTGTATGGTGATCAGTAAACTCGATTTTAAGGCCAGGACAGAGTACCGCTTTGGCACGCAGTACGTGCTTGAGTTTGAGAACCGAAAATTTGGGCGAGTCAAAGTAGCTGGCGTCGGGCCAGAAACGCACAGTGGTGCCGGTGTTGCGACGGCCGCAGGTATCAATCTCGTGAAGGTCCTGATCCTTGTAGCCATTCTTGAAGGTAATCAGGGAGACTTTGGCATCTCTGCGAACCGTTACTTCAAGGCGTGTTGAAAGTGCATTAACTACCGATACACCTACCCCGTGCAGACCACCGGAGAACTGGTAGTTCTTGTTGGAGAACTTACCACCGGCGTGCAGTCGGGTCAGAATAAGCTCTATCCCGGTTATACCGTGTTCAGGGTGAATATCGGTAGGCATTCCCCGGCCATCATCTATGACCTCCAGCGAGTTATCCTTGTGCAGGATGACCTTGATCTTGCTGGCAAAATCCGCCAAAGCCTCGTCGACACTGTTGTCGATGATTTCCTGGGCCAGATGGTTGGGACGGGTTGTGTCTGTGTACATGCCCGGACGTTTGCGAACCGGGTCCAGGCCACTGAGAACCTCAATGGCTTCCGCTGTGTAGTCGTTACGCATGAAATCCTTGCTGGGTCTGATTGCGCGTTAACTCATAAGTGTACCTAAACCCTTGGCGTTAGTCAGTGTTGATCGTCGCTGGGTCAAAATTCAATATCTTGAGTTGCTCTGATAGTCCATGCAGCCCCTGGCAGGCAGCCAGAATAGGATGTTGCTTATTCAGTTTTGAATTTCAAAACTCTCGTTTCAGTCTTTCTGCGTTATTTATGCACTGAAAGCAGCGTTATGAACTTTCCGGACTATACTTTCGTCCACTTTCCATAAAGCAGGTTGGCACACAACAACCGCATTGAAGATGGAGTGCTGTATGCCTTTTCTGTCACAGCTGGTTGGGCATCCTGCCGATCGTGTGGCTGTTATTGATGAAGAAGGGGAGCACACCTACTGCTCTTTGCTGGAAAAGGCGAGAGTGTTGGCAGGTGTGTTGAAGTCGCACGGAGTAAAAGGCCAGTTTGTGGCCTTTCTCACGGGGCGGGAGTCTTCTTTTGTCGTATCACTTCTGGCGATCTGGCTGGCTGAAGGTATTGCTGTACCGTTGGATCCTTTAATGCCTTTGCCTGAATGGGAATGGCGGATAAAGGATCTGGATGTCGGCTATCTCGTTTATTCGCCAGGACGACAGGCTGATGCCAGTTATCTTGGTCAAAGGTCCGGGGTTGTGATGATCGCGTCTGCGGGCTACGACTCTGACCCTCTGCCACTGCGGCAGGTTGATCCGGAGCAAAGGGCATTAGTTCTGTATACCAGCGGCACCAGTCGCTGCCCTAGAGGTGTGGTTCATACATTCAGTTCTATTGAAGCTCAAGTCAGAACACTTTGTGCGGCATGGAACTGGCAGCCGCAGGATCGTCTGCTTCACGTATTACCGCTTTCTCATATTCATGGGCTGGTTTGTGGCTTGCTGTGTACGCTGGCAGCAGGAGCCAGCTGTAAGTTGCTGTCCTCATTCAAGACAGAAAAAGTGTGGGAGCATCTGGCCAGTGGTTCGTTCACTCTGCTCACGGCTGTTCCGACTATTTATAAATACCTGGTTGAGTCCTGGAACAAAACCAGCCCCGAGAATCAGTTGCGCTGGCGCGAGGGCGCGGCCGGTCTGAGGCTCGCTATTGTTGGCTCCTCTTCATTACCTCCTTCTGTTCATAAAGAATGGCGAAGGATTGCCGGACAGCCTTTGCTCACCCGTTATGGCATGACGGAAGTGGGTATGGTTTTATCTCAAGAGCCCAGTGGAGAGCGTTTGTCTGAATGTTTAGGGCATCCTCTGCCCGGGGTGAGTGTTCGGCTGGTCGATGAGTCCGGGAATAAAGTGGATACTATGGGGGAAATGGAAGTGCGCAGTCCCCAGATGTTCAGTGGCTACCATGGCAAGGAAGACCTGACACAGAAAGCCTTTCGACATGGCTGGTACCGGACCGGTGATATAGCAGCGTATGAACATGGCCAATATCGACTGCTGGGTCGCCGGAGTATCGATATTATTCGCTCTGGAGGCTACCGGGTTTCAGCTCTGGAGGTTGAAGCTTTACTGGATGCCCATCCGGGAGTTCAGGAGTGCGCGGTTCTGGGGACACCCAGTGAACGTCTTGGAGAAGCCGTCTGCGCCTGTATTGTGCCAGCTTCACGCCATGTCGACCTGGATGAAATACGTCAGTGGATGCGTACGCAGCTGGCTACCTATAAGCTGCCTACGCATATGGAAATTCTTGATCAATTGCCTAAAACGGCACTCGGTAAAATTGACAAGCAGTCGCTCAAGCGAGACTTAAGTCTGCAGAATACGTCAAGGGCTTCTTGATGGAAGTCTAATCTCTCCTTTTACTACCCGCTAAAAATGTCTTGTTTTTCGTTTGCCTAATTTGTTGTCTTTCCCCTGAGCCTGTCGAAGTATGCTGATCATGCACTTCGACAGGCTCAGTGCGAACGGTATTAGGTATAACGCTTGGCTGCATCAGGCACCTTCTTTTTATTCAGAAGGTTCAACCTGGTTCCCACGCTGGATCATGGGAACCAGATGACCTGCTAAAAATGTCGTGTTTTTCGTTCGTCTAATTTGTTGTCTTTCCCCTGAGCCTTTTGAAGGATGCTGATCATGCACTTCGACAGGCTCAGTGCGAACGCTATGAGGTATAACGTTTGGCTGCATCAGGCACCTTCTTTTTATTCAGAAGGTTCAACATTGTTGTGGTTATTGATTTTAAGGTTGCTTTCAACCAGGACCTTTTCTGTTCTGATGAAATAGGAACAGTAATGGGCTGAGGTGACGTGGGGCTAAACTCGAACGTTGGGGTAGGGTGAAGGTTTTCCCATAGCCATAGCAGTAACAGAAGAAGCAGGGCCAGAAAGCTGGCACCTGCCAACAGCTGGAAGCAGGCATCCCAACCATAAAGATCGAGCACTTTTCCCAAAAGCAGGTTGGCCGAGGTGGCACCAAAAATATAGCCAAAGAGTCCACAAAAGCCGGCTGCTGTGGCCGCAAAGGGCAAGGGAACCAAGTCAATGATGTGTACATGCACCAGCATGACAGGGCCGTATATTAAAAAGCCGGTCGAAATCAGCGAGAGTACAGCATAGGTTGTATCTCCCGGAGGTGAGTGCCAGTAAGCAATGACAGAAATGAGCACCAGAGCCATAAAGAGTGCATTCATGGGGGCACGTTTACCCTTGAAATGCTTATCGCTCATATAGCCGCAAATCAGGGTGCCTGGGATGGCTGCATATTCAAAGGCAAAAAAAGCCCAGCTGGAAGCGTTGAAACTGAACCCTTTGGTTTCAGTAAGGTAGACAGGAGCCCAGTCAATAACACCGTATCGTATGAAATAAGTGCAGGCATTCACAACGACCAGAATCCAGAGCGGAGGCATTTTCAGGCAGTGTTGCCCAAACAGTTGCAGTGTTCGGATGAAAGAGGTTTTGTGCTGTTCTATTTCCAGGTCTGCCGACAACTCCGGGGAAGGTGAAGGCAGTCGACATTGAGAAGGTTTATCTCGCAAAAGAAGGTATCCCACCATAGCGATGATGATGGCAATAAACGCTGGAAAGTAAATTTTACTTTGCCAGTTACCGAACAGAGCTACGGAGAGAATGGCAATGGGCCCCAGAAGGCCGCAGCCGACATTGTGCGACAGGTTCCATATGCTCATGGCCGTCCCTCGTTCCTGCCTGACGAACCAGTGTGCGATCAGTTTCGCACTGCAGGGCCAACCCGAACCTTGAATGCAGCCATTCAGAGCAAGAGTGATCACCATTACCATGAGTGGAAACTGCAGGATCGGCGAAAAGCCAAGAAAGAGAGAGAGTAGAGCCGAACCCAAAAGGCACAGAGGCATCAGTTTTCGGACATCGATACGGTCGGCCAGGTAACCCATTGCCAGGTTGCTGATCCCGTAACTGACCGCCAGCGCTGAGAGTGCCATACCCAGCTCAGATTTGCTGTATCCTTCGGCAATCAGGTCTGGCATGACCATGACAAAGTTTTTTCGGACCAGGTAATAGGCAGCATAAGAAAGAAAAGCCCCGGTCAGGACTTGTAATCTTAATCTTGAATAACGTTCGTGTTGTTCTCGCGAATAGCCGTCGGGTATAACAGAGCATTTAAAGAAGGATCTCATGAAAACTTCCATGAACTGCGTAGTAAGAAGTGGAATACGTCAAAAGACAGGAGTTGCTGTTAAACCGTAAAGGTCAGTGTTTTTACGGTAAAAAAAATCTTTCATCACCGGGGGAGACGAAAGATTACTTTTGTCGCTCATTTGTTCAGGCTCAAAGTCAACTTAGAAGATAATGTAGCATCATTCAGGAAAAACGCAGGTCGAATTAATGGCTTATTACTGAACCTTTTAAGAGGAAGAATTACAGCATTTTGCGATCTATTGACCTTCCGGACAGAAACTGAAAGACCAAAGGCAGGGCTTTATCGAAATACTTGAACGCATGGTCACCGCCTTCCTGAATCACCACCTCTGATTGTTGATATTTTTCTACTGCTTTTTTGTAGTTCAGAACTTCATCGCCCGTTTGAACCAGTAGCAGAATATCTTCTGGTCTCTGGATGTTCTGTATCTCCAGAGTTTTAAGTTGCTCAACGTGAGCCATGGTCAGCTGCCATTTTTCCCCTGTGTATTCATTCACTTGTGTTCCCAGGTATTCGGAAAAATGTTCGAAAGGTCGCACTGCAGGGTTAATTAATATCAGCCGGGTTGTGTACTCCGGGTGCAGCCAGTTGATTTGTGCCTTTAACCAGGTTCCTATGTAACCGCCCAGTGAGCTTCCAATAATATAGATAGGCCGGCAGGTGGTTTCCTGTTGCAGTTTTTCAGACAGTAGTTGTTTCACTTCGGCCGGAGAATGAGGCAAAGCCGGAATCCATGGCTCCATATCAATCCGGTATTGATCAAGGTATCGAAGCGTCTGTTGGGCTTTTACGGA
Source organism: Endozoicomonas numazuensis (assembly GCF_000722635.1). GTDB lineage: Bacteria > Pseudomonadota > Gammaproteobacteria > Pseudomonadales > Endozoicomonadaceae > Endozoicomonas_A > Endozoicomonas_A numazuensis. The sequence continues at coordinate 1,107,467 of NZ_JOKH01000001.1, read as the reverse complement.
AGCAGGGGCGCTGTTAAAACCATGCAGATAGATCAGTAATGGTTTTTTAGTCATAGTGGTTCCAACAGTTTAGAGAGTCAGCGGAGTGTAATCAGGCCAACGCCGTTAATGCTGATCAGGCAAACTTTTCTGAATCATTTTATCGACCAGCGTTTCAGGATGCGAATCTATGATCAATTGATCCAGTAACTGAGCAGACATAAAGCCTTCTGAGCTGGTGTGCGTCAGAAATGTCATCAAGTGGTGGTAATAATTTCGGGTATTAAGTAATGCAATGGGCTTGTTCTGATAACCTATATGATTCAACGCCATTTCTTCCGAGAGTTCATCCAGTGTTCCGATTCCCCCTGGCAGAACAATAAATCCATCGGCCAACTCAGTCAGCTTGTTTTTTCTTTCCAGCATATGACTGACTTGATGTAGCTCGGTTAATTCATGGTGAGCCAGCTCTTTTTCAAAAAGAATTTCAGGAATCACACCGATCACTTTGCCACCCAGCTCAATGGCTCGATTGGCAATAGCTCCCATTAAACCTATGTTGCCGCCTCCATAAACCAGAGTAATCCTTTGCCTGACTAATGCTTCGGTAACACGCAGTGCGTCATTTAAATAGTCGTCGTGGACTCCGGAGCGGGAGCCACAAAACACGGTGATGGTTTTCATAGGCTGTGTTACCTGTGATTTCATTGTATCTGAGCCGGTTTTATTCAGCAGAGACTCCGCAAGATTACTTTGTAATACACTTGCTGCTGGCAGTCTACCAACAGTGGGGATGGAAGTTTGAGTAGGAACCTGTCGAAGGGTGATGGTCATGCACTTCGACAGGTTCAGTGGAACGGTGTGGGGTATAACGCTTGGCTGTAACAGGTGTTTAAACGCGCTCACGCAGGTGAACAAACCAGTTGCTCAGGCCTACCATGACACCCCCGCCAATGATGTTACCGATGGTTGCAGGGATAAGGTTCATAACAATCATATTGAAGATTGTGATATTGCTGAAATAGTCCGCGCTGTAGCCGGTAGCTTCCCAGAATTCGGGTGTAGCAATGCTCTTGATCAGAAAGCCCATGGGCAGCAGGAACATATTGGCAACGGAGTGCTCAAAGCCGGCGGCCAGGAAGGCCGCAACAGGCAGCATACAGGCAAACATTTTACCGGCAGCAGAGCGGGCACTCAAAGTCATCCAGTAGGTCAGGCAGACAACGAGATTACACAGGATACCCAGCAGTAAGGCCTGAATGAAGGTGTGACCCATTTTGGCATTGGCAATGTACATATAATTGATGCCAACGTCACCGTGAGCTCCCTGGTATTGGCCCACTGCCATCAGCATGGCCACCATGAAAAAAGAGCCGGTCATGTTACCGATGTAGACGAGGGTCCAGTTCTTGGTAATCTGGGCGATGTTGAGGCGGCGGGTGGCACGACCCATCAGTAACAGGGTATTACTGGTGAAAAGCTCTGCACCACAAAGAACGACCATCATTAGACCCATACTGAAACTCAGGCCTCCAATCAGCTTGGCCATACCATAAGGCAGGCCCTCTGCGCCTGTGGTGACAATGGTATAAAACATGCCTGCCAGAGAGATGAAAATACCAGCCAGAACAGAGAGTACAAAAGTGACTTGGGGGTGTTTCTTGGTTTTACCCACTGCGGCTTCTTCTGCAAGTCGAGCAATTTCAGAAGGAGGTACGCAGCCAAATTGAGGAGTGTTATCGGTTTGCATATGGGGATCCAGGAGGGAGGGCATTGCCAAACTAAACAGCTTTAAAAGAAAAAGTCATTTCGTCACCCTCAGGTGATGGAATGACTTTCACGGGAAACAGTTATGATTGACTGAAACAATTGTTCATCGCCTTTGGCGATGAGAGTTTTTGATACTAGGAGGCTGACCGAGAATAGCGTCCGAGCATAAAATTCAGTAGAACGAGTCAGCTTTTTCACTGAATTTGTGCGAATAGTTGACCTATTTAAGCAAATTCAGTGGAAAAGATGGCCGTTCTTTCTGGATTTTAGGCCGGGCTGTTTATTCTCGGTCAGCCTCCTAGGTAGATAGTTTATCAACACTGAAACTAGGCTATCAGAAGGAAAATTCGTGAACTCTCTTCAGAAATTACTCATAGAATAGTTGACTTGCTTCGGCTTTTCCGTCGACGATAGGGGAGAACTTCTGATAGAAAGCCAATAGTCCGTATTTTCATTTTTTATTTTCATTTTTGTGTCTGGCTTTGTCATGGGTGACCGTAGTAAAGCAGGGTCTGGGTATAGGCTGGACGTGAAGCCATTTATAAGTGATGGTTTACTCCACCAATGACCACCGTTCCGAATCATGATTCCCGGAGAGAGGATAATGAACGGCCGTCCTTTAGTCTTCGCAGTCTGCATGATAGTCACTATGAGTACTCTGGCGGATGATCCGGACTTTATTCCGGTTGAGACCGGTGGTGAAGTTCTGAGCACTCGTAACGAAGCAAACAGTCATACCTTTGGCCTTCGGGCTTATACCATTTCCAGCGATGATCTGTCGGTTCCAGACGCTCACAGCTCTGCCAGACAAAATGGTCTGGTGGTTGATTACTACCCTTTTGAAAGTGGCTTCAGGGTTTCAGCGGGTACCTTTTCGGGCGATTCTAAAAAATTGGGTAAAGCTTATTTTTCCGGGGAAGGACGAGCTTATGTGGGGGTCGGCTGGAAAAAGTTGCTGGACGATGCCAAGCGGGTTGATTTCAGTGTGGATGTGGGAACATTTCTGGATATTCAGAAAACGGGTACTGAAAGTGCAGAAAATACCACAATAGAATCCACCGCAAGTACATCATTACAGCGAAACAAGCTTGACAGTAAAGAACAGCCTGTCATTAGTCTCGGGATTGAATTCAGGTTCTGAAATGCGTCGTATCTATCTGACTTTTTGCTTTATCTGTATGATCATTGCTGTCATATACCCATTGGATTTCAAGATGCTACTAACTAGTAGGTAGTAGGCGTCAAGTGAACGAAGCCCGTGAGCCTACAAGTAGTAGGTGATCGGGATGAGTGAACGCTGACAACAACGTAGCATCTTGAAAGGCGATGGGTATAGCTGCACTTTATGGCTATTATATCATCATTCGTACGCCGGGCTCAGATTTGAGTCTCATGGGTTTTTTAGAAAAAGCTATTTTGAAATTAGCCCGTTTTATTATTGGCTGATGACCCATAAAAAAACCGTCTGGATTACTCCAGACGGTTTTTTTGTTTACACCTTAGAGAGACGTTGCTGTCTTCATGGCTTCTTTAGTTTCTTCGGCGATCGCAGTGGGCTTTTTCTTGTCGCGGGTAGCGTTAATATGCATTCCCTTGAGGACGTTCAGCGCTTGGCTTAACTGATAATCCTGTTCAGCCAGTGAGCTGGATTCATCCTTCTGTTGACCTTTTTCCTGCTTTCCTTTGTCAGCCTGCTTGTTACCGTTAGAGAGGTGGCCTTGTAAATCAGCTTCTTTGTAGCCTGATACGCTTTCCACCGGGGTGACTTTGGCTCTTGGTACCACAATGTCTGGTTTGATGCCTTCAGCCTGAATTGAGCGACCATTGGGGGTGTAATAAAGTGCTGTGGTCAACTTAAGCCCTTTTTCATTATCAATGCTGAGAGGCAGAACTGTCTGAACAGATCCTTTACCAAAAGATTCAGTACCCACCAGAACCGCTCTGTGATGATCTTGCAATGCTCCAGCCACGATTTCAGAGGCTGATGCAGAGCCGCCATTAATCAACACTACCAGAGGAATGCCTTCTGACGGGTCGTCCTCATCTGCTTTAAAGTTAAGGTGAGAGTTTGGTATGCGGCCTTTGGTGTAGACGATCAGGCCTTCTTTAATAAAGGCATCGACAACACCCACTGCGGCTTGAAGTACTCCGCCAGGGTTGTTGCGCAGGTCAAGTACCAGACCATTCAATTTGCCATTCTGGGACTTCTTCAGTTTGTTCAGGTGTTCAACCACTTCCTTATCGGAATCAGATTGGAACTGGCTCATGCGAATGTAGCCATAGCCGTCTTCCAGTACTTTGGATTTAACACTCTGTACTTTGATAATGTCGCGCTTAACCACCAGGTCAATTGGCTTGGGTGAACCCTCACGAACAATGGTGAGCTTGATGGGCTCTCCGGGTTTGCCGCGCATCTTGTCGACAGACTCCATCAATGACATGCCTTTTACTGAGTTGTCATCCAGTTTGATGATCAGGTCTCCAGCTTGTACACCTGCTTTCTGGGCAGGAGTGTCATCAATAGGCGCTATAACCTTGATGAAGCCATCTTCCATGCCTACTTCGATACCCAGTCCGCCAAATTTGCCAGAAGTGTTTATTTCCAGCTCTTTAAAGTCGTCTGGTTTCAGGTAGGCAGAGTGCGGATCCAGCCCTGAAAGCATGCCCTGGATTGCATTATCCAGGAGCGTCTTGTCATCGACGTCTTCAACGTAGGCGCTTTTGATGCGCTGCATGACCTCGGTAAAGGTACGCAGTTCTTCCAGAGGCAGTTCACCTTTTTTCTCTTCCTCCGCCGCTTTGGCATCGGCCACTGGCTTGGCAGGCTCAACAACGACTGCCGGAGCAGGCTTTTCTTCCTGATTAACCGGTGCCGACCAGCCTTGCAAGGCAAATCCGGATGCCAGTGCCAGTACAGCAGCTTTCATCCATTGAGGCATTGGCTGCCGGGAAGTAGGAAAGGTTTTGGTCATGGAAGCTCCTGCACTATTGTTGCGAAAAACAGTTTGCCTGTAAGCATGCCTGGTCACTGGAAAGGCAAATTGTTTTTCTTCCACTGTGGGCATTAGGTATGCTCTTTTAAAGAGTGTTGAAGTATAGGCGGCTTTCTTTAACAGACTGCCTTATTCCCAAGTCTGTTACCGCTTTGGGCTTCGTCAGAAAGATCAGTGATAAAAACCCCTGATGCTTTCTGCTTTATCGGTTCACCCGACAGTTTCTACAATGATTTCTATTCGTCAGATTAAGGCCGGGCCAACCACGGAACCGGGTTCTGAGGTTTGCCATTGTGTCTGATTTCGAGATAGACACCGGGCTCGGTCTGTCCTCCGGATTGGCCACTGAGAGCAAGGGCTTCACCGGCCAAAACCGTCTCACCTTCTTTTTTGAGAAGCCATTGATTATGTGCATACAGTGACAGGTAGTTATTACCGTGATCGACAATGATGAGCTGACCATAGCCTCTCAGCCAATCTGAAAAAATAACCGTGCCGTCATGAATGGCCGCAACCTGGGTACCTGTTGCAGCGGAAATCAGAATACCCTGCCAGCGAATCCGGGTATCCGCTCTTTGTTGATTAAATCCGTAAAGGACGCGCCCGTTTACAGGCCAGGGTAGCCTGCCTTTGGATTGCTGGATTTGGGTATTGGTGGGCTTTCTGGCTGCCAGCTGAGCCAACACTTCTTCCAGCTGTTTCTTTTGTTGATTAAGAGAGTCCAGCTCCCGGTCATTACTCTGGAACTGTCGATTGATTCTGGAGATCAGTTGTTGTCGGTCACTTCTGGATTTAATCAACTGCTCCTGCTTTTGGGCCAGTATTGTCTGTTGCTCTTCCAATCGGTTGTTCAGAACCTGTTGTTGCTGTTTGTTGTCTTCTATTTCGGCCAGTGTTTTTTCAAACGTCTCTATAGCCTCCAGCTGTGCTTTCTGAAGATGCTTCAGATAGGTCAAATGCCTGGAGACTTCTTCCGGGTTTTCCTGATTCAGCAACAACTTCAGGCGGTTATCCCGGCTGGCAAGATAAACGGAGCGAACACTGTTGGCGATGCGATCTTTTTCTTTATTTTTTTGCGCCGTCAGAGCCTTCTGACGGCTTTGGAGCTTTTTTATTTCGGTTTTCCCTTGTTTAAGCTCTTTCTCTATTTTGCGAATAGAGTTTTGCAGCTGGCTCATTTCTGTTTCGGTGGACTGCAGCTGTCTTTCAGCAGATGAGCGCTCCTTATTCAGTTTTTCCAGCAGTTTTCTTAGATGTTCTATATCTCCGTTGATCGCCTCCAGCTGGTCTTTGGGGGATCCTTTTTCAACGGATTCTGCGTGGGCCATCTCGCTGTTCACGTAGCTGAACAGAGTCAGGGTTACGGCGAACATCAGGTTTGCAGCCGTGATTCTCATACTCAAACGTCACTGATCTTTTTTTTGGTATTTCAGTATGCCTTTAATAGTTGGCCTTTCACATACCCAATAGCATTATATGCTGGCCGTTTCCGATTTATTTTCCGTTTCCTGTAACGTGTTATGCTGTTTTTACAAAGAACAAATACAGTAACAGAACCCACTGGGAAAAACTGTGCAGGTAAACGACAACGATATGAGATTTACTTTTCTGGGAACATCGGCAGGGTCTCCCACTGTAGACAGAAATGTGACAGCTATGGCACTGGCACTGGATGAAAGTCGAGACTGGTATCTGGTTGATTGCGGAGAAGGTACCCAGCAACGATTGCTTAAAAGTCGTTACACCTTGTCAGGCCTTGCAGGCATCTTCATTACCCATGTGCATGGGGATCATATTTTTGGACTGCCTGGCCTGATTACCAGTGCCAGTATGCAGGGCAGGAAAGAACCGTTGATGATCTGTGCCCCTGAAGGTGTGGAAAGCTTTGTCAGGCACTCCCTGAAGTGCGCCGCAGTCAGCAATATGCCTTTTGAACTGAACTTTATTCGCAGTGACCAGCCTGACTTCCATTTTCAGGATCAGCGTTTTGAGGTCACTGCCCATGAGCTTTCTCACCGCGTTCCCAGTTTTGCCTATCGCTTTCAGGAGCAACCGGTTATCCAGTCAATGGATCAGGAAAAGTTGGCTTCCATGGGAGTGCCAAGAGGCCCTTTGTGGGGAGAACTGCAAAACGGCAACAGTGTGGCCTTGTCAGATGGTCGTATCGTACACGCTCAGGATGTAAGGCTGCCACCATTGTCTGGCAGGGTGGCCATTATAGGTGGAGATAATGACCAGCCTGATCTCCTCATTGAGGCCATGAAAGGTGTGGATGTATTGGTGCATGAAGCGACATTTACTGACCCCGTTCTGGAGAAAGTCGGACCCCAGTATATGCACAGTACTGCCAGAATGGTGGGGGAGGCGGCTGAGCAGGGTGGCGTGAACTATGTCATTCTGACGCATATCAGTGGTCGCTATCGAAAGAACTCTTCTGAATTTGCTTCTTCAGTTGAAGCACTTAGACGTGAAGCCCAGTCTGTTTTCAGAGGGCAGGTGGAGCTGGCGGAAGATTTTGGCTGTTGGGCATTGGATAGAGAGCGAAATCTATCGCGTATTGAATAGAGCAGGAAAGGGAGCCCCCTTTCCCTGTATGTCCTCTTACATCTTTCTGGCTACAGCTGTAGCGTTTCTGGCGGGGTCATAATTCCCGTCTTTCATGGCATTGTGGGCCCGTTTGAATGCAATATTTCCCGCATGATCCAGGTAAGCCTGATCGATACTCATATCCCGCTTGATAGAAGCCAGAACTTAAGGTGAGTTATCGTCTGGCTTCTGGATCAGATGCTTTTATGCATGTTAGTTCAGGCTTCAGAGCGCATAGACGAGTACTTCTTGTGCCTGAAGGAAGGCACTGAAACTCATCGAAAATAGAGTTATGACCAGAAGGGCTGGCTTTTTGAAAAGCATGAGGGTTTTTCAAAGGGTTAGTAAAGAGAGGAAGTTTATCTAGTCACAATAGAGTTGTGGTTCCTACTTAGATCTGAAGTCGGTCAGGTTCATGGTATAATGCTCTCTTTTTGCCATTTAAAGACCTCGGATGTCTGCTGGATTTAAGACCATTTCAAACGCTTAAGTCCGGCAGGTTTCTGGATGCAGGCTTATGGCATCAGCTTGAGCGATGCGAATCGCTTATATCTGTTTCACCCAAAGTGAAGAATTGAATGTCTGAATATACAAGTGTTGAAGAGCGCGTAAGCTATGGTATTGGCCGTCAGATGGGCGACCAGCTGGCAAGCAATCCGATTGAAGGTCTGTCTATTGATGCTGTTCTGGCCGGTCTGGCTGACTCCCTGAATGGAGCTCCAAGTGCCGTTGAACATTCTGCTCAGCAGGAAGCGTTCAATGAAATGCACCAGCGCATCCAGGCTAAGGAAGCTGAACAAGCCAAGGAGCTGTCTGCTGAGGGTGAGAAGTTCCTGGCTGAAAATGCCAAGCGTGCTGAAGTCGCTGTCACTGACTCTGGCCTGCAGTACGAAGTACTGGTAGCCGGTGATGAGAAAGGTGAGAAGCCAGGGCCTGATTCTACCGTTCGCACTCACTACCACGGTACGCTGCTGAACGGCACTGTATTCGATAGCTCTGTTGATCGTGGCGAACCGATTGAATTTCCGGTTAACGGCGTAATTGCTGGCTGGACTGAAGCTCTGCAGCTGATGACTGTTGGTTCCAAGTGGAAACTGTTTGTTCCTTATAACCTGGCTTACGGTGCTCAGGGTGCGGGTGGCGTTATTGGGCCATACGCGACTCTGGTCTTCGAAGTAGAGCTGCTGGCTGTTTCCTGATAACAGCTGTGGGCTGGGAGCGTCCTGCTTCCAGTCCTGTCTTGTTTTTCTAACCTGCTCGCCAGATTGCCTGCTTTGTTGAGGATATAGATCAGGCTGTTGCAGATGGGAAGAAAGCAGGGCTATTGGTCTCCAGTTTTTGCTAAACACCTTTTCAGCGTATCTGTTATATGAGTGCGCCCTGGCTGGGCGATATGGTGATTGAGTTGATGGAAGAAGATCAGGGAATGACGGAGCACTTTGAGCAGTGTGCTAAGGAAGCCAGCAGTTGGGATGGCGAAGCACCTTTCAGGCTTGTTTCCCTATGACAGAGTGTTTGAAACTCCACCGCACAGAGCCGTGGAGTTCTTTGGTTTTTCTCTGAAGAAAAAGCTTAAACTGCCAGAGATTTTCCGGTCATTTCTTCAGGCTGTTCAATACTCATCAGATCCAGCAGGGTGGGAGCCAGATCAGAGAGAATACCGTCTTTCAGTTGAATGGCTTTAGGGCCAAAGTACACCAGTGGAACCCGTTCACAGGTGTGAGCTGTATGGACTTGTCCGGTTTCCGGGTTAACCATTTGTTCTGCGTTACCGTGGTCGGCTGTAATCAGGCACTGGCCACCGGTTTCATCAAGCGCTTCAATCACGCGGCCAATGGATTGGTCGACAGCTTCAACGGCTTTCACTGCTGCATCAAACACACCGGTATGACCGACCATGTCGCAGTTTGCATAGTTACAGATAACCAGGTCGTGCTTGCCGCTTTTGATTTCTGCAACCAGCTTTTCGGTGACTTCCGGTGCACTCATTTCTGGCTGCAGGTCATAGGTAGCCACCTTGGGAGATTCCACCAGAACACGCTCTTCACCTTCGTATGGTTCTTCACGACCACCGCTGAAGAAGAAGGTTACGTGAGCGTACTTCTCAGTTTCAGCGATACGCAGCTGGGTTTTACCCAGTTTTTCCATGTACTCACCCAGGGTGTTAGGCAGTTCTGAAGGTGGGTAAGCACAAACAGTATCGATACTGGCAGCATACTGGGTCAGCATGACAAAGCCGGCCATAACAGGTTCTTTGGTGCGTGTGAAACCAGAAAAATCTTTATCAACAAAGGCGCGGGTGATTTCACGGGCTCTATCTGCACGGAAGTTCATGAAGAGTACCGCGTCACCATCATTAATAGTGGCAGGGCTTTCTCCAATAGTCGTAGCTTTAACAAACTCGTCGTTTTCTTCGCGCTCATAAGCCGCTTGAAGACCTGCAACCGCCGTTTTAGCGGAGAACTCGGCCTTGCCTAGCGTCATCAGGTCATAGGCTTCTTGTACGCGTTCCCAGCGATTGTCACGATCCATGGCAAAGTAACGGCCAATGAGGCTGGCAACCCGACCGATGCCTTTTTCCTTCAGCAAGGCATCGGTTTTAGCCAGAGTGGATTCTGCACTGCGTGGTGGTGTATCACGACCATCCAGGAATGCGTGCACATACACTTCTTTAGCGCCGCGTTTTGCGGCCAGTTCTACCATGGCATTGATGTGGTCTTCATGGCTGTGAACACCGCCAGGAGACATCAGGCCCATAATGTGAACCGCTTTGTTTGCAGAAACCGCTTTATCGATGGTGTCAGTAAACGCTGTGTTATCAAAAAAGTCACCGTCTTTAATAGACTTGGTGATCCGGGTGAAGTCCTGATAAACAACACGGCCGGCGCCAAGGTTCATATGGCCGACTTCACTGTTACCCATCTGACCATCAGGCAGGCCAACATCCATACCGGAGCCAGAGACAAAGCTGAAGGGATGTTCTTTCTGGAGACGGTCCATTACCGGGGTGTTGGCAGCCAGAATCGCGTTGGAGTCAGATTCTTTGCGGTAACCGTAACCATCCAGGATGATCAGGGCGGTGGTTTTGCGCTTGTCAGTCATGGATCAAACCTTGGGCAAGTTGTCTGTGGAAAATGCCGCTCTCTCAGACGTTGCAGCTTTTTTCAGGAACCGGGGTGAGCAGCATTTCCGGCTCAGGGCTGTTTTGAGAGGAGAAGGACTTGAATTCTACCTGCTTTGCGGCTCGTTTCCAGAGACGGGTCGATAGAAATTCACTATTTGCAGAATAGAACAGTTGTTTTAGTCAAAGCCTGATTTTCTCTGTTTTGCCGTGGTGACACATGACCTATTCTGAGTATCTTGGCGTATTTTTTGTTTTGTCTGTTGACGGGGTGAGGAGGAAAAGAGGTAGGTATTGAAACAGTCGTAACTCTATTTGGCAGACTGTATACTTGCCGCCTTAAGGCAATTAACCATGAAAAATAGTGCGTTTTTCTCTTTAAAAATTGAGGGGGCGTAAGCTGTTTTTCCTTCGCTAAGGCATTGAGTACTGGTTCAGTATGGAACAGATTATTGAATTTATAGGTAACCACCCTTTACTGGTGGGTTCGCTGGTGGCTCTAGTATGTGCGCTGCTTTTTAGCGAGATGCGTAAAGGTGGGCATAGCGTGGGGTCTCAGGAAGTCACCCAGTTGATTAATCAGCAAGGGGCTGTGGTACTGGATGTCAGGGAGAAAGCTGATTTCAGTAAAGGCCATATTGTTGATGCTGTGAGCATGCCTTACAGTAAGGTTGCAGAACGTGTTGGTGAGCTGAATAAGCACAAAGATAAGCCGATTGTTATTGTGGATGCCATGGGTCAGCACAGTGGTACTGTTGGAAAGCAGCTTAAAGATGCCGGGTTTGAGCAGGTAGTACGCCTGAAGGGCGGTATCGGTACCTGGACCGCAGACAGCTTGCCTCTGGTTAAGAAATAACAGGAAAAGCTTGCCGTTCTCCGCTGGGAGCGGCTTTTTGCCAACAATAATGGAAAGCAGATGGCTCCAGTTACCCTTTATATTTCTGCCTATTGCCCCTTCTGTCACCAGGCACTCAGATTGCTGGACAGTAAAGGGGTCAGCTACCAGACTATCAGCGTCGATGGCAGGTCTGATGTGCGTCAAGACATGACGAATAAAGCAGGCTCGCACACCGTTCCCCAAATCTGGATTGGAGACACCCATGTAGGAGGGTGTGATGATCTGTATGCTTTGGAATCTGAAGGTCGGCTGAACGACATGTTGAAGTAAAAACAGACTCGTCACTCTCCTATTGAAAGGATCGGGTTTGTTTTTTGGAAAATTGCAGATTATCTGGGTTGATATTCGTATTCTTATCCCCATTATAAGTGGGAATCGAATGTAGTCAGGTGCTCGGTACCGAGAACCGATATTTTTTTAAGGAATTGATAATGGCTGAGAATCAGCAGCAAGATCAGGCGCAGTTCGCGCTGCAGCGTATTTACGTCAAGGACCTGTCCTTTGAGTCTCCAAAGTCTCCAGAGATGTTTCAGGCTCAATGGCAGCCAGAAGTTAAGCTGGACCTGAACACCACAAACCGTCTGCTGCATGACGACATGTATGAAGTCGTGCTGTCTCTGACCATTACGGTTCAAAACGGTTCTGAAGAAGAGAAAGAAACCGCTTTTCTGGCTGAAGTTCAGCAGGCCGGTGTCTTCCTGATCAAGGGACTGGGTGATGATGAGCTGCATCGCACTCTGGGTGCATTCTGCCCGAACATCCTGTTCCCATACGCTCGTGAAGCTATTGATAACCTGGTTCTGCGTGGCAGCTTCCCTCCGCTGATGCTGGCACCTGTAAACTTCGACGCCCTGTATCTGCAGGCGCGTGAACAGCAGGAAGCTTCAATTAACTGATAGCAGACTGCCGTGCCGGGTTTTTGCCCGGCACATTCCTTCCTTACTCTCCTCCGGGAAACCCCATCTGCTTCCAGGCTTCATACACCATAACCGCGACGGTATTAGACAGGTTCAAGCTTCGGCTGTCCGGTAACATGGGTAAACGCAATATCTGATTCTTTGGCAGACTCTCCAGGATTTCGGTGGGCAATCCTCTGGTCTCCGGGCCGAACATCAAAGCATCTCCTGATTCAAATGAATGCTCTGAATAGTTAGTTGTACCTTTTGTGCTCAACGCCAGCACTCGTTTGGGTTTTACTGTTTTAAGAAAAGCTTCGTAATCTTCATAAATCTGCAAATTGGCGTATTCATGGTAATCCAACCCGGCCCGTTTCAGGCGTTGGTCGTCCAGATCAAATCCCAGGGGCTTGATCAGATGCAGATGAAATCCTGTATTGGCACAGAGTCGGATAATATTGCCAGTGTTTGGAGGGATTTCTGGCTGGTATAAAACGATATCAAGCATATTGGCTGGAACTGATTCAGTATAAGGAGCAAGAAGTATACCCAAAGGATTTGGAGTTGCTACAAGGCAGCCTGCAAACGAAGCCCTGGAAACCGGTAATTAGCTGGTGGCAAAGGTGAGTGGATATAGATAGCGCAGCAGTCACTTCAAAGGCAATGGCTATAAAAGTCTTTTGGCTCCGTGGTTGTCAGTGAATCTAACCAATCCGGTTAGAATTCATGACGACGGGAAACTTCTCAAAGAAGCCTGCATCTAAAGGATTACATGATTGCCACCAGGGTTGGAAGCAGTCTGATAGGGATGTTGAAAACCATAGCGTCAAGGTACTGACGCAAACCGTGAAGGACGAACTCCCGTTTTCACGGTTAACCAACATGCGCAAGCATGGTCAGCTGAAAAGGATTTGGCTGACAACAAGAGCCGCAACAGGTAGGACCTGCTGCGGCTCTATTTTTTCAGTTTAATTTATTATCTGAGAGCAGATATCAGCCTATTTAAACACAGGCCTGGGCAAGGCCCGAAATAAGTACCATGGTAAGAAGCAAGGCAATAATATTGCAGGTGCGGCCTACGCGGTATTGTTTCTGATCACAGCGGCATTGATCGTAAGGTGACAGGTCCATCTTCAGAAGCCTCTATAAATTCCCTGAGGGTTTTGCGATTACATGCTTCGAATACTTCACTGCCTTAGAAGCTACTTCATTAATCTTAGTTGAGCTATACCCTTCTGAAAGAAAATTTACGTAAGTTAGTCCTTCCGAAAATCCTTGTCAGGATATCTGTTTTCTTATGATGTCATTGAAGAATTATTCGAATGAGTGTTGATTTTCTGACGCATAAAGTGCCTATCTTAATTTATCGTTTTAATGATATTTAGTAATGCTGGGTGTATGAATCCGGTTACGTTTATGCGGAGAAAGCACCGGCTTTCAAAACCGTTAAGTTCGACAGGTTGACATAGCTCAATATCTACATAACAAGTATTTTTGTGATCAATAATTTATGTTAACCTGATCACAAAAGAGATGCGGTAAACAGCCTTGAGCTAACAAAGCCTTGAGCTAACAAAGCATCGAGAAAATAAAAAGTATCAGGGTCGGGGAAAGTCAGTCAGAAGAATAATAAAAAGACAGTAGTTGTTTAACTTTTTGTCATTCACCCTGCCTGCCTTGCAGTTCCATTAGAAGCCTGAATAGGTAGCTTCAAGATCAAGGTGTCTGAAAGCACCTGAAGCATAGAAAAAATAGACTACGGAGTGGTTCTAGATAATGGAGAAAGTGATGGGATTTAAAAAAGTAGCTGTAGCTGTCGCGCTGTCTGCAGGATTGGCCACTTCAGGGCTTCAGGCTGCAGATAATCCGGATAACCCTACTGCAAACTCATCAAGGGGTGACTTTGAGATTACTCTGAGAAATGAAGTTCAGATGAAACTGTTTCAATTGACAGATGTGGATCTTGTTAATACTGACTCAGGTGCTACCCCAGGAGATTTGACAGGCGTTACCCAGTCTTGTGTAGATTCAAATGTTGCCAGATACGAAGTTAAGTTAGAGAGCTCTAACGCTTTCAAACTCCAAGCAGGCAGTGGGCCGGCGTTAGGTGAAATTCCATACAAGCTGACATATTCTCAAACGGGAGCTACCGATCAGATCTGGGGTGTCGGTGGACAGGCTTCTGGAGTCACGGCTGGCAGCTTTGCAAAAGATGGAGATATTGGTGGTGGTGCTTGTAGTGGTGCTCTGAACACCAAAATAACAGTTGATATCCTTGAAGCAGATTACAAAGACAAGGATGTAGGTGTTTATGCTGACACGGTAACTGTTGTAGTTTCTGCAATCTAATCTCAATAGCCAGCGAAGTTGATTCCGGTGTCTTCGCTGGCTGTCTTAAAAATAAAAAACGACCGTGAGTCATTGCCCTGGGCTAAACCACGGTGTAGCAATCTGAGTAGTAGCAAAAAGGATTTTTCCGGGTCATGACTAGGCAAAAATGCATAAACATTTTATGTATTGTATTGCCCATGGTTTTTGTTTTGTCCAAAGCCATGGCCAGTCAGCCGCTTTTTCTTGCCCAAAATAAAGTCCCCGAAGGTTTTGAAACACTCAGTGAACCCCAACAGTCACTGGTTGATATCTATTATGGTAACCGCTATTTAACTTCCCAGTTAGCGACGTTTCAGCCAGGAAAAATTGCCCTTTCGAATGTCGATGAAGTGGTTCGTCTTATTGGTTCAGTTAATGACCCTGCTTTCTTGAATACGGCCTTATCCGGTGAGTTGAATACTCATGCTGAGGCTATCTGCCCGCCCAATATTACCAGTAATTGTGGTGTTATAGATCCGCCTGTAGCGGGCGTTATTTTTGATGAATCCCGATTCCGTGTAGACGTTTTTGTAAACCCTCGCTTTCTGCTCACAAGAGCGGCCGATGTAAGAAAGTACCTGCCGCCTTCCGATGCGGGCTTTGCTATGATGCAAAACTTTTCTGCAGCGGCAACCGGAACTTCTGAAGATGCTAATGGCAGTGACTACACCCTTAATGGCCTGACACTGCTGTCTTATTATGAGAACAGTATTTTGTCGAGCTGGGATTATTCAAAGTCTCAACACTTCTCTGTTAATCAGCTTTATGGGCAGAGGGAGTATGAAGGGTTTGAATACAATCTCGGTCTGCTTTCCAGTCAGGGTTTTGGTCTGAACTTTACTTCTGATCAGCCCATGGTAGGCGCTCGTTTTCAGAGCTCTGACAACACACGAAACGACAATGATTTCAGTGGTGGCATGCCGGTTGAAATCTTTATGCCGCTCAGAGGGCGGGTAGAAATTCGTCGAGATGGACGCCTGGTTGCCTCTTACTTTCATGAGGCGGGTCTTCAGGCGCTGGATACCACGGCCTTTCCCAGTGGCGCATACGATATAGAAATTCGGATTCTGGATGAGCAGGGCAACCTGCAGTCGCAGGAAACCCGTTTCTTTGCCAAACAATATCAGCTACCCCCGGAAGGTGAATGGCAGTTTTTTGCCGAGACTGGCCGAGTGATGACCACTGTTTTTGATGGGGCTTTACCACAGAGTACTGAACAGTGGTTGAGCAGAGCCGGTGTGAGCCGAAGAATTTTCGATACTATAGCGGGCACACTTTCTGCCGCAGCCACTCTGGATACCTCATTAATTGAGTTGGGTATTTATAACCTGGGTTATCGTTATGAGTTGTCACCTTCCTTTATGGTGGCGGACAACGGCAGTTACGGTATGACGTTAACAGGGAGAACCTGGCTTGGGGATGTCTCACTGAATGGCAGTTATCGTCGCCTCTGGAGAAACGATGCCAACGTATCCAATGATGACCGCCCGGCACTGATCAGTGATGCTTTTGAGCAAACCAGTTTCTCTGCATCAACGCCATTGTGGAGAGGCAGCGCCAATTACAGGTTTAGCAGTAATAGAAATAATGATGATGGCAGAACGGAAACTCATGGGGTGAGTTATACGGCTACGGTCTTCAGAACACTGGATTATGATACCAATGTCTCTTTTAGTTTCAGTGAGTCAGAAGGCAATTCTGTTGCGTTATTGAGCCTTGAGTGGCGATTCCGTCAAGATCGTTGGAATTTCAGGGTCAATCCCAGAGCAGAGGTTCAAAACAATAACGGGAATAGAGACAGAACAGAAAAAATGAGGCTGTCGGCTTCCTGGGATGATGGCGACCTGTACGATGGACAGTTGACCTCCAGTATGACTGCAGAGACTGGTAGCGGCGAGCGTAGGCTGGATGGTGCGGTGCAGTATGGCAATCGATTTGGCAGGGCTGCATTAACCGTTAATCATAGTACGACGGATTCTAATCAGGCTACCAACTTTAACGGCAGTTTCAGCACCAGCTTCCTGACCGATGGCAATGTTGTGGCTATGGGGGGAGAGCAAAGAGCAGAGAGTGCTCTGGTCGTGAATCTTAACGGTCGTGAAGGTGACATCTTTGATGTGAAAATTGATGGCCAGAGAAGAGGGTATGCCGTAGCGGGTAAACCATCGGTGATACCTCTGGCTCCTTTTGAGCAATATACCGTTACCTTGTCGCCTTCTGGGAATACGCTGTACAGCTTTGATGAGCGGGAACGACGCTTTACACTTTATCCTGGTAATGTGATGACACTTGATTATGAAGCCATTCCACTGCAGCTTCTCTTTGGGCGTTTGCTAGTGAATGGGGAGCCTCTGGATCGAGCCCGGATAACAGGGGGGCTTTATCCCGCCAGTACCGATGATATTGGTATGTTTCAGATTGAAGCTCGCTCAGATATCAATGAGCTTAGAATTGAGCTGGAGAATGGCTGGCAATGCAGTGTGCCGGTCAAGGCTGCTTCAGAAAAATATATTTCAAGAATGGGAACGGTGGACTTGTCTGAGTCCGATTGTGTTCCTGAGCTGGAAGGTCAACTGGCCATCGGTAAACGAGACGATTCCTGAGCAGGAAGCTTTATCAGGATCAGGTCAGTCATTTGAACTCATACTAACAAGAATGGAGTCTTGCTGTGTTCAGGTTCAGGTTCAGGTTCAGGTTCAGGTTCAGGTTCAGGTTCAGGTTCAGGTTCAGGATCAGTGTTCTGCTCTTGCTGTTTGTCTTTGTATCCGTTCCTGTGTCCGGACATCATAACGCCCAGAATGATGGTGATTGTGCCCAGACAGATGCCCATTGTGATGATCGAACCGGTTATCACAATCATTACTGGCTTAAACTGAAACGTTTATTTGATCTCGATATGGGGGAATGGGGGGGAGAGCAGCTGGTGAGTGGCTCTACCATGGCTGCTCAGGATGGAAGGTTGTTTTGTATTATTTCTTATTCTGTTCCTCATTGGAATGACAACTCAGCTCGTACGCTCTATGACTATCAGGTGCAGATTACCGGGCCACAACATTCAGGGGTGTTTGTCCTCCAGCCACAGGGGCAGGGAGGTGGGGGGCTACCGGTCACCTTAACTCTCAAAGGAGTTTCTGGTGATGCCACGGCTGATGTGAATTTTTCCCAATGGCTTACTTTCAATACCTTGCAGGGGGTGGATGAGTACGAGGTCTGCAGAAAAAATGAGCTCAGTATTCTTGCTGAAGTGACCCAGTCAGATATTCTTCAAAATGCCAGAGCCGGGCAGTACCAGGGCCAGTTTACGGTCACCGCTCAAAGTAATGGGCTGACGGTTTCTAAAAGTTTTCTTGTTACTCTGACTATAAAACCATCCATCATGATCAGTGGGCTCACTGACGTAGAGCTGAATTTCGATGGAGAAAACAGTATTCAGTCCATTGATCAGAGTTACTGCGTTTATAACCTGGGAGCAGGTGCATTTCAGTTAAAGGGTGAAAGTGTTCATGGTCAGGGTGTTTTTGCATTGAGAAACGGCAATAATCTTATTGGGTATGGTATTGAAACCACTTCATCCAATAGCGGCAATAACAGTTGGGTTGAATTGATTGAAAGTACTTTTGTTTCCGCCAATAGCTGGTCAGGTGATACCAGTCATCATTGCCAGGGCTCGATGGGTAATATGAAGTTTAGAATTAATATTCCTGAGCAAAATATGAGCGGTAAACCTTCAGGAATATACAGAGATACTGTACAGTTAACCGTCGTGCCCTTGTAGACAAGAGAGTAGCTGGGATCGGTTAATTATAAGAAAACCTGTTGTTTAAAGGTTCAGGGTTATAGAAGTTGAAGTATTTTTCCAGAGTAGTTTGTTCGGTACTGATACTCTTTTCAGCAGAGTCCAGAGCCTTTTTTGATTTTTTCGGTTATGTGGCAGATCCGCTCCATGTCTTTTCTGGCAATGCCAATCCGACCTATAATTTCACGGTTTCCTTTAGCGCTTACTGTAATTCCGGCTGTGTAGGGCAAGATTATCGACTGGCTTTGTCGGACTCAGACCCTGGCAGGCAAAGCCCGATAACTGGTGGTACGGAACCTCTTCAGTACCCGGCAGATGAACTGTCACAATTCCTGATCAGTGCCCAATACAGTCAGCAGAGTAATCAGGGTAGCCTTATTCCCGGTCAGTGGACGTATCCAAACAGCTCCAACTCACTTTTTCAGACGACAACCAATGGCTCTGTTACGGGGTCGTTTAGTTTCACTTTCAATCAAAATCGACTGAAACAGCTACCCGCTGGTACTTACAATTTCAGTTTTTATATAGTGGGTGAAGATATGTATGGCACTCTTCACCTCGACAGTATTCTTGTAACTATTCCCATTGTTGTACCTGAGTTAGTGCAAATTTCTGGCCTGGAAGATGTAGCTCTCGATACAAAGGATTTGTCGGGTAATACTCTGGATGCACAGTTTGGAGTCTGTGTATTCAGTAATACAGGAGGTGTATCTATAGATTTTGATGGCAGCAGTAATCCAGGTAGCGACTTCATGCTGAGTAAGCAGGGACAATGTGTGAACGCATCGGATTGTGTCAACTATCGTATGGTAGTTAAAACCCCAAGCGAAAACAGGCTAAATTATCGCAGACAAGGTCATAGACCGAATAAAGTCTGGACTGCCAGTGCTCAGCAAGACTGCGGTGGTCAGGATAATATGACGTTGCTGGTCAAACTCAAGCGGAATGATCTTGGTGATATCGACTCGGGTGTTTACAGCGATACCATGACTGTTACAGTGTGGGCTCAATAAATATAAGAATGGATGTTATTTTCTTATGATGTATGTCAGGGGAATGTTAGTGGTTCTTGCACTGACACTGTCTAGCACAGCTTCGGCTTTTTTTGTTTTTGGTCAGCAACAATATATTGCACCGCCTTTTACCTGGACCGGTGGTGACGTCACTATAGATCTTCCTGTTCAATTACAATCCTGCAATGGAACCAGTGTTGGCTCGGGTTTTCTGTCCTGTGGCTGGTTTAAGCAACTTGAAACATACACAATCGAAGCCTCTGACTTTGATTTTATTGCCTCAGGGAGTGCTTCCTCTATAGCAATGTCCAAAGTGACCTTCCAGCAAGGGGTGAACTCGTTATTGATCAAGGATGGGGGGACTGTGCCAGATACCAGTGCGACGTTTTTGAATCCGGGTAACTGGCAGCAAGTGACGGGTAATGTATCCGTTAAAATCAATGCATTGGATTTACAGGGGCAGCCCCCCGGGAATTATCAAGCTGTTTTGAAGCTAAAGGGAATGGAGTCCGGAGGGTGGATACCTTATACGGATAACAGTGATTTGATTTTTGATCTGAAAATTCCAGATCGAATTCAAGTCAGTGGCTTGAAGGATATTGCACTCAATGATCAAGCTTTGCAGGGAAGTATGGATTTTTGTGTGTATACACAAAGCGGCTCAAACTTTACTGTCAGAGCGACTGGGCTTGATACCGATTTTCTTCTGTCGGGCCAGGTGGGGTATCAGTTGAGAGTGGGGCAGGGCGGCATTATGGAAACCTTGTCGCCAGGCGTGGATGGGCAGCCCTGGAGTGGTTCTACCCAACAGTATTGCGATGGAGCCTCTAATATGAATCTGGAAGTTACAGTACCTTCATCGGAAATCTCAGGGCTTCTTCCTGGGGTTTATAAAGATACTGTAACTGTGACGGTTTCTGTCCATTAAATCAGAACGTCTTACGCTCTTCTGTGCTGCCGTTGAACAGACCGTATTCTACTTCGGTTTTGCTATTGGGCACTTTTAATGTCCAGCTTTGTCCTGCATACAGTCGTTTAATGTCATCGATATCAGAACATTTGCGCTTACTCTTCTGGCCAGAACAGAACTGGCCATTACGCAGAACGACATTGATGTTGCCGCTGTTAGTAAAAGTAATGGAGTCTTTTTCTCGCTTGGCTGTGACTTTGTATTCAGGGCTTTCCGGGCGAACAAAGACCAGTGTCTGATAAGCAATCAAAAGCTTAATAGCGTTCTGAGTGGCTTCCAGATCACCGACTACAGGTTTGAAAGTTACCCGGTATACAGACTCTGTTTTTTTGGGTGTTTCCAGGCTTACAAGTCGTACGGTTTTTCGGCTGTTGGGGGCAACTATGGCTTTCTGAGGAGTGCTTAGCAGTTTTAGTTCAGAAGGGTTGGTGACACGCACTCTTTCTTCTTGCTCTGTGCCTGGATTAACGACCTTGTAAACTTCAGTCTGAAGGTACAGGTTTTCCTGATCGGGGTTAGTGACAACGATATCCTGTCTGGGGGATTTGTCTGGCTCAAAATAGACAATCATTTTATCCAGAGACATAGCTGCGTGAGTATTCATTGTCATAAGCAGTGATGCTATAGCTAATGATTGGGGGGAAAGACAGGGTTTAAACCATGACTTCATCTGTTTACCCCTTGTGTTTTTATAATGTGATTCAGTCACTTGAGTGATCTCTTTGTCATCATCACCATGCATATCTGGTAATGGTCTATGGCTGCTATTTTATGGGTACAATCGTTCCTGGTAAACCGTCTTATTCAGCACTGATGATGAGTCTCAATGATCCTTCAAGAGGTTGTTGAGCTGAGGGTTCAGGTATCTTGACCATAAAGCCAGTTTGATCGGCATCGCAGTTGGCGTTACGCGGGATGGTATTAATCAGGCTACTGTTCTGACCGCTGTGCAGATCGTATGGCTTCTGATCTGATGACCACAGGTCAATTTCATAATTATAAGAGCGCTGACCATCCGTTAAGGAATATGAGCCTTGGGTCCCAGAACCCTCGGTGGCCACAGAATACTGACTAATACCTGTGCCTTTGATACACAGAGGTTCAGGCTTGTTGAATATGGCAACTGTTGAGGTCTGGTCATTGATTTGAGTGCTGGATTGTGTGGCTATCGAGGTTTGTAAACTGGGTTGTATGACCAGTCGAATACTGAATGACCCCGTGGAGGTTTTGCCAATATTGCCTTGTTGTGCTGAGTATGTGGGTAGAGCGATGAGTGTCAGTAATGAAGCCAGAAGGCTCCTGCAGGTTATTGAGCTGAAGTCCATTTGACACCTATTCCTTTTCTGGTGTTATTAAATGGAGTATAGAAATCTTCAGAACTCTGATTGGCAGGAGTGTTATTCGAAGGTCAGGCGGAGATATTCGGATAGATTGAAGTGTTTAGAGGGGGGATACCGTCAGAAGTTCGGCTCCCCCTTGTCGTTTGGATAGCTACTCTGTCAAAGCCTTGTCAGACATTTCCAGTTCTTTCATTTTACGGGTCAGAGTATTACGCCCCCAGCCCAAAAGTTCGGATGCATCTCTTTTTCGCCCCCCGGTATGCTGCAGAGCCGATTCGATCATGATCTTCTCAAACACCGGAACCGCTTTGTCGAGAATGCTGCTATGGCCCGCAGCCAGCTCTCTGTCTGTCCAGAGACGAAGCTGTTGCTCCCAGTTACCGGGCTGAGGCGTTACAGGGCCACTATCAGGCTGGCTTAATAGTTCAGGAGGCAGGTCAGAGATTAATACTTCACGACCTGAAGCCATCACTGTCAGCCATCGACAAGTGTTCTCCAGTTGTCTGACGTTGCCGGGCCAATCGAGGCCAGCGATGAATCGTGCGGTCTCCTGCGTCAGCACCTTGGGTTCGACATTGAGCTCTGTTGCGGCTTTGTCCAGAAAGTGTCTGGCTAGAACCGGGATGTCTTCTGATCTTTCGCGAAGTTTTGGCAGGTGAACTCGTATCACATTAAGGCGGTGGAACAAGTCTTCCCGGAAAGATCCTTCTTCTACCAGCTTTTCCAGATTCTGATGTGTGGCGGCAATAATACGAACATCGACTTTTACTGGAGTGTGTCCGCCCACTCGATAGAACTCTCCATCGGCGAGCACGCGGAGTAAGCGGGTTTGAGTTTCTGAAGGCATGTCTCCTATTTCGTCGAGAAACAAGGTGCCGTTCTGAGATTGTTCAAAGCGGCCTTTGCGCATTGCTCCAGCACCCGTAAATGCTCCTTTCTCATGGCCAAAGAGTTCAGATTCGATCAGGTCTCTGGGGATGGCGGCCATATTCAAGGCAATAAATGGATTGCTGGCTCTGGGGCTGTGCCGGTGCAGTGCTCGGGCAACCAGTTCTTTACCTGTTCCGGATTCACCATTAATGAGTACTGTAATATTGGACTGTGACAGTCTGCCTATGGCGCGAAAGACTTCCTGCATTGCAGGCGCTTCGCCAATAATATCAGTACCATTATCAACCGCTTCGACGACCTGTTCGGTTTTCTTTTGACGGCTGTGCTCAATAGCCCGTTTGGCTAAAGATACTGCGTCGTCTACATCGAAAGGTTTCGGAAGGTATTCAAAAGCTCCTCCCTGATAAGAAGAGACAGCGCTCTCAAGATCAGAGTGTGCCGTCATAATAATAACGGGTAGGTCTGGATAGGTTTCATGGACTTCCTTAAGGAAGTCCAGTCCATTCGTGCCAGGCATTCTGACATCGCTGATAATGGCTTCGGGCTGAGAATACTGCAGTTCTCGCAGGGCTTTGTCAGCGGAGTCAAAGGCATCCACTTCGATCAGCTCTCCGGTCAGGGCCTTCTCAAGCACCCAGCGGATAGAACGATCATCATCAATAATCCAGACTTTAGAATCCATACTCATTACTCGCTCCTGTTATTTATCCGCCTTGTCATAGGGTGGCTGCCCATCCTTTTAGCTCTTTATGAGCTGAGGGCTCTTTATTAGCTGAGGGCTCTTCAATCATAAGCGGTAGATAGACGTGAAAGCAGGTTTGACCTGGTTTGCTGTCACACTCAATGAGTCCCTGATGCTGGCTGATAATGTACTGCGCCATAGGGAGTCCGAGGCCGGTACCTTCTGCACGACCACTGATCATGGGATAAAAAATATTTTCCTTAAGGTGCTCAGGAATACCCGGACCATTATCAATAACCGACAGGTGGCAAACGAGTCTTCGGCGCTGGTTGCCAATCGTAAATTGTCGCGATATACGACTCAGAATGGTTATTTGGCCATCGCTTAAAGGCATGTGCTGCTCAATGGCTTGCATGGCGTTTCTCACCAGGTTGAGAATGGCCTGAATCAGCCGCTCCCTATCTGCAGGAAGGTCGGGGATGCTGGGGTCGTAATCTTTTATGATGGTGAGCTGGCCGCCAGTCTCGGCGTGTATTAACTGGATAACCCTTTCCAGTACTTCATGAATATTCAGGCTATTCATGCTGGGGGGTTTGATAGGGCCAAGCATCTGGTCAACCAGGTCTCTCAGCCGGTCTGCCTCTTCAATAATGATTTGGGTAAATTCGCTGAGTTCTTCATCGTTCAGCTGCTTATCCAGTAATTGTGCAGCGCCTCTTATACCACCCAGGGGATTCTTGATTTCATGAGCCAGGCCTCGGGCAAGAATGCGCGAGGTTTCCTGCTTGGCGATCAAGGACTCTTCACGGGTGATGCGCTGTAGCCGGTCTCTTGGATGAATTTCCAGTAGCAAAAAAGTGTGGTGATTTTCCAGAGGGGTGATCGTGTAATCCACCACTACTGGATTGTCGTGTATCACGATTTCAGATTCTCTTCGGGTAAATTGCTGGTTTTGTTCCAGCGCCCGTTGCAAATCTTTGAGCATAGATCCATGTTCAAGAATATGAGGCAGAGGCAATTGCTTGCCACTTTTTTCACTGATATCCAGGAGTGCTTCAGCAGCTTGATTCATGTAGGAGACGCGAAGCTCTTTATCCAGAGCAATAATGGCCGTGTTTAGATTTTCCAGTACGAATGCATTGATCACCGGCTGACACCTGGATAAGTGGTTGTTGTTTTTTAATAGTCTGGTTAAACATAAGGCAAGAATTGAACCAACTGTTGCCTATCTCTTTCAGTGCGTGATCTCTTTTGCATACTGACGCACCGTTGAGAGGTTGAGAGGCCTGAAATTATAAGTCAGTTCATTTAAATGCACCAGTTTGGTGCATTTAAAGTTTTAAGGAGCCGGGGCTGGTGCTGGAGCAGGGGTAGGAGGTCTAACAACCGTCCTCTGTACATGCACAGTGCTGCGGGTTGTTTTGAGTGTTTTGCCATTTCGGTTGAGAATAGCTACCGAGAGTTGGTGGGTGCCACGATCTATATTTTGCAGTTTAAACTGAGTGTTTCTTTGGGGCTTGCCCTGTTGGACACCATCAACGGACAGCGAGAGTGTGTGGCCAACAGTCAGTCGTGGTTTCAGGCTGACATTGACCGTGAAATTGCCATTATCTCTCACAGTCGAATCATTAGCCGGTTCAGTAATAGTGAAAGTCGGATAAATATCCCCTTTCTGGTCATCCAGTTGTTTGACCGCAGGCTGACTGGAAGTCGGGCTGGAAGGGATACTGGTAATGGGGGGGAGCTCAACAGGCTCGGCCTTTTTATTAGCGCCAGGGCTATCTGTGAAGGTGACATTGCCATTATTGTCGACTGTTTTGTATATCTCTGAGGACTGGCCTGACAGAGGTAAGACCAGTAACAAGCTAAATATTATTCTTTTCATAATGATCTACGGCTGATTCCGGAGTCACTCTAGAGTACTTTAGTGCAGTGTTGTTTGCATCTATGTGTCGATGAAAGGATGTTACAGAGAGTCTGCAGGGCAAGTGATAGGGGGGGGGCAGGGGTATATAATGGGGCTTAAACAACAACCGGAGTGCTATGGGATAGACACTCCGGTTTTATGTTGGATGGTTGAGCTTTTTTACGACAGGCGTTTGTTATCTCCTGTCACAGAAGCTTATACGCTGTAGTACAGATCGAATTCGGCTGGGTGAGTGGTCTGGCTAACTTGTACGCACTCTTCTTTCTTCAACGTAATGTAAGCATCGATCATGTCGTCGGTGAATACACCACCCGCTGTCAGGAATTCACGATCAGCGTCCAGAGCGGCCAGCGCTTCTTCGAAGCTTTCAGCAACGGTTGGGATTTCAGCGGCTTCTTCTGCAGGCAGGTCGTACAGATCCTTGTCAGCAGCATCGCCAGGGTGAATCTTGTTCTTGATTCCGTCCAGGCCAGCCATTAGAAGAGCGGCAAACGCCAGGTATGGGTTAGCAGTCGGGTCAGGGAAGCGAACTTCTACTCGACGGGCTTTAGGGCTGTTCACGTAAGGAATACGGATAGAAGCAGAGCGGTTACGGGCTGAGTAAGCCAGCATAACAGGCGCTTCGAATCCTGGGATCAGACGCTTGTATGAGTTGGTAGAAGCGTTGGCGAAAGCGTTGATAGCTTTAGCGTGCTTGATAACACCACCGATGTAGTACAGAGCGTTTTCGCTCAGGCCCGCATAGCCGTCGCCAGCAAACAGGTTTTCACCATCTTTGCTCAGAGACATATGAACGTGCATACCGCTACCGTTATCGCCTACCAGAGGCTTAGGCATAAAGGTGGCTGTTTTTCCGTAAGCGTGAGCAACATTGTGAACGGCATACTTCAGGATCTGAACTTCGTCAGCCTTGGCTACCATGGTGTTGAACTTAACACCGATCTCACACTGACCAGCAGTACCTACTTCGTGGTGATGTACTTCAACACCCAAGCCCTGAGCTTCCATGGCTGTACACATGGCAGCACGGATATCGTGCAGGGAGTCTACTGGAGGAACCGGGAAGTAACCGCCTTTAACCTTTGGACGGTGACCCGTGTTTCCGCCTTCAAAAGACTTGTTGGAAGACCAGGCTGCTTCTTCAGAGTTGATCTCGTAAGAAGCTCCGGAAATGTCAACGTTCCACTTAACGTCGTCAAATACGAAGAACTCTGGCTCTGGACCAAAGAACGCAGTGTCAGCGATACCGGTGGACTTCAGGTACTCTTCAGCACGCTTGGCAACGGAACGTGGGTCACGCTCATAGCCCTGCATGGTCATGGGTTCGATGATGTCGCAACGAATGTTCAGGGTGGTTTCGTCGGTGAAAGGATCGATAACAGAGCTGCTGTCATCAGGCATCAGAATCATGTCGGATTCATTAATGCCTTTCCAGCCAGCAATGGAGGAACCGTCGAACATTTTACCCAGCTCGAAGAACTCTGCGTCTACTTCGCTGACTGGCAGGGAAACGTGCTGCTCTTTACCACGAGTATCAGTAAAGCGAAGGTCAACCCATTTTACATCGTGATCCTTGATCAAGTTCAGGGTCTTGGACATTTATTATTCCTCCAAAGGACTTATAGCTCTCGTTGTGAGCACCGCAGGGTCGATTGTGAGGCCAGAGTACTACCACTCTTTGCCTTGTACATCGGGTATGGCGGTTTACCAACATTTAGTATGTGCCGCATTGGCGACTGTGCCGATACGGTATAAGCAATTGCTATGCCAGTATCAAAAACCGGTTGATTTTGCTCAGTTCTGCAGCCTGATCTTGCCTGAGTATGGTTGGCTGCACCGAAAAGAATCTCATCAAGCCGAAAGAATGCACAAAAATGGTGCGCAGATTAGGTCTGGCGTATCGCTTTGGTGCACTCGCCTGTTGTTTATCCATGGAATCATTTGCAGGCGGGGCCCAGTGTAGCGTGAAACTGCTTAGACTACTAACGATCCAGTGGTCTTTACGGAGAGTTTAAGCCGCATGTCTGCTCGTGAGTCTGAATTACCGGTGTCTGGGAGTATTCTGTATACTTCACGGGATTCGTTTCTTATTTTCGTAACTAGCATCTGGACCGGGTTCTCTCCCTGACTGGTGGTGACACTTTTCTAATGACAGAGCACCGGGAATACAATTCTATGAAGTTCATCATCAAGCTGTTTCCTGAAATTACGATTAAAACGCCTCCGGTGAGAAAGCGTTTTATTAAACAGCTGCGCAAGAATATTCGCACCGTTCTCAAGCGGGTCGATGAAAATGTTGAAGTGGCAGGATCCTGGGATTTTATCGAATTGGCGACCAGTCATGACGACCCACAGCTGGTGGCTCAGGTCTCAGATCTGCTGAGTCATATCCCCGGCATCGCTTATTGGCAGCAGGTGGTTGAGTATCCGTTGACGGATATGGATGACATTCTGGAGAAGGCTCTGGTGGTTAACCGTGAACTGCTGGCTGGAAAAACCTTCCGGGTTACCTGTCAGCGTTCTGGTAAACACGATTTCCAATCTATCGATGTTGAACGATATGTTGGTGGAGGCCTGAACACTCGTACAGATGCAGCCGGAGTTAAACTCAAAAATCCGGATGTTGTGGTCAAAGTTGAAATCAAGGGTGAGCGCTACTTTCTGGTCACCCAGCGTGGCAGTGGACTTGGTGGTTACCCACTGGGATCAATGGAGCCAGTACTGTCGTTGATCTCTGGTGGTTTTGACTCAACGGTTTCCAGCTTTTTGACAATGAAACGAGGCATCAGAACTCATTTCTGTTTCTTCAACTTGGGTGGGCATGCTCATGAGCTGGCGGTAAAAGAGGTGGCCTATTATCTCTGGAGCCGTTTTGGTTCTTCCCATAACGTCAATTTTGTTACGGTTCCATTTGAAGGGGTTGTTGAGGAAATCCTGACCAAGGTAGATAACTCCCAAATGGGCGTTATTCTCAAAAGGATGATGCTCAGAGCTGCCACTCAGGTTGCAAAAGAGATGTATATTGAAGCGGTAGTGACGGGAGAAGCCGTCGCGCAGGTTTCCAGTCAGACGCTCACCAATCTGGCTGTCATTGATTCCGCAACGGATCATCTTGTACTGCGTCCTCTGATTGCCATGGATAAGCAGGACATTATTGATATTTCAATCAAGATTGGTACGGAAGAGTTTGTCAAAAATATTCCTGAATACTGTGCGGTGATTTCCAGGAATCCGACCACCAGAGCCAAACCGGAAAAAATTGAATCAGAAGAAGCACGTTTCGATTTCTCTGTTCTGGAATCTGCAATTGAGAGTCGACGCAAAGTGTCTGTTACTGACATTATTGCTGATGACCTGACTCGGGAAGAGGTCGAGGTTGTTGAGACAACGAAACAAGACGACATTGTCATTGATATCCGTCATCCGGAAGAAGAAGAGATTAATCCGTTCAGTTTGCCTGATCGGGAAGTACTGACTATTCCTTTCTACCAGCTCAGAGCAAAGTTTACCGAACTGGATAAAGAGAAGCATTATCTGCTGTATTGTGAAAAGGGAGTTATGAGTCAGTTACACGCTATGCACCTTCGTGATGAAGGGCATGAAAACGTGGGTGTATACAACCCCGGGAAAAAATAATCTAAAAAACTATTTCTTTTTCAGGGCCACCATAACGATTCCTAAATGGTGCATGGCATCTTCGCTGACAGGTATTGCATCGGTACCTTTCACTTGATCCCATGCGCCGGGAATCTGAGGGAAAACATCTTCGTTCTGGTTAAGCATCCTGAAAGCCTCTTTGACCTCATCCTGCCTGCCGTACTTAAAGTCGTTGAAGCCTGCTGCAGTCAGGCTTTCAACCATGATATGTCGTACGTCGCCCTGTTGTGCTTTCTTGGTCAGACCGTAGGCTCCGGAAACGATAATCATAATCCCGCCTGGCTTCAGCAATGAATGACACTTCTTCAAAGTAGCTACCATCTGATCCGGATCTGAAAAAACAATACCTGTAATGTATTCAAAATAAATGGTTGAAAACTGCTCTTTATCCGGAAGCATATGAATCATGGTGCTGATGTCACCCTGAAGGTCTGGCAGCATGCTGGCATTAAGATCTGCAGTAAACGAGGTTTTTGCAGGATGCAGTTCTTTATGCCCTTCATGTGCGGCGCCACAGCCAATAACCATGGATTTTCCTTCACACTGATCAAAGCGCTTTCGAACCTCTTCAGAAGGCGGCTCGACAGCCAGCATATTGATGGCTAAAGGGTTACCGGCAATGATACTGACAATTTCCTGCATCTTGGCAACTGTGCACTGAGCAGGTTGTGGAGGAAGGTGAAGCCTGTTCATACGTTCATAGTCCATAGATGCCCCAGCTGTGGGTAGAACCTGTTGGACTATAAAACCTTCCATGCCTTTCTGTAGACGGGCAATCTGTGCTTCGACGTCTGGCGTTAAATGTTCATTAAACGTCAGGTTGCCTCTTTCATCCATACCCACGAGCAGATGTCTGGGTGTTTCAAATAGAATACCGGCTTGCTGGCCCAATTGCTGACCGTTGAACGTGGGCCATTCGGAGGTAACCTGTTCAGCTTTTATTTTGGTTGTTGGAACTGAGGCAACTGGTGAAACTTCAGGAACCATGTGGTCAGGTACTGTTGTCGTTTTTGCGACGGAGACGGATTCCTGTTTCACAACAGAAGGAACAGGCGGGGTTGAAGGCTTGAAGTCGAGGCTGGTGGCCTGCTGTAGCACCTCTTTTACCCGCGGTAAAAACGCTTTTAACTCTTCGTGCTCAACGGCTTCTACGGTCAGCTGGGTCTGTACATTCTCCACAACATGTTGAACGATCGCAGGTCTCTGGCTTTCATCAAAGTCATATAGATGCCCGGCTAATGCCTGATGCCATTGGGACTGATTTTCAGGGGAAGCACCTTGCGTCAGCAAATGGCCTTTTATTTGTCGGAACAGAGCATCGACCAACTCTTGATGATCCGAGCTATGAATGAGAACCACAGGTTGGGCTGTGGACTCGACTTGAAGAATCTGGGCTTTAGGCGGAATAGATAATTCTGGTGTAGATGAGCTTGCAACAGGCTGGAATTGACCCGTCAGAGTCATCACAAGGGCTGATTCTACCGTTTCCTGATGGTTGGCAAAAACAGGGTATCTTTCTGCCTGCTCATGCATTTGTAATTGGATTTGCGCCTGGGCCAGTCCAAAGATTTCATACCTTGTGGTTTCGTCAAACTGTTGCAGATAGTCATTCAGCAAACCGAACCAAGCATTTTGCTCGTCAGGCCCTGCCCTGTTGTCGCTGATGTCTTTATTAATCTGTGTCCAGAGATTCGTGAGAACTCTTTCATCATCCCGGGTGAGTTTTGTAGGTACGGCTTGTGCGGTAGCCATTTTGACGGGAGGTGGTGTCGGTTCACGCCTTAGTGCTTTATCTGGCGTATCTAAATGAAAAGGGAGTTTCTGGGCAGCCAGCTTAGGGCGTGCTCTTGGGGGTAATTCCAGAGCGGCTTTAATCGCTTCCCAGCAATCCAGAGCAACCTGTTTATCTGGCGTAACTTCAGATTTCAGTGCTGTTTCAATCAGTTTGAGTATACGCTCTGCTACATCCTGCTGTTCGTTATCAGGATAACCTTTCAGGTAGTCATTCTGTGACTCAAACCATTGTCGTTGATGATTCCTTCCAGTATGACCTCGAGAGCAATCAAAAACGATTCTACGTGACAGGGTTTCGGCAAAGTCCTGATAAGGTTGCTTTCTGGGCAGGCTGGGTTCGGAAATTTCTGGAGTAAGTGCTTCAGCCGTTTTTAATACCTGCTTCGTTGCTCGTTGAGCTATTGATGACTGATTTGGCAAATTAGTGAGCAAGTCACCTGTCAGATCGGATAAAACCGTAGCGGTTTCTTGTTCCGTCAAACTACTGAGCTTCTCTTTCAGAAGCTGTTCAGATTGTTTGGCAACTTCAGACAGGTTTAGTGCATCATCAGATTCAGCCGTCGTTTTTTCAATAAGGACATGAACGTCATGACTCAAAAAAGCAGGTTGAGAGTCTGTTTCATTGGTTTCAGTCTTGATCAGATTTTTGGCTGAATTAATCGTCCTGATCAGCGGATCCATTGCTTTGTTATCAGTTGCCAGGTGTCTGTTTTGACGAGAGAACTCAGCGAGCTCATTATCCAGAGCTGACAGAAGAATCAGTTTTTCTCTTTCCTGAATCTTGCAGCCTTTCAGTACTTTCTCAAGTTGTGTGGCTGCTTTCTGGGCATGAGCCCGAATCTGTTGACCTCTCACGCCGTTTTCGAAGGATTCTCTGGTTGCTCTTACAATCTCCAGAGCACACTCCATTCGGTCATTTAATCCTGTATCGGTGGGAACAGCTGGAATGGCTGTTGGTTCAATGGCCAGATCATGAAGTCCATTCAGAAGACGGTTGACGAGTGTCAGTCTGACTTTTGAACCACCTTCCAAGGGGGCTCCCAAATGGTTCAGTTCTCTGGCGAGCGCAGCAACTTTTGACCTGAAGAACCTTGGGTTGTTCACTCTCTTTAACTTTTCATCGAAGCTGATCAGCATTTTCTTCTTGAAGTAATCCAGTGTTTCTTCAGTGTGAGCATCCAGGTCATCGGCTGGAGTAAGTTGATCCAGTTGCTGCAAGAAGTCGACAACAGACTTGTGTAAGTCCTGGAATTGCCCCCAGTCACTTTCAACCAGTTTCTTGCCTTCTTCGGAGATCGTTTGGCTGGACATATTCGGCGTGAGCAGTACTGACACAGACATTCCCGTGAAGTCACGGGCAGCAGTCGAGCATGATTCCAGCGTTTCTTTCAGATTCCGTGAGGCATCATCAAAGCTTTTCACCTCCCTGTAATCCATATAACCCAGAGTCCACGAACTTAATGTAGACTGAGGCTCTGGTTCGAACTCGTCTTCCGAGACAATCTGGTGATCAACATTAAGTCCCAGTCGAGTGTGCCCCTGGCTTTTCTGAGCCAATGACTCAGCCCGATGATAGATGCTTTTTAACTGATTGAACTGACTGAAATCCGGATTCATTCTTCTTCCATGTGTCCTGAATTAATGATTGAGAGGTTGCAGGAATGGACTACCTCGGCTTATGGCAAATGCAGCGGTTCTGTCGGACTTATCTCTGAGGTCGTCGGCTTGGGTTTCCATAACAATGTCTGAAACACCCGTTGCAAGAAGCCTGGTGTAATCTTGGTCGTCCAGAATATGCTGGCGCCCGCTGGTCAGTCCTGTACCACTCATAAAGTGGGGGCTGGCAGCAGCATCACCGGCAGCTGTGATCATCAAGGGGACTTTGCCACCTTTATAGATAACGTTGTTTTCTGTTCGATCCTGGGCCACAGAGAAAGTGGTCGCAAACTTTTTGTTGATGGCTCCTTTTCTGGCATTGAGTTTTTCGTCAACGCCATAGGAATTGGCAACCGTCTGGAACCAGGCGGTTCTGATCAGGAGCTGTAACTTTCTAACATCCTCTTCTGTAGCGCCGTCTGCCAGCAAAATTCTCTGGGCATCGGCAAGGTAGTCCTTTATTTGGGAAGGTATCTCCATCCCGATATAGAACTGCTCTTTGTTTTCAAAACAGCGGGTTTGTAAGGGGGTTCCGGCAATTCGGCCAGACAGGGTGGTGAAGATCCGACTACCTGAGCCAATAATCTTCTGAGCAGCGGTTTGCCCCTTGGGAGACATTTCTCCAAGGAGTCGGTTTGAATCATCATCATTCAGTTGTCGTGCAAACTCACCTCTGAATATCCGATCACAAACGATCATCTGACGGAAGTCCTCAAAGTGTCCAAACTGATCAGTCTGGACATCAGCACCTTCCCAAGTGCAGACCCCATAATACTCTTCATTCGTAACCACTTTTGACGGCAGGTATTGGTTTCGGGTTGAGCTGCCTTTACCGCCAGCGCAGATCAGAACTTCAACGTCGTCCGTAAAACGTTTCTCTCCATCCGATGTCTTGGCATGCACCGTAAAGCCTGGGTGCTGATCGTTAGGGTCTTCAATATGGGTGAGTTCACACTGCTCGACCGGGACAAGAGCATCTCTGCTGGGAGCCATTTGGGTCAGAGTCTGCAGTTCGTCCAGAAGCGCTTTTTCCAGATCCCGGGTCGTCAGACCGCCAAAGGAGTCTTTGCCAATGAAGCCTCTGGCATTGTGTGTATCAGGATGCTCGGGAATGCGGAACAGCTCATAAAATTTCTCACCCAGATAGAACTTCAGCATACCGATCCAGATAGGATCCAGTCGTAGAATCTGGGCACGTTGGAAGTCGAACTTTCGCTTTTCCAGCACTTTAACATTGCCGCCTACTTCGAACTGGCTGATAGCTGACATCAAACCTATTGGACCACCCCCTTCGATCACTACTTTTGGATGCCTGTTTGCTGATTTATGCTCTTTAATAATCCACTCTCTTTGAGCCTGGAATATCTCCGGGCTACGCAGCTGGTCAATTTCGAGCATCTTCATATAGGCCTGGTGCTCCTGTGGCTTGGCCCAGTATTCTGGACGGGAGAGCACGGATGAATGCCAGCGTCGTCCAACCCCCAGTTGAATATCCAGCAGGGCTTTTCTGGCTACAACAATGGTGTTCAGCTCTTGCTGGGTCAGCCGTTCATTGCGAGCAATTTTATTGGCTATATCGGCAATATTCATTGTGGCGAGGCTGGCTACTGATTCATTGAACTCTACGGCATTGGCAATTTCTGTCTGAACATCAAACCGGATATTGTCTTTCATGGTATTGAGCGTGGGATCAACTCTGTTCCAGCCTCTGTTAACTTTTGGTAGCCCTAATTTGGCAACAAGCCCCGGGGCATTATCAATCCATTCCAGCAGTTCAACTTGCTCCTGTTTAACCTGATCCTGAGGGTCACCCACTACGAATTCGTTTTGAATGATGCCATTCTGCAGAGCTCTGTGGAGAATGGCTCTGAGCATGTTATAACGTCCCGGCGTGGTGTCTGGGTCAGTAAGGGTGAGAACAGGCTGAACGTCGGCTGCTGAATTATTTGCAATGTATTCCTGGACGACTTGTTGCATAACATTGTATTCAAAAGTGTCAAAGCCGCCTCCTTGCCGGGTGGCTCTGAAGTGAGCCTCCAGTTGTCGTTTTAGTCGGTCGGCGCGAATCAGGTCATAGTTGTCTGCTGTCGAGAGGAATAGCACCTGATAGTAGGCTTTGAGGAACGGTCTGGCTTCTATTAATGAAACACCAGGCAGCTTGACGGGAAGCTTTTGGATAGCTTCTTCGATGATTAGAGTAGGGTCTTTAACAGGTGCTGCAGGGATTCTCTCTTTAGGTTTGGCAGTTACTTGAGACGTTGCCTCTGGCAGTGGCCCTACAGGTGCTGGAGTAGTTGGCTTTACTGCTGCAGGCACTGTAACAACCAGTGGCTCGTCTTTGAATTGTCCACTGATACCATTGAAGAAAGCCTGAATGACAACAGGTGTATGCTGATCCATATTGGCCAGAGTCAGGGCATTGCTGACTTCCTGAATCAGTGTAAAGCCTGCGGCCTCTCTCTGGGAGACAGGCAACGTGCGAAGTGGTGCATTTAACCTGCGTGCCCACTCATTTTGATATTTATCACTGGTTTCGCCTGCTCTGAGTTGAGGGCGAATATAATCCATAAGCTCTCCTGCCACTTTATGAAAATCTAGTTGTGGTGGCTGAGCTGATGCAGTCGTTGCTGCTGGTTGTACTGGGAATGTCTGAGCGAGAGGCTGAAAATGTGGACTACCTGCCTGGTCCAGCAGATTATTGATGACCGGTATGTATTGGTCATGATCAGCAATATCCAGACTCAGCTCAAATTCTATTTTTTGCCTGAGCTGAATAAGAACCTGTTCTGTCTGGGCAGGGTGGGTTAGGAGGTGTGCTGAAAGCTCCTGATGCCATTCTTTTTGAGCGTCTGGAGTGAGAGCAGGATTGAGTGTCTTCGACAGTTTTCTGTAAAAATCAGATACAAAGTTTTCACTGGTTTTTTTGTCTTCTTCTGACTCTTTCAGAGCGGTGGCTGTAGATACTTTAGCTGTGACGGCCTGTTTAAAGTTGGCCTTCAGTGCCTGGTCACAAACCTGTTTAAAGTCTCTCTCCAGGCTTGCAAAGTTTTCTCTATGCCCATATTGGTCGCTTAGCTGGAAACCAACGACGGCTCTAGTCAGTCCCAGAGCACCGACTCTTTCTGTTTCAGGCAGAGTCATTAGATACTGGTGCAACATCCCATGCCACTGCAGTCCGCCATCCTGGTATTGAGTGTCCAGTGCGTTCAGACTTTCAGTCATTTTTTGGTACAAACGTATGGCAAAGTCTCCAGTGTCTTCCACAGGTTTTTGAGGAACAACTGGCGGTGTGTACTGAACCGGTGCCGCTTGCAGGCCAGCTCCAGATGAAAGCGTGAACTCAGTGTTGGTTCCTTGTTTGAGTACGTCCAGAACCTGCTTTTTCTGATCTTCAGACACACCATAACGACTGATGGCCAATTCTCTTTCGATATGACTGACAATCGTATTGAGAGCTCCCTGCTGTTGATCCGCCGGGATAGCCTTCAGATATTGGTGAATTGACTGGTGCCAGACAGTTTGTTCTGGCTGACCTGTTTTTTGCGCAGCCAGGTCACCACCGATCCGGGCATAAAGTTCCCTGCTGAATGCTGCATGCTCAAGTCTTGGCAGAACAGTAAGAGATTTTGTAACGGCTTCCAGACTGGGTAACTCTTCAGTAACAGCAGCGGGGCGTATTTGTTCCGACTGAAAATCTTGTTGGTCCAGACGGGCAAGAAAATTCAGAACCGGGCCTGCATAGTCCTGATATTGAGGTTGTCCCTCTATCTTCTGGCGAATGGCTTCCAGTACCTGATCCTTTGCTCTCTTTCGGGTACCAGGTGAAGCACCTCTGAGAGCGTCATGAAAATTGGTATACCATTGTTGCTGTGATGCAGCTTCCAGGTTGCCAGTATCCATATCGTGACGTATCTGGTTCCACAACGGTTTGGCTATCCAGTCATAGTTCTCAGGCTCAAGACGTCTTAAAGGAGTGACTTCTTGAGGTTTTCTCTTACCTTCACTGGCAAGGGTTTTAGACTGTTTTAGAAGGGGCAGGGTTGAAGGTGTTGCTCCCTGTTGCTCCACTTTACGTTTTTCTTCTTCAAGGTGTTTCGCTTTTCGTAGCTCTTCTTCTTTTTCCTGCTTGGTCATTTCTGTCCAGCGGTTTTTGAGGCTCACAAGCTCTTGAGCCAATGGATCAAAATCACGAGTTACACCTAACTTATTAATACGGTTGAACTCTTTACCAAATTCCGTTTGAAGCGATTGAACCATTTGAAGCTTTACTGCCGTTGGTGCGACACATTCCATAAGGGCTGAGGTCACATTTTTCCTGGTGGCCTCAGCCATGGATGCCAATAATGGTCCACGCAAGGCCACTTTTTTATCACTGTAATTATGAACCAGAATGGAGAGAGATTGTCTGGCAAACGTCAAACTCTGTTCTGGAGTGTTGCCTGTCTTTCCAGGCAAAGAAATAGGGTCTGTAGCAGTATCACCCAGGCTGTTTAACAAGCGGTTAGAAGCGGCTACGGATATTGGGTTTCTGGGATTGCCTTCAGAAGTGGTCTGGCTGGCCAGTTTCCCCAGATCACAATCTCTGGAAAGCTCTTTTAATGCTCTCCTGAAGGCGGGTCTGTCTTTAGCTGCTCCGGCGTGATCCTGTATAGAGCGCTGAATTTTAAGGCGAATACGTTCCTGATAGTGCATGTTGTCGAGATAGTCACGATAAGCTGACCATGTTTTATATTCAGGAGATGCTTTGTTGGCGATAGTTGCTAACGTCTGATCGACTCTCAGGGTCTCAGCCTCATAGGTCTGTTTGCTTTCCAGGCCCCGCGTGACGGCTCCCTGGGGAAGAGTCATACTGCCAAGTTCATCAAACTGTTTAAGCCCCTGCATAAACTCAGAAACATCACTCTTAACCTGCTGGAGCCTGCCCCAGTCACTGTCCATCAGTTTTCTGATTTCATCCATAATCGTGATGGCTGACATCTTGCGTCCGGTGATGACAGTGACTGGAACTTTGGATTGTGCGTTGGCTGCGTGGGCGCATTGTTGCAGCAATGGCGTGATCCGGGCTGCAGCATCATCAAAGGTCTTTACATTACGTCTATCCCAGTAGCCTCGGGTCATCAAGCTTTTATAAGACTGAGGTTCAGCTTCGAAGGAGCCTTCATCAACAGGCTTTTGATTCGCATCCAGCCCGATAGCCTCATGCCCTCTTTTTGAGTTGACTTTTTTTTCGGCAACGTAAGCAAGCTGTTGTAGCTGGCTGAAAGCATCCTGGCCTGAAGGCAACATCTGACATTCCTCTGGTTGTAACTGCTCATTTTTTGTAGGTAAACTTTAGAGTCGATTGACTATAGCCCAGTAAAATCAGGGGCACCATTCTTGAAATCGGCACTTTTGCCTACAAAAAATGAGCAGTTACCTCTGGTTTTATCTTGCAGTTATAGAGAAACCCTAGTTGATGGATTTCAGGGGTCTTGTGGGTACGAGATAAATGGCCGACAATGGCGTCTGATCTGGAAGCCTTCGGTGCATTTGCTCCCTTTATGAAAATTGCAATGATTGCCGCTGTAGCGGAAAACCATGCCATTGGCATCAATAACAAAATGCCCTGGTATTTGCCTGGAGATCTCCGCTATTTCAAGGCTGTGACGATGGGAAAACCCATTATTATGGGACGAAAGACGTTTGATTCATTGCGTAAACCTTTGCCTGGACGGACGAATATTGTCATTACCCGTGATAAAAACTGGCATCATGAAGGTGTTAAAGTGGTGCATAGTCTGGAAGACGCCATTTCTTTGGCGGAAGACGTGGCAATGATCAATGGCAATGAAGAAATCATGGTGATTGGTGGCGAACAGATTTATCGCCAGGCCTTAGACAAAGCTGACCGGTTGTATCTGACTAAAGTGTTCAGATCATTTGATGGCGATGCTTTTTTTCCTGAAATTAATGAAAGTGACTGGGGTATCACTGCCAGAGAAGATCAGGTCTCAGAAGATGAGCAGGCTCTGGAGTTCAGCTATCAGGTTCTGGATAGAAAGTCTGCCTGAGTTCGGGTAAGGATTCTAAAGCACGACAAGATTTTTAAACCAGCTTATTGAGGCTGGTTTAACCCCTTTGACAAAGTTCTTCTACTTCTTTCAATTCGATATCCATATGGCGGCTATATTTTAAATATTGCTGCATTCGTATTTTTTTATTCGAGTAAAATATCTAATGATTACTTTTAATTAGTTAATCGAATAAAAATGAACGCCTTGGTCTAATACACAGGAGCCCGTTCTTTTCTGGGCTCCCTATCTCAGGGATTGAGAGACATGCCACCAGAGGTTCGGAGCCATCGAGGCTCTTCTCTCTCTGCTGTAGGGCGCAAAGAGGCCGCTACAGCGTCAGAAGAAGATACCAGGCTGGGTCAGATTGATTATGGTCGGTGGCAGGGTCGTATCGTCTCGGTTTTTTCTGGAATTGGCAGTTTTTTCAAACGTTTTTTTGGCGGTGGTCCATCTGCGGCCAAAGCCCTTAGAGTCTACGATGCTTTTCGTCATGCCGCTCATAACGAGTTTTCTTCCCCCATCCAGCGCAGCCTTAATGACTATCACATAGCTTGTGCCATGGCCTACCACCGGGTTTGTGTTTTGAGTGAGGAGAGAAAGGGCCAGCAAATGAAGCTGGTGCTGTCAGGAGGCAGTGAACAGATTAGTGATCAGGTGATCACGGAAGTCAGAAAAACCGTTTCCTGCTCCACAGTAGAACTGACTTATAAATACCTGGCTGAAGATCGTGCTCTTCCTGTTGGTTTTTTGAGAAGGGCACTCATTCCTGATTTGATTCAGGGCGCAATGAGAGATTTCAATGTGGATGCTGACACGGCGGAAGCAATGATTACTCAATTGGCTCAGGATAATGGCCTGCATCTAGAGTCAGATATTACTTTTGAACGCATTCTTGAAATAAAGAATGCGTTGCGTTGGCGGTTTTTTCCAGAAGCGAATGTACCTGTCATGAAAGGTCGGAACCCCATTAGTCCGGTTGACCCTTCTAATCCTGCAGCTACACCTCCAGGTCTCGATAGGCCAAAAGCTACCCGTTATAAGCTGGATGAGGCTGATAAGGCTCATATTCAGAATGTTGTTGATAAAGGGGGAGGCATCAAGCTTAAGAATACAGATACTCGTAACCGGATCAAACGCTATTTTCTCAGGAATAAAAGAGACTTTACTCTCAATAGTTTTGCCATGGTCGTTAGTGCTGTGTTGACCGGATTGGTTACCGGAGGCATTGGTGCAGCGGTCAGTATATTCAGTTACGTTGCCTGGTGCGGTGTCTGGAGTGGCGGCACTGAACTCATTCGCATGACCCGGGCAGTCAGGGCGTTGCAGAGAGCTGAAGTATCTGCAGATTACAAGCTGGATGTAAATGATCTGGGTGTTTTGTCAGAGATGGACGATCAGAAATTTCGCGTCTTCCTGAAGAGTCTGAGATATATCTGTAGCCATGAAACGCTAACACGAATTTTTAATGCCTATTCTGAGCTGGAAAAAGACGCTCAAATGAGGCTGGAGATGGAAACGAACAAGGATGAGAGCCATCTGGAAACGGTGATACGGCTAGAAGAAGGTAAGGCCCGGTATCTCTATCGAAGACGCA
Source organism: Endozoicomonas numazuensis (assembly GCF_000722635.1). Classification (GTDB taxonomy): domain Bacteria; phylum Pseudomonadota; class Gammaproteobacteria; order Pseudomonadales; family Endozoicomonadaceae; genus Endozoicomonas_A; species Endozoicomonas_A numazuensis. The sequence continues at coordinate 1,067,481 of NZ_JOKH01000001.1, read as the reverse complement.
GTCTGCAGGATGCTTTCAAGCTCTACAAGCGTCTTTATACAGCCGCTGTTAGTGATGTTGAGCGCATGGACAAGGAGTGGGAGCCGGTTCTGGATGAGTTGTGGAATTGCAAATTTAAAAATATGGATCCGGTGAAAAGAGAAAGCCTGTTTAGTCGTGCAGCAAATGATCCAAGGGTAATAGGAAAGTCCTACCATTTTAAGACTAAGCAGACGGGGTGGTGGAAAAAGGTTTTTCCTAAAATGACCCCTGATTTAAGCAATGATGGCTCTATTTCTTCAAAGGAAGCTATTGAGGAGCTGGAACGGGTTCTGGAAGAAGAAATGCCCGATATAGAGCTTACAGAGGAAGAAAGGTCACGTTTTAATACTCATGCAAACAGAGTTGCCAGTGCTCTTATTCTGGCCAAGAATGGTGTTCGAAGTTATATGAAGGGCTGGTTGAAGGGGGCTGTTAAATCAACCATGGTGCATGGATTTAAAGTGGGCTGGCATGCCGTTGAAGGTGTTCCAAAGTTGGAGATTTCCCCATACCTGCCCAGACCCTCGGTGGATGGTTTGATTATTTTTGGTTTTTTCTTTCTGGCGGATCTTTTTGTTAATAGATACAACGAAAAAATTAACAGGGAGCGGTTTGCCCACATTGTAGGTCAGAAGGAAGGCAAGAGCCTGACCTGGGACTTGTATGGTCAGAGAGAAAGAACTGGCCGTGAAGAAATGAATACCATGAGAAGGCTGGCAAAGGATGAAGTGGAAGGCTTTGTTGAGCGCATATTGAAACTGCATGACTCCCATAAAGAAATTATGGAAGCGGTCAGGCGTGAGAAACAGCTTGGGGAAGTGGATCCAACCTCTCCTTTATTTCATCATATGGAGGATGAAGAAGCCGCTGTTTTAATTCTTCGTCGTCAGTATCACCATCAAATTATCTCTGAAATGATGATGGGGGCTATTGGTCAGTATTATGAAAGTGTTCAGGCCAAAATGGGCTTCTGGGATCAGAAAATGAGTCATATTATTCCTCCCCAAAGCCCGCTTTAATCAAGTCAGACAATTCGTTACCTTCCACCGCTCAGACAAAGAGCCCGAATGAGTTCAACGAGTGATGTTTGTATAACTTCCTTCGTTTCAGAATATGATCACTCTAATGTTTCTGCAGTCTTAATTCTGTTTAAAGTGGCTTTGTGAAGTTTTCATGAATTCAAGTTAGCTTTGTTTCTGCTTCTGGCCATCTTATTCAGGTGAACTATGATTTTTCTTCTTAACTACTCATTCTCCACTCTCTGAGTGGGGCTGTTTGCCCATTTGATTGAATACGCTCTATCAGAATGAAAATAATAACCTTACTCTTGAATCGTTTTTGTCATTCGAATGTGCTTTTTTGTCTGTTTGCAGGCCTGCAGGGCTTTTTTATACAGGCTGGTTATGCTGAAAACTATCCCCTTCAGGCTTATGAGTCTGAGTGTAAAAGTATGGTTCTAATGGATGCAGGCAGCTCGGGCTCTCGGGTTATGTCGTATCAGTTTAAGCGTCTGTATGGTACTTCCCAATACGAGCTGATCAGGCAAACATCGTTGGTTGAAAGTGAACCCCCCCTCTCTTATGGCAAGCGCCTTCCTGGTCATCTTATTGGCGAAATGAGCTCTTTGTATCAGTTAAAATCAGGTGATTGCATTCCTAAAACCGAAGTGTTTGTTGGAGGAACGGCTGGCCTTCGGCATCGGGCCGTTATACTGAAGAATCATGGGAAACCACTGCTCTCAGCTGATCTGGTTCTAAAGCGGGTCGCTATAGAGTTATACAGGCAGGGAGTACCTGGCAACTACCCGGAGAATGTTCGTTTGCTGACAGGTCTGGAAGAAGCTGCTTTTACCTGGTTAGGCGTCAATACTCTTCGTGGTCAGCTAAAATCCGAAAAGCTCCAATATGGCATTGTCGAACTGGGTGGTGGTTCGGTGCAAATGGCTTTTCGGGTAAGGAAAGATGAGCAGAACTCTCTGTATCGTAGAGCGGCCAGCGAAATTCCGTCATCGGCCGTTAATATCAAACGTTTCTGGCGTTATCCGCAACCTGACATTGAAGTCTATGGTGAGTCGTATTCAGGTTTAGGTATCAATCAAGCCTATGATGATCTACTGAGGTTGGAAAATGTTACATCTCTTTCGAAAGTCTGCTCAGAATATCAATCATGTTCAGAGGTGGTGGATAAACTATTTGAAAGACCCGGGAGTTTGAGAAAAGACAGGAGAAGGCCTCTTCTCTATACGAGCATGCCGAAGGTATTCCACTTGAACGGTTATTTTTATGATCGTACTGTGGCGCTGGGTCTGCCTAATATTCAGACGCCAAGAATGTTACAGCTTGCTGCTCGCTATGTTTGTGGTTTGAAGCCCGACGGAGTTCATGAGAGGCTTCAGGGTCATTACCGTTCAGATAATCAGTTCTTTTCCGAATTCATAAAACTGCATAATCAACCCCCTCCACTGGAAGAAGACTTTTCCAGCAGTGGTGAGCCACGTAAGCCATTGGCAGAAAGAATGTGTGCTGAGTTTGTTTATATGGCAGAACTATTGAGTCGTTTAGGGCTGAAACCAGATACCCACTTGCTGGTCAGTAAATCGGTGAGCTATAAAGGTCATAGTTATGGACTCAGTTGGCCGCTGGGGTACAGTATTGCCCGGGCCAATGACTGGTTGAAAGTAAAAGAAGAGTAGGCTGGCCCTGCATTTGGGGCCAACGATAAGGAGCTGCTTCAGAGTTTTTTGACCAGTATCTTAGATTGCCTTTCTGAGTTGTATTGACTGCGTTTTTCTTTTGGCAGGGACTTTTGGCTGGATTCGGCAAAGCCGCGTTCCACAAACCAGTGGCTGGTTTGAGTGGTTAATACAAACAGTGTATCCATTCCTTGTTGAGACGCCTGTTCTTCTATTGCACTGAGAAGCAGGTCTCCCCGGTTTTTTTCCCGATAATCCGGATGTACTACCAGGCAGGCTAACTCTGCAGCGTGTTCTCCGGAGAACAAATGGATAGCCGCGCAGCCAATAATCATACCGTCCAGAGAAATAACCCGGAACAAACGAATTTCACGCTCCAGCTCTTTTCTTGAACGTCTTCTAAGAATGCCCTCTTGCTCCAGGGGTCTTATCAGTTCAAGGATACCGCCAACATCCTCAATACTGGCTGCACGAATTTCTTCATAGCGGTCACGTGAAACCATTGTACCTGAGCCGTCACGGGTAAAGAGTTCCAGCAACAGTGAGCCGTCCTGTTCATAGCTGATCAGCTGTGCACGGTCGACACCACCATGGCAAGCTGTGATCGCTGAGGAAAGTAGCCTTCTGCTGTCACCCTGAAGACTCTTGATCGCTTTACTGGCCTCCTGTGGGGATAAGCGACTGATAGAATGCCCCTGATGGTCCCTAACGCTCTCTAGTTTGGAGTACAAAATCAGTTTTTCAGCCTCAAGACAAACGGCTGTGTGGGTAGCGACTTCTTCTACTTCCATGTTAAAGAGCTCTCCAGTTGGAGAGTGACCAAGGCAGGAAAGTAAAACAATATAGCCACTGTCTAGCTGCTGCTGAATAGCTTCTTTATCAATTCTGCGAATGGCACCGGTGTGGAGAAAGTCCTGGCCATCAATAACACCTAAAGGTTTTGCAGTGACAAAGTTGCCGCTGATGACCCGTATGCTTGCTCCATGCATTGGAGAGTTAACCAGTCCCAGTGAAAGCTTTGATTCAATGCGAGCACGGAGGTTACCTACTGCATCCATTACACATTCAAGGCACTGACGGTCGGTCACACGTTTTTCATTATGAAATCTGGACTCAAGGCCCCGGGCACTAAGGCGTTCTTCTATCTGTGGTCGGGCTCCGTGAACCAGAACCAGCCTGACGCCCAGACTGTTCAGCAGGGAAATATCATTGATGATATTGTTCAGGTTGGGGCTTGCCAGAGCTTCACCGCCCAGCGTAATGACAAAAGTTTTGCCATGATGGGCATGGATATAAGGTGAACTCTGCCGGAAAAATTTTACGTAGTCTTTTTTATTTGAACTCATGGCTGCTGATGCGTCTCGTTCATTCTGCTTCAGTTCTATCTCTGGTTTTTTAATTTACAGATGCTCTATAGGAGGGTGTCCGTTTATCTTCGAGCAGCCTCCCTGATGGGGGATTAAAGGCAGAATCGTCGGATCAGGGATTTTAACAGCTCAATCGTAGGATTAACTCTGTCCATGGAAAGGTATTCATCAGGTTGATGGGCCTGGTCAATATCACCTGGCCCCAATACAACGGTATCCATACCCATCCGGGTGAAGAAGGGCGCTTCGGTTGTAAAAGCAACGGATTTTGCAGAATAGCCGGTTAACTCTTCACAGGTTTTGACCAGGGGAGAGTCGGCTGAACCATCAAATGGATCAATACTGTCATGAATAGCTTCCAGAGAAAGCTTAACATTATCGGCTCTGGCGATAGGGAGAAGACGTTGTCTCAGGTTTTCTCGTAGCTCCTGGCTGTCCATACCCGGTAAAAGGCGTACGTCAAAATCCAGATCGCAATGGCCGCAAATTCTATTCGGGTTGTCGCCACCGTGAATGCAGCCAAGGTTGATGGTAGGAGCAGGTACAGTAAAGCCGGGGTTATTGTATTGTTGGGATAACTCTTCCCGGAACGCCATAATTTCGGATATTACTTTATGAGCGGTTTCCATGGCGTTCTTGCCCAAAGCAGGATTACTGGAATGGCCGGACTGTCCCAGAATTCTGACTCGCTCCATCATGATTCCTTTATGCATGTAAACGGGTTGCATGCCTGTAGGCTCACCAACAACAGCATAACGTCCTTTGGGTTTGCCAGCGGCAGCCAAAGCCCGGGCACCATTCATGGAGGACTCTTCGTCCGCTGTTGCCAAAATAATCAGAGGGGCTTTCAGAGGGGCTTTCAGATAATCTTTTACCGCTTCCATGACAAGGCCAAAAAATCCCTTCATGTCACAGATACCCAAACCATAAAACCGGTTATCAGACTCGTTGAGGGAGAATGGGTCAAACTGCCAGAGACTTTCGTTGTACGGTACCGTATCAGTATGCCCTGCCAGCACCAGCCCTCCGGGTCCTGAACCCAGGGTTGCTATCAGATTGGCTTTCAGGGGTTCTCCAGGTATTGGCATGATTTCACAGCAAAACCCCATGGTTTCAAGCCACCCCGCCAATTCGTGAATAACAGGCATATTGCCCATATCCAGTTCAGACTGGGTGGAACTGACAGAGGGAATCTCTATCAACCGGGACAGGACTGCTTTCAAATCAGGTTGCTGGATTCCAGACATTATCAGGTCCTTGGTTCTAATCGTTCAATAATTGGACAAAAATAATAAACAAAAGTGCCAGATCCTCTGGCTGTCAGGTTACGGCCGAAATCTACAGGCTTATAGCATCATAACAGCCCTTATCCGGGATAGGTATGTCAGGAATCTGGAGTGAGAAGTAAATGTAGATAAGCAGGGCCCATAATAGGCCCTTTCATTATCCGAAAATCAGTTTCAAGGCATGGAAGAAGATAATTGCCAGAAAAGCACCGGCAGGCAGAGTAATGAGCCACGACATGAAAATGGTGCCTATAACCTTTAAATTAAGGGCACCGATGCCTCTCGCAAGTCCAACTCCCAGCACAGCTCCAACCAGTGTATGAGTTGTGGAAATAGGCAGTCCGGTACCTGAGGCTAAAACTACAGTAGTCGCGGCTGCCAATTCTGCGGCAAAGCCTCTGCTTGGAGTCAGCTCAGTGATAGCAGTACCTATGGTAGCCATGACTTTGTAGCCATAGGTGGCAAGACCTACCACAATCCCGGCAGCCCCCAGTAGCAGCACCCAGCTGGGCATGGCTGCTTTTCCAGCAATCTCACCACCGCTCAGGACAATACTGACTACAGCTGCCAGTGGCCCTACTGCGTTGGCTACATCATTGGAACCATGAGCAAAAGCCATGGAGCAGGCAGTGAAAATCATCATAACCCCAAAGACTTTCTCAACACTGGAGAAGTGAAAAGCCTTGTCAGCCTGAGCATCTTCCTTGATTTTGGATAGGGCTATTTTTCCAGCCAGCATCACCAGCAGGCCGATCAGTAGTGAAAGTAAAATACTTTCCTGATAATCCAGCGGCATACCTATGTGCTTGAGTCCTTTGATCAGAGTTACCATGGCCATCATGAATCCCACCAGGAACATGTAGACGGGCACGTAGCGTTTGGCATTTCTAAAAGGGTTGTCAGTATCAAGAATCAGCTTCTGGACACTCATGAAAATCATGAATGCAATACAGCCGGACATGATGGGAGAAATGATCCAGCTGGCAACAATAGAGCTGACCTTTCCCCAGTTCACGGCATCTACCGAGATACTGACCGCTGCAAAGCCGACAATAGCTCCGACAATAGAGTGGGTGGTAGAAACTGGCCAGCCGTAATGGGTGGCAACCATTAACCAGGTGCCTGCTGCCAGTAGAGCTGCCATCATTCCGTAAACCAGCAGTTGAGGGTTTTCCAGCAACTCTGGCATATTGGGGTCAATGATACCTTTGCGAATGGTATCTGTGACTGAACCTCCAGCCAGGTATGCCCCCAGAAACTCCAGACAGATGGCAATGATAATGGCCTGCTTGATCGTCAACGCCTTGGAACCCACAGAGGTTCCCATGGCGTTGGCAACATCGTTTGCTCCCACGCCCCAGGCCATGAAAAAACCAAAGAGGCAGGCCAGAATCAGCAGTATCGTTCCATACTCAGCGATAATGCTCATGGATGTTATTCCAATAAAGAGGGTTAACGGGCAAGCAGCAACTGAAGATGGCTGCCAACTCTTGATGCGCGATCTGCCAGATCACCGACCCAATCAATAATTTTGTATAGGAAAACGACCTCCACCGGAGGAAGATCTTTTTCCAGTTTGAACAGAATTTTTCTGACGGTAATCTGATGTTTGTCTGTATCACTTTCTATTTGGTCCAATTCTTCGATCAGTTCTTCGACCAGATTGACTTCTCTGCCTTTGAAGCCGGTTTCAACCAGCTCGTCCAGCTCGTCCATCGCTCTCACCGCCTGAGCTGAGGTAGCAATGGATCGTTTCAGGTAGTCGAGAAAGGCTTCTCTCATTTCCTGAGGAATCATCATCTGTCTGCCCAGTACAATACCGGCAATATCTTTGGCTCTATTCGCTACTTTATCCTGCACGGTAACGATTTCCAGAAGGTCACTTCTGGGTACAGGCAGAAACAGACTTTTGGGCAGGGAGAGGCGGACATTTTTTTTAATGACGTCAGCTTCGTGCTCAAGTTCGACGATGATTTTCTGGATGTCTTCAACTTCCTGCCAGTCACCATCAAATGCTGCTTTGAAAAAAGGCTCCAGTTGAATGGCGCACTCATGCGCCTTGGCTATGTGTTTTTGTATCGGGCCAATAGGGGAGCGGCCAAATACACTCGATAATAGGTTGCTGGTTGGCATAGTCGCAGACCTGTCGGGTTGAACGAAAAATTATAGGAGCTGACTGAATTTTGTGCACCGAAATTCCATTTACATTGAAAATGCATTGGATATTCAGGCTCTCATTTGCCATAACAAACCCTTAAGGTTGCAGGTAAAATGAGTCATTTAGCCGTCGGTCAGCTAACCCATGAGTAATGAAACAGAGTTAAAGTTGTCGCTGCCACAAGAGCAGGTACAAGCCCTTAAGACCCTTCCTTTCTGGAAAAAGTTCGCCAACTCGGCACCAGAATTTTTTCATCTGGGAAATACTTACTTTGATACAGCCTCTCTAAAGCTGAATCAGGCCCGGGTTGCCTTGCGAATCAGAGAGAAAAACGGTCTGTACTTTCAGACTCTGAAAACGAAGGGAGTGAGCGTTAATGGGCTGACCCGTCGAGGGGAATGGGAGTGGGCCATAGAGCGGCCGGAATTGGATATCAAAGGGTTACAGAAGGTTTGGCCAGCATCGCTGGGATCATTACCTTCTGAAATTCTGATACCGATGTTCTCAACTGATTTTGATCGGACATGTTGGTTGGTAGAGTGGTCTGAACCCAGAGCCAGGGTTGAGGTTGCACTGGATTATGGGTACGTTCGATCTGGCGATGCCAGCAGCGTTATCTGTGAACTGGAGCTGGAACTGTTGGATGGTGATGAAAGAGCTTTGCAGAGTATTGCTGCTCAGCTGACAACAGAGATTGATCTGAAACCTGCAGACAAGAGCAAGGCAGAAAGAGGGTTTGAGCTGCTTCAGAAAAAGCCTGATGGTTTAATTTAAAGCAGCCTGGCTATGATCAGGACAGTTCCCAGTCCTGTTAGAGCCTGAAGCAGGGTGGCTATGGTAAAGGATTTTAAGCCTGTTGCCGGGCTGATGCCTGAAAATTGGGTGACTACCCAGAAGTAGCTGTCATTGGCGTGAGTCACCATCATGGATCCGCACCCTGCAGATAAAAAGGCGAGTAGTCGTCCATTCTGGGAGTCCAGGCCTAAACCTGGCAGCAGGGGCTCAACCATTGAAGCTGCGCTGATCAAGGCTACGGTGGTAGAGCCCTGAGCGGTTTTGAACAGTGCAGCAATGAGAAAAGGGAGAATAAGACCGAGGCTCTCCGGTAACCCTTCAGCAATTCTGGCTATATGCCCTGTTTGAGCCAGCATTCCTGCAAGAGCACCTCCTGCCGTAATGATCAGAATAATCATGGCACATGATTGAATGCTTTCTCTGAACAGCCCAGCCAGCCCTTCTCGACATTTTCGAACTAATGGAAAGCTGGCCAGCAAGCCCAGGAAAAGGGCATTTGCAGGTTGTGAAAGAAAGTCAGCCCAGCTCTGTTCTGTGCCGTTCGTTTTAAAGTTAGCCATGGACATCAGTATCAGGGGTAAAAGAATAGGGATAATCGCTAGCCAGATTTGTGTTTGATGGGGGGATGAGACCGTCTTGACTTTCTTAATCTCAATAGGGGGCGTCTCATTGAGCCAGCGAATAACCCATTTTCCCCATAGAATGGCTACAAGGGTGGACATAAGTGCGACCAAGAGAGCCCACGGAATCACCAGACTGGGTGAAATGCCCAGGATCAGGGTGGCTGCTGCCGGGCCAGGGGTTGGAGGCACCAGGGCATGGGTGGCAAACAAGCCACCACCTAGAGCAACGCTCAGAGAGGTCGGGTTGCAGTGAGTTCTTTCGGCTATGGACTGTCGGATGCTGTTGAGGAGGATGAATCCAGAATCGCAGTACACAGGAATTGAAATGATATATCCGGCGATACCCATAGCCAGTGCAGGAAAACGCTGACCAATAGAGAAGATCAGCTTCTCCGCCAGCAAAAGCGCACCCCCGGATTTTTCAAGGATATTACCCAGTAATACCCCAAAAATAATCAATAGAGCCACTTCACCAAAGGTTTGTCCCATATCATGAGATATCTGGGGAGTAATGTCAGAAACCGGTATGCCTGAAAAAACTCCTGCAGCACAGGCACAAAGCAATAGAACGATAAATGGAGGCAACTTGCATCGGCCAATCAACAGTAGAATGACGGCTATCAGAGAAAGAATGAACAGCGAACTATGAAGGGTTGAATGGTCCACAGAAGAGCGTCTTAGGCTTTATGTTTTGAAAAAGCCAGTATAGAGGGAAAACAGCCACTCTGTTTCGGAGTGGCGACTGGCTAAGGAAAGCTACTTGTCTTCGTCGAGTGAGCGAGGAGTGTCTGAAGAAGTTTCTGTTTGTGAGGCGATATTATTCTGGGTAGTCACTTGTTGAATCTTTTTTTGCGCCATTCTTTCTTTCAAGGTCATTCCGCCAGCCCCGGGACCCCCTGTGGTCATCTTCTTATATTCGGGCTGATTATTATTCTTATCCGACTTCACTTCTTCCGAGTTTTCTACAGGGACATAAGGCTGGGAGCCTGAACCTGGTTGGATGGATTGGTCTGACATGAGGCCTCCTTGCCGCACTGGCAATATACTTAATTGAACTATAGCTTAAAGCCTGAATTTTCTTATAGGCATAAGCTGATGGTTTAGGGGAGAATAGTGACAATTAGAATAAGCAGTTAATCGCCGTGACACTGCCGATATAGGTCAGTTGAAGGCAGAAAAAGGAAACGACAGTGACCAGTGTCCGAGAGCCGAAGTCCAATACAAACACATTCAAGGCCTCACTCAAGAACAGGGTGCTTCTTCTGGATCTGCAGACTGTTGTCTCTGATCTGGTTCAGACCGGAAGACTTATACAGCAGGATGCGGATGAAATACTGGCTCGTCACCGTAATGCGGATCAACTCAAGCTCCATCCTCTGGAATACATTGCCTCTCAGGATCTGAAAGATGCCAGTAGTGGCGAATCATTTGATCTTGACTCTTTAATGAGCTGGCTCGCAGATCTTTCGGGTCAGGCAAACTTTCATATAGACCCGCTGAAAATTGATGCTGCAGCTATTACCCCGGTCATGTCTCACGCCTATGCACTGCGTCACCAGATTTTGGCAGTAGAAGTGACAGCAGATGAGATTGTCATTGCTTCTGCACAACCCTGGCACAGTGGCTGGGAAGATAACCTCAGGCATACTAATCGCAAGGAAATCCGGAGGGTTATTGCCAATCCAACTGATATCCGACGGTATACCTCAGAATTCTATCGACTGGCGCAATCTGTTCTGGGCGCCAATGAACTTAATGGTGTGCAATCTACCCAGCTGAACAGCTTTGAGCAGATGCTTGAGCTGGGCAATATGAAAGCCCCCGATGCCAACGATCAACATATTGTGAATATTGTTGACTGGTTGCTCCAATATGCCTTTGAGCAAAGGGCCAGTGATATTCATGTTGAGCCGAGGAGAGAGCAAACTCACCTGCGTTTTCGAATCGACGGTGTTCTTCACCTGATCTATCAGATGCCCGCTAAAGTGGCAGCAGCAGTGACCAGCCGACTGAAAATCCTGGGGCGAATGAATGTGGCTGAAAAAAGGAAGCCTCAGGATGGTCGATTGAAAACCCGAAACCCGGATGGCAATGAAGTCGAACTTCGACTCTCAACACTGCCCACAGCATTTGGCGAGAAGCTGGTCATGCGAATATTTGACCCGGATGTACTGGTCAAGGGGTTCGGAGAGTTGGGTTTCTCCCGAGAAGATGAACGTCGTTGGACTAATATGACCGGGCAACCTAATGGGATTGTCCTTGTCACGGGACCTACCGGTTCAGGTAAAACAACAACCCTATATTCGACACTGAAAAGTCTGGCTACTGAACAGGTGAATGTTTGTACCATTGAAGATCCTATTGAAATGGTAGAGTCCAGTTTCAACCAGATGCAGGTGCAACATAACATAGATCTGACGTTTGCCAGTGGCTTGCGTGCGCTTTTACGTCAGGACCCGGATATTATCATGGTGGGTGAGATCCGAGATCTGGAAACGGCAGAAATGGCGATACAGGCAGCACTGACAGGTCATCTGGTTCTCTCGACTTTGCACACCAACGATGCCCCTTCTGCTATTACTCGTTTACTGGAGCTGGGAGTACCGCATTATCTGATTAAAGCCACTGTTCTGGGCGTTATGGCTCAGAGACTGGTGAGAACACTATGCCCCTCCTGCAAACAGCCAATGAAGCTCGATAAGTCTGGTTGGAAGTCTCTTACCCGTCCCTGGTCAGCACCTGCACCTTCTCAGATTTATCAACCCGTAGGTTGCCTTGAGTGCAGGGATACGGGTTATAGAGGGCGGGCAGGGGTCTATGAGCTCATGCCTATGTCTCAATCTCTCAAGACCATGCTGGGAGAAAATACAGATATAGAAAGCCTTCGCCGTCAGTCTATTAAAGAAGGGATGTACAGCCTCCGCCTTTCTGGAGCCCAGAAAGTAGCCTCAGGACTGACAACCATTGAAGAGGTTATGAGGGTGACACCGGATCAGCAACATTGAGATGCCCGGAAATTTCATAAATCTGCTTTAAAGCAAGCAACTCGACACTTTATGAAATTTCAGGTCTAGCTCTCAGCTTGTAAAAGAAATCGTTGAAGTCTCCAACCGACTGTTCGATATTATACTTAGCCAGATACTTATCTGAAGTGACAGTGGAACAGTCGGATAACAATGAAAATAATAACCCTCTCATGTCTACTTTTATTACCTTTTGCTGCTCAGGCGCAGAAGTTAATGGAATTGAAACCTACCGAACAACCCCAGACCTTTGTTGAACAGATGCAGCAGAATTATGATCCAGAGATGACAGATCTTGTGCTGGAGTCATACTTGAACAGTCTGTTAAAAGCGAATGCTATTAAGGAAAGGGGAAAAAACTCATTCATAGAATACTCTGTTAAAGCCAACAGAGAGGGTGAGTTGGTAGTGACACGGCATCAACAACTAGAGCAGAGGTTGGTCAGGAATAATAATACACTGACAGTATACGGCGTTGGTCATTCTTTGGAGTCTGAATGCTCCAGTATCGAACAGCGTTGCTGGGTTTTTTATCCTGATAAGGCTGAGCGCTGGGTTGAAATTGAATATGCACCCAAGGCCGTGAAGGAATTAGCCAAAGGAATGGGGCTGTTAATCAAGGAGTTACAGAAATAGCCGGACTTTTCAAATGGTGACCACTCCTCATCCGCAGGGGAGTGGTCTTTCATAGAGTGAAATGCTTCTTCCCAAAACTAACACCTAAGGGATAACGGTTTCACATTCAGAGCAATTGTTAAAAAAACTCAAAGCCTATAACTTATGCATTATCTGTAATAGATAACATGTTAAGTTGGGTGTGTTGTGGGAATGGATGCCGTAGAATAGATTCTACGGATAAGATCGCAAGTGCTGTTCGCTATGAGAATCCAAAGGGAAGAAGCTGGTTTCGCAAGGCGATAGGCAAAAAAATCTATATCGAGCCTGAAGCACTGACTTATTTGAAAAGCCTTAATGGTTATGATCAGGATAAAGTGATCAAAGGTGTTGAAGAACTGGCCAGTATCCCTCATCCATCAGGCGGTATGGTTAATACTCTCCGTCCCAATTTCTTTAAAGCGAAAACGGTTCACTATTTTACTCTGAAATACCAGGTTACTTCTGAGCTGGTAGTTGTTTCAGATATTGATCTCAATGCATCGATGTTGTCAGAAAAGCCAAAAGGTAAAGGGGAAAGGGGCAGTCTTCATCGTGTGCAGAAAGTGGGGAACATGCAGTTTACAGCCACATCTGCTTTGAGCGATTCGAAGGCATTGCAAGAACAAACCTGGTCAAGAAGAACCGCTACTCATGACGTTCAAACAGAACACGCTGCTGTAAATGGTATGTTGAACGAATTGCAGAAAGCAACCTGGTTAATGGGGGTTCATGCTGAACACGCCTACCCTGAAGATAAAGTATCAGATTACACCCTTTTTCATAATCCAAGCGAAGGCGGTGCTCTCGATTTCTACGAGTCGGCAAGAGATAACATGGGTCTTACTACAGAAGTATCGCGCCATCTGGCAGCAGTATTGGCTGACGTGCAGCGAAAAGGTAAGCCTGTGAAGTGGGTCGTCCATAGTCAGGGAGGTATTATTTTCAAACAGGCAGTGAAGCTCCATCTTAAAAATTACCCGGGTTCTTCTTTAGATAAAAATACAGTCGTGTTTCATGCCGGTGGCAATAACAAGAAGGAAGCCTCTCGTATTCTTACAAAGGCTGGAATCAAGAGAGCTGCGCCAGACAAGGACAACCCATTTGATCTGGTTCCAAATCTGGCAGGTAGGAACCATATGGATCTCGCATCCATCAAACGAAGCGTCTCATTTTGGACAAAGGTCAAAGGGACACCTGATGCGAGCCCGGTTGAAAGCCCGCACACCTTGCCTTTTATCAGTCTTGAAGCCTACCATCGTTTTCTCACCCTGGCAGGCGATGAACGATCTGCTGCAAAAGTGAAGAAGCATATGCAGACAATGCAGGGGCAGGGTCATTGATCAGGCAGACATTGAAAATATTACAGGTGGTGTTGCTTATGGGGATTTTTTCCTTGTTGTTTGCTTGCAAAAGGGTCAATCCAGTAGGCCCTGTCTTTGAAGAAAGCTACCACAAAAAACTGGCATGTCTTCCTGACTTTGAGATGAAGTATAAAATGCCAGGCAACATGACCGAGTACTTTAACCTGGCGGCTCTGTATGCCAAGGAATCCCCGGAAGAAATGAGCTTTGATTGCGCTTCCCGGTTGGAGATGAGTTCAGAGAACAGCCAGTGGAGTCAGGCATTAGAGATCGATGGCAGTATCTGGCGTTACTATGCCAAAAACAAGAAGTCAGAAGCCAATGAAATGGCTACCTTGTACATTTCAATCTATTTGAACGAGAGGGAGAAGAACACTTCCTTAGAAGAGCAGATAGCTAAAGGGTACGATCAGTACTTCAATGGACCCGATGGCAACAACACCTGGCAACGTCAAAATAATCCAAAGCTGGATGCATTTCCTGAAAATGAAAAGTTCTTGATTCTCACGCCGCCTGACCATTTTCAATGGATCGTTATCAACAACATTGGCTATTTAAATTGGAAGGTCAGAGAAATCATCGATCATGAGTACAGCTATCATGCTTTGGAAATTAATCCGGATTACTTCCTGACCATCAAGACTCGCTACAGCATCGTAGCCCGTACCGATGAAGAACTGGCGGCGACCACCCAACAGGTAGAATCGGATATCCAGCGGTTTTTTGATGAGATACAGGTCATCGATCAATGATTGGGTGAGTCTAGTCAGCTCGTTGAAAGGGCTTTCAGAAGTGTAATGTGACGAAAGTAAGTCTCCCCAAACTGCCGCTGTCACGTAAGTGAAGGGTTCTAATGACTCCGGACATCTCGTTTTGAACTCTGTCACTAGCGAAACACCGCGCCCACTTGTACGCGCAGTCTCAAGGACAAGTAAGAAATACTGGGGCAGAACTACAGCTCTATGGCTATATATATGTGCTTACCAAGTAGCTTGACACCATAAGAAAACCACAAGCCAAAAGTCCAATCCAATGAGAAATCAGATGAGAACGAACGGACTTTGGTAACGCTTCAAAAACAGAGAGAACATTGTCACGTTGTGCTCTTTTGGGAAACAGGCAATAGTGACCCCACATCGTAAGCTTGTTCATGGCAAGAAGAAATCCATGGTCAACAAACGCTCCATCAATGGCTTCAGATAGCTTCTGATAATGCTTCTTGTAGAAGTAGATATCATTGAGTAGCACAAAAAGAAAAAGAGCGAGAAATGAAAAAAATAACGTGATTGCCATTATTTCAAAAGATGTAAAAGCTGCAAGCATAAGTAGGTACCATTATTTTGTTTTCTGATAGATCAATTCGCCGAATTTTTGACCTGCCCCACCCAATAATTTTGAGCCACCATAGCCGCCAGCAGCTCCAGCGACAACACTGCACCACAACAAGCTTGATCCACCTGTTGGCAGGCCAAATACGAGATTGCATGTGCGATATGGCACCGACAGAAAAAGAGACCAATTCTAATGAAGAAAGTACTTGCTCATAATTCCTCCACCAGCACCCAGTAGGCAGATACTCAAAATACCAAACCAGTGAAGTTTTAGTTGAAGGCGTGCAGATTTAGGCAGCGCTTCAAAAATAGAGTAAACATTTGCACGCTCAGCTCTTTTGGGGAATAGGCAGTAATGGCCCCATAGCATGAAACGACTGCTGGCAAAAAGAAAACCGCTGTCAAAAAATGCACCATCAATACTCTCTGACAACTGCTTATAATACTTTTTATAAAAATGAATAGCATTTATCATCAGGGTCACGAAAAGTAGTATCAAGAAAAAAAATGCCAACATAAATAGCCATTCAAGAATATTTATCATCTTGATGCCTCATATATTTTGTTTCCGGCGGCTTCTCCGAACGAACCTATCAACTTCGATCCCCCGTAGCCACCAACAGCCCCTGCAACTACAGTACACCAAAGAAGACTTGTACCAGCAGTTTCAAGGCCAAATACGAGATTGCATGTACCATACGCAGCCCAATAACCTCCTGACATACCTCCTATAATACTCCCCACAACTTTTGAGGGTTCGACGATTTTTGCTTTATCACACTCTTCGGAAGCAGGCTTAAGAGTGCAAGCTTTTTGAATATTTGCCGCACCTCCTGCAACATCCAGTGCCATAGAGACATAGCCCAGCCGGGCAAAGTTCTTTGCTGTTGCTGACACCTTTGCATAGTTGGTTGCATAATCTTTCAGTGAGCCGACATTACCCTGTATTTTCCACTGATGAACGATGGATTTAGACTGCAGGCCAAGCTGTGCCTTAATTCTACTGGCGGATACGTCCCTGCCGAACAGCTCTTTTTCCATCATACCGTTGATCGTTCGATCCAGCTGGGTAAACAGTACTTTTCTCTGATTAAAAAAGTGTTCGCTCCTGAGGTGTCCTTTAGTTCTGTAAGTAGAAATATAGAGTCGTTCAACTTGTTTGAGAATATGCTCTACCTGCTTACTTTTTTGGGCAAAGTAGCTATTCGTCCAACCATGCATGAGAGCCGTAACCGTTGTCAGGCTGCTCAAAAATGCGTAATGATTGGCTAACGCCTTTCGCTCTTTCTCAGACATTGTGGCCAGTTCTTTATCTACTTCCGTTGCAGCTTGTTGCATCATCGCTTCCCACTTCTTACAGCTGCTGGAGTTTGGCGGAGTGATGATGACCATCTGTCCCGGTAAAGCCCGGTTATTTTTCAAATGTGAATTAATGGCTGTAAAGTGTGACTGGGGTAGGTACCTGATAGAGCGTTCGAAGAAGTTGTGTGACGGTGTACTCACGATCTGTGATGAAGAAGAGAGCCTCTTCCGGGATAGAACTGCTCATACCACAATATCCTTATTGCTCGTTATAACGGATAACTTAATTTTGAGCGTATAATGGCAAAAACTTGCTGGGAATAGAAGGCAAAGTCAAAGTTATTCTGTTTTTTCGGTCTCTCCTAAACGGTGATAGCCCATCAAACCTCCTTGGTCCCATTAAATCTGGGGTGATTATTCTCGATACCAGCCGGAGTGCTGGAAAAAACATGTACAGTAAGAGCTGTCAATGGCTCGCCGTCTTTACGGAAGTGGTGGGTTGGCATAGGGTCGATTACTGCGACTTTACCCGGTACTACCTCTACCTCTACCTCTACCTCTACCTCTACCTCTACCTCTACCTCTACCTCTACCTCTACCTCCTCAACCGTCTCTGGCTATACAAGAACGCTTGATGCGGATAAGTGGGATGAAATTAAAGACTGAATTCAGTTAGCGACTTCTTTCAGGGTTTTCCATTATAAAACGGGGGAAGATTACACTTAAAACACGTGAATATTGCCTGTATGGCATGTGGTTGTAAGGCTTTGAGATATTATGAGAAAAGGTATGCTGTATGAAAAGTAAGTCTCCCCAAACTGCCGCTGTCACGTAAGCCCGTTGCTGTTAAGCAAGTGAATGATAGGGCTAACTACTTATTTCTTATAGATATATGTACGTTCGTACTTTGTCGTGGGCAGGTTTTTGGGCAGAGTATTGGGGCGTCTAGGGCTCCGTTATTTAGGTCCCAGTACATACTGAAAGTAATGCTCTAAATAAGTAGGTTTGGCCTGGTGCAACGAAGGTGGCATTAGCCCTTCTAAAGTGAGTAATTAGACCACTATAAAAAAGGGGGGAGTATGATGTGGATACTGTGCTGTTTCTGGAGTAGTAGGTGAACTATTTGTACCGGTTATACTCTATACGGTATAGGAGCTCTGGCAGCAGGCTGGATCACTACGCCGTAGGTCAACAGCTTATTGCTAGTCCCAGATATTCCGGTC
The DNA here is from genome assembly GCF_000722635.1 of Endozoicomonas numazuensis. Classification (GTDB taxonomy): domain Bacteria; phylum Pseudomonadota; class Gammaproteobacteria; order Pseudomonadales; family Endozoicomonadaceae; genus Endozoicomonas_A; species Endozoicomonas_A numazuensis. The sequence goes on along the minus strand of NZ_JOKH01000001.1, from coordinate 1,049,642 downwards.
AGAGTTCCTTCCCTGATTAATTTGATAAGCAGTTGTACAATGTCTGCCTGCTAATGCCATATTCCAGTGCAAGAGCTTTCTTTTGTTCTCCCTCATCAAGGCGTTCCTTAATCTCGTTAATCTGGTTCTGGGTCAACTTTGGCTTTGCTCCAATTTGTCTTCCTTGCTTCCTGGCAGCAGCAATACCTTCCCTTTGACGCTCACGAATCATGCTTCTTTCAAATTCTGCGAAAGCCCCCATCATCTGAAACATCAGCTTGTGCATAGGATTGCTGTCACCGGAGAAAGTCAGGTTCTCTTTGTGGAACTGAATGGTAACGCCTTGGTTGGTTAGCTCCTCAACCAGTTCCTGTAGGTCTTTCAGGCTGCGTGCTAGGCGATCTATGGAATGGACATGTAAATGGTCACCTTTACGCAAATGGCGCAGACAGGCTTTTAGCTGAGGCCGGTTGGTATTCTTGCCGCTGCAATGATCTTCAAAGGTGGTGTCCAGTTCAATCTCATCAAGCTGGCGGGCGGTGTTCTGGTCAATGCTGCTGACCCGGATGTATCCGACGTTCTGTCCTTTCATACTGCTACTTCCTTTACTTCTTCTTTGTGTAAAAGAAAAACTAGATCTTGTTTTACATCGTGTCCAATTGATCGGATTAAAGGTTATTTGACACAGTAGGTCATTGACTTAGCTGGGGTGGGTGTTGTGTCCAACAAGTACACTTACTTTTACAGATCAGCTATCACAAGTACTACTTGTCTATATTTTCCTGACGCTCTGCTGCAGGCTGGACTGCTGCTGCGTCCCCAAGCGGAGGTGTGATGGGGCAATTAGCACTAGGATACCGGCAGGGCTTCACACCTCCACTTTATTGATCCCAAGCCTTACGATTGATGCGTCGTCGTTTCGGAGGCGGATCAATCGTCACATCGGAAACAATGGTATCGGTCAGGGTAATGGTGAGAAAGTGTTCGTAATTGGCGGTCTGGTTGATGCGATAGAACTTGATTTTGCATTCGATTAATCGCTCGCTGGTAGTCAAGGCATAACGCAGTAGAGGGGATTATGTATCCATGGGTTTGAGAATTTCGAACGGCTTGTGTTCTCGTAACCCCTGCTTGCGGATGCTCCATGCTTGACTGTAAGCACCTTGATTTCGTCTTCATTTTCATACCACTTATGGAACCATTGGGGGAACGGTTTCGAATTCTTAATTGTCATCAGAGTAAACGGTTACGGAACGGTTTCGAAACCGTTTCCCTCAGAATACTTAACGGTTAGTTTTGATTGCGTTTCTAAGTCGGTAATCGATCCAGGAAACAGTTAGTAGGTATTCGAGGTAAATGGCAATAGCATCGTAGCTAGTTACGATGAAGAACTGGCCGCGACCACCAGGCAGGTAGAGTCGGATATCCAGCGGTTTATAGATGAGATAAAGATCTTGTCCCAGTGATACTGCCAAGCTGTATATTCTACGCTGTGGTGAGAAGGTCAATCAGCATGGCAGTATGCTTCATTCGTTTAGGTACTTGATGACTCTGTGGACAGGAACATATGAGAGTTAGTATTTACGTGAAAGGTAGCCCCTCTGGCTTTTTTCAGGGTAAGGACTGCATCTCTGACTTCCTCATTGGGCACAAAGATAGAGACAAAACTTGTATCCTTTACGGGAGCTGGAGACAAGCACTCAGCCATACAGACACTCTTTGAATGCGCGTTATGATAGTCACGTAGATCCATGGCATCCCAGTCAATAGCCTCTATTCCTTTGTCATACTCCAGCATTTCAGGTTGAGGTTCTGATAATGGGTGTTGTGGAATGACTGTCCAGCCACCATTCTTTGCAAGAGCTCTATATACTGTGATCAGAACGAACGCCTTGCCCTGGTTTGTGGGCATGGCTTGTACACAGCCATCAAAGGGGTTGCCGGGAAAGAAGTGGAAGGGGACATAAGTACCCAGTTCCTGTCGCTCTCGAGAGGTGAGTATGTCAGCATTGGCCACATCATCAAAGGTGCCTGAGTTAAGCTGATTGCGAGGTAACAGACCACACTCCAGAATATTTTCCAGATTGGATAACGGTGTTAAGTGATAGAGAAGTTTCTTGTATTTATAGCTTGAACGAGACACTCAAATATTCCAGCAATAGATAAAATCTTACCCAGTTTGCCGGAATATTGAGAGATATTCATTGACTCAGGTGTGACAACGCAGCTTTAACCTGGAAAGGGGTGAACATATTGGCTTTACGTTTCGACCAGGTACGAATTTTAGTCATCACATCTTCAGCGGATGAAACGTTCTCATGATTTTTTACCCAGAGAACAGACGAAAGTAATTCCATACCGTAAGGGGTTTCAAAACCATCAATCAATCGGGATACGGCTTCTAACCAAACGCGTGCATCTTCATTCCCACTAAGAAATGCTTCAGCTTCTTCAATTGCTCCAGGTAAGAGTTCGATCTCGCGTTCAGGGTTCTCATCATCGCCAGACCCAGTAATAAAGTGCCCTTCCATTTTGAACAACAGATGACGAATGTTCGTAGCATAGGGGCCGTAGTGGTGGGCTTTATATCGAAGCTTCAGGTCTGCACCTTGTTCTTGAAGTAGGTAAGCCAACTTATGGAACTCAAGCAGTGAAAGACGATAATCAAACTGATGATAGCGAGCCATTAACAGAATCATGAGTGCCTGTGAATGGCTCATTTCAGGCTTACTGGTACTTACAGGTTGATCTTTTGGGGCTGGTGCCCCTTTAGGTTCGTATAACAGCACTTCTACATCTGGCAGTTCGGAAAATGCCGCTTCGATACGAGGCTTGACTTCTGACCAGTTGAGCCCTCCCAGTCCACAACCTAGAGGGGGGATAGCAATACTTTTAATATTTCTGGCTTTTACTTCCTCAACCAGCGCCAACAGGCCAGATTCAACATCTTCCATTCTGGAAGGATTACGCCAGTGTCTTTTGGTTGGGAAGTTTATGATCACCCTGCGCTGAATCATATCGCCATATTCGTACACAAACATGCTGCCGGGAACGACCAGCTGCTTTTTGCAGGCTTGATGGTAAGCAGTAAAATTTTCGGGGAAGGCTTTTTTAAACTGGAGTGCGATGCCTTTACCCATATAGCCAACACAGTTAACGGTATTGACCAGCGCTTCAGCGTTTGCCCTCAGCAAATTTCCCTGCGTTAGTTTGATCATACCCTTAACCCTGATAATACCATTGAGGAATCACCCTGACGGGTGGCTTGTACTGGTCTGGAAATTGTTTCAGTTCCTCTTGAACCCTGGCTGCAACCTCGTGATTAATGGCGGCTATGCCTTTTATCATCGACCAGGGCAGGTCACCGTGCACCAGAAATTCTGCCTGTTTACGGCGCTTGCGGTCATTATCTTCCACCGTATCATACCATTCTCTCCCAAGTATGAGAGGCCAGTCGAGTTTTTCCAGATCAGCGAGATCATCAAACCATTGAGTAAAAGCAGCAATGCCATGCCCATCTGAGAAAACGAAGTCCTTTCCCGATTCAGCGATCTCATCAGCCCAGGCGATCAAATAGATCAGAGGCTCTTGCCCTTCGGAGTACCCATCCACTCCGCCTTTATAAAGCTTATAAAGCATGGGGGACAGCGGACCCAGGTAAAATGGAAGGTAATCATGAACGAAGCCGCAAGGCCCGCAGGGAATCCTTCTTTCATGACGAAATGCCTGGATAGAAGGATCATGGATTGTGTGGTACTGCATTCCGTCGGCAGGAGCTGAATTAGGCGCATGCAAAGCCCCCCTTGTCAGCAGGAGCTTCAGATTATCAAGGTGAGTCAGCCGGTAAAGTCGAACCGGGTCTGGAACTGGCATGCTTTATCCTATATAAAACTGCATTTTCATATCTTACCTTTCAGGTCATGGGAAAAGCAGTGCCCGATGATGATTATTGAACATTTAAGTCAGCTTCCATACCGCTTTCAACCGTCCCACTGTGTGTCTCCACTTGGAATACAGACTGTATTTTGTTCCCGAACAGGCCCGTTTCTGAGAAAACTTTGCTGTTACCCAAACAAAAAACCATTAAAAATATATTAAATCCTTTTTATCTACTAACCCGAATAATTTCCGATTCTAAGCTGGTATTCCCGCCCCAACTTATCAATAGACACTTCGCATAAATCAATCTTTACCGGTTTCGCATCCAGGCAGGCTTTGATGCTACGCTTCTTCTCATCTGACATTTTTTCACCTAAATACACGGCTCGGATACAGCTTGAATCAAACTCACACTTCCCATCTTTACCTGCTGCAAATAGCCGAGCCTCCTGCTCGTGGTGCCAGGTGCTTTTATGCTTGGTTGTGAAGGTTTTTTGTATCTCTGTAACTGTGTTTATTCTATCGCCAGATACATAGTCCTCGATATAGGTTTTCAGAGATAAAATAGGGCGTAATGTGTTGGAGTACTCTACACCGCTTGAACCTATACCCCTCTCTGGATTATGGTCTTTGAGTGATTTTTCGAGCTGTTCAAAGTTGTACTCAATGCAATAACCACGTAAGCCGTCAGCATAGTGGCCCCACAATGCCATAGAGCCAAGGACATGCTCTGGTGTTAGCCTATAACCTGCAACTGAGTAAGCCTTCGACGCTGAGAATATTGCTGTCTTTTGACGCCACGCCTCTACGTAAGCTTTGAACCATTGATGCACAAACTCTTTATCATCAAGGTGATCGTCGCAACGGTGCCGACCGCTTGTTTCTTTACATTTTTCATTAAATTTATCACGGAACTTCTGGTACAGCCTGCTGTCAATGTTTGAACTATCGATGAACGCCATACCTTCAAATGGGTCATTTAGACTAGCGCAGGAAGGAAACCAAATATAATCCTGATGAAGGGCATCAAGATCATTATCATTGCCTGCTCTGAATTTAAAGAGGCTAATGGGTTGGTTACTATTTTCAGTACTCATACATACTCAATAAAAAAAACTGCCGGGAGGTTACTATCCAGAACACAAAGTGGCACTCGGTAAGAGGTGCCTCTGTTGTGTTATTTCAACTCACCCCTTCAACATATCAAACACCACCCGAGCAAACCCACGAGCCAACTCTGGGTTGGATAGATACTGCATCATCATTTCCTGATGTGCTTCATTGCTGTCCATTACCGCATCATCAATCGCCTGCGGGAAGTCGCCCAGTAATGCCTGATCTGCCGTGTTGTTCTCGATCTGCTTCATCACCGTATCGTTCTCAACCAGCTTATCCCGCACGGTATAGGCGTAGTTGATCAGGTCACCATCGCTCAGGTCATCGGTAATAAATAACTCATTCAGGCGTGCCACAATCTGCGACAAGAACTCTTCTTTCTTGTCCTTCGGTTTGGCTGAACCGGCATCGCTGGAGGGTTCCAACTTATAGTCTTCTGCGTCTTCCTTCAGCTCAATATCTTGCTGGCGAATCTTGGACAGCCGGTAATGGCTCATCACCACGTTATCCAGGTCGATGTCGTCTTCTTCAATGACCTTTTCACGGAGTAATGGCCGCAGGTAGCGGGCGTACAGGCTGAGTTTTTCCAGCTCCTTGTCGTCGTAATCCACAATCTGGGACATAAACTCATAGAAGCGGGTAAAGGTGCCTAAATCCTTTTTGAAGATTTCCAGCCGGTCTTTTTCCTGCTTGCACTCTTTGAAGCTGTTTTCAGCATTAGCGATCAGTACGGCATCTTTGGTCTTCTTGGTGCGTTCGAACAGGGTCTTGGCGTGGATGTAGGCTTCAATGGCTGAGGCATAACGCTTCTGCCAGCGATCCACGGCGGGCTTTACGATATTGCTCACCGCCGCATTACTTTTGCTCTTGGCGAGGAAGGCTTCGCAGAACCGTTCCACTTCCGTCCAGGTGAAGATGCCACTGGCACGGAGTTTTTCATACAGGTCAAACACCTTGTCAGGGTCGGATACATCCGCCAGTTCAGCGGTCTGGTAATACGGCTGGAACGACTCCAGAATCTCGTCCGGCTCATTGACAAAATCCAGCACAAAGGTGCCACACTCGGCCTTGCCGGGGTAGGTGCGGTTCAGGCGGGACAGGGTTTGCACACATTCCACACCGCCCAAGGGTTTGTCCACATACATGGCGCAGAGTTTGGGCTGGTCAAAGCCGGTCTGGAACTTGTTGGCAACCAGCATGATCTGGTAATCGTCGGTGTTGAAGGCTTTGCGCATATCCCGGCCTTTCAGTGCCGGGTTCATATTGGTTTCGGTGAACTTTTGATCCAGCAGGGCAATGCTGTCCGGGTCGTCCTTGTGAAATTCCACCTCGCCGGAAAAGGCAATCATCACTTCTATTGAACTTTTCTTGTTATTTGAAGAGTCCGAAAGGTATTTATCAAACGCCAGCTTGTAACGCACCGCTTCCTTACGGGAACTGGTGACCACCATCGCCTTGGCCTGACCACCGAGCAAGCCTATGACATGCTCTTTGAAGTGGTCGATGATGACTTTCACCTTCTGGGAAATATTGTACTCATGGAGTCGCACCCAGCGGTTCAGTTTCACCTTGGCTTTTTTGCTGTCTACCTCTTCGTCGGTGGCTTCAATCTTCTGAGCCAGTTGATACGCTACTTTGTAATTGGTGTAGTTTTTCAGCACATCGAGAATGAACCCTTCCTCAATCGCCTGACGCATGGAGTACACATGGAAGGCTTCGGGCAGGTTCTTTTCAGACGCCGGTTGATCAGGCTTGGGCAGGCAACCAAACAACTCCAGTGTCTTCGGTTTGGGTGTGGCCGTGAACGCATAGTAATTCAGGTTACTGCTGCCTGTGCGAGCGGCAACCGTTGCATCCAATACATCTTCAGACGAAAGCTGCTTATCTTCATCTTCGTTATCTGACGCATTCACCATCAACACTTCTTTCAGCTTGCGGGCGGTGGAGCCAGTTTGTGACGAATGGGCTTCATCGGCAATTACTGCGTAACGGCGTTCCTTCAGGCTGGTGCTGTTCTCAATGGCCGCCAATACATAAGGGAAGGTTTGAATGGTGACAATAATGATCGGTTGAGCACTCTCCAGAGCTGCTGCCAGTTTCTCCGACTTGGAGCCATCACCTTCTTTTTTGTTGATGCGCCCCACCACACCGTCGGCGTGTTCAAACTGGTAGATAGTATCCTGAAGCTGATCGTCCAGCACGGTTCTGTAGGTAATGACTATCACCGAATGGAACTGCTTGTTACCTTCGCTATCGTACAGGGTAGAAAGCTGATGGGCGGTCCAGGCAATGGAGTTGGATTTACCGGAACCGGCACTGTGCTGTACCAGATACTTGTTGCCCGTGCCTTCGCTTTTTGCGGCAGCGATCAGCTTGGTCACCACATCCCACTGGTGATAACAGGGAAAGATCAGGGTTTCTTTTTTTGACTTGCGGCCTTCCCAGTCTTCCTTCTCTTCGATCTGCAAATGAACAAACCGACCAATAATATTCAGCAGGTTATCGGGCAGCAGCACCTCGTTCCAGAGGTATTCGGTGGCGTACTCATCTTGGTTTTCAGGCGTATCATTGCCCGCACCGCCTTCCGCCGTGCCTTTGTTAAACGGCAGAAAGAAAGTATCGCTGCCCGCCAGTTTGGTCGCCATATACACTTCGTACTGACTCACGGCAAAATGCACCAGCGCACCCCGTTTAAAGGTCAGCAGCGGTTCCGGCTTGCCGGTTTCCGGGTCTTTGGGCAGACGGGTCTTTTGATATTGCCGTTTGGCGTTTTCAATGGCCTGTTTGAATTCCGATTTCAGTTCCAGCGTCGCCACGGGCAGACCGTTCACAAATAGCACCAGATCAATGCGCCATGCCCTGGCCTTTTTGCCGGTTTCCGCCAGATGAGCGTCGGTGGCATAGGGGCTGTAAACCAGCTCCGGCACCACACGACAACGGTTTTCCTTATAGCGGGCCAGCGTATCCGGATTCAGGGTATGCTCCGGCATAAACTGGCACAGGGAGAACCGGGCATTGCGAATCTTCAACCCATGACGCAACACGCCCAGGGTGCCAAAGCTGCGAAGCTCCTTATCAATGGCATTGGCATCGGCTTTTTTTAACTGATTCACCAGATGGCTGATAAAATGCTGCTCCGAATCCATCGGAAAGCTTTTGCAGAACTTCTGCCATTCCTTCGGTTGGGTGTTCTTCACAAAGTCCAGTGCATCGCGGGTATACAACGCCGTTTCCCGGTCGTACTGGTCGCCACTGCCCAGCAGCCAACCAGGCGGGTGATCATATCGTTCTGGAAGATGGATTCGGTGGTACTGTCCATAGTCATTGCCTGAAAAGTGACTGCTTGAAAATGCTAAGAGATTTCAGGTAGTGATTTAACCAGATTTAGCAGCTCATGGGATAGTTGAATCAGTTCTTTTAATAGTTGCGGATTGACGTCCAGATGCCCTTCATACTCCGCAAGGTTACGCTGGTTGTGGCATTGATCCAGTACCCGCCACTTTGCACGACTCAAGCCCAACGTATGCTGTAAACACTGAAACACCAGATAACGGCTTTCAGAACGATAGCCATGCCAGCGTAACGCAGCCAGCGACAATGCGTGCACGGCACTGTAGGCCAGTGAAAACTGACTATCGACGGACAAACCTTGAATGGCAGCATCCTTCAATTTGGTTTCTGCTGCCCGAACCATGCCTGCAAATTCCTGTGCATCGGGGGGTTCTTTTTTGAGCTTGTTGATTTTGACCAGATTATCCAGCTCTTTCACGATAGCGTGTCTCCGGTTAAGGGTTGATCGATCAGCCAGAGTTTGGGCTGTTCCATAAGTCGTGTGATAAAACTTTGCTGACTGTTTTCTCTTTGCCGGAATTCTTCCGGGCTAAACAGAGTCGGATTGATAACTCGGCCTAGCTGCTGTTCTGCCGGTTCCAGCTGTTCCATGATGTCGCCGTAACTCAGGTCATTTCCGACCAGCAGTACGTCTATATCGCTGCCTGCATGCTCCTGCCCTTTTGCCACGGAGCCATAAATAAACGCTATGTCGCATTGCTTCAGAACTGAAGCCAGAGCCTCCTTAATGACACCCTGTGCGCCAAAGGTTTTGCGGGTAATGGCTTTCAGTTCCTCAAAAACAGGATTATCCGGGTTGGCCTGATAGTGTTGCTGGTTGCCCTGCTGATGGGTGGTCAGCAAACCGGCTTCGGTCATTTTTTTAACTTCACGCACCACAGCACCTTTACCCACGCCCGCCAGACGAGCGATTTCGTTCAAATAGAAAGAGGTGTCCGGTTTGCCGTACAGCACCGACAGCAGACGTTGCTGGGTTTTGGTGAATAACGCCGAGGCAATGGATGACATAGCGGCTTCGTCCCTGTAGAGGTATCAATATGGGAACTATAGGTATCATATTGGGACTTTTCAAGGTCACAATACGGGACTGATAAGTCTCATGTTGATACCTTTTGGTATTGTGCAGACAGCGTCAGCCCAATGGTCTCCGCAGTGCGGAGACCATTGGAGAGGAGTTAATTTGATGACCAGTCACGCACGTCGATTTTGCCGGTGACGGCGGCGGAGATTAGGGCGGTGCGGCGTTCCAGCTCTGGGTTCGTCGTGCACCAGAGAGAATGAGTGCTTTCTGCATTAGATAAAAGTCATTCTTGATTCGGAAACTGTCGGGATTCGTTAACAGTGTTCGCAGTTCAAGCATTGAATAATACTGAGTTCGTGTTTTTCTTCTTGCTTTGATTGAATAAGGTTCAAATGGGTTGGTCTTGCACTTGAACATGAGAATGCCCCATCGATACATAGAGACAGTAAAGCGGACGGTATCGAAGATGGTTCTTTCTTTTTGATTACTATCTCGTAAATGGGTAATAAGCCGTTTAATTTCCTCCGGAGGGACGTGGTCAGCAGGGTAGTGGCCCAGAACGGGCTCCACATGTTTCTTGATTCTGTTGTAAGGGCGCGGACCGATATTGTTTTTTTCAATGTGCCCTTTGACGTAGTCAGCCACCAGGTCAGATAGTGTGTACTCCTTCAGCAGAGGGACAAAATTGGCAGAGTCTTTTACCACCTCTTTGATAATGCCATTCAGGACAGATGGTTCTTTGATGTCTTGCCCATTTTTTCTGGCTGACTTTGCGGACAAATGAATTCGTCGGGCATCTTCCAGTGACCGATCAGGATAGTCACCATACTCTATTCGAGATTGTTGTTTGTTACGGTAGTGATCAGTGTACCGCCAGCAGAAGGTTTTTCTCCCTGAAGGAAATATCCGACAGATCAGGCCCGATGTATCGACCAGTGTGGTCTCTTTATTTTCAGCTTTTTTATTACGAATGGCGACATCCGTTAGATTTTTTTTTTGCCATAGTCGTGACTTCTTATTCTTGATTTTGAGGTCATTCACTATATGCCAGTTTTTCCGTTGTCGCTGGGTAACGAGAGGAAAACTGGGCAGTTATTTGGGCAGTTTTATTTGCGCTGCTATGTTTTGAATGTACCTTGGTGCACAGTATGAGACGAGCAAAAAAATGGCGGGTGATTCTGAGAGGGTGCCGCTTGAGCCTTATTTTATAGGGTGTTCGGCGATAAATGAGAAGTGATGAGATGAAATGTACTGAGTGAAAGTAAGTCTCCCCAAACTGCCGCTGTCACGTAAGCCCGTTGCTGTTAAGCAACGGTGGAGGTTGCTGTGATGAATCGGGCTTTCCACTGCAAGGTGGACTTGCGCTCCAGCATCAACGAGGAACTTCCTAGTTTGGTATTATCAGCCCGGGTCTTTAATGACTGGCAAACAGACCAGAGAGACTCAACCGGGATTATATCGGTTCTGCCGTACAAGTCTGTAGGTTTTTTTTGCTATTGATCTTTTGACTGATAGCTCAATTGGTTTTTTGCTGATGCTGCCTCGCCAGTCCATGATGCTCTAGGAGTCTGGAAGGGGAGAAGAACAGATAGCCGTCCAATTTTTAATTTGGTCGGCTATAAGGCGGATAATGTTTAAGCGCTGGTTGGCTTAGCTTTCGATCGACATAAGAGCCTGATCCAGTTTGCCAAGCATCTGTTTGATTTGTTCCTGGGCGTCAGAGTTATCAGTCAGGCTTTGTTGTTTACTTTGTAGCAGCTCATAACTGATGTTTAATGCTGCCATGACTGCGATGCGTTCTGCACCTATCACGCCGCCTGAACGGATCTGCTTCATTTGTTCGTTTAAATGCTGGGCTGCCCGATGAAGGTTAGCTTCTTCTTCTTTAGGGCAACTGATCAGATATTCCTTGTCCAGGATACTGACGGTGGTAGTGGATGGACTGTCCATTAGGATTCATGCTCCAGAGTACGCAGGCGGTTGATCATGGCCTCGACCTTGCTGCGTGCGACATCATTCTTTTCCATAAGTTGAGCGCGTTCGGCCAGCCAGGATTGCTCCTTGGCACGCAATAACCGGTTTTCTTCTTTCAGTTTCAGACTGATGGCTACCAGGTAATCAAGTTTCTGGTTCAGGGCTGCGAGTTCGTGGTCGTTCATAGGTTCCGGGACCGTGTTATTGGAACTACTATAGCGGCTGTAGGTATACAGAACAATGCCTTTGAGATTTGCCTAATCGATAAATCTGGTACACTCACTCACCATCAGGTTTTCATAGAGCCAATGGGATCAGGTCCTCTGACGGATTTTCAATCCACCCTGACAGGGTGGGGTTGTTACGGGTAAACGAGTCCTGTCCAGAAAGGCTTTCAAGGTAATTGCAATGACAAATAATGATGCGACTTTAGACGTTGTCGCCTTTGATGAGCTGGCTGACCGACTGGTAGAGCTGGGTGGTGGCAGTCATCCTTCTGAACTGCATGGAATTCTCTGTGGTACGTTTGCCGCTGGCAGTCAGCCTGGAGTAGAAACCTGGTTCAGACAAGTGGCTGGATTACTGGAGGACCAGGAGTTAGACAGTCGTTTTCAGGATTTGCTGTCCAATATGTATCAGGGAGCCCTGCAGCAGCTGGATCAGTCTGACTTTTCCATTGCCCTGCTCATGCCAGATGATGACGAAGCCCTTGAACAAAGAACAGAAGCGCTGGGTTATTGGTGTCAGGGTTTTCTCTCCGGTTTTGGTGAAGTGATTGGAAACAAAACGTTAAGTGAAGAAGTAGAAGGGGTTCTGAATGATTTCTCGGAAATTGCCCAGATACAACCCGAAGCGGATGACAGTGATGAATCTGAACGCTTCTTTATGGAAGTCAGTGAGTTTGTTCGAATGGCGCTGATTACCGTTTTTTCTGAGGTGACCGCCCAGGAAAAAACTAAAAAGGGTGATACCCAAACCATCCATTGATTGAGTCTGTTTCTGATATCTGAACGATAACAGTAACCATTTATTTCCCTTCGGTGATGAGTGTTTTCACGGTCAGCAGCCATGAGCGGAAAATGCAACTCACCCCGAAACATGGAAATGGCTGCAGAGCTCGATAAAGCGGTATTTCATAGTAAAAAGGAGAGAGGGATGACCGGGAAGTATGATGTCCTGATCATTGGTGGTGGACTGGTAGGTGCCAGTCTGCTGTGTGCTCTGGAGTCTGCGATCAACCAATATGAGTTGAAAGTCGCTCTGGTTGAAACGCACTCTATAGATGAGGCAAGGGATACTCCTCCCAGCTACGATGCCAGAGCCTCGGCACTCTCCTATGGCACCCAGTTGATCTATGAAGAGTTGGGGCTCTGGTCAGCCCTGGATCAGTTTGCCACGCCTATTCTGGATATTCAGGTGTCAGATCAGGGGCATTTTGGTGCTACAAACCTCAACTACCAGGACGAAGGGGTGCCCGCATTAGGTTATGTGGTAGAAAACCATCGTCTGGGTGAAGTGCTACTCAAAAAGCTGAAAGATTTTAGAGACCAGGGTCTGGTTGAAGTGCTGAGCCCTGCTCAGGTTGAATCCCTGCAACCGATGCCGGGCTCTGAAATGAAAGTGTTAATTGGTCAGTCTGGTGAGTCAGTCGAGAAACTGGCTTCGCTGGTGGTTCTGGCTGATGGAGGGCGTTCCAGTCTGATGGAAAAGCTGTGTATTGGACGCAAGCATTATGACTACGAACAGCACGCGCTGATTGCCAATGTTTCTCTGGACAGACCTCATCAAGGAGTTGCCTATGAGCGATTTTCCGGACGAGGTCCTATGGCTCTGCTGCCTCTTTCCGATGATCGGTCAGCACTGGTCTGGACTGTTCCCTCAGACGAAATAAACGACAAAATAGCCATGGATGATGAAACTTTCCTGACAACTCTTCAGGAAAAGTTTGGTTATCGGGCGGGTGAGTTTACCCGGGTCGGGACACGAGAAACCTATCCTTTGGCACTCAGTGTTGCCCGTGAGCAGGTCAGGCCCGGGTTGGTAGTTTTGGGCAATGCTGCACATGCAATGCACCCTGTTGCAGGTCAGGGCTATAACCTGGCTATCAGAGATACGCTGGCTCTTGCGGACAATATTATCAATTCTATAAGGCAGGGGATGTCTCCCGGCCATCTGACCCGGCTGCTTCAATATGTCGATGAGCAGAAAACTGACCAGAAGATGACACTGGACTTCTGCGACGGTCTGGTGAAATTGTTTTCACGACAGGAATTACCGGTGATCCTGGCCAGGAACCTGGGCTTAACCTGTCTTGATATGAGCCGGGGGCTGAAAGGTCGATTTGCTCGTAAGGCAATGGGGTTATAGTGGTGAATCTTGAATACCTGGCACTGGGTCAGAAAGGCAATGCTCGCAACAAGTTTTGGACGTTATTAGCAGGAGAACTCGGTTGAAATCATTTGATCTGGTGATTGTCGGTGGGGGTATGGTAGGAGCGTCTCTGGCTCTTTCTCTGGCCGAAAAAGACCTGAAAATAGCATTGATTGATCAGCAATCGTTGACGGCTCAGGCCTTTGCTCCCGATAGTATTTATGCTCCCCGGGTCAGTGCTCTGACAGAAGCTTCTTCCAGATTATTCCAGCAACTGGGTGCCTGGGAGTACATGACATCGCAAAGGGTCATGCCCTACCAGAATATGTATGTCTGGGACGGTGAGGGCACAGGTGAAATCGAATTTGATGCCAGCTCAGCGGGCTTTAAAACACTGGGACATATTGTTGAGAATGATGTGATCCGAAATGCACTTCTTCAGAAACTGGCAGAAACAGATATAGAGTGTTTCCCTGGGCAGTCAACCATTGACTATCAGCTGGGAGAACCCCATCAGGTTCAATTGGAGAGTGAGCAGATAGAGGCTCGACTGTTAGTAGCAACTGATGGTGCGGAGTCACCCCTGCGGAGATTGTCCGGAATCCCATCCAGCCAGAAGGATTATTTGCACCATGCAGTGGTCACCACCGTAGAAACGGAGCGTTATCATCAGGATACCGCCTGGCAGGTCTTTCTGGATACGGGCCCTCTGGCGTTTTTACCTATGCCCAGCCGGGGAAACAAGCACTACTGTTCCATCGTGTGGTCATTAATACCGAATCGGGCAGATGAAGTTTTGTTACTGGATGATGAGGCGTTCTGTCGGGCTATTCAATTGGCATTTGAATCCAGGCTTGGGGCTGTCATTTCGGCTGATCCTCGCTTTCGCTTTCCTCTGAAGCAGCGCCATGCCAGGCATTATCATCGGAATCGTATCGTGTTGGCTGGAGATGCAGCCCACACTATTCATCCTTTAGCCGGTCAGGGAGTGAACCTTGGACTTCAGGACGTAGAGGCTCTTTCTGAAGAAATTATCCGTGCCGTTGATCGTGGTGATGATTTTTCTGCCAGTCATATCCTGAATCGGTATGAGCGCAGAAGGATGGGAAGTAATTTGCTGATGATGAAGTCTATGGAAGGCTTGCAGAATCTTTTTGCTGCTGACGATATTGGTATTCGCTGGCTGAGAAATGCGGGCTTAAAGTGGACCAACCGCTTGCCCTTTGCCAAGGATGTATTGATTAAACATGCCATGGGTCTGTGAGAGGCATCCACCTGGAAACATTGCTTGATTAGTTGTTACTAAAACGGGGCTGATTTTCTAAACGAATGTCGTTTTTCTACCTATGCTTTGTTATTTGATTTTTAATGAATAAATCAGGAATAAAGTATGAAAAAGTGGCTTCTGGTTTGGAGTATGCTCTGTTTTTCTATCACTGTTGAGGCTCAGCCAGAGCCTGACGATTATGTGGTTACACTGGTTCGGCATGGCGATCGCAGCCCAAGATACCCATTAAATTCTGAGCTCTGGCCTATGGGGGTTGGGGAGATGACTGATACGGGCTTCAAACAGTGCTATGAAGCAGGTAAAAGCTTTAGAAAACACCAGCTTCCTGCCCATTTTCCAACGCGATGGAGTCCGGGTCTTAGCTATCATCAAGCCCGGGGTATGGACAGAACCATTCAGTGTGCCGCGACCATGCTTCAGGCTATTTATCCTGACAGTCTGAAAACGGACTCTGGTCATGAGTTAGCCGTGGTCCCTCCTGTCTATGCTCCTTTTCAGCGAGATGATCCCCTTCTTGGAATTCCTGACTCCTGTAAAGGGTATAGATCTCTGATCAGTGATATGCAAAAGAGTCCTCTCTGGATAAAGAAGGCAGAAGCAATTGGGCCTGAAAAGATCAAGCTCTGGGCGCAGATGTCAGGTCAAAAGCCTACGTTGCATGGCATGTCCCGTCTTGCCGATACATTGAACGTCAGAAAAATTCATAATATCCCTTTACCCGATTTCTTGACGACTGAGGATGAGCAGCAGCTACTGGAGCTGATGCACTGGTTTCTAGAGCACATGAGCAAAGATAAACGGATGGTCCAACTGACCAGTCAGCCGCTGCTGAATGCGATTGATCAACGTTATAAGCAGCATAAGACCTGTCTTGAAAGTGGCAAGACAGACTGTGAATACTTTTATCTGTTATCTGCCAGTGACAATAACATTCTGGCCATGCTGAGCGCTCTGGGGAACCCCAGGGCGCTCAATGTGCCTTATGCCAGCAGGCTGACGATACGATTCTCCCCCTCAAAAGGGGTAGTTCAGGCTTCATTTAATGACCAGCTTTTGACTTTATCCTGTGGCTCATCCTGCACCCTGGAACAATGGAGCCAGTTGGTGGCCTCGATTCAACGCTCCGACTGGACGGAATTGTGCCATCTTCAAGAACCTGAAGCTCATTCAATCCCCTCTGATATATCTACAGGGAGTAAAAAAGAAAAATAACGTTTTTTCTGAACTATATTTAACCCGCTTCGTCCAATGACATTAATAAAGCAGAAATCTGTTATGCCTTGAGTCTGTCAGGCGTTTGGGCTGTGCGAGATCTGCAAGAATGGGTTTATTTGGTTTCTGGATCTTGATCAGGAACAGAAAGTGCCGCCATCGTAAATGAAATGAGTCGGGGCATTTTCTTTATGCCAGCCATGGATGAGAATCACTGCTGGCAGTAAATCGTTCTTTCAAGGTGAAAATTAGAAGTATCCCTCGGGAAGGAGAAATGAATGCGTAGGTCTGTGCTCGCAGGTGCCGTACCTGTTGTTGTATTACTGGCATTGCTTCAAGGTTGCAGCAAGCCACAGGATTGTCCAAAAGTAGTTCCTTCGGCAGAAGATTCTGCCCGCCCAGTAGCTGAAGAAGAAACTTATGATTGCACCAGTGTGGATGCTACAGACGCACTGAAGCAGACATGGTGTGAAGCTCGTGGCGCTTTTGATCAGAGCTCAGTTGCGGGTGATGTGGCTAACTTTGGCCCTTATCTGAAAAGCTACCGCCAGGGTGTCAATGATGCTCGCCGAGCTGAAACCAGCCAGGTGTCTCTTGAACTGCTAGACGGTCAGACTGAAAAGCCTAAAGAGTCAGGTTATCGTGCAGGCTATAAGCGAGCGGTAGAAGAACTGGGTGTCATCGAGTACAACTGTGATGATACTGAAAAAGCCAGTGAGTATAAGGACCGCTGGTGTGAAGCGGATGATGCCTATCGTATTGCGGGTGTTGGAAGTAGTGATAACCCATTCCTGAGAGGGCGTTTCATTGATGGTTACATGGCCGGCGGTCGTGTAGCCCTTACTGTACCCACGTCCATGGAAGCATTTTTCAGTGGTGAAAATCCTGAGGGTAAACAGCCCACTATTTACAAGCGGGAAGGCGATGACGTTAAAGCTACCGAACAAGCTTTTTATAACGGCTTTGATGAAGGCTATAAAGCAATGATTGCCAGCATCAGGGAGTCTATTAATCAGGTCATGCAGCAGATGCAGGTTCCAGACAACATGCAGATGCCAGAAGGTCTGATGCCCCCTCAGCCAGGTCAGTAAGCTTTAACTGACATCAGGTAAAATAGAGCCCGGATGTTCAAAACAGCCGGGCTTTTTTATTGTCTAAACAGAGCTATAGCATGCTGGATGAACGACCTCTGATGGCTCTTTCAAACTCCTGCCATTGTTGAGGCGTCATAAGATTTTTTAGCTCCTGCAACAATTGGACAAGCATACCCGCTGATAGGGCACTTTGAAGATAAAGGTGAGGCAGCTGACTTCGGGCATAGAGCGTTAACCGGGTTTCCAGCTCACCAATAAAGGCTTGAAGATGTTGATCCAATATCTGTTGAACGTTCCTTTTAAGAATCATTGAGCTGATTGTTTGAGCAAGGCCCTGAAGGTGGGGGTCTGGGGGCGCTGTTATGAGCACGGATGATGAGGGAGAGGTCACATCAGGAGAAAAAATGGATTGAGAGGCGCTGACTAACTGCTCCAGTTGTTGAGCCAAATCTGTCAGTTGCTCCGGTGTCAGCATCACTTGAATCGTCAGAGCCATGGCTGCACTGACACCTCCGGCAGACGTCTCCTGCAAGGGAGTAAAGTATTGCTCCAGTACCCAGCTTAGTAATGTCTCGGCATTAGCGGGTTGAGCGGGTATTTGTTGGAACTCAATGAAGTCATGGGTTTGCGTCTGACTTCTAAAACTTTGATGCTGAGCCTGACGCAGCTGATAGATGAATTCCTCCACCCCTTCAACGGTTGTAAAAAACTGCCCGAGTATGCGAGCCAGAGATTCTCTATGCTCTTTTCGGTTGTGATTTTTAAACCATGAAAGTGACTTTCCTATTTGGGCTCGTGTTTGTGATGCTCCATCTTTTGCCGCTTTATGTTGAACCCAAAGCATATTGTTAAGACGAGTCTGAAAATCGACCGTTGTAATCCTCATCATGCCTCGGTTGGCTGCTGATTCATGCTGGTTTAAATGTTCAAGTCTTAATGTCAATGCCCTACCCGGTTGCAACTTTTTCATTGAAGGAGCTCTTGCGACAGGTCTTCTGACAACAGGAGTGTTCTGTGGCTGAGTCAGACTCCGGTGACTGCCCTGATAAACCTTGGGGTTTGCGGGTCTATGCCTGTAGCTGCTTTGTCGAGGGGGCTGATGAATACCCATCATGGATTGATGGTGTTCGGGGAGTGTATTGACGGTTCTTCCGATTCGATGGTCTCTCCGCAATGTCATGCTTCGTTTCGGAAGGGACTCATCATCCGTAAAGCCGCTGAAATCAGGCCTTCTTCCTCTTTTCAGACTATGGGATGGCTGGGGAGGAGGGGGCGCACCTCGAGTGTTCCAGCTTTGACCGTAAAGCCTGAAGAAGTATTGCTCAAAGCTGTTCAGGTTTTGTATCTGAATACTACTCAGTACCGTCTGTAAATACTGGTGAATGGGAGAATTATAAATTGAACCTTGATACACATTGCCCCGGGCTGTAGCCATTGGTTGCAGCCCTCTCATTCTTTGCAGAATTGAGCGCTGTTGCGGTGACAGCTGGGTTTGATCCAGCAAGAGTTTATAGTTTGCCAGACTTAATTCAGGCATTTGCAGTTCGTGTTGTAAATGCGTAATCAGTATTTCTCCGGCGTCGAACTGTTTGAGTTCCACTAACGTTTGAATCAGGTTGATCAGTTGCTGAGCCATGAATTGAGGAGAGACAGGTTGAGACTCCAGTCTTTGCAGTATTCTGCGAAGGGTAGCTTGCACCATCTGACCGTGTTGATAAGACGCTGGCACGACACTCATCGAAGATTGGCTAAACATTGAAACCTGGCTCTCGTACCCACTTAAATCCTCCGAAAAACTTCCCTGCGATGGAGAAAAAGTCTGGGGGGTATTCCTAGGTTTGCTGGGTTTTGGCAACAGTCTGGCATAGAGGCTGCTGTGGTCTTCGGCGTTACTGTTGTCGAACAAAAGCGTTATTATTTGCTCCTGGTGAACGGTTTCCTGAAGAGTGCTGTTTAGTTGTAGTTGTTGTTGCTTACTGTCAAAAGCCAATACATGGCCATGGATGATCCTTAGACCCATTAATTTCGGATCAGAATTCATTTGCTTCAAGTAGTTGATGATTGCCTGCCTTGCTTTATCAGACTTCAGATATTTGAGTACTCTCTGCAGGTGTTTGATGTCCCAGGTCATTTTTCTAAGTCTTTCTCTGAGAGGGTCCGCCAGGGAAGGCTCGGCCAGCACAGGAGGTGTCGTCTGACTTTCGAGAATGGGGACAGGGTCGTCTGCTGCGAGAAGTCTTGGTGTATTTAGCAGAACAGGTACGTCACCATGAACTTGTGGCGCTTCCTCATCTTGTTTTCCAGTGGTTTCTACTGTTGGCGTATCACTGGCTGCGGATTGTTTTGGTTCAGGAGCTATTTCATCAATGAATTCTTTGACGACGTTAGGTTCTTCATGAGTAATGAAATGGGCAAGAGCTGCCGCTAGAGGGTCAGTCAGACTGACTTCGATATCTTCAGGTTTGAGTGTGCTGAACACTTTATTGAGTTCATTATAGGAAGGCGTGTCAGAGAGGCTCTTAAACGGTGGATACAGCTTGAAAGCCGCCACGATCAAATTTTCCGTCTTTTTTATTGCTGCTTTTATAGAGCCATCATCCACCTGTTTGTTGGGGTTATCATCCTGCAATCTTCTTATTTCAATGTTTCGGGCCCATCTACTTACTACGGGATGGATCAGTGATAACTTGTATCCCGGCATATCTTTGATGACTTGCATTAATCGCAGCAGATAGGACTTTTGAGATTCTGTCAGGGTATGGGTGGGAGCTTCTGGCGTTAGAAAAGTGACATTAACATGCGGCTTTGTTTTTTTATTGCTCCGTTTTTTTTCCTGAGTTTCTTTAACAAGTGTTGCACCTTTCTTTCTGGCTTTTGTTGAAGGAGGGGGGAGCGTTGTTAAGGGGTTTTCAACAGCTCTGGGCTTTTCTTTGACTTCGTCATCCTTCCTCCCTAGCGCTTTATTCTGAGAAAACGCCTGCATGCTGGTTATCCCGGCTGGCGTCAGCAGGCTGACAAAGACTTCCAGAGAGTGAGTATTGCTTTGGCTGGCATAAAAGGATGTTTTGGAGCCAATGGGTGCATTGGTCCAAAATTCGGTCAGAGAGTCAGCTGAACTGGTCTTCAGGTTCATCAGCGCTTGCAGTTGTTGCAAGCACTGTATGGCAGTCGTTGGTAAGTGCTCGTCCAGCCAGGTCAGAACGGACTCATAGTCATCCATGGAGTGAACCCAAGTCAGCAGATGGTCTACCAGAGCATTGCCTTCAGAAGATAATAGTACTTGTGACTGGGCTGCTATTCCCGAATGAGGAGGGTGTTGAGATCTGCGGCTGCTTGAGCGTTTTGTCCATCCAGTCATGGCTGATAGTCGTCTAAATATCTCATAAGATACTTCTTTTGGCTGAGGAAGAGGTGTGTAAGTAGGTAAGTTAGCCAAATGGCTTGCTTCGAGAGTCTGACCATTATCCATAACCCAGGTGATGCCGGGTAAGTCATGATTCAGGTAGGCCATGAAATCGAGTGTCTGATCAGGAGTGATGCCTTCTATTGCCGCTTTCAGCAAACCTCTTAAAGCCGAGCTAGACGTTAGTCGACGTTTGTAATTTTTTTCCTCTTTCTTGAAGGCATAAGCATCTATATAAGCAAGCTCTCCATGGTGGGGGAATTTTTTTGAATTGCTTTTGACCAGTCCTTTCAGTTGACTGCTGAAAAGACTTTGATTCCCCAGATTATGGTGATCGAGCCAAGTAAGAATGATCTGCATATGCTCGTGGGCTGAGGCACTGTTGAGCATAAAGCGATACAGGCTTTCAGCGAGGTCAATGTTAATATCCAGTGCCGCTGACTCTGGAGAGGGTTCTACCTGAGATGGGTCTTCTGGCGGTGTAGGGTCATCTGAATGCTTGTCAGGGTCGTTATTCTGGGAAGAAGGTGGAGGATTAGTGTTGGGGAGACGCTCCGTATTGCCCCTCGCTTCCGCAGGCTTTCCGTCTGAAGTTTTGCCTGATTCATTAGGTGTATTTCCTGGAACCTGGCGGATATAGCCAGTCAGGTTGATTGCCAGAAAATCCTGAAACGAGCTTTCATCTGGAAACGGCTGGTCGCAGATGTGTTCTCCCCTGAAAAGCAGATTGTACATGTAGATGGATAATGCCTGACTGTTGAATAGATGCTGGCAGGGCGGGTAGTCATCGGTTAACGGCATTAATTCCAGGTCAATTAAGAGGTTGTGCAATTCAGAGTTCCTGGGAAAGTCAATCACATAATCCCCTTCAAAGGATTCAGCGACTTTTAAAACAGGTACTTTGTCCAGTTTTTCAGCCGGTATGATCGATCGCCAGTTTTGCACCCTGAATCGATAATAAGAAAAAGATCGTTGGCCATTCAAATCAAGACGTAAAACCGGAGTAATTCTGAAAGATGCTGGTTGTCGAGCAGGTATTGTGTGTTCAGGCTTTATAGCAGAATGCCATTCTGGCTCAATGGACAGAGTTTCGTTTGTTTTAATGTTTCTGAGCCGATAATAATCGGCTGCTTGCCTGTTTCTGCTATTGAGTCTTAGTACCGGTGTTGCATGGAATGTTGATAGTTCAGAATGTATGATCTCCGAATCAATCGTGTTATTTGATTGATCGTCGCCATTATTCGAATTGTCATCAGGAGGGATAGCAGAAGTAAGAATATCTCCTTCCTGAAAAGGTAAGGTTTTATAAATCCAGTGCACACCGGGTAAAAGGCGGTACTCACAAGGCTCTGCCTCAGTAGTCATCAGGTGTTCCAGAGCATATCCCGGTTGTACCAGAAGCGAACACTTCGGTCTCATGAAAGACTGAACGAGAATACCTGAACCGGTAGTGGGAGGGGTTCCATCGGGAGGCGGAAGAAATGGACCAACCTCTGTAGTTTTCGAAAAGGCATTTAACAAATATTGATAAATCCAGTAAAGGGGGAATCCTTCCATGTCTGGTTCTGACTGAACCAGCGTTGGATTGAAATCGTCAGGTATTAGCTGACTCATCTCATACAATAGATGAAGAGAAGGTATTACCAGCCCTGAAAGTCCCGCTTTTTCCATAGTCCAGTCAGTAGAGGCTTGAGGGGAGGGGGATAGTACATTCAGGGACAATGCACATAGTAAGAATGAGGGGGAGAGGATGCTTTGTCGAATTGAACACTTCTTTAATTCAGTCTTCATAATACTTAATAACAAGCAGTGACAGTGACCATTTTGATAAGCAATAGAGTTTAGTCGATTTTTTATTTAAGTGATTGTGTGGTCAAAAATGGCAGGCTATTGAGCCTTGTCTATAGTTTCAGGCGACAAGAATCTAGCTGGAGTATGCAATGTCTGAGCTCAAAAAAATAAAAACAGTCGAAGAGGCCAAGCAGCTGGTTAACCAGCGGAAACTGAGTCATATCAAGGTAGGGTTGTTTGATAATGATGGTGTACTGCGGGGCAAGTACATGGCCAGGGGTAAGTTTTTTTCTGCCCTGGATTCCGGCTTTTCATTCTGTGATGTGATTTTGGGTTGGGACTGCAAAGATCGAATATACGACAATACTTCGGTTACGGGATGGCATACCGGATTTCCAGACAAGCAGGTAAGAGTGCTACCAGAAACGGTGCGTGAATTGCCCTATGAAGAGAACATGTTGCTATTTCTTGCAGAGTTCTCTGATGAGGCTGAACAGGTGTGTCCCAGAGGCATTTTGCGCAAGGTGATTGAAAAGGCTGCCAGCATGGGATTGTGGGCACGAGCGGCCTGTGAGTATGAGTTCTTTCTGTTTCAGGAAACTCCTGACTCCATTCGTGAAAAAGGCTACCGAAACCTGAAACCTTTTACGCCAGATAGCTTTGGCTATTCCGTGATCAGGAACTCCGTTCATTCAGAACTCTATCAACAGATTATAGAGATGGCCCAGGTGATGAACTTTCCCATTGAGTCCATTCATACTGAGACCGGTCCAGGCGTTATCGAAGCAGCGTTGATGGTTGATGACATATTGTCGGCAGCAGATAAGGCGGCTCTTTTTAAAACATTCATGAAAGTGCTGGCAGAGAGAAATGGCTTAATGGCTACTTTCATGGCCCGCTGGTCTTCCGAATTGGCGGGCCAAAGTGGTCATATTCATATGTCCCTGGTTAATGCCAACGGAGAGTCTGTTTTTTATGATCCTTCAAAGCCATATGGAATGAGTGCGCTTCAAAAGCACTTTATTGCAGGTCAACAGCGTTTAATGCCAGAGTTTCTTGCCCTGTTGGCGCCCACTATTAACAGCTATAGACGTCTGGTGCCTGGCTACTGGGCACCTACCAGAGCGTCGTGGGGGATAGAAAACAGAACCTGTGCTCTCAGGTTAATTCCAGGTAATGCAAAGAGTCAGAGAGTCGAGTATCGGCTGGGTGCAGCAGATGCCAGTCCTTATCTGGCTCTGGCGGCTGTTCTTGCCTCAGGCCTCTATGGTATTGAGCATGAACTGGAGCCTACAGAAGCAGTGTCTGGAAATGCTTATAGCCAGAAATTCCCTGATGAACAGACTTTGCCTCGTTCTTTGTATGAGGCAGCCCAGCTGCTGAAAGGGTCAGAAGCTGCCCTGAGCTACTTTGGAAAAACCTTTGTTGACCATTATGCGGCTACCCGCGAATGGGAAGAAATGGAGTTCAGAAAGCATGTCACCGATTGGGAGCTGGCGCGATACTTTGAAATTATATAAACCTATATTTAAAGCTGTTGGGGCCGAGGTATGGGTAGAGAAAAATAGTGTTTAAGCCATGACCATCGCTATGGCTAAAGGAGAATACAGGATGAAGCTGGGAATACTTGAATGTGATGATGTCAATCCTTCTCTGGTGGAAACCTATGGCAGTTACCCGCAAATGTTCATGAAAGCCTTTCTATCGATTGACCCATTGATGACCTTCAGGGTTTATCGGGCTCATTGTAATGAGCTTCCGGAAGATTCCGGTGAATGTGATGCCTATTTGATTACGGGCAGCAAAGTCAGTGCTTACGAGCAGCTGGGCTGGATAAGCTCACTGGAGCTGTGGATTCAGGCTCTGGCAAAAACCGGCAAGAAGCTGCTGGGAATTTGCTTTGGTCATCAAGTGATTGCTCAGGCTATGGGGGGCGTGGTAGAGAAATCTGAAAAAGGCTGGGGGGTTGGCCAGTATACGAATGAAATCATCAAAAGTGATATCTGGATGGTACCTGAAAAAAAGCAGCTTAATCTTTTAGTCAGCCATCAGGATCAAGTATTGCAATTGCCTGAAAATGTTGAAGTAATCGCTGGCAGTCCTTTTTGTCCCAACTTTTTATTGCAGTACAACGAGCAGTTTTTGACCGTGCAGGGGCACCCGGAGTTTTCCAAAGAATATTCGGCTGCATTGATGGAGCATCGGAGGGGGGCAATTATCCCGGAAGATACGGTCAGGGCCGCTCTTGTTTCTCTGCAGCAAAAAGTAGACAGCCAACTGATGATTCAGTGGATGCGTCAATTTTTAGTCTCGTAAAGGTGAAGATCTCAAAAGTTTGAAACAGACAGTTATCTCACTTGGAGAGGAAAAAACTTTCACGCTAAAATAATAAAAATCTTGGAGCTTCAGGCACCTGTTGGACTTACGCTTTCGAGCACGAATATCAGTAGAGCGCGTCGGCTTTTGCTGAAATTCAGACTGAAATGCCCCTAAATCCGATAGAACCCTGGTCAGATTTCCATAGCTTAACCGTCAATGTTTCTTGATTGAACATGAGGAATGGAGTCCATAATGAATAAGGCCACCTTCTCTATCAGTCTGAGTTCTCAGCAGGTTTTACAGTATTATCAGGGCAAAAAGAATCGTGTCCAGGTCAATGCCCGGGAAGGCTTTAGTATGAGTATTCCCTATGACATTCTGCTGAAGTATGTCACCCGTGAAGGGGTTCATGGCACCTTTGAAATTTCTTATGGTTCCGATGGAAAGCTGGGCGAGCTTCGAAAGATTGGTTGAACTTTTCTTTTGCCAGGCATAGCGCTTGTTCGCAACTTCCCTAAGAGCCTGTCGCTTTAATGTATTTATGCTCGACAGCATAAGTCCGACAGGCTTCCAGGAGTCTGTCTGCTCACAGACAAACTCCTATAGGCTCATGAGTCATGAAAAAGCGATGATCAGGCTGCTGCGGTAATAATAAGATATTTTTCCATCAACTCATCATTAGACTCGACGTTATTCGGATCTTTGGGGATGCAGTCAACGGGGCAAACCTGTTGGCATTGTGGCTCGTCATAGTGACCAACACACTCAGTGCAGAGATGGGGGTCAATCTCATAAATCTCCTCTCCGGGAGAGATCGCACTGTTCGGGCACTCAGGCTCGCACACATCACAGTTGATGCAGTCATCAGTAATGATCAGGGACATGATGTAATCTCCAGTTCTGCTTGAGGCACACGGCTCAAGCCGCCAGATTCAGGATGCTCTATCAGCTCTGGGCATTAGGGCCAAACTTGGCCTTCAGGGCTTCCTGAACACAGGGAGAGACAAACTTGTCGATATCTCCACCCAGTGAGGCAATCTCCCGTACCAGCGTAGAAGAAATATAGGAGTACTGCTCAGCAGGTGTCAGAAACAGGCTTTCTACACTGGGAGCCAGAATCCGGTTCATATTTGCCATCTGGAATTCGTATTCGAAATCAGATACAGCTCTAAGGCCACGAAGAATTACTGTGGCTTTTTGCTCTTCCAGAAAGTGGGCGAGCAGGGAGCTAAAACCTGTCACCGAAACGTTATCAAGGTGAGCTATCACTTCTTCTGCCAGCTCAACACGTTTGGCTAAGTCAAACATAGGCTTTTTTTTGGGGCTTTCTGCTACCGCAATGACCACGTTGTCAAAAATTCTTGCTGCCCGTTCTACCAGGTCCAGATGGCCTTTGGTTATAGGGTCAAAAGTGCCGGGGTAGATTACCTTGCTCATTGAAAGTGCATTTCCTGCTGATGTCTCAGGAAGCCTTTGAAGCCGGTTGACCACAACTTGATAAGGTCAATAATCCGAAGCTCAATGACTTCACAGATGCCTATAGTGAAGGACAGTGCGTCTTGATCTGTCCCTTTCGTACTGAAAAGGTTGAAGCAGAATTCTTCAATCTATAGATAACGAAGGCCGAATGGTATCGAAATCGATCAAGGGTGACAAATAACCTGACTTAAAACCGGGCATTTAAATGAGAAATAGCTGTTTTTATAGTCCCTGTAAATCATTCCGGAGGAAATCCGGGCTATTAAAACACAACCCGGACCGGATGATTTCTATCAGGAACCAGAAAGGAATTTGATCATATTCTTTTTCAGCCAGGTATTGTAGGGAGGGAAAATGAACCGGGCGCTGTTGAAGCGACCTTTGCTAAAGACTGCTTTTGCTTTGGAAAGTGTCTGAAAGCCTTCATGCCCATGGTAGTGTCCCATGCCGGAAGGTCCGACGCCTCCAAAAGGCATATCATCAATAGCGACATGGAAAAGAGTTTCGTTCAGGCATACGCCGCCAGAATGGGTGTGGGTCAGTACTTTATCCTGTGTCTGTTTGTCTTCACCAAAGTAATACAGTGCCAACGGACGAGGACGTTCATTGACGAACTGAATCGCTTCATCAATGTTGTCTATTTCTATCACTGGGAGCAGTGGACCAAAAATTTCTTCCTGCATCACACTCATATCTGCAGTGGCATTGAGAATCAGGTGAGGAGGTAAACGGCGGGAGCCATCTGTTATGGCCTCATTATTGCCAACCCGGATTTCTGCCCCTTTGCTTTTGGCATCTTCAAGGTGATTAAGCAGCCTCTGGTGCTGTCTCTCGTTAATAATAGCGGTGTAGTTCTTACTGTTGTTGACTGAAGGGTGCATGCTGCTGAAGGCTTTGAGATAGGCTTCTACAAAGGCTTCCTTGCGTTGTTTTTTGATCAGTATGTAGTCGGGGGCCACACAAGTTTGCCCGGCATTTAATGATTTGCCGTAACAGACTCGTTCAGCTATTTCCTGTATTGGGAAGTCGTCATCGATGATTACAGGAGACTTGCCTCCCAGTTCCAGAGTGACGGGTGTCAGGTTCCTGGCTGCGGCCGACATGACATGCTTTCCAACCTGAGTGGAGCCGGTAAAGAGGATGTGATCGAATGGTAATGCGGTAAAAGCCGCTCCGACTTCTGCTTCTCCATTGACGACAGTGACAAGGTCTGCCGGAAATATATTAGCAATGACTTCAGCGAACAGTTTTGAGGTGGCAGGAGTGAATTCTGACATTTTAATCATTGCCCGGTTACCAGCGGCAAGGGCCGTTGCCAATGGGCCTACAGCCAAAAAGAGGGGGTAGTTCCAGGGAACGACAATACCAACCACTCCCAGAGGCTGATAAATAACTTTTGCTGAGGCCGGTTGTAAAGTGATCGAAACATGTCGCTTACTGGGTTTCATCCACTTCGGCAGATTCTTACTGCAGTAATCAATGGATGTGAACGATGGCATAAACTCTGCCAGTAATGAATCGGTCTCAGCACGACCTTCAAAATCTTTGTTCATGGCATCGATCAGAGATTTCTGGTTTTTCTTCAAACCTTCTTTCAAGGCTTTCAACCACTCTCTTCGTTGTTGAAGAGACGGACTGGGCTGTTTCTGAAAAGCTTGCCTCTGGGCTTCAAGCGACGCATTCATTTCTGCTATCAGACTGGAAGAACGATGGCTGGTTGTCGTTTGATCCGGTGATTTAGTCTCTGTAGTCTGGTCAATTTCAGTAACGCTCATGGCGCAGGTCTCCTTCAGCAGATCCGGTTCTTATTTTTTGTCTTGAAGCCGAGCAGGTGTTGATTGCCAAGACTCCAGAAGATGGTGAAGAAGCCGTGATGGCTCAGGTTACTCACTGATCAACACTGCCACTTCTGACTTTATGCCTGACTTAAT
Source organism: Endozoicomonas numazuensis (assembly GCF_000722635.1). Taxonomy (GTDB): domain Bacteria; phylum Pseudomonadota; class Gammaproteobacteria; order Pseudomonadales; family Endozoicomonadaceae; genus Endozoicomonas_A; species Endozoicomonas_A numazuensis. The sequence continues at coordinate 1,021,435 of NZ_JOKH01000001.1, read as the reverse complement.
ATGGTTTAGAGTATTTACTCTAAACTGGAATCTATCGACTTGCTGGCAGAATTTCAAGGGTATTTATGGCTGTTAAAACTCGGGATCGCATTTTAGACAGAGCTCTGGAGCTTTTTAACAGCCAGGGTGAAAGAGCGATAACAACGAATCATATAGCAGCAGATCTGGGTATTTCTCCTGGAAATCTCTATTACCACTTCAGGAATAAAGACGAGATTATTCTTGCTCTTTTTCAACGACTGATTGACAGCATTGCGGTCAAAATTACCGTTCCGAAAGATCGTCCACTGAACTTTCAAGATAAACGGATGTTCCTTGAAGTAGCTCTGGCGGGTATGTGGGAATTCCGCTTTATTTATCGGGATGTGCATGGTGTTATGAACCGCAGCAGGGAGCTCAGGGCTGCCTATCAGCAGTTTGCCAGGCTCTCCCTGCAAACGCTGGAAAGGATTATTGTAGGGCTTGTGTCGTCAGGTTATATGGATGTGCCTGAGCAGGAGATTGAAGCACTGGCGTTGAACAATTTCATGGTCCTCAGTAGTTGGCAGGAATGGGTAACCGCTGCTTTTCTGGAAGAAAATGAGGTGTTACCCAAAAAACTGTTCAGAAGAGCTTTCTACCAAATTCTGCTGATGGACCGGCCTTTTGTCTGTGAAGTGGCAAAAGAATCTTTTGCTGAGCTGGAAGCAGAGTATTTTGTGCCTATGAGTATTCTGAAAAGATGAGCTTCTGGTGCAGCCGGGCGTTATCCCCCATACCGTTTGCACTGAGCCTGTCGAAGTGCATGGCCAGCATCCTTCGACAGGCTCAGAGTGAACGGGGTCTGTAGGGTAATTAACGCTTGGATCATGGTGATTAAATTAGAATTTATGGCGGAAAGTAACTGTTCAAAAACGCGGGTATTCGCTCTTCAAGCCAGAATTCAGGACGTAGAATAGAGCCTTGAATAAAGCCCACATGCCCACCCGCTGAAGTCAGCTCAAAACAGATATCCTGGGATAACTCTTCTTTGCGAGGCAGTGCTTGTGGAGTCATGAAAGGGTCGTCTTCGGAATGAATGATCAAGGTAGGTCTGGCGATGTCTTGCAAGTAGTACCGACTGCTGGATTGCTGATAATAGTCAGAACCACTCTTAAAGCCATGTAAAGGCGCTGTGATACTGTGATCAAACTCTTCAAAGGTTTTAACTCTTGATCCGTTGATCAGAGAGGTCAGACGCTGTGCTTCTTCATTCCAGCCTTTAGACTGAAACAATTCGATTTTGTCCTGTGCTTGTTGATACAGCTCCTTAAGGAAATTGTCACGGTAAATGCGTGATAGGCCGGTATTCATTTTTGCGGCACAAATGTCCAGACGAAAAGGCACTGAAACGGCCACAGCGCAGGTTAACGGACAATTCCTGGATTGTTCACCCAAGTATTTCAGGAGCACATTCCCTCCCAGAGAGTACCCTACGGCTGCCATCGGACGGTTGGGAAATCGGCTGCTCATTTCTACCAGTATTTGGTCCAGTTCAGCACTGTCGCCTGAATGGTAGCTACGCGCAAGGTGGTTGGGCTCGCCACTGCAACTGCGAAAGTTCACTGCCACACTTTGCCAACCCTGATTAAACAGTTGTTGCTGCAGACCCAGAATATATTTTGAGTTAGAGCTGCCAGTCAGACCGTGCAAAAGAACCACCAAGGGAGAGTGCTCATTGCTACCACACCAATCCAGGTCCAGAAAATCTCCATCTTCGAGCTTCAATCGTTCCCTGTGCCTCTCAAGGGACTCTTTTTGTCGAAGTAAAGGAGGCCAGAGGGTTTGTCGGTGTGGGCCTGAAAGTAAAAAGCTGGGGTGAAAAGGCGTAGGTGAATTCATTTCAGGCAGTAACTGTTTGATAGACGACGGATTCGATTATATCGGATGGAAAGTAAACAAAAATACATTTATATCTGTTTAATGCCAGAAGAATGATGGCTACCCACACTATAAAGCACAAACTCTTGGTAGCTTACTATTGCTACCCTTGCTTGCAGTGGCTTTCTATATTCAGGAACACCGTTGATGAGCTGTTTGCCGGAGAAGTAGCTGACAAGGCAAAGCACTTCGCTGAAGGTATCGCTGAAAACCTTGGTCGACAAATCACCCAAACAGCCATGAGCGGAAAATGCAGCTCACCCCGAAACATGAAGATCTCTACAGAGCCTGGATTAGCTGCATTTTCATAGTAAAGAGTCCCACTTATGACAGAAGACGTTCAATATCAGAAGGGACTGGCAGGCTTGAAAAACAGGGTCTGAGTCTGTCGGTAATAGTAAAGACAGGTTTTTATCTTTATGAGTTATCGGGCTTAGGTGGTTTACGAATAGGACTTCGACTGCGGTCACGATTTCGGTTGTCTTGTGAATAAGGGTTGCTGGACTCTTCTCTCCTACTTTTTCTTTCTGCTTTTCTTCTGGGGTTATTTCGGTGGGGGCGAAAGCGAGATCCTCTCTGTTGTTCTGTCGTTGCGTCACTGCTTTCCTGGCCTGGTGCCGGCAGCATCAAAAACAGGCGAACAAGGTTTCTGAAAACGGTCACAAACATGCTCATCAGTGTTTCTTGTGATGGATCGTTTTGTTCAGGCATGGAAGGGATAAACAGTCCTCCAGAAAAGCCATCCTGGTGCCAATAGCCCATGGCTTGCTTGTTAACGTTCAGGCAAGAACGATTGTTTAGCAGGCAGTCAAGCAGTCTGCCATGGATAATCCGCCTTTGGTTTTGAGGTAGAGGAAGAGTCGTTATGTCCGGAATTACATATTTATTAAATTTGCTGTCATAAGGCGGGTGGTTCTGATCTGGAGTCAGCTCTATGCATTCCTGATCTGTTTCCTGCAAAAAGCGGGTTAGGCTTTTGACAAATTCTTTCTCTTTTGAAAATTGAATGGTGAGTGTTTCCAGGCATATGGTTGTTTCAGGCTCTTCATTCGATAGTTCTAATCCAGGTTTTTCTTCTTCCGACTCGTTATCCGGTTTCTCTTTTTGATCAGCCAGAATTAATGAAGAATGCAGGCCGAATATGAAAGACGCAATAAATAGCAACAGTCGTGTGCATGAAAGCATCCTGAGATCGCCAGATGATGATGAAAGCTTCTAAGACTAGTAAATGAAGTGAGGCTACGCAGAAAGAAGAAGCAGGAGCTGAGGGGATCAGCTCCTGGGAGCCTGGTCAGGAATAGTGCTTGAACGGCCTATTCCCGGTCAGGTCTGGATGATCAGCAGATGCGATCAGCCTTGTAGTAAACATCAGCCTTATCAAGACCGTTGTCGTAAGCGGTCTGGCCGGTACGGTCAGACTTTCTCAGGTTTTCGCGAGACTCTGCAGTTTCTGCAGGCAGCAGGTGATCTACAGCAGCTTTCTCGCTCAACAGCTCTTCTTCGGTCTTTTTCATCATGCTCTGACCGTATTCGTTGATTTCCAGACCCTGAATGATCTGGTAGCTGCCGAATTCGCAGACACATGGGAAAGAGTAGTAAATGCCCTTGGCGACACCGTAGCTGCCATCGGAGATGATACCCATGCTGACCACTTCGCCGTTGCTGCCCAGAGCCCAGTCATGCATGTGATCCAGAGCGGCTTGTGCAGCGGAAGCAGCAGAAGACAGACCGCGCCACTCAATGATTTCAGCACCACGCTTTTGAATGCGAGGTGTGTAATCTTCCTTGTACCATTTTTCGTCAATCTGGCTGATCGCGGACTCTTCGCCCAAAACAGTAGCGTGATGGACGTCAGGGTACATGGTTGGAGAGTGGTTACCCCAAACACAAACACCGTCGAGATCCGATGGGTTAACGCCCAGCTTGTTGCCCAGAATACCTTTGGCACGGTTGTGGTCCAGGCGGGTCATGGCACAGAACTGAGAAGGATCCAGATTCGGAGCGTTACGGGACAAAATCAGGCAGTTAGTGTTAGCTGGGTTGCCAACAACCAGTGCTTTAACGTCACGGTTAGCTACTTCGTTCAGGGCTTTACCCTGTTCAGCGAAGATAACAGCGTTAGCTTCCAGCAGGTCAGCACGTTCCATGCCTTTGCTGCGAGGGCGTGCGCCTACCAGCATGGCATAGTGAATGCCACGGAAGCCGTCGAAAGGATTGTCGTGAAGGCTGATGCCATGAACCAATGGGAATGCGCAATCTTCGAGCTCCATGGCCACGCCACGCAGCTTGTCCATAGCCTGAGGAATCTCAACCAGTTGCAGAATAACTGGCTGATCCGCGCCCAGCATTTCACCGGCAGCAATTTTGAACAGAAGGGAGTAACTGATGTTACCTGCTGCACCTGTGACTGCGATACGGACGGGTTGTTTCATGTGACCACTCCTTAGAGTTCTCGTCTGAAAAGAGGCTGTTTTGAATTATTTCAGCGGCGAGAAGGTTACCTAGAACGATAGGTTAAGTCCACTACCGTGTGGGTGATGTTGTTTTTGAATGATAGGGTTTGTATCGTTCGTTGAGTTATTTTTAGTGAATGGCGAGTTGTCGATGTGATGTTTTGAGTCTACCTGTAATCGAAAGAGTGCTCCCTGCGACCTAGCAGGGAGGTGAATTTCGTCAGCCCGTCAGGGCTGATCTTGGTTCTCGATATACTCCTTAATTACATCCAATGGTGCGCCCCCGCAGCTTCCGGCAAAATATGATCTCGACCATAAGACAGGCTTTCGATAAGCACCCGCAATATCACAAAACTCTTGCCTTAGTCTTCTGGACGAAACAGCTTTTAAACTGTTTATCAGTTTGGAAATAGACGGGGTTTTGGGCGTAAACTCAACCAGCAAATGCACATGGTCTGCTTCACCGTTAAATTCAACCAGCTCAGAATCAAAGCTCCCGCAAATTTCAGAAAAAATATCTTTCAGTCTTGTTAAGTGCAAAGCTCCCAGAACTTTCTTTCTGTATTTTGTGACAAAAACAATGTGGCAATGCAGGCTGTAAGCACTGTGCCGACCTTTCTTTATTTCCTGCATACTGATATTTTATAATCCGTATTATGGGCTATTATATATAGCATATAAGATATCACACTGATTGCATAAATGAAGATTATCAAGGCATATAAGTACAGACTGGACGTAACGCCAGAGCAGCATGAAAGGCTTATGCAGCTCTGCGGTACATGTCGTTTTGTCTGGAATAAAGCCCTGAGCATCTGCAATGAAAAATGGAAGTCTGGCGAAAAAATTCCATCCTCTTACACCATGCACAAATGGCTTCCTA
>NZ_JOKH01000001.1:1005429-1014761 GCF_000722635.1 Endozoicomonas numazuensis | reverse complement strand
AGAGGGTGTCTTAAAAGCCAAAATTCAAACCCAGTGAGGCGCTTTGCTCGGTGTAGAATGACACTTCATTGGGACTCTTTCCCAGCTGTCCATTTTTTCTATAAATGGGTGACACTTCTCAAACAACGCCCAGAGAAGCCAGTTGTACCATAAAATAGCGTAAATATTGGCCTTTACAGCCCTACTCAGGTTGTAAGCCAGCAAGTGCAAACCAAATTCCAGTTTAACCTTTTCCAGCCCCTTGCGACGGAAGCGGTTTAATCCCTGTACATCCCGTAAATAGGCAAACACAGGTTCAACCATCGCCTTCCTTTTGCTGAAAGACTTTTTGGCTTTCGGATGCTGCATAACCTGCCTCAGTGCATCTTTAGCATCATCCATTGCATAGCGCTTTATGCGCCGCCCCTTCTTATTGCTCGTGCATTTATCTTTGAGAAGGCAGCCTTCGCAAGGCCCATTGCCATATATCTTCTGCTCCTTTGTGCGAGCGCTCCCTTTTATCTTACCAATGGGAGTCAACTCTTTTCCTGCAGGGCAACGATAAACGTCATTGGTTTCATCGTAATAAAAATGTCCCTTCTGGAACTTTTTGGATTCTTTGGGTTTGCCTGGTTCTTTACCCTCAGGGCATAGCAGGCTGATATCGTGCTCCAGACTGGTTGCAATGACTTCATCATTAAAATAACCAGCATCCAATAGCATTTCATCGACTGGTTTACCCGTGATCTGCATTGACTGATCAAGCATTGGATTTACGACAGTAGTTTCATTGGTAGGGTCTACAGCCTGAGCCAGTACCACCCGCTTGTTATTAGCTAATACGGATGGCTTGTAACTCGTTGTGTACCCTCGCCCCCGTTTCATCTTTTGGACAACAGCTTCAGGCTCTGTAGGGCTTACGACAGCACTTTCTGACTTACCGTTCTTCTTTCGCTTCGCGTTGCGTTCAACGACTGCTTCGAGAGCACTGCTGGCCATCTCCAGATTCTTTTGGCTTTCAGGGCAATCTGGATGGTTGTCAGCTTGCGTTTGTGCTGCTTCATGCACCTGTTGCGCAGCTTCCTGCTTCATCAGGTTGTAATTTGAGCAAGCGGCTTCTATAACGGTCCCATCACCAGCCAGACAACTTCCATCGGAGTCTGTTTTTTTGAGAACGGCTCGTGTCAGGCTTTCAAAGAAAGCACCGGTCATGGACTCGCTGTGCATATTGATGAAGCGACCAATAATGGCATGGTCTGGAAAAATCCCTCCGGTAACCCACATACAGCCAAGATCGACACGGGCTAATCGTTCCAGAGTTCTCAACGAGGTAATGCCTTGCATAATGCCATAGAGAATCAAACCCATCATATTACGGGGTGAATAAGGAGGACGTCCTTCTAATGCATACCTTTGCTCAAAATCAGACCAGTCCTGTTCATCAAGAAGGGATGCAACGGTAAAAGGTGTTTTTTGACCGGTTAGTTCAAGGTGCTCTTTCAGGTTAGTGTTGCCAAGAGTGATTGCGTTGGGGTCAGGAGCAACAAAACGTCGTTTGCCTGTTTTGTTGGCTGATCTTTTGGATTCATCCTGTTTTTTGTGATCAGAACTACTGGCTGTACCTGAAAAAATATCGAGCTGTGGAGCAGTATTAATTTTTATTTGAGTTCTTGTCGTCATGCTGAAGCCGGTAAAGCTACTTGAATATACAGATTACCGGCTTGTAGTAGGTTTTGCGACACCCTCCCTAGCTGGGGGAGGATGTCAAGAGTGCTTTTATCTTTTCAGCACTTTCAGTCATAGGAATTCTTGAAAGTGCCTGGAGTCATAAAAAAACGGCAGAGCCTTTTTTATGATGAAAGACTTCGCATCTCTGAACGTTTAGTGGCGTTTACAACAATCTCTTTTTGTTCTTCCTGACTGGCTCGACTCCATCGAGCTATTTCGTTACGACTGCGAAAACAGCCAGTACAAACCTGGTCTTCGTTAAGTGCGCACTGACGGATACAGGGGGATTCTACTGGGTTCATGATTTATCGCTTTTAGCTACTCAATACTTAACAGGTAATAACTTAACTGGCCGGCCGTTTTTGTTTTGATAACTGACCAGTTTGAAGGTATGGGCAGAGGCGACAGTTCTTTTTCAACCTCAATGTAAACGAGTGTGCCGCTGTGAATGTAATCATGGGTGTTGAGCAGACGACAAGTTTCTTCCAGTAGACCTTGACGAAAAGGTGGGTCCAGGAAAATCAGGTCAAAAGCCTGATCAGCAGGTTGCTGTAACCATTTCAGACTGTCAGTGCGAACGACGGTAGCATTCTCAGCCTGAAGGGTTTTCAAGTTTTCTTTCAGCAGTTTAGAGGCCTCTGAAGCAGCTTCAAGCAGGGTCGCTTCTTTGGCACCACGGGACAGCGATTCCAGAGACAAAGCCCCGGTGCCACTGAAACAGTCAAGAACTCTGGCACCTAGAACATAAGGTGCCAGCCAGTTAAACAGGGTTTCTCTCACGCGGTCAGAGGTAGGTCGCAAACCAGACAGGTCCGCGACAGGCAGTTTACGACTGCGCCACTGGCCGCCAATAATTCTTAACTGTCCGCCACCTTTATTGGGGCGTTGTTTGACGGCAGGTCTTCGCGCCATCGATCACTCCTGTTAATAGCATTGAAGCAGTCCCAGGGGGAGAGGGTTCAAGGCAAATAAAGGCGTGATTGTACATCAGTTACCAAAAGAGATAACCACAGGTTTCTGAGGAGATACCAGTATTTCCAGCAGGCTGCTTGCAGAGGCTGTTTCGCTGGTGTGTTTGCAGGCAAGACTGGGGGGGAGTTTGTGGGAAGGGGGTAGACAGTTCAACTTCCAGATTAATGAAGTCCTCCCTGATCAATGGGGCGTACTTTCAAGGAAGAGTGTCTGGGATTGAGGCAATCACTGTTGAAGTAACCGCGGTTTTGTTACTGGCTTTCCGGAATATGGTGCTCGAAAAAACTCAGCATAAGAACACCCAATATGACGGCCAGGCTCCAGTATAAGATGTGTCTACTGGATAGTGGCTGATCCTGATCCTGATCCTGATCCTGATCCTGATCCTGATCCTGATCCTGATCCAGGACGTGACTCAAAAAAATGTAATAGGTTTCAGTGCTTGTTGGTGATAGCAAGTGCCAGCAGCAGGTAATACGCGCTGCTATCCACTCTAGGAGGCTGACCGAGAATAGACAGCCCGGCCTAAAATCCAGAAAGAACGGCCATCTTTTCCACTGAATTTGCTTAAATAGGTCAACTATTCGCACAAATCCAGTGAAAAAGCTGACTCGTTCTACTGAATTTTATGCTCGGACGCTATTCTCGGTCAGCCTCCTAGCTTTTAATCGAAAGGTCCGAGGGGATTGGAGCGTCCAGTGCAAGGAAAGTTCACTGCAGCAGCGGATAGTGAGTAATAATGAGGTCAGGAGTCTGTTTACGGGTATTTTCATTGTAAAAAGCTTCATTCGTAAATAGCTGTAAGATAGGATACACAGTTCTAGAAGGCTGACCGAGAATGGTATTTGCTCTTGATTAGCCTCCTGAGACCCACCTGCTTTAATACGGTGACCCTTTTAATCCATTCTGATGAAGTAGTTTATGTTCGGTTCTCGCAAGAGTGATGAGAAAACGGCTAAGCGACGTTTTTGGCCCTGGGGGCGCAAAGAAGAGAAAGAGAGTGAGCCAGCCCAGGTTGTAGATGAGAGTCCGAAAACCGAGCCGGTAGCAGCTCCCCAGGAAACAGTTGCCCAGGCTGAAGTCGTAGAGACAGTGGTAGAGACAGCAGAGGAAGTGCCTTCTGTTGAACCAGTCCAAGCCGAGTCCGTAGAAATAGAGCCAGTACAAGAATCTCAGGCCAAGGTTGAAGTGACTGAGGATATTCCTCAGGAGCAGGCTTTCCAGACCTTGGAATCAGAGCCCGTTGAAGTACAGGCTGAGCTGGTAGAGGAAAAGACGGAAGAGGTAGCAGAGACCCCGGTTGCCGCTGCCCCTCCCGTGATAGCAGAAACAGTCGAGCCTCAGGAAGAGAAAAAGGGTTTTTTCTCTCGTATGAAGCGAGGGCTTGGCAAAACTCGAAACGCTTTTGTTGATGGCGTTGCAGAAATTTTCGTCGGTAAAAAAGAAATCGATGAAGAGCTGCTGGAAGAGTTGGAAACACAGCTTCTGGTATCTGATGTAGGTGTTGAAGCCACAACAGAAATTATTGAAAAGCTGACCAAAAAAGTGAAGTACCGGGAACTGGGCGATGCGGATGCCTTGATTGCAGCCCTGAAATCTGAACTTAAGGAAATTCTTGAGCCTGCAGACAAGCCTCTGGTCATTGATGAGCAGAAAACCCCTTACGTTATTCTTGTTGTGGGTGTTAATGGTGTCGGTAAGACGACAACGATTGGTAAAGTGGCGCGAAAGCTTCAGGATGAAGGTCGTAAAGTCATGCTGGCTGCGGGTGACACGTTCCGTGCTGCTGCTGTAGAGCAGTTGCAAGTCTGGGGTGAGCGGAACGACATCCCGGTAATTGCCCAGCACACCGGGGCTGACAGTGCTTCTGTTCTCTATGACGCTTTTGAAGCGGCTAAAGCTCGTGGTGCAGATGTGTTGATTGCCGACACAGCCGGTCGTTTGCACAATAAAGACAACCTGATGGAAGAGCTTCGTAAGGTGAAGCGGGTTCTGGGTAAGCTGGATGATTCGGCTCCCCATGAAGTACTACTGGTACTGGATGCGGGTACAGGTCAGAACGCACTTAATCAGGCCAAGATATTCCACGAGTCTGTGAATCTGACAGGTATGGCGCTGACCAAGCTGGATGGTACTGCAAAGGGTGGGGTCGTATTTGCCCTGTCTAAGCAGATGAAACTGCCTATCCGCTTTTTGGGCGTTGGAGAGCAGATTGACGATCTGCGGCCCTTCTCAGCCGACGAGTTTGTTGAAGCCCTGTTCGACCCGATTGAGTCATGAGCTAAAACTGCTTGAGTATAAGTGTGTGAAGCGGGCTGGCTTTACTTCACAGACAGCAGTGTTCTGAAAAGGCAGACGGAGATTAAACTGGTCTCTGTCTGCAGCCATGAGTGAGGAAAAATATTTTGTGCCAGCTTCAGCATAAAAACGGTTAAGGCAAAATGTTTTTCACGGTAAACAGTCATGAGCGAAACGAATAAAGTAGCAGGGAAGTCCTGAATGATACGCTTTGACAATGTCACCAAGCGTTATCCCGGAGGGCACGTGGGGCTGGATAAGACCAGCTTTCACCTGCATCGGGGTGAAATAGCTTTTCTTACCGGTCATTCTGGAGCAGGTAAGAGTACTCTGCTGAAACTGATTATGCGGATGGAGCAACCTACCTCCGGCAGTATCTGGGTAGGAGGGCACGATACCAGTAAACTTGGGCGTGGCCAGATTCCCTATTTTCGCAGAAATATCGGTCTGGTCTTTCAGGACCATCAACTGCTCTTCGATCGATCCGTCTTTGATAATGTTGCCTTACCTTTGATTATTGCTGGTCACACCCGTCACGAATGTGCAGGCCGGGTTCGTGCTGCCCTCGATATGGTGGGGCTTTTGGATAAAGAAAAAATGAATCCGACACAGCTTTCTGGTGGTCAGCAGCAGCGTGTAGGGTTGGCCAGGGCGGTTGTTAATCGACCTCCGCTCATTCTGGCTGATGAGCCCACGGGTAATCTCGACCCTAAGCTTTCTGCTGAAATCATGCAGTTATTTGAAAGTTTTAATCAGGTAGGCGTTACGGTTCTGGTAGCCAGTCATGATCTGGCTCTGGTTGCTCGTATGCGTCATCGTATCTTGACCCTCGATCAAGGGTATCTGGTGAATGACCAGGAGGTACGTTAAACGTGTTTCCCAAAAAAAGTGTCAGGAATAAAGACGGTAGTCGAAAAAAACAGTCTGAAGCAGCAGTGCCGAAAGAAGCTGAAGTTGAGAGAGGCGCAGCCAGAAGAGAGGCTACCGGCTTTTCAATGGCCTACCTGAAAAGTTTGCATCGACAGGTGGCTGGTGATTCATTGCGGCGTATTTTTAAGACGCCTTTTGCTTCTTTTTTGAACTGCCTGATGATTGCAGTGGCTTTCACGTTACCGGCAATTTTGGTGTTGCTATCTAATAACCTTCAGACGCTTGGGCATGGCTGGGAAGGTCAGCCAAGAATCTCGCTCTATCTCGAAAACAAACTGCAACGTGATCAAATTAATCGTCTCAGGGTTGAAGCCAGAGATGATCCGCAAGTTGAGCAGTTTCTATATATCAGCCCAGATGAAGGCCTGACTGACTTTCAGGAACGAGCCAAAATGAAGGGAGTCATTGATGCTCTGGGTTTTAACCCCTTGCCAGGGGTTCTTGAGTTGACGCCCGTTCAGGGCTTGAATCCAGAGCAGCTTAATGAACTGATGAAAAAATATCAGGTCAAAGAGGGGGTGTTGGAAGCAAGATTGGATCAGGAATGGATCAAGCGCTTGCAGTCAATGACGCAGTTGCTGGAGCGTTTTACCGTCATACTATCAGGGCTTCTTGGGATTATTGTTCTGTTGACGATAGGTAATACTGTTCGTCTCAGTGTTGAGAGTCGTCGGGCTGAAATCAAGGTCATCAAGCTGGTGGGTGGAACCGATGGTTTTGTCACTCTGCCGTTCCTGTATATGGGAATGTGGTATGGACTGGGTGGCGCTCTTCTGGCATTGCTGATTATTTTGGGATTCCTGGCGGGTTTGATGTCTGGAGTGCTGGAGTTGGCAGCCTTGTATGGCAGTGATTTCACACCTGAAGGTCCGGGTTTGACAATGTTCTTATCATTGCTGGCATCCGGGGTTTTTCTGGGGGTGGCAGGTGCAGCAGTGAGCTGCTATCGTCATATCCGTACGATTGAAGAGCAACCTGTCTAGAAACCTTTTCTGACAAGGTGCGACCGTTTTAAGACTGTTTTTATAGTATTTTGATCGTAAAAAAGCGTAAAGTGGCTTGGGTTAGGAAGTCTGATTTTTGTTATTATTGAATTGAAAGCCAGTTTGTTGTTTTTGGAGTTTGAATTAAGTCGAGCGCCTTTTTTGCGCTTAACCGGAGTTAGTGATGGGAACCAGTTTACAACCAGTTGATATGTTAGTCCCGGGGCAGAATATAGATGCCTATGTTACAGGGGTCAGCGCTATTGCTGTGTTGTCTGTCGAGCAGGAAAAAGGTCTTACAGAGCGTCTGTACTACAAGAATGATCTGGAGGCCGCCCGTCAGCTGGTTATGTCTCACCTGCGTTTTGTCGTCCATATAGCCAGAAGTTATGGTGGCTATGGATTACCTCTGGCAGATCTGATTCAGGAAGGTAATGTAGGCTTGATGAAAGCGGTAAAGCGTTTCAATCCTGAAGTTGGCGTTCGTCTCGTCTCATTTGCTGTGCATTGGGTCAAGGCTGAGATTCATGAATTTATCCTGAAGAACTGGCGTATTGTGAAGGTGGCGACCACCAAGGCGCAGCGTAAACTGTTCTTTAATCTTCGCAGTTCCAAAAAACATCTTTCCTGGCTCAGTAATGATGAGGTTAAGGCTGTTGCTACTGATCTTGGTGTTGAAGCCAAGGTAGTCCGTGAAATGGAAGGGCGAATGGCGGGTCAGGACACAGCCTTTGATGGTTATGCGGATGACAGTGATGACAATGGTGCTTATGTCGCCCCTGCTCATTATCTGGAAGATCAGCGTGCCGACCCTGCAAGGCTGCTGGAAGACTCTGACTGGTCTGAGTCTTCGGTTTCTTTGCTGAGAAATGCTCTGGCCACATTGGATGAGCGCAGTCGAGATATCCTTCAGAAGCGCTGGCTTAACGAAGACAAGGCTACATTGCATGAGCTGGCTGATCATTATGGTGTATCGGCAGAGCGAATCAGGCAGCTGGAAAAAAATGCCATGAAAAAGGTGAAAGGCTCCATGCAAGCCTGACGTTTTGTTTGCCTGCTCTCTTTAAACACCCGCACTTAGTTGCGGGTGTTTTTGTTTGGAGATAAAAGGAGGGGGAAGGTACTGTTATCTATAGTTTCTATATAAAGTCTCTCGAATAGTCATAAATGCTCAGGATGAAGCGATGATTGAACGGCCAGGAGCGCCCCCTCCCAGTAGTCAAGATCCCTCTAAAAACCCCGGGTCCTCAGCTCGGCCTGAGACAGTCAGGGTGTTTGGTTACAATATCAGGGTTGGTTATGCCGGAAAAAAAATTCTGTTAATTGGTCGGGGACTCAAAAGATTTGGAAAGATCTTGATTTCCTCTCGGCTCATTAAGGTTTTTTACACCAAGCCAAAAATTAAGCCTGCCTTTATAAGGTCTGAAGCGCCGGTAAAAATAATGTCTCCAGAGGCGCGCCCTGGTACTCCTGAGTTAATGAAACAACGAAGAGAGCTGTTGATCGCAGACAATAACAATGAAGCAGTCAGGTTAATGAAAGGGCTTATTACGGCTATTCAAGAAGAAGATATTGGAGGGGCGTTTCAGTCGCTTTATGAATTCAGGCAAGCATTAGTGTTAAAAACGGCGTTGGAAAGAAAGGGAGAGTTTGATGTTGCTGACTTGATGGAATATGCAGAAGTTTCTATCGACTCTCTAGAGCTGAACCATGAAGCTTTATCCTCCCTGAAAGGAAAAGAGCACTTTCTTGCAGAGCTTACAGCTCTGATTCGGATAATGGACTCCGCTCGTTTTCAAGGGGAGCTTGCCAGCTCAAAACTTTCAAAGAGTGCCCTTGCATGTTTGGGTAGGCAAAACCCGTTATTGATTGTGCAGCAGAAGCTGTTTCCTGGTTTTGACCTTGCCGATGAAAGTGCAAAACTAAGTGCAGCTGAAGTGGGTCCAATAAAATTGAATCAATGTTTTGCTGCTTTATACAACTCTAGGACTCGCCTGGAAGAGGAGATGGAGAGTCTGGTTGAGAGCATCGCAACTGGTGCTGTTGAGCATATCCCCATGCAAATTGATTATCTTCTCGAAGCTATTGTTGAAGAGATTAATGAGCGTGGGGGAGAGTTGGATCAAGATCATATTTTGGGCCATTTGAGAAATGCTCTGGGCGCCATGGTGCTATCGGAAAGAAAGGGAGAGGCTATTCGTCAGGCTTGTCTCCAGAAAGACAGCAAATTTCTGCAATTCATGGCGTCAGTTCAGGAAAGGATGGCAGAGCCAGCAGAAAGTGAATTTGAAGAATTAAGGCGTAACGCCAGTATGATTCTGAATGATTTGATTTGTCGTCAAGTGGATCTTGGTGAAGATGAAGTTTCTGAAGCATGGGATGCTGCTAATAACGAGTTGAACCAGGCTCGAATTGAATTGGCAGCTAAACCGGGTAATAAGG
>NZ_JOKH01000001.1:893302-1001161 GCF_000722635.1 Endozoicomonas numazuensis | reverse complement strand
CTGATCGCCATACAGAAGTCAGCAGACGGCATAGTAGCTGGCGAATGTCAGTGAAGGCCTGAACGGTACAGAGTGGTGAATAGTTTCTGTTATTCGATACACCGGACGCAGACAAATCCAGCAAACACTGGAACTCATGCCAAGTGGTCACGGCGGAACCGGAGGCTGCGACGTTATGAGGGCTGAGGTTGTGTCGGCATCACAGGATTACGAAAGCCCGGCAAGCGATACAGGCTTGATGGCACGTATCGCCCACCCCAATAATCTGAAGAAAGCCTTTCAGCGAGTAAAACGCAACAAAGGAGCGGCAGGCATTGACCGCATGACAGTGGAAGACCTGTTCACGTATTTACAAGGGCATGGTCGTCAACTGAGGCAGTGTTTGAGCAGAGGGTTGTGGAAACCCACTCCAGTAAGAAGAGTTCTGATTCCCAAGCCGGACGGAGGAGAGCGAAAGTTGGGTATACCAACAGCTCTTGATCGAATGGTGCAGCAGGCAATACAACAAGTATTGCAGGCAGAGTGGGAGCCAAGGTTCTCGGCTTACAGCTACGGATTTAGGCCCTATAGGTCTGCACATCAGGCTATCAGTCAGGCTCAGTTGTATATGAAGGATGGTTACAACTGGGTGGTGGATATTGATTTGTCGAAGTTTTTCGACCGGGTCAACCATGATCGACTGATGGCAAAGTTGGCAGAGCATATAGAGGACAAGGATGTATTGCGTTTGATTCGTCGATTCCTGAAGTCCGGAGTGATGGAAAACGGGCTGGTAAAACCGCAAGCGGAGGGTGTGCCACAGGGAGGTCCCCTGTCTCCTGTACTTTCAAACATAGTATTGGACGAACTTGACAGAACGCTCGAAAATCGAGGTCTGCGATTTGTTCGGTACGCTGACGACTGTCGTGTGTTTGTTAAAAGTAAGAAGGCAGGGGAAAGGGTGATGGCCAGTCTGGTCAAGCTGATCGAGGGTAAAATGAAACTGAAAGTCAATCACACAAAGAGCGCGGTTGATCGGGCATGGAAGCGCCCCTTTCTGGGGTACAGTTTTACCCGAGACGGCAGGAAAACCCTTGCGACAAAGAGTGGCAAGCGCTTCAAGGATAAAATCAGACAGCTAACCCGAAAGGGAGGTCGATCCCTTGAGCAGAGGCTGGAAGGACTCAACAGGTACTTGCAGGGATGGAAGAACTACTTCCGAGAAGTAGAAACCCGCACAGAGTTTGAACACTTTGACTGTTGGATAAGAAGGCGGTTGCGAAGTCTGCTCTGGTATCAATGGAAGAGAAGCCCAAAGCGGTACAAGGAACTGCGAAAGCAGGGAATCAGTGACAAACTGACAAGGCAAACGGTAGCTTCAGGAAAAGGACATTGGCGAGTGAGCCGGAGTCCTGCGTTACACATGGCGCTACCCAATAGTTGGTTTGATAAGTTAGGTTTAATCAGATTGTTGGCCGCTTAACTGGCCGAAACGCCCAGTACGGACCCGTATGCTGTGGTGTTGTGGGAGGAGCGTAGCCGTGAGGCTACGCCCTATCCCGATCCATCTATCATGCTGCAAAGTCTGATTTTTGTAGCGTATGCATTCCCACGCTGGAGCGTAGGAACGAGGTTTAGGGACCACTTGTGCAACCATCTTCAATGCTCCGGTCATCCTGAGCTTGTCGAAGGATGTGGGCAAGGCTCTTCTTGTTCCTACGATCCCTCGCGGGAATGAATACCCGTCATTCTGCAAAGTGGTATAGGTTTCCACGAAGGCAAACATCAGGAGGTGGGGAGTGCGGCTCTAATTGCTCTTCTGGGGAGCTATTATCACTCCTCAGAGTCCACTATGAGCTGGACTGATTAGCCCAAAAACGCCTGATAAGCCTGATTATCTGTCTCTTCACAATAGTGATAGCCCAGCTCTTCCAAAAAGCTGGTCACATGCTGACGGTCATTCTGGGGAATATCCAGACCCACCGCAACACGACCATAGGCGGCACCGTGATTCCGGTAATGGAACATGCTTATATTCCAGCGGGCACCCAGTTTGTTCAGAAAGTTGAGCAGGGCGCCGGGGCGTTCCGGGAACTCAAAACGGTAAACCACTTCATTCTGAACAGCTTTGCTGTGTCCACCAACCATATGGCGAATATGCAGTTTAGCCATTTCATTTTCGGTGAGGTTGTCTACTGGGTAACCTTTATTTTTCAACTCATTGATTAAATTATCGATGGGCATCTGATCAGGGTGAACCTGAACCCCTACAAAGATTTTTGCATTTTTTGGGTCGTGGAAGCGGTAGTTGAACTCAGTGATATTCCTTTTACCCAGAGTCTCGCAGAACTTTTTGAAGCTGCCTGGTTGCTCAGGGATAGTGACTGCAATAATTGCTTCTCGCTTTTCACCGAGTTCAGCACGTTCTGAAACGTAACGTAGTCGGTCAAAGTTGATATTGGCACCACTGGCTATAGCCATCAGTTTCTGATCACTGGCACCTGTTTTGCTGACGTATTTTTTTAAGCCCGCCAGCCCAACCGCTCCGGCAGGCTCGCAAACTGAGCGAGTGTCATCAAAAATGTCTTTGATGGATGCGCAAATTTCATCTGAGCTGACAGTGATCACATCATCAATGTATTCTCGACAAAGCTTGAAGGTCTCTTCACCAATTTGGGCTACTGCAATACCGTCAGCAAATATCCCCACATGAGAGAGTTTCACCCGCTCATCTGCTTCCAGTGCCGCTTTCAGACAGGCTGATTCTTCATACTCAACGCCAATGACTTTGATGTCCGGGCGCAGGTATTTGATATAAGTTGCGATACCTGCTGCAAGGCCGCCTCCGCCAACAGGAACAAAAATGGCGTCGAGCTGGCCGGTATGCTGACGTAGAATCTCCATGCCGATCGTACCCTGACCAGCTATGGTGTATGGATCGTCGTATGGGTGGAGAAAGGTGTAGCCTTTTTCTTCAACGAGTTTTAAAGAGAAGTCCAGCGCTTGGTCAAAGGTGTCACCATGAAGGATGACTTTGGCCCCCCTTGCTTCGCAGGCCTTGTATTTGATCTCAGGAGTAGTACTGGGCATCACGATTACCGCTTCAATACCCATGGTTTTGGCTGCCAAAGCCACCCCCTGGGCGTGATTGCCGGCCGAGGCGCAAGTGACGCCCCGTGCCTTTTCTTCAGCAGTTAGTTGGGCCATCTTGTTGTAGGCGCCCCGTATTTTGAAAGAAAATACCGGCTGAAGATCTTCACGTTTCAACAAAACCTGATTATTCAGGCGTTGGCTGAGAGAAGGTGCCTCGTGAATTGGAGTCTCAATCGCCACATCATAAACTTTGGCTTCGAGTATCTTTCTTATGTACTGATGAGGCATGGGACTTCACTTTCGTATTGACTGTTCTTGGTTCGACCGATTCTAAACAGCCCTGTGCGCAAGAAACAATCTTTTATCGTATTCATATGATAAAAGGTTTGTGGGAATAGAGCATTTAGTTCAGCGAGGGATTGTTTCTGAGAGTATAATCCCTCGCTTCATTGTATATGACCGCAAGGTAGAGACATGACCCAGGACGAGCTGAAGAAGGCGACTGCCGAGGCTGCATTACAGCGAATTCTCCCTCATCTTGAAGATGATATGATCATCGGAATTGGTACCGGATCCACTGCTAATTTCTTTATTGATGCACTGGCTGAGCATAGAAACAGTTTTGACGGTTGCGTGGCCAGTTCGGAGGCTTCTGCAGATCGTCTGAAGCAACATGGAATCCCTGTTTATGATCTGAACAGCGTCAGTGAACTGCGCTTTTATATTGATGGGGCTGATGAAACGAATGAACATCTGCATCTGATCAAGGGTGGGGGCGCAGCTCTAACCCGTGAAAAGATCGTAGCGGCTGTGTCCAAAGAATTTATCTGCATTGCAGATGGCAGTAAAAAGGTAGGGGTTTTGGGTGAGTTTCCTCTGCCTGTTGAGGTGATTCCCATGGCTCGCAGTCATGTAGCCCGCGAGCTGGTCAAACTGGGCGGTGACCCTGCCTATCGCGAAGGGGTTATGACAGACAACGGTAATATCATTCTGGATGTATGGAATCTGAAGATTACTGATGCTGTTGCGTTAGAACAGAAAATAAACCAGATAGTGGGTGTCGTAACCAATGGTTTGTTTGCTGCCAGACCTGCTGATGTGCTGTTGTTGGGTACTGCTGAAGGGGTAGAGACAATCAAGCCCTGAATGATGATGAGCCGGGTGTAACCCCGGCCATTTTCCTGACATCTACCATGAAAAATTATTGACCATAGATGCGGATGAATAATTATTTCTTTCGCTCATGGCTGTTAGAAAATGGCATTCAAAAAGAAGTGAAGTGAAGCCAGAACACTGCCTAAAGAAAGTGACAGTAAAATCAGTTCGCCGGTTTCCAATTCGTGGTTCTGAGTATTGTGCTGTTTCATATCCATACTGCTTCTCCCTACATCTTATTTTGAGTATTCCCTTGCTGGATGTTTTCACTCTAGGTATTGATCGGTCCTATAGCCTTACTGCGTTGGTCGGTCTTTAGACTGAAGTCGAAGAAAAAAGTGTAGAAAAAGAGCTGTTATGACTGAAAAAAATCCTTAATATAGCTTTTTGAGAGCAAGAAGGATTTAAATAATAATTAAATGGAATTAGGTCCTTTCCAAGAGAACAGCACATGATAAAAAAAATGAATAAAACACTGGCCGCTCTGGCTGTATCTGCAGCCGTAGCAGGGGTATCAGGCCTCGCACAGGCAGCTGACACTATCAAAATTGCCCTGGCTGGCCCGGTTACTGGTCCTGTCGCTCAGTATGGCGATATGCAGTTCACTGGCGCCAAGATGGCTGTTGAGCAGATCAACCAACAGGGAGGCGTTAACGGTAAACAACTGGAAGCAGTGGTTTATGACGATGCCTGTGATCCCAAGCAAGCCGTTGCCGTTGCCAATAAGATCGTAAATGACGATATCCGGTTTGTAGTAGGACACCTGTGTTCCTCTTCTACTCAGCCAGCGTCCGACATCTATGAAGATGAAGGCGTTCTTATGATCACTGCCGCTTCTACTAACCCCGGTATCACCAGCCGAGGCTATGAGCTGGTATTTCGCACAATCGGTCTTGATAGCCTGCAAGGGCCTACTGCAGGAAACTACATCGTAGAAAGCGTTAAGCCCAAGCGTATGGCGGTCATCCACGACAAGCAGCAATACGGTGAAGGCATAGCTACAGCGGTTAAAAATACCGTTGAAAAAGCGGGTGTTGATGTCGCTGTCTTTGAAGGTGTTACGCCGGGTGATAAAGATTTTTCAGCGTTGATTGCCAAGCTGAAAAAAGAAAATGTGGATTTTATTTACTATGGCGGGTACCACCCGGAGCTGGGCTTGATTCTGCGTCAAGGTGCCGAAAAAGGTCTTAAAGCCAAGTTCATGGGGCCAGAGGGTGTTGGTAACAAGGACATCTCTGCGATTGCCGGACCAGCTTCAGAAGGACTTCTGGTCACACTGCCCAAGAGTTTCGACCAGGACCCAGCCAATGCGAAGCTGGTTGCTGCGTTCAAAGCTAAGGGCGAAGACTCCACGGGGCCTTTCGTATTCCCTTCCTACTCTGCTGTTCAGGTGATGGCAGAAGGCATGAAGCTGACCAAGAGTGAAAATCCAGACAAAGTAGCTGGCGCTCTGCGTTCAAATACTTTCGCTACACCAACAGGCAACCTGGCTTTTGATAACAAAGGTGACCTGAAAGACTTCAGTTTTGTTGTTTATGAATGGCATGCTGATGGCACCAAATCGGTCGCCAAGTAAGTAGTTGCCGGAGTGTGAAATACCGCAGGCTTAATCGTGATGGTATTTCCATTCGAAAGGGAATGGTTGCTCTCTGGGCCGACACTGAACTGTTCAGTAGTCGGCCTTACTGCTTCTGTCTGGTTAAATGGTTGAGACAGAGCAGGCAGGCGCCCTTTTTGAAGACTCACCGTGTTGCAACATTCCTTCTTAAACAGCCATGAACGATGGAAATAATTTTTATCACCTTAATGGATAAAAATTATTCTCAGTCAAAATAACAAAATGCAGTACCTAGCCTGATATGGAACAGCCCTGAGCTAGAAAACTCAGCTTGCTCTGAACTATTAAAATAGCGTTAGAACATGTCATAGCTGAATTTTCATGAAAACAGTTCCAGGCGACGGAGAATTATAAATATGCCTGAGTCTTTTTTTTATTTTATTCAACAGCTGTTGAATGGCCTGACAGTGGGCAGTACCTATGCCCTGATAGCCATCGGCTACACCATGGTTTACGGCATCATTGGCATGATCAATTTTGCCCATGGTGAAATCTATATGATTGGTAGCTACATCGCCTTTGCGGTATTAGCAGCACTGGCGATGATGGGTATTGACAGTGTTTCGCTGATGCTTATCTCTGCTTTTGTCATCAGTATCATCATCACAAGTACTTATGGGTTTGCTGTTGAACGGGTTGCATATAGACCCTTGAGAAACAGTAATCGTCTGATAGCACTTATCTCTGCTATCGGTATGTCCATTTTCCTGCAGAACTATGTTCGGTTGGCCCAGGGGTCAAGGGACATTGCCATGCCCAGTATGATCAGTGGTGGCTGGACCTTTGGTCCCGAAGATGGTTTTCATGCAACTGTGTCGTATATGCAGTTAATCATTTTTGTAGTGACTTTTATCTCTATGACAGCTCTGACTCTGTTTATATCCAAATCAAAAATGGGACGAGCCTGCAGAGCCTGTGCTGAAGATCTGGGGATGACTGGGCTGCTGGGTATCAATACTCATCAGATTATTTCTATGACTTTTGTTATTGGTGCGGCTCTGGCTGCAGTAGCAGGCGTCTTACTGGGAATGTATTACGGAGTAATCAATCCCTATATAGGTTTTATGGCCGGTCTTAAAGCGTTTACAGCAGCGGTTTTGGGAGGAATCGGAAGTATCCCGGGTGCAGTTCTGGGTGGCTTGATCTTAGGCATTACAGAAGCGTTTACGGCAGGTTATTTTAGCTCTGAATATAAAGATGTTGTGGCTTTTAGCCTTCTGGTTCTGATTCTTCTGTTCAGGCCAACAGGGATTCTGGGCAAGCCGGAGGTTGAGAAAGTATGAAGTCCTTACGCTTTACTCCAGCCATTCTTTCAACGGTGGTATTACTGGTATTAACCAGTTTAATGCTGGGTATTCGTCTGGAACCTTCGGGCATTGGGCTGAAAGTGACAGTGGCTGATGCCTCTTCACTGTATTGGATTGCGGCAGGCGCCGTTGCTGTTTTCTTTTTCCAGCTATTTCGCGCGCCGATTGATCAGGGATTATCGGGTGTCAAACAACGACTGCCTTCTGTTAAAACAGATCCATTGAAACAGCTCGCAGATAAAAAAAGCGTTAAAACAACACTGGTTTGTTTTGCAGTTGCCGGGTTGATGATTTGGCCCTTCTTTGTTTCGAGGGGGGCTGTGGATCTCGCAACATTGGCCCTGATCTACGTCATGCTGGGTTTAGGGCTTAACATTGTCGTGGGTCTTGCAGGCCTTCTTGATCTTGGATATGTCGGCTTTTACGCAGTCGGTGCTTACAGCTATGCATTATTAAATCAGTATCTGGGGCTCGACTTCTGGAGCAGTCTGGTACTGGGCGGCATTCTGGCAGCTTTTTTTGGGTTTGTACTGGGGTTTCCAGTGCTCAGGCTTCGGGGAGACTATCTCGCTATTGTGACTTTGGGCTTTGGCGAAATCATTCGAATCCTGCTTAACAACTGGACATCATTGACCGGTGGCCCCAACGGAATCAGCCAGATTCCCAAGCCTACTCTGTTTGGTCTTGAGTTTGGGCGAAGGGCGAAAGAAGAGGGGAATGTTCCCTTTCATGAATACTTTGGCATTGATTACAGCAGTACGTATAAGGTGATTTTCCTGTATATACTCGCTGTACTTTTGGTTATAGCGACTCTCTTTGTCATTAACCGTTTATTGCGCATGCCTATTGGCAGAGCTTGGGAAGCTTTACGTGAAGACGATATCGCCTGCCGTTCTTTGGGGTTGAATCCCACCGCCATTAAACTTTCTGCATTCACTATTGGTGCCGCATTTGCTGGCTTTGCGGGTACCTTCTTTGCTGCTCGCCAGGGTTTTATCAGCCCGGAGTCGTTCACCTTTATTGAGTCCGCCATCATTCTGGCCATCGTGGTTCTTGGCGGTATGGGATCTCAGGTAGGCGTTATCCTTGCGGCTGTGATCATGACAGTGTTGCCTGAGTTTGCTCGTGAATTTCAGGAATACCGGATGCTGATGTTTGGATTGATGATGGTCTGCATGATGGTATGGCGTCCAGAGGGACTGATGCCCATGAAACGACCTCATATCAAAATAAAATCCGGCAAGTCTGAGAACGAAAGTTCCGTTAAGACTGCACCAGTCGCTGAAAGCCTTTAGTGCATTCAGCTTATAGAGAGGGTGAGGGAATCAGAATGAGTGAAAGTTTACTGGAAGTTTCTGACCTGAGTATGCGCTTTGGCGGACTGTTGGCGGTGGATCAGATGGCTCTGAAAATCCGTCCCGGTGAGATTGTTTCCATGATTGGGCCCAATGGTGCGGGTAAAACAACGGTATTTAATTGTCTGACAGGTTTTTATCGCGCAACTGGCGGTTCAGTGCAATTTAAAGAGCAAGCCATCGAGAAAATGCAAGGTTACAAAATTGCTCGACTGGGAGTAGTGAGAACCTTTCAGAATGTGCGGTTGTTCAAGGGGATGACAGTGCTGGAAAACCTTCTGGTTGCCCAGCACAGGCATCTGAGCACCGGACTATTGGCAGGCTTGTTCAAAACGCCAGGTTATCGGCGAAGTGAAGAAAAAGCGATGGAAAGGGCAGAGTTCTGGTTGGAGAAGGTAGGTCTCACCCAGTTTGCTAATCGTGAAGCTGGGAATCTGGCCTATGGTCAGCAGCGCCGGTTGGAAATTGCTCGCTGTATGGTGACACAGCCTGAACTGTTGATGTTGGATGAGCCTGCCGCAGGTTTGAATCCAAATGAGACCGCAGAGCTGGATCAATTGATTTCAGATTTGCGACGGGATCATGGTGTCACTGTACTGTTGATTGAGCATGACATGAAGCTGGTGATGGATATTTCTGACCGAATTTATGTCATCAATCAGGGGCGACCTCTGGCTTCAGGCATACCAGAGGATATCCGCAATAATCCAGAAGTGATCAAGGCTTATCTGGGAGAAGGGTGATATTTGATATCTGGATCCCTGAAGCACTCCCAATAACCGGGAAGTGTACTGGTTTGATACATATCAACGGGTGTGCCTTCCGGTTTTTGAATATGAATGCTATTGGAAAAGCGAAGATAACTGAGGTAATGCCGGATGCTGTGTGACAGCCCTCGGTATAGCCTCAGGCAAGAAAGAGCATAATTGTTATTCAAGAAAGACAGGTATACTTCTTCGCCTGTTAATTTCTTGTATCTTTCAGTCGCATCCGGCTGATCATCTTTGAGCCTTTCCAACTCCAGGTTCACTGTATTCAGAGCCCAGTCAGGGTAGTAGTGGTTTTTACAGCCAGGCTGATTCAGTTCATCCGGTGTACAGTTATGGTTCTGGACGCTACTGTTTTCGAACATGGCCGCTATACTGGAGCGTTCAGGATGATCGGTAACAAGGTCATAACCCCACAGCAGTTCGATCATATATTTTCGGGGCTCGAGTAACTTTTCAAAATGCTTAACTAGCTCTTTTTGGGCATCCCGATTCAAAGGAAAAATAAGAGAGGTTGCCTGGTCGTACCATTCATAAGGTTGTTTGCCATCAACGCTGTATAAAGGTTGGGCAAGGTCGTTTAGCCTCAGGACGTATTCCCCCTTTCCTGTAAAGTGAACTTCCCAATTATTCAGCACGATATCCAGAGTGACTTCATTTCCGGGGTGATCCTTGTTGTACTCAAATATTCTTTGAGTAATCTGAAATTGTTTATGAAAAAAGTCTTTGGTTTCTTTTTCTGATGCTTTTTGCAGATACTTTTTTGCCAGCTTCTGGCCATTTAATAAAGGCTGAATAACATACACGACGCCCTGACCACCAGCGAGCCTTTCTCCCCATGTATGGCGCTTTTCTTCCAGTGCAACCAGTTGCGTGTCTGTAGTTTGAATGCCCAGTGCGTGTAACTTTTCTCGATAGGTATGGACTTGATGGATATGATCACTGGCATGAGTGAAAGAGTAAAAACCGGGAAGACGCCGGATTAACTTGTCTGGAATAGCAGCTATGGTCATACCCAGGCTGGTGGAGCCTGCGCCAATAATTCGGTAGGGAATCCGACTTTGCTCTGGTTTATCTACATCAATGCCAGATTCGAACGCCTGAAGTTTTTCAACAAGGCTCATGTCTTCAGTATCAGGGGAGGTGGCTAGCCCTTTCGTATCGGAGTAGCAGTGGTGACAAAATATATAGTCCTTTGCAAAATCATTTGCATCTGCGCTGCATTCAATACATAGAGTGATCAACAGGAAGCCCACCATAAATCTGGATAAGCAATATTTCTCGCAAGGCATTATTTGCATAGCCTGAGCCTTAATTGTTCTTTAGCGACCGATCAAATATAGAAGGTTTTTCAGGTTGTGTTGGAAATTATCCCTTCTGGCTACCCACCACAGGGTTAAATTACTGGAGGGTTTCGGATTGAGGGGCATGGAGCTGCCTAAGAAGATCATTTCTGGTATCTTCTTTTACTCATATAACTATCAGAATAATTAAAGGGCAGTAGTAGTATGTTGGCGCCGGAGCTTCTTCTCAGTATTCAAAATGTATCGACCTATTACGGTAAAATTCAGGCACTTGATTCAGTGAGTATGGACATTGGTGCTGGAGAAATTGTTACTCTGATCGGTGCCAACGGTGCTGGTAAGTCTTCTCTCCTTATGACTATTTGTGGGGATCCCCAGGCCGAATCAGGTTCCATTCAATACAAAGGTCAGGAGTTAACGGGAAGACCTACTTCAGAGATTATGCGCTCAGGTATTGCTGTTGTTCCTGAAGGGCGTAGGATTTTTTCCAGACTGACCGTGGAAGAAAACCTTACCATGGGTGGTTTTTTTGTTGATGGTGAAGCTTTCCAAAAAAACTATGAGCATGTACTGGAACTCTTTCCTCGCTTGAAGGAAAGGTTGAGTCAGAGAGGCGGCACTATGTCCGGTGGTGAGCAGCAGATGCTGGCCATTGCCAGAGCGCTGATGAGCAGCCCGGAGTTACTGCTGCTGGATGAGCCCAGTCTGGGCTTGGCTCCTATCGTTATTCAACAGATCTTCGAAATAATTGAACGGCTTCGTGAAGAAGGCGTTACAGTCTTTTTAGTAGAACAGAATGCTAATCAGGCTCTGAAGCTTGCAGACCGGGGTTATGTACTGGAAAATGGGCGTATCGTGCTGCAGGGTGGCGGTGATGAGTTGTTGGCGGACGATGCGGTCCAGAAAGCTTATCTGGGAGCTTGACGCTTTTCTGGCGTATAAAGGCTCATTGGATAGTCTGGACTACCAAAAGACCGTTCATCCATTGATACCATTCTCATGCTCGGTAGAGGAATCAGGCTGGACGCCAGAGACTACGGTACCTTTGATGTTCAGCTAGCAATTTGGACGCAGATTCTGATCGCTACACTGGGAACAGTAATGCCTTAATAGCGATTATGAAGTACGAGGTGAGCATTATGAAAGCTTCGAATGATCGACTGTCCCGCCGGGAAGTTGCCCTGTTAACCTGCTCTTTATACAGTCTGGCCGGTACAATGGTCTGGTTGTTAAAGACGATTCACTGATCGGATAAGAAACCGGTCTTCCTGATGATGGCCTGGGCCTTGTCCATAAGACCCACCAGGTCATCGAGAGAAAGGCTATCCTGCTTGAAACCACCCAGCATAGACAGGTTGTCACTGGGGGGGACTCTTGGGTTGACCGGAAATTCGTTGTTCAGCTCAGTCAATAAGGCTTGAGCTTCTTCTCCTGACATCCACTCCATAAAAGCAATAGCTTCTTTTTCTGCATGGGTACTCGTCGTCATGGCAATGGCTGAAATACCAATGTGAACGCCTTGTCCCCGCTGATTAGGCCAGAAAATATCTAATTTCAGATCTGGTTTGGCCAGCCTGGCTCTGGAAAAGTAGTAATGATTTACTATGGCAGCATCACAAATTCCCTGCTCAATGGCTTTGATAGCCTCTGAATCATTCTTCATAGGTGGCAGAGCTAAATTTTTAACCC
Source organism: Endozoicomonas numazuensis (assembly GCF_000722635.1). GTDB lineage: Bacteria > Pseudomonadota > Gammaproteobacteria > Pseudomonadales > Endozoicomonadaceae > Endozoicomonas_A > Endozoicomonas_A numazuensis. The sequence goes on along the minus strand of NZ_JOKH01000001.1, from coordinate 988,894 downwards.
AGCCCTCGATAATTTGTTCTGCATCCTTTTCACCATAGCGGTGGATCAAACTGGCTATCAACAGCTGGTTATAAGGCGTTTGTCCTGAAGCTATACAAAGCCTGTCTGTCCAGTTGGGGCCAGCCAGTGCAGCATAACTGAATAATTCAGATTTCATCACCTGGCGGGTTCCATACACAATGGCTCTGGCTCTCAGGCTGATACCAAACCAGCTATTCTCTCTGGATCTTAAATGCTCAGGTATGTTGGCACTCAATGTGGCCGAGTGGACGGTTTTCAGAAGGCCCGCACTCTGGGCTTTAAAGAGGGAATGAATGCTTTTAGCCAGAAACAGGTCTGCCTTTCGGAGTTGATCGGGGCTATTGAATGACTCAAGCAGGCGTGCCTCCTCTACTTCAACGAGCTTGATTTTGACACCATAAGTTTGATGGTACTTTTCAGTAAGAGGAGTGACCAGTTCGATATTACGAGTACTGTAAATTACCAGATCGTGATGAGCCATGCACGGAGGGGGTAGCAGGAGAGCCGATAATATCAGGCTCGTAAAACAGGCGTTAAATTGCTTCATGATGGCGGCTTTTAAGGATAACTGTTTCCAGATTATCGGCTTCGATGCGTTCTATTGAAGTGGTAGGGCCGGAACACTATTTATCGTTGTGGAAACCCTTCAAGCACCCTTTCAGGAGAGATTTTTAAATCGTATAGGGCATCTTGAAGGCTGAAAATAATACTGTGGGGTTCAAAGTCAAAACCTTGATGAATCGTTCTCTCTGCTTCAGAAGTTTTTCCCAGAAAAGTCTGGATGGCGGCCAGAGTGTTAAACAGATCTGAGGCAATGACATATCGTTGCGACAATGTTCTATTGAGAAGATCGTCTCTATATTCCATAAACTTTTGCTCAAGGTCATTCATTTCAGAAAGAAGCTTTTTGTGCCTGGCAGGATACTGGTTATCCAGCGCCAGAAGGTGATAGGCCCGGAATTGCCGTAAAGGGTATCGATTTGATTGAATCCAGAAAGGTAATTGGCTGCGAGAGCGCTTGGCGTAGCAATGTATTAAGGTTTCACTCATTGCCTCCAACCATTGATCAAAGTGTCTTTTATCTGTCAGATAATGGTTTTCAACCTCTCTTTTCGGCTGCAGCTTTACTTCTTCAGGGGTTATATCTCGTATTTGAAGGTTTTTGTCTTCGGGGCTTGAGCCGTAACCACTGTCAGATCTTGAACGTCTTTCCTGTGGAGGCAAACTCATGATGGAAATAGGGGATAACCTTCTATTTTCTGGCATATTCTGTTTCCCATTTCATCAGGTCATAGTGACTGACAAAACTCTGTCAGACCAATTGGATAACCGGTGATATTTCCCTGCTCATCGGATCTAAAATTTTCCATTAAAGAGGCGATGCTATAAGGGATAAACTACTCGACGCTCGTAATTTAGGCTGTAGGCACATTACACCGTACGCACTTGGGATTTAGTGGCAGGGATGGCCAGATAATGCAGGAAGCACAACAATCAACTGATAGAAAATTCAGGCATGGACTATCAGTCACACTTTTTGTCTGGTTCATGGTTCTGTCACTGGGGCCTATCACGGTGATCGGCGTTAATGAATACCGTGAAGGGAAAAATACAATTGTTCAAAGTCGTTATGAACAGTTGAATACGATTAATCAGCTACTCAGTCAGCAGATTAATAATTATTTTGACTCTGTGATCACTAACCTTTTTATCAAGGCTGGAGTGGCTCAGGAGTTCCTGTCCCATCTGATTCAGAGTCACAAGGCTTTAAAAAAGTCCCCGGAAGAGTTCATCAACTCCTTCAGTTACAACCTGGTGCTGGATCAGTATTCCAGTGAGTTTGTGGACTTTTTAAGGTATTACGATTATTCCGATCTCATTCTGGCTGACGCTGAAGGCAATATTTTATACACAGTGAATGCATACGGTGATCTGGGCAAAAACCTGTTCAAGGGAGCCCTTGCAAATACCTCTTTTGCGAAAGCCGCACGAGAAAGCCTCGAAGAAGTGGTTCCCAAATATGCTGATGTGGCGATGTATCCACCGATCGGGGATCAAAAAGTCAGTTTCTTTATCCTGCCGCTGGTAGACGAGCGGGAGAACACGACTGGCTTTTTGGCAGTCCAAATTCTGGCCTACAACGTTCAGAACATTTTTGAGAGTGAAAACCAGTTTGGTGGTGGCCTGAAGTCTTATCTGGTCGGCGATGATGGTTATATCCGCTATGGGACAGATCTGGATTCTACCCAGTCCATGACATTAGTAGCAGATAATGCCTTGATCAAAGACTGGGTCTCTCACCTGGATACTGAAGGTGATTTCCATGAAATCCATGAGGATGACCATGATCATGACATGGAGGATGAAAGTCTTAACCTTGATAGCGACGCAGAATTAAATGAACTCTTTGGCCAAGACGCTGGCTTGGAAAAAGAAGCGTCTAACCGTCAAAAAATAGAGCAAAAGCTTCATATCAAGAGTTACATCAATGTCTATGGGGAAAAGGTGCTGGGTACCTATCATGCAATAGAGGTAGCCGATACCCCGATGGCTTTGATTTCTGAAGTGGGTCAGGAAGATGCCTTTTCCTCTGTTATTGAGTTCAGAAATCGCCTGATCTATATCTCAGCCATTACTGCATTGATTGTTATTCTGATTGCCCTGGTCATTACTCGCAGGCTGGTCAGACCTATAAGAACTATTACTGCCTGGGTTAATCGAGTTGCTTCTGGGGATTATGTTCAGGGTGCGGTACTCAGTGGTCATAATGAAATCAGTGACCTGAGTCGCAGCTTCTCTGAAATGACCGAAAAGCTGCGAAATGTGATCAGCGACAATGATCGTAAAAGCTGGCAGCAGGAAGGCCAGGCGGGCTTGAATAATTGTATGCGGGGTGAGCAGGAACTGTCAGAAGTCTGCAAAAATATTGTTTCATATTTAGCGCGATATCTGGATATGCAGACCGGCGCCATGTATGTCATGGATGACGAGCAGCGGCTGCAATTGATGGCGTCTTATGCCTGGAAAAGGCGTAAACAGAGTAAAAACAGCTTTGAGGTTGGAGAAGGTTTGGTGGGACAGGCTGCGATGGAAAAGCAGACCATTGAACTAACCAGCATCCCGGAAGATTACATCAAAATCGAATCGGGTTTGGGAAGCACTCCTCCCAGAGTGATTATCACAGTCCCTCTTGTGTATGAAGGGGAAGTTAAAGGCGTTCTTGAGTTTGCTCTTTTGAGAGAACTTAACGATGAACAGAGAAGTTTTCTGGAAGACGCTCTGGAAAGTGTGGCTATCGGAATTAATTCTGCCCAATACCGTACCCGAGTTAACCAGCTGCTGGATAAAACCACTCGACAGTCGGAAGCGATGAAGGAGCAGCAGGAAGAGCTGAGGTCTGTCAATGATGAGTTAGAAAGTCGAGCCAGAGTTCTGGAAGAATCTCAGGAAGAACTGAAAGCCCAGAGTGAAGAAATGCAAAAGTCCAACGCCGAGTTGGAGGAAAAAACTGAGCTTCTTCAGCAGCAGAAAACTGAAATTGAACGAAAAAATCTGGATATTGAGCTCTCAAGAAAAACTCTGGAAGAAAAAGCTAAAGAGCTGGAGCAGGCCAGTAAATATAAGTCAGAATTTCTGGCCAATATGTCCCATGAGTTGCGGACACCTTTGAACTCACTGCTTCTTTTGGCACAAATGTTGGCAGATAACGATGAAGGTAATCTGAGTGAAGATCAAATTGAATCTGCCCAGGTGATCTACAGCGGAGGTAAGGAACTGCTGGACTTGATCAATGACATTCTTGATCTGTCCAAGGTTGAAGCGGGCAAGATGAGCATTAATCTGGATGACATGGATATTGAAGAGCTGTGCTCCAGTATGCGGACTTTGTTTAAGCCTCTGGCCAATAATAAAGGATTGGACTTCGCTGTAGAGATTGATCCCGGAACGACTCAGGTTATTCTTTCTGACAGTCAGAGAGTGATGCAGATTCTCAAAAATTTCCTCTCAAACGCTTTCAAGTTTACTGAGCAGGGGGGCGTTTACATCAGGGTATTCAGCTCAACTCGCGAGACTGATCATGGTAATGAAACTTATGTCGCCTTTGCAGTCAGGGATACCGGAATAGGTATTCCAGAAGACAAGCAAGAAGCTATTTTTGAAGCATTTCAGCAGGCAGATGGTTCAACCAGCAGGAAGTATGGCGGCACAGGTTTGGGACTGGCTATTTCACGAGAGATGTCTTCCATGCTGGGGGGGTATATTGGAATAGAAAGTACCGAAGGCGAAGGGACGACATTTACCGTTTATCTACCGGATAATGCAGTCTGCTCAATCGTAGGTGATAAAGTCATGGCTGACAGTTATTTGTCAGGCACCAGTGAGGGAACTCAAAATACAGTCTCTGCTGCAGCGACTCCTATGGCAAATAAAACAAAGGCTGAGTCCTCACCTATAACAAACAACGTCCCAACCAAAAAGAAAAAATCCAATGGGGCTAACAATATCCTGATCATTGAAGATGATCAGCACTTCTCCGATATTGTCAAGCAGCTTTCAGGGAGCCATGGTTATCAATGTCTGGTTGCAGGGAATGGTAAGGAAGGGATCAAAACAGCCATTGAAGAACAGCCTATGGCCATTATTCTTGATCTGGGGTTACCAGACATGGATGGTGAAGAAGTACTCAAACAGTTACAGCAGAACACTGACACTAAAGATATACCTGTCCATATCGTTTCAGGACGTGATCCGGATGAGTTGGAACGAAAAGGAGCTGTTGGCTACCTCGTTAAGCCGGTATCGGTAGAAGACCTCGAAAGTGTTTTCAGCACACTTGAAGAAGCCCTGTCGGAAGATATTCAACATGCGTTGTTGTTGGACAGTGATGAAAAGAATCGCGCTCATCTGGCCAAAATACTGAGAAAGAAAGGGATGAACATTGCCGAGGTTTCATCCGCAGCAGATGCTGAAAAATCAATGGCAGAGAACCATTGGCAATGCCTGGTGATGGACGTTGAATTACCAGACAGTACTGGCTTGGAGTTTTTACAGAAACTGCAGGAAAAGATGGGCGATAAAATGCCATCGATTGTGATTCATACCGATAAAAAGTTAACGGGTGAAGATCAGAAGGAACTGCAAAAGTATACCCGGGCTCTGGTGATGAAAGGGGATTATGCCTCAGAGCGGGTTATGGATGAGGTCAGTTTATTTATTCACTCTATTGAGAAATCGTCTCCTGATGAAGCGAAGCCTGCAGTAGAGACCGTCAGTAATAAATCTCTGGAAGGACATAAAATCCTGCTGGTGGATGATGATCTTCGTAATACTTTTGCACTGTCTAAAGGGTTACAGGCACTTGGGTTGGAAGTTGTTATCGCAGATAACGGACAGAATGCTCTCGACAAGCTGGATGAAGAAGAAGGCGTTGAACTGGTATTGATGGACATTATGATGCCAGTAATGGACGGCTATGAAGCCATGATCAAAATGCGTGAAATAGACCGACTGAAAGAAATGCCTGTGATTGCGCTGACTGCCAAGGCGATGTCTGATGATAAGGCTAAGTGTATCGAAGCAGGAGCCAACGATTATATGACTAAGCCTGTGGATATCGACAAGCTGGTGGCCATGATGAAGGTCTGGTTATTCAAATGACAGAATCCAGGGATACGGATCAGGACTTTGAACTAAAGCTACTGTTGTTGGCTGTTCAGGAAAAGTATGGCTATCAGTTTGGCAATTATGCCAGAGCCTCTTTAATGCGTCGTGTAAGAAGACATATGCAGATATCTGGAGTGCAGCATATCAGTGATCTGATTCCGCTGTTTCTTCACGATGAGCCTGCTTTTGCCGCTTTTGTTAAAGATATGTCAGTGGTTGTGACAGAGATGTTTCGGGATCCGGAGTTCTTTAAATCTCTCCGTGAAAACATCATTCCTCTTTTAAAGACCTATCCATTTATCAAGGTTTGGCATGCCGGGTGTGCCAGTGGACAAGAAGCTTATTCTATGGCGATTCTTCTGGATGAAGAGGGATTACTGGATCGCTGTCAGATCTATGCAACCGACTTTAATGATCAGGCATTGCGTCATGCCAGAACGGGTATTTATCCGGAAGAGGATATGGCGCTTTATGAAGAGAACTATCGTCTGGCAGGTGGTAAAACAGAGCTGTCTAAATACTGCCATCGAGGTTATGACTCAGTTAAGTTCAATGGCCGGCTGGCAGAGCATATAACTTTTGCCAATCATAACCTGGTGACCGACGGTGTGTTTGGGGAAATGAATCTGATCCTTTGTCGAAATGTGCTTATTTATTTTAATCAGGATCTTCAGGACCGGGTGTTGCAACTACTGTTTGACAGTCTTTGCTCCAGAGGAGTCCTGTGTATTGGTAAGAGGGAAAATATTCTGTTCAGTGCGATCGATGATCATTTAGAAGTGACCGATAGAAACCAGCGCATATACAGGAAAACCTCTTAATGAATGGTGGGGTCGTAGTGGTAGGGGCTTCTGCTGGAGGGCTGTCAGCACTTGAAATCCTGCTGACAGAGTTGGGTGCTAATTTTCCTGCCCCTGTTATTGTGACAAAACATCTGGCTTCAGGTGATGAAGAAGGCTTGTGTAAGGTGTTGAGCAAGTCATCGCCACTGACAGTCAATATTGCCTGTGATAAACAAAAAGTCACTGGTAATCATGTCTATCTGGCTCCGGGTGGATACCACTTGCAGATTGAAGATAAAGAAACCCTGAGTTTGAGTATTGATGAGCAGGTGTGTCATTCCAGACCTTCTGTGGATGTCCTTTTTCAGTCTGCAGCGGATGTTTTTGGAACTCAGATGGTGGGGATTTTATTAACAGGAGCCAACAAAGATGGTGCTGAAGGTATCAAAGCGGTTAAAGAGGCAGGTGGAGCGACGATTGTCCAAAACCCTGAAACTGCCGAAGTGCCGATTATGCCAAAGTCGGCCATTGCAACTGGTTGTGTAGATCATGTACTGGATTTGAGTGACATTGCCATCTGTTTAAAAGCGATGAGTTTTAATCTCGGGCCTAAATGAATCAGGGGAGCTGTCATGGATGACAAGCCGAAAGTCAAAATTCTGGTCGTAGATGACCGTCATGAAAACCTGCTGGCTATGAGTAAACTGCTCAAGCCTCTGGGAGCAGAAGTCCACAAAGTGGACTCTGGGGAAGCCGCTTTGTCAGAGGTTCTTCACCATCATTTTGCGGTGATTCTTCTGGATGTACAGATGCCCGGTATGGACGGCTTTGAGACAGCAACCTTGCTGCACAGTAATAAGCAGACCGCGAATATTCCTATCATTTTTGTGACCGCTATTAACAAGGACCAGGCTTATATCAGCAAGGGTTATAAGGCCGGTGCAGTGGATTATCTGCCCAAGCCCATCAACCCGGATATTCTGTTGGGTAAGGTTAAGGTCTTTTTGCAATTGGAAGAGCAGCGAATTGAGCTTGAGGAAGTTTCCAAGCAATTACGCTGGATTAGTCGTAAGAATAAGCTGTTATTAGATAACGCTGGTGAAGGCATTGCGGGCCTTGATTCTGATGGCAAGATCTCTTTCATTAACCCAACCGCATGCGCGATGCTGGGGGGGACAGAAGAAAGCCTGCTGGGAGAGCATATCAGCCAGTTTGTATTCAATGCTGAAGGAGAAGAGGCTCTGGGTAAGTGGGAGGAGTCTCAGATTCGCGAGAATACTATGATCAGTGGCGGTGTGTTCCGTAGCTCGGAGCGAGTACTCTGGACTCTGTCGAGAGATTCGTTTGCTGCTGAGTACAACATGGCGGCCATTGTAAACGATAGACAGGAAGTACAGGGTGGCGTTCTGCTCTTTCAGGATATTACCGAGCGTAAAAAGCTGGAAGATCAGCTGGTACAAATGGCGAAATACGACAGTTTAACGGGGCTGGCCAACAGAACATTGTTCAGGGAGTTTCTGGGAGCCTCTCTGGCCAGAAGCCAAAGGCGGGATAAGAGCACCGCTGTTATGTATCTTGATCTGGACCATTTCAAGGAAATTAACGATACGCTTGGTCATGATGCCGGTGACTTGCTGTTGAAAAGTGTTTCAGACAGGTTGCAGGAGTGTGTTCGTGAAGGGGATCTGGTTGCCAGGCTGGGTGGAGATGAATTTGCCATTATTCTGGATGATGTCGCTGAAGCTTCCGATGCCAAACTGATTGCTGAAAAGATCCTTACCAAAATTCGTGAACCCCATGACCTGGATGGTGAGGCCAGACACGTAGGTACCAGTATTGGCATTGCGACCTCTGAAGATACCAGTGATGATGCGGAGTCACTGCTCAAAGCGGCTGACCAGGCAATGTATGTAGCCAAGAAGAATGGACGTAATGATTACCGTTTGGCGTCTGAATTGAACAGCGAAGAAAAAGCTCAGGCAGAGCAGGGCAGCTAACCATAAGTCGCTGCTGCCCTGAAATGATTATTTATACATCAAATGAGTCGTTGAGTTTTTTCTCAACCAGTACTTTCTTGAGTTTGGCAAACCTTGGCAGGCCGTTGAGGTAAGGAGGGTATTCCTCTCCTTCAATCAGCGGTTCAAGATATTCCCGGCAAACAGACGTGATTCCAAAACCATCATCGTCAATGAATTCCATGGGCATTTTCTTTTCGTAGTTTGCTACTTCTTCCAGCTGCACTTCACCAATAGACCAGCGGTAAGGCGCATTGGATTCACGGATGATGCTGGACATGACGGCATTCTTGCCAGTAACTGCCAGCTCTACCGCTGCTTTACCTACAGCGTATGCCTGTTCGACATCGACTCTGGAAGCGATATGTCTGGCTGAACGCTGAAGGTAGTCAGCCACGGCATAGTGATATTTGAATCCATGTTCCCGCTTGATCATGGTGCACAATGCGGGAGCCACCCCACCCAGCTGGTGATGACCAAATGAGTCGATAACTGTGGTTGAAGCCGATACAAAGCTGCCGTCAGCATATTTGGCACCTTCAGAAGCGACAATCACACAATAGCCTTCTTCATCGACTGTCTTCTTGACCTTGGCCAGAAACTTTTCTTTATTCAGCGGTGTTTCAGGAAACACAATAATATGAGGCGGGTCACCGTTCTGGCGAGCTGCCAGACCAGCAGCTGCTGCGAGCCAGCCTGCGTGGCGCCCCATCACTTCCATAACGAAAACCTTGGTAGAGTTATCACACATGGAGGCGATGTCATGGCTGGCCTCTTTAGTGGAAACCGCCAGGTATTTTGCTGCTGAACCAAATCCGGGGCAGTTGTCAGTGACGGCCAGATCGTTATCGATGGTTTTGGGAATACCAATACAGGTAATGGGGTAACCCATTTTTTCACTGAGCTGAGACACTTTCAGCGCAGTATCCATGGAGTCGTTACCACCGTTATAGAAGAAGTAACCAATATTATGTGCCTGGAACACTTCAATCAGACGGCGGTATTCTGCTTCACTCTCTTCAAACGATTTAAGTTTGTAACGACATGATCCAAATGCACCTCCAGGGGTCCGGTGAAGCGCACCAATGGCCTCATGAGATTCCTGACTGGTGTCGATCAGCTCTTCTCTTAAAGCGCCCAGAATACCGTTATGACCCGCATAGACCTTACCGATTTGGTCCGGATAACGACGTGCGGTTTCGATAACGGCGCAGGCACTGGCGTTGATAACCGCTGTTACGCCTCCTGACTGCGCATAAAATGCATGCTTGATTGACATCCTGAGTAGCTCTCGCTGAATGAGTAATCTAAATTTTGTGAACTTATGTTGTTTTATGGTAGAACAAGTTTCGCGCTGAATGATACTTAAAACAGGGGAGTTTGTCCGTTTATTTAGCGTGAATTTTTTTATTGAGACGAATGACTAAAGAGTCATTTTTCTGTCCCTGACTATTGAGTCAATTTATCAGGCAATATCTACCAAAAAATCATCCGCTCGGAGTAAACTGCCGGTGGTTTTGTAGTCAAAACCTTTTTAGTCATTGAGATTAGACAGTCTGTTATGATGAGTGTCAGCAAAATCAATGCCATTGTGAGTACGAACCGGAAGGGATGAAAGTGTCAAAAGTACATCATACATCGCTTTGTGGGTACAAAATGTTAAGAGACATCAGTGGTTATTGAAGAGCCTTCAGAGGCTGATTATGAGTAAGGGTGATATGCACATACATATTCTGGGAATCTGCGGCACATTTATGGGAAGTCTTGCACTTCTGGCCAGGGATATCGGCATCAGGGTCAGCGGTTCCGATGAACATGTCTATCCCCCCATGAGTACACAGCTGAAAGCACAGGGTATTCAGTTAATGCAGGGCTATCAGGTAGAGCATCTGGACGATGAGCCTGATCTGGTGGTGATAGGCAATGCCATGAGCCGGGGGAATCCGGTCGTGGAATATGTGCTTAACAAGGGGCTGGCCTACACTTCAGGGCCTCAGTTCTTTGCTGAACATATCCTCAAAGACAAGTGGGTCATGGCGGTGGCCGGGACTCATGGAAAAACCTCTACCAGCAGTATGCTGGCCTGGGTTCTGGAGCATGCAGGCATGTCTCCGGGGTTTTTGATTGGAGGGATTCCGGCTAATTTCGGAATCTCGGCAAGAATGGGAGAGACCCCGTTTTTTGTGGTCGAGGCCGATGAGTACGATACAGCCTTCTTCGATAAACGCTCCAAGTTTGTGCACTATCATCCCCGCACCGCCATTTTGAATAACCTTGAATTTGACCATGCTGACATATTTGAGAATCTTGCCGCCATCCAGAAGCAGTTCCATCATCTGGTCAGAACGATACCGGGGGATGGCAGAATCATATCGCCGGCAAACTCCGAAGCTTTGAATCATGTTCTGGAGATGGGGTGCTGGTCGGAGCTGGAGCAGCTGGGCGGCGAGTGGACCACTCGTTTGATCAATACAGACGGTAGTGCTTTTGATGTGATGTATCAGGAAAAAGTGGTTGGCCACATCAACTGGTCTCTGACAGGAGAGCATAATGTTGCCAATGGTCTGGCTGCCATCGCAGCGGCCAGGCATGTAGGTGTCCTGCCAGGCCAGGCCTGTGAAGCGCTTGGGCAGTTTAAGGGAGTGAAGCGCAGAATGGAGTTGCTGGCGGATATCGAAGGCATCAAAGTCTATGATGATTTTGCCCATCATCCGACGGCTATTGAAACCACGTTGAAGGGTTTGCGTGCCAGATACCAGAATGATCGTATTCGGGCCATTATAGAACCACGTTCCAATACCATGAAAATGGGCATCCATGGTAATGCTCTGTCTGACTGTGTTCAAAATGCGTCAGAAGTGATCTGGTTTCAGTCCGGGGATATAAAGTGGTCTCTGGATGAATATATTGATAAAAGCCCTGTACCTACCCGTGTGATGTCGTCTACTGAAGAAATTATTGACTACCTTCTTCAAACTTCAGAAAGCGGCGATCATCTGGTCATCATGAGTAATGGTGGCTTTGAAGGGATTCATCAGCGTTTGCTGGTGGAGTTGAATAAATCTGCGGCATTGGAAAAAGGTTAAAAAATTGGTTGAGCGTATAACTCTTGCTATTACCGGGGCTTCTGGGGCTCAGTACGGACTCAGGCTGATGCAGTGTCTCGTCGCTTCGGGAGCGGAGATTTTTTGCATGATTTCAAGAGCCGCAAAAGTGGTGATTGAAACAGAAACATCCCTCCACCTGCCTGCTGGTGATCGGGAGGCTGAGGGGGTGCTGATAGATTACTGCAATGCCAGCGCAGGGCAGATCCGATTGTTGGGGCATGAGGACTGGATGTCACCTGTGGCGTCAGGCAGTGGAGCCCCCAGTAAAATGATTGTTTGCCCCTGTAGTTCTGGTACCTTGTCGTCTATAGCATACGGTGCCAGCAACAATCTGATTGAGAGAGCAGCAGATGTTGCCCTGAAAGAACGGCGAAAGCTGGTTCTGGTACCCCGGGAAGCCCCTTATTCAGAAATTCATCTGGAAAACATGCTCAAGCTAACCCGGATGGGAGCTGTGATTCTTCCAGCATCGCCCGGGTTTTATAACAAGCCCGAAACGATGGAAGATCTGGTGGACTTTGTGGTGGCGAGAATATTGAGCCAGCTGGACATCGAGCAGACCCTGATGCCCAGGTGGGGAGAATCCTGGGAGCCTGACAGAGAATAGAACGCATAGTCAGGTGGGGTGACATAGTGAAGCTTTTCTAATGCTCAAATTTCCGAAGTCTGGAGAGGAAATATGGAAGAGACCGAAGGTGTGGGTATTTTCAGGCAGAAAGGAACTGAGATGATGGAAGAACCGCCTGCTTTCAGGCGGTGAAGACTATGCAGAATGCATCTTTTTTTGAGGAGCTGATTAGGGTTCTCAAGAAAAGCTATTAGCCCTCATGATCCCCACTCTGAAACCTGAGTGTAGGTAATACAAGGGCTCCGTAAAACGACCTTGCGGTCAGCTGAGTAACGACCTCACGGATAGCGCCTGCCACTACAGTGGGTCCATTGACGCACATAATCGCTTCACGCTTATCAATATCAAATACGGGTTGAAGCTCGATCCAGGCTTGAGCTTCTATATCGACAGTATATGGAGCTTTTTTACCCTGCTCATTCGCAATTAAAATTCTTACTGTCACAAGATAGTTTCGTGGATCTTCTTCTTCCCCTTCTTTACAGCCGACTTCAAGGGTTGTCTCGATTTTAACATCCTTAAAATCAAAACCAGGAGCCCATATCTTTTCATCCGCAGGAAAGTCACAGGGCTCAACAAGCACTTTGCTAAACAAGAGCTGTCGGGTTTGGAGCGGTGACAGGCTTACATCGGTGCTCATAAGAATTAACCTGCTATCTGAAGAGAATCCGTTGAAGATACACTGATCTGCTCGAGATTTGTCACTACGGGTTTGGATCTGGCTTTGAACAAGACCACACTATCATCCTTCCGAGTCAGAGAGTTCTCAATCAAATCAAAAGAAGCTTTTCGTGCTTTCTGACAAACATCCATCTCTCCTGCCTGTTGTGCCAGCCAAATAAAGGCTTCTGGAACGGCTTGAGCAACGCGCAACAGTTTATCCATAGGCTCAGATTGAACCACGTCATCAGCTTCGTATTTGGAGAACGCAACAGGGCCACCGCCAAAGATTCTGGCAGCTTGAGCTTGGGTAATATCCCAACGTTTACGTTGTTCTCTGACTTCTTCGCCAGACAGGAAACCATCAACTTGTTTTTTAAACGCCAACATCGCTTGTTTGTTTTTTCGGCTCTGTGCAGCATTACCCTGCTCACTGCCACAAGCATCGCAAATAGAGTAGTAGAGAGGGGTTTGTCCGGTTACACCCTTATAGGTAGTCTCTTCCAACTCGTTTTTTTCATGTAGCTGACCTGACTCACAGATAGGACAAACATTCATGTTATTTTGCATTTTTCAACTCCTGTCTTCAGATGGGGGGCAGGACACCACGAGCAACAGTTTACCGCTCTTATTAACTGCAAACTTCACATAATACTCAAAGACCATATCCTTAAAGGCAGCTTCGCACCACTCCTTGCGCATAACACTATAGTGGTCACAAGCAGCCCAAGGGCCGGTAGGCTTTTGTACACACCAGAGTGAACCAAGGTACCGACCATTAGTTATGGCAATTTTAAGTAGTTCAAGTACATCATCATGATCAAGCCGCCATTTTTTCAGGTTCTGTAATCCTTTTTTCGTCCAGATTTCAAAGCCCACGCAGCCCTTTTCCAATAGTTTGTTGATCAAACCAGAGGGGTAAAGTGGACTTCCTGTCAAAATTCTACGGCCTTCGTCACCAGCAGGGGGACTACCCTCATATGCACTTACATTTACAGTATTTACCATTATGGTAAGTTCCTCAAGCAAGCATAGCCTACCTTTTTGAAATACCCTGCCAAATCTTTATTACCATTATGGTAAGTTGGTTTTCCTGAAGATATCCAGACCACCCTATGACTTACCCTTTTTGCGTAGCTCTTCTTCCAAAGCAGGGCTGAGTATGATCACAGGCTCTTCGTCATTTCCCATCGCTTGAGAAACCTTTTCAATGTCACTCCGGATGCGTAAAACACCGTCCGATATTTTGGGATATTTTTCCAAAAACTTCATGACGGTCATACCAGCAAGAAAACAACTGGCAGCAATTTCCAGAACAAGGCTACCAGGCGCTGCTGATTTAAGTGCCCATACCACGCCTTCTGTTTCAGACTCCGGTGAATACTCGGGTATTTCCAAAGCTTCGAAATTTTTTTGCAATGTGGAAATCACCGAAAAATACTCTGTCAGAATATCCGCACTGACCACACCAATGCTTCTCAGTCGTTGAGACTGATTCACAAAACTGAGACTGGCGAAATTCTCTTCGTAAGGCTTGTCCAAGCGAAGCTTCAGCATAGCCAAAGGTTTGAAATTGTCATGCTTCTGAATGTCTTCGTAGAAGAAGAAAGGTTTATCGCCCATCATCACAACAGGCTTTCCATAAACTGCCCTGACTTCGGCTACTCTTTTTTCAGCGACATCAAAACAGGGTTCTCGGGTTTAGAGAATCATAAGCACCAACGTTTTATATTTTTCGAACTCGAATAAAGTTAAGCAACCGTTCTGATTGCAACTATTTAATGAGCTCAGGCAGGTTTGGGTCCTACGCCTGGCGGTGTTGGTTGTCTACATCCTAAATATTTTACCGAACGTTCATGTTTTTAAAACTCTAAACCTGAGTAAAGGTCAAACTTTTCGATGATCTCTTTGACGTTATCGGAGAAGCTGTCCAGGTAATGTTTGAAATTATTTTCCAGTTGCGAAGGGTTGCCTGTTAAATCTTTCAGGCTGACATCCGCAATGTTATAAAACACATAACCAGAGGCTTCACGCAGGGCGTCAGTATCCTGATCCGGCAGCCCGAACTCTTCCATCTGGAAGGCGACCTCTTCTTTCACCTGTTCTTTAGTCTCTTCCAGCAGGCAGTCCAGACGACGTAGGACAAACATTGGCAGAATGACATCACGGTACTTACCCCTGACATACACATCCCGTAGTCAGTCGTCGGCTATTGACCAGATAAAACTTACGATTTTGTTGTGAACAGAGTGATCCATGAGGAGCATAAACCTGTGTGATGGGCGAGGGCCAGCAAGGTGAAAGATTATTGGGGATCATTGTACGTGTGTGTGAAAACCTTCGCCAGTGAGGAAAAAACTCGCATCACACTGACTTCAGCAAGCCGGGTCCAGCGATTAACACGTGATGCTGTCAGGCTTCTCTCAGTTAAGCCGTAACTGCAGGTTATGAAGCCAGAGCGCCAGTGCATCCAGATAAAGTATTACCTGTGTGTTTTCATCTGCAGACTGGGCAGCTACTTCCGGTTTAAAGGTTTCGGGGAGTTCCTGCTTTACTACTTCCAGCTGATAGTGGGCATGAGGCTGATCTGAAATAACCAGTGTTTTGCCCGGAGCAGGCGACTCTTTCATCCATCGAATCAAGGTGTCTCTGGTGTTGGCTCTCTGCCAGTGATCCCGTTTCCAGACCCTGGGTGAGTCGATAAATGCTACCGGCAGTTTCTTCATTGCTTCAGGCAGCTTCATAGATGCAAACAGTTGCATCGCTCCTTCTGTTTCTGTGAGGGGGCGAGCGGCTTCAGCTCTTTGTCCCTGCGCCTGTTTTCCAATACTGTTGGCAATCAGGCAGTCTGTTTTGTCGATGCCGTCATTCAGGGGGCGCTGCCCTACCAGAAAGACAATGTTGTTAAAGCGCACACCTTCCTGCCAGAGTCGGGCCAGGTGGTTGAGACGGCGTTCCATTCTGGGAACAGTAGCGCCCAATAGTAAGGTGTATTCATAATGGGTCGAAGAGGGCAGTAGCTCATCCACCAGGTTCAGGGTTTTGAGGTGCTCCATCACCGCTTCATGCTTATCCGGTGTTAAAGACAGGTCTTGCATTTCCCAACGTTCCTGACCAGGTCGCCTGCGCCACTGCTGAGAGGCAGAAATCAGGGATTTCAGAGAGTCAGAGTGGGATATACCGACTTCTTCCATTAACGTAGATAATGCCAGCAGTTCGAGATTGTCGGCGGCTGAGCCATGATCCAGAAGTATGCTGTCAGAGAAGTGATTATGTGGGGGCATAGAGTCCTTCCATGGAATCAATCAGAATCAGATAAGCCGTCATGAGTGGAGAAAAGAGCAGGTATTAATACATTCTTTCCCCTGCTCAAGGCTGTTTCGGCAGCGCAGTAAACTGATTTAGCAAGGTGCTTGCAGACTAGGAGGCTGACCGAGAATAGACAGCCCGACCTAAAATCCAGAAAGAACGGCCATCTTTTCCACTAAATTTGCTTAAATAGGTCAACTATTCGCACAAATTCAGTGAAAAAACTGACTCGTTCTACTGAATTTTATGCTCGGACGCTATTCTCGGTCAGCCTCCTGGTTTGTTGTTTGGGCTACCCTGACCTGCAGGTTATGGAGCCAGAGCGCTAAAGCATCCAGATACATGATCAGTTGACCATCAAAGTCCGATTGCCGGGCGGTCGCTTGCGTAGTGAAGCCTTTCGGTAATTCCTGCCTGATGACTTCCTGCTGATAAAGAAGGTGGGGCTGATTGGATACGATCACAGCAGAACCGGGTTTGGGATGGCTGGCAACCCAGTTTTTTATGCTGTCTCGGGTATTACCACGTTGCCATCGATCGACCAGCCAAAAACGGTCAGTTGAGAAGAAGTCGATCTTGATGTGCTTCATTGCGTCAGGCATTTTAGTCGACATATAGACCATTTCAGCCGCCTCTTTTTCAGTAGCAGGGCGCGCCTTTCGTTTTTTATCGTCGGGCGCATCTTTGCCAATTACTTCAGAAACCAGTGTGTCTGTCTGATCTATGTCGTCTTGAGTAGGGCGCTGACCCGATAAAAAAATAATCTGATCGAATCGGACGCCTTCATTCCATAGTTTGACCAGGTGCTGAAAGCGGCTTTTCATCCGTGGTGCAGTGCCACCCAGTACCAGTGCATAATCAAAATGCTTCTTATCGGGTTTCATTTCTTTGATTAAGCCCAAAGCTTCCAGATGTTCCATTACTTTATTTTTCTGCTCATCCGTAAGCTTCAGGTCTGCAACTTCCCAGCGCTCCTGATCGGCTCGTCTTCGCCACTTTTGGGTGGCATTAACCATGGAATCAAACGTTTTCTCATGTGGAGTGTCTGTTACAGAAAGAAGGGCTGACAAGGTGTCGAGCTGTTGCTGGCTTAAAGCTGGAGCCCCGGCGTGAGCGTGACTCATCAGGAAGAAAGTCAGGAGAAGCCCCTGTAGCAAGGGCTTATATCGTTGATACGAGCTGCAGTTCATGTCGGTTTATGGATCTATTTTAAACACCACAGAATAGATCAGCTTTTGATTTAATGGGGTAAAGAAGGCGGGGACGATTTCGCTACCGCATTCATCAGGCTTTGATCCAGGTTAGGCAAAGCCCAGGCTTCGGGATAGTTTTTCGAGAGTTCTTCAATCATCACCGAATACTCTTCTGCTGGTTTATTCAGAAGGTATGTCAGGAATGTATAGATGCGGTTGGACATTTGGTGGTTGAATTGATTCATTTGTTCTTCTGAAACGGCTTTGGTCTTTACAGCGTCATCCAGGACAGAATTACGGGTGCAGTTCGCTGCAATCATCAGGGCCAGTTTCTTGACGGTATCATCATTCATGGGACTTTCTCAGCTCGTGTTGTCTTCTTATCTTCAGTGTAGATCGGTTGGATTTCGTGAAAATAAAGCGAGATCTTTGAGGTAGGGCGGAGTCTGTAAGATGAGTAAAAAAGAAAGGGGTCGAAGAGACCCCTTGCGTCAGACGTTATCTGGCTCGTTGAGATTAATATCACCATGTAGGACCTGATATCTTTTCAGTTTTTCAGCATCCTGCTCGGCCTGGTCCAATTGTTTGCCAACGTTTGACCAGGTGCTAGTGGCGAAGTAAAGGCCAATAGCACTACCTACCCCCATACCGAATGCAGCGCCTACTGTGGATCCGAAGAGATAGCCTCCAGTCAGTGCACCACCCATTCCCCAGCGGGCGATGGTTCCCCAGGATTCATTGGTGCGCACACAATACTGCTTGAGACTTTTCCAGGTTTTGGAATTCCCTATGGATTTAATCTTGTCCTTTATAAAAGTCGGGACTCTGAAACTGTCCACAGACAGCCCTATAAAGGATCTTTTGGCTCTCTCTCCGGCGTGCTGAAGAGCCTTTTCGCCCGCCTTGACCACAGCTTTTCCTGTTTTTTCAGCTATCTGGTCTGCCAGGCCCTCTATGATCACATGACCTGGGACGCTTGGTGGCGGTATGTTCGTTGTATCTGCTCCGTAAGCCATGGCATACCTCCTTGTTAATCCATGAACTGTTGGTTTTCCGTTGAAAGCAGTATTACATGGGGTTGAAAGAGGGATCACTGACAACTTAGTCAGAATGACTAACTTCCTTCGGCAAGGTAGAAGAAGAGCCTTATAGGGCTCTTACAAAGTATCGATGGAGCATCTTTGCAGTGAGTACCATGTGCTGATGGCGTCTACTTCTTCTTCGGTCAGCATCTTGGCGATATTGACCATGGGGATATGGTTGTTGCGCTGACCATTACGATAGTCGTTCAACTGTTTCACCATATACATTTTCTTCTGACAAGCCAGGTTTGGATTGAAGTCAGCAGTGCCAACGCCATAGGGGCCGTGACATCCGGAACAAAGAGCCAGAGCCTTATTTTTGGCAGCTTCCAGCCTCGGAGTCATTTCAATCGCGCGAAACTCAGGGCTTTTATCCCCGGATAGATCACATCCAGTCAACAGGGCAGCTGTAAACAAGCTGCTCAACAGCCAAACTTTTTTTTTCATGATATGTGCTGCTTCCCAAGATAAATCTCTTATCACCCAGAGTTGATAAGAGAGAGTATCGCTAAAGGGGCTTTAATCAATAGCTTTTCCATCTTTCGTGAAGCGAAGCCATTGGTGAGAAAACCAATAATAATGCCGTCCATCCATAGAAGGTGCTGTGCAATTATAGCGACTGCGACCGACAGGCAGTGGTGATTTGGCCTGAGTACGGAATCGGGTTTTCTCTTTATCCAACCACTCCAGTTCTACTTTCCCCTGGCCCGAAACATAACAGTTCAGCTGTTTTTTCTGATACTGGCCATTCGCCAGAGTCAGAATTAAAGGAGGCATCAGTTCTTTAGGGTCGATGATGGCTGTATCTGGCTCCTGTCTGGTCACTGGCAGAGGCCTGCTGTTTACTTTGGTTCTGAAGCCGCCCATATCGGTATAATTACCAGACATGGGGTAGCGGGGCAGTCGGGTGAAGTCTGACAGCGGGCCTATGGCCCCGGATTGCTGGCCAAATCCTATATAACCCATCTCTTTAATCATTTTTCGCAGGGCAGGGTCGGTTTCACCGAAAGGCCAGGCCAGCATTTTGATACTTTGTCCGGTTTTTTCCTTGATGCGTTCTTCAGTGTCAGTAATGTCCTTTTTGGAACGCTGCAGCCAGGCTTGATCCGATTCTCCGGATTTTTTTTCAGGCATGTGTGGGTGACTGATTGTATGGTTGGCGATGGTGGCCCCTGCGCGGCTCATTTCCTGAATCTGTTTCCAGGTCAGGAATTTGCCAAAGCCCCGGTCTACAGGTTGAGTGCTGACAAAAATAGTAAAGGGCCAACCTTTTTCTTTCAGTATGGGGAAGGCATTTTCATAAATATTCTTATAGGCATCATCAAAAGTGATGACCACCGTTTTATCCGGTACTGGCTGGCCGTTTTGTATGGCTCTGGTGATGCTCTCTATGGGGGCAACGTTAAAGTCATTCTTATCCAGGTAATCCAGATGTTGCTTAAACATTGCTGGTGAAATACTGGTCACGGCCGGGGTTTTGTCACTGACATGGTGGTATTGCAGGAATACTGCACTGTCAGCGGCCATGACAATGGCTGGTACTAATAAAGGTAGTATGAACAATCCTTTCAAAGAGCGGGAAGCAAGGTGGCTGAGTTTTCTTGTGTACGAAGCTATGCGACGGGTCATGAAGCCTCTGTTTTAATTAGGGTTATTTAAGAGATGCAGACTGAGGTCCACTTATGATTAGTTTCAGACTTCGAAACTAAGACATTTACAGTATGTTTTGCAAGGTCTTAAACAGAACACAAAAAAACGGCGCCTTGGAGGCGCCAGATCAATAGATCCATAAGGGAGGGCGTCAACCTTCAGGATGGGTAGGACCTTTGGGTGACGACTTTCAATGACCAACATTCAAAAGAGTATATTCGGTTGGCAGAATCTGCCTTACGACTTAGGTATAAGGGAGCCTTCAGACCTTGTTTTTCCTCACTTTGGCGTACCAGGAGGAAGGGTCGACCAGCTGTCCGCACTCATCCATTTCCGGATATATCAGCCCTCGTTCGTCGCAATATCGGGCCAGTTCCGGGTAGCCCCATCGAAAGAGTGTGGGGATATAGATTTCTGGTGGGAGACTCGGTTCTTCATACATACCCTTCAGCAGGCGCTGTCGCTGAGCTTCGACCAGAATCACTGCTGCTGCGACGGAAACATTGAAAGACGCAACGATACCCTGCATGGGAATAATAATGTGCTGATCTGCGAGTTCTGCAGCTTCCGGGCTGATTCCTTTCTTCTCCGCACCCATCATCACGGCTACAGGCGCAGTGTAATCAACCTCTGAATAAGGTATTGCAGTGCTGGAAAAATGCGCGGCATAAACTTTAAAGCCCTTGGCTTTCAGTTGTGATATACCTTCTTCTACACTGCTGTGATGATGAACATTCACATATTTATGGCTACCGACTGTTCTGCCCCGAAAATTTCTATAGCCCATTTTTGGCTGGCTAAGATGAATGTCGGGAATGCCCACAGCATCGCAGGTACGAATAATGGCTGACAGGTTGTGAGGCTTGTGAACCTGATCAGTGAGTACCGTAAGGTCTGGCTGGCGTCGATCCAGTAGATCTTTAAATTTTTGGTAACGTTCCGGTGTCATGGTTTTTCTCTGAATACAGCATAGTGTGGAGTTTCTTTTGTGTTTATCGGGATTATTTTACACCGATGAGTGTCTTGGGGTTCTATGTCTCTTTTTTTACAAGAGAATACCGGGCCAATGAACATTATCTATGAATGTAGAAAATAATGATGACTTTGAAAGAGGTCTTTTGTGGAATCGGATAGCTTTGTAGCAGTGCATGCATGGCTTCAACATCATGGACACTGGCTGGGTCCCTTTATAGCACTGGCTGCTTTTGTTGAGTCACTGGTGGCCATCGGGTTTATTATTCCTGGCGTTGCTCTACTGTTTGCTCTTGGTGCCTTGGCGGGTAGTGGCTTGATGGAGCCTTTACCTATGCTGACCTGGGCTTTTTTTGGTGCTGTTCTGGGTGATGGAATCAGTTTTCAGGTAGGCCATCATCTGCATGCACGAATCCGTGATTGCTGGCCTTTTTCGACACACCCGGGGTGGTTGAAGAAAGGTGAGTATTTTTTCGAAAAACACGGTGGCTTCAGCGTTGCTCTGGGCCGGTTTATTGGGCCTATTCGTCCGGTTATTCCTGCTGTTGCCGGCATGATGGATATGTCTCCCCTGCGCTTTTATACCATCAACCTGCTCTCATCAGTTCCCTGGGCTATTGCGTATATGATGCCAGGGTATTTGACAGGGGCTGCATTGAAGGTAGAAGTTCCGCAGACTTTTTATTTCCTGTTGGCCGGTATAACCATTGCAGCTCTGTTGATTCCTTATCTTGGGTTGATGATGGATCGTGCTCTTTGCAGGAATAAGATGACTCTGATGTTGCCCATTGGCTTCGTTATAATTGGACATATCAGCTTGCTGATCCTGACAGTGATGGATATCAGTGGGCAGATGGATGATCACAATGCAATGATACAGACGTTTGTCGTCAATATTTCTGTTCCTGTCGTTGAACATGTTCTTGGGCTGGTGACCTGGCTTGGAAGTGCCGCGGGTCTTTGGTTTCCCTTATTGTTATTCTGTGTCTATTTTCTGTGGACTAAGCGTTATAGGAAATTACTGATTTTATGCGCCTGTCTGGTAGGTATGGAAGTGACGCTCTGGCTAATGAAGTGGGGGATCGAAAAACCAAGACCTTCCAATTTCGATGGCCTGGAGCAGTTTTCTTTTCCTTCCGGACATACTACCCAGGCAACTTTCGTCTGGTTGATAGTGAGTTTGTATCTGGTTGCAGGACAGAGAAGGGTTGTGAAGTTCTGTGCTTACAGCTTTACCCTGCTGATTGCTTTGATGGTGGCTCTGTCACGGCTGGTTCTTGAAGCCCACTGGTTTGGAGATGTTCTGGCAGGTGCATTGTTAGGAGGCGTCTGGTTCAGTGCGGCGGTGATGGCAGAAAGAATTTATGCCAACGGTAAATTGCCTCTGTTTCAACGCTCTTAACCCGGAAAGTTCATCAAGTCGTTTTAACCACGAAGATTGAACCTCCGACTCTTTTATATGACCCAATGGTGGCTCTGTAATGACCTTGCGACGTTTGTAAATTGCTTTTGAGCCAGTTGTCTCCATTTTCTTATTCATGGCCTGACAGGCCTTCTCAAACTGATCGACACGGATAACCCTGCCAGCCTCTTTCTTAGAACCATTGCACTTTGAACGAGAGAGACAAACTTTGCATGCATCTTTTTTTGCCCGGTAGCTCTTTCCCCTGACTTTGCTGTCAGGGTTAGTGATCAGTGTTTCTCCAGCTGGACAGATAAACACATCGGCCTCTGTATTATGGGCACAGTCTGCTTTGACAAACTTCCACAGAATTGCCGAGGTGTTTGTTCATCACTTTATCTGCAGCTATGAGCTGCCACCTATGGCGGTCATTATCGATCTTGACCATACATCCGCTATTACTCACGGTGGGCAGCAGCTGAATCTGTTCAATGCCAAATATCAGGATTACTGCTATTTGCCCCTGATGGTTTTCGAGGGACTCAGCGGTAAATTGATTACAGCGATTCTGCGTCCGGGTAGAAACACTCACTGGCAAGGAGAATGCGGCCATTCTCAAAGGAGTTAATTTCCTGAGTCAGGGGCTGATGAGCTGGGCCTGAGGGATCAAAAAATCCATATGCAGGCCGTTGTGACCATCACCAAAGCCGACATGAATGCCTTCAACTCCCTCATTGAGCGGACTGTTTATGGTGTAGTCGATATTATCCAGCACCCACTTGTTCAGTCCAATAGAAAACTCTTTGGCTTCTGTCGGTTTAGGACCCAACTCACCATCAGAAGGGCCCGCCAGAGCCACCACCTGCTGGCAACATTCATCACCGTCTATGTTGAGTGAAACCAGCTCATTATTGACAATTTCACAGGTAGTTAATTGGCTGGCAGCAATGCGGCGGGCAATTTTCAATCCTTTTTCGTGCTGCTCATGGGTGATACAAGGAAGGCAGCTGACGACAGCTCCCTCAATAGGCAAGGTGCCATTAATGGTGAAGGTTCTGTTTTCATCGGTTGTCTGATACTCCAGCCCGACTTCCAATAATCTAGATGCGGTACAGGGAAAGAGAGGGGAGTCATCAATCACATCCAGGCAGACCGGATTATGAGGGATGCATTCAAGGGTGAAGTTGTCCTTGCCGAAAATCAGCTTCTCGTTTTCGGTCAAGCGCTTGTACCATTCATCACGGTCCGACAGGCACTGATTAAAGTCGATTGCGAACAATTGTTTAAGGTTATACAGCACAGCTTCTGTTGAGTTGTCGAAGAAATGCAGTGGCAAGCTGAGTAGCCGGGCATCGTCGGGACGGTTCTCAAAAAATGCGGCTCTCTCTTCACTGTTTTTGATCAGACCTATATAGGCAAAGTGATTATGGTCCCGTTCAGATATCGGATCGTAGGCAGGGATCCCTTTTTGTGTCAGCTCTTTTTGGGCTGCTTTGTTGCTGCAAATAAAGCCTATGTCCTGACTTGAAAAAAAAGCTTCTATCTGATTCATGATAATCGATGTCCAGACCTGCGTTTATGGGTTAAATGACAGCTCCTGTCGATCGGTCAGTTTGATAGCAATGACCAGAAAGGCAAGCGCTGAGAAGAGGAAAACGGCTGAGCTGTAGACAGGCTTTACAGACCAGTCGAAGCCTAAAACAGCCACATGGTAGGCATTGGCCAGATAAAAAAGTGGATTAAAGTAGCTCAGGGTTTGCAGGCTGTCAGGGAGACTGGATACGTCGTAGTAAATACCACTGAAAAAAAGTAATGGCTTCAAGGTCAGATTCTCAAAAATAGAGATGTCCTTGAATTTTTTCGACAACATGGCATTGATATAAGCCAACAGTGAAAACATCAGCCCGGTAAATAGCATCAGTGCTAGCAGCAGGAGCCAGCTATACAGTTTGCCATGCAGCAAGAACAAAATAATGATGTTAACAGGCAGGCATACGACAAAACCGGTGATTGCTCCACAAGTGGCATAGGCCAGCACGATAACCCGGTTTGGCATTGGGCTGGCCGTTAATTCTGAAAAGTGGGCTACATACCTCATACTGAAAAGGGTGCTGGCAATATGGTTGTAGCAACTTCCGGAGATGCAACTGAGCAACAAACCCGTGGAAAAGTAGCGCAGGTACTCAACGCCGTGAATTTTTCCAATCTGTTGACCCAGTATTCCACCAATAACGATCAGAGACAGAATGACGGTAATCAGAGGGGCAAAAAAAGCATAATAAGATTCTCTACTGCAGGATTTGACCTCGTAAGCAATGATGGTCAAAAAACCTGTCAGTGAGTTATGGTTCATTGTTCATCTGGCTCAGGTATTGCCTTTCAAGTGAAGGCGACGATGCAGTCTGTCCCTGACAGTAATCGGCAAGGCTTTGTTTTTCGCGTCTTAACGAACCTTTGTCCAGGTTAATGACGGTTGAGCAAAGCTTGAATACTTCCTGAAAGTCATGGGAGGTCAGGATGATATACAGGCCTTTCTCAACCTGTTGTGAAAGGTAATCCCAGATCATCATCCGGCTTTGTATGTCTACACCAGAAGTGGGTTCATCCAGAAATAACAGATCCGGAGAGTGCATTAGTGCTCTGGCCAACATCACTCTTTTTTTGGTACCGCCTGAAAGATATTGGCTTTCAACATGGACCCACTCGTTGAGTCTGAATTGATCGCAGTAATCATCAATAATGGGTCTGGCTTGTTTTCGACTCATACCATGATATCCGGCCTGGTTAATAAGACCGTCGTATACCGTCATGTTGTTCATAAGGTTGGAATCTTGAGGCAGGCGACCTATGCGACCTAAAAACTGTTTGCGATTCTGTTGTAAACAGAGGTGGCCAAAACGAACAGTGCCATGGGTAGGCTTAATGATGCCTGACATCAACCCTACCAGCGTTGATTTACCGGAACCGTTAGGGCCTAGAATGCCAAGACATTCACCTGAATTAATATTCAGGTGAATGTCATTAACAATCGTTTTGCCTGAGATTTGCTTGGTTAATCCTGATACCTTGAAAAGGCTCAAGGCGTTCCATCCCAAGTGCATTCTGAGTTTCTATTTTTGATACTGCGAACCGTTGAGGGTGAAGAGTGCCTGATCGTTTTTTTGGCTGCTTGCTTCTGAGTGCTGATTTTTGAAGCCGTGGTTTCAGTCTGAATGTAAACAGTTTTCATGATGAAGATCCTTTGACGGATACTGAGTCGTGGATAGGGCGTTGACCGAACATCTTTAAAGGCAGGTGAATTTATGAGTGAAGGGGGTCTGACAATCAACGCCGTAAATTATATAGCAGAGATATTCTCATCCTGCCATATATGGAATCGAATTTAATTCTTGCGGTGACTAAGTAAAAAACAGTATGAATAATTAATAAGCGTCATTCGTTTTTTTATTGAATTTTTGGGTATCGTCCGGGGGCAATACATGGGGGAATGGGCTTGATTGAAGATCGTTGGGTTTCAGACTGTCAAAAGCCATCACCGTGAGTTTGTCCGTTGTAAAGGCACCCGTATCGATAAAGTGGCAGTTACCCATAGGCAGAAGTTCATTGACAATGGTGTGATCACAAAGAATATGGTCAATTCCCTTCACTGTGTCGGTCTTTTTCTATACCCATTGGATATAAGTGTCGATAAATGTCCTGTCTCCTGCGGCTACCCTTACCTGCTACTATTCTGGTTCAGCTGGAAAAAACATACTTCTCTCGTTTGACCTGCCTTGGACTAAAGCCCAGTATTTTGAGTGCCGCTGCAGCATCGTCAATCATGGCTGGATTACCACACAGGTATATAAGGTCTTTTTCTGGGGAAAGACCCAGTTCAGGAAACTGGTTCTGAAGGTAGCCCGGATATTCCTGCAAAGCACTATTCAAGGATTTTTCTCTGCTGTAGCAAGCCCGGTATTCAATGGTTTCGGATGAGGCTGCGAGCTCACGAAAGTCTTGCTCGTAAATCATATCAGCCCTGTGTCTTACACCCATCATGACAAGAATCTGGGTGCCCGCACTGGCTAGCTTTTTCAATGACGGAATCATAGCCCGGTAGGGGGCCAGACCTGTTCCGGTACCGGCCAGTATGATTCGTCCATCGTATTGATCTGGCGCCGTGAGAATTCCGAAAGGCCCACCGACAGACAGCTTCAGACCTGGCTCTGCTTCACTGAACAGTGAGGACGCAACTCCCCCTTCAACAAAGCTGATGGCTATTTCAATCTCCCGGGTGTTTTTGAACGACTCAGGCGCGTTGGCAATACTGTAACTTCTTTTATAATCCTGCCCTTTAAAGGAGAAGTGCAACTGCACAAATTGCCCAGGCTGATAGTCAAACCCGCCCTCTACTCTGAAGTCCAGCTGCACGGTGTTCTGGCTGAGCTGACGCTTGGCAGCCAGAGTTGCAGGATAGAGTGGACGAGGCATGGCAAACTCCTTCAAATCGGTTTTCAGCAGTTTATACTCATCGCCTTTCAAGATGCTACGTTGTTGCCAGCGTTCGCTCACCCTGGTCACCTACTACTTGTAGGCTCACAGGGCTTCGCTCACTTGTCGCCTGGTAGCATCTTGAAATCTAATGGGTATAGTCGCCGGATACTGAGTTTACTTCCTGGGTCTTACAAAGCGTGTGGCTTCAGCTTCCAGTGGATTATCCGGCCAGTAATGTTTGGGGTATCGGCCTTTGAGATCTTTCTTGACCTCCTGATAAGTGTTCTCCCAGAAACTGTGCAGATCCCGGGTGATTTGTACCGGTCTCTGGGCAGGCGAAAGCATTTCTATGGTCAGGGGTTGCTGTCCAAACCCGATGACCGGTGTTTCCAGTGTGCCAAACAGTTCCTGGAGCCGGAGTGATATTTTTGGTTCTTCCGGGTTGGAGTAGTCAATACGAATTCTGGAGCCGCTGGGAGCCTGCCAGCGTTCCGGGGCTTCGGTTTCCATGAGCTGCTGTTGTGACCAGTCCAGTCTGCTCTGCAATATGCTGGTCAGGGAAAGTTTTTTTAGCTGCTCGAGTTTCGTCATGTTGGTTAGATAAGGTCCCAGCCATTGTTCTAGCTCAGCCAGCAGGGCCTGGTCGTTCATCTCAGGCCAGCCGGATTGTCTGGCCTGCTGGAAACGTTCCATAAACTGCATTCTTTCCCTGAGCTGTTGTGCCTCTTTACTCCACGGTAAACTGTTTAAGCCTTTGTTGATAATTCCCTGAATTAAGGCTGTCTGGATCAGTTCAGGGTCAGGCGACGATAGGCGTTTTTCATCCAGCACCAGTGCTCCCAGGGTTTCCTGTTGCACAGCAACGACGCGTTCTTTGTCCGCACTCCATACCACTTTTTGCTGCTCCAGAATTAAATCTGAAAGCTCGTCATAAAGGATATGTAAGCTGACCGGGCTGGCCAGAAAGGCTTTTGCGTTTCGGTGACTGGCAACATTGCCGATGTTAGGAATGACCAGATATTCATTGGCTATCAGTGGATCCGTAGGGTCCAGTTCAACGCCCTGACCACTGGCCAGAAGGTATTGATTGGACAGGCCTCTGCGTTGGGCTATTCGATCAGGGTAAGCAGCAATAAGTAATCGTGAGTATGGCTCATTGAGGTTTGAGTTTGAGCTTTCGGTTCTTTGCCTGAGCTTTTGAAACCATTGACGTGATAATTGTCGGGCTTTGTGCACAGAGTGAGAGCTTTTGCCTGAGGACTCGCCTGTCAGTAATTGAATTCTATCCGAGATATCGACTGAACGACCCTTCTGTCCTCTCAGTAAATCTCTTTCAGAGAGTACTGCGGCCAGTTGACTGCCTTCTTTCAGCAAGCCTTTGTCTGCTGATGCAATCAACATATGAGCAATGCGAGGATGTGCTCCAAGCCGGGTCATCTCACGGCCATGGTCTGTTATTGTGAGGCTGCCTGCAGTGGTGGATGAAAGAGCGCCGAGACTTTCCAGTAAAGAGGTGGCTTCCCGGTAGCGACGATCAGGTGGTGCGTTCAACCAAAAGAGTTCATCAGGCGAAGCACCCCAGGTGGCCAGCTCAAGAGCCAGTTGTGCAAGATCCGCTTCTTCTATTTCAGGCGCATCTGCAGATGCCAGTCTGCTTTGTTCAGAAGCCGTCCAGAGACGATAGCAGACACCGGGCTCAAGTCGCCCTGCACGTCCTTTTCTCTGATCTGAACTGCTCTGGCTGGTTCGGCGAGTCTCCAGTCGAGTCATGCCGGAGGAAGGATCGAACACGGCTTTCCTGACCTGACCCGCGTCAATCACTATGCGAATGCCTTCAATCGTCAAACTGGTTTCGGCAATATTGGTCGCCATTACGATTTTTCTTTGCCCGGCTTTAGGCGGTTGAATCACCTTGCGCTGATCCGTCAGGCTCATATCTCCGTACAGAGGAAGCAGCTCAATATTCTCTGGCAGAACTTTTTCGCTGAGCAATGAGTGAACCTGTCTGATCTCACCGGCTCCGGGAAGAAATACCAGAACAGAGCCTTCTTGTTCATTGATTGCTTGCACCACACTCTGACAAATTGCCTGACAGAGGGGAAAGTAGCTTCGATCTTTGAGAGGCTGATCCCGGTAAAAGATCTCTACAGGGTGGCTGAAACCCTGACTGACAACCAGAGGGGCTTTCAGGGCACTTGTCAGTCTCTCAGTCTGAAGAGTGGCTGACATGATCAATAATTTCAGAGGTTGATCACGAAAGTATTCCTGACACTGAAGAGATAGAGATAAGCCAAGGTCTGCCTGTAGCGAGCGTTCATGGAATTCATCAAAGATCACCATGGAAATATCTGAAAGCTCAGGGTCATCCTGCAACATACGAGTCAGAATACCCTCTGTTACCACTTCGATCCGGGTGTCCTTGCTGACTTTGTTTTCCAGCTGCATTCGGTAACCAACCGTTTTTCCTACCGGTTCGCCAAGCAGCTCAGCCATTCGCATGGCTGCGGCGGACGTCGCCAGTCGTCTTGGCTCCAGCATTAGAATCTTGCCGGAAACGTTCAAGTGGTTAAGCAGATAGAGTGGGACCAGGGTTGTTTTACCTGCCCCTGTCGGAGCTTGCAGGACAACCCGATCGTGTCGGGTAAATGTATCTGCCAGCTCTGGCAGAATCTCGCACACAGGCAGGTCAGGAAGTTCTAACGACATCATGAAATGAAATGGGTTCGCTTATTGGGAAGACTTACTGTCGTCGTAAACTTCACGGACTATCCGGGCTACGGCGCTTCTCCAGGGGCGGGCATGAACCCCGAAAGTATTCAGTACTTTGTTAGACGACAAGGTGCCATTGGCGGGTGGTTTAATCCCTTCTCTGGATTCAATGTTCGCCATAATCAGTTTGCGGACTTTCAAGTCCCGGTGCTGGGAGGCTTCCGCTATAAGAATTTCGGCAAAGTTACTTTCAGAAACAGATTCTGTTGTGGAGTAGTGATAAGTGCCCCAGGTTTCAGCACCACAATTGAGCTGTTGAACCATGGCGACAATGACCCGGGCTGCGTCAACCGCAGGTGTGGGGCATCCCAGTTGATCAGGGGTAACGTACACTTCTTTGTTGACCAGCATCTGTTCTGCCAGTCTTCTGAGAATGTTGGGGCGACGTTCGCTGATAATCCAGGACAATCTCAGGATAATATGGCGCTCACAGCGTTCCCGGATTTGTTGTTCAGCCTGAAGTCGACTGTTGCCGAGAACACCAATAGGATTTGTGGGATCTTTTTCATTGTATGGTTCCTGCTTGGTGCCATCAAAAACTCTATAACTCGACAGCTGAAACAGAATAATTCCCTGGCGTTGGCAGCAATCCGCCAGTTCAGCGACAGCGTCCCGGTTGATACTGAAACAGCGGGAAGGTTCATTCTCAGCCTGGACCGGATTGTTATAGGCGGCGGCGTTGATGACCAGATCTGGTTGGTGGCGGCTGAGGCAACTCTGGATCTGCTCGGGTTCAGAGAGGTCCAGCTCAGTTCTGTCCGGGGAGTACCAGGAAATACCTTTCTCTCCCAGGATTCTACAGACTTCATGTCCGACCTGACCGGTTTGACCGATGACCAGTACTTTCATACTTGGGTTCCAATATCACGGGTAGTTAATTATCCGGAAGCCTGAAGGAATTCAGGTTGAAAGTGCCTTAAGTTCGATAGGCTCCTGGGGCTATTGAAGCATGAATAGGGTCTGGCTCCTAGCTTTGAAGAGAGAGCAGCAAAAACAAGGAATAGCAAGTAGCGAAAAATATCAAGACCCCATGCCCTGCAGGGGAAATTCTGGCAGAATGACTCACTTATTCGACTATGCTTTTTCCAGCTGTTGTGACTAACGAATTGGCGAACAATATGTACGTGGCAGACACTCCTCCGGAAACGGTTGATGATGTAGAACGCATTCTTCTGGTGGATGATAATCCCACCAACTTGCAGGTGCTGCTGCAGACCCTTAGTGGGCGGGGCTACAAGCTCCTTATTGCTAAAAACGGCGAAAGCGCTCTGAGGATTGCCCACAAGGCAAAGCCTGCGCTGGTTTTGCTGGATATTATGATGCCTGGTATGGATGGCTACGAAGTATGCCGTCAGCTGAAAGAAGATCCGGATACCAGCAATATTACCGTGATCTTTCTGTCAGCTCTGGATGATACCAAAGACAAGGTTCGTGGCCTGGAAACCGGTGCCGTTGACTTTATCTCCAAGCCGTTTCAGGCAGAAGAAGTCATTGCCAGGGTAGAAACCCAGCTCAAGATACATCGATTGGAGCAGGCGCTTTCAGCCAGAAATCGTCAGCTTGAAGCCGACAAAGCCCGTATTCTCGAAAGTATGAACGAAGGTATCTTCGGTCTCGATAGCCGGGGGCACATTACCTTTGCCAATGCGGCGGCTTCTATTATGACAGGCTGGCCTATGGACAGTTTGATCAATCGCAGTCTGATTGAGTTGATGTTCGATGAAGCGGGAGATGAAGCTCGCAGTCAGCATCTGGCGCCTATTCAGGTGGCTTTGAATAAAGGTGTCAGTAAAAGAGTGGACGATGCACTCTTCTGGCACAAAGAAGGATCCTCATTCCCGGTCAGTTATTCGTGTACACCCATTATGGAAGAGGGGCAGCCTAATGGGGCGGTGGTCGTTTTTACTGA
Organism: Endozoicomonas numazuensis; assembly: GCF_000722635.1. GTDB lineage: Bacteria > Pseudomonadota > Gammaproteobacteria > Pseudomonadales > Endozoicomonadaceae > Endozoicomonas_A > Endozoicomonas_A numazuensis. The sequence goes on along the minus strand of NZ_JOKH01000001.1, from coordinate 957,258 downwards.
CATTACCAGTAAAAAACGCGGACAGGCCGCTTTACAGAAGGCGTTGGACGAGTTGGAAACCCAGAAGGAGAAACTCACTCATGTGTCTCGTTTGAGCATTATGGGTGAGATGGCTGCAGGCTTTGCCCATGAGGTGAATCAACCGCTCACCGCTATCTCCAATTATGCTCAGGTGGCTAAGCGCATGATGGCCAGGCTGGAGCATAAAGACGACGAAATCTATGACTCACTTTATGAGGCCATGGATAAAATTAATATTCAGGCGCGACGTGCCGGGGAGATCATTGCCCGGATACGCTCATTTGTTAAGAAGCCTGATCATGTTCTGGGTTGCGTGGACCCAATCAAGCTGATCAGCGATACCGTCAAACTGGCTGAAGTGGATGCTCGAAACAACAGTATGGAGATTCATACTGAGGTACCGGAAGATCTGCCCGAGGTGAAAGTGGATCCGGTGCAGATTCAGCAGGTCGCTTTGAACCTGATTCGAAATGGTATGGAAGCCATGAGAGATCAGGCCACCCGGGATATTGGTGTCTGGGTTAAAGCGGAGCAGGCCGACGATCAGTTCGTTAGAGTTTCTGTAATCGACAGGGGCTACGGACTGGCTGATGATGCCGAAGAAAAGTTATTTACGCCTTTTTATACCACCAAGTCAGATGGAATGGGGATTGGTTTGACGGTTTGCCATTCCATTATTCAATCCCATGGTGGTCGCTTAACGTTCCATCGTCATTCTGATGGCGGCACGATCTTTGAATTTACTATGCCTATTGCCTAAGGCCAGTGTTAATTACCCTACAGGCTCTGTGTGACCGGTATGGGGTATAACGCTTGGGGCGCTAGTAAATTCACGGGCAGACTTGTTCAGGAATAAGTCTGCTTCCCTCATTTCAATCACACCTGTTGGTATTGTTTTTTCAGAGAAGTCTGTCGACCAATGGTCGTGATCTGTCTGTTATTTCTCACTGTTGGGTAAAGTTCAGAAAGTTTGCTGTCTGAATGCTCAATGCAGGCATACCATCATTCCTGTCAGCCAGTCTGCAGGTTATAATGCCCGGCTCGGGGAAATGAGCTGGAGCTGAATAAGCTGAGGTCATTGATCGGGATGTTTTCCCGTTATGAGCATTCAGAAAGTCTGGTCGAGCAGGGGGAGAAAACCTCCTGGTTTTCTGGCTGGTGAACAAGGAGCACGCAGTGACTGAACAGGTAACAGAGTACATGCATGAACTGGGCAGAAAGGCCCGGGAAGCCAGCGCATGGGTAGCAAAAGCAGATACAGGGCTGAAAAACAAGGCACTGTTGGCCATTGCTGCTGAACTGGAAACAGCTCGACCGGCACTGCGTCAAGCTAACGCCGTAGACCTGGAAAACGGTCGGAGTCGTGGGTTGGATGCAGCTCTACTTGATCGACTTGAACTGACTGACGCACGTATTGATACCATGATAGAGAATTTGAATCAGGTGGCTTCTCTGCCTGATCCAGTGGGTACTATTGACGATCTCAAATATGTTCCCAGTGGTATTCAAGTAGGTAAGATGCGAGTACCTCTGGGGGTTATTGGCATTATTTATGAATCTCGTCCTAACGTGACGATCGAAGCTGCCAGTCTCTGTCTGAAATCAGGTAATGCGGTGATTCTCCGAGGGGGCAGTGAGTCTATTGCCTCTAATCAGGCTATAGCTCAATGCATCCAGAAGGGGTTGGCAGCTATTGGGCTGCCGGAAGCGGCTGTACAGGTAGTGGAGACAACAGATCGTCAAGCTGTGGGAACCCTGATCAGTATACCAGAGTATGTTGATGTGATTGTTCCCAGAGGAGGGAAAGGCCTGATTGAGCGCATCAGCCGTGATGCCAGAGTCCCTGTGATCAAACATCTTGACGGTATCTGCCATGTTTATATTGATGACCTGGCTGACCGTGAAAAAGCAGTAGCTATTGCCGTCAACGCCAAAACGCACCGTTATGGTGTCTGTAATGCTATGGAAACCTTGCTGGTAAACAGAGCCGTTGCTGCGGACTGGTTACCAGAGCTGGCTCAGCGATATCAGGAAATAGGTGTGGAACTCAGGGGCTGTTCTGAGGTCTGTGATCTTATCCCGGATGCTTTGGCGGCCACAGAAGATGACTGGCAGACAGAGTATCTGGCTCCGGTGTTGTCCATTAAGGTCGTTGGGGATATGGGTGAAGCCATCCGGCATATTAATCGCTACGGTTCTCACCATACTGATTCGATTATTACCGAGAGCTATACCCGTGGTCGGGATTTTCTGAGAGAAGTTGATTCCAGTTCCGTCATGATCAATGCATCCACCCGTTTTGCCGATGGCTTTGAGTATGGACTGGGGGCAGAGATTGGTATTTCCACGGATAAGATCCATGCTCGTGGCCCTGTTGGGTTAGAGGGGCTAACGTCCCAGAAATATGTAGTATTGGGCGACGGTCATATCCGGAAATAACGGATTGCCAACACCCTTGGTGATGATTAATGATCGCACCCTATAACCACTGGTTCTGTACATAAGTACTCAATCAGCAAGCAATTATGACAAAAGCCTGTACAATTCATGTTCAGGCTTTTGGTTTTTATGAGTTCTAAAGAGATATATGCAATCTGAACAACTGAAACAATTGGTCATTGACGCGATTGAAGAAATGAAAGGCAACGATATTACTTGTCTGGATGTTTCAGAACTGACCAGCGTGACTGACTACATGATTATCGCTAGTGGTACTTCCAACCGTCATGTGAAGTCCGTAGCTGACAATGTCATTGAAAAGTGCAAACAGAGTGGAGCTCGTCCGCTCGGGATGGAAGGCCAGGAGAAGTCCGAATGGGTTCTGGTTGACATCGGTGATGTGGTTCTACACGTCATGCTGCCAGCTACCCGTGCGTTCTATGACCTGGAGCGTCTATGGGAGCCGAGTGAGGAACAGCAGGCAACTGAGCAATCCTGATGCGTGTTCGTCTGATCTCTGTGGGCTCAAAAATGCCAGGCTGGGTAGACGAAGGCTATAAGGAGTACAGCCGTCGCTTGGGTGCCGACCTCAAACTGGATCTGATTGAGATTCCGTTGAATCGGCGCAGCAAGGGCGCGGATGTCAACCGCCTGCAAGAGAAAGAAGCGGGACAAATGCTGGCTGCCGCAGGGCAGGGCGACTGGGTGGTAACTATGGAGATCAAGGGGAAACCCTGGTCTACTGAAAAGCTGGCAGACAATATGGGAGGGTGGATGCACTCTGGCCGTAATGTCAGCCTGATGGTTGGAGGCCCTGAAGGTCTTCATTCCAGTGTAATGGCTCAGGCGGATCTTCGCTGGTCATTGTCACCCTTGACGTTGCCGCACCCTCTGGTCAGGGTGGTTGTTGCTGAACAGGTGTATCGTGCCTGGAGCATTCTCAAGAATCATCCTTACCATAAATAGATCATCGCCATGAACGACATATGATGTCTGTTTTGCAACACCCTGAAGCGGGCAGTTTATGGCAGTGGTAAAAATGTCTTTGGAGTGCAGAAGAGGACCTGAAAAGGCCTTGCTTCTACCCTTGAAGAATAGCAATAACCCTGAGATGGCTGCATTTTTACAATAACAGCCGCAAGCCCTTGAAATGATTTCTTTATCTCAGAGGGTAAAAGGTTTTTCAGGGTAAAGAATTGAATAAGTAAAGAAAGCAATGCTTTCACGGTAAAACAGATGCCGGTGAATACCTTAAAAGACCACAGAGCAGAGCAACGGATTGTCAGTATTAGGGTCTGGCTGGCACTGGTCTTCATGATCCTTCTGGTCATGGTACTGGTTTCCAGGCTTTTTTATCTTCAGGTGGTTAAGTACGATGAGTTGGCCACCCAGTCTGAAGAGAATCGAGTGCTTTTGCGGACAGTTCCTCCTGTTCGAGGGCTGATCTATGATCGTAATGGCAACTTGTTAGCCACCAATCGTTCCAGTCAGACTCTGGCTATTGTCCGAGAGCGTGTAGAAGACCTTGATCAACTGCTCGATGATATTGCCCAGATCATTCCTATTTCCGAGAACGAGCGAAATCGCTTTCTCCAGCAAATAAAACGACGCCGACCTTTTGAGTCCGTTCCCCTTAAATTCCGCCTGAATGATGAGCAAATTGCTCTGATAGCCGTAAACCAGTTTCGTCTTCCCGGTGTGGAGATTAATGCTGAGCTGGTTCGGGAATACCCCGAGGGCAGTTCATTCGCCCATAGTATTGGTTATGTTGGCCGTATCAATGATCGGGAATTGAAGAATCTTGATCCGGCGCTTTATACTGGAACCTATACCATAGGGAAAATCGGTCTGGAGCGTTTTTATGAGCCGGTGCTTATAGGCAAACCCGGCTATCAGGAAGTTGAAGTTAACGCTCGTGGACGGGTAACCAGGGTATTGAATCGGGTGAACCCGAAACCTGGCAAAGACCTGCAGCTCTATATCGATACTGATCTGCAAAATGCGGCCATCAAGGCCATGAAGGGGAGAAGAGGCTCCGTTGTGGCTTTGGATCCAAAGACTGGCGGTGTGATGGCCATGGTCAGTAATCCTGCATTTGACCCCAACCTGTTTGTAACAGGCATTGATTACGCCACCTTTAATGATCTCAATACCGATATTGAAAGACCTCTCTATAATCGTGCGACATTGGGTGAGTATCCACCGGCTTCTACGATTAAACCTTTGGTAGCATTGGGTTTGCTTTCAAATGATGTGGTAGAAAGGGATGATAAAATCTATGACAAAGGCTGGTTTCAGTTGCCGGGCAGTGACCACCGTTTCCGGAACTGGAACCGCCGGGGTGAAGGCTGGATAGATATGAAGCAGGCTATCATGCGCTCCAATGATACTTTCTTCTATAACATGGCCGGAAAGATAGGCATTGATCGTCTTCATGACTTCCTCAGTCAATTCGGAATGGGGCGCAAGACCGGTATTGATATTCATGAAGAACGGGTAGGCCTGTTACCTTCAAGAGAGTGGAAGCGTGGTGCCTATGGCCAGCCCTGGTATCCCGGCGAAACGGTTATTGCCATTATTGGTCAGGGTTACATGCTGACAACGCCTATACAGTTGGCAGAATCAGTCACTCTCATTGCCAACCGGGGGAAACATGTCCAGCCTCGTTTGGTGAAGGAGGATATTCCGGAATACCAGAGTCCTTCATGGGGGCATGATATAGAACTGGATGACCGGGATTGGGATTTTGTTATTGATGGCATGGAAAAGGTTGTCAGCTTCAATCGAGGAACGGCTTACTGGCGAATTGGTCGGGGGCTGAAATATCGAATGGCTGGCAAGACCGGTACCGCGCAGGTAGTCAGTATTCCCCAAGGGGAAGAGTATGATGCTGAGAAGTTAAAAGAGTTTCAGAGAGATCACAGTCTTTTTGTTGCTTTCGCGCCTATTGAGGACCCTCAGATAGCCGTGGCTGTAGTATTGGAAAACAATAACGGTGCGGCCAATGTTGCCCGCGATTTGATGGACTTTTACCTTCTGCCCAGGCTGGAAAAAGCTGAGCAGGAGAAAAAAGCCAGTGCTAAAAACAAGGGGGCAGCCCAATGACCGGTCAGGATTTTGTTCGCCAACTTGATGAAGGGCAGGGCTTTCACAGGGCTCCGGACTGGTCAGAACGTTTGCATATTGACTTTATGTTGATAGGTTTTCTGGCCATAGTCTGCGGCGCGGGTCTGTTCGTTTTATACAGTGCCAGTGGGCAGGATATGAGCATTGTCATTCGACAAGCTATTTATATGCTTATTGGTTTTGTCGGAATGATCATCATTGCCCAGTTCTCTCCCCGTCTGTTAATGCGATTGTCACCCTGGATATATGTCGGTGGTGTCGTTCTCCTTATAACGGTGTTAGTGATGGGAACGCATTCCAAAGGGGCTCAGCGCTGGATTCAGTTGCCCTTTATCCGTTTCCAGCCTTCAGAAATCATTAAGCTGATCATGCCCATTGTCGTGGCAACGTATCTCTCCAAACGTCAGTTGCCGCCTTCTCTGAAGGATATTGTTGTCGTGCTGGCCATGATTGGTATTCCCGTAGTGCTGATTGCTAAGCAGCCTGATCTCGGAACTTCGCTTTTGATCGGTGCTTCAGGCATGTTTGTGTTGTTACTGGCCGGCTTGAGAAAACGACTGATTTTCTCTGCCATCATGCTGGCTGTCCCTTCGGTCTGGGGGTTCTGGCATTTTATTATGCTGAATTATCAGAAGCAGAGGGTGTTAACTTTTCTAAACCCTGAGAGTGATCCCTGGGGATCGGGTTGGAATATCATCCAGTCAAAAATTGCCATAGGCTCGGGTGGAATTTACGGAAAGGGCTGGCTTTTGGGGACTCAGTCGCACCTGGACTTTCTGCCGGAAAGTCATACTGACTTTATTATTGCAGTTCTGGCAGAAGAGTTTGGTTTGATGGGCTGTCTGGTTCTTCTGGTTCTGTATGCACTGATCATCGGTCGAGGCTTATTTATTACCCTGAAAGCCCAGACTCTGTTTGGCAGACTGCTGGCAGGTAGTATAACTCTGACGTTTTTTGTCTACATCTTTGTCAATATCGGTATGGTCAGCGGCCTTCTGCCGGTGGTGGGAGTGCCTCTGCCTCTGGTCAGTCGGGGAGGAACATCACTGGCTACCCTGATGGCGGGTTTTGGTATATTAATGTCGATTCATACCCATAAAACATTTCTGGGACAAAGCCGATAAGCACTGATAAGTCTTTCTTTTCAAGTCAATAAAGAAAGCTTTTCAAACGGTAGCAGTCATCATGTCGCACATTATGAATGTGCGACTCTGAATGTGCGACTCTGAATGTGCGACTCTGAATGTGCGACTCTGAATGTGCGACTCTGAATGTGCGACTCTGAATTTCTTGCGCTATTTTCAAGATTAATTCGATGGAATGTATTGTTCTGCATTCCATCGGCTGACAGCTTTCTTATCGGGTTTTGAAGTATGTCTGTGATCTGCGAAACAGTAATGAGTGTGGTGGGGTTCACTCCTGACAAACTTATTACACAGGCATGCTAGTTGTCGCTTCCTGACTGCTGTAGAGTAAGCATTATCCCGTATGATTTTCAGGAAAACGGATATCCAGAGTAGTAACAGGGGGATGAATATGGCCTTAAGAGCAAAACTATTATCGGCATTATTCAGTAGCTGTCTTCTGGCAGGGCCAGTCATGGCTGCTGATATTGAAAACACTGTGAGTAAAAAACCAGACTATGCCCTTCAACCTGAAGTGAAGGCGTTTATTGATGATCTGGTGAAAAATGAAAAATTCACTCGTAAAGAACTGCAGAGCGTTCTTGAGAAGGCAAATAAGTCTGACCGGGTTCTGGAGTTAATCAGTCGGCCTGCTGAGAAGCGGTTGGAGTGGAAAGATTATCGCAAGATTTTCATGACTCAGGAGCGAGTGGATCGAGGAGTCACCTTCTGGGACGCTCATAAAAAAACTCTGACGAGCGTTGAAAAAGATTATGGGGTTCCTGCTCATGTGATCGTGGCCATCATTGGTGTAGAAACTTACTATGGTCGACAGACCGGTGGGTTTAAGGTTTTAGATGCTCTTTCAACCCTGAGCTTCGATTACCCACCCCGCAGTAAGTTTTTTACTAAACAGCTGAAAGAGTTTCTGATTTTGGCGCGAGAGCAAAAACTGGATGTTTCCGAGCTCACCGGCTCCTATGCCGGGGCAATGGGGATTCCACAGTTCATGCCGTCGAGTTACAGAGCTTATGCTGTGGATTATACCGGTGACGGACAATCCAATATCTGGAAGCAAGAAGAAGACGCGATCGCCAGCGTAGCTAACTATCTGCGTGAAAATGGCTGGAAAGCCGGCAAACCAATTGTCAGTAAGGCCAAGGTCACAGGAACCAAGTATGAGAAGGCAGTGTCTGACTCAGTCAGGCCCAAGAAAACCCTGAAACAGCTGGAAGGTTCCGGTTGGCGGCCGGTTGCAGTATTGCCAGAGGCATCCAAGGCTGCAGCTATCAAGCTCGAAGGGGATAAGGGGCCTGAATATTGGTTGGGAATGCATAACTTTTACGTCATTACCACTTATAACCGCAGCAAGCTTTATGCAATGGCCGTGTATCAGCTGGCAAGAGACGTGAAATCCAGCTATAAAACATCAGTGCCAAAGTCTGGAAAGACAGTTGCTGAAAAGAAGTCTCTATAATCTGAGTTGAGTCTTATGATGATCTGGTCATAGATCACTGTGAGCTTAAAGGTTCTAGTAAGATGAACTAAGGTACCGTTTTTATGCGTCAGGCGTAAAAACGGTTTTCTTTTTTATATGTTTCAGATAATGGTTTGGGCGGGATTCTCAGGAACATTTTTAAAGCGTCATATTGTATGAAATTGATAATCAAAACAAAATCCATAGCAGGAAGCATTCTGGGGTTGGCCATTCTTCTGTTAAGTGGTTGTGTTACCGTTCAGGATGGCCCTCCCGAAAACAAGAAAGATGTCAGTCAGATCCCCGATGCTATTCCAGTCACTCATGATGGCAAGTTCAAGGACTCTCCCTACGAACTGAATGGGGTGACCTATACCCCTATGAAAAGCGCCAAAGGCTATCAGGAAGAAGGTGTGGCTTCATGGTATGGCACCAAGTTTCACGGTAAGCAGACGGCAAATGGTGAAGTGTATGATCTTTACGGTATGACCGCTGCACACAAAACGCTGCCATTGCCATCTTATGTCAAAGTTACCAATCAAAGAAATGGTAAATCTGTCGTATTAAGAGTCAATGATCGAGGTCCTTTCCATGGCGACAGGGTCATTGATCTTTCTTATGCAGCGGCTGTCAAACTGGGTTATGCCAATATTGGCGTGGCGGATGTACTGGTTGAAGGGATTGATGTTAAGTCTTTTGCCGCATCACAAAAAACCGGGAACGTTGAGTCTGGTTCTGAAGAAGACGATGGTCAGCAACTGTTTGTTCAGCTTGCTGCGCTGAAAAATTACCACAGTGCTCAAATGCTGCGTCGACAGGTAGCGGAAACGATAGGCAGTACGATCAAAGTGGTAAAAGGGGAAGAACAGCCAGACCCCTATTACCGTGTCCGAATTGGACCGGTTCAGACGCCTGAGCACCTGGAAAAACTGCTGGATAAGCTGGATGAAGGCGACTTTGATGTGCCCTATCTGGTTTATGAAGATGCTATCACAGAGTAGTCTGATTCTGTTTCCAAGTCAGTCAGGCTCAGGTCGCTACACTGATTTTGACTGACTTTAGATGAGCAGCCAGTGAATATATTACATTCTATTTTCACTGCGTCCCTTAAACTCATCGGCCGGGAACATTATAATGACCGGCAATAGAGAATTTCAGAGCTGATTTCTAAATGACCAAACGATTGAGTCCAGTCCACGCCAGCCGTGAGCGATTGAAAAGGGTTGCTGGGTGGGCGTCCATGCTGTTTATTCTGGCGACCGGAACAGTTCAGGCGAAGACAGGTGCCCTGATTCCTGCTCCACCCAAGATTGCTGCCAGTAGTTTTATTCTGATGGATGCAGGCAGCGGAGAGATTCTGGCTTCAGAGAATCCGGATCAAACCCAGCATCCAGCTAGTCTGACTAAAATGATGACAGCCTACATTGGTGAGATTGAGTTGGCTGCAGGTAATATCAGTCGGGATGACCAGGTTCTGGTCAGTGAAAAATCCTGGAAGATGAGTGGCTCAACTATGTTCCTGGAAGTCGGGGACAAGGTGCCGGTTCAGGAACTTCTGAAGGGTATTATTATCGTTTCTGGTAATGATGCCAGTGTGGCTCTGGCTGAACATGTTGCAGGGAGTGAAGATGCCTTTGCTCAGCTGATGAATAACACAGCCCGTAAGCTGGGGATGATCAACTCCCATTTTGTGAATGCTTCAGGCTGGCCAGCGGATGATCACTATTCCACCGCAAGGGATCTTGCGATACTGTCTCGCCATATTGTTCAGGATTACCCTGAATACTACGATCTTTACGCCCAGAAATACTATCAGTACGGTGTCGACAAAAAGAGTGGCAAGCCTCTGCGTCGTCAACCTAACCGAAACCGTCTGCTGTGGACCAACCCTTATGTTGACGGCCTGAAGACTGGCCATATTGCAGCGACGGGTTATGGGCTGGCTGCTACGGCAAAACGTGACGGTCGACGTTTGGTTACAGTAATTCTGGGTGCCAAGAGTGAAAAACAGCGCGCTGAAGAAGCTCAGAAACTACTGACCTATGGCTTCCGCTTTTTTGAAAACGTGGATGTCAAAAAAGGTGGTGTAACGCTTGAGACTGTTCCCGTTTGGAAAGGCAAGCAGGATAAAGTGAGCGTAGCGATCGATAAAGATCTGATCGTCACTGTACCCAGAGGTACCAGTAAAGATCTGAAGGCGACTCTGGATATTAATCCAATGATTAATGCGCCTATAGAAGCAGGACAGCAGCTGGGCACACTGAAAGTGACCATTAATGACGAGGTGATTAAAGAAGTGCCTCTGAGAGCTCAGTCTGCTGTAGAGCGCGGTGGTTTCTTCAAACGTCTGTGGGATAGTGTCAGGCTGTTCTTTAAAGGGTTGTTCTGATACGTCAGAAAGTACCCTGTGAGTGAAACAAAATACCTTCAGGTTCAATGAGCCTGAAGGTATTTCATTTATTGTCAGTGTATAGAGCCTTGAGCTTAAATAAATGACCGATCAAGAAGCGCCAAAAATTGAATTTCCCTGCGACTATGAGATTCGTATCGTAGGTAATGCCGCTCCGGACTTTCAGGAAGTTGTTTGCGCTATCGTCAAACAGCATGCTCCGGAATATGATGGCAATTTCCGCCTGAAAGAGAGCCGTACTGGCAAATACACGTCTGTCATGGTGACTATTATTGCAACCGGAGAGCCTCAGCTGAAAGCTATCTTCGAAGCCTTGAAAGCGACCGGTCGGGTACAGATGGTACTTTGATGAGGTACAGGCTCCGATGAAACTGAATATTCGCTATCTGGGCAGGCAGCCCTACGAACCAGTCTTTGAGGCCATGAAAGCATTCTCTGGACAAAGGGATGAGCAGACGGTTGATGAGCTCTGGTTTGTCGAGCACGATCCTGTTTTTACTCTGGGTCAGGCAGGTAAACCGGAACATGTTCTGGCTCCCGGTGACATTCCGGTAGTAAAGGTGGATCGTGGAGGGCAGGTAACCTACCACGGACCCGGACAGCTTGTGGTGTATCTTTTGCTGGATGTGCGCCGTTCAGGCAGTGGGCCCAGAAAAGTGGTATCCGCCATTGAGAATGCCATCATCAAAGTGCTCTCTGGTTATGGGATAAATGCTTGTGCCAGACCCGATGCGCCCGGTGTTTATATTGAAGGTGCGAAAATTGCGGCTCTTGGGCTTAGGTTCAGGCAGATGAAAAGTTATCATGGGCTGAGTTTCAATCTTGATATGGATCTGGAACCGTTTGCCCGTATCAATCCCTGTGGCTATGAAGGCTTGCAGGTAACCCAGCTCAGGGACTTTCATGAACCTGTGCAATGGGATGAAGTGAGTGATTGCTTACTTGAGTGCCTTATGGGGGAACTTGGGTATAATGAGGCTCAAACGGTAAAGGACGAAGTATTTTTTAATCAGGTTCATGCAACCTGATTAGGAAGCTTGTCTTCAGATCAAGTACAGGGTGGTGAATGACCATTAGTCCTGATTCACAAACGGCACACGCCGGTAATACTGACCAACATGGCTCTGACTCTATGAACGATAGCGACCTGATACCCACGGTTCAGATTCCGGCTGTTAATATTCAAAGCGGCGAAAAATTCGTCAATGAAAAAGGCATTACTGCCATCAAGAATGGCATTAAGGCCAGCAACCGCTCTGATGAAACCGTTCAGCCATTTATGCGTAAGCCTGAATGGTTAAGAATCAAACCCAAGTACGGCAGCAAGTTCAAAGAGGTTAAAGGCACAGTTCATGAACACAAACTGAGTACCGTTTGTGAAGAAGCCATGTGTCCGAACATTAATGAATGCTGGAGCTCTGGTACGGCCACCATAATGTTGATGGGCGATGTTTGCACCCGAGCCTGTCGCTTCTGTGCAGTAAATACAGGCAACCCTAAAGGTTGGCTCGACAAAGATGAGCCAGACCATACCGCTAACAGTGTAAAACTGATGAACCTGAAATACCTGGTTCTGACTTCTGTTAACCGGGATGACCTGGAAGATGGTGGTGCCGGTCATTATGCTGCAGTGGTTCAGCGTGTGAAAGAAGTGAATCCGGAGACCGATGTTGAAGCACTGACGCCAGACTTTCTCGGTGTACTGGCTGATGTGGAAACAGTGGTAGACAGTGGTATTGCCGTTTTTGCCCAGAATGTAGAAACCGTTAGACGACTGACACATCCTGTACGTGACCCTCGCGCCAGTTATGAGCAGACTCTGGATGTTCTGGCTCACTCCAAAAAGTACCGTCCTGATGTTTTGACCAAAACCAGCTTGATGCTGGGCCTGGGTGAAACAGAAGAAGAGATTATCGAAACTATGGATGATCTCAGGGCTATTAATTGCGATATTCTGACACTGGGTCAGTACCTGCAGCCCACTAAAAACCATTTACCTATTGATCGGTATGTGACACCTGAAGAGTTTGAGAAGTATCGTCAATGGGGCCTGGAAAGAGGCTTTGTAGAAGTCGTGGCCGGTGCTCTGGTTCGTTCCAGTTACCGTGCTGAGCAGGTACTGCAAAAGAACAATGTTGGTTTGGGTTAAGTCATACTATTAATGGCAGAAGTGCTTTATGATTGCCATATATAGAATATTATCCTGATCCAAAAACAAAACAGGCCACAACTAATCAGTGGCCTGTTTTATTTTTAAGCGGCAGAAGCTGTAGCTTTGGAATGTAATACCAATCGCACTTTCAAAATCCCCTACTGTGCAGCCATTTGAGTCCAATATTCTGTACGGCTATGACTCCTCACCCCGCCTTTATGCCCTGTGGGTATTGCCTATTGGACTCAAATGGCTTGCTCATAACGGGGTTTGAAAGTTTGATTGGTATAACTCCTGGCCAGTTCGGATTGTCTGAAAATCTATAATAGAAACGCTCTATCCACTGCATCAGGTTTGAGGTATTAAATTTGATTCCTCAGCCCCAGCTGATCAGGATGTGGATATAGATAAGTCTGTTCCTGAATGTATTCATTACCATGGTTTTCAATAAAGTGCCGTAACATGGCCATGGGGACTACTAGCGGTATGGTGCCTTGGCGATACTCTTCTACCAACTTGAGAAACTGGTTTCGTTCCTGGGTATCCACCGTCTTTTTAACATACCCAAGAATGTGTAGCATGGTATTGGTGTGCGATTTGCGGTTAGCTCGTTTCTTCAGGGTATTCATGAACCCTTCGAAGTATTGTTCCAGAAAAGATTCCAGCTCCATTTTGCCGCCTTCGGCAACCAGCCTGCCCAGAGCGGTATAGTCACTGGGGTTATGGGCCATGATCATGTACTTGTGAATAGAGTGGAAATTAACCACTGTCGCATGGCTGGGGTTTTTGAGTACTTCGTTATGCCACCGGTGATAGGCACAAACCCGGGTAAAGAAGTTTTCTCTTAAAACCGGATCATGAAGGCGACCTTCTTCTTCTACTGGCAGTAGGGGTTGTGATTTCATGAGTGCTTTGGCATAAGCACCGGCCGAGCTGACACCTGACGGTGTGCCATTTTTATGGTAGACCTTAACCCTTTCCATACCGCAGCTGGGCGATTTCTGCATCAGGATATAGCCGCTGATATCTGTCAATTCATTGGCTTTCTGGTTGCCATAATCTGTTAATTGATCGGTAACGTCTCTATCCGGATGGTCCGTACCGACAACCCGTACTTGATTAATATCGCCCACGAGACGAATGGGTTCTCGGGGAGTCCCCAGCCCAATGGCGACTTCCGGGCAAACAGGTTCAAAATGGAAGTACTGATTCAATGTGTTCATACAGAATGAAGATCGTTTATGTCCACCATCGTAGCGAACTTTCTGGCCCATAAGACAGGCACTGATACCCAGTTTGATGTCTTTTTCAGGTTCTGGAATAGAAACAATAGCCATTGGGCACTTCCTTTTTTATTTCTCTATTTTCAATGTAACTGCTTTAAGCGTAGCCGTATAACTTTGCTCAGGGCTGCTTCAGAGCTTTGAAAGCAGAGAGTACTTTTTCTCTGGATAGTTTGTGATCGATAATCGGTGTTGGATAATCGATATCATGAATATCGTATTGCCAGGGGGCATGAATCTCTTTGTTTCCCTGTTCTTTCAATTGAGGGAGCCATTGACGGATAAACTGTCCGCTGGCGTCGAATTTCTCAGATTGACTGACAGGGTTAAACATTCTGAAATAGGGGGCTGCGTCGGTTCCGGTACTGGCAGACCATTGCCAGCCACCGTTATTAGCAGATAAATCACCATCGATCAGATGTTGCATGAAGAATGCTTCTCCAAGGCGCCAGTCGATCATCAGATTTTTGGTCAGAAACATGGCTGTGACCATTCTTAAGCGGTTGTGCATCCAGCCGGTGTTAACCAGTTGTTTCATGGCTGCATCTACCAGGGGAAACCCCGTCTCACCGTTGCACCAGGCATTGAACGTTTTGTTATTTTGACTCCAGGGTAACCGCTCGGTCTCTGTGATAAATGCCTGACCTTTGGAGAGCCTGGGAAAACCGTGCAGTATATGTTTGTAGAATTCTCGCCAGATTAACTCGCTCATCCAGCATTGAAGACCGTCATTGCCTGAGTCCAGCTCGCCGTTATTAGCCTGGAGTGCAGCATAAAAGCACTGCCGCAGGGATATTACTCCTGAAACGAGGTAGGGGGACAGTGTGCTGGTCGCATCAATTGCCGGATAATCCCGTAACTTTTTATAGTCTATGGCGTGGAGTTCAATGAATGCTTTAAGGCGATCTCCTGCTTCTTCTTCGCCTGCCGGCCATCGTTGCGAAATCGCCTCTGCAGGTGAAAACAGATCCTTATAATCTACTTTTTCTACCTCAGGGAGGAGTACAGATTTCTGTTTCTCAGGTACCGGCAGTGGTTGTATCTGATGGGGCTCAATGGTTCGATATAAAGCCTTCCTGAACGGTGTGAAAACCTTGAAGTATTCACCCTTCCCATTCAGCAATTGACCCGGAGTAATCAGAGTCTGATCAGTGAAACGCTGGCATTCGAGATTTTTTTTTCTAAATAGTTGTTCAACACAAAGATCTCTGTGTTCCTCATTAAGACCGTGTTCGTTGTTGTAGCTTATTCCATCGCACTTGAGATTTTGAGCCAACTCTAAAAGCTGTTTTGCACAGTTTTCAAAGCGGTCGGGTTGAATAATGACCAATGGAATGCCCAGCTTATTCAGTGACTGCTCTAATTGATTCAGGTTCTGCATCCAGAACCAGAGCTTGTTAGGACTGTCATTGTGCTCAAGCCACTGATCCGGGCACAGACAATAGACGGCAACCACCTCATTTTTTGCTGCCGAGTGAAAAAGGGCCGGGTTGTCTCTTACTCTGAGATCGCTTCTGAACCAGACCAGTGTTCGACTCATAAAGCCATGAGCTGGACATCGAGCTCACCCCCGAAATAGCGAAATGGATGCGGTGCCTGATGGCGCTTGGTTTTCATAGTGAAGAGAGCCCTGAGTTTTATTCTGAACCTTTATATCGTATACGGTATTTGAGAGAAATTGGATCATGGCGGCTGACCATGCCATGAAGTGAGAGGGTAGCGTTTTTTCTGCCTATACTTCACGGCTTCACGAACAGCCTGTGTGGTGACTCCATGAGCAAAGCGAACGGTGGACTGACTGAAGAAGAGTTAAAATCTTTCTGGATGCCCTTCAGTACCAATCGTCTTTATAAGGCTGCTCCTCATTTCCTCAGAGAAGCCAGTGGACTTTACTTCAAGTCAGATAAAGGCCAGCGCGTTATGGATGCTGTCAGTGGGTTGTGGTGTTGCAGCCTGGGACATGGTCGGAAGGAAATTGCCCAGGCTGTTTATGAGCAGTTGTGTACGCTGGATTATGCGCCCAGCTATCAGCTTTCTCATGAACTTCCCTTTAAGTTGTCACGTCGTCTTTTGAATTATCTGCCAGATGATTTCAGTCAGGTCTTTTATGTTAACTCGGGTTCGGAAGCAGCAGAAACCGCGCTGAAAATGGCGCTGGCTTATCATCAGTTATCCGGAAAAACAGAAAAAGTGAGACTGATTGGTCGTGAGTTGGGTTATCACGGAGCAGGCTTTGGAGCGATCTCGGTGGGTGGTATACCCAATAATAGTCGTTTATTTCCCAATCAGCTGCAGTTTACCGATCGATTACCCGTTGCCAGAGGAGATAACCCTTTTATTAAAGGAGAACCGGAACGGGATGATACCCAGGCTGAAAAATTACTGGAACTGATTGAAAAATACTCGGCAGAGACCATCGCGGCGGTTATTGTTGAGCCGGTAAGCTGCTCGGGTGGAGTGCTGGTGCCTCCTGAAGGGTATCTGAAAAGATTGAGAGAAATTTGTACTGAGCATGACATTCTTCTGATCGTTGACGAAGTGATCTGTGCGCTGGGGCGACTGGGTCATCCCTTTTCCAGTGTTGAACGATTTGGTGTGATTCCGGATTTCATTACAACGGCCAAGTCTCTGGCGAATGGTGTGATTCCATTAGGCGCTGTTTTTGTTCGCTCTGGAATTTATGACGTGTTTTTGTCAAAGAGTGACACGCTGGTGGACTTCTTTCACGGATATACTTTTACAGCGAATCCTGCAGCCTGTGCCGCAGCAATGGCCTGTATGGATATCGCTGAAAGAGAAGGACTCTATTATCGGGCCTCAGAGCTTGAGTCGTACTGGGAGCAGGCTGTGCATAGCCTCAGAGGCTCACCCCATGTTAAGGATATTCGCAACCTTGGTCTGCTGGCAGGCATTGAATTAGTGCCAGCGCCTGGCGAGCTGCCAGGGTATAGAACCTGGCAGTTGTTTCGAAACTGTTTTGAAAAAGGTGTCTTAGTCCGAGCCAACGGTGAAGTACTGGCACTCTGCCCCCCTTTAATTATTGAAACATCTGATATTGATTACATTATCAATGTCTTATCGGATGAGCTGGGCAAGTTGAAATAGCCAGCTGAAATCACTGTCTATACTAGGAAGCTTATTTTCCAGCTTGGTTTCCGGTATGTCAGTCAGTCGTCAGAATTATATTGGTGGAGTGGGTAGAGATAGTGTCAGTGGAAGGGTTATAAAAGTCTTTAATCCGGCGACTGAAGATGAAAGTTGTCGTATACCAGACTCATCCAGGGAGGATATTGATCTGGCGGTTAAGGCAGCACAGAGCGCTCTGCCAGGCTGGTCTGCAACGCCACCGGTCAGTCGTAGCAGGGTTCTTATGAGGTTTCGAGAACTGCTGGAAAAAAATCGCAATGAGATCTCTGGGTTGATATCAGAGGAGCATGGTAAAACCAGAGAAGATGCCAGTGCCGAACTGAGCAGAGCTATTGATGTACTGGAGTTTGCCTGTGGTATTCCTCAGTTACTGAAAGGTGAACATTCCCATCATGCTTCCAGCAGTATCGATTGCTGGTCGATGATGTTACCTGTAGGTGTCTGTGCAGGGATTACCCCCTTCAACTTTCCGGCGATGGTTCCACTATGGATGGTTTCCATAGCCCTGGCCTGTGGCAATACATTTATTCTGAAACCTTCCGAGAAAGATCCCTCTGCCCCGGCGTTAATTTCTAAGTTACTGCAGGAGGCAGGGCTGCCTGATGGTGTTTTCAATCTTGTCCATGGTTCAGCCGACAGCGTCAATGCGATTCTGGATCATCCGGGGATTGGTGCTGTCAGTTTTGTGGGGTCGACTCCGGTGGCCAGGCATGTTTATGAAAGAGGTTCTGCTGCCGGTAAAAGGGTTCAGGCTCTTGGGGGAGCCAAGAATCACGCGGTAGTGCTGCCAGATGCTGATATGGATATGGTGGCTGAGCAGATCGCTGGAGCTGCTTATGGAAGTGCAGGAGAGCGCTGTATGGCTATCTCTGTGGTTGTCGCGGTAGGCGACGATGTAGGAGATCAGTTGGCTGACAGATTAAGCGAGCATGCTCGCAGCTTGAAAGTAGGGGCTTTTGATACACAGCCTGACCTGGGGCCTCTTATCACTATGGAGCATCGGGAAAAAGTGTTGGGTCTGGTGGATTCAGGCGTTAAGGAAGGCGCCCAATTATTGGTCGATGGACGGGAAGCTTTTTTTGATAAAGGTTATTTTCTTGCGCCCTGCCTGTTCGATGCCGTTGAGCCTGATATGGCAATATATCAGCAGGAAATCTTTGGGCCGGTTCTCTGTATTGTCAGAGTGTCTTCTTACCAGGATGCATTAGATCTCATAGCTGCAAACCCATACGGCAATGGTAGCGCAATATTCACCGGCTCTGGCAAGTTGGCTCAACATTTTTGTGAGCACGCAGACACCGGTATGGTAGGCGTGAATGTTCCGATTCCGGTGCCTGTGGCCTGGCACTGTTTTGGTGGTATCAAGCAATCCCTGTTTGGGCCATTGCATATGCATGGCCCGGATGGTGTACGTTTCTTTACCCGGATGAGAACCGTCAGTGCCCGCTGGCCAGAGAAGCTGACCGGGCAGCGAGAGGCGAATTTGAATATTCCTGAGGTTAAGTAGTCAGCAGGGGCCTTCGATCATGAGTCAATACATTGTCATTGTCTTGTACTTTCTGGGCTTAGGGCTACTGGGCTATCTGGCATCAAAGCGTTTACATGGACTGGATGACTTTTTTACGGGTGGCAAACGTCTGGGGTGTTGGGTAACAGCCCTTTCAACTCAGGCTACCGGTGAGTCAGCCTGGTTATTATTGGGGCTGACCGGGTTAGGGGCTCTTGTCGGTGTCAGTGCGTTCTGGGTGGTGTTGGGGGAGCTGGCAGGCGTTGGTACTGCCTGGTTTCTGATGGCATCGCCCTTTCATAAAGCCACTGAACGTTGTCAGGCTTTGACGACCACAGACTATTTACTCCATAGGTTTTCAAAATTCACCGATATTATCCGGTGTGTTTCTGTTACCGCTTTAGTGGTGTTCTGTACTATTTATGCCGCTGCTGAAATTGATGCAACAGGAGCTGTGCTGGAGCATGCGCTTGGATGGAATTATTACGCAGGCGTGTTAACCGGTTTTCTGATCGTGACTCTTTACTGTGCCTTTGGAGGATTTCTTGCTGTGGCCTGGACCGATAGTGTTCAGGGAGTCATGATGATGCTGGCGCTTCTATTGTTACCGCTGGCGGCCTGGTGGAGTATGAACTTACCAGAAGGGTTGTGGGTGGCAGTGGAAAGTATTGACCCTGCACTGCTTACGGCTCTTGGTCCCGGTGATCCGGTTATAAAAGGACTGGAAGTGATTGGGATGATTGCCATAGGTCTGGGGTTTATAGGAACACCTCATATCTTTACCCGGTTTCTGGCCGTCAAAAGTCATAAAGACATTCGTCATGGTCGATGGGTGGCTATTTTATATACTCTTTTGGCTGACTCTGCAGCTGTGCTGGCCGGGTTGCTAGGCAGGGTTCTGTATACCTCAGCAGAGCAAAATCCGCAGCAGGTGCTGGGGAACGGTGGTCAAAATGTACTGCCAATGATGACGGAGTCATTTTTCCCCATGTTTATCGTTGGCTTTTATATTGCTGCCATTCTGGCAGCAATTATGTCTACTTTTTCATCGCTCCTTTTGCAGGCTACAAGCAGTGTTACCTGTGACTGGCTGTATTTTCATCAAAGGCATCAGTTATCAGGCACTGAAGCCAAACAGCATTCCAGGAATATCACCTGGGCGCTGGCTCTGGTTGCGCTGCTGTTAGCCGTGACTGTCACTCGATTCTTGCCGGAGCATACAATCTTCTGGTTTGCTGTTTTTGGTATGTCTGGCATCACAGCAACCTTTTCTCCCATGATGCTTCTGGCTTTGTTTTGGCGTGGTTTTTCGTCTGCAGGAGCTTTAGCTGCAATGGTCTCCGGGGCCTTAATGATTCTGGTGGGTAAACTCTGGCTGCAGCAGCTGAATGAAGTAGGCATCTATTTTCAGGCACTGGAAACGCTGCCTTTGGCTTTTGTTGTTTCATTGTTCTCGGGCTGGGCTGCGAGCCTTATCTGGCCCGATGAAAGCCCCGTAATGGTTTCGGGATGATCGTTCTATTATCAATGAAGGCCGGGCTAAGTTGTGAAGATGATCACTTTTTCACGTAAACAAAACGCTACGATTTAGTAACAGTAGTCTTCGCTGGAAGTAGCGTATGATATCCTGCAGTTGCTGGTGGTTTTTCGATCAGTATGATTGTGAATACCCCGGATAAGATTCTCGCTGTCTTGAGGAAGTTAAAGTCAATCTGAAATGGATTGAGCCTCGGTCAGGCTCCAGGCCGGCCAGGCCAACAGAATAACATTATGTTTTTAGATCAATATTGTACTGAGCTGGAAAATAGCCAATTCTCTTTTACTCGTCAGCAGTCCAGTGATTTTGCCAAGAATATCGCCAATGACTTTAATCCGCTGCACGATGTGGACACCAAGAAGTTTTGTGTGCCTGGTGACCTCCTGTTTGCCAAAGTCTTAAGCTCGGAAGGGCTGTATCCCAACATGAGGGTGACCTTCAGTGGGATGGTGAGTGACGGGGTAGCTCTGTCAATCACAGACGCAGAAAAGGGGGACAAGGTTATCTGTGATCAGAATGAGAAAGAGTATCTCAGAGTCGAGCACAGCGGTGAGCAAAGTAATGATGCCGATCTGATTACAAAGCTGGTCAAAGCTTATGTAGCTTTCTCGGGTAAAAACTTCCCCCATGTGCTGGTGCCATTGATGAAAGAGAAGAATGTCATGATCAATGTCGCACGCCCTCTGGTCATCTATGAAACCATGTCGGTTCATCTGGAAACAGTGGATCTGCAAAATCCGGTGATAGAAGCTTCCCAGTCTTACCTTGAAGTGAATGGCAAACGCGGTAATGTCACTCTGGGCTTTATCTTCAAAGATGGAGGTAAAGTGGTTGGAGAAGGCAAGAAAACCATGGTTCTGGCCAACCTTCGCGAGTACGATCAGTCTACCATCGACAGCCTGGTCGACGAGTACAATCGTCGCCGGATGGAGTATGCCGCTTAAGATCGGCGTATTTTCATCCTAAATAGCCTATCGGGAGCCTATTCGGCTCCTTCCATTCTGTTATACTCCCGAATCCTTCACGGAAGACATTAGAGAGCCTGTCTGGAAAATAATGGATCGGTTAAAATCCAGAAAGAACAGTTTAGGAGCCTGACCGAGAATAGACAGCCCGGCCTAAAACCCAGAAAGAACGGCCATCTTTTCCACTGAATTTGCTTAAATAGGTCAACTATTCGCACAAATCCAGTGAAAAAGCTGACTCGTTCTACTGAGTTTTATGCTCGGACGCTATTCTCGGTCAGGCTCCTGGTTATTCGATCAATTCGACAGAATAGACGCGCTATTCCCACAAAGTTGATCGAGCAATATGACTCGTTCCAGTGAATTTTAATCTCGAATCCTTGTGTTCAGACAGCTTCTCAAGCTTCAGGATCAGAACCAGAGAATAGCCGAAAAGAAAGGACAGAGAGTCATGCCTGCATACCGTTCAAGAACTTCGACCCACGGTCGTAATATGGCTGGTGCCCGGTCGCTTTGGCGCGCTACGGGTATGAAGGATGACGACTTCAAAAAGCCTATTATTGCTGTTGCCAACTCCTTTACCCAGTTTGTTCCCGGTCATGTTCATCTTAAAGACATGGGTCAGCTGGTTGCCAGAGAAATTGAAAAGCACGGCGGTGTAGCGAAAGAATTCAATACCATCGCCGTCGATGATGGCATTGCGATGGGGCATGATGGCATGCTCTACTCCCTCCCCAGTCGCGATATCATTGCAGACTCCGTTGAGTACATGGTAAATGCTCATACTGCTGATGCATTGGTCTGCATTTCTAACTGCGACAAGATTACTCCGGGAATGCTGAATGCAGCCATGAGGCTGAATATTCCGGTCATTTTTGTTTCTGGCGGCCCCATGGAAGCAGGCAAGACCAAGCTGGCCCAGCATGGCCTGGATCTGGTGGACGCCATGGTCATCGCAGCTTCTGATGCTGATGATGAAACAGTGGCTGAGTATGAACGTTCTGCCTGCCCAACCTGTGGTTCCTGCTCCGGTATGTTTACCGCCAATTCCATGAACTGTCTGACTGAAGCTTTAGGTTTGTCGCTGCCAGGCAATGGTTCCATGCTGGCGACCCATGCAGATCGAAAAGCGCTGTTTTTGGAAGCAGGGCGCAGAATTGTAGACATTACCAAACGTTATTATGAGCAGGATGACGAATCGGTTCTGCCTCGTTCTATTGCCAGTTTCCAGGCTTTTGAGAATGCCATGTGCCTGGACATTGCGATGGGCGGTTCCACCAATACCATTCTCCATCTGTTGGCTGCTGCACAGGAAGCGGGCACCCCGTTTACTCTGGAAAATATTGATGCCTTGTCTCGTAAGGTGCCACAGCTGTGTAAGGTAGCTCCGAACATTCAGAAATACCATATGGAAGACGTTCATCGTGCCGGAGGTGTGTTCGGTATATTGGGAGAGCTGGATCGAGCCGGACTGCTACACAATGAACTGCCAACTGTTCATAGTGCGTCAATGAAAGAGGCCCTTAATCGTTGGGATATCAAGCTGACAGACGATGAAGCAGTAAAAACTTTCTATCGGGCTGGTCCAGCCGGTATTCGCACGACAGAAGCCTTCAGTCAGGAGACGCGCTGGCCAACTCTGGATGATGATCGTGAGAATGGCTGCATTCACTCTCTTGAACATGCTTATAGCGAAGAAGGTGGTCTGGCCGTCCTGACCGGTAATATTGCTGTAGATGGTTGCGTTGTTAAAACCTCCGGCGTTGATGAAAGTATTTTGGTGTTTGAAGGTCCTGCTCACATCTGTGAAAGTCAGGAAGGTGCGGTCAGTGATGTTCTTGAAGGTCGTGTAAAGGCCGGTGACGTCGTCATCATTCGCTACGAAGGCCCACGTGGTGGTCCTGGCATGCAGGAAATGCTCTACCCAACCAGCTATCTGAAGTCCAAAGGTCTTGGCAAAGAGTGTGCTTTGTTAACTGACGGTCGTTTTTCTGGTGGTACATCAGGCCTTTCCATCGGTCATGCTTCTCCTGAAGCGGCTGCTGGAGGCAACATTGGTCTGGTTGAGCAAGGCGATATCATTCGTATTGATATTCCTAATCGTACGATCGATGTCAAACTGTCCGATGAAGAGCTTTCTTCACGCCGAAAAGCTATGGAAGCTAAAGGGAAGGATGCCTGGAAGCCTGTAGCAGCTCGTCCACGTAAAGTTTCTGCAGCATTGAAAGCCTATGCTGCTATGGTAACTAGTGCCGATAAAGGCGCTATCAGAGACGTGTCACTTCTCGACTGAGAGTGACTGATGAATGACAGGCCTGACAGGGTCTGTCATTCAACTCTTAAAAAGTTTCCCGCCTATTTACATTTCTTGTTCGATAACGAAAAGTTTGCATTCTTGATATAGAAAGAAGGCTTCTTCGAGCAGTCACCGAGCTCTATAGTGGCTCCCCATTGTTTGATGTATGAGTCCTTTGCAACAAACAATTGTCCCAGTTCCACTTCATCATTATTTTCATTAATGTAAGAAACAATACAGACCTGGCTTAGATCGTAGGTCACAGAGGGTTTCCATTGGCTGGAGTGAGGAGGGAATGTCTGGTATTTGTCGTGCAGGTGACCCTGTGCATCCGAGCTTTTGTGAGCTATTTAAGTGACTTAAACCGTACTTGTAAGAAGATCACTTACTTATAGTGCGGTAAATCAGTTCATTTAGCTGTTCTCAGCGTTTATCGTATAACCTCACAATATCTTTTGGGGCTATTGATAGTATGACTATCGTTGAGCAAATAACAGACTGGGTAAACCAGTCAGATAAAGCTGGTTGGTGGCGCTTCACAATTAGAAAAGCGTTGGAGCTGGGAGAGCTGAGCCAGGCTGACTATGAGGAAATCTTCCAAGTAGCCAAGATGGAGTTCGGACTCATTGAGAAGGAGGCGGATTTTGAGGCCAAGGTATCTCCAGTACAACCTACGGGGTTTGGGGCAGAAGAGAAGGCGTATAACATAACGTCTATCAGTCAAGTCGCCAATGTATCCTCGTTATCGTCAGACCAGATAATACAGTTCAATCCTACGGGCATTACTGTTGTCTATGGAGATAACGGCGTAGGCAAATCCAGCTACGCAAAGATTTTGAAGAATGCCTGTCTGACCAGAGGCGATGCTCCTGATGTAATACCCAATGTGTTTACTGGGGCTACTGGTACACCCTCTGCGGTTCTTGAGGTCGAGTCGGAAGGGACTACCCAGCCTCTGACATGGGAGAAAGGGGGCGAGCCACACACACCACTTAAGTCTATTCGGGTGTTTGACTCTCACTCCTCGGTTCACTACCTATCAAAGCAAGACTCTATTGATTACAAGCCTGCTGCCTTGATGCTGCTTGATGAGTTACTTAGTGCTGCCTCGTATATCAGCCAGAAGTGTACTTCAGATGTAGCAGGGTTGCGGAGCTCTCTTGTTTTCCCTCAAATGTATCCCGAAACAGCGGCAAACTCTCTGGCAACAACTATCAGCAGCAAAACGACTGCCGAACAGGTTCAAGCCCACTGCGCCGAAGATACTGAAGTTGGGGTTCTGAAAACTCTACAGCATGAACACCAAGAGCTTTCCACCAATACCCCGGAGGTACTGAGAAAGAGATACCAAGGCAGGCGTAAGAGCCTTGAGTCGTTCCGGGACTTCCTACAGGGGCTTAATAGTAAACTGGGCGACGCTGCGGTGAAGGGTTACGAGCAGCTCCACCAGCAGTCTATAGCAACCCGGCAGGCTTCTAACAGGTTGGGAGAAGAGACCTTTACAGGCTTGCCGGTTGATAAGATTGGCTCCCATGAGTGGCAGATAATGTGGAGGGCTGTTGAGACTTTCGTTAAGAATGTACGTCCTGATGGAGCCTTTCCACCAAAAGAGGGTGAGGCCTGCCCTACTTGCCTTCAGGTTATAGGTGAAGAGTCTTCGGCAAGGCTGGAGTCGTTCCACCATTATTTGAAGAATGAAATACACCGGGAAGCAACGAAAGCAGACAAGGCTTTTAAGGATTCGCAAACCTCTATCAAGGCCGTCAACACTGATACAACGCCATACCTTGCCGTCTTGGAACTTGTTGGCGGCTTCAGTGCCGAACTACGGGGTAAGCTGGATTCTCTGGTAGCGGCTTTTGTTGCCCGTAAGGAAGGACTTCTCGGGAGTACTTCAAACTTCAGCTATACAGAGCTAGACCTGAAGCCCCTCGAGTGGTTTAACGCTCAAATCCAGTCCCTGACTGAGAAAGAGGCAGGAGTGAAAGACAATGAAGCTCAGGCCAAAGCAATAGCCGATAAGATTAAGGCTATTCGGGAAATCGAAGACCGTCTTAAGATTCGGGAGTATAAACCAGCGATTCTTGATGAGATTCGTAAGGCGAAGCTCAGGGACAAGTACGGCAAACTATCTGGTACTACTGCTGGTGGCGGGATTACTCGTAAGAGCACTGAAATAAGTACCTCCAGCTCCATCGGGCAAATACATCAGTACTTCCTTGAGGAGCTGCGTAAGCTTGGCTTCAAGAATTACGATGTTGAAGCGGCTACCAAAGGGTCTAGAGGTAGGCAGATGTTGAGCCTCAAGCTCTCTGGAAATGGTAGCAAGCTGCTTGATATTGCCAGTGAGGGAGAACAGAAATGTATTTCCCTTGCTGGGTTTATGGCTGAGCTGCGGGTAGATAATAGAAAGTCTGCCGTGGTCTTTGATGACCCTGTGAACTCCCTTGACCATAAGTACAGAGAGAAGTTCGCTAAACGTATTTGTGCTGAGTCCCAGCACAGACAGGTAATCGTACTAACTCATGACTTACCGTTCCTGCTGATGCTTCAGGAGGTTGCCGGTGAAGTAAATACTCTTGCCTTGACCAGAAACCCTACTACTACTGGGTTGCTGCTTGACCGTCCGCCTTGGGATTCTATGAAGACTGATAAGCGAATCAAGGCTCTTAAAGCACGGCTGCCCGGTTTGAAAAAGCTGTTCAATGAAAATGAAGAGGAGTATAGGGTTCAAGCACGTACTACATACCTTGATATGCGTAAGGCTTGGGAGAGGCTGATTGAGGAGTGGCTTATTAGAGGAATCGTTGCTCGCTTTGGCCGTGAAATAAAGTCTACCAATGCCAGATATCTTGTAGATACACAGCAGGAAGATGTAGATACCATTAACGCCGCTATGGATAAATGTAGCAGTTGCTGCCATGACACAGCCAGCGAGCTTGGGGCTACCTACCCCGATGTAGATGAACTGGAGCAGGATATTTCTGCTTTCGAGGAGTATTTCGACAGTCTCAAAAAACGCAGAAATGCTGCTAACTGATATGAGGTGAAGGCAGAGCTTACACTGCCTTATTCCAGTGGCGTTTAACTGTAGGCAGGCTGATTGATAATCGGGCTGCCACTCCTTCTTGCTTTACCCCCTCTTTCTTCAGGGTTTGTATTTCCTTTGTTGTTTTTTAAAGAGGTCTACCCAGTTGTTTACCTTCTGAGTGAGCACGGATAAGCCTTTCTTGAGTTCGTCCGATTATCCAGTTGCTACTATGCAGATACTCAGGAAGGTCAGCCAGTCAGTCAGACTCATGGGGTGATCCGTGCATCACATCATCAAAATTCTCAATGCGACAAGAATCAGTAAACCGCCGCAAAGTCGGCTGATCAGTGTTGCTCTCTTTCTGAGGGCAGGCAGAATACTGGCGTGTCCAGCTACTCCAGCAATTAAGCAGTACCAGATGCCATCACAGAGAGTGGCCATAAGAGCCATTAACAACTGCGTTGTAAGTGTCGTTTCTGTTGTCACGAACTGGCTGAACAAAGCCAGGAAGAAGACGGCGATCTTGGGGTTTAGAAAGGAAGTCAGAAACCCGTCAACAGCTGCCTGACGCATAGACAGGGATGAAGTGTGTTGTTCTGATACATCACCGATGAATGCGCCACTGGAACTGATCGCCTTGTAACCCAGCCAGGCCAGATAACCTGCGCCCAGCCAGGTCATGAGTTTAAACAACCAGGGTGTCTGGGTAATGACTGCAGCCATACCAGCGGCGACCAGAAAAGCATAGATGCCAATGCCAGCTGCATGAGTTATGGCGGTCACCAGACCATGGTTTCTCGAGCCCTGAAGCGTACTTTTCATGACCGCAGCAAGGCTGGGGCCCGGTGATATAGCGCCGAGAATGCAGACTGCGAAAAGAGATAACCACGACGATGCGCTCATAAAATCGACTTCAGCCCAAAAAGCCCGGCAGTATAAAAGATCAGAGGTTGCTCAGGAAGAGTATCAAGATCAGGCCCGGGCAAATGGTCCTGATATACCAGGGCCAGATTTTCCAGAATAGACTTTTCTGGATCTCGGGAAAGCCCTGACTCAATTCTTTGAGTAGACGATTCTGTCGCATCACCCAACTGCCATAAATAGCAATCATGAAGCAAAGTAAAGGTTGCAGATACTGTGTTGCAACTTTAACCGCCAGGCCCAGAAGGGTTTCTATATGATAAATGATCACTATTGACAGGCAGGCAGAAAAAACAGAAATGCACCAGCTGGCTCGATGACGTCTGAAAGATACCTTTTCCACCAGACAGGCAACGGTGGGTTCTATCAGAGAAATTGAGGATGTCAGGGCCGCTATAACCAGTAGAATGAAGAAGGCCATGGCAACCAGTTGACCCAGAATGCCTAACTGGTTGAACAGGGTTGGTAAAACGTTGAATACCAGAGTATCTGCGCTGTGAAGTTGACCATCAGTTGAATAGATTTCTATGCCTTGCTGCATGGCAGCGTACATACAGGGGATGATCAACATGCCTGCCAGAAAAGCCACAGAGCTATCAACCACGGCAACCTGAAAAGCCGTCAGGGGAAGGTTGGCTTTTTTATTCAGATAAGAGCCGTAAACCATCATACAGCCAACCCCCAGGGACATGGAGAAGAAGGATTGCCCCAGGGCAGATATCAACAGTTGCTGGTTAAAAAGTTTGGAAAAATCCGGAATCAGATAGACTTTCAGGCCTTCCATTCCACCAGGTCTGGTCAGTGCAAATACAATAAGAACAGAGAGAATAATGAAGAGGGCTGGCATTAATCGGTTGCACCACCGCTCAATACCATTCTTGACGCCACCGGTGACAATCAACGTAGTCAGAGCCATGAAAATAACGGTGGCCAGCACAGTTGAATGAAAATTGAAGTCAGTCAGCCAGTTGGCGACTTCATGGAATCCACTGATCTCGAATATTGGAGCCAGTGAAAAGCCTACAAACCAGCCTCCAACAATACTGTAGAAGCTGTAAATCAAAGTCAGTGTGACCAGCCCCATTATGCTGGTAACCCACCCCAGTTTCCTGCCCCAGCCTCTGCTATCGAGCTGAGTCATGGCTGTGACGGAATTTGACTGGCTATATCGCCCTATGGTGAGCTCTGCAACCAGAGTAGGGTAGGCAAGAATAAACGAGAAACAGAGGTAAACCAGCACAAAGGCTGCCCCGCCATTCTGAGCGGTCTGGGTGGGAAAGCTCCAGATGTTACCCACACCCACTGCACAGCCGGCAGCGGCAATAATAAAGCCTAATCTGCTACTGAACTGGCCGCGATGACTGGCAGTAGCCTGGATGCTGTTGCAGACTTCTGGCAAGGTGGGTCTCCTGTGATCAGACATTCCATTCAGGGACTATGAGTCCGCCTACTTATTGTTGAAAGCAGTTTCTCCGTTGTCTGATACGCGGGCATGAACAGCTTGAACAGGCTGGGAAACCGAAGGATCAGCAAACTTCAAAACTATAGCAGCGATTTTGAGGTTTGCTGTATACCTGTTTCTCTTGAAAATAAAGCTCATTCAGATTCTGTTATTGTTGCGGCTCTGAATGAGCTTTATTTTGTTGATGGCTATTTATTCGGGCGAATAAAGAGGAGCGGTTTGCCTTTTTCCAGCAAGTAAGGGTAGACAATGGTTTTATTGTCTTCGCCAATACCCACCTCGCTGGGTGCCAAATAGAAGTAAACCCACCCTGGCAGACGAGCACTTAACTTCTGGTAAAAGACATTTTCACTGATGCTTTCCAAACCTTCACCTTCGGTGATGGACAGCCTTGGGAAGGAGTCATCATTCATTGCCGAAAAGTACCATGATGGCTCTCCCGCCATACTGAAATAAGAGAAGGGAGGAGCCCGGTCAATGGGTTTTGGAACAGGGACATACAGGCTCAGGACACAGTTCATACGAGCAAAAGAGCAGTTAGCTCCCGTCTGCTCAAGGTACCACTGTTTGAACGCCAGACCGTTATGCTGATAAGGCGTTTTAACAGGCTTGTACTTGTAATTCATGTCATTGAGAATGTTCAGGGCTGAACGGGTGAGCATTATCTCAAGCGTTTCCCTGGCCTCGATCTCGTCCTTGGCCATGGCAATAGGCATCCAGGCAAAGACCCTGTTATGGTCATAATGGCTGGCTCCGGGGACTGTCCACCCCCAGTAGAAATGCTCAAAGGCACCATAAGGTCTGACATTGACACCCACTACACCGCTGGCGCTGCCATAGGCTGGATGAGAGACGTTACCCAGTTTGTAGTCCTCTAGCTTGCCTTCCTTGCTATAGGCTCCAGCTGGCAACTGCTGGTCATGCACTTGTTTACGCATGCCGCCAGCATAAGTCAGGTTTTTCGCTTTGGACCACTTTTCGTTGTAGGCCCCTTTATGGTTTTTGCCTGGCATATTCAATGCACAGCCTGCTATCAGCAATGCAGCGGCTGCTCCCAGCAGGTTTCGGAAAATCATATCCATACTCTCCTGTGCGCGGTTTCGGATCTCTCGAACCATCGGCCCTGCAGTACAAGCCTTTATAGAAGTTGCTTGCTTGTTTCAAATGCTTCTAGTAAGCGGTGTTGTTTAGTACAATAGGTAATCACCAGCTGTGCTTTTTTGAGGGGAAAAACACGGCTTAAATCGAATTTGAATCAAACCTGCCTGAATTTTGACCCAGTCCAGATAAGCCAGTGGAGCTAGTTGTGGAGAAAAAGAGGGTTTGTAGTGAGTTGTTTCTCTTTAAGCACTCAATCATGAATGAAGTCTCTTTTCTGGTAACAAAAGACCTGTCTGCACCTTCCTGGGGAAGGCATTGTGTGCCCAATAACTAGTGTTTGGATAATTGAAACAAAGTTGGTTATCTGAATATTCCTGAATCAACGAGCCTGGATCTGACAGGTTTTGGTGTTTAACGTGAAGTATCCAGCCTTGGTGTTTTTGTTTCCGGTACTGCTGTTGTTAATGGCTTGTGATGCAAGACAAGTGCCTGAAAGAAAAGAAAAGCTGGATGAAGCGATAGTTACCCGAATTTTGGAGGCTAGACTCACGGCCATTATTGATGGAGAGGTAGAAAAGATAAAGGGTTTCTACTCACCTGATGTGGACTTTAAAGTGACCAACGTTAAAGGCATTCAATTTAATCAGGGCTATAAGGTAATAAAACAGCAGGCAGAATTGAATGCTGTTTATGGAATCGAATACCAGGAAGATGTTCTGGAACGATTTATATTCATTACCAATGAATTTCAAAAGGCGATAGTAGAGCAGCGTGCCCATGAAATCTGGTTGTATCGAGAACGCTTTAATGATATTTCCATTACAGCGGTCACCCGAACAGAGATCGAGCTGATTCAAGGCGTTCCTCAAATCACCAAAGTTCATAAAATGATCCTTAGCCGCAGTATCCTCAATGAAGATCGTAGAGGCAGTATGTCAACGTTGAAAAAGGCAGTGGAAATAGAGTGTTGTGGTCAATAACGCATGCAGTGATCGCCATTGACCAGAATTTGCTCATATCTTCAGATGTGGAGGGAAGCAGGCATACCTGTAAGGCTTAGACTTAAAGTCAGTAACTCATCCCAGCTGTTCAGCTTTTCAAGCCCCTTGATGCCTTTATCGATATGGCCAATATGAACCAGCATTTGGCGAAAGTCGCTTTCACTGTGACGTCCAATGCACTTTTCCAGCAGACCTCTGCGCTTTTTGAGAATAAAAGGCGACATACCATGGGTCTTGGCTGCCTGATCGTAAGCTGCATCGGGTGGGACATTGCGTGACTTCAACCGACTGAGATGACTGAGCAGCCGAACTTCCCGGGCCAGAGCCCAAAGCACGATCGGAGGCTCGATGCCTTCGCTCTTGAGTCCTCCCAAGACTCTAACCACTGACTTTGGGTCGCCATTCAACGAGGCATCAGCCAGCTGGAATACATCATAGCGGGCACTGTCCGAAACGGCCTCTCTGACGGTTTCAACTTCAATCTTTTTATCGTTAGCCAACAGTTTCAGCTTTTCAATTTCCTGAGACGCTGCCAGCAGGTTACCTTCAATACGCTCACACAGTAATGACAGCGCATCCTGACTGGCCTCAAAACCTTGGCTTTTAAGGCGTCGGGCAATCCAGCCTGGCAGCTTGTCGTGTTCAATGGGCCAGATAGGGATAAAGAGTCCTTCCTGATCCAGAGCCTTGAACCACTTGGCTTTTTGGCTGGCGTTATCGAGGCGGTCAGTAATAATCAGCAGCAGATTGTCTGGAGAAAGGTGCTTAAGGTATTCCTGAAATGCTTTTCTGCCAGAATCCCCAGGCTTGCCGTTGGGCATCCTGATTTCCAGAATCTGTTTCTCTGCGAAGAGTGAAAGACTGTTGGCCGCTGCCAGAAAATCGCCCCAGTCAAAACTGTTGTCTACATGATAAACATGGCGTTCAGTGAACCCCTGCTTTCTGGCTTGTTGCCGAATCTGGTCGCAACATTCCGAGACTTGCAGAGGTTCGTCTCCACTGACTATGTAGACGGAAGATAGTTGTCGCTTAAGCTGGGCACCGAGCTGGTCGGGTCTGATTTTCATTGTTTTGATTCAAGCGCCTTACGCTCAGCTTCCAGCACTTTACGGGCGCGTACTTCTTCCTGACGAAGAGCTTCACCGGAAATACCTGCAACCCTGCGGACTGTGGTTAGCAGTAGATCCTGGCGTAACTGATCAAAGATGATGGTTTCTTCGCTTTGGGCCGCGTTGGTGAGGTTCTTGTCCTGGAACATGTACCTTTCATTAGAGAGCACAATGGGACCAAAAAGCTTCAAACCATCACTTGTGCTGAGTTGATAGGTCGCTTTCAGGGTCAGCAGACGCTCATACTGACCGGCGCTGGCCTGAGTTTCATTACTGGTAGTGCGTTTCAGGCTGGTCAGTTGCAGATGGTATTGAGCATCGTCGGTGATCTCAATGCCATTGAAAGTCAGTGCTTTTCTCAAGTCCCTGATAAAGGGCAGGTCACTACCCGAAACAGACAGCTGGGCGATCTCACTGGCAATATCGACCTTACCTCTTAACTGAAAGCCACAGGCAGTCAGCAGGCTGGTGATCAGTAGCAGGGGCAAAATGGCTCCTGTATGAAAGCGTCTTGTCATGATCTCTCCATAGTACAGTGACCAGGTACTGTGTCAGCGATGGAACAGTGTTTTCAGGGATCGGAATGCTAGCATGCCGATCCCTAAAGGTTAACACTGGAACGCTTGCCTGTGTATCGTTGCCTTCATGAGTTTAAACGCTCAGATTTCATCAGGGTTGAACTGTGTTTCATTGGGGCGACGCATTCCGAGTCCTTTATGAACGATTCTGCGCATATCAATCTTGAACTGCTCTATCAGGACACTCTTGTCATCACTATCCCGGGTCAGATAACCACCAGCCTGAGCAAAGGCCTGTTTGTTGATGGTTTCTTCCAAATGAATATCGACTCCGCTAACGCCATACACATTACTTTTGATAGGTTCTTTGCTTTGCTGAGTCATGTCTTTTGCGTAGTCGACAGCCTCTGAAATATCCCGTTTAAAGTGTTCAATGAAATCATCGTTGTCCAGCTGAGGGCCTGTCACGCAAAAGTGAAGAGCTTCCGGATGGTTCAGGCTGTTAAAGCGCCATTTTGGCTTCTGCTTACCCATATAATCCTTAATGAGGTTCACCCTGAAAGAATTACTTCTGGATTTGAATGCCAGACACATAGTGTGCTCCCCCATGACCTGGAGTTCAGGAAAACCCTGGATTATTTCAACCATTTTGGCTGCGGTTTCGTAGGTTTGCTGAGCCTTGAGTCTGTAACCTTTCTTTCCATGCTTCAGCATGGCCGCCCAAGGGGCGGCAAAAAGGCCTGTCGACATACTGCCTTCCAGGTTGGCAACTGCATACATGCCGCCTTTCCATTCGGTATCGACAAAAGCCAGGTAATCCGACAAGTCACGGTTCTGCATCAGCAGCACCGAGTTACTCTTCAGGGAGTAACCGTATTTGTGGGTATCAACACTGATACTGGTGACACCCGGTAGACGGAAGTCAAAGGGTTTTACATGCGGGTATTTCTCAGGATCCAGCCAGGCAAGAATAAACCCACCCAGGCAGGCATCGACATGAAGGCCAATGTCGTATTCCCTGGCCAGGCTGCTCAGTTCTGTGAGAGGGTCAATAGTTCCATAGGGGTAGTTGCCTGCTGAACCCACCAATAGCACCGTTTTTTCAGGGTTGATTAGCCTTCTCACATCTTCCATATCTACGGTGTATGAGGACTCGTCAGAACCCTCATGAATTTTTGCTACCTTGACGACCAGGTCAACAGGTCCCCGTTTGAAGGCCGGGTGTGCAGTGGAAGGAATAATAATCTCCGGATTCCTGATGCCCATGGCAACAGCCCGGTCTCTATAAGCTTTAAGGGCGGCCTTGATACTCATGGAGCCGCCACTGGTGATCACGCCATCCGGTTTGCCAAGGCCCTGATCCTGAATACTCTTACCGCCCAGAGCCTCCAGCATCATGTTGATCACACTGCTCTCAAAGTACATAGCGCTAGGACTAAGATCTTTTTGAATGGCATTAGAGTGGGAGAACATGCCAAAGATTTCATTCAGAAAGTCGTAGTTTTCATGATCTCCGCTGTACACAGAGCCTGAGACAGTACCGCCTTCCCAGAGGGCATCTTCGTACTTTTTAAAACCGTAAGCGATATTTTTTATTTTCCAGAGGGACTCTGGCTCTTCCGGTATTTCTTTGTAGACAGGAGCGTAGTGAGTCATTCCCGGGTACAGCCAGTGGCGGATGTAGAGCCATTTTGCATAGCCATAAAGGTAGCCGGGGCCACTTTCCTTGATTTTATAATCATCTATTTTGACATCCCGAAATTCCAGAATGACATCCAGCATTTTTCGGAGATTTTTATCATTGGTCAGAAACGTTTCCATTTCGTCAATGGTGGCTTCTTTAGCAGCTAAAGCTTCCCGGTTAAGAATATGAACAGCCAGATGTTCTGCCTGGTCTGGATTTTCTGGTTTGAAATGCATCACAACAGAACCGATGTTGGAGCATCTGGAACTGGGTTTAATACCATTGATGCGACAATGCTCACTGCCTTTCCAGATTAGAGGATTCTGGTAGTTAATTTCTGAGTGAGATGCCATAAGCACTGAAGTGCTGTAGACCGGAAAGGTACTGGATTGATAGTTTTCACTGCTGCCGATACTTTTAACCAGAGCGACCGAACGATTCTGACAACTGTCTGCTGAACAGTGATCATTGCTATGACTGCCCAGGTAAGGCTCAATCATGTAAGTGGTGTTGAGATCGGCCTCCTCATCAATAATGGAAGGAATCAGGTAGATTTTCAGTGTGCCTCTGTCAGGTTGTTTTTGCTTTTCAGTGGTGAAGAACGTTGAGCCGAAGGCCTGCTCTGTTGAAGGCCAGTCAAACTCCAGAGTGATTTGATCTTTTGGTGTGGTTCGAAGTGAAAGGCTGGACTCTTTCTGCGCATTAAGAATAAAGAGGCTGGTACTGATAAATTCACTCTGGTTAGGCAGTGAAATTATATAAGCCTGAGTACTTTGGGTAATCAAAAAAAAGCCGAAAGCCCCCAGAGCTTTCCCCAACCATAAGCGGTTGCAGAAGTTTTTTGTTATCCAGTTCGATGAAAGGTACTTTGAATTTAAAAGACATTTGTTGTCTGGCATAAGTTTGCCTGCATTTAATAGAAGTAAGCTTGGATTTTGATCGAACTGTCTTTCTCGATCAGATTTCTAAGATTAGGCAATGAAATGCAGGGCTTTCGTTTTGCTTACAGACGAAAAAGCAATAATAAATTCTTCTCTATTCTTCGTTTTTTAACCAGTCAGGGCAATGGTTTCCTGACGAGTGATCACCAAAGCTGTATTTTCGTAATAATAAGCAGCTTCATTGATAAAAATGGGGAAGCCAGGCTCACCTTCATAATGGGTTACTGTGCCATCCATATTCTGAAAGAGAGGCATGCCTGGTTTCAGTCCCTCAAAATCTTTGTCCTGTAATGAATCGTGAACCATGGCTGATAGGTGGCCATCGTCAGATTTAGGGTACTGAATTCGTTCTGTTACCTTATAGACGTCAATGGTTCTTGGTAGGGCTGTTGGCTGCTGACTATGCCGCATCAGGGTAAAGTCAATCAGGTGTTTGATCACAACTTCCGTTTCAGCGAACTGATCGTGTCGCAACACGCCATTGGGCAGAGGCCCTACTTCAATGGCCATGGCATAGTCTGAAAGACTGTTCAATGTTCGACTAAAGCTTTTATCACGGTCACTCAGAATGACTTTTACATCCGGCATATGCTGTTGCACATAGGAGGCAGCCTGAAGATTAAAAGCGGCCTGATCTCTGACTATCAGAGTCATACCCATATTGCTGGTGGTACTGTGCAGATCAATGATAAAACGATCATTATTGGCTTTGGGGCCTAGAAGCTGATTAATTTCCCGGGCACGTCGGTGTTCATAAACCGAGTCGTCATTATTGTTTAAAATCTCATCGGTGAAAGAGCGGTTAAGATCTGCGTCAATAAAGCGACTGGCTCTTTTACACGCTTCAGTATTAGCCAGCAGATAATCGACTGGAATAGCACTCTGGCTGAAGCTTTTGTCCTGTTCCAGCTTTCTGATCAGGTAAGGCCCAATCAACTCATTGCCATGGGTGCCGCCCACGATGGTGATTTTTTTAATCATATACAGACCTTTGTTGTACTGATTACAAGACTAAACTTGGTGTCATGTTTCTACAACTCTACGTGCAGCGAGTCATGGTTGAGCAACGTTGTCCTGCCTTTCCATGAACTCGAGAGGCTCCTATACTCTGGTTGCCTGATCCGGAGTCCTGTCAGCCCATGGTCACTCTTTCCAGCACCCACGTCAGAAATCTACTCGTTCCTTATGATACCTGGCGGGCCAGAGAGTCACTCAAGGTAGCCTTGGCTGTACTGCTGTGTCTGATTATTATTTTCAACTTTCAGATTGAAAACGGCTTTATGGCTCTGTTGGTCATTACGGTCATTAATGCGGTTTTTCCCCATGATATGACCCGCATGATGTTGGAGCGTTTGGGGGGAGCCAGCTGTGGGACTCTTATCGGATTTTTACTGATTCAGTTCACTGATCCGATAGTACAGACCTGTCTGGTGGCCATAGGCCTTGTTCTGCTGATCTGGCCCTATACCTCGGGAAGAATGCATTACGCTTCTGTTTTTGCCGCTTTGACTCTTGCCGTTCTCTATCAAATGAACTTTACGGACAGCCATCTAGCCATCAGTTTTGGTGTGCACTGGGTGCTGTTAATTGCTATGGGCGCAGGCATTTTATGGCTGGTCAGTTCATTTGTTCATCCTCAAAACGCTACCTGGGCATTACGCCACCTTCTTGATCGTTTTCTGCTTGATTTATATAAGCTGAGGAGCCGACAACGGGTTATGGTGTTGCCTCTGCTGGAAAGATTGTTTCAGGCGGGTGGAAAGTATCTTGATGCTCGAGAAAGTAGCCAGTGTCGTAAACTTTGCGACATCATTCAGCCTCTGTCAGAAGAATTGAGTGAGTTGAGTCATCTGGTCCCCTTGATTCATGACGATATCTCTCCTGATTACTGTCAGAAGTTTCATTTGTTTTCCCAGACAGCAGAACAGGCCTTCATCCATTTTAATCATGCCGACGAGCGTTCAGAAAAAAGAATCGAATATCTGGCTCAGCTTTATGAGCAAATGCAAAGCCACTTTTATCAATTCTGGGAACAATACAGCGCCAGCCAGTTTAAGAGTCATTTAGTCCCGGTCGCCAGAGCTCAGCGTTGTTGTTATGCCATTCTTCAGCATGCTTTATATGTACATGAAGCCAGAGATGTGTCTAAAAAAATACCTTCGGCTGCTCCGTCCGATGAGGAGATCCAGAACTTCCGAAGAGCAATCAAAATCACGGTGATCATGCTAGTGACTGCACAGGTGTCATTGCAAATGCACTGGCAGGGAGGCTTTCAGGCTTTGATTGCTGCAACGGTCATGGCCATACAACCCAATGCAGGCTTATTACTGAGTCGTATATCCCAACGGTTAGTGGGATTGTTGAGCGGAGCTGCAGTGGCTGTTGCAGTAGCTATGCTGCTTAGTCATCTGACCAGCGTCTGGGTATTGATTAGCTGTTATTTTGTGGGTATCTACTTTGCCAATTATTACAGTCTGGGCAGTGAGCGATACAGCTATGGAGCACTGCAGGCCGGGGTTGCTCTGACTCTGACACTTTCCTATGGGAACTCTACGACAGATATTGATTTTCTGGTGATGTCAGAGCGTATTGCAGGGCTGTTCGAAGGATTTGCCATTGCCGTGATTATTCTGATGTTGTTTCCGGACAGTCCGGGTCGCCAGTACCGTACAGCACTGGAAAAATTGAAACACAGGTTGCTATGGCGGTTAGAGCAGAAAGAAGCGTCTGATATGGCTGTTGTGCATTTCAATCAGGACATTGCCTTTCTGCAGCAGCTGGCATCACAGTCTGATCAACTTTCCAGCGTTACACGTCAGCTTCCAAGGTATAGACCCTTAACAGGAGTAGCTACCAAGTTGGTACGTAATATCAGTGCCATGGAAAAGCACTTTCTGGATGTTTCCGAACAAAGCCGAATGAAGCCTCTCGGTCAGAGTGTTTGCAGAGATTACTCTTCCATTCTGGCCCGGTGCTTTCGAAGCCAGGATTTTCAGGAAGAAATATCAGCCTTGCATGATTTAAGGCGTAGTCTGGTGAAAACACTCCGCAACCTGCAGGCTCCCGAAGTCAGGCAGCATCACTCTTGCGCGAGCCTGAGCCATACTGTCTGTGCACTGCTGGCCTGTCGTGATGCCTGCCAGAATCTGATGACACTGCAACGCTATTTCCAGAAACTATGACCATACCTCAACGTTACGCTACTGCAATCGTAAGTGTTCTTATATTGGTGGCCGGATTTGTGCTGGTGACCAATCGATATATCCCGAATACCGACTTTGCCACACTGCAGGCTTATACCGTGCCAGTATCCAGCCTGGTGGCGGGTAATATCACCCACGTCAAAGTATCGGATAATCAAAAGGTGACAACAGGCGACCTGCTGTTTGGTATTGATCCGGAGCCGGTGAATATCAGCCTGACTCAGGCTCAGGAAGCCTACCAGGTAGCACATGAACATTTTCAGTCACTCAATCGTCTGTTTCAGTCCAACAATGTCAGTCGGGATGACTTTCTTCAGGCCAGTAAAGCGCTGTATCTCAACGCCCGCTCCCTGTCAGAAGCCCGTTATCAACAAAAACATATTCTCACTTATGCACCGGTTTCAGGTTATGTCACCAACCTTGAGGCCCGACCGGGTCAATATGCAGAAACGGGCCAGAGAATAATGACTCTCATTGATGACAGTGACTGGTGGATTTATTCCAACGTTAAGGAGAATAATCTGACCCGTGTTTACCCGGGGCAGACTGTTCTGGTCAGTCTCAATTCCTGTCCGGGTGTTGTAATACGAGGGCAGGTTGCGACTATTGCCAGAGGTGTGGATATTGATGAAACAGGGCCCAGTGGGCTGGCCCAGGTAGAAAGAACCAGTAACTGGATTCGACTGGCGCAGCGTTTTCCAGTAAGAGTGGCGTTTGATCGAACACAGCTGCCGGAGAGCTGTATGCTTTATAACGGGACTACCGCAATTACTACGATTTTGACGGTGGATAACGTCTTATCCCGAGCCGTTGCCTCTGCCATTCAGCAACTCAGAACCCACCTTCAATATTTGTACTAGCCGACAAACTCACAGCCTGACTGCATTACGAACCCGTCATTAAAGTGGTAGGATGCTGCGAATGGACGACGAATTTTTACTAAATAAAGGGTAAAATAGCTCCTGATGCTGCTGAGTGCTAAATCCTAAACCTTGCCGTTCGTACTGAGTTTGTCGAAGTGCATTATCCGCATCCTTCGAAAGTTCAGGATGAACAGAGTCGGTATACCTTTTAACGCTCAACTGCAGTTGCTGTTTAAAAAGTACGGGTGATAAGAAAGGTTTCTTCATCGCTGCGAGATAAGCACAAATTTCATAATAATAAAGTCGCCTTTGCTACTGTATTTCAAGGATTCCGGCCATGGAGCAGGCAAGTCAAACACCGCCTACGAATAAGCTGTCTACCCGTCTTGCTTTAATGCTTGCCGCACTGGTTGCTATTGGTCCTTTTGGTATCGATACGTATTTGCCAGCCCTCCCGGCGATGGCCGCTTTTTATGATGTTTCTACAGCCAGTGTCCAGATGTCGATCAGCTTGTTCTTTGTAGGATTTGCTCTGGGACAAGTTGTCGGTGGACCTGTTTCTGATCGTATCGGGCGCAAGCCGGTAGCATTGGTAGGATTGAGCATCTTTACCCTGACCAGCCTGTTGATCATCTGGACTCAAAGTGTGGATGAGCTTTTATTGCTCCGGTTTATTCAGGCACTGGGAGGTGGAGCCACTACGGTTATCTCTTCGGCCACAGTACGTGATCGGTATCATGGTCGGGATATAGCAAAAATGCTGTCCATGGTTTCCATGATTATGCTGATGGCTCCCATGTTGGCACCCGGTATTGGAGCCATCGCGCTTAATTTTTTCTCCTGGCAAAGCATTTTTGTGATTCTGGCAATCTACGGCGCATTGCTTTTGTTTATGGTGGTTTTCTATTTACCAGAAACCAATTCAAACGCAAAAGCTGACGGCCCATTGGTGCGAGGTATTCTGCAGAAGTATGGAGAGGTTCTGGGTACGCAAAAAGCCATGGGATTTGTGCTTTGCACTGGTTTTTCTCTGGGCTGTCTGTTTACGTTTCTAACGGGCTCTGCCTTCACTTATATTGAGTATTTTGGTGTTTCCACCAACCTTTATCCCATTCTGTTTGGTTCCAATGTGCTGATTTATATGATGGTCAATCGACTGAATATGAAACTGTTGAATCGTTACGAGCCGGTGCAGTTGATTCCCATAGGCATTGCTATTCAATTAACGTCTATGGTCGTTTTTAATGTGGTGCTGCACTTTTTTAATCCGGGACTGCCTTTTGTTTATCTGATGATAACCCTGACGATCAGTTCTATTGGTTTTATTGCTGCCAATTCAACCAGCTGTACTTTAAGGTATTTTCCTCACAGCAGTGGTACCGCCAATGCGGTCATCGGAACACTTAACTTTGGTCTGGGCGGCGTTGTGGGCATCCTGATGTCCCTGATGCACGACGGAACATTGGTACCCATCGCTACCACTATGTTCCTGGTGAGTTTCTTGTCGCTGGTTTTCTTTATCTGGGGAATGAGAGCTCCGGAGCCTGAGATTCCGGGTCAGGCATCGGAATCGGCCAATATTTTTTCAGAGTCCAGTGAACGAGTCCGGGAGCCAGCTGATCTTTGATGCTCTGGTGAGCCTGCGGTCCAGTGGCGACAAAGTTGAATCAGCTCCTTGATGCCCTGACTGACGTACTTTTGTCGGTGCATAATGAAGTAGAATTGACGGCTTAAATCTCTACCGGGAATCAGCAAAGGCGTCAGACTGCCTCTTTTAAAGGCTTCCTGAAGTGTGATTCTCGAAAGACAGCCAATGCCCAGCCCGGCTTCCACTGCACGCTTGATGGCTTCCGTATGTTGTAACTCCATGACTACATTCAGACTGGGAAGAATCCCGTGCATGGCTCGGTCAAACGCCTGACGCGTACCAGAGCCTGCTTCTCGAAGAATCCAGTCAGTATTCAGAAGATCCTGATCGGTCAGCTGGGTTCTGCTCTCAAATTTATGGCCCGGGGCGCAGAAAACAACCAGTTCGTCATCGCACCAGGGCATGACATTGAGGTCACGGTGATGCAACTCTCCTTCAATCAATCCGATATCCAGATCAAAGTTCAGAACTTTCTCGGTAATAGAGGCTGTGTTGGCTACTTCCAGATCAATGTGAGTACCCGGCTTGTCCCTCATCATTCTGGCGACAATATTGACTGCCAGATAGTTACCTATAGATAAAGTGGCCCCCACCTTGATCTGGCCTACCAGGGTTTTACTGGAGAGTTTTTGTTCCAGCTGTTGAGCTTTTTCCAGCAGAGCTTCGGCTTCGGGGCGTATCTGATGGCCAAGGTCATTCAGTTGTAGTC
The DNA here is from genome assembly GCF_000722635.1 of Endozoicomonas numazuensis. GTDB lineage: Bacteria > Pseudomonadota > Gammaproteobacteria > Pseudomonadales > Endozoicomonadaceae > Endozoicomonas_A > Endozoicomonas_A numazuensis. The sequence continues at coordinate 915,583 of NZ_JOKH01000001.1, read as the reverse complement.
TTTTGCCAATACGGTCAAACAGCTGAGTACTGAACTGCTGTTCCAGTTCTTTCAGTGCGCTGCTGGCGGCAGACTGGGACATGGCCAGTGATTTGGCGGCACGGGTGAGGTTTTGCTGGCGTGCCGCTTCCAGAAAAACCTCCAGTTGTCTGAGAGTAAACTTCATTGGCTTATCGAATTAGTCGAATAATCTTATAAAAATTATCTGTTTCACAAATATCGTACCCCTGACTAGGATGATCTGGAAGAAGAAATATTATGAATAGATGAACCTTTCGCTCATTGTCCCCTCTAACGGGCAAAGGTTCGGGCAGAAAATTCGGCCATCAGGAGTGATACCTACCGTGAGCAACCTTATCCGGGAGACAGTAACCAGCGTACACCACTGGAATGATACCCTCTTCAGTTTCACCACCACACGTAACCAGGGTCTGAGATTCAAGAACGGCCATTTCACCATGATCGGTCTGGAAATAGAGAATAAACCTCTGTTGAGAGCTTACAGTATTGCCAGTGCCAATTATGAAGAAGAAATGGAGTTTTTCTCCATCAAGGTGCAGGACGGTCCTTTGACACAGCACCTGCAGATGCTGGAAGTGGGTGATAACGTGCTGGTAGGCACCAAGCCTGTGGGCACACTGGTATCGGATAACCTGCTACCCGGAAAAAATCTCTATCTGCTCAGTACCGGCACAGGGCTGGCGCCTTTTATGAGTATCATCAAGGATTTTGAAATCTACGAGCAGTTTGACCATGTGATTCTGACTCACGGTGTTCGTTATGTGTCCGAACTGGCTTATCAGGACCGGATTGAGCATGAGCTGCCTGAAAACGAATATTTTGGTGAGATGGTCAAGAGTCAGCTGAAGTATTATCCCACCGTTACCAGAGAAGCGTTTCGTAACGAAGGTCGTCTGACTGATCTGATTGAGAGTGGAAAACTGTTTGCTGATCTGAATCTTCCTGAACCCAACCTGGAAGATGACCGCTTTATGCTTTGTGGCAGTCCTGCAATGCTGAAGGACCTGTGTCGTATTCTGGAAGAGCGGGGTTTCAAGGAAGCCCGGGGCGGGAATCCAGGTCATTTTGTGATTGAAAGAGCCTTCGTAGAGAAGTAAAAGCTTCTAAACAGTCATGAGCAGCAAATGCAGCTCACCCTGAAACAAGAAAATGGCTACAGAGTCTGATAAAGCTGCATCTTCATAGTAAAAAGTGAAAGGTATCGGAGTGAACCGATACCTTTCCTCTGTGGCTTGTCAGGCCATAGACACTTTACTTTTCGCCTTGCGATCCACCAGGATCAACGCAATCAAACCCACAATGCCAATCACTATACCTACTGGCTTGGTCCACTGCGGGGATAGCCCGAAACCAATGCTTGCTGTGAGGATATAAGACAGAGTGACACTGGTACCGCCAATGGCTGGAAGACTGGCAATCCAGTGGAATGCTCCGCGATCAAACAGGTACTTGGTAGCCAGCCAGAGCACGCTGGTGGACAGTAACATATTGGAGAAGGCGAAATATCTCCAGATCAGCGAGAAATCCACAAAGGTTATCAGATACGCAATGCCGAGAATCGGGGTAGCCAACAAGATGCGGTTACGCATGCTCTGTGGAATATTGAACGCATCAACAATGGTCAGACGCAGTGAACGGAATGCCGTATCTCCTGAAGTAATCGGGAAAACGGCCACTGCAATAATTGCCATGATGCCACCCAACACACCCAGATAACTGGAAGCGACTTCATTAACCACCATGCCCGGACCACCCATATCCAGAATGGCTTTCAGTTCAGCATATCCACCGGGGAATGCAGCAATACCTGCCAGTGCCCAGACACAGGCCACCAGACCTTCAGACATCATTGCACCGTAGTAAACCGGGCGCACATATTTCTCGTTGGTCAGGCAGCGGGCCATGATGGGCGCCTGAGTCGAGTGGAAGCCACTGATAGCTCCGCAGGTAATAGTGACAAACAACAGAGGCCAAACCGGTAAGCCGGCAGGGTTGGGTGTCAGAATGTCACTCTGATGCTCAAGGTGGCTGTGTGTAACGTAATTGAAGACATCACTGGCGATGGGTAGATGAGGAGCATCTATCAGCAGTGCAATAGCAATCAGAGTCGTCATGACGATCATCAACAGGCCGAAGAACGGGTACAGTCGGGTAATGATCTTGTCGATCGGCAGTAAGGTGGCCAGGAAGTAATAGCCCAGAATCACCAATACCCAGAAAGTATTATTGGCCAGGATGGTGCCTTCAAAATAGCTCAGGTTACTGAGCAGCCCTGCTGGACTCATGATGAAAACGACACCGACAAAGAATAGTAGCATGGCCGTAAACACCAGCATGATGCCCTTGAAGTAGACATTGAAATATTTCCCGGCAATTTCTGGCAGGGATTTACCGTCTTCCTTGATGCTCATAACCCCCGAGAAGTAGTCATGAACCGCGCCGCCAATAATGTTGCCCAGAACAATCCATACCAGTGCAATGGGGCCGTATAGTGCACCCAGAATAGGACCAAAGATAGGACCCACACCGGCAACATTCAGAAACTGGATCAGATAAGCTTTGACCGGGTGAATAGCGACGTAGTCAACACCTTCGTCAAATCGTTTCTGGGGTGTATCTGCAGTAGGATCGATCCCTGCCTGCTTTTCAACAAAGGGACTATAGAATTTGTAACCCAGTATCAGCAGGGTTATACAAACAAAAAATACGATCATGGCAATGTGTACCTGTTGTTATCTTGCAGCCTGTGTGGCCATGTTGGATTTTTTATTGTTTCCGTCCATCTCAGATAGAAGAAACAGAGCCTTTGATCAGCGGGACATATTGTATTTATTAACTCTGGCTGGTGTTGCTTGTGCTCTGATCGAAAGGTATGTTGCCCTGTGAAAAAACGAGTGGGGTGTTGGTTTGTGTGGACAAGGCGGGCGAAGGATAGGTATTTACCGATCTTTTGGGGTTGATCTGGATCAATTAAAAAGCAGTTTTTAGTCGGAACCCGTCAATTAAATAAAGCATTTGGATTGTGTTCAGATAATTAATTCTTAATTCTGTCTTATGGATTGTGTTATAGAACTCTTCAATGGGATTGAATCGCGGGTTGCCTCTTTCTCTGTTTTGTTTGAATAATATTTAAACCATAGAAAAAGCTAATGAGAGCGATGGATATCCATCATTAGCCTCTATCGACAGTTTCTCTAAACTGTCAGTCATGAGTTAACAACTGATTCAATAAACCGGCCCAAGGAGACTGGGAATGAGTAACAAGACTTATTTGACGACGGGGAACGGTGCCCCGGTAGCTGACGACAATGCCAGCATTTCAGCAGGTGAACGTGGTTCTCTGACCTTTGATAACTTCAGACTGTTTGAAAAACTGGCTCATTTTAACCGTGAGCGTATTCCTGAGCGGGTTGTTCACGCCAGAGGTTATGGTGCTTATGGTACCTTTACCCTGAACAAGGATCTGTCCGATTACTCGATGGCAAACTTCCTTCAGGGGGCGGGTAAACAGACAGAAGTTTTCCTGAGATTCTCTACGGTAGCCGGTGGTCAGGATTCCGGTGACTACGTTCGGGATGTTCGCGGTTTTGCCCTGCGCTTTTATACCGAAGAAGGCAACTACGACATTGTGGGTAACAATACGCCGGTGTTCTTTATTCGTGATCCGGCCAAGTTTCCTGACTTTATTCATTCCCAGAAGAAAGATCCGAAAACCAATCTGGGTAATCCGGCACATCATTTTGAATTCTGGGCCAGCCACCCTCAGTCGATGCATCAGATGACTATTGTGATGTCGGATCGGGGTATTCCACAGTCTCTGCGTCATATCAACGGCTATGGCTCTCATACGTTAAGCCTTTATAACGAGAAAGGTGAACGCTTCTGGGTGAAGTGGCACTTCAAAACCAATCAGGGCATTAAAACCCTGACCAATGAAGAAGCTGAATCCATGCCATCAGATGGTATGCAGAAAGATCTGGTAGAGTTCATTGAGAAGGGCGACTTCCCAAGCTGGACGGTGAAAATCCAGATCATGACCGAAGAGCAGGCCAAAGATTATGAGATCAATCCTTTTGATCTGACCAAAGTATGGCCTCATTCCGATTTTCCTCTGCAGGACATTGGTCAGTTGGAATTGAACCGTAATGTTGAAAACTACTTTGCTGAAACCGAGCAGGTGGCTTTCTCACCCAGCAACGTGGTGCCTGGCACCAGTGTCTCTCCAGATAAGGTATTGCAGGCCAGGTTGTTTGCCTATGCTGACGCTCATCGCTACCGTGTGGGTGCAAACCATCAGCAGATTCCGGTCAACAAACCCAAATGCCCGGTTCATCACTATCAGCGTGATGGTGTAATGGCAGGCGCTTCAGGTTGTCCGGTCACCGGGCATCTGCAGGGTAGCCAGGTGAACTTCTATCCGAATGATCGGGCAGGTGAAGGTGCTCCCGTTCCCAAGCCTAATGCTGCAGAGCCACCCATGCCGATAGAAGAAAATGCCTGGTTGAAAGCCTACGACACTACCGATGAAGATAATTACTCTCAGGCAGGAAGCTTGTTCCGGATGATGTCAGAAGATCAGAAAGTTCAGCTGGTTGAAAATATAGCTGGAGGTTTGAGTCAGGCGACAGAATCTGTGCAGCAGAGGATGTTTGAACACTTCACCCGTTGTGATGATGACTACGGTCGTCGTGTGGCTGAAGCTGTGAAAAAACAAGGTTAAGGAAGGTGATAAACAAGCCTGCTTCTTAGTAATCAGAATCAGGCTTGTGTAAATAAGCATGAAACTCCATACCGTTCGCACTGAGCCTGTCGAAGTGCATGACCAGCATCCTTCGACAGGCCCAGGATGAACGAAGTCCATGCTTTAATCGGGAATTTATTTCTAGAAACAATCTTAGTCACTGCCAGAACCTGACCCTGACCCATAACGTCCTCTTTCTAAAAAAGCTCTCTCTTTTGCACTCATATGAACGGTTGGTATCATTTTTTCTCCACGGCCAGCAGGTCTGAGAGGTGTTGCTTCCTGATCGGAGGATTCCTGTGAGGGCGTATCAGGGTCTTCTACCCTCAGCCTTTTTCTGGGAATGGAGGAACCGGGCATCGACTTCCCGGGAAAATGTTTACCTCCGGTGACAGGAGGAGGCCGTTCTGTACCGCTCTCTTCAGTCTCGGACTGACCATTGTCGCTTTCAGAGAGATCAGTAGACTGACTGTCCGAACCACTATCATAATCTTTCCATTCATTGCCCGGAATACAATCAACCCTGGGTTCATAACGATTCAACCATTCTCGCCAGTTAGTTGGATGACCGTTCGCAGTCAGGGTCAAATTACGTTCGACAATGACAGTATCCAGTAATAATCTCAGTTGTTCCTGTTCTCTCAATGTGAGCCGGCTTTCGTTACCTAAAAATGCGCGTAAATAGTGGGCGAAATACTCTGAATGCAACATATCGCCTTCACCCACATTGAATTCCGTTGCCAAATCGCACTCCTGGTTGTTAGACCACATGGCAGAAAATGTATGAGCGAACTGCCAGATTGAGCGATGAAAGCGACTGTTGTTTAAAATTCTTTCATCCAGTGACTGGATCTCGTATTCCAGCAGCGCCGATTTCAGAGGGCGCCAGTTTTGAACGAAAAGGGTTTGACCGAGGTCTTCAATTTGCTGAGGGGTAGTGGCTGGCTCGCCCAGAAGATCTTTATTGATGCTATTGACCTTCAGTTCAAAAGAATTAAAGAGGGCAAATGGATCACTGTTAATATTGATCTCACAGTCTGTCGTTCGATAAGCCCAAAGCGCCATAAGAAAGTATTTTTGCAAATCCGTTAAAGGTGACGTTACTGAAAAGGCTGTCTTGCAGAGTTGCAGCATCACTTCCACTGTTTCATGGCGATCATGGGGTTGAAAAGACTGAATCATGGCTCTCAGGCTCTGTTCCGTCACCACCTCGCGATTGATCTTCAGTTTTTGCAGGGCCGACAGCAAATGAGTAACGGCGGGCCATAGTTTGATGGACATCAATTCAGCAGGGGGAGGTGAGGGAATGTTTTCAAGCTTTACAAAGCGATCAGGCGCCAACAGCCAGCACTTCCAGCTGTGAGGAATCTGCATATTACCACCCCTGTCTGTTTTCATGGCGCTTCGCCAGTTTTCGGGGAACTTGTAACACCACGCAGGCCATGGCGTTTTCCAGAATTTTTTAATCCTGGCTTTCAGGGAGTCTTGATAGACCGGTGGGGTGGAAGCCGTATCCGTTGGACCTCGTGTTTGTTGAGATGAGAAGGCTGGGCCCGTTTTACCGCGTGTTTGTCGAGATGAGACAGGGCGGGACTTTGATTTCCTGGTGAGCTCCTGCAGTTCAGTTCGGGGTTGTTTGCCGCCACCGGCAAGTCTGACATGGCGATGCCGCATGTAGGACTGAGGCTTTCCATGGCAACTGGACGAGGGAGGGTTGGCAGTGGCACCACTGCTGACAGATGTTGGAACGTTATCTGGACTAAACAACCGCTGTGAATCCATCCTGACCTCTTATGCTACTTTCCCTGAATCATTATCGTTTGACCATGAATCCTGGAGAGAGTTCCGGGCACTTTTCGGCGAGAAAAGGGTCAAAACTACCGGAATTCCAAGGAATGGATTTACGGTTATGAATGGAGCAGCATCAGGACAGACCAGTATTAACTGGAAAGAAGCTTCCCGTCAGGTGATGGCTTCTCAGCGAAAAAGAACGGCTCACGCACGAGATGAGGCTGTGCGTGCGCCTTTTGGTCCGTCGGTCAAGAAGGCTCACGTTTCTGCTCTACATATGTCTGCTGAGTTGTCCCAACCCCCAACGCAAAGAGAGGCTCCTCTCTTCTTTGTTGATTCTACAATGCCTGGGGTGCCTGAAGTTAAAGCGAGACCTTTCACCCGAGTGACTCGTCTGTCGGATTCTTCGGAGTCCGAATCGGGTGAGTCTGGAGCTGAAACTGTGACGGAACCCATGGTGGTTTCTATCGAAAAGGGTTTGTTAAGGGAATTTCAGGCACCGTCTCCCTGTTCTTCAAATTTTGAACTCTTTTCACCGGTTCCCTTTTGGGATGTGGACTCGGTCGAGTTTCGTGAAGTTGAAAAAAACACCGATCTTCATACCTCATCGTTCAACCTTCCTGATGACCAGAAAGCACTTGTTAATGAGATGACAATGGTGCTGGACAAAGCCAGACAGTTTTCCATCGTTGATATCCATCAGACGACAAAATCTTTCAGGGAGCGATGCCAGGCAGCGCGAAATGAGATGATTCAGTGGCAGTTCAAGGAGTTGGTGGAAGGGCACTTCCCGGGGAATACTGACTTTGATCAGCAGATGAAAGTCATGATGAAAGCAGAAGGCGCCCGACGTCTTAAGTTTATTCGTTGCGATGACTGGTGCTTTTTCCTCCTGGCGCACTGGTTGAGGAGTAAGAAGCTGAGCTCCCAGGCTTCTCTTGTGAATCTGCAAATTAAGAAGGGAGAAGACATGCTCACTAATCACTATTTATTGCTGATGGCACCGGGTGATCAGCCTGTTTCCGGGATTGACGACCATGAAACGTCCATTCAACAGGGGAAGATGCCTGACAAGGCTTTCTGTGAGGCTATGGAGAAGCAAGGGGTTGTTATTGTTGATCCTTCTCTCCAGAGAGTCGTGCCTCTCACTGAAAAGTCGCTGTCTGATCATATGTTAATGCTTTGCAGTCAGTATGGTTACTGGATGACAGGAGATGCCACAATCTCTCTGGCAGAGCAGTTTCAGAAAAACGACAGTCTGAGTGAAAAGGATATCAGTCTGGCAAAGCGTCAAACCCGAAGATTATTGCCTTTGGCTGTGTTGCTCTGGCATCACGGTCGCAGTCTGTCAATGAGCGGGTTGATGTGGCATCTCAAGGGGATGGAGAGTAAACCTGCTGATCTTTGTCCCAATACAATCAGTAAATCTGTTCCCTGGAGCATCTGTGCCCTGCATTGTATACCTAAAGTATTTGCTGATTATGAAGCCGTTGAGCCATTGGGTAAATCCTACAAAACTAACGATTTTGATGTTCTGGCCTGTTATCGAAGTAGTTCTGAGGAGTATGTCTCTGCTCTTAAACATCAGGCCGAGAAATATCTGCGCAGGGGACGTTCAGTAGAGCAGTGTCTGGAAGCTATGAGCTCGACGGGCTTTTTCGGTGATTATGAGGGAGAAAGCAGGGATTCCAGAAGGAAGCCTTATCGGATTCCAGCCATTGATGCCATTGATCCCAAATTCTGGAATAGAAAGAATTGGAGAGGCACAGGGAAAACACTGCTGAAGGCGATCGGGGTGGACATCAAAGCCTGCAAGAGAAGTGTCGGTAGCCGGATTGCCCAATCCATAAAGGGGAAGGATCTTATTGATGGCACCGTGTCGCTTATCTGTCAGGATTATCGCCATCTTTGGAATCATCGACCTGAAATCAAACCTGCCATTACGCTGGCCAAATCCAACATGCCAGCGCTGGTCAGGCATCTGATGAAGGAAGAACAGGTAACCTTGTCCGAAACTCAGAGCACTAAAAAGTCATTTGCCTGGAAGCCTTTGGATACGTTGCAGGTCTGTCACGCAGAGTCAGAGCACTTTCGTCGGGCTCTCAATTGTTTCATCACCCAGGGTTTTGAAGAGGGATTGGATGTTAAATCCATGGCTGAGATCCTGCAGTCCACGAAAGGCACAGTAGCTCTTGGTTATCACTCAAGAAAACTGCTTTCGATAGAGTTACCAACATCGGTCAAAGAAGCTGGATTTACTGCCTGGTGCGAGGAAGCTTTGCTTAAGGTTATTGCTGATGAAGGTGTCAATTGTCCTGAAGTAAAAACGCTGCTGACCCGAAGATTACAGAGGATGTTTGACCGAATTGATTGGGAAAAAAGCGCAGAAACCATTCTGGGCAACCTTAAAACCATGCTCTCAAGACAGCCCGAATTCATGAGTTTTGCTGAAGCGTTGATTCCGGACTTCGACTCAGATAGAGCCAGGGGGTGTACTGCCCAGTTTCTAAGGTGTCTGATTTTTTACTCCGACTTTGAACCACCTGGAAAGGTTTCTGAAGCACTAGCGATCAACGCTTTGGATGAACTGGGCTTATATAGAACGGGTAGCGAAAAATGGCGCAGATCTATTCTGAAGCAGATTAAAAGCTATCTTAGGGAAGGTCATACTCTGTCGTACATTTCCCACAAGCTGAATAATGGAGACCTGTTTTTCAAACACGGAGCAACGCCCGCTATTGGTTGCCCCGGACTTCGAAGTGACAGAACCTGGTCTTATTCAAGATTAAGGACGTTTCTGTGGGAGGATGGACTGTCAGTTAGCGCCATGATGACGAAATATCCCAAGTCAGCGGAATGTCTTGATTTTGAAAGGCAGATATACAGGCACAAAGGGGAGTCGATGACGCTGAATGAGGGCCGGGTCATCGACCTGATGCTGACACCAAAGTACGATACTCCCCATGAATCTTCCAGGCGGGTGGCCGAAGTCGCCAGAACCTTTGATATGACTAGAGGTAAAGCCCGTGATTTCTTTCACAGACTGAAACGATTCAAGATGCACAAGGCCGCCAAACGGTCTCACTTTCCCATATCCATTCCTTTGGAGAATGGGCGAGTGGCCCACAAGCGCCTTATCGACTCTGAAATTTCCGTCAGCAAACAACGAAAACTTGATACTGACTCATGATCACTGCTTCATTTTTTCTTTAAAATCATTGTACATGCCTTCGAGCCCGCCTTTTTTACCTACGTCAAAGCCAAACCAGGCTTTATTGGCAAAGCGAGGGAAGTCCGCCTTCACATAGGCGTACTCATGGCTAATGGCCATTTCAAAATCCCGAGACAGGCCGATAATGACGATCAGAGCCAGGAAGATCATTGCCAGCAGCTTGTACATGCTTCATACCCTAATGAATTTGTTTCATCGATATTAGCAGAATGGTTATTTATGCTCGATGCACCAGTCTGAATTTCTTCCTTAAAAATAAATATTAATTACCAATAGTCTTTTACTGACAGATCACAGATCACAGATCTGACTGAACGGAATATGAATAAGAATGATTGTGAGTCGCTGAATCTGAATGATCTATGAATACGACTCTTATCCCACCTTGCTGAAGACTGATCCCTTTCTATATTCACGGCGCTGCAGCACTCAGTAATCGTTTTATGAGCGTTTTGGGTGGGTCAGTCAGAGAGTTTGATCTGGACTTGGATGAGAGGCACAAGGATTCTCCTTTATCCAAAGTTGATGGGAAATACGGAAACAATGATTCCGGGCGTGACGACTGGTTGGAAGACTCTGACAGTTTCAGGGAGCAGCAGGCTGCACTTTCCCGGCAAGCCAGAAAATTTCAGGAGAAGCAGGAGCAGGAGCAGGAGCAGGAGCAGGAGCAGGAGCAGGCGGAGAAGCTAAAAGCTCCGTTTGAATCTCGCGATGAGTCTTCAGAATTCAATCAGGAAAAACTGGAGGCTCATGTCAGTTCCGATCTGAATACGGAGTTTAAACCTGATACTGATCATGTCTTGCAAGGAGAGCTGGATGGCATGGTGTTTCTTCCCGGCAACAAGCCTGATGGAGAGGGTGGATCGGGCGAAACCAGTGGCAGTGCGCTGAGCGCGCCACCTCCTCAGGGTGGTATCAGTGATCCTCCTCCGGACTATAACTCGGTCGTACAGGGGCAGGGTTATATTGCTCCGCAAGCGTTGGAGCGGCAAACCATTGTCATTCGCAACGGAGTGCTGGTTCATGAACCAAGTATGCCGGTAGCTGTTGATCTTCAGCAGGTCATGACCGTTAATCCTGAGTTGGCACAACAAAGGGATTTCTTGCAAAGAATGCCGCCATCCATTGGTCGATTACAGAATCTGGGTGCTAATCAGGGAGCGGTGATTGAAGCTACCCGAAAACTGGAAATCCCGATTGGTATTACCAACAAGTTTTCCAAACTTCAGGAATATCATCTGGATCTGATAATAGACAACAGTGGGTTGATGAATGAGAGCGACACCGGTTTGTCTAAGACTCTGGGAGGGTATACCCAGCTGACACGGATGGAAGAATTGAAGTGCCGGTTGAAATCTATGGTGCCCTTGTTGGCAGCCGTATCGACTCAGGGAATTACTGTGAGATGTTTGAATGTTTATGAGCCCCAATGTATCCCGGGAGACATGCCTGTTGCAGATAAAGAATGCGCTCTGAACTCTTTTCACAGACTTGGGAAGAAAGCTCTTGCCAGTAACAAATAGGCCATAACCAGCTGAGCGAACATCATTCTTCCTAGATTGAAGCATATCTCACTCTCCAGGCAATAAGTATTTACTTAATAAATAACTGAAAATCATTAAAAAACAACAAGTTAAGAGCCCTAAGTAGTGGAGCTTAAGCTGCCTCCGAACTGGATTTGATAAATTTTCAAATACCGGAAGAACATTATCTCGCTGAGCTCTTTTTGGGAAGAGACAGTAATGCCCCCACATCATCAGACGATGGGTTGCAAAGAGAAAACCACAGTCAAAAAACACACCATCAATAGTTTCTGATATTTCTCTGTAGCGCTTTTTATAAAAGTGGATTGCATTCGCTGTTAAAATCAAAAAAAGCAGGATCGTTAAGGAAAATAATATTACTACGAGTATTCCTATCATCTTGATAACCTGTATATTTCATTTCCGGCTGACTCTCCAACGGAACCGAATAACTTTGAACCGCCATACCCCCCAGCAGCACCAGCAACCACACTACACCACAACAAGCTTGTACCGCCTGATGGAAGACCAAACACAAGGTTGCAAACCCCCCAAGCTGCGACAAATCCACCAGCTGCGCCACCACTGATACTCCCCGCAACTTTTGCAGGCTCGACAATGGTTGCTTTACTGCACTCATCAGAATCCGGCTTCAGTGTACAGGCCTTCTGGATATTGGCCGCACCACCTGCCACATCCAACGCCATGGAGAGATAGCCCAACCGGGCAAATGTCCTTGAGGTTTCTGCTAACCGGGCGTAATTGTTGGAAAAACCTTTAAGTGTCCCTGCATTTTCCACTGATGGACGATAGCCTTTGACTTCAAGCCCAGCTGTGACTTGATCCGGCTTGCAGGCACATCCCTGCCAAACAGCTCTCTTTCCATCATGCCGTTAATCGTTGTATCCAGCTGATTGAATAATACACGTCTCTGGTTGAAGAAATTCTCACTTCTTAAGTGGCCTTTTTTCTGATACGTAGAGATGTAAAGTCGCTCAATCTGGTTCAAAGTGTGCTCTACCACTTTGCCTTTCTGGCTAAAGTAGTTATTCACCCACCCATACATGGGCGCAGTAACAGTTGTCATATTACTTAGAATCGCATAGTGGTCGGCCAGAATTTTTCGCTCTTTCGCGGACATTTCCGCCAGTTCTTTATCTACCTCGATGGCTGCCTGCTGCATCATACTTTCCGCTAGCTGGCAGCTGCTGGCATCAGGGGGAGTGATAATCACCATCTGACCAGGCTGTGCCCGACCATTTTTCAAGTGAGAATTAATAGCAGTAAAGTGCGAGCGGGTTTGAGGTGAAGGTGTTTGATAGAGTAAATTGATCAGCTGATCAAGGGTATATTCACGTTCAGCAATAAAGAAAAGCGCCTCTTCCGGGATAACACTACTCATACTTCTATATCCTTATAGGTTGTTATTGCAGAGTTGTTTTAATGTGTCGGGATTATGGTAGGAATTGAAGCCTGAATTCAAGTCATAAGCCCGTAATTATCGAAAGTCTTCAGCCTTGGGGAGGAACACCATTAAATAAAGCCGTTTGGGATAGCTTTGAAGCGGCGAGAAGGAAAGGGCGGCAGACGGTGGCTTACATCTTCACGGATGGCGAGCCTTCTGATTATGGGGAAGGAGCATCCGGTGCCAAAGGATTTATAAAGACTGTACAGTAAATACGTCGTCAGGCGTCTGCGGATTTTTATCCAATCGGAATGATGGCCTGTACCGATAAAAAGAGCTGCATTAAGTGGATGAACTGGTTGGATAATCATCGTGAACTGGGACGTATTCAGGTGATGGATGATTATTTTTCCGAGCGCAAGGAAGTCTACGATCAGCATAGGGGGTATTCCCTAGACTCTAGGCTTGTATATGGCTGCCGGTCTCCTGGGGCCTGTTGACCAGATGCTGGATAATCTGGATGAAAGTGAAATCTTCCGTAAGCACGAAGTAGAGGAGTTTATGGGATTCAGGATCAGTCAGGAAGAATACCAGCGCTATTATCACGGGGCGGTTGAAGCCAGAAGCAATAGAAAAACCTGGGGCAGGGGGGAGCATCCGGTGGATGAGTTGAACAGGGAGCCTCTGGATTTGATGGGATACCGTTTATTCCGGGTAGTAGACGGCTTTACGGTATCGGATACAGAGTCTGAGGGTGAAGACTTTACGATGGATGTGGATGATCCACCCATGCCTAACGTCGAACAATGTCCTTGTGTGATTCTATAAAATTGCGTCTCTCTCACAGTGATGGGAGAGACGCATTTTGTCAGCCCTGTGAGTGATAGAACTCCAGGGCTGCTACTGCTCCGTTTTTATCAGAGCCTAATACGGCCTGCAGGGCACCTAGACAGCTCAGAACATTCGTTTGATTGGCACTGCAGCCCATCAAGCCGATCCGCCAAACTTTTCCAGCCAGATTACCCAGGCCTGCCCCAATTTCCAGGTTGTACTTTGACAAGAGTTCGCTTCTTACCTGGGCATCGTCGACGCCATCAGGAATCTTGACGGCGTTTAGTTGGCTTAATCGTTCGCCTTCAGGAACCACCAGTTCTAACCCCATGGCTTCAAGGCCTTTGGCCAGTGCATTGTGATGAAGCTTATGGCGTGCCCAGGCATTCTCAATGCCTTCTTCCTGTAAAATCACCAGGGCTTCATGGAAAGCGTACATGGCATTCACAGGCGCGGTATGATGGTAAGCCCGCTTGGTTCCCTTACCCCAGTACCCCATGATCAGGTTCATATCCAGGAACCAGCTTTGAACCTTGTGCTTGCGGCTGGAGATTTTCTCCACGGCTTTTTCACTGAAGCTCACCGGAGAAATACCCGGTACGCAGGAGAGACATTTCTGAGTGCCGGAATAAATAGCATCAATACCCCAGCCGTCCACTTCCAGCTCCGATCCACCCAGAGAGGTAACAGCATCAACAATGGTCAGACAGTTGTGTTCTCTGGCCAGACGACAGAGTGCTTCTGCATCTGAACGGGCACCGGTGGAGGTTTCTGCATGAACAAAGGCCAGGATTTTGCTGTCCGGATGGGCCTGTAGTGTCTTCTCAACTTCAGCGACATCAACGGCACGACCCCATTCACCCTGAACAATGACAGGTTCACCACCGGCACGCTCGACGTTCTCCTTCATGCGGCCACCAAAGACACCATTGGTGCATACAATGACTTTGTCGCCTGGCTCAACCAGATTGACAAAACAGGCTTCCATACCCGCAGAACCCGGTGCAGAGATGGGCAGTGTCAGGGCATTGCTGGTTCTGAAGGCATATTGAAGCAGTTCCTTGACCTCATCCATCATGCGGACAAACTCAGGGTCAAGGTGACCGATGGTAGGGCGGGAGAGGGCTTCAGTAATTCGAGGGTATACATCTGAAGGGCCGGGCCCCATCAGGGTTCTTTTGGGAGGGTGGAATGATTGAATGGTCATATCTTGTTCTACTGTTGTTAACCGTTTAGTCAGGTTTTCTGCAAGAATGCTCCTATGTATTACACATTTTATCGGAAAGTATCAATGTTCAATTTCAATTGAGCACTGTATACACTCTCGACAAACCGTTGCCAGGAACATGGAGTGACCATGAAGCCAGAAAGCTATGACGTCATTTTTGAACGAGCCTGTGAACGCAAGGGGGGAGAAAGCGCTGTCGAATCCTTGCTGGAAAAACCCCTTGCCAATCAACAATTGAAAAGCATTCCAGATGATCGGTATCTTGCAGAGTTGACCCGAAAGGTTTTTCAGAGTGGCTTTGTCTGGAGAATAGTGGATCAGAAATGGCCTGATTTCGAAGAGGTATTCTGGGGCTTTGATATTGAGAAATTGTTGATGATGCCCGACGACATGCTGGAGCGAAAAGCGACCGACCCCAAGATCATTCGCCATCTTAAGAAAGTTTGGAGCATTCGAGAAAACGCCCTGATGATCCATGATGTGCAGCAACGCGGAAGCAGCTTTGCCGAGTTTGTCGGGACCTGGCCAGAGGACGATATCATAGGGCTCTGGGCTTATCTGAAAAAGCACGGAAGTCGCCTTGGGGGGAATACAGGGCCTTATGCTTTACGAACTCTTGGCAAGGATACGTTCCTGATGACTCGCGATGTTGAAGGTTACTTCAGAGCGATGAAAATCATTGAAGGCAGTGCGGGTAGTCAGAAAAGCCAGAAAGCCATCCAGTTATTTTTCAATCAACTCAGGGAGAGTAGTGGTCGTTCCCTGACCGAGCTCAGTAGGTTATTGGCTTTTGGCGTGGGTGATAATCATGTCCAGGTTTTGATTGATCTGAGGCAGTAAAACTGGACAACCTTGCAGTCTTTGCATTGAATCCTGCGAAACGGGTGCCCTTTCGGTTCAGTTAAAGAAGAAAGCCAGAGTTGATACTGAATTATGTACTGGTTGTGGAGAGTGTGCTTTAGATTGTCACAGTCGTGCGATTTTACTCAGATTTTACTCAGATTGTACTCAGATTGTACTCATTAAGAAAAATAAATGATCGGTTACTGAGTCTCTCTTACCTTGAGTTGTGAAATGAGCGGTTGGTAGAAGTCAGGCCTGTGTTTTAGGATGAGCCCGTTTGGCTGACAATAAAGAAGTAAGTCTATGCTCCTGGAAACACTGTTGTTTACTGCTGAGATTACCCTCCCGGTTTGTGTCATGTTATTGGCGGGTATTCTGTTTAAGAAAAAGGGTGTGATTGATGATCATTTTATCAGCGTTTCCTCTCGTCTTGTTTTCAACTTTGCCCTGCCTGCCGTTATTTTCCTGAGTCTTTCCAATCTGGATCGTTCTGCCGGGCTTGACCCTATGCTGGTTGGGCTGGCCTTTGTGGGATCTCTGGCAGGCTTTTTCCTGGCGTGGCTGGTATCTCTCAAGGTAACAGAGAAAAGGGAAGACCGTGGCGTGTTTATTCAGGGAGCAGCCAGGGGGAATCTGGCGATTATTGGTCTGGCGCTGGTGGCCAATATGTATGGAGATCCAGGCGTAGCACTTATGTCTTTGATGATGGCATTTATCATCCCCCTGTTTAATGTCTGTTCAGTGGTCGTTCTCGGGGTTTATTCACAGCAATCCGGTGCCTCTCTCAGCATTCGTGGAATGATCACCGACTTGATCACCAATCCTTTGATTATCGCAGTGGTTCTGGGTGTGCTGGTGAGTCTGAGTGGTATTGGAATCCCTTCCGTTGTGGACAAGGTAGGTCGTTACTTTGCCCAGATTTCACTGCCTCTGGCGCTCCTTGGCATTGGCGGTACATTGAGTGTTCAGGCCTTGAAAGAAACCAGTCTGGCTTCCCTGTGGGCTTCTCTGCTTAAGGTGGTATGGCTGCCATTGATTATGGTCCCTCTGGCCTGGGTGATGGGTTATAACGGCATGGAGTTGAGTGTGGTATTCCTGCTGTTTTCCTGTCCGACAGCGGTCGCCAGTTTTGTCATGGCGAAAGCCTTTAATGGAAATGCACCGCTGGCTGCCAATATTATTGTTCTAACGACCCTGGGTTCTCTGCCCGTTGTGAGTGCAGGTATTTTCTTTATGAGATCGGTCGGGGTGGTCTGATTATTCCCTCTCCTAGGAGTCTATTCTCGGTCAGCCTCCTGGCCTGTATCCCATCCCGATAATTGGCCAGTTGGTTGGCCCAGGTATTGGTCGTAGTATTCATCTCGTCTGTCTTAGGCTTTAGACATTCTGTCACGATCTGTCTTCAGTGTTTTGGCAAGGCTCTTTTTTACTTGTTGGATCAAGGAGCTGCTCAGAGTATTAACGGCTATTGTCGTGAGTGTCGATTGATTATCGAGCCTGTTGAAGAAGTCGAGCCTGAACGATCCATCGCAATATTTCCTGACTGGTTCCTACCTTCAGAATATAAAAAGGTTAACGTCAATGGCTTGGTTGGACTTTCAGGACAATGATGTAACTGGCTGAGTTTCAGCTATTCTCTGACTGTCCCTTTTATTGCGTAACTATTGCGTGAGGTTATAAGGTGAGTAGTCATACCCATTCATACCCAAGAAACTTCAGTCATATTGGTATCTCTGTGCCTGATCTTGAAAAGGCAGTAGAGTTCTATACCGAAGTAATGGGGTGGTATTTGATCATGCCGCCTACTGATATTACTGAAGATGACAGTGCGATTGGTCTTATGTGCACCGATGTTTTTGGTGAAGGCTGGTCATCGTTTCGAATAGCGCACTTATCAACAGGGGATCGGATAGGTGTTGAATTGTTTCAGTTTCCGCAGCAACAACAGCCGGAGAATAACTTTGAGTATTGGAAAACCGGCGTTTTTCATTTCTGTGTCCAGGATCCAGATCTGGAAGGTTTGGCAGAGCGTATAGTTCGACATGGTGGCAAACAGCGGATGCCCGTTCGATATTACTATCCGGGTGAAAAGCCCTACCGGATGGTTTATATGGAAGACCCTTTTGGCAACATTCTGGAAATTTATTCCCACAGCTATGAGCTGACTTACTCTTCAGGCGCCTATTCTGGCTGATCCGGAAAATCTTTCTGACGTTCAAAATCAATGTGGAGTTTATTGCAGTCCGGATCATTGCATTGATCGTGAAGGCGTTGATTTATGCAGATATCAGTGTAGCCAGGCGTGGGAGAGGCTATTTGGGTTGATTTTGTTCTGACTGCTTATCTTGATAGAACATAATATGTTGATCATTTGAGTAAATGACCTTGCAAGCATTACAGTGCCGTCTATAAATAAGCGGGTCAGTATACCCATTGGATTTCAAGATGCTACCAGGCGACAAGTGAACGAAGCCCTGTGAGCCTGCAAGTAGTAGGTGATCAGGGTGAGCGAACGCTGGCAACAACGTAGCATCTTGAAAGGCGATGGGTATATAAATACTTACAGAAGGTTCGGTCATGGCCAGACCACAGCAGTACAATAAAGAGAAGGTGACCGCTCAGGCAATGCACCTTTTCTGGAAGCAAGGCTATCAGGCCACACCTGTTAGCGACCTGGTGAAGGTGACAGGGGTTCGTCCCGGAAGTCTATACAGTGCCTATGGCAATAAAGAAGGGCTATTACTCGCAGCATTGGAACACTATACCAATGAGTTGGAGTCGGATGTGCGCCGGCGAGTGAATAGCAGTATCACTGCAAAAGAAGGGATTGAATCCCTTTTGCAACATATGATCTTTGAGGCAACCGGTGATTGCTCTTCAGATGGTTGCTTGCTGATTAATACCCTTCTGGAAATGTCAGGGCAGAATGACAATGTTTGTCATCTGGTCAGCCAGTTGTTGGTCAGATTGGAGCAGTGCTTTACTGAGGTTCTTGAGAGAGCCAAATCTGAAGGAGATCTTTCCCAAAGTGCTGATTGCGAACAATTAGCCGTATTCTTGATGGGAATTATCTGGTCCCTGAAAGTAATGAGTCGACTGTCGCCGGAGCCATGGCGCATGCAGGCACTGTTGACTCCGGCAATGAAGGGACTGTTTGAAAACTAAGCGGTTTTTTTCAACTGGATCAGACGGTAACTGACCAGGTCTTCAATGGTCAGAACAGGCAGTTCATGAGCGCTGGCAAATTCCACGAGGGCTGGCAGGCGCATCATTTCACCGTCTTCATGGGTGAGTTCGCAAAGAACACCTGCGGGCTTGTAGCCAGCCAGAACGGCAAGGTCGACGGTGCCTTCCGTGTGTCCTCTTCTGTCCAGTACCCCATTGGGTCGTGCTCTTAGCGGGAATACATGACCTGGCCGGGCAAGGTCATCAGGTCGACAGCCATCTTTTATAGCCGTTTTAATGGTGGTGACTCTGTCTGCTGCAGATACACCGGTGGTGACACCTTCTTTGGCTTCAATAGTGACAGTGAAGGCTGTGCCATAACTGCTGGAGTTGTCCTCGACCATAGGGGGTAGGTCCAGGGATTTCAGTTTTTCATCGGTTAAGCACAGGCAGACGATACCACTGCATTCGCGGATCAGCTGAGCCATCTGTTTGTTGGTGATGGTTTCAGCGGCAAAAATCAGGTCGCCTTCGTTTTCCCGATTTTCATCATCCACAAGAATGACACCTTCGCCTCTGCGAAGCGCCTCAATGGCTCTTTCTACACGCTGGAGTGGGTTGCCAAAAGGCTCTAATAAAGACTGATTCATGGAAAAAGCTCTTATATCGGGTTTACCAGAATCAGGGCACAGGAACGAACACAGACAGGAACAACGTTCCTGTTTCAGGCAGATAAAGTTATCCAGAGCAAATCACAGAAAGTTCGCTCTTCATTCTCTCCTATCCGGACTATAACCGTCGGCTCTGGATTCGCACCAGATCTGCTGACCCTGTTGTACTGAACAACAGGCGCTCGCGGGCTTTTGTCTGACATCTGGACAATTACCGCCGGTGGGGAGTTTCACCCCGCCCTGAGAATAAGTCAGATCTTGTCTGATACGGCCATGCTAAGCGGGGATAAGTCAGTAAGCAAGTTTCTGTTGGAAATAATGCATCAGGGAGAAGCAGGCCTCTGGAATTAGCTGAGTTATCGACGATATTTTATACAGGGATGCTGTTCAAAGGGGGCATTCCATCCATAGGAGGTGAGGTTATAGACAGAATCAATCCAGATCATAAGCCGATGGCTATTGTTCCTCCCTTTCAGGAAGGCCCTTCCAGGGTAGAGAGTGAGAACCCCAGGCCGCAGGTCACTTCAGAGTCTCAATCCGAGGTTCAGGGGGTGAAGCTTCCTGACAGGAGCATTGAGAAAGCGGATAAAGAAAAAGTCGATACATTAAACGAGGCTGCAGGCGAGCTTTGGGGAGCGCTTCGTTCTGTCCCCTTGCCACGGAAAGCAGAAAGTCGAGCCTCAGTTAATATTCTGAATATCCATGATATCGGTGAACCGGGAGACATTATTGCCCGAGTTTGTCCCAGGCCGGATCTGGGCGAATTTTTTCCCTTCTGGAACTTTATTCTCAGAGAACAGGTTCCGGTGATTGTAAACATCAACGAGGCTGGTGCCAGTGGCGATTATTTTCCTGACAGAGCCCGAGTGATCGCCAGTGGACCGATCACTGTTACCCAGAAAACTTCAGAGTCAGGCCGTTCAGAGAATACTCACAGAACATTTGAGCGAATCAAACTCAGGGTTAAGGAAGCAGGGCAATCCTCTGCTCGAGTTAAACTCTACAAGGTCACTGACTGGCCAGACTCAGCCGGTTATTCAAGCGCGAAACGTTTAATCAAGTTTGGCAGAAAACTGATTGCTCTGAGGCGACCTCCCTTGATTCATTGCCGGGCAGGTCTGGGTCGATCAGGAGCACTGGTTATGGTTATGAACCTGATTCTGCTGGAAGCGTCGGAAATACTGGTGAAAGAAACGGCTGTTGCGAAACTGGCTGAGCTGATTGTTCAGGCTCGGGGAGATCGTATTGACGCCCGATTTGTGACAACGCCTGATCAATTTTATTTCTTGCTCAGGGTGTTGAAAGAGTTGACGGGCTTAAGTTCCCAAGAAGTCATTGCACAGGTGAACAGCTTCTGTGGTCTGACAGACTCTGAGCCAGATTCCAGTTCGGAAGAGGCTTAAAGCAACTGAAATTTATTGAAGCTTCCGGGCTAGATCTCACCAATCATGTTTTTAAGGTGAAAGCGCCCGATATCCAGTTCAGGTGTCCAGAAATCAACGTCATGAAGGTACTCCATTTTTGCACTGAGTTTCTCCAGATCTTTCTTACTGGCTCTGGACCGAAACAAAGGATCATTCACCTGTCGTACAATGCAGTCAGCATAAGCCTGATATGTGGCAGATTTGTCTTCTTCGGATAGTTTCAGTGCCTGCTCCAAATCGCGATAAGCCCCAATAAAATCACCATCAAGCAGCTTTTCATTGGCCTGTTCACGGAAAAAAGCGGTAGTCACTGGTATGGCAAACACGGCCAGATCTTTTGACCATATATGCTTCAGTCTAAGAGCCTCAATCTGTCGCATAATATTGGTGAGCGGGACTTGATTATCGAGCTCATGGTTCAAAAGCCCCAGCCATGAGCTTATTTCAAGTTCATCAACGGCTTCGGCAAATTCATGGGGGGCATCTTTGAATGATTTGAATTTCTCTACGGCTTTAATGGCGGGGGCAAAACTGCCACTGGCATGATGAATCACTACCGCCACAAAAACCGCTTTGCCGGCAATCTTCAGTTTCTTTTTTTCTTTAGGCTCTTCACTCCAGCGAATGAGAGAGTCCTGAATGGCTGGATTATTCGCACGAATATAATCCAGCTCCTGATTAATTTGTTCGGGTGTATATTCATTGACCAGCATGAAGCAGAAAAGTGACTCCAGTAGCTCCGTTTGGTTTTGAGCTACAGCATCTTTTATCTTCTGGCTGAGCTCGGCGCGTGTCATTTTTTCGGATAAGCCCGGATATGGGCTAGTGCTTTCATCTAACATAACGTTACCAACGGATTCAGCTTCTGTATTCATGATTTCTTCCAGCCTGTCACACCTTTAAACGGCCCCTTGGTTGTTCAGGGGATGTGGCTTATATCGGCCATGTTTCCGGTATCTGAGAGCAGCCTGTCAGCTTCTTGTTACTGATCCTGTTATTTACAGGCACCAAAAAAATAAGGGGTTTGGGAGGAATCAGCTCTCTGGCTCTATTCAGGGCGTGTTGGGCTTCTGATTCATTACCATTGAGCCGGTACAGAAAGGCAGAGAAGAACAGTAATTTACCGTTATCAATAGCTAGGAGGCTGACCGAGAATAGCGTCCGAGCATAAAATTCAGTGGAAGAGATGGCCGTTCTTTCTGGATTTTAGGCCGGGCTGTCTATTCTCGGTCAGCCTCCTAGGAGCCTGACCGAGAATAGTGGTCAAGAATAAAATTCAGTAGAACGAGGCCATTTTTTCGATAAATTTGTGCGAATAGTGGGCCTATTCAATCAAATTTATCGGAAAAATGGGCCGTTCTTTCTGGATTTTAGGCCGACCTGCCTATTCTCGGTCAGGCTCCTAG
>NZ_JOKH01000001.1:860323-881847 GCF_000722635.1 Endozoicomonas numazuensis | reverse complement strand
CCGAGAATAGGTCAACGAGAGCGGCAATGAGCTTTTATAATTCAAACATGGGCAAAAAATAACCGCCTTTATGCGGGATTTTTCCCATTTTGGCAGATTTACACCTTTTCCTGGCCTTTATGCCGCTTTTTTAACCTTTTCCAAATCTTCAAGGCGGACTGATCCCGTTGAGACCGCCTTCACAAATTTTTTGAAATTATGAGCTGTGCATACCAATGAGAACTCGGCCTCAACTTTCTCCTTCCCTCGCAGGTTGAAGCCCCTGAATCCAGAGTTCTTTATCTGACCAAACGGCGGCTCTGCTATCACCTTGCGACGCTCATAGATGCTTTTCGCCTCGGTTGTCTCCATTTTTTTAGTCATGGCCTGACGTGCAACTTCAAATTTGTCTGTACGAATGACACGCCCCGCACTTTTCTTCGAACCGCTACATCTGAAGCGATAAGGGCACTTCTTGCATACATCCTTATTTGCTCTGTAACTCTTTCTCTTGGCTTTACTGGCAGGGTCGGTAACCATCTGTTCGCCCGCCGGACAGATAAACACATCTGATTCTATCTCGTATGTAAAATCTGCTTTGACAAATTTTCGATCGCTGTCTTCAAGGTCATCCGTAGCCGGCTTTTCTTCTCTGTCGGTAGCGATATAACTGTCTATTCCGTGCTCATCCACAGCATGCAGGTTTGGCCCTGAAAAGTAACCATTATCCATGCTCCACATACCTACAACTGCATCATCAATGGCTTCTGTCAGCGCCTGAAGCGCAGGTTCAACTTCCTGCACATCGTTGGCGTGCTGGCTGATATGCTGGCCAACAATGATCTGGTGATCGGCATCAACATTAATCTGAGCGTTGTAGCTGTAATCACAGTAACCTTTCTTGGTCATCATCCGGGCATCATGATCTGCAAAACTAATCTGCTTTTTGTCGTCTATTGGTTCGTCCGGGTTCAGGGCTTTCTCTCGTTCTTCGAGGGCTTTTTTGGCTACCCTGATTTTCTTTAACCGCTCTTCTTTGAACTGGAGGTCTTCAGGAATGCTGTAACCACTGGCTTCTTTGTAGGTGTCATTTTCCTCCTGGTCGCATTGACTGGCTTTCTCGATCAGGTCATCAATTTCTGCACTGAGTTCTGCTTCTTTGAGCTTGAGTCGCCCGTAACTCATGGCCTTGTGCTTTGAGCTGTTGGCTTTGAACTTTGAACCGTCCAGACTGATATGCCCGAGCGATGCCAGTTCCAGCTCCATTGCCAGCTTGACGGATTGTTTGAAGCAGTCATGGAAGAAGGACAGGTTATCTTTACGAAAGTCACCCAGGACTCTGAAGTTCGGGCAATTCATTTGCGAGATGTACATAAACGCCAGATCTTGCCGACAGCGACGTTCAATCTCACGGGAGCTGAAAACGCCATGGCTATAGGCGTAGATCAGGATGGCGACAATGAGCTTCGGGGGATAAGCGTGTTGGCCAAGGTGGTGGTATTTTTTTTCGACTTCAGATGTATCAATGCTCTGAAAGATGCCTTCGTAGACAAAACAGTCATGATCTTTGGAAAGCAGATCGAAAATATTGGTTGGAAACAGTAGGTGCTGATCGAACTCAACAGGGCTATCTTTGAATTTTGGTGGTGACATCAGGCATCATCAAGGTTGATTTAAGGCTTATCATAGCGGATAAGCCTATTCTCGGTCAGCCTCCTAGGTAAGGTTCATTGAATGCTGATAAGGAGTAGTCCCAAAATAACTTCCTTATTCAAATCTGCTCAAAATCCGTTGGGGTTGAGCTTGTCGAAGCCCAGTGCCAAAACCCTTCGACAAGCTCAGGGCGAACGGAATCCGGGTGAAAATCGGGAAGTTATTTTGGGGCAAATCCTTAGATCAATATTGGAGCCGTAGAAGCGTTCAGTTTGATTGTTTAAAAGACTGAAAGTCAGTTCCGGAATATGCACGGTGGGTCGATGAGGCTCGCAATAACCGGGCCTTGTCAGGATCAATAGAATGAGCAGCGTATTCAGGTATTTTACTGGTTTTAACATTTAACCCTTATGGACTAAGAAAGTGGTTAACTTTCAAGGCACTATAGGCCTCAAGTTCATGAAGAAGTGCTCTTCAAATAAGAATAAAAACGACCCTGAGTTTGTTAGTCATAGTGTCAGTGTCGGGTGCTTATAGAGAAACGAATAAGAATAGTTTCAGGAATAGATGCTGCTTAATTAGTTGTTTTAATAAATATTTATCTGATTTTCCCTGCCTGACGGGAAGCCGGATTCGCCCGCTGACGTTTATTGTTAATCAGTCATGGTGAAAAAGAGCACGGTTGTTGAGGTTGATCCTTAGCGATGTGCATGTCAGGTGCCTTTGCCCCGGTCATCATTGATGACTCGGGGCTTTTTTTATGGGTTAGCTTTTGGTTTGGCAGGTGTCTAAAAATTGTTTCACTGGCTTATGGCTGTTATTGTCCAAAGCACAAGAGAGTTGCAGTCTCTGGAAAATAAGAAACAACGCTCAAGCAGCCTTGAGCAATAGAAGGTGGTGAATGTGTCTGACAATAATGTAGTACTTGAGCAAAGTGGTTCGGTTCTGATTGTTACCATGAACAGACCGGAAAAAAAGAATGCCCTGACCAGTGCCATGTACACCGAAATGGCTAATGCGCTGGCCGATGCTGATAAAAATGATTCTGTTCGTGTTGTCCTGATTCAGGGGTACACGGATGCTTTCACGGCAGGTAATGACCTTGGTGACTTTCTGAAGGAAGGTCTGGGCCTGGACTCTCCGGTAATGACATTTCTTCGTCAACTGGTCGCTTTAGAAAAGCCTCTGGTTGCTGCTGTCAGCGGTGTAGCAGTAGGTATTGGTGTCACTATGTTGCTGCACAGTGACCTGGTTTATATTGCCAAAAATGCCAAACTCAGATTGCCTTTTGTGAATCTGGCATTGGTGCCAGAAGCCGCTTCCAGCCTTCTTTTACCTGAGCTAATGGGTCATCAGCGTGCTTCTGAATTGTTGATGTTAGGCGATTTTTTTGACGCTGAAACCGCACGGGATTACGGGATCGCCAACGAAGCGGTTGATACCGATCATATCTTTGAACACGCATTGGCGAAAGCAGAAGCGTTAGCAGCCAAGCCTGCTGAAGCTCTGAAGTCCACCAAGCGGCTTCTTAAGCAGTCTTATCGCAGTGATGTAGAAAAAAGAATCGCTGATGAAGGCATAATTTTTGCTGAACGACTGCAGTCAGATGAAGCCCGGGAAATCATGGGCGCATTTATGGGAAAAGCCTGATAAAAGAACCTGTTGGACTTAAGGAAGGTGTCAAAAGTCCTGTTTTTCAGAGCACATCTAAGACAATTCCAATTTTAATAGCTTAAGTCCCGAAGATTTATGGATGTTAAAGTCATTGATCGATTGTTGACGATGAAATGACTTTAACCATGTGTATATGGAGAACGGAAGGTAAAAGAGAACAATGGAATGGATACAGGATGAGTTCCGAATCAGTACAGACAAGTCTCTGCTGAATATTGATATCATTCATCAGTTCTTGACGAACTCTTATTGGGCCAGCGGTATTCCTCGAAAAACAGTAGAGCTGTCTATAGAGCATTCTCTATGTTTTGGTCTGTATCTCGATGAAAAACAGATAGGTTTTGCCCGAGTGATTTCTGACCAGGCCACTTTCGCTTATCTGTCCGATGTTTTTATTCTGCCTGAACATAGAGGGCAGGGGTTAAGCAAATGGATGATGACCTGTATTCAATCGGTTGAAGGATTGCAGGGATTGCAGGGATTGCGACGTTTTATGCTCGCTACTGCTGATGCCCATGGACTTTATGAGCAATTTGGCTTTAAAGGGCTGAGCCTGCCTGAGCGGCTTATGGAAAGGCTTGAGCCTGATATTTACCAGAAGACAGGTTAGGATTTGTCTCGAAATAAATTCCCGATTAAAACATGGCTCCATTCACCCTGAGTTTGTCGAAGGGGGGTGGCTCTGGGCTTGGACAGGCTCAGCCCGAACGGGGGGTGGTCAAATAAGGTAGTTATTTACGGACTATTCCTTAGGAGAACGAGTGCAGACAGAAAATATTCCCAAAGGGGTGACTTATGCTCTGGCTACAGCCATTGTGGCCAGTACTGCGGGTGCTGCCAGTAAACTGATCTCCGGTGATGTACCTGTTCCAGTCATTGTACTGGCTCAGTATTTTATCTGTTTGTTGCTGATGCTGCCCTGGTTGTTAAAACGTTCTGCATCAAGCCTGAAAACTGAGCGCCTGGGCGCTCATCTGGTCAGAGGGATAACGGGTTGGCTCTGCTTCTACGCTTATTATCAGGCTCTGGCCTACATTCCTTTGGTGGAAGCCACTCTGCTAAGAAATACCGGGCCGTTATTTGTACCTCTGGTGGTCTGGCTTTGGCTGAAATTCAAGGTGCCGGGTAAATCCTGGGGACCTATGTTACTTGGCTTTGCTGGTGTGCTTTTAATTCTTAAACCTGATTTTGAAGGCATCAGTATTTGGCATATTGTGGGGCTGACGTCTGGGCTGTTTTTGGCTTTTTCTATGGTTGGAACAAGGGCTTTGTCGTCTACAGAGCCTTCCAGCCGGATCATGTTTTTTTATTTCCTGATCTCTTTTTTATGCAGTTTGCCCATGGCGTTTTTGAGTTGGAAGGTAATCCCTTTGTGGACACTTCCCTATCTTCTTTATGTGGGTGCTTCAATCTGTATCACTATGTGGTTATACACTCAGGCTTATACCTGGGCCAGGGCCAGTGTAGTGGCTCCGGTAAACTACTGTGGAGTGGTATTTGCAGGTCTACTGGGTTGGTGGGGCTGGGGTCATATACCCGATACCCTGGCCTTTGTGGGAATGGCTCTGGTGGTAGCTGCAGGCTTGTTGTCTATTTTCGTTAATAGTCGGCCGCAAAAGGAAACAGCTCCTTTGGCATCCGATGAGCAAAAAAGACCTTCAGCGACCTGATGAATGTTAGTATCAACCTACACGAATAATGTAATCAAACCAGTCTGAGGGTTCGGGTACCTCTTCTTCAGAAACGATCTGTTTGTCTTGAACAGAAAAGCCCGCCTTGTGTACAGAGTCCGGATCGCCACTGACCAGCGGATGCCATTCAGGAAGATCATACCCTTCATGTAATAGCCGGTAAGCACAGCTGTCGGGCAGCCATGGGAGGTGTTCATGAAGCGTTTTGGGAGTGAATATAATGCAGTCGGGCACGAACTTTCGGCGATGCTTGTAGTTCTGACAACGACCACTTTGCAGATCAAGCAGTTTGCAGGAGACGGCAACGGTGTGAATCTCGTCAGTGTTGTCGTCGATCAACTTATTCAGGCAGCAGCGTCCGCAGCCATCACAAAGCGCTTCCCATTCATTGCGGGTCATGGCTTCCAGGCTTTTAGTACGCCAGAAGGGTTCTTGGTCAGGGGTGGACATAGGCTGAAAGTTTGATGGTATTGAGAGTGCGAAACCTACCGTAATTCTTCGGGTAAAGAAATAGTCTTGAGCGACTGAAACAATTTTTCGTCCCCCTCGGGGGTGAAAAAAATTCACGGTAAAAAGCTGGTTTCACACTCATGAAGCAATAGGCTCCTGGGTTACTGAGCTGGCGACAAGAGTCCTGTCCACTGCCACCAGGTCATGGAAAAGAGTACAAAAGTCAGGAGACTGGCCAGGGTCAGCAGCACACCTATCCGTACAAATGTTTTTGCCGGGAAGGTGCCTGTTGAGTACGCCACCATATTCTGAGGTGCGTTCACCGGCAGAATCATGCCAAAACTCACTGCAAACAACTGGAGAAGCACCAGTCCCATGGCATTATGCATCATGCTGTTTGGCAGGGTATCGGAGAAAGCCAGAAACACGGGTAATACCGCCACTGTCAGGCTCATTGCCGAAGCAAAGCCCAGGTGCATCACCGCCGTGAACAGGGTCATCACAAACACCAGCAGAGCCACCGACATGGTGTGGATTTCCATGGAGGAAAAACAAATTTCAGCCAGCCAGGCCGCAGCGCCAGTATTCACCAGTTGCTGACCCAGGCTGATACTGACTCCGAACATGACCATGACTCCCCAGGGAAGGCGTTTTTCAACATCTTTCCAGCTATCAAAGACGCCAATTCCGGGTAGCAGCAGGCAAACAGCCATCAATAACATAGTGGCCGGTACGGTGATGTGGTGAAGAGAACCTTCTGTCACCCAGAGACTGATCAGCAGAACAGTAAATAGAGCCAGTCTTTTCTGTCGGGTGGTCCAGGGTTCGGAAGAAGAGTGAAGGGAGTCTGCAATATTACTTTTGAGGGTGTGCCCTTTCATCTCCATCTTCAGAATAAAAAAGAGAATAACCGTCATTAATGCTGACCAGGGGCCTGCATGAATCAACCATTGAATCCAGGTCATGGTGAAGCCGGTGTGTTCATACATCAGCTCCAGTCCAGCCACATTGTGGCCTGTGGCGGTCATGACGCCAACGTTCCAGATAGTGCTGACCTGAGCAGCCCCAATGACCAGAATGGCTGCCAGACGACTTTTGGGGTCCAGACCGAGAGTGGCGACTACGCCAGCCAGAATAGGAACCTGTACTGCAGTACGACCGGTAGGGGAGGGAATCATGAAAGAGAACACAACGCCGACCAGAAGACAGCCCGCTATGATAGCGCCAGGAGTGGGGTGAATGCGTGACAAAATGGCCAGAGCTATTCGTTTGTCGAGTTCGGTCGATTGCATCGCTGCTGCCATAATCAGCGCACCGGCAATGACTATGATACTGGGGGATGAGAACCCTTTCATTGCCAGTCCCAGTGCTTTACTGGTTCCCAGCACGGCTCCCGTTTCACTGTTTGGGACAATGCCTATCAGTAGTGTGACCAGTGCTGCAATAAGCAGGGCGCTGATGGGGTAGGCCAGGGCTTCGGTTACCCAGAGGATCACCGCCATAACCAGAATGCCCAGCATGATTTGCCCATAGGCAGTCAAGCCCTCAACAGGTAAAGAAATCACCAGAAAGAGTGCGCAGAACGACAGTGGGACTGCCAGTCGTGCTGTCCATAGTTTTAATGCAGATGGGTTTTCCATATGGCTGGACACGATACAACCTCATTCGATTATTAGTTTTAGCAGGGAGGAGCAAAACTCTAAAGTCTAATCAAGGTTTGGCAGCTTGCAGGATTAATCTTCACTATTAACAAAATCATTCAGCAGCTCATAGTGCTGTTCCAGCGTTCCGGCATCTTCAAGAAGGCTTTCAGGGTCATTCAGATGACCCTCTTTAGTATGGTGCTCTGATAGTTTTTCCGTTAATGCCTGACATTGAAGAATATGTTCTCTGGCCGAGCTTTGATTGGCTTCAGGGGATAATGGATTATTGACAGCTGCCGGGCCAATGGCTGTTAAGGTTAGAATACTGTTATTGGCTTCCAGGGTATGAACGGGAGGCTCAAGGAATGTCTGCTCAGCTGAAAAAGTAGACAGGGTTTCTGGTCTCAGGTGCTTGGGCCGTATCCCTCTTTTGGGCAGCTGTATATGGATGGCAACCGTTTCAAACCAGGCTGACAGAATGTGCTGGCAAATAATCCCGGCCTCTTGGGGGGTAGCATCGTTATGCTTCAGATAAGCGTTTGCAGTATCTAGAAATGCGCTGATGGGCTGAGGCAGTTCCATTTCGAGTTGAAGAGATTCCCGGCTTTCTGAGTGGAATGTTTTCAAATGCATAGGGGTAGTTTTCATAGAGAGATAAAGTTTTTTCATCTCCTCAGCAAGCTTGTATTGGCTTTTGTTATCAAAGCTTTCCTTTCTCTCGATGAGATGAAGGCGGATGTCCGCCTGAACCTTCTCTCTTACCCCTGGCATTGGAGGGGCTTTGTGTCCCAGTCTGTCCAATATGTTTCTGACCAGAGACTTATGGAATGTTTTGTCTGGAACAACAATATCAAAGGGGCTTTCACCTGTCGGTTTGGTAAGAGTGGGCGACTGGGGTAATGAGAAAGTACACCGGCTGGCTAACCGCTTGGGCGGTTTGGGCTGAGCTTTCTGGGCCACACTGGGGATTTCGTCAACTTTTGTCACGGTTTCCAGAAAATCAGCACTGACAGCGTTAGGTGCTTTACCGGCATTGATCAGGAGGTCGACAGGAATTTTATGCCTGAGGGTGCTCTCTCCGTTTTGTTGCTCCACATGGAGCAGGTATTTTTCATCATGCTGATCAGGTGTTTCAATTTCGGTAACTCTGGTATTGGAAACCATTCTAAGGGGAGAGGACTTGTACTGTGCCACCTTCTGGACCTGATTCCAGAGAGCTTGATGGAGGGCGCTTGCTGACACTTCTCCAAATCCGTCAGAATGAATCAGGCCTGAGCGACTCTCTTCATATTCTACAGCGGGCACAGAAGTGAACAGTTGGTCAAACTGTCCACCCAGATGAAAACGCAAGGTTTCTATCCATTGAGGGTCGAGCCGAATCGTTTCGGCAGGATCAAAGAGTGGCTCGGAACTGAGCAGAAGCGTGACATCAGCGCCTGCCTCCACTTGAGTCAGTGCGGCTAATAAACCATGGGAGCTGGAACCCTCTATGACCACCTGCGGATGGTATTCTTTCTCCTGATGTTTATTCAGGATCCAGCTGTTCAGGGCGGTACTTATTACAGGGCTGTTTAGAATGGCAAGCTGATGAAGTTTTAGCAAAGTGTGTCTGGCATCGTCGTCTGGCCAGTTGCGTCCGTCCAACAAAAGGGAATCGCCCCATTTTCTTCCCAGAGTCTGGGCAATTTCCAGCTTTTGTTTTTTGGCGGCAACAATGGCATTCAATTCTTCCGGAGTCAGTCTTTCATTGTCTTTGACTTTCTTACTCATCGCGTCAGGATCAATCGCTTCCAGCTGGTCGACCAGCTGAGCAAAAGACTCATGTTCTGTGCTGTAGATTAACAGTTCATCCTTGAGCTGGGCTCTGACATCGACTTGCTGTGATCTGACCGTCAGTGGCTTGTCGCTCTCGTCCGGGTCATAGATTTCAAAGCCAAGGTCTTCCATTAATTCATCGGTATCCTGGACTTGCTCAAGAAACTCCAGCTGAAGGGAGTCCACTTTTTTGGCAGGGTCTCCATTGGGGTTGGGCACTTTACGGAAACTTCTTTCGTCAATATCTTTCACCAGATGTTGAGTCAGCTTGAAACGCAGTGGTGTGCCGATCTCACTCATCTCATCGATGAGCCTGGTGAAGGCTTCCGGTGACCTGTCGATTTTAAGCAGTCGAACAGCCTGCCACATTTTTTCGGTCTGGAGCCTTTTATATTGGGAAGACAAACCTGCAGCAGAAAAATTCTGATCCAGCTTTGTTTTGAGCTCATCTGCTGCATCTGAACTGCCAACTTCAAGGAATTCACAGGTGTAGTACAGCCAGAGAAATTCATTCGCGTCAGCCAAATTGATGTTAGGCATTTTTTTTGCAAGATCATGACACGCATCGCCCAGCATTTTTCCGGGTTCTTTTGGAAAAAAATCAGGACGCTCCATTTGATCCAGAGGCACCAGACTAATAGGCCCTGAAACCTGGAAAGCAGGCGCTTGAGTCGATATGTCCGGTAAATCTACAGGTGTTGGTGTGTATGGGATTCCCTCTGAAACGGGGGGCGTGCTGTCTTCTGAAGGCGTAGCGAGCAGTGACGACGTATCGAAGTCGACCAGTCTGGATGAATCCAATTTTACTGCTTCTTCCTGTGGAGGACTGATAACGATGGAGGGTGGAGTAAATGGAATAGGAGGCCTTTCCTGATGCTCCCGCTTTTTAACCACTTTGGCGGGACCGCTGCTTTTCATAGCGTCTGGGAGTCGATCCCTGCGGGGATTTCTGAGAACCAGTTTGGCAGATCCATTGGATTCCATGGCATCCAGCAATTTTATTTTTCTTTTTGGTAGCTTTTTTTGGGAGGCTGGCGGTTTTTGTTGCACCGGGGCTAATAACAGAGCCTCGTTCTTCTCAATTACACTGGCGTCTCTCTCTGAAAAAAAGCGATAGCGTCGAGCTTTGACACCTTCAACAACCTGCTTTTTTAAAGCCAGGCGGGTGTCAGGCTTGCCAATCACCTCCACTACCATATCCCTGAGTTTTTTCTCTGCTGCCTTGTTTCTGCGGTGCGAGAGCTTCCAGGTGTTTTTCTTCACAGTATTGGTCGGAGAAGTTTCCACTACGGGGACGCCATTATGCAAAGTAACGCGGCAGGCACGACCTTCCCGGGCGGCCTGATCAATAAGTCCAAGGTTTTGGCTTATCTGTTGTTCAATGGTGTGCATAACAGTCCCTGATGCTTCCCTTCGTAACTGGAGTTTTCCGGACGGAATCCATCTCTTTATTTAGCGGCAGAGAGTTGGGGGGGTGAAGAGAAAAAAGAGCCACCAAAACCGAGGAAGGCGTGAACAGGTCATACAATGCACCGCAAATCATTACATCAGTAGAGGCAAGACCACCGTTTGCGGCTAATGACCTTAGAATTTGTCTTGAAATAACTGCCCGATTAAAACATGGGCTCAGCCTTAACCTTGGCCGGTCAGGCTGATAGAATCTCTGCCCATTCTCCGGAGGGAGGCAAAGTTCCTTCCGGCTTACTCAGTGTCAGGGCGTGGTGACTATGGCCAAGACAATCGGATTGGTGCTGGCTGGCGGCCAGTCTTCTCGCATGGGGCAAGACAAGGCTCGTCTTATCTGGCAAAACATTCCCCTTTATCAACATATGCAAAACCTGCTGTATGAATCCGGTATAGAAGAAGTGCTGCTCAGTGGCGCTCAGTGTGGCAGCAGGGCTCTTGTGGATAAAATTCCCGGAAAAGGTCCACTCAGTGGTGTCCATGCCGCTATAGAGTCACTCTCTGATGGAGTGAACCTTTTGGTGGTACCGGTGGATATGCCTTTGTTGCCACCAGAAGCCTGTAAAAAGCTGGTATCATCCACGGCCAAACAGGGCAGAGCTGTTATGTTTGAAGCTTTTTCCCTGCCTTTGATCCTGCCTGTAAACCGTCAGTTGCGAGAAACCGTCAAACATGCGCTGAGCAGCCAGGATCATAAAGACTATTCTCTGAGACGGCTGTTTGATCGTCTGCAGGGTGTGGCCATATCGCTTCCTGATGAAATGGAAGTGCAATTCCAGAACACCAATACTCCCGATGAATGGCGTCGCGCCCATACAGCCCTGAGCGGAGAAGAGTGAGCGGAGAAGAGTGAGCGGAAAAGAGTGAGCGGTGAAAAATTTGAGCAATGAAAAACGGTATCAACGGAGACACGATGGCTCATAAGCAAGTAACTGAATTTGTACCCCTGAATATTGCGGTACTGACTGTTTCTGATACCCGTACCGAAGAAACAGATACCTCAGGCCACCTGCTGGTGGATAACCTGACAGCCACTGGCCATAAACTGGCAGACAAAGCGATTGTAAAAGACGACATCTACAAGATTCGAGAAGTGGTGTCCCGCTGGATCGCCTCGGAAAATGTCCAGGCCGTTCTGGTTACGGGTGGTACAGGCTTTTCGGGTCGTGACAGTACGCCGGAAGCATTACTCCCTATTTTTGACAAGGAAGTAGACGGCTATGGTGAACTGTTCCGCCAACTTTCTTATGAACAGATTGGAACTTCCACCATACAGTCCCGAACCGTAGCCGGTTTTGCTAATGGCACCGTTATTTTTGTCATGCCTGGTTCCAATAATGCCTGCAAGACCGCCTGGGAAGGTATTATCAAAGAGCAACTGGACAGCCGTCACCGTCCTTGCAATTTTGTAGAACAGCTAAAAAAAGTTGAGCCACTGAAAAAGGTTGAAGGCTGATGTCGCTGACGCATACCAACGACGAGGGTAAGGCCAGTATGGTGGACGTGGGTGACAAAGACACCACACGTCGTGAAGCCAGGGCAGAAGGGTTTGTGGTCATGAAGCCGGAAACTCTGTCTCTGGTTGCTGACAATGGCCTGAAAAAAGGTGATGTGTTGGCTGTTGCCCGCATTGCCGGCATTCAGGCGGCCAAACAATGCGGTCAATTGATTCCACTGTGTCACCCACTGATGCTCAATTTCATTGGTGTAGAGTTTGAACTTGAGCCTGAGCAAAACCGCATACGCATTGAGACGTGTTGTCGCTTGAGCGGAAAAACCGGTGTGGAAATGGAAGCGCTGGCGGCGGCTTCAGTGGCTGCCTTGACGATTTACGACATGTGTAAGGCAGTAGACAAGGATATGTGTATCGAAGGTGTACGTGTACTTGAGAAAAGCGGTGGCAAGAGTGGCCATTATCAGGCTGAATAAGCACCAGGGCAACATAAAAGATTGCCGCTGGCTTACTGGTTTTTAGCTGGTAGGATGCAGCTGGCGGATTAACAGTTCCAGCTGTTCAAAACGTTCAGTGAATCTGGAGTCCATTTGATCCATGCGTTCGGAGAACCTGGAGTCCATTTGATTCATGCGTTCGGAGAACCTGGAGTCCATTTGATCCATGCGTTCGGAGAACTTGGAGTCCATTTGATCCATGCGTTCGGAGAACTTGGAGTCCATTTGATCCATGCGTTCGGAGAACTTGGAGTCCATTTGATCCATGCGTTCGGAGAACTTGGAGTCCATTTGATCCATGCGTTCGGAGAATTTAGCATCCATCTCATCGAAGCGTTTGTCCGATCTCATGAAACCCGCATGAGTAGCCGCTGTTAGTGCGTTGACATGATCCTTTACCAACTTTCGCGTAAAGCATCGCCCAATCGGGCGGTGATACAAGCGACTAGCCCGTAAAGGGCTAGGGTTGAGGTATTTACAGAACTACAAGAATACTGTGAACTGCTCAGTATGAAAACAAAACGAGCCTACAAAGAACGATTCTATCCAACAACTGAGCAGGAGCAACTACTTGCCCAGTCGTTCGGTTGTACTCGCTTTGTCTACAACAATACATTACGCTTCCGTACTGATGTGTACTACAAGGACGGAGGCAGTGTATCTCACTCTCAAGCTGAAAAGCGGCTTGTCTCGCTCAAATCAGAGTTCCCGTGGCTGAGCGACATATCAAGCGTACCGCTTCAACAATGCTTGAGGGATCAGCAAGAAGCATTCAAAAACTTCTGGGCAGGTAGAGCCAAATACCCGAACTTCAAAAAGAGGCACTCCAAACAAAGCATCCGATTAACCAAAGCAGCATTCAGGCTGAAAGAGGGGCAGCTATTCATTGCCAAAAGCAAAGAGCCGCTTAATATTCGCTGGAGTCGAGAGCTATCTTCCGAGCCTTCCAGTATCACTATAAGCAAAGACAGAGCAGGACGGTACTTTGTTTCCATGCTGTGTGATTTTGAAGCTAAACCAATGCCCATCCGTAACAAGACAGTGGGCATTGATTTAGGTTTAACTGATCTGTTCATCACTTCAGATGGCAAAAAATCCGGTAATCCCAAGTTCACCAAACGCTACGAGCAAAATCTCGCCTACCTTCAGCGTAAGCTGGCGAAAAAGCAGAAAGGCAGCAAAAACAGAGCCAAAGTAAGGCTTAAGGTTGCCCGCCTTCATGCAAAAATAGCCGACTGCCGGATGGATGCTACCCATAAAGCATCCCGCAAACTCATCAACGAGAACCAAGTTATTTGCGTCGAAAACCTTGCAGTGAAGAATATGATCAAAAACCCAAAGCTGGCGAAGCATATCGCTGATGCTAACTGGGGAGAATTTGTCAGGCAGTTGCAGTACAAGGCTGGGTGGGCTGATTGTACTGTTGCTGAAATAGACAGATTCTTGCCCAGTTCAAAGCGATGCTCAAGCTGTGGGTTTATTCATGAAAGTCTACCGTTGTCTATTCGAGAGTGGGATTGTCCGGAATGCAAAACCCACCACGATCGGGACATTAATGCGGCCATCAATATAAAAACCGCCGGACTGGCGGGGTTAGCCTGTGGAGCGACTGAAACGGGGATAGCGGCCTAGCCACTATCTAGGGAAGGCGTGTTTGAAACAGGAAGGTTCTTGGAGCGATCTAAGAACCCTCGCCCTTTAGAGGGTGTCGCAAAACCTACTACAAGCCGGTAATCTGTATATTCAAGTAGCTTTACCGGCTTCAGCATGACGACAAGAACTCAAATAAAAATTAATACTGCTCCACAGCTCGATATTTTTTCAGGTACAGCCAGTAGTTCTGATCACAAAAAACAGGATGAATCCAAAAGATCAGCCAACAAAACAGGCAAACGACGTTTTGTTGCTCCTGACCCCAACGCAATCACTCTTGGCAACACTAACCTGAAAGAGCACCTTGAACTAACCGGTCAAAAAACACCTTTTACCGTTGCATCCCTTCTTGATGAACAGGACTGGTCTGATTTTGAGCAAAGGTATGCATTAGAAGGACGTCCTCCTTATTCACCCCGTAATATGATGGGTTTGATTCTCTATGGCATTATGCAAGGCATTACCTCGTTGAGAACTCTGGAACGATTAGCCCGTGTCGATCTTGGCTGTATGTGGGTTACCGGAGGGATTTTTCCAGACCATGCCATTATTGGTCGCTTCATCAATATGCACAGCGAGTCCATGACCGGTGCTTTCTTTGAAAGCCTGACACGAGCCGTTCTCAAAAAAACAGACTCCGATGGAAGTTGTCTGGCTGGTGATGGGACCGTTATAGAAGCCGCTTGCTCAAATTACAACCTGATGAAGCAGGAAGCTGCGCAACAGGTGCATGAAGCAGCACAAACGCAAGCTGACAACCATCCAGATTGCCCTGAAAGCCAAAAGAATCTGGAGATGGCCAGCAGTGCTCTCGAAGCAGTCGTTGAACGCAACGCGAAGCGAAAGAAGAACGGTAAGTCAGAAAGTGCTGTCGTAAGCCCTACAGAGCCTGAAGCTGTTGTCCAAAAGATGAAACGGGGGCGAGGGTACACAACGAGTTACAAGCCATCCGTATTAGCTAATAACAAGCGGGTGGTACTGGCTCAGGCTGTAGACCCTACCAATGAAACTACTGTCGTAAATCCAATGCTTGATCAGTCAATGCAGATCACGGGTAAACCAGTCGATGAAATGCTATTGGATGCTGGTTATTTTAATGATGAAGTCATTGCAACCAGTCTGGAGCACGATATCAGCCTGCTATGCCCTGAGGGTAAAGAACCAGGCAAACCCAAAGAATCCAAAAAGTTCCAGAAGGGACATTTTTATTACGATGAAACCAATGACGTTTATCGTTGCCCTGCAGGAAAAGAGTTGACTCCCATTGGTAAGATAAAAGGGAGCGCTCGCACAAAGGAGCAGAAGATATATGGCAATGGGCCTTGCGAAGGCTGCCTTCTCAAAGATAAATGCACGAGCAATAAGAAGGGGCGGCGCATAAAGCGCTATGCAATGGATGATGCTAAAGATGCACTGAGGCAGGTTATGCAGCATCCGAAAGCCAAAAAGTCTTTCAGCAAAAGGAAGGCGATGGTTGAACCTGTGTTTGCCTATTTACGGGATGTACAGGGATTAAACCGCTTCCGTCGCAAGGGGCTGGAAAAGGTTAAACTGGAATTTGGTTTGCACTTGCTGGCTTACAACTTGAGTAGGGCTGTAAAGGCCAATATTTACGCTATTTTATGGTACAACTGGCTTCTCTGGGCGTTGTTTGAGAAGTGTCACCCATTTATAGAAAAAATGGACAGCTGGGAAAGAGTCCCAATGAAGTGTCACTCTACACCGAGCAAAGCGCCTCACTGGGTTTGAATTTTGGCTTTTAAGACACCCTCTTTAGGGCGGGGAGTGTCAGCGAATTCACATCGTTCTTGACATCAGCGATGTCGTTTATAACATCGGACACGTCAAGTTTTAAGCCGGTTATATCACTCTGGTTGGTAAGGGCGATATTTTTAACTTCTGCACAGACCTTTACGAGGCTATGCATATCAGCATCAAGATTTTTATGTTGTATTTCCAGCTTATCAAGTCGGGCTTCGATTGATGGCATTAAAATGGCCTTACTGCAGTGAAAATTATATCGAGTTGAACTTCCAAAATAGCAGATGTTTTTTAGAAGGTAGTGCGTTTCGTGATTAAAATTCTTTTTTTTGCCAGCTACCGTGAGAAGCTTGGTGTCGACAGTCTGGAGCTGCCCGAGGTGCCCGCTAATCTTTCTGCACTGCGTGCGATGCTTTGTGAAAAAGGAGCGGACTGGCAGGAAGTGGTAACTGACAGCCGTACGTTAGTAGCCCTAAACCAGAGTATGACCCGTAAGGATTTCGACATTAAAGAAGGCGATGAAATTGCTTTCTTTCCTCCAGTAACAGGTGGCTGAGTATGATCTCTATTCAGCAGGAGGATTTTGATCCGGGTTCTGAGCAGGACCAACTCAGCAGCAATTGCGGTACGGGTGCTCTGGTGACGTTTACCGGGCTGGTGAGAGATGAAAACCTGGGGGATGATGTCGGGGGACTGTACCTTGAGCATTACCCCGGTATGACCGAAAAAGCGCTTCAGGCAATCATTGATGAAGCTGCTGAGCGCTGGCCATTACAGGCCATCAAGGTCATTCATCGGGTGGGACAGTTGCACCCTGGTGACCGTATCGTTTTTGTAGGGGTCGCCAGTGCCCATCGAAAGGCCGCTTTTGAAATCTGTGAATTTGTCATGGACTATCTGAAAACCCGGGCTCCTTTCTGGAAAAAAGAAACGACCGCTGAAGGGGATCGCTGGGTGGATGCCCGTGAATCCGATGAAGAAGCTGCAAAGCGCTGGGGTCAGGAATGCAGGGGTCAGGAATAGTGGTGAAGTATGGGTTGGGTACGCTGGCCATGTTGTTCAGTATGCACAGTATGGCCGCTGATCTTAGGGTGGCAGTGTCTGCTAATTTCAAGCCGGTGCTGGAACATCTGGCGGAACAGTTCAAGAAACAGACCGGTCATAAAGTGAGCATAGCTTCGGCATCCACCGGTGTGCTGTACAACCAGATTATGCACGGTGCTCCTTTTGATCTGTTTTTTTCAGCAGATCAAACCAGACCCTTAGAGCTGGAAAAAAAGGGAAAAGTTCTGCCAGACAGTCGCAAGACTTACGCTATTGGACGTCTGGTGTTGTGGGATCGAAATACGGACCCTAAAAAGCCCTTCACTCTGGATCAGTTAAAAGACTGGAAGGGTAAGTTGGCGATGGCTAATCCCAAAACTGCGCCCTATGGATTTGCTGCAGAACAGACTCTGGAAAATCTGGGTTTATGGCAAAACTATCAGGGACGTTTAGTGCAGGGGGCGAACATTCAGCAGACATGGCAGTTTGTTGCCAGTGGTAATGTTGATGTAGGGCTGGTGGCTTTATCCCAGCTGTCAGGTGAAGCATTGAAGCGGATCTCCTATGTTCCAGACACGCTTTATGACCCGATTCGTCAGGATATGGTAGTACTCAAAAGCACTCAAAACAGCAAGGAAGCCAGGGCCTTTGCAGCCTTTGTGCTGTCTGAATCATCCCAGAATTATATGGCTGAGCATGGCTATCACTCCCCAATTAAATAAGGCTCAATAATGCTGACCACAGCCATATGGCTGACGATTAAACTGGCCTTGACGACGACACTTCTCCTGATGTTGGCGGGGATACCTCTGGCCTGGAAGCTGGCCAATATGAAAAGTCGCTGGCGACCTTTGATAGAAGCTTTTGTCGGCTTGCCTCTGGTTCTCCCGCCTACCGTTCTGGGGTTTTATCTACTGATAGCCTTCTCTCCTGAAAATACCCTGGGTCAATGGTGGGTAGACTTAACGGGCTCTACCCTGGCCTTCAGTTTTTCAGGACTGGTGGTGGCTTCTGTGTTGTATTCTCTGCCCTTTGTCGTGCAACCCCTGCAGAGAGCCTTTGAACAGTTGGACCACGGTTTACTGGAAGCCGCTGCCATGCTGGGAGCCAGTCGCCTGGACCGGTTTATGAATATTGTGCTGCCTAATGCCCTCAGGGCCCTCTTGCTGGCGGCCTGTATGGGGTTTGCCCATACCGTGGGAGAATTTGGTGTGGTGCTGATGATTGGTGGCAACATACCGGGCGAAACTCAGGTGTTGTCTATTGCACTGTATGATGCTGTGGAAACACAACAGTTTGATCAGGCTCATACCATGGCGGCGGGTTTGTTAGTGTTTGCTCTGCTGATGCTGGTGGCTCTGTACAGTATTGATAAAAGACAAGGTTCGGGAGTGAGTAGTCATTGATGTTGACGCAGATGTTGAAGCAGATGTTGAAACTGGATCTTCAACTACCCCGGGAACAGTTTGACCTTACGGTGAAGACTGCGCTGGAACTGGATGCTGTCTGGGGCATTATGGGCGCATCAGGCTGTGGTAAAACCTCGTTACTGAGAACCATAGCCGGTCTTGAAAAACACGCGAAAGGTCGTATTCAGTTTAAAGATGAAGTCTGGATGGACAGCGAGCAGGGCGTATTTTTGCCACCAGAACAACGGGGTATTGGCTATATCTTTCAAGAAGCCCGCTTGTTCCCTCATCTCAGCGTTCTGGGTAATCTCCGGTTTTCAATAAAAAGGGCGTGTTCTGAACGACAGGGGCTGCAGTTTGATGAAGTGGTTGAGCAACTGGGTATTGGCCACTTACTGAATCGCGGGATTGAAAAACTGTCGGGCGGAGAAAAGCAGCGAATCGCCATTGCCCGAACGTTATTGAATGCACCACAACTGCTGTTAATGGATGAACCTTTAGCCTCACTGGACTGGGATTCCAAAGCAGCGATTTTACCTTGCTTAAGAAGTATTCATCGGGACTTTGGCATTCCTGTCATCATGGTCAGCCACTCAAGAGAAGAAGTGGCTCGTCTGGCGGATCAGGTGTTGTTATTGCACCGGGGGGCTGTGACGGCTAAAGACCAGAGCCAGGTGTTGCTCAATAATGCAATGGCTGTTGATGATCAACATGAACCTTTGCTGTCCATGCTTGAAGCGGAAGTGGTGGGTCATGATAAAAACTATGGGCTCACCGTTCTGAATGCACAAGGGAATGAATTGCAAGTCCATGAAGCGGGATTAGAACCGGGAGCCACTGTTCGAATGATTGTTCCCGCACATGAAGTCAGTATTGTGTTGGATGACTTTAGCGACACCAGTGTGTTGAATCGGCTGCCAGTTATCATTGAGTCCATTCAAGCACGGGATGACTGGCACCAGTTAGTCACGCTGTGCACGGGTGAACAAAAGTTAATGGTCATGGTGACCAGAAAGTCCGTGGATCGTTTGCAGTTGAAAGTGGGTATGAAGGTTTTTGCACACTTTAAGGCTTGTGGGCTTGAAGTTATTTGATTGTATGAGTTAAGAGTCGACAGAGTTCTGTGGGCAGAATAGGGTTGCTTTCATCGTTTGATGGTCGTCTGGTGTTATGGAGCCAATACTTCAAGGCCGGGGATTTTTATAAAATCCTGACGGTTAGAAGTAAGTACTGGATATCCAAAGGTAATGGCAGTTGAAGCAATCAGAAGATCATGGACACCGGGTGAAGCCTGTTTTCTTGGCTTCAGGTAATGTCCATGTAAATGAGCATAGGTTCGGGCCACTCGTGAATCAAAATCTATAACCTCCATTCTGGCCAACAAACTTTCTACGTAAGCCTCCCTTTTGATCCGCTGTGTGGGCGTTTTAGCAAGGTGTACACCTACCAGGAGTTCAGAAACACTGATAGCTGCCAGATAAGTGCTTCCGTATGCTCGGTATTGAGTCAGAACATCATAGGAAAGGCGGTTGTTTTCAATATCAATGAAAACATTGGTGTCGACGATCAGTCCCATGGTGAATCCGGTAGTGAATCATTAGAACGAGCAGATCTGACATCTTCTGCAAAGCTTTCTCCATCATCACCCAGTCTTGGCATGGTAGAGAGGAGTTCTACCAGCTCATCAACAGTAAGACCCTGCTTAGGAGGAGGTGAGAGGGTTGCAGCAGGCCTTCCTCCTCGGGTAATAAGCAGGCTTTTACCGGAGGCTTTAACAGAGTCTATGGTGTCAGAAAGGTTTCTGGCCAGCTCTGTAGCTGTAATGTTTCCAGTTATGGAAGACATATCGAAATACCATTTTGAGTATTACTCTGTCCAAAATAGTTTAATTACATACTTTTCGCAAATTATGTAAAGTTATTATTGGAGTGTTTTTTCACACAGTGTGAGATGATTTTTTAAAAGTCACGATTCTTGGTTAGGGTGATGTCCACTCTGGTCAGTGACCTTATTCTCAATTCCTGATACTCAATACTGCTTTGTCATCGTAGCTTAATGTTTATCTGCTACAGCCTGCATAACACTCTTCATCTTCCTTTTTAAGCCTTGGGAGAGTAAGTGAGTGGTTAAATTGTGAAGCACTATTAAACGTCAGAAACCGTTCTTTCTGTCAAGCTGAAAAAGTTGACCTGAACAACAGAAATGCCCAAGAAAAAGGTTGCTTTTTTTGCTGTGAACTATATCGTACTGGGGTAAGGAATTACCCTTATCTGTGTGCTGTTTCTGCTGTATGGATAAGGTGAGCGTAGGGCTTTCGCACAGGGTCTCATCAAATAATAAGTAGACTGAAAGTTCGACACTCAAAAGCTCTCAGCGAGCAGTCAGGAAGACATTACAGCCATGAGTGGTTATTTTTTCATCACAAGAAAACAGCCTTAGCAATGCCCCGTTATTTACCTTTCCATGGATAGATAAAGCAGCATTCTAAAGAGCCGACTGGATGAAAAAATCTTTATGGAAGCGTCACTGTCGGGCACCGCGGGTAAACAGTGCAAAATAAAGACGATTATGGTCGTTTTTGGTGTGTACTTAGGCCCGGCAGCGGCAGTTTGG
Organism: Endozoicomonas numazuensis; assembly: GCF_000722635.1. Taxonomy (GTDB): domain Bacteria; phylum Pseudomonadota; class Gammaproteobacteria; order Pseudomonadales; family Endozoicomonadaceae; genus Endozoicomonas_A; species Endozoicomonas_A numazuensis. The sequence goes on along the minus strand of NZ_JOKH01000001.1, from coordinate 861,048 downwards.
CCAAAACAATAAAAATGTATGTCCTCAGGGGGCTAAGAATAATGAAAAAACAACAAAGCGGTTTTACGCTGATTGAATTGATGATCGTAGTGGCGATCATTGGTGTGTTGGCAGCTGTGGCTATTCCTCAGTATCAGGCGTATCAAAGTCGAGCATTGGTTAGCACAGCACTTAGCGCAATTGCAGCGAATAAAGTTGGGGTAGAAAACTGGGTCATGGAAAATGGTGTAGTTACTAACGACCCTACAGATATCGGCGTGAATCAACCTAGTAATGGAAATATTACATTGGTTCCATCTACCGCTACCCCTGATGACGTTAGTACCCCTGATACTGATGAATCAGCTCCAGCAGAAGATGGAGCGGGTGCAATTGTTTATACATTTACTAGTGGTACCCCTGATGTGAATGGCAATGCTATATCATTGTTCCGCACTGCTGGCGGTGTTTGGGTATGCAGGTCAGGTGATGAAGCAGGTAACAATTCAATTGAGAATGAGTTTGTACCTGCAAACTGTCGTACTCCATAAATGACTCGTTCCCACGCTCCGGCGTGGGAATGCATATGAATATCCTTGACAACCCCCACACCTCAATCAAAATCCCTTCCAGCCTTCCAGCCTTCCAGCCTTCCAGCCTTCCAGCCTTCCAGCCTTCCAGCCTTCCAGCCTTCCAGCCTTCCAGCCTTCCAGCCTTCCAGCCTTCCAGCCTTCAAGCCTTCCAGC
>NZ_JOKH01000001.1:726477-860302 GCF_000722635.1 Endozoicomonas numazuensis | reverse complement strand
CCAGCGTTCCAGCGTTCCAGCGTTCCAGCGTTCCAGCGTTCCAGCGTTCCAGCGTTCCAGCGTTCCAGCGTTCCAGCGTTCCAGCGTTCCAGCGTTCCAGCGTTCCAGCCTTCCAGCCTTCCAGCCTTCCAGCCTTCCAGCCTTCCAGCCTTCCAGCCTTCCAGCGTTCCAGCGTTCCAGCGTTCCAGCCTTCCAGCCTCTTGAGACGAATACTTGTTGGCTATCCCTCCTCTTAACTAACCTATATGTGACAACCGTTATGGGAGTTTACTATGGAAACGAGAATTCAATTCCGGGTTGATGAAGAGACAAAACGTTTGGCTCAAAAAATGGCTGAAAGCCAAGGACGAACCATCAGCGATGCCTGCCGGGAATTTACTGTACAGCTGGCCAAACAACAGCGGAAAGTTTTATCTCAAGATGCCTGGCTAACCCAGCAGGTAAATTCAGCCTTTGAGAAGCTTGATGCTGATCATTCAGATTTTATTGACCATGATACTGCCAAAGATGAGATGAAAAAGCGCAGGGAGAAAATTCGTAAGCGAGGCAGTATTTAATGATTTGTCGGAAAGTTTAATCTTTAAATAATAATTGAGAAAAAATCTTTTAATTCATTTATGAGTTCACCCTTGTTGCTGCTGAAAAAACGGATGAGATCATCGAAGCTAAGGTTGAACATTTGCCAGAGCATCCAAACATGGGTGTTCAGCGTCATGGTATTCGTGGGAGATTATTGATCATTCCTGAGGTGTCAATGATGGTCTCTTACCATGTGGATGGTTCAAATATCCACGTTATGCGTGTTCTGCATCAAAAGCAAAAATTCCCAAAGGGCTGATTATGACTCGTTCCCATGTTCCGGCATTGGTAATGCATACATACCCTTGACAACCCCACACCTCAATCACATACGTTCTAGCTTTACGTTCTGCCAGAGGTGAGTTTAAGGTGTAGACCTAATGCTTGCATAACCGAGATGATGGTCTTCAGAGTCGGGTTCCCCTTTTCACTGAACGAGCGATAGAGTTGTTCTCTGGATAACCCTGCTTTTTTAGCCACCTTTGCCATACCTTCAGCTCTTGCCGCTACACCAATGGCCTTGGCTATGTAGGATGGATCTTCAGTCGTGAAGGCTTCGGCAAGGAAAGCTTCGATAGCCTCAGGGCTATCAAGATACTCTGCGGGATCATAAGGCAGTAGATTAGCTGTCATCATTCATTTCCTTTGCTAACTGTTTGGCGGTGTCTATGTCTTGGTTCTGGCTGCTCTTGTTGCCTCCGCATAGCAGGAGAATAATCTCGTTCCCCTGCTGTTTGAAGTACACTCGATAACCAGGCTCATAGTGGATTCTTAGTTCTTTTACACCCTCTCCCACCTGTTTGGAATCTCCGACCAGACCGTTTGCCAAACGAAAAACACGTTCAACGATCAGGCCTTTTGCTTTTCTGTCCTTAAGCTTGGTAATCCACTTTTGGTAGGTGCTTTCTGCTTAATTGTGAACATAGGATTTAATGTAGTTTAAAAACTACATTAAGGTAATAGCCCTTCTTTCCTATGATTTAAAGGCAGTCACGTATTGGCGTTGGAATACATACAGCCTCTTGACAACCCCCACACCTCAATCACAATCTCTTCCAGCCTTCCAGCCTTCCAGCCTTCCAGCCTTCCAGCCTTCCAGCCTTCCAGCCTTCCAGCCTTCCAGCCTTCCAGCCTTCCAGCCTTTTACCAATACCTTGCGAAGGTTAATATCTGTGCATATGATGTAATACACATAAATTTTAAAAAAAGGTGTATATATGTCTGGTTCCAGTGTAAGAACCAATATCGTTATTGATCAGGAGTTGATGGAGGAAGCTCTGGCTCTAACCGGTCAGAAAACCCGTAAGGACTTAGTGCATTATGCCTTGCAGGAGCTGGTGCGCCGGGCGCGACAGAAAGAATTACTGGCACTGAAAGGTAAGATCAGCTGGGATGGAGACTTGAGTGAAATGAGGGAAACTCGCTGAATGGATACGCTTGTTGATACCAGTGTCTGGATTGACTTCTTTAACGGCAACAGTACGCCACAGACTGCCTGCCTGGAAGAGCTCTTATCCTGTGGTGACGCATGTACTTCCCCGATCATTATCATGGAGGTGCTGCAGGGTATTCGTAACGATAAACAGTGTAAAAAAACAGAGCAAATGTTGCTTTGCCTTACCCGTTACCCCATTGCTGAAGAGTACTATCGCGAATCAGCCATGCTCTATCGGAGTCTGAGAAAGCGGGGTGTAACCATTAGAAAAAGCCTTGATTGTCTGATAGCGGTGACTGCTATTCAGAATACTTTACCTATTTTGCACTGTGATCGAGATTTCAGGGCCATTGCAGAACATAGTGATCTGATAACTTGTTCGTTTAATGCTCATTAATATACCCATCGCCTTTCAAGATGCTACGTTATTGCCAGCGTTCGCTCACCCTGATCATCTACTACTTGTAGGCTCACAGGGCTTCGCTCACAGCATCTTGAAATCCAATGGGTATAAAGACCTTTTGCAGGCCCAGACAAAGTTGAATCTGTGTTCCGCAAGTTTGAAAAAGGTATAGGGAAATTGACTCGTTTCCACGCTCCGGAGGCTGTTACAAAAGGTCCTGAAAGCCCATATTCGTCTTCCCCGCGAAGGCGGGGATCCACGGTTTTCAATGGATTCCCGCCTGCGCGGGAATGACGGCGGAGAAAATCCCAGGGTTTTGCGAAACCCTCTCCGGCGTTGGAATACATACGTCCTCTTGACAACTCCCACACCTCAATCACAATCCCTTCCAGTCTTCCAGTCTTCCAGTCTTCCAGTCTTCCAGTCTTCCAGTCTTCCAGTCTTCCAGTCTTCCAGTCTTCCAGTCTTCCAGTCTTCCAGTCTTCCAGTCTTCCAGTCTTCCAGTCTTCCAGCCTTCCAGCCTTCCAGCCTTTCAGCCTTTCACCTGGCTAATTAATATGCACTTCTCTGGCGACCAGCTGTGGGTTTAATAGACCTTCATAGGAAAAGAATTCCTGAGTACTGCCTTTTTGATAGCTGACTTCATAAAGCATGAAAAAAGGAAAACCGCCTCCCCAGGACATCTGATTGAAATCTGCGTGCCAGCCAACAAAGGTATGATCCTGATAGTCTCCCAGTTCACTGCCTAATAGTGGTCTGAAGTTGTCTTTGCCAGAGCCTGTGGTTTTCAGTGTGTGATGGCCTGACTGAATAATCAGCATCAGTTCTGAACCTTGCCCTGTTTCAAAATAACGATCCACTTCACCTTGATAAATATATTGCAGGCTTACCGCTCCTGTTATCACCGTTGATGTTAGTACCAGCACAATAGTGGTGGCCCGAGCGGCAAGCGAGAGCTTTTTATTATCGACAAGGGTACGGTTTTTCATGGGAGCTGCCTTATTAGATAAGCCTGTCTATGGGTTATCGGAGCTAGCCTGAAAATCACCAGAAATCTGAAGTTTATAGAAGAAAAGATAAGCCTAAAGCTCTGGTTATGAGCGCCGAAACATCCTGCTAGAGACTATGGAGTGGCTGACTGTTTTTGGTTGGCTGCTCGGGGCCCGGTGTACTGGCGGAGGGCAGCTATTCAATGACCGAGGATGACGAGATGAAAACATGGATGTCCAGGATGCTGGGTTTCACGCTGATCGAACTGATGATCGTAGTGGCGATCATTGGTATTCTGGCAGCAGTGGCGATTCCCCAGTACCAGAACTATACCCGTAACGCGACTGTTGCAGCGGCAATGAGTGAAACCAACGCGTATAAAACGGCTATTAGTATCTGTGCCCAAAGTAATGTCATTGCTAACTGTACAGCAGGTAATAATGGTGTTCCTGCAAACAGGGCACCGGTTGCTGTTGGTGCAATTGGTGTTCTTACAGTTACTCCTGGAGGCGTTTTTGGCACTGATACAGTGATCTACACTCCAAACGCAGATGGATCGACTTGGACGTTGACCTGCGGTGCGGTGACGGAAGGTTTATGTATGACCGATACTGTTTGCAACAATAATGATATTGCTGCTGCTGTAACTACAGCTTGTGCTGCTCGATAAGTTATAGGGCTGTTCTGAAGGGCTGGATGCAAATCCGGCCTTTTTTATGCCTGATGATTAAGTGAATAAATGGGTATCCGACATTCACCACCTAACCTGACATTTTCCTGAAGTCTGCTATTTATCAGATAAGCAAATATCAGGAAACCGTCTTATGCCTCCTGTTCAGTACCGCACTCAGGTCATGGATCACCTCGGCTTAGTCGCAGGAATGTGCAAAGAGCTTGGGATCGTCGAACACATTGACCAGCGTGCCCCAAAGCAGTCCGACGAGTGGAAGGTTTCTCATGGTGAGTGCATTCTCGCCATGATTCTCAATGGCTTGGGGTTCGTTGGGCAATCTCTCCATATGTTTCCGCAGTTTTTCGACAACAAACCCCTCGACAAGCTGATCAGGGAGGGAGTCGAACCTGAGCACTTAAACGACAAAGTGCTCGGAAGAGCACTGGATGAGATGTTCAACCTGGATGTCAGTAAAGTCTATTTCGAGCTGGCTATCAAGGTAGCAAAGCACCTCAAGCTGCCATGCGAGGCGTTAAACCTTGACGGTACAAGCCTACACGTCGATGGTCGTTATAATAGCGACAGCGAGGAGAGCGACGAAGACCTTAATTGCATCAGGATTTGCAAAGGCTACAGCCGTGACCATCGGCCAGACCTGAACCAGGCCATTTTGCTTCTGATGACCGAAAACAAAGCGGGCATTCCCATGTTTATGGCCGCTGCCAGCGGCAATGTGACCGACAAGACGAGTTTTCAGTGGGTCGTATCCCAGCACCTGAAGAGTTTCAAGGCCGCACTGGAAGCCCGTTACTTCGTTGCTGATGCTGCGTTGTATGTAGCAGAAACACTTCAAAAACTGGATCAACAAGGGCAGTGGTTCATTTCCCGTGTTCCCCTCAATATCGCCGCCGCCAAAGAGCTGGTGCAGAGTGCGCCAACACGCACTATGAAGGCTGTGGAAGGTTTTGAGCATTACGAAGCCATAAAGGTGTCGTCTGATTATGCTGGCGTAGAACAACGCTGGGTTTTATTCCGCAACAAGCAAAGCCGGAAAACTGAACAGAAGACACTGACAAGACGTATGCAGAAAAAATCTCTGGCAGAGTGCAAGAAACTGGAAAAACTGGGCAAAAAAGCGTTCCGGTGCGAGAAGGACGCCCTTGAAGCCTTCAAGCAGTGGCAAAAGCAATCTGAACTCTGTCAGGCTGAGCCACAGATTATTTCAAAGCCCTGTTACAAGACCAAAGGTCGTCCCGCTCACGGGGCAGAGCCGGATCATCTGGAGTACTTCGTGACAGGGTGTTGCTCGGTCACTGTGCAAACCCGACGGGATGCTGAGGCATCGCTGGGTTGCTTTGTTCTCGCTACGAACGACACTGATACAGGCAGACTGACCACCGCAGAACTGCTCAGGACTTACAAATCTCAGCAACAGGTTGAAAGGGGCTTCCGTTTTCTGAAAAGCCCGGACTTTCTGGTGTCGTCTTTGTATCTGAAGAAGCCGGAACGCATTGAGGCTTTATTAATGGTGATGACGCTTTGCCTGATGGTCTATGCTGCTATCCAGCACCGGATTCGTCATGAGCTGAAAAGGCAAAGTCGGACGTTTCCTGACATGAAGAAAAAGCCAGCCCAGAACCCTACAGGCAGGTGGGTTTTCTTCTGTTTTTCGGGTGTCCATGTGTTAACGGTCAACGGGACGGAGAAACATGTAATCGGTCTCTCGGAGAGTATGACGACAATAGTCCTTGTCTTGGGGTCAACGTACCAAGAAATTTATTCCTAATTCGGGGTGGTGAATGTCGGGGGTATGACTCAGGAAGATGTTTAAGCAGTAGAGTTAAGGGTGTTTGAAAAACTGGATTGAGCTATCCACTTCAGGCGTAGCCAGGTAGTTCTTAACTGTTTGAGCTTGATCACCAGTCATCAAAGCTACAGAAGTGATTTCCTCAAGGCTGGCATTAAGAAGCCTTTCCCAGCTCTTGAAATGAGCTGCCATCTTTTTAGAACGACTTTCACCTACCTGTGGAATGCTTAAAGCCCTTATCTGGTTCTTAAAGGGCTGAGAGTGAACTTGTTGCAGAGCTGCCAGCATGGCTTTGGCCGAATCTTCTGACAAGCCAGCTTCTTTCAAGTGGGGATAGGTCAGTGTGAATAGGTCAGGGAAGCGTGTAATGTTTTTTTTTACTATCAATGTGTGAATCACATCTTTGTGTAAAAAAGGAATATCCAGCCTCATTCCCAGCCATTTAAGCCGGGATGTCAGTTGTTCTTCACAACCGGGAGTCGCTTTAAGACAAGAAAAGGCGTCGTACTGGGCTTGGTCAGGAATAGAAGGCTTGGTGCGATGTTCTGGTCTAAGGATAACGTTACCAAAGACCGGTGTAGCCGCTCCTTTTAATTGGACCGAAATTTGATCGCCTATCGCAATATCCTTTTCAGTCAGGTTTTTGATGCTGCCCAGTGATACTTGCTGAATGGTTTCACCATTGATTTCAACCGGCTCCAGTTGAAGTACGGGTGTAATGTGGCCTGTCCTGCCTACTCTGAAGTCGACACTTTTAACCTCTGTGACCGCGCTGTCGGAAGGAAATTTCCAGGCAATGGCCCAGGCCGGGTTATGGCTGTTCCATCCCATTTTTTTGCGAAGTTCCAGGTTGTCCAGTTTCAGAACAATGCCATCCATCAGGAAAGGCTCTACATCACTCCGGTTTAAATAGGTTTGACGTATCTTTTCAATGTCTTTCAAACTTTTACCCAGATCGGTATACATTGTGGGTAATTCAAAACCATAGCTGTATAGAAGGTTAATGACGGTATTGTCACTTTCAAAGGGGCTGTTGACCCAGCGCCAGGGAAAAAATTCGATGCTTCCCAGGGAGAGAACGTCAAGATCGTTGCGGCTGATATGGCCAGAGACATAGTGGCGGGCACTGCTATAGCCTGAGTTTTTTACAGCGTCATCCAGTCTGGCAAACAGCTCTCCATGCAGGATGATGTCGTTGAATTCGGTTTTCAGCTCCTTGGGTATCATGGGCATCAGCTTTACGGCGTCCAGAATATTCTCCCCTTTATCACCTGTGCCTCGGGTGGAGGCCGAGACCAGCTTGCCATTCTGATAAACCAGTTCTGCAGCAACGCCATCTATCTTGGGTTGTATAAGAATTCTTTCTTTACCGGCTTCTTTGAGAAAACGTTCGATATCTTTTTTGTTCCTGGCTTTTTTCAGGCTGCCCATGAAAGCTCGATGATCGATATCGCCCTCTGCATTTTCTTCTGCCACGGCGGGTAAGGTCAGCTCGGGAAAACATTTTTTCAGGGATTGCAGTTGAGCGTTGAGGGCATCGTATTCGCTGTCGGTTAATACAGGAGAGTGCCTGTTGAAGTAGAGGTCATCATGGTGTTTGACTTCTTTTTGTAATGCTACGATTTGCTTTTCAGCCTGCTCAGAAGACCAGCTTGGGCAAGCACTCCAGGCTGTCATGGGTATAAGCAATATTAAGAAAGTAAAAAGGTGTTTCATGATCAGTTATCCAGGCAGGGTGAAGTCTTTTATTCATCGGCAGCAGAGGATAGAAACTGATCTATACCTATCGCCATTGAATATGTGAGTTTGCCGCCTGCTCACATCATCAATGGTAAAGGGTATAAGTACCTGACCAGTTGTTTTCGAATATCTGGACGGCGGCTTTTTCCATCCTTCTGCGTTCCAACTCTGGTTACGTAGCTAAGGCTACGCGCCCGGCGTTGCGCCTTGAAGGATGAAAAAATCCACTCGCCGGAATATGCGCAAGCAACGGACCAGATACTTATCAGAATGAAAAATGGGGCTTTCGCCCCATCTTTTTTATTGACTGTATCCATTCGGATTGTCTGACTGCCAGCGCCAGGCGTCTGTGACCATTTCTTCCAACCCGCGTTCGGCTTTCCAGCCCAGTTCTTTCAAGGCTTTTTCGGAATTGGCGTAGCAGGCGGCTATATCGCCGGAGCGGCGAGGGGTGATTTCATAGGGAACGTCTTTTCCTGAAGCCTGTTCAAAAGCTGCGACCATTTCCAGTACGCTGTACCCTTTGCCAACGCCCAGGTTCCAGGTATGTACGCCTTTCGTCGTACGAAGTTTTTTAATGGTTTTGACATGACCCAGAGACAGGTCAACCACATGGATGTAGTCACGGACACCGGTGCCATCCACGGTTGGGTAGTCGTCACCGAACACTCTTAGCTTTTCCAGTTTACCGATGGCAACCTGAGTCACATAAGGCATGAGGTTGTTGGGGATGTCGTTGGGGTTTTCGCCGATACGACCAGAGGAGTGAGCACCGGCTGGGTTGAAATAACGAAGCAGAGCTATGCTCCACTCATTGTCTGATTTATAGAGATCTTCCAGGACTTCTTCCACAATCAGTTTTGAGCGGCCATAAGGGTTGGTAGCACTCAGGGGAAAGTCTTCCGTAATGGGAAGAGTGGCAGGGTCGCCATAAACCGTGGCAGAAGAACTGAATACAATGCTTTTGACATTGGCGGCTTGCATGGCCTGACACAGCACAATCGTGCCGTACACATTGTTGTCGTAGTAGTCGAGCGGAATTTCACAGGACTCACCCACCGCTTTCAGGCCAGCAAAGTGAATCACCGACTCAAAGTTGTGCTGTTGAAACAATGAATCCAGCAGGGCACGATCTCGAATATCGCCTTTAACCAGCTCCAGTGTTTTTCCGGTGATGTCCTGAACCCGGCGCAGCGACTCTTCGCTGCTGTTACTGAGGTTATCCAGAACGACTATTTCGTAGTCGTCGTTTAATAATTCCAGGCAGGTGTGACTACCGATATAGCCTGCGCCACCAGTGACCAGAATTTTACCCATAGTCTGTCGCTCCTTTTTCAGCTTTTTACTCGTTCAGGACTGTATTTGTTCAGGACTGTATTCGTTCAGGACTGTATTCGTTCAGGACTGTGTTTAATCAACCAGTCTCATGGACAGGTCAATGGATTGTATATCTTTGGTGAGAGTACCAATGGAAATAAAGTCGACTCCGGTGGCGGCGATGACAGGCAGGCGCTCGTCAGTGATGCCTCCGGACGCTTCCAGTTTTGGCTGAGGGGAAGGCAGGGTTTTGTTCAGCTCAACGGTTTCACGAAGCGTTTCCAAGGGGAAGTTATCCAGCATGATGATGTCGGCACCCGCGCTGCGAGCCAGTTGGAACTCTTCCATATTCTCAACCTCAATTTCCACAGGTTTGCCTGGAGCTATTTCGCGGGCAGTGTTTACAGCCTGCTCAATACCACCGCAGGCGGCAATATGGTTTTCCTTAATCAGGAAGGCATCATAAAGACCGATTCGATGGTTATGGCATCCACCAGTTTTGACAGCATACTTCTGGGCAAGACGAAGACCGGGCAGGGTTTTACGGGTGTCCAGCAACCGAACGTCGGTTTCTTTGACCAGATTAACATAGTAATAACAACGAGTAGCGGTGCCAGAAAGAGTCTGAAGAAAGTTCATGGCAGCACGTTCGCCCGTCAATAAACTGCGGGCTGAACCTTCCATATAAACCAGTACCTGATCGGCTTTAACCTGCTCACCTTCTTTGACTTGCCAGTTCAGAGTGACAGAAGGATCAATCTGTCTGAAGACTTCGTCAAACCAGGGGCGACCAGCAATAATAGCAGATTCCCGGCAGAGGATGCGGCCCTTGGCGATCTGGTCTGCAGGGATCAGGGAGGCAGTGATGTCGCCTGAGCCGATATCTTCTTCCAGAGCGTGGCGTACATTGGTCTGGATGGTTTCGGTCAGATCAGAAGAGAGATTGTCCTGGGGCTGCATGTTGGCTCTTTTTCGTGAGATATCTTTCATCACCAGGGCGATGAAAGACGATTTCTATCGCTCGTGGCAGTTCAGTTTAAATTTCTGGCACTAGTACTGGCACTAGTACTGGCACTAGTACTGGCACTACTACTGGCACTACTATGGATACCAGAGGCTGTCAGTCGTGTTTGGCTGGAAATGATAAACGATTGGCTGAGATTATAAACAACTCTGGGGTGAATACGCCTACAAAGTTTTGAAGCTAAGTTTAATCGGGCAGCTCGCAGACAGGGCTGGTGATCGTCTTGCTATCCAAAGGCAGGGTGATGGTGAACTCGGAACCTTTACCCGGTACTGAAAACACACTCATATTGCCTTTGTGGTGGGTGGTGATAATAAAGTAGGACACAGAAAGGCCAAGTCCGGTACCTTTACCCACTTCTTTGGTGGTGTAAAAAGGTTCAAAGATTCGCTTGCGTACCTGGCTTTCCATACCACAACCATTGTCTCCTACAGTAATCATGACCCGGTCATCTTCTTTGGTTGTTCGCAGGGTGATCTGGCCTATTTCTGTTTTATCCTTGCGATGATTGATGGCAAAGGCAGCGTTTTTCAAAAGATTTAGCAGCACCTGCTGAATTTCGCTGGCAATACAGGGGACGTCCTGAAGCGTTGGGTCCAACTCCTTGTGAACCCGAATCTGCATGAAGTCGAGTCCTTTCTGAAGGTTGAAATCACTGGCAGCAATTTCAATAGTGCGTTCAATCAGGTCGGTCAGTGGGGTAGGAGATAATGCGCGCTCTCCGCCACGGCTGAAAAGCAGCATGTTCGAGACGATTTTGGAGGCGCGAACCCCGGCATCCTGAATATTCTCCAGAAAACGAACGATGCCTCGCTCTTCCAGATACTGGTTAATGGCTTCAAGAGAAATATCTTTTTCTTCTGCCGCTGCCTGATTGGCAGGCAAACTTTTGGACAGTCTACGTCGTATGTTCTGTGTGTTCTGGATAATAGCGCCTAAGGGGTTGTTGATTTCATGGGCCATACCCGCTGCCAGTCCACCTACTGACATCATCTTTTCTGTCTGTACCATCATTTCTTCCAGTCTCAGGCGCTGAGTGATGTTGTCAATTCTTATCACTGCTCCGGGGGTGTCATCCCCACTCAATGGGTAAATCACAAGATCCAGGTAGATTTCTGAATCTTCCAGTCTGACCGGCAGCTTTTCGACATGCTGAGCCGTTTGTTCAGCCAGAGTTCTATTAATCTGATTCTGGCATTGGTAGAGAAAGGGCAGCGCGTGGTCCAAAGGCTGGCCGATGATCTGGCTGAAAGGCAGTCTGGCCAATCGGGCTGCTTCAGAATTGCATTGGTTAACATTCAACTGATTATCTACGGCCACCAGTGCAGACGGCATGGAGTCAATGATGTTGTTGAGATAGTCCTGAAAGCGTGTCAGTTTTATTTCAATCTGGTGTCTAACCACCATTTCCCGTTCCAGCTCCTCGTTGCTGAGTCGCATCTGAGCTGCCATCTGCTGAGCTTGCGCGCCTGCTTTTTCAGCTTTGTCTTTTTCTTCTGTTAACTGCTGGTCGCGGACAGCAATGCGCTGCAGCATGGTATTGAAGGTTTCTGCCAAAGAGCCAATTTCATCTTTATGAAATCGTCTGGCCCTGATCTCATAGTTTTCTTGTTCAGACACTTTTTTAGCGACCCGAATCAAGTGAAGAACGGGCAATGTGACAAAGCGGCGAATAAAACGGGTTACCAGAAAGGTCAGTAAGGCAAAAACGAACAGAATCAGCAGGCCTGCCAGGCTCATGAAGTTAAAAAAGAACAGGGGCAGGGAAGGGTCTGCCTGAATGAACAGGGTGTACTCTTGCCCGGGCATCTTTTCAACATGAGCCATAAATTGAAATTCGGACTCAACGCGCTCAGGAGCCTGTGGCGGTATGATGAATTTTTCGGGCAGGCTATTGTAAAAAGCGTGGAGTTCGCCCTCCGGGTTGTAAACGGCCAAAGCGCGAATCTGTGAATATTCACTGGCCGCAGAAAGGGTTTGTTCAGCACGGGTGACATTGCCGGTTAATGACATCAGTACAGCATCTTCAGACAGTATCTTGACGACAGCCTGTACATTGGCCGGAAGGAAATAATGTTTAGACATCAAATAAGCCGAGATCATCACCACTCCTGTGGCAATGATGGCAATGGCCAATACGACACTGATTAATCCACCCAGCAGTTTTCTACTGAGGGAAAGGCTGGATAAATAGCGATAAAAAGCTTGGTTGAGTCGGCGCATGGGTGATTATTCTTTTCATTGGAACCCATTTACTGCCGAAGCTACTCCCTTTTTTCTATTTGCACAATAGTTCTGTTTTCTTGTTATGTGATGTGGCGTTCTGCCAGCTCTCTCATCAGTGTTTGGTTGGCAGGTGTTTCAATACCCAGCCTTTCAGCCTGTTTAATCAGGTATCCGTTGATAAAGGGCAACTCCGTTGCTCGGCCCTGTCGGGCATCCATGCAGGTTGAAGAATTGTTCATGGCAGTATCTATGCAGACTTGATGGACCAGTTCTAAAAGGTTTCCGCAGTTCGGAACGCCTTTGGCCTCCCTTACCTGGCTGACTTCTTCGGTCAGTTCTGCCAAACGTTTCTTTCGTTCTTCTGTAGCCAGCAGTTCGCCATTTCTGCAGTCGTACAGAGCCGTTAAGCCATTGATGGCACAATTTACGGCCAGTTTATCCCAAAGCTTCTGTTCTATTTGGTGAGTCAATTGAATGTCGAATGACAGCTTTTCCAGAGCATCCTTTAAGCGTTGCCAGGAGGGTTCATCGGGAGTACTGCTCATAGGACCTATCCAGGTAGAGCCATGACCCGCGTGACAAACATGCAGAAAATCTTTCATCCATGCGCCTTCAGTTGTGGAAGCCGCCCAAACGGTTTGTGAACTGAAATGCTGGGAAATAGCCTGCTGGCTACCCATGCCATTCTGCATTAATACTATCTGGCAGTGGTCGGATAACTGATGGGCTACTGAATGAACTGCAGCCTCTGCATCCTGAGCTTTAGTGCAGACCAATAAGTATTCTATTGAATCTGAGAGTGATGCAGGTGAGTCCAGATTGATGGTGAAATGATGAGTAATTCCTTCCAGTTCATCTATTGCCAGAATGGGTTTTGTACTCACCAAAGAGTGAAACCGTTGTTCCCTCAAGAGCAACGTCGGCTTCATGCCTGCCTTCAGGAATTGAGCTGTCCACAGGCAGCCCATACTGCCAGCACCGATAATATGCCAGGTCACTTTGCTGCCCACCCTGATTACAAAAAGAGGGAGTTTAAACAGGCAAAGGGAGTTTGTGAATGAAATGAATAGTGTGGTTATCTGAGGCAGCTTGATGAAGATATTGCACTTAAACAGCAGTCACGAGCTTTGCTGGCGGCTATGCTGGGGGAAGGTGATCTCAGGGTGTGGCATGAAGGTCTGGACAGACTCGCTCCTGATGCTCATCTGGGCTGGTTAATGACGCAGGGTTTTAGTGAGAAAGAAGCCCTGAGATTGAAGTGGATATCAAAAGACATGAATGATCACGAAACCTATATGGCCGACTTTATGAAGGTCTTTGAGGGGCTGGAACGTTGGGGCCCGGGCAGTGTAAGAGACACACTGAAAGCACTGTCACTGGTGCCTGAAGCACCCACCAATATTCTGGAGATTGGTTGTGGCAAGGGTCTGGCAACAAAGGTGTTGATAGAAAACACTGAGGCAAGGGTCACAGCTATAGACAATGAACAGTCAGCACTGACTGAGTTAAAAGAACGTTTTGAGGAACAGGGTATTTCCGGAAGACTTTCTACCGTGTGCGTTAGCATGACTGAACTACCGCTTGAGAAAGAAAGCTTTGATCTTATTTGGTCAGAAGGCAGTGCTTATATCATGGGGATACAAAAAGCACTGGCTCAATGGAGCCCATTTTTACAATCTGGTGGTTTCATGGTGTTAAGTGACTTGGTATGGCTGACAGATAAACCTGACCAGGAATTGATGGAGTATTGGAAGCAAGCCTATCCTGATATTCAAAGCATTAATACTCGTCTGGAGCAAATGAATGCTGCGGGTTATGACGTTGTTGATACTTTTTCTCTAAGTAAGGAGGCATGGGATAATTACTCTGAGCCGCTAAAAAAGAGAATGGATGATATATCATCTGCTATGCCTGACTCAGTAGCATTGAAGAACATTGAAACTGAGCTTGAAATCTTCAGAAAATTTCTGGGTAAATTTGGCTATCAAATGTTTATTCTTGCCAAACGGATTTAAACCGTCGTGCACATATGTTGCGGCTAAGGGTGTCTATACTTGCTTTACCCTGACAATGTCGTGGAGAGTATTCATGGGACACATATATAAAATTCTCGAAGTAGTGGGTAGTTCAACCGTCAGTAGTGATGATGCAATTCGCAATGCCATTGCCACTGCCAGCGTGACGTTGAAGAACCTGGGCTGGTATGAAGTCGTTGAGCATCGTGGTCATATTGAAAATGGTGAAATTGCTCATTTTCAGATAACAGTAAGAATAGGCTTCAGACTAGAAGACAGTGACAAAACTTCATGATTCGGATACCCCGGTTATCCGGGGCTTGCCATTTAGCAGAGATTCTCGGATACAATAGAGGGCTACGTTTAGAATTTGTTGATTGGGAAATCCCTCATGCCTTCATTTGATATTGTTTCTGAAGTGGATATGCACGAACTGGCCAATGCGGTCGATCAGGCAAATCGTGAGCTGGCCACCCGTTATGATTTCAGAGGGGTGGATGCCAACTTTGAAAAGAGTGGTGAAAACCAGATAGTGATGACAACGGATGCTGACTTTCAACTGGTGCAGATGGTTGAAATGCTGAAAACCAAAATGGTCAAACGGGGCATTGATGTGAAATGCCTGGAAGTGAAAGATCATTATGGTTCTGGCAAGCAGGTCAAACAGGATGTCGTGGTCCGTCAGGGACTTGATAAAGAGCAGGCCAAGAAAATCGTCAAGATGATCAAGGATGCCAAACTCAAGGTTCAACCGGCCATTCAGGGAGAACAAGTGCGGGTGACGGGTAAGAAGCGCGATGATCTTCAGTCGGCTATCGCTTTGTTGAGAGAAGCCGATACTGAAATGCCACTGCAGTACAACAATTTCAGGGATTAATTCCTGAGAGCCTGACCGAGAATAGCGTCCGAGCATAAAACTCATTAGAACGAGTCAGCTTTTTCACTGGATTTGTACAAATAGTTGACCTATTTAAGCAAATTCAGTGGGAAAGATGGCCGTTTTTTCTGGGTTTTAGGCCGGGCTGTCTATTCTCGGTCAGGCTTCTAGGAGGCTGACCGAGAATAGCGTCCGAGCATAAAATTCAGTAGAACGAGTCAGCTTTTTCACTGAATTTGTGCGAATAGTTGACCTATTTAAGCAAATTCAGTGGGAAAGATGGCCGTTCTTTCTGGATTTTAGGCCGGGCTGTCTATTCTCGGTCAGCCTCCTAGTGCAGCCAAGCGTTAAGTACCATGCAGACCCCGTTCATCCTGAGCCTGTCGAAGGATGCTGGTCATGCACTTCGACAGGCTCAGTGCGAACGGTATAGGGTATAACGCTTGGTTGCACTGAGCCGCAAAACACAATCACAATATCCGGTCTAGCAAAAGCCCGTCAGATTTAAGATCAAAATTGTCTTAAGCCAGCAGACTGTCTTTAAAGGCTCCTGTTATAACTCTTCTCCGGGTGGTAGTTTCTTTCTATTGCTCTCAATAAACTGCTTGAAAGCACCTAGTTTCAGAAAAGCGTTAAAGTCGGGTGTTATCTCAGGCTCCGGCATATCCATCAAAGAGATAGCATCGCCTACATGAACCCCCAATGCTACCAACTTATTTTGGCAGTCTGTCAGTGCAGACCCCATAACGACTTTATTACCAAGCTGTTTTCCATCAGGTTCCACAGTGCAGACAACTTCAGAGAAGTTAATCTTCTTATCAGGGGCTTTGTAATGGTCACTGTCGGTTAATGTCGCCTTACTGACATGCTCTTTCAGCTGAAACTTTAAAGGCGGCTTGGGAATTATCCGTTCCAGGTAAGCGCAGAACAGCGTTTGACATTGGCCGGTTTTCTCGTCGTTGTAACCGAGTTTTACGGGCTCTCGGTCTGTTACAGGTTTTTCCAGCCTGAACATCGCCAGTTTGTGTTCAGCATCAAAAGTCAGGCTGTTCATATCAGCCCAAACCTTGATGGAAAGATCGCTGGCTCTTAATGGCTGAAGCAACACACTGAGTCGACTGCCACCGTTGTAATCAACACAGCGAGCAGTGGTTAGAACCCAGTGCTTGCTGACCAGTGCGCCTGAGCAGAGGTAGTACTTTGTATAGATGTTTTCTATATTGACCAGCCAGTTCCGAGAGGCCGCTTCCTGTTGGGAGGCATGGCCCAGTGTGTTGAGCAGAGAAAAGGTGATGATCAAGACGAAAAGTTTGTTTCCCATCATATCCAAGTGTGCTTTGATTAAATTCTGTTGAGAACCCGACAATATAGAACAAAATACGTTCATCCGCAGGAAGGTCTGAGTAGTATGTTATTTTCAAGGTACTGTCCTATTAAGGGTTCAATGAAGAGCTCTTTGATACTGGATATCAATATAACCGGAGAGTCAGAATGCAATTACTGAACTCTTCTTCCCGGTCTTGGGGGGAAGCATGGCAGAGCTTCAAGCATCCACGGGTAATCAGTGTTCTGTTTCTGGGTTTTTCTGCAGGTCTTCCCATACTGCTGATCTTTAGCAGCCTCTCTATCTGGTTGCGTGAAGCCGGTGTTGAGCGCAGCATGGTGACATTCTTCAGCTGGGCTGCATTGGGGTATTCTTTCAAGTTTGTCTGGGCACCTCTGGTCGACAGGGTGCCCTTGCCGTGGTTAACAAAAAGTCTGGGCCGCCGCCGGGCCTGGCTTTTACTGGCTCAGTTTGCTGTCATGGCCGCACTGTTGTTCATGGCCAGTAATGATCCTGTTTATGGTTTGACCTGGGTTGCAGTAGGCGCTGTGATGCTCGGTTTCTCATCGGCTACCCAGGACATAGTCATTGACGCTTACCGAATAGAAGCCGCAGAAAGTGATCTGCAGGCCATGATGTCTTCTGCTTATATTGCGGGCTACAGGATAGGCATGCTGGTGGCCGGGGCAGGAAGTCTTGCGTTGGCCAGCTGGTTTTCAGGCGGGGACGAAACTGTCTACAACTATGAAGCCTGGGCTTCTGTCTATCGCTGTATGGCGGTATTTATGCTGGTAGGTGTAGCGACTACGTTATTGATTTCAGAACCTGAAAACAATCAGTCAGCTTTTTCTCAGCAGTATGGTACCCGTGATTATGTCCGCTTCCTTGGGTTATTTGTGGTTGCTGCCGGGGCTTTTGTCGCAGGTTTCCTGTTAACGTCAGAGATAACAGCCCAGTTAAAATCACTCATGGTTGATGTGGGTGTAGCGGCTCATGTTGCTGGTTTCTTCTCCGAAACGTTCAGGTTGATATTCAGTGTCGCTTTGGGTGGAGTAGCGGCCTGGTTGATGATCCATTTGAATGTAGCTCCCCGGGGAATGGTCAGAGAAACCTATGTGGCTCCTTTTACCGATTTCTTCCAGCGCTATGGAAAACTGGCGATCTATATCCTGCTGCTGGTAGGCACATACCGGATTGCAGATATTGTGATGGGGGCGGTAGCCAATGTGTTTTACAAAGATATGGGCTATAGCAAGGATCAAATAGCGGCTGTCACCAAAACATTTGGTTTGTTGATGACCATTGCCGGTGGCTTTCTGGGTGGGTTGCTGGCTCTTCGTTACGGTGTCATGAAAATTCTGTGGGTAGGGGGATTGCTCGCGGCTGTCAGTAATCTGTTGTTTTCCCTGTTGGCTCAAATGGAGCCCGAAACCTGGATGCTGGCTGTCGTTATTGCTGCGGACAATCTGAGTGCGGGTATTGCTTCAGCTGCCTTCATTGCGTTCCTTTCAGGCCTGACGAACAGAGCGTTCACAGCCATGCAGTATGCGGTGTTCAGTTCTCTGATGACTCTGGTGCCCAAATTGATGGCAGGCTATTCCGGTACTGTCGTTGATGCGGTGAACTACCCCATCTTTTTTGTGGGCTCGGCCATTCTGGGTTTGCCAGTACTGCTGTTAATCCGCTACGTGCAAAAGCTTATGGAAAAGTCTGAGGAGTGTCAGTTAAAAACGGTGCCTGAAGAGGCCGCGCCGGATTGAACAATACCTTAACAGCCAGCCCCCAGGGCAGATAAGGGTCGTTCGCAATGAGCCTGTCGAAGTGCATTTGCATCAGCATGATTCGACAAGCTCAGGATGAGCGGAGTATGTATGATCATTCCAGGCTCGCCATGAGAACAGGGCGTTCTGTCATGGTGAGCTATTTTTCCAGTTCGGCCGTCAGCCGGGCTTTCCAGCTTTCACGTTCTCTTTCCGGTAACTTCCCCAGAGAGTCCTTACAGACCATCAGCATGGCCTTCAGGATGGTTTCAGGCGGGTAGTTCAGGTTTTCTAACTGGCGAATCACTTCAATGGCCAGAGCGATGTCTTCAGGGAGTTGATCCAGATCGTCCAAGATTTATTCTCCATTCCATTGATACAGCTTCAGATTGACTTTACCGTTGAGCAGAGTAACACCCTCTGACTCCAGCAAAGATTGCTGTTGCTGATACTTGGCACTGGCTTCTGGAAACGAAATCTGTCCCTTGCTGTTTATCACTCTGTGCCACGGAAGCCCAGAGCCCGAAGGTAGCTGTTTCAGAATGTTTCCGACAACCCGGGCGTAGCCAGGTGCACCTGCCATGTTGGCCAGCTGTCCATAAGTGACTACGTTACCCTCGGGTATCTTGGCCAGAATGAACCAGATATCGGATGGACTGAAAGGTGCGTGCAAGCCAACTCTCCAAACTGATTCCATAAAGCAGAGTGAGGCCTGACTTTATGAAAATAAAAACCAGAGTAAAATAAAAGTAACGGGTAAAAGTCACCAGCGAATCTGCCAAGCATATCCTAATCTATCGGCTGTTTATCGTGAAAAGTTTTTCATTTTTCAGTAAGGAAAAATTCATTCCACCTGTTAAACAGGTTCGACTGTATCTGGAGTGAGCGAATGAAGATGCGTTTGGCTGTTCTGGTACTGGCTGGTTCGATTTCATGTGTTGTTCAGGGGGATTTTGTCAGTCTTCATAATGGGAGTGTCATCAAGGGGCGTATCCTCAGTATTAAGGATGAGAAACTTCAGATAGACAGCGGTTATGGCAAACTGACTGTGCCGCTGAAAGAAGTGACTGATCTTGATTCCGATGAACCTGTCTGGATTCGCTTTAAGGGCAGTGACACTTTTCAGCAATGGCAGTTGCAGACCACTGACCATCAACTCCAGTTGGTCAGTGATGACGAAGCAACGATGATCCCTGCAGACCCTTCTGACTTTGCCCGCTTAACCAGTACGCCTCCTGAAAACGACGATTGGCGTTGGAGTGGCCATGCCAATGCTTATGCCAATATCCAAAGAGGTAACACTATAAAAAATGCGTACAACCTTGATGGACGTCTTGGTATCAGGAACCGTCTCAATCGCCACATTTTTGACTGGCGTACAGAGCAGGAAGATGATGACGAAAAGCGAATCAAGGATTACTGGCAACTGAAATACGACTACAACCGCTTTTTAAGCCCAGAGTGGTATTTGAGTGGCAGTGGAGGCTGGGAGAAAGATCAGATCAAGGGTCTGGAATACAGGGTTAACCTGGGGCTAGGATTAGGCCATCAATTCTGGGGTGAGCCCGAGTTGAACCTCAGGGCAGAGTTGGGGGCCAGTGAAATCTGGGAAAAGTTTGAAGACCCGGGTGAGAGAAAAGAAACGCCGGCTGCACACTGGGCACTTCACTATGATCAGTTGTTTTGGGAGACAATGACCCTGTTTCATGATCAAGATATTTTCCGCCGTTTCAAAAGCAGCAGCTGGTTACTGCAGACGGCCACAGGCATTCGTTATAAATTGACCGATGTTCTGCATATGAGTATTCGCTACGAGTTTGACTACGATGATGCTCCCCAGGCTGGTAAGAAAAAGGATGATTCAGCCTTATTGTTTGGTCTGGGCGCCAGCTGGTAGAGATATAACGGGTTGCTATAGCGGCTTTCCACTCTTGTTAAGCTTTCATTAATTTGGAACTCTTGCCCACCTATTAGAGAAATAACAAATCGATTCATCAAGGGGTGTACATGGGGCTCCAGTATTTTGGGAGCATTGGCCGTTTTCTCAGATTACGCACAATCTGGGTATTCTTTTTATCAAGCATGGCGATGGTTGTTCATGCGGATAAGATCTGGATGGAAAACGGAGATGTGATCAGTGGCAAAATTCAGGGCCTGGAAGCAGGTAAACTGACCATTTCTACCAAGTATGCAGGTGATATCACCATTAATTGGCGACACGTCCGTTCTCTTGAAACCAGAAAGCCTGTCTGGGTTGGGCTAATCGGAGAAAAAGAATCACAGCAACGTCAGCTGAAGAGTAACGGTGACCAGTTAGTTGTTGTTGACCCGGACGGTTATGAGCGAAATTTTTCAGCAGCCTGGCCTGTGGCTGAAATTCGTCGTGACAAACCAGTGTTGGCGTCTGCATGGGACATATCAGGCAAGGTCAACTTTGGGTTGGACAGTGATCAGGGTGAGGACAGCGAAACCACTTTTACTCTCAGTGGTAATCTTGATATCAATGACGAATGGAACAAAAACAGTCTGAAGTGGGACATTGAAGTTGAGAAGGAAGAAGATTCAGACACTTCAACCAAAGAGTGGGAGCTGGGCTACGCATACAGTCGCTATTTTACTGAGCACTGGTTTGTGCAGGGCTCTCTGGAACAGGAATATGACTCAACGGATGATCTGAGGTCCAGGCTGACAATAGGTGGAGCGGCGGGTTACCGTTTCAAGGAAACCGTCAATGAAACCATTATCACAACAATGGGTCTGACTCATCTTTGGGAAGATTATCAGCAAGAGGATAATCAGGAAAATCTGGCAATCAGTACCGGGCTGGTTTATCGGAAAAAGCTCATTGATAACCTTGAGTATTTCTTTAACAGCAAGCTGTTTTATCGATTGAACTCAGGTCAGCAGTGGTTGTTTGATGGTGAACATGGTTTAAGGGTCGGGCTGTCAGATAATCTGTCTTTGAATCTGACTCAGTATCTGGACTATGACAGCGTACCGGTCGATGGAGCTGAGAAAACCACCAGTCAGATCAAGGTGGGTATTGGTTATTCCTGGTAGGGAAAGGTGATGCAGAGGTCTGATCCTCTGCATCAAGACATTAGAGACGCAGTCCGCCGTCCAGCTCCAGCACTCGACCATTGAAATAGTCGTTTTCAAAAATAAAAGCGACTGTTTCAGCAATCTCTTCAGGTTTACCCATGCGCCCGGATGGAATGCCCGCATTCATTTTGGCGCGAGCTTCGGGTTTCATGCTCAGAGTCATCTCAGTCTCAATCATTCCCGGAGCAATGGCAGCACTTCTTATGCCATATCGAGCCAGTTCTTTGGCCCAGGATACGGTCATAGCGACAACACCGGCTTTTGCTGCAGAGTAATTGGTTTGTCCAAAGTTGCCAGATCGAGAAATACTGGCAATGTTCAGAATCAAACCGTTTGTACCCGATTCAATCATACTGGCAGCGACTTCACGACCGCAGAGAAAGACGCCCGTGAGATTGACGTCGATGACTGACTGCCATTTTGCCAGGGATAGTTTGTCGGTAACCTGACCATCTTTCGCTTTGATCAGTAGCCCGTCACGGAGAATGCCCGCATTGTTAATGAGACCGTTCAGTGGTCCCAGCTTTTCTCTGGCAGTCTGAACTGACTTTTCTACTTCCTGTTCGTTGGCAACATTGGTAGGTAGAGCAATGGCGTTTGCTCCCAGTTCAGTGCATTCCTTTACTGCCTGATCCAGAGCTTCGCCTGCAAGGTCAATCAGCCCGACGCCTGCCCCTTTTTCTGCCAGATGGAGCGCCATGGCTTTACCCAGTCCACGGGCTGCGCCGGTAACCAGTATATTACTTTGTTTGAGATTCATTCTTTTGTTCTTCTACGACCGAAAATCACCCAATGATTGTAACGGAACCTGGAGAATTCTCCATGTATTGCTGGGTGAGTCAGGCTTCTGGAAGATACTAACCCGGAAAATTCATAAAGCCGCTCCAGTCAGACTATAGACTGCGGAATTACTGAGATATTCGTTTGCTGATGTGAACGAAAAGAAACGAACATCGCTCGTCAGCCTCCTAGGAGCCTGACCGAGAATAGACAGCCCGGCCTAAAATCCAGAAAGAACGGCCATCTTTTCCACTGAATTTGCTTAAATAGGTCAACTATTCGCACAAATTCAGTGAAAAAGCTGACTCGTTCTACTGAATTTTATGCTCGGACGCTATTCTCGGTCAGCCTCCTAGCTCTTTCTCCGCCGTGACAGCATTTTCTCGTCAGATCCATGCAATAAGCATGAATATGACGAGAAAATGTGTCAGCCGAAAAAATAGCAGAGCGAGAAGCTCAACACTTTATGAAATTTCCGGGCTAAGGATTTGCCCCAAAATAACTTCCCGATTTTCACCCGGACTCCGTTCGCCCTGAGTTTGTCGAAGTTCAATGCCAACACTCTTCGACAGGTTCAGGATGAACGGAGTTCAAGTTTCAATAGGGGATTTATTTCGGGACAAAGACTAAAGGTCTGTTTCCAGAAGGGCTTTACACTTCAGAAAGCCGAAAAGCAGAACTCTTTTTGCATCTACGTATAGATCGTGTAACGGGAAGGTAGGTTTGATATCGGTAGGGTTGTCCGGGTATATCCGGGTAGGCTTGGGTTTAAGTGAATTAAAACCTGTGCTTAGGTCCTTAGCTATGCGGGTTTCAGCCTTCCTTGGCTGTGTTTGATCTGGCCTGGTGATGGTGGCTCGTAAATCGGGTGAAGTTGAACCCTAACCGTCTAAACGTCCGTCTTGCCTGCTTGTTGGTCACCTCTCCATAAAACACCGTTAAACGGCTTTAACGCAGGCATTACAGGCCGGTTAATGGCTCTGGTTTGGGGTGGGAAGGGTTCGTAAAAGTCGGACTTGGAAGGTTGGTTTGATATGGCGCGTCCATCTTTATGTAAAGTGATGTTTTTATAGTATTTTTCTTTTCATTAAGATGGACGTACCGTCCATCTTAAGTCGGACGCAGAAAACTGATTAGTGAATCTTGTTTTCCAGCTTTTCTAAGCGCATGTCCATTTTTTTGATCAGTTCAATCAGTTGCTCTTTGAGTGGATCTGATAGGTCTTCTTTGTACTCAAGATAGTGTTGTTTAGTTTGGTGTAAATCCCTCTTTAATATTGTTTTATTCATCAGGTTGATATGTTCAGAGAGCTTTTTCTGTACCTCCTCTGTGCTCTTCAGACTGACAACGCTGTTATAGAGTGCTGAGACTTCGCCTAATAAAAAATCCAGCTTCGCTTCTCTCAACTCACTTTCATCAGATCGGATGCAATCGACAACTACTCCTAGAAGCTCTTCATCAATTGATGCTTTGTGGTTTGTGAAAAAGAGGTAATCCAAGGAAATTTCTTTACTTGCTGCCAAGTAACAAATTTTTTCAAAGGGAATTGAGCCTTTTTTACGTGCGTTAAAGAAGCCTTGAGGTGTCATTCCGAGTTCTCTGGCTATGGCTGCATCGCTTTTTGCATCAGTGATTTCCCTCAGCTTTTTAATGATTTCTTCAAAATCATCAATTTTTGCTTGATAAAGTTCACTCATGATGTATAAATTAAACCTGTAATGTATATCTTTAAACGTAATGCTTAAACAAGATGAGGAATTTATTGTGAGCCATGCAAAGAAAATCAGCAATGACTTTGCGCCCGGTCCTGAGCTGTATGTTCGTGTTCGTCAAGGCTTCGTAGGGCAAGACTCATCATTAAACCGTTGGTGTATTGAGAATGGTGTTAATCGACATAGCGCTATGTCCTGTCTAAAAGGTGTATGGAACGGCCCTAAAGGAAGAGCGCTAAGACAGAAAATTATTGAAGCTTCTGGCATTAGTAACTGAGGCTCTTTGATATGGAATGGTTTACCAGTAGCGAGCTTGAAAGTTTGGGCGATCTACCGTCATCTGCCAGGCGGGTGAGAGAAAGAGCTATTCGAGAGAATTGGCAATCACGTCCCCGTCAGGCGCAGGGCGGCGGCAGAGAATACCACATCTCCAGCCTTCCCAAAGAAACCCAGCGCGCCCTTAAAATCAGTCAAACCAAAAAGCAGCAGGCCGCTGATAAGCAAACCGAACAGATCAATGGCGCTGAGCTCAAGGGCACCCTGGCGGCTATGAAGCTGGAAGGGGACGAAAAAACTCAGGACATCAAGCGCACCCTTGCTTTCAATAATCTCTCGCCTAAAGAACAGGCCCGTGTGCGTGCCCGGTCTGAAGTGCTGGCCGCCTGGGAAGTGTTTGTAGCTGACTTTGAAGCGGTGGAAGCGGCTACCCGTGAGTTTGTTGATGCCTTCAACCGCGATCAGCTGGGTCTGTCCGAGAGCGTTAAAACCTTTGTGCCTAAAGTCAGTCGTGCCAGCCTGTTCCGTTGGAAAGCGTCTTATGCCGACAATGGCCCTGCCGGTCTTGCCTGTCAGTACAAGTCGGTCAAGCAGAGCATTATGGATGCCCAGCCTTTACTGGTGGCTTTTGCAGAAGGGATGCTGGCCAGAATGCCTCACACCTCTCCGGCCAATATGCTGCGCGCCATGGAAGGTGAGTTTGATCAGCAAGATGTGCGCCTGCCCAGTAAACGCGCCCTCACCACCTGGCTGTCGAACTGGAAAGTGAAAAACAAACGACTCTTCACCGCTGTAGCCAACCCCGACGCCTTTAAAAACCAGTACATGGTGGCCGGTGGTGACGCCGCCGAAAACATTGTGCGGCTTAATCAGCTCTGGGAAATGGACTCCTCTCCCGCCGATATTATGTGCACCGATGGCCGCTTTACCCTGATCTCCTGTCTTGATGTTTACTCCCGCCGGGCAGTGATGAAAGTGCGCAAGTCTTCCGACAGCTTTGGGGTGGTGCTCACGGCGCGTCAGGCCATGCTGGAGTGGGGACTGGACGGCCAGGGCGAACAAAAAATCCGGGTGGACAACGGCAAAGACTATGCGAGCCATTACTTTCAGATTGTGGCGGACTCCCTGGGTATTGATCTGGTGTCTACCGACCCGTACGCCGGGGAACAAAAGCCCTTTGTAGAAAGACTGTTTCGCACCTTTTCCCATGGGTTAGTGGAGTTACTGCCCGGCTTTATCGGCCATAACGTCGCCGAGCGTCAGGCGATTGAAGCCCAGTTCAGTTTTGCGGACCGGCTCAAGCGTAAAGCGGGCAGCAGCAAAAATATCATTGAAACCACTCTGAGCAGCGAAGACCTTCAGGCGTTTACCGATCGCTGGATCGATACCTTTTATATGCACGACGCTCACAACGGGCTGAACGGAAAAACTCCGGCTGAAATGGTGCAGAACTGGATGGAGCCTGTCCGCCGTATTGAGGATGAGCGCGCCCTTGATCTGTTGCTGGAGCCGATTCCCGGACAGAAGGGCGTGCGCACCGTTCAGAAAAAAGGCGTCAAGCTTGATGGTGGCTGGTACGTTGCTCCCGAAATGGGGTCACGGGTGGGAGACCAGTTCATGGTGCGTTATGACACAGCGGATATTGGTCGTATCTACCTGTTTGAGCTGTCGGGTGAGTTTGTGTGCGTGGCTCAGAATCCGAGCATTACCGGCATTAGCCGCGAAGAGCTGGCCAGAGCCATGAAGAAAGAGCAGAAAAAGGTGGCCGAAGAGAAGGCAGCACTGCGCAAGAAGGGCCGCAAGATCAACCAGGGCGAGCTGATCGAAAAGATATTTGCCCGCAAAGAGCGTTTGATCGCTGAGCGCAATGCCAACGTGACACCGTTCCCTAAACCCCAACTCCCCCACGAAACCGGCTATCTGGATGGAGCCGCTGAAGCTCTGGCAGCTGCCGATGCCGCTGACCAAAAAGGCTCGGGCCATGTGGACGAGCACGGCCAACCTACCCAGGAACTGGCTCAGGGCATGAACCAGGTGGTAACGGATCGGGTTAAACAACGTACAGACCCCGCTGAAACACCGACCGATCGCTTCCAACGCTGGATACGTCAGCACGAACGCAAGCTGGCGGGTGAGGCTCTGAACGAAATGGATCATAAGTGGCAGGAGCGGTTTGAGTTAACGCCTGAATGGCAAGGCTTAAAGCTGGTGTACGACGAGTTCGGCAAGATGGCATTTGGTTTGAAAGAAGAGTGAGTAGAGAGCAGTGGCAGCTGCTCTTACTCGATCCCTATCGGGCAGAACGCCCAAAAACAATAACAAATAGAGAGACACAAGTATGAGAAATATTACGGTCCCTGTCAAAAACGTTGCTTTACTGGCTGCCCAAGGGCAGGCGCTACTGAGTGCTCCCCAGCGGCTGACCCACCGTCTCGGTTTGATTCATGGTGATACCGGGCTGGGCAAAACCACCGGTACTGCCTGGTTTGCGATCAAGCACAGTGCCTATTACGTGCGGGCCATGGCCGCTTGGCGTACGCCCTCCGCGTTATTGCGCAGTATTTGTCGGGAGTTGGAGATACCCCGCCGCCGTTATCTGGACGACATGCTCAACGACATTGTTAACAAGCTGAGTATGGAGGGGCGTCCACTGTTTATTGACGAGGCGGATTACCTGGTCCGGTTCGATGATATCCGGGACACGATCATGGATATGCAGGACATGTCTGTCATGCCCATCATCCTGGTGGGGATGAAGGGTATTAAAAATGAGATCAAAAAGTCGGACAAGTTCGACAACCGTTTTTTGATCGACGTGGAGTTCAATGCGCTGGATATGGACGACGCTCGTTTGATCACTGACCAGCTGTGTGAGGTGCAGGTCTCTGACGACCTGCTGGCGGATCTCTACAAGTTTGCCCGAGGCAACACCCGGCGGATTACCACCGGCCTGTACCGGATAGAACAGGTGGCGGCTTCTTTAGATGTAACCAGTATGGATCTGGCGAAGTTCCGGGAAGCGCGAGGCACTTACTTTCTGGGTGTGGCGGCCTAACAGGTTAACGGCAGAAGAATAATAAGAGGGAATAGCCATGACGGAGTTAAAGCCTGTAACAGAAATTAAAAAAAGAAGCTTGAAACGGGCTCGCTTAGTGGGATTGGAGGAAGATTTAGGCCGGGTCTGGCAACTGCTCAGGACTCTTAAAGGGGCAACCTCAAGAGCGTTGTCAATGAAAACCGGTTTGCGAGAGTGCAAGGTTCGGTATTACCTCAGCTTTCTGGAACGTGCTGGTTATCTGTGGCGAGAGCCAAAGGGCTCAAAAGCCCGGTTCTGGCTGATTCATAATACCGGCCCTGTTGCTCCCTATCGACTGCATGGCGGTCATGCAGTCTCTGACCTCAATACAAAGCAGGTCTATGAAGTGCCTGTAGATATCCGACGTTGGCCTGGCCCACCTGCAGAGGCCGGATCGGAGGCTTTCAAGATTTGGCAGGGCATGAGGATGTTGCGCAATTTCACAGTGAGCGAGTTAAAAGGCGTCACAGAAGTGGACAAGGCCGTCATTCAAATGCAGGTCAGCCAGCTGCACCAGTTTAACTATCTGCGCCGTAGCCAGGACAGTCTGGGTGAGCCCAGTTACCTGCTGCCCCAGTATCGCAACACGGGAGAAAAGCCGCCTGCCGTCAATATGCAGCTGGGCAGGCTGTACGACTACAAGACCAAAGAAATCATCGTACTTGAGGAGGTGTGCTGATGGCTCATGAAAAAGAAAGCTATGTCAATGAAGACTGGCACCAGGAGCTGCAAAAAGTAGCCGAGCGTTTGAGCCAGAGCCAGATCGCCAAACGGCTGGATGTGTCTGGAGCCATGGTGAGCCAGGTGCTCAACGGCAAGTATGCCGAGCACCGGGTAGGGGGCTTTAAAGAGAAGTTTAAAGGGGCGTTTATGGGGTATTGCGTCAACTGTCCGGTGGTGGGTGAGCTGGCCCGTGACCGTTGTCTGGAGTTCCAAGAGCGTAACTTTTGCGCCACCAACCCGACCCGTGTGCAGCTGTATCACGGGTGTCGTTCAGGGTGTGAGCATTCGCGGATTCCAGTGAGGGATATCTCATGAGCGCCCTGGAATATTTCGCCATCCCCATGGATGAGACGGTTTATGTCACGAAGAAGAAAAGCCGCAGCGCCAATGAGCATCAATACACCACCACTCACAATTGCCCTTGTGATGACTGCCCGTTTAAACAGCGTTGCCAGACTGAGGCACTGGCTTGTGCGGTGTTCAGTGGCTGGGTGTTTAACGGCAAGCAGAAGTTGATTGTCCGTGAGCCGAGTTCAGACATTTATCAGAAGCTCAGGAGGTGGGGTTAATGGATATTTATGACCAGATCAGTCTGCTGCACGACGCTGAACAGTTGTTTGCAATGGAGGCTCTGAGTTGCGAGTGCGATGCGGTCAACACAAAAAGCGAGAAGTATGCCGCCATTCGGCGCAAACGGGCAAAAGCTCTGCAGGCCAAGGCTCAGGAAACAGGGGCCTGGAAACGACGTCTTGAACAACAGGCTAAGGCGCAGTTAAAACGCAGTGTCTATCGCTGGTGTGACCAGCAGCTAAGGCAGTAACGCTTAACTCGTTCCCACGCAGGGGCATGGGTGCGAGGTAAAACAACGGATTAACGGCTTTTAGGGAAGAGAGCAGAATGAATGCCACAACAAGAAAATCAAAACAGACCCTGAGGTATGACATGGGCGAAAGGGATATGAGCCAGAGCTATATGATCCAGTCACTGCAGAAAGCGACACATGTTGTGAACCGATTGCAGCGGGAGGGGTACACCGTTGAGAAGGTTCTGCTGGGCGAGGGGCGACCCAAGATCAAAATCAGCTGGCATCCGCGCTGCCGGGAATTTGGGGAACCTGCCGTCGTCAGCAAGGGTAACAACGGCAGTCACTACGAAAAAGCCATGGTTGAGTTTGAAGGGTGTCAACTCAGCTGGACGGTTCGTTAAGCGCTTTACCCATCGAGAGGAATGGACATGCAACAGCAAGGACTGAGCCTTCAGCGCATGAAAAGCCTCTCGCAAACAGAATGGCGTCGTTTGCGACTGGCCATGAAATCAGAGACTAAAACCACAACCAGGAAGGGGAACCCCATGACAGAGAAACAAACCATTCCGGACGGCTACCGCCAGGATCACGAAGGGAGGCTGGTACCTGAGGACAAGATCAAGCCTATTGACCGGGCCCGTGATGAGTTGGTCATGGAGCTTATTAGTCAGGCATTACCACTGAGCAAAATGTTGGCTCAGTTCAAGGGGAAGGCTATAGGGGACTGCCGGGCGTTTGTTGAGCTTTCCCTTGAGCAGTATGGCGTAAAGTTGGGCGGTAAGAAGGGAAATACCGAACTGCTGTCTTTTGATGGCCGTTACAAAATTGAAATCAAGAACCGACCGGTGATTGGCCTCAGCGAACAAGCAGAAGCGGCTAAGGAATTAATTGATCGTTATCTGGATCGAGTGACCGAAGGTAGCAGCGGTGAGCTTAGAAAACTCGTGATGCACGCTTTTCGCAAAGACAGCAAAGGCAGCCTGAGCCAGAGCAGGATAATCGGCCTTAGAAGTATGGATATACAGGATGAAGATTGGCAAACAGCAATGCAGGCATTAACGGATGCCAGCTTTGTCAAGACAACCGTTACCTACATTCTGGTCAGGGAACGTGTTGGGGATACCGATGAGTGGCAGGTCGTACCTCTGTCACTACCAGCAGCATAAGGAGGTGGCTATGAGTGATTTAAAAGCGATGAACTTTGGAGATGCTCTCAGGGTAGGAAACTGCGCTGACCGTATCAGCGCAAGGGTTTTCAAGATTGTGCAACGGGGTTGTGGGAACCGCGTTGTTACGGCTGAGGATCGTGCTTTTCTAGAAGCTGAAGTACAAGCCCTTGTGCGCGCTTTAGACCAAAGCCAGAAGCAAGATGGGTGTCAGTGTCAGGACTGATACGCATCTGTTTGTCCAGGTCCCTGAGCATTTTGTAAAGCACGGTAGGGTTTTCGGAAACCAGACAGTTCAGTAAGGATTCCAATAAGGCTTTTTGTGCAAGTGCTTCGACTTCGAAGTCATGATCTTTATTGACCACTATTTTTCTACCTTTGGGTTGTGTTGGGGAACATTAACCATAAAGGAGAAAACGGGGTCGGGGCTATCCAAAATAGTCATCGGCCCCACCTAACAGGAATAATAACAATGAAAGAAACATGGACCCCTGAACAGGTCAAAAGCTTTAACGAGCTGGAGCCTTCTGAATACATGAACGTGGTGCCTTTGGCTGGAGTGAAGGTGCAAACGCCAGAGCCAGAAGGTTTGGTGGCCGCGCGGATCATTGCTCATAAAGACGAGCAGATCGCGGAACTGCAAGATCTTTGTTCCCGTCAGGCCCAGCAGTTGCAGGATGAGCTGGATCAGTCAGTAGATCACCGCCCGGATTTGGCTGCGTTGTTGGATGAATGTGACCAGGTGCTGCAGTTGGGGGAGGCGGTATGAGTTTGAGTAAAGAGCAGCAAAAACAGGTCACAGATCACTTACAGTCAGCTGTGTTTGGCACTGTTGAGTTTGAGTATCAAGAGGTCAAAGTTTCAATTACCAGACGCTTTGTAAGCGAGTCTGAATCTCGTTTGTTTGTATATTTTGATGGAGTATACAGACCGGCTTGGGGGATTGAATCTATGGATTCGTTTAATCCTCTGACAAAGAAGCTTTGGCATAAGAGAACCAAGGCGTTATACAGCCCGAAAAAAATAGCCAACCTTCGTAAAAAGATAGGGGTTCGTGCTATGAAAAAGCACTTGCCGGACTTCGATAAAAAACAGGTTTGGTATGAGCCGTGTTTCAAAAATTCGACGGTGTTGATGCGCCAGTACGCGAAATTGGAAGATCTTGAGCTGGTTGCTGTAGGGGGTGATCTGGTATGAGCAAACTCACCGCCCGCAAAGTCGCCGAGCTGCTGGCCATGCATATGGTTAGCCGCGACATTGCCTGCATCAAGCCCGATGTCTTTGATAAGCAAAGCGAGGTATTTGACCAGGCCGATGACCAGAGTAAAGCCCTGATCCAGTACTTTGAAGACCATCGTCGTCATCTGTTAGAGGCGATCGGAGAAGAACACCCGGAGGTGCTCGATGCCATCTAACCCTTCTAAAAACAGCAAGCCCGGTGAGCGTGGCCGAGCTATTGCCCGTATCCATATCGCCAAGCACGAGCTGGGTATGGATGATGCCGAATACCGCACCCTGCTCAAGGCTCAAACTCAAAAAGACAGCTGTGGAAAGATGTCCCTGGCTGAATTGTTTAAGGTTGAGCACTACCTGAAAACGGTTATGGGTTGGAAGCCGAAGCGAGCCAAATCGCTTAGTGGTAAACGTGCCAGCCCGGTCAGTAAAGGTCGGCCCACAGACAAGTTGAGGGCGCTCTGGATCGACATGTACAAGGAGGGCTTTATCAAGGACGGTTCAGAGAATGCCCTGGAAAACTGGGTTAAGAAGATGAGTGTTCGTCTCAATGACGGGCACGGTATCGAGAAAGTGGATTGGCTGGATACCGCGACTTGCAGTCGTCTGATTGAGCAGTTGAAGCGCTGGCAGTACCGGGAGATTAAAAAACGGAGGGCTAAAGCATGTCAATGAATGAAGACGACCTGTTCGGCCTTGATCACACTAATGACATTTTGGGGCACCTGGATGATGAAGCCCTGCATCAAAAGCACCTGTGGCCCGGTGACCTGGTCGAACTGGCTGAAGTAATTCGGGCACAACTGCTGCGGGAAGAGGTGAAAGACGATGCGCTTTACCTGCAAATGGAGCGGGTTTTGCTGGCTATGTCGTTTCTGTGCGGAGGCCGAAACTACTATCTACCCAAGGGAGAGCGCATTAAAAAAGCCTTGAGAGATAAACGTATATACGATGAGTTTGATGGTAAAAACATACGGGGACTCAGCAACCATTACAAACTCAGTGAACAGAAAGTGTATGAAGTAGTCCGTGAGCAAAGGCAGTTGCACAAGAACCGGATACAGCATAATCTCTTCCCCAATGAGCAGGCGTAAAGCCTGCGCCTCTCTTTTTTCTCTGCCCTCCTGCATCAATATAACACTAAAGGGCTTTAAAGCCCTTTAGGGTAAAGCTCCCTGCACACTGGGAGCATGAACAATAAATATTCAACTCCCGACTACTCAGCCGCTTTTGAAATTGCCATAACATTTGTTTTGGGTGAAGAAGGTGGTTATGTGGACGACCCGAAAGACCGGGGTGGTGCCACGAGTTTTGGTATCAGTCAGCGTGCCTATCCCGATCTGGATATCAAGAGTCTGACGGTTGAGCAGGCTAAAGCTATTTATTATCAGGACTATTGGCAGCCCTGCCAGTGTGACCTGTTGCCTGCGGCGGTGGCCTGTGTCGTTTTTGATACCGCAGTCAATATGGGTAAGGGTGCGGCCATTCGTTTTTTGCAACAGTCGCTTAACGTGACGGTCGACGGCATTCTCGGCCCGGTCACTCTCAGAACTGCTCACCTGGAAACCCCTCTTTCATATATCAGTAACTACCTCAGCCGCCGTGCGAAACGCTACCACCGGATTGCTCAGGACGAGTCCCAGAACCGTTTTATTCGTGGCTGGTTCAAGCGCTGCTTTGAGCTTCAACAATACCTCTATGAGGAACGTCTGCTATGAGCCTGCTCGACTGGATCAATCCCTTCAGTAAGGTCATTGACTTGGCATCGGAAGCCATTACCGATCAGGACAAACTCAACGCCTTTAAACACGAAGCAGATATGGCCAGCGCCGAGTTGCGCCAGATGCTGGAAGAAACGTATCGACAGGAACTGCAAACCACTACCGTGCCCTGGGTCGATGCCCTGCACAAAATGGGCCGTCAGGTTATGAGTTACCTCGGCTATGGGTTGGCTTTTTATATGGTGCATCAAGGGTATGACCCCATGGCGGCCATGGCTGCACTCGCCCCGGGTGGGATCTACAACTACGTGAAAGGTCGTGGGAAGTAAGTATGGACGATCTTGACCGCGCCAAAGAGCTGGAGATAGCTGACCGTGAACAGGCGATTAAACGGCAGTTAAACCGTGTTAAAGAGTCACCCATCTATATCAACGGCGAAGCCTGCTGCCGGGATTGTGAAGAGTCTATAGAGCATCGGCTGGCAGCTGGTATAGAAGCCAGTCGTTGTCTGGATTGCCAGCAGCGCAAGGAACATAAGGAGAAAGGCTATGCATAGTTTCTTTTTAATGCTGGTCCTGGCTTTCTTAGGCTTTGCCATCTGGACCAGTTACCGAACCTTTGGCCTTCGTGGGGAAGAGGCGGTGGCCTGGCTTGCATTAACAAAGCTCAACTGGGATGCACTGAAGGTTACCTTGGTCGTCTGGTTCTTTGTTTGGCTGATCACGTTAATCGTATAGGGATATCAACATGCTGGACGGTATTGATTGGAGTGCAATGAAATTCGGGCTGGATCTCATCTCCACTCTTGGAGTATTTCTTCTCTTTATATGGGCCTTAATTAAGCGCAAACAGAAAGACAACAGTGACGATATTAAAGCGCTGAAAGAGCAGAACAAAAAGATGGATCGAAGGGTGCAAAGGCTGGAAGACGCCCAAGCCAATCTTGACAGTAATCAAAAAAAGCTCGAAGCCATGCAAAGCCAGCTTCATAAAGACCTTGTTGCCATTAAGGTAGATGTTGGTGGATTAACCAAGCAGGTCGGAGGCGTGGAGCGAAAAGTTGATCTAATCCACGAGTTTCTGCTGAACAGCAAGAAGGGAGATTAACCGTGAGTTTGAAATCTGTTTTTCATGAAGATCAGCGACTGGTCATTCTTCGTACTCTGGCTGATGACATGGCGGGGCTTCAGGCCAATGAGTCTGTACTGCAGACAGTGCTGAAAGCGTACGGACATGACATCAGTCGTGTTCTGGTTGTTTCTCACATGAAGTATCTGGAAGAACTGGATCTCCTCTCATTGAATGATATCAGTGGGATTCTGATAGCGACTCTCAAAAGTCGTGGTGAAGATGTGGCAGCCGGTCGTGCCACGGTGCCAGGTGTTAAACGTCCGAGGGCCAGGTGACCCATGACCGACAAAAAAGCCCAAACCCGCAACCGCAAAAGCCGGATCAAGCTGCTACCCAAAAAAATTAAAGAAGAGCTGGACCGGTTGATTCGTGAGGGTCGTATGACCCAGACCCAGATACTGGACGAGGTTAATCAACTGTGTGAAGCCCATGGTGAAAACCCGATCAGTCAATCGGGCATGAGTCGTTATTCCAAAGAGATGGACGAGATGGGGCAGCAGATCCGAGAGCTTCGGGAAGTGTCGTCGGTCTGGGTGGCCAAGCTGGGTGAAGCTCCTACCAGTGACGTGGGCAAGATGCTGCTGGAGTCCGTCCGAACCCTGGCCGCCGACGTCATCATGGAAATGCGCAAGGATCGCGGCAAGATCGAGCCCAAAGCTCTGAACCAGTTAGCTCTGGTGATGCAGCGGGTTGAGCAGGCGGCTATGGCTTCCCATAAGCGGGAGACCGAGATTCGTAAGGTGTTTGCAGAAGAAGCTGCCAATACGGTTACCGATGAACTTCGTGGTTCTGATGGTATGTCAGAACAGTTAGAAAACAGGATTCGTGAAATCCTGCTGGGTAAAGCCTAATGAGTCAGGAAGCCCCAGTACTCAAAGCCATAGGTCAGCCGAGACTGATTAATCTTCAGGAAGAAAAAGAGCTTTATGGCGTTGATGTACCGGACTCTGCTGATAGTGTTGTGCCAGATAAAGAGCCCATCTTTCTGGGTTACCAGCAAAAGTGGTTTCTGGATGAGTCCCAGATCAAGATTTTTGAAAAGACTCGCCGCTGTGGAGCCACCTGGCCAGAGTCAGCCAGTAATGTAATGACTACAGGTAAGCCTAAACGTCGCGGTGGTCGAAATGTCTTTTACGTCGGTAGTCGTCAGGAGATGGCACTGGAATATATAGCGGCCTGCGCTCTGTTTGCCAAAGCATTCGATCAATTAGCCCAGGCTGATGTTTATGAGCAGAGTTTCTGGGATGAAGGCAAGAAAGAAGAAATCCTGACTTACATGATCCGCTTCCCCAATAGTGGCTTTAAGATCCAGGCACTGTCTTCTCGTCCTTCCAACCTTCGTGGTCTGCAGGGGGATGTAGTAATTGATGAAGCCGCTTTTCATGAAGATCTGGACGAGTTGCTCAAGGCAGCTATGGCTCTGACGATGTGGGGTGCCAGAGTCAGGATTATAAGCACACACAACAGCGAAGAGAATCTGTTCAATCAGTACATCAAAGACGCCAGGGCAGGGAAGAAAGATTACAGTGTCCATCGAGTGACCCTGGATGATGCTCTGGCCGACGGCCTCTATAAAAGAATCTGCTTTGTTACTGGTCAGGAGTGGAGTGAAGAGGCTCAGGAAAAGTGGCGCAATGGACTGATCAAGAACGCGCCTACAAAAGAAGATGCCATGGAAGAATACTTCTGTGTGCCTAAACGCGGCGGTGGTGCCTACATTCCCAGGCCAACCATTGAAGCCAGAACCAATAGAAAACTACCAGTCCTTCGCTTTACTGGCGATGCTGAGTTTAACTCACGTCCAGAGCATGAGAGGCACCAGATAACAGATGACTGGTGTAATGATTATTTAAAGCCTCTTTTAGACCAACTTGATCATCGTTTAAGGCATTACGTTGGGCAGGATTTTGGCCGTAGGGTCGATCTCTCTGTACTGATTCCTTTAGCTGTCGAAGCCAACTTGAAAAGAAAAGCGCCGTTCATTCTGGAAATGCGAACAGTGCCATTCACCAGTCAAGAGCGCATCTTCTATTATCTTTGTAATCGGCTACCTCGCTTCTCTGCTGGCAAACTAGATGCCAGAGGCAACGGTGAATTTCTAGCGGAACAGGCTCGATATAAATACGGTTCCATAATTGAAGACGTAATGGCCTCCCGCGCCTGGTATCTCACTCATATGCCCAAACTTAAAGCGGCATTTGAAGACGACATGATTGAGATACCAGCAGACGCAGATACTGTGGATGACATTCGCACCATTATCGTCGACAGAGGTGTACCGGTTATTCCTGAAGGCAGGGGCAAAGACTCTAAAGATGGAAAGCAGCGTCATGGTGATGCGGCTTCGGCGTTGGTGCTGGCCTATGCGGCCACTCTTGAAGAAGGCGGCCTGATTGAATTCACCGCACTGCCCGACAAGCGCAGCGAGCCCAACGAAGACCATGACGAACACTTCAACGAATTTGAACAGGGATGCTGGTAATGGCGAAATCAACGATACAGGATATCAATGGCAACCCTTTTGATCTGGATCTGGAAGGGCAGCAAACCGATAACGAATCCAAATTGGCCATGTTGCGCCAGCATTATTCCGATCATCCCTCCAGTGGTCTGACACCTCACAAACTGGCGGGCATCCTCAAGAATGCCGAAGACAATGATCTGATTGCCCAGAGCGAACTGGCGGCTGACTTTGAAGAGAAAGACGGTCACCTGTTTTCTGAGCTGTCCAAACGTCGTCGTGCGGTACTGGGGTATGACTGGCGAATTACACCGCCAGCCGATGCCAGCGATGCGGAGAAAGACGACGCAGCCATGATTGAGTCCATGCTGCGCCAGTGCACCTGGTTGGAAGATGCGCTGTTTGATATGACCGACTGCATTTTAAAGGGTTTTAGTGCACTGGAGCTGGAGTGGGAAAACTTCGGCGGGGAAATGCTGCCGGTCTCTGCCGAACAGCGAGACTCCGCCTGGTTCCAGACCAATCCTCATGACCGCAATGAGCTAAGGCTTCGAGACGGCAGTTACGAAGGGGTGGCCCTGCGAGCCTTTGGCTGGATCAATCACTGCGCCCGGGCCAAGTCTGGTTACCTGGGCCGACAGGGTCTGGTGCGTGTATTAGCCTGGCCCTTTATCTTTAAAAACTACTCTGTGCGGGATCTGGCCGAGTTTCTGGAGATCTATGGCTTGCCGATTCGTCTGGGTAAATACCCGGGGGGAGCCACCGAGAAAGAAAAAGCTACCCTGCTCAGGGCAGTCATGAGCATTGGCCATAACGCCGGGGGCATTATTCCCCAGGGCATGGAAATTGATTTTGAGCGGGCTTCCAGTACCGCCAACGCTGACAGTTTTATGAAAATGGTGGACTGGTGTGAGCGCACCCAGTCCAAGGCGATCCTGGGTGGCACACTCACGAGTCAGGCCGACGGCAAAAGCAGTACCAACGCTCTGGGCAATGTGCATAACGAAGTCCGTAAAGAGCTGACCGAAAGCGACGCCCGGCAACTGGCCCGAACGGTGACCCGTGATCTGGTCTATCCCATCTATGTTTTGAATGGCCGTTCTTATCAAAACCCCCGTCGTATTCCCCAGTTTCAGTTCGACTTTACCGAGCCGGGTGATATTGCCGCACTGTCCAAAGCGCTCCCTGGTCTGGTGAATGCCGGTGTGCGTATTCCTCTGAACTGGGCCAACCAGGAACTGCAGATACCCGAACCCAAAGAGGATGAGGAGATTCTGACCAGTCCTAAAGCTCAAAGCCCTGTACTGGATCAATCCCAAACCGAAACCGCCCTTAAAGGGCCGTTAAACAGTGCATTAGCGATACTAAAAACCGATGCCGAACAACCCCAGAGTCATCTGGACGATGCACTGGGCAGCATTCCCGCAGAATCGCTGCAGGCATTAATGATGCCGATGCTGGAACCTTTGATTAAAGCCATAGAAACCGAAGGGCCAGAGGCTGCTATGGAACAGCTAGCCGAACTCTATCCGACCATGGACGACACTGAACTGACCGAACAACTCAGCCGTGTATTGTTTGTCGCCCAGACCTGGGGGCGGCTGAATGCTCAAAAATGACGACCTGGTCTATGCCTTTACCCTGACTCCGAAAGATGCGGTTAAGTTCTTTCGGTCGAAGGGCTATGTCATCGGCTGGAACTGGCAAGACGTGGCCGCCGAAACCCACGCCCAGGCGTTCACAGTGGCCAAGGCGGCCCGGGTAGATATCCTCGAAACCCTTGGTAAAGAACTCGATAAGGCCATAGCCACCGGTACCACGTCCCATGAGTTTGTTAAAACCCTGACCCCCCGATTGCAAAAGCTGGGATGGTGGGGCAAACAGGTCATCGTAGATAGCAAGGGCGAAGCGGAGATGGTGCAGTTGGGCAGTCCCTGGCGCTTGAAAAACATCTACCGCATCAACACCCAAACGGCCTATCAGGCAGGGCGGATTCAACAGCAAACCGCTATGGCGGAAAGTCGCCCCTATTGGATGTATGTGGCGGTGATGGATGAGAATACCCGGGCTTCCCACGCAGCGCTCCATAATAAAGTCTTTCATTACACCGACCCGATCTGGAACACCCACTACCCGGCCAATGGCTGGGGCTGCCGGTGCCGGGTCCGGGCATTGAGTCTCCGTCGTTTGCAATCGCTGGGGTTACAGGTGGAATCGTCCGAAGGTCGTTTAAGTACTCATACCGTCGAGAGTGGTTTTGATAAACGTTCTGGCGAAGTCTACACCCACCAGGTCACCACCTTTACCCAGGGGGGGCAGAGTATGACGCCGGATGCCGGGTGGAATCACCGACCAGGGAAGCCACAGTTAAAGCAGTTTAATAAGGATGTGATTAAAAAAGAGAAGCGGCTGGTCAATTCTCCTAGAGAAAAGATGCCAGGCTTGGCGATCAAGGCACCGGCTCCTTTCTCTACTGTAAAGGGTGTGAGTGGTGATCAGGTCAACCGGGTCTTGAATGAGTTGGGTACCGGTCAGAGTCAGAAACTATTTAATGACTTTCTGGCAGCTCACCCAATCAAGTCAGTGATGGCTAAGGCGACCGAGTTAAGTGGCAAAAAAGCCTTGCAAAATAGAGATATGCAAACCCGAGTAGCTGACTACTTGAGTGTGCAGCCGCAAGAAGCATTTAGGCAATATGCGTACAGTACAAGAGCGAGTGTGAGTCGTACTAACGGTTATACCCGTGCCAGTAATGATCTGGTCATGGTAAAAGTGGCGGCTAATACCAATCTTGCAAAAGTAGAAGCAGATAAAATCAAGCAGGCTACAAACATGGTGTTGGAAGCGGCGGCTAAAAACTCAGGGCCGCGAAGAATCTATGCCCCTGATACGGATGTAAACCGTACCAGTACACCAGGTGACTATATTAATCGATACTGGTCTCTATCGGATGCAGCTGGTCAGAAAAGTCCAGAGCAGATAGTCACAACCTGGATTCACGAAGTCGGCCACCAGGTGCATTACTGGGCAGGCTCGCCCAGCTTTCCGGCGCTGAGTCGGGTGTCTGTTTTGACCGAGTACAGCCGTACTAATAAGTACGAGTGGTTTGCTGAACACTTTACCGCTTGGTACATTGATCCGATAGGGGTTAGAAAGTGGAACCCGAAAGCGGCTGACTTCATAGAGGCTACAATGAAAGAAGCCATAGAGAATAGTAACCCGACTTTAAAAGGGCGATGATATGACTGAATCAACAGAGCTGCCTTATCAAGCCCCACCCGGTGAAAAGCTGGGGCCGTTGGAAAAAGC
Source organism: Endozoicomonas numazuensis (assembly GCF_000722635.1). Classification (GTDB taxonomy): domain Bacteria; phylum Pseudomonadota; class Gammaproteobacteria; order Pseudomonadales; family Endozoicomonadaceae; genus Endozoicomonas_A; species Endozoicomonas_A numazuensis. The sequence goes on along the minus strand of NZ_JOKH01000001.1, from coordinate 820,637 downwards.
CTTTAATTTACTGGCAGCTAAGCCCTGGTCAGAGGATGTAGGTGATCAGTTGGAACGCTTGGAGAAACAGGCTAAAGGCCGGGACAAAGAACTGTTTGGCGATGTCTGGGAGAGTTATATCGTACAGGGTGGTGAGTAGGTGTATTAACAACCTGTCATTAAAAAAGCCTCAGAAGCTCTCTGAGGCTTTTTTGTATGTGGAGGTTGTAAGGTTGCTTTGGTTTGGTTTTTGAGCTTGTAGGGTCTTTAATACCCCTTTAACGTTGATAAAAGTAAAAAGGTGGTGAGTACTTTAGTTTCATTTGGTAAGGTTTTCTCAGATTTTTTACATATTTGAGGGTTTAGCTTTGAGTGAGTTTGTTTATGAGGATAGTCATCAGCTACGTTATACAAACAGAAAGTATGTGCCGATTAAGAGTATCATTGAATCACTGCAAGCTCTTGAAGGTGTTGTCGAAGAAACTCCTTATGTTCTCAATGGTCTGACTCAGTCGGATGTCATTACCAGAGTTGAGATTGACATAAAAAGTATCGCTGCGGGGTCTTTGATTGAAGACTTTGTGGTCAGGTACTTTTTTAAGAGTGAAGAAGGGTTCAATGGTTGGGTCGATAAGCTTCGGAAGCAATCAGGCATGGAAGACGGAAAAAAAATAGTACCAATATTGATTGGGTCAACTATTACTGCAGTTGCACTGTTGGGTGTAGTTAAAGCTCTGCCATCAGGGACAGGAGGTCAGGCGACCAGTACTATTACAGGAAATAATAATGTAGTACTTAACTTTGTAGGCCAGAATCTGGATATGGATGCAGAGACTGTTGAGAAAGTGATCAGTGACAGTATACGTAACCAGAAAAAACTGGCGGAGAATGCGGTTAAGTTGGTGAAGCCTGGCAAGTTAGATGATGAGGCCCAGATAATTATTGATGGTAATGACCAGTTAGTGATTACGAAAGATACGATAAAGTCTGCACCTGGTGTATATGAGCCACCCAAGCCTGCTGAGAAGATTGATAAATACGATCGCACTTTGGTAAAAATTCGGGGGACAGATCGTGATAATTATAGGCGTGGTTGGTCAGTTATTTTACCCGGCATTGCTGAACAAAGAGTTAAATTGCAGTTAGATGAAAACATCGATTTAAATGAATTGGCAGCCAGAGATATGGTTTATGCCAATGTCGATGTTATTTTTAAGTTTGATAAATCCTTAAACGACTATAAGGTTGTCGAGATCTATATGAATAGCTGGGATAATTCTTCACAATAATTGAATTTGAAGAGTGACACGCTAATAGGAGAGAATCCCATGCCCGCCACCATAGAACTCACCCTCAACGATAACGGCAGCCTGAAAGCGCTGACCGATCTGGCTGCGGCGGGCGCAGACCTTAGCCCTGTCATGAAAGAAATCTCCGGTATCCTGGCCGATGCCTCCGAGCAAGCATTTGCCAATGAGGCCGATCCCACCACTGGCGAATCCTGGCAGCCATTAACCGAAGCCCACAAAGGCTATCGTCAGTCGAAAGGCTATACCGGTTCCATCCTGCAAATGTCCGGGCAGTTGGCCGCGTCGATCCAGTCTGATCATGGTCGTGACTTTGCCCAGGTGGGCAGTAACAAAGTGTATGCGGCCATTCATCAACATGGTGGCTTGCCGGATATGCGCCCAGCCAATGCGGCGATTCCTGCGCGGCCTTTTCTGGGAGCCAGTGAAGACGACAAAGACGAGATTATGGAAGTGCTTGCCCGTCATCTGTCGGACGCCATAAGATAAGATTCTTTCCCCCGCAACGTCTCTAATATTCCCTAAAACCCTTTAGAACCCGTCACTCTGCCAAGTCTTTAACCTTAAAGGCTATGGATACATTCTCACTCTCTCATTTTTCTCTGGCCGTCCTTTCCCAACAGGAACAGGACAATCCTGACATCGGTCTGGGCATTCTGTCCGGTGAGCTGAATCTGTCGCCTGACGCCGATGGCTGGGCGCAGCTGTTGCCTGCTGGTCACTTCAGTGCGGTCGATGGCAGACCCTTCGATGTTCCCGGTGGCCAGTGGTTTCTGGATGGTGAGATAGCAGACCGTTTGATCAACCAGGTACGAGGGCTCACCAATGATCGTCTGATTGATTACGAACACCAGACCCTGAAAGCCGAAGAGAACGGCCAGCCCGCCATTGCGTCTGGCTGGTTCAACGCCGACGAGATGGAGTGGCGTGAAGGTGAGGGCCTTTACATTAAACCACGCTGGACCGACAAGGCCAGGGACTACATCCAGTCGGATGAGTACCGTTTTCTCTCGGCTGTTTTCCCTTACGACAAAACCACCGGTGCCCCGGTTGCTTTAAAAATGGCGGCACTGGTCAACTATCCCGGCCTCGATGGACTCCAGAAAGTATCCGCACTGAAAGGTCAATTCCAGAAAAACCACAAGGAGACCGCCATGGAACAATGGCTGAAAGACCTGCTGGCCAGGATCGGTATTGAAGTATCCGAAGACACGGTTAGCACTGAGCAGGGACAGGCTGCACTGAGTGCAGTAAAAGCTCTGAAAACCAAGGCAGACAGCGCGGACACGCTCACCACTGAAGTGGCAGCACTGAAAGCCAGTGCCAAGACGGAAGGTGTGAATCTTAGCCAGTACGTGCCCAAGGCGATGTACGACGATGCCGTGGTTGAGATTGCCAGCCTCAAGGGAAGCAGCGCCGAGCAGACTGTTGATCAGCTGGTCAGCGATGCTCTGAAAGAGGGGCGGGCTTTCAAGCGGGAAGAAGACTACCTCAAGCAATTTGGTAATCAGCAGGGTGAAGCGGCACTGAAAGCCATGCTGGAAAGTCGCGCACCGGTAGCGGCTTTGAAAGGCAAGCAGACCGATGAGTTGCCTGATCCGAAGAAACAGAAAAATCAGGATCTGAATACGGACGAGCTGGCCGTACTGAAGGCTACGGGCATCAGCAAGGAAGAGTTTCTGAAGCAGCGCGCTGCTGAATAACCGCTGTTAACCCCTTTCTATCTCCCCGTCAAAAGGTCACAGGAGAACGACAACCTATGAATATTTCAGCCCCGGCGCTTGCTGCCATTTATAACGCGGTCAAGCTTCACTTCAACCAGGGACGGAACAGCTACTCCCCGTACTGGGAAAAAATAGCCACTCTGGTGAACTCCACTGCCGCCCAGGAAGACTACGCCTGGTTGGGTGAGTTCAGTCGTCTGCGCGAGTGGATCGGTGATCGTCAGGTTAACCAGATGCGTATCTACGATTACAGCATCAAGAATAAGAAGTTTGAAGCCACTGAAGGCATTCTGGCGGAGTACATTGAAGACGACACCTACGGTGTGCTCATGCCCAAGTTTGCCGACATGGGCTATGCCGCAGCCACTCACCCGGATGAATTGATTTTTGCTTTGCTGGCCGCTGGTTTTACCACAGCTTGCTACGACGGCCAGAACTTCTTTGATACCGACCACCCGGTGGGTGAAGTCGGTTCAGAAGTGTCGGTGTCCAATATGCAGGCTGGGACGGGTTCGCCCTGGTTTCTGCTGGATACCACTCGCCCCCTCAAACCCCTGATCCTTCAGCGTCGTCGTGACTATCGGCTGCAGGCCAAGACTGATGCCGGTACGTCCGATCACGTCTTTATCAAAGACGAGTACCTCTACGGTGTGGATGCCCGTGTCAATGCTGGCTTTGCGTTCTGGCAACAGGCGTTTGCTTCCAAGGCGGCACTGGATGACACCAACTTTGATGCAGGTATTGAAAGCATGATGAAGCTGAAGACCGACAAGGGGCGCAAGCTGGGCATCATGCCGAATCTGCTGGTTGTTGGTCCTTCGAATCGTGCTGCGGCCAAAAAAGTGGTGGAAGCCGAGAACAAGGCCCAGGGCGAAAGCAATACCAACTACAAAGCGGTGGAAGTGGCTGTAGTGCCCTGGCTCGATTAACCCTGTTCCTGCTGTAGCAGTGTGACGTACCCGGCCAGCGGTACCCCAAGCCGCTGGACATTCTCCGAACAAAACAGGAAGGACTCATGAGATGGACAAGCCTGATACTCCCACTCTTTTCATTACCAATAAGGCTCGTGAAGGCTATCGCCGAGCAGGTATGGCGTTTGCTAAAGGCGACAACGCAGTGTCTGCAAACCTTTTTACAGAAGATCAGCTGGCAGCTCTGCAGGCTGATCCACGACTGGTGGTTAAAGCTGCCCCGAATGCGGCGGCTGAAACTTCCGAAACGCAAGGGCCAGTGGACGATGGTGGCGTGGGTGCAGGTGTAACCGACTCTGGCGTCGTGCTGAAAGATAAACCGGAAGAAGTACAGGAAGAACTGCCTGACGGATTGGCCCGGCTTCGCGAACTTCATGGCTCTGGTGAGTTGGAACTGAACAGTTCCGGCAAGCCCAATGCCGATGTGCTGGGAGTGAATGCCAAACAGCGTGATGAGGTCTGGGCAATCTTCTGTGCCGAGCAGGAACAGGACGCCGAGTAATGTACGCCACCCGAGAAGCCATGATACTCCGGTTTGGTGAGGACGAGGTGATCAGTCTTACCGATCGGGACGGCAGCGCCGGTGTCGTGGTGGATGCCGTACTTGACCCTGTCCTGGATGATGCCGCTGCCACTATCGATGGCTATCTTGCCGGGCGTTACCTGCTGCCTCTGCTGCAGGTTCCGGCCACTCTGGAGCGTATTGCCTGCGATCTGGCCCGGTACTATCTGTACGACAACCGACTGGACGACAGTCACCCGGCTGCCCTGCGGCATAAGGAAGGCATTCGTTACCTGGAGCAGCTGGGCTCTGGCAAGCTGAAACTGGGTATTAACGACCAGGAAGAGCGGCGGGACGGCGAAGATCTGGCGGAGTTTGAAAGTCAGCCGTCGGTGTTCAGTCGGCCCAACTCCAAAGGCTTTATCTGATGGATGCGGTGTCGGTGGTGATTGAGCAGCTGAAGCAGGGAGTACCGCCCTGGGTAGAGGTTAAAGGTCTGCTGGCGCTGTCGGATCTGGACAAGCAAGCTCTTAATCGAACTCCGGCCTTGTTCGTGATCAACCTGGCGGAAAGGGCCGCACCGGATGTACGGGGCAGTGGCCCGGCTCTGCAAACGGTGAGCCTGACTCTGGGGGTTGTGGTGGTCGAGAAGGCCCATAACCGGGAGCCGGATCTGCTGCCACTGAGACAGGAAATACGTCGTCGTCTGTTTGGCTGGGCTCCCCAGGGGTTTGAGGCACTGACCCTGGACGGCGGACAGCTGTTGAATATTCATAAGGGCCAGGTGGCCTGGATCGACAAATTTACTACTGAGTACACGGAGGATGCCAACCATGGCTCGTAAATTCGCTAAAAAGGTTTTAGCTTTTGCGCCAGAAAGCACCTACGGCACCGATGCCATTGATGGCGGTTCACCGTCCTATGTGCTGGGTCGTGAGGTATCCATTACACCCATGGCCGGTGAAAGTACGGCTCTGGACTACGACGATGGCAAGCTGGGCAACAGCCCGGAACTGCCCACCGAAATCTACGTCACTCTGGAGTTCGGTTGTGACTTCTCCGGTTCCGGGACCGCTAACCAGCCTGCGCCCTGGGCGGGTCTGGCAGAGGCGTGCTTGCGAACCGCGACCGTGGGCAGCTCTCCGGAACAGGTGAGCTATGCCCTGGACGATAACAGCACGGCATCCAACACCTTCTATTTCTACATGGACGGGGTACTCCATGCTCTGGTCGGTGCTCGTGGCTCCATGAGTTTGAGTCTGGTAGCTAAGCAGTTTCCCCAGATGCGTTACACCTTCACCGGTTTGTTTGTGAAGCCCAAGGCTGGGGCTAACCCAGCCGCCAGTTTTTCGGACTGGCAGACGCCCCTCAAGGTCGGAGCCGAGTACACCAGCGCTTCACTGGCAGGCAACAGCGTCAAGCTGATCAGTCTGGAATACGACCAGGCGAACCAGGTCAGCTATGAAGAATACATCGGCCATGAAGAAGTGATGATCTCGGACTATCAGCCGTCGGGCACCCTGGTTCTGGAGGCGGGCAGTCTGGGTAGCTTTGATCCTTTTGCCAAAGCCGAAACCGGTGAGACCGTCGCATTCAGCCTGACCCACGGAATCGCCGGTAACCAGGTGCAGTGGAGTACCGACAAGCTGCAGCTGGGGCGACCCACCTACGGCGACCAGAACGGAACCCTGACTTACTCGATTCCGGTGCGGCCCATTGGTGACGGTGACCAGATTATCACGGCGTAAACCGATATTTATGGCCCGTTAAACAGAACGTAGTAAACCCTTTAATCAACGGAACTTAAAAGACCATGTTCAAGTTTGTCAAAGACCGCATTGTTAAGGACTGGCCTGCTGATATCAAAGTAGCCCTGGATAAAGGTCGTTCAAAGTCTTACCCGATTACGCTGGATCTGAAGATTTTGCCCGCTACTCAGTACCGCGATCTGGCTGCTCAAGGGGACAAAGTAGTGTTTGAAGAGATCGTCCAGGGCTGGAGCGGTATTCATGATGAAGACGGGAATGAGCTGTCGTTCAGTGATGAAAATCGTGATGCCTTGGCGGACTTGCCCGCGTTTAACCAAGCGGTGGTGCGTGCCTACCTGCAAGCATCTTCTGGGGAAGCCAGCAGAAAAAACTGATGGAGGCGGTCAGCCACCTGCTGGCCGCGCAACCCATCACCCCCAAAGGTCAGGCCGAGTTTGAAGACGATCTGGCCGCCTGGGGCGTTCAACAGTCACCGGAACCGAAAGCCGAAGTCTTCGACGTGTGGGAGGAGCACCGGGAAGCCCTGCTCTGGTGGTGTCAGGGTGGAGCCCAGCTGAAGTTCAATAGTTCCTCCACGAGCAGTGTCTGTACCGGTCTGGATGTGGTGGCACTGAAAGCCGACGCTGACCTCAGTGGCCGCACGGTCAAGCCGGAAGACTATCACCGAATGCAGTTAATCGCCCGCGAGGTTGCGGAACATCTCAACAGCCGAGCCGCTGTACAAGGATAAGAGTGATGAAAGACCTTAACCTGGTATTACGACTGAGAGCCGATGGTAAAGGCTTTGTCGGCGAAGTGCGTCAGTCCGGTCAGGCGATCAAACAGCTGGGAGCCAGTGGGCAAACAACGGCTAGCCAGTTGAATAACACCGAACGACAGATGCAGTCGGTCGGTCGTCAAACCTCGCTGCTGAAAGGCCAGCTGCTGGCATTGGCCGGTGGTTTCTCTGCCATGCAACTGACCCGCAACATTACCCGGACACTGGCACAATATCAGGACATGCGCACCCAGATCACTGCATTGGTGGGGGGGCAGCAGGCGTGGATTGAAACAGAGCAATACCTGATCGCAACATCCCAGGAACACAATAAAGTGCTGACCGATATGGCGGGCAATTATGCTCGCCTGGCCAGTTTGCAGGAAGCCGGGTTGTTGAATCAGACCGAAATGCGCCAGATCTTCGAAGGCATGAGCAATGCTCAGAGTCAGGCCGGTGCCTCGTCGGTCCAGTTGAGTCAGTCCATGTACGGTCTTTCCCAGGCGTTGGCCTCACCCGTGGTGCGGGCTGAAGAATTGAACCAGGTAGTGGAACCTCTACCCGGGTTGTTGAACAAACTGGATAAAGCGGCTGGCCTTCAGGCCGGTGGCTTCCGTCGTATGATGCTGGCTGGTGAAGTGACCAGCGACTTTTTCAAGACCACGTTAATTAAAGCGCTGGCCGATTATGACGGTGCGGCTGCAAGGCTCTCCAGTAATATCAATGCCCAGTTTGCCCAGATGACGAACGCCTGGCAGCAGGCCGTGGTGGCCTTTGAAGATCCTGTTAGTGATGGTTTGAGTCCGGTGCTGGGTGGCATTTCATCCAGTCTGCAAACACTGGCCGAGAATGCCGAATTGGTGGGTACAGTGGTCGGTGTGACCTTGGCCGCCGCTATGGGTCGAGGTGCTGCTGCAGTGGCTGCTTTGACGGCTGCCAAGGTCAAGGCGATTGCTGCAAATCGTGCCAAGCTGGCCGTGACCATTGCAGAAGCTCAGGCAGAAGAGCGACTGGCTCTGTCTCAACGAGCGGCGGCGCTGACAACCGTGGCCGCACAGGCTGCGGATACCCGTCTTGCTGCCAGCAGGACAGCGTTAGCTGCTGCCACCGCTCAGGCCGCAGTGGCCACTCGTGCATTCAGTGGGGCTATGGCCTTGATGGGTGGGCCTGCCGGTATTGTGATGATGGCGGCTGGAGCTCTGACTTATTTCGCACTCCAGGCTGCCAGCGCCAAAGTCGATACGCGTGGGTTAAAAGATGAGGTGGATGGCTTGCTGGGGCGCATGGATGCACTCCAGGAAACCCGGCTAACCGATGCTATTGAGAAACAGAAGGCGCATGTTGCTGAACTTCGTGAGCAATACAATCGGTTGGCTTATGCGCCCTTGCCTGGCCAGTCGCTCTGGCAAAAGCTGACCGAGTCGAATAGTGAACTGCGTACCAGGCAGAGCGATGAAGCCAGCAAAATCGCGGCTCAGGTGACTGAAATTAATCGTCAGCTGATTCCGGCGGAACGAGATCTTGAAGCCCTTCAACAGAAGCTGGAAGGCCTGCGAACCGGAACGACTACCGCAGGTCCATCGGAAGGCAGTAGCTCTGTTGTTGTGAACGAAAAACAGCAGGAAGCCGCAGAGCGTATGCTGGCCAACCTGCAGAAACAGAATGCCCTGTTTGGTCAGACCAGCCAGGCCGCCAAAGCGCTCTATGAGATTGAGTTCGGCGGGCTGAAAAACGTCGAGGGTGCGCTGCAGCAGCAAATTGTCAGCGAAGCGCGCAAGCTGGATCTGCTCAATGCCCAGAAGGAAACGCTTGAAGCCACTCGACAGGCTGAACAGCAGCTGGCCAATATGCGACGCCAGGCGGTGCTGGGTTCTGATGCGACCGAAGCCCAGAAAGCTCAGTATGAGATCGGTCACGGTGACTTGAAGGGCGTTGATCCAGCCCTGCAACGCCAGATCCTGGAAGCGGCTGCTGAGCTTGATCGGCAACAAGCCGTGCAAAAAGCGGCTGCTTTTGAACAGGAGGCACAGGCCATAGCTCAGCAGACTGAGCGCAAGTTAGCTTTGCAGGCAGCGGGTACTGAGGCGGCAAAGCTTCAGGCTCAATACGACCATGAAGACCGCATGGCGTCACTAACTGAACAGTTTGAAGAGCACTACGAAGCGGCCTTGGGTAACCAGGAACTGATGGTTGATCTGGAGCGGCAATACTTTATGGCCCGTGAGGGTCTGTTCCAGCAGCACCAGTTGAAGCTAACTGATATTGAGAAAAAACAAACCGAGCAGCGTCGTCAGATGCAGTTGCAGCAGCTGCAGAACTACAGCGCTCTGTTTGGATCTATGGCGGATATTGCCGGTACTTTTGCGGGTGAGCAATCCGGGATCTTTAAGGGGTTGTTTGCGGTCAGTAAAGCCTTTGCGATTGCCGAGTCCATCATCAAAATTCAGCAGGGCATTGCCAATGCAGCGGCCTTGCCTTTTCCGGCCAATATTCCCGCGATGGCCACAGTGGCAGCTCAAACCGCCAGTATTGTTTCAACGATTCAGAGTACTCAGTTCCAGGGTCAGGCTCATGATGGTATTGGTCGGGTGCCTGCTGCCAATGAAGGCACCTGGATGTTGCGCCGGGATGAGATGGTGATGAACCCCCAGCAAACCGATAACTTTAACTGGATGGTCTCCATGATGGGGAAGATGCAGCAGGCCCTAAGCGGTTCAGGCGGCGCAGTCGCTGGTACTGCTATGCCTATGTTGATTCGTTTTGAAGGGCTGCCGGAAGGTTATACCGCGACTCAGTCTGAGAGTAATGGGCAGATAGTCGCCATGATTCAGGCCACGGCCAAGCAAGCAGAAGACAGGGCGTATAGTCGGGTGGCGAGTGATTTGAAAACCCGTTCTGGCCCCGTTGGTCGTGCAGCAGGAGGGTTAGGATGATCTGGCCCAATATCCCTTTCAAGCGCTGTGACTATTCCATCGAGCGCAGTATCAAAGGTTTTGATAATCCCTTTAACCAAGGGGGTCAACAGGCTGACTATGGCGGTGCCTTGTGGGAATGTGAAGTGGAACTGGCCTGGTTGACCCGTTCTCAGGCAGGCGAAGTGCTGGGGTTGCTGGCTGAGCATGGTCGCTCAGGGATTCTGCTTCCTGATGCCGCCCATGCTGAACCTGAAGGGCCTGGCGGGGGCAGTCCGGTGACGCTGGGAGAGAACCAGGGAGGGATTGTTAATGTGATTGGTGCTTCCCCCAATGTGCCTGGTTGGTTGAAAGCGGGAGACCTGGTGCAAATAGGCAGTCATATGCACATGCTGACCCGTGATGCCGATACAGACGGCGGTGGTTACGCCCCCTTGTACATCACGCCTTATCTGAGAGTGCTGCCTGCTGCTGGCACTCAAGTGATTACTCGTAACTGTGCCTGCCTGATGCAGCTGGAGCCTAAGGCCGTTCTGCCACGTAGGATCAGCAAAGGTAAACGCTACCTGACAGAAATGAAGCTCAACTTTGTGGAGGTGATGGGATGAGAACCTTACCCCCAGAACTGATCAGTGCATTTCAAAGCCCGCAACCCAATATCATTTTTTTGGTTGAGTTGGATTGGCCGGGTGGTGTCGTACGTGTTCATAGTGGTATCGGTGAGCTAAGAATCAGTGGTCGAGTCTGGCTGGGAATGGGCAGTCTGGGGGGGATTGGCCAGATCAGTGATGACGATGAACTGGGTCGTTCAGAGCTGCCACTGGAGCTGAGTGGTTTTGAAGAAGATCTGTTGAGAGAGAGTTTTCGCCGGGATTCGGTGGGGCGTGAAGGGGTTGTGTATGCCGCTGCAAGGGACGGTAGCGGGTTGCCTATAGAGGCCTCGTTTACTCCGATGTTTGCAGGCTATATCAGTGACGTCGGCACTACGTTGGGGGATAGCAATACCATCTCTGTGGAGCTGGCCACCGATACCGCTGATCCTCGTCGTAAACGACCAGGGCGCTATACCGATGAAAGCCATCGCCGGGAGTATCCCGGTGATCAGTTTTACAAGTGGTCTGCGAAGACAGCGGATCGGCCCATTTATTGGGGGAGCAAGCGGGATGCCTATCCATATAAATAGAAGCCCTATAAATAGAAGCAAGATGCAACGGCGTGAAGACTGGGAAGTCAGATTGATTGACTGGTTGCATAAGGCGATTGATACCCCGTTTCAGTGGGGGCAGTTTGATTGCGCTCTGGCGGCTGCGGATGCACTCCAGGCACAAACCGGGCATGACTTTGCCAAAGGTTGGCGAGGTCAGTATACGACCGCTGGCGGAGCATTAAAGCAACTGTTAAAGCGTCAGTGTCATGATGTGTACGAAGTGGTTGCCCGGGAACTTCAAACGATCAGGGTTGAGCCTCAGCAATTGCAAAGAGGGGATATAGCCGGAGCCGATCTGGCTAATGGTAAAACGCTGGGCATTGTCTGGGGAGAAACAGTCTGGTTGCCAGAAACTCAAGGTCTACGAGCGCATTCCCTTAGTCTTGTTGAATGCGGTTGGAGGTTACCATGCCGCCAGTAGCTGCCGCTGTTGTTGCTGTCGTAGCCTCGGTAGGAACGGTAGGTGCCATTGCCCTGGCAGTGAGTGTTGTTGCAGCAGGCTATGCCTATTACTCTGCCCAGAAAGCCAAGGCTGTTGATCAGGGCAGTAATCCCCAAGAGCGCAAGCAGACTTTTCGGGCTTCTAATGCGCCCAAGCAGGTCATCTTTGGTGAGGTGGAAGTTTCAGGTCCTGTGATCTTCATTCAGGAACCGGGTGAGCCCAATGACAGTGGTGAGGACGAAATTGTTGACCTGGTGATTCCCCTGGCGGGTCATCCCTGCAGTGACTGTCTGAGTGTCCGGGTTGGTGACCGGGTTTTCACCCGAGGCAGTAGCACGGCGGAAGGCAGTTACTGGTATTTTGGCGAACAGCCACAACCCCAGAACTTTAAGGGTTTGTTTGGGATGTTCGACAGCATTCTTAGTCAGGCCATGGGTAGCAGAAAGCTCTATGGCGAAGTCTGGTTCTACAGTCGCAGTCTCCAGGCCAGTGGTGTGCCGTTTTCACTCAACGGGGTTCCCCAGTGGGATCAGCAGATGGTGGGTCGTGGCCAGACCTTTCTACACGCCCGCCTGCGCTCGGACCCGGAAAAGTGGCCCAGTGGTATAGAGGATGTGGTGGCCAAGGTGAGGGGCATGAAAGTTCATGATCCCCGCACGACCCAAGCGATGTTCAGCAGTAATCCAGTACTGCAGGGCCGTCATTATATTCGCCATCATTTGCTCAGTCCGGAAAAGCATATTTTAGAGGACTACTTTATCCGGGCCGCTAATATCTGTGATGAGCAGGTGGTACGCAATGGTGTCACAGAGTCTCGTTATAGCTGTCATGCGGTCTTTGATGAGGAAACCGATCCTCAACAGGTTTTAGGTAAAATTGCAGCTACCATGGCGGGCGAGTTTATCCGTTCCGGTGGTTTGTGGGGCGTTAGGGCCGGTGCCTATTACGGTCCGGCAACCCGTACCTTAAAGAAGTCAGAGGCTATCGGTGATCTGCAGGTCCGGGTTTCCCAACCGTTACAAGACAGAATCAATACGATTACCGGGCAGTACCTGGAGCCCAGTCAGGGTTTTAATATGACTGACTTCCCGTCGCTGTCACGCCCTGAGTATATCGAAGAGGATGGCCGTGAGCGGGTTGAAGATATGAGTCTGGATTTTGTTCAGTCGAACACTCAGGCTCAGGCCTTGGGTTGGATTGAATTGGAGAATCGTCGTCGGGGAGCCAGTGTCGTCGGTACATTCATGCTTTCGGCGATTGATGTAGTGATGAGCCGGGTAGTCAAAACCGATTTTCGGGGTGTGGAAGGCTTAGAGTTCAGGGTAGTGAATTGGAAGCTGGACCCGTCAGGCAGTGGTATTCGAGTGGAATTGGTGGAAGATCATCCCGATATCTGGAGCGGTCAGCCTGGACGCATCGTGGATGCTTTGTTGCCTGGCAATCTCGACAGCTCTGATCCTCGGACGGTGCAGCCGGTGACGGAGTTTAGTTTTATACGCACTCCAGACAAGCTGAATCAACACGGTGTATTGTCCTGGAAAGGTCAGGCTGCCCGTTACCGGGTGGTGTTACTGGATGGACAGGATGTGATCTGGCAGGCTGAGGTACCCGATACCCTTGTGCCCTTAACTATGCCTGTGGCAGAAAAAGTGTATACCGTGCAGGTCGTGGCCAGAAATGCCTTTGGAGTCAGTAGTGCACCGGTCAGCCAGGCGATCAGCCTGACCCTGGAAGCACCGGATCTGTCCGTTGAGCAACTGAATGCCCACGATCATTGGCTGGAGGTCAGCTGGCCACATACCGGTGGCCAGACCTATGAACTGGAGCTGCTGACCCATGGGGGCGAAGGGGTTTACCGGACCTCGGTTGCGGCCTCGCCGGTGCGTCTGGGTTGGTTCTATGCAGGCAATTACCGGTTGAGAGTTCGGTCTGTGTTGGGGATTACCCCGTCAGCCTGGTCGGAAGAAACCCAGTTGCAAATTGATAGCCTGGCCAGCCCGGTAGCGGTCTTTGTCTCTGAAAACGCTGACCCGACTACCAGTGGCGGCACCCTGACATTTACTGAGCAAGATCCCCGTACTGATCGCATTGAGTTTCAGGTCTCCGGGCCGGATTTTGAATTCAACGGTGATTGCTCTGGGGCGCCGGTCCGGTTGCCACCTATGTTACCCGCCGTCTACCAGTTCCGGGTCCGGGCCCAGTGGCGTGACCAATTTTCGCCCTGGCAGGCCAGTAGCCAGCGCTTGACGGAAAGCCTGACGACACCCGCCGAACTGGCTTTTGTGGCCGGTGACGATCCAGGACTCTGGGGATTGCTGAGTTGGGAAAGTAATGCCAGTCAGTACCGGGTCACCATTATTCGTCTGTCCGATAACAGTATCCCGGTTCAGACCCGTGTCAGTGGTCATCAATACCAGGTGCCGGTGCTAAAGGTTGGTAGTTACCGGGTGGAGGTGGTAGGCCTGGGACGGGTAGAAGAATCCGATCCGGCGACACTGGCCTTGACCATGGCAGCACCAGATGCACCCGCCAACCTGGCATTCAAGCCCTTTGATGAAAATGCTACTCATGCCGGTGAAGTGACCTGGAGTGCCGTGGATAAAAGCAGCGGTTACCAGGTACGCCTGCTGCAGGGTAGTGATCTCCTGGTGGAGAGTAAAACCACCGATAATCGCTGGTTAATCGCCCCGTTAACACCTGCTGAATACGAATTGCAGGTCGCCACCATCAGTCAGCGTGAAGGGGGTCTGAGTGCCTGGAGCAATACCCTGTTTACTCTGATCGGTTTGAGTGTGCCAGGCGGTCTGACGACTCAAGAGAGTCTGATCGGTTCGGGTATCCAGATCATCAACCAGGTGGTGGTGAGCTGCCAGCCTGTCGCCGGGGCTACGCATTACGAGTTTGAATACCAGGAGTTGGGGCAGGCGAACTGGTCCGGTATCCAATCCGGTCCTGCTGTTTCGGCAACACTGAATGCGATTCCCCCAGGGAACTACACCTTTCGGGTACGTGCCATTAATGGGGTCCGTCGCTCTGGCTATGTCACTAAAAGCTTCATTGTCCAAGGCACCCAGCGCCCTCCCCAGGCATTGCAGAACCTGCGTCTTCACGGGCAGTCTGGTAATACCGCCAGCCTCAGCTGGGATCTAAGCACCGATCCGGATGTGTTGGCCGGGGGCTCCATTCATGTTCGTCATACTCACCTGGTGGGGGATGGCGCTACCTGGGATAGTGCCGCCCAGGTGACTGACCGGCTGCCGGGTAATGCGACACTGGCCAGTGTGCCTCTGCTGGCCGGAACGTACCTGGTGAAACCCGTGAATGCCACGGGCTATTACTCGGAGCAGGCTTCTGTGGTTGTCTCTAATATGGCCGGTCTGATCGGTTATAACCGGGTGGTGGAAAGGGAGGAGCCGGATACCTGGCCAGGAGCAAAGAATAAGGCAGTAGTTAACCTCGGAGGATCATTAACGCTTGCTGAAAATACCCTCTTTTTGGATCAGCAAGTGAACTCGGGGAATAAATTTAAAGAAGATATCAACGTCTATTTTGATTCGCCTATTTCAGGCCGTTGCTGGATCAGGATGTATCTGAATGATCCCGAGGGTGGTTTGGGCTTTACCTTGAACGGAGAAGTCTGGGATGCAGATCCTGCCGGACCCAATCAAGCATCGGCTTGGTATGAGTATGAAGCGGATGTCGTACAGGGGCAGAACCATCTTTTGGTCAATACAGAGTCGGATGGCGTGAACTTTCTGCGCTTGCAACTGACCAGTATCGGTCTGGAGGAAGGCACGCCTTTCTATACAATGACACAGCCTCTTGATCTGGGAGCTGTGGCCACAACTCGTCTAACTCTGGAGACGGATGCATCTGTTTATTTTGCTGACGCAATCGATGACCGAACCGACCTGATGGACAGTTGGCCCCTGTTTGACGGCGCGATTCCTGACAATGTATCCCTGCGTTATGAAGTCAGCCAGACGGATGACGATCCGGCCAGTAATTCGGCTACCTGGTCAGAGTGGACACCTTTTATTAAGGGTGAGTTCCGAGGCAGAGGTTTTAGGCTCAGGGTAACTCTACAAGGTTATGCGGCTGGATCGGCTGCAACCCTGGCGAGTCTGAAATTGATCGCTGATGTTCAGGACCGTATCGAAAGGGCACACAATCTGACGGCACCGTCTGCCGGTCTCAGGGTTAATTATCTGACCCCATTCCTTGATCAAAGCCCCAGTATTGCTATTACCGCTCACGGGTTGCCCGAGAATGGCCGCTGGGAGCTGACGGGTCAGGATCGAGCAGGATTTAATATTCGATTCTTTAATGGAGGTTCAGCCCTTGCGGCGGCCTTTGATTATCAATCCATCGGCTATGGAGAGGCCTCATGAGTCAGACCGACAGCTTTCATATTCCCAATCTGGCCGGTGGCCCCTTCAGGGCACTGCTGAACCAGATCCTGGCGGCACTCAGTGAGCAGAACTCGGGCTCATCGGAGCCTCAGAGCCCCTTTTCCGGGATGGTCTGGCTGGATACCAGCAGTAACCCGCCTGAGTTCAAATTGAGAAATGCGGCTAATAATGGCTGGGTCAGGATCTTTACCGCTGAAACGGCTCCAACCAAGTCGCAAGTGGGTTTGGGCAATGTTCCGAATTATTCGGCGACCTCCAGTCTCTCCGATGGCTCTGCCAACAAGGTTCTGCTGGCGGCTGCGGGCAAGGTATTGCAGGACAATAAACTGGACAAAACAGCCCAAGCGTATGACAGCGCCCGGCTGGGTAACAAGCTGGCCAACCAGTATGTGCTGATCACGGGGACTTACTCAGGGCTGAGGGCTCAGGCGACCACGAAAAGTGATGTGGGTCTGGGGAATGTCCAGAACTATGGCATCACCAGCAGTCTGACCACCAATAATGCCAGTCTCCATGCCTCGGCCAAGGCGGTGTATGACCTGAACCAGAACAAGGTCGACAAGTCGGTTACCGTCAACGGCAAGCCGCTGACCGGCAGTATTAATCTCACTGCAGTCAATATCGGCGCAGCAACACCAAAGGCTGTACAGGAAGCAGTAGAGAATGCGCTGCCTGCAGGCTCGATCATCCTCTGGGCAGGGACTGTCGCTCAGATTCCGGCAGGTTATCAGTTGTGTAATGGTTCCGGTAAAACGACGGGTGGTATTCAGATTCCTGATTTGCGAGACCGGTTTATTGTTGGGGCAGGGGATACCTATAACCCTGCTGATATGGGTGGAAGCACTAATAAAACGACCAGTACAGGCGGTGCGCACTCACATTCTGTCAGTGTGGGGAATACCACGCTTTCAATCAGCCAGATCCCCAGTCACCGTCATGCGGCAACGGGCAATAAGGTCGGTGGTTCGTTGGCTGGCGGTTGGCGTTATACCTCTCTCATTGCCGGAGGTGATGCACGGACTTCATCGGGTGCTTTGTATACGGGGTATACCGGTAGTTCCAGTTCCCATAATCACAGTGCCAGTAGTAACAGCACGGGTAGTCATAACCACACCGTCGATGTTCGCCCTCCTTATTATGCTCTCTGCTACATCATCAAACTGTGAGGATACCCATGAGTAACCAGGTAACTATAGTAACCGCAGATAACATGGTCATAGTGGATGGCTATGCACTGAAGATTGACCTGAGCCAATACTCGATACCCGGTAAGCTGCATGCTCTACAGTGGCGTGATGGACAGGGAGAGGAGGAGTATACGGGCGAAATTCCGAACAAAACCATTGATACTCTGGCGTCATACGATGCCATCCTTTTTGAGCATCAGCGGCAAAAAGCAGTACAGGACCTTCCTGAACCACCCCCTACCCATCAAGAGTTACTGGATCTTTATCGCAATAAACTGGATCAGTTTGCTGATGCGGTGCGTGGGCGTTTTTTACCAGGAGGAACGACTGTCGAAAGGGAGTACGTCAGGGTAGCGCAACAGACCAGAGAGTTCATAGATAACGGTATGCAAGGGGAGCCACCCAGTGGCGTGGCCGATCATATGCGGCGCTATTCAGTGGATGCGACGACTGCTGTTGAAAAGATCCGGCAAGTGGAGTTGAAATTCAACGGGATTCTGGACACGGTCCGCTCACTGCGCATGGATGGGAAAACCGCGCTGGAAGCACTGCCTGAGACGGCAAATGAAGCTGAGTTTGAGGTGGAGTTTAACGCTTGGGCAAATCAGATGGATCAATTCAAGGACCAAAGTTGATGTGAATATCTGGATCACGGTATACCTACTTTCGATTAAAGGATGGTATCTGCTTAACAGCTCTTTAATGACTCTTAAAACCTTATAGATGATGAGATGGTAAAGGGTTTTAATGTAAATCAAGAAGGTTGGTTTGAGACTGGAAGCCTCTACAGATTTTGCTGGGGCTTTCTATTGTCATAGCGTTTCATAGTTAAAAGGTGCGAATCTCAAACCATCCGGCGCGCTACAGATCGTGAGTCGCTGGCTGAGTCTGCGGATAAGACTGCATGATGATCTTATTGATAATCAATCTCATTAATATATAATCGCTCCAAAATGCCTGAACAGGCGTCTTAATGATCGACCATGGCCGGATAAGGTCTGGGTGTCCGCTGAACTTTTTAATAAGTCTGGCAGGCTCCTAAGGTTGAAGAATCGTATTCTACATACCGAAATAAGTGGTATGTTCTACGGTATGCATATACAAGGGGAAACAGATGGAACCCAAGGTTCAAGCCGCTCACGACGCACGTAACTTACTTTTGAATGAGTATCACGGTATTCTGTCGACTCACTCAGATGACGTGCCCGGGTACCCATTTGGTTCCGTAATGCCATACTGCCTGGACAAGCAAGGTAACCCGATCATTTTGATCAGTGACCTGGCCCAGCATACTAAAAACATTGAAGCCAACCCTAAGGTATCCCTGATTATCACCCAGAGTGGTGTTGACGATATCCACAAGGCAGGACGTTTGACCTGGATTGGTGATGCTGAAAAAGTTGAAGCAGACAGCGACGATGCTAAAGAAATCGAACAGCGCTACTATGCGTTCTTCCCACCTGCGGCTAATTACCACAAAACACATGGTTTTGACTTCTACCGTATTCATCTGAAACGTGCCCGTTTCATTGGTGGTTTTGGTAAAATTTTCTGGGTTAAAAATGAACTGATGACCCGTGAAAATCCTTTTTACGGTAGTGCAGAAAACGGCATGGTTAAACACATGAATGAAGATCATGTCGACGCTATGGTGAAGTACTGCAAAGCGGCAGATATCGAAATTCCCGAAGGCGTTGAGCCCAAGATGGCAGGCGTTGATGCTACTGGTATGCACCTGTTGTTGAACGACAAACTGGTCCGTATTCCTTTCCCAGTCGAAGTGGAAGAACCCATGGCCGTCCGCAAAACGCTGGTAGAAATGGCTAAAGTAGCTTGATACTGAGTGCCTGGAAACATAGAAAACCCCGATTTGTTCGGGGTTTTTTGCGTTTTGAGACGTTTAAATGAATGCATAAAAGTTAATATTAACTTTATGGTCCGACAGGCTCCTGGGATTGGATTCTTGCCGTATTGACTGGTCAGTCGGTCATCAAGTTATCCACAGGTACAGGCTCCTCCGTTTCAGACAGGGGGAGTGTGTAAGCAAAGTACTATTGTTGATGTTCCGACAAAAGCCACTTCATAACGAAAGAGCCAGAACACCCCCCCCACCACCTAAACAGAGTTCTGAAAACGCTGAAAAAGTCGTGACCCGGCTGGTCAATGAGATGGCTCTGGTTTTAAGCAGGCTCGAAAATTTTATCAGGGAAAGAAGTATTCTATTCCTGCTGGTGTTCGACCTGGGCGACACATTGTTCCAGTGACGTTCCAGCGACGTTCCAGCGACGCTTTCTATTGGGTTCCTTTCAATTGGGTTCAGAAGTTGAATCCCCGACACTCTCTCAATTGAGTAAATTGCAGCAATTAAGGTGCAATAGACATTTTCCAGTGCAGCATTATTTTGAATCAGGTCTATCTTTGGTGTGAAAATGAAAAATGAAATATGAATATATGGTGGTTTTCTTGCGTGTACAAGCTCTGTCCCTTCTACTGGCGCTGTCTCTTTCATCATCCTGGGCTGGGTCACTGAGTCTGGAATCTGGTGCCCAATATCAGGTTCTTTCATTGCTTGCAGCATCAGTAGTTTGGCTCAGTAGTGGTGGGTCAGAAGAGAGTATTCTGTCTGGCAACCCTTTGCAGGTGGGTGGAGGGACGAGTTCTTTAAGAAACAGTGGTCAGGAGAGCCAGTCCAGGAGCAAGAGGACTCAGAACAAATGGAGTGTAGGGTGGCAAATCAGTCAACCCGGTCAACCCGGTCAATCGGGTTTGAGCTCGGGCTCTGGAGGGAAAAAGCCGCCTGAAGGAAGAGAAGGCGTCACAGTTAAAAAGACAAGGTCGGTATTTACTGAATTATTAAGCGCCATGGATGATGTTATTTCGGCCTTTCAGGTTGAACTGGATAAAGATGAAGAGCTTAAGCTGATATTTTCATTCGATCTGGATGGCACCTGGTTTCAGATGCGGGTTGAAATGGATGGTCTGGAAGACTTTGCTGTTGAGAAAGGGTTGAGAGATGAAGGTCTGGTGTGGACAAATGAGTTACTTATTAAACTCCAGCAGAAATGGTATGCGAAATTTGCCCGTTTCCATCACAAAAATAAAGGCAGGGTTTTGTTAGTTCAGAATACAGCAAGGGTTCTGACAAACTATAGAGAGGGAGACGTTCCTGTAAATGATCCTGGACCCCAGAGTATCTCTCTTGATATGACCAATGTACGCTTTCTTGAAGAATCGACCTTTACCGAACAGCTGCGTGCCCATGAGTTCAGAGTCAATAATTCAGAAAGGAAGAAAATTTTAATACCTGCCCCGGACATTCTAATTCTCGGCTCTGGGAAAGTGATTCAGTTTGATCCAACGCTCGAAGAATCTCATCAAAGAGCCAGGGTGGATATTAACAGTGAGCTAGATGGCTGGGTGACGAAAGACTGGGAAGAAGCACGCGTTCTTCTGGCGGGGGTTAAACAAACGTATTCTTTTAAGTCTGCATTCAGTTCAAAAGGTTTAACAGTAAAAGCTTATGCGTCGGAGGCTTCATCTGTGTATAGCCAGGAGGCCTTTGATTGGCGTGGTAACCACGTGGTTGTAACGCCCTTAACAGATGCAAACAATATCTTGAAGCAGGCTTATTTCAGCGATGTCACAGCCAATAAGGGCAGCACACTGTTGATGGTACTCAATATTTTGCGGCGTGAGCTAGTGGCTGAAGGTAAAAAGCCCCCTTTGTTGTTTGCCTTTGGAGACTCGTTGATGGATATTCCAATGCTCAGGCCGGATTTGTTGATGTCCTCGATGGCTGATGTTTCTGAGAGTGCAGAATTATTAAGAAAAACACGCTTTCAAGAGTTGGGTTTTGCTTCAGATCTGAAGAGTCTCGGCATTTTCTGGGTATGCAGTGTGGTAACAAGTCAGGAGTTTTTCCTGAGAGAGTTGCGTAATCTCAAGGTCGAAACTGCACTTGTACATAGTCGAGTCGTTTTTGGTAATGGTCTGGGGCTTTTGGGATTGCTTCAACAGGCTCAGAAACAACTCAAAAGGCAGCTTTCACCTGAACATATTCATGAGCTTCAGAATCACTGATCTGAATCTCAGAACGTATTAATCCTGTAAAGTGAGCTCGTTTGCCCTTGAAGTTTTTTTAAGCACCACCATATAAAAGGCACTGTCGTTTTAGGAGGCTTCCATGCGCTTCCCTGCTTGGATTTTTTTACTGCTCCCTGCCCTGGAACTGGTCGTTCTGATCAAGGTAGGGGGTTATATTGGTGCTTTGAATACTCTGGCTCTGGTTATTCTCGGTATGGTGGCCGGAATGGCGGTCATCCGTCGTCAAGGCTTCCGGACCATGCTAAAAGCCCGGGAGAGAATGACTCATGGTGAGCTGCCAGCTCTTGAAATACTGGAAGGTTTCATGATCGCTCTGGGTGGGGTGTTCCTGATGATTCCCGGATTTATTACTGATTTATTAGGTATTACCCTGCTGATTCCGCCCTTCAGAAAACTGATTTTGGGCAGGATGATCAAGAGTGGTCGCTGGCAGGCACAGCAGTCCTCAGCCACCTTTGAAGGTGAGTACTATCGAGAGGATGTCGGCAGAAATCAGGGTAATCACCAAGCTTTAGAGGGTGAGTTCAAGCGGGAAAATGAAAAAAAATCTCAATAACCCCCTTGAAAATGAAATAACCACCCTTACTTACTGAATTACCGATAATTGGGTTCGGTCCTGACGGACCATTTTATAAGAGTTGATTGCTGAATTTTCGGCATAAACAGTTGGAGAGATACATCGATGAAAATCCGTCCGTTGCGTGATCGCGTGGTCGTTCGTCGTGAAGAAGAAGAAACCACTTCTGCTGGCGGTATCGTGTTGCCAGGTTCTGCTACTGAAAAGCCAAACCAGGGTGTGGTAGTGGCTATCGGTGATGGCGTATTTCTGGACAACGGTGAAAAGCGTCCTGTCAGCGTAAGTGTTGGCGACAGAGTGATCTTTGGTAAGTACGCTGGTTCTGACACCGTAAAGATTGACGGTGAAGAGCTGATCATCGTTTCCGAAAGCGAAATCTACGCCGTTCTGGAAGACTGATCCCGGAACCCCGATTTCATAACAACTGTTTTAAATTTCCAAAGGATTACCCATCATGGCAGCAAAACAGGTTAAGTTCGGCGACGAAGCTCGCAAACAAATGCTGGAAGGCGTCAACGTTCTGGCTGACGCAGTAAAAGCCACACTGGGTCCAAAGGGCCGTAACGTTCTGCTGGAAAAATCTTTCGGCGCGCCAACCATCACTAAAGATGGTGTTTCCGTAGCCAAAGAAATCGAACTGTCTGACAAGTTTCAAAACATGGGCGCTCAGCTGGTTAAGGAAGTCGCTTCCCAGGCTAACGACCAGGCGGGTGATGGTACCACTACCGCTACTGTACTCGCTCAGTCCATTCTGAACGAAGGTCTGAAGTACGTAGCTGCTGGCATGAACCCAATGGATCTGAAGCGGGGTATCGACAAGGCTGTTATTGCTGTTGTTGAACAGCTCAAGAGCATGTCTACTCCTTGTGAAGACGGCAAGTCTATCGCTCAGGTAGGCACTATCTCTGCTAACTCCGATGAAATGGTTGGCCAGATCATCGCAGAAGCTATGGAGAAAGTGGGTAAAGAAGGTGTTATCACCGTTGAAGAAGGTTCCGGTCTGGAAAATGAACTGGATGTCGTAGAAGGCATGCAGTTCGATCGTGGCTACCAGTCTCCTTACTTCATCAACAACCAGGAAAGCATGTCTGCTGAACTGGAAAGTCCGTTTGTCCTGCTGGTTGACAAGAAGATCTCCAACATTCGTGATCTGCTGCCAATTCTGGAAAACGTTGCCAAAGCTGGCAAGCCTCTGCTGATCATCGCTGAAGATGTTGAAGGCGAAGCTCTGGCCACTCTGGTAGTGAACAACATGCGTGGCATCGTTAAGGTTGCTGCCGTTAAGGCTCCAGGTTTTGGTGATCGTCGTAAAGCCATGCTGCAGGACATCGCTGTTCTGACTGGCGGTACTGTTATTTCTGAAGAAATCGGTCTGTCTCTGGAAAGCGCTACTCTTGAAGACCTGGGTTCTGCCAAGCGTATTGCTATCACCAAAGAAGATACAACGGTTGTTGACGGAGCTGGTAACCAGGCTGACATCGTTGCTCGTGTTGAGCAGATCCGTGCCGAGATCGAAAACTCTACTTCTGACTACGACAAAGAAAAACTGCAGGAACGCGTAGCCAAACTGGCTGGCGGTGTTGCGGTTGTTAAGGTTGGTGCTGGCTCTGAAGTAGAAATGAAAGAGAAAAAAGCACGCGTTGAAGACGCACTGCACGCTACTCGCGCCGCTGTTGAAGAAGGCGTTGTTGCTGGTGGTGGTGTTGCACTGGTTCGTGCTCTGTCCAACATCAGTGTTGATGCGATCAACCCTGAGCAGAAGGCCGGTGTTGAACTGATCCTGCGTGCTCTGGAAGGTCCAATTCGTCAGATCGCTTCCAACTCCGGCGACGAAGCTTCTGTTGTTGTTGACAAGGTTAAGTCTGGTGAAGGTAACTTCGGTTACAACGCGGCTACCGGTGAGTACGGCGACATGATCGAAATGGGTATTCTGGACCCGGCTAAAGTAACTCGTTCTGCCCTGCAGGCGGCTGCTTCTGTTGCTGGCCTGATGATCACCACTGAAGCTATGGTTGCTGACGAACCTGCTGACGCGGCTGCACCTGCTATGCCTGACATGGGCGGTATGGGTGGCATGGGCGGAATGGGCGGCATGATGTAATCATCCCCCGGAAGCTCAGCTTCTTCTAAAAGGCCACCTCTGATTTCAGAGGTGGCCTTTCTTATTGGTGCGCCGAGTATGGCGCGTAGCGCCAACTGGCGCTGTTCCAGTGCGCATGGTGGCGGCTGGATGACTTGGAGGTGAAAGTCCTCTATCGACCCGGCACCAACAGTAGGCGCTTTAGGCGAGGGGAACGATTAGCCGAACGGCAAGGGTGTCCATCGTGAGGTGGAATCTGAAGAAAGCTGAAGGCAAAACACTGGCCCGACGAACATTTATGAGTCTGGACAAGCTGATGACGACACTAAAAAAAAGCGCAACAGGAAAACCGGCTTGAAAGGCAGATGCAGCAACTGATGTATCCAAAGCTACTGGTACTGGATGAAATTGGCTACCTTCCCATGGATCAGGATGAGGCCAGCCTGTTCTTCCGGCTCGTGACTCGCCGTTACGAAAAGGCAAGCATCATCCTGACCTCGAATAAAAGCTTTGTTGATTGGGGTGAAATCTTTGGTGGTCAAGCTATAGCTACAGCGATACTTGATCGGTTGTTGCATCACGCGACGACTCTCAATATCAAAGGTGAAAGTTACCGCTTGAAAGAGAAGCGCAAAGCTGGGTTACTCAAAGGCACTCCTGCCAAGAAATAAACCTGAAACACACAGTGAACTTAACCGTTGAAAGCGGGTCAAAAGTATTGCTGAAAATGGGTCATCTCAAACCGGTGGAAGAAGGTCATTTCAAAGCGGAGTTAACAGTAAGAAGGCCAATATCTTCAATACCCAAAGGGCACAAGAGCCCAATACTTGCACGGAAACTGCGGACGTAGATGCGGCGGGTATAAGTGGGAAGGTCACGCGCATTACCTCGGGAGATCTGTATCCCTGCCACTGGCTATCAACATCGTGAGGTGTTGAGATGGGGAGGCAGAAGTCAGCAGAGGCCATAGTAGGTTTGTTACCGCAAGCTGAAGGGTTCAACTTGTAAATAAAGTGAAGTAAGCGATCTCTGATTGTTTAGAACAGATGCTCGAAAGAGGCCTTTAAATCCGAAAGAGTGGAAGACAGAATCTGAAGCTTGGGTTAGGTGTTTATTAGGCAGCAGGCGACGTGTTACATCAAAAGCTGAATTTACAGGAACCGCCGTGGTACGGAACCGTATGCCCGGTGGTGTGAGAGGACGGCGGGGGCAACCCCGCCTCCTACTCGATCTTGTAAAATGCAATAGCCTTTCTGGTTCTGTAACGACTCTAATAACTGATATTACTGGGTCAGGAACACAGTTAAAAAGGTTGAAAAACATAACTGTGGTTGAGCTAACTCCAAGACAGTCAGTGCCAGCCAATGAGTAGAAAATTTCTGGGGCCACTCATTTCAGGGTGATCTCTGCCGATGATCCGAGTCATGGTTATTCACAGTACTGGAGCTAGATATGAGCGGTGGTATGGAAGTTACAGGGAGAAACAGTCATATTCAGGTGCCGGCAGGCGATTCTGGCGGCAATGCTCCGGTATCATCAGATGGGAAGACACCCATTCATAAAGTCACCGGTCCAGTGACGCCTGACCCACAGCTGAGTCAGCTTCAGAAAAAGCAGACGCCTGATGTTCCTATTACTGACAGGCAAACGAATTCCACTCCACCCTCTACAACACCCGGACTCAAACGCACTCAAGAAGCATCGTCTGAAAACCCTGTAAAGAAGGAAAAAGAAGAAGAGACAGCTGAAGCCAAAGCGATCAGAGAAGCCAGAGAGATTGAAACGATGTCTGAGGATGAGCTTAAGGCCAAGCAGAAAGAGAAGCTGGATGAAGCTGCAAAGGTCTCCGATCGTTATGAGGAGTTCTCTCTGCTAGGGCGAGCTAAAGGAGCGCTGGATAATCCAAAAAATGCGCCTAAAGATCTAAAGGTGACCATTGCCTTGCCTGGTAAGGATCCTGTCACTCTTATTCCATGGGACGACAAACTCATGGAGAGGGATGATTTTCAGGAGTTATGGGATACCGCTAAAAAGGTGCTGGCAGAACATGAGGTAGCCAACTTTGAAAACTATAAGGCCGAGGACGATTTTAATAAGTTGTCGGAGCTAAAAGGCACCATTAAGCAGATAGCCGATAAGTTGGGCGACAATAAATATGAGGAAGGCGAGAGAGATCATGATAACGAGTGGGAAAAACAGTGGAAAGAGGTTCGACATAAACCCGTAAGGCTTGAAGCATATGAAGGTTTGAACCGGTCTGACCGCACCAGGGTCGTCGTCGATGCTCTGCCTGAATCCGCTCAGGAAAAAATGAAGAAAGCCAAGGGTAGCGAGTCAGAGCCTGGTGCAACAGAAACCCATCCTGAAAATGTCACCAGGCCCGGAGAAAATGAAGATGAGGATAGTGCGTTAAATTCAGAGCAACTGCAAAAGCAAAAACAGCAGTGAACATCGCGACCTCAAGGCTCATCTGTTACGCCAGAAACTGAGAAGAGCAGGTAGATTTCATCAATAATTGAGTTGTTCTGTATAAAGTGGGATGTTGCTCTCTTTTAAGGGAGCTACAGGCTTTGTGATCAGGCTCCGTATTGAATTCATAAAAGTAGCTCTGGATTTTGAAAACGCTATGACACCACTGAGCAAGTCGGTGATGTCGTCTTCAATAACCCCGTTGAGCAGTGATTGAGTGTGTTGGGTTTCACGGGCGTGAATGTTGAAAAACTCCATATTGATACCGGGCTGATTCGAAAAAACGTTGATAAAGCCCCCCCACTTGGATTGTGACTCATTGGCAAAAAAAGCACCAATGGCTCTATTGACCGGTAATTCTTTCGCATTCTTCAGTGTTTGCGCCATCAAGGGGCCTGGCGGCTGAGAGCCATCCAAAGTGACACCCATGCTTTTAGCCATATCCATAAACATTTGGGTATGAGGCGCTGTTCCGCAACGACCTAATTCATCCTGTAAATTTTCTTCCAAAGAGGTTCTGGTCGATTCCGGAAGATCATCACGGGTTAATAAAGTCTGTGGCCACTTATAAAAGTGACCGGTAAAAGACCAGATGCTGCCTAAAATGGTTGGAAATTTATAAATGTGAATCGATCTTATTATTTCATCTTCGGTTAATTCCCTGGAGTACTGCTGAGATAACTGACAGCACAATGTATGGAGGGAGTCCTGAAACATAAGTAAATATCTTCCTTATAAATATAATTCTGAGTGATACCTCAAAGTAGTGGATATTGAAAAGATTTCCAGTTGCTGAGGTGCCACCTTTTTGTTTTGCCCTTCGGGTGGGACGAGTAGTTGCCGTCAGACTCAGTACGAGCGGTATGGGGTATAACGCTTGGCTGCTCTTTCTGGATTTCAGGTCGAAAGTGTCTTAAGTCCGACAGGCTCCTGGACTGAAAGTCAGTGTGATTAAAGAGTGAGCAGGATGAAGAGAATAATTGTATTGGCTGTAGGGTGCAGCCATGTTGGTCAGAATGCTTTTCAACAACTGGATGTTGGAATGAACCTTGAAAAGCTAGAGTCAAAGCCCGATTACTCGTAACAAAGGCGCATGAGCGTATAGCCTTTGCCCGCAATGACTTTCAGCACAAACTTTCCAGACAACTCATTGACGAAAACAAAGCGTTGATTGTAGAGACGCTGAAGGTCAAAAACATGTTCAAGAATCATTGTTTTTCCCGATCCATAGCTGATGCAGGGTGGCACTCCCTTGTAGCAAAGCTCGACTACAAAGCGAAACAGACGGGTAACCATCTGGTGAAGATCGACCAGTGGTTTGCTTCCTCGTAAACCTGTTCCTGCTGTGGCCGCAAGCAAGAGGAAATGCTTCTAAATATCCGGTTATGGACGTGTGAATGCGGGTATGTCGCAGACCGTACATCCGTTCACTCAAAAGGTGAGTGGTCATTGATGTGCTATGGCTTGAATGCCAAGGCTTACAGAAAAGTGAAAGCGGTCAACTGCTGAATTTAGGTTGAACAAGGGAAGCTATTGCTTCCTCTTATCTACAGGTCATTTTCTTCATCGAAAAACGGATAAATACAGCCTGCGTTAATCAACTTGAGCAATAGCTCTTTACCTTCTTCATCCTCAATTGAGCTCCACTGGGCAGAGTCCAGTTGTGAAGTCTGGCATAACTCTTGAGCTAACTGTCGAGACGTGGCTGAGTAACACTCAAAAGAATCTCCATCGGCAAAGAGCATTAACGTGTCTTTTTCTTCCCTGAATGCCAGCCTTGAGCCTTCATTAAGCACCAGTTCAACGCCTTCAGCTTCTTCCGTCAGGTTTTCCCAGCTTTGCCAGGACTCTTCTACAGGCTGCTCATGTTTGGGTTGAGTCATCATCTCACCAAACCATTCCGCTAGCATTGAGCGATCTTCTATATGCTCCTTCAGGATTTGCTGGAGTCGATCCAGAGCTTTTTCATCAATCTCTCCCTTTTGTTTGGGTAAAGCCTGATCAGGGTCTGAGTAGCGGAGGCTTTCTGGTAACTGATCCGCAATGAAGTCGGTAAACTGCATCAGAATCTCGCGATGACTGGGAGCCCGGAAGCCTACGGAAATAGTCATGCATTCGCCTTCGGCAGCACCATGATGACCCACACCCGGTGGCAGGTAGAGCATGTCGCCTGGTTCAAGGACATAATCTTCCAGAACTTCAAACTCTGACAGAATGTGAAGCTCAGTGTCTTCCAGTTTGGGTGAAGAGGCGTCATAGACCGCGCCAACCTGCCAACGTCTTTTGCCTTCAGCCTGAATCAGGAAAACATCAAAATGATCGTAATGAGGGCCCACTGATCCACCATCTGTTGCATAGCTGATCATAATGTCTTCCAGCCGCCAGGAAGGCAAAAAATCGAAGTGTTCCAGCAGCGAGTGAACATCAGGAACCCAGTGGTCTACAGCCTGTACCAGCAGTGTCCAGTGACTGGGAGGAAGGCGGGAAAAATCAGCTTCATTGAATGGGCCTCTTTTCAGTTGCCACGGCCCTTCTTCTTGTTTCTGACCTTTTTCCAGAACGATACGGGATTCAACGTCTTCTTCCAGAGCCAGTCCTGCCAGCTCGTTAGCAGAAAGGGGAGACTGAAAGTCAGGGATGGCATTTCGAATCAGCAGGGGCTTCTTTTGCCAGTAGTTTTGCAGAAAAACACTGGGTGAAAGCGTACCAAGAATGGAATTTGTCATGGGAAAGTAAGCAATAGGGAAGTATGGGGGAAGAATACCACAAGCAGAAGATGTCGGATTCTTCTTCGTTGTTCAAAGGGCCTCTTTTCTTCGGTTCCAACCATTACTGTGGCTAAGTTCGCCTTACCCGTTGTTTGAACTATAATGCAGCAGCCTCCTACTTTTAGGGATGCTGTTATGCAATATGCTCTCTTCAAAGCATTTCTTGATGCTATTCGACATTGACCAGCCATCAGAAAAATACTCTCAATAAAGCCCTTTCTCCAGAGCTTAAGGCAGCCACTCATCAGCCGAACCTGAGTACCGCCATTGAACAGAAATTCTCTGAACAACCCAGTTGCCCTCATTGTAAAAGTGATCAAATAAAGCGCTGGGGCTGTAGTGATGGAAGACAACGCTACCGTTGCAAGTCATGCCATAAGACATTTAATGCATTAACAGGAACCCCCATAGCTCGACTACGTCACCCTACACACATCTTTCCGCTGGCGACACCGCTTCCTTGCTGTGCTGGAGAATGACCAGGGAAATGATTTGGGTGATATTGTTGAACTGGATGAAACCTTTTTGCGTGAGTCTTTCAAAGGGCAGAGATCGGGACTGCCAAGACCCGCCAGATAAAGAGGTAATGATAAAAAAACGGATTGCCGTAATATCCCCGTTTTGGTTGCAAGAGACCGCTCCTCACATACCGTTGACGGTATTCTCTGCGATGAAAGTGCCTCGAAGATGCAAAAGCACCTCAAAGGTCATCTGTCTTCAAAAGCTATTTTATGCGCTGACGTCAGTCTGGCTCATGAAAAGCCGGCCAGAGATATGGAACTGCCGTTGAAAGAGTTAGTAACATCGGCTGGACAACACGTGATCGAAGGTGTTTTCCATATCCAGCATGTGAATGCTTACCACAGCCACTTGAAAAGGGGGATTTATGGTGCTTTTCACGGAATTGCAACCAAATATTTGAAACATTATCTGGGCTGGCGGCGGCTCTTGACAGAGGCTGCCGAATTAACGGGTGAACGGCTTTTTGAAAAAATCGCAGAACATTGGTTCAAACAACAGATAAAGGCAACTTAGCCCCAGCTTACTGTTTTGGTAGTAAGCTGGGGAGAAGGCTCAATAAGTATCAAGTAAATCCATGTGACGCCTACGGCGCGGCTGATTTAGGCGTTAGGTGCTCACAACTCTACATCACGTAATGGTTCTGCGACGAGAGGAAATTCAGAAATCACTTTTTTATCCATGGTGAACAGTTTTGTTCCAAGATTCATAGCTAACGACACATATTCACAGTCGTATGCTGAGCAGTTACTCTGATTTACAAGTGATAATACATTCAGAGACTTAATATCGTATTCATTGCCAGCCATTAATGTTTCAGCTTCATTCTGTATCTGAAGAGACTTGTCGTAGGTAATGAGTTTTTTTCTCAAATACAGAGCTAAAACATTTCTAAATTCGCTACGCCAGAGGTGAGGAGCAACCCATACCGGATCAATCTCAAGAAGTTTTTACGCATGTGGGGTATATTTCGTTGGCAAGTACAGATAAACAAGTACGTTAGTGTCGACAATAATCATGCTCTGCCTTCATTAATTGCATCTTGGATACTTTCAATATCAACCAAGTTGGTATCAATTCCTTTGCGTAGTTCCCTGGCACGCTGCAAGTGCTCATGGGGGTTTACCCGTTTAGGCAAGAGCATTTGCTCAAGGCAATGAATTAGCTCACTATTTATGCTTCTGTGGTGGACAGAGGCTGCTTCTTTGAGCCTGTTATAAAGAGTTTCAGGTATGTTTTTAACCGTAATTGCTGGCATTATGTGCCTCCCAAAATTTCATAATGGTTGCTAAATGCCATCCGGTCAAACAACGCACCTAACACATATGAGCCAACTCGGTGTCAAGAGTAAAAACAGTACCCTTGGCAGCAGGAGCCAATAAAAAATAACTTAGCAAGAGCCATTAACTTCGTTCTGTCATGATCCGCTGTTAAATCAATCGTTTACAGCAAACACATATTGAGGCTCTCTTACTGTGGTCTCACCACTGCCTGATGGTTTACTCCTGTTAACCTCAGGGGCACTACGACTATATGGACATAGTCGATAGAGCGACGCAGGATGCCAAAGCCGAGACATTTATCGGTTAACCCTTGTTGGCACTATTCAAATAAGATGCTTCGTGTCGTCCAGTTAGTTTCAGGCTCAGCTCAGGTGTAAACGATCTTGCTAAGTTCTCTTGTTGCGCACACAGGCAGCATCTAATCAAAAAACCGGGTTCGCGCTGTTGAAATACCTGCAACACTCTCGGCCTCGCGGACCATTCATCTGTTGGGACGGTTGTAGCCATAATTTTCGCGATAATGACCAGTTAGGCGTCGAGCTTACTGCCTGTGGCGACTTACCCGTTTAAGAGTCGTGCTTCATCGAAAACGCTCCCTGTTTTTAACATGTAATAAGCGGCTCTGGGTCTTCTCCTTTTTGGTTTCGTCGCCTTCCAGCTTACTGTTTTGGCAGTAAGCTGGGGAGAAGGCTCAATAAGTATCAAGTAAATCCAGGTGACGCCGGAGGCGCACCTGATGCAAGCGTTATGCCTCTTAACGACACTTACAAATCAAATAAATGACGCTTCCTGTAATACCTAATATGCCAATAATCAATCCGCTACTGCCAATTGTAATCAGGCCAGTGTCGTCTTTTTCTTCTAAACCATCACCTATATCTACTGCCCCCCACACAAGAGGACCTACACCAACTAATATGATTATGGTAGAGGCTACAAGCACTGTCCCTACAAAAATTTTGCCCAAATAATTTGTTCGCTGGTTATTCGGCATATTAGTTCCGTGAATAAGAACAGGAATAACGTGATTAGCTGCCTGCTGTCCTAAAAATACCGCTACTTGTTCTGCTTGTATTGGGTTCTGTTGCTGTTGAATAATATTTGTATTCAACTGCTGCCTAGATATACAAATTTCAATTTGGTCATCAGCAGCAACTAACCTTATAGTCAATACTATGAGAACAGTTACAAAAACTTTCTGACCTAAAGAGTTCATTTTTGCCTACCTGTCATTAACTTGGATTTGAGTATAGGCATAACAAATGCTTCCAGTTCGTTTCGGGGCTTTGCCCCTCCACTCGACGCCACCTGTGGCGGCGCGGCTTAAGCAGGCGTTGGACGCGCCCAGCTACGCTGGAGCAAGTTGATAGCCGGATTGTGTTCTATCTTTGAGAGTTCTTAATTATCCGATAGAACCTATGAACACAACCGTTCAGAAGATATTCAGACAGACCTTTGAAGCCTAAACCAAAAACAAAAAACTGCCACTGCATCATTATAAAGCCGCCCGTGACTTCATAAGCTGCAGAACAGCCGCTATGGGTGGCCATATACAAGCCTGCCCCGAAGGGCATGTTGAACGAGTCAGTTACAACTCATGCCGACACCGTAACTGCCCCCAGTGCAACAAAATACAAATTGAACGTTGGCTCGACAGTAAAAAGAATATTCTTCTGGATACGACTCATCGCCACCTGGTGTTTACGCTTCCCCATGAGTTGAATGAACTCTGGTTGATGAGCAGTAGCCTGATGACCGACATCCTGTTCCAGAGCGCCAGTGAAACGCTTAAACAACTCTTAAACGACAAAAAGTACCAGGGAGCCGATACCGGTTTTCTTCTTAACCTGCATACCTGGGGACGTAACTTGAGTCTTCATCCCCACCTGCATTGTCTGATCAGTCATGGTGGACTGAATACTCAGGGAGAGTGGGTTCAACCGGTCAAAAAATGTTTCCTGCCTTATCACGTCATCATGCGGCTCTTCAGAGGGAAATTCTGTGCGGCCTTGAAGCAATACGCAGACTTGTTAAGAAAACCGGACAACCTGCTCCCCGCTCGTTTTAGAGGGTGTCGCAAAACCTACTACAAGCCGGTAATCTGTATATTCAAGTAGCTTTACCGGCTTCAGCATGACGACAAGAACTCAAATAAAAATTAATACTGCTCCACAGCTCGATATTTTTTCAGGTACAGCCAGTAGTTCTGATCACAAAAAACAGGATGAATCCAAAAGATCAGCCAACAAAACAGGCAAACGACGTTTTGTTGCTCCTGACCCCAACGCAATCACTCTTGGCAACACTAACCTGAAAGAGCACCTTGAACTAACCGGTCAAAAAACACCTTTTACCGTTGCATCCCTTCTTGATGAACAGGACTGGTCTGATTTTGAGCAAAGGTATGCATTAGAAGGACGTCCTCCTTATTCACCCCGTAATATGATGGGTTTGATTCTCTATGGCATTATGCAAGGCATTACCTCGTTGAGAACTCTGGAACGATTAGCCCGTGTCGATCTTGGCTGTATGTGGGTTACCGGAGGGATTTTTCCAGACCATGCCATTATTGGTCGCTTCATCAATATGCACAGCGAGTCCATGACCGGTGCTTTCTTTGAAAGCCTGACACGAGCCGTTCTCAAAAAAACAGACTCCGATGGAAGTTGTCTGGCTGGTGATGGGACCGTTATAGAAGCCGCTTGCTCAAATTACAACCTGATGAAGCAGGAAGCTGCGCAACAGGTGCATGAAGCAGCACAAACGCAAGCTGACAACCATCCAGATTGCCCTGAAAGCCAAAAGAATCTGGAGATGGCCAGCAGTGCTCTCGAAGCAGTCGTTGAACGCAACGCGAAGCGAAAGAAGAACGGTAAGTCAGAAAGTGCTGTCGTAAGCCCTACAGAGCCTGAAGCTGTTGTCCAAAAGATGAAACGGGGGCGAGGGTACACAACGAGTTACAAGCCATCCGTATTAGCTAATAACAAGCGGGTGGTACTGGCTCAGGCTGTAGACCCTACCAATGAAACTACTGTCGTAAATCCAATGCTTGATCAGTCAATGCAGATCACGGGTAAACCAGTCGATGAAATGCTATTGGATGCTGGTTATTTTAATGATGAAGTCATTGCAACCAGTCTGGAGCACGATATCAGCCTGCTATGCCCTGAGGGTAAAGAACCAGGCAAACCCAAAGAATCCAAAAAGTTCCAGAAGGGACATTTTTATTACGATGAAACCAATGACGTTTATCGTTGCCCTGCAGGAAAAGAGTTGACTCCCATTGGTAAGATAAAAGGGAGCGCTCGCACAAAGGAGCAGAAGATATATGGCAATGGGCCTTGCGAAGGCTGCCTTCTCAAAGATAAATGCACGAGCAATAAGAAGGGGCGGCGCATAAAGCGCTATGCAATGGATGATGCTAAAGATGCACTGAGGCAGGTTATGCAGCATCCGAAAGCCAAAAAGTCTTTCAGCAAAAGGAAGGCGATGGTTGAACCTGTGTTTGCCTATTTACGGGATGTACAGGGATTAAACCGCTTCCGTCGCAAGGGGCTGGAAAAGGTTAAACTGGAATTTGGTTTGCACTTGCTGGCTTACAACCTGAGTAGGGCTGTAAAGGCCAATATTTACGCTATTTTATGGTACAACTGGCTTCTCTGGGCGTTGTTTGAGAAGTGTCACCCATTTATAGAAAAAATGGACAGCTGGGAAAGAGTCCCAATGAAGTGTCATTCTACACCGAGCAAAGCGCCTCACTGGGTTTGAATTTTGGCTTTTAAGACACCCTCGTTTTAACAACCTGGTGAACCAGCTGGGCCAGAAAGACTGGCATGTTGAGAAATATCTGAAAGATAAAGAGGAGTAAGTAGAGGAGGGATGTTTTCTTGTTGTCTTCTTCCTCTGGTAGTATCAGACAGTGTTTTTGAGTTCGTGAAAAAATACCATAGGATTTTCTTGCTCTCTTTGAAGAAAGTCCTGAGTGGATTCTCAAAGTCTGTATAAGGATAATAATAATGAAAGTCTATGGAGCAACACTTTCCCCCATGGTGCGTAAGGTCGTGGTGGCTCTGGAAATGAAAGGTCTGGAGTATGAGCTGGATCCGGTTATTCCTTTTCATACTCCTGAGGGTTTTGAAAAAATAAGTCCTTTAAAAAGGATTCCTGCCCTGGAAGATGGCGAGGTCAAGTTAGCAGACTCAACCATTATCTGTGAGTATCTGGAAGATCGTTACCCTGACGTGGCATTGTATCCCACTGATCCCGTTCTGAAAGCAAAGGCTCGATGGTTTGAGGAATACGCAGATACGGTTCTGATGAAGGTGACGGCAGAAGGTTTATATTTTGAACGTGTTGTGAAACCGTTATTGGGTATGGAAACCAATGAAGAAAAAGTTCAGAAAAACCTCAGAGACAATATGCCCTCTACCCTTCAATATATGGAAAGTGTTATGCCTGAAAATGGCTTTCTGTTGGGTGAATCTTTAATGATGGCAGATATTGCAATAGGGTCTAATTTTATTAATGCTGGCTATGCCGGCTTTGATCCTGATGCAGCACAGTACCCACTCTTTGCCGCTTATCTACAACGGGTCAAGGCACATCCTGCATTCCAGCTACGAATGAAAGAAGACGCGAAATTTATCAATAAAGAATAAACACTTCCTTTATTGAAGGTTACTCAGCATTCTGGCTATAGCGGCTTCTGCTCTGGCCAGACGCATCTCACTGTTTAGCTCTGGTACAATAGTGCCCTGGGCGACACCTTTCCAGAGTGGATCTCCGGTAGTGGGTCTCACCAATGCGATGGCGATGGTGAGTTTTTCCTGACCCGGTTTGGTGACAAGACCTGGCGTTGTCCCAAAGAAACGAACCAGCTCAGCATCAGAAACCGTTGTGTCAGAAGCTATACCATAGCGAACGATCAGTGGCGCTTGAGGCAGTTGCTCGGGATTAATGTTCATTTTTGCAGACAGCTGGTGGGCAATCTCGAATTCTATGTTTTGATAGACACTGTCACGATTGGGAAACATCGGGTCAGCTTCACCAGGAATAATGGGTTCGAACATTAATCCATCAAAGTCCTTTAGAGAAAAACGGTGAAGAGGGGAAGACGTAATGGATAAAGGTGAAACCTTGGGCTTTTCCTGAGGTATCGTCACACTGACGCAGCCTGCAAGCATGATAGAAATAGCGGTAAGCAAAGCAGCGGCCGTGAATTTCATGCTTTTCTCCGAAGAATAAGAATATCAAAAGTTTGATAAGCGCCGATGTTGCTATATTTATTTCAGTTTCTCAATGACCTGTTTGTTCATCTATGAATTTACATTGTCCTTCAGTTGTTATGCCTTGAAGAGCAGGCATCGGACTTGTTCGTACCTTCCTTAACTATTATTAAAACTGAGCAAAAGAAGGCGTGTTTGAAATAGGCAGACATGAGAGCATGCCTGCCGTATTGGACTAAGAGGATTGGTTTTTTTGGAATTGATAAACAGAGCCAAGCTTTAAAATCTGGGTCAGTTCATCCAAAGCTGTGCGAGACTCAACTAACAATTGAGGGTCGGCAAGGTCAGTTTCTTTCAATCTGTCGCGATAATGTTTTTCTACCCATTGGCAAAGCGTTGAGTAAAGGCTTTCGTTCATCAGGCAGGCCTGGTTGGTGGCAGACAGTTCTTCGGGGGTTAGTACCACTCTTAATCGCAGGCAGGCGGGACCTCCCCCATTGTTCATGCTTTGGCGAAGGTCGAACACTTTGACGTCATTAATGGGATTATTGGACGCTACCAGCTCTTCCAGATAGGCCGTTACCTGTCGATCGCTCTGACAATCAGAAGGTACGACGATGGTCATATTATTATCCGATGTACTGAGTAGCTGGCTATTGAAGAGGTAACTGTTTACTGCCGTTTCAACTCGGATCTGACTTTCAGGCACTTCAATAATACAGAAATCATCATGGCCATAGGCTGTTTTCAGGTCATTGTAGACCTGAGCCTGATTCAGAAACGCTTTCTCATGACAAAACAGGACGTTGCGGTTACCCACTGCAATCACGTCATTATGGAAAACGCCCTGATCAATGACTTCAGGGTTTTGCTGGGCAAAGACTGTTCTACTGGTATTTAACTGATGTCTTCGGGCAATAGCTTGGGAAGCTTCCATTGTTTGTCGGGCTGGGTATCGTAACGGTGCAGGTTTTGAGTCATCAAAACTGTATTGACCAAAGACAAAAAACTCAACACCGGCCTCTCCATAGTTCTGACAGAAACGGGTGTGGTTTGCTGCGCCTTCATCACCGAAATGAGAGGTGCTGTTTAGCGCCGGATGATGGGTGAAATGTTTTTCGCTGGAGAAAACGGCTTTCAAGATATTACCCGTTGTCTCATGCTCAATAGATCGGTGGAACTTGCTGCACAGATTAGCGGGTGTGAAGTGCACAGTACCAGATGTTGTATCAGCACTGGGTGATACGGTAGCAGCATTGGCGGTCCACATGGTCGACGCTGAGCCGCAGGCAGCCAGAATTTTGGGGGCCTGTTGAGAAGCCTGAGCAAGAACCTGTTCGTCACTGCCGCTGAAGCCTAGCTTGCGCAGGGTATAAACGTCAGGTCTTTCGTGAGGTGCCAACACCCCTTGTACCAACCCCATGTCGTGCAATGCTTTCATCTTGGCCAGGCCCTGCAAAGCAGCCTGTTTTGGGTTGGAAGGTGCAGACTGATTGCTGGTTGAGGCTATATTGCCCAGAGATAAGCCTGCGTAGTTATGTGTTGGGCCTACCAGACCGTCAAAATTTGCTTCAACTGTTTTACTCATGCGTATATATTTTCCAAAGCTCAGACAGGCTCACAGGCCTGTCTGTATCAATTAAAGTTTTAGACCAGGAGACAGCTTCTCAGGCAGGGCAAGGCTTTCTGCTTCTACACTGGCAACGGGATAGGCACAGTAGTCAGCAGCAAAATAAGCACTGGGGCGGTGGTTACCACTGTCACCGATACCACCGAAAGGTGCAGCACTGCTGGCACCGGTGATAGGCTTATTCCAGTTGACGATCCCGGCACGGCTCAGATGCAGGAATTGTTCATAGTCTTCCCGGCTATCGCTAAAAATACCTGCCGACAGTCCGTAACGAGTGTCATTGGCCTGGTCTATGGCTTCGTTGAGATGGTGATAGCGAATCACCTGTAACAGGGGACCAAAGTATTCTTCATCCGGTAGTTCTTTAATGGCACTGACATCGATAATTCCGGGGGATAACAGACCGGTACCTTCTTTCAAACTTCTGGCCGGCAGCAGAGACTCTCCACCCAGTTGATTCAGGCGTGTCTGAGCTTGAAGAATGCCGTTTGCAGCGGCTTCAGAAATAACAGCTCCCATGAAGGGTTGTTCTTCATCATCCCATTGACCCACCTTGATGTTTCGAGCGGCTTCAACCAGTTGGTTAATGAAGGTATCACCCCATTCGGTAGCTGGAACGAAAAGGCGTCTGGAACATGTGCAGCGCTGACCAGCAGTGATAAAGGCGGACTGGATAGCATCGTGAATAGCGGCCTTTCTGTCTTCGACTTCTGTGATGATTAAAGGATTATTTCCACCCATCTCAAGCGCCAGAATTTTTCCTGGCTGACCACCAAACTGTTGATGAATTAGTCTTCCGGTGTTGGAACTGCCGGTAAAGAAAAGGCCATCGATAGCTTTATGTCCAGCCAGAGCAATGCCTGTTTCTTTCTCGCCCTGCACAAGATTTAACACGCCTTCCGGTAGTCCTGCCTGCTCCCAGAGTTTAATAGTTTCTTCGGCCGTTGCCGGGGTCAACTCACTGGGTTTGAACACAACGGTGTTGCCTGCCAGCAGTGCCGGAACGATATGTCCGTTAGGCAGGTGCCCCGGGAAGTTGTATGGGCCGAAAACAGCGACCACACCGTGAGGTTTATGTCGTATAAAGGCGCGAGCCCCCGGCATGGCATTTTCTATCGTTCCGGTGCGCTCGTTATAGGCTTTGATGGAAATCTCAATCTTGCCCTTCATGGCAGCTGCTTCTGTTTTAGACTCCCAGAGTGGCTTACCGGTTTCTTTGGCAATGGTTTCAGCCAGAACCCCGGCCTTCTGTTCTACCAGCTCTGCAAACTTGCGCACCAGACTGATTCTGTCTTCCAGTGATGTTGCTGCCCATTCGGGTTGTGCTTTGCGGGCGGCTGAAATGGCCTGGTCAACCTGAGAAGGTTGGGCGGCAGCACCTTTCCACACGGTTTCACCGCTGGCAGGGTTCAGCGAACTGAATGTCTGGCCTTCACCTTGAAGCCACTGCCCTTTAATAAATAGAGAACCTTTCATAATTTAACTCCTATATGCTCAGGGCTGGTTATCGATGACTGTTTCGTTGTGGATTGAAGAGTGGTACGACTCTGAGTTCGTCACCTTCCTGTACATTCAGTGCCTCAGCCTGAGCTCGACTGATATTGACGAATTCCAGTCCTTCAAATGACAGGTGTCCGGCCATACAGCGAAAATCTCGGAATTGACTGTTGGCGATCAACCAGACAGTTTCGTCTGTGTCCACAGAATCATGAACTCTAACCCGGTAGCGTCGAGAATCTCTGACCGCCCGAATGTCATCAACCTGGGTTTCCAGAACCGGGCCCCCGTCAAAAATATCGATATAGCCGGTATACCTGAAGCCTTCGCTCTCCAGTAGTTTTCTGGCGGGTACGGTATCCTGATGAGTCTGGCCAATGACGCTCTGTGCCTTGGCGGGTAACAGATTGGTGTAGATAGGATTACGTGGCATCAGCTCTGCGATAAAGGATTTACCACGAGAAACCTGTTGATCTGCTTCGACAAAATCGACGGCAAAGAAGTGTCTGCCCAGTGCTTCCCAGAAGGGGGACTCACCATCTTCGTCGGAGTAACCGCGCAGTTCTGCAATGATGCTGTCGTCGAAGCGTGGTTCATGGGCCGCCATGAAAAGAAAACGACATTTTGATAGTAAGTGCCCGTTGTAGGACTTTCTGAACTCAGGGGTCAGGAACAAGGTACACAGTTCTGAATGGCCGGTATAATCACTGCAGAGTGTCAGGGTCTTGATGCGGGTATAAACATCCAGCTCTCTGGAAGCATGAACCTGAGTGTTGACCTTGTAGTTATACCAGGGATCTTTAAGGCCAACAGCGGACTCAATACCGGTCACGCCGACGACCTTTCCTGTTTCAGTATCTTCCATTACAAACAGGTAGTACGCCTCTTCCAATGCTTTGTCTGCACGGAAGGATTTGACTGCCCAGTCGAGTTTTTTCTGAACCATTTCCGGGTCAGGTTGCAGTGAAGAGAAGCCTACGCCGGTAATCTGGGCAATCTGCCAGAGTGCGTCGTGGTCCTGTTCTTTAATCGGTCTGATAATCATCATGAGAAATAGTCAGGCCTCAATGGTCGTGTATTATGATTCTTTTGGGTTGAGCAATGCAGCTGTTGGAATGACTGCTTTGCTGTGTTCCTCAGGACTGAACTCGTTCAGGTCGATGAGGTAGAAAACAGCAAGCTCACTGGGTGTCAGTGCTTTCAAAAATCTTGTCGGCAGAAGCTGCCACAAACCCCTGATAAAGT
Organism: Endozoicomonas numazuensis; assembly: GCF_000722635.1. Lineage (GTDB taxonomy): Bacteria > Pseudomonadota > Gammaproteobacteria > Pseudomonadales > Endozoicomonadaceae > Endozoicomonas_A > Endozoicomonas_A numazuensis. The sequence continues at coordinate 780,071 of NZ_JOKH01000001.1, read as the reverse complement.
TTGCCATCAGACATAGGGTAGCGTTTGGCAAACTCATAGAAGCAGCCGGGTATTTCCCTTTCGCCATCTGAAAATCGGATGCTGACTTTACCTGCCATGGTAGAAGACTGCTCCAACAATACCTCGGGAGAGCCTTTCACCAACCCACCGCTTTCATTCAGTACAAAGTTGTGGTTTTGCAACATTTGATTCAGAACATGAATGTCATCGTGGGATTGCAGGTGATTGATGGATACAGTGAAGTGGTTGGGACGATACCCAAATGCAGCCACCCAGGCAGCGTATTCACTTTCCTGCAACAGTTCATCATAAGTTCGCAGGCTGACATCCCATGGACGGCCTGAAAAGCAGAAGTTATCTTGCATCGCTGCCTGGTCACTGACCTGCTCTACCAGGTTGTGAATGGTTTTCTGGGCGTTCTCAGAAAGCGCTTCGACGAGCAGCTCACTGATAAATACTTTTGGAAGTGTGTCATCTGGATGCTGAAAATGCTTGGCGACCAGCTTTCTGCCTGGAAAATCGTAGTCACCACCAGCAATATAGCCGGCCTCTAGAAAAGGACGAGCCACTTTCTCCAGGTTGACCTTGTCCAGATTATAGGTGCGCAGGGCAATATGATCATTGATCACTAGCCCATCATTCTGATTGGCAAACAGTGCATGGATTTTCCTGGCGTCAGGGGTCAATTCCAGATAGTTCTGCCACATGGCTTCCAGAAGAGGTTTGATATTGTTTGTTTTGGCTTCTGTCATTGCCTGATTCCTCTACCTTGTGCATTTTTCATCAGGGGTGATGATGAAAAAGTGTGTTGCTCATAGCTCTATCAGAGCACATGGCGATTTAATAGCGGCTGACAACTCTGACGGGGTCGCCGTCACTCAGTTGCAGCCGGTCTATTTCTTTCTGCGTCAGAACAGCGGTTTCAGGATTGAAAGCTGTACTGATGCATCGAAAAGATTGGGTAGATGTGCTTGCTACCAGATAGTCATTGCTGTTTGTAAAAGGTTTTTCTTCACCTGTGGGTGTGCTGGACGCTTCAGGCTTGCAGATCTGGCTGTCACGCAGTGTTGTCAGACGATCTGTCCCTGTCTCAAGGGTTGGACCTGCATCAAAAATATCAATGTATCCCTGGTAGCTGAAGCCTTCTCGCTCAAGGATGTTAAACACTGGTTCTCTATCGGGCCGGGGTTCGCCGATAACGGCTCTGGCCTGTTTAGGCAGCAAGCGTGTATAGATCGGATACCGGGGCATCAGGTCTGCAATAAAGTTCTTTTCCTGAAGTCCGGTTAGATAGTTGGCCTTGGACATTTCCATAGGAAAAAAATGAGCCCCCAGACTGTCCCAGAAGGCTGAACGGTCGTTTTCGTCAACAACCCCCTGAATTTCTGCCAGCACCCGGTCCGCAAAGCGGTCACGGTTCTCAGCTATAAAGAGCAGCCTCGCACGGCTCAGCAACTGAAGGTTAGACCAGCTGTCATTATCTGGAGACATGAAAAGAGTGCAAAGGCTGGTATAGCCTGTGTAATCCTGACAAAGCTTTAAAGCTGTCATTCGGTTGATGGTCTGCAGGGTGTCGGAGGCATGTACTTCTTCGTCCACCCGGAAATTATAAAAGGGAGCGGCCAGTCCGACCGTCGCGATAATGCCTGAAATTCCCAGAATTTCACCGCTGTCCAAATCTTCCAGCACAAAGTGGTAGCTTTCTTCCCCGGCACTCTCAATGTCTTTCTTGAGTGAGTCCCGGGTTTTGCAAATAAGTTCTGCCAGATGATCTCGATTGGCCGGCAACGTTGTCATTGACCCCCGGGCGTTGTTGGCTAACGCTTCCAAAGCGCTGAGGTCATGGTATTCAATAGGTCTGACGACTTTCATGACTTGGCCTCCTTTCTCTTCAGCCAGTCATTACCGTTACCCAGCGCTTCATTTCTGGCCAGGGTCAGTAGCAGGGCAGCACTCAGCTTGGCTCTGGGTACCAGGCTGCTGATCTTCATATATTCCTGTTCGCTGTGAATATGTCCACCTTGTACACCCAGCGTATCGATATTGGGAATCCCTGCTGAAGCCAGATTGTTGCCATCGCAGCAACCCCCTGTGGGTTTGATATCAATGCTCAACCCCAACGCATGGCCACACTCTTTAGCGAGTGCAAGCAACTGCTGGTTAGCGGGTGACAGAACTTTGGGCTTTCTGCCAAAATTGCCATGTAACTCAAGACGAATGCCGTTTAGGCTGCTGACTTCATTCACGATCATCTGGAGTTCCTGCAGGCACCAGGCTTCATCTTCGGGTCTTTCAAGGCGGATATTGAATCGGCTGATACACTTGTCTGGCACAATATTGGTTGGGCCACCACCATGAATATAACCGGGATTAAAAGTGACTCCTTCACGTTTACCGTTCAGTTTGTCCATGGCCGATACAAAGTCGCATAAAGCTCGAATGGCATTGCGACCAAGATGATGCTCCCTGCCAGCATGTGCGGCTTTGCCATAGCAGACGGCGGTAAAGTTACCGCTGCCTTTGCGTTGGCCCGCCAGGCTACCATCGGGGAAACTGGGTTCATAGATCATGCCCAGGTTCACGCGGCTTGCTGCGTCTTTGATCAGGGAGGCAGAGCCGGGAGAGCCAATTTCTTCATCGGGATTAAACAGGATTTCCCAGCCGATATGTTCTGCCCAGGGACTTGCCTCCAAAACTTTCAGTGCATTCAGCATGACAATAATGCCGCCTTTCAGATCCGTTACCCCTGGACCATTAATGGTATCTTCATCCAGATAAACAACGTTTTGAAAAGGACTGTCTTTGGGGAAAACGGTGTCCATATGAGCACATAGAAAAACCTGAAGCGGAGCCTCCGGGCGTTTACGAATTCTCAGTGCTTTGCCCAGCTCATGTTGTGTCACCTCTCCCAGATCATTAATAACCTCATAAGGTTTCAGATCAATGACTTCCTGAGCTCCACCCAGCGATGCGGTCAATTGTCGGAGGTGTGCCATAACCTGATTTACACCTTCGGCATTCAAGCTGCCAGAATTTATTTCAGCCAACTCAATGGTGTGTTTAAGCATTTCTGCCTGAAGGCTATCCAGACTCTTTAACTGGGCGTGAATCGGGGCAAGAAGGTCGGACATGAAACACCTTTTTTTATTGAAATGCACAATAAGCAGGCATTCCATTCTGATATTAGCTTTGTTCTGGCGGCTTTTTTTAGCTCATGGCTGCTTTTTTTAGCTCATGGCTGCTTTTTTTAGCTCATGGCTGCTTAAGTATATGAACTGCTGAGAGCCATCACTCTCGATTTTGCGACAGGAAGTATTCTGATACGGACAGGTCAGGAGAAGAGGGGCACCGGCTATGAACCGGTGCAGATCACATTATGCATTGACTACTTTGGCAACTGCTCTTTCCATCGCAGCCATACCTTCACGAATATCTTCGTCAGGAATGATCAGGGAGGGAGACATTCTCAGTACATTCGGACCAGCAACCAGCATCATCAGGCCTTCCTCTGCAGCAGCGGCCAGGAACTCTTTAGCCTTGCCGTGCCATTCTTCAGTCAGCTCGACACCAATCAGCAAACCTCTGCCACGAACTTCCTTGAAGATGCCATAGGTTTCGTTGATGCGTTGCAGTTCTCCACGGAACAACTCATGTTTGCTGCTGACGTTAGCCAGAACCTGATCATTGTTGATCAGGTTGATCGCTTCCAGAGCAACTGCACAGGCCAGTGGGTTGCCTCCATAGGTGCTGCCATGACTGCCAAAACCGAAACTTGTGGCCACTTCATCGGTGGTCAGCATAGCGCCAACAGGGAAGCCGCCGCCCAGGGATTTGGCTGTGGTCAGAATGTCAGGTATGACACCTGTCGCCATGTAAGCATAAAACTCACCAGTCCGGCCTACTCCTGTTTGTACCTCATCGTAAACCAGCAGAGCTTTATGTTCATCGCACAAGGCTCTTGCACCTTTCAGGAATTCTGCGTCTGCCGGAATGACGCCGCCTTCACCCTGAATGGGTTCCAGAACAACCGCACAGGTCTTGTCTGAAATAGTGGCTTTCAGAGCTTCCAGATCGTTATAGGGGAGGTGGGTTACACCTGCAGGAACAGGCGCATAACCTTCACAGTATTTGGGCTGACCACCCACCGTTACAGCAAACAGGCTGCGACCGTGAAAAGAACTTTTGAAGGAAATAATCTCATGCTTTTCTGGGCCTGCATGATCAAAAGCATACTTCCTGACCAGTTTGAAAGCGGCTTCGTTAGCTTCAGTACCAGAGTTACAGAAGAACACTTTCTCGGCAAAGGAGATGTCTGTCAGTCGCTGCGCCAGAGCCAGAGCCGGTTCATTGGTATAAACATTACTCAGGTGCCAGAGCTTTTCACTCTGTTTTTTCAGGGCTTTGATCAGTTGAGGGTGGCAATGACCGAGAGCATTGACAGCAATACCCCCTGCAAAATCTATGTATTCACGGCCTTTCTGGTCCCAGACTCGTGAACCTTTTCCGCGAACGGGAATCATCGCCTGTGGTGCATAGTTTGGCACCATGACTTCGTCGAAGGTTGTTCTGTTAACGGAATACTCGGTCATTTCTTGTCCTCGGAATACATGGTTTTTTTATAGTGAGCATCTTTCAACACGATGGAGGGTGTTAAATGCTGCTTTCGCTCATGGCTGATTTATCATGAAATTATTCATCGCTACAGTAATGACATGAATTCATTGTTATAGCTGTCAGTCTCTCATTATGGATCAAAGCCGAAGCAAAGAGTTTACACCAGGCGACCAGGAGTTTTCTCTCAGAACCGTTGGGTAATAGAATTTTTTTCAGGTTGTTCTGCTATTTTTCATCCTTATGTTTCAGTGATAGTGAAATTGGGTTATGGAGTACACATCAGATCAGGCCAAAGGCTACGCAAAGGAAAAAGGCATCTGGGGTTTATGACTCAGAGAGACCTTCCCGGACTTTTGAATCAATACGTCAAAACGGGTATCAGGGCACTGGACTATGGCTGTGGCGCAGGGTTAATGATGCCTCTTCTTAAAGAGGCAAGGTTTGATTTAGAGGGTATGGATATCTCGGCCAATATGCTCAGTGTGGCTGTCAGTGATCATAAAAATACGGCATTCACTCATATTAATTCTGCCTCTGTTCCACGTCCTGATCGATTGTACGACTTGGTCATGCTGTCTTATGTCCTGGTTGAAATGGCTTCTTTGTCCGAAATGGAGGCTGTTCTCCATGAAGTTTACAGAGTGATGAAGCCCGGTGGCGTAGCTGTGGTTATTGTCAGTTCAGAACAAAAGTTCCAAGGTCACTGGTTGCTGGTGGATAATGATTTCCCGGAGAACAGAAAACTTACCAGTGGTGCTCATGTTAAATGTCGTGTGGTGGGCTCTGATGTCATCTTTGAAGATTTCTTCTGGACCGATGAAGACTATCGATCGGTTTTCTCAAAGTCGGGTCTAAACGTTCTGGAGTGGCATCAGTCATTGGGCAAAGTTGATGATGGTCTGCCCTGGAAAGATGAGCTGTACTCGCCTCTTTTCAGCATCTACATTCTGGGCAGATGATGGGTAAACTTATGGGATTTAAGATCTGAGTGCCAGTGGCTTCTGAATGTTGCCATATCGTCATCTTCTATAGCGAGTTGAGTCTCGTTAAACAGTTTCCTTGAATGGAGCAACAAGGCTTGTCTGTTCTCTGAATCAGTCGTGTACTCAGCAGCCTTAAGGCACAGATATCCCATGAGTTGGTCTGTACCGACAGAGTGGTCTTCATATTGGTGATTAATGATGGACTGATGGAGTTCTATCAGTTCGGCCACATTCTCTGCAGACAGAGGGCCTTCTTCCAGACATATTTCCAGATAGGTTCTTATCGCTTCATCTCTCAACCAGGAAAGGCTTTTGGAACCATATGTTTGGGTTGTGACCGTTATATTTCCAAGGGTTCGCAGCTGGTGGTCAAATTCTGAGACATGAGCCTGTATGTGCTTAATATCATCTAAATCCAAAATCCGGTCAGCGTATTGCTGCACTTTGTGAATTTGCTGCTTTATGCAGAAGTTAATCAGAGGTTTTAGCAGCCCTTTTAGAGTGCCGTGGTAGCTGGCCAGTCTTTCTGACAGGTTTTTACTTTTATGTTGAAACCAGGAGGGGGGCTCGGGGGTGTTCTTTTCAGTATCAACATGGGTCAGCTTATAGCCCAGCCATTGGCCATGCTGCTTTTGTGGAAGTAATTTATGTGCATGAGGAGAGAGCTGAATAGCTCCTGCCTTGTCTGTCTTCACAGTGATCACCCAATATTTCTCTCAGTCTGGTTGTCGGCAGAAAGTGCTCAGGCATCAGGTTCTTGCTGGTGTTTAGAGGGCAGAGTGAAGAGGCGTTCAAGGTGGGCAACACTGTTGCCTTCACTGGTAAGAGTGACTTTGAAAGAGAGTTGGTCTCCTTCCATCAGATTAAAGGTTGTGCTTGAAAGCCGGGTTTGGCGATTGGGTGACAATGTTGTTTGACTGCTTTGTCGGGTAGTCGCGCTGCCTTGTTTACCTGATTTCTGTACTTCGATGAGATACTGGAAAGTACCAGGCTTTTGGCTGGTTGCAGTGGGGTTCAGGCTGAGTGTATTACCTTCCCATTCAGAGTTGATTTTAATGAGAACGTCGGAGGCTTGAGCCTGTTGGGTGATCAGAAGTGTTGTAAGGGCCAGAGGTTTCAGAAGATTATTGATGGTCATTTTTGTTCTGGCACTTCTGAGGAGGAGTTAAAAGAAAAGGTTGCCCGAAGGCAACCTTTAAGCCATTACATACCTTGAGTGACGGTAGCTGTGTTAGAGCTGCCAGTCTGGAGGCTGTAAGTGTAGTTGTTGTTATTTGTCTGCGTAACAGTAATGCTGTGGTTGTTGCCTGCCTGGTCCAGGTGAGCATCGTTGTTATTACCGGTTTGAACCAGCAGACCTGTGCTGTCAAAGCTGCTGCCAGGCCAGGATTCTATGACACCTCTGTTGCCGTCACCTGTCTGAGTGATGATGGCGTCATTATTGTCACCACGGGCGTTGTTGTTAGCCCTGTTATTGTTGCCTTCCTGAGTAACCGTAGCCAGGTTGTTATCACCAATCTGCTTGATTCCGGAACGGTTGCTGTCACCCAGTTGAGAAAGGGTACCGGTATTACTGATGCCTCTCTGATTAAACTCAGAAAAGTTTCCGTTACCTTCCTGTGAGGAAGTAGCACTGTTCTTGCCACCGATCTGTCTGACGTTCAGGGTACTGGCATCCCCCATTTGTTTGAACTCAATCAGGTTGTCGTTACCGAGCTGAGTCAAGCGGGCATTCAGGCTATTACCCAGCTGTCCGCCCTGGTAAACCTGTGGCACGGATGAGCTGCCCTGGATGGTGTTGGCTGTGCCAACCTGAATGGCTGTGATGGAAAGGCCGTTACCTTCCTGCTGCAGGTTGGCAACGTTGTCATTCTGCAGTTGTTGAACAGATACATTAGAGTCTTGAGTGTTGACCTGATCAACTTTGGTGGCGTTATTGTCTCCAGTCTGTGCAGACGTAACCGTGTTGTTAGCACCGTTAATTTGAGACAGGGTTGCGTTATTCAGGTTGCCAGTTTGAGTGCTGGTAACGGTACTGGTTGATTGTGAAAACTGTCTAAGGTTGGCTTCGTTCTGGTCACCGGTCTGATCAGCCTGAGCGGTATTGTCAGTAGCGTCTACCTGAAAGATGGTGGCCAGACCGTTTCTGCCACTCTGATTAACTACCGCAGAACTGGTGGTACCCGCCTGATTAACATTGGCATTGTTATTGTTGGCTGCTACTACCTGGTTAACAGTGGCAGTCAGATTCTGACCACTCTGATTCACTGTGGCGCGGTTATCGCTGGAAGCGGCATAGGCACTACCAGACATAATCAGTGCGAGGGCCAGAGGTGTTAACTTTCTCATGATCTTTCCTTGTTTTTGGGTTAGTTATTCTGTTCTATCTGAACATTCTGGTTACCAGACTGAATAACACTGACAGACAGTCCGTATCCGTTTTGAATAATGTAGGCCGAATTGTTTTCGCCAAGTTGTGTTAACTCGGCAACATTAAAACTGCCCACCTGTGTGATTTCTGAGTAATTGTCAAAACCTGACTGATGCATCACCACATCGTTATAGTCACCGGTCTGGGAAATACTGGCCTGATTGCCAGAACCTCTTTGAATGGCGGTAATACTGTTGGCAAAACCGTTTTGAGAGGCCTTGAGGTTGTTGTTGAAATCAAACTGGGCACTGCGAAAAAAGTTGGCTTCTCCAGACTGTTCCAGAGTCAGATTTTGATCGGCACCTGATTGCCAGACACTCGCCGTATTACCTTCGCCTGCAGATAATTCGTCCCAGCCATCCAGATCTAGAGCGATAACCGGGAGAGAAAAAATCAGTAATAAAAAACACAGCCAACTGCTCAAAATGAAACACCTGATAAGAATCCATATCGGTATTAATTTTGTGGGATATGAGTGTGTACAGGTATCATCAAAAAGGATGAAAATTTGAACTGTTTTACATTAAAACTCACCCTTTCGGGTGAGTTGATGTATCTAATTTTTCAGGCTTATTCGATAGCAGACAATGAACTGGGAGGGGTGGCGTTCAGGTAAGGGGAAAGAACAGGGTTATTAAGTTCCTGTGGGTTTTTCAATTGCCATGAGTTTGCCTGAATACCCTGAGCAATCAGATGAAGTACAGCAGACTCTATGGCTGACATAACACACAACTGAACGGGTTCGTTATTTGTATACCCTCCCTCAGCTTCAAGCAGTCGTTTATATTCAATGAACTGATATACGCCAGCTTGAATTTCATGGGACAGAATTGTCTTGGTAACATTAACGCTGTGTAGAATCTGCCCGGTATAAATATCAACAGCACGTAAATTTACTGTGACCTGATCCTGACGATATTTCCCTGAACTGCCAATACCAAAATAGCGGGCACCCGCTCCGCCGGTTCGGACATTACTTTCATAGGCAATGATGCCTCCTTCCAGTAATACACTGGCCGATGCCAGAGGAGGCAGTGACTGAGAAGAGTCCTGGCCTTTACTGGCGGCACGAATGATTTTTCTTTCGGTCAGCAAGTTTTGCAAACCTTCCCTCTCAAGGGGGATAAACCAGCCGGAATCTTTCAGGGCAGTATTCAGCATAGCGGTAGCGCCTTGTGTCACCGCCGTAGAAAAGTTACTGGATGGAGCAGGGCGATACTGCCCTGTCTGGTCCTGAAAGGCATAGACCGATGTAATGATCTTACCGGCTGGCTCAGGCAAAGAAGACAGATCCTGGTAAGTGACACTTCTTGGCATAAGGGTGGGTGCTTCTTCTGACGACGGAAACTTGCCCGTAATCGGATTACCTGCACACCCGCTGATCAGTAAAATGACCAGAACGAAAACTACTTTTTGCATGGTCACTGTCCCTAGTCTGCGATCAGTCCGTCTACGGTGATTGACGTCGATTCACCGGTGTTTTTGTCGGTAGAAATGATATTCAGTCCACCGCTGCCTTGCTCAATCTGAACGATAAAATCGTCGGTACTGAGCATGCCCGAGTTTTGGCCGCCTTCGCCAATGTCTGCCAGTAGCTGACTCAGAAGGCGAGACTGAAGTGAGTCATTAAAACGATCCAGGCTGCTTCTTTGAGAAGAACTGGTGGTGCCAGAGGTGTGTTTGTTTTGGGACTGGGCGTTACCCAGCAGGTAGGTGCCATTAATCGGGTTTCCCCCAAATGACGGGTTGACGGGGGAGTATACCAGCTCACTGGCGAGACTCTGTGAAGCAATAAAAAGCAGTGCAGCATTGAATAGGTATGGTTTCATGGTGATCTTCCTGATTCCAGGTTTCCTTAAAAAATGGTTCTCTGTTCCGTTCATCAAATTGAACGGGGTACTGTGTCTTTGTTGTTTACTTTTAGTCAGCCCGACAGGTTACTAAAATTCATCTTCTGCCAAATCTTCACTGGCCTGAATGTTTGAGGGGTTCAGTAAATACTTCACTCTATGCTCAACAGAGTTCACAGCATTCGAGGCTTTCTTTTCAATCTCTGAACGTGCGGGGCTTAATGCTGTAATGTAAAGCAACTTTCTGTTCATGGTGATGATGATTTGGCTGCCTCTGAGGGCATCGGGGTTTTCAGCAATGACCAGGTTATCTCTGAGTGTTGGATTGAGCTCCCACCATAGTCGGGCAAACTGTTTGTAAAAATTGCGGCCCGGTGGGGTCAGCGTTTTATCAATAACCAGCCCCTGAAGCGGACTCCTTGCACCTGTCGAAGGCAGTGTCGGGTCGGCAGCATGAGCCAGAAAGGTCAAGATAAAGCCAGAGATCAGCAGTAGCGATGAATGTTGAAGAGCTAAGCAGCGCATGTCACTTCCTCTGGGTCAGGGCGATGGACTATGATATTTTACCCAGGCAGAAGCTTGAGTTCGGTTTTTAATTTCCAGCTTCTTATAGAGGTTGGAAAGGTGCGTTTTGACGGTGTTTTCACTCAAGAAGATCCTTCTCGCAATTTCCGTATTAGTCGCTCCGGTTGATACCAGTATGAGTATTTCTTTTTCTCTGGGAGTCAGTTCATCTGGAATAGAATTTTGAGATTGCTTGTCAGTCTTATGACTCAGCCTCATCTTGTTGATCACATTAGCCAGTGTTTTTCTGGGGATCCAATAGTCGCCGTTATGAATGAATTGAATTCCCTTGATTAAGTGGCTCAGTGAATCATCTTTATAGAACAGTCCTCGTATATCGTACTGCTCGAACAAAAACTGAATACACTGATCTCTCTCGGTATTAAATAAAGCAATACGGGGGTTAGGCGTGTTGTTTATCAGACTTGTGATGACATCATTAATACAGTTTTTTGAAAGAATGCTCATATCCATAAGGAATAGCGAACGATGAGAAATGATTCGTGTGGAAATGATCTCCTCGGGTGAAATCGTTATAAAATCAAAGTGCTTCTGTAAGCTGTTTTCAAGTAAGGTAATCTGGAAACTGTTCTCAGTTATCAGATAAACGACGCTTTTCATAAGAACATCCTGTTCCCAGCTTTTGGTTTTTGTGGATCAATTATCAAAAAGCATTATTACAGTTTTGAGTTTTTGTTCAAGTGTGACTTGGGGCACAAATAGAGTTTGTTTTTTGGTTTTTATTTGTGTATTAGGAGTACGTTTCTGATGCTGCTATTATTCACTTTTGGAATCTTTATTATTTGTCTTAAAGGGCGCAGCCAAGCGCTTTTTGGGCAATGTTTTTCTACTATGAGCAATAAAATTTTGCTGTTTCCAAGGTTAGAATATTTTTCATTCACTCGTGACAGTTGACTCAAAAAAATGATGGGAAAGCAGGGGAGAATGATAGATGAGTAAGCCTTGTAAGGTTGGTTTTCTTTTGTATCCCGATTTCTCTCTGTTAGGGGTATCTTCAGCTCTTGAAGTATTGAGGGCAGTGAACCGGGTGACAGGGGATACCGTTTATGAAAGTGCTGTTGTAGCTGAATCATCTGTAGTCAGTAATGTTGGGTTGTCTTTGGAGCCTTCACAGGCAGCTCTGGGGCTTATGGATATAGTCATTCTGGTGGCTTCAGGCACCGATGTAACTATCCCTGTTACTGTGTTGTCTGATATTGCCATGTTGGGAGGTATTGGCAAAGGCGCTAATCTTCTGGCGCAAGCTGGGCTCCTTGATGGATTTCGGGCGAGATTGGAAGGGACTGCTGATGAACTTCAGATGCAGTACCCCACTATTGAGCTAAGTCAGGGCGCTTTTGAACTGGACAGAAGCAGAATGACGTGTGGGGCCGGGACAGCCGCTCTGGATATGATGCTTTCTCTGGTTGCCAGAGAGCAGGGCGTTGATCTGGCTTCCAGTGTGTCGGAGTTACTGGTCAGGGATCGTCTTGGCGTGCCGCCAAGATCCTCATTTGTTCCCAGAATAGTAAAGAAACCTCAACCCCAGATAGAGGAAGCCACGCAGTTGATGGCTGCTAATATCGAAGAGCCTCTGGGGGCCGATGAACTGGCTTCTCTGGTGGGTATTTCTCGCAGACAATTGGAGAGACTGTTCCGTAAGTATCTCGATACGGTTCCTTCCAAACACTACCTGAAACTCAGGCTTGAGTATGCCAGACAGTTGTTAAGAGAAGTTGAAATGCCTGTCGTGGAGGTGGGTATTGCCTGTGGATTTTCCAATGCTTCACACTTCAGCACTGCCTATAAAAACCATTTTGGTCTGACCCCCAGAGAAGAAAAGCAAGCTTAAGTTCAACTCAATTTAAGGCCTTCCATCTTTAGACTGGAAGACCTGTCAGTGAGTGATCAGTACAGACTGAATACCTGTTTGCCATCGACAAATGTCATCAGAATTTCGTGGTTTTTGTTCATAACAGCTATAGATGCCCGCTTGCCAACCTTAATGCTGCCCAGCTCGTCATTCAGGCCGAGCAGGGTAGCTGGCGTCAGGGATGCCATATGAACAGCACTTAGCGGATCTACATCCACTTTTTCTATCATATTGGCTACGGCACGGTTGAGTGTCAGAGTGCTTCCTGCCAGTGCGCCCGATTCGGTTCTGGCCACGCCATCTTTTACATGCACAGTCAGAAGACCCAGTGGGTATTCGCCATCGTTTAAACCGCCAGCACACATGCAGTCTGTAATCAGAGCGGTTTTATCCGCGCCTTTGAGGCGGTAGACCAGATCCATTACAACAGGGTCGACATGCACACCGTCGGCGATCAATTCTGCATAAATATCACGATGATGCAGAACCGCACCGGCTGTACCTGGCTGTCGATGATGCAATCCGAGCATCTGGTTGAAGATATGGACACCACCTACTGCTCCGGCTTCAAAGGCTTTCTTACAGACATCGTAAGTAGCGCCAGTGTGGCCAATCATGACGCGGATATTTTTGCTGGTCAGGTATTTGATGGCTTCAATACCACCCTCAATTTCAGGAGCCAGCGCCAGAGAGCGAAGAGTACCGCCGGATGCTTCCAGCATTGCATCCAGTCTTTCCTGAGTCGGCTCCAGAAAGTAGCTGCCTTCATGGGCACCTTTGAAACGTTCGGAAAAGAAAATAGCTTCGCTGAAGGAACCCAGTACTTGTGCACCCTCAACACCTTGCTCAATGCACTGCCTAACGTTTTTCAGAGCCGCGAGATTCCTTTCCCAGGTATCAGTGACGGTTGTGGCAAGAAAGCCCACAACGCCTTTGGCAGCGATGGTTTTGGAGATCGTGTTAATGGCTTCGTGGCTGGCATCCATGACATCAAAGCCGCCACTGCCGTGGATGTGCAGATCAATGAATCCGGGGACAATTCGGTTGTCTCCCAGATCCATGATGTCCGAGTCTTCTTCAGGCTCACAGTTAATAGCCGCAATGCGACCGTCCGCAATTTTCAGGAAACTGTCCTGAAGAATGCCTTCTTCAGTGAAAATCTCCTTTGCCTTCAGATAAAACGTCGTCATGTCTCAGACCTATCAGCAGGGTAATAAACATAATTGTACCATGAGGCGAAACAGGCTCCGTAGGGTTATGTTTACGTATGTTTACTGCTTAAAAGCTGATACAGCACCGGAACCACAATCAGGGTCAGCAGAGTGGAAACCAGTAGTCCGCCAATGATGGTGGAGCCCATAGGAGACCACATGGAAGACCCTGAGAGTGTCAGGGGCAGAAGGCCGCCAATAGTCGTCATTGTTGTGAGCAAAATGGGGAGCATTCGGGTCTGTGCCGATAACATGACCGCTTCACGGATATCATGACCGTCTTTGCGCAGCTGGTTGGCATAATCAACCAGAATAATGGAGTTGTTGACGACAATGCCTACCAGAGACGTCAGGCCGATGAAGGCGGTGAACGAGAAGGTGAAACCAGCTACCCAGAGACCCAGAATCATACCTGTCACAGCAAAGGGAATAGCGGCAAAAATCACTATAGGTTGGGTAAAGGAATTAAACTGAAGAACCAGAATTGCAAATATGCCCAGCAGAGCGATGAGAAGAACTTTAGCCATACCATTAAACGACTCTTTGCGCTGTTCCTGTTCTCCTCCCACCTGGTAGAAGACTCCTTCAGGCCAGTCATACTGCTCCAGCTTGTCCACAATTTCATTGGTCAAGGCTTCGGCTTGATAACTGCCTTCAATATCAGCAGTAATTCTAACCATTCGTTCTGTCATATGATGTTGAAAACGAGGTAGAGCGCTGTGTAATTCCAGTTTTATTAACTGCTTCAGAGGAATGAGTGAGCCGGAGGTGGATTTAACCATCATGGCGTCGAAGTCTTCTATTCGGGGGCGATCTGCGCCCTGGTATTTGACGACTATGGGGTAGTCTTCGCCATTTTCATCCCGGAAGTCACTGACAGTCAGGCCAACAAGGCTGGCTCTGACCGCCTGATCGATGGCATTGACTGGCACGGCATACATAGCGGCTTTTGCCCTGTTGATAGTGACCTTCAGATCAACCTTGGGTTTATCAAGAGGGTTGTCTACGTTAACCGTACCCGGGGTGCTGGTTATGAATTTTTCCACATCTCGGGAAGCCAGCAGAACTTTGTCCGGGTCGTCTCCCACCACTCGTATAGCGATGGGGGCTTCATAAGGCGGACCCTGCAGTAATTCTTTGATGGTAATCCGTGCACCCGGAATATCGGCAAAGGTTTCTCGCAGTTCGGCAACAAAAGGTTCGACAATGGAGAGCTTGCCAGTGCTCAACCTGACAACCAGTTGAGCATAATTGGGTACCTGACGGCTGGGGAAAATATTGTAATAGATGCGAGGGTTGCCTTTACCAATATTGGTGGCCACTGAGCGAACCAGCTCATGCTGACGAACCGCGGCTTCTGCTTGTTCGGCAATGGCTTGAGTTTGATTAAAGCTGGCACCTTCAGGTAGTTCAATATTCACCATGATCATGGGTTTTTCAGCTTTTGGGAACATGCTGACGCCCAATTTACCCGCCAGTCCAACAGAGCCAACAAGAATCAGAATGGCAATCAAAAGTACAAGGTATGGGTGGTTCAAAGAGTAGGTCAGCAGCTTTTTATAATGACCACTGGCAAACTTAAAAACCTGCTTTTGCATGAATGGAGGTTCTTGCTTTCTCTTCTTCAGAAGGTAGCTGGCCAGCAGTGGTGAGAGCGTTAACGCAATCAGCAGTGAGGCCAGAAGAGTCAGAATCACCGTCACAGGCATGGAGCGAAGGAAAACCCCGGCACCTGTCTGCAGCATCAGAATAGGGACAAAGGCCAGAATTGTTGTCATGGTACCACTGATGACTGCCCAGCCCACCTGACTGGCACCTTTTGCCGCAGCCTCCGCCGGAGGAAGTCCTTTGCGTAGAAAACGGTCAACATTTTCAGTCACAACAATGGCGTTGTCTACCAGCAGACCCAGAGCGATGACCAATCCGGCAATGGACATTTGTTGAATACCAAACCCGGCAATATCCAGCCAGCCAATGCCAATGTAAAACGACAATGGAATAGCAAAAATAATCACCAGAGCAGGACGAAAACCCAGAAAGATGAGAGTCAAAATCCCAACCAGGATCAGCCCCTGAACCAGACTATCGAAGAACTGGCTGATACGGTCTTCAACGGATTCTGTCTGGTCATGAGTTATATCCAGAGTCACGCCATCTGGCAGTCTGGCTTCCAGCTTGCTGATTTCAGACTTGATGTTATCCATGACCTGGAAAATATTACTGCCTTCTCTCTGAACTACAGTGACAAAGACAGACTTTACCCCTTCATAACGAGCCTGATAGCTGGGCAGTGCATCAGCCAGTTCCACATTAGCAACATCTTCCACATAGATGACTTTGCCGGGACTCGAATGAACAGCGGTTCTTTTTAAATCTTCAATTGAGCTGAAATCACCACTGGTTTGTACAGTAAAGCGGCGGTTGCCAGAAAGGACATGCCCACCCGGTAGGTTGGCTCCTGAGACCTGGATAGACTGAATCAGATCTTCAATACCTATGCCCAGTTCTCTCATCTTTTCAAGATCGGCTTTAACCTGAAGTTGCTGTTCGGCAAAAGCTTCGACATTGGCTCTTTTTACACCGGCAATGCGTTCAAGTGTTTTCTCCAGCTTCTCAGCCAGAGGCTTTAACACTCCGTATCCCTGAGTGTCTGACATCAGAGCAATCTGGATAATATTGACATCTACCGGAGAGATTCTATCCATATCAAGAACAGCAATATCTTCTGGAAGATCGTCCCGAATTCTGGAAACAGAAGAAACAACATCGTCGTATTTTTCCTGGGAGTCTGATCCATAAAGAAACTCGACATTGATAACAGCAAGGCCGTCTTCAATATTGGACTTTAGAACTTTGATGTCATCCAGCTCATTAATGGCTTCTTCTATCGGGTCAACAATGAGCTTTTCCATATCCATGGTATTGGTACCAGGATAAACGACACGAATCATTGTGGCAGGGAATTCAAACTGAGGATCTTCTGAGCGAGGCATATTTTGAACAGATACCACACCGAGCATGATCAATAGCAGCAGAAGGACAAGGGTAAAACGACGGTTTTTAATGGCAATGGCAGGCAACTTCATAGCAGTCACTCTCCTGCAGTAAGCAGAGTGGAGTCAGAGGATGGAGTGACATGCTCTCCATCCTTGAGCAGCCCTGCTCCGAGGGTGACTAGAAGATCTCCTGCTTTTAATCCATTACTGCTGGCAGCGCGACCGGGCTCCAGAAAGTCCAGTGTGATTTTCCTGAGGTTTACACGACGGGTGGCCGGATCATAAATAAAGACTTCAGCTTCTTGTTGAGCCATTCTGACAATGGCGTTGATAGAAAACAGGGCGACCTGTTTTTTGTTAGAAGGGATCAGGGTCACCTGACCAATGAAACCTGAGCGGAGGCGATTATTCTTTTCAGGTAAAGTAATCTCTATTTCAAAGGTTCCGGTCTTTTCGTCTGCCAGAGTAGCCAGCTGACTGACTGTACCTTTGAACACTTCTCCGGGCCAGGCATCAAATTCAACTTTGGCCTTATCACCTTTTTTTAGTCGTACAATGTCTTCATCGGTGACACCTGTCTGGATGACCCAGCCCTGATCCGTGTCTGCCACCATAACTACGGGCTGATAAGCGTTGACCAGCTCGTTCTCTTCGACAAACGTTCTTAGAACAAGGCCCTTGGATGGGGCTTCTATACTCGAGTACTTGAGGTTGAATCGATTGATTTTTAATCGACTCTCAGCCACAGCAAGGTCGGTTTCAGCGGACTGCAACTGTTCCAGAGAGAGCACATTATTCTTATGCAATTGGCTGAAGCGGTTCATATTATTTCTAGCCATTTCTACTCTGGCCTGAGCTTCATCCACCTGGGCTTTTATTTCCTCGGGTGAAAGTCTGGCCAGCAACTGTCCAGCTTCGATTCTGTCTCCTTCGTTGACGTCAAGATACTGAATCGGGCCGGCAGTTTTGAATGACAGGGATTGCTGGGATTTATAGGAGAGAATACCGCTGGTGCGAATAGGTTTGGCGTAAGCCTGATATTCAACGGGCACGATTTCAACCATGGGGGGAGGTTTATCTTCAGCCATGGCGATTGAACCGAACCCAGACAGCACGATGGAAGCCAGGCAGGCGGAGAGTCGACTGTTGAGAAGCATTAGCAGCATTCCGTTGGTTGCCATCTTTATTGTTTTAAGTAATGCTAGGCGACTAATGTGTTCAGTGTCAACAATGTTGACGTTGGTAACATCAGACGATAAAAATAGAATGAACAACGATATACGGGTTCATTTCCCATATATTGGCATCTTTATTGTGACGAGTTGATTTATGGCTTCTTACCATCACGGAAACTTGAGAGAAACACTTCTGGCAGAGGCGCGCAAACAGCTTGAAAAAGAAGGTATAGACAAGCTCAGTCTCAGGGCTCTGGCAAGGACAGTGGGTGTTTCCCAAACCGCGCCTTACCGGCATTTTCCCGATAAGAACGCACTGATGATAGCCATGGCAACCAGTGGCTTTGAGGAGCTTCGGCAGTATTTGGTAGCCCGGTCAGGAGCCAGTCCAGACCTGGATTCTGCTCTTGTGGAAGTAGGGCTGGCTTATGTTGATTTTGCAAAAAATAATACCGCCTTGTATAAGCTGATGTTTGGACCGGCGCTGGCTAACAAAGAGTCCTGCCCGGAGCTTTATGAGTCTGCTGAAAGCTGTATTAAAGCACTGCAGGCACTGATACAGCTTAAACTCAGTGCGCCTGAATCCGATGAAACACTCTGGTATATCACGATTAATGCTGCAGCTTTGATCAAGGGGCACACGAGCATGATTCTGGAGGGGATAGATAATTGTCATCCTGATACCGGAGCAGACTTTGACCTATCCAAAGCTTTGAAAGTATTCCTTTCCATGTTGCCTTGATTCTGAACCCCTCTGGCTGGTTATAACACCACAGGACTTATTTTCGCCTTCCCTGAAGCAGGCATTTGAAGAAAGGTGTCTGTTGGTTGCTTCTGTTGATGAAGAATGACCTTGTATTCTGTTGCTCATTACCGATACAACAAGGTAAGTGATGACAAGATCTTATTCTTTTAGTTGTAATGAGAATTATTCTCAATATAATTCGCTGCCAGTGAATCCCAGAATAAGAACACAAAATTACAAGGAAGGTTTCATGATTTCCAAGCAAGCAATAGCCGTGCTGACGATGTCTGGACTCCTGCTGGCAGGTTGCAGTGACAGTAAAAAAGCGGATGTCAACGAATCGCTCTCCGCCCTCACTATTTCTCAACAGTCTGCAGAGCCAGTAATCAGGCAATATGCAGATGTTGCTCTAGCCACATTTGAAGATGCCCTGATCACGGCAAAAGCACTGCGTGTTGCTGCTGGACAGTTGGTCATTAACCCTGATGAAACCACTTTACGGCATGCTCGTGAGGCTTGGAAAGCCGCACGTGTTCCTTATATGCAGTCAGAAGTATTCCGTTTCGGAAACTCGGTGGTCGACAATTGGGAGGGGCAGTTGAATGCCTGGCCACTGGATGAAGGAATGATTGATTACGTTGATGCTGGTCAGTATGGTCATGAAATGGGTAATGCTGGTGCTGAGGCAAATATTGTTGCCAATCCCCAACTGATGTTGGGCGAGCACACATTAAATCTGGATGCCATAACGCCTGAGTTACTGGCCAGTCTTAATGAACTGGGTGGCAGTGAGGCCAATGTTGCAACAGGGTATCACGCAGTAGAATTTCTCTTGTGGGGGCAGGATCTGAATGGCAATGGTCCGGGAGCGGGTGAGCGTCCGGCTACCGATTATGCCAAAGGTCTGGATTGTACCAATGGCCACTGTGAAAGGAGAGGTTCGTATCTGCTGAAGGTGACGGATCTGTTGATTAAAGATCTGGAGTATATGGTAGCGCAGTGGCAGCCTGATGTGGCTGATAACTATCGTTCAAAGTTGCTTCAAGAGCCTGTTGACCAAGGGTTGAGGAAAATGCTTTTTGGCATGGGTAGCTTAAGCCTTGGAGAGTTGGCCGGCGAAAGGATGAAAGTCGCACTGGAAGCCAATTCCACTGAAGATGAACACGATTGTTTCAGTGATAACACCCATTTCTCCCATTTTTATAATGCTCAGGGCGTTCGTAATGTCTTTGCAGGCAGCTATCAAAGAGTGGATGGCTCGAAGATAGAAGGACCGAGCATACTGAAGTGGTTGAAAGAAGCAGACAAGACGCTTTCAGATAAAGCATTGCAACAGCTGAATACAACCCGTGACGCGCTTCAGGCCATTGTGGACTCTGCTGAAAACGACAATGTGGCATTCGATCAGTTGATTGCTGCGGAGAACAAGGAAGGGCATGAGCTGGTAGAGACAGCGATAAATGCTCTGGTTGCACAAACGACAACAATAGAAGAAGTCGCTGGTGTCATGGGAATTACCCAGTTGAATCCGGATAATGCTGATCACGAGTTCTGAGAATGAAAACAAGGATAGGTTTTCTGACACTGGTGTTGATATTGACAGGCTGCTCTCAGGAAGAGTTGTCTGTTTATGAGCCTGGTGAAGACAGGCCGGGTGGTGACACGTCAGTCACCATCGCTGGTCGCAATGCTTTCTCAATGCCAGCGGGTAACATGAAGGTGACACGCAGGCTGGATTTTAATGTCGGAAACAGTTTTTTCCGTAATCCCTGGATAGCTTCTCCATCCTCGACAACTGCTCGGGACGGGCTGGGTCCGCTCTTCAATACCAACAGCTGCCAGAATTGTCATATCAAAGATGGACGGGGTCATGCGCCTAAAAAGGGTGATCTCAACAAAGTCTCACTGTTAATGAGAATCAGTGTGCCAGCTACCGATGAGACCGATCCACAAGTGTTACTCAAAAGTGGCTTTGTTCCTCATCCTGTTTATGGGGGGCAGATTCAGGACTTTGCATTGCCTGGCAGTGTGCCTGAGGGGAGAGTTCAGGTTCGCTATGAATATTCTGAGGTCATCCTGAAAGGGGGGGAGAAAGTTGAGCTGAGAAAGCCTTTCTTCAGTATTACTCATCCAGGTTATGGGCCATTGCCTGAAAATCTGATGATGTCTCCCCGGGTAGCTTCGCCCATGATCGGGTTAGGGCTGCTTGAAGCATTAACAGACTCCAGCCTGTTAACCTATGAAGACCCTGATGACCGGGATGATGATGGCATTTCCGGACGTGCCAACCGGGTATGGGATTTGGAGCAAAACAAAACGGTAATGGGGCGATTTGGCTGGAAAGCAGGGCAGCCTGACCTCAAGCAGCAGAATGCGGCAGCCTTTAATGGTGATATGGGCATTACTTCAATACTGTTTCCCGAAGAGAATTGCAGTGAAGCCCAGACCTCCTGCAGAGATCTGTTGACCGGGGAAAAGCCTGAAATTTCTGACAAGATTCTCAAAAAGGTGACGTTTTATACCCGCAACCTGGCGGTTCCTGTCAGGTCTGAGGCAAAAAATAAAACGGTACTTAAAGGCAAGAAACTGTTTAACGATATCGGTTGTGCAGCCTGTCATATACCCAGTTATAAAACGCCTCGACTAAAAAATCAGCCAGAACAATCTGATCAGTTGATCTGGCCTTACAGTGATTTACTGTTACACGACATGGGTGAAGGGCTTGCAGATCATCGACCTGAGTTCCTCGCCAGTGGTGTTGAATGGCGTACTCCACCGCTCTGGGGAATCAGCAAAACCCATGAAGTCAGTATTGAAGCTACTTTCCTGCACGATGGCAGAGCCCGAACAATCCAGGAAGCCATTCTTTGGCATGGTGGCGAAGCTCAGGCTGCAAGAGATCGTTTTGTTGCCATGGAAAAAGAACAGAGGTCAGCACTGCTGAAGTTTATAGGTTCTTTATGACACGCTTCTTGAGTCCCTTAATGTGTGCAGTCAGTTTGTCTTTGTTGTTAACAGGGTGCAGTCAGGATAAAGGCGAAAAGGTTGCAAGCAAGACCCGCTATCTGAATGACGTCATCATTGCTGATCTTTCCGCAATGCAGCAAAGAGCTGTTCAGCTGAGTCAGCAGGCAGACCGGTTTTGTTCGAGTCCTGTCGAAAAAAACTTTCTGACTCTTCGCGACAGCTGGAGTGAGTCCATGTCTGCCTGGCAGAGCGTTGAGGCTGTCTCCCAGATTTATCTTGAAGAGAACATGGAAAGCTGGCGTTTTCAATTCTGGCCTGACAAAAAAAATCTGATCGGTCGGAAAATAGAAGCTTTGTTGAAAAAGCCTGTTGGCTCTGATCTAACTGAAGAGAGTGTCATCGTTCAAGGGCTTTCTGCTCTGGAATATTTATTGTTTGATCCAAGCAGTGGCCAGCGCATTCTTTTGGGTGAAGCAAACCGTTGTCGTTTTTTGAAATCGGTCAGCAATACACTGGTTTTGAATGCTGCTGAGATGGTCGGGAAGTGGCAGGGTCATGGTGTTCTTTATAATGAATACACCAGCTCGGATCCTGAGAAACAGGTGACGGTTTCGGTACTGGTATTGAACAGTCTTGACGTATTGTCTTCACGGTTGATTCGAGAAATCAGGCTGCCATTAGGGAAAAAGAAGGTTAATCACTACCTGGCTGAATCCTGGCGCAGTGGACAGTCATTAAGCAATCTCAGACATTCTCTGTCAGCAGGTTTGAAAATGACGTCTTTTGTCCTTGATGGCCATTTGTCTGAACAAGACCGATTGATATGGCAGCAGTTGTCGGAGGACTTGAGCCGAATTAACAGAGAGGTGGAGCAATTACCTGCTTCTATTAATGGCTTGGTGGAATCACATGGCAGAGGTCGTCTCATTGTATTAAACGATAATCTGTCAGGCTTGAGAATGAATATCCAGAAGGCTTCATCCGCCCTGAATATACCCCTCGGTTTTAATACTAACGACGGTGACTAAGTGTTGAATCGGCGTACTTTTCTCAAAACCGGTTTGGGATTAGCGGGGCTCTCATTGTCAGGTTGCTCAATATCACTCCAGACTTCGTCAGTATTGATCAGTGTTGCCAGAGATCCGAATGACCAATATTTCATTCAGACCTTTACCCATAATGGTGAAGTAACAGGATGCTGGCCAATCCCTGCAAGAGCGCACGATATAGCTGCCAGACCTTTCAGCTCAGAAGTGGTTGTGTTCGACAGAAGGCCGGGGAAATTACTTTATCATCTGGATTGGCATAAGCCGGAGCAGGCTATTCAGACGGTGAACAGTGATTCATTACGGCACTTTTATGGTCATGGTGTATTCAGTGAGGATGGCCGGTGGCTATATACCACTGAAAATAATCTTGAAACTCTGCAGGGTGTAGTGGGTATCTATGATGCCGGGCAGGGGTATAAAAGAGCAGGAGAGTTTCAACTGGATGGTTCTGGCCCCCATGAGGTGGCTATGATGCCCGATGGTGAAACACTGGTGGTCGCTTTGGGAGGTATTAAGACCCACCCGGACTCAGGGCGTACACCATTGAATCCGGATAATATGAAACCCGCTTTGCTCTACATTGATCGTGATTCGGGAGCAGAGTTGGAGAGGCAGGTTCTCATTGATCATGCTTTAAGCATTCGTCATCTGGATGTAATGCCTGACGGTACAGTTGCTGTTGGTATGCAATATCAGGGCGATCCGGGTGTTCTGCCGCTGGTGGCTCTGCATCAAAGGGGGGAACCATTGAAACCGGTTAAAGCGACGGAAGCTGAATGGTTATCCTTCCATGGTTATATTGCCAGTGTCTGTTTTATGCCCGATAACAATACTCTGGCGGTGACGAGCCCCAGAGGTAACAGGGTTGGGCTAATTGATGTCATGTCAGGAACATTGAAAACGCTTATCCATAATCGGGATTGCTCAGGAGCGGCCAGAACCGCATCAGGACTGCTGGCGATTAGCAATGGTTTGGGGGGGATTCAACTTCTGAAATGTCAAAACGGGCAGGCAGAAGAAGTTTCTAAGGCACAATTCAGGCACAACCAGTGGGATAACCATATGTTATCACTGGTGTGAGCTGACCCTGAGAATTTCTTCACGCACCTCTGTCAGCGCTTCACGAAAACTACCATCGTATTTTTGCAACTTTTCAATAAACTCTGGCAGCATGTCCTTCATCATTCTACCGGTATGTTCCGGCAGAGTTTCAGGCATCTGGCTCAGTGTCTGATTCATTCGACCTTCAGCCTGAATGATGATGGACTTCAGGCGTTCAAATTCCAGACCCTGGTTTTTCAGGTCTGACTTTCTGCCTGAACGTGACAAGGCCAGCTTGTCGAACATTTCCTGAAGTTTGATATCATGGTTGCCCATCATACCTTCAATGTGCTGCAAGCCAGCCAGGTAAGCAGAAGCACTGGCTTCTCCCACAGGAGCCACGGGTGTTGCTTTGGCAGAGTCTGAAGCTTCGATGGCTGCGACTTCGGGCTGTTTTCCCTGAGCCATATCGGCCCGATAAGGACTGATCGCTGCAATTTGTCCTAGCAGTTCATGGATGATGGCGTAATTGAATTGCAGCATCTCTTCCATGTTGCTTTTCAAGTCTTCAAAAGTACTTTCAACCTCTTCTTCAACCTGTTGCTCACCGGATACACCTAGTTCCGGATCTTGTTTGACCGAAGAGGGTTGGACAGGACGATTATTGATATCTTCGATTGCCATAAGAAATCCATTTCAGACAGTTCATCGATGCACCTTACTTTAATTCTAGGAGGCTGACCGAGAATAGTGGTCGAGAATAAAATTCAGTAGAACGAGGCCATTTTTTCGATAAATTTGTGCGAATAGTGGGCCTATTCAATCAAATTTATCGGAAAAATGGGCCGTTCTTTCTGGATTTTAGGCCGACCTGCCTATTCTCGGTCAGGCTCCTAGGCGTCTGACTGAGAATAGTGGTCAAGAATAACATTCAGTAGAACGAGGTCATCGATGGAATCGATTGGTGCAATGGTTGACAGGAATCTTCAGTCGAAGATTCCTGAAGGGGAAAGGTGGGAAGGTTTATTTTTCTGCAACAGCGCCTTTGTTAAAACCTTCAAAGGCGACCACTCGGACTGACTGGTCCGGATGGCGGCTCTTCAGCATAGACGCAATATGTTCAGCCAGAAGTTCTACGGTACTGTCTGTATCAATCAGGTAGCAGCGGTCTTCAGCGATGGTCAGCTCGAAATAGCCCTGGTCAGAGGTATAGCCAAAACGAAAGTGCTCTTGCTTACCCAGAGTGACTGTCTCCAGCAAATCTTCACGGGTGGCTATGTAAATGTCTTTCCAGGTTTCAGCCCAGCCTGCTTCCTCCATAGGGTCACGCTGTCCATTCAAGTAGATATGGATTGGGGAGCGATGACCATGTGCAATTCTCTGGCAGTCACCCAGATGCTTTTTAAGGCCGTGGCTGTAATGGTAAAAGGCACCGGAGAACTGTTCAGGATAAATCTGCAGCTCAACACCGCTGACATTATCAGGCAGTTCATCAAGCAGTGTTTTTTCCAGAAAAGGGGTCAGAGCCTGGGGTGTGATTTCTTGAGCATTAACCAGCAGGATGGCTTGAGCCGGAGCTTTACACTCAATGATGTCACCACTGCTGGTCTGCATCTGAACAGAGAGGCGCTCTTCATTGTCGGCTTTGATTGTCAGGGCCTGATGAGCTGTGGGCACAAGCAAACGGTGATCAGCCAGAAGGTCCAAAGATGCTTTTATCTGCTTTTTAACATGGCCAAAGTCAAACACCATGCCTTGTTCATCCAAATTGCCTTTTAGCACGACATCGACCAGCCAGGTTTCCCCTACAACCCCTCGTTCCGGGGAAAGATAACTGAAATCGAGAGTGGTGAGCTGGTTGACGAACAATGCGGTCATTGGGTTCTACTGCGGCTGAAAAAAATAATGGGTTAATCGGACAATTGTAACTCATTTCTCCTTACTGTTCAGTCTCCAGTCAAATTCTGTGAAATGGATTTTCATACGACTGCCCTGCAAGGCAATCTGGTGCCTGAATTCAGGGTCAGGATGATGCTGTTCAACAAAGTTCAGAATTCCGGACTATTGTCCAAAATCTTTTTTGTACCAGTAGAAACACCGAGGCAAAGACAGCTTGTTTTCATGGATAGAGGCGTGACGATTAAGGAAGTCAGCAGAAGCGGCTTCGAGCTCTTGTTCTATGGATTCTGGACAGAAGGCTCTGAGAGGTGCTGAGCTTTGGCAGGCACAGTGGAAAGCCATATGAATTCTGGGATCGAGCTGGCTCATAGTATAGAGATAAGCCGGATGACGACGTTGCAGAGGTTTTCTCAGTTTTCTGAAAGAGGGGGTATTGGCCCTGAGAATACCATGTTCAATCTCATCCAGTGAAAAGGCATGAGGTTTGAGTTGATAACGAAATCCCTGAAAAAATCCTGCTTATCCATAATGGATTGAATCTTGCTGTAATCGCCCGATGTTTTACAGGCTTCATAGTCAAAACAGTCGGTTCGAAGATCGTAGTGATGCTCAATTAGGGAGGAGAGGACGGCCTCCTGGTAGCATCTTGAAATCCAATGGGTATAAAGGTGGCTGACTCTGTCGTTCTGGCTCATTTTTGTCATGAAGTTGTGTACTTAAAATTATTTCAGGAATAAGGCAGCTATCGGTGAATTGTTCCGGGGATTTAGCATATTATTCATTACTTTCTGTATACCTGAAGACGTTGGAGCCAATTTTGGATCGAACCATCACACAGTCTGATCTTGAGTTTGATGCCCGCCATATCTGGCACCCCTATGGGACAACACCCAGCCAGTATGAGCTGTTTGCTGTTGAAAGTGCTTCAGGCGTCAGACTTCGCCTGAGTGATGGCAGGGAAGTGATTGATGGAATGTCTTCCTGGTGGTGTATGGTGCATGGTTATAACCATCCGGTGATGAATCAGGCCGTTAAGGATCAGGTCGATTCCATGTCCCATGTCATGTTCGGTGGATTGACTCATAAGCCTGCTATCGAATTGACTCGAAGACTGATCGAGTTGACCCCCGAGCCTATCAAAACCGTATTTTTTGCTGATTCCGGATCAGTCGCTGTAGAAGTTGCCATCAAGATGGCCATGCAGTATTGGCAGTGCAAAGGGGAAACCCATAAAAACAAGCTACTGACATTCAAAGGAGGGTATTTCGGTGATACCACGGGAGGGATGGCTGTCTGTGACCCTGATAGCGGTATGCATCAATTGTTCACGGGTATTCTTCCTGAGCATCATTTTGTACCGAGACCTGGGTGCGGCTTTGATGAAACCTTTGAAGATCATCATATTCAGACATTTCGTACTGAGTTGGAATCTCTGAATCATCAGGTGGCAGCTGTCATTATTGAGCCTATTGTTCAGGGAGCTGGTGGTATGCATTTCTACTCACCGGATTTTCTGAAAAAGGTCAGAGAACTTTGCGATGAACATGATGTCCTGCTGATTCATGATGAGATTGCTACGGGCTTTGGCCGAACAGGCAAAATGTTTGCCTGTGAACATGCTGATGTTATCCCTGACATCATGTGTGTGGGTAAAGCGCTGACCGGTGGCTATATGACTCTGTCTGCTGTGATGTGCACTGAGGAAATCAGTAAGACCATCTGTGCCTCAGGCCCTATCATGCATGGCCCTACTTTCATGGCCAATCCCCTGGCCTGTGCAGCAGGCGTTGCGAGCATGGACATTCTCTCCACAGGGGCGTGGATAGATCAGGTGGCTAATATTGAGAAAAAACTATGGGATGGTTTATCTCCCTGCGCAGAGCTGAACACCGTTGATAATGTTCGGGTGCTGGGTGCTATTGGTGTGGTGGAGCTAAAGGAGCCTGTCGTGATGTCTGAGATTCAACCCCGATTCCCTGAGCAGGGGGTTTGGGTCAGACCTTTCGGCAAGTTGGTGTATGTTATGCCGCCTTATGTCATTTCTGATGAAGACCTGGAGACACTGTGCAAGGCTATTTGTACTGTTGTTAAGTCGATCAGTTAACAGGAAAGTTGATGCTCCCTGTTCTGAAGGACAGGGAGTGGCTGGCCCCTAAACTTCTTCCAGAGACTGTTCTCCTTCCGCAACCAATTCCTGGTTGACCATGGCCGTAACGCAAGAGTCTGACCAGACATTGATGGCACTCTCCAGCATATCGATAAAGGCATAAAACGGCAGAATAAGCACCATCAGTTGCATCTCTACTCCCATGGCAGCCAGGAAAGCGCTGGATAACATGTAGCATCCCATAGGGACGCCTGCATTTCCTATAGCTGCAATGGTGGCCACAATAATCCAGGAAAACATCTCCAGCGAAGTAAATTGCACGCCATTACTCTGGGAGACGAAGAGTACTGTGATCAGGATATAGGCTGCACAGGCATTCATATTGACAGTTATGCACAGCGGCATGCTGAAGCGAGCCACTTTTCGTTGAAGGCCTAATCGTCGCTCTGCACAATCAACGGCCGAAGGCAGGGCGGCGCTGGATGACTTGGCAAAGAAAGCAATGGTCAGGGCTGGCCACATGGCCTTGAGAGCATTGACTGGTGGAATCCCACGAATTTTCAACAGAGTGGGTAAAACAACCCCTGCCTGAATCAGGTTGGCAAGCAATACACAAAGCAAATAAAGTGCGAGCCCCTGCAGTACCTCATGATTCTGTACATCCTTGACGAACAGAGTGACAAAGGCCCAAACCGCCAGAGGCATTAATTTCAGAAAGAACCCGGTCATTTTCATCACGGCAGCAAACAAGCTTTCAAAGAGCTGGTGCAAAGTTTGTTTGTGTTCCTTTCCCAGAGAGAGGATAGAGCCACTGAGTACAAAAGCCAGAAACAGGACACCCATCACGTTATTGTTGAGGAAGGGCTCAATGAGGTTTGAAGGAATGATATTGAGAAGATGGTTCCAATAACTGACCGTAGTCACAGCAGGTGTGCTGCTATCCAACAGCCCAGATGCATTTTGAGAAGGGTTCAGCAAGAGATATAAGCCCAGAGCCAGGCTTGCAGAGAGCAGGGTTGTCAGGAGTGTGTACTTGACTACCCGCCCGCCCAGAGACCGAACGTCTGCCATGTCACTCATGCCCGACAGGGTTGCTACCAGAGAGAAGAATATAATGGGCAGGCTAACAAGTTTTAGCAGCCTGATAAAAATATCTGCAACCACCTCGCAGATCTGGTTAACCATAGCAATATCCAGCCAGCCACTGAGCAAGCCAAGAACAGCTGCACCAATAAGGATAGCCGGTGAGTTAATGCTTACATGCTTATGGCTGTCGCACATGAATAAGCTCCATTTGGATTATTATTGATCGCGAAAGTCATTTTTCCCTCTTCCATAGGCGCAACTTTTTTGCTCATGGTGATTTGAGAATGATTGCCTCACGAAACGTTATGGGTAGTCTCCCAGAAATCCAAGATTAGACCTTCTGTTCAGAAGCGTAAGGTTAATTTGGCATTTGGTTATTGCGTTCCAGACTGCGTTGAGTAGGCCTGGAACGCTGACTCAATGGGGGCTCTCGGAAAATCTGAATAAAGCATTCATTTTTGTGTCGAATTTCTAAGTCAAAAAGATCCTTTTCCCTCGCAGACTTTGTCTACAATTGTCGAGCTATCCAGTCTGGATGGTTAGTACGGAAGTGCGGAGCATCATACGATTCAAGTCTCTCTCACATGCAGGGGCAGATGTGTTCTTTGCTCTACTTCTGGCTGATAGATTGGTAATGACTGGCACTTTCCACTGATGGCTGCCTGGAGGTTTTATCATGGCTCTCCGTTTTGATCTGCCTGATTTGATGGAAGACTTTGAGGAAGAACAGGAGTCTTATGACTCAGAACCCTGTTTTCCTTACCCTATAGTTGACGGGTTGCTAGAAGAAGTCGCTATGAGGCGGCTGGCAGTGAACTCTTCATTGATCAGGCTGAATATTCGTGGTGCTCCTGTCAGTACTCGTTTGAGGATTGGTTTTAATCAGAACCGTGGGCGCAAAAAAGTGTTGCTGAAACTTCCCTGAGTTATTCTTGTAAGAGAGCAGGGATATAATTGTGATGCCTCTGTTGTTGCTTGAAGCCTGGTATTTCAAAGAGAAAAGTCAGGTGGCTGGCAGAATGCAATTACGGTGTCAGCTCGTCATTGAGAATTGTATTCAGGCTGCTACGGATGATTGTAGAAAAAGACAAGGAACCCGGTATGGATTGCACACTTCAGGGAGTGATTGTTGCCCGCCATGGAGAAGGAACACACAACACTGGTGAGTATTACAGTTCAGATCCTGAACATCCCAACTACATTGAGTCGAGATTGACCGAATTAGGTCGAAAACAGGCGTCTATGCTGGCCTCTGAACTTTTGGAAGCCGGGCTAAGCAGAGAAAATATCTGCAAGGTGATCGTATCGCCTCTGCCCCGTACTATTGAAACGGCCACTATCGTCCTGAATGCTTTGAATGTTCCAATAAACATAATGGAGCGGGATAAGAGAGTGATTGAGTCCAATGCAGGTGATCGTGAAGGGCAGCAGTATCATCAATATCATGATTCGGACTTCTGGTTTCCGGAGGATCCGGAGTCTTTTGGTGGCGAAACATCTGAGCAAATCCGAGACAGGATGAATCAAGTCTATAGTCAGGCTCTGTCTGAACACTGCCTGTCGGACGGGTATGTTCTTATATTCAGCCATGGCAGTCCCATTTATATGTTACTGGAAGCTATAGAGGGTAAAGGGATAAAGCTGCCTACGGCTGGTTATAAAAAAATCCCTTGTTACTTTCGTCTATGACACTATTTTGGTGAGGCACCAGAAAGGCAAAATACACCGGAATGTGAGAATAATCGGAAAAATTTTCAATCTGCTTACCTGACAACTGTGAAACAGATAATGTGCAATACCCGCACACTGTTTTAGAATGACCGGTCTTGCGTTTTGGGGCCGTTAGCATGACTGAGCAAAATCCAGCACTGATAAAAGAAACATTTCCTGTGGGGCCTTTGCAGTGCAACTGCACCATCATTGGTGATCCTATAACCAAAAAAGCCATTGTGATCGATCCAGGCGGTGATCCGGATATCATTATGTCCAAACTGGAAGCACATGGTCTCAAGGCTATGGCTTTGATTCATACCCATGCACATCTGGATCATTTTCTGGCCAGTGGTGAAATCAAGAAAAAGACCGGTGCACCCATTCACCTCCATAAAGAAGATAAATTTCTCTGGGATAGCCTTGAGACCCAGTGTCGTATGTTTGGTGTGCCCTATAATCCTATTCCAGATCCTGATTACTGGTTGAGCGATGATCAGGAGCTGCCGTGTTGTGAAGGAGTGGCTATGCATACCCCTGGACATACTCCGGGATCTATGTGTTTTCACTTTGAAAAAGAGAATCTGTTGATTGCCGGCGACACACTATTTCGTCGCTCAATCGGTAGAACCGATCTCTGGGGTGGTGACTTCAAGACAATAGAGAAGTCCATTCGTGACCGACTCTATACACTCGATGAAGAAACCACTGTAGTTACTGGTCATGGTCCGGATACCCGTATTGGTGAAGAAATTCGGGAAAACAGCATTATTCGCGGCTAGGAGCCTGACCGAGAATAGCGTCCGAGCATAAAGCTCAGTAGGGCGAGTCTGCTTTTTCACTGGGTTTGTGCGAATAGTTGACCTATTTAAGCGAATTCAGTGGGAAAGATGGCCGTTCTTTCTGGATTTTAGGCCGGGCTGTTTATTCTCGATCAGGCTTCTGGATAGCCAGCAAGGAGAAGTGAACATGTTAATACAGATAAAAAGAATGTCTCTGGTGGTTGCTGCTGCAGCCATCGTAGCGGGTTGTCAGACGACTAACCCTTATACCGGCGAGCAGGAAGTGAATAAGACCACCAAATATGGTGGTATTGGTGCCGTTACCGGTGCTGTCATTGGTGGCTTGGTCGATGGCGGTGAAGGTGCTTTGAAAGGTGCGGCCATTGGTGGCGCAGCAGGTGCTGGCTATGGCTATTACACGGATAAGCAGGAAGCTGCGCTGAGACAACAGTTGCAGGGAACAGGTGTTCAGGTTTACAGACAGGGGGATAACCTTCAGCTGATCATGCCTTCAAACATCACGTTTGATTCCAGCAAGTCGGACATCAAGTCAAGCTTCTATTCAGTTTTGGGTTCTGTTGGCAAAGTATTCAAGGAATACGACAAGAACCTGATTGAAGTGGTTGGTTATACCGACAGCTCAGGCGGAGACAAAATTAACTTGCCCCTTTCTCAGGAGCGGGCCAAGAGTGTGGCGGATTATCTGATTCATCAGGGGGTTTCCGGTACTCGAATCACCTACTTTGGTGCCGGTGCATCCAATCCTATTGGCGATAACAAAACTAAAGAAGGCCGTGCCATGAACAGGCGGGTTGAGATTAATTTGAGGCCTGCACCTCAGAAGTAATGAACAATGAAAAGAGCGATGGGTGTCGCTCTTTTCATTTTAACCCATTCCATTCCGGATCTTTAATCAAGCAGCGAAGGAAGGCATCCGTTCTTTGTCGCTTAGCTGGATTTTTACAGATTTCCTGAAGTTCACGGGTAATGTCAAATCGACCGTTGCAAAGTTGATGGGGCCAGAATCCGGTACTGGAAGCCACTGTTTTAAAATTCTCATGTCTTTCTGACATTAAAGCCGTTCTATAAGCCAACAGTGCCCTGCAATGTAGTGTGTTAACTAATAACTCTTCTTTTTGCTCATTCCATTTCTCAAGCAGTGTAGTGATTGGTATTGAACAAGCATCTTTTAGTTCAGGATTTTGCTCCACCAGACGACTGACTTCATCAATGTCATCTCTTTCGAGAGCTGCGGTTGCCTGCTTTGCCAGTTCCAAAGATTCGTACCCTTTCAGGATTTGGAAAAGCATATCCCAGGAGCCTTTGTGGGCAGTCTGCAGAGCCACTGATTCGAGGCTGCAATCGGTATTGTGTACTGATTTATGTACTTTAGATTTTGCAGAAGCCAGAGCCGTATCAAGTTTCTGAAGTTCTTCTCTCCTGAGAAGAATGTGCTCTTTATTGAGAGGGAGTTTTGCCTGTAACCAGGCGCTTTGCTCATAGAGCGCTATGAAGTTTCCATAGTCCTCTGAGTCCAGATATCGCAGAGCCAGCTCTGCTGTCACTTCTGCTGAAGTCGGTCGAGCTTCTGCTCTGGCAGCAGGTTTACGGAATGAGTCCAGAGCTTCATGGGCTGCGCTTTTGAGCTCTATTATTCCCTGAGATTCAATATTTAATTCGTTTTGAACAGGAGAGCCAGGAAAGTTATCTTGATTTAAGGCTTCCCAGGGTGAAAGGCGATCGGGATAAACCTTTTCATAGGCATCCATGAGAGTGCCCAGAGCAGGTGAAAAGTGAGTCAGCAAAACGGGAAAATTTTTAGTGAATCGAGTCAACTCTAAAAAATCATCATCGGTAATACATTGCTGAACCGTCATTAACAGAGTTGTCACTGTTGTGCTGTCCAGATGACTTTGGCTCGCTTTATCTGTAACCGAACGCAAATCCTCCTTCACTTGTTTTTTAAGGTCTTGATAAGCTTCTTCTGTTGTAGCAGTGGATTCTACATTCCGAAATATAATGGGTTTCATGCTGTATAGCTTTTGTGGCACAGGAAGGTGCTTTTCAGGCTCTTTTATGGATGAGGTCAGCATTCCCCATACACTGGAGCTTAATGAACTGACTGAAGAAGTGAAGGTTCCTAACCAGTTCTGGGTTTGTGGGTCCTGATTATTTGAGACAGCCATAGAATCTCCCTTCTACTCTTCAAATTTGTTCAGCATGAACTTCTGAAGGCCTTCTTCGAATCGGTCAAGTTCCTGCTCAATCTCGTCCGGGGTTCGACTGACCACCTTACGGTCTTCATTAAGCCGGGTAGAAAGGGCTTCCTGAATCTGGTCTTTCAGGTTTTCAAATTCACTGCGCTCTAATACACAGGTCCAGTGGTTGTAACTGCAAGGATCAGGCCGGAAAAATTGAAAGAACTCGTCGGTGTTGCCCTTGGCCAGACAGGACTGATAAGCGATCAATAACCGGGCGTGAAGAACCTGCGGTACATACATGCCTGCCAGCTGGAAAGCGTCTCTTTCTGTCATGTCTGCAGTCATTTCACCTATTTCAGTGAAGAGCTCCTCGTCTTTTTGAGCCTCTACATGAGCTTTTTTCCATTGCCCGGCTGCAAGCAGCTCTCTAATGGATTCGAGCTGCTTTTTTCTGGCTTGATACTGGGGGAGATCTGCCTCCGAAGCTCCATATTCTTTAGTTCGATTGGCTTTCAGAGCTTCTCTTAAACCTGCAATGGCTGAATTATATTGGTGTGAAGACTTCTGCAGCATGGCTGCTCTTCTGAAAGAGATGGTTTTGTCGTCTACAACATCTCGTTGAGTACGATCGAGATCTTTTTTAGCCAATCCTATATAGATGTCTGTGATCTTGTTGCCAGCCAGTGACTTCTGAATAGCCAGTATGCAACTTTTAGGCAGTACCTGCTGTAACCAGCGGGAGTTGCGATAGAGATCCAGAAACAGATCGAGTCGGTTGTGCCGCATGAAATCATAGGCCCAACGCACAGTGAATACCCGGGTGTCTGGATGGTCTTCGTTATCATCCTTTTTGTATTTTTCGAATAAGGACTCAAATACCCTCATAACATCATCCAGGTCTTCAACAGATGCCTCCGGTATTAGTTTTGGGTCCCAGATATTGATCAGGTCGGGTAATGCAGGTGTAAGAGACTCCAGTGGGTCTTTGTTTTGTTCCTGATACCACTTGGAGAGGAGAAGGTCTTTAGGAAATCCGGGCATGAGGTGTTCGAAATTGGCCCAGTTTCGGAGCAGTTTGTCATGATCATCAGTGGCTAGATTGGCTATGCAAATATCGATTACACCTCTTCTGATCCGGTCAATCTGATCTCCTGCATTAGCAGGTTCGTGTTGTTCTTGCAGAGCCTGAATCAGTTGATCCCTTAATTCGGTATAACTCAATGAATGGATGTTTTCGATGTATCGGACATGGATAGGTTTATGAAAGGCCACTTTTTTCTGTTGAATGTAGGGAATGATTTCTGCATCTGGCGTAGTGATTGAACTGCCCCAGCTGTAACCTAATGCTTCGGCAACCTTCGATTTTAATGTCTCACGGGTTCCACTGACCCACCCCCAGAGGGAAGAACTGTCCTTGTCATTTCCAACGGCCATTTGGTACTCGCTCCCTGTAATTACAGTGAGTCTAGCAAGGGAAGAAATCAACTCTGGTGTGTGACTGATGGCTAAAAAGAAAGAACGGAGTAAGAATGGTTGAAGTCAAATAGTCGACGGGATATTGAAAAGCCAGTGTACTGACGGTGGTCTGAGTGGATGAGTCGGCTTCACTGGCTCAATTGGGGTCTGGTCGACAGGTTATCCTGCCAAAGAGCGGTTTGTCTCATAGTGTGAAGATTCCAGAGCTGCGTTTTCTTGCTTGGGGATAACTCGATAACTTCTGCTATCTCTCTGACTGGTTGGGCAAGGGTGGGTTCCACGTGAGCAGAAAATGCAGCAGTCGCCACTCTGGGGGGTCATCAGATTTTTACAGCTTGTGCATTCATAAAGATAAACGCAGGCGTCCAGTGGCATGGTTTCATTTTCTGAATGGCCACAACTGCTGCAGGTGATTGTTGATTCAGTATTAAGATGAAGTTTCATAATTTAAGTTTCTTCTTTTGTTATTTTCTTTAGGGCGTAATATACACATATCGACATTTACCCTCCTTTCTTGAATGAATGTTCACGTGAATGTTAAGCAAGAAGTGTGACAGTTATGTGTTATCTGCCTTTTCTTTAAATTCATTTCACACTGAATCCTGTTCAAAGGTATTCAGTGACTTTATGCACCTGAACTCTGAATAGCATACTGTCGGCTATTTCTGCTTCTGTACGATCTTGCTTATTGATTCGACAGCCTGGACATTGTTCGATCCATGTTTCTTCTTCATATTTTATTTTGGTGTCAAGCATATTGAGCTTTCCTGCTAGCTGTATTCCCCCTGTAATTGCAGAAGAACAAACTCATTGGCTCTACGGAATGGTGGGCCACTACAGAGGTGATTTTGAAGTTTAAAGAAAGAGAATGATCGGTAGAAAATATGGTTTCTACCGATCAGACAGAATCAGGCTTTTTCTGCAGCAGCCTGAATCGCAGTCAGAGCTATGGTGTAGACAATGTCTTCAACCAGAGCGCCACGAGACAGATCGTTTACAGGTTTGTTCAGGCCCTGCAACATTGGACCAACGCT
The DNA here is from genome assembly GCF_000722635.1 of Endozoicomonas numazuensis. Taxonomy (GTDB): domain Bacteria; phylum Pseudomonadota; class Gammaproteobacteria; order Pseudomonadales; family Endozoicomonadaceae; genus Endozoicomonas_A; species Endozoicomonas_A numazuensis. The sequence goes on along the minus strand of NZ_JOKH01000001.1, from coordinate 744,277 downwards.
GATAACATTGGCACTACGCTGTACAGCCTTGTATGTTGTATTACCAGTATTGAGGTCAGGGAATACAAAGACAGTTGCACGACCAGCAACGCTTGACTCTGGTGCTTTACTCTTGGCGACAGACTCAACAGAAGCTGCGTCATACTGCAATGGACCGTCAACAACCAGGTCAGGACGTTTTTCACGAACCAGCTGGGTAGCATCGCGAACGCGTTCTACGTCTTCACCGATACCGGAAGAACCTGTGGAATAACTGATCATTGCAATGCGAGGCTCAATGCCAAAGGCCTGTGCAGAGTCTGCACTCTGAATGGCAATGTTCGCCAGAGCTTCAGCGTCAGGGTTCGGGTTTACGGCACAGTCACCGTATACCAGAACCTGGTCAGGCAGAAGCATAAAGAAGATGGAAGATACCAGACCGCCTGCGTCTCTTTTCGGCTTGATCAGCTGGAAGGCCGGACGAATGGTGTTAGCGGTAGTGTGTACAGCGCCAGAAACCAGACCATCCACTTCGTCCATTGCCAGCATCATTGTGCCCATTACAACAGTGTCTTCAAGCTGTGCTTCAGCCATTGGAGCATTGAGGCCCTTGTGCTTACGCAGCTCTACCATAGGCTCGATATAGCGATGACGAATGCTCTCCGGATCCATGATGATCAGACCTTCTGGCAGATCAAACCCATTGTCACGAGCCACTTGTTCGATCACTTCGCGGTTGCCCAGCAGGATACATTCGGCAATACCCCGTTCCTGACAGATAATCGCAGCCTGTATGGTTCTTGGCTCATCACCTTCTGGTAGAACAATACGCTTGCGAGCGGCTTTGGCTTGCTGCACAAGTGTGTAGCGGAAAGCAGGAGGAGACAGACGACGTTCTGCCAAACTCTGGCAGTGTTGCTTGAACCAGCGGTTATTCAGGTTCTCAGCAATGGTGTTCATCACTTTCTCAATACGTTCAAGGTCGTCCAGTGGCAGCTCGTTACTCATTCGATCCAGGCGGGTCGCTGTCGTATAAGAGTCATCTTCTGTCATCAAAACGGGCAGGCCGGTCGCAAATGCTCTGGCACACAGCTCATGAACCGCATTCGACATTCTGATTCCACTGGTGAGCAGCAAGCCAGGCAGAGGGACACCATTGGAAGCCGCCATGGAAGTGGCCAGAACAATGTCATCACGGTCGCCGGCAGTGATTATCAGATTGCCAGGCTTCAAGTGATGAATCATGTTGCTGGGCGTTCTGGCACTGAGTGTGTAGGAATTTACACGGCGTTGGGCAATATCACCTCCGTTAATGATTTCGCAGCCCAGATGACGGGCTATATCCAGAGTGCGGTGTGAGCTGAGTTGGGGCTCATAGCTGATGTAACCCAGTGGTAGAAAGCTCTTGCGGGTAAATTCTGGCAGAGGCTTGAACTGATGATCTTCGGTCAGTTGTTCAACCAGCTCTTTATCCAGCTTATTCAAGATATAACCGATGACATTGGGGTTTTTAATACCACCAAAGCTGTCAGCAGCAATTTCCAGTTTGTCAGCAACATCTTCCAGGGAGTCCTTACCCGGCTCCGAAACCAGAATGATGTCTGCGTTGAGTGTTCTGGCCATATCGCTGTTCAGGCGATTGGCATAGGGCATATCGCGAGTCGGTACCAAGCCTTCAACCACTACGACTTCAGCACCTTCGGAAGCATCGTCGAACAGAGCGACAATATCTTCCATGAGTTCATCACCTTTGTTATCACCCAGCAGGTTTTCAACTTTCTGAGTGGTAATCGGTGTCGGTGGCTCATGGTCCATAATCCGTTGAACCAGTCGTGTAGAACGCTCAGGTCCTTTATCCGTCGTGTGCAGCTGAGCAATGGGTTTGAAGAATTTGACTCTCAGGCCCAGAGTGTCCAGTGCCCGTACCAGACCCAGAGAAACTGAAGTCAGACCGACCCCATAGCGGGTGGGGGCCAGAAAAAACGTACGCATAGTGCTGTTCCAGAAGTGTTTGCAAACATAAGGGGACTGTTACTCCCCTTTAAGCCGCTTTGAGCGATTGAAACAGTCTTTCTTTTGCGAAAGCGCAGTTTTGTATAATCGCTGTATTACAGCCGGATCCTGCGGCTGTCCGGTCAAACAGGGAGCCTGCAGACTATAGTTCTGAAGGCTCCGGGCTGAATCAGGCTGTCAGAACCTGAGTGTCTCGGGAGATCATCAGCTCTTCGTTAGTGGCTACTACCATACCAACGGTTGATCCTTCCTGGGTGATAACACCGCTCTTGCCTCGGAAGGTTTCATCATTGAGTTGTTCATCCAGCTTAAAGCCGAAAATGCTTAGACGCTCGATAACGTTCTTGCGAATGATGCTGGAGTTTTCACCGATTCCGCCCGTAAATACCAGAGCATCAATCTTGCCCATAGCAGCAGCAAAACCAGCCAGTTTCTCTGCCAGAACGTGACAAAATACGTCCAGGGTCAGTTGAGCGTGTTCATTGCCTTCAACGGCAGCATCTTCAATGACACGGCAATCACTGTCCATCTCGGACAGACCGAGCAGCCCGCTTTTTTTGTTCAGCAGATCTGTCGTTTCGTCCAGGGTGTAGCCCAGAGTTTTGTTCAGGAAACTGAATAGGTTCGGGTCAACATCACCGGAGCGAGTACCCATCACCAGACCTTCCAGAGGTGTCAGGCCCATAGTGGTGTCTATGGACTTGCCATTTTTGATAGCGCAGGCAGAAGCACCGTTGCCCAGGTGAGCCACCAGAATATTACTGTTGTTGATGTCCAGGCCCAGCATGTCAGCAGACGCCTGACCTACATAGCGGTAGCTGGTACCGTGGAAACCATAGCGACGAACACCCTGTTCTTTGTACAGACTGTATGGAATCGGGTAGAGATAGGCTTCGGCTGGCATGGTCTGGTGGAATGCTGTGTCAAAAACAACAGCATTAGGCAGCCCCGGGAAAATTTTCTGGGCTGCACGAATACCTGTCAGGTTAGCTGGATTATGCAGTGGGGCGAGTTTGATGCAGTCCTCAATAGCTTGCAGAACTTCATCGGTTACCAGGCATGACTTGGAGAATTTCTCACCACCATGAACGACACGGTGGCCAATCGCGGAAATACCTTCAACCATACCTTCTTCACGCAGTAGACCCATGAGGCCTTCCAGTGCTGCTTCATGAGCCGCCAACCCCAGAGTTTGACTGCCCTTTTCGCCGTTATTCTTGTAACGAAGAGTCCAGCGAAGAATCGCTTCGCTGCTACCAAGGCGTTCAGCGATGCCATTGATTTTCTCTTCTTCCGTTGCCGGGTTGATCACTGCGAATTTGAGGGATGAGCTGCCGCAGTTGATGACCAGAATGCTGTCTTTGCTCATTGAAATAGTACCTAACAGAACACGGGCAATAAGAGACTGACAGGGTAACCCCGGTCAGCCTCCGGAAGCTGTCAGATAAAGACTGCCTCCGAGAGGGGATGCACCTTTAGTAAAGCTTTAAGAAACCTTACTGGAGGGGCTGTTCGCGTCATGATGGCCCGCAGGTCAGATATTCGGTAATTGAAAGTGAATAGAGATAGATTACAATTCACCAGACGAATATCCGGTCAGTAAACGGGCAAGCATTATAGAAGTTTCGATTATAACCATTGATATAGGTCAATGGACTGCGTAAAGATGCGTATGCAGATACTGTTTCTGTAATGCCTTTGTCGGAATTTCTACAGTCACAATAGGAGGCAGACCATACCGAAACAGCTATGAGCGAATGAATAACGTCTTATCACTTTCGGAAATGAGACATTTTACGCTATGAAATCTATTCGGGATTCACTGACAATGTAGCCGTTTATCCCGGATACTCAAGGCCAGTCCACTCTGAGGTCGCTTCAGGCAGTAGCTGAATCCAGGCTACCAATTGCTCCTGGTTTAGGTAGGCGCCAGCCACACCAACAACAAGCAGTGAAAGAGGCAGGTAAATACCCACTGCACGAGTCAGGTTGGCTGGTGGGAGTGGGGGATCTCCGTAGTTGTTCTTACCTTCTGAGCCTGATCCAACGCTGAGCCAGAACAGGAACAAAATGTTAACGATCGGGATGACCAGAAATAGCCATAGCCAGCCACTTCTATCCATATCATGAAGCCGTGTGATCACCAGATAAAGTGTGAGCATGATGGCCAGACTGTGAATGCCAAGAACCATAGATACTGTCTGCTGTATGGTCAGGGCTGCACCGATGAGCATGGGTAAATAGTCAGGGAGCAGAAAGGCCACTGCCTCTATTGCTACTACTAGCCAGCTCAGTGCCAGATAGCGAGTTCGTCCGATGCGACGGATCAGTCTTAAAGGCTCGAGGGTGTTTTGTCTGGAGGTTTTGGGCAGGGGGCTATCAGCAAAGATTGAGGTGTTTTTTTCATCAGGCGATGGTAGCGTCTTCGATCCATCCATTGTCACAATGCGGCATTGTCCGCCTGCTTTGTTGATGGCTTTTTCGTACTTTCGAGCTTCTTTCTCGGTAACGGGCTTTCGAACAGCGTAGGGCTTACCCGAAAAAAGACGGTTGATACGTTGTTCGTCAGCATTAAAGAGCCGAGCCAGATTATTTCTGGCTTCAGCTTCGGAAAAGTCCGGCAGAATCTGTCCTTCAAACAGGACTTTATAATCTTTGCGCTTCATAACTCTGTCCCTTGAGCTTTGGGAGACACCTGTCCGGGGTGTTTCCACTCAGGGCGTGTTATCGGCCGTTATACCGAAAACGCAAGATATTAAAGTCTTAGCCAAGGGCGGTTTCTAGCTGGTTTTTCTCCGAGACAGCATTTTGTCGATACATTCAGGCAGCCAGCTTGAACGTGTCGACAAAGCGTATCAGCCCAAAAATAGCGGAGCGATTCGCTCTACATTTATGGCATTTCCGGGCTATATGGCATTTCCGGGCTAAAAGGGGCGAACGACCACTAAAATGACAATGCCGACCAGGAACAGAACCGGGACTTCATTAAAGATGCGGAAGAACTTGTCGGATTTTGTGTTGGCGTCGTTAGCAAACTTCTTCAGGAAAGCGCCACACATGTGGTGATAGCCAATCAGCAGAACCACCAAAGTCAGCTTGGCGTGCATCCAGCCACCGCTCATGTAATAGGAAGGGTTATAACTGATTAACCAGATACCCAGTGCCAGCGTGGCAATCATTGAAGGCAGGGCAATTCCCCGATACAACTTGCGCTCCATGACCTTAAATCGTTCATTACTGGCCTGGTCTTCGCTCATGGCGTGATAAACAAAGAGTCTTGGCAAGTAAAACAGGGCTGCAAACCAGCAGACCATGGCAATAATATGAAAAGCTTTAACCCAGAGCATTCACGGGATCCTTGAATTTCTGTTCAGAGAGGCTGCCAGCAGGCTATCTGATTTACGCTAAAACAGAAGCCTGACAAGCTCATAGAGAGTAGCGGAAATGGATCCAGAGTTCGATATCTGGTTGTTCTTTCTGGATTTTAGGCCGGGCTGTCTATTCTCGGTCAGCCTCCTAGCCCAACCTGTCTATTTTGGGTTAAACCCCCAGAGCACTTTTACCCTGGTAAAAGTTTTCAATGTCCTGGCGGGTAATAATGCCACAAGCTTGAGAGGTTGTCTGATTCCGGCTTCTGGACTTTCTTTTTGAAGTTCTTTTAGGGATGACCGCGAGGGTGTCTACAGATAGGCGGTTCATGAGTTCAAGCGCCTCATAAAGAGTGGCCTGCAAGCTGATGCTGTGAATTTCAGACACTTCTGGAAGGGTCAGTAAGTCCAGATCCTGACTGTGTTGATCGGGTAACTTTTCAGGGGGGAGGACGTGGCTCAATGATTGCTCATGACAAATCAGTACCCAGTCCGATGTTTCCTCGAGCGTATCATATAGCTCTTCTTCAGAAGGATGTCTGGGGATCTGGCTGCAGGCTGGGTTCATCAGACTACCCACTCCGGTTTGTCTCAGGAGCTGGTGGAGTGGTGAGGCTTCAAGATTATGGCCGCCCTTGAGCAGTTGTATTTCGAAAATGCCCCGGTTCTGAAAGAAGCGGCCAGAAGTCAGACAGGCAATCACGATAACGAACATGGCAGGCATGATAATGTTTGGGTTGTGCGTTAATTCCAAAACGGTCACCAGGGCAACCAGGGGAGCCTGAAGAGTGGCTGCCATCATGGCGACCATGCCCAGCAGTGCATGAAAAGAACTGTTCAGATTGGGAATATCCAGTAGCTGTTCTCCCAAAGATCCAAAGACGGCTCCGCACACCGCACCCATAAATAATGAAGGTCCGATAATGCCACCGGGAATGCCCAGACCGGTGACGGTTGCTGTCACAATCAGTTTTGTGAAAAGCAGGATTACCAAAGTAGAGAGTCCAAATAGACCTCCGTTGAGAAGAGACTCAAGGGTGTCGTAGCCAATGCCCATGACTGCTGGCACCATAACACCAGCAATACCCATAATCAGACCTGCGAAAAGAATAGGAAGTACTAAATGTCCTTTTCTTCGGGCAATCATGGTTGTCTGCAAACGGATGAACAGACCCGCCATAATGCCAATGCAGACTGCCATGACTGCGGCGATCAATAATTCTTCCATAGAAGTCATAGCAATAGCGGGAACATGAAATGCGGGCTCCGGGCCATACATTAATTGAGCCATCAGAGCGGCAACCACTGAGGCAGCCATGACCGGAATAAAGTTGCCCAGGGAGTATTGTTTAACGATCACTTCCATGGCGAAAATAACCCCCGCCAGTGGAGTATTAAATGACACGGATATGGCCGTAGCTACCCCACAACCAGCCAGAATTCTCAGAGTGTTATCAGGTAATTGGAGTCGCTGTCCAAGAGTGCTGCCCACTCCGGCACCCATGTGTACAGCAGGGCCTTCACGACCCACAGAAAAACCACTGGCGAGAGCTATCAGAGCAGTAAAAAACTGCAGTACCACACTGGAGGATGGCAGGCGTCCACGGTGCATCGTAAGTCGTTCTATGACATGAGCAACACCAACACTGCGTCGTTTTTTTCTGATGAGCTTTACCATCAGAATAATAACGACCGAGCCAGCAATAGGTAGCAGAAAACGATGCAGAGAGGAGAGCGATTCGAAGTGGTCTTCGCCTTCAGGAACCAGTGTTGTGGAGATGAGAGTCAGTAACTCTCTAAACCCAATAAGCAGGGATCCGGCAAGTAAGCCTGTAAGCAAGCCCAGAATCGTCAATTGTGGCAGCGCTTCCGATGAGGAAAGACGGATACGCAGAGCATTCAATGACAGTTTTTTCTCGGGGGCGTTTAGCAATCCTGTCTCCGTAACATCCAATAACCCGGGCGGCTCAGGCTCCCAATATTAACCTTTTAATTAAATGGTTGCAGCTTTGGGTGAATAAAAAACCAATATTGCAGAGTAATTTGGCATAAGGCATTAAGAGTCTGTTATGGCTGGCTCTGCCTGGTTTTGAGCGTTGTTTTGATGAAACACTCTCTGCTAGAGTGGTTTGCTGTTTTGAAGAGGCTGTCCTGTCTGGTAAGGCTTCTGAAGCAACCTGGGTGGATAGAACATCATGTTTGAGAAAGAAGATCTGTTAAAACTGGCCAGAATGCCCATGCCGTTTGGCAAGTACAGTGGCAGAGTATTGATTGATCTTCCTGAAGAGTACTTGCTCTGGTTTGCCAGGAAAGGCTTTCCTGAAGGAGAGCTTGGTCGTTTATTGCAGTTGGCTCTGGAAATCCACATTCATGGTCTGACTGAAATCATCAAGCCTTTAAAGCGGCATGAATGAAAAAAGCATGGTTTATTGTCCCCAAGTCTCAATATTTTAACAGTAAAAAGAAGTGACCTATGACTCTGAATAGCTTGTTGCAGAACATCAAAACTGCGCCTGACAGTGTTGAATTTGAGCAGGTTATGTCTGCTATTAATGACCACTATGAATACACTCCGGTGACTTTTCAGAATGGTGGGCTTATCAATGAAGCAGGGACTAATGAAGGGTCCTGTAAAATTTTTGCTTTTGGCCTTCTCAATCAATTGACTGAGCAGGAGACTTTGAGCTGTTTTGGGCACTTTTATCGTGAAGACGTCCTGCAAAACCCTGAAGGTGAAAGTCATGGTAATATCCGTAATTTCATGGCGCATGGCTGGGAAGGTATTCAATTTGATCAGCAGGCCTTGAAAGAATTAAAATAAATAATTATTCTTATTTTTTGTATAAATATTCTATTTAGAGTGGCGTATCCATGATCAAGGCAGGCATTGTTGGCGGTACCGGCTATACCGGAGCAGAATTGCTGCGTCTTCTGGCAGTTCATCCTGAGGTTGAAGTAACGGTTATCACTTCAAGAAAGGAAGCGGGTAAACCCGTTAGCGAATTATACCCCGGTCTGCGAGGCAAAATGGATATTGCCTATTCACAGCCAGACGATGATGTTCTGGCCACCTGTGACCTGGTTTTCTTCGCAACGCCCAATGGCATTGCCATGAATTCCGTACCAAAACTGTTGGAAAAAGGCGTTAAGGTTGTGGATCTGGCTGCTGATTTTCGGCTGTCCAACGCTGAAGACTGGAAGCAGTGGTACGGCATCGATCATGCTTGCCCTGAGATGTTAGCTGAAGCCGTTTATGGGTTACCAGAAATGAATCGAGAGCAGATTCAATCAGCACAGCTGGTGGCTAATCCGGGCTGTTATCCAACGGCTGCGCAGCTAGGTCTTTTACCTCTGATGGAAAAAGGTCTGGTGGAAGGCAATATCATAATAGATGCCAAGTCTGGAGTAAGTGGTGCTGGTCGTGAAGCCAAAGTGGCCAGTTTGTTGTGTGAAGTTTCAGAATCATTCAAGGCTTATGGTGTTCCGGGTCATAGACATTTGCCAGAAATCAGGCAAGGCCTTGGGCGTATGGCTGTGAATACTGCTGGTGCGTTTGGCGGAGAACTGGTCTTTGTACCTCATCTGGTGCCAATGATCCGGGGTATACATGCTACGTCTTATGTTTCAGTAAAAGATCATTCTATTGATCTTCAGGCGTTGTATGAAAACCGGTTTCGTGATGAACCTTTTGTTGATGTGTTGCCTGCTGGCAGTCATCCGGAAACCCGTTCCGTCAAGTCTTGTAACCAGTGTCGATTATCTGTGCATCGTCCACAGGGTGGCGATACTGTCGTGATTCTTTCAGTGATTGATAATCTGGTGAAAGGGGCCGCAGGCCAGGCGATCCAGAATATGAACATTATGTGCGGACTGAATGAAACCGCCGGTCTTGAAGCTCCAGCCCTGATGCCCTGATGTTCTGATCGAGAGCCTGTTCAGGCTCTCGTTTTCTTTGTTACTTCCATGCTCTAAAGATAGCTACTACACCTTTGACTTCTATTTCAAAACGACTGAAACGGCTGCTCAAAGCTTGTTCAAGGTCTTCCAGACGGTCTTGTGTGTTGTGGAAAAAGCCTTTGTCGTTGTAGAGAGCCATTAGCTTTTTAGCAAGAAACCCTCGATTCACACCCTTGTGAAGTATCGTGCTGCCAAATAACACACCGCCTTTCTGAAGATGAGGTGTTAGATGGTCAAAAACAATGGCTTTCTCCGGAATCGAACCGGGTATGCAGTGCAGAAGATAATTGATGGCGATGGATTTAAAATTGCTTTCTGGCAGCTCCACAGGCTCCAGAATATTTCGAACAAACGTGGATGGCTGATAACGTTTGATACGAAAGGCGGTAGCATCCAGAGAGTTTTTGTTTAGATCAATGAGCGCTACGGTAGGAGTAGTATCTGGAAACTGGCATTTATCCAGAAAATAGCCTGTACCGACACCAACATCCAAATGCCGGTTGGAAAGATGGCTGTTATAGAGGCTCTTAATATGTTTTGTAGGGCAGCGCCAAATCAAATGGTTCGATAGTGCCAAAACATATAAATCGTAAAAAAAAAGTGACCTTTTGGTATAGATGGCCTGCCCGTCAATCACTTCCTGATCAGTGCTCTTTCTTATTCCGGTCATTATTGCAGAGTCCTTCTATTGCTTCTTGGCTGTATGACTAAAACTACACAATTGTAGACAGACTATCAGGTCAGTGGTTTCTGAAGCTGTCCATTCTTTTTTACTTTCTCAAGGCACGGTTGGCAGTAACAGGTGGTGTCCGCTTCCGGGACAGGCATCAAAACAGCAGGCTGATCGAGTGAAGATGTTTTCACGTCTTCCATACACCAGCATTGTTCGGCAGGTTTTCCGGCGCTGATCGCGCAGTGATTCTCCTGTTGGCAGAGCGGACAGCGTTTTGGGTTCACAGATTACTCCTTGTTTGAAGACCTGATACTATGGCGGCTCAATATAAAAAATCAGCTTATTAATAATAACAACAGCCCTGAGCGAAGCATCATGTTGAAGAAAATAACGGCACTTGTCATTGTCACCCTGGCTCTTCTTTATTTTATCCCTCCCGTCAATCAGTTGGATTCACACCCTTTCTATGCGGATGTTGAAGGCGTTTCTGTCATTGCCCATGGTTCTGGGCAAGGGCTCAGGCCCAATAACACACTGGAGGCGGCTCAACTGTCCAACAAGCTGGGTGCGGTTATTGAGCTGGATCTTCATTCCAGTAAAGAAGGCCACCTGATCGTCAGACACGATGAGACAGTGGACGCGACTACAAACGGAGAAGGTCTGATCAAGGAGAAAACTCTGGCAGAATTGAAGCAACTGGATGCTGGGTTCCGCCATGATCCAGACGGAAATGAGATGTACTCGTTCAGAGGTATCGGTATTCAAATTCCTACCTTACAGGAAGTTATTGAGGGAACGCCGAGGGGACGTTATGTGATGGAAATTAAACAGGTTGAGCCTGATATTTCCTCAAAACTCTGTCAGCAGCTTCGTGATAACAAGATTGAACAGTCAACCATTGTTGCCTCTTTCAAGGATGAGGCGTTGGAGACGTTCCGCCGTATATGCCCTGAAGTGGCTACCTCTATGTCCTCTGGCGAAGCAAGAACGTTTATCATCATGCAGAAGCTGGGGCTTTCTCATCTGGTGCCTGTAAAAGCTTATGCCATGCAGGTTCCACCTGAGAACTCAGGGATTACTGTTTTAACTGATTCTTTCCTTAAAGATGCCAAAGCGCGTGGTCTCAAAGTAGATGTCTGGACGATCAATGATCCTGAATACATGACTCAACTGATTGATATGGGCGTTGATGGCATTATTACGGACTATCCCAATCGTCTGAAAGAGTTGCTCTAAAGCTATCTTGCTGAACCGTTCCTTAGAGTCTGGCCTGTCTATTCTCGGACAGGCTCCTGGTGAAACGGTTCGGCTGAAAAGAGAATTCTGCTTATTCTCACCTTTCCGTATAAGAAGAAAAAAAGACTATGGCTGTTTTTGAGCGATTTGAATTTCAAGGTGTTGAAGCGATCCGAACCGGGCGTCAAAACCATATATCCGGATCTTTTGTGAATTACAGAATAGGAGATACGTTGATTGACTGTGGCCCGGTGAATCAATGGCAGTGGCTGAAGCCCTTTTTTGAAGAAAAAGCGGTCAGGCAAGTTCTGATTACTCACTATCACGAAGATCATAGTGGTAACTCACTGAACTTTAATCAGTCTTTCGGTATCGAACCGCTGGCTCATGACATTACGGTAGATCAATTAAGAAAAGGTTTTTCTATACCTCTGGCCGGCAGGATTTTCTGGGGAAGTGTGCCAAAAGCTTCGGCTAAGATATTGCCCGCACAGATTGAACTTGAAGGAGGTGAATCTATTTTGCCGATTCATGTACCTGGTCACTGTCCTGATATGCATTGCTACTTTATGCCTGACAGAGGGTGGATGTTTACCGGAGATCTTTACATCGCCAAAGTTATAAAATTCATGCACAAAAAAGAAAGCCTTCCTCAACAGATAGAAGATATACGCGCTGTGCTGGCTTGTGACTTTGATACTGTTTTCTGTCCCCATCGTGGGGTGGTTGAACAGGGTAAGCAGGCTATGCAAGATAAACTGGATTATCTGCTGGAGCTCAGTTCAAAGGCTCAGCTTCTCCAAAGCCAGGGAAAGAGCCTGAGAGAAATCACTCAAGCCTTGTTAGGTGCGGAAGAACTGGCCAGTTACGTAACACGTTTTGCGTTCAGTAAAAGGAGTTTGATTGAGGGGTGTTTACAGGTAGAGCTTTAATCATGGTTAAACCATTGGGGGTTAATTAGTCGGCGTTGACTAGAGAGCATATCTCAACGTATCCAAAGATCGTCCTCCTGTAACGCTCCTGCCGTTCAACATTATGCAGGGCTTGCTGGTGTTTCTGAACACAATGACGCAAGAAGGCGTCCTGCTTAAAGAACAGAAAAATGCACTCTATATACGGCAATTATGGGAAGCATTAGCGTCCATCTGGCAACTAAACAAGCAGTAATAGATATTGTACGACAGTGCGCTTAAACAGATGGAAGTATTGAGAGCCCAGCAACCTGATAGCTTGACACTTACCTGGTTGGCAGCACAGTTGCACCCATTAAAGCCGGATGGTGGGTACTGGCAGGCCCAAAGCGTCTGGGATAGACGGGTTGAAGAAAGCCCTGACAGGCACAGACACAAGATACAAGCGTATAAAGAAGCGATCTACTCCAGAACCGAACCGTTTACCAAAGAGTGGGTAGAACTTCAGGAGGAATTCCCAAGGTTAACAATAGTCAAGCCAACGGAAGCGAGTTCCTGCAACGAAAATGGATTATGAGGAGGCGGAGTCGTCAGTGAGTCGCTTACCCAGGCTCACAGTGTCGTCGATTTTATAACCAAGCGACTTATAGAACTCAATGACACCTAAATTACTGGATCGAACCTGTAAGTTAATTTTGGGGCAACCTTTTGCGATCAGCAGTGATTCCAGGTGCGCCATCATTTGTGCGCCACAGCCATGCTTTTGAAACTCAAGGCTAACAGCCAGGTAGTTGACCCAGCCTCTATGCCCTTCATAGCCGCCCATAGCTGAGGCAATCACGTTGTCTTCCTGTATGCCGACCAGAAACAGATCTCTGCCAACCGCAAGTTTGCGTTCTATGTCCAGTTGCGGGTTATTCCATGGCACAGTCAGACCACACTCTTTCCATAGTTGGATAACGGCGGTTTCGTCGCTGGTTTCAAAAGCTCTTATTTTCATAGTGCTTTCTTATATAGCTCAAGGCTGTTCTTATATAGCTCAAGGCTGTTATAGCTCAAGGCTGTTATAGCTCAAGGCTGTTCTTATTAGAGTGAAGGTTGTTGTGCAAGCAGGTCTGGCCTGATTCTGGCCATTTGATAGGTGCTGCCATATTGCCCTCTGCGAAAGCAATCAAAACGAGAGGTGCCCTCAATGTCAAAGCCATACTTTTTATAGAGGGCAATAGCGTGTTCATTTTCTGTAAAAACACCCAGCTCAATACGGGCGATGTTCAGCCAGTTGTCACAAAGCTGAATCATTTCATCCACAAGGCGTGAACCTACGCCTTGACCCTGAAAGTCTGGGTGAACACTGATGCCGAATGTAGCTACATGCTTTTTACGCGGTTTACTGGACATCTGGATACCGAGATGGCCTGCAACCTTGCCGTCGACTTCTGCAATGAGCTGAACGGATTCATTACTGCGAGACTGGAACAGTTGCTTCCAGTGATCAGAGTGGTTGTAAGGAATCTGGGAGGTATTCTCCACTAAATCCTCATACTCGAACATTTCAGCGATAGGAGGGAAATCCCTGTCTTCCAAGTGTCGTATTTTTATTTCCATGGTCTCTACATCTCTATGACAACCTCAAAGGCAAAGTATTCTCTACCTGATAGCTCTATGCAAGCCATTCCCGGGGTGTTACCTGATGTGGGTGGTATGAGGTTTGGTGTGGGGAAAGGTAACAACGATTATCTTATTGAGGGTGCGTAATAAAATGTCCTGATTGCGGAAAGTACTTACTCCGTTGTCCTTCAGGGCAGAAAGATAAAGTTGGCACGGGGTTTGTATATATGATCACCGCAAAGAACAAGGCCGATAAGAATAATAAAAACGGGCTGATATTCGACTGATAATAATAAGAAAAAGAGGTCGGAGCTCCAGGTAGTCAGGTTTTGGGTGCTCTCTGAGTTCAAAAAACCTGTCTGCCTGGTCTTTTTTGTTTTTGTTGCTTGATGTCGGAAACTCGTCGATGACTGCCTCACAGTTGCAGGTTCTGATACGGAAGAATGAAGCTAATCAATGGTTATGAAAAATAATCATGCAGTTTGTCTTGATATCAATGCTGAAGGGGTTGTATCTGACGATTTTCGCGATATCTTTAATGGTATTGTACTCATTGCTTCTGGAGCTATTTGAGATACAATCAGCTTAGCTTTAAGTTATGTCTTATATTTATGTCTTGCGTTTCGAAGTTCCATAGTTGTAGTACTTCCTGATAAATCATAAGTAGTAGCGATGCTTTCAGCTAAGCGGTCATACGGTGTGACCATCCTATTTTTGTTCAATTTCAGGAATTGATTATGTCTGCTTCTACCGGAACAGTTAAGTGGTTCAACGAATCCAAAGGTTACGGCTTTATCAGTCAGGACTCTGGTCCAGACGTTTTTGCTCACTTCAGAGCTATCGTCGGTACTGGCTTTAAAACTCTGGTTGAAGGCCAGCGTGTTAAGTTCGAAGTGACTCAGGGCGCTAAAGGTCCTCAGGCTGAGAACATCGAAGTAATCGACTGATTACTGATCGCTACCCATTCAGGTAGTGAAGAAAAAGGCAGCCCTCTGAGCTGCCTTTTTGCGTTTAGACTCTTAAGAGTCTGGCATGTGGCTAAACGATTTCTTTAATCAGTCTGGCTACCAGCATGACCAGTATTAGGATGATAGCGATTTTAGACAGTTTCGATTGTTTCTCCCGACTCATGGGTTTGCCAAATCGTTCCGTGGCCATGACCACCACCGCCAGAGCAATAAACAGTAGAAACAGTATCTTTAATAATTCCATGGGCATTTTTTCGCTATGGGTATTTTTTCGCTATGGGCATTTTTTCGCTATGGGTATCGACCCCGTCTGCCAGTTTAATAGTCTGGTAACCTCCCCAGACCCGGGTCATTGTTGTCAGGATACAGATCACTGCAAAAATTGCAGCCAGAATCGGGAAATAGTCAGGGAACAGGCAAAAGAGCACAAACACAGCGATGGTTTCTGTCCCTTCAGCCAGTCCATTCAAATAGTAAAAGGATTTGTGGCTAAAGTTTGGATCCGATAAGCCTTTCTTCTCCGCCATTATTGCATAGGCAAGAAAACTGGAGCCGGTGCCCATAAAAGTGAAAATCAACAAGCTGGCTATAAGGGCATTTTTTTCCGGGTCTGCAAAGGCAAAGCCAAGAACAATGGCAGAATAGAAGATGAAGTCCAGAGTAATATCCAGATAACCACCGGCATCGGTTGCATGAGTTATTCTTGCCAGAGCACCATCTAATCCATCCAACAGGCGATTACAAAGTATGGCTGTCAGCGCTGATAAGTAGAACTCAAATGCCAATAAAGGCAGTGCGGTGAGTCCGATCAGGAAACCTATAAAGGTCACCTGATCAGCACGGATGCCCATATTCTTGAGTGGATGTGCAAGAAGCGTCAGAGGCGCTCTGATCCAGCGGGTGGTCCAGCGATCAAGCATTGTTGTGTGTAAGAGTCTGTTTTAATGGCAGACTATCATACATTGAGTACGCTTTAGTCGCTATCACAGGCAGCAGCGTAGCTTGTTTGAGAAGGTTGTTGGGCTTGTGTATAGTCCAGCCGATTCTGTTTATATACCTCTATGAGCTGTCATGAGTGAGTTAGAAGTACACTCCAGGGCAATAGCTCAAAGGCAACGAAGCCGATTTCAATCAGGACACAAGTCATGCCAGATCCTCGTTCTATTTTTCAGGGTGTCAAACCGCCAGGTAATATGAAGGTGGTGCGCCATGACCCTGGCAGAGAGCGCAAGATCAGACTTTTTGTGGTGTTGGGGGTTATCCTGGTGACAGCGGTTGCCTACTACCTTGGAGGGCGGATTTCCGATACTGAGGCAGCTAAACTCCAGCGTGAGAACTCTGAGCTTAAAAGTCAGTCAAAAGAGCTGGAACGTGAAAAGGAAAAACTCAAGCAAAAGCTTGTCATTCTGGAAAGAACCAGCAAAGTGGATCGTGAAGCGACAAACAGTGTACGTACTGTCATTCGTAACCTGGAAGATGAAAAAGCTTTACTGAGCAAGGATTTGGCATTTTACAAGAGTATTCTTGCGCCCGAAGACAGTGCTGATGGTATCAGACTTCATGCGTTTGACTTGCTTCCTGGTGAAGAGAAGAATCAGTATCGCTTCAGGATGGTGGTGTCTCAGGTGGCCAGAGACAACCCTTTTCTTAAAGGTACTCTCAATGTCACAGTGAAGGGGCTGAAAGAAGATAAGAAAGAATCGTTATCTCTGTTGGAGCTGGCCGGTATGGAAAAATCTCAGGCATTAGGGTTTCGTTATTTTCAGTCTTTTCCTGATAACCGCGATTATATCAAGCTGACGCTTCCCGATGGGTTCGAACCGGAGAAAGTTATGGTCAGTATCAAGGTGAAAAATGGCGCTGCACGGAGCCTGACCAGTGTCCTGAATTGGCAGGAAGAGCTGGAAGCCGATATGAAAAGTGAGCTGACCGAAAGTAGATGATTATCCAGGAGGTGGTTTTCCAGTAGTTGACTGCTTTACTGGGTTACTTGGATAATGGCCTCAGTATACTATTAAAGTTATGCATACAGGGCTTTTGAACGATGCCCTGAAACAGGTATAGAGAGACAGCGTGGTTATCTGAGTTGATCAGGTAACACGGGAGGATAAATGAGCGCAGTAGTGGAAACGGTAATGCCGGACCCGATCGTACTGACGGATAATGCCGCGAATAAAGTCAATCAGCTCATGGAAGATGAAGACAATAAGTCTCTGAGGCTTCGTGTCTACGTGACTGGCGGGGGTTGTTCAGGCTTTCAGTATGGTTTCAAGTTTGATGACCAGCTTGCAGATGACGATACACGGGTTAAAAGGCAAGGAGCGGAAATGGTCGTAGATTCACTGAGCTACCAGTATCTGGTTGGCGCTGAAGTGGATTACGAAGAGGGGCTGGAAGGCTCCAGGTTTTTGGTAAAAAACCCCAATGCAACGGCTACTTGTGGTTGCGGTTCTTCTTTTTCCATCTGATAACTCGCTATATTGGGCGGCCATTCACCGCCCAGATACCCCTTAATTCAGCTTATTGTCTGAGCTGGAAATCATTTGAATGGTTAATCTTACCGCTACTAAAAACCTACGACAATCACTGATTATCTGGGCTTATCTACACCGTCAACACGGCTGCATACCGAAGTATGTCTTACGCCACTCTTGTGTAGGGTTTAAGGTCGAGCTGTAACGTGTCTCGACCATATCTATCTAAATTAACTGAGGCGTTGAAGTCTCGGTTATGGTGGGCTTTACAGCTTGGGCAGTCCCACCACTGGACACCAAGAACCACAGCATCATTTTTATGGCCACAGCCACTGCATGTCTTGCTGGACGGGAAGAACCTGTCAGCAATGACCACTTCGCGCTGCCGTAATTCGGCCTTGTATTCAATGAACTGGCGCAACATTCCGAAACCTGCGTCGTTCACAGCCCGGGCCAGTTTGTGATTCTTCGTCATGCCACGTACATTCAGGTCTTCAATAGCGATAACGCTGAAGTTTGCCGTCAGATAATCACTGACCTCATGCAGAATGGCCAGACGTTGGTTGCTGATGCGATAGTGAAGTTTGGCAACCGCTTGCTTGGCTTTCGCACG
>NZ_JOKH01000001.1:691518-722911 GCF_000722635.1 Endozoicomonas numazuensis | reverse complement strand
TGGTTCAGACCTTTCTTCCGGTAGTTCATGCCGGAGCCAAGATCACGGATCACTTGCGTTCGCCAGCCCTTGGCAGAGCAATAAGCCTCCAGTAGTTCTTGCTGTCTATCCAGATCGGCTTTTTGATCGTGGCTGGATACACGGCAGTAGCAAAGTGTAGGTGCAGCTTCGTTGCTGAATCCCATGAGTTCAGCCACGTCATAATAACGTGTACCGCCTTTGGTCTTTCTGGCTGGGAGCAACTCACCCGTGCTCTCGCACTTTCTCAATCCACTTTCTCAATGTTGAGTGGTCAGTACCCAGCAAGCGAGCGGCTTCACCAATCTTAATTAATCTCTTATTCATAACGATAGATTGTGGTAGGTAATCATAGATTAATCAATACTGTTTCGAACCCTACAGGGAGTCCCAACGGCCACGGTATTTGCAGGGATATCACGGGTCACCACACTGCCCGCTCCAATTACGGCATTATCACCAATAGTAATGCCTGGATTGACGGTAACGTTGGCGCCTAGCCAGACGTTGTTGCCAATAGTGATTAGCTTGCAGAACTCTAATCCGGTATTTCGTACTTCGGCATTCAACGGGTGTCCTGCTGTGCTCAGTGTCACATTGGGGCCAAACAGAACATTATGGCCAATGCTGACTTTCGCCCCGTCCAGAATAGTGCAGTGATGATTGGCATAGAAATTCTCACCCAAGTGGATGTTGTAGCCGTAATCACAAAAGAAAAGTGGCTCAA
Source organism: Endozoicomonas numazuensis (assembly GCF_000722635.1). Lineage (GTDB taxonomy): Bacteria > Pseudomonadota > Gammaproteobacteria > Pseudomonadales > Endozoicomonadaceae > Endozoicomonas_A > Endozoicomonas_A numazuensis. The sequence goes on along the minus strand of NZ_JOKH01000001.1, from coordinate 722,166 downwards.
TCCAGGCTTCTGAAACAGTACCCAAAAGTGTGTTAAGGATCTGTGCCTGCATAGTTTTGTCATCAGGTGCTGCCTGATTGAAACGGTGACACAGTTGCTTGGCTTTCAAGCGTTCTTGAGTCAGTTCAGAATCAAATGCCAGGTAATCCAGACCTGCCAGCATTTTCTCTTTTTCAGTCATAAAGCCATCCAGAATATTAGTGCCTTTATAAATTCACATCTAAAGCAGTACTGTAGTTCGTGCTTTCCGATGTTTTATAAGAATCTTCTACTGAACAAGTGGCCTTTAGCCTTAATACTGCTCGTCTCAGGTCATGAAAATAAAATCAGTCAGCATGGGCGGTAGGCTGATAAGTCGACAAGTTTACTGATTTTTACTGTTCGATTTATTCAGGGATTCAACCGCTACAGTACGGTAATGCGTTATTGATGACCCCTGTTTGCTGTAGAACAAACCACGCACGGCATTGTTGAGGTAAGAGAGGGCGGTCAGTTGGCTGAATTCATCGAGTTGTGCTTTTGATAAGGTGACCGAGCAGTCTTTTAATCCGGCATTGATCAGTTTGGCGTTGTCATAACCGGCCTGATGTAACCAGCTTGTGACAACCTCGGGAGTGTTTTGGTAATTCTCATAGCCAACATTGATCCACCAGTGATGATCCTGAATCAGTGATAACAGATCTTTGGTTGTCAGTGAAGGAAGTTTGGATATTTTTTTGATCAGGGGGCGGCCATGCTTTCGGGTGCCGTATTCAGTCATTTCCTGACTGAGGAAAGGAGAACAACCGGGTTTTTCTCCCAACACTTTCACCAGAAAGTGAGAAAAACCATCATTCTGCACCACCGACAATGTGATTTTTCTCAACTCATTGCCGTCGGGTTGAACGTACTGAACCTGATAGTCTGTAGTGGTCAGCCGGTTAAGCTTTTTCCGCAACAAAGGTGTTATATTATTGGTAAAAATACGAAAGCCTTTGGGATAACGTTTGTGGATATCACTGGTGGTCAGTGGATCCAGCTCAGTGGCTGAGACTAAAGGCAAGGGTGTTTTTTTCTCAGGGATCAGGGTGATCTCAGCCTGCAGTAATGAAGTAAAGCTCAGTAGCATCACACATATGAGCACCTGCATTGGCTTCAAGGTAGGTTGAATGAGCCTGGTGATCAGCTCTGGAACGGATGAGAAGCCAGTGTCAGGGATGGCGGAATATTTCATGGTTAAACATAGCTTTTACAGGCTTAATCGACTGAGGATAGACCATTGCAGGGTTTTCTGAATGCTATAGGGTCGCCACTCAGGTCATTTCTCAAGGTAAGCCTGCTCCCCCCTTTAAATATTATCTGGATACTGATTGTGGGAATGATTTTCAAAGCCTCGCTGGGCTGGCTTGCCTGGATAGCCCTGATTTTGCTCTACCTGCTTTCTGTTGCTCCTGTTGCCAACTTATTAGCCAGAGGGCTTGAAATATATCCCCCTGTAGATATGGATGCCTGTAAAAAAGCAGATGCTCTGGTGTTGTTGGGTGGAGGGCGACCCGGGAATTCCCCCGAACTGGAAGGCTATCAGCCAACCCCTTTATCACTGGAAAGGATTCGTTATACAGCCTTGTTAAACCGGGAATGTGATGTGCCTATTTTGGTTACGGGGGGTGGAGAGCGTCCTGAATCAGAAATGATGGTCAGGGTTCTGAAGAATGACTATGACGTTGATGTGACATGGACAGAAAGCGAGAGTATGACGACCTGGCAAAATGCTATTAACAGTAAAAAAATGCTGGGTAAAGAGCTGTCGACGGTTGTACTGATCACTCATGCCTGGCATATGCCCCGGTCAGTATTGAGCTTTAAGAAAGCGGGGTTCAACGTTATACCCGCACCCACAGCATTCACCTGGAAAGAAAATTCCTGGCAGAAACTGTCCTATTGGGTACCAAGGGTCCGCAACCTTAGGGTCAGTGAGTTAGCTCTTCATGAATATCTGGGGTTAACCTGGTATTGGTTGACCAGCCGGTAGGAGAGCAAGGTCATTTGGCAATACCGCCTTTAGTGGCACGGCCTGGGTCCAGAATCTTTTTCAAAGCTTCTTCCGACATGCCGGTTTTTTCCTTGGCGACTTCCAGTACGGGTCGTTTTTCACGATAGGCCTGCTTGGCTATTTCTGCTGCTTGCATATAACCAATCACCGGGTTTAACGCTGTAACCAGTACGGGGTTGCGGCTCAATGTTTCCTTTATATGAGCTTCCTTGACTGTGAACCCGGCAATAGCCTTGTCTGCCAGAATCATGCTGCTGTTGGTAGCCAGAGTGATGCTATTGATCAGATTGTTGGCAATCAGGGGGAGCATGACATTCAGCTGAAAATTGCCGGACTGGGCGGCAATCGCAATGGCTGAATCCAGTCCCATAATCTGGGCTGCCGCCATGGTGACAGACTCTGAGATCACAGGGTTCACTTTACCAGGCATGATGCTGGAGCCCGGTTGCAGTGTGGGGAGTTCGATTTCTCCAAAGCCCGCTAACGGACCACTGTTCATCAAGCGCAGATCGTTAGCGATTTTCATGAGCGATACTGCCACACTTCGAAGATCTGACGACAGTTCCAGTGCTGAGGCGGGCATACTCTGCGCAGCGAAGAAGTTATTGGCAGGTTTAAAGGGCAGGCCGGTGTCCTGACTCAGTTGTTTGCTGACTTTTTCTGCAAAGTCATGATGAGTATTGGTTCCGGTGCCTACAGCCGTTCCACCCAGAGTCAGCTGGTAGAGACGCTCAAGGGTTTGTTTAATGCGCTGCCGGTCATTGGAAAGCAGAGCCATCCAGCCACTGATTTCCTGCCCAAAAGTCACTGGCATGGCATCCATCATGTGGGTTCTGCCAGTTTTTACCGTATGTTCAAGCTCTGCCCGACGCTTTTCCATGACGTCCAAAAGGTGATCCAGTGCAGGCAGCAAGTGCTTATTGACCAATAATGCGCTGGATACATGAATAGCAGAAGGAATGACATCGTTGCTGCTTTGTCCCATATTGACGTGGTCATTGGGCGATATTTTTAACCCTGAAGAACGGTTTACCAGATTACTGATGACTTCGTTAACATTCATGTTACTGCTGGTGCCGGATCCTGTTTGATAGACATCAATAGGAAACTGATCAGCATATTTACCTTCAATAAGGATGTCTGCCGCTTCGATAATGGCCAGAGCATTTTCGTCAGCCAGTAAATCGAGAGATTGATTGGTTCGGGCTGCCGCTTTTTTAATTCGAACAATGGCTTCAATAAAAGGGTGGGGCAAAGGCTGGCCACTGACAGGAAAGTTTTCAATGGCTCGCTGGGTTTGCGCACCGTACAGCGCGCCCTTCGGAACAGCCACTTCTCCCAGGCTGTCTCGTTCAATTCGTACCCCGGATGAGGGTTCTGTTGAGCTGTACATGGCTGTCGACTGTCCCATTATTAGTGCCAGAGTCAAATGTCGCCAGGGCTTTAGCATGATGTTGGAGTTTTTCATTGAATCGGAACCATACCCAGTCCGGATTTCGAATGTGAACGCCACTATCATAGACCTTATACAGCTTATCGGCGGCTGATATTGAAGAATCAGAAATCAATCTTTCATATGAAGGCTATCAAGTCATGTTATCGCTGTATAAAGTCTGTTCTTTTACTATTGAAAAAGATAGTATCCTGCGACTTTTTACTCACCGGATATTAGGATAATGGACGTTCAGGTAGTCGATTATACGGCCACAGATGCGCCTCAGAAATTTGTTGAATCGCTTCGCGAAACCGGCTTTGCAGTTTTGACTAATCACCCGTTGAGTCAGGATCTGGTTCAGTCTATTTATGATAACTGGTTAAATTTCTTTAACTCGCCCGCCAAACAGGATTTTCTTTTTGATCCTGAGAAACAGGACGGCTATTTCCCGCCTGAGGTTTCTGAAGTCGCCAAGGGACATGAGAAGAAGGATATTAAAGAGTATTATCATATTTACCCTTGGGGCCGAATTCCTGCTGATCTGGAATCTGAAATCACAGGTTACTATGAAAAGGCCTCTACTCTTGCAGGTGAACTTTTGGCGTGGGTTGAAAAGAATGCTCCCTCTGAAGTGGCAGAAGGTTTTTCGGAACCTCTTCCCCATATGATTGAAGACACGCCTAATACTTTGCTTAGAGTACTTCACTACCCTCCGTTCACCGGAGAAGAAGAGCCCGGAGCTATTCGTGCTGCGGCCCACGAAGATATTAATCTGCTGACTATTCTGCCTGCTGCCAGTGAACCTGGTTTACAGGTAAAACAAAAAGATGATACCTGGGTTGATGTCCCATCAAAGTTTGGTTACTTGATCATCAATACGGGTGATATGTTGCAAGAAGCATCCGGAGGATATTTTCCTTCCACCAGTCACAGGGTAATCAACCCTGCAGGTGGTAAGAGTGAAAAGTCCAGAATGTCTCTGCCCCTCTTTCTACATCCTCGAAGTGAAGTTGTTTTGTCTGAGCGTCATACTCAGCGCAGTTATCTGATGGAGCGACTAAAAGAACTGGGTGTTGTTTAATCGTTCATTAAACAATAACGCAATAAAAAAGGGTGACTTCAGAGTCACCGCTACTAAAAACCTACGACAATCACTGATTATCTGGGTTTATCTACACCGTCAACACGGCTGCATACCGAAGTATGTCTTACGCCACTCTTGTGTAGGGTTTAAGGTCGAGCTGTAACGTGTCTCGANCTTGCTGTCTATCCAGATCGGCTTTTTGATCGTGGCTGGATACACGGCAGTAGCAAAGTGTAGGTGCAGCTTCGTTGCTGAATCCCATGAGCTCAGCCACGTCATAATAACGTGTACCGCCTTTGGTCTTTCTGGCTGGGAGCAACTCACCCGTGCTCTCCCACTTTCTCAATCCACTTTCTCAATGTTGAGTGGTCAGTACCCAGCAAGCGAGCGGCTTCACCAATCTTAACTAATCTCTTATCCATAATGATGGATTTTGGTAGGTAATCATAGATTAATCAATACTTTTTCGAACCCTTATTCCTGCTGTGGACTATTTGTGATCCCATGAATCTGAAGCGGGATTGGGTCACGTTATGAATTTGTTTTATGTGACGTGGTTCGCATAAATGCAGTATTGGGTTGAGCGATTTTTTCAAGGTCAGTAATCTAACTGTAAAGAAAACGACGGGCTTCTTTATTACGAAATGTAACCGGTTACATGCTGGTGGGTTTTGTTCTAATAGAAAGACTTTCTGCAAGCAACTGAAGCTATAAGCTTGATAAACAATAACAATAAAAAAGGAATGCGGATGAAGACGTTAAAACAATGTCTGGTAGCTGCCAGTGTGGGTCTTAGTGTTGCCGTCACCAGTTTCTCAGCAGCCGCTGATGTTACCCTGAAACTCTGGACCTGGCGTGAACAGGAAAAGCCTCTTTGGGAAGAAGTCTCTAAGCGTCTTGAAGGCGTAGACATCAAAGTCGAAGTGACCGATGCCCAGCAATACAACTCCCGACTCAATGTTGCCTTGCAAAATGGTGGGCCTGATCTTTTTCAGGGACGTCCTGGGGCTTCTTTTCTGGATCAGTATGTTAAAGCGGGTATCGTTAAACCTATTTCCGAAAGTGTTGATTTGAGTGGTCTGGCTCAGGGCGTTATGAATGCGGGTCAGGCATCTGATGGTAAAACCTATGGTGTGCCTTTTGCAGTGCAGACTATCCAGATTCTCTATAACAAGAAACTGTTCCGTGAGTTGGGTATCAAAGAGCCCACTAACCAGGCTGAATTTACTGAGGCTATGAAGAAGCTGAAAGCCGCTGGTAAGGTGCCTCTGGATATCGCCGGACGTGCAGGGTGGTCTCTGGCGATGCTGAATGCAGCGTTGGAAGCAGGCTTTCTGGGTGACGATTTAGACACTATTGCCAGCCGCAAAGATCCTTTCACCAGCGATAAGTATGTAGCCATGCTGGAAGCTTTTGAAAGCTGGAAACCTTACATTAACTCGGCAGCCAGCGGTCAGGATTATGGCGGCATGCGTGTGAATGTTGCTCTGGGTGAGGCCGGTATGATTATTGACGGGCTTTGGTCCACCTCACAGGCGTCTACCATTCGTCAGACTGATCCAGAAGCAGAAATTGGACTGATGCCCGTGCCCGGACCTGCGGGTAAGGTTTATGCCTTCGCTGATGGCGCTTATCTGGTGAATGCTACATCAGCCAATGTTGAAGCAGCCAATAAAGTACTGGCGTATACCGCATCCAAAGAATTTGGACAGCTGTTTGCCGATCTGGTGGGTGAGTTGACCACCTATAAAAGCGGAATCAGCTATAAGAGTGAATATCAGCAGCAGGCAGCAGAATTTATTGCCAGAAATGGCCAGGAATATCTGACTTGGAAAGGCCCTATTAACGTAGCTTACGAAGAAGTAGTAGGTCCTAACTTTCAGGAATTTATAGCAGGTAAGATCAGCGCCAAACAACTGGCTCAGAAAATAGAGACAGGTTTTAAATCCAAAGGGCTCTGATTCTTTCGATTCCTTGTTGTGCACTGGCGGCAGTCTCCCCTTCTGTCGCCCTTTTCCCATCCATAGCTTGAGACTGTTTACTATGAAAATGCGGTTCTATCAGATTCTGTAACTGTCTGTGGTATTTCCAGCTATGAGCCGGTAGCTTTAAAAGGCAGCTTGCTGAACAACAGTCTAGCGACGTATAACAAGAAGAAGTAAAAGATCATGATAACCATTTCTACTCCACGCCAGCGCCTGATGACATTTCGTCAAAAAGAAAAGTTTCAGTATATGATGCTCCTGATTCCGGGTTGCATCCTGTATGGATTATTCAACTTCCTGCCATTGATTGGCACATTTTTCATGTCGCTTATCAGTTGGCCCGGTATTGGTCCCTGGGAGTTTGTTGGAACCGGTAATTATGAAGAGTTATTGACCAATGAGGTCATGCGTGAACGGCTCTTTAAAGCATTTTGGCAGACGCTGTTTTTCTTTGGACTCTGTATTGGTTTCTTTTTGATGGTGGGCACTGTTTTTTCCTTGTTGCTCAGTTGGAATACAGTGGGCAAAAAATATTACAAAATGGTGTTTTTCCTGCCTTATCCTCTGGCTGCAATTGCTATTGCCTTTCTGGGACAGTTGATTGTTGATGTACGAGGCCCGTTGAATCAACTTCTTCAATTTGTAGGAGCCTCTGAAGGCCCTGTTCTCTTTCTTGGTGATGAAAGTACAGCCTTACCGACCATAGCCGCTTTTTATATTTGGCAAAAGCTTGGTTTCGTCATTATGTTGATTCTTTCAGCCATTCTGGGTGTTCGCTCAGATCTTCTTGAAGCTGCCGTATTGGATGGAGCCAATCGCTGGCAGTGTATTCGCCATGTGGTTCTGCCAGTACTAACCCCTGCTTTTATTCTGATTACTATTTTGATCATGGTGGATGTTTTTAATAATGCGGATCTGGTGCTTATCCTCATGGGGCCTGATGCCGGGCCCTATTATTCGACCGATGTAATGGGAACCTTTCAGTACCGAACTGCCTTTGGCAGTAGTGGGGGCTCTGGAGCGGCAGACCTGGGTATGGCGTCAGCCATTGGTATCGTCATCGCTCTGATGATTTTGCCGGGCAGTATTTATCTGGGTCTGAAGAATTTAAGAGATCGCTAAGGGAGTCAACGTTATGGAAAAGATCTTTAAACTCAGGCCCCATGAACAGCTGCTGGTGCAATTTGTTTTGTTAGCCTGGGCTCTGACGATTTTGCTGCCCTTTGGCATTGCTCTGATGAATTCGGTGAAGCCTAATTTGGGAGCTGTTTTAAGAGAGCCATTTGCTTTACCGGAAGTCTGGCAGTTTTCAAACTATGCCAGGGCCTGGGATCAGGCTGATTTCGGCGAGTATTTCTTGAATTCAATGATCATCAGCCTCAGCACTGTCGTGATCAGTGTACTGTTGGCAACCATGGTTTCTTTTGTGTTGGCCCGGCATGAGTTCAGGGGTAAAAGCCTGATTTTTATCTGCTTTATGATTGGGGTGATTATTCCAAGCCGGCTTGCATTACCGCCTATGTTTGTTGTCGTTAAAGAGCTGGGATTGGCTAACTCGCTAGTTGGGGTGATTCTTGTTCAGTCTGCGGTTATGTTGCCGTTGGCTGTTTTCATACTCACGGCTTTTTTCAAAGGGGTTTCCCCGGAAATAGAGCAAGCAGCAAGAATTGATGGCGCTTCACCTTTTCAGATTTACTGGATGGTAGTTCTGCCGTTGGTTAAGCCCGCTATTGCTACCGTTGCTCTATTAGCCTTTGTCTTTTCATGGAATGAGTATATTTTGCCTTTGCTGTTTCTACAGGATCGGGAGTTATACCCGTTAACGCTGGGGATGCAGCAATTCAAAACCCAGTTTGCTGTTCAGTGGCACATGATGTTTGCCGGGCTGATTATCATGATGGCGCCCACCGTAATTGCTTTTCTGCTGGCATCCAGGGCCTTTATTGAAGGGCTCACCCAGGGTGGCGTAAAAGAATAATTAGAAAGATCAGGAGTTATATCATGGCCAGGGTTGAGCTGAAAAATATCAACAAAAAATACGGCGATGTACATGTGCTTCATGACATCAATCTGGACATCAACGAAGGAGAGTTCGTTGTGTTTGTTGGGCCGTCAGGCTGCGGGAAGTCTACTTTGCTGAGAACACTTGCCGGTTTGGAGGAACCCAGTACCGGAGACATTTATCTGGATAACAGGAACGTGGTGAAAGAGGCTCCTGCTGATCGTGAAGTCGCTATGGTGTTCCAGTCCTATGCACTTTATCCACAGATGTCGGTTAGGGATAACATGTCTTTTGGTCTTCGTATAGCGAAGAAGAACAAGGCCGAGATTGATGTGAAAGTTGAAATGGCCGCTCAGTTGCTAAAACTTGATCGTTTGTTGGACAGGAAGCCTAAAGAACTCTCCGGTGGTCAACGACAACGGGTAGCTATTGGCCGGGCTATCGTCCGCAATCCCAAATTATTTCTATTTGATGAGCCACTTTCCAATCTGGATGCCGAGCTACGTGTGGATATGAGAGTTCAGCTTTCAAAGCTTCATGATGAGTTAAAGTCCACCATGGTGTATGTCACCCATGATCAGGTAGAAGCGATGACACTGGCAGACAAAATTGTTGTACTCAGGGACGGCAAAGTGGAGCAGGTAGGAGCCCCCATGCAGCTGTATCATCATCCGGTCAATCAGTTTGTGGCTGGCTTCATTGGTTCACCCAGAATGAATTTTCTGGATGTCAGAGTCATAGATGCCAGGGAAAAGTCAGTGACTGTAGTTCTGACAGGAGGTGATCAATTGACTCTTGATCGGGAAGGCAGTGGTCTGAAGCCAGGCGATGATCTGACACTGGGTATTCGACCTGAGCATATTCATCTGAATGGGACGGGAGATGCCTGCATGAATTTGACGCTGGATGTAGTTGAAAATCTTGGTGCTCAATCTTACGTACATTGCAGCAGCTCCACGATTGAGAAGTGTATTGTGCTGGTTTCGGGTGAAGTCGATCTGCCTGCAGGCAGTGCCACCCGGATTGGGCTGAATGCTCATAACTGCCATTTGTTTGACCCGCAAGGAAATGCAGTCAGAAAAGTGCTTTCACAAGCGTCAGTGGTCCGTGAGTCGAAAGTGGTTTCAATGAGCTGACTAGATCAGGAGTTGCTGAGCGCGTAAACAAAACCACAACAGCCCCTGGATTAAGTCTGTTGTGAGCATGCTAGTCACGCACTATCTATTACACTGATAAATATATCAATGCATACATGGATGGTGTGTGATGGCAGATGTCTCAGGGCCTCAGGGGAGTAGCAGGCCCCTATATACCCCTTCTCCTGTTAAGGGAAGTAATAAGAATACAGTCACTGTTCTGCTGGGCGTTATACTACGAAAAATCAGAAAGGCAGACTCTCAAAGTCTGCCGTCTCTGAAGGCTGAACAAACGAAAAGTCAGCAGCCTCCCCTCAAACCTCCAAAAGATCTCAAGCTGAGAGCGGCAATGAAGGCTGAGGCCAAGCTTTTCATTCAGGTGCTTCCTCAGGGAAATCGATACGCCTCATCACCTGTTCCCAAACCAAGGTCTTCAAAGAGTAAGCCTGTAGATTCCAAACAGCAGGAATCTGGCAAAAGAGAAGTGGAGTCGAATCAGCGCAGTAGGAAGCAGAAGCCACCTGTAGCACCCAGGCAAGGTAAGTCTGCACCCAAAGGACCTGGTCAACCCAGAATTCAGGCAGATGATCTGGTTCAGGGTAGAAATAAGCTGAAAACGGCTACAACCGATACTGCAAAACTAACGTCAGGCAGTGAGCCCTTGTATGCGAACGCCTCATCAAGTTCTAACTATGAGAATGTATCAGGCCGTGAGCCCTTTCGTTACCAGTCTCTGTATGAGAATGTTCAGACAGTCCAGCAAGAACAGCTGCAGAAAGAAAGACCCATACCCAAGCCAAGATCCCGAACAAGTATAAAGCCTGATCAATCTTCAAGTGCTAAAGAGGTTAAAAGTGATCAGCCAAGTACACTGAATCGTGATAGTGCTCCCAAGCCTGCTCCTCGAACTCATCGGAGTCAGTCTCCTGCGGGTTTGGAGCGATCCAGACCGCTTGATACTTACGATGTGCCCCGTGATCAGAAAGTGCCTTCGCATTATGATATTCCGAAAAGGCGTGATACCCCTCAGCAGCCAGAATATGCAGAAATTCAGAGTCGAGCCCCGGAGGTTCATAGCAACCCGGCCTATGGTGAGATTGCTCCCCCCCTGCCTCCAAGAAACTCGGAAAAAAGTAGTCTGGACTCAATCGATCCATCCACAGGAGAGAATCTGTACGAATCGATTGACGCTGACGATATGGAAATACTTGAAAGTATGTTGGCAGCTGAGGCTGAAGAGGTTCACCCCAACGATGCCACTCGATTAGTGCCATTGCTGGGAGATCTGATTAGCCTTCAGGGGGAAATGCAAGACTTGATTAAAACCTTCAAGCAGCAGAGACCACCGAAGTCCAAACCACTTGAATGGGCTGCCCATATCAAGCAAGAAAGCCAGTTAATGAAGCAGCAACAGGAAAGCAAGGGTTTTGACAAGCTGATCAAATCACTAAATTCTTTGATTGCAGGAGAGCTGGTCACTCCTCAGGAAAGAGATAAAGTGAGAAGTCGTGTTGCCAAAATTAATGCAGCTCTCGCCCCGGCTCTAATGACTAAATACGGTTCAGATGGCGCGGGGGAGAGAGTACTAAAAGCCCCGACTGATTAGTCTGCCGGATAGATGGCACCGAGAATTCGTTCACCTGAAGCACCTGTCACTGCGGGCAGGTTGCCCGGCTTTCCTGTCAAAGTTTGTCTGGCTAGCCAGGCAAAAGCTACGGCCTCCACCCAGTCAGGCTCAATCCCCAAAGAGGCTGTTGATGAAACGGGTAGTGGGTTCAATTCATCCTCAATGAGTGCCATCAAATATTTATTGCTGGCACCTCCGCCGCAAACCAGTATTTCTTTGGCAGACGGTGCATATTGGCAGATATCCAACGCAATGGTTTTTGCTGTCAGCAAGGTAAGTGTGGCTGCTACATCTTCTGGCTGTGAGTCAGAAAAATCTTTCAGATGTGATTCCAGCCAACCCGGGTTAAAGCGTTCTCGGCCAGTGCTCTTGGGTGGCGCTTCAGAAAAGTAGCTGTCATTCAGCATGGAATTAAGCAGTTGATCATTAATAGAGCCCGATGCCGCCCATTGACCCTTGTTATCGTAAGGCTGATTGAGATGGTGCTGGCACCAGTAATCCATTAAAACGTTACCGGGTCCAGTGTCAAAACCCGTGACAGGTTTTTGCGAATCCGTTGGTAATAGGCTGATGTTGGACATACCCCCGATATTCAGTATTACCCTGTCTAACGCAAGACTGCTAAAGACCGCTTTATGAAAGGCCGGAACAAGCGGTGCGCCCTGCCCACCTGCTGCAACATCACGGCGTCTGAAGTCTGCTACAACCTGAATACCTGTTAGCTCAGCAATTAAGCTCGGGTCGCCAATCTGAAGGGTAAAGCCTTTCTCGGGACGGTGACGAATAGTTTGACCGTGGCTGCCAATGGCTGTGACCTGATGGGGGCTGAACCCTGCCTTATCTAACAGTTGTTGGATGGCGTTAGCTGATTCTCTGGCAAAGGCGGGTTCGGCTATGGCCATGCGCTCAATCTCGTCGGGGCCAGGAAGCGTCAGGGCAAGAAGTTGTTCTCTCAGGTCATCAGGAAGAGGGTGAGAAAGTGTTTGTATCTGTCGGCAGTTACCTTGCAGTGACTGCTGGGAAGGGGGTTCTTTAAACTCAACCAGAGCGGCATCAATGCCATCAAGGCTGGTGCCTGACATCAGGCCAATAAAGTATTCAGGCATAATCCTTGGTACTGGAGTAGGGAAATGGTCAGGCTCCGCAAAGCCAAAGAGGCATGAGTCCTAGTTGAGAGTCAGAACTCATGCCGTATATACCCATCGCCTTTCAAAATGCTACGTTGTTGCCAGCGTACGCTCACCCTGATCACCTACTACTTGTAGGCTCACAGGGCTTCGCTCACTTGTCGCCTAGTAGCATCTTGAAATCCAATGGGTATAGTCCATAGGGTTCCTTTTCCTTGTGGAAAAGGGTGACCATCATTCTTCAGGTTCTTTTTCGTTCTTGGCCAGCATGGTGCTGCTGTATTTCTCCAACTGAGCCATTGTCTTGTTTGAAAATGCCATAAAGCGAGCCCGTTCTGATTTGGGAATAGGGGAGGCATCAGGCAGTTTGACTGTGACCGGATTTCTATGAACGCCGTTAACCCGGAATTCGTAATGGAGATGGGGCCCGGTAGCCCAACCTGTCTGGCCAACGTAACCAATAGTTTGTCCCTGACGAACCCGGTTGCCCTTCCTGAACTTTTTGTTCACACGGCTCTGATGTGCATAAACAGTGACAATGTTATTGGGATGCTGGATATAGACAACGTTGCCGTAGCCATTCTGCCAGCCAATAAATTTAATTTTACCGTCTCCCGCCGCTTTGATTGGCGTGCCAGTGGGAGCCGCATAATCTGTTCCCCGGTGTGGCCGTTTGGTTTTGAAGACCGGGTGAAGGCGGTTTGGGTTAAACCTTGAGCTGATCCGGGTGAAGTTTACAGGCGTCCGCAGAAAAGCCTTTTTCATGCTTTTGCCATCAGGAGAGTAATAGCTGGTTTCACCCTGGCTATCGGTGTAACGAATTGCGGTATAGGTGTCCCCCTGGTTTACAAAAGTGGCTGCGAGTATGTTGCCATCGCCCAGCTTTTCATTATCCAGATATTTCTCTTCGTATATCAGATTGAAACTGTCGCCACTGCGAATATCCAGGGCAAAGTCGATATCCCAGCCGAATATGCCAGCCAGTTCCATGGTCATCTTTTCACTCAGACCGGCCTTCTGGCTGGCCAGAAAGAGCGAGTTTTTGATTGACGCCTGAGCGAAGGCCGTACGGACTTCTGGTTCAAGGGTGATTTGTTGGCCGGTGTAGCCATCCTCCTGTTTCTCGTAGAGGATACTTTCGAGTTTGTTCTGAATGTAGCGAAGCTGAGTCAGCTCGCCTTCTTTGTTGACCCGGTATTCTAGTGTCTGGCCAGGTCGGATATCGGTCAGGTTTTTACCTAGTTTTGGGGTTTTAGACACTTGGTAGACAACCTTTGCGCTCAACCCCATGTCATCAAACAGAGTTGAAAGGTTGTCGCCAGACTTGATGGTGATGCTTTTCCAGGTGCCCATAGCGGCTTCTTCAGCAGCCAGACGTTCAGCCTCTTCTCTGGCGAGGCGTTGAGCTTCAGTCTCCTTTGGCGTGGCTTCTTCTTTAGATGCCAGCTCTTTCAGGGATTGTTCCGGGGTTTCTGGTTGAAACTCGTCAATTAATAGTTCGGTTTCAGAACGTTTGGCTTCAACCTGTGGGGAAGGTAGCAGGCCTACAACAGTCATAACTGCAGCGGCGACACCTGTTACCAGTAACAGGTGTCTCTTGGGAAAACTCTTGATGCCATTGGGTCGCTTACGCGTGGCACCTTTTGGGGGAAACTTGGTCATTGCACGTTTTTACTATTGAAATACCATTGTCGGTGCGTTTGCCATTTTCATGGTTCGGGTCAAACAGTATTTCTTCTCGCTCATGGCTAGTTGATTAAAAAAATGTGACGAATCTATATAAATTATATATCTAAACGCTACATAATGAATTGATTTATAGCTATAAGCGAATTGTAAATATTTTGTCGGCCAGCGACGAAATATCGACACATTGCTCGGTAGACTTATGATTAATAGCTGAAAGTCCCCATTCTGTTTGTGGATTTTTCTGAAATACTGTAACCAAATCGTGCTCTGCGTTACCTAATGTAAGGAAACCCTTTTTTCCAGCTTTGTTCTGAGGCTGTTTTATTGTACTTTTAGCGGCTAAATTGAGCTCAAGATTGCTTTGGCAGTTTTTAAATCAAGAGACTGGCATTTATTGCCCTGCCAGTCCCGTAGACCTCATAGCAGGATAGGTAAATGTCTGAGAGTCAAAATCCGCTTCTGAAAGATCTGCAGGCCCGCCAGCTTATCGCGCAGACCACTGCCGTGGAAGAGTTGGACGCTCATTTGAGCGAACAGCCACGGGTTCTTTATTGCGGCTTCGATCCGACTGCAGACAGTCTGCACCTGGGGCACCTGGTACCCCTGCTGGTACTGAAGCGTTTCCAGATGGCGGGTCATAAACCCATTGCTCTGGTGGGTGGAGCTACCGGACTGATCGGAGACCCGAGCTTTAAAGCAGCAGAAAGACAACTCAATACACCTGATGTTGTGTCGAGCTGGGTCGACAAGATCAGAGGGCAGGTCAGCCAGTTTATCGATTTTGATTGCGGTGAAAATGCTGCACTGGTCGTCAATAATCTGGATTGGACGGGCGAAATGACCGCCCTGGATTTTTTGCGTAATATTGGTAAGCACTTTTCTGTCAATGCCATGATTAACAAAGAGTCTGTTCAGCAGCGCTTGAATCGTGAAGGCGCTGGTATCTCCTTCACCGAGTTCTCCTATGCTCTTTTGCAGGGAATGGACTTTGCTGAATTGAACCGTCGTTATGACTGCACCCTACAGGTAGGAGGAAGTGACCAGTGGGGTAATATCGTCGGTGGTATCGATCTGTCCCGTCGTCAGAATCAGGCCAGAACTTTTGGTCTGACAGTGCCTCTGATTACCAAGTCTGATGGCACCAAGTTTGGTAAAACAGAGGGCGGTGCTGTCTGGCTGGATACGGCCAGAACTTCTCAGTACGCGTTCTACCAGTTCTGGATGAATACAGCAGATGCAGATGTTTATCGCTTTATGAATTTCTTCACTTTCCTGCCACAGGAAGAGATTGAAGCGATCAGGAAAGAAGACGAGGCTCGTGAAGGACGTCCACAGGCTCAGCAGATATTAGCCAAAGAAGTGACTCGTATGGTGCATGGTGAAGAAGGTCTGCTGGCTGCAGAACGTATCACTGAAGCGCTTTTCTCGGGTGATATTAACAGCCTTTCTGAAAGTGATCTTGAACAGCTCAAGCTGGATGGTCTGCCCAGTGCAACAGTTAAGCGTGGTGAACTCGAAGGTAACCCCATGACTCAGCTGTTTGCAGAAGTGGGTATGGTGAAAAGTGGTAAGCAGGTAAAAGATGCACTGGGGCGCAATGCGGTATTCTTTAACGGTGTCGCTCGTGGTGCCGCAGATAACATGAATTTGCCAGAATGCTTTGCTGAAGAACATGCCATGTATGGTCGCTTCTTCCTGGTTAAGCTGGGCAAGAAAAACCACTTCCTGTTCGAAGTAGTCTGACAGTAGTCAGAGGACTCTGTTGATCTCAGAGTCCTCTTCATTCCTTCTCCATTCAGAAATATTCTTACCTTCCTTGGTCCGAAAAACTTTTTTCTTTCAATTACCCAAAGTCGTTTATCTCAAAGCTTTGTGAGAAATAGCCTACATTTTTTGAAAAAAAATGTCTGTATAGTTGTCCACGCTTGAAATGGAAATCATCACATGGAGTGATCATGGAGACAAGGAAGTTGCTGCCTCCAAGGCAGGAAGTACATCATCATTTCGAATTTACCGGCAAATCGGGTGAGTTCTTCAGAATATGGATCGTCAATACTCTTCTGACAGTGGTTACGCTGGGTATTTATTCAGCCTGGGCAAAAGTCAGAACACGACGCTACTTTTATGGTTCAACCTGGGTGGCAGGTTCATCATTCAATTATCTGGCTGACCCCATCACTATTTTGAAAGGACGTTTGATTGGCATGGGATTGTTGTTGGCTTTTACTCTGGCCAATCATTTCTTTCCTTTGGTAGCTTTTTTGCTCTGGCCCATTATTCTGGTTGTTCTTCCTTTTGTTATTAATAAGTCTTTGTCGTTTAATGCCAGGGTCAGTGCCTGGAGGAATGTCCGGTTCAAGTTCCAGGGCACCTATTGGAAAACCTGTCTGTATTTTATTCTATTGCCTGTTCTGACATTACTGTCACTGGGCTTGGCATTTCCATGGATATTTAAGAAGCAAAAAGAATATTTGGTAAATCATTACAGTTTTGGTGGGGAGAGCTTCAAGGCTTTTTTTGTCGCCAAAGCTTTTTATATGATGTACATAAAAGCCATAGCTTTCTTCTTCCTGTTTTCTGTTGTCGGTGCCATCGCAATATTTCTAACAGGCTTTGCTGTGAGTGATGCCATCTCTAATGGGGTTATCTGGATTTTTGCGTCATCAGCGTACCTGGTTTTATTTGCCGCTATCATGGCAGGTACTGCCAACATCATTTATGGCAATACAGCGATTGAACAGTACCGTTTTGAGAGTCGGCAAAAAGCGAGTGAGCTGGCATTTATTTACCTGACCAATATTCTGGCTATTATCGTGACGCTGGGTCTGGCTATTCCCTGGGCTATGATCAGGTTGGCTCAATATAGAGCGGAGTCGACTACTTTATTGGCAGATGAAGCTCTGGATCATTTCACTGATCAGGCTCAGGAAGAGCAGTCTGCTATTGCAGAAGAAGTGGGCGAAGTTTTTGATCTGGCGGTAGGTGTCTGATGCGAATCAGGGGGCAGTTCTACCCGGTAGGTAGTAGTCGATCTCAGGATAGTTATCTTGAGGTCGAGGATTCAGGTCTGGTTTATCTGCGATGCACAATGTCAGGCAAGAGCACCCCCCAAGGACGCTTTGAAGATTTAGGGATCAGTAGTCGAGTAGGGAATTCAGCCCGATCTCTTCGGTTTATTGACGGAGGGCTGTTTGAATCGACAGAAAATGATCAAATAGATAAAGCGCTTAAGCAGTATCAGAAGAGTGACAGACTTAGTCTGATTCACTCTATTGAGTCCAGATACAGCTATGTCTTTGCTTCGGCTCTGCTGATGGTAGGTTTTATCTGGTTTCTGGTAGCGATTGTTGTCCCTTATTCCGCACAAAAGGTAGCTATGAGCCTGCCTGCACCTCTGGCGATGAGTGTGGGTCAGGGAACGCTTGATGTGCTGGATCAGGTATTTCTGGAGCCCAGTAAACTGGAGAAGACCATTCAGGATCGACTCACTGTAAGCTTTCAGGCTATGGCGGCTCAATCCGATCAAGAGATTCCTTTGAAACTGATTTTCAGAAGCAGCCCTGAAGTAGGGGCCAATGCGTTTGCATTACCGGATGGCACAATTATTCTGACCGATGAACTGGTCAATCTTTCAGAAAACGATGCTCAGCTGGAAGCGGTTCTTACTCATGAGATAGGGCATGTTGTCGGACGTCATAGCCTGAGGAGAGTATTACAACAAACCGGATTGTCCGTTTTGTTGATTGTGGTGACGGGGGATATTACGTCTGTCGCCAACCTGGCTGCTGCTTTGCCTGCACTGTTGATGGAGAGTAGTTACTCGAGAGATATGGAAAGCGAAGCCGATCAGTTTGCCCTTTCATTTATGAAAACCCATGGGCCTGAGCCCTATCATTTTGCAGAGATTATGCGCTTGTTGAAATCAGAGCATGCAGGTGAAAGTTCTGACCTGTCCATGTTTTTATCGACCCATCCTGACAGTGATGAACGTATCAACCCCTTTATTGCCGAACACTGAATATACCCACCGTCTTTCAAGTGACTACGTTGTTGTTTGCGATTTATAGGCCCGTGGGGCACACAGCTCTCAACGCTTGAGAAATACTTCTTCTCATGACTTTCCTGCACGTTGCTTTGCATCAAAGCAGCGGTTTCTTTAAGTGTTTGCCGACCTATAACCGATTTCATTGATCTGAACTTCATGTACTCCCAGTGCTATACCGACTTGATGGTGAAGTACAAAGGGGATTGGCTACAGCCTTTTTATGCCACTATGGGGATGGCCTGCCTGTTTATCATTTTTTGGCTTGGGCTCCAGTCTGGATATACTCTATGGGCTGCCGGGAATTTTTAGCTTTGGGATTGCTGGCAATGTCTACATTGCTGTATTTACCTTTCCTGAATATTTACGCTAAATCCCTGATTGCTCAGGAGCAGACAGATAAAATGGCAAACGCGGTCGCTGCCTGATCCACTCTATTGATAGAGGCAGGGACAGCCTCTATCAAATGCTATAACCATTCTTGAACGCGTAATCTCGCGCTCCCTGAATAATGCCATAAACAATCAAAATAGTTATAAATACAGCAGCTGTTATACCGATGGTTTTCAGATCTTTATAGGGATCTTCTTCTCCAGGTGCTGGCGTTGTGGGTTCAGTATTCATCTCGTTGTCCACTTCACCACTACCAGAACCGGAGCCACTGTAGACAGTGCTTAGAGATCGTTCTACTTGTTTCTTTTCAATATAGGGAATTAAGCAGGTTCTATATCCGTCTAAAAAAGTCTGATAACAAAGCTTGTTGTTTTCGAAGGACCAGGGCGACGAATCATTTTGATTTTGGTGGTTACGGATAAAAAAACGATAGAGACTCTTTCTGGATTTGTAGGGGTAAGTATATGAATACGATTCAATGATGCCTTGGTCATCCAGCGTCAAACATCGGTCAAATTTAGCCGGGCTGATGCCCAGTTGTTTTTTATCCACACTGCAGAGATAGGCGAAGATTGTTTCTTGCTCTGGAATTTGGCTATTGCCAAAGAAAGACAAGGGTAACGAATCAATCAATAAAGAAAGGTTTTCAAGTTCATTGTCAGGGATATAGTTTGCAAAAGACCATGGAGTACAACAAAGGTACCAAAAAAAGAGCAGGGCAATGCGCATATTTAATCCTGTTATTGGTTTTGGTTCTCAGAACAAATAACAGGATAGGTATTTTTTATTCTTTTAGTTGTAAATCTTCTTTGAATTTCAGACATTGATAAGAAAAACACTTCATGTCCTCTGGCCATTCATGAGACTGAAATCCAGCTTTGCGTTTAAGGTGAAGAAGAAATTCATTGGGATCAGTCAACTGCTCCCAAACTTGAGGAAGAAAAGTAGCCTTATGATCGTCGCCCTGTATGAGCAGGCCATCGATGCCCGGGCGTATTTGTTGCAGAAGGTCTTCTTCACTTTTAATAGGCAAGGGGGTCATAGGGGGCAGAATGGATATCTCAATGTTCAGATCGTTCAGTTCACTTTCAGTCACTGGAAAGAAGCGCTGATCTTTGAAAGCACTGGCAAAAGCATTGCAGGCAATATCTTCTATCAGTGGTTTCTCAGGTGTCAGGGAGCCAATGCAGCCTCTTAATTCGCCAAATTTTTGAAGGGTAACAAAAGTGGCAAGATGCATTTGAAGCTTTGTTGGAAATTGAGCAGAGTCCAGTTCAGGTACTGTCCCTTCAATGCAGGCTGTTGCAATGGTACTTCTGGCCAGGTGCAGCAGGCACTGTTTATCCTGTTCAGAGAGATTCAGATCCATCCAGTTTGATCCTTTCTGGTCATGAAAAATCGGTGGGTGAATAAATGCCCTCTGGCATCAGATATTGGCTCCATTTATTGCTACTGGATAACATAAGCGCCATATCCTACGACTCTGGTTTTATCGCCGGCCGTATCACCAGAATTTCTGACGTCCAGGGTGACCACTTCCATTCCTCTGCGCTGGGCTACTTTCAACATGCCATTTAATGGGTAGCAACCGCAGGCTTGACCTCCAGTCAGAGCGCAGCTCATTTGCTCTATGGCTTTTGTCGTCTGGCTGTCGCGGTGTTTGGCTTCTTCATAAGTAAGGTAATGGCTCAGGTCTGAACTGATGACAATCAGGGTTTCTTCTCCTCCCCAGAGAAAATCAATAATTTCTGCAACTGAATATGGAGAGGCATCGCCCACAACAAGTGGAATCAACTTAAAGTTGTCCAAGGCATTCTGGAGAAATGGACATTGTACTTCCAGGCTGTGTTCTCTGGCATGAGCTGCATCAAGGGTTTGAATCTGACTGAACCGCTCCAGACTTTTGATCGCATCGATATCTAATGGAATATCACCTATGGGCGTTGAGTATGCTTCGCAGTCTGGCAAGGCAATACCTTCAAAGGCGAGCTGATGGGAAGGCCCCAGCAACACCACTCTTCTAATTTGGCGTCGAAAAGGTTCTAGCTGCTTGTAGCCTGATGCAGCAATGGCTCCGGAGTATATGTATCCGGCATGAGGTACGATCAGGACTTTAGGCGACAGTTCTCTCTCGGTGGCTTCAGACATCAGGTTAGTGACAACAGTTTGCAGTAGCTCTTGCTGGTCGGGATAGAAAGCACCAGACACAGCGGGTTGTCGAATATTCATTGAACCTTTCCCCCCGGATGAGCAGCTCTATAATTATAGTCAGCGAACCGAGTGAGGCACTGCGATGATGAATGGAATCTGTCAGTCTCCGCCAGATTTCTTTCCAACAGAATATTGGCACCGACTGGATGACGGTAGAATTCAGTGTGATGTTTGTCCCAGAGCCTGCAAATTGAGGGAAGGTCAGCAGGGGCTTTGTTTTGTCAGAGCCCGACATCAGGATCAGATTGTTCTGACCAGTTATGGTCGTTCCAGTGGTTTTTGTATTGATCCTGTTGAAAAGAAGCCACTGAATCATTTTTTGCCAGGTACTCCGGTATTATCATTTGGAACAGCCGGTTGTAACCTCGGCTGTAAGTTTTGCCAGAACTGGGATATGAGTAAGTCCCGGGAAATGGACACACTGGCTGATCAGGCTATGCCTGAGCAGTTAGCCTTGGCCGCTTTGGAAACAGGCTGTAGGAGCATGGCGTTTACTTATAATGACCCGGTTATTTTTCTGGAATATGCCCGAGATGTGGCTATGGCAGGTCATGAGCAGGGTATTCGATCCGTTGCTGTCAGTGCTGGCTATATTTGCGAAGAACCCAGAGACGCCTTCTTTCAGTTTATCGATGCGGCCAATATTGATCTTAAAGCGTTTACTGAATCTTTTTATAAAAAGATATGCGGTGGTGCTTTGCAGCCTGTGCTGGAGACTCTGAAATATCTGAAGGATGAGACAAAGGTTTGGTTTGAAATAACAACTCTGCTGATTCCTGGTGAGAACGATTCTGATAATGAGCTGAACGCTATGATTGAATGGATAGTCGAGCATCTGGGCGTTGATGTACCCCTTCATTTCACTGCCTTTCATCCAGACTGGAAAATGATGAGTCATTCTCATACGCCTGCTGATACTTTGACCAGAGCAAGAAATATTGCGATCAGTAAAGGTATTCGTTATGTCTATACCGGCAATGTACACGACAGTCAGGGGGGGAGCACCTGGTGTCATTATTGTGGACAGCTGTTGATTGAACGTGATTGGTATCAATTGGGCATCTGGAACCTGACATCGGGTCGCTGTAATCAATGTGGAGAGTCGGTTGCGGGCATGTTTGACGAACAGCCCGGAGTTTGGGGAAGCAAAAGAATTCCAGTCAGAATGCAAATACGACAATGAAATGATAGTGGATCGTTTTATTGGAAAGCTGGATAACCTGCTGCGATGGACTACTTTCTGATCTAGAGGGATTTATTAATAACATTGCTACATGAAAGTCGGGAGTAGTTGTGAACGCCAGGTCCAATCTTTCTCATACTATCAGGCTGGTTGCACTAGGCAGTATTACCGGAGGATGGTTCATTCCCGTCCTGGCTGAGCCCGTAGAGGGCTGGCAAGGGTTATCAGGTTTACGGAAAGCTTATTACTTTGTAAGATTTTTTGCATGAAAGTGAAACGAGCCTATAAAGAACGACTCTATCCAACGCCTGAGCAGGAACAGCTACTTGTCCAGTCGTTCGGCTGCGCTCGGACAGCTTTTCATTGCCAAGAGCAAAGAATCGCTGAATATCCGCTGGAGCCGGAAGCTTCCTTCCGAACCATCCAGCGTCGCCCTCAGCAAAGATGGTGCAGGCCGATATTTTGTTTCCATGCTCTGCGAGTTTGAAGCTAAACCCATGCCCACCAATAACAAGACAGTGGGCATTGATTTAGGTTTAAACGATCTGTTCATCACTTCAGACGGTGAAAAGTCCGGTAATTAAAGGTATATATAGCAAGCGCTACGAGAAAAAACTGGCCCACCTTCAGCGTAAGATGGCAAATCTATCGCTGATGCCAACTGGGGAGAGTTTGTCCGACAGCTGCAGTACAAGGCTGAGTGGTCGGGCCTTACGGTTGCTGAAATTGACCGATCCTTGCCCAGTCCAAAACGCTGTTCCGGTTGCGGATTTGTCCATGAAACTATGCCGTTGTCCGTCAGTGAGTGGGGTTGCTCAGAGTGCAACACCCATCATGACCGGGACATCAATGCGGCCATGAATATCAAAACCGCCGGACTGGCGGGGTTGGCCTGTGGAGCGACTGGAATGGGGGTGGCGGCTTAGCCACGCCCTTTAGAGGGTGTCGCAAAACCTACTACAAGCCGGTAATCTGTATATTCAAGTAGCTTTACCGGCTTCAGCATGACGACAAGAACTCAAATAAAAATTAATACTGCTCCACAGCTCGATATTTTTTCAGGTACAGCCAGTAGTTCTGATCACAAAAAACAGGATGAATCCAAAAGATCAGCCAACAAAACAGGCAAACGACGTTTTGTTGCTCCTGACCCCAACGCAATCACTCTTGGCAACACTAACCTGAAAGAGCACCTTGAACTAACCGGTCAAAAAACACCTTTTACCGTTGCATCCCTTCTTGATGAACAGGACTGGTCTGATTTTGAGCAAAGGTATGCATTAGAAGGACGTCCTCCTTATTCACCCCGTAATATGATGGGTTTGATTCTCTATGGCATTATGCAAGGCATTACCTCGTTGAGAACTCTGGAACGATTAGCCCGTGTCGATCTTGGCTGTATGTGGGTTACCGGAGGGATTTTTCCAGACCATGCCATTATTGGTCGCTTCATCAATATGCACAGCGAGTCCATGACCGGTGCTTTCTTTGAAAGCCTGACACGAGCCGTTCTCAAAAAAACAGACTCCGATGGAAGTTGTCTGGCTGGTGATGGGACCGTTATAGAAGCCGCTTGCTCAAATTACAACCTGATGAAGCAGGAAGCTGCGCAACAGGTGCATGAAGCAGCACAAACGCAAGCTGACAACCATCCAGATTGCCCTGAAAGCCAAAAGAATCTGGAGATGGCCAGCAGTGCTCTCGAAGCAGTCGTTGAACGCAACGCGAAGCGAAAGAAGAACGGTAAGTCAGAAAGTGCTGTCGTAAGCCCTACAGAGCCTGAAGCTGTTGTCCAAAAGATGAAACGGGGGCGAGGGTACACAACGAGTTACAAGCCATCCGTATTAGCTAATAACAAGCGGGTGGTACTGGCTCAGGCTGTAGACCCTACCAATGAAACTACTGTCGTAAATCCAATGCTTGATCAGTCAATGCAGATCACGGGTAAACCAGTCGATGAAATGCTATTGGATGCTGGTTATTTTAATGATGAAGTCATTGCAACCAGTCTGGAGCACGATATCAGCCTGCTATGCCCTGAGGGTAAAGAACCAGGCAAACCCAAAGAATCCAAAAAGTTCCAGAAGGGACATTTTTATTACGATGAAACCAATGACGTTTATCGTTGCCCTGCAGGAAAAGAGTTGACTCCCATTGGTAAGATAAAAGGGAGCGCTCGCACAAAGGAGCAGAAGATATATGGCAATGGGCCTTGCGAAGGCTGCCTTCTCAAAGATAAATGCACGAGCAATAAGAAGGGGCGGCGCATAAAGCGCTATGCAATGGATGATGCTAAAGATGCACTGAGGCAGGTTATGCAGCATCCGAAAGCCAAAAAGTCTTTCAGCAAAAGGAAGGCGATGGTTGAACCTGTGTTTGCCTATTTACGGGATGTACAGGGATTAAACCGCTTCCGTCGCAAGGGGCTGGAAAAGGTTAAACTGGAATTTGGTTTGCACTTGCTGGCTTACAACCTGAGTAGGGCTGTAAAGGCCAATATTTACGCTATTTTATGGTACAACTGGCTTCTCTGGGCGTTGTTTGAGAAGTGTCACCCATTTATAGAAAAAATGGACAGCTGGGAAAGAGTCCCAATGAAGTGTCATTCTACACCGAGCAAAGCGCCTCACTGGGTTTGAATTTTGGCTTTTAAGACACCCTCTTTAAGGCGGCGAGTTCCGGATTACACACTATTAACATTCCATCAGTAGGAGGGCGTGTATAGTGACGGATGCAAGTGACTGGATTGAAGCGCTGGCGCTTCAGCCTCACTCGGAAGGAGGCTTTTTTCGGGAAACGTATCGTTCTGATGAAATGATTTCCCAAGGCAGTCTATCTGACCGGTTTTCAGGAGAGCGCAGCTTTTCGACGGCGATTTATTATTTGCTCGAAGGGAACGATTTTTCTGCATTTCATCGAATTGAGCAGGATGAAGTCTGGCATTTTTACGACGGTGCCTCGCTGACTATCCACGTTATTACTCCGAATGGAGATTATTCGGCCACAACGCTGGGAATAAATATCCAGGAAGGTGAGGCACCCCAGTTTGTAGTACCAGCCAGATGTTTTTTTGCGGTAGAGGTTAATGACCCGTCCTCATTTGTCCTTTCTGGTTGTACGGTTGCACCAGGCTTTGATTTTGCTGATTTTGAAATGCCTTCAGCTGAGCAGCTGTTGGGCCGTTTTCCACAACATGCTGTTCTGATTGAGCGATTGACAAGGTAAAGGCTATGAAAAAATGTATAGTTCTGCTTATCAGTCATGCTCTGGCACTGGCCATTGGCTTTGCTGGCGGTATTTATGCATTACCCATTCTTACTGCGCCCCTCGCTCCGGAAACGGCTGTGATTGAGACAAAAGCGAAAAAAGCGAAGTTTTCAGGTGAGTTCCGCAGAAATCTGAAAGACAGTGACAGCCTTCACTGGGGAGAAGGGAAAGTATTTGTGGGAAAGGATGCTATTTCTTTGATGGGTGAGTTGGCTCCGGGACCCGATTATAAGCTGTATCTGTCTCCTGAGTTTATTGATAACGAACAGGATTTTGAACGCTTAAAGCCAAAAATGGTTCAGGTTGGTGATGTTAAAACATTCAAGAATTTTATTGTTCCGGTCCCTTCTAATATCAATATAAAGTCATACAACACCGTGATTATATGGTGTGAGTCTTTTGGGCAGTTCATCACTGCCGCAAGGTATCGTTAAGGTGTGAAGTCGGACTTTTCTCAGTCCGACTGAATGCACTTATCTGACATTAATTAAACGCTTTATCCCAGTCGTCAGCAAAAAGATAACCCAGTGCATAGGCCTCTTTTTTATCTGTATTAACGGCAAGAAAGATGAACGAGTTGTATGTAGACCGATCATGTATGTCCATGACTACCAGATCATTGTTCTGGGCTTCGCCCAGTTTGTCGATGCAGGTACTGTGTGTCACCAAAATCAGGTTTTCCCCTTCTTTCTTATATTTAAAAATATCATCGTAGAGGTTGATTTTGCAGCCTTCGCGAAGCCAGTTTTGAGTGATAGAGGTCTCTTTGCCAAACATCAGGTCGGCTGTCTGGTCTGTACGCTTGACTGGACTGTTATAGATGGTGGTAGCCTGTTCTGGCAGGTACTGCTTAAATTTCTGTCCTACCTTAATAGCTTCTGCCCCGCCTGGAACCGTTATGCCTGTTTCCCCCTCCAGACATTGGTTGTCTGAACGATCGCAACGTTCCGCATGTCTGACCAGAGCAACGACATTGCCTTGATCCCAGTGAGTTTCCAGGTCAAACAATCTTTTCTTATTTTTGACCAGGCTGACCGTGGGCTCTGGTTGAGCAATGTACCATGCTGCAGAAGCAGTCACTGCTAAGCCTGCCAGAGTAAACATCAGTGTGGCCAGGCTTCCTATACCGGTTAGATTGGAGTCGATACTGGTTTCCAGAATCTTTGGCAGGCTGGTTGTCAGGCTTTGAAAAATCAGGCCACCGAAACTGGCGGCAACGGTGATACCTGTGAAGAGTCGGATCATGCTGTTTTTGTTCAGTTTCTCAGTTTTTAACGCATGTTTTCGAATCGGATGGGCAGCAGACTTAAGTGTTGTCCAGTGGTAAAACAGCCCCATAGCTATTGAGCAGAGCCCTGGAGTAATAAACGCCCATTGCCAGCCAAAATTGTCTGTAAGAAAAGCGGTAACAGCAGCAGCCGAAGCTAATCCCAGGTTACCGGCCAGTCCATTGATAGCCAGAGCCCTACCTGGCTTGTGGCTGGTGGCAAATACCAGGGCAGTAGTACCTACAGGATGGTAAATAGATGCAAACAACCCTATAGCTCCAACACCTAATGCCAGTTGAGTGGGGTCACTTGCCAGAGCGCTGAGAAGGGCTGCTGCCCCCATACCAAAGAAAAATAACTTCATCATGCCTTCACGGCTCCAGCGATCACCCAGCCAGCCAGCAGGTAATGAGCCAAGACCAAGAGCCAGGACACCTGGGAGGCTGACCGAGAATAGCGTCCGAGCATAAAATTCAGTAGAACGAGTCAGCTTTTTCACTGAACTTGTGCGAATAGTTGACCTATTTAAGCAAATTCAGTGGAAAAGATGGCCGTTCTTTCTGGATTTTAGGCCGGGCTGTCTATTCTCGGTCAGCCTCCTGGGCTGCCATATTTCAGTAAATCACTGTAGGGGATGTTCCAATCATTTTGCAGGGATAGAATGACCGTTGGAAAAATAAGTACAAAGAAGTGATCCAGAGCATGGCCAAGGTTCAGGCTGAGTGTGGAACTCTGGCTTCTGTTCTTAGGATCTCGGGATGACAGGTGAGTATTGGGGGGGAGTCTAGCAAGTAGAAAATTGTCGTATAGAATGATTCTGGACAGCAAGTTGCTCAATTTGGACAATCAGTGAATGATCGTGAAATTAAAGAACGCAGAAAAAAGCTTGAGGCCATCCCCAGGTCTGTAATCACGTCTGCTTCAGATTACCCTGATGGCTACAGTACAGGTTTACATGACCACCCCTTTGCTCAACTGGTGCATACGACGGAAGGAGTCATGGAAGTTGAGGCCGAAGGGCAGCTTTGGATGATTCCACCGGGTCGGGCACTCTGGGTACCCAGTCGCATTCCACATAGTGTCACTATGCATGGTCAGGCAAGGATGAGAACACTGTATGTTCGAACAGGGCGGTTTCAGTACTTACCTCTGTGGGTTCAAATTCTGAACGTTTCTCCTTTAATGAAAGAGATGCTTATGGAGCCATCAGACGACCCAGGCTTTATGAACCAGAGACTGATGATGAACGATTTTTTGAGGTGATGGTCGAACAGATTCCCCGTTTGGAGTCAGAGTCTTTCTCATTACCGGTTTCTGAACATCCTGTTTTGAGTCAGGTGTTGAGCCAATTATCGGATCAGCCGGAGTCTGAGTTAAGTCTCGAAGAGTGG
Organism: Endozoicomonas numazuensis; assembly: GCF_000722635.1. Lineage (GTDB taxonomy): Bacteria > Pseudomonadota > Gammaproteobacteria > Pseudomonadales > Endozoicomonadaceae > Endozoicomonas_A > Endozoicomonas_A numazuensis. The sequence continues at coordinate 694,294 of NZ_JOKH01000001.1, read as the reverse complement.
GCAGAAAAAATTAATGTCAGTGGTCGTACACTCAGTCGAATGTTCAAGTCAGAAACGGGCATGACATTTATTCTGTATCGACAACATGTACGATTGTGCAGTGCTTTAAAATATCTGGCTCAAGGGCGGTCGGTGGTCAATGTGGCAATGGATATGGTTTTTTCCAGTCAGAGTGCTTTTATCCGACTGTTCAGGCAGGCATTTGGTAAAACACTGGGGAATATTTTATATAAAAAGGGCAGGGGATTATCCCCTGCCCACTGAAAACCTCAGCTGCTTTCCTTGGAGAGTTCAGAAATTTCTTTCAGACGCTGCAGAACTTTGTAGTTGATCGAGCCTTTGGTGTACTGACCTTTACTGTTCAGAGAGCCAGGCTTGCAGCCACTCAGTAGTTCCATTGCCTCATCTGCGTGGCTGACGGCATAGACACTAAATTTTCCGGCTTTGACAGCATCGACTATCTTCTGATGGAGCATCAGGTTTCGGAGATTGGTGACAGGAATGATAACGCCATGTTCTCCTGTCAGACCTCTGGCGTTACATAGATCAAAGAATCCTTCTATTTTTTCGTTCACCCCTCCAATGGCCTGAACTTCACCGTGTTGGTTCATGGAACCGGTGACAGCAAAGCCTTGCTTGATTGGGGTATTGGTTAATGCAGATACCAGACAGCAAAGCTCTGCCAGCGTCGCACTGTCGCCATCGATGTAACCATAGGACTGCTCCATGGTCAGACTGGCAGAAATTGCCAGAGGGAACTTCTGGGCATACTTGCTGCCCAGGTAACCTGTCAGGATCATGACCCCTTTGGAGTGAATGGCCTGACCTAATGCCACTTCACGTTCAATGTCGACGATACCCTGCGACCCCGGGTAAACAGCAGCGGTAATTCTGGCAGCAGAGCCAAAGCTGGTATCACCAATAGACATAACAGTGAGACCATTGATATTTCCGATCTTTTCTCCTTCGGTATCGATCAGAATACTGCCTTCGATCATCTCATCCAGAATTTGCTGACTGACACGGCCTGTTCGCTCAGATTTTGCGGCCAGAGCCCGGTCAATATGTTCGTTATTGATCTTGCGGCCACGACTCATACGACGGATGAAGTCTGCTTCTGCCAACAGGTCGAACAGGTCGCCGATTTTGGCAGACATTTCACCCTGGTGTTCAGCCATTCTGGAGCTGTGTTCTACCAGCCGGGCAACAGCGTTAGCGGTCAAGGCCGGATAGTTCTCATCATCTGCACGATTTTTTAACAGCTGGGCAAACGCATGCACTGACTCTTTGTCTCGGGTAATTCTGTCATCAAAGTCGACCAGTACCCTGAACATTTCGTGGAAGTCCGGATCTAGCTGTTGCAGCAGATAATAAATATCTCTGGAACCAACAAGAATAATCTTGACGTTCAGTGGAATAGATTCGGGGTTCAGAGTGATAGTATTGAGCAAGCCCATCTCAGAGTATGGAGACTCAATGGTCAGTTCTTTTTCTTTCAGGGCTCGTTTAAGCGCTTCCCAGACAAAGGGCTCTTCCAGCAGTTTGTTGGCATCCAGCAGCAGATAGCCACCATTAGCTTTATGGAGTGAACCGGGGCAAATTTGTCGATAATTGGTTACCAGAGCCCCCATCTCACTGGCGTACTCAATACGTCCAAAGAGATTTTTATAATTGGGGTGGGATTCATATACGACAGGAGCCGCGCCACTTGCGGAATGCCCAATGAGCATGTTGGGAGCATAAAGTTCAACGAGAGATTGCCGCTTGGTGGAATCGTCTTTGGATTCCATGTTGCGGTCATCAGCAAGAATATCAATCACAGTACGATGCAGATGATTCTTGACTGCCTCCAGATAATCTAGCACGGCCTTATGATTGCTGTACTCTTTCTTCAGAGGTTTGAGCAGAGGCTCCATGGCCTGATCAATGGTTTCCTGATTCAGTTTTTGCAGTTTCTCGTTGGAATCTCGCTTCCATTGAGGAAGCTCAACCAGAGAGTCGTTCAACATGGATTCCAGCTCGCTGATGTCCTTGTTGAATTTAGAGCGTCTTTTGTCTGGCAGTTGTGCAAATTCTGTTTCGTCCATAGCTTTACCCTCATGCATGGGAGTAAAGCTCAGAGAACCTGCTTCACGGAAAAGGGCAATGTCCCGTTTCAGTGCTTCTTGTTCAATCAGGTCGATAGCGTGGTCATAGCTGCGGTTAAAGTCACGTTCAATAACGCTTTTCTTTTGTTGATAAGTCGGGTTTTCAAAGGCTGCTGGAAAGGTCAGCAGGAGACTATCAATAAATTGATCAAAATCCTTTTGCAGAGGCTCACCCGTGCCAGCGGGCAGAGTCAGAACCTTTGGCTCACGAGGATTGTCAAAATTATTGATGTAAATCCAGTCGTCCGGTGGAGTTTGACGCTTGGCTTCAGATTGCAGATATTTTCTCAAATAGGACATCCTGCCTGTGCCGGATTCTCCCATCACATAAATGTTATAGCCCGTTCGATGCATGGCTACACCAAACTGGATAGCGCTGGTAGCTCGTTCCTGGCCAAGGATGCCTACATAGTTTTCAAGATCATCGGTGGACTTGAACCCAAGCTCTTTGACCGGCTGTTTCGCAATGAGTTGACTGGTTGAAAGTTTAAGCTTTTTCACTAAGGCCTGCCGTTAACTAACGAGTTCTCTGGGTTGTATATTCGTTACAGGACGCTCAAATAATAATACAGAACGTCTCTGCTTTTATGTGTTGTTAACCTGCCAGGAAAATAAATGGTTAGCCGGCA
>NZ_JOKH01000001.1:634018-686518 GCF_000722635.1 Endozoicomonas numazuensis | reverse complement strand
GACTGCGTACCTTTTGTATAATGGGTCAGCGACTTATTTTCTGTGGCAAGGTTAACCGAATAGGGAAGCCGTAGCGAAAGCGAGTCTTAATAGGGCGTAAAGTCTTTAACGAGACAAAGAGTCGCAGTGAATAGACCCGAAACCGGGCGATCTATCCATGAGCAGGTTGAAGATCAGGTAACACTGATTGGAGGACCGAACCCACTGTCGTTGAAAAGCCAGGGGATGACTTGTGGATAGGAGTGAAAGGCTAATCAAGCCCGGAGATAGCTGGTTCTCCTCGAAAGCTATTTAGGTAGCGCCTCGTGTCTCACCATTGGGGGTAGAGCACTGTTTGGGCTAGGGGGNATTAATGATGTGTCGTTTAATGAAATTCTTGCTGAGACACTCTCAAGTAACTAACCGAAAGGTTATTGCTAATGTGTATGGCGATCTGAACATTCCTCGGAATGGATCAGATAAAGATCGTTAAAGGTAGTTATAGGATTTTTATAGCACTTTAAACATCGAATTTGGCAAAGAGTTTTTGCGTTTAGGCAAGGCGCAGGCTGAACGACCGAGGGAGCATACTTCACGTATGTGACTGACCGAGTTCTGACTGTAACGCAGCATAAACCAAAAAATCGAAGCCCAATTAGATCGTTTTGGGTTATATGGTCAAGTGACTAAGCGTACACGGTGGATGCCTTGGCAGTCAGAGGCGATGAAGGACGTGGTAATCTGCGAAAAGTCTTGGGGAGCCGATAAACAGGCCCTGATCCAGGAATGTCCGAATGGGGAAACCCACTCACACAAGTGAGTATCCTTTACCTGAATACATAGGGTTTAGGAGGCGAACCCGGGGAACTGAAACATCTAAGTACCCGGAGGAAAAGAAATCAATTGAGATTCCCCTAGTAGCGGCGAGCGAACGGGGATTAGCCCTTAAGCAATTTACGGCGTTAGTGGAAGGCTCTGGAAAGTGCCGCCATAGTGGGTGATAGCCCCGTACACGAAAACCCGTTTAGTGTGAAATCGAGTAGGTCGGGACACGAGAAATCTTGACTGAACCGTCTTCGGACAAGGGGGGACCATCCTCCAAGGCTAAATACTCCTGACTGACCGATAGTGAACCAGTACCGTGAGGGAAAGGCGAAAAGAACCCCGTTGAGGGGAGTGAAATAGATCCTGAAACCGTGTACGTACAAGCAGTGGGAGCAGAAACTCTCTTTTAAGAGAATGTTCTGTGACTGCGTACCTTTTGTATAATGGGTCAGCGACTTATTTTCTGTGGCAAGGTTAACCGAATAGGGAAGCCGTAGCGAAAGCGAGTCTTAATAGGGCGTAAAGTCTTTAACGAGACAAAGAGTCGCAGTGAATAGACCCGAAACCGGGCGATCTATCCATGAGCAGGTTGAAGATCAGGTAACACTGATTGGAGGACCGAACCCACTGTCGTTGAAAAGCCAGGGGATGACTTGTGGATAGGAGTGAAAGGCTAATCAAGCCCGGAGATAGCTGGTTCTCCTCGAAAGCTATTTAGGTAGCGCCTCGTGTCTCACCATTGGGGGTAGAGCACTGTTTGGGCTAGGGGGTCATCCTGACTTACCAACCCCATGCAAACTCCGAATACCAATGAGTGCAATCACGGGAGACACACGGCGGGTGCTAACGTCCGTCGTGGAAAGGGAAACAACCCAGACCGTCAGCTAAGGTCCCAAAGTAATAGTTAAGTGGGAAACGATGTGAGAAGGCCCAGACAGCCAGGAGGTTGGCTTAGAAGCAGCCACCCTTTAAAGAAAGCGTAATAGCTCACTGGTCGAGTCGGCTCGCGCGGAAGATGTAACGGGGCTCAAACTATTCACCGAAGCTACGGGTTCAACACTTTGTGTTGAGCGGTAGAGGAGCGTTCTGTAAGCCGTTGAAGGTCAACCGGGAGGTGGGCTGGAGGTATCAGAAGTGCGAATGCTGACATGAGTAACGATAAAGGGAGTGAGATCCTCCCTCGCCGGAAGACCAAGGGTTCCTGCGCAACGCTAATCGGCGCAGGGTGAGTCGGCCCCTAAGGTGAGGTCGAAAGACGTAATCGATGGGAAACAGGTTAATATTCCTGTACCCCTTTTGACTGCGATGGAGTGACGGAGAAGGCTAGGCCAGCCCGGTGATGGTTATCCGGGTTTAAGGTGGTAGGCAAGGGAATCAGGTAAATCCGGTTCCCTCTTTCAGAGAGAATGCCGAGAACTGATGACGAACTGACTACGGTCAGGAAGTGGTTGATGCCATGCTTCCAGGAAAAACTTCTAAGCTTCAGGTCAAAAGGGACCGTACCCGAAACCGACACAGGTGGTCAGGTAGAGAATACCAAGGCGCTTGAGAGAACTTGGGTGAAGGAACTAGGCAAAATGGCACCGTAACTTCGGGAGAAGGTGCGCCGCTATTGGTGATCGGACAGCTCTTTATGGGCTAATGCTCCGTAAGCTGATGGCGGTCGAAGATACCAGGTGGCTGCGACTGTTTATTAAAAACACAGCACTGTGCTAACACGTAAGTGGACGTATACGGTGTGACGCCTGCCCGGTGCCGGAAGGTTAATTGATGGGGTTATCTTCGGAAAAGCTCTTGATCGAAGCCCCGGTAAACGGCGGCCGTAACTATAACGGTCCTAAGGTAGCGAAATTCCTTGTCGGGTAAGTTCCGACCTGCACGAATGGCGTAACGATGGCCACGCTGTCTCCACCCAAGACTCAGTGAAATTGAAATCGCTGTTAAGATGCAGTGTATCCGCGGCTAGACGGAAAGACCCCGTGAACCTTTACTACAGCTTCACAGTGGATCTTGATGTTGCTTGTGTAGGATAGGTGGGAGGCTTTGAAGTGTGAACGCCAGTTTGCATGGAGCCAACCTTGAAATACCACCCTGGCAATATTGAGGTTCTAACTCAGGTCCCTGATCGGGATCGAGGACATTGTGTGGTGGGTAGTTTGACTGGGGCGGTCTCCTCCCAAAGAGTAACGGAGGAGCACGAAGGTTGGCTAAGCACGGTCGGACATCGTGCGGTTAGTGTAATGGTACAAGCCAGCTTGACTGCGAGACGTACATGTCGAGCAGGTACGAAAGTAGGTCATAGTGATCCGGTGGTTCTGAATGGAAGGGCCATCGCTCAACGGATAAAAGGTACTCCGGGGATAACAGGCTGATACCGCCCAAGAGTTCACATCGACGGCGGTGTTTGGCACCTCGATGTCGGCTCATCACATCCTGGGGCTGAAGCCGGTCCCAAGGGTATGGCTGTTCGCCATTTAAAGTGGTACGCGAGCTGGGTTTAGAACGTCGTGAGACAGTTCGGTCCCTATCTGCCGTGGACGTTGGAAGTTTGAGGAGAGCTGCTCCTAGTACGAGAGGACCGGAGTGGACGAACCACTGGTGTTCGGGTTGTGTCGCCAGACGCATTGCCCGGTAGCTACGTTCGGACGGGATAACCGCTGAAAGCATCTAAGCGGGAAGCCCCCTTCAAGATGAGACTTCCCTGAGCCCTGAGGCTCCATAAGAGACGTTGAAGACTACGACGTTGATAGGCTGGGTGTGTAAGCGTTGTGAGGCGTTGAGCTAACCAGTACTAATGACTCGAGAGGCTTGACCATATAACGCCAAAGCGATTTATGCAGCGAAGCTGCGGGTTTTAAAGTTTTAAGGCTGTAAAGCTTTAAGGTTTTAAGACAAGCCATACATAAAGAGTGTACAGCAAGAAAACAGCTGATTAAGTACAGGATTCCAGAATCGAGTTCAAAGCGAACTTTACAGCCTTACAGCTTTAAAGCCTTACAGCTTTTGAACCTTCGGTTCAAACCAGTTTTGCCTGGTGACTATAGAGTATTGGAACCACCTGATCCCATCCCGAACTCAGTAGTGAAACGATACATCGCCGATGGTAGTGTGGGGTTTCCCCATGTGAGAGTAGGTCATCGCTAGGCATTAATTTAAAAAACGCTGGAAGTGCTCCAGCGTTTTTGTTTCAAAGCAATCGATAAGACTTTGAAACAAACAGAATTTGTCTGATAGCCACAGAGTATTGGAACCACCCGATCCCATCCCGAACTCGGAAGTGAAACGATACATCGCCGATGGTAGTGTGGGGCTTCCCCATGTGAGAGTAGGTCACTGTCAGGCATTAAATATAAAACCCCAGCAAGGAAACTTGCTGGGGTTTTTTTATTGGTTTTTTGAAAACATAGCTAATAAAGCATAACGCCTGTGTGATGAGTCTTTGGGAATTGTTGTGTAGCACATTCTGTTGCTTATTTGTACATAGCATTGGTTTCAGAATGGCCAGAAGATATGCCATTCCTGATAAAAGTTTGGCCTAGACATTAAGACTGATTAGGTCGCTCCCCCTCTATTTACCTCCCGGCGATTCAAAAATTTGGATTGCTTTGTTATTCATATGAAAGCTACATTCCTTGATAAAATATTCAGTTTTCGTCGTTTTCTTTATTGAAGCATATATTCTTCGAGAGAAAAGTTGTTTCTAGAAAGTAGCACTGATGTAACGGCTTAAAATCTCGGTGATCTGAGAAGCTATAGAAATCAGTCACTGTAGGATTGTTGAATGGCGGAGAGATCTTATCTCAAAAGGGAAAATTGCTTTGGGCACAACAGATATAACATCATAAAAACTGTGTCGGGTTTTCAGAAAATACTGCCATGAAACTGAGGCCGCAAATCAATAAGCAAAAAAAAGTTCCGTAATACCATAGCTAATGACTGATCAGAGTTCATTGGAGCGAATCTTTATTCAAAATTTATCCAAGCTGTGTGGTTCAAACGGCTAGTTTGTAGAGGGTCTGTTTGTAATTTATCCGAAGTAGCAAAAAACATGAATACACAAGTTGATGCGAAGGTTGTTGAACCCACTTATGCCAATCCCGCTCCTCTGGGGCTGATGGGGTTTGGTATGACCACAGTATTATTGAATATTCATAATGCCGGTTTTTATCCCCTGGCAGCAATGGTTCTTGCAATGGGGCTTGCATATGGTGGTGCGGCCCAAGTGATAGCCGGTATTCTGGAGTTCAAGAAGGGGAATACTTTTGGGCTGACGGCCTTTACTTCCTATGGGTTGTTTTGGATTAGCCTGGTGCTGCTTATTGTTTTTCCTGAACAGGGAATTGGGGAGCCAACACCGGTAGGTTACATGGGTTGGTATTTGTTGCTCTGGGGTGTTTTTACAGCACTGATGTTCTTTGGCACTCTGAAAACCAATCGGGTGCTTCAGTTTGTATTTCTATCTTTGGCCGTACTTTTCTTTCTGTTGGCCGCCAGAGATTTCACAGGCTCAACAGAGATCGGGCATTTTGCAGGCTGGGAAGGTATTGTTTGTGGGGCGAGCGCTATCTACCTGGCAATGGCAGAAGTGATTAACGAACAGCTGGGAAGAACGGTATTGCCTATCGGAGAAGTCTGAGAAGGGGCAAAAGGTTTCGGTTTTTACCTGAAGTGCTATTTTTTTCTTGCAAGGAGGCCGGCTTTCCTTATAATCAGCCGCGTCTTCAGGGATGACATCTCTTCCCCGAAGCAAAGAAGTGGTGGGCGTAGCTCAGTTGGTAGAGCCCCGGATTGTGATTCCGGTGGTCGTGGGTTCGAACCCCATCGTCCACCCCACTTTTAAAAAGCCTGACTTTTAAGTCAGGCTTTTTTTTTGTATCTGCACTACCTGTTCATTATCTTCCTGTACTTCTGCTGATCTTCATACAGTTCAAGAAAAAACCTGTATTTTCTGTCGTAATATTCTTTAAGTGATGTATCTGGGTAAACGGTTTCTTTTTGATGACTCATGACTTGTATCGCGTCTTCTATGGAAGCGAACACTCCACATGCTACGGATGCTACCAAAGCACTTGACAGTAACATGCAATCAGGCTCTTGAGGCATTTTAGCTTGAATGCCTGCTATATTGACGTGTTCTTGTATAAACAGCGGATTCTTAGCCAGTCCTCCACAGGGGCGTAGCTCCGTAAAATGGTAACCATGCTGTGTAAGAAGCTCTATATTGTGTCTGGCACCCAATGCAATGGCTTGAATGCAAGCCAGGTATGTTAGCGCGAGGTTTTCGATGCTCTTATCAAGTTCCAATCCAATTACCATCTCTTTCAGGCTCATATCCATTTTGGGGCAGCGGTTACCAGCAAAATAAGGTAAAAGATGGATGTCGTGAGTTAACATGGATAGGCTCTGGCCTTTTTCAGCCATGCTTTTCAGTGTTTCGTTGAGGTAATGGGAAATGGTTTGCTGCCTTTCTACTGATTCATCTATGGCGATAGCGTGGGCAGGATGGCTGCTGACAATATGATCAATCAATGCGCCTGCCGCAGATTGCCCTACGATGTTGTGATAAATACCACCCAGAGCAGAAGGTATAGGTCCCCATGCCCCTTCTATCGTTTTTGCCGATTGGCTGCTGGCTATATAAATGGTCGAAGTACCTACCACTATACTGAGCCTGTTTTCTATAGGAACGGGGTTAGACTTTGCTTGTAAGGGATCCAGTGATGCCAGACTGCCGCCTAAGCCATCAACAATGCCGGTAGCTATGGGAGTTCCAACGGGCAGTTCCATAGCGCTGGCTGAGGATGGATTCAAGCCACCAGGAATGGGTGCTCCTATAGGAAGCATTGTGCCTTGTCTTATTTCAGGCTTATAAACATCCAGTGTCTTTAGAATGTCTATCGAGTCCTGCATAACCATTGAGTATGAGGTTCTGGTCAGCTTTCCACTGGGCTTCCAGCAAAGGAAATCATAAAGGTCAAGAATTAAACCGCATTGCGACCAGAGATCAGGGTGCGTTTGCTTAAGCCAAAGTATTTCCTGATTACCACTGTGCCTCAGCTATCTTGAGGAGTCTTTCTGGTATAGGGCACGTTCGTGCAGCTATATAACTCAAGCGGGATAGCATGGCTTTCATATCGTATCGTCGATTAAACCGGTAGCAGAACTCTGCAAGGTATCGTGGTAGGTGCTTCGGATTGATGCTGTGGTAGCTACCCTTAAGTGAATTCTTAACGTTACCAATCATCGTATTAACCCAGGTAAACAGCTCGTTGGTGACCGATTCGTGGCCGCCACCTGTCACGATAGCTGTGTGCTGATGCCCCGTATCAGCAATGCCTTTGAAGGCTCCCAGACCATCACTGACTACTCAGCAAGGGCTACCGGCGAGGTGTTTCTGTGCCCACAGCTCCAGCTCTTTCTTACGAAAGCGGGTGACCATACTGAGTCGCATGTACTGTGGGTGCCCGTCATCGTTTGTCTGTACTGCTGCCACAAAGGGATGCTTGTTTTCTGAGCCTTGACTGCGTTTGCCGCCATGCTTTTCACCTCCCCAATAGGCATCATCGATTTGTACATCATCTGTGAGTGGATGGCTGTCGTCACGCTCTTTCATCACTTGCATGAGCTTATGTTTCAAGCGCCATGAAGCGTTGTAAGAGATGCCCAGCTGGCGTGACAATTCCAAGGCAGAGATTCCATTTTTGGTCTGTGTCATGAGAAACATGGCCAGAAACCAGGTTTTGAAAGAGAGCTTGGTCGATTCCATGATGGTGCCAGTGGTCAGAGAAGTCTGGTGATGACAGCGATTGCACTGGTACAGTTCACGAGTCTTGAGAACACAATGTTCTTTTGACTTGCACATTGGACACTCAAACCCGGTAGGCCAGCGCCACTGAAAGAACTGATCCCGACATTTCGATTCTTCATTATAAAGTTCGAAAAACTGAATCAGACTCAACCCTTACTGAAACTGAATCTTATTCTTGGCCATGACACACCTCATACAGGCCGGAAACCATTGTCGTCAGTTTAGACGGTTATCTGGTTTTTAGTGGGCTTAGGTAAGGTGGTAATCAGGAAGTATTTTGGAAAGGCTCATTTCAGGTATCTGTTTGCTTGGCAGATCCTGATGTGTGTGCGACTTGAACCGTTCATTAATGATCACAGACTGCGGCTGTGCACGGTGGTCCATCCAGCCAAGAATATTGGCTTCGGGGTTGCCGGGTAGATGGAGTGGTTTTAGCGAATGGTTGAGTAAAACCTGAGACGCCGTGGCATCAATACCTATGGCCAGGGTGCGAACAGGCTCAGGGTGTTGGGAAATCAGTTGTTTGACGGAAAGAATAGGGCTGTTAAAGATATTATCAGACGATTGTTCCATCCTACCCGAGGACTGCCATAACCTAAGAGGGTGGATATCAATGGCCAGTATATGGCAGAAAGGGGTAACCAGAGCAGATCGTAAGCTGGCTGTTCCTACATCAATACTGAGTAGAACTTCTTGCATCGTGAGACCCCCAATAACAATTGTTCATAGTGCAAACGTTTTTCTGCTGCAAAATAGCCATGAGAAAAAATATTTTTCTCTACCCTCGAATACGAAAAATGAGAAAGCAAAATATTCTTTACGGTAAATAAAAGGATAATATTAGACGAGTAAATCGGCTGGTTTTGGAGAGTAAAACGTATGTACATGGATTCAGTGATTGGGCATCGTGGAGTGGCGGCACTGGCTCCTGAAAATACATTAGCAGGTATACAAAAAGCTGCAGATCTCGGGCTGAAGTGGATAGAGCTGGATGTCACCCTGTTAGGTGATGGCTCAGCTGTGCTGTTTCATGACCCGAAAATGGATCGAACTACATCGGGACAAGGTCATCTTAAGAAAAAGAGTCTGGATCAGGTAGGGGAGCTGGACGCTGGGAGCTGGTTCTCTGAAGCATTCAAAGAAGAGAAGGTTCCGACCTTGATTGAAGCCCTGATGCTGATCAAACAGTTGAAGCTGGGGTTGAATCTTGAGTTAAAACCTAATCGTTGTGATTTAAAACTTCTGGTTGAAAAGGTGGTTGCAGCACTGGAAGCGGCGAGTTTTCCCGAAGAGCAGTTGCTGGTTTCCAGTTTTAATCATAAAGCACTGGTTTTGTATCGGGCGAGGGCTGCTAGCCGGATTGGGTGTCTGTTTGAATCCTTACCACGAAACTGGAAACATAAAGCCAGACAAGTAGGTGCAACAACCATTCATGTAAATGCTAAAAAACTGAAAGAGGAAAAGGCTGGTGAAGTGAGTAAGGCTGGGTACGAGTTGTATTGTTATACCGTTAATGACAAAGCACTGGCCAGTCAGTTGAAGAGCTGGGGCGTTTGTGGGGTTTTTACGGATAACCCGGGTGTTCTGGAGTAACAAGGTGTCTCCTGACACCCTGTTGGATTATCGGGTCAATGCTCTTCGTCCACTTCTCTCAGGTATTTGAACAGTTTTCTGGAAGCAGCAGGCGATTTCTCCTGTTTTGCTTCTTTCTGAGCGTTACGCACCAGCTGACGGATATGCTGATGATCGGCTGAAGGATATTTTTCCAGGTATTCTGTCAAAACATCATGGCCTTCGTTAATCAGGCGATCCCGCCAGCGTTCCAGCTGGTGAAAACGACGATTGTACTCTTCGCTGTTAGAATCGAGGCTGTCGAGAAATTTCTGAATGGGCTCCAGATCCTGATCTCGCATCAGCTTGCCAATGAAACCTAAATGCCGCTTGCGGGCATTGTAGCTTTTTATGCGTTTACTTTCATCGAGCGCTTCCCTGAGTCTGTCATTCAGGGGCAGCTTATCCAGCATGACTGGCTTCATTTCCATCAAGCGGGAGCCAATAGCTTTGAGCTCATCCATATCGCGCTTGAGCTCAGATTTGCTGACAAAAATAATTTCTTCAGCGTCATCTTCAAATTCGTAGGGGTCTTGATCTGACATGATTGGGGTCTATTCAAAGAGATGCTGCCATTTTACTCCAGTTAAGATCATTCAGCCATGAGTGGCGTAGAGTCTTCGTTCTTGCTAAATAATGAGGCGATTCTTTCAAGGCAGTACTTTCATGGTAAATCGTTTGTTTTTTTATGACTGTGCACGGCACAATAGGATATACACGAATAATTCTGGAAGGCAGGAAGTTCATGGGTGATAAAACCAAGGCTGTACTTGATCCCCGCTCTGAAGAGGGCCGTTTGAAGACCCTCGTCAGTGATATTCTGGATGAGGCTCGTCGCCAGGGGGCTGATGCTTGTGAAGTGGGTGTTAGCCTGGATGCAGGGCTTTCGGTCGGTGTTCGGATGGGGGATGTAGAGACGGTCGAGTTTAACCGGGATCAAGGGTTTGGTATCACCGTTTATCAGGGCAGGAAAAAAGGTTCTGCCAGTACTTCTGACAGTACGCCCGAAGCTATTAGAGAAACCGTAAAGGCTGCCTGTGATATCGCAGGGTATGCTTCCGATGACCCCTGTGCAGGTCTTGCAGATGCTGAACTGATGGCAACTGAACTGCCTGATTTGGATCTTTATCATCCTTGGGGCGTCGATGCAGAAGAAGCCATAGAGTTGGCTTTAAAATGTGAAGACGCAGGTAGAACGTTTAGCAACAAGATCAAGAATTCAGACGGTGCTAATGTCGGTACACACCAAGGTTGTCGTGTTTACGGCAACAGTCATGGTTTTATGGGCAGTTATATTTCCAGTCGTCATAGTCTCAGTTGTGTCCTGATCGGTGAGCAATCCGGTGATATGCAGAGAGATTATTGGTACACCGTCGCTCGTGATGGTAATGATCTGGAGTCTGCATCAGAGGTGGGCCGCAAGGCGGCTGAAAGAACAGTTGAGCGTCTCGGTGCCAGAAAAGTGCCCACAGGCCAGGTACCGGTTCTGTTTTCACCTGAAGTGGCTTCAGGTCTTGTTTCGCACCTTCTTGGAGCGATCAGTGGTGGTAGTTTGTATCGACAGGCTTCATTCTTGCTCGATCACCTGGGGAAGCAGATCTTTCCAGATTGGGTGCGTATCCATGAACAACCACATTTGAAGAAAGCCCTGGGGTCAGCCAGTTTTGATAATGATGGTCTTGCGACCCGGTCCAAGGACTTTATCTCTGAAGGGATTTTGACCCACTATCTCCTGGGCACTTATTCAGCCCGTAAGCTGGGGATGGAGAGCACAGCCAATTCAGGAGGTGTAAATAATCTATTTTTGGATAGCAATGCCGATGGTAAGGAAGAGCTGCTTAAACAGATGGGAACAGGTCTTCTGGTCACTGAATTGATGGGGCAGGGGGTCAATACTGTAACGGGTGATTACTCCAGAGGAGCAGGTGGTTACTGGGTCGAAAATGGCATAATCCAGTACCCGGTTTCAGAAGTGACTATTGCAGGCTCTCTTAAGGATATGTTTATGAATATTGTTGCCGCAGGTAATGATTACGATCGAAGAGGCAATATTCAGACAGGCTCTGTTCTGATCAGTGAGATGACTCTGGCTGGGAAATAATGCCCATGTATTTATGAGGCATATCCTGGATATGCCTCATACTGTTTTTAAAATGCTGTTGTTTTTCGGCCCCTTTTCTTCTATTTAAATTCAACTGTATCCCACTCTTTAGGCCAGTGCCAAAGCTGATAAATGAAAGAAGTATTGGAAGGGTTTAAATAAAGTATCTCATACTTGGACAAATCCAGTTCTTCCAGAAATGAATCTCTGGGTGCAAGCATCATTTTATTATTGAAGTTTGATACCAGCTTCTTTTCATCGATGTAAAGTTTGTTCTCATTGATAAACTCGTTACCTGCCTGAGTTGCTCTTAATGAGTCACTGGCCTGGTGCCAGCTGTTGTAGTTATGCTGGTTGATTGAGTTTTCTATCGCTATAAGCGCATTTTTTATTTGAACCAGTTCTTTAATAGAGCTGACATTCAGTAATGAGAATAAATAATTAATCAAATCAGGGTTGCTTTCAGCAATAGCGCTGTTGATCATATCGGAAAAAAAGTGTTGTGAGAGAAGCTCCTGAAGGGTGTCTGGAGAGCTGCCTAAAACAGGGTTGTAGAAAACAATGCTCTGCTCTTCTGACAAAGTAAATCTGGCTGCAGAGTGCCAAAGTGTGGCATTCTTTTTTTCGAACATTCGTCCCCAGCAACGATGATTAAAGTGCGGTAGGGCCTGTTGAGGAAAATTGTGTTGCTTCAGCTGAGCTAGTTGCAATACATGAGAGAAGTAGCCATGAACAAACTGCCCGCCCAGAATGTCGTAATCAAAAAAACCACCACTGCTGGCATATACGTCGGCTATTTCAGGCTCGATATGACCAACAAAGACAGGGAGAGGGTATCGATGCCAGTCTCTGAAGACAGAGCGATGGATGACATAGATCAGTTGTTCTGTAATATCTCTGGAAATATTGGGTGTGCTTTTTCGTTGCTCCAGACTTAATGAAACACCGGACTCTTTGGTCTCTGCCTCGGTTTCTACGGGAAGTCTTACATATCTGGGCGAAGTGATGTTTAAGTCATTCATCCAATCCGAAAAGGCTGTACTGATGATTGAGGTAGAATCTCTCTCTTCTGAACTCACGGCATAAACCGGATACAGATAAGTGAGTTCATGGGTATTGCTTAAAAAGAGTGGCGTGAAATGTGTATGATCATAGAGTCGTACCAGGTTTTGACCCAGCCTGGCTAGTAAAGGTAAATATTTCCTGACATCAGAAACGGCTATCACCCAGTCTTTAAAATGTTTTCTGCCAACTTCTTGTACGATATCTTCGCAGGCTTCAACATGCCCCTGGAATGCTTTGGAAAAGTAAGCTGCAGCCATCGGGTCAGACGTTTTTTCAGGAAATAACAAGGGCAGAAGCTTTGTGTAGTAAAAAAGTCTGTTCGCCGGGTTACGCAAGCTGATGAAGAGTTGATCTGGTTTTAAAAAATCTTCGCGATAAGCAGGGAGCTCTGATGAATTGGCACACTCTTCAGTATTGGTAACACAGGCAGATTTAAGGAACTGATTCAGAGTCTGGTTGAGCTTTTTATATCGATCCGAGTCTATTTCCAAAAGTTTGTAGGGTTTGGTTTGATTATCGTATATGTAATCAATAGTAACCATTTCTGAAACAGCAGAAAGAGAGATCAGAGCCAATATCAAACTCAGCAATAAGTTTCTGAAATAATGCATTTTTTTATTTTTTGCCTGGGCTTTAGATGAGGTTGTAAAGTGGCTTTGAGTATATAAGCACGATAAAGTTCAAAATGAATATAAATTATTGTTTGTATAATGGGCTGTAGAATTCTTACAAATACGAAGAAGGGGCGGGATAGTTAATTTAGGGAGCTGACACGTTACTAGGAGGCTGACCGAGAATAGACAGCCCGGCCTAAAATCCAGAAAGAACGGCCATCTTTTCCACTGAATTTGCTTAAATAGGTCAACTATTCGCACAAATTCAGTAAAAAAGCTGACTCGTTCTACTGAATTTTATGCTCGGACGCTATTCTCGGTCAGCCTCCTAGCTATAAAATAGAGTCGCCAAACCAAGAAAAGAAAGGAAGCCGACCACGTCAGAAACGGTAGTTAGTATTATGGTACCAGCTAAGGCGGGATCGATTTTCATAGACTTGAGAATCACTGGCAGACTGGCACCGACGATAACCGCTGTACTGAGATTAATAACCATTGCACAGGCGATGACCATTGAAATAATAGGGTCGCGAAACCATAAATATGCGATCAGCGAAACCAGTGCTGCCCAGAGTATGCCATTGAGAAACCCTGCCATTAGCTCACGACTGAGCAACCATTTCAGGTTGGTTCGACTGATCTGGCCAAGAGCCATCCCTCGTATCACGAGCGTTAGAGCCTGGCCGCCAGCGTTGCCGCCCATTCCTGCAACAATAGGCATGAGCACGGCTAATGCGACCACTTTGTCTATAGTCGCTTGAAACATGCCTATTACTGAAGCCGCTATAAATGCAGTAATAAGGTTGATGCCCAGCCAGACCGCGCGTCGACGGGCTGTTTTTAATGCAGGGGCAAAGGTGTCTTCATCATCATCCAGACCTGCCATGCTCATCATTGAGTGTTCGGCTTCTTCCCGGATAACATCGACAACGTCATCAATTGTAATACGCCCCAGTAACTGGCCATTTTCTGAAATGACGGGAGCGGATACCAGGTCTCGCCGTTCAAATACCTGGGCTACCTGACTGTCTTCCATGTCGGCTGCAATAGGTTTCAGGTCAGTTTGCATCACTTCAAAGACGGTTGCTGAGGGGTCCGTGGTCAGAAGCACTGATAAAGGCAGCGCACCAATGTATTCGTCCCTGCGGTTGACGACAAAAAGACTATCCGTCATTTCAGGTATATCCTGATGCCGCCTTAGATATCGCAGAACTACATCAAGGGTACTGCTAGGACGGATCGTGATGACATCGGTATTCATCAGGCCGCCAGCAGTATCTTCAGGATAAGAAAGGACTACTTCAACCCGTTGCCTATCCTGACTGTCCATAGAGTCCAGCACTTTACGGGTGATAGTGCCAGGCAGCTGTTGAAGGAGGTCAGCAATGTCATCGACATCCTGCCCTTCTGTAATGGCTTTCAGTTCGGCGACATTCATTCTGTCCAGGAAAAACTGCCGAACCTCATCACTCAGTTCCTGTAAAACATCGCCTTCCATCTCTCGATCGATGAGGCGCCAGAGCAGGCTTCGAAGTTTAGGGGGAGAGGATTCAAGCAAATGAGCTGCATCAGGGGCTGGGAGGCCGTTCAGCATACGCCTGAGTTCAGGAGAAACACCGTGCTCCAGGGCTTCATTAAGTTCCTGAAATGCCTTGTCTCCGATACTCAGTTGTAGCTGTTGTACCATAGATGCGTGCCCGGTTTTTTCGGCAGAAGTATCTGAGTATCGACCTTCTGTTCTGGAAACAATCAAGTCTGCATAGTCAGACTCAGGAAGTTGGTATGCAATGGTTCATTGTCTGTTTGCTTTCAGTTTAAAGGGTTTTCACAATCAGCCAAGACTGTGTGAGTTACCAGTATAAACTGAGATTGAATGTAGAGAAGGCTGGCTATTCACCTTCTTCAAAAAAATCATTGATCAGATTGCACAGAGCGGTACAGGCTTCTTCTTCATCATGGCCTTCGAAGGCTAAATCAAGGACAGAGCCTTTTCCTGCAGCCAACATCATCACTGCCATAATGCTTTTACCATCCACTTCCCGGCCATTGAAACTGACTTTTACTTGGCTGGCAAAAGCAGAAGTGGTGGAAACGAATTTGGATGCCGCACGTGCGTGTAGGCCGAGTTTATTAATTATGGTGATCTGCTTCTGGATCATTATTTGGAAAGCTCCCGATGCCTGACCTGTACACAGTCAAAACGCTCTTTGAGCCATTCGCCCAGTCGTTCGCTGACAAATACAGAACGGTGTTGTCCTCCAGTACATCCGATCGCTATGGTCAGATAACTGCGTTGCCCGGATTCAAACCGTGGTAACCATTTTTCCACGAATGAGCTGAGGTCTTCAAACATCTCGTCGACCATGGGTTCTGCTGACAGAAAGTCTTTAACAGGTTGATCCTGACCGGTATAGGGTCTCAGGGCTTCAACCCAGAAAGGATTAGGCAGGCAGCGAACATCAAATACGTAGTCGGCATCCACTGGCATGCCGTGTTTGAAACCAAAAGACTGAATCATCAGCGTCATGCTTTTGCTGTTGGAGCCACAGACCCGCTGACGAATTTGCTCTCGGATTTCATGAACGGACAGAGGAGAGGTGTCTAGCCTGATATCCGCTTCTTCGGCCAGAGGCGCCAATAGTTTCTTTTCCAGATTAATCGCTTCAGCCAGGGATACGTCATCATTGCTAAGAGGGTGGCGACGCCGCGTTGAGCTGTATCGTTTCATCAAGCTGTCGCCGTCTGCATCCAGAAAGACAACCTGGCACTCTACGCCTTGTTTTTTCAATTTATCCAATAGTTTTGGAAAGCGTTCCAGGGCGCCTGGTACATTACGGACATCCAGGCTGACTGCCATGCGAGGTGGTTCGCCCAGACTGCTCTTGAGATTGGTAGGCAGATCATTGAGCATGCTGGCGGGCAGGTTGTCTACACAGTAAAAACCTTCATCTTCCAGAGCGTGCAGGGCAGAGCTTTTTCCAGAGCCCGAACGTCCACTGATAATGATCAACTTCATGGTGTGTCCTTCCCGATTGTTTGACCGTGTAAACAGGTTGCCTGATTGTTTTTCATAATGGTGGCTGAGCTGAATCTGGTTTGCGTCGTGTTTTAATGACTGATATTGCCTGTTGGATACCTTTTAAGGTCGGCTATACCCATCGCCTTTCAAGATGCTACGTTGTTGCCAGCGTTCGCTCACCCTGATCACTTACTATTTGTAGGCTCACAGGGCTTCTTGTAGGCTCACAGGGCTTCGCTCACTTGTCGCCTAGTAGCATCTTGAAATCCAATGGGTATATATCGGTCATATTCTGACTCATGGGTATGCAGGATTATGGAAACTCCTGAACAGGCTTCTCACCTGATTCCGAGTGAGGCAAGTCTATCAAAACCCAATGAGATTAGAACCAGTCGCTTTCTTTTATTTCAAGCATAGTCCGGATCTGTCTATCGCATGCAGTTTTGACGGAGAAATATAGGTTGAGGTGTTGAACGGGTAGGGATAAAAAAGAGGTTTTACAGAGTGGAAAACATTTTGCCTGTCCCTGTTGTCAGAGGAACCTGCAAAATGTTTTTCACCTGCTTCCATTAGACAGGGCGACAGATGATGCTGTAAAGGGCTTGGGGGGTTTCTGCAGCCCGCATCTGGCTCAGTAAAACTTCTGAATGAAAGCGTTCAGCCAGAGCCTGCAGTATGTTCAAGTGCTCCTGAGTATTTTCTTCCGGGACTATGAGTGCAAACACGAGGTCTACAGGCTGCTTGTCCACAGAATCAAAGTCGATCGGTTCAGACAGCTTGATCAGAAGTCCGGTCGGATGCTGACAAGCACTGGAGCGACAGTGAGGCAGGGCAATACCTTTGCCTAACCCGGTAGTACCGAGTCGCTCTCTGTTGATCAGACTGTTAAATAGATCCTTGGTGTTTATAGCGGGAACATGTTCACTGATGATTTCCGCGATGGTTTCCAGGACTTTCTTTTTACTGGCCCCCTGCACACCGCAAAGGGTGCGCCCGGGGGTAAGGATGTTTTCGATAATCATACAGCGATTGATGCTTACAGGCGGCCGCTGGCACCCTGAAGCCGGTCAAGCGTCTTCTCTTTGTGTTTAACCAATTGTCGGTCTAGCTTGTCCGACATGTCATCGATGGCAGCGTACATATCTTCAGCCTCAGCGGTTGCATTGATATCCGCCCCACGTATGTGCAGAGTTGCTTCCACCTTGTGATTCAATTTCTCAACGCTCAGGGTGACTTGGACGTTAGTAATTTGATCAAAGTGGGCGGCAAGGCGGTCGAGTTTCTTGGTGACATAATCTTTCAGAGCTTCAGTCACCTCTACATGATGTCCACTGATGTTGACTTGCATGTAACGCTCTCCTGCTGATCCCGATTCTCGACATTGGACTGCCCCCGGGATTGTACGGGCAGCCATGATTGAAAGTCTATCACTGTCATTGACAGTTAGCGCTGTTCTGAGACAAAAAATCTACTGGTCGATTTGTGGTATAAAGGCTCAGATAAGTTGCTTGCGCTCATTTGAGGGCGGAATATTCATCGATTCGCGATATTTGGCGATGGTTCGTCTTGCAACTTTTATACCCTGATCTCCCAGTAGTCCGGCAATCTTGTTGTCACTCAAAGGTTTTTTAGAATTTTCCTCTGATACCAGTTTTTTGATCAGAGCTCTGATGGCTGTAGATGAACATTCTCCCCCTGAGTCAGTGCTGACATGGCTGGAGAAAAAGTATTTCAGCTCAAACACGCCTCTTGGCGTATGCATGTATTTTTGGGTCGTGACCCTTGAAATAGTGGATTCATGCATCTCTACAGCTTGAGCAATGTCTGCCAGTACCAAGGGCTTCATAGCCTGTTCACCCTGTTCCAGGAATTCTTTCTGGAACTCGACAATTTTACCAGCCACTTTAAGCAGGGTTTCATTGCGACTCTGCAAATTTTTGAGGAACCATCGGGCTTCCTGTAGCTGGTTTTTCATAAACACGTTGTCGCGGCTATTGTTTGCACGCTGCACCATAGAAGCGTAGCTGTTATTGATGCGAAGTCTGGGTAGAGATTCAGAATTCAACTCAACGACCCAGCGATCTTTAATTTTGCTAACCGATATATCCGGGGTGACGTATTCTGTTTCAGTCTGCCCAATCTCGGATCCAGGCCTTGGGTTGAGACTCTGAACCAGATTAAGTGCTTCTCTGAGCTGATGTTCCTTAAGGCGGGTTCGGCGCATGATTTGTGCGTAATCCCGGCTACCCAGAGCTTGCAGGTGGTTCTGAATTAACAGGCGGGCTTCTTTCAGGAAGTGGGTTTCTTCAGGTAGCTGGTTTAGTTGGACTTCAAGGCATTCTTTCAGGCTGGCACTGGCACAGCCAACCGGATCAAAATGAAGAATACGCCGCTGCATCACCTGAAGCTCTTCAAAATCCAGTTCTTCTATCTGTGCCTGTAATGACTGGTAAATATCTTGCAGGGGGTGGGTTAAATAGCCGTCGTTGCTGGTAGCTTCTATTATCGACAGTCCCATCAATCTGTCGCGGTCTGTCATAGGCGTCAGGTTTAACTGCCATTCCAGATAGTCTTGAAGAGATTCAGAGGCACGAGATCGAGCAAAAGGATCATGCTCTTCATCGCTTGAGGCTGGCAGGCTGGAATAGACGTCATCCCACCCGGAGTCTACTGGCAGATCGTTGGGAATGCTTTCAGTCCACTCAGGTTCTTCAGGCTCTGGCGTTTGTTCAGCTTTTTCATTGAAGTCAACGGGCTGCTCTCCCTCGTCACGGGATGCAGACGGTTCTTCTGCGGATTCTTCAGACTCCAGCATCGGATTGGATTCAAGAGCTTCCTGGATTTCCTGCTGAAGGTCCAGAGTGGAAAGTTGAAGAAGCCTTATGGCCTGTTGCAGCTGAGGAGTCATGGTCAGCTGCTGGCCCATTTTTAGCTGTAAGGATGGCTTCATAGGGCAACCGTATACCTTTACTTCGATGTCTGCACTGAGGGTGCCAGAATAGGTGGCATGAACCCTCGGCAGTTATTACTCAGTGCCTGCTCATTATTATGATTAGGCTACTCTCCATGTCATCGCGATTATAATCACATCTGAAGCTTCGGGGGAAGTGGATTCATCATGGCGACTATGAAAAGAAGCTTTATGTTGATGGCAGGTTTGCTCGTGTTTTAAAGGCTCGGATGAAAAAAGCGAAAGGGTTTTGTGTGTCATGCAGGCATGGCAAATCCTATAGAGGGAGTAGAGGGTCGATAAACAATTTTAGAGAAAGTCGATTATTTCAAAGGCTGTGTCGATGCATCTCATAGGTAGACACTGTTGAGCGATTTTCATGAATATAGGTGGGCCGGGGGGATGCAGCGTCGTCGACTTCCTCCTCAACTTCAAGCCAGCCAACTATGGCAACAGGACCCGCATACACATCGACTGCTGGGCAGATGGGGGCATGCCTTTAAGACAATCAGGATACCTGCTGGTAGCGATACAGGTCAGATACAGGAACTGGAAGCGCATCCTGAAGCTATGATTTTGCATCGTGGCAGCTCGATTATGGGGGCATTTCGTTATGCTGATTAATGACCGTGGTCGTTGGATTTTACTCGATAACGATCAAGAGCCGCTGGTGCTTGAGAATCCGGAGGATGTCCTGAGAGAGAATAAGCTTTATCCGTATCTGATTCATTACCGATTTGCTTGATAGGCAGTAAGGGTGACTTGTTTTAAGAGGGAATCTTCTACTGACAGGTCGCTTGCCAGTAGAAGTAAGGCTATGAAGAAAGAAGTGATTAGGGCTTGTCTCGAAATGATTTTCCGATTAAAACGTGGGCTCCGTTCACCCTGAGCTTCGACAGGCTCAGGCCGAACGGGTTTTGCTCAAAAAGAACGTTATTTCCTGACTATTCCTTAGAGGCTGAACTGATGCCCAAGGTATACGTCACGGACCTTTTGGTTGGTCAGTACGGTTTGACTGTCACCTTCAGCAATAATAGTGCCTTCGCTGACTATGTAGGCCTTCTCACAGATATCCAGGGTTTCCCGGACATTGTGGTCTGTGATCAGGACGCCAATACCCCGGGTTTTCAGGTGCGTAATAATAGCCTTGATATCACCAACAGAAATGGGGTCAACACCAGCGAAGGGCTCGTCCAGCAGAATAAATTGTGGGTCAGTGCATAGCGCACGGGCAATCTCCACTCGACGCTTTTCACCACCGGAAAGACTCATACCCAGGTTGTTTCTGATATGAGTAATATTGAACTCTTCCAGCAGGGACTCCATTTTGTCTATTCGATCTTTCTTGGAAAGATCGGGACGGGTTTCCAATATTGCAAGAAGGTTGTCAGTCACGGTTAACTTTCTGAAAATAGAAACTTCCTGCGGTAGGTAGCCAACGCCGGCTTTGGCACGGCCATGCATAGGCTTATGAGTCAAATCCTGACCGCTGAGATTGACATGGCCACCGTCAGCCTTAACAAGGCCTACAATCATATAGAAGCAGGTTGTTTTGCCTGCACCATTGGGACCCAGAAGTCCGACAATCTGGCCACTGTCAACAGCCAGAGATACATCTTTGACGACCTGTCTGCTCTTGTAACTTTTACTGAGATGTTCAGCCTTAAGCGTTGCCATCCGGAATCTGTTATCCTATTTAAAGGTAAACTGTCGTTTTCATGACAGCTATTTTAAACGTTTACTATAAAAAGGCAGCCTGTTCAGACTCTGTAGCTTTTTCCAGTTACGGAATGGGTAACATTGCCGATTCTTGACTGCTCGCCTGCCTGAGTGATTGAGCCGTATATGAGGTGGATGTCAGATACGATCTACTGTTTTTGTTCAGGCTTAGGCTGATAAATCATTTTTACGCGGCCATCAGGGCTGCTTTTGTTTTCACTGCTTTTGGCGTTTACAGTTTGTTTGGTCAGGTCGTAATCAATACGTTCACCTGTAAAGGTATCACCCTTTTGGGTCAACTGAGCCTGTTTGACCAGTTTAATCTTGTCGCCCGCCACTTGGTAGTCAATGGTATGACCCCAGGCCTGCAGAGTGCCTTGATCTTCGGGCTGCTGTTCTTCGTAGTAAGCTCTTTTCTTGTAGCCTTCTGCTACGATTTTTTGAACTTCCTGCTTAAAGGAGTAGACGGTTACCTTATCGCCGGTAATCCGTGTTGTGCCCTGAATCATAACGACATCACCTTTATAAATAGAGATGCCTTTTTTGTTGTCGATATCAGCCGTGTTAGACTCGATTTCAATAGGCTTTTGCCGGTCAGATGGCAGGGCCTGAGCCATGGTAGGAAGCAACAACATGGCTCCCAGCATCAGGTAATGTTCGACTCCTTTGCGTCGACTCCGTTTATCTGGCCGCGCATTCGGATCAAGGTGTTTGGTCTGTTCATGGCTTTGGCTCATGAAATCCTCTTACCCTAGACTTGAGTTTAACCAGACTCTCCTTGTAGAAAGCCTCCATTCCAATGGCGCGCGTACGGCCGGTATCGTTGGTGATGAGTACCGGTCGGTCGGTAACGGCCAGCCCCTTTTCAGAGTATATGGTGATGAAATCAGTGTCCATGCGCACCTTGCTGCCATTGTTGAGATCCGCCTGAGTCATCACTACATCATCCCAGAGCTCTATATCCTGATTGCCAGGCAACAGTTTGCCATTGAGTGCGTCTGCAACCAAAGGTTTCTGAGGGTCACTGAAACTTTCCACATGAGGGGTCTGCAGCAGTGTTGTATCGTTATGGGGGTAATGAGTAATGCTGTTGGAAGTCAAGATATAGTCCAGCTCGCCTGCTTTATCGTACTGGGTAATTTGCGTATCAATAAGGTAATAGTCAGCATTCTCCCGAACCAGAGGCGGCTTTTTCTGAGCCCCCACATGGAGGTTGCTGTCATAAGCCCAATAGCCAATACCGATCAGTGTCAGCATCAGGAAAGCAATCAGTATAGAGTTCCGATTGGGCATCAGGTATCAGGCTCCGGGTCACAATCAGGTCAGACATCTTAATATGTAGGGTCTGACTAAATAAGGCTACGGGGGAGGATTGGCAACACTCTGTCTCCCGGGAAAATGATGCTCAGTTTATGCTGTCGGCAGCATTTTCGTAGCAAATGAATACAGTCTATCATGATTTTTTTTGATCATCAGGGACTGCCAGCGAATGTTTTCAAATGCTAGACACTAGCTGTCGGCCTACTGTAATTAGAGTTGAACAATCGTACTTGGCTTGTCAGAAAACTTTTGAATATATCTGAATATAAAAGTGTCGCTGGAAATGCAGACAGGCAATACAGCGACACCTTTTAATAACCTGAAGTCTTATTTCAGATAGCTGGCCAGCATATCATCCAATTTGCCTTTGGCTGCCAGAATGAAGTCGCAGAACTCTCTTGCAGCTCCCTCGCCTCCACGATTCAGCGTTACAGCTGAAGAGTGTTCGCGGACATAATAATGCCCATTGGGTACCGTGCAACCAAAGCCTACCTGGCGTATGGCAGGAAGGTCAGGCAGGTCGTCACCGATGTAAGCGACTTCTTCCAGGGTGATACCCTGACCTTCTTCCTGCAGTAATTCGTTAAGAGCAACAAACTTGTCTTCACGGCCCTGATAAAGAAAGTCTACTCCCAGGTCAGAGGAACGCTTTTCAACAAAGACAGAGCGACGGCCTGTAATAATGGCAGTCTTGACCCCGGCTTGTTTGAGCATTTTCAGACCATGACCATCCAGAGTGTTGAATATTTTCAGCGCTTCACCGTTTTCACCAAACAGTAATTTACCGTCAGTGAGGACACCGTCGACATCAAAGACTGCCAGGCGAACATTGGCGGCGGCAGATTGTAAGGATGAACTGATCATACTACGCCTGCCTTCAGTAGGTCGTGCATATTGATAGCACCAATCAGTTTGTTCTCGTCATCGACACAGATCAGGGCGTTGATTTTCCGGTCATCCATGATCTTCAGTGCTTCTGCTGCAAGAATTTCGGGGTGGATGGTTTTGCAATGGCCGGTCATGACGTCATCAATACGGGTGGACTTGGGATCAACCCCTTTATCCAGGGCCCGGCGAAGATCACCGTCTGTGAAAATGCCAATGACATGACGCTGGTCATCGACAATGGCGGTCATGCCCAGACCTTTTCGAGTGACTTCCAGCAAGGCATCACCCATGGGGGTGCCCAGAGTGACTTCGGGGACCCGACTGCCGCTGTGCATAATGTCTTTGACTTTCAGAAGAAGTCGTTTGCCCAGAGAACCGCCAGGGTGTGAGAAAGCAAAGTCTTCGGCGGTAAATCCACGGGCTTCCAGCAAGGCAATTGCCAAAGCGTCTCCCATTACCAGAGCTGCAGTCGTGCTGGAGGTGGGAGCCAGATCTAGAGGACAGGCTTCTTTTTCAACACTGGTGTTGAGGTGGGCTTCAGCATCTTTGGCCAGTGTGGAATCCGGGTTGCCGGTCATGCTGATCAGGGGCGTTCCCAGTCTTTTCAGCAGAGGTAGCAGGGTAATGACTTCGCTGGTTTCGCCAGAATTGGAAAGCGCCAGAACCACGTCTTCCCTGGTGACCATTCCCATGTCACCATGACTGGCTTCCCCCGGGTGTACAAAGTAAGCGGGCGTTCCGGTGCTGGCAAGAGTGGCGGCGAGTTTACGGGCAATATGCCCTGACTTGCCCATGCCAACGACAATAACACGGCCACGGCACTCCAGCATGACCCGGCAGGCTTTGGCAAAGCTACTGTCGATCCTGTCGATCAGGCTCTGAACAGCTTCCAGTTCCATGGTAATGGTGCGGCGACCAATTGAGATAAACGGCTCGTCAGTAGTCATATTGCATACAGATTGGTTGTGACACGGCTATTCTATAGTGCCTTGTGCCACAGTAACAGCTTAGGGCACGATCTCGATTAATCATTGAACTCAGTTCTTTATGGATGTACTCAGGGCAAGGGTACAACAGTGCAGGAATACTGAGTGCTTTTCATTCTGTTGAAATACTGCAATGGGGGGCATAAAAGAGCCCTGACGGCAAATGTTAAGCCCGACCTTTAATAAAGAGTGCATTAGAGCCCTGATATGGCAATGAGTTCCCTGACTGAATGTCACTGGGGGCTTAAGGTCCCTTCAAGGAAATAGCTTCTTCAGCTGTGTTGGCTAAAAAGAGTACGGTTGCCACCAGACCAGGCCAGAGTTGTGCTACTGTCTGCTCTTGCCCCGAAACCCAGTGGTCGAATTGTTGTTGCATGGTCACATCCATGGGGCTTTGCACTCTTGGTTGAAAAAAACAGGGGGAGAGTCAGGGTCGTCATCCGGGGGCGAGCCGAAGGAGCAAACCAGAGGTTGGTTCAACGATTGTTTGCAGGCAGGATTGTCAATCATGTAAGTGCTTAATACGGCGGGTATGCAAGTATCTTCACTGCAGTGAGCCAGTTTGATTCGGCTGTGTAGCCGATAGTTATGAAGCCTGCTGGCTACCAGTAGCTTGATGCTGGAAATATCAGAAAGTGGCCAGCTGATATGATTGACGGTACAAACGGCTGCTCTCATATAAGGAAGAATGTCTTTTTCAACACCATTCCCCCAAGCTCTGATAACTTTTACGTTGTTTTTCAGGTGTTGAAGAACCTTGAATTTAAAATCTTCACCCTTATCGGGACAGCAGCGAGCTCGAGGCATTAAAATAGGGCCAGGAGGTAAACCGTGTTCTCTGAACCAGTCTCTTATAATATGTCTGTCTTCTTGCATTTTACCGGTCAGGAATACTACGAGCAATCCAGCTTGAATATCTGCATGAATGGCTCTGAAAACTGGGTCAAACGGGTCTCTGAGGTTTTTTGCTTTTTCGCTGCCAGTTTGTATTTGGCCTGGACGGTACCCCCTATGTCGTAAAAGACTGCTTGTCGGGCTTCGCCGTAAGGTAGAACGGTGACCAGTTGTCGACTTTCATGAACTCTATTGTGTCCTGTTAAACGGGTTCTGAACACGATTCGTTGCAGGTCGTTGCTGGGTGCGAGTTTGGGCAGGCTTACTTGAATATGACCTGTTGTTCCGGATCTTATACTCTCTTTATCGAACTCTGCATTGTACCAATGGGTTCCATCTGTGGACCATTCTATTTGACCCTCAATGGGCTGAAGCTCGGGCCCGTTAAGAATCATTAATACGGTGAGGTGTTCAGTTGCCAGATTTTTCTGGCTGACGAGCAGATCAGAGCCTGCAGAGTAAAATTCCATGCTTTTATCAGAAACAGTGCCGGGTGACAGCGTCATGAGCTGGTCAAGTAACTTGAGGTCGTTTTGGGGCCAAGCATTATTTATCATGATCAAGGCTGACAGTAATAGCCAGAGTGTACTTGTTATTAATTTCATCTGTCCGTAAAGGGCTCTTTGAGTTGGCCCGAATGTTTTAAAATCAGCTAAGCATAGACAGATATAAGCAGGTTGATGGAAAAAACAATCAGTTATGAAGAAAGGGAGGTGGTTGGAAGGGCTCAGGGTTGGCCCTCCCAAAAAGAAATCAGTGTTGAATAAAGAGCCAGGCCCCGTAAAGGCAATAAATCGATAGCAGAACAATGCCCGTCACTTTACCCAGATGTTTAGGCTTCTTACCTATCAGGCAGACCAGTGCCAGTAGGATTGTCATACCCAACATGACTGGATAGTCTCTCAAAATCACCGCTTGATCCAGTGCTCCTGGAGCGACCAGTCCTGGCATGGAGAGGACGGCCAGCAGATTGAATATGTTTGAGCCAATTACATTGCCCAGGGCAATATCATGGTGGCCTTTCAGGGCGCTGGTAACTGAAGCTGCCAGCTCGGGCAGGCTGGTACCAATGGCAACGATGGTCAGTCCGATCACCAGGTCGCTGATACCCATCATTTGAGCAATTTCGGTGGCTCCCCAAACCAGTAATTGTGAACTGCCTAACAGGAGTAAAAGACCGGAGCCCAGCATAAACCAGGCTTTTGAAGGAGATAATTCAGGAATATCTTCATCATCACCCACAGGCTCATCCGGGTGCTGCTTTTGCCAGCGAATCATCAGGTATAAAGTGATGATCAGCCCTGAGAGCAGGATCAGGCCATCTATTCTGCCCAGATAGCCATTAGCAATACAGACGCCAGCAATAATCGTAATAGCCAGAAGCAGGGGGATCTCTCTTTTAGCCAATGCAGCCTTGACGGGTAGGGGCGCTATAAGAGCTGTAACACCCAGTACCAGACCCATATTGGCGATATTGGAGCCCATGGCATTACCCACTGCGAGTCCCGGAAAGCCCTGCAGGGCTGACATCAGGGAGACCAGAATCTCAGGCGCAGAAGTGCCAATAGAGACGACTGTCAGGCCGATCAGCATTCTGGATACGTTCATGTTGCTGGCTGTGGCAGCTGCACCGGCTACGAAACGGTCAGCGCTCCAAGTCAGGATGATGAAGCCAACCAGAATGGCAGCAAGGGCGATGAGCATAGGGCAAATTCTCTTTTCTTATTCAGGGTGATTGGGTGAGATGTTATTTACATAAACAGCGGCAAAGTATTTATCTTCAGTAAGCAGTCATGGGCGAAGAAATATATTTTTCATGACCCCCACTCAGAAAAGGGAATACATAAAAAATGCTTTTCACGGTAAACACTGTGAAAAAACTGTCATTAGAAATGAAACAGTCATTCCCCAGGCGGACTAGTTTATTAGGCATTGTTCAAGCAATCCAGACTTAACCTGGAAATATACAGCTTAAGACTCTTGAGAGTGAAATAAGGGTAAATAGCCAGTAAATAACCGATAGATCATCCATTTGGATATCGAGACTCTAATAAGGATATGTTCTGATGGTTCAAAAGAAAGCCGAAAGCCGCCATAATTAGAAACAGGTCAGTAGTAAACTGTCAGGGAACAACAGTTACTAGTGAGTGCAGTCCATACAGATGCAAGGAATCGCCTTCCAATGACTGAGGCAAGTGATAATTTTATAGAGATTCGCGGTTTGACGTTTCATCGCGGCAATCGAACTATTTTTAATAATGTTGATATCACCATTCCCAGGGGGAAGGTGGTGGGCATCATGGGTCCATCTGGTACAGGTAAAACAACATTATTACGCTTGATTGGACGTCAGCTCCGGCCTGATTCCGGACAGATCTTTGTTGATGGGCAAAATCTTGATCTGCTTTCCCGCGAAGAACTGTTTCGTACCCGCCGTAAAATGGGCATGCTTTTTCAGAGTGGCGCGCTTTTTACCGATCTGTCGGTATTTGAGAATGTTGCTTTTCCTTTACGTATCCATACCCAGCTGGCTGAGCCGATGATCAGGGACATCGTTTTTATGAAGCTGGAAGCGGTAGGGCTGAGGGGGGCATGGTCTTTAATGCCTGCTGAATTGTCGGGAGGCATGAATCGTCGAGTGGCGCTGGCCAGGGGGATTGCGTTGGATCCGGCCATGGTGATGTACGACGAGCCTTTTGTAGGGCAGGACCCTATTGCAATGGGCGTTCTTGTGAAGCTGATCAGAATGTTGAATGACGCACTGAATATCACCAGTGTCGTGGTTTCTCATGATCTGCATGAAACGGCGTCGATTTCGGACTATCTCTATCTTATTGCGGATGGAGAAGTGATTGGACAGGGGGATCCTGACAGTTTGATGAGTTCGAATGATTCCCGGGTTAAACAGTTTATGAACGGGCTGTCCGATGGTCCGGTGCCATTCCACTACCCGGCACCCGATTATAAAGAAGCATTGCTGGGTGGGGAGATCGGATGAGTACAGGTATTCTTGACAGGGTTGCGCAACTGGGTCGTTTTGGGCTGGATCAGATTCAGTCTATCGGTCGTGCAGGTGTCTTTCTGATACTGGCTATTTTTTCCAGAGCCGGGTTTAGCAATCGATTCTCCCTGTTGATACAGCAGCTCTACAGTGTCGGCGTTATGTCGCTGATTATTGTCACAGTGTCAGGGTTGTTTATCGGGATGGTTCTAGCATTGCAGGGCTATAACATTCTGATTCGATACGGTTCTGAAGACGCGGTTGGTCAGATGGTCGCTCTTAGTCTTTTGAGAGAACTGGGGCCGGTTGTAACGGCGTTGTTGTTTGCCGGACGAGCAGGTTCTGCCCTGACGGCTGAAATTGGATTGATGAAAACCACCGAACAGCTTTCCAGTATGGAAATGATTGGTGTTGATCCGCTTAAAAGAGTGATTGCCCCACGGTTCTGGGCGGGCGTTATCTCTATGCCGTTGCTGGCCGCTATTTTCAGTCTGGTTGGTATATTAGGGGCTGTTATGGTCGGTGTTGACTGGCTGGGTATTTACGAAGGTTCTTTCTGGGCCAGTATGCAGGCTTCGGTCAATCTGGTGGCGGATATCGGAAATGGCCTGATTAAAAGTCTTGTTTTTGGTTTTGTGGTGACCTGGATAGCTGTATTTCAGGGGTATGATGCCATTCCCACGTCCGAAGGGGTCAGTCGGGCCACAACAAGGACTGTTGTTTATTCTTCGCTGGCCATTCTGGGGCTGGATTTCATTTTGACCGCTGTCATGTTTGGAGAACTCTAAGATGCGGATGAGAACTATAGAGATAAGTGTCGGCGGTTTTATGTTGGCCGGGATGCTGGCGCTGGTGGTTCTGGCACTGAAAGTCAGTGGTCTCTCACTGGAAAGTGGTCAGCAGACTTATACAGTCAGTGCCATGTTTGATAACACCGGAACACTCAAGCCCAGAGCCAAAGTGGCCCTGGCCGGGGTTATTATTGGCAGGGTGACCAGGGTTGAACTTGATAAACAGACCTATATGGCCAAGGTCGAGATGGAAATTGATTCCCATGTTGATAACATTCCTCTGGACAGTACGGCGTCTATCGTGACAGCAGGCCTGTTAGGTGAGAAATATATTGGTATCAGCATTGGAGGCGATATTGATTACATCAAGGACGGTGGTCGTTTCGAAGACACTCAGTCAGCCGTTATACTGGAAGAGTTGATTGGCAAGTTCCTTCTGGGTTCAGTCAATAATGACGAATAAAGAAGGTCTGAAAACCGCATGGGTTTTATAGAGTGCAGTGCAAAGCAGTACAAACCTGGATAAAAGCCTGCATAGGAGGATGGAAGCAAGAATGAAAATGGTAAAGTCTGTTCAACCGTTTCTGATAGCTCTGGCATGCCTGATGATGGCGGCCGTGTCTTATGCTGCACCTGTGTTGCAGCCACCTGAAGAAGAAGTTAAAAAAATCACTACTGAGCTGTTGGATACGTTCAATAAGAACAAGGAACAGTACAAGAAAAACCCCGATGGTTTTTTCAAAGAAGTGGATCGTCTTTTATCACCGGTAGTGGCTTTTGATCAGGTAGGTCGATATGTCATGGGCAAATATGCCCACCGTAACCCAGATCAGGTTGTTAAATTTGAATCGGAATTCAAAGACAGTCTGATTCGTTTTTACGGGAAGGCATTGTTGTCACTGGATGACACCAGTCTGATTATTGACAGTGTGGATAAAACCTCTCCTGAGCTATTGAAGAAATATCAGGAAGGTAAAACCAGTCGTATACCCGTTAAAATGAAGATTCGTACCAGCAACAGTACTGTAGAGATCTTTTACTCTATGGTGCATGTTGATGGTCGCTGGAAGTTGCGCAATGTGACCATTGAAGGGATCAATATTGCCAAGCAGTTCCAGAGTCAGTTTGCTGATGCCGTCGACAGACACAAAAAAGTGCCTTATGTGGTGGAGAATTGGACAGCGATCATGTCGTCTTCTACCGATAAAGGCAGCAAGAAGTAATCTTTCCCATTTTTTATTGGCTAAGGATTTGTCTCGAAATAAATTCCCGATTAAAACGTAGGTTCCGTTCACCCTGAGGCTGTCGAAGGGTGATGGTTCTGGTCTTCGACAGACTCGGCGAGAACGGGGTTGGGTCAAAGGAAACTATTTCCGGACTTTTCATTAAGGGCTTTCAGGAATCCGCTATTATGCAGCTTGAACGATTGGCACCAGGACACTTTTCCCTAAACGGAATTGTCAACTTTGATAATGCGGTTGAGGTCGAAAGCGAGGGGCGAAAGTTACTGGAAAAAGACATCAGCCCTGACGGTGTCCTGAAAGTCAGTCTCGGCAATCTGCTTAAAGGTGACAGCTCGACTCTTTCCGTTTGCCTGTCCTGGATTCGGTTAGCTCAAGATAAAGGGGGGCATCTTTGCCTTTCTGATATGCCTGAGGAACTTGCTGCCTTAGCCAAGGTCTGTGGTATAGCACCTATTCTGCAGGAAAATTCTTGCTCGTAAGCTTTGTGAGCTATTGGTGAGACACACTGCAGGCTGTCTATTTGCGACCAGTCCCATTGCTGGGGGTGGTCAGTGCAGTCAATGTCCGATATGATTCATCGGTTTGCCCGCAAGCACACTCGAGTGGTGTCAGCTTGTTGAATGGCTGTTGGCTAAGACTTGGTGGCCAAGGGGAGCAGAGCGTCATGCTCAAAAGCATGAGTCCGGCAGGCTCCTGATTGCCATCATATCCACTATTTTTTTCATGGAAATACCGCTGTTCGGCGGTGTTTTTGTGTTTATGCTTTAGGCATGGGGCGGCTTCTCCGCCTTATGACTGTTTTGAGAGGTGAATGCATGCAAGCCACCGAAGTGAAGGCGCTGCTGGAAGAGAGTATCCCCGGATCAGAGGTTCTGGTAGAAGGGGAAGGCTGTGACTTTCGGCTGACCATTATCAGTGACCAGTTTGAAGGGGCTCTGCCTGTCAAACGTCAGCAGATGGTGTACAAGCACCTGAATGAACTGATCGCCAGTGGTGCCATTCATGCGGTGACCATGACCACCCTGACACCTTCAGAAGCCCAACGCCAGGCCTAACCAGCGGATCACAGGTGAATATTATGATGGATAAACTGATCATCACTGGTGGTACGCGTCTGGATGGCGAGATCCGTATCTCTGGTGCTAAAAACTCTGCACTGCCTATTCTGGCAGCAACCCTGCTGGCGGATGACCCTGTCACCGTTTGCAACCTTCCTCATTTGCACGACATTACCACCATGTTTGAGCTGTTTGGCTGCATGGGTATTGATCTGATGGTGGATGAGCGGATGAACGTAGAAGTTCATGCCAGTACTATCAAGCAGTTGAGAGCCCCGTATGAACTGGTGAAAACCATGAGGGCTTCCATTCTGGTATTGGGTCCGCTACTGGCTCGGTTCGGTCGGGCAGAAGTCTCTCTTCCAGGTGGTTGTGCCATTGGCAGCCGTCCGGTCGATCTGCACATTCGTGGCCTGCAGGCCATGGGGGCAGATATTGTCGTTGAAGATGGTTATATCAAGGCCAGCGTCAAAGATCGCCTGAAAGGGGCTCGTATCTTTATGGATACCGTCACAGTAACCGGTACTGAGAACATTCTCATGGCGGCTTGTCTGGCTGATGGCGAGACCATTATTGAGAATGCTGCCCGTGAGCCCGAAGTGGTGGATCTGGCGGAATGCCTGATGACCATGGGCGCCAAAATAGAAGGTGCCGGCACGGATGTTATCCGGGTTCAGGGTGTTGAGCGTCTTCATGGGTGTACTTACTCTGTTCTGCCTGACCGTATTGAAACCGGTACTTACCTGATTGCTGCTGCAGCAACCGGAGGTCGCGTTCGACTCAAGGATACTCAGCCCGATCTGCTGGACGCCATTCTGATCAAACTTCGCGAGGCAGGAGCTTCTGTTGAGTGGGGTGAAGACTGGATTGAGCTGGATATGAGAGGAAAGCGTCCGGGTTCTATTGACCTGAGAACCGCACCTTATCCAGCCATGCCTACCGATATACAGGCTCAGTTCACTGCTCTGAATCTGATTGCAGAAGGTGTAGGCAGTATTACTGAAACCGTCTTTGAAAACCGTTTCATGCACGTACAGGAAATGAGGCGCATGGGCGCTGACGTGAAAGTGGAAGGCAACACGGTTGTGATCAAGGGGGTTGATTCTCTGAAAGCTGCGCCGGTTATGGCAACGGACCTCAGAGCATCTGCCAGTCTGGTTATTGCTGGTTTGATTGCTGAAGGTGATACGGTGGTTGAGCGGATCTACCACATCGATCGTGGTTACGAATGTATTGAAGAAAAGCTTCAGCAGCTGGGTGCGAAAATTCGTCGTGTCCCTGCCTGATTGATTGACTTTTTTGGGGGGGCTGTTTCAGCCTCCCATTGCTTCTGATTCCCCTTCTTCACCTTTTCCTGATGTTTTTCCTGATTAAATTGCAAAATTCCCTGTCTGCGCTGGCTTGTACCCCCTCACGTTATCTTCTGTTTGGTGTAAACTACGCACCTTAACGCGAAGGAAGCCTGTCCCAGATGTCCAGCCAGATCACAATAGCGCTTTCCAAAGGGCGCATACTTAAAGATACGTTACCTCTGCTCAAGGCAGCCGGTATTGAATTAGCTGAAGATCCTGCCAAGAGTCGGAAACTGATCATTCCAACGACTCATGCAGACGTCAATCTGCTGATTGTCAGAGCCAGTGATGTGCCTACCTATGTTGAATATGGTGCGGCGGATGTGGGTGTGGCAGGAAAAGACGTGCTGCTGGAACATGGCTCGACAGAACTTTATGAGCCACTGGATCTTCAGATTGCACAATGCAAACTGATGACAGCAGGTAAAACCGGGTATGAAGAGCCGGCAACGGGTCGGGTTAAGGTCGCTACCAAATTTGTGAATGTCGCCAAACGTTACTATGCCTCCCAGGGGCGTCAGGCTGATATTATCAAGCTCTATGGCTCAATGGAGTTGGCACCTCTGGTCGGCCTGGCAGACATCATTATTGATGTTGTAGATACCGGTAATACACTCAGGGCCAATGGACTTGAGCCAAGAGACCTGATCACCGATATTTCTTCCAGACTGGTTGTAAATAAAGCTTCTATGAAAGTGAAATTTGAAGCCATTAATGCATTGATTCAGCAGCTGAGTGCTGCAGTAGATGCCCAGACTAATTAAACAGCCATGAGCGGAAAATGCTGCTCATCCCAAAACATGAAAATGGCTACAAAGTCTGTTATAGCTGCATTTTCATAGTAAACAGCCATGAGCGCAAAGTGCTGCTCATCCCAAAACATGAAAATGGCTACAGAGACTGAATAAGCGGCATTTTCATAGTAAACAGCCATGAGCGGAAAATGCAGCTCATACCGAAATATGAAAATGACTACAGAGCCTGAATAAGCGGCATTTTCATAGTAAACAGCCATGAGCGGAAAATGCAGCTCATACCGAAATATGAAAATGACTACAGAGCCTGAATAAGCGGCATTTTCATAGTAAACAGCCATGAGCGGAAAATGCAGCTCATACCGAAATATGAAAATGACTACAGAGCCTGAATAAGCGGCATTTTCATAGTAAACAGCCATGAGCGGAAAATGCAGCTCATACCGAAATATGAAAATGACTACAGAGCCTGAATAAGCGGCATTTTCATAGTAAATAGTGCGACGGAGTAATTCGATGACTGTGAACCCTGTACAACTGAGCTACGAGAACCAGGATTTCAATGAGCAGCTGGATCATCTGCTGGCCTGGGACAGTGTCTCAGATGAAGAGGTTCAGCATCGGGTTAAGCATATTATTGCGCAAGTGCGTGCCCGGGGAGACGAGGCTTTAATCGAATTCACTCATCGCTTCGACCGCCTTTCAGTATCGAGTATGAAAGAGCTGACGCTGGGAGAAGATCAACTTCAGAAAGCTCTGGAAACTATCCCCCAGGAGCAAAGACAGGCTCTTGAAGTGGCTGCCAGCAGAATCAGAAGTTATCACGAGCGTCAGGTGCAATCTTCCTGGACCTACGAGGAAGAGGACGGAACCTTACTTGGGCAACAGGTGTTGCCTATGGATCGTGTGGGTCTCTATGTACCGGGTGGTAAGGCTTCCTACCCTTCATCTGTCTTGATGAATGCCATCCCTGCTCATGTTGCGGGTGTGAAAGAAATTATCATGGTGGTGCCTACTCCGGATGGTGTCGTCAATGACATGGTTCTGGCTGCTGCTGCGGTGGCTGGTGTTAAGAAAGTATTTACTGTGGGTGGTGCCCAGGCAGTAGCCGCTTTGGCTTATGGTACAGAAACCGTTCCAGGCGTAGACAAAATTGTTGGCCCGGGCAATATCTATGTTGCTACCGCCAAGCGTGAAGTATTTGGTCAGGTGGGTATCGATATGATCGCAGGCCCATCTGAAATTATGGTAGTGTGCGATGGTCGTACAGATCCAGACTGGATTGCCATGGATCTGTTCTCCCAGGCCGAACATGATGAAGACGCTCAGGCGATTCTGGTGTCTCCGGATAAGGCATTTCTTGATCAGGTTCAGGAAAGCATGCGTCGATTACTGCCTGAAATGGAGCGTAAGAAGATCATTGCCGAATCTGTGAACAACAGAGGTATTATGATCCATGTTCCGGATATGAAGGCCGCCTGTGAAGTCACCAATCGAATTGCTCCTGAACACCTGGAGTTGTCAGTAGAAGACCCCAAGGCTCTGCTGGCGGATATTCGTCATGCGGGCGCTATTTTCATGGGGCGTTACACTGCAGAAGCTCTGGGTGATTACTGTGCCGGCCCGAACCACGTATTACCTACTTCCGGTACTGCCCGGTTTTCTTCCCCGCTGGGTGTTTACGATTTCCAGAAGCGCTCTTCACTGATTCACTTCTCACCAGAAGGCGCTTCAGAAATGGGTAAAGTGGCTTCTGTACTGGCGCGAGGGGAGTCCCTGACGGCTCACGCCCGTTCAGCAGAGTACCGTATAAAAAAATAAACGATGTAAAGTAATCGGCTTTGGAGGCTGCTGTATTCAGTGGTCTCTGGGCGTTTTCTGTTAATGAGTAGTACCGATTCTATAAGTCATCGAATGCTGTCCCAGTAGAGACCTTACTTCAAAATCAGCTTTTCCTGAAAGGAAGAAGCCACCATGACCCATTGACCAGAAGAGCTTATATTATTCGTCCTGCTTCAAGACTTTGAATAATATAAACTTCTGGTTTTTCATCTTAGGCATGACTCGGGCTATCAATGCGCTCCATGATTTCGGCAAGAACCTTGGTTCGTGTTAGCAGCCCCACAACTTTTCCCGATTCTACCACGGGTAGTACACGACGCTTGTTATCCAGCATGATTTTGGCCGCACTGACCAGGTCGGTATCGGGTGTAACGGTGCAGACTGTTGTGCTCATCCGGTGGCTGACCAGTTCGCCAATTTGTTCAAAATAGCCTCCGAGCAGTGTGCCTTTCATGCAGTCAGCTTCTGAGAGAATACCCTGAAGTTCTCCCTCATCATTAACAACGGGTGCTGCGGAGAGCCCCTTCTTTAGCAATTGTCTGAGGGCAACGATAACTCCGATGTTGGCGCTGACAGTAAGGGGCTGGTGGTCCATTAAGTCGTTAACTTGAAGTGAGTTCATGTACGCCTTCCTTAAAAGTATCTCTGCTCTGACTTGGTGCATGGATTTCGTGTTGCACCGTTTTTAAGCGCGTTATTATTCTGAATGATCTGAAATTGGGCGCTATGACAGATACTTTGCACAAAGAGTGCCAGTTTGGTTCCACCCCTGGATCTGTTAGTCTGTCGTTTTATAGAATCTTCTCTCCACATGTCGTTTTCATCCATTCTCAGGGAAAACAGAAAGTCTGTTATTGGTGCCGGTTTACTGAGCAGTATTCCTTTACTTTTCAGTTCCTGGACAGTCTCTCTGTTAATTCAGTATCAGGCAGATTTATCCGCTTTAAGTATTGGGCAGTGGCTTCCTTTTTTTATCCTGAGCGCATTGACTATGGCTCTGGCTTTGACACCCAGCACGTTTATTGCTTTGGTGGCAGGTTTTTTTCTGGGCTGGAAAGCTATCCCATATATGTTACCAGCCTATCTGTTGGCATCGGCTATGGGCTATCTGGTGGGGGCGATTTTGGATGGCGGACACTTGATGCATTCCATTCAAAACAGCCCACGAGTCAAAAAAGCACTGGAAGTCCTCAATGCCAGTAGTTGGAGCTTGATGTTTCTGGTCAGGCTGTCACCCGTTCTGCCTTTTGCATTAATGAATCTGTTAATGCCTGCACTGAAAGTCCGTTTTTCGGTTTTCCTGCTGGGTGGGTTCCTGGGTATGCTCCCCAGAACCCTGTTTTCCATCTGGCTGGGGCTCAAAGCTCAGGACATTGTTTCCCTGATGAATGGCGAAGTGTCAGCGCCTCACTCAAGCTGGCTGGTGATACTACTGATCATCGTATCTGTTGGGGGGCTGTTCTATCTGTTGAATCGTGCTTTAAAACAGGCGCTGACTGTCTAACTGGGCAGTTAACAGACAAGTTCACTGAACAACTGCTATGTTTTTCTGTCTGAGTTCAACAGATTGAGGCAAGCATGTGCAGAGTAGTTCGGTGGTCATTGTCTGCGAGTGTATATCTGATTTTGCTCTGTCTCAGTGCCTGGGCTGTGGGGGATCCTGAAACAGAAGCGGTTTGTCATGCTTCCGGCAAGAAAGTCTGTGTTTCAGTGGAACAGTCTGTGTATGAAAAATGGCTGTGGTTTTCCACGGAATGCAACTCTGACTGTGGTTTCTATCACGACTCCTTTGTTGATCAGTTTTTTCCTATTGAGCATCTGGCCGATTTTAATGGCTTTGGCTTTGGCTTCAGTCTTCGCAACAAGACAGAAGGCAGAATGGTCTTGAGCCATTATCAACTGGGCAAGCAAAGTAAAAAGCAGGCATTGGCTGCTGCAGCTGATAAAAATGAAACAGTCAGCCTGAAAATCATGAGCAGATATTCTGCTTTCAGGCTTGAACCGCAATCAGTTGACCATATTGGGACGAGTGGCGACCACCGCCTTCATTTCCAGCGGTTTGTTGTTTCGCAGAATCTGTAAGGTGACTTCACTGCCCGGTGGCTCCTGAGCAACCATGTTCATGACTTTCTTGCCATCACTGGTGCTGATGTTATTAATAGCTGTCAGAATGTCCCCACGTCTCAGGCCTGCTTTATCGGCAGGGCCATTGTCGTAGACTCCAGAAATCAGAATACCTGCATTGTTTTCTACCCCGTAAGCTTCTGCCAGCTGGCTGGTGAGGGGTTGTGACTCGATCCCCAGCCATCCCCTGACAACACGACCGTATTTGATGATGGACTGAGTAACAAATCGAGCCATGCTGGACGGAATAGCAAAGCCAACACCTTCGTTGCCACCGCCTCTGGAAAACAGCAGAGTATTGATGCCCAGTAACTCACCCCGTGCACTGATCAAGGCTCCACCAGAGTTTCCGACATTGATGGCGGCATCTGTTTGAATAAAATCTTCGTAGGTATTCAGGCTCAGGTCATTCCTGCCGGTGGCGCTGATAATTCCCATGGTGACGGTCTGGCCCAGTCCAAATGGGTTGCCTATAGCCAGTACCACATCACCCACCTCGGTTTGGCCAGAGTCTACCAGGTCCAGGCTGGGAAGGTCTTTCAGGTCGATCTTTAAAACTGCCAGGTCCGTTTCCGGATCCCTGCCGACTATGGAGGCCGATACTTCCCGGCCATCTTTCAGAACCGCAACGATTCTATCGGCTCCTTCAATAACGTGATTGTTGGTCAGCAGGTAGCCGTCATCGCTGATAATGACACCGGAACCCAGACTGGTTTCTACCTTGGCACGGCCAAGGTTATTTTCTGTGAAGGGGCTCTTGGGCATTCTGGAACGGCTGGACTCATTCACCAGAGTTGCCGTAGCAATGTTAACCACTGCAGGTGCGGCAATCTTGACGGCTGAGCTATAGGAGACCTGACCAATGCCCAGCAGCTGTTCTCCTTTGTTGAGCACATTATTGAAGTTCAGTTGGGGTAAGCCCAGCCAGTTCGGAGCCAGCATTATTACCAGAAAGGCCACAATCAGACCAGACAGGGCGGGGTAGATGAACTGATTGAGGAATTTCTTCATGGTTTGCTTATCGATGATTGTGGGCAGAGATTTTGTTGTTGCTGGAAATAAAAACTCTTGAAACCCGAAAACCAGCAGTATAATCCCTTAATATACCTGTATTTTGTGGCTGATAGATAGCCCCCGAACCTGCAAGAAGCGGGTCATGATCATGATGAGGCAGGCTCTCGGATTTGATAAACAGTGGAGTGTAAGATGAGCGTCACCCTGAAACAGCTGGTGAAAATTCTGGAAGATGAACTACAGCCCGGGCTGTTCAAAGATTACTGCCCTAACGGTCTTCAGGTCGAAGGTACTAGCCAGGTCAAACGCCTGGTCACCGGCGTAACGGCTTGCCAGGCTCTGATCGATAAGGCTGTAGAGCTGAAAGCGGACGCCATACTGGTTCACCATGGTTACTTCTGGAAGGGTGAAGATTCGGCCATTGTCGGTATGAAGAAGCGCAGGATTGAAACTCTTCTCAAGCATAATATCAGTTTGATCAGTTATCACTTGCCTCTGGATGGGCATCTGGAACTGGGTAACAATGCTCAGTTAGCCAAACTCCTGGGCTGGAAAACAGAGGGCGGAATGGAGCCCGGTAAAGCACGCTCTGTAGGCAGCTGGGGCAGACCTCAGGCTCCTGTTTCTCTGGAAGAGCTAGGAGGTCAGATTGAAGAGAAACTGGGACGTAAGCCCTTGCTGATTTCAGGCGGTGATCACAAAATAAAAACTCTGGCCTGGTGTACAGGCGGTGCTCAGCGCATGATTGATCTGGCTCTTGATCTGAATGTAGATGCTTATGTCAGTGGCGAAATCTCCGAATCCACGGTTCATTTTGCCCGCGAAAATGGTATTCACTACATCAGTGCCGGACACCACGCGACGGAACGTTATGGTGCCAAAGCGTTAGGGGAGTGGCTACAGGCCAAGTATGGTATTGAGCATACTTTTGTCGATATCGATTCTCCAGTCTGATTGATGCGGCCAGCTTCCCGCTGGCCCCTTCCATGTCCAACACTTTATCTCTTTG
The DNA here is from genome assembly GCF_000722635.1 of Endozoicomonas numazuensis. Taxonomy (GTDB): domain Bacteria; phylum Pseudomonadota; class Gammaproteobacteria; order Pseudomonadales; family Endozoicomonadaceae; genus Endozoicomonas_A; species Endozoicomonas_A numazuensis. The sequence continues at coordinate 647,549 of NZ_JOKH01000001.1, read as the reverse complement.
ATCTTTTTTTGCTGTTGATGTAACAGATATGATAATGAACCTGGGATGAAACATCGTGGATGCAATAGGTGGTGCAGGAAAAGCTCATGGTTCGGAAAACAGCTTTCAGCTGCGTCAGACTATGAAAGTATTGATCCCATTTATGACACTATCCCTGAGCAAAATGTGGCGGAGAGGGAGACATCTAATTCTGAAAAGCCCAGAAGCGGCTTGCGCGGTAGATTCTTTGGACGTGGGCGTAAGGACAGGTAACGATCAATATAATGTTATGAATTATTGATATAGTTTTATTGTTTTATATTCCATTAGTGCTGCTAGTATTCGAACTAAGAACAATTCTAAGCCAGCTTCGGGTCTAGCATTCATGTCTGAAACAGTCACCCAGGAGAGCACCCAAGAGCGTGCTAACGAACTTTCTGGAGAGCGCCTCAACCATTTGAAGCAGCTCGAAGCAGAAAGCATCCAGATAATCAGGGAAGTCGCTGCCGAGTTTGATAACCCGGTTATGCTTTATTCCATCGGTAAAGATTCAGCAGTCATGCTGCATCTGGCCATGAAAGCCTTTTATCCAGGTAAACCTCCTTTCCCACTTATGCATGTGGACACCACATGGAAATTCCGTGAAATGATTCAGTTCCGTGATCAGATGGTTGACGATTTGGGTCTTGAATTGATTGTCCATATCAACCAGGAAGGGGTCGAGCAAGGTGTGGGGCCTTTCTCTCACGGCAGTGCCAAGCATACCGACATTATGAAAACCCAGGGCTTGAAACAGGCGCTGAACAAGCACGGTTTTGACGCTGCATTTGGCGGAGCCCGTCGTGATGAAGAAAAGTCTCGGGCCAAGGAACGTGTTTATTCCTTCAGGGATAAGAACCATCGCTGGGATCCCAAGAATCAGCGCCCAGAGCTCTGGAATATCTATAACAGCGAAGTGGAAAAGGGTGAGAGTATTCGAGTCTTTCCTCTTTCCAACTGGACTGAGCTGGATATCTGGCAGTATATCTATCGCGAGAATATTCCCATTGTGCCTCTTTATCTTTCAAAAGAGCGTCCAGTCGTAGAGCGTGATGGCAACCTGATTATGGTTGACGATGAACGTATGCCTTTGGAACCGGGTGAGAAACCGGTAATGAAAAAAGTTCGCTTTCGGACATTGGGCTGCTATCCCTTGACCGGAGCTGTGGAGTCAGAAGCAGACACACTGCCTGATGTTATTCAGGAAATGCTGCTCACTAAAACTTCTGAACGACAGGGGCGTGTTATTGATCATGACAGTTCCGGTTCCATGGAGAAGAAAAAACAAGAGGGGTATTTCTAATGTCTCATCAATCTGATCTGATTGCTTCCGATATTCAGGAATACCTTCACCGTCATGAACAGAAAGAAATTCTGCGTTTTCTGACCTGTGGTAGTGTGGATGATGGTAAAAGTACCCTGATTGGCCGACTTTTACATGACACCAGCATGATTTATGAAGATCAGCTGGCTTCTGTTGAAAACGACAGTAAACGGGTAGGAACCCAGGGTGAAAAGGTCGATCTGGCGCTGCTGGTGGATGGCTTGCAGGCCGAACGTGAGCAGGGCATTACTATTGATGTGGCCTACCGTTACTTTTCTACAGAAAACAGAAAGTACATCATTGCCGATACTCCGGGGCACGAACAATACACCCGAAATATGGCAACCGGTGCATCTACCTGTGATATGGCCATTATTCTGGTGGATGCCCGTCAAGGGGTTTTGACTCAGACTCGTCGTCACACTTATATAGCCAGCCTGCTGGGTATCAAACATCTGGTCGTGGCTATTAACAAGATGGACCTGGTGGGTTTTAGTCAGGAACGTTTTGAAGAGATTCGAAATCAGTATCTGGATTTTTCAGAGTCGCTGAATCTGGGAGATGTTCGGTTTGTGCCTGTTTCTGCACTGGATGGCGATAACGTGGTCCATCGCAGTGAACAGGCCGACTGGTATACCGGTCAGACCCTCATGGAGGTGATGGAGAGTGTTGAGGTGGCTAATGACCGCAACCTTGATGATTTCCGACTTCCGGTACAGTACGTAAGCCGACCCGATCTGGATTTCCGGGGCTATGCGGGAACCATTGCCTCAGGCGTAGTGAAGCCCGGCGATCGAGTAAAAGTATTACCTTCAGGGCTGGAAAGTGCTGTTGAAAGAGTAGTGACGTACGACGGTGATCTGGCAAAAGGTTTTGCGGGTCAGGCTGTCACATTAACACTGGAAGACGAGATCGATATCAGTCGTGGTGACATGCTGGTGCATGCACAAGACGATATTTCCGTGTCTTCTCACCTGAATGCCAGTGTTGTCTGGATGGCCGAGCAGTCCATGAAGCCCGGGCGCCAGTATCTGATCAAGTTCGCAACCGCTAAAGTGGCAGGCAGCTTCTCGGGTATTAACCACAGGGTGGATATCAACACTCTGGAGCAACAGGATGCCAATGAGCTGGCTCTTAATGAAATTGGCTCCTGCCAACTGGTTCTGACACAGCCTGTGGTCTTTGACCGTTATCAGGATAACCGTCAGACCGGTGCATTTATCGTGATTGATCGTCTGAGTAACGCGACGGTTGCGGCTGGAATGGTTGAATCCGCAGTCAATGATGGCGATACGGTCGATCAGGTTCGTGCCAGTGACAGAGCCAATCGTCTTGGTCAGCAGTCTGCAGTCGTCCTGGTAGACGGCGCTGACGGATACCTTCAGAAAGTTGAACGTCACTTGTTTGATAGTGGTCTGCTGCCAGTGGTGGTTGATCAGCAAGATCAATACTGGATTCAGAAAGCACAAGCCTTACTTCTTGCTGGTCTGGTTGTTCTGGTTGCAAAGACCGAGCTGAAAGATCTGGACGTTGAGGTGGTTCACAGTATTAATGAGTCTGACAGTCTGTCGACTTTGGTGAATTCTCTGTCTCTATAACAGAGATGGGCTATCGCAGAACTCCGGCTGCGATAGCCTTTTTACAATGAAAATGCAGCTCTATCAGCTCATGTAGTCATTTTCATGTTTCGGGGTGAATCGCATTTCCCGCTTTTTCTTTCTGTAACACGCCATTTTTCACAAGCAGAAAAAACATCCCTGGCGAACCCGGGTGGACTGACTGTGATCATTACCTGGGTTCTGTTTCGTCTGGCTGACTATACCTGCAAAGTACTGAGAGTGAACGGAACCAACGTTCTTGTCAGGATTATAGGGCTACTGATTACAGCCCTCTCAGTGGAAATCTGTATTGAAGGACTGGCCACCCTTGGCTGGTTGCCTTTGCCACCTGAATGAAACAAGGTATTAGGGAATGCAGGTGAAATAGGTACAAATGCTGGTACAGAGTCGCGACTCCCTGATTCACTATTGCATTTCTTCTACAATGGGGTATTGGTACTTTATTCAGCCTGATATAGGTTTGGAGGCTGAATCAGGACTGCTTCCCTCAGAGTCTGACCGAGATAGCGCATGAGCTGTGTGTCCTGGTTGGTCTCCTCATATCCTTTGTTTCCTGGAGCCGAAATGAAAGCCGACTTTTACGCTGGACTGCGTGAGCAGCTGGAAGACCTTAAAAAAGAAGGTTTGTATAAAAGCGAGCGTGTTATTACTTCCCAGCAGCAGGCTGATATCACTGTTAAAACCGGTGAGGAGGTTATTAACTTCTGTGCCAACAACTACCTTGGACTGGCCAACTCGCCAGAGCTGATAGAAGCAGGCAAGCAGGCACTGGATAAGTACGGCTATGGCATGGCTTCTGTACGTTTTATCTGTGGTACCCAGGATGTTCACAAAGTGCTGGAAAAGCGTATTTCTGAATTTCTGGGCATGAACGACACTATCCTGTACTCCTCCTGCTTTGACGCCAATGCCGGTCTGTTCGAAACCCTGCTGGGGCCAGAAGATGCGATCATCAGTGACTCTCTGAACCATGCCAGCATCATTGATGGTGTACGCCTGTGCAAAGCCAAACGTTTTCGTTATGCCAACAACGATATGGCCGATCTGGAAGCCAGGCTGAAAGAAGCCACAGAAGCTGGAGCCCGATACAAGCTGATTGCGACTGATGGGGTGTTCTCCATGGATGGCGTAATTGCCAATCTTGAAGGTGTCTGTGACCTGGCAGACAAGTACGATGCCATGGTGATGGTAGACGATTCCCACGCAGTAGGCTTTGTCGGTGAAAATGGTCGGGGTACCCACGAATACTGTGGAGTCATGGACCGTGTAGACATTATTACCGGTACGCTGGGTAAGGCTCTGGGCGGAGCGTCTGGTGGCTATACATCCGCCCGTAGCCCGGAAGTGATCGACTGGCTGCGTAATCGTTCTCGTCCTTACCTGTTCTCCAACACCCTGAGCCCAACCATTGCCAGCGCATCCATCAAGGTTCTGGATATGCTCGAATCCGGTGGAGAGCTTCGGGAAAAGCTGCGTCACAACTCTGAATACTTCCGCACCGAGATGGAAAAACTGGGCTTTACCCTGGCCGGTAACGGCCATGCCATTATTCCTGTAATGTTGGGTGATGCTTCGCTGGCTTCCGAGTTCGCGGAACGAATGCTGAAAGAGGGAATCTATGTAGTAGGGTTCTCTTTCCCTGTGGTACCAAGGGGCGCAGCCCGAATTCGTACCCAGATGTCGGCTGCTCATAATCAGGAGCATATGGAGCGCGTGATAGCGGCCTTTGCCAAAGTGGGTCGTGAACTGGGCGTGCTCTCCTGAAGAGCCTCCTGAAAGGCTGGTTAAAGCCGCTTGAGAAAGTCGCCTGAGAGCGTCTGCGAGCTAAGTGTATAGGAACCTGACATGAAAACCCTGGCAAAACTGAAAGCTGAAAAAGGCATCTGGCTGGCCGACAAGCCCAAGCCAGAACCTGGTTATAACGATGTTCTGATCAAGATACGCAAAACAGCGATCTGTGGAACAGACATGCACATCTATAACTGGGATGAGTGGTCTCAAAAAACCATTCCTGTCGGTATGCATGTGGGCCACGAATTTATTGGTGAAATCGTGGAAATGGGTGAGGGTGTACGTGGCTTTGAAATTGGCCAGCGTGTGTCCGGCGAAGGTCATATTACCTGTGGTCACTGCCGCAACTGCCGTGCCGGCCGCCGTCATTTATGTAACTTTACCGTAGGTGTGGGCGTTAATCGCGACGGAGCCTTTGCAGAATATTTGTGCATTCCGGCAACCAATGCGTTTCCGATTCCTGATGACATCAGTGATGAACTGGCTTCCATCTTCGACCCGTTTGGTAATGCGGTACATACTGCATTGTCGTTTGATCTGGTGGGTGAAGACATTTTGATCACTGGTGCTGGTCCTATCGGCATCATGGCGGTAGCGATTTGTAAGCATGTCGGTGCCCGTAATGTCGTCATTACCGATGTGAATGAATACCGTCTGGATCTGGCTCGTAAAATGGGCGCTACCCGTGCCGTTAATGTAGCCACCGAAGACCTGAAAGTCGTGATGGAAGAGCTGGGGATGGTAGAAGGCTTTGACGTGGGCCTGGAAATGTCTGGTAATGGTCGTGCTTTCCAGCAAATGCTGGAATGTATGAACTATGGCGGCAAGGTGTCTTTGCTGGGTATTCCTTCCAGCGACACCACCATTGACTGGAACCAGGTGATTTTCAAAGGTCTGGTGATAAAGGGTATTTATGGCCGTGAGATGTATGAGACCTGGTATAAAATGGTCAGCATGCTTCAGTCTGGCCTGGATATCTCTCCAGTGATTACTCACCGAATGTCAGTGGATGAGTTCAAGGACGGTTTTGAAGTCATGGGTTCCGGTCAGTCCGGCAAAGTGATTCTCGACTGGGGCTGATCTCACTTCTACCTATGTTAAGGGTCTTTCTGATTCTTAACATAGGTCTGTCAATTCCATAGTCGACTTTGCTGACTGCGACTATATTTATCCAGCAAAGTCGTCAATCTGTGAAACAACACTCAACCAATTCCCAACTGATAGATGCTGTCCCACCTATAGGTGCCAGGGAGTGAGGAAGACCGATGCCTGCGAATTTAGAAGCTGTGTTATTCGACATGGACGGAGTGATTGTGGATAACAATGACTATCACAGAAAAGCCTGGCAGTTATTTCTCAAGCGCCATGGAATGGATATCTCTAGTGAAGAATACAATCGCCGTATATCAGGCAGAGTGAATTCTGAACTGGTTGCCATGCTGTTTGGTAGTCATCTGAATGAAGTCGAAGTGAAAAGGCTGGGGGAAGAAAAAGAACAGATTTTCAGAGATCTCTACGAACATCATCTCAGACCCATCAGTGGACTCCATGATTTTCTGAAGTTACTGAAAAAAGCGGGTATTCGTCTCGCAGTGGGCACATCCGCCCCGGTTTCAAATCTGGATTTTATTCTGGATGGTCTGGGCATCAGAGGCAACTTTGATGTGCTGGTGCATCAGGGAATGATTGAAAGAGGGAAGCCTGATCCTCAAATTTATCAGACCTGTATGGAGCAACTTGGTGTTCAACCCGATGAAAGCCTGGTGTTTGAAGACTCTCTCGCTGGAATACAGTCTGGCCTGGCAGCAGGAGCAAGAGTCGTCGGAGTAACAACCACCCATCCTGCCAAAGAGTTGAAAGGAACCCTCTGTAATATTGGGCATTATCGTGATGAACAGTTGGAAAGTGTCTTTCCAGAAATTCTGAAAGATGATCAATAGCATCGAGAACAGCCAAGCGTTATACCCCATACCGTTCATCCTTTGACAGGCTCAGGATGAACAGGTTTTTTATGGTAATTAACGCTTGGATGCACTCAGCAATTCCCGCTGACCATTAATAAATGTTCGATCCAATAGATTATTTTGATGCCATTTATTCGGGCCGAACAACACCCGACTGCTTAATCAGTCAATCTGTCAGCAAGTTCTAAACACAGGAAATCAGGGCCACCAGTATCTTTGCTACGTGGTATCAACTACTAGGTGCTTTAAGCTGGCACTCCTGCCTTCAGTAATCGCTGCAAACACGTCTTCCCAGTTTTCGATGGTGAACCAGTCAAATAATCCCCTGATCGCATGCCATAGCGCTTTTTTGGACTTCTTTGCTTCAAGAGCCTGCTGGAAGAACTTGCAAGCCAGCTGCTCTATCTGGTCGATGAGGAAGGCGCTGAACGTCAGGCAGGCCAGATTGGTCGCCAGATGTTGCTTTCCGTGCCCGTAATTGTGTTCGAGGTGGTAGCCCTGTGTTTTTAGCGTGTTAAAGGTTTCGTTCTCAATTTTCCACTTAGCGCGGCCTCCTCGCATGACTTTCGCCACATTCTCCTGAGTGAGTTGAATATCGGTTATCCATGTGTTGACGTATTTTTTGCCTTTCGGATCAGTTTCGACGTATTCGAGGTAGTTGACCAGTGTCTTTTTATGAGACTTATTGATGGAGACGTTGTTCACGAACCGGAACCAATGCTTATGACCCTTTTCATCGGTAAACTGATAGCGTTTCACTTTGTCAGCCTTATCCAGTTCGTCAACCGATTCATAAAGCGACGTATGCGAAGTGTCCTTTGCCACCATGATGAAGCTGTATCCGTGGGATTTCACCAGCTTGATGGTCGGGCCGTCGGAGTAAAGATCGTCGAAGTTCAGAACCAGCTTAAGGTGTGGGTGCTCTCTGGATATGTTTGACAGAAGTCGTTTCAACGCCGTTTTTTCACAGTCATTCTTTGAGGCATCCACCTGCTGAATAATGGGTTCCGGCATTAAAGGGAGTACTTCCTTTTTGCCCGGCTTTACCAGACAGCAAGCTAATAGCTGGTGATAGTACTGAGGATTCTTGCTACCTGGCTTTTTTACGCAGCATTCCGGGCAGTCAATTTTACCTGAGCTGAAATGTCCAGTTCCATCAATTGGCGCGAGATAGCCTTCGTCAAAATATTCGAACTGCCTGAGGCGCCCGGAGCGTTGAACAAAAGCAAACAGCCGGGTAAAGAACTTGCGGAAATAGCGAGTTTCAATGGGGTCAAGCATCTCCCGAAGGTAGGTGTCACAAGGGACTTGTCCAACTCTGTATAACGATTTCAGGTTACGTAACTTATCCGGTTTTTTTACACAATCACGGTCAAACTGAAGCAGTGACGGATACTTCAAGTGCATGACGGCAAGACCGCTCATGATGGCGTCATGAAGTGGAATTGAATCCTCATTGATTCTTTTGCGAAAATCAGGAATTTTCGAAGCTTCTTTAGAGACAATGGTGATCAGTTTTTCAGCAACAGTCTTTCGATTGGATGGCGGCACAGTAAAATAACAACACACATAAAATCTGGAATAATCTTGTTGAAAGTTTACAATTTCCTGATTGTCGAGTCAGCCTTAATCCCTTGGTACTATTGATCGGAATCAATTAAGCGGGAATTGCTGGGATGCACTAAGCAATTAATAGCAAAAATTTTTCGCACTTTTCCTGTAGATTTAAGAGTCTTTCATTGCCCTTCTTCAGAAGGGCTACTCTACGAAAAAGCACACTAAGAATTTGTCCTGAAATAACATAGGATTTGTCTTGAAATAACTTCCCGATTAAAACATGAACTCCGTTCACCTTGAGCCTATCGAAGGTTGGTGGCATTGGGCTTCAACAGCTCAGTCCGAGCAGATTTTGTGTGGATTTGAATAAGGAAGTAATTTTGGCATCAGATCAGAGTCTTCAATCTTAAGTGTCTTTCATATTAGTATTTCGGGTTTATTAATTATTTGTGTTATTAATAATCCTTTATTTAAATTAGCTTGTTTGATGATTTTTTTTGAAAGTATGAATCATGAAACCATAACTTTAAATGAACCGATTTTTTAAAAATAATTTTAAAATACGCTGTTTCTAGTTAACGTATGAATTTCAAAGCATAGCCTTTAAATTCCTGATCAAGGTAATCTGTGTGAGTAGGCTTTTGATGCGTTGATTTAAAACCAAATGATTCCATACGTGTACTTAATTTATTTTTTCTTCCTCGTCCTGGATCAACAATAATAACTTCACAGCTTGGATTTGAGTGAGATTCAATAAAATTGGCCAGCAAATCAATATGAGAGTCTTCGTACAATAAATCACTGCCGATAATCAGATCAAAAAGTCCCAGGCTATCGTCTTTGTTAGCCCAGTCTGTTTGCTCAAAGTCAATAGCTTTGTCATTGTTAAGAGAGGTGTTTCTCTCTAAAAATTTGCTCACTTCCGGATGGTAATCAGTAGCTGTTATATCGGCATTTTTCTTGTTCAGTAGCAAGCTGGAGAGCGCCATGCCACAGCCGACTTCCAGTATGCGTTTTGAAGTGGTTTGGTAGTCAGAAATATAGTGAGCAAGTACCAGGCTGGATGGCCAGACCACGCCAAAAATAGGCCAGGAGGCGGAGCAAATACCGAGTTTCTCTGCAATGCCAGCAGGGTCATGAAACTCCTGTTTATTGCGCAAAGTACAAAGATGGATATCTGTTTTTCCAAACTCTACAGTTTGGTAACACAAACGAAGATCTGTCATTCCTTGGCCTTATTATTTTAGCGCTGAGTCAGCTATCGACGTCTGATAAATGACAAAATGTGAGTGTGCTATTAGGGTAAAGGATTTAGATATTAAGGCAAGAAATTTAACTTCATCAGCAGGAAATCTGGCAGAATAGGCTGTTATAACCCGGATTGTCTTGTAGATTTAATTAGGATAAAAAGGTCACTTCCATGACAGGAATATCAAATAAAAATATATGGTTTTTGATCAATTTTATTGTTTTTTCAGTGGGAGCACTATTTAGTTCATATAGAGCATGCAAAGTTGAATCTATTTGTGTAATAACAGGTGGTATAAGGACGATTGAAATCCCTCTTTTTCTATTAACTCTTTTCTTGATATGGGTTTTCTCTTGGGGCTTGATATGTAAAATTTTTTCTATTGAACTAAAAGGTGGTGAGTCGGTGAATGATAAAAAAGCCTATGTATCATATGTTCTCTCGTTTCTATGTGGCTTTATTTATCCTTATATTATGGCTGGAGGATAAGTGGACTTTGTAAGGGCTGAATAAATGGGGTTCATCTGGTTTTTCGTGATTTTCTGAGAGTGTTTCCTGACTGTTTTCCTGACTGTTTTCTTGACCTTACAATTAAAGGTGCTCCTGTGATTGACCACTTTGAAATAAAAACAATTAACTTTGAGTCGTGTAAATCATTCTATGACCTGAATCAGTGAGTTCTTAATTAATCTCGAGAAAATCGTGTAATTTAAGCTCCAACCTTACCGCAAATCACTTTATTACTACTTTGATCAGGAAATAACAGAACAATCCAGCAAAGAACCCAGCTGTTTTTGTCATTATTTTGAAATTCAGGCGATGCATCACCTACCAAGACCTGGCATTCATTTCAGAAAGACAGAATAATATTGATGGCTAACAAAGCATTTTTTCTGGATAAAGCCCCATAAACACTTGGAGTGCCGGGCTATATCGGCCAAATCGTAGTATTTTGCGACGGCCTGCCTCCAAAAAGCGGGCAGCCTGATAAATCAACTCCTGCATGACGGTTTTTATTCTTCTCCTTGCTGCCTGATGACGAACAGGTGACTGCGGCCCCAGCAAACAAGATTGCCCCATGTAACGCAGCATATTATAAGTTAATGCGCCCAGACACATTACTAAATCATTAGTATCGAACTTTCCAGAAGGAAGCCTTTCCAGATCCATATCGGTTTTTAATTCACTGTGAAATTGCTCACTGGTGGCGTGATTCTCATACAGCAGAATAACGTCGTTATCGCTGTATTCTTCTTCATTCAATGTTGTCCACCAACCTTCCAGCTCGTAGTCTGGAGTTAGAAACATCTGACCAACGGCATCTGACGTTCGTCTGACCATTTTGATAATCAGTCGCTGATGACCATAGTGAGCTCCATGGTTAATAGTCAAAGTCGCATAGTGCTTACCTGCTCGTAGCTCATGCCACTCTACCTTCGCTGCTTCAAACTTAGGTAGCCAGGCCTTGGAGGTGTACTGTTGGCGAGGATTCAATTTAATTATGTGGTCAACGTTAGCATGTTGAGCAACGGCCATGCGGGTATCTTCAGCATCGTGAGCACTATCGAGCCGAAGCAATATCGGCTGTTGCGTTATACGACGTACTCTCTGTAAAACGGCACCCAGGAATGGGATGAAATCATTTTGCGAGTGTTGCGAACCTGGTCGCAACTCACACCCCATGCACCAGCCTTCTTGCCCAAGGTAAGCCATAATGGGGGAGTAGCCGAAAAAGTGTTTATATGTCCAACTCACTCCTTCTTTCTTGGAGTTGCTATTGTCTTGAGGCGTGACATCCATATCTAATGGTATATGCTGTTGGCGATCAAGTTCTTTTGGAAGTGGTGTAAGCGGAGCATCAAGTTCTATAAGCAACTCAGCAAGACTTTCCTCAATCAGCGGAATAAGCTGGGTAGCATCTTCATTAAAGCGCTGGCGCAATCGACTGGCAGATGGCATCTGTTTTATTCCCATGCATTGCTGGAACCAATCGTCATGGCGAAGGGTGTCAATGGCGTCAAAGTCATTTTTGCCGAGGGCCAGCAAGCCAACATAAGCACGCACTAAATCAATATTGGCGATTCCATGTCGCTTCTTAATCTTACGGAGTGATTTTTTGAGGGATGTTTTTTTATTGAGGGCGTGACCAATAAAGGCAAGGCCAGCAAATGGTGTATAGAATTCCGTATCAGACTGCTCAAAATGGAGTTCCACAAAAATTCACCTATTCAGTGAAAAAACGAGTAGGTCGTATTTTAGCCTACACCCCTTTCGGTGGATGGCTTTAAGGCTTTTTTATTGCTGATGAAGTCACGGATTCAGGATTGAAACTGTACTTGAGCCTTTGGAGGTTGAGTTGAAGTGGGCTGATGATGGGGCTGCAACCAGTAAGGCTGCTGTTGAACAATTTCATCAGGCAGGTATCAGTGGTGGGTTCCAGTGCAATGGAGAGCCCGGAGTCCGAGAGCAGTATGCACCAGGCTACTATGCGGCATTTCTACTGGACCCTGATGGGAATAATGTAGAAGCTGTTGTTTATCTTTAAGGTTGAGTTTCAAATTGATGGGCTTTTACATTTAAGATGTTAAGTCAAATGCAGTATATCTACGCAATCTGAATTTTAGGCACCGTGATAAAATGGACGTTTTCAGGTGCTCTTCTGCATGATTAAAGCGTATCGCAAGTACCGGCTGACGATGGACATCTTGGTCAGTCTTTTCCTGATAGGTGTTGCAATAGCGGTCGTAGCTATGAAGTACAACCCACAGGGCACAATTGAGTTTATCGCTATCGATTTTCTTGAGCCTGTTCTGCGGCTTTTTGCCAGTGCTCCAGTGATTGTCAGCTGCTCCATTGCTGCTGTTTTAACCATCCTTGCCTGTCTGAAGTTTGTTCGTGCCTGTCTTGACTACAAAACAGATCCTTTTCAAAGCAAACCTGTTGCCGTGGCCAGTGGTTTAAACGCTCAAAAAGCAGGCTAATACTTTTTCCAGATTTCATTTCTACGAGACAAGCGCTTTTCTTATGATGAAAAGGGCTTGTTCCCTGAGTGCCATCCTTCCTGTTGCTGTTCCATCTTTCTTCCAACGACCTGCCATGGCGTAGTCAGGGGCTTTAATACCCAGAATGTCATTGTGAGAATTTCCCATAAATCCATCGCTAATGAGTAGGGGGTTATATCGGTCAGCAACCCAAAAATCGACACGGTAGAAAGGCTCAGGCTTCAAAGAAGGACAGAAAACTAAAGTAATCGGAGTGGGTAGTCACCCAAATCTACTTAGTGATTGTTTACTTTGCCTCATCCGGTGTCGTTCCAGTTTGACGACTCTTCTCTTTTAATGCATCGTGAAAATCCACGTCCTATGGACGTGGTCATGAATGGTTGGCTCCGCCTGCCATGAACTACCCATGCTACTCCTTATCTCTGAGTTGTCCCCACAACTACTAGAGATAGGAAGTAACATGAGTAGATTTGAGAAGTTAACGCATGTCATCTGGCATTGCCAATACCACATAGTTTGGGTACCAAAGTATCGGTTTCGTGTCTTAACCGGAGCTGTAAAAGCTGATGTTCACAACAGCATTCAGGTATTTTGTAGTCAGCTTGGTTGTACGGTAGTTGAGCTGAACATCCAAAATGACCATGTACATTTGCTGGTGAAGGTACCTCCGAAGGTTTCGATTTCAACGCTTTTGGGAACGGTGAAGGGTCGTACGGCTCTGAGGCTGTTTTCGAAATTCCCGTATTTGAAGAAGAGGCCATATTGGGGCAATCACTTTTGGGCTAAGGGATATTGTGTTGATACCGTTGGTGTTGATGCAGAAATGATACGCAAATATGTGAAGTATCAGGAGAAAAGAGAGCGTCTCCAGCAGGAGATAGATTTCAGGAAATAATTTTCAATCTTGGGACAACTCTCACCAGCCTTCTCTGAAGGCTGGCGGTATTAGCCCCCTTTTAGGGGGCATAAAGCAAAACCACGTTCTATGAACGTGGATCATTTACTTT
>NZ_JOKH01000001.1:289844-632600 GCF_000722635.1 Endozoicomonas numazuensis | reverse complement strand
TGGAAGGACTCAACAGGTACTTGCAGGGATGGAAGAACTACTTCCGAGAAGTAGAAACCCGCACAGAGTTTGAACACTTTGACTGTTGGATAAGAAGGCGGTTGCGAAGTCTGCTCTGGTATCAATGGAAGAGAAGCCCAAAGCGGTACAAGGAACTGCGAAAGCAGGGAATCAGTGACAAACTGACAAGGCAAACGGTAGCTTCAGGAAAAGGACATTGGCGAGTGAGTCGGAGTCCTGCGTTACACATGGCGCTACCCAATAGTTGGTTTGATAAGTTAGGTTTAATCAGATTGTTGGCCGCTTAACTGGCCGAAACGCCCAGTACGGACCCGTATGCTGGGTGTTGTGGGAGGAGCGTAGTCGTGAGGCTACGCCCTATCCCGATTTATCTCCAATACTTTGAGATTAAATGGGCCGTTGGGTGCTTTTTGAAGAACAATAACTCATTGGAATCCTGTCGTGTTCTGTCTTTTTTTTCCCTGTTTCTTTTGAAGATAGAGATAGGTTTGTTTCTTGTTCGAACAATCTTTATCTCAACATGATTTGACCATGAAACACTATAGAAGTTCCTGCCCGCTGTGCTCATGACTTTCCAGTTTACAAACCAGATCGACTCTGAGAGATTATGGCTTACAAGTAAGGCGTCTATCTTAAAAATAATAATAATTGAGGTCATCCCATGGAATTTCATCTGGCAGATCTGTTTGAACAGGTGGTGGATACCGTGCCTGAGAATGAAGCACTGGTCGCGGGGAGTGAAAGGCGAACCTATGCAGAGCTGGATGAGAGGGCTAACCGGCTGGCGCATCACTTATCCAACAGTGGTGTGGAAGCAGGACAACATGTTGCTATCTATGCCTACAACCGGGTGGAGTGGATTGAAGCTCTTATTGCCTGTTTTAAAATCCGTGCAGTACCGATCAACATTAACTTCCGCTACGTTGAAGATGAGCTGACTTATATTTTTGATGATGCTGACATTGTTGCTACCGTGTATGAACGCAGCTTTACGCCTTTACTTGAATCCATTCGATCCAGACTTCCTTTGTTGAAAAGTTTCACGGTCATTGAAGATGGCAGTGAACATGACAGCTCTGCATTGAATGCTATTTCTTATGAACAGGCTCTGAGTGAATCCAGTCCGGAACGTAACTTTACCGGTCGTACAAGCGACGATGTCTATATGATTTATACCGGTGGCACTACCGGAATGCCCAAAGGCACTACGTGGCGTCATGAAGATATTTTTTTTGCGGCCATGCAGGGCGGTAACCCTTCCGGTGATCCTATTAAAACACCGGAAGAACTCTCTGCGGTTGTTAGCAACAGTTTCCCTCTGACCACGGTTTGCCCACCGCCTATGATGCATGGTGGAGGCACCTGGACCTGCATGATCACCTTTTTTACCGGTGGTAAATTTATTCTCTACACCGGAAAACATTTTGATGCGGATGAAGTGGTAAAACTGACTCAGGATGAGAAAGGACTTTCCCTGATGCTAGTGGGTGATGCCATGGCCAGGCCCATCGCAGAAGTCATAGAAACCGGGAAATACAATCTTGAAGGTTTAATGGTGGTTTCATCCGGGGGAGCCATTCTCAGTCAGTCAGTGAAGAACAAACTTAAAGCATTGCTGCCTGGTCGTATGATTCTGGACAGCTTTGGTGCTTCAGAGACGGGCCATAATGGTGCTGTTATGGATATGGGGGATGAAGAAGCTGCAGGTCCAAGATTCACCCTGTCAGAACACACTCAGATTCTGGATGACAATCTGAAGCCACTGGCGCCTGGTTGTCCGGAAATAGGTCGCTTGGCTCGTAGTGGTCATATCCCATTGGGGTATTACAAGGATCAGAAAAAAACCGACGCGACCTTTAAAACCGATGCCAATGGTGTGCGCTGGGTCATTCCCGGTGATTTCGCCCAGGTGTTGGAAGACGGTTCGGTTCAGCTGATGGGCCGGGGTTCTGGCTGTATTAATACCGGAGGTGAAAAAGTTTTTCCGGAAGAAGTGGAAGCCGCACTCAAAGCTCACGATGATGTTTTTGATGCTGTAGTCGTCGGAGTGCCTGATGACAGGTTTGGCCAACGGGTGGCAGCCATTGTGCATCCCCGTCAGGGCAAGCAGCCTTCAATGGAAGATCTGGCCGCTTTTTGTTCCAGCAAAATTGCCCGTTACAAGGCGCCAAGAGAGCTCATTCTGGTAGACGAAATTAAACGTACGCCGGCAGCCAAGCCTGATTACCGGGCTGCCAAAGCACTGGCACTCAAAACATTAGGGCTGGAAGAAAAGTCAGCCTGATAAAGCATCAGCCGGGAAAGGTAAATATTTTCCCGGCTGTTAATCGGAGCCTATGATCTGTCCCATCCTGATTTGACCGAAGAGTTATTTAATGGCTTTGTTTTCTTTCAAACGATTAATGTCGTCTATGGTAAAGCCCAGCTCTGAAAGAATCTCATCAGTATGCTCACCGACTCGGGCAGCGGGTCTTTGAATCTCGCTGTCGGTTCGGCTGAAACGAGGAACCGGTCTTGGCTGCATCACACCTTCGCGTTCAACAAAGGTTCCCCGAGCCACATTATGAGGGTGGTGGTAGGCTTCTGACATGGGTAATACGGGTGAGAAACAGGCATCGGTACCGTCCAGGATCTCACACCATTCATCTCTTGTTTTGGTTTTGAACACTGCAGTGAAGCGCTCTTTCAGATCCGGCCATTGCCCCATATCCATCTGGTGAGGAAGCTCCTCATCGTCCAGCC
This sequence comes from Endozoicomonas numazuensis, assembly GCF_000722635.1. GTDB lineage: Bacteria > Pseudomonadota > Gammaproteobacteria > Pseudomonadales > Endozoicomonadaceae > Endozoicomonas_A > Endozoicomonas_A numazuensis. The sequence continues at coordinate 629,837 of NZ_JOKH01000001.1, read as the reverse complement.
CAATGAGTTTCAGCAATTCTGCATAGAATTGAGGTTCAAAGGCACCCACACAAATGTATTGGTTATCTGATGTTTCATAGGTGTCGTAGAAATGAGCACCTGAATCCAGCATGTTAGTGCCACGCTCTTCTGACCAGAAGCCACTTTGTTGAGCTCCGTAAACGCTGGCCATCAAGGCTGCAGCGCCATCGACCATTGCCGCATCGACTACCTGACCCTTCCCTGATGTTTTCGCTTCGAGAATGGCACTGACCATGCCGAAGGCAAGCATTAATCCACCGCCGCCAAAATCGCCCACCAGGTTCAGGGGGACTACCGGCTTCTCTCCTCGGTTTCCTATGGCATGCAATGCCCCGGTGATCGAGATGTAATTGATGTCATGACCACTGGCATGGGCGAGTGGTCCGTCTTGCCCCCAGCCTGTCATTCGGCCATAGACCAGACGTGGATTGATAGCCATAGCAGGCTCTGGACCAATACCGAGCTTTTCAACGACACCTGGCCGAAAACCTTCAAACATGGCATCACAGCTTTCTGCCAGTTTTAAAACGGTTTCAACGCCTTCCTGAGTCTTGAGATCAACTCCGATGGAGCGTTTGCCCCGGTTGAGAATATCCAGTTTGGGGTTGTCGCCGAACATTCCTCCTTTGGGACGTTCAACACGGATAACATCTGCGCCCAAATCTGCCAGCATCATGCCGGCAAAAGGGCCGGGTCCGATCCCTGCAATTTCCAGAATTCTGATGCCTTTCAAAGGACCCATGGCCTTCCCCTGTTGTTGTTATTGTTGTTGTTATTGTTGTTATGGAAAGTTCCTATTATCTATCAATGTAAGTCAAACGCTGTAGTCTGAATGGCTGATAACGGAAGTGTTTGGTATCGCAGGCGCTGGAGTCTCTCTGTGCTAATTTAAGTTAGTTTTCACTTGTTGCAGCGGCTAACGCAACTAAAGCCGTAAACTCAAAAGCTTCAGCTGTTTCGATAAATCGAGAGGGAGTGCAGGCTGAGCCTGAAAAGCTAATAAATACTCAGTATTCAGGTGTTTGGATTCAGACTTCAGATAATATCGTTGTACTTCTTGTTGTTGTCACAAATGGGAGTGGTGTTTATTACTATTATGTAAACCAGTCTGCTGTAGATATTGAGATATTAGTCAGGGGGATATTTGAAGGTAAAACTGTAGAGCCATCAGGCTCCACAGTCAGAGTCGGGTTAACCAAAGTCACCCGCAATATAATCACGGGTCTTCTGATTAGCAGCATCATTGAAGATCTTGCTGGTTTCATCAAACTCAACCAGTTCGCCCAGATACATGAAGCCTGTGTAATCCGAGATACGCATGGCTTGTTGCATGTTATGGGTCACGATTACGATGGTGTATTTCTCACGCAGATCGGTAATCAGCTCTTCAATAGCGCTGGTGGCCAGTGGATCCAGAGCAGAGGTTGGCTCGTCCATCAGAATTACTTCGGGTTGCAGGGCGATGGTGCGTGCAATACACAGACGCTGCTGCTGTCCGCCGGACAAACTGCTGGCATCGGCATGCAGTTTGTCTTTGACTTCTTTCCACAAATGAGCACGTTTCAGCGCTTTCTTGGCACGGATAGCCATTTCCGGCTTGCTCATGCCTCCTCTCATTTTTAGGCCAAAAGTGATGTTGTCATAGATGGACATAGGAAAAGGCGTTGGCTTCTGGAAGACCATGCCTACCTTGGAGCGCAATTCATTAAGATCTAGACCGCGCTGCAGGATGTTTTCGTTATCCAGCAGAATCTCACCTTCTGCAGCCTGGTTGCCATACAGATCAAAGATACGGTTCATGGTGCGCAACAGTGTGGACTTACCACAGCCAGAAGGACCAATCAGTGCCGTTACCTTGTTGTTGTAAATTGGCATGTTGACCTCTTTCAACGCAGGCTCGGAACCTTTGTTATAAAAGAAACTGAGGTCTTTTACTTCCATTCTTGGGTACAGAATATCTTCAGCCAGGCCGGTTTCTGTATTGATGTCAGTCAGGCTTTTTTGAGTTGCAGACGCATCTGTAGCCGCAGGAGCAGTAGCAATGTTCATGTTCATTTGGCTGCCTTTCGAGCTTTGATCCAACGCGGTAAAGCAGTGGACAGAATATTGATAATCAGAATAAATACGGTAATCAGCAGAGCGCCGGCCCAGGCCAGTTCATTCCAGGATTCGTAGGGGCTCAAAGCGTACTGATAGATGGTCACCGGCAGGTTAGCCATAGGCTTGTCCAGGTCGGTGCTCATGAAGTTACTGTTCAGGGCGGTAAACAACAGAGGTGCTGTTTCACCCGTGATACGAGCTACAGACAACAGAATGCCGGTAATAATGCCGGGGCCCGCTGCCCGATAGCACAACTGGGTAATCACTCTCCAGCGTGGGGCACCCAGTCCGGTACCCGCTTCTTTCAAGGTGGTAGGCACCAGGCGAAGCATCTCTTCCGTGGTGCTGACGATAACAGGCAGTGCCAGAATAGCCAGAGCGATGGCGCCAGCCCAGCCTGAGAAGGTACCGGTGGTCACGACCACTACCTTGTAGACAAACAGACCTACCAGGATGGAAGGTGCACTCATCAACATACCGTTGAGAAAGCGTAGGGTTTCAGCAATTTTTGAGCTTTGCTCAGACTCGGACAGCCAGGTGCCAGCCAACACACCCAGAGGTGCCGCGATCAGGATACCCAGCCCCGTCAGAATCAAACTGCCGACAATAGCGTTTTTCAGACCACCGGGGCTACCAGGTCCAGGTGTCAGTTCGGTGAAGATATGTTGCCCCATGCCGGCAAGACCTTGTCCGACCAGGCTATAAAGTACGCTGGCCAGAACAATAAGACCAAACAGTGCACAGCAAATGCAAAAGCCGATAAAGGCGAAATTCTTGAGTTTCCTGACTGGCATTATCGCTTCCTCAGCTCTTCTTTTTTAACAAGAGACGGGCGGCACCCATCACAATAAATGTCAGTACAAACAGCACGAGACCCAGGCTGATCAGAGCTGAGATGTGCATCTCATTAGTGGCTTCGTTGAATTGCTGTGCAATCGTGGATGAAATAGAGCTCGCAGGCATAAACAGCGAGGTCTCTATACGACTGGCGCCGCCTATGACAAAAGCAACGGCCATGGTTTCGCCCAGGGCTCGGCCCAGACCGAGGATACCAGCACCGACTGCAGCATTCTTGATGCTGGGCAGAAGTACCCGGGTAATCACTTCATAAGGTGTGGCACCCACCCCATAAGCCGCTTCTCTGACCACATTGGGAATAGTCTTCAGAGCATCACGGGTCAGGGCAGTAATAATGGGCAAAATCATGAATGACAGAATAATGCCTGCTGTCAGCAGGCCAATGCCAATGGGTGGTCCATCAAACCAGGGACCAATCAGGGGCAGGTCAACCAGATTTTCCAGTGCCCAGAACTGGAAACCTTCGGAGAACCAGGGGGCAAAGACAAAAAGGCCCCACATACCATAAATAATACTGGGTACTGCGGCCAGCAGTTCAATGGCCATACTAACGGGGCGGCTGATCCAGCCGGGAGCCAGCTCGGCCAGGAAGATCGCTGTGCCCAGACCTACAGGAATGGCAATAACAATGGCAATAAGAGAAGAAACCAGAGTGCCGTAAATGGCTGCAGCTGCACCGAAGTCACTGTTTACCGTATCCCAGACATTACGAAATACAAAACCGGGACCAAATTCAGTGAGAGCTTGCCAGCCTCCGTCAATCAGGGAAATAATGATTCCGATCAACACCAGAAAAATCAAAATGGCGCTGGTGAAGCTCAGTCTGTGGAAGATTGAGTCACCATTTATCAGCTCAGGGCTGTTCACGGCGCGGGACATCGTAGTCGAAAGCATAAGCAGCAACACGACAGTTGATCAGCGTGGTGCCTATAGCGAAAACATCTTGCCTGTGCTCCATCTCGGTACATGTCAGGCAAGGAGTTTTGGTATAAACAGCTGATCAACTGTCGTTCGTTTCCTATTTCAGAAAGTCATGGATACTGAGTTACTTGATGATGGTCTTGCCATCAGTGGTCAGGTCTTTTTTCCAGACATTCTCAACCATTTCCACAACCGCTTCGGGCATTGGGATGTAATCCAGACCGACTGCAAAGTCACCGCCTTTTTCATAACTCCACTCGAAGAAGTCGATGATGTGCTGTGCTTTCTTGGCATTCTTCTGATCTTTATGCATCAGGATGAAAGTGGCCGCAGTCATAGGCCAGGAATCAGCCCCAGGCTGGTTGTTCAGCAGCAGGCGGAAGCCTGGAGCATTCGCCCAGTCAGCATTGGCAGCCGCCGCCTGGAAAGTATCCATATTTGGCTGGAGGAACTTGCCATCAGCGCTGGCCAGCTGGGTATAGGTCAAGCTGTTTTGTTTGGCGTATGCATATTCAACATAACCGATAGCTCCACGGGTACGGCGTACGAAGTTAGCTACACCTGCGTTACCGTTACCACCGATAGTGGTGGCTTTCTTGGGCCAGGTGATGTCGGTGTTCTTGCCGATGTTCTCTTTCCACTCCGAGCTTACACGGCTCAGGTAGTCGGTGAAGTTGTAAGTAGTACCGGAACCATCTGAACGGTGTACGACATAAATAGCCTGATTAGGAATATTGACGCCTGGGTTCAGAGCAGAGATACGCTCATCGTTCCACTTCTTGATGTTACCCATGTAGATATCTGCCAGGATTTTACCGGTCAGTTTCAAAGCGCCTGGCTCAATACCTGGAACGTTGATGACAGGAACAATCGCACCCATAACCATTGGGAACTGGATCATGTCTTCTTTAGCCAGTTTTTTTACGTCCAGAGGAGCATCGCTGGCGCCAAAATCAACGGTTTTGGCTGTAATCTGACGAATACCACCGCCGGAACCAATCGCTTGATAGTTGATACGAATACCGGTTTCTTTCTGGTATTCCTCAGCCCATTTGGCATAGATAGGGTGTGGAAAGCTGGCTCCCGCACCGTTGATGATTTCAGTCTTGGCAGATGCAGAGAAGGACGCTGCAGCCAGCAGAGATGATATCAGAACAGACTTCAGTAACTTCACTTGTTCTCTCCCCGAGAAACTCGCTTGGAGTGTGCTTATGTTTACTGAGAAAAATATTTTGCCGCGCCGTTATCTGGTTATGGGTTGTGCAAAACATTTTTCTTTAACTTTAAAATTTGATGGTTGCGAGAATAGGGGGAATATATTTCAGTAATGTTACAGCTTTGTTGGCGTTTTATGACAATGAGGTACTCATTACTCTGACTACTTGGAAGCCGGGGCTTCGTGAGTAATGAACTGAGTTTTTTTACTGGCGCTGGCGACTGTTTTTTCAATGATGGCAATCAACGCCAGCATTAATGCAGAAAGTCTTGAAGCATCTTGCTCAGATATTACAACATTATTGTTATCCAGTTTTATCTCTTCCAGAGAATGCATCAGTATTCCGGCGTTGTTGGATAAGTCCTGGTATTCCTGCTGCAGGGTTGGGGCTCAGTATCTCCAAAACGATTATTGAAAAGCATGGTGGAGAAATAGGCTTTATCAGTGAGGAAGGTAAAGGCACTGTTTTTTTATTTTGAGTTGAAGGCAAACATCCCAGCTTAATACTACCATTCTGGGTTGATGCAGAGTCTGTAAAAGACTCTGTAATCAACCACTTCAAAGTTTTCTTAGTTCTTCTGCTTCTTCATCAATCTTAATGCATTCAGGGTGACCAATACGGTTCCACCGGCATCTGACAATACTGCGGCCATTAAACCGGTCACACCAAACAGGGTGGTTAGCAGGAACAGGGTATTGATACCCAGAGCCAAACCAATATTCTGACGAGTAATTCGTGCTGTATTCTGTGACAACTGAATCATATGTGGCAGCTCTATCAGACGCTCATGAGTCAGCGCTGCATCGGCTGTTTCCAGAGCCACGTCACTGCCTCGTCCCATGGCAATACCCAGCTCAGCTGTTTTCAGGGCAGGGGCATCATTAATGCCATCACCCACCATCGCGACAGCGCCCTTATTTTGAGCTTGTATTGCCTGGACGGCTTTAACTTTATCTTCCGGTAATAATTCAGCTTTGTAGTCTATGCCCAGTTTACCCGCAATAGCGGCGGCTGCACGACGGTTGTCGCCGGTTAGCATCACGCTTTCAACACCAATGCTTTTGAGCTTTCTGATGGCTTTAATCGCATCTTCTCTAAGAGTATCCGCCAGTCCAATCAGACCGAGAACGTTCTCTTCATCCTTGACGACGACAACGGTATTGCCCTCTGATTCCAGAGACTCAATGGTTGTTTTGTGTTCACCCAGATCTTTATCATCAATGTAGCGAGGAGCCACTATTTTTATGGTTCTTCCTGCGACAGTACCCTCTACACCCCGACCCGTTAGAACACGGATATCAGTCGCTTCAGAGAAAGTCAGGCTTCGGCTCTTGGTCTCATCAATGATAGCCGTAGCCAGAGGGTGGCTTGAGCCCATTTCAATGGCGCTCGCCAGAGAGAGTATTTGATCTTCCTGTTCATGAACGCTAACTACACGGGTAACCCTTGGCTTGCCTTCAGTCAATGTACCGGTTTTATCAAAAGCCAGTTTCTTTATCTCTCTGAGCTGTTCTAATGCGGCCCCACCTTTGATGAGCGCACCGAATCGTGCTGCAGAGGCCAGCGCGGAAGTCACCGCAGCGGGAATGGATACAACCAGAGCGCAAGGACAGGCAATCAGCAGCAGAGTGAGTGCTTTATAGGCCCAGGGAGTCCATGCTGCACCGGCGAACAGGGGCGGAATGATTAAAACCAGTGTGGCAAATCCCATGACCAGTGGCGTGTACCAGGCACTGAACTTATCGACCATTCTGGCAATAGGTGCACGACGTTCTTCAGCTTCTTCGATAAGCGTAACAATGCGATCAATAGCATTTTCGCCAGGCTCTGATTCTACGGTTAAGCGGACGGGTTTATCGACCACCATGGAGCCGGCCATGATCTTTTCACCGGCCTCTCGGTTAACAGGAATAGACTCACCTGTCAGTGCACTTTCGTCAAAAGAGCCCAGACTGGAGTGTAAAATGGCATCGACAGGCAAGCGGTCTCCGGGTAACACTTCAATCAGCTCGCCGGGTACCAAAAAGTCTGCAGGGACTTCTATTCGCTCACCGTCTTGTATTTTCCAGGCAGTGTCAGGAGTGAGCTGCATAAGGCTTTTGATCCCTGCTTTGGCCTTTCGCCCGGCAAAACCTTCAAGCATTTCGCCCAGAGAAAACAGCAGCAGAACGAGACCTGCCTCAACGGTTTCTCCCAGAATCAATGCTCCCAGTGCCGCGACAGTCATCAGGGTTTCTATGCCAAACCAGCTACCATTTCGAATCTGGTTGAGTGACTTTTTCGCAAAAGGCATTACGCCCAGAACGGTGGCCAGCAGAAAGCCGAATGAGCCCCAGGCTGGATCGAAGAGCATGAAGATACTGGCCAGTGTCATCAGAACAGCTAGCAGGGTAAACGTTGAGTGAGCTTTCCAAAGGGGCTCTTCCTTGTCTGCCTGATCTGTATTTTTCAGGGTGAAGCCCAGCTGTTCCACCGTTTTCTGAATAGTATCTGGTGAAGTGGCCGGGTCCAGGTCTACCAGCAAACGCTCTGTCGCAAAAGCGACCCTAACCTGTTTTACACCGGATATTGTGGCCAGAGCTTTCTCGATTTTGGCCGCACAGCTGGCGCAATCCATTCCCCCTACAGACCATTTATAGCGGGTGGTCGCTTCAATGGAAGTGACGGGCTGAACCACTTTTTCTTTTGAGCAGCAGCTCTTGGTTGTAGTGCATGTGGACATAACAGCGTCCTCCCTGAAAACATATAAATACGCTTTTATATGTTATGCTTGATTTCAGCAGAGTCAACCTATTTTTTGTCTATACATACGTGCTGGATATCAGGATATTTAATGAGTTGAATCAGGGGCTTAGCCTTGCAGGACTGTTATCCAAGTGGTTTGCGGTATCTTTTGAAAAATACCAACGGATCAGATCTCTTCCTCAAGGTTGTCGATAAAGGAGACTTCAAACTCATCTTCATCTGTCAGTAGTTGGCTGAGTGTAGTTCTTTCTTGAGAGAGTGCGGGTCTTTTAGGCGGAGTATTTTCCTTAGTAAGTGTTGCAGGGGCTTCACAATAGAGATGGTTATGATAAGTATTATAAGACAGAACTAAACCGTTTTGGTGGCACTGATTAACTCCTGATAGCCAGGTCGGTTCATTAAATTTGGATCTAAGGGGGTAAAACATCAGAGCGTAGTTTTTATCATCTCGGGTATCGACAACCAGCTCTGTATTTTCGAGAACCGTAATACTGTCAGATAAAGTGACTGTATTTTTTGAATGACAAGTTTTCCAGTCCATAAATGGAACAACTATCTGGTTATTTTTACAATCTTCGCTAATAAAGGTAGCGGTATCTACTTTGCGTGTTATAAAACGTGGAATGAACTCTGCGTGTCTGGGGGTGATACGGCCTTTTCTGTTCTCTGCAAAAAAGTTAACAGGCTCTTTGGTTTGAGTATTTGACTCAATCACTTTGAACAGGATGGATCGGGGGCTGATAGCGATGGCTCGAACAGTCTTTCCCTGGTTTACAGGGCAATCTGCAGTGACTAAGTCAGCACGTTCATAGAACTGGATATTTTTACAACTGAAGTGAAAGCTGTTTTTCAGGTCATCACTCATAAAGGTAGGGGCAAAACTGTAAGGGATATTTTTGTCCAGAGCGTAACCGGTTTTCTCTTCCTGTATTTCCTTCTTGATGACTAGGGGAGAAGGCTGTTCCAGTTGTGGTGGGGTTAGTGCAAAGTGTGTCCCTTGCTGGCTGTCTGCAAATAAATGAATGCTGAAACCCTGCTCTAAAAGCTGACAAGCATTTTGTAAATAGAGGCCTTCAGTCTGCCTATCAGCAGGAAGGGGTGACGGCATAGGTTGACTGGTATATGAAAGTGATGGATTTCTACCTTCAATCAGTCGAGTCAGATACAGGGTATCTTTTTCAGCGTTGTAGGTGAATTCTCCCTGCATACAGGTCAACATGTGGCAGTCAGGCTCCTGATATTGGCTATCTGGAAGGCCTGTTAATGGATTTGGGCATTGAGCCAGAACGAACGACCCCTGAGACATTAGAAAACAAAAAGAGAGCCTAGCAACCTTGGTATACATTGTCAGTGTCCAGACCATTTTTGGATATTTATTAGAAATACAAATTAGTATTCGTTTTTTATATGTGCAAATTCAAAATGGCTGGGAGAGCGGGGTGTTTGGAAGGAAAAATTAATGTGTCTGAGCTCTTCAGAAAGAGCTCAGACAGGCTATCGATAGTTGTTTACAGGAAGGAAACAAGGTTACGCTTCCATTTTATTTCAGAGCGACCTTGATAGCCTGTTCTGCACAAGCCTGATCCAGATGACCACCCGGCGCGCCGCCAATACCGATGCCACCTACTACCTGTCCGTCAACTTTGATTGGCATACCACCACCCAGCAGCAACATGCGTGAATCCATGTCTTTCAGGCCCTGTAGGAAAGGCTTGTCGGTGATCAGCTTGGCCAGGTTGGCAGTAGGCTGACCCATGGAGGCGGCAGTAAAGGCTTTTTTCTGAGCGCTATCAACAGTGTGCGGTCCAGCCAGTTCAGAGCGACCGAAGGCTTTCAGTGAGCCTGTACGATCAACAACAGCAACACTGACGTTGTAACCATCTTTGCGGCAGGACTGTAGGCCCTGATTGACCAGTTCCAGAGCTGCTTTGTCAGTTAGGGTAGGCAGGGAAGTGGTGTTAGCCTGTGCGCCAGTAGCCAGTCCGGTAGCCAGTCCAGTAGTAATGAAAGCCAGTGCGATGATGCTCTTTTTCATGGTTGTATCCTTAATGTTGATCTTGTTGTCTCTGTTCTGTTTATCCGCTAAGGACATTATTGCTGTTGTCTCAGCGCTTGGTTGTAGATTAGTGAGTCACCATTGCCCTGACCTTGCCTGAACATTACAGGCTGGAAAGGTTTCTTCTTTTCTAACGCTTTGCTGGTAATCTACGTCCAAAAAATGACGCTAATAATGTCGCCGGATTTTGGAGTAGGCTGTTGAATATCCTGGTAGTAGAAGACGACTCAGTTATATCCACCTTTGTCAGTGAAGGCTTGAAAGAGCATGGCTATGGCGTGGCTCAGTGCCAGAGTGCTGAAGAAGCACTGGATGAAGTGGTCGTTGAGCCTTTTGACCTGGCGATAGTCGATATCATGCTACCGGGAATGAACGGTCTGGATCTGGTGAAAAACCTCAGAGGGCAGGGCGTCACCTTTCCTATTCTTTTTCTCAGTGCCCGAAAAACAGTAGAAGACAAGGTGTCAGGACTTCGTATTGGCGGAGACGACTACCTCACCAAACCCTTTTCTTTTAATGAACTGTTGGCACGGGTAGAAGTATTACTGCGCCGGAATCAATCTACCCAGTCAGTGGTGTCGGAAAAGCTGAGCTTCCATGGCCTCAGTTTTGATTCGTCCCGAAAGCTGGCCTGGCGGGGCGATAGAAAACTGTCCCTTCAGCCCAGAGAAATGGTTCTTCTGGAGTTCCTCCTTCGAAACCGTGAGAGAGTGATTTCCAGAACACAAATCATGGAGCATGTCTGGGATTATCAATTTGATCCACAAACCAATGTCGTTGATGTTCTGGTCTGTCGATTGAGAAGCAAAATTGACAAGGATGAGTCAACCAAGCTGCTGCACACGATCAGGGGGATGGGTTATGTGCTCAGAGCCGGTGAATAAACCTGTTGTGAATGACGAAAGTGTAATGACGCCAACCAAGCGAGTACTGACTCTCTGGTACGGCGTGATTATGATGGTGATTGCTTCCGGTCTTGGGGCTGTCAGCTATCACTTGTTTGAAGAAGAGCTGGTCAGTCGGGATGCCCAGCTGCTGAAAGTCATCAACAATAATATGCAGCGCATCTACAACAGCAGTGGTCAGGAAAAGATTCTGACCGTACTGGAGCGTGATCGTTATTTTCTCCGGCTGAGTGGCTACAGTGCCAACCTCTGGGGTGACGACGGTGAGTTGCTGTTCCATGAGGGAGTTGACCTGCCTTTCTCTGCGACAGAAAGGCTGGATGATGGCAGCCAGGTCAGTAGACAGGTGGTGGGTAGTCAGACTCTGGTGATGAGCCTTTCCGGTACTCTGCGATATGAAGAGCTAGCCAGCTTTCGCAATGTCATGTTGTTGACCCTGCTGTCGCTTTGGGTCATCAGTATTGTTCTGGTAGCCTGGCTAAATGGTCGGATGCTGAAACCCATCCGCAAGCTGGTGGAGCATGTTAAAAGTCTGCAGAGAAAAGGATTACAGGACAAGCTACCGTTGTCGTCTTCGAAAAGCAGTGAGCTTGGGCAGTTAACGCTGTTGTTTAATCAGCAGATGAGCCGAATCGATCAATTGATCCGCAGCCTCGAAGACACACTGAATGCAGCAGCCCATGATCTCAGAACGCCATTAACCCGGATGCGACTCAGTGCTGAAAAAGCCATGGTCAAGAATGACCCTCAGGCCTTGAAAGAAAGCCTGATGGACTGTCTGGAAGAAAGTGAAAGAATGCTGGCAATGGTGAATAGCCTGTTGGACGTGGCTGCAGTGGAGCAACATCTGGATGCCAGAGATCGTACTCAGGCAAATTTGTCCGACTTGATTAGGGAAGCGGCACAACTTTATGAATATCTGGCGGAAGAGAAGCAGATTGATCTCAGTTTCGAGCTTCCGGAGACTATGAATATTCTGGCCAGTCCCAACCGCTTGCGACAGGTCTTTGCCAACCTTTTGGATAATGCCATGAAGTTTACTCCAGAGCAGGGAAGTATTGTGCTTTCTGCTTGTAAGGAAGGAGACTTATGGAAGGTGTCTGTGCAGGATTCTGGCCGAGGAATAGCCGAGTCTGATTTGCCTCATATCTTTGATCGTTTGTACCGGGGGGACGCCAGTCGAAAAACGCCGGGGTTTGGTCTTGGGCTGTCTTTGGTGAAGGCCATTGTTGAAGCCCATAATGGCAAGATCAATGTCAAAAGCAGTCAGGGAGAGGGAACGGAGTTTAACTGCCTGTTGCCAGCCGCTTGATGAAAGGGAGCCTTGCTGGCTCCCTCTTACTGGTTTATCTGTGACGAATAAACTGCAGGAATTCTTCACGGGTTGGCTGATTTTCACGCATCAGACCCAGCATCACCGATGAGGTCATGGAAGAGTTTTGTTTCTGTACGCCACGCATCATCATGCACATGTGTTGGGCTTCAATCACAACACCCACACCTTTCGCACCGGTAGCTTCGACAATGGCGTCGGCAATCTGCTTGGTCATGTTTTCCTGAATCTGTAGGCGACGGGCAAACATATCCACAATACGGGCAAATTTGGACAGACCGAGTACTTTGCCATCAGGGATGTAACCAATGTGGCACTTGCCAATAAAGGGCAGCATGTGGTGTTCGCACATGGAGTACAGCTCGATGTCCTTGATGACGACCATTTCGCTGATGTCAGATTCGAACACCGCGTTATTAACGATGTCCTCAAGGCTTTGCTCATAACCGCGAGTCAGGAACTGCATGGCCTTGGCGGCACGCTTGGGGGTATCTCTCAGGCCATCCCGGTGAATATCTTCTCCCAGGGATTCAAGGATGGCTTTGTAATGTTCGCTCAGTTGTTCGGTCATGGCTCGCCCAGTGGTGAGTAGTCACTCAGTCAGTTTTATAAAGCTCACGGAACCGCCGTTTGACAGTGAGGGATGTCCGGAGCCCAGCATGAAAATGGCAGGGGTCTGATACTGCCTGTTTTTCATGGGAAGTTCATGGAAAAAAGTGGCCAGAGTTTAACACAAAGGAGGCTGGGTGGAACGGTTTCAGGGCTGTGCAGGGTGTATCCCGCTTTCAAGGCAGCGTTATTCGTTCAAATAGAGCGTTTTAAAAAGCATTTTGCTCTGGCGAAAGCCTGCCAGTAAGGGCATCAATAGGGCTTGGGACTCAGGTTTTGTGGTTCGGAGCGTGGCTTCCAGGGCTTCTGTGAGGGTAAGGTCAGATGGTGAATCGTGTTTTCTGGAGATATTTTCAATCCATTGAATGTCGTCTTTTTATGTGTTTTAGACGGGGGCCCTAATACTTGATCTCATTGCTCATGAGTTTGATTGCCACTGTCAGTAATGAGGTTATTGCCAGCCCTGCCCAATAGCGGTAAGGTTTTGCAGGTATCCAATGCCATTTGCGCAACAGAATAACAATAACAACCGGGACCAGAATCATGATCAGAAGACTCAAAAAATGGGTGGCACCTGCTCTTATGCTGGCAGCAGCTGGCGCCCAGGCAGAGACCAGCAGCACAACACTGGAAACAGTATTGAGCAAGGGCTACCTCAGTTGTGGGGTGAATACCGGTTTGCCGGGTTTTGCAACACCTGATGAAAAAGGCCAGTGGTCAGGCATGGACGTGGATGTTTGCCGTGGGGTAGCGGCTGCCGTGCTGGGTGATGCTTCGAAGGTGAAGTACATTCCCCTGACGGCCAAGGAACGCTTCACCGCTTTGCAGTCGGGTGAAATTGATATGCTCTCCCGAAATACGACCTGGACACTCACCCGTGATGCTTCTTTGGGTCTCAACTTTGCCGGCGTCAGCTATTACGATGGTCAGGGCTTTCTGGTGAAAAAAGAACTGGGTGTGACCAGTGCTAAACAGCTGGATGGTGCGGCGGTCTGCATTCAGTCCGGTACCACCACTGAGCTCAACCTGGCTGATTATTTCCGAACCAATGGTATGAAATACCAGCCTGTTGTGTTTGATACTTCCGATGGAACGGCCAAAGGTTTTGACTCCGGTCGTTGTGATGTCCTGACTTCTGATCAGTCCCAGCTTTACGCTCTGCGACTGCGTCTGTCCAAGCCGGATCAGGCGGTTGTTCTTCCTGAAGTGATTTCCAAAGAGCCTCTGGGACCCTTGGTTCGCCAGGGTGATGATCAATGGTTCAACATTGTTAAGTGGTCTTTGTTTGCCATGATCAATGCTGAAGAGCTCGGCCTGACTTCTGCCAATATCGACAAGAGCAAGTCTTCAGCCGATCCTTCCGTCCGCCGCTTTCTGGGCATTGAAGGTCCCAAGGGTAAAGGTATGGGGCTCAAGGATAACTGGGCTTATCAGGTAGTGAAGCAAGTGGGGAACTACGGTGAAATCTTTGAGCGGAATATTGGTGAATCCTCTCCCTTGAAGATTGAGCGTGGACTCAATGCCCAGTGGAGTCAGGGCGGCATTCTTTACGCACCTCCTTTCCGTTAAGAGTCTGGGAGCCTGCTGAACTTAAGACTGTTTCGGCAGGCTTCTGGAAAAAGCTGGCAGCGAACTTAAAAACGCTGCCAACGTTTGCCTATCAGAATAAGAACAAGCCATGAGCTCATGGGTCATGGACAATAAAAGGCAACCTATGTTGGTAAGACTCTGGCGAGATCCAGTCTGGCGGGCCATTTTTTTTCAGGTGTTGCTGATTCTGGCTGTTGTAGCGATGGTCGGATGGGTCGTTAACAATACTCTGTCGAATCTTGAGCAGCGTGGTATCAGTACCGGCTTTGACTTTTTATCCCAGTCAGCGGGATTTGGCATTATCCAAACGCTGGTGGAATATGACGAGAGCCATAGCTTTGGCCGAACCTTTCTGGTGGGGTTGCTGAATACCCTGCTGGTGTCGTTTCTTGGTGTTATCTTTGCCACCGTATTAGGCTTCCTGATGGGGGTTGCCAGACTTTCCTCAAACTGGATGCTGTCCAAACTGGCCAGCGTTTATATTGAAATTTTCAGAAATATTCCCCTGCTGTTACAGATCTTCTTCTGGTACTTTGCGGTGCTGGGTATTTTGCCCAGTCCTCGACAAAGTTTCAGCCTCTTTGATGCCATCTTTCTGAATGTCCGGGGTATATCTCTGCCCTGGCCCATTCTTGATTCCGGAATGGTAATGGTTGCCTGGACTTTGTTGGCCTGCTGTGTTGCCGTGTTAGTTCTGATTTTTTTTAACAAACAGCATCGAAAAAACACTGGACGACCCGTTCCTTATATTAAAGCGATCATGGTTTCTATCGTCGTACTGATTCCCATGATGACAGGCTTTCTTGCTGATGCCCGTTTGCAGTGGGAGATACCGGCGTTAAGAGGATTTAATTTCTCTGGCGGTCTGGTGGTGCTGCCTGAACTGGCTGCTCTCTGGTTTGCTTTGACTATTTATACAGCGGCTTTTATTGCCGAAGTCGTTCGCTCGGGTATTGAGTCTGTCAACAAAGGACAGAAGGAAGCCGCTGCGGCACTGGGTCTCAAGCCTCGCAGAGTTCTGAGTCTGGTAGTGATTCCTCAGGCTATGAGAGTGATCATTCCTCCTCTGACCAACCAGTATTTAAACCTGATCAAGAACTCTTCATTGGCAACGGCTATAGGTTATCCGGATCTGGTGAGTGTCTTTGCAGGTACCACTCTGAACCAGACAGGACAGGCAGTGGAGGTGATAGCTATGACCATGGCCGTTTATCTCACCATCAGCCTTACGGTCTCTGTATTAATGAACCTCTATAACCGCTGGGTATCGCTGGTTGAGCGATAAGGATTCTGTTAATGAAGAGTGCGATGGAGCAGAAGATGATTCCTGCCAGAGAGCCTCCGGTTAATTCGAGAGGGGTTTTAGGTTGGATGAGGGAGCACTTGTTTGCGACCCCCTTTCAGTCACTGATTACACTGACGATTGCCTATGGACTCTATCTGATCCTTCCTCCCTTTTGGCAATGGGCGGTCATGGATGCTACCTGGACGGGTGAAAACCGTTCGGCCTGTAATGTTGAAGGCGCCTGCTGGGCTTTTGTGACTGCACGACTGGATCAGTTTATATATGGTTTCTACCCGGAGAGTGAAACTTGGCGAGTTAATCTCTTTTTTGCACAACTGGCTTTGGTATTGGGTTGGCTAATGATTCCGGCTATTCCCGGCAAGAAGCTGGCTCTGGGTTTGGGATTACTGGTGTTACCAGTGACCTCCTGGCTGGTTCTGTCAGGTGGTTTCTTCGGCCTGCCCGTGGTTGAAACCCATCAGTGGGGTGGTTTAATGGTGACATTGGTGCTGGCGCTTTATGGGATGTTAGCGTCATTACCGATAGGTGTTTTGTTAGCGCTTGGCAGGCGATCTTCCATGCCTGTCATTCGGACGTTCTGTACCGCTTATATTGAACTGTGGCGAGGCGTTCCGCTGATTACCGTTCTGTTTATGGCTTCGGTCATGCTGCCACTGTTTGTTCCGGAAGAAATTGTTTTCGACAAACTGGTCAGGGCTATGATTGGGATCGTCATGTTCCAGTCGGCTTATATGGCAGAAGTGGTGCGTGGTGGATTGCAGGCGATTCCAAGAGGTCAGGCGGAAGCCTGCCAGAGTCTCGGAATGGGGTATTGGCAAAGTATGTTGCTGGTGGTTCTGCCTCAGGCTGTCCGTCTGGTTATTCCCGGAATCGTGAATACTTTTATTGCCCTGTTTAAAGATACCAGTCTGGTATTGGTCATTGGTCTGTTTGATCTGCTTTCTATTGTTCAGGCCGGTCTGAATGATCCCGAATGGCTGGGAAGCGCTGTTGAAGGTTATCTTTTTGCCGGGTTTGTTTTCTGGTTGTTCTGCTTTGGGATGTCCAAGTACAGCCAGCGCCTGGAAAAGAATTAAATTCAAGCATAATAAAAATGAGAGGTCTCCATGGAAAAGATGGTAAGGGAAGGCAAAGACCCAACAAGCCCTGTCATTAAATTGAATGGGGTCAATAAATGGTATGGCAGTTTCCATGTCCTTAGAGACATTAATCTGGATGTGGTGCGTGGAGAAAAGATTGTGATCTGTGGACCCTCGGGGTCCGGTAAATCAACACTCATTCGTTGCATTAATGCTCTGGAAGAACATCAGGAAGGCCAGATCATTGTAGATGGTACTGAACTTAACCGGGATCTGAAAAATATAGAAAAGGTGCGTCGTGAAGTCGGTATGGTTTTTCAACAGTTCAATCTGTTTCCTCATTTGACAGTGCTTGAAAACTGCACGCTTGCACCGGTCTGGGTCAGAAAAACAGCTAAAAAGGAAGCGGAAAAAACGGCGATGGAATACCTTGAGCGTGTCCGTATTCCTGATCAGGCCGATAAGTTTCCGGGACAACTCTCCGGTGGGCAGCAGCAACGTGTGGCAATTGCCCGAAGCCTCTGCATGAATCCTGAAATCATGTTATTTGATGAGCCTACTTCCGCACTGGATCCGGAAATGATCAAGGAAGTACTGGATGTTATGGTTGAGTTGGCCAACGAAGGTATGACCATGATCTGTGTGACCCATGAAATGGGCTTTGCCAAAACGGTTGCGGACCGCATGATCTTTATGGATCAGGGGCAAATAGTGGAAGAAGCCACACCCGATATCTTTTTTAATTCTCCGGAGTCCGAGCGCACCAAAGAGTTTTTGGGGCAAATTCTCAGTCACTAGGAGCCTGACCGACCTGCCTATTCTCGGTCAGGCTCCTAGGTGCTAAATCCCATACCGTTTATCCTGAGCCAGTGGAAGTACATTACCCGAATCCTTCAGCAAGCTCAGGATGAACAGCGTATGCATAAGCATTAACATTTCGCTGCGGGGAGAGGGGGCCGCTCTACTGAACTTTATTCTCGAGTGCAATTCTCAGTCATCAGGTTTGACAGTTCAGACTTCAGTGCTTTCTTTAAAGCTGAATCAGAACAGAAACAACCATCAGGTGCGGCTGGATGACTCTATTTCAAACATTACAACATGCGGTAGATCGTAGCTTTTCTACCCGGGAATACCCCTGTCTGCTGGAGCAGATGAAGCGTTTTGAAAACGAGAAACCCTTCTCTGGCAAACGGATACTCTATGCTGCTCCCCTCACTCAGAATACTCAGGTCGCTCTGCTTCCTATGGTTGCTGGTGGTGCAGAGCTGACGCTCTCCTGGCCAGAGATTATTGATGCGGACCCGGAAGTTGTTGCCCTGTTTCAAAGTAAGGGGGTCAGTTGTTATGAGAAGGTGCCTGATGTCCTGTCCTTTGATGTCATTCTCGATTGTTGTGGGGATCATGCTGACCTTGAGGCCAGAGATGGCTATGTGGAATTGACGCGTAGCGGATTGAGTTATTATCACAGCCTCAATGGTAAGCCCTGTCTGGATGTTGATTCAACGCTGGTTAAAAATCTTGAAACGGTGCTTGGTACAGGTGATGGCCTGCTCAGAGCCATGAAACAATCGGGCTATGAGAACTTAAAAGACAAGAAAGTACTGCTGTTTGGTTATGGTAAAGTCGGTGTGGGCATTAGCCGGGCCCTGCTTTCTGAGCAAGCTCAGGTCACCGTTGTTGAGCTTAGAAAGAGACCGGCTGGTAATGGTATTGCAGGTTGGATAAAGGCCGACGATGAGCAAAGTGTGCTTGCTGCTGTTGCTGAAGCTGATTTTATTGTTACGGCAACAGGCCTTTACGGTTTCATTGAAAAGTACTATCCATTGCAGGCATTTCTGGAGAGCAAGGCGGTGCTCATCAACATGGGTGCTGAAGATGAATATGGAAAGTCCGTTCCAGATCAGTCCGTAGAGAATAATAAGGCGGCCTTTAATTTTATTCTGGAAGAGCCCACCCAGATGAAGTTCATTGATCCTATTTTCGCGCTCTACAATGAGAGTGCTTCCTTACTGATTTCTCAGCCTTGGGCAGAAGGAATACGTCAGCCGCCGGAGGTTCTGGTGCAATCTCTGGTCGATAAGTTCTGTAGGGCTCAGGGCTACAGCCGAGTCGATTTTGAGATCCGTTAAACTATTATTTTCATTAATGGCTAATCTGTAGTCATATTCATTTTCTACAGAGACGTTGTTCTATGAAGTACCTGGTTTTTTTCCTGCTCACTGGCTTGGTAGCCTCTTTTGTCAATGCTCAGTCGACTGAAGAAACACTGGTGATTTTCCGGCATGGAGAGAAACCAAAGGCAGGTCTTGGGCAGCTGGACTGTCGGGGGCTGAACCGATCTCTGTTATTGCCGGATTTACTGTTGGAGAAGTACCCAAAGCCGGATTTCCTTTTTGCGCCCAAACCTTCTGATCGGGTTTATGAAAGGCATGGTGATCAAAAGCATTACGATTATGTCAGGCCTCTGGCGACGATAGAGCCTACGGCTATTCGTCTGGGTCTGCCTGTAAATGTCCAGTTCGGCTACAAGCAGGTGAGAGCATTAGCCTCGGAAGTCACCAAGACCAAGTATCATCATGCAACGCTCTACCTTGTCTGGGAGCATTCTGAGATTCTGCGTTTTGTTAAGGAGTTGCAGAAACAGTTTGGCAATTATCAGTTAACAGAAGACTGGGGAAATGAAGAGTACAACCGGGTGCTGATTATCAAAATGAACTGGGATCAGAAACCGCCGGAAATGGAACTGAAAGAACAGGAGCTTTCCATCCACAATCTCAGTGACCGTTGCCCGGGGATCGATCGGACCTCAAAGATAGTGGAATAACTCTCTTTAAAATAAATAAGGCCACAGATCTTTCGATCTGTGGCCTTAAAGTATGACTCTGCTGAAGAACAGTCTTAGAACTTGTACTTCACAGAAGCGTGGAGAGCGTATGCATTAGACTCATACTTACCAGCGTAAGCTTTGGTGGTGCTGGTAAGGTCGCCGCCACCTTTCACACTGTCATTCTCAGCCATGTTGTACTCAGCAGCAAAGTCCAGAGCAACCTGGCCGTCCAGAATGGTGGTACCAGCACCGAAGGTGAAGGAGTGGGCATTGGCTGGCGTAGAGAAAGTAGGGGCAGCATATTCTTCTGGTACAACCGCCGTTGTATAGATGTAACCGGCTCTCAGAGCCCAGTTCTCAATACCGGTGTACTCAGCAGCAATACGGTAGTTGTACTGGTCTTCCCAGTTGGAGTTGATCGCAGGTACAGCGAGATCGCTGACATCATCAGAAGTAAACTTGATCTGTTCGTTGTTGCTGTACTCGGAGTATGTGATTTCGCCGAACAGGGTCCAGTTAGGAGCAACTTGGTAGTCTACACCGGTAGAAATTTGCATTGGCAGTGCTGTCTTGGCAGTAGCATCACCTTTAGCAGTGGCACCTGTGCCATCTCTGTAGTTGTAATCGCCATCTGCTTCGACATCGACTTCTGAGCGGTAATTGATACCCCAGCCCCAGCGGTTATCGTCAGAGCGGAACATTGCACCCAGTCGGACACCGAAAGTATTGAAGCCGCTCATGTCGTTGTAGCCAACAGATGCTCCAACATTGTTACCAAAAGCTGCTTGGGTAGCGAGCAAGTTGATATCTGCAGTGGCATAAGTAAGTCGATAAGTTCCACCTACAGCCCAGTTTTTATTGATGCGATATGAAAGACCTAAACCAGCTTCAATAATCTGAATGTCAGTAGAGTAATCTCCAGTTACAGCGTTCACATTGACATCAGGAAAAGGGCCAGGTAGTGGCACGGTGAACTTATCACCAACAGTCACATCTTCATACTTGGAAGCAGCACCACCGGCAGCATAAATACCGTAACCCATGGTGAACTTTTCGTTCAGCTTAAACAGCCCTGTAAAACCACCGGCTGGAGAGAAGTTGGTTTCTCCATCAATAAAAGTACCTTGGCCGCCCGCAGGACCATTGGTGGTCGTAAAGGTAGGGGAAACGTGCAGAGCAATATCATTGGATTCTGCAAAAGCCATACCGGCCGGGTTAAAGAAGATAGCGCTGGAATCATTTACAGAAGAAACAGCAGCACCTGCCAGTGCACTGTATTCGGCATCCCAGAGGGTCGCTTTTTCAAAACCACCGGCAACAGCATTACCTGCTGATACAGCAATAGCCAGAGATGAGGCTACAGCGAATGGAGAGACGAAAAAATGAGGGGAACGTGTATGGCTTGTCATTACAACTCCTGATGGTGGCAAGACCGGAAGGCGACTCTTTGTTTTTATAAACAAGTGGCATGAGCCTGCCTGATTACGAACCCTGTTTGCTCTTTTGAAGTCTTATAAGGTTCGGTGGTCGAAAAGGCCGCTAGTCTATTTATGCTTATTAGGAATTTCTGTTGTCGTTTTGTAAATATCCAGTTATTAAAATGCGATTCTCTCAATGCATTTAAACGGGCATTTGAAACAACGGTACGAAATATCCCTGTTTAAAAGTGATGAGTCAAGATAGTGTGTGTTGTTAATTAAAATTCGAATACTATTCGATTTTTGTTTTAATAAAATCAAGATGGTTTGATTATCTGGTTTATCGGTAACCTTATGATATGTAATGGTTTTTATTTCGTTGATGGGGTTTGATTAAAGTCAGAGCACTCAGTAATAAAAGTGAAAAAAACATCTAAGACGACTGTCTGACTTTTGTCTATACATACATTGACGTTTGATATAAAGTCCAAAACAGCTCAAAGAGACCACCAAGGGCAGAATAAAAAACAAACATCCAGTGAAGGTAAGCAGGTCTGGTTGAGTGCTTAAAACATTAAGTATAAAAACCGAAAGATAAGCAGTAATGATTAAAAAATATACACCAGCACTGGCAACTGCATTTTTAGTGAGCGGGATAATTATCAGGAAATGAGAGGGTTGGCAGATCAGATGAAAATGGCTGAAAACCTGAAAATGGGGTACTCCTTTCAGCCTCTCGATGACGAAGGAGAGTTGGAAGAAGCAGTGAGCCGTACTGTAAAATTCTCCCTTGAGGGCTCCAGCAACGCCATCAATGAAGCTTCTTATAACTGAGTTCCAGGAGCCATTGCCTTGCAGAGAACGCATAGGACTTACTCGCACCTTCTCTTGTGAGGCCTTGGCTCCCTTCACTTCTATTAGTTCAGATTCTTATTGGACTGTCCTGACTGGCGAAACCCCGCTAATCAGAGCAAAATAGGGCACCGTTTAAACCTGATTTTACTGATGTCAGAGGTATAGGTGTTGATGGAGAGATTGCTTGAGCGTGTGCTGTATTCTGCACGCTGGTTACTGGCACCCATGTATCTGGGGTTGAGCCTGGTGCTCATTGTGTTACTGATTGAGTTCTTCCAGGGAGTACTTTATCTGGGCTTCAATGTTCTGGAGCTGGCAGAGCACGATGTTACTTTAAAGGTGCTGACACTGATTGATGTGGTTCTGGTGGCTGGCCTGATTGTGATGGTGATGTACTCCGGCTATGAGAATTTTGTCTCCAAGCTGGACATTGATGACGATACTGAAAAGCTGAGCTGGCTGGGTAAAATGGACAGCAGTTCACTGAAGGCCAAACTGGCGGCCTCCATCGTCGCGATATCGTCCATTCAATTGTTGAAAGTGTTCATGAATGCAGAAAACATAACCAACGACAAATTGCTGATGAATGTCGTGATGCATATGACATTCGTGATATCTGCTTTGCTGATGGGTTTTCTGGATTACTACGGCAGGAAAAAAACCAAGCCGAGTGGTCCTGGCAGTCCAGTGTCAGAAAATCTGCTTGATTAACGGCTTTGCCGATCATGTGACTACCGCAGGGATGACACTGCGGTAGTCAGTCATCAATACCTCTTCCAGGCATTTATACCGTGGCTCCGAAAGCATTCTTTTTGCCTTCTTAATTTTCTATTTTCGTACACATCAGAAAGCGAACATCTTTGTATTTCAGCAGTCTTTGCTCTGATCAGAGCGGCTTGATGAATTTTCCGGGTTAGGGTGTCCGGGCATGCTTGAGGTTCGATGCTGGTGGAAAGTTCTTGCTGAATTAAGTACGGGTCCTGATATGGGGCAGTGTGCTTAGAACTTATAATTCGAATATTAATTCACCCTAATCAGTCTCACATTCATGCTGCTTTATACCCTGGATTTATTCGGTACTGCTGTGTTTGCTATCAGCGGTGCCTGGCTGGCCTGCCGGAAAGATATGGATATTTTTGGTGCAATGGTTCTGGCTTTTGTCACTGCCGTAGGCGGTGGCACGATTCGCGATGTTCTTTTAGGGGCAACGCCGGTTTTTTGGGTTCAGGATCACGATTATGTGATGGTTATTCTTGCCTCAACCCTGCTGGCTATTCTGGTCAGGCGCTGGCATGAGCGAACGCACCATTTATTGTTAATTTCCGATGCTTTAGGTCTGGCCGTTTTTACGGTGATTGGCGTGACCAAGGCACTGGCATTTGGTGCTTCTCCCATTGTTGCGGTAATGATGGGCGTGCTGACCGGTTGTGGCGGTGGCGCTATCCGGGATTTACTGTCTGGTGAAGTACCTCTGGTGCTAAAGAAAGAAGTGTATGCCTTTGCAGCAATGGCGGGTGGTGCTGTCTTTGTTACGCTGGAGTCACACATAGGGGTTAATGAAGCGACTTTGCTTTCTGCAGGACTGGTGCTGTTATTAAGACTTTTGGCCATGTACAAAAAACTCTCACTTCCCCGCTTTGATCTGCCTCCAGTTGCCCGCTGACCTGAAGGGAACTCTGTTATATAGCTATTTGATCAGAGTTCCCAAAGTTTTAATAACAGTTATTCACTAGTCGTCGTTTATGCCTGTAAAACGAGGCATGGAAGCGTTTCTGCGTCTATACCTTTCAAACCAACACACACATTGAGGTTTGAAGATGGCTTTCTGTTCACGACAGAGGGTGGCGGTTCTGTCCCCTCTTTTTGCTGCTATGGCATTTTCTTTTCATTCCAGTACAGCGCAATCTGCCGGTTATGGCATCTACGAAAACTCGGCCGGTTATATGGGAACAGCCTTTGCGGGGAAGGCTTCTAACCCACAGGACGCGTCGATCGCAGCCAATAACCCAGCGGGTATTGCTTATGTTGAAGGTACCCAGATTTCTGTGGGTTCTGCTGTTATTTTTGAAGGGGGGGAGTTTGAGGGGCAGCATATTGCACCCAACCTTCAAGGACAGCTAGAGGTTGTTGCTCAGGGTAAAACCAAAGACTTCCAATCAACCACATTGGTTCCGTTTGGACATTTTGTTATCCCTATGAACGAACAGCTCAGCTTTGGTTTAAGCGGTTATGCTCCCTATGGTATTGAGCTGGATTATGACAAGAGCTGGGCTGGTCAGTATTTTGGCAACAAAACCAGCGTTAAAACGATTAATATTCAGGGTACTGTGTCCTACAAGTTTCAGGAGGACTTTTCTGTTGGTTTTGGATTGATAGGATCTTATGTAAAAGGAGAGCTGACACAAAAGAGTAGTGGAACTGCTCCTACCGATCCTCCTATTTCTATACCTCCACAGAATGCGAACATTGATGCAAAAGTAGATGGCGACGCTGAGGCTATAGGGTGGACTGTTGGTGCCCTCTGGAGGGTTAGAGAGCAAACCTACCTAGGTTTATCCTATTTTTCACAGTTAGATTTCAAGTTAAAGGGAGATGTAGCAGCTAACGGAACAGCGACCCTTTTTGGGCAAACACTCCCTGTGAATGAAAAATCAAAAGCCAAACTGGATATCACCATGCCTGAAAAGGCAGCATTAAGTCTGACTCATCATCTTAATGATGAATGGACTCTGATGGCTGATGCCACCTGGACCCGTTGGAGTCGCTTCGAAGAGTTTTATGTCAGGGCAGATAATTCAGATCTATCCAGTTATATCCCTATTAAATGGACAGACGTCTGGTCCTGGAGTTTTGGGGCTTCCTGGCAGGTTGCACCCGAGTGGAAGCTCCGGGCTGGCTATATGTTCGATCAGTCACCTGTGGACGACAAAAATCGTACAGCGCGTACACCGGACGCCGATCGTAACTGGTTTACGCTGGGAGCGAACTGGAAAGCAGATCCTAAGTTTTCCATCGATCTCTCCTACGCCTATGTCAGTCTGAAGAAAGGAAAAGTCAGCGAGACTAAACATAACCCTCCCGGTGATTCGCCCGAAGTTGTTGAGAGCTACGGCACTTTTACCGGCGAATACAACAACAGTTCTCATATTGTGGCTGCACAATTGAATTATATTTTCTAGACTGGTTACGCCAGCCTGCCTGAAGATCAGGCAGGCTCTTTTTAGCTATTGCTAAACCCTGAAGTCAATTGTGGGAAATATCTTGAACCATAATAAAACCAAATGTCGTGTTGCTATTGCTGTCTTGATGACCTCTGCCGCTATTCTTGTTTCTGGTTGTGCTTCACATTCAGCCCGCAACAGCGATGAAGTGATGACCCACAAACCTGTTATTGATCAGACTAAAGTCTGTCAGGATCTGGGGCAGATTTTTACAAAAAGTCAGAATGGTTTTACTGACATACGCAAGCAACCTTCGTTCTATAACAAGATCACCCTCTGGCAGACCGATTATCAACCTTTGGACGGTGGTTGCGAAATCTGGCAGTGGTCCAATCGTTACAGCTATGTTTGCAGTCGTGTCTTGCCCGATGAACAGACGGCTACCCACGTATTTGACGAAGCGTCCCGAGTCATTGGTCAATGTCTTCCAAAGAGCTGGAGCCAGCAACAGGTAGCATTACCAGATCAGAAAGGCGAAAAAATTCAGTATGCCATCAACGGGCAGGTCAGGGGATCGTTGGAAAAGGTCAGCACAGGTGGTCTCTTTTCCAAAGCCTGGACAGTCTATCTGTTGATTTCATCCCCAGTAAATACCCAGTAGTAGTGACATGAGTAAAAGAAAGGCATTTTGTCCGGCTGTATTCGTGGTTAATGTTGTGGCGTGGGCAAAATGTTTTTCGAATGCTCAGAGTGGCTATCAGCCCTCAGCTTTAACAGAGCCTCCTCCCATTCAGAGGACGAAAGGTTTCTGTCATCGAGCACCAATATTTTTCTTAAGCCGCCGTCCAGATATTCGAAAACAACTGGTCAGGTGCTTATCTCTGCTTTTTGTCGGTCCTGCTCTTTCGTGGGCCTATGATTTTCCAGTCAGTAATCCATTTTTGGCTACAGTGGCTGGCACACCGCCTGAGCAGCAGGTCAAACTGAATCCAATGAAGGTCCGGGAGGCTATTTTAGGTCTTGCGGACGAAACGGTTGAGAATGCACCCGATATCTTTTGGGATGTGACCAAACCCAGATTCAAGCTCGCCTGGCAGGAGAAGAAGGCTCCATTGATTTTTATTATTGCCGGTACGGGTGGACGCTTTGATACCAGCAAGGTTGAGTTTCTGAAAAGGGTTTATTATCAGGCCGGGTTTCATGTGATTCAGATCTCGTCTCCTACCAGTTACGATTTTGTGGTGTCAGGCTCTAACACTCATCGGCCAGGGCTGACACAGCAGGACTCTGAAGATCTCTATCGTTTGATGAAAGCTTCTGTCGAACGAGCGCAATCATTCAGGAAAGTAGAGATTAATGGCTGGTATCTGACGGGTTATAGTCTTGGAGCGCTCAATGCTGCTTTTGTAGCCCAGCTGGACAGCGAACAGAAAGTGTTTGGCTTTGAGCGAGTTCTGTTATTGAACCCTCCCGTGAGTCTGCAACGGTCAATCGATAATCTTGATCGTCTGTTGATGGCAGATGTACCGGGAGTGGATGATTCAACAACGCTATTTAATCACTTCTTTGACAAGCTGGCGGATTATTTCCGGACTCATAAGAGCATTGATCTGGATGAGTCTATGTTGTTTCAGGTTCAGAAAAGTCCTTACGCATTAAGTCGCGAAGAGTTGGCTCTGCTGATAGGCGTCAGTTTCAGACTGTCAGTGGCATCCATGTATTTCACTTCTGATGCCATGACCTGGGACAGTAACCTGATCCCGAAAGATTTTAAGCTCAAACGCAGCGACAGCCGAACCCCTTATTTTAAAAAAGCCATGCTCTGCAGTTTTCAGTGTTACGTTGATAAAGTGCTGATTCCGTATGTGATTGAGCAGAAACCAGTCCATTCAAGCCAGGAAGGGGCTACTTCAAAACAACGGAGGTTGTTGTTTGAGCAGAACAGTCTGTCTCATCTGGAAGTCTGGTTAAAAAACGCCCGGCATGTGGGGGTGATGCATAATGCCGATGATTTTATCATTGATCAGAAAGGGCTCGATTTTCTGTACGATACGTTTGGCCGGCGGATAAAAATTTATCCATTAGGTGGGCATATGGGCAACCTGCAATACCATGAGAATGTTCGGGATATGCTCGGTTTTATGAAAGGTAAGGGGTTTCCTGATGCCTAGAGCTGGAATCCTGTTCACCCTGATGTTGGTTCTGATGACCTTTAATGTCAATGCAGGTCAACGTATCCCATATTCAAATCCGATGGATACTGTGAAGTTTCATGACAGCGATGATGAACTGCTGGAGGGTTGGCATCACAAGATTGATCGTATGAAGTTTATGGATGTTTACGACCCTCTTGAATCGTTTAATCGTCAGGTTTTTGCCTTTAATCGTCAGCTTGATCGGTATTTTCTTGAACCCGTCGTGCAGCTGTATGAAACGGTAACACCGTCGTTTGTTCGGGTCGGGGTGGCTAATTTTTTCCAGAACCTTAAAGAAGTTTCTACTGTTTTAAACAGTGCGCTGCAGTTTGATGGTGAAAGAACCCTGAAGTCGGCCAGTCGGCTGGTAATCAATTCAACACTGGGGATGCTGGGTTTATTTGATCCTGCCACGAGTATGGGGATTCCGCATAAACGCAATGAATTTGGTTCGACTCTGGCTAAATATGGCGTGGGTGCGGGTCCTTATCTGGTGGTTCCTGTTATTGGACCTTACAGTCTCAGGGATGTCAGTGGTCTGGTGGTTGATTTGAGCGCTGAAGATCACATTGATTTTACCGGGGTGCCATCACAGGTGTTTGCTGAGCCGGAAGTGTTTGCCATTTATGGAATCAACTACCGGTATACTGTCCCCATGAGTTACGACGACTTCAGCTCGCCTTTCAGCTATGACATGATCCGCTTTCTGTACACCAGAAAGCGGAAACTGGAGTTGAGAGTCAATGAGTAGTCAGGCTTCTTTACGAATAAACACCCATTCCTTGTCGTTGGACATCGATTCGTTATAGCTGTAGCCCTCGTAATCAAAACCTTTCAGGTCATCGACTTTTTTCAGATTATTATCAATCGCATAACGACACATCAGGCCTCTGGCTTTTTTGGCGTAAAAGCTGATGATCTTGTATTTATCACCTTTCCAGTCTTTGAATACCGGAGTGATAATCTGTCCTTTTACAAACTTGGGTTTAACGGCCTTAAAATATTCATTAGACGCCAGATTAACCAGAATGTTGTCTTTCTGGGCAGCCATTTCTTCATTCAACTTTTCAGTGATCTGATCACCCCAGAAAGTGTAAAGGTCTTTGCCTGCGTTATTGGCAAACTTTGTGCCCATTTCCAGACGGTAAGCCTGCATCAGGTCGAGAGGTTTAAGTAACCCGTAGAGCCCTGAGAGAATACGCAGGTGATTCTGAGCGTAATCAAACTGCTTGGCATTCATTGTTTCAGCATCAAGTCCCGTATAAACATCGCCTTTAAAAGCCAGAACCGCTTGTTTGGCATTGTCCTGAGTAAAAGGCTGCTGCCAGGCTTCATAGCGGGCTGCGTTGAGCTGTGCCAGTTTGTCGCTAATACTCATCAGACTGCCAATATCAGCAGGATTGAGTTGACGCAATTGATCGATCAGATCCTGAGACTGATCCAGGAATTCAGGTTGACTGAACTTTTTGGTCACCGGAGCGGTGTCATAGTCCAGAGTCTTGGCAGGTGACACGACAAAAAGCATATGAGTTTCCTTCCTTTCGAATTCCGGTTTATAAGCTGTGTTATCCAGTCTGGGAGCTTGTCGGACAGGCTCCTGGCCGCACTTTCTGGGTTTCAGGCCGAAGTGGCTTTGAAAATACGGCTTAGCACTATGGAACACATAGTAGTAGAGGGCGCGGGGCTTTTGTAGTGTATTCTCGCTATTGGCCTGATAGCCATCGTCTTTAAAGAGGTTATAAAGAGGTTATGTTGTTGTCTGGTTTACTCTTCCAGTCACATACTGACCGCAAGCTTATGGGGTTATACCCATCGCCTTTCAAGATGCTACGTTGTTGCCAGCGTTCGCTCACCCTGATCACCTACTACTTGTAGGCTCACAGGGCTTCGCTCACTTGTCGCCTGGTAGCATCTTGAAATCCAATGGGTATAGCTCTAAAACCGAGCCTCGGATATTTTTCCAGAGCCCAGATACCGATTCAGGCATGGATTTTTTAGGTGACTCCGCGGCTGGCGCTGCCATCATAGGCAGTGAGGTGGCCAGGCAGAGCGCAGCCACACAGCGTTGAAACTTTGAAGAGGTTTCATTCGCTTGATTCCAGAAATCTTGATGTATCAAGGAATGTAGCCAAGGTGTCAGATTTTGCCATTCCAGGACGGCTCGCAGAGTCTGCCTGAATCCTGTTCGCCAAAGATTACTGAGAACGTATCAGTGCCAGAAGTTCAGTGGTTTTTTCTTCCATTAGTGGCTTATCACCCCGACTTTCTACATTCAGTCTGATCACGGGTTCGGTATTGGACATTCTGAGGTTAAAACGCCAGTCTCCCATATCAACGGAGATACCGTCGGTGCGATCAATCTCGACTGCATTCTTTTCATAGATTGCCAGAATGGCTTCGATTGCTTTCGCAGGGTTTTCCAGCTTGCTGTTTATTTCCCCTGAGGAAGGGAATTTCTCAATCCGTTCGGCTACCATCGAGGAGAGCGTCTGGTTCTTTTGAGACAATAGTTCTGCAACCAGCAGCCAGGGAATCATGCCAGAGTCACAGTAAGCAAAGTCCCGGAAGTAATGGTGAGCACTCATTTCTCCCCCATAAACCGCATCTTCGTTACGCATTCTTTCTTTTATAAAAGCGTGACCGGTTTTGCACAGTACTGGCTCACCTCCCGCACTCTGAACCTGGTCGATGGTATTCCAGGTGAGTCGGGGGTCATGGATAATTTTGGCACCGGGCGTATGACTCAAGAAGGCTTCACCCAGCAGGCCGACAATGTAATAGCCCTCAATAAACTGGCCCTGTTCGTCAAACAGAAAACAGCGGTCGAAATCACCGTCCCAGGCTATACCCATGTCTGCCTGGTGTTCCAGAACCGCGTCACTGGTTGCCTGTCGACATTCAGGGAGAAGTGGATTAGGAATGCCATGGGGGAAGTGACCGTCTGGTTCATGGTGGATTTTGATAAATTCGACAGGTATTGAATCTGCCTGGAACCGGGCTTCAATAGCGTCTATAACATGACCCGCTGCGCCATTGCCTGCATTGACCACCAGTCTCATTGGCTTTAGCTGAGTGGGTTTGATATAGCCAAGGATATGTTCAATGTATGCATCAAGCACACTGATGGTTTCATAATTGCCTGACAGATGAGATGTATCATCTAAGTCTGCGGTTATAAAAGTATCCTCAGCTAACTTTTGAATGGCACGTAAACCGGTATCGCCAGAAATCGGTTTGCTGTCTTCCCTTACCAGCTTCATCCCGTTGTAGTCTTTGGGGTTGTGGCTGGCAGTGACCATAATGCCGCCGCCCACTTTCAGATGAGAAGTGGCGAAATAGATCTCTTCAGTGCCGCACAGACCAATATCCAGAACATTGACGCCACCCGATCTAAGACCTTGTGTGAGTGCTGCCTTTAAAGAAGGCGATGAAAGGCGAATGTCTCCACCCACTACAACTGTATCTGTTTTTAAATACTCTGCAGTTGCACGTCCGATTCTCCAGGCGACTTGTTCATTCAACTCGTCCGGCATGCGACCTCGGACATCATAGGATTTGAAACAGTTCAAAGATTTCATTAAAAGCAACCTTTTCAATGGATGCGTTGATAATACCGACTTATCTTCGTGGTCGCTAATTAGTGCCTGTCAGAAAACCTATAAAAAACCCCGGTTAATTCTGGCCATCTCAATCCACCGATCGAGAAACTCACTGGCAGAGCCCTTGTATACCTATTGCGCTGGAATCCTCCCAGTCAACGTCGATGACCCAGCCAGGAAATGAGAACATAGGGCGAAGTGAGGGCGTTGCAGACATGTCTGATCCTTCAGCAAGGTTGATCCGTTCAAATCAATCTTTGTCTGAAGGCTGTTTCTGTTGCAATCCTTCACTTTTCTTCAGCCAGCCTGAGAAAGCCCCGAAATAGAGCCATAGTTCAGGAATACATAAGCACTTCAACAGCTGTCAACTTTATTCTGCTTTTAAAGTTGACAGCTGCCATTCCCCAAATAGACTTTCTTCCATCAGCAATCCATGTAATTCCTCATTGGTAGTATTTGCACATGACCAAGATTGTCAGGCAGGAAGAGCTTATCCGAACAGACTGGACGTTAGGCGAAGTCAAAGATATTTATCATCAACCCTTTAATGATCTGCTGTTCCGGGCACGCACCATTCATCGACAGTTTTTCGATCCTAATCATGTTCCCGACATTCACCACCTAACCTGACATTTTCCTGAAGTCTGCTATTTATCAGATAAGCAAATATCAGGAAACCGTCTTATGCCTCCTGTTCAGTACCGCACTCAGGTCATGGATCACCTCGGCTTAGTCGCAGGAATGTGCAAAGAGCTTGGGATCGTCGAACACATTGACCAGCGTGCCCCAAAGCAGTCCGACGAGTGGAAGGTTTCTCATGGTGAGTGCATTCTCGCCATGATTCTCAATGGCTTGGGGTTCGTTGGGCAATCTCTCCATATGTTTCCGCAGTTTTTCGACAACAAACCCCTCGACAAGCTGATCAGGGAGGGAGTCGAACCTGAGCACTTAAACGACAAAGTGCTCGGAAGAGCACTGGATGAGATGTTCAACCTGGATGTCAGTAAAGTCTATTTCGAGCTGGCTATCAAGGTAGCAAAGCACCTCAAGCTGCCATGCGAGGCGTTAAACCTTGACGGTACAAGCCTACACGTCGATGGTCGTTATAATAGCGACAGCGAGGAGAGCGACGAAGACCTTAATTGCATCAGGATTTGCAAAGGCTACAGCCGTGACCATCGGCCAGACCTGAACCAGGCCATTTTGCTTCTGATGACCGAAAACAAAGCGGGCATTCCCATGTTTATTGCCGCTGCCAGCGGCAATGTGACCGACAAGACGAGTTTTCAGTGGGTCGTATCCCAGCACCTGAAGAGTTTCAAGGCCGCACTGGAAGCCCGTTACTTCGTTGCTGATGCTGCGTTGTATGTAGCAGAAACGCTTCAAAAACTGGATCAACAAGGGCAGTGGTTCATTTCCCGTGTTCCCCTCAATATCGCCGCCGCCAAAGAGCTGGTGCAGAGTGCGCCAACACGCACTATGAAGGCTGTGGAAGGTTTTGAGCATTACGAAGCCATAAAGGTGTCGTCTGATTATGCTGGCGTAGAACAACGCTGGGTTTTATTCCGCAACAAGCAAAGCCGGAAAACTGAACAGAAGACACTGACAAGACGTATGCAGAAAAAATCTCTGGCAGAGTGCAAGAAACTGGAAAAACTGGGCAAAAAAGCGTTCCGGTGCGAGAAGGACGCCCTTGAAGCCTTCAAGCAGTGGCAAAAGCAATCTGAACTCTGTCAGGCTGAGCCACAGATTATTTCAAAGCCCTGTTACAAGACCAAAGGTCGTCCCGCTCACGGGGCAGAGCCGGATCATCTGGAGTACTTCGTGACAGGGTGTTGCTCGGTCACTGTGCAAACCCGACGGGATGCTGAGGCATCGCTGGGTTGCTTTGTTCTCGCTACGAACGACACTGATACAGGCAGACTGACCACCGCAGAACTGCTCAGGACTTACAAATCTCAGCAACAGGTTGAAAGGGGCTTCCGTTTTCTGAAAAGCCCGGACTTTCTGGTGTCGTCTTTGTATCTGAAGAAGCCGGAACGCATTGAGGCTTTATTAATGGTGATGACGCTTTGCCTGATGGTCTATGCTGCTATCCAGCACCGGATTCGTCATGAGCTGAAAAGGCAAAGTCGGACGTTTCCTGACATGAAGAAAAAGCCAGCCCAGAACCCTACAGGCAGGTGGGTTTTCTTCTGTTTTTCGGGTGTCCATGTGTTAACGGTCAACGGGACGGAGAAACATGTAATCGGTCTCTCGGAGAGTATGACGACAATAGTCCTTGTCTTGGGGTCAACGTACCAAGAAATTTATTCCTAATTCGGGGTGGTGAATGTCGGATGAAGGGAATGGTAGCAAATTTCGATGGGATGCAAAAAATCCGTCCTTATTATGTCGATGCGAATATGGCTAAACAACTTAATGTCATATCCTGTTTGATTTCTTTACGAGTCACGCATGATGAAGGAGAACTGTTTGATAAGTTCTGGCAACAGTTGAAACTGAACCCGGGCTCTTTCAATCTTCTGGGCGGAAATTGCTCGTCTCACGCATCGGAAGTTTTTGTTGCGTCAAATATCTTGTCAAAGAGCATTCCTGGTTTGGATACACCCAATAATCTTTTCAAGCAGCTCAGCAAAGAAACGAATAGGGATGTTCAATTTGTTACTGGACATATAGGCGTGCGGAGAACAGCGGATTTGCGTTTCAAACTGCAAGTTTTACCTGTGAGCGAGGTGTAGGGCATTATGCAGCACAGGTTTATTTATATTTTAGTACTTTTATCTATGGTTTTGGGAGGGTGTGCTATGGCAGGTGAAACAGAGTTGCGTTGGGAGTGGCCAGCGGAGAGAGATATTCAGAAAAAACTTATAGTTGAAGTTACTGAAGTTACCTCAAAAAGCGGTCTGTTTGGGCTGAAGAAATCCCCATCTTTAGCTCAAGGTTTTCCTGAACCAGTAGTATTGAAGGGTGTAGTAAAAAATGGCCAGTATGAAACAGTAAAACTAGTGTTGCCAAAGTTTGAGCTGGGTGATGCAAAGTCAGGAGATTTGCTAGCTGTTGGGCTGGTTGAAGATCTGGTCTGCATTTGTGTCAGTCCTGTTCCGATTAACAGTGATCCTGATCAATGGTTACAAAGCTGGAATTGTACTGATGAGTAGTGTCCTCGGACTGATCACTTTAGTGGTGTTTGGGATATATCTATGTGTTTGTCTGTTTTTCTTTATACAACAGAATGGTTTTATTTTCCCAGGTGCAACGAATGATCACCATATACTCAAGGGCGTTGAGCATACATCTATCAATCTTGAGCGTGGAGATGTTGTTCTGAGTGGTTTCAGGCGGCAATTTACTGATAAGTCCAATGGCGTTGTAGTACTTTACTTTGGAGGCAATGCAGAAGACGTTTCCACAATGCTTTACTTATCTAAAGAGTTGGGAGTGTCGGAGTTTTATGCTTTCAACTATCGAGGGTACGGAAGCAGTAATGGTTCTCCTTCAGAAGAAAGCTTGGTTGCAGATGCTTGGGCTCAATATGAGTATCTCATCAAAGAAAAAGAAGTTTCTCCAGAAAGAATTTTGCTGATGGGGCGAAGTCTTGGAAGTGGAGTGGCAGTTCAGCTGACCCAACAAGTTAAGCTCAATAATCAATCACTTTTTGGCGTGGTTCTAGTAACTCCTTACGACAGCCTGCGAGCTGTTGTTAGCCATCATTTTCCATGGTTACCAGTTCGATGGATATTGAAACACCCATTTGAAAGTTTACAGCGAGCTGGTCAGTTAAATACTCCAGCATTATTTCTCATTGCATCATTGGATCAGATTATTCCTCCATCCCATGGACACAAATTGTCTCAAGTCTGGCAAGGTTCATCAGATACGAAGGTTCTTACAGGTTATGACCACAATAATCTGGATGAGTCTCCAAATTTTTATCCTTCTATAAGAGCATTTATCCAAAAGGTTGCTTCTGTAAATAAAGCTATCCCGTAAGGATTTGTCTTGAAATAACTTCCCGATTAAAACATGAACTCCGTTCACCCTGAGCCTGTCGAAGGGTGGTGGCTCTGGGCTTCGACAGGCTCAGCCCGAACGGGGACTGGTCAAATAAGGCAGTTATATTATGGGGTAGCTTGAGTAAAAAATAATTACACGACCCCATAAGCCAGCATGGCATCAGCCACTTTCTTGAAACCGGCTATGTTGGCTCCCCTAACATAGTCGATGGTTTCACCTTCACCTCGACCGTACTTGATGCACTGGCTGTGTATTTTCTGCATGATTGTTTTCAGGCGATCTTCAAGTTCTTCCATCGACCAGGACAACCTCATACTGTTTTGAGTCATTTCCAGACCAGAAACAGCAACGCCTCCGGCATTTGCGGCTTTGGCTGGAGCAAATAAAATATTGTTCTTCTTGAAGAGGTGAACGGCTTCCAGAGTGGAGGGCATGTTGGCACCTTCGGCCACCGCGATACAGCCATTTTTGATGAGCTGTTGAGCGTCGGATTTCTCCAGCTCATTTTGTGTCGCACAAGCAAAGGCAATCTGACAAGGAATGCCCCAGACTTTTGTATCTGGTAAAAACTCACATTGAAAATGTTCAGCAAATTCCTGAATTCTGCCCCGACGGTTTTCTTTCAGGTCGATCAACCAGTCCAGTTGTTCCCGGCTGATGCCGTCAGGTATATGAATTGTGCCAGACGAGTCAGACATGGCGAGTACATGGCCGCCCAGTTGCATGACTTTTTCTGCTGTATAAAGCGCGACATTACCGGAACCTGAAATAACACACTTTTTTCCTTCCAGAGAGCTGCCATGTTCTTTCAGTATCTCTTCCATGAAGTAGGTGGTGCCAAAGCCAGTGGCTTCCTTGCGGATAAGACTGCCACCGTATTCCAGCCCTTTACCCGTCAGAACCCCCTGGAATTGATTCTCCAGCCGTTTGTATTGTCCAAATAAATAGCTGATTTCACGGCCTCCGACGCCAATGTCGCCGGCGGGAATATCGGTGTACACACCAATATGTTTGTGTAGTTCGGACATGAAGGACTGGCAGAAACGCATGACTTCCCGATCACTTTTCCCCTTAGGGTTAAAGTCGGAGCCGCCTTTTGCTGCGCCCAGTGGCAGAGTGGTCAGGCTGTTTTTGAAGGTTTGTTCAAAGCCCAGAAATTTTAATGTGTCCAGAGTGAGGTGGCTGGTAAAGCGAAGTCCACCTTTATAGGGACCAATAGCATTGTTGAATTGAACTCTGTATCCACGATTGACTCTTATGTGCCCTTCGTCGTCTTCCCAGCAAACTCTGAAACTGATAATTCGGTCTGGCTCCGTCATCCTTTCCAGGATACGGGCATCAATATATTCCGGGTGGTGATTGATATAGGGAATAACACTCTGTGCCACCTCATAAACTGCCTGATAGAACTCAGGTTCGTGTGGATTGCGCTTGGCCAGCCCTAGCATGAAATCGTCAAGATTTAGTTTATTAGAAAACATGGTGCCTGCTCCTTATCGTTGAGTAACGCCGGGAAGCGGATATACCCATCGCCTTTCAAGATGCTACGTTGTTGCCAGCGTTCGCTCACCCTGATCACCTACTACTTGTAGGCTCACAGGGCTTCGCTCACTTGTCGCCTGGTAGCATCTTGAAATCCAATGGGTATAGTTACTCTACTGTATTCCAGTGAGATACCTGCTGAGTTGATGCAGGTCGATAGAACTCAGGATAGGGGGTGTTGCGCAGGAAAGTTAATGATTAATTTCTGTTGCCTGTATTTTATTTTACTATAGGCATTAGATAGCCAGACTAAAAAGTCTGGCTATCCCTCAACGGACAATGAAAGTTAAAGGTTTTCTTCAGCGTAAGCGGCCAGTGGTGAGCGTGGGACTCCCTGTAGTTGTATGGCTCCACCGTGTGGGAAATTCTTGAACCGCTCGGTCATATAAGTCAGACCTGAACTGGTGGGTGCCAGGTAAGGCGTGTCAATCTGGGCCAGGTTGCCCAAACAGATCACCTTACTGCCGGAACCCGCACGGGTGATTATTGTTTTTATCTGGTGTGGCGTCAGGTTCTGACACTCATCAATAATGATCAGACTCTGCTGAAAGCTTCGGCCCCGGATATAGTTCAGGGATTTGAAGTGGAGGGGAACCTGCTTGAGGATGTAGTCCACACTGCTGTTGGTGGATTCATCGTCACAATGCAGAGCTTCGAGGTTATCGGTAATGGCGCCCAGCCAAGGCTCCATTTTCTCCGCTTCCGTACCAGGTAAATAACCAATGTCTTCATCCAGCCCCCGGGTTGAGCGGGTAGCAATGATTCGACGGAATTGCTTGGTGGCTACCGTCATCTCAATAGCTGCAGCCAGAGCGAGAATCGTTTTACCTGAACCCGCAGCACCGGTCAGATTGACCAGATGAATATCAGGATCCAGCAGAAGATTCAAAGCCATGGCTTGATAGATATCAAGAGGCTGAAGACCCCAGGCTTCCTGGCTCATTAATGATTCACGACAGTAATGCTGTAACTGAACTTCATCCTGAGTGATAGCATTGACTCTGGCTACAAACCCGGTGTCGTCCAGAAAGAACTGGTTCAGATAGATATCATCGCCGAGTTCTTCTTTCAGCAATCTATGGAAGGTAACACCTTCCAGTTGTTCTGTCTGAACCTGAGAAACTCTATCCCAGAAGTTGCCTTCAAACAGTCGGTAACCTTTATTGAGTAGACCAATATCGGAAACCAGCTGGTCGCTGTGGTAATCCTCCGTTGGAATTCCGCATCCTCTGGCTTTGAGGCGCATATTGATATCTTTGGTGACCAGGATAACCGGTGCACCCGGATGAGTTTCCTGGAAATGGCAGATATCGTTAATGATACGGTTATCGTTATTGCTGGTGGGCAGAGTGGTGATATTTTCAACGTGATGAGAGCTCAGGATTGAGAGAGTACCCTGAGGCTCTGACTTATTACCACGTCTGATAGGAACGCCTGCTTCGATCTCTGCGGGTGAGGCAGTGCCCAGTATTTGATCAATCAGTCTGATGGCCTGTCGGCAGTCAGCAGCAATGGTTTGCTTTCCGTTCTTAAGCTTGTCCAGTTCCTCCAGAACGGTCATGGGGATGAGCACCTGGTGCTCTTCAAAATTGAGGATCGAGTTGGGGTCGTGTATCAGAACATTACTGTCGAGTATGTAGGTTGTAGTTTGTGTTGAGATGATCGGCCTGGCTTCCAAGGCATTTCCCATAGGCGTCTTCCTCGTCCGTTTTTTTGGATCTCTCATATTTGATTTTTATCGAAAAGAGGCCAGTCAGCAAGTTTAAATTGCTAACAGAAATAAAAAATTCAAAATACCGAATTAGTTATTTTAATAAGGACGGAATAATTCTAAACTTAGAGGATTACATTTCTATTTCTGCTAAAAAAAGAACTTAAAAGGTTCTAATTTTTTCTTTTATATAACTTTTTTATTAAATCTCAAGCCGTCGTCGACAGCGAATCTTCATACAAAAATTCGCTGTCGAGAGGGAAGGTCTGGTTACTTCAGCAGTTCTTCAGGTGGGTATTCCAGATTGAGTTTGGCACCCAGCATTTCTTCCAGATCAGGGATCAGGAATGAGTCTTCTTCACAGGCGAAACTGATACTGGTGCCCGTGGCGCCTGCTCGTCCTGTCCGGCCAATGCGGTGAACATAATCTTCCGGATCTTCTGGCAGGTTGTAGTTAATCACGTGGCTGATCCCTTCAATATGAATACCACGTCCGGCTACATCCGTGGCGACCAGAACCGTCAGCCTGCCATTCTTGAAGTTATCCAGAGTCTTGAGGCGTTTCTTCTGTGGAACTTCACCAGAAATCTGATCGGCCTTAAGTCCTTTCTTTTGCAGCTTTTCAGTCAATCGACGGGTTTCGTCTCTGCGGTTGGTGAATACGATAACCCGTTCAAGGTTGTTCTGATTGATCAGGTTGATCAAAAGAGGGACTTTCTGCTCATTGGTAACAATATAAACCTTCTGATCAACTGTCTCTGTTGCGACACTATCAGGCTCAATTTCAACTTTGACAGGTTTCCAGGTCCATTGCTCACCCAACCTCAAAACCTCTTCGGTGAAGGTGGCGGAGAACAAAAGGGTTTGACGATCGCCAGGACGAGGTGTCATGCGAATAATGCGACGAACCTGTGGAATAAAGCCCATATCCAGCATGCGATCCGCTTCATCTATGATCAGTGTTTCTATTAGATCGAGATGAAGGTCTTTACGTTCGCAGTAATCCAGCAGTCTGCCAGGTGTGGCCACAAGAATGTCGACAAAGCCACTGCTCATGCGACTTCGCTGTTTGTCGTAGTCCATGCCGCCGACAACTGTCAGTACATTCAGCGGCAGATGTTTAGTCAGACCTTCAGCGTCCTGACCAATTTGTAGAGCCAGCTCCCGGGTGGGGGCAATGATGACGGCACGAGGCTCCCCAAGGTAGCGTTGATCCGGCGGAGGGATATCAATCAGCTGTTTGATCGTACTGACCAGAAAAGCAGCTGTTTTACCGGTGCCGGTTTGGGCTTTACCAATGGCATCTCGTCCAGCCAGCGTACTACCCAGTACTTCGGCTTGAATCGGTGTGCAGTATTTGAATCCAAGTTCCTGAATAGCTCTCATCAGTGGGTCAGGCAGCTCGAAGTCATGAAAGCGGGTTTTACCCTGCTCTGGTTCTACCTGGAACTGGCTGATATCCCAGGAGGGCTCAGGCTTTTTATGGGTAGAGCGATGAGAGCTGCGGGGGTGGTTTCGGCGAGCTGTGTTCTGGGATTTGGGGTTTTTGGAGTTGCCTCTGGAGGATTGGGTGTTTTTCTTCCCCCCCTGAGACTTGCGGGAAGAGCTTTCAGGCGTCGGGGAGGACTTTTGTCCACCTGCTGAAGGCTCTTTTTTCTTTCTGAACAGACCTAGTAATCCACTCAATGCTTTAATCTCGTTCCAATACGGTATCGGTATCCCGGTCTCCAACGATTGGCTGACTTGTCCTGAGAGTATCTCGGAACCGGGGATGTAGTCTGCTGATGACCGGTATCTCCGCCCTTACAGTAAAAATTGGGCAAACAGAAAGAGAGGTTGGCCTTCAGGAACCAGCCTGTTCCCGGTCAGGCTCCTGTTCAGCAGTAATGCGCCGCAGGAAACCGGATTCACAAGGCTGCGGCATATCACGAGGATTCTAAGGTATCTGGCGGTTGATTGCTAAACTGATTGCTCATCCGTGTCGCTATCAGACTGGTTTTCCTGCGCTTCACTCTTTCTCTTGCGCATATAGAGGTTGTCGAGCTTGTCTTTTTTACTGACCTTTCTTTGTTTTCTACGCAGTTTTGATTTGTACAGCATCAGCATTAATGGCTGATCTGGCATAGGTCTGAGGAGGCGATTTTTGAAGAAAGTGAAGAAAAAACTCGCTTCTTCAGCAAACTTCTGGTTTCTGGCGGCCAGCGTATCCGGCTCCGGGCTCTTTTCGGGTCCCTGAGTCATCAGGCTCATAATGCATTGCGCTGGTGCTAATTCCATCGGCAACCTCACTGATCAGATGCTGTGGACTCTGTTAGTCATGAAAATCCGGTAAGTGTGGTCAAATGGTCTCTTTTTCATGAGAAACAGTTCTAAATATACTAAAAATCACGTAATGCAGCCATTAGACATAGGTCACAGGGAGATGGTTCCTTATGAGCTGTCAGTGATGGCCGAACACATGATAATCAGGTGCCCATCTGGGTGGACCAGGTTTATCGCAACAGGTAAAAACAGTGTTTAAGAATGCATGGATGCTACTGCTGGCAGGCTTATTTACTTTGGAGGCTCTGGCGGGTCGATTCTATCCATCGGCAGGGGTTGCCTGGATTCTGCCGGGTAATCATGAGGCGCCAGAACAGAGTGAGTGGCTGAAACGCTTTCCCACCGGCGAGTCAGTAAAAATTTGGGAGCAGCAGAGGGCTGATCTGGTTTTGGGTGCTGGGGAAGGTGAGAGCAACGGACCTTACTCTCTGGGTTATATGTACAACCAGAAGCTGGAGTTTTCTCCTACCGATTTGGAAATGTATCTCAGGGCTCGCACAGAGAGTCGTCGAGAGTCTTATGAATCACTTTTTTTACATTTCTCAGAAGACACGGACTTGTTGATTGAAGACCCTGCTGATGGCAGTAAAACGCCTTTTGGCAGGATCCCCAGTATTGTCGGCTGGACTGTTCAGCCTGACCATGCAGGATTTCTTATCTATCAAAAGCCCCCTTATGACAAACCGGTATGGAAGCATTCTGCAACCGGTGGGGGGCTTTATGTCTATTTATTTGAGAAGTTTGATCAACTTGAGCTGGATCTGTCTTCCGTCTCAGGCTCCGGGGAGCTGGTTGTAGAATACCCGTCCTCAATGTCGGGTGGACTGGTCAGTGGCTGGAGCCAGATGGTTGTCAAAGATGGCACTGATAACCTGCGTCGAAGTGGTGTTATCAGCTGGACACCCCCTGCCGACTGGAAAAGAGCTGCCACCCATGATGGTTCGGGCAAGACGTACGGTGGAGGTCCTTACTTCGGAAAAAGAATGCTGATTAATGAAGGTCGTTATTATCTGGTTCGTTTACTTTGGAAAGAGGGGACAGGTACACCGCCCAGATTAGCGAATATTCGGGTCAAAGACTGGATGCCAGAGGTGTATAGCGTCCCCGTCAGTTCCATTAACTCGAACTACAAGGCATTCAATCCGAAAGGTCAGCAGGTTTCTGTCAGGCGAATTCCTGGCTGGGATCCAGCCAACGATCTCAATGGCGACGGTTATATTGATGATGTTGAATTTGGTCAGAGAAGCAATGCCTTTGCCAGTGCGCGTTTTGAGTGGGAATCCCGGGTTGTGCCCTTGGGAAAAATGTGGAGTTCACGTTCTTCCTGGATACGGCCTAACTTGCAAAACCCACTCCTGGCCGATTTGTTGGGAGATTATTACAAACAAAGTTGGGGAGAGCTGAAGCTTAACGGTGCATACAACGATGATCTTTTCAGGTTGTTGAATAATGAGTTTTTCCCTCATTCAGGAGGCCGTTTGAGAGAGATGCCTCATACGGTGAACTCTCCTCAGGCTCAGGCTCTTTATCAAGAGTCTTTCATCAAGACACTGGAAACCATCAGGATTAACTCGGGCAGTTTTATTGGTGCGAATATTTCGATGGTGAACCTCTGGTCTGCAGAGGGTGCCAGTGCTTTTATTCCTTCATTCAGTATATTTTTACGAGAAGGTTTGATTCGACCAAGCCTGGGGTTCAGTGGCTGGTTTGGGCTCAGTAAGGCCTGGGACACATTTGCCCTTTCCAGACAAGACCGTTGGTCCATTCTGGCCGCCATGATCAATGAAGGTGGCAGGGTTCACAGGCTGGGGAATACCCGTGAGAACTGGGAGAAAGATATAGAATCTTCTCTCGCTCAGTATTACCTGCTGAATGTTCCGGGAAAAACCTACCTGCACGTCTGGAATCGTATATTCAGTTATGGCAGTAAAAATACCCGCTCAACCAATTACTATCAGGCAGGTATTCCGAAAAACATGGCGTACTTGCCTGAAGCCATGCTCTCTGTGGATATAGGAGTCCCTGTCAGCACTCTG
The DNA here is from genome assembly GCF_000722635.1 of Endozoicomonas numazuensis. GTDB lineage: Bacteria > Pseudomonadota > Gammaproteobacteria > Pseudomonadales > Endozoicomonadaceae > Endozoicomonas_A > Endozoicomonas_A numazuensis. The sequence continues at coordinate 587,414 of NZ_JOKH01000001.1, read as the reverse complement.
CCAGGAAATCGTGAACCTGTCGCCTATATGGCGAAAAATGAAGTGACGGACTATGCCATCGTCGGGTATTCCAACCAGACTCAACTGGTTAGCAACTATTTCCCCGGTGGGCTGTTGGATATTGAGCCATCAAATTTGTTTTATCTGCAAAGGAGTAGCCGGGAGATTGTACCTGGGGGGCCTGCTGAAATGATTCTGGCCAGAGAGTACAGCAAAGGTCTGGTGCTCTACAGAACAGATTTCTTTGGACATAATGCTGAGTTTCAACAGAGTTATTCGTCGGTCGTTCAGCTGCCAGGTCTTTATAGAAGAGTGTATTTTGATGGCCGCTTGGGAGAGCCTGTCAGTTCAATCTCCATGGCCGGCTATGAAGGCGCGGTTCTTTTGAAAGCTCAATGATTAAAGGTTCTGACCCGTTGAATGGGTCAGAACCTTACCTGTCATCAGAGTTCGGAAACGATATCTTTACTGAATGACTTTTCGCAGTAATGACACTTCAGACGTATATCGTCGTTTTGTTCCCTCAGGTAGAAATAACTGCTCACAGGTTCGTTGTGAGTAATGCAGTTTGAGTTCGGGCAGGGAAAAGCCCCTCTCAGTGTTTCAGGCACCGTCATGTTGAACTTGTCGACGACGCTGTATTCGTCGATGACATTAATGGTGGCGCCTTGAGCAAAAAGGGCCAGCTGGTTGGCTTCCTGCTCTGTAAACTTGAGGTCAGTGACTTTGATAATATCCTTACGTCCCTGAGCCTTGCTGGGCAGGTTGAAACCCACCGTGATACTGACATCGGAGTCCAGCAGGTGCAGACGATCCAGGATTTTAACACCCTGACCAGCAGGGATGTGGTCAATGACGGTGCCTTTGCGGATGGCCTCAACCTGAAGCTTGTTAGTCATTGTTGTGTCTTCCTCAGATGCTTTCATTTAAAACCAGAGCCAGTAGAGCCTGACGAGCATAAACCCCATTTTCTGCCTGCTGGAAATAGTAAGCGTGGGGCGTGTTGTCCACTGCCACTTCAATCTCGTCGACTCGGGGCAGAGGGTGAAGAATCTTGAGGTTTTTCCTCGCTTCTTTCAGGCTTTCAACTCCCAGAATATATTTAGAGGCCATGTGTTTATATTCGGTTTCGTCAAAGCGTTCTTTTTGAACCCGGGTCATGTAGATGATGTCAGACTCAGGCACGACCTCTTCTATGCTCTCAGCTTTGCGGTACTCAATGCCTTTTTCATCCAGCTCTTCCAACAGGTAATCGGGCATCGAGAGAGCATCCGGCGCAATAAAGTTGAATTTTGCTCCGAACAAGGACATGGCCTGAACCAGTGAGTGAACCGTTCTGCCGTATTTCAGGTCGCCGACAAAAGTGATGGTCAGGTCATCCAGAGCTCCCTGACATTCCTTGATACTGAACAGATCCAGCAAAGTTTGAGTCGGGTGCTGATTGGCGCCATCGCCCCCGTTGATGATAGGAACGTTGGAGAATTCAGAAGCCAGGCGTGCAGCGCCTTCTTGCGGGTGGCGCATGACAAAAGCATCGGTGTAGGAGCTGATGATTTTAACGGAATCTGCCAGTGTTTCTCCTTTTTTGGCTGACGTGTTGCTGCTATCTGAAAAACCAATCAGGGTGCCCCCCAGTCTTTGAACAGCGGTTTCAAAGGAAAGACGGGTGCGGGTAGAGGCTTCAAAGAAGCAGCTGGCAACCACTTTGCCCTTTAACAGATCAGGCCGTGGCGTTGTTTTAAGCTGAGCAGCAGTGTCCAGAATCAGTTCAAGGTCTGAGCGATTCAGGTCTGCTATGGAAATAATGTCCCTCAGATAGAGCTGGTTTTCCATCAAGAGTTACCTGTTTCTGAGTAATGGTGGAAGATAGGGGGCTGGTGCTCAATAACCATGAGTCGGCAATGGGACTCATCGTAGAATATGAAAATGGTGGCAGAGTCTGGGAAAACTGCACTTCCATTGTCAGTAAAAACACAAGCCAAAAAAAAGCCCCTGATCAAGGGGCTTTTTTTGAAAAACGGATCACTGCTGATGCCAGTTGGCACCCTGATCAGGCGTACATGTCTATCAAAACAGCCAGTCTCAGATGTCATTCGCAAGTGTCCAATGCGGTAGTTGTTATAGCTCGAAACCGCTTTGTGGCTCAACTGATCAAAGCGGTATTCGTTCAATAGTCATTATGCCTAAGTTAAAGAAGCCTGTGCCGGGTGGCAAGCTTCCTGAGGCAAATTGCCGGGTATTCTACCGATGCAAAACCCCAAATCAAGGGCTTGTTGGTACTGATTGATTGTTTCAGCCAGAGATGGTCATTTTTTCTGGTTGGTTTCAGCTTTCTCAAGCATTTCCTGATTGTTGAAGTTTAATGCCTGTTTGGCAAAAGCCTCGTCGTCAGGGAGTAACATTTTGAACTGGGGCAGGTTGTCGATGTCAACTTTACCTTTCCCTGTCAGCAGAGACAGGACGTGCCCACCAAACTTTCGATTGGCGTCAATAAAGTGAAAGTGGTAGCCAGGAATATTGAGGTTATCCATATAATCGGGGAATCGATAACCTACCAGTGTTCCCTGAAGGTTTTTGTAGTGAAAGTAAGTCTGCTCTCTGGCGTTGACTTCAGCCAGTTTTCGGTAAGGTTTGCTTTGGGCAGGTATGCTGCTGACGGTTATTTTTCTGAAGGTGCCATCAATTCTTATCGCCTGGATATGATTTGTGCGAGTGATGAGGCTATCCAGATATTGGTACAACTGCTCCAGCTCAAGGTTCTCTTTTAATGGTTGGCTCAGCTCTGTGGTGAAATGATTCACCATGGCAAAAGGGGTTTTCATATCCGGTGTTGCCAGATGTGCTTTGCCATCGGCATCAATGTGGTAGAACAGTCCATCAACGGCTATCAGTTCGCCATTGAGTTTGTCGTAGGTGCCCAGACCAAAATTCCCCTTTCGAGCCAGTTTCTTAAGAGAAAAGTGTCCATCATAGTTTCCATCCAGCAGGCTGTTGATTGTGGAGTATTGAAAGAGTTGCTGGCGCTCCTGACTTATTGCTGAAACAGACAGAAAACAAAGGCTGATAAGCCAGAAAGGGAGGGTTTTCATCTTTTGACATCACTTTTTATTGTTACAACGGTGGAAATATAGCAGTGGGCTCCCGAATGGGGAGATAGAACGAGAGGTGTTGAAAGGGTTTGGGAAACGTACAAAAAAAGGGGTATTCAGAAGCGGGTGTGAACAACTCATGTTTGTGCTCTGCAAGTTATTCATCCGGAAGTGGCAAGGCCCGGTTCAGGGCTGATTTTTGTCTTTGGCAGGCGGCTTGTACCACCAATTGTTCAGGTCTAGCCAGTAGAGTCGGTCTTGTGATGGGTGATCAAGATGATCCCAATAGGCCAGATGTGTTGTTTGAGTGTGCCACTTGGGAATGACATAGTGGCCCCACATCAATACCCGATCTAAAGCTCTGATAATGGGAGTCAATGTTTCATAGTTGTCTGCCTTTGCCGCCTCGGCCAGCAAGTAGTCAACCACTGGGTTGTTGATACCGGCAATGTTGCCACTTTGCTTTTCCATCGCAACTTGACTGCTCCACATATGATAAAGCTCGGTGCCTGGATAAGTGGATTGCCAGAAGTACCAGTCCACCAGTTCAAAATCGAATTCTCTGACTCTCTTTCGGAACAGGCTCTTGTCGAGGGATTGTATGTTCAGATTTATCCCCAGGTCAGCAAGACTCTTACTGTAGGAAAGTAATAACCGTTCTTGTTTGGGGTCATCAGTTATGAGATTGAGGGTGAGTGGTTTGCCTGAATCCTTTTCTATCATCTTGCCATTTTTTAGCTGGTATCCTGCTTTTTTAAATAGAGATAATGCTTTCCTTTTATTATCCCTGTTTGTACCGCTTCCATCTGAAACAGGCAGTGAGATAGCTTGTTCGAAAAGCTCTTTGGGTAATTGATCCTGAAAAGGTCTGAGCAGTTTGAGTTCTTCTTTAGCAGGTAAACCGGTGGCTGAAAGGGGAGAGTTGGAAAAAAAGCTCCGTGTTCGCTGGTAATCAGAATTCAGCAGTTTGCTGTTTAGCCATTCAAAGTCGAAGGCCATGATCAGGGCTTTGCGAAGTTCGGGTTTTTTGAATTTTTCCCGCCTGAGATTAAAGGCAATGGCACTCATGCCAGATGGATAGAGTGTCTCGACTTCTTTTTTCAGAACTCGTCCTTCTCTTACCGCAGGAAAGTTAAAGGACTGACGCCATCTGTTAATGTCTGTTTCCTGATAAACATCATACAGCCCTGCTCTGAAACCTTCGATCACCGCCTGGTGGTCACGGTAATAATCCACTCGGATTTCGTCGAAGTTATATCGTCCTTTTTGACTGGGCAGGTTCTCCGCCCAGTAATCTTTGATTCTTTCAAAAGTGATGTTATGCCCCATTTTTACATTTTTAACGACAAGAGGGCCGCTGGTTACGGGGCTATCCAGCTGTCGATCATGAAAGTTTCTTGTATGCCAGTAATGATGCGGGAGAATCCGCATGTATCCGACCAGGGCGACCTGTTTTTTACTGGGTTTCTCCAGATGAAAAATGACTCGGTGGCGAGAGGTCTGCTCAACTCGGACTATGTCTTTATACAGATTTTTGAGAAAAGGTGAGCCTTCCTTTTTCAGTAACTCAAAGGTGAATACAACATCTTGTGAGGTGACTGGATGGTGGTCACTGAATGTTGCTTTGGGGTTGATATGAAAGGCAACCCAGCTGAAGTCATCAGGGTATTCTATGGCTTCAGCCAGGAAAGGATACAGCGTGTGTGGCTCGTCGGCTGAGCGGGTCAATAATGTACCATAGGTATAGTACATGTAGTCGGGAGCGGTTCCTTTATGGCTAAGGGGGTTCAGAGTATCAAAAGAACCGGTTCTTGCCAGCCTTAAAAGACCACCCTTTGGTGCATAGGGATTTGTATAAGCAAAGTGCGTGAAGTGGTCCGGATATTTGTTGGTGCCTATCAGGGTGAACGACTTCTGGATATGAACCTCGCTCCAGGCAACCAGTGAGAAAGTTGCACAGAAGCTGAAGAGAAGGTTCTTGATCATTCGGATCATTAATCCATTGTTATTGGCAGCAGCCCTTCTCACTGACTTTTTTGGGTGAGCGTGTAAGGGAGGAATTACTGGTAGAAATATAGCTTATCCGTTTTGTTTCTTTGGCTTCAGAGGTGGAAGATCTGGTTTTATATGAGCTTCTATAGCCTTAAGCAATCCGGTAGCCGAGTGCCGTGACCAGAACTGACCCATTCCATACAACGATTTTTCTGAAGAGGGTATGGGGATCTCCAGTCCTTCAACAGGCATTCTGCCCTGGGCATATACTGAGTGAGCAGGCCCCTGTATAAAGTAGCTCTGGATTGAACCGTTCAAGAGTTCGCCATTCAGATAAGCATGGGTAATCAGTTCTTCGGGTTTAAGGTCGGGCTCTTCATTTTGAACCTGCCAGTAGATGGCTGAGTTCAGGGCGAGACTGTTAAACACCACTGCCTTAAAGCGGGTTTTGAAGGAGACGTATTGGGCAATGGCTCCCCCCAGAGAAGAGCCAGTCAATTCGAATGTATGATCTGGATAGCGTTCGTACAGATCTACCGTGAGCTCCAGAGCTTTTCTCAACATAGGGACTTCAAAAGGAGAGTAGCCTCCGTCAGTAATGAAGCTGGCTAAATAGGAAGTGGCCTGGGCGAGATAGCCATAGCCATAGCCACCATGAGTCCAGACTGCATTTGCTATAGAGTTAGGGCAGTCAAATTCTGTACCGGTAAAGGCAATCAGAATTTTCTTTTGAGATGAATGAAAGAAAACTCTGGCTTTCAGGCCGGAATCTTTTTGATCATAAATTCGGTTCGCATCGTTTTTGGTTTCAAACAGCCCCTGCGTCAGCCATTTTTCAGGCACATCTCCTTTGAGCGCATTTCGATACTGGATTCGGGAGAGGCGATCTGCAAGAGCCTCTTGTACGCCAGCAGTATCACTGTGAGCTTTGAATCGATAAGACAGATAGCTTGCAAACGCATAGGGGTAGAGTGTTTCCAACTGACGATTAAATTTAATTTGAGCAGCCATTCTGGCCACTTCTTCTTCCATAAATTGGAGGTTGTCACGATACCAACGCTCAACTTTAGCTCTTTCGTCAGGAGAGCTGACATACTGTCGAACAGGGTCCGAATCTGGAACCTTGTTAAGATCAAGCTTCTCGGGATCAAAAGGTCCAAAGTAAGGAAGATTGGTTGTGGGCTGAGGAATCTTTTGATTAAGAACAGATAGAGGGTCTTCGACCTTGAGAAAACCACGAGCCATTATATCAGCCTGATAGCCCTCGAGAATATTGCCCATAGCGAATACGCACTGGCTTAATCCAGAGGTTGTCAGTACGCCAGCTACCCAAACAGATAACATGAAGCGTTTGTATAATGATGCGAATCTCCCTTTCATGGTAACGACTCCTCCCTGAGTACATTTTATTCGCTATGGGCATTTTATTCGCTATGGGCATTGCCATATATAAACAGTTGGACAGAGGAAGAGTGTCTTAGTTCAAGGGAGTAACAGGCTGATTGTTGATAAGGTGGAGTGGCCTTTATTTTTATTTGTTATATAAGACTAAAGTTTAAGTGGTTTATTGAATAATAAAGAAAGCGTTGGTTCTTTTTTAGGGCTCTTTTTTGAGATGGCAGCCACCCGGGATTTCAATGGTGAGATCACTTTTGGCATAACAGCAGCAGGGCAGAATTTTCCCTTCGGGAACGAAAGCAATGGGCTCTGCAAAGTATTCAACTTCTCCGGCCACCAATTGAACCTGGCAGCTACCGCAGAATCCCTCACGACACTGGTATTCAATGTCCACCTTGTGTGACTCAAGGGCTTCCAGAAGATTAAGTTCACTTCTTGGGATAAAACTGAAGCCATCCAGTATCTTGACGATGTTGGCCATGAGGGTCTCCTGGTTAACCGATGGCCAGAAGTTCTGGCCATATTATTATTGCATTACAGCGAGAAGTTGCTGAAGTCGTCGGTCTGGACTTCATTATCAATCTGTCCAACCAGGTAAGAGCTGACTTCGACTTCCTGAGGGGCTACCTGGACATGGTCACTGTTCAACCAGCTGTTCATCCAGGGAAGAGGGTTCTGTATGGATGGGAAAGCCGGTTTAAAGCCCAGAGCTACCATTCTCTGATTGGTAATGTATTCCACGTACTGGCTGAGAATGTCTTTGTTCAAACCAATCATGGAGCCATCCTGGAACAAATATTCTGCCCACTCTTTTTCCTGCTCTGCCGCAGCAATAAAGATCTCTCTGGCTTCCGTCTTGAGTTCCTCTGCAATTTCAGCCATTTCAGGATCGTCTTTTCCTTCGGCCATAATCTGCAGCATATGCTGGGTTCCGGTCAGGTGCAGAGCTTCGTCACGGGCAATCAGTTTGATGATCTTGGCGTTGCCTTCCATGGTAGAACGTTCGGCAAAGGCAAAGCTGCAGGCAAAGCTGACATAGAAGCGAATGGCTTCCAGGACATTCACAGATACCAGGGTCAGATAAAGCTTTTGCTTAAGATCCCTGATAGAAACATGCAGGTTTTCACCTTTGACCACATGAGTACCTTCACCCAGCATGTTGAGCTGGCTGATGCCTTCAATCAGGTCATCGTAGTAGCGGGTAATGTCTGCAGCCCGGTTAACAATGGCTTCATTATTAACAATGTCATCAAAAACAACGGAAGGTTCTGTGATGATGTTGCGAATAATATGTGTATAGGAGCGTGAGTGAATGGTTTCACTGAAAGCCCATGTTTCAATCCAGGTTTCCAGCTCGGGCAGGGAAACGATGGGTAGCAGGGCAACGTTGGGTGAACGGCCCTGTACAGAGTCCAGCAGGGTCTGGTATTTGAGGTTACTCAGAAAAATATGCTTTTCATGCTCTGGTAGGTGAGCAAAGTCACTGCGATCGGTAGATAGATCTACCTCTTCGGGGCGCCAGAAGAATGAAAGCTGTTTTTCGATCAGTTTTTCAAAGATCGGGTGTTTTTGAACGTCGTAACGGGAGACGTTAACGCCACGACCAAAAAACATCGGTTCCTGAGTGGCATTGAACTTTTCTTGGTTGAAAGTCGAGTAGCTCATGTTTTCTCTGCTTCAGGGCCAGAAGGGGCCGGCCTCGTCCAGTTGCTATTAACTCTGGTTTAAGTGGGACACCATTACGATGCCCCGGTTTCGACTTCCGTCAAATTTTGCAAGCGCCGCCTGCACAACCGTCATCAGCCTCTTCCTGGGCATCAGACGCTCCATCACGGGTGTTGTGATAGTAAAGTGTCTTCACGCCCAGCTTATAAGCAGTCAGAAGATCCTTCAGGAGGAGTTTCATAGGCACTTTACCGCCTTCAAAACGGGCTGGGTCGTAGTTGGTGTTGGCCGAAATGGTCTGGTCAACAAACTTCTGCATGATGGCAACTAACTGGAGATAACCATCGTTGCTGGTGATATCCCAAAGCAGCTCATAATTATTGCGCAGTTCTTCAAAGTCGGGAACAACCTGCTTCAGAATGCCGTCTTTGCTAGCCTTGACGCTGACAAAGCCACGAGGGGGCTCAATGCCATTGGTGGCATTACTGATCTGTGATGAAGTCTCGGAAGGCATCAGTGCTGTCAGTGTCGAGTTACGCAGACCGTGTTCCTTGATCTCGCTGCGCAGAGCTTCCCAGTCCAGGTGTAGCTCTTCTGAGCATACCCCGTCCAGATCCTTTTTGTAGGTGTCTACCGGCAAGATACCTTGAGAGTATGTAGTTTCATGGAATTTGGTGCAGGTGCCTTTCTCTTTCGCCAGCTGGTTGGACGCTTTCAGCAGGTTGTACTGGATAGCTTCAAACGTTTTGTGAGTCAGGCCATTGGCAGAGCCATCGGAGTAACGAACACCGTGTTTTGCCAGGTAGTTGGCAAAGTTAATGACACCGATACCCAGAGGGCGGCGAGCCATCGTAGCGTTGTAGGCAGCAGGCAGTGGGTAGTCCTGATAATCCAGTAAGCTGTCCAGAGCTCGTACCAGCAGGTTACTCATCTCTTCCAGTTCGTCCAGGTTTTCCAGTTTGCCCAGGTTAAAGGCAGCCAGAGTGCACAGCGCGATCTCACCTTCTTCATCAAGAACATGCTTGAGAGGTTTGGTCGGTAGTGCAATTTCCAGACAGAGGTTGCTCTGACGCACCGGTGCTACGGATGGATCGAACGGGCTATGAGTGTTGCAGTGGTCAACATTTTGCAGGTAAATACGACCTGTGCTGGCACGCTCGGAAGCAAACAGAGAGAACAGTTCTACCGCTTTCAGGGTTTTCTTGCGGATGTTTGGATCCTGTTCGTACTGGGTGTACAGCGCTTCGAATTTTTCCTGATCTTCAAAGAAGGCGTCGTACAGCCCTGGTACGTCGATAGGTGAAAACAGGGAGATGTTGCCGCCAGTGATGAGGCGCTGGTACATCAGTCTGTTGAACTGAACACCGTAATCGAGGTGACGAACGCGGTTTTCTTCAACTCCCCGGTTATTCTTCAGAACCAGAAGGTTTTCAACTTCATAGTGCCAGATTGGGTAGAACAGAGTGGCTGCTCCACCACGGACGCCGCCCTGAGAGCAGGATTTTACAGCTGTCTGGAAATGCTTGTAGAAAGGAATGCAGCCCGTATGGAAGGCTTCTCCGTCACGGATAGGGCTACCAATTGCGCGAATACTGCCGGCATTGATACCAATACCGGCACGCTGGGAAACGTATTTCACAATGGCGCTGGATGTCGCATTGATGGAATCCAGTGAGTCACCACACTCTATTAATACACAAGAGCTGAACTGGCGGGTAGGTGTACGCACCCCGGCCATGATGGGCGTTGGCAGAGAGAGCTTAAAGGTAGATACCGCATTGTAGAAACGCTCAATGTAATCGAGACGGGTCTCTTTCGGGTAGCTGGCAAACAGGCAGGCACCGATCAGCATGTACAGCATCTGGGGGCTTTCATAGTACTCCCCGGTAACCCGGTTCTGAACCAGATATTTGCCTTCCAGCTGTTTGACCGCAGCGTAGCTGAAGTCCATGTCGCGATGATGATCGATAAAACCATTCATGGTATCGAACTCGGCCTGGCTGTAATCATGAAGAAGATGAGCGTCGTACTTCTTCATTTCAGCCAGCTTGACGACATGATCATAGAGCCGGGGTGGCTCAAACTGACCGTAAGCTTTTTTACGCAGATGGAAAATAGCCAAGCGAGCGGCCAGGTACTGGTAATCCGGAGCCTGCTCAGAGATCAGGTCAGCGGCTGACTTGATCAATGTTTCATGGATATCCGTGGTCTGTATACCATCGTAGAACTGAATGTGTGATTTAAGTTCAACTTCGGAAACGGAAACGTTGTTCAGTCCTTCAGCAGCCCAGGTGATAACCTTGTGGATCTTTTCCAGATCCAGCTGCTCCTTGTCTCCGTCGCGCTTGGTGACCAGGATGTCTTTGTTCATTAAAAGCCCTTACCAGTAAAAAAATACTAAAACTCAAGATGTTGTGTTTTTATGTTTCGGCCACTACTAAATGCCAGCTCCTGTCTTGGGTGCAGGAGTTGCGTTGCAGAGGGTAAAGCCGAGAGAAATCCGCAGGTAACTGATCCCGCAGTAAAACTGTCTCGAAGAGGTGTTTTCAGGAACCTGATGCCGTCCTGAGTGACCTGTCAGCTCTTCTTCCCTGATACTGCACTGCTGATGCCACAAATCCCTTTCGTTAGCGACTTCATAGGTACTGTCTTTGAGTTCGGCACAATATGTTGTGTGACGACCTTATATATACACAAGATAATGCGCTATTGGCAGAAATTCAAGTTGGCAGTTCAGTGGAAAAATTGTGTATAACTTGTGAATTTTTCAAAGTGTTAGTACTCGCAAACGGCCTGACTGCTTTTGCTGACACGGCTTTCAGTATTGAACAGATCTGCCGACGCAGGCCAGACTCTCTATATAATAAAAAGTCATAAATAAGTATAAATCAATAATTAATAGTTAGTTTTCGGAAAGGCACACCGAAATAATGTAAAACACAACATATAGTGTTTTACAAACGACAGGTTTTAGTGCAGGCATATGACGGTTTGGGTAATTTCCAGGTCATATAGGGACTCTAACGCAATGCTGTAGTAGTATCCGTTGTTTGGGAGGCTGACCAAGAAAAAGCAGCTCGGCCTAAAGCCCAGAAAGAGTGATCGTAATAGAGCGGCGCCAGACAGCACCACTGAATTTGATTGAATAGACTCACTTTATTCTACAAAGCACGGTGAAGTCGTCTTGAATGCTCAGAATTGCGCCTTCTTCTACTGAATTTTATGCTTGAGCACTATTGTTGGTTTGTCTTTGGGCCTGACTATGCCGTTGGGCTTGTGGTCTTCATTTTTATAATCGTTGGAAGTTTGGCTGTGGAGAATTCAGAAACAGGTCGAATCCTGATTGTTGAGGACGATGAGCGGTTGGCCACACTCACCCGGGACTATCTCGAGAACAATGGACTCTCAGTCTCTATAGAAGGTGATGGTGGTAAAGCGGTTAATCGTATTCTTGAAGAGCGTCCCGATCTGGTGGTGCTGGATCTGATGCTGCCAGGAGAGGATGGTGTTTCCATCTGTCGCCGGGTTCGTGGGCAGTATGGCGGACAAATTCTGATGCTAACCGCCAGGGCTGATGACCTGGATGAAGTGTTGGGGCTGGAAATGGGAGCGGACGACTACGTTGCCAAACCTGTTCGCCCAAGGGTTCTGTTAGCCAGAATCCGTGCTTTACTGCGAAGAAATCAGGGGCCTCTGGAAGAGCAGGAAGAAGAAAGCAGCAGTCGGCTGACCTTTGGCCCACTGGTTGTGGATAACTCTATGCGAGAAGCCTGGCTGCACGATGTCAGTGTTGAGCTGACCAGTGCTGAGTTTGATTTGCTATGGTTGCTCTGTTCCAATGCAGGTCGGGTTCTGAGTAGAGAAGAAATATTTTCTCAACTGCGTGGTATTGAGTATGACGGACAGGATCGCTCCATTGATGTTCGGGTGTCTCGCATCCGACCCAAGATTGGCGATGATCCCATGCATCCGCGTCTAATCAAGACTGTTCGCAGTAAAGGGTACCTCTTCGTTAAAAGTGAATAACAGCCTTGAGCTAAAACAGCCTTGAGCTAAAGCAGTTTGAGCTAAAGCAGTTTGAGCTAAAACAGCTTGAGCTAAAACAGCTTGAGCTAAAACAGCCTTGAGCTAAAACAGCTTGAGCTAAAACAGTTTGAGCTAAAACTGTTTTAGCTACTTAAGTAGAGAAACCTGTGAGTAGTATTTTCTTACGCATATACGGCGGGCTCCTGTTTACACTGGTGCTCGTCGCTGTTCTCTCTGGTATTTCCGTTACGCTAATCAATGGGCTGAGGCAGGCTGACTATCGTGAAGATATGGTCAGAGGCACCTTTCGCCTGATTGCTGAGACGGTAGAAGAGTTGCCAGAGGCAGAACGAAAGCCATGGCTTGAAGATTGGGGTGAGCGCTTAGCCATTCCTTTTAAGCAAATAAGCCAGGAAGATTCGGGTCTCGACCAGGATCAGTTTAAAGCGTTGAAGTCCAATGGCATCAAAGTTCGTATGCTTGACCAGAGCAGAGCGCTGGTTATGACACCTCTGGAGGGAGACACGCTTCTGGAAGGGGTTGTGTCATCTATATCAGAACAGACAGCCAGTGGAACCCTAAGCCTCTTAAAAACCAGATTGATGCGCTATCCCGTTGCAGAAAGAGCACAGAGGCTGGAAGCGTTATCCCAGAATACCTTCAGTTACCCTGTATATCTGGTGGAACCCTCTCAGACCCGATTGTTACCTGTTCAGCAGGATCAGCTCCGTAAAGGCAGTATGATGATGCTGTTGGATGATGAGGCGCAAACCGTGTCCATATATACCAGCCTGCCCGATGATTCCCGTCTGATCCGAATGGGCCCGCTGGGACTCTTAAATCATTACCCTTTCAAACTTATGCTGACTATAGGGCTTTTTGTTCTGACGTCCTTGAGCCTGGCTATTTATATTTTGGTTCGGGGAATGGAAAAACGCCTGCGTAAGCTGGAGAGAGCAGCAACCCGGTTTAGTAGGGGCGATTTTGATGTTCGGGTCTCCTTGCACGGAGCCGATTCAATAGGGCGTTTGTCTCAGGCATTTAATGCTATGGCGGGTCATATCCAGAGGCTGTTGAGTCTTCAGAAGGAAATGATCAGGGGGGTTTCTCATGAACTGAGGACCCCCGTAGCCAGGCTCAGGTTCGGCCTGGATCTGGTGGCTGATGCCGAAACCCGGGAAGAACGAGATCATCAGCTAGAAGGCATGGATAAGGATATTCAAGAGCTGGATAATCTGGTGGACGAGATTTTAACCTATGCCAATCTTGAACAGGGTGCTCCAGAGATTCGTTTCAAGCGACACGACGTTGACAAGGTGATTGGTCAGGTAGTAAGTGAGCACAAACGTCTGCAGGATCGTGTAGCGATAGAACATGTTCCCTGCAATATTTTGGATCCACGTCGTTTTGCTGATGTTGACCGTCGCTATATGCACCGGGCTATTCAGAATCTGGTAGGCAATGCCTGCCGATATGCAGACAGTAAACTTGAAGTCCGCTTTTCTGCCACGCAGGACACTTGTCGTGTTGATGTCGATGATGATGGTCCCGGTATTCCAGAAGGTCAGTGGGACCGCGTATTCTCGGCTTTCTCAAGGCTGGATGACAGTCGTACCAGGAAGTCGGGAGGATACGGTCTGGGCCTTTCTATCGTCAGGCGTATCATGTACTGGCACAATGGTCGGGCCATGGTGAGTCACAGTCCTCTGGGAGGCGCTCGATTCAGTCTGGTCTGGCCTCGTAAACAGAGACGCTGATAGTTAGCAATGTATTCTGAATACGGGCATCGCTGAACCAGTTGATTTTATATTTTTTTGATTAAAAGAGAAGGTTATCTTATTAAAGCTGGCCTTCTCTTTTTTTTTATTTTTCTTGAAATACTGTCTGGTCGAACTATTTTTCTTATCAGTTCTTTCTCTTTTTTCACGACTTGTGTCCTTTCCAGACAGCCTATCAGGCAGGGGAGAGCAATGAAGATATCCCATCAAACTGTTGTGAATCGAATCATTGTTGTTGCGGGTCTGCTGTTTTCATTGTCAGAAGCTTACGCAGCAGCGCTTTTGCCGGATAAACAGCAGAAGGTCAATCAGGAAGCTATCAATCCTGAGTATTACCAAGGCCTCAGTCCAGAAGAAGCCTATCAGTGGTTTCGTGATGCTTTTTCGGAATCAAGAAAAAGTACAGAGCTGTTTGTGCTCCCCGAAACCGAAGAAGAGATCAGTAAACGTGCAACCATTTTTAATGAAAACCTTCAGCGTATCATTAAAGAAAATGCTGAGAGCGTTAGTAAAGGTGAGTCTTTAAGGCTCGGTATAACGGCACATGCTGATCTGACACAGGAAGAGTTTCAGAACAGATATCTGACTCTCCAGTTACCTGCAAAAAGGCCTGAGGTGTTGCCAGAGCTGAAAGGGTTGGAGTTGCAGCAACGGTTGAGTGCATTGCCCGATAGTTTTGACTGGAGAGATAAAGGTGTTATCACCTCTCCTAGAAATCAGTGGTTCTGTGGCAGTTGCTGGGCTTTTAGTGGTACTGAGGCTGTAGAGAGTTTTCATGCGATACACAACAACATGACCGTGACCGCTTTAAGCGTTCAGCAGGTGCTGGATTGCACTCCGAAGCAGGATGGCTGTAAAGGTGCCTGGCCCGGGGTGGTGATGGACTATTCAAAAACGGACGGCATCTGTCCTGAAAGTTGTTACCGACACTATTATTCAATGGAACTCAGCTGCAAGAAACAGCTTATCGACAAATGCCCGACTCACATCAAGGTGGGAGGCTATGCTTCGGTACCTCAAGGCGATGACAAAGCCCTTCAGGTTACCCTCTTGAAGCAACCTGTTTCGGTGTCTATGGAAGCCTCTTCATTTTGGTTTCAGTTCTATCTTACAGGTGTTTTCAAGGCCAGCCATTGCCACACTCCAGCAAAGATTGATCATGCCATGTTACTCGTTGGCTATGGCAGGGATAGCCATGGTGAGGCGTTCTGGTTGATCAAGAACAACTGGGGAAGCTGGTGGGGCCAAAAGGGCTATGTGAAAGTTCAAAAGGATAAAGTGAACACCTGTGGTATATCCAGCTTTGCCATTTATCCCACGTCAATTTGAGACCGTTACAAGCTCTGATTCTGGGCCGGGGTAATTGTAGATTATCCCGGTATTGCGGGTAGAACGCCCGATAGCGTTTTGAAACAGGTCTCTCTGGCGGTTTCCAGAAAGTCCGCAATATACGGCTGCTCTTTTTGTTCAACCCGGATGCCCGCGTAGAGCGTTGACCAGAGTCCTTCACTTCCTAATTTTCTTGCTGCCACATGGTCTTTTTCAAGGTATTCAGCCAGAGCCCAGTTAGGCAGTGCACAGACACCTCGCTGACTGGCAACCAGCTGCAGCATCATCAGGGTCAACTCAACCGTTCTGACCTGACTGGGTTCTTTGTTCTCTGGGTCCAGAAATCGATTGAAGATATCAAGCCGGTCATGATCAATGGGGTAGATGATCAGTGTTTCTTCTTCGAGATCGGCAGGCTCAATATATTCCTTGTCCAGTAAAGGGTGGCGTCTGGAGAGAGCCAGGAGCATCTCATAACGGAACAGAGGGATATAAGTCAGACCAGGAATATCAATCGGGTCAGAGGTGACCACCAGATCCAGCTCTCCCCTTGATAGAGCCGGCAGGGGCGCAAAATTGAATCCAGTCGCAAAGTCCATCTCTACTTCTGGCCACTGCTGACGATAGGCGTCAATGGTAGGCATTAGCCACTGGTAGCAGCTGTGACATTCTATAGCAATGTTGAGGCGTCCAGATTCTCCTCCAGCCAGCCTGAACAAATCCTGCTCTGCATGTCTGACCTGCGGCAGCACTTCATCTGCTAACTGTAAAATTCGAAGGCCAGCTGACGTGAATCTGGGGGGGCGGGTTTTGCGAATAAACAATTCCATGCCAACCCGGGCTTCCAGTTCCTTGATTTGATGAGACAAAGCGGACTGAGTCAGGTGCAGGCTTCTTGCTGCTTCCACCAGGCTACCCGTCTGCTTCAATGCATGCAGTGTTTTCAGGTGTCTCAGTTCCAGCCCTATGTTGATCGTCATATTTAATAATTTTCATGAAGAGGGTGATTTTTCTAGAAGATTATCAATTTTGTTCACTTTTATCATTAGAAGAATGAGTTTGATTCAACTTGTTTCGTCAACCACACTGATACTCCATGAGTCACAGGCAGCCATTAAATTTATCTGAGGGCCTGTCAGAATTAAGTCTGACAGGTTCCTGGCTGGTCTGGTTGGCATTTCACGCTTTGGGTGGCGGGAAGCGTTTATCGTCGCCAAGGGTATTGAAACAATGTCTCTGAATAAACAAGAGTGGACGCTCTGGGGAATCAGGTTATGGCAATCTCACACAGTGGTGGCTTTCCACGTATTGGTGCAAATCGAGAGCTAAAAAAAGCACAGGAAGCCTACTGGAAAGGAGAGCTGGGTAAAGAAGCGCTGCTGGAGGAAGGCAGGTGTCTGAGGCTACAGCACTGGGCTCAGCAAAAGGCAGCCGGGCTGGATCTGATTCCGGTCGGGGATTTTGCCTGGTATGACCAGATGTTGAACCATTCTCTCATGCTGGGAGCTGTACCCGCACGATTTGGCACAGACTCCGATTGTGAAGACATTGATACACTTTTTCGCATGGCTCGTGGCAGGGCGCCCAGTGGTAGTCCCGCCGCTGCTTGTGAAATGACTAAATGGTTCGATACCAATTATCACTATATTGTTCCAGAGTTGCATAAAAATCAGTCTTTTAAGTTGTCGTCCTCAGAGATAGTTCGTGAAACCCGGGAGGCAATAGAAGCAGGCTTTAAGGTAAAGCCCACTCTGATTGGTCCGCTGACCTGGCTGTGGCTGGGAAAAGTTAAGGGTGAAGTGTTTGATCGTCTGGATCTTCTGGATGATGTAATAGAGGTCTATGGTCAAGTACTGAGTCAATTATCAGATCTGGGCGTTGAGTGGGTTCAGATTGATGAGCCCATTTTGGTGTTGGATTTGCCTGCCGAATGGCACCAGGCTTTTGAATCGACTTATAACAGGCTGCAGGGCAAAAACCTGAAGATTCTTCTGGCCACTTATTTTGGGGGCCTGAATGGCACGACAACAACGGTGGTTAACTTGCCTGTTGAAGGTCTGCATGTCGATCTGGTGCGTGGTGCTGATCAGCTGACCGGTATTCTGGATCGACTGCCTTCTTACAAAGTGCTTTCTGCCGGTGTTGTGAATGGCAGGAATGTCTGGAAAGCTGATATTCGTTCCATCGTTGGTAAGCTTCGTGAGGCCAGTGAGCGGTTGGGCGATCGTCTCTGGATTGCTCCCAGCTGTTCACTTTTGCATTCTCCGGTTGACCTTGAGTGTGAGGCGAGTCTGGATGAGGAGTTAAAGTCCTGGTTTGCGTTTGCGGTTCAAAAGTGTCAGGAAGTATCGACAATTGCCGGGTTGCTTTCAGGAGACCTGAGTTCTGAAGTCAGCGCCTTCTTGGCAGCCTCTGATCGAGCGGTTGAAACCCGAAGTCAGTCCTCGAGAATTCACAACCCTGCTGTTCAGTCGAGAGTGGCTGGAATTTCCGAGGGAGATGATCAGCGTCATTTACCCTACAGTGAAAGAGCCATTGTTCAGGCTTCCAGGCTTAAATTACCGTTGTTCCCAACCACGACTATTGGTTCTTTCCCTCAGACTGTTGATATACGAAAGCAACGTCGTTTATTTAAGAAGGGTGAGTTGAGTGAGGCTGCCTATGTTGAAGCCATGCAGAAGGAAATCAGGGACACGGTGAACAGGCAGGAAGCGCTGGGGCTGGATGTTCTGGTTCATGGTGAAGCTGAGCGTAATGACATGGTTGAATACTTTGGTGAGCAGCTGAATGGGTTTGCGTTTACCAGTAATGGCTGGGTTCAGAGCTACGGCAGTCGTTGTGTAAAACCCCCCATTATTATTGGTGATGTTTCCAGGCCTGACCCTATGACTGTGAACTGGAGTCGCTATGCTCAGGATCAAACCAGTAAATGGATGAAGGGTATGCTGACAGGCCCGGTGACAATATTATGCTGGTCTTTCCCCAGGGAAGATGTGGATCGCAGTGTTTCATGCATGCAGTTGGCATTGGCGCTTAGAGACGAAGTGGTTGATCTGGAAAAGGCGGGAATTGGCATTATCCAAATTGATGAGCCGGCTATTCGTGAAGGTTTGCCATTACGTCAGGAGAACTGGCCTGCTTACCTGGATTGGGCGGTTAAAAGCTTCAGGATAGCTGCCAGTGGCGTTCGAGATGAGACTCAAATACATACTCATATGTGTTACAGCGAATTCAATGACATCATTGAATACATTGCTGCGATGGATGCAGATGTTATTACCATTGAGACTTCCAGGTCAGACATGGAGTTGTTGGATGCTTTTGAACAGTTTGAATACCCGAATGAGATTGGTCCGGGGGTTTATGATATCCATTCCCCCAATGTTCCTGAATCGATGTGGATGAAGCAGCTAATGAAAAAGGCCGCTGAAAAAATCCCGGCTCAGCGTCTTTGGGTCAATCCTGATTGTGGGCTTAAGACACGTGACTGGCCTGAAGTAGAAGCAGCTTTGAGTAATATGGTTCAAGTCGCCACCGAGCTCAGGGAGGAGTTGGCTTAACAGGTGTGGCTCTGACTTTAACTTCAATAACTGGCTGTTTTGGGGGGAAGGTGGCTGAAGCCTCTTGCCCTTCA
This sequence comes from Endozoicomonas numazuensis, assembly GCF_000722635.1. Taxonomy (GTDB): domain Bacteria; phylum Pseudomonadota; class Gammaproteobacteria; order Pseudomonadales; family Endozoicomonadaceae; genus Endozoicomonas_A; species Endozoicomonas_A numazuensis. Next base: position 568,503 of record NZ_JOKH01000001.1, on the reverse strand, counting down.
TAAGTCAGAAAGGAAGGGGCTGTTACTTCAGTATGGACACTGGTAAAAATCTCTACAGTCCCCTCTTGCTCGCCAGGTTTCAAAATGCAGAAGACCTTGAAGAACTGGTTATGTTGTGAATCTTCAAAATAAAGCGTTGCTCTCTGATCCATCGTGGTAGTAATGCTTTGGGGTTCCAGGGGAAGATCATTAATGATCAGGTTGGCGTCCAGCTGGTACTGGGTCTGGGAAGATTCTTTGTTCTGAGTCACCAGTGAGCACCCCGATAAGAGCAATAGACAGGGCATCATCAAAAAAACTGAGTTAGACCAGAGAGTGGATGATTTCTTGTGTTGGACATCTAATAAATTCCTTGAGTTTAGGTTGTGAGGGGTTGTAACGGTTTTGTTTTGCGGTTCAGTGCTACCTTGAAGGCGGTTAATATTCCTGCTCTCCTGTGTTTTGTCCGGAGTGCTCATGATTCATTCCCTGACCAGATTTTAGCTTCAGTATAGAGATCGTTTGCAGGGGGTAGTCTTACAGAGCTGAAACATCAGAGATTGCACCAACATCTATAGAAAGGTGCTCGAGAGAGCCTGCCCCAGGTTTGTTGACAGGCAGTGTTATTTTGGCCCTGATGGTTACCGGTGTTTTGAGCTCAGCTCTTTGGCTGGTAAAGATATCGATCAGTTGGAAAGAGCCACAGTACAGCACCATTTGAGCTTCGATACTGTCTTTTTTGCATAGGAATGTTGTCGTTGTTTCCAACTCATCGTAGATGAACTTGGGAGTGACATCTTCACTGAGAGTATCCTGAATATGGCTCTTCAGGAGGGCGAATAATGAATTTGAAACACTCTGGCTGCAAAGTTCGGTCATCTGGCGCTTGAGTGCTGCAGGATCCTCTGGTTCGTATTGCTCAAGACATTGATCCAGTGTTTCATTGATATCTCCTTTTAACACTGTTTTCTTGTCGGGCATCAGAGCATAGAGCGAATGGTGCTGATTTCTATTTTCATCCTTAAAAAAGCTAAAGGATTCATTGTCTTGAGACTCTGAAGAAGGCTCTGCAGGTGAGGTCAAGTAATCAGATACAAAAGACCAGGTGTCTGACCATTGAGGGTCATTTTTTGAAACTTGTCGTGATTGGCTCAGTAGGCTGAATTGATCGGCAAGATGAACCATAGAATCTGGCAGAGAGTAGGGTTTCTGGCTGTCAGAGTCTGCAGGGTGAGTGATCTTGTATTCATTCAGGTGTCGATTGTCAGGTTGGTCATCGTGTCTGGATATTCCGAATAATAGTCTTGAAATAGCTTTAACCAGAGACCATGGGCTAAACCAGTAATTAGCTTTTACAGGGTGACTCTTATCAGAAATAGGAGAAAGTCTGGTTGAGTTTCCGGGTCCTTGTACACTCATTTTGTCAATCCTGCCAGGTTGCTTCACTTACTATAGCAATATGGGTTTACCTTCCTGATCAACCAGTCAATAATCAAATGACATCAGCCAGGGAAAGCGGTGACGTCATGTTCGAGTTAGACCAGTTGAGTCCTTCTGTACGATCTCTCAAACCTTCTGCGACACTTAAAATCAATGAGGAAAGCAATCAGCTGATAGCGCAGGGGAAGTCAGTTATTAAACTGGGATTAGGTCAGTCTCCTTTTCCAGTACCGGAAATCGTAGTGGAGTCTCTTCAGGCTGCAGCCAGAGAAAAAGATTATTTGCCGGTTAAAGGCTTACAGCCATTGCGGGCGACAGTGGCTGATTATTATAGAGGACGTACCGGGTTGGGGTTTTCGTCAGACAGTGTTCTGATAGGCCCGGGGTCTAAAGAATTACTGTTTAATCTTCAGATGGCGTGTCAGTCTGATTTGTTAATACCAGCCCCTTCCTGGGTATCTTACGCGCCCCAGGCACAGCTTCTTGGGCGTCAGGTTACCTACTTACCCGTTTCGGCGGAGAATCGCTGGCAAATTCAGCCAGATCAGCTCGATCAATATTGTCAGTCAAATCCGTCGAAAACCAGGCTGCTGATTCTCAATTACCCATCCAACCCTACCGGTTGTGGTTACGATGCGGCCAGCTTTAAGCAGCTGGCTGTGGTGGCTCGTAAGCATAAGCTGATCATTGTTGCAGATGAGATCTACGCTGAAACTTCTTTTTCCGGGCAGTTTCAGTCATTGGCGGAATTTTATCCTGAGGGTACGGTGATCAGTAGTGGGTTGAGTAAGTGGTGTGGTGCGGGTGGTTGGCGATTGGGGCTGATGGTGTTTCCTGATGAACTCAGACCTCTGCAGGACGCCATGGCGGTGATAGCCAGTGAGACCTTTACCTCAATCAGTGCTCCAACTCAGTATGCCGCGATCACCGCTTTTACGCCTTCTTCGGCGATTGATGCTTACCTGGAAGCCAGCAGAAAAGTGCTAAAGGTCATATCAGATTACATGGTGTCACGTCTCCGTGATTGCCGGCTGGAGATGGAAGCTCCAGAAGGTGGGTTCTATCTTTTTGTGAGCTTTCAGAAGTGGCGTGCAATGTTATCAAGAAAGGGGATAGAAACTGATGAGACATTGTGTGCAAGGATTCTGGATGAGACGGGCATTGCCATGTTACCAGGTTCTGATTTTGGAATGACGGCTGACCAGTTATATACTCGCATGGCTTATGTGGACTTTGACGGTGCCAGAGCGCTTTCTGCAATAGGTGCCGGGATATCTGATAACTTTATGGACGAGTATTGCCCCAAGCTGGTCAGGGCTTGTGATGTGCTGAGTGAGTGGCTTGGGAATAAATAGAAGTATAACAATGAAAAAATCTCTTAAAACGTTCTCCGGTATTTGTATTCTGTTTCTGTCGCTTACAGGGTGCCAGTCTGTTTCTACTACTTCAGGTGGCACACTTGGAGTAGATCGAGAGCAAAGAATGTTCACCATGCTGTCTGAAGAGCAGGTGCACACCATGGCGTCAGAGGCATACCTTCAGGAGTTGGGTAAAGGGCGCAAGGCCGAGCTGCTTAACAAGGATCAGAAAGAGGTTCGCAGGCTGAGGCAAATAGCGGATCGTCTGATTGAGCAGGTGGGCATTTATCGCCAGGATGCTACGAGCTGGCAGTGGGAAGTCAACCTGTTGGAAGATGAGCAGCTGAATGCTTACTGTATGCCGGGAGGTAAGATTATGTTTTACACCGGAATCCTGAATAAACTGAAGCTGACGGACGCCGAAGTGGCGGCCATTATGGGCCATGAAATGGCTCATGCACTGAGAGAGCATGGTCGGGAAGCGATGTCCCAGGCTTATGCGGTTCAGCTGGGCAAAGATGCTGTTCAGATTTTATTGGGTGTGAATACTTATGGTCTGGCCGACACAGTGGCGAACTATGCTCTGACGCTCCCAAACAGTCGTACCAATGAAGCTGAAGCCGACCTTATCGGTCTTGAGTTGATGGCTCGTGCAGGCTATAACCCAGAGGCTGCCGTGAGCCTTTGGCAGAAAATGTCGCAGGAAGGTGGTAATAATGTGCCTGAGTTTATGAGCACTCACCCATCCCATGAAACCCGAATTTCAGGGCTTAAAGTGAATGTTGTTAAGGTCGAGCCCTTATATCGGGCAGCGATTAAACAGTAAGTGCCTGACAGGAGTTCGGTATAACCAATGGTGTTAGTCAGGTATTTTCTTTAGAATGCGATGCCAGTGCCAACAGCTTATAAAGAGTCGTTGATTCCATTTTGGTGATGAGGTGATTTCATGGATATCATGGATCAAATAAAAGAGCAGATCGGAACACATGACATTCTGCTCTACATGAAAGGTTCTCCCAAACTGCCGCAGTGTGGCTTTTCCTCCAAGGCAGTGCAGGTTCTGATGGCTTGTGGCGAGCAATTCGCCTATGTGGATATTCTGGCTAACCCGGAAATTCGTGCCAATCTGCCTAAATATGCTAACTGGCCAACCTTCCCACAGCTGTGGATTAAGGGCGAGCTGGTGGGTGGCAGTGACATTCTGATTGAAATGTATAACAGTGGCGACCTGCAAAAGATGGTCAAGACTGCTGTAGGCAAAGAGGAAGGTGCTGAATAATTTCAGTAGCTCAGGTGGGGAGGGGTCATCCTCCCACCCTCAATCTTCTTCGCTCTGGGAGAGCAGGTAATTTTCCATTCCCATAGTTTTAATGCGATTCAGATGGATTTCCAGGCTATCCATATGTTCTTCCTCCGCCGCGAGAATCTTTTCCAGCAACTGGCGTGAGCCATAATCCCCTGCCTTCTCACAAGCATCAATAGCCTCTTTCAAAGGTGGAATTGCTTTCAGCTCTTGTTGTAGATCCGCTTCCAGAATGCCTTTAACATCTCCGGCCATAATGGGTTTCTGCATGTATTTAAAGTCGGGCATGCCTTCCAGAAAAAGAATGCGTTCAATGAGCCAGTCGGCATGCCACATCTCGTCAATGGACTCTTTATAGATATATTGACCGAGTTTATTGACGCCCCAGTTCTTAAGCATGCGTGCATGCAGAAAGTATTGGTTAATGGCCGTCAGCTCATTCATCAATACTTTGTTCAGATGATCCAGAACACCTTTGTCGCCTTGCATAATGGAGGCTCCATACTGTTACGAGCGAAATAAAATCACCTTCCCTTATTGAGGGATGTGACGTTCACGATAAAATCTACAGGTGCTCGAAGTATGGAGGCATACTGAATTCTGTCAAAGGTAAGCTGTTGAAATGTAATGATAATATGTCTTATTTGTATTATCTGTCAGCGCCATAAATAGATCTGCTAATTCAATGAAAATACATTCATCGATAGACTTTAACTATCAGCTAAGAGATAAAATTTATAGATATTTGTGCTGGGGTTTGTAGGCTAAGGCCGTTATCAGGTGTATCATGATGTCGCTTAAATGATTGCGATTATTGCAATGACTGCAGGATCGCAGCGACACATACTAAACCTTGGAGATTAAATTCATGGGCGTACTGGTTGGCAAGAAAGCTCCTGACTTTACTGTTCCTGCTGTCCTGGGCAATGGCGAGATCGTTGACGAGTTTACTCTGTCCGAGGCGATTCGTGGCAAGTACGGTATTCTGTTCTTCTACCCACTGGACTTCACTTTCGTTTGTCCTTCCGAGCTGATCGCTCTGGATCATCGTATCGACGCGTTCAAAGAACGTAATACTGAAGTGATCGGTGTATCCATCGACTCTCACTTCACTCACAACGCATGGCGCAACACTTCTGTTAGCGAAGGCGGTATCGGTCCGGTTAAGTACACTCTGGCTGCTGATATGGCTCACGAAATCTGCAAGTCCTACGACGTTGAGTCTGAAGGCGGTGTAGCATTCCGTGGTGCTTTCCTGATTGATAAGGACGGCGTTGTTCGCTCACAGATTGTTAATGACCTGCCTCTGGGTCGTAACATGGATGAGCTGGTTCGTCTGGTTGATGCCCTGCAGTTCCATGAAGAGCACGGCGAAGTTTGCCCAGCTGGCTGGAACAAAGGTGACAAGGGTATGGACGCATCACCTGCTGGTGTTGCCAAGTACCTGTCCGAGAGTGCTGAAGGTCTGTAATCACAGACTTCATCATCGGATGTTTGAAAAGCTGCCTTCGGGTAGCTTTTTCTGTTTTAGATTTTTGTAGAATATTTATTTGAGTGGTTAGGTCGCCGGGCTTATTACTTCAAGAGTGGTACTTGAGCTCCGAAGTAGGCCGGACTGACGGGCGTTTCAGCCCGGGTGAGATATACCGTAGAGTTATTTCTGTCGCTTTTTTCAGCAACTTTTTGCACAAAGCTCAGGAGAAGGGCTTGACTCAGCCGGAAATCTCATTAATATTCGCTGCCGTCAGGTGATGACGCAAACACATCGCCGACAACGATTCCCCGATAGCTCAGTTGGTAGAGCAAATGACTGTTAATCATTGGGTCGCTGGTTCGAGTCCAGCTCGGGGAGCCAACTCTTTTAAGAGTTGAAAGTTTGTTGAACTGTGTGTTTAATAAACGGCTTGGGTCGTTAGCTCAGTTGGTAGAGCAGTTGGCTTTTAACCAATTGGTCGTAGGTTCGAATCCTACACGACCCACCATATTTTCCCTTGGAAAATATACAAGGTAAAGAGTAATTCCCCGATAGCTCAGTTGGTAGAGCAAATGACTGTTAATCATTGGGTCGCTGGTTCGAGTCCAGCTCGGGGAGCCATTTTAAACTCTTTAACAAGAGTTTGTTTTCTGGATTGAGTATTCAGAAAGCATTGTGGGTCGTTAGCTCAGTTGGTAGAGCAGTTGGCTTTTAACCAATTGGTCGTAGGTTCGAATCCTACACGACCCACCATATTTTCCCTTGGAAAATATACAAGGTAAAGAGTAATTCCCCGATAGCTCAGTTGGTAGAGCAAATGACTGTTAATCATTGGGTCGCTGGTTCGAGTCCAGCTCGGGGAGCCATCTTCTGACTCTTAAGCAAGAGTCTGTTTTTTGAGCTACGTGTTCATTAAACATCGTGGGTCGTTAGCTCAGTTGGTAGAGCAGTTGGCTTTTAACCAATTGGTCGTAGGTTCGAATCCTACACGACCCACCATTTTCAAATTAAATGCTATCAGGAATAAAGCTTGATTGAATCGCGTATTCAGACAAGTGCCGGGTCGTTAGCTCAGTTGGTAGAGCAGTTGGCTTTTAACCAATTGGTCGTAGGTTCGAATCCTACACGACCCACCATACAAACCAAAAAAGCCGGTTCATTGAACCGGCTTTTTTGGTTTTCTGTTTTCTGAAAATGGATTAATGCAGCTTCAAATGGGGGCGTGTGGTTTTTCCGATAAAGTCTTTCAGAATCAGTGAACCTGTCCTGAACCGTCCAAACAATGCTACTTGATGCATTCGATAAAGGCTGATGTAAAACATTTTGGCCATCATCCCTTCCACCATCATGTCACCACCGGTGATTGCACCCATTAAATTGCCAACGGCACTGAATCGACTCAGAGAGATCAGAGAGCCGTAATCCTTGTAAGTAAAGGTAAGGGGTGCCTGGCCCTCCAGAACGTTGCCTATCAGGCTCTTTGCTAGCAATTCGGCTTGCTGGTGAGCAGCCTGGGCTCTGGGAGGGATAGTGATCGGTTCGTCATTGCTGTCTTTTAGTGTGCAGCTGGCGCAATCACCTAAAGCATAAATGTGATCATCCAGGGTGGATTGCAAGGTGGGTTTGACCAGAAGCTGGTTAATTCGATTGGTTTCAAGACCAGCAATATCTTTCAGAAATGCAGGGGCTTTGATACCTGCTGCCCAGATACTTAAGTCGGAAGCAATGATGTCACCACTTTTTGTTTTCAAACCAGTATTAGTGATTTCACTCACCAGCTGATTGGTTTGAATCAAAATGCCCATTTTTTGCAGTTGTTTGTGAACGCTGCTGCTGATACGGATGGGTAATGCTGGAAGTATACGATCACTGCCTTCAATAATAGTGATTTTTACTTTGTTGGGTTTTATCGCATCCAGACCATATCGAGCCAGCTCAATGGCTGCATGATGAAGCTCTGCTGCCAGTTCAACACCGGTTGCACCAGCGCCAATGATAGCAATGTTTAATTCGGGAGACGCCTCACGGGAGGCTTGTGCATAAAGGTAGTGGTTCAACAGAGTAGTATGCACTCTTTCTGCTTCTTCTCTGTTATCCAGGAAAAGGCAGTGGTCCACTGCGCCCGGGGTATTAAAGTCGTTAGCGGTGCTGCCAACACAGATCACCAGGTCATCGTATTCCAGGTTGCGTTCGGGAACGACTTCTTCTCCGGTTTCATCGTAGATGGGGGCAAGGGTAATGGTTTTATTGTCTCTGTTTAATCCCGACATTCTGCCGGGCAGAAACTGAAAATGATTCCATTTAGCTTGAGCTAAATAGCTGAGTTCATCCTCAAAAGCATTCAGGGAACCAGCAGCTACTTCATGTAAAAGAGGTTTCCAGAAATGCGTCTTTTGAGCATCCACCAGGGTGATATGGGCTTTCTTTTTCTTGCCCAGTTTTTTTCCCAGTTTGGTGGCTAATCCAAGCCCACCGGCACCTCCCCCAACAATCACAATGTTATGCGGCTGATCAGTCACTTTATTCTCTCTATTTTTTATCGCCATAGGCATTTATAAAGGAGTGTTCTGAATCAGTCTGAGGAGCCCATCTCTCTTACCAACAAACGTTATAAAAAAGTGGAGAAACTGATTGAGAGCACACCCTGCTGAGCTCAGCCCAGAATAAAGATGCCTATCACGCGGCTCAGAACACCGAGAATGACAATCATCATTGCCAGCCAGAACATCAGCTTTAATGGTCTGAAGCGGTTACGTTCAGCCGCATTGGTACCGGTATTGAGAAAACGGTCGACTTTGGCCTGATCTTCAGGATAAAGACGGGTCTGGGTTTTCTCCATGTGCCACTCCTTATTCGCTGTATTGCTCCTAGAGTATGCTATTTAAGTGACCAATCTGCCAATAGATAACCTGAATTTGAATGAAAAATGCTCATGTTTTTTTGTACAACTGTACTGTTTATCTTTTCAGTCGCGGTTGACCTGGCTTCCGCTGTCCATCAATCTATTACAGATAAACAGGAATCTGGACGCATCGGGTGAAATTGCTTTTGCTTGGGTTGAGAGTTCATGGTTTTGAATGGATTGAGCTGATCAAGGTGTTCTTCCGTTATTCTTTTCATCGCCCATTTCTAAAAGCATTTCTTGAACTCAAATTCAGGTATTTGCTGGACAGCCCTTTTCAGGTCAGTAAACGCTATCTTCTCAATAAACAGTCAGAGGATGTGTATCTCTATGGAGAAACGCCTTTGACAGCGCTTGATGAGATTTCAACAAAAGCAGAATTGAATGCCACAGACCATGTGTTTGAATTGGGAGCGGGCAGTGGCTTTACTTCACTCTGGTTGGCAACGGTTGCCGGGGTCAGAGTGACATCCATTGAGCAGGTTCCAACATTTTGCCGAAGACTCAGGCGAGTCAGTCAAAGTATGGCGTCAGGTTGTTTGAAGGTGATCGAAGAAGACTATCTGGAGTCAGACCTTTCAGAGGCCTCTGTCATTTATTTATATGCATCCAATCTGGATGACCTGACTATCCGTTGTCTGACATTAAGAATGCTGGCGTTGAAGTCGGGAAGCAAAGTGATCTCTGTCAGCTATCCACTGCAGGAATATTGTCCGGTTCCAGGTGTTTTTAAACTGAAGCAGCAGTTTACAGTTCGCTTCCCCTGGGGGGAAGCTGAGGTGTTTCTACAAGTTAGAACATCTGATGTGCAGAGGTCATCCGGCTGACAATGGTGTTTCCATATCGGGCTACCATTTCAGGAACCGGTTTACCTGGAAACTGTTCGATTCCTACCTTAATAAAGTTCCAGGCAGCCTGAGCCTGTTTTATGGGCTGGGCAGCGTGAGCATGGTCGCCAAACTGCTTTTCCAGCTTTTCCAGCTTCTGTTCAAAATGCCGAGCCAGCGTTTGTAGTTGCAATCGCCCTGAAGCCGTTTTTTCTTCTTTCATCTCTGACAGGGTCAGGCTGAGATATTCCCGGGATAAGCGCTGCATGAGTAATGCCTGCTCAAGAAAGCCAAGTTTTTGGTTTCTGTGAGGGTATCGGGTCAACATTTTTTGTCTCAGAAGCAACAGCTTTCTATCCAGTTTGGCCAGAGCCAGAAGTAGCGTTGACGCTTCAGGGGGGCGGGAGTAGGTCGGCAGGTCAGCCATCCAGGCCGCGTGACGACTAATGATTGGCCAGAGAGCCAGGGTGGATGAGAGCAGCTTTGAGGTTTCCTGATCTCTTGATTGTTCAGGAAGGGCTGGAATGCTCTGATTGAGCAGGGCCAGGTTATCCTGCATGTTTTCTCTGGCTTTCTTGTTGAGAAAATCAATCTGCAACAAATGAATATTTACAATCAGTTGGTTCAGCAACAGCTCCTGCTTCAGAAGATATTCCGAGGTCAGATTGTTGTTTTTTACAGGCTGCTCAGAAGCAGCAGCCTGGTTCATGAAAGCCAGAAGAAAAAACACAGCGGCCAGTAAATGAGCTTTTGGCATGATGGGGTCCGGAAACGGTGAAATCATCCCTTATGTATCGGATGTCCCGGCTGCCACTTGATTGTGACGGCCCAGAAGCCTTGATTGCATACGCTCAATCAGCAAGGCCTCTAAATATGTCTATCAAAGCTCATCCCGGCATGCAAATGCCCGTCTGGTAAAAGGTCAGTGATTTCCTTCCAATTGTTCCTTGAGTTTGTCGGGAACTTCTTTGATCACCAGCTGGTTCAGATCTTTGTTGTACACCACCTGAGTTCCTAACAGCTCTGCATCAAAAGCAATGTTGAGACCTTTACTGCGGCCGGTGTATTTGACCAGTTTGGTCAGGGTGCGCTTCTCCGGTGCCATGGGTTGGCTCATGTCATAGTCGCGGGTATTAACGAAGCGGGCAAAGTCATCAGAACCTGCATCACTCAAATAACCGGTGAGCTCGTCCAGGGTTAAGGCATCACCCTCATCTATTTTGGTTTGGCAGAAGTCATAGACCTGTCGACTGACTTCTTTGTGATTTTCCAGAGAGGGTGCTTCCTTGGCGTAATCTTTTACAGCGCTGACTAATGTGTCCGCTTCTTCCTTGCTATTGCTGGTTTCATTGCAACCCAGAGCATCCTGGAAAACATCACTCAGACGACGTCCACCACGAGGGCGTAAGAAGGAAAGATAACGACCACTGTTTTCGTGACCTTGCCATTCGGTGATGTTGATTCTGCATGCCAGGGGCATTTTGGCAGTATCCAGATAGGCCACGTCCTGAATGGACAAATCTTCAGTGACAGTGACGCTCATATTGCTGGTCAGCATGCAGAGCATGAAGTATCGGGTTAAACCTTGCTGGTAGTCCGCGAATAGCAAATAACCACCGCCCAATGCTCCCACTTGGTCCAGCTTTTCAAGAAGCTGGTTGAGGGTGTTCTGTGTCAGGGCGGTGAAATCTATTTTTTCTTCCAGATATTCGCCCAGTTCTGTTGGAAAAGGGCTCTCTGCTTCCGGGTTGAACTGACCATACTGTTTGTCTTGTTTCTTGTTGTAGGTTTGCAGCAGGTCGTCCAGCATCGCTTCCAGCGCTGGAGTGGGGGGCAGGCTATGACCTGCTGGAATAGCAGTTAGAGAGTCGCTGCCTGGTACCTGTTCCAGCTGATGAACAATGATTTGTTGAATGGCCATAAGTTAAGAGTCTTGCAAGCAATAGTGATCTCCTAATGTTACCGGCATTGTTCCAATTCGGACATATTAAAAACCAGCGTTTTCATAGTACCTTCTTCCCGATAGATAACTTTCAGGGTTTGAATGCCCTGACGGAAGAGGTTTTCAGCCGATAAGGTAAAGTTTGATCTTTGTAAGGGGTTGCCAGGGCTTACCTCAAGGTTGATAAGTCCCGGACCAATTTTCAAATTTCGGATGCCGTGGGTATCCTGTCTGTGCAAATGCCATGTAATTTGGTTCTCATGAACATTGACTCCTATCAGGCTCTCCTGCACAAGACCTATGGGCCCTAACCCAGCCCAGCCAAGGAAATTGCTTTTTGCGGGCGTTTGTTTTTCGTCATTTCTTTTTCCAGGGCCTCCATCAGACGGGCTGTTGTATTCGTAAAATTGTTCCTTGAGCATTACCGGGTCTGTTATTCCTGATGATGTACTGGCATTAATTAGATTCTGAGTCAGTTTTTTGAGGTATTTCTCTGTCGAAGCGGTGTACTCGAGCCAGGCATCCTGTCGAGCTTCTGAATAATTCATCAACCCTTTCAGGGTGATGTAGACCAGTGGGGGCCAGGAGCCTCCCTGCCAGTAATTCCCGTCTTTATTGAACTGATAACGTAATAATCGAAGCCATTTGAGAATTGGCCAGTAGAGCTGAGCCAGTGCCGGGTATGGCATTGCACTTCTGAAATACAGTGAGCTGGTTAACATCGGCAGCATGGCATCTACCTGTTTGTTGCTGGCTATTTCGGCATAGAGAGCCCAGAACATAGACAGTGTATAGGTAGCTTCTTTGTTGTCGCAGCTGTCCTGTACATTGAAGTAGCCTCCTTTTTGGTAATCCCACATGCACTCATTGATTTTATCTTTAAGTTGTTCAGACTTTGTTCTGTAAATTTCTGATTGCTCATGATGTCCCAAAACCCGCTCGATATTTGCCATGGCATCGTAGTGCAGTTTCATCTGGGCAGAGATGTCGAACCAGGCGTCGTTCTTGTCCAGCAGGTCTGAAATGTTAATGAGCTCAGGGTCCGGATGAGAACTGATTTTTTTCTCATCTCGGGTCCAGACGTCAAACCCCAGAGGAATATTGTCCATACCTGAACCGAAAGCTCGCTGCCAGAAGAGACCTTCCAAAGGCCCTGTCTTTACCTGACGGTTTTTCTCCTGCCAGCGGGTATAGTGTTCGAGCGGTATTATGACGCTATGAAGTCTTTGCAGGTTTCTACTCATGAGGTAGTAACGCCATTCTGCATGGGCAATCAATGGCGGGTTGTTTTTATTCTCTTCGATATAGAGTTCTCTGATTTTTCTTTCCCTGATGGCGTTGAGAGCTTTGTTGTTCTCGTCTGTGGCTTCTGTCAGAGAGGTGGGCTGAGAGGGTGCATAGTGAACCTCATAACCGTCAGGGCTGGTTTCTCTGGGAATAAAACCATCGGTATGCTGAAATCGGTAAAAATTATCCAATCCGCCTGTCACAGGGAAATAGCGGTGAGCATAAAGGCCAAAGCCAAAAGTGCAGAACGCTTGATCCCAGAAAAATTCGTGGTTTGAAAACTGGGTACTCAACCAATCTGAGATGTATCGATGGTTGTGTTGACTATCAGGCTGGCGAGTATTGGAAAAGAACGTAATCCAGGCGACTTTGTTGAGAGTAGTAATATCTGAATCTTCCAGCTGAATTTCAGGCAATAGCTGGCGGAGATTAGCTTCACTGTATTTCCATGCGGGTGATAGGGGATAGGCATACACTTGCTTATCAAAATACTGTCCATCGGACGCCTGGGTTGTCCGATAGTAGTGAGAGTCACTTATCCAGTAAGCATGGCAAAGTGTTGCCACACAGCATGAAAGCAGTGCAAGAACCGCCGTAAAACGCATTGAATACTCCGTATCGTTTTTTATTGTGATTGTTGCATGGGGCTCTATATGAGGTTTATGAGTGATTTCCCACAAGTTTCCGGTAAATCACGGGCCACAGGCCTGTCTCCCAGAAGGCCAGAATAAAAGCCTCAAGCCAGCGAAAAAGATAGTAGAGTTCAGGAAAGTCTTCCGGCTGAGGAAGGTAGGGCAAGAGCTTATAAAGCAGTGAAACGCTGACAGCCCCCGGAAGAGCCTGGGTGAAAAACAGTTTCATGGAAGGTTTGCCAAAGGCCGGGGCGATCAGAAGTCCCAAGCCTATACCAGCAAAAAGTCCTGTGAACTTGGACAGTTTACTGTACGGGAATAAAGCGCTGCTGCTCACACCCCAGTTTAGAATTTCTCTGATAAAAAGAGCGGTTAAGAGGGGAAGGGAGCAGGCGATGAGAACAATGAAACAGCGCTGCCAGAAAGTTTTGATATTGAGAAAGTTAAGAAATGACTGCTCCAATGAAATAATCAGAAAAAGAATGATTGTTCCAAAGCTGATGCCGACCAGAATTTGAGACGGGAAGTGGACTCCAAGGTATAACCTGGAGAGAGCCGTAGAAAATATCATGAGCAGAGCCAGTGCCCAAAGCCATCGGCTTTTCAACGTGCTGGCCAAAAGCCCCCATAATACGACAGTATTTTGGGTGTGTCCGGATGGCATGCCAAAAGCTTTTTCCGACATGCCTTTTTCCGACATGTCATTGTAGAGCTCTGGATAAATCCAGTAAGGTCTGGGGGAATCAAAAAACTGGCGGCAGGTACCAAAAATAGTGGTGCTGATTTCAGTACCTATAGCCAGACGGGCACCCAGATATTTATAACCTGACCAATAAAGAAAACCAGCAAACAATAGGAAATGGTAAGAATAACCAAAGGAAGATAGGCTTCTCAGGTAGAAGTCAAAAACCATCAGCTTTTGCTGTAACAACGAAATAAACTGCAAAGCGTCCATTGAATACCTTTTCCCTGCCAAGTCATAAATGCAGGGGGGGGTTGTGAGCCGTGAAATCAATTCAGCGGCGTTTGTTTACCGGGTATGCCCATCGCTTTTGCGATGCTTGCATTCACTCACCCCGGTCATCCACTATTTCCAGGCTTCAGAGGCTTGGTTCGCGCTTCCTTGTAGCAACTCCAAACCCTTTGGTTATTGGTGCCCATTCACCATCAGATTTTAGGATTCAGGATGTGCTGAAGACTGTGTTTGACCAGTAAGTCCAGCTGATGCTGGTTAGGGCTGATTCTGGCCATTAACTGCAGACCCAAAAAGAAACTGGTTAGTTCCCTTGCCGCGTCTGAAACACTCAAGTTGGGGTCAATCAGGTTTTTCTCGGCCCCCTTGATAATCTGAGCTAACAGAGCCTGCTGAATCGTGTTGACAGCCTGTTTGACTAATTCTGTAGCCTGGTCCGGCAGTAGGTGAAGTTCAGTGCTGGTGCAGGCCAGAAAGCAGCAGTTCTGGTATTGGGTGTCCCGGGAGTGGCGATAACCAGCCGTCAGAAATCGGCGCAGCCCTTCAAGAGGGTGCCCTGAACTCAGATATTTCTGGATTCTTAGCTGCAGGTAATGCTCAATGTAATATTGCAGAACATGCAGGTATAAACCTTCTTTATTTTTAAAGTGGTGGTAGAGGCTGCCCGGGTGGAGATCAGTCGCTTCTTCCAGCTGTCTTAGTGAAGATGCTGAGAAGCCTCTGGACCAGAACAGAGCGAGAGCGTTATCCAGTGCTTTGTCTTTATTAAAAGAGGTGTGCCTGCCCATAATGATATTGTTTGATTTTTGAACTTCCAATGTAGCAGTAGTTTTCCGTTCCCGACAACTCCCTCAATCTGATTGGCAGGTGTTGGGGCAATAATTAAACTGTCAGATTGAAGACAATTTCATGCTCTGAAGTAGAAGTCCGACAGGCAGCAGGCAGGAGAATACCGGAATGGCTTTGACCCCATCGAATATGATTGAACCAGGTTTATCGGCCCCTGATTTTACACTGCCCGATCCTGCAACAGGGCAGCTGGTTTCCTTACAGGAAGTCAGGAAGGAGAAGGGCGTTCTGGTAATGTTCATCTGTAATCACTGTCCTTATGTGGTACACATTGAAGCGGCTCTGATGCAGCTGGGTGAAGACTATTCTGATCGTGATCTGGGGATTGTGGCCATCAGCTCCAATGACGCAGAGGCCTTTCCGGGAGATGCTCCTGAGAAAATGGCATTAAAAGCCTATCCATTTCCCTACCTTTACGATGAAAGCCAGTCAGTGGCGAAGGCCTACGATGCGGCTTGTACTCCTGACTTCTTTCTCTTTGATGCTGAGTTGAAATGTGTCTATCGAGGTCAGTTTGATAACGCCCGTCCCGGAAATAATAAGCCTGCCACTGAGGCTGATTTAAAATCAGCTATGGAGGCAGTGTTGTCCGGTGAGCCTGTCTTAGAGAGCCAGAACCCCAGCGTGGGTTGTAATATCAAGTGGAAGTAGAACGATGCTCTTTTTCCTGAGTTTGAAGCCAGTTGTCTAGCCCGGAAAATTCATAAAGCCGCTCCAGTCAGACTATAGACTGCGGAAATACTGAGATATTCGTTTGCTGATGTGAACGAAAAGAAACGAACATCGCTCGTCGGCTTCTCGCTAGCTCTTTCTCCGCCGTGACAGCATTTTCTCGTCAGATCCATGCAATAAGCATGAATATGACGAGAAAATGTGTCAGCCGAAAAAATAGCAGAGCGAGAAGCTCAACACTTTATGAAATTTCCGGGCTAGCTGTTTCAGGAATTTTAAATCGGCGAGTCTGATCAGTATCAGGAATCGACCCAGCCTGCTTTTCAGGCGGGGTGAATGACGGAGGCGGGATACGGTAAGCTCTCTCCTGGTGATATCCCCGGATGCTTCCTGAGTAATAGACGTTAGAGGCTCGTTTTTAGCTGAGCCTGCTCAACCGTTTCTATTTCAGTCGTGATGGCCGGCATGAGCTGTTTGGCTGGTTTTTTTCTGCAGAATGGGCTGGACTGTCAGGAAGCAACTCGTCAAAAGGTTCATCGGTCATCTGGAAAACGCCTTCGCAGGGCGCCTCTGAAACATCCGTTGTCATGTTAGTCAGCTTTATTTTTTTGAATTCGCTTCAGGGGTAAAAAGCCAAGGCACTCCATTGGCAGCCGATCCATTTTTACCGCCTGCAGGGAGCCTGTGATAATAGCTTTTTTTGTCTTTTGTGTGTTGGTAGTGTCGTGTAATATCAGAGTGCAACCTTCAGGCGCTTCCCGTGAGATTCTATGGAGATCTACGGGTTTGAAATATTCCCTTTGACAGTCAGGCATTGAAGGGAGTGGGTTGTGGACTATTGATGATTCCTGCTTTGTTTCAAGCATGGCAAAGGTGGCTTGCAGATCAGAGCCCATCAGGGAGATATTAAATTGATAAAGTCCTCCCTGAAGATGACTGCCTAATAAGTCGCAAAAGCTTTTTTTGATGACCCAGTCGAGTCCGAAGTCATCTACTAAGGGAGCTGAGTAAGAAAGGCGAGCCCCTGACAAAAAAATGATCAGGACTAAGCCAAAACATCAGCAAAGTTTCAAAATAAGTGGGTTCTGAGTCGAAGAGCCGGTCACATTGGTTCAAAAGTTTGGAATAAAAGAGCACTCATCATAGTTGTGTGCTCTTCACTCTGTCTTACTCTTTTTCAACCCAGAGCGTCCAGTTTCTATAGTCGGAAACTTTTTCGAAACGATTTCTCAGTGGTTCAGACAGCATGTCAATATTGCCGTCCCGGGTGGCCAGAAAATCTCTTCTGTCACTGTGCAGTTGACCGGTGATCTCTTTTTCATTGTTGGCCAGCAGGGCTTGACCATGAGAATAAAAACGGGCTGAAAAAGGTCGCTTCATAAAGTAAATAAGATGACCGGGCTGCTCAGTCGGGTGAGTCATCATGCTGGCGATCAGATATTTTTGTGACTTTTTACCTCCGTCATTCATCATTACGACAGTGGTGACAATCATCAGCAGGGGCGTCAAGGTTGCCAGAGCAATGAGTCTGGCAGAGTAACGTGACCAGTTCTCCCCAAACAGCCGGGCGATAATCAGAGCCAGTGCAGGCATTACCGGTAGGGTATACGTCCAGATCAGGTTGGTGGTGAAAGTGAAAAACAAGGGTAGGAACAGTAGCCAGCAGAGCAGATAATAGTCCCATTCCTGCAATTTGACCGTGGGCTTCTTTTTCCAGAATTTCCAGAGCTGGACCAGTACCACACCAAGTAACACCAGTGTCCAGGGAAAGCCTCCGGCCAAGAGATAACCCCATATTGCACCCAATGTATGAACATGGGCGTTTCCATATTCATCGCCCTGCCATCCTGAATCAAGGTAGCGGGAAAAATGCTCGCCAATGAACATGTATTCCAGAAGGCCAGGGTTGCGTAATTCAGCACTGATATACCATGGAAAAGCGATCATGGCCGCTAGCGCTATCCCTTTGATCCACGGGAAGCGTTGCCACAGAAGGATGAGCCTGCCTTTTGGCAAACTCCAGATGAATATGGGGCCTCCCGCCAGAACTAAGGCTGCGAGGCCTTTAGCAAGAAGAGCCAGCCCGCAGCCAGCGAAAAACAGATATTGCCAGCGAAGTGCTTCGGATTCGTTTTGGCTGTGCCATCCAATCCAGAAGCTACTGAGAATCAGTGTGATGGTCAGGGTCATGACCGGGTCTGCAAGCAGTGCTCCAGCCAGCACCAGAAACATGGCTGAAGTAATCAGAACCAATACCGAAATTTTGGCCTGCTGTTGTCCCATTTGAAAGCGGGCCAACTTCCAGATCAGGGCCAGAGAGCCGAGACTGCAGATCAGGGAAGGTAATCGTGCAGCAAATTCATTAATGCCGAATATTTTGAAGCTGATGGCTGAGAGCCAAATAAACAGCGGGGGTTTTCCAAGGAATGGGACGCCATAGTCAAAGTAAGGAATGATCCAGTCATTGGTTTCGACCATCAGCCTGACGATTTCACCGTAGCGGGCTTCTGAAGTGTCCATCAGAGGATAAAGGCCCAGAGAGAACAGGCGGGTAAGAATGGCAAACAGGATGAGGGCGTATACCCAGAACCATCGGGAAGAAGATTTCAGGAAAGCGTCAGTCATTATTGTTCTGAACTCTGTTTCTGATGACCTTGAAAAGCCTCTTATCACCCAAGGGTGAAAGATTGTTTCCATTACTCATGGCAACTGAAATCGCCATAAGCAGGGAAAAGTGTCCAGTGACATACAAGGCTGTTTTTTTCTTTACTCTGTATTGTTTCGGCCAATTTATTCATTGCACAAATACAGATGAAAAAAGACTTTTCTTTTGTTCCTGCTGGACTTTCCGGCTATTCGCTACCCTGGATGGTTTATGCATTCCTTTGTGGGTTGAGCAGCTGTTTTGGCGTCAACCTGTCACTACGCTTATTGAAAGTAGTTCAGTTTGATTGCTTACTATAATTTTTTTCGTAAACATCCCGTCCCATGGCTTCTATCTGGCGATCTATCATTGCCTGAAAACTGTCCAGACAATGCTGATGAGCTGAAGAGTCACCTGAAAGCTCTCTCATGAGACAGACAGCGGCTTCAATCGTAGACAAAGCCGACTGGTTAGGCGTTTTTCGGATTCGATAACTGGATTCCAGGGCTTCTGGCAGGGTGATCCATGGCAGAGCATGAAGCTGGGGGTTGAGGTGTAGTATCTTGCGAGCTTTTCTCCAGGTGCCGTCCAAAAGAATACAAACATCAGGCTGACCATGGTGCTTCTGATACTCAGAAGGCAGAAGAGCTTCGTCATGAGGGAAAAGTAAGCAACACAGCTTCTGTTCAAGGATGGCCTGAAGCTGTGGGTTTTCAGTGAAATCTTCACCGATTAAAACTGTGCAGTTTTTTATGCCCAGTCGGGCAATACGTGCAGTGTTCAGTGGATGCTTGACTTCGTCCGGGTGTTGCAGAATCAGTAGTTCGCAGCAGGCCAGTTCTGGCTCCAGGTGACGACAAATACAGAAGTGCAGAGGACGCTCACAGCGTTGGCATTGGGCACGAGCCATGAATGACACTCCTGAAAGTGAGGTTGATGCGGGGTAAAACCGCTCTGGATGTTTTGGGAATACAATGCTGCCAGCAGCTCTGGGTTGAGCCGGACATCACCAACAGTGAGCCGGAAGACAAGTCCAATGACAAGGGCCGAATCGCTTTTGACTGGCTCTCTTTGTGTTTCAGTCGAAAGCGTCTTTTCTGACCTAAGCTCAGTGATGCAATAAGAGGCTGTTCACCCAGTTCTTTCTCATCGTCTGAATGCCAGCCATTGCTGTCATTTCCATCTCGATAAAGATTCAGCAGCACAGTATTAAATGAAGAGCCACAGGCTTGTTCGACAAGTGCTTTTAATTCCAGTAACACCGGGGTCCAGACTTCTGGCGTTAACTCGATACCAGAGTACCGGTAGGTCATTTCCTTATCGCCATACCACGCTTGTAATCTGGGTAAGTTAACCGTCTTTCCAAAAAGTGTGATTTTATCCTGACGCCACTGAGTGTCAGAAAACAGTTGCTGGTAATAGAGCTTGGAGTCTTGCGGCGAGATCAGTTCTGGCCAGAAGCACAGTTCGGCGTCAGGGGCATGAATTTTGACGGGCTGCATTGAGGTTGGGAGAGCGTCCGGTAACTATTTTGTGAGCATAAGTGTGTACTGCCTGATGTGCAAAAAAGGCTGTAACCGTTCCTTGGTTGAAAGTCGTTCAGTCTGTCTTGAGTTGTTATCTTTGAGACATTTCAAAGATCAATTTTTCAGCGGTGCAGTCAAAGTCCAGCATGGCCTTAATGACGGTCATGCCGTTTTCCTTGCAGGTTTCTGACTGGATTTTGCAGTTACCAGACCCTACAGCCAAGGCACGTTGTTCTATCTTACTGAACATGTCCTGGGCAGAAATAGCTTCATCATCACGAATCTCCAGGGTCACCCGGGTATCATCGTCCCTGATCAGGGTACCGACTTCTACGGTGTTGCAGGTGGTGCACTCAAAGGGGTCTTTTTCGTTCATGCTGATACCTCGTACAAGCGAGCAGTCTCGCTACATTCATCATGTAATAAACATATTACAGGGTCTGTAAGTATACGTCAGAAATAATTGATGCATTCAAATTCGATACAATAATGAGCAGGCGAGTTGGAATCCTCCTCTAAATGATACAAAAGTCTTACCTTGAACATTCCCCTCTAAGTCTGTTCCAAAACCTTATGAAAATGATTCGATCCTTCGTTTTCAGGGGCGTACGTCTCCCGAAAATCTCTTCTTGATGGGCTGTGTCCGGATGTTGTGCGACTTGTACTTGAGTGTGTCTCTGAGTGCGTCTTTGTGAAAGCTTTTTTCTTCGGTTTCTATGGTATAGGCTCAGTGATTCTCGAAGTCGTACATCATCATTTTGAGGGATGAATAATGGTACTTTGGTTCAAAGTTACCCTTAAATTTCCTGCATTAATAAGGTGAGCGTGCTTTTAGCTATGAACAAAATGCCATGAGTGGAAGAAACATATTTCATTACCTTGGGTGGTGAAACAGTTTTCACGGTAAAAACTCGGGAAGTTAAAGCTATGACGGACAGCAAGGCGAATCTGCGTCGCAACGTGAACCTGTTAGGGACACTGTTGGGTCAAACTATAAAAGAGCATCATGGTGAGATCTTTTTCAACCGGATTGAAAGCATTCGTCAGCTTTCCAAAGCAGCCAGAGCGGGTAGCGAGGTTGACCGGGAAGTTCTGCTGGATCAGCTCAAGAACCTGTCAGATGACGATCTGGTGCCGGTTACCCGGGCATTCAGTCACTTTCTCAATCTGGCGAACCTGGCCGAACAATATGACAGTATTGCCGTCAGTCATGGTGAAACATTTTGCGTTCCCGATCATTTTGATGAGCTGATGACCCGGCTCAGGCATCAGGGTTTCAGTAAAGAGCAGGTGGCTGAAAGCGTGGCTAATCTGGATATGGAGCTGGTGCTGACGGCTCATCCCACTGAAGTCTCTCGAAGAACACTGATTCAAAAGCATGAATCTATTTTTGAATGCCTTAGCAAGCTGGAAAGTAGCCGTCTTAGCTTCAGGGAGCGAGCTCGTATTGAAGACCGACTTCGTCAGCTGATTGCTCAGGCTTGGCATACCTATGAGTTCAGAATGAAGCGACCAACGCCAGTGGACGAGGCCAAGGGCGGGTTTGCCACTATCGAGCACTCTCTCTGGAATGCCGTGCCTGATTTTGTTCGTGCCATGGATGAGCGGCTCAGAGAACACACCGATATTGGCCTGCCGCTGAATGCTGTACCCGTTCGCTTTTCTTCCTGGATGGGGGGGGATCGAGATGGTAATCCGTTTGTGACTGCAGAAGTAACAAGGGAGGTTCTACTGCTGAGTCGTTGGATGGCAGCCGATTTGTACCTCAGGGATCTCAAGCCCCTGATCGGTGAGCTCTCTATGACGGAGTGCAGTGAAGAGTTGCAAAAAAAACTGGGGGATTGTCGAGAACCCTACAGAGTTATACTCAAGCAGCTCAGGGAACGTCTGAGAGAAACGCGAAGCTGGTGCGAGTTTTCACTGGTAGATAAACCCCGCTCTTCAGAAGTACTTCTGCTTCAAAAGGATCTTGTTGAGCCTCTGGAGCTCTGCTATCGCTCTTTGCACGAGGTGGGCCTGGGCGTCATTGCCGATGGTCCTCTGCTGGATATGATCCGTCGTGCTCACAGTTTTGGTCTTACTCTGATTCGTCTTGATATTCGTCAGGAAGCGAGCCGACATACGCAGGCAGTCGGTGAGTTGACTCGTGCCTTGGGCATTGGTGATTACCAGAGTTGGGATGAGCAGGAAAGACAAACCTTCCTGTTAAAAGAACTCCAGAATCCAAGGCCCATGATTCCTGCAAAGTGGCAGCCTTCCGAAGAGGTGGCTGAGGTCATTGCAACCTGTCGAGCCATTGCCAGCGAAGGTCAGCAGGCATTGGGGGCTTATGTTATTTCCATGGCATATACACCGTCCGACGTCTTGTCCGTGGCGTTATTGTTGAAAGAATGTGGCGTTGACTTCGCTATGCCCATTGCTCCTTTGTTTGAAACATTGGATGCACTGGATGGTGCCAGCGAGTGTATTAGCTCTCTGCTGTCATTACCCTGGTATCGTGGCTATTGCCATGGAGGCCAGATGGTGATGATTGGTTATTCAGACTCTGCCAAAGATGCGGGCTGGATGGCTGCAGCCTGGGCTCAGTACCGAGCCATGGAAGAAGTGACGGAGGTCTGCCGCGAAAATAATGTTGCCCTGACATTGTTCCATGGTCGTGGCGGTACTATCGGCCGTGGCGGTGGCCCTGCTCATGCGGCGATTCTCTCTCAGCCTCCGGGCTCTATGAACGGAAATCTCAGAGTGACTGAGCAGGGGGAGATGATCCGGTTTAAATTTGGTTTTCCGGATGTAGCCATTAACAGTTTGATGCTCTATGCCAGTGCCACTCTGGAAGCCACCCTTTTGCCTCCACCTGTGCCAGAGCAAAGCTGGCGAGATATGATGGATCAGTTGGCCAGTGATTCACTGCAAACTTATCGTGGCATGGTCCGTGATGAAACTGATTTTGTTCCCTATTTTCGGGCAGTGACTCCAGAGCAAGAGCTGGCCAAGCTGCCGCTGGGCTCCAGGCCTGCAAAGCGGAAACCCAATGGCGGTGTAGAAAGCTTACGGGCGATTCCATGGATATTTGCCTGGACTCAGATTCGCCTGATGTTACCTACCTGGTTGGGTTTTGGTGTTGCTCTGAACAATGCACTGGAAAAGGGTCAGAGAGACACTCTGGAAGAAATGATCAGTCAGTGGCCTTTCTTCAAAGCTCGACTGGAAATGCTGGAAATGGTCTTTATGAAGACGGATTCCAAGTTGGCTGAATATTATGAGGATCGACTGGTGCCTACCGGGTTGCAGCACTTGGGTGAGAGTTTACGGGAGCAGTTAGAAACCTCTATCAACGCTCTGCTGGAGCTCAAGGGTGGGGAAGAGTTGATGTCCAACCATCCCCAGAATAAACAGGCTATTGCATTGCGAAATCCCTATACCGATCCGCTGAACGTGCTTCAGGCTGAGTTACTTTATCGTGTTCGCCATTCAGAAGAGGGTGAAGTATGCGATAAGCTGGAACAGGCCTTGATGATTACCGTTGCAGGTATTGCTGCGGGTATGCGTAATACCGGTTAAATCAGTCTGTCACGGTAGGGAGGGTATATCAGGGACGATACTAAGGATGGAGTGTGCGAGGTTAAAGTAAACTCCATGGAAGGCTTCTGGTTTCCTGACTATATTGTCCTGACACTGCTAATACTGAGTTTCTGGAGTGTCAGGGGACTTTATGAAAAGGCGCAAGATCTCTTGCTACTGGGTTGGCCAGAACTATTACACCCTGTTTTTCACTTGTCTACTGACGTTTTATTTATTCTGCTCCTCCCTTTTCGCCAACCAGCAAGCAGCCACTCCTGTACAATCCGGCTACCTTCATCATCTGCCGGAAAAAACCTGCTCTGAAGTATCTGAAAGTCAGGATACTTGGCAGTATCTGCAAAGAAACACCGCTTTTTTGTCCAATGACGCCTATGACTATGATGATGACAAAGATGAGTTAGACAACGAAGGTTTGTGCTTTGGCTTGGTCTGCGCCTATTTGCAGGCCACTCTTAATGAACCGGATACACGGCAACAGCTCAGTCAAAGCCTTGAGATATGCAGCCAGAACGCCAATACCCATAGCGAAGGGAAAAACGGCTGGGACTTTTCTGGCAGGCACTGGTCAAACTTGCAACAAGCCATGGAGCACGCACAACAACAGTACAAAGCCTACCGACAGGCTTATGGCCTTTCTGACAACGAAACCACTTTCGAGACTTTCTCCCGAACCAATGATGAAGCCGCCAGGCTCCTGAAAACTTTAGCCTGGATGCAAAGCGTTTACGACTCGCAAAACCGCCAGCGCTGTACCTACGACATCCACTCAGGCAACTCATTCTCTGGAAGAGCAAGCCAAAAGCCAACTATAGTCAGTACACAGGGCTGGCCGGTTGCGCTCACAAAAGCGTCCACCATTGAATTTTTAAGAGAACTTAAAAAGCGCCCTGTTCCCGCCCATTATCTTTTATTCACAGCCAGCCATAGCATTACCCTTAGTCTGGAAAATGACAAAATTACCCTCTTTGACCAGAACGCTCCCTGTTATTTTAAACAGGCAGGACTGGAGGATTCAGACGAACTGGCAGCCGATCTTTTTCATGCTTTATATACCCGACCAGGTTGTCGAGTAACCGTTAACGCCGACAGCATTCACTACCAATGCGGAGTCAGCACAATGCTGACGGTTCAACAGGATGAAAATGAATCAATACAACAGCAAAAGGATACTTTGAAAACAGCTCATCCTTTTGTGGTGGTGAGCCTGTGTCAGGTTTTCCCTGAAAACACGCCGCCACAAACGATTCAAAGTCATGATGTTAACCTGAGCATTCTTTTGGATGACTTCGCCTACCTGTACCCCGTGCCCACCAGAACCACAGACTCAGAAGGCTACACCCGACTGCACCTGGCCAGCCGCGATGGCAATATCAGCCGTGTCAGGCAACTGCTGGAGGAAGGTGAAAGTCCTGGGCTTCGAAGTAGCGCCAATATCCTCAACCAGCCCGGCAGGACGGCACTGGAGCTGGCTCAGGCAAGAAATCATTTGGATATAATCAGGCTTCTTCAGTCGTACAACACCGACGACACTGATGATCTCACTCACTTCCTGGGAGAAGCTCAGAGTGACGCGATCCATTTATATCAGTCGCATTGGCCTGTCGACCGACAGCCAGTTCCCGAAAGCCCTCAGAAGACCCATTGGGAAACGGTTCAAAAGCATGATTCAGCCTCTGTCGGCCAGTATTATCATTCCAGTTGTGTCGGCAGTGGTGGCAGTTTTGAATTTCGCAAAGCTGTGGTGGCTATTGGCCGGGGTGAAGACCCGGTTTCAAAAGGAATAGAACGAACCGTTCAGGGAGCAGTCAAAATATCCTATGAGCACTTCCCAGAAGAAACCAGACAGGTTCTGAACGGATTGGCAGCTACCAGCGAGACTATTGATGCTGTAGTGAATTACGCCGACAAGGCGACCGGAGGGGTAATTAGCAAACACTGGGATAGTCTAGACCAGGCGACAAAGGACGAACTGGCGGGTTATGGTAAGATACTTTCGGTAATGGTGCCACCTGCAAGAGTCCGGGAGTTGGCATCGGTAGTAAAAATTAGAGATTCAGAAAAAATAAAAGATTTTTTAGAAAAAACAGAGATTGGGAGAGCTACTAAAGGCAAGACTGAGCAAAGAATTAGTCTTGGCGGTTTCAGAAAAGCAGAGGAAGATTTTGGCTTTTTCTCTCCCTTGGATATAAAGGAAATTAAAACACAATATGGCATTGGAAAGACTGGAAGACTTGAAAGTGGACACAGTATTACTCTAAGGCCAGGAAGTTCGGATGGTCGCCCAACATTAGAGATAAGAAATCCAAATAATGGCAGAGGGGTTGAGGTTCGGTATGATGATTGATAACAATGCAATGAAAAAACTTTCTGAATCATTTGTATCGGAGTGGCTTAATATGGAATATATGCTTCTTCCTGAAAGAATTAAAAGTAAACGCTGGGCTTGTTTACCTATTGCAGACTATATGAACCCAATGGAAGCAGAGTGGTTATCTGAAGCTATCAATCAAAATACATCAAAAGACATTATTAGTTTAGCCTTTGAATTTGGTGGAACACCTACTTGTTCTATGATTGAAGTTTCAAAATCAAATCTGATAGACGCTAATTTTCAAAGTAGTCACTTATTCTTATGTATAACCTCTATGGAATACGAATTTATTTACTTTAAAGATCAATTGAATCGTTTTTATCTGCTTTCTGGAAGCCAGAACTTTTTAAAAAAAGCATATCCGTGCAGTTTGGAAACCTCAAAAGAAATGTATTATGACTGGCTGGAATCTTATTCAAAGTCAGATTCAGAAAAACTTTTCTTAAAAAAAATATGGGAGAAATATTTTACGGCTTAAACTCATAAAAGGGAAGAAAACCAGGAGTTTGTTGGATCAAGCTTTCGAATCAGTTGTTTTGGCAATGAGTTTTCAGTATCCATGCCGATAGTCTGAAGAGGATAGTTCTTTGGACTATAGGCATGACTTATTCTGACATACCCCCATCAGGCCGACCTTCTCCTCACATCACGGGTGAGACCGGTCATACTCAAGGTGAGCAGAAAGTAACGGCATCCGAGCGCCATATTCCGGAGGACCCGCTAACGGTTGAGGGGAGTCCGCTCGACCGGCGAAAAGTAATCCCAAGTTCTACTCATACGGCCTTGAGTGGTAAAGAGGCCAGACAGTCCCAGTTATTGCAGTCTTATCAAAACCAGTGTCGTCGTACTGAAAACCTTCTCGGCCAAAGCTTTCTGTCTCGCAACCTTGAGAACCTCAGTGATTACCTTGAGGGCACTCTTGAAGACGCTGAAGATCTGTCTTTTGAGGTGGTGTATGTTACTGACGAGGGAGTGAGGTCGGTTATTCCGCCTGATAAGGAGTTGCTGGAAAATGTGGGGCTTTTCCAGTCTTTGAATGAGCAGTTGATCGAAGAGGTGAGTATTCTCAGGGAGCATTTTGAGCAACAAGGAATCAAGGCACAGTTAGCATCTGATCTCACAATTGGTATGTTGGATGTGGTTCATCATGAACATTTACTGGCCAGAGAAGGTGTTGAGCAGCCTGGTGCTGAGCTGAAAGAATCTGCCGTTTATCTTGATCTGGACCGGATTGGAGAGATGCCTAGTGTCCCGGGTTATACGCCTGAATCGATAACAGACTCAAGTCATTTCGAAGATATAGCTGAACAGCTGCAGTCCGGGATTGTCCTATTACCTGTTGAGCCAGAGCCTGTTGTACCAAAAGAGCTTGAATTGCCTCCGGCGGGCTTCTCCACAAGGTTGCCAACGCAGGCTGAAGAGTGGATTAATTTTACCAAGGAACCAAATCAGCTCATCCAGGGGCAGAGATGGACGATCAATGCGATCAGAGCTCTGGATGAAACAGCGATGGAGGCAGAGCATGACTATATCCAGCTGCTGTTTCCGAACTTTGAAGTCAGTGGGGCTAATCCTGAGTCTCCCCGTCTAACGCCACAAATGGTTTTCGAGCTTCAACACAGTCCTGTGCTGCAGCAGCAACTGAAGGCTTCTCTTGATCAAATGCTCAGTTTCTGGGGGCTTACTCGTCAGGGGGATTCCATTCAGATTGACCCTGATAAAGGCGTCGCACACGGGAAGTGGATGCTGAACAATGGTGATCATAACCATAAGCGCATAACAAGAGTGATTAAATGTTTGATGGCTGTTGGCTATGACAGTTGTGCGGCCAGTCTTGAAAGAACATTGCAGGAGCAGAGAAGGCTGGGAAATATCCCGTTGAATCACCATTGGGCTGATGCCATCAAAGAGACTGGGGGAAAACGTTTGATGACATTTTCTGGCAGTCAGCTCGAGGCTAGAAGTGCCGTTCGCTCTTATAAAAATTACATGCAGACTCATGCACTGAGAGTTTGTCAGAATGAACCCAAAGTAATGTTTTTTCGCAGTGGAAAACCTTACTTCGAATTCACCAACTTTTATGAGCCTCCCGGTGGTGTCAATATTGAAGGGTTTAACTGGCCGACGACTGAACACTATTTTCAGGCCAAGAAATTCAATAAGAGCCGCTGGCCTGAGATTCAAGCGTTAAAAACGGCAGATGACGTGTTTCGCTATATTCATCCGGATCGCAGTAATCCCCGTTTTACCATTCCTCTGGATGTGGGCCATAAACAATGGCTGCAATCCAGAGATAGCGTCATGCTGCATGCATTGAGGGAAAAGGCACGACAGGATGATTTTTTTCGTCGGCGTCTATTGGGGACAGGTAATGAACCCCTCTACGAAGATTCTAACAGGGACAGCTACTGGGGGGTTGCCAGAGGAGGGGAGAACCGCCTCGGAGCGATGTTGATGCAAGTCAGGGATGAGTTGAGGGCAGGGACTATTCTGCCCATCAGTTAAGGATACAGATACAGGGATGGTTTCATGATTTCGACTAGAGTTGACGATCTTACTGCTCAGTTTAAGGCACTGGATTGCTGGGGAAAGGAAAAGGTTGGAGCCGGTGTTGAAGATGGACCTCTCAAGGTCACTGCAGGCAATGAGCAGAACTATATTGCCTGGGGGCGAACCGTCGTCAGGGTTGAAGAGCAGGAGAAGCTCTACGATGAGCTGGAATATCTGATCAACCAGATGAATAGGGGGGCTCAGCGTCGTGGACTGGCGACCCGGCGTATTGAAATCCATTGCTTAAATCCGGCGGAATTGACTCGTGATGTAGCTGAACAGGTTTTGACTGAAATCAGGGATACTCCCCGCTACACCTACGAAAGAATTTATCACGGCATGAACCAGGCCTACATGGATCACTCCCATACGGGAAATTCTGACAAGATAGGTGAAGAGATCTGGGCTGCGCTGGAAGAAGCGTTGGAAGCTTTGCCAGAGCATCATGTAAAGGCAGTCATACCTCAAGTGATCAGCAGTTTCTTTGAAGATCATCGAGATAATAAAGTCTCTGCCATGATCATGCGTCGCATTCGAAGCCGCTATCCTGACGTTTTATTTGGCGGAGAAAGCGTTCGCTCAGAAGCTAACAGACAAGTGCCTTCTCCTGTGAAATCAACAAGTTCTTCTTCATCCGATACTGGGGCAACTGCTGGTCAGGATGACTTTGGACCTTTTGTAAGTAGTACAAGTTCTGACAGTCAGCGTGAAGAGCTTTTTGGAAGAAGAGCAGAAACAGCAAAAACAAACTCTGCAAGGGCTTACTCTGATATATCAGCTATTGGTTATGGATTAAATCCACCTACGGTCATTCGTGTCAAGAATGCTGTAGACCGTTCAAAAAAGGAAGAGCTGGAAATGACTCAGCACTGGCTGGCTTTTTCACGAACAGGTAAGCATAAAATCGCAGGACAGCAGCACACTCTGGAAGGAGTCAGAAGGTTTTCTCATAATCAGTGTGAATCCGCTCATGATTACATTCAATTGTTATTCCCCAATAGTCAACCCAGTCAATACAACAGAACCGCGCCTCTGCTGACTGATCAAATGGTGATAGAAATACAGAATGATAAAAAACTACAAGTAGAACTGCAGAAATCACTGGATCAGATTCTTGACTTCTGGGGGATGCATCGACGAGGAGACCAGGTGTTTGTTGATGACTCAAAGTCATCCAGACACAAGTGGAACAAGCCTTTCTATGATCATAATGAGTCCAGAGTTTCGCGAGTTTTATACCATCTGATGGAGACGGGGTTTGTTGATTGCGCCTTAAATATGGAAAGGGCTATGAATCGCCAACGAGGCCGAAGAAAGAACACTCATTGGGAGACGGCTGTCAGAACCCGGCCGCCTGCAAGGCGTCTGTCGTTCAACGACATTTGAGGAAAAATATTAAGGTTTTATTACTATGGTGCATGATATAGGATCACTAAGAACATAAGCATAAGGTGATCGAGGCAAGCATGGCTGTCGCTGCAATTATCACAGGAACGGGGCTTTATACCCCAGCCAGTGCTATCAGTAATGATGAACTGGTCACGAGCTATAACACCTGGGCTCAAAAAGAAAACGACAAACACCAGCAGGCTATTACTGAGGGTGAGAAAGAGGCACTGCCACTGAGTAGCAGTGCTTTCATAGAAAAAGCATCGGGCATTAAAAGTCGATACGTCATGAATCGGGAGGGTGTACTTGATCCTGATCGTATGGCCCCTCATCTGCCTGAACGGGACAATGAAGAAATATCTGTGCAGTGCGAAATGGCATTGCATGCTGCCCGAGATGCGCTCTCCCAGGCCAGAGTCAGGCCTGAAGAAATCGATCTGGTGATTGTGGCATGTTCCAACCTGCAAAGGGCTTACCCTGCTATTGCGGTTGAAGTGCAATATTACCTGGGAGCATCTGGCTACGCCTACGATATGAATGTGGCCTGTTCTTCAGCAACTTTTGGTATCAAGGCGGCAACAGACGCCATTCTCTCTGGTAATGCTGAAAGAGTTCTGGTGATCAGTCCCGAGATTACTTCAGGTCATTTGAATTTTCGTGACCGTGACAGTCACTTTATTTTTGGTGATGCCTGTACGGCGGTTGTTGTTGAAGCGGACAGTACCGCTAGAAATGAAAAAGGATTTGAGATACTCGGTACCAGGGCCTGGACTCAGTTTTCCAGTAATATCCGTAATAATTTCGGTTTCCTGAATCGTGCGGATGAATCTGGCATAGGGCAACCAGACAAACTGTTTGTGCAGAATGGTCGTAAGGTCTTCAAGGAAGTCTGCCCGAAAGTAGCAGAAATTATTGCCAGTCATTTAGATGAGTTAAGGCTGACCTCAGCAGATCTTTCTCGTATGTGGTTGCATCAGGCAAACTTGAATATGAATCTGCTCATTTCACGAAAAGTTCTGGGTCGTGACGCCACTCCTGAAGAAGCCCCGATCATTCTGGACGAATACGCTAATACCAGTTCTGCCGGCTCAATTATTGCCTTTCATAAATATTCTGTTGACCTGGAAGCGGGTAATTATGGGGTGATCTGCTCATTTGGGGCGGGTTACTCCATTGGCAGTGTTGTGGTTAGAAAACGCTGAATGATTAATCGTGTCCTGTCAGAAGTTGGTATGTTCGGTTTGAGTGCCCGGTTTTCAAATGGGCTACGAGGGAACTTTAGGTAGATTAAGTCATCTCACTTTGCAGGAGTTTACAAAAAAAGGAGATGATACATGCAGGGACTTGGCGGACAATCGGGATATGGCTGTGAACCGGACTATCTGGATCATCCAGGCACTGAGGCATTAGGGGGGGCAGAGCCTTCTTCCAGCCACCTGCTTTGCAGCAACAAGGGACAAGAAGGCATCCCTCACAGGGAACTCAAGCTTAGGCATATCCAGCCGCTAGTGGTTGATCATCTTGAAAGATTGAAGCAGATCAGGCAGGTGATTCTGGATATAGATCTTCCCTTAAGCGACAATTATTGCATAGTGCAGTTGCATAAACAGGTACTTTCTGATCTGGATGAAAGCTTATTGGGCTCGAGTTTAGGAGAAAAAAGAGTTCCTGATTCCCTGCAAAGGTTTATTTCAGACTTGGTTTTTGAGTTCATGTACCCATCCAATCTGCCACTGTTACAGAAGCTGGCAAATCTTGGTCTGGGTCTAAATAAAAGCCAGGAATTGTATTATATCCCTGCTATCCCTTTTGGACTGCTCTTTCAATTTCTGGAAAATTCAGGCTCGGAGATCACTCGCAAGATCCTGCTTAATAATATTGAATGTCTCATTTTGAAGGCTGATCCGGCTTATCTGGCTCTGCTGGAGCAGCATTTTACAAAAGAAGAGATACAAAAAGCAGCTGTAGAAGTAATGAAGTGCGAGGGAATGTATCTTATGCATATGGTGAAGCACAATCCCGAGTATCGCCTGCCTGAGAGTCTAGGTCTCTGTCTGCTACCCGCGCTGTTTGTCTCGCTAAAGGAAAGACTTTCTGCATCACCCGCTTCTGATGATCATTTTCTGCCTGTCAGACAGTTACTCAGCTCAAAGCCTCTGTTGGATCAATTGGCTGTGCTGGAAGTCAATATAGCAAACCATCCTGACCTGATTCAGGCTGAACTGGATAAGCTGCCAGAGGCTGATCGGGAAAAGTTGCTGACATGCGCCTTTATACTGGGGCAGGGAAAGCTGTTTGACAAGTTGGCATCGACATTGACCGGGCCAATAAATGATATTCTTTGCCAGCAGAGCAGAAACGGTACCAATATACTTCATCTCATGGCCTCAGCTCTGTCAGAGGTTGAGAATAGGTCTATCTTATATGTTCACGCACTGACCGTGTATTCGCCCGACTATGACAGGCTGTTTGCTTTAGTCCCTGCAGAGCGGCTGGCCAACCAGCAGAACCGTTTCGGCTATACCCCGCTGGAGCTTTTGTATCGCCATAATAGCTGGAGCCTGGCTGCTAGTCCGATGGAGGTCGACTTAAACCGGGCTCGAGAACGGCGCAGGCAATTGTTAAGGTTCTCTGGTCACCCGCCTGTTTTCCGTACTATGCAGGCTCTTTTGGAGGGGGGGATGCCCAGAAATTGCAACTGGTTTCGTGAGTTTCTGGCTTTGTATAACCATCCGGCTCTGGGCGTTGCTATCCCTCCCCATACACTCAAACCGATGGATTGTACTGATTCACTTTGTGGACAATTAAGATATAAGCCTGCGGAGTGGGAGGAAAGATCTTTAGGTAAAGTCGTAGAATTTCTCAGGCTTCATCCCCGCGCTTTACAGGATGAACAGCAGGCTCTGCAATTGATGCTGGAAATACAATCAGAAGGGCTTCCCCTTGAGTATCAGGCACTGGTACTGAAAAAACTCACACCTGCTGTCCAGAAGTACATTCTTGATGATTCTCGATTAACGACAGCAGACTCGGATTCACTGTTTGTTGAACCTGATTTCAAGATGTTTTACAACAAAGTGCACTTATATCCATGGCACCTGATTGGGCTGAGTCTGGATTGCGGCTCCGCACTCAAAACGGAAGAAACGTTCACGGTGCCGCTCATGCAAGCTGTAAAATGCCACCAGGGCTTATGCCAGCAGGATGGCCTGCCTGAGCTGCCAAGACAATGGGAGCAAGAGTTTCTCACCAGCCAGAACATAGAGCCTTATGGCCGAAGTCTGGCTTTTCCCTCAGGAGAGGTATCGTGCGGCTATCGACGATTTAAATTTCTGAAACAGCAGCCCGGTGTTACAGAAAAATGGGAAGACTTTATTCGAGAACAGCCTCATCTGGCATTTTTTCGTGAACATCGCTCCACGCTAGGGTTGGAAAGCGCTTTAATCAAGCCCAGGGGTGTCTTTCGTTTGCCCAATGCTCAGGAAAAGTTGCGTCAGTGCGGTTTACCCGAAGAGATGCTGTCAGGCATTGCCTTCGCGGGAGACGGGTCGGCGTGTTTGCAGGTATTTGATGATGACGATAATACCCGGCTTTATCACCATTACTCCTACCAGACTTCTGGTGAGGAGGGGCTTTCGGTAGAAGCCTCACTGGCAGGGATTCGACTGTTTGCCAGAGATGGCGGTCGTCTTTTGCGGCAGGGTTTTCAGCCGCCAGACGCATTAAGCTGCTTCCATAACTCTGCAGACGGAAGGGGCTGGTCTCCCACGCCTTTTTATGGTGGTCAGGACGTTCCGGGGACATTGGGAGAATGGAATGCGCTGGATTACCCTAACATTGCACCGACCCCCGTGGGGATGAGGGACTTGGCAGATGTTCGAAGCTTCCAGGAGGTCACCAGTACCTGTTTTGGTATGGGAAAAAACTTCGATGCGTCTCGTCCTGAAATCCAGGGGCAGGTTCGAGTCACCGAGTTGGGTAAAGTGTTTTACGGGTTGGTGATCAACTGGCTGAGAGTCCGGCACGATACCCATACCCTGGACTACCAAAACGCAGACCACATGCGACAACTGGCCAGTGAATTGGTGGCGATAGCAGCCGACTTATTCGGCACCGCTTTTGGGATGGAGCCAGAAGCCATGAAACAACATATTGAACAAGCATTCCCTGAAGAAGCCTTACGCCGGGCTGTTTCAGAATGTGGCTACTGGTGCGACCCGACCTATCGGTATGTTCATGATATTAGGAGCTACCGGTTTCCTGATGAGATTTATCCGGGGCAGCTGGATCATGGCTTTAACATATATTTGGGCTCGAATACGAAAAAACTCACCGACGAAGGACTGCGCCGCTCCACAAAGGCCAGGGGTGCAAACCTGGGCGTTGATAATGGCACCATGCCGCTTTGTCACCTGGACAGTTTACTCTGGTTTTGCGTATTGGCAGGCTGGAAGGCAGATATCAAAGCTTGAATAATTCGCAAAGCCACTTTGGCTGAGCTGAAGGCCTTATCATATTAGAGTGGGTGACCTGTTCTTTCAGGGGAATTCCCTTGAACGGACTTGCAAAAAAATTATTCATTCTTCCTGTACTGGCTGTATTGAGAGGCGGTCGCGCAAGGGTGCAATATTCAGGCAAATTTACCTCTGTGTCATTACCCATTACAATAGCCAGCAATTTTTCCCGAATGCTTGCCAGCCTTCAGAAATCGAAATCGGTAGCCTGATCGAAGGTAGAGATCAGTCGACCGGTTCGGATGGTTTTCTGGTGCTGGGGCGGAGATCTGGATGACTGACAAGGTAAGAGATCAGGACAAGACACACTTTGGCTACAAAGATGTGAAGCCTGATGAAAAAGAGAAAATGGTAGCGGGTGTCTTTCACTCAGTAGCAGACAGCTATGATGTGATGAATGATCTGATGTCGATGGGTGTTCATAGGCTTTGGAAGCGTTTCACCATTGAATTGTCTGCTGTCCGGAAAGGTCATCAGGTGCTGGATATTGCGGGTGGTACGGGCGACCTGACCAAGCAGTTCTCTCGTTTGGTGGGTGATACGGGCAGAGTGGTGCTGGCCGATATCAATGAATCCATGCTCAGAGTGGGGCGTGATCGCCTGATTGACCAGGGGATTGTGGGCAATGTTGAGTATGTACAGGCTAATGCTGAATGCCTGCCCTTTCCTGAAAACACCTTTGACTGTATTACCATCGCCTTTGGTCTTCGGAATGTGACGGACAAGGCAGAGGCGCTACGTTCCATGTGCCGGGTTCTGAAACCGGGTGGCCGTCTGTTGGTTCTGGAGTTTTCCAAGACCAACAACCCTCTGTTAACCAAAGTCTATGATACTTATTCTTTCTCGCTGCTGCCGGCCATGGGTAAATTGGTGGCGGGTGATTCAGAGAGTTATCGTTATCTGGCTGAGAGCATTCGCAAGCATCCTGACCAGAAAACCCTCGAAGCCATGATGAAAGAAGCCGGCTTTGTAAATACCACCTATCACAACATGACCGGTGGCATTGTCGCTCTGCACAAAGGCATCAAACCCTGATTATGATGAAAACGGCATTTCTGGCGTTTCTGGAGACCAGGATTAATCAGCTGTTGAAGCTGGATCCAGTGACTGCAGAAGCTCTAAAGTTTCTGGATGGCAGTGTTATCCACTTCGTGTGTCTTCAGCCTGATTTCGACTGCTATGTTTTTCTGGATTCATTGGGAGTACGTTGTGCGGGCTGGCATGAAGGTTCTGTTGATGCCACCTTGCAGGGGCCTTTGAGCCGTTTTATTGCTCTGGCTGCTGATCGAACCTCTTCCTGGGGGGCAATCAAGGGGCTGGATGTGTCTGGTGATCAGGCTGTTCTGGCCTCTCTTGAATCTGTGCACCAGAAGATGGAGCTCGACTGGGAAGGTCTGATTTGTGAACAGGTCGGGCCTGTGGCTGGCCATTCGTTGGCAGAAGGCTTACGTTTGATAGGCTCCACTCTTTCAGGGTCGGGACAAACTCTTTCAAGTCATGCAGCTATTTATCTTGAGGATGCGTTGAAAGTGGTTCCATGCGAACCGGAGGTTAACGCTTTCAACCGTGAGGTAGATAGCCTCAGCAAAGCCGTTGATCGTTTGAGCCAGCGTCTGAGCAAATCTTGATGAGATCGGCTGCTGAGCCGGTGACTAACCAGTCATGAGTGAAGAAAAATATTTTGCATGATATTTGAATGTGGATAGCAGTCAGGCAAAACATTTTTCACGATAAACTGTTTCGCGGGAGAAAAGGGTGCTGCAGTTAACCCGTTTAATAAAAATTGTTGGGGCCATTGCCCGCTACAGGCTTGATGATCTGGTAGAAATTGATCGTCTGCCATTTCCCGCCAGAGTACTAATGAGGCTCCTTCCCTGGCGGTACTTCATCAAAAATACTGAACCCAGAGCCATTCGCCTTAGAAAAGGGCTTGAATCTCTGGGGCCCATCTTTATCAAGTTTGGTCAGATCCTCTCCACTCGACGAGATCTGTTACCGGATGATATCAGTGATGAACTGGCTCGATTGCAGGATCGAGTAGAGCCTTTCCCTGCAGCAGACGCCGTCACCATTATTGAAAAAAGCCTGCATGCTCCCGTATCGGAACTGTTTGATCGTTTTGATCATGAACCCATGGCTTCTGCTTCCATCGCTCAGGTGCATGGTGCCCGTTTGCACTCAGGCGAAGAGGTGGTCGTTAAGGTGATACGACCTGGCATTGAAAAAGTGATTCGTAAAGATATCAGGCTGATGTATGGCTTCAGTCGTTTGCTTATAACCCTGATAAGAGAGGCTAAAAGGCTCAGGCCGATGGAAGTGGTCAGGGATTATGAGAAGACCATTCTGGATGAACTGGACCTGTTACGGGAAGCCGCTAATACCTCTCAGTTACGAAGAAACTTTATTAGCTCGCCATTGTTGTTTGTTCCCCAGGTTTATTGGGACTTCTGTAAGCCATCAGTCATGGTTATGGAACGAATTTATGGTGTGCCTGTTGCTGATACAGAAACGCTGAAAGCCAATGGCACGGACATGAAAAAGCTGGCGGAAAGGGGAGTGGAAATTTTCTTTACCCAGGTTTTCCGAGACCGGTTCTTTCATGCGGATATGCACCCGGGCAATATTTTTGTCGATATCACTGATCCTTCCGAGCCCAGGTACATTGGCATTGACTGCGGCATTGTAGGGACTCTGGAGCCAGAGGATCAGTATTATCTGGCCTGTAATCTGCTGGCCTTTTTTAAACGGGATTATCGCAAAGTAGCTCAGCTGCATGTGGATTCGGGTTGGGTTCCTTCCCATACTGTTGTTGGTGAGCTGGAAGCAGCCATCCGGACAGTATGCGAGCCTATATTTGAACGACCATTGAAAGATATTTCATTCGGGCACCTTTTGGTCAGGTTGTTCCAAGTGGCACGAAGGTTTGAAATGGAGGTTCAACCTCAATTGGTTCTACTGGAAAAAACGTTGTTGAACGTCGAGGGGCTGGGTCGTCAGTTATATCCAGACCTGGATTTGTGGAATACGGCTCAGCCTTACCTTGAAAAATGGATGAAAGATCAGGTCAGTCCCTGCGGTATTAGTCGATCCGTGCGTGATAATGTTCCTGACTGGCTGCTTAGTGCACCCAATATGGCCAGAAATGCTCTGCACAGTGTCAAACAGATTTCCGAACATCAGCAAAAGTTGATGGCTATGCATAACCGGGCAGATAAGCAGTCCGGCAAGCTGAAGTGGCTGGGTGGTGTGCTAGTTTTACTGGCCGCTGCTGTGCTGGTGTTCCCGGAGTGGTCTACGCAGATACCCTGGCAAGGGGTGATAATGGGAGGCGTCGGGGGCTGGCTCCTGACTCGATAGGAGTGTCTATGAGTAACATGAGTTGGCTGGATGAAGTTAACTTTAATCGTGATGGATTGGTAGCGGCTACTGCTCAGGATCATCATACCGGCCGAATACTGATGCAAGCCTGGATGAACCGGGAAGCTCTGGCTTTAACAGCCAAGGAACAGCAGGCTGTATACTGGTCCCGATCTCGCGGCAAACTCTGGCGTAAAGGAGAGTCATCCGGCCATGTACAGAAGTTGCATGAACTGAGATTGGACTGTGATGGTGACTCGATTCTGCTGGTGGTTGAGCAGCTGGGTGGTATCGCTTGTCATACCGGTCGGGAATCCTGCTTCTACCGGAAGTTGACCGAAGAGGGACAATGGTTAACTACGGATGGAGTTCTGAAAAGTCCTGATGCCATCTACGGAGCTTTCAGCGAACAGGCTGACAAGAGCGGAAACAGCGATAATGGATAACATCTTAGAGAAACTGGGAGCAGTTCTGGAAGAGCGTCGTCAAGCCAGTCCGGACAGTTCCTATGTATCCAGTCTGCATGCTGCAGGTATGGACAAGATTCTTAAAAAGGTCGGTGAAGAATCGGCAGAAACGCTGATAGCCGCTAAAGCCGCAGAGTTTGGTGGCAGTCTTGATGATGTGGTTTATGAAACGGCAGACTTGTGGTTTCACTCATTGGTCATGTTGTCCCATCTGGGTCTGAGCCACAAAGAGGTTCTGAAAGAACTGGAGAGACGCTTTGGTTTGTCTGGTATTGATGAAAAAGCCTCTCGAGACAGCTGAGTGTCGATTGATCAGTATTCCGGTACACTAGGAGGCTGACCGAGAATAGACAGCCCGGCCTAAAATCCAGAAAGAACGGCCATCTTTTCCACTGAATTTGCTTAAATAGGTCAACTATTCGCACAAATTCAGTGAAAAAGCTGACTTGCTCTACTGAATTTTATGCTCGGACGCTATTCTCGGTCAGGCTCCTGGGAGCCTGACCGAGAATTAACAGCCGGTTTCCTGAGAGAAGCGGCTGTTAATGTTTTGGGGGGCGTTGGCTCACTCGTCAACAGCTCCTGACTAGCTTAAAAGGAAAGTAGATTATGGGATTTGGTGGAATCAGTATCTGGCAGTTGCTCATCATTCTGCTGATTGTCGTCATGTTGTTTGGCACCAAGAAGCTGAAAGGTCTGGGTGGTGATTTGGGGAGTGCCGTTAAGGGATTCAAGAAGGCTATTTCTTCTGAGGAAGAGCAGAAGCCGTTGGAGTCCGAGAGCAGCAAGCAGGAAAAAGAGCCTGAAGACAGTCAACGGAAGTTATGAGGTAAGGTAATCTGCTGGCAACCTGAAAAGTGGAAGGCTTCGGTTTTCTTCTCCTGTGCTTCAGGAAGCAGGGTCGGCTGATTGTTACGTTGAAAACGTTTTGAAATATCCCTGGAGAAAAAGTGTTCGATATCGGTTTCACAGAGCTGCTTCTTATTGCTGTTATTGCTCTGGTCGTATTGGGACCGGAGAGATTGCCGGGCGCTATTCGAACCACAGCCTACTGGGTAGGCAAAATTAAACGCAGCTTCCAGTCTGCCAAGGAAGAGCTGGAAAAAGAGCTGGATGTTGATGGTATCAAAAGACAAATTCATAACGAGCAGGTTATGAAAGAGTTGGAAAAAACTCGCTCTCAGGTCACCGAGTCGATCAAAGATCCACTGGAAGCATTAAATAAGCCTTTTGATCTTAGTGAAAACCCACCCAGTGACAGTGACAGCAAAGCGAACAGCGCAGCTGAAGAGAAAAAAGACAAGAACGTATGAGCATTAAAGATGGAGCCGACAAGGAGCAGCCTCTGGTTCAACATCTGATTGAACTCAGGAGTCGTTTACTTCGAAGTTTCATCGCGGTATTAGCCATTTTTCTGGGACTTTTTTATTTTTCCAACGATATCTACCTGTTTGTATCTGAGCCTCTAAGGGCTCATCTTCCGGAAGGCAGCACAATGATTGCCACTGAAGTGGCATCCCCTTTTCTGGCACCTTTCAAACTGACACTGTTTGTCGCTTTTTTTCTGGCGATTCCCTACATTTTGCATCAAGTTTGGGGCTTTATAGCACCCGGTTTGTATAAGAATGAAAAGCGTGTCGCAATACCCATGCTGGTCGCCAGTGTTCTGCTTTTTTATTTGGGTATGGCCTTTGCCTATTATGTGGTCTTCCCGATTATCTTCTCTTTCTTCACGAGTGTTGGACCCGAATCGGTGACTGTGATGACGGATATCAATCGATATCTCGAGTTTATACTGAAACTGTTCTTTGCATTCGGCATGGCTTTTGAAATTCCTGTAGCCACTGTTTTGTTGGTGTGGAGCGGAATTTCAACGGTAGACAGTCTCTCAAAAAAACGGCCTTATATCGTGGTTGGCTGTTTTGTGATCGGCATGCTTTTGACGCCTCCCGATGTAGTGTCCCAGTCTCTTCTGGCCATTCCCATGTGGCTGTTGTTTGAAACCGGTATTATTTTCTCCAGACTTATCAAGTCATCTGCGCCAGAATAAAGTCGTAAACTCGCAGGTAGCCCTCTTTCGGGAAGGCTCTGCCACAGGTATGACACTGTCCTTTTTTGTCTAAGTGTATACAGGGATGACAAAATTTCAGGACCTATATGGCTAATGTGCAGAGGCTATCGCAGGACGATAAAATCCTGTACCACCATCAAGATGGCTGCTATCAGCCTTGGCAAGGCTACCTCTCTGGCTTTTGGCAAAGCGAAGGCTTTCTGTCGGAGTGTCGTCGTTGTTCTGATGCCTACTCGCCTGAAAAAAAGACTGAGTCTTTTTAAGCCTACTGCTCCCCCTCTGGGTCAACGATCCATTGCTCCTATGAGAGCATTGAGTTTATCTGTAGTGCTGAAAGGTGATTCATTTCCAGAAATAGACGAATTCAAGAACGCTTTTAAACTCCGGATTAGAGATATCTTGGATGATATTACTGCTATTGAAGTCGATAAGGCAGCAGAGTTATACAGCAGTATCAAGGTTATTCTTTTGCACAGGATCGATGATTGCAGTTCTCTGGATGAGATTTTGGGGTTGGTGAAAGAAACGGTTCCCATGCCCTATCAGCAAAGGTTGTATGTCAGTTTTATACAGATTGGGCGAAATAGCGGAGCCGATCTGAGCCTATCAAAAGATAGCTGGTTCTGGCTGGAATCCATGGTTCCAAATGAATCGTTTGAACATGTTGATGCTCTGGCCCACTTGCATGCTCAGTTTCCACCCATCAGTCATGGCGACTTAAAACCGGATAATGTATTGGTTACAGCAGATAGCGAAGCAAAACTGTCCGACTTTAGGTCGGCAGCCTTCCAAGTTCAGGAAGAGATTGGATGGGATGACTTTACAGGAAATCATGGAACCGCCCCTCCCGAGTTTTTTGACCGGTCCCATGGCCGATCTACCAAGGCTGATATGTGGGCGTTTGGCTGTGTACTTTATGAAATGGCTACTGGTAAAGCGCTTATTCAGAAGGCTCCTACACTGATGCAGCCAGATGATCCTGTAGGTTATATACGAAGTGAGTTGGAACTGGCTTTGGAGAACCTGACTCCTCCAGAACTAAAGGATTTGTTGAGTCACTTACTGGAAATTGATCCTGAGAAGCGATTCTCTTCAACTGATGCGATTAATCACCCCTTCTGGGAATCTGGTGGTATCCCTATACCTGATTTTTTATAAAATAATCTTTCGTTAAAGAGGTTTTATCTGGAGAATGCTGTGCTTCCTTTTCTGAGTGTTGACGCGTCCTGATATGAATTTGTTGCTATTGACTCCTTCTGACTTTATTGCTGAAAGCCGTGTCAGGCTGACGGGAAGACCCCTTCAGCATGTCCTGGAAGTTCATCGTTCGCAAACCGGTGATAGCATCAGAGTGGGAATGTTGAATGGAGAAATGGGTGAAGGCATTATTGTTTCTCTGACGGAGCAGGCAATGGAAATGGATGTGTGTCTCGATCAGGCACCTCCCGAACCTTTACCTTTGACGGTTCTGTTGGCGCTACCCCGCCCGAAAATGCTGAAAAGAAGTTTGCAGCACCTGTCGTCTTTGGGGGTTAAGAAAATTATCCTGATGAACAGTTACCGGGTAGAGAAAAGCTTTTGGCAGTCGCCCTGGCTGTCTGAAGGGAAAATCCATGAACAGCTCATTCTTGGCTTGGAACAGGCCAGAGATACGCTGTTACCGGAAGTGATCCTTGAGAAACGTTTCAAGCCTTTTGTTGAGGATCATCTACCAGCCATCATGGAAGATAAACGTGGGTTTGTAGCTCACCCTGTTGGTGGTGTGCCATGTCCTCATCAGATCGATGATGAGGTGGTACTGGCGATTGGCCCTGAAGGTG
Source organism: Endozoicomonas numazuensis (assembly GCF_000722635.1). GTDB lineage: Bacteria > Pseudomonadota > Gammaproteobacteria > Pseudomonadales > Endozoicomonadaceae > Endozoicomonas_A > Endozoicomonas_A numazuensis. The sequence continues at coordinate 526,574 of NZ_JOKH01000001.1, read as the reverse complement.
GGTTTATTCCTTACGAAGTGGAAAAGCTGGAAGAAGCGGGATTTGAACGCATTCACCTGGGTTCAAGAATTCTTCGCGTAGAAACGGCTGTGACGGCTATTGTCAGTAAATTGTACGACTGAATACCTTGCTCATTTTACACAGTCCTGCGGTTTAGGTATGTTGTAAACACAGCCTTCCTGTTCGCAGGGTGAGTGTATGGATGCACATAATAACGTTTCATTTTCCAGTTTTGGTCATTTTGCTAAAGCTTCGGCTTATTCTGTTGGGCAAAATATTCTTCAGGTTTGTTGTTCAATCTCGAAGGGAATAAAAAATACTCTTCTCTCGGGGGGGGTACTTTTCTTATTGTTTTCCAGCAGCATGCTTTCAGCTGCGGATAAAGGGATTCTGCTGGGTGAACTGTATGACAATGCTCAGTTGGAAGAACAGCTTGGCTGGGTTCTTTCGAGCATGACCATTGACCAGAAAGAATATACTCTGCCACCGGAAGTGGTGAATACAGTTAATCAGGTTGTCAAAGTCCGTTACAGCGCTGATCTTTTCAAATCGTCCATGGAAGCCACTCTTGATGAGGCTTTAAGTGTTGGTGAGCTATTGAAGTTGCTGGATTGGTATAATTCAGCACTGGGTCAGAAAATTCTTCGTCTGGAAATGGAGGCCAATGATCCTCGCAACACACTGCGGATGCAGGCTTACATTGAAGATAAATTATCCATAGAATTGCCAAGAACCAGTCGCATACGCCTTATTGAAGAGTTAATGGAAACTCTGGATGCGGTTGAGCTGGGTACAGAGCTTGCCGCCAGTGCGTCGGTAGGGGCTAAGCGAATTCTTCATGAAGTCATGCCAATAAAAGACGGTCGCCCGTTAAGGCCTCCTGAAATTCTGAAGGCCAGAGAAAAACCAGTCATCCGTAAAGGGATGAATGACCATATGAGATATGTTTACCTTTATACCTATCGAAGTCTGCCAGATAATGAGATTCGTGCTTATCTGGATTTTGCCAGAAGTACCGCCATGCAGAATTTTCAGCGAGGACAGATTCAGGCTATAGCCCGAATTCTCTAGGAGCCTGACCGAGAATAGCGTCCGAGCATAAAATTCAGTAGAACGAGTCAGCTTTTTCACTGAATTTGTGCGAATAGTTGACCTATTTAAGCAAATTCAGTGGAAAAGATGGCCGTTCTTTCTGGATTTTAGGCTGGGTTGTCTATTCTCGGTCAGCCTCCTAGGTGAGGTGTCTTGTTTTAAGTCATTTCCTGAGGGTCCACGTCCAGTGTCCAGCGAAGGCCTTTGGGTAACTTCAATGAATCAAGGTGTTTGACCGCTGAATCCAGCATTCGGTGTAAAGATGTACGTTGGTAACTTTGCAGAAAAAGCTGGTAACGATAGCGCCCCTGCCTTTTTTCCATAGGTGCTGGAATGGGGCCTAATACTCTCACAGAGCTGTCTTGCTGCTGATTCAGTAAAAGATTTCTGATGTTTTTCAAAAGATTCTCTCCCGTTGATTCAATGGGGGATTCTGTTCTGAACAGTGCCAGATAACCTTCGGGTGGTAGCTTGAGTTGTTTTCGTTCATTCAGCAAGCTGTCTGCGAACCGGCTGTACTGTTGGCTGGCCAGCATCTGCAGGGCAGGGTGCTGGGGGTTGTGGGTTTGAATGATGACATGCCCCGGTTTCTTGTCCCTGCCAGCTCTTCCTGCTACCTGAAGAATCAACTGCCCGGTTTTTTCCAGACCCCTGAAGTCAGAACTGAACAGTCCTGAGTCAGCATTGACGATCGCTACCAGTGTTACGTCGGGAAAGTGATGACCTTTGGCCAGCATTTGTGTGCCCAGAAGAATGCAGGGCTCTCCGGTATGAACGGTCTCCAGGATTTCTGAGAGTGCATTTTTTCGTCGGGTCGAGTCTCGATCCACCCTTATCAGAGGGGTTTTTGGGAACATTTGTTCCAGAACTTGCTCGCAGCGCTCTGTCCCCTGACCAACAGGTTGAAGTCGTTTACTCTGGCATTTCGGACAGGACCAGGGTATGGCTGTTTGATAATCGCAGTGATGACAGTGCATGTGAGGTGGCATGCGATGCAATGTCAGGTGGGCGTCGCAATGGGGGCAGTCGGCTACTTCTCCACAGTCATGACAGATTAGAGAGGGGGCATAACCTCTTCGGTTTAAAAAGACCATGACCTGCTCCCCTTTATCCAGAGTGGATGTCATTCTTTTTATCAAACTCTGGGCAAAGCCTTCATGGAGTGTTTGTTGGCGGATATCCAGCAATTCAAGCGTTGGCGGACGAGCGTGCCCGGCCCGGCGTTTGATTTCAAGGTGGCTGAATCGGCCTTTGCGGGCGTTGACAAGAGTTTCCAATGAAGGAGTGGCCGACCCCAGGACAATCGGGCAGTTGGCTATTTTTGCCCGGTATATGGCCAGATCCCGGGCATTGTATCGAAGAGTGTCCTGCTGTTTGTAAGAGTTGTCATGCTCTTCATCAACAATGATTAACCCCAGTTTGGGGAGCGGTGAAAAAATACCTGATCGAGTCGCTATGAGTACACCCGCAGTGGCCCGACTGGCTGCCAGCCAGCCTTGCAGCCTTTCGCCGTCACTCAGTCCGGAGTGCAGACAAGCGACGGGTACAGAAAACCGGCTGCGAAATCGCTTGACTGTTTGTGGGGTAAGGCCAATTTCCGGGACCAGAACCAGCGCCTGTTTACCGGCTTTCAGAGTGGCCTCTATTGCCTGAAGATAGACTTCTGTTTTGCCGCTGCCAGTGACACCATCGAGCAATATTGGATGAAAGGAGGGTGATTCCAAAATGCCATCCAGTGCGAAAGCCTGTTCTGGGTTCAATGTCAGGGAGGGTTGCCTGACGGGGTTGTCATATTCGGTAAAAAGTCGATCGACCCGCTCAATCTCACGAACCTGCACCCGTTCTTTTTTCTGCAATTGGGTAAGAATAGTTTTGCTGAATCCTACTTCCCGGAGCTCAGGCTCTGAGAGTCCATCAGGGTAATCATTCAGCCATTGCAGAGCTTTGAGCTGTTTGGGGGCTCTTTTGAGTGATGCAGTAACAGACTCATCCAGAGGAGAAGAGGTGCTCCAGACTGCTACTTTTTCTCTTGTCGCTGGTTTTCCCTGACGTAAGGTCTTGGGCAGAGCCTGAAGCAAGGTTTCGCCGAGGCTGTAATGGTAGTAGCTGGAAGCCCAGCGACAAAGCTGCATGATATCTTCAGGAATCAAAGGGGCCTGATCAGGAACGGCCGAGATTTTTTTGAGCTTTTCCCTGGGGTAATCTGAGTCAGACTTGATCGCTTCGATAATGCCGATCAATTTTCTGGGACCAAATGGAACTTGCACCCTCATGCCAGGTTGAAGGTTTGCCTGATTATCAGGAGGAAGATAGTCGAACATCTGCCTCAGAGGGGTGGGTATGGCGATGCTGAGATAATTATCTTCACAAGAAGTCATGAGGCTGCATTTCAATGGCTAGTGGCGTTAGGAGCCCTTTGACAAGCTCCAGACCAGTTTAACCTGAGTTGTGGGTCGGTTGAAATGAACCAACCGTTAAATACCGGTATTTGCTTGACGGGGATACTCTGGTATGATTCCGCCTCAATTTTCCAGGGTCACTGAATGGCAGCCTCTGGGCAGGTTTTTTGAAACTCTGTTCTGAAAATGCTTGCTGGTGACCATTTCGCGTGCGGTGCCTTGGCCGAGTTGCCAGGGGGTTAACTGTTTTTGGTTCAGCCTCCTATTTGCCAGAGACCGGGTGGCGGCACGCATTGTTTTGAGGTAGATCCCATGAAGCCGGAAATCCATCCGAACTACGAAGCTATCGAAGTTACCTGCTCCTGCGGTAACAAGATCCAGACTCGCTCTACTCTGTGCAAGGACTTGCACATTGAAGTTTGCTCCAAGTGCCACCCGTTCTACACCGGCACTCAGAAAGTGATGGACACAGGCGGTCGTATCGAGCGCTTTACCAAGCGTTTCGGCAAGGTTGGTGCTCGCAAGTAAGCATTTACATGCTTGCTATGCAGCCGCTAGCTGACAGCCACGAGTTAAAAATACCGCTATGCTTTTTCGAAGAGTGATTCGAAAGGTAGCGTAATGGTTTTTTCTGACTTTATTGGCTGTACGAAAAAGGCGTTTCACGTTGTCGTGAGCGCCTTTTTTTATATTTGCATGTTTTCTTTTGCTTTAACGGCTTCAGCAATCGAACCCTGTGGTCTGAAAGGGGCTTCAGAAACCGTAAAGTGGGACTTCGTCGCTGATGGCGACACTCTATGGCTGAAGGATGGTCGTAAAATTCGTTTTGCCTCTATAAATACTCCCGAAATTGCCCACGAACAAAAAGCTGCAGAACCATTAGGAGATAAAGCATCCCTGGTGCTTAAACAGCTATTGTCGGATTCGCAAAAAATAAGAATTCAGGTGGTAGGTAAGGACCATTATGGTCGGGTTTTGGCTCACCCTTTCTTAATGGGCGGGCAGTCTATAGAGTCACTTTTGATTGAAAAAGGGTTGGGTTATCAGCTTTTTTCTGAAGACTCTGATCCTTATAGGAACTGCCTGACGTTACAGGAAGCTGAAGCAAGAAAGGGAAAAAGAGGAGTCTGGTCGAAAAATCCTGTTCTTGATGTCCGGGCTGACAGACTGAAACCGGGCTTTCGGATTCTCAGTGGAAAGGTTGTTAAAGTATCCAGTCCAAAAAAGAGTGGCTTTCTGTGGATGGAAATGGATGGTCCTGTCGTGATTCGTGTGCCTAAGTCGTTTATCGATACTAAGTCGTTTATCGATACAGAGTGGTTAAGAAATTTAGTGGGGCAGCGTATAGAGTTCAGAGGTTGGCTAGTGGACCGAAGAGAAAAGAATAAAGGTGGACAGCGGTATAAACGTTGGATAATAGGCATTTATAGTCAGGATGGTATTCGCAAGTTGGATTAGCCATTTTTGATTTTGAATCCACCTGGTAGGCCAGAGCGCCATAGGACTTATTCGCACCTTTCCTAGGAGCCTGACCGAGAATAGGCAGGTCGGCCTAAAATCCAGAAAGAACGGCCCATTTTTCCGATAAATTTGATTGAATAGGCCCACTATTCGCACAAATTTATCGAAAAAATGGCCTCGTTCTACTGAATTTTATTCTTGACCACTATTCTCGGTCAGGCTCCTGGTTGGAAGCATTTAGAGGGCTCGTTGCTTGGTCTCAGGTTTTCTGGTGAACAGTGGCGTAAAATGTTCTGCTTGCGCTATGGGTGTTTCGCTACCGTGCATGAAATGTGGTGTCTGGTCTGTAGATATACTTTTCTGGCCTGCTGAATCCTTGTTCGATAAACAGTGATCCTATATTCTCCACCTTTCCCATCTCTTATTTTCATTAGGGTGAAAGTACAAGGATATGAAGCAAGCCGCTCTGGATTACCATGCCAAGCCAAAACCCGGAAAGATCTCAATTGAGCTGACCAAGCCAGCGGAGACTGCAAAAGACCTGTCTCTGGCTTATAGTCCGGGTGTCGCGGAGCCAGTGCGTGAAATCGCTGCTGACCCTGAAAATGCGTATAAATACACCATGAAGGGAAACTTGGTTGCGGTGATCAGTAACGGTACCGCCATACTGGGTCTGGGTAATTTGGGCGCGCTTGCCAGTAAGCCTGTGATGGAAGGCAAAGCGCTATTGTTTAAGCGCTTCGCGGGTGTAGATTCCATTGATCTGGAAGTAGACTGTGAAAGCCCTCAGGATTTCATTGATACAGTCAAGCGTGTTGCCTGTAGCTTTGGTGGTATCAACCTTGAAGATATCAAGGCGCCAGAGTGTTTCGAAATTGAACGTCGGCTGATTGAGGAATGCGATATCCCTGTATTCCATGACGATCAGCATGGTACTGCGATTGTAACCGCTGCCGGTATGCTGAATGCACTTGAGATTGCAGGCAAGAAAATTGAAGAAGCACGTCTGGTATGTCTGGGTGCAGGCTCTGCAGCCATTTCCTGCGTTAAGTTGCTGATCAGCTGTGGTATGACCCCGGCGAACATTTATATGCTGGACAGCAAAGGGGTTATTCATACAGGGCGTGATGATCTTAATCAGTACAAGGCATTGTTTGCCGTTGAGACTGATTGTCGTACTCTTGAAGATGCCATTGATGGCGCTGATGCATTTCTGGGTTTGTCGGGTCCCAACCTGCTGTCTCCGGAACAGCTGGAAAAAATGGCTGAGAAACCCATCGTTTTTGCCTGTGCTAATCCTGATCCAGAAATTCGTCCAGAGCTGGCCAGAGAAGTACGTTCTGATGTCATCATGGCTACAGGTCGCTCTGACTATCCAAATCAGGTGAATAACGTATTGGGCTTCCCATTCATCTTCCGTGGTGCTCTGGATGTTCGTGCCAGTCGTATCAATGAAGAAATGAAAGTGGCTGCGGTTTATGCGATTCGTGAGCTGGCCAAAGAGGAAGTTGTTCAGGAAGTGGTTGATGCGTATGAAGGTATTGAGTTGAGCTTTGGTCCTGAGTACATTATTCCCAAGCCAACTGATCCGCGTCTTCTGGGTAATGTTTCTGCTGCAGTGGCTAAGGCTGCTGTGGATTCTGGTGTGGCTCGTTTGCCTTATCCTGCCCATTACCCTCTGAAGTCTCTGGATCACATCTAGGAGCCTGTCTGAGAATAGACAGCCCGGCCTAAAATCCAGAAAGAGCGGCCATCTTTTCCACTGAATTTGCTTAAATAGGTCAACTATTCGCACAAATTCAGTGAAAAAGTTGACTCGTTCTACTGAATTTTATGCTCGGACGCTATTCTCGGTCAGCCTCCTAGAACAAATCTTCAGGTTTAAATGATCCGCTGTCTTCCAGAGAAGGGATGCTTCCTTCGCTGACACTCTTGGGCGTATTTTCTTTTCTGAACAGTTCGAAGATGGCTTCAGGGTCACCCTGTTTTGCCAATTGTCCTGTTTTTGGATCAATTCGAACGGTTTCAATGCCTGCAGGTTGGGGTAGACGTTTTTCTGGCTGGTCGGCCAGAGCGGTTTTCATATAGCTGATCCAGATAGGCAGGGCAGCGTTTGCACCGTATTCCCAGCGACCCAGTGTGGAATAATTATCCATGCCAACCCAGACACTGGTCAGTACGTCAGGATTAAAACCAACAAACCAGGCATCTTTACTGTCATTGGTCGTTCCGGTTTTTCCACCTATGTCGTGACGCTCAAGAGCTCTTGCTCTTTTACCCGTGCCTTTCCAGATCACGTCACGCATGATGTCATTGATGATGTAATTGACCCTGCTGTCCATGACTGACTCTGCTTCATTGATGGATGCGACGGTAGCCGATGAGTCATCATCTGTTTCTGGTTCAGGTGAGGTTTCGGTAATTTCTGACACTGCTCCCTCTGGGGAGGATTGCTCTTTTTTGCAGTCCCGGCAGACTATGGCTGGATTGGCTTCAAATACTGTGTCATCAAGTACGTCGACTCGTTGGATCAGGTAGGGCATGACTTTATAGCCGCCATTGGCAATGGTGGCGTAGCCTGTTGTCAGCTCCAGTGGGGTCATGGATACATTACCCAGTGCCAGTGACAGGTTTCGGGTCAGGGCGTCTCCAGGTAATCCCAGTTCTGTCAGGAAGTTCACCGTACGATTCACACCCACCTCTCTGAGAATACGAATAGAGATCAGGTTTCTGGAGCGATAAAGACCTTCCCTTAAGCGCATGGGGCCATTGAATTTCATATTGTCATTGTTTGGTCGCCATGTGCCTTCAAGCCCTTCATCAGCAAAAACCACCGGGGCGTCGTTGATGATGGTGGAAGCTGTCAGTCCTTCGTTTAGAGCGGCCAGATAGACAAAAGGTTTGAAGGCCGAGCCAGCCTGACGGATGGCTTGAGTAGCCCGGTTATACATGCTGTCGTAGAAGTTAAAACCACCCACAAGGGCCAGAATGGCGCCATTTTCAGGGTTCATGGAGATCAGTGAAGATTGTGCTTCAGGCTCCTGACTCAGTCGGAAACGACCATCAGGCATTTCTCTTACCCAGATAAGGTCGCCGGGTTTCAGAACATCTGAAGCCTGTTTAGGGTTGTAGCCAAAAGCATTAACATTGATAAAGGACTTGGCCCATTTGAGGTTGTCCCAGTCAATGCGATCAAGCTTGTCTCCTTTCATGAGAATCATGACCGATTGATCTTCTACTGCTGTCACCACCGCGGGCTTCAGAACACTGGCAGAACGGGTTTCTTTTAGTGTCTTTTTCCACAGAGCGGTAGCATCTTCTTCCTGCTGGATAACAGGGTTGCCTTCTTCGTCTTCATTCAGATTGGTAACAGGGCCTCGATAGCCGTGTCTTTCTGTATAAGCGAACAGGCCATTGGCGACCGCTTCATTAGCCGATGTTTGCAAGACACTGTCTACAGTGGTGTAGACCTTGAAGCCTTCGGTATAAGTTTCTGGCCCGAATCTTTCGACCATTTCCTGGCGAACCATCTCGGCAATGTAGGGGGCCTGCATTTCTATTCTGGGGCCGTGGTAACTGGCTGTTATAGGGGCTTCAACAGCGCCCTCGTAGTCGAGCTGGGAGATGTATCCCAGGTCAAGCATTCTGCCAAGAATCCAGTTACGGCGAACCAGTGCGCGCTCTGGTCCGTTAATCGGGTTGTAGCGGGAGGGGGCTTTAGGCAGGCCGGCAATCATGGCCCATTGAGCCAGGCTGAGTTCATCAATGGATTTACCGTAATAGACCTGTGCAGCAGCTTCTACACCGTATGCCCGATTACCCAGATAAATTTTATTGAGATAGAGTTCAAAGATTTCGTCTTTGGTCAGTTCCTGTTCAATCTGTAAAGCCAGTAGAATCTCGTTGAACTTTCTGGAGAAGACTCTCTCATGGCTCAGGAAGAAGTTTTTGGCCACCTGCATGGTGATCGTGCTTCCGCCCGATTGAATTCGGCCTGTTGAGGCCAGCTGCACCGCTGCGCGCATCAGGCCCATGATATCTACCCCGGGGTGGTGATAGAAGCGATCATCTTCAGCCGCCAGAAAGGCTTTGACCAGAGGTTCGGGGGTATCTGTGAAATGAATTGGGGTTCGGCGTTTTTCGCCAAACTCTGCGATCAGTTTTTCATCTTTTGAGAAAACACGGAGTGGTGTCTGCAGGTGAGTGTCACGCAGGGTGTCTACTGAAGGCAGCGAAGGGCTCAGGTAGAGATACGCACTGGCTGCTATCAGGATTGTGCCGCTGACAGCGGTGAGGCCACTCCAGAGCAGGAATTTTAAAAGCTTTACCGATCGATTCATTCTTGGCTGATGTCCAGTTCTGGCTCTCTGCAGTTACAGGAGCCTCATTATAAAGGGAAATGTTCAATTTCCCTAGAAACTGGATCGTTAGTTAATGTAATGTTCGGCTTTACGTTGCTATTTCGTTGAAATGTTTTCATTCCCTGACAGGGTGTGAAAGCGTTTTCTGCCAAAGGCTGTTCCGGATGGACGATGTTTTTCTGTCATCAGTGACAGATAGTTGTCGAAGCAGTTATGGCGAAGTGAGTAAATTGACATGTCCTGATTTAAGGTATATCGAATAAAAAGTAGCCACGGGAAGGCGCTTAGCGTGATCTGTTCAAGATAAAGTTAATCCGAAAGGTTCCTTTCGTTGCGCAATTGAGCGGACTGTTATTAAATGAAAAATAGGGAATTTTTATAACAAAGCCGCCGTGAGCAACAAACGTCAGTGCTGTGAGCCTTTATCAGACAGATGTTTCATGGTGAAAAAAGCAGGAATCGCGTCTGTGTTTGGGCTGTTCAATAATAAAACAAGCGCTGTCCTTGGAGTGGACATCAGTTCGACCTCAGTGAAGGTTCTCGAGCTGGGTCGTGGCAGTGGGGGCTACCGAATCGAAGCCTACGGCGAAGAACCTTTGCCGCCCGGGGCTGTGGTAGAAAATAATATTCAGGAGCCTGAAGCCGTTGGCGAGGCTATTAAACGCGCAGTGTCCAAAAGCCGCAGCAATGTGAAAAATGCTGCAGTGGCTGTATCCGGCTCCGCTGTCATCACTAAAACCATCGAAATGGATTCTTCTCTTAGTGATGATGAGATGGAAACACAAATTGCAGTAGAAGCCGATCAGTATATTCCGTATGCACTTGATGAAGTGGCCATTGATTTCGAAGTGCTCGGCTTGAAGGAGAATAATCCTGAGCGTGCCGAGGTACTACTGGCGGCGTGTCGGCGAGATAATGTTGATATGCGTGAGGAAGCCCTTGGGCTGGGTGGATTGAAAGCCAAAGTGGTTGATGTCGAAGCCTTTGCCATGGAAAGGGTTTATGAGCTGGTCAGTGACATGCTGGAGCTGCCTGAGGAAGATCCCGTAGTAGCCATTGTTGATATTGGTGCCAGCAGTACCTCTATCAGTGTACTGAGTAATGGACAGACTATTTATACTCGGGAGCAGTTGTTTGGTGGTCGACAACTGACGGATGAAATTCAGCGTCGTTACGGCTTAAGTCCTGAAGAAGCTGAAAAGTCCAAGCGCGAAGGTGGTCTACCCGATGATTTTGAGCCTGAAGTACTGGAGCCTTTCAAAGAGGCCATAGTGCAGCAGGTTTCCCGGTCCCTGCAGTTTTTCTATTCCTCCAGTCAATACAATGATGTTGATGCCATCTTGATGGCAGGAGGAACGTCTTCCATTCCAGGTCTTGCTGCTCTTATTCAGGACAAGCTCGGAACCCAGGCGCTACTGGCTAATCCGTTTGCCAAAATGGCGCTATCCGGAAAAGTGGATGCCGGTCAGTTAACTGGAACTGCTCCAGCATTGATGATCGCCTGTGGATTGGCCATGAGGAGCTTTGACTGATGGCAAGAATTAACCTTCTCCCCTGGCGTGAACAGCTGCGTGAAGAGCGTAAAAAACGTTTTGTTGCTGCCTGGGTAATGACCATTCTGATGGGTGGAGCCATGATTTTTCTGGCGGATCTCTATACCGGAAATGTCATTAATCAACAGCAGAGCCGAAACCAGTACCTTCAGAATAAAATTACTGAACTCGACAAAAGTATTTCTGAAATCAAGGACCTCAAGGATAAACGGGCCCAGCTTCTGGAGCGGATGGAAGTTATACAGAATCTGCAGGGTAATCGTCCGATCATCGTCAGAGTCTTTGATCAGCTGGCCCGCTTGATTCCTGATGGCGTGCATTTCAAAAGTCTTCAGTTTCAGGGGGATACTTTGAAGCTTGTGGGGGTAGCTGAATCTAATAATCGTATCTCCAGCCTGATGCGTAATTTTGATTCCTCGGAATGGTTTTCAGATCCCAATCTAACTGCTGTGCGTAAAGTGACGCTAGGCGGCGAGCGGATGAATGAGTTTGATCTGACTGTGATTCGTACATCACCTGAAAAAGAAGGGGAGGACGAATCATGAGCTTTGCAGATTCTCTTAAAAATCTAAATGAGTTGGATCTGGCTGAGCTGGATCTGGAAAATGTCGGCGGCTGGCCGCTGCCAGTGAGAATTATTGCCTGTGTGCTCACTCTTGGTGTGGTTCTGTTTCTGGGTTATCAGTTGCATTTGAATGACCTTCAGAAATCTTACGACAGTGTTATAGCCAAGGAGAGAGAGTTAAAGGATCAGTATCGGCTCAAAGCTTTCCAGGCAGCAAATCTGGATTCATATCGTACTCAAATGGAAGAAATGGAAGCTTCGTTTGGCGCGCTGGTAAAGCAATTGCCAAGTGATACAGAAGTGCCTGGTTTGCTTGAAGATATTACCTTTACCGGGCGTGGTGCAGGTTTAACGTTCGAGACTATTAAGCTGCAGCCTGAAAAAGCAACGGAGTTTTATATTGAATTGCCTATCAGTATTTCTGTGAGTGGTAACTATCACGATATTGGTAGCTTTGTTAGTGGTGTAGCCAGCCTGCCGCGAATTGTGACACTTCATGACTTTTCTATTACCCCGGAAAGAAACGGGCAGATTCTGAAGATGGAAATTCTGGCGAGAACTTATCGCTACAACGACAAGGAGTCTCAGTAATGAAGTATTTACAAAGACTTTTGGTTGTTTGTGCGGGGGTTGTTCTGGCAGGGTGTTCCGGAAACAGTGGTTTCAGTGATCTGGACCAGTATATGGCAGAAATGAAAGCCAAGCCGTCTGGAAGAATTGAACCGTTACCGACGTTTACACCCTATGAAGCATTTACATACAGGGCTTCAGGCTTGAGAAGTCCTTTTGAGCCACCGATCAAAGTGAAGGCTTCTGATCGCGAGTTCAATAGTAATGTTAAGCCGGACAATAGTCGGGTCAAGCAATATCTGGAGCAGTTTGATATTGAAACTTTTGCTCTGGTGGGCTCTATCAGTAACGACGATGGCCTCTGGGGGCTGATTCGTGGTGATGATGGTATCCATCGGGTTAGAGTGGGTGATTACCTGGGCAAAAACCACGGTCGTATCACCTATATCGATGATAGTGAACTCAGAATTATCGAGATTGTGCCTGCAGGTTCTGAAGTCTGGATTGAAAGACCCAGAAGCCTGAGGCTGGATCTTGGTCAACCCTGATCGTTAAGCTTGTGTTTACAGCCTGGGGCGATGAAATGAGCTTTCTTCGTCTCTGTTAGTGAAAATATTTTCACTGTAAACCTTGCTTGTAAGGATAGCCCGATCAGTGTCGAGATGGATTTCCCGCTTTTGCCATGAGTACCTCGCAGAGCATGTCTTTTTTGATGTGTGGGGGTGATCAAGGTATGGCTCTCGTTTCAATGAGAGCCCTCATGGCTGATTTGATAAGGTAGGCAACATCGCTGCAGAAAACTGGATTTTTCTGATGTCATGCCGATTAGAACAACAATTCTAAAATGCTAAGTGGGTTAAGTAGATGAATAATAAGCCCGTGTTGAAAGCCAGCGCAGTACGAATGCTGCTGTATACGGTGTTGGCGTGGTTGCCGCTTTCTGTCTGGGGTGTAACACTCAAGAAAATGGATGCTGGCACCCTGCCGGGTGACATCGTAGAGCTGCGTCTGATGTTCGATGGTCCTGCACCTGAAGCCAAGGGTTATACGATAGAACAGCCACCAAGAATCTCTCTGGATTTGCCTTACACTCGTAGCGATCTGCCCAAGTACAATGAAGTTGGGTTTCAGAACACAGAGAGTGTGACAGTGCTTGAGGCTGGGGATAGAACTCGTCTTGTCGTTAATCTTAAATCAGCTTCCGGCTTTACCACCAAAACAGATGGTAATGTGCTTTATGTTTATGTGGGAGCAGAAGGTTCAACTACCAGTTCAGCTCTCCCTTCGGTAGCCAATTCTGGAGCACCTCTGGCTGATCCTGCCAGTAAGGGTATTACCCATATTGATTTTCAAAGAGGGGAAGAGGGAGAGGGTAATATTGTTATTACACTGGCAGATCCCAATATTCCCATGGATATGAATGAGCTGGGTGGCCGTATTCGTCTTGAGTTTCAGGGTAATGTGCTTCCGGGTCGGCTACGTAACCGCCTTGATGTTATTGACTTTGCTACCCCCGTGAAGTTTATCGATGCCAAGGTGGAAGACGGTAACGCAGTGGTTGTTATCGAGCCTAAGGGTGAGTACAACTACCTTGCTTATCAGGCTGATAATACACTGACTGTGAGTGTGAAGCCTGTCACTGATAAGGATTATGGTCGAGATCGTAAAGGCCTGACTTATAAGGGTGACAAGCTGTCTCTGAACTTCCAGGATATTGAAGTCCGTGCGGTTCTTCAGTTGATAGCTGACTTTACAGATCTGAACCTTGTGGCCTCTGATACAGTCAGTGGCAATGTGACTCTGCGTTTACAGAATGTTCCGTGGGATCAGGCTCTGGATATCGTTCTTAAGTCAAAAGGTCTGGATAAGCGTCTTGAAGGTAATGTTCTGACAGTGGCTCCGGCTGAAGAAATTGCAGCACGAGAACGTCAGCAGCTGGAAAATGATAAGCAGATCCGAGAGCTGGCACCTGTATACACTGATCTGATTCAAATTAATTACGCAGATGCTGCCGAGATTGCGACAGTTCTTGCCGGTGAAGGTGAAGAGACCAGCCTGCTGACTGAGCGAGGCTCGGTTCAGGTGGTAGCACGTACCAACAGTCTGCTGGTTAAAGATACTCAGGAAAAGCTGGATGAATTGCGAGCCCTGATTCAACGTCTTGATATCCCTGTACGACAGGTGATGATTGAGGCTCGAATAGTCAATATGAATTCTGATTTTACCCGTGATCTGGGTGTTAAGTGGGGTGGAGCAACTGATTTTGATCGATCACCTAATCGAGATGTAGCAATTGGTGGTAGAGGGACTCAGGCGGGAATCGTTGATGGTGTGCCTACTGTTCAGTTGCCAGAAAATGCTCCATTTGTAGACTTTGGGGTAACGGGTTCTAATGCTGCGACTCTGGCTATTGGTTTTGCTACCAATAGTACTCTGCTAAACCTTGAGCTTTCAGCCATTCTGTCGGACGGTGGTGGTGAGACGGTTTCACAGCCAAAAGTCATTACTGCAGATAAAACCAAGGCCGTTATTAAGTCGGGTAAAGAGATTCCGTACGAAGAGAAAACGTCCAGTGGTGCTACCTCTGTGGCCTTTAAAGATGCTGTGCTTTCTCTTGAAGTGACTCCGCAGATAACGCCTGAAGGCAGTATTATCATGGAAGTTACGGTGACTAATGACTCTCAGGGAACCGATGCACCTAATGGAGTACCTACCATTAACAAGAATGAAGTGAACACGCAGGTTCTTGTCAGAGATGGTGAAACAGTTGTTCTGGGTGGAGTCTTTACCCAAGAGAAGAAGAAGGGGACGGTGAAGGTGCCAGTGTTGGGTGATATTCCATATGTTGGACGGTTGTTTAGAAAAGACACCAGTTCAAACACTAAAACTGAGTTGATGATTTTTATTACGCCTCGAGTGGTTAATGACAACATTACCCTCCGGTAATTCTCGCCTGTAAAGGGAAAAGTCGGAAAATAAATAAGAACGGGAGCTTAAGCTCCCGTTTTTTTATGCCTTATCATATTGTCAGCATCGCTTAGGATGCGCTACGCTCGGCCACACGCAGGCAGGAAGTCGGGCTAACAAAGACAATGCCATTAACAAATATATTTCTGGTAGGCCCTATGGGGGCCGGTAAAAGTACGATCGGGCGGATGTTGGCTAAAGAGTTAGGGCTGCCATTTTACGATTCGGATCATGAGGTTGAGGCGCGCAGTGGTGCTGATATTCCCTGGATTTTTGATGTTGAGGGCGAAGAAGGCTTTCGACAGCGCGAGATACAGGTGATACACGATCTATGCACCGAGCGAGGTATCATACTTGCAACAGGTGGTGGCGCTGTAACCAGGTTGGAAAACCGTCAGCAGCTGGGCACCAATGGTTTCGTTGTTTTTCTTAAGGCGTCAGTGGCTGCACAGCTGGCCAGAACAGAGAAAGACAAAAAAAGACCTTTATTGCAAAGACCTGATAGAAAAGAGGTGCTCACTCAATTATTGAGTGACAGAGCGCCTCTCTACACCAGTATTGCAGATATTGAGTTGGACACCGAACAGCTCTCACCCAAAGCGCTGATCAATGAAATCATCCGTGCCGTTGGCAAGCAGCCGTGAGTAAAGGAAAGAATTTTATGAGCGGTTCATTAGTGGAAGATTTTTCAGAAAGAGAGAGTGAGGCGTTTGATGCAGGAGTCGAGCATGCTTGAGCTGAAGGTGGATCTGGGTGAAAGAAGCTACCCCATATTTATTGGTTCAGGTCTATATACGGGTAATTCCAGAGCCGAGTTGCTGAAGCCTTATATTAAAGGGCAGCAGGTGGCTATTGTAACGAACGAAACCATTGCTCCACTCTATCTGGAACAAGTGCGTAGCATGCTTGAGGGCTTTGAGCTGATCGAGGTGATTCTTCCGGATGGTGAGGAATACAAGAGTCTGTCTGTTCTTGAACAGGTGTTTGATGGCTTGCTCAGAGCTCGTCATACCCGAAAAACGACACTGATTGCCTTAGGTGGAGGGGTTGTGGGTGATATGACAGGCTTTGCTGCTGCGGCCTATCAGCGCGGAGTTGATTTTATTCAGATTCCCACCACGCTCTTGTCGCAGGTTGATTCTTCAGTTGGCGGAAAGACGGGAGTTAATCATCCCTTAGGCAAGAATATGATTGGTGCTTTCCATCAGCCTAATGTCGTACTGATTGATATTGATTCTCTGTCCACTTTGCCAGGCAGAGAGTTTTCGGCAGGGGTGGCGGAAGTCATCAAGTACGGCTTGATTTGTGATCGCGACTTCTATCAGTGGCTGCAGTCGAATATTGATCGGGTCATGGCTCGGGATCAGGAAGCATTGACGTATGCTATTCACCGCTCTTGTTCTGATAAGGCATGGGTGGTGGCAGAGGATGAAAAAGAATCCGGGCTGAGAGCTATTTTGAACTTGGGTCATACCTTTGGTCATGCTATCGAAACACATACTGGTTATGGTGAATGGCTGCATGGTGAAGCTGTCGCTGCAGGCATGGTTATGGCTGCGGAGCTGTCCTGTCGGTTGGGTCATATTGGCAGGGAAGAGGTTCGAGACGTTGTGGATATGCTCAAAACGGCTTGTTTGCCAATTGAACCACCTGAAGATATGTCCTCTGAGCAATTCATAGAGCTGATGTCTATAGATAAGAAGGTATTGGATGGGAAGCTGAGGCTGGTCCTTTTGGAGCAGATTGGAAAGGCTTTTGTCACCGATCAATTTGATCGAAGTGTGTTGGATGAAATGCTTCAGGACATGTGCAGGGTATAGAGTCTATTACTTATTGTTCTTTTTATGCATTTGTGATCAAGGGGCTGGCCGTGTAAAATGGTCAGCCCCTTGTCTTATATGGCGAGGCTAAATATCTGCAACTTCGACCTATTTTCCATGAAGTAGTAGTAAAGGGTATACTCTTTTCTTGTACCCTTTTTTGAATTAAAATCCATAAAAATGAATTAATATCTATAGGTGTTTTGCCCTGCAGGGAAGCAGCCAAGTCTTGTCGGAGCATGGGGCTCATGTTTGACGGTAATGGGCTCAAGTGTGATCAAGGTCAGAGACGTCGCCTGACGATCCGGCAGCAAATACCAGAAGCTATGGGATGGCCTATAAAAAGTTACGTTTAAAAGCGGCGAGCAACAAAATTTAAAGAAAAAAACAGCCTTGGGAAAAAGAATAACGATCGTCAAGGGAGTCCAGTAAGAGCGTGAGTCTCAATGGGGCTCCTTAAGTGACAGAAGTTTCAAGGTTTATAATAACTGACGATGAGAGAGTGCCTATGAAAGCAGGTTTGTATAATCCTGGGGAGTTTAGGGATAACTGTGGTTTCGGGCTGATAGCCCATATGGAGGGAGAAAAAAGTCATAATCTCCTGAAAACCGCTATTGAAGCACTTACCTGCATGACGCACCGTGGTGGTATTGCCGCAGATGGGAAAACGGGCGATGGTTGTGGCTTGCTGATTCAAACCCCGGATACTTTTTTCCGTACTGTGGTCAAGGAGCAACTCGGTAAAGATCTGCCTGCTCAGTATGCTGTGGGAATGCTGTTTCTCAGTCAGGATGAGGCAGTAGCGGATCATGCCAGAAAAAAGCTGGAAGCAGAGCTGGAAAAGAAAAATCTGGTGGTGATTGGCTGGCGGAAAGTACCGGTCAACAGTGAGTGTCTGGGGCCGATTGCTCTGGATCAACTCCCTGTTATCGAACAAGTCTTTGTTGGGCATCAGGGGGAGCTGGATGAAGAAGAGTTTTCAGCCCGCTTGTATATGGCTCGCCGCTTTACCAATATGGCACTTGAGCAGGATCAGGACTTCTATATCTGTTCCCTGTCTACCCAGGTAGTCACTTATAAAGGCCTGATGATGCCAGTCGATCTGGCCAACTTTTATCAGGATCTTGGGGACTCTCGATTCGAAACTGCAATCTGCGTATTTCATCAGCGTTTCTCTACGAATACTATGCCTCGTTGGAAGCTGGCTCAGCCATTCCGTCTGCTGGCTCATAACGGTGAAATTAATACCATTACCGGTAACAGGAACTGGTCGCAGGCTCGCCGAAACAAATTCAAGTCCAAACTGCTGCCTGATCTTGATCAGATCTCCCCTCTGGTGAACCGGACGGGTTCAGATTCATCAAGTCTGGATAATATGCTTGAAGTTCTGGTCACTGGTGGTGTTGATCTGTATCGAGCCATCAGAATGCTGGTACCCCCTGCCTGGCAAAATGTTGACACCATGGATCCTGGTCTCAGGGCTTTCTATGAATACAACTCTATGCATATGGAGCCATGGGATGGTCCGGCGGGTCTAGTTATTACTGATGGTCGTCGTGCGGTTTGTGCGCTGGACAGGAACGGTTTGCGTCCTTCCCGCTGGGTGATTACAAAGAATGGCTATCTGACTGTTGCTTCTGAAGTAGGAGTATACGGCTACCAGCCAGAAGACGTGGTAGCGAAAGGTCGTGTAGGACCCGGTGAAGTGCTGGCCATTGATGTTGAGTCCGGGGAGTTACATCAGGCTCACGATATTGATGATCAGTTGAAAACTCGTCAGCCCTATAAGCAATGGCTGAAGAAGAACTCCTATCGTATTCGCTCTCAATTCAGAGGTGAAGACCACAAGATTGAACATTTGGATTCAGAGCTGCTGAACGTTCATCAAAAGATGTTCTCGGTCACATTCGAAGAGCGTGATCAAGTTATTCGCCCCCTGGCTGAAAGTGGGCAGGAAGCAGTAGGGTCCATGGGTGATGATACCCCTATGGCGGTTCTGTCAGGGCGAGTGCGTTCTGTTTATGACTATTTCAGGCAGCAGTTTGCTCAGGTCACTAATCCTCCTATTGACCCCTTGCGTGAAGCGATTGTCATGTCCCTGGAGACGTGTCTGGGTCGTGAGAAAAATGTATTTGAAGAGACTGCCGAGCACGCTGGTCGAGTGGTCCTCAAATCGCCTGTGCTGTCTACTACGAAGTTTCTGAATCTGATCAATGCCCATCATCAGCATGATGATCTGGATGTCGTTTACATAGACATTAACTACAAGCCTGAGGAAGGGCTTAAAGCGGCTATTGAGCGTATTTGTGATGAAGCAGAGCAGGCTGTAAAAGACGGCAAAGCTCTGATTCATTTAAGCGATCGAGATATCAATGATGACAAACTGCCCGTTCATGCTGCGATGGCTACAGGCGCTGTTCATCATCGACTGATCGATACTGGCCTGCGTTCGGATGCCAATATTCTGGTGGAAACGGCTACTGCCAGAGATTCACACCAGTTTGCAGTGCTGCTTGGGTTTGGTGCGACCGCTATTTACCCTTATCTGTCGTATGAAATTATTCATGATCAGATTCGTTCTGGTGAGATTCTGGCAGACCCTCTGGATGCCTATAAAGCGTATCGCAAAGGTATCGATAAAGGTCTTTTGAAGATTCTCTCCAAGATGGGGATCTCGACTATTGCTTCTTATCGAGCTGCTCAGTTATTCGAAGCAATTGGTTTGTCTTCTGATGTGGTTGATCTGTGCTTTAAAGGTGTCCAAAGTCGTATTGAGGGCGCCAGTTTTGAAGCTATTCAGCAAGATCAAAGCCTGCTCTCTGAGACCGCCTGGAAGAAAAGGAAGCCTATTCAGCAGGGTGGTTTGCTGAAATATGTGCATGACAGTGAATATCACGCCTTCAACCCTGATGTTGTCCAGCAACTTCAGAAGGCGGTTTCCAGTGGTGATTACCAGGAGTTTCGTCGTTACTCAAAACTGGTCAATGAAAGGCCGGTTGCCACTCTACGTGATCTGATGGGTCTGAAGGTAGCAGATAAGCCTTTTGCTCTTGCCGATGTAGAGCCGGTAGCCAACATTCTCAAAAGATTCGATTCTGCCGCCATGAGCCTGGGGGCACTGTCTCCAGAAGCTCATGAAGCTTTGGCTGAAGCCATGAACCGCCTGGGTGGTCGTTCTAACTCGGGTGAAGGGGGGGAAGACGAAGCCCGCTTTGGCACCCAGCGAGTTTCAAAGATCAAGCAGATTGCGTCTGGCCGCTTTGGTGTAACGCCTCACTATCTGGTTAATGCGGAAGTGTTGCAGATTAAGGTGGCTCAGGGAGCCAAGCCAGGTGAGGGTGGTCAGTTACCAGGTGGCAAGGTGAACAAGCTGATTGCCAGGTTGCGTTATTCTGTACCTGGTGTGACATTGATCTCTCCTCCACCGCATCATGATATTTATTCTATTGAAGATCTGGCACAGCTGATCTTTGACCTGAAGCAGGTTAATCCGAAAGCGTTGGTGTCTGTAAAGCTGGTGTCTGAGCCAGGTGTTGGCACTATTGCGGCAGGTGTTGCCAAGGCTTATGCCGACCTGATTACGATCTCTGGTTATGATGGTGGTACTGCTGCTAGTCCATTGACGTCTATAAGATACGCTGGTTCTCCATGGGAATTGGGTCTGACAGAAGCTCATCAGGCGCTCAGGGCAAATGACCTTCGAGGCAAGGTTCGTCTTCAGACTGATGGCGGTATAAAAACAGGTTTGGATGTTGTTAAGGCCGCAGTTTTGGGTGCTGAAAGCTATGGTTTTGGCACCACTCCAATGGTGGCTATGGGTTGTAAGTACCTGAGAATCTGCCATCTGAATAATTGTGCTACGGGTGTAGCCACTCAGGATCAGCATTTGAGAGAAAATCATTTCAACGGAACGGTTGAGATGATTATGAATTTCTTCACTTTTGTAGCGGAAGAAGTTCGTGAATGGCTTTCTGTACTGGGGGCCAGAAGTCTTGAAGATGTTATTGGTCGTACAGAGTTGCTGGATCTGTTGCCAGGTGATACCGACAAGCAGAAAGGTCTCGACCTAACACCGATTGTTCGCAATGATCTGATTCCGGCAGATAAGCCTCATACCTGTCAGGTTGAGCGCAATCCTTCTTATGATAAAGGAGAGTTGGCGGAGACTATGGTCGAAGCGTGTCTCCCTGTCATCGAAAGTGGTCAGGGTGGTGAGTTTGAATTTACTGTAGGTAACTGCGACCGTTCTATTGGTGCAAGGTTGTCCGGTGAGCTTGCCAAGCGCCATGGTAATCAGGGAATGGCTGATCATCCCGTCAAACTTAGCCTGAAAGGAACGGCGGGACAGAGTTTTGGTGTCTGGAACGCAGGTGGTCTGGATATGCACCTTGAAGGTGATGCTAACGACTACGTGGGCAAGGGTATGACCGGTGGTAATTTGATTATCCGTCCACCTCAGGGTAGCGTTTTTAATTCCAATGAAACTTCAATCATCGGTAATACCTGTCTTTATGGTGCTACCGGTGGGCGTTTGCTGGCTGCCGGACGCGCTGGTGAGCGTCTTGGTGTTCGGAACTCAGGTGCCACAGTCATTGTCGAAGGAGCAGGGGATCACTGTTGTGAGTATATGACAGGTGGTCTGGTGGTTGTTCTGGGTGAAACAGGCCACAACTTTGGTGCTGGTATGACGGGTGGATTTGCCTATGTACTGGATCTGAAGCGAAACTTCGTTGACCGATACAACCATGAGCTGGTGGATATTCACCGGATTGATACCGAGTCCATGGAAGACTATCAGTCTCACCTGATAGGGCTTCTGGATGAATATGTGAAAGAGACAGGCAGTGAATGGGGGCGTGAACTTCAGGAGGAGTTTTACGACTATCGGGGGCGTTTCTGGCTGGTGAAGCCAAAGGCGGCCAGTTTGGACTCATTGCTGGCGAGTACTCGTGGGCGTCCTGAATAGGATGCCTGCCCGCTTGCAGGAAGGTCTTTAGAACAGCCATGCGCGCTGCAGCAGTCTTCAGCTAATAAAAGCGCAGCGCCATGAGCGTTATAAAAACAATCAGCGAATGAGGTCAAATCCATGTCACAGTTTAATAGCCGACTTAGCAACCATTTTCAGTTTGTTGAAGTAGGAAGAAAGGATCCGGAAAAAAAGGCTCTTCGGGTTCGAAAAAATGATTTTGTAGAGATATATGAGCCTTTTAATGAAAAGCAGGTTAAGCAGCAGTCTCATCGATGCCTTTCCTGTGGTAACCCCTATTGTGAGTGGAAGTGCCCGGTTCACAATTATATTCCGGACTGGTTAAAGCTGGTTTCAGAAGGCAATTTATTTGAAGCTGCAGAACTTTCTCACCAAACGAATAGTTTGCCGGAAGTCTGTGGTCGTGTATGTCCCCAGGATCGACTTTGTGAAGGTGCCTGTACCCTGAATGATGGGTTTGGTGCGGTCACAATTGGGGCTACAGAGAAATACATTACCGATACGGCGCTTGCCCTGGGCTGGCGTCCGGATATGTCCAATGTTGTCTGGACGGATAAGAAAGTAGCTGTGATAGGTGCAGGCCCTGCGGGGCTGGGTTGTGCAGATGTTCTGGTTAGAAACGGTGTGAAGCCAGTTGTTTTTGATAAAAACCCTGAGATTGGTGGTCTGCTCACATTCGGTATTCCTGAATTCAAACTTGAAAAAACAGTGATGTCCCGTCGTCGAGAAGTGTTCACAGAAATGGGGGTGGAATTCAGGCTGAGTACTGAAATCGGTAAAGATGTTCTGATTGAAGATCTGATGGAAGAGTATGACGCTGTCTTTATGGGAATGGGTACCTACACCTACATGAAGGGGGGGTTCCCGGGTGAAGATCTGCCTGGTGTCCATGATGCATTGCCTTTCCTGATTTCCAGTGCGAATCGCAACCTCGGTTTTGAAAAGGATGAGTCCGATTACATTGGGGTGAAAGGAAAACGTGTTGTTGTTCTGGGTGGCGGTGATACAGCGATGGACTGTAACCGGACATCAATCCGTCAGGGGGCTAAGTCAGTGGCTTGTGCCTACCGTCGTGATGAAGAAAACATGCCGGGTTCTCGTCGTGAAGTGGCGAATGCAAAGCAGGAAGGGGTTAAGTTCCTGTTTAATCGTCAACCTGTAGAAATTGTCGGTAATGGCAAGGTTGAAGGGGTTAAAGTGATCACTACCAAACTGGGTGAGCCTGATGAGCAGGGGCGTCGTCGTCCTGAGCCAGTGCCTGGTAGTGAGGAGATTCTGGAAGCGGATGCCGTGCTGATTGCTTTTGGATTCCGTCCAAGTCCTGCTGACTGGTTCGAGTCCCATGACATTCAGTTGAATGAGTGGGGGGGAGTGGTTGCGCCTGAAAAGGCCAAGTACAAGTTCCAGACCTCTAACCCTAAAGTCTTTGCGGGTGGAGATATGGTTCGTGGTTCTGATCTGGTGGTCACCGCTATTTGGGAAGGTCGTCAGGCGGCTGAAGGGATTATGGACTTTCTGGATGTGTGATCTTGCTGAACGATTATCAAGATAAGCAGTCTTGAGGGTCTGAAGCAATTGTCAATACGAGGGGGAATGAGTATTCTCCCTCTTTTCCTTTTAAAAACCGTTAGTGTTAAGGGTTGGTTAGATGGGCTTTGGCTCAGGACCTTGTCTTGTCATACGGTATATTGCACTTTCCTGAATTCTGGAAACCTCATGACTGAGCTGAAAAATGACCGATTTCTGAGGGCTTTGCTGAAAGAGCCTGTTGATGTCACACCTGTTTGGATGATGCGTCAGGCTGGGCGTTATCTACCTGAATATCGGGAACTCAGAAGTAAAGCCGGTGATTTTATGTCGCTTTGCATGAATCCTGAGTTGGCGTGTGAAGTCACGATTCAGCCGCTGGAGCGTTTTGATCTGGATGCGGCTATCTTGTTCTCGGACATTCTGACTATTCCTGATGCAATGGGCTTGGGGCTGTACTTCGAAACAGGTGAGGGCCCAAGGTTTAAAAAGCCGGTACGTACAGCGTCGGATGTTGAGGCTCTGTCAGTGCCGGATCCGGAAAAAGATTTGGGCTACGTCATGGATGCTGTTCGAACCATTCGGACAGAATTAAATGGTCGTGTTCCTCTGATTGGTTTTTCGGGCAGTCCCTGGACTCTGGCTACCTATATGGTTGAAGGGGGGAGTAGTAAGGACTTCCGTCGTATCAAGGCTATGATGTTTGATCAGCCTGCTGTTCTCTCGCAATTGCTGGATGTGCTGGCTGACTCCGTCATTGAGTATCTTAATGCTCAGATCAAGGCGGGTGCTCAAGCTGTGCAGATTTTTGATACTTGGGGTGGAGCGCTTTCACCTGAGTGCTACAAGGCATTTTCTCTGAAGTACATGGAGAAGATTGTGTCGGGTCTGATCAGAGAGC
This sequence comes from Endozoicomonas numazuensis, assembly GCF_000722635.1. Lineage (GTDB taxonomy): Bacteria > Pseudomonadota > Gammaproteobacteria > Pseudomonadales > Endozoicomonadaceae > Endozoicomonas_A > Endozoicomonas_A numazuensis. The sequence continues at coordinate 502,371 of NZ_JOKH01000001.1, read as the reverse complement.
ATGAAGGTAGAAAAGTACCTGTCATTCTCTTTACCAAGAATGGTGGTCAATGGCTTGAATCAATGGCTGCAACAGGCGCTGATGCACTGGGTTTGGACTGGACGACTGATATTTCTGATGCGCGTCAGCGTGTGGGAGATAAAGTGACCTTGCAGGGGAATATGGATCCATCTGTACTCTATGCCTCTCCGGATCGGATACGAGCTGAAGTCGCGAAAATATTAAGTGATTTTGGTCCGGGCGAAGGGCATGTTTTTAATTTGGGTCACGGTATTCATCAATTTGTAGAGCCGGATCGAGCTAAAGTTTTTGTCGATGCCGTTCACGAACTGTCTGCTCAATACCACACACAATAATCCATCTGATCCTCAAGTGAGTGGTTGAGCGTCGGCTTTTAAGCTTAAGTCTGATTAGCTCTTGGCCTGATGGCTATCTGTCATCAGGCCATCTCTATTTCTTCATTCTGGCGGACTTCTCCTAATGCCTGGGAAAGAGCCTTCTGTAGTGTTTTACGTCCAGCAGGTTTTGTAAGAAAGGCGCTAACGCCTAATCTCTCTGCACGCTGCTTGCCGGGTGGGTTTGTAGCGCCAGTGAGCATGACGATTCTGGGGATTTCTATCTGGTTGTTTTCCTGTAATCTTTCCACCATCTGAATACCGTTCATTCCTGGCATGTGGTGGTCAAGAATGATGACGTCAAATGCTCGACCAAGGTAGGCTTCGTTACGAATCATGGCCAGTGCTTCCCGGCCGTCTTCAGCGTCCAGAGTACTGATGCCCATCAGGGCGCATTGCTGAGCCAGAACCTGTCTGCAGGTTTTATTGTCATCTACGATCAGTGCCTTGATATTTTTATGAGAGAACATGGGTTGTTCATCGTGATTAAGGGCACTTGTTGTTTGTTGTTTATGCGGTATGGCAAACCAAATGTGTGTGCTGCCCTGATTCATGATGCCAAACTGACCAGACATAGCCTCAATTAATTTGATGGCAATATACAAGTGCATGCTGATATCAGCCCTTTGCTTGGCCTCAGAGTAGCTGAGCTTACTGATATCATCTACCAGGTTCAGACTTTGTTGTCCCTGACTATAGGTGGCCTGAAATAGTATGTAGCCATCCTTTCTTTCTTGTTGTTTGTCGGGCTCATAGTCTGGCAATAATGAGGTCTGATTGACTGAAACCATGACTTCACTGTTTTCTGTGTGGCTGAAGATATGACTCAGTATGCCTTCCAATATAAGTGATAACTGACGTATGTCTGTTTCGCTGATATCAGGCACGTCAGGATGTACAAAGCTAATGAGTTCGGTGTTGAGTTGTTCTGCACGAAACCGGAATTTATATAGACTGTCATTCAGAAATTCATTGATGTCATAAGGTTTGATTTCAAGGCTGCTTTCTCTTTGCTCCAGTTTCCACGCTTCAGAGAGTAGATTGATGAGATTGCTGAGTTCATTGCCCGCATATCTCAGGGTTTCAACATAGTTTTCCTGTTTGGGGGTCAATTGCGTGCTTTGCAGTAATTCAGACATACCCAATACCCCATTCAAGGGGGTTCTGAGTTCATGTCCCATCGCGTTGAAAATATCGTTGTCATTTGTGATTTGGGTGATGGGAGCGGGGCTGACAGTATTGGTTCGTGCAAGGTCAGAGTCTGCATATAAATGTTCCCGGTTTCCGAAATAAAAACTAAACGCGAGAATGGTAAGAGAGGTGATTTGAAGTAGCATCCAAATGGCTGCAATCGGGTTGAAATCTATAACGCCAAGAATGGCCAGGGACGCTATCAGGTGAATAATGGCATATGGTGTGGAAAGCCATACAGGTACAGTCAGTGCGCCTGGCGCTCTGGTAAACAGGCTGCAATACCAGATGACCTGAGTCGTTATCAGGTTGATCAGCAAACTGTGCTCCAGTGAAACAGAAGCACCCGTTAAAGTCAGTATCAGTAGCGATGCTGAGATAATGGAAAGCGTATTAAAGCAGTATATTAATTTGGTGCTATTACCCGATAGGCTAACTCGAGCCATTTGACTCAAAAGGATCGTGCCAGTGATTAATGAAATGTTCATGGTCAGGTGTTGTAGCCACCCAGACTCGAACCAATTGACATGAACCAGTCCCTGCCAGCTGATCAAAAATACTGGTCCCATGAAGCAAAGGCATGCCAGATAGATATGGGCCTTTTGGCGATATTTAAACCAGTTAAATGTGTTCATCATAAACATGACGAGAAACAGAGCCAGTAGCCAACCTGTTTGCCAGTTTGCATATTCCTGATCCTGGAGGAGTACACTGGGGGACTTCAGGGAGGCATGCAGACTGTCTGCAGCTGCCGCAGGTATCTTAACAAACACATCCTGCGCCTGATTTATATAAGGGGTCAGGTTGTATAGATATATATTGCTGCTAGCTTGTCGCCCACCTGGTAATTGTTGGTGATATCCCTTTCCTGCAATGTAAGCCTTTAGAGAGACACCGGGTGGTGGTCGAAGTCTCAGTACAGGCATTGGCTCGACATTGACGTCTTTAGGCAGAGTGATCTTTATCCAGGCTGTTCCTTTCTTGGTCGTGAAGTACAGGCGTTCTTTTTGCCAAGGTGCAAACCGAAATAAATAATCCGGTGTGTTGATCTGATCAAGATCCAGAGTGCTGTCCGGGTCAATGAATATGCTTGAGGAAGGCTCAAGGTTGATAGAAACGTTATAAGGCTGCTGATCAGGTGAATATTCATTGCTGGATGCTACTGAGCCATATGTGGACAGTATCAGTAAAAATACAGTTCTGGCCCAGAATCGAAGCCTGTCATGAAGTAGTGACTCTGACTCTGTGCATGAGTGAGGTCGGATGACAATGGATAATAGGCGGTTGAATACAACTCTCATAATATTTATTGAAAATTCCATTTTTCCATTGGCGATGAGTATACCGTAAGCGGCTTTGTGAAAAAGTGAAATTGTTGCAGTTTTTACGTAATTTTACCCTGAAAGATCATTTAATCTATGGGAAGAGGTGACTTTCTTCTTCAGGTTTCTCTATTGCATGACAGGTCGCGTCTATGCCTGCCAGGATTATAAGTGTCTGACTTTCCAGAGCGTTACTTTCTGGCGATGGCAGAACGGTTAAGTTCAAGCAACAGGTTTTAGAGTTTAATGGACGTCTATTTGGGTTGGAATGAGGTTTGAGTGAACGTGCCTTCCTGTATTGGAGCAGCTCTTATTAGCTGCTCCACAGGACAGAGTGTTTACTGTTCTCTGCTTATAGCTCGGTAGCCAATATCAGTCCTGAAATATGCACCATCCCACTGGATTTTAGCGGTGGCTTGATAGGCTTTTTCCTGTGCCTCACTAACGCTGTTTCCAAGAGCCGTGACGCAGAGTACACGACCACCGTTGGTGAGTATTGCATCGTCTTCCAGTTGTGTGCCGGCATGGAATACTTTGCAGTCGGCTGAATTGGCTTCGTCGATGCCAGTAATTGTATCGCCTTTACGGTATTTCTCAGGATAGCCGCCAGCAGCAAGAACCACCCCTAAAGCGGTTCTTTTATCCCACTGCGCCTCAACTTGATCCAGCTTTTCTGTTGAGCCAGCCAGGCATAGCTCGGTCAGACTTGATTGCAGGCGCATCATGATAGGCTGTGTCTCTGGATCACCAAAGCGACAGTTGAATTCGAGAACTTTTGGGACTCCCTCTGAATCGATCATCAAGCCCGCGTACAGGAAACCTTTATAGGTGTTGCCTTCAGAAGCCATGCCTTCCACAGTTGGGATGATCACTTCCTGCATAGCGCGGTCATGTATAGCGGAAGTGACCACTGGTGCGGGAGAGTAGGCGCCCATGCCACCTGTGTTAGGACCCTTGTCACCATTGTCTCTGGCTTTGTGGTCCTGGCTGGTGACGAGAGGCAGGATATTTTTGCCATCGACCATAACAATAAAGCTGGCCTCTTCACCCTGAAGAAACTCTTCAATGACGACTCTGTGTCCCGCTTCTCCGAAGGCATTGCCTGCCAGCATGTCATCGATTGCTGAAAAAGCCTGCTCTTCTGTGTCTGCGAGAATAACGCCTTTACCGGCTGCCAGTCCGTCTGCCTTTACTACAATAGGCGCGCCCTTTTCACGGACATAGGCTTTGGCTTGATCAATATCAGTGAAGTTCTGGTATTCTGCAGTAGGAATGTTATGACGAGCCAGGAAGTCTTTGCTGAACGCTTTTGAGCCTTCCAGTTGTGCAGCATTTTGAGAGGGGCCAAAGATGGTGAGGCCAGCTTCTTCAAATCGGTCAACCACACCCGCTACTAGAGGCGCTTCGGGGCCTACAATCGTCAGACTAATGCTTTCTGCACGGGCAAAATCAACCAGCTTTTCGATTTCGAGAACATTAATGCTGATGTTGGTAATGCCAGGTTCAAGTGCTGTGCCTGCATTGCCCGGAGCTACAAACACCTGCTCTACATTGTTGTCCTGAATGGCCTTCCATGCCAGGGCGTGTTCACGCCCGCCACTGCCGATAATGAGTACTTTCATAAGTTTGCCTGTCCCCCGGGAATCTGGTTGTGGTGGATGCCAGCCAGATTCTCTAGTAATCAAACTGCTGTGAGCCAGTATGCTGGCTCACAGGGATAATGAGCGACCATAGCCTTCTACTGGTCATTCATTGAATGAAAAAGAGACACATTGTGTGTCTGTAGGAGCCTGGTTGAGAATTTCGTCCGAGCATAAATTTCAGCAGAACGAATCACTGCCTTAATCGCTCTGGGCAGCTCTGTTCTTTCTGAATTTTATGCTGGACTGTCTATTCTTGTCAGGCTCCTGGGTTATCAATGGCGGAAGTGTCTGACGCCAGTGAATACCATGGCAATGCCTGCTTCATTTGCGGCATCGATAACTTCCTGATCTCTCATTGAGCCGCCTGGCTGAATGACAGCGGTAATACCAGCACTGGCTGCTGCGTCAATGCCATCCCTGAAGGGGAAAAAGGCATCAGAAGCCATTACCGATCCACGAACTTCCAGGTTTTCGTCAGCTGCTTTGATGCCAGCAATGCGGGCGCTGTAGACCCGGCTCATCTGACCTGCGCCTATACCAATGGTTTGATGGTTTTTGGCGTAAACAATGGCATTAGATTTAACAAATTTGCCCACTTTCCAGGCAAACAGCAGGTCGTTCAGCTCTGCTTCTGTTGGCGTTCTTTCCGTAACCGTTTTCAGTTCCTGAGCGCTGGTCACCTTGATGTCGGTGTCCTGGACCAGTAGTCCACTATTGACACGTTTGAAGTCCAGAAAGTGTTCTGCTGTTTCCGGTAGGGTGCCACAGCACAGAAGCCTGATATTCTTTTTGTTCTGAAGAATGATTTCAGCTTCGCTGTCGATTTCAGGTGCAATGATGACTTCTACAAATTGGCGGTCAATGATGGTTTTAGCAGTGACTGCGTCCAGCTTTCTGTTAAATGCAATGATGCCGCCAAAAGCAGATGTAGGGTCGGTTGTATAAGCCCGGTTATAGGCTTCCAGAATGTCTGTACCAATCGCTACGCCACATGGATTGGCATGCTTAACGATGACGCAGGCTGGTGCTTCAAAAGACTTGACGCACTCAAGAGCAGCATCAGTATCAGCAATGTTGTTAAAGGAAAGAGACTTGCCTTGAACCTGCTGAGCGCTGGAAACGGTGCCAGCGGGTGCAGAATCTTCTATATAGAAAGCGGCTTTCTGATGAGGGTTCTCGCCATAACGCATGTCCTGCACTTTCTTGTACTGGCGGTTAAATGTGCGAGGAAAGGCTTCTGGTTCTTCTTTGTTGCCTGTCAGTGTGCCGAGATAGTTGGCAATGGCACCATCATAATGGGCAGTATGTTCAAAAGCCTTCACTGCCAGGTCAAAACGAGTAGCTGCGGAAACAGAACCGTTGTGTTCATCGAGCTCGGTGAGTACCCGGGAATAGTCCCCTGTATTCACAATAATGGTCGTGTCTCTGTGATTCTTGGCTGCAGATCGAACCATGGTAGGTCCACCAATATCAATATTCTCAATTGCCATTTCCAGCGTGCAGTCGTCTTTGGCTACTGTTTGCTCAAACGGGTAGAGATTGACCACAACCAAGTCGATCGGTTGAATGCCGTGTTCGGTCATGACAGCTTCATCCTGACCTGAGCGGCCCAGAATCCCACCGTGTACTTTGGGGTGTAGAGTTTTGACCCTGCCATCCATCATTTCCGGAAAGCCGGTGTAGCTGGAGATTTCCACAGCGGGAATATCGTGCTCAACCAGCAGCTTATATGTGCCGCCAGTAGAGAGGATTTCTACGGAGCGTTGGTGCAGTGCCTGGGCAAATTCTACGATGCCGGTTTTGTCTGAGACACTGATCAGGGCTCTCCGAAGAGGTGGCTGTTCGAAATCGTCTGCCATCATTCCTTTACTCACTGAAAAACGTTGCCTGAAAAGCTGACTGATTCTAGCTGGATTTGACCTTCTTCGCAGCATCCGATTCATGGGAAAGGCAGGAAATACGGAATTATTGATGCTGCTTTTGAACAAAAGTGCAGTTTTCTGCGATCAAGGTCGCCTTATTGGGCTCTGGGGATGGGTATCGGGAAGGTATTATTTCTATCTGTATTAGGCAGAAAGTGCATAAAGTCGTATTCATGTCATAAGGCAAAATACGACTTTAAAAGCAGGGAGGGCTACAGCAGGTCGTATTGCTTCAGCTTCTTTCTAAGTGTTCCTCGGTTCAGGCCAAGCAGGACAGCTGCTTTAGTCTGGTTGCCCTTGACGTAAGTCATAACGGTTTCCAGAAGAGGAGCCTCTACTTCAGACAGGACCATCTGGTAAACATCGGTTACCTCTTGTCCATCCAGGTGACTGAAATAGTTATTCATAGCTTTTTCAACGCTGTCGCGGAGTGTCTGTGTTTCACTCTCGATAGGGCTGGTCAGTGCCTGTCTATTGACAGATTGTTCGTCAGTAATAATATGGGGTGCCGTCATGCTGCAATATCCTTGTGATGACCTAAGGTTTGAAAATACTCCAGTATGCAGTTTTCTTGTTCTTCTGCAGACTCCAGACTGTTAAAAAGTTTGCGAAGCTTGGAGCCTGATGGACTGGCCTGCAAATACCAGCCAACGTGTTTTCTGGCGATACGTACGCCTTGCACTTCACCATAAAATTCGTGAAGTGCAGAAAGATGGTCCAGCAAAATGGACTGAATTTCTTTGTTTTCTGGTGCGGGCAGATGATCACCGTACTTGAGATAGTGATTGATTTCCCTGAATATCCAGGGTCTGCCTTGAGCTGCCCGACCTACCATAACGGCATCTGCTCCGGTGAGTTCCAGTACCGTCTTTGCTTTTTCTGGAGAGGTAATATCACCGTTGGCAATTACCGGAATTTCCAGGGACTCACAAATCCGGGCAATGGTTTCGTATTCAGCGTCGCCTTTATACATGCACTGGCGGGTCCTACCGTGTACTGCGAGTGCCGAGATGCCGCAATCTTGAGCCATTAGGGCTATGTCGAGGCCATTTCTGTTCTCGGGGCTCCAGCCAGTTCGTGTCTTGAGAGTTACAGGGATATCAACGGCCTGAACGACTGACTTTAATATACGTTCTACCAGCTCTGGCTCTCTCATTAGTGCTGACCCGGCAGCTTTATTGCAGACTTTTTTGGCGGGGCAGCCCATGTTGATATCAATGATCTGTGCGCCTCGTTCCTGATTCAGTCGGGCGGCCATTCCCATTTGTTCAGGGTCGCTACCTGCTATCTGAACAGAGCGCGGTTCAAACTCTTCGGCATGGTGGTCCATTCTCAGTCGAGATTTTCGTGTGTTCCAGAGCTTTGGATTGCTGGTCACCATTTCTGAGACGGCCATGCCCGAACCCATTTTCAGACACAGTTGTCTGAAAGGACGATCTGTTACTCCGGCCATGGGGGCCAAAATAACCGGGTTTTTAATAGTGTATGGACCAATCTTTAACAAGGTGGTTTGCCTCAATCCAGCATTAGAACTGCCTGGAGCGGATAAAAAGTCTGGGACTATTTAAATCGCTGCCAAGAATTGTGAAAAAAGCAAGTGGTTGATCTTGCGGTATTTTTAAACATTGATACGACTTTCAGCTTCTCCTTGTGGGAGATCAGGCAGACGTAGCCAGATATAATACTCTGTACAATTTTTAGACGAAAGGGGGTTCTATTGTGGGCTCTGACTGGAATAGCACTTACGTTCAGGAGCAGTTATCACCACATACCAGTGTCCTGTTGGATAATATAACCTTACCAAGACCCTTATATAGTGACTTGTGTGGGAAAAACCTCAAGTACTAATTTGAGTGATCTGAGTGTTTTTTGATCTGGATCAAGTACTTACAGGCTTGTAGCAAGTACCTATTGCGTTTTTGTAAGTGCGGGTTCGAGATACCCCTATCTGTAAAACACTACAGAAATAGGGGTTTTAGGCTTTTTGCCTTTTTTCAGGATTGCTTGATAGGTAAAAAGCGAAGCTGGTAGTTCGTTGCTCCGTTGCCGGGGTCAACGATTTCTATGCTCAGTCTGATGGGTTGTCCGCTGGGCATTTCTCTTGATCCTGCCAGAGCGCCCCCCAGGTATTCTCTGGGTCGAAAGCGTCTGCTGGCCACAGGCTGGCCATTGATGTCTGTAAAGGTCAATTCGAGTTGTGGCCAGGGTTGGGGAAATGTGGCCTCATTAATGATCACAGAGTCCACGACCAGCCCTGTATCCTGTTCAGGGTGGCTGCGAATATGCAGCTGCAGGCTTTTTATGGCTTTGGCATCAACCAGGGCTGGCAGGGAGCAATTCAAGTATTGACAGCTGAGTGTATAGGCAGGCCTCAAGCGAGGGTCGAGTGAAAGCTGATCTTTATTGAACCAGGCATATTGCCCCACGAGCGTTAGCGAGGCGAGGAGTATGAGAGCTGTCCAGCCCAGCAGTTTCAGTGAGCTTCTTCTCTGTTCTTCATCTACTTCAACGTGTTCTTTATCTAGAGTTTCCAGAAATGAGTGAAATTGGTGCTCTTCTTTCCCTGAGGGTTCAGTTGTTTTTGTTGTATTGATTTCAGGCTTGTTGTCCTGGGAGGGGCTTTGCTCCGGTGTTTTGGTGGCTTTGCTCGTCTGTTTTTCTGTGGCCTGGGTTTGTAATTTCTTTTCTGGGGCAGGGTCACTGTTCATCTGGGAGCGAGCGTCAAAAACCTCGAGACAGGAGCCACATCTTACAGAGCCGCTGGCAGCTCGTAATTGTGCCTGAGTGACTTTAAAAGAGGTCTGGCATTTTGGGCAGCGAGTAATTCGAGAGCTTGTCATGAAGCCTGTATACGTTACTGTCTTAATTGAATGATGATCATTAGATCAAAGAGCTGCAAAGGATGTCTACTGCTCAAAAGGTAAAATGTCCTGATCAGTAGTCTGAAATGAGCTTTGTATCAAAAAATGACTCAATAGAATCAATAATACTCCCTGATTACGGCTCTTAGGAATAGTCCTGAAATAACTTCCTTATTCAAATCTGCTCAAAATCCGTTCGGGCTGAGCTGGTCGAAGCCCAATGCCATAACCCTTCGACAGGCTCAGGGCGAACGGAGTCCGGGTGAAAATCGGGAAGTTATTTTGGGACAAATCCTTAGTCTTTTCGTGTGCCGGTGACCAGTATCCAGTCTTCGTTGTGTACTACTGGCTCCAGGTCAAACCATTCAGAATAGGTACTCACGATGCTCTCTTTCTGTTCTGAAAGGATGCCAGAAAGTGCTATTTTTCCGCCATTGTTGAGGTGGCCTGCTAGTTTGGGGGCTAGTTCTACCAAAGGGCCAGCGAGAATGTTGGCAATGACGACGTTAGCTTTATCTTCTGGTGCCTGATCAGGTAGATATACTTTCAATTTTTCAGGAGCAATCTTGTTTCTCTCGGCATTATCTACCGTGGCTTCCAGTGCCTGAGGATCAAGATCAACCCCGGTCACTGTTTTAGCGCCCAATAATAGTGCGGCTATAGCCAGAATCCCAGATCCGCAACCATAGTCGATAACGGTCTGGTTTTCGAAACTATCCTGTTTTTCCAACCATTCGAGACATAACGCTGTTGTTGGGTGGGTGCCTGTTCCAAAGGCCAGTCCAGGGTCTAGCATCAGGTTGATAGCGTCAGGTTCTGGAATCTCTTTCCAGCTTGGGCAGACCCAGAGCTTTGTTCCAAACTGCATGGGAACGAAATGGGTCATCCATTCTCTTTCCCAGTCTTTGTCTTCAACGATTTCAATCTTGTGGCTCGGAAATGGGGTTTGCTGGTATTGGGACTGCAAGTGCTCTATTACAGAGTGCATTTCTGTATGGGCATCAAAGAGGCCGATGACCATGGTGTGGTGCCATAACGGAGTGCTGCCTGGTTCAGGCTCAAACAGGGGTTGGTCTTTACCATCCTGAAGAGTTACAGCACTGGCTCCGGCTTCCAGAAGCAAGTCTTCCAACTCTTCAGCATGATCTGAAGAGGTATCTAATTTGATTTGTATCCAGGGCATGAGTATGGGCTTACAGATAGGGAGTGGGAGGCGAAGTCAGGAGTCTGGCCGAGAATAGACGGCTCGGCCTAAAGTCCAATCCACCAAGTCGGACTCATTCTAGCTGATTGGAGGAATGGGACAAAGGGGATTGCGAAAGAAGGAGGGAGAAGCTCTCTGAAAAGCTGCTTTCAGAGAGCTGGGGGAGGTATCAGGCGTCTTCCAGTTTCTTTTCCAGGTAATGGATGCTGACGCCTCCTTCCTGGAAATTTTTGTCTTTCACCAGATCCTGATGCAGTGGAATATTGGTGCGGATACCATCCACAACCGCTTCATCCAGAGCATTTCTCATTCTTGTCAGGGCAGTCTCACGATCAGGGCCGTAAGTGATGATCTTGGCAATCAATGAGTCATAGTAAGGAGGAATGCTATAGCCGCTGTACAAGTGGGAATCGACACGGACACCGTTGCCGCCTGGAGCATGGAACTGGTTAACCAGGCCTGGAGACGGCATAAAGGTTTTGGGATCTTCGGCGTTGATTCTGCACTCAAATGCATGCCCCTGAAGTTCAACTTCATCCTGGGTAATGCTGAGTGGTAAACCACTGGCAATGCGAATCTGCTCCTTGACAATGTCCACTCCGGAAATCATTTCCGTTACTGGGTGTTCAACTTGAACACGAGTGTTCATTTCAATGAAATAGAATTGGCCATCTTCGTACAGGAACTCAAAGGTGCCAGCCCCGGTGTATCCAATTTCTGTACAGGCCTTTGTGCAGGCCGCTGCAACTGTGGCTCTGGCGTCTTCATCAATGCCGGGTGCAGGTGCTTCTTCAATCACTTTTTGGTGGCGACGCTGTAACGAACAGTCTCGGTCACCCAGATGAATAGCGTTGCCGTGGCTATCGGATAGTACCTGAAATTCAACGTGGCGAGGGTTTTCCAGGAATTTTTCCAGATAAACAATATCGTTATTGAAGGCTGCTTTGGCTTCAGATTGGGTCAGGCTTATTGAGTTCAGCAGAGCCGATTCTCGATGAACGACTCGCATACCACGACCGCCGCCGCCACCCGAAGCTTTAATGATGACTGGGTAGCCAATGCGGCGGGCTATTTCCAGTGTGCGTTCATCATCGTCTGTGATTGGGCCGTCAGAGCCCGGGACCGTTGGAACTCCGGCTTCTTTCATGGCGGCAATAGCGGATACCTTGTCACCCATAAGACGAATAACGTCAGGTTTGGGGCCAATAAAAGTAAATCCGCTGCGTTCTACCTGTTCGGCAAAGTCGGCATTTTCAGAGAGAAAGCCGTAGCCAGGGTGAATGGCATTCGCATCAGTCACTTCTGCAGCGCTGATAATGGCAGGAATATTCAGGTAGCTTTCAACAGGACTGTTAGGACCAATGCAGACGGACTCGTCAGCCAGACGCACGTGCATCAGGCTCTCGTCTGCCTTGGAATGCACGGCAACGGTCTTGATGCCGAGTTCTTTACAGGCCCGCAATACCCTCAGGGCTATTTCACCCCGGTTGGCGATTACGATTTTATCCAGCATGGCATCTGTCTCAGACAATGGTGAACAGGGGCTGGTCGTATTCAACGGGCTGCCCGTTTTCAACCAGAATAGCTTCGATGGTGCCTGATTTGTCGGCCTTGATCTGATTCATCATTTTCATGGCTTCGACAATGCAGAGAACATCTCCTTCCTTGACATGCTGTCCCTGTTCGGCAAAGAGCGGCGAGCTGGGTGAAGGGGCTGTGTAGAAAGTACCGACCATTGGAGATCTGACCTGATGACCGGACAATTCAGGTTTGGCTTCAGCCGCTGCAGGAGCTTCAGATGCTGCAGCAACAGGTGCAGGTGCTGCAGCAGGTATTACCTGTGGGGCGGCAATGGCGGCCACTGGAGCATTCTGGGAATAACGGCTGATGCGAACAGACTCTTCACCTTCGTGAATTTCCAGCTCGTCTATACCAGACTCTTCCAGCAGCTCAATGAGCTTTTTTACTTTTCTGATGTCCATGGTCAATCTCAAATGCTGTTGGACAGGGTGAACCTGCCCTGTGGTTAATAGGATGTGTTCATTGGCGCACTACATCATGCCGCCTTGATTGTTTTTACCGTAAAAATCATTTTATTCCCGAAGAGTAAAAATGATTTTCTGCGCTCATGGCTGTTTTAGCCTTAAAGCAAACCGGTTATGCAGAAGCGCGTTTGATTGATGAGTCCGAAGGGGAGGTCATCAAGGCTTCTGATTGAGTTGGTCCAGGGCGTAGGCCAGACCGAACTCGTAGCCTTTGGGTCCAAGACCTGCGATAACACCTTCAGCGACATCACTGAAATAGGAGTGATGTCGGAAAGCTTCCCGTTGGTGGACATTGGACAAGTGAACTTCAACAAAGGGGATGGCAACACCCAGCAGGGCATCTCTGATAGCAATACTGGTATGAGTAAAAGCCGCAGGGTTGATGATGATGAAATCAACACCGTCCTCAGAAGCTTTGTGAATCCGTTCTATGAGCTCATGCTCAGCGTTACTTTGAAAGCAGCTGAGCTGGTGGCCAGCTGTTTGAGCCTGTTGGGTCAGAATCTGGTTGATCTGTTCCAGTGTGGTGGCGCCATACACGCCTGGCTCTCTGGTTCCCAGTAGATTCAGGTTTGGGCCATTCAGAACAAGTATTGTTGCCATCAGTATCCTCTCATAATGGCATGCATTGTGCCGCAATGAAATGAAAGGGTCTAGTTCGTGCGTGTTACTGAACGTTAACGCCAGTTACCAAGCATTTCAGAGCTAGATAAGCTTACAATGATCATGCTGGATTCATGCTTATGGTGAAAGGGTCAGGTTCAGCTTTTTCTGGAGCTCTGAGGAAGTGATTTCCCCCAGAGAGCGAAGTTCATTGCGCTCCTGGCCATTGATATCGAAGAAGAGCAAAGAGGGAGGGCCAAACAACTGATAACTGTTTAACCAATCAAGCTGTTCAGGGGTATTGGCGGTGATATCGAACTTGATCAAGTGCCAGTTATTTATGTTGACGCTGGAGAAAGCATTGGGAAAGACTTCTCTTTCCATGACTTTGCATGAAATACACCAGTCAGCATACACATCAATCATTGCTACTTTGCCATTCTTTGTGGCTATTTCCAGTTGTCTGGAGAGAGCTTCAATCGTTGTAACTTTTTGAAAAGAATAACCTGTTGAGAGCCTATCAATAGGCTGGTTGGCCATTGACAGAGGTTGAAGTGGGTTTTTCTGACCTTGGGCTGCTCCAATGATCAAAAGAGAGCCGTAGATCAAGAGAATAACCCCGAGAGCCTGGAGAAATAAAGCGCTTCCGTTTTTTTTGCTGAAGTCTAAAGCACCAAGGCAAATTGCACCTCCAATAGCTAGAGACCCCCACAAGAATAGAGTCATCGGGGCGGGAATAACCCGTTCCAACATCCAGATAGCAACACCTAGCAAGAGGAAGCCAAATAGCGATTTGATATTCTCCATCCAGCTGCCGGCTTTAGGTAAGAGGCTTTTACCACCGAGACCAATCAAAATCAGTGGAAGCCCCATTCCCATGCCAAGAGCCAGCAGGGAGAGCCCACCCATCAGTGCGTCTCCAGTTGTACTGATATAAATCAGAGCTCCTGCCAGCGGTGCCGAGACACAAGGAGAGACTACCAGTGCAGAAAGAACCCCCATAACTGCAGCACCGTAAAGGCTTCCTGGCTTTTGGTGTTGTTTGTTGAGGCGATCTCTGAGTTTTTCTGGCAGTTGCAGTTCATACAGTCCGAACATACTGAGAGCCAGTAGTACGAAGAGTATGGAAAAGGGGATCAATAGCCATGGGGACTGAAGTTTTGCCTGCAGATTAAGGCTGGCTCCGAACAGGCCCATTAAGGTACCAGCCAGAGCAAAGGTGACTGACATGCTCAATACATAAGCGATCGAAAGTGAGAGCGTTCTCTTTCGACTGGCTCCCTGTGATGCCGCACCAACCAGCAGGCTGGAAAGAATAGGAATCATTGGGAGCACGCAAGGAGTGAAAGTCAAACCCAGGCCTGCCAGTAAAAACAGCAGAAGCGTCACGGAAAACGCTTTGCTTGAGTCCTGTCCAACGGTTTCAGAGATGGTCAGGCTTGTACTGCTATCTGAAGTGGTCTCAGCTGATTTAATCGTTTCTGCACTGACAATGTGAGGATTTTTAACAGAAATGTTGAGCGTATGGGGTGGGTAGCAGAGGCCTGCATTAGCGCAGCCCTGAAATCTGATCTGGAATTGAGGTTCTGTCTCAGAACTCTGGACGGGTACTCTAATCGTGACGTTTTTAGAAAAAACCTCCATGGTTTCTTCAAAATTGACGTCATATTTTTCTTTCCCTTTGGGAAAGGCAGGCTGACCTAGCCGGGTTGAACTTCCATTACTAGTAAAGTTGAAACGATCTTTGTAAAGGTAATGCTCAGGTGTTACCAGAAAATGCAACAGCAATGTTTCGTCTTCAATTTCTGCTTCCAGCTGAAATGCTTCTTCTACAGGTATAAACGACTGGGTTTCTGATGAACGGCTATTCAGTAGTTGATCCAGGTTGGCCATTGCGCTGCTGGAAAAAGCCCAAATAAAAAGAATGAGGAAGAAGGTCGACAAGTAAGGTGTTTGTTTGCATCTGAATAGCTGAACCATGGAAAACCGACTGTTCTTGTTTCTGGTTCTTTTATTGTGGAGTGAATCAGCTGGGATGCAAGCCCTTGGAAAGTTTTGGGGGTACTAATTAGTGCTGAAGATGACATCTCCAGCACTATTTTAAGGTGTAATGCACCATTCTCAAAAATAGCTTAATGCATTATTTCCTTTAGCCTTTGTAATTGGCTACAGACTTCTTGATGACTTCAAAAGCTGCTTCTTTATTCTCCCAGCCTTCGATTTTGACCCATTTCCCAGGTTCCAGGTCTTTATAGTTCTCGAAGAAGTGTTCGATTTGTTTCAGCAGCAGCTCTGGCAAGTCAGAGTATTCCTGAATATCGTTGTACAGTGCAGACAGCTTTTCGTGAGGAACTGCAATCAGCTTCTCATCCTGACCACTTTCATCAGACATGTTTAGCATGCCTACTGCACGACAACGAATAACAGAACCTGGAACAACAGGGTAAGGAGTTACTACCAGAACATCCAGAGGGTCACCGTCGTCCGCCAGAGTCTGGGGGATGTAACCATAGTTGGCAGGGTAGAACATGGGGGTAGCCATAAAACGGTCTACCATCAATGCATCGATATCTTTGTCGATTTCGTACTTGATAGGAGAAGCGTTAGCCGGGATTTCAATAGCAACATAGATATCTTCAGGCAGATTTTTACCCGCCGGAATATTCGCATAGCTCATGTATATACCTTTGCCTTATTTCGATTACAGAGGTAAGAGGGTAGAAAGGCAGCCATTATAAAGGGCTCTGAGGAGCTTGTCTCCGTTCTAGGCAAGACTTTGTGCAGGAAGTTTCCTTGGGGACTGGACTTTGTCCGAAAAAGAGTCGAATACTTGTAAGTGTAAGTAATGCTCCTGACTGCTCGGAATAACCGGGGAGGTTTTATGAGATCAATTAAAGTCAGAGACTGTATGACACCTCAGGTGATCACCATTCCTCCAACTATGGAAGTGGTTGAGGCCATCCGAATACTACTCGAGAACGATATAACAGCCGTGCCAGTGGTGGATGAGAATGGTGGTCTGGTAGGTATCCTTTCAGAAACCGACTGTCTTCAGGGAACGTTGATGGGAGGGTATTTCTCCCAGGAAGGCAGTATTGTGGGTGAGAGTATGACCAGAGATGTCCTGACGGTATCGCCTTATGACGATATCATTACCGCTTATGAGCACTTTATGAAAGCCCATGCCTTTAGGGTTCCTGTTATTGAAGATAGTGCTCTGGTAGGGATGCTCAGTCCTAAAGATGTAATGTCCGCAGTCTTAGAGTTTTATGAAACTCCGACCACTCATAAAGCTGTATAAGGGATTCGGAAACACGCCTGAGACTTTTCAGAAAAGATCAGGCGTCGTCTTTGAAACGTTACTTTTTTGGAGGCTTTTGATCGAAATTGAGTATAGGTAACTCTATATTCATGGTGATAGCGAGCATGCGGGCGGTAAAGCCAGTAATCAGAGTAATAAGGATACAGGCCGTCATGGATAAGGGTGTCATACATAAAATAAAGAAAATCCATGCAGCTATAAATGAAATGCTGGCATAAAGTTCTTTTCTGAATACTAGGAGGCTGACCGAGAATAGACAGCCCGGCCTAAAATCCAGAAAGAACGGCCATCTTTTCCACTGAATTTGCTTAAATAGGTCAACTATTCGCACAAATTCAGTGAAAAATCTGACTCGTTCTACTGAATTTTATGCTCGAACGCTATTCTCGGTCAGCCTCCTAGAGGCACCTGATTACCGAGAATATCTCTCAGCACTCCACCAAAGGTTCCTGTGAAAACTGCCATAATACTGGCAATCAGGTAATTGTGTCCCAATTCAAGTGTTTTCTGCGCGCCAATAATACTGAATGTCACTAAACCAATCGCATCAAGTACCAGAAAAGCTTCTGATAAGTAACGAATCCTGAGTCTTATGATGATAACAGCGACCACGAGACAAGATGATTAGGGTGAGCGATCCACACCAGAGGGTGGTTGTTTAGGATTTGTCTTGAAATAACTTCCCGATTAAAACATGAACTCCGTTCACCCTGAGCTTGTCGAAGGGTGGTGGCTCTGGGCTTCGACAGGCTCAGCCCGAACGGGGGGTGGTCAAATAAGGAAGTTATTTACGGACTATTCCTTAGTGTCAGGTCTCGAAGTGTTCCACCTCCGAATGCGGTGACTGTGGCAATTATGAGGACTCCAAACGGATCAACCTGTTTTTTTCTGCTGCAATGGTCCCAGACATCGCTTCTACAGTAATGGCAAGTATGTAAAGTGCTTCCAGCAATTCCAACTACCTCTGTCGGTTTGAGTTGCCAAAAAATTGGCGAAATATTAAGGGGTTACTTATTATCTTTGACTATTAAATCTACGTGCTGACGTGATAGTTCATCTAAGCTTTACTGAAATATACGCTGCATTTTCGGAAGAAGGTTTATGCCAGGGAGAACGGCGGGAGTTGATACCCAATCAACAGCACCTGTTGATGTAGTGCATCCTAAGCACGAAATCGGTGAGTCAGGCCAGTTAGGGCACAGGAGTGTAACAGGTACACCAGGTCAGAGTCTGGTGGGTAGGCGTGGGGCGCCAGACGCAGGCCCCACGCCTGAAAGTATTCATTCTCGTACCCCTTCACGTGTTGGCCATGAGCAAGAAGATTTACCGGAGCCGGTAGAATCTGAGCTGGATGATTCTCTGGGTAGTGATGAAGCTTCCCAGCTTTTGAGTTCTCTGGAAGCCTCCAAGAAGTCCTCAAGAACGCCTCACCCTTCTGGTGGCCAAGGGTCTGGAGCTGTTCCTGATCCGGAAGATGAACTCATTCCACCAGGGAAAACACCTCCCGCCGGACATGGGCCCGGTTCTGTACCTGATCCTGATGATGAGCTCATTCCACCCAGAGGCACTTTACCTTCTGACAAACCGAGAGTTTCAGTCAGTTCATCTGATGCCCCAGATGTGCAAAAAAGAAAAGAAGAATTTAAGAATCAGTTGCAGCCCAAACTCGGCTTTCTCGATAAACATAAGAAAGAAATAACGGTCACAGCAGTTGGTGGTATTTTGATAGGGATAGGTGCAGCTGCAGCGATTGGTTTTCCTCCCGCAGGGCTGTGTATCTATGCCTGTGGAATAATGATGTTAAGTATGGGTCTTTCCAAAATGATGTTTGCTTTGGATGATGTGCCTGAGAACCTGCCAAAACCAAAGCCTGATGACCCTAAACCCAAGCCTGACGATCCTGAGAATAAACCTGCAGATAGTAGTATCGATGACGGCAAGTTCATGGCTATTCGTAAACCTGTGCTGGAAGCTCTTACAGAAGGTGATGGTCCTATTCCTCTTCTGGAAGATGGTTCTTTGGACGAAGATGAAGCTAAGAAAAGATTGAAGAGGTTTGCTGAAGAGAGCAATCTCAATGTGGATCCTGAAGAGATTCTGGGACAAATTTCTACTGGAGTTCAGGCGGGCCTTCCTCTCTCAGAAGTGGTTGCTGAGGCTATTGCTGATGTATTGAGTAAAGATAAGAATTTTGACCCCAATGACCCTGAATTTGAGGCCGTCACAAACGCTATCTTAAGTGCGGCAGAAACCATAATGAATGCCACGTCAGGCAGTGAAAGAGAACAGGCACTCGCGGAGTTTCTGGCGAAACTGAAAGGCATGTTGCCGAGAATGAGTGATGCAGCGTTGGATAAGTTTCTAGCTATGACCAAGGGAGCTATAACCAGTGCCGAGACAGCAGAGGCCAAAGAAATATTAACAAGTGTTTTAAGGTTACTTGAAACTGAAAAATCAGAGCGATTGTTGAAGGAACAAAAGGCCTCCGTGACATTAGGTGGATCTGCTTCAGCTTCTACTTCTACTTCTACTTCTAGTAGGGTTCCCGAGCCTCCTGGTCCACCTCCTGAAGTTCCAAAGCTTTCTAAGATACCAAAGCTGTCTAAAGCGCCAAAGCCCGCTGCCAGTGAATCTGGAGTTTCTGGTACATCTGATCTGTCTATCTCAAGAAACCTGGTTCACTTTAGAGTGCTTTCTTATGAACTGAGTACTTTAGGGAGATCGGATCAACTGGGTGACGATGACAAAAATGATTTCCTAAAGGCGGCGAGAGAAGTGTTGGAAAGGCCTAAAGACAAAAGGATTTCGGGAGCTCAGTTCTTAGAGGAACTTAAAGAGCATGCAGATGACAGGTTTTCTAACGTTATTGGTAAACTCAAAGAGAAAGATCATTTCAAATAGCTCTGAATTTACTTTTTTAATGACTTTTTCACATATAAGACCATGAGATAAGAGATGTAATTCATTGATACCGCATAAATGACCTAGATTTATTGTAATGTGATCAGCACAGAACGGCAGGGAGCCAAGTTATGACTGAATCCTCACCATCGGTAGATAATCTGGGAGGAGTGACGCTCAGTGGCACACAAGGGGCAGTTCATCTCACTGATGCCAAGAAGGATTCTCTGAGGGCATCGGGTTTTAGTGATGGACAGATAGAGGCTTTGCTTTCTCTTGCCGACCCTGATGATCAGGGGGATTCACTCACGCCTACCCACTTTTATACGGTAGATAAATCAACGCTTAACTCTCTTCAGTATTCAGGTCAGCTTACCGATGCTGCCAAGCAGTTGGTTTATGTGCAGACACCGGTGTCGCTCATGAATCAAGTCAGTGACCCCAGTAACTGGCAGGGTGATAATTATGTTGGTCCGGGGGCTGCTTCCGTTAATTCCTACTTAAATGGAGAGCCAGTAGATTTCTCCAAGCCCAGCCTGGATGCGCTGGTGATGTCAGTGTTGACTGCTAGGGCGGAAATTATAGAGGTACAGCTCAGGGATCAGATTCAGTCTATTCAAGATAAGAATGCCCAATTGGAAGTGGCAAACGATTGGTTGGCCAGAGCTAAAGGAAAAAAGGCAGAGGCCGGGACATCGGGCAATTCGTCCTTTGATCAGGAATTCAAGGATTTTTGGGACAGCCTGGGAGCTGAGTATCAGGCGGGTGATAACCACAACTCCGCTGACTGGGACGTTAATATTGAAGGACTCAAGTCAAAAATCGAGGCCTTGACCAGTCAATCTCAGTTGGAAACCACCAAACTGCAACAGACTATAAATAAGTACAACCAGTCATTTGAAATGCTGTCCAACTTTGTAAACAAATATTATCAATCACTCAGCACGATCATACAGAACTTGCGCTGAATCATGGAGGATCAGGGTGTGAATGAAGAAGCAAAGATCAATGAGGGTGACGACCTTGAAGATATGCTGATTGAGTTCTTTGGCAAAGGGGGAACCTTCAAAGATCTCAAGAATATGAGTGATGACGCTATGGAAGCGATCTACAGCGTCGCCTATAACCTCTACCAAGGTGGCAAATACGAAGAGGCTCAAAAAGTGTTTCAGTTTCTTTGCTTCTACGATCACTTCAACCGTAAATATTTTATGGGGTTGGGAGCTTGTCAGCAGATGATGAAGGAATACGACAACGCTATTGAAATTTTCACCTTTGCCACTGTACTTGATTCGGATGATCCCAGACCTATGATCTACATCGCTGACTGCCATTTGGCTATGGGTGACAAAGAAAAAGCCAAAATGTCTTACGAAACAGCTATCGAGTGGGCTGGCAGTGCATCATGTTATGAGGACGAAAAGCAGCGAGCGCAAAACATGCTGGAAAACCTGAGCAGTTAACTCAAGAGGTACAAGGATGTCTTCAATCGGTCAGAGGCCTGTTTCCACAGAACAGTCTGGGAATGTCAATCAAGCATCTTTTGATGCTGTTGATAATGATGAGTCTCCAGTTCAGAGAGGTTTTAGTAACCATAACAGCTACTCACGAACTCAGGGTGAGGAAGCTTCAAAACCTCAGGTTTCTGCTCCGGTTTTAGAGGCTCCTGCGCCTGATGCTGAGTCTGATAAGGTCACTAATGAAGTACTCAAGCATTATGAGAAAGAGCAGTCTCAGAAACAAACACCTAAATCAGCCGCAGAAACTGTTCAGGAACAGAAAGGTATTCCTATCAGAAAACAGACAGCCAATCTGGAAGGAAGACGTGCTGAGCTGGAAGGCGTGGGATTTAGCAAATCCCAGATAGATGGCATGTTGGCATTAGCTGACCCTAACGATCCAGAAAGTTCTCTCTCAGCCATGCTTTCAACCAGTGCCAGAGTGAAAAGCATGGACGCTGGTGGTGATGGCAAACTCAACCAGCTATTCGATACCTTCGAAGATGTAATGATCAGGTTCTCTGCAATTACTGAAATTCCCGATGACTTAAAAGTTGAGCTCAATCGAGATATCGAAGCATTTACTAAAGCTGCTTTAAATGCTGAGAAGCCTCTCGATATAGATTCGGCAACCACAATGCTGGTTCAGATTCAGTCCAAGCTACAGAATGAACGACTTCGATTCGATCAGGAGAGCATCAAGATTGGTCAGGTTGCTGCCGAGCAACGTAGTAGCAATATTATTCAAAAAATCAAGGACTCTATTGAAAAACTGGACAAGGCTAAAAAGAGTCAGTTGGTTGGCAAAATATTCGGTTATATCGCTTTGGCACTGATGGCAGTAGCCACAGTCATTGTGGCAGCAGTAGGGATTATTTTTACTGGCGGTGTGTTAACCGTAGTCGCTGTGAGTTTAATGGTGGCTGCTATGGCTGTAATGGTAACCATGATTATTTCATCTGAAACGAACAATTTCATGATGAAAATTTTTGACAGCTTCGCTGGGGATGACAAAAAGAATGCTCGCATAGCGGCTATGGTGTTCTGGGCTGTGGTTATGATTGCTCTGTCTGCCGGTGCAGCCGTAGCGGGTGGTTTTGCCGGTGCCGGTGGGGCGGCAGCCAGTACTGCCAGTTCTGCTACATCAGGCACAGCCACAGGTACAAGTACAGCTGCCACAGTCACTGCAACAGGAGCCAATACGGCTGCAACAACCGCCTCATCAGCCGCCAAGGCGGCAACGATTATGACCAAGCTGGCCAAGCTTGCTCAGCTCATTGGTGGTGCTTCTCAAGTGGCATCTGGTGGTGCTGAGATAGGGACATCGGTCTACAACTATCAGGCCGATACACTCAGGGCAGAAACGCTTGAAGAAAAAGCTGAAATGGCAAGAATTCAGCAATTTATTGACGATGCTATGGAAGCTATCGAGAAGGCTATTGAGGAGCTTCAACAGGGGTACTCAGTAGCAGCCAGTATTATTAAAGCGAATCATGAAACCAAGACAACACTTGCGCGCAATCTGCGTGCCTGAGTCTCAAGGAGGTAGGTTATGTCACAGGTAGGACAAACAGGCTCGACGCAGAATACACCAGTCAATTATGGCTCTCAGGCTGCAGGTTTGTCTGGCGCAGGCTCTCTGGATGAAGTGGGTCGTGGAGATCTCGATGGTGAAAACCTCCGGTATTCCAGAGAATCCAAAAATGCAGAAGTACTGAAAGGGCAGCAAAACAGGGCGCCAGTTCTTGATCAGCCAGATGATGTCAAGCCAACACATCTTGAATCAGCCAGTACGGATGTTAATGACATTAGTAAGATGACGAAGTCCTCTCTGGAAAATACCCAGGAGTTAGCGAAAAGCCTGCGCAGTGGGAATCTGAACCCGGATCAGCAGAAACAATTACAGAGAAACGCTGACCTTTTAAAAGGTGGTGCAAGTCTTCTAAGTAATCTTCATGGTCATAACCTTGGTAGTGCGGAAGGAAAGAGAAGTGTTCTTGCCGGAATGGGATTCAGCCAGAGCCAGCTGGATGCCCTGTTGTCTCTGACAGACCCTGATGATGCAGGAAATTCATTAGCTTCTATGCATGATGGCCAGGCAGCATTACAGGGTAAGAAAGATGCTCTTAAATCTATGGGGTTTAGTGAAAACCAGGTTGACGCACTGCTTTCTCTGGCGGATCCGGATGATGAAGGAAATTCTCTTGCTTCTACCCATCAGTCAGGATCTGGTACTGCAAAATCCTCTCTGGTATCTCAGGGGTTCAGTAATGCTCAGGCAGAGCGTTTAACGGCTCTTCTGAATGGGCAAACATTTGGTACTGAGCAGCAAAAAGAACTTTTAAAGCAAATGGGGTTCAGTGATTCAGAGGCAGATATTCTTTTGGCTACTGCAGACTCTCAGGCTCTGAAAGCTCAAGGTAAACTTGCGCAATCAACGGATTCTCATCAACTGGCACAATTGCAGCAAATGGCTCAGGCCGCCAATGTGTTATCAACAGGCAGCCCAATTGGGGACAGGGTTCTTCAACAGTTAGTGGATATATTCACTGTGCTCGAGCTTCTACATGAAATGGGGGTTCAAGGGCGAAGAACCGCACGGGAAACCCGGGCGATTGAATACGATGCGGCTAAGCAGGAGATTCTGAATCAGGCTGGCGAGATGAGAAAAGCGGCTATTTATACTCTGGCTGCTGGTGTTGCGAGCGGTACCATGAAGGTGGCCGCAGGTGCTGTGGCTATTGGTGGTTCAATGGGTGGTGGTTCAGCTGCACAGTCTTCTGTGAAGATGCAGCAAGCTACTCAAGCGTCTCAGATGGTTTCTGGCATGGGTGACATTATTTCTGCAGGCCTCAACTATCAGGCATCAGAGCATCAGACCCGTCAGAAAGAGCATGAAGCTTTCCAGAAAACACATGACAATGCAGCTCAAAGTGAATCTGAGTGGATGCAGATGCATCAGGATATGGTTAAAACTGTTCAGAGTAAGATGGACGAAATCATTCGTACCTGGTTCGAGACACTGAAAACGACTACGCGTGGTTAGATAGAAATACTTCAGCAGTGGGGTAAATATTACCGCTTACTGCATGCAGGAGGCATGAAATGACTATTCCACTCGACAGGGCTGGTGGTGCATCAACGCCATCGTTTCTGGAGAGTAACCAGAACATTGCAGGCAACCAGGGAGCCAAAGGCAAGGTTGCTGGGCAGACGGTTCAGGTCAGGTCTGATGCCGCTTCTGCACTGCTAGACAGTGCAGAAGAACTCTCAATGGTCGCAGACCGCTTCAAACAAACCAAACTAAAAGACAGAAAACTCTCCACTGGTTCAGAGCTTTCCGACAAGCTTCTTGAACGCATCAGGAAAATTCAGGCTATTCAGGAAACCCAGGCGTTCAAAGACCTGGTTAATAACTTCAATAATCAGCCCAATCTTAATCTGAATCAGGTTCTTAAGCAGGCACAGGAATTTTCGGATGATGTGCTTGAGCAATTTGCTGCGCTTGATTTTGCCGCCGAATATTTTGAAGAGCAGGGTGATGAAGAGAAAGCCAATCAAATTCGAACGGCTCAGCAAAGACTCAGAGAAAATAATCCCACATTGATTCAGGCCGGCTTGAATATTTCTGAGTCGGCAGCTCAGATGATCGAGGAAATGGGCTTTGATGTTGATGTTCGCACTGTCCGTGAAAGCTATGCCGGGCTCATTGACTCAATGGGTAAGCTGGATCATGTTCGAGATGATGGTTCACTTAAGAAAACCTATCATTATCTGGTTGAAACCTATGGTGTAGACAATCTGGAAGGTGCCATTCAGGGACAGCTTGACCTCCTGGCGACCGATTTAAATTGCGTGACTCATTCTACTTCCCCCGTGAGATTGAAAGTCATTATTGATGATATGAAAGGCCTGAAAATACAGTCAGGTGTGCATGATGCCTGTTGTGAGGCAGAAGAAAGGCTGGAAAGAACGTTCCCTGAAGAAAAAATAGCGCGACTTGTGTTGATGGGAGAGATGCTGGACCTCATCGATCAGCAATGGGTCACTGAGTCTGATTTTGAACAGCTGCCATTAAAAATGAACCTGGAAAGATTGGAAGCTCACATTTTTGCTCTGACATCGGTTGTGGATATTGTCCGATCTATTCCAGAAGAAGTATTTACTAATGATGAGACCAAGCTGAATATGTTGTCTGCGGCTACAGATAGTCTGGACAATAAAATTGAAGAAGAAGAGTCGGAGGCTATGGAAGATGCTGCTTTGGATGCCGAGTTGGATGATAGTTTCCTTGGTGAGGTGACAGCTTCTCTTGATTTACCGTCGATTAAAAAGGTTGAAACACCCTTTGTTGTTTCAGAGAAGGAAGAGACGTCTATGGAGCAGCCTGTGAAGGGGGCTGCAGTCTCTGTTCCTCAAGTCAAGCAGACATCCAGTGATGCATTGACCAGGAAAGAATCTCAGGTTGAATTAACAACAAGTGAAGCGTCAGCCAGCATAAAATCCACAGTTGAGCCCAATCTGAGTTTAGAGGCTGCTGAAGTCACTCCCAAGCCGGGAGCGGCCGATTAAATCATCGCTAAATTTATGGGTGATTTACCGGATGATACGTACGAAGACCTGACGATGGCATTTAAGGATGTCAGAACATTGTCAGGTAATAAGCCTGAACTGGAGAAACTTCTGGCTGAAATACTTAAATTAAAATCAATCGATCCGCGCTTATCTGAATTTGCACAGAAGATAGAGGAGTTTGTTAAGCCTCTTCTTGCACCTGTTAAAGGAGTGCAGGGAGCATCGGGTGATAATAGGCAGGGTGTGCCTTCAAAAGGGGGCTAGCATGAGGGAAGCAGACTATGGATTGGCGAGATGAAGTCGTTTCGGATATTGGCCGGGGTATGGGTATTGAAGGACTCAGTTTTGGTGTGTCGGGTGTCATCAGTATTGAATTTGAATCAGAGAGAACACTGTATCTTGAGACGCAGGAAGAGGGGGTTCTTATCTATATGGTTCAGGAGCTGTCTAGATTTGATGCATCTAAAAGTCTTGTTCATGCTCTAAGAAAATGTCATTACACACAGTCTCTTTTGTTGCCACTGCAAGTGGGGTTGAAGGGAGAAGAAGAGTTGGTCTGGTTGATTTATTTGAATAATGAGCAGTTTTCCAGACCTACAGTAGAAAGTGTTATCGAAACATTAATAAGACAATCTGAGCAGCTTGCGGCTGCTTAAGATTGCATAGGGCAGCAGGTATATACCTACTGAAAACTTTGACCAACTCAAGAGGTCTGTTATATGGCCGAAAATATAATCAACTCCGAAGGCCTGACAGAGAAAGCGCTTGAATCTGCCGAAACGTTTGCTGTTCCAGAGAAGGTGGACGCAGATGCAGCAGAAAAATTTGGTAGTTTGCTTTCAGGAGACGCTGATGGGCAGCAAGCACTAGAAGCTGCTTCAGCAGTTGAGCAGTCAGAAGGGGAGGCCCTGACCCTGGGAGACAAAATTCTCAGAGGTATGCAGGGATTAAGAGAGCATGTTGAAGCAGGTAAGGAAAATGTTGTTTCCAACCTGCAGCCTGGTGAAACCATGACCATGCAAAACATGTTTAAGACCCAGATGGCCATGACCAACCTAATGGTCACCGAGGACTACATAGGGAAGATCGTCAGTAAGAGTACACAGACGTTTGATACTCTACTGCGAAATCAGTAATTCCTGAAGGAGTCCTGAAGCAGGTGCACAGCTGGCTGGTTACTTTTGATCCAGAATTACAGCCGGAGTTGTCCGTTCATGAGCAAGGGAACTGTGCACCGTACTCTGAAATACCTGGGGGTTATCTGCTTCAGCTTTCTGTTGTCCGGGTGTCAAGTTGAGCTCTATTCAGGCCTTTCTGAAAAGGAAGGTAATGACATGCTGGCTATCCTGCTGGATGGGGGCATACCTGCAGAAAAACTTCTCAACAAAGAAAAGATGGTCACCCTTATGGTGCCCTCTGATGATGTCTCAAGATCTATTAAGTTGCTCCGTGGATTTGGTTATCCCAAGGAAAAGTACTCCTCAATTGGTGATATTTTCCCTAAAGACGGTTTGATCTCTTCGCCCACTGAAGAGAGAGCTCGTTATACCTATTCGATGTCCCAAGAACTTTCCTCGACATTATCCATGATTGATGGGGTCATAACGGCAAGAGTGCATGTTGTTTTGCCTCAGGAGCAGGATTCTCTCAGTGATGTCAATTATCCTTCATCAGCATCAGTGTTCATCAAGTACACGCCTGAGTTGGAGCTGGCGGGCTTTATTCCAAAAGTGAAAACGCTGGTATCCAACAGTATTGAAGGCCTGTCTCTTGATAAAATTACTGTTTCCCTCTTTCCTGCAACCCGGATAAATCAAGGGGGAAATGCCGCTCCCAAAATGGACTCTGTAATGTTTGTTAAGGTGAATCCTTCATCCGCAGGTGCTCTGAGGGGCGTCGTATATGGGCTTGTTTTTCTCCTGATCATGGCTCTTGCCGGCTGTGGTGGATTGTATTGGATGATGTTCATGAAGAAAGGAAAGAAAAAGATCAGGAAGTCTGAATGAACGCAGAGCAACCACAGCTTCACGGCGATTCACAAATAGAACTGTTTCAGTCTGTTGCTGAGTTTAATCTTTATCTTGTACGTTTTATTCATCACAGTTGGCTGAAGACGATTAAATTATCTCCATTAGTCAGGCAGTTGAGGCAAGCAGGTAATGCGGACTACCATCTATCTCACTTTTTATTAAAAGAGTTTGGTTTGGCTAATGACTATGATTATGATTTCGCTGAAAAATATAAGCGCGTTGTACTTGCCAATGAAGATGCGATTCTCAAATTAGCGTTGTATCTGGGCATTATTCTTAATGAAAGTATTATAAGAAATACCATCAGAAAACAGGAGCGGTTCTTGCTGGAGCAAGTTCTTGGTGAGGAAGCTTTTCGATTTGCAGTCAAAAAAGCTCAGTTTTTCAGTCGAATAGGCAGTGATCTGGGGCCTAGTTTTTTAATTGACTGGGATCATTTGGATAGTTTTAGAAATTATCTTTTACAATCTGGCTTTCAGGTTTTAGGAAGAGCTTTCTCCAAAAGTTCTCCAGCCTTTTTGAAAAGGCTGGAGCTCAAGCTTCCTGCCTCTTTTCGTGATTATATCCAGAATTCAGAAAAGTCAGATCTTGATATTGATCAGTGTAAGACATTAGTCGTTAAAACACATAAAGAGGTGAATCGAGAATGGCGTCACCTGTTCGTCTGACTTCTGGACAGCTGACTATCGACCCGTCAGCGAAAGTCCTAAAATCACAAGACTATGCTGATTATCTTGAGTCTGAAGACATTATCAGGAAGGCCAGAGAGCATGCCAGAGAGATCCTGGAGCAGTCTCGTCAGGCTTATGAGAAGGAAAAGCAACGAGGCTATGAAGAGGGGGTTGCAGAAAGCAAAATTGATCAGGCTGATCAAATGCTCAAAGTGGTCAGCCGAACTATCAATTATCTCTCAGACGTCGAGAAAGCGCTGGCTGATATTTTAATGTCCGGCGTCAAAAAAATTATTGGTGAGTTTGATCAGGAAGAGCTCGCGGTAAACCTGGTAAAAAATGCACTGCAGCATGTCAGAAATGAAAAGCAGGTGACGATTCGTATTCCTCCCAGTCAGTTTAAGATGGTCAAAGCCAGACTCAACGAAATTCTTGCAGAATACAAGGGAGTTGGTTTCATTGATCTTGTTCCAGATCAGAGGCTATCCACAGGTGACTGCATCATGGAGAGTGATATCGGTGTTGTCGACGCCAGTGTTGACTTGCAGATCAAAGCGTTGCAAAAGCGATTTGAACGAATTAATTCTGAAGCTGTGAACAACATCAGCAATGATCACTCCATGTTTGATGAACCCAAATAATCTGAACCCTCATTTAAAACTATAACCTTCTATACTCAACTCTTCTCAGTCCTGAGCTATAAAACTGTATACCTTTAAAATCAGGCTATGTGTTTTGCAACACTATGCAGTATGGGCTGTAGCAGCATGAATCTAAACAATCAGAAAGCTGAGGTAGTCATGATTGAGCTCAATCAATCCAGGCGTTTGGGGAGTGTTTTTATTCTTTCTGGTACAGCGATTGGGGCTGGGATGCTGGCTCTGCCTCTGGTTTCTGCTCAGGTTGGATTTTGGGCGATGATGGGGTTGCTGTTCATAAATTTTCTGGTGGTTGTGTTGGCAGCATTGATTACTCTTGAAGCTAACTTGTTAGTTGAGCCTGGTTGCAGTCTTTATACAATGGCAGTAAGGGTTCTGGGAAGGTGGGGGCGACTTTTTGCTATTCTTTCTCCCTTGCTACTGTTTTATTCTCTGATGGCGGCTTATCTGGCAGGTGGCGGCTCTTTGGTTTTTCAGTATTTTGGCCATTCAACTATGGCTAGCCCACAAGTGTGCGTGATTATTTTTACCGTGTTTTCTGGGGCTTTTGTTTACTTCAGTACAAGGTCAGTTGATCTGCTTAGCCGGCTCTTATTCTCTGTTATGATGCTGGCTTTTGCTGCAGCACTGATTACTCTGTTTCCAGCAGTTGATGAACAAAATCTGGTTTATCACCCCATCCATTGGGAGCCTGCTTTGGTAGCTATCCCCGTTATTTTCACTTCATTCGGGTTTCATGGAAGCATTCCCAGCATAATTCTTTATCTTAAATCTGACACTCGCCGAATAGGCACAGTACTGATTTTGGGGGCTGTCGTCCCTTTGGCTGTCTATATCTTATGGCTTCTTGTAGCGACAGGAGTGCTATCTGATCAGGCTTTCATTCAACTGTCTGAGAGTGGTGAATCTGCAGGAGGTCTGGTCAGAGAACTTTCTGATGTCGTGGCTGGGAATCAGCTGAAATTGTTTCTGCATGTATTCTCAGACTTGGCTTTGCTGACTTCTTTTCTGGGGGTGTCTCTGGGGTTGTTCGACTATCTGGCGAGTCTTCTACAGAGAAAAAATAACTGGTTTGGGCGCTTACAAACAGCATTTGTTACCTTTATTCCTCCTGTTATTTTTGCTTTGTGCTACCCCGAAGGGTTCATCGTGGCTTTAGGTTATGCATCGGTTGCCTTGGCCATACTGGCTATTCTTTTACCTGTTCTGATTGTGGGTAAGTTAAGAATAGTTAAAAAACATCAGTCTGAAAACTATCGGGCTCCAGGTGGAAAGTTCAGTCTTATTTTATGTTTTTTCTTTGGATGCTTGGTTATTTTTACTCAAATCATGATTTCTATAGAGCTTTTAGCTTGAATGACAATGATTCAAAAGTGGTGTTTTTCTACCTCTGAGCAGGGGTGCGCAAAATACTCATATCTGTGATATTTGACGTGATTGCTTCACATGTTTGATGTGGGTACATTGGACTCATTAACTTATTAATGGGTTTGGCTGACCACTGTTCCAGCATAAATAAGTAGAGCTTTGAATAAGGCTATACTGGCTATTTGTTGTAAATATTTCTTTGTTGTGAAATATGACGAGAAATAGCCTCAGTCGCTTATGGCTGTTTATGTGAATAATGGGAACCCTTCCTTATAGATAGACAGTATCCAGACATTACCCAATAGGTTTCCTTTCAAACGATTTCACTTAACTCTGTCCGGTTTTGCAGAAGGCTGCTGTCAGGCTGAAAGACCGGACCTTCAGTAGAGGTTGGCATAATGCAGGTCATTAAGGCCGATGTTGCAATTGTAGGTGCTGGTGGTACTGGCCTTCGTGCAGCTATAGCTGTTGCAGAAAAAGACCCAAATCTGAAAATCGCACTGCTTTCAAAAGTTTACCCAATGCGCAGCCATACTGTGGCGGCAGAAGGGGGCTCAGCTGGTGTTATTCAGGATCATGACTCTTTTGATAATCACTTCAAAGATACTGTTTCAGGTGGTGACTGGCTCTGCGATCAGGATGCCGTCGATTACTTTGTTCAGCACTCGACTGAAGAAATGATTCGCCTGGAGCACTGGGGATGTCCTTGGAGCCGTAAGCCCGACGGTGATGTCAATGTCCGTCCGTTTGGTGGCATGAAGATCGAAAGAACCTGGTTTGCTGCCGACAAATCTGGCTTTCATATGCTACATACTCTTTACCAGACATCTGTCAAATATCCTTCTATTGAGCGTTTTGACGAATACTTTGCGACTGATCTGATTGTTGAAGATGGTCGTGCACAAGGTGTTGTGGCGATTGAGGTTAAGACTGGCGAGCCAAAAGTATTCCTGGCCAAAACAGTGATACTGGCAACAGGCGGTTCAGGTCGTGTATTCCGCTTCAACACGAATGGTGCCATTGTTACCGGCGATGGTCATGGTATGGCGATGCGTGCGGGTGCACCTCTGAGAGATATGGAGTTTGTACAATATCACCCAACCGGTTTACCAGGTTCAGGCATCTTGATGACTGAAGGTTGTCGTGGTGAAGGCGGCATTCTGCTCAATAAACATGGTTACCGTTATCTGCAGGATTATGGTCTGGGGCCAGAAACCCCTGTTGGTGAGCCAAAGAATAAGTACATGGAATTGGGCCCTCGTGACAAGCTCTCTCAGGCTTTCTGGAATGAGCAGCGTAAAGGCAACACGATCGAAACCCCTTTGGGGGATGCTGTACTGCTGGATTTGCGACATCTGGGTGAAAAGAAACTGATGGAGCGTTTACCTCTGATCTGCTCACTGGCGAAAAACTATGTGGGGGTTGATCCGGTTCATCAGCCTGTGCCTGTTCGTCCAGCTGTTCACTACACCATGGGAGGCATCCGTACCGATATAAACTGTGCGTCTGATATCCCAGGCCTTTTTGCTGCCGGTGAGTGCGCCAGTGTTGGTATGCACGGTGCCAATCGATTGGGTTCTAACTCTCTGGCAGAAACGGTCGTATTTGGTGCTCTCGTTGGAGAGAAAGCGGCTGAATTCGCTCAACAGGCTGTCATGTCTGATGAGAGTAAACTACTGGATCAGGCAAAGATACATCTTGCCAGCATTGAAAATCTTCGCAATGCCAAGGGTACTGAGAAGGCTTCCCATATTCGCCATGAAATGGCAAAAACTATGGAGCGTTGCTTTGGCATTTATCGAATCGGCGAAGAGATGCAAGAAGGTGTTGATAAAATCGCTGAATTGCGTGACCGCTTCCGTAACGTACAAGTAGAAGATCGCAGTAAAGCTTTCAATACTGAGCTGTTACAGGCTTTTGAATTGCAAAGCTCGCTGGCTGTAGCTGAAACCATGGCTGTAGGTGCTTTAGAGCGTAAGGAATCTCGAGGTGCTCATCAGCGGATTGATGGTTTTGAAAAGCGTGACGATGAGAACTTCCTTAAGCACTCTCTAGCTTACTACAACGGCGACGCAGCTCCCCGTATGGAATATCAGGACGTCAATATTACTCGTTATGAGCCAGAAGAGCGTGTTTATGGCGCAGCGGCTGAGAAGAAGTGACGGGAGGTCAGGATATGAGTGACAAGATGATTAACATCGAAATTCTGAGGTATAACCCGGAAAGCGATGAAAAGCCCAGTTATGGCAAGTTTGAGGTACCCTACCTTGAAGAATGGTCCATGCTGGATGCCCTTGAATATATTAAGGATGAGTTAGACTCTACCCTGGCCTATCGTTGGTCTTGCCGTATGGCTGTTTGTGGCAGTTGTGGCATGGTTATCAACGGTACTCCAAAGCTGGGCTGTGAAACCTTTTTGAGAGATTACAAAGGCACCATCAAAGTGGAGCCTCTGGCAAACTTCCCTATTGAGCGTGATCTGGTGGTGGATGCAGAAGACTTCATTAATAAGCTGGAGTCTGTAAAACCTTACATCATTAATGCTATGGAAAAGCCAGTTGAAGAAGGTGTGACCAAGCAGACTCCAAAAGAACTGAGTCTGTATAAACAGTTTTCCAGCTGCATCAACTGTATGCTTTGCTATTCCGCCTGCCCTCAGATGGGTATTAATCCATTGTTCACAGGTCCCGCAGTTATTGCATTGGGCCACCGTTATAATCTGGATACTCGGGATGACGGTTATGATGAGCGTACCGAAGTGATTCAGGGCAAGAACGGTGTCTGGTCCTGTACCTTTGTGGGTTACTGTTCTGAAGTCTGTCCGAAGAATGTGGATCCAGCCGCTGCTATCAATCAGAACAAGCTGCAGGGTGCTCAGGACTGGGCTTTGTCCTTCCTGATGCCGCGTAAAGGAGGTAAGTGATGAGTCGTCGTCCCTATGTGCGCCCCATGAAACGCACCTGGTATATGGATCATCCTTTTTACCGTACTTATATGATCAGGGAAGCCACCTGTGTGTTTGATGCACTTTACTGCATCAACCTGTTCTTTGGTATTCTTCAGTTGTCTCGGGGTGAGGACGCTTGGCAGGGATGGTTATCATTTCAAGCAAACCCTCTGATGATTTTGTTCACTGTCGTGACTCTGGGGATGACCCTCTTTCATGCAGTTACTTATTTTGATATGACACCAAGGGTCTTGCCTCAGCAAATTCGTAAGATGGTCGCTGATAATGTGGTCAACAAACTGATGTATGCAGGCTTGGCAGCTGTTTCTGCCATTGTTCTTGCAGCTGCAGTGTGGTTTTAAGGAGAAGGTCATGAGTCAGAAAAGACACATTGAGCCACTGCTGTGGAGTTTGTTCGGAGCCGGTGGTACAACGATAGCCTTCTTCTTTCCAGCCATGATACTGGTCGTGCTAGCCGTATCACTGGGTGTGATTCCTGCAGAAGCGCTGTCCTATGAAAGAATGTCAGGTTTCTTCCTGAATAATCTGTTTGGACAGCTTATTCTTCTGGTGGCTTTGGTTCCGTCATATTGGGCCTGTATCCATCGGATTTACCACGGTCTGCATGATCTGGGCTTTCATCCTGGAGCAGGGCTGAAAGTACTCTTTTATGGGGCGACGCTGGTTTTGAGTGTCATTACCATAATTCTGGTACTGTTCTGATTGAATAAAAGTCTGGAACAAAAAAAGCCGTCAGATTTTGTCTGACGGCTTTTTTATTGGCTGTGTCCCGTCCCGTTCTGAAATAAGTTGACAACTTGGAGACATATTTCAGGACGGGACACTCAACTTTACTGGCTTTTAAAGGCCGACATTTCGATGTGCATTTCTCGAAGCTGCTGAGCTAATACTTTTTGCTGATCAAAAGTTAACTCTCCTTCCTGAAGTTTTAACCCGAGCGTGTTGGCCTGTTGACTTAAAGTGAATAGACATTCTTGTTCCATGCGTTTGGCCATATCTGGAAGTAGTTCTTGCCCTAATCCACTGTCACTGAGGTATTCATCTGCCCTGATTCTGGCAATAATTCTGACTGGACTTTCTGATGTTCCCAACTGGCTCATGTAGCCACTGATCTGTTCAAACTGTTCTTCCAATGAGACTTCAGGGTCAATCAGTGTATTGACGATATCTGCAGCGGTGAGTTGCCCTGCGTGGGCTGCTAACAGTTTTTTGGCATTTTCTGACTGGTTTTTTGGCAAGGTGGAGATTAGTTTGTCGAGTTGATTCAAGTCAGTGATGAAACGTTCCATCGATTTTTGAGCACCGACTAAATCGCCATCTCCAAAGAACTTCAGCATCATACCCAAATCTGCTGGTTGCAGCTTTCCTTCTGAGGGAGGTAGCTTGACGCCCCGAGAAAGAATCGACTTCTTTCGTGGTCCTGACAGAGGCTTCTCTGTAGAAAGATACTTTTTCTGTTGTGCTGAATCAGAAGGACCTTCATTGGCAGGCGGTTTGGTAGATTCAAACTGAGTGTGAGGAACTGATTGTCCTGAGCCATCAATCTTTGACATAGTACCATTCCATGGTTTTCTTGCCAGATAAGATCACTTGAAAGCGAAAGTATCTGATATCGCTGCCTGATTTGCAGGCAGGGCAGAATAATGAGTATCTTCTGAAAGAATAGCTCTTTTTGTGGTGAAAATGCAGTATTCATTCAACAATGAATTCCTGAGCTTTCTTTAAATGCAGATGAACAGGCAGGTTTCTCTATGATTGATTCTTTACCCAAAGCAGAACTTCATCTGCATATAGAAGGCACTTTGGAACCCGAATTGATGTTTTCTCTGGCCGAAAGGAATCAAATCAGCCTGCCTTATAAAAGTGTTGACGAGGTCAAAAAAGCGTATCAGTTTTCTAATCTGCAATCCTTTCTTGATATCTATTATGCCGGTGCACAGGTCCTTCAGACAGAGCAGGATTTTTATGACTTAACTTGGGCATACCTTGAGCGGTGTAAAAAGGACAATGTGGTTCATACCGAGATTTTCTTTGATCCTCAGACTCATACAGATCGAGGTGTTCAGTTTGGTATTGTATTTGAGGGGATCGATGCAGCTTTGCAGGATGGTAGAAAACAGCTAGGCATCAGCAGCCATATTATAATGTGTTTTCTTCGTCACTTAAGTGCTGAGGCAGCGCTGGATACTTTTGAAATATCTAAGCCCTGGCATCAAAGGATGGTAGGCGTAGGGTTAGATTCATCAGAGCTAGGGCATCCTCCCGAAAAGTTTACTGAAGTTTTTGACAAGGCCAGGCAGGCGGGCCTGAAGACCGTTGCTCACGCTGGAGAAGAAGGTCCGGCAGATTACATTTGGGGCGCTTTGAATGAGCTGAAAGTGTTCAGGGTCGATCACGGTGTTCGATGTCTGGAGGATGAGAGCCTGGTTCAGTATCTGGTTGAGAACAAAATCCCTCTGACAGTATGCCCCCTTTCAAACATCAAGCTGTGTGTATTTAGCCGTATGTCGGAGCATAATCTGAAGCAGATGTTGGATAAAGGGCTCTGTGTCACGGTCAACTCTGACGATCCATCCTATTTTGGCGGTTATATCAACGATAACTTCCATGCTGCACAGCAAGGGCTGGGGCTTGATAATCAAACTATTTATCAATTAATGCGCAATAGTTTCAATGCCAGTTTTCTTGAGGATGTGCACCGATCTGAGTATCTGGCTCGTCTTGACCGTCTTTATAAGGAGTTAAGCAATGACTAAAAACGTGGTGGTAACCGGAGCAAACCGAGGACTGGGACTGGAGTATTGCAAGCAGTTTTTGGAAAAAGGTTACAAAGTCTATGCCTGTTGTCGGGCCCCCGAATCGGCAGAAGATTTACTGAAGTTAAAGCAGCAGAACAGCCAAAAACTGGAAACGGTACCTCTGGATGTCACTAACCCAACACAAAGAATGAATCTGAAGTATACGCTGCAGGGAGATCAGATCGATATTCTGGTCAACAATGCGGGCATATATGGTCACAGATTGAATTTTGGCGACGTTGAGTCTGAAGAGTGGCACAAGGTTATGGAGGTCAACACTATTGCGCCTTTGTTATTGGTGCAGGAGCTGGTTGATTTGATGCCTCAAGGCGCAAAGGTTGTGTTAATGACCAGCAAAATGGGCAGTATTGCTGATAACTCCAGTGGAGGAAGTTATATTTATCGTTCCACAAAAGCTGCATTAAATGCTGTTGGTAAGAGCTTGGCACTAGATCTGTCGGGCAAAGGCGTCAGTGTGGCCATCTGTCATCCTGGTTGGGTTCAGACGGATATGGGTGGGCCCAATGCCTTGATTGATACCAAGACCTCTGTAAAGGGACTGATTAACGTGCTTGAGGCGCTTGGGCCGGAAAATACAGGGCAGTTTTTTAACTATGATGGTGCCGTGATTCCCTGGTAACCCATGGTTTATAATATTTCAGAATCTGTCTCAGCTCTGAGCAGGGACAGATTAACTCTTAAAGCTTTGGTTTATCTATTGCTCCCGTTTTGGCTTCCAGTATTTCTCTCTCAAGGCTTCATGAAAGGGCTAAACTTCCTTTGAATCAGGCAATCTTCATATTTTGGGGCTGAAATCCATGCCAACTCCTTTTGCTTCCTCTGCTGATATCAATGCTAAAACAGTGACCTTTGAAGCCATTGCTGAAGGGATATACGCTTTTACAGCGGAAGGTGATCCAAATACCGGAGTTGTTGTGGGCGAGAAGAGTGTGCTGGTCTTTGATGCTCAGGCCACTCCGGGGTTGGCCGAAAATGTACTCTCAGCGATCAGAGATATCACTTCTTTGCCTGTCCATTATGTCGTGTTGAGTCATTATCACGCCGTTCGAACACTGGGGGCATCTGCTTTTTCAAAAGCCAGAGTTGTTGCGAGTCTTGCGACAGACCAGCTAATCAGTGAGCGGGGCGCTCAGGATATGGAATCTGAGCTCAGGCGGTTTCCCAGATTGTTTCAGGGGGCAGAGCGTATCTCAGGATTGACCTATCCGGATATTCTGTTTGAAGAGTCCCTGAAGATTGACCTGGGAGGGCGCAGGGTGGAGGTAATTCATCCCGGAGCGGGTCATACAGGAGGAGATACAATACTCTGGATTCCTGATGAGAGAGTACTGTTTGCAGGAGATCTGGTGGAAAATGGAGCTACTCCTTATTGTGGTGATGCCTATCTTCACCAATGGCCTGTCACTTTATCTACTTTGGCTGATCTTGATCCTGAAAGGCTGGTACCAGGTAGAGGAGGTGTCTTGAAGAGTAGTGAGTCAGCCCAATTGGCCATTGAGTCGACTCGACGCTACGTCTCAAGGTTAATGTTTTACGCCACCGAAGCCGTTGATCAGAAAATGGGGTTATCTGCTGTCTATCGTTACATTCGAAAGAAGATGGATCAGGATTATGGTGATTGGGTAATCTATGAGCACTGTATGCCGTTTAATGTAAGCAGAGCTTTTGACGAGGTTTCTGAAATACCGTATCCAGAGATATGGACTTATGAAAGAGATCAGAAAATGTGGGAGTTGCTGGAAGGGTAGGCACTGCTTTTTCAAACAGTGCCCGGAAGCAATAAGCTAGTAAGTTCGAGAGCTCCAGTCTCCTTTGTCGAGAACGGGTCCCATATCCCAGCCATTGGGAGCGCCTTTTTGATCTTCCAGCGTGACAATAATTTTTGCCTTGGAAAGTTTGTCTTCCCAGCCTTTGGGTATAGTCATTTCTTTAGTACCTGAGTCAGGCAGCATACCTAGAGAAACGGGCTCAACACCATCGACGACCAGCCAGAGTTCACAGGCTTTCCCGACAGGAATAGAATCAGGCTGTACAGTTTCCATGACCAGTTTTTTACTGTTCAGAGAAGCATTAAGAATCCATCCGGGATTTTTTTCCTGATTATTGACAACGTAGACGTATTCCATTGTTGCAGGATTGGACATTTGGAAATTAGCCAACACTACCATCAGAGTCAGGGCAACAGATGCAAAAGCGGATCCTTGCCAGAATTTCAAACTGCTCCAGAATGATTCTTTGCTGTTAGTAGCTTTCTCAATGTTTTTCCAGACGTGCTTTGGAGGCTCGATTGGAGGGAGTGCATTGTTTAGTACATCCAGATGTGCTCGCCACTCTTCCACTTCACGTTGAGCATCGTGGCTCACGGCCATTAATGCTTCAAATCGAGCCTTTTCTTCTGACGTCAGCAAGCCGAGCACATAGTCTGCTGCAGCCTGATTTCTTTCATCAGGATTGCCTAGATCTAAGCGGTCATGCATTCCTTCAACCTCATCAGTCCACGTCGGATCCATGTTTTCACTGTTCCAATGGGAACTTCCAGCTGATCTGAAAGACTCTGATGAGTCATTCCGTCAAAATAGCTGAGTTCCAGACAGCGCCTCTGGTTATCATTCAAAGTTTTCAGACAACGGTGAACTTCCTGACTATTCTGTCTATCAGTTGCCATTTGTTCTTGGCTTGAACCTTGGTCAATTTGCAGGTCAAGCGTTTCCGTTTCCATCTGGGGTTCTCTGTTCAGTTTCCGCAAATGGTCCAGTGCCTGATTCCTGGCAATAGTGTTCATCCAGGTCATGGGAGCAGCCTTACTGCTGTTATAGCTGGACGATGCCTGCCAGATCTTGACAAAAGCCTGCTGAAGACAATCTTCAGAAAGCTCTCTGTCTTTCAATATACGCAGGATCACGGCATATAGTTTCGCCGAAGTCAGCTGATATAGATGTTTTAAGGCTTTTTGTTCCCCCCGGGCACACCTGGCCAGGTCTTCAGCAAGGCTCTGGGGAGAGGGTGTTGGTATTGGGGTGGACGTCAGACTCATTCCAGTTGTTCTGTTTATGGGTTAAGAGGCGTACTGTACCGGATTAATGGCTACCATCAAACCTCCATAAATGACTACTTTTCCCGATATTTAGTCATATTAGATGCGCTAACCGCCTGATACAGGCATTGGGTATATGCAACAGATCATTCATGACTTTGTACTTCTCTTCGCGGTCATTGACCCTATAGGGACGTTACTGCTTTTTTTGTCGATTACCGGGGGTTATTCTGCCAGAGACAGGAATCATATCGCTTTGAGAGCCAGCCTCTACAGTGGCGCTATTCTGTTGATATTTATTGTCGTAGGCCAGTTTCTAATGTCTGCCATGGGGATTAGATTGGTGTCTTTCCAGATTGCAGGAGGCATCATTCTATTTCTATTTGGTTTGAAAATGATATTTGGAGAGGATGTTTCTCACTCCCATGATCGAGCTGAGCCAGGGCACGATATCGCCGTTTTTCCTCTGGCAATACCATCTATGGCTAGTCCTGGAGCGCTGACCGCAGTCGTGGTATTAACCGATAATCGTCGATATGGTATTGAAGATCAGGCTCTGACCAGTATTGTACTACTCAGTGTTCTGTTGATTACCTATCTTTTGCTACTCGCCGCCAATACCATCCATAAATGGTTAGGGGACAGTGGCTCTGCAATATTGATCAGAGTGATGGGAATGATTCTTGGGGCATTGGCTGTAGAGATTGTACTGCAGGGGCTTTCTGGTTTGAGTACTGCACCTGTCACACATTTATAGGTTCCTGATTGCTTCAGAAACACCGTTGTAACATTTTCTGATATCGGAGAGTAAAGCACTGAATTTATCATTTTCAGCTTGTTTACCGGCTTCTTCCAGCTCAGTCGTCAGCTGAATAAGCTGACTGGCTCCCACTATCATGGAAGATCCTTTAATTCGGTGCGCCAAGCTGGCAATTTCACTGCTCTTTTCATGCTCCACGGCGGTGTCCAAACACTTGAGATCTTCCTCTGTCGTGTTGAGAAACTCATCCAGAAGGGTTTTCATCAAAGGCGCATCACCTTCTGTTAACTGTTGCAGGTTCCCAAGGTCGATCAATGGATACCTCCTTTGTGTCGTGGTTAATTAGGATGTGTTTCAGATGTCTCTTCAAATAATGTGTCGTCGACTGATGTTAAAACTTCAGGAATTTGTCCATGACCGCATGTAGAGCTTTATCGAAGAATTGAGTATCTTCGATAATACGAATACGCTCATTTTCTATTCCTAATTTGAGTTCATAGCCGGACATCTCAGCTACTTTCATTCCAGAGCTGTTAACGAAGATAAAACGATTACTGGCCGCATTGATGGAAGACAGTTTACAGCGAAAGTGCTGGTCCTGTTTGCCTATGAATTCAACCCATTGACCTACACTTATTTGAACATCGGCGTGAACATTTGGAGCCCTTTTTTCGATCGTTTCGTACTCTTCTGAAATGACATCAATAGCCTCGGACATAAGAAAATCTGAGTCATGAGTCTGTTTATCCACACGTTGGCTCTGAAGTATGATCTCTTCCATATCGGGTTCTTTTTGTTCATTTTCTGTTATTGAACTTTCTGGTGATACGGTAATAACCTCTGCTTCTCGCGGGAACTCAATGGGCATTGAAATCAGGGTGTTCAGAGCATGCATCCACTCAACGACTATGAAAGGGTTATGACCACTCTCGTTTAAATAATCGAGCAGCATATTCTTGAGTATGAGCCAGTCTTCTGCTGGGACAGAGTTACGATTTTCGGGCTGGAGGTTCCATAGCATAATGTCGAGCGTGTTGATGACATCGAACCACTGGGATATTTCTGAAGCAGAGTTCTTGTCGATTTGCTCGATGACTTCAGGCCAGGCTTCGTGAACCATTTTTTCTATACTATCTGGCACTGTGTATTGGTGTCTGGAAACAAGTTCGGTGATGATTGATCGGAATTCATTTTCTGCTTTGTTTTCCAGAGCAGTCTCTTCCGTATTGGTTTCGTCTGAAGGTTCATCCGGATCAGGTTGAGTATGCACTATCTGTACTTGAGTCTGTTCTAATGACTCTCTGATTTTGTGAAGTTTTTCGTTGAATGTTTTATGGCAGCTGGAGAATATGTCAGGATTCTGAATGAAGTGCTTGATAATGTATTTGACTGTTTCTTCAATCAGCTCGATAACAGGTTGTTCTGTTTCTGGGTGGAGAGTCGTATGCATGCCAGCAGAAGTCATATCATTCAGTAATTCTCTTGCTGCATGATGGCGATCCGTTAGAAAATCTTCTTCCAATAAGGTCAGTTTTAAAACAGGGATTTGAAGTAATCCAATTAGCTTTTTGACTTCATCGGGTAATTCATGGTCATCAAGAATAAACTCGAAGAGCATTCCAACCATGTTGATAAGGTCACTGTGTCTGGGAGAGA
Organism: Endozoicomonas numazuensis; assembly: GCF_000722635.1. GTDB lineage: Bacteria > Pseudomonadota > Gammaproteobacteria > Pseudomonadales > Endozoicomonadaceae > Endozoicomonas_A > Endozoicomonas_A numazuensis. The sequence goes on along the minus strand of NZ_JOKH01000001.1, from coordinate 460,923 downwards.
GTTTTTGTTTTACGCCTTTATCTCTTAACGCGCTTTTAATGGATTCTGCCAGATTGAAAATACAGGCATGTTGGCCTGATAGTTCATCTTGTATCATCGTCAGTGTACTGGCCAGTTCTATGCTGGCAAAAATTCTCGCGTCACTACTAACCGTACCATTGGATGATTCAGAAGAAGGGCTGTGTAGAAGCCCTTCAACTCTGGATACCAGCTTGTTTGCCAGTTCATCCATAAAGGCTTCATTCCATACCTGTGAAGGTTCGTTTGATGGTATAGAAGTGTTGTTAAGGGGAGGGAGGGCAGAATCTCTGCCATGGGTTTCTGTTATAGCTTGAATGTGTTCTGATTCAGAGAAAGGCTGATCTTCGGGTATATCTGCAATTCTGGTTGTTGTTTTATTGACTTCAAGTCCAATAGATTCAAGGTGGTCGTCTACTTCAATCCATAGTTTAATGACTGAAGGTTTGATTTTAAGAGCAAACTGCAGCAAAAGCTCTTGAATTAAGTCTGCATCCAGAGGAGCGGGGGCAAGTGCACTAGCAAAGCTTTCACAAATCTTTTGAGCTCCCAGAGGATTTCTATCAGGCTCTAAGTTTATTAACCCTGTCAGTCTGCTTTGGATGTTATTGAAGTGTTGAAGGTTGTCATTCATGCTCAACTGGTTGGCAGCGTGTTGCCAAGCCAGCTTTTTCTCAAGATCTCCATTTTCAATGAGTGATAGATCGCTCATTGAAAATGAGGGGGGGGGATTGTCTTCTTCTTCAAGTTGATGAAAATGTTTCAGTGATTCTTGCTCAAAGAGCTTTATGATCTCACTTTTTGATCTCTCTAGGATTTGTCGGGCTTCCATAAACTGCATTATTTGAGCATTATTTTTGCCGGATTCTGAGAGCTCAATGACATGTTTAATCAAATCGGTCAGGATGTCATCGATAGGTGGGATAACCAATTTTTGGAAAAAATTGATGAAAGCGGTGTTGATTTCGCCTATCTGAGAGAGTTTTGCAGAACTCGGTAGCGGTACAACATTGCTAGACGTTCCTGTCATAAACCTTACTGCTCCCTGTATGACAATTAGATCTGAGCCTTTCCTGGGGACCCAGGTAAGAATACATGCCAAATTGGTCAGCCTAATACATAGACCTCTTCTCGCACGTAAGTCATTTATCTAATTATAATTTATTTAAATCAGTAGATTTATAATAAAAAGAAATAAAAAGAGCTATATGGACTAATTTTTGTCAATGATGTGACAACCAATACTTTTGATCAGCCTTGCTTGAGCTCTTTAGAAATTTCGCGAGCTTTTTCCATCGCTTTGTTAAAGCCGTTCTTGAAGAGATTCTCTCTGATTTGTCTCTGAAGCTCTTCAGGGCTAATTAAACCATCTTCTACTTCATCAGACTCAGTGTTTTTCATTTCGGCTTGTTTTTTCAGGTCGGAAAATCGCTCTGCTTCCGCTGCATCAATCTGCTGTACAGGCTGAGTTGGGTCCACTTGTCCACGGTTGGAAGGTTGGACGGGTTCAGCATCATTGTTGGTGATCATTGTTCTCTCCCTGGAGTGATCATTCTGGCGGACGATAGAGTCTATTCTTGTATATATCGCCCACAACCATAGTTCAGTGTAGATAATTGGTTTCTAGAGAGCGAAATGGAAGTTGTTCTATAGATCATGGACTGTTATTTCCAATCTGTGTAAAAACCGAGGGTTCATACCTTAAAGCCCTCCATAGCTTCGCCGACAACTGGAATAGTTATGTTTGGAGAATGTTATGAGTGGCCAGCACTTCACATTGACCATCAGTCAGAGCACAACAGACGAAGGCGATTTTGCCATCCATATGAAAGAGGAGGGAAAGCCTGAGCAACTCCTTGTGCACCTGAGGTTTATGCACTTACCCATGATGGATGAAAAGTATCTCGACGACGTGGTGGGTGTATTAGCCCGTAAACTTGCCAAACGCGTCATTGAGTGGCGGGTAGCCCCAGATTTGAATCCTGAGACCATGCCTGATGCCCAGGATGAAGCAAGAGCTGTAGTAGATGCAGTCCTGGATAAAATGAAAAAAGGGCAGTAATCGTTCTGATACTCAAGAACTCATCGCTTAAGTGAAACCCATGGAAGGCTCTGTCTGATGAATATGATGTCTTTGCCTTTCAAATCCTCTAGATGCCTCATTCCAGAGGTATGACTCCATTTGGTATTTGATCGAACACGTTGATGAAATGTGGAAAGCAGATTCAAAAAGCTTCCTCTAATGAGCTTTCCATCGACTCCAATGGTGACAGAACGAAAGGCATTAATGGCGTATTTTCTGCAGCCTCAGCCTCTTGATCCTTGCTGGTAAAATCAGGTTCTACTGCCAGTTTAAGCAGGTGTGAAAAATGCTTTGAGTGTTCTCCTGGACAAAAAAGAGATCAAGAGACTGCGTAATTCGAAAGTTCATTCCTTATTTTTACTTACAAAAACATTTTGGTAGGTCTTTCAATCGCTCCTGGATCTTCTCAGTCTTAAACTGGAAGTTAAAACAACCGTCGCACGACCTGACGAGATAACTTCAGCCACACAGCATCTTGCCGATTGAATATCTGATGAATTTCATGTCAGGCAATAGATATGCGCTTTAATCTCGGCAATGGATATTGTGTAAGAAGCTTTTTGTATGGTGATGCGCCATCGCTTTCACGTCATGGCAACAATTTGAATGTAGCCAAAAATCTTAGGGACAGTTTTCCTCACCCCTATACCATTGAACACGCCAGGGCGTGGATTCAGCATGTAAAGGAAAATGAAGCCGATACTCGTTTTGTGATTGATCACGAAGGAGAAGCCATTGGTGAGATAGGCTTTGTTATTCAGCTGGATGTCCATCGCTTTACAGCCGAGATTGGCTACTGGTTGTCTGAATCACACTGGGGCAAAGGTGTTATGACTCATGCTCTTAGTAGAGTGACCCAGTACGCAATGGAAGAACTCGGTATGGTTCGGATCTATGCTGATGTTGTAGAGCACAATCAAGGCTCTGGGAAAGTACTTGAAAAGTGCGGATTCCAGCTTGAAGGAGTATTTAGAAAACATATTTTCAAAGGAGAGGAATACTTTGATCAATATGTTTATGGTCTTGTTCGCTCTGACGTTCAATAATTGTTTTATGGTTGACTTCAGAGCAACATTGAACCCTTTCCCCTTATTTAATACCTGATGAGAAAGCTGTTAATCAATTCCTCAGACATTAATACTTAGCTGTATTAGTTCAGATCTGATCTGACATTTCTTCTTAAAAAAGAGAATGGGTTACCGATTTGGAGAGAAGGTGAATCACCTAAATCCAAATCATAAAAATGGTAACCCAAATGATTCATACTTCTGATCGAATTCCTGAATCCGTGACTTCATCAGCAATAAAAAAGCCTTAAAGCCATCCACCGAAAGGGGTGTAGGCTAAAATACGACCTACTCGTTTTTTCACTGAATAGGTGAATTTTTGTGGAACTCCATTTTGAGCAGTCTGATACGGAATTCTATACACCATTTGCTGGCCTTGCCTTTATTGGTCACGCCCTCAATAAAAAAACATCCCTCAAAAAATCACTCCGTAAGATTAAGAAGCGACATGGAATCGCCAATATTGATTTAGTGCGTGCTTATGTTGGCTTGCTGGCCCTCGGCAAAAATGACTTTGACGCCATTGACACCCTTCGCCATGACGATTGGTTCCAGCAATGCATGGGAATAAAACAGATGCCATCTGCCAGTCGATTGCGCCAGCGCTTTAATGAAGATGCTACCCAGCTTATTCCGCTGATTGAGGAAAGTCTTGCTGAGTTGCTTATAGAACTTGATGCTCCGCTTACACCACTTCCAAAAGAACTTGATCGCCAACAGCATATACCATTAGATATGGATGTCACGCCTCAAGACAATAGCAACTCCAAGAAAGAAGGAGTGAGTTGGACATATAAACACTTTTTCGGCTACTCCCCCATTATGGCTTACCTTGGGCAAGAAGGCTGGTGCATGGGGTGTGAGTTGCGACCAGGTTCGCAACACTCGCAAAATGATTTCATCCCATTCCTGGGTGCCGTTTTACAGAGAGTACGTCGTATAACGCAACAGCCGATATTGCTTCGGCTCGATAGTGCTCACGATGCTGAAGATACCCGCATGGCCGTTGCTCAACATGCTAACGTTGACCACATAATTAAATTGAATCCTCGCCAACAGTACACCTCCAAGGCCTGGCTACCTAAGTTTGAAGCAGCGAAGGTAGAGTGGCATGAGCTACGAGCAGGTAAGCACTATGCGACTTTGACTATTAACCATGAAGCTCACTATGGTCATCAGCGACTGATTATCAAAATGGTCAGACGAACGTCAGATGCCGTTGGTCAGATGTTTCTAACTCCAGACTACGAGCTGGAAGGTTGGTGGACAACATTGAATGAAGAAGAATACAGCGATAACGACGTTATTCTGCTGTATGAGAATCACGCCACCAGTGAGCAATTTCACAGTGAATTAAAAACCGATATGGATCTGGAAAGGCTTCCTTCTGGAAAGTTCGATACTAATGATTTAGTAATGTGTCTGGGCGCATTAACTTATAATATGCTGCGTTACATGGGGCAATCTTGTTTGCTGGGGCCGCAGTCACCTGTTCGTCATCAGGCAGCAAGGAGAAGAATAAAAACCGTCATGCAGGAGTTGATTTATCAGGCTGCCCGCTTTTTGGAGGCAGGCCGTCGCAAAATACTACGATTTGGCCGATATAGCCCGGCACTCCAAGTGTTTATGGGGCTTTATCCAGAAAAAATGCTTTGTTAGCCATCAATATTATTCTGTCTTTCTGAAATGAATGCCAGGTCTTGGTAGGTGATGCATCGCCTGAATTTCAAAATAATGACAAAAACAGCTGGGTTCTTTGCTGGATTGTTCTGTTATTTCCTGATCAAAGTAGTAATAAAGTGATTTGCGGTAAGGTTGGAGCTTAAATTACACGATTTTCTCGAGATTAATTAAGAACTCACTGATTCAGGGAATTGTTAAGCACAAGGTTGGCTTGCTGAACCTCGCTGATGAACTCGGTAATATTTCTAAAGCCTGTAAGATGACAGGGGTGTCCAGAGACACCTTCTATCGTTACAGAGGTGCGGTTTCTGAGGGAGGTGTTGAAGCGCTTCTTGATCAAAGTAAACGCGTACCCAATCATAAAAATTGTGTCGACCAGGCGATGGAACAAGCCGTCATTGATTACGCTATTCAAGACCCAGCTCATGGGCAAGTCAGGGTATCCAACGAACTCCGCAAGCAAGGTGTTTTTGTTTCTCCCAGTGGCGTGCGCAGCGTCTGGCTGAGAAATGTTTGGCCAACTTCAAACAGCGCTTAAAAGCACTGGAAGCCAAGGTGGCTGAAGAAGGTATTATTCTCACCGAATCGCAAGTGAAGCCCTTGAGCGCAAGAAGCTGGACGATGAGGCTTGTGGTGAAATTGATACCTATTCGAAAGTAGCCCAGTGTAAGCTTTATCCTACCAAAACGCCCATCACGGCGGCTGATCTACTCAATGATCGGGTGTTGCCATTCTATGAGGCTGAGGAGCTGCCTGTGCTGCGCATACTCACGGACAGAGGAACAGAGTACTGCGGTAAAGCAGAACAGCATGATTACCAGCTGTATTTAGCCATCAACGAAATTGAGCACACGAAAACCAAGGTAAGGCATCCACAAACCAATGGTATCTGTGAGCGTTTCCATAAAACGATTCTGCGAGAGTTTTATCAGCCCGCTTTGAGGAGGAAGCTTTACGGGTCGATAGAAGAATTACAGCAGGATCTGGACGATTGGCTGAATCACTACAATACTGAGCGTACCCACCAAGGTAAGAAGTGCTGCGCAAGAACACCAATGGAAACCTTACTTGATGGCAAAAAAATCTGGATGGAAAAGTTCGTGAATGTAGCTTGGCCTGACAGACACCTTCTTGAAAATCGGTAACTGTCAGATCAGGTCTGGCTGGATTAGTACAACTTAGCAACCTATACATCTTGCAAGGTTAGATAGATATACGACCGAGAGGCTGTACGGTGATTTCTTCTGTCAATTCCTGGTGAGATAGCACAGCAAGGTCATAAACCTCCAGCTCCAGAAGTTTCCTTACGTATCTGCGAATATCCATAGAAGTGATCAGGACTGGCTTATGCTCAAGGTGTCCAATCTTACCCACTGTATTTTTTACATTTTCAACGAAACGAGCTGATTGTGATGGGTCTAAAGCAAGGTAGCTGCCTGCTGATGTCTGCCTTATACCTCCGCGAATGGTGTCCTCTACATCCTGATCCAGAAGGTAAACAGGTAACATGTTTTTACCATTCGAGTATTTGTAGCTGACATAACGCTTTAGAGAGGAACGTACATATTCGGTTAATTGAACGACTTCTTTTTCCTTGTGTCCCCAAACGACAAGAGCCTGAAGAATCGATCTCAGGTTTCTGATAGAGATATCTTCTGAAACAAGACGTTGGAAAATCTCAGTGATTTTATTCACTGGAAGAAGGCGTTGGACTTCCTTGATCAGCTCTCCAAAGGAAGATTCCATTTTCTCCAGAAGATAACGAGTTTCCTGAATGCCTATGAATTCCTCTGCATATTTTTTCAAAACATGGGCCAGATGGAATGTCAGAATTTTAGGGGCATCCATGTAGTTAACATTATTTTTCTCCAATCTCTCTTTCTGGCTTTCTTCAGCCCACAACGTATCAAGGCTTGGGAGGAAGTCATCTTCTTGTTCGTATGGGATTTTCAACATTTCCAGATGGTCCACTGTTTCACGAACAAAAACAAAGCCAGGACGGAAATGACCATTAGCTACTGGCACTTCCTGCAGCATGATGGCGTATGTATTATCCATCATAGAGTCATTGAAACGCAGATGAATACCCGGGAAAGGGACACCCAAATCCATATAAAGAGCCTTTCGTACTTTTAGCAGTTCATCGTTGAGCATCTGCGTGTTCAAAGTCTCCTGAATCGAGGTGGGGACATCGATGATCAGTGGTAAGGTTTGAGTGAATTCTTCCTGCTGATCCAGTCTGGACTTTGCTTCCCCGGCCGTCTCAGTTGCAGCTGCCATGGCAGGTATCCCGCCTTCTGCTTCCTGCGTCATCTGGCGAGTGTTTTTTCTCAGCAGATAATAACCACCACCACCAATGATCAGGGCTAGCATCAGAAATATAAAGGTAGGAAATCCTGGGATTAGGGCAAAACCCAGAAGCAGTACACCCCCAACCAGCAGGGCTTTGGGTTTATCTAGAAGCTGACCGCCAATTTCGTTACCAAGGTCTTTTGAGTCTTCATTGGAAACTCGGGTGACAATAATGCCTGAAGTAATAGAGATCAACAGAGCGGGAATCTGAGAAATCAGGCCGTCGCCTACCGTCAATATGGCGTAGAGTTGCAGAGCCTCACCCGCAGTCATATCTTTCATGGTGGTACCAATGGCAACACCTGCAGTAATGTTTACAAAGATAATTATCAAACCTGCTATGGCATCACCTTTTACGAACTTCATGGCACCGTCCATGGAGCCGTACATCTGACTTTCTTTCTGTACCAGTTCACGGCGCTTTTGGGCTTCTTCCATCTCAATGGAGCCAGCACGAAGGTCAGCATCAATACTCATCTGCTTGCCGGGCATGCCATCGAGTGAGAAACGGGCACTGACTTCTGCAACCCTCTCGGAACCTTTGGTGATAACAAGAAATTGGACAATAGTGATAATGAGGAAGATTACGACACCAACGATCAGGTTGCCGCCCACAACAAAATTACCGAATGTATAAACAATCTCTCCAGCATCCGCCTGGAGAAGAATCAAACGGGTTGTGGTGATAGAAAGTGCCAGTCTGAAGAGTGTTGTCACCAGCAGTACTGCTGGAAATGAAGAAAATTCAAGAGGGGATAGCAGGTAAATAGACGTCATCATCAGAATGAACGACAGACCCATATTCAATGCTATAAGAAAATCCACCAAGACGGTGGGCATGGGCAAAATGATGAGACTGACGATCATTACCAGCATAGCTGCCAGTAAGAGGTCATTTCTTTGGCCCAGTTTATTCATACCTGCGACGACGAGGTTCATGCTTCACGACCAGCCTGTTTGAAGGAGAGTGCAGTCTGGTCAAGCAAGAGAGACTATTTTACAGCGGCTTTCTTTCTCTTTTTGAGCAGAGCTCGCCCCTTGATCCATTTGATGGCCCGGGTATCCATACCAGGCTTTGCGTACTGGAGAAAAGTATCGGCGGCCTTAATGGAATCTTCAGGGCGATCGATTTGCAGGTAGGCGTAACTCAGCATGCGATAAACATCGGGGTTTTTTGGCTCAAATCGTTTGACCGCTTCCAATAATGCAATTGATTTACGAGGCTGGAGGTATTCCATATAGTAAGAAGCTTGAGCCAGTAACCATTGTCTTAATGGCTTATTCATGGGGTTTTCCTCCTGGCGGTTTTATTATCCAGCGACCAGAACATTTCGGGTCATGGTCAGATATTCTTGTAGTTCTTTTGATTCTTTCAATACGTCCAGTGCAGCTTTTACTTCTGGCCACTCTTCGGCCTTTTTGCTCAGAAGGCTTAAAGCCATATCCCTCATCATGTGGTGCTCATCCGGTGATAGAGAAGGGGATTTCTCGGTCAGGCTGAGAGCATATTTCTTTTCCCTGTTCTGGAAAGTCCGACCCATTTCAAGTGCTTTCCAGAAGTGGGCAGAAATGCTGTCTCCAGAAGGCTTGAATGAAGACTTGTCTTTAGGGAAATCTTTATCAATAAAGTCACTGTTTACGAATGAAATACCAGAAAGACCGCTTTTAAAAGACACGTCCATGATGCAGAGCCCCCATTAGAAGAAAACTCTTTTAACATCGGCTGGAGGAAAATAAACCGTAGAACTGGCTTTAAAAGTGTGTAAATGATTAGAATTGAAGGGTAATCTTGGATACACTGGTTCTATTGTATTTTTTATTTTATTTAGCTATTAAAAATTTAAAAGTAATTAGAAAAATTTTATTTAGCCGTTAACACCCTTACTCTCAGGTTGTTTAGAAGATGGGCATGGAGGCACTCTTCGAATGAGCTCTAAGACTCTCAAACACTGGCTAATCGTATTGCCTGTTCAAGCTCTGGCTATTTTATTATTTTTTACAGGTATTTTGTCTTCCTTTACGCAGGCTGCTGTCTGGTCTTCCTCAAACCATTCTGACAATACTCGAAGGCATATCGTTCGACCAGGTGAGTCACTTTCTATCATTGCTCAGAACTATGGCTTTGAACTCCATGAGTTAGCTGAGTATAACAATATTACGAATCCTTCAAAGTTGCTGGTGGGGCAAACGATATACCTTCCAGATAGCTCTGCCGAATCTGCTCAGTCAGAATTTCAAACAGCTCGCCCAATTTCTGAACCTCCGGCACAAGTATTGGATGCAACTGCATTTCCACCCACCCGATCCAAACCTGATGAAGAAGAGTACTTTAAATTACAGCAGTGGATGGGAAGCCAGAAACAGACGACAGGTATTGAAACTGTTGACTACAACTACGTAAGAAAGTCTCCGAAGACCGACAATACTGCAGGATTTGATATTCCTTTGGATTCACAGTCTGCTTCAGAAACCAAAGTCGCCACAGAGTCTGAAACAAACCAGCAAAAGAGCGGCGGCTCAAATAGTGTAGATTTTCAGGAAGATGTTGAAGAAGAGATAAAGGATTCAGAGTCACCAGCGCTGGCGGTTTTTGGAGATCGCCCATACGCCTATTATGGCAGTGGCGAGGATCTGGTGGAGGCAATACAGAATTTTGCTGCCAGTTACTACGTTCCGGTCGTGATTTCTGAAGAGGTAATTGGGGAGGTTAATGGCAAGATTGGACCACTGACGCCTGTCGACTTTCTGGATCACATGGCCAACATTTATGGCTTTATCTGGTATTTTGATGGGCATTCACTCTATATCTACAGTGGTAGTTCGGCTGAACAGAAGATCATAAGTCTTGAATACATGACGACTCAGGGATTTAAGAAAACCCTGAAAAAAGTGGGAATTTGGGATGGCCGCTTTTTCTGGAAAGAGCAGCAAAAAGATGGACTCGTTTATGTGTCTGGCCCTCCAAGGTATATTGAGATGGTGAGTCAAACAGCAGCATTACTGGATAAAAAAGAGGGTGAGCGTCAAAAAAGCAAGTTAACAGTGAGAATGTTCAGGCTTAAGTATGCCTGGGCAACAGATAAAAGTTTTAATTTCAGAGGTCAGCAGGTTGTGGTCCCGGGCGTAGCCACTCTATTAAGAAGTATTTCCAGCGGAGGTGGTGTTTCCAGTGTAGAGAGCAAACCCGTTGAGCCTTTAAAAATACAACCAGTCAAAGGTGTGGTGCGTCAGGGGGTTCAAAAGAATCAGCAGGCACAACAGCCTCAAGAAGGATTGAATGCTGGAGCGCATGCGGAAGGGGCTTATATCAGTGCAGATCCAAGATTGAACGCCATTCTTGTTCATGATCTGGAGTCCAAGATGCCCATGTATGAGGGACTGATTGAGTCTTTGGACAAACCTTCATCTCAGGTTGAAGTCAGCGTTTCCATAATTGATGTCAATACTGCTGACATAGAAGCTCTGGGTGTGGACTGGAACAATACCAGGGGAAGTAATACTGAAATAAAGTTTGATCCCGGGTCATCAGCTTATAAAGATGATTTTTCTTCCTTTACAACTGTTCTGGGTATGAATATTGGTAGCTTTAACGCTCGACTCAGTTTGCTTGAAGATGAGGGGCGAGCCAAGGTAGTTTCTAAACCTTCCATTCTGACTTTAGACAACCTGGAAGCCGTTTTTGATAACAGCAGTACTTTTTATGTCCAGGTAGCAAGCCAGGAAGATGCAGAGTTATTCCCGGTAACCTCCGGAACAGTTGTTCAAGTAACCCCACGAATTGTCAAAGAAGAGATTGGGCGTCGAATCCATATGAGTGTAAACATTCAGGATGGAGGGGATTCGAACGATCAGAACCTTTCATTGCCCCGAGTCAGTAACAGTTCGATCAGCACACAGGCGATCGTAAACGAAAATGAAAGCTTGCTTATCGGAGGCTTCTATAAGGAAAGTCAGGATCAAAAAACGACTAAAGTGCCGGTATTGGGAGACATTCCTGTTCTTGGCCGACTGTTCCGAGCGGATAAAAAGCAAAATACCAGTCAAATGCGTCTGTTTCTTATAACGCCCCGAATTCTCAGCGCTGGGGCTTAATCTGGGTTGTCTGCACACTTCTGTTTTTGTCATAACACTGTTATGAACCACCTATAGATTCGTATTTATTCGAATTAGTAAACATGTTGGTTTTTTTTGTACTATAAGTTTCGTTATAGTTTAAAAATATTCGCAAATTTTCGTTTTCAGGTGTGAGTGAATGAAGCAGGCACAGGCAGAAGATCTCTTTGACATCTACGTTATCGGTGGTGGCATCAATGGTGCTGGTATTGCCGTAGATGCAGCAGGCAGGGGCCTGAAAGTAGGCCTGTGTGAAAAGTCTGATCTGGCCGGAGCCACTTCATCAGCCAGCAGCAAACTGATTCATGGCGGACTCAGGTATCTGGAACACTATGAGTTCCGATTGGTTAAAGAGGCCCTTGCAGAAAGAGAAGTGCTGTTGAAAATGGCGCCTCATATTGCTTCCCCCATGCGCTTCTGTCTGCCCCATAGGCCACATCTGAGACCTGCCTGGATGATCCGTGCCGGGCTGTTTCTTTATGACAACCTCAGTGCCAGAGTTTCTTTGCAAGGATCCAAATCACTGAGATTTGGCAAAGATTCTGCACTGAAAGATTCCTTCAGCAAAGGGTTTGAATATTCTGATGCCTGGGTAGATGATGCCCGTTTGGTCGTACTGAATGCCATGGAGCTTCAGAGAAGAGGCGGAGAAGTTCGTACTCAAACCAGTGCATTACATGCCGAACGACATGAAGGGATTTGGAAGATCACTCTTCGTGATGAAATCACTGGAGAAGCGTTTACTGTTCGCAGTCGTGCGCTGGTCAACGCCGCTGGTCCCTGGGTTCAATCTTTCTTTGATGAAGGACTGAAGCAAAAATCCCCACGAAAAATTCGCCTGATCAAAGGCAGTCATATCGTTGTTTCTCGTATTCATCAGGAACCTCGAGCCTATATCCTGCAAAATGAAGATAACCGGATTGTTTTTGTGATTCCTTATCTTGAAAAATACTCTCTGGTGGGGACAACAGACGTAGAGTACAAAGGTGATCCTGCCAAAGTGTGCTGCTCTGAAGATGAAAAACGCTATCTTTGCGATGTGGTAAACAAACACTTCAAACAGCAGGTTTCTCTGGATGATATTGTTTGGGACTACTCTGGAGTTCGTCCACTTTGTGAAGATGAATCAGACTCTCCACAGGCCATTACCCGTGATTACACCATGGAGTTGGAGGATAAAGATGGCAAGGCACCGCTCCTGTCTATCTTTGGGGGCAAGCTCACCACGTATCGTAAGTTGGGTGAAGCTGCTGTGGGTAAACTTCAGCCTTATTTTGCTGACATGGGCGAAACCTGGACCAAAGATTCCCAGCTGCCTGGCAGTGAGCAATTCAAAAGTGTTCAGACATGTATTGAAGAGCTCTGCAATGCACATCCCTGGCTGCCTCGTGAAATAGCGTCACGTTTTAGCGGAACTTATGGAAACCTGAGCTATCGATTGATAGGCAAGAGTCGCTCTCTGGAAGATTTCGGTGAAGATTTTGGTGCTGGACTTTATGCAGCTGAAGTTGACTATCTGATTGAAAATGAGTGGGCTTACCAGGTGGAAGATATTATTTGGCGTCGCAGCAAATTGGGCATTGAATTAGATGAGTCGGGTAAAGTCCGACTGGAAGCCTATTTGTTGAGAAGATTACCTGAATTGATTCCTGAGCGTTTCGGCAGTAAAGGTTCACCTTTGGAGAAAGTTGTCTAAAGGTAGAGACGCTAGTCCTACCTTTCATCTATAATTTTCTATTACAGTCACAACTCCTCAATTATAAATGCAATCCGTCAACGCTCTTTTTAAATGTCGTCGTATTGCCGCTATAGGCGGTGGTCATGGTCTGGGAAGGGTCATGGCCAGCCTTGGTTTCATGAAAGATCGTCTCGCAGGTATTGTTGCCACTACAGATGATGGTGGATCAACTGGCCGACTGAGAGAGGCCAGTGGTTGCATAGCGTGGGGTGATCTTAGGAATTGTCTTAATCAGCTCTGTTCTGACAGTCCCAATTTGGCTCGTATCCTTTTTGAATATCGTTTCAAGGAAGACAGCGGGGAGCTAACGCATCATAACCTTGGCAACCTGATTCTTCTGGCCATGGATCAAATGTGTGTTCGCCCCATGGATGCTATCAACCTTATCCGACAGATGCTTCAGGTTGAAACTGACTTGATCCCTATGTCTGAGGAGCCTGCCAGTCTTGCTGCCATGCTTGATAATCAACAGATTGTGGGTGAGACAACAATAGATGCACTGGATCAGAAACCTGATCGTTTAATGCTGATTCCGGATATAAAGCCAACGCAGGAAGCTTTGACGGTACTTGAAGAAGCTGATCTCATTATTCTGGGACCTGGCAGTTTTATGACCAGTATTCTTCCGGCGTTACTAATGAAAGATGTGGCCCAGGCTATCCAGAAAAGCGACGCGTTAAGTGTATTTATTGGTAATATCAGCCCTGAAGTTTCAGCCGTCAGACAGATGGCTATTGGCGAGAAGCTGAACTGGATGAAGGAAATGACAGGCGTTTATCCTGATGTGCTTTTGTGGCCGGAAGAACGCGAAGCGCCAAAAGGGATACAGTGCGCACTGCTTCAACAGCCCCTGGCAGACCCTTTCCAGCCTGGTGCTCATAGCCGGGAAGGGATGCGCAGGGCTCTCGATATACTGGTGGCGAACCATCTCAATTACTGAGGACAATGAGCCAGAAGGCTATTGTCCTTTGCCTTTTACCATGACCCACATAGTCTTGAACATAATGGTAAAGTCCATTTTTAACCAGTCGGCCGGACTGCTTAATGACAATGCATAAGCATGGTCATAAGCTACTTTGTTTCTCACATCATCGATGGTTTCATCGTAGCTCAGGTTAACTTGGGCCAGCCCTGTAATACCTGGAACCACATCAAAAGTCCTTTCGGTATAAAACGGGATATTATCTTCCAGCTTATGGCACATACCCGGTCTTTCAGGTCTGGGACCCACGATGGACATATCACCCATGAGTACATTCCAGAGTTGAGGCAATTCATCCAGGCGAGTCTTACGAAGAAAATGTCCTACTTTAGTGACTCTGGGATCATTCTTTGCAGCCCATACAGGGCCGCTTTTGGCCTCAGCGTCGGCACTCATCGTTCGGAATTTGGTCATCAAAAAGAGGCTTACATAGTTTTCTCTTTGATAGCCAATGCGCATTTGCCGATAAAAAACCGGACCAGGGCTGTCCAGTCTTATAGCTATGGCAATGAAGGGATAGAGAGGCAGTGTGAGAATAATGCCTATCACAGCCAGAGATATGTCCATTACCCTTTTACCGAGTGCAGTAATAGGGTGAACATAAGTTACATCTTTCATGGTCCTACTCCTTGGTACATCGTTTTTATCTCCGGTTTTTACTCCGGATAACTACAGAGCATGCCAACTACATCCCCTTACTGCTTCTGGCTGTCACAATCAGTTTTGTACAGCCCGACTCCTTTTGTCTTTACTGGTCACTTTTTTCCACTGTCCAGATTCCAAACCGGTCAGGTATCGAACCAGCCCTATCGCCATCGCAATATGTCCGGACATTATGTAATAAACGATCCTGGCCAGTTTCCAGTTCGGTTGCTTTTTAAACAGTATAAAAAATACTGTGAAGATGTAGACGGCCAGTTGGGCAATGAATATTGGTATGAAAATGGGATAGTGCTTTATAAGTAAGGCAGATGAGAGTAAGACAAGGGTGAAAAACACGGGCATTAATGGTCTCAGGAACTTTCCAGAAAAGAAGTTGAAAGCAATCCTGCCAAACCTCGGATGCAGTAAACCGATATGACGAATGGCCTGTTGGACATTGCCAGCGGCAATTCTTTTGCGTCGGCTGAAGTCCATTTCATTGCAAGCTTGTTCAAGTTCCACGGCCATGATCCTTTCATCGTACAGGCATTGGTAACCCTGCATGACAATGCTGACGGGGAGGGTGAAATCATCATTGATGGTATCAGGTGGCAGTTCTTCGAACAGACGACGGCGAAAAGCGTAGAAAGCCCCGTGTACGCCCAGAGTGGCACCCAATGAGCTTTCCTGAGTTTTTATTTGTCTCTGATAGCGCCAGTAGGCCTGCTCACCAACGCTCAGTGAGTGGAAGAAATGATAACTGCCACAGACAACCCCGGTTTCTTCATAACTGAGCTGTGCGGCAGCGATAAGGAGGCTATCGGTAGAGAGCAGTGCTGAAATGTCAGATAGAGCAACTACATCACATTGACACAAGCTGATGGCTTCATTAAGAACGGCAACTTTCCCACAATTTTGGGGTTTCTCAACGACTTCGATATCAAGATGACAGTTTTCTATCTGGCTGGCAGCCCTTCGTGACAGCTCAGCAGTATCATCAGTACAGCCGTCACAAACGATAATGATTTTTAACTTGTTCTCTGGATAATCAATAGCGCCGAGGTTATGAATTTTATCAGTGATGACCGCCGCTTCATTATGAGCAGGCATGATCAGACAAATTCTGGGCAACATATGGTCCAGAGGGCTGATCCGGTAGTGACGATGATAGTATGGCGGAGGCGTTGTCTGACCTCGTTTGGCCAGCCACTTGAGAGCGACTGGATAACCTACGTGATGATAGATTACGATGAAGGATGCTATCAGAAATACGGACAACAACAGCCATTCCATTACAGCTTTCCTCCCTCATACAGCTGAACGTATTGATCAATCATTCTGGTTAAATTGCCCTTTTGCACCACGAACTCTCTGGCGCTATTTCGAGCTTTTTCAGTGCACCCTTTTTTAATCTGTCCAGCCAATGCCTGCGACAGTGCCTCTTGATCCCCTGCTTTAACCAGCATTCCTTCCGGTGCGACAGCTTCGCTGCAGCCACCAACATCTGTCAGCACGACATTCCTGCCACAGGCCTGGGCTTCCAGCGGCGAAAGAGGGAGGCCTTCCCGAAGAGATGCAAGACAAAAGACATCGATGGCATGGAAGAAATTTGGCATATCTTCGACAACATCCAGAAAGTGCACCCTCTTCTCAATTCCAAGGTAAGTAGTCTGTTCCTTCAAATTATTTTCAAGCTCACCACCGCCAGCTAGCGCCAAATGACAGTCAGGCGACAGTTTCGAAAAAGCAGAGATAAGAACATCGTGGGCTTTCACCGCAGTCAGTCTTGCAGCGCAGCCAATGATAGGAACATCTTGAGGGAGAGATAATTGGTTTCGCGCATGTTTCTGATCGCCGGGCTGAAAGCGTTCAGTATCAATTCCGTTCATGACTACGGATGGTTTAAACAAAGGAATATATTGTCTGATACTGGCTGCAACCAGCTCTGCATCAGCCACGACTGCTGGTTGGAATAGATGGAAAAAGCTGCCTACCAGCAACCTTCTTTTGAGATTGGCAAGGTGCCAGGCGTCGTGCTCAGTATGCACGTGTCGGCATGAAGCCAGTTTGGCAGCTATGCCTCCATAAAGCATGGGCCCAACGTGATGAGTGTGAACAACATTGACGTCAAGAGACTTGAGCAGGTCTGCGAGCTTTTTGATATCACTGAACTGAATACCTGGCTGTTTGTCCATGAAATGCAGCCTTGGTACATTTTCTAGACGGGGCCAGTGATTTCGAGCTGCGTGCAGATCACCTTCAAGGCTGATGATGTGAACTCTTTCAGGATTTGGCGCCCTTCTTTGAAGGTCGAGAACCATGGTTTCGATCCCGCCAGGCGCAAGGTGTTGAACAATCTGAGCAACAACAAACTTCTGGCTCATGTGGCCTCTCCTGAGAAGGTATCGGTTTCCGGGCTGTAAGTCAGGCAAAGAGCCTGTGGCATTGCTGGTATTCGGGTGATCACAGGAACGCCGGTCATGGTTTCAAGTGTTTCTCTCAGTCTGAGGCTGGTGTCAGAAATTTCGGCGATGGCGGTGAGACCTGTACCAATACCGATGCCTGCAAAGAATCCGGCGACTACAAACAAAATAGAGGGTAGGGCATTTGGTTTACTGGGAGTGAAAGGTTCATCGATGACTTTGATTCTTTCAAGCTCCTCATATCGACCCAGATCTCCTGAAACTCGCGCCATTTCGTAGCGCTGAAGGAAGTCTTCGTAGAGTTTCATCTTGATGTCATAGTCGCGCTGTAACTCAATCAGGTGCCTTTCAACCTGGGCAAATGACGTCACCTTATTTTCCATCTCCAACGCTATGCTTTTGATGCTTTCTACTTCATTTTGCAAACTGATCACTTTGGCGTTGGCTTCCTGAACGGCTTGTAATTGTGAGGCAAGAATAGTGGTTGAGCTGTTTCTGGTTTCGTCTATATGGGTTGGAGCTGTTGCCGCTAGATTCCATAATCGCTTAATGTCTTCTGGTTTAAGCTGACTGGTTTCATTGATCATTCTTTTTCGTTCGCTTTCGAGTCTTTCAAGTTCTCGAAGGGACGCTTGTACTCTGCTGTGTTGTTCCGTGTAACGGAAACGAAGCATGCTTAGGTCAGCCCTTACCTGTATTAACCTCTCCTCCAGCTTGCCAATCACTGGGTTCGTTTGAGTAAGGTTGTTATTGAACTCATTCAAGGCGGCTTCTGCGCCAGCAAGATCTGTTTTCTTTTCCATGAGTAACTGTCTGAGTTCAGCCAGACGTGTGATGTTGGCTTTATGAAGCTGGGGTAATTCAAGAGCGTATTGAGCTTTATAATCAGCAAGCTTTTCTTCAGCTCCGTTCAGTGCTCCACGTTGCCTCTGCAGCTGATTTTTCAGAAAGTCTTCTGAGGTCGTGGTCCAGGATTTATGAGGGGCAAGAACAATAGACAAAAAATGCTTTGTCACCGTTTCGAGTAAAAAAGCAATATCAGTGCGATTTTCAGAGCGGTAATATATCTTGATTAACTCACCGCCAAATACGATAGACAGCGATCGTGAGAGTTCCTGAATCTGCTTGTCTATGTCTTCTTCGGTGGATTGATCTGTAATGTAACCCAAGTCTCTGGCTACGGCGCCCAGTACATTTCGGCTTTTTAGCAGGATTTTCAGAGCAGACTGACGCTCTTCAAGGCTGGTCGACAGAGAAAAGTCTTCAAGAATAGGGTTTAGCTCACTGGTGTCCTGAAGAAGGATTGTTGTATGAGCTTCATAAAACTTGGGGGCAAGAAAGCTGGCAAATAAGCCAATAAAGGGCATGATCAGCATTGGCACAACAATCATGTATCGCCTTCGCCAGGCAATAGCCAGTAATCTTAAGAGGTTTCTCAGTACATCATTGGACACTGTCACCTCCTAAAACCTGAATAGTGACCGTATCGGGTTCCTGATCAGGTATGTAGAGTTCTTCTATCTGAACGGAATAGTCCTGCAGATAGCTTCTTAGTTCCTGGACTCTGACCCAGGCATCATTAATGGAGTTAAAACCTTCATCTGAGGAAGGGGAGATGGACAGAATAATGCTCAGATTATCCCGGTCTGGCAGAGTCTGGAAAAACAGTTTGATGACTTTTTTCTGATGATCAGAAATATGATTGGCATCTTCTTCATAATTCAGTGAAAGCTGACGTCGATACATGTTGTTTGATATCGTCAACTCTTTGGATTCCGAGCGTAATTTCTCTATAGCGCCGATTAATTCTTCTTCAGTTTGGGGAGGCTGCTCGGTTAATAATTTTTCAAGGGGGGCGGGAGGCTGGCTGGCACAACCAGAAAGAATGGCCATTAGTGATAAAAGCCATAGTGTTGAGAGTTTGATTGTTGGAACCCTGTTCACATCCACTTCCCTGTTGAACTCCCTTATTTATCCTTGCCAAAAGGAGTGCTGTCATTCTTCAAACAAATCAGCTGAAATAAAGCAACAAATGTCGTCAGTGCTGTTATTTTAACAGTCCAGCTTTACCTGATTTATTACCAGCTTTATCTCATTGTAGATGTTTAGCTCTCACTGAGCCTTTCAGGAAAACGGGATTGTCGGTTGGCCAGATGATCGATCAATTCTTCCAACTGAGCGGCTCTACTTTCCCAGGATTCGTTTCTTACTGCGGCACGTCGATTTTCTATTGCTTCTTTTTGATCATATGCTCGCTGAATAGTCCTGGAAAAAGGCTCTCTGTGACTCTGGATAGTGACTTCTGAGTCGTAAACTCTGACAGCAGGGAAATCTGTAGAAGCTATTGCTGTGCCAGAAGCCAGATACTCTCTTAATTTCAGTGGGTTACAGGCTTCTATCTGGCGGTTATGGCAGAAAGGCAGCATGGCAACGTCCCAGTTCTGAACATAAGCAGGGAGTTTAGAGTGCGGTCTTGGCCCAAGAAAATGCACATTCGGTATCTCTCTTAGAGCACCAACATCGGTTTTTATGGTTCCGACAAAAACGAATTGCCAGCCGGGTAAGGCTGTTGCTGCCTGAGTCAGCATTTCAACATTGAGCCATTCTGAAATACTGCCATAAAAGCCGGCAACAGGTCCCTGCCTTGGAAAGTCTCCAGGGTGAGAACGAGGAGAGGAGAACAGGTCATAATCAACTCCGTGAGGGAACATCACTGTGGAAGGGCCAGGCAGCTTTTCAGCAAGCTCCTTACTGACTACCAGAATCAGATCCACCTTATCTGCCAACTCCCGCTCCATCGGGTTTACGGTCGAATGATCGACGCCATCCAGAGTATTAAAGTCATCACCACAATAGTAAATCGAAGCTTTTTCATTTAAAGAGCCAACTACGTCGACAGCTGTCGGCAGAGATGTCCATAGAATAATGTCTTTAAATCCGTGTTCTTTACAGGCTTCGCGGATGTCTTTGACCAGCTGGTTTTTATTAAACTGGCGAACGATGGACAGATTATGAAAAGGGATAACTTTGGGACTGAGAATAATAGGGGATGGGCCTTCACTGATATCTTCAGTAAGAACATTGGTTCTCTTAAGCATACTTTTTGCTTTGAGAACAATCCGTTGCATGTCCTTTTTATTCAGGCCCGGGCTGCGCATACCTATCGAATTGATCCAGATGACACGGTGCCGTGTCAGCAGATGCCTGATTAAATGTTGGGTACTGGATGGCAGGCCACCCCAGTCTTCTCCAAACACCACCAGATCAGCCATATCAAGCCTCCAAGCTTTCTTTTTGGTGATCAAGAGACTTGATCACTTTGGCTGGAATGCCTCCTGCCAGAACTCCTGCTGGCAGGTCTTTTGTGACAACGCTGCCTGAGGCTACTATGGTTCCGGCGCCTATTCGGACACCACCCATTACTGTGACTCCAGCAGCCAGCCAGACATTGTCTTCAATAATGATATCGCCAACCTGATCATCGGTATCTGGTAACCCTTTAGCCCTGTCAATCGGATCTACGGGGTGCCCTGGATAGCCAACAAGGCGTACTTTTACTGCCAGTCGGACGTTATTGCCGATTTCAATCTTTCTTCCTACAAATATTTCGTTTTGCCAGCTGATACCAACGTTGTCGCCTATTTTGAGGGAGGGTGCTTCAACACTCGAAGCCCGGCCACTGATTGTAGAATGGCCAGAGATTCGGCAGTTATCGCCGAAGGTGATAGAAAGGGGACCCAGCAACAGGGGCATACCAGAATAAACATACAGACGTTTGGGATTATTTTTAAGGCGACTTTTAAAGAGAGGAGTCCAGTAAAGGGCACGACCAATACTGGCAAAGAAGCCCGTTATCATTTTATGAAGATGATACAAAAGGCTATGCAGTGGTCGTATAAGAGGAAATTCGAAGTAACGGATCGCTTTTAAGGTTGAAAAAATAAATCTAGCGATCGGTGAGTTACCGGACTTCAGCCAGTTTTTCAGGCTGTTGATCATTGGGCTTATCCTTGCCGTCTATAAACGAATTGTTGGACTTCCTTGATTTTTTAACTATAGACCCTTTTTCCCCTTCTGCTTTCTCTGGGTGATAGGTATCCATATAGTTGGCAATAGCAATACTAATCGAAGTAATAATGTAGATAGGCCATAAGAAGCCCTGGCTGAGAAAGCTTCCTGAAACGCAGAAACCTACCAGGCCTGCATAGGTGCCAACGGTTATTGCTGTTAAATGAGGGTCATATTCCGGCGAACCTCTATTCCTGTCGAGTCTGTCCAGTGACGAGCGAATAGACATGAAAATACTGAAAATCAGGAATACAAAGAGTCCCAGTCCAAAAAAACCAGCTTCTGCCAGCACTTGAAACCAGGTGCTGTGGGTCACATGAGCCTGCCCTTCTGCACGACTATGGGTCGCGTAATCCCAATAGTTATCAAGGAACAAAGAGAGACCTACACCTGTCATAGGGTTTTTCAATCCCATGAAAAAGGCAGCTTCCCAGGCATGAATACGACCCATCGCAGACGCATCTACACCTTTTTCTGCCGCACCACCTGACTTACGGTCATTGATACCTGCTGCAGCGACCAGAATCATCAAGCTAAAGCTGCAAATACTGATCAGTAGTAGTTTTGACTTGATGATTCTCAGGCCAAATATCCCCATAACTGCGACAGTGGCCAGAAGTCCTCCACGACTCTGGGTAGCAATGATAGAAGATACAAAAATAATAAATCCAGCAATGCCAAGCAATGTTCTAATTCTGCCCGTTCCCCGGGTTACCGCAAAAGCAATGGCATAACTCATCGGGAAGCTCAGTACTAGAGAAAGGTCATTAGGATCGCCCAGACTGGTGCCAGGAATGGTGACACGGGTTTCTTCCACCATACCGATGCCATTGGCATTGTTGTATAGAGTGACATAGCCGACGGCCAGCCCAGAGCAAATAATCAGAAAGTGGGCCAGTTTGAAGTGCCAGTGTTCAGTCATTAGCCAAGATATAGCCAGAACCATTATGCCAATCTTCACATAGACGCTGGTAAAGCTACCAAAAGCACTGGGTGGATGACTGGAAAAAGCAATACCCAGTACAACCCAGCCGAAGAATCGGGCAAAGGCAGTGTGTTCGTGTCGCCAGTACATTTTTACTTTTCGGGTCAGAACAATGTGCCAGCCCAAAACGAAATAGGATCCCAGAGCTGTCAGCATGGGGATTTTGATTGGATCCAGCTGGGGAAAAACTTCATGAAGCCGGAAGAAAGAGAACATGATGAAAATCAGTACAACAACAAAAGGCTTCTTTAAAATAAAAATCAGGCCCAGTGGTATGGCTGCCAGCGGAATCAGAGCAATAGGGTGAGGAAACAGCAGGGCGGGCAAAGCGGCCAGAATACAATAGATGCAGGCCACCATCGTTTGGTGTTTGTTAGCGAATATCCTTTCTAGAACCGGCCCCTGCATAATTTCTCTCTATAATCCTAATGCTTGAGATAACCAAGAGTGGTTTTGGATTGTGTTCTGAAAAAAAGCAGCATGGTCAAAACGAATATCAGGCCTCCTGCCATAATCATTGCACCAAAGAGTAGCCAACTGTTGATATCTGGTGATTGATATCGGATTAAAAAAAGTCCTGACAGCATCAGTGCAGAACTTATAAACCCAGGAGCCAGTGCCTTGAAAAAGTCTATGGCTGAAACCTGAAAAACAGGCAGCATATTCCATAAATGGAAGATGAAGCTGACCCCGGTGACGCCTAGCCAGGCTAAGCAGGCTCCGGTGACTCCATATTGAATACCAAAGAGGATCATTGGCAACATGACCAGAGATCCAAGTAAAGCTTGAGTGTTTTTTCTGGGTTCTCCCACTGCAGTCGAAGCAGTTGCCAGGATTTCTGACAACATTCTCAGTGGGCTGGACAGGCAAAGAATTTGGAAGGGAATGATCGCTGCAGTCCATTTTTCGGAAAGCACCAGAGTAATTAATTCTGGTGCTACTGCGCACATCCCAAAATAAATTGGAAATAAAGCCAGGCTGGCTAGTTGAATGGACTTGATTAAATAGAGCCCTGCTACATCTTTTTCATTTTGTAGTTTGGCGAAAGATGAAAGCCCTAAATGATTTAAAAGCTCACCTATTTTGTCACTCGGTAGGTTTGCCAGATTCCTGGCGACTGAAAAAATACCCAGTTCAGTCTTATTTAACAGCTTACCAATGCTGATACTGGTGAATACGTTATAGAGGTAGCGAAGTACATCATTGATGGTAGCGAGACCACTGAATGCTGCAATTTTTGAAAACCCCTTGAAGTTCCAGGCAGGTAATATCCAACAGGGCTGAAGCCTGAAAAAGCCAATGGTGGACACTAGCCTCATGAATAAATGACCCAGGATTAATGACCAGACTCCCCAGCCCGTTGCAGCCAGTACCAAGGTGAATATGCTGGTACTGAGGGTAGTAATGAACTGCACTTTCTCACGTTCCTTGTAGAGCATGTTGCGGCTGGCCAGAGCATAGGGAAGGGTATGAAAAATCATAATCAGATGCTGTAAAGCAATGACCTGAACAAGCAGGGTGACTCTGGGCTCGTTAAAGAAATTGGCTATTAAGGGAGCCGAAAAAAAGAAAATTAAAAAGAAACAGACACAAGAAACAATATTTACAGTAAAGCATTGTCTCAGGGTGCTTTTGTCCAGCGTTTCAGTCTGAATAACCGCTTTGGCTATGCCAAAATCACCCATCAGGGCAAAAATGCCGATAAAAGCCATGGTCATAGCCATCAGGCCGTAATCATCGGGCGTCAGCAGTCTGATAAGGATCAGGGTGTTTAGCCAAGTAAAGATCTGAGCAGCCAGCCTAAGCATGGCACCGACTTTCAATCCCTTGATAACATTCTGACCCAGTTCCATTTCGTTATTCTCTTAATTCTGTGATCGAGGGGTTCTCGCAGGGAGACTGATGAGCGATTGGCCAGGACAGGCCTTTCTTTGAAAGAGCGTGACGGTAGACAGATACAATCTGTGGCAATATAGCCTCGTAGGAATAGTCTTTTTCTATGGTTTTCAGACAGCATTGGGTCATATTGTCCAGATGTGCCGCATCAAGGCAGGACCAGTGTTTAATCAGCTTTGTCATCACCTGAATGTTCTCTCTGGGTACTATCCAGCCATTGGCATTTTGTTGAATCAGCTGAGGCAGTGCTCCCAGTCGATAAGCGACTACTGGTATTCCTCTGGACATGGCCTCTAGTGCAACCATTGGCAGGCCTTCTTCACGGGATGAGATGCAGAGCAGGCCAATCTCTGGCCATTGCGTTTCCATGTCCCGGACTTGTCCGACCAGCGAGACATTTGGAGGAGGCTCGGAGCTGAGCTCTTGTTCCATTGGGCCACCGCCAATCATTCTGAAAGTCAGTTCGGGGAGCTGAGATGCGATTCTAATGAAAAGGTCAGGCCCTTTCTCATGGCTGAGTCTTCCTACAAAGGCGATATTTCTTCCCTGTATACAAGGGGCTGATCGTATATTTATGAAGTTGTTAATGACTTTTGGTGTCTTGGGCAACCGTTTTGCAATCTCTTCACTGACGGCGATATTACTGGACAACCGACTCGTTAATTTGTCGAGTAGGGTGTACAGCCTGACTATGCCAGAGCCCTTATCACCGTTGTGAAAAGTTGAGACAGAGGGTGTACCAGCAAGCAGGGCTGCCAGCCTTCCCATAACAGCGGCTTTATATCCATGACTGTGAAGAATCAGAGGCTCTTCAGAGTTAAGAAGATTTCTTAGGTGTTTGAATGAACCATCAAGGTAACGGAAGTTGATCTGTTTCTGTTTTAATTTTTCTTCCAAAGGATGGGTGTGCGAATAGCGTTTATAAAACCAGATTTCAGAATCACAGGCTGACTGTCTAAGGGCCAGGGCAAGATGAACAATATGAGTCTCAATCCCTCCAAGTTCGCTGGAGTCGAGCAAAATGACTACTTTCTGCCTGTCCATTAACGGGTCCCTCAGGAATTTGCAGGTTTGTTTTTCCAGGCTCTCAGGAACTCAGCAAACTCTTTTTCAGGAATGGGCTTGCTGTAAAAGTATCCTTGGCCTTCTGTGCATCCCGAGTTAATAAGGTGTGTTTCCTGTTCTCTGGTTTCTACACCTTCTGCGATGACCTCAATACCAAAGCTGCGACCTAGTTGAATGATGGCTTCAACAATCACAGTGTTTTCTTTATTTGCTGGCAAATCTTCAACAAACGTTTTATCAATTTTCAACTTGTCGAATGGAAACTGCTTTAGATAGCTCAGAGAAGAGTAGCCGGTACCGAAATCATCCAATGCTAGTGTAATGCCCGTTGCCTTGATCTTATTGAGCTGCTCGGATGAAAGCTCGATATCTTCCATAATGCAGGTTTCTGTCACTTCAATTTCAAGCCGCTGTGGCGGTATCTGGTATTTGTTCAGCAAATAGTTGATGCGATCAACAATGTTTTTATCTCGTAGTTGAATGGCTGAAAGGTTAACGGCAATCCTTAAATCACTAAATCCATTCTGACGCCATTCATGGAGTTGGTGGCAGGCAGATTCGAGAACCCAGTCCCCTATGGGAATAATATCCAGGTTGCTTTCTGCCATGGGGATAAACATTTCTGGTGAAATAAGCCCTTTCTCGGGGTGCTTCCACCTAAGCAAAGCTTCTGCTCCGACCATTTGAGATGTTTTGAAGTCAATTTGAGGTTGATATACCAAGCTCAATTCATGGTGTTCCAGAGCTTCATGGAGATCCATTTCAAGTTTTTTACGCTGCCGGATCTCAGTATCGATCGTTGCAATATAGAATTGATAACGGTTATGGCTTCTGGATTTGGCCATAATCATAGCGAATTCTGCCTGCTGCAAGAGGTTGTCTACTTCCTGACCATCGTCAGGATAAAGCGTAATGCCCACAGTACCGCTAATGGTTATTTTTTCATCGTTCACCAGAATCGGCCTGGTCAGTTGCTTGAGAAGAGTCTGGGCCATTTCTGCAGCTTCATAGGGTTGGGTGATTTTGGAGAGAACGATTGCAAACTGGTCCTCTCCAAGACGTCCGATATAAGCTCTGTTACCGATGTAATTTCTCAAGCGGTCTGCAATTTTGACCAGTGCATGTTCAGCTGCATTGAAGTTGAACTGAGCATTAAGGGACTTGAAGTCATCCAGTCCCAGACAGATAATGGCTATATTGCTATCTGAATTCAGTGGGTTGTTGATCAGACTTTGAAGATGTTTTTGCAACGTTTTACGGTTTGGCAGACGGGTCAGGTAATCATACTGAGACAATCTCATGATTTGAGCCTCAGCTTTTTGCCTTAAATTCAGGTTTCTCTCAATGGACTCCAATAGTTGATTGGCTGTTCTTACCCATAGACCCAGCTCATTGTTCTGGTGACCTTTTGGCATAGGCAGCTTATGAGAGCCAGGAGCATCTGGGTTAATCTGTGACAGGTTTCTGATTAGCCGGTTAAGAGGCTTGGTAAGCACTAATGAATAAATCAGATAGAGCAATAACGCCATGGCGATGGCTCTGAATATGCCACTGACCAAAACAATCAGAGAGCGCAGAATAAACTCTCTGCCATGGTATGCAGTATCAATAGCCAGAAGTAGCTCACCGTAGTACTCATGAAAGGGCTCTTCTTTATACAAAGGGATTCGATAAATACGAATGGGCTCAAAAATATAGTCAGAAAGCTGGCGATACCGTGAAGTAGAAAGGCCTCGTTCTACGACCGCCAGTTCGGGCTCATCAGGTATTTTGATAGCTGCTACGTGAACGGACTGGTGCTCCATCAGACCAGAAAGAATTTCTTCTCCCATAGTGGGTTCCAGTCTATAAGCCGCCTGAATGGAAGATTCCCTGATCATTGCCAACATTTGTTGGGCTTCTGAATCAATACTTTTACTGGACTGGCGAGCGTCAATGAAAATCTGCACACAACTGATTGCTATGCCTAATACACAGGCTGCCAGAAGAACGGCTTTAAGCAGTTTGGCAGATAAGCGTTGCTTAGCATCAATGCCTGTGCTGGTTTCCATATTCTTTGACTTCTTTCGATGCCATTCATAGAACGTTTTTCAACGACAGACTTCAATGAGGTTGGCTGTTTATGAAAAAGGAGAAAGCAATTAGTAACAACCGGATGTTGTTTAAAGAGCTTTTTATTATCCTTGTGAGATTAACTATAGGAAGTTAAGAGCAAGCTACTAATACGAAATTGTAATCTTTAAGTACGATTTTAATTAGGTTTTTTATTAGATCAGATAATTGTCGCAGTGTGTTTTTATTTGATTTTTGTTTAAAAAAAGTGGTGATAAATTGTCAAAAAGGCTTTTTGATTAGGAAATATTATTTTGAATTAATTCTGATATTTCTAAAGGGTATAGTACACCCGACTTTTAAGTTAATGCTTGTCTAGTCTGGTAATTAGTCTTAAAAAAAAGATGTCTGGGTTTTTGTGTTTGAGAAGCCCATGAATAAAGTTAAGGAGTAGGAAGTAATGGATTACGCAACCTGGCATGCACAGTCATGCGATGTTATCTCACTGACAGATCAATTCAATGCCGAAACTGTTAATGCGGTAAGATCTCACTTCGATCATCTGATTAGAGATTGTGCAGGTGATGTCCTGGTTGATATGAGTTCTGTGAAAGAACTTGATTCTTCAGGTATTGGTGCTCTTGTCTTTCTTTATAAACGGTTAAAAATTGAAAACAGGCAGCTGGCTTTAGTTGGCGTTAATGGGAAGCCAGATGAATTACTTAGCATGTTACGAATCAACCAGGCGATCAAGCAATATAATGATGTGGAAGATTATCTGTCTAACCTCTAAAAAAATTTTTGATCAAGTACTACAAATCTTGCATAACCCTGCAGAGCATTTCTGCAGGGCTTTTTTGTGTCTGATGATTTTATTTATCACAGGGTGCAACCACTGGCCAGATCATTCGGAGCGTGTGGTCAGTATTACCGATCGCTACCCCGAAACACCAGAAGCTGTAGATCAGGCCTATCTGAAAAGCCTATGGGATATTGGAGAGTCCAGAATGGCTTTTGTTGTCAATAAAGGTGCTGAATATTGCATGCCAGGTCAGATAAAAGTGGTGAGGAGTTATTTACGAAGAGCAAAAATGGAAATAGATGGCAGCCTGTTTCTGGATGCTCAGTATAGTGTGGCCACCGCTATGGAACAGTTGGATTATGTGAACAGGCTGATGTCCAGCCTCTCTGAAAATAGTGAATGTCTGGATAGTTTTGTGAGTTTTAATGGCATAGACACACCTTCAGAAGATTTCTCTCATGAGTTGGCAGCCGCATTGAACTGCGAATGTGATCAGATAAGTTCCAGTGGTGAAATATCGGTGGGCTTTCATAAACGACTATTGATGGTTTACTCCGCGATGGAGAATCATCCTGAAATATTCCTGTCTATTTATTCAGTAGATGAAAATGCTGGGAATGAAATTACTAATTACTTTTCCAGTAAGGGAATAAATACCAGAAATATAGAAAATAAAAAGGGTGTTTTATCACCGGTACTTCTTAGTTCAGATGGCCTTGCATTTTCAGTAGATATAAGAAAGCAGATTAAAAAATACAGATTAAGAGAGTGGCGAGATTCTATTGACCTTGAGTCAACCATCATCAGGAGTCCATCCAGTGAATAAGGTGCTTTTACTAATACTTATGATGGTGTCTTCATTAGCTTTTTCTGAAGAAGCATGGCAGCCTGGAAAAAGAGTAGCCATTTACTCTGAAGAAGGGGTTCCTCAATACCCCCTGCTCTCAATTAATGAAAGTGCCCACATTGTTATGGGTGATGGTCATGTTATTAATTTAGAAGGCCTAAGTGTATCTCAAGCATCAGAGAAAATTAAAGAATCCTTAGGATCGGCCTATCAAACATCGAAGGTCGATTTTATTGACTCCACTAACATGATCAGGGTTACCTTCTTGGGAGATCTTGATGAGCCGGGGAGTTACTGGTTACCAAAGAATACTGATCTTGCCAAAGTTCAGCATTTTCTGCCGCTATTTGAAAACCGGTTATTCTTACCTGCTTATTCAGTCATCAGGTCTGGAAACAGGCAAGCCATTCTCCAGGATGATATGGCTAAGTTTGAGGTTCAGGGAAAGGATATCATTATGGTATCGCTGACTAGAAAAAAGATTCCTGACCCTGTTGTACTTAAAGAAAGTGTTCCAGAGCCTAAGCCTGTTGCAAAGAAGAAAAAAGAAGCAATCAAAAAAACTGCTCAGAAAATTAAGGCGCCTATTAAAGAAAAAGAATCCGCCGGAGGTACAAAAGCGGCTATTCAACCAGCTGATTCCAAAGTTATTGAAAACGAAGGTGTTCAAGCAATCAGCAGCAAGGCAGTTACACAGGGCGGGCTTGAAAAATACAACACCACTGAAGTTTTAAAAGATTATACATTGCAGCCTGGTGATATTTTAAGAATCGATCTTCCGGGTGAAGACGGGTTCAACAAAGAGTTCCTTATTAGCCGAGAAGGGGAGGTCAGTCTGCCTGAAGTAGGTCAGCATAAGGTAGCTGGAAAAACGCTTGGAGAGACTGAGAATATTATCTATAAGAAGCTGTCAACAGCCTACCTAGGACTGGATAAGCTTTCAGTGTTGTTAAAGGAAAAAAGACTTCTGGTGACGGTTCTGGGTTATGTTAATAACCCTGGAGAAGTCGAGCTTTCCAGTAGTGGGAATATCCAAACAGCTATTAACGCTGCAGGTGGCCTCAGAGATGGAGCACAACTTGATAAGTTGCAGCTCAGAAGGGAAGGTGGGCCTAAAGAGTTTAACTATAAACACTACCTTGATACCGGTAACCCCGCTCTAATACCTGATTTGAAATCTCTTGATGTCATCTTCATTCCATCATCACCTCAATTAGGTAATATACATGGTGAATCTTTTACTCCGGGTGCTACTGAAGGAATGGACCCTACTCAGGATAGAGATGCGCTTAAGGTATTCGGTGAAGTTATCAGGCCAACTACTTTTCCATTTAAGGAAGGGATTAATGTAGTAGATGCCCTGCTAAGGTCTGGAGGGGTGACACGATATGCGAATGTCGAGCAGATCAGGATTATAGATAACAACGAAGCAAAACTCTTCGACCTCAAGAAATATCTGGATCAGGGGGATGAGAACGCAGTAATAAAACTCTCTAAAGGGGCAACAGTATTTGTACCCAAGCAGGTAGAGGCTGTTAAGTTTGGGGGAAGGGTCGTTTATGTGATGGGGCAAGTACAGAAGCCTGGTGCATTTGAAACCGGTGAAGAGGTGGGGTTTCTGGATGTACTTGCGAATGCCGGTGGACCTAATCGGTATGCAGATACACGGATGGTCAGGATTCTCAGAACCAATGGTGATGTAGTTCGATTCAATTTGCAGGACTATGCTGAAGGTGATGGGGCTCAGCTGCCCAAAATCATGGCGGGAGATGCCATTTTTGTCCCTGAAAAAGGAACAGAGATAGATAGAACATGGCTCAAGCTTCCCACCAATAAATCCATTCATCTGCTCGGCGCTGTTACCAAACCCGGTCGCTATGAATACTCCGAGACGATCACTTTTATGGACCTGCTGGCTCATGCCGGCGGACCCAATAAAAGAGCAGACTTGAACCGAGTTAAGATTATTGAAACGGGTAAAGGTGGTCAGGCAGTCAGTCGTGAGTTTAATCTGGAACATTTTCTTGCCCACGGCGGAAACTGGGATTCTCTTCCCAAACTGTCCGGTGGGTCGACCATTGTTTTTCCAGAGTTACCAGAGAGTCCAACCGATAATAAAGCCAATTGGGTAAAACTCAGCAGCGATCAATCCATTTATATTATGGGGTCAGTGGTTGCGCCAGGTCGTTATGCATTCAACAAACATCTTGATCTATTAGATATACTTTCTGCAGCAGAAGGTCCCAAAGATGAGGCGGACCTGACCAATGTTCGAATCATTCATCGGAATGGATCTGCACCCAGAGTCAGTACCTTGAATCTGGTTAACTACTTTGAAACGGGCGATGAAACACTGCTGCCCTCCGTCGAAGTAGGAGATACTATTTTTATTCCCTCCAGAAACCGAAGCTGGGTAGAGAAAAAACAGGAGCAGACAATAAGGATTCTAGGGGCTGTGAACAAAAGTGGTCGCTACGAGTTTAATTCCGAAATGTCGATTCTTGATCTCCTGGCAGAGGCTGGTGGGCCGACCAAAACAGCTTATATAGAAAAGATCATTATTGTAAATGCCTCAGATTATAAGAATCAGGCACACACATTTGATCTTATAGGCTTTATGAAAAACCCTGACGCCTCCAGGCTGCCAGTAATCAGGCCAGGAGATACGGTTTTTATTCCAGATGTATCCAATACCCAGTTTGCTTACTTTATGGATGCCTTGAAAGATGTACTTAGTATTGTTTCGCTGGTCAGTCTGACAAAGTCTCTGATATCGGGCTCAGCCCTCTAGGTGGTGTAACATGATCAAGCTTCCCATCAATTATCTGGAAGTAGAGCAGGTCTATGGCAATACTATTGGGCGGGGAATGAGATCTCTGGCGGTGACGTCTACCAATCCTGGTGAAGGCTGCAGCACCATGGCTTATGCCATGAGCAAGCGAAGTGAAGCAGATGGTAAACATACCCTGTTGGTTGAAGTGAACCTGTTACACCCGGAGTTAGGGGATTTGTCAGGTCATTTACATACTGACTGGTTACCCAATCCCAGTTCAGCTGATGGTTGTATCATGCATGACGATGAAGCTGATATAGATATACTTCCAGCGCCTTGTGATACCGATGCCATCATGTTTCGAAACCTGAGTAATATGAATAAACTGATGGAGTACTGGTTAGAGCGTTACGATGTGGTGGTGTTTGACACTTCTCCAGTCATGGCGATCAACAGAAACAATATTCCAGCTGAGTCTATTTGTGCCATGGTTGATGGCACGATTCTGATGGTGATGGCAGGAGTGACTCGCCAGACAGACCTTCAGGCTGCCATAGATAAACTCAGACATCATGATGCTTCACTGGCGGGCTTTATTTATAACGACTTATACAACCCAAGACTGGCTGATGAGCTGGTCAGGGAAACAAGAGGTTTTGATAAGTGGTTTCCAAATGCTATGGATAAGCTCAGGCATTACGTACGTAAATCATCTTTTCTTAACATTGAACTATAAATGTTATTGATGGGCTTTTAGTCGTCTATCGGTACTCTTTCATAATCTGATCTATGATGCCTTCTGACTTTAATTTCTGAAGAATACTGTTGATCTCTTTTCCCTGCTTCTCGGCAGATTTACTGAACATAAAAGCAATGGGCACACAGTCAAACGTTTTGCCTGTTTTAAACGTTCCTGGAAATCGGGTTTTCATCAGATAGCGGGCAACCAGCTCATCCATCAGTGCTGCATTATTTCGACCTTTCATTAGTAGCCTCAAAACATGCATTTCGTCTTTGGAGTTGTTGCGAATGACTTCTCCGGTCTCAAAAAAAGGCTCAAAGGTTTTAAAGGTATAGTTTTGCACAACCCCCAGTCGCTTTCCCCGGAGGTCACTTGGATGATTTACTTCAAGGTCGCTGTCTTTTAACTGGACGATCACTTCACAGTGCTCTGTGAAGGGGGCCGTGAAGTAAACGTTTTTGGCAATGCTTTCTCGCCACTGCGGGGAGGTCCAGGCTTCCAAATCCAGGCTGTCATTGCCTACCTTGTAAATAATTCGGTTAAAAGGGTAATACTCTTCCTTGAAGTCGTAAGAGCTTCGCTGGCTGATAGCTTCAAGGATTTTTTGCACAATTCCCTTTTTATCATCGATCCAGAACAGAGGGGGGTAGTCTGAAGGAAGCAGTCCTGCTGAGATCGAAAGCCTGTCCTTGTCGGCAAAACTGCTGATGCCAGGAAAAAGCAGGCATAAGGCCAAGAGCTGTTGGCATATCTTTTCTTTGGTTTTCACACGCATTGCAAATCCGGCCCTATGTCGGAGGTGTATTACCAATATCGATCATTGGGCCCAGGTATTTAGGACCGGTGTTTAACCAGTGGACTTCGAGCACCGCCAAAACTCTTGCTAGAACCTCTCTGGCTTTGTTATTCAAGTCGCTGTTGGTTCCGTCACCAGCGTTGAAAGCTATAGCGTTGATGTCCCTGTTCTGAGCAATATAGAGGGCTCGTTTATTGTGATAGGTCTGGGAAATAATGGTGAATTCGTTTAGGCCAAAAACAAATTTTGCTCGAAGAACTGAATCCAGAGTTCGAAAGCCCGCATAATCCCTGTAAATCTTCTCTGGAGGAATGCCCATTTTTAACAGGTCTTTTCGAATCGTGCTTGGCTCATCATAGTAGGGTGTGCCATTGTCACCGCTGATCAGGATATATTCAATCTTGCCACGGGTGTAGAGACGATATGCAGCCTTGAGACGGAGGGCGTAATGATCGTTATAGCCACCTTCACGGGCATATTTACTGGTGCCCAGCAAAACGCCGACTTTATTGTATGGAATGCTTTCTATATCAGTATAAAGCCGTGAGCTGGTTCTGGTATTTACCAGCCAGTTGGCGATAGCGATCAGGGAAATGAGTCCTATCACAGCTACGGCAAACAACCCTGTAACAACTTTTAGGCGGGTCAGCCTGCCTCCCATTCGGAAGTCTCCGTAAAATTAGGAATTCAAGAACAGTTAACCATAATCACCTTTCTGGTGGAAGTCTACCTGATGTGGATTACCTTAAATCGTCCAAAATTTCTCTTAGTTCGACTGCAATATACTCTGAAGGTTTGTCAGGCATACCAAGAGATTCCAGTGAGAGAAACCGATTATGAGTGGCAGTGGCTGAATGAAAAGTCTTTACTACTTCTTCCGGTGATGAGGCCAGAAATGCCAGGTTTCTTCGAATGAGAAAATTGTCCACTTCCGGTTCTGCGATGTAGATCACTGGCTTCCCTTTATAGAGTGCCATTGTGCCAATAGAGGATTTGTGGACCATAACAGCGACAGATAACTTGGTGAGTGCAGCCGTGGAATGACGACTCTTATCCATTAATCTGACATTACCTGCACCTCTTTCCTTGATCCAGCGGCGTTCAATCTCTCCATTGGTTTTTGGGTGGAAGGTGACCAGAAAGGTGGTGGAGGGTATTTTTCGGGTGGCCTCTATGAAGATTCTGAAGTAATCCTCATAAGTGTCGTCATAGCCTCCTGCAAATACCACTACAGGCTGTTGGGTGCTGAGATTTAATTCCTGACGAACACGGTCGTTGTCCGTCTGTCGATAAATGTCATCCCAGGCTTCGAGAGCGGGTTGTCCGGATACGGTATAAAGCGGTGCTGGCGAAAAAGAGAGATCGTTGAAGCTTTGCCGGGTTGCGATACTGGGTATATGAAGTTCATCAAGCGAACTCACAGTGCTTAAAAAAGCACGGACATATTCTTTAGTGACTACAGGGTCAAAGTTGTCATAAAAAGCCAGGTTGTAACTGCCTCGCGTTCTCATATGGTTGAGAATTTGAGCCTGGGCAGCACTGGACATTCCTGAGTAGACGATCTTGGGGTTAATGCGTTGTGATAGTTCAATAAGAGCGGTACCGGGCCAGGAGGTTTCCCGGTTGTTTCTAAGCTGCTCGGCATTATGTACAGAGATAGAGAGATTGAGAGGATGGTTCCTGAAAATTTCTGCTGCTCTTCCCAGCGATAATATACGGTAATTGATGCCTTGCTTTTCAAGAGCATTTTCTAGCTGTTTAAAGGCGTTGCTCTCGCCTTGATCGTATGCGACCAGAAGAAGGTCAATATTCTTCGCTGCCAGAGCATTAGCGCTGACAAGGCCTGTAAAGAAAGAAATACACAGCAGAAAGAGAAAGGCTGGATAATTTTTCATTCTGACTCCGTTAGAATCCCTGTCTCTGGTTTTTATCCGCTATAGAAACAGGGAGACTAACAGTCTGGTATAGAATTCCTCTAAAGAAAAGGCTAGGAGGCTGACCGAGAATAGGCAGCCCGGCCTAAAATCCAGAAAGAACGGCCATCTTTTCCACTGAATTTGCTTAAATAGGTCAACTATTCGCACGAATCCATCGAATAATTTGACTCGCTCTACTGAAATTTATGCTCGAAAGCATAAGTCCGGCAGGCTCCTGGAGGTGGTTGCTTTTTGGCCTGAAAGGAAGTTATTTGCGTGTCAGGAAAACACCCATTTCACGGTGATGGGTATAGGGAAACTGATCAAATAGAGCAATACGCTGTACAGTATGCGTTTCAGTGATCTTTTCCAGGTTTTGTTTCAGTGTTTCAGGGTTGCACGAGATATAGACAATATTATCGAAGTTTTGAACCAGGGTTTCTGTACCTGCATCCAGCCCAGCTCTGGGAGGGTCTACAAAAATAGTAGAGACCTGGTAACTGTCCAGATCAATATCTTGTAAGCGTCTGAATAATCTCTCCCGGTTCATAGCCTGGGTGAATTCTTCGCTGGAAAGGCGAGCAATCTGTACATTCTGGATGTTGTTCAGTTTGAAATTATTATGGGCAGAATTAACAGAGGTTTTGGATATTTCTGTAGCAAGAACCTTGTCAAAATGATTTGCCAGAACGCAAGTGAAGTTGCCGTTACCACAATACAGCTCCAACAGATCTCCCTTTATGCCATCACAGACACGGCTCGCCCATCCAAGCATATGTTCGTTCACGCCAGCATTGGGCTGAGTGAAGCTATTCTCAACCTGAGTGTATTGGTAGGTTTTTCCCAGAACTTTCAGTGATTCCACAACATAGTCCCGATCCAGCACAACTTTCTGTTTTCTGGCTCGGCCAATGATCCGGATGTTGTGGGTGGTTTGAAGCTTTTCAGCGGCTACTTTCCAAACATCATTCAATTGTTTGTGATAGAGCATACTGATCAGGGCTTCACCCGTCTGGGTCGTCAGGAACTCCATTTGAAAGAGTCTCTTGCGCAGTATTTCGTGTTGCTCAATGTCTCTCATCAGAGGCATCATCAGCTGATTGATGCGCTCTGAACCAGCGGGGAATTGATCAATACTAAAAGGCTGTTTGGTCTCAGAGTCAAACATGCGGTAAAAACTATGCTCTCCCTCATGCCAGATGCGAAACTCTGCCCGCATTCGGTAATGTTCTGGCCGGGACCTGAAAATCTCCAGTTCAGGGATATCGAAAGCCTGAAACTCTTCTCGGGTAAGGCTGACCTTTTCGGCCAGCTGGGCTGCGTACTTTTCAGGTTCTACAACGGCTAATGACATGGTTATCTTCGATATTGGATATGGAGACTTTATGGAGCTTCAGAGTGAGATGATGAATTCTAACTCATGTATGAAGCATCCTGGAGATTGCCCCTGAATCGCCAGGATACATTACGTCCATGTAAATAAAAGCGGCCCATATTATGGGCCGCTTTTGAAGAGATGAAAACTGCTTTTCAGCTCATTAACTGAACATCACCAGTTTGACAGTGAACAGCACTGAAAGGATAACCAAGGCCGAATTGAGATCTTTTGCACGACCGCTCAAGAGCTTGATAGCGGTATAGGAGATGAAACCAAAAGCAATACCGGTGGTAATAGAGTAGCTAAGAGGCATTGAAACAGCCGCAATAACAACGGGTGCTGCTTCAGTCAGGTCGTCCCAGTTGATCTGGAACATACTGTGAGTCATCAATACTGCGACAAAAATCAGGGCAGGTGCGGTCGCATAGGCAGGAACCATGGCAGCTAAAGGTGACAGGAATAAGCATCCCAGGAACAAAAATCCAACAACAACTGCTGTCAGACCCGTTCGGCCACCGACAGAAATACCGGATGCACTTTCGACGTAACTGGTGGTGGTAGATGTTCCCAGTCCTGCACCAGCCATACTGGCTACAGAATCTGCCATCAGGGCTCGACCCAGACGAGGGAATTTACCGTCTTTATCCAGAAGGTCTCCTTTCTGGGCAACAGCCACCAGGGTGCCAGAAGTATCAAAGAGATCGACAAACAGGAATGAGAAAATAATGCTGACCATTCCAACTTCCAGCGCACCGGCTATATCCAGTTCAAGTAGAGTTGGAGTGATACTGGGGGGCATGGAAACCACACCATTCATTTCTATTTTGCCAGCAATAAGGCTAATGATCGTGATGGACAGGATACCAATCATGACTGAGCCGGTTACATTGCGATAGTAGAGAGCCACAATCAGCGCAAAGCCGATGGAAGTCATGATGGCCCCCCATGAACTCATATCTCCCAGTGTTACCAGTGTCGCAGGGCTGTCGACGATAATGCCGGCATTCTGCAATGCGATAAAGCCGAGGAAAAGGCCGATACCTGCTGCAATACCGCCTCGCAGAGAAAGTGGGATACTGTTAATGATCCACTCGCGAACCTTAAAGGCACTTAGTGCGAAGAAGCAGATACCAGAAAGGAACACGGCACCCAGTGCGACTTGCCAGCTATAACCCATCTGACCAACAACGGTGAAAGCGAAAAAGGCATTCAGACCCATGCCAGGTGCAAGGGCAATAGGATAGTTGGCGTAGAAACCCATGATCATACAGCCGATGGCTGCAGCTACGCACGTGGCCACAAATACTGCGCCCTGGTCCATACCGGTAGTTGCCAGCATACTGGGGTTTACAAAAATAATGTAAGCCATGGTCAGGAATGTGGTAATGCCTGCCAGTACTTCTGTCTTAACATCGGTTTGATGTTCTTTTAGTTTGAATAGCCGTTCTAACATGCTGATGTTTCACGCAGGAGTAAAAGCTTCTAATTATAACGACTTTTATAACTGAGTGGAATATGCGAGTAGTGTCGTCGTATCTTCGTTAAGGCGCGGTTTTTAGTGGAGAGTTCTTAGGTTTATTGATGAGGGTAAAACCCTGTCTTGTGTTTAAATTTCTTTATGTCCCTATATATAGTGCCTGCTATAGAGTGTGAGCAAATAATGTTCACTTCGCTGGGAAGCTTGTAACTGAGGGGGTTGGTGCGAGATGAAGAAAGCCATTAACAGGGTTATCCACAGAAGTTGTGGTTAAATTGATAGTCTCTGCCAAAAAATAGAAGATTTCGTTATAGCGCAGATTATTCTGCGAAGATTGCTTTCGTATTTATAGTTCTAGGAGGCTGACCGAGAATAGCGTCCGAGCATAAAATTCAGTAGAACGAGTCAGCTTTTTCACTGAATTTGTGCGAATAGTTAACCTATTTAAGCAAATTCAACGGAAAAGATGGCCGTTCTTTCTGGATTTTAGGCCGGGCTGTCTATTCTTGGTCAGGCTCCTAGGTGTTATTGCTGAAAGGGTTGCCGAAAGAATACTGAGTAGAAGAGAGCTGCTGCTGGTTCAGCTCAAAGGTAGAAATCGTTTTCTGGAGAGATGTGAATGAAAAACAGCTATGACCGTTATATGTCCGCTAAAGAAGGTGAAAAAAACGCTGACAATCGTGCGGACCCCGATGCTTTTGTCCGGCACCAGGAAGAGGTTTTCAATGAGGCTGCAGCATACTTTTCAAAAGAGGGTTTTATTTCTGAAGAGCTCCGGGGGCGGCTTGAGGCTTTAGTGGACAAAGGCCTTGGCGATAGAGGTCTGGAGCCGGGGGTTAGAATTCTGGATGTTGGGGCTGGTTGTGGTGCGCTGACTGAAGTGTTTCTTGAAAGGAATCCGTCTGCGGATATAACCGCTGTTGATCTTTCAGAAAAAATGCTGGGGGTACTATCCAGTCGTTATCCGGGAGTAAAGACCGTCAGGAGTGATATTCTCAAGTTCTCGTCGCCTGTCGACTTTGACAGCGTCTGGTTCAATGCCTGTTTTGGTAATCTGCTGGATCCGGGGGCTGTTATACGGCATATAGCCGCTCAGATGACCTATGGTGCCCGGCTTCATATTAGCCATCCAATGGGAAGAGGTTTTCAGTTAGGGTTGCATAAGAAATATCCGCAGGTGGTACCGCACTTACTTCCTGAAGATCAGGGGCAGGTTGACGAGCTTGTTGAAGGTACTGGGCTGATAATGGAGCAAATGGTGGATGAGGATAAATTGTATCTATTGTCTTTCCGGAGGTTATAGAAGAGCTGGCTCAGGGAGAGCCAGCTCCAGGGGAGAAATCAGGCTACAGCTGCTAATTCACCTGTGTGCATTTCCTGAATCCTGGCATCAAGTTCGGCCAGAATTTCGGCCATTTTTCTTCTCTCGCTTTCCTGGATTTCAGTACTGCGCTGGGCGCGTTGTTTTCTGTGACGTTCAATGGCTTCCCGGATACGAAGCTCTTTGGGGCAAATAGGCTCCGCGACAATGATTTCTTTTTCAATAATGGCTACAGGTTTGGCTTCAGCTTCTTCTGGCTGAGTATTGTCTTCTTCAACTGCAGGCTCAGGTTGAACATCCAGCTGTGACAATGCACTGCTGTCTCCAGCCAGGCAGGCATCTGCGGCTGCAGTAATAGCTGCCAACTGCGCAGTGATATCGTCGCTCATTTCAATGCTGTTCATCTGAACCATGGCATTGGCCCTGGAGCCGGCAGCTTTTGCTACTTCAGGTTTTGGCTGCTCAGTTTCTGGCTGGTTAACTTCAACCTTAATCTCCGTCGAACTCAGAGTCGTTCTGGGAGCAGCAGGCGCACCTGAAGGTTGAGCGGTCTGATGCGTCTGGGCAGAGGCAGATTTGGTTTCTGATCGTTGAGCAGAACCCTTGTCCGACTCACTGGAAGCATCTCCGGTTTTTATGGCCAGACTTGGAGGTGCATTGGTATCACCTTCGCCGATTTCTGCGAAAATGGAAGCCAACTCTTTTTCAATATTGGACTTGCGCTGGCGTTTCTTCTTTTTTGGCAGAATTTTTACAGTACTGGTCTTATAGCCTCTAAGATTTTCGGCGCCAAAAAAGTCGATGGCATCCTGTTCCAGTTCAGCCAACTCTTCACGAGACTCAGCCCTATCCCATTCCTCTACGGTAAATTCGTCTTCACCATGGATGCGGATCTCTCTGTATAGCGGGTAGTCTAGATCCTGGTGTGCTGCAGCCACCATTTTTTCCCATTGGCTTTCAAGGTCATTGCGAGTGGAGCCCACATAAATTTGTTTTGTTACTTTGTTGGTGACGGTGAAGATAATCAACGCTGGATGACCTTTCTACTGACGATGACAGGCGCGCAATTATACCTGCCGATTTTTTCCT
The DNA here is from genome assembly GCF_000722635.1 of Endozoicomonas numazuensis. Taxonomy (GTDB): domain Bacteria; phylum Pseudomonadota; class Gammaproteobacteria; order Pseudomonadales; family Endozoicomonadaceae; genus Endozoicomonas_A; species Endozoicomonas_A numazuensis. Next base: position 420,615 of record NZ_JOKH01000001.1, on the reverse strand, counting down.
GTGTAGTGGGTATTGTGCACTATTCCAAAACTGTTTTAACGGATAGCGGGCTGAGGGGATATTGAAACGGTTAAAATGGTAGGAATATGCCGAAATTCGTAGGTTTTTTGCACTTTTTTGCAGGGCTTCGGAAATAGTCAATTTGTAGGCCGCGTTCTAAATTATCGTTTTGACAAAGGTAGTTGATCAGCTAATGTCAAAATAAACACTATGGATGGTGGCAGCTAAGATGGCAGGTAAGTGGAACTACAAGAACAGACTGGTAGTTATTCCTGCTTCACTGTGGCTGTTTTTTCCGTTTTGGACATTCCTTATTTTCTTCTCGTCGACTTCCAAAGCAGAAGTATCTGACAACAATCTTGTGGTTGAACGTTTTGCCAATCGATTCTTTCTTCAGCAAGAAGACAGTCTGGACTGCCTTCAAATTGATGTAGAGGGTATCGAGTTTGAGGCTTGTGTGCATCAGGATCCAGAGCCAGGGAGTGTTTGCTACCCAAGAAACCGGGCTGTAATTAAGCCTTGCGATGAAAGTAGTTCTGCTCAGAAATGGCATTATAACTTCCAGAAAAAAACCATTCACTTTCAAGGCTATGCCACCAGTATGTGTCTATCCAGGATGATAGAGACGCTGGAGATGTTGCCATGTATTGAGTCTACCCGTGCCCAGATCTGGACGTTTGATGAACAGGGAAGGTTATCCAATGCTTTAGATGGGCAACAGAAAAGCAGTTATATGGCTCTGATCGATAAGAGTGATGACCCAGTGCCACTCGCCTATCGATACCTTGAATCTGATATGGGAGAAAGAAGGTGTTATAAGAATTTAAACACCGGGCAGATCGTTTGTGAGTATGAAGAGGCAGAGCCTGGCCGTGATCGAAAGCCTGATCAGGAAGAAGAAAAAAGTGATTCTGAAGAGAAGGGGGCTAATAGGGGTGATGAAGAACCCGTTGAGGAGCCGCAACCTGATAAACCTCGTCTTCCTGAAGAAGAAGCTCCGGCAGAAGAGATTCAGCCTGCTTTAGAATGGGAAGAGAGGTCGGAGGGCGCGTTCTGGGTTTCTGAACGCCTGACTGAGGATGTGATGTTGGTCAATCAGCATCCGAGGGTTTGCCTCAATGCCGAAGCGGCAGAAAGTTGCTTATCTGAAGCGACAGATAAAAGCCGTTGTTATTCAGCCGCATCCATTGCATTAACGGCGTGTGATAGTCACGGTAGTCAGGTTTGGCGACATGATTTAAAAACGAAAAGAATTTTTAATCGTGCTGCAGGCTATCGATATTGTTTGACCTGGGTTCCCGGTGGTTTTTCTCTCTTACCGTGTTTTCCGGGAGGCAGCCCGTCACAGAAGTGGTATTTTGCTCGAGGAAAGACAGAAGCTTCTCTGGAAAGGGGACGGCTAAGAACCATGCTGAATGGGATTCAGAATCCTTATTCGTATGTGCAGGCACTAAGCCTGCCAGAAGGTATCAGCAAACCAAAGAAAAAGAACCTGCAGGCATTAAAAGTTCACTTTGAGCGGTTGTATGCTGAGTGTGGCTGGAATCCGGTGACCGGGAGTTGGCAGGGCTATTGCCCGGGCAATCCTTAGGCAATGCTGTGCAGGGTAACGTATCAAAAGTGCTTGAGGTCCAAAGCCATCACTATGGCATCTTCGGATTTATGATCTTTTCCTGATGGGTAATAGTTGTTACGACGGCCAATTTCACTGAAACCTGCATTGAGATAAAGGTTAAAAGCTTTTTCGTTGGACTCCCGCACTTCAAGAAACAGGGTTTCAGCCTTTTCAACTGAAGATTCGATCAAATGTTGCAGCATGGCGGAGCCATAACCCTTGCCTTGCTCTTTACGTGCCACAGTTAAAATCAGTAGGCTGGCTTCGTCTGCTGCAGCCATGATAACGCCCTGAGCTACAATTTTGCCCTTGTACTCAGCCACAGCGCAGAGGTGGCCAGAGTCAATACTGTCCACATAATGCTTCTGATTCCAGGGGTGTGGCCCGGCTTCCTGTTCAATAGCAGCCAGTTCTGGAAGGTCCTGGTGGGTCATTGCTCTAAACGACAGCATATTGGTTTCATTTTCCGTGATAACTGAGCGTTGTCAGGTGCCGAATAATACCACGGGCAACATCATTGATTTTTGTGCTCATGGCTTTGGCTATGACAGAGTCAGTTCTTTGATAATAGGAGAAATATCCTGCCAGGCTTCTGATTTCAGGGCGGGAAGTTTCATCAACTCATTTAAACCATGAGTGACAACAAAGTGTTGGTCCGAGTGAAGCCCTTTTTGTAGACCTCTCAAGTCACCAAATGAGCGGTTTGGGTCTATAACAAAACGGGCAGCGGCCTGACCAAAGAGCAGAACTACTTTTCGTCTGGCAAGGCCAAACTGATTGCTGAGGTATGCACATACAGCATCTGCAGCGGCAGAGTCGTCTTGGCTCAGATGCTCCATCAGGCCAATGTTGCCCAGTGGCCAGATAAATTCACTGGAAGGCAGTGGGTCACTTTCAGCAGGCATTTTAATAGCACGAAGAATATCGCTAAGTAATCGCTGATGAAAGCGTGAAAACTGATTCAGGCCCGAATGTGGCATTTCTGCTACCACTAGGCAGTGCTCATTGGCGGGCAGGGTGACCAGTCTGAATTTGCTGACTTCTACAAGTCGGGTTTCAGTAACAAGCTTATTTATGACGGGTGCATCTGGCTTGGCTTCTGGTTTTGTCTTGACAGTATTGCTAATGCCCAGTAAATCTTTTGCCGTTGATACACCCATGGCAGCCTCGGAGGTCTGCACAGATTCCAGAGTGCCAGAAAGAGCTGAGGGTGTCTCAGGTTCAAATTCTTCCTCTGGAAAATCAAACTCCCTGGGAGGGAGTGCATTGGGCAGGATCTGCCTTGGAAACCAGGTTTGGATTCCCATAGCGTCGAGATAATGCTGTCTTGTTCGCTCGTTGATCCTGCCTTGCATGGCTGTTACACGTTTCCTGTTTGAGGATTGGTTTTTGGTCGGTCAGTATTCAGCAGGTTCAGTGCATTGATATAGGCTTTGGCGGAAGCGACTACGATATCGGTGTCGGCTCCGGAGCCATTGACAATACGACCCTGTTTTTCCAATCGCACACTGACGTCACCCTGAGAGTCGGTGCCGCTGGTTATAGCGCTGACATTATACAATGCCAGACGGGCACCTGAATCAGCAATACTTTCTATCGCTTTGAAGACCGCATCTACAGGACCATCACCCGCGCTGCGTACTTCTTTTTCTTCTGAATCGACAGCAATAACCAGACGCGCTTCTGGTGTCTTTCCGGTGCTTGAGCCTGCTTCCAGCTCAACCAGGCGATATTTTTCCTCTTCATTACTGGAGCGGACATCGCTGACCAGTGCCTGCAGGTCATCATCGAAAATTTCAGATTTTTTGTCTGCCAGAATCTTGAAGCGGTTAAAGGCTTCAGTCAGTTCATCACGGTCGGCAAAAGTAATGCCCAGCTCTTCCATGCGAGATTTGAAGGCGCTGCGACCGGATAATTTGCCCAGAGTCAGACGGTTGGTGTTCCAGCCAACATCCTCAGCCTTCATGATTTCATAGGTCTCACGGTTTTTCAGTACACCGTCCTGGTGGATGCCAGATTCATGAGCAAAGGCGTTTGCACCTACAATTGCTTTGTTAGGTTGCACCGGAAAGCCTGTAATACCTGAAACAAGGCGAGAGGTAGGGACTATATGCTGGGTATTAATGCCAGTTTCAACGTTGAGGTCATCTTGGCGGGTGCGGATCGCCATGACAATTTCCTCAAGTGAGGCATTACCCGCTCGCTCTCCCAGACCATTAATTGTGCACTCGACCTGACGGGCGCCATTCACTACAGCAGACAGGGAGTTGGCAACCGCGAGTCCGAGGTCATTATGACAATGCACAGAGAAAATGGCTTTGTCAGAGTTGGGAACTCGCTCAATTAACTGGGCAATCATGTTGCCGTATTGATGTGGCAGCGCATAGCCAACCGTGTCAGGAATGTTGATGGTGCGAGCACCTGCGTCAATAACGGCTTCGATAACGCGACACATGAAATCAATATCTGATCGACCCGCGTCCTCACAGGAAAACTCGACATCGTCAATCAGGTTACGTGCTTGTTTAACCGATGCTATGGCTTGCTCCAGAACCTGGTCAGGTGTCATACAGAGCTTATGCTTCATGTGCAGTGGAGAGGTGGCAATGAAGGTATGGATGCGACCTTGAGCAGCCGGCTTCAGAGCCTGGGCAGCAGCATCGATATCTTTGGGGAGTGCACGGGAAAGGCTGCAAACAGTGCTGTCTTTGATGGTTTCAGCGATGCTTTTTACAGCATCAAAGTCACCTGGGCTGGCAATGGCAAAGCCTGCTTCAATGACGTCAACCTTGAGCATTTCCAGTGACTTGGCAATCCGGACCTTTTCATCCTTGGTCATGGCTGCACCGGGGCTCTGCTCACCGTCTCTCAAAGTGGTGTCGAAAATAATAACCTGATCATTGCTCATGGTTGTTGCTCCAGCTGTTCTTCTATCAGCTCAAGGCTGTATTGTTAATAGCTCAAGGCTGCTTATTCTGCTCAAACCTGGTTGAAAGCGCTGTAAATGATGAGTTCTGTTTTGCGACAGACAGCACTTTCTGCTTTTGGCAGTTTGGAATTATTAAAAATATAATCTTGTACTGACTCTTGGGTCAGAGGGCCAGACGGCCGGGGTCGAAGGTGAAATTATATAGTCTGCTCAAGGCAGTAGGAGTAGTAGAAGGGCAGGGCGAAAGATAGATTTGGGAGTGAACACTACAGTACTACGGGAAGTGGTTACCCGCATATTGCTGTTGCTATTGTCAGAGGCCTGGATGTGTCCGGGCTGGTGTTTCGTGACCACATTCATCTTTCTGAATCAACGTAAAAGTTATTTTATGGATTCTGTAGATCGCACTATATCTTCTATGAACCGCTTTGCCAAGTTGGTTGATCCAGTTTTCGAGACTGGATAGGATTCAGGTCGAGAATTCTTATGAAAATATTTTAATTAACGGCCTCGGCTGATTAACTACGTATCATTCTTTTCTTTCGTCATGGGTATCTTACCCATCAAAGGATAGCCGGACTCATGAAAAAAGCGTCAGTCATTTTGCTGGGAGCCCTTGCGCTGGGCGGGTGCGCCCTGAGCCCTCAGGAAGTGGATGTAAACCCCAGAATCGCCGTGGAAAAGCCCATTAAGCAGTTGCAGGGAACGGTCAGTGTCACTGTTTATGATGAAAGGTTGTCCCGGTCTCTTGGCAATAGGGGGGGAGTCTACTCGAGTACCAATGCGATCACCACTAATGATCGGTTAGCTCTGGCTATTCGCTCTTCTGTAGAGTTGGGCTTGCGTGAAATGGGGTTAAGAGTTACAGAGTCTGAGGAAGTGCCCCAATTCCAGGTGTACCTGGATAGCTTGGAGTACCGTGTTCCTGAAGGCAGTTACATTACTCAGGTTGATCTGAGTGCAAAAATTCGGGCCAGGGTTATAAAGAATGGTCAGAGTTTTGAGGGGGTATACTCCAGTGAAATCAGTGAGCGTGTACCCAAAGCGCCTTCTGATGATAAAAATGAAGAGCTGATTGATAAAGTGCTGAGTGATGTTTTGAGTCGGTCGCTGGCAGATCCTGGACTAACTAGCTTTCTGAATCAGGGGTGAATTGGCGAACCCGGCACTCTTTAGAACAGGAGCCGGGTTCACTCAAAAGTTAGTTCTGAAGCGGCTTCTCCAGCCAGTGGGTGACAAGCTTTGTCCAGGCAGGGTGAGTGTTCAGACAGGGGATTAACTCCAGAGATTCACCGCCAGCGGTTATGAAATCTTCTTTGGCCTCCATTCCAATTTCTTCCAGAGTTTCCAGACAGTCAGCAACAAATGCTGGACAGATCACCAGAACCTTTTTTATTCCTTGCTGTGCCAGTGATTTTATAATGCTGCTGGTGGATGGCTCCAACCACTTATCTCTTCCTAATCTGGACTGGAAGGCGACAGTGTATTTGTCTACGGGAATATCGGCTTTTTCTACAAAGCAGGCAGTGGTTCTATAGACCTGATGTCGATAGCAGGTCTGGTGTGCAGGAGAAGCTTTCTGACAACAGTCGTCTGATTGTAAGCAGTGTGAGCCCGTGCAATCATCTTTGCGAATATGCCTTTCTGGCACTCCATGGTAGCTGAAAACGATGTGATCAAATTCTTTTTCCAGATAATCTTTGGCGCTTTCAACCAGTGCTTCAATATAGGCATTGTGATCATAAAACACCGGGTGTACTTTTAAAGTTACCGGGAGTTTGTGTGTGCTTATGATTTTTTCAGCTCTCTCAACCACTGTTTTGACAGTAGACATGGCGTAATGAGGGTAGAGAGGGAATAGCAAAACTTCCTTGATTTCAGGTTTGCTGGCCAGCCTGACCAGTGCGCTTTCCATATCGGGTTTGCCGTACCTCATGGCCAGCTCAACTGGCATAGTGGTTAGCTTTTGCACTTCTTCTTGCAGGTCTTTACTGATACTGATCAGGGGGGAGCCTTTTTCAGTCCAGACAGACGCATAGGCTTTGGCAGACTGGGCCGGTCTTTTGGGCAGAACAAACAAGCTGACAATCAGACGTCGAACCAGCCAGGGCATGTCGATGACGTGGCCATCCATCAAAAAATCATTCAGATAGTTTCGTACATCATGTTCATGGGGGCTATCGGGTGACCCCAGATTAACCAGCAATGCTCCGGTATTTTTCATCCCTACTTCCTGTCTACCCTGGAGTTGGTCGGATTTAAGACAGCGATCCCCATTGTTTTTCAAGATGCCCTGTTCTGGTCATCGCACGTTCACTCCGGCCACTTACTCTTTATAAGCTCCTGTGTCTGGGCGACTGAAGGTAGCATCTTGAAATCCACGGGGTTACAAAATTGAAGCTTAGATCCGACCGGCTCCTGGAAATTTTTCATTGCCATAGACGATGAAGTATTTTTCTATCGCCTATGGTCGTTTGAGTTTAGGTTAGAGCTACGGGAGTATAACCAAACGAGAGCATCGGGGGAATGCAGCTTTCCAGTATGAGAAAGCTGCAAGTGATCTCAGGATGCCTGCTTTTTTCCGCCTGCTTTAAACAGTACGAGATAGCCGACAACAGCAGAAAGGAATGAGCCAGCAAGAATACCTATCCGATCGGTCGACAGGAACTGTGGATCATTTTCAAAGGCCAGTGAGCCAATGAATAAACTCATGGTAAAGCCAATACCGCAGAGCATGGCGAGTCCATAAAGTTGAATCCAGTTGGTATCAGTTGGCATTTTGGCTATTCCGGTTTTGATAGCCAGCCAGCAAAAGCTGAAAACACCGAGCTGCTTGCCTACAAACAGGCCTAGCATAATACCCAGAGGAATAGGGTCTGCTAATGTTGCCACTTGCTCAGGTGACAGTTCCAGCCCGGCATTAGCAAATGCGAAGATGGGGAGAATAAAATAGTTCACTTTGCCGTGGAGCTGATGCTGAAGCTTTTTCAAAGGAGAGCGTCCACGACTGTCTCTAAGGTCCAGAGGAATGGTTAGCGCCAGAATGACACCTGCCAGTGTGGCATGAACGCCCGATTTCAAGACGCATATCCAGAGCAGCGCACCAATGATTAGGTAGGGTGTGGTCTTGGTGACCCCCATTCGGTTCATGATAGCCAGCATACCCACAAAAATGGAGCCCAGAATCATTGATGTAATAGACAGGTCACTGGTGTAAAACAAGGCAATAATGATAATGGCACCCAGATCATCAAGAATGGCCAGTGCCAGCAAGAAAATTTTCAGGGCGGGTGGAACCCTTTTACCCAGCAGTGCCAGCACACCAACAGCAAAAGCAATATCTGTTGCTGCAGGAATGGCCCAGCCTTTGAGAGCTGCAGGATCGGTAAAGTTGAGAGCAGCATAAATCAGGGCAGGAATCACCATGCCGCCTACAGCCGCAAAACCGGGAAGAGCTATCTGGGCGGGCGTGCTCAGGTCTCCTTTCATGACTTCATATTTCACTTCCAGCCCGATTAACAGGAAGAAAATGGCCATGAGCCCGTCGTTTATCCACAATAACATGGGTTTGTGGATATCCAGTGGGCCCACTGCAAAGCGAACAGGGGTTTGGAGAAACAGGTCGTAAAGGCCTGCAAGAGGGGAGTTGGCGGCAAACATCGCCAGTGCAGCAGCAATTATCAACAGCACGCCAACGGCATACTCCTGATACAAAAATTGCTGGAACCTTCTTAGGTGCATGGATTCTTCCGAAGAAATTCAAATGGACGAGCAGACTCTACCAGGGCGCGTTGACAATTAATTCATGGGCTCAGTGCTGCCGTAAAGGAGGTGCAGGAAAGGCTTATGCTGGTGTAGTTTCTCTACATCAAACAAGCGCTGACGCAGTAAATGACCAGTATGTGGAGCACCCGGAGGGCCCTTCACGGAGCATTCATGATTAATTGTCAACGCACCCTCATCCAGAGGCCACCGTGCTTAAGACAATGTCATAGGCAAAAGTCAGGCGGACTCCTGTAGGATTTTTTTGAGAGCGGTTGAATGGGCGGAAGCTTATCGAAATTGTATGCAGTTCGCCAATCTGCAGATGATTAATTTACAGTATTATCTGAGATTATACTGAGTTTTTGGTGGTTTGACTGATATACCCATCGCCTTTCAAGATGCTACGTTGTTGCCAGCGTTCGCTCACCCTGATCACCTACTACTTGTAGGCTTACAGGGCTTCGCTCACTTGTCGCCTACTACCTACTAGTAGCATCTTGAAATCCAATGGGTATAGTTGTGTGCAAGATGGAGCTATTGTTCTCATCAATAAGAATTCACAGGGGTTTCTGCGCCAGAGTAACGCGATCCTTCTTAGACAGGTCTTGTCTTGTACTGGTGTGGGTAAATCCTTCAGCCTCTAATATAACGCGTATATCCATGCCTTGATCATAGCCGTGCTCAAAGAGTAACCAACCACCTGAGCGAAGTTTCTGGATAGCCTGCTGACTGATGATTCGAATATCATCAAGACCGTCTTTGCCAGCGGTCAGTGCCGATCTGGGTTCAAACTGTACATCGCCCTGAGAAAGATGCTCGTCATCCTCTCGAATATACGGCGGGTTGCTCACGATCATGTCGAGCTGGTCGGGCAATGGGGCGCACCAGTTCCCTTCAGTAAAAGTCGCATTGTTAATCCGGTTCAGAATTGCATTTTCTTTTGCCGAAGACACTGGTTCGGGCAGTCGGTCAACGCCAATGACAGTCCATTCTGGTCTCTCAATAGCCATGGCCAAAGCAATGGCGCCACTGCCGGTCCCGAGATCAGCAACGATTGCCTGATTTGAAAGCGGCATGGAGAGTGCCAGTTCAACCAATAGCTCAGTATCAGGTCTGGGGATCAATACAGAGGGAGAAACTTTAAGTTTCAGGCTCCAGAACTCTTTTTCACCTGTGATATAAGCGACAGGTGTGCCTTTTATTCGTTGTGCCAGCAGTGACTCAAACTGTTTGAGTTGTTCTGGTGTCAGTTCTCTTTCAGGCCAGGTAAACAGATAACTGTATGGTTTATCCAATACATGGCAAAGCAGAACTTCAGCGTCCAGGCGAGCTGTGTTGCTTTGTTCCCTCCGAGCAGAGTGGCTGTCAGTGAGGCGCTGGGTCGCCTCACTGAGGGTTCGGTCAATCCTGCTCATTGGGCTACTCATCCGATAAGCCTGTCAGCAGGTCGGCCTGGTGTTGCTGAAGAAGAGGATTAATCACAGGATCCAGATCGCCTTCGATAATTTCAGGCAGCTTATACAGGGTCAGATTGATACGGTGATCCGTTACTCGACCCTGAGGGTAGTTATAGGTCCTGATGCGCTCTGAGCGATCACCGCTACCGACCAGGCTTTTGCGGGTATCACTGATCTCTTTGGCAGCCGCCATTTCCTGGGCGTCTTGCAGCTTTGCAGAAAGCAGAGTCATGGCCTTGGCCCGGTTTTTATGTTGCGAGCGTTCGTCCTGGCATTCAACCACAATGCCAGTGGGCAGGTGAGTCAGTCGAATGGCTGAGTCGGTGGTGTTTACGTGCTGTCCACCGGCACCGGATGAACGATAGGTGTCGACTCTCAAGTCTTCCTTTTTGATCTCGATGGCTTCCTGCTCGTCTGGTTCGGCCATAATGGCAACGGTACAGGCTGAAGTATGTATACGTCCCTGGGATTCTGTTTCAGGGACTCTCTGTACCCGGTGAGCACCAGATTCAAACTTCAGTTGACCAAACACATTGTTGCCAACAATGCGGGAAATGATTTCTTTGTAGCCACCATGTTCGCCGTCATTGGCACTGATCACTTCGATTTTCCAGCCGCGTTTCTCGGCATAGCGGGAGTACATCCGGAAAAGGTCTCCGGCGAAAATGGCAGCTTCATCACCGCCCGTGCCCGCGCGAATTTCCAGAAAAGTGTTGTTGGTGTCTCTGGGGTCTTTAGGCAAAAGTAATAGTTGTAACTCTTGAGCCAGAGGGGGTAGCTGTTCTTCGCAGCTCTGGATCTCTTCCTCAGCCAGGTCGGCCATTTCAGGGTCGTCCAGCATGGCTTTAGCATCTTCCAGGTCTTTCTGAATCTGGTCGTACTCACGGTATGCGTTGACGACAGGCTCGAGCTCGGCATACTCCTTGGATAGCTTGCGGAACTTATCCTGATTGCCAATGACTTCGGGGTCGCTGAGCAGAGCGCCGATTTCCTCAAAACGCTCCAGCAGGGTTTCAAGTTTGGCACTTAGACTGGCCAGGTTTGGATTTTTCATGTGGGTTTAATCGATTCTATGTCAGGAGTGGACCTGATGGGTTAAACAGAAAAAGCCGGTTACTTCCGACTGTTCTTTAGTCGGACGGAGGTGATGTCTTGCAGAGCTAAGAGTGGGTTGGTTCTTTAGCACGGTTTTCGTAACGGCGGTGAATCCCCAGTAGCTCTTCGGCCCATTCCAGTCGATTGTTCTGGCCTTCTGCGGCGGCTTTTTTCAGCTGTACACTGGGTGTGTGCATGAGCTTGTTAGTCAGAGAGCGGGCAAACTGGGTCAGAACCTGTTCAGCAGGCAGGCCGTTGGCTAAAGACAGTATGGCCTTTTCCAGCTCGAGATCTCTCAAGGCTTCGGTATTCTGACGGTAGCTGCGCAAAACATTGACAGCGTCCAGCGAGCGCAGCTGACTCATGAACTCGAAGGCGCCAGTTTCAATCAGTGATTCGGCTTCTTTTGCCGCATCCTGTCGCTGTTGCATGTTGTCTTGGATAACGCCATGCAGGTCATCAACGGTGTAAAGGAAAATGTCCGGCAGGTCAGCTACTTCAGGCTCAATGTCTCGGGGTACGGCAATATCTACCATAAACATGGGGCGGTGCTTGCGCTTTTTAATGGCTCTTTCTGCACTGCCCTTGCCAAGCACGGGAACAGGGCTGGCTGTTGATGCAACAACAATGTCCGCTTCAGGCAAGAGGTGTGGAATGTCTGAAAGAAGAGCGGGTTTACCATCAAATTTGTCGGCCAGCAATTTAGCACGGCTCATTGTCCGGTTAGCGACAATGATTTTTCTGAGGCCTTGTTGATGCAGGTGTCTGGCTACCAGTTCAATGGTTTCACCTGCGCCAATTAACAGTGCAGTGTTGTCGGACAGGTCGGCAAAGATTTGTCGCGCCAGAGTGGTAGCTGCATAAGCGATAGAAACGGGCTGCCTGCCAATGGCAGTATGGGTACGCACCTGTTTGGCCGTGGTAAAGCAGTATTGGAACAGTCTCGACAGCAGGGAGCCGATGGTTCCGGCTTCCTGAGCCTGGGCATAGGCTGATTTGAGCTGGCCGAGAATCTGTGGCTCACCCAGAACCATGGAGTCGAGGCCGCAGGCCACTCTCATCATGTGGCGGACTGCTGCCTTTTCGTGATGAATGTAACTATGCTCTGCGAGCAGCTTATGATCCAGGTTGTGATAGCCAGTCAGCCATTCAAGGGCCTTGTGATAATCTGCGTTACTGGCGCAGTAAAGCTCAGTCCGGTTACAGGTAGACAGTATCGCCACTTCGTCAGTGCCCATGAAATGGCGGGCGTCCTGAAGCGCCTCAGGCAGCTGCTCAGGTGAAAAAGCAACCTGTTCCCTGAGGGCTATGGGTGCAGTTCTGTGATTAATACCGGCGGTAAGATACCCCATAAAGTCCTGTTGCCTTTTCTTACGCTCTAGTCAGCCACATGGCTGTACTTTTACTGTGAAAAATTGTTCATCTCCTGCGGTGATGACATATTGTTTCAATGACTCATGGCTGTTTTTCTGTTTATCGCAGCGCATGCCATAACTCTTCGTACTCTCCCGGCTCAATGATAACGATTACCGAGCTTTGGGAAGATTGTATGTTTGTTCAGTCCAGTACATAGTTATGTAAACAGAGGATTGGACTGTATTTTTGAATCTCACTGCTATTATTGACCGTACATTATTCTACAACACTGGACGGCTGGCTGGTCTTTCGCCCTGGATTCTTCCGCCTGAAGCGGACTGAAAAGTCTATTCTGGACATTCAGTTGCCAAGCGCTGGCTGTTAGCCTGTCCGTGTTTATTGCAACGAAAACAGAGTGAATTCCTGTCATGTCAGACAGATTGTTTATGCCTGATCGTTTGCAACTTGTTGTCAGGCCCCTGTTAATGACCTGCCTTTTGCGCAGCTCTCAGGCGTCAATCAACAAGAGGTTGCGTGATCAGACAGACAAAGAATCTTGATCTTTGCTCTGTTTTAACAGCTCTTTTGGCCGATCAATTCTCCTATGGAACGGCAACAACTGCAAACCCGGATGTATCCAGTCATACCCATATGAAAGAAAAATATTTTGTGCGGTCTTCTGACACAGACTCTGCAGCAAAGTGTTTTCCACGATAAATGGCGTATGTCATGATAAAGAAGACTGCAGTTGAAAACGGATCCATCCGGGACTGCTGGCTAAAGGAGGCTGGCCGAGAATAAACGGCCTCCTGGGAGCAGGATTCAGTGCAGACATTATTTCCAACGGGTAAAGGCATACCATTCATGAAGAAACTTAATGGTTTCTCTTTATTGCTGGCAGCCATTCTGGTGTCAGGTTGTTCTTCAATTCAGTATTCCGGGCAGTCAGAAGTGAATTCTGAGTCAGCCCCTGCGGTCAATAACAAACCAGAAGAACCAGTTGCTTCATTTGAGCCCGACACTCTTTATGACTTGCTGGTTGCTGAGCTGGGTGGTCAGCGCAAGCGCTACGATCTGGCGTTGGGCAATTATCTCAAGCAAGCTCATAAAACTCAGGATAAAGGTATTGCCAAAAGAGCCTATCAGATCAGTCAACTGATTGGTGCCCGACAGGCTTCTCTGGATGCCGCTGTGCTTTGGGCAAAGCTGGATGAGGACAATGCTGCAGCCTTGCAGGCCAGTGCCATTGAGTTGATAAGGGCGGGTCAGCTGGATCGTGCTGTTGAGCAGATGAGAAAGGTGCTGGCTCTTGAAGGTGAAGCTAGTTTTGATTTCCTCGCAGCCAGCGCATCGGAGCTTTCGGAAGATGAGCGGGTGCAGTTACTGGTCACATTTGACAGCATCCTTAAGGATTACCCGGATCATCGGTCACTGAAACTGGGTAAAGCCATTCTTCTTCTGCAGGACAACCAGCTGAATGAAGCGATCAAACTGTGCGATCAGCTTCTTTCCAAAGACTCGGGTTATGTCAAAGCCATCATTCTTAAGGGGCGAATCCTCAACAAGATGGGTAAAGGCGGCGAGGCTGAGAAAATGCTGGCTGATGCCGTCAGAAAACACCCTGAAATCCCCAGGTTACGTCTGATTTATGCTCGAGTGCTGGTGCATCTGGATAAATTGGGAGAAGCCAGGGATCAGTTTCAGGTTCTGCTGAAACAGTCACCCCATGATGTCGAGATCATACTGTCTCTGGCGTTGATTGCGCTTGAGAATGATATGGTTGACGAGTCTGAAGAGTACTTTAAGCAGCTGATAGCACTGGGGCAGAGGAAAAGCACGGCCAACTACTATCTGGGTCGAATAGCGGAGCAGAGAGGTCAGTATGATCAGGCTAGAAAATACTTTCTGAACGTTATGCCAGGCAAAGAATTTATGATGTCACGGGTTGCTCTGATTCAGATGCAGCTAAGGCAGGGTAAAGTCGCAGAGGCCAGGCAGCAGCTGGATGAAGACCGTAACCGTTTTCCTGCACACGCTGTGCAGCTGTATTTGCTTGAAACAGAAATTCTGGTGAATGCCTCAGAGTTGGATGACGCATTAAAGTTGTTTACAGGCGCCGTGTTGCGCTATCCGGACAGTGTTAATCTGCTGTATGGTCGGGCTATGGTGTATGAAAAAATGGGACGTATTGATGATCTTGAAAAGGATCTGCGTGCCATTATCAAGGCTCAGCCAGAAAATGCAGCTGCCTTGAATGCCCTGGGATATACCCTGGCTGATCGAACTGATCGCTTTGAAGAAGCAAGGGCATTGATTGAGAAAGCCTATGCCCTGGATAAGGAAGACCCTGCCATTATGGATAGCATGGGTTGGATTTACTATCGACTCGGAAACTATCAGGCTGCTTTGGGTTATTTGAAGAGCGCCTATGCAAAGTATCCAGACCATGAAGTGGCGGCTCACCTGGGTGAGGTGCTATGGGCTCTGGGGCGCAAAGAAGACGCTAAAGCCCTTTGGGATGAGGCTTTGCAAAAATCTCCGGACAGTGATGTTTTAAAAGAGACTCGTGAACGATTGGAAAAACAGTCGCTCAAAGAGGCAGGTGTGTCACCTGAGTCTAAAGTCTCCATCGCTGAATAATGGCTGAGTAATCAAAAGTGACGGGTCTGAGAAGACCCGCTTTTTTACATGCAAAACCAGACAGGCAGTATGCAAACACCGTTTTCTACTCCATACCTATCTCATAATTGCTCAAGGTTGAAGCTGACTGTACTGATGCTTTTAACCTTATGGCTATCCGGTTGTGTTACCGCTCCAAAGCCAGAGGCCGCTCATTCGGAGTCTCAGCGACAGTCTTTGTGGAAAACGCATCAACAGCAGCTGAAAGCGCTTGATGACTGGAGTCTCAAGGGGCGTCTTGGCCTGAGGGTGCCTGGGCAGTCAGGTTCTCTGTCACTGGAGTGGCAACAGAATAACGGGCAATATCTTATTTACCTGGACGGGCCTCTGGGGCAGTCCGTGGCGAAAATTAAGGGGCAATCTGGCGCGGTAGAGCTGGAGGCTTCTGGCCAGCGTTATAGCGGTGTAAGCCCGGAAGGTTTGTTGTTTGAGCTAACGGGTTGGGATTTGCCCGTCAGTCTGCTGCGCTATTGGGTGGTAGGGTTGCCCAGTCCCGAGAGTGACTCCAATATTCAATTGAATAATCAGGGTTATCCGGCTCTGATCAGTCAGCAGGGCTGGCAGGTTGAATACCTGCAGTACAAGGATTTTTCTGGTGTAACCCTTCCTGCCAGAATCAAGGTGCGTCAGGGAGAGGTGCAGGCAACACTGTTTGCCAGAAGCTGGGAGCTAAAATAAACGCTCTTCTTTACTATAAAAATGCAGCTCTATCAGACCCTGTAGCCATTTTTGTTTCAGGGCGAGCCGCATTTCCCGCTCATGGCTGTTTATGTTGAGAAAGTCATTTTTGTCTATGGGCTGAAAATGGTTTAATCGCTCATGATTGTTTATTTCAGGATGGTTTATTGATGTCGTCTTCAGCTCTGGTTCTGCCTGCTCCGGCCAAGCTAAATCTCTTCTTGCATATAGTCGGACGGCGCGAAGACGGTTATCACCAGCTTCAGACTGTTTTTCAGTTTCTCGATTTTGGTGATGAGCTGACTTTTGAAGCCCATGATGAATTGCAGCTGATGTGTGATGTTCCTGAACTGGTTAATAACGACAATCTTATACTGAAGGCTGCGAGGCTTTTGCAGGCTCATACAGGCTGTGTCAAAGGTGCCAGAATTAACCTTGTTAAGCGCTTGCCAATGGGTGGTGGTGTCGGAGGCGGCAGTTCTGATGCCGCTACTGCACTTCGTGGTCTGAATATTTTATGGGGCTTGCAGCTTGATGAAGATACTCTGGCAGAGTTGGGATTGCAGCTCGGAGCTGATGTACCGGTGTTTGTACGTGGGTATGCGGCTTTTGCTGAAGGAGTAGGCGAGAGGCTTACTCCCGTAACGCCTGAGGAGTACTGGTATCTGGTGCTTAAGCCTGACTGTCACGTCAATACCACAGAAATGTTCCGTCATCAGGAATTGACAAGAGATACTCGTCCCATTAAAGTTTGCGCCGCATTGAACGGGCTGCATGGAAATGAGCTGACCAATGACTTTCAGCCATTGGTTCGCAGGCTTTATCCGGAAGTTGATAAATGTTTAATGCTGTTGGATAATTCCGGAAATTCGAGCATGGGGCAGGCTATGATGAGCGGTTCGGGTGCATGTGTATTTGTACCGTTTGCCAGTCGTGAACAGGCGGAAGCGACTCTGGCAGGAATCTACTCAGAAGTTAATGGTTTTGTTGCCCGCGGTGTCAATACATCTCCGCTTCACAACTCGATCAGTCAGCTTCAATCATGCGTGAATTAAAATCCATTATCCCGCGTTCAGTGACTGCAAATTATGTTACTGGGGTGTCGCCAAGCGGTAAGGCAGCAGGTTTTGATCCTGCCATGCGGGGGTTCGAATCCCTCCACCCCAGCCAATGTTTCGATTCCTATCTTACCGATAGCTCTCTCTACTGCCTTACGAGACGTAACGCGCAGGAAAAAACATTCTCCTTCGAACCTTTCGAAGGTAATGCTTCCAATCCAAGCAGCCCAAAACAGAATGATGTAACTTTCATTGCACTCTCTATTGAGCTACGTGATGAGGGTTCTGCTCGTTTGGCGAAGAGCTACATCCACCCAAGACTACGACCAGAGCAAGGTACTTATCCGTGTCGAAAATGATGGTGTTTGCCGGCAACTCAAATCCGGAGCTGGTGCACAAGGTTGTCAATCACCTGCATATCCCCCTGGGCAAGGCCTATGTTGGCCGCTTCAGCGATGGTGAAATTGCAGTGGAAATCCAGGAAAACGTACGTGGACGTGATGTATTTATCATCCAGTCCACCTGTGCGCCTACCAACGACAACCTGATGGAACTGCTGGTAATGGCAGATGCCATGCGTCGTTCTTCTGCGGTTCGTATCACAGCGGTACTGCCTTACTTTGGTTACGCTCGTCAGGATCGGCGTCCGCGTTCTTCCCGTGTGCCTATCAGTGCCAAAGTGGTGGCTGACATGATTGCGGGTGTGGGTGTGGATCGTGTTCTTACTGTCGATCTGCATGCTGACCAGATTCAGGGCTTCTTCGACATCCCTGTGGATAACGTATACGGCTCACCTATCCTGCTGGATGATATGGAGCGTCAGGGCTATGAAAACCTGATGGTAGTCTCTCCTGATCACGGTGGTGTGGTGCGTGCCCGTGCTGTGGCCAAGCGTCTGAATACTGATCTGGCTATCATCGACAAGCGTCGCCCTGAAGCGAACAAGTCTGAAGTCATGAATATTATTGGTGATGTTACCGGGCGTACCTGTGTGCTGGTTGATGATATGGTCGACACTGCCGGTACTCTTTGCGCTGCAGCTGCTGCACTGAAGGCCAAGGGCGCTACCAAAGTGATTGCTTATTGTACTCACCCCATTCTTTCTGGCCGTGCTCTGGAGAATGTGTCTAACTCCGAGCTGGATGAGCTGGTAGTTACCAATACTATTCCGCTGAGCCCTGCGGCTCAGGCTCTGGGCCGTATTCGTCAGCTGGATATGTCTCCTCTGCTGGCTGAGTCAGTACGCAGAATCAGTAACGCTGAATCCATCAGCGCTATGTTTCAGTAAACAGTTCGCCTGATCTATCAAAGGGCGTAGCCATAGCGGCTGCGCCCTTTCTGTTCCTGCCGTTTCTGGTTGTTTGTTAAGCGCAGTATTTGCCGTAAAAATGAAGCTTTTGTTTTGCAATTGACTTCATTGCCGGTATGATATGGCGCCTTTATTAAAGCCCCGGTATCTGGTCGCAAGATACCGGGGATATTCCTTTGGAGAAAGAAAATGTCTGAAGCTATCGCTCTGAGCGCTGTTGCACGTAAAGACGTAGGGAAAGGTGCGAGCCGCCGCCTGCGTCGTGCAGAACTGATCCCTGCCGTAATCTACGGTGGTGAGCAGGAGCCTGCTCAAATCACTCTGGAATCTCGTGCTATTCGTAAAGCACTGGAATCCGAGTCTTTTTACTCCCAGATCATTACTCTGGACGTAGAAGGTGCTGCCCAGCAGGTTATCCTGAAGGATATTCAGCGTCATCCGGCAAAAGAGTTTGCTATGCACCTGGATTTCCTGCGTGTTGACGCTACTCATGCTGTAACTACTCACATCCCACTGCACTTCCTGAACGAAGAAAGCTGTGTGGGTGTGAAAGCAGGTGGCGCAATCACTCATGCTCGTGTAGAAGTAGAAGTTAAGTGTCTGCCTGCTGACCTGCCTGAGTTCATCGAAGTAGACATGGCTAATGTTGATCTGGGTGGTCACATCCACCTGACCGACCTGACTATGCCTAAGGGTGTTGAACTGGTTGCTCTGCTTCAGGGCGAAGGTCACGACCTGGACGTAGCGTCTGTACAGACTGTACGTGGTGCTAAGGAAGACGAAGCTGAAGAAGCTTCTGAAGAAGGCGGCGAAGAGTAATAAGCTCTTAGCGCAGCTTATAGCTGTGGAGGATATTATGGCGAAGGATCACTCGATTAAGCTGGTTGTCGGACTCGGTAACCCTGGAGCTCAATACGATGATACTCGCCATAATGCCGGCTTCTGGTATGTGGAGCAGCTCGCCCGGGCTTATGGCGCAAGCCTTCAGCCTGAGAAGAAATTCTTTGGTCTGGCTGCTCGCATTACCATCGATGGACAGGATGTCCGTCTGCTAAACCCGACTACATTCATGAATCGAAGTGGTCAGGCAGTAGGTGCTATCAGTACCTTCTTCAAAATTCCCCCCCAATCCATTTTGGTTGTTCACGATGAGCTGGACCTGCCTGCAGGTGTTGGTCGCCTGAAGCAAGGCGGTGGTCACGGTGGGCATAACGGTCTTCGGGATATTATTTCAGCATTAGGCAATAATAAGGACTTTCTGCGTTTGCGACTGGGTATTGGTCACCCGGGCGACAGCAAGGAAGTGGTCAATTATGTGCTGAACAAGCCTTCTGTAGCGGATCGTCAGAAGATTGATTCAGTGATCGACGAAGCTATTCGTATCTCTCCAGAAGCCTTTAATGGCGCTCGTGCCAAGGCGGTTCAGGAGCTCCACACCTTTAAACCCTGAATCATGCCGGAACTTTCGTGAGTCCTGAAGAACGGTCAAGGAAGCTTTCATAAGGAAAAATATGGATTACGTCTCGACGCCTTATAATACAAATACAGGCTCGATTTCACTCTTCTTAAATGATGAAAGTTTGAAACGCGTAGTTTCATCCAGATCAAGCGCCAGCTACGCTATTTAGCCGTCATTGCAGCGAAGATCCTTCTGATATAGATAAGATTCCCCCCCTTTCGTTATTCAATAGATGATTTTATCCGAGGCTATTCAATTGCTTGAGCCCTACCTGCAATCATTAAGTGATGTTTGGCTGCTTTTTCTAAATATGAAATTCAGATCATTGACGATAGAGCAAAACGCCTTTATTACACTCCTCCACTAATAAGTGGAGAGAGAGTGTATTTTTATCGCAAAAAATCGCGCTAGTGCAGTCATGTATTAATTACAGTACACACCTCGTTCATCCTGAGCCTGTCGAAGGATGCGGTTGATGCACTTCAACAGGCTCAGCACGAACGGCACGTATAGCAATGCTTGACTGTGCTAGAGCGGTTGGTGGATATCCAGCTTGGGGATCGGCCAGTATTCCCTGCCATTACGCATATTCTCTCCCCGTTTTAAAGCTTGATCCACCAGTTTGCAAATCAGGGCATCAAAGGGGATTCCTGCGTGTCTCGCTCCGTCTGGAAATAAACTGGTTGGAGTCATTCCGGGTAAGTTATTGAGTTCTGCGAAAACAGGCTCACCTGTTTCAGGCACAATAAAGTCAGAACGGCTGAGGTCTTGACAGCCCAGGGTCTGGTGAGCTTTAAGTGCTATTTCCTGCACTTTTCGATACTGTTCGTCAGAGATTCTGGCAGGAATAACGTGGTCGCTCAGACCCGGTGTATAACGGTGGACATAGTCATACCAGGCGCCATCTGGCGTGGTGATTTCGGTGACGGGCAAAACCTGATAATCATCCATGTGTAAAACGCCGGCGGTGATTTCCCTACCAGTAATGAACTCTTCAACCAACAGTTTATCGTCCATTTGCAGGCCGGTTTTCAGTTTGCCCATCAGGTCTTCGTAACCCATGGCAAACTGTACGCCAATGCCGGAACCTTGTCCCGAGGGCTTAATGATGACTTTATGTCCCAGGGTTTCTATGCAGTCGAGGGCGGCGTCTTCATGGCTTTCGTTACGATAGACGACCCTGTCTTTTGCCATGGTTATCCCTGAGGGCTGCAGCAAACGCTTGGTCACCACTTTATCCAGAGAGCAGGCGCTGGCCAGAGCGCCAGAGCCTACGTAGGGGACGCCCATAATATCGAGTAATCCCTGCAGGCGGCCATCTTCGCCATAGGGGCCGTGGGCTACAGGAAAGGCAACATCAACCTGGTGAGCTATGAGTTGTTCTCCAAGCGTTGCGTCCAGTTCCAGATGGACAACATTTCCATAATGCTCTTCCAGGCAGGGGGTAATGCGGCTTGCAGAAAGTCTGGAGACATCGGCTTCAGGGGACAGGCCGCCGCAAATAACGGCAATGGTTTTACTTTTGTCGGGCATTCGGCTACTGGCTTCAGTTTGCACTATGATCAGACAAGCCTAGTACATAGGCAGGATCTGACCAGTGGAGGTAATAGGAGCTGTTTAGACCCTGTTTCTATTCAGTTTTATCCTGAGCCATTTAAAAAATTCTGGTGCTGCCTGCTTGAGCCAGAGGTGCTGGTATTTCAGGGTCAGATTTAGCCAGCCTGCATCATGGTACTTTCTTGCGCTGGTGCCCAGCCTGGTGCCACAGGTGTGCAGGTGGATTTTGTTTTGCCGGGCTTTCCAGACGAATACGTGGTCCTCACCGTATAGCGATTGGGTGGGATAACCTTTCAAGTCGAGAAACTGTGTTCTGCTGATGCAAAATCCTTGATCTCCGTATGGGCATCCGAGAACATCGGAGCGGAATCGGGCTCCCCACTCGTTAATGGATAGCCAAAGAGTTTCTTTGTCATGAAACCAGAGATTGAAATAGAACAATCGTTCTGGATATTGATCAATGGCATTCAGTAAGCTCTGAACATTTTCTCTGTTCAGTATTGTGTCTGCATGCAGAAACCAGACGTAATCTCCTGTGGCTCTCTCTGCTCCTGTATTGAGCTGATAGGCGCGTCCTTGTTCAGTGGTACACCAAGTCCACTCGAGGTGAATCAAAGAAGCTGGAAGTTCATCCAGTTTGGCTGGGCGCTGCTCGTCCTGATAGCCAACAAGGATAACTTCGCTGCCGGCAGGAAGAGGGTTCAATTGGTCAAGAAGGAGTGGCCACTCGGGTTCACTGGGGCCGAGTGGCACAACGATTGACAGGAGAGGGTCACATAAGCTGGACATGGTTAATTTTGAAGGACTTCCAGCAATGCTTTCTGCTCTTGACTCAGGTTGTTCTCAGAAGAGAGTACCGCTGATTTCAAGGCATTCCTGCAGTTGCATTGAGTGTTGTCGTGAGGTGTCTCTTCCTGCTGTTTCAGATACTGCCCTAAAAGCGCTTTGGACAATGCCAGGCTTCTGTCGTATCTGGCAATGATCTGCTCAACGGTGGCATGAGCTGAAGGATCTTCCTTCCAGCAGTCGTAGTCAGTAGCAATCGCGATGGTTGTATAACAAAGCTGAGCTTCTCGGGCGAGAAAGGCTTCAGGTACATTGGTCATGCCCACAACATCGCACTGAGCAGCATTTTTCAGGAACAGGCTTTCTGCCCGACTGCCTAGCCTGGGTCCATCGACACAGGCATAGGTTTTCTCCTGATGTAAGCTAATGTCAGCAGAATTGGCGGCATTAATAAGTTGTTTTGCCTGATGATCACAGCTTGGCAGAGCGGTGGAAACATGAGCGACCAGACCCTGACCAAAAAAGCTTTTTTCTCGATGTCCTTTTACGAAATCGAAGTACTGACTGACCAGAGATAACTCTCCTGGCGCAATTTCCTCTTGCAGGCTGCCTACCGCAGAAAGGCCTATCATCCGGGTAGCGCCCAGACTTTTTAACGCCCAGATATTGGCTCGGTAATTGATTTCATGGGGCAGAAGTTCATGGCCGCTCCCGTGTCGGGGTAAAAACAACAGCTTCTGTTGATTGAAGAGACCTGTCGTTATTGGACCTGAGTGAGGGCCAAAGGGCGTTTCAATCGTCTGCTCATCTAATACTTCAAGTCCATCCAGGCTATAAATGCCTGTTCCACCAATCACTGCCAGCATTGGATTTCCTTATAATTGTTCTTCTGATTAATTAGACATCTGTTGGATCTGACTGGGAAGCTGATTCACCCAGACTCTGATCTCGTCCCTTACACGACGATAGATTGCTAATGATTCTTCTTCTGTTTTTACCGACTCAGCCAGTCGGGGAGGGTCATCAAAACGTTTGAGGATGATCTGCCCCTGTTCGGGTGTTGGACAGGTTTTATGGGCGTGATCACACACGGTAATAATAAAATCGAACTGTTTCTGATCCAGGTCATTTAGAGTTTGTGACTGCTGCCGGCTGATATCGATACCGGCTTCCTGCATCACCTTGACCGCTGAAGGATTCAGTCCATGGGCTTCAATACCGGCTGAGAAGGTTTCATAGTCTGAAGGCAATATGTGTCTGGCCCAGCCTTCCGCCATCTGGCTGCGACAGGAGTTGCCCGTGCAAAGAAACAGTATCCGGGTGGTATCCATCAAAAATTCCTTTTATCAAACGGATGATTACAGCTCGCTGCATGAAGAGCCAAAAGCAAAACAGCTGTAGCAGCGGTGGTGTTTCATGCTGATGCTTTTATTCAGGCTCGTTCGTAAATTACTGCCCAGGTTGTACTCGGTATCGTCATCCACCAGTGTGCAGGCATAAACCTGCATTTCCCCATTCTGTTTGACCATCATTTTGGAAAAAGCACACATGAATTGACGACGACTCTCTTCTGTCTGGTAGCGGGTCATGCAATCTGTGCTGACATGGGGAACATCCGGTAAAGAACCGGGTGGCAGAAAGTCGGGAAAGGCCACCTGTTTTAAATTGACGGGCAAACCATTCAGTTCAAACAGATCCCTGAAGGCCTGTTCAATCATTGCCGTGTTTTCGTCCTTCTCCATATGTCTTGCAACGGAGATGTTAAAGCCCTTTTCATGCAGTAGTTTCAGTCCGGAAAGTGCGGTAGCAAAACTGTCCTCACCACGTCCTGCATCATGCTGTTCAGCGTTTGGATGATCCAGGCTGACTCTCAGGGAAATGGGGTATGGGTTATTGCTCAACTGAGCCAGCTCATCCAGCCTTTTGATCATGGGCGTTGTGCCATTGGTCAAAACCAGGCAGGGACGATGTTGGGAGGCGTAATCCAGAATCCGGATAATGTCTTTAATGACAAAAGGTTCGCCACCTGTAAACGAGAACTGTTCTACATCGAGTTCAAGGGCTTCATCAATGTAGGGTTTTATTTCGTTAAGACTGGGGGCGTCCAGCCTTTTGCTGGCCGGACTCGAACCTTCCAGGCAAAAGCTGCAGGAAAGATTGCAGCGGGTTCCAGTGTGAAACCAGAGCTCTTTTAGTTGGTGGGGCTTGATGTAGCCTCTGGGGCTGCCATCTGGCGTTAAGTGCCAGTCCTGGCTTTTGTTACTCTCAGGCGCTCCTGTCAGCAGCATGATCCATCACTTCCTGTGTTTTTATCGGTGGAAGAAGAGAAGGGGAGTGCGGTTCCGCAGCCATCAAAAATGCCGTAATGGGTGCTGAAATCCCCAATAAACTCAAAATGTTCCCGGAATCTCGTATCGTGCAGCATTCTCCAGGTGTTACCGCAAACCGGGAAAACCTTGCCTTTGGTGATGGGATGGTGCCCATCCAGATTGAATGTGCTGGGATGGTGATCAATCGTGCCTTTATAGATGACAGCCTGCCCATAATCTTCGCAATGACTTTCCAGCTCTGGCAGTTTAAACAGTCGATAAGTGGCAGAGAAAAACTGAATGTCGCCGACTTTGGCTTCTATCTCACTGTTGTTGATAGTGATGGGTTTGTCTTCTACCAGTCTGGGGTCGGTGAAACCGGCTTTTTTAGCCAGATTTAAAAAATCATTCCAGTAAAGGGCTCCACTCAGACATTCCCCGTACAGTACAGGGTCATCGACCAGTTCGGCGGGAATACGGCGATCGGAATAGACGTCAGAGAAATAAAATTCGCCACCTGGTTTCAGCAGGCGCCAGGCTTCTCTCAATACCGCTTCTTTGTCCGGAGAAAGGTTGATCACGCAGTTAGAAATGATCATGTCAAAGCTGTTTTCTTCAAGATCCAGTTGATCCAGCTTTTCGATATAGCCTTTATGGAATTCGGTATTGGCGTTTGAATAGCCGAACTTTTCCCGGTGATATTCTACATGTCGGTTGGCTATGGCGAGCTGTTCGTCCGTCATATCGACGCCTACAACATAACCTTCTTCTCCTACCATTTGTGCCAGGGCATAGCAGTCTCGACCCGACCCCGAACCAAGGTCGAGTATTCTGGCGCCTTGCAGTTGTTCGGGGTAGACCAGCCCGCAGCCGTAGTAATGGCTCAGAACCTCATCATGAATGTTGGAGAGGGTACTTTTCAGGTAGCGTGGCATGGCTGTATCTGTGCAGCAGGCATTGGTCTGGAGATCATCGCTGCCCTGAAGAGTCTTGCCGTAGTAATCCTGTACCGCTTCATGCATGAGAGGTTATTCCTTGTTTGAAAACAGTTTTAATATGTTTTGTCAGTGCTATACGGGCAGGTCTGTCGTCACTGTTCAGTTCTGGAAGCGCCCCAAGCAAATCTTTCAGGTGATCAACATCCTGACCAGAAGGGGCATATCCAACGGATAAATGGGATTGACGACAGAGGTCAGTCAGTGACGCTCCCAGAGAATCAGTGCTCCATGGCAGTTTTGAAAGGTCAGGCCAGGGAGTTCGGTTAGCCATGACGGTGACGCCGCCATCACGGGCCTTGCTAAATACTGTGTCGTATGTCTGGAGTTTTTGTGCTGTGTCTGAGAGCTGTTTGAAACTGAGGGTGGGGGAGTCACTGCCTATATAGATGAGGTTTTCTTTTCCCCGAAGTCTCAGTTCATTGTCGATGTGGTTCAGACGCTCACCGAGGTTGCCTGAGCCCTGGGGGACTACCAGGCAGTTTCTGTGTTTCAGAAGCTGACTCGCCCATTGATCGTCTTCTGGGTGGGCGGGCGCGATGGCAATCTTGCCTGGCCAATCTGAAAGGTCTTCCAGAGCACAAGACAGCAGTAATTGAGCCACAGCTAATGCTTGCTCGGCGCCTATGTCGGCAGCAAGGCGCTGTTTGCCTTGATGTAAGGCGGGTTTTTTGCAAACTAACACCAGAGTTGTGTTGGTCGTGTGGCTAAGTCCTTGGCCCATGGTTTTTCTTTTTTTTATTTGACTGATATAAGTGGGTGAAAGAGATTCAGGCCCACTATTGCATACTTATACTGCTGAAATCGTTATTTGGATTCATACGCTGGTTATTTTTTCATCTTTTCCGTTCTGGCAAAATCTTTTTCTCAAACTTATGTGTCTGATTGTCTAGGAGGCAACATGTGGTCTGTTATCCTGATGTTGTGGTTAGGGTCGGTATAAACCCGGGGAGAGCAGTCGGGCATAATGCTGGTGTCAACACAGGTCGGGCTTTATAATCCCCCCCAAATTTTCTTGAATTTCCCCTGGTAACTTTTTATGGGCTTTAAATGTGGCATCGTTGGTTTGCCCAACGTCGGTAAGTCAACACTGTTCAATGCTTTGACCAAGGCAGGGATTGATGCAGAAAACTTCCCTTTCTGTACTATCGAACCAAATTCGGGTGTGGTGGCGATGCCTGATCCCCGTCTGAACAAGCTGGCTGATATCGTCAAGCCTGAGCGTGTATTGCCCACTACTATGGAATTTGTCGATATTGCAGGTCTGGTAGAAGGTGCTTCCAAGGGTGAAGGGCTGGGTAACAAGTTCCTGGCCAATATTCGTGAAACGGATGCCATCGCCCACGTGGTGCGTTGCTTTGAAAACGACAATGTGATCCATGTCGCTAACAAGATTGATCCTGAAGCAGATATCGGCATTATCAATATTGAGCTGGCATTGGCTGATCTGGAAAGCTGTGAAAAACAGTTACAGCGTGTTGCCCGGGTGGCTAAAAGTGGTGATAAGGAAGCCAAAGCTCAAAAAGCGTTGTTGGAGAAAATTGTTCCTCATCTGGAAGAAGGTCATCCGGTTCGTTCTCTGGAACTGAATGATGAAGAGCAGAAGCTGGCTAAAACACTTCATCTGTTGACGACCAAGCCGACTATGTACATCGCTAATGTCGATGAAGATGGTTTTGAAGATAACCCCTATCTGGACGTTGTCCGTGGCATTGCCGAAAGTGAAGGCTCTATCGTCGTTACTGTCTGCAATAAGCTGGAAGCTGAAATCGCTGAGCTGGAAGATGAAGAGCGCGATGAGTTTCTGGCAGACCTGGGTATGGAAGAGCCGGGCCTGGATCGTGTTATTCGTGGTGGTTATGAACTTCTGGGGCTGCAGACTTACTTCACTGCTGGCGTCAAAGAGGTTCGTGCCTGGACCGTGAAAATCGGTGCAACGGCTCCTCAGGCTGCAGGCGTGATTCACACTGACTTTGAACGTGGCTTTATTCGTGCAGAAGTAACCGCTTACGACGAGTTTGTTCAGTACAACGGTGAGCAGGGTGCCAAGGAAGCGGGTCGTCTGAGAGTGGAAGGTAAAGAATACATCGTTAAAGATGGCGATGTTATGCACTTCCGTTTCAACGTCTGATTCCAGAAGGCTGCCTGAATCCATCAGGCAGCCACTTCATTTACCGGGCTGCGACTTCAGCCTGTTGATATCTGTTAAGCAGTTGCATAACTTTAAACTCTTCTGCCACTCTGAGTTGTTCTCCCTTGGTACTGATTAATTCTTCTGCAGATTCTCGGATGCTGCGTTTTGCTGCCGCGTAACCTTTAAGAGCGCGTCCCTGTCTGCCATAAGTCCATTCAAATGTGAACTTTTCAGTGCTGATCTGAGTTTCTTTCAGATTAATACTTGTATCACTGTCGGTTATCTGTCCGGTTAACAAGCGGACAATGGGCTCTACAGTGTCATACGCCGCTGATGGTGCTTCAGCGATTGCTGTACCAGCGTCATAGGGCGGTGGTGGATCAATGACTGCAGCAACCTCAGAAGAGCTGTGAGGGTAGGGGGCCTTCAGGCTATATACCCATCGCCTTTCAAGATGCTACGTTGTTGCCAGCGTTCGCTCACCCTGATCACCTACTACTAACCCATTCATGCTGATCTGCAGAAGCGCTCGATGCTGATAGAAGCATGAGCGGCAATAAAGAGGCGCTCTTTTTTAAGGGGTGATGTTCAAACGTCATTTTTTTCTCCGTGAAATTCTTGAATCTGGACATTGGATTAATGCCGGGCCATTAAGTTCTGGAGAAGGTCATTGAATCATTGTAGACATTGGTCTTATCTATCAGGGGTTGATGAATGAAGTAACAACCAGCGGTGTGAAAGCGAAAAGACTTTTAATCCGTAGTTTGATGTCTGTCTCTGCAGAAATACGAAACAGGGCCAGGGGTTTTCTGAAAGTTCCTAAAAAAGCCGCCTAAACAGTTGACAGAGCAGCGTTAAATCCTGAAAATGCGCACCATCTTTCGGCGGCTAGGTAGCTCAGTTGGTTAGAGCACAGCACTCATAATGCTGGGGTCGGCAGTTCGAATCTGCCCCTAGCTACCATGTTTAATGTCAATCAGCCAATTGACACAATGCAGTAACATGGTAATGTCGAAAACGTCTCAAAGAGACAGCAGCTGGGGTGTCGCCAAGCGGTAAGGCATCAGGTTTTGATCCTGACATGCGGGGGTTCGAATCCCTCCACCCCAGCCATTTTCTGTCACTTCTTAATGATTTAAACCGGTTGACAATGACTGGATAAATCAACAGAATGACGAACCAAATTGATGGCTAGGTAGCTCAGTTGGTTAGAGCACAGCACTCATAATGCTGGGGTCGGCAGTTCGAATCTGCCCCTAGCTACCATCATATATCGTAAAAAAGAGTTTGGGGTGTCGCCAAGCGGTAAGGCATCAGGTTTTGATCCTGACATGCGGGGGTTCGAATCCCTCCACCCCAGCCATTATTAAAAAGCCCGACTGATTTCAGTTGGGCTTTTTTTTATTTCAATACTATTGAAAATAACAATCCTTTCTTTTTCCGGATGATGCCTGACTTGTTTTGATCAAGAAGGTTTGATTTATCCAGGTCCACTGATATCCACCGAAGAGATAATTTAATCTAAAGTTTCGTCTGTTGAAATTGCGGATGGTCAACGACCCGAAACATTAAGATAATTCCCTCGTTGTGCAGAGGCGAACCCAAAAAATACCGTTCAGTTATCAAAGAGATTCATAGTGATCACTTTCTAAAAGTGATTGTTGTGACTTTGAGGGTTTAACGTGACAATGATTTTATGAGGGCTTATTGCTGCTGATTATTTCATTGGAGAAAGTGGATCAGGGTTACTTATTTGTCTTCAAACCTGCGCATATATGGATAGATGAGTTGGGGTAACCCATAGTCTACTGACCTGAAACTCCAGTTATCTGAGGTTTGTTTTGGATTTTGTGCTCACCCTTGATTGGGCTATTTTGCTGTTTTTTGTGGCGGCTTTGGCTGGCTTTGTCGACTCTATTGCCGGAGGCGGTGGCTTAATAACAGTGCCTGCCCTTTTGGCGGTGGGGCTTTCGCCGGCACAGGCTTTGGCGACCAATAAGCTACAGGGGACAGGGGGTACTTTCTCTGCCAGTGTTTATTTTGTCCGCAGGGGCCTGGTAAATCTCAAGGAAATGCGCTTTGCCATCATAATGACCTTTTTTGGGAGTGCCGTCGGTACTGTTCTGGTTCAAATGATGGATGCTTCGGTATTGAAGCAAATCATTCCTTTTCTGTTATTGGGTATTGCCGCTTATTTTATTCTTTCTCCCAGTGCCCGAAATGAGAAGGCTACGACTGCCCGAATGAGTCTGGCGGCTTTTGCTGGCACAGCCGCTTTGGGCGTGGGCTTTTATGATGGTTTCTTTGGCCCTGGCACAGGGTCCTTCTTCGCCATTGCTTTTGTCAGCCTCCTCGGTTACTCCCTGACTAAGGCAACGGCGCACACCAAAGTTCTGAACTGTACCAGCAATGTAGCTTCTCTGTTGTTCTTCATACTGGGTGGGCAGGTCGTATGGGCTGTAGGTGGGATCATGCTGATTGGTCAGTTTTTAGGTGCCCGGCTCGGTTCCAGAATGGTCGTAAAGCGTGGGCAACAGATCATTCGTCCCATGATTGTCGTTATTTCTCTGGTTATGACCGGCAAGCTCATGTGGGATGAGTACTCTTACCTGTTGTTTTAATCGTTTTTCTGCGCTTTCCCCTGTTTAGCGTTATTATTCATTATCCGTAGCCATGGGTGGTCAGTCTTACTGCCCCATGGCTGATTTAATCAAGAATAACGTCACTCAAGTGTTTGAATGGACAGCAGTTGGCTCAGTGCATTGTTCGGGGGGGTCTATCTTGCCCTGATCATCGCCTTTGGAATACACGTCATTATGCAGCGCAGGCCGGTAGGGGTGACTCTGGCCTGGATTTTATTGCTGTTTATTCTACCGGTAGCTGGTTTCTTCTTTTATCTTCTTTTTGGTTCCAGGCGGTTGGGGTCCAGAAGGCTCAAGCGTTTGGAGCATCTATACCCTGATTACGAAGAGTGGTCGAGTCATCTATCCAGAGTGATCACCCAGAGGCAGGTTGAGTGTCCCTCCAACACCCCTCACACCGGTATCTATAAACTGGCTGAGCAGACTCTGGGTATTCCAGTTCTGCCCTGCAGCAAGCTTCAATTGTTTCATGAAACCGATACGATTCTCCATGGACTGCTACAGGATATAGAGAGAGCCAAACACAGTATTGTACTTGAGTTCTATATCTGTGAGCCTCAAGGGCGAATAAAGGTCCTGACAGAAGCCCTGATTCGAGCCGCCCGACGTGGTGTCGATTGTATGGTGATACTCGATGCAGTGGGCAGTCGTCAATTTCTTCGGGGCGAGTGGGCAAGACGATTTCGTCTGGAAGGCATCAGTGTCACAGAGTCTATGCCGGTGGGTCTGATAAGGATGTTATTTGAGCGGGTAGATATTCGCAACCATCGCAAGATTCTGGTGATTGATGATGAGATTGCCTGGAGTGGCAGTTTTAACCTGGTTGATCCCGTTCACTTTCGTCAGGGAGCAAATGTCGGACAATGGGTGGATGCCATGGTCAGGGTTGAGGGAATACCTGCTCATGTCATGGCAGTGATTGCTCATTGGGATAAAGCTCTTGAAACGGGTGAAAAGCATTCGTCGTTTAATGCCACCTACGAATTCACTCCTTCTTATCTGAGCTGTTATATCGGAGCGGATGTTCACGTGTTGCCATCCGGTCCGGGGGTAGACAGGGAAAGGCTTCATCAGGTTCTGCTCACAGCTATCTATGAAAGTAACGACGAGCTGTTGATCTCTACGCCCTATTTTGTTCCCGATGACGCATTGCTGACCGCTTTAAAGTCGGCTGCCATGAGAGGCGTCGATGTTCAGCTATTGGTGCCACACAGGAATGACTCCAGAATGGTGCACTATGCCAGTCGTTCCTACTATGAAGACCTGTTGAATGCCGGTGTTAAAATACTGCAATTCAAAGGTGGACTATTACATACCAAGTGCGTGCTGGTGGATCGTTCAACCATTCTTTTTGGTACGGTAAATCTGGATATGCGTAGTGTCTGGCTTAATTATGAAGTGACCATGATTATCTATGACAGAGCATTTGGTCAGATCATGGCAACGTTGCTGGATCAATACATGCAAAGCTCAGAACGCGTTCGTTTATCTGAGTGGAGTCGAAGATCTGTGACTAAGCGATTCATGGAAAGTCTTTTTCAATTATTAAGTCCTCTACTGTAATCAGCTTTACAGTCTGCAAACTGACACTCTGTTAAGTTTTTATGACAGCGAAACTTTTTTGGTGTTCTTCTCGTATTTATAGATGAAGGCCATTGCTTTCACCAAAAACTTTAGGGAAGACGAGAATAAAACATCATGAAAAAAACAATTCTGGCTGTTACTGCAGGTGTGCTTCTGAGTTCTCAGCCGGTTCTGGCGGAAGAGGATCACTTTAAAGGTTACTACCCTCATGCTGCAGCAACTTATGAAGTGACAGTGACTAATATTACCAGAGGTCAGTCGTTTACTCCGGTGCTTGCAGCGACTCACAGAAACAGTTTTCGTCTGTTCCAGCTGGGGCAGCCCGCGTCCGATGAATTATCGCAACTGGCTGAAGGGGGAGATATTAACCCACTGAAAGCATTGCTGGATTCTTCTTATAGAAGTGTCAGCAGCACCGCTTCTACAGCGGGCTTATTGAATCCGGGGCAGTCTACGACCTTCGAAATTCAGGCGGGCCATGGGGTTAAGCGTCTCAGTTTTGCTGCCATGCTGATTCCTACCAACGATACTTTTGTGTCTCTGTCTGGCGTGAAGTTGCCGAAATATGGCTCAAAGACTTACCGTGCTTCGGCCTATGATGCAGGCTCAGAGCCCAACGATGAGCTGTGTGCCAATATTCCAGGACCTGTCTGTGGAGGCAGTGGTGTCTCAGCGGGTGAATCTGGCGAAGGTTTTGTTCACATCAGTGCCGGTATTCATGGCGAAGCTGACCTTGCTCGTTCTGCATACGACTGGAGAGAGTCTGTTGCGAATGTGACTGTTCGTCGGGTTTACAAGTAAGCTGACAAAACACCAGGAAATAGCAGTACCTGGTGATTTCTGAATTCGCTATACAGGCCGTGATGGTTGAAATAAGATCGGAGTACATATCAGCGGATAATAAATACAATGATGGGAATACTCGCAGATATATTGGTCACAATTTTGCTTTTGGGATGGCCAATAATTTTAATGATGTCTCCTGTAGCTTTTGATAACCCCTATGGAGATGATAAAAAACAAGTCCTGTTGCTTTTGATTATGGTGGGTTATCCAGTGCCCCTGTTTGGTCTTTATTGGCTTTTTGGATCTGACTATTTTGGCATATCCGGTTTGGTCTGTTTACTGGCTTCAATTCTTTTGGTGCTTTCTGCCATGCACTTTTTGGGTTATTTGAAATGGGTTTTTTCCTTTGAGAAGTGAATTCTGGTTAAGAGCCCTTGAAATCCGGGCTCTTAACCAAAGCTATCCGTCTTATTTGTAAACTTCCAAAGAATCAACGGTCATGGCGTACAGGGTTTCTGTGTACTCTGACTGATTGGTCTCAACATGCAACGTGCCGACCAGCCAATAAGGGGTGTAACCTGCTTCTTCTACTTTTATGCCTTCCTCACCTTTTTTGAATTTCACATAAATCGTCTGGTTAGGCGGCGGTGGCGGTACGTGTACACAAGCACCCATAGTCGGAACCAGCAGTAATTCGGTTGCCTTCTGGTCTTTATTCAGGTTCAGAGGAACCAGGTATCCGGGAATTTTTACGGTGATCTTATCCAGTTTTTCAACTGGGGTTTGGCCCAGTTTGTCCAGATAGGTGATTACGTCAGCTCGTTCCATTTTGCCTGCCTGGTAGCGATCAATGACTTTCTGATCTGGAGCTGGCATCAGCTCGTCCCAGGTGATTTCTTTGGCTTCTGCTTTGGCCGCCGGCTTTTCAACGGGTTTGGCCTGGACGCTTACCGCTGGCAACAAGGCCAGTAGTGTCGTCAATATCAGCGATTTTCCTATTTTCATAAGTATTTCCTTCTTAGACTCTTATGGTCAGACCATCGGCGAGTGAGTTCTTATAAGCGCGCCAGGCTGGAATCATGCCCAGAACAATGGCGCAAACAATGATCATTCCAGCCAGAGACGCTTCAAAAGTGCCCGGAGCACTGATGGCCAGATGAAGCCCCAGCATTTGTTGCACTACGGGCTGAACAGCAAACAGCAATCCATAAAGTATGAGGAAGCCCAGCAGGGTTCCGGCTATTGCATAGACGACGGATTCAGTGATCATAAGTGTGAAAATATGCACAGGCCTCGCTCCGGCGGAGCGGAGAATTGCCATTTCACGTCGTCTTTCGTTCAGAGAGGTGAGAATAGTGGTAAGCATTCCCATCAAACCAGCCAGTACAACCATGACTGAAACAACCAGTAATGCCTTCTCGGCAGTGCCTACCAGTTGCCAGAGTTCCTGCAGTGCAACACCGGGGAGAATGGCGGTCATGGCTTCCTGACGGTACTCATTGACCTTGCGCTGGTAACGAAAAGCAGCAATTCGTGATTTCAAACCCACAAAATAGGCAGTGACACTGGTGGGGCTCAGGTTCATAGCTTCAGCTTGTTCGGCTGAAACCGAGAAAGCAGAAATAGGCGGAGCACCATTAGCCCAGTCAATGTGCAGAGCTTCAATACCCTGCAGGGAAATCATGATGACCCTGTCCATAGGGGTCCCGGTAGGTTTGAGAATCCCTGTTACTGTGAATGGCTTATCATCGTGAGATTGCAGACTTTTCCTTTCTACACCATGACTCAGAGCGATTTTCTCACCGATTTCGTAACCCAGGCTGGCAGCTACTTCAGATCCAAGTACGGCGTCGTACAAGGCATTGAGGGGTTTGCCTTCAGTGAGATTCAGTGATTCGTTATCACCGTATCTGAAATGACTGAACATGCCATGGGTAGTGCCAACAACTCGATAGCCATGATGAGAATCACCCAGAGCAATAGGTACTGACCAGGCAACAGCAGGATCTGACGTCAGGTCCTGATAAGTCTTCCAGGTAACATTGTTAGTGGCATTACCAATATGGAAAACAGAGTACAGGAGCAGGTTTAAAGAGCTGCTTCTGGCTCCAACGATCAGGTCTGTACCGGACACTGTATTGGTAAAGCTGTTTTTAGCCTCAACCCGTATACGCTCAACCCCCAGCAGCAGAGCAACGCTGACAGCAATAGAGAATATCGTCAGCAGAGCGGTGGTTTTACGATTCTTGAGACTCTTCAGGGCCAGGCTTAAGATTGACATCAGGCCACCTCCATTGCTTTGCTGACAGGAGTAGCCGTGGTTCTACACTGACTGGCCCGATTGATCTCATTCAGTGCAATACTGCGATCAAACAGTGTTTCAAGTCCCTGGTCATGGCTGACAAACAACAGGGTATTACCCGCTGCCTGACATTCTGCAAACAACAGATTAATGAACGCTTCCCGGGTATCGGTGTCCAGAGCTGAAGTGGGTTCATCGGCAATGATAAGGTCAGGCTTGCCGATTAATGCTCTGGCAGCGGCCACCCGCTGCTGCTGACCAATACTCAGTTCTGTGACAGGTCGGTGCAGTAAGGAATCGTCCAGCTCCAGATGTTTTAACAATCGTCTGGCTTCATCCTGCTCGCTGCGGGCGCTGCCAGCAAGGTTGCTTTTACGTTCCTTGGCAAAACTCAAGGGCAGGGTGACATTCTCTATTACTGAAAGATAAGGAATCAGATTAAACATCTGAAAAATAAAACCAATATGGTCAGCGCGGAAGCGGTCGCGCTGCACCGGGGAAAAGCGACTAATGTCGCTTCCCAGTACCTTGACCTGTCCCCGCTGCGGTGTAATCACGCCGCCAAGCAGTCCCAATAGAGTGGTTTTGCCTGAGCCTGATGGCCCCCGAACAAAGACCTTTTCGCCTCTGGAAACAGTCAGTTCAGGAATATCCAGAACAGGTAATCCTGCTTTCCAGCTGAACTCAATGGCACTGAGCTCAATAATATGAGAGCGGGAATCAGTCATCTTAGAAGCGAACCTCTGGCTTACTCTTGGTCATTTCGGCGGCTGCCTGACCTTTCTGGGTAAAGCCTTGTACGCTCAGAGATTGACTGCGCTCAAATACCTCAAAGATTGAGGTGCTGATGGTATCCAGCTCACTGGTCTTTCCACATTCAAAGACATAAGTAGCGGAAATATCCATATGCCCGCCTTCATCCTTATGTCCTTCATGGCCATGTTCATCGTGATCGTTATGATGATTTTTTTCATGGCCGTGATCGTGATCTTCTGAGCCTGATGTGGCCTTGGCACTGATCAGCTTGCAGGAGGCTGCCGGTGACATACTCCAGAGGCTGGATGCTTCAAGCTTTTCCAGGGCTTCATGGAGCTGATGGCGCTGGTTATCATTCGTGATGCTCTCAAAGCCCAGTACATCATTGGCTGGCATCTTCAATTCCAGATGAACTTCTGAGCCTTCGACGGCAAAATTCAGTTCGCCATGACCGTGCACATGGGCGTCCACATGGCGTGGCGTATCATGTGCTGCGGTTTCCTGGGCAGAAACAGTCAGGGACAGGGCACCCCAGGCAATACCGACGGCCAGTTTGGTAAAAGGACTCATAATTTCACTCGTCTGATTATGTAAAAGATTTTCTTGTTTTAATGGAAAACATCAGACGAAGGCAGGTGGGGCGCGAGTCAGTCTTTTGGTCGGTGTTTCTGAAGTGGAGCTCCTGATGTGCTGAACCCCATTGTAGGGTGAACAGAATGCATGCTCAGAAGCAAAAAAATTCAGTGAAGGTGGTGCCTGTGATGTCAGCTGACAGGCTGCTGAATGATGTTGGTCAGAGTGCCAGTGTTCGGCATGATCATTCAGAGACAGCTCAGAAAAGAAGCTGGAAGCTTTGGCGCTGAAATCTTTGTGGACGTCGTGAGTGTGGCTGACAGAATACTGGATAACCCATAAATAAACGACAGCCTGCAGGCAGAACCAGAGAGGGTTCTGTCTGTTTTTTCGGGCAGTTTTTATTAGGCTTATAGTTAGCATTCAGTCGTGTAATTGCACGTATGTTTGACTTGCCCGAATTATTCTCCAAAGCACTGGTAAAAAGCAATGCTATAACATGAAATCATTTGCGTTTAGTCGAACCGCTATCTACTTCAGTGGGGGGGGAGCGAAGTGATCATTCGTAATTCATGAAGCTGACAGGTTTATAACGGTAAAACCAGGGCACTGCCTATACTGTGGCTCTGTGTAGAACGTCTTCTGGAGTTGGTTGTATGAGTGAGAGTACGCAGTCCCGTGTTTTTTCAGCGGGCGAGGCAATAGCTTTCTGGCAACCGGAACCCGCTAATGGCTATGTAGAACTCAGGGTTTCTGAGCACAGTGCCGTTGCTTCCAGTCGATTCGAAACCGGAATTCAGGTCGTTGCTCCCGGAGGGTTTGTCAGAGAGCACCAGCACAATGATCAAGAGGAGCTCATTCTGGTCTTCGAAGGAGAGGGCGTTGCCTTGTTGGAGGGAAAAGAGTACCCCATGTGCAATGGCACAACTGTTTATTTGGTTCCTCATAGTCGACATAAGTTCACTAACACGGGTGAAGGGCCGTTAAAGTTTTTCTGGGTCTTTATGCCGAAAGGGTTGGCCGAGTTTTTTGCACGTATTGGTCGTAGCAAACAGCCGGGAGATTCAGCGCCTGATCATTTCCCTCGGCCTGCAAGCGTAAAGGCGGTTGAGCGGGAAACGGTCTTTGGAGACTGAGGGAGCAACGATGCCTTTTGCCTCTATCAATAATGAGCCCCCACTTTATTATGAGCTATCCGGGAAAGGGAGGCCGCTGATTATGGTGAGCGGACTCAATGGCAATGCTTCTTTTTGGAGGGCTCAAAGCCAGACTTTTTCCGGTACTCAGCAAGTGATTGTTTATGATCAGCGGGGGGCAGGACAAAGCCTTATGGGGCGGGGAGGGGCTTCCATAAAGCGAATGACGATGGATTTACTGGGCTTGATGGACTCATTGGACATTGAGGTTGCTGATATTTTGGGCCATTCATTAGGTGGGGCCATTGCTCAAACTCTGGCTCTTGCCAATCCCGATCGTGTTAAACGGTTGGTTCTGAGTTCAACCTGGTCAAGACCTGATCTCAGGTTTCTTCGGCTCTATGAACTACGCTCGGCTTATTTGCAGGCGTTTGGAGCGTTTGCTTATCTGAAAACAAATCCCCTTTTTCTTTATCCTGCCTGGTGGTTGCGCCAGCATCCTGAGTTACTGGATATTACTGAGCAGGATGTCTCCAGGCTCATGCCGGATCAGGCAGCAACTCTGGCCAGAATGAAAGTGTTGTCTGAGTTTGAGATTTTTGAGTCATTGTCGTCTATTCAGTCGCAAACTCTGGTTATGGGGGCTGACGACGATATGGTTACTCCCATTTCTATGCAGGAAGAACTGGTTGAGTACATTCCTGATGCCCGAATCAAACTGTTTTCCAAAGGTGGACATTTTCATCCGCAGGTTAGAGCAGAGGCATTTAATCAGGCTGTTCTGCAGTTTTTGAACAGTTCAGGATGATTTTTTTAGTGATTGGAGCACTTAATTGTTAAGAGCAAGGCGTTCAGTGATACCTCCGGACAAGGTGACTTTCAAGAAGTGTGCAGTCTGATTGACCGTGGTAGTACAAGTGAAATCGCTTACGTTTTCATCTGAGGAGATAGATCACTTTATAGCCTCAATGATTCCAGTGTGTATGCCTTCTGATAATAGAACGGGTCAGCCAGAGCAGAAACAGGGTGAACAGCATGGGTAGAAGAAAGACTTCCATCATGGTCACTGCCACGTAGCGCGTCAGATTGCTGGCCAGGTAACTGGACTTTTCGGAGAGTTTAACCCGGGCATTTTTGAACAGTGCTAACGTTTCACTGGCATCATCTTTGATCGATGCAGCGTTCGAACTGCTCAGAATGTGTTCTTGGGTATTCAGAAGAGCCTGATAGCTTTCATGATAAAGGGATTCGGTGACAGCTTCACTGGATTGCCTGACCAGGTTGATTGAGAAGGGAAAAATAATTACCAGCAGCAACACGGTAATCACGGCACCTTCACCAAAGCGAATCAGTGACATATGCCAGCGGTTTTTGGCTGAAAGCCAGGTATCGGCAATCAGAATTGACAGAAGGCCTGCTTCGGCAACAAGAATCAGCCAGGGGGTTAGCCACTGAACCAGCTTCAGGGTATTGTCGATCACATGAAGCGCCACCAGATTGAACAGGGCAAAGTTTCTGCCGTAAGCCACCAGATCGGTTGCCTGGGCAACGATATTGCCCAGCTGGATGTTGGCGTCAACAATAAAGCTGATGCCAAATTCACTGCTCTGTAAAACCAGAAGCCCGGCATGGAGTTCAGACAGGGTGAGCGTCATGGATTCAGCGCGATCTTCAGCACTGTCAATAAAAGCATCGTTTGAATGAAAAAGGTTACCCAGAAGCCGTTCATCCAGGGAAGTGAGCTGACCAGTACTGGCCAGCCAGGAAGTGAAAATAGAAAGTACCAGCATTAACAGCAGTAAAAAGTATTTGAACAACACAGAGCATTTGTTGGCAGTCAGTGTATGAGTCGGGCTGGTCATATCTGGCAGTCTCCCAGTGCATATAATGATTGCTCACTGCCTTTGAATCGGCTTTGATCGACAAAACCGGAAACACCTTCGGCTTTTCCTTGATCAGTAAACTGCCAGAAGGCCCAATTGATATTGGCTACGTCTGTTGTATGGGTTGTGTAGTCACTGATCCAGACGGTGTAATGACTGAAAGTCTCTTTCAGGTATTCATCCCAGAAGCTTTTGTCGGAATAAATAATGGGGCGGCAGCCCATGGTGTTCTCAACATAAACCAGCCAGCTTTTTACGGATTGTTGGAAATTGGCAATATCACTGTCACTGTCAGGAGCCACCTCTACATCCAGAACCGGGGGCAGAGAGAAATTCAGGTTATGGATCGTTGAAACAAAATGCTTGGCCTGTTTCAAGCCATCTTCATCGGGTGAGTAGAAGTGATAAGCGCCATAAGCCAGGTCGGTGTCATCCACCCGGCTGATGTTCTGGGTGAAATCCGGGTCAATATAATCGGTGCCTTCTGTGGCCTTCACAAAAGCAAAATGGAAGGATTCGGAGACCTCTTTCCAATCTACGTTGCCCTGATAATGAGAGACATCGATACCCAGTAAATGGGTAGCAACAGTCTGTTTTTCAGCGGGCGTGTCAGCGCTGGCTTGTAGTGTTGAGTTGTTTGACGATTGATCAAGAAGATGAATGGCACTGCTGTGAAGCCAGTGAATAATGGCTAGCAACAACAGGGCATCCAAAAAATAGAAGCCGTAGCGTCTGGCTGTTTGGGGCATCAGGGTTCCATCCTTTGAACCGTTGATACTGCATGATCCGATAAATGTAATCAGGGCGACAATGACTGAGAAAGTTTTCTACAGCTTAAGCTAATGTCGGCCGTTAGATCATGGTTTTAATCAGATTGCGGCGTGTCAGCCAGGAGGTAATGAATACTGCCAGCAGGTGCAGGCCGACAAAATAATAGAGGCCATTAACCAGTTGGGCATGCCACTCATAGACACCATGTTCAAAGCCAAAGTCGGTATCCTGCAACCAGCCGGTAAACGCTGCCAGAGCCAAGGTGATCCACATCAGCCAGACAGCCATTGCTCCAAGAGGGTTGTGACCCTCTTCTCCATGTTGCCGTGTTTTCAGCTCATGAAGATGCTGCTTGATACCCGAGAAAGAAGGTCGAATGTCCTTCAGGCGGGCAGGCTTGGGTGCCAGAGTTAATCCATAGAGCAACCTAAGGCCTACCAGAGCAAGAATGCTCCAGCCAAAATATTCATGGTACTGATCGCCGCCTTCAACCAGAAAATGGTTACTGAGAAAGAGGGCGGCAACCGTCCAGTGAATCAACTGGACGATACGTGGCCATCGAAATTGCTTAGACGTCGAACTCACTGTGGTATTTCTTCCTGATGTCGTTCAGTTTTTTCATTCTCTGCTTGGCCAGGTCCAGGTCTTGTTGATCCAGTGCCGCCTGTACACCAGCCAGACCGGTCAGCAGTTGGTCAATACCTTTCTGGAATGCTTCAGGGGCGTCAGCGTAACCGGTTTTTTTGGCATTTTCTGCATGAGTACGGAATTCAGTCACGTAGTTTTGCAGATCTTCAATGGTTTTAGCTGAGCCAGAACGCTTGAAGTTGAAGCCCATTTTTTTCATTTCGGTATTCAGCTCATCGGAATGACCTGGTTGATGATGAGCAGATGCAGGCATAGACGCCATAACAGTGGCGGAAAAGGCCAGAGGAATAAAGAGGGCTTTGGCGAGCGATTTCATAGAACTACCTGAATAAATTATTTCGCTTGCGCATCTTAAACACATAAGAATGAAATAAGAAGACTGGTTGCATAAAACTTTTTGATCCAAAGGCTTAGTCTGGCTGAGGTCTGAAATGTAACCCCCGCCTCAGGCAATTCAATGCTTTGTGACGGCTATCTTGGGAAAGGTATACGGCTATGGATAGGCGTTTACACTTATCTATAGCTGATGGCACAATAGAACAAAAATTAGGCAGCAAAGCACTGTCGGAGGCCGAGTGAGTGATCATGAGTAGTGGAAAGAGTGGATGATTAAAGGAAAAAATATAGATATCAGGCCTATAGCAGAGCGCGGCAAGCTGGTGAGGTTGCACGGGGTAGAGTGTTTTAAGGTAATGCTTTTCGCGACAGTAGTCGCGACCGGAGTTAACACCGTGTTGTTGAAGACAGCGCCATTGATGGACATAGAGGTTGGGGCCGGAGGATTATTCGGGCTCTTGCAAATGTACTTTGGCGGAATCTTTCATGACCTGGGGTTTTCTGCAGTCTGGAGCGCGACAGTATTACCTCAGCCAGGGTCGCTTGGGTTCTATGTGTTTTTCCACTCTCTCATCGGTCTCTTAATGGCTGGACTGTATGTCTATTCTGTCGAGAAATACCTGGCAGGTTCCGGGATAAAAAAGGGGGCTGTGTTTGCTCTGTTGTCCTGGTTGATTAACAGCATTTTAGTATTGCCTTTGCTGGGTAAAGGGTTTGCAGGATCTGAAGTACTTGACAGTGTAGGGCTGATCTATTTCTTCGTTGCTAATGGTGTATATGGAGTGCTGTTAGGATTCTTGTATGAGAAACTCTCTGATAAGCAACTCGTTAATGATGGAGGAGAGTAACCTGACTGAAGCTTAGTTTAGAGCCTTTAAGTTTATTGATTTTCAGGTTTTATTTTTTAGCTCTAATTTTCTCTTCTTTATTCTCAGGTCTTTCAACTTAAGGGTTTTTATGAATAACTTAAGTATTGAAAGTCTTGAGAACGGTCTCTGCTATGTTTCTATAGAACCTGCCTTATTGTTATAAGGAAGTAACTTTAATTGATATAGGGATTGTTTAAAGTAATACGACTGTTTATAGATAATATCTTTTTTTTTGAAACCGTTCTCTGATAACTTACAGCTATGCATTTCAAGCTCTTAGGTTGAAGTGCATTCATACGAGCTAACAGTTTATTAATACAAGGAAAGAATACATTGAATAATAAAAACCAACTGTTTGCAGGAAGTTGCCTTGCTATTGCTGTACTGGTATCACAAGTATCTGCTGATGTTGTCGTTGTTGATGATCATATTATTAACGGATCAGAGTGTGTTGGTGCCAGTTGTGTCGATGGAGAAATCTTTGATTTTGATACGCTTAAATTGAAATCAGAAAACCCTGCCATTCTGTTTCAGGATACCAGTGTCTCTGCAGCATTTCCTACGAATGACTGGCGAATGGGAATGTCTGGACAGGTGCAAACCAGTGACAGTATTTTTTATATAGAAGATGCTGATAATCAGAACAAAGTATTGCAGTTATCTTCTACACCTGAAGGTGGTGTAGCTATAGGTGCAGGTGCTGAGCTGGTTGAAAGTGCTGTTTCAGTAGGGGCGGTTGGTAATGAAAAGCGAGTAGCTCATGTTGCCCAGGGTATTAACGAAACAGATGCCGTGAATTTAGAGCAGTTCAAAGCGTTTGAAGCGACAGCGCAAGCCCAGAACCAGTCTGGTATTGATGCATTGAATGGAGAGCTGAGTAGTTTACAAAGTCGTCTGGATAATCTTGGTAGTCGTCTCGAGAGTATTGCTGAAAGGCTGGATGCTCTGGGTCAGTAAAGTTTAACGATCGTTATCCTGACTTGGAATGAATAACAGCTATAACCATTCGAGAATTTTATGTTACCAAAAAAGATTGCGTATTTGGGTTTATTGATACCTCTTGGGATATCCGCTGATATTATCAAGAATGATGATCTTATCATTCAGGGCAGCAAGTGTGTTGGTCTTGATTGCGTTAATGGTGAGAACTTTGGTTCTGATACCGTTAAACTCAAAGAAAACAACATTCGTATCCGATTTCATGATACAGCTCTTGTCGATGGATTCGGTCAGAGCTGGAATCTTGAAGCCAATGCTTCGAACAATGGCGGGCAAAACTATTTTGATTTTATGGTCAAATCAATCACCAAAGATTCAGTCTCTTTGAGTGATGGTTCAGCCAAAGCTTATGACTGTTCTGCGCCCTTTGATCCTACCAAGGCTGATTTTGGCTTTATACCCTTGGGTGAACCTGTCATAAGAATTGATCCTGTTCCCGGAACATGTGCGCCCTTTCCAGATTATCAGTTTTGTGAATATACCTGTTCTGAAACTCCGGATTATTCCACTGCTTCTGTACTGAAAATGGCTAAAGAAGGTCAACCCAATTTTTCAGCAGGCAGTGCTATAGGTTATCGGTCTACGATTGCTGAAGGGGCTGTTTCTGTCGGAACTGAAACACTTCTACGACGGGTTGTTAATATAGCCGGTTCTTTGAAAAATTCAGACTTGTTGACTCTTCAAACCCTGAATAGTTATGACCTGTTAAATTCAGAGAATCAGCTCTCCGGTGAACTGTCTCAACAGTTGGATGAGTTTGAAGCGCAAGTTGCACAGCTTGAACAGCAGCTTGAGCAGTTGGAAACCAGGAATATTCCCAAAGAGCTGGTAACCGGTCTAACAGATCAGCCACCCCGTTTACCTGATGGTACTGTGATCGATACTGCCAGGGGAGGGGATATGACCTCGCGTTCTCCCTGGGTAAATAATATGAGACTGAGATGGTTCAGTCACACCTTGCAGCTGGCTATCAGATTACAGTCTGTGAACAGCAACCTCTCATGTTCAGTACTGGGGTATGCTGAGAGAAAGCTGAGTGGCAGGCATGCCTGGTTTGATCAGGAAAGCAGTGTGACTGTCAGTTTGAAAGAATCATTGGGACAAATATCAACCCTGTATCAGTGCAGTTAGTACCGATGACAGTTTGAGAAAAAAACTACCTTCAAGGTGTGCTGCGATGATCCGGTTTATAGCTCATGCAAGAGCGAATGGCCAAAATGCAGTTCCAGCAACACCTCTGAAGCACCATCTATAACCTGTCGATGTCCTCTCTACTCAGCTGCCAATCCATAACAGTTATATGGTATAGATAAGGTTATTTCGTCTCTTACGAGATACCTTATGACTTACGAAGAATTCAATGATTTTTGCGGCAGCTTCAAGGTTACTTCTCATGTGGTTCAATGGGGTGACTCTCACGTATGGAAAGTGGGAGGCAAGGTATTTGCAATAGGAGGTTGGGGAAAAGCAGAAAAGCCAGCCTTTACCTTCAAGACATCCGAATCCAACTATCATTTCCTTTCAGAAAAATCGGGCTATCAACCGGCTCCTTATCTTGCATCACGGGGGATGAAGTGGATACAGCAGTTTGATGTCCCTGGTGATGAGGATGAAGAGCTGAAATACTACATTACTGAGTCTTATCGTCTGGTTTCGCTGGGGCTGACCAAGAAAAAGC
Source organism: Endozoicomonas numazuensis (assembly GCF_000722635.1). Lineage (GTDB taxonomy): Bacteria > Pseudomonadota > Gammaproteobacteria > Pseudomonadales > Endozoicomonadaceae > Endozoicomonas_A > Endozoicomonas_A numazuensis. Next base: position 376,471 of record NZ_JOKH01000001.1, on the reverse strand, counting down.
AAAAAGAGCTGGGTTTGAATCAAGACGGATAGCAGAGAGTCGGCCAGTGTGATCTTTTCTTTCTTTCCTGATTCGATGTCATTTCGCTTCTATCAAAAGCAGCAGGCTGACAAAGATGAAGATCTGGAGTGAACTCGAATTGTTCCTGAATGCTGAGCAAATATTCGAGGATAGCTTCTACACGTTTTAGCTTGTTCACTCCAGGGCGGTAGACCAGATAAATAGGCATGGGGGCGCCGTGCCAGTCTGGCAACACCCGAATCAATTCATGTTTCTTTAATTCGCAAACCATATTGTTGACTGGAATCTGGCCAATGCCTAAACCGGCTGCAACAGCTTGTTTAACGGCTTCTATGTTTGAGCAGATAAAGTTGCCTGAAACATCGATAGCTTCTGTTTTTACTTCACTGACAAGCGTCCAGGGCATGGTTTCGGAAGTGTATTGAAACTTGAGACAGTTATGATTTATGAGCTCTTCCGAGAATAACTTGTCCGGCTTCAGTCATTTGAATGCTTCGGGTAGAGCGCTCCAGTAATCTGGTCTGGAGATGTTCTTCAAGCTTTGAAATTGCCTTACTCACAGTGGACTTTGGGAGGCTCATCTCATCTGCGCAGCGTGTCAGGCTCATCAGCCGGCAAGTTGTGACAAAAATAGACAGTGTTCTGAAGTCTATGGTTTCCAAATCGCGAACAATCAATTTCAAAAACTCCAATTGTTTCTTTGTTGTAAGAATCTTAATCTCTATACCATGAAGAAACAAAACTATTTGAGGGATTGAAATGTCTTCGACTCATGATCTGTTTTCAGAGATTCGGCTGGGTGAAGTTGAACTGTCTAATCGAATCATCATGGCGCCACTGACCCGAACCCGTGCAGAAGACCATGTGCCTACCGAGATAATGTCAGAGTATTATGCACAGCGTGCCGGAGCCGGTTTGATCATTGCCGAGGCGACAATGGTCGCAGAAGGAACCTCTGCTTTTGTTAATGAACCGGGCATCTACTCACAAGAACAAATTGAGGGTTGGAAAAAGGTCACAGACGCGGTCCACGAGAAAGGAGGCAAGATCTTTTTGCAGCTATGGCACGGAGGGCGTGCCAATCATCCTGTTCTCAATGATGGAGAAACACCGGTTGCAGCCAGCCCCATTGCTATTGATGATGTTGTTCATACACCGGAAGGCAAGCTGCCCTATACCACGCCCCGTTCTCTGGAACTGAATGAGATTCCTTCTATTGTATCTGCCTTCAGGCAAGGCGCTTTGAATGCGAAAGAAGCCGGTTTTGATGGGGTAGAGGTACATGGGGCGAACGGTTATTTGCTGGATAACTTCCTCCGGGATGGCAGTAACCAGCGGACAGACGCCTACGGAGGCTCGCTTGAAAACCGTTCACGTTTAATGTTTGAAGTTCTGGATGCTGTCGTAGATGTGTGGGGCGGCGGTAAAGTGGGACTGAGAACTTCGCCTCTGAACGGTTTCAACAGTATGAAGGACAGTGATCCTGTTGGTCTGACTGAGTGGCTAGCTGAAGAACTGAATGATTATCAGCTTGCTTACTGGCATCTGATGCGCAGTGATTTTGCCGGAGAGCAGCAGGCCGATATCATGTCCCCTGCGAGAGCACTCTACAAAGGGAATCTGATCGGCAATATGGGTTATAGCAAAGAAGAAGCATCGGGTGCTATTGACTCACAACAGCTGGATGCCGTGGCCTTTGGTGTTCCGTTTATTTCCAATCCGGATCTGGTGGCGCGTTTCAAAGTGAATGCCAGTCTGAATGAAGCGAAGCCGGAGTATTTTTATATGGGCGGCGCTGAAGGTTATACCGACTACCCTGAGTTACAGCATTAATATACGCCAGTCTGTTTCTGCAGATAACTTCCAGACCTGTTCTGACGACAAGTGATGTTTGATCAGGTCTGGAGTGAATGCTTCACAGGCGCCATCCTCTACAGGAATTTTACTATAATCGAGCCACCTGATTTTTGTTGAAGTCACGGGTGATTATTCATGCCGAAGACCAGAGCTGTTGTAATCAGTGCTTGCCTTCTGGGTAAAAAATGCAGATTTGATGGTGGTGCCTGTACACATTCCAAAGTCATAAAAGCCTTTGAAGAATGGGAAATAATTCCGCTATGTCCTGAGGAAATTGGCGACTTGGCCACTCCAAGGCCAAGAGCAAGAATTGTTGGAGAGGGTTGCAGTGCCGATGGCAATGATGTCTTAAACCACCAGGCAAAAGTCGTCACAGAAAAAGGAGAGGATGTCACCGCTGCCATGCTAAAAAAGGCCGGAGTTAAAGTGGTGTCAGATGTTCTATTTATGGCTCTTTGCTGCCAGAAAAACAGAGGACTGACTACTTTCAATTTTTGAATCCAAACTTATTCAGTCGCTGACATCAGATCGAAGCCATTCAGATTCAAGAAGTCCTGTCTGACCCCATCATAATCCAGTAATGTTCTGAAGTTTTCAGGGGTTGCCTGCTGCAATAGTTCAGAGACCTCTCCCTGCACTGAGCCTCTCAGTTCCCAATCATCCAGTCTGATCATACGTTGATCGTCTGTTGTCGGGTTTGCCAGAGCATTTTTCTCTGAAAAAAGCCTGATCATCTGTTCTATGCAGCCTTCATGCACTCCCTGCTGTTTCATGACTTTGTACAGAGCCATGAGGTAAGGGCCAAAACCGGGAATGAACACGCTTGCTTTGGTTACCAAGGCTTTACACACTACCAGCCAGGCTCCTCCGCCCTGTATTGCCAACAGTTCATTCAATCGATCGGTGTACTGCTGAAGATCCTGTTTGGCCCTTCCGAGAGTTCCATGATGATAGATGGCATGGGTGATTTCCGGGCCTATGTAGGAATAGGCCATGGTTCTAAATCCATTAGAAAGCAGGTGTTCTTCCTGCAGCTCCTGAACCCAGTTGTACCAGTCCTCGCCACCCATTACTTTAACAGTGTCGGTTATTTCTGCAGGAGTTGCCGGTTGCAGTGTGACTGATTGAAGGGCTTCGTGCTCAAGGTCCAGCGTATATCCCTGATAAGGCTCGTCAATGGGTTTGATGGCAGAGCGAATCAATTCTCCAGATTCAGGGTCGGGACGACCCCCTGTGGCCAAACTGTAGATCAGTAGGTCGATGTGTCCATCGAAGTGCTCCTTGATGATCTCTCTGACTTCTTTCCTGAATTCTGCTGAGAAGGCATCACCCACCTTGTTTATTGAGGTGAGTCCCTGCTCTTCGGCAAATGCCTGACAGGCCTGATTGTTGTGCCAGCCGGCAGAGCCTGTTCCTTTTTCGGAAGGAGGCTTTTCAAACGATAGGTTCAGAGTATTAGCCAGGAGGCCAAAATTGGCCACGATTCGTGTTGCCAGCCCAAAACCGGAAGAGGCGCCAAGGATCAGTATGTTTTTTGCCGGTGCGTTTGCAAACGACGAACGCTGAACAGCATTGATTTGCTGTCTGACGGCTTCCCGGCAACCCTCTGGCTGACAGTTTTTGGCAATGACACCTTGAATAACAGGTTGGTTTTCCATGGCTCTTATTCTCTACAGCATAAATGAGGGAGCACTTTAGATGCTCCCACTCACCCTAAACATTGTCAATGGGGTTCATATGTCTGCATCAGAGCGAAGTGGTGAAGGGAAATAACGACATTTATCTGGCCGAAAAACGAAGCGCCAACAGAATATGGCAAAGCCATTAACCGTTACTGTCTATGTCAATACAGGTGGACTATTAGCTTGACTGGATTAGGAGGTGTGGCTGCTCGATATGGGAATTGGCTGAAAGGCCAGAGGTGTCAATCTTGACGCCTCTGGCTTTTCAGAGGCTTATTGGCCCCAGTTCCACCATTTACGCTTGTTGATACGTGATGCATGATTCATAACGTAGAACACGTAACTCTGTTCCTGAGTCTTGTTGAACAGGTGAGCCCATGGTCCGCCAGCATAAACCGCAACATCTTCACCGGCATGGGTTTCAGAGTAGAGAGGAATCAGTGATTCCTGACGGAAATCTCTGGCTTCGGTATCCATATTATTCAGGTCGACCCTGCGTTCAGAGCTTTCACGACCATTGGTGCCAGGACCATTGGCGTATCCCAGAGTGGTATAGGGCAAGCCATCAGCCGCCAACAATACATTGTCAGATGGATTGCCTTGAGAATCAGTTGTGACAACTTTGCCCAGAATCGAGTTACCGCGCTGTGGATAACCGGCAATGGTCATAACATGGCTATGGTCTGCGGTAACAATAATCAGGGTTTCACGAGGATCGGTTTTTTCCATAGCTGTTTTTACTGCATTGGAAAAAGCTATGGTGTCATGGAGGGCTCGGTAAGCATTGCCACTGTGATGACCATGATCAATACGACCGGCTTCGACCATCAGGAAATAGCCTTTGCGGTTTTTAGAGAGGATATCAATGGCCTTATCGGTCATGTCAGCAATGGAAGGTTCGCCAGCCGTGTCTTCTTCACGGTCTGCTTCGTATTCCATATGAGAGCGATTGAACAGTCCCAGCAGGTGATCCGTTTCCTGAGGATTAATGTTGTCGAACTGTTCCTTGTTCCAGACATAAGCTGAGTTCGAGTAGTTATTCATCCACTCTTCAGTCAGGTTCCTATTATCCTGGCGCTCACCGGTTCTGTCAGTATCTTCAGGATCGTTCATGGTGGCAGGAATAAAGCTGCGACGACCTCCCCCCATGGCGACTTCAATACCGTTGCCATACTCAAAATCAATCAGCTGGCTGGCGATATCAACACAGCCTGCATTCTTTGCCTCCTGAGGCATATCCTTATCATCTTCCCAACCGCGATCAGGGCTGACAGAGTAAGTTGCTGCCGGAGTGGCATGGGTCAGTCGGGCTGTAGAGACAACGCCTGTCGATTGGCCTGCATCTTCTGCTGTTTGCAGGAAAGTGGTCAGAACATTACTCTCTGAAAAATCACAGGCGCCACGATCGACACTCTGATCCAGATTAATGACACCGCTACGGGTTTTTACACCGGTCATCATAGCGGTCATCGTGCCTGCCGAGTCAGGAACCTGAAAATTAGTCGTATAGGTTTTTGATAAAGACATGTGGGGGAGCTGCTCGAAAGACAGTTCGTTTTCTTCACCGTTTTGCCCACGCTGCTGTCCTTCAAGAATTCTGGCCGCTGTCACCGTAGACATACCCATGCCGTCGCCTACAAACAGAATAATGTTTTTGGCTGAGCGCATATTGGGGTAACTTCTCAACTCGTCGGCAAGAGCCTTTTTGCCCTGATACACCCAATGTTCCGGTGACTCGCTATTGGCAGAGGTGGCCCCGGCCAGAGTCAGACCCAGACTGGCTGCCAGAAGCAGACTTCCTTTTTCCATGAAGGTTTCCTTTCTATTGGCTTTTTATTGTTTTGCTTCAGGGGTTCTATCAGATCCATCAACCCCTGAGAGTGTTTTGCAAACGGCTTGCGTTTATGTCGTATATAGAATGACAGTGACGAATGACGAATCAGTGACACTTTTGTGAAGAGTCTGTTGTGCAGACTGATGTTGGGAAGTCGTTTCGCTTCAGTTGAAATACGATCAGTTTTTGCCCGATGCCAGGGTGTCCCCCTGTTCTTTCCAGTCTTTCAGGCCGCCTTTGTAATGCATGATATTGGTGTAACCCTGTGCCACAGCAAAATCAGCACCGGCAAACCAGGATGGGCATTGTGGGCCACCACAATAAACAACAATGGGATAGTTCTTAAGGGTAGGAAGTTTGTTCTTCAGGTTATCTCTGTCTACTAATGAGTAAGCGCCTGGCAGGTGGCCATTGCTGAAGGTTTCTGCCTTATTACTGTCGATAATAAAAACTTCGCCCGCATCCATTGCTTTTCTGAGAGCAGGGTAAGAAATGGCCGGGTAATGCTGATTGTAGGCTGCCAGCCTGTCTCCCATTGAAGCGTCGTCACAGGCTAGCGCAGTAGCGCTAAACATAATCAGCGCGCAGGCCATCATACGGGGGTCTTTGAACCATGTGCCAAACATGGTGACTCTCCTGAGTAAGCTAAAGACCAGAAGTATAGATGGCAAATAAAGAAACGGTGTTAGTTGGCACCACAGTTCTTTAAAGCTTGGATATAAGGTGACGCATGTTGATGTTGTTCCAGAGTGGACAAAAATGAGCCACCCTCTGGAGTAGCCGGATTAATAGCCAGACCCGTTTCTGTATAGAAACGTAGAAAACGTTCAAAGTCGTCTGCCCTGAGGGCCCGGTATGCACGGGTCAGAATGTGTAAGGCCCGGTCTTCGCCCATAGGTGGTTGAAGGGTAAGCAGTTCTTTGATTCGCTCGTCATTCAGTACTTCACCAATGACTTTCTGCTTGTCTTTCTTCATTGTTATTCCTGATCGATCATGGCAGTTTAGCGGCATTGTACACGATGTGTTTCAAACTGTAAGTCTACGGCTTGCTCACGTTTTCGGTGTCTATACTGCTCTCTGGATTTCAATTTATGCTTTGCTGAACTCTGAATTTCCTATTCATACACACATTCTGCGGGGGTAGTATGTCTGACAGCACCGTGGAAACGGAACTAGAAGACGTTACGCGGCATAAATTCAGGCAGGGAAAGACTTGGAGCGCCAGAGACAGTGGCTGGATGATGAATCTGTTCGGCACTGCGATTGGTGCCGGCATATTGTACCTGCCTATCAATGCAGGAGCCGGTGGTATATGGCCTCTGGTCGTGATGGCTTTCCTGGCGGGTCCAATGGTTTGGCTCGCCCATAGAAATCTGGTTCGATTCTGTCTCTCTTCCTCTGATCCTGCCTCAAATATTACCAGCACCGTCAATGAGCACTTTGGAACAACCGCCGGTAGAGTGCTGACTTTGGCGTATTTTCTTTCAATCTATCCGATATTTCTGCTGTATGGCATTGGGGTGACCAATGTCGTCATCAGTTTTATGGAGTATCAACTGCAGATGGAGCCTCCCCCCAGAATTCTCTTAAGTCTCGGGCTTGTATCCTGTCTTGTTGCCATCATGCATATTGGCGAAAAATGGATGCTAAGATCTGTCAAATTTCTTTGTTATCCGCTGGTGGTTATCTTACTGGGCATCTCAATTTATTTGATTCCCCATTGGAATTTGGCAGCATTTGATCAGCCCTTTAATATTCATGACATGCTGTTGACTCTGTTTCTTTCGACCCCGTTGCTGGTCTTTTCTTTCAATCATTCTCCGGCCTGTTCAGCCTTTGCACAGGCCTATCGTCTGACCATACCTGATAGAGAGGCCTGCGCGCAGAAAACCAGTCTTATTCTGAAGCGAAATACCCAGCTGTTACTGGTCGTTATTCTACTATTTGTATTTTCTTGTGTACTGAGTCTGACTCCGGAAGATCTTTTGCAGGCCAAAGAAGCCAACCTTCCTGTTCTCTCTGTGTTAGCCAATCGTTCCGGGAATCCGGTCTTTGCGGTGATTGCTTCAGCCATCGCGTTTTTGGCCATCGCCAGTTCCTTTTTCGGAGTTTATCTGGGCACTTTAGAGGGGATGCAGGGGCTGGTGATTCAGCAATGGCATAAATACAATGGTCACAAGCCATTAAATCCGATTGCGCTGCGTAGGGGCACGCTTGCTTTTGCTCTCATTACTTGTTGGCTGGCAGGTAATGCTAACTGGAATGTGATCGGAATGGTTGAGATTGTGGTGGTGCCTATTCTGGCAACCATTTTATACCTTATGCCTGTTTATGCTCTGTATAGAGTGCCTGATCTTAGACGCTTCAGGAACATATATCTGGATACTTTTACGACGATTGTCGGAATTGTGGCGATTACAGCATTCATAGTGGATCAGGTGCTCTGAATTATTCCGAAATGATATAAATTCTTTGAATAAGCCTCCCTGCTATAGATGATACTTAAATATATAACGGAATAGACTGAAAAGATCGCAGAGGAAGCAGGGATGTCGACAGGAGCGGGGTCAGTAGGGGGGCAAAGTCCGATACAGACGGATCAGCTGGGCTCTCATGGTATTGTAGAGAAACCCAGACCGAAAGCTCAGGGTCTGAATCGCAGTATCGAAGCGCGCAATCATCCCAATTATTTGCCTCCACCTCCCCCTTCGCATGGCAGGTCGCAGCAGTCCGTCCCTCCAGACACATCCGTTCATGATCGAAAGAGTGAAGTGGTCGAAGGCAAAAAGCAGGTAGGTACCGAGTCCTCCGGTTCCACCAGTCCAGCTAAAGAAACAACAGAACGAACTCTTAAGCAAAAAGTAGCTCACGTCTTTGGCGAGTTAAAGCGCTTTTTTAAGCATGAAAACTGGAAGCCTGTTCCCCGGGAACTGATTGATGGTGTTCACAGTACAAGTCTGAAAAGAGATCTCACTGCCAGAAATGAGAAAGTAGAAGCGCTGGCAGAACTGAAAGAAAAAGGCAATGGACTTGAGAAAAAACTGGTGGATTTTGATAAAAAATTCAGCAAGTCGCTTGAACTCTATGAAACGGTGGGCGCTCCCCCAAAAAGAGGTAAGTTCCCCGCTCCTGATGGAAAAACCTATGATTTTTCAAAGGCGGAACTGTTTGGCGATAGAAAAGAGATGATGGCGAAGTTCAGAGCCGCTTTTGACAAAGATGCAGGTTTCCAAAGTTATGATGCAGATCGAAGAGAGTTAAGAAGAATTCGTGGAACTGAAGATGAGCCCGGCAAGCGAGCTGAACTTAAGCAAGAGATCAGAGCGCTCAGCCAGACTCTGAAGCCAAGAATAGATGCTGCAGTAGCAAAAGAAGCTGAGTTCCGTCATACAAAAGTCGATCGTGAAGTAGAGAGTGTGCAGCGTAAGGCTGATGCTGAAGTTCGACAAAAATGGACAGAGTATCGGACGGAGTTAAAAGCACTCGGAGAAGCGGTAGGTGCCAAAAAGGAAGCGTTGGCTGTCCAGAAAATGGAGCATGAGCAAAGAAAAGATTATGAGATCCCGGCTTTGAAAGCCAAGTTGAAAGGGATTAAGAAAATGAGACGACAGCGGTTGGCTGAAATTAATGACAACAAACGCCTGAGTCCTGAACATAAGCAACAGGCTAAAGCCAGGGTAGAGGTGTCATTCAAAAAGCTGAGAGCGAACCTGGAGGGGCAGTTGGAGCGCATGGAAAGCAAGGTGGAGGCTCATTCCAGTGACAGAAAGGCACTCAAGAAAGAATATCATCAAGCCGTTGATGCTCAGGCCAAGGCCAGCAAGGGAAAGGATTTCAGAAAAGGAGTAGAAGAAGTTCGCGAGCAACAGGTAAAAGAAGAAAAGAGTGCGCTTAAAAAGCACAAGGCTGTTCCCAAGGAGGTTGAGCAGGAGCGTGCTGCTATAAGGAAGGGGCTGCAGGGAAGAATGAACTCTACCGGAATTAAAGGTCATTGAACCAGACTGTTTGAAGCAGTCTGGTTCAATTGACGGTTTGGCTCAGTGGCCTTTCAAGGCGAAAATGCCGTTGGCATTTCTCCAGTAGCCCTGATAGTCCAGTCCATAACCAAAGATATAACGATCTTCAATTTCAAGACCATAGAAGTCAGCTTTAAGATCTGGGCGGGCTTTTCTGTTGTGCAGTTTGTCAACAAGCACTGCCGTCATAACCTGCTCGGCACCTTGTTCCTTGCAGAAATCAACGATGGCATCCAGGGTATGGCCTTCGTCCAGAATATCATCAACGATCAGAACTGTTCTGCCTTTCATGTCCTGTGAAGGGCGCACTCTCCAGTCCAGACGACCACCGGTCAACTGATCACGATAGCGAGTGGCGTGCACGTAAGAGGCTTCTAGAGGAAACTGCAAGTGAGTGAGCAGCTTACCAGTAATGACCATTCCACCATTCATTACACAGTAAACCAGTGGGTTACTGTTAGAGAGCTGTTCAGTAATGGCACTGCCCATGCTCTTGATGGCTTCTTCTATCTGCTGTTCATTATACAGGCAGTCAGCTTCGTCGAGGACTTGCTGGATATGGTCGAGATCAACAGACATGGGTTTGGAACCTCGTTGTAATAACAGGTAACGGGTCATTGGCTAACGTCTGGCGTCTTTTGACTCTGCTTAACATCCAAGCAGAACCACAGGGTACCAGGCAGTGTAGGCAAAAGTTGAACCGTAGCAAAAAAAGAGAGCAAAAATACCTTTATTAGAGGTTAACAGCAAGTTGTAGCTTCACGGCGGTTTGATGTGAGAAAAACTTATAGGTGAATAGTAAGGGGTGTGTAAAAATAAAAAGGTTTACGCCCGTGAAATGGGCTGGCTTAGTAATACGCGGAAGGCATCGGGATCTGACATGAGTGTACAGGAAATCAAACACCCTCTGGTACAGCACAAGCTGGGCATTATGCGCACCAAGGATATCAGTACGAAAGGGTTTCGGACACTGGCTAATGAAGTTGGCTCGCTGCTGACCTATGAAGCGACCAAAGATTTTGAATTGGAAGATCATGTTATTGATGGATGGGCAGGAGATGTCACCGTCAAGCAAATTAAAGGTAAAAAAATTACGATTGTACCTATCCTCAGAGCCGGTCTGGGTATGATGGATGGTGTACTTGACCTGGTACCGAGTGCCCGTGTCAGTGTGGTTGGCTTGTATCGGGATGAAGTAACCCTGGAGCCTGTTCCTTACTTTGAAAAGCTGGTTAAGGATATCGATGAGCGAATTGCTCTGGTACTGGATCCTATGCTGGCAACCGGTGGCTCTATGATTGCAACCATCGATATGCTTAAAAAAGCCGGTTGCAAGGAAATTCGCTGCCTGGTTTTGGTAGCGGCTCCGGAAGGTATTGAGAAGGTGCTTGAGGCTCATCCTGATGTCACTATTTTCACAGCATCCGTGGATGACTGCCTGAATGAGCACGGTTATATCATGCCAGGCCTGGGCGATGCCGGAGATAAAATCTTCGGAACTAAATAACGCAGGGAAAGCTTCCAGGAACCTTGTAAGTTTTCAGTTACCTGAGTACCGACTTCAAGATGAAACTATCTGAAAAAGTCTGGTCTACAGTATCAATACTACCACGACCGGCCGTTATCTGTCTGGTTGTGGTTTATGTAGCATTTCTGCTGGAATGGTACTGGCTCTGGGGGGCATTCTGTTGCTCTGGGGGCTGTTTGATCTGGCAAGGGGAACTACCTGGCTAGCCATACCTGTAGCAAAAAAAGATTACCCTGTCGTTTACTTTTTCATAGTGTTTACCTGGATATTACTGGGTGGCTACTGGTTATTTGTGGGCGTCTATCTATAAGGGACTGATTATGACTGATGCAAATCTGAACGGTGAAGACATGCCGGTTTGGCGTCAGATGCTGATGGGGGGACAGATGCTGTTTGTCGCCTTTGGAGCTCTGGTGCTGGTACCTTTGTTGACCGGGCTGGACCCTAATGTGGCCTTTTTTACAGCGGGCATTGGCACACTGATCTTTCAGCTATGTACCCGACGTCAAGTGCCCATCTTTCTGGCGTCTTCCTTCGCATTTATTGCTCCCATTACTTTTAGTGTTGAAAGCTGGGGTATCCCTGCAACATTAGGAGGGATGATGGCTGCAGGTATTTTTTATGTACTGCTGAGTTTTATCATCCGCCTGAGGGGAAGCGGGATTTTGTATCGCCTCTTTCCGCCAGTGGTGGTAGGGCCTGTCATCATGGTTATTGGACTGGGTCTGGCTCCCGTTGCGGTAAACATGGCCAGTGGTGGAGCCAACCCGGCAATAGATCCGGATACTTCATTGTTGTTGGCGGGAATCGCGCTGATGACTACTTTGGTGGTGGCTACTCTGGCCGGGGGGATTCTTAAATTGATCCCCATTATTTGTGGTATCACTACCGGGTATCTGGCAGCTTTGTTCATGGGTGTGGTTGATTTTCAGCCGATAGCCGAGCGTCCATGGCTGGCTATTCCTTCGTTCACTGCTCCAGAATTTAACTGGAATGCCATTCTTTTCATGATGCCTGTCGCCATTGCACCTGCTATTGAGCATATTGGTGATATGCTGGCGATTAGTTCGGTGACGGGTAAAAAGTATCTGGAAAAGCCAGGTCTGAAAAACACCCTGATGGGAGACGGTCTGGCCACTTCTGCTGCAGCTATGTTGGGTGGTCCACCTAATACTACCTATTCAGAAGTGACGGGTGCGGTCATGCTGACCAAGGCCTTTAACCCAAAGATTATGACCTGGGCTGCGATCATTGCCATTGTGGTGGCTTTTATCGGTAAAGTAGGCGGTTTTCTGGCAACCATTCCGACCCCTGTGATGGGGGGGATTATGATGCTGTTGTTCGGCTCTATTGCCGTAGTGGGTCTCAGTACCATGATCAAGGCTCAAGTGGATCTGGCTAAGCCGCGCAACCTGGTAATAGTGTCGGTTGTTCTGGTGTTTGGTATTGGTAACCTGGCTTTGTCGTTTGGTGAGTTTACCCTTAAAGGGATCAGCCTTTGTGCCATCACTGCGGTACTGCTTAATGCCATCCTTCCCCATGCGGATCAGGAAGATAAATATCAGTCAACGGATGTTTAGTGTTACCTGACTTACTGTGTCCAGTGATAAGTGTGACGCGGCTGGTTGGTTTTCCACCAGTTGTCTTCAATTGAGGGTCGGAGAATGAAATATTGGCTTGCTTGAAGAGCTTTGCTGCTTCCAAAACGCTTGTTTTCTTAGGGTGATGAATCTGGTATGAAGACAGAGCTCTGTTTGATCGACAGGATAGAAGTAATCGTTGTCTTACATCTGCCGGGGAGAAATATTGAACTCTCTCAGTCTCCCTGACTGACAGAAGCTGCAGGGATTGAGGGTACGTTAGGTGATACTGGATTCATCGTTGTTAGAGCAGGCTTAGTTCATGTTGATTCTACCCAACTGGGCATCTGATTCAAACAGCATGGATTCGGCTTCTTCCAGGTCGCTGGCAATGCTTACGTAGCGTGAAATACCGCTCAGTTCCAATAATGCACGAATAGATCTGGACACATTACACAACGTCAGGCTATGAAGCAGAGTCAATGTATTTCGGGTGTTGAGCAATACTCTCAAACCTTCACTGCTTATGCTAAACAGCTGTGAGCAATCGAGAATTAGATGTCGGTTGCCTTCAAAAGTAGCGGCTTCGATAGCATGATCCAGTATTGGAGAGGTGACAGCGTCTACTTTGCCCTGGACTTCCAGCAGTGTGTAGTTGTAGTGATCTTCCAGATTGATGGATAAAGCCATGGTATTACTCCTTTAAATGGCTGTTTTGTTGTCAGCACATCCTAGAGCGCCTATAGAGTCAGTTGCATAACAAGGTTGATAGTAATGCTGACATTTGACTTGGCTCTGGCAGAAAAACTCTCAATAATGAGTGCTCCCCGAGCAGTAGTGTTTCATTAACCGATACTGAAAAGTGGAGTCACCATGTCCAGCCAGAATAAAGCTTACTGGGAGACCAAGGCTGAAGAGCTAATCATCAATGGTAAAGCTTGGATTAACGGCGAGTATTGTGATGCCGCCTCCGGAGAGACGTTTGATTGCATCTCTCCTGTTGACGGACGGACTCTTGGTAAAATAGCCAGCTGCTCTCAGGAAGATGCTGACAAAGCGGTGGCCTGTGCACGCTCAGTCTTTGAGTCAGGAGATTGGTCCAGAGCGGCTCCAGCCGATCGAAAGGCTGTTTTATTCAAGTTGTCTGACTTGATACTGGAGCATATCGAAGAACTGGCTTTGCTGGAAACTATGGATATGGGCAAAGCTATCCGTTTTTCTCTGAATGATGATATTCCTGGCAGTGCTCATTCATTGCGCTGGTGTGCAGAAGCTATCGATAAAATTTATGGTGAGATCGCTCCTGTAGATCCTGCTCGCCTGGCATTGATTACTCGTGAGCCCGTTGGTGTGGTGGCTGCCATCGTTCCCTGGAACTTTCCTATGAGTATGGCCAGTCTGAAATTGGGTCCTGCTCTGGCAACGGGAAACAGTGTCATTCTCAAACCCTCTGAAAAATCATCGCTAACAGCGATTCGCCTGGCGCAATTGGCAGAAGAAGCCGGTTTGCCCAAGGGGGTACTACAGGTATTACCAGGATATGGTCATACCGTTGGCAAGGCTCTGGCATTACATAATGATGTTGATTGTTTGGCATTCACGGGCTCAACTCGCACTGCATGACAGTTAATGGTTTATGCCGGTGAGTCAAATATGAAGCGCATCTGGCTCGAAGCTGGAGGCAAGAGTCCACACATTATTTTTGGTGATTGTCAGGACCTTGAAGCTGCAGCTAAAGGGGCAGCAATGGGCATTGGCTATAACCAGGGCGAAGTATGTGTTGCCGGCTCAAGGTTGTTGGTAGATGAAGCCGTTTACGATGAATTCATGCCACTACTGCAAAAGCATATACAGACCTGGCAGCCAGGGCATCCTCTCGATCCGGAAAGCCGGGCAGGTGCTATTGTCGATGAGGTTCAGGTTCGTACCATCCTTGATTATATTTCCACAGGTCAGGAAGAAGGGGCCAGGCTGAGCTCGGGTGGGCAGAGAGTGATGGAGGATACTGGAGGTTTTTATATTGAACCGACTCTGTTTGAAGGAGTGAGTAATACCATGACGATTGCTCGTGAAGAGATCTTTGGTCCGGTCGTTTCTGTCATTCGGTTCAGTCATGAAGACGAAGCGATACGAATTGCCAACGACACCCACTATGGTTTGGCTGCAGGTCTCTGGACCGATAATCTAAAAAGGGCACACCGCGTTGCCGGAAAAATCAGGGCAGGTACTGTTTATGTGAATGGTTATCTGGGGGGTGACATGTCGGTGCCGTTTGGCGGGTTTAAACAGTCAGGAAATGGCCGTGATAAATCGCTGTATGCCTTTGATAAGTTTATTGAGATAAAATCAACCATTATGTATCTTCAATAAATGAGTGGAGGCGAAAAAAACGTGAACGATCACCGTTTTCTTTCGCCTGTTTCTTTAATAATCAATCACGATATAAGTCTTATAGTTAACAAAAATAGCTTCACTGTGCTAAGTTGTGCTAGCAAATAATTTTTAAAATAAATTGTCGTATATTGGTTACTTGAAAATAAGAGTCGTATATAAAAATACAAAATAACAATTTTGTTGTAGGTCTTAGATGAGTGATATTAACCTTTGGTATTTAAGGTCTCTGGACTTTTTTAAACGTTTTTCTAAAGAAGACGTTGAGTCACTGACTCGTGAAGCTCACCAGGTAAAAATTGATCACCGGTCTCCATTGGCGATTCGTCAGCAGGGGGTTTATCTGGTTTTAACCGGGCGTATCAAACTGTATCGGCAGGTTAATGACTCGGTCAGAATGTTGGATTCTGTGCTTGAGGTGGGTGACTTGTTCGGTGGTATACACGGTGGTGAGGTATCTTATGAACTGGTTCCTATTCAGGCTGCGACCATTCTGTTGATTGAGAAGGAGAAGTTTCTTGATGATATGACCAATCCCAGGCTGTATCTGGAGGTAATGCAGAAGCTCGAAGAGCGGCAGGGAATCTTGCAGGCAAGGCTCGACAGCCTGATTTTTAAAGATGCCAGAACCCGCATAATTGAAACCATGGTTAACCTCTGCCGTGAGCACGCTGTAGCTTGCACGCATGGTTTTGGGCTTGATCTCAGTATTACACAGGAAGACATTGCGCAGCTGGTTTGTGTTTCAAGACAGGTTGTTAATAAAGTCTTTAGAGAGCTTGTGAAAGAAGATGTTATGCATAAGAACAAAGGCTTTTATTGTATTCGTTCAAAAGAGTCGCTGTTAAAGTTGATAACGATCAAGCAGGCAATGCATGAATAGAAGTGAGTGTAAAATAGGTGACAATCACTCTATAAAAAAGACGATTGCTTTTAAGTGAGTTGATTAATTTAAATTGAGGTGCTCATAACGCTTGTTTTGATTGAAATAAATAAGATTAATTAATAGACAAGATAAGTACCGGCTTTCAGGTATGAGTCGATCGTCTTGTTTTTTGTCATTCAGGTGACATTTGTCAATGTTTTCTTCTGACTGCACCACTGACTGAAGAATATGCCTCGTCAGTAAAATCTGTGGGTCATTTCCGGTTCAGGCAGCTTGCCGAGTGCATGATATAAAGCGATTTCTGCGCATTTATAAGTTCTGAATCCGTATGATTTTCTCGTAGTGAGTTTTATCTTGGTATTCAGACCCTCAACAATACCGCTGGAATACGCCTTTTTTGCCCGGAACCAGTTCAGGATGAGAGGCTTGTGTCGTCGAACAGTTTTAGCAACTTTTTTCATCGGCTCTATCTTTGATCGCATGACTCTTGTACACCAACGATCCAGATATTTTTCCGCCCAATGTGGTGAAATGTACTCCCAGAATGCCTGAAATTCTTCTATGAGCAGGTAGGCTCTGACGCTTTTCAGGTTGTACTGAAGCACGGTGTTCAGCTTTATCTCTTCTTTCTCTGTGAGGTTTTCTTTGCGCTTGAGTAGGCACCAGCGTGTTTTTTTCAAAACAGGCTCATAACCATCGGCCTGTAGCTGCTTATGTTCAGATGCCCGGACTTCATCAATAGCCTTGTTCAACATGGCCACGATGTGGAAGCTATCCAGGATGTGCAGTGCCTGACTGGCACATTCCGCGATGGCTTTTACGTAGGGCTTCCACATATCAGAGCAGACATACTCCAATCGCTGACTACGCTCCGTACCAAAGAAAGCGAAGAAGCTTCGAATCGTAGCCTCTGTACGCTCCTGACTAACCCACAATAATCGTGTGCAACCGCGATCAATCTGGTAAACGACAGTCAGGTATTTATGGCCTGTCTGGTAGGCAACCTCATCAACGCCAATAGCCCTGACGTTATCGAGTGTACGGTGGGCCTTTCCCCATTCAACAACGTACTCAACAGCATGAAAGACTTTCTCCCATGAAGTACTGAAACTACTGGCAACCTCTTTCCACGATAACTTTTTTGCCCAATGTGCGAGGAACTGCATGTAAACTTTGGTCAGCTCCTTCTTGCCATCAGCCCATGGAACCTGTTCAACCTTTACACCACATGAATTGTATTCCACCCGTCGCATTATGTAGAGCAGGAAAACCCTGATGCCCCAGAGAGGGATAAACTCGAAGCGACGTTCAGCAAGATGATCATAGCCAGGAGCAGGCTTCTGGCATCCTGAGCAGATAGCGTGACTGTTCTTTCGTGGAACAACGGTTACATTGAATACTTCAGAACCTTGATAGAAGCCGAGCTTTACATCTTGATAAACAAATGACTTGAGTTTATGAACTTTATTGAGGATAGTTTTAATCAGCATCAGTGGTCACTTTTGTTGTTTTTTTGTCCATCAACAAAAAACTATCAAAAGTTTGCTACTGATGCTTTTATCTCAAAATCTGTTCATTTTTACCCACAGTTATCCCTGAAGAGCCAAGAATATAAATAATTAATGGGGCAGATCTGCTTTCAGAAACTGGGCCCTCAATAAAAAAAAACCATAGTCAAAGGAGTCAATGGTTATGATCAGCTCTCTTATTGTTCTTCTCTTTTTTCTTTCCGTCATTTTGCTAGCCGATCTTTTTGTGGATACGGCTTCTCCAATGGCGCAAGAAGTTGTTAACACCCGATGACTTTCCTTAGATGCTCCTGAATAGGGTAATGCTATAAAAAAAAGGGTGAATTCTCACCCCTTTTTAATCGTTAAGCGGCGCTGTTAGCCAGCACTGTAGAAGGTGGCAGAGCCAGGTCCAACGGGCAGACCCAGTACAAAGACCCATACGAAGAACAGAACGCTCCAGCCAATGACGAAGAACATAGAGTAAGGCAGCATCATGGAGATCAGTGTGCCAATACCCAGGTCTTTCTTGTATCGAGAAGCAAAGGCAACGATCAGGCCAAAATAGCTCATCATAGGTGTGATGATGTTTGTTACAGAGTCGCCGATACGGTAGGCAGCCTGAATGACTTCAGGAGCGTAGCCAACCAGCATCAGCATGGGTACAAAGATGGGAGCAGTGACAGCCCATTGTGCAGACGCTGAGCCAATCATCAGGTTCACAAAGCCACACATCATGATGAAAACGATGAACAGCAGTGGACCGGTCAGGCCGATGTTCTGAAGGAATTCAGCACCGAGTACCGCAAAGATAGTGCCCAGATTGGTCATGCCAAAGAAAGCTACAAATTGGGCAGCAAAGAATACCAGAACAATATACATGCCCATGGTACTCATGCTCTTGGACATGCAGTCAATGACATCTTTGTCGTTCTTGACCGTGCCTACCGTTTTACCGTAGACGAAGCCTGGAATCGCAAAGAAAATCAGAATCATGGCAACAATGCCTTTCAGGAATGGAGAGCCTGAAACAGCACCTGTCTCGGGATGTCTGAGTACGCCCCACTCAGGAACAATGGTCAGAGCCATAACTCCAACTACTGCCAGCAAAGCCAATCCTGCCAGTTTCAGACCACGTTTCTCAAGAGCAGTGACTTCTTCCATTTTATCTTCAGAAAGATCGACAGCTGCTTCAGATTCATTGTATTTACCCAGGCGAGGTTCAATGATCTTGTTGGTGACCCAGGTGCCTACAAAGGTAATCAGGAAGACGCTGACTGACATGAAGTACCAGTTGGCTTCAGGGCCTACGACATAAGCCGGGTCAATCATTCGTGCTGCTGTTTCTGTAATGCCGGACAGCAGAGGGTCAACAGTACCCAGTAACAGGTTGGCGCTATAACCACCGGATACACCGGCAAAGGCTGCTGCCAGTCCGGCCAGAGGGTGTCTGCCCAAAGAGTGGAAGATCATTGCAGCCAGAGGGATAACCACCACGTAGCCCAGTTCAGAGGCTGTGTTGGAAAGAATACCGGCAAACACGACGATCAGGGTCACAGTGTTGCGTGACGCCTTCATGACCAGTGAACGAACCAGAGCGCTCAGCAGGCCAGAGTGCTCAGCAATGCTGACACCCATAAGGGCGACGAGAACGGTTCCCAGAGGAGCAAACCCGGTGAAGTTACTGACCAGGTTGGTCACAATCATTCTAAGGCCTTCACCTGTGAACAGGTTGACGACATGAATCATGCCATCAGCTGCCCGGCCTGCAGTACCTTCCGGACGTGGGTCGATCACGCTCAGTCCGGCCCATGAGGCGATACCACTGATGACAACAATACCAACAGCAAACAGGGCAAACAGGGTAATAGGGTGGGGTAACAGGTTACCCAGCCACTCTACGGTAGCAAGGAAACGATCAAAGGCGGTGCGATTTTTATTGGTGTTATGTGCATCACCTGTTGGGAGAACTTCGGACTGGTACGACATACTTCCGCTCCAAACAGTTTTAGCTGGTTTTTAGCCGACGTCTTTACTTTTGGTTTTGACAGTCTGGCCACAGGTCATGAGTAACACTTATTCATTAAAAGATCGTGGTCGTTTAGCGAATAAGTGTGACGGATAAGTCAGGCAAATGACCCTGACAAAAAGATACGCTGGAGTACATTCCCAGCAAATCGGGCGGAATAATACCCTGAAACAGAATTTTTTTACAAATTTAGCTATAAAAATTTAATTTTTATTCGATTTAGATTTCCTCCTAAAAGACATTTGTCGAATAAATAAAAAGGGTGGTGCCCTTGTGTAAAAAGGTGAGAAGGATGGTTAAAGGATTAAGCTTTGCTTGGGAAAGAGCACTTAAAAAAAGTCTTTTAACGCTCGTTTTTAGCTCATTTGTAAACTTGGATTCAAAAAAATTGATGTGAGTGAAAGGATGAATAAATAATTCTTTACAATAGAAGGGTTAGTGATTGCCCGTTAATTGAAGGGCTGGGTGTGTTCTTTAAGTAAAAGTTCCGGATAAGCAGGTGCTTCTATAGAAGTCTTCTGTCTTTCAGGTTATTTAAACCGAATTGGAGATAACCTTTCTGACAGGTTTGTCTTGAGGATTGCCTCTATATTTAATCCAGTTTAACCGGAGGTCATATCCTATGGATTTCGCTATCACCAGCCTTCTTGCGCACGAAATTCTGGACTCCCGGGGTCATCCTACCCTTGAAGTCGAGTGCTCATTGTCCTGTGGTATCGTTGCTCGTGCCTCGGTGCCTTCGGGGGCCAGTAAAGGGACGAGGGAGGCGATGGAGCTGAGAGATGGCGAAACAGGGCGATACTCAGGGCTGGGAGTCGAAAAAGCCATTGATTCAGTCAACGGTGAATTGGCTATTCTGTTGTTCGAAGCGGATGTCAGGGATCAGGCTGGCATCGATAACAGAATGATTGAATTGGATGGTACCCCAGATAAGTCCAGGCTTGGGGCTAATGCAATGCTGGGTGTTTCTATGGCAGTCTGCAGAGCTGCTGCCATGTCGGTAAAGTTACCACTCTACCAGTATATCGGTGGCATCAGTGCCAACCGTTTGCCCGTGCCCTGTATGAACATTATCAATGGCGGTGTTCATGCTCGCTGGCAGGGCGCTGATTTTCAGGAGTTCATGATTGCTCCCTATGGAGCCGATACCTTCCGGGATGCTGTGCGCTGGGGGAGTGAGATCTATCAGGCCCTCAAATCTATTTTGTTGGAGAAGCATTACCATTGCGCTGTCGGCGATGAGGGAGGTTTTGCACCGTCAGTGTCTTCTAATCAGGAACCACTGGATCTTATTCTTGCAGCTATTGAGAAGGTAGGACTCTCACCCGGAAAAGATGTAGGCATATGCATGGATCCGGCTTCCAGTGAATTCTTTAAGGATGAGAAATATCACTTAAGAACAGAAAAAAAAGTACTGTCTTCCGCTGAAATGGTGAGTTATTACGCACAACTGGTTAAGAATTATCCGATTTGTCTACTGGAAGATGGTCTTTCTGAATCAGACTGGGGAGGCTGGGCTGCCCTGAATAATGAGCTGGGTGATGCTATCGAGATAGTAGGCGACGATATTTTTGTCACCAATGTGGAATACATTGCCCGTGGAATCGAAGAGAATCTGGCCAATTCAGCACTGATTAAATTGAATCAGATTGGCACTCTGACAGAGACTGTCGATGCTGTGCACTTGTGTCAAAGTTGTGGCTGGGGTGCTTTTGTTTCACATCGTAGTGGCGAGACCATAGACAGCTTTATTGCGGATATGACCGTAGCTCTGGGAACCGGTCATCTGAAAGCAGGGGCCCCTTGTCGAGGAGAGCGAGTAGAAAAGTACAACCAGCTGATGCGTATTGAAGATGAGCTGGGAGATATGGCTGAATTTGCTGGAAGGGACGCGTTTGTAAGGCCCATAGAATGGTAAGACTTTTTAAATCCCTCTTGTGAAAAGTGGGAATGTTGTGAAAAGTGGGAATGTTGTGAAAAGTGGGGATGCTCACATAGCACTGTTAATCGTGGGGAGATGCACTTGGTCGATGAATGGCCGGTAACTATAAGCCTTTAATTATACTTAGAATGTGATTTTTGTAGATAAGGAGTGCTGGCATGGACGCCGGGCGTAGTAAACCTCAGACACAAACTCAACCTCAACCTCCCAGACCGATGGATGCAGGTAGTACAACTCAATCCAGGATTGCGGTAGCCGGTCGTGCAGAATTCAATACTCGAAATGTTACAAGAGAAGATAACGCTCCCTGTAAATTGACGGTTTACCTTGATTATGGTCACAGTTTTGTCCGGCTGGAAAACAAAGAGAGAAATGTAGATATTGCCCGGGGGCTCTATCCAGACGGATATCATCCTGCCCTGGGGCAGGAAATGCCATCAATAGATACGGAAGGCTGTCATCATCCAGAGGTTGAACTGGATGCAATCTTTCAATCTGACACCTGCCCTGCCAACCCCTTGTTGCCACAACCCAAAGTACCGGATCCTATGTGCGAAGTACCTTTAAGAACACCTTGGTCGGGTGCAACTAGTGATCAGTGTGCTGTTCCTGAAGTTGAGTGCGAAGAACCGGAAGGTGGTTCTTTTGTAACATCGATTGGCGCTGATTCTGAGCGTTATTTGGGTTCGGTTGTGGCCGCTGGAGGGGTGAAGTCATCGGTTGGTAAACCACTGGGGATCGTTTCATCAACTATTGGCGTGAGCAAACTTTTTCGTGAGGAATTTGGGGTTGAACTGGGCGATGTAATGGACGAAGTCAGCAGCTATGAAGATTACAATGGCATTGATCATATCCCTAAAGTGACGTTTTTTATTTCCCAGCAAGAGGCCATGGCAGTAGAGCAGTACATAACTGAATATTCAGATGCCTGTCATAAAAAGGAAGCCAGTTGCGTCTACAGTGGCTTGGGCTTCAACTGTGTTGATTTTGCCCAGGAAGCTTTCTCTAAAACCGGCTATCCCGGACATTATATTGAATATTTTACCCCCAAGCTCCTTGAGCCCAGTATGGGGTATGCGACAGCCTATGCAGCCCTCTATCATCCTATGGCCAAGCCTACAATAGGTGGAACGTTGATGTTGGCGGCGGTTGCGGGTAAGTATGCGGTGCCTAAGCTTGCGGGAGCTGTCAAAACTGTAGGCAGCTGGATGAGCGGCTGGGTGTGGCCTGAACAAAAAGCCGTTGAAGAAGAAAAAGTGGATGTGAGTGAGACGAAGCGACTTTTTAACAGTGTTAAGTATACCAATCTAACCTGTGAGAGATTCTGGGAAAATTATAAGAAAAGAAATGATACAACTACAAAGCTGATCAGTGAGAGTGTAGATCTTCAGGCTCGTTTTGATGATTTAGAGCGACTGATTGCTTCAGAAGGTTTCAGTGGCAGGCATCAAGCATTCATTCATAAAGAGCTAAAAAGCATTCAGGAAGGTTTCGATGAGTTCTTCGAGCAAGCGAATGATATGAAGAAGGCTCAAAACAGCAATGGTTGAGTTTATTCCACTCTCTATTTTTAATGATTCCATTTTGATACTACTGCATTTTGATACTACTGTCTGAAGGCTTGTCTTTCGGGCGGTATTTTCTGATTCTATCCTCTGTTTTTTCTGAAAGCTTCTATCCTGTAAGTTTGATTTTTTAGTCCATGAGCAGGCTTGATGAAAGAGTGTCGTTCCCTTCTGGCTTTACTGTTTTTTATGAATATGTCCTTAGCTGCCGATTCAGGTATACAGAGTGTTTCTGTTCATCGACAAAGTATGGAAGCCATTCCTGTTAACACTAGCCCACTAATGACCTGCCCTTTAAAGGCTTGTGATCAGTGTTTGCCTCTGAAGTTGTTAACCTGGAATGTGAACCTGATGACTTCTAATGACTTCTTCGAGCTTTTGATCTGGTTGTTTGGTAATCAGGATATGAATGATCCGGAATTGAGGGCAAGAGAGATTGCTCAGTATATTATCAAGAAGGATTATCATATTGTGGCACTTCAGGAAATTGCTGATGAGTATCTGAGAAGTGTCGTTAATGAGGAGATGAAAAGAGCGGGCTATTATATGACGCCTGTTTTGGGACAGGATTGGAAGTGGTTGTTATCTGGCAGGCTTTTTAATGGCGGGGTCGTGTTGTATAGCAAGGCTCCGATTGTTGAGATGCAAGAGTTTGTATTTCCGGCTCCGGTTGGGCAACAGGGATGGTGCGCGATAGGTACCTGGTACATAAAGGTGCGAAGTCATAGTGGTAATCTCCATGTTTTTGGTCTCCATTTGCAAACGGTTCAAAGTGACTCTGAGGCAGAGTACAAGAGCCTGATCAGACATTATGACTACCTTAATAAAGTTAAGAGTGCACTGAATATTCCCAAGCGCGAAGCCGTCATCTATCTTGGGGATTTTAATTCTGATGCGGGTCGGCAGGACGGAATGGCTCAGGGGGATGAATATTTTCAGCTCATGCTGGAAACCCTTGACAGTCAGCAAGCTGCCGATTTTGCCAATACTTCTCTGCCCTATTCCTTTGACATTTATGGCAATGAAATGGCAAAAGGAAAAACCCCGTTGGGTACATTGGACAATATTCTTTGTGATAGGAGAAATGTCTGCCCGATTACGGGCTACATGAAAATCCTCCACGCCAACCAAACCCGCTCACGCTTAGGTGTTCTTTCTGATCATTATCCCATTGAAGGCATCTTGTATTTCACTAAAGATTAAATCTTCGTCACGGTCGGCTTGATATTGAAAAGAATGAATGCTGGTATCAGCCTTTAATACCAATCGCACTTTCAAAATCCCCTAAATCCCCTAAATCCCCTATTGTGCAGCCATTTGAGTCCAATATTCTGCGTTGGGGATCGTCGCCATAGCTACGGCTATGACTCCTCACCCCGCCTTTATGCCCTGTGGGTATTGCCTATTGGACTCAAATGGCTTGCTCATAACGGGGTTTGAAAGTTTGATTGGTATAAATTCATGGATAGGTTTATGAAAAGGACTTTGATTGCATTGCTGTTTATTTTCTGGAGTAGTTCAGTCATTGCAGCGTGGAATATTACTCATGCCAATATGACCGACGAAGCCAGAAACTCTGGTAGCAGGAAAAAGGTATCGAGCGGTATTGACCCGTGGTGTCAAGGATTACTGGTGAAATGCAGTCTTTACCGATGAGTTTCAGTGGGAGGTACAAGTATCAGAAGCCGAAAATTAGAGACTGGTTGGTGAGATTAACGACCTGTTATGCCTTTTTTCCTGTTCAGGATACGTTCGGCAGTACAGCTTGTATTGGTTTGAGTATTTATGGCGTGGCTTCGACTACCGGGGGGGACTATCCATATCCGCTTTGATTCCTACTGTTGTGGCGGGCTCATCTGCAGTGCCTGTAGGCTTTTTTGCCAGAAGCTCTGGGCGGTATTTTGGTTGGAGTGATTTACGGAGCAGGCTCTGGCATTGTCAAAACAATGAAGTTTCTCTATAGGACGCCCGAACAAAGATTTCTTCAGGGGGATAAAACAGCGGCTCAGGAATTGATGAATCTTGAGTGAAATGAGTCTGAGAATCAAGGGCTCTTGTCTGACTCTGAGTCCATTCGAATGCAAACACTAAGAGAAGATATTCATGCTCGCAGTGATGAGTGTTCACCTATCCTCAAAGACCACAATGCTGACGGCTATCGCTGGCAGCGATACGGTTTTCAGCCGGGCAGTAGACAAGCCCATGTGATCAGTGTCTAGGAGGCTGACCGAGAATAGGCTTATCCGCTATGATAAGCCTTAAATCAACCTTGATGATGCCTGATGTCACCACCAAAATTCAAAGATAGCCCTGTTGAGTTCGATCAGCACCTACTGTTTCCAACCAATATTTTCGATCTGCTTTCCAAAGATCATGACTGTTTTGTCTACGAAGGCATCTTTCAGAGCATTGATACATCTGAAGTCGAAAAAAAATACCACCACCTTGGCCAGCACGCTTATCCCCCGAAGCTCATTGTCGCCATCCTGATCTACGCCTATAGCCATGGCGTTTTCAGCTCCCGTGAGATTGAACGTCGCTGTCGGCAAGATCTGGCGTTTATGTACATCTCGCAAATGAATTGCCCGAACTTCAGAGTCCTGGGTGACTTTCGTAAAGATAACCTGTCCTTCTTCCATGACTGCTTCAAACAATCCGTCAAGCTGGCAATGGAGCTGGAACTGGCATCGCTCGGGCATATCAGTCTGGACGGTTCAAAGTTCAAAGCCAACAGCTCAAAGCACAAGGCCATGAGTTACGGGCGACTCAAGCTCAAAGAAGCAGAACTCAGTGCAGAAATTGATGACCTGATCGAGAAAGCCAGTCAATGCGACCAGGAGGAAAATGACACCTACAAAGAAGCCAGTGGTTACAGCATTCCTGAAGACCTCCAGTTCAAAGAAGAGCGGTTAAAGAAAATCAGGGTAGCCAAAAAAGCCCTCGAAGAACGAGAGAAAGCCCTGAACCCGGACGAACCAATAGACGACAAAAAGCAGATTAGTTTTGCAGATCATGATGCCCGGATGATGACCAAGAAAGGTTACTGTGATTACAGCTACAACGCTCAGATTAATGTTGATGCCGATCACCAGATCATTGTTGGCCAGCATATCAGTCAGCACGCCAACGATGTGCAGGAAGTTGAACCTGCGCTTCAGGCGCTGACAGAAGCCGTTGGTGATGCAGTTGTAGGTATGTGGAGCATGGATAATGGTTACTTTTCAGGGCCAAACCTGCATGCTGTGGATGAGCACGGAATAGACAGTTATATCGCTACCGACAGAGAAGAAAAGCCGGCTACGAATGACCTTGAAGACAGCGATCGAAAATTTGTCAAAGCAGATTTTACATACGAGATAGAATCAGATGTGTTTATCTGTCCGGCGGGCGAACAGATGGTTACCGACCCTGCCAGTAAAGCCAAGAGAAAGAGTTACAGAGCAAATAAGGATGTATGCAAGAAGTGCCCTTATCGCTTCAGATGTAGCGGTTCGAAGAAAAGTGCGGGGCGTGTCATTCGTACAGACAAATTTGAAGTTGCACGTCAGGCCATGACTAAAAAAATGGAGACAACCGAGGCGAAAAGCATCTATGAGCGTCGCAAGGTGATAGCAGAGCCGCCGTTTGGTCAGATAAAGAACTCTGGATTCAGGGGCTTCAACCTGCGAGGGAAGGAGAAAGTTGAGGCCGAGTTCTCATTGGTATGCACAGCTCATAATTTCAAAAAATTTGTGAAGGCGGTCTCAACGGGATCAGTCCGCCTTGAAGATTTGGAAAAGGTTAAAAAAGCGGCATAAAGGCCAGGAAAAGGTGTAAATCTGCCAAAATGGGAAAAATCCTGCATAAAGGCGGTTATTTTTTGCCCATGTTTGAATTATAAAAGCTCATTGCCGCTCTCGTTGACCTATTCTCGGTCAGCCTCCTAGTGAAGACACACTCCGTTCATCCTGAGCTTGTCGAAGGATGCGGGTAATGCTCTTCGACAGGCTCAGTGAGGGCGGTGCTTTAGCCGTCCAGTTTCTTCTTGAGAATCTGGTTAACCATGCCTGGGTTGGCCTTGCCTTTCGAAGCTTTCATAGCCTGTCCAACAAAGAATCCAATCATCTTGCCACGCTTCTCAGGAGGAGCAGAACGATAGTTTTCAACCTGCTGGGCATTGGCAGCCAGAACTTCATCGATCATGGTTTCAATGGCGCCGGTATCAGTGACCTGTTTGAGGCCTTTCTTTTCAATGACTGCATCGGCATCTTTGCCTTCACCATTCCACAGAGCTTCAAAGACCTGCTTGGCGATCTTGCCGGAAATAGTGTTGTCTTTAATACGAGCAATCAGGCCTGCCAGCATTTCAGCAGAAACGGGGCTCTCTGAAATAGCAGTGCCGTTAGCGTTCAGGGACTTCAATACCTCGCCGAGAACCCAATTCGAAGCCAGTTTGGCATCACCGCTGCTTTTTGCCGTTGTTTCAAAGAAACGAGCTGTCGCCTGATCGCCAGAAAGGATTTCAGCGTCTACTTCGTTCAAGCCAAATTCGCTGACAAACCGGGCTTTCTTGGCGTCTGGCATTTCTGGCATTTCTGCGCGCAGTTTTTTCAGTCGGCTGTCTTCGATGACTATAGGCAACAGATCCGGGCAGGGGAAGTAACGGTAATCGTTGGCTTCTTCCTTGCTCCGCATGGATCGGGCTTCGCCGGTGTCACCGTTGTACAGACGGGTTTCCTGAATGATTTTTCCGCCATCTTCGATCACGTCAATCTGACGCTCAACTTCTTTCAGGATGGCTGCTTCCATGAACTTGAAAGAGTTCAGGTTCTTGGTTTCTGTTCGGATACCTAATGCTTCCTGGCCTTTTGGGCGAACAGAAACGTTGACGTCAAAGCGCATGGAACCCTGAGACATTTCGCCATCGCAGATACCCAGAGTGGTCACGATAGAATGCAGTTTCTTGGCGAAGACCACTGCTTCTTCTGCGTTGCGCATGTCAGGTTCGGTCACAATCTCGATCAGAGGTGTGCCTGCACGGTTCAGGTCGATGCCAGACATGCCGTGGTAATCTTCGTGCAGACTTTTGCCGGCATCTTCTTCCAGGTGCGCATGATGAATACGAACGGTTTTGCTGGAGCCATCCTTTAGTGTGATCTCTACGTTACCCGCCCCAACAATTGGCTTCTCTAACTGAGTCGTCTGATAGCCTTTTGGCAGATCCGGGTAGAAGTAGTTTTTGCGTTCGAAAACATTAACTTTGTTGATCTCGGCATCAATACCCAGACCAAACATGATGGCCTTGTTGATGGCCTCTTCATTCACAACGGGCAGAACACCAGGCAGGCCAAGATCAACGGCACAGGCCTGGGTATTGGGTTCGGCGCCGAAAGCGGTAGAAGCTCCGGAGAAAATCTTGGTTTTGGTTGCAAGCTGAACGTGAATTTCCAGCCCGATAACGGTTTCCCATGTCATATCTGTTACCTCAATCTCAGGCTGTAGGGCGGTTCAGGTGAAAGTCGGTTTCCTGCTGGAAACGATGTGCAGCATTCAGCAGTCGGGACTCATCAAAGTGACGTCCAATCATCTGCAGTCCTACCGGACGACCGTTGGCCATACCAGCAGGAACAGACATACCGGGCAGGCCCGCAAGGTTAACAGACAGGGTATAAATATCAGACAGATACATGGCAACCGGGTCGTCGCTCTTCTCACCAATATTAAAGGCAGAGGTGGGAGCGTTAGGCCCCATGATAATGTCGCATTGTTCAAAAGCGTTCATAAAGTCGTCGCGGATCAGGCGGCGAATCTTCTGGGCTTTCTTGTAATAGGCATCGTAGTATCCTGCAGATAGCGCATAGGTGCCTACCAAAATACGACGTTTGACTTCTTCACCGAAACCTTCGCTGCGGCTGCGTTTGTACATATCCATCAGGTCTTCAGGGTTTTCACAGCGGTGACCGAAGCGAGCTCCATCAAAGCGAGAGAGGTTGGACGAAGCTTCTGCTGGTGCAATCACGTAATAAGAAGGAATAGACAACTCGAGGTTAGGCAGGCTGACTTCCTTGATCTTGGCTCCCAGCTTTTCGTATTCAGCAACAGCGTCACGTACACGTTGTTCAACTTCAGAATCCAGACCTGTTGAGAAATATTCTTTTGGCAGGCCAACTGTCAGGCCTTCCAGTGAATCATTCAGATTTGCGCTGTAGTCAGGTACTTCATGATCCAGGCAGGTAGAGTCGCGATGGTCAAAACCCGCCATAACATTCAGCATCAGGGCTGCATCTTCTGCTGTCTGGGTCATGGGGCCAGCCTGATCGAGACTGGAAGCATAAGCAATCATGCCGTAACGGGATACACGACCATAGGTCGGTTTGAGGCCTGTGATACCACAGTGTGAAGCGGGCTGACGGATAGAGCCGCCAGTGTCTGTGCCCGTAGCACCTGCTGCCAGGCGGGCTGCAACACAGGCTGCGGAGCCTCCGGATGATCCACCCGGTATAGCCTGAGTGTCCCAGGGGTTTTTTACGACACCGTAATAACTGTTTTCATTGGAGGAGCCCATGGCAAATTCGTCCATATTGGTTTTACCCAGCATGACGGAGCCCGCTTCTTTGAAGTTGCGAGTGACTGTGGACTCGTAAGGAGCTACGAAGTTATCCAGAATTTTGGAGCCACACGTAGTTTTAACACCTTCGGTACAGAACAGATCTTTATGGGCCAGAGGTATGCCGGTTAATGCTGAGGCGTTTCCAGCTGCACGACGATCGTCAGCAGCCTTGGCTTGTTCCAGAGCCAGCTCTTCCGTTACGGTGATGTAGCTGTTGTAGTTACCGTCCAGTTGCTTGATTCGATCAAGGTAGAGCTGGGTTAGCTCAACACTGGAGAGTTTGCCGTCGGCCAGGGCGCGGCTTTGTTCTGAGAGTGATTTGTCGTACATGATTCAGGGTAATCGCTTTAAAACAGAGTAAAAGGTTGAAGCTGCCGTTCTTCTGGATTCAGGCCGAGCGGCTTATTCTCGATCAGCCTGTTTGTTCACTCAATGACCTTGGGAACGAGGAACAGTCCATCTTCAACGGCGGGTGCACAGCTTTGCAGCTGTTCGCGATTATTCACTTCAGACACCACATCTTCCCGCAGGCGCTGAGTAGCATCCAATGGGTGAGCCATGGGTTCCACATTATCGGTATTAACCGACTGCATCTGGTCAACCAGTTCAAGAATGCTGCTGATGGTATTGGCAGTAGCTTCAACCTGACTGTCGTCTATGGACAGGCGTGCCAAGTGGGCAACCTTCTGAATTTCAGAGGCATCAATGGCCATGGCTATCTCCGAATTCGAGCTTTAAAAAGCGTTCATACCCTGTTTTCACCTGCTTTGTGAGGCAATGGGAGCACTGAGTATGGGGAATAAAGGCTAAATGTATGGGCTATGAAGGTGAATCTCAAGGTGTAGCCAGGATTAATTCTTATAAACCTGGCTTATCTTGGGTTTGCGGCTTCTTTCTTAAGTTGCGCAGGCGTAACAAATCGGAATCAAAGCAGACAAGGTCTCATTGCAAGCCGCTGACACAGCCCACCTGACCAAACGGTAATAAAAGCTGAAGAAGTCACTATTCGGTAATAAAAGCTGAAGAAGTCACTATTTCAAGCCAAAGCCCTGTCTATGTCATGGCTCTATGGCAGCTATACGTTCTGCACCTGCGCTTCCAGTTTCTCGACTAACCCAGGCTCCAGTTTAAGCTGTTTGGCCAGTTCCTGAAGGTAAGCTTTTTCCATGAAGTTTTGTTCATCAACTACCAGTAGAGAGGCAAGATAAACTTCTGCCGCCTCTTCAGGGCTGTAAACTTCACTGGCCACCTCTGCGGGGTCCAGAGGTTTTTCCAACTCTTGCTGAACAAACTGATTGACGTTTGTCGTTGCACCCAGAGACTTGACGACTTCCTGAATTCTTTCTTTCTCAGTGTCATCTACGTGTCCATCAGCCTTGGCTGCGGCAATCATAGCTTGCAGAATGATCAGGCTCTGTCTCTCTTCATTCTCTGGTAGCAATTTCATATCCGTGGTGTCTTGCTGAGCGCCTTCTGACTGATTACTTTTCCAGTCCTTATAGGTTTTCAGTGCCAATGCTCCCAGAGCTGCGGCACCGCCGGCACCTGCTGCAGTACCTGCGAGTTTACGACCTTTTTTTGAGCCAAGCAGTAATGACAGTGCGCTACCCGCCAAAGCGCCTTTACCCATACCAGAAAGCATGGCACTGCGTTCGCCGCCAGATGAGGGAATGTTAAGCCCTTTCTCTAACTTGTTTTTACCATCACTGGCCAGAGAGGAACCTGAGCTCAGAACTTGATTCAATAAACCCTTAAAATCCATAACGGCCTCCCGTTCAGGCTCTATTAATAACGAGGGTTACTATACGTGAGTTCATCTGCTTTGCATGATTCGGCAAGGTAAAGGTTTGTTAGCATCAGGTAAGGTAAATGCTTTAGCGGTTTAACCCGGAACGGTTGTGTCCGGCCTCAATAAAGATTCAGTGACTAACTGAATTTGCCTTTTGGCGTAAATGTCCTGTTTGTTAAAGTGATTGATCATCTTCTCAATAGATGAAAAATAGTTTCTGGTGACAGTTGAGTCATTGAGCAGATCGACCCCTCCATTCTGGTTTTTCACCAGACAGCGCCAATGACCATTGCCTCCCCAAAGAAAAGTTCGGGCACTTGGTTGTCGGAGAGCATTAATGGTTTCCGGGCGGTTGGGGTTAAGTTCTATCACGTTAAATCGATAGGCGTCCGGCACTAGGAGGCTGACCGAGAATAGACAGTCCGGCCTAAAATCCAGAAAGAACGGCCATCTTTTCCACTGGATTTGCTTAAATAGGTCAACTATTCGCACAAATCCAGTGAAAAAGCTGACTCGTTCTACTGAATTTTATGCTCGGACGCTATTCTCGGTCAGCCTCCTAGTCCTTCGTGAAAAGGTTCTGCTCGAAAGACGTCACCTTCATCAGGTCGGTGCAGGGTAAGGGCTCTTTGTCCCTTGGGTGGATTTCTGAGTTCTTCAAACGTTTTTCGCCACCAGAGCTGTTCTTCCTGATTTTTGAGGTCATTCTTACGACGCCATTTCTGGTCACCACTCGACCACTGCTGATGGCAGGTAGAGTTTCACTCTGACCTTTAAAGCTGAGGTCATCCAGTTGCTGTTCCCAGTTGCGAACTTTGGAATAAAGACCTGAATAAGATGCTGGTAGCATGATCGTCCCTGTCAGCTTTTTTGTTCTCCTGTCTTTTATTTTAACGTATGGTTGGTTAATTGTTGGGCACTACATTGTGAAAAAGATGGAATTTTTTTGAAACTGGTAACGTCTTCTTTTCTGTCAGTTTGAAAAGGCTGACATTTATCCATGGCAGCAGAAAAGGGTTCTCCGATTGAATGCCGCATTTTGAAGATCAGGCTATTCAAAGCACCTAATCAGCAGGCCGAGATTGTCTTAAGTCCAACAGGCTCCTAGAGATTTAGACCCTGCAAATACAATCAGCCCGAAGCAATGACACTCATATATAAAGACTATTCAGGAGCGTTATCCAGTCCTCTTCCCGATGAAGTAGCGGTTTCGCTCAGTTATAACGGGATTAGCCATGCAGTGATGGTGGCTTCTGAAAATGACCTGAAAGATTTTGCCCTGGGCTTTACCCTCAGTGAGGGGCTGGTTAGTCATCCGGACCATATTTATTCAGTCAGCCGTTCTCAGGTGGATCTGGGGTTTGTTCTGGAGGTGGAGATTGCCCAGCGGGATTTTCAAAACCTGAAAAAACAGCGGCGAAGTCTTCAGGGGCGCAGTGGCTGTGGTCTATGCGGGCATGAGTCACTGGAATCGACGTTTACTCCGCTGGCTGTATTGCCGGGTGCCCGCTTGCCACCTGCTGAGCACTTACACGAGATTCGTCAACGAATCAGAGACTGGCAACCACTAGGAGCCGGTTCAGGTGCATTGCATGCAGCGGCTTTGCTAAGCCCGTCAGGTGAAATTACTCTCTGCCGTGAAGATATTGGTCGCCATAATGCATTGGATAAATTGCTGGGGAGCGCTATAAAGCAATCAATAGATCTCTCCAGTAGCTGCATCGTAATGACCAGTAGATGCAGTATTGAATTGGTTAGAAAAGCGATTCGATGTCGTTTGGGAACGCTTGTAACACTGGCTACACCCTCATCTCTTTCAGTGTTAACTGCCAGAACCCATCATCTGAATCTTATTCATATTTCAAGGCAGGGCGAAGCCCGCCTTTATAGTAAGGCGTCTGGCTGGGAATAGAGTGCTCGTTCTACTGAATATTATGTTCGGGCATCATTTTCGTCAGGCTCCCAGGGAGGAGTTTATGACTGACAGGAACACCGACAGCGCTAAAAAGCTCAAGCCTTATACCCGGTCTGCTGGTGGCTGGGGAGCGCTGGCCAGCACGGGAAAACACCTGCTGAAAAGCGAAAATGCGGTTAAGAATATCCGTAGCCTGTTGAAAACTAATCAGGATAATGGCTTTGATTGCCCGGGCTGTGCCTGGGGGGAAGACGGAGAAGACAAAGTCTTTCGTTTCTGTGAGAACGGTGCGAAGGCCGTTACCTGGGAAGCAACTTCACGAAAAGTGGGACCGGACTTCTTCTCCCGGCACAGTGTTAGCTGGCTTCGTGAACAGAGTGATTACTTTCTTGAGTATCAGGGGCGTCTGACTCATCCCATGCGTTATAACAGAGAAAGTGATCGCTATGTAGACATCAGTTGGTCAGACGCTTTTGAACTGATAGGAAACACGCTCAACGGTCTGGATCACCCTAACGAGGCAGAGTTTTATACCTCGGGTCGTGCCAGTAATGAGGCGGCCTTCCTGTATCAATTATTTGTCCGCAGTTTTGGCACCAATAACTTTCCTGACTGTTCCAATATGTGCCACGAAGCCAGTGGTGTGGCGCTAGGTCAAGCTATTGGTGTTGGTAAAGGCACGGTCAGTATCCATGACTTTGAAAAAGCCGATGCCATCTTTATTTTCGGTCAGAATCCTGGAACCAACCATCCCAGAATGCTGGATGTCCTGTACAAAGCTTCGCGCCGGGGCGCGAAAATTGTCAGCTTTAATCCATTGAAGGAGCGTGGGCTGGAGCGATTCACCAATCCCCAGAATGCGGTAGAAATGCTGACGGATGGCTCAACCCCAATTTCAGGAATGTACCTTACGCCCAATCAAGGCGGCGATATGGCGGCGGTTCGAGGTATGGTAAAAGCCATGCTGGCTGAAGACAGGGCGGCCAGAAAATCCGGTGGTAAGCCAGTATTTGACGACGAATTTCTATCCACTCATACAAAGGGTCTGGACGAGTATCTGGAGCGGGTGGATAACACATCGTGGGAGTTTATTGTTGAACAGTCCGGGCTGAGCCAGTCTGAGCTGGAAGAGGCGGCGGCTATTTATACACAGGCTGAGCGGGCTATTTGTACCTGGGCTATGGGCATTACCCAGCATCGACACTCGGTTGCCACCATCTTTGAAATAACTAACCTGCTGTTGCTCAGAGGTAACATGGGTAAGCCTGGAGCAGGTGCTTGCCCGGTCAGGGGGCACAGTAATGTCCAGGGTGATCGCACCATGGGCATTGATGAAAAGCCTGCTGAAGCGTTCCTCCAGAAGATGGATCAGGTGTTTGGAATGGAGTTTCCAAGAGAACATGGTCATAATACGGTGCAATCCATCCGTGCCATGCTGGAAGGTCAAAGTAAGGTGTTTATCGGTCTGGGCGGAAATTTTGCCGCTGCTACTCCGGACACCCAGCTGACAGAAAAAGCATTAAGCCAGTGTCTTCTGACTGTAAATATTGCGACTAAATTAAATCGTAGTCATTTGATTACGGGGCAGGAGTCTCTGATTCTGCCGTGTCTGGGCCGTACTGAAGAAGATTTGCAGGAAGCGGGCAGGCAGTCCATCACGGTTGAGGACTCATTCAGTATGGTACACGCCTCGGGCGGTGTGCTGGCGCCGGCTTCTCGTTTGTTGAAGTCGGAGCCGGAAATTGTGGCTGGTATGGCGCAAGCTACGTTGGGGGCAAGCCCTGTTGACTGGCAGGAGCTGGTGAAAGACTACGGTCAGATAAGGAATCTGATCGAGAAAGTCATTCCCGGATTTACTGACTTTAATGAACGCCTTGGTCAACCCGGTGGGTTTTATCTTGGGAATGCCGCCCGGGATCTGGTCTGGAATACAGCAGAAGGAAAAGCCGTTTTGTTTTCCAGCCCACTGCCGGAGTCTATTATTCCGGCTTCAGTGACTGAGCTGACCGATCAACCGGTATTTGTATTGCAGACGTTGCGATCTCATGATCAATACAACACCACGATTTATGGAATGGATGACCGGTACCGTGGAGTTTATGGTCAGAGAAGGGTTCTGATGATGTCTGCAGCTGATATTCGCGATCTGGGTATGGAGAATGAAGATCGAATTTCCATTCGCTCACTCTGGCCGGATCAGGTGACACGTCAGGTTGATGACTTTGTACTGGTGGAATATGACATTCCCCGGGGGAATATAGCGGCGTACTATCCTGAGACCAATCCGTTGGTTCCTTTGGAGAGTGTAGGAGAGTACAGTGATACACCTACCTCCAAGTCGATACCGGTGGTTATAGAAAAGTTTTGTGATAAAGAAACCATTGCTGTTGGCACGTAAGTTGATAATGAATAGCTGAAGTTTTGGCTTTTGTTTATAAAGTGTGAATAGCGTGTAATTTTTTAATGGGGCATCAGGCCACCATGAATGACTCGAAAAAAATGAAATACTGGTTCAAAACTTTTCACTTTATTTCGGATTTATGAATGGCGGCCATTGAGAATACAGGCCATCTGCATTACGTTAATCAATGGTCTGTGTTAAATGGCTTGTGTGGCAACCCCCCATTTGGCCCTGAATTGCCCCGGCTAGACCTAAATTGTTTGCGGAATTGCCGCTTGCTCTGAGTACTTTGCATTGATAGAGTTTGCGGCATTTAAAGAAAGCCTTGAATCAAGGTAATACAGAAAATGCTGAAAAGGTTACGGGGTCTGTTTTCAAGCGATTTGTCGATCGACTTGGGAACGGCTAATACACTGGTCTATGTCCGTGAAAAGGGAATAGTCCTGAATGAGCCTTCGGTTGTGGCCATTCGAAACCTGGGAACTCAGAAAAGCGTGGTGGCGGTCGGTGCTGACGCCAAACGTATGCTGGGCAGAACCCCGGGTAATATCACTGCCATTCGTCCCATGAAAGATGGTGTGATTGCAGACTTCGATGTCTGTGAGCGTATGCTTCAGCATTTTATTAATAAGGTGCATGAGAACAGCTTTATTCAGCCCAGCCCTCGCGTGCTGGTCTGTGTCCCCTGTAAGTCTACCAAGGTAGAGCGCAGGGCGATTCGTGAGTCTGTTCTGGGTGCGGGTGCCCGTGAAGTCTACTTGATTGAAGAACCCATGGCGGCTGCTATTGGTGCTGGTTTGCCGGTTGAGGAAGCCAGTGGGTCCATGGTGGTTGATATCGGTGGTGGTACCACTGAAATTGCCATTATTTCACTGAGTGGTGTCGTATACTCTGAGTCCGTCAGAGTCGGCGGTGACCGGTTTGATGACGCTATCGTGACTTACGTTCGTCGCAACTATGGCAGCCTGATTGGTGACTCTACTGCAGAGCGCATCAAGCAGGAGATTGCCATTGCTTATCCCAGCGATGAACTGATGGAAATCGATGTGCGTGGTCGAAATCTGGCTGAAGGTATTCCTCGCAGTTTTACCCTGAACAGTGGTGAAATTCTGGATGCCCTGCAGGAGTCTCTGAGTGCGATTGTTCAGGCGGTTAAAAGCGCTCTGGAACAATCTCCGCCAGAACTGGCTTCTGACATTGCTGAGCGTGGCCTGGTACTGACCGGTGGTGGCGCCCTGTTGCGTGATCTGGACAAACTGATCAGTGAAGAGACCGGTTTGCCAGTACTGGTAGCGGAAGATCCGCTAACCTGTGTTGCTCGCGGTGGTGGTCGAGCTCTGGAAATGATGGACAAGCATCGTATGGATTTGCTCTCCACTGACTGATAGTTAATGGATTGCCATAGCGATTACATAGCAGGCCAAGCGGTTTCCGTCTGGCCTGTTGTTATAAGTAAAGCCTGTGTTTTGATCCTGTCTGAAGATTAACAGCCCATTGTTACTTCCGCTCCGGGCTGAGTATGTTTTAATAGTGATGGTCAGTCATCTATCGCACGAATCCCCTTTGTTTGTTTTCATAGCTGGGAGCGGTTGCTGCGGATACTGTTCTAAGCAGACATGAGCCGGAAATACCGCTGAAGTGAGCCATGGTAATCTTTTTGGCGCTCAGGAAAACGGCATTTTCATTGTAAAATTAAAAAAGTGAGTTCTCCGTGCAAATCACAGGAGCCAGCCATTAAACCGATATTTAGCCAGCAACAGTCTTTGGCAACACGCTTTGTTTTTTTGCTGCTTATTTGTATTGCGTTGCTGTTTGTTGATCACCGCTACCATTACCTTTCTACTGCCCGTTCCTGGTTGACGATGGTGGTGACTCCGTTGCAGTGGATATCTGACTTACCTTCCAGAGCGTTCAGTACCGCCGACGAATTAGTGACTTCTCGCAGTGAGTTGCTTGAGGAAAACACACGGTTGAAAGCTCGCAACCTTATTCTGGAACAAAAAGTTCAAAAACTGGCATCGCTGACTGCTCAAAACCTGCGTCTCAAGGAATTATTGAATTCATCTGAACTGGTGGATGAACAAGTTCTGGTGGCCGAAATCATCGGTGTTGATCCAGATCCTTACGCTCATATTGTCACTATTAATAAAGGTTCCTCAGACGGTGTCTTCAGAGGACAGGCCATTGTTGATGCTCATGGAGTCATGGGGCAGGTGGTCGCTGTTAACCCTGTGAGCAGCAAAGTGATGCTGGTGACAGATACGGCCAGTCGTGTACCGGTTCAGGTTAATCGCAGTGGTTATCGTGCGATAGCAGTAGGCACGGGTAGCAAAGACTCCATGGAGCTAGTGCACATACCCGATACTGTGGATATACGGGAAGGCGACCTGCTAACCAGTTCCGGTCTTGGGCAAATTTATCCGGTGGGCTATCCCTTGGGGAAAGTCAGGAAAATAGTACACACACCAGGAGAGGCTTTTGCCAAGATAGAGGTCCAGCTGATGGCTGAAGTAAACAGGACCCGTTTTGTGTTGCTGGTATTTCGTTCCGATGAAGAAATAGATCCGGAAGAGGCTCCGGAACTGAACCAGGAGGAGGGCTTATGAGTATTCAAAAAGCCAATGCTCACTGGGTTGTCTGGTTCTCTCTGCTGGGCGCTTTCTTGCTCAGTATTGTGCCTCTGCCTGCCTGGATATCCATTGCCAGACCTTCATGGGTCGCGATGGTTGTGCTTTATTGGGTGATGGCTCTGCCAGAGCGGTTCGGATTGTTTTTTGCCTTCTTCACAGGTTTGCTGATGGACGTTGTATTGGGAACAACGTTTGGCCAGAATTCCATGGGGTTATTGCTGGTGGCAGTTATTGTGCTGGGTCTGCACCGTCGCCTGAGAATGTTTCCATGGTGGCAGCAGGCCTTCATGGTGTTTGTGATCGTTGGTTTTTATCAGCTGCTCAATCTTTGGATTCGAAGTGCTTTAGGTAGAACACCGCCAACACTCTGGTATCTTGCGCCCGCGCTCACCAGTGCTGCATTCTGGCCGTGGGTGTCCATTATTTTAAGTTCTTTGAGGCGTGATTTTCGGGTGACCTGATTCAGTATCAGGTCAGATGCTCACTCTTCCAGCCGCCAGTTGAACTGAACCATTTTGGGTGAATGGTCAGACAAGGTCATGCCGTTCTCGTTAAAGCGCAATGTCTGAGCTTTCACCGGTGTCAGCTTCAACTGCTTGCTGCTGCGGAAAAAAATTCGGTCTACCGTCCACTTGTCTGTTTTTCTCAGGGCGGTAAAGGCGTCGGTTAACTCTGTTGCCTCTATCAGCTTTTGGTAAAGTCCCGGCATTCTTCCTTTGCTGAAGTTGAAATCTCCTACCAGAATGACCGCGTTATCTCCGGACAATTTTTGCATTTCTTCTGCCAATATCTCTACTTGCGCGGCTCGAATCAGGTTGCCTTCGTCTGTATGAGACGATTCCATATGAAGGTTATAGATATCCAGTCTCACCTCCTCACCATTTTCAGCCGTCAGAGTGTGAGAAGCGAAGGAAAAGCCTTTGCGGGCAAAGCAGTCGCTGCCATTGCCTCCTGACACGTTATAATCATGACAGCTGTCCCAGGGGTGTCTCTTGACTTCGGACATGGGGAATCGTGAAAACCGGTTCAGGCCATCATTCACCAGGTACAGCCATAACCACTCACCCCAAGTGTTAATTTTAGGGGGGCTCATGTACGGGAAATCCATATTTGCAGTGAGCAGGTCGTGATACCAGAAATCTTCCTGCACCAGCACAATATCGAACGCATTCAGCTTCTCGCCCATAGGGTCAAAGCGATCGGTATCGAGGTCGTTAATCCAGCTTGGCAGACCTGCAACGTTATAGGTGACAACGCTGAACTGGCCGCCGGGTATGACTTCCGTTTGCCCTGACAGGCTGGTCATTATTAACCAGGCTGCCAGTAGTGGTATTAGAGTTTTCATATTCATCCCTGATGCGTCTGTCTACCGTCAGTCTGTGAGAGCCAGCACACTCTGAGTCTTTTGCTTTAACTCAGGCCTCGGTACACTTTATTCTGAATGTACAGCCCTCTCAGATTTCATAGCTATGACATAGTGCTGACTCATCTGTATTGCTGGCTATGACGGCTGATTTGTGGACAGTGACGTCCTGTTTAAATTCATGTACTAATGTTTTCGACAGTCAGTGTACTGGCTGTAACTTTCTGCGTTATCCCAGCTTAAGCCGCAGGCACGCTTTGATGTCTGAGGCAAAGAATCAAGGAGTTGTTTTTAAATGATTTATCTGGCTTCCCAGTCACCTCGCAGAAAGGAACTTCTTCAGCAGATAGGTGTTGCTTTTCAGCAGATACATTCGGAGATTGATGAAACGCCATGGCCGGACGAAGCACCTGAAGCTTATGTCACTCGAATGGCTGAAGAAAAAGCGCGAGCAGGCTGGCATCAACTTGCGCTGGATCGATTACCGCCCAAGCCCGTGCTGGCTGCGGATACTTCCGTAATTTTGGGAATGAAAATACTCGGTAAACCCAAAAATGAGCAGCAAGCCTGTGATATGCTGTTGTCATTAAGTGGGAACAGCCATGAGGTGTTCACAGCAGTTGCGGTTACTGATGGTATTGATCTGTCGGTGAAAGTATCCAGAACAATAGTGCAAATGATTGCTTTTGACCGGAAGGTAGCTGAGGCCTACGTTGCCACCGGTGAGCCTATGGATAAAGCCGGGTCTTACGGCATCCAGGGAAAAGGCGCTATTCTGGTAGAAAATATGACAGGTAGCTATACCGGTGTGGTAGGGCTGCCCGTTAAGGAGACCGCAGACTTGCTTCAGAACCTGGGTATCAATCCCTGGCCTCCCAGTCAGTGTGAAACTGATTAAATGTAAGAATCCCGGGAAACTGTTAAGTACGGTTTCCCTGTCAGGCGATTTTAAGAAGGTCTGACATAAATTTTTCAGGTATTTAGTTTGTATTTTTGTTTTTCTGGCAGGCCAGGGTAATGAAGAGTTTGGCGGGTTAGTGCTCGGTAGCATGAGTCCGGCGGGCATCTGTACAGTTTCCTGATCACCTGACCAGTTCAAGGGGAAGGGAATGAGTGAAGAGATTCTGATGAATATCACGCCAATGGAATCACGCGTGGCGCTGGTTGAGAATGGGGTACTTCAGGAAATTTATATTGAAAGAGCCTGCAGTCGAGGCATTGTCGGTAACATCTACAAAGGAAAAGTGGTTCGGGTATTACCCGGAATGCAGGCGGCCTTTGTTGATATCGGTCTCGAAAGGGCTGCTTTTATTCATGCCAGTGAAATTGCTCCCCGCAATGATAAAGACAGTGTCGTCCAGTCAGAGCGACCTATTGTAGAGCTGGTTCATGAAGGTCAGTCGCTGGTTGTTCAGGTCACCAAAGATCCTTTGGGAACAAAGGGTGCCCGGTTGACCACTCACATCTCTATACCTGCTCGCTATCTGGTTCTCATGCCTCACAATAATCATGTGGGTATTTCACTGCGTATTGAAGATGCAGAAGAACGTGAGCGTCTCAGAAAGCTGGTTGAAGAAGGAATGAAAGACGACGGAGAGGACGAGAAGGGTGGTTTTATTCTCAGAACGGCCGCTGAAGGTATTACCGAAGCTGAAGTAAAGGCTGACATTCTGTTCCTGAGAAGGTTGTGGCAAACCATTGAAGAAACGGTCAAGGAAAGTACTGCTCCGTCCACTATTTATGAAGATTTACCGCTGCATCTGAGAACCATGCGTGACCTGGTTGATCCTGATATCGAAAAAATCCGTATTGATTCCAGGGAAACCTTCAATAAAGTATCCAAGTTTGTTAAAAAGCTGGTCCCCCAGGTGGATGGCCGGGTTGAGTACTACCCTGGCGAACGGCCTATTTTTGATCTGTTCGGTGTGGAAGATGAAATCAACAAGGCGCTCAGTCGTAAGGTTCAACTCAAATCCGGTGGTTACCTGATTATTGACCAGACTGAGGCCATGACCACCATTGATGTGAATACCGGTGCGTTTGTTGGGCATCGTAATCTTGAAGAAACCATCTTCAAGACGAATCTGGAAGCTTCTGTCGCTATAGCCCGACAATTACGACTCAGGAATCTGGGTGGAATCATTATCATTGATTTTATTGATATGGAAGATTCCGAACACCAGCGTCAGGTACTTAGAACCTATGAAAAGTCGCTGGAAAAAGATCACGCTAAAACCAATATTACCGGAGTCAGTGACCTGGGGTTGGTAGAAATGACCCGCAAAAGGACACGGGAGTCGTTGGAAAATGTACTCTGCGAACCCTGTCCAACCTGTGATGGTCGTGGCACACTAAAAACGGCAGAAACTGTGTGCTATGAAATATTCAGAGAGATTCTTCGAGCGGTTCGTGCTTATGACAGTCAAAGCTATACCGTTCTGGCATCAGAACAGGTAGTGGACCGTTTGCTGGATGAAGAATCCAGTAACGTAGCTGACCTCGAAGAGTTTATTCAAAAACCGATTCGTTTCCAGGTTGAGCCTATTTACAGCCAGGAGCAATTTGATGTGGTGCTGGTCTAGGAGCCTGACCGAGAATAGACAGGTCGGCCTAAAATCCAGAAAGAACAGCCCCTTTTTTCGATGAATTTGATTGAATAGGTCCAATATTCGCACAAATACATCGAAAAAATGGCCTCGTTCTACTGAATTTTATGTCATAGCATTCTTCTTTGGCAGGCTCCTGTCTCCACAATAAGGAAAGCGTTAATGAAAAACAGGTGGCCTGGTACTTCATGAGGTCCGATTCAAGGCTGGTAACTTACCTCAAGTCTACCGCTTTATGGAGTTTCCGCCTGACCATGGCGGCACTTCTATTCATTGTTTTACTGGTGGCAGGGATCCGTATCTTTATCGGCTCCCTGCCTTTGTTTCATGACCATCTGGTTGAGTATCTAAACGACAAACTGGACACCTCTTTTGCAGTCGATCAGCTGGATGCCAGTTGGGGCGGAGGCAGGCCTACGGTCAACATCGAGGGGCTGAAACTTCAGGGGAATACTTCTGAGGCTCCTGGCTTTGCTATCCACCGTCTCGATCTTGAATTGGATATGAAAGCCAGTCTGTTGAACTGGGCTCCGGTCTTTTCCTATCTGGAAGCTGATGGCGTCACTCTGGCTGTTGAAAGTGACAGCGATGGTGTTTGGTCGCTCAGAGGCATTCAATACATCCGTGACGAAGGTAAGAGCTTTAATCTGAAGAAAGTTCTGCAACTACTGCAGCTTCAGGAGTACATCGATGTCACCAACTTTTCCTTCACCATGCAGCCTTTTGGCAGTGAACCACTGATTCTGGATACCCGTTATTTTTCTATTGTTGAAGAATCATCCCTCAAGCACCTTCAGACCCGGGTTGTGACACAGAAAGGGGCTTTGGAGTTCAAGGCTTTGGGTAAAGGGATTGAAAGAAATGATATGGCCTGGTCAGGGCTGGTCACAGCCGATGCACTGGATCTGGCTCCCTGGTGCGCACTCTTTACGCAATGTCCGGCTGAGTTGAAGACCGCTGAGCTAAATCTTGATACGGAGTGGGAGTATCTGGATGGGCAATGGTTGTTGCAGGGGGATTTGAGTCTGCCCTCTATTGTGTATCAAAAAGATCAGCAACAGTTGCCAGAAGCTTCAGTTTCAACCCGGCTTTCACTGAGCAGTGATTATCTTATTGGGAGTACTGAGTGGAAGCTTGGGCTGCAAGATTTGCGATTAACGTCCGGAGAGCATGCTTTCGACTTGAACGTTAAATTGCATAGCACCCGGGGCAACGAGCCGTTTTATACGACGTCTGTTGATTCTATTGATCTGGCGGCACTCAAAGCTTTTCTGGTCAGTACTCAACTGATGCCAGAACTGGCGGATGAGCTGTTCACTATTCTCAATCCGGCGGGAGAGCTGAATGAGCTTTCTGCCCGTTTTTATCCCCGGAAACCATTGCGGGAGCAGTTGGATCTTTCTGCAAAATTGAATGCAGTATCTGTGGATGCCTGGGAAGGTGCTCCGTCTGCCTCCAACGTCAATGGTCGATTGGAAATGGGTACGCTCAGCGGACATTTTGATCTGGACACCGAAAACTTCAACCTCGGGCTGACCAAGTTGTTCAGAGATGTCTGGCACTTCGACAAAGCTAAGGCGAGACTCAGCTGGGACGTACTCGACAAGGAAAACCTCTATCAATTAAGCAGTAATGATATCACGGTTAAAGCCCCTGAAGGTGACCTCAGTGGTAACCTGAGGCTGGATATTCCACTGGATGGAAAGCAACCCATTGTCATGGATCTGAATGTAGGCATGAAAAATGGAGATGCCCGCTACGCTTCGAAATATCTGCCCAGTAAGCTACCTACTCTGTCAAAGGAGCTGGTCGAGTGGCTGGATACCAGTATTAAAGGGGCGGTCGTCAATGAAGGGCGCTTTACCTACGACGGGTCATTGGAAGAGACTGACGATCCTGATGACGTGAAGTGGGGGCTCTACTTCGATGTAGATAAAGCCAGGCTCGATTATCACTCCGATTGGCCTGAAGTGTATGACGCTCAGGGTCAGATATGGGTAGATAATGACAATATCAAAATTGATATTGAGTCGGCCAGATCATTGAATGCAAAGC
Organism: Endozoicomonas numazuensis; assembly: GCF_000722635.1. Taxonomy (GTDB): domain Bacteria; phylum Pseudomonadota; class Gammaproteobacteria; order Pseudomonadales; family Endozoicomonadaceae; genus Endozoicomonas_A; species Endozoicomonas_A numazuensis. The sequence goes on along the minus strand of NZ_JOKH01000001.1, from coordinate 332,283 downwards.
TCAGTAATGTCGAAGCCATTCTGGCATTGGGAAAAGATGAAGATCTCGATCTGAAAATCTATGGTCAGGTGTCTGCTACCGGTCAGGACCTTGAGAAGCTATTGACTGAAACCCCTATAGATCAGGAGCTCAAGGGAGAGGCAAAGAAATGGACGTTAAGGGGAGACCTGGATGGCAGTATCCAGCTGTCGATTCCTCTGGAGCATGCGTTGGATACGTCAGTCGACGTCAGTATTGAAACGTCCGGTGCTTATTTCGGAATTGATGCTGCAGACATTCAGATTGAAGACATTCAGGGTGACCTGAATTTCAGTACTGAAACAGGATTGTCTGCAGAAAAAGTGAAAGGAAGGTTTCTGGGCGAGTCTGTTGAGGCCAGTATTTACACAGATGTGACGGATAAAACGCAACCAAAAGTTTATTTCAATTGGGAGGGGGTAGCCTCTTCTGAAGCACTTCAGCAATGGTTGCAGTTGGACGCTTTGAGCTTTCTGGAAGGTGCCAGCCAGTACAAGGGCGAGTTGATTCTTGGTGAGAAGCCTGCCGATGTTCAGCTGAAAGTCACCAGTAACCTGCAAGGGATGGAAGTTGAGTTACCGGCTCCCTTGAAAATTGCGGAGAATCAGACAGCACCTTTTGAGCTGCGTTTTAATCAATACGCAAATCATGACGAGCTGGATATTCTTCTGGCAGGAACCGGTCAGGCAAGAATCCGGTTTGGAGAAGGGTTTAAGTATGAGTCTGCTGTCGTTCTTCTTGGAAGTGAGGGCTCGCTTCCAGAGATGAAGTCAGGCCAGATTGTGGTTTCCGGACAAATTCCCGAACTGGATTTGACACCATGGAAGCAACAGTTTGAAGGCCAGCCGGGTGATGAAACAGAAAAGACTCTGGTACGTCAGGTTGAAGTTCAGCAATTGAAAGTTGATCAGTTACTCTTCGAAAAAGAGATATTGAATGATCTGGTTTTTAATCTGTCGCATGAACCGAAAGGTACACTTCTGGCGGTAAGCAGTGACAAAGTTGATGGCAGTTTAATGATCCCTAAGGGTCAGCAGCCTTATCAGCTTAATCTGAAGAAACTGTATTTCTCTGGAAGTCAGGTCGATGAGCAAGTTATTGAACCCCGTGAGGATGTGCTCAAGCATATAATACCTGCCGAATTGCCCAATGCTGATATTTTTATCGAATCACTGAAGCTGGGTGACAGAAGTCTGGGTTCTGTTTCTTTTGGTTTAAGGCCTTTTCCCAACGGCAAGCGTATAGAGAACCTGAAAGTCGATCTTGAAAAGATGGGGTTGTCCGGAGATCTGGATTGGACCTACATAAATGGTCAGCACCGGACTTCGTTTAATGAGCGTCTGACGGGGTCCGGTATTCAGGCTCTGCAAGAAGCGTTGGGTGTTTCTCCCTTCGTCTCTGCGAAGAAAACAACGGTTGAAGGTGTGCTGGCATGGGATGGATCGCCACTGGATATCAATATGGGGTCGCTGACGGGAAGCATTCGTCTCAAGCTGGAAAGTGGTACTTTACAGAAACTTGAGGGGGGAGCTGGAGCCCTTAAGTTATTCGGTATTCTGAATATGGAAGCACTGACACGGCGTTTGCGGCTCGACTTCTCTGATCTCTACAAAAAAGGCATCAGCTTTGACCGTCTTGATGGGGTCGTGCGATTTGATGAAGGGATAATTACCTTTGATCAACCATTGGAAATATCCGGTCCGTCGTCAGACTTCAAGCTCGATGGCCATGTGGATACAGTCAGTGAAAAGATGGATATGAGTCTGGTTGTTACACTTCCGGTATCGTCTAATTTGCCAATTCTCAGTGTATTACTGGGTACGGCCCCGCAGGTTGCTGGTTTGATTTATTTGGCGGATATGCTGGTAGGTAAGCAGGTTGATCAGTTAGCCAGTATTCGCTACCGGATCAAGGGCTCATTCGATAATCCGGAAGTCACTCTTGATCAGCTGTTCTCAAGTAAAGCCCGAAAGCCGGATCAGACGGAAATTCCCAAGCGGAAAAAGCCATGAAGAAAAATAGGCATGCTTTTTCTGTTCAGAGGTGTGACAATTCTATAAAGATGGCAGCCATTTGAAAGTCTATGGAATAGTCTGGCTGTCATACCCCAGAAGCCTGACCGAGAGTAGACAGGTCGGCCTCCTAGATGTAAGTCTGAAAATCTTTATAAGATGAAGACTGTGGATAATAGCAAGGGCCTGAATAATATATGACCGACATTCTTACACAGGCGCGACATCATTTGCTGGCGCCGGCAAATATCGGTGACAACGAGCTGGGCAGAGTGCTGGACAGTATCCTCGGACATTCGGTGGATGCAGCGGATCTCTATTTTCAATCCACGCGCCATGAAGCTTGGGCGTTGGAAGACAGCATTATCAAGGAAGGCAGTTTCAATGTAGACCGGGGAGTCGGTGTACGGGCAATGAGTGGTGAAAAAACCGGCTTTGCCTATTCCAATGAAATTATCTTACCTGCGCTGGAACAGGCCGCTGGTGCTGCTCGCAGCATTGCCCGTCTGGGACAGGAACATCAGATTCAAGCCTGGAATCGAAGTCAGCCACTGGCGCTATACGGTACGGATAACCCTCTGGACTCCATGAGCCGTGAAGATAAAGTGGCTCTGCTCAAGGCAGTGGATCAGGAAGCCAGAAAAACAGATTCACGGGTTAAACAGGTCAATGTCAGCCTGGCAGGCGTTCATGAAGTAGTGCTGGTTGCAGCTTCGGATGGGACGCTGGCGGCAGATATTCGACCATTGGTGCGTATGAGTGTCAGTGTTATTGCCGAAAAAGATGGCCGTATTGAGCGTGGTTCTGCCGGTGGCGGTGGTCGTGGTGATTATCTGCAGTTTATCGAGAATGGCAAAGGATTGAGTTACGCCCGGGAAGCGGTGCGACAGGCTCTGGTTAATCTGGAGGCAGTTGCGGCTCCGGCTGGAGCTATGCCGGTGGTATTGGCTCCAGGATGGTCTGGTGTGCTGTTGCATGAAGCGGTAGGACACGGCCTGGAAGGAGACTTTAACCGAAAAGGCAGTTCTTCCTATGCTGGACGTATCGGTGAAAGAGTCGCTTCGCCACTGTGCACCATTGTTGATGATGGTACGCTGACAGGCCGAAGAGGCTCTCTGAATATGGACGACGAAGGTGTGCCAACCGAATCAACAGTTTTGATTGAAAATGGCATTTTGAAAGGTTACATGCAGGACAAGCATAATGCCCGCCTGATGGGCGTTGCACCAACAGGTAATGGCCGTCGTGAATCCTATTCTCACCTGCCAATGCCACGAATGACCAATACCTACATGTTGGCTGGCAAGAGTGATCCGGGTGAGATTATTGCCAGTGTAGATAAGGGTATCTATGTCACCAACATGGGCGGTGGTCAGGTCGATATTACTTCTGGCAAGTTTGTATTCTCGACCAGTGAGGCTTACCTGATAGAGAACGGTAAGGTAACCACTCCGGTTAAAGGTGCCACCCTGATTGGCAACGGACCCGATGTTATGAATCAGGTCTCTATGGTAGGCAATGATCTGGAGCTGGATCCAGGTATTGGCGTTTGTGGAAAAGACGGCCAGTCTGTGCCTGTTGGCGTAGGTCAGCCGACACTCAAGATTGACGAAATCACGGTAGGTGGAACGGCCTGATCCTTCCGGAAAGTAGTGACCGTTAAGGTGGCTACTTTCAACCCCTCCCAACTTATATCTGTTTATTCATCGCTCTTCGAAACGCTGCGTTGTAGTCTGCGTTTACTCACTCCCACCTCCAGCTATTGAAGGCTCCTGGCGGTCGCTATTACTGTCGGCCAAAGTTCTGGATTTTCCGGTAGAGGCTATGAATGCCATTACAGCCCAGCATCACTGCAATACTGATCAACAGTTGAATGATCAGTGAGATAAAGTTGTGGGTCTGGTTGCCATTGCTCATAAGCTCAGGAACTACCAGATAGTTGACCAGAGCAAGATAGAATCCATTTAAAGCGACAACAAAAAAATAAAAACCAATCAGAAAAATTGCGGCTCTTAGCAATTCCTCAGTGGAGACTGAAAACTGAATGTTACTCTGAAAAGGGTAAAGCATTTTCGCCAGTGCCATGGAAAAACTCCAGACCAGCAGACCCGCTCCAATCGAAATAACAATGTCGAGCATCTGTAGGTACAGAAACAAGTGTTGATCGTTATCAGAAGATGAGTATGCAGCGTGAAGGATCAGAGGAAGAGACTTTAGCCCTATTACGATTAAATAAAGGGCGAATAACCTGATTGCGATAAAAGCCAGTGGATTCATATTTTACTTTGCCAGAGCCAGTTTAGAAGATGCCTAAGGAGTAGTCCCAAAATAATTTCCTTATTCAAATCTGCTCAAAATCCGTTCGGGCTGAGCTTGTCGAAGCCCAAAGCCATAACCCTTCGACAAGCTCAGGGTGAACGGAATCCGGGTGAAAATCGGGAAGTTATTTTGGGGCAAATCCTAAGGATACTAGTGCAACCAAGCGCCATGCGCACTGAGCCTGCCAAAGTGCATTGCCAGTATTCTTTGACAGCCTCAGCTTTCTATCTGCCAGGTGAATGTTTGCTGTAATGTTGAAGTCTGCTGGGCAGGTTCAAAGCTCCAGCAAGCGACTGCCTTTTTAAAGCTGCGGCCAAATTGTTGGTCAGATGAAGATACCACCTGAATATTTCGGACCTGTCCTGTTTCGAGTACTTCGTACTGAACCGTTGCCTTGCCTTCTACTCCAGTATTTAACAATGATTTTGGGTATTCAGGGGTATAAAGGTGCTTTGGCATCGGCAGGTTTTCAATATCAGCGCTGGCCAGCGAACGGGCATAATCACTGAGAGTGAAAGGCCTGAGGCTGCTGCAGTCAACCGACTTTTGAATGGATGGGGTTGTTGTGCAACCCGTTAGTAATATAAAGGCAGGGACAAGTATCTGTTTCATTATTTTTATTATTCCAGCCATGAATCCCTCTATTCTACGAAGAATTCAGGAAGGCTGTCTGTGAATGGCTCGTTCTTTTTGAGCTCTCTCTGCCAACGGATCTTCCCAGGTATTGATGCTTTCTAAGCGACAAATATAACTTTCAGGCAACTGAGCTTCCTTAGCGCCTACCAGTACATGTTGCAAATACCAGTCATAGGGGAGCAATAACTCATTGACCAGCAACGCACAATAGGTGAAGGCAGGTATGGATTCTTGCTTATCGTTGAGCAGCTGAACCTGTTTTTCTGCGTAGCCAATGCCAAGCCCTTCGTACTGATCAAGCAAAGCCTTTTCTTCCTCGGCAATATCAAACAGGCAGCCATAAATACGACAGTCATCGCCGGTATAGAAGGCGTCGCATTTGGCAGAGCCATCTTTACTGGCTTTGTGAAAACGCAGGTCATGAGCTTCCAGATAGAAAATGCCAAGCCGTTGAGCAGAAGGTACCCTGTTTTTCAGACGGGCCAGTGACATATTTGAGCCGTAGGCAAAATAATTCATAAAGCATCTTTACTCTGAGCCACTGGGAAGTCACCGGGTTCAATAATCATTATTTTGTCGAAGCCTTCTGACAGAGTAGGGGGGTCGAGTTGCTCGTATACGCTCCTGAGAGCATGCTCTGGTACCATTTCATCAACCTGGCGTTGGCTATTGTGATTCAAGGCATGCTCCAGTGGTGTCTTAATCCAGACGGCGACAATATATTCCGCATGTAAACGGGCTACAGAGAGGGCACGGATTCGATGTTTTCTGGCAGGTAATGCCGCATCAAAGTAGACACAGGGCAGATGGGGTTTATGTCTGTTGATCCAAGTGGTTTTGCCGCCCCCCTGAACCCCGAAAACAATATAAACAATGGCATTGCCATTTTGATCAGAGAGAACCTTTTCAAAATCAGAGTAAGCTTGTTCCCACGCTTTCTGGCTGCGTTCTGGTGTCCAGAACCGACCCTGTTCAGTCTGAAGATAATGGTCGGGGTTAATATGAGCCAGTTTGTGACGATCTTTCTGCATAAGTCTCAAGAATCAATGTTTAAAATACGTCATGGGCATGAATCGGACACCTTTCACATTACCTTCTGGTCCGGTGGTCTTAAACCCCTGGTGCTGATAAAAACCGACTGCATTGATCGAGGCGCGCAGCGACAGGCTATCTCCTTCTATATGTTCCAGCAGGTGATTCAATAAGATCTTACCAATCCCCTTGTTCTGGCTGCTTTTATCCACAAAAAGCGTGGTCATGTAGTTTTTGTCTCTGAGTGCCGCAACACCAATAATTCGGTTCTCTTCAATGGCTTTGACCGTATAGAAACGATCAGTGTTAAAAATAGTCCGGGTATCCTTGAGGATAGTATTGCTGAAAGTCTCTCTGCCTTCATCGGAAAACAGGGGGAAAATATCTTGCTCTGAGGTGTTTCTCACCAGAGACACTATTTCATCAAAATCCCCTGGGCTGACCGGTTCTATAATCCGTTGTTTATCAGACATGGTAAAAGTTCTTATTGTTCTGAGAGCAGGAAATACCCGGTTTTCCTGCTCTTTATGAAGAAAGGTTCAGCTACGTTTGCACTCGAGGACTTCCTCGCTGTCTCCAGCCTTGATGGCAATGGTACTTTGAGTCAGCTTGGTGATCAGTGACGTTTCCGGGACATTCATGGGAATCATGTCTTTAAGGTTGATGAACTGATCGAACTGGGGATCGGTCAGGTTTTTAATGTCCAGTTCGGTGACTGTCTCTGTCAATTTTGAACCATCGAGTTTCCAGGTACCTGCTCCGGTAATGGTGTATTCAAGATCCGGTATATTGAGGTTACCAAAGCTCAGCTTCATTGAACCTTCACTTTTCGAGCGGCCATCCTTCAGGTATTTCTCAGTGCTGATGTAATGCATTTTCCCCTGTTCCATAGCTACAGAAGCCTCACATGCCCAGATACCCACCAGGTTCTCCTGGGTGATCGCTACAGGTGATTCAGCATTGGCAGCCAGAGTTGCACAGGCCAGGGATAAGGAGAGAAGTGTCTTTTTTATTGTTTTCATTGTGTTTAGTTTCTTTTCTGAGCAAATGCTTTCATGGACGAATGAGAAGAGCTGGGAACAGCAACTAACTAATTGTGGCATGGTATAAATGGCAGTTCTATAGACTACCTTCATGCTCAATCACCAATACTCTTGAAGGAGTAGAGGGGTGTGCAACGTGTTCAGTGCCTTTTGAGGCAAAGAAAATATCGCCAGGATATAGAATGGTACTCTTCTCAAGATTATTTTCTTTGTACTTCATCTCAACTTCGCCATCAATGACTACAAATACTTCTTCCCCATCATTGATATGCCACTTGTAGGGAGTATCAGTCCAGTGTAAACGCGTTGTTACCCCCTTCATGTTTGCTATATCCATTGCGTCCCAAGACCTGTTGGGTCTGAATTGTTTACCTCGTATTATTTTCATTTGTTTGTAGCCTTGCTTGAATAATTGTTAAATCTTTTTATTTTGTCTGTTGGTTATCTTTTTCTTATGTCAAATCAGACCACCACTTTTGATGAGGCTAAATAGGCGAAAGCTTAAAGCCTTCTGATAATCTGTAGCCAATTCTGGCTTCATCATGAACTGGATTCTCTGAAACCGAGAGATCATTGATAGGGCGATAGATTGTTTACAGGTAAACAGAGTGCTTTTTTGCCAACTCTTTTTCCGGGATGGATTGATGTGTTCTCAGAGAGTTTTGAGATAGAAGAGGTGGCCTGATTTCTACATAAAATGGTTGGTACTCTCATTTCGGCAGGAGTATCTAAGACTGCAGGCTATAGATTCTGGCACGCTACCGCCTGAGAGTTTGACTGTTTTTTAAACAGTCGGGCCTGGCTCCATGGCGTGATATCAGCATCCTGCTTTTAAACGACATATTACTACTAATATTTGAATGCTGGTAGGTGTTATTACTTACTTGTCGAATTCTGTGGGCAGGTCCCTGTTTTCATGGTGCTGCTTTAATAATGAGATGTCTGAAGCAATAGTTCTTCCCTGGGACAGAGGGGGAAGCTGGTCCAACTCAAAAAAATCGACTTCTGATATTTCTATGTTGGCCGTGGGGGTTCCGCCCTTCAGTTCACATAGAAACAGCATTTTGATCAGGTGGTGGGGGTTTCTGGGGTGGTAAGGGTGTTTGTGAACATCTCGGACAGCGACCAGTTTTTGGGCTTTGACAATGTATCCTGACTCTTCCAGGGCTTCCCGCTCTGCTCCCAGAGCAGGTGATTCGCAGACATCGGCCCAGCCACCGGGTAAGGCCCAGCAATCATCAGAACGTTCTTTGATCAGCAGAATGCGACCTTCCTGGAAAACCCCGGCCCTAATATCCAGCTTGGGTGTGGTATAGCCCGTTTCGGGAAGAAAGTAGTCATCTACTTTTTCGGTGGGAGCACCTGTTAGCTGTGCCGTCATCTCATGGGCAATGTTCTGGAGCTGATGGTAACGCTCCAGGTCAAATCCACCGTCGGTGTAAGTAATTCCGTTCTGGGCAATAGCCCTAATCTGTTCAGCCCAGTCTATCCATGGGTTTTTCTGCATAGTCTTTGCCTGTCCAGTGATGAGTCTGTTTACTTTAATACAGAGTCGGCAGGCACTCTGTATTATTTTGCCTGTTCCGCTTCGACTTCCGCTTTCGGGCGACCAGAACCCAACAGGGCAGCAAATCTTCGGCTACTGGGGGACGATTCCAATAGAATTTTTATGCTGATAGTCAGGGGGACAGAGAGCAGCATTCCAATAGGCCCCAGTAACCAGCCCCAAATCAACAATGACAAAAAAACAACCATGGGGGAAAGGCCGAGCCCCTTACCCAACACCCGGGGTTCAAGAATATTGCCAATCACCATATTGATCGCAAAATAGCCAGCTGAAACAAACACCGCCTCTGAAAAACCCAGCTGCAGCAAAGTAATTAGAATGCCAGGGATAGCCGCTAGTATGGAGCCAATGTTGGGAATAAAATTAAGGGCAAAGGCTAGAATACCGCCCAGCAGGTAAAGGTTTACGCCTTGTGACCACAGCAGCAGAGCGACCAGGACACCAGTGAGCAAACTAATGGCCGTTTTCAGGGCAACATAACGGTTGACCGAGGACACAAATCTTTCTAGATCTTTCAGTTGTTGATCCGGATTGGACATGGAGCGAACCAGCTTGTTTCTGAGCAGGGGAGCCTCAGCCAACATGAAAATGACCGTCAGAAAGATAAGGAAGACATAACTGGTAGCACTGCCCATATGGGTCAGCATGGACGTTAAAAAGCCAAACAGGGATGAAGTATCCAGGGGCTCAGCCATCGATTTCAGGTCCAGGTTAATATTGCGCTGTGCCAGTTTGTCACTGATCTGGTGGATAATATCGATCGTTTGCTGTTTATACCCGGGCAGGGCTCTGGCAAAGTCCTGCAAGGCACTGCCAATGGTGGCCACAATCATCAGTATCACGATGATAAGCACTGAAACAATCACCAGAATACCCAGCACTCTGGGAATATGCAGTCGGCTCAAGGCATTAATCGCCGGGTTCAGGAGGATAGCCAGAAAGTAGGAAAACAACAGGGGAGAGAGTATTTCACTGCCCAGGCGGATACCGGCAAGAATGATCACCAGTGAGGCGGCTACGACTAAGTAACGGCCACTGTTCTGTAATTCGGTTAGTTGCATGGTAGCGGTTGCTGGCTGTTATTTTGTAGAGGGTGGGGTTGCAATGTTGAACAGGTTACACCGACTTTCCCTGCGTGTCGTATGAATTTTAAATCTGAACGGTTAACCGCTCAAAGTGCTTGAAGTGGAATAGCAGGTTGTACGACATTACCGGGGCTGGACTTGGATGCACTCCGGCAGACACAAAAGAGTGCAACGGCCAGGGCAATATCAATAACAATATAAACCAGTGCGATACCGGCAATGGTTATGGTCGCCGTTGTGGTAGAAATATAAGGATCCTGATAGGAAACAGGTGGAATAGTGGCATTGGTGAAATTGCCGTATTCATCGGTCACATGATTTATGGATCGAACCAGTCTTTGCTGGGGAACGTTATAGTCGGGAGGATCATCCAGCAAGTCACTCAGACATGCCGCACCTTTGTCATCATCGCATTCATTTTCCAATAGACTCAGATATTGCTGGATCTCGGTGGTTCGAGAATCACGCTTATGGATTGAGTGGATATCGACTGACTCGCGATCCTTCAGCCGGTATTCAAAAGCGTTGCCGTGATTATCGGTCACCGTGACCTGGGTTATACCGTTTGTTTCGGAGACATCAGTCAGAGTCAGGGTGTAATACTGCTGCAGTTGATCCAGATCTACCTGTTTACCGTCCAGCTGTTCTGTCAGAAAAGACAGCGTGGTTTTTTCCAGATACCTTTGTTGGATTTTAAAGCCGGATTCCAGAAAATTGAGAAGTGCTTGCGTCTGTTGCTCGTCCAGATCTTCAGCCTCCGAGTCATGAGGTTGGAAACTGTTCTCGCCTTGTTTAAGAGAAATATAGGGTGTGCTTTCGAGTTGAACCGCTTCGGGAGTTTTTATCCAGTTAAGCTGTAACTGCCATTGTAAATGCTCACCGTCGGGTGTGAGGAGCTTAACCGCAGGAGGCAGGCCTGGATTGAGCGGTTTCTGCACGCGAACCAGAAAGCTGGGCTGAGCCTGAACAATGACATGAAAGCTGAAAAGTAATGAAAAACAGATGCCTGACACCAGCTGTCGAAATGACACAACCTTTACCTGAATCTTTTTAAACTTTCATAAAGGTAGCTAATGCCAGACGGCTGTCCAGTAACCCTGAACCCGACTTCAGTGTATGCAGGTTCGGGTTACTGAGACGGTGTGCTCTTAGTCGTTCAGGTAACGGTTCAGAATATGCTGTTTGAAGTGATCTGCATTCAATGGCTCTCCGGTGGCTGTCGTATACAACTCATGGGTTTCCAGTTTGCAGCCTTGTTGCCAGATATTTTCTGTTAACCAACTGAATACCGGCTCCAGATCACCGCTTGCGATACGACTTTCTACATCAGGTAATTGTCGTTTAACAGCGGAAAACTGTTGGGCTGCATACATGGCACCCAGGGTATAGCTGGGGAAGTAGCCAAAGGCTCCCATAGGCCAGTGGATGTCTTGCATACAGCCTATGCTGTGATTTTTACCGGTAGATAAACCCAGGTAAGCCTGCATTTTTTCATCCCAGACCTGAGGCAGGTCATCGACCAGAAGATCCCCTTCAATCAGTGCTTTTTCGATCTCATAGCGCAAGATGACATGCATGGGGTAGCTGATTTCATCGGCATCTACCCGGATAAAGCCTGGTTTGACCCGGTTATAAATTTTCTCAAGATTGGTCTGACTAAAACGATCATTTTTCTGTCCACCGGCAAGGTGTTTAACGATCAATGGTCTGATTAGCTGAAGAAAAGCAGGACTGCGGCCCAGTTGCATTTCAAAAAACAGGCTTTGTCCTTCATGAACGCCCATGGATCGGTATGAGCCCAGAGGCAAGCTTCTCAGGTCTTCAGGTAAGTTCTGGTTGTAGCGGGCATGGCCTGTTTCGTGGATAGTGCCCATCAGAGACTCCACAAAATCTTCCTCGTTATAGCGAGTCGTGAGCCGCACATCTTCCGGTACACCTCCACAGAATGGATGGACACTGACGTCCAGCCGGCCATGGTTGAAGTCAAACCCCAGCAGTTTCATGACATCCAGCCCCAGGGCTTTCTGATTTTCTGTGGAGTAGTGGCCCTGACTGGCAATCAGAGAATCATTTTTCTGTTGTTCAACCACTGTTTGCAGGGTTTCAGGCAGCCAGCTTTTAAGGTTACCAAACAGCACATCCAGCTCGCTGGACGTCATGCCTGGCTCATAGAGTTCCAGCATGGCATCGTAATCCTGAGCACCCGAAGCGGCAGAACGAATACTGGCTTCTTCCTGAGCGAGCTTAACGACTTCTTTCAGGTTTTCGGAAAAGTCTTTCCAGTTATTTTCAGGACGCTGGGTTCGCCAGGCATGTTCACACTTCGAATTGGCCAGAGATTGGGCTTTAACGAGGTCTGCTGGCATAACAGAAGCTTTTCTCCAGCTTCGTTCCATTTCCCGGATCGAACTCTGTGTTATCGAGTCATCAGCACTTTCCCGTGCTTCTTTGATCCAATGACCTACCTGTTCTTCTGTCAGCAATTCATGCATGAGGCTGGACAGTTCAGCAAGTGCTTCTGAACGTGCCTGGTTACCCCCGGAAGGCATCATGGCAGATTGATCCCATTGGGTAATGGCTGAAAGGTGTTGAAAACGATAAAGCTTGTTGAAACGTTCTATCAGTTGATTGTAAGCCTGGTGCATAGTTTCGGTTCCATGGTTTTGGTTATTGTTACGGTCCAGGTTTTGCATGGGACCCTTCTGGCCTTCATTGAAAGCCCTGGGTAGCAGGTCTTCCGGCTTTTGGCCATAGGCAGAATGAAGCATCATCCAGTGGCGTATGGGATTATCCTATACTAGTACTCCATTTCCTGTCGGCCTTTCATTGTAGCGGTGAGTTATTAGTCTGAATATGACTTTTCATCCAGGTTGAATGGAAGGGACTCTCTGGGTCGGTTGATCGTTTTCTGAAAGCTGAAAATAGCCCTGATTGAAGTGAGATGGAGTTTGAGTTCATGCCAAAACCGTTGTTCCTGACTGGTGTAGATTTTTGGTTTTGCCAATTTAAAGTAAGATGTTTTGTACTGTTGTGTGTTGTTCTTTTTACGCAATCTTCGGTGAGTCAGTTGCAGGTGTCCGATGAAGAACCGGTTATCTGCCAAAAGCTGAAGCCTCCTAAAAACAAGCCTGAACAGTTAGTAGACTGGTTGCTGAAAAATGGTCATCGTCTTAAGCACGAAGGCTGCTGGAAGAGTCATATCAGTCTTGGAACACGGGGGATGGAAGAAGCGGCTAAGCAGTCTCGCTTTCTGGATCGAGCCCGGATTGCCCTGAATCTCTCTTCCAGTTATTTTTGTCTGGGCGATTACGATAGCTGTCGCAAACTGGCTGAGGAAGCGAGCCACTATGCCCGTGAACATAAAGACTGGAAAGAATACATTACCAGTCTTTATCTGCTCTCAGGAGTGTCCAGGGCTCAAGGTCGAAAGGAGGCCGTTTACTATGCCGAGAAAGGCATGGAAGAGTTACAGAAACACCAGCCAGATGACCACTATCTTAAAGCCAAAATTCTGTACAACCTGGGTGGGGCGCTCAGTGATCTGGAAGAACCTGATCTGGATCGTGCTAGAGCGGCCATGATGGAGTCTCATTCACTTTATCATGGACTCAAAAACCAGTACGAAATTGTCCGCTCGGGTTTAAGGCTGGCAAGAATCGATTATCTGAAAGGCAACTACATCAGTGCCCTGGCTGTTATTCAATCTGTGGAAGTTCATCTTGAGAGACCCCGTTCGCGAATGCTTTATCACTATATGATGGCGAAAATTCTTCATCGCATGAAAAAGTGGGGTAGGGCCAGAACCGAAGCCTTGGAGTCTCTGGCATGGGCAGATCGTTTAAAGGCCAAAGTCGATGAGGAAAGGACACGAACCTTGTTAGATGCGATTGATAATAAGACTTTTGTTAAAGACTAAGTGATCAGTCCGTTTTTGATAAACGACGCAGCTGGATTGTTATCGCACAAAAAGGGAGCAAGCCTTATGGCGAGCTCCCTTTTTGTCTATGGACGGTTTATCTCTCAGGCAGACTCAGCATCCAGCAATTTCTGTTTGGCAATATTGATCTTTCTTGGCTTCATGGCCTCAGGGATTTCTCGTTCCAGCTCAATATGCAGCAGTCCGTTATCCATACTGGCTCCCGTCACCTTGACGTAGTCTGCCAGCTGGAAGCGGCGCTCAAAGTTACGCTCGGCAATACCTTGATAGAGGTATTTTCGCTCAGGTCCAGAGGTCTCTTTTTTACTCTGGATCAGCAGTACATTGTCACGGGTTTCTATATCCAGCTCTTCTTCGGAAAAACCGGCTATTGCCATGGTGATACGATACCGGTTGTCGTCCAGTAATTCGATGTTGTAAGGCGGGTAAGTGTTCTGTTTTGCCTGCTGGGTTCCGGTCATGTTCTCAAGCATGTGAGCCACACGATCAAAGCCGATAGCGGAACGGTACAGGGGGGTGAAGTCTAAATCGATAGTACGCATTATCATATCCTCTCAAGAGCAATATGCAGTCTTAATGACCTCTCTGGCGAGCAGGTCGTGTTCAGTGACGATCCTCATTTGAGCCATCGTCGTATTTATAGATAGGGGCGTATTTTGTGTTTCCAACCCCTGTACCAAAAAACATTCAGAGTTTTCCAGAATAGTTAGAGAACATCGCTAAGGAGCTTTACTCCTGTAAGGAAAAGGCTGATGTACAGAATCTTGTAAAAAAAGTCGGTTGAGACCGTTTTAACCATCTTCATTCCAAGCCAGACACTCAGCGGGCAAACAGGCAGTAATAGAAATGACAGCATGAGGTTATTTGTGGTGAATTGACCCAAGGCGGCATAGGCCGGCAGCTTTACCAGGTTGAGAACACCGAAAAAAAGAGCCATGGTGCCCGCCAGAAATTCCTTCTCCATCTTCAGTGGAAGCATATAAACACTCAGGGGAGGGCCTCCGGAGTGAATGCCGAAGCTGGTAAAACCACTGATAGCAGACCAGAAGATACCTGCCCCTTTGCCTGGTTTGTGAGGAGGGTGAAAGTAGTGGCCAAACCATTGGTTCAGGCAGAATAAAATAGCAATGACGCCAATTATGCTTCTGATTGTCTGTTCACTCAGAGAGGCAAAAACCATCAGGCCCAGAAATACACCGAACAGACCCGGGAAGAGGATAATCTTAAATACGGACCAGTCGATGCTCTGCCGCCAGCCCCAAATGGCGAATCCGTCCATCACTAACAGGAGAGGTAGAAGAATGGCAGCCGCCTGAACCGGAGGCATAGTCAGCGACATCATGGGCACAGCAATCATGCCCAGAGCGTTGCCCATACCCCCTTTGCCCAGTCCGGTAATGATGACCGCAGGGATAGCCGTCACATAGAAGGACAATTCGGGAAATGACAACATGGTAAGTGTCGTCAGGTGAGGAGTTCGATTTCGTAATCCAGCATTGTGTCCTTGTCGAACAGGTAGCGACCAATGAAATTCTTTTTCTTTAGCAGCAGAGGCAGCCAGCAGCGATCATCTTCCCACATTTCGTCATAGGGAATGTCGTTTATGTGGAACCACAGGGGAATGGCTTCGTCGGTTTCTTCTGCAATGCCGTCATAATCGGAAGCTGCAAAAGCGTATACATGAATGGAGTAACCGTCGACAAACTGGAACAGACATTCACCATGAAAGGCCATATTGAGAGGGGTTATTTTCAATTCTTCCTGAACCTCTCGAACAGCACACTCAAGCGTTGTTTCACCCTCTTCAAGGCGGCCTCCAGGCCCATTGATTTTGCCGGCTCCCAGCCCCCTTTTCTTACGAATTAAAAGAATATGGTCTTCTTTAATGACGAACGTCAGGGTGGCAGGGTCCTGGGCTTTCCAGTTTTCCCAGTCAATGTCGGACAGTGTTCTGGCGGCTATAGGCTGCATATCAGGCTCTGCTTGATCGATACCACAAAGATTCCAGTATAAGGCAGAGAAGAATGAGGTCGGGTATTAATTTTTATTGAGTTGTGACAGGGGAAGCAGAGTCAGGTCATTGGACTTGAACGCTCCGGTATCAATAAAGTGGGTATTACCCAGGGTTAGAGGATCTTCGACAATGGTGTGACCACAAATAATATGGTCCACACCTTCCACCCGGTCTGTGTTTCCGGTTTGTACTTTTGTTCTTGACCACATCAGCAGTCGGGTCAGCTCAGAATCGTTGGCAATACTGTCCGGGTCCCACTGTTTTAGCGGGTATTCGGCATGACAGATAGCGGCATTGCTGCCATTTATCTGTTCAACAAGGATCAGGAAAGGGAGAGTATCTACCCAGTTGGCATATTCCAGCATTTTTTCAGTAGACACTTGAAGGTGCCATTGGCCGCCATTCAAGACCCAGTCAGCCAGTATGGCTGATGACTCAGGGTTTCGGGCAATGGTTCTAAGCGTGTCTTCATGATTGCCGCAAACGGGGTGAAACCAGGGTTCATGAATGAGGGTCAGGCATTCTGGAGATTGAGGGCCACGGTCGATCAGGTCTCCAACACTGAAACAGCGATCTATTTCAAAATTGAAATCCACACTGTCCAGTTTTTCGAACAGCAAATCGTACATCCCGTGAAGGTCACCGATTGCGAAATCCCTTCCTGACAAATTGGCTTTGAAGGTTTGGAGAAACATGATGGCTCCTTTGAGTCCTTTGCAGTCCTTTGCAGTCCTTTGCAGCCCTTTGCTTCTGGAGATTTAAGGCTCCTGTCAGATACGGATGCCGGTACAGTTATTTCAGAGTTGCCAGACCTGTTTTTGAATCGACCTGTATCATAGGTTTTGCTGACTTGAGCAATGCCCGAACCTGTTTGTCATTGGCCAGAACCCGGAATGACAGGGGGGTATTTTCAGACAGCTCGCCTGCTTTTCTTGCCTTGGCAGCAGTATCCAAAGCGTTCAGATAAAACGGCAGAACCTTTTCTACTGTTTCGGTCAGGTTGCTGATAAGCAAAGTGTTTGCAAACAACGCAGGTGCATAGGTTGGAGTGGCATAGACAGTGGTCTGAAGCTGAGACTGAACATGATTGATCCAGCGTTTTTGCTGCTCCCCGGGTAGTTTTCTGAATGCTTGCAATAATTGGCTGCCTTTTTCCGGAGTAAACAGTCTCATCATGGCTGCTAATGCCCCCAGTGCCTGAATCTCTGGGGTGGAAAGGCTTTTATAATCTGAAAGCTTCAACCAGCGGGCTCGTTCAATCAGGTAAGACGGAACAGGGTTGAAATCGGGGTCTTTCAGCAGACGGTCCAGTTCTGTTTTGATCTGGTTCATAGCCCGGAAAGTGTTCTCAGTCAGATACAGTGAACCTTTGGCGCTGACATGGCCCCTGAAACCGGCAATATTATCCACCCAATAGGCATACCAGAGATTAAGATCCTGAAGCTTCAGCTGGCCACTGCGAAAACCTTCTTTCAGTCTGGTGTACATATTGAGAGAGCCTTCGTTGTACATCATATGACGCAGATGGCTGTCTGGCAGAAAAACAATAGTAAACTTGCGACCGTCAGAGTGATATTTGCTGGCTACTTCTTTTGCCAGTGGGTAAATACTGGTGGCCTTTTCTGCCGTGACCGAGAGGAACTGGGTACTGTCTTCCGGAAGCTTTTCTCCCAGTACTATAGAAGCCCGCTCTCTGGCTGTGGGCGACATTGTGACAGCACTGATCAAGGCTGCAGCAGAGAGAGTATCGTAAGATTCATCGTCCAGCCCGCGAATTAATTCTGATAACTGATTGAAGTGCTGCTGGCTTAATACAGCTATATCCAGATCTTTTTGGGGCAGGATAAAGGCATCGTAAGCCTCTTCTGAGCCGGACCGAAGTAGTTGCAGGGAGTACAGGCGAGACAAAGCCCTGAGTATTTCTCGATGAATACCGGACGGCAATCTGTCTGCCGACATCTCGGGCGTGAAATTGGGGTTGTCCATGGCCCAGCTGAGTTGCTCGATCTGGCTGCTGGTGATCTTCAGGTCTTTGCCGTAGGTAATACGGGCGTACTCTCTGATCAGGTTCACTGCTTCGCTGGCTTGTGTGTTCAAACCCGGCAGAATAAGCAGTAACAGGAATAGTGTTTTTACCAGTGTTTTCATGACTGAAAGGGCGGTTGGCTAAATGCCTAAGCATAGCAACCGTTAAGAAATCTGCTGTGATTGGGCTTTCGATCGTTCATTTAGCATGGTCATTTGGCATGGCTTTTATTATGAATGATAAATATAGGGCTATATTGACCATTCAGAGCTCGCTGGTCGAAACAAAATGTCTTACATCAATTGTATTTCCTATCCGAAATGAAAACTTTCCTGTGCAGTTTCGTTCTTTGCATCAGTTTTTTAGGTAACTTTGGTTACGGATCAGAGCGGTATCAGTTGCCCGATGGTGTCTATGAGTATGATGAAATGGGCAGTCATTACTGGCAGGGTGCAACTCTGGGCGGCTTCAACAGCTATCAAACCTCTATTGCAGGCAGTTATCTGGAGTCATTGCAGATACTTATTCCTGCCGTGGTGGTAATGAGCAGGGTATCCAAACATGTGCCATACGCAGGTGTGACGATTTCTTTGAGCTCATTGGGACTGGCAGTCGCTGACTATGTGAGTGTAGTGTGGGAAGGTTGGAGTCTGGCAGCCAACAAGCATAAATCCCATGACTTGATCTATCCCATTCCCTTTAAAGGCAAAGATCGTCCACCTTTGTTAATACTGCTAGTGGTTAACGCATTTGGCCCACATTATGAGATTTACTCCTTGTGGAAAGAGGAAGCCGATGAAAAATATAAAAATGATGAATATCTGCAACTGGCAAAAAGCCTGACAAGGTACGGTCTTTCTCTGAAGCTTTCGGTTCGTGAGGTATCGGGTCATGGCGAGTCTTCCCGCTTGTTGCCGTCTGCCCGCTTGTTGCCGTCTGAAAGTTTCCTCGATATTTCGCTGATCGATACGAAGCAGAATTTTGAGCATTACCAAACCTTCACAGCCAGCTCTCCTTTGCCCTGGCTGGATACCCATCTTCCAAGCCCGGATGAAAATATTACCGGAGACCGATATCAGTCCGCTCTGGAACCGAAATGGATTGAGCACATAACATTATGGATGGAAGAAAATCATGAGATTCTGGCGAACAAAAGTCTGGTGCTGACCAATGAATTTCCGGGGCCAGAGCTTTTCGATGATCTGGGCTGGGAGATGAACGACAGTCGTGAGGTCGACATTGGCAGCGATGGGTGTCTGACTGTTTCCTTTGGCAGTCATTCCCTGAGTTTTGATCAGAATCTCAAGGGGCCGGAGGAGGTGTCTTGTCTGTCAATTTCACAATCCAACAACACTTCAATGGCTCTTTATCATCACGAAGCGTATAACCAGTATCAGACTCAAGCGACTTTTTTCCGGGATAAAGTCGTTAAAAAAGCGGTAGCATCTGCCGTTTCATTCTCTGCTGGCTGGGCGCTTTACCACCTTTTCAAACCTTCTCCCCGGGTTGTACTGGTTGGCGAGCAGCCTGCCTTGACCGGAAGACAACCTCAGGCTGTATTGCCTGCTGCCCTTGGAGTAGGCTCAGGTGTTGTGGTGGTACATGGGACTGATACTGTTCCTGTAATATTGCCTGTACCTGTGGTGGCTGCCCTGCAGCCTCTCCAGACATTCGGCCAGAAGAATGAACCTCCAGTTACCCCACATTTTGATCTTGTTCGTCAGAGTCAGGGTGGAGATCCGCCTCTGAAAGAACCCGGGAATGAGATAGCACCTGGCTCAAAAGAACCTGTGGGTGGTGTAGCGAAGCCCTTTAAGGTGGTGCCTACGGCTACTGTTACACCCTCTAAAGCTGTAACTGCGACCGTAAAAGCTACAGCAAAGCCAACACCAAGGGTTACACCCACTCCTGTCCGGCAACTCGCAGCACAGGCTCGCGGTTCATACCCGTTCAAGCAATCACTTCTGAAAGAGCGGCCCAGAAGAGAGGCCCTCCCCAATAATCTGGTTCGGAAAGACTTTCCGGTTTTTGCTCATGACGAAACCAAAATTTATCCGGGTCAGACAGTGGCGTTGAAAGATGTTCTCGATGGAAACCTGGCCACAGTGATCGGCCCGGAACCTGGTTTTGGATCTGCGGCAAGAGCTCGCTTCTTACATGAAAGACTGCAATTTGTACTGGAAAAAGAACACAGCTATATCCAGCAGCTATTCCCTATCTGGGACAATAAATCCACCCCAAATCCTAAGGCACCGCTGCTGACGAAAAGGATGATTGAGAATATTCAGAGCGATCCGGTTTTGTTGCAAAAAGTCACCGCCCATATCGATATGATGATCGACTTCTGGGGGCTGCGAAGGATAGGAGATACCTTTGAGGTTGTGCATGGATTAGACAACCGTCATAAAAAATGGACTCAAGCGGATCATAATTTGAGACGGGTTACGAGGTTGATTACTTTCCTGGCCTCTGTTGGGTTCAAGACAGCTGCTCAAAATCTTGAGAAAACCATGAATGGTTATCGGAGAAGCGCAAATACTTTTTGGAGCAAGGCGCTCTCGGAACATATGAGGCACACAGACAAGGATCTATTCCTGAGGGATTATGGAGATGGAGTCCGGTCATTTGGGCCCAATTCATAAAACGCAGATCTTTAGCCAGTTTGGGGTGTACCTCTGCTGGAAATATTAAACTTTTTCAGGTATTGGAAAAGCTGCTTTTCTTTTGCAGTAGGACTTTTGCGTTCTACCGGTGGTTAGCAAATTTTGCTCTGGCAGGGCTTACAGCCTTGATGCAGTGATCATGAATTTAAGTTGAGACTCGACAGAAGGCTATAAGTTTACTGTTTAAGCCATCAGAACATCGGCTGGCGAGAGCTTTTGAGTTGGGCTGGAAAGATTCCGTCAAGAAACCTTGATTGACTCTACCTATACTTTTATATGAACATCTCATGAACAGGGCACTATTCAGGAGGGGAATCGACATGGCGGACTCTAGGGAGACCATCCGATCATTGTTTGATCTGCAGGCTGAAAACTACAGCCGCCAGAACAGTGCAGGCATGCTGGATCATTATGCACCGGAAGAAGATCTGCTGTTCTGGAGCTCCGAAGGTGCTCAGATCAGCGGTCATGATGCCCTGAAGGTTTGGTATGAAACGCTCTTTAATCAGTTTGAAATTCTCTCGGTCAAATACCGTATAGAGTCGGCCTGGGAAGGAGCCGGACAGATTTCCTGCAGTACTACCTGGCAATTTGAAACTCGCTTGAAGGAAGTAGAGGGGGCTGTAGTGGAACTTCAGTCTCTAAGAGCGACTCATGTTTTGCAGCAATATCAGGGTGAGTGGAAAATTGCCCATATCCACTCTTCTCCCATTGGTCAGGCATCAGCTGACTTTCCTACCAGCTAATACCAATCGTATTTTCTAACTACGCTATTGCGCTGGTGATCTGAACGCCAGCCCTGCGTTGGAACTCCTCGCAATAGCTGGCTATTACTCGTCGTTCTGCCGTCCAGTTTGGCATGCTCATTACGGTAGTTAGAAAGCACGATTGGTATATACCCATCGCCTTTCAAGATGCTACGTTGTTGCCAGCGTTCGCTCACTCTGATCACCTACTACTTGTAGGCTCACAGGGCTTCGCTCACTTGTCGCCTGGTAGCATCTTGAAATCCAATGGGTATAACAGCGTCTGATAGCAGGTCGGTGACCTATCACTTTTCTGCTATTTTTCTGTTTTTACTGCTCTTTTTTCGGATAAGGGTGTAGTTTATCCAATGAAATAGATTGCCCATTCTCCATCACCTGCCTGGCATGGTAACGGCGTAGCTTTCGTGGCTCATCCACGCCGCAGGAATGAGCGATCAGCTCAATATCATGGACCAGATTTTCGTGGTAACTGGCCACTCTCTCTGCTTTATCTTTAGGGACCAGTCCGCGTTGCAGTTTCTGAATGTGAGTTGTGATGCCGGTAGGGCAAGTGTTTTTGTTGCACTGCAAGGCCTGTATACAACCTAGCGCCAGCATGAAGCCTCTGGCAGACACCATAAAGTCAGCTCCCATGCACAGTGCCCAGGCCGCATCGGAAGGATTGATCAGTTTTCCGGAGCAGATCAGTCGAATGCGCTTTCGCAGGCCTTTTTCCATCAGCAGGTTATGAACAAAAGGCAGACTTTCGCTTAACGGTAAGCCAACATCATCCATTAACGCCATGGGGGCCGCACCAGTACCGCCGTCGCAACTGTCGATGGTCAGAAAATCAGGTGCTGACTCTGGCCCTCTTTTCTTAATTTCATCACACAGGTCATAAAGCCAGTTGTCTGCACCGAGCACAAACTTGAGGCCCACCGGTTTACCCGTAACGGTTCTGATTCTATCGATCATGTCCAGCAGGTCACCGGTAGAATTGATTTCCGGATGTCTATTGGGGCTGATAGAGTCCTCACCCATAGGTATCAGTCTGATCTTTGAAATCTCTTCCGTCACTTTGGCTGCAGGCAAAATGCCACCCTTGCCGGGTTTGGCTCCCTGACTCAACTTGATTTCAAACATGCGCACCTGCTCATGAGCAGCCACTTCTCTTAAACGGTTATCATCCAGGTTCCCTTGCTCGTCTCTCACACCATATTTCGCCGTACCTATCTGGAAGACAATGTCACAGCCTCCTTCCAGGTGGTAAGGAGAGAGTCCACCTTCTCCGGTGTTGTACCAACAGCCAGCCATTCGGGCCCCATTCGAAAGAGCCTGAACAGCAGGAACGGAAAGAGCGCCGAAACTCATGCCGGAAATATTGAAAATAGACGCAGGGCGATAAGGTTTTTCACAATGAGGTCCGACCAATACGCTGGCCGTTTCCTTGGCGTCTTCTGACAGAGTTGGGTATGGACAGTTCAGAAAGAGCACAGAGCCCCGTTCACGAATCGGTTTGCTGGAACCAAAGGCGACAGTGCGGTCGACATTTTTTGCAGCACGGTAGACCCATGATCGCTGAGCTCGGTTGAAAGGCATTTCTTCGCGGTCACCGGCAAAGAAATACTGGCGAAAGAACTCACCGACATGCTCAAAAAAGTATCGGAACCGGCCAATGACCGGGTAGTTTCTGCGGATGGTATGGCTGGTTTGATGTTTGTCGGCCAGATACATGAAGAGGATGGCTACAAACCCCATGCCTAGAAGAAAAATAAACAGCGAGGCCATGATTTGCAGGATGGCCGTAATGAAAGCTACAAATTCATGATCGAGCAGCTCCATGCTCATACTCATATCCATACTCAGAGTCCTTTGTTAGATTGCGGTAATTGAGTCTTCTGTCGGCAGAAGCGGTTATGACATCAGGGTTTATTTTTCTAAACGAGTATATCGGTAGCTATGTTTCAAGGCTTCTTCTGAGATAGTCCTATGCATTTTTGTCAGAAGCTCTTACAGGTTGGTTAGTCATATCAGGAACATTATTCCGCACACGAAGTCACAGGATGAGTAACTATAAAAAGGACTTAAACATGATCCCTTCTAATGACGCTGGTAATAAACCTCTTGAGTGTTTTCAGGGGGCTTTAGCTGATGATAAACAGAAAAGCGCTAACAAAAAAAAATCAAAGAAAGGTAAGAAAACGTACACAGCTCCAAAAGGTGCTTCAGTTGCCTGCCCATCTGGAGCATCGAAGTCCATTCCCCAAAAGCCAACATCTCCGGAAATGATGCCGCATCAGACTAGCATCGAAAAAAAAATGCTTGATAGAGATACACAACTAGAGCAAGGAAAGTTAGAGAGTAAACTTTCTCTGGATGAAAAAAGGTTTCGCGTTCCAAAAGACAGCGGTTCAGAACAAAGACGAGTAATCAGTCGTGGCAATCCCTCAGAAAAAGCACACATGGTTGATAAGGCAATGAAGAGTGTAGTCATGACGCTACAGCTTGATGATTTGGTGGACAGGGGCAGAGCACTGGATCAGCAGATGAAACAGTGTAAAGCTATTGGAGAGAAACTGCCATTGCACAAGAAGCCAGAACTGAGAGACCAGGCTTTACAGTTGATCAAGGATTATGAGCAGTACTTGTCAGAGAACCCGCATGAAGCACAGTCTCTTGCTGTATTGAAGCGCGAAGCGATTCAGTTTCATACAGGCAAGCATCAGATTATAAGACTGTCCATTTGTCATTTGAAATCACAAATGCTGCCCAGGGCTGAAGCTCTGGTTGAAGATATAAGGGCAAACGTCCAGAGTATTGATGTACCGAGCATTACGCCCTATATCAAGAAGTATCTGAATCCCTATGTCGTGCTCATGATTGAGCTGGAACAGCTTCGTAAACTGGTGACAATATACGGTATCGAAAAAGAAACGTTTCTGGAGCCCTGTCTGGATCATATGCAAAGGGTCTCTCATAGTTTGAACCTTTTCGCCAAACTGTTTGCCGATCTGATTCATTTTTGTCCATCAGAAACCAGTAAAACCCTCCTGCAGGAAATGTGTCGAAGGTCCATTAGCGTGGTTGATGATTGTTTGCCAGTCGCCTGGGGGGGCGTTGATTCTGAGTTAGCGAGGGAGTTTTGGCTGGATCGCCTGCACTATGTGGCGCTGGTTGACAGAGGTTATGACTTTCCTGCGGCCCTGGAAGGTGTAGATGTATGCTTTGTCCACTATAACACTGAAACCTGCCTTAAATTACTTGAACGAGTCGTTGCCATGGCTGCAAAGTTTTCGAGTGTGCTTGATGAGGGTCAAGGCAGTTACTTTGAGTTGAAAGTCGCCAGTGATGGTCTGAATGCCATTCAGACCAGTCTGGAAAATGGTTTTTTGAAAAACGTGATGGACGGTAAGCTGCCGGAAAATATTGACTCTGACGAAATAGCAGATAGTCGCTGTAGCCTGAAGAAGGCCATGTCTGTTCTGCAGATTTATCAAGACCGTGCCGAAAAAGCCAGACTCAGGGAAAAAGCGGAACTGGATGCATTTTTAAAGCAGATGAAGGAAGAAGGTGTAAGCAAACCAAGCATTTCAAGTACAACGCCACATAGCCAGATCTCTGGATATCAGGATGACGATTCTGGCGATGAAAAGCAGTCAGAGCCAGAAGTAAAGAGAAAAACAGATTCTGCTATTCGTTCTGATACTGTGGAGTCATCAATAGCCGAAGCTTCCCGTTTATTGATGGGGCGTGACCAGAATCCATCCAGAGCCTTGTTCCTGCTTCGTGAAGTACTCAAGCAGCCTCAGCTTTCTGCTGACCAAAAGCAGTCTGTTAAATTGGGGATCTGTGAGGCCTGTCTGGCAGACGGTAATGAGCGGCTCGGGAAGGTGATAGAGCACCGGAAACACGTTCAAACTTACGCCCGATGCCTTGAAAGTGGTCAGGTTATTTCGAGCCCGAATGATAAAGCTTTTGTTGCAGCCATTCAGGTGTTGCCCCAGCTGCAACAGGCACTTTTTGGCATATTAGAAAGAGCAACAGCCATCATTGATAGTTTCTCACTGCCTGATTCAGAAGGTGATTTAAGAACCAGCAGTGAAATGGTGTTGATGAGAATGACATCATTTCTTGCTACTTGTCAGGCACTGGTGAATTCTCAGGTGGATCTGGAAGAGTTGTTCAGAATGCGGGGCAGTTACATTAAAAGTCATTTGTCGAATACAAAAGCCCGGCCGGGATTACCGCTATTAACCGTCAACGACGTAAAGTACGTTTGTGAGGTGGATCGTGACTTTGACAATGCTTTAGAGAATTTGGAGAAAGCTGTGGAGCAATTACAGGGAGCTTTTCAGAGGACACTTAACTTTGATGAACACTTTCCACCGCTAACGCCCTATGGAGATAAAGGGTAGGTATTCAGTGGATTCAATCTGTTTCATTCCTTTTAGGAATAGTCCGTAAATAACTTCCTTATTTGCCCCCCGTTCGGGCTGAGCCTGTCGAAGCCCAGAGCCACCACCCTTCGACAGGCTCAGGGTGAACGGAGTTCATGTTTTAATCGGGAAGTTATTTCAAGACAAATCCTTAGTTCTTTTTTTAAGGTGAGTTCTGTTTAAATAGGGAACAATCCAAACAATAATAATTACAAAACGCTCATGATAAAAAAATGTTCTCTGCTGATTGCCCTGTTGATGCTGGCAGGCTTGTTCTATCTGCTTTTATCTCCAGTCCCTATTAGCCCGGTTGCCTGGCAGGTACCTGATAATCCCGGATACAAAGGGCATTATCAGGTCAATTCAAAGCTGTCTGATCTGGAGTATCTGGACATTGCCCCTTATACCGGCCCGGAAGATCTGGTTATGGATTCAGAAGGCTGGCTGTATATTTCGGTTCACGAGGGAAAGATTCTAAAAATGAAACCCGGAACCGGGAAGCCAGAAGTATTTGTGGGTCAGTTGGGGCGGCCACTGGGGCTTGCTCTGGATAAGGATGAAAACCTGATCATTGCCGACGCCTATAAGGGGCTGTTGAAAGCGACGAGAGATGGAACCTTGTCCACTCTGCTGGACAAGGTGGAGGATGAGCCTCTGGTGTATGCCAATAATCTTGATATTGACAGACAGGGGCGTATTTATTTTTCAGAAGCTTCCAGCAAATTCGGTGCCCAGGCCAATGGCGGCAGTTACCCGGCCAGTCTGTTGGATCTGATGGAACATGGTGGTCATGGTCGTCTTTTTAGATTGGATCCTGCCAGCGGTGAAGTGACCACCTTGATGCAAGGACTGAACTTTGCCA
This sequence comes from Endozoicomonas numazuensis, assembly GCF_000722635.1. Taxonomy (GTDB): domain Bacteria; phylum Pseudomonadota; class Gammaproteobacteria; order Pseudomonadales; family Endozoicomonadaceae; genus Endozoicomonas_A; species Endozoicomonas_A numazuensis. Next base: position 305,887 of record NZ_JOKH01000001.1, on the reverse strand, counting down.
ATGGTGTAGCGCTGGCTCATGACGAACAATCCCTCCTTCATTTTTGGTCTAGTCTTGAGTCACTTGATGGTTTAACAACACTGACCAGGAGATTCGGGAGCCTGACCGGGAATAGCGTCCGAGCATAAAGTTCAGTAGAGTGTGCCAGATGTTTCACTTAATTTGTGCGAATAGTTGATCTGTTTCTGCAAATTTAGTGGACAATATGGCCGTTCTTTCTGGACTTTAGGCTGGTCAGTCTGTTCTCGGTCAGCCTCCTAGGAGCCTGACCGAGAATAGTGGTCGAGCATAAAATTCAGTAGAACGAGGCCATTTTTTCGAGGTATTTGTGCGAATAGTGGGCCTATTCAATCAAATTCATCGGAAAAAGGGGCCGTTCTTTCTGGATTTTAGTCCGACCTGTCTATTCTCGGACAGGCTCCTAGAAGCCTTTCGGGCTTAAGCTTCCGGTCACTAATCAGAGTGACTTATGCCACGTTGCATTACCGCCCCCAGCGAACAGTATAAACTGGCTCTGGCCGTTTCCATGGGAGGCATGCTCGAGCTTTATGACTTTCTTATATATGCCCTGATGGCCAGTTATCTTGCCGATAACTTTTTCCCTGCATCGGACAATGTGACCTCGCTGCTGGTCACGTTTGCTGCATTTGCTGTCGGGTATCTTTCAAGACCGCTGGGTGGGTTGTTTTTCGGACATCTTGGCGATCGTCTGGGTCGCAAGCGAACCTTTACCCTTACTATTTCCCTGATGGCCCTGACGACGGCTCTGATAGGTTGCCTGCCAACGTATCATGAGGTTGGAATAGTGGCTCCCATTCTGCTTATTCTGTGCAGAATATTTCAGGGCTTTTCTCTGGGAGGCGAATTGCCTGGCGCCATTACTTATCTGGGTGAAAGTGCACCGCAGCGACAGGGGTTAATGATTGGTATTCTGTTTATGGCCCTGATGGTGGGTATCTCATTGGGTACATTTGTTCATGGTCTGCTGAACCAGTCACTAGGCTCAGAGGTCATGGCCAGCTGGGGGTGGCGGATTCCTTTCTGGATTGGAGGTCTGTTGGGGCTGCTCAGTTATCAGATCCGGAAACGGTTTGAGGAGTCGGGCTTTTTCATGGCGCTGGATCAGGTTCGACAAAGATCCAGCATTCCGTTGCTGGTGCTATTGAAACAACATCGGAAGGGGCTGCTTTGTGGTTTTCTGCTAATGGCACTTTGTGGTTCTACAGTCACAGTGTTTGGTGTTTATATGCCCAGTTACCTCAGTATATTGTTGGGGCTGCCCAAAGGAGAAGTGGCCTGGCATACCGCAGTGGCTTTTTTAATTTTGGCTCCTTTCTCTCTATTGGCCGGTTTGTGCACAGACTTGATCAACAGGAAACTGTTGGCTGCCTGCCTGGCTCTGGCCGTCATTTTTCTTGCGATCCCTGCTTTCCAGTATTTTATGGGTGATGATATTCATATCCGCAGGATGATGGTGATCTGCGGGTTGTTTGCGGCCATTGCTTCAGGCTTGCTACCTCCCATGATCATTCGACTGTTTCCAACAGAAGTTCGTTATACCGGCGTGGCCACCACCTATAACTTTGGTTTTGCTTTATTTGGCGGTCTTGCACCCTTCAGCTCAACTCTTCTGGTGCAACTCACGGGTACGAATATGGGGCCAGCATTTTATGTTTCAGCGATCGGTGTTTTAGGATTGATGGCTTTATTTATCGCCTGGCCTGATTATCCCATGCGCTCTGAGACTATTGTTGATAACGTAGTTCCAGAAAAAAGTTGAGATTGTGCTGTCATGGAATTATGTTCATTCAGGCAGTAAATTTTCGGGTTGCCCTGTGACGAACAGCTTTTATTCCAAGACTCTCAGTGGCATTTCAGATCATGGCTTCAATAGAAAGAAAAAGATTTTCGGCTATGAAAAATAATATGACACCTGTCGTGCCCATAGAGGGATCTTTGCGGGTGGCAGGTTTGGTTCTGAGTCTGTCGCCACTTCTGGCTTTTGGATCAACCCCCTTTGAGCAATGTCTCCTGAAGCAGGCTATGGAAGCAGATGGTCAGACGACCATGGCCGAAGCAAGAGCCATGTGCAGTCATCAGGCATCGAAGAAAGATCAGCTGCCGGTAGTGGCTGATGACTCTGATATGGCTCTGGAAATTGAGGAGAGTGCGTTTGATGAACGAGCCAGAGGGGAGAGGCTGGCTACCGATAACCGCTTTGTGATAACGCCTCATCGTCCTAATTATGTGCTTCCGGTATCCTGGAACAGTAATGTCAACAAGGAACCCTACAGGGCAGTGGGTGAGGACTTGACGTCTACTGAAATCAAGTTTCAGCTGAGTTTGAAAGCCCCTGTCTGGGAAGGTTTATGGAATGATTATGGCAATGTTTATGTTGCCTATACCAATACCTCCTGGTGGCAGGCATACAACGGTAATTCGGCACCGTTCAGGGAAACCAATCATGAACCGGAAGTTTTTGCGGTCTTTCCTGTTAATTACTCCGTTCTGGGAATGGATTTGAGAGCGGTGGTGGCCGGCCTGTCTCATCAGTCCAATGGCCGGACAGGCAGTCTTTCACGCAGCTGGAATCGGGTTTACATGAACTTCCTGCTGGAGAAAGGCAACTTTTACATGAGTTTCAAGCCCTGGTACCGGATTCCGGAATCGAAAAAAGATCCGAATGATACTAACAATACCGAAGGGGATGATAATCCAGATATTGAAAAGTACATGGGTAATGGTGAACTTCATTTTGGCTATAAACTGGATGACCACCAAATTTCCATGATGTTCAGAAATAACCTGCGATCTTCCGATAATAAAGGAGCGGTTCAGCTCGACTGGTCCTTTCCTCTGAGTGATCGTTTCCGGGGTTATGTTCAGTATTTTAATGGCTATGGAGAAAGCCTGATTGATTACAATGCCAGCGTCAATCGACTCAGTGTAGGTGTGATGTTGACCGATTGGTTGTAAACGAATGGTCTACACTGGAGCGTCAAATACCTAATAATGGGACGCTTCAGTGGGCTTTGTGGTTTAGCGGGTGCTGCACTGGTTGTGAAAAAACATTGTCGTTTATCTGTCAGTCTGGCATAAGCAGGGAAATATGACTTCGTACTCTCTTAAACCTGAACACCGACAGTTAGTTCTGGTGACTTCACTGGGCGGTTTTCTTGAACTTTACGATTTTGCTATTTATGCCCTGATGGCGGGTTATATCGCTGATCAGTTTTTCCCCAATCAGGACCCTTACCTTTCTCTTTTGTCCTCTTTTGCAACGTTCTCGGCAGGTTATCTTGCTCGCCCTGTTGGCGGTATCATCTTCGGACACCTGGGGGACAGGAAAGGTAGAAAACCGGTTTTTGTCATAACTATTTTAATGATGGCCCTGCCGACGGCATTGATAGGCTGCCTGCCTGTTTATGCACAAATTGGTGTTTGGGCTCCGGTTCTTCTGGTAACACTGAGAGTCATTCAGGGGTTCTCTATTGGGGGAGAAGTTCCCGGAGCCATGACATTTCTCTGTGAAACGTTGGAGGACCGCCGTGGCATGGTAATGGCGCTATTGTTTATGTCGCTGGTGCTGGGGGCGGTATTTGGTTCGATGTTGCATGCTTTGCTACTGGATGTTCTGTCGAAAGATGCGATGAATCAGTGGGGTTGGCGCTTTCCTTTCTGGTTGGGAGGACTGTTTGGTATTTTCAGTTACCTGTTTCGCAGGCGTTTTCAGGAGTCCAGGCTGTTCGTACAGATCTATGAAAGCCAGCAACGTTCACGGGTGCCTATCAAAACATTGTTTAAACATTTCAGAATGCCCCTGCTGTGTGGCTTTTTGATGATTGTTCCCATCGCTACCAGTGTGCCTCTGCTTTTATTGTTTACTCCAGGCTATCTATCCCATCTTTTACATTATGATCCGGGTGATGTGGCTCTTGCCAATGCTCTGGGTGGGGTCTGTTCGAGTCTGGTGTTTCTGATGATGGGGCTGTTATCAGAACGGTTTCAAACACGAACATTATTATTACTGGCTTCCTGGATGCTGATTCTGTCAGCTTGGCCCATATTTGGCTGGCTGGTCAATGGTACCGCGCACGTGATCTTGATTATGTGTCTGGGCTCAATATTGCGTGGAGGGGTTGCAGGGATCGCTCCACTGACTTTGGCCTCTATCTTTCCGGTACATGTCCGGTATTCAGGCATTGCCTTTTGCTATAACCTCAGCTTTGCCTTGTTCAGTGGTATCACGCCTATCTTGGCTATAGAGTTAATTCGGGTGACAGGGAATATGTCATCTCCGGCTGTCTTTCTGGTCTTTGGTGGGCTAAGTGGAATGCTGGCCTGTATCATAATGAAAAGAGCCAATGTGAAAAATTACTTTGCTGAATCCTGAGATTATAATGTAAGTGTGTCGGTCAACTACCGGAACCGGAGATTGCTTCGGTTCAGTTCTGAAATGTTTTTGCAGCCCATCAGTTTCATATCACGTTCCATCTCACTGCACAGGTTGGCAAGGGCTTTGTGAACCCCCGCGCTTCCTGCAGCTGCCAGAGCATAAAGATACAACCGGCCACCAGAGCACGCTTTTGCACCCAGCGACAGAGCTTTGAGAACATGGGTTCCCCGTTGTATACCTCCGTCGCATATCACATCAATCCGATCACCTGTGGCATCAACAATTTCTGCCAATTGATCAAAAGGTGATCGGGAACCGTCCAGCTGGCGGCCGCCGTGGTTGGAAATCATGATTGCTGCAGCACCGATATCTGCTGCCTTGCGTGCATCGTCAACGGACATAATACCTTTGAGTACGAAGGGCTTGCCCCAGTATCGGGCAATTTCTTCTGCTGCCTGCCAGTCCATGCTCTGATCCAGCATGGTATTAAAATAGTTGGCGATTGAAAGGGGGATACTGGAGCCTTCGCTGACGTAGTTTTCAAGTTGAGGCAGTTTGAATCCACCATGTAAAAAGTAATTCAGGGCCCAGGTCGGGTGGCTGACAAAACTCAGCAAACTTTTTACCGTTAGCCTGGGAGGGACAGTAAAACCGGTCACAAGATCTCTTTCTCGATTGCCGCCTACTGCGGTGTCGACGGTCAGGGCCATGGCATCAAAATTTGCTGCTTTGCAGCGGTCAATCATATTGCGTGTCAGCCCTTTATCTTTATGCACATAGAGTTGGAACAGCTTAGGGGTTTTAATGGTTGAACCAATGTCTTCTATACTGGTAGTGCCCAGTGAGGACAGACCAAAAAGGGTTCCAAACTGTTCTGCTGCCTTGCCTACAGCCATTTCACCTTCATGATGAAAAAGACACTGCAGGGCCGTAGGGGATAAGAACAGTGGGATATCCAGATCCAGTCCCATAACCCGGGTTGAGAGATCAACCTGTTCAGCCCCTCTCAGCACATTGGGAACCAGGTCACAGTTTGAATAGGCTTCGGTATTTCTTTTCAGTGTGGACTCGTCGTCTGCTGCGCCATCAATGTAATGAAAGATAGGAGAGGGGAGCCGTTGCCGGGCGAGCGCCCGGAAGTCACTGGTGTTATGACAATGTTTCAGGCGCATGGGTTTCCAGGCAGTCTGTGGTAAGGCACAGAGTAGAGTTGGATTATGAAAAACGTTTAGCGTTTATGTATAGCAGTGCTCCGGAGCAGATCAACAGTAAACCGGAAAGTAAATCGGAAAAAGTCAGCAGGGTCTGGCTCACAAGGTTATCCGATAGGTTCCAGGTATCGAGATATTTCTCGCGAAGCTCTTGCCGCCTCACCAATGCAAACGCTCATACAGGGATCAATCGGGTTTCTGACATCACCAATGACCCAGATGTTCTGATCATCCAGCTGCAAGCCGTTTTCCGGGGGCAACAGGGACTCTGGCAATAACTCCTGAGCGGGAGTATAACCGCATTTAATAATCACCTGGTCGCACTCGAGCCTCTGCTCTTCTCCGGTAATACTGTGTGCCAGATGCAGTCCTCTGAACGTTGGTTCATCCTTGAAATACTGAACTTTCTGCTGGTAGTGAAGGCTTATATTGCTGATCCGTCGGGCTTGTTCGACAAAATATTGTCTTGCCCTGGGTTGCCCGGATCGTATAAGAATGTCAACCTTGTTGACAGAGGGTGCCAGCAGTAAAGCGTTTTCAAAGGCACCATCGCCACCACCAATGATGGCTATATGCTGATGCTTGAGCTGCTCTATAACGCCGGTAGCCGTCATATGAACGTGTCTGCCCATAAACGGTTTGAGTTGTGGTAATGCCCGCTTGCGGTTGCCTGTAGCCATTATGAGAGCAGAGTAGGTCAGGCTTTCATTTTCTGTATAGGCAACATTGTTCTTGTAATCGATGTGCTTAATGCTCTGTCCCAAGCGATAGTGAATATCCTGCTCACTAATTTGTGCCACTAAAGTCTCTAGAAGCTCTGAAGCGGTACCCTTGAAGCCAGGGTAGTCGACCAGGGGCAAGTGTATCTGGTGGAGCTGCCCACCAAGCCGGGGTGTCTGTTCGATGATCAGTGGTTGCAAGCCCTGACGCTGGCACCAGAGTGCGGCAGACAGACCGGAAATGCCACCCCCGATAATCAGTATTCTTTTTGAACTGTTCACGGCAGACTTCTCCTGAACATCCTGTTCTCTTGTCTGTTGTTTTTGTTGTCTTTTAAAGTATTGCATGAAGGTCGAGTGCTAGGGAAGGTACGAATAATGATGCTGATGTCAAACGGGTGGACAGTGACATGGGCGTTCTCAGGTATGAATTGCATGAGCGTTTTATTGAAATCAACCAGCGGTTTGATGATCACGATTTCAGGTTTGACGAGCATGATAAGCGTTTTGATTTTATAGACGCTTGCTTTGAGCGAGTGGATCAACGGTTTGAAAAGGTAGAAAACGAAATCAGTTCTTTTGCCAAGCAGAGCAACAAGAATTTTAGCAATATGATTGTTCGATTTGAAGCTATTGAACGCTGTCTGGACGATCAACATAAAAGACTTACAACGATGGAGTCGGGTATGCTCGAACTCAAGGCGTCTCTGGGACGTATTGAGTTAATGTTACGCCAGCTTGTTCCCGTTCAATAGTCATAGTCGACAACGGCCAAAAGGCCATTGTCGTTTATGTGTGCCGAGCATGTCACACAGCTTGGGGGTGAAAGTCCCCTGTCCAGCCAGATGAGGGCGAAGGACTAGCGAAGCACAAGGTTTGTATCGTGAGGTGCAGGCTGAAGGCAGTGTGGAGCAAAACCGCGAGCCGACGAACAGAAATCAGATATGAGGCTGTCTGCGTGAGGACGAGTCAGCGTATGATGACGAAGTCCATACTCATCCGGACACTCAGGCAGTAGATCTGGCGGTTGTGCGGCGAAGGCGGTGTGACTTACCTCGGGAGGTCTGTGTGGTGTCTGATATTTCGGACTGAGGCTATCGTAAGGTGGTCTGATCGCCATACAGAAGTCAGCAGACGGCATAGTAGCTGGCGAATGTCAGTGAAGGCCTGAACGGTACAGAGTGGTGAATAGTTTCTGTTATTCGATACACCGGACGCAGACAAATCCAGCAAACACTGGAACTCATGCCAAGTGGTCACGGCGGAACCGGAGGCTGCGACGTTATGAGGGCTGAGGTTGTGTCGGCATCACAGGATTACGAAAGCCCGGCAAGCGATGCAAGCCTGATGGCACGCATCGCCCACCCCAATAATCTGAAGAAAGCCTTTCAGCGAGTAAAACGCAACAAAGGAGCGGCAGGCATTGACCGCATGACAGTGGAAGACCTGTTCACGTATTTACAAGGGCATGGTCGTCAACTGAGGCAGTGTTTGAGCAGAGGGTTGTGGAAACCCACTCCAGTAAGAAGAGTTCTGATTCCCAAGCCGTGCGGTGGAGAGCGAAAGTTGGGTATACCAACAGCTCTTGATCGAATGGTGCAGCAGGCAATACAACAAGTATTGCAGGCAGAGTGGGAGCCAAGGTTCTCGGCTTACAGCTACGGATTTAGGCCCTATAGGTCTGCACATCAGGTTATCAGTCAGGCTCAGCTGTATATGAAGGATGGTTACAACTGGGTGGTGGATATTGATTTGTCGAAGTTTTTCGACCGGGTCAACCATGATCGACTGATGGCAAAGTTGGCAGAGCATATAGAGGACAAGGATGTATTGCGTTTGATTCGTCGATTCCTGAAGTCCGGAGTGATGGATAACGGGCTGGTAAAACCGCAAGCGGAGGGTGTTCCACAGGGAGGTCCCCTGTCTCCTGTACTTTCAAACATAGTGTTGGACGAACTTGACAGAACGCTCGAAAATCGAGGACTGCGATTTGTTCGGTACGCTGACGACTGTCGTGTGTTTGTTAAAAGTAAGAAGGCAGGGGAAAGGGTGATGGCCAGTCTGGTCAAGCTGATCGAGGGTAAAATGAAACTGAAGGTCAATCATACAAAGAGTGCGGTTGATCGTGCATGGAAGCGCCCCTTTCTGGGATACAGTTTTACCCGAGACGGCAGGAAAACCCTTGCGACAAAGAGTGGCAAGCGCTTCAAGGATAAAATCAGACAGCTAACCCGAAAGGGAGGTCGATCCCTTGAGCAGAGATTGGAAGGACTCAACAGGTACTTGCAGGGATGGAAGAACTACTTCCGAGAAGTGGAGACCAGTACAGAGTTTGAACACTTTGACTGCTGGATAAGAAGGCGGTTGCGAAGTCTGCTCTGGTATCAATGGAAAAGAAGCCCAAAGCGGTACAAGGAACTGCGAAAGCAGGGAATCAGTGACAAACTGACAAGGCAAACGGTAGCTTCAGGAAAAGGACATTGGCGAGTGAGCCGGAGTCCTGCGTTACACATGGCGCTACCCAATAGTTGGTTTGATAAGTTAGGTTTAATCAGATTGTTGGCCGCTTAACTGGCCGAAACGCCCAGTACGGACCCGTATGCTGGGTGTTGTGGGAGGAGCGTAGCCGTGAGGCTACGCCCTATCCCGATTGATTAGTAAATACTTACAGTTCTTTCAACGCAGTCGCTATAAACCCGTCTACTTCTTCTTCTGTTGTATCAAATGATGTCACCATTCGATAGCACTCAGGCCCATTAGGGTAGAAAGCTCTTTCGGCCATCAGTTTATCCGCCAGTGTCCTGGGCATCGTTACGAATAACTGGTTAGTTTGTACTGGGCAATAGAGGTTGATGTCCGGATGTTTCAGCAAGCCATCGGCCAGTCTTTCTGTCATCAGGTTTGCTTGTTGAGCATTTTTTTGCCAAAGGTTATTGGTAAAAAGTGCTTTCATCTGAGCAGAAATAAAGCGCATTTTGGAGTGAAGCTGCAGTCCCTGTTTACGCAGGTGTAGGAAGCCATCGGCTGCTTCGCGATGGAAGAACACCAAGGCTTCACCGAACATCAGGCCGTTCTTGGTGCCTCCCAGTGACAGGATATCAATGTGCTGACAGAGTTCTGCCAGAGAACAGTCCATGGCCACTATGACATTGTAAACACGACAGCCGTCTACATGCAGGAGCATGCCAGTCTCTTCGCATACAGCCTTGATCGCAGCCAGTTCTTCCAGAGAGTAAAAGGTGCCCCATTTCGTTGACTGGGTGATTGAGACCAGCTTTGGACGGGTAGCATGAGGTCCCCAGTAGGTTTCCTGCTCATACGCCGTTCGGATTTGCTCCGGTTTGATTTTTCCGTCGATGGCGGGGAGCGTAATGATTTTACTGCCTGTGGCATTGGCAGGAGCTCCGACCTCATGGGTAAAGATATGAGCACTGTCAGGGCAAATAATGCTGTCGATACTACGCAGCACGGATTTGCAGGCCAGGGTATTGGCAGCCGTTCCGTTGTAGACGTAATAAATATCACACTCTCGGCCCAGAGCAGCCTTGATCAGGGTATCGGCTTCCTGAGTCAATAAGTCCCCTCCGTAGGAAGGCATATGACCCTGGTTGGCCTCAGCCAGTGCTTGCATGATTTCAGGGCTGACGCCTGAACAGTTGTCACTGCAGAAATTCTTTTCCATGGACTGCGCTCTGTTCTCATGATTAAAGCCAGCTAGTTTATCCGGAACTGGCAAAATGCCCAATGGTCGTGGAGTTGAGTAGTCGAGATGTGTGTTTTGGTCAGGCAAAAAAAACCAGGAGCGAGTCCTGGCAACAAGGAGTGTTCTAAATTATTTCACTGTGATGCTGCTAACCCTGGTTTTCGGCTACTCTGGCTTTCCAGAGGGCGATTCTTTTCAAAATCCTGTCTCAGATACAGGTTTGGAAAAGCGTGGCTGGCAAACTCTTGTTGAGTAAAGTCGCGAATGGCTTTCTTCTCACCCTTTGTCCGGGTGTGTTTGGGTTGTGCCAATCGGCTGGTGGTTTCGGGGTTAACCTTGCCATTTTTGCTTCTGGGCACAGGGGCTTTCAGATCATCCTCATACTTCTTTTTGGCTTTGCTCAGGGCTTTCTGTCTTTCAAGAAAATCCGAAGAGAGTTCTTTCAGTTGTGCTTTGGGCTTCTGCTCATCTTTAGTACCAAAAACCACAGTGCGAATGTTCTTTTGAAAACGGTCTGCCACTTCTGCTCCCGGAGTATTCAAGGGGATGTGATGAGGCTTGGAAAGAGCTGTCATAAACGCGTGATCAGGCTTTTTCCTGGTTGTTTCCTGTTGGGTTTCAGTCGTGACAGCCGGATTCTTTTTTGGCTTGGCCACTGGACGAGGAATTCGTGATGGCTGTGGTTTCCTGGGCGTCTTGGCTGCAGACACCTGAGGTTGAATCACTGTCTTCTGTTCTAACGACTCCTGCTATCTATGACCAGCTTATCTGTCTTTCTCCTGTTTCTTAATAACAGCCCGGTTAGCAGGCCTAACGAGCTTTTTCCAGAATGCGCAGACCACCGCCTGAGAGGTTATGGAAGAAGGTGTCTCCGGGGACAATATTCACCCGGCAGCGAGCTTCCTTCGGCAGGCTCTGCAGTAGCAGGTCTCTGTTTTCTTCTTTCTCCAGCACGTCCGCAGAGAACTCTCCGAGAATGACGATAGGGTGCTCCGGATTCTGGCCCGGGTAATATTCGCTCTGCTTGATGTTGATAATGGTGGCCAGTGGTTGCTCAATGACTGCCTGAAAAAGAATTCTCAGTTGGGCTCTGGGCACTGGCGGCCATCAGGGTATGGTCGTCCACCACCTTTGCATTGTCCACGGCAATCCCGTGTTCCTTGAACAGGACCCTTGCCATTCAGGTGAAGTAAGCTTCCCGGTTTTTGCTGGCCGGGCAGTTCTGGGTCATCAGGTGGCGATATTCTGAGAGTTTGCTGGATGCAGGAGCTGACTTTCGGCGATAAAAGTCGTAGCCGGCCATTCCTATAACGAGATCTGTACTGCTGCCTGACTCCAGCTTTGAGTGTTCAGCACTCTTCCAACAGCTTTAGCGGCGATTCGTTGAATGTCATATTGTCGGGATCTCCGGTCAGATAGGCATCTGTTTCTGAAGACGCATAGCCAGAAAAAGCAGGCGTTTCCATACCGGTATGGGCAACGGCCATCCGGGCGTCGAAATGGCTTATGTAGATCGTAGTACGGTATCTGACGGCCAGAACGGCTTCGTTGAAGCCGAAAAAGCTGAGGAGTGTCAGTACGATCTGAAAGGTGGCTTTTATTTGGCTATTGGCATGTGCGCGCTTGAACATGGCTACTTCCCTGTGTGAACCAATGTAGAGCCGATCGTACGAAATTCAGGCAGTGAATTGCATAACATCTCTGTCAGCAGCGCTGACGAAACTCGATGACTCTACAATGTCACTCTCGTTTAGCATCCATCAGTAGTCATATACCCATCAGTAGTCATATACCCATTGGATTTCAAGATGCTACTAGGCGACAAGTGAGCGAAGCCCTGAGAGCCTATAAGTAGTAGGTGATCAGGGTGAGCGAACGCTGGCAACAACGTAGCATCTTGAAAGGCGATGGGTATATTCGGGGGTTTTAAAAGTCCACAGATAAAAGGAGGACATTTTAATGAAATCTCCGGACTGATAAAAAAATTCAATCAAAGAGGGACTTGTTTAGAAACTCTATGTGAATAATACTGTATGTATGAACAGTATCTCTGTAAAAGACAAGTCTTGGCCCAGAATGATTGCGCTGGTGGACATGAACGCTTTCTTTGCTTCCATTGAGCAGCTTGATAGGCCTCAGTGGCAGAATAAGCCGGTTTGTGTCACCAATGGCCGAACAGGGACTTGCATCATCACCGCCTCTTATGAGGCCCGGGCTCGGGGCATCAAAACCGGTATGAGGTTACGCGAGGCCAGAGGGTTGGTGCCTGATCTGATTCAGGCTCCGTCCCGGCCTTACCGTTATGCCCAGGTTTCTTCCAGTATTATGTCAGCGTTGGAAAGCATCACCCCGGAAGTAGAAATCTTCTCGGTCGATGAGGCTTTTCTTGATCTGACCGGTTGTCAGTCACTTTATGACTGCTCCGTAGAGGAGATCGGTCGCAGGATCAAAGCCTGTGTTTTTGAAGTTTCGGGCCTGTTGTGCTCAGCGGGCATCAGTGGTGACAAAACGACTGCCAAATGGGCGGCTAAAAAGCAGAAGCCGGATGGTCTCACTATCGTGCACCCATACAAGGCTCGTGAAACCTTGTCGGGTGTACTGGTTACCGACCTGTGTGGAGTAGGCTCGGGCATTGGCCGTTACCTGGCTCAGTACGGAGTGCATCGCTGTGGTGATATGCAGAAAGTCCCCATCAGTGTGTTGGGCAAACGTTTTGGCAATCTGGGTAAACGTATCTGGTTGATGGCACAGGGCATGGACCCGGAGCCACTGCATAAAGAAGTGGGAGTCCCTCAGAGCATCGGGCACGGCAAGGTGATTCCACCAGACACTCGGGATAAGACCATCCTGAGAACCTATCTGCTGCATATGTGTGAGAAAGTGGCCGCCCGCCTCAGACGTTATGACTTTGATGCACAGTTGTTCTCTATTGGAGTGAATACGCCCAGAGGCTGGGTCAGCAAAAAGTTGAAGACCACAACCCCGACATCCGATGGCGACCTGATCATGGCACTGGCAGATTTTTTCCTGAATGTTTACTGGGATGAAGGAGAGAGAAGCCACGGAGTGCATCAGGTACATGTCGGAGCTCTGGATCCTCGGCCCAGACATGGGCAAGGAGAGTTGTTCTCAGAAGAGGATGTTAAAAAGGAAAAGCTACTGGCGACTATTGATCAGGTCAATCATCGCTACGGAGAGTTCGCCCTGTGCAAGGCTCCTTTGCTGAACCGCTCGGAAATGCCCAATGTTATCTCACCGGCCTGGCGGCCTGTTGGACCCAGAAATACTTTGGAGAGTTGAAAGTGGAGCATCAAGGTGTCTGTTTGTCTGGTTTAGCAGCATCAAGAACCTTTTCCCATTCAGGCAGGCTAATATATTCTTCGTCTGCGAGTTCTGTGCCGTATTTTTTAAAGATTGTATCGAGCTCTAGGAGGCTGACCGAGAATAGCGTCCGAGCATAAAATTCAGTAGAACGAGTCAGCTTTTTCACTGAATTTGTGCGAATAGTTGACCTATTTAAGCAAATTCAGTGGAAAAGATGGCCGTTCTTTCTGGATTTTAGGCCGGACTGTTTATTCTCGGTCAGCCTCCTAGGCAAAGCACCCCGACAAGTATTGCTTCTGAGATGGTTGAGATAGCCAATTAGCTCTTCATACATTTCTGGATATTTCATGTCTGATGCTCTTTTTCTAGTTTGGTGAGTCCCATTTCTTCCAAGAAATATATTCATTTATAAGGAGTAAGTACCCAACCCTATGAAATCATACTTTCTGACTCATTGCTCAGGCACCCTCGGCAACGGCTCCTGCGTTGCCCTACCTCCTGCATCCATGCAGTCGAGACTTACGTACCTGATTCTGACCGTGCCATCCCTTCTATCGGGCATCCGGTTAAAACCACCAACGCCTTTAATGCCTGGAAGTGACTACTCAATATTGGCATCAGAACATAACCAGTGCTGATAGAGTTCATAGGTCAGAAGCAAGTGCGCTTGAAATCTATTGAAGTTACTGTCACTGGCTTCATGAAAAGTGTCCCAGTCTCTCTCAACCTCCCACCAGGGAGTATACCCCGACAGTTTTACAATACTGATGAAGGTCATTAACAGCAGGCTGTCTTCATGCTCACTTTTAAAGACTTTGAAAGATTGCAGGGCCTTATCTGCCAATAAAATATGCTGAGAGGGAATTCCTGCCCACCAATGGTAGAGCAGTGTAATACTGGATGTTTGAGAATCCGCCTTGAGGTGTTGGCGGTAGTCCTTCATAAAATGGCAGAACAGCTGGGCGCTGGTTAGCCAGTATTCCGGTGTGGGAGAGAGGCTGGACAGAAAACTGCAGCCGTCGGTGTCTGTTAGCCAGAGATAACGTAAAACCAGAAACGTGAAAGTATTTTCATCCTCTGAGTATCGTTTCAGCAGGCTCTCCAGCCCCAATCTGGCATCCTGAACCCTCAGGTCTTTGAGGTCGGTTTGTATGGTTTGGTATTCTGGCCACCATGAAGGTGAAGAGTCGTTATAAAGTTTATCCAGATCCGAAAAAGAAGAGTTAGCTGTAGCTATTTGCCCCAGGAAAAGAGCTAGGCAGAAAGCACAGACGGCCTGAATTTTGGAAAGCACCAGAGATCCTTAAAAACTAATGAATGTCTGGAATAAAGTAGACGGGCTCAGATAGTCTGCAAGTCATTGAGAAGTTTATGTTTGCTACATCTGTCGATGAAGTTACTGAATATCGCTACTGTCCGGTTAAACATATCCAAGTTCCAGACTCCCCTGATTCTGGAGCAAGCCGACCCCACTTTTCTCCGGCGGATCACTGAATAACTCCATAAGAGAGTGACAGCAGCTCAGGTTAAGACTGATTCTCCTGGCTATTTGCTGTAACGACAGCTGGCAGCGTGTTGTGATCTGGGCCAGGCGTAGTAGAAGGTAGGCAATCATTGCTGTCAGAACCTGAATTTTCACTGCGTTCTCACTTCTGCCAATGAACCGCTTAATCTTCAGATTCTGTTTAATCCACTTGAAGAACAGTTCAATCTGCCAGCGAGATTTGTACAGGGCAGCAATTTCAACCGCTGTTCTCTTCAGGTCATTACTGATAAATACCAGTACTTTGCCGTCTTCCTCACGGTGAATTTTGACTCGTCTCAGGTAGGTTGGACAGTCTTTACGGCCTTTGTCAGAAGAAAGCCTGATGATTTGATCTTCAAGGATAAAGTTTTCCTTCGTTGCACGAGTTTCAATGACTTCGTAGACCGCAGAGCTCTTCATTCTGCCAACGAAAAGAGTACCCTGGCAGGTCATCTCGTAATACCAGCTGTAGTCATCATAGGCCCGGTCAAAAACATAGGTAACACCCGCCATAATGGGCAGGTTCTGAGCGGCTTTACGATCATTCACTTTGGCGCTGGTCAGTTCGAAGAAGGTCGGTGTATCTGCCTCCGGGTCATAAACCGTGTGCAGCTTTATGCCGCCCTTGGTTTTCCTGAAATGAGCCCATTCAAACTGGTTTACATTCAAGTCGATGGTTGTGGAGTCAATCAGACGTACCATGTCACTGGCCGCTCCCCGTGGCAGATGGCTTCTGACCTTTTGCAGCAGAAAGAAAAAAGTCTCTGAGAAAATGCTGGCGGACCGATGACTGTTGGCGTCCGACAGTGAAGAGCGCTTTATGCGAGAGACGCCCAAATGGTAATGGTGGCTGTGGCAGGTGTTGAAGTTCTCAACTAAATCCCGAATCGAGACCCGACTGGCCAGTTGAGCAAACATCATGGCGACCAGCTGAGTCCAGCATGACAGAGTTCTGATCCGATGATCACCATTGTGACGGTCAACCACCTTCTGGAATTGGTGGCGGGGAATGACTTTGAGCAACTGTTGGAAAACGCTGTTATGATGCTTCATGCCTGTCTCTCTTGGTCTGTGAAATAGCTGTCTCGACAACTTCTATTTTACTGTAAACCAACAGGGACAGGCACTTCCCAGTTATTCCGGATTTTTAACCGGACAGCAGTGA
>NZ_JOKH01000001.1:286474-289548 GCF_000722635.1 Endozoicomonas numazuensis | reverse complement strand
AACTTCTATTTTACTGTAAACCAACAGGGACAGGCACTTCCCAGTTATTCCGGATTTTTAACCGGACAGCAGTGTTGCTACATCCTTATCTGTCGATGAAGTTACTGAATATCGCTACTGTCCGGTTAAACATATCCAAGTTCCAGACTCCCCTGATTCTGGAGCAAGCCGACCCCACTTTTCTCCGGCGGATCACTGAATAACTCCATAAGAGAGTGACAGCAGCTCAGGTTAAGACTGATTCTCCTGGCTATTTGCTGTAACGACAGCTGACACCGTGTTGTGATCTGGACAAGGCGTGTAGATTATGCCGCCTTTGGTTTTCCTGAAATGAGTCCATTCAAACGGGTTTACATTCAAGTCGATGGTTGTGGAGTCAATCAGGCGTACCATGTCACTGTCCGCTCCCTGTGGCAGATGGCTTCTGACCTTTTGCAACAGAAAGAAAGAAGTCTCTGAGAAAATGCTGGCGGTCCGATGACTGTTGGCGTCCGACAGTGAAGAGCGCTTTATGCGAGAAACGCCCAAATGGTAATGGTGGCTGTGACAGGTGTTGAAGTTCTCAACTAAATCCCGAGTCGAGATCAAACGGGTCAGTTGAGCCAACATCATGGCGACCAGCTGAGTCCAGCATGACAGAGTTCTGATCCGATGATCTCCATTGTGACGGTCAAACACCTTCTGGAACTGGTGGCGGGAATGACTTTGAGTAACGGTTGGAAAACGCTGTTCTGATGCCCAGCTTACCTGCACAATAGCGTAGTTAGAAATATCAACAGGTATTATCTCTTATATTTTCTCAGTTACTCAGGTACTCAGTTACAAGGTACTCAGTTACAAGGTACTCAAACACTTCACCTGGCAAATCCAGAAGCAAAGGATCGCTCTGTGCATGAAGGTTTCGCTTCTCACCCAGTAACCGTTTCAACTCATTGAGTTGATTATGTGCTACGTCAACATGAACTCTGTTGAGGATGCCGACAATCTGCTCCATAGACATGTACTCTTTATACCCCGTCAGCAAGTCAATATCTGCGGACACCAGGTATTCCTTTCTGGATAAATGAGACCAGAGTCGTTTGAGTTGTTCTTTTTCATCCGGTAATTCAGTGGTTGCTTCTGGGGGGGGCGGTTCCACAGCCCTCACTAAGTGAGATGTACTGGCCTCAAGATATGCTCTCAGTGATTCAGGAACCTCTTCATGGGAAGCCTGCTCTACCCGTTTCAGTAATTGATCGAGAGCCGCCCTGGGCAATTTTTTTTTGTAATGGTCATAGGATCTCCACACCCCCGGTTTTATGGCAACGTTGTGAGCCAGCAACCCCAGCAGCGCGGGGATTGAAAGCGGCTGGAAGTGAGTGGCTTGTGCCATTTCCTTCTTTCTCTGATCACAGGTTTTTAAACGACGTTGGGCATGCAGAGGCGGCTCAGGGTTACAGTGCTGATGCCAGACGTTTTCGGGCAAGTAATACTGCTCCGGGAACTCCGTTACGACTAAAAAGGTGTGAAAATCCTTAATAGACCAGTTACGGATTTCAATGCCGGCATCCTGTATGTCCAGTTCCGGTCGTGGCAGAGTATGCATTTCGCCCCCGTATTGCTCAATCCTCAGCCGGTTCCCTTCATAGCGATAGAACATATTGCTGAGAACATCCATTGATGAGGTAACAAAGTGCAGTGCAAGTTCTTCTGCGGTCTGAACTGGAGGCACTGTTTCAATAAAGGTGCCTGAAACGCCAGACGCCCTGTATTGGAACATAAAATGATCAGGTATGTCCCGAGGCTCATTCAGGGGGAGTTGCGCCTCAAGTAATACGGTGAAAAGAAGCTGAATATCCTCCCTCGAAGGGGTTTGCTGCTGATATCGATAACAGGCTTCAAGCAGTGCTTTCAGCCACTGAGCCGAATGCTTGCCTGCCAGCATTTTCAGGACGTTCGGGTAAGGCAGTATTTTTATGACAGACTCTGCTACGGTTTCATCCAGAAAGTGCGCTCGGTCAGGCGGTGCAAGGCGCCAGATGACCTCCAGATAGATCTTTTGTGCATCGAGGCTTTCCAACACGCTCTCCAGCCTGTTTAGCTGCAGGTGGATGTCTTTCCACTGTTTCCTGTCTGGAGCCGCATTCAGTTCTTTGCAAAAAAACAGGTACGCATCTCTTTCCTTCTCTGGAAAGTCATTAATCGCTTTCAGTGTCAGTGGCAATGGCATACGCGAGGCACTGTATTTCAGCAATGAAGGCCTGTCAGGACCACTCAGTTTAAGGTAATGTCTAACGGTCGTCCCTCCATTCGCCGTTAAAAGTGTTAATAGTTTTTTCAGTTTCTGGAGCGCATTACCCTTCTCCAGCTCATTAAACTCCTTTACCGTCTCGAAGCTCAAAACCTGATCAGGCTTATGGGCCGACAAAAAAAGGGCTGCCTGTTTGATCTGGCTATGCATTGCGTCTTCATCATCGCTCTCCAGCCCGTCTGCAGAGGGGGGAAAGAATAAATTCGATAATTTATGCTCATTATTCTTCAGCGTTTTGATATCGGGCAGCCCTCCCGATACATGGAGTTTGCTCATAAGACTAAGCACTGAAGACGTCTCTTGATGTTCCTCGCAATCTAACCATCTCAGTACCTCTAACACCGCCTCTTTTTTGGGTAAGCCCCGACCATTATTCATGGAGGAGAAGGCACGCAGCCGTTCCGGACTGAACTGGCCATCCTTGTACCAGATCTTCTCGCCCTTGGAGTCCGTCCAGCCCAGTAACTCTAGAACGTCCTCTTTTTTGGGTAAGCCCCGGCCACTATTCATGGACGAGAAGAGGTGCAGCCGTTCCGGACTGAACTGGCCACCCACGTACCAGATATTCTCGCCTATGGAGTCCGTCCAGCCCAGTAACTCTAGAACTTCCTCTTTTTTGGGGAAGCCCCGGCCATTATTCATGGAGGAGAAGGCACTCAGCAGTGCCAGATTGAGCCGGCCATCCTTGTACCAGATCTTCTCGCCCTCGGAGTCCGTCCAGCTCAGTAACTCTAGAACTTCCTCTTTTTTTGGGAAGCCCCGGCCACTATTCATGGACGAGAAG
>NZ_JOKH01000001.1:284352-285135 GCF_000722635.1 Endozoicomonas numazuensis | reverse complement strand
TTTGATATGAATTTTTTGGTTTTTGAGCTGCTTGAACAGCCGTTTTCCCGCCTCTGTTTCCTGTGCATTTATCTCGCCGGTAAGTTCTTCCTGCAGTTCACCCAGCTCTTGGGAAACGTTCATGACACCATCCTGTGCCTCTGACGCCGGATTTTCCTGCCTGCCTTTTTTGGTGACAGGGCCTTTTGGCTGGTCGTGATACTGCTTCCTTTTACTGGCTCTTTTTTTGCCTTTTTTAGGATCAGGCCCTGACTGGCTAACTTGAGCCCTCTTTCTGCCAGTATTCTCCGGAGGTATTGGCGAGGCATTGGGCAGGCAGTTATCACAGGTAATCGCCATGGCCTTACTTTCACGAAGAAACCGCATGATTTCTTGTTCATTCAGTATTTTCTGGCAGGAACTACAGCGGATGGAATTGACAAGTTCTAATTTGGCCTGTTTTGCTGGAGGAGGGTTATCCTCGTCTCTTTCGTCTCTTTCGTCTCTTCCGTCTCTGTTGAGTCCTGAGGCAGTCACAGGTGCAGCTTGAAAAACAACATGGCTTTGCTGTGCTGTGACTCCGGTTTGAGCATTCTGTCCTGACGAGCCCCCGGAAGCCTTGTTGCCAGTCCCTCGCTCCCGGCCCAACCTTCCGGTCTGGTTGCTGACTATGTCGTGGATCTGCTCATAGCGCTCTATTTCCAGACTGTCCCTTAAAAGCCACTCATACAGTTGTGCCTGACATAACGGACCCGAATCCAGTGCTCTTTGTTGGAGGAAGTCCTTGTCGCTTTCAATGAGCAT
>NZ_JOKH01000001.1:236260-283927 GCF_000722635.1 Endozoicomonas numazuensis | reverse complement strand
ATGTCAGGGATAACAACAGCCCTGCAACACACCAGGAAGAGCCCCGTACCAGCCAACGGCATGACTTTACTGTCATTGACCACCTCAATCAGAAATAAATTGACTGGTATGTTTTACCCAGAATAAGAGTTATTGTTTTCTGGCCTTTCTGGCCTTTCTGGCCTTTCTGGCCTTTCTGGCCTTTCTGGCCTTTCTGGCCTTTCTGGCCTTTCTGGCCTTTCTGGCCTTTCTGGATGCCAACGGCAGGCTATTCCACCCCGCTGATTGTCCATACATCGATATCTTCGAAGCAGTAGAAAGACGGCCTGTCCATGGGGCTCGCCTCATGTCCGGGAACGTTCGCCCCTGTCTCTTCAGCTCGTAACGAATTCAATGTTGGATAGCAGCATAGACCATCAGACAGAGAGTCATCACCATGAATAAAGCCTCAATAACAAAGCCTCAATGCATTCGGGTTTCTTGAGATAGTGTGACAATGCCAGAAAGTCCGGGCTTTTCAGGAAGCGAAGGCGGCCAACTGCTGAATTTAGGTTCAACCTGCTGTTGGCGTTTAACCCATGGCTGAGTCGGTCGAAGATATTGAGCGGCTTCTGCCCTGGAGTCAAAAGTTCATTTGAGTCAAGGTGCACAGAAGTTACTGCTTACTCCAAAACAGCAGCGTCATGACTCACGTTCAACAGCAGAGGTGATCATTTTTGAACAGCGGAGTGGCTTTTTTTGAGTAGCGCCGGCAAGTGGACCAGTATGGGGCATGAAATTGTCAATCCCATCGGCTGTATTGATTGTCATGATACCCGCGACACTGAAATGCTTCTGCGTATTTCCAGACCATGGCTGAATACCGGATTGTCTGCGCTCAATTACGAATGAGAAATGGAACTTTTTTGGAATACAAATTTCTAAAAATAGGATGAATCTGTTATTCAAAGGAGGTCATTATGAATTTCCCTCTCGTATCAGCCCTGTTATTGGCTACATCGGTTTCTTTTGCTGATGATCTGAGCTTCCAGCCAGATACAAGCGAAGCTTTAGCCGCTCAAAATCACGTTGAGAACATACTGATAGCTACCTATGAAAGAGTTCTGGCTGAGCCCACATACAGCGAGTCAGAGTTAACCAATGCGCCAATATCGGGGTTTGGTGAAAGCCGTGGCCGGAACCTGCTTACATTTGCAGCATTCAACAATTTCCCGGAGCTGGCTCTCTGGGGGCTTGCACACAGTGCCGGAATTAATACAGCCGACCGTGACGGAGCAACCATGCTGCGCATGTCTCTGGCCAATTACAATGTTCAGATGACCGATATAGCCCTTAAAAACAAAGCGGATCCCAACATGGTCATAGGGCAGGGTGACGATACAATGCTCAGTGCGCTATTAAGCTGGCAATGGCCTGAAGTGGGCTTTGAGCTTGCAAAGCTGTACGGCGCCTTACCCAGAACCAAAAAAGAAAAAAACATCGTTCGGAAATATTTATTACAACGTAATGCTGACAATGACACTCTCATTAATCACTTTGATTCATTATCTGTCATAGAAAACCCATTGAGGAAACCTTCCAAAGGGAACTTTATAGAAACCAATATGATGGATGAAATGGATGCTGACCTTTTACGCTCAATGACAGGTGAGTTTCCATTGCTGAATCAGGTGGTAATCGATTCTTTCTCTCAGCAGGGAAAAAATTTCGAAAGTTTTCTGGCATTCAATGGTTTTTCAAAATCACTGGCCTATCGGCTGCAAAATATGCCTTTTGAACAGGCTGAGGCCGTAGTCATGCAAAGGGATAGCTCAGGTAATGATTTACTGTTGGCCGCTATCAAGAGTTTGAATTCTGATACCGTTGAAGTGGTTCTTGAGACAACTTATGCCACGATTAATACGCCCGTGCCTCATAAAAAGCAATATTACACCCCTGGACTTCGTCCCTGGCATATAGCGGATCTATGGGAAGCCCCGAAAGAGATCAAAAAACTGCTCATACAATATGGGGTCGATAAGTCTGCCGATCACACGGCAGCGGTATTCTTGGACCAGTTTGGAAAAAAAACTGAAAACAAGTTTTTTTCTAACGAAATTAAAGGAAAATAGCAGGCAATAAACAACAATGGGTAAATGGACAAAAACAAAGAACAACCTTATCAAAAACGGTTTGCTAATGATTAGCTGCTTTTATACAGTGAGCTTGCTGGCCTTTGAGTATGAGACTGCCAAGATTGGTGCTGATTTCAATAAGTATGATCAGAAGCATGACTTTGCTAATCCACAACCAACAAACCGCCGGTTCAGGCTGTATACGTTAACCTGTTCAGATAGGGTGGGTTATACACTGGAGCCTTCGTACAATAATAGCAATCTGTTTCACCAGAGCGCCTCATCTGACTCAACTTTACCCGGTACACCTTTTGGCTACTGGCTCAAAGATGATTTGTGGATGAATAATGCCACCGATTATGTTGCAATTAATGCTCGGTGGAATACAGCGGTTTACATTGACCTACCTTTCGCACTACAGATAAC
Organism: Endozoicomonas numazuensis; assembly: GCF_000722635.1. GTDB lineage: Bacteria > Pseudomonadota > Gammaproteobacteria > Pseudomonadales > Endozoicomonadaceae > Endozoicomonas_A > Endozoicomonas_A numazuensis. The sequence goes on along the minus strand of NZ_JOKH01000001.1, from coordinate 281,408 downwards.
GGGTGATATAAAGCGAGCTCAGGACTCAGACGAGTTTTTTAATTATTCCGGCAGCAGGGCTGTCTGGTTTGCACGCAGCCTTGATAGCTCGAACCTTCCGACTCTTGAAAAGAAAATGAATATGACAGGAGTTGCTTTTACGTCAACCACCCCGTCGAAAAAAACGTTTGAAAAGCGTATCAACACTCTAAAACAACACCCTATTGCATTGCCTGAACTTTATGATCCGAATCAGGTATTGTTTCGCCTTGAAGGAGGCTATTCTGCACCTCACGGCAATATCTATTGGCTCACAACCTTCCGTAGGGGAGAGAATAGCAGGGGGGAGCGAGTGACTTTAATCTCAAAAATATCACCGGCTCAAAGTAGTGTCAGACAGGCGTATATTGAACTTCGGCTCGGGTATGAACCTGCTGACTTTTTTGACATCTGTGACTCGTCAGACACTGGCTGTAGTGAACCTTATGCAAGTGTATTTTTTAATAAAATAAAGTAATAAAGATCAATACTTAATGCCTGTCTGAAAACCCTCAACCATTTGAAAACAGTAGCCTGTAGCCCCATATAGTTCCTGAAGATTTTCCAAAACAGGCTGTTTTCACATTTATGCGCCAAACCATCAACCCAAAATGCAGTTGGGCGAGGTTGATATCTCTGCCATCACCTTTGATGCCAAGTCAAGGGACGACATACCTCGTCTGCTGAAAGCGTTACACTATATATGGACAAACCTTGAGCTGCGTAACCAGGTTTTCCAGGTACTCGATACCATGACCTCCACCGACAAAAACAAGGGTCGTTCCGGTATGGAGTTCTGGAAAATGGTTCTTTTGAAATTAAGCGGGAGTCAAGGTTAGAAATATCAACAGGTATTATCTCTTATATTTTCTCAGTTACTCAGGTACTCAGTTACAAGGTACTCAGTTACAAGGTACTCAAACACTTCACCTGGCAAATCCAGAAGCAAAGGATCTCTCTGTGCATGAAGGTTTCGCTTCTCATCCAGTAACCGTTTCAGCTCATTGAGTTGATTATGTGCTACGTCAACATGAACTCTGTTGAGGATGCCGACAATCTGCTCCATAGACATGTACTCTTTATACCCCGTCAGCAAGTCAATATCTGCGGACACCAGGTATTCCTTTCTGGATAAATAAGACCAAAGTCGTCTTAATTGTTCTTTTTCATCCGGTAATTCAGTGGCTGCTTCTGGGGGGGGCGGTTCCACTGTCCTCACTAAGTGAGATGTTTTGTCCTCAAGATATGCTCTCAGTGATTCAGGAACCTCTTCATGGGAAGCCTGCTCTACCCGGCTCAGTAATTGATCGAGAGCCGCCCTGGGCAATTTTTTTTTGTAATAGTCATAGGATCTCCACTCCCCTGGTTTTATGGCAACGTTTTGAGCCAGCAACCCCAGCAGCGCGGGGATTGAAAGCGGCTGGAAGTCAGTGGCTTGTGCCATTTCCTTCTTTCTCTGATCACAGGTTTTTAAACGACGTTGGGCATGCAGAGGCGGCTCAGGGTTACAGTGCTGATGCCAGAAGTCTTCGGACAAGTAATACTGCTCCGGGAACTCCGTTACGACTAAAAAGGTGTGAAAATCCTTAATAGACCAGTTACGGATTTCAATGCCGGCATCCTGTATGTCCAGTTCCGGTCGTGGCAGAGTATGCATTTCGCCCCCGTATTGCTTAACCCTCAGCCGGTTCCCTTCATAGCGATAGAACATATTGCTGAGAACATCCATTAATGAGGTAACAAAGTGCAGTGCAAGTTCTTCTGCGGTCTGAACTGGAGGCACTGTTTCAATAAAGGTGCCTGAAACGCCAGACGCCCTGTATTGGAACATAAAATGATCAGGTATGTCCCGAGGCTCATTCAGGGGGAGTTGCGCCTCAAGTAATGCGGTGAAAAGAAGCTGAATATCCTCTCTCGAAGGGGTTTGCTGCTGATACCGATAACAGGCTTCAAGCAGTGCTTTCAGCCACTGAACCGAATGCTTGCTTGCCAGCATTTTCAGGACGTTCGGGTAAGGCAGTATTTTTATGACAGACTCTGCTACGGTTTCATCCAGAAAGTGCGCTCGGTCAGGCGGTGCAAGGCGCCAGATGACCTCCAGATAGATCTTTTGTGCATCGAGGCTTTCCAACACGCTCTCCAGCCTGTTTAACTGCAGGTGGATCTCTTTCCACTGTTTCCTGTCTGGAGCCGCATTCAGTTCTTTGCAAAAAAACAGGTACGCATCTCTTTCCTTCTCTGGAAAGTCATTAATCGCTTTCAGTGTCAGTGGCAATGGCATATGCGAGGCACTGTATTTCAGCAATGAAGGCCTGTCAGGACCACTCAGTTTAAGGTAATGTCTAACGGTCGTCCCTCCATTCGCCGTTAAAAGTGTTAATAGTTTTTTCAGTTTCTGGAGCGCATTACCCTTCTCCAGCTCATTAAACTCCTTTACCGTCTCGAAGCTCAAAACCTGATCAGGCTTATGGGCCGACAAAAAAAGGGCTGCCTGTTTGATCTGGCTATGCATTGCGTCTTCATCATCGCTCTCCAGCCCGTCTGCAGAGGGGGGAAAGAATAAATTCGATAATTTATGCTCATTATTCTTCAGCGTTTTGATATCGGGCAGCCCTCCCGATGCATGGAGTTTGCTCATAAGACTAAACACTGAAGACGTCCCTTGTTGTTCCTCGCAATCTAACCATCTCAGTACCTCTAACACCGCCTCTTTTTTGGGTAAGCCCCGGCCACTATTCATGGACGAGAAGAGGTGCAGCCGTTCCGGACTGAACTGGCCATCCTTGTACCAGAGATTCTCGCCCTTGGAGTCCGTCCAGCCCAGTATCTCTAGCACGTCCTCTTTTTTGGGTAAGCCCCGGCCACTATTCATGGAGGAGAAGATGCGCAGCCGTTCCACTCTGAACTGGCCATCCTTGTACCAGATCTTCTCGCCCTTGGAGTCCGTCCAGCCCATTATCTCTAGCACGTCCTCTTTTTTGGGGAAGCCCCGGCCACTATTCATGGAGGAGAAGGCTTGCAGTAGTGTCAGATTGAGCAGGTCATCCTTGTACCAGATCTTCTCGCCCTCGGAGTCCGTCCAGCCCAGTATCTCTAGCACGTCCTCTTTTTTGGGCAAGCCCCGGCTATGATTCATGGAGGAGAAGGTACGCAGCAGTGCCAGATTGAGCCGGCCATCCTTGTACCAGATCTTCTCGCCTTCGGAGTCCGTCCAGCTCAATATCTCTAGCACGTCCTCTTTTTTAGGGAAGCCCCGACAACTATTCATGGAGGAGAAGACTCGCAGCAGTTTCAGATTGAGCTGGCCATCCTTGTACCAGATCTTCTCGCCCTCGGAGTCCGTCCAGTCCAGTATCTCTAGAACGTCCTCTTTTTTGGGAAAGCCCCGGCCACTATTCATGGACGAGAAAACGCGCAGCCGTTCCACACTGAACCGGCCATTCTCATACCAGAGCTTCTCGCCCTCGGAGTCCGTCCAGCCCAGTATCTCTAGCACGTCCTCTTTTTTGGGCAAACCCCGGCCATTATTCATGGACGAGAAGGCGTGCAGCAGTTCCAGATTGAACTGGTCATCCACGTACCAGATCTTATTGCCCTCGGAGTCCGTCCAGCCCAGCATCGCTTCCACCTCCTCTTTTTTGGGTAAGCCCCGGCCATGATTCATGGACGAGAAGGCGCGCAGCAGTTCCACACTGAACCGGTCATCCAGGTACCAGAAATTCTTGCCTTCGGAGTCCGTCCAGCCCAGCATCGCTTCCACCTCTTCTTTTTTTGGGAAGCCTTTGCCATTATTCATGGACGAGAAGGCGTGCAGCAGTTCCGGACTGAACTGGTCATCCAAGTGCCAGAAATTCTTGCCTTCGGAGTCCGTCCAGCCCAGCATCGCTTCCACCTCTTCTTTTTTGGGCAAGCCCCGGCCATTATTCATGGATGAGAAGGTGCTGAGCATCTTCAGGCTTGCAAGGTATTTAAGCTCCGAGTCTTCTCTCTCAATAAAATCCTGAAGGTGCGCTTTAGTTTTAAGCATACTGGTCAGGCAGCCGGTATCCTTAATGGCGGCGCTACAGGAGCCAAAAAAGACAGAGGCCTTGTTGCAGGCTTCAGACAAATGGTTTCGACCTGCCAGGTTCAGTCGTTCATACAGTGTCGATTTGATATGAATTTTTTGGTTTTTGAGCTGCTTGAACAGCCGTTTTTCCGCCTCTGTTTCCTGTGCATTTATCTCGCCGGTAAGTTCTTCCTGCAGTTCACCCAGCTCTTGGGAAACGTTCATGACACCATCCTGTGCCTCTGACGCCGGATTTTCCTGCCTGCCTTTTTTGGTGACAGGGCCTTTTGGCTGGTCGTGATACTGCTTCCTTTTACTGGCTCTTTTTTGGCCTTTTTTAGGATCAGGCCCTGACTGGCTAACTTGAGCTCTCTTTCTGCCAGTATTCTCCGGAGGTATTGGCGAGGCATCAGGCAGGCAGTTATCACAGGTAACCGCCATGGCCTTACTTCCACGAAGAGCCCGCAAGACTTCTTGTTCATTCAGTGTTTTCTGGCAGGAACTACAGCGGATGGAATTGACAAGTGCTAATCTGGCCTGTTTTGCTGGAGGAGGGTTATCCTCGTCTCTTTCGTCTCTTTCGTCTCTGTTGAGTCCTGAGGCAGTCACGGGTGCAGCTTGAAAAACAACATGGCTTTGCTGTGCTGTGACTCCGGTTTGAGCGTTCTGTCCTGACGAGCCCCCGGAAGCCCTGCTGCCAGTCCCCCGCTCCCTGCCCAATCTTCCGGTCTGGTTGCTGACTATGTCGTGGATCTGCTCATAGCGCTCTATTTCCAGACTGTCCCTTAAAAGCCACTCATACAGTTGTGTCTGACATAACGGACCCGAATCCAGTGCTCTTTGTTGGAGGAAGTCCTTGTCGCTTTCAATGAGCATGATTCTATCGCTCAATATGCGGGCAAGATCACGATAACCCATGGCTTGTGCCCACTGTCTTTTCTTACGCAGCCACTTTAGTAGTCGTATTTTTTGTTTCAGGCACTGTTGCACTGAAGGATAAGGCATCCATACAAACCATTCGTCCCGGGGATAGGGTTCAAATGGTTCCTGATGAGAATGGCCGTCGTCACCATCACCATCACCATCACCTCCTGAGCCACTCACGGCGACAAGCTCTCCGGCAGGAATAAATACTCTGTCGTATAAATTCGACAGGAACCAGAACATGCTGGCTGTGAATGTAAAGGCCCCACCGGTCATGGATGTTTTTTTGGGGAGGGGATGCCTTTGATTACAATGACCTGGGGTTCTCCTTTGACCGACAGGTGGAAGCAATATCAGGTCAGCCTCTGGCAGGCAACTTTGGGTGTAGGGAGGAAGCGATGTAGGCGGATTCTGTTTTCTGCCGCCTGTTGGCTTAACAAACCAAGGCTCGGCAATAACTCCGGCAAGAAAGAGAGAGATCAGGGAAGACTCCTGATAAGAGCTTAAACCATCAGCAATACCAGCATGAATTGGACATGTAAGGGATAACAACAGCCCTGCAACACACCAGGAAGAGCCCCGTACCAGCCAACGGCATGATTTTACTGTCATTGACCACCTCAATCAGGAATAAATTGACTGGTATGTTTTACCCAGAATAAGAGTTATTGTTTTCTGGACTTTCTGAATGCCAACGGCAGGCTATTCCACCCCGCTGATTGTCCATACATCGATATCTTCGAAGCAGTAGAAAGACGGCCTGTCCGTGGGGCTCGCCTCATGTCCGGGAACGTTCGCCCCTGTCTTTTCAGCTCGTAACGAATTCGATGTTGGATAGCAGCATAGACCATCAGACAGAGAGTCATCACCATTAACAAAGCCTCAATGCGTTCGGACTTCTTGAGATAGAGTGACAATGCCAGAAAGTCCGGGCTTTTCAGGAAGAGAAAGCCCCTTACAACCTGCTGTTGGAGTTTATACGTCTTCAGTAGTTCAGCTGTGCCCAGTCGGCCTGTATCGGTATCGTTAGTGGCAGAAACTGCAAAAGCTTGTGGGCTGTAGTCTTATCAGTATTTGCCCAATTACCCATGGCTCACGTTCAACAGCAGAGGTGATCACTCTTGAACAGCGGAGTGGCTTTTTTTGAGTAGCGCCGCTATCTCTTGTAGATAATGTGGAACAGCTATTAGAACTATTAAAAGACAATGATAGCCCTATTACCTTTGTGGACTTTGATAGATTAGTAGGTTTTGCGACACCCTCGATAGGGCGGGGAGCAGTCACATAGAGAGCCTGAATATCGATATTTCGGGTCATATGGCAGAAAGGCTCTGATACTCAGTGAGTACAAAGTGGTCAGTCATACCGCTGACATAGTCAATCAATAGCCTTGCCCGGTAATACCATTCCAGGTCATCCTGTTCTTCACGGGAGTAATCACTGCTGAGCAATGATTGCAGTGCCTGGTGATAGGCCAGTTTATGCTTGCCGGAAAGGCGATGGTAAAGGCGCTGCTCAATAAAGTGCCTGCTGGAATCTTTTTCTGTAATGCTGGCGAATGCTGCTCGAGGCAGTTCCAGCAGAGGCTGGAAAATATCCATCAGCCCCATCAGGGCAGAGTATCCCCTGAGTTCCGGGGTTTCTTTCTCCATACTGGTGAAAACATAGCGGATGGCTACGGTTTTCAGTGTGTCCAGAGCCAGATGCTGATCAGACTGGCCGTCAATCAGAGGCTCATCCAGTGTACCGTCAAAGACCGCCTGATGCTGTTGCAGATAACGCTTTGCCGCATAATTCACCAGGTCTCTGACTAGCCGGGTGCGAAGGCGAACAATAAATTCCTGCTTGTTGTTACCGGCTCTTTGTATCGCCGATTCCATGATGTTGGGCAAATAGTTGTTATGGTCAGTAAACTCTTCCCAGACTTCATAAAGCCTGAACCGGAGATCACGGAAAGAGAGAATCCCTTTGTCGACAGCGTCTTCAAGGTCGGCTATGCAGTAGGAAATGTCGTCAGCGGCTTCCATGATATAAACCAGAGGGAAGCGGCAACCTTCATTAATATCCAGATGATTCCAGATATCACTGACCAGATGGGCCTCTGAAAAGTAATACCCCGGCTTTTTCTTGCGATAGGCATCGGGTGAACCTTTGTCGGGCCTTGGTTCGTAGGGCGTGCGGGTGTATTTCATGAGCGCGCCCATTTGGGAGTAGGTCAGGTTTAAATCCTGGAGGTGATGAATAATCCTAAGCGCCTGGGCATTCCCTTCGTAGGTGAAGAGGTCAGGCAGCAGGGTTGTTTCCAGCAGGGATGAGCGGGCTGGCTGGTTCTTGAAAGCTTTTTCATGACAGAGGTGGGCCTTATCTTGCATCCAGCGGCTGATGGCGGCTTCGCCAAAATGACCGAAAGGAGGGTTGCCAATGTCGTGCATCAGACAGGCCATTTCTACCAGGTTGATAAAAGCGGTTTCCTGTCCACTCAGCCCCATGGGTTTCAGTTGATGGGTGTCTGACAGTCTCTGCAGAATAGTTTGAGCCAGATAGCGGCCGGTCTGTTGCACTTCCAGAGAGTGAGTTAAACGACTGCGAACAGCAGCATTGGTCTCCAGAGGGTAAACCTGGGTTTTTTGCTGCAGTCGGCGAATGGCTGCTGATTGAATGATCCGGCCTCGATTACTCTCCGTTTCAGTGAGCAAGTCTCGATCCGAGTCGGCAGAACTGACTCTGGGGCGGGTGCAGGTGAGCTTAGTAAGATAGTTCATGCTGATCATAGTCGGCAGGAACCGCTTGAAGGTGAGGTTTGCAGTGGCTCTCAAGCAGTTGATAGCCACAAAAAAGGAGGGGCTGTGAGTCCCGTGTCCAACGGCCATTGATGTGTTGCCGGATTCTGGGTTTGTCGGAATAACAGCCAGAAATCCACTGCACCATATTCCATTCGTCCCGCATTCCCTTGCTGTTGTAAGGAGAGTAGTGATGCAGATAGTAATTCAGGAATGCCTCTCTATCTTCCTTGTTTCTGGCAATGCTTCCATAAACAGAAGGGGAGTCAGAGGCCAGCTTATCAAGATGGTTTGACAGGTCTCTCCGGGGATTATCGGGAGAAAGTTTCAGCAGGGAGGCCACATCACGATGATCCATGTAGTAAATCCAGTCAATCGCCCCCTGACAGTCTTCTCCCATCAAAACCTGTGTCCACATATAGAGGTATTCTCCACCGTTGGGCGGCTCGCCATCCACAGGAAGAAGTTCTGTCTCTATCTGGCCGGGAAGAATAATTTCCAGTTTTGACTGAGGATGTCTGTTCAGAAGCACCTGCTTCATTGCTGTGCCAAGAAACTCATTAAAGACCCGGACACCGCCATTGTGAGCGCCAAGGGGAAGGCTGATATAGACAATGCGTTTATTGTTCTGGCGACCCTGCTGAATCTGCTCACGCAGGCTGATGACCAGTTTCTCTATGATTCCATCCCAGGCTGGGCGAACAGAGTATTGAGTACCTAAACAGGTGGTGCGTGTCTGCGGGTACAGCGGTGATAATGGTTCTGCACTGACATAGGCACAGCAGAGGACTGTTGCTGCCAAAAGCCAGCGGGCTAGGGTATGCATAGAGTTGTGGCCTAAGGAATAAACCAGAAGATTATAGATGCTTTTCAACCCACAGCTGTTTGAGTAAGAGAAATGGCAGTAGATAAGCAGTAGCAATTGTATAGTGTGACAGGCATTAAGATTTATCTGGACTATGGTTTTCTACCGGTGGTGGAAAAGAAGGAAGACAGCCGTGTCCGAATACATCTGTTCAATGAGCTGGGGCATAACTGGAGTTTTGACCAGAGTCGTATTTTGTCTTATTTATCTCATCGTGATGGACTCGTCTCAAGTATAGTGATCCGCTATAAACTGTACAGCTCGCCAAGTTAAGTTTTCTGGCTGTATTATGGCCCTGTATACCCATCGCCTTTCAAGATGCTACGTTGTTGCCAGCGTTCGCTCACCCTGATCACCTACTACTTGTTGTAGGCTCACAGGGCTTCGCTCACTTGTCGCCTGGTAGCATCTTGAAACCCAATGGGTATAGGAGGGCAATCATGGCAGCAAAAAGAGCCAAAAAACACTGAAAAATCAAACATATTCAATGGTCATGGGTATATTGCTGATTTAGTGAGCATAACTACTGCTGGGAGGCACCTTGATGATACTCCTGATATTTTAACAGTATTTCAACCACCTGCCGGATTGTTAGCCTTTCTTCTGGCTTGGGCTGAGTGGTAAGGATGCTTAGTAGATGCAAACACTCATCTTTGCTCTTAATGAGAGACATCTTGGTAAGAAAAAGAGCCTCTGGGTCATCAGGGCTTTCCAGCGAATCCTGACTGATACCATAAAAATCCGGGTTTTGGGCGTAAAGTTCATGAATGATCAGGCTGCAGACCTTCGCTGGCGATCTTATAGTGGCCGTCTCAAAATCATCGTATCGAGATTGATGTGATGTATTAAATAGTACTCGAAACAGGATTAATCCATAGTCATATAAATCCCGGGCTGTCGAGTCAGTTGTTTTGTATTCAGGAGGAAACCAGCCTATGGAGCCATAAGAACCTAACTTAAGTTGCTTGCGTTTTTCTGCTGTGGCGCAATACCCAAAATCAATAAGTGTTATTTTTCCCGAATCTGGATTGGATAGCAGGATGTTATGACCTTTCAAGTCTCCATAAATTAATGCCCTTTTGTGCAAATAATCCAGGGCTGAGGCCAGTTGTACCGTAATAACAAAGGCATGCGAATGAGCAAGATTAAACTGGTGATTTAAATACCACTGAAGTTCATTACCTTCGTTGTGAAAGATCATTGCTGTCATCCCGAAGGGAGGGTGTGGTAGAAAGAAAAATCCCATCAATGTAACAATATTCTCATGCTCAATTTGCTTAAGAATGTCTTTCTCCAATTTTAGCAATTTGCGGTAGTGATTGAGTTTTTCGAAATCGTGTTTGTTGACCATTTCAGAGTTAATCGTTTTAACGATAAAATTTCGATCATAAAACTTTATGGTATAAATTCCGGCATTACCGCTAAGATCTGATCTGGGCGACAATGTGCCAGCACAAAACAGTCTTACAATATCGTCTATATCGTCTTTATTTGCTTCTTCTCTGCAATAAAAAGTGATGTGTGGTTGCCTGTGTGTTTTGGTAAGATAATAGGCTGGTTCAGTTTTAGATATTATAGGAACCTTTATTTCTGTTTGTGTTGTGGCAGCGTACTGTTCTGATGGTAAAGGGGGAGACTCTTGGGTCTGATAGCTGTACCGGTAAAAGAGCTTTCTGGGGGTACAATAAACCTGCACTGAGTCAGTACAGGTATTACTTTCGTCAATACTACTTCCTGTTTCTTTTTTGGAATCGTCATCAGTATCTGAGCATGAGGAATCTGAGTCATTATTTGCCCCCTGGCCTGTCGATAAAAAATTGAACGGTAAGAGAGTGGTACTTATTTTGGCAAGAACAGGAGGGGGCTCGCTACTGACATTGTCACCCTCGATGAGGCAGCAGCATAAGTTAAAGAAAAACTTCAGAGCTTTTAGAAAGTCTTCAAAACTGAGTAACGGGTTTTTTTCGATATACCGAATAAGCTGTTGTTCGGGATCGCGGAAAAGCTCCGGTGCTGCCCACTCGTCTGGATCGTAGTCAAGCTCATCAAAAGGAAGCAGAGCCAGTGTGATTAAGACAGGTAAAACAGGTCGGGTGTAAGTTTGTGAAATAGTGGGTGAGAGCAGCATAGTTTCCACTGCTCCAGAACTGAAGTCGGACCAAATTATAGTACTGATCAGTGATAGAACGGTAAACCACTTAACTGATCGCAATTCATTCGAATTATTGGTGTAACTTTTTGAAGTTATCACTGGCTTTCATCCTGTTTTGTAATTTATAGGCCAGGAAATGATCTTTCGCGGGAGTTTAGTATAGACGGGGAGAGAGTCTCGACACTGATGCATTAAAATCAGGTATCGTTGGCGATCATACCCACTGCACTCTTTTGACTAATTCAGAGCTCACCCGCCAGACAGGCTCCTGGGATTGTCCTTTTTACAGCAAGGGCTTTCGGTTTCAGAAACAGCAGCATTGCTGAGCGTCACTCATGACGCTGTACATGACTGGTTACATCGTTTTAAACAAGGTGGACTCCCTGCTATGAAGGATCAAGGAGGAAGAGGTCGTAAACCATTATTCCAGAGACGTCACATGAGGCATTTAAAGAAGCGGTTCTTCATATGCAGGAGCAGGCAGGCTACCACATGGCACAGGATCTGCCGGGATATGGAAACCTGAGCCTTCTTTACTTGTCACCCTATGCTCCTGATTAGAGCGGCTTTATGAATTTTCCGGGTTAGTAATAGTCCTGAAATAATCTCCTTATATGACCCACCCCCCCCACCCCCCCCCGTTCGGGCTGAGCCTGTCGAAGTCCAGTGCCACGACCCTTCGACAGGCTCAGGGTGAACGGTATGGAGTGAAATGCTTGGCTCCTGGTTTGTTAAGTTAATCGGTATGAGGTTGAAAGAGAGTTCTTGTTCTCTGTTTCATGGCACAATTCAGAGAGGGCGTTATCATAGTCCCTGATGAGACGACACCGACTCTTTCTTTGAGCTTATGGAGATCATTTTCACCGAATGCGATTAATCATTGCTGAAAAACCCAGTCTGGGCAGAGCTATAGCCGATGTATTGCCCCGGCCCCATAAAAAGCAAGATGGCTATGTAGAAACAGCATCTGGCGATGTTGTGACCTGGTGTATAGGTCATCTGCTGGAACAGGTTGAGCCAGAAAATTACGATCCGGCATACAAACAGTGGCGTTTTGAACATTTGCCTATTGTTCCCCAGCAGTGGCAGCTCCAGCCGCGAAAAAACACCCGTTCCCAGTTATCGGTCATTCGTAAGTTGCTGAAAACGGCAGATACCATTGTGCATGCTGGAGACCCGGATCGGGAAGGGCAGCTGCTCGTAGATGAAGTGCTGGATTATCTGAAACTTTCCCAGGCTCGCAAGAAAAATGTCCGTCGTCTTCTGGTAAATGATTTGAACGGCTCGGCCGTCAAAAAAGCACTGGCCAGAATGCAGAGTAATTCGGATTATGTTCCTCTCTCAGTGTCTGCTCTGGCGCGTTCCCGAGCTGACTGGCTCTATGGTATTAACCTGACCCGTGCCTATACGGTTCTGGGTAAAAAAGCAGGCTATGGCGGTTTGCTTTCTGTTGGCCGGGTCCAGACTCCAGTGTTGGGGCTGGTAGTTCGAAGAGATGAAGAGATTGCCAACTTTCAGCCCAAACCTTATTTCGAAGTCTTTGCCCTGTTGGTAACCGATCAGGGGGAATGCTTCAAAGCCAAGTGGCAGCCCAGTGAAGCCTGTCAGCCCTGGATGGATGATGAAGGTCGGGTGTTGGATCGTCGGCTGGCTGAAAATGTAGTGAGCAGGGTTCAGGGTAAGCAGGGAGAGATCAGTAAACTGGATAAAAAGCCGGGTAAGGAGACGCCTCCTTTACCCTACTCTCTGTCGGTCCTGCAGATTGATGCTGCCAGACAGTTAAGGTTGAGTGCCAAGGAAGTGCTGGATGTCTGTCAGAAACTGTATGAGCAGAAACTGGTCACCTACCCTCGGTCAGATTGCCGTTACCTGCCGGTGGAACATTTCAGAGAGGCCCCGGAAGTATTGGGCGCTATTCGAAGTAATGATGAACATCTTGCCAATGCGGTGGATGGCGCATTACCGGATCGCAAAAGTAAAGCCTGGAATGACAGCAAGGTAGGAGCACACCACGCGATTATTCCGACCACCCGAAGGGCTGATCTTTATAAAATGGGGGATCGTGAACGCAAGTTATACGGTCTTATCGCCCGGCAGTATGTGGCACAGTTCTATCCGGATCATAAGTTTTCAGCCCAAAAAGTCAGTATCATCATAGAAGGTGGACTGTTCACAGCCAGCAGCAGGACCGTTATGGAAGAAGGCTGGAAGGCTGTTTTTCCTCGAAAACCGTCTTCTCCTGAGAAAGAAGACAGTCAGAGACTACCCGAAATGACCAAAGGTCAGGCGTTGTTATGCAAGGAGGCTGAGTTAGCGGAAAAACAGACCCAACCTCCCAAGTCTTTCACAGATGCGACCCTGTTATCAGCCATGACGGGGATTGCCCGTTATGTGAAGGACTCTGAGATCAGGAAGGTATTGAAGGAAACCGATGGTCTGGGAACGGAAGCCACCCGGGCAGGCATTATCGAATTATTGTTTAATCGGAAGTACCTGGCGCGTCAGGGCAAAAACATTCACGCGACAGAAACAGGAAAGGCCTTGATAAAAGCCTTGCCTGAACCTGTCAGCCAGCCTGATATGACGGCTCGATGGGAAGCCTCTCTTAACCAGATAGTAGAAAAAAAAGGTTCATACCAGTCCTTCATGAGTCAGCTTGAGCAGCAACTGACTCAATTGCTACTGGAGGCCGGGCAGTCAGGTACCATCAATGTTCAGGGGTTGCCTCCGGTATCGGCATCACGGTTCAAGAAGAAGACCCGCCGAAAGAAAGCCCCTCGTCGGGCGTCCTGACCAGCGAGAGAAGGATAAAAGTGAACCAAATGACATGTTTTTCTCTGTAAGGTCTGGGATTACCCCAAGAATCTTCGGTTTCTTAGATAGGCTGTGTTAGAGTATTCAGCTGGTTTTTTGGGTTCCACACGATCAGGCGCGTTAAGCCTTCTCTGCCAACGTTTCTGGCGTGGGTGACTATCACTTCGAACAGGATCAATCCCCCCATGTATAAAGCTTCTCTGGCCATTCTGGTTGGGCTGGGTATGACCGGACTGGCATCCGCATCGGATAATTACTCTTACACTTGCACCCATGCTAAGCAAGAGCGAAAGATAGACGTCATCTATCTGCAGCGTGAGTCCAGTGTGCCCTGTGAAGTTCGCTATACCAAAGACGATCAGGAAGAGACGCTCTGGAACGCCAGTTATACCGAAGGCTATTGTGAAGAAAAGGCCTCGGAATTTATGAAAAAGCAGGAAGCCTGGGGGTGGAACTGCGCCATGGATCAGCTTCAAACCGATGACAGTCTTCCTGAAGATACCGAAATCAATACCCCTGAGTCGAATAAATCCGAGCAGTGATATACCCATTGGATTTCAAGATGTTACTAGGAGGCTGACCGAGAATAGACAGCCCGGCCTAAAATCCAGAAAGAACGGCCATCTTTTCCACTGAATTTGCTTAAATAGGTCAACTATTCGCACAAATTCAGTGAAAAAGCTGACTCGTTCTACTGAATTTTATGCTCGGACGCTATTCTCGGTCAGCCTCCTAGGCGACAAGTGAGCGAAGCCCTGTGAGCCTACAAGTAGTGGGTGATCAGGGTGAGCGAACGCTGGCAACAACGTAGCACTTGAAAGGCGATGGGTATAAAACGATCCTTACTTTTAGCTTTGATGAATGGGGGGCAAAGAAGGCGTTTATCAAGGCCTGTGTGTATCAGTGACCTGAGGAAGTTCAGGACAGTCTTCAGGAAGAAATAAATTCACTGGAGCCCAGTAGGAAATGAAGGCATCCAATGATGCCTTCATGGCTTAATATCAGATTTCAGCGGCCAGGTAGGCACCCTGATTAATGGCTCGCTTGGCATCCAACTCAGCAGCAACGTCGGCACCACCAATCAGATGAACGGGTTTGTTGGTAATCGTGTCAGCCAGTTCTCTGAGAGGCTCCTGGCCCGCACAGAGCACTACGTTATCCACATCCAGAACTGTAGGCTCACCATTGATGGATAAATGCAGACCATTATCGTCTATTTTTTGATACTCGCAGGAAGGCACCATTTTCACGCCACGCTTGACCATCTCGGTTCTGTGAATCCATCCGGTGGTTTTACCTAGACCCGCGCCCGGTTTTGTCTTCTTGCGCTGCAGTAGATAAACCTCCCGCGAGCTTTCTTCTTCCTTGGTAGGGGAAGCCAGACCTCCACGGTTGCTGAGGCTCATATCGACACCCCAGTCTTTCATGAAAGCTTCAACATTCAGGCTGTGTGAAGGCCCTTTCTGGGTAATGAATTCACTCAGGTCAAAACCAATACCACCTGCACCGATCACGGCTACGGTTTTGCCGACTTCAGCTCCCTTGAATACATCCAGGTAATTCAGAACTTTGGGGTGATCCAGTCCTTCGATAGCGGGTGTGCGAGGAGTGACACCGGTCGCCACGATGACTTCATCGAAGTCACTGTTTTCCAGTTCGCTGGCAGAAATTCGGGTGTTCAGCTTCAGTTTCACACCGGTCAGTTCTACCTGACGCTGGAAGTAGCGGAGCGTTTCTGAAAATTCTTCCTTGCCCGGTACCAGCTTGGCAATATTGAACTGACCACCGACTTTATCAGAAGCTTCAAACAGGGTGACATCGTGTCCTCTATAAGCGGCAGTAGTCGCAAAAGAAAGGCCGGCAGGACCTGCACCGACAACCGCCAGCTTCTTCGGCTTGTCCGTGGGCAGATAATTTAATTCTGTCTCATGACAGGCTCTTGGGTTAACGAGGCAGCTGACCAGTTTCAGTTCAAAAACATGATCCAGGCAGGCCTGGTTACAAGCGATACAGGTGTTGATTTCATCAGCACGGCCTTCTTCAGCTTTGTTAACCCACTCTGGATCGGCCAGCAGGGGACGAGCCATGGAAACCATATCAGCATCGCCTCTGGCCAGAACAGTTTCTGCCACCTCAGGCATATTGATACGGTTGGAGGTGATGACAGGAACACTCAGTTCCTTTCTGATTTTTGCCGTGACCCAGGTAAAGGCAGCGCGGGGTACCATAGTTGCAATGGTTGGAACCCGGGCTTCGTGCCAGCCGATACCGGTATTGATGATGGTAGCGCCAGCCTTTTCGATTTCTTTGCCCAGTTCTACGATTTCATCCCAGCTGCTGCCCCCTTCAACCAGGTCGAGCATGGAGAGACGGTAAATAATAATGAAGTCAGAGCCGACCTTTTCTCTTACACGACGAATTACTTCAATGGGCAGTCGAATGCGATTTTCGTATCGGCCACCCCAGTCATCATCCCGGTGGTTAGTTTTAGCGGCGATAAACTGGTTAATGAAATAACCTTCTGAACCCATGATTTCCACACCGTCGTAACCCGCTTTCTGGGCATTCAGGCTGCACTGCACAAAGTCTTCAATCTGGCCGTCAATTTCTTCAGGTGTCAGCTCTCTGGGAGGGAAGGGCGCAATGGGTGCCTGCAGGGGGCTGGGAGCAATAGCTTCCGGGTGATAGGCATAGCGACCGGTGTGCAGGATCTGCATGCAGATCTTGCCGTCTTCTTCATGCACAGCCTGGGTGACCAGACTGTGACCGGCGATTTCTTCTTCTGTTTTAATCAGGGCAGCATTGGGCAAACCGCCGGATTCCCGGTTGGGTGCAATGCCTCCGGTTACGATCAGGCCGACTCCCCCTTTCGCTCGCTCACCAAAGTAGGCTGCCAGTCGCTCATAGCCGCCGGGATGTTCTTCCAGATTGGTGTGCATGGAGCCCATCAATACCCGGTTTTTTAACTGTGTGAAGCCCAGATCCAGTGGCTCCAGCAGGTGAGGGTACAGCTTATGCGGTGCAGCTTTATATGGCTCAGGGCTGAAGGGGGAGGTGGTCATCGACAGATCCTCATCATGTTCTTTATTAGCTATGGGTATTTGTAATTATGTTATCTGGACAGCGTCAAGATAAGATTGTATGTTGACACTGTCAAGATTAAGCGACCATTTTTGTCATTGAATACGTGTTTGAGTAAAAATATGCCGGCAAAGAAGAATTATCATCATGGGGATTTACGACAAAGTCTGATTAATGAGGCGACCCGTATGATTGCCGAGTCCGGTGTTGAAAAGCTGTCAATGCGTGGTTTGGCAGAGGGGGTTGGGGTTTCAAGAACCGCCGCGTATCATCATTTTAAAGATAAAAATGAACTCTTGTGTGCTATTGCCGAGCAGGGTTTTAGTCAATGGTACGACAAGATGGGGAGCAGGCTGAAAGAGGTTCCTGATGATCTGGAAAGCTGGTTTCGAGGGTTTTCTCATGCTTATATCGACTTTGCCCAGAATCATGCTGAGCAGTATGACCTGATGTTCGGCCGGCCTATTTGGAAGAACGGGCAGCCCACAGAGACACTCAGAGACATCTCTTTTGAAGCATTTCAGTGTTATGCAGACTTTGTCAAAAAGTGCCTGCCGGAAGATCACTTCAATCAGGAGCAGGATGCCCTGCGAGTGGCTCAGGTTAGCTGGAGCAGCTTGCACGGTTTGAGTCGTTTATTAAATGACGGCGTCTATCTGGATAAGGCCGCCATCAACAGTATGTGCGATGTAGCGGCAAGGTTACTGGTTCAGAATATGAGGTGATCAGGTTCATCAAAATGATACCGGCCAGGGCTTTGACTGTTACCCATAACGCTTTACAGCAAGTTTTTCAGATTAGCCGCCAGCCTTTTGAGTGGCAGCCAACGGCTTGCTCTTCAGTTAGAAAAGGCCAGCGCCTTTCGTTCAATGAATCTCACAATCAATGTCAGAATGCCAGTCAGGGTCAGATAGATCAAACCCGCTAAAGTGAACACTGTCAGTGTGTCGTATGTTTGGGCATTCAGTCGAGCGGCATAGCCCATGAGATCCATTAACGTAATGGTGCTGGCCAGTGACGTACCTTTCATGACCAGAATCATTTCATTGCCATAGGCAGGGAGTGCCCTGCGAAATGCATGGGGCAGTATGATCCGGGTCAGAGACTGTGAGCGAGTCATACCCACGGCCAGGGCGGCTTCCCATTCGCCGGCAGAGACCGCATCAATAGCCCCCTTGAACAGTTGGGTAGAATAGGCTGCACTGTTCAAGGCCAGAGCCAGCATGGCACAGAACCATGGTTCGCTGAGTAATGGCCAGAATACTGTCTCCTGCAGGATAGGAAACTGGGTCGGGCCGTAGTAAATCAGAAAAATCTGTATCAGTAGAGGTGTGCCGGTAAACAGCAGAATCTGCAATCGAACCAGCCATTCCAGGGGTTTGAAGCGCAGAGACAGAATCAGAGTGAACAGAAGCGCCAATACCAGACCCGTTAACAAGCTGGCAAAAGTCAGTTCAAGGGTTGTCTGCAGACCTTTTAATAGTTGAGGCAGATATTCCTGTAACGATTCCGGCATCATACATTCACCGTCCTGATGTGTTGGCTGGTTTTCTGCTTCATTTTATCCAGACAGTGCTGACTGATCAGGGTGATGACCAGATAGATAACGCCTGCAGTGGCATACCAGGTAAAGGGCTCATAAGTTTGCGATGAAAACAGTTGAGCCTGACGCAACAAGTCAGTAACGCCAATTAAGGCGACCAGTGCCGTATCTTTCAGCAGTACCAGCCATTGATTACCCAGCCCGGGCAACGCATGACGCCAGGCCTGTGGCAGAATGACTCGATAAAAACAGCGGCCGGAACTGAGACCTAAAGCTTTGGCTGCTTCTGACTGACCTCTGGGTACCGCCATGAAAGCCCCACGCAAGGTCTGACTGGCATAAGATGAATAGATCAATGAAAGCGCTACTGTTCCTGCGGAAAATGGACTGATCTCGATAAATTCATCGGTCAACAGAAAGAGCAGGTGAGTAGCGCCAAAATAAATAAAGAAAACCACCAGTATCTCTGGCAGTCCTCTGATAATGGTGACCCAGGAAACCGTCAGGTATCTAAGCAGCCGGAAGCGACTCAGTTCTCCCAGGGCCAGCAGGGTTGCGAGCACCAGTCCCAGTAGCAGAGAGGACAGCGCGAGCCCCAGAGTCATAAGTGTTGCATTGAAGAAGAGTTCAAGCATGGAAACAACGGTCTGTCAGTCGATGGAAGTCTGTAACCAGACTGGCTACAGCCTGGAAGTGGTCAGGCTGCAGAAGCCTTGTTAAAGTACTTGTCGTAGATCTTTTGATACGTGCCGTTTTCTTTCAGTGTACTCAGAGCTGCGTCCAGTTTCATTTTCAGCTCATCCTTTTTACGCACTGCTATCCCGTAGCCGATCCCAAAGTAGTTGGCATCCTTGATTTCCGGGCCGACCTGCGCGTACTGGCCTTCACCTCTTTCGGCCAGCCATTCTTTGGCAACTGCCGTATCTGCAAAAACGGCATCAACACGGCCGCTGGTCATATCCAGAAAAGCGTTCTGAAAGGTATCGTAAGGACGAACCTTTACGCCCTTGCTTTCCAGCTTGTCGATCACATACTGCTGATGAGTAGAGCCATTCTGAACGCCGACTGACTTACCCTTGAGGGCGTCAATAGACGTCAGTTTGTCGTTTTTATCTGCCACAAAAATAGCTGAGTTTTCATAATAGGGACTGCTGAAATCCACTTGCTTGAGACGGTCTGGAGTAATGTCCATACCTGAAATAACAGCATCAAACCGGCGGAATTTCAGACTGGGAATAAGGCTGTCAAAGGGCTGGTTGCTGAATGTGCACTCTGCTTTAAGTTCCGAGCAGATTGCATTGGCCAGATCGATATCAAAGCCTTCAAGCTGATTATCTTTGCCGACAAACTCAAAAGGAGGGTAAGTGGCTTCTGTGGCAAAGCGTATGGTTTCGGCTGCCTGAACTTGGATCGAGGCAATGGTCACGACACTGGCTGTTAGAATAGAGGCGAACAATTTTTTCATTTTCGGTACTCCAGAAATCCGAAAAGTCTGCAATCAAACTAAGAGGCCGTCTGAAAGACGTGCTGGCTACAGCGGCCTCTATAGGCTGGAGACATGAGTCTCCCAAAGATCAGTGTTCCAGATAGCTGCGAAAAGCTTCTGTTTGTGGGTGTGCAAAATGATCTGAAGACCCGTCTTCGACAATATGGCCATCTTCAAGATAGATAACTTTACTGGCAATTTTTCGGGCAAATTCAACTTCGTGAGTGACAACCACCTGAGTGATACCGGATTGGCTTAACTCTTTGATGACTTCCACAACCTGATTGGTAATAGCCGGATCCAGTGCTGCAGTAGGCTCATCAAATAACAGAACATCAGGTGAAAGCATCAATGCGCGAGCAATGGCCACTCGTTGCTGCTGGCCGCCAGATAACGATGATGGCCAGGCCTCTGCTTTTTCAGACAGGCCGACTCGTTCCAATAGTTCTTTTGCTTTACTGATGGCCTGTTTCTTGGGCATGCCCTGAACAACTGGCGCTTCAATCAGATTGTCAAGAACGGTCATATGAGGCCAGAGATTATATTGCTGAAAAACCATGCCTACTTTACGTCGCAGTGCACAAGCCTGTTTGTTCAGGTGCTTGTTGTCATGTCCATTACTGAAATTAAAAGACATATCCGCGATCTTCATGGTGCCCTGATCCGGTGTTTCCAGTAGGTTCAGCATACGCAGCAGAGTACTCTTGCCTGCGCCACTGGCCCCCAGAAGAACGGTGGTTTCACCTCGGGGTATGCTAAAACTAATATCTTTCAGAACCTGTGTGGAGCCAAAAGCCTTGCTGAGGCTCTCTACTACTATGCCCATTGCCTTTCATCTACCATTTTGTAAAAATTCCCGCTTTGGTGAGTATGAAATGCAGCGGATAGTTTATACAGTGAAACATTTTCATCCCCATGGGTGACGAAAAATTGTGTTAATCGCTTATAGCTGGTTTGTGCTCATGGCTGGTTTGTGCTCATGGCTGGTTTGTGCTCATGGCTGGTTTGAAACATCCGTCACTGCCATTGTTGAGTGGCAAGGCGGTATTTTCCAGCTCATGGCTGTTTGTGAGAGTCCTGCCGCATCTACAATGACTACGGTGATTCAGCGAGGAGCTTTTCCCGATTTAGGTGATTGGGAAGTCTTCAGGGCTGAGGAGATCTGTCGGACTTAAGGCCATTTCATACCGGATAGCATAGGCCGAACAGACTACGGGTTCACATGGAAATTGGATTCTCTTACATGATCATGGATAAAATCAAGCAAAATTTGAATATTTATTCATTGGTGGTGCTTTTTTACCCAGAATAAGCCAGAAACCCTGGTGTAAACTGTCTGGGGCTTCAGGAGCAATGAACAAAGATTATGGCCAGTCAAAAACAGGAAGAACTCATAAAGGCTTTCAGACAGCTGCTTAAAGAAGAGAGCTGTGGGTCTCAAAGTCAGATTGTTGAGCAACTTCAGAGCCAGGGCTTTGACAATATCAGTCAATCCAAGGTATCCAGGCTACTGAGTCGTCACGGGGCTGTTCGTGCCCGCAATGCCCGCAATGAACAGGTGTATTGCCTGCCACCGGAGCTGGGTAAAATGGATTCCAATATTGCCGTTCGGGATCTGGTGGAAGATGTTGCCAACAATGGTATGTTGATCGTGATCAAAACCAGCCCGGGTGCTGCTCAAATGATTGCCCGTCTGTTGGATTCTATCGGTCGTTCTGACGGTATTTTAGGTTGTGTGGCCGGGGACGATACGATTTTTGTAGCACCTGGTTCTACGGCTGAAATTGACAACCTGCAGGAAAGTATCATCAAGTTGTTTATGTGATGATCAGGAGTCTGTCGGACTTAAGCCAGCTTCCTCTATGAAGGCTTAAGTCCGACAGATTTCTGATGAAGTTGCTATCAACTATCAATACCGCTGTCAGTCTTATAGACGGCAAAGTTAATGTAAAAGATTGAGCCGGACTTATGTCTGGTGACAGTCTATGGGCTTGGTAAAGTCAGTCACTGGAATATTTACCGGGTTCAGTTTTGTCTATATGCTTGTCGCTCTTTTTTATCAGTACTTTTTCGTTCGCTATGGGCATTTAGACTCGATGGTATCACCCGGTTTCAAGATAACGCGTAACGTTAGTCCGGAATATTTGAGTGCGAGCCTCTCCGGTCATTGGGACCGGTATCAGACATTGCCTGATACCGAGCAGATATTCTCTGAGCTGGAATCAGAGAATGTTCAGACTTTTGAAGTCTTAACGGATCCTTCCTTTCGTTGGGATTCACAGTTCTCGGCCTGGTTGCTTAAACTTCAGCGTTATTGTGACCGCAGCAAAATCAAGTTGATGCTCTCAGGGCTTCCAGAAGAGGCCCACACTCTTCACCAGTTAGCCACTGCAGTCCCTCTGCAAACCTCTTCGAATAAGACAGCATTTTTTTCAATAAACCTGTTTCAGTCAATCATAAAAGGACTGTTGCAGTGGCTGGAAGATTTTGTCCTGTTTCTGGGCGAGATCACCCTCGGGATTCTCAGAATATTCAGGCTCCGCAGTGACGCCAGGCGTGGGGATTTTTTCCAGTTTCTACATCAGGCCGGCCCAGCGGCATTACCAATCGTGACGTTACTCAGCTTTCTGGTAGGTATGATTCTGGCTTATCTCGGCACTGTTCAGCTCAGACAGTTTGGTGCTGAAGTGTATGTCGCAGACCTGGTAGGTGTTGGGATGGTACGGGAAATGGGGGCCTTGATGACCGCAATTATTATGGCGGGTCGAACAGGCGCTGCATATGCAGCACAACTCGGCACTATGCAGGTGAATGAAGAGGTTGATGCTCTCACCACCCTGGGTATCAAGACTGTGGATTATCTGGTGCTCCCCCGAATGCTGGCACTGGTTGTCGCTATGCCATTACTGACGCTTTACAGCGATATCCTGGGCATGCTCGGCGGCGGCGTTGTGGCGCTGAGTATGGACATCACCTTTACCCAGTATGTCCACCAACTCTCAGGCGCATTCGCCATGAGTGATGTCATGACCGGATTATTTAAGAGTCTGGTGTTTGCTCTATTGATCAGTTTTGCCGGGTGTCAGGCTGGCCTGGCTTGCGGACGTTCATCGGCAGCCGTGGGCAAGGCAACGACAACAGCTGTAGTGACGGCCATTGTTTATCTGGTCGTAGCAGATGCAGGCCTGAATATTCTCTATTTCCAGTTGGGTATTTGATGATAGAGCAGCCAGATTCCAAATCCCTGTCTGAGAAGAGTGCAGCAATAGAAGTCAGTCAACTGACGATGAAGTACGGCAGCAGTCTGATACAGCAGAACTTGAATTTCAGCGTTCAAAAAGGTGATGTTTTCGTCATCATGGGAGGCAGTGGTTGCGGCAAGAGTACTCTGCTCAAGCATATGATCGGTTTATATCAGCCAGCCGCCGGAACGATTGCTTATGATGGTAGAGACTATTTCTCAGCCACAGACATCCAGCAGCTGAAGATGAGAAAACGCTGGGGGGTAACTTATCAAAGTGGTGCGCTGTTCAGTGCTATGACGCTGGCAGAAAATGTCAGTTTACCTCTGACTCAATACACCCGAATGAAGCCGGCAGAAATGGCCGATCTGGTTCGCTATAAGCTGGCTTTGGTCGGGCTGGCGGGTTTTGAAGACTATTATCCTTCCGAGATCAGCGGTGGCATGGCTAAACGGGCAGGCCTGGCCAGGGCGATGGCATTAGATCCTGAAGTATTGTTTTTTGATGAACCGTCGGCAGGTCTTGATCCTCTGAGTGCCAAGCGGCTGGACGATCTGATCCTGCAGCTCAGCCAATCTCTGGGGGTGACTATTGTCATTGTGACCCATGAGCTGGAAAGTATATTTGCTATTGGTTCCAATGGCGTATTTTTAGATGCACAGACAAAAACACAGCTCGATACAGGTGCTCCCTCTTATATGCTGAATCATAGTGCTCAGCCTTTGGTCAGGGACTTTTTGTCCCGTGGACAAGGGCATCAACAGAGGTCCGGAGAGATTTGCAGATGAATAAGAAAAGATATTCTATCTTTGCCGGTCTGTTTGTGATTGCCATGATCGGGCTGGCAGTGGGTCTGGCTATGTTTGTGGGTACAGGCAGTTACTCCAGCAACAGTAAAGAGCGCTATGAACTGATATACGACAGTAGCGTTATGGGGTTGAACATTGGTGCCCCTGTCACGCTGCGAGGAGTAAAAATTGGTGAAGTTACCGATATTCGTACCCAGCTTTATGTCGATCGTGAAGAACTGCTCAATACCGTTGTGATTGATATTTACCCTGACATGGTGATCAGTAAGGGAGGAGAAGTTCCTGAAGACATTATGGAGCAACTGGTTGCCAGAGGACTTGCTGCCAAGCTGAAAACCCAGAGTTTGCTGACCGGGCTGTTATACGTAGAGGTCGACTTTTATAAGGCCAACTCTCAGACCATTCCTGTTTCCAGTCAGTACCCACAGCTGCCTACAGTGCCCACAGATCTGGAAACGATCACTCAGGATCTGGACAAGATGAATCTGCCTGAACTGATTTCTGATCTGAAAAGTATTGCTCATAATCTGAATACCATCAGCGGCAGTGAGGCGTTTCAGAAGATGCCTGGTAATCTTAATAAAGCCTTTGCCCAGTTTGGGAGCATGTCGGAAGATATGGCAAAAAGTATGTCGGATATGAGGGACGAATTTGTGCCCATGGCTGACAGTATGGATCAAATGTCACGGGCTATTGAAAAGGAGTTGCCAAAAACACTGGGTAAGGTGAATGAAGTTTTGGCGACGGTAGAAGTAACTCTTAAGGCGGTAGAACAAACGACAGCGGCATTGGGGGATACCATGGCTCCGGACTCGCCATTGATGTTCCAGTTAGAACGTAGCAGTAAAGATATCAGTCGTTCGGCAGATGCGGTCAGAGAGCTGGCAGAATTGCTGGAGGAACAGCCAGGTTCAGTGTTATCAGGCAGAGAGACAGGTGAGTAGGGTATGAAGAAGAATATTAAATGGTTCATGCCTCTGGTGGCTGTTTTTTTTCTGTCCGCCTGTGCAAGTCATGTAACACCGTTTCAGTACTACACCCTGAAACCTGTGGTGGAAGTAAAGGTCAGTAACAGCACCAAGGCCTCCATCGGAGTGGCACCGGTTAAGATTCCTGGCTGGATGGATCGAGCCAGTCTGGCAGTAAACAACGGTGGTTATGAGATTATCCGTTATGATATTCAGCGCTGGGGTGAGCCTTTACAGGACGCGGTCACTCGTACTCTTACGCAAAACCTGTCTACTCTTTTTCCATGGTCAGATGTTCAGTCTGGCCCCTGGTTGAGGAGTCAGGCTCCTGATGTAGCGGTGAATGTTGTCATTAATAATTTGTCGTGGTCGGATAATGTCCTGGAACTGGATGCCCGGTTAACACTCCTGAAGAAACAGGTACGAATTCAATCTTCTTCAATCAAGTTAAACAGAACCCTCCCGAAAGGTAGCTCTCCGGAGCAGCTGGTTGAAGGTATCAGCTATTTACTGGCTGACCTGACTCAAAGAGTGCAGAAGAATATTATTGCTCAGCAGTGATGTGAGGCAGTAGTTCTGGATATGTCTCTAAGAGAGTAAAATCATTCTGTGAGGTGACCCATGACTACCAGGAAAAATAGGAAGTTCCATTCCCCTGAATTCAAAGCTGAGGCATTGAAGCTGGCCGAAAAAAAACCAGTGTATCTTCTGCTACTAATGAGCTTGGACTACAAGAATCTCAGCTCTATACCTGGCGAACTGCCGCTAACCGGAAAAATCAGTGAGTGAGCGTGAATCGGCTTTGGCCACTGAAAATGCCAGACTCAAGCGACATGTATCTTGCGGTTGTTATTAATCTCTTCTCTCGTAAAGTCATTGGCTTTCCGAGCTATCTTCCATGAGAACGAGTTGCTGCAGAGTATGAGCCTATGATGAATCGGGAGCAGATGCGTCAGAAGCGTTTGAATACATATAATCGAACTCGCCGGCACGGCTATCTGGGCTATTTAAGTCATGAGAAATATGAATTGGCAAAAGTAGCTTAATCGGATGTCCAGTTTTACTGCCTCAGATCAAGTGTTTCCAGTGAACTAAAACTGCACTTTCAGGCGGGTAAACCGGATATTGTTATACCTCCGCCACTGGCTGAAGAATTTATGGATTGCACTGTGTGAATGATGCTAAAAAGTTAAACAAAAAAGGCCGGAAAATATCCGGCCTTTTTAGCTGATAAGAATCAGTAATTACTTCTTGTCGCCTGCGATGTCGAGCAACTCAACTTCGAAAACCAGGGTAGAGGCGGGTGGGATTGAACCTGCCGCCTGATCACCGTAGCCCAGCTCAGCAGGGATATACAGCTTGTACTTGGCGCCTTTTGGCATCAACTGCAGACCTTCCTGCCAGCCTTTGATAACACCGTTCAGAGGGAAGGTAGCTGGCTGGCCACGCTCAACACTGCTGTCGAATACAGTACCGTCAATCAGGGTGCCGGTGTAGTGAACGGTCACCTGGTCTTCAGCGTCAGGCTTGGAAGCACCTTCTTCACCCGCTTCAATGACTTCGTACTGGAGACCAGAATCGGTAGTCTTCACGCCTTCTTTCTTGGCGTTTTCCTTCAGGAAGTCTTCACCTTTCTTGCGGTCTTCGTCCAGACGTTCCTGTACTTTCTTCTCGATGACAGGACGGATACGCTCTTCGTGACCCTGCAGGGAGGTACGAATCTCTTCATCATTCAGCTGGCTCTGGCCATTCAGGGCTTCAATGAAACCTTTTTTGAGCAGTTCACGGTCAATGGTGATACCCATTTCTTCTTGCTGTTTCAGGGTCTGATCAGCGTAGTTACCCAGAGAAGCACCCATAGCGTAGGCAGCTTTCTGCTCAGGGGTGTCCAGTTTGACTTCTTCAGTAACGGGTTGGGCGTTATCCTTACAACCTGCGGCAAGAGCAATTACAGCTGCCAACGCGGTCACTTTGAGAACCTTTTTCACTTTTTTTCTCCAATGGGTTGGTCAAAGTCCTGCCAGTAAAGGGCTTAGACCCGGAAAGACGGGGAGAGTCCCTGCCTTAATGAATAAACTCTGAATAATGGCACAGAGATTGTTGTAATTGAACTTTTCAAAGCCTTTTTTGTGGATTCTGACATTCTCTTGACCTTTTCACGCTGGATGTTGACGAAAATAGCGGCTTTTTTAGTACATTTGTGCTTATTTCTGAAAGTTCGGCCTGTGCCTTAAAAGAGTCAGGGGGATGAAGCTGCATGAGGGTGCAGTCGTGGCAGGCCCAGGGAGATCAGTGTTGTCAGAGCAATAAAGAGACAGGATACCCAAAGGCAGGTGGCCAGACCACTGATCTGAAAAAGCCAGCCTGATAACAGAGTACCTATCAGTCTGCCCATTGCATTAGCCATATAATAGAAGCCCACATCCATTGAAGCGCCATCTTCTCTGGCATAGCTGACAATCAGGTAGGAGTGCAGCGAGGAGTTTATGGCAAAAATAGCCCCAAACACCAACAGTCCGATAATAATGGTCAGTTCTGGGTGCCATTCCCGTTGTATACCCAGAGCAACGGCCAGAGCGGATAGCAGCAAAGCGCCTGCCCAGAGGGTGGCAGACTTTCGGCCTGGGGGAGAATGACTTTCATTGCCGGTAATCCTCGGTGCCAGCCCTTGTACGATACCATAACCGATGACCCATAGGGCCAGAAAACCGCCTGTTTCAGAGTGACTCCAGCCGAACACACTGGATAGGTATACGGGCAGAGCGATGACAAACCAGACATCCCGTGAACCAAATAGAAACATTCGTGCTGCAGAGAGAATATTGATGGCTCGGTTATTGGAAAAAATATGGCTGAATTTGGCTTTAGCCTTTGACTTGCCCATATCCCGGTTCAGCCAGATCAGGCTCATCAGCAGAACGATGGTGAGGACCGCAGCCATGGCGAAGAGTGTGTTTCTGAAACCAATAAGGGTTAGCAGTGCCCCCCCTATAAAAAAGCCGGCTCCCTTCAAGGCGTTTTTTGAGCCTGTCAGAATCGCAACCCATTGATACAACTTCCCCTGTTGCTCATTACTAATGAGTTTTTTGATGGATGTTTTGGCACTCATTTTATTCAGGTCTTTGGCAATACCTGACAGTGCCTGTGCAAACATAACCAGTGGAACGGTTAGCCATTGGGCAGGAACAGTGAGTAGCAACAAAGCAAAAATCTGGAGGCCAAGTCCAAAATTCATGGTTCGGTTCAAGCCCAGTCTGGCACCTACCCAGCCTCCTACCAGGTTGGTGACTACGCCAAAGAATTCATAGAACAGAAACAACAGGGCGATGTCTAAAGATTCGTAGCCGAGACTGTAAAAGTGCAATACGACCAGCATCCGTAAAGCACCATCCGTAATGGTGAAGTTCCAGTAGTTGAAGGTCACCAGCAGATATTGTCTCAAGCCGTAAGACAGGTTTTTCAGCATCGTCATTCCTCCGTATCTTTTACTGGTGATGGGTTGTCTGAAGTGTGGGCTTTCAGGAGGATTTTTTCTTGATTAATAAAATCGGGCTGACCGGTTCTTGTCACAGCCAGAACCAGCTCCATCCATGGCGGAAGGTCCGGGTTGAGACGATAGAAAATATGTTGAGCACGACGGCGGGTACTCAATATCTTCAAAGTGCGCATCTGGGCCAGATGACGTGAGACTTTGGACTGGCTTTCCTGAAGAGCGTTGACCAGATCGTTGACGCACAGTTCCTTCTCATCCTCAATCAGCATAAGGGTGCGTAGTCGTGTATTGTCGGACAACAGTTTGAAAAACTCGTCCGGACTAAAACCTTGCTGGGTTGCACCTGGCGTATTCAGCTGCAGAAACAGCTTGATTTGCTGCTGTAGAATATGGGCTGTGTTTATAAAGGGAGTCAGCCCGTCCAGAAATTTGGGGTCTTCCAGATCCCAATGCAAAAGAGCGTCTGACGGTGGATAGTGAGCACATTCATTCTTGGCGTTGTCACAAAGCGTGATGACGTAATCAAAATGCTGTTCATCAAGGTCGTCCAGACTCTGGCTTTTCAGGCCGTCAGCCGGGATATCCAGTTCCTTCAGCGTCTGAAAAACGCGGTCATCAATGCCCTGAGGTTGAGTTCCGGCACTGAATACCCGGAAGTCATCCCCGGCCATATCGCGAAAAACAGCCTCAGCCAGCTGAGAGCGGGCTGAGTTACCTGTGCAGAGGAACAAAATAGACAGTGGAGACGTCATTTGAAGTGGATTCAAGCCATTCCAACCTTTCTGGCCAGTTCTGCTGTTCTCACGGAGTAGCCCATCTCGTTATCGTACCAGGCATAGATCTTCACCATACGATCATTAACCACCATCGTGGAGAGCGCATCAATGATACTTGAGCGGGTATCACCCCGATAATCGATGGAAACCAGAGGTCTCTCTTCATAACCGAGAATACCTTTTAACTCATTTTCTGAGGCAGATTTGAGGAGGTCATTTACTTCCTCGATACTGGTGTCTTTTTCGACGTCGAACACTACATCGGTCAGGGATGCATTGGCCAGAGGTATCCGAACAGCATGACCATTCAGCTTGCCCTTCAGCTCAGGGAAAATATGAGTAATAGCGGTTGCTGAACCGGTGGTTGTTGGAATCAGTGACATACCACAGGCTCTGGCGCGACGCAGATCCTTGTGGGGCGCATCCAGAATAGTCTGGGTGTTGGTGATGTCATGAATGGTTGTCATGCTGCCACGGACTATGCCCAGTTTCTCATGAATGACTTTAACGACAGGAGCCAGACAGTTGGTGGTACAGGAAGCGGCTGTGACAATCCGGTGTGCCTCAGGGTCGAACAGATGATCATTCACGCCCATTACAGCATTTAAGACACCTTCTTCTTTTACCGGAGCCGTCACGACTACTCGTTTGACGCCCTGATTCAGGTATTTTTGAAGAATAGAGGTTTTCTTGTGGACACCGGTACCGTCTATAACAACGTCACAGTCTGACCAGTCCAGGTCGTCTATATCTTTGACCTGGCTGCAGGCCATGGTCTGTCCATCCACGGTTATGCTGTTTTCAGTCGCTGAAACAGTGCGCGGCCAGCGACCCTGTACTGAATCAAACTCAAGAAGATGTGCCAGAGTAGCGGCGTTGCCGGCTACGTCATTAATTCTGACGAATTCCAGTTCAGGCCAGTCGAAAGCTGCACGCAGCACCAGGCGACCGATGCGACCAAAACCATTGATACCTACTTTTACTGCCATGATGATCTCACTGCTAAAAGATGACTTATGAATTGAAGAAGAGACTGTATATTTGGATATGCGAATATTCAAATATAAAAGACAGGGCGTCAAGCAATCAAAATGATTTTAGGTGATTTTACTTAGACAATTTAAGTCGGTTTCGCATGGCCAGACAGCTCTCTGCAGCAGACTTTTTGAGTGATAATTGAAGTTCTATGAAAGGATAGGCCTGATATTGAGTCATGGCATTCTTGATTTGGGTAATGCCATGCACAGAACAGGCTTGAGGCACAATATAGGTCAGGTAGTTCCATTGCAGGGCTTTAGGTTGTTGCACCATATACTGCAAACCATCCAGAATTTGTCCTGCCATCTGTTGAGCCAATTGGATCTGGCTGGGTGGGAACAACGGGTGTCTGAATGCAGCCAGCTCCTGATAGTTGTGAGAATCTGCTTCCTGAAAGCGCTGTACCCATGCGTGTTTGGTCTTGATATCCGGGCGCAGGGACTGAGCGACAGTGGCCATTTTTTTACCCGCAGAAGATGAGGTATCTGATGCCTGATTAATACGTTTTTCAGCGCCTGGGTATTGGTGTTATATGAGTTTGAAGAGCATATCCCAGCGTTGATTCTGAGTGATTATGAGACCACTGAGTAATGGGCGGTTGTCCAGTAAATCTTCCAGGCGTGCCAGTCCGTTTTGGCTATGAGCCACTATCCGATAACTTCTGAACCAGCTCTGTTGCTCAATACTGCCTGGGACAGCAATCATCAGTTGTTGCCAGACAAAGCTTTCCAGCTCATAGAGTGGTTCAGCCAGTTTTTCCTCCAGGGATTCATCCTGATAGCGGAGCGTTTGAAGGGTTGTATACAGTTCTTGCAGTACCTTCTGTGACTGGAACAACAAGCCTGGAGTACTTTCTTCAGGTATTTGTTGATACAACCGGGTCAACAGCGCATGGACATCTACTTCAGCCTGTTTGACTGAGTTATAGAGTAAATCAATAAGCTGAGTTTCCAGAATAGTGCTGTCACCCCTGTTCTTAAGGGCCACCTTGAGGCTGGCTCCATCCATTTTTACGGAAATGTATCCATAGTCATCCGTGTTCGGGAACACAGCGTCAGGGCATGGAATTCGGCCCGAAAAAGGTACTTTGGTTTTCTTGCCGTCAAGCCTTACCGGGAGACTTCGGAAGAGTGCCAGCTGGTTGTTTGTTTGATGATAGAGGCCCACAT
Organism: Endozoicomonas numazuensis; assembly: GCF_000722635.1. Lineage (GTDB taxonomy): Bacteria > Pseudomonadota > Gammaproteobacteria > Pseudomonadales > Endozoicomonadaceae > Endozoicomonas_A > Endozoicomonas_A numazuensis. Next base: position 250,202 of record NZ_JOKH01000001.1, on the reverse strand, counting down.
TGAGCTGCTGCTCCCTGAGCACATTACTTTTTGGCCCCTGAGCAGACTGATGAAGAGTTATGGAAGCTAAAGACTGATCCTTGCATTCCCATTGTGCTTGTACCGAATTACTGCCCGATGTGTAAAACCAGACATCTGTCCAGTGTTTCAACTTTTTACCCGACGCTTCCCGCATACTTTGGATGAACGCTTCTGTTCTGACGCCGTTATCCTGATTCAGAGATAGATAATCTCTGAGACCCTGGCGAAAGGTTTCCTCTGTCAGGCGATATTCCAGCTGCCGCAGTATTGCCGGACCTTTTCCCTGAATAGATGAATACAAAGGGGTTTGGATATGCTTCAGGGCATCATGAGTCGTGACGGTTTTTGTGATCAGAGCCGGTACCTGATTTTGAACATCAGCCTGAGAGGCTTTAGCTTCCTGGCTTCGATAGAAATAAGGCCAGGTATCACCGAGGTGTGCACCTTTATCCATGGCTTTAAAGGTTAAAAAGCGGATAAGACTTTCCTGAAGCCACACACTGTCCCACCAGACAGGGGATGCCGAATCAGCCAGCCATTGGCGTGCAAGACTCTCATAAATTGCCTGAGCCTGGATTTCAGGATTTTCCTTTACTTCTGTTGAGGAAATCAGGCGTTCATCGGCTCGGTAGCCAGACATAGAAGACAGATCTGTCAACTGAGGTATCAGCACCTGATCGAATTTCAGACCAGGAAAAGGTTGATTAAGGTATTGACCGAAAAACTGCAAACCCTGCCGGGTCAATGCAAACCAGGTTTGTGGCTGCACCTGTTTGGCCAGTGATTGGCGGACGGCCAAACACAGAGGAATGGTTCCAGAGATATCTTCCCACACACGAAACGGGCCCGCAGACAGTGAGAAAAGAGCAGGGCTGCTGACCTCGGAGGCTGAAAAATACCACCAGCTCTTTTTGCCATCCTTAATCGTTTTTTTGTCTGATGAAGAGGTGATAACCTGCCAGTCTGCAGGAGATTTCACCGTCAGTTTATAACGAGCTTTCAGGTCAGGTTGGTCAAATACAGGGAAGAGTCTGCTGCTATTGAACGGAAGAGACTGCGTGAACAGGTAGAGTTGTTGATCCAGAGTGTCCTGTAAACGGTTCAGGCCGACACCGTGATGGCTGTATTTCTGAAGAAACTCGATCTCCACGGTATTTTTCCCCTGTTGCAGGCTACCGGGAACAAGGGTAATAAAGTGGCCGTTATATTGAACGTCAGCGGGCTGGCTATTGATTAGAAAGCGACTGACTTCACCCTGTTGGAAATCAAGTCTTAATGGCTTGCTGGTTTGTTGCAATGCAAAACTGATGGATACCCGTCCGGAGTATCGAGTGTTGCCCGGTTCTGAAATGTCCAGATACAGCTCGTAGTTAAGGTCAGAGAGCACTGACTGTCTGAAGTGGGCTTCCTCCTGTGTCAGGCTGTTGGTGGTTTGTACAGGCTTGCTGGACTGAGGTTTCTCCCTGATCAGGTTTAATTTGAGGCAACCGGTCAGGCTGAAGACCATCAACAGTAATACTATTGTGCGGGTTGCAACCTGAGGCAGTGGCATTCGGCTAATCCTCTGACAGCTGACCGAAAGGAATGGGGGAAGGTTCCAGAGTTCAGGCTCTAAAACAGATCAGCCCATAAAGATAGACCAAAAAGTCGACCACTCATCACTAAGGTTCTAGAACGTTAATTACCTTACATACCCAGTACATCCTGAGGCTGTCGAAGGGAGCTGGCAATGCGCTTGCCAGATCAAAGTTTGTTGATATTCGACCATCGAACGCTCGTGATTTATAGTTAATGGATGGAACCTACATCAGGCGCGAATCCCCCGCGTTTTTTCAGCAACCAGGAAGCTGAAGAAGATATTGATCAGCCTCCTTCTGCAAAAAGATTCAGGCAGGGGGAAAGTCTTTCACATCGCAGTGCAAGGTCAGCGCCATCAATGCTGCCCCGACTGTCGATTCCTGCCAGTGGCATTTTGTCTCTTGAAGACTGTTTCCCCGACGCTGACCATCTTCAATTGCAGGAAGAGCTATACGGTTCTCTCATCAGCATCCAGCGCGATTCCGTACATCGCGATACCTGCTTGCCAAGACTGCTCAGTGAATTGCAGCAAAGGTTTACCAGGCCTATTAATCTCTTCCAGTTGATTGAGTACATTAAACGTCACTTTAAACTTCCTGACGCACAATTGAGCAGGCTGTTATCGGAAGCTGATTTAAAAGCTCTTATTCTTGGGTACTCCGACAAAGGTATCTCCGCTTTACTGGATACTCTGAATTTCCTTGAAATCAAGCCGCCCTTTCGTGGGCACCAGCAGTGGGATCTTGTTCTATTGGTCCGGTATGTGCCTGAGTTGCTTTCAGGTTTGCCTGATCTGAATGATGATCTGGGAGAGCAGCTTTATGACAGGGCGATGGCAGGAGATGAGGCCGCCTATACCGAGCTCAAGCTTTTCTTGTTAAAAGACTCTAAAGCTTTTGTCTGGTTTATAAAGGTGGCTCTGGAGCAAGGACAGAGTTTGAAAAGTCTCCACCGGGAGCTTCAGGATACCTGCTGGAAACTTCCTGAAGGGTTTAAAAGTCCAAATATCAGCGTCTTTTTTGCACGACTGATTGATAACCTGTCTGGAGATCTTGAACTGAGAACGGCTTTGCTCAGACAGTTTGAATTTCGATGGTTGAGTCAGGTCGATAATCGCCAACTGGGCGTTTTGGCATTAAAAGAAATGATTAAGCTGAGACTCACGGCTGGAGAGCCCCTGGAAAAGGTTCTGGATCATTTGATGGTTAATGCTTCCCTTCCTTTGGGTGTTCGGAGTTGGTATGAGCTGATTGCTTCTATTTCCGGATTGTCTTCGGAGAAATTAGTGCTGGATAGTTCCTCCCAGTCACTTCTAGTGGCCTTTGTTAAGGCTCAGTCCTCTTTGCAGAAAAGAAGAGCGTTGGAAAAGCTTCAGTTTCGGGCATTGCATGGAGACGGAGAGAATCGTATTGCCTATGCAAAAGGACTGTATGACTTTTGTGGACGACTGGATGAGGTTGAATTTACGTTCAATCATTTAGAAATACCTTCTCCAGATGGGGGTAAATGGGACATTGAGGGCTTGAAGCAGGCTATCGGTATTCCTCTGAATATTTTACCAATGAGCAGTGGTGAAAGGGGCGTGAAGATCGTCGACCCTCGAGTTTTGAATGTGGCGGGCCTGAGTCTCGACTATAAGGAAGTTTCCGATGTGCTTGCAAAAATGGACAGTGGGGACACGGTAGAGATGGGGCAAAGCCTGCGGGCTGGAAATGGCTGCATCGCCAAAGTCGCTATAAAACAATACCAGCTGCTAGGGGAGTACAGTGGCAGGGTTGTCGTTCGTAGTGAGCTGGATGAAGAACACAAGAAAATGAAAGGCATACAGCCGGACAAGCCCGTCAGTCAGACTCACCAGCATTTATATGTTGTCATAGACCCGGTTCCAGAACCGCATTTTCTGACGGAACCTGACACCTATACAGCATGGACTCATCAGATTCGGTTGATGTTTGAACCTGAAAGTGAGGGTCGAACCATAGCCGGTCATCTGGGCTATGAGCTGGGAGTGAATGGTGAACAGGGGGGAGGCAATTTTCGGTTTCTGAATCATGATGCTCACCACCCGAATGTTCAGCTATTGTCGATTGTAAGACCCGAGTGCATTGACTGGATAGATTATGAAGAACGTATCTATCTGAAGCCCGGAACCGATCTTCAGGCTGCAATAAAACTGGTAGTTATTGCCATAGCCGACATAGATCCAAATGACCCTGTTGAGCGAAATCGTGAACTGACTTTTGATTATGGCGGAATAGGCCTGCTCAACTTTGCTCTGGTCGGTAAGGATATTGTTCAGAACCCTGAAGAACTGTTCGAAATTGACCCACAAAGCCGGTTGCTCAGAAAGAGCCCTGTGGCTGAGATGATGAGTACCGATGTGTCAGAGGTGAATTCAATCAGTCACAGTGATGCCACTGTCACCGATATGGAAGTGGGGCTGGCAGAGCCTTCTCCTGATGACATCCCACGTTTGAGTTCCCAAGAGCAGACCCTTTTTCTGGCCGATCTGGATAATCCTCCTTCTGCGCTCAGGGCCAAATCCCTGCTGCCCAATGCAGAGTTAGTAAGGCAGGCTAATCAGGGCGATGACGAGGCGCTGGCCTGGTTATTGTATAAAACGCTCTCCAGTGCAACCTATGTCCAAAGGGGAGCATCCGGTGTAAGCGCCCGCATGAAGGAACTGAAAGTTAAGGCTAAGCCTACCAAGCAGTTTCAAATGATTGAGAAGTATATTCCCATGTCTCGTATACAGTTATGCCAGCTGATGCATGGAGAGGCGCTTCGACATTACTCCCAAAGAGATACCGAGCGGGTGAAGGAATTTCTTCGATACTGGGTGTGTCAGCATAAATCTTTCCAGCAGCTGGTCATTTTTTTGAAAAGATCTCAGGTGCTATGCCCCCCGGTTGTCAAAAAGCCTAATGAGTGGAGTGATAATGCCTTGCATGAGCTATTACCTGGCTTGAAGCATTATTATGAGTGCCTGGCAGAAGAAACCCTGATTGAACTGGAAATGAAGGTGGCGAATGACAAAGATGCAAATGCCAGTGCTTTTTTGCTGGATATGGCGCGACTCCATATTGAAAAAGGGCTCCAGCACTATCTGCTCGGCATAGCCCGGCGTATTTGCACAGGGACTTTGGGGGAACTGGTCACTAATCTGAATAATCGAAAATTGAAGATGCCTCCTGAATATAGGGAAAGGTGGAACGCTGACGAACTGGCCAAGTACATAGTTGGCTTTGTTGATAGCGCTAATTGGCTGACTTACAAGGATAGTATGCCCATACTTCAAGCTTTGATGAGGCATGAAAACGATGAAGTGCTCAGGCAATACATCAAGAGTCAGATTGTAGAGGAGGGCGTTTCTCTCTTCAACCTGGTGAACAAACTGTGCCATTCTGAAGTGAGCAACCCTTGTGGGGGAAGCTGGGAGCTGGCTCATTTCGCCGATTACCTCAAGGCTCGTTTCCCTTATACAGATCTTTTCAAAAGAACACTGGCAGAATTGTACGAAGCCATTGATGAAGATAATGATTTCCATGCCAGTGAGAAAATAGAGTTGGCTATCAGGGCGCGCTGGCGTGAACCCGGGGCTTTCGATGCATGGTTGCTGAAGTTAGAAGAGCTTCGATATAGTGAGAGTCATATGCTCATGGAGCTGCGCCGAATTGGTATTCCCGGTAACTGGAACAGGAAAACATTACGTGAAGCATTGGCCACAGCAGTCTCTCCATCTTCTGAATAACGCTTAATTTTAAATACCCCTCGAAACATTCCTGAAAGTGACGCATCTCTATTTAAATGGTCGACGTTTCATAAAGGTTCTGCCCGAAAGGGTAATAATCAGCTTTTTGATTATAAATCCGTCAGACTTCTGGCTAAATCGATGCAAATCCAGTAGATTACGTCGGTTTTACTGGTTATCCCTGTCCTGAGGAACTCAGGTACGGATAATGAATTGAATCGATCAAGAGTGGTGGGTAACCTATGCTTTATGCCGAAGGCAACCGTTTGATGAACCTCACGGATAAACACAGCCGGGGGTTCGAGCGCAAGAAATCAGCCAGGCTGGGCACCGAGAAAAACCCTGCCAGTGTGGTTGTTCAAACTGAAGAACGTGAGCAGGAACTGGCCGCCATCTTTGAAGAAAATGGCTGGTTTTACACCATCGAGGTTGATGAAGAGCTGCAGGAAGACATTTCTGATCTGGAGCTGTTGAAAAACCTGCCAACCACGAAAGTGGTAGAAAAAACACCGGGCAGAAACGACCCTTGTGTTTGCGGCAGTGGCAAGAAATACAAGAAGTGCTGCGGCTGATTATAGCCTTGCGCTGAATGAGAACCTGCCCAGATTGCCTTGAATGTCCTTAACTGATTTTCATCGTAAACGAGGCAGGCTCACTCTCTGTAAATTTACGATTAATACCTCCTTCCTCACTGCCAACTTCTCTAGCCCGGACATTTCATAAAGTGTTGAGCTTCGCGTTCTGCTCTTTATTCGGCTGACACATTTTCTCGTCATATTCATGCTTATTGTATGGATCTGACGAGAAAATGCTGTCACGGCGGAGAAAGAGCTAGCGAGAAGCTGACGAGCGATGTTCGTTTCTTTTCGTACACATCAGAAAACGAATATCTCAGTATTTCCGAAGCCTTTAGCCTGACTGGAGCGGCTTTATGAATTTTCCGGACTAGCGTTGAATAGCATGGCTGATCAGCAAAAAAACTGATCTGGCGGGTTGCATTATGCCTTTCGCCAATCAGTTGCTGCAGGTGGTCGACAGGCGCGAGATAGATTGCCTTTTTGTCGAGGCGTGAACGCTACACTGGATAAGAGATTCAGAAGAAGGGGCTTTAGGAGCATGGACAGCGTTCCGGGATCACATCGTCATCATCCTGTTGGCGACAGACCTGATACCTTGAAGGGGGAATCTTCGAGAAGAAGGGGGGACAGGCTGAAAACCGGTGCCCATCAGGGAAAACAGACAGAGCAGGTCAAACCGATCAAAAATCTGTCATGTCCCACTCGTTTTCAATCGGTTGATTCGAGTTATGAAAGTCCCGGTTCACCCTTATCACAGTCTACCCTGAATCGATTTGAGCCCATTGAGTCGAGTGCTACAACCCATCAAATAACCAGACCACTGCCTTTCGATAGTCGGAAATATTCTCTGGATGAAGTCTCTCCTGTGCATTGCAGTGACACCGTAGAACTGCTCCCTGTCATGGGACCGGATGGCGAAGCAACTTCCCTGATTTTCAAAACCCTTCCGCCGTCACTGGATGATGATGAAAACAAACAGGCCTGGGCCTGGAAAACGATTGAAAACGAAGCTCATGTATTCTCCAGTGTTCCTGAAGATCCCGGACTGGTTAAGTGTTATGGGATGCATATTATCAAAGGTCGAAAAGGGTTATTGCTGGAGCGTATCGAGGGACCGTCACTGGAGCAGATATTCAAGGAATTAAGAACACTGTATCTGGGTGAGCAGCTGACCAGAAGCGAGTATATGTGTGCGAACAAATTGCTCGCTAAACAGGCAGCCCAGTGTCTGAAGCATCTGCAGGATGCCGGTTTTATGCATGGTGATTTCAAGCCAGATAATCTGTTGTATGACACCCGTCAGAATCGCTTGCGACTGATTGATCTTGGTACCAGTACCCGGTTTGATGAGGTGGCCAACCCGGGTCATGAACTTTATGTTGACCCTGCTGCGGTATCATTCAAAGTGATGGATAAACGTCGCTTTCAACCTGTGCCTCCTGGTGACAGGGAACCGATGACTGATGAATTGAAAGACAAGCTGCCAAGAGGTGCCCAGAGTGACCCGAAAATGGATATCTATGGTCTTGGCCAGATGATGTACATTCAGGGTTTCACCGAGGGAGAAGAGCCTGAAATGTTTACCATGGGGGCTAATCTCGGGTCCTTCAGGTCAGGGACAGAGTACCGGATTCATGATCTCTACACTCGGATGTCTGACCGCTATCGTAATTTCGACGTTCTGCCTGCCTTTTCTCACGACTTTCCAAAGAAAGAGCTTAACAGTGCCATGGCAAAAACCAGAAAAGCGATGGAGATTGGCGGTGACTACTACATTTTTATCAACAGTACTTTGTCTCCACTCAGAGATAAGAGGGCTGACCTTGATGAGGTGCTGGCATCTTCTTTTCTCAAATTGAACAAGATTGAGATGAAGAAAGCAGAAAGAACGCTGAAAACCAGTTCAGCAAAGTACCAGGCTTTGAAGACCAGTGCCCTGGAGCAGGAAAAGGCTCAATGGTTTAAAGAAAGACCTATGCTTCGTCCTCAACAGGGGGAGTAGACTGACCTGTCATAAAGCGCCTGAAAGAATCAATCCACTCCTTTCTCAAGGCTTGTGCAGTGCGCTGCATGGGCGCTTTCCAGAAATTATCGCCTTCCCGTCTGCACTTGATATGCAAATGAAAATGCCAGACATCCTGCGAACCCGCCGGCTCATTATTTTGTATCAGGGTAATACCGTCAGCTTTCCAGGCTGCCTTTACAGCCAGCGCCATCTTTTTGCCCAGGCTGATAAGCTCTGCCAACAGCGAGTCATCCATGTCGTATATATTTTCGACATGCTGTTTGGGAATGATAAGCAAAGAAGGCCCTGAAGCCGGTTTATGATGGATCGGCATGCAGACAAACACTGAGTTGGTTTCAAAAAGAACTTCCGCTTTTTTCTCTGTTTCCGAGTTAAGAATTCTGCAGAAAGGACAAGGGTAACCTTCAGGTTCATGGTTAAACATGAGCTGGAAACTTCTTTTTATTTAAAGCTGAAGTCTAAAGGCTGTCTCTACGAATTAACACATAATTCTTAAAGGCGTAAAAAGCTTTTTACATTCAGTTTGGGGTGTTTAGTTTTCTTCAGCATGACATCGCCGTCAATCACCTGAACGTAACTTTTTGGACTCTGGATAATGAGTTTTTTCACGCCCTTTTCAAAGTTGCTTTCAACGTCTTCATCATAATCCCACAGCAACTCTTCACCTGCTTCGATGGGTCGTGTGGTATAGAATTTAACCGTACCGTCTTCACAGACAAAATGAGCCGCATTGTTCTTTTCACTGTGGTTCATTTTACGCAGAATGGTTTTCTCCTCATGATCACCTTTACGGTCACCGTCAACGCCTTTTTCCGTGTTGACCTTGGTCCAGATACCATTTTGTTTGACTTCCTCTTTGATCCATACGAAACAGGTATCATCTTTCATAAAACGGGACTTTTGTCACTTTTTCTCCAGACAACATGGCTGTCGTCACCGACTTCCATCCGATAGGTAGGAGTTCCGTAGTATTCACCGATGACCACGCCCTTGGGAATAGGACGTGAAGCAAAGAGGCCTTCCCCGGCGCCAGGGATTTTACTGCCTTGCACTTTCAGATCTGGCCAGAAGCCCTCACCTGTGGTCAGCAGTCTGACCTTGTTCTCAAGCCTGTCAATGACCTCTTTCTGATCTTCAATGGTCTGCAGGGCTTTTTCCTGCTTTATTTTGTGCTTTGCACAGTCCTTTTCAGCGATGACCAGTCGTTCTGCATTGGATTTCCATTGAGCCCTGAGCTCGCGAATTTCATGAACCTGTTGTTTATAGTGATTCTGGGGTTTCGTCAGTTGATGCTCCAGAGACTTTATCTGAGATTGATAGCCATCTTCTCGAAGGCGATCATTATCTTGCCCAGCTGAGAATAAGTAATCACTGTAATTCTGTGGAAACATCGCTTTCGTCCCTGTCGTTTCAGTCCATTGAATGCTTTTGAGACCTTTCTCGATGGAAAAGGTACCCTAAATGGCCTGAAGGCCTGGCATTGGCAGGACCAGGTCTGACTTAAGCGGTTTTCACTTCAAAAGGCTCCGTTGGTGTTTGCCAGTGTTCTTCGACAGGCTCAGGATGATCGGAGTAGGTATAATCATTAACGCTTCCCTATGGAAACGTTGCTCCCTGATCAAGACCGTGACGGGTGATGCGGTCGTATTTTTTATCTCTTTTAACATATTGGTGAATAATGCTTTCGGCCAGAGCATTTGCCTGCTTTTCCAGCTTCTGACAATGGGCTTCAGGTTTCATTGCGGCTATAGCTTCTTCAATATCATAGGCCGCTTCGAAGCCAATATCTTTATGGCCTTTCTCATGTTCTTTGAGCGCGGTGTAGTAACGATCCCACTTTTCCCTGAGTCGTCTTCTAGAGGTATCCCGGTTAACCCATTCAGGCAGAGTGTATTCAACGTTAACCCGGGTGGTTACCGAATCGATCTTGCATTGGTTCTTGCTTTCAGACCATTTGAAATTCCAGTGCACATCCCATTCTGTGTCGGCATCTAATCGTTCCCCATCGAGAATGACTGGGCTCTTGTCGTCCAGTTGATGCCTCAGTTCGTAAGGAGATGAGCCTTGTATTTCATAATACTTGATGTTCGTTTCAACCACCGGTTCAGCAAACACCAGCGTGGGGAGAGAAAGGAGAGATAGAAGGTATTTGACTCGGTGCATGGGATTACCTGATTCTAATTAGTGCCCGAACGGAAAATGCTCTTTTCTGTTCGAAGTTCAGCCTTCATAAGCCAGATATTTGAATAATCGATCAATAGGCTTTCTGATTTGTCAGTTTCATCGTAATTTTCTTACCAAACTCGTCATTTCTGCAATTTCAAGACAAGCGACGACCTCAGTCTTTACTGATTTTATTCTTTTTTCGAATTAACCGTCAGTGCTTTCAGCCACAGAGTCGAAGTTGTCGTTTTTTTGCGCTCTTTCGTTCTATTTTCTGAAGCTCTGCCCCCATCTTCTGAAAATTCCTGGCAAGAACTCCGAGAGCAACATAGCGTTTCAGTCCATCTATTCCGTGATCCGCGCATTTATCCAACCCGTGAGACTCAAGTGCATTGATCGCTGATTCTACCGCCGAGTGCTTTCTTTTAGCCGCTTTGAATTCCGGGTCGTTTTCCCGCTCCTGCTCGGCCCGGGTTCGTCGTCCCTTTTTTGGTAATACGACCATGGTAAGGTATTTAAGCAAATCTTTTTGGTTGGATGGTGAGTGAAACCCTTTATCAAAACTGCAAACGCTCAAAGATGGAAAGGCGGCTTTGGTTGCCCGGATGATCGGAACGGCAGCCTTTTCATCGGTTTCTTTCTCCATGACCCGATGGTTCAGAATAAAACCATACTGGTCTTCGACAATCGCCAAACGGACGCCAAGCTCAACCGGAANCGACGTTTAACATGATCCACCTGCCGCTTACCATGATCGATAAACTTCTGGATAGAACTGTATTTATTCGCTGGACATATCGTAATGAACGCCTTGTCCTGAAGTGTTTCTTCAGCTCTGTTAATCAATGCCTGACTGGCATTCAGGTAGTTCTGACAGGCTTGTCGGATTTCCTTGTCCCTTTGAAGTTTTTTGGCAGGATCTTTCGAAGTAGAGTGTCGTAATATCTGTACACGACGATACATTTTTTTCAACTGATTCAGGTTGTATTGCCACTGTCGCCAACCACTTACCTCAGCCCTGGCTGCAAAGCGTGCAGTAAGAACAACGACAGTTCTGACTGCATCAAACAAAAGGTTGAGATCTGTCGGGAAATGAACATCGGTTTCTAAAACATAAGAGTCACAGCGACCTCTCAGCGGATCTTCTTTTTTTTTCCAACTATTTTATGGCCTTCAGCCACAACGACTTCATTAATCTGATTGAGCAGTTCGGGGGTTAAAAGTGAGACGTTATCCTTAATCGTCTGGAGCTTATATTCATACAGGTCATACATCCCGTGACCGAGCATTGCCCGGATGGTGGCGTGTTGGTTGGCCATTTCCCGAAGCCGGTCATAGTTCCAATCAAGATTTAACCGGAGTACACCCAGAACAAGGATCTTCCACAGCTGCATTCCTGGTCGCCCCCTGTCAGGGCTGATATTTTCAGGGACAGCCTGCTCTAGAAGAGAAAAGACTAAATCCCGGGCTTCGGCATTCAAATAGAGGTGTTGTAAGCCAAGCAGGATCTGGGGAATATCATCACGGGACCGATGATCGAGTTCAATGCTACCAATATCCACTTCACCGATCTGAAGTTGTCTGGGTTGTACCTGTCGCATGATTATTTTTGAGCCGAAGAATGAAGGAAATAGACATGATTAGGGCTATTCTAGCGTTAAAAGCCAAGCTTTAGGAAAAACTTCATACGGTAAATATGACGTAGACGTCTTGATCTATAAGCTATTCGAGGATTTTCGTTCAGGCACTAATTATGTTTTTTGTTCTTTGATTATCGATAGGAATTTTATCCTGTCATAGTCAATTTATGGGAAATTTGGTTTTTTTTGAAAGGGTGGAATATTAAAAGTCATAGGAAGGCAGACCCCATCAACAAACGGTTGAAGAGGTCTGAAAATCATGGGCGCGAGATTCAGCCGAACGTTTCATCGACCCGATTTCTTGATGCGTTTTCTTGCTCAAGTGCGGTATGTTTCTTTTTCAGCTCAGCCAAAATATATCTGAAGAGCAGAATGCTCAGGACAGCGACAATACTGTTTGCTATCGGGAAGGATAACCAGACACCCTCCAGGCCAAGGCTCGGCGTCAACAGAAAGAGCAGGGGGATCAACACCAGCAGTTGCCGGCTGCTGGTCATTATCAGGCCTGCCAGAGGCCTTCCCATTGCCTGAAAATAAGCGGCACCAATCGTCTGAAACATCATCAGAGGCATACAGATAATCACCAGTTTCAGGCCGGACAGGGTGGCCTCAATCAACTCGACTTCGGTGGTAAACCAGCCAATGAAAAATTCGGGGGTCAGCCAGACGATGACCACCAGGCTATAGCTAAAGGCCAGACCGTAGAGAATCGACTTTATGAAGGCTGAAATCACCCGGTCGTAGCGTCTGGCCCCAAAGTTATAGCCAGCTATTGGAATAAAACTCTGGTTCAGACCGATCATGGGCACCATCATCAAAGCCTGCAGGCGATTAATAATTCCGTAGGCGGCGATTAGCAGAGGACCCCCATAGAGCAGCAGGAACTTGTTCAGGGCAATCAGCAGAATGGCATCTCCTGCCTGACGACCAAATACAGTGCCACTCAGCGCTATGATCTCTTTAATCAGAGACCCCTGCCAGGAGAAGAATTCTGCGCGCAGTCGCATACTGCTCTTCTTGCGCAGGTAGATGGAAATGCTGAAACTCCAGCCTACTATCTGGGAGATTACCGTTGCCAGTGCAGCGCCTTCCAACCCCATGTCCAGCAAGGCAATGAATACGGCATCCAAAATAATGTTAAGGAAGGACGACAACCACATACTGTTCATGGAGATCCTGGCCAGACCTTCGGCCCTGAGCATCTGGTTCATACTCATCCAGCTGCCAAGAAAGGGAATACCTATCAGAGCAATATGGTAATAGCTTTTGGCCAATGTCAGTGTTTCGGAATTGGCGCCAAACAAGGTAAGGATCGGATCGGTAAAGATAAAAGCAAGCGTGCTGGTGAGCAAGCACAGAACAAGAGCCAGCGAGAAAGCATTACCATAAGTCTGTCGTGCTTTATTAACATTGCCTTGACCTAGTCTTCTTGAAATCAGTGAGCCAGCACCGGCTCCAATAGCCATGCCAATAGTGGGTAAAAGTAAGCTGATAGGGTAGGCAAGGGTAACCGCTGCAATACCCTGACTACCCACAAAGTGTCCAATAAAAATAGTATCAATGGTGTTGTACAACATGATGGTCAGCATGCCGGCGCTGGCCGACATCATCATACTGAGTAATAACTTGTCGATGGGCTCTTGTCCCAGGGCAAACGCATGAACATTTCTTGATCAGTACTTGTTGAAATTTTTCTTGCCACACCCCCGTTGTTCTGGCAAATTCTCACTTTTTATGCCCTTTCAGTCTCTTCTCGAACGTACTCACCAGTTGCCTGATCCTCGGCAACCTGCCAAATGCACCCATATCATGGGAGAAGTCGTTTTCATGACCATTGTTGGTCTCCTCTGTGGTGCAGACGACTGGGATAGTATTGTCCAGTGCGCTGAGTGTAAAGAAGACTGGCTTAGCAAGTACCTCAAGCTGCCGGGAGGCATCCCATCTCACGATACATTCAATCGGATTTACGCACTTCTTGATCCAGCTGAATTTCGTGACCTGTTTACTCGCTGGGTTAAGGATATGCTGATTGATACACCCTTATCGGGCGTTGTTGCCATTGATGGCAAGACAGTTCGAGGCTCTCGAGATAAATCATCCAGTGCCATTCATATGGTTAATGCCTGGTCCACAGAAGCAGGTATCAGTCTCGGGCAGTATAAAGTCGATAGCAAGTCTAATGAGA
>NZ_JOKH01000001.1:219591-231753 GCF_000722635.1 Endozoicomonas numazuensis | reverse complement strand
TGGATAAACTGGCCATTGAAGGTTGTACGGTGACTGCTGATGCCATGAGCTGCCAAAAGCGTATTGCCAGCAAAATTCTCAAGGTCAAAGCAGATTATCTTTTAGCTGTGAAAAACAACCAGCGCAAACTTTATGGTGAACTGGATCGCTACTTTTCTACTTATTGGGAGAGTAATCCGACCGATAGCCCAGATCAGTCTCAATATAGTGAGCAGCGCGACAGTAAACATGGTCGCAAGGAACACCGCCGTTGCTGGGTTCTTACTGACCTGTCATCTTGTCCTCAAGCAACTCAATGGCAGGCTAAGACGATTGCAGCCGTTCAGTTGGATTGTACAAAAGGGAACAAGGGGCGAAGCTTCATTCGCTACTTCATCAGTAGTAAGGTCATGACCGCAGAAGAAGTCCTGCTGGCGACACGACTTCACTGGCAAGTGGAGAATAATTTGCATTGGGTGTTGGATGTTGCATTTTCAGAAGATCAGTCGCGAGTCAGAAGGGGTAATGCTGCTGAAAACCTGGCTATAGCAAGGTAAGTAGCTCTCAACCTTCTAAAACAGGATACCTCAATCAAGCTTGGTATAAAGAACAAACGCAAAACGTGTGGCTGGAGTGAGGAATACCTCTGTCACATCCTCGGATTGATCAAATAACGTTCATGCGTTTACCCTGGCTCTTGTCCCAATCGTCGGTGTTGGCTCATTCAATTAGCCTTATCACAAACTTTAAAATCGCTATGATAAAGTTAAATTGAATGCTTTAAATTAGTTTTTTTCTCAGAATATGTACCTATAGACAGAATTTCTGATTTTTTAATTGAAAAGAATGGTTTTTAAAACGAAAAATAAAGCGATTTGATTTAATGGAGATGATGGAAAGCACTGTGATTGACTTGAATTCTGCGACTGTGTTTAAAGTTTTTAAATGGGGTGTAAAAGAAAATTTTCAGAAAAATAAAACGGCTGCTTTGTCAGTATCCTACGTTTTCAATAGGGTTAATAAATGCATTTATTAAATGCTAGCTCATGATTAGCAGGTGTTGTTAATTGTTTGGAAAATAAGGTCATGGAATAGAATGGTTAATGGCTGACCCATTTAAAGTAAAAATTTTATTTCCACAATAATGAAAAACAACCACCCGGTAATCTGATTTGCCCTGCTATGCTTCCCTGAAAATTCTTATACTCAGGATCGAGCTCATTTATGAGGTCAAGAAGTGTACTGCTAGCGATCATTCCATGGCTTATTCCTGTTACCAGTGAATGCTTTGAACTGTCTCTGCCCGAAATTAGAATCGCTGTTTTAATGCCCCTGCTGGAAAAAGGCGGACTTGAACGTTCACTTAAAACTGAACAATTAAATGGGTCTCAACAGTTTTTTCGGGATCCCGTAATGCTCATGCCCATTGGAGCTCAATCCCAGGAGCAGCTGGATAGTCTCCAGAAACGATGCCCGAAGCTGGTGGCATTTATCAGAAACCATCAGTGGGTGGCCAATAGACAGGAGGGCATAGAGCGACTGATTGGATTGTTGCTTGTAAATCACTCAATGGCCAGCCTGCTGGAAAGAATGATCGTCAAAAATGAACTGGAGGACGACGCACAGGCCAATCTGCTGGTGATGCTGGGCGCTAATCCTCAAGTGCTCGACATGCTGGAGAGCTTTCCCGAGTTGCAGGTCTATCAATGGTTACTGCAACTGCCAGCTCATCCCGGCTGGATAGCTGAACTGACGCCTTTGTACGACAAACCCTTTGATTTTCAGCGCTTACTCAACCGTTATCATAGGCTATGTTGCGCTTAAAGGTTGAAAGCGGAGAAACTCCATAATTTTATTACCCAATCGATCAGGTGTTAGAGTTTGAATCCCGGTTAAAGCTCTACGCCAGCCCAGGTAATGTGGTAAGTATTTTGTCGCAACCCCATGAAAAATCCCTTCTATCCAGCCCTTAAGATGGCCATGATATGCATTGACATGTTGTAAGTGAAAGATTCCATCTAAAACCCTTTTGCCAGATGATGTCACCAGCTCCTTGAAGGTGAATCCCAGCTTCCTCGCAAGCTTCTCGTGAGCGAGGCTTGCATCAGCACAAACAACAGTTTCAATATTGATTCGACCATTCAAATGGCGACAAAGTTCGTCTGCACTCTCGTTATCAAGAATACCATCTACAGTGTGACAGTTGCGATCTCTGGCTACCATGACTGGGACTTTCCTGCATTCAGATTTCTTATCGGAGCCTCTTTTGCGAGCAGGTCTAGGCAGACCTTTCCTCTGCCCCTTAAACGACTCACGAAAGAATGTTTCGTCGATTTCCGCTATACCACCAAGCTCTGGTGCCTGATCATGCTCAATGGCTNGTGAGAGAATGAGTC
Organism: Endozoicomonas numazuensis; assembly: GCF_000722635.1. Lineage (GTDB taxonomy): Bacteria > Pseudomonadota > Gammaproteobacteria > Pseudomonadales > Endozoicomonadaceae > Endozoicomonas_A > Endozoicomonas_A numazuensis. The sequence continues at coordinate 229,378 of NZ_JOKH01000001.1, read as the reverse complement.
ATTCCTTCAAGATAACTGGACCATTTTTCGGGGTGCCTGAGTCGAGCCAATGGTGTTTTGGAAAAAGAGTTCAAAGTTTTATGGCAATCCTTGCAACGAAAACGCTGGCGCTGGTTGCGAATACCCCACCGCTGTAGATCTTCAGAACCGCAGTGTGGGCATATTGGTGCCTTTATAAAGCCCTCTTCGATGGAGACAGCAATATCGGAAGGGGAATGTCGATCCGATAGTGCATTAAGCAGAATATTTTTCTGTTGATTTGTCAGTAACGAAATTGCATTAAGAACTTCTTGAAACTGCTGAGACTGCATAACCTAGCCTCCGGTTGAAGAACCTCGTGACAGTTTAGTCCTGTCAACCCTTTAGCGAAACATAGCCGTTATCATACCTATGCAAAGCCTAACGATATTTCGTTGATTCAGTTTTTGTGGCTTTACTTTCAAGGGTTTGATTTTGAGCAGATCTGTAGCATGGTTGCGGTGTTCCCGGGAATGGATGTCAGGAGTCTGATGCAGACCTTGTATAGCACAGGCCTGCCTTCCCAGGCATTAACCCTGTTCTCAGAGACTCAGCTGGCTCAACTCCTCCCGCTGGCTTCACAACACCCACAGATAGCGCAGCTGTTGAGCTGGATTATCAGCCAGGAAGGACAAGGGCTGGATACTTTCACACAAATGCTGGAGGTGAGCCCCAACTTTCTGGCGATACTGGCGGCCATTATGAGATCTGAATCTATTGGTCGGAACCTGCATCAAAACTGGAAGTACATTCAGGGGGCTAATAATGGAACGACGCCTGTCTTTCAAATCATCATGGGTCTGATTAACCAGCAGGGGAATCGCTGGCATAGCGTAGGTCTACCCACCTGTGGCAGTCGAATGTTCCAGTGTTTGAGTTATCATTTTCCCGAAATTTTATCAGAAAGCCTGGTGTCTCATACTTTGGCGGGTGTCTTACTGGTAAACACTTCCCAAGTGGCCATGACTATTCTTCACCTGCTACTGAATCATCCTGATTTATACTCAATTGTCTTTGGTCTGGAAGCTGTTGATCATCAGGGTGTCACGGTCATGCTCACTACCTTGAGTACGGAGTACAATGTTCTGGGTATAGAAGGCAAACCTGAACAAGCGAACAGCCTGCTCAAAAACTTCCTGCTGGCGTTAATGACCCCGGACAAATTGAAGAAACTGATCGCTTTGGCTCGAGAGAATGACTATGAAGGCTTTCAGGATGAACTGAAGGACTGACCTGCAAGAAGGTTTAAAAATTCTGCTTTGACCAGTCCGCTTTTTTCAATCGGTAAAGGCAGTGCTCAGCCCGTTCATGATCTGGATCCAGATCAGGATGTTTGAACGTCTTCGGGTCCTGTTGCATACCAAAACGTTCCATAACGGCTCTGGAGCGGGTGTTGGTCAAGGTAGTGAAGGATAGCATTTCCTCCAGTTCCAATGCTGCATGAGGCCCATCTGGGAGGCTGTCTATTCTCGGTCAGCCTCCTGGCCAAAGGAGCAGATGCCGTCAAAGAATCAGAATCTGCAACAGGCCGATCAAACGGGCATGCATCTGGTATTGGGAATGCATCCTGTCCATATCAGTCAGCAAACGCTGGTAGCGGTATTGATGAAGACACTTCCTTTTCTTGCTCAGAACACCGAAGGGAATACTCAGTACACCCTGTACTTTTTCAGGTGCCCCGGTTCCGACAGTAGCGCACGATAGAAGGGGGGCTGGTATTCAGGCCAACAGATATATGGCCGGCAGAACTGGTTTTTTCAATCATTGGAGAAAAAATATACCGTGAATCACTTCTCGGGTGGCTTGGCCTCTATCATGGCTGATTCTACAGAGCCTGCCGTCCATAAGTCTCCGCTATTGTCTCGTAAACCATGGGCGTTAAGGTGTTGTGAGACAGAGTCTGGATCAGTATCCAGCTCATAGTATTTGGCCAGTAATGCCTCCAGAGCACCAGGCCTGTTCCAGAGCGCTCGAATCACCAGTTCTATGTTTTCTGTCGAGTGAACGTGATTGTTAATATTGATTTTGTCGTATATGTCTTTTAAAGAGCGAGGAAAAAAATCTTTGTAAGGGAAGTTCTGTTTCAAGTATTTAGCCAGAGAGCGTGTATTCCATGTTTTGGCAAAAGGGTTGGGCACTTTCATGGAATTAAAGCGATTCATCAGAGCAATGGATGGACCTTCTTGCTGAATTTGCTGGAAGATATTCTGCTTGATCTGATCACTATGTCCCCGAGTGCCCCAGTGGCTTATCAGTCTTGTTTTTCTTGGTGGCTTTTGGATTTTGACCCTGCTTAGCCTTTCGTTTTCGACCGCCTCGGTGAGGAGGGAGTGAGGATGATGGGTCAGAGATCGAATCCATTGGGCTAGGAGGCTGACCGAGAATAGCGTCCGAGCATAAAATTCAGTAGAACGAGTCAGCTTTTTCACTGAATTTGTGCGAATAGTTGACCTATTTAAGCAAATTCAGTGGAAAAGATGGCCGTTCTTTCTGGATTTTAGGCCGGACTGTCTATTCTCGGACAGCCTCCTAAAGTCCTTCAGCACGGTTTATTGTTTCAGTTTAGCTACTATGGCTGGGGTGACTAGCTCTGTGCAGGGCTGTCTATCACTTAAAGAGCCGTCATCTGCAATTTAAGCTTTGAAAATATCACAAGCTCAGGTTTTGCATAGAGAGGCGAGAAAGTCCAAGGTGCCTCTTTTCCAGATTGGTTCTGCCAGTTTGGAGTGAGATAGTCGTTGCAATAGAAATACCGCCCATTTCCAGACCTGCCAGTTGATCAAAATCTGAGGGAGGCAGAGCCACCATTTGAGCCGCCGCTTCTGGCAAAATTTCAGGATTAGCCTCAAACAGGTATTTTTCAAAATATTCATGGGCCATCTGACCGGTTCGAAGGATAAGTTCGCCCTTGATATTGGAGGTTTGGTAGATCGCTTTTCCAAGTTCAGCTTTAGGTCGTAACTGTTTCAATGAATGACTGAACCAGTTTGGCAATAAAAGGTATATTTCTATGTTTATCCTTCCAGGAGAGTCCATAACCAATAAGCAGGTCGTCGTTGTCCATTTCATAAGCAAAGTGCTGATCTACGGGTATCGAAACTCGGCCGGGTTTTACAAGCAATGTAGCGATGGAAACAGATTCAGATTCAGATTCATGCTCCTGTGATATAAATTCCACAATCCTCTTCATTGTGCCACCCGATTCAATCGCATCATCAAAAATTATTGTGGGTGTCCTATTTGAAATTGCTGGTCTCGACGCATTTTAAATCCTTGACGGAGCTAGCATCGTGATTCAGTTCAATCGTTACCCTCATGTTTTAGTCTTTGAAATAGCTGTTTCGACAACTGCTATTTTACTGTAATCAAACAGGGACAGGCACTTTCCGCCTATTCCGGATTTTTAACCGGACAGCAGTGTGTTTTTCTCTGGTTTTCTCCCACAGCAAATTCAAACCGTTCCTGAATCAGTTTTTTATCAGCCCCAATTCAAAATTATCCGAGTGGGAACCTTTATCGGTACTCATCATCAGATCGACGGCATAGGCAGTTGCTCCCGAAAAAATGTAGCAGGCAACTTTTAATGCGCGGTGATTTCGTCCCGTTGCATGGTAACCTGCACAAGAAGCTACCGTGGCTGCCGTCCAAAGTGCAATTCCAGTGGCTGCCAGTACCGGTGTAGTGATAATGACAGGCGTTAAATCCTGTTCTCTGAGGCCTGATATCTCTGGGGTAGCTAAAGGAATAACTGAGGGAGAGACTGAGGGAGAGACTAATTCTTGCCATGCAGAGCGGGTCATCGCCAGATAAGTTTGTGTTGAAATCTTTACAATGCCCGGCGACGTTGTACGGGTAGTCACTGTCTGCAAAAAAGCTGTTGAGCGGCTACTACTGCTACTACTACTGCTACTGGATGTTATTTGCGGGTTTATTTTTGAAGAAGTAGTACTGACCATGGCTGAGCTCGAACTTGAAGAATAAGGTGCTGCCTGAGAGGTTTCTGTCGGCTCTGTAGGCGGAACCGGTGGAGTACACAGCGGTGCCGTTACTAATGCCGGATCATACTCAGGCAGTGGCGGGAAATAAGCGGCTTTGTTATCGGCACTGCCACTGTAGTAGGCGCGCTTGGAATAAGCGGTATCGAGAAAAACAACATTCTCCAGAGAGGTATCAGGCTTTTCACCGCTGCCCGACAAGTCGATATCTCCTACTTCTAACAGCCCGTGGCGAAGCGTTTGAACATCCGCTATCCGACAATTTGACTGATAAGTCTCTCCAGAGAAAACAAAATTGCACAGCTCGGCATCTTGTAAAGGAAGCTGGAGGTGACACCTATTGCCGGAGACTGTTTGTCCGTTACTGTTATGAAAGATATGTTTACTCTCAATGGCAACATGCAATGCACTGTGTTTTTCGCCAAGAGAAAAGCTAATCTCATGATCAGGCAGTGTATTCCAGGTGACATTGGTTTCCAGCAACACTGACTGGCGGGGTAAATAGATGGAATGTTTTTCATCGGTCAGCCACTGAAGATTCTCAAGATAAAGATTTTTGCCCGGGACGATAGGCTCACCAGAGAAACGAATGACCGGGTCAGGCCTGTGCGGGCTTAACATACCGATAATGGCATGAGAAACCCCATCGGAAATGCTCTTGTGAGCATCATGATTCAGTTCATAGTACAGCGGAAGCGTTTCAGTATTGGGCACTGTACCACTGCCAGAATCACTTTCAGAACCATTTACATAGCCGCTAGAGACTGCCGGAGTATCATCATGATCCGGAACCCCCAGAATAATCAGCGTGTTTTTATTTTCGGCCAGTATGGCGGAAAAATCCTGGTTCTCGTATGCCACGACAATCTGCTGAAATGTTTCAGATGTCCTTGCGGGTTGAAACTCAAATGGAATGGGCTGCCCGGGGTTTTCCCGTGCAGTTTCTATCGCCTGAAAAAGTGCGGGTCGATGATCACCGCCTGTGCATAACTGGGCATCCGCCATGGCAAATTGTTCGTTCTCTCCCGACTCCAGCAAGTGAAATAGCGGAAAGTAAGAAAAGCATACATATTCATAAATATTCTGTGTTGTATGGGTGAAACGACTGCCTTCGAAAACTTCAATAGAGTTAGGGAATGATTTAGGGTTCCTGTGACTAGAGAATCCGGTATCGCTATCATGCTCCGCTAATAACCTGCTGGAGATAATATAGGAATTCAGTATGCGACCTTGAGGCATATAGCTGCTACGTCGTACAGAGACAAAAGCCATATTTAAGCTATGTCTGGGAACCCAGTAGTGCATTAGCATAAAATACCCGAGCCATCGGTTTTTGGAGCCTTCTGTCACCTGGCAATAATCATGGCACTGGTCAGTTTTTTTCAAAACATACTTGTAAAAATAGGCGGGAGCATAGACAAAATTGGCACCAATAAGTGCATCTGTCTGGTTGATGTTGCACCCATTAGCACCATAGCCGTACTGAAAACTGATGCACACTAAAAAAACGACAATCGCCTTCAGTTTAATCGGATAATTCATATTTTCCTGATGACTAAGGAATAGTCCCAAAATAACTTCCTTATTCAAATCTGCTCAAAATCCGTTCGGGCTGAGCTTGTCGAAGCCCAATGCTATAACCCTTCGACAAGCTCAGGGCGAACGGAGTCCGTGTGAAAATCGGGAAGTTATTTTGGGGCAAATCCTAATTTATTTGTACAAATAAAAAGCGGGCTTTAAGTACCCATGCTTCAGATGCTTTTTTACGAAAAATTATGCCATGAGGAAAGCCTGCAATAGTAAAGGTATCTAACGCTACTGCTCACTGATAGTTTCCCTCATGGAATCCATAGTAAAGACTGCACTGGGCACTACGTCCAGTGTCAAACAGCCTCAAAAAACCTTCATCTGATAACGAGATAATCATAAGAGACCACCGATAGCGCCGTCAGAGGCAACTCTGCCGGTGATTAAGCAGAAGTCAGCAGAAGGCATAGTAGTCAAATGCCCGGCGTAATGGCCGGGACACGGCGAAGGCCTGAACATTAAGAATAAAGGAGGAGCCTTATCAGACTTGAATACACGAATGCCGCCNGTGACTCAGCGTGATGATACGAAGCCAGCCTTTGGCGACAATCTTTTCGACCACGTTTTCACTGCGGGACGGATGGATCAAGCTTCACCATTCTTAATGAAACGCCCTGTGCGGACCCGCATGCAGGGTGTTGTGGGGGCTGGAGGTTAGAAACCTCCGGCTACCCGATTAGGCATACGTTTTGTTTTCAGCTATGGATTTAAATTTGTATATGAGTGGATGATCAAGATTTTGATAATCTTTCTCAGGATAGCCATCGTCAAATATTAAGTCTTTTTGTGTATAAATTGGGTAACCATACTGGACGGCACCAAACTCTTCACCATGCCAGCAATAATACATCGACTCTTCTCCAAAACCCATGGCGGATGCTTTTACACAACAACCAGCAATTTCACCAGCGAAGATAAGAGCATCAGGAGAAATTGATCGCAGACATTCATGTGTTTCAGGCGATGAAAAAATCGATAGTGTTTCTTTAATTATAGTTGTAGTATCTTCTGGTAAATGCTTCTTTATTTCATCAGGAGTTTTTCTTCCAGTAGCTACAATTTGAACATAATCAAAATTGATAATTTCAATGTTATTTTTTTTGCAAAACTCAATTAATGGTATGACTTTGCTTTTATCTGTAAAATGGACATCAATCAAACATAAAACAAACTTTACTCCATTTGACAATGCTCTTTCTATCTCTGAGTAAAACTCATTTTGAGTGGTTGGCTTGTAAGCATTACAGACTGGGATGATGGATTTCTCTCCACCTGGTGCTAATTTTCTGTCGAAATGAATTTCACCCATCTCATGTCTTAGCGGTATTTCTACTTTTCCCGAAGGCCTACCTTTTAAGCTATTTTCATTAGGTTTTTTTTCAACAACTTTAGTTTGATAAAGGTGTCCTGTTTGTTTCTGCGATACGTTTCCATACATAGCAATATTCCTATCATTTTACCTATAACAAGAATGCTATTACTAATCGTATTCGATTTGACTAACATCTATGTAAGTATGCCTAAGGCTTGGTTCAGGTGCGCCACCGCAGACGGCGTCACCTGGAACCACTTATGTACGCCCGGCATGGGCATGAACGTATGGGGTGAAAGTCCCCTGTAGGAAGATCACCGTTGAAAACCCTGTTGTGATTAAACGCTAACTACTAGCGAACGGCAAGGGCCAGCCCGTGAGGTCTGGTCTGGAGGAAGCCGCTAGCAAAGCTGCGAGCTGATGAACAAGAACATCCTATGAGGCGTAGGCTGGAGGCGAGTTGGCACAAGACAACGAAGCCACGTGATCTGACGGCCACCGTAAAGGATGCAGTTGCGCAGTGACAGTTCATGTCCTTATCCGGGGAGATCTGCTTAACACGCGATCGGTTACTTTCCAGTTCTCAGCCACTGGTCTCAACAGGCTCGGCGAACAGAATGCNGGATGACCACCGATAGCGCCGTCAGAGGCAACTCTGCCGGTGATTAAGCAGAAGTCAGCAGAAGGCATAGTAGTCAAATGCCCGGCGTAATGGCCGGGACACGACGAAGGCCTGAACATTAAGAATAAAGGAGGAGCCTTGTCAGACTTGAATACACGAATGCCGCCCGGTAATGACGTGACTCAGCGTGATGATACGAAGCCAGCCTTTGGCGACAATCTTTTCGACCACGTTTTCACTGGGGGACGAATGGATCAAGCTTCACCATTCTTAATGAAACGCCCTGTGCGGACCCGCATGCAGGGTGTTGTGGGGGCTGGAGGTTAGAAACCTCCGGCTACCCGATTAGCCGCGTATTACTGGAAATTTTCTATGATTTTTGGGTTAATACACTCGCGAAGGAATTTATTCATTGGAGCCATGTCACCAGTGCTGTAGAATTCAAGCATGAACTGATTAAACTCTTTCTGCCTTTTGGCTGGAACATTAATAATTGGGTAACCAGCTTCAAGAAGAATGCCATTCATCATGAACCTGCCCATACGTTTATTCACATCCCAAAAAAGTTGTGCTCTTGCCATTCTAAGAAATGCAGTAATTGCACGATCATAGATGTCACTACACGAACTCACTTCTTTCACAATTTCAGCCCACTCCTGCACAAGCTCTTTGGGAGAAGGTGGTTCATAATCAGAACCGCTGATAGTGACGTTTCCAGTTCGGAACGCTCCCCACTCCAAAGCTTCTTCTTTCCCAGCAATTTTATGTATTCCTAAAGCAACTTCCTTTGAAAAAGAAAAGCCTTGTTTAGATACAAGCTCAAAGAGATGTTTCCAAGCATCAGCCTGATTCAGGGCCATGTTTTGATCGCTGATTTTGTGACCACCAACGGTTATCCCGTCCAGAAGTGTTTGCACCTCTGGCAAGGTCATCGCTACACCTTCCAGGTTCACTGCATCATAAACGAGGGAAGGAACATCACGAACGGCAAGCTGTTTGGCCATCGCAGGGTTGGGGCTCATTCCCCAAACTGTGTCTTTTGCCGTTGTCATTTGCATATCTCAAGAAATATATGGAAATTCTTAACATTATATCCGCATGAACTTTTTTCGTCATGCTGTACTTGGTGAGTGGGTAGCGGCTAACGCCAAATTCAGGGGCTGACGCCGCAGGCGGCCAGCAATTCCCGCTAAATTGATTCAAGTCAATAGCACCAAGGCTTTAAGGCTGACTTACAAATCTGGAAATTGTAAACTTTCAGGCAAAGTATTCCAGATTTTATGAGTGTTGTTGTTTTACTGTGCCACCATCCAAACGAAAGACCGTTGCCGAAAAACTGATCACCATCGTCTCTAAAGAAGCTTCAAAAATCCCGGATTTTCGAAAAAGGGCTAGCCAAGATACGATCCCGCTTCATGATGCCATCATGAGTGGTCTTGCCGTGATGCATTTGAAGTATCCATCGTTGCTTCAGTTTGGCCGCGATTGTGTGAAAAAGCCCGATAAGCTACGCAACCTGAAATCGTTATACAGAGTTGGACAAGTCCCTTGTGACACCTACCTTCGGGAGATGCTTGACCCCATTGAAACTCGCTATTTCCGCAAGTTCTTTACCCGGCTGTTTGCTTTTGTGCAACGCTCCGGGCGCCTCAGGCAGTTCGAATATTTTGACGAAGGCTATCTCGCGCCAATTGATGGAACTGGACATTTCAGCTCAGGTAAAATTGACTGCCCGGAATGCTGCGTAAAAAAGCCGGGCAGCAAGAATCCCCAGTACTATCACCAGCTGCTGGCTTGCTGCCTGGTCAAGCCGGGTAAAAAGGAAGCGCTTCCCCTGATGCCGGAACCCATAATCCAACAGGTCGATGCTTCAAAGAATGATTGCGAAAAACGGCACTGAAACGACTTTTGTCCAATATATCCAGAGAGCATCCACACCTTAAACTGGTGCTGAACTTCGATGACCTATACTCCGACGGCCCCACCATCAAACTGGTGAAATCCTACGGATACAGCTTCATTATGGTGGCAAAGGACACCTCACACGCATCGCTTTATGAATCAGTTGATGAACTGATAAGACTGGCAAGGTGAAGCGCTGTTGCTTCACCGATGAAAAGGGCAGCCAGCACTGGTTTCGATTCGTGAATGATGTCCCCATCAACAAGTCTCACAAAGAGACATTGGTCAATTATCTCGAATACGTTGAAACAGATCTGAAAGGCAAAAAATACGTCAACACATGGATCACCG
>NZ_JOKH01000001.1:197484-219025 GCF_000722635.1 Endozoicomonas numazuensis | reverse complement strand
GCCAACGGCTATCAGCTCTGCTGCGATCTGGATCACTGGATACGTCGCAGAATCCGCATGGCTTATTGGCGACAGTGGCGAAAGCCTCGTACAAAAATCAGACAATTGATGCGTCTTGGCGTTGAAATCCGAACGGCAGTTGGTTGTGGTCGAAGCAGTAAAGGCCCGTGGAGAAGCGCGAAAACGCCGGGTATCAATCAGGTGCTATCGCTGGCTTATCTGAAATCACAGGGGCTCTATTCAATGCGGGACGGATGGATCAAGCTTCACCATTCTTAATGAAACGCCCTGTGCGGACCCGCATGCAGGGTGTTGTGGGGGCTGGAGGTTAGAAACCTCCGGCTACCCGATTAACCTTTTAATTTATACGCATTAACATATTTAGTAATTGACTCCATGCCTTTTTGGGAAACCCCAAATTCAGAATAATTATGTGACTGAATTTTACGTAAAGCACGCCAAATTGGTAAAACTATTTCTTTGGTACCACCCGTGATATGAAATAACTGCTCTCTTTTACCACCAATAGCATTATTAGAATATTCTAGTGTTACGTGAAAATTATTATTGGCTGGGTAAATCTTTAAGAAATACCCAACAGGCTCCAAATGCCAACAAACTTCACCACCAACGCCTGTGATTGCTGAATCTAAAACAGATTCAAGCCTATACACAGGGTTTTCAGGTATATTGGATGCTAGAAAATACTCTTCTATTTCTCCACTCTTAATTTTCACGGGGAGCCATCCATTCTCAGGCTCCTCAAACTCTATTTTAATCACAGGTTCTACCATGCGAGGTTAACGCCCAAATCAGGTGCGCCGTAGGCGCAGTCCCCTGGAATTTTTTGTTATGTGCGATGCTCAAATTATTTTTCCATTAGAAACCTGGAAATTGTTTATGCTCAACAGCTTTGTAGATATTAGGGCTATTAGGTTCAGGAAGCGAAGATCGGGTGTACCACCTGTATCTTTCTAGCCGATCGCCTCTGTATGGAGGAGTGAATACATCCAATAGTATACAGTCTTGTGTTGCCTCTAAAGAATGTATGTTTCCTCTTTGTGTGGTTAAAGTGGAAAAGTTTCCTTTGGTTAAGGTAATTGCTTCTTTTAGCTGGATAAAAGTACCTGAAAATGAGCCATTATTTTCAACTGGATTAAAGATTTCAATACGAACTTCACCATCTAGGCAGAGAATAACTCCTGTCATGTCAGGATGATTATGTAAAGGGATTTTATCACCTTTTAAAAATTCAATTATGACCACATCAAACTTATCGTCTTTAAACACTGTAGTTAGCTCTGGAAACCCAAAGATAGTTTTTTTGAAACTAGAATATAGATCAATTAAATTTGAGTCTTTAATATTTAAAGTGGCCATTATTGAGATAAGTTCTCGTACATAGAGTTCTTGATCCCAGCTGTTTGAAAATTGGTTATTTGAAATCTTGTTGACCTTCTTCAAAAACTTTTTCCAATTTAACTTATTGCAATTATTTTCATAACAGAAATCATCAGAAAACAAGTGTGTAGAAGATATATATGCAAGCATTATAGCAACTCCTTTTGCCGAAATTTTTAAGAAATGGCGACGATTATGCATAAGGCTCTACTATTCAAAAAAGATAAATCTTAGCATAACTTTTTGTGAGATTTTTTTGTATAGCACATAACGCCTGGTTCAGGTGCGCCGAAGGCGTCACCTGGAACAACTTGTTATGTGGGTTGTTTGATGTTTATTTGAACTGGACATACAGAAGGAAACATGCTGTAGAAACCAATAAAATACCCATTAATAGATTAAACAGTTTTAATCTGAATTCACTGTTCAGAACTACTGTAGCTTTGTCACCAAGAAGCGACCATGAAAAAAGAGATAGATAGCAAACTACAAAATATATTAGTGAGAATGTCAGAAATTGTACATTGCTTTCAGAAGATGAAAATAATGTTACTCCGGCAACACCGGGCTGCGCCGCAGGGTAACTGCTCATTCTTTGTAGGTAAACTTTAGAGTCGATTGACTATAGCCCAGTAAAATCAGGGGCACCATTCTTGAAATCGGCACTTTTGCCTACAAAAAATGAGCAGTTACGCCGCAGGCGCAGTCCCCTGGAAATTTTTGTTAGGCTTCTTTGTTGGTTATTCAAACCATCATGTTAGTGATACAGACAACAACAAATACTACTCTCTAATAAGGTTCTTAACTAGGAATTAACACATGGATGGTACTCATAGAGCAACAACCAATAACTTTTCAGTCTATGTTGATGATGATGATAGCGATTTGTATGGTGATCGAGATGTACCATTAAAATCAGATATTACTCGTGATGGCAATGATGTAGGAATACAGGTTGAGCCTGATGAAACTGCCCCGATCGCACAACCAATACAACATAGGTCTATTTCAAGACAAGTGATAGCATCAGCACAACATGTACCCGCTATAAACACAGTTGAAGCAATTCAATTTTATACAAATGCAATTTTAAATAATGAAGTGCCGCTTATTTCCCCAGATTTAACTTATATAGAAAAACTCGGTTTCACTGATGATGTAAAAGCTTTTAATGATTTATTATCAGGTCTAGATATTTGGGCGCTGGTAAATCATAAGTGGGTATCAGAGCTTGTCAACTGGGTTAAAGGCAATTCTTGTCTTGAAGTAATGTCCGGTAATGGTTTTCTTGCAAAAGCATTAAAACAAAATGGGGTTGAAGTCATAGCAACTGATGATAGATCTTGGGATGACCCAGATAGTGATAAAATCCGTTTTTATGATGTTGAAACCTTAGATGCAATTGATGCCATCAAAAAATATAGTGATAAAAAAGTACTAATAATGAGCTGGCCTCCACCAAATGTATCAGTATCATATGACGTTTTAAAAGCGTGGGGCTCCGAAAAGCCTGTGATTTTTATTGGTGATAAAAAAGGTGGTATGACAGCATGTGATGACTTTTACAGTCACTTTAAAGCTATTGATGAACAACCAGTAAAAAGTTATTTGCCTGCACATAATGCTCAAGACACTGTTCTTATTGGGTATTACGTTCCATAATTTTGAACTGTTGAAGCCTAACGCTTGCTTCAGCCGCGCCGCCGGTGTCGGGTGGAGGGGCGAAGCCCCGGTACGAACTGGAAGCATTTGTTAGCTGCGTCTACCTGAGTTTAAGTTATTAAAAAAACTTTTTAGGATTAATAAGATATTTTCCTATATAAAAAAACATGACCATTATAAGATTCAAAATCTCCTGTGATCCTGAATCTCTGGGGGGTACTTAGCTTTTAGCTTACTTTGAATTTTTTCGATGTGTCAAGCAATAATTGTCAGTTTAACTTCTATGAAAAGAATACTAATGCGATTTATTTTTTCATTATTGTTAGTAACTGCTCCTTTGAAGAGTCAGTCTGTAGAAATTGATCGAGCTGTTTTAGTTAGATCAATGCACAATGTTTTATTCTTAATCATAAGAGTTATTGAAAATCAAGTATCAACCTTTTATCACATATATCAGCTACAAGAAAGCTTAGGACAATATTGGGGTTCTCATCTTGAGCAGCTTGACTCTGTTAAAGTCAACGAACAATACCTAACTGTAAAAATAGCGTCATTTGAAGAGGTTTCTTACATTCCTACTGAGTTTACTTTTATAAGATGGGTAGCTCCCAATGAATGTAACTTTAGATAAATTACTAATTGGTATGTTGGAGCAGCTAACGCCCAAATCAGTTGCGCCGTAGGCGTCACCTGGATTTTTTTGTTAACTGCTGGGTTTTAGCTTTCAGTAGACTCACCTGGTGAACACAAATTTCCTTTGCAATCATAATATAGATCGTCAGGAGAGCACAAATTTCCCTTACTATCATAAAAAAGATCATCTGAACTGCATAAGTTACCTTTACTGTCATAAAAGAGGTCATCTTTTGAGCAAAGATTGTCTTTGTAGTCATAGAACAAATCATCATAACCACAGAGGTTGCCTCTGTAATCATAGAAAAGGTCACCATCATCGCCACGAGCAAACATTAATTGTCTCCACTCTTAAATTTCGAATATTGTATGCCTCATATTATTTATTCTGAATACGTAATATGAGAAATAACTCTATTCCTGAGTGCTTTCCTAAATCAGTTTATTCCATTATCAAATAATTTCATGACTGAACTTACCTGAATTCAAGTCATAAGTGCATAACCCATGACTTTTCTTGCATCTATTCCTGTTAACTCTTTAAATGCCTCATAAGGGGTTTTGTAACCCAGGCATTTTCTAGGTCTACCATTCAGCTTATCGACCGCAATGATGACTTCTTTGTCTGTGACATTATCAAGCTCCATCGACTTGGGAAAATACTGCCTTAGCAGACCATTAGCGTTTTCATTCTGGCCTCTCTCCCATGAGTGATAGGGTACAGCGAAATAGCTGTCACAGCTCAAAGCTTTTGCTACCTCTTCATGCTCAACAAATTCTCTTCCATTGTCGTAAGTTATGGTTTTGACAAACTTCTTTAAAGGCTTGAGAGAGCTAACCATCGCCTGTTTAACTGCTTTCGCCTTCTTTCCTGGCAGTGGTACTGCAAGGCGAAGCTTGGTCTTGCGCTCATCCATTGTGACAACGGCTCCTTTATGGTTTTTGCCAATTATTGTATCGGCTTCCCAGTCTCCAACCCGTTTCCGGTCATTAGCAATCTCCGGACGGTGTTCTATGCCAACACGGTTAGGAATGCCTGTTCGATTATGGGCTGAACCATATCGTTTTCGGTACGTTTTACCTTGGTGGCGCAAGTGCTTATAAAGCGTTCCACCGGTTTTTTTGTCTTCCAGTATGAACTGGTAAACGGTCTCATGATGAAGCTTTATGACACCTTCCTGCTCGAGCCTTCCGACAACTTGCTCAGGGCTCCAGTCTTCTCTGATATCACGCTCAATCCGTTGTTTAATGTCATCAGTAAGCTTTATCGACTTGGTCTTTTCCTTATGCCGTTCTTCAGCCTTGCCGTGCGCTTGCTTGTGACGGTAGCCTCTTTGTCCTGTATTGCGGCCCAGCTCGCGGGACAAGCTACTCTGGGATCGCCCCAGTGCCTTGGCAATCTTATTTTGAGAGACTCCTTCTTTCAGTTGAAGTTCGATATAATGTCTTTCTTCAAGGCTCAGGTGTGTATAGGCCATCCTTGGCTTCCTCTGCTTGGTTTCGTCGCTAACAGAGTACCCCTGAGTCTTGATTCATTTCAAAGGTGTGTAGCGATCAGTTGATTACAGAGGTTATGCACTTATGATACGAATTCAGGTTATTTGATAATCACTATATGAAGCACTTAACGCTTGGTTCAGGTGCGCCGAAGGCGTCACCTGGAACCACTTGTTATGTGCTTTGTTTGAACCAGAGATTCAACCATGCTGCGATCAACTGATGGTTTTTTAGATTTAAGAAGGTTGATGAATTCTATAGCATTTAGCCCATTTAAGGTGTTTTTTTGACTTATACTTGCATTGTTTTCAAGTAATATTTCTACAAGATCCGAGTCATTTAGTAATATTGCACCTTGAATTGCAGGGAGTCCATCTATATTACTTGGCTTATTTATATCAATACCGTTTTCAATAAATAGTTTTATAAGCGTGTTTCTTGTTTCTTTGTTTTCAATGTTCAATAAAAAACCTAAACCGGCTTGATTCTCTAGATTTTGGATGTCCTTTTCATTTGCTCTGTAATTCATTAAATAATAACTGCATGCCTTCATTGGAATAAGGTCAGATTCTTCATTGGTTGCACATATCACAAGATCATCAATTTCTGTATTTTGCAATACGTATAGGATCAATAGTGTAGGAGTCAAGAGTATGAATAATAAAAGGGGAAGAATAAATTTTTTCATTTTTAACCCCAAATAACCTTACTATTATTACCATCTGCATAGGCAATCAACTTCATAGTGTTGATTTCTCGGAGGGCAATTCCATTGGCTAGGAGAACTAATATGCTAGTAAAGTTTAACTCTAATTTTTCTCTTACTCTTTCGTATATTTTTATGTCCTTCAAATTCTTAATATTATGGCTGTTAAACCAATGCTTAGAAGCGTCTTTTCCAAACTTTTTCAGTATTTCTCTCACTCCTACAGTTGGATTTGAAGTACTTCGAAAAAGCGCTTCAACATAACCTAAGCTGTAAGAAGCATCTATTGCTTCAAGTAACAAAGCCTGTGCGAATGATCTTGTATCGTTGTTGATCCTTAACCTATTTATCAACATATGTTTGTTTTTAAAAATAAACTTTAAGATTATGACTGTTTCATCTTCATTAAAGATGAGGTCGTTTGGATTGAATTTTTTTAGTCGGATTGTATTTTTCATTATTTACTCCAGGCTATGTTTCGCTAAAGGGTTGACAGGACTAAACTGTCACGAGGTTCTTCAACCGGAGGCTAGGTTATGCAGTCTCAGCAGTTTCAAGAAGTTCTTAATGCAATTTCGTTACTGACAAATCAACAGAAAAATATTCTGCTTAATGCACTATCGGATCGACATTCCCCTTCCGATATTGCTGTCTCCATCGAAGAGGGCTTTATAAAGGCACCAATATGCCCACACTGCGGTTCTGAAGATCTACAGCGGTGGGGGATTCGCTACCAGCGCCAGCGTTTTCGTTGCAAGGATTGCCATAAAACTTTGAACTCTTTTTCCAAAACACCATTGGCTCGACTCAGGCACCCCGAAAAATGGTCCAGTTATCTTAAAGGAATGACTCATTCTCTCACACGCTTCGTCCGGCTGCCAAGCAGTGCCAAATATCGCTTGGAACTTCATTCCGCTGGCGTCATCGCTTTTTGCAAGCCATTGAGCATGATCAGGCACCAGAGCTTGGTGGTATAGCGGAAATCGACGAAACATTCTTTCGTGAGTCGTTTAAGGGGCAGAGGAAAGGTCTGCCTAGACCTGCTCGCAAAAGAGGCTCCGATAAGAAATCTGAATGCAGGAAAGTCCCAGTCATGGTAGCCAGAGATCGCAACTGTCACACTGTAGATGGTATTCTTGATAACGAGAGTGCAGACGAACTTTGTCGTCATTTGAATGGTCGAATCAATATTGAAACTGTTGTTTGTGCTGATGCAAGTCTCGCTCACGAGAAGCTTGCGAGGAAGCTGGGATTCACCTTCAAGGAGCTGGTGACATCATCTGGCAAAAGGGTTTTAGATGGAATCTTTCACTTACAACATGTCAATGCATATCATGGCCATCTTAAGGGCTGGATAGAAGGGATTTTTCATGGGGTTGCGACAAAATACTTACCACATTACCTGGGCTGGCGTAGAGCTTTAACCGGGATTCAAACTCTAACACCTGATCGATTGGGTAATAAAATTATGGAGTTTCTCCGCTTTCAACCTTTAAGTGCAACATAGCCGCCAACGGCTATCAGCTCTGCTGCGATCTGGATCACTGGATACGTCGCAGAATCCGCATGGCTTATTGGCGACAGTGGCGAAAGCCTCGTACAAAAATCAGACAATTGATGCGTCTTGGCGTTGAAATCCGAACGGCAGTTGGTTGTGGTCGAAGCAGTAAAGGCCCGTGGAGAAGCGCGAAAACGCCGGGTATCAATCAGGTGCTATCGCTGGCTTATCTGAAATCACAGGGGCTCTATTCAATGCGGGACGGATGGATCAAGCTTCACCATTCTTAATGAAACGCCCTGTGCGGACCCGCATGCAGGGTGTTGTGGGGGCTGGAGGTTAGAAACCTCCGGCTACCCGATTAGCTGCGGGGCTAGCTATTTTTTCCCTGAGTTGGTTTTAAATCTATTTTCTTTATAAGTTCAATTAATATTTCTTGCGTATTTATAGGAAATGAATCAATAGATGTTGTTTGATTTTGATTGCTAGCAAATATTCTATTGGCAATTTGCGATTTTATTTTATGCTGCTCATCATCTGGTAGTGAGGCTAAGTACGGCGTTATTGCTTTTAAATCGAGTGCAGTCTGCAAATGACTGTTTTGCTGACTACGATGTTTAGATGACTCCCTGGCTAGATATGCTGCAGGTATAGACAGAAAAAATGATAATACAATTCTAAATGAGGAGCTTTGCCAATCAAAATTTTCTGTTGTACTTTCCCAGAATGAATACCCAACGATTATAACGATTAAAAGCATGCAACCAATAGATGCAAACCTCAACCAATCAGCCATTTTTTTCTCATCTGAAGCACTTTGCTCAAAATCGCCAGCTATTGTTCTACCGGACACATGCCCAAGAATATCATCAATTTGCTTCTTCTTGTCTCTTATTTCCTTTAAGGCACTGTTATATGCTTTAGAAGCTTTATCAAGTTCATTCTTTATTTTTCCTTCAAGTTCTTCTGTTTCAGTTCTTATTTTTGCCACTTGAAGTTCGTTTTCATTTAATAGTTTTTTTATCCTTCTCTCATATTTTTCATACTCAACATCAAGATTGTTTTTGAAAGGGTTTTCAACTTTAACCGAATCGTAATCTTCATTGATCTTATTGAAATCAACTGGTGTATTTTCAACTAGATTTTGAGCTGATTGAGATAAATTTAATATCTCTTCACCAGTTTTACGTGTATTGGCATCTGCATCTTTGAATTTAGCAACAGCATGACCAATAAGTGAGCCTCCAGTAGTAACATTTTTTGCACTACTTAAACCTATTTCACTATATATTAAATTGGTGTTTACAAGTTCAATATACTTTGATTTGTTGTTCTTATATGTTTGAAAAGCATCTTTTAGTGCTTTTGGAATAGGCTTTCCTTCCAGAGACTCTTCTAATCCGTTTATCAACAAACTAGAGTCTTGAATATATTTATTAAATGTATTAAATAGTTTTTCCATATTTTACTGAATTCTCATTTATGTATAGCGGCTAACGCCTAAATCAGCAGCCGCCGAAGGCGGTCTGCTGGATTTTTTTGTGTACGCCCGGCATGGGCATGAACTTATGGGGTGAAAGTCCCCTGTAGGAAGATCACCGTTGAAAACCCTGTTGTGATTAAACGCTAACTACTAGCGAACGGCAAGGGCCAGCCCGTGAGGTCTGGTCTGGAGGAAGCCGCTAGCAAAGCTGCGAGCTGATGAACAAGAACATCCTATGAGGCGTAGGCTGGAGGCGAGTTGGCATAAGACAACGAAGCCACGTGATCTGACGGCCACCGTAAAGGATGCAGTTGCGCAGTGACAGTTCATGTCCTTATCCGGGGAGATCTGCTTAACACGCGATCGGTTACTTTCCAGTTCTCAGCCACTGGTCTCAACAGGCTCGGCGAACAGAATGCATCCCTCTGTTCGAGCAAACCGGATGACCACCGATAGCGCCGTCAGTCAGAGGCAACTCTGCCGGTGATTAAGCAGAAGTCAGCAGAAGGCATAGTAGTCAAATGCCCGGCGTAATGGCCGGGACACGGCGAAGGCCTGAACATTAAGAATAAAGGAGGAGCCTTATCAGACTTGAATACACGAATGCCGCCCGGTAATGACGTGACTCAGCGTGATGATACGAAGCCAGCCTTTGGCGACAATCTTTTCGACCACGTTTTCACTGGGGGACGGATGGATCAAGCTTCACCATTCTTAATGAAACGCCCTGTGCGGACCCGCATGCAGGCTGTTGTGGGGGCTGGAGGTTAGAAACCTCCGGCTACCCGATTAGGTGCGTTGTTGATTTTGTTCCGGGAATTTGGCCAACCATGGTTTGACTTCATCATCAATAATTTGGTAAAACTCTATCATATCATCTTTTTCAAGATACCCTTTATTAACGCTGAGAGTATAGAATTTTATAAATGAGTCCATATAGCTTTCTATATCTTCCTCACTCACTCCAGAGAAATTTTCTACCAGCCACTCTGTTAAATACTCTCCTACGGTATGGATTCCATTGTGACATGCTAAAACCTCACCCCTAAGCAGGTAATCATTGATAAATAAATCAATGTTTGATAAATGATTTTCAATTTCTTTATCAGAAATATTGTACTCCCTTAAATACGTTTCAAAAGTTTGTAATGCATAAAAATTTACAACCCTATTCAATCTGACTTTTTCTTTCCGCTTTCTGAACTCCATGATTTCATACCTTACTACTGAATATGAAAAATAACCAAAGCAATTGCATTAAATTTTATCGGTGTAATCGGTGAGATATTTCTCAAAGTAGATATTTTAGCTTTAAAACTGGGCTGGAGTTTATGTTGAGCACCTAACGTTTGCAGCAGGGGCGGCGAACACAGTGAGGCGTCCCTTTTGTCTGCACTTGTTAAGTGGCCCTGGCCGCTACGATGGTTGGGCTGGCGAGACTCCATTGATATTTTTTGGCACCTGACCTCACCGCCAGCAGATTAATCTATTTTCTGTTTTTTACTGAGCACTGATTCAGAGTCACTGAGGAGAAAAAAAAGCAAAGCACTTGTAAATGGTTGTCTATTGCTCAGAACTGAAGGACTCCGAACTCTGTGCTGTCGTGGAACAAGGAAAGAAAACCTGAAACCTCTTGCCAGCTCCGCCCAAAATTGAGAAACAGCATACTGCTTTCGCTGGCATTGCAAGAAGGATAATACACCTGATCTTGATCGCCAGATGGTACACACCTTCTTCTTTCTACTTGTACGGCACTTTCATATTACTAACCAATCTATGCACCCTGCCACTTAACGCCAAATTCAGCAGCTGCCGAAGGCAGTCTGCTGGAATTTTTTGTTAGGTGGTTTGCATAGATAGGAAGTGTATTCAGATTCTGATCTGTCGCCTTTCCATCTGGGGAAACGATATCTTACGTCAAATGGCAAGAAGAATTTTTCTAATGTCGCACCGGCTGAATTATTACTTGCATCAGAAAATAATTTCTCAAAATTATCATTCCTGCATACAGTTCTTGGAACTATAAGAACTAATCCTCTATCTTGACAGTTATAACAGCCATCCATCAATTTACCTATAGTAGCAGTGAAGTTCTTCTCTATTTTGTAGAAAAATGTGGTTTCAGGATTTTTTAAATGCACTGAATCTGGATTCAGTGACTCCAGATTTAAATCAAAGTAGTTACCTGGAAGACTTTTAATTTGAATTTCTTTTTCAATATCTTTGTAATTCATAGTGATGTGTTTTTTTAGATGCTTCACAGCTTGGTCTAAAGCAGTTAAGTCGAGATCATTCAAATAGATAATTAAATTATCTTCTTCTTTTCTATTTTTTAAAATGTTATCTAAGGTTAATGTTAGAATCTTAAATCTGTCAGTATTTTCTGAATAATCACAATACTCACATGAGCATTCTCTAGAATGAATGTCTTTTTGATTAATAGCTGGAGAATAATCACTTTTATATCTGTCACCATATCTAAAAACTGGATTTCCAGCACCAAGCTCAATATGCACATAGCATTTGGCTGCACTAGATTTTAATGCATCGTGAAAATCCACGTCCTATGGACGTGGTCATGAATGGTTGGCTCCGCCTGCCATGAACTACCCATGCTACTCCTTATCTCTGAGTTGTCCCCACAACTACTAGAGATAGGAAGTAACATGAGTAGATTTGAGAAGTTAACGCATGTCATCTGGCATTGCCAATACCACATAGTTTGGGTACCAAAGTATCGGTTTCGTGTCTTAACCGGAGCTGTAAAAGCTGATGTTCACAACAGCATTCAGGTATTTTGTAGTCAGCTTGGTTGTACGGTAGTTGAGCTGAACATCCAAAATGACCATGTACATTTGCTGGTGAAGGTACCTCCGAAGGTTTCGATTTCAACGCTTTTGGGAACGGTGAAGGGTCGTACGGCTCTGAGGCTGTTTTCGAAATTCCCGTATTTGAAGAAGAGGCCATATTGGGGCAATCACTTTTGGGCTAAGGGATATTGTGTTGATACCGTTGGTGTTGATGCAGAAATGATACGCAAATATGTGAAGTATCAGGAGAAAAGAGAGCGTCTCCAGCAGGAGATAGATTTCAGGAAATAATTTTCAATCTTGGGACAACTCTCACCAGCCTTCTCTGAAGGCTGGCGGTATTAGCCCCCTTTTAGGGGGCATAAAGCAAAACCACGTTCTATGAACGTGGATCATTTACTTTTTCTATTAAATGCAGTTCCTTTACTTTTAGATAGATCTTTTGAATCCACCACTGCTGCATTAGGGGTAACATTTGTAGAAATCGAGTCCATGAAGAAAGTCCTTTTTCTAGGTTTATAAGTAGGACTCAAGAAACCTGAAAATGTTCATAACATTCATGTAACTGATACTGACATTATCATTCTCAGATGTGAACTGACCTCCTAACGCCAAGTTCAGCCGCGCCGCCGACGGCGGCGTCGGGTGGAGGGGCGCAGCCCCGGAACGAACTGGAACTTTTTGTTATGTTTCGGTCAGCCGATCAATGATTGCTTTTTGAGATTCAGAACAGTTTTCACTCTCTTTGATTTTTAGCAACCATCGTTTATCTGATTTTTGATAATCCAGTACTTCATCATGTTCTAATACATTCAAAATATGTTGTATATCTAGTTCACTAAGCCAACTGGTATATTGGCTGAACACTTTCCATGTACCCCAACACTTACCGATTTCTCTAGGGGCGGACCATTTTAGAATTTCAATTATATGCTTAATTCTATCTTCATAAATGTCATGCACAGGCTTTGGAGAAATCCTTAATACGTTTAAAAATGGTCTTTCTGCCCGATCAAAATCCCATACACCATCAGATTTGGAACATAATTTCATTATGGAGGAATAGAATTTGTTTTTCACTTCTGGACTTGTATAACCTGATTCGTTTGTCATCCAGATAATAGATTCTGTTATTCTATCAATTTCCCTATAAGAGATTCTATTCTCTGGGGATAACAGTTCACCACCAAATTCTTTGAATAATACTTGATTGTTTAGAATTTCAACCAAGGCACTTATTGCTTGGTGTCTAGATTCAACTGTAGAGAATGTTTCTAAAACTGTTTCTCTTTCGATAGGTTTTTTTGTGACTATTTTTGTTATCAGAGTTGATGATCTTTCTTTTATTATTGAATGCTCGATCAAGAATCTTTTTGTAGAATTCTTAAACTCCTTATAATCAGATGCTAAATCTTTCAAAAATGTTTCAATATCTGCTTTTATTATGTGAATATTCTTGTTTTCAAACAGAAGTTTTGATTCTTGTAAAACGTGATCACTTACAGTTGGATGTACAACCATATATGCAGGTGGTTTTTCCTCACCCAGATGAGCATAAACCTCATCATATATGAATCCAATATTTGGATCAGTAAGGCTATAACCTATGAAAACTGGTGAGGCTTCAGAGAATAGTGTATAAATTTTTCTATTTAGATATGTATCCTCTCTTTGAAATGAGAAGTATTGAGACTGTGTTATTACAATGCTATCTGGACGACTAAGATCACCATGAATTTTGAGGATATTCCTTCCCGAATTTGATACTTGAGGACATTTGTCTTTTCTAATTACGACATTAGCTATTCCATCAAATATTTTTTCTAACTGATCATCCCAATTAGTTGTGACCAGCATATTTGGTGCGAATGCTTGGAATCGTCTCAGCCAGCTTTGATTTTCAACATCTTTCTTTAGCTTCTTTAATGATTCAGCAACTATTGAGTTAAATTCTACTTCGTTACCACCTTTTGATATAAAATATGCAGATAACAGCTCTGCTGCTTTAAGAGGGTTTGATACATCAATAGTTAATGGGTAATCAATATGTTCACTGATTTTAATGCATCGTGAAAATCCACGTCCTATGGACGTGGTCATGAATGGTTGGCTCCGCCTGCCATGAACTACCCATGCTACTCCTTATCTCTGAGTTGTCCCCACAACTACTAGAGATAGGAAGTAACATGAGTAGATTTGAGAAGTTAACGCATGTCATCTGGCATTGCCAATACCACATAGTTTGGGTACCAAAGTATCGGTTTCGTGTCTTAACCGGAGCTGTAAAAGCTGATGTTCACAACAGCATTCAGGTATTTTGTAGTCAGCTTGGTTGTACGGTAGTTGAGCTGAACATCCAAAATGACCATGTACATTTGCTGGTGAAGGTACCTCCGAAGGTTTCGATTTCAACGCTTTTGGGAACGGTGAAGGGTCGTACGGCTCTGAGGCTGTTTTCGAAATTCCCGTATTTGAAGAAGAGGCCATATTGGGGCAATCACTTTTGGGCTAAGGGATATTGTGTTGATACCGTTGGTGTTGATGCAGAAATGATACGCAAATATGTGAAGTATCAGGAGAAAAGAGAGCGTCTCCAGCAGGAGATAGATTTCAGGAAATAATTTTCAATCTTGGGACAACTCTCACCAGCCTTCTCTGAAGGCTGGCGGTATTAGCCCCCTTTTAGGGGGCATAAAGCAAAACCACGTTCTATGAACGTGGATCATTTACTTTAGTACATCTTCCCAGCTTCCATATCCAAAATTATATGAAAAGCCAGAACCAATCCATAAGAAATAGTTCTTAGTGAATATAGAAGCAAAAAAATTATATTTCGCTTCATCATTTAGATTATTAATACAACTCATTTTAATACTCTAGAAACATAACGCTTGCAGCAGGGGCGGCGAACACAGTGAGGCGTCCCTTTTGCCTGCACTTGTTAAGTGGCCCTGGCCGCTACGATGGTTGGGCTGGCGAGACTCCATTGATATTTTTTGGCACCTGACCTCACCGCCAGCAGATTAATCTATTTTCTGTTTTTTGCTGAGCACTGATTCAGAGTCACTGAGGAGAAAAAAAAGCAAAGCACTTGTAAATGGTCGTCTATTGCTCAGAACTGAAGGACTCCGAACTCTGTGCTGTCGTGGCACAAGGAAAGAAAACCTGAAACCTCTTCCCAGCTCCGCCCAAAATTGAGAAACAGCATACTGCTTGCGCTGGCATTGCAAGAAGGATAATACACCTGATCTTGATCGCCAGATGGTACGCACCTTCTTCTTTCTACTTGTACGGCACTTTCAGATTACTAACCAATCTATGCACCCTGCCACTTAACGCCTGCATGAGCCGCGCGCCGAAGGCGCGTCGGGTGGAGCCCTTCAGGGCGGAACGAACTCCATGCACTTGTTAGGTGCATGGCACAATCCTGATAAACAGGGCAAGAGCCTCTTCAAGGTTCTCGCTTAAAAACAAGGTAATATGTGAATGATGCCACGGCAACACTAGCAACAAAGGCTGCAATTGAAAATAAAGCAACTTTCAGGGTTAAATGTCCAAGATAATAAAGCCCAAACATAAACAATGAGAAGAATACAAAGGGTGCAATATTTCTGATGAAATTTACTAGCATTATATTCACCAGATCATATCAAATGTTATTTCAGCACTGACTGCGGCAGCAGCCCCAAGAGCAAATGTCCAAGCAGTAGCACAAATAAAAGCGCCAGGTCCACAAGCTAGGCTGGCCACATAACCTCCAGCAGCCATTCCTCCAACACTTGAAGCTAAGATGGCACCTTCTTTTGCTGTCTGTCTAGTTTTATCCTCAGCGGTAGATATATTGTAAACAACCATCGCAACAGCCAGAACTACTAAGGCTCGACCAGCAATACCCATTGCCTTGGCACCGGTATTGGCTGATGGTCGCTGTCTTCCAGCAGATGTTACAATCTCTTTCCAGACTGTGTTTCTCTGAGCTTGATTGAGGTTTTCAAAGTTACTGTTAAAAATCCTTTTTGCGTAAAGACTTTCCAGCTGTGTAAGCGTTTTGCCGCTATTTTTCAGGTTGTGTGACCAAGCTTTACCAACATTCGAAAGCTTACCTCGAGTCGCATCCATTATAGTGTTACGTATTTGAGATGCCGCTTTTGCTCCTGCTTGGGGAGATGCTGGATTAATACAATAAGTGCAATCGACTGATATTTCAGATGTGAGCCAGCTGCTGGTACATTCTGTAGCTCTCACACTCAGAAATGGAAGTCAGGAATGAATACACAAACCAAACTATACAAGCAACTGACTCAGGGGCAACGATACCAGATCGAAGCTCTTCTTGGGACAGGTCTTACGCAGAAAGAGATTGCAGAGAGAATTGGCACCAGTGCAGGCACCTTATCTCGGGAGCTTCAACGCAATACTGATGGCAACGGTTATTGTGCCGAGACAGCTCACAGTATGGCTATTCATCGTAGAGTGTCAGCCAGAAAATACAGTAAAGTCGATGAACGACAAATGCCGATTATAGAAAATGGTCTGCTGCTTGGCTGGTCACCTGAGAACATCAGCTGCAGGATGAAAATCGAGATCCCTGAAATCACCTTGAGCCATACCACTATTTACGCTCGTATCGCTGATAACAAGGCCAGCGGAGGCACACTGTACAAGAAGCTGCCTCGTTTTGGAAAGAGACGCTGCAAGGGCGGTAAACGCAAGGCGGGACGTTCCCTGATACCCAATCGCGTTGATATTACTGAACGTCCTGAGGTTGTAGATCTTCGGTCTCGCCTGGGAGACTGGGAAGGTGACACGGTATTTGGACAGGACGCTCACCTGGTGACATTGGTTGACCGAAAAAGCCGCTTCACACTGATTGATAAAGTGGACAACAAGCAAGCAGAAACGGTTGCAGATAGCATGATTAAATTGCTGGGACGGGTATCATCTGTTTGCACCATCACACTGGATAACGGGGGTGAGTTTGCCGCTCATGAAAAGGTAGCTAAAGCAGTGAGTGCTGATGTATTTTTTGCCAAGCCTTATGCCAGTTACCAGAGAGGAACGAACGAGAATACTAATGGCATCATCCGTCGAACCTGGCCTAAGAAAATGGCTCTCGGGGGGCTGACAGCAGCAGAGATTCGAGAAGCTGAATTGTTAATCAATACCATGCCGAGAAAAGTATTAGGTGGGCGAACTCCGCTCGAAGTCTACACCGGGGAGTCGCTTGCACTTATTGCTTGAATCCAGCATAGCTTGCCAGACCGAACTTGGGTTCTGATTTCTTGCGAAGCTTCTCTAGTTTTGAGAATGTAGTCACGGCGGTGCTTTGAATCAGGGATGAATTTCTGAGCAAATATCAAAGCTTGAGATTCCATCAAGGCTAAGGCTGGCTCAAGGTCTTGGTTTAGTGGCCGCATGTTTTCTTATTGCTTTAAAAAACTTCTCGAAGATTACACTCGAAAGTCTTACTGGTAAACCCAATTTATATGGACATGAAAGCAGTNTAACGCTTGCAGCAGGGGCGGCGAACACAGTGAGGCGTCCCTTTTGCCTGCACTTGTTAAGTGGCCCTGGCCGCTACGATGGTTGGGCTGGCGAGACTCCATTGATATTTTTGGCACCTGACCTCACCGCCAGCAGATTAATCTATTTTCTGTTTTTTGCTGAGCACTGATTCAGAGTCACTGAGGAGAAAAAAAAGCAAAGCACTTGTAAATGGTTGTCTATTGCTCAGAACTGAAGGACTCCGAACTCTGTGCTGTCGTGGCACAAGGAAAGAAAACCTGAAACCTCTTGCCAGCTCCGCCCAAAATTGAGAAACAGCATACTGCTTGCGCTGGCATTGCAAGAAGGATAATACACCTGATCTTGATCGCCAGATGGCACACACCTTCTTCTTTCTACTTGTACGACACTTTCAGATTACTAACCAATCTATGCACCCTGCCACTTAACGCCTGCTTAAGGGGCGCCGTAGGCGTCCCATTTGAAGCACTTGTTCAATGACGTTTATTCGCAATGCCAAAGGGTATGTGAACCATTGGTATATCACCTGCTTCAGACTCTAGATGGCTTCTTTGGTCATCAAAAAACATATGAGGCTGCAAGCGGCTAAGTATCCTGTCTTTTACCATACCTCCAAGGAAGAAGGTTTCATTTGCACTAACCCCCCAATCCTCAAGTGTTGTGATCACTCTTTCATGTGATGGGGCATTTCTAGCAGTGACAATAGCTGTTCTTATGATTTGTTTATATTCTCCATCCCTAACTTTTTCCCGTTCCTCTAATTTCTGGAGAAAGGCTAATTTCTTGAAAAGGTCTGCCAATGGTCCTGGTTTATGAGGTATGTGAGACTTATCCGTTTCATGCTGGTGAAAATCTGGTAAATCTCCATCTTTAAAAACAGTTTCAGATTCATCATCAGCTATAACTCCATCGAAGTCGAAAGCAATCCGAAGCTCTTCGTCAGAATCATCATTCACCACCTTGCTTGGCAGTACAATTCCAGCGGGATAACCAGCATCGATTGCACTTAGAACGTCACCTTCATTGGCAGTAAGGAAGAGTGATGCATTGAATGCGGGAATGTATTCGTAGGGAGAACGACCTTCCATGAAAGCGGCTCTGGTAATATTAAGGCCGTAATGGCTGATTGATCTAAAAACTCTTTTTCCTGTTGCTGCTGAGTTTCTTGATAGTAAAACTACTTCTACAGGCTGCTGTTTTTGAAATCGGTTGTTAAGATTTAAAAATCTCTTTATGAATGGGAAAGCAGGGCCTTTTTCAAGAATTTTATCCAGATTTTCTTCTTGGAATTTTTTGTATTCTTTTGGCCCGCTCTCAACATAGACCGCGTGTGATTCACTTAGATCAAATAATGCACTTGATGAAACAGCAATTACCAATTTTCTTTCTATCGGGTATGGCATTATCTCTCCTTAGTCATTGAACGCCTGCTTCAGCCGCGCCGCCGCAGGCGGCGTCGGGTGGAGGGGCAAAGCCCCGGAACGAACTGGAAGCATTTGTTATGTGCGCTGCTGATTTATAAACTTAAATAGTTTTTTACAAGTTGAATCTATTTCTTTTTGCCAAGTTTCATGCTGCGGATAAATAAGTGGTCCTTCGTATTGAGTAATATAGTTATTTAATATTTCTTTTGGAGGTAGTTCAGCCAATTCTATGTCATGTTCATAACCAAAGATTTCACTGATTATGTATCCACCTAAAGCATGACAAGATGACTTATGCCTTCGAATTGTTTTTTCGGAAAGATTCGATTCTTTAAGCATTGTTAAAAAACCTTTAAAAATAGATGTTAGTTCTTTTGAGAGTTTCTCATCTTCATCAGAACAATTCCATTCTCTTGGCCATTCGGAATATTTTTCCATAGCAATTATTCCTAAAACGCTATATCTTTGAGTTCTTGCATAGACAGGTGTGAATATTGATTGAAAATTTTAAGCGAAAGTTTTGCATAATTTGTAGCTTTGCCCTCACCTTCGATTGCCTTGAAATTACCTATTCGATAATTCATACTGCCCATGGAAACTCCTATCGTATCAGCAATTTCCTGCTTATTCATAGGAGAGTGATCGAATCCGAATTTATAGACAAACATGATCTTTAAATCATCTTTTTCAATCCATATATGCTTTGTCAATTTTTACTCCTTAGCACATAACGCTTGCATGAGCCGCGCGCCGAAGGCGCGTCGGGTGGAGCCCTTTAGGGCGGAACGAACTCCATGCTTTTGTTAGCTTCATATCCCCATTGATGCGAGTTGGAACTTTGTTCGCATACCAATTGCAGAACCTTTTAAGCAAATATAATAGCTTTTGTTTCTTCCTTTTATGTGCCTAATCACTGCATTTCTTGCTTGTTTGCTAGCCCAGTTTAAAGCATTGCCAAAGTAAAATGGCCTTGGAACTTTATCCATGTATTTGTTGCAATCTTCATTTTTTCTAAGTAGTTGTTCCAAAAGTTTTAAAACTTTTAAATTTATATTCCAGCTATAGGCTTGGTTCCCATAAAAGACGCTTAGAATATCCTGAAATTCTTTTTTCTCTTCGTTTGTTAAAGTTTCCATACCATACTACTCCTTAAAGTAATTTTATTCCCTTGGATAATTTATTTATTACCGACAAACTATCAGAGTCTTGAATTAAAATTTCAATACCGAAATCTATTGACTCTGAAACTATATATGCTTTTGACTCTTCTCGATTAGAAAGAATAAAAAGCTCAATATTATTATTGTTGTTTTTGGTTAATTTATAATCTTTGTGAGAATTGTAAAATGACTCTTCACTAATCCCTTCTGGATTGGAAAATGATGATTTAATAAAGTTATATACAGTTTTTTCAGATTCAGCGAATTCTATTTCAGACTTATTAATTACTCGATAGGTGATCAGAGGGCTTAAACTTGAAATAAATAGAGGCCCACTATCGAGCCAATACTTATCGTTTTCAAGAAGTATGGGTAACTCAATATTTCCAGATATAACCAAACTCTTCTGTTTGCTTTCTATTGTAGAGCAACCTGAGAGAAAGATTATGGCGATTAAAATATAAGCTTTGTATATTGACAGTCTCATAAAAATCCAAATTCTTGTATTTATTTTACGACATTGTAAATGTTTTTCTCTGGGGAAGCTAACGCCGCCTTCAGCCGCGCGCCGAAGGCGCGTCGACTGGAAGGCTTTGTTATGTTGCATTAATTAAAATGTTTGAGAAATCTATAATAAAGCTCTTTCTCACCACCCTTTAGGCTAACTTGTAAAAATTCATTTGCAATGCAATCTAGAGCACTATCTACAACTATTGATGCAAGGTCGATAATTTTTTCAGGATTTATTAGTGTTGTCATTTCTGGATTAAATGTCTCAATATTACCATCCCATTGAGTATTTGAATATTGCACCACTTCGTCAATATGCCTATCGAACTGAAAATAAAAGCTCGGCTTATTTGAGTGCGTAGCAATAGACATTAAACTAGCATTATGAAGAAATGAATTTCGTAATGCATACAGAGCTTTCATATCCATGCTAGCCTCTGGATACCCCGCAAAATAATACAATGATTTGAGTAGAGGACTTGCTTTATTATTTGAATGCTTGGGTATATCTGTTCTTGAATAGCAGAAGCCAACTTGCTCAATAACTGCAAATGCACCAGCGACTGGAACAAAGTTTTTCGAATATTCCATGTGCTTAGAGTGGTTAATCTCTTTTAAGGTAATTGGCAAAATAGATTTAAGGCAACCATCTCTAAGTTGATAAAAAGAAGCTTTGCCCAAATGAGCATATGCTAGCTCCATTAGTGTGAGATCTTGAAGGGTTTTACTCTTCCACTCTGATATGTTCAAATTAACTCCACTCTTGATGATGCAACATAACGCTTGCAGCAGGGGCGGCGAACACAGTGAGGCGTCCCTTTTGCCTGCACTTGTTAAGTGGCCCTGGCCGCTACAATGGTTGGGCTGGCGAGACTCCATTGATAATTTTGGCACCTGACCTCACCGCCAGCAGATTAATCTATTTTCTGTTTTTTGCTGAGCACTGATTCAGAGTCACTGAGGAGAAAAAAAAGCAAAGCACTTGTAAATGGTTGTCTATTGCTCAGAACTGAAGGACTCCGAACTCTGTACTGTCGTGGCACAAGGAAAGAAAACCTGAAACCTCTTGCCAGCTCCGCCCAAAATTGAGAAACAGCATACTGCTTGCGCTGGCATTGCAAGAAGGATAATACACCTGATCTTGATCGCCAGATGGTACACACCTTCTTCTTTCTACTTGTACGGCACTTTCAGATTACTAACCAATCTATGCACCCTGCCACTTAACGCC
>NZ_JOKH01000001.1:183650-190067 GCF_000722635.1 Endozoicomonas numazuensis | reverse complement strand
GCTGGATTCAAGCAATAAGTGCAAGCGACTCCCCGGTGTAGACTTCGAGCGGAGTTCGCCCACCTAATACTTTTCTCGGCATGGTATTGATTAACAATTCAGCTTCTCGAATCTCTGCTGCTGTCAGCCCCCCGAGAGCCATTTTCTTAGGCCAGGTTCGACGGATGATGCCATTAGTATTCTCGTTCGTTCCTCTCTGGTAACTGGCATAAGGCTTGGCAAAAAATACATCAGCACTCACTGCTTTAGCTACCTTTTCATGAGCGGCAAACTCACCCCCGTTATCCAGTGTGATGGTGCAAACAGATGATACCCGTCCCAGCAATTTAATCATGCTATCTGCAACCGTTTCTGCTTGCTTGTTGTCCACTTTATCAATCAGTGTGAAGCGGCTTTTTCGGTCAACCAATGTCACCAGGTGAGCGTCCTGTCCAAATACCGTGTCACCTTCCCAGTCTCCCAGGCGAGACCGAAGATCTACAACCTCAGGACGTTCAGTAATATCAACGCGATTGGGTATCAGGGAACGTCCCGCCTTGCGTTTACCGCCCTTGCAGCGTCTCTTTCCAAAACGAGGCAGCTTCTTGTACAGTGTGCCTCCGCTGGCCTTGTTATCAGCGATACGAGCGTAAATAGTGGTATGGCTCAAGGTGATTTCAGGGATCTCGATTTTCATCCTGCAGCTGATGTTCTCAGGTGACCAGCCAAGCAGCAGACCATTTTCTATAATCGGCATTTGTCGTTCATCGACTTTACTGTATTTTCTGGCTGACACTCTACGATGAATAGCCATACTGTGAGCTGTCTCGGCACAATAACCGTTGCCATCAGTATTGCGTTGAAGCTCCCGAGATAAGGTGCCTGCACTGGTGCCAATTCTCTCTGCAATCTCTTTCTGCGTAAGACCTGTCCCAAGAAGAGCTTCGATCTGGTATCGTTGCCCCTGAGTCAGTTGCTTGTATAGTTTGGTTTGTGTATTCATTCCTGACTTCCATTTCTGAGTGTGAGAGCTACAGAATGTACCAGCAGCTGGCTCACATCTGAAATATCAGTCGATTGCACTTATTGTATTAATCCAGCTTTATCTCTCTTTGAATTTCTCTCTTCTTCTTGAGCATCCTGTAATTCTGACAGCATTCTAACAGAATCAGGACTATAGCGAGTTCTACACAATTCAAGACTCTGTATTTGTTGACGCAAATTTTCTATATTTACCGAAGCTAAGTTAGTCTTATAACCTACTATTGCCTCTCTAGCTTTTGTTATTGTTTCATTACAAGTATCGACAACACTTAACAGTTCTTGCCAGTAAGTATCTATTTGCTGTTTGTCTGTGTCTTCACCTATAGACTCAAGAAGCTGTGTTTCTTTCTGTTGTCTTAATTTTGTTAGCAAACCTTTAATTTCAAGGAGTAGCTGTCTTGCTTTAGACTCATCAAAAACAGGAGGCTGGATATCAATATGTTCCTGCCAACCATCAATTACTGCACTTGCTGTAGTAAAACTCGATTTCAAAGTTTCTATTATTGATTCTGAACAAGCTGTAGATATTGCAACTTCTAATTTTGCAACATCAGATTTTAGCTTGTTGTAATCTTGGTTGAAATAGCTTCGATACGCATTTATTAAGTCTAAACCCTCTAGTGACTGGTCGCAGAAAGGACAGTTTTGTTCACCATATGCAACCCCATCACTAATCCATTTCTCATAACCTGGTTTACTATGAGAATCTATAAATGCCTTTACCTGCTCTTCAGCGGCCAAGTCTATATTATCAAGTGAATTTTCGAATATCTCAAAGATTGAATCAGTTTTTAAGTTTGGTTTTATTAATAATTTAGGCGAAGCTTTCGCTTGAATAAGATCAATGTTTTGTGCCTCAACAATTTTTTCATTTAGAGCATTGATCTGTGAATCAATATCAGTAACTTCTTCTAAAGCCTGAAACTGAGAAAGAGTTAACCCCCTATGAAATGCGCTAAGTTGAGATATGATATCACGAACGTTAGCAGCTGCTGCTTTTGTATCTTCATCTGCTTGGTCGTAAACTCTTTGTGCATTGACCGCACTTTCACCAAGTGCAAATTGCAATAAATTTTTTCTTTGATCTGATGTAACCTGACCCCCAGCATAAACGTTTTGTTCTACAAAATCGGAGTCAAAAACTAATAGCTCTGAGTGCTCTTGACTCCATACACCATTTTGAAACGTAGATCGTTGGCCATTGTTAAACTGAAAATCAACTTCAGGAGCATTGTTTCCATCAATAGTTCTTCGATTGATAATAAGTTCAGGTTTGTTTACTGAACATGAGCGAAAAATTGATGCTAGCGTAGACTTTCCTCTTCCATTATCTGCGTAGATGAAACTTGCTTTTTTTAAAGAATGAGATCTTGCATCAACATCGTGTAGCAAACCTATTCCTTTAATCCGATGTATTCTTACTAACATCTAACTTCCTAAGATAACAACTTTTAATATTTGAGAAGAAAATTGGGGGATTAACTCTTAGCACATAACGCCTGCTTCAGCCGCGCCGCCGACGGCGGCGTCGGGTGGAGGGGCGAAGCCCCGGAACGAACTGGAAGCATTTGTTATGCGCTGTTGACTACAAATGTCCCTGTTGAAGGCTAAAGAATATATCGTTCTTTTTATCTATTAAACCTAAATCTAAACCTTCTATATGCCAATCTAGGTTGAATTTTTTAGGATGAGGCTTATTACCAGCGTCATAGAGACTATTTACAAAATTTCTTTCATTTAACTTTGCATCATTGTTGAGAATAATTTGCGTATAGTGATCAGCCATTCTAATGAGATACAAAGGATGACCAGAAGTCATTATGGGATTACTCATATATACTGTTCCTGGCTCCATGCCAAGTGTTGTATATTTTTCGTGAATACACCACATTCTTTCACGTTCTTGTGTCATTTGACCATTTTCGGTTGAGAAATCGAATACTGAATGATCAAATATCCCAATAGCATGAAAAGTATCACGGCTTACAAATGCGAAAAGAACTTCATTTGTTCTTTTTGATAATCCTGACTTTTCAATTTCCATATTAAGGTGAAAGTGGTGAAAACCTTTCGTGTTTAAAATTTGATCCTTATCATCCCATGCATCTACTTCACCATTTTTTATTCTCTCCACAGGAGTATATCCATTTTTATGCGCTCGTTTCGACAAGTAAGGATGAAGGTCTTCACCACCTCTTGCTTTATCGAGAAGAGCATTGATGCCATCTTTGAGGTTTTTATATCTGCTGTCAGAAGTTACCTCAGGCGCACGCTGGATTTTTCTAACTCGTATAGGAACCTGTCTAGTCTGCCAGTGAAGATAATGAATTACTACATCATTAATATTCTGTGATTCCAATTCTCCCAAAGTTTCTCTGTCATTTGGGAAAAAAGGTAATTCTTTAATGAGTTTACTTTTCAATCTCTTTATTGAGTTTGATTCTTCCATATTCTCCACACTTCAAAATTAGAGATATTTGTATTATTTGATGTAAGCGCATAACAGCTATTAAAACTCAAACGAGTAATATTGGATATTACGCGCGCACGCAGCATATCCCCCCAAATCAGGGGTAATTCACTCACTTGAGATATATCCCAACTTTTCATTGTGTCGAAAAGTCATTAATTAATCATTAGGTAAACCCCCGGCTATGCCGGGGAGACTCGCATAGGTTATACCGAGCCTTCGGTAGCTAACCTCGATGGTTCCGCCAAGAACCAAGAGGTTTAACTTATGCCAGACTACAAAAGTCTGACCCATACTCGATGGGATTGTAAGTATCACGTAGTTTTTATTCCCAAAAAGAGGCAGAAGGTCATTTATGGCAGTTTGAGAAAGTTTTTGGGAGCGATATTTCATGAACTCGCCAAGCGAAAAGAGTGTGAAATTATAGAAGGGCATTTGATGCGAGTTCACGTACATATTTGCATCAGTATTCCACCAAAATACTCTGTTTCTTACGTCGTAGGNATTGAGAAACAGCATACTGCTTGCGCTGGCATTGCAAGAAGGATAATACACCTGATCTTGATCGCCAGATGGTACACACCTTCTTCTTTCTACTTGTACGGCACTTTCAGATTACTAACCAATCTATGCACCCTGCCACTTAACGCCAAATTCAGGGGCAGCGCGCCAGCGCTGTCCCCTGGAATTTTTTGTTATGCCTATACTCAGTTCTTTATTTTCATGTTGAGGATTTATTTTAATGAAAAAAATACTAATTATTTCAAGCCTATTAATATTTTTTTTGCGAAGTGAGTTTGCAATCGCATATGACAAGCACGAAGATAACCAGAATTATACCAGTTCTTATTTGCCATATTTAGGTATGATTGCAACAGCGGGCTACGGGTTGTATCACGGTTTTGCACGTTCTTTTAAATGTATCGATTTTGAGTTGGCGCGTAAGATTTTCATTGTAGAAACTATTGCTGGTCAAGTTTTTGTATACATTCCAAGCTACTTCCTTATGATTTCTGGTTTAATAGGATACAACGATTTTCTCGACGAACAATTTTTACCTACTCTTGCTGATGATACATCTTACTTTATTGATAAATTATATGGAATGATAATATGGGGGGTAGCAGGTAAAACAGCGACTGAAATTTTGGTGAACAAACTAACTACTTACCTTTGTGGGCAAGAGTCAGATTGAGGCATAACGCCTGGTTCAGCCGCGCCGCCGACGGCGGCGTCGGGTGGAGGGGCGAAGCCCCGGAACGAACTGGAACCATTTGTTATGTGCGAACTAAATCTAAACTGCTCCTGCATGGACAACGTTGACGGCTCTATCAACAAAACTCAATAATTCACTATCAACTACTTCAACTTGGTCTGCTGCTGGATTTGTATCATGATGGTACTGCCCTGCGTAGCGGTTAATTTCATTAAGCTCATGAGTTATATTTTGGGCGAAAATTAAAGGACATGGTGTAACTGCATTGTTTATCAATTCAATGACTTGCCCAAATAGCAAACCTCCATTTATCAAACCAGGAAACCGCCTATGCAAGTAACCTTCAAGCATTGGTCTTATTGAACGAGCAACCTCCATACTGCTTGTTGCATTCCCAGCCCTGTACTCTTCTAGTAGGCGATGAGATTTGAAATATGCACTTTCGCATTCATTGTCCATATCAATATCATCGAAACTACTATATCGATTTGTTACTGCCTTTAACTTTAAGCACTTAACGTCATTTGGATGAGTGTCACGAAGTACATCGTTGCGTAAATGGCGTAAGAAATGTATGTCATGCGCAAGAACTATAAGTTGCATGCAGTTGTCGTGTAAGCGCTTAAGGCTGGATTCAAGCAATAAGTGCAAGCGACTCCCCGGTGTAGACTTCGAGCGGAGTTCGCCCACCTAATACTTTTCTCGGCATGGTATTGATTAACAATTCAGTTTCTCGAATCTCTGCTGCTGTCAGCCCCCCGAGAGCCATTTTCTTAGGCCAGGTTCGACGGATGATGCCATTGGTATTCTCTTTCGTTCCTCTCTGGTAACTGGCATAAGGCTTGGCAAAAAATACATCAGCACTCACTGCTTTAGCTACCTTTTCATGAGCGGCAAACTCACCCCCGTTATCCAGTGTGATGGTGCAAACAGATGATACCCGTCCCAGCAATTTAATCATGCTATCTGCAACCGTTTCTGCTTGCTTGTTGTCCACTTTATCAATCAGTGTGAAGCGGCTTTTTCGGTCAACCAATGTCACCAGGTGAGCGTCCTGTCCAAATACCGTGTCACCTTCCCAGTCTCCCAGGCGAGACCGAAGATCTACAACCTCAGGACGTTCAGTAATATCAACGCGATTGGGTATCAGGGAACGTCCCGCCTTGCGTTTACCGCCCTTGCAGCGTCTCTTTCCAAAACGAGGCAGCTTCTTGTACAGTGTGCCTCCGCTGGCCTTGTTATCAGCGATACGAGCGTAAATAGTGGTATGGCTCAAGGTGATTTCAGGGATCTCGATTTTCATCCTGCAGCTGATGTTCTCAGGTGACCAGCCAAGCAGCAGACCATTTTCTATAATCGGCATTTGTCGTTCATCGACTTTACTGTATT
This sequence comes from Endozoicomonas numazuensis, assembly GCF_000722635.1. Taxonomy (GTDB): domain Bacteria; phylum Pseudomonadota; class Gammaproteobacteria; order Pseudomonadales; family Endozoicomonadaceae; genus Endozoicomonas_A; species Endozoicomonas_A numazuensis. Next base: position 183,969 of record NZ_JOKH01000001.1, on the reverse strand, counting down.
TTCTGGCTGACACTCTACGATGAATAGTCATACTGTGAGCTGTCTCGGCACAATAACCGTTGCCATCAGTATTTCGTTGAAGCTCCCGAGATAAGGTGCCTGCACTGGTGCCAATTCTCTCTGCAATCTCTTTCTGCGTAAGACCTGTCCCAAGAAGAGCTTCGATCTGGTATCGTTGCCCCTGAGTCAGTTGCTTGTATAGTTTGGTTTGTGTATTCATTCCTGACTTCCATTTCTGAGTGTGAGAGCTACAGAATGTACCAGCAGCTGGCTCACATCTGAAATATCAGTCGATTGCACTTATTGTATTAATCCAGCA
>NZ_JOKH01000001.1:164785-183419 GCF_000722635.1 Endozoicomonas numazuensis | reverse complement strand
TAACAGCTATTAAAACTCAAACGAGTAATATTGGATATTACGCGCGCACGCAGCATATCCCCCCAAATCAGGGGTAATTCACTCACTTGAGATATATCCCAACTTTTCATTGTGTCGAAAAGTCATTAATTAATCATTAGGTAAACCCCCGGCTATGCCGGGGAGACTCGCATAGGTTATACCGAGCCTTCGGTAGCTAACCTCGATGGTTCCGCCAAGAACCAAGAGGTTTAACTTATGCCAGACTACAAAAGTCTGACCCATACTCGATGGGATTGTAAGTATCACGTAGTTTTTATTCCCAAAAAGAGGCAGAAGGTCATTTATGGCAGTTTGAGAAAGTTTTTGGGAGCGATATTTCATGAACTCGCCAAGCGAAAAGAGTGTGAAATTATAGAAGGGCATTTGATGCGAGATCACGTACATATTTGCATCAGTATTCCACCAAAATACTCTGTTTCTTACGTCGTAGGTTATCTGAAAGGGAAGTGTGCAATAGCTATTGCGAGGCACTTCAAAGGTAAGCAGCGGAATTTTTCTGGTGAGCATTTTTGGGCAAGAGGATATTTCGTCAGTACAGTTGGTCTTGATGAGGATATGGTCAGAGAATATATTCGGAATCAAGAAAAGAATGATGAATCACGTGACCAGCTAAGGTTTGGTTTTGAACCGCGCCCTTGGGCGCAATAAAAGCCCTTTGAGGGCGTCATCTAATAAGCCTCCGGCTCTGCCGGAGGTCAGTTAACTTTCAATAGGCTATAAGCTATTTTGTCCATTGCCTAGAATAGGCCGCGTGTGAGTTATTTGCATTTCTAGCACCCTCACCCCCAAACCAAAAAAACCACATACCCAACCCATCATCATCAGCAACCTGCCGAACAAAACGCCCACCAGTAACCCCATCAACAACAGCCCCCCAAAAAGCCAGTGCCCGCTCATTCTCCTGAAGTACACGAATCTGCCACTGCCCCGGAAAACAATCAACCAATGCCTCAAAGGCCAGACGACCCACACCCAACCCCTTGAACTTCTTCAGCACAAAGAACTGTTCCATATCGTACAGGCTCGGGTCGGCCGGGTATTTTCTGACCAGGGCAAAGCCCGCTATTTCATCATTGCACTTTATAAGGAAGGGATAGTGGTCTTCTCTTTCCTGGTATTTGTTCAGCGATTCGCGGTCGAAGGTGAAAAGGCCTTCTTCAGAGGGAGCCCTCTGAAGAAAGTCCGACATTTCGTATACGTAATAAGGAAACAGATTTTCAATGATGTTCAGGTTGGCAGCTTCGGCCGGTAGCAACTCGATTTTGTTGTTCATTCTTTATACGCCTTACTGCTTTATGGCCGCTTTTATGGGGTATTCACGCACGCTACCGCCCTTCCAGGCTGTCGTGCTCGTCAGCAGAATTAACCAGGTCGCTTAAATTATGAGGGGGTAGAGAATACCCAAATGCCTTGCAAAAGTAATGCCTGAAAGGCTTTGGAGACAGATAATATGTAAATTATGTGAAAGTTACTTTACAGGGCTGTCAGGTCGGAGTACGAATACCAGTTCACAGTTCTGGACTCAGATTCTTTCATCCAGTACTGTACGACAGGAATATCATAATTATAAATGTCCCACGGACAGGTAACATGGCAAAAAACAACGCTCTCCGCCAGACAGTAGTCTCGCTGGCGATTCTGGCTGTATGCGGTGGTATTGCGTACGGTCTGTCTCAATGGTCCAAGCCCCCCAAAAAAGAACAGGAACTGGCGGTTGATCATCTGGTTGAGTTCCAGGTAATGACCCCTGAATCCCTGAGTTTTTCGGTAGAAAGCCAGGGGGTGGTTCGTCCTTCCATAGAAACCTCTTTAGTGGCAGAAGTTGCGGGTGTTGTCACCGAGGTATCACCATTGTTTGTCAGCGGTGGTGTATTTAATAAAGGTGATGTGCTGGCTCGTATTGATGCCAGTGATTACCGTGTTGCTGTCCGTCAGGCCGAAGCTACGTTGGCTGCCAGTCAGGCGCGGCTGAAAGAAGAAAGCGCCAAGTCTCAGGCAGAGAGCAAGAGCTGGACCCGTTCCGGTCGTTCTCTGGCCGATGCCCCCGATCTGCTGTTGCGTAAACCTTTTGTGGAAGAAGCCAGTGCCAATGTAAAAGCGGCCAGTGCACAGCTGGAGAAAGCCCGCCGGGATCTGGAGCGTACCCAGATCAGAGCACCTTATGACGGCATGGTTCGGGACCGAAGCATTAATCTGGGACAGTTTGTCTCCATGGGGACTCAGGCAGGTTCTATTTTTGCCATAGCGGATGCTGAAGTCCGGCTTTCACTGAAACCTTCTGATCTCACTTTTATCAATCTGCCTTCTGCCGGCGACGTGGTGGATGAACCGATTGCTGTGGAACTTTCCCAGTCTATGGGCAACCGCACTCTGATGTGGGAGGCCAGTCTGGATCGGGTGGAAGGTGTGGTCGACGAACAAAGTCGTATGCACTATGTGGTCGCCAGAGTGGATGACCCTTACGGTTTAACGTCAGACGATGACCGCTTTCCATTAAAAGCAGGCAGCTTTGTCTATGCCCGTATTTTGGGCAGTGAGCTGGAAGGGTTGTTTAATCTTCCCCGCAGTGCCGTTTACAGTGATGGCAAGGTGCTGGTGATTGATGAGGACAGCAGTTTGAGTTTTCGTCAGATCATTCCCGTTTATGCGGACGCAGACAGTGTTTATTTCAGTCAAGGGCTGGCTGAGGGGGACCGGGTAGCTGTTACGCCACTGGCCAACCCTGTTGAAGGTATGCGGGTGCGTCTCAATGAACCCGGTTCGTCGGTGGCAGGTCTTGATACCCCGACCGACAGAGAGGGTTAAGCGATGGACCAGACAACTGAAAATCAGAAAGGGTTTATTGCCTGGTTTGCCAATAACCCGGTGGCCGCCAACCTGTTGATGATTTTGATTGTGGTGGCCGGTCTGATGACCGCTTTTACGATCAAAAAAAGAATGTTTCCCGACTTTGCTGTTAACAATGTACAGATAGAGGTCGTTTATCCCGGAGCAGGACCGGAAGATATTGAGCAGAGTGTGTTGCTCAAACTGGAAGAATCCCTGCGAGATGTGACCGGCATTAAAAAAGTAGTGTCTATTACCTGGGAAGGTTATGGACGGCTGAGGGTTGAGTTGGAGTCCGGTTATGATATCGATCAACTCTACGACGATGTTAAAACAGCTATAGAGAGTGTCACCAACCTGCCCAGCGAGGCCGAAGAACCAACGGTCACCAAGCTGGAACAGAACGAGCAGGTGCTTTTTATCTCCCTGTACGGTGATATCGATCGGCTGTCACTTCAGCGAACGGCTCAAACACTGCAAGATGAATTACTGACCCTGCCCGATGTGTTGAAAACCAATATTCTCGGCGAAAGTGACCTTGAAATTTCAATTCTGGTGTCAGAGCGCAAGCTGCGTGAGTATGGACTTACTTTTGATGAAGTGGCTCGTGCTCTTAGGGTGTCGTCTATTGATGTAGCCGGTGGCTCTATCAAAACCGACGACGGTGACATTGCCGTCAAAACCCGTGGTCAGGCTTACAAGGGCTTTGATTTTTACGACTTTGAAATTCGTACCAATGCCGATGGCAGCCGCCTGTTGTTGTCTGACATTGCCACCATCCATGACGGTTTTGAAGAAAGCGAGGGTTTGGTTCGCTTCAACGGTAAAACCGCTGTCGCCATCGAAATTGTTTCTGAAACTGAACAGAACGACATTAAAACTGCGAAAGCGGTTAAGGCTTTTCTGGAAGAACGCAGAGGTTCTCTACCTCAGGGCATGGACGTAAAAGTTTGGGGTGATGCGTCCTATTACCTGCAGGGCCGCATGGATATGATGATGGAGAATATGCTCTACGGGGCTATTCTGGTGTTCCTGCTGCTCAGTCTGTTCCTGCGTATTCGTGTGGCGCTCTGGGTCATCATTGGTATTCCGGTCTGTTTCCTGGGGGCCATCTGGCTCATGCCTAATGGCTTTATGCCGGTCTCGATCAATATGCTCAGCCTGTTTGCCTTTATTCTGGTGTTAGGGATCGTAGTGGACGACGCCATTATTATTGGCGAGAGTGTCTATACCCAGATTTCAAGGCATGGCCATACTACAGAGAATGTAGTGGCTGGGGTGAAGCGGGTGGTGGTGCCTGCCACTTTTGGCGTATTAACGACCATGGCTGTTTTTATCCCTCTGCTGATGATCGAAGGGTCGGGCGAGCCATTTTTTACCGCTATCTCTCTGGTGGTGATTTTTTGCCTGATCTTTTCTCTGGTGGAATCCAAGATGATTCTGCCTGCGCATCTGGCTCATATGAAAAAGCTGGAGCAGGGGGGAAAGAACAAAGGGATTGTGACTCGTATACAGGACAGTTTTGCCAACTGGCTGGAACGTTTTATTGAACGACGTTATCAGCCATTGATTGCTAAAGCGGTCAGGAATCGTTATGTCACCGTCAGTATTTTTGTGGGGCTGATGGTCATTCTGATCGGTGTGATCCAGAGTCCACTGATCCGTTTTGCTTTCTTCCCCGATGTGCCCAGTGAGTTTATCCGGGTCAATATGGAGATGAATGCTGGCAGTTCCATTGCTGAGCGTAACGCCGGATTGTCCCGAATTGAGCAAAGTCTGTTTAAGGTTGATGAAGAGTTCCGGGACAAGCATCCGGAAGAAGGTGGTTTGTTTGATGGCATGATGGTCTGGAGCCAGGGTGACACCAGTGGCGTGGTCTTTGTTGAGCTGACCAAGAATGAAACCCGAACTCTGGGGCCGAAAGAAGTGGCTCAGAGATGGCGGGACGAAACGGGAGAAATAGTCGGTGTTAAACAGCTGAACTTTTCTGCGGGTCAACACGCCGGGGGGTCTAAGCCTGTTTACTTCCGACTGAGTGGTGCCGACAGTGACCAGCTGGATCAGGCCGCCAAAGCATTGGAAAAACATCTGAACAGTTATGAAGGACTGTTTGATGTTGAAAATACTGCCGACGCGTCAGCCGATGAAGTGATTGTGGATATTCTGCCTTCGGCTCAGGCTCTGGGCTTGAGTCTTGCTGATCTGGGTCATCAGGTTCGTCAGGGTTTTTACGGTGAAGAGGTTCAGAAAATTCAGCGGGGTCGGGAAGAGGTTAAGGTGATTCTTCGTTACCCACGAGAGGAGCGGAATGACCTGACCGACCTGGAGAAGGTTCGAATCCGAACCGCTGATGGCAATGAGGTGCCTTTCTATCAGGTGGCGTCGGTAACAGAGGGTGAAGGTGCCAGCTTTATACGACGTACTGATGGTAAGCGATCACTGGCAGTAAGTGCCGACCTGGATACCGAACAGCTGGACACCCGGACGGTGGTTAAAGATGTTATGGACAACTTTACGCCGGGTTTGAAGTCCCGATATCCGGAAGTGAATATTGAGCTGGGTGGTTCTACAGAGGAAGAGATGCAGTCGATGGAACAGCTGATCGTGTTAACCATAATGGCTTTGATGCTGGTTTATGCACTGATCGCGATTCCACTGAAGTCTTATCTTCAGCCAATGATCATCATGGGTATCATTCCTTTTGGTCTGGTGGGCGCTGTCATTGGTCATCTGATCCTGAATCTGCAGCTGAGTATGATGTCTATTTTTGGTCTGATTGCTTTGGCCGGTGTTTTGGTAAACGACAGTCTTATTCTGGTCGATTTTATCAACAAGGGCCGGGATCAGGGGATGAGCCTTTACCATGCCGCAGTCGATGCCGGTAAGGAGCGATTCCGGGCGATTATCCTGACCTCGTTAACCACCTTTTTGGGACTGGTGCCGATTACTCTGGAGCAGAGTCTGCAGGCACAGTTTGTGATTCCCATGGCAGTGTCACTGGGTTTTGGTATTCTGTTTGCTACAGCCATTACTCTGGTGCTGACGCCAGCACTTTATCTGGTGATAGAAGACATTAAGTCGGGTTGCCGCTGGCTCTGGACCGGGCAAAAAATGCCTGATTTGGAAGTGGCCAACGTTTCCGGCCAGAGTTATGAGCGTCGTCAGGAGGCTGATACCACTGTTTGACCCCTGGTGCAGTCAAGCGCTCATTCTATACAGACCGCGTTTCTCCTGAGCCTTTCGAAGGATGCTGATAATGCACTTCGACAAGGCTCAGTGCGAACGGTATGGGGTATTAACGCTTGGCTGTATCTAGAGCTTCATAAAGCCGCTAAGGATTTGTCCCAAAATAACTTACCGTTTTTCAACCGGATTCCGTTCGACCTGAGCTTGTCGCAGGGTTATGGCATAATCATGTCATCAGATAGAGCTTTAACAACAATAAAAAACAGGGAACACAGAAGCCAATGAGGGCTCTGGTTTCCCGATGCCCACACTTCCTGTCAGCCATGCTGTCCAGCAATGCTGTTATTCCCAGCCAGGCAATAAAATAACTGAGCACGATACTCCATTGAATGAGATCCAGACTGTCGAGAGTCTGCTGCAGTTTGTCCATGTTTCGGTATCTTCCGGAGTTATTGTTGTCTTTTCAGAGTCCGACCGAGACAAGCTTGTGTTGATTGGGCACGCTGTAGGTGGGGGCTTCTCAGGCTTGTGACGGTGTTGTACATCGTTCTACAAAGCTAAGCCCACAGGGGGTAATGAAAGATGAACACGATGAGAAAAAAGCGGTAACTTTGCGTCAGCTTAATGCTTATAGGAGATTATTGGGGGGACGCTTGCTGTGCATGTTCCAGAGCGAGCCGGGGTTGGGGAATGTTATTCTCCTTCATGACTTTTAACAGCTCTTCAAGGATTTCTGAGCGAATTTCAGTCCGTTTACGAATCTGGGTAATACGGTAGCGTGCTTCCAGAGAAATAGTGGAAACGCAGCTTTGATCATGATCATCACCAATAGATCGGACCACCAGTGACCCTGTCCCTGAAAGCACTCTGGGGTTTTTATCCAGAAGCTCCAGTACTTTTTCCCGAATCAAATCGATGTCGGCTTCAAAATCGACCTGAAATCGAATGCGGACCCTGATAGGAGACTTGTTGTCAGAGAAATTGGTAATGATGGAGTTCGACAGCTGGTTGTTAGGGTAATTGATGCTGACACCATCGGTATTGCGGATGCAGGTTCTTCTCAGGCCAATATCCACGACATCGCCCCAGCTGCCCCAGTGCCCACCGATGGACTGGATTTTGATCCGGTCTCCAATCTTTACAGGTCTGTCGGCAATCAGAAAAACTCCGGCCAGTACATCGGTCAGGGTTTCCCGGGCGGCCAGAGCCAGAGAAACACCGAAGATTCCGGCGCCCGCTAACAAGGGAGAGATCTCAATATGGTAAATATTGAGAATGGTCATCAGGGTAAAAAATATGATGAAAATCGAGAGCAGGTTACGGGCAAAGTAGAGCACCCGGTCATCCAGGTCGCTCTGGGTCGATTCACAAATTTGGGCCAGTCTGGAGAACAGTTTTACCCTGAGCAGGTAATACGCCGTAAAGGCCAGCATCACTACAACCAGTGATTTGACCAGGGGAAGTTCCCAAAGAGCATAAGCTTTCAGCATTTTGCCTGATCCTTGAAAGATACTGAATCAGTCAGGAAGGAAGGTTAGAGCATATAAAGGCCGACAACAAAGACGATGCCAGGTACAAAAAAGCCCACCAGTGCACCGGATTCCCGGTCGCCCCAATGTTTATCAGAGAGCTCACCCATCAGGTAAGTGGCCAAAATCCAGACCAGCAGGCAAATCGCCAGGATAATCCAGCCTGTGGTGGTCATGTCTGCAAGAATTCGGTGGAGATTGAACATTACGGCCTCTCGGATATTGTGTTTATGAACCTACTCCCTTTAACACTAGTCCAGCATAGACGGACTCAGGGAAAGCGCACGCTTATCACGTTGGATAATTAGAGTGACGGGAGGGCTTTGAGTTCCCCGGACCAAAAGACAAATGAATAGATGAAGGCGGAGAAGGAGTCTGGTTGAGCCTGAAACGCTCAATGGTGGCCGCTGTTCTCGGTCAGACGTTTAAGTGTTGGACGCTTGTACTCTTTCTTGAGGAGAGGGTGGGAAGCAGCCATCAGCTACCTCCCGCGTAAGGCAAAGTATCCGGTGTTTCCGGTGCCCCATGCAAAGGAAAAGAGGTTGGCTTTTCTGTCATTCCAGAGTGTTCTTCCCAGCAAGAATGCCAATAATGCAAAGCTGGAAGAGAGAATGAAGGCTGCCAGAGAGTATCGGAAAAAACTGATATCAGCCGGAGGCTCAATGATGGAAATAAAGATCACGAAAGGAGAGATCACATAAACCAGGATGCTTGAGATATCCTTGGGATCTATCTTGAAGCGACGACCGACAAACCAGCCCAGTACCGCAAGGGATATTAACAGTCCTACCTTGATATAGAGTTCACTTCCCATTTTGTATTGTTCTCTGATAGATCGATGATTTTTGCTGAGCACAGCGTTTTTGCGCGATTTTTCTGATCCTTCCTGTTTTATTATTTTGCTCATCCTGTGGTTCGAATCTATACGCTGTCGTTTACTACAGGAATAGGTAGAACTGCCTAAAGGCGTTTCAGAAAAGCGTTGGAGTGGGGTTTAAGGAGGGCGGTCAGGAATCTGGCTGAACAATGGGGCTCAGCCAGATTTAATAGAAAGTCTCAGGTGTTATTGAGGAGGGTAAATATAGTGTCCCTGAATACCCAGTGGCAGACCCAAAGCCCAATAAATGAGTAGGAAAACTGACCAGATAATTATCAGGCTGATAGAGTAAGGCATCATCAGTGAAGCAAGGCTACCAATACCGGTTTCTTTCACATAACGTTGGCAATAGACCACGATCAGCGGGAAAAAGACCATCAGAGGGGAGATGATGTTGGAGACGGAATCGCCAACACGGTAAGCGGCTTGAGTCAGTTCAGGTGCAATGCCTACAGCCATCAGCATGGGGATCAGGATTGGGCCAATCAACGCCCACTTGGCTGAGGCGGAACCAATCAGCAGGTTGACGATGGCCGTCAGTAAAATCATGAATACGATAGTGACCTGGCCAGACAAGTTAAGCGCTTCCAGAACTTCTGCACCGCTTAAAGCGAGCAGTGTGCCAAGGTTGGATTCGCCAAAGGAGGCCAGAAACTGTGCACAGAAAAAGGCCATGACCATATAAGAACCCATGGCTGACATGGTTTCACCCATCGCATCGATCACATCTTTGGCTCTCTCGAAGGTGCCTGCTACCAGTCCGTATACAATACCGGGCAACACAAAGATCAAGAAAATCAGTGGCACAATTGATTTCATGAGGGGAGCCGCAAGGGCGGTCAGTTCGCCATCGGGCGAGCGCATGGGAGAGTCTTCAGGTAACACATAGAGAGCCAGTAGTGCCAGACCTGCGAGCATGGCAAGGCTTGCCAGTTTGAAAGCCCGGCTTTCCTGTTGGGTGTAGCTGCCCATGTCGGTGGCTTCTTCGGCGTCGTGATCAATGGGGACATGCCAGTCCAGTCGGGGCTCCACGACTTTATCGGTTATAAACCAGACCACCAGAACCACCAGGATACCGGAGGCAGCGGTGAAGAACAGGTTGCACAATGGGTTCACCAGATAGTCGGGATCATAAATCTGGGCGGCTGACTGCGTGAATCCCTGTAAAAGTGGGTCTGTACCGGTAGGCACAAAACTGGCAGCAAAGCCTCCCGAGACACCGGCAAAAGCCGTAACAATACCGGCAAGAGGGTGTCGGCCTGCAGCATGAAAAATAATCCCCCCCAAAGGGATAACCAGCACATAACCCGCGTCGGCAGCCAGATGACTCAAAATAGCCACAACAACCAGCATGGGGGTTAATAGTTTTTCGTGGGTAACCCTCAGTAACTTTTTAAGGCCGGTGTTGATGAAGCCGGACTTTTCAGAAACCCCGACTCCAAGCATGGCAACCAGAACAATGCCCAGGGGGGCAAAGCCGGTAAAGTTAGTCACCATAGACGACATGAATGCCGCCATGGCATTGCCGGTCAGAAGGTTATTGACCTCAATGGCCTGGCCGGTTGTAGGGTGAATCATTTCAACATTGAATTGCGCCAGAACAGCCGAACAGATCCAGACGATGAGGGTGCCATAGAAGAACATTAATGAGGGGTCAGGTAACTTGTTACCCGCACGCTCAACGGTATTAAGAAATCGATCCATCCAGGTGTTATGGTTTGGATCAGCCGGTAGAGGGGGAGTCTGGCTCATGGTATTTCAACAACTCGATTCAGAGGGATTTAGCCAGGCAGGAAGGTCGATGGCGGAAAGGAATCAGCGGAGGCGCTGGCTCAGAGTGAAACCGATCCACCGGTAGAGTTTGTCATTCACCGAATGATCGGCCTGACCACTGTTGAGTATCAAGTTTAGTTGTTTGCAGAAGGAGGTGAGCAGTAATTTATATATATTGTCGATGTCGTATGCTACGCGCGGCGATTGTCAGAAGCGTCAGCCTCGTTATAAATAGTCTACTTTTATCAGCCTCCATCGGTTGGCATAAGAAGAATAATGAGCCGACGATAGGGGAAGATGAACAGCCTCTGTTGGTAGGGGGGCTGATTTCCAACGAAGAAGAATCCTTTACTGTAATGTTAACCGGCTCTGAGTGGATTCAGTTGGTTCAGCAGTACGGTATTTCTCGATCAGGCATTGTTGCTTGTCTAAGGGGTGCGGGAAAGGTCAGGGTGTGAAAAAATGCCCTCAAAAGGAAAACCCGGCAATGTGCGAAGAGAAGGTGTTATGTCGAGAGTGGCAGCAATGTCATTTCTTGATAGTCGTAATCTGGCTGATTTTTGGCGTGTCCTTCAAGAAAAGGAGTCTGACTTTTTTTTCGCTTCTACGGGCACACCCTCTGGCAGAGATATGCTGGAGGTTTGTCTGGAAAGTTATGCCTGTAGCTTTAGGCACCTCTATGTTGATGATTAATATGAGGTAGCAAGCGTTCGATGAGGTGGTTTCATTGATACCGGACAGATACAAAATGCTTCTGCCCATTATTGTTCCAGCGCCAGAAAGGACGGCCAGCATGTAGACATTAACGGGGGCGCTTACTCAGGCTGAAGTCCATCCACTTATAGAGATTGTCGTTTACCGTATGATCGGCCTGGCCACTGTTGAGCATGTAACTTAGTTGCTTTGACAGAGATTCGAGTGGAAGTTTGCAGTCCAGTTTTCTGGATACACCGACATAGAGTTTGAAAGAGGCAATATCAACGGAAGCTTTTTCGAAGCGGCCTTCGAAGTCCAGCAGTGACATGAACAGGTCGCCCTGAATGTCGGGGTAAATAGCGTAATCGACACGACCGACGTTGAGCATTAATAACCCTTGGCGTGCATGAAAAGTGCGGATCAGTCGTAGATTTTTACGGGCAAACTCATCGAACTCGGCGCCCAGACTGAGGCCCTTGGGAGTGACGCCCAAGAGTTTTTTTAAATCATCCCAGCTGTCCAGGTTTTTATGCTTGCCTTTTTTGACCAGCACCGCGTATTTCTGGGTGTAGATAGGAGGTTCGATAAACTGTACTGTTTTTTCCAGCTCTGGTGTTCGTACCATAGCCGGGTTCAAATCAATTTCTCCTGTCTGGAGTTTTCTTAAAACCCGATTAATGCCCCCCTGATAATCAGAGTTCACACTAATGCCTTCTTTTGACAGGATATTTGAGACCAGCTCTGGTGCTGCCCCCAGAGTTTTCTGATAGTCCCCCCAGATAATAGGAGGCAGATTAGGGTGGCCAGAAAGCAGGATGTTGTCGCACAGACGAGTCATGCTATGGGCAGTGCTGATGACAAATAGCAGAGTAAGCCCCAAGGCTGACAGCAGAATGTGCTTCAGTTGGGGGGGGTGATCGACAAAAAAGAGCAAACCAGATTTTATGGGCTCAAGGCTGTTTTTGCATTCAAGGCTGTTGGTCATCACAGCTTGCCATCCTTGCTCTTTCTTATTGAATACTGCCTGGATTTCATCCACTGCTTACACGTATGCAGGGCCGTATTACTTGCTTATGGCGATTTCACAGCACAATAGCTGCAGTGAATCTCTCCACTCTCAGAACGCGCTGTTGCCTTTAAAGCAACCAGTCCAATTGGAGAATAGGCATGATTTAATCGCAGGCATCGAATCTATGCAACCCTTACATGGCAATGAAACGGGTTTCATTGCGTCAATCAGGCAGGAAACAGTAACGAATTCCTGCCTATTTGATCTTTAAAGTCAGGTTTGAAGATTGATCTACCTCTTGCGGCAGTGAGTTTGCGGTTGGGTGGCCAGCCTCCTATGGTCATCCGCCATAGGGCTTCTGATGACCATTAGCGGTCGATTCTATTACAGGCATTAGAGTGGGAGTCAGCTCTTATCGTCAACAGTCTGAATTGTACCAAAAAGTTTATCCCAGCGACGTTTAATGGCTTGCCCTGAGAGTATTGAGAACAGGGTGGGCCCATTGAAAAGAGGCATTGCTGCCTTTTCTGATCCTGATTATTCCGTGAAGCGAAGCTCTGAAGAGAGGCGGTTGCTGGTGGGTCTGGAAACCGATGGTCACTGTTCTGAGTTTGCTCTTCTTGCAGAAGCGGAAGAATTGCAGGAAGTGTTATCAGCCTGCACAGATACCAGGCTGATTCCCGATCAGATGCAGCGGTTTCATTACGACTGTATAGGTGGGTTTTAATGGGCTGGAGGAGAAGATCAATACAGTCTGTGTTTTTTGTTTAGTGGGTATTTATCACAATAAGTCTGCGGCTCTCCTGTCGTGTATTCAGGGTGTGTATCCGTATAATGCGACCTCCTTAAATTATCTGGCAAAGTTTCGAAGTGATGAAAAAGAAAATGTTTCAGGCTGCAGCTGTGGCCGCAACTGCGCTCTCTCTGTCTGGTTGTATTGGTCAAATGGCGGCAACAGGAACGGTCACCAAAATGAACCTTTCGGTATCCAGCAATGCCTGGGTTCAGGAAGGATTCTTTATCCTGCTGCTGCCTGTAACGGCTGTGACGGCCACGATTGATGTTCTGGTGGTGAACTCTATTGAGTTCTGGACCGGCACCAATCCGATCAGCGGTAAACCAAGAATCACCGGCAGCGATCCAAAAGACATTCTGGTCACCCAGGACAATATTAAAGTGAAGTCGGTGTCTGAAGACGAAATTATTGCTGAAGTCACTGCAGAAAACGGTACGGTTGAAACGCTGCGACTGGTTCGCACTGAAGCGGGTATTGATGTTCTGAATCAGGATGGCATGAAAGTGGCCATCTGGACGGGTTCACTGCCGAAATCTTCTGAGTCCTGAGTATTCTCTGCCTGCATTTATCCTGAATGTTTATAGTAAACACCTGACGCTGAATATTTCCTGAATCATTATAAAAATGTCTAGGAGGCTGACCGAGAATAGCGTCCGAGCATAAAATTCAGTGGAAAAGATGGCCGTTCTTTCTGGATTTTAGGCCGGGCTGTTTATTCTCGGTCAGCCTCCTGGGAGCCTGTCGGATTTATGCTTTCGAGCATATGTCTGGCAGACTTTTGGTGCAGCCAAGTGTTAATTCCCATACAGACCCCGTCCATCCTAAACCTGTCGAAGGGTGCTGGTAAGTAGCCGCGTTTCTACTGGAGGTTGTCTGACCGGAGGTACTCGACGACTTCAGAACGGTTATAAACTGAATCTGCCCTTTGGGTGGTTAAATGCCTTATGATAGCGCCCGAATGTTGTTTTCGACCTCAGCCCGCCCAGAGGTGACCAGTGGATATCAAGCTAAACCTTAATGAAACCCGTGTTATCGGATGCCTTCTTGAAAAGGAAAGTACAACTCCGGACCAGTACCCTCTAACCTTGAATGCACTGGTCAACGCCTGTAATCAGAAAAGTAACCGTGAGCCTGTACTCTCTCTCGATGAAGCTGATGTGAGAGCGGTTCTGGAATTACTGATCAGTGAACGGTTTGTCAGTGAAGAAGGAGGTGCACGTGTCAGCAAGTATCGTCACAGGTTTTGTAACACCGAATTTTCTTCTCTTCAGTTCACGGAGCAACAAAGGGCTCTGGTTTGTTGTCTCTTGCTCCGGGGCCCGCAAACACCGGGAGAGCTGAGAAGCCGAACCGGTCGTATGGCGTCTTTTACCGATGTGAAAGAAGTGGATGAGGTGCTTCGGGGGATGGCTGAGAAAGAGTGGGTAATTCAACTGGGCAGAGAGGCCGGGAAAAGAGAGGCACGTTACGCTCATCTTTTCTCAGGTGAAGTAGACATCCCCACAACGTCTGAAGTGAGTGCAGATGATAAAGTCAGAATTCGAGAGCTCGAGCATGAAGTTAAGGTGCTTAAGGCTGAGGTAGAGCGCCTGACAGGGTTGCTGTCTGAAAAAAACTGAGATAGTGTGCCAATTCCTATCCCTGCGAATACTCTTCATCGAGAGTGTTACGACTTTTATTCATAGCCTTATTGGGCTGTTTCTGGATGAATGTTCATATGTTTGAAGCCGTTGAGATGCCTGAGGATAAAGCCAGCTTTTATCGAATTCTGGTGGCCCAGGCAAAAGCATTGACTGAGGGCGAAACGGATACCCTGGCCAATCTCTCCAATGTTGCCAGCTTGATCTTCACTACCATGGCTAAGGTTAACTGGGCCGGGTTTTATATTGCCCGGGGTGATCAGCTGGTACTGGGGCCGTTTATGGGTAATCCGGCTTGTGTCCGTATTCCTATGGGCCGGGGGGTTTGTGGTACCGCTGCTCAGGAGCAGACCACCCAGATGGTGGATGATGTGAATGCGTTTCCGGGGCATATTGCCTGCGACTCAGCCAGTCAGAGCGAGATTGTGATTCCTTTTTCCGAGAACGGCGAAATCAAAGCGGTTCTGGATATTGATAGTCCTATCACCTGTCGTTTTGATGAAGAAGACCGCAAAGGTCTTGAAGCTCTGGCAGCAATGCTGGCTGAAAGAATCCAGCTCAATCAGCTGAACTACTGAATCCTGCCTGTAGCTACACCGAAATTCTGTCAATCAATGTGAAGGCCTGTCCGGGTCTCTAATGAAATGATCAGGGTTTCGGCTGTTGGAATGATTTGTGTGAGCGAGTGGCGATAACAAGGCCGCATTTTGAAAGACGGTGGGTCTACCTGTCTTTTTTATCTTTTCAGGGAGGAGGGAGCGGTGTCTACCTGGATCTGGCTGACTTTAATGGCTGCGGTGGCTCAGGCTTTTCGTTCGGCTGGGCAAAAAACACTGTCTGAACGTGTCAGTCTCTGGGGCACAACCTTTGCCCGCTATGCTTTTGCTCTTCCTCTTGCGTGGGTTTACCTGTTTTTGCAACTGCAATGGCAGGACTCTGAGTTACCCGAAGCGTCTACTACATTCCTGCTTTACAGTTTGGGAGCGGGCCTGGCACAGATTGCAGCTACGGCTTTTATCGTCAGGCTTTTTCAGTTACGTAATTTTGCGATAGGCATTATTTATTCCAAGTCAGAAGCTGTTCTGGTCGCTGTTCTGGGAGCACTGGTTTTTTCTCAGGTGCTTAGCTGGGCGGGTTGGGTCAGTGTTCTGCTGGGTATGGTGGGGTTAATCTTTTTGAACCCGCCCAGTCAGCAAAAAGGGTTACGTTCGCTTTTCTCAATGTCTGCCGGTCTCGGTCTGGCGGGTGGTTTCTGTTTCGCCGTCACGTCGCTTTGGGTCAGACAGGCAAGCTTGTCTCTTGGTGTCGACCCGCTGGTCGCCTCGGCCTACACGCTGGCCACAACCATTTCTATGCAGATAGTGCTTCTGGGGGGATTTATCTTGTTCAGAGAGCCTCATACTCTGGGCAAGCTTGTGCAGCAATGGAAGCTGAGCAGTACTGTAGGTTTTCTGAGTCTGGTGGGGTCGATAGGCTGGTTCACGGCATTCAGTCTGCAGAACCCGGCCCTGGTGAAAACGCTGGGACAGGTTGAATGTTTCTTTGCTTTGCTGCTTTCTACCCGTTTGTTCAAAGAAACGCATACTTTGCGGGAATACTGTGGCATGGGGCTGATTCTGGCCAGTGTTATTCTTTTGCTCTGGCTGGCTTGACTGGTCCTGCAAACTTGTGTCATGGAACCCAGTCTGGAGGTCGATAAAACTGTCATTATGCTAACTGAGGTTATTGGTAATGACGGTTTGTCGATCTCTATTGCTAGCCCTGGTGCTCATGCACAGTCATCTGGTTTCTGCTGAATTCGTTGAGCTGCCAAAAGTGCCGGATTTCTCTGTGCTGCAAACGTATGAAGAGGCTATCCATCGTTTATTTCAGGGCAGGGGAGAAGACTTCAGGAGAATCAGTACGGATGGTGGTGAGATAGATCAGGCTTACACCGTTCTGTTTGATGAAGCACGCTGGTTCGTTAAGATCGTTCGAGAGGATTGTACAGAATGTCATCTGATACGGTTCGAGAATGAGTGGCTGCTGAAGAAAAGCCTATCCCGATATCGCTGGCTGGCCAAAGTGAATGCCCAGCTGGTTCTGCCTGATCGTGCGGCGACCTTTATACTGAATCGAAAGCAACATTATATCCTGAGTTATCCTTTGGTACCTGGAAGTACCTTGAGAGCACTTTATTATCAGCTCTATCTTGCTTCTCCCTATGCCTTGAATATCAAACAGAAAAGGTTGCTCCGAAGGGCTTTTTTCCGCTACGGGCAGGTATTGGCTCTGTCGCATTTCGATCCTAAGCTGCCTGCCAAAGACAGTGCTGAAATGTTGAGTCGGGTGGTACGCTTACATCTGCCTGATCGAAGTGGCAGTAATGAAATCTATGATCCGGTGACGGATCGTATTTACCTGGTGGACCTGGCAGATACTGCCCAGCATTTTGGCAAGTCGGTCAAAGTAAGTACTGATCTTCAGGAGTGGCTTGAAAGCCTGGTGGATATAGCGATGGATGCCCGAGAAAGGGATGGGTTCTATTGTGGCCTTTCCTATGAGTGCATTGTGAACCCACTCAAGCAGTTTACACTGGGCTATGCCAGCAGCCTTCCTTTATATAAGCGTAAAATGGTGATGGCTATGATGGGTGAGACAGTTACGGCTTATCTGCAAAAGGTGTGTGTCAGTGATACTCGGGAAATCAGCTTTTGCCCTGCAGTGGGTATTATTGAACAGCAGTTTCATAGTTACTAGGAGGCTGACCGAGAATAGCGTCCGAGCATAAAATTCAGTAGAACGAGTCAGCTTTTTCACTGAATTTGTGCGAATAGTTGACCTATTTAAGCAAATTCAGTGGAAAAGATGGCCGTTCTTTCTGGATTTTAGGCCGGGCTGTCTATTCTCGGTCAGCCTCCTAGTGAAGCCAAACGTTAGCACTGATACACACTCCGCTCATCCTGAAGCTTATCGATGGATGCGGGTAATGCACTTCGACAGGTTCAGTGCGAACGGTATGGAGTATGTAACGCTTGGCAGTACTGGGTATTGAGACTCAGGAGTCCTGATGCAGGGATGGCAGCCAGTGATCCTGGCTGCCAGAATGGTTATTTGCCTAACATTTTAGCTTTCAAATTCGCATCTGCTGGCTGTTCTCCCAGCCATACACCCAGGAGAGCTTTACTGAAATCGTCTCCTTTAACAGTGGTTAGCTTTTTTCCATTCTTGTAGACATCGACCCCTTTGCCGGGGGAGACAAACATCACAAAGTCATCACCTTTTACAATCTTCTCTTTAAAAACACCAATAAAGGCGGTCAGTCGGTCTTTTAGTGGGGCAATGTTGCCTCCGGTTGAATGTTCAAACCCTTCGTTGACAGCGTCTGTCAATTTCTCTGAAGTGATCAGTTTGGAGGTGATATCCAGTTGAATCGCTACCGGTGTCTTACTGTTGATAACGCTTGTGGCATCGCTGGTTTTGTTCTTGGTATACAGTGATCCAACGTACAGGTCTAAAAAGTACTTGGTTCGGATGCCGGCACCATTCAACTGAAGGGTTTGATTCTCCAGGTTGAGTGTTTCCGGAACCTTTACACCGTCGAGCTCAACGGCGAGGACATTCAAGCTGATAACAAGCGCAGAAATAAATAGGAGTACTTTTTTCATGGATCTCTCCTGAAGGGAACGACGAGATGAGGTGCGTAATATACGTTAACTGACGAATAACTGTTATAAGACAAATGTATCAATTGAATACAAGGATTTGAGAGAAGACCAAGTATAAGCAATGGATGGAAGGTTGGCAGGAGTTATTTAAGACAATCCGGAGTCTGACTCTCTTTAAAAAGCTGAAGAGAGTCGTGATTATGGGTGAAACTCGGTGTGCTCAATATTGTCGTTGTGACAAGCAGGGACAGTGTTCCGTATTGCAGGCCCGCTTCCAGACAAATTGTGCGAGCCTGAAGTTCGCTTTTTACCAGTAATTTGCCCGCTGTATAGCCCAACAGCATGGTCAGAATATTCAGAGTCAGTTCGGCAGGGCCAGCCTGGGCAATATAGCTGAATACTTTTTCTTCCAGCTCAATCACAATGCTCAGAACCACCAGGAAAAGAACAGTGGCTGAGAATTTGCTGACGTAAGGCTCCCTAAGTGGGCAAGTGCTTTGTTTTTACTATTTTTTGACTATGCTCGATGTCTTAATTAGAGAACATACTGAATATATTATTAGTGTCTTCTATATAGAAAGATGGTGAATGTTTAACAGGCTGAAATGCGGTT
>NZ_JOKH01000001.1:99453-160167 GCF_000722635.1 Endozoicomonas numazuensis | reverse complement strand
CTTCCAGCCTTCCAGCCTTCCAGCCTTCCAGCCTTCCAGCCTTCCAGCCTTCCAGCCTTCCAGCCTTCCAGCCTTCCAGCCTTCCAGCCTTCCAGCCTTCCAGCCTTCCAGCCTTCCAGCCTTCCAGCCTTCCAGCCTTCCAGCCTTCCAGCCTTCCAGCTTTCTGTCCCAATCCGGTATATCATCACTGAATAAAAAACCTTAAATAGCGGAGTCATTCCATGCTCAAAACAGCGGTAATCATTGGTGCTACTGGCTTGGTGGGCTCAGAATTACTGGATCAGCTTCTGGAGTCTCCAGATATTGAGAAGGTAGTAGCACTGGCTCGCAGAGAGGTTCAGCAAACGTCTGACAAACTGGAAAGTCATATCATTGATTTCAAAAATCTGGAGCAGTCTCGGGATCTTATCAAAGGTGATTTGTTTTTTTCCTGTCTGGGTACAACGAAAAAGCAGGCTGGCTCTATCGATGCCCAAAGACAGATAGATTTTGATTATCAATGGGAGGCGGCCCGAATTGCTGCAGAGAATAATGTGCCTCATTATCTGTTAATCAGTTCAAGTGGTGCCAATGCGCAAAGTCATTCTCAGTATTTCAAAATGAAAGGTGAATTAGAGCAGGCAATAAAACAGCTTCCTTTCCAGAATGTGAGTATCTTCCAGCCATCACTGTTATTGGGAAAAAGAAGAGAAAATCGTTTGGGTGAAGGCCTGGCTGCCAAGGTATTACCTTGTCTTTGCCAGTTACCTGGTTTGAGAAAGCTAAGGCCCATTCATGATTGGGAGCTGGCAGGTAAAATGTTGAAAGTGGCTACAAAAGAAAGAGCTGACGGCGTTTCAACATACACTCTGGATGAGATATTTCAGTAAGTTTCTGTATGGATACAGAGGCGACAGATAACGTGTGTCAGTGGCTGGTATCGATGATCTGTCCATCAATAACTCTCTGTTGCAAAGGGCAGTGCCCTAATTGATAGGCGAGTTCATTAGGGTGATCAATATCCCAGAGGCAGAAGTCTGCCGCTTTATCTTCTTCAAGGCTTCCATAGTGATCAGCAATACCCAGGGCACGAGCGGCATTGATCGTCACTCCTGCCAGAGCTTCTGCGGGGGTTAGCTGAAAAAAGATGCAGCCCATGTTCATCATCATTCTGATAGATGCCAGTGGAGAGGTGCCTGGGTTGGTGTCTGTAGCCAGAGCAATAGGAACCTGATAATGCCGTAGTAGCTCTACCGGCGGTGGGGTTTGGCAGCGCATAAAATAATAAGAGCCCGGAAGTAGCACCGCAATAGACCCGGACTCTGCCATGTCCGCAATGCCCTGTTCAGAAATATGCTGAAGGTGGTCGCAGGAAAGGGCATTCATATGGGCAGCCAGAGAGGCCCCACCATTTTCACTGAACTGCTCGGTATGACATTTGGTAGGTAAACCATTGTCTATGGCTGATTGAAAAATTTTGTCACGATGAGCCATGGTGAAAGCAGCATTTTCACAATGTATATCTACCGCTTCTGCGAGCTTTTTGTCGGCTACTTCAGGGATAAGCTGCTGGCAGATCATATCAACGTATTCGTCAGTTCTTCCTGCAAACTCAGGGGGAAGGGTGCTGGCTACCAGTAATGTACTGATAATTTTTATGGTATGTCGGTTGTGAAGTTCTTTGGCAACCTCCAGCATCTTGATTTCGTCCACCAGGTTAAGGCCATAACCGGATTTGATTTCAACCAGTGTGACGCCTTCTGCAGTTAATGCTTTGAGACGGGGAAGGGTAGACTTGATCAATTGCTCTTTGGATCTTACCCGGGTAGCTCTGGCTGTGGCGAGAATCCCCCCTCCTTGAGCAGCAATCTGTTCATAAGGGACACCTTTTAGTCGTAACTCGAACTCCTGGGCCCGGTGACCGCCAAATACTAAATGGGTATGACAGTCGATGAGTCCCGGTGTCAGCCAACCGTTATGGCCGTCAGTTACATCATAAGGCAGTCGAGTGGCGGTAACAGCAGACATGGGTTCAATGCGTGCAATCTTTCCCTTGTGGATACCTAAAGCACAACGGTGTCTTGAGCCATAGGGGTGAGACATGGCTGGATCAAAGGTAGCCAGATTGACATTAATCCAGACTCGGTCGCACTCTTTTAGTTGGATCACGCGATGCATTGCCATGGTTGTACTCAGACAGTCGGCTACACAGAAGCCAGAATCAAGATGCTGGCAGATCATTATGACTGGAGATGGAATCTAAGAATAGCCAGATAATCTTAATTCGAAAGGAAATCTGCAGCTGAGTAGATGGTTAAGATTGGTGACCGTAAGAAGACGGAGTGATTAATTCTAATGGTTATAAAAAATACAGAAATGTTACAGATGAGTGATAAATGAACTACCTTGATAAAAAAGGGTATGCACGGTCAGGGACACAATTATGTCTGAAGGCAATCTACAGATCATTCTCACCTTCGTAGTTTATTTTACCATGATGCTGGGAGTGGGCTATATCGCTTGGCAGAGAACACACAGTTCAGCTGACTACTTTCTGGGAGGTCGTTCGTTAGGTCCGTGGTCTGCGGCTTTAAGTGCAGGGGCGTCTGATATGAGCGGTTGGCTGTTGCTGGGCTTGCCCGGTTATGCTTTTGCTGCCGGTTTCGAAGCTTTCTGGTTGGCTGCGGGGTTGTTGGGTGGTACCTGGTTGAATTGGCTGATCGTCGCCCGGCGTTTGAGAATATACAGTGTAGTAGCGGATGACTCTCTGACGCTTCCTGAGTATTTTGCTAATCGGTTCGAAGATAGCAAAGGGCTTTTGCAACCTGTTTCTGCTGCATTCATTCTGGTCTTCTTCCTTTTTTATACCAGCTCGGGTCTGGTTGCCGGGGGCAAACTGTTTGAATCTGTTTTTGGAATAGATTATGAGTGGGCCGTAATCATCGGTATGTTGTCTGTCATTTCCTATACCCTGTTTGGTGGCTTTCTGGCTGTGTGCTGGACCGATCTGATCCAGGGGCTGTTAATGGCTGTCGCCTTGCTGATCGTGCCCATAGCGGCGCTTGAGGTCAGTGGTGGAGCTGACCGGGTGTTTGTAGAAATCAGAGAGTTGAATCCGGAGCTGCTCAATGCCTTTACTACCCGTGAAGGTCAGGCATTGTCCTGGATTACTATTTTCTCGTTATTAGGCTGGGGGTTGGGGTATTTTGGCCAGCCTCATATTCTGGCCCGTTTCAAGGCCGTTCAATCAGCAAGTCAGTTAACCCTGGCAAGACGTATTGCGATCAGCTGGACCGCTATTTGTATGTTGGGTGCATTGCTGGTCGGTCTGGCAGGAATAGTTTATACCGAGAGAACAGGTATTCAGCTGGATGATCCTGAAGCCATCTTTATGCTGATGGTGAATACTCTTTTCCATCCAGTGCTTGCCGGTATTCTGCTGGCAGCTATTTTGGCAGCTATCATGAGCACAGCAGATTCTCAGTTACTGGTTTGCTCAACGGCTTTTGCTGAAGACTTCTATCGGGATATTTTCAGAAGGAATGCCAATGCTCAGGAAGTGCTTCTGGTGGGGCGTTTGGCTGTTGTAGGTATTGCGGTGATAGCAACCTGGTTGGCTATGAATCCTGATAGTAGTGTTCTGGGAATGGTGTCATATGCCTGGGCTGGTTTTGGTGCCGCGTTCGGACCGGCGCTACTTTTGTCTCTGTATTGGAAAAGAATGACTGGCGTAGGCGCAATGGCAGGCATTATTGCAGGCGCAGTCACTGTTCTGGTATGGAAGCCATTATCCGGTGGGGTATTTGATCTTTATGAGATTGTCCCGGGGTTTTTGATTTCTCTGCTCATTTGTATTTTGTTTAGCTTGATGAGTCGACAGCCTTCAAGGGATATGATTGATTGTTTTGAAGAGGTGGAGAGCCGGGCCCGTTCTGTTTCTCGCTATGATGATGAAGAGCCCTCACTGTCATAATTCAATATCACCTGCACACTGCCTATAAAAGCAGTGTGTAGGTTGGCCAGACAATTACGATCACAGTCAGTAACCAGTAAGCTACATCTCCGACCTTTTGTTCTAGGTGAATCAGTTTTTTCAAGTCGTTCATTACAGTTCCATTGAAACAATTGATGATGTGGAGAAACGACTATCGGCACTCGTCATTCAAACATGACAAAAAATTTTATGGCTCCTGTCACAGTTTAAAAACACTCGCCCAAAACATCACTCATGTTGATCACTCCAGAGGCTCATTGCTGTTTCTACACTCTAAAAGTTATGAGTTTTCGAAGACAGTTACTTTGATGTTTTTGTGATAGCAGGATAAACGACGAAGAGAATGTGTTTAGGCCTCGCATAAGATTTACGAGGCCCGGAGAAGTTAGGCTTTTCGGGGGGAGAACCAGAAGTTGTAACTGAAGGGTTGAGTTAGGCTTGACCCTTGAGCCGCTAGCATTGCTTCAGGGTGATAGCGTTGTATCTGTTGCTTAACGAGTAGCTCCTGAGTTCTGTGGACGTCGACCATAATAAGGTACTGACCTTTTTCAAGGTCATTATGAAAGCGCTTGATTTTATAGTTCTCCTTGGTAATGCCTACCAGTCCACCACACCATGCCCCAAATAGGGTGCAGCAGACCATGACTGCAGCTGGAACAAGTAGCGGTAATGAGAAAAGGCTGTCGACGGTGAGTCCGGCCATAGTGCCTAGAGCAGCGCCAATCATGGCACCCATTTCTCCCGAATGGATCAGATCATTTTGGTGGAAAAGATTGGCACCATGAACATGGCGGTGGTAGAGGCCGGCGATATCTTTACTGAGTACGTGGATGTTCCAGTCTGATAAGCCTTCCCGGTGAAGATCGTCTGAGATCTGACTGACGCTGTCCAGTGACTTGGTCAGGTAGTAGAGACGTTTCATGAACTCCCTCCTGCACTATGGCACGCAGAAACAATTATTTGAGTATAGAGTAAGGGGTGTCTGCTCTGAGAGCTGTTCTCAATAAAGAATCCTGAGTTCATATATTAATGAAATATGGAGAGAGTCATGAAACAATTGAAAGTTGCAGTCAAAAAGCGTGATCAGGAAAGCGAAATTCGCGACCCTCATGATGACGAGTTAAGGCAAGTTCTGGAGCGACTGAAGAAAAAAGGTCTGAACCCTATGCAAATGTGTCACAAGCTGATCGAGCATGATGAGCCAGCCCCGAAAAGCCAGTCCTGGAGCTATGACCTGGTGGTGGAAGAGTGCAAGCGATTGAAGGTGATGCTGTAAATCTGGATATGAAAAGCCTGCATCGTAATAGTGCAGGCTAATGGTTCACCAGAAAGGTCAGTTGGACTGAATCATGGCTTTAATTTTTATGGCTTTTTCAAAATGGTCCAGCTGATGAGTCATAATCCACCACTCTGCAGCTTCCATGAGCAGTTCTGGGTCATCATTTTTGTTTTTGAAAAATGCATAAAATGAAACGCCTGCGTCCTCACCCTTGCTGGCTACTTTTTTATCACATATTTCAATAATCTTACGTTTCAGACTTTCTCTCATCTTCCTGATTTTGAACTCAAGGTAAGTGATGGGTGACTCTATGCATGAAAGAGGTTTATAACTTGCCTGTTTTTAGCAGTTGCTGAAACTTCAACTTCTTCTCTTGTGCTGTTAGTTGAGGGGCTTCGGCATCAGCATGAGAAACCAGCGGTCCCAGATCCAGACTAACAGGTTCACTTTCTGGTGTGGGTGGCTCCTGATCTTCCTGAAGCAGATGATTATCCATTACATCCAGGGCTTCAAGCAGTCCTGGATAAGTCTCATCGGACTCATTCAGGTCCTGTAACTTACTTGAGATGCTATCGCGTATTTGTCGTATACGTTCAAGTGAAACCTTGTCCTGGTTTTCTTCCAGCCATCTTCTGGCAGATTCGCCATTGGTTGCCATACTCGATCTAGTTCCAGAGTATTTATGTCAGCCCACATAATACCATTTCCATGCCGCTTCTGGTGAGTGTTTCGAGTGGACATTATGAATGTATCTCAAGAAATGCCTCTTGAGTGACTTTTACAGGTGCTAGGCGAAGGGTTCTTCAGGATAAATGCTGCTCGTGTTTTTGTCTGTTTCGGTAATTACCATCCTGAATGGGCTGATGCAAATACGTACAATTTAATATCTGAATTTGGCCTAAGCGCTTGGGAGTAGGGTCTTGATAGAAGAAGTTCGAAGTCAGGTAGCAGAGCTGACTGAGCGGCTGAGGCAGCTTCGGTTGTCCGGTGCACCAGGGCAGCCTCTGGTACGGATAGAACAGCCCTTTCCCATGATTAATCTTTTTAACTGGCTTACGGCTCAGACACTATCAGGAAAAAGTTACTGGCAGGATAGAGACAGCGACTACAAAGTGGCAGGGCTTGGCAAAGCCTGGCGTTTCAAAATCAGGGATCAGTCGGAAGTGAGCACTTGTTTTGAGCAGGTCGATTCATTACTGGGCAAAACAACACGCTGCCTGGGCTATTTATCCTTTTCCGACAGTCATCACATGATCTGGCCTGACTTTGGTTACGGTGAATTCTTTTTCCCGGTGCTGGAAGTGACTCAGACCCGAAAGGGGGGGTCTCTGGCCTGTCATTTACTGGGTCAAGATGAACTGTCATGGACGTGTAGTATTGAAAAAGTTCTGAACAACCTGGAGCAGGTGAGTTGGGCTCTGGAAGAAACGGATACGCAGTGTTTGCTCAGTACGCCGGAGTTTAAGCCTGATCAGTCCCTCTGGACTTCCCTGATCAGGCAGGCCTTGCAGGGTTTTGAGTCGGGAGTGTTGAAAAAGGTGGTGCTTTCCAGAGAAGCACGTTTGCACTTGTTGGAAGGGCAACTGGATCCCTGGATGATATTGTATTTATGGCAGGTTGCGAATCCCAGGTCTTATGTCTTTGGCTTTGAATCTGACGAAGGTTCTCTGTTCTTTGGCTGTTCGCCTGAGCGACTGTTTCGCAGAGTCGATCGTGTTATCCATACTGAAGCTCTGGCCGGCACAACGAGACGGGGCAGTGACAGGGATGAAGACTTTAAACTTGAGCTTCGTCTGCTTAATGACTCAAAGAATGTCCATGAAAATCGCCTGGTGCTGGAAGATATTCGCACACGTCTTGAATCAATATGCAGCTACCTGGAGTTCGATCGCAGTCATTCTGTTGTCAAACTCCAGACCATCCAGCATCTGAGGCAATTGATAAGAGGCGTTCTCAAAGAAGGTGTCGATGACAGTCAGTTATTTTCCCTTTTACACCCAACACCTGCGGTGGGTGGCGAACCCAGAGAAATGGCCCGGCACTTTATTGAAAAGCATGAAACCTACAATAGAGGACTTTATGCTGGCGCCTGTGGTGTATTGGGTAAAAAACGCAGTGAATTCACCGTATCTATACGCAGCGCCTTGCTGGAGGAGAAGAGCCTCTCGTTATTTTCTGGTGCAGGCATTGTCAATGGCTCAGATGTGCAGGATGAATGGCAGGAGTTGAATAACAAGATCAAAACTGTTCAGTCACTTCTGGATCAGAAAACCTGTGTTACAGAGACATCCATCAGCCGTGAGCCGGAAGTGCAGCATACGCCGGATCATGAAAATGGCTATCGGGTTGGCTAAAGCTGCATCACCATAGAGTACTGTATTGGAAAACCAAATGACCTTTCCCACCAGGCATCCTAGCCTTAACTTTCTTTGGTCTGCACTGATTCTGGAAGAGTTGAGTCGTCTAGGCGTTGAACATGCCTGTATTGCACCGGGCTCGCGTTCTGCCCCTCTGACATTGATGGCTGCAGAGCATCAAAAACTTGAGAAACATGTGCACTTTGATGAGCGCGGGTTGGGTTTTTTTGCTTTGGGGCTGGCTAAAAGCACCCGTAAGCCGGTTGCCGTTATTACTACTTCCGGCACTGCGGTTGCCAATCTCTATCCGGCTGTTATTGAAGCCCGGCAGTCCGGGGTTCCTCTGATCATCCTGACTGCAGACAGACCACCCGAGCTTATTGACTGCGGGGCTAATCAGGCTATTGAACAACAGGATATTTATGCGGGTTATCCCGGAGCTACTTTAAAGTTGCCAACACCTGATGAAAATATCCCCCCAAGCTGGTTACTGACCAGTATTGATCAGGCGTTTGCCCGCTCCTGTATGCAGGGGTTACCCATGCACGTAAATTGTATGTTTCGTGAACCCTTATATCCGCAAGGGCGGGAGTTTGATTTCTCTGGCTATTTGAGTCGACTGTCACTCTGGTGTTCAGCTCATGCTCCCCATACGGTTTATGACGCTCAGTTGAATGTCTCAATTGAGAAGAGCCCTGTTGAGTGGTCAGAGTTTGCCAATGGTAAAGGGGTGATCATTGCTGGCCGTATTGAGGAAAGGGAGTCTGCAGAAGCCGTTGCAGAGTTGGCGCGTCAATTGGGGTGGCCTCTGCTGGCCGATCTCCAATCCCAGCTTCATGGTCATCCGGATGCTATTCCTCATGCAGATCTTCTATTGGCTGGCAAAGCAGGAAAGTTTCTCCTTAGTCAGGCGGATCGAATTTTCCAGGTCGGTGGTCATTTAGTTTCAAAGAGACTGGATAAGTTTGTATCTGCAGGTGAGTGGCAACATTACTGGATGGCAGGGCAGGAGTTCAGGCGGATGGATACGGGTCATAGTCAAACGTATCGCCTGGTAGCTCCTGTCGCTGATTGCTGTCGTATGTTGGCGGGTCGGTCCTGTGTAACTGACTCTGAGATGGCATGGAAAAAACAGATCGAGCAGCTGTCTCAATCGGTCCATTCTCAGGTTACTGAGCTTGATTCGGAAACAGGATCGTTAACTGAGCGTTGGTTGGGTGCAAACCTGACTCAAATGCTGCCCGAAGGCAGCAGCCTGTTTTTGGGTAACAGCCTGCCGATTCGATTGCTGGATATGTTTTCCCTGTTTCCCACCGGTCAGGTGTATACCAACCGTGGAGCCAGTGGTATTGACGGGCTAATGGCGACGGCAGCAGGGTGTGCTTTGGGTGAAAAAAACGTCATGGTGGCAGTGATTGGCGATCTTTCATTCCTTCATGATCTGAACTCTCTTCAACTGCTGCGTCAGCTGAAAACACCTTTTGTATTACTGGTGATCAATAACGACGGTGGTGGCATTTTTAATATGCTGCCTGTGGAAGATCGGCCTGAAGCTGCACAGGAATACTTTGTGACTCCCCATGGCCTGAATGCCAGCCAGGCTGCTGCGATGTTTGGCCTGTGTTATCACCAGCCTGCCAATCGTCATGAACTGGAATCTTTACTGAAACAGGCGGGCCAACAGTCAGGCGCTTCAGTCATTGAGGTCACGACTCGGCCCGGTCAGGCGGCTGAACAAATAAAGCAGGCGGTGAGCCTGCTGGAGATGTTGTCATGAGCGAAATCAATCTGGCTTATCGAACCTGGGGTATCCGAGAAGGGGTGCCACTGGTTTTATTGCATGGATTTCTCGGTGACTCCAGTGACTGGGAAGCATTGGCTAGAAATCTTGAAAACGATCTTTATCTGGTGGCTGTGGATTTGCCCGGACATGGTAAAAGCCGCGATATCAAGGTCAGTCAGGACAATGCGTTTGAAGCATTTAGCGATTTGCTGCGCCAAACGCTTTCCCAGCTTGGGCTCAGTCAATACAGTCTTTTGGGCTACTCACTGGGTGGGCGTTTGGCTATGAGTCATCTGGTTCAGGAAACAGAGGCTGTTGACCGGTTGCTGGTGGAGTCTTCCCATCCGGGTCTCGAAGACGAAGCTGAGCGAAAGGCTCGCTGGAAGAATGACCAGGGCTGGGCAGAACAATTCCGCAATAATCCATTAAGTGAAGTCTTGCAGCGTTGGTATCACCAACCGATTTTTGCTGATCTGAACAGTCGTGAGCGAGAACGGCTGATGCAGCATCGTTGCAACAGTCATCAGGTAGAAATATCGTCTACTGAGCAGGAGGCAGCTACTGAGAGTGGTGAATCACTGGCGTATGCCCTTGAAGCCTTCAGCCTGTCTCGGCAACCTGAATTTTGGGGGATGCTGAACCGAACTTCGGGAGCTTCACATTATTTTTGCGGTGAGAGAGATTTGAAGTTTCAGGCCATCGCTCACCGTCTGCTGGAGATGGGGTGTTTTCATGGGATTCATGAAATTAAAGAGGCGGGTCACAATATTCACAGGGAACAGCCAGAGGTAATGGCGAAAATGATCAGGCAGTTACTTTTACCGTGATAAAGACTGTGCTCAGCGACTTCCTCTACTCAAGGGAAGCTGAGAACAATGTTATTTGCTCATGGCTGTTTTTGAAGAGTCTTGAGTCGTCTCTGCAGCACACAGCCAGTCGCACTGGTACAGGAGTCTTCAGCCGTCTATGAAGCAAGCGTTATTCCAGTCA
Organism: Endozoicomonas numazuensis; assembly: GCF_000722635.1. Classification (GTDB taxonomy): domain Bacteria; phylum Pseudomonadota; class Gammaproteobacteria; order Pseudomonadales; family Endozoicomonadaceae; genus Endozoicomonas_A; species Endozoicomonas_A numazuensis. The sequence goes on along the minus strand of NZ_JOKH01000001.1, from coordinate 149,785 downwards.
TGTCATATTTATCGCTACCGACAGCCACTAAGAAAGTCCCTTCCTTTAAAGACTGTGACTTTGACTGAGCGTGAAGGATTTATTCTGGAAATGGTGGATCAGGCAGGGCTTGTTCACTACGGAGAAGCCTCTCCACTGACTGATTTTAGCCAGGAAACTCTTTCAGAGGCTCTGATGCAACTAAAGCATGCCGCAGAGCTTTACTGTACTCGGGGGACTGTGGATCAAAACCTTATGTTCCCCTCTGTTGCTTTCGCTATTGAAAGTATTCGATTCAGTGCTGGAAAAAAGAAATGGTGTCGGCAAAAGGCGCCCAGTGCGCCTTTGCTCATGGGGGCTGATGAATCCTCACTTGAGCGTCTTGACCATTGGCAGGGAGATTGGCCAAGGGAGTTTAAGTTGAAGGTTGGGCGCAATGCCATCAAGCAGGATGTTGAAGCGGTAAAAAAAATACTTGAACGTATCCCTGAACAGATAAATCTTCGGCTGGATGCCAATCAGCGTTGGTCACTGGATGAGGCTATCGACTTTTCCATGCAGGTACCCATTAACAGGATCAGTTATATCGAAGAGCCGACTGGTGATTGTGGGGACTTCCCTCAGTTATTTCAGGCAACAGGTATGGGGTATGCACTGGATGAAACACTGCAGGCATGTGCTGTCAATTTGAAACGGCCAGAAATGGTTCCGTTCAATGTTGTTGATGGGCTCAAGGCTGTTGATGGGCTCAAGGCTGTTGTATTGAAACCGACTCTGGTGGGGGGTATTGCCAAATGCCAGTCTCTGGCTGCCTGGGCCAGAGAGAGCGAACTCAGAACCGTATTTAGCTCATCGTTTGAAAGTGCTCTGGGTGTGGGGATTATCGAACAGCTCAGCCTTGAATGTGATCCTCTGGAAAGCGCAGGCCTTGATACGCTTTCTGCATTTCGTTCTCCGGAATTTTGCCTTTTACCTGACATTGGTAAGCCTCTGCCTTTTGATTTAACCCATAACATGGAGATTGTATGGAGTTATCATTCTGCCCTCTGAGGGAGTGGGTTCTCAAAGATCCACGCCGGAGTATTATCCGTCTTGATGGACAGGCTGTTTCCAGAGCTGAGCTTGATAGAAGGGTAGAAACACTTCGTGGTTCTTTTCATGAGCAGGGGGTTAAGAAAGGAGATCGAATACTGGCTCCACCTGTCCATGTTCTGGATGCCGTAACGCTGATTGTTGCGTGTTTGAGGAGTCACTGGGTCTATTGCCCGATCAATCCCCAAATGCCTGAAGAGCAGAAAGAGCAGTATTGTCAGAAGATAGGTGCTCAATGGTCACTGCAGAAAGAACGTGGGGCAATGAAGAGACTGAAGTGGCCTTCTCAATCAGACAAGGTAATGTGTACCGAAGTCAGGCTGGCAATAAATCCCCAGGCTATTTTTGATCTGATTGCAACATCGGGTACTACCGGTGTTCCCAAAGCAGTAAGCCACACTTTTGCAAATCATCTATACAGTGCAGAAGGTTCGTTGATCCGTATTCCACTTACAGAAGACGATAGCTGGTTATTGTCACTGCCTCTGTTCCATGTCGGCGGTTTTGGCATAGTCATCCGCTGTCTTCTGGCTGGGGCGGAAATGGTTATAGATGCCCAGAAAACGTCATTGCAGCAGTTGCTGGAGGAACAGCGGATCAGCCACGTCTCTCTGGTGAATACCCAGTTACGCAGGTTATTGGTACGAGGGGCTGGGCCTCTGGATAAAAGCTATCTCAAATGTATTCTTCTGGGGGGAGGGTATGCTTCACCAGAGCTGGTTTCCAGGGTTCAGGAGAGAGGTATTCGAATTCTGACCACTTATGGAATGACAGAAATGAGCTCTCAGGTCTGTACCGGGTCTCCTGACTTTATTGCTTCTGGTGTGACGTCTGGCGAACCGTTGCCTTTTCGAGAGGTCTCTATAGCACCTTCCGGTGAGATCCTGGTTAAAGGCCAGACATTATCACCCGGGTATTTTGAAGGTGGTGAGGTTCTTCCCTTCGTCGATGAAGAGGGTTGGTATCATTCGGGGGATCTGGGAAGGTGGGCGGGTAGCCAAATAATCGTTATTGGTCGTATAGATAACATGCTCATTTCCGGAGGAGAAAACATCCATCCTGAAGAAATTGAAAAGGCTTTACTCAGTATTGACGACATCATAATGGCTGTTGTGGTATCAGTAAGCGACGACGAGTATGGACAAAGGCCGTTTGCATTTGTACAAACCGAATCAGGTTCTCTGAATGAAGTATTTACAAAACAAAAGCTTGCAGGCACTATTAGCCGATTCAAGATTCCCGATAGGATTCGCTTGCTTCCGGTTGAGCAGATACCCACCGGCCTCAAGCCCAATCGTCAAACCCTGCAAGCACTGGCTGACAGGCTTGCAAACTCTTAATCGTTTTTTAACTGATTGTCGTCGCCATCTGTACCAGACCAAGGCATAATGCTGGCAGTAAGCGGCGATAGTTGAAGTGTCTGATGAAAACAAAAGATCAAAAAACCATCCGTGCATTTATCGCTGTCAGGATTCCGCTGGACCTTGCTGCGACACTGCACAAGAAAGCGCAGCACCGGGCCGGTGATGTCCTTCAGCATAAGTTGCGTTGGATGGTACCACAGCAGCAACACATAACACTGCGCTTTCTGGGTGAATGTGACGAGCAAAACCTTGAGCAGTTTTCCAGCTATTTTGAAAAGTCACTATCGAATGTTTGCGGATTTGACTGTATGACTGGCTGTTTTGAGTTTTTTCCTGATGCACACCGACCCCGGGCCTTGGCTTTGAATATGCATTCAGGTCAGCAGTTGAACTCGATTTCCAGAATTTGTGAGGAAGGTGCCCGCTTATGCGGTATGCGTCGTGAAATGCGTAATTTTCGGCCTCATGTGACCCTGGCCCGTTTCAGACAGCATCACCACGTGACGCACAGTCATTTCTTTAATATGCCCAGTTATCGTATGACGGTTAATGAGGTGGTATTAATGAAGAGTGAAACGACAGTGGAAGGTACTCAGTACTCTGTTTTGAAAGTGTTTCCACTGCAGCCACTGGCAAAATCTGCCTGATTCCAGCTTTCCAGATGCGCCTTTGAATAAAAACCCTGTTCTTTCACAGAAAACAGGGTTTTTTTTCATCTGCGGTTTGGGTTTTTAAAACGATTCGAGGTTTAGCTGGAGGCGGTTTCTAATCATGCTTTCATTAAGCAGAAAAAGCTGATCGAGCAGGTGCATTTGCAAACTGCCTGGCCCTTTGCTTAATTCTACGGCTACTTCTCCCGCAATGCCCATACAGCTCAAGCTGGAAAGGGCTGCCAGCCATGGGTCTTCACAAGTCGCTAAAAATGCGGCTGTCACGGCTGTTGCTGAACAGCCTGTGCCAGTTACTTTGGCCATCATAGGGTGTCCATTGCTGATGGCTGCCAGTCGTTTTCCGTCAGTTACATAATCTACAGCCCCCGTCACTGCCATTACTATACCCAGTTCGGCGGCACTGTGTTGTATCGTGCCAAGCGTAGAGGAACTGTCGTGAATGCTGTCTACTCCTTTGCCTGAGGCTTCGCCTGCCAGTACAGAGAGTATTTCAGAAGCATTGCCTCTAACGACAGTGGGTTTTAGTTGCAGCAATTCATGATTCATATTGAGCCGGAAAGTCGTTGCGCCAGCTCCAACTGGATCGAGAATCCAGGGCTTTCCCAGTTCATTAGCTCTCTCAATAGCTAGCACCATGGATGAAACCAGAGAGCGGGTGAGGGTGCCGGTATTGATGACCAGAGCGCCTGCAAGAGTGACCATTTCTGCCACTTCTTCTTCAGCGTGAGCCATGATCGGTGATGCCCCGATGGCGAGCAGTGCATTGGCTGTATTATTCATAACGACCTGGTTGGTAATGTTATGAACAACAGGTTGCTGTTCTCTGAGTATGAGCAAACAATTCGCAATTTCTTTATGCATGGCTGAATACCATCAGGTTCATAGAGGAAGATTCAGCACATTATGGTGTCCCAAGGGATTTAGTCCAGTTTGACAGTTAATTCAGTGATCAATCTTTAGGCAATGTCGGGCTAATCGATTAACAAGTTAATGGGTTGGTAGTGAGACTTTTTGTCTTGAAATTCATGTGTGGATTATTACTCTGTTGCGGGTTTTTAGTGTGGTGGTAAGCTCTGAAAAATGAGTTTAAAACAAAGTTATTAACTGTTGTAAATCGACCGTTCCAGGTATAAATTATGCCGCGTGGCACAGGTGTCTCAATCACATGATTTTTCGATTAGCCTGTGCCGGCCAACTTAATGTGGTTGTTATTTTTTTCAGTTTATTTCTGATGTTATTTACGTCAGAGGCTTTCTATTGTCTGAATTCAGGGGGAGTGACATGTCTATTAAACGCGAAACGCTGGCAGATACATTTGCCCTGATCAGCTTTGGATTGGTTGTTGGCATGTTAGTTGAGATTCTGGTGGCGGGCTTGAGTATTGAGCAGTCTCTGCAGTCACGACTGATGAGTATTCCTGTCAATATGTTAATTGCCCGTCCTTATGGCATGTATCGAGACTGGGCAATGAGTTTCAGTCATCTTTTTGGGTCGAGAAAAGTAGGCGACACAGTTCTGGATACTGTGGCATTTGTCTCTTTCCAGATTCCAGTTTATGCAGCACTGATTGCTACCACTGGAGCGACAGTTGAGCAGGTTATTACTGCATCTCTGGGTCAAATCGGAGCGCTGATGCTGATGGCTCGACCCTATGGTGTGTACATGCAGCTTTGCCGTAACTGGTTTGTTTCAGGTAGTATGAGAGCTGCCTGAAAGTACTTCCTTCTACATCAAATTCCCGACAAATACACCTATCAAATAGGGGTATTTATCTATCGGGGGCTTCCTATTTTCTGACTATCTGGTTATAGTTCTCTCCAGTTTTGCCCGAATGTGTTGTACGGGTTGCCTTTTTTAACTCTGCTTACAGTGGAATTAAACAGTCCTGGTTGCCTCTCTTTATGCAATTGCAGCGTCGTCCGGTAGATCCCGGATTCGCACAACTACTGCCTTGGTCGTTTCGCGAATGTATAAACAGAGTGTTTGCCAAAAGGCGAATGTGCACCTTTCAGGCCCCGATGTTTTGATCAGACCCTTTTGTTGTAGTGGGCATAAGTTCGCCTGAATTTTAAACGACAGAGTTTGCAAAGCACCAATAAGAATTAGATGAAAAAGCAGTCAGCACCAAAAATGTCTGACTGAAAAACGATTAACTGCATAACTATTTTTAAGGTTTCTCGTTAATTCAGTCAGGTACAAACAAATCAGCTGCATTTTCACAATGAATTTGAGGGGGGGAGCATGTCCTTATTGGAAGTTAATGACTTGCGCATTGAATTTCCTTCACGCCACGGATCAGCAGTGGCAGTAAAGGGAGTATCTTTCACAGTGGCCAAAGGTGAAATCCTGGGGCTGGTGGGGGAGTCCGGAGCGGGCAAGTCTACGGTAGGGAATGCCATTATAGATTTGCTCAGTGCTCCTGGTCGGGTGGCTGGTGGACAAATCAGCCTCAATGGTGAAACGATTTCCGGTCTTTCCGGAGAGGCCATTCGAAAAATACGGGGCAGGCGCGTTGGGTTTATTTTTCAGGACCCTATGACGTCATTAAACCCGCTCCTGACCATTGAAACCCAATTAGTTGAAACAATGACTGAAAACCTTGGGTTAAATCCTTCAGAAGCATTTTCCAAAGCAATAGAAATGCTGGCAGCGGTAGGAATTCCTGAGCCGGAAATCAGGATTAAGCAATATCCTCATCAATTCTCCGGCGGTATGCGCCAAAGAGTGGTTATTGCTATCGCTCTGGCTGGTGATCCAGAATTAATTATTGCGGATGAACCCACCACCGCCCTGGATGTTTCCATCCAGAATCAAATTCTCGATTTGATTCGCGAACTTTGTAAAGAGCGAAAGGTCGGGTGTGTCTTTGTAACCCACGATATGGGTGTTATTGCAAACGTCACTGACCGTGTGGCCGTTATGTATATGGGGGAGCTGGTAGAGATTGGCAAAACCCGACAGATTCTGGAAAGCCCGGAACATCCTTATACTCAAAGTTTGATCAGTGCGGTTCCAAGAACTGACGTAAAACTGCATCGTTTTCCCAGAGTTGAATACATTGAGAAAGTTGAAACTCGCAGCATTGATGTCAAAAATCATTGGTTGGGTCAGCGTGAGTCCTTTGGTGCGATAGAAGATGAGAATCTTCTGAGTGTTGAAGATGTCGTGCTTAAATTTGAAACCCAGTCAGCCTTTCTGAAAAAAAATCGCCGCTATGTGACTGCATCCAATAATGTGTCATTCAAAGTGCGTGATGGTGAAACGTTTGGCCTGGTGGGGGAATCTGGTTCAGGTAAGTCAACTATTGCTCGCGTTATTGCAGGGTTATATCAGCCTGATTCAGGGCAGATCTTCTTTGCAGGAAATGATATTACCCGAATGGATGAAAAGGCTCGCAAGCCTTTCAGACGACAGATTCAGATGGTGTTTCAAAACCCTTATTCCAGCCTGAATGCACGCATGACGGTCAACGACATTATTGCTGAGCCTATTCGCTTTCATGGTCTGGCTGAGTCCGAACAGAAAATCAGGCAGATTACCAAAGACCTGCTGGATCACGTTGGTTTGGGGAGTAAGGCTGGAATCAAGTTCCCGCATGAGTTTTCGGGAGGTCAGCGTCAGCGTATTTCCATTGCCCGTGCCTTGGCAACTCGTCCCCGTTTTTTGATTTGTGATGAACCGACATCGGCTCTCGACGTTTCAGTTCAGGCCCAGATTTTGAATTTGCTGAAAGATCTTCAGGAGGAGTTGGGTCTGACCATGTTGTTCATCAGTCACGACCTGCCTGTCATCCGTCAGATGTGTGACCGGGTTGGGGTCATGAAGCACGGAATTCTGGTAGAAGTGGGTGAGACAGAAAAGTTATTCACTGCTCCTGAGCATGAATACACACAGAACCTGATTGAGTTGATGCCAAAAATGGACCATCTCTCTCGTCAGGGGCTGGAAAATATACAACAACAAGCGCCGGTCGAAACGGTGTGAGTGGATGCTGGCTGAGTGTCTGGCCAGCTTACAGGAGTTCTGCGAGTCGTAATGCTCGTATAAAACAGTCTTGAACCTATAAAGATAACAAAATTTTATTGACCTGCCTTGGGGGTAAATAATGAAAAAAATGATTAAGTCGCTGGCTGGCGTTGCTTTGGCATCTACATTGGCCATGAGTGTACAGGCTGCTTCACTGAAGATTGCCTATGATGCTGATCCTGTATCACTGGATCCTTATGAGCAGCTGTCAGGGGGTACCTTGCAGATGGCGCATATGTCCTTTGATCCTTTGATTCGCTGGGGACAGGACCTGAGCTTTGAGCCTCGTCTGGCAGAAAAGTGGGAACGAGTTGATGATCTGACCATGCGCTTTACCCTTAGAAAGGGCGTTAAATTCCACTCTGGTAACACATTGACAGCCAAGGACGTAAAGTGGACCTACGATCGTATGGTTAACAGCGCGGACTATAAAGCGATCTTCGCCCCATTCGCTGAATTGAAAGTGATTGATGATTACACGTTTGAACTGGTAACCAAGAAGCCTTACCCGCTGGTTCTGAATTCTGCGACCTATATCTTCCCGATGGACAGTCAGTTCTACAGTGGTCAGGACGATAAAGGTCGTGATAAAGGCTTGATCAAGAAGCACGGTGATACCTTTGCTTCCCGCAACATCTCCGGCACAGGACCTTACATTGTCAGTGATCGTCAGCAAGGTGTTAAGCTGCAATACAAGCGCTTTGATGGTTACTGGGATAAGAAATCTCCGGGTAATGTTGACGACATCACGCTGACACCGATCAAGGAAAATGCGACACGTGTTGCAGCTCTTCTGTCTGGTGGCGTGGACTTTATTTTCCCTGTGCCACCCAACGACCATAAGCGTATAGAGCGTTCAGACAAGGCTGACCTGATTACTCTGACCGGCTCTCGTCTGATCTCTTTTCAGTTGAACCAGGATCGTGTTGAAGCATTCAAGGATAAGCGTGTTCGTCAGGCTATTGTCCATGCCATCAACAACGAAGGTATTGTTAAAAAGATCATGAAAGGCTTTGCAACAGCCGCTGGCCAGCAAGGGCCAGTAGGTTATGCAGGTTTTGTTGATGATCTGAAGCCTCGTTACGATCTGAAGAAAGCCAGGCAGCTGATGAAAGAGGCGGGCTATGAAGATGGTTTCACCGTGACTATGATGGCGCCAAACAACCGCTATATCAATGATGCCAAGATTGCTCAGGCTGTTGCCAGCATGCTGAATCGTATCAACATCAAAGTTGACCTGAAAACGATGCCAAAGGCTCAGTACTGGCCAGCATTTGATGAGCGTGCTGCTGACATCATGATGATTGGCTGGCACTCAGATACCGAAGATTCTGCCAACCTGACTGAATACCTGACGGCCTGCGCGGATGCTAATACGGGTTGGGGTCAGTACAACAGTGGCAGTTATTGCAACGAATCTATCGACAAACTGGTAAAAGTGGCAGGAACGGAAACCAATCTGGACAAACGCGCCAAGCTGCTTCAGGAAGTAGAAAAAGAATTGTACCAGGAGGCTGCTTATGTACCTCTGCATTGGCAGAACCTTGCCTGGGGTGCCCGTAAAGGTGTGAATGCTGAGGAAGTGGTTAATATCATGAACTTCCCATACCTGGGTGACCTGGTCGTCAGCGAGAAGTAATCGTTATAGGGTCGGTCTTGGCCGGCCCTTCTCGATCGTTCTCAATCGGTCATTTCCCAAATCAGTTTGAGTCGTCAATCGTATAGAGCATTTTTTTTCATTGGTTATGCATTGTTGTTCAGGGTTGCCGCCCTTTTTCCAATGTTCTCTTCGACACAGCCATGAGCGTAGAAAAGTATTTTGTAAAGTCCTTGAATATGACAATGGCCAGGTAAAATATTTTTCACGGTAATAGCGAACCGATTCAGAAAACTATAAATCAGCCGTGAGCGAAGGGTTTATGTTTTTATCACAACGATAAAGCATGACTCATTACAACAGCCTTGAGCCGTAAATGCCGTGGACAGTCATTATTTCAAAATGATTCAGTTAGCAGGAACAGCGGCATTTTTCAAAGTATAAGAACGCTGCAGGATTTTTTATGTTGTTATTTTTATTCAGGAGACTGATGCAAGGTCTGGTGGTGATGTTTGTCATCAGCCTGATCAGCTTCTCCATTCAGGACAATCTGGGGGACCCACTCAGAGAGATGGTGGGGCAGTCCGTATCCGAGGCAGAAAGAGAGGCACTTCGTGAAGAAATGGGTCTGAACGATCCTTTTTTAGTGCAGTATGCTCGTTTTATGTCGAAGGCCGTTCAGGGGGATCTGGGTACCTCTTATTTCTTTAAAGAGCCGGCACTGGACGTCATTTTAGATAAGCTTCCGGCGACCCTTGAGCTGGTGTTTAGCGCAACCCTGCTGATTATTTTGATCTCTATACCAGCCGGTGTATACAGTGCAATCCGTCCAAACAGTATCCTAACCCGACTCATCCTCGGGATCAGTATTCTGGGGATTTCTGTTCCTGTTTTCCTGACTGCTATTTTCAGTATTTATCTGTTTTCTATTGAACTGGGCTGGTTGCCGTCCTACGGTCGGGGTGAGCTGACTGCAGTCTTTGGTGGTTGGGAAACCGGCTTTCTGACCAAGAGCGGTTGGCTTCACCTGGTTCTGCCGTCTGTTTCTCTTGCCAGTATCATGCTGCCTTTGTTTATTCGCTTGATTCGTTCCGAGATGGTTGAAACGCTGTCTACGGAGTATGTGAAATTTGCGAAAGCCAAAGGTTTACAGAAAGTGCGTGTTTATTTTCTGCACGCTCTGAAAAATACCATGTTGCCCGTTATTACTGTGGGTGGTGTTCAGATCGGAACCATGGTCGCCTATACCATTTTGACTGAAACCGTTTTTCAATGGCCTGGTATGGGCTTCATGTTCCTGGAGGCGGTGAACCGGGTTGATACACCACTGATTGTGGCTTATTTGATAGTCGTCGGTGGTATTTTTGTAGTGGTTAACACTCTGGTCGATCTGATTTATGGCCTGATTAATCCAACAGTAAAACTGGCAGGAGGCAGCCAATGAGTGAGTTGACTGTTCAAGAAGCGCCTTCCACCTGGCAGAAGGTTCGTCAGTCCAATATCTGGCACTGTTTTGTTAACGATCGTCTGGCAATGGTGGCCACTTTAATTTTTGCTGTCATTGTGGGGGCAGCCTTGCTGGCTCCTTTGCTCTCGCCGACAAATCCTTATGATCTCTCGACCATTGATATCATGGATTCCGAGATTGCTCCGGCATGGAGTGAAGAAGGAGATGAGCGCTTTTTACTGGGTACAGACTCCCAGGGAAGAGATATGCTGAGTACCATTCTTTATGGTGCCAGAATATCCATCGCTATTGGTTTCTTTGCCGTTATTCTACAAGCGTTGCTGGGTATCGTTATTGGTCTGACAGCAGGTTATGTGGGTGGGCGCGTCGATAACTTCCTGATGCGTATGGCAGATATCCAGCTTTCCTTCTCTACCATGATGGTGGCCATTGTTGTGTTGGCTCTGTTCCAGGCGTCCTTTGGTTCCGAGCTATACAGCAAACTGGCTATGTGGATGTTGATTCTGGTCATAGGTATTGCTGAGTGGCCTCAGTATGCAAGAACCATCAGAGCTTCGGTGTTAGCGGAAAAAAAGAAAGAGTATGTAGAGGCAGCGAAGGTGATGGGTTTTGGTCCGGGCCGGATTATGTTCAGACATATTCTGCCCAACTGCCTGTCTCCCATTCTGGTTATTTCAACCGTTCAGATTGCGAATGCCATTATCAGTGAGGCGGCCTTGTCATTTCTGGGATTGGGAATGCCGGTTTCTGAACCTTCTCTGGGTTCTCTGATCTCCAGTGGTTTTGAGTATATTTTCTCAGGCAGCTGGTGGATCACTGTGATTCCAGGTGTTGTACTGGTCACATTGGTGCTGGTGATTAACCTGTTGGGTGACTGGTTGAGAGATGTGCTCAACCCCAAGCTCTATAAAGGTTAAGCAGCCATGGGTATTGGGTCTGATAGAGCTGCATTTTCATAGTAAACTGAGCTTAGTTAGAAAGCAGATGTTTAGGATTAGTCCTGAAATAACTGCCCGATTATCCTTTTGCGGTTCGTCATCCCCGCGAAGGAGGCTGTCGCAAATCCCTCAAGCAAGTATGATTAACTCATGCTTGCTCAACTCTTTACCTCATGACCACGAAGCAAAAAAAGTTAATGATTCGAACGCCTCAGTTCAGCCTCTTGTTTCAAGAAGCTGATCTTCCCGAAAATACTGAGGCCACACCTGACACCAAAGCCTTAGAAAGACGCTTTATTGCTCCCGACCCGGCGGACATTTCAGTGGGTAACGTCCTGCTGAAACAGTACTTGGTGAATGCAGAACAGCGCACGCCTATTATCATTGCTGAAATGCTTGACCAGCAAAACTGGTCAGCCTTTGAGGCTCACTATGCCAGTTCTGGCCGCCCTCCCTATGCACCACGCCATATGATGGGGTTGATTCTTTACGGCATCATGCAGGGCGTGACTTCGTTGCGCGCACTTGAAAAACTAGCAAAGCTTGATCTTGGCTGCATGTGGATCAGCGGAGGTATTCATCCAGATCATGCAAACATTGGCCGCTTCATCAATATGCATGAGCCATCATTAACCGGCGAATTCTTTGACGCGTTAACCCGATCCGTATTGAAAAAAACGAACCCCTCGGGCCAGCGGCTGGCTGGCGATGGAACCACTATTGAGGCTGCCTGTTCCAACTACAACCTGATTAAGGAAGAGGCTGCCAGGGCCGCGCTTGAGGAAGCCCACCGGCAAGCAGAAAAACATCCAGAAGATCCAAAGACACTGGCAGACCTTGAGCAGACGGCTGACGTCTTGGATAGATTGCTTGAACAGAAACAAAACCGAAAGGATCGCGGCCGGAAGGCAGAAGAGACCAAAGTCAGTCCAACAGAACCGGAAGCCATTGTTCAGAAAATGAAACGCAACCGGGGCTTTGCTCCGGGCTATACGCCCTCCATCCTGGTCAACGAGAAAAGAGTGGTGGTTGGACAAGCTGTAGATCCCACCAATGAAATCTGAAGAGCTGCTGCTGGACGGTGGATATTGCAATGAGGCAATAATATCGACCACTTTGGATCGTGATATCAGCCTGCTTTGCTCAGCGGGCAAGCTGTCTGGGCGGCCGACGAAAGGTAAAAAATTTCAGAAAGCACATTTCCGTTATGATTCAGCGGAGGATGCTTACACTTGTCCAGCAAAGCAGAAATTAACGCTGCAATATCCTCCAAAAGATATTACCGCCCCAAAGGCGCGCTGGGTTTACGGAGGTGCACCTTGTCAGGACTGCCCATTAAAAGGGCAATGCACGACCAGCAAAACGAAGGGTAGAAGGGTTATCCGCTTTGCTGTGGATAACCTCAAAGATACCTTGCGGGAAGTTATGGAACACCCGGCCGCTAAAAAGGTGTTCAAGAAAAGAAAGGCGATGGTTGAACCCGTTTTTGGTTATCTCAGAACGGTTCAGGGGTTAAACCGTTTCCGACGTCGAGGTTTGGGGTCGGTCAAGCTGGAATTCAGTCTGCACCTGCTGGCCTACAACCTCAGCCGGGCTGTAGCGGCCAGTTTTAGGGTTCTTTTTGCGCTTATCTGGAGCATTTTGACAGCCTATCAGCGTCGTCAGGGTGTATTGCTCTAAAAATGGCCTGAATGATATGCCCCCACACAAAGGCCTACGTTACAGTGAGAGCCTTTGTGCTGGGGGCTGGTTCCCGTCAAGATGTGGTTTTTGCACCGGCCTCGAAGGCGAGGATCCACTGTTCGTGGTGGATTCCCACCTACGTGGGAATGACGGAAATACGGAAGTTATTCTGGAATTGTTCCTTAATTGCTTTTTGCAGGGCGTTTTAGCACAGCAGTATGCGCCCTTTCAGAAAAGTTCATAGCCTTTCATACAAAAGTTTCAAACGTTCTATTTTTGTCAATCCTTGAAGTCCGTTTAATCTGACCTACTTTGTAGGGTTCATTCTCAGGTTCGATGGATCTTTTCATGAGTTGTATATTCTTACACTCGTTCTATGTTTTAGTGGCGACCTGCCTGCTGCTGGTGTTGACCTGCCAGGGTCAATTCGCGAATGCTTCCGGACAACCGCAACCTGATTTTGAAACGATTGAAAATACGGTTCTGGTTTACCTGTTTGAAGAGAAAACGCCATGGTTGGAAGACTTGAAGGCAGCCACTTCAAACAATACTGACAAGTAGCCTTTACTCTCAAGCCTTGAAAAACTGATTCAGAACTATTCAGCTTGGTCAGATATTTTTGACAGTATTGTTCCTTTCAATCTGACGCTTATGAGCCCTAATGAGCGTCTTCAGGCTAGTCATTTTTTTATACGATCAAGAGCAATGGGTCTATTCGTTCCTGACAGTATTTTCATCTATCTGGACACCTTGTATCAGGAAGACAACGGGTTGCTGAAAACGCTCGACGAGTTTCTTCTGCGAGGTATAGCGGACTTGCCTGAGGAGCAACTCCTCAACTGGTTTCATGAAAAACTGTTGGAACAGAGACAGATACTGAATGAGGGGGTTGCCGCATTGGAACAGGCGCCTGATGAAGATAAAGGAGTGCTTCATCATTTTCTGGTGGCTCTGCTAATGGTCAGACAGCCTTTTATGCGATGGCCCGCAGCAGATCGCTATTTGTCAGATCAGCAAAATAAAAGTCCGGATCAACGACCGGTTCTGGAACTCTATCGGTCACTATTACGACTCAGGTTTGCGCCTCATGAGAAGGTTGCAGGCAATGAAACGGGTCGAAGCTTTCTGGGAATGAAACTGTTTGCATCAGCGGGTGAAATGCCCACGTTTCAAGAGGAAGTGGATCGTTTGCTGACGACATTTGAAAGCATTGAGCAAGAACTGGCTTCATGGCAGGAGCGTTACGAAGCAGTAAAAGGGCAACAGCAGTTCACTCTTGAGCAGTGTGAGGAATACACGGTAACGCATGATGAGCTGAGTCACCGTTGCCAGAAAATGCTAAAAGCCAATAACCAGCAGGTTGATGCCTGTAACGACGAATATGACCGGGATCTTGCCACTGGAATTAATGAATGCAATCAGAGGAATGAAAAGACAGCAGAAATAAACCGGATCGTAAACCACAGAAATAAAGTAAAGGCAGAACGAAAAAACCTGATGTTTGACTGGTGGCAGCGTTGCAGTGGCTGGAATTACCCATGTCCCAATGGTATGGAGCGAATCTGTTACCCCTTTGATATACCCAATCATGCTTGCTGGCAATGGGCAGTCACAGAGCAGTTGTGGCAGGATGAACACAGCCGTTGGAAGACAGAGTACAACACCTGGTATTCCGAATTCAGTGATTGGAACCGAATCTGTGATCAGCGACGTAATGCACTGACTGCCTGGAAATCCCGATGTCTGGGTTTGGAATCGTTAGCCTCAAAACAAAATGCCCAATGTCGTGGCGAGATAAGTGCCTCTCACGCATTATTGAAAGATTGCCAGAGTCGATTAAGTCACCTTTCAAGACAGAAGACTGAGCTGAATGAAAAAAAAGCAGACCTGAATAAGGACTATGAAGCTTATCTTCAAGAGAAAAGCACGCTCAGAAATCGTATAGAGACTCTGCAAGCAGAGCTGGAGAGTATTCAGCCGGTCGCAGGTCATTGTCGTGTCGATGACTGCCAGTGGCTGGGTTTCCCCCAGGTAGAGCTGGATGATTTTGCCAATGTTGCAGGTGAAGTCTATTTGGCTATGGCAGGGCCAGGGGGTAAGCTGAAGGTTGCAAGTAAAATTGCAAAGTCAGTATATACTCAATTTGAAAAGAAAATTGAGAAGCAGATGATAAGTCGAGGATGGAATAAAGAGAGTATACTCCATACAATTAAAAAGCCTCATAAAACGGTTCAAACCAGAGATGCTCGATGGAAGTCTGACGGTACTCGCAGAGATGATCCTGCAACTGCATATATCCGTGAGGATGGCCATTATGTTATTCGTAACAATAACGATGGAACAATTGTTCAAATATCAGACAGAAATAAGCATGATTGGCGATCACCATTCTAATTAGTGATATCTATTATGAAAGAAATGATATTTGAAAAATTTCTAGGTGATACTCGTGAATATGAAGAAGAATTAATATTTCCAAAAGAGTTATGTATGGAATTCATTCAAGAGTGCCGTCTACATAAAGTTGCAATACTTGGTATTGAAGGATATCTGTTTCTACCGGATAAGTGTGTGAAGCCTGTGATTGATGAAGTTGCAGACTTTTCTGATTTATCAAGTCTTGGAAGGAAGCAATATGTAGACGAATCTGTCTATTCGGCTGAAGAATTTTTGAAACACATGCTGAAAAATGGAGTAAGTGACGGCTACAGCTTTGTGCTCGACTAATCTGAAACATATTTCCTCTGGCCACCAGAAAGGCGGTGCCAGAATCATGAAAGACTCAAACAAAAGCCTTTTCCCTGAATATATGACAAGGGATGAAATTGAAAGAGCTGTTCGGCAGGCCTACCGATACGGTAAGGAATAGTCCGTAAATAACTTCCTTATTTGACCACCCCCCCCGTTCGGGCTGAGCCTGTCGAAGCCCAGAGCCACCAC
Source organism: Endozoicomonas numazuensis (assembly GCF_000722635.1). Taxonomy (GTDB): domain Bacteria; phylum Pseudomonadota; class Gammaproteobacteria; order Pseudomonadales; family Endozoicomonadaceae; genus Endozoicomonas_A; species Endozoicomonas_A numazuensis. Next base: position 134,027 of record NZ_JOKH01000001.1, on the reverse strand, counting down.
CCTTCGACAGGCTCAGGGTGAACGGAGTTCATGCTTTAATCGGGAAGTTATTTCAAGACTAATCCTAAGCGTATTGAAACTCAAGAGAACCGGATTCATTTGCGTGGCAATGGTATTGATATATGGGTCAATAAAGATACAAGAAAAATATGACTGCATATCCTTCAACCAAGTGACAAGAAAGGAGTTACTGGATTGATAGTTCAACTAAAAAGTGAATCATTAAGTAAGTCTGACTTTAGTGGTGAAATCACAGGTGTGATTTTCTTTAGTTTGGGAAGTTTTCAGTTTCCTGAACAGGGCTGGGATGACTTTGCTGTTACCATTATGGGCTGGTGGCTTCGTGCATTAATTGATCTTAAAACAGGTGCTTCTGAGGAGGAAAAACTGTTATATATGGATGGAGCATTTTCAGTTATGGTAGAAAAGCGGAGTACTTCTATCTGCTGTCTTCATTTCATAAAGGGAGATACTCAGGTTTTAAAAACCATGGACCTATATCCACTTTCTGACTTGGCTGACAGCTTTCTATCTACAGCGCAGCAGCTCTACTCAGCTTGTCTGGACCATCAATGGATAAGTGATGACATTGATCTTTTGAAAGAGCGTATCGAGCAGCTGTCAGGGCTATACCCTGACCTTGGTGAATGTCAGACTTAGTCGGTTCATCAGTAAAGTGGCCTGTTTTGTGACGAGAAAAAAACTCCAAGCGCAGTTGTCTCTAAGGCACCGCTTTGACAGGACTATCCCAAAACGACTTTCCATTCTGGTGCGGTTTAGGGGGCAAATACACGTTTCCTGATTAACTGCCAGATAAGCACTCCAGTGAAAACGGCCGCCATCAGAGGGTTAAACCAGCTGGTGGTGTCAGTGACCAGAGTTCTTGAAATATCAAAGGCGAACAGAACACCCAGAGAGATTAATCCAGTGGTCCATGCCAGTGTTTTATCCCGCCATAGATAGATTGCAGCGGTGAACCAGAAAGCCAGTACTGAACCAAGAATAATGTAGTCAGTATTGACACTTCTTGGGTTGAACATCACGTGATAACAAGCTGCAAAGCTGAGCAAATAAATCAGGCCGTTCTTGGTACCGTGACGAACAATGGCATAAAAGCAGGTTGCCCAGGTCATGGCTGCCAGAATAACTTTAATGATGTTTTGCCAGTTTTCCGGAACCGAGTGGTGGGTAAGCTGCATGGGAATATTGAAGAAGCTGGCCCAGGTCGGAGTCGAAACTCCCAGTTCTACTGCCGAGTCAGCCATTTCCAGAAAGTTGTTGTATTGCTCAAGGCCATAATCCAGCCCGCCAAACACCAGTGGTAATGACAGAAAAGCCAGCAGCATCAATGGAACTCTTAGCCAGAAGGGTTTGAACAGTGTGGTTACCAGCAGGAAAAAGACAATAAAGGTTGGCTTCAGGCTCATAACCAAAGCCAGAACCAGAGCAGCAGAGTTCCAGCGCTTCTCGATGATCTGACTGATGATCAGCATCATGGCAGAGATCAGTACGACATTCATTTGTCCGTTACGAAAGCCTGAAAAGGCGATGGGAACAGCAATCACGCCGAATAATCCAAACCAGTTAAAGAGTTTTTCTCTGGAGTACGCCTGAAAATGGCTCAGCAGCCGAAGGCTGGCCCAGGCGTATAGTCCGATGATAAATACTCGCCATAGCAGATCGGCCAGAAAAACAGGAAGTTTGGTGACTGGTACAAGCAGCACTGCAAACGTAGGAGTGTAAATGAATCCCCCGGGCCCGGAGTATAGTTTTACCTGATCAATCCACCGTTCAGCTCCCAGTAAATAGCTGTCGAGTACCGTATGTTGACCGGGCTCTAGAGCTACTTTGGCAAAGATCAGAATGACGGCCAACCCCCAGAGAAAGACTCCAAAAAGGGCTGCAGGATGGTTTTTAAGGAGGGCTATGTCCTTCATCAGTACTCGTTCTTTTTTTAGAGTTATGACTGTTAACAAATGACTTTCAAACAGGGTGAAAGTGATCTGTTTTTTTTAAGGCAGATTACAACATACGACGAGAATGCCTTTTCCGCCAGTAGCCATGTATTCCGGAAAGTTCCTAAAGCCACTCCAGTCAGTCTAAAGGCTGCGGGAATACTGAGATATTCGTTTTCTGATCAGTACGAAAAGATGGCCGCTCTTTCTGGATTTTTAGGCCGGGCTGTCTATTCTCGGTCAGCCTCCTGGTAAAAGAGTCTGTTGAATACTTTCGTTGTATTGGTTTTGTTGAACTTTAAGACGTGGGCTTTGTTTCTTGAGGGCGGGGTGGGGAATTTGAAGAGCGTATTTTCAAGGTTTATTGACCCTGTTCAATATTGGTTAATAAGTTATCTGTCATCATCGGCACTATAGATTTAGCCATAGAGTTGTATATTTAAGCGATGTCCAAAATTGCGATGCTGTTTGCATCCAGGGAAGGTCAGACACAGAAAATTATTGAACGGATGTGCTCAATTGTGACCCGGGCTGGGCACGATGTGGATATGATTCATCTGGAAGGTCCGGTCACAAAAAATCGGCTGGAACAGTATGAGGCATTTGTTCTAGGCAGTTCTGTCCGGTATGGGCAGCATCACGATTATTTTTGTCGGTTCGTTGAGCAGAATGTTGCTGAGCTTAACCGTAAACCCTGCTATTTCTTTTCCGTTAACCTGACTGCGAGAAAGACCAATCGCAGTGAGCCTCACCAGAATCCCTATCTGACGAAGTACCTTCGTTATGGATCGCTTCGTCCCGATAGTGTGGAAGTGTTTGCAGGTGCTTTTAAATGGTCACGCTATGGTTTTTTCCAGAGACAGTTGCTGAGTCTGATTCTCAGAGTCAGTGATGGGTCATCGGCGCCTGCAGAAGATTGCGAGTTTACCGATTGGTGTCGAGTGATAAAATTTGCAGAGCGGTTTGTTCAGCAATTGGACAGCCATGCAGGTCAGAATCGGTATTCTGGTTGCAAAGAATGGGTGTGTGCCTGAGTAATAAAACGGGATGAAACAGGATCTTTGCAAAGGGTTCCTGTTTCAGGCGCTTCTGTAGCGGATATGGGTTAATGATTACACTTCGGGCTCAAGAGCCAGTGACAGTAACAGGGTAAAACCGTATACGATGGGAATAAAAAGAGACAGGGCGAGAATAATATAATCCATGTCCATGGAGCAGTACCTGTTGTTATTTTTATTATTGTTAGAACCTCACGTTGGGTGACCTGATAAGGTCCACAGGGTGAGATTCATTCAGCCTGTCTGTACAGGCTTCCTACCAATCTAGCAGTTATGGATGATGTTTGAAAAGCCCCCGTGTCAATCGACGTCCTTGTCAATCAATAAGGTTTTTAGCTTTCGGTATGCCAGCCTGCAGGCAGACCAATATGTAACTTCTTCAGAAGTTGACCCATGCTGTTCAGGACGCGGTAGCGGGCATAAACCACACGATAATTCGCTTTAGTGTATTCGCGCTGCGCCTGATAGCTTTCATTTTCGCTGTCCAAAAGGTCCAGCAGGGAGCGCTTGCCCAGATCAAACTGTTGTTTATAGGCTTTGACGGTTTGGGCGCTGGCATCCATATGTCTTTTCAGAAATGGCTGTTCTGAAGTCAGGCTGTCCAGAGATGACCAGGCCATTTTGGTGCTTTCTGTGACCAGACGCTGAGCATCTTGTTGGTTGGCTCGACTCTCTTCCAGCATATAGGCTGCTTCCTGACGTTTGGCGCTATCAGAACCCCCTCGGAAAAGATTGTAATTAAGGCTGAGCATGGCCAGTGTATCGTCGTGCTTTCCTTTCTGGCCATTGACGTCTCGATCCCAGCGTTGGGTCAGAGACAGATCGACCTTGGGCAGGAACTGGCTGCGGGTTTGATCATAGCCATGCTGAGAGGCTTTGACATCATAAATACTGGCGCTCAGGGCAGGGTGCTCCCTCATGGCAATTGCAATGGCTTCATCCAGTTCACCCGGTAGCTCAATGTCATTGACCTGAGGCATCGTCAGATCACTGGGGATGTCATTAACAAGGCGGAAATACTGGCTTTCAGCATCCCGAAGGTTGTTTCGGGCATTGATCAGGTTGGCCCGTGCACGAGCCAGACGACCCTCGATCTGGTACAGATCAGACTGGTTAGCTACACCCTGGTCTGCTCTCTTCTGAACCAGCTGGTGAATGCGTTCGTGGGTGTTCAGGTTGGCTTGTGCCAATTTGACCTGACGTTGCTGTTCCATGACCTTAAGGTAAACATCGGCAACGTCCAGAGCGAGCATTTCGGCTTTACTCCGCAGCAGCTCACGATGACTTTCTTTCTGCTCTTTTGTCTTGCGGTATTCATTGGTGGTGGACAAACCGTCGAACAGATTTTGGTTCAGGGACAGGGCGTTCTCTTTAGGCTTGAAGTCTTTCTGGTCTGAACCAACGGTACGAGTGTAAGGAGTGTCGAGCCTTTCAGAGCCGACACCTGCCTTGAAATCCAACGTGGGCAGGTAGCCACCCCGTGCCACTTTCACTGTTTCTGTGCTGGCCTGAAAACGGTTCAGAGAGGCCTGTGCCTGAGGGTTGCTTTCAAGGGTCCTGGTGATCACCTGTTCCAGGCTTTCTGCCTGTACATTGATGCTCTGGAGTTGAGCTGCAATTAGTAATGCCGGCGCAGACACACGAAGTATTTTCATGGAGGTGAGTTCCTCTGAATCATCTAATTCAAATGTTTATCTGAAAGCTGTTACCGCTTACTGTTGCCCTGATCACCTTATGAAAAACAGCGCGCCCGCTGTGTTCAGGAGGGCAGAATATTGTTTTCTCGTCAGACATAAGTCTTATACCCATCGCCTTTCAAGATGCTACGTTGTTGCCAGCGTTCGCTCACCCTGATCACCTACTACTTGTAGGCTCACAGGGCTTCGCTCACTTGTCGCCGAGTAGCATCTTGAAATCCAATGGGTATAGTTCAGGACGTCCGTCTCCTCTGGAGTGCCTGAAGAGACAACTCGCAGCGGTATTTTTGCCAGAGACTGGAGTAACCAGTTTGATCTCATTGAAACTAGCATAATCTGTAAAATCTGCCGGAATGCCGTAGGGCTTCTGAAACATGAGTACTCATCAGGACAACAAAATACGACAACAACTTTCTGAATAAGTTAGAGCTAACGTATGATTTAATGACGATAAAGTTGATACACATAAAGTAGACATGGAGTCCTCATGCGTCTAACTCTGTTGTTGTTTTCCTGGTTAATAATCCCGTGCGTGATGGCTCAGGGGTCGGTATCTCTGAAGTCCAAGCTGGTTCAAGGCGGTTTCTATGTAGGCAAGGTCAAGCCAGGTACTGAAGTCATATATAAGGACAGGCTGGTTAGAGTATCGAAGCGTGGTCGTTTTATTGTGGGTTTTGGTCGAGATGCTTTGCTTCAGCAAACACTTTTGTTGAAAGATCCGGACGGTAGCAGTGAAACCCTCAAATTGACGCTGTCCAGGCGTGATTACAAAATCCAGCGAATTAAAGGTATTGCCAGAAAGTACGTCAGTCCGGCTGAGAAGGTGCTCGGGCGTATTCGTACCGAAGGTCAAAAGGTTAAATCAGCCAGGCAATATGATTCGGTTCAGAACGATTTTTTTGCAGGTTTTGAGCGGCCGGCCAAAGGACCGGTCAGTGGAGTCTATGGCAGTCAGCGCTTCTTTAATGGAGAGCCGAGAAGGCCTCATTTTGGGTTGGATATTGCCGGGCCTGAGGGCGCCGGGGTGATTGCACCGGCCCATGGTATTGTCAGAATGGCGGAACCTGATCTTTATTATTCCGGCGGGACCATCATCCTCGATCATGGCTTTGGTATTACAACCAGCTATTTACATCTCAGTGAGGTAAAAGTGGTTGAAGGACAGAAGATAAAGAGGGGAGAAGTGATTGGTGCGATTGGAGCGACGGGCAGAGTGACAGGTGCTCACCTTGATTGGCGTGCCAACTGGTTTGATGTTCGGCTGGATCCGGTTTTGATGATGCTTGAGTAAGTGTGGGAATTTAAACCGGGGATGTTAATGACATCCCCGGTTTAAATTAAACATCAAGAATGGGTTCCACAGCGGCTCTGATATCAGATTCAGTAGCATCGACAGGCAGTGTGAAAGAGAAGTATTGGTCGTCTTTCAGGCTCAGGGATTTGTCGACTTCTGCCAGACAGTGGATCTCATTGTCAGCAAGAATAAAGGACAATTCGATTTCTTTGGAGCCAATAAAACCGGACTTTAGAAACTCTATTTCCTGGTAACAACCTGAGTGAGAAGAAAAACCATTGCCTTGTAAAAATCCTTTTTCAACATCGGTTTTTTCCAGATCGAACCCGGCTTGCTCAATGGTATGAATAATACTGGCTATCACCGGTAGGGGCTGGACCTCGATGTAGTCACGGTCACTGGGATCGATAGCGAACTCAATATCCAATTGGGTCTCAACCCAGAATCGACATTGATTACTGCGAGCATTCAGCCCTGTGATGGGCGTTTCTTCATGGAGTGGCCAGGTGAAAGGGATGCTCTTTTCTTCGCCGGGATGAATGACAAAGGAAGATGTCATGGCCATCTCATCCAAAGGAAAAGTCTGGTAACTGACCCCGGAATCAGATTCCTCTTTCACTTCCGTGTTGAAAGTCAGGCTGATGGCAGTAATAGTCTGCTCAACATCGCCTCCTTTTATATAAATAGTCCCCGTTAATTCATCTCCCTGTTTCAGGGCAACATGGTCCAGTATTGTGTCTACCTGTAATCGAAAGAGTGCTCCCTGCGACCTAGCAGGGAGGTGAATTTCGTCAGCCCGTCAGGGCTGATCTTGGTTCTCGATATACTCCTTAATTACATCCAATGGTGCGCCCCCGCAGCTTCCGGCAAAATATGATCTCGACCATAAGACAGGCTTTCGATAAGCACCCGCAATATCACAAAACTCTTGCCTTAGTCTTCTGGACGAAACAGCTTTTAAACTGTTTATCGGTTTGGAAATAGACGGGGTTTTGGGCGTAAACTCAACCAGCAAATGCACATGGTCTGCTTCACCGTTAAATTCAACCAGCTCAGAATCAAAGCTCCCGCAAATTTCAGAAAAAATATCTTTCAGTCTTGTTAAGTGCAAAGCTCCCAGAACTTTCTTTCTGTATTTTGTGACAAAAACAATGTGGCAATGCAGGCTGTAAGCACTGTGCCGACCTTTCTTTATTTCCTGCATACTGATATTTTATAATCCGTATTATGGGCTATTATATATAGCATATAAGATATCACACTGATTGCATAAATGAAGATTATCAAGGCATATAAGTACAGACTGGACGTAACGCCAGAGCAGCATGAAAGGCTTATGCAGCTCTGCGGTACATGTCGTTTTGTCTGGAATAAAGCCCTGAGCATCTGCAATGAAAAATGGAAGTCTGGCGAAAAAATTCCATCCTCTTACACCATGCACAAATGGCTTCCTACATGGAAAAAAGAAGAGGAAACCAGTTTTTTAGCCCAAGGTAACGCTGTAGCTTTGCAGCAAAAATTAAATGACCTTGGAGCTGCTTGGGGGAAGCATTTTGATGATCTTGCAAAGCTCAAAGCAGGAAAAATGAAAGAGGTTAAGTTTGAGAAGCCTTGCTTCAAACAGCGCAACAAAGACTCCCATAATTCCATTCGTATCATGCAGTTTTCAAAATACTGTAGAATAGAAAACCGCAGGGTGAAGCTCCCCAGTAAGTTAGGCTGGGTAAGATTCCGCAAATCCCAAGAAATTTGTGGGGAAATCAAAAACTGTACAATCACCCGTAAATCAGGACACTGGTTTATCAGTTTCCAGACTGAGCAAGAGCGGCTTGATCCGGTACACCCCTCTGAAAAGATTGTGGGTCTTGATATGGGGGTTAAGAAATTCGTAACCCTTTCGACTGGCGAGCAATATAAACCCTTAAACTCGTACAGGAAGCATGAGAAAAAGCTTGCCAGTGAGCAAAGGAAGCTTTCTCGAAAGGTGAAATTTTCTGAAAACTGGAAAAAGCAGAAACGTCGTATTAACAGGATTCACAGCAAGATAGCTAATTGCCGATCCGATTACCTCCATAGAGCCTCATACGAAATCAGCAAAAACCACGCAATAATCGTCATTGAGGATTTAAAGGTGTCGAATATGTCAAAATCAGCAAAAGGCAATGCTGAGAATCAGGGTAAAAACGTAAAGGCAAAATCGGGTCTTAATAAGTCTATTCTTGATCAAGGATGGTATGAGTTCAGACGACAGCTCGAATATAAGCAGGCTTGGCGAGGTGGTGAGGTTATCGCTGTAAACCCGGCATACACAAGTCGAACCTGCCCTGAAGAGTCCTGTCGTTACGAGTCAAAAGAAAACAGACCGAATCAAGAAACATTCAGGTGCGTTAAGTGTGGGTATGAAAATAACGCCGACATTGTTGGCGCACTGAATGTATTAAGTATTTGGGAGCTGGGTCACAGCTTGTCAGCCTGTGGAGAGGGTTCGTTGGAGTCCTCTGAGAAACAGGAACCACGGCGAAATCGTGAGAGAGTAGCCGCCTAGTAATAGGAGTCCCCTAGCGACCTAGCTGGGGGAGGATGTCAACTTTGCTGCACCAAATCCTAAAGAGGCTTTCAGCTTGTCGAGCATTCGCTGCTTCCGTCAAAAATATAAGTTCGTCCATTGTCGCTTAGTATCAGAATGCGTTTCAACTCAGATGCAGTAAAAGTGTCAGTGATCATGAATCTTCAGGTGAATTGTTCTAAATCAAACAGTCAGGATTGATAACATTTTTTGTGAGGCTTTTGTAAGAAACCGCTGTTCAAGGAAAGTGCCAGTTGAATTTCTGAGCTAAAGCTCCATAAAGTCATTATGAATCTCTGGAACTGAAAGGATGAGAGTTTTGTTTGATAAGCATCAATTACCCAGTCAAGAGAGCGCTCTGAAAGGGCGTGATCAAGCCGTTGAGGTGCCTGCTGAGCACTTTGTAAATGGCCATGCCATACAGGCTCCTTTTCCAGGTGAACTGGAAGTGATCTACCTCGGGATGGGCTGTTTCTGGGGCGCAGAAAGACTGTTCTGGCAGCAGGAAGGCATTTGGACAACAGCGGTTGGGTATGCGGGTGGTTATACGCCCAATCCAACTTATGAGGAAGTTTGCAGTGGCAGCACGGGCCATGCTGAAGTGGTCATGGTGGCTTATGATCCAAAGGTTATCAGCCTGGTAGCTTTGCTCAAGTTATTCTGGGAGTCGCATGATCCCACCCAGGGCATGCAGCAGGGAAATGATCGTGGAACTCAGTATCGTTCTGTTATTTATACCACTTCGGAGGAGCAGAAGGAGAGCGCTGTTGAGTCCCTGGCTCAATATCAGGTGGCATTGAGTGATGGTCATAAAGGCAGTATTACGACTGATATTGTTGAAGCACCGGTGTTTTATTATGCAGAAGCATATCATCAGCAATATCTGGCCAAGAATCCGGAAGGTTACTGCGGGTTAGGAGGGACAGGTATCTGCTTGCCTCCTTCATTGCAAAGATAGGGTGAATCGAGCCGTTCTGCACTGATGGATATTCTTCAGGCAAAAAAAACCGGACAGTCTCGAAGAGGGGAGAACTGTCCGGACGCAGTTTGCTGAACGAGTATCCTTTAGGAATTGCTAAATCCGATAGAACTAAAGATAGACGTGCCTTCGGTTTATCTCCCTGAGTAAATATCCGTTTGCCGTTTCGTTATACCGCTATTTTTGATCGGTTATTACCTATCTTGTTGATGCCGGAAAGAGCAGAGGGCTGGTGCTCACGTTTTGTTTCGACTCATGGCTCTCACCAGAAACCGGGTGGGGTTGAGATGGTCCAGCAGGTCAGAAGTGACAGGTGAGCACTCACCATTCATTTGGGCGGCCAATAACTCACCACAAAGAGGTGCGGTTATTAATCCTCTTGAACCATGCCCCGCATTGATATACAGACCTTTGAGGTATTTTGGAGGTTGAGTGAATCGGTGCTTCATGTTTTTTCTGAGCATGGCAAAGTCTTCCTGAAAACATGCCTGATCAACAATTGCTCCCACGGCAGGCATATAATCAGGGGTAGTGCACCGGAAGCTGGCCCTGCCTCCAAGAATGTGGGCTTGGGCCCCTCCCAGGGCTTTATAAATCTCAGGTGCACAAGTTTCCTGCATGGACAGGTTTTGCTCATGATCTTTTTCTAATACTTCAGCAGAGTCACTTTGGAAATCGAACGTGGCGCCAATAGTGTGCCGACCCTTGATAGCCGGAGCAGCGTAGCCTTTTCCACAAACGGTTGTTTTCAGTAATGAGCTTTTATCGGTGCTGCTGATCTCGGTTATTTGCCCCCGGATATTTTTCAGGGGGATATAGCTCAGTGGTGGTAATTGAGTCGATGCTTTAGCGCAGGTAATGATGACATCACGGGATTGCATTGTCTGGATGTTATCTTCACTCTGCAGGGTCAGAGTCCAGCCATTTTCATCTTTTTTAAGGGATTGCAGTCTCGCATTGGCGACCACATTGATATTATCGTGCTTCGCCAGTGCCTTGCAGAAGTTTGCAGGATCGACCCAGCCCGCGTGAGGGAAATATATGCCTTCATGTTCCAAAGGTATACCGGCTCGCTCTGAAAGCTCTTCTCTGGACAGGAAACTCAGGAAGTCTTCCGGGAAATGCCGGGCCAGCTCCAGATGGCGTGTTCGAACTTTTTCGTTAATGGCCAGTTGTATGACCCCTGACTGTTGCCAGAGGTCGGGTTGTTGGCGGGCATAAGTGTTCAGCAGACTGATGGAGTAAAGATACCCCTGAGCGATAAATCGACTGAGTGGGGTCTGGTTGGCTGACAACTTGGTATACAGAATACCCTGAGGGTTACCTGAGGCTTCCATAGCCAGAGCATTGTGTTGCTCCAGTAACGTGATCTTCCAGCCTCTTTCAGCCAAAGCCCGTGCCGTATTGCAGCCCGCCAGACCACCACCCACAATAATGGCGCTGCGTGTTTTTTCATCCATACCTGAGCTGGGTTGAGTTGTGCCTTGATACCAGAGCGGCCTGATTGTTTGATCGTCAGGCTTATGAATCAGCTTACCGTTGATCATCTCTCTTTTAAGTCCGAACCCAGAGCCTTTTTCAACAGAAAAGCCGGCCTGGATGAGTCCATCTCTAACGATTCTTGCCGCAGTGAAGGTCGCGTATGTTGTATTCAGATGGCTTTTTCTGGCCATGGCAGAGAACAGTCCGGGTTGCCACATTTCAGGGTTTTTGGCTGGGCTGAAGCCATCCAGAATCCAGGCATCAACCTGACCTTCCAGATCAGGCAGTAAGCTGAGTGTATCGCCCATGCAGAGTGTCAGTTTTATCCTGCCACCATCCAGGCTGAAATGCTGATGGCCTTCGACAGCGGGTATGTAACAGGCCGTCAGTTGTTTTGAGTAACTGGCCAGTTCAGGCCATATTGAGAGTGCCTGTTGAAGGTCTTCGCGTGCCAGTGGGTGTTTTTCGGTTGAAATATAATGAAGCCTTGCCGACTCGGGCGCTTCTTTCTCAAAACAGGCCCATGCACATAGGAAGTTGAGCCCTGTGCCAAAGCCGGTTTCAGCAAGAGTAAAACACTCGTTCTGATTAAGTGCGCTGAAGCGTTCAGGCAGGCGATTGCCATTGATAAAGACGTGCCGGGTTTCTTCAATACCGCAAGTAGTAGAAAAGTAAATGTCGTCAAAAGCTGTGGAAACGGGCTGACCGTTCTCATTCCATTCCAGGTCTGCATGAGCCAGAGGTTGCTTTCTTTGTTGCGGTTGAAGAGGTGAGTCTTTTTTGCTCATGCAGGGTCTCTAATTAAAGATGTGTAGATGGATCGACAGGAATTCCGTGTGATCCGGCAGGTGTGAAGGTTGGTTTCCGGATGTCGATCGAGAGGTTGTTAATTGACTGCGAATCTACCGTTGGCAAATGGGGTTGTCAATTAATGCAGAGATGAAGCATTCCTGTAAAAAACAGGACATGAATTCTGTTGGTTGTTTCCCTCGCCCGATAGCATCTGGAGAGAGGGGTATGACTCTTATCTAAAGGTAATTTTGCCCGTCATCATGATAATAAGGCTGCATGCAATAAAGTTGAATGAGTCTTCTATAAATAGAGATCAGATGTTTTCGCCGGGGTGAAGGCAATACCTTTCAGTATTGCCAGAGAGTTTCACGAGGCGGCCTGAATAATATGAGTGAGCGTCTGAAGGCAGCTTTCCCGCTTTACTTTTTCAAACAGAATCTGGGCATTAGTTGAGCTTTTACTCATCATACTTAGCCACTGTTTGAGTCTGCCATCCAAATAGCGTCTGGGGTTATTTATGAAGTAAGGGTGTTCCTGTTCCGGGCTTTCAGGAGGGGTGATGACCTTTTCGGTAAACCTCTGAATCAGCGAGAGAGAACGTGCCCAGCGCTCTTCCTGGCATTGGGTGTGCTGACTGGCCACAATGGCAGCAGGCAGATCCGGGTCACGAAGAATGCCCCGACCAATCATAATGTCCTGACAGCCTGAGATCTCTCGGCAACGTTGAGCGTCTTCAACCTTGAAAATGTCACCGTTGGCAATTAACGGAATAGAAAGGGCTTCACGCAATGCAACCAGCTCTTGCCAATGAGCCGGAGGTTTGTATCCCTGAAGCTTGGTTCTGGCATGGACGACCAGAGAGTTTGCACCGGCACTTTCTATTGCCTGAGCATTTTCCAGAGCCAGGTCGCTGTCCAGATAGCCCAGCCTCATCTTTGCAGTGACAGGAACTTCGGCAGGAACAGCCTTTCGAACCGCTGAAACAATTTCATGAATAAGCTCTGGCTCTTTCAGAAGAACCGCACCGCCTTTATGTCGATTGACCGTTTTGGCAGGACAGCCAAAATTGAGATCAATGCCCAATGCGCCCAGTCGGGCAGCTTTGGCGGCATTGTAGGCCATCATTTCAGGGTTGTTACCCAGAAACTGGATGTGAACCGGTGTTCCTCCCCGTGTACGGCAGCCGTTCTTTAGCTCCGGACAAATTCTATGAAAAGTTTGCGTGGGCAGACGGGTGTCAGTGATGCGAATAAATTCTGTCACACACAGGTCAATGCCACCGGCTTCTGTCAGTAACTCCCGAAGCAGAAAGTCTACGACACCTTCCATAGGGGCCAAGGATATAGTGCTCATGAATGAATAGGGTATCGCTATTGGGCAAACGCGACAATTTAACAGAAAAATTTGTGTCCACAAGTCGTAACTTCTGAAGGGAGGAGGCTAAGGAGTATGAATTTTTATGAGAGGTAAGAAGGGGTTGTCATATAGTTTACACGGACGTTTTAAATAGGTGACGGGTTGCCTAAGGTGAGCACTGTAGCGTGCTGCTTTTCATGATCTTCGCCAGCAGGTAGAAAATGTTCTGAAAACAGGGCGCATTTGGTAAATTGCTTATTTTCTCCTGACAGGGTAAATTTGCGTGGCAATGCCTCTGGACACAAAATAGTTTTGTTCGATCAGGCTGATTGTGGTGAATTATAATTTCTATTTTATGAAATAAAATTCACTTTCTTTGGGGTTGAAGTGCTCATTGCTGATATGAATGGAACTCTGCTTCGAGAATAGCTTTGTCGTGTAAAGTCAGAGACGGGTTAGGGAGTGTTCCCCGAGGAAGCTTGAGGTCAGCACTAGGTGGCTGACCGAGAATAGACAGCCCGGCCTAAAATCCAGAAAGAACGGCCATCTTTTCCACTGAATTTGCTTAAATAGGTCAACTATTCGCACAAATTCAGTGAAAAAGCTGACTCGTTCTACTGAATTTTATGCTCGGACGCTATTCTCGGTCAGCCTCCTAGGATAGGCTGCCATTGAGTTGACTGAAAACCGCATTGCCAGTAAGAACCATAAAATAAGTACAAACTGTTTTGATCCCGCTAAAGGGGCAAAAGGTTTAAAAGTAAACCGCCGTGATTGAGTCTTATTATTCGTCGCACGGATGATGTAGAAGAGTTTTCGGTAATAACTATAACAAAGGATCCAGCTGATTATGTCCCCATCTGATCTTTTGTCAGAAGGCCTGAGCCTGATGGCTTTTGGAATGGGCTTTGTGTTTCTGTTCCTCTCTGCCCTGGTGGTTGTCACCTCTTTGATGTCACGGGTTATTGGACGTTACTTTCCTGACCCTGTACCTGCCAGCCCTGTTTCTGCCCGGCCAGTAGCAAGGCCCGGTGCTCATAAAAACGACACCGAGCTGGTGGCTGCAATTTCTGCGGCCATCCGTATGCACCGCTCCAGAGATTCTGGTGCGAAGAATATAAAAACGAATAAATAATTTTAGTTATAACAATTAAAATCGGTTCTGGCCTGTTTGGGGGAATACGCCAATGTCTGACGTAAAACCGCTGGAAATAACGGACGTTGTTCTACGCGACGCTCACCAGTCTCTCTTCGCAACCCGTCTTCGTCTTGAAGATATGTTGCCTATTGCTGAAAAGCTCGACCAGGTAGGTTACTGGTCCCTTGAGACGTGGGGGGGAGCTACTTTTGATGCTTGTATTCGTTTTCTGGGGGAAGATCCCTGGGAGCGTTTGAGAGCCTTGAAAAAAGCCATGCCCAATACCCGTCAGCAGATGCTGCTGAGGGGACAGAATTTGTTGGGGTATCGCCATTATGCGGATGATGTCGTTGACAGGTTTGTTGAACGGGCTGTAGCTAATGGCATGGATGTTTTCCGTGTCTTTGATGCCATGAACGACCCAAGAAATCTGGCTCAGGCTATGACTGCGGTGAAGCGGGAAGGGGCTCATGCCCAGGGAACCATCTCTTATACGATCAGTCCCGTGCATACCATGGAGAACTGGATTGATCTGGCCAAGCAGATCGAAGATATGGGCGCTGACTCACTCTGTATTAAAGATATGTCGGGCATCATTTCTCCATCGGATGCCTTTGAGCTGGTTTCCCGGTTAAAGAGTGAAACTGATTTCGAAATCCAGCTTCATTGCCATGCGACTTCCGGCCTTTCATCCATGTCACTGCTGAAGGCCATTGAGGCAGGCATTGACCGTGTTGATACAGCGATCTCGTCCATGTCCAGTACTTACGGACATTCGCCAACTGAGGCGATTGTAGCGGCTCTGGCAGGAACTGAGCGAGATACAGGACTTGACCTGAATAAACTGGAAGAAGTCGCGGCTTACTTCCGTGAGGTACGCAAGAAGTACGCTAAGTTTGAAGGTGCTCTGAAAGGCGTCGATGCTCGTATTTTGGTGGCTCAGGTACCAGGCGGCATGCTGACCAATATGGAAAACCAGCTGAAAGAGCAGGGTGCCAGTGACAAGTTTGATGAAGTATTGCAGGAAATTCCCAGAGTCAGGGAAGATCTGGGGTTCATTCCTCTGGTAACACCTACCTCTCAGATTGTGGGTACTCAGGCAGTATTGAATGTTCTGACGGGTGAACGTTACAAGAGCATCTCGAAAGAAACTCAGGGTATTCTGAAGGGCGAATATGGTTCTGCACCTGCTCCTTTTAACTCAGAGCTGCAAGCCAGAGTTCTGGATGGGGCAGAGCCGGTGACATGTCGTCCCGCTGATCTGCTGGAAGCGGAAATGGACAAATTGTCTACTGAGCTGGAAAGCATTGCCAAAGAGAAATCAATCACTCTGGCAGAACAGACCGTAGATGATGTGTTGACCTATGCCCTGTTTCCACAGGTAGGTCTGAAATTCCTTGAAAATCGCGGTAATCCGGATGCATTTGAACCTGCGCCGGGTACTGAGCCTGCACCTTCTGAGTCATCTGCTCCGGCAAAAGGTGCAAGTGATAGTGGTGTTTATACCGTCAAGGTTAATGGCAACAGTTATGTCGTAGAGGTGAATGAAGGGGGTGATGTTACCTCTGTTAATCAGACCTCTGTCGTCAGTGCTCCCGTTGTATCTGATGCACCTGCAGGTGATGGAGAGCCGATGCCTGCACCCTTGGCGGGTAATATCTGGAAGGTGCATGTCTCACCGGGTCAGGAAGTTCAGGAAGGCGATGTATTACTGATTCTGGAAGCCATGAAAATGGAAACCGAGGTTCGTGCACCCAGAGGAGGAACCATCTCTTCTGTAGGGGTTCGTGAAGGCGACAGTGTTGCTGTAGGCGATACTTTGCTGGCCATTGCCTGATAAGGAGCGACGTTATGGATAAGCTTCTTAATTTGTGGCACGGGTCTGGGTTATACAATATGACCGGTGGCCAGCTGGCCATGATTCTCGTGTGTCTGGGACTGCTCTATCTGGCTATTCGAAAGGAATTTGAGCCTCTTTTGCTGGTTCCGATTGGCTTTGGTGGGATTCTGGCCAACATACCTGAGGCTGGTTTGGCCTATTCGGCTTTAGAAATGGCCGTTCACCAGGCCAAGCCTGAAGTCATGCAAGTGATTTCTGGTCTGCTGGGTGAGGAAGGTCTGGCGGGTAAAGAGCTACTGGCTGCTTATGCCGGGGCTGGCAGTGCTGTGCAAATGTCCATCGAGGGTGTGGTCTCTGATGCCGGCTATATCAATGGTGTACTTTATCAGTTTTATTCTGTTGCCATTGGAAGTGGTATTGCGCCTCTGCTGATCTTTATGGGTGTGGGGGCCATGACAGACTTTGGTCCTTTACTGGCAAACCCGAAAACCCTGTTCCTGGGAGCAGCAGCACAGTTTGGTATTTTTGCTACCGTTTTGGGTGCCGTACTGCTGAACATGACAGGCGTGATGGATTTCAGTCTGTCGGATGCTGCGGCTATCGGTATCATTGGCGGAGCTGATGGCCCTACTGCGATTTATGTCTCCAGTGTATTGGCTCCGCATCTTTTGGGCGCCATTGCTGTAGCGGCGTACTCTTATATGGCTCTGGTGCCATTGATTCAACCTCCGATCATGCGTGCTTTGACCACGGAAGAAGAGCGCAAGATTGTCATGACTCAGCTTCGCACTGTCAGTAAAACAGAGAAAATTGTCTTTCCTCTGCTGTTGCTGGTTCTGGTTGCACTGTTGCTTCCGGATGCGGCTCCGCTACTGGGCATGTTCTGTTTTGGTAATTTGTTGAAGGAGTGCGGTGTTGTTGAGCGTCTGTCTGATACTGCTCAGAATGCGCTGATTAATATTGTGACTATTTTCCTGGGACTTTCTGTTGGCTCTAAGCTGGTCGCAGATAAATTCCTGCAAACGGAAACTCTGGGTATTCTGACACTGGGTGTCATCGCATTTGGTATTGGTACTGCAACCGGTGTGATCATGGCCAAGTTGATGAATATGGTGAGCAAAAACAAGGTCAATCCATTAATTGGTTCGGCAGGTGTTTCGGCTGTGCCGATGGCTGCTCGGGTATCTAACAAGATGGGACTGGAAGCCAATCCACAGAACTTCCTGTTGATGCACGCTATGGGGCCGAACGTTGCAGGTGTCATCGGTTCTGCAGTTGCAGCGGGTGTCATGATCAAGTATCTGAGTTAATAGTTACGTCTGATCAGGTATAACTGGAGCTTTTGTTTCAGTTATACCTCCTCCTTTATTTGAATGCTTTTTGTTCGATTCGCACCTTTTTTTCCTCCCTTTATGGATACTGTTTGACAGTCACTGTGCCAGCAGTTACATATTCCAGTCATCTTTCTGTCTGTATTGGAAATATTCTTTATGGAATATAAAACACATGTTGTTCCAGTGAAAAAGAACATTGCCCTGGTTGCCCACGATAAAAAGAAGGAAGAGCTGGTGGAGTGGGCTCTGCGTCATCGGGATGAGTTGGCGAATCATGAGCTTTATGCCACGGGTACTACAGGTAGTCTTTTGGAGAAAAAGTTATCTCTGCCCATTAAAAAATTCATCAGTGGTCCTTTGGGTGGGGACCAGCAGATTGGTGCTTTGATTTCTGAAAGCAAGCTGGATTTATTGGTGTTCTTTTGGGATCCCTTTGAGTCCCAGCCTCATGATCCTGACGTAAAAGCCTTGTTAAGAATCGCAGCGGTTTGGAATATTCCGGTAGCCTGTAATCAGAGTTCTGCTGAATTTATGTTTTCCTCAGATATGATGGGGAAAAGTCATGAAAGAAAAATACCGGATTATGAGCAATATCTGAAATCCAGGCCGTTTTGATCCATTTTGATCGGCCTTGATTCTGAGAAATGAGTACGAAATGGCTTTCTTTTCCTGGTGAAGGAAAGCTGTTTTACAGAGATAAAAACATCCATTTTTCTGTGCTGAAAATTGTCCTGATTACTCGGGAAGATGGTAACGAAGTTTTTAAGAAGTTGGCGTCTTGATCAGTATTCAGTGCTATTCGAATTTCTTTCCCGATTGGGTTGGAAGAAAATTATTTTTTGACCAGACCTTTTGCACATCTATCGATGTCAGGGGAAGTAATTCCATAAAAAATTGCCCGTAAAATTTTTACGAGCAATCAATTTATGATGAGTTTCCGGGAATCAGCAGCTTTTATAAACCGACTGAATCCACACTTTCATTACCCATGGAAGGCTCATAGTGACGACGTTTTTTGTAGGTCACTTTTGGTGAACGAGATGCTTTGTGATCTTCAATAATGCTTTGACACTCAATGGGTTTTTGAGGGGTAGTTCTGATTGAATAACTGGTGTGTCGATGACTTTGAGTTAAAGGTTGTCTGGGTGGTTCTGGTTGGAAATCAAGTTCATCATCTAGGAAATGACTAGGTTCACTAGACAGGGACTCCTGATCTTGCCCTTCTGATTCCTGCATGTTTAGCCGCATTCTATAAGGGTGGCCATAGCCTCTTCTTCTGCGGGGTTTATGCGATTTTGGCTCTGGTGGTTTTAAGCCAGTGAATTGTTCATAAACAGTGGCGTAAATGTATTTGCTCATTACTGCCTCCAAAGGAGATTCATCCCGGAAATTAAATTCTTTATTTGTTGAACGATGGTATTAAATCTCCATTAATGCATGTATAGGTAAGAGTACCTAAATAAAAAAGGCAGTACCTAGTAGCTTGAAATGGAGTGTCAGGTCGTTTAATTAACGATGCATTAATCATGGCCATGATTGATGAAGCGTTTTTCTATGGCTCATAATGTTTGGAGGCAATGATAGCAGTCGGATATTTACGAGGTTACTTATTTAAATAATATTTTCGCATGTTGAAAATTTGTTAATAACTATTTAATAAAATTTGAATTATTAAAATGAATTTTTAAAAAATAAAGTACTGTTAAGTTTATTTGATTATATAACTCTAAATTCTTTATATGGATAAATTTTAGAGTTAACTTTTTCTGGTTGGGTTTGTTTGATTTTGAATCTCATTGTTACTTTTTGGTGAGCATGTTATCTGCAAAGTTGTGCTACCTTGCCAATCATCAAGATGCTTTTGGTCGTACAATTATTTATCCGACCGAAAAGATTAGATAGGTGTCTTAATAAGTATTGGTCACAATAGTAGAAAGCAGTTAGTTAATATATTTTGTAACTCATCGAAAGACAGTTTTTATCGGGCAGAAAGGCAGTCGAGCTGATGCTCCAATACATGAGTAACGGTCATTGTACTGAGTCATTAATTTCAATTTTTGACCCAGCTCAACAGACATACACCTTTCCTTTCTGCATCGTCAGATATTTTTAATATTGTGAAAGTACACCTTCTATGAAAGTACACTTTCTAAAGGTTCTATAGTTATTTTCTAAAGGTTCTATAGTTATTTTCATGGTTCGGGCCGTCCAGCAGGATGGTAAGCTAAATTTTTATCTTACCGCTCATTGTGTGAGAACAGTTTTCACTCAGGCGTTGACGAGAAACTGTTTAAGACGCCCATGTTCTTTTATTTTCTGATGTGATGGTTGTTTAGGGGGCGGCTTGTTTATTGATAGTCAGGCTCCTGGTCACATCAAACACTTCACCAAAGATTTTCAAACACGAGGAGCTGCTATCCATGAGCACTCAAGCCAAAGAACTCCCTGCTGGTTGGGCAGGATTTGCTCAGGGTGAATGGACCGAGAGCGTCAATGTTCGGGACTTTATTCAAAAGAACTATACCCCCTATGAGGGCGGTGACGACTTCCTTGCTGATGCTACTGAAGCAACTCGTCGTCTCTGGGACGATGTGTTGGAGGGTATCAAGGAAGAAAACCGTACACATGCTCCTATCGACTTTGACCATGATCTGCCTTCTACCATTACTTCTCATAAGGCCGGGTATATTCAGAAAGATCTGGAAAAGATTGTCGGTCTCCAGACTGACAAGCCACTGAAGCGAGCACTGATTGCCAATGGTGGTATTCGTATGGTGGAAACTTCCTGTGAAGTTTACGGGAAGCAACTGGACCCTATGGTGAAGAAAATCTTCACTGAATACCGCAAAACCCATAATGCTGGTGTTTTTGACGTATACACACCTTCCATTCGTAACTGTCGGAAGTCAGGTGTTATTACGGGTCTGCCAGATGCTTATGGTCGTGGTCGTATTATTGGTGATTACCGCCGGGTTGCGCTTTACGGTATTGATCGTCTAATTGCAGACAAAAAAGTACAACATGGTGAGCTGGATGCTGTACTGGAAGCTGGTGAGAACCTGGAGCAGACCATTCAACTGCGTGAAGAGATCATGGAGCAGATCCGTGCTTTGATGCAGATGAAAGAAATGGCTGACAGCTATGGTTGTGATATCAGTAAGCCTGCAACCTCTGCTCAGGAAGCCGTTCAGTGGACTTACTTTGGTTACCTGGCTGCAGTTAAATCCCAGAATGGCGCAGCTATGTCTTTGGGGCGTACAGCCTCTTTCCTGGACGTTTATATTCAGCGTGACCTGGAGATGGGGGAAATCACTGAGTCTGATGCTCAGGAAATGATTGACCATTTCGTTATGAAGCTGCGTATGGTTCGCTTCCTGCGTACGCCTGAATACGATGAGTTGTTCTCTGGTGATCCTATCTGGGCGACAGAGTCTATCGGTGGTATGGGTCTGGATGGTCGTACACTGGTCACTAAAAACAGCTTCCGCTTCTTGCATACGCTGTACACTATGGGGCCTTCCCCAGAACCAAATATTACTGTTCTCTGGTCCGAGTCTCTGCCTCAGGGCTTTAAAGAGTTCTGTGCCAAGGTGTCAATTGATACCAGCTCTATTCAGTATGAAAATGATGATCTCATGCGTCCTGATATGGACAGTGATGACTATGCGATTGCCTGCTGTGTGTCTCCAATGATTGTTGGTAAGCAGATGCAGTTCTTTGGTGCTCGTGCCAACCTGGCTAAAACACTGTTGTATGCCATCAATGGTGGTGTTGATGAGAAGCTGAAGGCTCAGATTGGTCCTAAGGTTGCACCCATCACGGATGATGTTCTGGACTATGATACGGTCTACGCCAGCATGGATCATTTCATGGACTGGTTGGCTACTCAGTATGTAACAGCACTGAATAGTATTCATTACATGCATGACAAGTACTCCTATGAAGCAGCCCAGCTGGCTCTTCATGATCGTGATGTCGTGCGTACTATGGCTACCGGTATTGCAGGCTTGTCTGTTGCTGCAGACTCTCTCTCTGCAATTAAATACGCCACGGTTAAGCCAGTACGTGATGAAGATGGTCTGGCGGTAGACTTTGAGATCGAAGGTGACTATCCAAAGTTTGGTAATAATGAAGAGCGTGTAGATGCCATTGCCTGTGAACTGGTAGAAACCTTTATGAAGAAGGTGGCATCACATAAAACGTATAGGAATGCGATTCCTACACAGTCTATTCTGACCATTACCTCTAACGTAGTGTATGGCAAGAAAACGGGTAATACGCCTGACGGTCGTCGTGCCGGCCAGCCTTTTGGTCCTGGTGCCAACCCTATGCATGGTCGCGACACCAGTGGTGCGGTGGCATCTCTGAGTTCCGTTGCCAAGCTGCCATTCTCTTACGCAAAAGACGGTATATCCTATACCTTCTCCATTGTGCCAAAAGCGCTGGGTAAGGATGAAGACGGTCGTCGTCGTAATCTGGTCGGCTTGATGGATGGTTACTTCCATCATGAAGTTGAGCGTGAAGGCGGGCAGCATCTGAACGTTAACGTATTGAATCGTGAAATGTTGGAAGATGCTGTTGAGAATCCGGACAAGTATCCTTCTCTGACTATTCGGGTGTCCGGCTATGCTGTTCGCTTCAACTCTCTGACACCAGAGCAGCAGAGAGACGTTATAGCCCGTACTTTTACAGCTACTCTGTAAAATCTCCTGGTGTGACAAAGGCCGGCATTATGTCGGCCTTCTTTATATGATTAATTTATTTTGAACATTCAATCGTGTGAGGACCTGCAGCCATTAGCATTATTTTGTGCGCTGTAATTTCCAATCATGGCTGTTTGAGTTGAGGTCAGTTATGGCAATTGGACGTGTTCATTCCATGGATTCATTTGGAACCGTCGATGGCCCGGGTATCCGATATGTGGTCTTTATGCAGGGCTGCCTGATGAGATGCCGTTATTGCCACAACCGGGATACCTGGGATCTTCGTGAAGGCGGGGAGCTGAAAAGCCACGAAGAAGTATTTCGGGAAATTAAAAAAGTAAAAAACTTTCTTTCAGGTGGAGTGACGGTCACTGGTGGAGAGCCAATCCTGCAGGCAGAATTTGTTGCTGATCTGTTTGAAGCGTGTCAGAAGGAAGGTATTCACACTTGTCTGGACACGAATGGATTTGCCAAACACATCAATGATGATGTTGTTCGTCTGTTGGACAGCACGGATCTTGTTTTGTTGGATATTAAGCACATGGACGAGGAAATGCATCACAAGTTGACTTACGTCACAGGGAGTCACACTCAGCACTTTGCCCAATATCTGGCTGAAATCAATAAACCTGTCTGGATTCGTTATGTTGTCGTTGATGGGTACACCGTTGATCCTCAATACGCAGGTATGCTTGCTGAGTTTATTGAGCCCATGAAGAATGTTGAGAAGGTTGAAATTTTGCCTTATCACAGTTTGGGTGTGCATAAGTGGGACTTTTTGAATGATACTTATGAACTGGAAAAAGTAACGCCCCCCACTCAGGAACAGTTGGATCTGATTCGGGATGAGTTTACTACCAGAGGTGTAGCAGCGGCTTATTAGTGTGTGAACGTGTGTTAGAGCATTGAGTGATGATCAGATATAGATAAATTATCCGGTGGGAATTTGTTGCATTGGCTATTATCTGATGTCATGTGAAACGTCTATGGCGCGCTGGTATGGTGAATGCAACTTTCTTCAGGAAAATTCTGGTATTCATTTCTGTTTCAGTGCTCTGTAGTTTGTCTGCTTCAAACTATGCGCATTACCATTTTTCTAATTATGTCACTCAGCTGCCGCACCCAACGGATAACACTAAAGTTCGATATGTTGTCCAACTGCCAGAAGGGATGACTCATTTAGCGCTCAATTATGAATTGCCACCAGGCTTTCAGTGTCAGACAGGCGCAGTGTTGCAGAATGGTATGCAGTGTTTTCCATCAACGATGTACCCAAATCAGATTGTCTTTGATGTGAACGCTGATGTAGACCCTGCTTTTATTGAGGGCTTTCTTAATGTAGTTGAACAGGATCAGCTTTTGCATCCAATTGAGATGGATGTAAATCAACTGAACCAGTTAATTCAACAACTGGTGACAGTCACACTGTTGCAGCAGCTTCAAACTCAGCCTCAGGCCGCTCAGCTGAATGCAAATTCTCCAGTTATATCCGGTGTAAATGTAAAAGGGCTGGCTGATTCCTTGGCCGGGCAGCTCAGAGTCCGTGGACGGGCTTTCGCTCCTGTTGGCTTTTTGGCAGGGGGTTGTAATGCACTACCGGGTATAAATTATGTTATGGCTCCCCAGCTGGCTCTGAATTTTGGCGATGACTCAGATAAGTCTGACCCAGAAAAAAAATTTGATCAGTGTAACGAGTACTGTAAAAAGAGAATGACATGGTATAAGCCATTTTTTCAGGCTGTAGCCCATCCTTGTAAGCATCTTGCTCAGTTTATTGGTTCGATGATTTACTTGGTTATTGTGCCCGGTGCATATCTGGTTTCTGTTGTTGTGCCAAATGTTTTTCTGACTGCTGAGGAAGCAGAGGTATCCATTGCTTCAGAAGAAGTTTTTAGTGCTTTTAAAGAAATTACCGGGAATTTTACCCGACGTCCTGAGCCTGATGAAAGGATTCATTTGAATGGTACTGTCGTCACTATCCGAACTGCCAGGAATGAGAATATCAGTGTTGCGACGGCCAGTACTGTGGACTGGTTAATGGATGTTGTTAAGTTTATTGCAGCTGCCGTTCTTCTGAAGTATCCCCATTTTGTTCTTGGTCCGATTCAGGGTATCGTTGTTGGAGCAATTAATTTAGGTGAGCATGTTGTGGGTAGGGTCAGGCACTGATAACAGTGCCTGAAAAGCATTTTGAGCTTAGTTAAAAAACCTGTTTTCCTGTTCCTGAACACGAATGAAAGTCGTTCGTTTGGTCAGTTCTTTCAGAGTGGCTGCGCCCACATAGGTGCAGGTGGAGCGTACGCCGCCCAGGATATCCTGAACGGTGTTTTCAACCGGACCACGGTAAGGTACCTTAACGGTTTTACCTTCTGAAGCACGGTAGTTGGCAACACCACCAGAGTGCTTGTCCATAGCGGTTTCGGAGCTCATGCCATAGAACAGCTTGAACTTCTTGCCGTCTTCTTCGACTTCTTCGCCAGCAGATTCATCGTGACCGGCAAACATACCGCCGATCATAACGAAGTCTGCCCCGCCACCAAATGCTTTGGATACGTCACCTGCACAGGTGCAGCCGCCGTCTGAAATAATCTGACCACCTACGCCGTGGGCTGCGTCAGCGCATTCGATAGTAGCGGATAGTTGTGGGTAGCCAACACCGGTTTTGACACGGGTGGTGCATACGGAGCCTGGTCCAATGCCGACTTTAACGATATCAGCACCTTTTAGAATCAGCTCTTCAACCATTTCGCCAGTCACTACGTTACCTGCGATAATGACTTTGCCCGGGTGCTGTTTACGCACTTTGGAAACATACTGAACAAAATGCTCAGAGTAACCATTGGCAACATCAATACAGATAAAACGAAGTTTGTCGTCCAGTGCAAGAATGTCATTGAGCTTGACAAAATCAGCTTCGGAGGTGCCGCTGCTGACCATGATATGATTTTCAATGCCCGCAGGTGCGCTGTCCAGAAACGCTTTCCATTCTTCGATGGTGTAGTGCTTGTGCACTGCGGTCAGCATTTTGTGTTCGGCCAGTGCCAGGGCAATGGAGAAGGTACCCACTGTATCCATATTGGCAGCAATGACAGGGACACCTGTCCACTCCTGATCGGTGTGAACAAATTTGAAGGTACGTTCCAGACTGACCTGGGAGCGACTCTTCAGGGTTGAACGCTTGGGCCTGAACAAAACATCTTTAAAGCCCAGCTTGATATCAGCTTCAACACGCATAACTTTCCCGTTAGACCTTTTTACAGGTTAAAGACCGTTCAATAGTTGATGACTCAGTCTTCGGCAGGTTAATGACAAGGGAGAGTGTACAAGCAGCAGGATTTGGGAGGCTATCTATGAGGTCTTCTTCAATGGGATAGCGATGACCCGGAAAGCGCGCGCACTTTCGACGCCTATACCGGTCGATTATACAAAAACAGGTATTCAGGTCAAAGGTTGATTTTCCAAAACACTTTTTGCCGCTTGAATGGATTCACCCGTGAATGTGGGGAGAGGGGGATGCTCTGTCTGAAATATCGATCTGACTGTAAAGTAGCAGATATCGCAACAGGGCATATACCCATCGCCTTTCAGATGCTACGTTATTGCCAGCGTTCGCTCACCCTGATCACCTACTACTTGTAAGCTCACAGGGCTTCGCTCACTTGTCGCCTGGTAGCATCTTGAAATCCAATGGGTATACCTGATCAGTCGATCAGGTCCTGAATCTTGGTCTTGATCAGGTCAATAGCAATTCTGTTCTTACCCCCGTGAGGAATAATCAGATCAGCATGCTGACGTGCGGGTTCAATAAACTGCAGGAACATTGGGCGTACCGTCTCCAAATATTGTTTGATAACGGAGTCAACTTCACGGCCGCGTTCAATAATATCCCGCTTCAGTCGTCTGATCAGACAGATGTCCAGAGGGGTATCCATATAAAAACGGAGATCAAATGTTTCGCGAATTTCCGGACGGGTAAATAGCAAAATACCTTCAATCAGAATAACACGGGCGGGTAAAACCTTTCGGGTTTCCTGTTTACGGTTGTGCTCTGTGTAATCATACAGGGGGACTTCTACCGGAGTGCCTTCCTTTAGCCGCTTCATGTGTTCCAGCATCAAGTCATGATCCATGGATTCAGGGTGGTCATAGTTGGTTTGAACCCTTTGCTCCATCGTCATGTGAGTTTGATCCTTGTAATAAGAATCTTCAGAGATAACACACACGTGCTCCGACTGAAGCTCCTCAACCAGGGTGTTGGCAAGCAGGCTTTTACCAGAAGCAGAGGCGCCGGCAATGCCGACCAGGATGGTTTTTTGTTTCATCATTTTTATCCCGTTATTCATCACGATCCACAGATTGAGGGCGACCGTCTTCATCAATGGCTACAAAAGTGAAGATACCTTCAGTCACCTTTATACGTTGCTGATTAAAAGGCATGTTCGTGATCCAGACCTCCAGCTTGATCCTCATTGAGGTGGTGCCGACGTGCATAATTTCAGCGTAACAGCAGATAACGTCGCCGACATTGACTGGCTGGTGAAATGACATGGATTCAATAGCGACTGTAGAAATGCGGCTGTGGCTTCTCTGCTTGGCGGCAATACCGCCAGCAATATCCATTTGTGACAGCAGCCAGCCACCGAAAATATCACCATTAGGGTTGGTGTCTGCGGGCATTGCGAGGGTTCTCAGTACCAGCTCGCCTCGTGGCTCCAGCATGAGGGGTCTCCAGTGAGCACGAATAAAATCTGGCGCGAATCCTAAAATTGATGGGAGGCCATGTAAATCGGTAGTTTCAGAAAATTTGTGCGCACAAAGGAATTTATTAGAATATTATTCAAGCATACTTTGCAATATCGGCTATTTCCGGTATAAGAGCCGGCTGATTTCTCACCGGAGCAGGCAAGCAATACTGGTCCGTGGTTTTCTTTTTTATTGAAGGATTTTATGAGCGCACGAGTTCTCTCCAACCCTGGTCAGCTGGTGGTTCGCAACAGTGAGTGGCTGAACTGTGATAAGTTGCTTGTGCTGGGTACACCAGCAGATGGACTGGGAAAAGAGCTGGTTCAGGACGGCGTTGCGCAAGAGGTTTACGGGCTGACTCGTGACTTTTCTGTCTACAGGGCCATTAAGAGTGAGTGGGCATCTGCGGGTCATCAGCTGACGCTTCAATATGGCTCCGTGGTTGAGGCTTCTGAATCCCGATTTGACGGTGTGCTGATTTTTTTGCAGAAGAGCAAGCCTTTGATGGATTTCTGGCTGGCCATGATCACCCCATTATTAAAAGAGAATGCTGTCGTATGGTTGGTGGGTGAAAATAATGAAGGGATTAAATCCTGGCGCAAGCGACTGAAGCAGAACTTTTCAGCCGTCAAAAACATGGATAATGCTCGTCACTGCAGTTTAATTGAAGCGTCAGAAGTCTTTGATAATGACTCTGGGTTTTCCAGGTTCGATTTTTACAGTGCTTACGATCTGCAGATTAAGAATACTTCCATGAAACTGTTTTCCTTACCTGGGGTATTCAGCCATGGGCGTGTTGATGTAGGTACAGCGGTACTTCTGGATACCTTTGATGCCTGTACTGCCATGCAAGTACTCGATTTTGGCTGTGGTGCCGGAGTGGTGGCCGGTTTTCTGGGGCAACTGAATCCGGATGCTCATTTTACCCTGGTTGATTCCGATGCGCTGGCTATAGAGAGTTCAACCCGTACGCTGCAAGAAAACGACGTAAAGAACTTCAATATAGTGGCCAGTGATGGCTTATCGGAAATCAGTGGTGAGTTCGACCTTATTGTTTCCAATCCTCCTTTTCATCAGGGCGTGAAGACTCATTATGCTGTGACCGAGCAGTTTCTTGCCGAATCGGCTAACCGCCTGAAAAAAGGTGGAGAGCTTCGGATTGTAGCCAATAGTTTTCTCCGTTATGAACCCATCATCAAAAAGGCTTTTGGTGATTGTAAAACACTTGTCGTAAAAAACGGCTTTACTATCTATCAGGCATTCAAGCGCTGACCTGTGCTGTCTGTACTATCTCCCCGGTCACTTGCTATTTTGCAGGCGTCTGGGGTCTCGTTCGCCTTGCTGCCCTTTAGCTATTCCAAGCTCTTTGAGTCAATAAGTTAAGTGTTTTTTGAGTCAGGGACTGGCTGAAGCCTTGCAAATCGCTTTATATAATTTATAAGAATAAAAAATAATTAAAAAAATATTTCAGTTATAAGTGAGTGGACTGATAATCTGCGCTTCTGATTTTGGGCAGGTAACTGACATTCTCATTGATCTCTGGATATTGAGAAAGTGATCAGTCCTGTGCCCATAGCTGTTTTCAGGGGATACCTCATGTTCGGTCTTACATTCAAAAAAACCATAACAACCGCTATTCTGGCAGCGTCTGTGATACTGGCGGGCTGCTCTGATGACAAACCAGCACAAGCACAGAATGATGAAGTGAACACTTCTGTCGTTAAAGTTGGGATGTCTGGTACTTATTATCCGTTCACTTTTATGGAACAGGGTGAGCTGAAAGGCTTTGAAATTGATCTCTGGAACGAGATCGGCAACCGCTTGAATAAGGATATCGAGTTTGTCACTGCTCCATTCTCAGGTTTGTTTGGTATGCTTGAAGCTGGACAGCTGAATACTATTTCCAATCAGATCACCCTCACGGAAGCTCGTGCCGAGCGCTATGCATTTTCGGAGCCTTATGTTTACGACGGTGCTCAGATTGCTGTCCATCAGGATAATAATGACATCAAGTCCGTTGATGACCTGGCTGGCAAGAAAGTTGCTGTGAACCTGGGCTCTAACTTCGAAGCCATTCTGCGTCAACATGACCCTGAGAAAACCATTAATGTGGTGACCTATGACACGGGTATTGAGCAGGATGTGGTACTGAAACGTTCTGATGCCTTTGTGATGGATCGCGTCAGTGTGATGGCTCTGATCGAGAAGTCTGAGCTGCCACTGAAGTTAGCCGGCAAGCCCATTGAAATTCTTAAAAATGCTATGCCTTTCATCAATGATGAAACAGGTCGGGCTCTCAGAGATCAGGTGAACTCGGCTCTGGATGCCATGCGTGAAGACGGAACTCTGGCCACTATTTCCAGTAAGTGGTTTGGTGACGACATTACGGCTAAACCTGCAGGATAAACCTTTCATCCAGCACCTTTCTTTGGAATACTGCCCCGTTTTTCTACTGTCAAAAACGGGGCAGGCTGGTTTGTGTCATAACGCAGTAAGGCGATGACATTCTCCCGGGTGTTCCAATGTCAGTTACAGGCATTTGAATGATTGATTACGAATATACTGTTGGGATGTTGCCGACGGTCGCCATGAATCTGGATACCACCTTATACATGACATTGGGTGGTCTGGTTCTGTCATTATCTCTAGGTCTTGTCCTGGCGCTGGTAAAGATTACTCGTCCTTTTTATCTTCACCATGTCGCTGACCTGTATATTTCTTTCTTCAGAGGCTCTCCTCTGCTGGTTCAGCTTTTCCTGTTCTATTACGGGCTGCCGCAGTTGATTCCAGCTCTGGCGGGTATGCCTGCCATTGTGGCAGTCATTATTGGCCTTGGACTGCATTTTGCGGCCTATATGTCAGAAAGCATGAGGGCGGCAATCATCAGTATCCATTCCGGGCAAATGGAAGCAGCGCTGAGTGTCGGAATGACCCAGGGGCAGGGTATGAGGCGTATTATTATTCCACAGGCCGCCAGGGTGGCTTTTCCCGGGCTAATGAATAATGCAATTGACCTGCTCAAGAGTACATCCCTTGCTTTTACACTGGGTGTTGTCGAAATCATGGCTCGTGCCCAAATGGAAGCTGCCAGCAGTTTTCGATTCTTTGAGAGTTACTTGAGTGTTGCGCTCATTTACTGGGTTGTAGTGATGGTCTGCACCTGGTTCCAGAAATGGGCTGAAGCACGTCTTAATCGAGCCTACATCTAGGAGCCTGACCGAGAATAGACAGCCCGGCCTAAAATCCAGAAAGAACGGCCATCTTTTCCACTGAATTTGCTTAAATAGGTCAACTATTCGCACAAATTCAGTGAAAAAGCTGACTCGTTCTACTGAATTTTATGCTCGGACGCTATTCTCGGTCAGCCTCCTAGTAGAACTTTCCAACGGGTGCCGTATCTACGACACCCGGCATTCTTTATCGATCACTCTGAATTTATTGTGTTGTTATTCTGACTTCTTCTTATATGAGCGTTCCTGATTCCATTTCTTACCTATACTAATCAAAAGCTATGACCGAGTTTGACCACGGAGAGGTCAGGATGAGTTTAACAACACGAATAGAGTCGATAATTCCTCGACTGTCCCATTTCCAAAGCGAAGTTGCCCAGCAATTCAAGGCTATGCACCCCAAAAAGGTGCTGGTCAGAAACTGGGGGCGCTTTGTTCAAGGCATGCGTATTGTGGCCTTCCATGCTAAGCGATTAGCGAATGGAATTGCAGATAGAATTCCCAGAATTCGAATTTCTACAAGACGTGTGGTTCAGGTCAAGACGGAAGGTGCGATTCTGAACCGCTCCATCAAGGCCAAGAGTAAAGATGGTATTAAGCTTTCGCCTGAAGATTACAAGCTCCTGAATGGAAAATCGGGTTTTGTTATTGAGACTCGTGGTGAAACCGGGGCTGCTCAGACCCAGCACTTAGTTAAGGTTAAGTCCAGCGCTCTCAAGCAATCTGAAAAAGCGTTTGAAGAGACCCTTGAGCTTTATGTTCAGGCCAGAACAGATTTTGATGCGAAAGAGGTAAAGATTCCTCATACAACCCTTACTGGTAAAGCATTGGAAGACCGTAAACAAGAGTTTGCAGAAATGAAGCGTCTTGAAAGAGAGATGCTCGGAAAAGAGCAGCACTATGTTCAGCTCAGAGCTCTGGCCACTCGATTAAAACTCAGAGAAATTGGCGGTCAACACGATACCAAGGCTGCTCTGAGAGATGCCCTCAGATTCCATGCTAAAGCCGAGGCTGCCAAACTTGCAGATGCCGGTTCACTCGTTACCGGTGTGGCCAGTAGCGTTCAGTCGGTTACTCAGAAACGTCAGGATATTGATGCTGATATCAGAGCGATCAGTGAAAGATACAGACACAAAGTTTACAAGGATATCAAAGCGTTTATTGACAGCGACAATGAAAACTCTGAACACAATACTCTGGTCAGAGCTCAGCGCAACAGGCAGATGATTAAAGGTACTGACAAGCTTCGTTTTGCCACCACTAATGCTGGGCATGCCAAGCGCCTGCCTGGACTTGATTACTACATGTCTGCAGCCAGAGAAAGTATGAAGGCGCAGGGTCAGGAGATTCAAAAAGATCGCCTGGTGCTTGAGGCTGTGCGTATGATGCACAATGACTGGTCTCTGTTTGCTCATGATGTGCAAGGTCAAATTGACCAGATAAGAGTGGATGAGAACGAGGCAGCGGGCAAAAAAGGCAGCTTCGATGCGGACAGGATGTGGGAATATCATCACCTGAGAAGTTTCCAGGAAACTCTGGTGAAACTCAGGAAACTGGCCACGGTCGATAAGGATAGTCAAAGCAGAATTTTCGACTTTCTTTCAAGTTATGGTGAAGAGTTAGGTCTGGGTGAACATCCAGGGTACAACCTTGATGTGTTGATGAAAGAAGCTGAAGCCAAATATGGTGTTAACAATTTCAAATTGCTTGAAAGCACCATTCCAAGAACCGAAGTTGGTGTTGAAGCCCATCCGGAATATTCACCAATACCCCCTTATTCAGTTTTCCCCCCACCTTATAGTTCTGGTATTGATACAACGACGGCGGAATTACTGGCTGAAAATGGAAATCCGTTCACACTGGATACTTCTCAAGAGTCTTATCCTCAGGCGACGAGGCCAAGAGATGACGCCAGAGATGTGTTTGATATAACTCAATGGCCATGGAATGATTCGACTGATGAATCAGCTCCTCTACTTCCTCCTAATGATGACAACAAAACCAATCCTTTCAACTAGGAAGGGATCAAAAAGGAAGCGATAGAAACGGCACCCACGGGTGCCGTTTCTATTTAAAGCTTCAGATAATAAGGCTTGAGAAGTTCTGTGGTCGCCGGTGCGTATGCAGGGTGTTCGCTGTAAATGGTTATCTGCTCACGGATATTAGCTGAGTTCGACTGATTCAGAACCAATATATGGCGATGGTCTTTGTGAGTAGACGACGAGCGAACGGCAATGGTGCGTTCCAGCTTCAAGTGAGTAGCTTTCTGGACCTCTTCCAGAAACAACAGACTGGACTCAACCGGTAACAAAATCCAGGCTTTTCCATCTTCAGAGATCAATCGATCAATATTCCTGGCCAGTTCCAGAAAGCTTAAACTGTCTGTGTGACGCGCTAAGGATCGTTTGTCACAGGAAGCCTTGTAAGCATTCTCAAAAAAAGGGGGATTGCTGAGTATGCAGTCATATCGTTTTTCAGGTATGTAAGACTGAACAGGGCAATGATGTAACGTTAAGCGGCTGTTCCATGGGCAGGCTGCGAAATTCTCCCGAGCCTGAATAGCGGCCTCATCGTCCAGTTCAATGGCATCTATGCTGGCTGTGGATCTCTGGGCTGCCATTAAACTGAGCAGGCCGGTTCCAGCACCAATATCAAGAATAGAGTAGCTGTTTTCCACCTCCGCCCTGGCTCCGAGGATACAGGCATCGGTGGTGATCTTCATGGCCGTCTGGCCCTGTTCTACCCTGAATTGTTTGAATTGAAAGTAACTGTTTCTGGCCATTAGTGGTTGCTCATTACCGGAGTCTCTGGCTGTTTTTTGGTTTTTGGCTTTCTTTGCTGAAAGACAACGGATGCCACAATCATAATCAGTCCCACATAGGTGGAGGGATGAATATTTTCATTCAGTACGTTAGCGATAAAAATCAGCGAAAGAAAAGGGCTTAGATAGCTGATGTTACTGATAACCGCAGTGTTGTCTGCCAGCTTCAGGGCTTTGAGCCAGAAAATATAAGCAAACCCCATTTCGATCAGGCCTATGTAGATGGCTCCACCCAACCCTTCCATAGAGATTGGCCAGATACTGGATTTCAAGATAATAGCGAGAGTAATCCAGGGTAACCCAAACAGGAAACATAACAGCAGGCCTACCATTGAGTCGCCTTCATTTTTGGCGTTCAAGATCCAGTATAAAGCCCAGACTAATGTGCTGGAGAGAACCAGAATTACGCCCTGAGGGCTACCAAAGTTGAGGTTTTGAAGCTCACCCCGGGTGCTGATAATGACAACACCGAGATAGGCTATAAGACAGCAAACAGCATCTTTGAAACTCAGCTTATTGCCCAGCAATGGAACGGCAAGTAGAGTGAGGGCCAGTGGCCAGCTGTAATTTAGAGCCTGCGCCTGCTGAGCGGATAACAGGTCATAACCCCCAAAAAGAGCAATGTGATAAAGGAAAGGATTGAGGAATCCTAACAGGGTATAAAGCCAAAAATATTTTTTTGCCTGTTGAATCAGCTGAGGCAGTTTGCCTTGGGCAAATACAAAACCTCCCAGTAGTAGCGTTGACGTCAAAACCGACCAGAATACCATTTGCCAGGGATCCAGATGATCCAGGGTAAGTTTGAAGGCTGTGGCAATGGTAGACCACATAAGGGCGGTGGCCAGAGCAAACAGACAGGCTTTGGTTTGTGAAGACATACAGCTCTAAGTCTCTACTGGTGGTTACTGGGAGCCGGGTAGGGGTAGCGCTAGAGCTTGAACATAAGTCTCCTGGACAGCTTTACTTAAGTCGTGCGAATAGTTGAACTATTTAAGCTAATTCATTGGAAGATATGGCCGTTCTTTCTGGACTTTAGGCCGAGCTGTCTATTCCCTGTCAGGCTCCCCATGCCTGGCTCAGGCTCCTGGAGCGAGTCTTATATCATGATATTCTCTTTTTCGCCATGAAGATTTAAGAGGGTTCGAAACAGCATTGATTAATCTATGATATCTACCAAAATCTATCATTATGGATAAGAGATTAGTTAAGATTGGTGAAGCCGCTCGCTTGCTGGGTACTGACCACTCAACATTGAGAAAGTGGATTGAGAAAGTGGGAGAGCACGGGTGAGTTGCTCCCAGCCAGAAAGACCAAAGGCGGTACACGTTATTATGACGTGGCTGAACTCATGGGATTCAGCAACGAAGCTGCACCTACACTTTGCTACTGCCGTGTATCCAGCCACGATCAAAAAGCCGATCTGGATAGACAGCAAGAACTACTGGAGGCTTATTGCTCTGCCAAGGGCTGGCGAACGCAAGTGATCCGTGATCTTGGCTCCGGCATGAACTACCGGAAGAAAGGTCTGAACCATCCCACAAGGACAGACTGCTTCGGTTCGGTGCCGAGTGGGTCTTTTCGCTCTG
>NZ_JOKH01000001.1:87091-98869 GCF_000722635.1 Endozoicomonas numazuensis | reverse complement strand
AAGAATCACAAACTGGCCCGGGCTGTGAACGACGCAGGTTTCGGAATGTTGCGCCAGTTCATTGAATACAAGGCCGAATTACGGCAGCGCGAAGTGGTCATTGCTGACAGGTTCTTCCCGTCCAGCAAGACATGCAGTGGCTGTGGCCATAAAAATGATGCTGTGGTTCTTGGTGTCCAGTGGTGGGACTGCCCAAGCTGTAAAGCCCACCATAACCGAGACTTCAACGCCTCAGTTAATTTAGATAGATATGGTCGAGACACGTTACAGCTCGACCTTAAACCCTACACAAGAGTGGCGTAAGACATACTTCGGTATGCAGCCGTGTTGACGGTGTAGATAAACCCAGATAATCAGTGATTGTCGTAGGTTTTTAGTAGCGGTCAGAGTAAGTCGTTCATCTTCAGGAAATTTTCCAAAACCGCTTCCTGCATTCTAAGGTAGTGAAAGGCTGCTGCAGTGTCACCAGTCTCGGGGTTTGCCAACAAGGTTTCCATGGCGCTGTTTATTCGCTGACGGCAGTTAATGAGGAGTTTCGTGTCATTCTCTGAGAAGACTTTACTCGGCAAAGCCGCTCCAATTGCGTACTGGTAACAATGGTTCCTGAAGCTTCTCATTGTATCCTTGAACTGATCCAGAGCTTCTTTGCTTTCAAACCCCGGGGTATTCAACAATACCTGATTGATCTGTTTGTAATCTTCGGTCTGGCAGCGAACGACATGCAGGGTGAAGTCCGGGTCATCAAGTTCAGGCTTTTTCATAAAGTCTGAATCTATTCGTGTTCCTTTGCTATTTCTTAATATCAGCGTGGGAAGAGGGGGGAACTGGGTGTTTCTTTTTCTTTTATGCAACGCATTAAAGTGTTTTTGTGCCTCGTCAAGGGCTTCCGAAGGGGAATGTTGGGTACTCGGGTTAGGCTCATCATGATCTTGTTCAGGGTGGAACTGAGACTCATCAATATCTATCAATTGAGACTTTAGGGTTGTTTGACTTTGCCACAATTTCTGGTCAATTTCTGCATGAGTTTTTTGGTAATCGGACAGCAGTTGCTCAAATACCCAATGGTGTACCCGGGCTTTTTCGAGAGGGACAGCTGGATGATTTTGAAGATTTCCTGAAGGACGAACCTGGTACCGGGTCGCACTTTTCAAACCAGGATTTAGCTCTGCTGAAGAGTGAGTGATAGGATTCTGTTGTTTGTTCGGTAAATCCTTTATGCCGTGCTTGCCATACAGTTGGGCCACTTCTTTTTGCAACTGGTCATGAGTTAAGGGTGCGGTATGGCTGGGTTGAGGAATGACTCCCCCAATTTGATTGATAAAAGCCTCTAGCTCTGCTTCCAGTCTATTTCTTAATGCTGGCATGCTACTCAATTCCAGGTCTTCTACCAGCCCCGGGTGCCAGTGCCCCTGATCGTCCTGCCAGCCCATGAGCTTTCCCTGAAATTGATTGAGGTATTGCAGGCTGAGGGCAGAATCCGGATCCAGGTTGCGCCTCAGGCAATGAGCCTTGAAACCATCATGGCCGGGCAAAAAATGTTCTGCCAGTTGTTGTCTTTGTCCCAGAGCTTTGAATTGAGCAGCCTGCCCCAAATCCGAAAGCACAACCATGTATTCGGTTACCGCCAGTTTGATCAGCCCCGGAAGAGAGTCAGCTTTTGCCATTACACTCTTTACCTGGTCGAAAAAGACTTTTATCTCTTGATAACCCGGAGTAGCTCCGTTACCGGTCAGAAAGTCTCTGAGATGAGCAGCCTGGTTGTCAAAGTTACGGATCGAGACGTCCAGTCCGGTTTCTCTCTTAATGGTTTGAAGGCCTTTCCTCAATCTTCGGGTTTGTCCCCTCCTGGCCCGTTTTACTGAAATATCAGAGCCTTCGGGCAAAGCTGCGTTGCCTGGCATAAGAGCAGTCAGAATTTTTCTGGCGCGCGAAGGCGATTCCTGAGGCTTTTTGTTTTCTTCTTTGACTTCAACAAAAGGAAAGCGGGGGGGAAGTTCAATACTTGAAACTTTATGAGCAGACAATGATTGATCAGAGAGTTCTTTGGCCAGAAGGTAACCTTTGTTGGCAACAGAGCCTTGTTGGGTATCGAACCCGCTGAGGTTTCTCTCTGTCATCTGGCGAATTCCAGCATGGGTATCAAAACTACCGGGTGTACTCTCCTTCATCTGGCGAACGGGATGCCTGACCACCTCGGCTTTTTTTCCCCGAAATCGGGAAACCACACCATCCTTGACGGTGCGGGCAAGCCCGGACAATCCATGATAAAAGTTTGATAAAATATTCATCCTGCCTTCCCTGGCAATTTGAAATCCTCACGAACCTGTTTCAGATGCCGGTATAAAGCTCTACTTTCCGGTTGAGAGCGCGGCCTTCACGGGTTTCGTTATGAGCTCTGACGATGCCTCCAATCAGGGCTTCCACCTGCTCCTGATTGACTCCCTGGTCGATCAGATACTGTTTCACTGCTTCAGCCCGTCGTTTAGAGAGTTTCTCGTTATATGTATCGACACCAGAGCTATCGGTATAACCAAAAGCTTTCAGTTTGATGTGCTTGTCTTCTTTCAGCTTCATGGCGACTTTATCCAGATAGGTTTTGGCGTTGTCATCCAGTGTGGCTTTATCAAACTTGAAGAGAATGCTTCCCAGATCCTGAGAGATTGGGCAACCTTTGGTATCTACAGCTACACCAGCGGGAGTGTCAGGGCACTGATCCAGATTATCAGGGACGCCATCGTGATCCGAGTCAGGGCATCCCTCGGCATTGACTGCGACACCCGGAGGTGTATCAGGGCACTTGTCCATTTTGTCTGGAACACCATCGTTATCGCTATCCAGTGTGCAGCCATGCTCGTCAACGCGTACACCTACCGGAGAATCAGGGCAGCGGTCCTTGCTGTTCATAACACCATCAAAGTCTGAATCACCGTCAGAGGAATAACTGCACAGCAGGCCTCCTAATAAAGCACCGGCAACGGCTCCGCCAGCAGCGGCACCTGCACTTTCAATGGCGCCCATGATACCACCGGCACCCCCACCGATCAGGGCACATTGTCCCCAACGTTTCATGGAGCCATCAGAGGCACAGCCAGAAAGGAGTGTCGCAAGAATAACAGGTATAGATAGCCGGATGAGATAATTAGCTCGCATCGCAGACTCCTCGATAATCAGCCAATGAAGGAGAGAGTCTCAGTATAGGTCAGCGATCAGACAGCAAAGTGGCGATTGTAAAATTAAACGACCGATTAAATATAAATAATAGTAAAGTTTATTTTTTGTTCGGTTTGTTAACCAGGTCACTTGTCGGCCGTGCGTTTGTTTGAGATGTTTAAGTCTATAAAAATGAAACCGGTTTCATTGTTTTTTTTCGGCTTGGGGCATGCATTTTTAGAGCAGTAGTTAGAGGTGTCTGCAATTTATCGATCCTGAACGTATTTTCTGGCCCGGCTGGACAAACGATCAGGAGGGGTGGGTGATCATAATGATAAAAACGCTAATCGTGGGGAGTCTTTCAAGCATGGCTTTGCTGACCAGTCTGGCAGCACATGGCTATGATTGCAGCGGACTCAGTGAATGGGAAGCCAGTGTTGCCTATGTCGGTGGCAAGCAGATTCAGCATAAAGGGATAGGCTATCAGGCAAACTGGTGGACTCAGGGTAATAATCCTGCCGAACGTTCAGGGCAGTATCAGGAGTGGAAAAATCTGGGGCAGTGCGATGGTTTGGTGCCTCCTCCACAACCGAACCTGGCTCCTTCCGTCTCTTTGAACTCACCCTCTCAAAATGCGAGTTTCACAGAAGGAGACGCTGTCACTATAACAGCGACTGCCACAGACAGTGATGGATCGGTGACCAAGGTCGAGTTTTATCGCGACAGTGCACTGATTTCCACGGATACCAGTGCTCCTTATAGTGCCCATTGGACAGCCACTGCAGGCAGTCACACGCTTTTGGCAAAAGCGATTGATAATGACAATGCTGAAGCGTCTTCCTCAACGGTTTCCATTATCGTCAATGCAGTCAGTTCTAACCAGCCACCTGCGGTTTCACTCACAGCTCCCGGAGCAGGCAGTGAATATCATGAAGGGGATACTGTGACACTGACTGCAGATGCTTCAGACAGTGACGGCTCGGTTGTCAAAGTGGCTTTTTATGTGAGTAACCTGCTGGTGGGTGAAGATACTTCTGCACCGTTCAGTCTGGACTGGACTGCAACCACAGGCAGTCACCAGATAAAAGCCAAAGCTTATGATAATGAGAAGGCCGAAAAAGATTCTGCTTTGGTGACTATTAATGTAACCGGTTCCAGTTTAGGGGGAAGTGATTGCAGACCTGACGGGCTATACCAAACACCGGGTGTGAATACCCCTTATTGCACGGTGTATGATGAAAACGGTCGAGAAATAATGGGGGCTGATCACCCAAGAAGGATCATTGGTTACTTTACCTCCTGGAGGAATGGTGCCAATGGCCAGCCCTCATATCTGGTGAACAACATTCCCTGGGATAAGCTGACTCATATCAATTATGCCTTTGCCCATGTCGATGCAGAAAACAAGATCTCTATTGGTAACCCTTCCAACCCTGATAACCCCGCGACAGGTATGGAATGGCCCGGTGTGGCCGGGGCTGAAATGTCCACAGACTTCAGCTACAAAGGTCATTTAAATCTTCTGAACAAGTACAAGCAGCAGTACCCGGATGTTAAGACTCTGATCTCCGTTGGAGGCTGGGCCGAGACAGGTGGCTACTTTGATGAGAGTGGTCAACGAGTAGAGAGTGGTGGTTTTTACACCATGACCACCAATACGGATGGCAGCATTAATAACGCCGGTATCAATACTTTTGCAGACTCTGTCGTTCAGTTTCTGAGAGATTATGGTTTTGATGGTGCAGATATTGATTATGAATACCCGACATCCATGAACAATGCCGGTAACCCGCTGGACTTTGCCATTGCTGACAGCATGCGTGGCGGTCTGATGGCCTCTTATGTAGAACTGATGAAAGTGCTGAGGCAAAAGCTGGACGCTGCCGGAGCAGAGGATGGTAAACACTATATGCTGACCATTGCCTCTCCATCATCAGGCTATTTGTTGCGAGGTATGGAAACCTTTCAGGTGACCCAATATCTGGATTACGTCAACATCATGTCTTATGACCTGCATGGAGCCTGGAACGAGTTTGTCGGTCACAATGCTGCATTGTACGACAATAGAGATGATGGCGAACTGAAAAGTGCCGGAGTGTATTCGACCTCCCAGTATGGTGGTATTGGTTATCTGAATACGGACTGGGCTGTTAAATACTTTCGTGGGGCTATGCAGGCAGGACGAATCAACATTGGTGTGCCGTATTATACCCGAGGCTGGCAAGGCGTTTCTGGTGGCAACAAGGGTTTGAATGGTAAGGCACCACTGCCCAGTCAATCCGATTGTCCGGAAGGCACCGGTGGCAGTGCGAAATGCGGTTATGGTGCTACTGGCATTGATAATATGTGGCACGATAAGGATGGCAATGGAAATGAAATGGGAGCTGGGTCTAATCCTCTCTGGCATGCCAAAAACCTGGAGAATAATATTCAGGGCAGTTACCTGAAATCCTGGGGACTGAATCCTGATAATAATACGAATCACCGCTTGACTGGCAGTTATCAGCGATTCTACGACAGTGTTGCTGTCGCTCCCTGGCTCTGGAACGACAGCAAGAAAGTCTTCCTGTCCATCGAAGATGAAGAATCAATGGCTACCAAGCTTCAGTATGTTATTGATAGTGGTGTCGGTGGCATCATGTTCTGGGAGCTGGCCGGTGACTATGGTTGGGATTCAATTCAAAATGAATACACCTTTGGTACGACTCTGACTTCTCTGGCTTATGATCGATTTGCCAGTGCTTCTGTCTATGACAACCGTCGTACAGATAGAACAGTGCCTGCTGAAGCAGTGGATATAGAAGTCTCTGTAGGTGGTTTTAAACGGGGTGATCAGAACTACCCGCTGAATCCCAAACTGAAAATAACTAATCGCAGTGGCAGTACTGTACCGGGTGGCTCTGAGTTCCAGTTTGATATGCCAACCTCTACATCGGACGAAATTTCTGATCAGAGTGGCTTTGATCTGCAGGTGATAGAAAGCGGAGCCAATGCTGCCGGCAACAACGTAGGTGGTCTGGATAACGAATTCCATCGGGTGTCTGTGAAGTTACCCAGCTGGCAGAACCTGGCCGATGGCGCCAGTGTGGAAGTAACATTGAATTACTATCTGCCCATTACCGGGCCACAAGCCTGGACGGTCAATATCAATGGAACTGTCTATGCTCTGAAGCAAGAATATCCTGATTTACCGTTGGCTGATCTCAGCAGCAGTAGTGGGGGTAATGGTAACGGAGTCACTTGTGAGTCAGCGGGTGTGAGTACTGCAGGACTGTCTGTTTACCCTGACTGGCCAAAGGGTGGCACCCATGCCAATGGCGGCGATCAGGTGATTCATGATGATGCCGTCTATCAGGCAAAATGGTGGACGAGTTCTAAACCTGGCAGTGATGAGACCTGGACCTTTGTTTGTAATCTGTGATTAAGCGTGGATAAAAAAAGAGCGGACTTCTTTTCAGAAGCCGCTCTTTTTGTTTAGTGGACCGATATAATCGATTAAATGTTACTCAGAATGCGTAGCTGGCTCTGGCAATAAAGCCGTGTGCTTTGTAGCTGTCCATCCAGTCGTAGGTATAGCTCAGGGTAAAGGTCATGTTGTTGTGAGTTTCCATATCAACAGCAGCACCAAACTGATAGCGATTTTCTTCGCGGTTGGCACCGTTCACCAGAAAAGCATTACCCCCCTGAGCGAAGTGTGCAGTCATGGTGACCGGATCATCCTTGAAGTCGTGGTAAGCCATCAGACTGGCTTCGGGTTTGAAGTACATGTTTTCGGTTTTAATATCACCCAACAGTTTCAGGCCAACTCCCAGTTCCAGTATTTCGTAACTGTCGCTTGAAATCTTGTCAAACAGCAGGATGCCTGACTGACCGGTACCGCTCTGCTCCTTGTAGTCGTCTGGCTTGATGTTGGCATAGTTAAAGGCAATCTGAGGAATCCAGCTCCACTGTCCAGACTGACCCAGTGGCAGTTTATAACCCCCAAGCAGCCCTACATCCCAAGAGTTGACGTCATACTTGGCCTTGATCTCACTGCCCTGAACGTAGCGTTTACCATCGTTTTCACCTTGGGTATAACCTAC
Source organism: Endozoicomonas numazuensis (assembly GCF_000722635.1). GTDB lineage: Bacteria > Pseudomonadota > Gammaproteobacteria > Pseudomonadales > Endozoicomonadaceae > Endozoicomonas_A > Endozoicomonas_A numazuensis. The sequence continues at coordinate 91,637 of NZ_JOKH01000001.1, read as the reverse complement.
ACGACCATCCACAAACAGGGGACCCTGCTCAAAGGTAGAGTAGACACTCAAGGTGTTGCCTTCAGTATCCATCTTGCTGGTTGAACCGTCAGTGCCTTTTACATCACCCTTTGAGTAGGTATAGGCGACACCCAGTTTAAACCGGTCATTCAGGTCTGAATCGGCACCAATAGTGAACCCATTGGTTTTGGCTTCATAACCGTAGTAGTTGTCCTTTTTGTCCTGAGTGGCGTCACTGTTCGCATACTGCAACCAGATGTTTCCGGAAGAGAACATGTCGCCTGCAGAAATACCCGTGCGAAGTCCGGACTGTCTGGCGCCAATGGCATTACCTGCCTGATTGATAGACGCTTTGGCAGAACTGATGGACGCTCCTGACAGGTCAGGGGTCATTTGGTTGGCTATTTTGGCTACTTCAACTGAATCTTTGTTCACCTTGTTGGTTGCATCCCGCACCCAATCGTTCAATGGGTCCTTAACATTGGCCATCTCAATAGCTGATCCTCCTTTAGGGTCTGTGGCTATTTCAATAGCTTTTTGGGCTGAGGGATTGGCTTGTCCACTGGTAGCAAGCCCCTTTATGTAGCTACCCATAGAAGAGCCGCTGACCATCAGGCTGTTATTTGAAACAACACTGCTGTAATGGGTGTAGCGGAGACTCATTGGATCCTTCACTTCAGCTCTGCCAGATAGGCTTTTATCTGCCTTCATTGCCAGATAGCTGGTTCCACCACCATTATCATCAAGCGCTCCCATCAGCTCCAGGACTGCTTTTTCACCCAGAACGATTTGTCCGGCCTGAACTAAAGGAACGGCTGCCTGCTGAGTCGCGGAAGATGAAAGTACAGCCGCGAGAGTACCCTCCTGACGGTAAGTGACGGTATCAGAAATTGTCGCACCGTTGCTCAGAGTTAAGTGACCAGGTACTGACATTTCTTTCAAGCCACTGCCTTGGCCCGTCATGCTGCCCTGGGTGACGTTCAGGCTATCCTTGTCTCGATTTGCCTTTAGATTGGCGAGGCTGCCGTTTTTAAGGTTGACCTCAATCCCGCCTCGGTCTGAAGTATCAGAAAAGTCTATATCTTCTACTTTGCTTCCGCTCTGGATATCCACTTGGGTGACAGCCTTACTACTTGTTAGGGGTTGTCTGCCTTTCAGATCCAAAGTCAGTATGCCTGTTCTTGCCTCTTGGGTTATACCGTTGCTCATCACAGTGGTGATCTTGTTAACAGTGACACCAGAGTCTGCCGTCATGACTTTTGCCTGAGTGCTATCCGGTTTCATCTGAAAGATCTTCTGAACCTGTCTGGATAAATTATTGGCTTCTGCTGAAGTACCAATAGCCACTGTCGATGGATCGTGAACCGCACCCGCTGTCCAGGATGAGCCAGTAATCACCACTTCATCGACTCCGGTCATGTCTCCGATGGTACCTCCCTGTAGAATAACGCGGTCGTGCATGGTCTGGCTGGCTTCAACGTCATTGGTTAATCCACTTGCTTGAAGGAGCTGGAGTCGCTTACTACGCATACCCTCCCGGTTACCGGTTAACTCCAGGTCAGTTATTTCACCTCCAGCATTGGTGATCACAAAATCACAGACACCTCCAGTACAGTTAGCTGCAGGATTTGGAGCAGTACCGGGGGCAGCGTTGACAGGCAAAGTGACTCTGATGTCTGTAGTGTACTGAGCAGAAACAAGAGGAACTCTGCCATCTTCATATTCTTTCACACTGGCCTTACCGCCCTCGGTAATGACTAGACTGATCGGGTTCTCCATATCCAGGCTTCCAGTATCGTCAGTGGAAATACTGGCATTGAGGAAACCGCTAGCGTTACCTATGGAACCCTTCTTCAATTCCAGTACATCCATTTTATTAGGGTTGCCTTTAAGGGTAGAGGTGTCGCCACCGTCCTGAACAAAGCGCATGGAAGGTCGATTAACATCATCGGCAGAGAAGTCTGCCAAGTCTATTGAGCCTCCCTCACTATTGGTCAGCATAAATTCATCGTCTTCTCCATAGGTGCCGTTGAATTTCAGGTTGATTCTACGGTCTATAACATCTGTGGTTGGAGTACTAGAGGACCATATTTCATCCAGTTTACCAGTGACGACCATGGAGGCTGGATCATTTACCATACCTGCGACAGTCCAGTCAGTACCGGTTATCTGAATGTTTTTGGCTGTAGCAACATTATTCAGTCGAGCCCCTTCATTTATATACAACTGTTGGGTAGTGCCTGATCCCTGAATAGACAGAGGGGTGTTCCTCTGGGTGGTGATCATAGAGATATGGCTCAGAAGATCTTTAGGGGGCCTGACAGCAGTATTACCTACATGCAATCTATCCAGATTATTGACCACGTTCAGAGAGTCAGCGTCAGTGATCGCTGAGCCTTCCATACGAACAAAGCCTTTTACATGAACATTTTTTACGCTGCTGATGTCGCCCGGGAGACCGCCATCAAAGAGCTCCAGGTTGTTGACAAAGGCCTGGCTTTCTCCAGCTACGTTCAGAGGCTGTGATAATGTTTGGAACGTGAGGTTACCCGTAGGCAAGGTAACGGGCTGGGTAAGTCCTAAACCACCCAATATCAAGCTATTCAGGTTCCGGTTAAGCTTCAAAGTGCCAGCATCTGTAATCAATCCGGCTGTCCACTGGCTGCTATCCAAAGTAATCTGTCCACCCTGAAGCTTGATATCGCCAAAGCTTGCCTGATGACCAAAGATAATTTCGTTTAAAGAACCGCCAGCACGTGTTACGACTTTCAAGGGGGAATCAGAAGTTGTTGTAAGGCTCAGGGTATTATCACCACTGGTTGTAGCTGACCCATCGCCACTGACATAGAGTTTGCTAATCAAACCTCCCTTTTTGACCACAACCTTGCTGATGCCTTCATACATCCCTTCGGATGACCAGGTGTTCAGCCATTGATTGTTTTCATCACGTGTCCTGCCAGCCTTTATAACGCTGAAAGCCGTTGCTGGATTGGTGAGTGTACCTCCAGTTAATTTGAGTACATCGTGTTTGTCTTTATTACCGGTTAATGATTCTGTTGTCCCTCCAGCCAACTCGTAGGTCAGGCCAGGGCGACCTGAGTAGCCAAAGTTGGCTACTTTTACGTCAGTAGCACTCTTCATATGCAGACGTTCAGGTTGTTGGTCTGTATAGGCAAAAATGATGCTTTTAGATTTGGCTTCTGGAGAGGCCTCCGCCTTTTGTTTGGCTTTTTGTGGTGCTACCCCGATGACAGAAATTGAATCTACGGTGCCTGCATCACTATCCAGTTCAAAGTACTTCTGGTCGTACCAGATTTCAGTGTCCCAGCCTGGGCCGCTGAAGAAATAACCAGAGAACCCTTGATGATCCAATGGGATAGGCCCTTGAGTGACTTTCAATACATCGGTCATTTCAGGGTTGGCACGCAGAACGGCATTAGCATTTCCGCCTTGCTGAACATACATCAGGTTAGGGCGACCAGTAGTCTGGGAAAAGTCGAGTCGGTTGAGTGTTCCTCTGTTTTTTACTATGAAGAAGTCGTCGTCTTCATGGTCATCTTCTGTTCCGGTTCTAAAGTCTACCGTGATGTTACCAGTGACCGAAGCATGCTCGATGCTGGAGTATATAGTATCTACAGACCCTTGACTGCCAATGAAGATTTCTTGCAGATTCATAACGGGCTTCTGGATTGACCAGCTACCAAACTCTGAATAGACATTGAGATCAGTTATATCCTGAACCTGATCAAGTTTTGCGCCTTTAAGCAAATTCAGGTGAGTGGTATAACCCTGTGTGCCCTCTGCAGACAATGGTTTATTGACCGTTTTAAATGCCAGCGTGTTGGGCGATGCCGAGCTGAATGTCGCTTGTGTGCCTCCCACTTCGGCTTTTTCGATGGTGGTTTGGGCTACCAGTTTGCTTGCGTCAGTAATAACGCCAGACTGCCAGTCGTCACCAGAAACAGATACCGTTTCCAGGCTGCCGTTATTGGTAATACTGCGAATAGCCCCGCTCTGTCCCAAGGCCAGTTCCTTAACCGTAGCGTCTGGATGAATAGTCAGGTTGGGTTGATAACCATCGGTGACCAGAGTGAAGATTTTTTCACCGCTGTCCGGGTTGGTCTTACTGTTAGTGACCTTGAGTTTGGTGACATCACTGCTCTGAATATGAATGTCTTTGGCCATGACAGTACTGGCTGTCCAGGTGTCTCCCTGGGTATTAACGACAAAGGTTTCGACACCCTCAATAGAACCTGCCTGAGCTTTTTCCATTAATTCCAGTCTGGGAATGTTGTCGCTGCCGACAACAGTCAGTGGTTGATTCAGAGTTTGGAAAGTCAGAGTGTTAAGGCTGGTTATTGCTTCAAGGCCCTGTTTGCCTCCCATATAAACATGACTGCTGTGCTTGGGTGCAAACTCTGTAGCATCAGTGATCAGGCCTGCACTCCAGCCTGAACCTGTGGTGGTAACGCGTGTTAAAGTACCTTGGTTGTTTATTGAACCAACGGCTCCATCCTGCCCCAGTGCCAGTTCATTTAATTGAGCG
>NZ_JOKH01000001.1:78323-81157 GCF_000722635.1 Endozoicomonas numazuensis | reverse complement strand
CTGTCCACCTGGCTGCCAGTATTGGCCGTGAAGCTTTCTACCTTGCTGATCGGGGCGCCTATCTGCCAGTCGCCAGCACTGTGAGCAGACAGGTGTTTGATACCCCCTGTTGTTTCTGCCTTAGTCAGTTTTGCTCCGCCATGAATCTGGAAGTCATTGATGGGAGCGGAACCTTCTACAGTCAGGGGCTGGTCACCAGTGGCCATTCTTAGCCGGGAGGACATATCCCTGGGTTCCATAACCGGGGTTTCGGTATCGCTGACGTACAGGTGATCAAGAGTGGCACTGGTTGTCAGGGTATTGACTCTGTCTATCCAGCCTCCTGCGACCCAGTTGGCATCGGACAAATTAACCTTATTCAGAGTGCCTTTGTTATCCACCTTGCTGACTGAGCCACCACCCCCAAATTCCAGTTCATCAACGGTAGCGCCTTTGCTGATGGTCAGGGTTTCTAATGGTTTACCGCTGGTGGTGACCAGGGTTAATGTTTGAGGGTCTGCTGCTGTGCGGGCTGCCGGGTTTTCCAGAAGGGTAATCCGGTCAATTTTGCCCACACTTTTCACTTTGAGTGTACTCACACCCTCGTGAGTGCCTGGTGCATTCCAATCACGTCCTTTGACAATAATAGAATCCAGAGTGTTTGTGTCGGACTTGAAGTTACCCCCCCAGAGTACAAGCCGATCATCTTTTTCACTGTTACCCTCAAAGTGTGTTGTTTCACCGTCCAGTTGTGAATAAGTCAGATTTGAACGATCAGCGTCTGAAAAATCGACTGTATCTACTTTAGCTAAACTGAGCAAAGTCGTGCGCGTGGGCATTTCGTCCGAATAGGCAAAAAATACAGTTTTGTCTTTGCTGATGGGTGCAGTTGTTGCTTTTTCAGTCCCTTCAGCAGGTTTCAGCGATATAGCTTTTACCAAATCAAAAGTGTTTTTTCCTCCTAATATATGGAGTCTTTTATCCTGATAGACTTTGTCTGCCCAGCCTTCACCTGCAAAACCAATTTCACTGATACCTGAGTGCCTATGTGGTATATCACCACTCATGATGTAGATGGCGTCATTTTTATCAGTGTTGCCTTTAATGACAACATCATCATTGCCACCATCTTGTACATAGAGCAGGTTGGGGCGTGCAGTGCTGGTAGAAAAATCAACTTCACCAATGGATTGTGGTGACTGGTTCGAAATGATGAAGTAGTCGTCTTCTTCGTATTCTTCCTTGAATGCCAGGTTCAGCGACATGTCCTGATCAGGAAGATTTGCAGGTGCTGTTCCCGCTCTTGTCAGTGTCCCACCTTCTTCGACAGCAATGGCGAAGATATCTTCAACAAAACCATGGGATTTCCAGCCTGTTCCCTTGATAACAATGTTTTCAACCCCCTTTACTGATCCAAAATGAATATTGTCGTTAACGTGCAGCTCTCCGATCATGTTCGGTGAGTCAGAAAGAAATCCGACAGGGGTATTTTCTGAAGTGTTCAGCCATAGGTTTCTTGATGTGGGAGCCATTGGGGGAGCAAGGTTGCTGAGCGTGACCCTATCGACAGCATAAGGTTCTATATGTGTTGGACTGGCTTTGGTTACCACTTTTTTGACGCCGTTAAGTGCAGGCAATTGCCATTGCCCCCCACTTTGTGGCGCCATGATGATGGAAACACCTGTCATCTCATTAATTGTACCGTTTTTTAGGGTGATTTGATCATTAAGGGTCAAGTTGCCTTTGACTTTATTAATGGCTCCAGCTTCCTGTATAAGACCCATTGGGGGGCGGCTGCCTTCTTCTGAAAAGTCAACCTGATCAACTGTCCCTCTGTTAGTGATTATGAATTGTTTGGTAGACGCTGCTGAAAAGCTTAAATTCAGTGCTTCTGTTGGTGGTGACTCTGAAGACGAACTCGTGATTGTGCTGGCATGACCGTCTTTATCAACCAGAACTCTTTTTAGATCAGTAATGGGATCCCTGACATTCCATTCATTGCCTTTAATGATGAGATCTACTAAACCATTAGCAGACCCCAACTGGCCGGATTGGCCTAGTGTGAGTTTTTTTATCTTACCTTGGTCGGCTGTTTCTATGTTTAGAGGTTGTTTTGAAGTGGTAAACTTAAGGTTGGCTTTTGCTTTATCGAGTTCTGAGCCGCTAACATAGACATTATTGAGTGAACTGTGTGTCTTGAGTTTGTTGGCCCCAGATATCCAGCCGCCCACATTCCAGCCTGTACCTGAAACAGAAACCGTGTTGAGTGTTCCGCTGTTGGTAACACTATTAACCACACCGTTCTGCCCAAGAGCCAGTTCTTCAACTGTGGCTTGCTCATTAATAACAACGGTTTTCAGCGGTTCGCCACTGGCAGTGACCAGAGTTATTGTGCGAGGCGATTCTGCTTCCAGTTTAGGGGAAGGGGTGTCTGTGACCGTCAGCCTGTCCACCTGGCTGCCAGTATTGGCCGTGAAGCTTTCTACCTTGCTGATCGGGGCGCCTATCTGCCAGTCGCCAGCACTGTGAGCAGACAGGTGTTTGATACCCCCTGTTGTTTCTGCCTTAGCCAGTTTTGCTCCGCCATGAATCTGGAAGTCCTTAATGGGAGCGGAACCTTCTACAGTCAGGGGCTGGTCACCAGTGGCCATTCTTAGCCGGGAGGACATATCCCTGGGTTCCATGACCGGGGTTTCGGTATCGCTGACATAGAGGTGGTCAATAGGGGAGGCGGCTGATAATGTTCTGGCCTTGTCGATCCAGCCGCCCACATTCCAGCCTGTACCTGAAACAGAAACCGTGTTGAGTGTTCCGCTGTTGGTAACACTACTAACCACACCGTTTTGCCCCAGTGC
>NZ_JOKH01000001.1:75611-77210 GCF_000722635.1 Endozoicomonas numazuensis | reverse complement strand
ATGGGAGCGGAACCTTCTACAGTCAGGGGCTGGTCACCAGTGGCCATTCTTAGCCGGGAGGACATATCCCTGGGTTCCATGACCGGGGTTTCGGTATCGCTGACATAGAGGTGGTCAATAGGGGAGGCGGCTGATAATGTTCTGGCCTTGTCGATCCAGCCGCTGACCTTCCAGCCAATGCCGGTAGCGACGATAGAGTCTATTCCTTCTACCTGGCTGACTTCACCTTTTACAAGAGTCAACTCGTCACCAAGCCCAGAGCGACCTTTCAGGCTGTCAGTTTTGCCACCGGCCTGAACGTGATAGAGGGGGGGGCGAGCACTATCCTCTGAAAAGTCAACAGAATTCACCTGACCATTGGAGCTTAGCTCGAAGTGATCGACACCTGCAAAGGAGGTTTGATCAAAGCTGAGGGGGATAGTTTGACTCTTGTCATTTGTACTTTTCAGAGGTCCTTGGGGAACAAAGGTTACAGCATCAACGCTGGCACCCTCAGCAACGGTGAGTAATTTTAAGTCGTGAAGGGGGTTGTTCCGGGTGAGTTTCCAGTTTTTACTGGCACTATGAATCGTTAAATGTTCAGTGGCTCCCACATCGCCCAGGTTGGTGCTGTCGTGTATGTGAAGGTGCTTGATAACACCTTCACCTTCGGTATCAATAGCCAGTCGGGTTTCTGTATCGGCAGGTGTTCTCAGTCTCAGTGAGGACAAATTGGGCAATACCGAAATGCTTGCATCTTTACTGCTACTGACGTAGATATTATCTACAGGTGTTTTAAGGGTAAGGTCGCGACTGTTGTCAATCCAGCCTTCCACCTTCCAGCCTGCACCTGAGACCTCCATGGTCTTAACACTATTGATATCACCTAACAAGGCATTATCTTTGATTATCAGATTTCCAATGTGGTAGTTATCTGAGATGTTCAAGGGTTTAGACGTTGTTTTAAAAACAAGGCTAGCGGTGTCATCACTACTGGCTGGAACAATGACATTAGATCCTACGTACACATTGTTAACAGGGTTTTTGACATCCAGTGAAGTGGCATCGGTAACAACATCTGCTGTCCAGTTTTTGCTCGGAGAATTAATGGTTACATTAGTGACGCCTGAAACTGCACCGAGTGTGGCTTTGTCAAAAATCGTTAATGTTTCAATTGAGCCATTTTCATTGGGTGTGATATCAAGCTTGCTTGCTCCGGTAAAGGCTAGTTTTTTTGCTTCATTGTTTGTGCTGGCACCAGCCCCCACCTGAACTTCAGCAATGGCTGTGTTGGCATTGAGTTGGCTTGCATCGTTTATGGTGCCTGCTGTTGTCCAGTCAGAGCCGATCATATTGATCGTTGTAGCACCGGATATATTACCGAATTTGGCCTGATCGCTGACAGTTACTTTGCTAATTAAGTCTGGGTCGCTTGACGTTATCTCAATAGGATTGGCTTGTATGGAGGTGACCACCTTGAGCATACGTTCAGTATCAGTAGTTGAAGCACTTCTTTTTAAATATATTTCGTCAATCACTGCCTTACCGCTTCCTGATGGATCGGCCTGGGCATGTATTGATTCAAGTCCGCTAAGTGCAGCTCCGACCTTCCATGCCCCA
>NZ_JOKH01000001.1:0-74938 GCF_000722635.1 Endozoicomonas numazuensis | reverse complement strand
ATGGGAGCGGAACCTTCTACAGTCAGGGGCTGGTCACCAGTGGCCATTCTTAGCCGGGAGGACATATCCCTGGGTTCCATGACCGGGGTTTCGGTATCGCTGACATAGAGGTGGTCAATAGGGGAGGCGGCTGATAATGTTCTGGCCTTGTCGATCCAGCCGCCCACATTCCAGCCTGTACCTGAAACAGAAACCGTGTTGAGTGTTCCGCTGTTGGTAACACTACTAACCACACCGTTTTGCCCCAGTGCCAGCTCTTTCACTGTGGCTTGCTCATTAATAACAACGGTTTTCAGCGGTTCGCCACTGGCAGTGACCAGAGTTATTGTGCGAGGCGATTTTGCTTCCAGTGTTGGAGAAGGGGTGTCTGTGACCGTCAGCCTGTCCACCTGGCTGCCCGCTGCTGCGCTAAAATCCTCTGTTCCTTTTAATACACTACCCAGGTTCCACCCTTCTGAGCCATGGGCTGAAACTTTCTTGATCGCGCCATACCGATTGTTAGTGTGCAAAGTCACTTTGGCGCCTGAATGTAATTCAAGTTCCTGCAATGTTGCGCTACTTTTCACCTCCAGCTTGATACTATTGACCGGCGTCTGATAGGTGAGGGGGGCTTTGTTATCAGGATCTTTTTTTAAAGTATCATCGCCGATACGGACTATTTGGTTTTGCACATAGCTGAATGAACTGGATTGTGTTTTGTTAATAACACCGTCAAAGGTCAGTTTATCAGTCGCAACGCTAACATGATCAATATCTGTGATATCACCTGTGATGAAGGTCGGTTGATTAGGGTTTAGCAAAAGGAACTCAGTTTCGTTTTTAGTGCCTGTAATACCACCGGTATAAATACCACCAGTCAGGTTTACTTGGGCTGCAGCAGGATCACTCCCGCTGACTCTAATAGCGGGTGAACCTGTAATGACCGAGTCTTTCTCAAAATTTGCAGTATTACCCTTGTCGTTCGCTGTAAATTTAACCGCAGCATCTTTGTCGCTGGTGATAGAGCCAGAATTGGTGAGTGTTCCGCCGGTTAAATCAATGCCTTTGGAGCCTGTACCTTGTGTTGCAATGGTACCGCTATTGTTGATGGTGACCTTTCCATCAAAGCCCCAGTTAGAGGCCTCGATACCTGCTGATTGATCGCCCGTTGTTTCCAGAGAGCCAGAGTTGGTGATGGTGACATTTCTTTCCCCTGAAATTTCAGGACGAATGCTATCTGCCTCTTCTTTTTCAACGCTGATGGCATGGGAGCTATATCCTGCAGTTTTTACGCTGCCAGCGTTAGCGACTGTTGAGCCTTCTGTGGCGTAAATGCCGTGATGATTGGGCGAGAGGAGGGAGCCTTCTTGCTGAACATCAATAGAGCCGTCCTTAGTATTGGTGAAGGTCGATTTGCCTCTGGCGGCTGCTCCGTAGGCGTAGACTCCTGTGGTGGTGACTTGACCACTGTTTTCTCCAGTGCCACCGCCATAAAGGTGAAAGGCGTAAGCGCTTTTGCCGGTGGTTGTGATTGTTCCAGTATTAGTAACTTCGCCACCCTCCTTACTGGTAACAAATACATGGCCTCTTTCGCCGTGGGTGTTAATGGTGCCCTCATTAGTTGCCTTACCATTGTCTTTTAGAGTGATGCCATGGGTTTCAGGTGTGCCTTTTCCAGTATAAGGACTCTCTACACAGATGTTGCCTTGGTTTCTTGCAACACCTTGCCCTGTAATATCAATGGCTGTTCCGGGTGTTTCATTGGATTCGGCATCGGGTATGGCAGCAAATGCACCTTCTTCTGCAAGGGTGAACTGACCTGAACCATTGACGGTGATTTTTTCAGAAGAGGTAGTCGCTTTTAGTTTTTGATTATTCGATGTGTCTTGACCAGTTTCTACCGTAATTCCAGTGCTGTCGGTGTAACCTACTGTATCACATGGATTCGTAGACCCTTCCCCGCTGGCCCACCCAGCCAGCACCGAAGCAATAGCAAAGGCAAGTACACTTTTTGAATAGGTAAACGCCGTTGTTCTCTGACTCATTTGGTACACCTGTATAAGTCATTATCTAGGCACTGAGCCTATGGAAAGAAAAAAACGCGGCAGATAAAGACTAGAGGTTGGAGGTTTTCTGTCGCGGAAAAACGATTGATTCTGATGTTTCAGGTAGGTGAGTGAAAACTGTGGGGCATCGTATGGAATAACGATGTGAATTTGAAATAATCTCTTTCTCTAATGATTGGGTTTAATAGAAGCAGGCAATGTTAAAAATAGTGTAATCCCCGAAAAACGACACAATCATCGTTTCCCGGGAGGAAGGGGATTATTAGATCTGCGGCAGGGAGGTATCGGTCTGAGAGAGTGGGTTAGAGGTGTATCCTTCGCAGGTCAGAGGGGCCTGATTTTTCTCTGTCAGAAGGGAGATAAAATATTCAGGGTAGCGAATGTCGTCTATAGCCCCGCCTGAATGAGAGGCGTCCTCAAATAATGGCTTGCTGCTGAATCCTGGGTTATACATGATCGTCTTCCTTTACGATGCCGTTTTATTAAGGCTTTAAAACTGTGAAGATTTAAAGCGGTAAAGTGATTAATAAGTTATGGATGAATGAAGTATTTCTTTTTTCTCCGATCTAAAATTATTACTGTTGAGCCTTACAGCCTTACAGCCTTACAGCCTTACAGCCTTACAGCCTTACAGCCTTACAGCCTTACAGCCTTACAACTACTCCTTATGCTCCCACGATAGAGGGGTACCTGCCGGAATATCGGTGGCTGCCCGGGAACCCATAAACTCTTCCAGATGGCGAGGGTGTAGCCCATGGCCAGGTCGAACAGAGCGCAGGTTCTGATGGTTAAACACTTCTCCGGCAGATATATCTGTGGCGACATATAAAGAGCGACGATATTGCCGGTTGGCAGCCTCACTGTCTTTTAATGTGTAACCGGCTTGTCCAATGGCTTGCCAGGCTTGCCGACATTCGTTCACTAACGATGAAAATGAATCTGGCTCCAGTGAAAACTCGGCATCTATGCTTCCAGTCGTGCGATCCAGTACGAAGTGCTTTTCAATCATTTGAGCACCCAGTGCCACAGCCGTAACGGCCGCTGTTGATGCCAGGGTATGGTCACTCAGGCCCAGCGGAAAAGGGTATCGGGATCGCAGGTCTGGCAGGGTGGCGAGGTTGCAGTCTTCTATGGGAGTGGGGTATCCACTGATGCAGTGCAATAAACAGAGCTGTGTTCCTCCTGCCTCGGCTATTGTCGCTACCGCTTCTTCAATTTCTTCCAGAGTCGCCATGCCGGTTGACATGATGATCGGTTTTCCGGTTTCAGTGACTTTGCGAATTAAAGGAATGTCGGTGATTTCAAAAGAAGCAATCTTGTAGGCAGGACAATCAAGGTGTTCGAGAAACTCTACGGCTGAGGTATCAAAGGGAGAAGAAAAGAGTGTGATGCCCCGCTTGCGGGCTCTTTTAAACAGAGCGTCATGCCATTCCCAGGGCGTCTGGGCTTCGTCGTACAGGTCATAAAGACTTCTGTTATTCCAGAGGCCCTGTGACACCATGAAATCAGGCGTATTGATATTGAGGGTAATCGTATCAGGTTTGAATGTCTGGATTTTTACAGCGTGAGCGCCAGAATCTGCGGCAGCATCAATCAGAGCAAGGGCTGTTTCCAGCTTTCCTCCATGATTACCAGAGAGTTCTGCAACCATATAGGGGGGGTGTGCAGCTCCTATCCTGTACCCATTTATTTCAATACTGCTTTGAAACCCTGTAAGGGTAGGGGTCACAGTTGCTGTCATGCTGTTTTCTTCGCTTTGGGCACTTGATAACAATGGTCTTCTCCATTGTTTCAGCAGGTAACAGTTAACGTATCGGATTTTTTTCAGACTGTCACTCTTTTGACGCTTAATCGTTTTTTTGACGGTGCAAACTGAATAGGTATTTGAGCGGTTCAGGAAGAATCAACGTGTATTAATTTGCCACTTTGTTTTGGAGAGGGCTGAATGGCAGCAGTCCATTTTATTGAGGTAAGAGCATTTCGGGTAAGCACGACAATGAGGTATTTTACAGCACAAAGGGAGGATTAATTGGGAGGATTAATTATTTCTGTTGTTCAAGAAATGTATGAAGGCGTTCCGCTTTTTTCCAGTCCGATTCAGTATCAATATCCTGAGCTTGTTCTTCAGGTAATACAATGGAGTAGGTATTGGAGCCAAAGAACTGTTTGTTTTCTTTAAAGGCTCGGGCTTTTCCCCAGTAAAACTGCCCGGCATCATGATAGCTGGGCTCAAGATCCTGAGTCCGGGTGTCAGCATGTTCGGGGTGTAGCATGGATACACTGCCGTCTGCCTCACGTTTCAAGGCTCGTTGAATGGGAGACTGGAATCTTACGACAGGGAAGGCGTAGTCATAGCGGGTCTTGCAGATGGCTTGAAACCCTTCTTCCAGTGAAGCCTGCTGAATAAAGGGGGCTGTGGCATAGATACAGCAGATATTGGTGAGTTCACTACCCTCCTTTTTATACCACTCAAGTGAATGGTTGATAACGTCCCAGGTTGTGGCGTGATCATGACTGTATTCTTCGGGTCGAATAAAAGGGACTTCGGCTCCCTGACTTTTGGCAATATCAGCGGCCTTCTGGTCATTGGTAGAGACAATTACTTTATCAATAAAGGGGCAGTTCAATGCAGCTTCAATGGAGTAAGCAATGATGGGTCTGCCTTTGAAAAGACGGATGTTTTTCTCAGGTATACGCTTTGACCCCTGACGAGCAGGAATAATCGCCAGATTCATGGTTTTTTTACCGGCCTGAATACTCTCAAAGAGCGTATGGTCTTTTGTCTTGTGTTCATGAGGTTTGAGGATAGATTCACCGTTAAACTCCTTTTAAGCGAGTGGCGCTGCATTTTGTCAGCCTTCTGATTCTATCGACCTATAAAAATAATGTAACACCATCGTTTTTTGTTGAGCAACTGCTGTCAGCCGGCTTCTTTTGTTACAACCGGGCTGTGCTGGCATAGTAGAGACACTGGAATCCTTTCATACTCGAAGCCACTCGGAGGAAGCCAGGTTATTAATTGGTACCTGCCAGAAACCGCAAAGAAAAGCAGAATAGCCAATCAATGGCTGCTCATAGATTAGTCCTTAGGTGAGTGGGTGAAATCACGGTTAGCGAAACAGATGTTACTGATTTACAGTCTTGCCATTGAATTTTTATCGGGCCTGTTGCAAAACGCTGACATTACTGTGGCGTTCATTGTTTAAGGTTCAGGCTTAAAGTTTTGTATTTCTCTGGAAGGGATTGTTTATGACCATCTTTCGGTTGGTAAACCCTGTGCAGCATTATGACTGGGGCAGTCAAAAGGCGATGAGTGAGCTCTTTGGTATCGCTAATGAATCCGGTCAGCCTATGGCTGAACTCTGGATGGGCGCTCATCCCAAGGCACCTTCTATGATTATGACTGATGATCAGGTTGCATTGAATGCGCTGGTGGATGGTCAGGAAGAGCACCTGGGCAAAGGTTCTCTGGAAAAGTTTGGTCAGACTTTACCTTTTCTCTTTAAAGTTCTGGCTGCGGCAAAGCCTCTTTCTATTCAGTCTCACCCCAACAAACAACAGGCTTTGGATGGTTTCGCCCATGAAAACCAACTGGGTGTAGCGTTGGATGCCTTTAATCGTAACTACCGGGATGATAATCACAAGCCTGAGCTGGTCTATGCATTAACCCCTTTCAGGGCTATGAATGGCTTCCGACCGCTGGATGAAATGTGGCCATTGTTTGAAATGGCAGGGTTGCGACCATTGGAAGAAGCCTTAAGCTGGCTGAAAAAAGGTGATATTAAGGCTTTTTATGAGCACCTGATGAGTCTTGAAGGTGAAGAAAAAGATCAGTTGGTGACGGCAGCTCTCAAATTTGCAGAAGCTTCGGATCATCCCGCCTGGCAGGAAGTGAATCGCCTGAATCAATTCTATCCCGGTGATATCGGTGTTTTGAGTCCGTTATTGTTGAATGTCATTGAGCTTATACCCGGTGAAGCCATGTTTCTTAAAGCGGGAACATTGCATGCTTATCTGGAGGGAACGGCACTTGAAATTATGGCGTGTTCCGACAATGTGCTCAGAGGTGGATTGACCAGCAAGCATGTGGATGTCCCTGAGCTGCTCAAAACCATTGAGTTCGATACGATTGCGCTGTCTGATTTGTGCCTTAAGCCGGAAGCGGAAGAAAATGGAGAAACCCGGTTTGTTTCTCCGGTTGATGATTTTCTGTTCAGTGTGATTGCGGCAGAGAACGTATCTGGGGCGTTAAAGGTTAATGCGGCTGAAATACTGTTTTGCGTTGAAGGTCAACAAGTCATCAAAGCGGGAGAAAAGTCTGTTGAACTGACCCCCGGTAGTGCTTGTTTCATCAGTGCAGCGACAGGATCTTATCAGGTTGTTGGAAAAGGTCGTTTGGCCAGAGCTACTGCTATTCTCTGACTGTTAAAATCTCCGTTTCAACAGGGTCATTATCAAGCAGTGCTTCATAAGGTGTTCCCGGTGCTGGACAGTCAGGAAGAACCATAAATCAATCCGGTCATGGCATGGAAGCCGATAGAATATTCTCCACAATTCGTGTGGCTTGCTGTTTTGCCATGGATCGGTCTTCGGCTTCTGCCACCATTAATGCCGCCTGTGCCAATGCGCCTATCAACATACGCCCCAACATTTGTTGTTGGAACTTTTCTTCCTGGCTCTCTGCAGGCAGGGAGCCAAAAAGGTTATGAGCTTTTTGAGTGACCAGGCTGTTAATCCAGGCTTCATGACCCAGAATATTAGGTCCATCAATTAAAACTATCTGCCTGAATCCAGGGTCGTCACTCATGTCCAGAAATGTTTTCCAGTGTTGACTCAGCCTTTCTAAAGGGGTTGCTCCCTCCAGGGTCTCAAGCTGGTTGAGAATGTGAATCATCATCTGTTCATAGGCAGCCTGAAACAGTTTCAGTTTGTTGCCAAAGTAGTGGTAGACAGGCCGCGTCGTCAGTCCACAATTGCTGGCGATGTCTTCCAGAGAGGTATTGGCAAATCCCTTCTCCGCAAACAGTTGGCAGGCACTGTCCAGTACCTGCTGGTGAGTTTCGGCACGTCTTTGGGCCTGGGTACGACGAGTTTGATTCATGATCTGATCTTATCTCTTTGATTTATGCAATCATATTGCATAAGATATGTAACGTCATTGCATAAAACAATAATAAACGGCTGTGTGCTTATTTTTAGTCGCAGCATGATGGGAGCAGAAGCTTAATCGCTCTGAGACAGTGAATGAGTCAATATCTGGATCGTGCATTCAGTCCTGCCAGACTGGGGTCTCTGCAACTCCGTAACCGGATTATCAAGGCCGCTACTTTCGAGGGCAGAACGCCAGGAGGGATTCCCGGTGACAATCTTTATGATTTTCACCGGCAGTTTTGTGAAGGTGGTGTAGCTATGACCACACTGGCGTACTGCGCAACAGAAGCTGATGGTCGTGTATCCCATGACATGATGTACATGGGGGATCATATCCGACCTGAGCTGAGCCGAATGATCAATGACCTTCATAAGACCGGTGCAAAAGTTTCAGGTCAGATGGCTCATTGTGGCTATTTTTCAAAGAATCAGCAGCTGCAAAGGGGGCACTATCCGAAAGGGCCTTCCATGCAATTCAACTCGCTGGGTTTGACGGTCGGTCGACCCCTTTCAAAAGCCATGACAGAGAATGATATTGATCACATGGTTCAAACCTATCGTGATGCAGCGCTCTTTATGAAAGAGGTCGGGTTTGATGCTATAGAGATTCATTTTGGTCATGGCTATGGGCTGAGCCAGTTCATCAGTCCTAAAACCAATCGTCGAACCGACCAGTACGGTGGCAGCCTGAGCAACAGAATGAGGTTGCCTCTGAGATGTCTGGACGCTGTGAAAAGTGCGGTTGGGGATGACTTGGCGGTTATTGGCAAAATGGGGCTCACCGATGCTGTCAAAGGCGGACTGCAGCTGGAAGAAGCAGTAGACGTTGCAGGTATGCTGGACCAGGCAGGAATAGATGGTTTGATTACCAGTGGTGGAACCAGCAGTTACAACGTAATGCACATGTTTCGGGGAACTTCGATTGCTGGAGGTATGGCTGAAATGCAGTCGAGCCGGATGATGAAAACCTTGTTCAAAATCGCCGGGCCGAAGATGTTTCGCGAGTATCCCTATCAAGAACTCTATTTTCTGGAAGGGTGCAAGCGCGTTAGAGATCGGGTTCGCAATGCTCAGATGATCTACATCGGTGGTTGCCATACGATGGAAAGTCTGGAAACCGTCATGCGTGAAGGCATTGATTTTGTTCAGCTGGGCAGGGCTCTGATCAAAGATCCTGCCTATGTTAACCATGCCGTCGCCTCTGGAAAACAATACGTCAATGGTTGTACTCATTGTAACCGCTGCGTCACCATGATTGAGGCTCCGGGTGGCCCTCGCTGTCCTCTGAACAGTGATTCAGTGGCAGAGGAGGTAACGCTATGAAAATCTCGAGACATCAGGTGGCTGTCATAACCGGAGCAGGAGGGGGGCTGGGCAGAAGTCTGGCCATTCAGCTGGCTGAAAAAGGGTGTCACCTGGCGCTCGTTGATATCGATCCGGCAGCTCTGGAAGTGACCAGAAACTATTGTCGGTTTGACGATATTAACGTCAGTCTTCATCAGGTTGATGTTGGCAACCTTGATGCCATGAATCATTTATATTCACAAGTTATGGCCACCCATGGAAAAGTGAACCTGCTAATCAATAATGCCGGCATTACCTTGCAGAAGTCTTTTTCCAGCCACTCTTTGGATGACTGGCGCCGGGTGATGAGTATCAATCTTTGGGGGCCTCTTTACGGTTGTAAACTTTTTCTGGAAGCACTGAAAAAAGAGCCTCAGGCTCACATTGTGAATCTTTCCAGTATGGCTGCGTTTATCGGGCTCCCTTCACAAAGCTCTTATTGTGTGACCAAGTCGGGTGTACAGGCCTTGAGTGAATGCTTATACGCTGAATTGAAAAGCGAAGGCGTTGGCGTCACTTCGGTTCACCCCGGTGCCATCAAAACAGACATGATTCAGGCTACTCTGGCGGATTCAGATGATCAGCAGAAGGCTCAGAAAAACTATGAGCTGGCCCAGAAAATCGGGCTGACGGCAGATAAAGCGGCACAGCTTATTCTTCTGGCTGTAGAAAAAAACAAGGCGCGGGTGCGGGTCGGCAAAGACTCTGTGATTTTGGATCTTCTTCGTCGGTTGATGCCAGTCATCCTGCAAAAAGGCATGGCACGAGTCGCCCGTACGGTGTGAGTTGTAATAGAGAAATAAAATAATGAAAAAACTACTCTCGGCCTCAATAGGTCTGTTAGCCAGCTGCAGTGTTTCAGCACAGTCAGAAGCTCCCAATATTGTTATTTTTGTGGCGGATGATATTGGCTTCGCAGACCCGGGATTCAGAGGCTCTGGTATTGAAACACCTTCAATAGACAGTCTGGCAAAAGAAGGGATTACCCTGAATCGTTTTTATACGACACCTATTTGTTCTCCTACCCGGGCAGCTTTAATGACTGGGCGTGATCCTATGCGTTTAGGCGTGGCTTATAGTGTTTTGTTACCTTGGGACAGTGGTGGTGTACATACAGATGAACACTTTATGCCAGAAAGTTTTAAGTCGGCGGGCTATCAAACTGCGATTGTTGGCAAGTGGCATCTTGGGCATTCTCAGCAGCAGTTTCACCCTAATGCCAGGGGGTTTGATCACTTTTATGGTCATCTCCATACGGAAGTAGGCTATTACCCACCGTTCAGTGTTTTGGGGGGGCGTGATTTTCAGGTGAATGGAAAAAGTCTGCCGGATGTTCCAGAAGGGGTTGAACGGTACGAAACGTTCCTTCTGGCCGATCATTCATCTCAGTGGATCAAGCAAAGAGATAAAGACAAACCTTTCTTCCTTTACCTGCCTTTTCTTGCCCCGCATGAGCCTCTGGAAGCTCCGGATGAACTGGTTGAAAAATACAAAGGTCTAAAAGACGAGCGTGGTCTGGCAAGAAGTCCCTCGGACAAGATTTCAAAACTGGCCCGATTATCGGGCGCTGAAAGTCGAAGACCCCTTTATGCCGCTGTGGTTGATGCTATGGATCAGGCTATGGGAAGGGTGTTGCATACTTTGGAAGAGGAAGGCATAGCAGATAACACCATCGTGATGTTTTTCTCTGATAACGGAGCTACCCGGGTGTATGGCAGAGGAGGTGGCGATAACAGTCCTTATCGTGGTGGCAAAGGCGAGGTTTATGAAGGGGGGATCAGGGTGGCATCAGTGATGCGCTGGCCTGAAAGAATCAAACCGGGCACTCAGATGGATGAAACCATGACGGTGATCGATGTTTTCCCGACACTCGCTGCTGCTGCCAATATCAAGCCAGGCAATGAGTTGCCATTGGATGGCGTGAATGTACTTCCGGCGTTGACAGAAGGTAAAAAAGTCAGCCGTGAACGAAACCTGTTCTTTGCTTCTGAAATTCCGCTGTACAACTCTTTTGGATTTACCCTCATAGAAGATGACTGGAAACTGATTCAGTGGCTGAAAATAGATCCTTTGGCAATGACCATTACTCAGGAGTTGTATAACCTTGCTGAAGATCCTGGTGAATACAATAACCTGGCTACCCAATATCCCGGGCGAGTGGATCGAATGGCAAAGGAAATTCTGGAACGGCGGGCTCTCTATCCAGTGAATGGTACCCGTGCAAGAATTGCATCGCCTCCTGGTTGGCACCCTCCTCTGGATTGGGCTGATTATCCAAGGCCGGTACAGGCACTTCAGGATAAACCCGCCACCAGTATGGCACCGGACAAACGGTCTGAAATGTTATTGGATTATATGCATGGCGATACTGGGCGGCTGATTTACAACTGTGAACCGACCAGAATTCCTTTGGTGGGTGGAGTTTGCCTCTAGGAGCCTGACCGAGAATAGCGTCCGAGCATAAAATTCAGTAGAACGAGGCCATTTTTTCTGGAATTTAGGCCGACCTGCCTATTCTCGGTCAGGCTCCTGGTACATCCAGGGCTTGTCGAAGGGGAGCGTTATGGGTGTCCCCCGGAGCGGAGGACAGTATATGTTAGCGATCTGGGAGTAGCAGACAACAGCAGGGTCAATTACTTACCCTGCTGTTGTTATTCCCCGATCAAGAATGAGTGACCCTTACTGCCGAACAGGGTTTTCTGGTATATCATTAGCCGTTCCTTGATTTTGAAAACAAATGTGCCAGTGACTCAGCCCAAACCTCTAGATCGTAAGTTTTCCGTTGCCCCCATGATGGACTGGACGGACAGGCATTGCCGTTATTTTCATCGTTTGCTGTCAGAGCACGCCTTGCTCTATACCGAAATGGTGACGACCGGGGCTTTGGTATTTGGCGATAAAGACCGCTTTCTCAAACATAATCCTGAAGAATATCCTTTGGCTCTACAGGTGGGTGGCCATGATCCTCAGCATTTGGCTCAGTCCGCTCAATACGCTGAACAGTTTGGCTATCAGGAAATCAACCTTAACGTGGGTTGTCCCAGTGACCGGGTTCAGAATGGCCGTATCGGCGCTTGCCTGATGGCTGAGCCTGCAACGGTGGCTGATGGTGTCAAAGCGATGAAAGAGGTGGTGGACATTCCGGTTACGGTAAAGCACCGGATTGGCATTAACGGTCGTGACTCCTATGAAGAGCTGGTAGATTTTGTCGGAAAGGTGGCCGAAGCCGGTTGCGAAACTTTTATTGTCCATGCACGTATCGCCATTTTAGAAGGGCTTTCTCCCAAGGAAAACCGCGATGTTCCTCCTCTAAAACCTGAGGTGGTCTATCAGCTGAAAAAAGATTTCCCGGATCTGGAAATTACCATTAATGGCGGTATTGCGACCTTTGCTGAGATTGATCGGCATCTGGAGCATGTAGACGGTGTCATGCTTGGAAGAGAGGCTTACCACAACCCTTATCTGATGGTTGAGGTGGATAATCGTCTTTATGGCGCTCAACAGCCTTTGATTGAGCGTCGACAGGTGATTGAAACAATGTTGCCTTATATTGAGTCAGAGCTCACAAAAGGGACTTATCTAAGCCATATAACCCGACATATGCTAGGCCTTTACCAGGGCGAGCCGGGAGCTCGGAAGTTCCGTCGTTATATCAGTGAAAATGCCCATAAGAAAGGGGCTGGGCTGGAAGTGCTGTTGGAAGCCGTCCGGCAGGTTGAAAGTCTAAGAGAGCAGGCTCAGAATGCAGCCTGAATAACCATGAGCATTTGATACTCTGTTCCAGAGGGACGATATGCTGAAGATTCTTGGAATTGATCACGTTGTGTTAAGGACGGATCGTTTGGAAGCCATGTTGGACTTCTACTGCAATCTTCTGGGTTGCACCTTGGAAAGAAAAACATCGGAAGAAACAGGTCTGTATCAATTGAGAGCCGGGAATGCCCTGATTGATCTGGTTACCGTCGGTGGTGCTATTGGACGATCAGGAGGCGCCGCACCCGGTGCTTCCGGCAGGAATATGGATCACTTCTGTTTGCTGATTGAGAAAGTCTCTGAGCAGGATTTAGTCGATTATCTGATAGCCAGAGGCGTAGAAGCGGGCGAAATGAAGAAGCGTTATGGTTCTCAGGGGCAAGGCCTTTCGTTATACATCAATGACCCTGATGGGAATATGGTAGAGCTTAAGCCCTCCTTAAAGTAACCGGGCTTCTGCTTTACACTTCGTCTTGAGTGTTTGTCTGAATCTGTTCCAGTTGTTTAACCAGTTCGCTGAAGGCTTCCCGGTTTTCTTCATTCAGGCTCATGAGCACTTTGTGAGCATCCAGTACTTTGCGAGCCTGGGTAGACTGTTCCATATTTCCGTCACAAGTGATGTCGTGCATGTTCAGGTTCAGGTTTTCATACCCTTCCAGCTCCCTGACAATAATAAACACTCTGTCAAAGCCCATGCTCAACAGAATTCTTGTGACATCATCTTGGGTTGAAATAATAACAGGAACCAGTCCCAGGTTTTTTTTGGCTTGAATAGACAGCTTGGCCAGCAAGCCCAGCGAGGTACTGTCGATGGAGTCAGTATCGGTCAGGTCAATGATCACTGAGCTGAAATCAGGTTCATTGAACATCTTTTCCAGAAAGGCTTCCAGTGAGGAACACAGTGTTAACCGTACCTCACCTACTAGCTTCAGGACATAGGTGCCATCGTTTTCTGCGAACAGTATTTTTCCAGGAATCATTCAGTTTCGAGCCAGGATCAGCATGGCCACATCGTCCGGAGCGGCTTTGATGGTGTTAAGCCCCAGCTTATCTGTCAACGCTGATACGGTGACGGCTCCCTCTTTAATAACAGACAACAAATAGTCTTCCTTCTCCTGAAGTGTCTGCTGTGGCAGTACCTCCAGAATACCGTCGGACAGGATAGTCAAGGTAAATTGCTCGGGCAAGTCAATTGTTACATCTTCAAACGTGGCATCTTCAAAAAGGCCTACGGGCAGACCCCGGCCTTCAATGCAAAGAGTTTCTTCCGGCGTTGAAAGGATAGGCAGAGGGTAATGGCCACCAAAGGCATACGTGAGCTTTTGATCCCGGGTATCGACAACACCGCCAAAGACCGCAACATGCTTACCCAAGCCCGTTTCAAGAAGACTTCGATTGAGAAAGTTCAGGACATGGGAAGGCTTGACTCTGACCCGGCCGCCATGGGACTGATATTCCCTCAGCAGGTTTATGGACATGTGCTTCAGTAATACAGTGACAAAGGCTGAAGACGCACCATGACCTGAAACATCTGCTAAGTAAAAGGCAAAGCTGTGTTCATTCAAGGCAAAGTAGTCAACAAAATCGCCACTGAGATAGAGGGAAGGGATGATCTGGTGGTCGACCTTGAAGTTTTGAAACGTCAGTGGCTCCTGAGGGAGCATTTTCATTTGCACCTGACGACCGGCCTTCTGGTCTTCCTGTAGCAGGTGCAGGTTATTCTCCAGAGAGTGGATCGCTTCTTCAAGGCTCTCACGGTAACGGCGGTTTTCAAGTATCAGCTGGGCGTTTTCAAGAGCCCGGTTTATGGCGTATTCCAGGACTTCCAGATCAACAATGGGTTTGATGATGTAGTCACTGGCTCCAAGACGTAATGCCTCTACTACATCAGCCATGACACCGGCTCCGGAAACCACAATAAAAGGCGTGTCAGGGGACAACTCCCGAACACTTCGGAGCACTGTCAGGCCATCCATTTTTGGCATTCGAAGATCACAGAGAATCAGGTCGGGAGGCGTTTCTTTATAAACTGCCAGTCCTTTCTCTCCATTTTCTGCCTGAAGGATATTGAACCCGCTGTCTTCGAGATAGGCTACGATGCTTTCTCTGACTATTGTGTCATCATCAATGACCAGAAGGGTACTACTGGCCATATTTAGAGCCCTGCCCGCTGGAAAGGTAAATCCAGACATGAGTCAGGAAAAGATACGTCAAGGAAAACAGAGTGCATCTGACGTTGAACCATTATTGCTTAGTGGTCTGTTGAAACATACTCTCAACCCGGTCGTGCTGCAAGCCAGAGAAGAAAAAGCACAGAAATCTATCCTGTGCTGAGGTTCCATTTGCTCTGGTCTGAGCCGTTTGCTTAAATCTGGGACAAGTTTGCAAGGTGTTAGCAAATCAGTGTTTATTACTCTGATTAACCCCCTGCATAAAGATAGCGATGAAATCAGAAGTCGTCTTCTGGCAGCTGACCCGTTATCAGATATTCCCGACGTTGAAGGTAAGCATCCCGAATGAAGGAATAGCGATCACCTGCAATCAGGTCTTCAGAGCTGAGAAGCGATGAGCGGGTGTTGATGATGTCGACCCCTCTGGCTGTCCATTGATCACGTTCAGGCTGGATCTCTCCCTGAAGGTTCATCATGGAGTCTGGTAGTGTTCCGATGCCAGATCGCAAGGTTCTGGATCCGAGCAGCGGCAGCACAACATAAGGTCCGGACGGGGTGCCCCAGTGGGCGAGCGTCAGGCCAAAGTCTTCATACTTCTGCTCTATTCCCAGAGGCGTCGCGACATCGACCATCCCCAGCATACCCAGTGTTGAGTTAATACCAAACCGACCTACGGAAGCCAACGCTTCAGTACTTTTAAACTGTAACAGTGCGTTGGCAGCATTACGGAGCTCACCGAGGTTGGAGAAAAAGTTGCTAACCAGCTGCTGGATTGGTTTGGGGGTGACCGTGTTATAGCCTTTCGCCACTGGCTTCAAAGCGTATGTGTCCAGCGTGTCATTGAAAGAAAAGACCGCTCGATTTGCTTTCTCCCAAGGATCATCGTAGGTAACGACAGAAGCCCCGGCACTGGAAACAAATCCGGCGAGCAGTAGGGCGGGAATAATTTTAACCATATTTTTTAGGGCAATTATCGGGTTTGCAGCCAGTGAGCGCGTCACGTTCCTGTCCTCGCTTTCCTTGTTTATTGAAACTAGCTCAATTCATTGTGTGTAGAATGATAGTTTGAATTATTTCGTTGCTGAGTGAAATATGTATAAGGGGGTTGATTTTATACTGAATCGAAGAACATAAATTTGTAAAGGGTCATTCACTCAACTTGCTTACCTGCCGAAGCCAATAAGCCTGCCTTTATTATATACCTGAATCCGTGACTTCATCAGCAATAAAAAAGCCTTAAAGCCATCCACCGAAAGGGGTGTAGGCTAAAATACGACCTACTCGTTTTTTCACTGAATAGGTGAATTTTTGTGGAACTCCATTTTGAGCAGTCTGATACGGAATTCTATACACCATTTGCTGGCCTTGCCTTTATTGGTCACGCCCTCAATAAAAAAACATCCCTCAAAAAATCACTCCGTAAGATTAAGAAGCGACATGGAATCGCCAATATTGATTTAGTGCGTGCTTATGTTGGCTTGCTGGCCCTCGGCAAAAATGACTTTGACGCCATTGACACCCTTCGCCATGACGATTGGTTCCAGCAATGCATGGGAATAAAACAGATGCCATCTGCCAGTCGATTGCGCCAGCGCTTTAATGAAGATGCTACCCAGCTTATTCCGCTGATTGAGGAAAGTCTTGCTGAGTTGCTTATAGAACTTGATGCTCCGCTTACACCACTTCCAAAAGAACTTGATCGCCAACAGCATATACCATTAGATATGGATGTCACGCCTCAAGACAATAGCAACTCCAAGAAAGAAGGAGTGAGTTGGACATATAAACACTTTTTCGGCTACTCCCCCATTATGGCTTACCTTGGGCAAGAAGGCTGGTGCATGGGGTGTGAGTTGCGACCAGGTTCGCAACACTCGCAAAATGATTTCATCCCATTCCTGGGTGCCGTTTTACAGAGAGTACGTCGTATAACGCAACAGCCGATATTGCTTCGGCTCGATAGTGCTCACGATGCTGAAGATACCCGCATGGCCGTTGCTCAACATGCTAACGTTGACCACATAATTAAATTGAATCCTCGCCAACAGTACACCTCCAAGGCCTGGCTACCTAAGTTTGAAGCAGCGAAGGTAGAGTGGCATGAGCTACGAGCAGGTAAGCACTATGCGACTTTGACTATTAACCATGAAGCTCACTATGGTCATCAGCGACTGATTATCAAAATGGTCAGACGAACGTCAGATGCCGTTGGTCAGATGTTTCTAACTCCAGACTACGAGCTGGAAGGTTGGTGGACAACATTGAATGAAGAAGAATACAGCGATAACGACGTTATTCTGCTGTATGAGAATCACGCCACCAGTGAGCAATTTCACAGTGAATTAAAAACCGATATGGATCTGGAAAGGCTTCCTTCTGGAAAGTTCGATACTAATGATTTAGTAATGTGTCTGGGCGCATTAACTTATAATATGCTGCGTTACATGGGGCAATCTTGTTTGCTGGGGCCGCAGTCACCTGTTCGTCATCAGGCAGCAAGGAGAAGAATAAAAACCGTCATGCAGGAGTTGATTTATCAGGCTGCCCGCTTTTTGGAGGCAGGCCGTCGCAAAATACTACGATTTGGCCGATATAGCCCGGCACTCCAAGTGTTTATGGGGCTTTATCCAGAAAAAATGCTTTGTTAGCCATCAATATTATTCTGTCTTTCTGAAATGAATGCCAGGTCTTGGTAGGTGATGCATCGCCTGAATTTCAAAATAATGACAAAAACAGCTGGGTTCTTTGCTGGATTGTTCTGTTATTTCCTGATCAAAGTAGTAATAAAGTGATTTGCGGTAAGGTTGGAGCTTAAATTACACGATTTTCTCGAGATTAATTAAGAACTCACTGATTCAGGTATATAGTGTCCGGTTCAGGACAAAAACGCATTACGCCTGTTCAGGAGTATAAATTTGGACAACCTGGCTATTTTCCTCGTGTTCATCTCATCTTTCATGCATGCGGGCTGGAACTGTTTAGGGAAAAAAGTGAGGCCCTCTGGAGCCAGCTTTACCCTCTCTGCAATATTGGGCATGCTGGCTTTTGTGCCTCTGCTACTTTTTTATATCGACTGGTTGAGCGAAATTTCTCAGGAAATTTGGCTTTTGGTGTTATTGAGCGGCTTTTTTCAGGCTGTTTATTTTCTTGGGCTGGGTCAGTCTTATCGTTTTGGGGATATGTCATTGATGTATCCGGTCTCCAGAGCCTTGCCTGTTCTTCTGGTGCCACCTGTCATCGCATTGTTGGGCTGGGGGACAGAACTTTCTACAATGAAGTGGCTGGCATTCTGCTTGATTGTGTCGGGTTGTATCATTTTGCCACTCTGGCACTGGAGTGATTTCAGGTGGTCTCATTACCTCAACCCTGCGTCAGCTTTTGCCATGATAGCGGCACTGGGCATTACGGGGTATTCCGTCGTCGACAGCCATACTCTGATGCTCATGAGAGCGTTATGGCCCGTTGAAGGAGTGGCCTTCAAGAGTGCTCTTCTTTATCTGGTTCTGCAGGCAGTGGCTACCTGTCTATGGTTAATGCTCTTTTCAATGCCTTTTCGAAGGCAGCGCAGGGAAATTGCCCGATTGTTCGAAGATCATCGAGGGGCTCTTTTTTTCACAGGAGTGGCGATGTTTGCCACCTACTCCATAGTACTGGCGGCCATGGCTTTTTCAGATAATGTCAGTCTTATAGTGGCTTTGCGACAGATCAGTATTCCGGTGGGGGTGTTGATGGGGGTGTTTTTACTCGGTGAGAGAGCTTCGTCACAAAAATGGTGCGGGGTTGGATTTATTGTCACCGGCTTGATTCTGGTAAGTCTCTGACGATGCATAAGTTAATGGATCTGGCATGAAACCTGAATGGTAAAAAGCCAGAGTTTGGCTCTGGAACCTGCAAAGGTCTTGTGAGAATATCAGGTGCTTAGCGATCAGGAGGAATCATGGACGATAGCCGAAAGAACGAAACCGAGTCTCGCAGCAGTATACCCAACCGTCATACTGAGGCTCGATTACTGGCTCTTAGAAAAGCTTACCTGGCGGGCGAGCTGAAAGTAGACAGTGCCAGAGTGGCAGACAAACTGCTCACTTTCGAGAGTACACTTGAAAATCATCTGAAAGATAAAAACAGCTGATTGATTTCACCGATAGGGGCTTATCACCTGTCATTGCGCAGAACGACTTTATTTCTTGGAAAAATCACATCGATTCGTTAGAATACAAAGCAAGCCAGCCGGAAAGATAAGCCCGCTGGCTTTTCTATGCTCCCTTGGCACAGCTGGATAGCGCGGCCCCCTCCTAAGGGGCAGGTCGGAGGTTCGAATCCTCCAGGGAGCGCCAATAAAATCAAAGAGTTACAGAGATGTAGCTCTTTTTTTATGTCTGAATTTTGCGAAATGAGAATAAAAATGAGAATAAAACAATTGTTTAAAAAATGACCGTCGCTCATTTTCTGGTGCTGCTTCCCTTTACCTTGGGGGCTTTTCTGATATAGATTTTTTTACCCTTCAGCGTCTTGTGTCCTGAATATTGTTCTTCATGATCTGATACGCCTTTCGCTTTCAAATCATGAAAGGTGAACCGCTCTTCTGACGTTAATTTACCGCTTTCAACCAGCCTGCGCATCGTGTCTTTAAATCGGGAAGATATTTTTTCTTCGGTGAGTCTTGAACCGTCTTTATCTGGAAATAAGTAAGGGCTATTGGTGGCAGGGTTTAGTTTTTGAGCCATCTCTACAGCGCATCTTAGTCGCCGGTTCCAGAAGGTTACTTCTAAGCCCTTTTGAGTTTGTTTTTCGGGATTTTTTGCCATTGGAGGGAGCTGTCACGAATGAGGGAGTCAGGTGTCATGGTTTGGGTCAATAAGTGTGTTAGAGGATCAACTCGCCTGAGTTTCGCTTAATGGGTGGTATGTACCTGAAACTAGCATGCTTATGCTGTAACAGTCTCGATACTATTTAGATACTGTCGTGTGATAAGATCCTGCGAATTTTTAATTTCTCGTTTTTACTTCCACGCTCTCCCTGTCCCGGTATTGATTACCAGCGCTGTAGTATGGGTAACTCATAGAAGGTTTTTAATGGAATCCATTGGATATTTTGTAACTGCTGTTTTTGTATTTTTCATCGTAGCTATTGCTATCCGTTCTTTTCAATGGAAAAAGAAAGGTCAATATCCGCAGTTTGTTGAATATGCCCCAACATTACTAACGACTATAGGTATCTTTGGTACTTTCTTGGGCATAGTACTGGGTCTGTTGGCGTTTGATCAGAATAATATTGAAACCAGTATTGCACCGCTTCTGGGCGGGTTGAAAACTGCTTTTATAACCAGCTTGGCAGGTATGTTGAGTTCGCTGGTATTGAAGGTTCTGTACACTACTATGTTTAAGGATTCTCATGACAGCATGGACTCTGTCAGTGATGCCTCTCCCGAAGCAATTCTAAGAACTATGCAGGCACAGCTTTCTGCAACTGAAAGCTTGAAATCAACTTTGGTGGGTGAGCAAGAATCAACTCTTTTGAGCCAAATTAAAATCATGCGTGGTGTTTTGCAGTCACAGCTGAATGCGACCGAGAATCTGAAAGAGTCATTGGTAGGGAATGAAGAAACTACGCTGTTTGGTCAGTTAAAGATTTTTCGAGGCGATATCAATGATCAGATGAAGATGTCTCGCAATTTGACCACTGAATTGTTTGATGCGCAGCAGGCACAATTTTCAGCATTTACAGAAAAACTCTGGCTGAAGCTACAGGACTTTGTGGACACTATGTCCAAGTCGGCTACAGAGCAGGTTATTGAAGCCCTGAAGCAAGTCATTCAGGACTTTAACAACAACCTGACTGAACAGTTTGGTGAAAACTTTAAGCACTTAAATGAGGCTGTCCACAAACTGGTGGAATGGCAGGAAAGTTATAAGTTGCAACTGGAGCAGATGAACCAGCAATACGAACAGGGTGTTCAGGCTATTACAGCGACTGAGTCATCGGTTGCTCATATCAGCGAAAAGACTCAGCTTATTCCGCAGACTATGCATGATCTGCATAGTGTGATGACCGTTAACCAGCAACAGCTGTCAGAGTTGGAGAGTCATCTAGAAGCGTTTAAAGAGATGCGTGATAGGGCGGTTGAGGCCGTGCCTGAAATTCGCAGGCAGGTAGAAGAGACTGTGACGGATATTTCTGCAGCGGTCAGTACGGCTAATCAACACTACAGCGAGCTGCTGGTTGAGTCTGACCGCTATATCCAGAACCATGTTCAGACATCTGAAGAACTGCTGAATAAGTTTGCGACAGAAACAGAGAAAGGTATAGATGCCGTCGGCTCTCGTTTGATAGAGGGGTCGAAAGCTATAGGTGAGAGTTTGGATACTGCGTCGACAGACTTTACCGAAAGCGTGGTTCGTACTAATGAAAACTTGCTGGGCAGTATTCAGGGGCATATGGAAAGCTCTGAAACACTGATGAGCAAGGTGGTGACAGAGACCGAGAAAGGTATTGATCAAGCGGGTACACGTTTAGTAGAAAGTTCAGTCGCTATTGGCCAGAGCATAGATACCGCCGCTACTGAATTTACCAACAATACAGCCCGTACTAATGAAAGCTTGCAAACCAGCTCTGACTATTTGCAAACACAAACGGAGATCATCAAGCAGCATTTGGCGGATACGGTAAGCGACCTGAATAATACGCTCCGGGATATGATCGAAAAACTGGTAAATGATGCCCAGAGCATGAATAAGACCATGCATGATGCCAATCAGAACCTGGTGGCTGATACCAGTCAGGTGAGAGATAGCTTTGTGAAAGCTACTGAGCAGCTTCAGAAGCAGTTGGCTGATGTAGTGGAAGATGCGGCCATGCAACAGGTAAATCAGGCTCGAAGAACCTTTGAAGCGATGGAAGAGCAAGTTCGCCAGCAGGTCGGCTTGACGGGTGAGGCGGTAGACAGCCAGCTGAAACTGATTGATCAGTCCATGCAGCAGGAAGTCACTCGAGTCATGACAGAAATGGGGCAGGCGCTGGCGCAGGTAACTGGAAAGTTCACTAATGATTACATCAAGCTGACTCAAGCTATGGATAAAATTGTCAGACAGCAGGCTGCATGATGGAACAGATTTTTGGAAAACGCAGGGAGCCTGTTGAAAGTGGTGAGCACTGGTTAACTATCTCTGATCTGATGGCTGGTTTGATGATGGTTTTTCTGTTTATAGCGATTGTTTTTATGCTGGATACTCAGAAAGAGAACGAGAAAATAAAAAATGTCGCTGTCGCCTATCAGGAAAATCAGGTGGCCATTTATGATGCCTTGATGATGGAGTTTGAAGGTGATCTTGATAAGTGGGGGGCAGAAATTGACAGAGAGACGCTATCATTCAATTTCAAATCACCAGAAGTGCTGTTTGATGTTGGTAAGATCAGTCTGAAACCCGGTTTCCAAAACATATTGGATGACTTCTTTCCCCGCTATCTATCCGTGCTGAAACCCTTCAGGGACTCATTGGATGAAGTCAGAATAGAAGGGCACACCAGCAGTGACTGGAATGCAAACAGCTCAGAGAAAGAGGCCTATTTTAAAAATATGTCGTTGTCTCAGGGGCGCACGAGAGCTGTATTGTATTATCTCTACGGTGTCATCCCTTCTGAAACTGACTGGATTAAAAAGAATATTGCGGCAGTTGGCTTCTCTTCCTCCCGCTTGGTTCTCAATGAAAAGGGCCAGGAAGATGCCCATCGTTCAAGACGAGTCTCATTCAGGGCTATCACCAATGCGGATATCCAGATAAAGCGTATTCTGGAGGCTGAGTCTTGAAACTGAAGATTGATTTTAGTGCGTTGCACCGGGCAGTGGCTCCGCTCAAACATACGGTGGCTGAATTCGAGATAATTAGTCAATCCGATGAGCTGGTTTCAGTAGCTTCTGAGCTGCTTCAGGGGTTGGTGCTTGGACAAGATATTCAGCTAGAAGAGATTGATGGCTCTCAGGGCATACTGAACTATAACGGGCATCAGGTGATGCTCTATATCACCGATCAGGGGGATGATGTTGAAGCAGTTCTTCAGGATGGTAAACAGGGGCGCAGGATACATATTGCTGAATGTTCAACATTAGAGTTGATGAGAAATGCAGGGCGGTTTGGTCGCTATGGAGTCATCAGTAGAATGGATGGTATGTTTCCTGTTTCGGGTATAAATCCTGATAATGGTAAAGAAGTGCATGGTGAGTCCGATTTAGGTGTCTGTAAAAATTGTCTGAAAGTATTGAACTATAAGTCGTATGAGGATTTACCCAAGGCTGCGAAAAGTGAGATTTTTATCAATTTTGAGTATGAGAGCTTCTTTGAAACCTATAGCTCCTATTTCAAGAGCTTGCCGGCAACCAGCAAAAAACAATTAGGGGCTGTAGACTACACGGCTGATTGGACATCAATCTCCACAAAATTTCGGCAAAACCTGAATTATTGTTGTGAGCACTGTGGCGTTGATATGAGCCAATATAAACATCTCATGCATGTCCACCATATCAATGGTATTAAAAATGACAACAGCTTGGAGAATTTGCGAGGACTTTGTGCTGATTGTCATAAGAAACAGCCCCATCATGGTCATTTGCATGTGAGCCGGGAAAATATACTTCTTATCAACAACCTTAGACGTGAGCAGAAGAAATTTGATGCTTTCGATTATGACAAGCTAGATCAATATGCTGATACGGCGTTAGGAGGTTTGATCAGTAAGTGTCGAAAATTTAGGTTACCCACGGCTGACCTTGGGGTAATGGTTCAGAGTGGAAGCAGTGTTGTTTCTATTGACCTTGCCTGGCCGAGGTCTAAGGTGGCAGTTTTGATTGACTCTGCCGAGCAGGCTTTACTTGAGTCGGCAGGCTGGACTGTTTTTTCTGTGGGTTCCTCGATGAAACATTTTGAACAGTTTCAGAAAGGGGTTCGATAAAATATCAGGCACCCATTCAGTGATGAATTGGATGTACTGGAAATAAATGAAACGATCTAATACATCAGGATACTGGCAAAGCCTAGAATGTATAGATTTGGCAGATTCACATGAAATTTTGTGAGACTAGCTGGGACTGAAATCCTGCTATTCCTAAGGGGCAGGTCGGAGGTTCGAATCCTCCAGGGAGCGCCATCTATAAAAAGCCTGAAGTGTTTTAAATGCTTCAGGCTTTTTTGTACCCGTCAGGCATGTACAAAAATATGCTCACCCATTTCAGATAGCTGAGTTAGCCAGTTTTGCACGAGTTGGGGGTTGTGAGGAGCCGTCGTCACCCCAGCAGGTAATTCATCGGCCAGCAGGGATTCAACAGCGATGGCAACGGTTAAGGACACCAGCCGTGCCATGGCGGATCCACGTTCATTGCCTGTCTCATCAATGCTGTAACTCTGTTTGAACAGAGTCGCTTCCCCCTCTGGCTCTTTAACCTCTAATTCAACCGCCAGAACAACACGGTCTTGTTCGCCTTCTTCGTATGGGTACTTTGCCCATAGGTCATCACTGATAGCGGCCAGTTCTTCTATACCTTTTTCACCGGTTAAAGAGTCGACCTTTTTAAACAGATCTGACCAGGCCTCTGCCCAGCCATTCAGGCGCAGGGTACCACGAACAAATTCCTGAACATGCCAGTTGTCGGCAATGCCATATTGTTTCAGGAAGGGCACCGAGTCTCTATTGGGGTAGGCTTGAAATATTTCCTCAAGGCCATCGATTCGTTTAAAACGATAACTGATCAGAGCGGTCCAGGGTTTTTCGGTTTGTTGAAGGGTGTTATCTGCAATCCATCGTGCTGGAGATTTCAGTGCCTTCAGCACTCCCAGGGGGGACCAGGAAAATTTGTATTTGAAGTCATTGGCTTGCTTTGGGAATCCTCCGCAATAGGAGCGGAAGGAGTGCTGGTTTTCTGGGTTAAAAACGTCTGATTTCGTGTATTTATCGATCAGTGCATGGGCAAACAGGTGATCCAGCCCCGGGTCCAGACCTACTTCATTGACAAAGCAAAGCCCCTGTTCTTTAGCCTGGGCATCCAGAGCCTGCATTGGGGCTGACACGTAACTGCTGGAAATAAAGTGAGCCTTACGGATCAAGCAGAGCTTGGCAACCTGAACATGCAGGGCAGCGGGCAGCATAGAAACCACCAGGTCGCCCTCTGCAATGGATTCCTCCAGAATGCGCCATTCCAGCTGTTTGACTTGAGCATGAATGCCCAGAGCATTAACGGCTTGTTGAGCCTTTTTTAGAGTTCTGTTCCACAACACCAGAGAATGGCGCGATTGGGCGATTTTTTGAATACCGGGCAATGAAGATAAGCCGGTACCTAACCAGTGAATTGTTTTCATACGAATCCTGCTTGCAGCTCACGAACTTTTTCTTCGAATGTCTGGTGTGCTCTTTTCCAGACGCCCTGTTCCAGATTATCCAGTTGTAGCAGGTAGGGTAATAACTGCCGACAAAAATCTTCACTGCTCTCAACAGGCAGGAGAGAGGGTAAGTGGTCAAGGGCGATCAGGTCCAGAGGGTTATCAGCATTGATGAGGCGCAGCACCGGCTTGTCGAAATGGGTGCAATGAGGATAAATAGGCAGAGGGTTGTAGTCGCTGTTGGGATCACAACTGACATCACAGATGATGCTGAGACGTCTGTCAGGGTTTTCGATCAGCTCCGGAGTCAGGAAAGGAGGTATTTTTTTCTGAATAAAGACACAGTTGATGACAAGGTCAACGTCCAGCAATTCAGGAAAAGGATCATCTCTCGCGGTTTCTTCAAGATCCCACTCAATAGTTTCTATTCCAGCCGCTTGAATCAGCTCTGCCGCACCATGGCCACTGCGCCCTTTCGCGCCAATAATCAGGGCTTTTAATGGGCCAGAATCAGAAAGTTCTGATCGAACATCATCAATCAGGTGTAGTTTACTTAAAAAAGGTTTTAAAGGAGGCAGTAAATGTCTCTGTCGCTTTCGATTCACTGCCAGTGCTTTCAGGGCAACAGCTGCACCAGCGTAGCCTGCCAAGTAGCCAAAGGCCGCAATACGGCGATTATCGTCGTCTACCAGATATTCCAGATCAAACAATTGTCCATTACCTGCACTAAATCGTTTAAGTACCTGCTGCCAGCTATGAGCTGGGGCGATGTCACAACCAACGTCTGCAAACGACTGAGAAGAAATAGCACTTTGGGCTGAATCTTCTACTGTGACCCTGAAGCCAGCTTCCAGAAGTGATCTTTTCTTGATGAGGAATCATGATTGAAAATACTGGAAGCCATGCTTCACTAATATTGATTCTTTGTCGTATAGGTAGTGCAAGACAGATACCGTCTTATATATTCTATAAGGTTATTGAATAATGAAATTTAATTACTTCTAATGAATTATTGATTCCGTAAGATGGTCTGATACTCGCCTTATTGACAGAGCTCTCCATGCCTTCAACGCTCACTTTTGTAGAGAATCCTTCTGCACAACCTAATCGTCAGTGGATATATATTCTGACAGCCCTTGCCCTGGGTGTTTTGACCGGGCTCGTGTTTCATCAGCAAGCAGTAGTGCTGAAGCCCTTGGGCGATGCCTTTATCAAAGCGGTTAAAATGATGGTTGTTCCCATTGTTTTTGTTTCTATTGTCAATGGCATCATTTCTATTCGTGACTTGTCCTCTTTTGGTCGCATTGCTACCAAAGCGTTATTTGTTTTTATTTTCACCATGGCCTCGGCAACCACCCTGGCTTTGATTGTCAGCCAGCTTCTGGGAATAGGCAGTTCCTTGGACCTCAATTTACCCGTTACGGCTGTATCGACAAAAGAAGCACCACCTATTGTCGAGGTTCTGTTGAATATGATTCCATCGAATCCGATTCAATCTATGGCTCAGGGCGATGTCTTACCCACCATCGTGTTTGCTTTGCTGGTGGGCTTTGGGATCAACCTCAGTGGTAAAGGGGCAGAGCCTGTAGCAAACTTTTTTACGGCGTTGGCACAAGTTGTGTTCAAAATGATCGATCTTGTCATGAAGCTGGCCCCATTGGGCATTTTTGCTTTGATTGCTTATACCGTAGGTACTCAGGGTATTTCGATTCTGGGCAAACTGGCAGGCCTGGTATCGACTACCTGGCTGGTGGCTCTGATTGTCATTTTCGGGTTCTACAGTTTGGTACTGAGGTATTTAGGGCTGTCCCCAAAAATGTTTATTCGGAAGATGTTTACGCCACAGATAGTTGCACTGACAACGACGTCCAGTGCTGCGACATTACCGGTTAATCTTCATGTCGCGGAGCAACGTCTTGGGGTGGATAAGAGTATTGCCAGTTTTGTATTGCCCGTAGGTTCAACGGTTAATATGAATGGGCTTTCTATTAATCTGGGTGTTATTGCCGTTTTTGCAGCCAATGTCTTTGGTCTCGATCTGGGGCTGGCTGAATACATCTCCATTCTTATGATCAGTACACTATCTGCTATAGGAGCGGCAGGTGTTCCAGGTATGTTTCTGATTACCATGTCATCATTGCTGATGTCCTTGGGAGCCCCTCTGGAACTGATTGCTCTGGTGGCTGCCGTTGACAGATTGATAGAAATGAGTGGAACTGTGACCAATATTACAGGCGACACTTTCACAGCAGTGGTAGTGGCAAAGATGGAAAATCGTCTGGATGAAACGGCTTATAACAGTTAATAGTCGTGTGTTTTGGTGAGATGAATCCTATAGAGTTTCAACGCGTTAGTAGATACTGAATGATTTGAAAGCTCTATAGGATTTTTTCGTATCTTCTCGGGTATAGGTTACCAGGATATGGGGATTTCAAGCGCTAGTAGTCCGGCCTGCTTACTTTCTGACAACGAGTGAGTGAGCTGGTTGTCGCCTGTACCAAAAAATACTTTAGTTAAAAGTCTTGGAAGGGGTGGAGGAAACAAATTCAGGAATAATCAGGATCAAGCACCAAGGAAAGATTTTTGGACTGCAAATACTGGTCGGAGCGAGAGGATTCGAACCTCCGACCCCCACAACCCCATTGTGGTGCGCTACCAGGCTGCGCTACGCTCCGACTTCGTTCTGAAGGATAAAAAATTATCCCGCTGACGTCGCTGTATATTACCTTGGCGACTGTATTTTGCAAGGGGAATCTGCCACAGACTCGCCCCAGCCGTAGCTCTGGAGCGATCGGGTTATTGAAAGATCTTGAGATTTAAAGGCTCAATACTGCCCATCCAGAGAGCATAGTCCGTATGGTCCTTTAAATCGTCCTGAGTCAGCGGATGGGTGAAAACAGTCAGTCCCTTTCTGTTCAAAGCCAGCCAGGGGATAAGTTTGGCAAATTCTTCATTCTTAAAAGCCAACTGGCAACTCCATTCAGGATGAGGACCAACCGGCTTCCGATGCATTCTGCCTACTGTGACATCAAACAACTGATTGGCTTTTTCAATCACACTTTCAGCTACTGGGTAGGTTTCTTCGTTGAAATAGATGTGGGCATGGTAGCCCTTGATGACATCAGTCATGAGTTATTATTCTCATCCTTCAGAACAAGTCCGACAGGCTCCTAAGTAGCCTGTCGGTTCAGTGCAGAGTTTCGTCTTTGATGCTATGAAATTTAGCCAGTACTTCGTGCATCATTTTAATCTTTTTAAGAATACCCTGAATTTTTACCTTCTGGTTTTCTTGTTCCATAATCGGAAGGCTTTGAATCTCGTCGTTTAATTCAATCAGATAGGGCAAAAAACGGTTAGCTGAAGCACTGAAACCTGAGTCCGGCTGGAAAATAGCAGAAAACTTGCCTTTCTCTTCTTTCT
The DNA here is from genome assembly GCF_000722635.1 of Endozoicomonas numazuensis. Lineage (GTDB taxonomy): Bacteria > Pseudomonadota > Gammaproteobacteria > Pseudomonadales > Endozoicomonadaceae > Endozoicomonas_A > Endozoicomonas_A numazuensis. The sequence goes on along the minus strand of NZ_JOKH01000001.1, from coordinate 46,690 downwards.
GCAACACTTCCAACTGCTCATCCGCATTGAGAGCCAGAGGGTAGATATCTTTCAGACTGAGTGTCAGTTTGGCCTGGATTTCAGGAATATTTAAGGTTGAACTCATTGATGACTCGATAGGCGAAATAATAGCGCAGTATAGGTTAATCAGAGGCTCTGTTGTAGCGCTTAACGTCTTTATGCTGAGCTCTTATCAGGCTGCCTTTTCAGTTGTTCATAAAACTTTTCCAACTGGTCCATATCGCAGGCCTCAGCTATCTGAGTAAGATACTGACAATACGCTTGCATTTCAGCTTCCCTGAACTCTTCGGTGATGGAACTCAGTTCTTGTATATCACCAAATTCAAGTACTTGAGAGACTTTTCTGAGAAGTGCCTTTTTATGTGTTTCATCCAGTTGCGGGAGTTCTGAGGCTTCAGTCATATCAAGGGGGAGTTGTGACTCTTTGAGATCGAGATTTAAGAGACTGGCCACGACCTGAAGAAGATGGTTCACCCTGAAAGGTTTGGCAAGCACGCCGTCAAATCCTTTCTGCTTGAGACGGGTTTTGATATCAGAGCCTGCGCTGGCGGTGACGGCAATGACTTTCAGGTTTCTCAATTCAGGATTCAAGCGGATGTGCTTGAGTGCTTCTATACCGTCCATTCTGGGCATTCTTATATCCATCATGACCAGTTCCGGTTTCCGGGCTTCCAGACAGGCCAGAGCTTCCAGTCCATCACAGGCTTCCAGCGTTCTGAAACCGGCTTCTTCCATAATGACTTTAAGAAGATCACGGTTTATTTCCAGATCATCAACAATTAAAGCGGTATAGGTATGATTGTCAGGGAGGATGAGTTCCACCTGATCGGATGAAAAGACATTATCGGTGTCCAGGGCCGGAGCTTCTTTTAATGGGATTGAAAACTGGAAACAGCTGCCTTGACCTACATTACTGGTGACGGTCAGGTCATCTCCCATGGCTTTTACCAGGTGACGGCTGATGGCCAGACCCAGTCCGGTTCCTCCTGATTTAAGACCTTCGTCCAGCTGCCTGAAGGGGTCGAAGATGATTTCAAAGTCTTTCGGATCAATACCGACACCGGTATCTTTTACTGAGAAAAAAAGTCGATCACTGCCAGTGTAAATCTCGATTTCAACGGAGCCTTCTTCTGTGTATTTGATGGCATTACCCAGAAGGTTGGTCAGAATCTGCCTGAGTTTGACTTCATCTACTTCCACCCAGTCCGGGACCTGTTCATCAATATTGAGTATTAACTGCAAATCTTTGTGTTCTGCCTTGGGAACAAAGAGCTCCCTTGTTTCCAGTAGTAACTGTCGAAGGTCAACAGAGACCGGGTGCAAGTCCACACCCTGAGTTTCAATCTTGGTGAGGTCAAGAATGTCGTTAATCAAGGTCAGCAGGTGTTGCCCGCACCGTTCAAGAATGGCCAGTTTCTGGTGCTGACCGGGGTTAAGGCCTCCAGATCTCTGTAGGACCTGGGCGTAACCAATGACGCCGTTCAATGGCGTACGCAGTTCATGACTCATGCAGGACAGGAACAGACTTTTTGAGCGGCTTGCGGTAATCGCCTCATCATGCGCAGTCAGCAGAGCCTGCTCAATCTGTTTGCTTTCCGTAATATCCCGGATCACTACGGATATCAGCACACCGTCACGAGTAATGAGTGGGTTACTGGTCAGTTCTGCAGGAAAGATCCGTCCTTGTCGGTCAACGGCTTTAGTTTCCTGACGAAACAGTCGTGTTTGTTTCCAGGCCCTGTCGAGTAAAGGGCAGAGCAAAGGATGTTTCTCGCGGAACTGAGGCGGAACCAGCAGAGAAAGGGGCATGTTAATCAGGTCTTCCCTGGGAAAGCCCAGCAACTCTACCGCTCTGGAATTGACCATGACTATGATTCCATCCGGATTCAGGATAATCATGGCGTCCGGAGCAGAATCCAGCAGAGCCTTGAATTTAAGGGTGTCGCTGACCCGCTCTGTCACATCGTTGGCCAGACCCTCAATGACTCTTTGTTGACCAGAGGTCATGGCATTCCAGAACAGTTCAATCCTTCGAGAGTGACCATGTTTATTCTGGATATCCAGCTCAAAAGCTTCGACCGGCTCTCCCCGGAGCACTTTTTCAAAATTGGTCTTGTAGCTGTGATTGCCCGGATCATTACTTAAAAAGTTTTCCAGCGGACCTTTGAACTCTTCGCTTCGGTATCCCAAAACCGATTCCACCGATCGACTGATATGAACAATCTCGCCGTCTGTATTGAGCTGGAAATAAAAGTAGCGCCCTTTTAACCCCTGCACGATGTGTCCCATATTATTGGCTCGGGCCTGGTGCAGGGCCTTGTCTCTGGCATCAAGCCACTGGGTCAGCTTGACGAATGAGCGGGCCAGTGAACCGGCTTCGTCTCTGGAGCCGGTGTCGGGTAACTCAACGAGCTTATGATGCTCGATAAAGGTATCCATGCAGGATTTCAGGGTGATGAGCGGGTGGGTTATCTTTTTAGAGACGTACAAGATACCACCCAGAATCAACAGCAGGGAGATCAGCATAATGGCGATGTCCACCAGGGCAATGTCGAGAACACCCTGAAGAGCATGCTGCCGGCTGACCGAGGTATAGAGCCACCACTGGGAAGAAGAGACTGGGGCACCAAAGAACCAGTATTCTTTCTGGTACTGGGGGTTGGGTATCCAGGCCCTGAAGGTTTCAGCACGGCCAGAATCAATCCACTGCTCGATGTGATCGCCAAAGCCTTCAATGCCATAGACCTCACCGGTCTGTCGCAGGTTTTTATGGCCAAAGCGATTAGCTTGTACACTGTCGCTGTACAGGTAATCACCGCTGCGATCCACCATATTGAACTTCCAGAGGTTGATTCCGATATTTCGTCCTTCAAACAGCTTTGGGTTGATGACATCGTGAACCATCCGGTTGATATCAACATCCAGCTTGAGCATACGCCCATCACCCGGGTGACGGCAGGGAACGATAAAACTGACCAGCCTTTTTCCGGTTTTTGAGTCCCGGTAGAGTGTGCTCCAATACTCATTGGGTCCGAGCAGCTGTGACCAGTTTTTGCCCAGTTCAGTGGGTGGCAGTTCTGGCAACTGTATGGGTTCTGCCTTGTTTTTCCGTTTATTAATGCAGGCTGAGGCAACGGTGTTTTTGGTGTCTATCCAGCAGACTCTGGTCAGGAAAGGGCTGGAAGCCAGAATGCTGTGGAGCAGTGGGTACGTCGGGTAGGTTTCTGTCTGTAACAGCCAGGTCTGAGCCGAAGCCTGAGACATAATCTCCTTAGTGTAGGCATCCAGTGTGTGGGCAAAATGCACGACGTTATTGCGCATCTGGATCTCTATTTCATGAGAGGATTCCTTGAAAGAGGTATATATATGCAAGGCACTCAACAGGTTATAGAAGAGTGTGACGGGCACGACCGTGAATAGAATAATTTTTTTTCGAATAGAGGGTTTGACCACGCCCTGCCCCAAGCACAAATCCTAACAACCTGTACAGAATAGCCAAGGGTGGTAAAGTTGCTAACGCTTTGCCAGTCGAAATATTTATTCGCATCAACTGCTTGAGTAGTTACTGAGGACCAGAGTGAGAGTGATTATCAGCCATTGAAGCCAGTACTCCGCCTCAAGCTGGGTGCAGGGTATCCCTAAAGTGTTTTGAATACACTGACTGAAAGCCTCAAGACTGGCTTCAACGGGGTCAGGCTCCTGTTTTAAAAGTTTTTGCAGTCCTTCGTTGTTGATGGGAGGCAGAGTCGCCAGTAAATTTACGAAGTCAGGTGGCAGGTGTTCTACAGCTATGTCCATCTCGTCACCGTTCATGACACTGCCTGGTACTTTTGGCTGTTGTTCAGTGGTTTGGCCCGTTGTTTCTGTTGTAGGGAAAACAAGTTGAGGAAAAGGGGCTGGAGGGGCTAAGTTTGCTGGCGGAGCTAAAGCCGTTGGTTGTTGTGTTGGTGCTACTACAGGCTCCCAGTGTGTTCCTGCATTCATCATATTCTGAGGGAGCAAGGGTGTTTGCAGGTTGCCATGAAACAGCGTTAATGTATCCGGGTCATTCAGCCATCCCATGATCTGTTGAAAATCATCGGTGGGTTGTGGCATAACGCCCAGTGCAGGGTTACCCGCCATTGCTGGTATAAACATGGCACCCAGTGGGTTTTGAGGGTTGTGAATGGCAGGGGCTACAATCATAACGTTCAGAGGTGTATTGGCAGCCTGAAGTAAAGGCATCAACAGTTGTTCAATGACATTGTTATCTCCCCACATATGATGTCCTGGTTGCAGAGGCATTAAATCTTGCAGCATCTGAAAACCAGCCTGTGTCGGATTATTCATGAGGTTATTAAGAGCCTGGGCACCCAGACCCAGAAACAGCATGTGAGGAGTGAGTGGGTGATTATCGTGGTGCCATTGATGCTCCAGGTTTATGATCAGATCATTGATGAGTTGAGTGTGTTGAGCTTGTCCTGCAACTCCACCCAGCTGGTTTATCAGGTTGGCCAGCAACAGGTTCAGAGTCGTATTATTTTCAGCATTGATGATCATCTGATTAAAAATATCCCAGAGTTCATCTGTGCCCATATGATCGATGCTCTCAAGGATGTTGTAATAGTCCAGGTTAAGCTGCCCCAGAAGATGGGGTGGGAGTTGGAGGTCGTTCAGGAATTTTTTGAGTAACATTCTCAGTTGAGGCGTTGTATTCGAAAGCATGTTTCTGAGCTGGGAAAGCAAATGATTTCTAATGGCACTGTTCTTCAAAGCCAGAAAAATAATGTTTCTGAATAAACCTCCCACCACGTAATCGTGAAGGCCGTGAGTGGCATAAGGCATATTCTGTATCAGCTTCTTTAACAGAACAATGATATGTTCGATGATTTTCCCTGCACTTTCAGGTCTCATGTTCAGCAGATGCACCAGGCTGTTATACAGGCAGAAATGGTCACTTGCTACTGGCACAATTTGACACCAATGTTGTCTCAGGGTTCTGACAGCCTGCTGTTCGATCTTTTGCAGGTTCGCCTGTGCCTCAGCTTGATTGGCTCTGAGCTGCGTCAACTCCTCCATTGACAATTCAGTGACTCCCTGTTGTTCCAGCTCCTGCTGTTCAAGAGAATTAAGAGGCAGGTTTTCCAGTTTGATCCGTTTTGCGGGGGGTGATAAGAGAGCATTCTGGGAGCTTGAGGATTCATCCTTTTCTGGAGGGGTGCTTCTTTTTTCTTTCTTTGTTCTGATAGGTTCAGGCAGTTTAAGGGTGAACCATTGGTCCTCATTGTGGACTCTTAAAATTCTGAGCAGGTAGTCGTAGTTCCTGTGTTCACTAATCCATTGGTTCAATTCTTGAACAGGAACGGATTGTTGTGTTACCTGGCTTTTTTCTCCGATCCCGTTACGATGCAAGACGGATTTAATCACAATTATTCTGGGTGGTGAGGGAGGAGGAGTGGTGTGATAAGCAGCACCTGAAATCATTTCATCGACAGAGGAGGACAGGTCAATGATCACCAGAGGTTTGGATTCCCGGTTGGTGTTTCGGTGTTCCATGACCTCTTTGATAGCCTGTAACACTGTGTCCCTGTTGGTATAGCTGGGAAACTGTACTTTATCATGACTGGGGATCAGGTTGAGCTCTCTGGCCAGGTACTGGCGTTCATAAGTCCGGGGTGGTAAGCGCAACCTGACGGTTTCTGGCAGCGGGTAGACAGCAGTGAAAGGCAGTAAAAGGTTAAGGCTGTCCAAAGCTCTCGCCCAGTTCTGGGATTTGAGTTTGCTGTAGGCTTCAGGAAAGGTTGTGGCTTCTGCCCGGAGAATATCCATGGGGTTGACACCCCATTTTTTCATCAGTTCGGTCAGGCTTTTTCGGGTCAGTGTCCCGGAGGAGTAGCCGGTTGGCAGTAGTTTGCTATCCGGGGTTGGTCGGGTAAGCTCTATGTGCGTTGACTGCTGACTGGTAAACGTGCTGCTTCTTTTTCTTCTTGTATGCGGAGGGTGGTGAGCAGGTACATCGGTCTCCATTTCCACTGAGTCTGGCTCATCCATATTGATGACTTCGCCCTCAAACAAAGTGATACTCTGATCGGATAAAATTTCCCGGGTCAGTATTTCCAGCAGGGAATCATTGGTCAGGAGTGGCACCTTATCTTCGAAAGATTTCTGTCCAAAAGCTTTGACTAAAGTAGTGCTGATTTTTTCTGAATACTTATTGTTGACCCACTGAATCCATTTATCCTTTTTGATGTCATCGAATTGTTTCTGCTCTTCTTCAGGCAGGTCAGGGCGGTGCTGGTTTACCAAGTGAAACCAGAAAAGCTGTTGCAGCTTGCTAAATCCATTTTTGAAAGCTTCCAGGCTGTCCTTAAAAATATCAATGGCACCGGCTGGGTGAGTCTCAAGTAACTCCTCAAAAGATATGTCCGGCCAGGGATTCATATGCAGGCTCTTTAGTTGGCTGGCGTAAAAGCGATTGACTCTTCGAATGAGGTGGTCCCTCTCGATTTTTTTTAACTCTCTTTCATGCTTTTTCCATGATTCTGGGGCATGGTCGGGTATTTTTCCTGCAGCCACATGCCAGTTGAGTAGTCTGTTGAGTTTGGCTTCGTCCACCAGTGATGGATTGGTTGCCACTGAATCAACCAGAGCTTTCAGAGTGTTGCTGGCAGTCATATTGGGTTCTGTATCAGGAAGTTGGTTGTTTTCCATCTCAGAAAATCGATTTTCAAGTGCCTCAGTGAATTCTACGCGGTATTTTTTATCAACCACTCGCAGCCACCAGTCTTGCTGGTAATCAACCGGCAGGTAGAGCTGGTGATGAAACTGATCAGGCCGCATTTCTCTGGCCAGTTTTAAAAGATAGTGATGCAGCTTTAACTTGAGATTGTTTCTGGAACTGTTATTTCGATACTGGATCACACTTTCAGCCGTAATTTCATCGGGGTCAAAGAACAGGCGCTCCAGTGGCAGTTTGTTCGTGTCAACCCTTTGCATGGGGGCCTGATGCAGATACTCCATATAGCGTCGGTTGAGTTCTGGGTTGGTCTGCCATTTATCCAAAAGCATTATACGCGTTCTATCCACCAGTTCTGGCATGATCTCATGGGCCATGTCGCCAGCGTGATAGGCAATGTTGGCCAGAGATTTTACAACCAGTTTTTTGGCGTCGGCCCAGTTTTTAATTTTCTCCTGATAGACCTGGTAAGGGTTGTAGCCCAGAATGTGCGTTAACATGGCCGCTTCCGGTCCGCCATCGAACAACAGTTGATCGAACAGGACCAGGGAGCAGGGGTGAAAGTCCGTCAGGTCAGCCTGGGTGATAACGTCCCGGAGATACAGGTCGTTTCTTTTCCATTCTTTGCGGTATGAAAAGCCGACACCAAAATTATCGGGTTTGGCGTCACAGCAGATTCGGTGAGCACAATCTTCGTTGCCCAGTTTTTCCAGATTGTTATAGATAGCGGCGATGACCGCATGGAGTATCCGGCTCACTGCTTCAGCGTATCCCATTTTATGGACTTCGCCCCTGCTACCCTGAGACTTTATCTCCATGGCAATGTCTGCAGGGCCATAATCAAGAAGGCCTTCGATAAATGTTTCAGCCAGTTCATCTTTTCTCAGATGACGCTGGATCATATAGATGGTGTACCCTTCCTTCGCCTTTACTCTCAATAGCCTGGTCGTTTCGAGGTTAACACCCAGCTCCTTGTAGAGGGTGAGCGCTGCTTCGTGGGTGAGTAGAAAATTGTCTGCATCTTTTCTGTCCATGTAGCCAGGAAATCGTCTAAGAGCGAGTCCGGGCAAAACATTGTCCAGAGCAAACACCACAGAGAACTGACCTCTACCGATGACCCTTGCATGGGCATGACCAATGGTTTTGTATTCTTCTGTAACGTCTATGCTCATACCATCCTGAACATTCAGGAATTCACCCTGGACATTTCGTTCAAAGACTTCGAGAAACCTCAGATAGTCATCATCTGTCAGCGAGGAAGCAAAGTCAGCACCTGACAGTTCTTGTTCAATAGGGTTGTTGAATGCATTTCCATGGTCATAAAAGTGGCTGGCTGTTCTGAGATCATGAATGCTTTTTTTGTCTTCCAGAGTCTCAAACTCTACACAGACCTCACAGGTTGAACCTTTACTGTTGATATAATGGCAAAAAAAGGTCTTGTTGGGCTTTTTCCGAGAGTTGAGTGCTTGTAAAGCAGGATTAGGTACAAGAATAAAGGTTCTTTGTTTAGGCTTGGACTCTGCGTTTGTATGATTTTGTATTCTCATTCTTACACTGAGTAAAGTCTCTTCGTTCGCAGAGAAGGTAAAGGGGTTGCCACCCGTTGCCAGTTGTTTGAACGTGGAGGGCCCCACTCTTTGAAAGGCGGGACCACTGACCAATGAATGGGCTTCGCTATCAATGCGCCAGGAAGGAAAAAAGCGATTGCTGGTTACCAATGGAGTGCCGCCTGAGAAGGGTGAAATCTCCGGTATGTTTGAGGGTACGGGCGATGCTCCCAGAGGGGTTTCGGCAGGAGTTGAGCTCAGCTCAGGATCAATCAGCATATATTCGTTTTGATCTTTTTGGGAGCGCAGTATATGAACTCGCCAGTATCGGTTGTTGCTGGAAGAGTACTCTTTGATGTTTCGGGCAATCTCTCCCAGCATTCTGAAATAGTCTTCATATTTTTTAACCTTTTCGACATTTTCCAGAAGGCTGTCAGAGGCATGAGAGGATAGGGGCAACGTGAGTAGAGCGATAACAATGAAACTGGAGTATTTGTTCCAGTTTTTACAGTACAGGAACAGGAAAAGGAAGGGCACAGAATAAGCGACCTTTACTAATAGAGTCATAGATACCGACATTAATTCAGTCAATGTACCGCTGTAAGTTCAGTCATTATTTATTGATGCTCTGCCTGAAGAAGGTTTCCTTCGGCTTTGCTATCAGGTGTCTTGTGAACCGTTGAACAGCTATGAAATTTATATTTATGAACCTTCTAGAGTAGACCAGTCTTTATTGGAATATGACTGTAAATCTTTATTTTACTTTCGTGTGAATACTCTGCTGAATGTTGAGCGAACTTTTCATACCTAACTAGTATTAGCATTATCCTGAATGGCGAGCACATTATTGCTCAATAAAGGTCTGGTTATTCGTAATCTGAGGTCATGGTTTGAAGTGGAACTTTGGTGATAATCGCTTTTCTTGTGTGGTTGTTAGCTTGATTATTGCGATTCCTTCTCTTGCATATACTTTCTATTTGCCCGCTTTACCTGCTATGGCCAAAAGTCTTGGTTTTTCTCCTTCAGTGGCCAAGTTGTCAATGACCTTTCTCATGATGACAGCGATGGCTTCTCTGCTTGTGATTGGTCCATTGTCGGATCGCTACGGTAGAAAGCCAGTGCTGATTATTGGCTTGCTAATCAATATTGTTGCCTGCCTGATCCTGAGTCAGATGGATTCACTGCAAATGTTGTTGATTGGGAAAGGTGTTCAGGGGATTGGGTTAGCAACCTGTTTTGCGGTAGCTAATCCCATGATCAGGGATGTAATGGATGGGGCCGGGGCCATGAGAATGATGGCCATGTCTGCGGCTGTTTATATTGGTGCGACCGTTCTGGGTCCGACTGTGGGTGCTCATATCTATGACCGATATGGCTGGTCCATGCAGTTTTATATTGAAGCTGCCTACAGCTTGATCCTGGTTTTAGTGTTTGTGCCTTTTCTTCCAGAAACCTTACCGGTAGAGAAAAGAAAATCAAAGTCTACATGGATAGCCCAATACCTTGATCTATTTAAAGAAGCTCAAAACCGACAGTTGTTGATTCAGGGGGCTGTTGTCAACGGTGCATTTGCTGTTTATATGACCTCTTCAGCCTTTTTGTACATGCATTATTTTGGGTTGAGTTCTCTGGCATTTGGCTATCTCTATGGAATCAAGTGCTTCTTGCAGTTTCTGGCCAGTATTGCGACGGGCAAACTGGTTGAGCATTATCCGGTAGAGAGCCTGATGCTCATCAGTTACCGATTATTGTTGTGTTCCTGTCTTGTTCTTCTTGCCAGTGTCTATATCTGGCCTGAAAGTCTGGTAGCCTGGTTTATTCCTGTGTCAGTGTTGCTGATCGTTAATGGTTGTTTCTGTACCAGTAATAGAATTGCTGTCGTTTATTTAAATCCGGATCGGGCAGGTGTAGCGAACAGTGGTCAGATTTTTCTGCATTTAATGTGTGACACGTTGGGCAGTGGTTTGGTGGCTGTCTTCTATGATTCTTCCCAGAATGTAGCTGCCCTCATGACGGCTGTATTGTTATTGTCATGGGTTATTTCATCTGTGTTAATGCCGTTGTTTTCAGGGCAAAAGTCCATCGAAAAATAGTCTGCTTAGCACTGTTAGGGGCTATGCTGATTGCCGTGAAGTTAGTTTTTTTCAGGTGTATAGCGGTCACCGGAGTGTATGATGGAATCTAAGACCTTCTTCTTTTTAGTGGCCATGTTCATGGCATTTTGTACTTCTTCTTTTGCCAAGCCTCCGGTTCCCGTTGCCAAGCCTTTGTCGCATATTATCAAAATGCTTGAGGGTCAGGGGTATCGACCGATTGTTGATGTCTCTATGAATGATGGGTTGTGGGTTGTGGAAGCCTATAAAGGCAGTGAGAAGAGAGCGTTAAAAGTGAATCCTGATAGTGGTGAAGTGGTTTCAGACCGTCCCGATGACTGATCTGTAATATTCAGGGTATAAGGGTGTCCTTATACCCTGAATGTGCAGAGGTTGGACCCTGATCAGGTTAACAGGCCAGCCCGGGCAAGCTGCCAGCGTTTTTGCTGTTCTTGCATGGATGATTTCATTTCTTCGTATTGTTTATGAAGCTCTGAACTCTCCCAGTTATGTTTAAGCTCTTCTGCTTTGTGTTCTACCCACTGCTGTCGTAACTTGTTCCAGTCATGCCAGGTGTTGCTCACCAGTTCATACTGTTCTTCCAGCTTTTGCAGTGCTATCTGGCAAGTCAGCTTCTGGCTGGCGTACTTGTACTGCATGTCGATTCTGGCTTTTTCAATCCGGTAATCGCTGACACGTTTCAGGCTGTCAGTAAGGCCAACTTTTGAGCAGCCATAAATCAGCCATTTGGTTGGATCAAACTGCCACCACCGAATGCCGTTACGATAGTCATACTGAAAAATATGATGGTAGTTGTGATAGCCCTCACCCCAGGTCACCAAAGCCAGGAAGCCGTTGTCACGGGCAGTGTTCTTATCAGTGTAAGGACGTTTGCCCCAGATATGAGCCAAAGAGTTGATAAAGAAAGTAAAGTGATGGCTCAGTACCAGCCTTAATACTCCCCCCAGCAGCAGCATGGCGACAACATCGCCCATCAGGAAACCGATCAACGCCGGAACACCCACATTCATCAATAGAACCAGTGGCACATAATATTTTTGCTGCCAGACGACAATGGGGTCTCTTTGCAAGTCCTTGATATTGGAAAAGTCACCAGCTTTTGGGTCATAGTCACGCAACATCCAGCCGATGTGTGAGAACCAGAAGCCACGGCGGGCAGAGTAGGGATCTTTGTCATAATCATCGACAAAGGCATGATGGCGACGATGACCGGAGGTCCAGTTCATGATGCTGTTCTGAGTGGCCATGGCTCCCCAGAGTGCAAACCAGAGGCGCAGGGACCAATGAGCCTGATAGGCTTTGTGAGACCACAGGCGGTGATAGCCCGCAGTAATGGCCGTGCCGTTGAACATAAGGATTAATCCGGCAACGATCCATTCACGGAGTTCAAAGCCATGGGTAAAACCGTACCAGGGAACAAGGGTAACCATGGCCACAAATGTGATCGAAAAAAGTAACGTGGTCACCCAAATACGACGGGGTTTCTCCATTGTGCGCTCATATAGTTTTCATCAAGGAATCTGGATTCTCGCACAATGTTTCTACGCTGTTAAGGTGTATTGTTTACTGCTTAGTTATGTGGCCTGTAATGACAGGAAAGAGAAAAGCTTTTGTCTTTCATAGATATATACCCATTGGATTTCAAGATGCTACTAGGCGACAAGTGAGCGAAACCCTGTGAGCCTACAAGTAGTAGGTGATCAGGGTGAGCGAACGCTGGCAACAACGTAGCATCTTGAAAGGCGATGGGTATACAGGCTTTGGGGCAGAAGACTTCTGATACCAGTGTTTAATTATGGTACCCCCAAAGCCGGGTCTTTCTTCATTCTACAGGCTGATCAGTCAGCTGGTTAATCAGCCAGGCGGCCAGCCTTGCTGTGCGAAGATCATGATCAAATTCAGGGTTGTATTCGGCAATATCCATCACCCTGACTTTTGCACTTTGCTTGATGGTGTGAAGCAGGATGGCTGTTATGTCCAGAGGAATGCCCCTGACCGCTGGAGCACTGACACCGGGTGCCTGATAAGGTGGGAAAACATCAAGGTCAATGGTTAAGTAAACGTGATCCACCATAGAGGTAAAGCAGGTCACTTCTTCGATCAGGAAGTCGAGATTGTCCCTGTGTATCTGGTCGTCAGTAATATAGGCTGCATTAAGTTCATCGGCCCGTTCGAATAATGCCGGGGTATTGCTGCTGCGGCTGACACCGAGGCACAGGTAATGAAAATCAAGACCCTGATGCTCACAGAATTGGGCTACCTGCCAGAAAGGTGTTCCTGAGCTGGCTCCCTTTTCAGGCTTTCTCAGGTCAAAGTGCGCATCAAAATTGATAATCCCAATATTCAATCCCTTGGGCGTCTTGTGTTCCTGGGTCAGAAAATCGGCCAGGCCTTTAAAGCTTCCCCAGGCTATTTCGTGTCCGCCGCCAAGGCCCACGGGTAGCATGCCTTCCTTGAGTGCTTTAACAAGTGTTTGACTGAATTGAGTCTGTGCTCCTTCAAGGTCACCATCCTGACAATGCACATTACCCAGATCAAACAGGTCATCGTTCCGATTCCAGGGAAGATTAGCCAGACATTTTCTAATCAGATCCGGCCCTTTGGCGGCACCTACTCTGCCATGATTACGCCTGACACCTTCATCACAAGCCAGTCCTAACAGGCCCAGGCCACTGGAACCTGAATGTTCTGTGTAGGGTTTTATCTTCTGATGCCAGCGCTGTGTCAGTTGTGAGTCTCCATCATGGTCGACCCGACCGTTCCAGATATTGGGTTCTACAGGTATTAGCTCAGACATGGAAATGGACACTCTTGTCGTGTGAAATACCGCCCCTTACTGCTCTGCAACAATACATTGATCCGGGAAGGCGGTACGTCCGGTTCAAAGCTGTTGGTGTTTCAGGTTAGTTGACCCTGGCTTCACCACGATAAAAAGTGAGTGAAGGTGTTTCTCCGGTGAGGCTGGCTGCCAGTGAGGCCGGACTTTGAATGGGCCACAATGTCAGGTTGGCGGTATGACCTTTTTTGATCATACCCTCCTGGTCCTGCAATCCCAGTGCTCTGGCTGCATGTATGGTCACTCCGGCTAATGCTTCTGAAGGTGTTAATCCAAACAGTGTACAAGCCATATTCATTATCAGTCGCAGTGAAGTAAAGGGAGACGTACCGGGATTCAGGTCTGTTGCCAGCGCCATGGGTATGCCGGACGCACGCAGTTTTTCAACAGGAGGACGCTGAGTTTCTTGAAGAAAATAAAAAGCGCCTGGCAATAATGTAGCAACTGTTGTGCTGTTCTCCAGTGCTTTCACTCCTTCATTACTGAGATATTCCAGGTGATCAACAGAAAGTGCATCATAAGCCGTTGCTAATTGTGTCCCTCGACTATCAGACAGTTGTTCCGCGTGAAGTTTTACTCGAAGACCCAGGGATCTGGCGCTTTGAAAGACTTTTTCAGTGTGTGAAAGGTTAAAGGCAATGTTTTCGCAGAAAACATCCACCGCAGTCGCCAGACCTTCTTCTGCAATGGCGGGGAGCATTTCTTCGCAGACAACTTCTATATAGCGGTCAGCCTGACCTGAAAACTCCGGTGGCAAGGTGTGGGCTCCCAGAAAGGTTTTTTCTATTCTGACCGGGTATTGAAGCTCCAGTTCTTTGGCTGCTCGCAGTATTTTCAGCTCTGTCTCGAGATTAAGGCCATAACCGGATTTGATCTCCAGAGTGGTAACGCCGTCACAAAGTAGCGCTTCAAGGCGAGGTCGGGACTGTTCGATCAGCTGATCCAGACTGCAACGTCGAGTGGCATTGACCGTTGACAGAATCCCGCCCCCTTGTTGGGCAATGTCACTGTAACTCTTGCCTTGCAATCGTTGCTCAAACTCAGTGGAGCGATCTCCTGCATAAACCAGATGGGTATGGCAGTCGATCAAGCCTGGCATCAACCACTGACCCTGTCCATCGAGGGTGGCTTTTGGCTGAAGATTGGCTGGTAACGCTTCTGCTGCTCCAAGCCACTGAATCAATCCCTGATCAATCGCTATGGCACCCTCTAAAAGTTCTCCGTAATGACCCGTTCCCATAGAAGGATCCATGGTTGCAATATGGACATGGGTGATCAGTAAATCGCAGGTGCCCGTTACTTTAGTCATGGAGTGTTCCAGTCAGTGTCTGGTGTATGCCGAAGTGATCTCATTCACTTTATGATATGGCCTCTTTTTGTCAATGTCTTATGACTCTAGGGTTCTGACCGAGAATAGTGGTCAAGAATAAAATTCAGTAGAACGAGGCCACTTTTTCTGGATTTTAGGCCGACCTGCCTATTCTCGGTCAGGCGCCTGGGCTGGGTTCGGAAATAGAAGGCTCTTTTGAGAAAAGGTTTTACGTTCTGCTGACACAATCTTGAGATTTAAGCGCGTCGATAGTATTTTGTACGACTATTTAAAGATAATAATAAAACAGAAAAAGGACATTTCATGCGTTCATTCAGAGCAGCGTTGGTATTACTCACGGCTTTTTTATTGGGAGGTTGTGCGGCAACCACCGTCCAGAATAATGTTCATCATTCTTATTCTTCCTCAGAAAGCGAGCGGGAAAAAGTTAAAAAAATCCTGATCGTTCCCTCCGATGTGGTTGTTAAAGAGCTGGGTGTAGGTTCAGTTGAAGAAGTCCCTGAATGGACTGATAAAGGAAAAAAGCTGGTCGACAGCGAGCTAAAAGCTTATATGAACAGTCATCTGAATAAAGTCAGTTGGGTTCCCATGCCAGAATTGACTGAGGAAGAGCAAGCAATATTGAACCAGCATATTGTTCTTTATGATTTAGTGGCGGGTAATGCGCTGACTATCACTAATATTGAGGCTTTTAAATCTGAGACTGAAAGTCCAGACGATACGTTGGGCTCAGGTCTGAGCTTTTTGAAAGAAAAGTCAGGGGCAGATAGTGTCTTACTGACTTTCGGTGCGGATTTTGTCTCCTCTGGGGGGAGAGTCATGACCGCCGTGTTACTTGCTGCTGCAGGAGTAGTTATCCCGGGTGGGCATGCCGTTCTTAATACCGGTTTAATAGATCTGGAGACCGGTGATGTCATCTGGACGAATACCTCATTGAGCACTTCCATTTCCTTGAAAGATGATAAGGGTGCTAAGTCCATGGTAGAGCAGACATTGAGTGCCTTTCCGTCACTTTGAATTTGAGGGATTAAACATGCAATGGAAAGCATTAGCTGTTGTAAGCACCATGCTTATAGCTGGTTGCTCTACCAGCCATATTAAACCCTATAGCTCAGCAGATGTTGCTAAAGCAGAAGGGGAAGAAAACAGGCTCTGGCATTCTGCTGATCGTTACGAAAAGCAGCTTAAAAACTCAAGTCGTGTTTATGGTAATGAAACTTTACAGGTCTACTTGCAGGGCATCATGGACAAGCTCTATCCCGAATTTAAAGGAAATATTCGGGTCTATGTGCTGAAACAGCCTGTTCTGAATGCCTTTGCACTTCCCAATGGCGGAGTCTATGTCAACACGGGTCTTATTGCAGCTATGGAGAATGAGGCTCAGCTTGCTGCTGTTCTGGCGCACGAAGGTATTCATTACATTAATCGACATTCAATGAAGCAGAGAGAAGTCAGGAAGATGACCTCGGCTTTTGCTACAGCAACCATGCTGGCAGGCTTTCCTCTTTTAGGCAGTGTCGGGCTGGCTTCAACGGTTACTGGTTATTCCAGGGATCTGGAGCGTGAGGCAGACGATGAGGGTTATATTCGTTTAGTTGAGGCGGGCTACGATCCTTCACAGTCGACAGTAGCTTTTGAGGCTCTGGCCAGAGAAGCAAGGGCCAGTGAGGTCAAACGACCTATGTTTTTTTCTACTCATCCAGCCATGGAAGAAAGGATTGAGCATTTTCAGAAACTTCAGGAAAAAGACGACAAAGTTCGTGGTAAAGATATTCACGCAGACCGCTATCAGTCGCACGTCGAACATTTAAGAAAAGAAGTGCTGAAAAATAAGCTGGAAACGGGGCGGTATAGCGAGATTATTGCCACTTTCGAAGCGCCCTCTCAGGAGGCTTTATATGATGAAACGGATCAGTACATTCTGGCTGAAGCATTCAGAATGAGAGATAAGGTTGATGATAAGGGTAAGGCTATCGCTCTCTACAAAGAACTGATGACGTTTGATGAAAACTATGCCCCTCCCTATAAGGCGATGGGGCTGCTTAGCTATAAGGAAAAAGATTTTTCACAGGCCAAAGTCTTTTTGAAAAAATATCTTGAACTGGAGCCTGAAAGTACAGATGGCCCTTTTATTAAACAATATTTGGAAATGCTTTAAATAAGGAATTTACATAATGAAAAAATCAGGAGTAAAAGCGATTCTTATAGCTTCAGTCATCAGTATGTTGAGTGGCTGTGCTACCTGGAGCGTGGTTGAAAAGTCAGATCTGGTTAGTCCCGATGGCAGTTTTAAAATTGAGGCGCCATTAGGTTGGGTAAAAGGACCCAATCAGAATGCTGTTTTTCTTACAGAAGAAGGTCCGCACCTGCAAAAAGTTATGATGCAGAGGCTGGATCACCAGAAAGCATTCGAGGGCATTAAAAAAACGTCTTCCGAAGAAATGATGCCTATTGAATTGGCAGACTATTATCTGGCTGCCTTCAAAAAGGCTAGAGATGGCCTGAATGTTCATCAGCTTGATATTAAGCCAGTCAACCTTTCAGGACATGCTGCGTTTCGCATGCTATTGCAAACTACGACTTCCAGAGGGCTGAAAATCAATACCGTTACTTATGGCTTGAGTTCCAGTAAAGGGTTTTATGAGCTTTCCTATTCAGCTCCTGAACTTCACTATTTTGAGAGAGACCTCCCTGAATTTGAAAAGATGGTAAAAAGCTTCGAAACTTTGTGATTTACCATTTATTGATTGCTGAGATCAGGACATTAGCCCTGATCTCAGCTACTTTTTCCTCAGACTCAAAAACATCTTGTGAAGTTCATGAGCTTGGAAAAGAGAATAACCAGACTTCAAAACCCTGTGGTAGAGTTTTCTCGTGGGCTCATACTTTTATGGGGTCTGCAAAAATGAACTGTCTCCCAGTACACTGGATTCGGTAGAACAAAAATAACAGGAGGGTTGCTGCTCAAATCGTGTCGGCGACTCTCAACAATCCTGCCATCCCTGAATCCATGACTTCCAAAAGAATGAAATGGTTTTACTGGCATTTCAAAAGCTATTGATCGCTATAGGCATCAGACATCGTGAGGTATCCCTTTCATGAGTCAAGGCAATCGGTTTGATCCTCTTCGTACTATCCGTGCACCACGGGGTACAGAACTTTCTACCTGTAACTGGCAGGTAGAAGCTCCTCTGCGAATGTTAATGAATAATCTGGATCCGGACGTGGCGGAACACCCCCAGAGCCTGGTGGTCTATGGAGGTATTGGCAGGGCAGCCAGAAACTGGGAGTGCTATGACCGTATCGTCGATACACTCAAGGGGCTCAAGCCCGATGAAACCCTGCTGGTTCAATCAGGAAAACCCGTGGGCGTGTTCAGAACTCACGAAGGGGCTCCAAGAGTCTTGATTGCCAACTCCAATCTGGTGCCTCATTGGGGACACTGGGAGCATTTTAATGCGCTCGATCGTCAGGGGTTGATGATGTATGGCCAGATGACAGCAGGTTCATGGATCTATATCGGTTCTCAGGGGATTGTTCAAGGTACTTATGAAACCTTTGTCGCCATGGCTCATAAGCACTTTGATGGGCAGGCGACAGGTAAGTGGATTCTAACCGGTGGTCTTGGTGGTATGGGTGGGGCACAGCCATTGGCTGCCACTATGTCGGGTTTTTCAATGTTGGCCTGTGAAGTGGATGAATCCAGAATTGATTTCCGTCTGAACACCCGCTATCTCGATGAAAAGGCCCGTACGCTGGATGAAGCTCTGGCCCTTATTGATCAGGCTCATGCTGAAGGTCGTGCGGTATCAGTAGGCCTTCTTGCCAATGCTGCAGAGGTGTTTCCTGATCTGGTGGCTCGTGGCGTGACACCGGATGTTGTGACTGATCAGACGTCCGCTCATGACCCTCTGAATGGCTATTTGCCCAGAGGATGGACAATGGATCAAGCGGCTCGCGAGCGTCAGGTCAATGAGGCTGAAGTGGTAAAAGCCGCCAAGCAATCCATGGCTGATCAGGTTAAGGCGATGCTGACGTTTCAGCAGCGTGGTGCAGCCACGGTGGACTATGGCAACAACATTCGTCAAATGGCGAAAGACGAAGGCGTTGAAAATGCTTTTGATTTTCCTGGTTTCGTTCCTGCGTACATTCGTCCTCTGTTCTGCCAGGGTATTGGCCCATTTCGTTGGGTCGCTTTATCCGGTGACCCTGAAGATATCTATAAAACCGATCAGAAGGTGAAAGAGCTGATTCCGGATAATCCTTCCCTGCATAACTGGTTGGATATGGCTCGGGAAAGAATTGAGTTTCAGGGTCTGCCAGCACGCATTTGCTGGGTAGGTCTGAAAGACAGAGCCCGTTTGGGTATGGCATTTAATGACATGGTAGCCAGCGGAGAACTGAAGGCACCTGTCGTGATTGGTCGAGACCATCTGGATTCGGGTTCGGTTGCCAGCCCCAATCGTGAAACAGAAAGCATGAAAGACGGCAGTGACGCAGTGTCTGACTGGCCATTATTGAATGCGCTACTGAATACAGCTTCCGGTGCGACCTGGGTCAGCTTGCATCACGGAGGAGGTGTCGGTATGGGGTACAGCCAGCATGCCGGTGTCGTTATTGTTGCAGATGGTTCCGGGCCGGCCAGAGAGAAATTGTCTCGTGTGCTTTGGAATGATCCGGGCACGGGGGTTATGAGGCACGCCGATGCGGGTTATGAACTCGCCAGAGAGTGTGCTCGGGAAAATGGCCTCCATCTACCGATGGAGGAACTCTGATGCAAATTACTCCGGGAAAGATGACTCTGCAGCAGTTGCGGGAATTGAGCCGGTCTCAGACCAGAATTGAGCTGGATCAAAGCTGCTATTCGAATATTCAGAAAAGCCTTGAGTGTGTTCAAAGGGTCGTCAGCGAGAACAAGGTTGTATACGGCATCAATACGGGCTTTGGCATGCTGGCCAGCACTCGAATTGCGGAAGAAGATCTGGAACAGCTCCAGAGCAGTATTGTTCTTTCTCATTCGACCGGTGTCGGAGCCTGGATGAAAGACAACACTGTTCGTTTGATGATGGTGTTAAAAATCAATAGCCTGGCTCGGGGTTATTCTGGTGTCAGGCCTGAACTGGTTGATTCTCTGGTTACGCTGATTAATAAGAATGTGTTGCCTTGCGTGCCTGAGAAAGGTTCTGTCGGTGCCAGTGGCGATCTGGCACCACTGGCTCATATGAGTTGTTTGTTGTTGGGTGAAGGTCTGGCCAGGGTGAAGGGAAAAACCGTTTCTGCTGAAGAAGCGCTGACGGAAGCCGGTATTGAACCTTTAAGGCTTGCACCTAAAGAAGGGCTGGCGCTTTTGAACGGAACCCAGGCCTCCACAGCGTTTGCATTGGAGGGGTTGTTCGGTGCTGAAGATCTTCTGGCATCGGCTGTGGTAACAGGCAGTCTCTCTATTGAGGCCGCTATGGGGAGCAGACGACCCTTTGATGAACGTATTCATGTGGCCAGGGGGCTGTCGGGGCAAATCGAAGTCGCAGCCGCATACCGGGCTTTATTGGATCACAGTACAATAGAGCATGCCCATGAGCATTGTAATAAGGTTCAGGATCCCTATTCACTGCGTTGTCAGCCTCAGGTGATGGGAGCCTGTCTGGAACAGTTGCGTCATGCTGCAAGATTATTGGAAGTAGAAGCCAATGCGGTTTCCGATAACCCACTGGTGTTTGCAGACGATGATGAGGTGTTGTCGGGGGGTAATTTCCATGCAGAGCCTGTGGGAATGGCGGCAGAGGCGATAGCTCTGGCCAGCTGTGAAATCGGGGCAATCAGTGAACGAAGGGTGGCTTTGCTGGTGGATCATCACCTGAGTGGATTGCCACCGTTTCTGGTCGAGAACAGCGGTGTTAATTCTGGCTTTATGATTGCCCATAATACAACGGCGGCATTAGCGAGTGAGAACCGGTGTCTGTCTCATCCTTCAGTCACCGATAGCATACCGACGTCTGCTAATCAGGAAGACCATGTTTCTATGGCAACTTATGGTGCTCGCCGACTGCGGGAGATTAATGCCAACACGGGAGCGATTCTGGGTATTGAATTGTTGGCGGCAGGGCAGGGGGTTGATCTGAGAAAGCCTTATTCTACTTCGGAGGCTTTGGAAAAAGTCATGTTCCTATTAAGAGAACAGGTGCCTTTTTATGATCAGGATCGTTACTTCGCGCCGGACATTGAAAAAGCAGGGGAGTTAATTACCAGTGGTTCCCTGAATATGTTTGTTCCCAAAGGGCTATTACCCAGCTTATAAGGTAGAGAGTTAATAACATTAGAAATGGAAAGAGTCCAGTGAAAGGCTCTTTCCTACTTAAAGCAAAATGTATTAATGGCTTTTGATTAAAGAGATTTTTCTATATCAAATTATTTGAATTACTGTTCTTCTTTTTTTACAGTAATGGCCTGGCCTTCATTACCGGCATAGACGACCACAATTTCAGCAGGCTCATCAGAATTGTTTTCACCGTAATGCCATTCATCAACCATCTCAACCAGAGCATCGCCGGCTTTCATTTCTAACTTTTTACCGTCAGATAAGCGTACAACGGTTAATTCACCTTTCACAAGATAGCCTGCATTAATAACCGGATGTTTGTGAATGGGAAGTTTTGAGTGGGGGGCAATGGCAATCCGGAGTACACGAACTTCAGGATTATCAAGGTGGACACTTTTCAGCGGTGTTCCATCCCAGCTGGTATTACTGTGAGCCAGTACTTCAGTAGAGGACTGATCAGCGGAAAAGGCAAAAGAGCTGCCAAGAGCCAGAAACAGAGCAGCGGTTTTAAAGGCTGTCTTCATTATGACGTTACTCCGAGGGTATTATTAATTTATTCATCAAGGGTAAGAAAATGTTGGCCTGATCAGGTTGAGGGGATGCTAGCAGCGTTGATATAGGAAATCCATAAGTAGTGAATATAGCTTTCTTAAGAATATAGAAAACTTGTTTATTAATTGAATTGTTGCCTAATAAACTTATTAATCGTTCTTAATAGCTGTTGGTCTAATGCTTAGTAAAGAGGGATGGTTTATTCAAAAGGCCAGTGAATAAATTAACTATTTTGAATGATAAAAGAAAAGAATAACCTTGTATGAAATGTGGCTTTAAAAGGTCGGGCGATATATTATCGCCCGGCGATTTCAGGAGAGTGCTGCCAGAAGAGTTTCTGCCTTGCTGAGTTCGAATGTTTTAGGTGGTTCAACATTCAGTAAAGTGATTTCACCATGGTCAATAATCATGGCATAGCGTTGGGATCTCAGTCCACCAAAACTGCCTGTATCCATTTCCAGACCCAGGGCTTTAGTTAGCTCGCCATCACCATCGGCCATCATGGTAATGGCACCAGCATTCTGGTCTTTGCTCCAGGCTTGCATAACAAAAGCGTCGTTGACAGAAAGGCAGGCAATGGTATCAATACCTTTCGCCTTAAAGTCATCAGCCAGAGCAACATAGCCTGGTAGATGGGCATTGGAGCATGTTGGTGTAAAAGCTCCGGGTACAGCAAAAAGCACTGCTTTTTTGTCAGCAAAGAATGCATCTGCAGGTGTTGTACTCTGTTCATCACCACTGATCACAGTGATATCAACAGAGGGTAGTCTGTCACCTTGCTTAATCATGTTGCTCTCCTGAGTCTGAAAGGCACTTATATGCAAATATGCAAAATTACTCTGGCAAAAAGGGCGCGCATAGGCTCAGGTAACTATACCCCGAAAATTATTTCATCACCGACAGTGATCAGGAAATAAATCTCTTGGCTGTTTCACTAGGAGGCTGACCGAGAATAGCGTCCGAGCATAAAATTCAGTAGAACGAGTCAGCTTTTTCACTGAATTTGTGCGAATAGTTGACCTATTTAAGCAAATTCAGTGAAAAAGATGGCCGTTCTTTCTGGATTTTAGGCCGGGCTGTCTATTCTCGGTCAGCCTCCTAGTCATACGTCTGAGTACACTGCATGCCTTTATGCAGGGAACTTTGTTGTCATTTTAAAATCAATAATCTCTAAGCCTGGTTTCAGTTGGTGAGAACGCTGACTTCATCCAGCAGATCTTTCAGCAGCTCCATTTTTTCCTGACTCAGGCCGTGAGTGAGTCGACTATAGCTGTCTTCCACCATAGGCGCCATTTCATCCAGCAGTTTCTTGGCTTTTGGAGTGGCTTTTATAAGAATACGTCGATGGTCTTCTGATGACTTTCGGCGACTGACATAATCCTGCTGTTCAAGCCTTTGGATAATGCCTGTCAGGCTGGGACTGAGGATACAGCAAGCATCAGCCAGCTGTTTGGTTTCCATCTCGTCGGCGTCATTCAAAACCCGCATCACTCTCCATTGTTGCTCGGTAATGGAGTGCTCTTGAAGCATGGGACGGAAGAAGCTCATGGCAGCCTCTCTGGCCTTGAGTAATTTGAGCGGTAGAGAGTCTTCGTACTTACGCATTTTTTTAAGTTTACAGCTAATAACTATGAAAGGCGGATTGTGTGCATCTTGTATTGGATAATCAAGACAATGATGCAATTAATCACATGGTATTTATTCGTACTGGACAAATATTGGGAAGGCTTTGCTTATACCTCTAAAGGGGTATATAGCTGGAACGCACGCTTTCCTGTTGGGTATTGCTGGAAATATCAGATTTGGATAAATACTGATTCGATAATGCTGAAATTACGCTTCGTCTATTCTGTTTGTGTGAAAAATGATCGCTTGGGGTGTTTTTGTGTGTGCTGAGTCAGTGAAGGATCGAGCAAAGAAAGTGGACTGTAGACAATTTCGGGACTATCAGGCGTCCAGCCGTGATGACTCGGTCCAGGCGAGTTTGATGAATGAGCCTTTGATAGTGGTGAATGAGAATGACCAGGTGCTGGGCAGTGCCAGCAAGCTGGCCAGTCACAAAGCTCCGGGAGTGTTGCACAGAGCTTTCAGTGTTCTTCTATTCAACCCATCAGGTCAGTTGTTGGTTCAGCGTAGGGCCAGCAGTAAGATTACTTTTCCCGATTGCTGGGCCAATACCTGCTGTTCGCATCCTCACTATGTCTCATCGGAACTAGAGTCTCGAAATGAGTTGGGTGTAAAGAGAGCGGCTCTTCGAAAGTTAAATCAGGAGCTCGGAATACCGGTAGAGACCTTGTCAGAAGATGATTTTCTGATGATGACAAAAGTTCGTTATCGTGCCGATTCAGGCAGTGAGTGGGTTGAGGAAGAATTGGACTATATTCTGGTGGTTCGCGCTGATGTTGAGCTGGCCATCAATACCAATGAAGTGTCAGAAGTTCAGTGGCTTAATCCTGAGCAGCTATCAGAAATGCTTTCAAGGCCTGATGGGAAAGAACCGGTTTCAGTAGCTCCCTGGTTCAGACTGATATCAGAACACTTCCTTTTTGGCTGGTGGTCCGTACTGGATGATCCTGTCGCGCTGAAAAAGGCTTCAGATCGTGAGATTCACCGGTTGAAGTTTTAGTCTGAATCCAGCATATAATGATATCTGCATCTGAATGATTAGCCTGAGTTGACAACAACAAACACCCGGGAGTGCAGATCATGGCAACTGTTGGTTTTATTGGTCTTGGAAATATGGGAGCTCCCATGGCGGCTAATCTGGTCAAGGCCGGCCATGAGGTGAGTGTATTCGATCTTGTTCCTGAAGCGGTGAAAGCGTTGGCCAGTCAGGGTGCGAAAGCAGCGGCCAGTGCTGAGCAGGCTTGCTCTGGGGCTGAATTTGTTATTTCAATGTTGCCTGCCGGCAAGCATGTAGAAAGTCTTTATCTTACTCAGGGGCTGTTGGAATCCGTTCCTGCTTCTGCCATTTTCATCGATACAAGTACTATTGATACTGATACTGCCAGAAAGTTATCGGCGGCAGCTGCCGAAAAAGGCAAGTCGATGGTTGATGCTCCGGTATCCGGTGGTGTGGCTGGAGCTGCTGCAGGTACTCTGTCGTTTATGTGCGGAGCGTCCGATCCAGCCGTTTTTGACCGGGTTAAGCCTTTGCTTCTGGATATGGGTAAGAATGTCTTTCTGGCCGGTGGGCCAGGGGCTGGGCAGGTGGCGAAAGCTTGTAACAATATGCTGCTGTCGATCTTGATGATTGGTACGTCCGAGGCGCTCAACCTCGGTACTAAAAATGGTCTGGATCCAGCGGTACTGTCTGACATTATGCTGGCCAGCTCAGGTAAAAACTGGGCGCTTGAGGTGTATAACCCTTATCCTGATTTGATGGAGAATGCTCCGGCTTCCAAGGATTATGAACCTGGTTTTATGAGTGAGTTAATGTTGAAGGATTTGGGGCTGGCTATGGCTGCAGCTGGAGGCAGTAATGCGGTGACCCCTCTGGGTGGGCTCGCTTATGCTTTATATAACCGCCATGTTTCCCAGGGAATGGGGAAAAAAGACTTTTCCAGTATATTTCAGGCTATTGAGAGTCTCAGGCCGGAAAATTGAGATAGATTGTCTTCCGCGCTCCAATCGTATTGTGAAGCGCGGGCTCCTGTTCAGCCAATCAAATATTAATCGTTTATTCGAATGCCTGTAGGTTCAATCTGAATCAATCGTTGTTTGTACAGTCCGCCCAGGGCCATCTTGAAAGTACGCTTGCTGACACCAAATGCTTTTTTGATTTCGGCGGGATCCGTTCTATCGTTCAAAGGCAGGTAGCCTCCTGCCGCCTGTAATTGATCAAGGATCTTCTGGCCGAGATCGCCCACGACCTCCCGATTAAATCCTGGCTTTGTGATACTGAGGTCAACTTTTCCGTCTGGGCGAATACGTTTGATAAAGCCGTCCAGTTTGTCACCTATTCTCACTGGGCTGGTCAGTTCTTTGTCAAACAGAAGCCCCTGATGTTGGCCGTTGATGATCGCCATATAACCCAGATCTGTTCTGTCATGAATCAGCAAGGATACGGATTCGCCCTGGCGATATTTTCCTGGTGTCTCATCAATAAAGCGGTGCAATCTGGAGGAGGCGACAATTCTTCGGCTTTGTTCGTCCTGATATAGATAGACGACGTAGTTTCCGCCTTCACGCATTCTGACTTTTTGTTCCTTGAAAGGTACCAAAAGGTCTTTGCCCAGGTTCCAGTCCAGAAAAGCGCCTACAGGATTGACTTCTTTGACTTTCAGGAATGCAAATTCACCGACAGAAGCCAGAGGTGTTTCTGTTGTCGCGATCAGATGATCATCAGAGTCCAAATAGACGAACACATCCAGTTCATTCCCGATTTCGCAGTCTTCAGGTACATGCCTTTTGGGTAGCAAAATCTCATCAAACTGTTTGCCTTCCATGAATACGCCGAAGCCTGCTTTATCGACGACTTTCAGACGATTTTTCTGGCCAACTTTAACGTACTTTTCAGGCATAACGGCTCCTTTGAGCGAAAGAATAAGAGTCTGACAGAAAGTCGAGCATAAAGTTCAGTAGATCGATCACTGTTCTTTAATGGTTTTAGACGGGGATGTCTATTTCTGGTCAGGCTCCTGAGGTCAAATATCAGAGGGAGCGGGAGTATATAACACCCTGTTTGGCAATACCCAGAAATTCATCTTTTAATTCGAGCTTTTTTATGAAGTGATTGTCAGCCGGGAAACCTTTGGAAGCCCCCGTGAAGAGGGCTGTTGTACTAAAGGGTATACGTGCAGGCTTGTCAGAGCTTCTTTTCCCAAAACAGAGCTTGCCCGTGACTGTCATCCAGTTCATAGCCTGAAAAACCAAATTTCCGATAGGCAGCCTGTGCCGTAGGGTTGCCTTCCAGTACTTCCAGAGTGACTTTACAGCAGTTTTTTTCTGTGGCGACTTGCTCAACTTTTTCCAGTAGTTTTGTGCACAGGCTCTGGCCCCGAAACGACTCTTTGACAACCATGTCATGAATATTGATCAAAGGTTTGCAGGCAAAAGTAGAAAAGCCTTCGATACAATTCGCGAGGGCCGCTGGTTGGTCATCAACCAGACAAAGCACTGAAAAAGCAAAAGGTCGTTTGGCTAATTCCTGAATCAGATGCTCTCTGGAATAGCTGTTTAACGGCTCTCCCCCACCCATGGGATCTCTGGCGTAGTGGTCAAGCAATTCGATAATGGCCTGACCGTGGTCAGGATTAGTATAATCGGCGACAAGTATTTCTAGCATAAAGATGACTTTGGTCGTATATGTTTTCAGGAGGTCGAGTGGGTCATTTTTGCATGACTGATTTTGTATAGACAGCAGCCTGGCCAGTTTCTTGACCAGGCTTTGAGTAGGTGAATTAGAATGCCAGTTGGGTCCTGAAGGTGACTAAATTGATTTTTTCGTCGCCTTTTTTGCCGTCTTCTATATCCCCGTGAATGTAGTTCAGGGTAAAGCGCAGGTTGAGGTTGTAATAATAGCTCAGACCGAGTGTGTAATTCGTCATTTTGCCTCTTTTGATGGTGGACTCCTCAAGGTCAGTCCAGGAACTTCGGGCTGCCAGCTCCCAGCGCTGGTTGACATTAGAGGGCTTGCTAAACACGCCTTTCGCCGGGTTGTAGGTAATGTAAGTTTCACCATCGAGGAAATAGCTGGCCTGAAGATAGGCGCTTTGGAAATAATAAGTGTCGGAGAGGTTCTCATCTCTCAGGCGGGTGACCAGGTATTCACCTCGCAGGGCAATGGGACCATTGACGTAACCACTTTCCAGTCCGCCGACCTGTTTACTTTCTGCCTTGATTTTACCCGTACGAACCAGTTTCGGGATATCTTCATTCTTGGCTTCCGGGTGGACTCCCAGGCTGACTGTACGACGGTCGTCATTAAAATCTACCCATTGCAGTGAAGCACCCAGATGAAGGGTCTCTGCAGGTTCCTGAACAGGTGCCCAGGTCAGGCGGGTGCTGGTTCTAATGGGTTGCTTGCTGTAACTGACTTCATCATTGATATTGGCTTTTTGAATGGCTGCAGTAAAGGTGCCTTCTCCTACCTGAGGTTGCCACATGATGCCAACAGATCGTTGAGGGGCCAGCGTAGTCAGCATTGAGGGCTCATTGAATGTCCAGAAACGTGAACTGTGCTGGTTTTCCAGGCCTATGGGCGATTTAAATTGTCCCAGGGTCAGTTTCCAGGGGTTGAACTGAAGCCAGGCATCTTTGTGGGAGATGCTGTTGAAGTCATAATTGTATTTGAAGTTCCAGTTTGTTCCGTAACTGCCTGAGATAAACACTCTTTGATCACGCCAGTCATTTCCATTGGCCGGGATCACGGTTCGATCACCCCTGGCGCTATACCAGTCATATTGCAACAAGGCTCCCAGTGTTAATTTAAAATCTCCATGTTGAAACTGAATGCCTTTCTCACCATAGCTGAAGTGACTGCTGTCTTGAGCCTCATTATTGGCAGAAGCTACCCCGATGAGAAAACAACTGATGAAAAGTGAAGAGCAGAGTGGGTTAAATATTCGACCTGAAAACGGAATAGCCGTGGCTGGGGTCGAAGAGCGGCTCGATGAAGGTTTTGTTTTCATTGTTCAATCCAGTCCTGTCTAGTGTTGGTTGTTGAATTCGCGGGCAATCATTGCCGCAAGTTGGGTGTTGTGTCTGAGAATGGATAAGTTGGCCTTCAGCAGTTGCTCGCCATGATGCTGATACAAGTGCTGAATGAGAAAAGGGGTCAGTGCTTTGCCATGGATGCCCTGTTTCTTTGCGTGGAAAACAGCGTCATCGATTTTTGGGGAAATCTCTTCCCAGGGCAGGGCTTCTTCTTTGGGCAGTGGGTTGCAGATCAGCAGGCCGCCGCTATCGGGTAAGGAGAGCTGGTATTCGATCAGTCGGGCTGCCTGCTCTGGAGAATTCACTTTGAAATCTACTTGAAGGTCGGATCCACGGCTGTAGAAGGTGGGTAGAATATCTGTTTTATAGCCCGCTACGGGAACGCCATGAGTTTCGAGAAATTCCAGTGTTTTTGGTAGATCGAGAATCGCTTTGGGGCCGGCGCAAATTACGGCCACAGGTGTTCGTCCCAGCTCAATCAGGTCAGCGGAAATGTCCAGTGTTTGTTCGCCATGTTTGTGAACGCCTCCGATTCCGCCAGTAGCCATGATTTGTATGCCCGCCATGGCAGCTATCATCATGGTGGCTGAAACAGTCGTTCCTCCTGATGATTCTTGGCAGATTAAGCCCGCTAAATCTCTGCGACTTGCTTTGTGGGTTGTGACCTCTGGAGATGCCAGACATTCCAGCTCATGTTTTGATAATCCTGCTTTCAGGCGTCCGTTGATAATGGCCGTTGTTGCAGGTTGTACGCCCTCATCCAACAATATTTTTTCAAGTTGAAGGGCTATGTCCAGGTTTTCGGGGAATGGCAGTCCGTTGGAAATTACGCTGGACTCAAGTGCTACAACAGGAATACCAGAGGTCAGAGCCGTGTTAACATCCGGATGGATATCAAGAAAGTTGTTCACCATACAGGCTCCTAGTGAATTGAGCGAAAGGAACACCGCAGTTTTCCTGACAGCATTAATGCACGGGTTCTGGTTAAAATGACTTGGCATTCCGGTTCCGGTCTTGCCAATCCAGTGCTTCAAGTGAATCACAGTTTAGACGGAGATATTGATGGCCTCGCTGTACTTCTATTTTTCTTCCATGGACTCGGGAAAGAGTACATACCTGCTGCAGGCTGCACATAATTACCAGTCAGCTGGAAAGCGGGTGCTTTTGCTGACCCCTGCCATTGATGATCGTTTTGGTAAAGGAAAAATCACCTCAAGGATTGGTTTGCATAAGGACGCTCTGGTTCTCAGTAAGGAAGATAATCTGCTTGAGCAAATTGCCCGTGAGCATAAAGAACAAAGACTGTCCTGTGTCATGATCGATGAAGCTCAGTTTTTGACGGAAGATCAGGTCTGGCAGTTAAGCGACGTGGTGGACGATCTGGGTTTGCCGGTACTTTGTTTTGGTCTCCGCACTGATGCTTTTGGTCAGGCTTTTCCGGCCAGCGGTGTGCTTCTGGCTCTGGCAGATGAACTTTGTGAACTGAAAAGTATCTGTAAGAAATGTGAAAAAAAAGCCAGCATGCAAGTGCGACTGGATGCTGATGGTAAGGTGGTTAACAGTGGTAGTCAGGTGCAGATTGGTGGGAATGACAGCTATCTTTCTGTCTGTCGCAAGCATTACAAGGAGCTGTTTGGTCGATAAAAGTCTACTGTCGTAATGATGAAGAGGCATCTATGGGTATAAATGACAGTGGATTCAACACATAGCAAACGGTTATATTTATATCCTCTTCCGATATAAGCGATGTTTTAGTGTTGTTATGGATCTGAGCCTGTACCAGCTGATAATAGCTATGCTTGTTGTTTTCGTGGGTGCTTTGATCCAGGGCATGATTGGCTTTGGGATGGCGGTGGTGGCTGCCCCTGTTCTCTATATCATCGCTCCGTCCTTGGTGCCTGGAACCTTGATCTGCATGGCTATGTTTCTGGCTATGCTCACGGTTAGAAAATACCGGGGTTCTATTAAACTCGCAGAAATGAAGTACGCTGTGGCCGGCAGAGTTCCAGGGTCGCTACTGGGAGCCTATCTTCTAGCGGTGGCCTCCAGAGAGCACATGAGTATGTTTATGGGAGGAGCGGTTTTACTGGCCGTATTTGCCAGTCTGTTTTCGGTGAAGATTCAGGCGACAAAGTCCAGTTTGTTTATTGCTGGGGTCGTGTCCGGGATTACTGGGACAACATCATCTATTGGCGGGCCTCCTGTTGCTCTGGTTATGCAGAACGAATCAGGCGATAGAATTCGGGCCAGTATGTCCATCTACTTTGTCTTTAGCAGCATCATCTCCCTATCATTCCTATTCGCTGGCGGTATGGTCGGCTGGCAAGACTTTAAATATGCTCTGGTGCTGGTTCCTCCCGTGTTGCTGGGCAGTAAAATGGCCTCTCGTGTTTCCCATCGAATCGATCAAAGAATAATTCGACACGCCTTGTTGGTTCTTTGCAGTATTGCCGGTGTCAGTGCTATTGCTTCTGGTGTTCGGTAGCGCTTCATATTCAGCGCGATCAACTAAAAAGAATTTATTTTTCCTGCTTTGGTTACTGAGGTATTCATCCTGTTTAAGTCGTGTGCTGGATGTTACGTTTCAGTTAGTTATTAGTCACATAGAGCCTGCGAAAACTCCCAATGCCTTTGGTTAAGCAATTCTATTACCATGTTAACCATTAACTTATTAATTAATTACTTGTTGCTAAAGGGGGGAAGCCCATGAGCGCTCATGATGACCAGAAGGTCACGCTCGGAAGCTATGTGGCACTGGCTTTTGCAGTAGTCTTTTTCTCAGGCCTGCTGAAATCGACGGAATGGTATGGTGTCTTTGATTTCACCACGCTGAATGGAGCCTTCGGGAAGTTACTGAACGGAGTTACGACAGGAGCCGGTGGTGTTGTTGAAAGCACAGCAACAACTTACCGTGGTACCGGCGGCAGTGGTGCTCTCGATGGTTTTCTATTTGCTTTGGGTCTGGTGCCTACATGTATGTTTGCCCTGGGTATGATCAATGTATTGGAGCATTATGGTGCTCTCAGGGCGGCCCGAAAGCTGCTTACCCCTTTGCTTCGTCCACTGATGGGTGTTCCCGGTACGGTGGGTCTGGCCTTGATCGGTAGCCTTCAGTCTACGGATGTAGGTGCAGGTATGACCAAGGATCTTTCTGATAATGACGAATTGACGGACAAAGAAAAGAACACTTTCACTGCCTTCCAATTCTCCGGTGGCGCACTGATTGTTAACTTCTTTAGCTCTGGTGCCATTCTATTCACGCTGACTGATGCTGCGGGTCAATCTGTACCGGGTTCCATTGGTCTTGCGGTGGCCATCATGTTTATTTTCAAGGTAGTGGGCGCCAATATCATGCGTTTTTACCTTAACTTTGCCAGCAAGAAAACAGAAACCGAGACCCGTCTGGAGGCCCGCAATGTCTAAGGCAGCTGCAACCGAACAGAAAAAGATGATTACGGATATCTTTGTTGAGGGGGCTCGAAAAGGTTGGGCTATTGGCACCAGCAGCACGATCCCTAATGTGATGATGGCTTTTATCATCATTAAGGCGCTGACGATTACCGGTGCTCTGGATATGCTGTCTTCTGTGTTTGGGCCGGTCATGGGTGTGGTGGGTCTTCCGGGTGAGGGCGCAGCTGTACTGATGAGTGCCATCATGTCTATGGGCGGTGCGGTCGGTGTGACTGTGGGCTTGCTCTCTGAAGGGCTTTTGCAGGCGCGTGATATTGCAATTCTGGCACCTGCTATCTATCTGATGGGTTCAACGATTCAATATGCAGGCCGTATTCTGGGTGTGATTGGTACCGAAGCTCGTTATTACCCTGTACTGTTTGGTATTTGTATCCTGAACGCTTTCATGGCTATGTTTGTGATGAACATTCTGGTCTGAAGGAATCAGTGTCCGGAACTTCTGCTCGTAACAGAAGTTCCGGACGAAGATGGCTTATAATATCGACCCTGGAGAGTACGGGCCACGTCTTCACTATCTTTAATGGTTACCATTCCCCATCGTTCTCTGAATTCTGGAATATCATTCTTAACTCTCTTTTTCTACGCCTCTTTTTCTACGCCTCTTTTTCTACGCCTCTTTTTCTACGCCTCTTTTTCTACGCCTCTGTTTTCTTTAATGCCTAAACTGTTCATCTCATGATCAAGGTTGTCATCATTCCTGGATCGATCCGCCTTAATGCTATCTCCAATACTCTTTAAGGTCTTGCAAGGTAAGGCGAATCTCAAGGGAGGCGGTATGCTTTGAGATA
Organism: Endozoicomonas numazuensis; assembly: GCF_000722635.1. Lineage (GTDB taxonomy): Bacteria > Pseudomonadota > Gammaproteobacteria > Pseudomonadales > Endozoicomonadaceae > Endozoicomonas_A > Endozoicomonas_A numazuensis. Next base: position 14,343 of record NZ_JOKH01000001.1, on the reverse strand, counting down.
AAGTAAATGGGCTACAAGGCGTTTCAACCTATCTTGTTCTGTAATCTCAAGCCATGTCTCGTGCTACATGGACTGTCCATGAATGAGTGTGTTGACTTGTTGGGCTGGCTCAGGTAGTGTTTCGCTAATGCGCTGATTTGTCTTGGCTTGCGGGCGCTATAGAAATACCGCTAAAAGAAGGGTTTATGAACGAATTCATGAAAAACCACTCTGTTTAGCGCAGAGTGGTTTTTTTTTTGTCTGCGAAAAATAGGCCGCCCTGAAGAGGGGTTGCTCTCATAAAGCCCACCCAGATAGATGGATTGATAAAACTGACTGAGTATAACTCAGGCAGCATGCCCTGATTTTATCGGGATCAGGCAGGAGTAACGATGATAGAACTGAAAAACCTTACCAAGGTGTTCCAGGCGGGTGAAAAAGAGGTTAAAGCTCTTGATAGCATTAATCTCAGTGTGCCTGAAGGATCGATATACGGTGTGATTGGCTCCAGTGGCGCCGGTAAGAGTACCCTCATTCGTTGTGTAAACTTGCTCGAACGTCCCAGTTCTGGGGGTGTGGTGGTTGATGGACAAGATCTTACCCGGCTATCTGAAAAAGGGCTGCGTCAGGCTCGACGCAACATCGGTATGATATTCCAGCATTTCAACCTGCTATCGAGTCGGACGGTTTATCAAAATATTGCTTTACCGTTAGAGCTGGCAGGTGCCACTCAGCAAGAAATAGAAACGGCCGTTGCTCCCTTGCTGGAGTTGACTGGGTTGAAAGACAAGCGTGACAGTTATCCTTCCCAGCTGTCGGGGGGGCAGAAACAGAGAGTGGCCATTGCCCGTGCTTTGGCCAGTAAGCCAAAGGTTTTGTTGTGTGATGAAGCGACTTCTGCGTTAGACCCTCAAACAACCCGGTCCATTCTGGCGCTTCTCAAGGATATCAATCGTGAGCTGAAGATTACTGTGTTGATCATTACTCATGAAATGGACGTTGTTAAAACTATTTGTGATCGTGTTGCCATACTCAGTCATGGTCAACTGATTGAAGAGAATGATGTTGAATCATTCTTTTTGAACCCCCAGACCGATCTCGCCAGAGAATTCGTGCGCAGTGCTATCCACGAAAAGCCGGTTGCAGAGGTAGAGAGTCGTTTTCAGTCGGAACCTGTAAAAGGTTCAAGGCCGGTTGTACGGATTACTTTTGTAGGGCAGCGGGTCGTTGAGCCATTGATTACTCAGGCGGCAAAACAGTTTGGTACTGATTTCGTCATTCTGCAGGCTGATATTGAAACCGTTCATAGCAAGTCCATGGGCTTTCTGATGGTGGAAATTATGGGGAATGAAAAGGATGTAGAGGCATCCATGAATTTTCTGAAGGAAAATGTGCAGGTGGAGGTAGTAGGCTATGTCAGTTGATTCCTGGCTGCTCCTGGTTAAGGCGCTTTGGGAAACTGTCTATATGACAGCAGTGTCCGGAGGTCTCAGTTTTCTATTGGGCATTCCTTTGGGTGTGCTGTTGTACATCACCAAGCCTGGCCGTATTAAAGAGAATGCCGTTTTGAATTCGGTGTTGGGTGCCGTCGTTAACGCTACTCGATCTGTGCCGTTTATTATACTGCTGGTAGCGATTATACCGTTGACTCGTTTGCTGGTGGGTACTTCCATTGGTACAACCGCAGCAATCGTACCTTTGACTCTGGCGGCTATCCCTTTTGTTGCCCGTATTGCGGAAGGCGCTATCAATGAAGTGCCTTCAGGTCTTGTGGAGGCCGCTCAATCCATGGGGGCTACCCCTTTGCAGATTGTCAGTCGAGTGTTGTTGCCTGAGGCACGTCCCGGACTGATTAACGGCATGACGATTACTCTGGTGACTCTGGTCAGCTATTCGGCGATGGCAGGAGCCATAGGCGGTGGTGGTCTGGGTGATCTGGGTATTCGTTACGGCTATCAGCGTTTTGATGGTGTCATCATGCTGGCTACGGTAGTGATCCTGATTGTTCTGGTGCAGCTAATACAGAGTATTGGTGATCGTTTGCAAAATTATTACGACAGAACTCGCTGATTATATTGTTGAATGGGACAAGCTGTATCTGTTGCTTGTCCCCAAAGAACTGGCTGGCTGGAGAAGTGAAGTATGTTTTCTATAGATAAATTTAAAACGCTTGCAGGTGCAGCGCTGGTGGTGGCCACTGTACTGCTAACAGGTTGTGGCTCTGATAATGCCTCTGATGGTCCCTTAAAAGTAGGTGTTATGGCAGGGCCGGAAGCGGATGTCATGAAAGTGGCTGCTGACATTGCCAAGAAGGATCATGGGGTTGATGTTGAGCTGGTTGAGTTTTCCGACTATGTTTCTCCCAATGTTGCACTGGCGGATAGCTCTATCGACGCTAATGCGTTCCAGCACAAGCCTTATCTGGAAAGTATGATTCGGGATCGTGGCTTCAAGCTGGCTGCTGTGGGAAATACCTTCGTGTACCCGATTGGCGCTTATTCCAAGAAGATAAAGGATATCAGCGAGCTGAGAGACGGAGCTAAAGTTGCCATTCCTAATGATCCGAGTAATGAAGGTCGTACGTTGATCCTGCTGGCGAATAAAGGTTTTATCAAGCTGAAGGATATTAACAACCTGGAAGCTACGCCGGCTGATATTATTGAAAACCCTAAGAAACTGAATTTTATCGAGCTGGATGCTGCGCAACTGCCTCGTTCTTTGGATGATGTTGATCTGGCTTTCATTAATTCAACCTACTCCGTTCCAGCGAATCTGCTGCCTGAACGCGATGCATTACTGGTTGAGGATAAGGATTCTCCTTATGTCAATCTGATCGTGGCTCGTGAGGATAATAAAAATGACCCTCGCATCCAGGCTCTGGTTGAGTCCTATCACACTCCTGCTGTAGAAGAAAAAGCCAAGGAGTTGTTCAAGGGCAGTGCGGTACCTGGCTGGAAGTGATTCCAGGCCGATTAAAGAGCTCGCTGACCCTGGCGGGCTTTTTTTGTTTCGGTAAAACGTTATTTTGTTGGTTTTTCGGGTTATTACGCTGCGGAGTCACGAAAGTTTTCAGGGCATCTATTCCGCAGGGTGTAAAGTTTGCTAAGATAACCCGTTATTTTCTTGTATCGGCTCGTTAAGTCAGTGTTGCTCATCCGAATTATGGAATCGAATGAGTGGTCTGGCTCGGTCGGGAGCACATTTCCTTTACATGAGGCGGGGGTACTTCATGGCTGTAGTTGCCAAAAAGTCATCCATGATTTTTTTCTCGGATCCATCTGACCACTACTGTCACAGGGTTCGCATTGTTCTGGCCGAAAAAGGGGTTGCGGTAGATATTCAGGATGTAAGTCCTGAAAATTTGCCTCAGGAACTGTCTGATCTCAACCCGTACAATAGTCTTCCGACTCTGGTTGATCGTGAACTGGTGCTTTATGAGCCCAGTGTCATGATGGAGTATCTGGATGAGCGTTTTCCTCATCCTCCGCTGCTGCCTGTTTATCCGGTCAGCCGTGCTCAGAGTCGTCTGATGATGCATCGAATCCAGAAAGACTGGTGCAGCCTGGTGGATACCATTATGGATCCAAAAACCAAAGAGACACCTGCGGCCCGTGCTCGTAAAGAGCTGCGTGAAAGCCTGTTGTCTGTTGCACCTATTTTTGCTGAAAAGCCATTCTTCATGAGTGAAGAATTTACCTTGGTTGATTGCTGTGTTGCTCCGATCTTGTGGAGACTTCCAGCCATGGGTATAGAGCTGCCTAAGCAAGGGCAGGCAATCCTGGATTATGCTGAACGTTTGTTTGAGCGTGAATCTTTCAAGGAAAGCCTGTCTGAAATCGAAAAAGAGATGCGTGACACTCTTTGATTTGAGACTTGCCCTGACTTCATCTCAAGCAGTTGAGTGTCGGGGCGAACGATCTGGCTAATAAGCCATAAGCTAAGGCAGCCTTGAGCAGTGATAGTTTCTTAGCGGATGAGAAGCCCTTTATATTTTCCCCGGAATAACCTTCAGTGATTGAACCACTTTCACAAGGTAGAGAAATAGCTGAAGGGCTTCTTCTATAGTGGTTATTGATGGTTGAAAAGGATGAGTTGGCTTTTTGCCAGGCAACCATCGGAAGTTAGCCTGGATGGAGACAGATTATGACGATGACCAGCAGTCGCCCATACATTGCCAGAGCTTTGTATGACTGGATTCTTGAAAATGACTGCACCCCTTACATTTTAGTGGACGCTGCCCGAAAAGGGGTAGAAGTGCCAAGAGAATATGTTAAGGATGGCCAGATAGTACTCAATGTTTCCCCTGCAGCCGTTCGTGCTATGCATATGGGAAATGATGTGATTACTTTCGACGGGCGCTTTGGTGGTGAAGCATTGACGATAATGGTGCCAGTAGAAGCGTTGATGGCTATTTATGCTCGTGAGAACGGTCAGGGCATGGTGTTTGAGGTTGAGCCATTTTCAGAGATTGAAGAAGAAGTATCTCCGCACTTTGAGCTGGAAGCTGTCTCAGATCCTGAGCCGCAGGAAGCTTCTGTTGCTGCTAAAGAAGAAGAGTCAGATAAGCCTCCTCGCAAGCCTGGAAGGCCTCACCTGAAAGTCGTTAAGTAGGTTTAGATTGATCTTAAGATCGATTTTGCCTTCTAAAAAAAACCGCCACTCTGGCGGTTTTTTTATTCTGATCTGTTTGTTTATCCAGTCAGCCTGTTACCGGTTTTTTCTTTAACGTATCTTGGTTGTGGCTTGGCCTATTTGTCCTTCGATTGAGTAGGGCTGGCTTCGCTTGCGTTGAGTGTTATGGTTATCATCTCCTGTTGTTTGCTGGGGAAGTCACTGCATCGCCATAGCAGGTGTAATGATTTTATTTGATCTTTAATCAGAAAAGTTAACAGAGGTCTTAATGAACCTGACAATTATCAGTGGAAGTCACCGGAAAGATTCTCAGAGTACACGTATCAGTCATGTGCTGAAGGAGCGTGCTGTAACTTTGGGTCTTTTTACTCAGGTTGATATCCTTGATTTGGCTGAAAACCCTCTGCCGCTTTGGGATGACTCGATCTGGTCGGGTAATGAGGAGTGGAAGGCTCTTCTTGCGCCCTGGAGAGCTGCATTGAATGCCAGTGATGCCATTATTGTGGTAGCTCCAGAGTGGAATGGTATGGTTCCTTCGGGTTTGAAAAACTTTTTCCTTGTATTTGGTGCTGCGCAGCTAGGCCACAAACCTGGCCTTATTACTGCGGTATCTGCAGGGCAGGGGGGTTCATATCCTGTTGTAGAGTTACGCACCAGCAGTTATAAGAATTGTCGTCTCTGCTACATCCCGGACCATCTCATTGTCCGTAATGTTGCTTCAGTCATGACAGGTGAAGATGCCGAAGCAGATCAGCATATGCAGGATCGTATGGACTATAGTCTTGCTGTTCTGAAAGAGTATGCAATTGGACTCAAAGGGGTCCGGGAAAGTGGTGTCATTGATCATAAGACTTTCCGAAACGGTATGTAGTCCAGTCTTCTGGGGGGTGCCGGGTGTGCACTCTCCTGACAGTTTATCTTCGTGGTTATACTCTCTGTATTTACATCTGCTTCCATGCTTTCTGGGGAAAATAACGGTTTTTGTTTGCAGAGCCGGAATCCTTTTCTAAGCTGTGGTGATGGTTGTATAGGAGTGTTTTATGAAGCGCATTAATCTGATTCTTGCTTTGGCTGTCACTGTTCTTCTGATCGGGTGTTCCAGTCCTCATATTATTACCCTCAAAGATGGTCGTTCTATTACGACGAAAGATACCCCGCATATGAACAATGATGGTTTTTATGAATACGAAACTCTGGATGGTTTTGACGCCAGTGTGAATGGCGAAGAAGTACTCGAGATTCATGAAAAATAATATCAATGGCTGATCCTGTCAGGGTATATGCAGTGACTCTGTTGCAGGAAAGTGGAGTGAAGCAGGTTTATGGTGAGCATGGTGTATCGGTTGTTGAGTCCCCTGGTATCTCGATGGCAGGGGGTCATGCTCTTGTCTTTATCTTTGCTGCTTTCGGCCTGTGTGGATCAATATAAGCAGGAAGCTGCGCTTGAGCAGGTCAGTGTTGATCTGGCCAGGCAGGCTGAGGACTCAGGTTATGGCTTGATTACCACAGATGAGTTGTCAGAAATGATCGATTCCAAAGAGCCTTTCCTGTTGGTGGATGTCAGGAAGGCTGAAGATTATGGAAAAGGGCATCTTCCGGGTGCTGTTAATTTTACCTTTCCAAAAACGGTGATCATGAGTGATAGCTGGGATGAGTCACTGATGGGTGGTCTCAAAGAGGAAGACTTTGTTCGACTATTAGATGATAAGGGAAGGGTTCTGGTATTCACCTGCAGAAGAACAAGTTGCCTTCGTGGTCATAATGCCGCTATGTGGGCTGTGCGTTTGGGTTATCACAATGTTTTTCGCCATCCCGGCGGTGTAGAGGCGTGGAAAGGGAAAGGTTTTACGCTAGAGAAATAAGGTTGGCCGACTCAGTCGGCCCCTTCATGCTTTAGTGCCCAGTGGATAAAGTTTGAAATCAATATCTTGCCGTTTTTACCAGATACTTCTGGGTGAAATTGCACGCCCAGCATGGGGCGATCATTGATCATGATGACTTCAACCTCATAAAACTCGGACCGTGCCAACACGGTTGTGTTATCTCCTGCTTTTATTCCTTCGCAATGATCTTCCTTGAAAACAGGATCTACCGGAAGATTTTCAAAGAGCTTATGGCTTTCCAGAATGATTATGCTGTCCTGATCTCTTCTTTCCTGATCCCTGTAAACTGCGCCTCCGTACGTCAGGGCAATAGCCTGGTGCCCAAGACAGATTCCGAGTGTTGGGGGGAGTGGTTGTTGTAAAAACTGGAATTGTTGCATCAACTCATTTTTTATTGCCGGACTGTCAGTAAAGAGGTGTGGGCCGCCAGAAATAATGACTGCCGATGCAGAGCGAAAGGGAAATAAATTCGCTTCTTTCAAGGGGATAATTTTGGAAGGGGTGTTCAGACTTGAGAGAATACTTTTTATATCGGGCGTTTTGTTGCTGCCGCAATCAATAATGATGACTGGGGCGATTTTATTTTGATCCATCATAAGCTCTGTAAATCAGAATGAACTTTTATTTAAGCAATGATGCGTTAAAAAAGCAGCTCTCTTTTTCAGGTAACTGTTTCGACTGTCGGAAAACCCGACTCTGCAAAATATGAAGAATAAAACCAGAAAGGCTGTTCTTGGAAAGGTGGGAGGAAAGCGGAGCTTTCCTCCGGAATGAGGATTACATTTCGTTTGTGAAGGTGCGGGTGATCACGTCGCGCTGTTGTTCGGGGGTCAGGGAGTTGAAGCGAACAGCATAGCCGGATACACGGATAGTTAGAGATGGGTATTTCTCAGGGTCCGCTGCGGCTTCTTCCAGTTTTTCTCGGGACAAAACATTAACGTTAAGGTGTTGGCCACCTTCACGTATGGTTTTTTCTTCAACATTCAGTTCGATGTCGCGGCTTTCGAATGTTCCCAGCTTTTCAATAGGGAGCACGGTGTCGTTTTCGAGTTCGTCGCCTTTGGCGCAAATGAGGCGGGCTTCGCTTGTAGCTTCATCAATCAGCCAGATGGAGTTAACGAGAGTGTCATTTTCACTGGAGGTGATTTGGATGCCTTTCATAGTGCTTCTTAACCCTTGATTCTGATTTCGATAGTACAGGATATGGAAAAATTAATTTACATCATATCAATCCAGGTCGGGCATATAAGTAAGTATTGTTACTTAACTTATTAAGTGAGTTGGCTTGGGTTGAGGAACAGGGAGAGCTGGCACAAACTGGTGTTTGCGCCAGTTGGAAGTGATGGGTTTATTGAGTGTACTCGAAAACTTTTACAATTTTCTGAACGCCGCCAGTGTTTCTGACGATATCAACCGCAACCTGTGCTTGTCTGGGGGTGGAAAGTCCCATCAGGTAAACAGTGCCTTTTTCGGTGTTGATCTTTATGCGGTCAGCGGAAAGCTCTTCGCTTTTGATCAGGTTGGCTTTTACCTTGGTGGTTAGCCAGGAATCATTGCTCTGTTCAAGCAGGCTGGCGTTGCTGCCTATAGTGAGTTCGTTATAAACCTTGTGAACTTCGTCGACATTTCTGGCAGTCTCTTCAGCAATGTTCTTCAGTTCGGCACTTGAGACTTGTCCAACTAATAAAACAGTGCCATTAAAGCTGACTATTTTAACCCGGCTGTCTTTAAAGCGTTCGTCGGCTTTGTTGATGTTGACGGCTGCGACGGTTTCAATAGTCTGGTCGTCTATCCAGTTACCCCATGAGCGTTCCGTAGGGTCCATGCTGATGGGGTCTTCATTAACGCTGTCTACAATGGTTGCACAGCCACCCAGCAGAAATAGCGAGCTGGTTAAAATCAGGGCGAATAAACGCTTCACCTTTTTATCTCCTGGTCGGTGATGAGTTGAATAGAATCTGTTTTTCCAGTGAACTTTTTTCGATACCGAGAATGATTAGAGTCTATTTCCTTGGCTCATGAACGGTTACTCACCTGAAAACAGAAATTCGTCTATCAGATCACATAAGCAATGAATGACCAATGTATGAACTTCCTGAATTCGAGGGGAGCTATTGTCCGGAACCCGTATTTCAATATCTTCGGGGTGGAGTAGTCTGGCCATGTCGCCCCCCGTTTTTCCGGTCAGCGCGATCACCTGAATGTCCCGGTCATGAGCCGCCTGTATGGCCTGTACGATATTGGGGCAATTGCCGGATGTTGAGATGGCCAGCAGAATATCGCCTTGCTGCCCCAGTGCACGAATCTGTTTTGAGAAGACTTCATGAAAGCTGGTGTCGTTAGCAATGGAGCTTAATGTGAGGCTGTCTGCGCAAAGAGACATGGCTGGCAGAGCTGGTCGCTCCCGTTCGTAACGGTTCAGTAATTCAGAAACAAAGTGCTGGGCATCGCCTGCTGCTCCCCCATTTCCACAGGCGAGAATCTTTCCTTCGTTCAGAAGGGATTGCACCATAATTTCGGAAGCCTGGGCGATCAAGGGGGGCAAGCAGTCTGCCGCGCGAATCTTGGCATCAATGCTGTCTGAAAAATGTTGTGTGATGCGCTCATGCATGTCTCAAAATCCCGAATGGTTCGCCGCCATATCTTTCGCTATAGGCATTTTCTATCGATATAGGCATTTTCTTTCGCTATGGGCATTATGGAAATCGTGAAAGCCGTTTGAATATAAAGGGGGTGGTAATAGAACCGTTAGTTTACCGTGAATTTTTTTTCATTACCCCTTTTTATTATCTTCATCCGTTGAATATGAGTGGAACAGGGATAATTCACTCGTTTGTATCTGTCCACCGTTGTTTAGTGCAATCAGGCTTTATATCTCACTGTGTTCACATTGAGCCTGTCGAAGTGCATTGTCAGCATTCTTCGATAAGTCTCAGGATGAATGAAGCCAGTATGAGCCGTAACGTTTCAGTTGCAATGACTGGAAGGTGACTTAAAAAATACCCTGTAGCCATTCTATAAGCTTTTCGGGGTTTGCGTCATGATGTGTGGATGAATTTTTAATCAGCAGGGCGTCAAAGCGGCATAGCCTGTGCTGATGTTTACGGTGGCAAGCAAGAAAGTGGTGAGCGGCTTTTCTGATTTTATTCTGTTTACTGATAGTTATGGATTCTGCAGCTGAGCCCAGCTGTGATTGAGATCTGAAACGAACTTCCACAAAAACCAGAGTTTCCTTGTCGAGCATGACCAGATCAATCTCACCTGCTTTACAGGCGTAGTTTCTCTGGATCAACTTCATGCCCCGGGCGCTGAGGTATTTCAGTGCCCGGTTTTCTGCTGATGCGCCCTGGTTATTGTGAAGCTTTAACTGCCAGAACATCAGCTTTTTCTTGTACCGGGATAGGAAGGGGTCTTAGTCGGCCATTGCGGAAGACCTGCCAGGAAAGCTCTCTTTCAACATGGTGAGTGCTATTGATGCTGAGTAAGCCTGTCAGCCCTTCCAGTCGGCTGCCGGGCAGGCTGGCCAGTTGCTGAAGGCGAGGATAAAGCTTAAAGGCGTCGGCGCCCATAGCGTACAGACTGCCATACTGGCCTCTGGAACTGCTCCATGTGGCTCGAATGTTGGACTCAAGGCTGCCTTTCTGATCAGGAAGATACCAGGCCATCACCGGTACTCTGAGGCTGTCCAGGTCCTGGTCTCTGCTGGGGGTGACTCTTCCTGAATATGCACTGGATGTGGCATAAACCGGAAGTTTTCCGGCAAACTGATAAGAAAGAGCGGGTTTGAGCTGACGGGCTTCCTTGGGGTTGGAAGGCATGTAGATCATGTCGACATCGTGCCTTCTGCGAGGTTCAAAGCCCAGTTTTTTTCTAAGAATTCTGTTGAGTTCCTTGGCGCGCTTCTGACTCTCGTCCACCTGTAAGGCCTGGCCAGCCAGCTGGCTGAATTCGGTTGTGTTATTGAACTCAGAGATTCCGGCGACTTCTCCGCCAAGATTTGTCCATTCGGCCACAAAGCTGTTGGTGGCTCTGTCTCCCCATGAGCTTTCCGGGCGCAGTATCAGTACACGGCGATGTCCGTCCAGTATTCCGCGTCGGGCTACTGTTCTGGCCTCGTCTTCAGTGGATAGACCATACTCGAAAAAGCTGTCTTTTTGAGTGATATGGCTGCCATTGTCTTCCAGGGTGTTTAATGCAAGAACGGTTACGCCTTCAGGTGTGTTTTCTTTTAGCAGGCTTACATTAATTTTGTCCAGTGGGCCTATGATCAGTTCGGTGCCTTTGGTTTTGGCTTCATTGGCCAGCTCGACAACATTTTTACCGTGAGTGTCCACAATGGTTACTTCTGGTGTGCTCTCTTCGGAGTCAGATAGGTTCTCGTAGTAAGCTGCCAGGAAGCCGTCCCGGATGGCTCTGCCGGCTGATGCTAATGGGCCGCTGACAGGAAGCAGCAGGGTGATTTTGTCTGGCTTTTGGGTACTGACTACCTGAAGAGCGCTGATATCTTTTGGTAAATAGGTAATGGCCGGGTGGTTCTGCCATCGGGTTCGCCAATTGCTCAAGTCAGATAACTGTTGGTCCAGTGATTTTCCCGGGCGGTAGACAAGGGCCAGTTCGAGCCAGCCTTTCATGGCTTCGTTGCTGGTCTGGTTGCCCAGGGTAATCAGGCGCTCTTCAGGGGCGTTGAGCAGAGTTTCCCAAAAGGCGTCCCTGTTTTTGGGATGTTGGTCGAGCTCGCTGATATTGGATAGCATGCTCCATTCATCCAGAGCGGCTACATACTCTCTGTAACGATTGTATGCCTGAGCCTTGAGTGTATGGCTTTTATCCAGAAGTCGGGTGTTGCTGCTATTGATGACAGAGGCTCGATCCAGCCAGAAAAATATTTCCCAGTTCTGCCCTGTTAATTCAGCAATGCGGGCTCGGGTAACGGCCATTTCAGCCTTTAGAGTGTCTGGAAGCTCTTCGTAATTCAGGCTGTCGAGAATAGTTTGAGCTCTGACCATCTGGGAGTCGACCAGCTGATCTGAGGCCTGGATTTTCAGTCTGGCGCTTTCAGGAAACTGACTTCGTTTGGCTCGCTCCAGTAGCTGGTCAGCACCTTCGGGTGCGAACTCAATGGCTGGTAGAGGTTGTTCAGCTATTTTGCTGGGCTGTGATGAGCACCCTGCTAGCACTGCGCTAATCAGCAGGGTGGTTATCAGAGTGCGTTTGGAAAGGTTCTGGCTCATAAAATCGGAGTCAATGCCCGGACTGTTTTTGATGACAGCATTCTACCCCAACACGCAGTGTGCGTCAGCTTGATGAATCAGAGTTAAAGGTTCTGTTTATTATGGATTCTGTCAAGCAGCCTTTTAAAAGAGTAAACTCATCGCTAATTGGTTCTAACTCCCTCGATTGTGAATAGTCTTCATGGTCACTTGAATGGCTGGCAGAATATGTCTGAAAGTACTCTTTTTGTTGTTTCAACCCCCATTGGTAATCTCGAGGATATGACGCCGAGAGCTATTGAGGTGTTGAAGCAGGTTTCAGTGATTGCGGCGGAAGATACCAGGCACAGTCGGAAACTGCTCAATCACTTTGGTATTGAAACCCCCATGATCCCCTGTCATGAGCATAACGAAAGACATCAGGCCGAGGTGCTGCTGGCACGATTGCAGCAAGGGGACTCCGTGGCGCTGATCAGTGATGCTGGAACACCATTGATTTCCGATCCTGGTTTTGTATTGGTGCGCACAGTTAGAGAGCAGGGAGTTAAGGTGGTGCCGGTGCCTGGTGCCTGTGCTTTGGTGGCCGCTTTATCGGTCAGTGGCTTGCCAACTGACCGCTTTTACTTTGAAGGCTTTCTGCCTGCCAAGTCGTCTGGCAGGAAAAAAAAGCTCGAATCCCTTGGTGTTATGACTAATACGTGGGCCGTGTATGAGTCTACACACCGTATTCTTGATAGCCTTGCCGATTTTCGTGAAGTGCTGGGAGCGGATCGTTATATTGTTTTGGCCAGAGAAATGACCAAGACTTTTGAGACAGTTATTGCGGGTACCGTCGAAGAGGTGGAAAAGATTCTTCAGGAAGATTCGAATCAGTGTCGTGGTGAGTTTGTGGTGCTGGTTGAAGGGGCTGCAGTGCAGGAGGAAGAAACGGTTGATCCAGATACAGCGAAACTATTGAAGCGATTGTTACAAGAGTTGCCAGCTAAAAAAGCGGCAGCAGTGATTGCAGATGTTTCCGGGTATCGGAAAAAGCAGCTTTATGATTTGTCGCTCACGATGAAGTGAGTATTCTGTATTCAGGCTCCGTTGTGGAGCCTGCATTTTCAGTTTTTTATTCTCGGTAGTTATTGTTGCTGCCTTAGTTAACTTCAAAAGTTTGATGGGGGCTAGGAGGCTGACCGAGAATAGGTCAACGAGAGCGGCAATGAGCTTTTATAATTCAAACATGGGCAAAAAATAACCGCCTTTATGCAGGATTTTTCCCATTTTGGCAGATTTACACCTTTTCCTGGCCTTTATGCCGCTTTTTTAACCTTTTCCAAATCTTCAAGGCGGACTGATCCCGTTGAGACCGCCTTCACAAATTTTTTGAAATTATGAGCTGTGCATACCAATGAGAACTCGGCCTCAACTTTCTCCTTCCCTCGCAGGTTGAAGCCCCTGAATCCAGAGTTCTTTATCTGACCAAACGGCGGCTCTGCTATCACCTTGCGACGCTCATAGATGCTTTTCGCCTCGGTTGTCTCCATTTTTTTAGTCATGGCCTGACGTGCAACTTCAAATTTGTCTGTACGAATGACACGCCCCGCACTTTTCTTCGAACCGCTACATCTGAAGCGATAAGGGCACTTCTTGCATACATCCTTATTTGCTCTGTAACTCTTTCTCTTGGCTTTACTGGCAGGGTCGGTAACCATCTGTTCGCCCGCCGGACAGATAAACACATCTGATTCTATCTCGTATGTAAAATCTGCTTTGACAAATTTTCGATCGCTGTCTTCAAGGTCATCCGTAGCCGGCTTTTCTTCTCTGTCGGTAGCGATATAACTGTCTATTCCGTGCTCATCCACAGCATGCAGGTTTGGCCCTGAAAAGTAACCATTATCCATGCTCCACATACCTACAACTGCATCATCAATGGCTTCTGTCAGCGCCTGAAGCGCAGGTTCAACTTCCTGCACATCGTTGGCGTGCTGACTGATATGCTGGCCAACAATGATCTGGTGATCGGCATCAACATTAATCTGAGCGTTGTAGCTGTAATCACAGTAACCTTTCTTGGTCATCATCCGGGCATCATGATCTGCAAAACTAATCTGCTTTTTGTCGTCTATTGGTTCGTCCGGGTTCAGGGCTTTCTCTCGTTCTTCGAGGGCTTTTTTGGCTACCCTGATTTTCTTTAACCGCTCTTCTTTGAACTGGAGGTCTTCAGGGATGCTGTAACCACTGGCTTCTTTGTAGGTGTCATTTTCCTCCTGGTCGCATTGACTGGCTTTCTCGATCAGGTCATCAATTTCTGCACTGAGTTCTGCTTCTTTGAGCTTGAGTCGCCCGTAACTCATGGCCTTGTGCTTTGAGCTGTTGGCTTTGAACTTTGAACCGTCCAGACTGATATGCCCGAGCGATGCCAGTTCCAGCTCCATTGCCAGCTTGACGGATTGTTTGAAGCAGTCATGGAAGAAGGACAGGTTATCTTTACGAAAGTCACCCAGGACTCTGAAGTTCGGGCAATTCATTTGCGAGATGTACATAAACGCCAGATCTTGCCGACAGCGACGTTCAATCTCACGGGAGCTGAAAACGCCATGGCTATAGGCGTAGATCAGGATGGCGACAATGAGCTTCGGGGGATAAGCGTG